>NZ_RCOG02000035.1 GCF_009663685.2 Cupriavidus sp. U2 | reverse complement strand
CTATAGTTGGCCGGGATGGCTGCAACGCGTCAAGGCGGCTGGTCTCATTCGTTCCATGTCGCGAAAAGGCTGCTCACCTGACAACGCTGCCTGTGAAGGCTTCTTCGGTCGCCTGAAGAATGAGATGTACTACTGTCGCAACTGGGCTGGCACGACGGTAGAAGGATTCACGCACGAGCTAAACTCTTATATCCAGTGGTACAACGAGCGGCGCATCAAGTTGTCGCTGCGTGCAATGAGCCCGGTCGAATACCGGCGCCACCTTGGAATCGCCACTTAACTCAGTCCAAGAAATCGTCCGCACCCCCAGGTACGACATTACAACTTAGCCTCTACATGATTTTGTCCAGGCGGCTCTGAAAGGTCACCCCGTCCGCTAAATAGAAATGTCAGGCCGAGCGTGCTTTTTGTGCGGGGCGGGATGCTTTTTGTGGGGTGCCCGTAAGGCAGTGGGGCTGGCCGGTGGCACCTGAGCCTGGAGCAGGGTGGGGCCGTCCGTGCCCGCGATGGCGCGCTCCAGATCCAGCCGGTTGATCAGCCGCTGGCGCTTGACGTTCAAGGGCGCCTTGACCGCACGGGGCGGCCCGCCCGAGAGCGTGCGCGACGGGCCCGCCTGATGCCGGCTGTCGCGCAGCGCCTGCACCCGTGCCGCAATCGCCAGCACGTGGCCCAGCCGCTTGTTCTCGACCACCGCCCCCTGGTCGATCTCCGGAAACCGGTGATACGTGGTGTAGGGCAGGGAAGCGCCATCGGCCCACAGCTCGACCCGCCCGTCGGGATATTCGGCCACCTCGATGTAGCGGTGGATCAGCCCCCGGTGCTCGGGGCGGTCTTCCAGCAGGTACATGGTCTTGTCGTACTGCAGCGTGAGGCTCTGCGACACCTTGCGCCATTC
>NZ_RCOG02000020.1 GCF_009663685.2 Cupriavidus sp. U2 | reverse complement strand
GGCCTTCGCACACCACGCGCAGCACTTCCTCCAGCGGCGCTTCGCGCCACAGCGCCAGCGCCATCACGTAATACACCACTGCCGGCGCGGGCAGCAGCCGCTCCCGCTGGCTGGCCTTGCCGGTCTCGGCCAACACTTCTTCGATCAACGTCCGTGGACACACGCTGGCCAGCACCCCGGCGCTGATCAAATGCGCAACGTCAACTCTCGACGGCAGCGTCTTGCGTGTTCTGGCCATCACCCTCATCCATTGAAGCTTCGATGGATGAGGATTATGGCTTTAAAAATACTATCTGAACAGTATTGCGGCTAGGCCGGTTCCGTTGATGATGATGGGCATGGGTATCTCCCACGGACCCACCGCCTTGCGGGATGGGCCCGCAAGGGTTGAAAGGAAGCGCTCAGGCTACTACGGCAGCGCGTCGAGCTGATTTGCCACGACTGGCGACTACACGGGCGGCTGCGACCTGCGACAGCAGTTCGATATCAGCAATGCGCCAGACTTCGCCGCGACCGAATCCCGCCTGATTCCAGTTGCCGGTTTGCACAAATTTGCCGGTCTCCAGTAACGAGGCCTTGAGATCGAGCGGAATGTTCCAGTCTGCCGTCACGAGGATCTCGTCGTCAGCAATCGCGGCATCGGCCAGGTTCACCGACAACACGCCATAGGGCATGTCGTCGTCGGCACAAGTCAGCGAAATTGCGGCGCGCAGGTTGGTGGAATAAACACTGGCGTGCAGGAAGACGCCAGCAGGATAGCTGGCCAGCCCAGCGCCGTAGATGATCGGGTTCATCGGGGTTACTCCTTTTGGGGGGAGCCGGCCCCGACGGGACGGCGCCCGTGTGGGTGTGGAAATGAAAAAACGCACCCCGAGGGGTGCGTTCAAGCGGTGAGCCGACGAATCGGCTCCTGAGAAGGGATTGGCTTCAGTCCTTGTGGACACGACGACCGTTGCGGTCTGCCCAAAGCAAGAACGCGGAAATCGCGCCAGTCAGGACGAGAAGTGCGACACCGAACATGGTTAATCTCCTTTTGAGAGGACTGCGCCTACGACGAATAATACCGCACCGCATAGGAAAAAACAGAAGATCTCCCATGCTGCGTGCAGAGACCAGGCGGGCATCGACTTGATGTAGCCAGCGAGCCCGATAAGGGCAGCCGCCGACAGCGTATGCGCGAACCGGCCATACTGCTGACGTTGGTCCTTGTGTGGCTCCGTAATGGCCCGCCAGGCTTGGTGCCAGAAGCCATCTCGCCGACGGGAGTCCGTTTCCAACTTGTAGCGGTCGGCATCCTGATGCGACAACGGATACCTATACCCGTTATCGTGCGCCACGATTTCGAAGCCTTCGCCAGCGTTTCTGGCGCGATCGATAGAGACTGAGAAGCGCGCCGGCAAGGTAACAATGCCTTTGCCCCGGTCAATTTGTGCCTTTCCTGACACCTCCTCGCCGGAGGTGGCCGAAAACGTCACTTTGATGAGCGTCGACATACTTGCCCCTTAACTGCGGCGCCCTGCCACCACGCGCAGCGTGGCAACCAGGTTTGCGTAGCCCTGATCGCTGGCCAGCGAATCAACGCTGACGGCGTTGTCACGGCCACCGGTGAGGTCATTGCGGCCGCGGCATGTCCGGTAGGACATGAGCACGCCACCCTCTGCGCCAGCAGGATGCTGGATCTCGATCAGCAACGAGTCGGTATGCAAAGCGAACACGTCGACGTCGCGACGACGCTGGCGATGCTCGCGGATGGTGTATTCGCGCGGGCTGAGCGCCATGTCGCCGGCGAAACGACGGAGAACACGGCAAGCATCTCGGCGAATTGCCTGACAGGCAGCGGAATTTGTCGGTTGGTGCCGACGGATAAAGGATTTGGGAAGTTTCATGGAAGTCTCGATATGGACGGGACATCCCTTCCCCATGGGACGAGTGTCCCAGCTGGGTTGGTAGTCCGGGCGATGCCGGACATGGGTCGATGCGTCTGTGACGCGGGTGAAAGCGACTTGCCGAAGCCACGGGGCTTCGGCAAGCCCTCTCGGGCCTGCACGCTGCGACTTCAGGTGACGTCGAGCAATTTGCTGATCGCGCGAACCACATCCCAGCCATGCCGCTGAGACAAAGTCTTACCGATCAGAAGCTTCTGCAGGGCTGTCGTGCGGTTCGGTGCCTCGCCGGCATAGCCGATGTAATCGACATAGACGATCCAGCCTTCCGACCACCCCCTCTGCAGATACACCGCGAGACGATCGCGTGCGCCAAGTTCCGGCCAAGGACGGTCGGGCTTCGGTCCATACATGCCCTCGTTGTCATTTCCAGGGAAGTTGGCACCATCAAGCCATTCCGGTTCCAGCTCGGTACCGCGAAGAGCGGCTGCGATCTGGTCAACAACCTCCGCGATCGATTTGCCCTCAGTGAGGACGGGAGAGAAATTCTGGTGTGCGTCTGCCACGGATGGCATAGAAAGCTCCGATGGACGCAGGAGCCCCGCACGGGGACTCCGTGCGGGGAAGGTGAAGGATGTTGGAGATCCGAATGGACCCCGATTAACGCGTCAGACGATAGCCGCCACCTGAGGCCACGAGGTAGAGCTGCTGCCCCGTGACGAACTGCTGGTCGGCATCCTGCGTGACCGCGATCTGGCTGCCATTCTCCTTGCGGACAATGACCTCCAGGCCGTTGCGCCGGTTCATGTGGCTGGCCACAGCTTGCGCAGCAACCGCCGACACCGTGCCGGACATCGCGCCGGCAATGTAACGTCCATTGCCACCGCCAATGACACGGGCACCGAGCAGGCCACCCACGACCGCCCCAACGATACCCGGGACGCCGCTATTGGCCGACGTATAGCCATCGCTGTCGACAATCGTGACCTGACGGACACGGACGACAGTGACGATTTCCACGGAGCCGGTGCGCAGAGCTTCCGAGCTGCGATAAGCATTCGGAGACGTCTGCTGGATAGCACAACCGGTGAACATGACCGAGCAAAGGAAAAGCGAAACGATGCGCTTGAACATGATGGCCTCAACGATAAAAAAAGGGCCAACATGCCCACGGGCAGGAAGGCCCGTAGGTGGGAGAAGAAAAAAGCTGTCCGGCTATACAACCGGAAGTGTCGATGCGTCTGAGACGCGGTAGGTGCAGAAATCTTAACAGCGGTTAAGGGAATCAGCAACGGTTGATGCGTGCGATTGCCAGGGCATCGATGAGAGGGATACCGTACTCTGCGGCAGGGTCTGCATGGAGCCACAGCGGGGAACTGCATAGCGGGTTGAAAATCTCTTCGCCCCCCCAGATAAATACTAGGCGCGGAAGCGTCTCTCCACTTCCATCGTCATGCATGGTGATATACAGCCCGAGCCGCGGATAGCGAGCGTGGTAACGTGTGAGGTCAGCGACCGTCGCACCGCGCAGGCCTCCCGCATCAGCACCAAAGAACTGGAAGCCCGGAACGGCAACCTCACGCCCAAGCTCGCGCGTCAATGGAAAGGCGCGCTTGGCAGTCATGATGGCGATGTACTGTGCCAATCCATAGACGTCGAAGGCAAACTGGTTGGCCAGCTTGCCCGTAACCGGTCCGACCGCCCCATGCATGGCGAATTCCCAATACGCCGCGTAGCCCATGTACACGAAGACTTGCGCGAACATCAAGGTCGCCGCTGCATAATCGTCGACACGCCTCATCCTCTGAGGCCTAACGGCGACCGTACGCGAGCGAACTACGCCCCAGAGAAACCAACTGACTGCAACCAGCAGGGCCGGAAAGCCGATGGCGGCAAGGAAATGCTCCCCGCAGGCCATGAGGTCGCGTGGAATGGCAAGCCAATCCGCCACATAGTAGCCCTTGTACTCGAAATACCGGAAGGCGCGCGACACGAAAGCAACGCCGCAGAATCCGACGGCGAGATGCAGATTTGTGAGAAGGAATTTTCTAGCGTTCATAGTTGGAAAGAGGACGCGAGCCCTGCCCCTGCGCGGGATTAGGCGCAAAGCTCGCTTTAACGGTCAGGCAAACGTTGCGACGCGGATGGACTTGCTGGTCACAGCGATGCGAATTTTCTCCGTGCGAGGGTTGTCCAGTGCTTTGCGCAAGGCGTCCAGCGGCAAGCGCTCACCGAAGTCATCACCGCCGAAGCTGTGTCGCGCGTTCTCGTAAAAGTCCGCGTCCTTCGCGGGATTGCAGCCCTTGAAGTAAAAGAGGCACTGCTGTTCGGGCGTGGAGCCCGTGCTGAAGCCGACATACGCACCGTGGTCCTTCGCGATGAAGAACTCGTTCGAACCAGCGGCGTCACAGAAAGCGACGAGCGACGCGGCTTGCGTGCGGGAAAGAGTGATTTGAGGCATTAAAGTGCTCCTGTAGGTTGGCGGAGCACTCCCCTGCGGGACGTGCCCCGCAACGGGTGAAGAAAAGAGGGTTACAACTCAGGCGCCGCCGACTTCGCGGGCCAGTTGGTCAAGCATCGCCTCGATGACGCGCTCGCGCCGAGCTTGAAGCGGCAGTGCATCGAATGCGCCGCCATCGGCGAGATGCGTCAGCGCGTCGACCACGGCAATCCATTCACTGGACTGCACCGCAATCCGAACCGCTCCCGGCAAAGGAAGCTGCCGGCTCGCAATGGCGAGCACGGCATCGAAACGAGATAGGTCCAGCCGGTGACGGCATTCCAATCGCTGTTCGATATACCCGGACAACAGGAAGGAGGCATACGCACACAGCGCCACGTGATCTTCGTCGGCCAGTGCTTGCATCCATTCGAGCGCGGCCGGA
Source organism: Cupriavidus sp. U2 (assembly GCF_009663685.2). Taxonomy (GTDB): domain Bacteria; phylum Pseudomonadota; class Gammaproteobacteria; order Burkholderiales; family Burkholderiaceae; genus Cupriavidus; species Cupriavidus necator_C. Next base: position 19,786 of record NZ_RCOG02000020.1, on the reverse strand, counting down.
CGGACCATCACGTGCAAAGACTGCCCGTGGGTAGCAGGTACGGTATCGTGACGCGCCAACTGCCAGCCCCAACCGAAGCCAACGGCGTATAGATCCACGAGCTTTCCGTCCACTACGTGAGGCTCGGCATCAAACCAGTTGGTACGGCTCCCTTCGATATGCCGAACCGCGTTGCGCGGCTCATCAAAGGTCAGCTCCGGCAAGAGCTCGGACAATCGCTGCACATCTGCACGACTGAACATCGGACACGTCAGTGTGTGCCAAGGCTTGCCGTTCCAGTAGGCGGCGGCGACAACACCGACAGGGAGCCAGGGACCCGTCACGAAGATTCGACGAAAGGCCGATTGTGCCGGGACTTGAAACGTGGAATTGCTCATGAAGTGCTCCGAGGAAGATGGAGCACTCCGCCAGGGCAAGTGCCCCAACGGGTTGATGAAGTGTGTGGCCAAGTGCCACGGGTCGATGCGCCGGAGGCGCGAGGTGTGGCGCAATGGTAGCAGCCAGGTCTGCCGTCCCGCAATGACCGCACAAAAGAAAAAAGCCACTCCCTTTTGGGGAGTGGCTGTTCAAACGGATTGTCGTGGTTTTCGTTTGGCACGGGCCTTTGTCGCGCCCAGCTTATAGCCGAAGCGCTCCCATGCAACCGGGTCAAGCGGCAGCGGGCTCGTGCGTCCTGTCGCCAGATTTACGAATGCGCCGCAGTACTGCAGCGTCCCGGTACGAAACAGCATCCAAAGCAGGTTGTACGCCTGCACTGCAATCACGGGATTGATAACCAGCGACTGCTTTTGCAGCGCCTCGGCCATTGAGCACGACGGCGCCGTATCGGCCTTGTCCCCTTTCGGGTCCAGCAGCTCCGGAAACAAGTCTCCTACATGGGGAAGCCGTTCCGTCGCCTTGCCGCGCACCTGCCCGAGAATGACCTGGCCACGATCCGACTCATTGCCGCAGTCGAGATAGTATCCACCAGTGCCACGTTGCATCGCGCCGAGGATCGCCTTGCGAGCGCCCCGCGTGTCGACACAGCCAATCACCATGTCGCACGCGAAGCGGTCACCGCTGCCAATCCGACGGGTCTGCGCTTGCCAGCGCGTGCCCATCAGATTGTTCAGACGGTTCACGATCAGCGTGGCCTTGGGCTGGCCCACATCAACCGGGTAGAACCCCTGGCGGCCGACGTTGGTGTCGCTGACGGTGTCGTCATCGTAGACCGTACAGTCGATACCCCCAGGGTGCCCAAGCTCCAGCATGGCGTGATGCAGGCGTGCTAGGTTCGGTAGCAAGGCGCTGCCGGTACCGCCGGCGCCAACTACTACTACTCGCCATGCCCGTTGGGTCATTGGTGCAGGGATGCGATGTTCGAACGTCATTCCATCACCTCCGCGCGCGCCGCGGCATACCAATCGCTGGGGACCTTCTCCACGTTCTCGAAGATGCCCTTTGCACAGAGACGTAGCGCGAACGATGGTACAACGGCATCGCAGTTTCCCATCACGAACGCAAACTTCACGTCGTGCTGGTCATCCGTATTGTCCGTCGACGAGAACCCGGCAGGATGACGGCCATGCGAATGGCAGTCGACCACCAGGACTTCGCCCTCCGAAAGCGCAGGACGGTCGTACTTCAAATGACCGCCACTATGCTCCAGGATCCGCACTGGCACCAGCCGAAACGCCGCTGTTGCGGCATTCCAAACCACCCACCCGCCCGTCTCCTTGGGATGCGCGATGCGCGCCATTTCAGCAAACTCGCCGATGAGCGTCGCGGGGACACGACCGCAGTGCAGTTCGGTGACCTCCGCCGTCTCGCCATAAGGTATAGCCGTGCGGTACTGAAAGACACCGAGACGACGGACTACGCGAAGCCAAGGCCTCACGATTTCGAGGAAGACACCATTGGCCGCGATGAGCAAGCGTTCGCCTGGCCGCGCCATGGGGGTCAGCGTACCGAAGCGAGGCACCATCACGGAAGGAAAGGACTGCTGCAAGGCAGTGTCAGCGGGATGCATGCTATTTCTCCAATTTTCCGGCGATCAGATCGGCCAGCGTTATGTTCATAGGGATGAGGACTTGCTTAGGAAAGTCGGGAAACTTTCCGTCAAGCATGTCCCGCCAGAAGGCGAAGAAGCCATGGACGTAATCGACGCGTTTGCCACCATGATTAGGGTGGGTGAAAGCCGAATTGAAGAAGCCCTCTTCCCATCCAGTTATGGATGCGACGTCAATCCGTTTGGGCACAGTGGCACTGCCGATGCAGATCTCGCCTAGATCCCACGTGTTGAAGTAGGGAGGCTCGTGGAGAATGCTTTCAGGGACTGGTCTCGCCTCGCATTGCAAGGCGAAAACACGGAACCCGTCAGCTGCGGCCTGAAACACAAGGCCGGGATGCTCCACCACCGCACCGCGCTTTCCCAGCTCTTCGCAATCAAAGAACACGCGGCGCTTGGCACCTTCGCACCACCAGGTCACTGCGGTTGGGCTGATCGACAGCACGTTTGGCGTCAAGAACTCGCCCTTGGGGAGCGAGGCCTCGGCGACTTGGCGTACCGCGTGGATCAGTGCCTGCCGGTTGAGCGGCGTGCCGGGTCCAATGACTGGGCGATTGCTCTCGCCAACGGTGTGGATACGGTGAGCCGTCGAGTAGGTGAACTCTCCCGGTCTGGGCCCGTAAAGCAAAATGGCCCCTTGAAGGGCCACGTCGTAGGACCGCGATGCGGTCAGGATTCCGGCCATAGGCCCTCCTATTCACTAAAATGATCAAGCACCCGGTCCAGCAGCGCGATAAGGTGTAGTGTTTCCTCCAGCAAGCGGTATTGCTTTCGGATGGCTGCCGTTCTATTGGCGAACGGGATAAAACACTGGAACATCGTGGCATCACCACTGTTGAAGCTGCACTGGAAGTGATCATCCAGCAGTTCGCCAATGTAGTTGCAGTCCTGAAAAGCCAGACTGGTGGCGGCATAGGCAGGCTCTGCCCACTGCGAGTCCTTGAGCAGAGACCGCTTTCCCATACCCGCCAATGCGTGCTGTAGGTCGGCCAGGGAAGAGCAGAAGCTGCTATGCCAATCGTTTGTGGCGCTAGCCAATGCGCGGAGGCCCTTTTGATCGAGCTCTCGCAACTTGTGGGACTTATCGGACCGCTGCCACTCGGGTAACGTGTCGTCGGGCGCGAGCTGAGGGCGGACAACCGACGGCAGAAGATGCAGGACATCTTCACCATCAATGTCACGCTCGTCCTTGAGCCACTGGCGCGCGGCCACGTCGTCACTCTGAAGTTCATACCCCCAGTTCCAGCGACAGAACATTTCTAGGAAATCTTCTGGGGCACGGATATGGAGCGACTTCGCCGATGCTTGTGCAAGAAGTCTCATCGCCGTGTATAGCAACGAGGGATCGAGGGCACGAAGCGAATCTGCTCGATCGACGCCGATCTCCAGAATGTTCTCGTGCTCAAGCATGATCGCCAGATACAAGGGATCGGAAAGTTCTTGATCAAGACCGGTTCCGGAGATCTCTTCTTCAGCGGCACCGCGATCGATCAAAGCGAAATTGAAGTGGAGCGCCTTGGTCTCTGGCAAGCGAGGCTTGAGCCACGCCTGGAAAGACTGGGAGAAGGCATCGCCGGCCCCAAGGGGGTTCGACACATGCTCGGCATCAATGACACCCGCCCGAAACTGCGCGAGCACCAGTTCTTTCATGTCGATCTCATCGCCAAAACTGAGACGTGCCGTCGATGGTACTGCCAGGTCAACGGAAGGCAATGTCAGAAAATCATGGGCAGGTCGGCGTCTGGCAATGGGATGCTCTCGTGAATACGTCCATCCGGGCTGCCGTTCATCGTGCTCTGAAACAAACGATCGAGGATCGAACAGCATCCTTTCATCTCCTCAGAATGTAGAAAAACCGCCCCGAGGGGCGGCTCCGTAGTGGTATCAGCAAACTGGCCAGCGGCCAGCGCCTTCATCAGGTCATACTTGCGCATACGCGCCCTTGGCGCCAGCGGCGCGGACGAACGTGTAGCGAGCAATACCGCCCTTCACTTCCGGGCCGTCCACCGCGGCGGTGTTCAGCTCGGGATACTGAGCGGAGTACACATCGCGCACCTGATCGGGCGAGAACTGCGGGCCCACATCAGGCAACGTCATGCCGTTATAGGAAAACTCACGGGTGAGCTGCGTGACTTCGAGTGCCATGACGGTTCTCCTTTACAGCAGGGAAGCAAGGTCGGTACCAGTGGAAGCCGGTGCGCTTGGGTCGGCTTTCGCCTCCGGTTGCGCGCCGGCACCGCTCTCCGATTCGTCATCGTCACCGGTATCGCTGGTGGCGTCGGACGTCGACGACGATGCGGCCTTGGTCAGTGCTTTCGTCGCCTTGGACGATTGCGTGGACTTGGCTGCATCGAGAATCGACCTCGTTGCTTCGGCCTGCTCGGCAAGCGAGCGGTGCGATTCTGTCACGCTGGTGACGGCCGTCGCGAACTCGGCATCCAGTTCCGCCGGCGTAGCCGACAGCATCAGAGGCCGGGTCAGTGCGGGGTCCGCAGCGTCCTTGATGACAGGCATCACAACGACCGACATCGTGTCGCCTTGCATCGTCAGCGTAAGAACAACCTTGTCGCACGCGCGAACGAGTGGAACCAATTCAGTGAACATGGTGAAACCTTTTGGGGAATGAAATGACAGAGGGCGCCGACTGGCGCCCTCTGCAGATGGATAGGTGAACGGATCAGTAGCCCAGAACCTTGGGCACCTTGCCGGTGTAGTCGAAGCCGTCAACCGCCAGCAGGCCGGCGATGACTTCGGGCTTCGATTTGTTGAACAGCTTGGCGAAACCATCGCCCAGCGCTTTGCGGATACCCATCTCGTCTGCGAGAACCTTCATCTCGGACTTGGTGAGCATTTCCAGAAAATCCTGCGCTTGCTGGAGATTCCAGTGGTTGCGCAGATCCAGCTTGTGATACCGGCAAAGTTCGCGGAGATTGCTCACCTCCACGCCGTCGATGGCAGCTACGGTTAGGCCGATCGTCAGCTGCTGTCGCTTCTGCTCATCCAACGCGTGAATAGCGGTCAGGCAACCCAGCAGTGAGGACGACGACTTCTGCTCAGTCAGCTTCTCGAAAAACTTGCCCATCACGTCGCCGGCGATGTTGCGTGCCAGCCCGTTCAGTGCAATCGACAGAAGGTACGAGTTCGCCTGGTCGGCGTTCTGCGCAACTTCCTTGCGCAGTGCCTTGCGCCAGAGGGCGGTGCGGTAAGCCTTCACCTTTTCACCCTCGCTGATCGACGTCACCGGCTTCTCGGCCGCGGTGGAGGACTGGTCGCCCTTTTTCGCAGGAGCCCCCTTGCCACCTACGGCCGGTTTGACCGCGGGAGTCTTGGTGGCGTCCTTATCGGCTTTGATCCGCGCAGCAACCTTTTGCTGGTTGCAGACGGTATCGAAGCACTGGCCGCTGTAGACCTTGCCGAAGGAGCCAGGCAGGCCGCTTACCGCGGCGCCGAAGTTCTGGCAACCGTGGCAAGCTTTCGCCTGCTCTTCACCAACGCCGGTGGGCCCGTCAACCAGCAGCTGAACGCGGGTCTCGTTGTCGCCGGCACGCACGATGCGGATGACCTGATACTCGTCCTTCAGCCCGTAGGCAATGCCTTCGAGCTTTCGGTCGGTCTTCTCCATGTAGCACGCGCGGTTGGTGCAATTGCCCGTTGCGATTGCCTCGCCAAACATCTCCGTCTGCAACGAGGAGTTGTGTTGGCATGTGGCGCATTGCGTCTTGTCGAAAATGGCCTTCTCGAGGCCGCACGCGGCCGCCTCGATGGTCTTCTTCAACTCCGACACAGGCTTTTTCTCGCTCACGATGACTGGAAGCAGCTTGTCCTGCGTCTCCTTTTCGAGTGTGGCCAGCAGTTCGGCATGACCGAGCTGGATCTTCTCGTGCGTCAGCGCCTCGCGAACCAGCGCGCTGCAGTTCATCAACGCGAGCCGCTTATCGAGCTTGCTACGAGACCAGCCCAGCAATCGGGCGGCTTCGTCGCGATCGCCCTTTAAGCGGCCGACCTGGCCGGAAGCCCAGACAGCCTCGTCTGCAGGCGGCATGTCGGCACGTTGCACGTTTTCGACGCCCGCGAGGGTGTCCGCCGTATCGTCATCGAGCTCTTTGATGTAGATAGGCATTTCATAATCCGGCCCATGTTCTTCATACGCGGCGAGATAGCGCCCTTCGCCGGCCACCTCTTCGAACTCGTAATCGCCGTCCGGAGGAACTACGGGCCGAACGAGAATGGGCTGGATCACGCCATGAAGCTTGACGGACGCGCACAGTTCTGCGAACTCAGTCGGATTGCGATAAGTACGCGGATTGGCGCGACGACGGATCTTGCGCAGAGGCGCAGTGGTATTGGGTTGCATTGTGGGTTCTCGCAAAAATAGGGGAACCCGTAGCCGCACCGGGAACGTGGTTCCCGATGGGATGGAAGGATGGACTACCAGGCTATGCTGGCGGGCCACCGTACTGCAGAAGCTGGCACCAGGAGGTGCAGGATCGATGCGTCTGGGACGCGGTAGGTGCGCAGAGAATACCTAAAAATCAGGTCTCGGACAAGCCATTTAGTTAGCTCGGCCGACGGTGGCAGATTTGGAACCGAAGCACGCTTGCCATACGCTGGCGCGCCCGTTTCCATTGCCGTTCCGTTTCCGCCTCTACGCAGCACCGCAGGTGTTAGGCACCCACTACCGAATAGTCTTCGATTGCACTCCAATCAAAGTGACTGCGAGCAGCATTAACGGAAGCGCCAAACTTCGCAAGTAGGCTAGATGCATGCCCCTCCACGGTTACGACGGGGTAGACTAGAAAGCCCAACTTAGCAAGCGCTACGGTGCGATGACGCCCTTGCCGAAACACCAAACTTTCATGAACACACCTGACCTCAGGCATCTCAAGAAAACCGTTCTCAGGAATCTTCATTACGCTCGCTAATCGCTCGGCATTAGGCTCAAAACGAGGTCGCAATTGCAACTGCGCGAAGACCTTGTTCGGATCAAGAATAACGATTACCGGCTTGGCATCACCGTTCTCTAGCTCCCATCCACCATTAGGCTCGTAGTATTCAGGTTTTCTGCACTTGATCATCATCGATTACGTAAATGAGACACCCAGTAACTGTAGCCGCGGGACGCTTCCGAGAGCGGACAAGAAACATAGCAATACCGGGGGCTTTCTGCAGATGGAGCATCCTCGGAATTCAATCCCCGTACTCGCAATAGCCCCCTGCATTCAAGAAACGAATCGGATAGATTCATTCTGACGGTATGTGAATAGAAAACGGTATAGATTTCAAAGGGCTCTTCCGCCGCGACTTGTCAGCCCCCAACAAGGCTCCCCAGAGGGCGCACCGGGGTGCGCCCCACAACCAAAGCGGGCACCTTGACCAAGCAGCGGGCTTTCCGTTGGCTTAGCGAGGATCGCGCATCACCACAAAGCCAGGATCGCAATGATCCCGGCCCGCCTCCGTGGCTTCTTCTTCCGTCTCAAATGCTCCAGCTTCTGCCAGATTCGGGGTGTAGCCAACATCCCCACCTTGAGGGAACAGGTAGTCGCTACCAGTGCGGACGATCCAACCCCTTCGCAAGCTATCCGATGTCATCATCTTTTCCTAGTCATCCAGCGAAGCGAGTATCCACGCTCCGCGGCGGCTTCGATATAGAACTATTCCCTCGAAGGCCAGTCATCAGTCAACCATACGGGCGGGCTCTCGAACCCCCAGGCCAACAACGCCCGCTTCAAGTTATCGCGACGGCAGCCGCTGGCCACCTTCCTGATTCTAGCGGTTGTCTCTCACGCCGACAGCAACCAGTCGCTCTGCATCATTATCCGAAAGAACGGCCCTTGCCGCCCCGTAAGCAAATACGGGCCCCATTGGATGCCCACCTTCGATGGAAACTTTGGAAAAGTCCACGCAGAAAGTCACGCCATCGAGAATGAGCGTGTCTGGCGGATAAATGTCGAGGGTCCTAACCATTTGTACATCCTTTTTCTTTCGTCGTCGCAGGCCACTGGAACGAACTTTTAGACTGACTTCACGTACGCGGAGTCGACTTTGTATTTCAACCTCTTCCCCTTTTCTTTGGGCTGAACTTCACCTGATAAGGGTTTTAAGCCTCCGGGAACGCGATTCGCTCAGCGCTCTGGGGTGCGCGAATTCCCGTGCACTCGCAGCGTTGGCAGCCAAACGCCAGGTCCCGGAGCCTTGATCACGGTGCCCTCTACGGTTGCTTGCCGTCCAATGAGCGAACGCGCCTCCCCTAGCGGCATCCCGACAAGCTCCCAAGTTTCATGGGACTCCGTCTCCAACATAACAGTTGGAAACGGTTCGTTGCCCTTAATATGGATCTGACCTGTCAGCATCTGCCGCTGGACGCCTGCGGGCGAAGCGCCCGCGCAGGCTGCAAGGCCGAGCGCCACCAATGCGGCCAGTACGATCTTCTGCATAACACTCCAAAGACAAAGGGGCGGCACTTGCCGCCCCATGGGTTACTGAATCACGACAGACAACGTTGAGTTAGGCGGCACTTTGACCGTCTCGCTATACGTGCCATTCACGGCCTTTCGAACTACCGGGAGGCTGGCATACGGCTGCAGCGTTGACGGAACCGATTGTGTCAGCGTGCGACTGGCCAGTAGCGCCTGCGGATCGATCACCGGCAGCGTAAAGCCACCTTCCGCTCGCGCCGGGAAGCCGAAGCCAGTGGGGCTAGGCGCCTTCATCAGCGCACCAGACGTCGCGGCAAAACGGCGCAGCTGCTCGCCCAGGCTAGTAGTCGGCACCGTTGCGCGGATCGACGAATCTAGAACCGTTACCGAGTCTGTGCTGCTGACGTTAGTCAGAAGGTTCTTGTAGAAACTCAGGCCGAGTTGTCGATCTAGGAAGCCGCCGAGCGAGCCGGACACGGAGTAGCTGTCGCAAGCGGCCCCAAAGGGATCCCACGTCAGCAGGCTGCAGTTGTACGAACCGGCCTTGTAGTCGATGTAGTTCGGGAAGCGCACGTCCCGGATCGCGTTGTAGGTCGAGTCGATCGACTGGCTCGCGAAATCCTCCATCATCATTGCCGAAGCTTCCTCCAACCACGTGTCGAAGGCATAAGTCGGCCCCTTCACGACGCCGCGGCGATAGAAGTTCTGCATGTGCATGCCTTCGTGGGCCATCGTCAGCAGCATCGACTTCATGCCCGAGGCTCCGCCCAGATAAAGCGTTTCGGAGTCCAGATACAAGGAAACCGATTGGTTACTGAGCGGATCGGCGGCCGCCGTAAGCGCATTGCGGCCGTAGAAATACCCGACCATGCCAAACGGCGTCGCATTGTTGTCGAAGTTCAAGATTACGATGTCGATCGGTTGCGCCACCGCTCCGCTGATGAGGTCGCTGTACACATGCGGCCCCCAGACCGGGCCACCGGTCTGCTTGAGCATGTCATAGATCTTGCCGCTCGGCACAAATCCGGCGTACAGCGCGTTGACGATCGCAGAAGTAACCTTGCCCGTCCCACTTTCGGTAGATTCCACCCAGAAGTTCACGGTCGTGCCATCCGAGGCGAGATCCGTGCGGATGAGCGTGACGGCGCGCGGCGTGTTGTCCTCGTGATAGAAGGTGCGGGTATCGCCAGGCACGTAGGCCGCTGCGCGCAACGGCGCGGTGCCAAACGTTGAGTTGCTGGGGGCGGCGCCCCGGGCACCCGCTTTGGCCGCCCAGCCGTCGTGATTGAAATCCGAGATGCGACGCTTTACAGCACTCGTGCCATCGTCCCACGCGATGGCACTGGCAGCAACAGTTGGGAAATGCGATGCCGTCAGTGGAATGGTCGGCATCGTCTGGGCGGTGCCCGACTGGTTCGTAAAGACGAGCGTCACGTCCTGGCCCGTCAGGCCGGCAATGTTGATGGGCATATCCACTGCGGCCGCCGTGGCGTTGATGTTCTGCCAGACACCGATGCCTGAACCGGCATAGGTGTTCGCGTCAACGGCGGCGCAATTGGAACAGGCCGGGGACACGACGCTGGCGGGCTTGGCCGCGGGGTCGGTCGGCGTAGCCGCAGCGCCTGGCGAGGTGGTCGCGGTCGTCGTAGTTGTGGCTTGGGTTGATGCGTCACCGCCGTCACCGCCGCCACCGCAAGCAGCCAGGACAGCGGACGTCAGCAGTGCCAAAGCAAGAGACCCCGGGAAAGACAAAGTGCGCTGGTTGCGCATGGATATTTCTCCTTGTTCTGATTGGCCGCGACGATTCAAGACGCGGCAACTGAATATCGGCAAAAGCGCCGCTCCCATCACCCCGCTTTTTGGGGGTTTTCCCCTAGTGCAGGCATAGAGGCGGCGAGTCGTCCCCGACCGAGCGAACGCCAACAACCGCTTCACAAAAAAAAACGCCCTCACGTGGAGGGCGGGTAGGAACGGGTCCATCTTGAGAGAGCTTCCGTAGCGGGGCGCTACAGAAACAATCTTATGGCTGAGTAGGCCAGTCGATGACCCCGAAAGGTTGCCAATTTCGACGTCTTTTCGCCGTCAGAACAGCGCAAGCTGGTCATCTGGCACAAAGACGCGCATGGCAGGTATGGATACGCGGGGTTGTTCCGGATCCGCACTCACGTGGAGAACGGATTCGACCTCTGCATCAGTTGCGTCAGTCTGCAACGGCGGGACAGCGGGTTCCTCGGTGTCAACGCCCTCCGCGGTCAGCGATTCGATTGCCTCACGGAACCGCTTAAGCCTCAGCTTTGCGCCCCAACCACCGACGATGTGAGCCGGCGTGAACCAGGTAGCCCACGCCTCGACGGAAAGCGCGTTGCCGTGTACGACTATCGCTGGGATATTCAACAGCGACAATTGCACGTACGCCATGTGGACGCATCGCGGATCGATGTCGATACAGGTCGCATGCATCGTCTGCTGGTAGTTTCGGCCAGCATCGTGCAGTGCATCCGCGCACGCAATCACCATCCCACCGGCACCGCATGCCGGCTCGCTGATCGTGACGAAACCGTCCCGGTCAACGTACGGATTGCCGTCGCCGATATTGATGGCAGCCATCAAGCGAGAGACGCTGTAGGGCGTAAAGAACTGACCTGCCCGATCGTTGCCGAGCTCCAGCATCATGTACGTCTGGCCAAGAACGTCAGCCAGGCCGTCGCCGTGGGGTACCAATTGCTGTACCCGTTCCTCGAAAGCCAACGTCAAGGCGCCAAGCATGTGGGAGAAGCGCTCCAGATCCTCGCGCTCGTACCGCTTCGCGATTTCCAGGTAACGCTTCTCTCGTGCATCGAACTGATCGCGATCGACGGCATTGCTGATGGCCAGCGCCGACACCTCCACGAAGTCGGAGAAAACCTCGTGCGTCGAGTGCCGGTGGCCAAAGGCCTTGAAGTAGGACAGCAGCTGCTTGTGCGGATCGCTGGCGGTGCCTTCGAACTTGCACTTGGCGGCCCGGCTCAATGGAACCGCCTACGCAGAAATGGGTACGCTTCAGGGTTGCTGCAACGAAAGAAAGAAGATGTTGAGGGCATTTGTGTCGGGGAATGGCCCGGGAAACGCCCCTGCCGGGACGGGTCCCGGACGGGTTGAAAGAAGTGGGTTCAGGTGCCAATGAAGCACGCCAGGCCTTCGGCAAGATCGCGCTGCAAGCGGATCTCCCAGTGCTCATTGAACTGGCGGATTTCGACGGCAGGAAAAGCGCGCCGGTGTGCGGAAACGAACGGCGTGTCGACGCGAAACTCGCGCAGGCACGCGGCCATCGCTGACTCGCCAGAGTGCTTGGCGAAGGCAGCCAATGCAGTCACGACCAGCCTCACGCGGTCTACAGCGCCAGCGGCAAGCCACCGCATACCAGCTGGCTGACCCGCCGCAGGCTCGGATTGGGCGGCAAGCCGGAGGATGCCAAGGTCGCGCGTGAGCTTCATGCTGAGGTGCGCGTGCTCGGCGAAAGCGTTTCGTAGCACGATCGCGGCCTGCTCAACGGCCAAAGGCTGGGCTTTCGACACCACAAGGGCGTGCCAGAGCTTGTCGAGATCCGGAATCTGGCCGGCGTCGATCACCTGCCAAACGTTCCGCGGACCGTCCAGATGCACTCTTGTCTCGTCGACGCGCTCACCGAGCTGCGTGCTCGCCTTGTCGACAAGGTTCGCCGCCAAGCGCTTCAGGAAGGCGCGGCGGTACCGCAGCCGTGACTCAGTCGATCGCCGGCAAGCTAGACGCTGGGCGTTTGGAAACAGGCTTGCCTCCAGCTTCGCGACGCGCTCCATGTCGGTCGTGCTGAAGTGTTCGGCGGCCAGGAACTGACCAATCAGTTGGTTATACATGGTCTCGAAAAAAGAATCGGGACCGGCCCGCAGGGACTCGGTCCCATGCGGGTTAATTGCTTTGGCTCAGTGCAGGCCGAGAGAAGGAACTACGGGCGTGAAGCCCATTGCCCACCATTGCGCGACCGGATGATTCGGGAAGTCTGGAATCTCACGTTCGCGGAAGATCTCCGGGACAACGGCCAGCGCCGACGGACGAGCTAGCACGGTCTCCCGCCACTTCTGCTGCAGGCGAAGCCAGGTCAACTCGGCGCGGGCGATGTGATCCCACTCGTGCGGCACCCGGTCATCGTCGAACACGTTGGCACCTTCCGCCGTCATGACGGCCACCACTTCGTGGTACCGCCCGAGTTCGTGCGGAAAGCCACGACGGACGAACTTCAGGACGGTCTGATCGGGGTGGTTAAAGATCCTCTGCAGCTGGCGGATGTAGACCGCGCACTCGCGCCGTGAGCGCTCATCGTAGTCGTCGTGGCCGACCTGCGCGCACGATTCCTCGGCGGGCACCGGGCCCAATTCGATGTCGAGAGTTTTGGGTTGGGGCATGGGCGTTTCCTGAATTCCCGGAAGACGCCCCACCGGGGACGTTTCCCGGTTGGGTGGTGTAGGGCCGCGCGAGCCCGGAGGCTACGCGCGGCGATGCTCAGGCCGACTGGCCGGAGAGGTGAGAGAAGCTCGAAATGACCCAGTAGACGGCGACCGCAAGAGCAATCGTCGCGAGCGTAGTCAACTGGAGATAAAGCAGAGCGAGGCTAGGCGTCGTCAAGATGACGAACAGCGCGGCGAACAGGATCAGGACCAGCGCAATAGTAGCGATGGCCGTTTCGCGGGTATCAACGAGAGGCATGATGGCTCCGAAGGATGGAGCCATGGCCCATTAGGGACAAAAGCCCCAATGGGTGGAAGGAAAAAGATGGCCGGTACGCCGGCGAGGGTCGATGCGCGGTAGCGCGGAGAATCGGGCGAATCTTACCGCGCCTTCGCAACCCGGACAAGCAACTCGCTGCGCCTCTAGCTAGGCTTCCGAGCTGCCTGCCGTGCAAGGCGGTTCGCCTCACGCAGACGGTTCACCACTGCCCAGCGCCGCTGCGACAGCTCTTCTGGGTTCTCCAGGTTTGAGTAATCCTGCATTGGGCCATCGCCAATGAAGGGCCTGTAATCCTCAGGAAGTTTGCCCTGCGCCTTCAGCTTGTCGCGCTGCAGGCGCCCTAGGCCATCCGTCGCCTCGGTGATGGCCACATAGTCCCAGCGGACTGGCACGGCCGCTTCAGAGAACCACACTTCACCTTCGCCCTGCCCCACGAGCGCGACCACGTCATACACGCTGCCGACGGGCGACGGAACCGCACGGACTTCAAACCGAAGCACTTCCGGACGCGGGTGCCAGAACACGCGGTCGAGATAGCGCTTGAAGATGAAGGCGTCCAGCCGGGCGATCTCGCCATACTCCGGTTCTCCGGGCGCAATCAGCTGCGGCTCGTTATGGGGGCGGTTTCCGAGAGACACCTCTCGGCTAATGGGTGTGTGCGACATGACTTTCCGGTAAAAGGCGCACCAAATTCTATAGCTTTCGGGCCTAAGCCCGGCAGAAATCGACCTGAGAATGGTTGGCGGCGAACTTCGCCCGCCGGCCGCCTTGACTTTGCTGTGGCGCCGGTATCTTGGTCTTAGACCATTCCATACCTAGCCGCCATGCGATTTACCCGACTCGGTCGCCACGACCCCATCGACTTCAATACCCGCCGCCAGGCCGCATTCGCGCGCAAGCAACAGCGCGAGCGCGACAGGTACCCACTCTTCGCGGACCACGTGGCCGCCGAGCAGCACACACCGGACGAGGAACTGGCGCGTCGCCAGCGACGCTCAGAGAATCTTGCGCGTACGACGCGCACCCTGCATGCCCGGATCTGGCGGGAGAAGCGCGCCGTCTATTTCTCCCTGACCCCTGCCCAGCAAGCGGAAATCCGTGCCAAGTGGCTGGCGTGGACCGGCCCCACCACCGCCCTTTATTTCGCCTATATCGTCGACGGCACCAGCGGTGAGGCCGAACGGCGCGATACGGCTTGCCGTGAGAAAGCACTGGCGATCCGACGACGAGTCCTCGCCATGCTGCCAGAGCAAGCCGCGCTGGAGATTTCCGCACCATGACCCCTACCGAAGAACAGGTTGCCGTTGTCGACGCCGTCGAGGCGGGAGGCGCGCTCAAGGTCAAAGCCTATGCTGGCGCCGGCAAGACGTCCACGCTCAAGCTGGCCGCCCAGGCGCTGGGCCGCAGCCGCGGTCTGTACATGGCGTTCAACAAGGATATCGCCGCCGAAGCCGCACGGAAGTTCCCCACGAACACGAGGTGCCGCACGGCCCATTCTGTCGCGCGTGCCGCGACGCGCCCCGAGATCAGCCGCAAGATCGACAACCCGCTGGAGCCCTCGCATCACCTCGCTGTCCGCTATGGTCTCGGTCCCCTCAAGTTGCCCACTACAATCGGCAAAGATCTGGAGCTTAGCGGCAGCAAGGTGGCACGGATGGTCGCAGATGGTGTTGCCCGGTTCTGCCGGTCTGCCCAGCCCGAGCCACTGGCGTGGCATATCCCGGTGGAATCGATCGTCCCGGACGACGAAGCAGAGCTCCTGCGTGCCTCGCTGCTGCCATTTGTAAAGCGCCTCTGGCAGGAGTACATCGACCCGGCCGCCGCCGGCGCGATCACCCACGACGTCTACCTCAAACTTTGGCAACTGAGCCGACCGCGCATTGGCGCCGATTTCATCCTGTTCGATGAAGCGCAGGATGCCGACGGCCTGATGCTCTCTGTCCTCCGCGCCCAGCAGTGCCAGGTCATCTACGTGGGCGACCCGTACCAGCAGATCTACGAATGGCGCGGCGCAGTGAACGCCATGGACTTCATCAAGGCGCCGGAGCGTGCCCTCACTGAATCCTTCCGGTTCGGTCCGGCCATCGCTCAGATGGCCAGCCGCATGCTGTCTCTGATGGACGAGGACACGCCGGTCCGTGGCCAGGACCACATCGCGTCGCGGATCGAGCACGACTCGGAGTTCGGCCAACACCGCTACAACGCAATTCTCTGCCGCAAGAACGCCACTGTCCTGACACACCTCGCGCAAGGTATCGCCAGAGGCGACCGCGTTGCGGTCCGCGCCAAGCTGGACGAACTGCGCGCTTTCGCCGACGGCGCCGAGCGCCTGATGCGCGGGGAACGGATCGCCTACCCGGCCTCCCTCGCGCTATTCGAGACCTGGGAAGAAGTCCAGGAATACGCCGAGTCCCTAGCCGGCCGGGACCTGCAGCCGCTGGTCAAGCTGATCGACAGCGAAGGGGTTGATTACCTCCGGCTGATCCTGACGCGCGTGAGTCCAGAAAGCGAGGCGGACTACGTCATCTCTACCGCCCACCGGGCAAAAGGTCTGGAGTTCGACTCGGTCTATCTCGCGGGCGACTTCAAGTTCAAGACCGGCGAGGAAGGCGAGACGACGATGACCGCCGAGGAGAAGCGCCTGCTCTACGTTGCCATGACCCGCGCCAAGCATGTGCTCAACGTCAGCGAGATCCGGCGTGACCTTTATGCCATGTTCCGGGACGCCGGAGTCTAGGAGAGAAAGAATGATTACAGTGCGGATTGGGGGAAGTGAGTTCCCCATCGACGATGTGCTCGAAGATCCGGGCCGCTATGCTCGCCACCTAGAGCGCGCAAGGACCGTGCAAGGCTTCGCCGAGTGTGGCTGTACGCCCAGCCGGCCAAGGCCAAAGCTCGTGATCCGGCGCCACCGCGACATATTTCTCCTCGCTCGTTGGCCGGACCAGGCACACCACCATGCAGGCGCGTGTCCGTTCCACCGCCAAGCGCTTGCAAAGGCGGGCGCCGCGGACAGTCTCGACGCCTTCCGCGTACGCGATGGCCACCACGACATCCGGCTCGATGCCACGCTGTCGGCCAGTACGCGCACCCCGGCCAAAACCGTGCAACGGACGCCCAAGAGGGAGAGCAGCAAGCCCCAGCGACGCTCGGCAGGCCTGCTGGCCTTCCTCGAGTACGCCTGGGAGCAAGCGGGCCTCAACGTCTGGTCCGGCACGGGCTCCCGAGGCTGGAACGCCTGCTGGTCGCAGTTGAGCACGGAGCTGGCCGATTGCCGCATCAACGGCAAGGCCGCGGCCGATCTGCTGCACGTGATGCAACGATGGGATCCGGCTCGCAAGACAGAAATCCTGGCCGAGTTCGACGCGTGGCAGGCGCGGCTCTCCCCCACTTCCGCAGGCACACCCCGTGGCCTCCTGATTGGCGAGCTCGAATCTCATGGGCCGACCCAGTATGGCGGCAATGTCGTGCTGCGCCAGAGCACGCAGCGGTTTTTCATGTCCGCCGAGATCTACGCACGCCTGCAGGCGTCGTTTGGCGGCGCCCTTGCCGGCATTGGCAAGGCCGATCAGCGCTGCATCGTCGTGCTGCTCGTTGAGAAATCCCGGTCCAACTACCTGACGGTTGTCGATATCGCGGCGATGCTGGCCAACCGGCAGTTCCTGCCCTGCGATTCGTCGCACGAGGTGGGAATGGCGGACCACCTGGTCGGCCACGGCCGCGCCTTCCGCAAGCCATTGCGCCACGTCGGTCGCGCCGCCGTGCACCCGGATTTCGTTCTTACCGACGTTGACCCTGAAGTGGTCATCGAGGTCCTTGGCATGACGGGTAACCCCGACTACGACTCCCGCATGGCGTCCAAGCGGCAGTACTACCGCGAGAACGGCATTCCTTGCATCGAATGGGATGCCGTCAGTACGTCTCTCGAGCACCTGCGGCTTCCGCCCAGCACCCGGAAGGCCGATGCACGCTGATAGGGATGCGCTGTTTCGCACGGCGCTGGAGCTCGTCCACCAGCACCGCGCCGCCTCTGTGGCCCTCCTGCAGCGGCACCTGGGTGTCAGTCACGACTCGGCGGAAGCCCTGCTTCATCGTATGGCCAGCGAAACGACCGCCGTTCGCCGCATGCAGAACGGCCTGTACCTCTATACGCATGGCCCGATAGGCGAGGAGCTGGCCGCCCTGCACGGATTCGCTCAGGTAGTGCTCACAGCGCTCTCCCAGGACAACCTCGATGCCAACCATTTGCGCGCGGCCGCGATCGAATTTGGGCTTACCGCGAGAAGCCCGGTCGCCACGACTTGACTTCGAATCTGGATCGATAGGCTGTAGAGATCTAAACACACGCCACCTCCATTCCATGAAGACGCTGCCCGAGTTTCCGACAATGCTCCGCAAAATGTGGAGCGGCGAAGAGGTCCAAAACTGGATCGATAGCAATCTCGCCCCGCTCCTCCCTTCGGGGACCATTGCGGATTCCAGCCTACGCGAAGCCTTGGACCGTATGGATGCGCTGCTCAATCCGGCTCTTGGCTTGTTAGCCATACCACCGGGATCGGCTACGGCTAAGGCCAGCGAGCGCGACATGACGCTCATCCGCGCCGCACTCTCCCAGCCGACTACCGGCGTCGCGGAAGCCGATGTGCGCCTCGAAGTCGAACACGTCCTGCACACGCTGGACGGCGGCTATGCCATGGAAATGGGCGGCGATAGGATCGTCGCGGTTGTCATGGCATTGATTCGACGCGCCGTAGCTGCCCAGACGTCAGCTTCCACGTGGACGAACGAGCGTTGTGCGCATGAGGTCTGCGACGAGGAGGATGAGCACGACCCACAGTGCAAAGCATGGTCAAACTCGGCGCCCCAGGATGGACACGCTGCGTTGAACAATGCCGCGCCAAAACTCGATCTGAGCGGCATGACCGTAGAAGCCGCCGACGACGAGCCGAATGGTGTGTTCGCCTGCTTTCCAGATGATGAGGACGATACCCGCCTCGACTTGCTCATGGACGAGTTGGACTCCATCCCTGGCATGCCGGCGTACCAAACCGCCGACTTCGATGGCGTGGGCATCATCATGCAGTTCGAGACCGATGACGAGGCACGGAGGGCGATTGAGGCGTTGGAATCGGCGGTACAGGCCTGCGCTGCCCGCCAGCCGCGCGGAGAGGCGCCTCAGGTACCCCACAAGAACGGGCATCGGGTAGCGCGCGACGGCAGCGAGATCAGCAATGGCTAAGAAAACGGCCCAAAGCCGCCCCACCGTGATTTCCTGCGCTGTCTTCGGTGGCCGAAGCCAACGCACAGGCCTGCGTGTCGGCTCTCGCCACCGCTGGGATGGCGGTGCGTGGGGCAAAGGGCGCTGCGAGTTCTGCGGAAGGACTCTGGAGCAGGTCCAAGAACGCAGCATTGCCGGCGCATCAACGGAGGCACATCGGTGAGCGATCAGAATACCAAGCGGCATCCTACGGCGCCCCAGCACGGCGCTTCGTTGCCTGAAATTCCCCACCCCCCCTTGCATTTGGTCAGGCAAACCGCGTCGCTTATAGCTGCTGACCTGCTTGGCCAGCCCAAGGACGAGGACCGACAGTTGGTCGCCCTGCGCTTGGTAGAGCTGCTTGTGCGCGCCAACGCGCATCGGAGTTGCCCACCACCAGTCGACGAAGCGGAGGCGCAGGAACGTGAGCATCTCGGTTGCGCGTACTGCGGCACCGGCATTTACCACGCAGCCGCAGGTCAGCGCACTGCGAACTGAGCATGGCAAAGGACGATCGCTACTTCGGCAAGACCATTGCCGAACACGTCGACGCGGGCACCTGTTGGCTATGCGGTCAGCCTGTGGATCGTGCGCAAGGCTATCACGGTGCCACGGGTGCGCATTGGGTCTGCAGCAAGGCACTCACGGACCAATTCAAGGCGCTCAGCCATCCCGACGCCGCTGCGCCCTTTCTGGCCCGCGCGAACGGTGGCTATTTTGTACACACCGTGGATCCGGCGACGGGCGCCTCGCTGTGCGGTCACAAGCCAAAAGACACCGCGCGACAGATGCGGCCTCGTGCCAGGTGGATTCCACTTAGCCGCGTCCCCCGCGGATTCAAGCGATGTCCGCACTGCGCCCGGCTTGCCGGATCTACACCGCACGGTGGCGCTGCCGACAGCGAAAGGCCATTGGCCTCTGCAGAAGCCAACCGCGACACCCGTACGCGGGATCTTTTCGAGGATCAGACGACACCATGAGCGAGAACACAAATATCGAATGGGCCGACCATACGGCCAATTTTTGATATGTAACCATCTGTCTGCTGCGTATTGCATGGGGCCTCGATATAATGCGACAGGTGTGTCGGGGGATAGTTTTCTCTTTCAATCGTAGGTCGGAGCCTGTGGAGCTTGTGGGCTAGGCTGGAGACTGTGGGCGGGTTGTGGGCAACCTGAAGGTTGTCCACGAGCCGTCCATAGGAAGGAGCTCGTCCTCCGAAGGAGGAAGTCCACAAATCCTCAGACTGATGGACCGCAGCAGTTTTTTTGGCACTTAGGGATCTTATGGGACACCAAGTAAAACGGGTGCCACTGGACTTCGATT
>NZ_RCOG02000008.1 GCF_009663685.2 Cupriavidus sp. U2 | reverse complement strand
CCGCCACGATCTCGGCCTTGAGCTTCTCTTCGACGTACATCTTGCGCAGCCGGGCGTTCTCGGCCTCCAGCTCCTTCATGCGCGCCATCAGCGATACGTCCATGCCGCCGTACTTCGATCGCCACTTGTAGAACGTCGCCGAGCTGATGCCCAGCTCTCGACACAGCTCAGGAACGGCAAGACCAGCCTCTACGCGCTTGATGGCTTCAATGATCTGGCTATCCGTAAATCTCGACTTCTTCATGCGGTAGAACTCCTCAACGAGAAAATTCTACTTCTGACCCCATCGCTTTTGCGGGGGGATTACCTCTCTTCGCTGATGTCGACAGCCACAATCCGCTTGTAGCCGAGTGCAACCAGGATGCTGATGCTCGCCAGCCCGAGGCCGCCTGCGCCTACGACAACAATCGGTTCATCGGTTGGAATCTGCGAGACCTTCTTGATAGCTGAGTACGCTGTCAGGCCAGAGCACGCATAGGTGGCGGCTAGCGCGGGGTCCACATCCCCGAAGTCAATCAAGTGCTCCGGGCGATCGACCAGGACGTGGGTACCATAGCCGCCATCCCGGTAGATTCCCAGACTACTGGGTGCGAGGCATATGTGACCGTTCCCCGAGCGGCATTGGCGGCAATGCCCGCACCCCCCCCCACGGATAGACAAGCCGATGATCACCAACCTTAACCGCTTTTGCATCCGGGCCTACCGCCACGACACGACCGACGGTCTCGTGCCCAGGCATGAGAGGGAGCTTTACTCCGCGCTCCGCAAGGGAAAGGCGTTTCCCGCCTCCCAATTGGTAGTAGCCATCCTGAAAATGGAGGTCGGTGTGACAGACACCGCAGAAGGTTGTCTTCAGCAACACCTCGGAGCCCTTCGGGATCGGTACAGCTGCCTCGATCGGTGCCAAAGGCTCGCCCGTTTTTACTAGGGCCCAACCGGTCTTCACATCTTCGCTCATCGTGTCGTTCCTGTTAGTTGTAATTTGCTTGCTGGAAGGAGGCAGGCGATCACCCCTCATTGCAGCTTCCACACGGGTCATCTCTTAGGAGAGTCGTTTCGGAAGACTAGTTGTGAACGGCTAACGCGTCGCGATTCGGCAGCCAGCCAAGGAGTTGTAGCCGTCGCATATCCCCGCCCAGGCACCGCTGCCCGAGCCTTGCGCGGACGGCGCTGGAATAGCACTGTGCATATTGAGCTTCAGCCGGCTAAAGCTATCGAGTGCCTCGAATAGCATGCTTGGCCTATGGGCGGACCATCAGAATAGAATCGGCAAGGGCACTGGGCCCACTTCCACATCCCTCGTCGTAGGCATGCTCTCGCACTTGCCTCCGTAGGCGTCAAGAAGTCCACCCCCTGGAAATCGAGGTAGCTGCTGCCGACAACACCTACGGAGCTATGGTGATTTCAGGCAATGCGATAGGCATAAGGGCACGAAGGAATGGCGAGTGGATAGCGCTCGCACACCTTTGGATCATGACCCGGCACGATACAGTCGTGGTCATCCACCAAGCCTTCAATCAGCGCGTAGCCGTCCAGCATATCCTCCATGCTGAAGACCGCGGGAAACGGATTCTTTGCGTCCAGGTTCTCGTAAAAATGGGCAGCGTCTGACGCCAGAAGAACCCATCCCCGTGCGGTACGAACGCGTACGACTTGCAGCCCATCGGTATGTCCCCCGATCGCGTAAAGCTCAATGCCATCATGCAGCGTATGGTTGCCATCGAGAAGCCTGACATCACCACGGTACAGGCGCTTGAGTAGCAGCGCAATATCATCGGTAGCAAAGAAGTTACTTAGTCGAGGGTCGCACATACACTTCCCAGTGGCGAACTGCAACTCGCGCTCTTGTAGCCAGATCCTCGCATGCGCATAGTCGCCCACATTACCGGCATGATCATAGTGCAGATGAGTCACGACAACATCTTGCACTGTCTCCGTGGGATAGCCTAACTGATGAAGCGCTACGGCCGGCTCAATGACGTATGGTCGTCCTCGTACGAGTGACGAAGTTTGACTAAATCCGGTGTCGACGAGCACCACCTTTCCATTGCCGACGATCAACCATACAAAGAAATCCAATGCCATCGAACCTTGCGGATCTTCTTCTACTGCGTAGAAGAAATTGTCCTGGCGGCGCCGATTGGCCGTTGCGAAGCGGACAGCGAATACCTCGTAGACAATCGAGCTCATGGCGAATATGAAGACCTTCTATTGGAAAATCCGTTCTCAACTGAGTAGTGGAACGGGCACTCACCGGATGCACTGTCAATGCCGGGAGTGCCCGCACCAAATTCTCAGGCGCTCTTAATATTCCACAATCGCCAACTCCGTAGTCGTGCGACCTGGACAAATATGATACTGCACACTTTCAATGACTAATCATGCGGTTGCCTTAGCCGGCACGATCCGATCCCGTGCTGGCAAAGCAATCATGATTGCGATGGCACACATCACTAGCACACCAACGATTACGTATAGCCCATCGCTTGCGCGACCAGTGCGGTTGGTGACCAGCCCAATGACGTATGGGCTAATGAAACCACCCAGTGAGCCTAGGCTACTAATGATCGCAATCGCCACAGAAAGGGCGCGTGTCGAAAGGTACATCGGCGGAAGTGACCAGAAAATCGGTACTGCTGCATAAATCACTGCAATCGCGATACTAAGTGCAACGATGGTGTCCAACAGTCCGAATCCCTGACCAAAGTACGCCATGGCACCCAAAGCTCCCGCACCGACCAAGGTACACAATGCAAGCGGAATGCGCCTATTCCCAATTTTATCGGACCACATCGATAGAAACACGATGCCAAATGCGCCGATAGTCCATGGAACGGCGCTGTACATTCCAATAACGAATACATCCTTAACACCACTGTCTCGAATCATGACAGGGAGCCAAAAACTAATTCCATAACAGCCGGAAACGATTGCGAAGTACAAGAACACCAGAAAGTAAATCGCAGGCCCCTTCAAAGCTTCCCTCACTGAAGCAGCATCGTGCGGTGAATGTTCCGTCTCTGCATCAAGCACCGTCTTGAGTGCGCGCTTCTCGTTCGGAGTCAACCATTTCACGTTCCCTGGATTGTCAGCAACAAAAAAGAAAGCAGCAAAACCCAGCAGAACAGATGGGATAGCTTCCAGGAGAAACAACCACTGCCATCCTTTTAATCCATGAACCCCGGAAAACGTCGAAATGATCCAACCCGACAGAGGGCCACCGATAATTCCAGAGATCGCCGCTCCAACGAAGAACCACGACACGACAGTAGCACGCTTACGGGCAGGAAACCAATAAGTCAGATAAAGAACGACTCCGGGAAAAAATCCCGCCTCAAACGCACCAAGCAGGAAGCGCAGTACATTTAATTGCCATGGGTTAGTCACGAACATCGTCATCGCAGACGTCACCCCCCACAGAACCATAATTCGAAAAAACGTCAGCCTAGCACCGATTTTCTGAAGCAGAATATTACTCGGTACCTCAAAAAGAACATATCCAAGAAAGAACAATCCAGCAGCTAACCCATACGCTGCCTCGCTTAAACCTAGGTCAGCCGACATTTGCAAACGGGCAAATCCTATATTTACCCGATCAAGATAGGATGCAACATAACAAATCAATAAAAATGGGAGAATTCTCCACATCAATTTTTTATATACACCGCCTTCCAGTAATTCGTGCGCTTCCGCGACAGAAATGTTAGACATGATGACGAGTCTCCTCCGCTTTGGGTGTGTTTGCGGTTTATAAACTTCTCCACTCTCAATATCTAGAGTGAATTTTAAAAAAATCTAGACGAACTCTCCCCTCACATGCAACGTGAAAAACATGATTTTAAAAACTATTTACAAATGAAGGTCGTCGATACTAATTTATGCTTGCACCATTAAAAGTTTTTAAACAAATCCAGTAATTGCTATTGATATAATGTCTACGAGTCACCTAACTGGAAATCCATATACAATTCAATAGAATCAGAGTAGCACTGCAGATGAGTTTGATTTGCACCCAGCAAGGACGAGAGATGCCACGTTCGTTATCCAAGTCACATCCAGTGGCCCATGCCCTACAAGGAGTCGGTAGAAAACCGGCCCGTAGAGGGCGTCGATTGCCGCCTCCATATCCAAATCAGGTTTGAACTCACCGGAGTCGATGCCTCGTTGTAATACTTCGCGTGCGGCAATGCGCCGCGGCCGGACATAGCCTTCAACGAAGGCCGTCGCTGCCGCTGGATCGCTGTTTCCGGCTGCAATCAGATCTCGGACTACGCGCCCGGTCTTGCCTTCGTACACGGCCACGAGCTTTCGAATCTGCGTCTGAATGGCATCCGATGCGGAACCGGTGCTTGTAAAGTTGATTTTCGGGAGAGCGGCTGCCAGGAATGCCGCAACTGCCAATGACTCTCGACTTGGCCACCATCGATAGATGGTGGTCTTAGCCGCCCCCGCTCTCGCGGCAACGCCTTCAATGGTGAAGCCGGCCAAGCCGAACTCTTCCATCTGTGCATACGCTGCTTCCAGAATTGCTACCCTTGCTGCGTCCCCTCGGGGGCGGCAAGGTTTTCGAACGCTTACGGTGCTTTCGGTTCTGTTTGTATCGACAATGGGCGTGTTCGACATGTGTGACAATTTCTAGAGACTGTGTTGAAAGGTTCTCACCGTCATGGCGATTGGTCTGCACTTAGAACATAACGACCACACCTGAACGGATTCAACACGCGATCTTAGGCCAAGCGCTCGGCTCTGTTGCATCGAGCGACAGCATTGACCAACAAATCGTCATTCTGGCAATGTCTCTCCGTGTTGATAAGTCCAGCAGCAACCCGACTGGCAAGATATCCAAAAGTCATACCTGGACCGATCAACGAGCCGCCACCAGGATATCGCCCACAAAAGACGCTTGCCATATCGTTACCGACTGCATATAGCCCCGAGACAACGGACTGGTCACTACGCACGACGCGGGCGTAAGCGTCTGTCTTGATTCCCGCGAACGTCCCGATGTCGCCGGGATACATCCAGACCGCATAGAAAGGCCCGTCTTCGAGCGGCGCAATGTTCGGGTTGAGTGTGTGACTCAAGTCGCCAAGGAAGTTGCCGTACTCATCCCTCCCTTTGCCAAACTCGGGGTCCTCGCCGCTGCGTGCATGGAGATTGTAGGAGGCGACAGTGCGCTCCAATGTAGGTACATCTATACCAGCGGACCGGGCCAGATCGCCGATAGTATCTGCGCGATGCAGATATTTGGAAGCAATCAGTTCGTCAAGGGGCAAGAAGGGTTTTGCGTAACCTAATCCATACTTCTTGAAGGCCTTTTGATCGCAAATAATGAACGCTCCGACGGGTGACGCCTTCCCTCCAGCCCGAATCATATGCTCAACAAAATCGTGGTACGGAAGACTCTCGTCGACGAAACGATGACCGCTCCGCAGAACTGCGATGACTCCCGGCTTCCCTTGATTAACAGAATGGATGATCCCTCCCCACGTCCCGTCAGGGCGCGGGACCTTAGAGATTGGCATCCATGCTCCTCCGTTGGAGGAAGAAGTATCGACCCAGCCGCCAGCACTTTCCGCCAGTCGCGCCCCGTCCCCTTCATTGCCAGGGGCAGTAAGCGAAATGTGCTCGCCCGACCCCGCCGGATGCGAATAAACGGCTCGGCGGCGAGGAATGTCATGAGCGAAGCCGCCGCTTGCTAAGATGACGCCTTTAGTAGCGAGAACTTGGACCGGTTGGCCGTCGCGCACCACTCTCGCTCCAGATACCTCGTTACCCGAAAATAGCAGGCTACTAGCGGCGGTATTCGTCCAAAGAGGAATCTTTAAATCAAATAGTACGCGTGCAAGGCGCGCGATCAAAGCGTTACCGTTAACCAGATGGAGCCCGCGTCCGTATCGCAACTTATGCCAACTGTATCGAGCGAGCAAAAATGCTACTCGGACGGTGGAGTTCAGGGAGCGCCCGAATTTGTATAGGTGCCCTAGATCGGACCCCGAACTGACTCCCATGCCAAACAAAGAAAGTTCGCGCGGCAAAGGTCGCAAGCGTCGCAGTTCTTTACCAAGAATGGCGCCGCTTACCGGCTTCGCGTGGAGCGATCGCCCTCCCGCCGAACCTCCGGGCCGAGTAGGGTGATAGTCCGGCATCTTGGTTGCCGGGTACAGCTCCACTCCAAGCTGATTGACGAAAAAATCAATCATCTCAGGCCCGTATCGGAGAAATGACTCGATTAACGCTTCGTTATAAGCGTCGCCGAGCTCAGCGCGTAGGTAACGTCGAATTTCTTCATGAGAGTCGGGAATGCCCGCCGCAGCTGATACCGGGTTACCCGGTATCCAGAGATACCCTCCTGAAGTTGCCGTTGTTCCGCCAAAGCAGCCCGCTTTCTCGATCATCAGAACTTCCAGCCCTGCCTTACGCGCCGAGATGGCTGCTGCGAAGCCTGCCGCACCTGATCCGACAACTAGAATGTCGCATTGATACTTTTGATCGAATTTGTGAGGTGCTTTATCCATAATAGTTATATATCTAATCGTTCCTGCGCAGGTTCCATGAGCTACACAATCTGCAACAGATCTACCGCATTCCAGTATTGCTGATAGTCTTTTATTTCGAAAAAAGCGACTATTTTCTATTCCACGGCACGATACTTGAACGGCCAGCACGACTACGCGCTTGTTTCGGAAACTGTGAGAAGCTGCACACAGACGCAGATACATTCACGTCATGAGGTGCGATACGTTCTTGACAACTGTGTAGCCGTGGAGCCCTTCAACTCCTCCCTCTCTCCCAAATCCACTATCCTTAATTCCACCAAAAGGAGTTTCGGCGATGGAAGCCACGAAGTGGTTTATTGAGAGATTTCCGACTTCCAATTCCTCGTACAGCCTGTTGGCCTTCTTGGCGGAATCTGTCAGTGCGTAGCCAGCGAGCCCAAAGGGAGTTGCGTTTGCTTTCTGGATTGCTTCTTCCAGGCTCTCGACTCGCGTAATTAGGGCCAACGGTCCAAAAGGTTCCTCGTTCATCGCCTTGGCGTCCAAAGGTACATCGGACAGAACTGTAAGCGGGAAGAAGTTTCCTTCCCCAGCGCATTTGCTGCCCCCGGTATTCAATCGGGCCCCCTTCGCGATAGCGTCTTCCACAAGCACCTCCATTGCCGCGACCCGCCGCATGTTGGCAAGAGGCCCGAGTTCCGTCTCGTGGTCTAGACCGTCGCCGATTTTGAGCGAAGCAGCCTTAGTGGCCATGGCATCAACAAACTCGTCGTATGCCGCATCCTCGACAAAGAACCGCGTTGGTGATGTGCAGATTTGCCCTGCATTGCGAGCTTTTGCGGTGGTGCACTGCGCCGCGCTCACCGAGGGATCAACGTCGGCGCAGACAATAACTGGCGAATGCCCACCTAACTCCATGATCACGGGCTTCATGTGAGCGCCCGCCATGGCAGTCAGTTGCTTTCCTATCGAGACCGAACCGGTGAAAGTCACCATCCGAACGACGGGCTGAGGAATTAGGTACTCGGAAATTTCCGCTGGATCGCCGAAAACAAGGTTGAGCACACCAGGTGGAAGGCCAGCATCGTCGAAGGCCCGCACCAATTCCAGTGCGCTTGCTGGCGTCTCCTCAGATGCCTTCAGAATAAGGGCGCATCCAGTCGCCAATGCAGCACCGACCTTGCGTGCCGGTGACGCGATAGGGAAGTTCCACGGGGAGAACGCCGCTACCACTCCAATCGGTTGACGCAGCACGG
The DNA here is from genome assembly GCF_009663685.2 of Cupriavidus sp. U2. GTDB lineage: Bacteria > Pseudomonadota > Gammaproteobacteria > Burkholderiales > Burkholderiaceae > Cupriavidus > Cupriavidus necator_C. The sequence goes on along the minus strand of NZ_RCOG02000008.1, from coordinate 89,728 downwards.
AATGACGCATGCCCGGTCCACTCGGTATGACTCGGCCGTAAAGGCGACGCCCTTCTTGCGCGTCCCACTCAAGGATGTCGCAGCTTCTCAGTACCTCAGAGCGTGATTGTCCAATTGGCTTACCTTGTTCCAGCGTTAAGACTGTAGCAACCTGCTCCGCCCGTGAGCGCAGGATTTCAGCCGCTTTGTTGATTATTTCGGCACGCTTGTCTGGCGCAGTCCGCGACCAGACGCGAAAACCCTCCTCAGCCGATTGGAGGGCATCGTCTAGGTCCCTGGGAGTGGCACGAGGAACGCTACCCAAGATGGCTTGGGTAGCAGGATTCAAGACCGGCTCACCAGTGGCTTGTCGCCATTCCCCCCCAATGAACAACTTTAGTTCCGGATACTGGCTCATCATGCGTGCCTTTCTGTTTAACGGCGGCGAATCATTTGATCGACTAGAGAACCGCGAACACGTCATATGCGGGCCCCGTCGCCGACCGTGAGCCGACCCCGACTGCGACAAGTGTGTTTAGCCAAGAAAGGCGGACTGCAGATGTCTCGAAGGTCCCAACGACGCGGTAGTAGTAATCGTTCGGATCAACTGGTTCGCCGCGTGCCACCTTCTGAAGGATGTCCGGCTGCCCACTACGGAAGCCCTTGTACGCCATGACGACAAGTTCACCTTCATGCGTCTGCAACGGAAGGCGCACATTGATCTGAAACCATGAGCCATTGGAATCCTCCGTAATCCAATCGGTGCCGCCGGGCAAGACAATTCCCGACAACTGGGGTCCGTGGAACGTACCGCCCGCCACTGGCGCAATACGTCGACTCCCGGCCGGCGTCTGCCCCAGCACGTGGTGCTCTCCCACGGCAAGGTCCAATCGAAAAAGGAGTTCGGTACGAATCGGATTCATCTGTTATCTCTTACAGGGGATAGTCGTCCGTCTTTGCATGCCGTATTCGAGAACGACATGCAGTTTCCGGTTGTAGTGTCAGTCGTCGCTCTGCGACGGAGGCAGCAGCCCCAGCTCGGACGCCTTGATTTGCATCGCGAGATACTTCGAAAAGATCCGGCATTGAGAGAACGCACCACCGGTAAGCCATAGCCCGGGCTGCGCCGTCCGCAACCACATGTTCCGGAGTTCCTGGGTTGCGTCATCGAAGCCCCAGACCGGGCCGACGCGTTGCGCCACGTTTTCACCGAACATCGCTCCGACGACGTGATCCAGTCCTTTGTACCCAGTCGCCAGGATCACGAGGTCTGCCGCAACATCGCGTCCGTCCTTAAGCATTAGCCCGTCTGCACCGAACGATTCGATGTCGTCGTACTGAACAAGGCCCACATTTCGATTAGCAATCAAATCGGAGCCGCCAACATTGAAGTAGTAGCCGCCGCCAAACTGGCGGAACTTCAACGGCCAACCAGTCTCATCCAGATCAAGGCGGAACCCGACGCGCTTCAGCCGCTCATGCAGTGGAGCATCGTGGGCACGCGCCTTAGCAGTCAATAATGTGTGAGACTGCTTCAGCACGGCAAGTGGCATCGACGCGCTGATCAGATCACGGTCCGCGATGGTGGGGCCGTCTTCGTAGAAAATTCCATCATAAAGCTGCGCACTCGGTTCAACGTTAACGACCTCAGTCGGGCTTCGTTGCACCATGGTCACGTTCGCGCCATTGCCGTGAAGATCCTGGGCAATGTCGTGAGCACTTGTACCAGTGCCAAAGATGATGACGTTCTTACCTTTCCATTCAGCACCGTTGCTGAATTGACTGGAATGAACGACTTTTCCAGAAAACCGCTCCAGCGTTGGAATGGTCGGAATGTTCGGTGTCCCGCTGACACTGGTGGCTAGAACGACGTGAGCAGGTCGCATCTCACGCGTCGAGCCGTCCTTCAGGCGCAATGAAGCGTTCCAACGGCCAGATGCAGAGTCGTAGGTCGCACCCTCGAAGGTCGTGCTGGTCCAGAAGTCGATCTCGAGAGACTCTGCATAGAACTCCAGCCAGTTCGCGATCTTGTCTTTCGGGATGTAATTAGGCCAAGTCGACGGGAATGGTAGGTACGGCAGGTGATTACTCGGCGTCATGTTGTGCAGCTTGAGCGCGTGATACCGAAGCCGCCAGTTGTCCCCGATGCGCGCCATACGATCGACAATCAGGGTTTCCACGCCCAACGCTTTTAGCGAAGCGGCCGCGCTAAGTCCAGCATGGCCACCTCCAACAATCAACACAGTTGGGTCACGGTCTTCATAGCGCAATGCTTCGCGACGCCGATCGAGCCAGTTTGGACCATGCCAATCTCGTTCGTAGGGCGATTCTTCGCGACTCAGACGAACCGTTTCCTCGTCATGGTCAGCAATGCTTTGGAGAGTGGTCAGCAACGTCCACGCTTGCGGTACGTCGTCAGCGTCCGGGCTACCTTTAATTCGAACGAGACCAGACCCCTCTCCGACAGCGGTCTTAAAGCGAACAATGGCTTCGACGACTGCTTCGCCTGCCCGCTGCACTTGACGAGCGGGGAGCCGTCGCGTGTCGATTTCGAACGAATGGGCCTGGAGTTGATTTGCCGCTGCCAATAGCGCCTCGCTTAGCGCCTCTGCTCCGCTCACCGTTCCAAATTTCCACGTCAGCGCAAGAAGATCGCGCCAGTGGCTGTCAACGCAGAACAGGGACTGCACGCGCTTACGATCGTTTGCCGCCAGAGCTGCGTTGAACTGTACCAACCAATCCGAAGCAATCGCGTCTGCGTTGCCAGCGGCTGTCTCCTTGATGTTCTTCATCGTGCTTTCCATTATCGTTCTGTTGAAACCATACGCAACGTAGCGTATCGATAGAATAGACGCGGTATTCCGGAATTGCAAGATCAGGGTTAACCGGATGAACGAGCAGCGCCTGGGATGGAAGACTTGACGTAGCGAGCACTCAGGCCGACATTTTGTGTCGCATAGACCATTTGTAAGTCGGCCTTTGGAGGATTGCCTGTGTATGGCGGGGGCAATGTGACGGCGGACGTTGCTGCGGACGCGACGCGCTGATTGTGAGTGGTGGCACCGCGAGCGGATCGACCCAGCTCCGGCTGTCCAACGCCGGGGGAACCGGCGCGCTCACGCGCCAACGGTATGCCTTGGGCCTCTGTCAGGAGCTGATGCTTGCTGGGATCGTGAAAACAACTCGCTGGAATACGGAAAGCCTGGCGCCACGTCGCGGCGATAAGCAGTCCGGCCTCGCTGTGAAATGACGATGTTCATTCTTCCTGAAGGTCGCCGTGCGGCCAGGACGAAAAATCGGGCCAACACGCTGAATGGACTTTGAGCAATGCCATTCGATAGTCACCACCCCACGCAATCCACTCGGCCCCGCTGTCAAGATCGCCCTGCTCTTCTGCACCTTCGAGATGGGGCTACTTTTCTACTTTTCTCAATCTGGACACGAACTTTTTGCCATCATGAACATGGCCGCATTCGTCATGTTTGCCATCGATAAGAACCGTGCACTTGACGCCCAGTGGCGCATACAGAAGTCACACCTGCACTGGGTGACGCTGGCCGGTGGCTTTGCCGGTGCGCAGTTGGCGAAGAGCTTGTTTCCGCATAAAACCCAAAAACCATAGTTTCATATGGTGTTCTGGTTCTCGGCTATTGTTTGGGGAGTAATCGGTGGCGCGGCGTACGCCGCCCTTGAGATGAGCCGCCATCATGACAACATTAAGAAGGCCGCAGTAGCCCTGCCTTGCGCCTCGGCTACGATGACTTGACCGGTGACCAGCCTCTGCGTACTGAGGGCGTCTCGTGGGCGGCAGCGTATAAGGCGACGCCCGCTAGACGCACCTTGAGGTTACGCGACAATGCCGTCGATCTTACGGAAATACTGAGTAATTGGAACTCCGGCGTTTTTGTCGATACCCGTCTTGACTGCAGACGAGACGACCTTCTCGGCCAGCTTCTCAGATGCCACGTTTCCCTGTTCTACAACGGCCTCGACATAGAATTCGCGCATTCCGTTCCGCGACATTCCGTTCCACAGTTCGTTTACGGCTGCCCTGAAAGCATCTGCCGCACGGCCTTGCCCCCGCAGTTCTTTGGGGACGGCCCATCCGACCTGAAAGCAGGGCAAGCGCTCGTACGGATCGGCAGGGATGAATACGACGAAGGCCGTCACTGTAGTGCGATCAAGACGCACATACGAGAACCGTGGCTCGCCCGCAGGCTTATCCATGTGGACGAAAATTTTTTCGTCCAACGCGCCCGGCTGCACCGCTATTTCACGCGACTTCAACGCAGCCTCAAAGGACTTCATCGGCATTTCGAGATCAGGCATGAGGGCCAAGATCGTCTCCCAGATCGTTGCACTAGGAGATCGATGCTAGCGCCATCGCGCCGCTCTGTCTGTTGTCTTTTGCGCCAATCGCGGCGTGCCGCGCGACTGAAATCGGGACTTGGGGTGCGGATTCGTCAGCCCAGGATCCCATCGGCCAATTGGAATCGCCGAAGAACAGTTGGCACAACTTGGCCGATCGCTAGCCCTAAACATGTGCTTCAACACCAAAAAGGGCGTCACTATCTGGGACGGCTGAACGAGGCTATTTTGCCGCGCGCTTTGCAAGGTCTTCACACGGCAAGCAGCGGTACTCGACCACCCTCCACTGGCCATTGTCCACCACCAACCCAACAACTTCATTCGCTTCTGAACTTGTAGTGCCGTCCCTGTAAACCGTCTTAAAGTACACGCCCCAGGCATCACGACGCAGTGAGTAAAGAGCCGCAGGGATGAACTGCGAAGTCACAATTGTGCGTTTTTTTGCCGGATAGTAGGCCGTTGCGAATTGCTCGTAGCCTTGCGCCCACTGCGCGTCCGAATTCAGCATTCGGATTGACGGGTGCATAAGCTCTCGGGCCTTTGCAAGCTCTGCACGATCAACGAGCTGCAAGTACCTCAGTGCAAATTCATCCGCAGTTTCCGATGGTAAACGACCAGCCGCTGGCTCCGCCGGTTGGGACGGAACGGTTTGATTGTTGATGGTTATAGTGCTGTTCGTGATGCCTGCGATAACCGGAGAATTATCACCGGATGCACCTACGACGGCCTTCCTGGGCGACGTGGATGAAATTGGAGGCGTCGCTGACCGCTTCGTCTCGCTCCGCTTGGTCTTTTGGTTCTCGTCCTGCCTGGTCTTCGCAATGAAGTCGAGCAGGCGAGCCGATACGTCTTGCTTGCACGCCTGCGTATCGGCACGTACCTTCGCTAGCTCGGTTCGAAGCGGGCCAGCATAGGCTCCGCCTCCCGCACCAACGCTGCCGACCACTTTTGCATCGACGAGCTTCTTAAAGAATCCCTTCAGACTTGCATCGATGGAAGCACCAGCGTGCGCGCCAGCATCCCATCCACCGGTGGGAACGTCACCACAAATGTCTGCTGAAGCACTGGCAACGATCTTGAGAATCTCCGCAGGCTTATCGCTCGTTTGCGCCGACGCTGAGGCAGAACAAAGCGCCATTGCCAACCAAAGAGCTGACCTCTTCATCCATGCCATCGACGTCTCCGTTTACGTCAACTTCACTGTTCCGCCTGTGGCGTCGTCGGATGCTCTGCAATCCAACGCTCCATGTAGGCCATAACCCTGGCTGCGCCAGTATCTGTTTCCAACATTGTCAAAGGTATCTCACCGTCGAAGTACTCGTTGGGCGCGCTCAACCATTTGAAGGCCTCACCGGAGCTACGTCGCACTCTGGTGGCAAGCTCAAGGGCCGGCCGAAGCAGATCAGGACGCGCATACCAGGACACCGGTTTCAAGCTGACACCCCGCTTTTTTGGCACTGCCCTCGGCAATTGGGCAGCGGCGAGTTCCATCTCGGTGATGTGCGAACGCGTCCAGTGACTGTACTTCGTAAGATCTGCGTTCGGATTGCGCTTGTGGTCGCAGGTTGGAATCACCAATCCAATGACCACGCTGGTGTTTTCTCGAATCATGCGAAGCGCCGGCGCCAGATCCGTGTCGTTCGATACGATGACAACCTGGTCGACCTCTCCGGTCAATGCGTCGTGGTAGGCTTGCAGCGCGAGCTGCACGTCGCTCTGCTTCTCTTCGAGCTTCCAGATCGAGACACGCTCGCAGTCACGAGGCCATTTTTCGGGATTCTCATCGTCTACTTTTGGCGCCCTGACGGCAGTCACTGCGTAATAGCCTTTGACGATCTCGACACCACCGGCACAGTGATTTTTGAGTGCCGTATGATATGTGTCCTGAGACGAGACGGAATCGTCCGCTTTGGCAGCCCGCTCAACGATAGTCGCTGTGAAGTACTTGAGCGCCAAGGGAAGAAGTTCATGCCGGACCGGCAGTCCATCCGGACCATCGTGTCGAATGGACGGGAGGATGAGGGCGCCAAAGAGATAGTGCAGATTAAGCCACTTATGAGCACTGCCCTTCAAGCAACCATAATAGAAGTTGTACCCGTCGACATAGACGCGCGTCCTGAGCGTCCGGCCCTCCTCCCCAGCCATCCCCGTCTCCAGAAACGAAAAAACCGGCTTGCGCCGGCTTTTTCCCCCGCACACCAGGTGGTCAAGCCACACCGATATCGCGGGTTAGTTGTTAAGGAAATAGTAACTCGTTTCGTCTATCGCTGCAACCAATGATTGCAGCGCTCGTTGCGCTTCAATTGTGCTGCCGTCAGCGACCGCGGTCCAATTCTATCGCTCGCTCAGTTGGGCCTTTTTGATTTCGGCACCCCGGCCTCCGGGGATCGGGAGAGGCAGGCTGCTACTCGGCTAGGAAAACGCCCCCCTTCCGCGCAGAAATCGTCCCGACAATGGCCGCTCGTCCAACTCATAGGAGCAAGCATGCCCCGCCGGAACTGCAAGCCAAAGTCGACCGCCTGCGGCGCGCTCTCGAAGCCGCCGCACAGAGGCAAATCATCGAATATCCGGGATACGGCGGCCAAGTCAGTGTGCAATTTCGCCTGGGCTCGGCGCAAGCGCGAGAATGCCTCGCTCTCTCCAACGAGCAGTTAGCTGAGTACGTCCGTCGCGATGAAGGGAATTCCTAGGGAGAAGCGGGCCGGCCGGCCCGACCAGGAGGCTGTAAATGGCAGCACTTACCGTATCGAAAGAGGCGAGACCATGGCGCAGATGGCCGACAGGTTAAAGCGTTCGGCGTCCTTTCTGTCCTCGGTGGAAACGGGTCGGAAGTCGATCCCGGAATCGTTGATTGAAGACGTGGTGCGTGAATACGGCCTCGCGCCGGCAGCAGCAAGCGAACTGTCTGCTGCGGCAGCGCGGAGCGCGACCGTTTTCCGTATCGAACCTGCGGAACAAGATCAGGAGTTAGTTGCCACCTTTGCCCGCAAGCTTGATACGTTGTCCGATGAGCAGCGCAAGAGGATCTTCAACATCCTCAAGTCGTAAGGAGACAGTATATGCACCGTGGTTTCATCGTTAGTCCGCGCTCCAAACAGGCTATTCGTGCCACCGCGCATCGCCTGCTTGACGCCTTTCCGTTAGGCGGTAGGAAGGTGCCCGTGCTGCAGTTGCTTGAGGTGTGGATGCCTTCCATTGAGGAAGATTTTAGCTTCGAGATTTTGGATAGCGCCGAGATGTTTCAGCGCTTTGGACAGGACGCAGAGGGCATTACGTGCCACAAGGAGAACATGATCGCCCTCCGTACGGACGTATACGAACGGGCTGCGAAGGGTGTGGGCCGGGATCGCTTCACTGCGGCACACGAACTCGGCCACTACTTCCTCCATGCGAATGAAGCCCAAACGATGATGCGCCAAAGCAGTTTTGACACAAAAGCCTACTGCGACAGCGAATGGCAGGCAAATCAGTTCGCTCGTGAGCTTCTCGCTGATATCCGTCACGTCGGTCGCTTCCCTACCATGGATGCGATTGCCGCCCACTACGGCGTCTCTTACGAAGTGGCAAGGATCCAGTTTCAAGAAGCAAAAAAAATGACCCTCGGAAGGGCCATATAACTATTCATCGCAAAAGTTGCTCGGAACCGGGACGGTCGAACAACTCTTGTGCAGCGCGAACTGCGGGCTGAAGTCTATACAACAAAGGCGACGCCGGCAAGCACAAGTTCATGATTCCGTCCCCTCCAACCAGGAGGGCATATGACGACAAAAGACGATGACTTCGTCGTGATCTTTCGTCGCTATCGCCGCACCAGATCGGGCAAGTTACTCGACGCACAGGCGTTCGGGCTGAAAGCTTGGCCGATCAGGGTGCCGAAGCGCAAGTGAACCGACACATGAACTTGTGAAAACGTTTCGCGGCGTTTGCACCGCCGCGTCTCGCCGGTGACGAGGGGTCGAAGGCTGGCCTCGAACCGACTCGCATGCTGCTGCTCTTGACGCGCCGCAGTCTATCACGACATGGTCTTCCATGTCGGTGGTCCGGGTTTTTCTACAGCTGCCTTCCAACCCTTTTAGAGGAGTTGTGACATGGCAATGGTCTGTCATTTCCCGAAGGGCGTGCACGTTCGACAGTACCTCCGCTTCCGCAAAGGGAAGCTGGAAACTGTTAGCGAGCATTGCCGTTCCATGCCGCACTAAGCGGCTAGGCATCGCCGTGGGGGACTACCCCACGGCCGTATCGACACGCCACTAGGGAGAAATACCTTGGCACTAGTAAAGATCAGACCTTTCTTCAGCTTTTGCGCCTTTGCAGCCGTGCTTGCTGTGCTCGTCTTCGACAACCCCAGAGTAATCGTGGTTGCAGCGTCGATCGCGTCGATCACAGCATTTTTTGCCTGTATTGCAGGGATCCAGGCCCAAGTGAGTAGCGGGGTCAAGCAGGTGGACTGGGGGGACCTCATCCCGCCATTCATCCTGATGTGGGTAGGCTTCTACCAACTTGCAAAGATTATTGGATAGCCCTTTTTTCTGCGGGCCGGCATGGCCGGCCTGCAGATCGTTCGCATCCCGTTTCGAACCCTCCAACAAACGAAAATAGCAACATGAATCTCCGACGTTTTGGTGTCGCATGCATTGCAACGCTCGCCATCAGTGCGCCCGCTTACGCACAAGTTACAAGCATGCCGATCTCTGACCTGCAAGTGGTCGCCTCTCCGACCAGTGGCTTGTCAGAAATCAGTGGGATCATGACGAACAATTCGCATAGGACGTCCGGCGACGTTTTTGTCACGTTCGCCTTATTTGATCCCGTGGGAACGCAGCTGGGCGTCGCTTTAGCAAACACCAAGGGCTTGGAACCCGGCCAGTCTTGGAGAATGCGAGCCTTGTCGCCCTACCCTAACGTGGCCAGGGTAAAAGTCATTGATGTGAAGGTGTACTAGTCTAAAAACGCCAAAGCGATCATTGACGCGGGCGCCGGCAACGAGAGCCTCAGCGCCCGCGGGCCTGACGATACGCATCCGCCGTACCCCTCGCCCGCTTAAGTTCCTCCTCTAGGAAACTTACTCTCCCGGCCAGTGCATCGCGCTCGGCCCGGTAGGCCTGCCGCACACTGTCGGTCTCCAGCGCCCGCCGCCTCTCGGCCGCCGCCTGACGCTCGCCCATGCGCGCCAGTTCCTCGGTCGTCGCCTTGAGCGCCGCCACGAGTGACGCCTCCTTGTCGGCCAGCGCCGCGCGCGCTGCAACGAGTGCCCCCTGCAGCGATGCCGCCTCGGCACGGGCCGTCCGGCTGGCCGCCTCCGCAGTGGCGGCGCGCTCCCGCAGTTGCCGGTTCTCTTCCTCAAGCGTGGTCACCCGCTGGGTCAGCAGCGCAGCCAGCCCACTGCCCTCCGCGCCCGCCGCGGAGACGGGTTGTGATACTGCCGTCACCGGCACGACGGCGGGCACGCGCGGGGCGGCCGCGCCGGTCTCGTCCAAGGCGACCCGGATCTCCTTATGCAGGAACGCCCGCAGGCCATCATCCAGCAAGGCGCCGCGTTCGGCATCCGCCGCCGCCGTGGGCGCCGCCTTGCGCTCGGCGATCACCGCCGCGACAGTCTGGCCGCTGGGGGCGCGCGCCACGCCGGCGGCCGCCAGCAGGCGACGGTAGACCGAGGCACCGAACGAGCGGCCGGTGATGCGGTCGATGGCGTCGAAGGCACGCCGGAGGAAGGCGCGGTTGTCGGGGTGGGCGACGTCGAGCTGCTGCAGCGCGCGGGTGATGGCGAGCAGTTCGGCGTCGGCAAAGGCGGTGGGCGTGCGGGCCATGAAGAAGTCCGGAAAAGCGTGCGGGAGCGTGGCGATAGTCTACCCTTTTTCAATACGATTATCAGTATCCATTATTAATACGATTTGTCATTAGCCCAATAATGACAAATGGATGCCGAAATTCGCTATACTGCACCCGCCGCAAGCTGAACCCGCCGCCCACAAGGCCTGGCGGGCAGCGGCCGCCGCTTGCCATGGCCGTCTTCGCCACTTTCCACCCGTTCTCCGCCCGCTGCCTCGCCGCCATGGACGACCTGCTGCCCGCCCTCCCGCCGCACCCCGCGCCCCCCGTTGCCCCCGCATCACCCGCGGCCCTGCCCGCGCCCAACGCGCTGGCCAGCCCCGTGCTGCCCGCGGGCCAGAGCGACGCCCAGCTGGTGCGCACCTGGCTCGACACCAAGTACGCGGCGGGCCTCGGCATCCGCGCCAGCACCCGCGCCCAGTACGCGCTCGAGGCGCACCGGCTGCTGTGGTACGCCCATGCGCTGGGGCGGCCGCTGGCCAGCTGGCAGGTGGCCGACGCCAACGGCTACCTCGCCTTCCTCGCCGACCCGCCGGCGCACGCGGTGGGCGACGGCCGCGCGCGGCAGGACAGCCCGGCCTGGCGCCCGTTGCGGGGGCCGCTCTCGGAAGCCTCGCGCCGGCAGACCGCCACCATCGTGGGCGGCCTGTTCGACTGGCTGGTGGGGGTGCAGGCGCTGCGCGTGAATCCGTTCCAGGCGGTGCCGCGGGCGCGGGCGGCGCGCGGGCCGGGCTCGCAGCGGCGCTTCCTCGAGGTCGAGCAGGTCGCGGCCGTGTTCGACGCCATCGAGGCCCGCCCGGCGCCGACGCTCTGGGCCCAGCTGCACAAGGCGCGCGATCGGCTGCTGCTGGCTCTACTGTTCCAGACCGGCTTGCGCGCCTCCGAGGTGGCGGCGCTGACCTGGCCGGATTTCGAACGCCAGAGGGGAAAAAGCGGCGACTTCTGGACCGTGCGCATCCGCGAGGCCAAGGGCGGCAACGACCAGCTCGTGCCGTGCGACAACGTGATGGCCGAACTCGCGCGCTTCCGGCAGCTGGTGGGCCTGTCGCCCGCGCCGCGCGCCACCGACACCATGGCCGTCATCCCCGCCATCGCCGGCGGCCGGCAGCGCCAGGCGCCGCTCACCGACGCGCTCGCGCTGCAGCGCAAGCTCGCCCGCCCCGTGCGCACGCGCCAGGGCGTCTATGCCATCGTGCGCGAAGTCTTCGCGGCCGCGGCCGACCGGCTGGAGGCGTCGGGCCACGCCGACGAGGCGGCCAACCTGCGCAGCGCGTCGACGCACTGGCTGCGCCACTCGCATGCCACGCACCTGCTGCGCGCGGGGGCACCCGTGACCGATGTGCAGCGCTCGCTGCGGCACCGCGACATCAATACGACGCGGCGCTACACGCACGAAGCCCTTGAGGACGTCGCGCGGTCGCTTGCCGGCAAGTTGCCAGCCGTGTAGGGCGCGCGTCGCCCTCCCCTTCATGCCGCTACCGCCCGGTCGTCATCCCCAGCAGTCGCCGCCCGGCGCCAAGCCGATCCCGTAGGCGTCCAGGAAGTCCGCCAACAACGGAAAATCGAGCAAGGGGATCGGCGTGCCGCGCGGCACGAGGCGCACCCGGTCGAAGACCGCCACGCTGGGCTCGTTGGCGAAGCGCGACGTGAAGTAGAGGCCGTCGAGGTCCGGGAACGCGTCCCGGATCGCCGCGCTCCACAGGTTCGGACCGCGGTAGTCGGCGGTCGAGAAAATGCGGTTGTCCATGCCGAGGTGCACGTGCGGCCGGGTCAGGTCAGCCAGTCTCAGGCGACGGCTGCCCGCAACGTCCAGGCGACTCACGCAGCGTTGCGCGAGTTCCTCCTCGTCCAGCAGCAAGGGCAGCGGTTTTCCGTGAAAGCGGTCCCGGATGACCGCTTCGGCCATGCAGGCGCCGAAGCTCGGCGAGGCATACAGCACGCCGAATTCATCATGGGGCGCATCAAAGCGGTAGGGCTGGCCGCCGGCCGAACGCCGGTTGTAGTGAATGGGCCCGTAGACGGCCCGATGGATTCTCCAGACAGGGGTCGATCGACAATGCAGCTCCTTCACGGGCATGACGCGGTCAGCCAGATCCGGAGGAGGCACCGGGCAACCCAGCGCCTCCGCCGTCAGCAGCGTCATCAGGCAGCCCCCTGCTCGCCGGCAAACCTGGCCTTCGCCGCTTCGACCACCGTTTCGACGGGTCGCGCGACGTCCAGCACCCAGTCCATCGGCCGCTCGCCGCCCAGCGCATCCAGCGGGCGCTGCATAAAATTGTGCACGATCCAGCCGCTGGCGCTGGCTTCGATAAAGGGTGCCAGCACAGCGGCCAGTCGGGAAGCCTCCGCGTCGAACTGCCATTGCGGATAGCGCAGCCCCCGCTGCTTGCCGGGCGGCACCAGCGCGTACAACTGCCCGCTCAGGCGCGCCTCGTTGATCGCGCGATCGGACCGCCCGGCGTAGGTGGAGGCGTCCCGCAAGGAGAGGTTTTCCGAACGCTGCAGCTCGGCCAGGGCGTACTGGCGCCCCCGGTCGCGCGCGGCTTGCAAGGGATCCTGCCTTTCCTGCGCCCTTCCCGTGGTGTCATCGGAGAGCGCCTCGGCAGCCCCAAGGATCAAGCGGTCGAGCAGCGCCACCGTCAGGTGCTGGCTACTGGCTTCGTTGCCCGCCAGCTGCAGGACGCGGTCGAGCAGCTTGTCCGCAAAGTCGCGCCGCGCGGGCTCGGGTAGCGCGACAGAGGTGCGGGCAACGCTATGCGACAGTGCCGACTTGTAGTTGGTCATGGTTTCCGAACTCTTTCATCTGGCTCGATGATAGTTCATGAAGTTCATGAAATCAAGCGTTGCAAGCGGCGTCGGACTGTTCCGAGAACATTCAGTATATAAATTACACGCCTGACGCTTGCGAACGCCCTCCCCGCTCCGCTCGCGGGTGCATAGTGTCTCTGTATCAAAAACCTGTCCGCTCGGTGGTCTGGAGGCGAACCTACGTTCGGTAACGCACATAGGTTCGTACGACTGCGAGTTCTATGGCCTACCCTGCACGTCACTGCCCCGTCGCAATGTAGAGCCGGCGGCTGCACTTTAGGAGACATCCATGACTGATCGTTGGAAGTTCCATGTGAGGTCAGATGACGCAGGAGTGCCTAGCGCAATAATCGATGTGCAGATGACCAGGTCGTTTGTCGTGCCGCTCACGGAGGTGCGGGAGTCGCTAAAGAGCGCTTTCGGAGATCTTGGATGGGAGGTTGCAAGCGAAGCGCTCGCATTTGCTAACACGGTGGATCCTTCGAAGCGGCGTTTTATAGCGATGGACTGGCAAGATGCTGACAGCGGTCAGTTTCCAAATAGGCCTCTCGCGAAGCTGTTCGAAGTGTTGGACACACAAGTGTCGTGGCGAGTCGAGGGCACCGTAAAGGCCGGATTTTGGGGCATCTTGACGTCGGCGGGCGTCGACATACGGTACGACCTGAGCGAAGCGAAGATCGATGCAGTGGACGCCTATTTCAAGGCGAAAGCAGAGGCACTTAAAGCTGCCCCGGAATCGCCTGAGCAGAAAATGGACCTAGCAATATGCAATTTGGTAATGCCATCCATAGCGGAGCTCCAGCTCTTCTTCTTCGAAAGAATGCAGGAGGCCGACAAGAAAGACTCGGAAAAACAACGGAAAAAGGACAAGGAAACGCAGGATAAACTTCGAAATGAGGTTCACAACAGCGGCTCCGGCGGCGCAAGCGGAAGCGGCGCAAGCGGAGGCGGCGGCATTGGCCGGATCGGTGGACCTAACACGAAAAACGGGGGTTGATGCGCCCGTGGGTGAGGCTACAGCTGGATGCCGGTCTTTTCCTCGATTTGCTTCTTTGCGTAGCCTTTGGCCAGATCCACGAGCAATCGCATTGTGAAACCGCCGGCGGCCAGAGCGCCGGACTTGGTCTTCTTCCATATCGCGCTGTCACGAACCGAGTCAGCAAAATCGTGTCCGGCCCAGCTCAGGCGTTCGAATCCGTAGCTGTCCATGCCTCCGGCGCCGGCGTCTTCGACGAAGCCGGCCTCCCAAATCAGTCTCATGTGGTAGTCCACCTGGTCGACCGTGTAATTTTCGAACTTACCTCTTCATCGTCTGGCCCGATGTTAAAGATGTCACCACGCTCCATCGGTAGGCTTTCGAGCCTGAGCACCAAGTCGCGTACCAGATCCATGTCTCGCTTCATGCCTCTCCCCGATAAATAATTTCCAATGCATTGTGATGCGCAAAATCGCCCTGCTCGGTGCAGCGGGCGCTCCGTTGCCTCGCCATTTAAGGCCTGCAGGGAAAGGTGCGCCTTAGCGCGATGAGCAAGACCAGAGAAACGGGAGTCTTGTCGGCCGAGCCATCGATGTAGCTCGGCGAGCGCAGTATCAGATCGCGCGCATTTTCCTTGCGCAGCGGAAAGCTGCTGGGTGGGCAGTAGGCTACTCCGGTTCGTCCTGTCGGCGCCGTTGCAAAGTTCACCGTATTCATCCCTTCGACAAGGCTTTCCAGATAGATGTCGAGCAAAGCTTGGGTGCCGGAGTCAGTTTTGGCTTGGTCGATGAGGTCGCGAAATTGCGCCCCTTCCATTGCTTCGGCAGCCGGTGCAGCGAGGACCGCTACGACGGCCCCGGCTGACAAAATTCTGCGGAACTGCGAGCGCGTCATTTGCATGTGCGAGACTATTTAACGTAATGACAAGATATTGAGTCGGACCATATTCTACGTTGTACGCCGGGGCCAAAGATCCCGAACCTTCTCACTTCATTAGCCGGTAGCTACCAGATAGCCCCTGTTCTAGTGCCCCCATGTTAACGGCTCTGCGAGCCTCCGGATCTCTATCCGATAGCTTCCAGGTAGCCACAAGGTTCCGCGCCGTGCGTTTCTGGCTGGGGGGCGAAGCTCCCAGCGAAACACTGCGCCCCGCCCGCCCCCTTTTCCTGATAGCTTTCCGATAGCTCCCAGCTACTCTCATTGCATCGCTGGCAAGGGTGTCGCAGCGGCACCGCGCGAAGTCACGGCGCTTATAGCTTCCGGGTAGCTACCAGATATCGCGCTACATGTTTCTGGCTGGGGCTCCGCGACCTCAATTGAGCATACACCCCGCTCGCCTACTTTTCCTGATAGCTTTCCGATAGCTACCAGCTACTAGCTGCATCCGTGGAAGCCTGCCGAACCGTGTTTGCCCGATCTCTTCCCGGTGGCTACCAGATACCGCGCCGCGCGTTCCCGGCTGGGGGTTCCCGGCACAACCCACCCTACTCGCGCGCTTTCCCTGATATCCGATAGCTACCAGCTACGCTCATTGCATCATGGAAACCTGTTCGCAGATTCCGCGCCGGCAGTATCTGATCGCTTCCAGGTAGCTACCAGCTACTGCCATTGCTCTTATGGCCGAGACAACTAGCTGTGGGTATCTCTTTGGTATCGCTTCGCTACCAAAATATGGACACAGCCCGTTTAACTTGGGCCGCCCACCCGACTAAATGGCTACCGTTCTGGTAGCTTCACGGTTTCCTCAAAGTAGCCGTTCGGTATCTTTCATTACCGTCATCGATACTCGGTAGCTACTAGCTAGCTCACAGATTTCAACTCGCTATCGTGTTAGCTATCGGCTATACTGCACGCCGGATACCATTAAGGTATCGAGTAGCTAACATCTATCGGGTAGCTACCAGCTATCTTGCCTAGGAGCGTTTATGCCGGTTATCGCGTTTGTCTCTCCGAAGGGTGGCGCCGGGAAAACCACCAGCTGTCTGGCGCTCGCCACGACCGTAGCTGAGAAGGGCGCCACGGTCACTCTCATCGATGCCGATCCGAATAGACCCATCCAAACCTGGGAGAAGGGCGGAGCAGCCCCTAAGACGATGCGGATCGTCTCGGATGTTACGGAAGAGGACATCGCAGACCGGATCGACGAAGCTGCTCGGGAATCGACCTTCGTCTTTGTTGACTTGGAAGGCACCGCAGCAACGATCGTCGCTCACGCAATCAGCGAGGCCGATTTCGTCGTTGTCCCGACGCAGGGCTCACAGTTAGACGCCGAACAAGCCGGAAGGGCGTTCAGGCTTATCCGGGCCCATGAGCGTGGCATTCAGAAGCACAAGCCGGACTATAGGCTCCCTTACGCGGTCTTGTTCACCCGTACTTCCGTGGCTATCCAAAGCCGGGACACTTCGCACATCCGCAAGACTTTCGCGGAAGCCAACATCCCAGTCTTCAATGTAGAGCTCAACGAGCGTGCGGCATTCAAGGCCATGTTCTCCTATCGCCAAACTCTTAGCGGTTTGAGCAGGTCCGAAGTGTCAAACGTCGACAAGGCGCTTGAGAATATTGAAGCCCTGGCTGCCGAGGTGATTCAACGACTCAAGGAGTCAAAGCAACAATCGGAAAGTGAGGTGGCCCAATGAGCCGCGCTAATCCCCTGGATCTGTCCATCGAGGACTTCGCACCACGAACCGGTGACGACAAGCCGCGCGTCAATCGTGAATCCATTGCCCAAGTCGCCAAGGACAACGGCTTTCTCAGCCGCGACGCAGCGAAAGTCGAGGCCGCGGCCGCCGCAGCCCCTCGCAAGCAGCGACGCTTCACGACAGGCCGCAATCAGCAGCTCAACATCAAGGCTACGGCAGACACCGTGGCGCGCTTCAACAGACTGGCTGATGAACTGAACCTGCCTGCCGGTGCTCTCCTGGAACGTGCTGTCCAGATCTTGGAAGAGAAGTTCAAGCGTGGTTGAGCTACTTAGTAGCTACCAGCTAAGACACAAAGCGGGAAGTTGAATAGGGCGGGGCGGCGGAAGCGCCATCCCGGCCATCGGTGAACTATCAACAGTTTTCGGGCCCCTCATTGGCGAACTATCAACCGAACTAGCTCACCCTGAATGGTCGCGACGCCCATAGCGGCGTACATCGCTGAACTATCAACTTCAACAGGGCGCTCGTAGCTGAACTATCAATAGACCCGCGCCACGACATGCCGAATTGTGCTTTATTCTGCATCTATATGCCTTCCACCTACTGCGTCCAGGGAGCCGCTGCCCGAAAGCTCGCTGTTTTGACCCCTCTTTTGATAGTTGAGCAATGGGACGAGCGGCTGTCAGTTGCTCTTGCTAGCCTACAAAGCGGTCGCAGCGAAAGTGATTACTCACGTTATGCTGACTGATGCCGTTGCGTCTACAGAAGCGAAACGCACGTAAAGAGCCCCGCGAGTCGCCTGCCGCTTGGCAATGTGGATATCTTGCGGCCCCGAATGCACATGCCATGGTGAATCGCCGAATTATCAATAGCAAATCGCCGATTCGCTATTAGCAACACAGCCGAATGACTAACGGTTGTATACGCGAACTACCAATAGCAGATCGCCAATTATCCACAGGAAATTTTCCTTTAAAAACATCGGCTTAACCTGTTCCCTAATCAGGGTTGTAATCGGTTTACTAATCCGTATACGCTTCCGCAAAGGGAAAGCCTGCGCCAACACAACGCCTCTTTTTGACAAATATTTTCAAAACCATAGGCGAACTATCAAGGATCATTGGTGAATCACCAATAGAGCCGCCTTGACACACGTATACGCCACCCCATAATGCACCGAGTCAAGGAGAGGATATGAATCCGCGTTCACAACCAGAGGAAGAATTCCAACTCGTCCCCGAGTCTGAAGGTGAACCGTCTTCCGGACGCGGACGTGGTCGCGCGCAAGCCGCTGGAAGCCGCGTATCCAAGAACCAAGACCTTTTGAACGCCACTGAGAAGCTTCTTTCTTCTGCAGCCTTGCGCAAGGCCCGCGGCGTCATCAACACACAAATCCCCCTCGAGCTGCCGTCTTGGCACGAAAGCAAACGCGCTCTGCCGAACCCGCTTGCTCGCGGTGCGCTCTTTACGGCTACCAAGGACAACAACCGGGAGTATTACAAGGGCACGAAGGTCACAACTCTGGCCAACATCGACATCATCTACAAGGGCGAGGAATTGCGCCAAGATGATATGAGCGTCCTACTCACGATATTCCACCTGGCTCGTCAGCGACCTCTCTCAAAAGACGACCCCGTTGAGTTCACGGCGTACAGTTTCCTAAAAGAGGTCGGCTGGACCATCAACGGGCAAGAGTACAAACACCTGCAAGAGTGTTTTGACCGGCTCTCGGCTAACCAGGTCAAAGTGCTCGCCGATGGAGGAAAGGCCGGCTACGCTGGGTCTCTGGTGCGATCGTTTGAGTGGCGTGATTCGAACGGCGTATCGCTTAGTAAATGGAAGGTGTGGCTTGAGCCGAAGATCGCTGGTCTCTTCACTCAGGATTCTTTCACGCTGATGGAGTGGGCCGACCGAAAGAAAATTGGTCAGCGATCTCCGTTAGCGCTTTGGCTCCACAGTTTTTTGTCCACTCACCGCGAACCTATACCGCTGTCGGTCGAAAAGTACAAGGAACTGAGTGGTACGAAGGAAAAGTCGCTTGCTGGCTTCCGCATGCGACTGAAGGCCGCCCTGAACAAGCTCAAGGAATGCGGCATCATCGACTCGTTCGAGCTCAAAAACGATCTCGTCTACGTGACTAGAAGCCGCACGAAGCAAATCGCTGCCTGAGGCGAGGCGAATCGCTCTCTCTGCAGGCCCCTTCGCTCGAACTGTCCTAGGGTCGGTCGACTCGACCTCTCATCCGGAAGCGGGGAGTTCGCCTTTCGCTTCCTGAAGGCCCGTTCGTTTGGCATCACCATAATTTCCGGTGGCATGAACACTTCTTCGTGAATCACCTGGACGCGCCGTTTAGCCTCGAAGAGATGCTAGGCCCCGGCATATTCATCTCGCCGACATTGAATATGAGGCACACCTTCGGGCAGAAAGTGAAGTACGTCAAAGATGTGGGCGCTGCGACGAGTCATCTCTTTGAGGTGGGTCCGGCCGGCGAGATGACGTTCAAAGGGGAGGGCAACGAGCTTGCGTTCTACAAGTCAGACGTGTGGGCGTTCCAGGAGGAGTACCGGTATGTTCTACTGGCTACCCCTGCCCATCCTGAACCTTTTAACGGAGACATCGCCGCATATCTTGCAGGGCGGAGGGCTTGGAGCCGGTCCGGCATCAATTTTCTGACCGCAGTACCTGATCGCCTTTACATCGACCTCAGTCTGAATCCTGACGCTTTGCTCGAGGCTGAAATACTTGTTGGCCCATTGGCGACCGAGGAAACCATGGCGCGTGTCAAAATCCTTAGCGGCAGAACTGGTACCCCGCGCGCGAGTTGCCCGCAGCTGCCTTAGCGGGCAAATTCGGCGTAAGTGAGCACGACTCAATCCGAATCCTGACGGTAGCCTCGCAGAGGGGGGCGATACCTTTCAAGTCAGCTATTCGGCAAAAGAAATGTCTTTTCTCGACAACCGGCCTCTGTTGCGTTTTCCCTGCCAGGCAGCGATGAACGGGCCGTGAGCACTGATTGACGGAGCGGCGACCACGCGGTGTAAGCGGGTTGGTATCGAGAACATCGGGCCGGACTCCCGAGCGGCCGACGGAATTTCGGCGACTGGACCGGCCTGAGGCATTCGACAATCTTTCAACTTTGGAGCAATGCCAAGAGCGGCGAGAGCGTCAACCCGATTTGGTTTCAGTACGCCTCTCCGCCATTCTCCGCGCTGTTTCTTTAGCCAGCTGCCCAACAGCATGCCATCGCCGCAAGCGTAGTCTGCCGGCGGTAGGCTTCCGAAACGTCGCATGAATTCTTTGAGCCTCTGTAGAGCACAGTCCCAGTTTCCATCGTGACGAACCAAAACGCCGTTCCACTGGACCCCCGCCGCTTGCAGACGGACTGCCCGCTCACGAGACAGTTGGTCTTTCGCTTGCAGCTTCCGTTGCACTCCTAGCCACATCCCCAGCTTGAACTCGTCTGCAGTGCCTGGACACCAAACGGCTCTCGCCGGAACATTGGCGTGACCGTGTTGTGAGATCCATTGCTCAAGGATGGAGAATGAACTATCCCATTGGGAAGAATATCTATTCCACTGGATACCGATACCTTCCAGGCGCTTAATCCTCTCCGAGGTCAAAGTGCCCTGCGCTTTATTTAACCGCTGCGTCACTATCCATGCAGACAGCTTGAATCCGTCGGGCATGATTGTGGGTGTCGGCGCATTGCAGTGTCCATGCTCGCGAAAGAATTCTGACGCCGCTGCGAAGCCTCGCTCGAACTTCTCGCTCATCGGATCCCAAGAGAAGCCGCCCCTTGTTAGCTTTTCGACCTTCTCGGGTGCGAGTTCGCCTCGCTTATAGCGACGCCGCTGTTTGACGGACCAGTCGTATAGGTCCGTAGTCCACCCCTCACGGCTGTACATGGTCTTGCGTGGGACGGAGGCCGTCCCATTCGATCTTATCCATGCCAGGACAGCGTCACAGGATGCATGCCATCGGGCTTCCACTAGATCCCATACCATGCCGATCGATTCCAGCTTCCGAATCCGCTCGGGTGACATCCAAGAATCGTTTCCGCTCTTGGCGTCTCTCTGCATTTTGAGCCACACCCCAAGTCGGAAGCCGTTTGGATCCTCGGGTGGCCAGGTCTCGTCAAGCATCGCGTTGCAAGACCCGAGCCGTTCGGCACGTTGGCGCGCTAGTTCGAAGGCAGCTTCCCACTTATCGGACAGCTCGTCGACGACCACTGGTCGAAGCACGTCGGAGATTTCCTGGACCGCTTCACTGCCAATGAAGTACACCTTAGACAAAGGGTCACCGCCACTGCTTGTTCCGCCAGAGATCGTTATGGATCGACTGATGTTGAGTGAAGCGGCGAACTCCTCATCGTGTGAGCGAAGTGCGCTTAGAACCCGCCAGATTGAGCGGAAGTCGGTGCTTTGGACCACTTCTTCTATCGATTCGCCTTTGCCGAGCAGGATTGGCAGAACGACAGTGCCAATCGTCTTACCGGGACTCATTCGCAGCGCGCGACCGAGAGCCTGTGCAATGTCGACCTCACTGGTTCGCGGGTCGACGAAGACAACACCGTCGACGCTGGGCACGTCGATGCCTTCAGTCAGGCACCGTGCGTTCGTCATCACGTGATGTTGTTCACCCGCGGCCGAACCGAATTTGGCAAGAATGTCCCGACGTCTTGCAGCACTCATGTCTCCAGAGATGAAGGACGCAGTGAAGCTAGCCTTCGTCTTGCCAGCCGATCGCATGGCTTGGGCGACAGTTGCCAGGTCCTGCTGGAAGTTCGAAGCGTTATTCAAAGTGTGATGGAACGTGATCACTTTCTTTAGACTGAAAGTGTCTATCGCCTTGACGACGCCTACCAGTCCGGCTTCCACGACGCGCATTCTGTCACGTTTTGTATCACCAACGTGCTTGGCTATCGTTCTTAGTTCCTCGTTGTCGGAGAGAACCACCACAACTTGATAATCACAAAGCAATCCAAGATCGATGGCTTTGCGGAACGGAAGGGTGTGAAAGCGAGGGCCGAAGACGGCTTCGTTATCCATGCCGATGAAGTTGGGACTGCTCTTGCGCCGGGCGTTCATGTCCTTCGGTGTTGCCGTTGCGAACAGTCTCCGGTCGGCACGAATCCTCTTCCCATCGAGCACGATCGCGAAGGGCGAGCTGATGTCACCCGCGCAACGGTGCGCCTCGTCGCATATAGCGAGATCAAAGGTCGGTACGTCGCTCTCTGTCTGTGTCGCTGCAATCACGCAGGCGGATTGATAGGTGCAGAAGACCACACGACTTCCGTCGCCTCGCATGAAGCATTCGATGTCGCCGGAATCTGTGGTCACCGCGAACCCGCTATCGCTAAGGCTTGCGACTCCGAGGTCATCGACAGAACCACGTGAGAGAGAGGTGTCCGAACAAACGCAGAGGGCGTGGTAGTCCGCCATCGAATGGTTGTCCCGCCAGGATAACGCGTACTGCAGCAAAAGCGAGATAGATGGGAGGAATACCACCGTGAGCCTCACCTTCATCGCCTCCGCGACCCACAAAGCTGTCAGAGTCTTTCCTGTTCCGCAAGCCATGATGAGTTGACCGCGGTCGTGGGATTGAAATCCGCCGACCACGTCTTGGATCGCTTCCCGCTGATGGGCACGAGGTAGGTGTTTCATTTCTCAGCTATATTTTGTTGCAGACAGGACCAGACTAGCGGTCGCAGATTGGAGTCAAGCTCTGACGGTACGTCGACGCGAATCTTTAGCTACGCCAGGCCAGATTCGATGACAAATCTTGAAGTTGGATGCTTTTTCGCGGTGGAAAGGAGCATGACTCGTCGGGCGCGGGTGAGTGCCACGTAAAACAGTCGCCGCTCCTCTGCCTCCGGACTGCCTTCGTCGGGGATGACCGTTTCTTCAAGCCGGATGAGAGCTGTGTGATCCCATTCGAGCCCTTTGCTTGAATGGAAGGTTGTGAGCACGACGGCATCTTCAGCTGGTTCGTTGTTGCGACGACGCAGGAACTCCAATCGATCCACGAAAGTGCCGTTCAACCTGGTCAGCACATCGTAGGTCGTAGTGATCGAGCGCTTACCCTGATCCGATTTTACCCAGCGCAGCATCCACTCGCTTACCCCGTCGAGTACGAGCGCATGGAACTGGCGATTGCAAAGCGATCGCCATTCACAGATCTTCTTCGCCAGCTCCAAATACTTCTCGACGGCATCGTCACCGAGTCCCGCGTCCAAGAGATCCTTCTTCTTGATCTTTTCGCATTCCTTTGCACCGGAGAACTTGCGATACAAAGTTTGGAGATCAGCGGCACCCACGCCAGCGAAGCCAAGAATCGCGTCTAAGCCGCTGGTTCTCGTTCCCTGGATCAATTCAAGTAAGTTGCCCATCAAGGCCGATTCGGGGCGATCCAGGATCGAGCGTCCTGCCGCGCGGTGGTACTTCACCCCATGTGATCGGCAAACAGCCTCGACTGGATCGAGAATGCGATTTGTACGGGCTAGGATCGCAGCAGTCTTTCCAGCACGCACTGCCGCCGCCATTGCTTCTATCGCCGAAATGGCTTCTTTGTACTCGTCGTCGTACCGTGCGAAGTCCACAGTACCGCCGGCGCCACGGTTGGATACAAGCTCCTTTACGATTCGCTCGCGGTTGTTCCGAATGACCTTGTCGGCAACAGACAAAATCTCAGAATGCGAGCGATAGTTAACCCCCAGGACAATCTGTCGGGCATCGAACTCTCTAGCGAAGGCTTCCATGCCCCTTAGCCCGAGCGCAGAACGAAAGCCGTAGATTGCCTGGTCGTCGTCGGCAACGAGAGTCGTAATGGCACCAGTTCTCGCATGCAGCGCGGTCCATAGAGCCTGATGCGGGTCCACATCCTGATATTCGTCGAGTAATAAAGCGTCGATGTTGTAGGGAGCAATTGTGCCTCGCTTCATGCCGTCTACTGCGTATCGAAGTAGGTCGTGAAAATCGACCCGGCCATTTCTCTGCAGCGCTTCTTGATAGGCGACGAACAGTTGGCCTTCCGGCGTCTCAAGCAACGGATCGCCTAGCTCAGACTTGATGCGTTCAATCGCGGCTATGGCATCCTCGAGCTTCCATTCCGTGCTCGACTCCTGTATGACATGCGTCAGAATCGCGGTGCGCTCACCATCAGTCGCAATGTCAGGCCTCTTGCCAGCTGCCGACGAAAGTTGCTTGTAGGCCAAGGAATGGAAGGTGCCTGCGATTAGACGCCTTTTGGCAGATGGCCCCGCCAAAGCCAGTATCCGGTCGCGTAGCTCGACCGCGGCATCCTTGCTGAAGGTAACGGCACCGACCGTCATGTTCGGGTCACTCAATAACAAGGCGGCTTTCGCGGCAATCGTCGCAGTCTTCCCGGCACCAGGTACAGCAACCGCGACGCAATGGCCACGGCACTCCACCACTTCGCGTTGCGACGGATTCAGCTTTTCGATTGCTTCAACGAGTGTCATAAACAGGAGGCGGTGGAAGCGACGGCCAAACGTGGATACCAGCGATCGGGCATGGTGGGACTTGGTGCCTTCAAGAGGGAGAGAGTGCCATCAAGTCCCCGAAGTTTTCCCGGACAATTGCACTTGATGGCAGCATCAGGGACTAGGTGCCACGTTCTAGGACTATGCGTAGGGGAGTTCCATTAACTTTAAGTGGCACATGGTGGCACCACGGGCAACCACGACCGATTGCGCCCAAGTTGATGCCACCGTACTGATGGCAATCAGATCCCTCGCACCGTTGTCATAAGCTTCAGGTGCGTCGTGTAGCTGCGCAGGCCGAGGGGCTGGAATTTGCGCAAGAATCGGGTGACCTCATCATTGACGTCGCTCTGGTCGCGAATGCCGTTCCACACCATGAAGTCGAACTGATCCATGGTCTGGTCAAACTTGATAAGCACCTGCAGTGCCCGCACAGCGAAACGCGAGTACGCCTGGACTTCGAGCGACAGGGAAGGGCGTTGGATCGTCGGGACGAAGACGATATCGCTGTTGTCGCGCATCTCCTTCTCTTTCTGTTCGCGGTAGGCCTTGGCAACGCGAAGCTGCTCCTCGACGTAATCTTCGAGCTTGGCCAGTTCACGTTCCAGATACGTCTCCAACGTGCTCAACTCCGAGCGCGTGAAGGTGCTTTGACCGAAGCGCTGCAGATTCAGCGACATGCGGTTCATGTACGGCCACCATTGTTCGAACAGCGGTCGCAGTCGAGTGTGGTTCAACTTCAGCGCGATCGGAACAACTGCGGCGCCGGCGAGTTCCCGATCGAGGATTTGCATGCCAAGCTCACGACGCCGGCGGATGATTGCCTGACGCTGCTCAGGCTGGAGCTCGCGGAAAAGCTTCCGCGTCCGCTCGACCTCCGCCTTGCGCTGCTCGTGGTCGGCCGTGGAGATCAGGCCTTCATTACGCAGCGCATCGGCGGAGGCCTCCATCTCGTTGAGTTCGTGCTCGACGTCTCCGCTACTATCCATGGCGCCGAGCGTGGTTGGATGGGCGGGCGAAGCCGTGGATGCCGCCGGATCCACGGTGATGTCTTCGTTGGGGGTGAGGTCGGTCGTGGTCATGAATTTCTCCGTAGCGGGCACAAAATGAGCCCTGGTAGTCAGTAAGCGGCCGGACTATTTTCCGACGTGAAATGACGCCGCGAGGCGCCAGCAGAGCAGGCCCACTAGGCAGATGACGTACGTCCACCAGTTGGCGAGCAAGGAAAAGGGAAGCAGTAAAGCGGAAGCACCTAGGCCGAAGCAGAGCATCAGCCCATGCGCCGCAACGTGGAACGAAACGGGGTTGGCAAAGCCGGCACTGGCGGCGCGGATCTTCCGTGACACCGAGCCGTCGTTAAATACGGCGACGAAGAAGACGATTGCACCGAACAGCCAGTGATAGGCAACGCAAGCCCGGTACAAGCCGCGATAGATCGTCAGCCAGAAGTGCTGCATCCAGTTGCGGCCGAAGGCGGAGGCGCCACCGTCCGAAAAATCCGTTGACGTATCCGATCCGGAGAACGACGCCTTCACAGCGCCGGTCTCGATGAACCATTTGTGGAAGCGCACGTTCGCGCGAGACACGGCGTTGTCAGCCTTGTCCTTTCCCAGCACCTTCTCGGCGGATCCCTGTTCAGCCTGGCTGATTTCGAACGCCGACTGGTCCTGAATGAACGGTGCCACCGTACAGATCATCAGCGGTGACACAATGAGCCAGAGGCGAACGTGAGATGCGAATCTGCTACCTGCCATGTTTTAGACCCACCTCAGCGCCAAAAGAACAGGGAAACTCGGAATCGAAACGAGCGCCGCCCAGAATAGAGCCGGCTTCTCAACTGAAATCTTCACAAGGGCAAAGCAGGCGGACGCCGCTCCGCCAGTGAAGGCAGGCGGCACATCTCCCTTGTCAGCGGTGCCGGCTGTCAGCCAATCATGCATGGCTACCGCTACAGCAGTGTCGATACCGAAAAGGCGCGCGGCGATGCGTGCGGGGGCCAGGCGGATCAGGACGGCGACGCGGCGCGCGTCAGTGTGCAAAGTTGCCAGCGACATCGTAGCTCTCGAAGTAGCGGGAGAATTCGTAACCATTGAGTACGCGGGCGGCCAGTTGAAATGCCGCGCAGCGCTGGGAGATTTCGCCTGGCACCGGTTCGTCGACCACCTGGCACACGTAACCCTCTGGCTGCCGCTGCTCGAAGGCAGGAATCGACTCGTGAAACGGATACCAGACGTTGTACTTCTCGCCCTTGAAGGCAGCGTAGCGCTTGTTGTAGAGGTCGTGCGCCCGGGCAAAGAGCCCCTTCATGAACGCCACGCTGGGGTCGCCGTGCTTGCGCGCAGCGCGCCATGCTTCAATTCCATCGGTCAGCATTTCCTTGATTAGAGGTTCTTCTCGCAACCGGAAATTGGCGCCGACATAGTCAACCACGCGAGTACAGATCACATCGAGGTCCGGGGAAAGGGTGAACACAGGCGAAAGCTTCGCCGAAAGATGGTGTTGCTTGATAACTTCGCGGAACAGGCTGCTACGCATGGATGGTTAGTCCTGAATAATGGGGATGCGACCCTGGTAGACAGCGCCACCGGAGATTCGGAGGAAGTACTGAAGGTTGGGCAATTGCATGACCAGGTCATGCGGGATCAGAGGCACCTTTTCCAGCTGCGCCGAGCGTGAGACGGAACCGCTGAACTCGCCCACGTGGGCCTCGGTGCCGGTGCTTGTACTGCTGGACACCACGAGATTGCGGATAGCCGTTGTACCGGCCTTCTCAGCAAACCATTGAGCGGTGTCGATGTCTTCCAATCGTAAGACGATCTGGTTGTTCAGATTGCCCAATACCTGCTGCATTTTGGCCACGTTTCCAAGCTTTGCCGTGAAGTCGGAGCGGGTCTGGTATGCGATGAACGCCTTGAATCCGGCACCGCGGCCCTTGTTCAACAGTTGCACCAGTTGCTCGTTCACCGCTTCGGCAGCCTCATCGACGACCAGAACGATCTCCGGCGGCTTCGCATAAAAGTTGTAGATGGCGCCGGCGACGGATGCGATGTCGGCCAGTAGCATCGACATGACGGCCTGGGCCACCATCGAGTTGGACAGGGAATCTGCGCCGACGTAAAGCACCGCCTTCTGCTTGATGACCTTGTCGATGTCCCAAATCTCGCGGTCATCGTCAAAGTCGTCTGCTTTCGGTGCCAGCATCAGGCCGGTCTCACCGGTGGCCAGCATCTGCAGAAGGGGGAGGGCTGAGGCGATGATCCGGCCGTAGTGGTCCCGGTCGTGCTGAAACGTCGAGATGAGGCCGTCGATGGATTCGTGTCCGTTGCCGACGTTTGCGAAGCGCTCGATATACATCCTGACCATCGCATCAAGCCGTGTGCCGCCCTTTTGTCCGACCTGCTGCATATAGCCAGCAACCTCTTCATCCCAGTCCGGCTTTCCCGCCTCGGGGAAAAACCGCTGCAGGGCGCGCTCAAGCAGGTTGTTAATGCCGTTTTGCGCGTACTGTAGGATCGAACGCAAGTTTGGCTTGTCACCCACGTACAGTTCCCCCTTGACCGAGCGATCAATGAAAAGGAACGCAAACTGGCGGAATGGGCCTTCCTCCATGAGCTGGGCAATACGCGTCGGAATTTCCGACGGCTGCGACCAGTTCTCCAATGGATTGAGCCGAATGGACTGTGATGGCGCCGCCTGTTTCCAATATAGGAACTTGCGTCCCGTGCGTTCACACTCGCGCCGGCATCGAACAACCCAATCGGGGTCGTTCTTGGGATCGATCACAATCAACACGTCGTTGGGATTGTGAATCACCTGCGTCGAGATGAGTTCGAACGTACGCGTTTTCCCAGAGCCGGTGGTGCCGCTGATGGACGTATGACCGCCCATTGCCTTGTAATGAAACGGAATGGCCTGCTTCGTTGATTCCAGCCCGGCGATCCACGGCTTGCCTTGGGGCGAGCGGTCGGCGATGCTGCTCCCTGGCGCGAAAGCCTTCTCGATGGCCCGCACGGTTTCCTTGGGGATCCACTTGGGGAGACCGGGAATGTCTGTCGAAGGCATGCGCAGTATGTCGTGTGCGAGCTGGCAGTGTTTCTGCGTCCACTCATAGCCGGTCCCGAGATACATCGCGTCCTCGTCCTTGTCGCTGGAACGCAGCTTTTTGCTCTGGGCAAGTAGCGAGTCGATCTTCTCGACAGTCAACCACTTCGTGGAGATCGCAAGCCGGAACTTGAGCGCTCGCCAGATCTGCGTAGATCTGACCAGCAGGAATACGAGGCAAAGCAGGAAAAAGTAACCTGCGTTCGGCATGCCGCTTACCAGGACCAGTATCGCGGCAAGTGTCCACCCAACCGCCGCGCGGAACTCGAAGATTGGCCGAAAATGATTGATGTAACTGTTCATGTCGCGCTGCCCGGAGCGATAAGATTGCCCACCTCATCCACCAACAAGATGTTCTGACCGTCAGTCTTGTAAAGGTGCTTGCCCTTACGCAGATGCTCGACCAACGTGTCCGAAGCGAGGCCATAGTTGCTTAGCATTCGCTTGCTAATCGCCACTTTTCCGTCGATGCGAGTGACCTTTGCCTTGCCAGCCGCAACGTCCTGAGAGAGCGCCTTAAAAAATTCGCGCATCAAATTGGACGTGCCCGCCAGCGCCTTGAAAGGATCCTCGGACGGCGCGTCCTTCCGAAGTGATTTCCCACCATCGAGCTGCAGCACGTTGCGCGATGCTGGCTCACCAGCATCCGCGGCCGGTGCGGATGCGTCAGCGGAAGGCGGCGGCGCTGGGAGCTCAACAGGCGCCGTAGAAGCGGTAACGCTAGCGGGGGTCGCTGGCGGAGCTTGCGTGCCGGTGGCGTTGGCGGGCGCGGTCCCAGTTGCATTCCCGGCATTGGCAAGCAATTCTGCCGCCGGAACTGGCGTTGCATCCGGAGGGAATTCGGCCCTTCGGGCCTTTACCTCGAAGCTGGTCAAGGTCTCGATGGACTGGCGAACTACCTTGTGCAACAACGATTCAACGCCCGTAGGTCTTGGGTCCGGATTGATGGCACCAAACAAGTCGGTGAGTACCTGGGTGTCGAACGCACTCAACCGCTCAGCCCCCAGGATCTCGCGGGCGAGGAGTGCAGTACGCATGCGCTCCAGCGGCATGGGAGCCTCGCGTCGCGAGACGCGATACGTGCTGGTGTCGAGCCAAGGGCCGAAAGCACCGTGCGCAGCGGGAATCCATTCCGACCCGTCCGAGTCACGATGAAACTGAAAGTGCCGGCAAGGCTCGTCCAGACGCGAGCAGCACGCCGCCAAGAACAGTGCGTAGAGATACTGTGGCTCCAGCTGCCGCCGACGCTCCGATGGTTGATCGGCGGCAAACTTTTGTGCGCCCGATAGGCGCATGGCGAAGTAAGCCGCCTCGATCGTTGCCCGAAAGGCGCCGCCCGGCTCCGCGTGCTCCGTTGGCCGTAGTGGCATACTGGAGAACCACGTTGCGCAACGAGCGAGCACGTCTAGCCATTTGACATCGAAAACCGATCGACTGGATTCGTTGGCGTACTGGCGAATCAGGGAAACGCGACTCGCGTGAGCGGACAGCAATTCGGCCGGAGGTTGGGAGCGATGGATCATTTTTTGCCCCCGAAGAACTTGCCCAGACCGCCGGCCGCTTTCAGGCCAACACGCATGGCGCCGCCACCGCTTATGCCACCGCCAGAGCCAAAGATGGCGCCGGCGATCTTCGGAATCTCGAATGCAACAAAGATCATGAGGAGGGCGTAACCGATGGCTTGCGCTGCGCTTGCAGACGAGTTTGTACCTACAGCATTGATATCGCTGATAGATGCGGCAAACGAGGAGATGACGAGCTTGCCCATGATTGCAGCGACCACGACGTACATCGACCCGCCGATCATGAAATCGAGCCACGAGTTAAAGAATCGCCGGCTATAGTCGTGAAAGCCCAGCGCGACGGCGATGGGCCCGATGACAATCCCGATTGCTACCTGGATCATCCCGAGACTGATGAAGAACGTGTAGACGAGCGCGGCAATCTCGCAGAGGGTGAAGGCGACGGCGAGCAATAGGCCGCTAAATGCGACTCCAAGTATCTGATACCAGGAAGCCGCGCTCAACGCCTTTAGGAACGAATCTATGAAACTACCACCGATCGAAGCGAGGACGATCACAGGATTCGTCGTATTGGTGCCCGATATCTTCGTTGAGAGTTGCGAGAACCAGTTGTAAATGCCCGGACCGAACTGCGTGTAGCCGCTGTAGAGTGCCGCGAAAATTCCGATTACCAGAATTGTCTCTAAGAGGTCGTTCCAGGCGGAGGTGGGATCGCTTGTGCCGGCAAACCTGAGCGCCGCAAAAGTTAGAGTGATTACAGCTAGCCCGAATGCGATCTTGTCTGCCTCGGGGCGAACTGTTGTACTGAGTGCGGTCGCCCCGGTAATCAGATTTGGCGTGAAATCACCAAACTTTTTGAGAAAATTGCTGAAGGCTTCGCCGATGCTTCCGGGCTGGGGCATGACCAGCGCGGCGAGCGCTGCGTCTTGCTTGGATGTATCCGTACTGGGCGGCGTCTGTGCCACGACGGAGCCCGCATGGATGAGGAAAGTCGCTGCAATCAGCACGAGCATTCGACGGACAAAAGCAACGCTCATGATGTTGGTCACTGTGCCCGAATCGGTTGGTTGTACACACGCGAGCGCAGCAACTGGACCTCATCGTCCTGACTTTTCTTGATCGCCCGCAGGGCTTCCGCCTTCTCAGACGCATCGCTGTTCTCTTGCTGGGCCTTTGCCGCATCGGACTGCGCCTTCACACTCATCAACTGGAGCAGGTCGGAGTTTTGGCTGGCCAGCACGTCAAGCATCTGGTTCGTCGTCTGAGCGGCAGCCTGCGCAGTCGGGGACAGCTTGATTTGCGACTGGATCTTTTGGCGGCGCTTAGCGATGGACTGGGTGTTGCTGAAGATCTGCTCGCCCAGACTGAAGAGCGCCTTCGCGGTCTTGTCGCCGTTGGTCAGCAGCGTACGCTGGTCTTCAAACCACTGTTCCTTGGTCTTGCCGGAAGACACGACCATCCCCTGGATTTTCTTCAGGTAGTCGGCGTTGTCCTGCACCGTCCCATAGAGATCCTTCAGCGTTGTGCCGTACACCTCGTACTTGCCGATCTCGTCCTTGATGCTGTTGAATTGCTCCATGATCGCCTCGGGGTCGAGACCGGTGGCCTGCAACAACTGGTTGGCCATCATCTGGTACTGATAGACGATGTTGGTGTTCTCGTACACTTCGGACTTGATCGACTGCAGAGCCGAGATGGTGGTTTGCACGAGGCCCACCCAGTCAGTGACGGGCAGGGCGGCGTGGGCAGTCGATGCGACCGAGACCGATGCGGCGACGGCGATGTTGGCGATCCACTTTTTCATTTCTTCTTCTCCTTAAGGTTAGGCTGCGCGCGCGAGCATTTCGCGCACGTAGCGATCCTGCCAATCGGGCTCGCCCGACGCATGGTGGTTGTCACAAATTGACTGGGCGACGCCGTCGGAACGCAACATCGCAACCATCTCGTCGTTGAATGCGGTCTGAAGCATCCGGGTCTGTGTGTTGGTAATCCAGAGGTAGTCGCGGTTCGGCACCGAGTCGGAGATCATCTGGATCTGGTCGTTGGTCAAGCCAAACTTCTCCCCATAGAGCTCAGGGGTCGTCTTGGCCTGGCTGTTCGGCAGATAGATCCAGTTGGCGATGTTCTCTTTGAGGATCTCGAAGTTCGCCACACGAGCGATTTGTCGCAAGGATTGCGTAGCCGCCCAAATGGAGCCGTTGAGCTTCCGAATCGTGGTGATCCAGTCCTCAAAGCGCTTATAGAAGCGCTCGTTCTGGAAGAAGAAGCCGCATTCCTCCACCTCGATCACGGTGTAGCGGATGCCGTCCATCGATTGGCTGATGCGGTAGAACGCATAGTCCGTGAAGAGCGCGGCGGCGCGAGGGAACTTCTGGAACAGTTCTCCGCACTCGATGCAGAGGTTGTCGCTCACGGCGAAGGCATCCTCGACGTGATCGAAGAAGTGGCCATACTGACCACCTACAAGCCAAATCTGCAGGCGCTCGCGCAGATCGGCATGAAGCAGCGTGGACAGCGAACTGAGTGTCCAGCGATCTGGCGAGTAGGTTGCGACCAACCTCACCGCTTCAAAGATGTCCTGCTTTTGCTGCGGCGAAAGCGTAAAGGTGTCATCCTCGATAGCGAGGGTCAGCCATTCGGTGACATAGGTAAAGCTTCTCGAATCGGAGAGCAGCGAGAGCGGATTCACCGGCGTGCTGGCCTGGAACTTACCAGTCACGTCAATGAACGCCCCGCCGCTCAGCAAGGTCGGAATGCGCGTGGAGCGATCCTTGTCGAAGCGAATTCGGCGCGCACCGTGCCGATCTGCTTGCGACACCAGGAAATTGAGGAATACCGATTTCCCGGCGCCAATCGGGCCAATGACAAAGAGGTGGCCGTTGCCACCCGGTTGGTGCATGTCGACGCGCTGTGGAGTGCGATGGCGCGTTGGAAGGCAAGTGAGCGGCGGCACCTCCGTACCAGTCTTCTCCGACAGCCATGCGTTACGGACCGGCCCTTCCAGGACCGAGCGAACGGGTGCGATATCGGATACCGCTGGCGTTTCCACGAACTGCAGACGGCGTTGCTTATCCCAACGACCGGGAAGCGTGCTGTTCCACGCCGGCATCAAATTGGTTTTCTCGCGGATCGCACCGAAGCCAGCGTTCGTCAGCGTGCCCACCACTTCGCTAACGGAATCCTCGAGTTCCGATTCCGTGTCGGCGTAGATAACGATGGAGATGTTGGCGAAACCGTGCTGGACGCCTTCTGCCGTCAGGCGCTTCAGCGCCTTGCCAGCTTCCTTGGCGAGCTCCTCGCGTCCCTCGTCATTCTCGTTTTCCTCCTTGGCGACGTACTGCTTGACCATGGAGCGGAGGTTGACGGCCGCCATCTTGTAGAAACGGCGCACCTTCTCGATATAGGCCGTGGCCCGCGCGGTATCGAGGAAGCGGAACATGATGCAGATATCCAATTCCGCGTCCACCTGCAGGAGGCTGTCGAGAGCGGCTTCCTGGAAGCTCATCCATTCCTTCACAGCCACAATCGCTGCATAGCGCTTGCCGTGGGCAGATTCGAACAGCAGGCGCTCCGCGCCTACGGTAATCTCGGACTCGCTCAGATGGGTGTCCAGCAACGTGACCGGAAAGCGGATGCGCCGCTTGGGCACGCTGGGGTTCGCAATCTGGTGAAGTGCCTC
This sequence comes from Cupriavidus sp. U2, assembly GCF_009663685.2. GTDB lineage: Bacteria > Pseudomonadota > Gammaproteobacteria > Burkholderiales > Burkholderiaceae > Cupriavidus > Cupriavidus necator_C. The sequence continues at coordinate 56,322 of NZ_RCOG02000008.1, read as the reverse complement.
GTAGCTTTCCTGCATGGCGAGGCGCGTTGGCTTGATGCGCGGAATACCGCCAGTGAAAGCATCCAGCATGGCTTCGAAGCGACGTGTGTCGGATCGAATTTGCTCCATGTCGAATGCAAAGGCGCTGCGGGACAGCACGGTGTCCTTGGCAGCTTCGATAATGGCGCCATAGACCTTCTTGCCACCGACCGTCATGTGGTAGCCAATCTTTTCGAAGAATTTGGCCACACCGGTCTCGGGCGTATAGGCAATGCTCAGTGAGTGCGCGTTCCGGAAATAGCGCCCGGTTGTCATGTGCGCCTGATTCAGGGCGTTGAGACGCGCGTCGGTACCATTGCTGAACTCGCCGTCGACGTAGTCTTTAGTTCGCCGGTGTGAGAGGCGCCACCATGCAGTGATGCGGTTGTCGAACGAGCGGCAGGCTTGGTCGAGCTGCTCACGGGCGGAGGTGATATCGCTTGCGTCAGCGCTGTCCGCATCTACGCCACGGAATTCGTAGGTTGCGAGCAACGAGCCATCCTTGTTCAGGATGAGTTCGGGCGTGATCGAGGTGAGCCACGGGGCAATCTCGGCCAGGGGGCGTCGCTTGAGTTTCAGCATGGCAGGTCGCTGTCAAAGCCATAGGGGCGACGGAAGACCGGGTGTGATTTCCCGTGCCAAGGGAGTGATTCGTAAAGGTCGCCGTACTGGTTGTAAAGGTTCAGAATCTGGTTCCACCACGGGTCTCGGCTTGTCAGCCACGCTAGCAGCGCGTGTACGCTCAAGCCCAGGACGAAGAACGTCACTGGGATTTGCCAGCCACTCCGGTAAGTGACGTAGATCAGCAACGCGGTGATCGTGCCGTTGGCGATGGCCAGGGTCCGCACCGCGCCGGCAATCAGCTGCGGCATGGACAAGCCGATGCTCACGTGGTGTTTGCGCATGCTAGAAGCCTGTGCAGGACGCGACGATGTTCAGCGTCTTGAGAATCGATGGTGCGGCTGCGGCCAGACCGATACCCACGCAAGCGCCAGAGATGAATTTGGACAGCGAGGACTCTGCGTTGGCGTAAGCGATTGCGCCGAGCACGATGACAATGAGTCCCAGCACGAAGAGATATTTGGTGTTGATGAAAGTCGCCAGGCCGCAGATGAAGTTGCCCAGATTGCCAAGGAACGAATCATCGGCGGCGACCGCCGATGTGGCGACGGCCATCATGCCGATCATCAGCATGGCAGATGGTGCGTACTTACGGGCGGTGGCGCGTACGCGCGGATTGATTGCGAGTTGCATTTCGAGGAAGACTCCGTTGGTTAGAAGACGCGTTTGATGTCGTAGTCGTTGTCGCGGAAACCTTTGATTTCGATGATTTCCGAGACGTGACGCATTTCGCCGGTTCGTTTCATGTGCACCACGTAGTGAATGCAATCGGCAATAAGCTTGCGCATGTCGTCGAGCTTCCAGCCGGAACCGGCTGGAATGCCAAGAAGCGCCATGCTTTCAAGGCGGGAGAGCGCGGAGCGAGCATTGTTGGCGTGCAGGGAGGCGATGCCGCCATCGTGGCCGGTGTTGAGTGCCTGCAGCATGTCGTAGGCTTCGCCTCCGCGCACTTCGCCAACAAAGATTCGATCTGGGCGGAAGCGCAGGGCCAGCGCCACAAGGTGTTGGGTTGTTACTCCCTTGTCTGCGTTCGAGAGCAGCCGCACGAGGTTCGGTACGGACAGCTTCAGTTCCATCGTGTCTTCGATTGTCAGGACCCGGTCTGTCACCGGGACTTTGCCTGCCAATGCGTTGAGGAACGTTGTTTTCCCGGAGGACGTGCCGCCGGCGACGATGACGTTCTTGCGGCGGACCATCAGTTGTTCGAGGGCGCGCGCCAGGGATTCGTCTTCTTCGGTCCCAAGGAAGATCGGCTCTTCATCCTGCGTCGTTGCGTTGCGCAATGAGAACGCACCTGCTTTCGCGTAGTCCTCGAGGGTCAGGTTTGTCTCCCGGTGACGCCGGATGCTCAGGGCGTGGCCGTCTATCGCGGTCGGTTGCATGACTGCGGCAATCCGCAAGCCCTTGTGACCGGCGTTGATGATGCCTTGAGATGTACCGCGCACCGCTGATTTCTCTACGGAAGAGGCCAGGGCGCGGACGGCACCTTCTAGCTTAAACGGTTCAAGTACCACGTTAAGCTTTGTCAGGACACCGCGCCGCTCCACCCAAATGCTGTCATGGCGGTTGATCATGACTTCTGCGACGTCCGCGGCGTGGATGACGTCATGAAGCGGCGCGAGCGACTCGAAGAACATCGAGACAGCGCTTTCGGCCAGCTGCGTGAGTTGCAGAAGAGGGTGGTCGTTGGTAGGCGATTCCATGCCCGCTATTGTTGGCGGGCAAACGCGATTGGAATCGCCCGAAAGCTATGCGATTTTCAGGAGCTTTCGAGATTTGCTAGGGACAGCTTTGGAAATCAGGAACGCCGAAGGAACATGTTCCTCTTAAAAACCTCGAATCGCGCTCCCAAATCCCGAGTATTCGCATTTCTGATGATACGAGGCGAGCCGGGAGGCTGACTTGATGGCTTTGGATCTCGCGGTTGTGGCGTGGGCCTTCCAATTACAAAGAAGTGGAAAGCTCCGCAAAATGGCATACCTTTCGGGAGCAAGTGCACCGTCATTCGCTGGTCCAATAGGCGCATCAAATTGGACTGCTGCAGCATGCGCCTTTCTCGCAAACCTTCCGACAAAGCCAAGCCCCTGACCGTTGCACCGGGGATGTATGGCAACGAAAGCCCGGAGCAAGTCATCTTCGACCGATCTACGCGCATCAGCGTGGATCGGAATCACTGGAAGCTGGCAACTGTAGGGCTGGGCGTGATCGCAGTGGTAGCCATCCTCACGCGTGAGCCGCCGCCATCTGTCGTCAAGGTCGTCGGCGTGTCGTCGGATGTGACCGGCAAGCCGATTACCCGTGAACTCGACGCCTTCAGGCCGGACGAGCGTCAGGTCCAGGCGGCGCTCAAGGACCTGGTGCAACGCTGGTTCACCATCGAGCCGATTCTGACACCGCAGATCGAATCTTCGCGGATGGCCGCAAACCTTCGATCCGTGCGCGAGCAGATGCTCGGGTCGGCCAAAGATCAATTCAAGGCATGGGTCGACGAGGACGAACCGTTCAGGCAAGTCACCTCGTCGCCCACGCTCACGCGCGAACCCAAGTTCGTCAATATTGCTAGCCTGCCGGATAGCACGGTCGTCGTGGAATTCGTGACCACGACGGCCGAAGACGGCTTCAAGCCGCGCAAGCAGCGCTACACGATCACCTTCCGGTACCAGACCAAGCCGGCGGACAAGGAAGCCATCCTTGGCACCAATCCGTTTGGTGTTTATCCCGTCTTCTTCAGTATTCAGAAATCCGCGGCCTGATCCGCGCTCACGCTCATGGACGCCCGTACTTCCTCCCGATTCCTGCCTTACGCCATCGCCTGCTGTATTGCGCTAATGCTGTCCGTGCCGGACGGCCATGCCGCCGACAAGTCGCCCCGTCGCGCGGGAGCCGGGATGTCCGGGCTCGGCATTGGCGATCTCAGCGATGCGATGAACCCCGGCAACCCGTTCAACGGCGGTGTGGATCCGGTCGCGCTGCCGGGCGATTCCCGGTTGGTGGTCTTCAACTACAGCCGGGACCAGATCTTTCGTGTCCTGAGTGCGCCGCTCAAGATGACGACCATCGAGTTCCCGGACGATGAGCAGATCGTTGGCGACCCGGCGTGGGGCGAAAGCGTTCGCTGGGACTATGACACCGACGGTGCAAATCATCTGTACGTGAAGCCGCAGGGCCCAGGTCTGGTCAACACCCTGTCGGTCAACACCAACAAGCGTAGCTACGAGTTCACGCTCGTTTCCTCGCCGCTCGGCGGCATCTTCTACCAAAAAGTCCGGTTTCGGATCCCCACGTCCATTTCCGCCAAGGTGAAGGCGCGTAACGAGGCACGGCCGGAGCCGACCGACGAGGGGAAAGGCGGTGACGCAGAAAGTGGCCGGAACGCTGATGCCGTCGGTGTGCCGCCTGACCAACTCAATTTCGATTACACCATCTCCGGCGGTGCGGACTTCAAGCCAGATACGGCGTTCGACGACGGCAAGGCGCTTTGGCTGCGCTTGCCGGCTGGCGCCCTGCAAAACTGGCCGGTGCCGCTCATCAAAGACGGCAGCGACTACGTGGTCGTGAACTCCGTGACGCGCGGACGCTATCTCGTGGTGCAGCGTCTGGCCGACACCGTTGTGCTGCGTTCGGGCAGTGACGAAGTCAAGATCGAGCGTCGTCGCCGCATTCTGGGGCTGTTCTGATGCGCGGCAACAAGAAATCCGAGAACGTCACCGACGTGACGGAAGCCCAGGAGCGTACCGTCAAGGGTAAGCTTCCGCGCAACGTCGTGTTCGCACTCGGCGGCGTGGCCGCTGTCATGGTTGGCGCGCTGGGCTACTACTATCAGACGATCTCGGACGAGCAGCTCGATGCCAAGGCCGAGCAGCAACGCGCCGACCAGATCAACCAACGCGCAGCCAGTGCGGACACCGGGCAGAGCCTGGAGGCGACCATTCGCGCGCAGGCCGACAAGGCCCGCGAGGAAGCCGACCGGCAGCGCAAACAGGCGATCCCGTCCGACACTAAGGCGCCCGTTATGACCGCCGGCGACCTGACCAGTACGGCACGGACCACGAGCGCGTCGCCGGATGCCAAGAAGAACGAGCAGGATGACCTCTTCACTGCGCCTGTCTTCAAGAGCGGCACGCGGAAATCCCAGGTCAATCAGGCAAAGCCTACGGCTGCGCTCGCAGATGTCACTGACCCTGCGCAGATGCGCGCGATCCAGCAGGCGGTGGCCGCCAAGGCGGCGGCGGCGAATGCGGCAGCACAGAACCCTGAAGGCGCGGCGGCACAGCCGGCGTCGGCCGACCGTCAATTCCTGCGGGATGCAGGAACCACGACCACGCTTCGTACCGGATTCGACGGCAAGCTGCCGCGTTGCACGCTGAGCCGCGGCTTCAATATTCCCGCGAATTTTGCCGGTGTCCTGAACTCGGACAAGCCCGGCGAATTCCGTGCGGTCGTATCGCAGGACGTCTATGACACCGTGAAAGGCACCTGCAAGATTATCCCTGCAGGCAGCACGCTGGTTGGTGTGTATAGCGCCGATATCGCAGTGGGCCAGGAGCGCATCCTCACTGCCTTTGTGCGTATGCAACTGCCTAACGGCAAAACGGTTCCCCTATTGGGCATGCAGGGCGCAGACCCGGATGGCACAGCCGGCAATAGGGGTGACGTCAACAACCACTTTCTCAAGATCTTTGGCGGCGCGCTCATCATCGGCGCTCTGTCGTTGCGCTTCAACGACAACCCGACGACCACCACAGTCGGCCCGGCCGGATTGGTCGCTTACGGCAATGCGGCAGGGCAGGTGGCTACCCAGACGGCGCAGACGATCCTGAACCGCAACCAGAACATTCGCCCGACCATCACGACCGAGCCCGGCCAAAAGATGATGGTGCAGGTCAAGCATGACATCGTTCTGGAGCCGTATCTTGATTAAGCGGCTCGCGGCGTCCCTGCTTATTCCTTGCGCGTCGGTTGCTGCCAATGCTGCAACGATCGAGGCCGTCATCAGCCCTAACGCCATCGTCGTGAATGCTGACGGCCAGGCACGCGTGCATACCCTCGAAGGTAAGCCCGTTCTGTACTGTGGGTTGGATGCGTTCCTGGGCTGGTCGGCGCGGTTGCTCGGCGTACATATCGAGCCGGGGGCAGAACAAGGCCCGACTGTCACGCTGGCGGGCAAGATGGTACCGATTGCGCGTCTGTTCGTACGGGAAGGGTGGCTACGTCCGGTGAATCTTGATGACGCTGCTCAAGAAGCGCTTGCAGAGCGGCGCGGCGGCTGGGCATGCGCACCGAAGACCGAGCCGTTCGTGCAGATGGGCAATCGCGTGGATCCCAAGATTACCGCCGGCATCGCCATGAACGAGTCGTCGTATCGCGGTCGCCCCTGGCCGTGGACGCTCAATGTGGCTGGGAGGGGCATGTTCTTCTCGTCACGGGAGGAAGCCTACGCGGCCATCAACCGGTTGTTGGCGAGTGACCGATGCGACTTCGATGTGGGCCTCATGCAGGTCAACTGGTGCTACCACGGCAAGCGCTTTTCATCGCCGTGGGAAGCACTGGCACCGGCGACAAACATCCGTGTGGCAGAGGACATCCTCGCGGAAAACCTGCAACGCAGCGGCTCTGCCATGAAGGCCGTGGCCTGGTACCACAGCGCCAACCCCGAGCGCGGCGGTCCGTACTTCACCCGATTCATGAAACACGTGGCGACATTCCAATGATCAGGCCGCTCCTCCTCTCCGCATTGGCGCTGATTGCTGCGCCGGCTATCGCGGCCGACACCGACCCGCTCGACTTCGATTATCAGGTCGTCGCTCGCGCCGCCGACCGGCCGGCGATGGTGTTCAACGACGGACTTTCCACGTACATCCAGCCGCGCTTCGGCCAATCGGTGCAGGCCGATGGCGCCATCCAGAATGGCCCGTACTGGGTAATCGATGGCGTGCCAGACGTGGTCCGCTACTCTGTGAATGGGCAGCCCGTTGTGGCTCGCTGGAAGCGTTCCAATAGCTTCACGTCCGAGCCGGCTAACCCCGGTGGCGATTTGCCGCGCAGTCTGGCCGCCATTTCCGGCCGTCTGGCCCTGATCGGCAGCTACTCGGATATTGCGCTGGTGCGCCCCGGCCGCTCCTCATTGCCGCTGGCGCAGATGGTCAAGTCCATCGCTCCGAATGGGTGGAGTGGGACGGCGCAGAAGGATATTCCGCTGACGGACGATGTTTCGTTGGACGCCCGGGCTGGGGAGAACTGGCTGCAAGCCCTCGCCCAAGTCCTTGAGCAGCGCAACCTGTACGCGGAGGTGGATTTTGGCCGCAGGAACGTAGCGCTGCGTGCAACGCCGCCCAAGGGCTTCGGCGTCGAGTCCGTGACGAGTGGGATGCTTCGAGCTTCGGCAACGACTGGAACGGCACCGGCAATCGCTACGCCTATTCCAGCTGCGAGTGCGCCGACGACCGGTACGCCGCTGCCGGAAGGTCCAACTTTGGCTTCGGCGTTCAACGCACTGGCTATCCGCGACGCCAAGAACGGGCGCATCGAAGTCCGTTTCGACGCAGAACCTAAGGATCTGGAAGTACGGGATGGGGCCGGCGACAAGCTGCGCATTCGATGGGATGACACCGAGAAGGTGCTGTCCTTCCCGACGGTCGATAGCTTTACGGCGAGCAGCGGCGGGAAGCGCGTGGAGGTGGCCCGTGTGCCGGGCATCAATTTCCTGTTCCCGCGTGACAACAGCGCCGGCCTCGAACGCGTGTTCGAGAAAGATGGTGCGACCTATCTGAGCTTCGCCAAGTCGATGGCCAGCATCTCCGTGTTCGGCGACAACCACCAGGGCGGCGGAGAGCAAAAGGACCGCTACTTCAAGTTCAACGGGGTATCGGACCACCTGACCGTCATCGCTGACGGCAATGTGGTTCGTGTGGACCGCTTGCCTGAGGTCCGCTTTTACGAGCGGGCGGTCCAATGATTGCGATGCGGATCGGGCTACTGATCGCTGGCACCGCATTGGCCGGCCTCGTGCACGCCGATTGCCTGGACGATGCGGCGGCGTTCCATCGCGTGAGTCCCGTACTGGTCCGCGGCATCGCGCAAGTCGAGTCCGGCATGCGCTCGTGGGTGACCAACACCAACACCAACGGCAGCGAGGACATCGGGCTGATGCAGATCAATTCGGTGCACCTGCCGCGCCTCGCGAAGTTCGGCATCACCCGCCAGAGCCTCTTCGATCCTTGCACCAATGCCTACGTTGGTACCTGGATCCTCGCCGATTGCCTGGGCCGGTATGGCGAGACCTGGACAGCGGTCGGTTGCTACAACGCCGGCTCGCCAGACAAGCGGCTCAGGTATGCGAACCGTGTGTACCAGAAGCTGCAATCGACGACCAAGTAACCCATTCGAATTGAAACGGAATACAGCCATGCACCAGTCTCGATCGTTGTCCCGGATGTGCCGGGTTCTTCTTGCCGGCGCCGCAGCCGTTGCTGCCTGTGCGCACGCGGCAGTACCTGCGTCCTCCCCGTTCGGTGCCGGCGCCTCGGGCAACTTCGAGCCGAGCAAGCCATTGGCCGGCGGGGGCTGGCAGCTACTATCCGATCGCAAGGCGCCGAAGGTCGATCCGTCGACCGTTGCGGCGCTGGCGCCGACATCGGCAGCCACGGCGCCCGCAGCGGTTGCATCGCCGGTCGCTGCAGTGCCTGCGGTCCCGGCGCCTCTGGTGGCGCCAGCCACGACGAACGGCCAGCGCGACTGGTCTGTCTCGCCGGCCGATGGTAACTATCGCCTGCTCATCGAGAAGTGGGCCCGCGATGCGGGCTGGGCCACCGCGCCCTGGGAGCCGGATCAGGACGTGCAGATCGAAGGGGCTGACGCCTTCACCGCCGACTTCAAGACGGCGGTTCGTCGGGTGCTCTCGGCGACAGAAATGACCGACTACAGCCTGAAGCCGTGCTTCTACTCCAACAACCTCGTCCGCGTGGTGAAGCTCACCACGAAGTGCGACCCGACAAAGTGAGCTGCAGATGAAGCTGAAACACATTCTTCGCCCGGCAACTGGCGCCGCCCTGGTCTGTACCACGCTTTCGGGTTGTGTCTCCCCGACGCTGCTCAAGGACGTCCAGCAGACGACCGACACGACCACCATGCAGATCACGCAGACGACCGAGGAGCTTTACGCTCGCATTCGCCGCGATCGCGCCGCCGTGGAAGCCGAGCAGGAAGTGAATCGCCCGTTCCTCGCCGGCAAGCGCGTGCCGGTGGCACGCAACGTCACGCTGCCCGTCGCGCTGCGCAAGGACGTGGATACCTTGGTTGTGTTCCCCGAACGCTCGATGTCACTTGCCGTTGCCGCCCAGCGGGTCCAAATGGCCACTGGCATCCCGGTCAAGATCGAATCCGATGTCTATCTTCCGCCAAACCTGCTGCTGCCTCGCACCTTTGCCGCGCAAGCGCAGCAGCAGCTGCGCACACAGCAGCAGGGACAGGGAGGTGCTGCGAACCCGCTCGCGCAAGGCCTCGGCCCGGCGCCGGCATTGAATTCTCCGCTGCCTTCGTCGCTGACGGCTGCCGGCGGCGGTGCGATCACGCAGGGAACAGCGTTGCTGGAGACGGCAATGAATGTGGAGTTCAAGAACAGCGAGAAGATGCCCCTCGCGAGCATGCTCGACTTGATCGCGACGCGCCTGGGCATTAACTGGGAGTTCAACGCCGACAAGGGCGTAGTACGGTTCTACCGGCTCGTCACGAAGACCTGGCAACTCCCGATGGCGGGCGGCACGAACTCGTTCACGACAGAATTCAAGCAATCCGCACAGGGCAACTCGTCGGCTGGCGGCAGTGGCGGTACTGGTCAGTCGACGCAGGTTGACGCCGCTGCCAAGGCGGAGATCAAGGAGCAGAACGACCTTGACGGCGTGCAGAAAAGCATCCTGCCGGCGATGACGATGGTTGGCAGTGCCGAACTGAATCCTGCGACGGGTGTGCTGACGTTGCGAGATACCAAGGAAGCGGTGGATGCGGCCGACGAGATCATCCGCAAGCAGATCGCCATCTACTCGCGGATGGTGACGCTCAAGTTCCAGATGATCGACCTGACAGTTTCGGACTCGGGAGAGGCAGGTATCGACTGGAATGTTGTGCTCACTAAGGCCTTGCAGAATATCCCGGGCTTTACCGTCAACGCGTTGTCACCGGCGACGTTGGTGTCGTCGGCGGCAGGCAGTGTGGGCCTGAACATCACATCGGGCGGGTTCAATGGCACACAGGCAATCGTGAATGCGCTGAAGCAATACGGCACGGTCACATCGGGTCTGACCATTCCGGTGTCGATGCGCAATCGCCACGGCTTCCAATACAACAACCGCCGGACTTTCTCGTACGTCTCCAACACGACACCTGCCGCCTCGACGGTGGGCGGGACTGGTGGCGTGCCAGGCATCACTACGTCCACCGCCACGGTGGGCTTCAAGCTTGCCGCCTACGCCGATGCGACCTCGCGCGATGACGTGAACCTGACGATCGCTCTGGATCAGTCGCAACAGGATGGCCCGTTGGTGAAGTTCACCTCTGGGTCCGGCGACAACCAGCAATCGGTGCAGCAGATCAACATCATCGGCAAGGGCATTCCCAAGCAAGACATCATCGTCCGGAACGGCCAGACCGTCCTGATGGCTGCGCTTGACCAGGACGACACCGCCAACACTCGCCGAACGCTGGGTGAGTCGTTGCCGATGATTCTCGGCGGTTCGCAAACTGTATCGAAGACCCGCACGTTCACGCTGCTGCTGGCGACAGTCATGGTGCAGGACCACGGGGAGGGCAAGTAATCATGCTGGCTATCCGTACGCTTCTCTCTGACGCGCTGGCGTTGTATCGCCGCTATCCGGCTGTCGCCGTCCTGACATGTCTACCGGGCCTCTCCATGGTGCTCGTGCAGATCCGCGGGCAGGTCACTGGCGATGCGGTCTACGCCGCTGTGGTGTGCACCATCCTCACAATCGTTGCACAAGGAATGCTGTCGATCTATGGCCTGTCCCTGGAACAACGGATGTTGACCAAGACCGACAGCACCTGGACGGTTCAGGTTCACGGCATGGATCTGGGGGTGATCTCGGATGTCGAATACGCCTCGTTGCGCCATCACGCCGCCTTCTCGGTCGCAAACTATCTGCGCCAAATTGCGAACCTTTGCGAAATGGCCCTCAACTCCGTGCGTGCAATGACGCGTGCCATTCCGTTCCTAGCTTTCTGGATCGTGATTGGTGGGCTGCTTCTTGACACGACCACGGCGCTGGCCTTGGCGCGCAAGCTGTGGGCAATGGCTCAGACGTCCCCTGATTCGTTCGCCTATGGGATGGCTAAAGGCCTTGTGTTGACGCTCGCTTGGGGCGCCGTGATCTATGGCATGTTCATGCCGAATGCGATTGGCTTCTGCAATCAGTTTCGCGCCGACCTGGAGCACTCCCTGCGCCGGCGGCTGAATCTGCCCACCACTGAGCGGCCCGACCTCTATCGGCTCGAGGGGAATGAGCGCGTACCGGCAGCGGAGCGGGCTGAGTTCCGCGCATTCATGCGCGCGCGCCTGTCGAAGGCGGGTACCGACAGCGTATCGCCGGGAGTTGCCCGATGATCCTCGAGATCCACGGCAAGGCGATCGCCTTCGGGATGCAATGGCGCACCCTCACCGGGAACGCGCCGGCGCCTGACCTCGCCGCGAAAGTCGCGAAGGAAGTGAAGGCCGCGCGCATCTGGCATGACGGGGCGGCCCTGCACATGGGCTATCTCGCACCGGAAGACGCGCAGACAAAGGTCAAGGACAAGCTCTATTCGGCGGCTGTCGCCGTGGCCCGCATTCCGGGGCTGATGCCGAACGTGTTCTTCGCGTTCAGGCTCGAACACGCCGGGAAGCAGGTCGGGTACCTGGTCTGCGGCATCCTCAAGGGCAGGCCACGTGTCGGGTTCGACCGCGTCATTCAGGACGAGCAAGCCCTGTCGGAGCTTGCGGTCGAGTTCGCGCGGGTCGCAGGGGGAACCTTCCGGCTGGCCGGCAACCTTCCCGAACTGGCCCAGTTGCTCGGCAATGTGTCGGCGCTCACGTTCTCGGAACTGACGCTTGAGCAGCTCGCCGACGCAGCCGACCAGCACGCGGCGCTGCGCAAACCGAGTTCGGCCGCCACGAAGAAGCGTTTGCTGGCGCTCGCCGCGCTGATCGTTGTCGGCGCCGTTGGCTACAAGTACGGCATGGCGCAGTACCGGGCCTATGAGGCACGCAAGCATCCGCCGCCTCCGCAGAAGAGTCCGGCGCAGCGCTATGCCGAGGACATCCTCGCTCGCGGGCGCGCGCCATCGGCGGTCGCCGCAGTAGCCGTGCCGCGCTTTGCAAAGTGGTTCGTCGACGTCGATCCGTTGTTTGTCGGCGGGTGGAAGCTCACGAAGATCAATTGCGGAGCGGTCGTGGCGCCGCAAGCATCTTGCTCGCTGACCTACGGACTCGGCGGCGCGAAGGGCGCGCCACGAGGTGTCACGAACGCGACGTTCCTGACTGCGCTGCCGGACGCCTTCAGCGCGCCCGCCTTCTCCAAGGAAGACAAGGAAGTCACCGTGCAGGCCATGGTGCCTTTCGGCCCGGACGCACCCCTCGCCAAGCTGCTCGATACGCTGCCCACGTCGATGGCGCTGCGCACGGACTTCGGCTCGACCCTCCAGTTGTTGCGTCCTGCCGCATCCAAGGCGGTGCTGCAGGACATCGGACTGTTCGGCACGATCCCCGGCGAGGGTATTGCCTCGGTCCCGTATGTCTACAAGAGCGCCAAGTGGGAAATGGAGGGGCCGCTGCGCAATGCGGCGGAGATCGGCACCTTCCCGCCGAACGTCTCGGTCAACGAGATCGCCCTGACGATCAACCTGGACGCGGACTCCGACATCCAGAAATCGAAGTTTGAACTCAATGTGAAGGGCGATGCGTACGCCCGCGATGGAGGAAAAAGCTAATGAAACGCATCGCCATGACTTTTCTTGCAGTTGCCGCCTCGCTGGCCCATGCGGAAGGCGACAAGACTGTGACGCGGGTGCTTCTGGAAAAGGACGCGCAGATCGCCGTGCAAAAAGCCGACCAGGAGTTGGCCAAGACGAATCCGGCGCCCGTGGTCACCACGTCGGCACCTACCGCCGAGCAGCGTGAAGCCCGCGGCACCCCGAGGACCGTGGCAATCTTTGGCGTGGACGGCAGCAAGGTCGGGCTACCGGTCACGCTGCGCAGCTATGTGAAGTGGGGCGAGCAGGTCTATGCGGCAAAGGTCGGCGGCAGCGTGCGCGGCTACAAGGTGGTGTCGATCTCCGAGTCGGGCACGAAGCTCTCCAAGGGAAAACAGACCCTGAACGCCGCGCGTGTCGACGATGATGCGGTTCTGGTCGAGGAGCCGCCCGTACAGCGCGCGCCGATGATGAATGCCGGCAACCCGATGCCCCCGCACGCTCCCGGCACCCCCGCCGCGATGCCGTCGCAGCCCCCGGTGATGCCGGCGCCGTTTCCAGGTGCTGGTAGCAACGGCGTGGCCCCGGTGATGCCGTCGGTGCCGGCAGTACCAGCATTGCCGGCCGCGCCTGCCGCAGTGGCGCAGGGCTAAGGAGTCAGTCGTGCGACTCTTTGAACGCTCCAGAAAAGGGCTGGTGCCCGAGGCCTCAGGCGGCATCATGGTCATATCCGGCGGCGGATCGGCCCGCCCGGGCGCGGCGCCTGTAGCGGCGATGCCCGTTCACGCCGAACCCTCCCTTTCAACGCCCGAGATGAGCGAGGTCGGTTGTACGGAGGTGCGAACCACCGATGACCTGCCACCGTTCTCGCGGGTGCTGTACGACGATCTCTCGTTGGCGCAGTCGCTGCGGCACCAGATTTGTCCGGTCCTGATCGAGGCGCCGGCAGATGGCCAGCGCGGTAAGTTCGCGTTCATCCTGTTGGCCGACATGCGGTACTCGGACTATACGGATGAGATCCTGCGCCAAGCGAAGCTGCGCTGGGATGCGGCCGACCCGCTGTTCTACACGGCAACCCCGCAGGTGATGACGGCGTTGTCGCGCGGTGTCGAAGGCAGTGCGCGGCAGGATGGCATCCAGACCACGGGCCTTCGTAATGCGAGCGGCCTGTGGCAGACGTTCCTGGCAGCAGCGCAGTTCGCAAAGCGCGAGCAGGCATCCGACCTCCACTTCGAGGTGAAGGACAACAGCGAGCTGTCGCAGATCCGTTTCGCCATCGATGGCCATCTGGTCCTGCCCCCCGAATTCCGCATCCGCACCACCGATCTGCTGGACATGCTGTCTCACGTCTTCCAGAAAGGGAAGGGCGGCTCCCATGGCGTGTTCAGCCGGGTACAGCCCCAGCAGACGAGCATCCGGACTGTGGTTGACGGCGTGCCGATGGTATTCCGGTGGGCCTCCATGCAGAGTGCCGACGGCCACGTGACCGTCATGCGGATGAATCCCGAGAACGCGACGACCACTCAGGTCGATTTCGTCAAAGACCTTCACTTCTTCCAGCAACAGGCGGATGTCATCGATCGCTGCACGATGCAGATGGGCGGTGGCGTGGTCCTCGTTGGTACGGTGGGCTCGGGCAAGACGACCACGGCGCACGCCGTCATGCAGCGCCTGCCGTCCTGGATGAACAAGATGTCCATCGAGGACCCGGTCGAACTGATGGCCCACGGCACGCACCATTTTTCCGTGGCACGGCAGCTGGACGGCTCGAACCGGGAAGAGGATCCGTTCATTGTGGCCAAGCGCCAGCTCAAACGGATGAACCCCCACTTTGTGATGATCGGCGAGGTGCGGGATTTCGAGTCGGCCGGGCTGTTCCGCGACGTTGCCGGCGCGGGCCTGCGTGCGATGACGACGCTGCACGCGCCGTCGGCGACAGCCGCCACCGACCGTCTTGCCGACAGCGAGTTGCAGATTCCGCGCAGTGTGCTGGCCACCCCCGGCTTCGTGAACCTCTACGTGTACCAGGCGCTGCTCGCCAAGACATGCGAATGCGGCCACCACGGGGAGGAAGCCAAGGACATTCTGGGTGCGGCGAAGCTGAAGCAGATTGAGCGTCTGTTCCAGTTCGACGTCGAAGGCATTCGTGTTCGCCGTGAGGCGGGCTGCGATAAGTGCAGGCGCGCGAACCTTCCTGACCTCAACGGTATCCGTGGCCGTGTGATGGCGGCCGAAATGTTCGAGCCGGACGAACTGGACCTGATGTACATCCGCGATGCGCGTGCCATCGAGCTGCAAGCGCACCAGCGAGAGAAGCGAACGACCGGATTCGATATCCCCGACAGCACTGGCAAGTCGGTATTCGAAGTGGCCATGTATCACGTGTTTGCTGGCACGGTCGATCCGCGCCAGGCCGAGCGCATTCTGTCTCTGGATGCATATGAAGCCAAGGTGAAGCGACTGACGGGAGCCCGAGCATGATGCAACGATTCAGGAACGCGCTTGCCGCGATCAAGCGCAAGAAGTACGCCGCGGCCGCCGAGAGCATTGGCGGCGCGACAGGGCGGTTTCCGGACAAGCTGTGGTTCGCAAAGCTGGAGTTCTCGCCCAAGCGCGCGGACTACTACTACGACCTCGCCATGCGCATCGAGAAGATGCCGGGCGAACCCATCTCGAACCATTTTGCCAAGGATGCGGCACGGCGCGCCGGTGAGCCGCTGGGCCTGCTGGCGTCCCTATGGCTGGCCCGCTATGAAGGTCTAGATGGGCAGACGCAGGAATCGCGGCTGGCGGAGATCTTCCAGGGCACGGTGCCTGACGAAGATCTGGCCATCCTGGCAGTGGCGGAGCAGGGCGGCGATGTAAAGGACGGGCTGTTCCGGCTGGCCAACAACCTCCGGGCAATGAGCACGGCCAAGTCCAACATCTTGCTGTTGCTGGCGAGCATGGGCATTACGCTGATCATCCTGCACGTTTACCTCGGCGTCATGGCTTTCATCGTCGCACCGATGCTGGATCGCAGTTTTGCGAACCTGCTGCCTGTTGACGGCTATGGGCCGATTGCCCGAGCGTTCCATTTTGGGGCCACTTTCCTGCGCGAGTGGGGGTGGCTCGTACTTCTGGGCGAGGCGGGTCTCATATGGTGGGTACTGCGCGCACTGCGGAACTACACGGGGCCTCACCGCGCGTGGTTGGACAAGCACGTAATCATCTTCGACTTCTTCCGCCGGTTTCAGGGGGCGCAGTTTCTGGGAGCCATGTCCGCAGTGACGCAGCGGTTCGGTGGCGACATGAACAACCTGACCAACGCGCTGGAGATGATGCGTGCCAACGCGTACCCCTACCTTGCGCAGCATATCCGGCGTATTGAAGCGACGCTTGAAGAGTCGCCCAACGCCGGCGGCAAGATGTTCGATACGGGCCTCTTCGACCGCGACACCACCTATCGCATCCAGGACATCGCGGAGTATGAGGACGACCTGTCCAAGATGCTGAATACGGTATCGGTGACGCTGCTGAAGACTGCGCCGCGCGAGCTCGAGCAACGGGCGTCAAAGTTCAACCGACGATCCTCCATCCTGCTGATCCTCCTGATCACGGCCCTGGCGTTTATGCCCGCGTTCATGGCCCGCGAGTTGAAGCAGAGCATGCAGGTGCACGGCATGAAGACGCATCAGAAGAGCATCAATCCTTCCACCTACCCATCCAACTGACGAACAAGGCTGAACAATGGAAACCAACCTGCAAACCAATACGGCGGCTCGCGAAACGACGGCGGGCGAATACCGGGTACCGCTCAATCAGCTGTGCCGTGCAGAGCAATGGAAGCGTATCCGTAGCAATCCACGCCTTCGTGGGCAGCACGGCGGCATCCTCGACGAATATGGCTTCTACCTGCTGCTGGTGGCCTTCTCGCTCGTTGCAATCCTGGTGCTCTTCTCGGGCAACTCGACAGATTCGCAGGCCCAGCAGTTTACGACTGAGCTGAACAAGGTGATGGGCAAGGTCAAAACGAACTATCGCGGCCGTTACGGCACGGTCACGGTGGCTGCGGTCGTTGACAACGGCACATTTAAGGACCTGACCACCATGACCGTGGACAGCGGAACGGTCACGGTGCAGCCGGGCGGCGGCACGCTGACCATCGTGCCGGGCAAGCTGCTGACGGCAAACGATTCCGTGCAGTACACCATCCCGAATCAGCCCGACGCCGCGTGCACGCAGATTGCTTCGGCTTTCCAGAGCAGCGCGGGCAAGATCGTTGTCAATGGCACCACCATCAAGGACGTGGGCGGCAGTGTGAACATGACGCAGGTGAAATGCTCCAGCGACAGCAACACGATCGACCTTTACATGTCCTGAGCGCAACCTGACGTGCGTATTGACAGCCCGGCCGTTGGCCGGGCTTTGGCATAGGAGAGTGGAATATGTTGATGTCGAACTACGCCATGGGGCTTGCGCTGAGCAGCGTTGCTCTCATGGCATCGGTGCCGTGGACGTACGCCGAGATCGAGGAGGTGCAATCGGTCGGCACGGGCAACTACATGGCGAATATTGCTTCGGCTGTGAATACGTACACGTTCGAGGCGTTCACGGACCTGGCGAAGAGTCCGACCGGGCCAACGAACCTCACGGTCGGCGGCAAGACCATCGGGGTGCCAAATCCGCTGCATCCGACGGTGCAGGATCTCATTAACTTCGGTCTTTTGCCGATCGGCTATACGGATATCAGCCCATTGGGACTGTCGTTTCGGGTAGACCTGACCCCTACAAACTGCGGGGCGGATATCACGGCTTGTTCGATTCCGGGGTTGGTGTACTCGACGACGGGATACCGCGACGCTGTGGGCCGCGTCCGGACGGACCTGCTGGGTCTTGCTGTGGCGAAGGCCGGGCAGGATGCGGGCGTGTCGTATGCGGAGACCCCCGCGACGATCACCGGCATGTCTGCGAGCTGGTCTACCGTGAACCCAGTCGCCGCAAAGCCCTCCGGCGTGCTGGCCATGCGGACCGGATCGAGCTCACTGCTGGCGCAGTCGATGAACCAGTTCTACAAGCGCGACGGATCGCTGAATCTGACCGGGCCGATGGATGCGAACAACCAGGCGATGAATCGGGTGGGGAATTTTCAGTCGAATGGTTCGGTGTCGGCGGCTGGGAATGTGTCTGCCTCTGGAAGCCTCTCCGCTGCCGGAAATGTCACTGGTAGCGGCGTTTATGGTAGCTATGTCCAGTCGAACGGCGATGCATATGTGGGCGGCTCGCTCCGAGGGACGGCTGTTTACGCAAATAGTATTACGTCGTATGGCGGGGTAGCGGCGAATGGATACGTCACAGCCGCGGGCGCCATCGTGCCGTCCGCTGACCCGGGGCAAAAAGTCGCGGAGGGTTGGGGATGTGGTGATCCGCAGGGGGCAATTCGTAGCGACGCCGCAGGAAAGTCACTCTCATGCCAATCTGGTGTATGGCGAGCGGCGAGCGGGTCCGCGTCGGGTGTCCATTCGATTACCTGGACGTATGGAGGACAGGGAGGTATGGACCGGTTTCCGATGGCGTGTTTCACTTTGGCAGGGTCGCCTGGGGTCTATCAGGGCTCCGGTGCAATCTCGACTGACAACCGTGCTGGCTCGGTTCCTTATAGTGATATGTATGGGAATATGGGATACAGACAATCTGACGGTTATGCATGCCCGCCTGGCACGGCGATGGTCCCTTTGTACAACATCGCGAGTGGCGGCGGCGGTAGCGGAGGTTGACTCTACATCGCTGACAGAAATGGAGAAAGCCGGCATTGCCGGCTTTTTCTTTGCCACGAGGCTGGGCTTACTGGCAAGCGAACACAATCGCACCAGAGACATCACCGCTGGACTGACTCGCAACGGTGTAGCCGACGGACAGATAGGGCTTGGCTTGGTCGCTGCCCATAGTCTCCGCGAGGAGGGTACCTGTAGAAGACAAGTTCACGCCTACAACGCCGGCATTGGCAAATGTCTTGGTGACACGGTCGGACGCGATAGACAAGTCCAACGCTAGCGATTCAATCGAAGGGCCATTGAGATTGATCACTGCCGTCGCGCTGTTCAGCTTCCCAGCCGCAAAGTTACCCGAGACAGCAGTCGGTGCCGTCGCGAATTGTGCGGTGCAGGTGAGCTTTGCCGTCGGGCCGGGGACGCTGACTAGCGCCAGAGGCTTGCCAACAACGTAGTGAGCGCCCTGGTTTGCGTTGATGGAACCGACATTCGTCGCACCGTTAGTCCAGCGGCCAATCGAGAATTGGCCATTGCCGCCCACGTCGGCAATGGTTCCCGACGTCAGACTGATAACGCTCGCGGCATTGCCTGCGATCGTCTTGTAGGCCCCTTCCGCAGTAGTGGCTTGTAGTGTCGCTGGGGCATTGGCAGTCGCACCGGCGCGTGCTGCCAGGCCATTGGAGGTCGCGTCTACTGGCACGAAGACGAAGGCCAGGGGGTCAGCCGAAACCGTCGTTGCGGAGCCGTTGACGGTGATGGTCGGCGCCGGCGGCGTCGGCGTTGCCGGTTGCTGCGTCGTAGGAGCACTGTCACCGCCGCCACCACCGCAGGCGGCCAGGCTCAGCAGTGCAGCTGCAGAAATCATGGAGAGAGCGAGTTTGGTCTTTTGCATTTTCTTCTTCCTCTGTGTTCAGGATGGACCGCGATTCGATCTGAACCGCTTGATTCAATCCTACCGACTAACTCCGTAAGTCAAGTCGGGGAAAATCAGCTGGCCGCGATCCTTTAAAGCGGCCGAAAATCTGTTTGCTCGGTCTTGTATTGGCCCGATAGGTAGGTCGATCAGATAGAATCCAGACGACCAGTCTTCTTCGTTGCGACTCCACAAAGAAGACACAGCCCGCAAGAATACAAGAAGGCGGACCGAAGGTGTATCGGTCGCTTCATTGCGGTGCTAAACCCCCGATTCGAGGGGTGCGCCTACCGCGAACGGTATAACGACGTTCCGCAGTGGTTACAGATATGGTATTGCCGCACCTTAACAAATGCTTGCTCGCGCCAGACGCGAATGCTGCGCGACCCGCAGCGATAACACGACATGCCGCGAGGCGTAACGTTTTCGGGGTGGGCTTCGGCGTATTTGTCCAACGTCGGCGGGCCGCCTCGCGTGAGAAAGTAGGCGAGGAGGCCAAGGTAATTGGCAATGACGCAGACAACTCCCCAAGCCAGTATCGACCGGCCGTCTTTCTTGGCGAAATAGACGGCAATAATGGTCGGAACCAAATAGATCACGAATACGAGTAGCAAGCCGCCCAAAACTTTCTCCTGTAAGAGGGGCCAGACATAGATTATTTCGGACCGCGCCGACGATTACCTCCACGCGTCGCAGTCAATGTTCCGTTGCAGCAAGGGCAAGTGAACGATTGGGACAATTCAATCCTGTCTGACGAGTTCGAAGCAAGATAGGGCGTACCGCATTTGCGGCACGGCCACACCGCGAGCTCCTCATTCATCGACATCGAGCGCGCCAGATGCATGGAACGCTCGGGAGGCACCTTGCAGTCGTCCGCAAAGAACGCTCGGTTGATGTCCATCGCGGCGACGAAGCTCTCCGGCGTAGATACGTCGCAGGCGATCGCGGAGCGAAACAACCACATCTGGAAGGTGGATTGTACGCGGCGCGGTGCCGTCTCGATGAACCAGGTGAGGGAGGAGGGCGGCTGACCCGATGGCGACGGCTTGCCGTGAATGCGGCGATAGGCCTCGCGCGCGGTGTCGACGCTCGTATTGAACAATGACGCAACGCTCTTCGCTCGGCAAGAGAAGTACAGGAACGCCTCAAACAGCGCGTCGCGAACAAACGTTTCGAGGCGGAATTTTCCCCAAGGGCCGGAATGCGGGAGCCTATCCGTGCGTAGCGGCGAGCTTTCCATCAGATAATGCGCAATCAGCTCTCTCGACAAGCGTCCGGCGTGCGTCTCGAGCCAGAACATCTCGTCTGCAAACCGCCATTGGAAAAGAGGCACCAGGCGATCCGAAATGGCGACGTCCATTTCATGCTGTGGCACTGAACGGAGATAGGCGGCTAGTTCGTTCGAGACGCCGAGCAAAGGCGCTGCCAAGACCGACATGTTCAACATGTCATATAGTGCAGTGATGTACGAGCGGTTGGTATGTTCCAGCGCGAGCCGCTCGACAACGGATAGATCATGCGGCAAGCCCGCCTGCAACCGGTCCATCGTGACGGTCGGCATGGTGCCCTCGATGAACGACCGCCAATCTGCGATAGTGGAGAGGGTCGGTGCAAAGGCCAGGAAGGGTGTGCAGAACACCTTGGTGGAATTCTCTTGGTCGTTACGGAGTGCCAACAGGTTCTCGTGGGATACACGAAATACGTCTGCAAGCGCCGGCCGCACAGCCACCGCGTTCACCACATAGTTACTGATTCGAAGATTTGCCGAGAGGGCACGGTCCTGTACCCAGGATGGGAGAATGAATTGCTCGAAAATTGAGCGGGAATGGGCGATCTGCATCTCAAGCTCCGGTCAGGCCGATAAGTTCGTTGTGGAAGGTTTCAATCGTGCGCCGAAGCGACTGCAGGGCAGCCCCGTGCTCGCGCTTCTTGATTGACTTGACCGTGTTGCGCAGCTTGCTCAGGGCTTCGTCGACGTCCGCGCGAAGACCCTCGATGCGGAGTGCAACATTGCGCGTGTCTGCAGCTTTTGACTCATGACCCTGGATCTCGGTGTTGAGTTCGTTGAGCCGCTGTTGCGCATCTCGCAACTGGGCGTTGGTCGTTTCAAGCTGCCGTGTCGCGTCCGTGAGATCCTTGTATTCAGGCGGCACCACTTCCACTCGAACCTCTTTGACGACCTCACGGATCTTCGATTCAGCCAACGATTTCTGCAGCGCATTCTTGTCGTTGGTTAGGCGCGTGACTGCCAATTGAAGCGATTCCACGGTGTTGGCCTGAGAGGACAACGCTGCAGTTGACCTGTCGAGTTGCTCTTTTTGGGCGAGATTCTGTGCATCTGCGGAGTTGACCTGCTCGCGCATCGCTCGCATCTGGGCCTCAAGATCCCGCTGACGTTCGAGGCTCTCGTTCAGCTGGTCTTCCGCAGCCTGAAGCGTGGCCATGACCGTGTTGAGTTCTTGATGCGTCTTCCGGGACCACTCGATGTAAGGGAGGATGTCTTTGCGAGAATACGACTCGTCTGCTTTCCTCGCGTCGATGAACCGCTGTATTTCGTCGTCCGTAATGTCCGACCGCTTCAGGATGGTCAGTTCGCCAAGGTTCAGAAACGTGATGGCGTCGACGTTGTCCGAGAAGTGGTGGAACGCCTGAAGATACTTAATAGCAGAGCCGCGGGAGATGCGGAGCGCCTTGGATGCGAAGGCGTAGAGCATTGCATCGGCCTCCCGTGTCGCGCGTTCCGTATCACCAAGTCGCTTCTGCACCGACGTGAGGATGACGTGGTAGATCTGGAACATCCGCGATCCGATGGCGGTGTGCTCACTCAGGATTCGTTTGCGCGACAGCTCGATCTCATGAGCGGCCTGGACGATTCGGCCAATGGCGGCCGTATCGACGTACTGACCAAGCTCGTGTACCGCCATCTCGCGCAGCGAGGTATTTGTGCTTGGATTGACAAGATCATACTGAACCTTGTCCTCGTCTTTACCCTTCTTTGTCATTGTTTAGCCTTGTTCAAGATAAGGAGAGTGATGCGGACCCGTGCCGCACTCATTCAACCTACCACTCGAAACTCAATGTCAAGGGGACGAAACAGGTGCAGCGACTAGGGGGGAAGCATATGCTGTTAGCGAGTGTCTGCGAGACCCGAAAGCTAGGCAAAACCACACCTCTTTCAAAAGTCAAATTCGAAACAGCATAACTTCTCCGTGTCTTTTAACGACCTCGGTTTAGTCGTTTGAAGGTATGTGCCACTTCAGAAGGGGTGGGCTGTATATACAGGTTCGGGACCAGAGATGTCGTCCAGAAGAGGAACATGTTCCTCCCAAAAAACTCGAAAGCTCGGGATTCAGGTGTGCGATTTGAAGGGAGGGGCCCGTTGTCGCTCGACCTTGTCAGGTGGAGGATTCGAGTGTAGAGTTCAACCACCTTCAGCGTCTCCGACGCATCGATATTAGCGGTAGCCAGCAGGCTACTCGCGCCGCCAACTGTGGCGTCGCGAACCGCACACTCCCTTTAGCCGTACTCAGCGATAGCGCTTTTACGACATGCGATGCATGTCGCAAGCGCGTTGTTCTGCGTGCGCGTCTCCTGGATTCCTTGCTCTGCGAGCATCGAATAATCGCCTGGCTTCCGCCAGGAAATCCCCCCTTATATGTTTTCTCGTGAGAAACCATGGAATCCATTGCAAATAGCCTCATCAAGCGTCCGCTCAAGCTTTTCCTTTGGGCAATGCTTTTGTATGTGGCCTCACAATCCTTCATCGTTGGTTTGTTCGTTGCAGTCGTCGGATTCTTCTACCTGAAGGAGAAGGCGATCCAGTGGAGCAAGGTCGTACCAGCAGCGCCCAAGGTGTCGATGCCGGATACGCCAGCTAAGCCGCAACGGACCGTCGAGCAACCGGCGCAGCCACCCGAGAAGCAGTACGAACGCTCGGCCGTGGTCACGCCTATCCGTCGCACCGGAACGCACGATCGTTCCTAATCACTAGCCGCCCTCCCTTGGGCGGCCTCATTCCACCTGTCGCGGGTATCCGATACCCGCCGGCAGGTGGGTCTCCGGATGCCTGTCCGGAGACCATCATGGACACAAACACAGCAGGATGGCAGCTGGACTTCTTCGGTGAAGCGGCCGCTATCGTTGTCTCGCCTCCCAAGGTTGACCCTTTGCCTGATCCCTCGCACTGGAGCGAGGCGGTGCGGGAGAAGATGGTCGACGCGTTGATTAGCCTGGCATGCGACAGCCGTCGCGGCGACAACATGCCTGAATCGCTGATTGATTGCGCAGAGCTCTTGCGCGCTCGTATCCGAAGGAAACCGCTCGATCATGAGGAGTACTGCATGACGCTCGGTTGGATCTTTGGATACTGGGACGGAGCGCTTCCCTATACATACGTCTGCGCCGTGTGTGGCGTGAGCCCCGAAGTACTGCAAGACGTTGTCCTCAACAATGCCCGACTGAAAGCCGATCTCGATGAGGTCCGGCAACAGTGCTGTGGCTCACTCCTATGAAATCCCATGTCGCTGTTCAAATTCATTAAGCAGGCGACGGTTGCCATTCTGGGGCAGAACGCCGGTAACGCCGAGCAAGCGGAACAAGTAGCTGTCGGAACAGGCGCGGATAACGAATTCGAGATCTTCATCAGCGGCGTACCCCATCTCTTCCGTGATGAAGGCGACTGCGTCGTCCATTTCCGAGCGGAATTCGATCGCCTGATCCAGCCCACTGCGTTCGGCTCAAAGCTGCTACCGGAGGTCTTTCCTCGTTGGACCAAGGTACGCGTCTATGACGAAAATGGAGTAACTCCCAAATCGGTCGCCGAAGCAGTAATGCGTGACGCCAAACATCAACCTAAGCAGTCGTCACCGCCGGTGGATCACAAAGCCGCTGGAGCTAAGCGAGATGGCGAGGGCATGTCAGATCGCGGGCGAGGCTCAACCAATGCCCAACCCACGCATAACGCACCGCTGGCAGAGGCATCGTCCGCTGACTACACCGTTGGAACTCTTATCGAATGGGGCGAGATGGACTTCCCCAACCGAAGGCCTGGTGGCAAGCGAACCTATACGTCGTTCGCCGTGAAGCTTGACACCAGCAATGGTGTCAAGACGCTGCAGGGCGAAGGCCTCAAGGACGTCTTGGCGGATGCGCGCTGCAAAGTTGGTGAGCGCGTCGGCATTAAACGTCTCTATAAGGAGAAGGTTCCTGCTTTTGACCAGGCGACTGGTCGGCCCATCTTCGAAAGGGGCACACAAAAGCAGCAACTTTGGGACCGTTGGGTCTGGTCCATTAACCGCATTCATTGACAAGGAAGCAACATGGCATCCGTAAACAAAGTCATCCTCGTGGGAAACCTCGGGGCTGATCCTGAAATCCGTTACCTGCCGAGCGGTGACGCTGTCACCAACGTTCGCCTCGCGACCACTGACCGCTACAAGGACAAACAGTCCGGCGAATTCAAGGAAGCGACCGAATGGCATCGCATTGCCTTCTTCGGGAAGCTTGCGGAGATCGCTGGCCAGTATCTCAAGAAGGGTTCATCCGTCTACATTGAGGGCCGAATCCGTACTCGCAAATGGCAGGACCAGTCCGGCCAGGACAAGTACAGCACCGAAATCGTTGCCGACCAGATGCAAATGCTGGGCGCCCGTCAGGGCGGAAGCGGTGGCGGCGATGAAGGCGGCTATGGCGGCGGTGGTTCCAGCCGGGAATCGCAGGGCGGCGGCAGTGGCCGTGGTCAGTCTAGTGCCAACAGCCAACAGGCGGCCGGACAGCGTCGTCAGCAACCGGCGGCGTCCAACGGGTTCGAAGATATGGACGATGATGATATACCGTTCTGACCGACAGAACGCTGTTCTGTCCTAGAATTATACGGCGGCCTCCCATTTTGCGGGGGGCTGCTCGTCTCCCTTGGCTCCAAGCCTCCTCTGACTTTCCCCCGATATCAATTCGCCATGCTGAAAAGACCTTCTGGCTACATGCCGGGATGTCCTTTGAGCAAGCGTTCCTTCGCCTGTCTCAGGCATCGACAAACCTACTCCAATTGGAGTCATCCCATGAAACTGAAAGATCTGAGCGTGATTGTTGCGAGTTGGGAATCCCGTCAGTGGGATGCTTTCATCGCAGAGTATTTGCCTGCGGGCGTCCTGACGGATGCATTCTGGAGCGGCCGCCCTTGCCCTTGCCCCATATGCGGTGGCAAGGATCGATTCACCTACACCCGTAACCGCAAACGCGGAGATTGGGTGTGCCGCAAATGCAATAACGGTAGTCCTAGTGGCGGCGACGGTCTCGAACTGGTCCGCCGCTACACCAACATGTCTTACTACGAGCTGAAGTGTCGGCTCAACGGCGCGGCGATGCCGACGCCATTGCAGCTACCCGTTCGGCCTGCTTCGACGCGAAAGCCGCTTGATTCGGCGGCGAAGCTGCGCCGGATTGAACAGCAGTGGTCTGCAGCTTCGTGTCTGTCACCGGGCGACCACGCGATGCAGTACCTGGCGGCCCGCGTTCCCGGGCTTCGTGCCCCGAAGCCCCAGTCATTGAGGTTGGCCGTACAGGAATACTGGCACGAGAAGAAGCTGATCGGGCGCTATCCCACGATCGTCGCGCAGTTCACGCTGCCCGACGGCCGCATGGCAACCGTGCATCGGACATCGTTGGATCCCCGTCGGCCAGAGAAGGCAACGGTGATCGACGCGGAAGGGGAGATTCTTCCCTCGAAGCGTAATGACGTGTCAGCGCTTCCACCGGCCGGTGGTGCAGTGCGATTGATGGCGCCGCGCAATGGCGAGCTGGGCATTGCTGAAGGGCTGGAGACGGCCTATGCCGCGTACATGCAGTTTGGTGTACCGACGTGGTACTGCCTGAATCGTGTCCTGCTCAGCCAGTTCGTTGTACCAGACGGCCTTGGCATCCAGACTGTCCACATCTTTGCGGACTTCGATGCTGTTGACGAGAAGACGGGCAAGTCGCCCGGCGTGGCCGACGCGCTGGCGCTTCAAAAGCGCTTGCGTCAGGCCGGCTACAAGGTGGTGCTTCACCGACCAAAGGTCCGGGGCACTGATTTTTGCGATGAATGGCGCACGGTTTATCAGTTGCGCCAGATGTCTAACCAGGCGGTAGCCGCCTAACGTCATACCGCTTTTTTAGGCGGATCACTTTCAACCTCTGCCCCGTGGGTCTGTCCCGCGTGGGCGGAACTCCCACTGTGGCAGGATCTCCCAGGAGAAATGCAATGCCGCAAAAGGGTTTTACCGCGATCGTGAATAAGCTCCATATCCACGCCATGCGTCGCACGCTGACGCGCGACGTGCAGGCTAACCAATCGGAGGCGCAGTTCTTCCACGTCTATCGACGGGAGGCGTCAGGTGACTTGACGCTGGTCGAGAAAGGCCTTTCGTTCGATTCGGCCATGGATTTTTGTTTGACACCCAGGACGGTCCATTGACTGCGTCCCATCCCATTCAACACAAAGCCCGGCAATCGCCGGGCTTTTTTCATTACTGCGTGCGCTTCCTTTTCAGGCGGGCTTGCGCGCCTTGAAGCCGCGGTAACACGCGACGACCGCTTCCAGTACGCAGTAGCAGATGACTGCAGCGAAGACGAAGCGGTTGACGTCGTGATTGGTCGAAAGGTAGTCGAAGAATTTCATCGTTTTTCTCCTGAAGTTTGCTATAGATTGCCACACAAATTGCCATGGTCAATTCCCCTTAGTAGCGCGCCATGGCGTCGTTGAGTGCGGCAACGTCGATTCCCGCAAGCGGATCTGACAAGCCAGTGTCGTCCAGCTGCGGCGCGTTCGATTCGGCTACAACCGCGGCTGGCACCTGGGCCACATTTTGGGGCGGTGCCGCTTGCGCGGGCGCGACCTGTCCGTGCTGTGGTGGGACCTGCCGGGTGTCTGCAATGGGTGGCCGGAGCGCATTGGTATGCGTCGGCTGCCTGCTGGCTGGCGGCAGCATCAGGTCCTCAGCGCCGGCGGATCGCCCGGCCTGAAGCCCGCGTATAGCCAGCCGGCGGAGCATGATGGACCGTTCACGCGCATCTGCGAACTGCCTCAGGTATGCGAGCAGCTCAGGTTCGGACACAGTCACAGTCATCTGTTGCTTGTCCATGGGGAGCCTTAAACGTTACGGCTGGCTTGCTGCGCGGCGCCGATCGTATAGAAACCTCGAACGTTCGCGAAGCACGGTGCGTCCATCATATGGATGACATTGCGTGGGAATGCCGCACGAATCGCCGGAGCATAGAGCTGAGCACCCCCGCCGGTCAGGATGATTGCCCGAAGATCATCGGTACGGCCAACGCGAGACTGAATTTCCTTGACCGGCTGATTTGTCAGCGCCATTGCTTCGGCAAGGTAGGGGGCGACATCCAGGTCCTGGCCAAAGTAGACGAGCGGCTTGCTCTCGCGGATCGCCCTGTCGATGCGCTCAATTCCGTCGACAGTCTCGTTGTGGTCGGCACTGATCAGGCTCGCGATTTGCTGATGGATTCGAGCGGCCCCGCCGGGTACGCCACCGCTGCGGGTATCGTGGACGGTATAGCCGCGAGCGACCACCCAGTCGGTCGTGAAGTATCCAACGTCGATGACGAGGTAGGCGTTGTCGGGGTCATATGCCTTGCCGCTTTGCTGGATGAAGCTGATCAGCGTGCCAAGCGGCTGCGGAAGGGGAAGCACGCTGCCGATACGAACTTCGCCCCAGCCAAAGTTGTGCGTGCCCGCGAAGCGATCCTTGAGGTAGGCAGCATACTTCTGAGTGTTATGGACGGGCAGACCCAACACCAGGCGATCAACTTCACTGGCGCCAGCATAGTAGAGTGCTCCACCAAGCAGGGCGGCATAGTTCGCCGTAGCAGCGTAGTCCTCCGCCAAGGAACGGCCGGTGTTCACATGGGCGCCGCTGAACTCTACGCCAGGTCCCACCTCATACCGCGCACCATCGACTTCGACCGTGATGACGTTGCGGCCCTTGAATACGCCGCCACCGAAGTCATTCAAGGCGGTAGTGGCCGCAAGGGGGGCGAGCGACGGGAACATGTTCATTTTGACTTCCGACCCGATAGCCCAGGCGGACTTCGTGTTGCCATAGCCGACGTCGATGGCAAAGGTGGGGTACTTGATCTGGTCGATTTGTTGCTTCATGGACATTTCCTTTCTGATGGACGCGGTTCTTTCTGGTCGATGTGCTATTACCGAATGACGGTCGGTCAAGTCGGTCCACGTGCCACTAGGTGCCACCAAGCCAGAGCTTCCGATGATGAAACTTGGCACGTCGAAGGACGTGGTGGCATCAAGTGCCACGTAGTCCGACTTCGTGGCACATCGTCACAACCCACTCTACCGTCGAAAAATTGAAGTCAAGTTCTCGAATGCGCGGGAATTTTGGGGGTGTTACGTTGCCATCGATTCGATTCATGGTTTATGCTTGGCACACCTATCGCGTCCCCGACGCATCGACCTCGCTGCCATTTGCGCGGCACATATGACCTCCGATTCTTCCTGGTGAAGGGTCACTGCGAGGCCCGCTGTTCACGCCGGAAATTGAACCGGCTTTTTTTTCAATCAAATCAAGTGGACCGTGTCGGATAGTGAGGACACCGGACACCGCGATACCAAGCCGATTGGCGGTCTGTTTGTGAAAATAGACCGTAGTGCGGGCAATTCCGAAGCCGGACACCGGACAGGTGCTCTGTGGAATTTCCGCGTATGCCCGACACCCTTACAGCCGCGTGGCTGGGTGCGGATCACGAAGCCCGACACACTGCGGCGGGGATGATCTGACTTTGGGGTGGGGAGCTGCTTTGCGTGCCGAGAGACGGTGAACGCAGGCTTCTGAGCAGATATCGATCCGGGGGGCGCTACCGGTACCAGAACGGCGCAACAGGTAATTACCCATCACGGCATCGGCCGCAGGCGTGTGGACGCAATCCTCACGAACGCAGGCCGGCATCAGCAGATGCACCGGATAGGGTAGCCGCGCAAGCGGCGCGCACGGCGAGAGCCCTGCGTGTTCGCGTAAGCGGACAGTCACGACGCATTGCTTCCATGCTCAGGGCTGATCGGTTTGGCATCGCTAAAGGACCGGGAGAGTAGTGGCAGGACCGGCTGGGTGGGCCGGCAAGCTGGGGGTGGTATCCCGGCGCACCGAATGGGACAGCTCCGAATCGGGGTCGACGCTGTCCTGAAATGGGCTGTGTGCGAGATGCACGGCCCCGCGGCTGCGTGCGCGCAGCGCTATGCGAGACGAACATGAGCAAGACGATCAACCTGCGCCCGATCCTGGAACAGTACAACCTCCCCGAGCGATTCAAGGCGGAATTCGCCGTCCTGGCGGCCGAGCACCTTCATCTCCCGCACAGCGGCACCCGCGTGAGCGGCCGTTCGCTATCGCAGATGTCTCAGCGGCAGCGGGTGCAGGCGCTGCTGGCGATGATGGTCGAGCTGCGGCGCGTCGGAGGCATGGCCGTGACTTCGCCCTACGCTATACGGCAGAAGCACATCCGTTGGCTCGTCTGCCACTGGGTGGAGGAGCGGAAGCTGAATGTGGGCACGGTGGAACTGCGGCTCACACATCTACGTGCCTTCATGTCCTGGATGGGCAAGGCAAACATGGTGGGTCGAATCGACGACTATGTGGTGCGACCGGCGGGCTACGTCCGCAGCTACGTTGCGAAGGAGGATCGCTCTTGGGACGGAAAGGGCATCGATGCCGCGGAACTGATCGCGGAGATCGCCAAAACGGACACACACGTTGCGCTGCAGCTGAAGCTCGAAGCCGGATTCGGACTGCGTGCAAAGGAGAGTTGGCGTCTGAGAGCGGCGCTGGACGTTCTGCCGTCCGGCATGCTGCATGTCCATGACGGGACGAAGGGAGGTCGGCCGCGCCGAGTGCCTATCGAGTTTGATTGGCAGTACGAGTTGCTGGGCCAGGCGGCCAGTCTGTCCGAGGCAACCAATCCGGGCAAAGGCACGCTCATTCCCGCGACATACACCCAGAACCAATGGCGCCGCCGGTTCTATACCGTACTGGAGAAGCACGGGGTCACGAAAGACGGCGTTGGGGTTACTGCTCACGGGTTGCGCCATCAGTTCCTGCAGCAGATGTACCAGCGCCATAGTGGCCAGCCTGCCGCCGTCAAGGGCGGTGGCAAGGTAGAGGATCCGGCGGCACACCACGAAGCCATGCGGAAGGTTGTCGAGGCCGCAGGCCATAGCCGGGCGACGAAGGCCAACGCGTACCTGTCAACATATGCAACGCAGCGGAGCCGGGACCGGCCTGAACCCACAGTTGCTGAGATCGAGGCGGCCATTGCGCAGTCCGGCGGTAACAAAGCCGCGGCGGCGAAGGCATTGGGCATTTCGCGCGCCAAGCTCTATAGGATGTTGGTGAAGCGGTGAACGTAACAGGCGATATTGTGGGTGGAAACGAAAAGTGTGAGCATGCTCACCCTATTTCCCCGGTAACACGACACTTTTGTAGCGTGTTTCTCAGCCGGATAGAGGCGTAGATGCCCTATGTATGTAGACAAACGCTACTCTGACAACGCGCTTCGACGCATCTTAGCCAACGGCGTCGCGGCAAACGCGACCGCCGAATGGCCGTGGCTCCCCATATCCTCCCCTGAGTGGCCGGCGGCGCGTCGCCGTGGCGTTCGCACGAAATGGGGAGGGATTCTGCTCTATACCTTTGACGAGACTGAAGCTTCCGAGGTCGGAATTGAAGGCTATATCGCAGACAACCCATTCTTCGATTTCGGCGAGATCTGGGGAAACGGGGTCACAGTGGGTGCCCATCTGAGTGATTTGGTTTCGATGCACTTTGCCCGCCTGACCAGGTCGACCCTGAGCAAGGCGGGGTGGCAGCTAGAGGATCACGATACCGAGGTTGGAACGATTTTCCGCATTTCGTCTGTCATGCCGCCGGAAAAAGGCGACGTGTTGGGGAAAGCACTGGGTGTCGCGCTTCAGAAAGCCGACGTCGCGCATCTCAATCTGGCATGCCAGGGGCGGGACTACTTGGGCGGATTGAAGGACTTTGCCGAACTGCCTGCTCGGCCGATTGCGGGTAAGGTCGGGCCCAAACCGGAAAGGTCGTGATTTTGGCGGGTCTTTCAAGACGGGCGATGTAGCCGGGGCATGCTTGAATACCTTAGTACATCCAACAGGAGAACCCTCATGACCAAATCCGAACTGATCGACGCCGTTGCCCGTGGCGTCGAAGGACTGACTAAGACGAAAGCCGAGCAAGTCCTCAATGCCACCCTCGATGCCATCGTGGAAGCCGTGGGCCGCGGCGAAACCCTGAGCCTGATCGGCTTCGGCACCTTCAGCAAGGGTGAGCGCGGTGAGCGGATGGCCCGCAATCCTCGCACCGGCGAAGAAATCCGGGTCGAGGCAGCCAAGACCGTGAAGTTCAAGGCCGGTCAGCGATTCAAGGATGCCGTAAACGGTGACGCCGGTGCAAAGTGACCGGACGGGCGCGGCCTCGCCGCATTACGTGCCAGTCGCACAGCTGCTCGCCGATACCACGGAGCTCCCCCAACGCATCGACGCAACGATCGTGCGATATCGGGGCGTCACGTGTCACGTTTATGGAGTTCTCCACGGTCTGACCGGCGGCACCAACCGGCAATACAAGGCCCTGGTGGAGCAGGCCATCGAAGATGCCCCGGGCGAGCTAGTCTTTGGCGAGACGAAGTTCGGGAAGCTCTATCGAGGCATCCAGGTGGAGATGGACGACTGGACCGAGATTCCGCTGCGCGACGCCTTCCGGATGCAATTCAAGGCGGCGCTGACGCCGATGCGAATGTTCATGGTGGCCGCCGGCATGCGTCGTGAGCGCCGAACTGAGGTTGACCGCTTTGGAACGGGCGGTGTTCGTCGCCTGCAGGACATCGGCGGCTCCGCGGCCTTCCATGCCTTGTCGCCCGAGGAACGTCGCAGACTTGCGGGATTTCCCGATCCTTACTCGTACCTCGTGGAGAACTGTCGTCGGCGCACGGGCGGTGGTGACCGCAAAGGGCCCGTTTTTCCCGACCCGGTTTGGCGTTGGCTCGCGATGATTGAGCCGGAACTCAACATTCCGTTGCGCAGCGTCTTTATGCTGGAGTTTGCTGTGGAGCGGGCTCGAGTGCTCGGCGCCAGCGAGATCTCGATTTTTGTTGGCGAGATTCACAACTCGGACATGGCGTGGTTGGCCGGCCTCGACGAAACGCTGCTGGACCAGACGGTACTGCGGACGGTGAACAGTGTTCGGTCGCGCGCCATAGAGCTCGCCGGTGCGCGAGGCCGGCCATCACGCCTCAGGTTTGCGCTTGCCGTGCTGGCGGGAGCCAGCATCCCGCTGTCGATCTATTTTGGTCTGGGGATGTGGCTCTGGACCAACCGGTAGACGCGCAAAACTGGTATCAAAAACGCGAAAGGCACGTCTACGGGCGTGCCTTTCGTCGTTTTTGAAGGGAACATGTTCCTTCGACTACTTGTCCGGTGGGCTACCGTGCGTAGGCCAGAAGCAAGGTAGCCAGGGCGCCGGCGTCGCCTACGAGTCGATGGATCGAGCCTGCGGGAGATTTGTCTGCCAGTGATTCGCCCGACACCAGCCAAGAGAACTTCACGCGGCGCGAGGATTTTTCGCCGGGATGGGGTGTCGGCGCGGGTAGATCAATGGGCTGCGATCGCTGCGCACGAGTGAGCCCCGGGAAAGGATCGACGCCCGTGAAGTGCGCCAGTTCATCAATGCTGATCGCGCTGTAAGCTGGCGTCGCATCGTTGCGGACAACGTAGGCGGCGGCGCCGACACCGGGCACATAGATAGCCTTCCAGAGGAAGTCGGGAATCCGAACACGGCCATTGAGGGTCGCGCTGGTCTTCGAAAATGCCGGACCGGTGACAACCTGGATTGCGCCGTATTGCCGAGCCAGCCGGCGTGCCGACGTCTCGATGTGGCTCCAGGTGCGACGGTTGGAGAGGCTGTTCTGCGGAACAACGTTGGCCAGGCTGAAGCTTTCGGCTTGCGATGCCTTGTCTGCGACATCCCCACTTGGGGCAAGGTGCCCACGGTCCATTCCAGATCGGCTGAAGTCCTGCAGGTGTGCGCGGTCGGCGGCCGGAAGGCGTTCCTCCTCGTAGAAATCGCTGTCGCGCGGCAGCGAGCGTGCGGCTTCTACGGATTCCCTCGTGAGCCGCTCGGCCGACCAAAGCGCGGTGCGAGTCTGGGCGGAGTAGAGGACGGCGTAGGAGTGGCTGCGACAAGCGCGAGGCTGAGGGCGACTACGAAGTGGCGAGTCATGGCTGAAGGTCYGAGATAGTGACCATTTCAGCTTGCCATCCCCAACGCGAAGTCAAGGTTGCCAGTGATCCGGCACGCCATCGATGGCCTTGCCGATGAAATCGTGCAGGTCCAACAGCGGCCACTCCTTGTCGGCCAACGCCTCCTCGGCAATCTCAGCGCATAGCGCCGGCACTGGCTCGAAGCGGACCATTGGCGCGCCGTCTATATAGATGATCTTCGCCCGCTTCAACAGCTTCTGATAGCGCGCGGCCTGAGACACCACGGTTTCAGGTGGGTCCACGTGCTTGAACTCGTACCCAGGCTGGGCGAGGGCAGCGGCCATCGCCGCGAATTTCGGGCCATTTGCCTCCCAGTCGGTCGTTGTGGAGGCKACCAGGTTCAGGAAGTACGGAATGTCCGAGACGGTCAGCGCGCGGCGAGCAGTCATCGAGATGGCTTGCTCATCGGCGGGCCGGTGCTCGACGCGGTTGTTCCAGATGGCGCTGAGCTGGGTGAAGGCCGCGTCCTTGCTGGCGCCATCGAGTTGGATCGGCGGCGTCGACATGCCGCATTCTTCACAAACAATGACTGCCTGCAGGCGGCCGGCGATGTAGAGGGGGGCGCCGTCGCAGTGGGCGCATTGGAGGAGGCCGCTGGGCATGGCAAGGATCCGCTGCTGAAAATCCCGGGATTATGCCTGCCCGCGACCTGCGCCCGTCAGAATTCGCAGACGGGCTGTTCGATGATCGGCTTTTCTACGGCTAGATAGCCGCTMGTTGTGCTGAGAMTCTCGCGCGTGACGGTTCCCTGGAAGCCTTGCAGCATTTCCGCGTGGTCCCGCAGGGCTGCGCCGATCTGCCAGAACTCGTTGAGCCAATGGCCTGGCGGGCCCATCGGGCCGCCCATCTGGCCGGTGGTGATGGCCCCGCGGATGGCCAGGACGGTTTCGGGCTCGGGGTACTCTCGCCCTTCATTGTCGTATTGCTGCATTTATTTCGAGGTTGAGGTTGACGTCTAGGCGACGCCGTGAGGAAGGAATCCATGGCCAGCGTCGGCCACGGGGAGCGATGCAGTGGGAAAGGCGTCGTGCAGCATGCCATCGAGGAGACGGCCGGCCGCCTTCTTGCCGACCCGATGCATCACCGTCACTGGGAAGCGGCCTTCGTCCCGGGCTTGCATGAAATCCGCGCCAATTGCCAGCTGCCGGCCGTCTCGGTCCAAACAGATGCCGCCGGCGATCCAGCTAGAGGCCTTGTTCACCCACTGGTCGAACGTGTCGAATGTCCGGAAAACGGCTTCGCCGGTCGTGGTCCGTACGGCCGCGGTGTGCCATTCGCCCCACTGCTTCAGCAGGAACGGCACGCCGGAGGCCGAGCACTGGTCGCGCAGGCTGCGCAGCCATGCCGGATGCGTAGGTCGCGCGCCGGGCCCGGATTCGCCACCAGCAATGATCCAGTCGATAGCGCCCGGGCTGTAGTCGTTGCCGGACGTGTGGAGTAGGTCACCGGTGAGGGTCGAAAACACGTCGACGCGGCCAAGCAGAGGTTCCATCGAAAGGAAGCGGGTCTTCGCCGGGGTGCGAAGCAGCTTTGGGATGTCGCGATCGGCCTCAGTCTGATTCACGATCGTTGCGCCCAACCAGACATCGGCCGGGGCGTTGCCAGCGATCCACGTGGCCAGCCACGGTACGAGGGGGTTGTCGCCGAAATCGTCGCGCGACATCAGGACGTTGAATGCATCGCCCAGGCGCTTTGTGACGTTGCCAATGCGCTTGGTCAGCACGAGCTTGTCGAGGTTCGGCGTCTGGCGCCAGACATCGAGCATGTCGATGAACCACTCCATTGGTACTTCGTTGTCGAACACGTCCGCCAGGCTGGCACAGAAGACACGCTGCCGGCGGTCGTGGACTGCGGCAAACGCGGCGTGCGCAACGTTCCAGCGGATCATCTTTCGCCAGTTGGCGGTGGTGGTGCGCCGGCGGGGCGCGCCCGGCCCCCAATTGGCGGCATGGCCGCTGCCGTAACGCGCATTACGCGCCTCGGCGTAGCAGTGGTCGCAGCCAGGGCCTACCTTCTGACAGCCTTCCCAAAAATTATCTAATGAAACCTTGTTGTTGCGCATTGAGAAGTCGCTGTCACCCAGGGGCTTTGGGCACTGATCAGCGTATCGCGTGTTGCGCATTGAAATTGAGGACAATGAACTTCGGCACCGGTCGTGGCGAATACATACAGGCGCTCGATGATCTTGGCCCGCTCGTGATAGTTTCCGGTGCTAGCTTCAGCCGAGACGGCTGTGCGTCGTCGCGGACGTTGGAGGACGATTTCAACCGAGGGGTTGCTTTGAGCGGCGCATGAATTGTGTCCGCTGGATCAAAATCCCTCTAGGGGCGAGGTAACCTTTTGCGACAAACGTCCGCTCAACTATCATGAACCGACGTTGATTCGGCTTTGGTGATTCCCATCAAGAGCACCGCTCGTCCCCAATCGTCTCGCGCCGAGCGTAACACCGATCAACCCCTAGTCTTTCATCGGGTGGTATTTGCCCCATCCGAAGTAATCGTTATAGATTTGTGCGGCTTCGTCATAGGTTTCGGCATCAAACGTCTTTAGTAGCACTGGCGTGCCCTCGAACAAGTGGGCTTGCGCTTCGAATTGCCCCTTTTCGATAAGCGCGTTTTGTCCGCTTCCATCAATGTCCGAGATTGCTTGCCAAATCTCGTATGTCTTGGTCATCCTGTTCCCCCTTTACGGCACGAAAGCCATGCCTTTTTGTACCTCAATATCAATGCGCTCACTGCCATTGACTGCGATGACCTCATCGTTGCGGAAGGTCTGTTTCGTTGGGCCTGTTCCGCCGCCTCTGCTGGCATTCACAACAAACCGCTTAGCTCTCGCCAAAGCCTGTGAACGAGCTTGATACTGCTTCTTTGTCATTCGCCCTTCAAGGGCTTCCAGTTTCGCCAATCCAGACGCTGCAGAAAGCGGGTCCGCCTGCGCCCACGCCTCAACATCGCCAACGCCCTCATCTGGATAGCCAGGACCTTGCGCCTGAATCCGTCCTCGGTGATCGGTTTTCGGACTGTTTCCCGAACACGCTTCAATCAATCGTGTCGTCCAAATCGCCATCCACTCCCAAGGCTTCTTTCCACCGAGGTTGGGGGCAAGCACGTCCCATGGGTTCGGTGTGTAGGTACCAGGAATCGACATAGATGCGCCTACTGCCGTTACCGGCACTGGTATCGCTTGCGCATGTGCCGAACCGAACAACCAGTTGAATAGCTTCGAAACCCAACCCATCCATGCACTGAAGGGATTGGCCCCTGCATCTTCTGCCGATGTCCTGGCTAGGGCCAGAGGTTGCTCATCCGGGTCTGGGCCAGTGAGCGACTGACCATTGAACAATACGTCGATGAGCCGGTGCGCCGCATCGTAAGTGTAGTTCGTGACGTCTCCGTTGGGACTGGTCACCTGGACTTTCTGCCCGATTGCGTCGTACACGTATGCGGTCACGTTCTCGCCATACAGGTACTGGAGCACGCGACCTCGCTGATTGTAGACATACTTGACGGTCACGCCTTCCAGATCGACCGCTTCGAGGAGGCGCCCGGCGGCATCATATTGCACAGCATGCGAAGTTCTACCGGTTCCGTCTGCCGCAGACGTCAAATTGCCTTGTGCGTCGTAGCCGAACGTCCACTGCTGGGTCGCCGTGCCATCGACTTGTTCGGTCAATGCTGTCATTAGCCCGTTGGCGTCATAGCCATAGCTGTTGCTGGACACCGCTCCCGATGGGGCTGCGTTGAGCCCTTGGCCGCCATTGACGTCGGCTGTGGGAAACCACCCATGGGCGGTCATTTGACCTTGACCATCGTAAGTGAAATAGTCGACCCGCCCGGGCGCAGCCACCTTCAGCGGCAAATTCCACGTCGGATGCCACTCGGTGGTCGTGGTCTTCGCGTCCGCCGTGCCGTAGCCCTCGATGCGTTGGGTCTCGCGCCCGAGCGCATCGTAGCTGTAGCGCGTCTCCTTGTCCGCAAAATTCCTCCGACTCGCAACATTTCCTGCCGCATCGTAGGTCACCGCCTTGGCGATGTCCCCGCACGCTGGGCAGGGGGCCGAGGCGCCGGTAGCACGTAGCACGTTGCCCTGCAGTTCCGAGGTGAAGGTGCGGCTGGTGCCGTCCGCGGTGGTCACCGATGTTTGTCCATTCCCGAGGAAGCTCAGTTGGAACTTGTCGACGCCCCCGGCGTGTTCGGTGCTGGTGGCGCGGCCGAGGGAATCGTAGGCATACGTCGCGAACCGGACGCCCTTTTCATCAGTGATGCCCGTCAGCGCCCAGCGGTACTGGGAGTTTTCGTAGTGATACTGGCGTCGCGTGCCATCGGCATAGGTCACGCCGTTCAGCATGCCGTTGGCATCGTACGAATATGTGATTACGTTCCCGCCGGGCGTGGTGACAGCAACGATACGACTCTGCGCATCGTACGCAAAAGAGAGCTTCTGACCAAATGCATTCCGAACTTCCAAGAGAAGATTCGGTTCCGGTGCAATGCTCGAGGGCGTGCTTGCGTCACTGTATGTCAGCGACGTTGCCCAACCATTGGCTTTTTGTACGCGCAGGAGCTTGCCGGCAATGTCAAAGTCTTCCGTGACTCCCATCGTTATTTGGGCAAACCGCCAGCCAGAAATTACTCCTTTACCATCTCGAAGTGGCGTCAGGGAATCGCCTTTTCCATCTACGGAAAGCCAAATACCGTTGCTGGGGCCGAAGTTGGAATGACTGCCATCGGCACGCTGAACAGTGAGCAGAGGCGTGGTGCCAGAGTACGAAGAAAAATCCAGACGCCTCTGCCATTCGTGCATCCACAGGGCACCGAAGCCTTTTCTTGGCGCCACCAGGTAGCTCGATCGGTAGGTTCGTTGCAGGGATAGAGGCTGAGCGCCGGCGCCGACATAGTCAACCTCGGATTGCCGCTTTAGCCCTGAGCCAACGGAGCATGGATTGCCAACGGCACAGCTCCGCTCATCGATTTGATTGACGGGGATCTGCGAGCCCGGGTAGTTCGACACGTTTCCCCGGACCGTGCCGCATTGTTGATCCAAAGGCTTCGTCGTATCAGGTTTCGACCCATCCTCGCAAATGGAACCATACAAGTATGGCCAGCCGGCGGGCCAGTCTGTCATAACGGTTCCGTCGTAATTCTGCCTTATATCCATCACGCACATACCCCGACTGCCGAAATATGGGAAACTCGTCAGCGTCCATCCCGGCATGTCCGAAGCAAAGGTTTTCGGCAGAACCTCTGTACATAAGGCTGCAGCCGATGATTTGATGTTCCCCGGTTCGTTGTGATAGGTATCGTTCCATCTAAGAATGAAGGCTTGCACGGGCGGATCAGCCTTTGCCTCTGATACAAAGGAAGCGAAACAAAATCCCGCAAGTGATAATGCGATCGGAAGAAATTTTCCAAAAATTCCCAGCAGCTTCAGCGAAGCTATATTTTGGAGCGCTCGCAACGGGTGCAAGCCCGTCGCCGCGCTCGAAACGGATATTGTTAGATTCATTTTTTACCGACCCGAAGTCGCGACTGCCGAAGCGCCGCCTTGATTAATTTGGGTTGAGTTTAAACAAATCGCATCGAACCATGTATCTTGTAATGCATATCAGGGTTAAGTCGAGTTGAAATCAGGCACGCACTTTAGGTGTCGGCAGTTGACGGTAGCCGCAGGAGTCGACAATCGAACGAAGATCTCAACGACTGGCTAGTACTGGATAGCGGCCATTGAAGGCGAGCTGCTGAGGGTCTATAAAGGGACGATGGCGGCCTTGCGTAGTCCCGAAATACTCATGCACCTCCAACCAGCACAGGAGCACTGATTGCTACCCCTCATCCTCTTGCCCGCGATGCCATGCGACGAACGTATGTATGCCGCGCAGGTTTCTGGTCTATCAGACCTGACGGAGTGCAGAGTTATGGTGGTAGACGCCCAATCGTTTGACGCGGGTGCAGAACACTTGCTGACCAGCATCCATGGCAGATTTATCATCGCCGGCACCGCCTACGGTGGGTGCCTTGCGATTGAGACAGCGATTCGTGCACCAGAACGCGTTGCGGGGTTGTGGTTGATGAACTGCAATCCGGGGGCACACCCTGACCTCGACGCAGTGCGGGAAACCAGCTTTCGGCTTAGAAGCGGGCAACTCGATCAGGTGCTCGAAGAATTTGCCACTGCGGCGATGCCGGATACAGCAGCGGACTGCCGCACCGTGTTTATCGAGATGGGACGAGTCATCGGTGCGGAAGTGTTCGCTCGTCAGTCAGACGCTGCTCTTACCCGAAGGGACCACTGGGACAAGCTGAGTTCCATCGTCGCCCCAACCCTTATTACATGGGGAATGGTCGATAGGTTCCTGCCCACCGGGATTGGAGAAGAGATGGCGAGGCTCATGCCCCACGCCCAACTCGACATGCTGGAGGGCTGTGGTCACTTCCCTTCCCTGGAACAGCCCCTGTTGACAACCGCGCTGGCTCGAAACTGGCTGTTAAAACACCAGAATGCGTTGACATGATCCATCTTGATCGGATGGAAGGCAGGGGCCGGCCGACTCGGTCATTGCGATTTAGTTCGTGGGCGTCCGCTGTGTAGGCATGAGCCGACGTTGGCTCGGTCTGGGGCCATCGCCTAGTCTTTCGTAGGGTAATGCTTTCCCCAACCCATATAGTCGTTCCGCATCTGGGTCGCCTCGTCGATATCTCGCGCTTCGAACACTTTAAGCAATCGTGGCTTTTTCCATTCCGGGGGATCGAGGTTCACAAATTTCCCTTCCTCGCATAGCTCAACCGAGTAGGAATTCCCCTTCTCGTTGAAAAATTCCCAAAGCTCAAATTTTTGCATCATTTTTTCTCCTCAGGGCACAAACGCCTTGCCACCCAGAATATCGACATCAACGCGCTCATCTCGTCTGCCACCATCTTCATTCTCTTTCCGGATCTCGTCATTGTAGAAAGACTTCTTTCTGACTGCGTCGAGTCCGCCGGCGCGCCCTGTTGAGATTACATATCTCTTTGCGTCCTTGAGCGCCTGATTTCTGGTGCTACGCTGCTTGTTATTCATGCGCGCTTCAATTCTCTCCAACGCTTGTAGCCCCCACTCCACCGTCGGCGGGCTTAGCTGGGGTCCCCACGTTTCGGCATCTCCTACACCTGGATCACGATACCCGGCGCCCTGAGCCTGGATCTTCCCGCGATGAATGTTCTCCTGCACCTTTGAACGGCAATAGTCGACGGCACGCTGGGTTGCCATGGCCAGCCACTGGCCAGGCGTCTTGTCACCATTCAGCCCCGGCACCAAGTCCTGCAGCGGATTGGGTGTGTATGTGCCCGGTGCCGAGCCACCGCCTCCATAGATCGGCGGTGAAGGTGCCGGTACCCCTTGTGCATGTGCCGACGGCAACAACCATTTGAATAGCTTGGCGATCCAGCCAAACCACGACGCAAAGGGATTGGCACCGGCATTGTCGGCCCCGGATTCTGCC
This sequence comes from Cupriavidus sp. U2, assembly GCF_009663685.2. GTDB lineage: Bacteria > Pseudomonadota > Gammaproteobacteria > Burkholderiales > Burkholderiaceae > Cupriavidus > Cupriavidus necator_C. Next base: position 15,253 of record NZ_RCOG02000008.1, on the reverse strand, counting down.
TTTGCCATCGTGATGGCCGCCGTCTCAGGCGCCTCCGGTGTAGTCAGAGACTCGCCGTTGTACAGAACATCGATCAGGCGATGGGCCGCATCATAGACGTAGTTTGTCACGTCTCCTTCCGGACTAGTAACCTGAATCTTTTGCCCTATCGCATCGTAGACGTACGCAGTCACGTTCTCCCCGAATACATACTGCGTCACCCGGCCTCGGGAGTCGTACACATACTTGAGCGTGTCGCCGTCAATGTTCACCGCCTCAAGCAAACGGCCGGATGGATCGTACGCCAGTGCCCGCGCTGTCCGCGTGCCGTCTGTTGCCGTCAGCAGATTTCCCTGTGCATCGTAAGTCAGGCTCCATTGTTTGGCGATCGCACCGTCCTCTACCTCAGTTAGCGCCGTCATCAGCGCATTGGTGTCATAGCCATAGCTGTTGCTGGACACCGCGCCCGATGGCGCTGCGTTGAGCCCTTGGCTGCCGTTGGCGTCGGCTGTGGGAAACCACCCATGGGCGGTCATTTGACCCATCCCGTCGTAGGTGAAATAGTCGACCCGCCCTGGCGCAGCCACCTTCAATGGCAGATTCCACGTCGGATGCCACTCGGTTGTCGTGGTCTTCGCGTCGGCCGTGCCGTAGCCCTCGACACGTTGGGTTTCCCGGCCGAGCGCGTCGTAGCTGTAGCGCGTCTCCTTTTCGGCAAAATCCCTTCTGGTCGCGACATTCCCCGCCGCATCGTAGGAAGTCGATTTCGCAATGTCACCGCACTCCGGGCAAGCGGCCGAAGCTGAAGTCGGTCGCAAAACGGTACCTTGCAGTTCCGAGCTCAGCGTAAAGCCAGTGCCACTGGGAGAAATGACCGACGTTTGGCCATTCCCCAGGACATTGAACTGGAACCTATCTACGCCGCCAGCATGTTCAGTGCTGATGGCGCGGCCGAGCGAGTCATACGCATAGGTAGCATAGCGAACACCCTTCTCATCCGTGATGCCAGTCAGCGCATAAGCGAATCGGCTGTCCTCATAATGGTACTGCCGGATCTTTTGATCGGACCACGTTACCGTGACCAGCATATTGTTGTTGTCGTATTGGTAGTCCGTGGCTTTGCCGGCCGGACCGACCACACGCGTGATTCGCACACGCGAGTCATAGATCAACTGCATCTCACGGCCAAACTGACCCCGAATCTTGATCAGGAGCCCGCTTCTTGGCGCGATGCTTATCGGGGTGGTGGCATCGCTGTAAACAAGGCCCGTCTGCCAGCCATTTAGCGCCGTGACGGATCGCAGCAGTCCAGTGTTGTCGTAGGCCTCAACGGTGCCATCCTCTGCGGACTCATATTGCCATCCCGTAATAGCGCCCGTGCTGCTGAACGATGGAATCAACCGATCTCGCCCTTCGGAGGAAAGCCAAACCGAGCCGCTCTTGAAAAACCGCAGATAGTTACCGTCTCCTCGCAGCGCCGCCACGCTACCACCCGGTTCGTACATGATGGAGGTGTCCAGCCGCTTCTGATACTGGTGCATCCAAACGGCACCGAATCCGTTCTTGGGGGCAATGTGAAAGCTCGAACGGTAAGTGCGTATCAGCGAGAGCGCGTCCGCACCCGCTGCGGCGTAATCAATTTCGGTCGCAACCTTAATGCCTGTCCCGGGGAAGACCGGGTTCCCATATGGGCAGGACTTTTCCCGCGCTTTACAACTGGCAAGCGATACCCCATTGAACGACAAGGCCACTTTGGCGCCGCTCCCGCAGCTATCTTCCGGCCAATCCGCCACCGGGCATATATATGCGGAATTAGTAAACTCTAGACCATCAGGACACTTGAAAAAGCGTTCCACCGTCGCAAAACTACCGTACTCGATTTCCTGATTTGCTGTGTTCAGGATAATTGCGTTGCAGTGAACTAGTCGCTCAACGTAGGGATCCTGTTTAAGGTACCACCGCACGGTAGGATATTCATACACTGCACTAAACGCCTGGAATGCATCCGGACAAGCATCCTGCGGCGCGCTATAGAGAAAATCGGTGTTTAATTTCGTGCCCTGCGGAACCGCAGCGAGCTTCCAGTATGTCTTTCTCTCTGCGGCATGAGATGGGCCAATGCAGAATATTAATTGCAGAAAAAATAGAAAAAGTACAAGACAATGTCGTCGACCCACCTTCCCACTCCCCGAAATTGTTATTGCTATCCAAGCATTATTCTCTAGCTGGTGCGGCGTACTGCCGGCAGAAGTCTACGGCGAGGACGACTTCGACATGTACTGAGATGCTCACATCTGATATCAATATGGGTTACATCGGCCACGCTCTATAGGGGTCAGACAGCCTTGCCTCCGTGAGGATGGAGCACTCGCGAGCGAGCCCCGTACGAAACTAGGCGCTTGCGGCCAGTTTCGGTTCTGACTTAACCTGAAACGCGTCCGAATGGCCGTACGATATCGCGTAACTGCCGTTGCCATGGGTTGGCTGAACGGCTCAGAAGGGTCGATTCCAGCCAATCGCCGTGGTCGAACCGAGCGACGGCTCACATTAATACCCGACCTCCGAGCACAGCTGACGCGACTCCCTGCTTTACTGCGGGCTGTCGTCGAGCCGCCTTAGGAACTCCGAAGTCCAAGCACATCCTTCAGCGCAGCAACAAGCCTCCTTGCAAGGGAGTTGCTATGATCTTTTGACGTGCCCTGTTCCTTGAGCAGTTTCTGCCACTACTGCGAGGCTCCGGCGCCGCCAATGTAAGCTGATAGGTGCGTGTGCAAGAACTAGTGTTCCGCAAGCGGCGTCACAAGGCCGTTTGCTCGGTCAATACCTTTGCCGGCCATCCCATTCCATGTCTGAAGAGATTAAGAACACTGCGATAACCGCCGCCGGCTACATCTATCAGAATCGGCAGGGACTGAGGCTTCTTTGCGATTGGCTAGATGCGCCGACACGCTTCACCCGTGTGAAGTTTGAGTGTGACGACGAGGCCGTTGCGCCGAAGGGACTGGACGACATCGTCGCCGAGCGCGCAGATGACCTCATCGATCTGGAGCAGGTCAAGTACACACCGAACCCGGGTGCGCACGCGCTGAGCTGGGAGTGGATGCTTGAGAAGGCAGGCACGACTGCGCGGTCGAGGTCCATGCTTCGGAAGTGGTTTGACGCGTTCGCCGCTTTGGACCCCGCTCGGGTTGGCGTCCTATCGCTGAGGACGAATCGCCGGCCAGATGCGGAAGTTGAGGCGTGCTTGTCCGGGGGGAAGATCGACTTCGCCAAAGTTCCCGAGCCGCGGCGCTCAGCGTTAATCGCCGAGCTGGGCGACCAGGAGAAGTGCGAAGCCTTCTTCAGTCAGCTGCAGGTTCTTCACAGCGACAAGGGGTTCGAATCGCTCGAGCACGAGGTCGATGCTCGACTGCACCGGCACGGTACGCCTGAGGGCATTGCGAACCTCAAGAATGTCGCTTTGAACTGGGCGATTCGGAAGAATTCCCCGCCGCCTGACGGGTGGATCTCCTTGAACCAGGTGCTCACAATCCTGCGAGCTGCGCCGGCGGCCCCCTTGCCTGAAGACTTTTTCGTGCCGCTCGGATATGAAGTGCCAGACGAAACGTTCCACCGGGACTTCGTGCGCGACACCGCCGCCGGTGCCGGACAGGCATTCGTGCTCACGGGGCCGCCTGGCCGCGGGAAGAGCACGTACTTGAGCGCGCTGTGCGACAAGCTTGCTAGCTTGGACATTCCCACGGTCCGTCACCACTACTTCCTGTCGACGACCGAGCGGGGGCGCGACCGCGTGCACAGCTATGTGGTTGAGCAGTCCATCGCGGCTCAGGTCAAGCAGTTTCATCCAGGGGTTCAGGCACTCGGCGGTGACTTGCGAGGGCTCCTCGAAGCTTGCGCGGCGTACTACGAGGGTAAGGGCAAGCCGTTCGTGCTGGTTCTGGACGGCTTGGACCATGTCTGGCGCATCAATGCCGCCGACAAGCGTCCGCTGGACGACTTGTTCTCGCAGGTCTTGCCGTGTCCGGACAACATGGTTCTGTTGGTGGGCACGCAGCCGGTTGACGACGCCCAGCTTCCTAGGGACCTCTTGGCGGTAGCCCCGAAGGCCAGTTGGCGTGAGTTGCCAGCGATGTCCGAGAACGCAGTGTTGTCGTACCTGCGCAAGGCTGTTGACGAGGGCAGGCTGTCGACCCGATTCGACGATGAGGGGCAGTCGGAGCGCCAACTGCAGGAGGCGGCGACCGCGCTTCGCAAGAAGACCAACGGCCACCCGCTGCACGTCATCTACGCCACCGCGGAGGTTGAGCATGCCGGGGGTGACCTGGACAGCTGGGATATCGAGCGGCTGCAAGGGGATATGACCAAGGAGGTTAAGTTCTACTACGCGTCCCTGTGGGAAGAGCTGCCACCCAGTCTGAAGGACACGCTGCGCTTGGTGTGCGCGTTCCCCTTCTTCTGGCCAAAGGCTGGGTTCTTGGAGATTGCGGCGAAGCTTGGCACTGCTCAGCCCGATGTCGCGAAGGTGGAGCACCTACTGCATTCCTCAGCGGCTGGCCTGAAGGTCTTCCACGAGAGCCTGGCCGTCTTTGTGCGCTCAACACCGGACTACGACGAGCGCATCAAGGAACTGATGCCGGCGGTGGCGGGCTGGCTTGAAACATCGGCACCGCCTTCTTTGCGCGTCAACTGGCTCTGGTCGGTTCAGGCCAGGCTCGGTGACCCCAAGAACCTCATTGCCGGGTTGACCCGCGACTGGATCATGCTCCGCCTGGAGGAAGGCTATCCAGAGTCGCTGTTCGACACCTTGTTGTCGGAGGCCATGGTCGCGGCGCTGGATACCAATGCGTTTGCCGACGCCTACCGCCTTGACCATCTCAGGGCGCGGATGGTCCGTGGCAGCGAGTTTCAGATGCAGGACGACGACATGGCTCGGCTTGTGTCGTTTACGCTGAGGCTGACAGCCGACGACTGTGTTGTCCGAGAGGCTGTGGCGTCGCGGCACGAGACGGACATCCTGCGTGTGGCAGCCCTTGGCTTGGCCTTGCAGGCGCGAGGACATGCGGTACTGGCCAAGACCTGTGGTTCCGAGGCACTGCGGCGTTTCAGAGGTCTCAGCCGCTTCTCCACGCGGTACTCGTCAAACGAAGGAACTGCTGATTTCAAGTTCTTGGTCGAGGCGTTCGCGCGCTTGGGTGTCATCGGTGCGACCTCAGAGGCGTTTGCCAAGCTGGTTCGCGAGAACGCCCCTGTCGTGTGGATGCCGAGAGCCCGGATGCTGGTTGATGAGGGCGTGCTGGACGACCTGATGGACGCGGCCACCCCGCTGCCGCCCGACGATCCGGATAAGAGTGTTCTCAGCGACGTCTGCGTCCGGGCGGCTGCAACGGCGGGGGTGAGCATCTTTGACCGCGACGACTTCAACAAACTGGCGCGAACCCCATTTGTTGCCGCATTGGAGGCCGCCCGCACACGGGGCTCCAAACCGCTGAACGAGCCCATCCCCATTGAGTGGCTCAAGGGTGACTACTACGAGCGCAAGGACGACCTGAGTGCGCTCGTTCATCATTGGTTCTTCAGCGGCGTGCACCTGAGCCTTTGCATGAAGGCAGAAGGACAAACCGGCTTCGAGTTCGTGCGGGCGCCCACCTACGAGGACAGGAGGAACATCAGCTACTTCTTGAATTCCCTCTCAGCAATTGCAGCTCAGGTTGCTGAGCGCTGGTGGCGCGGGGAGTTCGTGGACTTTCATGAGCTGTTCGAACTGCTCAAGCCTATCCAGTTCAGGCGCTTTAGGCAGGGTCACGATGCCAGCTCAGCAGCGGAGGATTTCCGGGCTGGACTGCATCGCATTGCCTGCGACATCCGGCTGGGGAGCTGCCTGCTTGCCGGTCGCGACGATGTTGAACTCACTGAGGCCACCATGGTCGCCTCAGCTACTGGCGAGTGGTTCGACCCTGCGTCCTTCCGCACCCAGTACGCGGCAGGATTGCTGACCAGGATGAGCGATGAAGCTGCAGCGGCCTTCATCCAATCCCAACGCGTCCTGCTCGATGCTGAGATCCGCCAGGAGACCAGCGTTCATCTTCAGACGCCTCTGCAACTCTGCGGCATCACCCTTAGCCACGGCTTAAACACCAGCGCCCGGGAGCTCTGCACGCAGACTTGGGAGCTGGTGACCGGCTACGGGCACCGCAAGGACCCCACGTTGAACAACACCGTCGACGCCATTGACTACCTGGTGGAGGTCGTGCCAGACGATGCTCGACGGCTGCTCAGCTCGATTTCGCCCCAGATCCACCGCGTGCTGGACTTCACGGACGGAAAGGGCACGAGGCACGTGCTCTCAGCCGCTGACCGCCTGTTGGCGAAGCTCTGCCCACCAGCTCTGGTGGTGAAGTATGAGGAGCACACGGCCGCCGGCGATTGGTCGCATGCGGAGGACAGCCTGCGGGCGTACGTAGAGCAGGGCGTGCGGGACGGTTGGCCCCTGGATGCGCTTATGCGCACGGGTGTTCACCCAGAGGTCCAAGACGCGTTGATGCAGCTTGAGCGCAATGGTCAGGATGGCGCTGCCGAGCGGCTGCGTGTTCTCAGGGAGCACGCCGGCTGGGACGTCGGCGTGCTTCAGCGTGCAGACTCGTCTAGCGGCGACATTGACAGCAAGCCGTATACGGGCGATGTCACCACGTTTGCACCGGAGCAGGTCGACGAGATGCTGGCAAGCCTGTCGACCAGCTACAACGAGAAGAAGAGGCTCTTTCGGACATGGTACGAGCACTGGGATAAGGCCGGACATGGCAAGCGCCTTCTCGCGGCGTTGGACGGCTTTCTTCACTCAGACGAGGGGCGCATGAATGGCATCCTCGAACTGTCTGACCTCGCCTTTGAGACGAGGCGCAGGCTGAGCGGCTCGAAGGCTGCGTGGAATTACCTCGTTCAGGCACAGGTCCGGAAGGGTGCATGGCTGGGCTTCGCGGAAAGCGAAGAAAAGACGCGTGAGAGGCTGGATATGGTCGTTCAGCACTACCCGAGTCGTTGCGACGAGTTCGTCGCTGAGACGACGTATGGCATGTTCGGAGAGCCCGAGCCGCCGCGTGTAGCGCCGACGAATCTGATGGTCTATTTCTATGCACGGCAGAAGCGCGTTGCCGACGCCGTGAAGTTCGCCGAGATGATGGTGAATTGCGTTCTTGAAGACACCCGAACCCTTCCGCTGGAACGGCCGCGCTGGGCAGAAGAGCTCGACGCTGCGAGGGCGAAGGGCACATGATGGATGACCTTCGCATCCTCGTCGCTAGGCTGGGCTGGCCGTCGACCGCTGCACGGTGGTGGACCATGCAGGAGCTCGCCGCTCGGCTGGGCGCGCCGGCGTCCAAAGCGGCGACGGAGGCCGCACTTCTTGAATTCCTCGGCACAAGGAAGCTCGAGGCCGAGGTGGTGGAGGCGCTCTTCGTCTTTTGGATGGCCGCGCAGGCGCACGGGTACGAGGCCAGCCAGAAACTGGCCGAGAGCATTCCTAAGACGTCCGTCCTCTCGGAGCTATTGCTAGAGAGCCTCGGGCTGTGGGCGGACATCCCGGACGAAGGCCTAGAAGAAGTGCCTGAGGACTTCGAGATTCCACAGGATTTCAACGGAGTCCAAGGTGCGGACCTTCCGCGGATGTTCCGTACCTCCATGACGGAACTTGAGGCCGCTACGCGGCTGCCGTTCGTCCGCCAGATGGCTTTCGAGTGGTCGATGAACAAGGAGGCCTATCCGGATGCTCCTTTTCAGGGTGACCCTTGGCATTTCTCGCGCCTCTTGGGCGACGGGTTCAGCGGTCAAATCTCATCCCGGACTGCCTTGCGGATGATCTCCGCCTACCACCGCACGTTGGCGGTTGCTGAGGAGTTCTGGGGCATGCCTCCCGATACAGCGGAAGAATGGGCTCTATTGGCTTTGCCTGTTCACCCGACACTTGCACTGCTTAGGCCTAGGCGGCCAGCTTGGTTTCCAGGCCGAACGGAGTTCGACGGCGATGACGAGGCTATTGGTGGGGCTGTCCGCAGTCTCGTTGAACGGGTTCAGCTAGAACGTCCCGGCGACGAACTGATGGCCTTCGCGTCTCCCGTTGTGATGTCAATGGACCGCTGTGTGGAGGTCTCGGTCGTCCGGTGGGCGCAGGTGGCAGGTAGCAGCGTCGCTGATGAAGGCTTGGCTGAACACTTGAAGGATCTGTGGAGAACTGGAGAGCTACTCGCTAGCGACTTCCACGAGCCCCTAGGAACGACGACGGTCCTGGAGTCACCGGCGCATCAAGCGATAGCCGATCGGGAGAGCAGAGCTTGGCCGCTGGCAAAGCTGCTCGACTTTGAGCGCCTCGGTTACCTGCAGCTCGATCTTTATCCCGGCCGCCTCTACTTGCCTGCAATTCCAAGGCGCGACCAGTTGGAGGTCACGCCTCGTGATGGGGTGCTGGAGGTTAAGTCGGGTAGCGCCGTCATCGCCGACCTCAGCTATTGGAATGCAGGCTGGGGTCCGGTTCGCCCCATGCAGTTCGACGGAAACTGCGGCATGGCCCTTGTCTCCAGAGGTACGGCATATCGCATATCACCGGATGATGCAGTTCAGGAGGTGCGATCGTTCTACTTCTGGCGTGTGAGAACGCTCCATAGGAAGGGCGGATTCAACGGCTTTGAAGAAAAGCTGTCTTTTGGTGCCACGTTCGTGTGACCCAGCCCTCCATTCAACTAACTTTCACAGGAGCGCAGCCAGAGCTAGTGGCCGCTTAGTGGCCGACAGCGTGAGTTCACCCGTTCAAGCCGACCGACAGCAATCGCTGCGAAGCAGACGTTGTTCAGCGAACCCCGATCGGGCAGCAACGGGTCGAGGGGTGTTTCCACACGGCCTCGGTCGCCGTCAGTCTTTCATTGCCGCTGCATACGGTTGAATCCGCCTAGTGAACCTCAATCTTAGCGCTCGTGTGGCAGAGCAAATCGATCAGCCTGATCGAAATACAAAGGGGACGTCGCGATCATGCTCTGGGGCGCTTCAGCGGGGTCGGCTGCCTCGAGTCGGGGCGCTGATTCAGTTGCAACTGCAAATCTGTGATTACTCGGTCTCGTATCCGGATCAATTCCTCCAACTCCCGAATCCTCGCGTCAAGACGATAGTTGATACGTGCCAAAGCCGCGACCTCGCTTTGGGCATCCTCAACCAAAGCACGATATTCCTTGAGTTTAGCTTCACTCTCAGTGAGGTTTCTGCGAGTCTTCTTTGCCGAAGGCTTCGAGTCGCCGGCCGCTTTTCGGATCGCGTCGAGCACCGGTTGATGGAAACGATATAGCGTGGCACGATCGACACCCGCCTCTTTAGCCACATTGGAGACAGTGAGCCGGGAGCCTATGATGACGGTCTCGGGTGTGCCTCGGGAAAGCCGTTGCAGCGCCTGCTCAAGGCGTTTCCGCGTTCTCCTGGTCGACACATCTTTCTGCTCCGATAACGCCTTCCGTGCGGCCGCCGACAGTACTCTCATGCCGGGTCTTTATCGAGGCGACGGAGAACCTTCTCAGCCTTGACCAGAATCTGTTGGGCGCGAGCCTTCCCGCTTTCACCAAGGTCGCCAATGGCGATGGCTTCGATTTGCTGATCTCGAATGCCCTCCCAAACGGAGCGGTGCTCCTGACCAATAATCCCGTGATTGCAATCAACACACATTTGGGCCTCGAATACGCATAGACCGCCACAACCTACGCCCTTGGCGTTACCTACGCACCACGAGTGGCCCGTGCCATTGAGGGTGATCGTGCCGGCGTACTCGGCAATCAACTCCTCTTTGTTCGCGGCTGTGCGAACCGTACTGCGCCAATCCTCTAGCCAGTGCGAGCCGTTGGCGAGCGGAGCGTCGGAGTCAAGGTAGGACGTCATCACCTCCGTCTGCCGGATGCGCTTTTCCTCGGTCACCATCTCCAGCAGCTCCGTGTCAGTCTCGTATTCATCCGGGGCTCCGTCGGCGTAGAGCGCAGTCATGTCCAGACTCCAGTGGCCGAAGTGGTGTTGGAGTGTCAGGAGATCTCCCAGTTCGGCCTTCGCGATGAAGCGCGCATACGAGCGGCGGAATTGATGTGTCGTAAGGGGGTAAGGATTCCCATCCAGACCAACAATGTTGCAGGCCTCGCAGAACTCTTTCAGATTCATGTTGATAGCGCGGCTGGAGAGAGTGCCGATTCCCCCCGACCGTTGCCGGCCAAGAAACAGGCTCTTTTTCTGGACCCGAACCTCGTCAAGGCGCCGTCTGACGCTCGACCCAGAGCCAAGCGACGCGTCCAGTTGGCCCATGAGCGCGCGCTCCTCACCAGCCAATGCAATTCGCCACGGCTCCGTAAGGCGTGTCAAGACGCTGATAGCGTCACCGACAACGGCAGGGACCATCCACTTTTTTGCGCGGCGGCCGGTTTTATAAATCGTTCCGTGCAGCCAGAGGACTTCAATGCTCCCATCTTTGCTTCGTGACGACGAAAGGCAGTTTTCCTCCAGGGACATCATCTCAGAGTCCCGCAGCCCCGAGAACATGGCGACAGTGACGTAGCACGCAGTACGCAGCATGCCCATCTCGCTGATTACATGGTTTACTCCGTCGAATCCATTCTGGGTCGCGGCCGATGCCAGATAACGAGTCAGTGTTCCCCCAGACCGGCCCACGCTGTGTAGGCGGGCCTCGGCGACGGCGTCACGGGCCTTCAAGATAGAGTCGCCCTTCACGCGGACGTAGTCGAGTGCGGCATCCGTGATCCGCTGCGCTATTTGATCGGGGATGAACTCAGTCTTAGGTACGCGATGAGCGTGCCTCCGCCGTTCGCCCGCCAGAGACATCGCGCTTTCATGAGGCCACGGGTGACTTCGAAGCGCGTCGTCGAGTTTGTCGCGCTGCAAATAGAGGTCTTCAACAATAAACAGCTTCGTTGCCACTGTATGCGGTACGGCGGCTGAGCCATTAAGATTGAGCCTCGCGGCCGGAACATATTGAAGAGTGTGGCCCGACAAGTCCTCGAAGCGCCGCAGGCCCATCTCGAACATCCAGCGTAGCAGCGGAACGAGACTAGCGGTCTTTTCGCATAGCGTGAGCAGTGAAGGGCGCTTCCGGCCATCAACCGGATCGGCGAATAGCGACCAGATATACGCCTTGCTACTGGCGAGAAGCTGTCCGTGTTGCGGATCCGTGAGGAGCGATCCGTCGCTCAAACGTATTGCCCAATTGATGCGTTTGCTTGAGCCCTTTAGATTGAGTTGGGGAATGAACGGGTAGAAATCCCACTTGGAGTCGCCATAGCGGCTGATCACATGACGGCCACCGTCCTCCGTCGCGATCGCCGACACGGGCATGGAGTTACGATCTGCCGGATCGACAGCGCCAGCCCGCTTGATATCGATTGAGAGTGCGTTCATAGGGCGATACCACGCCAGGTCGGATGGGGATTTTGTTGGGCACGCGCTCGCGCCTCAGTGACTTTGTCCTTCGGAAACTGCGGTGCGATATCGGTATCAATGCGCCGGATAATCGGAGCGTAGGTCTTCAGCCAGTGCGCGGCATTGATCTTCGGCCGTTCGGAGATCAAGCGGTAGTAGAAGCTGAAGAGCCGCCACAGGTCATCTTCGAAGACCACCATATTTGGACAGCCGAAGCAGGTAAAGAACTTCTTGCAAACGGACGCGTCATCCCGAAATGGATTTCGACACCGCGCGACGCCGGTGTTGTATCCACCCGAGAGGAGGTCTTTTATGTTCGCCGCGGGGATTAACCCGTCGGCAGCGATAAGGACTTTGCCAGAAACGTCTTGCTTAGTGAAGCTGCTGACCATCCCATCGAGGACAAAGGCATGATCACGCTCAGCCTCGATGGGTGAGTCGACGTAGTGACGGGCAGTGGTGGAGACGCTCGCGTGCCCGAGTGCCCGTTGCACGCGGCGCAAGTCACGGGTGCGGCGGTATAACTCCGTAGCAAACGTCGGGCGTAAGCGCGCGACTCTGACCTGCAGAGGCTGGCCGCGATCATCCTCCAATTTGTGCCGGCGCATGAAGATCGCGACGGCATTCTTGGCATCTCTCGCGGACAGTCGAGATACAACGCCTTTGCGCTCGTTGAGAAGTCCGCGACGCAGGAACACATACTCGCGGTCACGCGGTGCAGCGTCATCGGCGACAGATTCAGTGAACTGGCACAGAAACCGGAAGTGTTCGCCGATCGTGGACGGGACCGATTGCATATTTGCGGTAGCAACTGGTGCCTCGGCCGCGCGGACGGACGTGTTCTGGACGGAATAGCCTCGACGTTTGAGCGTGACCAGCAATTCTCTGTCTGGGAGGGGATGGGGTCGAAAACTATCCCGCTTGAGATCCAGCAACGGCTGCTGATTAATGCCCGTTGCAAGAGCAAACAATAGCAGGTGAACGACGAGCACCTGCAATTCCGAGAGGGGTGCTCCGACGCCCTCGTGGATGGTGCGCAAATCTTGATTCAGCGCCGCAAGAAGTCGCTTCTGCTCTCTGTCCGAATAGGGCTGGCGCTTGGAGGAGTGACTGTTTGCGTTGGGAAATGGGTTGCGCGGAAAAGTCAGCTGATCGCTTACCTCGTCGGGAACCCGCTTTTGCCTTGCTACGAGGAATGCCTTGAGGGCCTTGTAGGCAGTGCGCCGAGTCCCTATCGACCAAATCTGCCCACGGTTTTGGGTGGCGACGATGATCTGGCGTTCCATCCACGCCAGATACCGTTCAATCAACGACCGCGTAATCTGGTTGAGAGCAACAATATCCTCGCCCTTTGCGGACAGGTCGTCAAGAAACAGCCAGAAGCGGCGCAGAAAGCTAACATAGGAAGTCAGGGTGTAGGCGCCTAGCTCATTGCGTAGACTCCAGGCGGCGTCGCGCATATGCGCTGCAAGATTCTCGCGGCCGCGCGCACGATACTCTTTAAAATCGAACCGCTGCTCGCCCTGGTGAGGGCAAACGAGCGAGAAAGACCAGCCGGGCGCCAGGTCAATGACCCGGCCGCCTTGAATCTGGGCGCTGGCTTTGCGATCAAGTTTTTGACGTCGGATTGCCATGTGCGAGCGCGCGGCAAATATCTAAGTGGTAGCCATCCACGTCGTCATGCTCGACCAGGTCGGCCGCGTGGACGTAGATTTCAGTCGTTGTGATCGAGTTGTGCCCCATTCTGTCGCGTACCCACAGCAATGCCTGGGTCTGGGTTTTCTGTCGGCTCATCCGCATCAGTTCATAGGTGCCGAAGGTGTGCCGCAGCATGTGAGGTGTGCACCAGATCCCCGTCTTCTGGCTGACACGCCTGAACGCGTTGTTCAGTCCGTTTACTGACAACGGGTCTCCCGTTTGCGAAAGAAACAGCAATGTCGTTTCGATGCCGAACTTGGCCCTGTGCTTGGCGAGCAAGCGCGAGCGCTCAAATGTGAAGTACTGATACAACGCGACGGCGAGATCGTACGGCAACATCACGGTCCGGTCCTTTTCCCCCTTCGTTGGGGTAATGGACGGATCAAGGTGCATGGGGATCTGCTTGTTCGAATCTCGTCCGGCTGGGTTGGGCAGCACGCGGCAATCCATGCTGACCACCTCTTCGCGCCGCATGCCAGTGAGCAGGGCGAGATACCCCATCAAGCGCATGCGGTAGGGCGTCAGCGCGTCGAGAAAGCGAATCGCGCGGTCCAGATGGAGAAACTGGGGGGTAACCTTGTGCGTTTGCACCGTAAGGGAATTGGCCTCGAATCGGTCGCCTGACGCATCGACGTGCGCGAGGAACCCACGAGGCTTCGCGACCCAAACATCGGTCCGATCGAAAGGAATCGAGTGCGTCATTCCATTCGACTTTGCCCAGTTGTAGAAGGCGTCAACGGTACGAAGCCGCTGATTGACGGTGCTTCTGGCGCAACCGCGCTCAAGCATGGTGTCACGCCAGGCCGCGATCTGGCTTTGATCGACGCGATCCCATGCGAGGCCGTTCGCCTCAAGAAACGCAAAAAACTCGTAGAGCGCGGCGCCGTATGTGCGCCAGGTATTCGCAGCGCGAGTCCGCCCTTTGACGGTCGCAATGTAGCGCAGGTAGCGATTCGGTGCGTCGACTAGCTCCATCTCCGCATCGCAGAGAAAAGGCACGTCTGGGCGAGAATAGCCAGCGACAGCAAACTGGCCATCGGTGAAGAACAGTTTCATGCAGCGACCGTCTCGCGCGGAGGATATTCGGACCACGCCTTGTTGATCTGCCAATCGAAGTCCAGTGGCACCCGTTTTACTTGGTGTCCCATAAGATCCCTAAGTGCCAAAAAAACTGCTGCGGTCCATCAGTCTGAGGATTTGTGGACTTCCTCCTTCGGAGGACGAGCTCCTTCCTATGGACGGCTCGTGGACAACCTTCAGGTTGCCCACAACCCGCCCACAGTCTCCAGCCTAGCCCACAAGCTCCACAGGCTCCGACCTACGATTGAAAGAGAAAACTATCCCCCGACACACCTGTCGCATTATATCGAGGCCCCATGCAATACGCAGCAGACAGATGGTTACATATCAAAAATTATCTAATGAAACCTTGTTGTTGCGCATTGAGAAGTCGCTGTCACCCAGGGGCTTTGGGCACTGATCAGCGTATCGCGTGTTGCGCATTGAAATTGAGGACAATGAACTTCGGCACCGGTCGTGGCGAATACATACAGGCGCTCGATGATCTTGGCCCGCTCGTGATAGTTTCCGGTGCTAGCTTCAGCCGAGACGGCTGTGCGTCGTCGCGGACGTTGGAGGACGATTTCAACCGAGGGGTTGCTTTGAGCGGCGCATGAATTGTGTCCGCTGGATCAAAATCCCTCTAGGGGCGAGGTAGTAGCCCTGCGCCGCAGGCCATGACAGTCATTCACTGACTGCTGGCCAGGTGGCTGGGTCCGGCCAATCCCAGCCACTGGACCTTTTGCGACAAACGTCCGCTCAACTATCATGAACCGACGTTGATTCGGCTTTGGTGATTCCCATCAAGAGCACCGCTCGTCCCCAATCGTCTCGCGCCGAGCGTAACACCGATCAACCCCTAGTCTTTCATCGGGTGGTATTTGCCCCATCCGAAGTAATCGTTATAGATTTGTGCGGCTTCGTCATAGGTTTCGGCATCAAACGTCTTTAGTAGCACTGGCGTGCCCTCGAACAAGTGGGCTTGCGCTTCGAATTGCCCCTTTTCGATAAGCGCGTTTTGTCCGCTTCCATCAATGTCCGAGATTGCTTGCCAATCTCGTATGTCTTGGTC
>NZ_RCOG02000028.1 GCF_009663685.2 Cupriavidus sp. U2 | reverse complement strand
TCTGCCAATCGAAGTCCAGTGGCACCCGTTTTACTTGGTGTCCCATAAGATCCCTAAGTGCCAAAAAAACTGCTGCGGTCCATCAGTCTGAGGATTTGTGGACTTCCTCCTTCGGAGGACGAGCTCCTTCCTATGGACGGCTCGTGGACAACCTTCAGGTTGCCCACAACCCGCCCACAGTCTCCAGCCTAGCCCACAAGCTCCACAGGCTCCGACCTACGATTGAAAGAGAAAACTATCCCCCGACACACCTGTCGCATTATATCGAGGCCCCATGCAATACGCAGCAGACAGATGGTTACATATCAGGGATTCCAGCTGTGGTCTGTCCATTCGATCTTGGTGTTTTCGCTCATTTGTTGGCCTCGAACATGTCGATGGTTCGGGTGTCCTTATCCACGTGCGCGCTGGCCGGCTGCGTTCCGTCTGGTACGGTTGCCGAAGGCGTAGAACTGCCCTCGCCAGAGGGTGCTGGGGCGCTTTGGTCCGGTGCCTGCGAGAGCGCGTGGGCAAAGTGCCGGGAATAGGTCGACACTGCGCGCCAGTACGCTGCCATCGGACCTTTGCGACGGCGCCAAGACAACTCGGCCTCGGCATTGGATTCCTCGCGGAGTTCTCGCAACACTGCGGCGATCGCTCTGCGCTGCTCCGGCGGCAACTCCAGTAGCTTCTGCGCGGCCGGTAGGCGTAGAAGTGGATTGATGTAGCCCATCAGTTCGGACCTATCGCGGTTGCCGTGTGCGTGGCATAGATCCCCGTGCCGCAGTACACACAACCCAGATGTTCGCGTTCTGCTGCCTCGATGTCGCTGACGGGAAGGGGGCACCGTGGATGGGTGCTGGCGCGAGCCAGAAATTCCACCAGCCGGAGCGCCACCAGGTCTTGATCGTCAGCTTTGGGCTGGCCAAGCAGATCGGCGGCGATTAACGCAGCAGTGAGGCGGACCAGGTGCAGGGGCGGTGCTTGATTCCGCTCATCGGTGGCAGGGGCAACGGGGGCCGTGGTGGCTGGCTTCATGGTTCTCGACGTAGAGAGTGATCACGGCATCAGCCTAGCGCCTTGCCCGTGAAGTCAAGGGGCGGTGGCGCCCGTGGCTTCCACGGTCTGAGGTATGCCGAAACGGATTGCCGCGTCGCGCAGCCGGTCGGGGTCGACCTGGCCCGACTCCAGAGCAGCGAGTACCTCTTGCGCAAAGCCGTGGAGCGCCTGCAGCTCACCCCCGATGACCTCGCCGACGAACATGTAGAGCCCGTTCGGCATGCGCCGCACCAGGGTTGTCTCGCGCGACATGCGCCCCAGTAGGGCTTCCGCATCCCGATAGTCGATCAGAAGGTGTCGCTGCACGAGGGCAACGGAAGCGGCGCGGAACCGTAGGACAAGGTCCAGAGCCTCTGCGTACTGCCTTTCGAGCAAGGCCGCGGACGCAATGTCAGGGGCCGTCATGGAAACGCGTAGGTGGCAATAGCAGAACCGAAGTGACGGGGTGCGACGTTGCGTCCCACTCGATGAACGGTGTGCCGGTAGCCTGGTAGTGGGCCCGCTTCGCCGCCGTGCGCGCGTCATAATCGGCGTTGCCAGTCAAGCCAAGCACCTCGATGACGACTTCGGGCTCGACGTCGGTCAGCACGAAATCCGGGTGCACGGCGGCGCGTCCGACGTGGCGCAATGGTTTGCGGAAGGCGCGGCCGTGGCCGACAAGATAGTCCGCCATCGCTACCTCGTGCGACGAATCGCAGGGTAGGAACTGGCGGTTCGCCAGCATAGCGGCGATATCGACTACCGTCAGGTAGTTTGACCGGGATTTTTCAACGAGCAGTACGACGATGCAGCGTTGATCGGCCTTCCCAACGCCGGCGACGGCGCCGGCGAACGATGCCTGCAGGCGTCCGTAGTGCTCGGCGGACATAAAGAACCGTTGCGTGCTCTGGCGCAGCACCACCTTGCCGCCGTATTGGGTCTGCCCATGGGATTCGAGCTCGCCGATCACGATGCCGCGATGGCTCCCAGCGGAAGTGTGGGTGAGTCGCGCCTGCCAGGTTTCGAACTCGGCCAGGATTTCCGTTTTGCGAGCCGGATCCCATCGTTGCATCACGTGCAGCAGATCGGCCGCAGGCTTGCCGTTGATGCGGCAATCGGCCAGTTCCGTGGTCAGGTGCGACCAGCAGGCGTTCCAGCCTCGGGAGCCGGTCCCCGCCCAGACGTTGAGCCCGGCTTGTTCCCACGCATACTCCAGGAATGCCAGCAGGCCTGCCGAGCGCCGTTGGGGCTTGCTGCTTTCCCCCTTGGGCGTCCGCTGCACGGTTTTGGCCGGGGTGCGCGAGCTGGCTGACAGCGTGGCGTCGAGCCGGATGTCGTGGTGGCCATCGCGCACGCGGAAGGCGTCGAGACTGTCTGCGGCGCCCCCTTTGGCAAGTGCCAGGCGGTGGAACGGACACGCGCCCGCATGGTGGTGTGCTTGGTCCGGCCAGCGAGCGAGGAGGAAGATGTCGCGGTGGCGGCGGATCACGAGCTTGGGCCGCGGCCGGCCGGCCGTGCAGCCACACTCGGCGAAGCCTTGCACGGTCCTCGCGCGCTCCAGGTGGCGGGCATAGCGGCCCGGATCTTCTAGCACATCGTCGAGGGGGAACTCATTCCCGCCTATCCGCACGGTAATCATGGTGATGTTCTCCTAGACTCCGGCGTCCCGGAACATGGAATAGAGGTCGCGCCGGATCTCACTGACGTTGAGCACATGCTTGGCGCGGGTCATGGCAACGTAGAGCAGGCGCTTCTCTTCGGCGGTCATCGTCGTCTCGCCTTCCTCGCCGGTCTTGAACTTGAAGTCGCCTGCGAGATAGACGGAGTCGAACTCCAGACCTTTGGCCCGGTGGGCGGTAGAGATGACGTAGTCCGCCTCGCTTTCCGGACTCACGCGCGTCAGGATCAGCCGGAGGTAGTCCACCCCTTCACTGTCAATCAGCTTGACGAGCGGCTGCAGGTCCCGGCCGGCTAGGGACTCGGCGTATTCCTGGACTTCTTCCCAGGTCTCGAAAAGTGCGAGGGAGGCCGGGTAGCCGATCCGCTCCCCGCGCATGAGGCGCTCGGCGCCGTCGGCGAAAGCGCGCAGTTCATCCAGCTTGGCGCGGACCGCAACGCGGTCGCCTCTGGCGATTCCTTGCGCGAGGTGTGTCAGGACCGTGGCGTTCTTCCGGCAGAGGATCGCGTTGTAGCGGTGCTGGCCAAACTCCGAGTCGTGCTCGATCCGCGAAGCGATGTGTTCCTGGCCACGAACCGGTGTGTCCTCGTCCATCAGGGACAGCATGCGGCTGGCCAACTGGGCTATGGCTGGCCCGAACCGGAATGATTCCGTGAGGGCTCGCTCCGGCGCCTTGATGAAGTCCATAGCGTTGACGGCGCCGCGCCATTCGTAGATCTGCTGGTATGGATCGCCCACGTAGATGACCTGGCACTGCTGGGCGCGGAGGACAGAGAGCATCAGGCCATCCGCATCCTGCGCTTCATCGAACAGGATGAAATCGGCACCAATGCGCGGACGGCTTAGTTGCCATAGTTTGAGGTAGACGTCGTGAGTGATCGCGCCGGCGGCGGCTGGGTCGATATATTCCTCCCAGAGGCGCTTCACGTAGGGAAGCAGCGAGGCGCGCAGCAACTCAGCTTCCTCGTCGGGGACGATCGATTCCACCGGGATATGCCAAGTCAGGGGTTCGGGCTGGGCAGACCGGCAGAACCGGGCCACGCCATCTGCGACCATCCGTGCCACCTTGCTGCCGCTAAGCTCCAGATCCTTGCCGATGGTCGTGGGCAACTTAAGGGGGCCGAGACCATAGCGGACGGCGAGGTGATGCGAGGGCTCCAGCGGGTTGTCGATCTTGCGGCTGATCTCAGGACGCGTCGCAGCACGTGCGACGGAATGGGCAGTGCGGCATTTCGTGTTGGTGGGGAACTTCCGTGCGGCTTCGGCGGCGATATCCTTATTGAAAGCCATGTACAGCCCGCGACTGCGGCCCAGCGCCTGGGCGGCCAGTTTTAGCGTGGATGTCTTGCCTGCGCCGGCATAGGCTTTGACCTTGAGCGCGCCACCTGCCTCGACGGCGTCGACAACGGCAGCCTGTTCTTCGGTAGGGGTCATGGTGCGCAGATCTCCAGTGCCGCTTGCTCTGGCAGCATGGCCAGGACGCGCCGGCGGATAGCAAGTGCGTGCTCGCGGGACGCCGTATCGCGCCGTTCGGCCTCGCCGCTGACGCCGTCGACGATGTATGCAAAGTAGAGGGCGGAGGTGGGGCCGGTCCACGCCAGCCATTTGGCGCGGATTTCCGCTCGCTGTTCCGGGGTCAGGGAGAAATAGACGGCGCGCTTCTCCCTCCAGATCCGGGCGTGCAGAGCGCGCGTTGTACGCGCAAGGTTGTCAGAGCGTCGCTGGCGACGCGCCAGTTCCTCGTCCGCTGTGTGCTGCTCGGCAGCCACGTGCTCCGCAAAGAGCGGGTATCTAGCGCGCTCGCGCAGCTGCTTACGCGCGAATGCGGCCTGGCGGCGGGTATTGAAGTCGATGGGTTCGTGGCGACCGAGTCGGGTAAATCGCATGGCGGCTAGGTATGGAATGGTCTAAGACCAAGATACCGGCGCAACAGCGAAGTCAAGGCGGCCGGCGGGCGAAGTTCGCCGCCAACCATTTTCAGGGCGATTTCTGCCGGGCTTAGGCTCGAAAGCTATAGAATTTGGTGCGCCTTTCATCGGAAAACCATGTCGCACACGCCCATTAGCCGAGAGGTATCCCTCGGAAACCGTCCCCAGAGCGAGCCGCAGCTCATTGCGCCCGGAGAGCCGGAGTACGGCGAGATCGCCCGGCTGGACGCCTTCATTTTCAAGCGCTATCTCGAGCGCGTGTTCTGGCACCCGCGCCCCGAAGTGCTGCGCTTTGAGGTCCGTGCGGTTCCGTCGCCTGTCGGAAGCGTGTACGACGTCGTTGCGCTCGTGGGTCAGGGTGAAGGTGAGGTGTGGTTCTCTGAAGCGGCTGTGCCAGTACGCTGGGACTATGTGGCAATCACCGAGGCGACGGATGGCCTAGGACGCCTGCAGCGCGACAAGCTGAAGGCACAGGGCAAACTTCCTGAGGATTACAGACCATTCATAGGCGACGGGCCAATGCAGGACTACTCGAACCTGGAAAACCCGGAAGAACTTTCGCAAAGGCGCTGGTCGGTGGTGAACCGTCTGCGCGAAGCGAATCGCCTTGCACGGCAGGCGGCTCGAAAGCTTAGGTAGAGCGCAGCGAGATGCTTGTCCGGGCCGTCAAGGCGCGGTAAGATTCGCCCGATTCTCCGCGCTACTGCGCATCGACCTCGCCGGCGTTCCGGCCATCTTCTTCTTTCACCCATTGGGGCTATGTCCCCCATGGGTCATGGCTCCCATTTCTTTGGAGCCATCATGTCTCACATCGACGCCCCTGAAACTGCCGGTGCCATCGTTGCATTGGTCGTGATTCTCTTCACGGCGCTGTTCTTCATCGTCACGACGGGAAGCATTGCGCTGCTGTACCTGCAGTTGTCCACACTGATGATCGCCGCCCTGGTGGTTGCGGTCCTGTGGGTGCTGGCAAGGTTCTCGCATCTGTCGGGCCAGCCGGCCTGACCATCGCCGCGCGCAGCCTTCACGGGCTGCCGCGGCCCTCCATACCCATCCGGGAAGCGTCCCGGTGGGGCGTTTCCCGTATCCATTAAGGAAACGCTATGTTCCATCCCAAGACAATCGACATCGAAGTCGGGCCAGTTCCCGCTGAGGAACCCTGCGCGCAAGTCGGCCAGGACGACTACAGCGAGCGATCGCGCCGCGAGTGCGCGGTCTACATTCGACAGCTGCAGCGCATCTTCAGCTATCCCGATCCCGCAATCCTACGGTTCGAGCGCCGCGGCTTTGCGCATGAGCTTGGCCGCTACCACGAGGTGGTGGCCATCATGACCGCGAAAGGCGCAGACCTGTTCGACGAGTCGAAGCTGCCCTGCGAATGGGATCACATCGCTCGTGCAGAACTGACCTGGCTGCGGCTGCAGCGACACTGGTGGGAGACCGTTCAGGCTCGCCCGTCCGCGATTTCGCTGGTGCCGGACATCTTCCAGCGCAAGGAGATTCCGGACTTTCCGGACCATCCGGCTGCGATGTGGTGGGCGATGGGTTTCATGCCCATGCCGGCTGGCCGAGCGATCTCGATTCACTAGGAGCGCGCGCCATGAACACGATTCAGAAGTGCACGGTCATCGTGCATGTCTCCGGTGGCACGGTTCCGTACGTCGAGAGTGACGGCCACGTGAACGTCGTGATCGTCGACCACGACATCGAAGGTGTCGAAGAGACAGATCTCAAGACGCTCCCGGATGGCGGCGAGGCAACTGTCCGCCAGGAAGCGGCGGCGGATGTGAGCCGGCAGTCTGCGCAACACTGGCTGGACTTGGCCGTGTAGCCGGCGCGGCGTAGTTCCGGCAGTTCCATTCCATTCCCCTCGGGAGACCTTCCCGACGGGGCGGTCTCCCCATTATCGAGACCGCCATGTACAACCAAATCATCGAAAAGTTCATTGCCGCACAGCAAGCGGCCCGTCAGGCCTATCAGGACGCCGCTAACTTCGAGCGCGACATGCTCGCCGGCACCGGCACCGACGAACCGTTTTTCGCCGTAGGCGTGCGTTCGGCGTACCAGCAAGAGAACGAACTCGAGAAGTTCTGCCAATCTTTGGCCGGTAACATCGTCAGTCGGGCCCGCAGGGAGTTTGCTCCCTTGGGCGCCCGGCTCGATATCGACAATAGCGCCGAGTACGAGCGTGCCGGCCTGGATATCCACGAAGCCCTGAAGAAGGGGGAAATCCCCGACCTCGACAGGCTCTGGGCGTCGCTCACTGCCTTCTACAAAGGTGATGGCGGGGCGGCAACGGCCTACCGTCAGGCCGCGTCGCGGATCGTGCGCAACTTTGGCCTGCATCGTAACGCCGAGGTAAAGCGCACGGCGGCCGGCGTGGTGCTCAAGAAGCCGGTCTATACCGAGACGTCCTACAGGTCGAGCCGGCGCAGGGTGGGGTATCACAGCACTCAGCCAACGGCAGATTGCCTGATGGGTCTCGCCACTTTCGCGGTCAAAGCGGGTAATGCGCTGCTCTCGAAGCAGCTAACGGGCATCAACCTGTACGAGCTGGAGTACGTCTCGCGCGAGAAGATCGCCATGCCGGGTCTGGACATCACCTTGTTCAACGACAAGTGGGAGTTCAAGTTCTGCAACGAGCTGGCGGAGGCGCTGATGCTGTTCATTGGTGAGTACGGCCAGGAAGCCATGCAGGAGCGGCACTGATGTACAACGCGCTTGTAGAGGCGTTCCGTGCAGCGCAGGTGGCCTCCGCTGACGCGTTTGCACGGGTTAGCGCGCTGGCAGCGCAGGCGGGCGCCGAGGCCGTGGTCGTGCCGTTGCATGTTGACCATCCCTGCGAATTTCGTCGCTTCCTACGCCGCCTGGTGGCAAGCCTGATCGACCGGGCGAGCAACGAGTTTGGCATCGACGGGGCGCCGGTCAGCATCGACGAGACCCGCATCCCGGTCAACGGCTACCCGAACATCTGGGAAGCCATTCGTGCCGGAGAAACGCCGGATCTGGACCGGTACTGGCGGGTGCTCGCTGAGCGGTACGAACACTGCGGGCGGGCCCTGGCATGCCGTCAGATGGCCGAGACTCTCGCCGCCTCGCTGCAACTGGATTTGCCCAATGCGGTCCGGCGCTTTACCAAGGTCACGCGCTTGCGGCTCAAGGCGCCGTCGGTGGCGACTGCGGTGCGTCCGATGCGGCGCATAGCGGTGGAGGCGCACGCCGAAGTCCGCGCAGCATTGCTCGCGCTCGCGGCGTTTGCGCAAGACGCGGGTGAGCCGGCGCTGGCCGGGTGCCTGCGGCAATTCGATCACGGTGAAGCGTTCGGCCCCCAGCAACGGCGGACCTTCCCCGGGCTGGATGTCCTGCAATACAACGAGTACTGGGAGCTGCGGTTCTCCGCAGCCCTTGGTGAGCGCCTCCTGGCGTTCGTCGACCAGCATCTATCCGAGCCAGTCGCCGCTTAAGCACCCCGGGTCTCTTCTCCTTGCCCCGTCATCGACGGGGCTTTTTCTTTTCTGGAATCCCTTATGACAAATTGGTACGAGCCCTTGCGGGCCATCGTCAGCCTCGGTTCGCAGGCGGACAAGATCGCCCACATGGGTGAACTGCACGCCGCGCGTCAGCGGCATCTTTCCCAGTTCTTCACGCCCGATGCGATTGCTCGCCTGATGTGGGGCGTCGTGGAGGGCTGGCGCCCCGGCCGTAAGGTCGCGGTGCTGGACAATTCCGTTGGGTCGGCGAGGCTCCTGCAGTTTGCCGATCCTGCGCTACACGCCATTTATGGCGTCGACGTGCATGAACCGGCGATCGCAGCCGTTCAGCAAGCCGTGGAGGCCGCTGGCTTTGAGGGCAGCTTCCGCCAGGCTGGGATGGAGGAGATCCAGCCGCGTCATTTCGATGTGGCCATCATCAATCCGCCGTTCTCGATCCACCTCGAATCGCCTCACCTGCAGGCTTTCGGTTGCACCACCTGGGGCCGGTTCGGGCCGAACACCAGCGCTCTCAGCCATGAGTACGCGCTGGCCCAGGCGCTTGAGGCGGCACAAGTCGTGGTGGCGCTGCTGCCAACGTCCTTTGTCGACCGGTTTGTGGGCGTCCTGGACCACCGGGATGCGCATAGCACGGCGGCGCGCCGCGTGGTCGGCATCTTCGATCTACCGGTGTCCGCTTTCCGGGAGGAGGGCGCCACGGTTCACACGTCCATTGCCGTATTCGGTCGCTACCGCATGGGAAGGGTCGTACGGCAATCCCATGGCGACTTCTCCGTGCCCCTGCCGACGCTGGATCTGAACGTAGACGATCGGCATTTCCATGAGCCGCGCCTGAACCATCAGGTTTTGGACGACGCCGGACCCGCGATCACGCGGCCAGTGACCACGCAGAAACGGGTACGCATTGCCCATGACGGGCGGCGAATTGTCCTCGGGTTCGAGTGTGGTTTCGTCGAGGCGATGGTGCTCAACAGGCTGCTCGACAGTCGAATCGTGCCGATGGACGGCCAGCGGTTGCCCAACGGCATGCGCTACGCCGGCAGTGGACGCCTCGATCTCGAAGCCTATCTGGTGCAGCATGACCCGATGGCCGCGCTGGATGGGCTGCTTCGGCTGATTCGCGATGCCGGCGGCGTGCCGCAACTGGCGCCGGGTTTCCTGGAGCATTTCGGGAAACGGATCCGGCGCAGCGCGCGCCAGGCCACGCCCCTACGGCATACGGTCTGGACGACTGGCGTCCATGCGGCGGACGCGATCTCCGGCGTGGCGCTCAAAAGCCATGTCGTGGATCCGTTGAAATGGGGCAGCCCGGTGATCAAGGCTGGCGAGACGGTAGCATTCGCCCGCCAGCCTGACGGCCGTTATGCGTTTCAGGCCGGCGGCGCCGAGTTCGCGTTGACGCTCGACGAGCTCATGAGCAGGTTTGCCGTGAGCCGATCGGCGCAGACATGGGAGACCGTGCACGAAGGCCTCGCGGTCCGGTGGCCAGGCCAGGCACTCGCACTGCGACGGCGCATGCAGGCGCTCGGTATTGACCGTTGGCTGAACTGGGAATTCCAGCAGGATGATCTGGTGGAGTTGCTGCAAAAGCCGTGCGGCGCCGTAGCCGCCTGGGAACAGGGGTGCGGCAAGTCGCGGCTCGCCGCGGCCTTGATCCTGTTGTCCGGGGTCAAGCATGGGCTGATCGTTGTCGAGGCGCGGTTGGTGCCGGAAATGCGCGCGGAGCTGGCGCAGATCCTGCCAGCCGATGCCGTCAAGGTCATCGACTCGCCGGAAAGCCTGGGCGAATTGGGGCAGATCAATCTCATTGCCTACGAGCGCCTTCGCATGCCGGTTTGCCGCAATGCCTCCAAGCGCGTGACCTACGCCCATCGGTTGCGACGCCGCATCGGGCTTTTGGTTGCCGACGAAGGGGAGCGGTTGTCCAACCCGAACAGCGACCAGAGCCGAGCGCTCTGGCAGCTTTCGGCACGGCGTCGCTACATCCTGACCGGCAGTCCGATAGCCAACTACCCTCGGGACGTGTTCGGCTTGATTGCATTCACCGGCGGCGATGGCACGGCGGCCCAGCCCTACGGGTACCGCCGTGGGTACCTGGACCGCCAGTGGCTGGCCACCGCGCAACATGCTCAACGTGGCGTGGACCGCTTCCGGGATGACTTCGTCGTTCTGGAATGGGTGACCTGGGAGTTTGCGGAAAGCTTGCAAGACGGCGCGAAACGGGAGGTACCCAAGATCGGGAACCTGCCGCTGTACCGCCAGATGCTGGCACCCCACGTCAAGCGTCGGCTGGTTTGCGAGCCCGACGTGGCCAGGTACATCCAGATTGATCCGCCGGCAGTCGAGGTGGTTGAGACGGACTGGGACCCGGCGCACCTATCCCTGTATTTGCGCACAGCCGACGAATTCGCGGACTGGTATCGGGATATCCGTCGTACAGACGGACGCTCGAACAACCTGATCGCGATTTTGGCGCGCATCCGCGCGGTGCACTTCGCCGCCAACTACCCGCAGCATGGGGTCGACGGCGTCGGGGCGCTGGGGCAGTTGACCAGTAAGCAGCGCGCCGCGATTGACCGGTTGGAAGCGATCGCCGCGGAAGGGAAGCAGGCCATCCTGTTTGCCGAGAATCCCGGAGTGATCGATTTGATCGCCGGGCAATTGAAGGCCCGTGGCGTCGATACGGTGCCGTTCCATGGGGGCATTCCAATTACGAAGCGCGTGGCCGACAAGGACAAGCGGTTCGTGAAGGGTACGGCCACGGGGCTGCTGTGCACGAAGGGCTCCGGCAGGGCAGGGTACAACCTTCCCAACGCCGACTACGTGCTGTTCTACGACCGCTCGTGGACGTGGCGCATCGAGTATCAGGCGATGCGACGTGCTCTGCGATGGAACCGGAAAGGGCAGTTGAAGGTGATTTATTTCCACCTGCCGGGAAGCATCGATGTCTACCAGGATCAGATGGTGGCGCACAAGCGCGACGCCATGGAAGCCGGTTTGGACTGGGCGACACCGGAATTGGAAGACGAGGCGTTCCTGCACATGGACACGCTTCTCGATGCCTTTGTTGAGGATCTGGCGGCGCTTCACGGCCGCAAGAACCGCGACCAACGTCAACTGCTCAAGGAGGCAGCATGAAGGCGAATGAATGCAGCATCGCTCTGGGCGAGGGTGTGGCAACGGTCAAACGGCGCGGCACGCGCAGAACGACCGTCGCCAAGATCCTTGGCACCTTGGAAGCCGATGGCGTCGAGATGATCTGTCTTGATCGCCTCGTCCACGGTGTCTTCGAGACGGAGATGGGCGGCTGGCAGGTCAGCGGGGCTATAACCACCATGCTGGCCAGACCTATCGGCCCGTTGCCGGAGAAAGACACCCAAAATTGCTGAGCTTTCGGGGGATTCACCACCCATAAACCACCATAAGATGGTTTCCGTAGCGCCCCGCTACGGAAGCTCTCTCAAGATGGACCCGTTCCTCCCCGCCCTCCTCGTGAGGGCGTTTTTTTTTGTGAAGCCGTTGTGTGTGTCCCCTTTGGATGCACCCGTGCCAGTGGCTCCTGTGACTAAGGGTTATCCCCCATAAGCGGGGTGGTGAGCTCGGCAATTTTGCCGATATTGAGATGCCGCGAACTGAAGGTGGCGGCCAACGAAACAAGGAGAAATACTCATGCGCAACCAGCGCACTTTGTCGTTCCCAGGGTCTCTCGCAATGGCACTGCTGACGTCGGCCGTATTGGCGGCTTGCGGCGGCGGTGGTGATGGCGCTGAGCCCGCCACGCAATCCACCACGACGGCTAGCACGGCCCCCACCGGCCCGGCGACCCAGACGCCCGCCGAGCCCGTGGCCAAGCCGACGAGCGTCGTAGCGCCGGCCTGCTCGAACTGTGCCGCCGTGGATGCGAACACCTATGCGGGCACCGGCGTCGGCGTGTGGCAGAACATCAATGCCACGGCTGGCGCCGTCGACATGCCGATCAGCATCGACGGGCTCAAGGGCCAGGACGTGACGCTCGTGTTCACGAACCAGTCGGGCACCGCCCAGACCATGCCGACGATCCCGCTGACGTCCTCGTACTTCCCCACGGTGGCCGCGAGCGCCATTCAGTGGGATGACGGTACGAACGAGGTCAAGCGCCGTATCTCCGACTTCAACCGCGATGGATGGGCGGTGAAAGCTGGCGCCCGTGGCACGGCCCCAAGCAATTCCTCGTTTGGCGCCACGCCGCTGCGCGCTGCCGCCTACACGCCAGGCGACACCCGCACCTTCTATCACGAGGACAACACGCAGCGCACCGTGACGCTGATCCGCACCGATGCTGCGTCGGATGGCACGACCGTGAACTTCTGGGTCGAGAGCACCGAGACAAGCCCGAGCAAGGTGAGCACGGCGATCGTGAACGCCCTGTACGCCGGCTTTGTGCCGAGCGGCAAGATCTATGACATGTTGAAGCAGACCGGCGGCCCGGTCTGGGGGCCGCACGTGTACAGCGATCTCATCAGCGGTGCGGTGGCACAGCCGATCGACATCGTGATCCTGAACTTCGATCACAATACCCAGCCGTTCGGCATGGTCGGCTACTTCTACGGCCGCAATGCGCTGACGGCGGCCGCAGAACCGCTCAGTAACCAGTCGGTATCGTTGTATCTGGACTCCGAGACGCTGTACCTGGGCGGGCCGGAGGGCATGAAGGCGATGCTGCTGACCATGGCGCACGAAGGCATGCACATGCAGAACTTCTACCGCCGTGGCGTGGTGAAGGGCCCGGCCTATGCCTTCAGCACGTGGCTGGAAGAGGCCTCGGCAATGATGATGGAGGACTTCGCGAGCCAGTCCATCGACCCGACGTACAACGCGGTTCGGGACGTTCGCTTCCCGAACTACATCAACTACAAGGCCGGCTCGTACAACTGCAGCCTGCTGACGTGGGACCCGTTCGGCGCAGCCTGCGACAGTTATTCGGTGTCCGGCTCGCTCGGTGGCTTCATGGACCGACAGCTGGGCCTGGGCTTCTACAAGCATCTGCTGAACAATGTGAGCAGCACGGACTCGGTCGCGGTGCTGGACTCGTCAATCAAGGCGACCGTGCCGACATCCGGCCTGGGCGAACAGCTGCGCCGCTTTGCTGCCACGTCGGGTGCGCTGATGAAGGCGCCAAGCCCGACCGGCTTTGGATTCCCTGCCCGCGCGGAAGGTGGCTTCACGCTGCCAGTAATCGATCCGCAGGCGCTGGTGGCCAGCCGCACGCTGACGCAATCGGTGCCGGCGACGCTCCAGCCCTACGCCAGCCTCCCGGTGGTCCGCAAGGCGGTGAATGGCACATATAGCGAAACGGTCAAGGTCCCGGCCAACTCGACGCTGTCGGTCGTGATTCAATAATGGCCAAGGGGCGGCACCCGAACCGCTCCCATTTCTCTTCGAATCTGATGCGAAAGATCCTGATTTCGGCAATGACGGCCCTTGGTCTGGCGGCTTGCGCGACAGCGGCAACCGAGCGCAAGCAAGAGCTCCTCGGCGAGATTCACATTAAGGGCAACGAGCCGTTCCCTATTGTGATGCTGGAGACTGAGGCTCACTCGAGCTGGGAACTGGTCGGCGTGCCGTTGGACCAGGCGCGCTCGCTGACCGGGCACCAGGTGAAGGTGCAGGGCACTGTCATCCGTGCGCCGGGCCCGGGAGTGTGGTTGCCTTCCGTGCGCGTGGATCAAATGTCGATCGGCCAGCGATAGCTTAGGCCTTCTTGCCTGCCACCCGCGCGGTAAGTTATATCTCTGATCGATTGGCCCGGCAGAGTGCCAGAGGACGGGAACCTGCGGGTCGGACCGACTGTCGCCAACATTCAGTCTGGAGACGGATGGTGGCGAGCACAACTATCTGAATGGCCCGGCCCGGCATCGACGACGCGCGCAATCACCCCGTATGGGCCCGCACTGTTGGCTACGGGCGGAAGGGAGAGGGCATGCTAAAAGCTGCTGCTTTTGAAGTAATCGGGAATGCTTTTAAGCCCATAACTGCTGGCGTTTTCTATTCCTCCAGCTTCTAGATTAAAAGAGCAATTTTCACAAAGAATCGTAGTTGTGTAACGAAACCCGCTGACCGAAATCAAATCACCATCATCCGACACATCTTGCTGAATATCGCTTTCTTCATATATTACGAGCGACTTCACTCCACAAACGCAGCATTCCTCAATGTCGGCGAAATCATTCTCTGCTTCGACATTGGCTATCCTTTCCGCCCGACGCTTGTGGCGACTTCCGAAAAGTTGATCCAGCGTGATGTTCGGCTTAAAACCCGCTTTGGTCTTTCGACGTTTTCTCCGCAACCAATGTGGATGCTTGATCGGATTTTCAAACGCGGCTCGGCCAAGCTCCTTCAATAACGCGATCTTGCCGATTGATGGCTGTTTCTTAGCGGCCTCTTTGATAATTTCTTCAGCTGGCGAGATCCCACAGGAGAGCGGCGTATGGAGCCAATCCGGGGTCGTCATGAAATGACGGTTAGAAATCACATCACGGACAAAAGGAAGGATATGTCCGCCGATGAATTGGTCCAGCGCTGGGTATCTTAGTACGTATCGACCCCGGTGCCACACTCTATTGCGTAGCGTGTTTAATTCATGAAGTGCGGCATAGTGTTTTTCTATAAACTGGAAGCTCGATGCATTTTTCAGTTTGTTGGATTTTATTAACTTGCTCAGTCGATCGAGCGCCTCAGAAAACTCAATAGATTTAAGACTTGATGCGGCTGAATCATCTATTTTCTTACGATGAAGTACGGCGTGAAGGACGTCGACCTTTTTTGAAAGATCGGTGGCGAGTATGACGTGATCACGGCGCAGGATTCTCTTGCAAATTAGCTCGGCGAAATGTTGGAAATGAATGATAGCTTCTGTCGCATTCTCGCTATATTCCTGATTGTGATTGCGGTCAATATCGTTTTGCTTTTCCGCATCTGTTTTAGCGTCTGGTGGCGAGTAGCTTGGGTCGAAGATATATAAACGGTGCTTGAAGGATTGATACGTCCCAAAATACGCCTTTAGTGCAATCCTCAGAGATGCAATGGCAAGGTCCGTTTCAGCGTCTCGGGGGGCGCCATATTGAAATCCATCTTTTGCTATTACTTCAGGTGTTCGCATAATCTAGAGCCTGCGAGCTCGTTCTTTGTCAAATTATAGAGTTGCGGCCGGTGCCGGAGCTCCATTGTGGAAAACCATCCACGTCGAAGTGGGAGATCACGTTCTTGATTCGTTAATTCCATAAGAAGCAGTGTACCGCGTACGCGGTCCATAGAACTCCAGCCGTCAGCCGGGGAAGGCAGGGTGATTGCCGGCGCGCTGAATTTTGGGTATTCTTCCTGGACCTACCGCGTCCTAGACGCATCGACCCCGCACCTTCTGGTGCCAGCTTCTGCAGTACGGTGGCCGGCCAGCATCGCCTGGTAGTCCATCCTTCCATCCCATCGGGAACCACGTTCCCGGTGCGGCTACGGGTTCCCCTATTCTCGCGAGAACCCAAAATGCAAAACCCCACTGTCGTTATCGGCAAGATCCGTCCTGGCTGCAACCCGCGCAAGTACTTCGACGCTGCGGAAATGGCTGAACTGACCGAATCCATTCGCGTGGATGGTGTCATTCAGCCAATCCTCATTCGTCCCATCGAGGACGAAGAGCACGGCCATGAGTACGAGGTGGTAGCCGGCGAACGCCGCTACCGCGCTGCTCTTGCCGCCCACGGCGACGGGTACGACATGCCTGTCAATATCAAGGTCCTGACGGACGCCGAAGCGCGTCGCTACGCACTCATCGAGAACGTGCAGCGCGCGGACATGGCGCCGTCGGAGGAGGCGGCGTCGGCAGCTGAAATCGTTGGTCAACTGAAAGGCGACCGCGACGAAGCAGCCCGCCAGCTTGGCTGGTCCCGCTCCACGCTCGACAAGCGCCTGGCGCTGATGAACTGCAGCGAATCCGTTCTGGAGGCGCTCAACACACGTACCATCCAGCTCGGTCACGCCGAACTGCTGGCCACGCTCGCCAAAGACAAGCAGGACAAGCTTCTGCCGGTCATCGTGAGCGAGAAGAAGCCCGTTGCGGAACTGAAGAAGACTATCGAGGCCGCCGCGTGCAGCCTCGAATCGGCCATCTTCGACAAGACGGAATGCGCGGCATGTCCGCACAATTCTTCGTTGCAAACCGAGATGTTCGGCGAAGCCATTGCCACCGGCAATTGCACGAACCGTGCATGCTACGACGGGAAACTCGGCAAAAAGCTCGAAGGCATTGCCTATGGGCTGAAGGACGAGTATCCCATCGTGCGCATCATCCGCCCCGGTGACAACCACACCCGGATCCAGTTGAAGGTCGAAGGCCCGACTGGTGTTGGCGATGAACAGGCGAAGGCCTGCCACGCCTGCCAGAACTTCGGCGCGGCTGTCAGTGGCCTGCCCGATTCCATGGGCAAGGTCTACAGCGGCCAGTGCTTCGATACCGTCTGCAACCAGCAAAAGGTTGCCGCGCGTATCAAGGCCGAGAAGGAGGCCACCAAGGCGCCTGCAGCCAATCCAGCCGCAGGTGGCAAGGCGGTCCCTGCGAAGAAGGGCGACCAGTCCTCTACCGCGGCCGAGAAGCCGGTGACGTCGATCAGCGAGGGTGAAAAGGTGAAGGCTTACCGTACCGCCCTCTGGCGCAAGGCACTGCGCAAGGAAGTCGCGCAGAACGCCGACCAGGCGAACTCGTACCTTCTGGCAATTGCACTGAATGGGCTGGCGCGCAACATCGCCGGCGACGTGATGGGTAAGTTCTTCGAGAAGCTGACCGAGCAGAAGTCGTCGTCCTCGCTGCAGGGTTGCCTGACTGCCATCCACGCGTTGGATGAGCAGAAGCGACAGCAGCTGACGATCGGCCTGACCGTAGCAGCCATCGATGGCGTGGAGGTGGGCAATCTCCGCGAACTGTGCCGGTATCACAAGCTGGACCTGCGCAACCACTGGAATCTCCAGCAAGCGCAGGATTTTCTGGAAATGCTCACAAAGTCGGAGATGAAGGTTCTCGCCGACGAGTTGGGTATCCGCAAGGTGCTGGGCGATGGGTTCGCCAAGCTGTTCAACAAATCGAAGCCCGAAGTCATCGCCGGCCTGCTGGCGGTTGACGGCTTCGACTACACCGGCAAGGTGCCCAAGGTTCTGGGCTACTGATCCGTTCACCTATCCATCTGCAGAGGGCGCCAGTCGGCGCCCTCTGTCATTTCATTCCCCAAAAGGATTCACCATGTTCACCCAATTGATCCCGCTCGTTCGCGCGAGCGACAAGGTCGTGCTCACGCTGACGATGCAAGGCGACACGATGTCCGTCGTTGTGATGCCCGTCATCAAGGACGCTGCTGACCCCGCACTGACCCGGCCTCTGATCCTGTCGGCTACGCCGGCGGAACTGGATGCCGAGTTTGCGGCGGCCGTCACCAGCGTAACCGAAGCTCATCGCTCGCTTGCCGAGCAGGCCGAGGCAACGAAGTCGATTCTCGATGCTGCCAAGTCCACGCAATCGTCCAAGGCGACGAAGGCGCTGGCCAAGGCAGCGTCACCCTCGACGTCCGAAGCCACCAGCGATGCCGGTGACGATGACGAAGCAGAAAGCGGTGGCGGAGCGCAACTGGAGGCGAAAGCCGACTCGAGCACACCGGCTTCCACCGGTACCGACCTTGCTTCCCTGCTGTAAAGGAGAACTGCCATGGCACTCGAAGTTACGCAGCTCACCCGTGAGTTTTCCTACAACGGCATGACGTTACCTGATGTGGGCCCGCAGTTCTCGCCCGACCAGGTGCGCGATGTCTACTCGGCCCAATACCCCGAGCTGACCACCGCCGCGGTGGACGGCCCGGAAGTGAAGGGCGGCATCGCTTGCTACACGTTCGTGCGCGCCGCTGGCGCCAAGGGCGCATATGCGCAAGTCTGACCTGATGAAAGCACTGGCCTCCGGCCAGTTCTCTTCCACTACGAAGCCGCCCGAGAGGGCGGTTCTTTCGCATTCTGAGGAGACTCAACAATGTTGTTCGACCCTCGGTCGTTTGTTTCAGCGGTCGATGCAGGACAACCCGCATGGACGCCTGCGCGACAGCATCCCGTTGCCAAACGTCGACCTGCCCTTGATTTTCTGACGCTCCCGGCCATCCCGGAGGGAACCCCCAGCCGTGCGCTTCTGACCTTCGGGGATGAAGTGGACGTAAAGGACCTCGTCATCGAGCAGTTCAAAGCAGGCGTGCTCAACGCCAGCCACGTCTCGAACGCGTCTGGCGCTGGCGATGCCTTCGCTCAGGCATTCCATGCGTGGCTTGCCACGCGCGTTCCCACGACGAAGGTGCTCAGTTTCGACTTCGCCCTGGTGGATCAGGCTGCGGTTGACGTTGAGATATCCGAGTTCGGCTTCGACATGCAAGACCGCTCGTCGCTGTATCTCGGGATCCGGCTGGAAGAGGAAACGGTCTACACGCTCACTGCAGAGCGTGCCGACGCGTTGCGTCAGCTAGATCCGTCGCTGGTGCACATGACGTTCCATCTGGTCCGCGCGGCTGCTTGTAAGTCGCTGCACGTTCGCACACCCGATGATTTGCTGGATATGTTTGGTCGATGGCATTGGGACTACGAGACGCTAACCGATGACGAAGAGGCGCGGGAGCACCTCAAGGAACGGTTTGGCGCCGACGATCCGGACATTGATCGGTATCTGCCTTCTGTGGTGCGGGCCGCGATCGCGCCTGATGAAGTACTTCCAAAGTGGCAGTGGGCGCGACCTGACTGGCCATTCACGCTACTGAGCCGCAGGAAGCTACGAAAGCTCGCGCGCCAGGGCCAGAATGACTGGCGCGGCGGATTCTGTAGCGCACTGGCGGACCTGGATCTGGCGTTGGAACGGATGGGAGATGCATCCCTCATGCGTAATGCACAGTGGGCAGAACCGGCGTACTCCGCTGCGACGATCGCCTACCAGCACAGCGACTACGTTGGCGAAGTGCTCGACGACCACTTCGAGTGCGCCAACAACGGCGGATATGCCACGTATTTTCAATGCTTCATTCCGTTCGCTGACAAGCCCAAGTCCATCCGGGCCCAGTACAGCGCTCTGCACGAGACCCTCAAGCTGATCGCGCTACTGGATCGGGTTCTTGAACATTTCATTTGAAAGGAGGCCGTATGGCCGCAATCCTGACCGCTTCGCGGTCGCATGAGGTGGCCCTGCAGGGGGCCATTTTGCTTTATGGGACGGGACCGGGACAGTTTTCGTATGCAACGGCCCATCGCATCGAAGCGCAAGCCTCCGGGCGGCCGGTGATTGGCGCTGGCGTGCCACTGAACCGCATGGCTCTGATCCACGCAGTTCGCGAGGTAGCAGAGCATGCCCTTCCCAAGGGCGAGTTCCTGACACCCAACGTGCTGTCAATCAGTCCGAGTGCCGTGACGTGGTGGTGTCCAGCCAGCCGACGTCGCGTGTTCTTCAAATGCAGGGAGTTGGGCGAGCGTAGCGCCATTGTTTCGCACCCGGCGTTGGTCTTCCAGGCGTCGCAATCCGGCTTCAAGGTTTTCGCCCTGAAAGGGGAGGAGCGCCCGGTACCGGAAAGCGCGCTGTTCGAGCCGCCTTACTTCAACACGTGGGACCACGGGAAGATCTGCATTGGCTCTGCACATGTGCCAAAGCAGATCGACGTGGCCTCGATTACCGGATGGGAAGACGGGTTCTTCAACTCAGCGTTCACCCATCCCAATCACGGCGGCAAGCGCGTCAAGTACAAGCGAGGCGCCTATGCCTTCTGGAAGGACATGCTGGACGGTCAGTTTCCCGACTTTCCCAAGCAAGTCCTCGTTCCCATGAGATCCACGCTGGCCGATCTGATCGCCGGCAGAAAGGAGTTGTAACCATGCATCCTGCTGACGCTGCTCTGCAGCAGTCATTTCCGTCCGTGATGGTCCCGCGCTTCGGTGCGCTGGCCGCCATGGAACACCCCGGTGAGCGTCTGCTCATCGCGGCCAACGGTGTCTTTCTGGAAATCGTTCGGCCCTGGCTGCGCGTCGTTCGTCGTCTCGGTGCCTTCCAGTTCCGTACGGCAATCCCCTATGGCGAGGTGGTGGAAGCCACCGAACTACGCTGCGGACGAGTTCCAGCTGACCTGATCGGCGAATTCGCCGCGATGGCACGTGCTGAGCATCCCAAGGAAACGGGCGCGTGGATTGTCTGGAATGCCGCAACAGGGGCATTCCGACTGGTCCCCGTGCGAATCCTGGACCACAGCGGCGGTCACCTGAATTACGACCGTCCGTCGCTCGCAACTGGCGAGGTCCTGGTGGTGGACTGCCATTCGCATGGTCGCCATGCCGCGGGGTTTTCGCCAACGGACAATGCCGATGACCAGCACGACGTGAAGTTCGCGTTCGTGATGGGCAATTGCGATGCTGCGGTGCCGTCGCTTGCGCTGCGTCTCTGCGCCAAGGGAATCTTCGAGAACGTAGAGAGGGTTCCAAGCGAATGGCATGAAGCGGTGCGAGAGGAGGTGCTGGCATGACCTTCGTCCATCGCATCCCCGCTGAGATGACCACTCGTGCATGGCAAGTAGCCGTTGTGGGCGCTGGTGGCACCGGCAGCGCCTTGCTACCTAACCTCGCGCGGCTTCATCACGCCATGCTGGAGCTAGGACACCCGGGCGGTATCGACTGTACGGTCTACGATGACGACACCGTCAGCGAGACCAATGTCGGCCGCCAGGGGTTCTACCCGGTTGATGTGGGCCAGCCCAAAGCGACGCTCATTGTGAATCGCCTGAACAACCTGATGGGTACGCGGTGGGACGCCGAGACACGTCGGATTGGGAATGACGACCGCTTTGACTGCGACCTGGTGATCGGCTGTGTCGACACGCGGAGCGCCCGCAAGGCGATCCTCGACGCGATGCAACGTGGCGAGGGTGGCTACTATCTCGACTGCGGTAACGAGTCGGACAGTGGGCAGGTGATCCTCGGCCAGGTCGGCGGCCCAGCCGCGGAACGGCTTCCCCATGTGGGAGACCTGTATCCGGAGCTTCTGGACCCGAAAGGGGACAAGGCGGACACCGCGCCGTCGTGCTCGATGGCCGAGGCGCTGCAGAAGCAGTCGCTGGTGATCAATCCAGTGATCGCGGTACAGGCGTATAACCTGCTGTGGACGT
Organism: Cupriavidus sp. U2; assembly: GCF_009663685.2. Lineage (GTDB taxonomy): Bacteria > Pseudomonadota > Gammaproteobacteria > Burkholderiales > Burkholderiaceae > Cupriavidus > Cupriavidus necator_C. Next base: position 151,620 of record NZ_RCOG02000028.1, on the reverse strand, counting down.
TGTTCCGCACCGGGACGCTGCAGTACTGCGGCGCATTCGTAAGTCTGGCGACAGGGCGCACCAGCCCGCTGCCGCTGGATCCGGTTGCCTGGGAGCGCTTCGGCTATAAGCTGAGCGCGACCAAGGCTAGTGCCAAACGCAAACCGCGCCAGTCTTGAACGGCCACTCCCCCACAAAGGGAGTGGCTTTTTTCTTTTGCGCGCTGCTATGATGGTGCATCTCTCGCGTTCATTGACGCATCGACCTGCCTGCAACTGCAGGCCTCTTTCCACGGCTCACCTGACGCAGGCGACCGCTTGCGGATTCACTAGTTATCCCGTACTCGCAGCGACGGATGCCGGCTGCTTTGTGCGTGTGGTCGATCCTGACGCACCACACGGCGGGCCACGGCGGATCCCTGATGATCTCGCGACTGTGCTTCGTCATGTCATGGCGTTGGGCATTACGCTCCTCCATTTCGACGCGGATGCAGATTGCCTTGTCGGCTTGCCGGTCTTTAATTGGTAGCCAATAGGCGAAGTCGCTGTTAATATTTCTCCACCTACCGCGTCTCAGACGCATCGACACTTCCGGTTGTATAGCCGGACAGCTTTTTCTTCTCCCACCTACGGGCCTTCCTGCCCGTGGGCATGTTGGCCCTTTTTTATTTGAGGCCATCATGTTCAAGCGCATCGTTTCGCTTTTCCTTTGCTCGGTCATCTTCACCGGCTGCGCTGTCCAGCAGACGTCTCCGAATGCCTATCGCAGCTCGGAAGCCCTGCGTACCGGCGCCGTGGAAGTCGTCACCGTCGTCCGTGTCCGCCAGGTCACGATCGTCGACAGTGATGGCTACACGTCGGCCAACAGCGGCATTCCGGGTGTTGTTGGGGCTGTCGTAGGCGGTTTGCTCGGCGCACGAGTCATCGGCGGTGGTAACGGTCGTTACGTTGCCGGCGCGATGTCCGGCACGGTGTCGGCGGTTGCTGCGCAAGCCGTCGCTAGCCACATGAACCGCCGCAACGGCCTGGAGGTCATTGTCCGTAAGGAAAATGGCAGCCAGATCGCCGTCACGCAGGATGCCGACCAGCAGTTCGTCACGGGGCAGCAGCTCTATCTCGTGGCGTCTGGTGGCGGTTACCGCCTGACGCGTTAAGCGGGCCCCAGTCGGAGCCCCAGATTCCTTCACCTTCCCCGCACGGAGACCCCGTGCGGGGCTCCCTGCGTCCATCGGAGTATTTATGCCGCCCGTGGCAGACGCACCTTCCAAATTCTCTCCTGTCCTCACCGAAGGCAAAACGGTTGACGAGGTTGTTCAACAGATCTATGCCAGCCTCCGTAGCACGGAGCTGGAGCCGGAATGGATCGATGCCGCCAACTTTCCGGGGGACGGCAACGAAGCCCTGTATGGCCCGAAACCGGATCGACCGTGGCCCGAACTCGGCCCACGCGATCGTCTCGCTGTCTATCTGCAGCGAGGGTTCTCTGAAGGCTGGATCGTCTATGTCGATCACATCGGCTATGCCGGTGAGGCGCCAAGCCGGACGACAGCCCTGCAGAAGCTCCTGGTCGGCAAAACGTTGTCCCAACAGCATGGCTGGGATCTCGTTCGCGCGATCAGCAAAATGCTCGATGTCACCTGACATCGCCGCGTGCTGGCCCGAGAGGGCTTGCCCAAGCCTCCGGGCTTCGGCAAGCCGTTTTCACCCGCGTCACTGACGCATCGACCCCCGTCCGGCATCGCCGGACTACCAACCCAGCTGGGACAACCGTCCCGTTGGGGAAGGATGTCCCGTCCTTATCCAGGATATCCATGAAGATCCCCAAATCCTTTACCCGTCGACATCCGTCGACCAACACTGCGGCATGCCAGGCGATTCGTCGAGACGCTTGCCGCGTTTTGCGCCGTGTCGCCGGCGACATGGCGTTGCGCCCACGTGATTTCACGATCCGCGAGCATCGCCAGCGTCGTCGCGAAGTCGAAGTGTTCGCATTGCATACCGACTCGTTGCTGATCGAGATCCAGCATCCTGCTGGCGCAGAAGGTGGTGTGCTCATGTCCTACCGGACATGCCGCGGCCGCAATGACCTCACCGGTGGTCGTGACAACGCGGTCAGCGTTGATTCGCTGGCCAGCGAGCAAGGCTACGCCAACCTGGTCGCTACGCTTCGCGTAGTGGCCGGGCGGCGCGGCTAAGGGGCCCCCGATGTCGCGTATTGCAAAGGTAGTTTTTCGGGCCACGAACGGTGTCGAAGTCTCCAGCTCTGTCCGGTACGAAGGCGCACAGAATTTGGTTGCCGTGCCGGCGCGTATCGCAACACTTGTTGAACAGGTTGGCGCTAGCGGGGACGAACATGTGCTTCTGCTTGTGGAGCGTGGCTTTGAATACCCGCTCGTTCGCGACGGTACGGGTACGTACCGCGTCGACCGTTCGCAAGGCACACGTTCTGGCTTTTTTGAGGAACTGAAGTCATCGCTCTTCGCACCGACGAAGGATCAACGGCTGCAGCTTGGCCGCTATTGCCACACGCTGTCGATTTCGGCGGTGGTTGGTGCGGTCGGCTACGGTGCTGGTCTGCCTGGCTGGACCGCCACAGCGGTGGTGAACTGCGCGAGCCTTCTGGCGTTCGGTGTTGTACTATTCGCCGTAGGCGCTGTCCTCTCTAAAGGAGAAAAGTGATGTTTGGACCATTTGTACTGTTGCTGGGCTTGCTGATCGCGGCATACATGCTGTGGGCTGACCGCAACGGCCGCCGCATCCACAAGGACTAGCCAATCCCTTCTCAGGAGCCGATTCGTCGGCTCACCGCTTGAACGCATCCCTCGGGATGCGTTTTTTGTTTTTCACCCCACACGGGCGCCGTCCCGTCGGGACGTCTCCCCACCAAAGGAGTATCCCGATGAACCGTACCGTCTATGGCGCAGGCCTGGCCAGTCATCCCGCTGGCGTGCATCTGTGCGTCAGTGTCTATTCCACCAATCTTCGACCCGCGATCTCGCTGGTCTGCGCCGACGACGAAATGCCCTATGGCGTGCTGTCGGTGAACTTGCCGGACGCCAATCTCGCCGATGACGAGATTCTCGTTACGGGCGATTGGAACTTGCCGACCGATCTCAAGGCTGCCTTGCTTGAGACAGGCAAGTTTGTGCAGACCGGCCGGTGGAATCAGGTCGGCTTTGACCGCGGCGATGTGTGGCGCATTGCCGACGCCGAAATCCTTGCGGAGGTTGCGGCGGCACGAGTCGTTGCCAGTCGCGCCAAAGCTGCACGGCGTACTGCGTCCTTGGTCTGACCTTTCCCTTCACCTTCAACCCTTGCGGGCCCATCCCGCTAGGCGATGGGTCTTTAGGAGCTATCCATGCCCATCACCATCGACGGAACCGGCCTCGCCGGCTCGCCTGGCCTTCTGCGCATCGCGGTAGAGCTGTACGCGGTGAACGACCGCGCTGCGCTGTCGCTGATCGAATCGAAGACCGGCGACCTCTACGAGACCTTTACTAGCAACGTCCCCAGCGAAACGCTTGCGGACAATGAGGTGGTTGTCGGCCTGTGGCGCCTGCCTATGTCCACCGTGGTGGCATTGCTCGATTCGGATTGCTTCGAACCGGTTCGCACGCTTGCCGTAGGCAGCGCCCGCGGTGCCGTCTGGCGCATCACTTCCAAGGAACTGTTGCAGGCGATTCACGACGCCAGAGCGGCAGAGCCGGCATAACCGGCACCACCATTCCTTCCAACCCTCTCGGGGCATGTCCCCGAAGGGGCATGCTCCGTACTGGAGCCTTCCATGTATGTTATTCACATCGGCCAGCGTGCCGAGCATCGCACGACGCTCGCCGGCGTGCTGCAGTACCTGAACGACGATCGCGACGGCAAGGCCGTGCCGCGCGTCGAAGATATCGCAGTGCGCCATGTGGAACGTGGCGTGATTCCTATCGAGCGACTTGCCAGCGGCAATTTTGCCGTGCGGCCGGCCGGCACCCGTCGGGCGATCCTTTCGATGATCCTCGATGAGGTCGATCAGTTCATCGTTCGTGTGGGCGGCAAGATCCTGCGTCCGCATGAGATGAGCCGGGCCGCGTGGGGCGCCGTGGTGGCCGCCGGCCGCCTGGCGTACTTTCCTGCTGAAGCCATCGACATGTCCCAGGACGATGCGGGACCGCTATTCCAGACGGTGGATCTCTTCGAGGAGCAGGGGCCTTTCGACATTGCCGACTTCGTTTGCGGCGAGTTCATCCGCCGGTTTGGCTATGGCACGAATGGCCCCCTGTACCACCCCGCTGCGAGTCCCAACTGCCGTCACGAAGTCCATGTGGCCTACGCGCTGATGCGTGGCGAGAAGGTACGCGACTGCATCATCAACACCTATCGCGACAATCCTCACCATGCGCGTTCTGAGTTCTGGATGCGCCCGTTGATCGAAGTGCCAGCGCTGCGCGGGGCCTTGTCGCCCAGCGTGCTGTAAGCGCTCTGCCAGACAATGCGTGGCGAGAAGCTGGAGATCACGACGCACAACGCCGGCAAACTGATCGCTGCGCTACGGGATGTGCCAAGCGACGGCCATGCTGTGCATGTCGATGATGCGCTGTTTGCAGCCGGCATCCTGATGCCGCGCACCATGCCGACGCCCAAGCCTATGGAGGGAGAGAACGCTCAGCCGGCAACGAAGCTGGCTGAGCGAATCCGCACCCTGGTTTGCCAGCGGCAATATCAGGCGTCCATTGAAAGGGCGACCGCAGATCGCGAAGCGTTCAACATCAGCCAACGCGAGTTTGACCGGCAGACACGTGCGGCGGCGATCGAACGTGACACGCATGGCTACGAATGGGCTAACCGGGTTGCGCTTGCGGTCATGGAGCGCAATGTCGCGGCAGTGCTGCAGATCTTCGACGGCCCAAAAGACTGGAACACCGAGTCCAAGCGCGCACTGCGCGAGGAATACGGTGTCGACGTCTTGCAATGTACGGCTGCAGAGAGGCGGCGGCGCCTTTTTGAGCTCTGCGGGTTCTCAGAAGCAGAGCAGGCACAGTGGGAAGCGAACGAAGCCATCGACAAAGCACGTAAGCGTGCGGAACGTCAGATGGCCGATGCGAAGTTGCTGGCCGAAGGCACGACCTACCGACTCGAGACCGGGCAGACAATGAACGGGCGCGAGTATGTGGACCTGTGCATCGATGCCGGCTTTTCCCAGCTCATTGACGAGCGGCGGGGAAACGTCACGCGATACCGTATCTACGATCCGGTGAAGCGCATGTCACGGCCGTTGCGCGCAAAGGACGGTACGCTCGACTATGCGCGTGCACGCCTGGCGCAAGACACCCCTGAGGAGATTGTTTAAGCGTCACCCCCCGCCGTCATGGCTGGGGGGCTTTTCTCAAAACAGCTATCCAAATGCCGAGCTTTTGATGGCTACATCGTAGCGCTTTCGCGATAGTCTTGGCGGTACTGACAGAGCTCTGTTTGCACTGAAAGACGTTCAGTCCAAACCGAGTTTTACCCGCGTCTATCGACGCATCGACCCAAACGCCGGCATGCCGGCCATCTCTTGAAACCGCCCACCGGGACCGCTCCCGGATGGGACGGCTCCGTGGGCATCTCCACGATTCCGATGTACCTCACCTTGCTGTAGCCACGCGGCGCCTTGTCATTCATCGCCGCCGGCGGCGATGGCGAGCGTCTCTCAGGCGACCGTGCTCCCTGCTCGGCCGTCGATCTCTTCTTTTCCATTCCCTTTATTCCATTCGCGAACGAAAGCCCTGGCTATCGCTCGCGTCATTCCATTTCTAGGAGCAATTCCATGTCTCATCTCGTTCAAACCATGGCGTACGCTGGCGCAACTCCCTGGCACGGCCTTGGTAACAGGTTGGCAGAGCATCAGCCGCTCGAAGTCTGGGCCGAAGCCGCAGGCATGAACTGGCGCATCGAGGAGACCGACGTGATGTTCCGCGTTGGCACGCATGACCTCGATCCGATCAAGTCGTTCCCTGAGCAGAAGGTGCTGTACCGTTCCGACAATGGCAAGCCGTTGTCGACGGTATCGCAGCGGTACCAGGTCGTCCAACCGGCCGAAATCCTGGAGTTCTATCGCGACCTGGTTCAGGTAGGCGGCTATCAGCTGGAAACGGCTGGCGTCCTGAAGGAGGGACGCAAGCTCTGGGCGCTCGCGCGCACGGGACAGTCGGCCACGCTCAAGGGCGGTGACGAGGTCCGCGGTTACCTGCTGCTGGCCACGGCCTGCGACGGCACGCTGGCCACCACGGCGCAGTTCACGTCGGTCCGTGTGGTGTGCAACAACACGCTGCAAATCGCGCTGGGGCGCAACCGTGGCGCCGTCAAGGTGCCGCACCGTAGCCAGTTCGATCCGCGTGCTGTGAAGGAAGAGCTTGGTATTGCCATTTCGTCGTGGGATGGCTTCATGGCCAACATGCATGAGTTGGCGGCCCGCAAGGTCAGCCAGGCCGAGACCGAGCGCTTCTTCCAGCGTCTCTTCACTTACTCGACTGCCAAGCCTTCGGACAATCCCAAGATGAACGAGCGCGGCCTGAAGGCAGTGCTCAATCTCTTCGAAGGCAATGGCCGCGGTGCAACGCTCGAATCGGCCGCAGGCACCGCCTGGGGACTCGTGAACAGCGTGACCGAGTATGTCGATCACCAGCAGCGTGCCCGCAATGCGGGCAATCGCCTGGATTCGGCGTGGTTCGGAGCCGGCGCAATTCTCAAGCAGCGCGCTTGGGATGCTGCATTGGAACTTGCAGCCGACGTGGCCTAAGGCCGCGGTTGGAATGGAGCCCTTCTACTAAACCCTACCTAAAGCGATCCGCTCCAGTGCCGTTGTCTGGTACTGGAGTGGTCGTTTCAGGTCTGAAGCCCCGGCTAACCCCCGGGGCTTTTTTCTTTTGCTCGTTGCCAATGGTCTCTATCGATTTCTATTCCCGGTACCCGCGATGGCTATTTCGCGGAGTCGACGCAGCTTCCGCGAAGCTCCGCGGGCAGTCTGCATGCCGGAGTACGCCCCGGACTAGTGCGCAGCGAGTCCTGGAGCGACTCATGCAACAACCGCCGATCGATGTGGCGCGCTTTGGCAAGGAGCAGTTCACCGCCCTGTATATGGAGTGGCAGAGCGAAACCCGCGACTTGCGTACGACCCTTAGCTACGACAGCTGGATGGACATTCGTTTCTTGCAGGGTCCCTCTGCTACCGCGGCCCTCAGGCAAGGGACACTTGTCTTCGATCTGATACATGGAGTTGTGTATGAGGTTCGAGGCAAGGAGCGCCAACAGCGGATATTCCGTGTCCAGTTGGCCGCAGGCTTTCCCTACGCATCATTCAGGGATCCTGCGAATGCCATAGACTTTCCCTGGGTCACGTTTCCCGGGGTCTTCACGCAAGCAGAGCTGATGAGCCTGCGGCGCGTCTACTAGCAAAAAGGCCCGGCATTTCGCCGGGCCTTTTGTCTTTGAAAGAGTGGCCTTACACCGTAGCTTTCGTAGTTTTTAAGAGGAACATGTTCCTGTCTCCTCTTCAAGCCACTTCGCCCGCTTTTTCATCTTGCTCAACGTGGATCGTGTCGGACCCCTCCGTTTGGGGGGGGATGTAACCGACGGCTTGCACACGCGAGATGGAGCTACCTTCGAGCGAGACGTTCTCTCCGAGCCGGATCGTCCCGGCATAGAAGATCTTTCCTTTGACCCGTCCGTTGATCACAAGCGAAGTACGGCCGACAACGTCGCCCTCAACGATGCCATCAATCACAACATGGTCGCCGTCGACGTTGCCGTGCACGACGCCACCGCGACCGATATGTAGCAGACCGTGACTGGCACTCACGTTACCTGTGACAAGGGCCAAGCAGGTGAAGCCGTGATCGGCGGTAATGTCGCCGTGAATGCTCATTCCGGCGCGCAGGACACTAAAGATTGGAGAAGTAGTCATCGTCTCGCTTCAGAACATCTTGATGTCGTGGGTCGGCGCAGCTTGCTGAGCTGTGGAACGTGTAGCCTGCGGAGGTGCGGCTGCGGCGGGCCTCGCTGGGGCAGGTGCCATGGGTGCCGACGAGATCGGTCTCGTCGAGGGCACGGCCGACGCGGGCACCTTGGCCGGTTCCTGCTTCGGCAGCGAAATCCTTGCGCTGTCTGCAGGCACCGCAGAGGCGGGCGGAACCTCAGCGCGGGCGGCAGGTGCCGACTCAGGCATCTCGGATCGGGTTGGCCATTCGTGGCCCGCCGCGGTGAGAGCAGCCGGTTCGGATGCGGCCGGCACGGCGGCAGGCGCACCGACTGCAACGGCCGGGCCTGCTCCGTTGGTTTGGGCGCGCGCTTCGCGCTTGCCGAGTGAGCTGCCGAAGATAAACATTGCAGCGGCACCCACGACAAAGACTACGGACCAGAGTACGCGAGGGTTCCGGTTCCACTTCTCTGCAAAAGTGCGGGAGATAGGCTCCGTTGGGGCGACGGCAGGGCCACCGAGGCTAAGCGGTGCGCCTCCCGTCAGCACGTTGGCCGGAGAAATGTCGATGGTCAGGGCAGGTTGGGCGTAGTGAGCATGCAGTTGCTCGATTTCACGCATGTCCATGAGGTTTAGCTCCGCGAGGAATTGAGAAGTGTGCCGTCTTGGTTGAACCGGTCGGTGTCCGGGATGCAGATCTGGTGAATGGCGTTGATCCGCTTGCCGGCAATCTGCGTTGTAGTCTCGCGCTGGCTACTGGTGATGGATCCGCAGTTAAGGCTATAGAGCGTGTCGGCGAAGATCTTGTCGTACTGCATCAGCAGACGCAGCAGGCGTCCGGCGAACGAATGGCTTACCTGGACTTCCTTTTCCTCGTAGAAGAGGGGAATCTCAATCTGTTCGGTACCGGCTATCCAGTCCAATGCACCGGAGAACCATGTTTCGGCTTCGCGGAATGCCTCGTCGAGCGCCTTGACCTTGCCGCCTCGTGCGACGACGAACTTGGAGGAGCAGTAGTAGAAGTGCGCGTCCAGAAAGTCGCGTGCGAACTTCGAGCAGTACGCGTGGTGGGTTGCAGATGCCGTTGCCGGTGTTAATCGACTTAGGCGTTCCTCGCTATTCAGGCGCTCGATGGGCCTGAGCCCGGTGCCGGGCTTCTTGGGTGGATCCTGTTCGGCCATTTGTCCATGTTTGGGAATGCTCTCTCACTCGAAATTGTCGGACAAGAACGGACACGCATTGACGTCGAAAGATATGCAAAATTGCCGAGCATTCGTCGGTTTTGAAAGAAAGTCCTGTGCCACAATGCTTTCACACCTAGCGTCACTGACGCATCGATCCTGACTCCCTAGCGAGTCCATCTGTTGAATCAAGTCGTGCTCCTGTGCACGCGCCGACTGGTTGGCTACCAGTGTGGATATCTCTTGTGCTAAGTGTTTTCGCCGAACACTTCCCCTCATCAGCTCGTAATACGCGTTCCTCGCTGTGCCTCTTCATGAGTGCGCGCTGGGACACCGTTCGAGCCTGGGACCATGTGGAGCTCTCTCAAAGGCCCCTCCTAGGCAGAACGGCAGACGTCGAGCCGATCCGTGAACCTGCGGCCGAACCTGTGGGTTCGCGAAAAGGGTTGTTGTGCAGCGTGACCATGCTGCACGAGGGCGACTTTACGTCCTCAACATAGAGCCGCGCGCATTAGTGCGCCGCTCCCTGAGTGCCACGCCCCCGGAAGGGGCGTGGCAGTTCGGGTTCCTGCCATCAAAGCTCGCTGCCGGCGCAAACCGGGGCGGGCTTTTTTTGTTTCTGGATGAGAGACCTCGATTCCAGGAGCAATTCATGCACCACCAGAACGCCGAGATTTCCGCCGCCATCGCGGCCACGTTGGATCTGCGCCGTCCCGAATACCGGGACATGCCGCAGGCCTGGCGCTCCCTTTGTGAGGCGGCATATGTCGCCAGTCTTCCGGAAGCCGCACGCGCGGACTTCCTTAATCGCGTAACGACCCAGCGCGGGGCCGACACAGCCCTGCGCCTTCGGGAGCATGCTGCGTCCATCCGGGCAAAAGTCGTTCAATTCCTGGACAGGAGAAACGCATGCATGCACCCATCAGCTACAGCGAGCCCGGCGGACGCCGAAGCCTGCTAGAAGAGCGGCCCATGCGGCCGCCCATCATTGGCAAGATCCGGCCCGGCATCAAAGTCCTGACGAAGGCTGCCCGGGACCGAGAACAGGCCGTAAAGATCCACGATGCGCTTCTTGCCCGCGGCGAGAGTTTCGAGCGCATTGGTGCCGAGATCACCCGTGCGACCGGCATCAAAACACCATTGGTTCCCAAGAACGTCCCGTGGTTCACCTGCCGCGGCTCCGACTTTGCCAACCCTGCTGTGGCCGACAATATTGTCCAGCGCTACGGTGAGGATCGTAACGATGGCAATGGACACCGCCTCTGGCGATTCCCCGTTGTCTTCGCGTTTGACGATTGGCTGAGCAACATGCCCAACCAACTCGTGTCGTGGACTAAAAGCGGTCGGCAGTTCTTCTCCGAGTACGGTCCCGACGGCATGCGCTACTGCAAGATGTACGCGCCGGCAGTTCGTGATGAGCGGGCCAACCGGGCGAAGCGCGCTTGGGGCGGGCGCAAAATCATCCTGCGCCAAGACGAAGCGATTCCGGACGGCATCTGCGACCCTCAAGAATGTCCGCAGTACCAGACTGGTCATTGCAGCCTCTCGGCCAGCTTCTTCTTCGCGATCCCCCATATCTCTGGCCTCGGCCTCATCGAAATGCCAACCACGTCGATTTACGTTTTGCAGAAGGCGCATGCCGCCATGCAAACCGTAGCGATGGCTCGCGGGGGCAGGCTCGTCGGCGTCAAGTTCTGGATGTCCAAGCAGGAGATCGAGATCAGTCGTATTGACGACACCGGCATGCCGGTGCGCCAGCTGCAATGGCTCATCACCCTGGATGCCGAGATCGATATTGCGGCGTTGCTCGATGGCTCGGACCGGCGCCCGCCGGCTCTGGAGTTGGCGGAACAGGCGGTCGCTATGCTCGAAGGAGACGGTGAAGTTCCTCTGCACGTCGATGCCGGTGCCACTGATGACCCGCACGTCGGATCGTCGGAGGTTGGTGTCGGTCAACCCGCAGGGCCGGGGGTCGCATCCAGTACGGAAGCGGGCAACCAGGACCTGGAGAGCGAATATCTCGATCTTGTGCAGCGTCTTGGGCTCAACAGCGAGGATGGCACCCGACAACTGAAGGCCTTCGCAACGGCGACCTTTGGGCGCGGTTGGTCCAAGCGCGATCAGGATGTGCAACGGTTCTTGGATGAACTGCGCACCGCCCTGGGTAATCCGATGGCTTTCCGCGAGCAGGTGGCGGCCATTGCTGCTGACGTCGCTACGTAACATCGCCAGCCTTGTGCCGGCAGTTGAGGGAAGCCTATGGGCTTCCCTTTTTCCTTCTTGCCGCATGCCGGCACATTCCCTTGGAGGTTCCATGATGCTCAACGAAGGCGAAAGCCTGCTTGCAGCGCATTTCTCTGATTTGCACTATTCACCCGGCCACTTGGCGGAGGCGGATCGTTGTTTTGGCTTTGCGGTAGAGGACGCGATCGCAAGTCGCTGCCATGTAGCCGTCGTATCGGGTGACTCGACGGATCACAGGCTTGATGCGCACACGCCGGCGCTCTCTGCGCTGGCACGGCGGGTCCACCAGTTGTCTGCCCACATGCCTGTCCTAATGTTGCAGGGCACTTTTAGCCACGAACCGCCCGGCACGCTGGATCTGTTTCGACTGATCGGTGCAAGTCGCCCCGTGTACGTCGCGGATCGGATTCACCAGGTCGCACTCATTGGCGAGGCGTTCTTTCCGAGCGATGGCGCGATTTTCAGCCATGCGGAAATGGACCGCCTGCTGACGCTGCACGGTTTGCCGGAAGTCGTCTTCACCTGCGTGCCGACGGTCAACAAGGCCGTCTTGGCGGCCGCTGCCGGCGTGGCGAACGCTGCGACGGCGGTTGGCGACCACCTGGCTAACTATCTGGCAGCTGCGGGCGCTGTGAATCGTCAATGGCGGTCACAGGGCATTCGTACGATCGGTGTTTCGCACGGTACCGTCAACGGTTGCCAGACGGAGCACGGCGTGCCGATGGCTGGACTCGACCACGAGTTCACCATTGGTGCACTGTTCGACGCCGACTGCGATGCGTTCATGCTCGGCCACATTCATCGTGCCCAGCAGTGGGAACGTGAGGGCAGGGTGGTTGCCTATCCGGGCTCAATCGGACGGTTCCACTATGGCGAGATCGGCGCGAAAGGTTATCTGCAGTGGCAGGTTTCACCGGGGCTGGCCGTAGCTACCCAAGTGAAGACGCCGGCAAGCGAGACCGTATGCATCGACTTCGACGGGCCGCCTGACATGGCAAAGCTCGCGGAGATGGCCGCCGACGCTGCCCACAAGTTCGTGCGGGTGCGCTGGACGGTCAACGAGGAGCATCGCCAGCTAGTTGATCGCGACGCCATCGAGGCGCTCTTTGGCGCCAGTGCGGAGGTCAAGCTCGAGGCGCGCGTGCTGCCGGCGGTTCGCAGCCGCGCCGAAGGCATCAGCCGGGCCGCAACATTGTCCGAGAAGCTGGGGCGATGGTGCGAGCTGACCGGAACCGATGCGAATCCGTTGCTGGACAGTCTGTCGATGCTCGAAAACCTCGATGCACAGGCGATTGCCGATCAAGTGCTCGCTGGCCTTGCTGAGATGCATGTCGCGGCCGGGCAGGAGGTGCTCGCTGTGGAATCCGCTGCGCTGCCCTTCGTTGCGAAACTGGGGGAGTTGGAACTGGATGAAGCTGTTTCCGCGCCCGACGCAACACCTGCTGTCTCGGTAACGGAACCTGCACCACCCATCGCGACCGCGGCTACGCCGATGAATTGGCTGACCGACGATCTTTTCGCGTAGCAATACGCCAATCCCTAGAACATGCGAAAGCCATGTTCCGACAGCCTTCGAGGTTGTCGAAAACTGGTTTTACCCGCGTCCCTGACGCATCGACCCAGCAGTATCCATTTCTTTTCTATCTACCCAGACGGGTGCTTCCCGTCCGGGGCGCACTCTGTCTTACCCCTGGAGTGCCACATGATTCTCTACCACGCCGGTCCCGACTGGCTCTTTGTTGAAGAGACCTTTATCAACCGTTCGGATATGGCCAAGCGCCTTTGCGAGCAACATGGCTTTACGCAGTGCATGATGTATGAGCCGTTCGGCCCCGGCCGAGGCGCTGTGATCGCCAAGCGCGACCACATGCTGGTGATGGCCTTGGGCGAGGCGGGTGGTAACACCTTCTTTGCCGTTGCGCCTTCCAAGGAACTGCAGGACTTGATCTGGTCGTTCTCCAATGGCTTGGCATCGCAGTGGAGCGAGCTGGAGCTGCGTGCTCTTACGGGCGAGCAGGACTGGGACGCTGTCATGAAGCTTGCAGCCAAACAGTTTTCGGATGCGCGACGCTCTGTCGAGCGGGCTATCGCCGGTAAGCCGGAGCAGGACATGCCATCTCTCTCTGAGATTCCGACCTGGGATGAGGATGCAATGGAGGTGCCTTCGGACTATCTCCATTCCTTCAACGGCTCGGAGGTGTCCGAATGCGCCCACTGAAGCTGACGCTTTCGGGCTTCCACGGGATCCGCGACGGCATGCATAGGGATAGCGTCACGGTCGACCTGTCGACGCTGCCCCGAGGCCTGATCGCCCTTGTCGGCCCCAATGGGGCGGGGAAGACGACGATCATGGACAACCTGCATCCGTTTCCCATCATGCCGAGTCACGCGAGCAAGATGTCGGCCGACGCATTCTCGTACTGGGATCATCTCTGCGCTCCGCGCGCGGAGAAGGATCTGGAATGGGAGCACGGCGGCAGGACATACCGCTCCGCATTCGCATTTCGCAACCCTGGGAAGAGCCGCAAGGCTGAGTACTACCTGTTTGAAAAGGAAGCCGATGGCGTCTGGAAGCCGTTCCAAATGGCCGACGGCACGCTGTCGGACGGCAAAGCGGATACCTACAACCGGTGTCTGGAAGCCGTCTTGGGGTCTCCCGAGGCCTTCTTCACCAGTGTGTTCTCTGCCCAGAACCGGCGACCGCTGGCCAGCTATCAGCCAGGGGAAATCAAGAAGCTACTCGCCGAGTTGCTCGGGATCGATCACTTGCGTGACTTGTCGGTGAAGGCCGGCGAGGTCGCCAAGCTGCTTACCCGCTCGCTGGACACCCTGCAGCGCGACGTGCTGACCCTTACGGGGAAGCACGATCGTGCGGTTGTGGTGGCCCGCGAGATCTGGCAGGTGGGCGAGGCCCTCGATGCCGAACGCAATGCGCGTGATGCGGAAACGACCAATGGCGCGAAGCTGTTACAAGAGCGCGCGACGCTGGCGGCGAAACAGGCCGCCAATGCCGGTACCGAAGCGCGGTTGCGGGAACTGAACCAGCGCAAGGGAGAGTTGGACAAGCGTGCCCCATCGCTGACCAACGATGAACAGGCTGCTGCCGGACGTGCTTTGGCGCGCCGGCGCGATCTGGATCGGCAAGCGGCAATCCATCGTGCGGTACTTGCAGACGCGGCCGACATTGAGGCGGCGGCGGGCGAGAGGGATATCGTGCAACTGGCCATTGGGCGGAGGCAGGATGAAGTTGCCCGCCAGCGCGCGATCGTGGAGAAGCTCGATGCCGTTCATGTCGAGCATGCTGCGCTCAGTACAGAGCTCAAGGGCCTGGAACAGCAAGGCATCGCCGGCGCGAAGCTAGCCGATTCGTTGAAGCTTCAAGCCGATGTCATTGATACGGTGCCATGCCGGGACGATCCCATGCACGCTGCCTGCCCACTGCTGGCGCAAGCTCGCAGTGCCAAGGCCAAGCTCAGTGATCAGGTTGTGTCAGTCAAAGCACTGCGCGAGAGCTATCGGAAGAAGCAGGAGCAGATGCAAGCGATGCAAGGCACGCTCTCGGAGCGAGTCACGGCGCGTGCTGCACTTTCCGCCTTGGAGGCGCACCTCGTGCGTGACCAGCAGCTGTTGCAGCGCCTCACGGCGACGGCTGCAAGGAAGCCGTTGCTGGAGGCTGCGCGGGGAGGGCTGGCGCAGGCCGAACGCGATCTGACAGCATTGAGCCACGAGGATGCGTCCCGCGTTGAGCGTCACAAGCGCGATATCGCGGACGTGCAATCTCAGCTCGAAGCGGTGCGTCGGGAGTTAGCATCGCTGGCCACAGAGGACGTGACCGGCATGCTGGCCCAGTTGGACCGCCAGATTGCTGCCAGCCGGGAGGCTGTCGCGGCATTTGCCGGCCGGATCGAAGCATTGATCCGGCAGGAGAGCATGTTGGTGGCGGAGCGTGAGCGTCTGGATGGTGAGCTTGCCGGCATGCCGGCGCTCGAGGCCAAGGCGCAGGCGCTGTCCGATCAGATTGCACAGTGGAAGCTGCTAGCGAAAGGCCTAGGCAACGATGGCGTCATTGCGTTGTCCATCGATGACGCGGGCCCGGCCATCACGCAGATCGTCAATGACTTGCTGCTGGCCTGCTATGGACCGCGATTCACCATCGCGATTCAAACGCAGACGGCACTGGCCAGTGGCGAGCTGCGCGAGGGGTTCTCCATCAACGTGATCGACGCCGACAACGACACCACGAAGGAATTCGGCGTGATGTCAGGTGGACAGAAAGTATGGATCAATGAGTGCCTGACGCGCGGAATCGCCCTGTATCGGGCGCAGGACGCGCAGCAGCCTTTCCAGACGCTGTTCACCGACGAGGCGGATGGGCCGCTGGACCCTGAGCGCAAGCGCGCCTTCATGAAGATGAAGCGCGAAGTGCTGCGAGTTGGTGGGTATCAGCGGGAGTTTTTTATCTCCCAGACGCCCGACCTGGTAGACGATGCCGACGGCGTCATCGATGTCGTTGCGCTGGCGGTGCAGTAGCGCTTCGCGCCATCCACTAACCATATGCCCGTTTCCCGAAAGGGAGCGGGCATTTCTTTTTGTTTCAAATGTCTGGGAATGTCTTCTCACCGTTGCCGTCCAATCCGGCGTCATGAGGTTCATATCCCCCCTTCCGAAGGGGTGCCTTTGGGCAACCTGCAACCGTTATCCACACAGGCGTAGCCCTGTTCTTAGGCTCTGAATTATGTCGAAGATATTTGTCACGGCCGACGAGGCCGAGAAATTGCTGCCGCGGCGCCGGAAGATCCACACGTTTATCCGCATCTTCGGATGGCAGGGTGACAACGTGGAACGTGATGCGCTGCTGGAGGTGTTCAAGGCTGCGAAGAAAGTGGAGGTTTCCCAGGAAGCTGCGTGCTTCGATCATTACCTCGCGGTAAAGATCGACGGCATGGTGACCTACATCGAAACCAATCTCAAGGCCTTGGCCAAGTTTGGCCTGTTGCCGCCGCACCGCAAGGTGGCTTGAAGTTCCGGCGGACCATCGTCCGTCGTCTGCATCCCACTGCCCGCCGATCCAAAAGCACGGTGGGCATTTCCTTTTTCCAACCCAACGGGTCCAGCGCCCGTTGGGGCGTTGGTCCACGTAAGGACCATCATGGAAACCATTTCTCTCTTCCCGCAAGGCGCGTTCGAACCTATTGAACGCAAGGCCGACAAGGCCATTGCAGTCATCCTCGCGCTTTTCACCGCTGGCCACCCGGTCGTTGTTGCGTACAGCGGCGGAAAGGACAGCAGTGTCGTCGCAGCCCTGGTGCTGCATGCTGCGTTGCTGCATCACAGCGCCGGCGGCAAACCGACAGTTGTCGTGACGACGGGGGACACTCTCGTGGAGTCTCCTGAAGTCGCCCGGCACTATCGTTCGGAACTGATACGTATGCGTGCATTTGGAAAGGCGCATGGTATCGCGGTTTCGGCACACATCGTTACGCCGTCGCTGGCTTCGACATTTCAAGTTAAGGTGCTATCCGGCCGTGCGTTGCCGAGTTTTCCTGGCGCGCAAGGCGACTGCTCGACCGACCTCAAAATCGGGCCGCAGCGGAGCTTTCGGCGAAAGCTGTTTCGTCAGTTTCGCCAACAGGGCCTCGCGGAGCCTGTGACATGCCTTGGCAGTCGATACGATGAAAGCACGCGGCGTGCTGCTGGCATGCGCCTGCGCGGGGATTCTGACAATGCAGCCTCGCGCAACAAGGATGGTGACCTGGTCATCAGTCCGGTGGCGCATTGGAGCGATGACGATATCTGGGAGGCCGTCTCCCTTTATGCTGGTGGTGCTCGCCCCGGGTACTCTGATTTCGAAGAGATGCGGCGCATCTACGCCCATTCTGTCGGGACTTCGTGTGCTGTCGTGGCTGACGCGATACTGGACGATGGTGGTGGCCGGCGGCAAGGGAAATGCGGTGCGCGCCTCGGCTGTCACGTTTGCCAGATGGCGGAGGACAAGAGCCTCGCGAATATGGTGGCCTACGACGACCGATACGCCTATGCCGGAGGCCTGCAGAAGCTCAATCGCTTCATTCGGGCGACTCGCTACGACTGGTCGCGGCGTCATTGGATCGGGCGCACCATTCGAGGTGGGTAAATCAGGGTGATGCCCGACACTTACCATCCCTCAATGCTGCGCGCGCTAACTCGTTGCATGCTGCAGTTGGATTACGACGGGCAGCGGCGGGCGGCTAGTGTCGGGGAGCGACCGAAGTTCCAGCTGCTTCCGCTAGACATGATGATCGCGGTCGACGCAATGCAGTCGCTCAACGGTGTTGCGAAGCCTTTCGCGGCCTGGGCAGACCTCCGCGATATTCAGGTCCGCGGAATCCGTTACGACGTCCCGGACGTTCCCGACGTTCAACAGTCCGCTATGCCGATCGCTCGATTTCTCCACGTTGGCAACGAGTGGGACGACTCCGCACCCGACGCCGATTGGACCGGCTTACGCGATCCCATGCGCGAAGCACTGACGGAGGGGAGTGCATGCCAACCCAGCATTGCTTTCGCAGCAGACGGGCGGGCAGTGTTGGACTTGCAGACGGCGCAGCAGTTTGACGTGGACGCTGAAGCCGCTCAGCTCATTGCGGAGTTCGAGGTCGATCGGCTTCTCGATATGCACGACGCAGACGGCGGGCCGGGCTCGGTAACGGCAGGGTATCGCTGGTACGCGCATTACGGCTGCTTGACGCTTTCTCACGCGCAGAAGCTGGAGCACGATGATATCGCCCGGCGAACCGCGTTCAAGGACCGCCTGGGGCTGACGCTGAGCTACGACCTCAAGGACGTGTTGGCACGGTCTGTTCCTTTGGAGGATCTTCCCGCCGCGGCGCGAGCCGTTTGGGGAGGCCTCAGTAGTGAACCGGCGCAGCTTTTGCTGTGCTAAGCCCCTTCAAGAAGCCCCGGCGTCGTCGACGCTCGGGGTTTTTTTGTTTCGGCAAGCTGTCGATACGGAGCAGACACCCTGAAAGCTCGGGAAAATCATGCGTGTTTCCGGCGAAAGATTCTCTCTACCGTGGCGATAATTGGAGCAGTATCGATAGCACCGCTGACATGCCAGAGTCGGCGCAGGGCAGCCCTAGAAGCGATCGGTTCTGACAGCCGGCACGGCTACTCAAATAACCAACGGAATAGCTTTCGTGACTAATTACAAGATTGGCGGGCTACACCCAGATTCCCAGCGGTTGCTCTGGGCAATGGTGTACAACAGGCGCACTGAGCCATTTGACAACAAAAAACCGTGGCGCCAGTTGAGCAGCCGCAAACTCATAACCAGGATACATGCAGACCCCATGACTGGGGAGCAATGGGCAGTGACGCCTCTCGGCGTAGATATACTGCAATGCTACGCACCGTATCTGAAGCGCAGGGGGCTGAACTGCCCGCCCAAAGATTGAATCGGAACAGCGCGGTGGCGGGCACGGAAGTGTTGGTACTTGACGAGCATGGACGATCGCTCGATAGCTGCACACGAGAGCGTGCGGAGGCATTGGTCAAGAAAGGCGACGCTGTCATGGTCCGCGAGGACCGATTCACCATCCAGTTGACCCGGGTGACGGGGAATGGCGTGGCCCCAACAATTCGCTCAGGGGTTAGTCGAAACGCAAGAAAGAAGAGACGGAAGAAGGATCTGAAGGTTACCCGCTTGCAAGAGCGGGATGGCTCAGATTGTTTCTATTGCGGCTTGCCGATGGAGGATAGCGACACATCGGTCGAGCACCTTCTGTCGAAAGCAGATGGGGGGACTGATCGGCTCTCCAATCTGGCCCTGGCGCATCGGAAATGTAACGAGCTTGCAGCTGACCTGCCCGTGGTTGGGAAGGTATTGCTACGTGAGAAGTTGCGCACCGATAGCCATCGAAAATAGCAGCATGGGGCTTGATTCTCTTAGCGCACCAAGCGGCGGCTTTGTGATACGAAAAGGCCTGGCATTGCCAGGCCTCACTGCTGAATGGCAGCGTGGAGTTCTACAGGGCAGCGTCCTTCAGCTTCTTCAGTGGGCGCACCTTCACCTTGACCGACGCCGGCTTTGCGGCGAACCATTGGTCCTGGCCAGTGAAGGGGTTGCGTCCAAAGCGCTTCTTGGTTGCCGGCACCTGGATGGCCGACACCTTGAACAGGCCCGGGAACGTGAATTCGCCTGCCCCTTTCTTGTGGATGGCACTGGCAATCGTGCTTTCGAGGTGGGCGAGTACGGTCTGCACCGTCTTCTTGTCCAGTTCGGTCTGCGCCACCAGGTGCGCGAGCAGGCTCGACTTGTTGAAGGTGTCCTTCAGCGGCTTTGCCACGGGTGCGGCAGCCGCCTTCTTCGCTGCGGGCGCAGCCTTCTTCGCCGGCGCTGCCGGTTTCTTCGCCGCAGTCTTCGGGGCGGCCGTCTTCTTCGTTGCCATGGAGCTCCTGTTTCGAGAATGCCGGCACAGTGCCGGATCGGCAGAGCTTAGCGAAGAAGACACGCATTTTGCAACGGGGAAATCGCTAGTCTGGCGCTTTTCCCACAGCCTCATAGCGCTTTCGCTTGCGTTGGCCCTTTGCCGCGATCGTGTTCAGGATCGCGCAGGACGGGCACCAGTGGCCCGCCTTCACGCCGGAGGGCGTCGCGGCCCAAACGTGGCCACGATGGCATTCCCACCTGAGTTTGGATTTCCCATGAAGATAGACGTCCGATAGGCAAATGCCGCCGCGTTCCCGTGCCAATGCACGCATCGCCTCGATGCCCAGCTTTTGTCCCTCGTTGCGGCAAAGGCGGCACCAGCCACCCTGGAGGATGTTGTTACCGAGCGC
Source organism: Cupriavidus sp. U2 (assembly GCF_009663685.2). Lineage (GTDB taxonomy): Bacteria > Pseudomonadota > Gammaproteobacteria > Burkholderiales > Burkholderiaceae > Cupriavidus > Cupriavidus necator_C. The sequence continues at coordinate 131,458 of NZ_RCOG02000028.1, read as the reverse complement.
ATCCCATTCGTGCCCAACCGCGCATCGGAAACGGTATGAGGCGTTGGTTCCATGGTAAGCGGTACTCAGACATTGGCCTGCGTGTGCTTTGGCTGCTTCGTGAATGCGCGCCAGGCCGTCTGCATCGGTCCGTTGTGCGCCTAGTCGGGCGTCGGTGCACACCCGGCACCAGTTCCCTTGCTTGAGAACTTTGTAGCCCATCGCTTCCCAACGGTGGCCAGCCGCGCATTCGAATGGGTAATGGTCGCGGCCGGTCTTCCAGGCGGCCGCGAGACACTTTCCCCCGCGCTCGGCCGCCTTGGCGTGCAAGTCGTCCAAGCCGTACTTTGAGGCTTGCCGGTGTGGCGTAGGCTTCGTTGGCTTGCCGGCGCAACGGGGACACCAGTAGCCCGCCAGCACGCTTCGCCCTTCTGGATGCCATTCATGCCCACGCTGGCAGCGGATTCTATGGATCGCCGCNTCGGTGCACACCCGGCACCAGTTCCCTTGCTTGAGAACTTTGTAGCCCATCGCTTCCCAACGGTGGCCAGCCGCGCATTCGAATGGGTAATGGTCGCGGCCGGTCTTCCAGGCGGCCGCGAGACACTTTCCCCCGCGCTCGGCCGCCTTGGCGTGCAAGTCGTCCAAGCCGTACTTTGAGGCTTGCCGGTGTGGCGTAGGCTTCGTTGGCTTGCCGGCGCAACGGGGACACCAGTAGCCCGCCAGCACGCTTCGCCCTTCTGGATGCCATTCATGCCCACGCTGGCAGCGGATTCTATGGATCGCCGCGCCACCGAGAAATCCACCGTCGTTCAAACACTGGCCGCCGCGATCCGCCACGATCTTGTCGAACTTCGCTGCGATGCTGGCTCGGCTGCATTCGGGACAACCGGGCGCCTTGTATAGGACACCGTAGGCCCTGCGCTCAAAGTGATGCCCTTTAGCGCATTCAAGCAGAATCGTGGCGCTAACGCCGTGCCATGCCGTCGCGTGGCAGACAAGGCCTTGTAGCCTGGCGGCGTCATGTAGACGGGCAAGGGCTGCGAGCGCGCGGGGCGACTGAGGACTGTCTTGATTCACTGTGCGGCCTGGGCTAAGCGAAAGAGGGGTTAATTCTCGTCGATAGTGGCCGCAAGGCGCACAACTGTCCGATTGCTGGCCAGGCCAAGCCGCTCTGTGACTGCGTCAGGCGCAACGCCACGGATCAGCAGGCGCCGGCAGAACGTATTCCGCAAGGTCCTCGGGCTCATGTTTTCGACGTCCTGGCCGATGGCGNCTAACGCCGTGCCATGCCGTCGCGTGGCAGACAAGGCCTTGTAGCCTGGCGGCGTCATGTAGACGGGCAAGGGCTGCGAGCGCGCGGGGCGACTGAGGACTGTCTTGATTCACTGTGCGGCCTGGGCTAAGCGAAAGAGGGGTTAATTCTCGTCGATAGTGGCCGCAAGGCGCACAACTGTCCGATTGCTGGCCAGGCCAAGCCGCTCTGTGACTGCGTCAGGCGCAACGCCACGGATCAGCAGGCGCCGGCAGAACGTATTCCGCAAGGTCCTCGGGCTCATGTTTTCGACGTCCTGGCCGATGGCGTCGAGGGCCTCGCGCACAATCTTGCCAAGGCTCATGTCCGTGATGGGTGTGCCAGTGCGCTTGAGCGTGAACAGCAGGTCGCCGTCTACGGGCAAGTCCTGTCGTACAGCATGCCAAGCGGTCAAAGGGGCGATGGCAAAGGGCTCTAGGTGCACGGTGCGGGAGATTTTGGGCGGGCGTGCTCGTACGTGAAAATATGGCGGGCTTGCGTTCGGGTGCAGGTCCGGAATGCGCGCGGCACGCCCTTCGCTGGCCGTGACGCCGGTGCCGAGAAAGAACGCCACGATCGCGCGCCTCTGCAACATTTCGGGCAAGTCCCCACTATGCGGCCTTACGAAGTTCTGCAGGCGCTGGTCGACGTCCTCGGGAAGGAAATGAATTTCGGGATCGTCTACCGGCCAGCGGCCCGCTAGGACTAGCGCGGAAGCTGGATTTGTTTTTCGTACGCCGGCCTCGACCAGATGCCTGCACAGCCGGTCGAGCAGCTTCAGGTAGCGCATGCGAGTGGCCGGCGTGTACGTGGCCGCCTCTGGGCTGAGCCAGAACGCGTCGATCTGGTCTGCACCGAAGCTGGCCAGCGTTGCACCGTGCCCGACCAGGTGTCGGTGGAACCGATCGAACATGGCGCGGTGCTGGACGATCGATTGCTGTGAGAAAGGCCGCCGGTCTGCGCCGGCCGCTTCGCGGATCTGCCAGTCGGCGTAGGCCCTGGCGGGGTCGGAGAGCCAGAGTTTATCCATAGAAATTTATATACTGAATATCGCTTCCATCATACAACTATCGGCGCTTTGCGCCGCCTGCTGCTTGTAGATGCGGGGGTACCCTCCCGCCTGAGCGTGCACGGCGCAGGCGAGCATAGCGCGGATAGCTGGCATCCATTGCATCCTCCACCACCTCTAGCCGGCTTTGCTGGAACGGTGGGCACTCCAGTAGGTGCGATTCAGCGCAGTAACGAAGGATTTCGAGCAGCAGTGTGTGACGGCGGGGATCGGGAAAGTGCAGTCGTCGGTTTCGCGTCCAAGTCCGGTAGCCCGCATGTGCGAGGGCAAGCAGCTGGTCGGCGGTACCGTCCACATCCTCAGCAAGACGCCGGGCTTCTAGAAGCAGGGCACGCTGATTGTCAGCATCGCTCATAACGCCTCCCGCAGATCCGCGACGCTTACCCATCGCGTGCTCAGCTTCGGGCGGCCGCGCGTCTCGCACTCGACCTCCACTTCGGCTGTGGGTCCGGTTGGCCCCGCGAAGAGAGACATCACCCGCGCCTTGCACGCAGGTAACTGCGGTGCGGCACGGTAGACCAGGCGCGTCGTGGCGCCCACCTCGATCCAACCATGTCGACGGAAGATCGGTGTGCCATTTGGGAGGGCACCAATTGGTTCGGCAAGGGTAGGGGCCTGGCTGTCAAGAAAATCGGCAAGCTGGGAGCGTTGATAGCCGATCCCTCCACTGACTTCGCCGATGGGAAGCCCGGGCGTGCCAACCACGCCAATCGCGGCGCGCATCACACGCCGGTAGTGCTGTCCGCCCGCCAGAAACACCATACTGGCTCGGCTAGGCCAAGCCACATGGTCCACGCACTGATGCAGCCGCCCCAGAATCTCGTCAGCCCGTGCAGATGTCATCAGCTGGTCATAAGGGTCCAGCGCCTCGTCGGGGGCGACGAACCCATGCTTGGCGGACAAGATCACGACGGCCGGCGCAGCGCCGCATTGAACGTGAGCGCGATAGGTCTGGTACATCACGCCTTGGTAGAGCTGCAGGGCAGGGGCGCGGACCGCGGCTTTTCTTCCAGAACAGGCAAGGACCAGCAACGGCGGCGCTGACGGGTCGTACTGCACGGCGATGTTGCGCGGAAAGAGATCGAACTGGATTGCGGGCATCGTTGCGGTGTAGCGAAAATTGCTTTTCCAGCATACGGCCGATCGCTGCAAGTCAAGGGCGCCCGAATCTCCTGGTGTCCCTAACGGCCACCGGACACTGTGGCCGACTATGAATGCGATGCTTGCGGCTACGACACGTACCAAGACGCCTGATAGAAGTCGCCCCCGAAATAGAGGGGTACAGCGCCGCCCGAGCGCTGCCGATAGCTTCAAAGTACAAACTGGCGCATGCGCCCCGTACCGGCCGGCAGCCGGACGAAAACGCCCCTTGGGGCTCGACCAGGCGCAGAGCGCGCCCCGCACCGGCCGGTAGCCGGCACAAACGAACTCGGAGAGAGCGAATGAACGAGGAACGGACTTACGTGGTAGCCGACGGGATGTTGCGCGTGACGTCGCAGTGGGCGACGGAGTGGTATCCGGTATCGCGCATTGTAGGTGTGTACGTTGCCCAGGAGCGCGGGGACCAGCATTGGACGGTGAAGGCCCTCCTGACAGAAGGCAAGGACGTGCGATTGCTGCGAATCGACGAGCGCGCGAGCGCCGAAGCGGCGGCCGGCGAGTTTGCCCGCAAGGTGTTCGGGTAGCAAAACGTCCGCCGACGTTGTAACGGGAAAGCCGCCACGAAGGCGGCTTTTCTGTCACCGCGACCCATGCCGATAACTGCGCCTTATCGGCATGGCGTTTACGCCGTCAGATGTCCAAATTAGCCGCTTCAGGGATACCAATCCCGACGTTCATACGACTGCGATACTTCTCTTGACTTGCTCCGGGGATGGACTGGACTTGCCTGCGATTGCCGGCACTGACGCCAGACAGATGCGGTAGCGTCTGAAGTGGCAACAGCAAAACGTTAGACGCCGCCGGGCCGCGGCGCTTCAATATCTGCGCGCGAACGTAACCTCCTGGCGCTGGCTCGAGCGCAATGCGCAGCGGCGCTGCTGATGCGTCGTTGGCAGCCGATGCAGACCGAACGGCGAAGACCAATGCGTCCGTTGCAGCAGCTAAGCCCTGCAAGCGCCGGATGCCTTCTGGCCGAGCGCGGGGCAACCATGCAACAAGGGCGCCAAGCGCATTCGAGCGCAAGATAGTTTCGCAGGCCCATTGTGCGTCGGCCGGCGACTCCGTTTTCACCCAATGAACATGTTTGGCCAAGCCTAGCCGCGCAAGCTCCGGTCCATTCGGAGAAAACGGACATCCCACCAGCCATATCGAGCGTTTGCGCTGTGCCGCTTCGGCTAGCGCCCCGCGGAGTATTGATAGTTCGCCAATGCCTGGGTGTTTAACAATCAGTTCGGCAACAGCGCCTTCCGCCCAGCCTCCTCCAGGAAGCTCCGCGTCCAACACCTGAACGCCACTGGTAACAACTCGTCCTACCGGTCGGGCAAGCTGACTACCCCGCCAAAGAGACGGATGAATCGACGCTGGATCCAATTGGGAGCCACCGCCCATCGGCGCAGCAGGCACGTGGCTCTGTGCGTCGCCAATAGGGGTCCCCTTGATTCCCGTGCAATTTACCGGGGTAGCCACCCCTAGCATCCGTGCGGGTTTCCGGGCCGCGCTCGCCTGATACCCCAGTCAAATCAGTCACTTGCTGACTGGTCCTTTGCTCCCCGTTTTGAACCATTGATTGGCCCTGGGCCGGGCAGTGCGCCGGCGAGCCCTTGGGATGCCCTATTTTGGCAAGATAATTGGATTTATCTGTCTTTCCTTTTTTGTATCGCGTAAAAATGCCTATCCTAACGTTAGGATCGTGCGTAAGATAAGGTCACATTTACGTCCAGCCGCCACCATGCCCCGCCTTGCCGCCACGCCCGACCAGATCCGCGCCACCGTGCTGGCCATGCTGACCGAGGCCGGCGACGCGGCGCCGCCCACGGCCGCACGCTTTCGCCGGGTGGTGTCGGTGCGTAAGCTGCGCGACCGCCTTGGCGGCGGTGACCCGGCGACGCTGTCGCGCACGCTCAACGCGATCGAGGCCGAAGTCGTGCGCGCGGGCCTGGCCGACCTGGCGCTGCCCGAGATCCCTCTCGAGATTGCTGAAGCCATGCGCGCGCTGTGGCAGGCCGCCGTCGCGGTGCAGTTGGACGACGTGGTGCGCCTTCGGCGTGAGGCGCAGCAGACCGCCGAGGCCGCGCAAACGGCGCGCGCGGAGGCCGACATGCGGGTCGAACTGCTACGCCAGGAACTCAGTGAGGTCCGCGGGCAGCTTGCCGCGCGCGACACCGCATTGGCCGAAGCCTGTGCCGACCAAGCTGCGGCCAATGCGCGGGCCGACGAGCAGGCCGCACGCCGTAGCGAATTCGAGAAGACGCTGGCGACCCTGCAGGAACGCGTCATGACGGACGAGCGTGCCCACGCCGAGGCGGTCGCGACCGTCCAGACGCGCTACGAGGCGTTGTCGAAGCAGCTCCTGCAGGAAACCGCCCATCAGCGCGACGCGGTGCGCGCCGAGCGCGCGCAACTGGCCTCGCAACTCAAATTCGCCGAGCGACGCATCGCCGCGCTCGAGGAGGAACGCGCCCGACTCGACACCGAGCTGGCCAGCGAGCGCGCCGCGCGCCAGACCGCCGTCGGCGAGGCCAGCGCTCTCAAGGCCGTCACCGCCAGCCAGCGCGCCCAGCTCGACGACCTGCTACGCGCGACCCTGGCCGCCGCACCGTCCGCCGCCAAGGTCGCGCGCGCGCCGCGGTCGACCGGCAAGCCGGCCGGTAAGCCCGACCACAAGCCCGGCACCAATCCCGGCACCAAGCGCCGCGACAAGTCATGAATCCGGCCGACTGGATCGATACCGGTGCGGTGCCGCCGCGCCCCCTGCCGGCAACGGTCGACGCGGCGCTCGCTTACCTCGCCGAGGCGCTTGGCCATCCGGTCTACGCGCACTGGACCCTGACACGCCTCAAGCGCCGCTACGGATCGCTGGCCGAGGCCAAGGCCGCGCAGCCGGCGGTGCTTACCCTGCTGCTGGCTCACGACGGGGCCGTCGAGTACTGGGAGCGCGGACGCCTGCGCACCGCCCCGGCGGACCAGGCGCCCAGCCCGGATACGGTCCTCGCCCGGCTGCTGCACGTGCACCGCCGCCGCTTCCGGCTCGCTGGCGCGCCCGGGAACACAGAAACGGCGCCCGCCGGCCTGGCGGAAGCTGGGGTGGAAGTTCTCCCGTGGATGGGCCCGCACGGTCAGGCTGACTACCCTTGGCTCGCGCGCGCCGGGCGCTTCGCACAGCCGCAGACCGCCGCCAACACGCTGGGTGCCGTCGACGACGCGCAGGCACTGGCGCTCTTTCTGCGCGACCGGACCGGCCGATCGCGCCATACGCTGCGCGCTTATGGCGCCGAGCTACGTCGCCTGATGCGCTGGTGTGGCACGCACGGGCTTGGGCCGTTGTCGGACCTGACGCGCCGGCAACTGCTCGCCTACCGGCACACGTTGCAGCACGGCGAACCCGGCACAGAGGCCGCCTCGCCACCGTTGTCAGAAGCGACCTGCACGCGCGCACTCGCCGTGGTGGCCAGTCTCTACGGCTACTGGTACGCGACCGGCTACCTGCATGCCAACCCGGCCGCGGGCCTGTCCTCCGGCAGCCGCGCGCGGACCGGTTTCGCACCGACGCGGCTGATCCCGCCCGCGCTGCTGGACGCTTGCGATGCCTGGCTTGAGGCGAACCGTGCCGACGATGCGTTGCCGATGCTGCGGCGGCGGGCGATCTGGGCGCTGTATCGCTATGCCGGCGTGCGTCTGGCGGAACTGGCGTGGTCGGATGAGACTGCGCTGCCGCGGCTGGAGGCCGAGGCGCCCGGGCGGTGGACCCTCTATGTCTGCGGCAAGGGACGCAAGGTGCGGGCCATTCCGTTGCCGACGTCGTGCGTGGTGGTGCTGCGGGCCTACCGGCACGCCCGCGGTCTGCCGCCCGAGCCGCCGGCGCATGAGACGCTGCCCGTGATCCACGGCAGCAAGGGGGAAGCGTTGCAGCAGGCCGGCCTCTATCGGGAGATCAAGGCGATCTTTGCGGCGGTGGCCGAGGGCCTGGAGGCGCGCGAGCCGGCACAGGCGTTGCTGCTGCGCGCCGCGTCGCCGCACTGGCTACGCCATGCGTATGCCCGCACGCTGGTGGTCGATCACCAGGTACCGTTGCCAGTCGCCCAGGCGCTGCTTGGCCACGCCTCCGTACAGACCACAGCGGCCTATGCCAGGACCGATCTGACACAGTTGCGGGCCTTCGTCGATGCCACGTTTAAAGACAATGTGTCATAGCGATTCGCGACGACGGGCGGCCGCGAGACACCTTGTCGACCCAGGCCAGATGGCTCAGCCTCCCTTCCGGTCATCCAGTTAGAGCGGCCCCACTGGCTGCTGCGATAGTGAGCGGGCATCCGACGGTGATGATCTCGCACGTGACGCTACGTTTTCGCCATGTCATGGCGTCCAGTATTTTGCGCCGACTTGTGTGAACTATGCCTGCGTTGCAAGGCAGACCGACGCGTTATCTGGTCAGGCTTACTTGCGATTCTTCCCGGACCTGCGACGTCTCTTGCGCAAGCGAGCAACGTGTGTGGATGCGTGCTGGCGGCGAGTGCCATGGTGGCGCCTGAGATACCACGCGAACCAGCAGATCGTACAGAATGTAAGCGCCAGGGCGACCAGAATCGCCGAAACAACGTCAGATGGAAGGTAAAGTGGCCGCATTCAGTCGGGGGGCTCTGCCTTTTTTCGAGGGACGTGCATCGAATTGCACGTCATATGCATGCCGCCGTTTTCGGCGGCATGCGATCGCGCGCTTATTTGTGCTGCATATCTACGACGGTCGGCGCGCCATTGACGTTGTCGAACGTCACTGATACCGCGTCACCGTCCTTGAAGTTCTTCAGCGAAGCGCGGTCCTTGACCGGAAACGCCATCACCATGGCGGGCATGCCGAGATTTTCGATCGGGCCGTGCTTAAGCGTTACCTTACCGGCCTTCGCATCGATATTCTTGACCTCCGCCGCAACAGGCTGCGGCGCCTTTTGCGATGCGGCTGACGGTTTCATGTCCATGCCTTTCATGTCCATGCCGTCCATGGATCCGGCCGCGAACGCGGTGGGGGCGGCAGCGAGTGCAAGCGTGATTACGAGACTCTTGACGTGTTTCATTGTGATTCCTCCTGAAGTGAAGGGTGGGTGGAAAGTGGGACAGGTTTGGTCTGGCGTCTGCGCATCAGCAGGTACACCGCCGGCACAACAAACAGGGAAAGCAATGGCGCGGTGACCATGCCGCCGACCATCGGGGCGGCAATGCGCTGCATGACCTCCGAGCCGGTGCCATGCGACCACATGATGGGAATTAGGCCGGCGAGAATGACCGCGACGGTCATGGCCTTGGGACGCACCCGCTGCACCGCACCTTCCTGGATGGCATCTAGCAGTGCGGACACGCTAGTTTCGCTTCGGGCCTCGCGTTCGCTCCAGGCTTGCTTCAGGTAGAGCAGCATGATGACACCGAACTCGGCTGCGACGCCGGCCAGGGCGATGAAGCCGACGACGCCGGCCACAGAGAGGTTGTAGCCCAGCGCATAGAGCAGCCAGAAGCCGCCGATGAGCGCCAGCGGCAGCGTGCCCATGATGAGCAGCGCTTCGTCCAGGCGACCGAACACCAGGTAGAGCAACACGAAGATGATCAACAGCGTGAACGGCACCACTACCTTCAGCTTCCCGGTGGCCCGCTCCAGGTATTCGAACTGCCCCGACCAACTGAGGGAATAGCCCGCCGGCATCGGCACCGCCTTCGCCACCACCGCTTGCATGTCCTGGACGGCGGAGCGCAGATCGCGTCCGCGAATGTCCACGTATATCCAGCCGGACAGGCGGGCGTTTTCGCTGCGCAGCATCGGTGGGCCCTGCACCACCGCAAGGCGCGCCACGTCAGAAAGGGTAATCTGCTGGCCCCTGCCGGTGACGATGGGCAGGGCGCGCAATTGCTCCACCGAGTCGCGGTAGTCGCGTGGATAGCGGACATTGATCGGATAGCGCGCTAATTCGTCGACCACCTCCCCCACGTTGTCGCCGCCGATGGCAGACGACACAATGCTCTGCACGTCATCGATGTTGAGCCCGTACCGCCCGGCCGCCATCCTGTCGATATCGACGTCGATGTAGCGCCCGCCGGACAGACGTTCGGCGAGCGCCGATGTGACACCCGGCACCGCCTTGACGGCTTCCTCGATCCGAGTGGACAACCGGTCGATCTCCTTCAGGTCAGTACCCGCCACCTTGATGCCAACCGGACTCTTGATGCCGGTGGCCAACATGTCGATGCGGTTGCGGATTGGCGGCACCCAGATATTGGACAGGCCGGGCACCTTCACCACGCGGTCGAGCTCCTCCACCAGCTTGTCCGGCGTCATGCCGGCGCGCCACTGGTCGCGGGGCTTGAATTGGATCGTGGTCTCGAACATCTCGATGGGCGCCGGGTCGGTCGCCGAATCTGCGCGGCCCGCCTTGCCGAACACGGTGGCTACCTCTGGCACAGTCTTGATCAGGCGGTCAGTTTGTTGCAACAACTGCGCCGCCTTGCCGGTGGACAGCCCCGGCAGTGCCGAAGGCATGTAGAGCAGGTCACCCTCATCGAGGGGCGGCATGAACTCTGCGCCAATTCGCATAATCGGCCAGGCGGTCGCGACCAGCAGAACTGCCGCAACTGCGATCGTGGTTTTCGGGTAGGTGAGTACCTTGGCCAGCATCGGCTGATAGGCGCGAATCAGCCATCGGTTGAGCGGATTGGACTGCTCGCTGGGAATCTTGCCCCGGATCATATAGCCCATCAGGACTGGCACCAAGGTCACCGACAAGCCAGCGGCAGCGGCCATCGAGTACGTCTTCGTAAAGGCCAGCGGCGAAAATAGCCGGCCTTCCTGCGCCTCCAGCGTGAACACCGGGATGAACGACAGCGTAATGATCAATAGCGAGAAGAACAGCGCGGGTCCCACCTCGGCCGCCGACTCGCCGATCACGCGCCAGCGCTCATGGCCTGTCAGGTCCCGCCCGGGGTTGTCCGCATGCCAGTGTTCCAGATGCTTGTGCGCGTTCTCGATCATGACAACCGCGGCATCGACCATGGCGCCGATGGCAATGGCGATGCCCCCCAGCGACATGATGTTGGCATTGACGCCCTGATATCGCATGACGAGGAATGCTGCCAGCACGCCGAGCGGCAGCGATACGATGGCCACCAAAGCGGAACGCAGGTGGAAGAGAAAGACCAGGCAGACCAACGCGACGACGATAAACTCTTCGATCAGCTTGTGCGTCAGATTTTCCACGGCGCGATTGATCAGGGAGGAGCGATCGTAGGTGGTGACAATCTCGACGCCGGCCGGCAGACTCTTCTGTAGCGTGGCGAGCTTGGCCTTGACCGCCTCGATGGTTTCCAGTGCGTTCTTACCCGAGCGCATCACGATGACACCGCCAGCGACCTCGCCCTGACCATTGAGTTCGGCAATACCGCGCCGCAACTCGGGACCAAACTGGATCGTGGCCACATCGCCGAGCCGAACGGGGATGCCCGCTTCGCTAGTCATTAACGGAATCTGCCGGAAATCATCGAGCGTCTTCAGGTACCCCGATGCCCTCACCGCGTACTCGGCCTCGCCAAGCTCGAGAACAGAGCCTCCGGCCTCTTGGTTCGCGCCCTTCAACGCCTCTAGGACCTTGGCCTGAGGGATGTTGTAGGCGCGCAGCTTATCCGGCTGCAATACGACCTGATACTGCTTCACCATGCCGCCGATGGGCGCTACCTCGGCGACGTTAGGCAGTGACTTCAGCTCAAAGCGCAGGAACCAGTCCTGTAGCGCACGCAACTGTGAGAGGTCGTGCCGTCCGGTCTTGTCCACTAGCGCGTACTCGTAGATCCAGCCCACGCCGGTGGCATCCGGTCCCAGTGCCGGTTTGGCCGCGGCCGGCAGGCGTGACTGCACCTGATTCAGGTACTCCAGCACGCGGGAGCGCGCCCAGTACGGATCGGTGCCGTCCTCGAACAGGACGTAGACGAACGAGTCGCCGAAGAACGAGTAGCCCCGCACGGTCTTGGCCCCCGGCACGGACAGCATCGTGGTGGTGAGCGGGTAGGTGACCTGATTCTCGACAATCTGCGGCGCCTGGCCTGGGAACGGCGTGCGGATGATGACCTGCGTGTCGGACAGATCCGGCAACGCGTCGAGCGGTGTACTGCGCACCGCCCACAACCCCCACGCGGTGAGCATGACCGTGGCCAGCAGCACCAGGAAGCGGTTGCGTATCGACGCCAGGATGATGCGCGCGATCATGGCTTGGCTCCTTCGGCGCCAGCCGGCTGTACCGACGATAGTGTAGCTGCACCGTCCCGGTTCAGGCGGAAGCGGAACCGGATGCGATCGCCCGGTTTCAACCCCTTGAGCATTGCCGCATTACTTGCCGCAAAATCCATCGTCATGGCGCCCCACTGTGCCGAGGGAATCGGTCCGTGCGAGATCGTTAGACCCGCAGCATTTACGGCTTCGATGCGACCGGCACCCTCATGCTCCGACGCAGCTGCGGCGGGCGCGGACGCACCGGCCGGCGATGCCAGTCGGTCCGATGTGCCGCGCAGGCTGGCTTCGGAATCAATCAGGAACTGGCCCGAGGTCACGACCTTTTGCCCGGCTTGCAGTCCGGAAAGGACTTCAGTCATGCCGCCGGATTCATGGCCTGTGCGGATTTCGGTGCTCACGTAGCCCTGGGAGCCCGCATCGACCATGACGACGCTACGCTGGCCGGTGCGAATCACGGCCTCGGATGGAATCTGCAGGACGTCCTGGCGATCACCGCTGTCGAACCGCACGTTGGCAAACATACCGGGCACCAACCGGCGCTGCTTGTTGGGCAGTACGATGCGGACCTTGAGGGTGCGCGTGGCTGGATTGACGTCGGGCAGGATCGCATCGACCTTGCCGCTTACGGGTTCCGGCGCGGCGGTGGCCAATACCGTAACGGACTGTCCGGGTGCGATGCCGCGCGCCTGGGCCTCGGGTACTTCGGCAATCACCCATACCCGCGCAAGATCCGCCAACTTGAAAAGTGTCATACCAGCGCTGACCGTCATGCCCTCGCGTACCGCAATCTCGGTAACCACGCCGTCCAGCGGACTGGAGATGCCCTGGCCGGTCTGCAGCTTGCCGGAACGGGCGACTGCATCGGCTTGGCCCGGCGTCATGCCGGCTTGCCGCATGCGCGCTTTTGCGGCCTCCGTCAGGTCGCCCTGTACTCCTTGGGGCATTCGCGCCACGGCCAGGTACTCCTCCTGTGCCGCCACCCAGTCGGGGGCGTAGAGGGTGACCAATGTCTGACCCTTTCGTACCGGGTCGAGCGTGGCCCGCACGCCCAATTGCTGGATGAAGCCGCCGGTGCGCGCCTGAATGACCTGGATGCTGCGCTCGTCAATCGCCACATTGCCGGGTGCCTCAAGCACTGTGCCCATGCGTGCGGCCTTCACCTCCGCTGTGCGGATCCCGAGGTTCTGGGTCACACGGCTGTCGATGGAGACCCCGTTGCCGCCTGAACCGTCGCCATCGGCATAGACCGGTACCAGTTGCATGTCCATGAAAGGCGATTTGCCCGGCTTGTCGAAGCGCTGGCCCGGCACCATCGGGTCGTGCCAGTAGAGAACCTTCTTACCCGTCTGCGGATCGACATCGCCGGTTTTCGATGTCGCACCCGTCTCCGGTTTGGCTGGCATGTCCGACGCTCCTTGCGAAACACCGAAGCGATAGCCGGCAAATCCGGCCGCGCCGATCAGCACCAGGCACGCCGCGGCGATTTTCAGTCGAGTCATTTGAAATCCTTGGTGGCAGATTCGGTCTGTGCGGTCGGCAGGGGCGTCAGGAAAGTGAGCTCAGCCCAGAGTTTTGTCGTGCGTTGCTCCAGCGCCAGCCGCTCCAATGCGGTATCGATGGCACGGTGATTGGCTTCCGCCACGGCCAGCAGCGAACCGGTATTGGCCCGATAGGCCGTCAGCGTGGCTTCTGCCTGTGCATTGGCAAGCGGCAACGTGGCGTCGTCATAACGCTTGAGGCGCTCCAGGTTGCGGCGCAATTCGGCAAGGCGCGCACCGACTGCTGCGTCCGTATTGCGCTGGATGATCTCGGCCTTGGCGCGCGCCTCCGTGGCCTGTGCGAGTCGCGCGGACACTTCACGATCTTGCCGGTTGGTGCGATCCCACGGCAGCGGAAAGCTCACGTTGACCGATGCCAGATTGGAGTAAGCCGAACCACGCTGGCTATACATCAACTCGACAGAGATATCGGGCTTGCGTGATTCGTCCGCCACGCGCACTTCGCTCTCCGCAAGGGTAACGTCACGCTGGGCTGCGACGATCTCCGGCACCCCGTCGTAGCGCGTACGGATGAGTTGCTCGACGCGCTCCGGTACGATCAGCGCAGGACGCTCGCCCAGCGGACGTGCGGCGTCGGTGCCGATCCAACGCGACAGATTGACGGTGGCAGTGTCGAGCGCCGCCTGATTCTCCCCTTCACGGTCGCGCAGTTTCTGCACTTCCAATTGCGCAGACAGCACGTCGGCACGCGTGCCGCGGCCACTGCGGTAGGCCGCATTGGCAGCCTCCAGCGCCAGGCTCAAAGGATGGGAATGGTGGCCAAGCAGCGCGGCCGCCTGCTCTGCGTACCAGCGATCGATCCACGCGGCCACGGCGTTGCGTTGGACATTGGTCACACCGACCAGGCGCCGTGCATCGGCGGAAGCGGATTCGGCTTCGAAGCGCGCGGTGCGCGCGCGTCGCTTGTCTGCGCGCGTGAATTCCTGCAATACGCTGATCGAGCGAGTGGTCATGGAATCTCGACTCAGCGAACCCTTGTCGGACCCATTGACGGGCACATCATTCAGACCAACCTTGAGTACGGGGTCGGGCAACTGGCCGGCAGCGACTGCCTGTTGCACAGCCGCTTCGATGGCACCGTGCGAATTCTCGGCGTCGTTCGCATGCGCCGTTGCCAGCGCTGCGGCTTCTTCAATGGATAGGGCGGGTGCGGCAGACGGCGACGCGGCAAGCGACACCGTCATGCCGAGGGCGGACGCATACAGAAGCGCCAGCCTTAGGCAACGTGGAAATGACATAAAGCCTCCGGAAACAACGACCACCGCTCCCGAGAGATAGGGAGCGACAAGGAAGTGGCGTGGCTTCGGAGGCTAGGTGCGGAAACAGCAGTGAAGAATGGCGTGCGGTGGTGGTGGCGCGCGCGGCTGGGTGTGTGCATGCCGAGCGATGACCGGCGTGGCATCCAGCACCGGAGGCTCGATGATGATGCCGGCGAGGACCGGGATAAATGCGGGAATCTGCGGCACAGCGTGATCGGCGTACTTAGTATCGGCCTGGCAATGGCCCATACAAAACGCCTTCTCGCCATTGTCCTGCGCGGCATCCTGTTCGGCCATGTCGGCGCAGGACACCATGGCGTCCATCGACGGCTGTTCCGCCGGCACGTTCACGCCAATCGTACAGGCGTAAGCGGCCGTTGCCAGTTGAACTGACAGGAACACAACCAGAAGGAGTCCGGCAATCCACGAATGCCGGCGGGCGATGTGACGCACGATCTACGGGTATCTCAAACTAGCGCCAAGCATAACCGCTTTTCGATGGATTGCAAGAGCGTACCTTCAGGCACGCCGGCAGCACGATCGGCTGCCGGCGCTTCCAAGCGACAAGACGAGGGTTGCGTTATGCCAGCGACGACATATCGCTGACGCGCGCGCCATCGGTGTACGGATCGCGGGCGCGTTCCGGTGGGGCCGATACCCCCGTCCGGTCCATGCCGGCCACGCTCAGCGCGCCATCGGTGAAGACATTGCGCTGCTCAATGCGGCCGCCATCCAGGTACGGACTCCGTTCGCCCAAGACCGATGCAAGCGAGTTACCCCATATGCGGTTGGAGACCGTGTCTGCATCGGTGGTGGTGCCGTGCGTGTCGAGGGCATTGCTCATCCATTGCAGATGCGCATCGGACGAAGACACCCGATGCATCATCTGCATGCATTGATCCTTCATGGCCTGATTTTCGGCGGCCGTCACATTGGCTTGATGTGCAGCCAGGCGAGCTCGCTGGATGACATCCCAATCCGGACCGGCAAACGCAGACGTGGCGAGTCCAGCGAATACAAAAGCAGTGGCGATTCTGGCGAGGTTCATGATGGTCCCCAATTGAGTGATTTGATGTTCATACCTGCTGGGTTAGCGGGAAGCACAAGCAGAGCTTTGTCATACCCGGTGATCAACGGTGGATGCCTGCCATCAGCCGGTCAGGCATCGGAACATCAAGGCCTCAGTCGGGCCGTCGCCAAATAGATTGGTACAGACGAGGGGGCTGGTTCGCCTCGCAGCGACAACGACAGTTTTTGCGCAGTCACGGAAGCAGGACGCCAGACCAGCTCGCAGGTTCGTGTTGGCGGGCCACCGGCACCAGGAGGATGCGGCTGTGGTGCGTTTACTGGGCTACCGCGAAGATAGCTTGCACAAAACGCCGGTTGATCGTCGTCGACGCAGCCAATTTGCTGCATGGTGGTCACTTTGCCGCTCGCCATGTCAGTCGGACAGACATAGGCGGCCGATGCTGAACCGGTCAGCAGCAATGCTGCGAGCCAAGTCCAGGCAATAAGGCGGCGAACGGTGATCGAATTTTTCATTTCTTAGGGTGGTGGCGACCTGAGCGCACCTGAAGCCTAGAAATTCCCACCATGGGAACGTCAAGAACTTTATTTGGATTCATGCCTCTTTTTCGGAATCGTGCCGGTACGTGGGCCAGTGGAGCGTATTAACGGAAACAGGTGTTTCACGCATGTACTACTTTCAGGCCGGCACTGTCTCGGCACGTATCGGTGCCACATCGTGATACAGACGAATACAAAGATCTTGTAAAGGTGGAGGCCTCACGATCACGAAGGAAGCAGCAGGCAGAAAAGTCTCTGCCTGTCAGGCGTGACTAATTTTCGCTGGCAGAAAAGCCGGTGGCCGGCCATCGCTAGACCGCAACGGCTCAATCCAGAAATGAAAGTGCCGGTGGTCATTCGCCTCGTTGCAACGAGGCAATCAATGGGCATGACACGTTTCCCCTGCGCAAATGACACGCGCGTACGAGCTGGACGAGTATCTCTTCCATGCGCCGGAGGTCGACGAGTTTCTCCTGAATGTCCTGCAGCTTGTGTTCAGCAAGGCTGCTCGCCTCCTTGCAGTGTGTCCCATCCTCCAGTTTCAGCAGGTCCGAGATTTCGTCGAGGCTGAAGCCCAGCCGCTGGGCAGATTTGACAAACCGTACCCGCTTGACGTCCGCTTCGCTGTAGCGGCGGATGCTGCCATACGGTTTCCCGGGCTCGAGCAGCAGGCCCTTGCGCTGATAGAACCGGATAGTCTCGACATTGACGCCGGCCGCCTTTGCGAAGGCGCCGATGGTGAGATTTTCGATTTTGTTTTCCATACCGCTTGACTCCGTACTTAGGTACGGAAGTAACGTTACGCTACTCATCGGCAATCCGGAAGGGCAAGCGTATGGCGGAATCTCGGAAAGGTCGCGGCGCGCTGCTCGTCGGCGGACTGGCTGCAATCCTCGCATCAACGTGCTGCCTCGGGCCGTTGATGCTCGTCGCGCTGGGTGTCAGCGGAGCTTGGATTGGCAATCTGACATTGCTCGAACCTTGGCGTCCGGTTTTCATCGGCGCTGCACTGGTGGCGTTGTTCTTCGCTGGACGGAGTATCTTCCGGCCCGCAGCCGTGTGTAAGTCGGGCGAGGTCTGCGCAATTCCAGAGGTACGCGCCGCGTACAAGCTTATGTTCTGGATCGTCTGGCTGCTGATCCTGATCGCGCTCGGGTTCCCCTACGTGCTGCCCCTATTCTACCGGGCGTGGAGTTCATTGTGAAAAAGCTGCTTGCTGCTCTGGGGCTCGTTGTCGTCACGGCTCCGGCCTGGGCCACAACCCGGACGGTCACGTTATCTGTATTCGGCATGACGTGCGCTGCTTGTCCGATCACCGTCAAGCATGCGCTTTCGAAGGTTGCAGGTGTAGAAAACGCGAATATTCGTTTTGAGCAGCGAGAGGCTGTCGTGACATTCGACGATAGCAAGACGACCTTCCAGGCACTGACCAAGGCCACGGCGGCCGCAGGCTATCCTTCATCGGTCAAGCACTAACGTCGCGGAAATACTGCGATGTCGCTTCTCACAATCCGGGATCTATTTTCCCCGGCGCGCGGCGCGTCTGTACTATCGCGACACGCGTGATTTGCGCCCGGCCATCATGCGCAAAGGATGAAGGATGGTGCATCCAACCAAATCTATGAAAGAATGGAGCAAGGCTATGATGACCTTGAAGATCGATGGGATGACCTGCGTTAGCTGCGCCGAGCATCTCAGGAAGACGTTGGAAAAGGTACCTGGCGTGCGCTCGGCAGAGGTTTCCTATTCCAAAGCCCTGGCCAATGTGACGGTCGAGGAAGGAGTTAGCCACGACGCGCTGGCTGCGGCGGTGACGAAGGCCGGCTACCATACCAAGGTTGCTGACGTGCCACCCCGATCTGCCGACCTGCCTGACAAGACGCCCGGTTGGGAAAGGGCTAGTGGCAAGCGCAGCGGCGGCGATAGCGCGTTGCGGGTCGCCGTAGTCGGCAGTGGTAGCGCTGCCATGGCGGCGGCGCTGAAGGCCGCCGAAAACGGCGCCCAAGTGACTCTGATCGAGCGCGGAACCATAGGTGGCACGTGCGTCAACGTCGGCTGCGTGCCCTCCAAGATCCTCATCCGTGCAGCCCACATCGCGCATCTGCGGCAAACAAGTCCCTTCGACGCAGGGATCACTGCCATGACGCCAGCCATCGACCGGCCGCGCCTGCTCGCCCAGCAGCAGGCGCGCGTGAACGAGCTGCGCCACGCCAAATACGAGAACATTCTCGACACGATCCCGAACATCCATGTCCTACGCGGCGAGGCACGCTTCACCGGGAGCCATGCACTCACCGTGACGCTGAACGCTGGCGGCGAACGTGCGGTGTCGTTCGATCGCGGCCTGATTGCCACGGGTTCCACTGCCGCAGCACCGCCAATTCATGGCCTGAATGAAACGCCTTACTGGACCTCAACCGAAGCGCTGGAGAGTGAGGTCGTCCCCAAGCGGCTCGCCGTGATCGGGTCGTCGGTGGTCGCGTTGGAACTGGCGCAGGCCTTTGCGCGGCTGGGTAGCCATGTCACCGTTCTGGCTCGGCACACACTCCTTTACCACGAGGACCCGGCAATTGGCGAAGCCATAACCGCGGCCTTTCGCGCCGAAGGCATCGAGGTGTTGACGCAGACCCAGGCGAGCCAGGTAGTACACACCGATGGCGAGTTCGTCCTCACCACGAACCACGGCGACGTGCTCGTCGACCGCCTGCTGGTAGCAACTGGCCGCTCGCCCAACACAGAGGGTCTTAGCCTGGCAAGTGCCGGGGTGCAGCTCGACGAGCGTGGCGCCATCGTGGTCGACACGGGGATGCGCACGAGTGCACCGAATATCTATGCGGCCGGCGACTGTACCAATCTGCCGCAATTCGTCTACGTTGCGGCGGCCGCCGGTACGCGCGCGGCGATCAACATGCTCGGCGGCGAAGCGCAGCTCAATCTAGATGCGATGCCGGCGGTCGTCTTCACCGAGCCACAAGTTGCCACTGTCGGCTATAGCGAGGCGCAGGCGCATCGGGAGGGCATTGAGACCGACAGCCGCACGCTGACGCTCGATAACGTCCCGCGCGCGCTGGTGAATTTCGACACACGCGGCCTCATCAAGTTGGTGGCCGAGACTGGCAGCGGCCGGCTGATTGGCGCGCAGGCGGTGGCGCCAGAAGCGGGTGAACTCATTCAGACGGCAGCGATCGCCATCCGCGCAAGGATGACCGTGCAGGACCTCGCCGACCAGTTGTTCCCGTACCTGACCATGGTCGAAGGGCTCAGGCTTGCCGCTCAGACCTTCTCGAAAGACGTGAAGCAGCTCTCGTGCTGCGCAGGATAATCCGTAACGAGTGATTCGCGCGCTGTAGTCGACCTGCCTCTGCCCAAAGCGGAGCCTGTTTGTTTCCCATTTTTTTCAAGAACCACATTTCTCATTTCGCAACGTGGGGGAAGGTCATGACAAATCGTGTGTGGCCACCGTGGGACTGAACGAGAATTGTGCCGCCGTGGGCGGTCAAGATGGCCTTGGTGATCGACAAGCCGAGCCCAACCCCCTCGGCGTCAACACGATTCCGCGACTTGTCAGCGCGAAAGAACCGATCGAAGAGAGACGGCAAAAGTTCGGGATCGATTCCCGGACCTTGGTTCTCCACGACGAGAGTCGCATTGCCATCGTCTTCCGAGGCGGTAACTACGATCGCCTTCCCGTGGGGCGTATACCGCAACGCATTGGACAATAAGTTGCTCAATGCTCTGCGCAGCATCAGTCGGTCGCCGCGAATGTGAGCTTCGCCCTGCACGGAAAGGCAGATTCCCTTGTCATCGGCCAAGGCATCGTAGAACTCGAACAACGCTTTGACCTCTTCGCTGATAGTGATGGCTTCCTCGTTGGGGAGCGTCAGACCGTGTTCCATCTTCGCGAGATAAAGCATGTCCGACACCATGCGGCAAAGACGCTGAAGTTCTTCGGCGTTGGAGGCCAGCACTTCCCGATACTTTTCAGTATTCCTTGGCTGGGAGAGCGCGACCTGGGTCTGCGTCATCAGATTGGTGAGCGGCGTGCGTAATTCGTGTGCGATATCAGAGGAAAATTCTGTAAGCCGCCGAAAATCCTCTTGCAGGCGCCCCAGCATTGCATTGAGGGTGACGGCCAGATCAGCCATCTCCACCGGCACGGTCTCGACGGGCATGCGCGCATCCAGCTTGTGCGAAGTCACTCCACTGGCTCGGGCTGCCATGGTGTGCAACGGGGCCAAGCCGCGCCGCGCGGCCCACCATCCGAACAGGCCGCTGGCCATGACGGCGAGGGTGATATAGAACGCCAAGGACCGGCGAAATGCGTCCATGAAATGGGCATGGATGTCAGTATCCATTCCCACCAGTATGCGGAGCTTTCCGTCATCACCCGGCATGGTCGCTAGCGCTTGCATGCCGCGATAGACACGCCCATCCTGCCGCCAAAGCAGGTTGTCGTCACTCTTTCCGAGTGTGCGGACTGCATCAAGAGCAAGAGCGAAGTCGAAGCCCTTGGTTTGGTACAGAGTCCCACCGCTTTCGATCTGGACCCGTGCCACAAAACCAGGGTGGTGCTCCAGCATCTGTTCCAACTGCGCACGAACGTTGGCCGAGGGCGATTCCTTGGTGATCTTCTGGATGAGCCGAACACTGTCGCCAAGAACCACATAGTCTTCATTTGCGAAGTGCCTGTCCATCGCCAGCCAAATGAGGACGCCCAGACCGGACAATACGACCGCTGACGAAAACGAAAACAACAGAGTCAGCCGCACAGTCAAAGATAGGCGTCGCTTCATTCGTCGCCCTCCGGCACTTCGAGGACATACCCCATCCCGCGTACCGTCTGGATTAGCTTCGGTTCGAAACCGTCGTCGATCTTGGCGCGAAGGCGACGAATTGCAACGTCAATCACGTTGCTATCACTATCAAAGTTCATGTCCCAGATCTGGGAGGCAATCAGGGAGCGAGGAAGCACCTCTCCACGCCGACGCGCAAACAACTCTAACAGGGAGAATTCCTTGCTCGTCAGAACGATCTTGCGCCCGCTCCGGGTGGCTCTCCTGCGTGGCAGATCAAGGATGAGGTCACCAATCTGTATGCGATCGGCGGGCAGGCCGCCTGCGCCGCGCCGAAGTAGCGTCCTCACACGCGCTAGCAACTCGGAAAACGCAAAGGGCTTCACCAAGTAGTCGTCTGCACCTAATTCAAGCCCCTTGACCCGATCAGCAACACTGTCTCGCGCCGTGAGGAACAACACAGGTACTGCATTCTCGGTTGCCCGCACGCGCTGGAGTATCTTCCAACCATCCAGATCGGGCAGCATGACGTCCAAAATGAGAAGGTCGTACACCTCCGACATGGCCATGTGCAACCCATCCTGGCCGTTTCGCACGAGATCCACCACGAAGCCGGCCTCGGTCAGGCCCTGACGCAGGTATTCCCCCGTCTTAAGTTCGTCCTCAACGACTAACAACTTCATTAAAACCCCAGTGGATGCCGGCATAGCCGCAGTAAGACCGCCAGTGTATGCCGAGGCTCGTACATTACAGCGACCTTACGGGAATGCAATTTTTGGGTAATTCCAAGGTTAGTCCGCTTTCCCTAACCTGTGCCCATTGCTCCAATCCTCTGTAGCGAATGAAGTGTCTAAGGAAGCACTAATGCGATCGAAACTGTCTTCGGACATTGTCCTGCCCAAGCACATGGGCCTTTCCCGGCGCCGTTTTGTCCAAGGGCTTGCAGCAGGCGGGGTGCTCGGAGCTCTTGGCGGCCTGTCGACGGGCGGATGGGCGCAATCCAACTCCCCCACTCGTGCGGGGATTGGTACGGCTCCTGTGCTACGCGGAACCGAATTCGACCTTGTCATTGAAGATGCGGCGGTGAACTTCACCGGCAAAGCAGGGGTCGCGCAAACGATCAATGGGACACTGCCAGGGCCCACACTGCGCTGGCGCAAAGGTGACACCGTCACGATTCGTGTCACCAACCGGCTGCGGGAACCGACCTCGATCCACTGGCACGGTATCGTCCTGCCTTTCCAGATGGACGGAGTTCCGGGCATCAGTTTTAACGGTATCGCGCCAGGCGAAACCTTCACCTACCGCTTCAAGGTGGAACAGACCGGTAGCTATTGGTATCACTCGCATTCCGGATTCCAGGAGATGACGGGCGTCTATGGCGCCCTGATCATCGAAGGTGATACGGACCCCGTACGCGCCGACCGGGATTACTCTGTCCTGCTCTCGGACTGGACGGACGAGGATCCAATGCGGGTTCTCTCCAAGCTTAAGGTTCAAAGCGACTACTACAACTACAACCAACCCACGGCGCTCGACTTCTTCCGCGACGTCTCGAACGAAGGNGTGGAACAGACCGGTAGCTATTGGTATCACTCGCATTCCGGATTCCAGGAGATGACGGGCGTCTATGGCGCCCTGATCATCGAAGGTGATACGGACCCCGTACGCGCCGACCGGGATTACTCTGTCCTGCTCTCGGACTGGACGGACGAGGATCCAATGCGGGTTCTCTCCAAGCTTAAGGTTCAAAGCGACTACTACAACTACAACCAACCCACGGCGCTCGACTTCTTCCGCGACGTCTCGAACGAAGGTATTAAGGCGGCGCTGGACAAGCGGAAGATGTGGAATCAGATGCGGATGAATCCCACGGATCTGGCCGATCTGTCTGCAGCGACGCTCACCTATCTGATGAACGGCGTCACGCCGTCCGGCAACTGGACGGGGCTGTTCCGGCCGGGCGAGAAGATTCGCTTGCGCTTTGTCAACGGTGCGGGCAACACGTTCTATGACGTTCGCATCCCGGGGCTCAAGCTTAAAGTCGTTCAAGTCGATGGGCAGAACATTGATCCCGTTACGGTCGATGAATTCCGATTCGGGCCGGGAGAAACCTGCGACGTCCTGGTGGAGCCTACAGAGGAGGCGCACACGATTTTCGCGCAGTCGATGGATCGGACAGGCTTTGCCCGCGGCACACTGGCATCCCGCGACGGACTCGTGGCGCCTGTTCCTGCTCTTGACCCAGTGAAATGGCTCACCATGGCCGACATGATGGGGAGCATGGACCACGGCTCCATGGGACACGGTGCAATGGCCGGCATGGACCACAGCGCCAAGGGACACGCTGGAATGGCCGGCATGGACCATAGCGCCATGCAGATGGACCATAGCCAACACGGCGGCATGGCAATGGACCATAGGCAAAGCGCTTCGTCTGGCATGCACAACATGGCTGGAATGGATCCCCTTAGGGTTCCGAGCACCAAGGCACGGCATGCCCGCACGGAATATGGAGCCAGCACTGACATGCGCGTCGACATGGCACGCACGAATCTAGATGATCCGGGAATCGGCCTGCGCGATAACGGTCGCCGTGTCTTGACACTCTCGGACCAGCATACCATCGGAGGTCCCATGGATGCGCGCGGGCCGGGACGCGAAGTGGAACTGCATCTGACGGGCAATATGGAACGGTATAGCTGGTCGTTCGACGGTGTGGAGTTTGGAAGATCGACGCCGGTGTCCTTCAAGTATGGCGAGCGCCTGCGGGTCATCCTACACAACGACACGATGATGACGCACCCCATGCATCTGCACGGGATGTGGAGTGAACTGGAGGCGCCGGACGGCTCGTTCCAGGCAAGACGGCATACGATTCCCGTTCAGCCGGCGCAGCGCATCAGTTTTCTCGTGACCGCCGATGCGCTCGGCCGCTGGGCGTGGCATTGCCACCTCATGCTGCATATGGATGCGGGAATGTTCCGAGAAGTGGTGGTGGCGTGATGTCTCATATCAAAGGGAATTCCCGCGTGCACACATACAGGTCATCTCTTCTCGTTGCGCTCCTGATCGCTACTGGCATGGCGCCCGCCTGGGCGCAACACTCCCATGAGGACCACGGTTCCTCGCACGACGCTGCCGGAGCGCCGGCCACGCCGAAGGCGGAGAGCTCGCCGTCGGCCGCCATGGAAGGCATGGATCATGGCGGCATGCAAAGCATGGGGGGCGATGACATGCAGACCATGGATGGAGACCAAATCCAGACAATGGAGGAAGGTTCAACCGCACCCATGTCGATGGATCATGGCGACATGAATATGCAAGGGGGCAAGGCGCCGCCTGACGCCCGGGACCCAGATGCCTATTCGGGTGGGTATCAACTAGGCGTCGGGCAATACGCGCTAGGCCCGCATCGTCAGCTTCATATGGCAGACGAGCACACCTTCGCGTCGATCCTGGTGGATCGACTCGAATGGTCGCATGGTAGCGACAGCAATGCCGCCTCGTATGAAGCTCAGGCCTGGTTCGGTAGCACGTACAACAAGTTCGTGATCAAGGCCGAGGGGGAGGCCGAGAAAGGCAAGGTTCATGACGCTCGCACCGAACTACTGTGGGGCCATGCCATTGCCACTTACTGGGACACCCAACTCGGCTTTCGCAACGATGCAGGTTACGGACGTCCCGCGCGCAATTGGCTCGCCTTTGGCGTACAAGGTCTCGCTCCCTACTGGTTCGAAGTCGATGCTACCGGTTACGTCGGAACGGAAGGTCGCACCGCCCTGAGACTGTCCGCCGAGTATGAGTTGCTCATTACCCAACGCCTTATCCTGCAGCCGCGTATTGAAGCCAACGTGTATGGAAAGAACGATCCTGCTACCGGCGTCGGCAGCGGGCTCTCGAATGGCGCCGTCGGCCTCCGGTTACGGTACGAGTTCAGCCGTCAGTTCGCGCCCTATATCGGCGTGGAGCGTTATCAAACATTCGGCAACACTGCCGACATGGTCCGTTCATCAGGCGGACGTAGCGGTGAGACCCGTTTCGTCGCTGGTGTACGTGTCTGGTTCTAATAATTCAGCCCCCAACTTCAAAGGAAGTCCAGTGAAGTCCATCATGTCAGCAGCAAAGCCCCTCCTCGCGGTTGCGACGCTTCTTGCCAGCGCCGCCGCATTTGCCCATCCCAAGCTGGTCAGTTCGACGCCGGCCGATGGCACGGAAGGACCGGCGCCGCAGAAAATCGAACTTCAATTCTCCGAGAATCTAACCAAGCAATTCTCCGGCGCGAGCCTTGTCATGACAGGCATGCCGGGCATGAGTGATCACGCGCCCATGAAGGTTGCCGCTTCGGTTTCGGGTGCGGACGACCCGAAGACAATGGTCATTATGCCCAAAATCCCGCTCGTCGCGGGTAGCTACCGTGTGGAGTGGCGCGCGGTTTCGTCGGATACGCACCCGGTCAACGGCGTTGTGAACTTTAAAGTGAAATGAGCCCATGCAGGTCGAATGGCAAAGTATCCTGGTGCGGCTCCTCCTGTATCTGGACTTGATGTTGGTGTTCGGCCTGCCGCTCTTCGCGGGCTACTCATTGCGCCGAAATGAGTTGCGTTCGGAAGTCGCCTGCCGGTATATCAGATGGTCTGTTGTGGCCTGTGTTGCGGGCATTTGTTTATCACTGGTCGGCATGGCGGTCATGGCGAAATCCATGACAGGTGCCACCGCGTATTCGGAGCTGAGCGCTCACGTCTTCGAGATGATGATCGCGGGCACGGACTTTGGTATCGCCTGGGTTGCTCGCCTGGTCGCATTGAGCCTCTATATCGCCGGTGCGATCGCTCTGCGGAGGTGGCCGGTCATGCAGGTTTCCGCCTTGGCACTTACTGGCGCAGTGGCATTGTCCACCTTGGCGTGGGCGGGCCACGGCGCAATGGATGACGGCAATCTCCGCGTCATACACCTGCTGGTCGATGTGGCACACCTTCTGGCTGCTGGAGGGTGGGTGGGCGCGTTGGTAGCGTTTGTGATGCTCGCACGGTCAGCTCGGGCTGGTACCGTGCCGTTAAGGCTATTAGCGCGGACAGGGAACGACTTCGCCAAATTGGGAAGCATAATAGTTGTGACCCTCGTCGTCACCGGTGTGGCAAATTATTGGCTCATTGCCGGGGTGCCGTCGATGGCAGTAGCTGTCACGCCCTATGGCATTTTCCTGTCGACGAAGCTCGCGTTCTTCGTGGTCATGGTGGGCATGGCTACCATGAACCGATATCGGTTAGTGCCAAGGCTCGCTGCGGAAGTGGACTCCCCAACCGCGTCGGTCGCGGCAGATGCACTACGTAGAAGCCTGCTTGCCGAACTTGCGATTGGCTTGTTGGTTGTTACGGTGGTAGCGTTTTTAGGCGTACTGTCTCCCGAGGGATGATTCACCGCAGCGACAGTCTTTCACGTAGGAGCCTATGCCGGCGACGATAGTCTCCTTTCCAAGACCTTCGGTTTAGGTTGGTCGCCCATCCATGGATCTTGAGGAGCACGCTGAATGGACCGTAATAAGGCAGCCGCTTCACATGCCGGAGAAGACAACCACAACGGCTGTTCTCACGATGCGGGCGGTCATTTGCACGACCATTCTCCTAGCAGGGATGGTCACCGGACCGCCCATCATCCCTCCGAAACTGCCGGGCCGGCCGCGCTAAAAGACCCAGTATGCGGTATGGCCGTGACAGCCGACTCAGAATTTCATCTGGAGCTTGCAGGCGCGACATACTATTTCTGCAGTGCTTCGTGCGAGTCCAAGTTTCAAGCCGAACCGGGGAAGTTTGTCCAAACCGCTGCGCGAGCAGAGGGTGTGCCAGCGCCAGCGGGCACCATATATACCTGCCCGATGCATCCCGAAATCCGGTGGGATCATCCGGGCAACTGCCCCAAGTGCGGCATGACCCTCGAGCCGCTGATGCCCGGGCTGGACGACGAGGAAAACCCCGAGCTCACCGACTTTCGTCGCCGCTTCTGGGGGACGTTGCCTCTTACGGTCGTTGCGTTCATTTTGGCGATGTTCGGCCACAGGCTGGGTTGGATGGATGCCACTACACAGAGTTGGGTCGAGTTGGCGTTGGCGACCCCTGTGGTGCTGTGGGCCGGCCTGCCGTTTTTTGAACGCTGCGCCCGCTCATTCATCAATCGCAGTCCGAACATGTGGACGCTCATCGGACTGGGCACCGGTGCCGCATACATCTACAGCGTTATCGCTACCGTCATGCCCGGCGCGTTTCCGGATGCCTTCAGCGAGCACGGGCGAGTTGGTGTCTATTTCGAGGCCGCAGCGGTCATCATTTCCCTCACGCTAATGGGACAGCTTCTCGAGCTCAAGGCGCGTAGCCAGACATCGGCGGCTATCAAGTCCTTGCTGGGCCTGGCACCCAAGACCGCGCGCCGCATCAGACCGGATGGCATGGAGGAGGATGTTCCCCTGACGCACGTACACGTGGGAGATATGCTGCGAGTTCGTCCGGGAGAAAAAGTGCCTGTCGACGGCGTGGTCACCGAAGGTTCGAGTTCCCTGGACGAGTCGATGATTACCGGGGATGCCTTCAGCGAGCACGGGCGAGTTGGTGTCTATTTCGAGGCCGCAGCGGTCATCATTTCCCTCACGCTAATGGGACAGCTTCTCGAGCTCAAGGCGCGTAGCCAGACATCGGCGGCTATCAAGTCCTTGCTGGGCCTGGCACCCAAGACCGCGCGCCGCATCAGACCGGATGGCATGGAGGAGGATGTTCCCCTGACGCACGTACACGTGGGAGATATGCTGCGAGTTCGTCCGGGAGAAAAAGTGCCTGTCGACGGCGTGGTCACCGAAGGTTCGAGTTCCCTGGACGAGTCGATGATTACCGGGGAGCCAATTCCGGTGACCAAACGGGTTGGTGACCACGTCATCGGTGCCACGATGAACACCACGGGCAGTCTCGTCATCAAATCCGAGAAGGTGGGTTCGCAGACTGTCCTGTCGCAAATTGTCCAGATGGTGGCTCAGGCGCAGCGGTCCCGCGCACCCATGCAGCGCATGGCCGATCAGGTATCCGGCGTGTTTGTACTGGCCGTCATTGGTATTGCGTTGCTGACACTATTCGTCTGGGGGCTCTTCGGGCCCGAGCCTGGCTGGGTGTTTGGCCTCATCAACGCAGTATCCGTCCTCATTATCGCGTGTCCTTGCGCATTGGGTCTGGCCACGCCGATGTCGATCATGGTTGCGAGCGGAAAAGGCGCATCGAATGGCGTCTTGTTCCGGGACGCCGCTGCTATCGAAAACCTTCGGAAAGTTGACACGCTGATTGTCGACAAAACCGGCACGCTAACTGAAGGTCGGCCAGCATTCGACCGCGCGATCGGACTAGATGGATTTAGCGAAAACGAGGTGCTCAGGCTAGCGGCAAGCCTCGACCAGGGTAGCGAGCACCCTCTTGCGACTGCCATTGTCGCTGCCGCGAGAGAGCGCGGCCTTGCGATCGAAAAGGCTGAAGGCTTTGAGTCGGGGACTGGCATCGGCGTGCGTGGAATGGTTGCCGGCCGCAAGCTTGCCCTGGGCAACACGACTTTAATGCAAGAAGAGAGCGTGTCCATCGCCGCGCTGACGGGAGACGCTGACGCGCTGCGCGCCCAGGGCGCCAGTGTTATGCACTTGGCTGTGGACGGGACCCTTGCGGGAATTGTCGCCGTGTCAGATCCAGTGAAGCCTACGACATCTGAGGCCCTCGCGAGTCTCAGGGACGATGGCATTCATGTTGTCATGGCGACCGGCGACGGTGTGGCAACTGCCCGAGCGGTCGCCGCGAAGCTCGGCATTGGCGAAATTTTTGGAGAAGTTAAACCAGCGGACAAGTTGGCGCTCGTCACGGAACTGCAATCGGAAGGGAAGGTTGTGGCGATGGCAGGAGACGGCATCAACGATGCGCCGGCACTCGCGAAGGCCGATGTCGGCATTGCAATGGGAACCGGCACAGATGTCGCCATGAACAGCGCTCAGATTACCCTTGTAAAAGGGGATTTGCGGGGCATCGCTCGGGCTCGACAGTTGTCCGAAAGCACGATTCGAAATATGAAGCAGAACCTCGGTTTTGCGTTTATCTACAACGCCTTCGGTGTTCCTCTAGCTGCCGGCGCGTTGTATGCTTCCACCGGAATGTTGCTGTCCCCCATGATTGCCGCGCTGGCGATGAGCCTGAGCTCTGCTTCAGTGGTCGCGAATGCTCTGCGATTACGCAATACGAAGCTTTGATGCATAGCGACGGTCTTTTTAGTTTGGGGGTCTGTCGGTGTGCCATGTGTAGCATGAGCGGGAGATCGAAGCCTTTATCGCGCCAGCCGCGTACCGTGGGACGAACGGAGTGCTTGGGACGCAGACAATCCTGTGGAGGCGTCTCGTTGTGGATGGTGCGCAACGATCCTGCCGTGAGGAGGGGATCGGTTTCCTCGGTTCGGTACAGGTGCCGCTCCGACCAAGACACGGCAGAAGAAGCAGCCTGACAGGCCGGTACTCATCATCGTTGCTCATAGGGACTCGCCTCGTATCGCTCTTTCGCAGCGATGCCTTTCGCATCTGAGGCTAGCAATCGGCATTCGGAAAAACCTCGCTGGGTGGACGGCTCAAAGCTCTGCGGCTCATGCCGTACGCCACGTCGGCGGTATGGTCCGCACGCTTGTTGCGTTCGGCAGTAGCCGGTGCGCGTAGCGATCAATCGGGAAATCGAAAGTACCACGCAAGTTGATGCCTTCCAGACGAGTCGGCGCAATCTGGCGCAGGTCTTCGGCGCGCATGGATTCGCCGCCGATGGCCTCTATCGCCTCCAGAGCCTGCTGCATGTGCAGCGTGTTCCAGGCCATCACGGCATTGGTCAACAGCGTCAACGAAGACGAGACCGCTGCCAGCGACGCATCATGCCGAGCCAGTTCCAAGGGGATTTTTCCGTAGTGGATGGCCCGCTGGACGGTGTGCACAGCCTCGCCGCGATTCAAGGCATGCTGCATCTCCTGGCGGAACGCGGTGTTCGTGAAATAGTCGACGAGGAAAATCGTACGGAATAGCCGTCCCAGGTGCACCCCCGCCTCATACACGTGTTGCCCCCTTGCCGCCGCGCCAAAACGTGTCAACGCCTGCACCGCCGTGCATTGGCCGGTCTGGACCGATGCCGCAATCCTGACCAGTTCATCCCAGGCAAGTTCGATCAATACCAGACGGACATCGGCGTCCGCTACTGCGGCCAGTTCTGGCGGAACTGCATGGCCTTTGGGTACATGCAGCCGGCGATCACGCAGATGAGAGAGTCGCGGGCAGAGATCGAAGCCGAGCAGCCGTGACAGACTCATGGCGAAGTCGGTGTAGCCGTGGGTATCAACGGCGAGCTGCGTCACGTCTTCCCCGCCATTCTGACGAATCACGCCCTCGATGGCGGCGCCGGCTTGTCTCTCATTCAGGAGGATTGGCTGGTCGTAGAAGATGCCCCACCGGTCGCGGACATGGGTGTACATCCCAATCGACGCGGTACGCCGACGCGGGTCAGCCCGCGCTTGCCAGACCGAGCGCGTCGTCTCCAGGGACATCATGTCGGAAGACGCCAACTCGGCGCGCCCCCAATGTCGGGCGATGGGATGCTGATGCATGAAGGCAAGCACTGAATCAGCGGCTTTACGCAGTTTCCGCTCGTCCGCAATACGATGCATCATCTGACGAATCGCGCTTGGTGACAGTTCCGGCACCATGCGAGCGAGGTCCGCCGCAGACATTGAGGTCCCGTGCGCGAGCACCGCGGCATAGATCATGAGCAACTCGCTGCGAGAATACGGTTCTCGCCCCAGCAGAAGCCAACTGAAATGCGTGTGGCTGTCGATCTCCAGAAGAATTTCGGGCAGTTGTCCGTCTGGGTGCCTGTCAAACAGCGCGCGCCGCAGGGCCTCGACCGAAGCTTCGGGCCGCTTCGCCTTGAGTGGATCAACATGGATGGCGCTATCGATCCTTAACTCGCCCCGCACGGCGGCATCTCGCAGCCGGGCGAGCCCCGCATTGAGGTGCGCGACCACCGGATCCAAAAATGCTCTTGCGTCCTGCGGCAGTTTGAGATGGCCATAGAAGTGGTTGCGCCGCGCCTGCCAATCCTGGCCGGATATCAGCATGGTTGCTTGGCTGCGGAAGGCGAAGCTGTGATCCAGGAATACCGAGCCATTGCGTAGCGCCACCCGCAGGGCAAACAGCGTTCCCCATTCGAAGGCGGCCAGTGCTCGCTTACGGTCCTGCCCCTCCAATACTGGCTGCCAGACTCGCCCGAAGCGCACGGCAACCCGATTTGGTAGCCAATTGGCCTTCCGCGCATAGAGACTGCGCAAGATCTCCATTGCCTCTATCACTGGATGGGCGGACTGCGTGGCGAATGGCAGCTGGACCAGCCTGCCCAGCATGGCTCTCGCAAGCCTATGCCGAGACAGCAGCTGCTCACGGATCATGCTGGCACGGCTTCGCAGGTGATGCTGGCTCGTTGCGGCGTCGGCCAACGCATCCAATTGTTGGCAGAGCGTTTCTCGCGTGAGCGTGTCATCGGCGATGAGCCCTTTGACGGCTGCCGCAAATTCTCGCAGCTGGATGTCTGGATCCGGTCGGCCAGCGTCGATGAGCCGTCCTGCGTCGTTGACGGATTTGCGAATCCAGTGGCGCAGCATGGACGACATCTGGTCCGTGGCGGCACACAAGGCATAGCGCAAAAAGCAAGCGGTTTCCAGGCGGCGGGATTGTTGCACCACGCGTTTGCTGACCGAGGCCGGTCGATTGGCGCAACGTCTCGCGTAGTGCCGTACGACCGCCTCGTTGCAGACCGCCGGCCAGCGACGTTGGATGCCCAACTTGTACAGCCGCTCGATCTTGTCAAACAGCTCCCCCATTTGATGCGTGGAGCTGCGCAATGGAACCGCCCACAGCCATTGCTGCAGACTTGCTTGACTGCCTTCCGGGCGAGGTAGCAAGGCCCCCCAAGAATCAAGCGATGCCTCGCCATAGGCGAGCACCAACGCGTCGGTCAATGCCGCCTCGGAAACCTCCACGGCCTGACTAATGAGGCGTTTCAGCGCACGGTCATGCGGGATCAGAACACGATGCTCGTACAGCCACCGCTTCAGTTCGTGCAGCATGTCACTGCGACTAGGTTGTCCCGCTAAGCGCTCTTTGAGCCAACGCGTCACGTAGCGTCGCTGATGCTCAGCCATCGGGCGGAAACCAAGCGCCTGATAGGCGAGCATCTGATGGTCCACCAGCGTGTCGGTCCGCCCGTCATACAGGGCGCTCAGCGTGCCCATATCCGGTGGCGTGATGCCGAGTTGGGCGCCAACATATGCCCAGAGAAATTTCGGAACCTGCTTGGAGGCGTCAAGAGTGCGGCCGGTCATACGGACAAAGCCGATATGGACGGCGCAGGCCAGCCGGTACGGATAGCTGCGCCGTGCGTCGATCAGGGCGCGCTCCTTGGGAGAGAAAGTGAAGAAAGTGGCGAGCTCGAACTCGCTGAGCTCGCGCGGCATCTGTCGCATGCCGAGATACGCCAGTTGCCAGTGATCCATCGCGCTTTCTCCCAAGCGGTAGACGGACCGCCGAGATTAACGGCAAGAAGACTGAGACGCAATGAGCCGCCTAGTACATGCCTCATATGGCACTTCCGACATTCAAAATCTTGAGTCAGTAACCCATTGATTTACATGACTATCGTGTTGGCGGTTGCCCGGAAACCCGCATGAATACGCGGGGTCGCTATCCCGGCAAACTGCAGCAATATCAAGGGCACCCCCAATAACTGCCCGAGTTGCCGCTTGCCCCACGGGCAGAGGCTCGGCCAGCAGCGACATTTGTTGTCCGTTTTCTCGGTGACCGGTGAGGGTTGATGGCTTCATATCTGTATATATATACAGTACAGCCGCCGTCATCATCAAGGCCAAAGGTGATTGGTATCTGGTAGCTATCGGATAGCCATAATAAAGCTTATGTTAAATGGATCACGGCGTGATCCACCTCCGAAAAGCGCCATCAATGCAGGCGGTTCCATCAGGCGAGCGTGTTGCTCGCGGTGGCGCTTCCCTGGTCCTGCAGCGCATGGGCACCGATGGCAGCGCGCTCGCCTGATGGCCCGCTCCCTGAACCATATTCACACGCGGCGGTAGTAGCTCGGCCATGGGATGGCGTAGTCCTCGCCCTGGTTGCTTCCTGTGAGGGTGAGTCGCCTTCATCGACTCCCTGCATAGCGGCGCCATCGCCTTCCATCACGCGCAGACCGCCCACTGGCTCTGCACCCGCGCCTGTCCCGTCTCCCGATCCGTTGGCTTTGGTCCCGCTTCCGGTGTGTCAGCTGTTTACGGATTCGTCACACGTTACACAACACGCTGTGCCGGACGCATCCGAAAGGTGTAATGTCTATTTACGGGGTGACGGTGCGATACGAAGTCAACTCGGGATTCACGTTCGCAGATATTTGACTAGCCTTGAGATAGGCCCAGGCATGGCCCGGTGGTAGCACACCGGGCCAGCACTGGTTTGCAACGTAGTAGATGATGGGAACGGAAATGAAGCCCGATAACTTCATCGCTCTCCTCATCGTTTTAATCGTAGTGATGCGCTACTACGGTTGATCCGATGACCCCGGCCGAGCTCTCGCTCGGCCGGCTTCAACAACGTCGCTGATTGCATGCTAAGTAGGCATCGGCTGGGTGTCAACGTGAAGTTAGCATTCTCCGCACTGCAGCGAACCCTTGTTGTTGCAGGCGACGTTTTGGGGGCAATTGTCCAGGTCTAGCGAGGTTTCCTTGCCGTCGCAAACGCACACCAGCCATTTGCAGCCTTGTACCTTGCAGTTTCTGCAGGAGTTCCTGTAGGAGCCATTTGGCACCGCGCCTTCGGGTCGGCAGTTCTGCGCGAGCAATTGGCTGGGTTTGTTGGCCCATATCGGTGCATTATCTTTCGCTGGCGTCGATTCACCGAATGAGAATGTCGGAAGCAACATTGCGGTTATCAAAATTAATTTTTTGAGCATATGTTCCTCACTGGATTTCCAACGACGCAGGTTGGCCCACTTCAATGCCGTTCCATCCTTGAATGCAGTTGAAATTAGGCCCAACCGCACTACTGCAATCGCCCGGCATGTTTTCGCGGCGATAACACATATACTGGCCTTCCTGGCCAGTAAATACCTGCCCCGCTTGGGCCTGGCCTGAATATGTGACAGGCAACTTGTTACCATCCCCGTTGCCGTATGGGCCAATACGTATTTCAAGTTTGCAGAGGTAACGCTTAACCGTCCCCTCCGGGTAACTCGCAAATGTGGACACAGGTATGGCGGCGACGATAACACCCGCAACGATCAGCTCCCCCCTCATTTGTCGCTCCTATTGTTATTTTCTGCGACTTTAGAACCAAATTAAAGGATGTCAACTAAATCGATTTCATGACGGTAATAAGCGTTGCTTAATATGTAACAGTTCCGATATTTCGTTGGCACCTGCTGGTGCAAGCAGCCATCGCTAAGGACGCCAGTGGGTGCGTGGAGGTTCGCTTTAAGGCTGACAATAGATCGTTGCTAAGAAAACTTATCGCAATGGCGTTTCCTACCGCATGATTTTCGCCGCTACAATGCGCCTCAACTTTTAAAGGCCGGGGGAGCAATGGCACGTAGATTCAAGGTGGGCATGTGGAACCGGTTCGCCATTGTGGTGACGCTGGCAATCTCCATCGGATTCCCGATCTATTTCAAGGACTCGCAGGATAGCAATCGGTCTAGGCTGCACGCGGAGGTGCTGATGGGATGCATCCACCGGATGGAGGCGGCACGCCCTGGCGCAAACGTCTACCCCGAGGCTAGTGATATCTGCTCGAAGGAAGCCAGCGAGTTCATGCGTACCTACGGCTCGAGCGGGATAAACAGCCCGTCTAAGTTCCTGCAAGCGGTGCTGTTCACGCTGTTCATGTGCGGGCTCGGATACGTGGGTATTCGCCTGTTGGTTGGCATTGGTCGCTGGATACTGCGCGGGCGCTCTGCCAACGAACTTCCGCAATGACGTAGGCGGGTCGGCGACAGCGGGCAAACGCGCACCGCGCGATACTGACGGCACCGCGCCACCTGGAGTCCGCCATGCCGCGCCGGCCGCCCCTCGGGCTCGTCGCTTTGCAGCTCGAGCACATCACGCCCATGCTGGCCAGGCCGGCCAAGGAATTGCCGCGCGGCGGCTCGTGGCTTTACGAATTCAAATATGACGGGTACCGCGTCCTAAGCACGCGCGAACAGGTGCGAACGCGCGGCGGCGCTGACGCCACCGCCTGGTTTCCGGAGATTCCCGCCGCCCTGACCGCCTTGCCCCCTGGCCACCACATCATCGATGGCGAGGTTTGCGTCCTCGAGCGCGGCGTATCCAACTTTCTGCAGCTGCACGAGCGCGCGATGCGGCGGCGCTGGTACGCCGGCGCGGCGCCGGTCGTGCTGTGTGCTTTCGACCTGTTGGTGCACGCTGGCCAGGACGTGCGCGGCCTGCCCATAGAGGAGCGCAAGGCGCGGCTGGCCGACCTGGTGGCAGGCCTGCCCAGCGTGCTCTACGTGAGCGGCATCGATGACGGGCGCGCGGCCTGGGCGGCCGTGCTGGCGCTTCAGCTCGAGGGAATCGTGGCCAAGCGCGCGGGCAGCCTCTATGTGGCGGGCCCGTCCCTCCAGTGGCTCAAGATCAAACGGCCAGGCGCCACTCTGCCCGGCTTCAAACGCGACCTATAAGAAAGGGGCGCCAAAGCGCCCCCCCAAACAGTGCGAAGATCCAGCGATTACCCCGCTGCCTCGACTTCCAGCGCAATAGCCAGGTGCTCGGCTTCGCTCGGCGTCAAGGAAGCACGATTGAGGTCCAAATGGATCTCAAAGCCTTCGCCCTTCGTATAGTCAACGGATGCGCCTTTCCGTTCGAAAAAGCCGCGCACTTCCGCGAGCGATTCCGGGCGAAGCCGTTGCACTCCAAACGCTTCTCGCAGTTCCTCCGAGGGAATGTTGAAGTGATAAACCTGGTCGCCCGAGCGCGCCACGCGCTGAATGGCGCTGTTGACGAACGACGAGTACGCACTCTGCAAATATTTTTTATCGGTAGCCATAACGCCCCACTATCCATGTGTTGCCAACATCTTACGTGAGCTTTACCGAGCCGTAAAGCATCTACTATCTCTATCTTGTCGTGTGTCTCGGATACTGTATATTTATACAGTATGCTGTTCGAAGTCATGAAACTCTGTCAGGAGGGGCGCCGGCTGCACCGGGGATGGTGGGGCGGGCAGCGCCTGTATCGCGGCCAGGTGGTAATCGAGGACCGCATGGATGCGCACGCACATCGGGTGATACCGCACGCCATCATGGTCCACAGCAAGCACCAAGACGTGGCGGAGCTCGGCGTGCTGTACGACGCCCGAATAGTGAAGCTGACGGCCGACGACATGATCCTCTCCGGGTTTGAGCGGGCCGACTTCGACATGCGCGAGTACCGCCAGGCGTGGCGCATGCGGCCGATCACGCGCGAGGAAATGGAAACGCCGATCCCTGCGGACGTGGTGCGCGGGCGCGGTAAGAAAGTGGACTAGGGAGAGAGCGATGTGCGTGAACTATGCCCCGGTGCAGCGCCAGCTGCTGCGTGACGTGTTCGGCGTTGAGCCGCCAGATGCAGAGTGGCGGGCAGACGCCTGGCCGGACTACCCGGCCCCCATCGTGCGCGCGGCGGCGGACGGCTCGCGCGAGGCCGTCATGGGCTCGTTCAGTATGGTCCCGAAGGGGAGGATCCCGCCCGGCGTCCGCTACTTCCCGACAGCAAATGCGCGTACCGAGACAATCGGGAAACTCAGCTCGTTTGCAAAGCACTGGAAGGCTGGCCAACTTTGCCTCATAGGCGCGACCGCTTTCTACGAACCGAATTGGGAGACGGGCAAGGCCGTGCGCTGGAAGATCGGGCTTCTTGGCGGCGAACCGTTCGCAATTGCCGGCCTGTGGCGCAGCTGGCCCGATGGGGCCGTGAGCTTTACCATGCCAACGATGGCCGCAGGCGACCATCCGCTCATGCAGCGCTTCCATAAGCCCGGTGATGAAAAGCGCGGCGTCGTAATTCTTCCTCGCGATACCTGGGATGATTGGCTGCGCTGCAAAGATCCTGAGGAGGCGCGAACGTTCCTGCAACTTTATCCTGCAGATGCGATGACTGCGGAACCGGCCCCCCTGCCCCCACGCCAGAAAGCGCGGCCAGACGGGCAGACTGCCTGAGCACGAGCCAGCGTTTCGGCACGATGGCCGGTACCTCTCATTCGCTAATCGCAAGCACTTCTGGCACCCCTGTCTTCGCGATACTACCGGCTGCCGGCCCAGCTCCAGGAGCCGCGAAGGCCCATTTTTCTCCGGCCCTGAGATTCATGGACACGGCCATTGCTTGACCAACGCGGACGTCTCCCGCGTCATATAGCGGAACTGTGACCACAACATTGGACAGCTTCTTTCCAGACGTGTTGGTCAGAACCCCCTGAACCTCCACCGTCCTCGGGCCAGTCGACGTCATGGCCAATACTGCGACCGGCAAATCCTTCACCGCCTCTGCGGCGATCGCCGATCCGGCTGCGGCGATCAGGGTCATTGCAGTAATGATTCTCTTCATAAAGATCTCCTTCAATATGAGACATTTATAACGGGAAAAAATATCAAATCCTTTACCGGTATCAGTTCGATGCCGGTCGCGTGAACGAGGACGTCTTCAACGACGTCCCCCAGATAAGTGGAAAAACGGACCTCCGGATACCAGACATCCCACCCCTCCCGCGCGAGTTGAATGAGCGTAGCCGCGGCGCATTTTCCTGGATGGAGATCAGGCCGGATCACAGGGGGCTTGCAGAGTCGGCCTCCAAACTCAGTGGAGACGCGATCAAACAATTGGGTCTGCAACGCACGAGCAATTGCCGCCGCCGGCGTAGACCGAAGTAAATCTGTCACCTTTGCGACAGTAAATGTGTCAACACGCCGGGCGATTCCGGCCCAGATCCCGCCAGCCTTTTTCTGGGCAAGCGTTTGCAGGCTGCAAAGTAAATTTGTCACCAGCAAGCTGATGCAGCGGGCCAGGTTCCTGCCGCGCCCCCGACCGAAGGCAGATAGCGGCCAGGAGCGGCCTTTCGGTACACTGTTGCATCACGCCACGACAAGCCGACACCATGCCGCTTTCCGACAACGCATTCGGGCACCTTGAACTTGATCACATATATGCGTTTGTCGAATCGGAAGCATCTGCGCGGCAGTTGCTTGCGAGGCACCATCTACAGGCCCTCTGGCCCGCTATGGTCCATCAGGGGCAAGGCACAGCCTCCATCGCAGTCGGCTACGCAGATGGGTATATTGAGTTGGTATGGGTAACCGACTCCGACTTGCTTCGCTCGGCGGAGCAACAGCATCGTGCCAATCTGACAGCGAGAGCTCATTGGCGATCGACCAATGCCGTGCCGTTCGGGATAGGGCTTCGAGCCAAAAATGGGCAGATCGAGCTTCCGGACAGCCTATGGCGGCCCTACTCGCCAACCTGGCTGCGTGGTGGCAGGCCCATTCAAATGCTCGGCGCGGTCCAATGCGAGATTTGGCGACCGTCGGTCTTCGTTGTGCCTGAGGTCATCGCATATCCGACACTGCTGAATGGCATCCCTGAGGAGCTCAGCAAAAGTCTGCACAAGCGATCCTTAAACGGTGCAAAACTATCCGCACCGGGGATGCGAATCGAAGCGCTTGTGGACCTAGGCGCGGCAGCCGGGATCTCCCTGTCTCGAAGCTCGCTTTCGCCGTCGCTATATATCCCCGACGCGTTGGAACTCATACTGCCCCAATGACCGCCCAGGGTCGATCAGTGACTGCCGGGCATGACGGCGGCCAGCCGGCTGGCCGAGTCCGGCCAGTTAGAGTCATAGACGCAGCAGCAGCCCAGCGGCTGAAATGCCGAGCTTTGCGGTCATCCATAGCCTTACGGTTGACCCGGTACATCGGTGTCCCCAGTTCGTATGCCGAGCCGCTTCATCTTCTCCCATAGCGTTTTGCGGGACACCCCTAGAACGGCCGCTGTATGCGAAATTCTCCCCCCCTCGCGCTTCAGTGCAGCCTCGATATAGCAACGCTCAGCGTCTGAGAGAAATTGGTCAAGCGACTGCATGCCGCTCGACGCCGAAAATCGCTCGGCTCCATCCTCAAAAAGCTCTCGCTCGCTGATCACGGCATCCGTGCCAAGGACGCAGGCGCGTTCAAGTCGGTTGCTCAGCTCGCGAACGTTGCCAGGCCAGTCGTGACCAAGGAGCGCTGCTTGCGCGGCCGGGGAAAGCGTCTTCGTGGGCTCGCAGAGTCTCTCAGCCTGGGACGAAAGAATTTTTCGGGCGAGCCACAGGACGTCCGCCGGACGCTCCCGCAACGGCGGGATGCTCAAATTCACAACGTTGACGCGATAGTACAGATCCTCCCGGAATCGCCCTTCCTTTACGAGGGCGTGYAGATCTCGATTGGTCGCACACACGATACGTAGGTCTACCGGCACAACCTTGTCCGACCCGAGTCGTCGGATCTGTTGCTCCTGAATAGCGCGCAGCAGCTTGACCTGCATGGCGTGTGGAAGGTCCCCGATCTCGTCAAGGAAGAGGGTTCCGCCAATGGCCTGCTCGAACAGCCCTTTTCTTGCCCGATCCAGCCCGGTATAGGCACCTCGCTCCGCGCCAAAAAATTCAGCTTCCAGCAGGGTCTCGGGGATGGCACCGCAGTTGACCGCCACAAACGGAGCCTCGACTTTGCCGCCGAGTTCATGGAGCCAATGTGCAAGGACCTCCTTGCCCACGCCCGATTCGCCAGTTATGAGCGTGATGCGTGCCCGCTTCGCGATTCGGGGCAGCATGTCAGCCAACGCCAACATCGGCTCGGACACGCCCAAGGGCGACTCGAATGATGTCCTGGGAATGCTGGTTCGGTGCCCGATGGTCAGGCAAACCTTCTTCACCAGCTCGCTGATGTCGAACGGTTTGGTTACATAATCGGTTGCGCCGTGCTTCAGGATCTCGACCGCCTGCTCAACGCTCGCGAAAGCCGTAATGAAGATGAACGGCGGTACGAAGGTAGCCTGCTCCGCGACTCTCTTGAAAACCTGATCTCCCGAGATATCGGGCAGACGAATATCGCTGATCACAGCACTGTAGCGCCGTGATTTGATCGCATCGAGGGCGGCCTCGCCTGTGCGATACCAATCAAGGACGAACCCCTCAAGACTGAAGCGATCCGCCACGGATTCCCCCATGATGGGATCATCTTCGATGAGACACAACCTCGGGGAACTGACGCTCATCATGCTGCTCCATCAATCGGAATCGTCACATCAAAGCACGTTACACCACCATCGTTCACCGCCCGGATCGACCCATTAAGTGTGGTTGTAACCTGGTAGCAGACCCATAGGCCAATGGGATAGGAACGACGACCACCTTCATGTTGAACCATCGAATAGGGCTCAAACAGATGCTCCATGCGCTCCGGTGGAATCGGCTCTCCATCGTTCGCTACCCTGATGCGCAAGCTTCCCTCTTGAACGTCGGCACGGAACCAGATTCTCCCGTGCTCACCGATGGCCTTGACGGCATTGAGCAACAGATTCAGCGAAAGCTGTCGTACATAGTGCGATGGGAGCGGCACTGGCTCAGTGATCCTTACCTGCCAAAACAGCTCTCCGCGGCGGGCGTCAATTTGTGGAGCAGCGAGCGTCCTCAAGTCTTCCCAGTCGGACGGTGACATGGCCGGTGAATCCAGTCGCGCTTCGACTAGCAACGCGCCCACCGTGGTGCGGATCTGATTCAGTCCGCGCTCGAGGAGGCCAAGGGTTTTGTTTGTGAAGGCGTCCGGGCTGCCGTGTGTTGCCAACGTGTCCACGGCATTGAGCATGCCACCAAGCGGATTGTTGATTTCATGTGCGATGCCCGCGGCAACGCGGCCCACCGCGGCGAGCCGCTCGGAGGTCAGAATTTCCTTCTCAAGTCGCTCTTTCTCCGCAAGACCCGTCAGCATGTCCTTGAAGCGCGCGTTCAACAGCGCGATCTCAGCATGTCCCGCCTTGTCCACCATAGACGCAATGTGTTCTGGCGAATCCTTGCCGACCCGCTGCAACGCATACGACAGACGGGACAGTGGCGCAACGATGCGCTTCCCCCATATCCAGCCAATCGCGATGAGGACGACGAGCCCGGGCAAGGTCACTGCGAATAATTGCAGCAGGGTCTTGCGCAGACGCGACGAAATCTTCTCGGCGTCATAGACGACAACAACTCTCCCTAAGTTGGATCCATCATCGGCAAGCACATTGCCAGAGGCCACGACATCGTCGACAAACAGCCAGCCTGCTCCCGTGTAATGCACGCCGGCCTTCCCACTCGGCTCAGCAAGGAGTGCTTTCGCTGGGGGCGACAACGCTTCCACGCTTGCCATCATCGGGAATGTCTTTGTGTCTGTCGATACGAAGACGCGGGCTGCATTGTCGGTCACAGTAATGCTATCGAGTGCGTTGTCCGCTTCGCGCGCTTCGATTGGGGTGCGA
Organism: Cupriavidus sp. U2; assembly: GCF_009663685.2. Lineage (GTDB taxonomy): Bacteria > Pseudomonadota > Gammaproteobacteria > Burkholderiales > Burkholderiaceae > Cupriavidus > Cupriavidus necator_C. Next base: position 89,911 of record NZ_RCOG02000028.1, on the reverse strand, counting down.
ATCACCTCGAATGCTTGCCACACGTCATCGCGCAATAGAGGATCCCGCAATGACCTCGATAACACGGCAACCAGATTTGTCGCACCAGCACGCAGGTCATGGCGGGCATCCGCCAGTCCTTGTGACAGCAGCGTCAGCGTGACCACGAATTCCGTTGCGAGGATGACAGCCGTAAGTGCAAGCGGAATGCGATAACGGTAGCTGAGGTCACGTACGCCCATCACGTCCTCGACGTGCTTACGGTGTGTGCCATTTGCGCGATGGTGTCGAAGATACTGTCAGGCTCGTTTGCGAAGCCATCCAGGTTCAATCTACCCAGCACGTCGCGCCCACCTTCAGATCGACCCATTGTTAGGAACGCTTCCTTGAGCATCACGACTTCCCCGGCTGCAAGGGATCTTCTGACGACTAGTGGTGGGAAGCCAAACTCCCTCGACCGCCATGCCACTCTCACCCCCTGCACAGCTTCCGGTTGCTGGGTGGCCAGAGTGTCCCAGACATAGCCATCAACCGACCCGGCGTTGGCTAGACCCAAGCGGACTGCATCGACCACCTTGCGATGACTGAAGGTGAAGAACGACTTTCTGAAGAAGCGGTCCGGACTGGTCCCGCGTGACAACAGTTCAATGCGCGGGACCAGATACCCGCTATTGGAGAGCGGATCGCTAAAGGCGTAAATCCTCCCCGCCAAGTCGCCAATCGTTTGGGTCACACGGTCGGTCTCCGGAACGATGACATAGGACTGGTAAAGCGGCTTGCCGTGATAGAGCGGCGTCGCAAGCAGAGTCAATCGATCCTTGGCCATGACGTACGGATATCCGCAGACCCACGCGACGTCGAGTTCGTCGCGCACGAGCAACTCCAGGATCTCGCCGTAGGACCCTCGCTGAACGAACTGTATGCGCTTGCCAGTCACCGTCTCGAGGTACTGCTGCCAGCGCCGCGTCGTCTCCACACGGTCATTCAGAAAAACTGGCGTTGTCCCAAACCGCAGCAGATCTGGGTCGCGCCCAACCGCAAGCGAAAACGGTGCCACTCCCCAAGCCACCAAGCCGCGCAGTATCGTGCGCCGAGTGACGTTTCGGTTTCGTAACATTCCCGTGTCTCCTCGCACTGCAGCAAGTTTCCGAATCGTGACGTCGGCTTCATGCCTGCTTCTGCACACTTACTGAATTTTCATAGAAATCAGCGACTTGTGTATCGGGCACGTCTTTTGCCGTGCAAACGCTGCTGCACAACTCAAACGGTAGCAGTTTCCAGGCGAAATGGAGGAGACCATGACGGAGAACGTTTCCCGGCGCACCTTCCTGAAAATCAGTGGCATCGGTGCTGCCGCAGGAGCAGTCGGCCCACTGACGCACGCCGAGGCCGCCACACCGGCAGCCCCCGACACCAGTCGAACGCTCTTGCCATACCCCCGGCGGACCGTCGGCAGCGTCGGCAAGATGGCCGTCAATCAGGCGGTGCCGTTCAGCTATCCGGATGCTGCTTCCCCATGCGCCGCGATAAAGATGGGAACACCGGTACCAGGCGGTGTGGGCCCGGATAAGGACATCGTCGCCTATAGCACCCAGTGCACGCACATGGGATGTCCCGTCACGTATGACCAAGCGACGCGAACATTCAAATGCCCGTGCCATTTCAGCATGTTCGATGCCGAGAAGTCCGGCCAGATGATCTGCGGCCAGGCGACGGAGAACCTTCCTCGTGTGCAACTCGCGTACGACGCACAAACCGGCAGTATCTCCGCGGTTGGAGTCGAAGGACTCATCTACGGGCGTCAAGCCAACATTCTGTGACCAGCGATACCGGAGACGATCATGCCCACCACAAAAGACCGGTTGACCCTGCCACCAGTCAACGCACAGAAGACCAACATGACGTGCCACTTCTGCATCGTCGGGTGTGGCTATCACGTCTACAAATGGCCTGAGGGCTCGGAAGGCGGGCGCGCCCCTAGCCAGAACGCATTGGGCACCGACTTTCGCAAGCAGGTGCCTCCGCTTGCATTGACGCTGACGCCTGTCATGACGAATGTGGTCACGAACGCCGACGGATCGCGCCACAACATCATGATTGTTCCCGACAAGGCCTGCGTGGTGAATAGCGGCTTGAGCTCGACGCGCGGCGGGAAGATGGCGGCATACATGTACACCCCAGACGGTATCGGGCGAGACCGGCTTCACAGCCCAATGATCTATCTTGCTGATCAATGGTTGGAGACGGACTGGGACAACGCCATGGCCGTGTACGCCGGCGTGATGAAGCGCGTGCTCGATCGCGATGGGCCGGATGGCGTTGTCTTCTCGTGCTTCGATCATGGCGGCGCGGGCGGCGGCTTCGAAAACACCTGGGGAACCGGGAAGCTGATGTTCTCCGCGATCCAGACGCAAATGGTCCGCATCCACAATCGCCCGGCCTACAACTCCGAGTGCCACGCCACACGCGAGATGGGCATCGGCGAACTCAACAACTCGTACGAGGATGCCGAGTTGGCCGACGTGATCATGGCAATTGGCACGAACGCTTACGAGACCCAAACCAACTACTTCCTGAATCATTGGGTGCCGAACCTCCAAGGGGGAACCGTCGAGAAGCGCAAGACTCGCTTTCCTGGCGAGGCCATGGAGAAGGCGAAGATTATCCTGGTCGATCCGCGTCGCACCCCCACGGTCGCGATCGCGGAACAGGTTGCGGGCAAGGACAACGTGCTGCATCTGGATCTGCAACCTGGAACGGACGTGGCACTCTTCAATGGTCTCTTCACCTACGTAGTCGATAAGGGATGGATCGATCGGCCGTTCATTGAGACGTACACGCGTGGGTTCGAGGCCGCCATCAAGGCAAACCGGCTCTCCATCGACGAGACCTCGCGCATCACCGGCATTCCACAAGAGAACCTCGTGAAGGCGGCCGAATGGGCATACAAGCCCAAGGCGAGCGGCCAAATGCCGCGAACGATGCACGCCTATGAGAAGGGCATCATCTGGGGCAATGACAACTACCTGATCCAGTCGTCTCTCGTGGATCTTGTCCTGGCTACGCACAACGTCGGACGACGCGGAACGGGCGTAGTGCGCATGGGCGGCCACCAGGAGGGCTACACAAGGCCGCCCTATCCCGGCAAAGGCAAGATCTATATCGACCAGGAACTCATCAAGGGAAAGGGTCGGATGATGACCTGGTGGGCATGCAACAACTTCCAGACCAGCAACAATGCCCAGGCATTGCGCGAAGCAGTGCTACGCCGCTCACAGATGGTGAAGGAAGCCATGTCGAAGACGCGTGGCGCCACGCCTGACCAGATGGCTGACGTCATTTATGAGGCGACCCGCAAAGGGGGGCTTTTTGTGACCAGCATCAACCTCTATCCGACCAAGCTGGCTGAGGCTGCGCACGTCATGCTACCTGCCACGCACCCCGGCGAAATGAACCTGACGTCAATGAACGGCGAACGCCGAATGCGGCTATCCGAACGCTTCATGGACCCGCCGGGATCGGCGCTTCCCGACTGCCTGATCGCCGCGCGGATTGCGAACACCCTGAAGGCCATGTACGAGAAAGCAGGCAACGCGAACGCCGCCAAGCGCTATGAGGGCTTCGCGTGGAAGACGGAAGAAGATGCTTTCAACGACGGCTTTCGGCAGGCCGGCCAACCAGGCGTTGGCCCCATCGACAGCCAGGGTGGCCCAACCGGCAACCTCGCGACCTATGAGCGTCTGCGCGCCATGGCGAACAATGGCGTGCAACTTCCGATCAAGGAATACGCCAACGGGAAACTGGTCGGCACCGAGATGCTCTACACCGATGGCAAGTTCGACACGAAGGACGGCAAAGCGGAATTCAAGCCGTCACCGTGGCCAGGGTTGCCGAAGACCGTTGCGGACCTGAAGAGCAAGTACAAGTTCTGGATCAATAACGGCCGGAACAACGAGATCTGGCAGACCGCGTATCACGACCAGTACAACGATTTCGTCAAGGGGCGATACCCCATGGCGTATATCGAGCTGAATCCTGGTGATGCCAAATCCCTGGGCATTGAAGCGGGCGATGTCGTGGAAGTCTTCAACGACTTCGGTTCGACCTATGCCATGGCTTACCCCGTGCCATCGGCCAAGTCCGGACAGACCTTCATGGTCTTCGGATACGTCAACGGTATTCAGGGGGATGTGACGACGGACTGGACCGACCGCAACATCGTGCCGTACTACAAGGGCACCTGGGCGGACATTCGCAAGGTCGGCTCTATGGAGGACTACAAGCGCAAAGTTAGTTTCAAGGATCGGCGGTTCGTCTGAGTGAATGCCAGAGGGCTGCCATCCCGCGGCCCCTTGCGCTCCCCTCGCGACCCGACGTACAGGCGCGACGACCAGAAGCCGGATTTGGCGAGACTGTGGGTGGTCCGCGCTGCCCACATCGCTCAAACTAGGACTACCAGTGTCCTTCTTGCCGCTTACCTGCAGCAGCCGCGCGTCTTCTTGGATAGACGAACCGCTCACGCCCGGCAATACCCAATGCGCGAGGTTCGCCTGCGAGTGCCAATGTGCCGCCAGTGGGCGACCGTCGACCCGATATCATTGGCGCTACGGACGAGAACAGCATCGGTTTGCATGACTGGCCTACTTGTGGCGCCAGACCTTGACGGCCGAGATCAGCAGGATGGCGGCTAGTAGAGGCAGCAGCAGGCCCGTGGGCACGATGCCGAGCAGCAGGCCGCCGAGATAGGCGCCGACGATGGAACCGGCTGCCATCAGTCCCGCGAAGCCGCGATGGCGGACCAGCACCGAGAAGCTCTGGTCACGGCTGTAGCGCGCGAAAGCGGCCAGCATGGTAGGCAGGCTGATGGCCAGGCTCAGGCTGCCCGCCAGCTTGAGATCGACGCCAAAGAGAAGCGTCAGCGTTGGAATCAGCAGTTCGCCGCCGGCCACACCCATGACGGCGGCCACGACGCCGATCGCGAAGCCAGCCACTACACCACCGGCGATCTGCACGGGACCCGGTTGGAGCAAGGCCTGGTGGCTACCGGCACCGTGACTCGTCCAGAGCACCACGGCCATGCCGACAAGCAGGATGGCGATGATCCGATACAGCAGGTCCGAGCGCATGCGCGTGGCCCAGCTCGCCCCGCACCACGCGCCGATCAGGCTCCCCGCGAGCAGGTTGAGAATGACGGGCCAGTGGGAGAGCACCTGCGCGACCGGCACCGCCTGGGTCCGGAAAGGCAAGGCGAATGCTACGACCACCAAACTCATGGCCTTGTTCAGGATGACCGCTTCCAGCGCAGCAAAGCGGTAGAAGCCAATCAGCAGCGGCAGACGAAACTCGGCGCCGCCCAGCCCGATCAGTCCGCCAAGGGTGCCGACCAGGCCCCCGCCAACGAAGGCTGAGGCCTTGGACTGCGAGGGGTTCGATGCACTGTGGTTCATGATGGATGCTGCCGCAAGGGCATGACGTGAATGAGATCGGAGTCGAGGCGCACGGCGAGCGTCGCGCCAGTGGGGAATCGGTCAGGTGCAACGCCGGAGAGCGTCAGCCGCAGCGTTGCCGCCGGCAAGCTGGTCAGGCTCAAGCTGACCAAGAGCAGCTCTCCAAGATGCCTCGCGTCGACCACCTGCGCGGGAAGGTCACTGGGGGCCGCACTGGATGGCTCATGCAGCGTGATGGCGTCGCCCGGAACGACCCAGCGAACCGCCTGCCCGACCGGAATGCGTCCCTTGTCCCTGACCGTCAGCACTGGTCCGCGCGTTTCGACGCCGGGCACGGTCCAGCGCAACCGCGCCGTGCCGGCGTCTGCCGGTCCTTCCCATGTGCCGTGGAAATGATTCTGGATGCCCAGAAGATCCGCTACGCGCGCATTGCGGGGCTTGCGCTGGATCGATTGGGGAGGCCCCTCTTGCAACACCTCGCCGCCATCCATGACCACCAGATGATCTGCCAAGAGCCGCGCCTCGTTCAGGTCATGCGTCACCAGCAGCATCGGAATCGCGAGTTCGCTGCGCAGATCGGCAAGCAGGCGGTACAACGCCTGCCGGCTCATCTGGTCGACGGCGGAGAATGGCTCATCCAACAGCAACAGCTTGGGCTCCCGCGCGAGCGCTCGGGCCAGTGCCACACGCTGCTGCTGCCCGCCGGACAACGCCGAGGGACGTCTTGCCTGCACGTCGGCTGCCAGATGCATATGTTCCAGCCACGCAATCGCCTGTGCACGACGCGCCCTGGGGCTCAGGTGCAACAGCGACAGTTCAACGTTCTCTTGGGCACTGAGATGCGGCATCAGTGCATAGTTCTGGAACACCAACCCCACATGCCGGCGTTGGGGTGGAACGAATATGCCCCGATCGGTATCGCACCAGATCTGGCCGGCGACGATCACGCGGCCGCGCTCCGGCTTCATCAGTCCACTGAGCACCCGCAACACGGAAGTCTTGCCCGCGCCGGAGGGACCGACCAGCGCCAGCAGCTCGTTGGGCTGACAGCGAAATGCGGCCGACAGCGGCATGGGCCGCGTCTGCTCGACGAGTACCTCCAGGGCCGCGGAGATCATGGCATCCATCAGCGTCGCGCCGTCAGCCGCGACGAGGCAAAGAGCGAGGTTGCGACCGCGCCCAGCGAGAAGACCAGGAGCAGCAGCGCCATGCGGTGGGCGCTGCCCAGGTCGAACGCCTGCACGCGATCGTAGATGGCAATGGCAATCGTCTTGGTCTCGCCGGGAATGCTCCCCCCGATCATCAGCACGACGCCGAACTCGCCAAGCGTGTGGACGAACGTCAGCACCATGGCGGACAGCACACCGGGCCACGCCAGCGGCAACTCGATGCGCCAGAAGGTCTGCCAGGCATTGAGCCCGCTCACCGCTGCGGCTTCGCCCAGCTGCTTCGGGACTGCCGCAAAGGCGCGCTGGACCGGTTGAACAAGGAAGGGCACGTTGAAGACCAGCGACGCGATCACGAGACCCAGGAAGTTGAAGGTCAGGCGGATGTCGGCCTTGGCCGCGATCTGACCCAGTGGCGAGGCGCCGCCAAGCGACACGAGCAGATAGTAGCCAAGCACCGTGGGCGGCAGCACCAGGGGCAGGACCACCAGCGCCTCGATCCACGCTTTGCCGCGCCATGGCGAATAAGCCAGCCAACGCCCCAGCAGCAGCCCAGGCGGCAGCAGCAGGAGCAGCGTCACTGCCGCCAACTGGACGGATAACCCCAACGCGCGCCAATCCACGGTGCCCCGCTCCTATTGGTCCTTGGGCATGGTGAAGCCGTACCGCGTCATGATCTCCTGCGCGGCGGGCGTACTGATGTAGTCGTAGAAGGCCTTGGCCTCGGGCGGCGCGCCCTTGACCAGCACCATGCGTTGCCGCAGGGGGTCATGCCAGGACTCGGGAATCAGCGCGAACTGGCCGAGCTTGGCCACTTCCGGCGCCTTCGCGAGCGACAGGGCGATCACGCCGCCCTGCGTCGAGCCGGAGGTGGCGAATTGGGCCGTTTGGGAGATGTTCTCGCCGAGCACCAGTTTGGGCTGAATGGCCTCCCAGAGGCCGGCATGCTGTAGCGCCTCCTTCGCGCGGGCGCCGTAGGGCGCGTGCTCCGGATTGGCGATGGCGAACTTCTGCACCCGGCCGTCCTTGAGCGCGGCGGCCAGGTCCTTGAATTCCCCGTCTGCCTTCAGCGACGAGCCATGCGGCACGATGATGCCGATCCGGCCCAGGGCGTACAGACGACCGCGATCCACCGTCTTGCCCGCATCGGCGAGCTTGAAGACGAAGGCCTCGTCGGCAGACATATACAGATGGAACGGCGCGCCCTGCTGGATCTGCGAGTAGAAGTTGCCCGAGGAGCCGAATACCAGCCGCAGCTTCTGGCCGGTGTCCTTCTCGAAGCGCGCCGCCACTTCCTCGATGGCGAACTTGAGGTCGGCCGCCGCGGCCACCGTGGGAACCGTCTGCGCATGGGCCACAGAACCAGAAAGCACCATCACAGCGGTAAATGAGGCAATGACGCGACGACGAGATACGGGCATGAGGGGCCACTCTTCCGAAGGTAATGGGCGTATTGGGTATGCGATATATAACTGATTCGATATCGCATTGAAAGTATATCGCATGGCGCGCACTCCAGAATCGCGGATAATCCATGGCATGAAACCGACGCTCGCAGCTTCGCCCGCCCACGAAAAGGCCCGCTTCCGGGTCGAGATCAAGCACGCAGTAGCCATCGGGCCAGGCAAGGCCGATGTGCTGGAGGGGATCGCCGAGACTGGTTCGATTGCCGAAACGGGAAGACGCTTGAATATGAGCTATCAGAAGGTTTGGTCGCTTGTGGCGGCCATGAATGCCGACTTCGTGGAACCTCTGGTGTTGAAGCAACGTGGGGGGGCGTCCGGCGGTGGGGCGCAGCTCACTCCGACGGGGCAACGCGTGCTCAAGATCTACCGGGCGATCGAGAGTGACGCTCAGCGGGCGATAGCCAGGCGTCTGCCCCAGTTGCTTGGGCTCATACGGCCGAACGCTGGTGATTCGGAGCGTTAGTCCGCTCCATCCGACTTGATTCCAGGGGGGCGATCAGAACTCTGGAATGTGTCCCGATTTAGTCGGCCGGAGTCGCGAACCCGCCAGGTGGCTCAATCTGGCGCACCGCTGGAACTGCACTCGTCACGATGGGCAGCCGCGGATGACCGAAAGTCAGTTGGTAGTCGACGTGCGAGGCGAAGTGCAGCCGTCAGCAGTTTCACCGACGCAGGTGCCGCGCTGACCTAACGCAGGCCCAATCGGATTTCTCAGGCAGTATCAAAGGTTGCATGGTTTCCATTATTCGAATATATTCAAATAATGGAAACCGAAAACGCACTTGAAGCGCTTGCCGCGCTCGCTCACGCCGTCCGCCTGGCTGTGTTCCGACTGCTCGTGCAGGCTGGACCAGAGGGCCTGCCTGCCGGTCGCATCGCCGAACTAATGGAGATGCCAGCGTCGTCCCTGTCCTTCCATCTCAAGGAACTGCACCGGGCCGGACTGCTCGCCAGCCGCCAGGACGGCCGGTCCATCATCTATATGGCTCGCTTCGAGACCATGAGTGTTCTGATTGACTATCTCACGGAGAACTGCTGCGGCGGGAATCTGTGCTCGCCGCTCGCCGGCTGTTCCGCTACCTCGGAGTCCTGATCATGAAGCGCTTCCACGTTCACGTCAGCGTGGCCGACCTTTCGGCCAGCATCCGTTATTACTCTGCGCTGTTCGCCGCCGAGCCGAGCGTCGTCAAGGACGACTATGCGAAATGGATGCTCGAAGACCCGCGCGTGAACTTCGCCATTTCTGCGCGCGGTGCGGAGCCCGGTGTGGACCACCTGGGATTCCAGACCGATGACGCCGCCGAACTAACGGAACTGAAGTCACGCGCCGAGGCTGCCGACATGGCGCGGTTCGACGAAGGTGAGACGACCTGCTGCTACGCCCGCAGCGACAAATACTGGCTCACCGATCCGCAAGGTATTGCGTGGGAACACTTCCACACGCTTGGCAGTGTGCCGATGTACGGCGAGTCCAAGCAGGTCGGGGCCGCGTCGGCAGAATCCGCATGCTGTGCCCCGCGAGCCCCAAAGGGAAAGCCCATCGGCGTTGCGGTCACGACCAATCCTTCTTGCTGCTAAGGCAACCATGAGCGAAAAAATCTACAACGTGCTGTTCATCTGCACCGGCAATTCCGCACGCTCGATCTTGTCGGAGGGCCTGATGAATCATCTGGGGAAAGGCCGCTTCCGTGCCTTTTCAGCCGGGAGCCATCCCACCGGCGTCGTGAATCCCTTGGCACTGGCCGCACTGGCACGCCACGGCATGGAGACAAAAGGGTTTCGCAGCAAGAGCTGGGACGAGTTCTCAAAAGACGGCGCACCGGAACTCGATTTTGTCTTCACGGTATGTGACAAGGCGGCGGGTGAAGTCTGCCCGATCTGGCCGGGCCAGCCGATGACCGCGCACTGGGGCGTCCCCGATCCGGCGGCGTGCGAAGGCACCGATGCCCAGAAAAAACAGGCCATCAACGACGCCGCGATTTCGCTCAAGCGCCGCATCGAACTGTTCCTGTCTTTGCCAATTCCGAAGCTGGACGCCGTCGCGCTCCAGAAGGCCGTTCGGGATATCGGAAAGCAGTGACACGCATTCCGAGCCGCACTCCAATACTATTACGTAGCGCCCCATGACCACCAACGTACTGATCTTGTGTACCCATAACTCGGCCCGCAGTGTGCTGAGCGAAGGGATGTTGAACCAACTGGCCGAGCAACTTGGCCGTGATGTGCGCGCCTATAGCGCTGGAAGCTCGCCCAGTGGGCGTATCAACCCGTTTGCGATCGAAGTGCTTGGCAATGCCGGGGTTGATGTCAGCAACTTCAGCAGCAAGAGTTGGGATGTGTTTGTCGGCGAGAATGCCCCAGAGATGCGTGTCGTCATCACGGTATGCGACAGCGCCGCCGAAGAGGAATGTCCCTATTGGCCGGGTAGCCCTGTGAAAGTGCATTGGGGCTACCCCGATCCATCGAATACGGAAGGCGGCGACGAGAAGAAGCGCCAGGCATTCGAACTGACGCGCCAGGCCATCGCCTATCGCATGCTGCAATTGCTGCTGCTTCCAATCGAAGACATGAGCAATGCCGAACTTCAAGAGACGCTCCAGCGTCTGGCTGGGAGCTGAACGATGAGCAGCCAGGACCTCGCTTCCCCGGGCCGTGCCGCTAGCAAGCCGGCCATTGGTTTCTTCGAACGCTATCTCACCGTCTGGGTCGCGTTGTGCATCGTCGTCGGTATCGCGCTTGGCCAGATGATGCCCAACGTCTTCCAGGCCATCGGCCGCATGGAGTACGCGCAGGTCAACCTGCCCGTGGGCTTCCTGATCTGGGTGATGATCATCCCGATGCTCCTGAAGATCGACTTCACGGCGCTGGGCCAGGTCAAATCGCACTGGCGAGGCATCGGCGTGACACTGTTCATCAACTGGGCCGTCAAGCCGTTCTCGATGGCGCTGCTGGGCTGGCTGTTCGTGCGGCACCTGTTCGCGCCGCTGCTGCCGGCCGACCAGCTCGACAGCTATGTGGCCGGGCTGATCCTTCTGGCCGCCGCGCCGTGCACGGCAATGGTTTTTGTCTGGAGTCAGCTCTGCAAGGGCGATCCCTACTTCACGCTGTCGCAAGTGGCGTTGAACGACGCGATCATGGTCGTGGCGTTTGCGCCGGTCGTGGCGCTGCTGCTCGGGTTGTCGTCGATCACAGTGCCGTGGGACACGCTGCTCACCTCGGTCGGCCTGTACATCATCGTGCCGGTCATCATTTCTCAATGGGTTCGCAAGCTGCTGCTCGCACGCGGCGTTGCCTATTTCCAGCGGGTCGCCCACGCGCTGGGGCCGTATTCGATTGGCGCGCTGCTGCTCACGCTGGTCCTTCTGTTTGCGTTCCAGGGCAAGGCCATCATCGACCAGCCGCTTGTGATCGCTCTGCTGGCGGTGCCGATCCTGATTCAGGTCTTCTTCAATTCGGGCCTGGCCTACCTGCTGAACCGCAAGCTCGGCGTCGCGCACTGCGTGGCGGGTCCGTCCAGCCTGATCGGCGCGAGTAACTTCTTCGAATTGGCCGTTGCCACCGCCATCAGCCTCTTTGGCTTCCAGTCGGGCGCGGCGCTCGCCACAGTCGTCGGGGTGCTCATCGAGGTACCGGTCATGCTGCTGGTTGTCAACATCGTCAACCGCTCGCAGACGTGGTACGAGGCCAAGGCCAACTAAGGAAATCTGATGTCTGTCACGATCTACCACAACCCTGAATGCGGAACGTCGCGCAATACACTCGCGATGATCCGCAATGCAGGCATAGAGCCAGAAGTCATCGAGTATCTGATTGCACCGCCCTCGCGGGCGCAACTGCAGCAAATGATCGCGCAAGCGGGCCTGACCGTGCGCGAAGCGATTCGCGAGAAAGGCACACCGTACGCGGAACTGGGCCTCGCCGATCCGGCATTGACCGACGATCAGTTGCTCGACGCGATGCTCGCGCATCCGATCCTGATCAACCGGCCGTTCGTCTTGACAGAGCGCGGCGTCCGGCTATGCCGGCCGTCTGAGCTCGTACTCGACATCCTGCCGTCATCGCAGCAGGGTCCGTTCACCAAGGAGGATGGCGAGCTCGTCATCGATGCGCAGGGCCGGAGGGTCACGCAATGACAGTTGCCTTGCCCAACGTCGTGCCGTCGGTGCTCGACACACCTGACCTGGACAAGCTGGAGCCCGCGCGCGTCAGCACGCACCCGCCGCGCATCCTGCTGCTCTACGGCTCGTTGCGCCCCACGTCCTACAGCCGGCTGCTGACGCTGGAAGCGGAACGCATCCTCCAACACTTCGGCGCCGAGACACGTGTGTTCGACCCACATGGCCTGCCCGTTACTGACAGCGTGCCCGCCGACCATCCGAAAGTCGTGGAACTGCGCAAGCTATCCGAATGGTCAGAGGGTCAGGTCTGGTGCAGCCCGGAGCGCCACGGCACGCTGACGGCCGTTTTCAAGAACCAGATCGACTGGCTGCCGCTGGAAAGCGCCGGCATCCGGCCGACGCAAGGTCGCACGCTGGCGGTAATGCAGGTCTGCGGCGGATCTCAATCATTCAATGCCGTCAATGCGCTGCGCGTGCTGGGCCGCTGGATGCGGATGGTGACGATCCCGAACCAGTCGTCGGTGGCCAAGGCGTACCAGGAATTCGACGCGTCCGGCCGCATGAAGCCTTCTTCTTACTACGACCGCGTGGTCGATGTAATGGAGGAACTGTACAAGTTCACGCTGCTCGTCCGGGACCGGTCCGACTATCTGACCGACCGCTACAGCGAGCGCAAGGATGCGGCACCGGCGCGTGCCGCGGCGCTGGCCGCCGCAGCGATGGACCACGAACGGCAGGCGGCTACCGCAGACACCGACGACGGCGAAGTCGAGTAGGAAAGACTATGGCGAACTCGCCGACTGGCAGTCTCGTGGCCCGACTCGGGGCTGCACAGACGCTCGCATGGGCGTCGTCCTACTATCTGGTGGCAATGCTGGCCGTGCCCATGGCGCGCGACACGGGGGTATCCGTGCCCACGGTCTTCGCAGCATTCAGCGCGGCGCTGGTCGTCTCCGCTCTACTCGGACCATACGCCGGGCGACTGATCGACCGATTGGGAGGCCGACCGGTGCTGATCGGCACCAGCCTCGTGTTCGCGACGGGGCTCGCCGGCCTCGGGTTCGCGCGGGAGGCCATCGGATTATTCGCAGCGTGGCTGGTCCTCGGCATTGGCATGGGCAGCGGCCTCTACGAAGCCGCTTTTGCGACACTGGTGCGCCTGTACGGCACGCATTCGCGCAATGCCATCACCGGCATCACGCTGATCGCCGGCTTCGCGAGCACGGTTGGCTGGCCCCTCTCCTCGTTTCTGGAGAGCCACTACGGCTGGCGCGTGGCCTGCTTCGTGTGGGCGGCGTTGCACTTGACACTGGGCCTAGCGCTCAATGCTAGCCTGCCACGTGCCGGGGAGGCGCTGGCACCCAAAGGCGCCGGGCAAACCGCGAGTTCCGGTGGCGCCGATCTGGCCGCCTCCAATCCTGGGCCGATGGCGACCTATGCGCTGGCCTTCGTGTTCGCGGCGACGTGGTTTATCAGCACGGCCATGGCGGCGCACCTGCCTCGGCTGCTGCAGGCCGGCGGCGCGACACTGGCCACCGCCGTGTTGGTCGGCGCGCTGATCGGCCCCTCCCAGGTGGGCGCCCGTCTGCTCGAATTCGGCCTGCTACGCAAGGTCCATCCATTGCTGTCGGCACGGCTTGCCGCCTCCCTGCACCCTGTGGGCGCGGCGGCCTTCGTGATCATCGGCGCACCGGCGGCCACGCTGTTCGGCGTGTTGCACGGCGCAGGCAACGGCATCCTGACCATCGCCAAGGGCACGCTGCCACTCGTCATCTTCGGGCCGCACGGCTATGGGCATCGTCAAGGCGTACTGATGGTGCCAGCACGGATCGCGCAGGCGCTAGCGCCGTGGCTGTTCGGCATCTGCATCGACCTCTGGGGAGCGAAGGCGTTGTGGGTGTCAGGCGGATTGGGACTCGCGGCTACCTGCGCGCTGTTCGCCATTCGTTCGGCAACAGCCGAGCCAACGGGCCGGGTGGCCGCCGCCGAATAGTCACTGCCGACCAGAGAGCATGGAAAACGTCGATGTCGTGGTAGTCGGTGGTGGGCAGTCCGGATTGGCCGTCAGCTACTTCCTGCGGCGCACCGGGCTGTCGTTCGTTGTGCTGGACAGCGAGGGCGGCCCTGGCGGCGCCTGGCAACATACATGGGACTCATTGCGGCTGTTCTCCCCCGCGCAATGGAGTTCGTTGCCCGGCTGGCCGATGCCCGCCACGCGCGATGGATCCTACCCGTCTAAAGCGCAAGTCGTCGACTACCTCGCCGCCTACGAACAACGGTACGCCATTCCCATCAGACGTCCCGTCGTGGTCCATGCAATCGCGCGTAACGGCACCGGGCTAGTCGTTCAGACCGATACCGGAGCCTACTCTACCAAGGCGCTCGTCAGCGCGACGGGCACCTGGCGGCATCCGTTCCGACCCGTTTTCCTCGGCGGGGATCAGTTTCTCGGCACGCAGATACATTCGGCGCAGTACCGTGGCGCAGACGAGTTCGCCGGCAAGCGTGTGCTCGTCGTCGGTGGCGGCAATTCGGGCGCGCAGATCCTTGCGGAGATTTCCGCCGTGGCCGAGACAACGTGGGCAACCCTCGCGCCCCCGATGTTCCTGCCGGACAGTGTGGATGGTCGCGTGCTGTTCGCGCGCGCCACTGCGCGCTGGATGGCAACGGTCGAGGGTCGACCGGTCGACGAACTGCCCGGTGGCCTGGGAGACGTGGTCATGGTGCAGTCCGTCAAGGATGCTCGTGAGCGCGGCGCGCTGACATCCGTGCGCATGCCACAGCGCCTCACCGCAACCGGCGCGGCGTGGGAGGATGGGTATTTGGCGCCCTTCGATGCCATCGTATGGTGTACCGGCTTCCTCCCTGCGACCCAGCACCTTGAAAGCCTGGGTATCACCAGCGCGGATGGGCGTGTCGCGGTAAATGGGACCCGGTCCGTAGCCGAGCCGCGGCTGTGGCTGGTCGGCTATGGGGAATGGACCGGCTTCGCATCGGCCACGCTGATTGGCGTGCTGCGCTCGGCGAGATCAACTGCAAAAGAGATCGCCGACGCGCTCGCGACCGGATGACGTCTCCGGGGGGGCTACCGCTCTGCTACATCCTGGCTTCGGCGGTAGTCGTGGCCGACCGCCTTCTGCGCTCCCGCAGTCCATCAGCCGAGAGGCGATAGCCGGCGCCGCGCACGGTCTCGATCAACTCCGCGACATCGCCCTTCGACAAACATGCGCGCAGCCGTTTAATCTGGACGTCAACGGTGCGCTCCTCCACAAAGACGTGGTCACCCCAGACCTTGTCAAGGATCTGTGCGCGGCTGTGAACGCGCTCCGGGTGCGTCATCATGAAATGCAGCAATCGGAACTCGGTCGGGCCTAACTCGAGCGTCTGATCGCCCTCGTCGCCAACGAGATAGACACGGTGCCGGACCGGATCTAGCCGAAGGGGGCCCACTGCCACGGCATCGTCTGTCAGTTGCGGAGCGCGTCGGCGCAATACCGCACGGACCCGCGCAATCAGCTCCCGAGGAGAAAACGGCTTGGTGACATAGTCGTCGGCACCCGCATCCAGGCCGGAAATCTTGTCCGACTCCTCGGATCGGGCCGTGATCATGATGATGGGCACCTCGGCCGTACGCTCGTCGGCGCGCAACTCGCGCGCCAATTGCAGGCCAGACTTGGTGGGCATCATCCAATCCAGCAGGATGATGTCCGGCACAACGTCGGCAATCATTCGAATCGCCATGCTCGCGTCATACGCTCGAATTGGGATGAATCCCGCGTGCTGCAGGTTGATGGCGATGAGCTCGCAGATCGCCGGCTCATCTTCCACAACAAGAACTGTCTTGTGCGCGATCTTGGTCATTGCGATACGATTTGCGCTCATTGCTTGTTTGCCTCATGCTCAAGCGAGTCTTGGTCGATGTGGCGGACGTCCGTTCCCTTCACGATGTAGATCGTAAATTCAGCAATGTTCTTGGCATGATCCCCGATGCGCTCGATTGCCTTGGCCACGAACAGGTAGTCGAGGCACACCGATATCAACCGCGGATTCTCCATCATGTAACTCATGAGCTTGCGAACGAAGCCGCGAAACTCTTGATCGAGAGCGCGGTCGTCCCGCACGATCGCCGCCGCGGCGACTGCGTCCAGGCGTGCGAAGGCATCGAGTGCGTTGCGCAACATATCAACAGCCAGCGCCGCCGATACGCGGATTTCGGAGAACTCGATGGTAGAGCGGCCTACTTCGTCGATGATGCGCTTTGACCGCTTCGCGATCTTGTACGCCTCGTCTCCGGCGCGTTCGAGATTCGTGATGGATTTGGAGATCGCCATCAGCAGACGCAAGTCTCGGGCAGTGGGCTGACGCCGCGCAATAATGTGGCTGCAGTGCGCGTCGATCTCGATCTCCTGTTGATTAACTCGTGTCTCTGCAGCAATGACCTGATCGGCAAACGCGACGTCGAACGTTTCCAATGCGCGGACTGCGGACTGAACCTGAGCTTCCACAAGGCCACCCATTTGTAACACCGCGGTGCAGATGTCGGTGAGATCGGTGTCGAACTGACTGGACAAGTGCTTTTCGGACATATGGTTCCCTCGGGGTTACCCGAAACGACCGGTGATGTAGTCTTCCGTGGCCTGTTTCGTCGGCTTCAGAAAAATCTGGTTCGTCTTTCCATACTCGATCAGCTCGCCGAGGTACATATACGCCGTGAAATCGGAGACGCGGGCAGCCTGTTGCATGTTGTGCGTGACGATCAGGATCGTGACGCGCGAACGTAACTGGGCGATGAGGTCCTCGATGCTCGCGGTCGCGATCGGGTCCAGCGCCGAGGTGGGCTCATCGAAAAGCAGAATTTCCGGATCGGTGGCGAGGCAGCGCGCAATACAGAGGCGCTGCTGCTGACCGCCAGACAGCGCAGTAGCCTGCGCATGCAGCCGATCCTTTACCTCGTCCCATAGTGCGGCGCCGCGCAAAGCCTCCTCGACGCGTTCCTCTAGCATGGAACGATTCTTTTCTCCACGAAGACGCAGTCCGTATGCAACGTTTTCGAAGATCGACTTCGGGAATGGGTTCGGCTTCTGGAAAACCATGCCGATCCGCATGCGGACCTCGATGGGATCCACTCTCGGATCCAGGATATTCGTGTTATCTGGATAGAGTCGAATATCGCCTTGATACCGATTGCCGGGATAGAGGTCGTGCATGCGGTTGAAGGAACGCAACAGCGTGGACTTGCCACAGCCGGACGGCCCAATCAACGCGGTGACGCGCTTCTCCTGAATGGGCAAGTTCACGTTTTTGAGCGCGTGAAAGGTCCCATAGTAGAAATTGAAGTCGATGGCCGCGGCTTTGACCGGCGAAGAATCCTGTGCCTCTGCGGCGAACACGTTGGTGAATGCGCCGCGCGCTAGTGCGGCATCGCCTGTTTGGTCCTGTAGCGTCATAGTGTTGACTACCATTTGATGTTCTTCCTCAGGCGATAGCGAATCCAGATGGCGAGTCCGTTCATGGATAGCGTCATCAGAACCAGAATGAAGCCGGCAGCGGCCGCATTTTGCTGGAAGGCTTCCTCCGGCCGCGACGTCCAGTTGAACATCTGGATCGGCATAACGGTGAAGCCAGACCATAGCCAGTCGAAGTTGATCCAGGGAAACGTCGGTCCGACAGGCGACGGCGGCAGGAACGCGATGAATGTCAGCGCGCCAATAGTGATGATCGGTGCGGTCTCGCCGATCGCCCGCGACATGCCGATAATGACGCCGGTCATAATGCCGGGCATGGAATACGGAACGATGTGGTCCCGGGTGACCTGCCAGCGCGTTGCGCCGAGGCCGTATGCGCCCTCGCGGATATGCTGAGGTATGCCCCGAATTGCTTCGCGGGTCGCCACGATGACGATTGGCAAAATGAGCAGCGCAAGCGTCAGACCGGCGGAGAGCACGCTCTGACCGAAGCCAAACGCATAGACGAAAATGCCGAGCGCCAATAATCCGTAGACGATGGACGGCACGCCGGCCAAGTTCGTGACATTGATCTCGATGATGTCAGTAATGAGATTCTTGGGCGCGTACTCTTCCAGATACGTGCCCGCCGCAATGCCGAGCGGCACTGCGGTGAGGGCCGTCACCAGCATAACCAGCAATGAGCCCACCCAGGCGGAAAGAATGCCAGCTTGCGCGGCCCGCCGCGAAGGGAAGTTCGTGAAGAACTCTGGGGTCATTCGCTCCCATCCCGTGTACGCCATCTGGAGAAACAAGGCGATGAAGGTTAGGACACCGATAAGCAAGGCAACGAATCCCGCTATAGCGAAGAACAGGTCCCATCGCTTGTTCGATTTGATAATGGCACGGATCGTGCCGAGGGCTGGCTGATGCATAGCGACCTTTCAATAGGCTTCGCGATAGCGGCGGCGAACCATATGTCCCAGAATGTTGAAGACCAACGTCATCAGCATTAGGGTCAGCCCGGCGGCGAATATGGACTGATAGCCAATGGAGCCATGTGGCAGATCGCCAAGTGCAACCTGCACGATGTACGCGGAGATGGTTTGCGCCGGCTCCATGGGGTTCATCGTGAAGTTTGGCTGCATGCCAGCGGCCACTGCGACGATCATGGTTTCACCTACGGCGCGGGAGATACCAAGGATGTAGGCGGAAAGGATGCCGGAAAGCGCTGCAGGCACCACGACACGTACGGCGGTCTGAAAGCGGGTGCCCCCCATGGCATACGAGCCTTCGCGCATGCTCATCGGCACCGCACGCATCGCATCCTCAGCGAGGGAACTGACGTACGGAATGATCGCAATCCCCATGACGATCCCGGCCGACAGCATATTGAAGCCGGGCAATGAGGGAATCAGTATTTGGAGCAGCGGCGTGACGACGGTCAGCGCAAAGTATCCGTAGACGATCGTAGGAATGCCGCCCAACAACTCCAGAAAGGGCTTTATGACTTCCCGGACAGACGGATTGGCGAACTCCGAAAGATAGATCGCGATCGTGGTGCCTAGCGGGATAGCCACCGCCAGCGCAACGACCGATGTGGTCAGGGTGCCAAGCAATAGTGGCAGGATGCCATATCGCGGGTCGGCGAACAGTGGTGTCCACAGCGTGTCAGTAAAGAACTGAAGAACCGGGATGTTCGTGAAGAACTGGACAGATTCACTAACTAACACCCAGACGATACCCACGGTCGCGACAACAGATACCGAAGCAGCCAGGAACAGGATCGCCTCGATCACGCGTTCCTTGGTATTACGGAATGTCTTCTTGGCCAGCCGCTCGCTGACGACGTGCGATGTCTCCAGCGGCGATGCGGAGGACGTGGCGGATGCAGTATAGGAATCTGGCATTTGCGGCGCTTGAGCGGGCGTGATGGCATGGCGCGGGTATCCCCGCGCCATGGCAGGTCTTACAGCTTGGCTTCGCGAGCCAGCAACGAATCGATCGTGGCCGCCACATCCGGCTCACCGCCAAACACGGTGCCCAGCTTCTTCTTCGCAAGGTGCTCCGCCGCGGTCGTGTACGCCTTGGCCGGCAGCGGAACGTACTTCACCTCGGACGCCAGTCGGGCGCCATGCTGCAGGTAGTACGCAACGAATTCCTTCACCTCTGGCTTGTCCATTGACTTCTCGTTGACGTAGATGAAGATCGGGCGGGACAGCGGATTGTAGGAGCCATCGAGCACGGCACCGGCGGCGGGGCTCACAGGCTTACCATTCTTGTTCACGATCGGCACGGCCCTCAGCTTGCCCTTGTTCTCTTCGTAATACGCATAGCCGAAGTATCCGAGACTGTTGACGTCGCGCGATACGCCCTGGACCAGGACATTGTCATCCTCAGACGCGGTGTAGTCCCCACGAGACGACTTGGCCTTGCCGACGATGGCTTCCGTGAAGTAGTCGAACGTACCCGAGTCGGAGCCTGCGCCGAAGAGCTTCAATGGCGCGTCCGGGAACGCTGCGTCCACCTGCTTCCAGCTCGTGATCTTTCCTTGCGCACCCGGCTCCCACATCTTCTTGAGTTGCTCGACCGTCAATTGCTTCACGAACGTGTTCTTCGGATTGACCACCACGGTCAGCGCATCGAACGCGATCGGGAGCTCGTAATACTTCACCCCCGTTTGCGCGCATGCTTCCATTTCCTGCTTCAGAATCGGCCGCGACGCATTGGAGATGTCGGTCTCGCCGCGGCAGAACTTCTTGAAGCCGCCGCCTGTTCCAGAGATGCCCACCGTGACCTTCGTAGCGCCCTTCTTCGCCTTCTGGAAGTCTTCCGCCACGGCCTCCGTGATGGGATAGACCGTGCTGGAACCGTCAACCTTGACGATGGCCTGTGCGTGAGCAGCCTGTGTGCCGATTGCAAACAATGCCGCAGTCAGTGCAGCTTGTGAGGTGAAGCGCATTTCGAACTCCCTGGGTCGATGGGTGGACAAAGCCAGATTACAAACTACGTTTCTAGAAATCTAGTTTGATCGAATCATGGGGATGAAATATGACACTACGATGACCGTTCATGACACTTCAATGACACGTAGCGCACTCAAACTTGCGCGGATTGCGACTCTGCCTCTACAGTTCGAGAAATGAAGAATGAACACGCCGTAGCAGCTTTGGCTGCACTCGCGCAGGACTCGCGCCTGGCGATATTCCGCATGCTGGTGCAAGCGGGCCTGGAAGGAGTCAGTGCAGGGGGAATACGGGAATCCTTGGGCATGGCCCCCGCGACCCTATCCTTCCATCTGAAAGAACTTGTCCACGCCGGCCTCGTGAAAAGTACGCAGGAAGGTAAATTTGTGTTTTATAGGGCGCAATTTGACCAAATGAATGCGTTGATTGCGTATTTGCTGGAGCACTGCTGCGAGGGTCATCCCGAGGGCTGTGGCATGGACGGGTTGGAGTGCAAGCCGGAGCAGGCCAAGAGTCGCCGGACTGTGACCGACAGGGCATGAGTGCTTGCTGGTCCCGCCAGGTTCAGGCGGATCTCACCAGCGGTCGATTGCCCGCCCGGAAGGCTGTTATGGTGCCGTCCTCGGCACGGAAGCGGGCCTGACGCGCCATGCTGAACGGCGCTGGGGCATCGTTGGCGGGGAGTCGGGAAAATCCGCGCCTTCGACGAGATGCCAAGGATCCGTTGCTCTATTCCAATCGAGTTGGCAGCATAGTCCTATCCATTTTTCATCGTAATCGGATAAGGCTTGGCGCGGCTCCACTGCCGCGAGAACGTGCGCGCAGTCACGCTGGTCCGCTAGTCAGGAAATCGCCGGCAATCGTGGCCACAGCACGCACACCGAGTCCAAAAGCGCGATACGCACCGCCACTTGGATACGCAATGGATTGGTGGTGATGACCATGGAATGCTCGTTGCACGCCCATGGCTTCGATGAGTGCATCGATTTCATCAAATCCGTGTGGGTGACAAGCTGGAGCTTCATGGCTAACTAACACATCGGCTTGCTGAAGCATTAGCGAGTAGAACGTTGCCGGAAAAATCGAACTTCGATGGCGCCTCGGCAGGCCGTCCCGCCAGTAGTTTCCTTTACCGCACTGCGCAAGATATTCTGCTTCGCCGGTGAAGAGCGGAGCGTCCGGCGGCATCCAAACATGATCGCGAAAGGTTCCGCCCAAGCCGGCAATACGAATCCCCGCGACGGTTACGACTCGCCCGTGCAGGTTTCTATCTGCGAGCTGCGATCCGAACAAATTGTCGTAGTCTTCATCGCTGTCGGTGTCATGATTTCCGTGAATCCACCAGACGTCGGTGAGCGGCAGGATGCTGGCCAGCTCCTGATCAAGTGGCCGCTTGGCCTGAATATCTCCCGCAATTACTACCGCTTCAGGCCGATGCTGCTGCACGACCTCAATTAGTGGTCCAAACTCTCCATGCGGATCACCGCAGAAGAACACTTTGCTGTCATGCATTGTTTGACTGAAATAAATGATCTCTCTTGATGGGCGCGGTTGCCTCAATGATTGTCGCGATCGGCGGACGAGTACTGGACCTATGCGCACATGCTCGTCATCGAGAGGCTCCGCAATGCAGCCCCCAAAGTGCGCCAATCGTTCGACGATCATCAATTTAGCCCAGCATTGTGACAACGCATTTAGCCGAAAGCTGTTGCGACCTATTGGCGATTTAACCACTCCCTAGCTTCGCGCGAGAACCGGCTACAGCCCCGCGCCATCGCATCGCGCGGCGGTTGTCGGCACGGCCCCCGTCTTGCCGAGCATGGTGGCTACCTCCGGCACGGTTTTGAAACCAGGACGTGCCATGCTTCCAAGCGATGCCGGGACCGCTGATGCTGCGAGGCGAAAACCCCCCAGCCTGTCAGGCCGGGCGAAGTGGACATCGCGAGGAACTCGATGACCGCTGCTCATCCAACACCCGCCGTTGGGCCAGCGAGCCCCCAACGGCAGAGAAGGGTCGGTCAGCGACCGTCGGCGCCGCGGCGCGGCCAGGTTGCGGTTGGGCTTCCGGTCTCGGCCTTAACAGTAGCGGTCAATTCGATGGGGACTGGTAACGACCTCATTTGTGCAAGAAGCCGTCAGAAGGTCGGTCAGTCCAGCCCAGTTGACACGCGGCTGGCTCCTTGGTCCAACAAGCAGATTGCACTTCCCATTCGCCGTCCAATCAGGGGGGCGAGGCCAGGGCCTGCAACGTCTCGCGGAAGATGTGCGATGCTATGGCACCCCTCGACGGATCGAGGGGTACCATATCGTAACTCGCGTCGCTATGAGCTCGTCCAATACAAGTCTTCTGAGAAACTTCCCTTCCCTGAAGGCGCTGCTGTTCTTCAATACCGTTGGCAAGCATCTCAACCTGGTCCGGGCCGGTGAAGAACTTCATCTAACGCAAGGTGCGTTGAGCCGCCAATTAAAATCCCTCGAAGAGCATTTAGGGGTGGAATTATTTCGCCGGGGTCCCCGGGGGCTGGCCTTCACACAGGAGGGCGAACTGCTCTATGACTACTCCAAGCGGGCCTTTGAAACGCTCGGCGTCGGCTTGCGGCATCTCTCCGTGGTTACTGAACGACAGACTCTCATGGTGTCGGTCGCGAGAAGCTTTGCAGTCCGCATCTTGGGGAGTCGTATCGCCTCTTTCCTCGCCTTAAACCCGTGGATAGATCTACATATCGATGTCCACCGTTACTTTGTTGACCTAGAGTCTTCGGGAGCGGATATCTCCATTCGCCTCGGCAGGGGCGATTGGGAAGCAGACCGGATGCAATGCCTCACGGGCGACGCTATTTGGGCCGTTTGCAATGCGGATGTGAAGGCCCAGTTTTCTGGACGTGTGAGTGAAGAAACGAACTCGTTCATGTTGCGCAACGTCGAACGTGACTACTGGGAAGCGTGGCTTGAAAGCGGGCGCCCGTCCCTGACCGCTGACAACGCTCTGGTGCTTCATTTCAACGATTCCGCGACCATGCTGGAAGCTGCCCAAGCAGGCGCCGGCCTCTGCCTTACGCGTGCCAGCCTCGCGGTGGATGCAGTCAATCGTGGCACGCTAGTTCGCCTGACTGATGACGAGCTGCACGACGGCCTGAACTACTATGCGATCTGCACGGCACGCGCAGCGAAAAAGCGGGCCGTGGACCTCTTTATGAGCTGGTTGCATGAGGCATTTGCGTCACAAGATGCGCCGATCCTCCCCTGAGGCTGGGCGGATGTTGCACTAGCAGCCGGTATTCCAAAAGCTCATACCGGATCGTAGGAACCATCAATTGTTGGCGCCGGCTCTGGCACGGATACTGGGATGACTATCTTGCGATGGAGTCCCCCCATGCCCTTCCGATCTGTCGGCCGCCTCTGCAGCCGAATTCTCACTCTCGCTTCTCTCGGCGCGGTCGCAGCCTATGCGCAAGCAGCTACCGATTTCCCCAAGAAGCCGATCACTATTGTGGTTCCCTATACTGCCGGCGGAAGCTCGGACGCCGTCGCCCGCTTGCTCGAGAAGCCGTTGTCCCAGCAGCTCGGGCAACCTGTGATCGTCGACAACAGGCCCGGCGCCGGTGCAACGATCGGCACCACGCTAGTTGCGAAAGCCTCGGCCGACGGCTACACGGTGCTCCTCGCCGACAATGCGCAAACGACCGCGCCCGCAATGTACCCCCGCTTGCCGTATGACCCGGTGGCAAGTTTCAAGCCAATCGGCTTCGTCGGGACCGCACCCGCAATGCTGCTCTCCAGTCCGAAATCGAAGCTGCGCAGCGTTCGGGATATGGTCAATGCCAGCGCGAAAGGCAGCGAGGGATTTACGGTGGGGGTTGGATCCGGCAGCCCCAGCCACCTAATCACCGCCTTGTTCCAACAGCAGTCAAAACTCAAGCTCCAGATGATCCCGTACAAGGGGGCGTCTCAGGCCGCAACCGACGTGCTGGGTGGACAGATCGATCTGCTCTTCACCAATCCCGCATCGGCTGAGCCGTACATCAAGTCCGGGCGAATGTTTGCAATTGGCATTACGGGGACCAAGCGTCTGCCAGAGTTCCCCGACGTACCGACGTTCCAAGAGCAAGGCGTCCAAGGTATGGAGAAGGCCAACTACTGGTTTGCGCTCCTGGCGCCAGCTGGATTGTCAAACGAGGTGTCCCAGAAATGGGGTAACGCACTGGCCACGGCGCTGGCCATGCCAGAGATCACGCGCAAACTGGCCGAACTGGGGATTTCAAAGATCGACATGACCCCGGACAAGCTGCAGCGCTTCATCGCCGAGGATCGACAAAACTGGGTAAACATCGTCAACGCCTCCGGGATGAAGCTGCAATGAACACAATCGATTTACTCAAGAGCGTAGAGAAGGAAAACACGATGGCTGACAAGTTCACCTTGGCGCGGGCAAAATTTCCAGGTGCGCTGGCGCAGACCTATATCGACGTCGCAAGTCGTGGCCTGATGCCGGGAGATGCGCCCCAGGTTGCTTACGACCATCTGCAGGATCGGGTCCTGGGGCGGGCTGACAAAGCGGCATACTTTGCCGTGGTGGAGCAAGCGCGCAGCGGTATTGCCCGGCTGATGAACGCTCACACTGACGAAATCGCCATGACCAAGAACGTCTCGGACGGTCTGAATATGGTGGCCGCCGCCATAGACTGGCAAGCCGGCGAGGAAGTGTGGATCTGCTCTGCAGTGGAGCATCCCAATAACCTGTATCCCTGGCGCAACCTCGAGGCCTTAGGCGTCAGCGTGCGGGATTTTCCGGCCGCGGGAAGCGAGTTTCCGGTCGATGCCGTGGTCGAAGCACTGCAAGGCGCGCATCGCGCCCGCGTTGTCACGGTGTCCGCGACGTCATTCCTGCCGGGTTTTCGGGTTGATCTCGACCGTCTGGGCCATGCGTGTCGGGCCAGTGGAGTGCGCTTGGTGGTCGATGGCGCTCAGTCCATCGGCATTAGCCACATCGATGTTGAAAAAACACCCATCGATGCATTGGCGATGAGCACCCAGAAGGGCCTGTGCTCGGTGTATGGTATGGGCTTCCTCTACGTCAGGAGCGAGTTCGCCTCGCAGCTGTCCCCCCGCTACCTCGCACGCTTTGGCGTTGACATTCCGGCGACGCACGAGGCCGACTATGACGCGGCGCCGATTCAGCTGCAACCCGCCGCATTGCGGTTCGACCTTGGCAACTACAACTTCCTGGCTGCGACGTTAGTGACGCGTACGCTGGACTTGCTGAACGGCCTGGGCAGTCAGGACATCGACAAACATGTCTGCCACTTGGCCAAGAGATTCAGTGATGGCCTCATCGAACTCGGAGTTCCGCTGAAGCTTCCGAAGGTTGGAATGCAAGCCAACATGGTCTGCATTGAATCGCAACGCGGACAAAGCCCCGCGCTTGCCCTGCAGGCGCATTTGAAGACCCAGAACGTTCAAGCCGCTGTGCGACGCAACGCCGTTCGCTTCTCATTCCACTTCTATAACAACGAAGAGGATGTGGCAGCTGCGCTCGCTGGCTGCGGCAGCTGGCTGACACAGCATCGGCCAGCGTTCGGATTCGAGGACATCACTCCGTAACTGCACTGGAACTTCCCGCCCCACGATGCTCGCGGGGCACGGAGTCCTGCATGTTGGAGCGCGCCCGAAGGCGCACACGCACACCGTCTCACACCGCAGTGCGCGTCAACCTCCGGCGCGTTACCGTGAAGGGCGCTCCAACACGGAAGGTTTGCTGGGCGACTGACGGAAATCGCCGCGCAGGCATAAACGATGTTCACCAACAACAGAGATCAACAATTTGGCGGTGCTCCCCGCCTCTGAGGCGGGGCGCTTTCCAAATCGAATCAAGCAGGCGGAAAGATGTCTCTGTGTGGCCTTTGCCTGTCGCAACTGGACCGGCCGGGCTATTTCGCGCCGCATCCTAAGTTGGTGAAATCGGAGACGCTACGCACGACAGCCGGAGAAAACGCCTTCGCATATCGCTGCCGGCAATGCGGGGAGACGCTATTGCTAACTGCGGCCGACCGCGAGGCACCAGATCGCTGGACGCGACTGGCTGCTGATGATTCGTAGCGGCCGTAAAGATTGACGTCGTCCAATGACTGCGAAGGGTCGCGAGGCGCCGATTGAGCCGGGCCTGGCCGGTGAATCACGGCCGACGACGCGAGTCAGCGCGCCCTTCGAAGACAGCCTACGCGGAGGTATTGGTCGGTAGCCTGGTGCGGTGTGTTTCGGCGTATGCCGCTGGCTTGGAGTCGCTCGGAGGCTGCCCCCTTAGTGCGCCATATCGGTTCAACTCAAGGCTGGAGTGATGGGCTTTCATGGCTGATTCTCACTCAAGCCATACCGGCATCAGGGGCTTACTCCGCCAAGACTCCCAAATACCTCATTGGGGCTATGTCTGGCGATGAAAAACTCGGCCACACTAAACTCGCCGACAAGAGCAATACTGCTGCCGGCGGGCCACGCTGGAGCACAGGTGGCCCCTTTTGCATGGCGATGCCGCGAGGCCGGTGGGCGCCCAGATTTAGACTCCTGCTAAGTGTCTCTTCGATAACTTAAGCCCAACCGAAGCGGTATTGTTGTCTCACATTGAATCGTTAAGAATGGCACATCGAGCTGAATTGACCCCGTCTCGACTTCCCCCCGGCGCCCATCTGAACTTGGGCGCCTATTTTTTTTGCGCTGCATGCGAACCGGCGAACTCGCGCCGATCGCCCTTGACCACTGCCCTGCCGTTTCTGTTGGTATAGCTGCATTGGATCGGCAAGCGCTAACATGGGAGACGAGATGACCCTGTCAGTCGGTCAACGTAGGCTCATCGCCCTAATGTCGCAGGGGCACAAATTACTCATCCTGCGGTCTCCCATTGGCGGACGCATCGTGGGGGCTAATCTTTGGGAGCCTGACCGTAACACAGTGGTGGAATCCATTCCCCTGTGGAGAGTCGAGAAGCTCATTGCTCAGGGTCGGCTCCGGCCGAACGCGCTGGCAACCGATCATCCCAAGCGGCCAGTTGCACCACAACTACGGAGTTGGCCTCGATACGATACCCCCACGTCCTATCGACACCACTATTCCAAGCCGGGTCAGACTTTCCAGAGCGGGCTAAGTCTTCGGGGCTTCGACCTTCAGTTGGTCTGCACCAACCTCATGTGGATAAAGGACAATCTGCCATTTCTGCCGTAACCCTTCAGCCGGCTTCGAAAGACTGGTTCAATTTAGCTTCCGGCCACTGGTGGCAATATTGCAGACTGACAGAGAAGGGTCGATCTGAGCCGTCTGGCTTGGGCTCGACAAAACGTAGGTTCGCCTGCGGCGCCAGCCGGCCTGAGAGATTGCTAACGAAGATCGTCGGCAAATGTGGCATCGACAAAGGCACGCAACTGCGTCAGGTCCGTCCTGGCATAGACCGCCGTGGTCTGCACGGAAGCGTGACCGAGCAGCGCTTGGGCGGAGAGCAGCGGCACCTGATGGTCGACCACTAGCGTGCGCGCATAGGCATGGCGGAGCCAGTGCGGCGATGCGGCGCGCAGCAGCAACGCCTGTGCCGGCTCGCGCGCCTCCAGGTCATCCGCCGCGGCGGCAAAAATCGCCTTGACCTCCCGATAGAGGCCCGCCTGCTGCAGCGCTTAGCCCTTGTTGCCGTGGATCACGGGCAACGTCTCGTGCGCCGGTGGCTCGGATGGCAGGCCGCGGGCACGCCGCTGCTACGCGCCGCATCGCCGCACTGGCTGCGACATGCCTATGCGCGCACGCTGGTGGTTAGCTGGCGTTTCGCAAACTGTCATTCGACGCGATGGTTATTTGCATCCAGGCTGCTCCCGCTGGTCGCTTGCGTGCGGGTCGCTTCGGACAACGGCGGCACGGCGACTCCTATGCCGGGCTCGCCGTGCTGCAACCCGTGCCGGTAGGCGAGCAGTTGCTGGCGCGTCAGGTCCAAGAATGGTCCGAGGCCGTGCGTGCCGACGCTCGACCACCTGACTCCAACTCCAGCGCCACGACTCGCTTCTTTTCAGCGAGACGATTTGTACGGTGTTGATTGTGGACGGCGAGACCAGCGCCGACGACGAAGGCAATCCGCCAGGACGCATGGCTTCACATCAAGAGGATGCGTTAAAGGTCGTCGGATCGGCGAAATACACTCGATCGCTGCAAACCATGTCGATCGTGCGCGCATCGAGATGCCGGTATTTATACAGAACCTTGGGAGGCCGTTCATCGTCGACGTGGCTAACGTTTGACGGCCGTCAGGCTCGCGATTGCTTCCACCGACTTTTCATAAAGGCTTGTGGGGGCTTTGCCTAGTGCGACCCCGGCGGGAGAAAAATGTTTGATCAGATGGACCGCGAGTGAGGGATCGCCGTCTGACGCCTCGAGCGCCATCGCCTGCGCCTCATAGAGCTCGGCCAACTGCGCATAATACCGCATGAACATCACGCTTATGGAGATTGCGAGCAAGACGAGGGTGATGGCGCCGGCTGAAAAAGCCAATGTCGTGATGATCGAAGTGTAATTGCCGTCGGCCTTGGATGGACGCTCCAGCGCCTTCACTTTACTTGCTCGCTCATACATTTCAAGTAATTCTGCGATCTCCTGCTTCATGTCTCGCAGTTCGTTTGCAGAAAGCTTGCGCGGCTCTTCCGGCTGCTTCCCGGCATCAAGCGCACCGGCAACGCTCTGTAAAGCGTTTGGATACAACTGATTCAACAATCCGTCGGTACGCCGCAGAAATAGGAATTCGGGTGAGTGGTCGCCCGACCAAGCCATCCTATACGCGATCTCGCTAAAACTCTTGGGAGCAGTGGCTGGTCCAGTCAGACGCAGAAAAACGAAGGCTGCGGCTGAGCACACCAGCAGGCCAATGAAGATTCCAAAGCCGGCGCGCGTCAGTCTCGCCCATGCCGCGCGTTTGCGGAGTTGATGCGCAGCTTGTACAAAGCGCTCTTTGTTGGCAGTGTCCCGACATTTCGGACGCGGCGAATATTTCCCGAAGCGAGAGGCCATTCTAGGCAATGAAGTGATGCGAAAGCCAGACCGTCGGTACGAGGTGGAGCATGGGAACAGTGACTAAGAGGGTCGGCCGGAATTCGTGAAATTTTCGCCAAAGTTGCCTTAAGTATGTGATCCGAAACGTAAAAGTGGTTCTCTTCCTCGGGCCAAGGCACGGTTGTGTGGGCGATGCCGAGCCGTGACGCAGCTATCGCGTACGGATGTGTCAGCAGCTGAACTGCCCCGTGCAGGAGCGGCCCGGTATCCAGAATTCCTCTATGCCGCCGATCCGAAAACGAAATCGATCGACGTATCGAGCGGCGGCACCTTCCGCTGGAGATCCACCAAATAAGACCCGAGCCGGTTGATGTGGTCCTTCCGGTAAGGCGACAGCGCCTGGAGCACCTCGGCGTCGACAGGATGGCCCTTCATTTGCAACTCCTTCAGTTTGCGCGACATCCACTGCACGTTGTAGAGGATGACCATGTTCGCGACGAGCTGGTTGTACTTGATGACTTTGCGCTGTTCGTGCCGGACGTTTTCCGCGATGACGTCACCGCCGAACATCAGCCATTTCGCAAAATCGTTGAACTGTTCGCTCTTGTTCGTCG
This sequence comes from Cupriavidus sp. U2, assembly GCF_009663685.2. GTDB lineage: Bacteria > Pseudomonadota > Gammaproteobacteria > Burkholderiales > Burkholderiaceae > Cupriavidus > Cupriavidus necator_C. The sequence continues at coordinate 59,699 of NZ_RCOG02000028.1, read as the reverse complement.
CGGCATGGATCGTCCGGCGCATTTCGGGGTCCTTGATGTAGCGCAGCAGGAACAGCGTGCGGATTACCCGCCCGAGCTCGCGGAACGCGAAATACAGCTTGTTCTTGACACTCTCGGAGCCGAGGCGCCGCAGGATCGTCGATGGCGTCATCCGGCCGGCTTTGATTGAGATGGCGACGCGCAGCATGTCCGACAAGTGCCTTTCGATGAGGGCCCAGTCGACGTTGCCGCGGAACAGTGATTCGATGTTGGTGTAGCGACGGCGCCGGTCCGCTTTGTAGAAGCGCAGTTCCTTGATGTCGCGGATGCGGGGCATTAGTTTGATGCCGAGCAGGTGTGCGAGTGCGAAGACCGGCGCGCTCTGCGCCTGGGTATCGCCATGGACCGTGTCCGGCTGCACGTCGGAGGTATTCTTGATCAGCCCGTCGAGGATGTAGACGGCTTCATGCACGCCACACGGAATGAAGTGGCTGAAGAGCGCGATGTACTTGTCCGACACGTGGTAGTAACCAATACCGCCATAGCCGCCGTACCGGATGTGATATTCGGACAGCAGATTTTGCTCGTAGAGATTCCATTTCGTGCCGTCGGCCGAAACTCGGCTTCCGGAACCCCAGAACTTCGGCAACGCAAACTGGTTGTAGGCGTTGATGACCCGGACGATGGCCTTGTCCAGGCGCTCTTCGGTCACGTGGCGCAGATTCAGCCAGGCGACCTGCTTGCGGCTGAGGTTCTTTACCGAGCGCGCCGTCTGCGCCGGTCCGAGATTGCACCCATAGCAGAACAGCGTCGTGATGAAGCGCTTGCGCGGCTCGTCGATCTTCGCCTCGAAGCCGGATAACGGGCCAAACAGCCGGTGCAGGTCGAGCCACTGTTCGGTTTCGGTCAGGATGTCAAGGATGCTGACCGGCCGCATCGACGCCGTGATGGCCTGGTCGATTAACATCTTGTTTGGCGGGTCGGGCTTCTTCTCGAGCTTGTGGAGAATCAGACCTTGGTCGCCAATCTCGACGTAGTCGTTCTCCGGAAAGGCAGCGTCGACCTCGTCGGCCAGTGCGCTGAGTTGGTCCTTCAGTTGCTGGACGAAGGCCCGGCTATCGACCGGGAAGTCGACGAGTTCGCCATAGCGCGGCAGTTCTTCGCGGAATTCGTCCCACGATACCTGGTGTTCGCGGGGATCATCGTACTGGTCGCTGTGCTCGACGTAAACGTCCCCGGAGTTGAGTTCACGCCTGAGCTGGCTGAACACGCATAACTCGAAATATTTCCGGTGCAGCAGTCGGGCGGTCCGCCCGTCCGGGAAGACAAATTTCTCCCACTTCTCTGGCATCCAGTCGAGCGGCAGCTCTGCGAGGTCGGCGTCGCCCAGCAGCAGGTATTCGCGACGTGAGGCCCGGTATTGCTGGACCCAAGCGAGCGCGCCGAGCAGGGCATCGTCCTGGGAGCTCGAGCGCAGTGACAGGAGATCGAGGCACTGGAACAGCAGTGACCGCAGATTCCTGTATGGGGCCAGCAGAAACGGGATGGCGTGATTGCCGGTATATGCGATGTGCTCGTTGCATCGGCTCAGGGCGTTGCCGGGATCGTCATTGAGGGATGCCCTCATGCGCGCAATGCGCTCGGCGGGCGGCGCCTCGTCGTCTTGCAGGATGTGGAGCACATCGCGAAACTGACTGACGAGCGATTCGAGCTCGTCAGCGTGCGCCAGCCGATACTGTTTCATGCGCAGTTCCGCCGTGCCTTCCAGGTTGCGGACCGTCTTGATGAAGATTTCCGCGACGTCATCAAGTGCCTTCTGCAGCTGCGCGAGGATGAATAGCACAGCAAGCGTGTAGCGCTTCGCCGGCTTGAGCATGCGCATCTCATGGACGTCGAGGGCCCGTGCTTCAAGGACGAGTTGCATGCGCTTGGGGACCGAGAGCATTTCCGGCGGCGGCGGTAGGCCGTCGGCCAGCTCGTTCAAGGCCTGAATGTGTTTGAGGAAGCTTGCGACCTCGCGCGGCCTCGGCCGTTTTGGTTCCCGCTTCAGTTCGTCCCAGGGCGTGCGTCCCGCCCGGTTGCTGAAGAGAGCGTCGAGGCGGGCTCTGAGCGGTTCGTCCAACGCGTCGGAGAAGGCCTGGTAGATGGTCTCGTGAAGCCGGCTGCGGGCGGAAGCCGCAATGCGCGAGAGGGTTGCCAGCGGCGGCAGTTCGTAGCGCTGCCTGATGAGCTCTTCGAGCAGAACGTTGATGATGTCCGGCAACTCTGCCTTCGTGCGCGCCGCGATGGCCGCGACGACAGCAAGCCATTCATGGGTAAGCGCATCAACGACGCGGATGCCGACAAATTCGCGCAGCACCTTCTGGTGCCGAGACTTGCTGCCCGACCTGTCATAGCGCTTGATTGTCGTGCGGGGCGGCGATCGGACCTTGAGCACCGAGCAAATATGGGCGACGATTTCGGGTGGCACGTCTGACATTGGCGGCATGTATCCCAGACGCTGAAGCAGTTTGAGCTGCGTCAGAATCAGCACGCGTGTTGGCGCTTGCCGGAACTGGCCATACACGAAGCGGATTTCGGCGGCGCTGGGCGTGTAGACTGCCCGCAACTCGTCTGCGGTGATCTCCGCTGGCAGTAACGGGTACGCGGTTTCGGAAATCTGGTTCATAGGTGCCGCGCGAATCGAGCCAGCCGGTACCGTTGCTGCATTTTCCGCCTGTCAGCGTTGCGGCAATCTGAGCGCGCCCGATAACACCGCAGTGGCAAGGTCCGCATCGCTCATGCCCATGATCCGGTCGATCGTGCCGTGCGACAGCTCGTCTGCCAGCGCGAGCAGATCGTCGAGCAGCGCCGCCAGCCGGTCGATCCGCGCGCTCAGATGAGCAAGGGCTTCGCGCTCCTGCGGTGTGAGCGGCCCGGATCGCCACCGTGCCACCTGCTCGCGCTGGATCGGCAGAAAATCCCGTTGTTCGCCGTAGACCTGGCGCGTCCGGGCCAGGGTGGCGTCGTCAAGCACATGGGGTCGCGACCGGCACCGGGTCAGGGCGTCGAAGGTGGCCTGTACCTCATCAATCTGCGCGCCGGCGAGATCCAGAATGACCGGCAGCGCAGCGATCGGCTGCCAGGCTGGTGGCTGTGGTTCGTTCGTGTTCATGAGGCTCGGTTTCCTGTCGGGCGGTTGCTCATGGCACTGCATCGGTCCAGCGCCCGCAGGCGATGACCGAAGGCCCGATTGTAGCGCGGGCGCTGACGCGCTCCGCGGTAGTCCGAAAACCGTTGCTCGCTGTTGGCTCAGCCGGCGCGACGCCTGGCTGTACGCGCTGGCGCAGACTCGTCGCGACCCTTGAGCTGGCCCTGCAGCAGGGCGACCTGTTGGGTCAGGGAATCGCGCTCACGCCGCAGTTCGCGCGTCTCTTCCATGACACTGGCGAGCTGTTTTTCATGCCGTTCGGCCAGCCGGCGGTGTTCAGCAGCGTCGGCGCTGAGCCGCTGCCCGTCAGCCACAAGTTGCTCGTTGCGCTGGCGGGTCTTCGCAAGGGCAGCTTCCGCGCGACGCTGGGCTTCGCGCGCTTCCTCGGTCTGCAGCATGACGAGCTTCTGCACGCCTTCGAGCCGGGCGGTAGCCTGGTCGACCTCCACCCGCAGGGCGGCCTCGTGTTCGGCGCGGGCGGTCCGCAGTGCTTCCAGTTCGCGGGCATGGGCGGACTGCGCTTCGCGCAAGGCCTGCTCTGCTTGCGCGCGCACGGCATCGCCCTCAGCCGCGGCGGCTTCGGCCCGTCGGATGGCAGCCTCCAGTTCGGCTTGGCCCCGGGCGTGAGCGGCCAGCGCGGTAGCGAGCCGCGCCTGCAGGTCGTCAACCTGGGCGCGAAGCGTTTGCACTTCCGCCTGCAACCCTGTGTTGGCGGCCTGCAGCGATTCGGCGCGCGTGATGGCGGCGGTCGCTTCGGCCTCAAACTCCCCGCTGCGCTGCGCGAAGACCTGTTCCCCCTGTTCGACGGCCAACGCCCAGACCGACAGCATGGCGTTGGCGACTGCTGGCGGCAGTGCGGCGGAGAGCGCGTCGTTGCGCGCCTGCTCGTCCTTCCACAGCTTCAGCTCGTCGTTGATGGTGGTGCGGCTGCCCTGGCGGATCTCGGCGTAGATCAGGTCGACGGTGAGTTCATGCGGGTGCCGGCCCGCGGAAACCAAGCGCGCGGCGGCGTCGCGGGTGCGTAGACGGGTATCGCTGATACGGCTCATGGGCGGAAGCGGGCTGAGAGGGTGGAATTTCGTGAATCTGACTGATGTATATGATCGTATTACGTTATATCTGTAATCACAAGCCGTAGAAATTTACGATAACGCGCATAATCGTAAGGTTACTAGGTGTACGATGCGGAACCCCATGAACCTGCCTGCCCCAGCCCCCGAATCGCTTCTGCTCGTCGCGCTGCCCGCCGCACTCGACGGCCATGACGGTACCAACCGCGCGCGCGGCGGCCACCGCCAGATCGCCGCCGACACCGATATCGAGGCCGTACGCCTGTGGCTTGCCGAGTACGCCAGCTCGCCGCACACGCTGCGCAGCTACCGAAAGGAAGTAGTACGGCTGCTCATCTGGGCAACGCGCACGTTGGGCAAGCCGCTCTCTAGCCTCACGCGCGAGGATTTCCTCCTGTACGAACGTTTCCTTGCCGCGCCAACGGCGGACTGGATCGACCCGGCGCTGCCGCGCCGCGGCGGCGCTCGGCGCCTGTTCGGGGGGCCGCTCGCCGAGGGCAGCCGCCGTCAAGCGCTCGGCATCCTCTCGGGTCTGTTGGACTACCTTGTCACGGCCGGCTACCTCGCAGGCAATCCGCTTGCCCTGCGCCGCAGCCGTTCAACGCGTGGCTCGCGCGCGCGACGCGTCGAGCGCTATCTCGATCATGCGCTGTGGCAGGTGGTGCTCGCGTCGATGGAGGGCTGGCCGCAGGGCACGCCGCGCGAGTGCCAGCATTACGAGCGCAGCCGCTGGGTGATGCGCTTCCTCTACCATACGGCGCTGCGCGCGAGCGAAGCCGCCCACGCGAAGGCAGCCGACTTTGTCCAGCGGCGCGGGCGCTGGTGGCTGTACGTTGTCGGCAAGGGCGGCGCCGAGGGCGAGGTACCAGTGAGCGACGCGTTGATGGCCGAGTTTGCTCGCTATCGCGCGTTCCACGGCCTGCCGCCGATGCCGGGGCCCGGTGACCTGAGCCCGGCCATCCTGAGCGTCGCCGGGGACGCGCAGCGGCACCTCACGCCGACGGCGGTCTATCTGATCGCGAAGGAAGTGTTCCGGCGGGCGGCCGCCGTGTTGGAGGCGAGCGATCCGGCCGGCGCGGCGACGCTGGCGCGTGCCTCGACGCACTGGCTGCGCCATTCCGCGGCTTCGCACCAGGCCGACGCGGGTACCGATATCCGCTTTATTCAGAAGAACCTGCGGCACGCCTCGATCGAGACGACCGGCATCTACCTGCACGCCGAGGACGACCGGCGGCATGCGCACACCGTGGGCGAGCAACAAGCTCAACCACCCACCGCGCCCGCCCCGCCACAGTAGGCGCGTATTGGCCCTGGCGTTCGTGAATCGCTCGGACCATCGGCCTCGAATGGATCGGCCTCGCCGGTTTGCGCTGGAGGGCGCCGCCGCCATGCGCACTGCCCAAAGCGCCGCGCTTGCGCGACTACCTACAGGCGTACGCACCGCCGTTGCCCCAATGCGGCGCTCATCGATCACGGCGCGCCAAAGCTCATGTCGGAACCCATTGGTCTCCCCGCACATCTATACTGCGAGCATGACCCGGGACTTGTGTCGTCGCAGATCGATGGCCACTTCGAACCTCGAAGGCCGCTTCCCAGCCAAGAGTTGTCGTTCGCTGGCCTGGCATCCCAGTCGTTCGAGCAAAGGCAGGGCTCCGAAACCTGTCCGCCGGCCTGCTCTTGCAACTCGGCCTTGGCTGTCGCCCTCCTGGAGGACAGGAACGGCTCCCGGCCGCCTTTTTCAAATATGCGTACCCGATCGACGAACGCGGGAATGCCATCATTCCGCTCCGAGCGCGCGGTTCGAATGCGGGACGATCTCGGACCAAAAACTCAGCGCAGGAGGTTAGGATCGTGTTCGATAAGGACCGCTTCATCGAGGATTGCGTCAAGGCCGTCGCCGAAGGCTCGCAGGCCGTGCGCGAGGTGGTGGCAGAAGCTGTTGCCGACGGCGCCGGTATCTTCGCCGGGCTCGGCGAGCCGGAACACGCCGGCCTCTTACCGCTCTACACCTCGCCCGAGGTCACGGTCATCAATTTCGTCTGGGCACCGTGCATGAGCCTCATGCCCCACAATCACCGGATGTTCTCGGCAGTGGGCATCTATGCGGGACGCGAGGATAATGTCTTCTGGCGGCGGACGGCATCGGGTATCGAGGCAACGACAGCTAGATCTCTTGGAGTGGGCGACGTCGCTGTGCTCGACCGGGAGGCGATCCATTCTGTGCTGAATCCGATCGGCAAGATGACGTGCGCCATCCACGTCTATGGTGGTGACTTCTTCCATCCGACCGAGCCCCGCAGTCAGTGGGATCATGAGACCTTGGCCGAACGGCCCTGGGACGTCGACAAGGTTAAGTTGCTGTTCCGCGAAGCGGAGTCGCGGTTCCACACCGTGCAAATGGGCCACGCAACGGCAGGCGACGATGCATAGGGACATCGGTCGATGGGCTTAAGAATGAAGCTGTAGTTCGAAGACTTACCAAGAAACAGTTCCGCTACCGGTAACCTGGCGCTCGTAGATGCACATTGCACCACACAGGCAGTTTAGTGGGACAGTTCAACTCTCCGAAGCGTCAAACCGGAACTGAGTCTTCGGGGGACTTGTAGGCGCAAACATGTAGAGAAGACACTAGCCAGGTCGGCACCCGCGAAACAGAGGGGCAGTTCCGGATTCTGGTTCAGGGCGTCACTGACGACGCGATTTTCATGTTTTCGCCGGCGGGTATTGTGACCAATTGGAACGTCGGCGCGGAAGCGCGGTGGGTATTCATCGCGACGACGCGGACTATGCCACGCATCCGGTCAAACGCACACAGCGCAGGCCGAGAGTATTGACGCCATGGCGGCTAAGCCGTGCTGCACAGTGACAACGACGCCACATTCAACGTCACCACGGTGCTGGCGATACTGCTCTGGCCGCGGGCGGCACCGCTCATGGCACGCTTTTGGTTGCATCATTTGCGGCTATTGGAGTGGATTTATGCCCTTCCTCCCCGTCCTGCTTTGCCCTCCGCACCGTTTTGGTCACCACCACGCATTGTTAGTAAAATCACTCTAAAGTTCAAAGTACTGCCAACAGTCTGGCACCACCGACCGTCCGCCAGCGGACCACACGATCAATTGTTAAACAAGAAACACTTTAGAGCCCTAGGACGGGGAGGGATGCTCGTACTGGCATTGTGGGTCGCCCTTGCGTCGGCCATGATGTGGGATCAGGACTCGGAGCGGGATGCTGCTGAAGAACGGGCTGCTGCACTAAGCGATCTCTTAGCAGCACACACAACCCGTGTGCTGCGACAAGCGGATCAACTGGCCTGGATGGTCACGCAGGAAGTGCTGAAATCTGGGCCTAATATAGCCTTGGTCCCTTATGTCCAGGCAAAAGCGGTCCAGTTAGGCCTATTTCTGCAAGTTGCAGTAATCGATCAGCGTGGCATTTTGCGAGCCTCCACCGTCCCAGGATTCAAGCCAGTTGATCTTAGTGACAGGCCGCATTTTCGCGCGCACGTTAATGCTCCGGCATCCGGCTTGTATATCAGTGAGCCTCTCATTGGCCGCGCGAGCGGCAAACCATCCATTCAGTTATCCAAGCGAATTGAAGACAGTGAGGGCGATTTCCTCGGCGTGGTAGTGGTTTCCCTGGACCCGGCCTACCTGATACAGTTGTTCGATCAGTTGAGAGTGGGAGAACATGGCCAGGTACTGGTGTTTGGTGCAAGGGATTTCATCATACGGGCAGAACGCTCGTACCCGGACTCGCACTTCGGCGCGAAAATCCCATTAACTAGCGCTTTAGGACGGGCATTTGCGGCGTCTTCCACCGCTGGAAATTTTCGGGGTCCCAGTTTCGTGGACGGTACGACCCAGGCCATCGCCTTCCGATCGATCAAAGATTACCCGCTCGCTGTAGCAGTTGGCCTCTCCGAACCAGAGTACCTTGCCGGGTATCGTGCGCGACGCACCTTTCTGCTCATCGTAGGAATCTTGATGACGGCGCTGATTTTATATGCCCGTGCAAAGCAGACCGCCCTGATGGATAGCATGCTCGGCGCCACGCTCGCCGCAAACGCCGCCAGAGACCGTGAAATGGGAAAGGCTGAGCGCATTGATGCACTTTTCCAGGCGATTCCCTATCCGGCAATGGGATTTGACAGGGGCGGGTGCGTCGACGGCCTCAATAGCCATGCGCTGCTGCTTCTAGAGGCTAGCCGGGCAGAACTGATAGGGACTCGAATTGAGAGCGTTGCCAAAACGCTCTTTCGGCATGACGGCAGCCTCGATCGAACATCCAAGGTACAGTCGCTTTGCGAGGCTCTGCAAGGAGAAGAAAAACAAACACTGATTTTCCCTATCGCCGATCAAACGACTGTTGTGTATGAAATCCAGGTCGATTCGCGCCGTGATGGCGGAACGTTGCTGCTCATCCGCGATATCACCAGCCACGCCGATTTACAGGAAAGCGAGCGGGATCTTCACATCACATTGCATGCCATCAGCGATGCGGTCATTTCCACGGACGCAGTGGGAAACGTGAAGCGTATAAACGGCATGGCCAGCCAACTCATCGGTCTGGGATGGGGCGAGGCGGTAGGCAGACAGGTGACCGAAGTACTGCGTTTGACATGCGCAGACGATGGTGGGACCTTCGTGGATCCCGTCAGCGAGGTCTCGCGCACCGGGCTACCGCTTAACCGCTCAGACTTGACGCTGCATGGCGCAGCAAGAGGGACACCAGTTGACATCATTCTTGGCGCGGCGCCTCTGCGCAATGATGCCGGGGTTTTCCAGGGCACCGTGCTGGTGATGCGCGATGTCAGCGTCGAACGTGCTGCGGAGAAGGCCCTTCAAGCAAGCGAGGATCGTTATCGCAGACTCATCGAGTTTTTGCCCTATGCCGTCATCGTGCAACGCAACGACAAGATCTGCTACGCCAACCCAATGGCCGTCAGTATGCTCAGGGCGTCTTCCGTTGATGCACTGCTGGATCGAAACATCCTCGAACTAGTCCATTGCACGGACCGTGACCTGGTCAAATCACGCATTAGTTTGCTACGCAAGCAGCGCATCAGTGTGCCAACCACCGCGGAGCGTTGGATACGCCTTGACGGCTCCTTACTGGAATGTGAGGTAACAGCGGTGCCTTATGACTGGGACGGTGAATCTTCAGCACTGGTGCTCCTGCAGGATATAAGTGCCCGCCGAATGGCCGAAACCCAGCGGGATCGGTTTTTCGAACTATCGATAGACTTGCAGTGCATCGCGAGCGAAGACGGTTATCTAAAACGTGTGAACCGTGCCTTTACCCAAGTTCTGGGGTGGACATCTGACGAAATTGCCCGCCAGCCCTATATTAATTTCGTCCATCCGGAAGACCGCCCGCGAACCTTTGAGATTGTGGCCTCGAGCAATGTCGGAGTGCTAGCTGAGCATTTTGAGAACCGCTACGTCTGCAAGGATGGCACATATCGTTGGCTGGCCTGGAATGCAGTACGAGAACCGGATGGGTATATTTATGCGATTGCGCGTGACGTCACCGACATCCGCGCCGCGCGTGACCAGATGTTGCTCGCCAAAGCCGAGGCAGAGTCCGCGTCGCGAGCGAAGAGCGCCTTCCTAGCGACCATGAGCCATGAAATTCGGACACCAATGAATGGAGTGGTCGGCATGATCGAGGTGTTAAGTCGCAGTGGGCTAAGCGAGAATCAATCCGATATCGCTTCGACGATCCGCCAGTCTGCTGCAACGCTGCTTCGTCTCATTGATGACATCCTCGATTTCTCCAAGATTGAAGCGGGGCGAATGGAAATTGAAAGCAACCCCGTGTCACCGCGTCAAGTCGTGGAGGGAGTGTATCTTGCCCTGCTTCCTGTGGCCAATGCAGCAGATGTCAGTCTGCATTGTGGTGTCTCAGACAACGTGGCTGAATGGGTACTTGCAGACGAAACGCGCTTGCGTCAGGTGCTGTATAACCTGGTCGGCAACGCCATCAAGTTTTCGACCGGCCGACCGACGGTAGCGGGATCTGTAGAGATCAGCGTCGATGTTATTGGAGCCAGCGAAGGAGAACCTGCCGCGCAAACCATCACTTTCTCTGTGACGGACAACGGCATCGGCATCGCAGGCGATGCGATTCCTCATCTGTTCGAGCCGTTTACGCAGGCCGAAGCGTCGACCACGCGGCGCTACGGCGGTACAGGCCTGGGCTTGGCGATCTGTCAGCGTTTAGTCAGAGCCATGGGCGGACAGATCTCGGTGACAAGTGAGGTCGGGATCGGTTCGGCCTTTTCAGCGATGCTTTCGTTCCCGATAGCACCCGCTGCTGCCAAGCGCGATGAAATGACCGCCAAACACCATCGGACATCGGCCGCCGAATCTAGCAAGATCCTGGTTGTTGAAGACGATCCTATCAACCAGAAAGTGATATGTGCTCAATTGGAGCTTCTCGGTTACCAAGCCAAATTGGTGAACAACGGTGCCGAAGCGATTGAGGAGTGGCGACGGTCCCACTATGGACTGATCCTGACCGATATACACATGCCAATCATGGACGGCTACGCGCTAGTTGGGGCGATCCGGGATGCCGAGGGCAATGGCGGGGAGACGCCAATTGTGGCACTGACAGCCAATGCCATGCTTGGCGAGAAACAACGTGCCTTAGCGGCAGGCATGGACGACTACCTGACCAAACCACTGCATCTCAATAGCTTGAAAGCCGCTCTCGAACGATGGCTTAAGCCTGCGTCACGGGGCGCTGTACTGACTCAGGAAGAGCAAAGAGGGTACGACCGCTCCATGAATGTGTCTGTTCTTCATGAGATGATCGGCGACGATCCCCAGGTCGTTTCTGAATTGCTATCTGCCTATGCTGAACAACTGCGAGAGATGCAGCCCAGACTGCATCAGGCACTGAGAAACGATAACCGCAACGAGGCCAGCTACCTCTCTCACCGGTTGAAGTCCTCCTCGCGATCGGTTGGCGCTTTGTCCTTGGGCGAGCTTTGCACGCAAATAGAGCGCGCCTGCAAGGAGGATTTGGACTTGGGCGAGCTTCTTGCATCGTTCGAGGACGAGGCATTACGAGTTACGCATGCACTTTCAACATTGCAGCACGAGATTCAGGCTAGCATAGCGATAGCCGAAGGAAGGAACTTACAATGAAAACCACGCTTGCCGCGGAAGTTGCTCTTATTGACGATGATGTATTCAGCCTCAGACTGCTGAGCCGGCAGCTTGAGCAGATTGGTTACGACAAGGTTACTACATTTGAACGGGCCAATGGTGCCCTCGCGCTGATCCAAAAAGAGCCACGTGCATTTCGGTTAGTGATCGCAGATCTGCAGATGCCCGAAATGGACGGCATCGAATTCCTCCGCCACCTTTCCGCCGCCGGTTATACCGGTGCCCTGTTACTGGTCAGCGGTGAAGGCGCGGGAATTCTCCAGACTGCGGAGCAGCTTGCCAAATTGCACGGACTACAGGTTATCGCCAGCTTGCCAAAGCCGGTTACTAAGGCGTCGTTGGAGAGGGTCCTGCGCGATAGAAGGCTTGGGCCTGCCTGGCGTCCGCCCAAGATACCAGCACCCCGCTTTACAAGTGCAGATCTGGAGGCCGCGATTGAAGAGTCTGAAATTGTCGCGTATTACCAGCCAAAGGTCGACTTGGCGAATGCGACGCTGGTTGGCGTTGAGGCGCTGGCACGATGGAAGCACTCACACGGTGGCGTTTTGCCAGCCTCGCAATTTATGAATGCTGTTGAGGCTCATGGCCATGCCAGATTACTGGACAAGTCGATGCTTGCCCAAGTGCTCCTTCAGGCGAAAAGCTGGCAGGACTTGGATTTCGACTTGCCGATTGCACTGAACGTGCAGATGGAAAGCCTTAGCACATTCGGATTTCTTGATGACTTGGAGGATGCCGCCGCGGCAGGAGCTGATATCTCATGTTTGACGATCGAGCTTACCGAATCGCAGATAATGGCTAACCCGATTGTATCGCTTGAAGTGCTGGCCCGACTTAAGCTCATGGGGGTAACCCTGTCAATTGACGATTTCGGCACTGGTCATTCGACTTTGACCAAATTAAGAGATATCCCTTTCACTGAACTTAAATTAGATCGAAGTTTCGTGCGTAATGCCGGCCATGAAGGCAAAGCGATTTCCCAATCAATCATAGAGGCTACAGTATCTCTGGCTCACCGACTCGGCCTGCGCATCGTTGCCGAAGGTGTAGAGGATCAGGCAGACTGGGACTACGTGGGAGCTATAGGGTGTGACGTTGCACAAGGGTATTTTGTCGCCAAGCCCATGCCAGCAGAGCAAGTCCAATCTTGGGCCGAATTATGGAGCACTAAACAGCATGCTCACCTTCGTCCGGATGAGAGTGGATCTTGAAATATTTTGATGTCGAATCCCCACAATGTACAGAGCTTGATGGGATTACCAAGAACGCGCTGCTGCTACTACGGCCACTCTAGCGCTGCACTGCTCGGCTCTTGGTGTCGGCGGCAAAGTTGCTACGCCGCCCTGCCTTGACAGCCACCGGCGTCTGCCCCGCTAGCGCGCATCGGAACCGAAGTTTCCTTTCCAATTATCGGGTTAGCTGAGATGTGGAGGTGTGGCGGATTTTCACGATACCCACACCGTCAGATTAGGCGAAGTAAGACTAGGGAACGGCACCTTGGCCCGAGGTGGAGAATGGCTTTCTCATTTCGGATCAAATACTTAAGATCACTTTGGCGAAAATTTCACGAATTCCGGCCGACCCTCTAAGTACACTCAGCAAGAGCCCGTGACGCAGCTCCGTCGCTGCGCTTGGAGACGCGTTACATTCGTTCAATGACCATCGCTATGCCCTGACCCACGCCGATGCACATCGTGCACAGCGCGAAGCGGCCATTGGTGCGCTCTAGCTGGTACAGCGCCGTCGTCACCAGACGCGCGCCGCTCATGCCCAGCGGGTGGCCCAGTGCAATCGCGCCGCCGTTCGGGTTCACGCGCTTGTCGTCGTCTGCAATGCCCAGCTGGCGCAGCACGGCCAGGCCTTGCGCGGCGAACGCTTCGTTCAGTTCGATCACGTCGATCTGGTCCAGCGACATGCCCAGTTGCTTCATCAGCTTCTGCGTGGCCGGTGCCGGGCCGATGCCCATCACGCGCGGTGCCACGCCGGCCGTGGCCATGCCCACGATGCGAGCGCGCGGCTTCAGGTTGTGCTGCTTCAGGCCGGCTTCGCTCGCCAGCAGGATGGCGCAGGCGCCGTCGTTCACGCCCGATGCATTGCCGGCGGTCACGGTGCCGTCCGGGCGCACCACGCCGCGCAGCTTGGCCAGCGCTTCCATGCTGGTGGCGCGCGGGTGCTCGTCACGGTCGACCACGATCGCGTCGCCCTTCTTTTGCGGAATCGTGACGGCGGTGATTTCCTGGGCCAGCGTGCCGTCGGCCTGGGCGCGCGATGCCTTTTCCTGGCTGCGCAGCGCCATCAGGTCCTGGTCTTCGCGGCTGATCTTGTAGTCGGTGGCCACGTTCTCGGCGGTCTCGGGCATCGAGTCCACGCCGTAGGCCGCACGCATCGCCGGGTTGATGAAGCGCCAGCCGATGGTGGTGTCGAAGATTTCAGCCTGGCGCGAGAACGCCGAGGCGGCCTTGCCCATCACGAACGGAGCGCGGCTCATGCTTTCCACGCCGCCCGAGATCATCAGGTTGGTCTCGCCCGACTTGAGCGCGCGCGCTGCCGTGCCCGTGGCATCCATGCCCGAACCGCACAGGCGGTTGATCGTCGAACCCGGCACGGCTTCCGGCAGGCCGGCCAGCAGCGACGACATGCGCGCCACGTTGCGGTTGTCTTCGCCCGCCTGGTTGGCGTTACCGTAGATCACGTCGTCGATGGCCGACCAGTCCAGGCCGGCATTGCGTGCCATCAGTGCTTTCAGCGGCACCGCGCCCAGGTCGTCGGCGCGCACGCCCGACAGGCTGCCGCCGTAACGGCCGACGGGGGTACGGATCGCGTCAACGATGAATGCGTCGCTCATTTCTAATGCCTCATATTCTATCTGGGGAGCCAAGCTACGCCCCAACATCCAAGGAAGATTTCAGTCTTCGAACAGTCCTTCGAGATCTGCAATGACTAGTCCTTCGCCTGCGATCTCGTTCAGCCATTTCATCTTCTGGTTGAGTGCTTCGCGACCATGCCTCCTTGCCCAGAAGACGACGCCGCCTTGCCAGCGAGGGAACCCATAGCCGTTGGCCAATACGACATCAATATCGCTCGCGCGACTGCAAACACCCTCCGCAAGCAATTGCGCTGCCTCGTTTGCCATGGCGAGCAATGCCCGGTCGACAATCTCATGTGGCGCCAGCACTCGCCCCTGGATGCCCTTGCCGATTCTCGCCGCTTCGATCAACTGGCGCACTATCGGATCTGGGGTACCACGGCTCGCCTCCGCATACGCGTAGTACCCGGCGCCCGTCTTCCGACCGAGTCGCCCCATTTCGCACAGGCGATCAGGAATGGATACATACCTGGCTGCGGGATTGCGCAATTCTGCCCGCGCTTGGCGCATGCGCCAAGCGATGTCCAGACCAGACATGTCGGCGACGGCAAAGGGCCCCATTGCGAAACCAAACTCTTCCAGTGCGGCATCGATCTGCTCAGGATAGGCACCATCCTCCAGCATCAGTTCGCACTGATAGCGGTATGCCGCGTAGATTCGATTGCCGATAAAGCCAAATGCATTGCCAGACAACACAGGCATCTTGCGAAGCGCCTTCGCAATAGCAACGCCGGTCGCAAGTGCGGTCGCGGAACTCGCTTTTCCCCTGACGACTTCGACCAGTTTCATGACGTTGGCCGGGCTGAAAAAGTGAAGCCCGATAACATCCTCCGGCCTGCCCGTAGCGGCGGCAATGGCATCCAGGTCCAGGTAGGACGTATTGGAAGCTAGGACGGCACCCTTTCGGGCATGCTGATCGATCTGCGAGAACACTTCGTGCTTGACGCGCAAATCCTCAAAGACTGCCTCAATGACAAGGTCCGCCTTTGCAAGAGCTGCCCAGTCCAGAGATGTGGCAAGCGCAGAGAGCATCCTCTCGGCATCCTGTGCCGAAATCTTTCCTTTGGCGGATTGCGTCTCGTAGTGTTTCGCGACTCGCTCACGACCACGCTGAAGCGATTGAGGATCACGCTCGAGCAATGTGACTTGGTGACCACCATCCAATGCCGCGATTGCAATGCCAGTGCCCATTGTTCCCGCGCCAATAACTGCGATTGTCGTGACCGGCAACGGATCAACACCTCGGAGTTCGGAAACCTTCTGCGCGTCGCGCTCCGCGAAGAACTGATGGCGAAGTGCGAAGGCGTCGGTCGACATCCGCAGCTCAGTAAAGACAGCCCGTTCGCAGCGCAGCGCCTCGTCGATTGGTGCCAGCCTACTTAACTTCACCGATTCGATCGCCGCACGGACGTGCGGGCGCCCCTTCCCTTGGCGAAGAGCGGCCTGTTCGGCTGCTAACAGCTCTCCTTCTGCGGAGGTCGGCACGCTCAGGTCTTTAAGCTTGCGCTTCTTTGTGCGTCCCGAGAATTTGATCGCGGCATCAAGCAAGTCCTCATCAGCAATTGCATCGAGGACGCCAAGCTCCAGAGCAAGCTCGGCCGGCACCCGTTTGCCGCTGCAGACCCAGTCAATCGCCCTGGGGACCCCAATCAGACGCGGTAGTCTCTGAGTGCCGCCTGCCCCGGGAATCATTCCTAGCGTGACTTCAGGCAATCCGACCACCAACCGGCGCGCGCCAACCCGCGCGTCGCAACCCAAGGCGAGTTCAAAGCCACCGCCCAGTGCGGCCCCATGCAGGGCTGCCACAACTGGCTTCTCGCAAGCCTCAATTGCTGCAATGACTCCCGGCAGTTCCGGTGCTTCGAGAGGTTGGCCGAACTCTCGGAGGTCCGATCCCGCGATGAACGTGTTTCCTGCTCCAATCAGCACGCCTGCAGTGAGCGCGGGCTTAGCGGACAGCTCGTTGATGGCATCGAGAATTCCCCGACGCACTTCGAGCGAGCCCGCGTTGACTGGCGGATTTTCGATAAAGACAACGAGGACGCCGCCTCTCCGCTCGGTCCGTACAACAGTGCTCATTGTTACGCCCCCACCGAAAGTGCGGCCACCAGTTCCGGCACCACGGTGTTCAGGTCGCCCACCAGGCCGTAGTCGGCCACCGAGAAGATCGGGGCTTCGGCGTCCTTGTTGATCGCGACGATCACCTTGGAGTCCTTCATGCCCGCCAGATGCTGGATCGCGCCCGAGATACCGACGGCGATGTAAAGCTGCGGGGCCACGATCTTGCCGGTCTGGCCCACCTGGTAGTCGTTCGGCACGAAGCCGGCGTCGACTGCGGCACGCGATGCGCCCAGCGCCGCGTTCATCTTGTCGGCCAGCGGGATCAGCACCTTGGTGTAGTTCTCGCCCGAACCCACGCCACGGCCACCGGAAACGATGATCTTGGCGGCGGTCAGCTCCGGACGATCGCTCTTGGTCACTTCACGCGACACGAATTGCGAAATACCAGCGTCGGCCACGGCCGGCAGCGTTTCCACTGCTGCCGAACCACCTTCGGCGGCTGCCGGGTCGAACGCCGTGCCACGCACCGTGATCACCTTGATCTTGTCTTCCGACTTGACCGTGGCGATGGCGTTGCCGGCGTAGATCGGACGTTCGAACGTATCGGCCGCGTCGACTTTGGTGATGTCCGACAGTTGCGCCACGTCCAGCTTGGCAGCCACGCGCGGCAGGATGTTCTTGCCCGACGCGGTTGCCGGAGCAACGATGTGCGAGTAGTCGCTGGCGATGGCCAGGATCTGTTCGCCCACGTTTTCGGCCAGGCCGTCACCGAAGTACGGTGCGTCGGCCAGCAGAACCTTCGCCACGCCGGCGATCTTCGCGGCTGCGTCGGCCGCAGCGCGGGCGTTGGAACCGGCCACCAGCACGTGGACGTCGCCGCCGCACTGGGCGGCAGCCGTCACCGCGTTCAGCGTGGCGGCCTTGATCGATTGATTGTCGTGTTCAGCAATGACAAGTGCAGTCATGTTCTTTTCTCCCCCGCGCTCAGATAACCTTGGCTTCCGACTTCAGCTTTTGCACCAGCGTGGCAACGTCCGGCACCATCACGCCAGCGCTGCGCTTGGCAGGCTCGACAACCTTGGCGGTCTGCAGGCGCGGCTTGACGTCGACGCCGAGGTCTTCCGGCTTCACGATGTCCAGCTGCTTCTTCTTCGCCTTCATGATGTTCGGCAGCGTCACGTAGCGCGGCTCGTTCAGGCGCAGGTCGGTGGTCACCACGGCCGGCAGCTTGACCGACACGGTTTCCAGACCGCCATCCACTTCGCGCGTCACCGAAGCCTTGCCGTCAGCAACAACCACCTTCGAGGCAAACGTGGCTTGCGGCAGGTTCGCCAGCGCGGCCACCATCTGGCCAGTCTGGTTCGAGTCGTCGTCGATGGCCTGCTTGCCCAGGATCACCAGGCTCGGCTGTTCCTTGTCGATCAGCGCCTTCAGCAGCTTGGCCACGGCCAGGGGCTGCAGTTCTTCGGCCGACTCCACAAGGATGCCGCGGTCGGCGCCAATGGCCATCGCGGTGCGCAGGGTTTCCTGGCACTGGGTCACGCCGCAGGACACGGCGATCACTTCGGTGACGACGCCGGCTTCCTTCAGGCGCACGGCCTCTTCGACGGCAATTTCGTCGAACGGGTTCATGCTCATCTTGACGTTGGCCAGGTCGACGCCCGTGCCATCCGATTTCACACGGACCTTGACGTTGTAGTCCACCACCCGCTTGACTGCGACGAGTACTTTCACTGCTTCGCTCCTAAGTTATCCTACCCGGCTTTGACGGGGGTTAGATGATGGCCATGTTCTGGCCAGCATGCGAAATTTCTAGTTCATTTCCGTAACGACAAAAGGTCAGGCCTCACAACGGACCTCGACCATTTCGGCGGCAAGCACGCAGAGTACCCATCCAGTCTTTTGATCCACTGGTCGACTGGAGTCCCGTCAGACGGATTTGCTGGTCGGCCTACCCCGAAACTCACGACGTTGCTTTGTGACCAACGGCGTCAGCCGGTGGGAGCGCGACCTGGTATTGAGCCAATCAGCCGCGCCAGAAGTGCCCGGTTCCCGGCTGCTCAGCGCAAAAGAAAGCGCAGGGCAAGGGCCAAAACTCCCGTTGTCGAGTCAATGTTGGGGCAATCAGGACAATGCGGTCCTTACCGACGTCACCGACCACCGGCCCAGCTAGGTTGCCGGTGGCGTGGGGCGTCACAATGTGCATGCTGCTCGTGTGGTTCGACCGTGCCAGAGCGCGCCGGTCATGCCGCGAAGGCATAACGCGGGCGTGGCATGGACGGAAGCAGGTGCACCGTGCGTTGGGTCATGCGGCCGCCGTGTCCGTGCCGGGCGCAAGCCGCAGCACGCAGTCGACTCCGACCACGCCATCGGCGCGCACGAACAACGGGTTGATCTCCGCTTCCGCAACGGCGACACCCTGAACCGCCGCAAGATGCGAGAAGCGGACGATGGCATCGGCAAGCGCATCGACGTCGCCGTGCGGCAAGCCACGGAAGCCGCGAATCAGGCGGGTCGTGCGCACCTCGTCGATCATCTGCCGCGCTTCATCCGGCGTCACCGGAGCCGGGCGCAGGCTAACATCGCGATGCAGCTCGGCGGTGATGCCACCGGCGCTGAGCATGACCATCGGCCCTACCAGCGGGTCGTTACGGAAGCCGAGCAGCAGTTCCAGCAACCGGTCTTCCATGCGCTGGACCAGAATGCCGTCGATACGCGCCTCGGGCGCACCACGGCGGGCATTGGACATTAGGCGATCCGCGGCGGCCGCCAGCTCGGCGTTGTCGCGCACCCCGACCTGCACACCACCAATCTCGGTCTTGTGCAGGATGTCGCGCGAGCAGATCTTGGCCACCACGGGGTAGGGCACGGCGTGCTGAAGCGCCCCCTCGGTCACCAGCTCCGCCGTCGCGATCGGCACGCCAAGCGCGCCGAAGACCGTCGCGGCTTCCAGCTCTGAAAGATCGCCCTGCTTCGGCAGATTCGCCGGCCAGGCAACGGGCTTGCAGGACTCGGCTGCGTCCGCGCCGACATGCGCCCCACGGAACAGGCAGGCCAACGCATCGGCGCAGCTTTCCGGCGTGCGGAAGGCCGGCACGCCCGCCGCCTGCAGCAGTTGCAGCGACTGCGGAGCTTCCGGCGCCAGGAACGACAGCAACGGCTTGCTGCCGACACCGGATGCCTCGACGATCGGCTTGACCGCAAGCTGTGGATGAAACTGCGCCGACGAACCGACCACGCACAGCACGGCATCGCACCAATCGCTCAGCCGCATCTGCTCGACCAGGTCGCGGTACTGCGCGCTCGTTGCCGCCAGCGTCAGGTCGATGATCGGCGTCTGGCGAATCTTCACGCTGCGTTCGGCCATGTGCGCGACGAACGACTCCGGCGGCGGCACCGCCTCCACGTTCGCCAGGCCCAGGCGGTCCACCACGGTGGCGGCGCCACCGCCCGTCGTGGTCACCACGGCAACGCGCGGCGCGCGCGTCAGGGCCGGCACATGACGCGCATAGCGCAGCGCCAGTGGTGCGGCCTCGAACAGGGTCTCGAGCATTTCCACACGCATCGCGCCATGTTTGCGCAGGAACGCATCGACCGCCGCGTCGTTGCCGGCCAGCGCCCCCGTATGCGATTGCGCCAGCGCCTCGCCCTGCTCGGACCGGCCCAGCTTGTAGACCAGCACCGGCTTGCCCGCAGCGCGTGCACGCCGCAGTGCCGGGCCAAGCACCGCCGCATCGCGAATCGTCTCCAGGAACAGCAGGATGACTTCGGTGGCGGCATCGTCGACCATCAGGTCCACCAGTTCGCCCACACCGATATCGCTTTCATTGCCGACCGAGACCAGCTTGGCAAAGCCGAGCCCGCGCGCCGCGCCGCGCGACAGCAACGCGCCGAGCATGGAGCCGCTTTGCGAGATCACGCTCACCGGGCCGCGTTGCAGCGTATCCATCTCCAGCACCGCGTTGACCGACAGCACGGCGCCGCTATGCACGTCCACAACGCCGATACTGTTCGGCCCCAGCAGCCGCACCCCAAGCTCGCGTGCGCGCTCCGCTAGCGCCTGCTGGGCGGCCATGCCCGCCTCGCCCACCTCTGCGAAGCCATCTGAGAACACCGTCACCACGCGCGCACCACGCGCTGCGGACTGCTCCAGCGCCTCGGCCACCTGCGGGCCCGGGACCATGACGAACGCATGGTCGATCGACTCCGGCAACGCGGAGACGCTGGGATACGCCTGAAGGCCCATCACCTCGCTGCGCCCCGCGTTTACCGGGAACACGCGTCCCTGGAAGCCGTGTTTGCGCATGAAACGCAGCGGGCGGGCGGTGTTCTTCTTTTCATCGGCGGAGGCGCCAACCAACGCGACGGCATTTGGCGTGAACAGTGCCCGGGCCAGCGTCTCGCCGGTGGGGCGTTCCTTGTCGTTATCGACTGTCTTCATGGTGTTTTGTCAGAAAGAATTGGATTCGGGGATCGTTCAGCCGACGCGGAGCTTGTCCAGGGCCAGCGCGCGCAACGGGCGACCGTCGAGGCGCCAGAGCGCGTCGAGCAGCCTGGCGGCGTGCACGGTGCCGAGCGCGGGGGCGCTCAGCTCCATGAACTTGTCGCTGAGCGTCGCGTCATCGAGCGGGGCCTCGGGGTCGCCCAGGCGATAGGGCGCGAAGTACTCGTGACGGGTGCCATCGGTCAGCTCGATTTCCACCCGCGCCGCGCGCTGCTTAGGAAACGCAGCCGTCAGTTCAGGGTCGGCGGTCAGCGTGATCCGAGTCATCAGCGCGCGGATCGATGCATCGGCCAGCCTGGCCGGCTCGAATGCGTCGAGCCGCACCGCGCCGTGCAGGATGCCGTGCGCCACCACGTAGGGCAGGCTGAAGCGGGCCTCGAACGGCGTTTTCGGATCGAAGTTGCCCGTCACCTCCAGGGCGACCTGATAGGTGTGGACGCGAACTGCGGCAATGCGACCCGGCACCAGCGCGTGGTCGCGCATGATGCGCATTGCCGCATCGATCGACGCGAACGTATGGCCGCAGCAACCGTGGTTCTTCTGCGTGACGCGCGTGATGTTGTAGTCGGTGCCCAGGCCATCGGTGACGCCGCGCCAGTCAGGGCCGCCGCACATGGCCGCGCCGAACCCGGCATCGCCTTCGAGAATGTCATGCACGCCGGTGACACCATGTGCGCTACCCTGTGCCGCTTGCACGCCGATTTGCGCTGCATGACCGGCATGCAGCGCCTTGGTCATGGCGTCAGACCGGAAGGCCTGCTGCAGCCCGGAGGCGAACGTCGTGGCGGTGGCCATGGCATCGGCGGCCGCCCGCGCATTGCCCGGCGCGGCCAGTACGCTGCCAGCCGCCGCCGCGCCGATACAGCCGACGGTGCCGGTGGTGTGGAAATAGCGGTAGTGCGCTGGCTGAATTGCGGCGCCGATGCGCGTGCTGACTTCGTAGCCGGCGATTACGGCACGCAGAAAGTCGGTGCCGCTGGCGTCCTGATGCTCGGCCAGGGCAAGCGCCGCCGCGATGGTCGGGCACCCGGGGTGATAGATCGCGTCGCGAAAGATGTCGTCGAATTCGGCCGCGTGCGAGGCGCTGCCGTTGATCCAGGCTGCCAACGCCGGGAATGCGGTGGTGGCATGCCCGATGATGGCGCTGCGCCCGACGCCCATCTCCGCACGGTGCGCTGCAACAAGCTGGCGGCCCGGGGCCATCGGCACGCCGGCCAGCAGGGCGGCAAACCAGTCGATCACCGCGCGCCGTGCATGGTGCGACACATCGTCTGGCGGCACAGCGCCGGCTTGATATCCAACGTACTGGGCAAAATCGTCGATCAGCATTCCATCTGTCTCCTGAGCAGGAATGCTTCCAATAGTACAAACTGCATCTGCCCCTGCTTTGACGATTCGAGAAAGCTCCCGCACCAAAAGGTGCATGCAGTGCGAGGGCCGCTGGTACATACTCTGCCTGACGCAGCCCGCGCCAGCTTTCCAATTCGAGCACGCACGCCCATGGACATCGCCTCGCTTGCCATCCTGATTGCCGCCATCGAGGAGAAGAGCCTGTCACGCGCGGCCGAGCGCGAGAACCTCGTCACGTCGGCCGCCAGCAAACGCATCGCCGAACTGGAGCGACGCGCGGGCACGGCGCTGCTGCGACGCCACGGGCGAGGCGTGGAGCCGACACCGGCAGGCGCCATGTTGTATCAGCGCGCCAAGGCCATCGTGCGCAGCGTGCAGCTGGCCCAGGATGCGCTGGCCACCTACTCGATGGATGGCATCGCCAAGATCCGGCTGGCCTCGAACCGGTCGACGATTCTGCAGTTTCTGCCCACCGATATCAGCGGCTTTCTCAAGCACGACCCCGACGCCCGTATCGACCTGATCGAGGCGTTCAGCTTTGATATCCCACGCATGGTGGCCGGTGGGGACGCCGATATTGGTGTCTATCACGCACGCAGCCCGAGCCCGGGCGTGTACTCGCTGCCGTACCGCAAGGACCGCGTCGGACTGGTGGTGCCGCGCGGCCATCCGCTTGAGGCGAAGGGCTCGCTGCGGCTCGAGGAAGCCCTGGACTACGACTTCCTCGGCTACTTTCCGCGCCATACGTTCGACGCGTTCCTGGCGCTGGTGTCGGGCACGATCTCCCGCCCGCTGACCGTGAAGACGCAGGTCTCGAACTTCGAAGCCCGCTGCCGGATGGTGCGCGAAGGCCTGGGCCTGGCCGTGGTACCGGAAGGCATCGCCCGGAACTATCTGCAGATGATGGGGTTGTCGCTGCTGACGCTGCGCGATGCGTGGGCCGAGCGCGAGTTCTACGTCTGCGTGCGCGACAAGGAAAGCCTGCCGTCCGGCGTGGCTCGCCTGCTCGAGTACCTGAGCCGCTGCGAGGCCATGGAGCAGCACTTCCTAAAGCCACGCTGAAACCACGCTCAGGCCACGCCGCAATCACATTTGTTATCGCGCAGCCTCCTCATGCGCAGCGGCAGCAGTGAAGTCTGCGTTTCCATATCGTCAAAGCTCGGGCATGTCAGCTCTCTAAGATGAAAAACAGGCGCCCACCCCTCAACGGGAAGGGGTGCTGACTACAAGATTCATCGGAGACTGTCATGAAGAATTTCCTGCGGCACGCTGCCGCCGGTCTGATGCTCGCTTGCGCCGCAACAGGCCACGCCCAGCAGCGGTACCCCTCCAAACCGATCCGCGTCGTGGTGGCATTCACCGCCGGCGGCACCACCGACATCCTCGCGCGTGAGGTGGCGCAGCAGATGAGCAAGGCCCTTGGCCAGAGCGTGGTGGTGGAAAACCGCCCAGGCGCCGGCGGCAACATCGGCACGGACTTCGTCGGCCGCAGCGACGCCGATGGCTACACGCTGCTGGCCACTTCGGTGGGACCGGTGGCCATCAACCCGACGCTGTACCGCAAGCTCAAGGTCAATCCGCAAACCGACCTGCAGGCCGTGGCACCGATCGCCGATGTGCCGAGCGTGCTCGTGGTGTATCCGGACCTGCCGGTGAAGTCCGTGCAAGACCTGTTGGCTTACGCGAAGGCACACCCGAACGGCCTCAACTTCGGCTCCACCGGCGTGGGCACCGCCGCGCATCTGTCGGGTGTGCTGTTCAACGAGCGTACCGGCGTGAAGACCATGCACGTGCCGTACAAGGGCGCCGACGCGCTGAATGACCTGCTGGCGGGGCGCGTCCAGTACATGTTCGCCACGCTGCCTTCGGTGATTTCCCATATCCGTGGCGGACAGCTTCGCGCCATCGCCGTCACGTCCCGCAAGCGGTCGTCGGCACTGCCCGACGTGCCGACCATGGCGGAGGCCGGCGTGCAGAACCTCGTCACCGGTGCATGGTTCGGCCTGTTTGCGCCCAAGGGCACGCCGCCGGAGATCGTTGCCCGATTGAACAAGGTCGTCTCCGAGTCGCTGGCGCAGCCCGACATGCGCGGCAAGTTCGCGCAACAGGGTGCGGAACCGATGAACCTGTCTTCCGATGCGTTCGGCAAGTTCGTAGTGGCCGAGTACCAGGCATGGAAGCCTGTGGTGATCAGTTCTGGGGCGCGGATCGACTGACATCGCAAATTTGAGCACGAAACGCTGGCAATGCTTGGAATAGGCAGCGGCCCGAAGCTTGCTGTTCGCGCCGGAGACTATTTCGACGCGTTTGCCGCGCTTATCTCGGCTTACCCGTCACGCTATGCATGATAGTGGTTAGGTGCGCTGAGGTTTTCCATCGCCGCACGGACCGTCAATGTCCGCTCGATCATTATGCTAAGCTTCCTGCCGTTACTCTGCGTGGCGCATTCCGCAGGGCGGGCAAGACGGCCCGGAAATGCCCATACGCACCCACAGCAGGACCGCGCGTCGTCCTGCAAGCATACGAGAGACTGGGTCTACCAGTGACGTGATGAAGATTCCTCCGCTCAACCCATTGAAGGTCTTCGAGGTCGTATCCAGGGCAAAGAATCTCTCTACCGCCGCGAATGAACTGCGGGTCAGCCAGTCGGCGGTGAGCCGTCAGATCGCGGTCCTCGAGGAATACCTGGGCGTGCAACTCTTCACGCGCGAGCGTATCGGCGTGAAGCTTACCGAGGTGGGTGAAGCCTACGCGCGGCGCATCGGTCCCGCCTTCGAGGAGATCTCGGAGGCCACGAAGTTCGTCACGCAGAAGTACTCCGACAACATCATTCGCCTGCGCACGTACACCACGCTGACGGCGCGATGGTTGATCCCCAGGCTGCCGCACTTCAAGGTGCAGTACCCGGATGTGGAAGTGCTGATCACCAACAGCAACGCGCCGCTGGATTTCAGCACCGAGCAGTGCGACCTGGCGATCGTGCTCGGCGATGGCAACTGGCCGGATGCGGAGGCGACGTTGCTGCTCGACGACGTGATCGAGCCGGTATGTTCACCCGCGTTCCTGGAGGCTTTTCACGGCAGCAGCGACCAGTTGCTGGAAGCCCTGCAAAGCAAGCGCTTGCTGGTTTCCAAGTACCGCAAGAATGACTGGCCGTCATGGCTCGCGCAGGTCGGCATGCCTCAAGTGTTCGACAGGGCCGAGAAGATGGTCTTCAGCAGTTCCATCCTCACGTGGCAGGCGGCCACGGACAACCTGGGCATCGCCATCGGCCAGCAGCATATGCTGGACGCCGACCTGAAAGCGGGTCGGCTGGTCTGCCCATTTGCGAAACCGCTGCACACCGGACGGGGCCACTACATGGTGACACCATCCTTGCAACGCTATTCGGCCAAGATCGCGGCGTTCAAAGAATGGCTGGTGCATGAAGCCCGGGAGACCCGGCCCATGACACCCGGCTGAGCCTGACACCGCTTTTCGCCGCTACCTCTGCTCACCCACGCCGGATCAGTCGATAGACCACCGGGTAGTGGTTCTGGGCATAGCCACTGGAAGTGGCCCGGTCCAGCAGCGCGGCGGTCGCCTCAGCCACGGCAGGCCGAATCTCGGACGCATGCGCCAGGCTCAGCGCCAGGCGCATGTCCTTCAGCGCATAGGCCGCCGGGAACATCTTCTCGGGAAACTCGTCGCGCGCGAGGAATTTCTCGCCCGTCAGCCGCAAGGCGAAGGAATCAGCCGAGCCGAGCTTCAGCACGTTGGCAAGCATGGTCTTGTCCACGTCCGCCGCTTCCGCAATGGCCATGGCTTCGGCCAACGCATTGACCGTGGAGAGCAGGACCATGTTGTTCATGATCTTGACCACCTGCCCCGCGCCCACCTCGCCGCAGCGCACGACGTCCGAGCCCATGCATCGCAGCCACGGCAACACCAACTCGAACAGGTCAGCCGGACCGCCCACGGTGATCAGCAGCGTGCCGTTGTTGGCGGCTTCGCGGCTGCGGGCCACCGGCGCGTCCAGGAACCGCACGCCGTGGCGGGACAGCCGTTCGGCAAGCGCCCGCGTGCGCGCGACGTCGCTGGTGCTCATATCGACGACCGTGCGGATCAAACCGCCTTCCACGATCAGCGGTTCCGCACCGAAGCAAACCTCCTCAACCTGATCGATCGAAGGCAGCGACAGGAACACGGTGTCGGCGGCTTGTCGCAGCCGTGCAATGGTCGAGGCCACGGCACCGGCCGCCGCGAGCCGCGCGACGTTCTCCGCGTTGATGTCGGCCACGTGCACGGTGGCGCCGGACTTCTGCACCAGGTTCCGGCACATGCCCTCGCCCATCACGCCAACCCCGACGAATCCCAATACGGCAGATGTAGTGCCCGCGCTCACGATGCCACCCCCTGCCTAACGCACTTGATCCGCAGAAACTCCTGGATGCCCTCGATACCGCCTTCGGAGCCGAGGCCGCTATCCTTGTGCCCGCCAAACGGCGTTTCCGGCAGGGATGCCTGCCACTCGTTAATGCAGACCACGCCGCTGTCGATCTCGTGCGCCAGCCGGTGGGAACGCTGCAGGCTGTTGGTATAGGCGTACGCGGCCAGCCCGAACGGCAGCCGGTTTGCCTCCGCAATAGCGTCGTCCAGTTGGTCGAAGGCGCTGATCAGGGCAATCGGGCCGAACGGCTCGATCGTCGCCGCATCGCTGTCGATCGAGGGCTGGAGGATGACCGTTGGCTTGTAGAAAAAGCCCTCGGTGCCGATGCGCTCGCCACCCGTCGCCACCACCAGACCCCGTCCGCGCGCATCCTGCACCAGCCGATCGATCGATTCCAGGCGGCGTGCGTTCTTCAGCGGGCCCATCTGCGTGGCGCCATCGAACGGGTCCCCCACCTTCAGCGCCTCGGCCGCACGCACGAACTTCTCGCAGAACTCCTGGAAGATCGGGGCTTGCACAAGGAAGCGCGTGGGCGAGGTGCAGACCTGACCACTGTTCCGATACTTGGTGGCAACGGCCATGCGCACCACGCGGTCGACATCAACGTCATCGCAGACCACCACCGGCGCATGTCCGCCAAGCTCCAGCGTGGCGCGCTTCATGGTCTCAGCGGCCTTGGCGCCAATGACCTTGCCCACCGAGGTGGCGCCGGTGAACGTCACCATGGCAATGCGGGGCGATGTGCAGAGGATGTCCGCGATCTCGGCCGGATCGCCGAACACCATGTTGACCACGCCATCAGGAATGCCGGCATCCTGTACCACGCGCGCAATCTGCAGTGCCACCCCGGCGGTTTCCTCGGACGGCTTGATGACGATGGTGCAGCCCGCCGCGAGCGCGCCGCTGATCTTGCGCGACGGCGTGATCGCCGGGGCGTTCCACCCTGCGAAGGCAGCTACCGGGCCCGCCGGTTCCCACACAACCGTCTGGGTGACACCTTCCGAGCGCGCCGGAATCGTGCGCCCGTAGATGCGGCGCGTCTCCTCGCTGGCCCATTCGAACATCTCGGCGGCGGTCACCACCTCCTTCTGCGCTTCGCCATACGGCTTGCCGAGCTCCAGCGCGATCTGCTCGGCGATCGCATTGCCACGCTCGCGCATGAGCATGGCCGCGCGGCGCAGCAACGCTGAGCGTTCCATGGCCGATGTCTTGCGCCACGTCCGGAAGGCTTCGTTGGCGGTGGTAATCGCCTCTTCCACGTCTTGCCGGGAAGCGTGGGCATAGTCGCCCAGCGACTGCCCGTTGGCGGGATTGATGACGGAATGGCGCGCCTGCGCGGTGCCGTCGCGGAATTCGCCGGCGATGAACTGGGAATACTTCATATCAGTCTACCTTGATGTTGGAAGCCTTGATGACCGATGCCCAACGCTCGGTCTGCGACTTGATGTGGTTCGTGAACTGTTGCGGTGTGCCGGTCATCGGGAACTGATCGAGACTCGCCAGACGCTCGACCACATCCTTGCGCCCCATGATCTCGTTGACCGCGGCGTTGAGCTTGGCGACGACAGGTTGCGGCAGGCCTGCCGGGGCCATGATGCCATTCCAGGGCTCGGCGGCAAAGCCCTTGAAGCGATCACCGAGCGTTGGCACACCCTCGCCACCCAGACCCTGCCTTGCGCTGGCCGAGGCTAGAATGCGCAGTTTCCCGGCCTTCACCTGCGGCATGGCGACCGCCCCCGCCAGGAACGCGAAATCGATACGTCCGGCCACGAGGTCTGTCACGGCAGCGGAGTCGCCCTTGTACGGCACATGTACCGCGTTGATGCCGGCATCGCGCTTGAACCACTCACCGGCCAGATGATTGACCGCACCGCTGCCGGCCGATCCGTAGCTCAACTGGGACGACGGCTTGCGTCCCTGCACGAGCAGCGCGTCCAGCGAGGCCATCTGCGACGTCGCCGGCACCACGAGGAAGTAGGGGTAGCTGGCCACCAGGCTGATCGGGGTGAAATCGCGGAGCGAGTCGTAGGGCGTCTTCTGCAGGAGCGGAATGATCGACAGCGTGCTGCTGCTGCCGAACATCAGCGTATAGCCATCGGGCGCGGCGCGCTTGACCAGTGCCGCGGCGACGCCACCCGATGCGCCCACGCGGTTGTCCACCAGAAAGCTCTGCTTGAACTTCTCGGTGAGCCGCTCCGCCAAGATGCGGGCGACGACATCGGTCGGCCCGCCCGCGCTGAAACCGACGACGATGGTGACCGGCTTCGACGGCCAGTCTTCCGATGCCATGGCCGGTGCGGCCCAGCCGGCGGCGATCATCGCCCCCAGCGCCAGGGTCCGCGAAAGGAACGTGCGTCTCTTGCTGGAAATCACGTGCTGTCTCCTCAGTATGAAATGGAATGTCAGGCGATGCGGAAGGCCAAGCCCTCGCCGCCTTCATCACCTTGGGCGGACGGGTAGCGGACGCAGACTTCCGGGTCATGGCCTGGGACGATGTGTTGCGCGCTGTCCACCAGCGCGAGGATTCGCTCATAGCCTTCGAGCATGTCCTTCAGGCTGTGGATCGCAGGAATCGAGTTACGGAGGGCCAGGTTCTCGTAGTAGTGCAAGGCATCCGATGCCAGCACCACCCAGCCGTCGGCGGTACGCACCCGTACCACCTGGAGGCCGTCGGTATTCCAACAACCCGGTGCAGCTCGATGCCATCGTGCAATGCATGGAAGCATGATCTGGATGGTGTTACAGACGGATCGGGTCGAGACCGTTCGACTCGGCCCAGTAGTCGGTCATGCTGGAGGTATCCTGCCCGTCCTTGCCGGCGTGCCGCGCAAGCTGGAACATGCTGCGGGCGAGATTGCCCATGGGCAACGAGATGCCGGCGGACTGGGCCGCCTGGCATGCGAGCGTCAGGTCCTTGAAGCCGAGAGCGATATCGAAACCCGGCGTCAGGTCGTCGCCCAGCACCTTGACCGGCCATTTCTCCTTGAGCTGACCATTCGAGGCCGTGGTGCCGGTCAGCACGTCAAAGGTCTTGCGCGTGTCCAGGCCCAACGCACTGGCCAGTACCAGGGCTTCGGAGTTGAGCTGGCAGTAGCACAGCACCATGAGGTTGTTGATCAGCTTCATGCGCGTGCCGGCACCCGGCGCACCGCAGTGCAGCACCGTCGTGCCCATCTTGAGCAGCACCGGCTCGAGCTCGGCCCGATCGGCATCCTCGGCACCGAGCATGAACAACGACTCGCCACGGTCCGCATGCGAGGCTAGGCGGCCGACCGGCGCATCGGCAAAGCGCACGCCCTTCTCACTCGCGGCAACGCGCAGCGCGTCGACCGTATCGGTATCGATGGTGCTGAGTTCGACGAGGAAAGCGCCCTTGCGCAGCCCCGCGAGCACACCGATTTCCCCGAGGATCACCTCGCGCGCCTGCTTTGGCCCGGGCAGCATCGTGAACACGATGTCGACGCCGGCCGACAATGCCCGCGCGTCGGTTGCCCGCGATGCACCTTGCGCCACCAGTTTTTCCATGGGCGCTGCCTGGATATCCAGCACGGTCAGGTCCACGCCATTGCGCAGCAAATGGGAAGCCAGGGCAAAGCCCATGCGGCCAAGTCCGATAAATCCGACTTTCACGTTGTTGTCCTCAAAGAGTTTGAATGCGTTGCAGCACGGGGAGCAGATGATTCATGAAGGACTGTGGCTCTTCGCTCATCGGGAGGTGCCCAAGCCCGAGCATGATCGCCAGCTCGGCGCCTGGAATCAGCCGCGCCAGTTCCTGGCTATCCTCGGGGGTGCAGGAGTAGTCGTACTCGCCGGTGAGCAGATACAGCGGGGACTTGGCGGTGTCGATCTTCTGGACCTTGCCGCGCAGGTCGCCTTCGACCTTGTAGAAGCACAGGTCGCCTTTGAAGATGCCCGGTCCGTCTTGCATGTAGCGCCGCAGGGTCTCCCAACGGTCGCGGCTGTCTGCGCCGGGGCCAATCAGCCCGGAGACGATGCCGGCGCAGACCTCGCCACCATGCACGTCGGGGCGATGCAGCCAGTCCTGCTCGTAGTAGGGATCGACGTGTGCGCCAGCCAGCCGCTGGCGCACATGGATTGCGGATTGGTATCGTTCATTAGTGTTGCCTCCTGTCTTGTATTCTCCGCAGGCCGCAAAAATGAAACAACCAACAATTTGTCCTGAAGGGATGACCTTTGCTCATATCTGCAACGCACAAAATCCAAGCCTGGCAGGCTCCGGCGCGATGAAAGCAGCGTGTCGGTCGCAGTCATCGACCGGGCGGAAGACGTTGAGTGGTGGCGTGCGTCATGCCCGCCTTGCAGGGAACTCCTCAGATGAGACGCTGGTATGAGTATTTGTTCGGGTTGCCGACGGAACGGGAAGTTCTCAGGCGCCAGGCCAGCGGGCACCATTCCGATGTCACACATCCCGTACAGACGTCAGGAACACACATGGATTTCAAACTCAGCGAGGAACATCAGGCATTTGCGGACTCGGTTGCCCGCTTTGCGCAGGACAAGCTCAAGGACGGCGCGCTGGCCCGCGCGCATTCGCCCCACTACCCGTGGGAAACAGCCGCGCTGCTCGCCGAGCAGGGCCTTCTGGGCATTGCCTTCTCCGAAGAAGACGGCGGCCAGGGCGGCACGCTGATGCATGCGGTGCTGGCGATCGAGCAGATTGCACTGATTTGCCCCCGGAGCGCCGACATCGTCCAGGCCGGCAACTTCGGCCCGATCCGCACGTTCGTGGAGTACGCATCGCCTGAGCAGAAGGCACGCTTCCTGCCGGACCTGCTCGCCGGCCGCAAGGTGGTGTCGCTGGGCATGAGCGAGCCCGATGCCGGGTCCGCCGTGACCGAGCTGAAAACCAGCGCGCGGCTCGATGGCGGCAGCTACGTCATCAATGGCAGCAAGGTCTTCTCGACGCACAGCCCGGATGCGGAACTGTTCCTGATCTATGTGCGCTTCGGTCCGGGTGTCGGTGGCATCGGCTCGGTGCTGGTCGAGCGTGGCACGCCCGGCTTCCAGGTTGGCGAGCCGTCGTCGTTCATGAACGGCGAGCAGTGGTCGCAGCTCTACTTCGACGATTGCCGCATCCCGGTGGAAAACGTGCTGCTCGGACCGGGCGGCTTCAAGAAGCAGATCTCGGGCTTCAACGTGGAGCGGCTCGGCAATTCCTCGCGCGCGCTGGCGTTGGGACGCCATGCATTCAACGTGGCCCGGGACCATGCCATGACGCGCAAGCAGTTTGGCCGCGAACTCTGCGAGTTCCAGGGCATTCAGTGGAAGTTCGCGGACATGGCCATGAAGCTGGAGCAAGCGCAGATGATGCTGTATCGCGCCGCGCTCGAGGGCGAGCACGGACTGCCGAGCGCGCAGAGTACCGCCATGGCCAAGCTCGCCTGCAACATGGCCGGCTGGGAAGTCTCCAATGAAGCCCTGCAGGTCATGGGCGGCATGGGCTTCAGCCAGGAATCGCTGGTGGAGTACTGCGTGCGCCGGACGCGCGGCTGGATGATTGCCGGCGGCTCGATCGAAATCCTGAAGAACCGCATCGCCGAGGGCGTTTTCGGTCGGACGTTCTCACAGCGCGCTAACAACGGTTAACCTTTGCGTGGGACATGCGGGGGCACGCACATGCGGCCTCCGTCGGGCCCACCACCTTGGCTAGAAAGCCCCGCGTCGAAGAAACCTTCCAGTGGCCTTGGGAATGGACCTATGCCGGCGGGCTCGACGACAAGTCTGTCGCCAAAGGACTCGGTTCGCAGCAACCTCACCGGCTGCCGGTCGCGAACGGACTGCCCCGCCACAGCCGTCAAGCATCGAAACATGGACCCAAACTCGCACTTGTTCGGAGAAGACCAGCCTGTACTGCCGGGTCGGCGGTCTCTTGCGTCCTCGTTGGGGAATCTAGCACGCGACCGCAACAATGCGCGGCACTTCGCACCGTTCTTTGAGGGGCAACTAGTCAGCGGTTGTATGAATCGGATACGTCAGTGACGACGGTTGCCCGCCTTGCGGCAAAGGCCGCAGGGGTATTCGGCACCAATGCGGAATACATCGACAACCTGTTCACTGCCTTGCAGGAACGAAACATGGCTGACGAGTACTTAGCACAGGTTGTCCAGCATCTAGCCGAATATTCTGAGTCACGAATGTGATCTGCAGAATCGTAGCCATCAGGGCAGGCTTCGGCCTGTCTGGCCCGTTACCTTACCTCCCTAAACCGGAACCCTCGTCTCAGCCTTAATCTCGCGCAATGCGAGGCTGGACTGGATGGTCGCCAGTCCTGGTTGCCTTCGTAGCACGTTCTCCACGAACCTACCGTAGCTCTCCAAGTCGGCGGCCAATATCGTCAGAACATAGTCTGCCGATCCTGTGACCTTGTGGCAGGAAAGGACTTCAGGAAGAGCAAGTATCGTCTTCTCGAAATTGTCCGGGTCGTCGCCAGCGTGAACCCCAAAGCCAATCTGGGCAAATGCAAGCACCCCGAAGCCGAGTTTCCTTCTATCGAGGTTTGCTTGGTAGTCCCGGATTACGCCCAGATCTTCGAGCCGCTTCCTGCGACGCCAGCATGGCGTAACCGTCAGCGACAGCCGCTCAGCCAATGCCGAGCTGGAAAGTGTGCCGTCCGCTTGAAGTAGCCGCAGGAGTGCTCGGTCCATCTCATCGAGTTCACTTCCCTCTGGAATTTTGCTCATGATATAGCGATTTC
Source organism: Cupriavidus sp. U2 (assembly GCF_009663685.2). Taxonomy (GTDB): domain Bacteria; phylum Pseudomonadota; class Gammaproteobacteria; order Burkholderiales; family Burkholderiaceae; genus Cupriavidus; species Cupriavidus necator_C. The sequence goes on along the minus strand of NZ_RCOG02000028.1, from coordinate 26,357 downwards.
ATGCTTTATTTTCTGAAGACTGCCACCTTCAGCGCGAAATAGCAAAGCTTTTTCAGGGCTCCTACGCGAAGATTACTCGCCAGTACATCAACAAGTAAAACCGAGGAGCGCCCGTATGTTGACCGTTTTCAGCCCAAACCACAGCCTTCACCATGGGACTGAGCTTAAGGATGGCGCCGTCACACCTTCCTTCGAAAATCCGCAGCGCGCTGAGATGGTTCTATCTCGGGTGCGGGCGACCCAACTCGGTGAGATCGTGTCGGAAAGGGAATTCGACCGGGGGTGCTACGTAGCAGCACATAGCGAGAGATATGTGCGCTTCCTCGAAAATGCCTGGAGTGAATGGGAAGTCACTGGCCGCCAGCACGACGCGCTTCCGTTAGTCTGGCCCGTCGGTGATTTGGCGAAGTCTCAGGAGCCAGGCTTTATCGACGGCAAGCTCGGCTATTACTCAATGGACGCTGGCGCTCCCATCACTGCCGGTACGTGGGAAGCTGTACGCAGTAGCGCCAATGTGGCACTCACCGCAATTGAGGTCATTCTCGCAGGGGCACATGGCGCCTTTGCCCTGTGCCGACCTCCCGGTCACCACGCTGCTCGGGAATATATGGGCGGCTACTGTTACCTGAACAATGCTGCCATCGCAGCCCAACATTGCATTAACCAAGGCGCCTCTCGTGTAGCGATTCTCGATGTCGACTTCCATCACGGAAATGGCACGCAGGACATCTTCTACGACCAGGCGGATGTCTTCTTCGCGTCAATCCATGGCGACCCGCGAATGTGCTATCCGTATTTTTCGGGCAATCAGGACGAAACTGGTAAGGGCGCCGGCCTTGGCTTCACCGCAAACTACCCACTCGCCAAAGGCACTGCATGGGAAACCTACCGCGATGCGCTCAAGACTGCCCTCGCTCGCATCGTGGAACACAAGCCGGACCAACTGATCGTGTCCCTAGGCGTGGATACCTTCAAGGACGATCCCATCAGTCATTTTCTGCTGACCAGCGATGACTTTCTGAGTATGGGCGCCCTCATTGCCAAAGCAGGTATCCCGACCCTCTTCGTGATGGAAGGCGGCTACATGGTTGACGACATCGGAGTGAACGCTGTCAACACCTTGATCGGCTTCGAGAACGCCGCCCAACCCCGCTAGCAGTCCCCAAAAGGCGCCTATCCCAACCTCTCTCCCGCAGAGAGGCGGACGGTCGCCTGTCGCACACATAACTAGAGGAAAACTCATGGAGACAACAACAACCACCCGTGTCGGATCAGACGTCGCCTTGGACGATGAAACGGACGGGAACCTCAGGCGTTCCCTAGACAATCGCCACATTCAGCTCATCTCAATTGGCGGTGCAATTGGGACCGGCTTATTCATGGGGTCAGGAAAGATCATCTCGTTGTCGGGTACGTCTATCGTTCTGGTCTACGGAATCATCGGTTTCTTTCTGTTTTTCGTGATGCGGGCGATGGGCGAACTCCTGCTATCCGACCTTCGGTTCCGAACATTCGCCGATATCGTTTCGGCGTACCTGGGCCCCCGTGCGGGCTTTGTCTTGAGCTGGTCGTACTGGCTTAGCTGGAGCGTTGCCGTTATTGGTGATGTCGTCGTCGTCGCGGGCTTCTTTCAGTTCTGGTATCCAGACGTTCCCGCGTGGATGCCTGCCTTTGCCGCGATGGCCTTCCTCCTAGCGCTGAACACGTTGGCTGTCCGGATTTTCGGCGAAGTGGAATTCTGGTTTGCCATCATCAAGATCGTTGCCATTCTTGTCCTAATTGCCGTCGCACTCTTCATGATCGGTACGGCATACACCTCGCCCAACGGGGTAGTTGCCTCGTTCAGCCACATGGCCGAGCGCGAGGCAATCCTTCCACACGGTATCAGTGGGTTCTTCGCCGGATTTCAGATTGCGGTGTTCTCATTTGCCGGTACGGAGCTTATTGGGACAACTGCAGCAGAGGCAAAGGAACCTCAAAAGACTCTACCAAGAGCGATCAATACCATACCGTTCCGTATCCTGCTGTTCTACATCCTGGCGCTCGTTTGCATCATCAGCGTGTCCTCCTGGGGTCACGTTCCTTCGAATCGCAGTCCGTTCGTAGAGCTCTTCACTTTGGCTGGGCTGCCCGCTGCGGCAAGCATTATCAATTTTGTGGTCCTCACGTCCGCCGCCTCATCTGCGAACAGCGGCGTGTATTCCGGTAGTCGAATGCTATTCGGCTTGGCCGTACGCAAACACGCTCCAAAGGCATTTCGACGCCTTTCAGACAAAGGGGTTCCGCTCGTTAGCCTGGCGTTCTCAGGGATATGCATGCTGGTCGGATTGACCCTGCTCTTTGTCATCCCGGAAATCATGACTGTGTTCACCATGATTTCCACGGTCTCCGCGATTCTAGTGATCTTCACGTGGTCGATGATTCTTGCTGCCTACATTTCCTACACACTGAAGAACCCCATAGCACATGCAACGTCCAGGTTCAGGATGCCGGGGGGATCCCTCATGGCAGGAATCACGCTGCTTTTCTTGCTCTTCGTTCTAGGGCTTCTCGCGCTAAAACCCGACACACGCATTGCACTGTTCGTAATGCCCTTCTGGTTCATCTTCCTGCTGATGATGTATCGGCGAAAGCGATTGATGTAAAGCAAGCGAGACAATTCCTTTGAGCAAACGCATCGACCGTAATTAAATCTAACGACAGGAGATAAATATGACTCGTTTTGTTGATGTCCCAACAATGTCCAATCTCGTCCAAGAGATTGGAGTTCCTCAGTTCATTGGCGAACTTGCCAATACAATCAGGGACGACTTCGTCAACTGGTCCGAGTTCGAGATGTCGGCACGTGTGGCGAACCACTCTGAAATCGGTGTCATCGAACTAATGCCCGTTTCGAACGCAAGACGCTACGCATTCAAATATGTCAATGGACACCCGAAGAATACGCAGCGCGGGATGTACACCGTCATGGCGTTCGGCGTACTAGCCGAAGTTGATACCGGCTATCCCGTCCTGCTGTCTGAACTCACAATTGCAACCGCGCTTCGCACAAGCGCGACGTCGCTGATGGCCGCACGGGCGCTTGCTCGTCCAAACTCTAAACGTATGGCCCTCATTGGCAATGGCGCACAGAGTGAGTTCCAAGCGCTGGCATTCCACCATCACCTTGGCATTGAAGAAATCGCCGTGTTCGACGTCGATCCTGCCGCGACGGATAAGCTGATTGCCAATCTATCCGCTTTTCCGTCGATTCGCATTGTGCGAGCCAAGAGCACAGCCGACGCCGTCCGTGGCTCCGATATCGTTACTACTGTGACCGCTGACAAGGCATACGCCACAATCATTACACCGGACATGATTGAGCCGGGCATGCATCTCAACGCCGTAGGCGGCGACTGCCCCGGCAAAACTGAACTACACGCAGATGTCCTTCGTACGGGTCGAGTGTTCGTGGAGTATGAGCCGCAAACCCGCATCGAAGGCGACATCCAACAGATGCCTGCAGGCTTCCCGGTAGTCGACCTGTGGCGAGTATTGGCAGATACCCTGCCAGGACGGGAACATGACCAGCAAGTAACCATATTCGACTCCGTTGGCTTCGCTCTGGAAGACTATTCGACCCTAAGGTACATCAACGACCAAGCAGAGAAGCGGAATCTGGGCGCCGGCGTAGAGTTGGTCCCCTGGGGCGAGCAAGATGATGACAACGACCCGAAGGACTTGTTCCGCTACACGAGGCAGTCTAAAGCCAAGCGTTCGATCCGCCGTGCTGCATGAATAGCGCAGCCTCTGAAAGAGCTATATCCCTAAGGGATTGAAGTGCCGTACCGAAGGGAGATGCCCTCGCTTCGGTACGGTTCTTACCAAGCTATCGCCTAGCAGTCGCCCCACCATCAAAATGGTTCCGCAATCGACTGCCTCAGGAGGCGACGACCGGCCCGTATGCTGGTCTGCTCGCCTACTCCGACGACCCGCACGCATCGATTGACTTAAATCATGACTCACAATCGGCCATCTTTGATGGTACGCAGACAAGCGTCAGCAGCCAGCGCCTCCATCCGCAGGTAAGCGTGTCCAGAAGGCCGTCTGGTCACATGGAGATTGCGCAGGCATTCTGATTCCCACTAGATCTAGTGGGAATCAAAAATGGAAACACATGGACGCGGGCGGCTACCAGGTTCGAAGAACTACTCCAGGGAGTTTCGGGAGATGGTTGCCTCCGAGGGCAAACCATCCAGAGCGCTCAATCTCGGAAGTGGCCAAGGAACATGGGCTAAAGCTTGGTCGGAACGGCCAAACTCAATAACGTCGATCCCGAAGCCTATCTACGCTTCGTCCTGGAACGCATTGCCGACCATGCGATCAACAGAGTTGACGAGCTCATGCCATGGGTCGTTGCTGATCAGCTTCCTGCGCACACATAACCTCACCGGCCAACGTCAAGACGGCCCTGGCGCATCGCTTACCCTGGACAAGCTGCGTGCCGACCTCGTCAAACAGATCGCTGCTGGCAAGAAGGCAGTTCAGCAGTTCTCAAGTCCCGCGCCGAACTCAAGAAGCTGAAGGAGGCATCGCGCGCCGCAGAAAAAGACTGCCGCCAAACAGCCTGCCACAAAGCGTGTCACGGCAAAGCTAGCGACGCCGGTCAAGTCATCAAAACCGTAAAGCCGACTCCAGCTTCTGACACCAGCTAGTTTGGTCTTCCGAGTAATCAGGATGTCATCCTAGAGTTCCGTCCAGACTTCTGCCGATCTGGGCGCACACCCTCAAGAGTTGTGGCCCCACTACTTCGCGCAGATTCTGCTCAGAGTCGGCGGTGCCCACTGACATCGCAGCAACTACGAACTCCGAGGAGCCGCGGAGGTGAACTGGGGCTGCAATAGAATTTGATTCATGAGTGATCGGTGACGGAACGAAACACCATCCCTGCTCTTCAAGCTCCTGAAATGCCGCGTAGACACCAGGCATGAATCGGTAAACGCTTTCCTGGTTCGCTGCCTTTAACAATTCGATTAGCTCGGCTTGCTGAGCCGGCTTCTGTGCCCACAAATAGGCGCGACCAGAAGCCGATGGCGCGATAGGCAAACGGGCACCAGTACCTAATGTTGATTCCTCTTGGCCAGGTGGGGTGCAATGCTCCAGAACGAGCATGTGGAGCCGATCACGGGTCGACAAGTATAGCTGGACCCCCGCCACCTCAGTAAGTTGCCGCATTAATGGGGCCGCTACCCTCACAACCTCGAGCCCTCTTCGCGCCGCCCGGCCAAGAGCGAGACACGCGACGTGCGGCTCAAAAGCGTCCCGCTGACTGTCGAAGCGAAGAAAATTGGCTGATGTTAGCGTCGAAAGTAACTTCAGTGTAGTTGCCCGCGTCAGCCCTAACTTGGCCGCAATTTCGGATGCGCTTAGATGCTTGTGACGGCTATCGAAAAGACGCAGTACTTCCAGACCCCGCTGGAGTGAATCAACTTGCCCTTGATCCTGTGGACCTACAACGGCAAGCCCCTTAACGTCAGCATCCATCTTCCTACGACGCATACCGCAAATCCTCATGGGTCGATTGCAGGCTCAACTCGTGCTCCAACCTCATCTTCGCGGCTAACAAATCCGTCGCCACTTCATCTTCCAGCCTCTTCGTACTGTAGCTAGCAGCAGGAACCGCACATCCCAGGGAATAGGCGTACGGCTGTCCGGGCAAATCGATCGTTACCGCGGCACCCAAGATGCCCGCCTCAAGCGTACCGAGTACCGTACAAAAACCTCTCGACTGCATTTGAAAAATGGCATTTCCAATATCATCGCGCTCTGCTAGACAGGCGTCTGGATCTGCAGCAGCCAAAGCTGCTATCACTTGCTCGCGCTCGTCAGGCGGCATGACACCTAGCTGTGCTCGTCCAAGAGCCGACTGCCTCAGTCCCAGTCGAGATCCCGCCCGAACACGCAACGTGAAGAGCATCGTTCGACTGTGGCAGACTTCCTGACAAACCATACTGAGCCCATCACGAGAGGCCAGCACAATTGACGCCGAGTGGCGATCGGCGAGTTCTTGCATTAAAGGCTGAGCCACGATGCGAAGCTCTCGGTTTCCCGCTGCGAAATAGCCGAGGGCCAAAATTGAGGAAGCTAGACGATATTGAGCTTTCTCGGCCGAATAGTTCAAGTAGCCGGCCGAAGTCAGATTAGCAGTAAGTCGCGAGACCGTCGCTTTGGGGAGGCGCGTAGCAGCCGCTAGTTCAGCATTGGAACGCCAGCGGTTATCAGGTTCGAACGCTTGTAGAACAGCAAGTCCGCGCGCCAACACCCGAACGCCGGCTGCAGCATCAACTTCATCTTGGGATTGCATCTACGTAGCTCGGAATGGAATTTGGCGCCATTCTATCATGTCCGCTGCCTTTATTTCCTTTGATAACAACGACTTGTAAGATCTCCATCATCATCATTGGAGTAAAATACGATCGAAGTGCTCGATGGCTGGCATGCGCTCAGAGATCGAGTAATGCGTAGCATTGTCAACAATAACAACGCATTACTCCTTGCTACAGTTGGAACGCTAATCAGGGGCACACTTGAGTGCTCGGCTCGATCTCTACAAGCAAGTCCCCGGCCTTTACGGTGTCGCCCGCTGAGAACCGGACAGCTTTGACTAATCCCTCCACTTGAGCCAAGACGCTATTCTCCATTTTCATGGCTTCGACAATGGCAAGAACAGCTCCAACTTCAACGCGGTCGCCAGGTGTAACCAACACTGCCGCCACCATTCCTGGCATTGGAGCAACCGCCTTGCCGCCACCCCCGCCCTCATCCGCCACGCGACTGCGAAGTGCCTCAAAGCTTATGCGATCGCCTGCGACTTGAACCTCCACCCCCGACTGGAGTTCCGCAGCGAACCACCGCTGCCCGGAGACTTCGCCATGCTTGACCCCTCGAGCAATCATAATGGCGTCGACAAGATGATCCGAACCGTCGACGTTGACGCTCAAATGCATGAACGTCGGCTCTCGACTGTCGTACATGGCCTCGGCGTAGCGGACGCTGGATAGATTTGCGGACACCACACGATCGTTCAGCCAAAACCGAACAGCCCCAAGCGAACAATTGGCACCGAGCCACTTCCGGTCAAGCATACCGGCGAAATGCCCGCCGCTCCAAGGCCATGCCGCCCGTCTTGCTCGATCTGGAAGTACCGCTGCTGCCGCACTAGCCGCAGCTAAACGATAGTCTTGCGGCCGATTTAATGTGTCGGCGTGCTCGTCGAGGTAACGAGTATGCACGTCTTTGTTCTCTCTAACACCCGAGTCGCCGAGAATACGGTCCAAGAAACCAAGGTTTGTCGTCAGCCCGAGAAGGCAGGTCTCTCGAAGGGCTGAGCGCATCTCCACCATAGCGCTGCCCCGGTTCTCAGCGTGAACAACAAGCTTGGCGATCATTGGGTCGTAGTAGGGAGGCACTTCCCCACCAGATGCGATACCTGCCTCTACGCGAATGCTACGTGGCCAGCTAACGTAGGAAACCGTACCTGGCATGGGCTTAAACCCATCAGCGGGGTCCTCCGCATACACGCGGCATTCTATTGCGTGACCAACGGCATGGATCTGCTGCTGCTTCAAAGGCAGCGATTCGCCAGACGCCACCAGCAATTGCCATTCAACGAGATCTAGTGACGTAATCGCTTCAGTAACAGGATGCTCGACTTGCAGGCGTGTATTTACTTCAAGAAAATAAAATTCTTGATCCGGGCCGAGGATAAATTCAAAGGTACCCGCATTCAAATAACCGATGCTACGAGCTCCGCGCACCGCTGCATCCAGTAATCGCTCTCGCACGGCTTGTGGAAGTGTAGCTGCCGGCGCCTCCTCAACTACCTTTTGATGCCTGCGTTGGAGCGAGCATTCTCGCTCGTACAAGTGGACCACATTCCCGTTGGAGTCCCCGAACACTTGCACTTCGATATGGCGGGGCCGTTCGATGTAGCGTTCGACGATAAGCCGACCATCCCCAAAATTGTTCCGAGCGACGCGAATGGCAGCGGCAGCGGCTTGATGCATTCCGTCAAATGACGAAATCACTTGCATTCCTTTGCCCCCGCCACCGGCGCTCGGCTTAAGCAGTACGGGCAATCCCGTTGCCTGAATCATTGATGCAACTCGATCCGGGTCATCACTGGCTTCGTCGAAGCCCGGCACAGTCGGCACACCAGCGGCCGCCATGAGCGATTTAGCTCTCGCCTTGTCCCCTAGCTCAGCGATCGTGTCCGCGCGCGGTCCAATGAACTCCAGCCCCGCCTCACGAACGGCCGCTGCGAATTCTGCATTCTCGGACAAGAATCCGTACCCTGGGTGAATAGCATCGCAACCATTCTCCAAAGCAGCAGCAATTATCTTACTCCCTCTCAGGTAGCTCTCGGCGGCGGGGCCGTTGCCGAGACATACGGTAGCGACAGCTCCACGCAGGTGCAACGCATCAATGTCTGCCGTGGAATGTACTGCAACGAACTCCACGCCCAGACGCGTGCACGTACGCGCGATTCGGCAAGCAATCTCGCCTCGATTGGCAATTAGTATGCGTTTGAACATGTTACATCCTGAATACGCCGAAACGCGTTTGCTCTTTCGACGAGCCGTGGGCGAGAGAAAGTCCAAGAGTAAGCCATTGGCGCGTATCGACAGGGTCGATAACCGCGTCACACCACAGTCGACTGGCCGAATGAAGGGCCGTGCTATGCGCTGCATAGTGATCGCGAATTGGCTTCTTGAAGACCTCCACGTCTTCGCCCGAGAAACTCTGCCCCTTCCGAGCGAGCTGCTCTTCACGGACTAGCGCCAGTACAGTTGCAGCCTGCTCTCCACCCATTACAGATGTCCTAGCGTTGGGCCACATTGCCATCATGCGCGGGCCAAACGCACGGCCACACATCGCAAAAGCACCAGCACCATAGCTGCCGCCAACGATAACGCTAAACTTCGGCACCCGCGAGGTCGACACGGCGTTGACCATCTTGGCTCCATCCTTGGCGATTCCCCCCTGCTCGTACTCCGCACCAACCATGAACCCACTAATGTTGTGCAAGAAGACAAGGGGTATGTCACTTTGACTGCAGAGTTCAATGAAATTAGCGGCTTTCTGAGCGCTCTCGCTAAACAACACCCCATCATTGATCAGAACCCCGACGGGATACCCACCAATCGCTCCGGTGCCACAAATGAGCGTGGAACCATAGCGTTCACGATACATGTTCAGCTCACTCCCATCCATCAACCTTGCAAGGATCTCCCTAGCGGGGATAGGCTGCTTCGGATTGTCGGGAATCAAGCCGTACAGGTCTTCCGCCTCATATAGCGGGCCCCGAGGCGTAATTGGCGGCGGTGAGATGGTGCCCGGTCCCGGGCGTCCGACAATCTCACGAACAATCTCAAGAGCGTGGAGGTCATTCTGTGCAAAGTGGTCGGCAACGCCTGAAAGGCGTGTATGCACATCTGCCCCTCCTAGGGTCTGCGCATCGACAATCTCACCTGTGGCAGCCTGAACAAGCTGGGGGCCGCCGAGAAAGATAGTGCCATTTCCGTTTACGATGACTGTCTCATCGCACATTGCTGGAATATATGCGCCGCCAGCCGTGCAGGACCCCATCACGGCCGCAATCTGCTTCAGCCCCAATGAAGACATCTCGGCAATATTTCGAAAAATTTTTCCAAAATGATGCTCATCTGGGAATATTTCTTCTTGAAGTGGAAGAAATGCACCTCCGGAATCGACTAGATAAATCGACGGCAATCCATTTTCACGAGCTATTGCTTGTGCTCGGATCTGTTTCTTAATTGTTATCGGATAGTACGTGCCCCCTTTAACAGTTGCGTCATTCGCCATGACCATGCAGGGGCGGCCAGAGACGCTACCAATACCAGTGATTATTCCCGCAGATGGAGCTGCGCCATCGTACATACCATCTCCAGCGAGCTGCCCCACCTCTACGAAGGGAGTTCCCGGATCTAAAAGCGCATTAATCCGATCGCGAGGCATCAGCTTCTCGCGGGCTGCGTGTGCAGCTGCAGCTTTCTCTCCGCCGCCCAACACTGCTTTCTGCTGGGCTGCTTCGACAGCTTCACGCAACTTCTGATAGGACGCGTGGTTTCGCTCGAAGCCTGAATCGCCATGGCGCATTTCCGTATGGAAAATAGTCATAGTTTCAGCCTTCGACGGGAAGGCGCAGAAGCGCGTGACCCAGAGACTTGCCCGTTTGGTCAAGGCGCAGAGTTCGGGTGGCCCCCCCTCCTAGCGCGCCCCTCATCACGACGACTACTGCTTCAATGTTGTCCATTGGATAGCAATGGATGTCGCCGGTGACCCACTCTTTATACAGCGCACGAACTTTTTCGGGCGTTACACTCGCAAGCAGGCGAGGGTAGTTTTCAGGCGTCTTCGCAATAAGACCGGCTGTACATACGTCGCCTTTGTCACCCGACCGTACATAAGCGATATCTTTGATCTGAAGTGTCATTGCTGTGTGCTCCAAAAGTACTGTTGATCAGGCCACAAGGATTTCGGTGCGTTGACGCACGAACTCCGGCGGAATCAATGTGGGCCACAGCGCTACCACCGGCCGGGGCTTCATTGGCGTACCGAAGGATGTTCCCCCAGGCCCCATGATCCACAGATGGGTCCCAGCACGTCGGACTTTGTCCGCCTCTTCTTTGCTGCGAGTCCTGACAGAGCAACGAAGACCGACCTCATTGAGGTGGTTGGCGTCATTTGCGGAAGGTAGTGGAGCAGCAGGCCCGTGGAGCATATTGAGACCAACGAAGTCAAACTGAATCTGATCAGCCTTCAGGCCCATCCGCTCAAACCGCTCCAGCATCGTCTGTCGTGCCTTCTGAGCTCGGTCATAAGCGTTCGGCCAGGGGAAGAACGCCATGCATTCTCCAATCCAACCATCTTGGTAACCGATGACCAGCTTTAGAGAATCGGGCGCGCCCTTCCCTCTCACGGAATCCACGCGCACCCGATCGGCTTCGATCTGGCTTAGACGCAAAGAAGTAAAGTCTGCGACTGCGTCAGGCATTAGATAGTTGGCCGGATCTGCAATTTCGTAGACCAGATGCTCCTTCACCGTAAAGGTGTCCACCTTGCCACCACTGCCCGGAAGCTTGGTCACGACCGCACTTCCGTCCCGGTGAAACTCCATGATCGGAAATCCGACACCCCCCATGTTCGGCATCTCTGCGAATCGCGATGACATACCCCCGCTGCAGGCGCTCGCACATTCGACAATGTGACCAAGCGTGACAGCCGACGCAAAGCGGTCGGCATGAGCAGCATCTCGGGTCCAGCCGAACTCGTATGCGATCGGCCCCACATAGACTGCGTTGTCTGAGACACGTCCGGCAATCACAACGTCTGCACCGCCTTCCAAGCCCTGGACTATGCCCGTGCTATCGGTGTACACGTTTGCCGAAACAACGCGATCTCGAATGGCAGCGAAGTTGTCATCCCCTGTGTCCATATTCGTCAAGGGAATACCCTTCGCCACCAGGTCATCGAGTTGCCCGAGAAGATCGTCACCTTCCACGAGTGCGATACGTGCACCTTGCAGCCCACCGGCGCGAGCGCTTTCCACGATCCGCTGCGCTGCAGCCTTGGGATTCACGCCTCCTCCGTTAGAGATCAGACGCGTGCCGCGCTCCCTCGCCATGGGCAGCATTTCGGTCATGCATTGAACGGCATCCGGAATGTAGCCGGCCTGAGGGTCCTTAATCTTCTGGCGCTGAAGCAACGACATAGTCAATTCAGCCAGGAAGTCAAAGCACAGGTAATCCAACTCACCTCGCTCGAGGAGTTCCCTAGCAGGGTCCAAAGCGTCGCCCCAGAACCCAGATCCGGAACCCAACCTCACCACATCTTTCATATCAGCCTCCACAAAGCGTTACGCCGCATCAATTCCATTTCAACAACTATGGTTTCATTTTTGATTGTACATGTAGCCGTGTCAAGCCAATTCAATGGCAAAGACCACAATGTAACTTTATGATCACTTTATGCCTACAAAAAGGCTAGATTTGTTGCATTGCACTATGAAAATTAGGGATCTATCTGTCAAACGAAGACTTGACGCGAGCCTGCTTTCATCTTACATTTCGCTTCAATAGCTTGTGTTCCATTTTAATTAACGGCAGGCCATACAACCAGCAGCCGCAGCTGGAGTGCGCCCTGAGAAGTTGCTTAGGAAGTCTCATGTCAAATGCTCTCTCAAACCTCACGGTTCTCGACCTCTCTAGGATCTTGGCCGGTCCATGGGCCACACAGAATCTGGCTGACCTCGGCGCAGACGTCATTAAGGTAGAGAAGCCGGGTTCTGGAGATGACACGCGGCACATGGGCCCCCCGTTCTTCCATGATCAACGCACGGGAGAATCGGGAGATGCCGCGTACTTCATGTGCTGCAATCGCGGAAAGCGATCCGTTACGATTGATTTCACGACCGCAGAAGGTCAAGAACTGATGCGCCTACTGGTGGCGCGGGCCGATGTCCTGGTAGAAAACTACAAGGTTGGGACACTCGCGAAATATGGTTTGGACTTTGAGTCGCTGCGCAAGATTAACCCTCGACTTGTATATTGTTCCGTCACGGGATTTGGTCAGTTTGGCCCCTATAAGGATCGAGCCGGATACGACTATCTTATTCAAGGGATGGGCGGGCTCATGAGCGTAACCGGCGAAAAGGATGAGCTACCTGGCGGAGGCCCTCAAAGAGTCGGCGTAGCGGTGGCGGACCTTCTTACTGGAATGTATGCGACTGTCGCAATTCTTGCGGCACTAAGAAAACGTGACTCAGAAGGCGTTGGCCAGCACATCGACATTAGTTTGCTCGATTGTCAAGTTGGCACACTTGCAAACCAAGGCCTGAACTACCTCGCCACTGGCACCGCTCCAGTACGTATGGGTTCCGGGCACCCTAATATTGCGCCATATCAAGTTTATCCCGCCCTAGATGGACACATCATTCTGGCCGTCGGAAACGATGTTCAATTCCGACGGCTATGCGAAGCAATTGGAGAGCCGCACCGGGCATTTGAGTCTCAGTTTTCCACGATTCGCGCACGAGTCGAAAATCGAGTCGCGCTAAATGAATGGCTTACCGCGATTACTGTAATGCGGACGGTTTCAGAATGGGTCACTCTGCTAGAGCAAGCAGGAGTTCCATGCGGTCCGATCAATTCAATAGATAGAGTATTCGAAGACCCTCACGTCATTGCCAGAGGGATGCAGCTCGAGTTTCCACATCCCAAATATGGGCCCGTGCCTTCGATAAGAAATCCTATTGTGATGGATGGTCAATCGCTGCCGCCGACGAGTAGTCCTCCCGTACTGGGTCAGCACACTCAAGAGGTTTTGCGTTCGATCGGCGTAGAAGAACTCCATATTCATTCCCTTGCACAGAATGGAATTATCTAGTCTCAATATATTTTTCTTTCATCCGTACAAATTGGAGATCTCATGAACAAAGCCACCACTCAAAAAGACAAGAATGGAATCGACATTGTCGGAACCGGATTTCATTGGGACGATGTCGAAGTTGGTTACAAGTTTCGCACACTAGGCCGAACTATTACCGACACTGACATCACTCTATTTGCTGGGATCACCGGCATGGTCGAAGAAATGTTTACAAATCTCGAGTACGTTCGCGAGGTTTCAGTGATTGGGTCACGCCCCGCACCGGGATCGCTTGTGTTTTGCCTCGCCGAAGGACTACTAATGCAAAGCACAATGCAGCGCACAGGAATGGCATTCTTAGAAGCAGATCTAAAAATTTGTCGCCCGACTACGGCTGGTGACACGATTCACGTCGAATGCGAAGTTATTGAAACGCGCAGCACCAGCAAGCCAGGGCGTGGTCTCATGCGCACCGCCAATAAGGTAATGAACCAACGTGGCGAGTTGGTGGCAACATATTCACCATTGCGGATGGTCAAGAGCCGTCCAATTTCGATCTCGTGAAAATTTATAAATTAAAACTTATATTGGAGACTAAAATGCGATCGATACTTACAATCGTATTTGGAATCATTATTTCCTTCACTGCTGCCTCCTCTTCACTAGCCGAAAGCTATCCATCAAAGCCGGTAAGGGTAGTCATGCCCTTTGCTGCTGGCAGCCCCACAGACGCTCTGGCGCGCATTATTACTACGGCGCTCAGCACGCGTCTAAAGCAGGCTTTCATTGTTGACAACAAGCCCGGTGCTTCCGGCATCATTGGCACGGATACCGTGGCTAAGTCTACCGCGGACGGATACACTCTCTTATTTTCGACAAATACGACACAGATTGCTAATCAGTTTTTGTTTAAACGAATTCCATATAATCCAAGCAAGGATTTTTCTGCAATCGCAGTGGTCGGCGGAGTTCCTCACGTTCTGGTTGTTAACCCGTCTTTGCCTGTGAAATCCGTTAGTGAGCTGATTCAGTATGCCAAGTCGCATCCCGATCAAATCGCTTTCCCTTATGCAAACAGCACTACTCGGATTACCGGAAGCACCTTTCGCGTCATGACAGGGACCGCCATTACGGCCGTTCCCTATAAAACGTACCCACAAGCGGTTTCCGAATTGCTTGCGGGGCAAACGCAAATGATGTTTATTGACTTTGCGACAGGACTTCCGCACATCCGATCCGGCAAGCTTAGGCCGCTAGCTGTGACCCCGAACCGGTCTTCTAAACTCCCCGACGTTCCCTCCGTCAGCGATAGTCTCCCTGGCTTTCAGATCGGAAACTGGGCCGGTTTATTTGCTCCTGCTGGAACCCCAAACGACATCATTGCACGCCTCAATCGCGAGGTGACGGCCATCATGGCCGACGCCGAGGTGCAGAAACAAATCGATGGAATCGGCTATGAACTGATGAAGCCGATGTCGCCAGCTGCGTTCCAAGATTTCACCATTTCAGAACGGCAGCACTACGCGGAAATCGTGAGGAAAGCTGGCATTCAACCGGAATGATTTAAAATGATCGATCATAATTCTGATTTATCCGTTCTTTTCAGCGTTGAGGATGGCATAGCAACAATTACCATCAATCGTCCCTCACAGCGCAACGCCTTGTCTATTTTCGTTTGCAATCGTCTCCGCGAACTATGGGATGAAGTGGACCGCAATGACGACATCCGCGTCGCAATCTTGACCTCCTCCGACTGCGGCACTTTTTCTGCCGGCATGGACTTGAAGGAGGCGGCAAAGGTACGGGCCGAAGAAGGGAAGGACATGCTTGAAATGCTGAGCGATCCATTCCATCAGAGGATGCGGCGCGTGGAAAAGCCCATCATTGCAGCAATGACAGGTCACTTCACGGCTGGTGGCATGGTACTCGCGGCAAATAGTGACCTGCGAGTCGGGATGGCAGGCACGATGGGCGGCATCTCGGAGGCGAAAGTCGGACGAGGGTCCCCCTGGGCAGTTCCGATTCTTTGGATGTTGCCGCAACCATTCCTGCTCGAGTTGACGCTTTCCGGCGACCTACACCCGATCGATCGCTTCCACCAACTCGGCTTTGTGAACTATGTCGAGGAATCTGCGGATGCGGTAAGGACGCGAGCAAAAGTCCTTGCTTCCACGATTCGAGACAATGCCCCGCTGACCGTCTGGGCTGCCAAAAAGAGCGTCCTTTCCGCCATGGATCTAGGTTGCGAACGCGGCTTCGAAGAGGCCAAACGCTACCACGAACGCGTCTACAGTAGTCGCGATGCGATCGAAGGCCCCCTTGCCTTCGCAGAAAAGCGGGCCCCCAAATGGATAGGGGCCTAGCAGAGGAGCGTCGTTCGGATGTGAAACTATACACGTATGGACCCGGATGGCCTGATTGTCACGCTCAAGCCTGACGACATTTCCATCCCGAATCTGCTTTTTCCACGTATATCAGCTTACTAAGTTCGCCGCGCTAATCCCCGGGTAGGCAAAGATCCTGCCGCGCGTGTCCTGATTCTCACAGAATCGGGACACGTGTTCTGCGTATTTGGCGACCTGGCGCGATTGAGTCTCCAGTCTTCGCCAGACTGCGTTCACTTCTTCCACATGCGCGCTCTGTTGTCGCGACCTGCTGAGGAAAGTGGCCATCGCAGCACTGACGTCGTAGCCACTGGCGATGCAGGTAGTTGCGTGGCACGGAGGATCTCGGCGGCGGCGTAAGGGCCGTGTTCGTGCTTGAGAGCGGGCTTCTGCAGCGACAGCGGCAACCTCCAGCAAAGCGACCGCCTGTTTGGTCGCCAGTCGTTCGTGGGTCTGGAAAGCGACAGCATTGGGCGGTTCACCCTCGGCCGCCAGTACGTCTCGATGTTCGACGCCTTGGCCAACTTCTCGCCGACCGCCTAATCAACCCAGTATGAGCCTGTCGTACTGCAGCAAGGCCCCCAACTACCGCGAAGACAACACCATCAAGTACACGGGCACGTTTGGCCCGATCACGGCAGCGGCTCACTAGTCGTTCGGAACTGGCGTGGCGTTGCCTGCGACGGTTGGCGTAGCAACGCCTATCGGCGGCAACGGCGAAGTCCCGGGCCAGTTCCGACGTGACACGGGCTACGGTGCGGCAGTGGCGTACGGTGCAGGCCCGTTTGGCGCAACCGTAGGCTACGATTAGTGGAATCCGACCATCCGTACCCGCAACGGCACCGTTAAGAAGGCGTCGGTTGCCGCAATCTACGCGTATCGCCCGGCAAAGATCATGGGCGGCTACCGTTGGGGCCAGCAAAAGAACGCGGCAGACGTGCCGATCCAGCGTGACGACTACTACTAGATCGGTGCCAACTACCAGGTCACCCCGGCCATCGGCCTAACGCTCGAGTATAACTACGACAACATAAAAAGTCTGTTTGGCGACACGCACGTTGCCAACCCGTGGCAGATTGCCTTCGTTGCGCCTTCTCGAAGCAACCGATGTCTACCTGACCACGGCCTACGCCAAGAATGCGGGCCTCACAATGGAATCTCTGGTGACCACGTACGCCACTAGCCTTTCCCTTGGCAACAGCTACGCGCTGGCCAATGGCCAGAACTCCATATTCGGCGCGGCTGTTGGGATTCGACACAAGTTCTGAATGCGTCTCGCGTAGACCTGGGTGAAAGGTTGATGGAAATACCGATACCCGCTCCGAAATTCGCCGGCGGGTGTCGTGAAAGAGCACATACAAAATAGTTAGAGTAACCATTTCATCAGGCACCCTTCATAGCATAACGATCTCAGAGCTCACCCAGCGACCTGGGACGCAGTTTGTGCCGATCAGATCCAGGATGCACGGGTGGCTGATGCAGTCTTCGCAACCTTTAGAAGTACGAGCAGAGTGACTTCCGGAGGTGCCGGTAGCCGGAAATTGTTAGGTTGGCCATCTGGAAGGTCACACGGCGTTCGAAGCACACGTGCAATCGCAAGGTTTTTCACCCACGCACGGTGCGCTCTATAAGTCGAACGTGTCTTGCTGAGATCCACCCGAGATGTGCACCGCGACGGACTAACTCTGTGGCAATGCGCGTGGCGTGAAGTGAAATTCTCGTAGGCACTCATCGTAACCATATCCACGATCGCAGTGGCTAATGGTGGGCCCGTGGTCGACCGCGCTTGACTCGAATGGACAGGATCGCGTCAACGGCGGGCGCACTTTGATGACGCCATAGCAATTGTTCCCGCGCACCCCCATGCTGCCGGGGGTCCGACGGCGATCGCGCGTGGTCCGCTCCGCGGCAGGGGACTTAGCCAGGTCCGCTAAGTTTCCGAGCGCCCCGTACCCACCTTTTTCACATTCCGCCATCCACATACCCGCACGCGTCGCGCGGCCACTCGAGCTCTCCTGAAACTGGATGTGGCCACGTTTGCTGGCGCACCCTTCGGCCTGATTAAGGATCAGGCATATAGCTTTACAAACTGCGGCGCTTCTTCTGGCGGGCCCGACCCGAAAGCCAGGAATATCACCAAAACAAAGGATGAGACTCTTTAATTTCGACCCTCATCCTTTTCGAGAACATAAAATTCACAGTTCCTTATAGCATCACAGTAGCTAGATAACTGCTATGCCGTCTCATCATACAATTCTCGGCCGATGAGCACTCGGCGAATTTCCGAAGTTCCTGCTCCAATTTCGTGTAGCTTTGCGTCCCGCCAGAAACGACCTACAGGGTAATCGTTAATGTATCCATTGCCACCAAAAATCTGTACGGATTCTCCCGCCATCCAGGTTGCCTTTTCTGCTGTAAACAGAATAATTGCAGCACAGTCCTTTCGAACGCGTCGCACATGCTCAGACCCGAGGCGATCAAGATTTTTCCCCAAAGAGTAAAGGTAGCTTCGTGAAGCCTGTAGCGTCGTGTACATATCGGCAATCTTCGACTGAATCAGTTGAAATTCACCGATGCTCTTGCCGAACTGCTTTCGATCATGCACATAAGGAATGACCACATCCATGCACGCTTGCATGATGCCGACTGGCGCTGCACCCAACACCGCGCGCTCGTAGTCCAACCCGCTCATCAAAACCTTCGCCCCGCAATTCTCGCCACCGAGAATATTCTCGATCGGCACCTCCACATCTTCAAAGACCAGCTCGCCGGTATGAGATCCGCGCATCCCCAATTTGTCGAGCTTTTGCGCGACTGAGAAGCCCTTCATGCCTTTCTCGACAATGAAAGCTGTCATGCCGCGCGCACCCAGGGCAGGGTTCGTCTTCGCATAGACAACTAGGACATCGCAGTCTGGGCCATTCGTGATCCACATCTTTGTCCCATTGAGCACAAATGCATCGCCCTTGCGTACTGCGCTAAGCCTCATACTGACGACATCAGATCCTGCGCCGGGTTCACTCATTGCCAAGGCACCAATCCATTCTCCGGAAACTAGCTTTGGAAGATATTTACCCTTTTGGTCGGAAGTTCCGTTTCGATAGATTTGATTTATGCAGAGATTCGAATGCGCACCATATGACGCACCAACAGATGCGGACGCTCGACTAATCTCCTCAACGGCAATCATGTGGGCCAAATATCCCATGTTCGCACCACCATATTCTTCGGATACGGTGATTCCAAGTACACCCAATTCACCCATCTTTCTCCAGGCGTCCATGGGGAACTGGTCGGTGCGATCAATCTCAGCAGCTCGTGGAGCAAGCTCTGCCTCGGCCCAACTACGCACACTTTCGCGGAGCATATCGATGTCTTCGCCCAACGAAAAATCAAGACTTTGAAGGAATGTCATGGTCGTTCAATAAAATGGAGTTTCTTCAAAAATATAAAATTAGGTATTCGTCCTATTTCCTAAAATTCCACACATAATTTCTCGCATTACATGTTTCTGAATTTTTCCAGTAACTGTCATAGGCATTTCAGATACAAATCTTATATATTTTGGAATTTTATAATGCGAAATTTTATCCCTGCAAAAAGACCTAATATCTTCCTCAGAGGCACCGAATCCTGGCTTTAGAATGATCCACGCACATATCTCCTCGCCATACTTTTTATCAGGCACCCCAAATACTTGAACCGACTGTATTTTTGGGTTCGTGAAAAGAAATTCTTCTATTTCACGAGGGTAGATATTTTCACCCCCACGGATAAGCATGTCTTTTATTCTTCCGACAATACTGCAATAACCTTCACTATCTATTATTGCAAGATCTCCTGTCCGCATCCATCCGTCGACGATGGATTCTTTTGTCCGCTCTTCATCATTCCAATATCCATTCATTACGGAATATCCGCGAATCCATAGTTCACCCGTAGCTCCTATTGGAACGATCTCCCCAGAATGGTCAACAATCTTGCACTGAAGCTGGGCTTGAATTCTTCCAACCGTGGAAACGCGTCTTTCGAAAGGATCATCAACCGCAGATTGAAATGAAACAGGACTTGTCTCCGTCATTCCGAAAGCACATGTGATTTCTTGCATATGCATTTCTTCCATGACCCTTTTCATTATTTCCACTGGACATGGGGCGCCGCCCATGATCCCAGTACGTAGCCTAGAAAGGTCAAAGCTGCGAAAGTCTGGATGCTCCAACTGTGCGATGAACATAGTTGGTACGCCGTGGAGCACGGTACAACGCTCAGTCGACGCGGCAACCAACGTTGTAGCGGCTTCAAATCCCTCACCAGGAAAGACCATGCACGCCCCAACAGATGCGCATGCCAGAACGGATAGAACCATTCCGAAGCAGTGATATAGCGGAACAGGAATGCAGACTTTGTCCGATGGTGACAGACGCATTGCGGCGCCAACATATCTAGCATTGTTGACGACATTGCGGTGACTTAACGTTGCTCCTTTCGGAGATCCTGTTGTACCGCTCGTAAATTGTATATTTATTTGATCATTGCAACTTAAATTCTCAGATACTTCGTCGAGATCCGGCGCAATTGATGCTGAACTATTAGCAATTACATCGCTAAAATTCATCATTCCTGATGATTTTCTTCACCCAGTCTAATTACCCAACGCAGGCTCGGTAATCGCGCGGCATGTAGCTGCTCCTGAGCATGAGTATGAGTATGCAATTCAGGCGCCAGATCTAGAATAATTGACAAATAATCTGTTTTTTTTGAATCGCTCGGCAACGACCAAAGCCTTGCACCCGACCAGATTAAGCGCATACTCCAGTTCAGACGTTCGATATGCTGGGTTTATGCTAACGAGAATTACTCCCAGCCGAGCAGTGGCGAATTGAGTGAGCAGCCATTCCGGGCGATTTGGCGACCAAATTCCAACTCTATCGCCTTTAGTTAGCCCAAGTGATTTCAAACCGACTGCAAGTAAATCAATTTGATCCGAGAATTGTTGCCAAGTCCATCTAATATTTAGCTCTGGAAATATTACTGCCTCATGATGTCCGTATGACGATACGGTATCCTTTAGAAGTTGTGGAATTGTTTTTTGTGATAGCGGTACGTCGGTGGCTCCTTCTACGTAAGACATCCCATTCAGTGGACGACCAAAGCCGCCCACAGCCGTGGTACCGGACTGCAAGAGCATACGTGTCTCCTAACTCGCCTTCAGTAATGACTTTCTGTTGGCATCCCCTAGGCACGGGCGGGCTGGGGATGCTCATTTCTGTTTTACTTTTTACCCAGGCACTTCAGTTTCCAGATGATTTGCTAATTTTCCTACGGTACTCACCAATGATCTTTTTGTGCCCTTCAGAGCGAAATGCATAGCTTTGCATATAAGCTTCAACCTCCAGATTGGCTGCAAAATCCATGTCCACTCCTCGCCTTAGAGAAAGTTTTGAAATGCGCACGGTGGGTCCCGGTGCACTGGCGATTCGGCGGGCCGCGACCATTGCTGCATTTAGAAGATCGTCTTGCGGAACGACTTCTGCGAATAATCCAAGTTTTTTGCCGAGGATCGAGTCGATAGATCCGGTTGTTAGGATGTGGTAGTTCGCCAGCGGTGCACCAATTGCTCGTGTCAACAGCCAAGGAACGCCGACATCAGCAGCCGACAATCCCAGTTTGTGAAATGCGAGATCATAGCGCGCGGTTTCGCTCGCGATGGCGAAATCGCAGGCTAATGCGATCCCGACGCCTCCACCAATGGCGGGACCGTTTAGCGCAGCAATAACAGGAATGTCAAAGTAGTAAAGACGCTTTGTAATCTTATTGTAATCTCTCAATAGCTTGAATTCCGACTCCATTTCAGTTGGATCTGGACTCATGAGCTCTTTTAAATCGCCGCCACCATTGAAGACTTTCCCCGCGCCAGTCAGTACGACGCATCTAATGTTCTCATCCTGTTCAATGCGGTCCAGAATCTTGGAAAAGTCAGAGGA
This sequence comes from Cupriavidus sp. U2, assembly GCF_009663685.2. Classification (GTDB taxonomy): domain Bacteria; phylum Pseudomonadota; class Gammaproteobacteria; order Burkholderiales; family Burkholderiaceae; genus Cupriavidus; species Cupriavidus necator_C. The sequence goes on along the minus strand of NZ_RCOG02000028.1, from coordinate 4,561 downwards.
ATATGTGGTCCCCATTGCGTTGGCCGCGTTCGGCCAATTGAAGGTAACCGTAGCGATACCATTGTCGATTTCGACTTTGAATTCACGTGCTTGCATTTCTTGTCTCCTAAACCTTTTGATAGCGGGTGTTGGGAGCAGGAAGCACAAAAACCCCCTTGTTGAGCCATTGACCACCGTCGGCTACCAGGACTTCCCCAGTGATGTAGTTTGCAGCCGGGGAGCAAAGGAAAAGCCCGCATTCCACTGTTTCCTCCAGCGTCTCGAACCTTCCAGCGGGGATGGTGGACAGGATGCGCTCGCGTCCCTCAGGCGTCGGCCAGAGGGCAGCGCGCGATTGCTCAGTGTCGACGAAGCCAGGGCACAAGCAATTAACCTGAACGTTGCGGTCGCCCCATTCGACAGCTAGCGATTGCGACAACGCGATAACACCTGCCTTGGCTGCCGCTGAGTGAGCCGTGCCCGGGCCACCATACCAGGCATACGCGGCGGAGATGCTCAGGATCTTCCCACTCCGTTGGCCCAGCATGTGTTTGCCTGCAGCTAGTGCGCAGTAGGCCGAGCCGTTGAGAACGGTTCCAATTACTGCGTTCCATCCATTTGGAGAGATGTCCTCGGCACGCGCAACGAAGTTCCCAGCCGCATTGTTTATAAGCACGTCGATAGTGCCCAACTGTTCGACGACCCCATCAATTGACTGCTGGACGCTGTTTGGGTCCCTGATGTCAACCACGCAGGGGATTGCCCTACCGCCTGCAGCGTGGATGGAGGCCACTACATCATCCAGCAACGTTCCTCGGCGACCGGCGGCGACAACTGTCGCTCCAAGTTCGGCGGCGCGCAAAGCGAAGCCACGTCCGATCCCGGTCCCAGCGCCTGTGATGAAGAAGACTTTATTTGAGAAAGTTCCTTTTGCAAGCATACGTTCCTAAACCCAAATGTGAAGCCGCCAGTTCTGCAACGGAACTGGCCGATAAACAGCGGCAACTTGCCGCCACCACAAGAGATGCCCCAAGATTTCACGTATCAAACTAAAATGGAACATCGACTTATGCAATGAACGTTACTGACAGTTGACTGGTAAGTCAAGAGCTGATTGCGCGCTAGTATAGCCACATTCATATGCAAAGAGGCTTATTAAGCGCATTCGTTCGATGCAATTTAAAACGGAATTAGCGGAATTAAAATGGAATTTATGACTGGAGAAGAAAAAGCTGGTTGGTGCACCGGCGCACTCAAAGGGCTCACGTCATACGCGGTTCAAACAGCGGTTACACGCAGCTAACGCACGGTGCATAGTCGAGGCATGCGGTGCGGCCCCAACTTGGTCTAGACTCGAGGCCCCGCACAAGCACTAAATTCCGCGCGAACTTCAAGTGCTACCCAGATCGATCGCAACACTTGTGACCAACAACGTGTTAAGCGTGAATGGCGACATGGCACCACGCTGAAATGCTCGTACTGGCAGAGCAGCGAGACGCATGGGTTGTTGTGGGTGATGCCTACGGATTGGCGTGCTGGGGATCGATGCTGCAGGGGATTGCCCTTCGAGCGGCCTACCTAGCCCATATCGGCGCGTTAGGCTATCTGTGGGCGTGGAGGGAGCCGGTGTCACTGCACACGAGACGATTTAGATGAGTTGCCTGACGAGACCCGGCGATTGTCCATGCGCTCTTGATGGTCGGACAGGAGGAACGCGCGCGCCGCTACCACACCTCATGCATGATCAGGCAGTAGTGCAATGCGCGTTCAAATTATGCTGCTCCGGCAATCCGCAGGTCAGTTGGCATCTCATCGACAGAAGTACACCAATCCCCCTCGTCGTGCGACAACGAGGCCTTGCTGTCACTGTCGCAATCGCTGGAGAATGATGGCATCCGCGTTACCGCAGGCCGATTGTACCCACCGGTATATCCCGCCTTCAGGGGATGCATGAAAAGCCGCTCATTTTCATAAGCGTCGTTTCCGAGCCGTTCTAGGCCAAATGCCGAAAGTGGCTGGCGGTTCATTGCGATATCCCACAACGAGCATCGCTGACAGCACAACTACGACCAACCAAACCACGTCCCTCACCTACTGGTCCTTCAGTCTTCTGACGCGCAATCAAGGATGGAGGCCGGAGCGTTGATCACCGGTGATCGCCTGGTCGACGACGCCTTTCTCCGTGATCCCTACTCCGCTCCATGCTGCTGCGCACGCTTAGACCTATCCACTGGCGTGAAGAATTTTCTCGGAGAGCCTGGCGTAGACCGTATTGAATCTGTCACCGTTATGACAGTAGAAGTATCAACAGGCCGCGTGATTGCCGCCAATTTCGCACCCGCTCTTACTCGGCTCAACAAAACCGAGCCCGATCATTCGTCGGTGGCGTCTGTCGCCCTCCACCCGACGCAAGTCAGGAATTCCGAGCCGCCCCATCTTCGAGGCCAGTTGTAACCTAGCGGCCGGCCAATCAGTCAACGCCGGTATGCGTCGTTTGTCGGCATCCGAAGGCCTTCCGGCGCAAATGGCCGTCATCCCGCCCCGTCGCAAAGGGGCAGGCCGGCGCCCAATGCCGACCTTGGGGATGACAATTGCGGCATGCTTGGCCGGCCGCCGACGTGTGCCGATGCGGGGAATCAGTGTGCAGGCACCGCCATGCCAGCATCCAGCACAAGACGCCCCGTAACTGCGCCCGCTCGCACGCGATCCAAGGCGGTGTTGGGGTCGGCGTGTGGTACATGCTCGATCGGAATCGGCTGCAGCGCGCCGGATTTCGCCAGTTCGATCAACTCCTTCAACTCACTCTGGCTCCCGGTATAACTCCCCAGGATGGTGATAGCGCGAAGAATGAATAGCGGAAGCTGCAGCGTAATCTCGCCGCCATATAGGCCGACCGGTACATAGATACCCCCGCGGGACAGCACCGACATCGACGCGTTCGCAGTCTCCGACGAGCCTACGAAGTCGACGACCCCAAAGACGGGTAGGTCTGCAACTTTCGATATTGCAGCGGCAAGGTCGGGCGAGCGCGCGTCGACGACGCCCGTCGCACCTGCGGCCTTCGCCGCCACGAGCTTCTCGGTAATCCCCCCATTTATAGCAATTGCCAGAAGTAGGAAGGCTACGCGGCCATGGCGAGCCGCTGTTTTGGGGTAAATCCGCCCAGAGCCATATTTGGGCGCTCGTGATTGTAGGACCACATCCACTGCGTGGCGACGCGTTGTACATGGTCCAGATCGTCCCAATGATATTGGGACAGCCATTCGTAGCGCACGGTCCTGTTGAACCGTTCGACGTAGGCATTCTGTTGGGGCTTGCCCGGCTGGATGTATTCGAGCTTTATGCCCCATGCCCCGGCCCAATCGACAATTGCCGCGCTCAGGTATTCGGGTAATCCCCCCATTTATAGCAATTGCCAGAAGTAGGAAGGCTACGCGGCCATGGCGAGCCGCTGTTTTGGGGTAAATCCGCCCAGAGCCATATTTGGGCGCTCGTGATTGTAGGACCACATCCACTGCGTGGCGACGCGTTGTACATGGTCCAGATCGTCCCAATGATATTGGGACAGCCATTCGTAGCGCACGGTCCTGTTGAACCGTTCGACGTAGGCATTCTGTTGGGGCTTGCCCGGCTGGATGTATTCGAGCTTTATGCCCCATGCCCCGGCCCAATCGACAATTGCCGCGCTCAGGTATTCGGGACCGTTATCGCACCGAATGGCCAAGGGCTTTCCTCGCCAGCCAATGATCTGCTTGAGCGTGCGAATCACACGCTCCGAAGGCAGCGAGAAGTCGACTTCGATGCCCAGCGCCTCGCGGTTAAAGTCGTCGATCACGTTCAGCACTCGGATGCTACGTCCATCGGCAAGTTGGTCATGCATGAAGTCCATCGACCACACCTGGTTGACCTGGGTCGGTACCGTCAACGGCTCGGGCGTCTGCCGAACCAGCCGTTTGCGCGGTTTGATACGCAGGTTCAGTTCGAGCTCGCGATAGATCCGGTACACACGCTTGTGGTTCCACTGGAAGCCGCGGACATTCCGCAGGTACAGAAAGCACAGCCCAAAGCCCCAGGTGCGGTGGTTGTCCGTCAGGCGAAGCAGCCAGTTTGCGATCTCCTCGTTCTCGGCGTCGGTCTTGGCGACGTACCGATAGCAGGTCTGGCTAATGCTGAACGCCTCGCAAGCCATCCGGATCGATACGCCGCGATCTTGCACGGCATGTCGGGCCATCTCGCGGCGGCGAGATGGCCTCACCACTTTTTTTCTAGCGCCTCCGCCACGATCTCGGCCTTGAGCTTCTCTTCGACGTACATCTTGCGCAGCCGGGCGTTCTCGGCCTCCAGCTCCTTCATGCGCGCCATCAGCGATACGTCCATGCCGCCGTACTTCGATCGCCACTTGTAGAACGTCGCCGAGCTGATGCCCAGCTCTCGACACAGCTCAGGAACGGCAAGACCAGCCTCTACGCGCTTGATGGCTTCAATGATCTGGCTATCCGTAAATCTCGACTTCTTCATGCGGTAGAACTCCTCAACGAGAAAATTCTACTTCTGACCCCATCGCTTTTGCGGGGGGATTACC
>NZ_RCOG02000034.1 GCF_009663685.2 Cupriavidus sp. U2 | reverse complement strand
GCCAGTTGATGGCGCAGGCGGCCTGGGCGCGCGAACTCGATCCGGATCGCCTGAGCTTCATGCACGCCGTGCGCGTGATCAAGCGCAAGATGCCGCAAGCTGCGGCCGTTTCCCCCTGAGCGTTTGCCTGCCTGGCGCGAGGCCCTGCTGGCCGAGATCGCGCGCGGGCGCTGCGTGAGCAGTCGTGGGCGCCTGAACCCGCGCGGCGTCAAGCGCAAGATGAGCAACTTCAATGTTCGGCATCGCGGCGCAGCGCTCCATTTGCGGCATCAGCCAGTGCCGGTGCTTCGTATCTGAACAGTATTTCCGCTAACCCGCATGAACACTGAGCTTTCGGGGTGAATGCCGATGGTGTGGTTTGCAGGGTTCAGGTCGAATTGATATCAATTCCTTGCAAACTGCATCGAGGTGTTGATGGGTCCGAAGCCAGCCGACGAACGCGCCGATCACGACTTGTTCCGCAGCGAGCTGCTGAACCTGATCAACCAGCGTCACGAGCTGGTTCGCTTGGCGGCACTGATCGACTGGCAGGCGTTTGAAGCCGAATGGAGTCCGGAGTTCGTCTCAACCACGGGCCGGCCGGCTCTGCCCACGCGGCTGATGGCCGCTCTGCTGTACCTCAAGCACGTGTACGCACTCAGCGACGAGGACGTGTGTGAGGGCTGGCGAGAAAACCCGTACTGGCAGCACTTCAGTGGTGAGCGGTACTTCCAGCACGAGCTGCCCTGCGATCCCTCCAGCTTGGTGCGCTGGCGCCAGCGCATTGGCGAGGCCGGCTGCGAGTGGCTGCTGGCCCATTCCATCGAAGCTGCACGCAAGGGCGGAGTGATCAAGCGCCAGAGCCTGGAGCATGTGGTGCTGGACACCACGGTGCAGCCCAAGGCCATCGCCCACCCGACCGACAGCCGGCTGCTCAACCGCGCGCGTGAGCAACTCGTCGAGGCTGCGCAAGACGCTGGGATCGGGGTCTCCTCGTTTTCAGTGCAATAAGTGACGGTACGAAAAGCTAGCACTGGCGCGGAGGTGGTGTTGGTAGATCGTTGATTTCATTGACTTTCCTGTTCACTTTCAAATCTGCGATTCGTGGCGTCAAACCGTGGTCGGTTTCATCCATTGGTGCCAGTTATCGATGCATTTGGCCGCGAAGGCAGGATTTGGTCAGCATAGCGGTCAACCGGGAAGCGAAACACACCCCGCAAGTTGATGCTCTCCAGCCTGGTGGGCGCAATCTTCCCGATCAGTTCCGGTGGAATGACCTGGCGGCGGTTCGACCAGCGATCCAGGACCGCCTGCATCTGTGAGGTATTCCACGCCATCACGATGTTGGCCATCAGGCTCAACGCATCGGCCACAGCCTGCATTTCATCGACACGTTTGGCCTGCGCCGGGCTGATCCGGCCGGTATAAATGGCGCGCTTGAGGGCGTTAACAGCCTCGCCCCGATTGAGCACCCGGCGCAACTCGTTCCTGAAAGCGTCCTTGACAAAGTAGTCAGCCAAAAACGCCGTACGCAGCAACCGCCCCAATTGCACGCCAGCCTCATAGATTGGATCGCCCTGGGCGGCAGAACCGAACCGCGCAAGAGCTGCCACCGCACTGGCATGTCCGCTCATGACCGAGGCTGCCAGGTGCACCAGACTATCCCAATGCTTTTCGATCAAAGCGACGTCGACATTGGCTTCGCACACCGCAGCGATTTCTGCGGGCACTTTGGTGCCGCGTGGCACAAAGAGGTGGCGCTGTTTGAGTTCCTTCAACCGCGGGCAAAGATCAAAACCAAGCAAACGGGCATGTGACATGGCAAAGTCGGTGTAGCCATGGGTATCCACAGCAAGCTGGCTGGTCTCCAGCTTTTCTTGGCGGATGACACCTTCAATGGCCACGCCCGCCTGGCGCTCATTGAGCACAAAGGGCTGCGCATGGAAGATGCCCCACCGGTCTTTTACATGGGAGTAGATTCCAATGGAAGGTGTGTTGCGCCGAGGATCAAGCCGGGCTTGCCACACCCGTTTGGTGGTCTCCATGCTCATCATGTCAGAAGATGCCAAATCGGACCGCCCCCAGGTGGCGGCAATCGGGTGTCGCTGCATGAATTCCAGCACAGCCTGGCAGGCCTGGCTCAGACGCCGTTCGTCCCGCGCCCAGCGCATGGCCTGGCGAATGCTGGTGGCAGACAATTGCGGAATCATGCGCGCGCATTCGACCGCAGTCAGACTGGTGCCGTGGGCCATGATGCCGGCATAGACCATCAGCAGCTCGTCGGTAGAGCGCGGCTCACGTCCGAGCATGATCCAGCTAAAGCGCACCTGGGCGTCAACGGCCAGAATCACTTCCGGCAATTGAACCTCACCGATGCGGTGATCCAAAGCCGCGCGCAGCTTGGTCACTTCTGGGTCTTCGTCCTCTGCGGGCAATGGCGACAAATGGAGTTCATCATCCACGCGCAGTACGCCACTGCGGGCTGCAGCGGCCACCGCATCGACACCGGCAGTTACTCTGGCCAGCAAAGGCTTCAAGAAAGTGGCAGCCTTGCTGGGTAACGATAGACGGGCATAGTGTTTCTTGGACTCTGCCTGCCAACGCTCGTCCGTGAAGAACAAGCGCGCACGACCCCGAAAGCTCAGGCTGTGCTCAATCCAGACCGAGCCATTGCGCACCGCGCGGCGCAGGGCAAACAGGGTGGCCACCTCCAACGCCTGAAACGCCCGTTCCCGGTCTGGGCTGGAGATCGAAACCTGCCAGATCATTCCCAGACTTGGTGCCACCACTTCAACTGGCAGCTTTCTGGATCCTTTGAGATATAAAGCTTGCAGCTTGGCAAGGTACTCGATGGCAGGATGCTCGCCGGTGGCCTGCCAGGGCAGCTTTGCAATGGCGACGAGCAACGACCGCACGGGGCGAATTCCATCAATCAATCCCTCGCGGACCAGGGAGGCCCTGCTCGGTGGTTTGCGTTTCTGGGTTTCGGTGATCAAGGCTTCAAGACGGGCACGCAACTCAGCATCTGGCACCGCACCTTGCGCGCTCAAGGCAACAAGTTCGCCGAGCAGCGTTTTGTACATTGCGGCCCAATTGACGGTAGCGGGGACATCGGCGGCAGCCTGACGCCACAGATCGGCGATCCGGCGCTGCACCATAAGGATCAACTGGTCTGTGGTGGTGAACAGGCAATACCGAAGAAAGCATGCGACCTCCACGGTGCGCGCTGGCTCTTTGATCTTGGCTCCGGCTGAGGGCGGCCTGGAGACAAGTCGGCGCGCGTAGCGGCGCAAGATGAGATCGGGGATGTCTGCCAGGTGCTTATGAACGTCCAGCGTGTAAAGCAGGTCGATGCGCTCCAGTACCTCGCTGATTTGGCGGGTTGAGTGTTTCGCCGGTGCAGCCCATAGCCAACTCTGCTGGGTTTGTCCATCTGGGCGCAGCTCTGAAACTGAGGCTCGCCAGCGATCAAGTGTTGCTGGATCAACGCTGGCGGCGATGGCGGTGCCTGTTTCAACTTCAAGCTGGGCAAGTGCCGCCGCAATCAGTGTCCGAATTGCCCGCTCGTGCACGATCACCAGCTTGTTCTTGTACAGCCATTGACGCGCCCGCACGAGTAGCTGATCGCGGTCGGCGCAGCGCGCCACTTCGTCGCGCAGTTCACGTACCAGTGAGCGGCGCTGGTGCTCGCTCATCCACTGGAATCCAAGGACCGTGCAGGCTACTTGTTGGTGATCGAATAGCGTGCGCCCGCGTTCATACATGGCTCTCAGCGAGGCGACTTCTGGTGCTGCAATGCCAAGCTCGTTGCCAAGGTGGCGCCACAAGGCTACTGGAATTACCCGAAAGGCACCGAGCAAACGCCCACTCATGCGCAGGAAACCAATATGGAGCGCCAGACCAAGCTTGTGGGAATCACCTCGGCGTGCATTGATTGCGTCGCGCTCGGCACCATCGAAGGTGAAAAATGCCTTCATCTCGAAGTCGCTGATATCGCGGGGGAGCCCACGCATCCCCAAAAACGTTGTGTGCCAACCCTGCATCGTGAACCTCAAAAGTGGGAGGCCACCATACCCGTTTACAAAGCGAACAGGAAAGTCAATGAAATCAACGGTCTACCCAGACCACCCCCGCGCCAGTGCTAGCTTTGCGTACCGTCACTTATTGCACTGAAAACGAGGAGACCCCGGATCGACCTGCGCCAGAGCTACGCCCGGGTCGGCAAGGCTGCCGAGCACCAGGCCGGCCGCTACGCCCATGCCAAGCAGTACCGGCGCATGCAGCGCGAGATCAGGAAGCTGAGGACTTGGCTGGGCCGGGTCATCCGCGACGTGCAACGCAAGGCCGGTGAGATCGGAGCTGGGCTGAAGGCCAAACTCGACATCGCCACTCGACTGCACGCGCAAAAGCGCGGCGACAAGAACAAGCTGTATGCGCTGCACGCGCCCGAGGCAGAGTGCATCGCCAAGGGCAAAGCCAGAACGCCCTACGAGTTCGGCGTGAAAGTGTCCATCGCAGTGACGGCCAAAGAGGGCCTGGTGGTGGGCATGCGCTCCATGCCCGGCAACCCGTATGACGGCCACACGGTGGACAGCCAGCTCGAGCTGGTCGAGATCCTCACCGGCCACACACCCAAGATCGCGCTGGCCGACCGTGGCTACCGCGGTGTCGAGCCCGCGTGTTGGGCGCGACTGCTGATCAGTCATACGCGCAAGTTGCCCAAGCGGCTGAAGAAGCTGCTCAAGCGGCGTCAGGTGGTCGAGCCCATGATCGGACACATGAAGGCCGACGGCCTACTGGGCAAGAACTGGCTCAAGGGCGCGGGTGGCGACGCGCTGCACGCTCTGCTGTGCGGCGCCGGGCACAACTTGCGGATGATCCTGCGGCACCTGCGGGTGCTTTATTGCGCCTTGCTCGGACTGATCGCCATGACCGCCACGCTGGCCTTGCCGGCACCCACGTCAACATCGCCGCTCACCGCCTTGACTTCGCGCCGCTCCGCGCTGGCTCGCGGCTAAAACGAGTTGTTCAGGGCCGACTGGGTAGGAGTGGTCGGCAACGGGGCAAGTTAGCGATCGCGGTCGAGTGCCATCAAAGAATTGACCGACCTCTACCCGTGCTGGCCTGCACGCCCACAGTGTCTTCCATCATCCAGGGTGACCCGCCAGGGTCATGACAGTTAGCCCGATTCAACTGCGCCAGGTGCCCAGAAGGTCGGCAATTTCAACGAGCGCTGGGAAGCCCAGGTCCTGACGGACAAGCGTGCGGCGGTGCTCGATGCGTGCAAGCACTGCGGCAATGTCGAGTTCGCCCGTTTGGGGCCCGCTGGAGGAGCAGATCGAAGCACTGCGTGCCGCGAAAGTGGGCGGATGAAACGAGAGGTTAATGGCATCTCAAGACTCGGCGGTGAAGCCCACGCGTCTGACAACTTCCCACCACTTTTCATGTTGTTTTCGCAGGCTGGACGCCATGGCCTGCGGCGTTAAGCTGTGTGCTACCAAGCCCAGGGAGGCAAGAGCCTCCGCAACCGCCTTGCGATTGACGGCTTCGGCAACCATTTGATGAAGGCGTGAAACGGTTTGGGGCGAAACGCCTGATGGAGCAAAAAAGCCGAGCCACTGATCGCCAGCGGGGTAGTCTGCACCGAACTTTTGCTCTGCAAATGTGGGAGTGTCGGGCGTGAAGGGTGTTCGCTGCGGCCCAGAGGTTGCGATGATGCGCAATTTCCCCGCCTTTTGGAAAGACAAGAACGTCCCCGTAGGCGCAGCCATGCATGCAATCTGCCCACCGATCAGATCGGTAACTCCAGGCGCGGCGCCACGATAAGCCACGTGCCTGAGATAGACGCCAGCCTCCTTGGCTACCAGCGCCCCCAAGAGATGCAATGGTGTACCGGTACCGGGAGATCCGAAACTTGCGTGTTCAGGGTGCTCCTTGGCCCAGGCCAGGAAATCCCGGAGCCCACGCACGGAAGGCGGTACCAAGGGACCCAGCGCAAGGGCGTCAGTCGTAGTGGCTACGGTGGCTACGGGAGCCAGATCCGCGAACGGATCGTAGTCCAACTTGCTGTAGACGAAAGGGTACAAGGACAGCACGGCGTCTGGTGTGAACAACAAGGTGCTGCCATCGTCGACGGCTGCCTTGACGGCGGACACAGCTATCCGCCCACCCGCTCCGACACGGTTGTCAACGATCACGTTAACCCCGGGTTCCGTCACCGCCAATCCTTCTGCCACCCGGCGTGCAACCGCATCGACGACTCCTCCGGGTGGGAAGCCGTTGATGATCTTGAGTAATTTTGGTACCGGTTGGGCTTTGACGCTTCTTACAGTGCCGAGCGATAAGGTGGCAAATCCCGCGGCTTTCATCCACTCACGGCGTTTGATCATGGTGCCCCCCCTCTGCTCAAGACTGCGCGGTAAAACCAATTTTCTCAGCGACTGCTTGCCAGCGTTTGATGTCGTTTTTCAATCGATCGGACAAGCCTTCAGGCGAACTCCAACCAGCCTCCATGCCCATCATGGCGTAGGCCTTGACCAGTTCCGGGTTTGCAACAGCCGACTTCATGGCAGCGCTGGCTTGCTGGACCGCTTGCGCGGGCGTGCCTGCGGGCATGAATACCCCGAACCACTCGGTCATCTCACTCAAGGCGATGTGGAGCTCCTTGAAGGTCGGGACGTTGGTCAGGAAACGAGAGCGGTTGGCGCCAGTCACGCCCAGCACCCGGATCTTGCCGGTCTTCATGTGAGGGAGGAACTCACCCAAGGGCGCGGCCACCGCCGGGATGTGCCCCCCCAACAGGTCCACAATCGCAGGCTGGGAACCGCGGAAGCCTGTCTGCACCATTTTCACGCCCAAAAGCCGCCCGAGCAGCTCGCCCAAGAAATGCGGTCCAGAGCCGGTGGCACCATGGCCAAACGTGGCAGAATCAGGGTTACTCTTGATCCAGGCCAAGTAGTCGTTGAGGCTACCAACCGATTCCGGGACAGCGGGCCCGATCGCAAACCCAACCTCGCTTGTCGAAACCATACCGACCGGCACAAAGTCCTTGACCGGGTCATATCCCAGATCTTTGTACGTGTGAGGGTATAGCGTCATCATGGATGCAGGCGTCAGCAGAAGTGTCGCGCCGTTTGGTGCCGCGGCCTTAACATGCTGGATCGCAATTCGACCACCCGCCCCCGTGCGGTTGTCGACGAGCACACTGGAAGCATAGGCACCGCGCATTCCCTCAGACAACCGGCGGGCAGCCATATCGGTCGCTCCGCCTGCGGCGAGTCCAATCACGATCGTGGCCACGCCAGGGCCGGATTGCGCCAAGCTCATGCCCGGAAGGCCCCCGATTCCAAGGGAGCCCAAAGTGCTCAGGGCTGCTCGTCGGGTCAGAATATGTTTCATAATCTTTCCCCTTACATTTTCACTATTGCTCATTGATACTTGTCACTGGGCAGGGCTACGAACTGTTTATTAGGGCGAAGGCGGCGTATTTTTCGTCAAGCCGAATCAGGTTGAGCAGCTGGCGCGGCGCGCCGAAATGCGTCCAACTCGCCGCAGGCCGCGTCCACTGCGCGGATCAGGGGGTAGGGCGTCAGGTCCACCTGGAAGCGGCGGGCGCTTTCCACCTGCGGCACCAGGTAGCAGTCGGCCAGCGTGGGTGTGTCGCCAAAGCTGTAGCGGCCGCGCTTCGGGTCGACCGCCAGCAGTGCTTCGTAGGCATCGAAACCGGCGCTGATCCAGGTGCCACACCAGGCGTTGATGGCGGCCTCGTCGGCGCCGAACGTCTTGCGCAGGTACTCCAGAATGCGGCGGTTGTTGATGGGGTGGATGTCGCAGCCCACGATGGCGGCCAGCGCGCGCACCCGTTGGCGGCCGTCGGCGTCGGCCGGCAGCAGCGCGGGCGTGGGGTACTGTTCCTCCAGCCATTCGATGATGGCCGGCGACTGGATCAGCACTTGCGCGCCCGTGTCCAGCGCGGGCACCAACTGCTGTGGGTTCAGCGCCTTGAAGGCGTCCTTTAGGTGCTCTTCCTTGCCCAGGTGCACGGCCAGGTACTCGTAGGGCACGCCCTTGAGGTTGAGCGCGATGCGCAGCCGGTGTGACGTGCCGCTGCGCCAGAAGTTGTACAGCTTCATCGCGTGCAGGCTCACTCGGCCGGGCCGACGGTCAGGCTGATCTCGGCAATGCCTTCCACACGGCCGATGATCTTGTCACCCGCCACCACGGCGCCCACGCCTTCGGGCGTGCCGGTGTAAATCAGGTCGCCGGGTTGCAAGTGGTAGTAGGTGGAGAGGTCGGCAATGATCTCGCGGACGTTCCAGATCAGCTTGTCCACGTTGGACGACTGTTTGGTCTGGCCGTTGACTTCCAGGGCGATCGCGCCCTGCTCCACCACCACGCCTTGCATCGGCACGATCTCGGAGCAGACCGAGCCTTCCTCGATGTCCTTGCCGGTGTCCCAGGGGCGGCCCTTGTCGCGTGCCACCAGTTGCAGGTCGCGCCGGGTCATGTCCAGGCCGGCGGCGTAGCCGTAAATCAACTCGTGCGCCTGGTCTTCGCTGACGCGGAAGCCGGGCTTGCCGATCGCCAGCACCAGCTCCATCTCGTAGTGGTAGTTGCTGGTGCGCGGCGGGTAGGCCACGGTCGCACCACTTTCCACCAGGGTTTGTGGCGATTTGGTGAAGTAGAACGCTTGTTCGACGCTTTTGTCGACCGGACGGCCCATTTCCACCGCGTGGGCGTGGTAGTTGCGGCCGACGCAGAAGATGCGGTTGATGGGGAAGCGCTCGGTCTTGCCACGAACGGGCAGAGACTGGACGGGAGGCGGGTTCCAGAGGTAGTTGCTCACTTGCTTTCCTGTTGTGTGGTGCTTCGCGGCGGCTCAGCCGCGGTTTTCAAAGACGCCCAGCTTGCGGTGCAGGGGCGATTCGTCGGCCATGAAGATGAAGGACGGCTGGTCGGCTGAGAGGTTTTTCAGCGTCACCTCGGTGTAGCCGGGGGCGCAGCAGGTATCGGCTTCCCTCAGGGCGAAGGTGGACTCGGCGATGCGCGCCTCGCTGCGGCCTTCGATCTGGTGGAACACCACGGCGGGCGAACGCACGGGCAGGCGCAGGGTCTGGCCGGGCTTGAGCATCAGGGCGTAGAAGCCCAGGATGTTCTCGGCGTCGTCACCCGTTTCGGGGTTGACGTAGGTGACCTGCACGCATTCCTGCTCAGGCTGGTCGGCCGCCAGCGACAGCAGGGCGGCACGGGTGTCGGCCCAAGGGTAGCGCAAGAGAGGATAGCGCTTGTCGCTGCGCTGGAACACGGGGGTTGGCACCACGCCCGCACGGGTCCAGGCGCAGTCGCCCCGGCCGGGGTCGACCTGCTGGCGCTCGCCGTCGATGTGGTAGCTGGCCTCCATGTAGTACACCAGCGGCAGGTCCAGCACATCGAGCCACACCACGGGCTCGTTGCCGTCGTGGCCGTGCTCGTGCCACAGGCCGGTGGGCGTGAGGATGAGGTCACCCCGGCTCATGGGGCACTTCTCGCCATCCACGGTGGTGTAGGCGCCCTCGCCCTCCACGATCATGCGCACCGCGTTGGGGGTGTGGCGGTGGCTGGGCGCCCACTCGCCGGGCAGCAGCAACTGCATGCCCAGGTATATGGCGGCGCTGGCTTGCATCTTCTCCAGGCCGTGGCCGGGGTTGGCCAGCACCAGCACGCGGCGCTCGGCCTTCTCAATGGGGGTCAGCTCACCGGCCTTGAGCAGCAGCGGCTTGAGCGTCTGGTAGGACCAGTAAGTCGGCTGCGTCTGGCGGGTCGGGACATTGGGCGGCAGCACCGCGCGTAGGCTGGGCCATAGCGGCACCAGGTTAAGTTGTTTGAGTTCGTCTCGGTAGTCCTGCGGCAGGTCTTCCAGTCGGCCAAGTTCGTGACTCATGGTGATACGCTCCTCTTCATCAAGCATGTGGATAGGGGAAGCCGATATCCCTCACGCTTCGATCAGACCAAAGCAAGTATCGGCAATTTCTGAATCCGACCGCAGTCGGAAAAAGGGGCTCGTAATCTGTGTGCATCGAAATTTGATCGAGGCCGCTGCCCACGGCTGCCCCGCGGCATGGCTGGCCGCTCATGGAGGCTGGCCATGCTTTATTTATTTCTCTAAAAAAATCAGATCAAACCTTCAGCCGACAATGTGGCCCGGACTGCTGGACGTTCAGCCACGCGGTTGAGGTAGCCTTGCAGGCCGGGCCAAGGCGAAAGGTCCACATTCACGTAAGCCCCCCAGCCAAGCACAGTAAACAAGTAGGCGTCCACCACGGAAAAGTCGTTCCCCATGGCCCAAACCTTGTCACCGAGCATCTGCTCGGTATGGGCAAGACGGCTTTCCAATTGGGCCTTGATGACTGGCTTGGCATCCTGTGGAAACACCGGGCTGAACAGCGCTCCGAAGCTTTTATGCAATTCGGTGGAGATGAAATTCAGCCATTCCATCAGTCGGTAACGCTCCAGCGAGCCAGCTGCCGGTGCCAGGCATTTTTCTGGCACACGGTCAGCGAGGTATTGAACGATGGCCGGCCCTTCGGTGAGCACCTGCCCATCATCCATTTGCAAAGCGGGGACACTGCCCACGGGATTGACGGTCTTGTAATCAACACCAGTCTCAGTCACCTTGGTGCCGAGATCAACCTTTTCTAGCTGAAAGTCAAATCCACCTTCACGAAGGATGATGTGAGGCGACAATGAACATGCGCCGGGGCTGTAATAAAGCTTCATGAGACTCCTTAAAATCAAGGCGTGGTTGAAAAATCAGAAAAATCGATGCACTGAGAATTTATGGTTGCGTTTCCTTTTGCAACCTGCTCTCAAGCATGAAAAGGCGGTCATTTCCCCACCACATTTGATCATCCCAAAACACGGTGGGAACCCCGAAAACCTTTCGGTCAATGGCCGCCTGCGTCTCTTCGTCGTATGCCTTGGCGGCATTTTCGCTGTTCAAAAAATCTTCAAATTCACCGAGATCCCAGTTTAGCTTGTCGCATACCTCAGCCAGCAAGCTATCAGCATCCAGTGCCCACCCTTTCCCCCAAGCCGAATCGAAAACAAGGCGAACATATTCAGCGGCTCGCTCCCTGGCTGCCGGGTAATACAGTCCGGCATTCACCCGGCGGCTGTTGAAGTTAGGGGGGAAAACCAACGGAATCCTATAGAGATCGGCCCATCGCTGCAAATCCACCTTTAAGTAGTCAAGCTTGACCTTGAGGTCCCGATTGGATGGCCCGATGTTGCCAATGGCCGTTTTTGCTCGCGCCAAATCAATGGCGTGATACTGGATGGAGAATCCATAACGCCCGGCGAGCACCGACAAACGGTGGTTGGCCAGATACGAAAATGGGCTCAAAAAATCGAAATAAAAATCGACCATCACGATCATGCACTCCCAACAAAGAGAAGATGGCAATAGTGTGAGATTGCTTCAGGGCGATCGGTGCACCCTGCGCTTGTGGCGCTTCCACTCTGTACTGGCATATTTTTAACTCGCCGACTGCACTAATCCAGAAAACCTCCAGATCAGCAGGTTGTGCTGATCGGAGATGTCTGACTCAGGGCCTGGACTTACTTCTTTTTCGAGTTGGTTGCCGTTTTGGTTTTCCTCAATTCCTTGGCATACTTGGTATGCAGTGCGGCCCAGGCCTTGCCTGATTTTCGGGCACCTGCAAGGTATTCGTCGGGAACCAGCGTATAGGGTGGCCGGCACGGCCCCGCCTTGAGCCAGCCGGCCTCGTCCATTCGTGCTTTTTCGAGGCCAATGTTGTATTTTGAGAATTCCGAGAAATCGCCGCGTGGAAACAGTGTGGCATCGGCTGCGCGCATGTCATCTGAAATAGCCTTGGCCTTGGCCCAATCACCTGTATTTTTGGCCTTTACCACCTCATCGCGCAGCACAAGGGCGGTCGCTGGGCCGCACATGGAACCGCTAGACCAGAAAGCAGTCATGCGCTCGGGATTGATCCGGGCCGCAGCGTAGTAGTCATCCTCATGCGGAAGGAAGCGAATATTTGGGGCCAATTTCAGATCCAAGTCCAGCATCCCGATGCCCAAGTACTTGGCTGTGACAACCTGCGGGATTTTGGACATTTCGGCCCAAAACGGGCGAGGAAAATCAAATTTGAAAGCCTCCGGGTTGGCGTAGACAGCGATGGCTGCATCTGGCACTGCTTCCGCCACATCGCGATAAAATTGCACGGCAGTAGGCAGATCCATCTTCACCCACATCGGCACGCCGAGCATTGTTCCTTGGGCGCCAATGTCGATCAATTCGCGGGTCTGGCGTATGACTTCACGGGTATTCAAGGCCGTTGTGCCGCAGAAGTAGGGCACTCGACCGCGCGCGGTTTCCACGACCGTTGAAACAAAATCCCGCTTCTCCTCCCACGTCAGCGTCGCGCATTCGCCAAAGGTGCCGTGGCTCAGAATGCCATTGACGCCGGCCGCAATCAACTCCTCGACAATCCGGGCCGTCTCGTCGAGATCGACCGTGTGCGTGCTGCGCCAGTCCGAGGCATCCGGCGTGGACGGGGTCGGCATGATGACCCATGCGCCTTGAATATCCGCGGCGGTCAGGCGCACCGCTTTGCTCGTCTTTCTTGTCATTCAAATTTCCTTTGAAAATGGTGATGCAAACAGAATTTTGGAATCAATGTGGACCGATCAGAATCTCCGGCCAATCGCAATCGACGTCAGCAGCGGATTCAACGTTACGCGGGCTGTAGCAACTTGAGGCCCAAGAAACCCCGATGCATCTGTTTTTAGATAAAGTTTTCGGATATCAAAGCTGACGAACCAGTCGCGGTTGATGTTCGCTTCTGCACCGATGTGGAGCACAAGTGCCCACGCATGATCTGCATCGAATGAGGTCAGATTGGCATCTTTGCTTTTCAGAATTCGAGTGTAGTTGATCCCCGCCCCCACGTACGGGCGAACCAATCCCATCTGTGGCAGGTTGTAGGTCGCCGACAAAACTGCAGGAGCATATTGGACACGGCCCAGCAAAATCGGAGGCAGCGTGCCTGCGCCCGTCACTTTTGTGGTGGGTGGAATGCCAACAATTAATCGCGCGTTCCAGTTATCGTTAATGATGTAACCGAAGTCAAATGTCAAAGCGTTGTTGTCACTGGCGTCAGCGCTTCCACCCGGCACCCTTGTTCCGTCAATCGAAACTTTGGCGCTCGCATCGAAGGCTACGTTGGTGGCGCCGATGCGATATGACCAACGGGAATCCTCGGCATATGCGGTGCTGAGCATCAGCATCCCAAGTCCTGCGAGGGAAATGGCTTCTTTGATCATCATTGTCTCCTTTTTTTTATATGGAACTGAATGGGGAAAACAGATGCGATCGATTTCGCATCTGTTACATGGCTAGCTCAGTTTGACGTCCAATCCATAACCGGTGGCCTCGATGGTGTGGCCGAAAATGTCGCCGACGTAATATTCCGATTCAGCAATGGCGGGGGCGCCTCGCCACCCAGGTTCTATCAGCCAGCCGGAAGGTGTTGCCCCGTAGAACGTCAGCGCCTTATCGTTGGAATGGATGCCCAATTGCAAGGCAATGTCAATCTTTTCCTTCGTGAAAAGCTGGTGTGTGCAACCCAAATCTTCGATATGAGTGTATTCAATCATCAGATGATTGAGGCGCTTGGCCGCAGGCATTGCACCGAAAGCGATGGAATGATCGCGAGCATTGCAATGCATGAACGTCAACTCAGCCGTCATGCCGTTGGGCAAAGGAAGGCGGTACTCGACATCTCCACGAAATCCCAGCAAGCTATAGAACTTACGTGCCGCTTCAACATCGTTCTGACGCACGATGCAGTGGCCCAGGCCCTGATCACCGGTTAGAAATTTCCCGTGCAAGGGACGACCGGGATGGAAGGGGTTGTTCAGGTCAATCCGGGGTCCCCAGAAAATCTCGGTCGGGTTGCCCCCCGGATCTTCTGTCTTCATCAGGCCCAGCACCATCCGTTCTTGTGCTTCGGCTTTGTCGCACACGCGGACTTTGTAGCCTGCGTCCACGAGCTTTTGACCCAATGCCTCGAATTCCGGTTGACCGGCGACACGCCAGCCCAGGTATTCAAGGTCATCTTGACCGTTGTGATGAACCACGATCCGATGGTGCCAATTGTCCATTCGCAGATAGAAGCGATCCTTGTCACCCTCATCGAGGACTTGAAGTCCCAGCATGTTTGCGGCAAAGGATTTCCACGCTGCGGGATCCTTGACCGAAATGCCCATGTACCCCAATTCAATGACAGTTGCTGGCTTGTTCATGGTTTAACTCCTTTGTTGCTTCAGCTTAGAAGGGATACTGCTGCTCGAATGGTTCAATGGTCAGCCACTTGAGTTCCGTGAACTCGTCGATCACCGCGCGTCCGTCGAAGCGGCCATAACCGGTGGCCTTTGTTCCGCCATAAGGCGCCTGAGCCTCGTTCTGTACGGTGGAGCCGTTGATATGGACCGAGCCGTATTCGATCGCCATGCCCACGCGCAGAGCCCGGTTCACGTCCCGGCCAAACACGCCCGATGACAGGCCGTAGGCGCTGTCATTGGCAATGCGGATGGCGTCCGCTTCGCTCTTGCACCGGATAACCACAGTGATGGGACCGAAGGTTTCCTCATCGTAGATCTGCATGTCGGCTGTCACGTGGTCCAAGATCGTGGCGGGCATGACCGCACCCTCGGCGATGCCGCCGCACACGACCTTGGCGCCCTTGCTGATGGCATCTTTGAACAGACCATTGATTCGGTCACCCGAGTTGGGCGACACCATCGGGCCGATGATGCAGTCCCCTGTGACGCATGGATCGCCTGCGCTCAACTGCTTGGTTTTCTCGACGAACTTCGCGACAAATTCGTCCGCGATCTTTTCGTCGACCACCAGGCGTTCGGTGGACATGCAGATCTGGCCTTGGAACAGGAAGCTGCCGAACACCGCGGCCTTGACTGCCGCGTCGATGTCAGCGTCGTCCAGAACGATCAGCGGGGACTTTCCACCCAACTCCAGCAAGCAGCGCTTGAGATGCTGGGCCGATTTCTGGGCGATGATGCGCCCCACGCGAGTGGAGCCTGTGAAGTTGATGCGACGAATCTCTTTAGACGAAATCAGCGCATCTGCAATATCGGGCGACCGGTCCGGGGAGGAGTTCAGATAGTTGAGCACGCCAGCAGGCAGGTCGGCCTCCTGCAGGCACTTGGTGATCAAAGCGTGCGTACCGGGGCTGAACTCGGAGCCTTTGAACACAACGGTATTGCCGCAGACCAGCGGATAAGCGATGGCCCGCGCCGCGAGCACGGCGGTGCCGTTCCAGGGAACGATGCTCAAGATGGGGCCGACAGGCTGACGCAGCGTCATTGACAGGGTGTCAGGCTTGTCCGTCGGAATGGTTTCGCCTTGAATTTGGGTGGCCAGTGAGGCGGCTTCCCGGAATACATTGGCCGACAGGTGCACGTTGAACCCCGCCCACAGCGCGGAGGCTCCCACTTCCTTGGCCATCACTTCGATGAACTCGGGCGTTTTGCTCTCCATGACGTCTGCCACCTTCAAAAGAAGGCGCCGCCGCTCCGAGGGTCCGACGGCCTTCCAGGACTTGAACGCCTCTTGAGCGGCTCGAGCCGCATTGACCGCATCGTCCACCGTGGCGTTCGCGCATTGGGTCACGACCTCGCCACTGACAGGGTGCTTGCGATCGAATGACTTTTTGTCACTCGAAGCGCTCCAGGTGTTGTTGATGAACAATTTCGTCTTCATGGGTTGTCTCCTGGGAATGGGGTTGAAAAATCTGATTTGATTGAAAATTCACTTTCGACCGAGCGCCATGCCGCCATCAATGCCGATTACGGTGCCAGTGATGAACTTCCCTTGTTCCCGGGAGGCCAGCAAAAGATACGGTGCCACCACGTCCTCGGGCCTTGCTGCGAACCCCAAGGGGGTCAGGCCCTTGATCATGTCATCGATGCCGGGCATGTCTTTCATTTTGGTTTTGTCGAAACCGGCGCTTGCCGGCCCAGCCAAAGAAGTGACCGTACCACCTGGCGCAACGCCATTGACCCGGATGTGCGGGGCCAATTCGTAGGCCAACGCCTTGACCATACCCAGCACTGCATGCTTGCTGGCAATGTAGCAAGAGCCGCCGCCGCCGGCCGCATAGGAAGAAACGGAAGCCGTCACTACGACCGATCCGTTCGTTTTTTTGAGTTCCGGCAAGGCCGCGCTGATGCCGCTGAAATAGCTTTTGACGTTGATATCAAATATCTCCTCGAAACTGCCGGATAATTTCTCCCATGGCTCGTCGACGCCCAGCATGTAATCCCATATCCCGGCATTTCCGATGAAGCAGTCGAGGTGTCCGAACCTGGCGACCGCCTTGTTGACCAGCTTTTCATTGGTGGCGTGATCACGAACATCGCCCGCTACGATCTCAATGGCATCTTTGAATTCACTGCGAAGGCCCGCCTCTTGTTCCTCGTTGCGAACAAGTGCGGACACGCAATAGCCAGCTGCTTTGAAGGATCGAACCAGTTCCAGCCCGATGCCTGAACCGGCGCCAGTAATGGCAATAACTTGCTGTATGTTCATGGCAATAAATTTCTGTTTAAAACAATCAAGGATGACCGCCATCAAGGCAGGCATCCCCAGGGTTCACAGGAAGGTCATCAGATTGTGGGTCTGGAGAATGCGCTCCGGGTAGTCCACAAGACGTTCCACCAGTTGGATGCCACCACCTTCGATGCGTTTCCATTTGTCTTCCCGCGTTGCATAGAAGACGTCAACTTGATTGCCGCGTCTGGCGCGGTGGAGAATGAGGTTGGAACGCACATGCAGCAGATCCGGTACGATCTTGTCCTTGGCCGCTGTGACATTGGTGACGAAGCGGGTGAAACGGATCTTCGGGCTGTTGGCCCAGTTCTGCGGGTCCATCTGATGCTCAACTCGAACTTTCAGGTGCTGATAGTTCTCGTTGTAGATGTTCACCGCATCATTCAGTTGGTATCGACGCTCGGAAGTGGAGCGAAGTTCTCGCGAGATCACTTGGTATTTGATCTCGGGGGCAACGCAGTGTTCAAGCCAGGCGTTGTAGGCCTGAATGTCCAACAGATGTGCTTCTCGGGTCAGGAGTGTGGTGACTTCTTGCTGCAGATCGCTGTCGTGCCCGACGAAGAAACGATGAAATTCTTCGGCGTCGTGCGCGGAGACCAGCTTGTCTTCCTGGGTATTGATCATCATGGTTGGCTCCTGGATTAGCGATCAGTCGTCTTGGTGAGTTCGGTGTGCCAATTTCGGGAGGTGTTTTCGAACTCGGCCCAATTGGAGCTGCTGATGTGAGCCTGGTAGGCACGGTAGAATCCGCGATAGCTGGTTTCGCCGATTGCCGATTTGGCAACGACGCCCGGATAGCATTCGTCGCCGTAGACGTCCTTGCCGAAACCCAAATTGGCAATCAGATCACTGTTGCTGGATTGGTATTTCTTGGCATTTTGCGACTCCGTCTCCATGTTGTCGTTGTCGTCGCTTTCCCAGAATCCTGCTGGTCCGAAAGTGCGCTGAACCGCGTCAGCCAAGCGACGCTTTAAGTCCTCAGGCATGTCTTTTTCTACGATGGCATACGTCCAAACCTCGGTCGTGTTTTCATCGATCGGGTTCCAGACCTTGAAGACACCGGAGCAGGTCAAAATGCTGTTGTTCGGGAAAACCGTGCAGTTTAGATGGCTGCGGTAAATCCGTGCCCGGACATCGCCGATTTCCTTGGCGAGTTTTTCCTGTTTTGCGCCGCCGAATGCCATCATTTCGGGAACCAGGTCAGCACTGTGGACACCGGAGTAGCCGTCCCACAATACGCCCATTCCACTGCCATACTTGCTGGTCATTTGTAAGCCCGCGCCTTCGGGTGGAAGCATAGCGTTGCCCGCAAGAGGGGTAAATATCGACTGACCTGAGCGCAAAGACGATGCGTGCGTCCAACCAACGTGGTACGCGTCACCCACAAAGTTTTCCGCAGGAGCCTTCCAGTTGGCCTTGATCACCACTTTGCCGGGGGGGCCTACAAGTTCCAGGCCACCAGAGTGCTTGAAGATGGGTTCTAAGTACCAGGCTGCATCACCCAGATAATCGACAAGCGTGGGGGCCTCTGCATCAAAACAACCGTAAATGAAGCCATGAAAGCTTTCGATGCGGGGGACTTCTTTCAAGCCCAGGCACTTCTTTTTGATCGTATCGCCGTACAACTCTTTTTCAAAGGGAACGCTTTGCAGTTCGCCGTTGGAGCCAAAGCCCCAGCCGTGGTAACTGCACACAAAGCCTTTCGCATTTCCGGCTTCAGCGTGAACTAGTGTCTTGCCCCGGTGACGGCAAACATTCAAAAAGGCTCGCACCGAGCCATCGTTCTGGCGGGAGACGATGACTTCATCGACACCCATTTTGGCTGTGACATAGTCGCCGGGGGAGGGAATCAAGCTGTCATGGGTCAGAAAAAGCCAGTTTCGCGCGAAGATGGTCTTCAATTCGTGCTGGAAAAGTTCTTTGTCGCCATGAATCAGGTGCTTTTGCGTCAGCCCTGCTTCACTCACCAAATTTTCATAAATCATGATTAATGTCTCCGTTTTTTGGCTAATGGGTGGATTGGATGGTTTGGTTGATTGGTCCGAATTCAGCCTCCTGATTGAAAGCAGTCTTACTCCATTTTGAGCATCACGCGCATGTTTTCAATTTTGACGGGGTAGGTTTTGATGTCCTTTGTCAGGGGGGTGCACAAGGCTTTGCCTGTGCAGACATCAAATCGACCTTGGTGCAGAGGGCATTCAATTTCCCGGCCTTCGAGAAAGCCATCGCTCATGCGCGCAGCGCCGTGCGTGCACAGGTTATCGGTGGCATAAATCTCCCCCTCGACCTCGTAGAGCGCAATTTCCTTGCCGTTAACTTTGACGCCGACCACATCGCCTTCAGGGATGTCGTCAAGACAAGCTGCATCAATCCAGTTCTGAGTCATGTGCGTCGCCTCAGATTGGATAGATCACAGAGTTGGGGATCATTTCGCTGTCGTAAACGCACAGGCGCGACTTCAGCTTGAGGCCCTCGGGCGTGCGCACGATCACGTCTCGGTAATAGCCGGCGTTGAAAATCGTGGAATCGCCGTCGTACTTGGTGCGAATCACGGCATAGCTGGCTTCGGCGGTGATGCGCTCGCCATCCGCGTCACGCTCCACTGACAGCACGCGCGGCGTGCCCACGATGTGGCGCTGGTAGTAGGGGTCGTGGTACATGGTTTCCTTGACGCCGTACACCCGGTCGCGGATCATTGCCTTGCTCTCCAGCGCCAGCAGGCACAGCGGCAGGCCCTGCTCAAAGTTCTCGCGCGGCTGCAGGCGGTAGGTGCCGGTCTCGATGAAGAAATCAGGCCACTTCTCCCAATTGGCGGAGTCGCACACCATGGCGTAGTCGCTGTACAGGTTCAGCAGTTCGAAATAGGTTTTGAAGTCGACCATGTTTATTCCCCCATCACCTTGCGCCAGTAGTCGTACATGCCGCGGATCAGCGTCTCGGTGACCATGTGGTCCGTGTCGCCGATTTCGTGACCGCCCATCTCGATCACGGTGCGGTGCGTCGGTTTTTGCTCAAAGCCTTCCTGCGACCACTCGATCACCTCGCCGTCATCGGCCGACACGAAGCCCGCCGGCCCGAACAGGTTGGCCTGGATCAGGCGGCGCTGGGTCCACTCCTCGTTGTCGTCCTCGAAGCCGAAGTGGGTCCAGACGAAATCGAAGGAGCCGTGACCGTTGGGCTGGATGTGGCGGGTCGATACGCTGTTGACCTGCTGCTGGATGATCACGCTGGGGAAGATCGTGGTCATCACCGCAGTCGGACCGCCCCACCAGGGCTCGGGCACGATGTCGAGCAGGCGCGGGTCGTTCACCTTCATCTGTTCCTTGAAGCTGTCCACGCCGGACACGACCTCCTCGTTCTTGCCGCCCTGACCGCGCGTGGAGATCATTGCGGCGTGGCGGAACTTGGCGTCCATCTTCAGTTCCGACTTGTTGTCGGCGCGCCAGAGCCCGAAGGTCGAGAACCAGGTGTGCAGCAGGCCCGGGTGGTAGGGGTCCTTGATGTTCTCCTGCATCAGCTTCCAGTTGCCCGGGATGCGCTGGCGGCGGTAGCCCAGGATCTTGAGCTTGCGGCCGTTGAAGACGCGGTCGAAGTAATGCAGGATGGTTGGGCCCAGGAACTCCTCGAAGGGCTCGACATCGTGGTCAAAAGAGGCAAACACTGCACCGCCTCGGGCGGCCACCTTGAGCTTGGTCAGGCCGTGTTCTTCGAGTTTGAAGTCCTTGGGCATGCCGCCGTTGACCTTGCCGTCCTGCTTGACGCCACGGCGGAAGGGCACGCCCTGCAGGTCACCCTTGAGGCTGTAGTTCCACTGGTGGTAGGGGCAGAAGAAGTCCTTGGCGTTGCCGTGGCGCTCGCGGCAAAAGCGCATGCCACGGTGGGCGCAGACGTTCTCCACCACGTTGATGCCGCCATCCGGATCACGCACCATGATGACCGAGCGCTCACCGATCACCGTTCGCTTGAAGTCGCCTGGATTCGGAATCTCGGCTTCCAGGCCTACATAGCACCAGTGGTTTGCATAGAACAGGCGCTCCAATTCGCGCTTGTACAGGTCTTCGCGGGTGTAGGCCCAGAAGGGAACGCGGCTGCTACCTTCGCCCGGCCATTTCGGATCTTGGGGAAACACGGGTTTTAATCGTTGGGGTTCACTCATGGCTTGGTATCCTTGGGTTGAATTGGGTTCGCATGGTGCCTTCGCTCAGACGCCGCTGGGATAGAACGCATCGGCATGGATGTGCCCGGGTACTATGCCTAGGCGAGCAACGAGCAGGTTCAGGGCCTCGACCATGGCCGGAGCGCCACACAGGTAGGCGCGCCATCCCGCCAAATTGGGCAAGTCACGGCCGATCAGATCGGTGACCAGGCCGGATCGACGACCAGGGCCGGCAGGGCCTGTTGCAACAACGACATTCACCTTGAGATTCGGAAACCTTGCAGCCAATGCGTGAAGGCGTTCCTCGTCATAGATGTCCTGCTCGCTCCGCACACCGAAGTACAGATGGATGGGGTTGCTCATCCCGCTTTCCAGTGCGCCTCGAACGATCGAAAGGACGGGCGCCAGACCTGTTCCACCCCCCACACAAAGCATGGGGCCGGTGTGCGTGCGCCGCAGATAGGCCGTTCCGAGGGGGCCGCTGATCCGCACCGAAGCGCCTACGGACAGTTCATTGAAAACGTAGTTGCTGACATGCCCGCCCGGAACCGCGCGAATCTGAAACTCCATTTCCGCATCGCTAGGCAGCCCGGCCATCGAATAGGGGCGGACGCATTCGGGCGTGAACTGCACCGTTGCGTACTGGCCAGGGCTGAACTCAAGCGGTTTGGCCAGTTTGATGCGCAGGCGCCGGATGTCATGGGTGGCTTCGTCTATCGCTGTGACCGTCCCCTTGACGATGCGCGCCGGGTGAACCACGATCTCGTCAGATTCAGGAATCTCGATCGTGCAGTCTTCGGTCAGAACCGCCTGACAGGCCAGAACGTAGGTTCCCTTTCCTGCCTGCGGGCGCCCTGTCTCGGGGCCGTTATCGCGAAGATGGCCGGCAATCACACGGCAACGGCAAGTGCCGCAGCGGCCCGACATGCAGCTATAAGAAATGGGGACCTCGTTGGACCTGAGCACGTCAAGCAGGGTGCTGCCGGTCTCCGCGTTCAGATGCAAATTGAGGGGTTCTACTACCAGTTCCATGCAAGCTCTTTTTTCAGTTGTCTCCGAATGGCTGCGATTCTGGCGCGTCGATCGGTATAGCGCTATAGATCAAGTCTGATAGTTAAAATCACCAGCATGAATAATGGTGAGGCATCATGGATCTGCGCGACATCGACTTGAATCTGCTGGTGGTCTTCAACCAGCTACTGCTCGACCGGAGCGTATCGACGGCCGGCGAAAAACTGGGGCTGACGCAGCCTGCCGTCAGCAATTCACTTAAACGGCTGCGTGCGGCGCTAAAGGACGATTTGTTCTTGCGCACCTCAAAAGGCATGGAGCCGACACCGTATGCACTGCATCTTGCGGAGCCCGTGATCTATGCGCTCAACACGCTGCAGACGGCACTGACGACCCGTGACTCTTTCGACCCATTTGCCAGCACGCGCACCTTCAACTTGGCAATGACCGACATCGGCGAGATGTACTTCATGCCCCCACTGATGGAAGCGCTTGCGCAACGAGCTCCTCACATCCAGATCAGCACGCTGCGCCCGAATGCTGGCAATCTGAAGGAGGATATGGAGTCCGGTGCGGTTGATCTCGCCTTGGGTCTTCTGCCAGAGCTACAGACCGGATTCTTCCAGCGGCGCCTCTTTCGCCACCGCTACGTATGCATGTTCCGCAAGGACCATCCAAGCGCCAAATCCCCCATGAGCCTGAAACAGTTCAGTGAACTGGAGCATGTCGGCGTGGTCGCACTCAACACCGGACACGGTGAGGTCGATGGCCTGCTCGAACGCGCAGGCATCAAAAGGCGCATGCGGCTGGTGGTGCCGCATTTCATTGCGATCGGCCCCATTCTGCACAGCACCGACCTCATCGCGACCGTGCCGCAGCGTTTTGCCGTTCGCTGCGAAGTGCCTTTTGGTCTGACGACATCCCCGCACCCGGCCAAGCTGCCCGACATCGCCATCAACCTGTTTTGGCATGCCAAGTACAACCGGGATCCGGGCAACATGTGGCTACGTCAGTTGTTCGTCGAGCTTTTCTCTGAAGCATAAGCTTCCAGCAAACCCATATTGACTGCCGCGGTCGGCCATGGCTGAGGATCAGGATGTCGGTGGTCTGCCAACCGGTGCGGCGCAGTTCTCCCATGCGACTGGTCTTGTGCGTAGGCAGCCGGGTCGGAACTGCCATCGTCCGCCAGTTTGAACACCGCCACCGTCTGCACCAGCTCTTCGGACTGACCCTTCAGTCTGGAGGCCGCGGCGGCCATCTGCTCGACCAGCGCCGCGTTCTGTTGCGTTGCCTGGTCCATATTGGTGACGGCCTCGCCCACCTGCGCTACTCCCTGGCTCTGCTCGGTGCTGGCCGCGCTGATCTCGCCCATGATGTCGGTCACGCGCCGAATGCTGTCCACGACCTCTCTCATAGTGGTGCCGGCCTGGTCCACCAAGGCGCTGCCTTGCTCGACCCGGCCCACGCTGTCGTTGATCAGGGTCTTGATTTCCTTGGCGGCCTCGGCGCTGCGCTGGGCCAGGCTGCGCACTTCGGTGGCCACCACGGCAAAGCCGCGACCGTGTTCGCCCGCTCGGGCGGCCTCGACGGCGGCATTCAGGGCCAGAATGTTGGTCTGGAAGGCGATGCCGTCAATGACGCTGATGATGTCGGCGATCTTGCGGGAGCTTTCGTTGATGCCTGTCATGGTGTTGACCACCTGGGCCACGGCTTCACCGCCTTGGACGGCCACGGTGCTGGCGCTTTGCGCGAGCTGGTTCGCATGGCGCGCGTTGTCGGCGTTCTGGCGCACAGTGGAGCCCAACTCCTCCATGCTGGCGGCGGTTTCTTCCAGGGAGCTGGCCTGGCTTTCGGTGCGCGCCGACAGGTCGTGGTTGCCCTGGGCAATCTCGGAACTGGCCGCCTCCAGGCTCTCGGCGTTCTGGCGCACATGGGCCACCATGCTGGACAGGCTGCCCTGCATGTCCGCCAGGGCGGTTATCAATTGGCCGACTTCGTCGTTCGAACGCGTCACGATCTGCCCCGTGAGGTCGCCCTGGGCAATCTGGCCCGCCAGCCGCAGCGCCTCCTCCAGCGGCCCGAGCACCGCTTTGCGGATAGCCCAAAAGGAGGCCAGCAGCACCAGACCGCCCAGCAGGTTGATGCTGAAGACAAGCGCCTTGATGAAGCCGACCGCCTCGGCCACCAGCGGGGCGAAACGGTCGGCGTTTTCCTGTACCACCGCCATGTCGGGCCGCAGCCGCTCGACCAGCGCCGGGCTCACGGTGCTGCCAGGCTCGAGCTCGATGATTTTCTTCATGCGCTCCAGATCGTCAATGCCCTTGCGCGGCAAGTCAATGACGTCATTGAAGCCGAGCAGGCGGAACAGCCCCTGTTCGACCTTGAACAACTCCACATCGACCTGCGCGGCAAGCCACTGCCCGTGCTCGATCGGCTTGAGCAGCAGGTCCTTGCCAACCGCCGGGGCCGTGTCACCCGAACTCGCCCGCTGCATGGCGAGCTCTATCTGCATGACCACGTTGAGATGGTCTCGCTCCAGGTGGTGGAAGCGCGCGGCCTTGCCGAGGAATCGCCCCCCCAGCATCACCAGCAGCGACACCGTGAGCACGGCGACTATGCCGAACAAGAATTTCTGGCGCAGGGTGAATTGGGGCATGGGTTGTGTTCCTTCAGTGGAAAGGGTACCTTCTGCACGATGAAACGAGCAGGCACGTCAGAAAGGTTGCCTGCCGGGCTGCCGACCAGGATCTTGATCGGTTTGGTGGGAAACTGTTCTGCCGAGTCCGCAGGCACCGTGATGACGACTGTCGCCAGTAAGACGGTTATGCTGGTAAGGTGCCGCAGCACATTGCGCACGAGCTCTGAACGAGCTCTGAATTTGAAGAACGATGGTCACGGTTGATCCTCTTGGGCTTGATGAATGAAATTGCCAGCTTTTTCAAGCCCCTCCAAATACCCATGGCTCCGCCAATTGCCGCCTAGCCTCGTAGCGGCGAATCTCCGCGTCATGCTCCAGCGTCAGGCTGATGTCGTCGATGCCGTTGAGCAGACAGCGTTTGCGAAACGGATCGAACTCGAAGCCGAGAGCAGGGCCGATCGGTGCTTCGATAGACTGTCTCTCGAGGTTGATGCGCAGGCGGTAACCAGGCTGGCTCTTTACCTGTTCGAACAGATACTGCACCTCAACCTCGGGCAGCACGATGGGCAACATGCCGTTCTTCAAGCAGTTGCCGTAGAAGATGTCGGCAAAGCTGGGGGCGATGAGCGCACGAATGCCATAGTCGTGCAGCGCCCACGGCGCGTGTTCGCGGCTGGAGCCGCAGCCGAAGTTCGCTCGCGCCAACAGGATGGAGGAACCTTGGTAGCGGGGCTGGTTCAGCACGAAAGCCGGGTTCGTCGGCCGCGCGGCGCAATCCTGCCCGGGCTCGCCCTTGTCCAAATAGCGCCATTCGTCGAACAGATTGCCCCCGAAGCCTGTGCGTCGTATCGACTTCATGAACTGCTTCGGGATGATGGCGTCCGTGTCGACGTTGGCGCGATTCAGCGGCACCACGATGCCGTCGAGAAACGTAAAAGGTTCCATCAGCTGAACTCCTTACGGACATCAACGAAGTGGCCCGCAACTGCGGCCGCCGCCGCCATTGCCGGACTCACGAGATGGCTACGCCCTCCCGCCCCCTGACGGCCCTCGAAATTGCGGTTCGAGGTGGAGGCACAGCGCTCTCCGGGCGCCAGCCGGTCTTCGTTCATACCCAAGCACATCGAACAGCCCGGTTCACGCCATTCGAAACCCGCGTCGGTGAACACGCGGTCAAGGCCTTCGGCTTCGGCCTGCGCCTTGACCAACCCCGAGCCCGGGACCGCGAGGGCTAGCTTGATCGTGGGAGCAATATGTCCGCCCTTCAGCACGGCGGCCGCAGCGCGCAGATCCTCGATGCGGGCATTGGTGCACGATCCGATGAACACCTTGTCCGGCTGAATGGCCTTGATTGGCATGCCCGGCTCGATTGCCATGTACGCCAGCGCATTGGCCATTCCGGAGCGCTTGACAGGGTCCGGTTCACGCGCAGGATCGGGCACCTGGCCGCCGATCGGCTGCACCATTTCGGGCGATGTGCCCCAAGTCACCATGGGTTGCACAAGAGCCGCATCGATCTCAAGCGTTCTGTCGAAGTGCGCACCCTCGTCGCTGACCAGTGTGCGCCAGTACGCCACCGCCTGCTCCCATCGCTCGCCGCGCGGCGCGTACGGACGCCCTTTCAGGTAGTCGATCGTTTTTTGATCGACCGCGACCAATCCAACGCGAGCGCCTGCTTCGATCGCCATGTTGCACAAAGTCATTCGGCCTTCCATGGACAAGGCGCGAACCGCGCCACCGCCAAACTCGATGGCGTAGCCGGTTCCGCCTGCCGTGCCGATGCGGCCGATCACGTCCAAGATCAAGTCCTTGGCCGTTACGCCAGGCGCCAGTGCTCCCTCAATGCGCACGAGCATGGGCTTCATCGGGTTGACGGACAGGCACTGCGTCGCGAGCACATGCTCGACCTCGGAAGTACCGACACCAAAGGCCAGGGCGGCGAAGGCGCCATGCGTGCTGGTATGCGAGTCGCCGGCGACAACGGTCATTCCCGGCAAGGTTGCGCCCTGTTCCGGACCGACGACATGGATGATGCCCTGACGGGGGTCCGAGAGTCCGAACTCGGTGACACCGAACTCCTTGCAGTTGCGGCTGAGCTGTTCGACCTGGATACGCGACAAGGGATCTATGATGCCCACGGAGCGCGATGTCGTCGGCACGTTGTGGTCCGCGGTCGCCAGTACCGTTTGCGGACGCCACAGCCTGCGCTTGCCCATGCGCAACCCCTCAAACGCCTGCGGGCTGGTGACCTCGTAGACCAGATGGCGGTCCATGTACAGCAGCGGAGGGCCGGCCTCGGGCTCGTGCACCACATGCCGTTGCCACAGCTTTTCGAAAAGTGTCGCGGCGGCCATTACGTTCCCCTCAGGACCGGACTGGCCGGGCTTCCGGCAAGGCAACCCACGCCGGCCAGGCGCTGCTGCGGTTCGCGTGAGTGCACGCCATCCGGTACGGGATACCGCCGACTCGATGGACCCGCCTTCATGACCTGCCCGGGCACATCGTGGCCGACGATCTCAGGCATGCGGCGCGCCTGCGCCAGCAGCGCTTCCAGATTGACGCCGGTGCGATAGCCCATGGCCTCGAACATGTGAACCAAGTCTTCGGTGCAGACGTTCCCGCTGGCGCCCGGCGCGAAGGGACAGCCCCCCAGCCCGCCGAGGGAGGCATCGAAGCGGTCGATGCCGGCCTCGAGCGCCGCCAACGCATTCGCCAGTCCCATGGCACGGGTGTCATGAAAATGCGCCGTCAAGGTCAGTTGCGGCCAACCAGTCTTCACCGCCCGGCAGAGGCGCTCCACCTGCCCCGGATGGGCCATGCCGGTCGTATCGCACAGCGTCACGCGCGCGATGCCCAGCCCTGCGATGCGCTCTACGAGCGCCAGCAGGACCGCGTCCGGCACGTCACCTTCGAACGGACAGCCGAAGGCCGTGGACAACGAGGCGTTGACCTGCTTACGGCCGTCCACCAGCCTCACGATTTCGGCAAACTGCGCCAACGACTGCGCAGGGGTCATCCGCAGGTTGGCGGCGTCGTGTGTCTCACTCGCAGACATTACGAGATTCAGTTCGTCGACGCCGCAGTCGAGCGCGCGCTCAGCGCCGCGAATGTTGGGCACCAGTGCGGCGTATTCAACGCCGGGAATCCGTTCGATCCCTCGCATCACGGCTTCGGCATCCGCCAGCGCCGGGATGGCCTTGGGCGAGGTGAACGATGTGACCTCTATCTTGGCCAGTCCTGTGCGGCTCAAGCCATTGATCAGGTCAATTTTCTGTTCGGTGGGCACGAAGCGAGACTCGATCTGGAATCCGTCGCGCACAGAAACTTCCTGGATGTACAGCCGCTGGCCGTTAGCCTTTTGCATGAGTTGCCCCTCAAACCACGCCATCGGCGCGCAGTCGGGCGAGCTCGTCGGCATCAATGCCCAGGGAGGCCAGCACTTCCTGCGTGTGCGCGCCGAGCTCGGGGCCGACCCATTTCGTGCGCCCGGGAGTCGCGCTCAACTTGGGCACGATGCCCGGAAAGTCGATTGGTGTGCTGTCGGGTAGCGCGTGGCGCTCGATCATGTCGCGCGCGTGGAAGTGCGGGTCTTCCGCGATGTCGGCTGCGGTGTAGATGCGCCCGCTGGGCACTTCGGCCGCCTCCAGGACCTTCAAGACCTCGTCAAGCGGGTGCAGTCCGGTCCAATCGGATATAGCGGCATCCAGCCGATCATTGTGTCTGACACGGCCGTCATTACGCACCAACGCGGGGTCAGCGCCGAGATCGTCGCGCCCGATCGCGTGCATCAACCGCTTAAAGATGGCGTCGCCGTTGCCTGCGATAACCACGTAGTGGCCATCGCCGCAACGGTAGGTATTCGATGGTGAAATGCCCGGGAGACTGGCGCCGGACCGCTCCCGCACGAAGCCGAACTCCGCGTACTCTGGAATCAGGCTTTCCATCACCGCGAATACCGACTCGTACAACGCGACATCGATGAACTGACCCTTGCCCGCGTTGGCCTTGAGATGGTGCATCGCCACCAGGGCACCAATCGTGCCGTACAGCGAGGCCAGCGTGTCGCCCAAGCTTACACCCACCCGTACGGGCGGACGATCGGCAAATCCGGTCACGTGACGCAGCCCGCCCATGCACTCGGCGATGGCCGCAAAGCCCGGTCGCTGGCTGTACGGGCCCGATTGCCCGTAGCCGGAGATGCGGACCATGACAAGTTGCGGATTGAGGGCCGACAATTGCTCCCAGCCCAGCCCCCACTTCTCCAGCGTCCCGGGACGGAAATTCTCGATCACGATGTCGACTTCGCCGGCCAGGCGACGTACGATCTCGCGCGCCTCGTCGCGCTTGAGGTCGAGCGTGACCGACTTCTTGTTGCGACTTTGCGTGTACCACCACAGCGAGGTACCCTCGTGGAGCTTGCGCCATTTGCGCAACGGATCCCCGTCCTTCGGCGGCTCGATCTTGATCACTTCCGCGCCGAACTGAGCCAGCAGCGCGCTGGCGTAAGGCCCCGCTACCAGCGAGCCGAGTTCAAGTACCTTGACGCCCGCAAGCGGCATTACATCCGACGTAGGTTTGCTCTCATCGTTCTCCTGAGAGGTCGATTTTTTCTTCATGGTTGTGTCATCCGAACCGTCAGTTCGCTCAGCATCCTTCGAAAGGTTTGACCGTGCGCTGTCTTTACGGTGTGTATTCATGATTGCTCCTTAGAACCCATCCCGAGTCGAAACTCCGTGGATGTGCAAGCGGGGAGCGCAGTCTTCATGGTCGCACTCATCAGCTCACTCCCAGGTATTGATGGATGACATCAGGCGTGCGGCGAAGTGCCTCGGACCCGCCCTGCCAAACAACGCAACCTTTTTGAATCACGTAGTGGTGATCTGCCAGATCAAGCAGTGCACCGACGTTCTTATCGATAACGATCTGCGAGAGTCCATTGGCCTTCAATTCGCCGAGCGCACGCCAGATCTCTTGGCGGATGAGAGGTGCCAGGCCCTCGGTGGCCTCGTCAAGCACGAGCAGGCGTGGGTTGGTCATCAGCGCGCGGCCAATCGCGAGCATCTGCTGTTCGCCGCCCGATAGCTGCGAGGCAAGGTTCCGCCGGCGCTCCCGGAGCCGGGGAAAGAGGTCGTAGACGCGGCTGAGCGTCCAATGTGGCAAGGGCGCCGACTCACCGACTCGGGCTGTCGCGACGAGGTTCTCCTCTACAGTGAGGTTCGGGAAGACCTGCCGGCCTTCGGGCACCAATGCGAGACCTTTGCGCGCCACGCGGTGGATGGGCAGTCGGTCGAGTCGAATGCCGTCAATCGACACCGTGCCGGCCGAGACGGGCAACAGCCCGAAGATGCACTTGACTGTCGTCGACCGACCCATGCCGTTGCGGCCGAGCAGCGTGACTACCTGCCCCTTTCGTACGTCAAAAGAGATGTCAAAGAGGGCTTGGGCGTGGCCGTAGGAGGCCTGCAGCCCAAGGACGGAGAAGAAAGTGCTCATATCGTTGTCCCGCGCCGTCAAACCGCTTCCTCGCCGAGATACACCGCGCGCACCTCGGGATGGCAGCGAATCTCGGCAGGGCTCCCAGTGAACATGACCTTGCCGTAGACGAGCACGGTGATGCGATCCGCGAGTACGAAGACCGCGTCCATGTCGTGCTCGATGAGAAGAATCGAGTAGCGTCGCTTGAACCGCTTCAGCAACGCAATCACTGAAGACGATTCCTGCGGGCTCATGCCCGCCATCGGTTCGTCGAGCAACAACAGCTTTGGACGGGCTGCGAGGCTCATCGCCAGCTCGAGCTGACGGCGCTCGCCGTAGCCCAGGTCGCCTGCACAGACATTGGCGCGGTCACCGAGACCAGCGGATTCGAGCGCTTCTTCCGCAGCGCCGCACGCCTCGGTGCGCGACAGCATGGGTCGCCACAACCGGAACGCGTGCTCGCGCGCGCCGAGGGCGGAAAGCACCGTGTTCTCGAGCACGGTGAACTCCTCGAAGACCGAAGTGATCTGATAGGAGCGCACCAGTCCCGCGCGGGCTCGCTCGTGGCAGGGCAGGTTGGTGATGTCGAAGCCTCCAAACACGATGCGTCCGCTGTTCGAGGCCAGTTCGCCAGAGAGTTGGTTGATCAGGGTGGTCTTGCCCGCGCCGTTGGGGCCGATCACCGCGTGGATCTCGCCCTCCTCGACGTCCAGAGAGACGGCGTCTGTCACCAGCAGGCCGCCGTAGCGCTTGACCAGAGACTCGGTCTGAAGCATGGTGGCCATGTCAACCCTCCCCGCCGTTTGCGTGCGTCGCCCTTGTGGGTTTCGCAGGTACGGGGGCTGGCCGCGCGGCGGCGTGGTCGAGCTTCTGCAGCAGGCCGATGATGCCGGATTTGCCTGCCAGGGCAATCAACAGGATCATGGGGCCCAGGACGACCATGGAGTGGTCGGTGTACCCCTTGATGATCTCCTCAAGCCCTAGCAGCACGAAAGCACCGAGCAAAGGGCCGAAGACGGTGCCCATGCCGCCCAGCACGACGATGACTATGAGTTCGCCCGACACGGTCCATGCCATCGTGCTCGGCGAAGCGAAGGCGTTCAGGTTGGCAAGCAGGAAACCTGCCAAGCCGCACAGCATCCCGGACATCACGTAAGCCGTGAGCCGATACTGCGAGACCGGCAGTCCGACAGTGGCGACGCGACGAGGGTTTTGTCGCGCGGCGCGCAGCACCATTCCGAAGGGTGCTGCGCGCAATTGAGCGAGGCACCAGGTCGCAAGTGCCAGCACCAAGAAGGCGCAAGCGTATACAGCGCCGGTGTCGCCAAGGTTCAGCGGCCCAAATCGACTGGCTTGGGCTATCGAGAGGCCGTCATCACCGCCGTAGCGTTTCAGGCTCACGAAGAGGAAGAAGCCCATCTGAGCAAAGGCAAGCGTGATCATGATGAACGCTATGCCGGAGGTGCGCAAGCTTATCGCGCCGGTCACCGCCGCGGCAACACCGCATACTCCAAACACGAGGATCAAGTGGACCCAGCCGTTGTCGATTCCGTGAAAGACCGGCAGCGCGACGCCGTATGCGCCTATGCCAAAGAAGAGCGCATGGCCGAAGCTGACCAGCCCGCCATAGCCCAGCACGAGGTTCAGCGCGCTTGCCGCGATTGCATAGATGATGATCCGCGCGAACAGCGCAATATAGAAGGGCTCGCCGATCGCCTGCGCGATGAAGGGCACCAGGGCCAGCACTGCGAAAAGGACGAGCGGCACCAGTGCGCTCGGTCGAGCCAGAGGATGTTGCAACATGGTCAGCCCCCCTTGGAAGGGAAGAGGCCTTGCGGGCGCCAGGCGAGCACTGCGGCCATGAGCACGTAAATGAGCATCGATGCAAGTGCTGGCCCTGCGGCGTCAGCGAAAGAGCGCTCGGTCACGAGGCGCAAAACGCTTGGCAGGAACGCGCGCCCGAGTGTGTCGACTGTGCCCACGATGAGTGCCGAATAGAATGCGCCGCCGACCGATCCAATCCCCCCGATGACGATCACGACAAGTGTCGTTATCAGCACCGGCTCGCCCATGCCGGACTGCACGGACAGGATCGGGCCGGCCATCACACCCGCTAGACCCGCGAGCATGGCGCCGAGTCCGAACAGCATGGCGTTGAGCAGCTTGATGTTCACGCCGAGCGCCGCGACCATTTTGGGGTTCACTGTGCCGGCGCGGATCAACATGCCGATTCGCGTCTTGTGGATCAGAAGGTAGGCGCCGACCGCAACCGAAACGCCAACCACAATGATTGCGAAGCGATAGGCCGGATAGGAAAAACCGAACAGGTTGATCGTACGGTCGAGTGTTTCGGGGACCTGCGTGAAATAGGGTTGTGCGCCCCAGATGATCTGCACGATTTCGTTGAAGAAGAGTACCAGGCCGAAGGTGGCCAGAACATGGTCTAGGTGGTCACGCAGATAGAGCCGCGAGACGGCCACCCACTCGAGCACAAGGCCCAGGAGAAGTGTGCCGGCCAACCCTGCGATCAGACCCAGCGCGAACGAGCCCGTCGCGTTGTATACGGTCGCAGAGAAGTAGGCGCCCAACATGTAAAGCGAACCGTGGGCCAAATTAACGAAACTCATGATTCCGAACACGAGCGTGAGTCCGGCAGCCAGCAGGAAGAGCAGGACGCCGTACTGCAACCCATTGAGCAACTGCGCGAGCAGCAGGTTTACACTCATCGCATCACTCCTACTTCAGTGGGCACTGCTGGTGGTACGCATCCTTGTGATTGCGCAAGGGAAACGTCAGCGTCCGCATGCTGACGCGGCCTTTTGCATCCTTCGCGATCTCGAAAACGGGTATGTCCTGGATCGGGAAGTTGTTGTTGTTGAACCGAAACGCTCCTCGTACTGATTTGAAATCCGCGTTCTTGAGGGCCGCCATGAATGCCGGTTTATCGGCTACGTCGCCTCGCACCTTGGCGATTGCCGCGTCGAGCAGCATGGCGGCGTCGTAGCTTTGCGCCGCGTACTGCGATGGGATGCGCTTGTAGCTGGCCTCGAACTCCTCGACAAAGCGCCGGCTTTCGGCGTTGTCGAAATCGGGCCCCCAGAACGAGCCGGAGATCGCGCCGAGCGCAGTGTCGCGCAGCGCTGGCAGAGTTGCCCCGTCGGTGGTGCCCGTGGACAGCAAAGGTATCTTGCCCATGAGGCCCGCCTGTTGGTACTGGCGTACGAAGTTGACGCCGAGTCCGCCTGGGTAGAACACGAACACGGCATCGGGCCGAATAGCTTCAAGCTTCGTGAGTTCGGCCGAGAAGTCCAGCTGGTTCAGCGGCGTATAGACTTCGTCGGCAAGTTCAGATTTGTAAAAGCGCTTGAAGCCGGCGATGTAGTCCTTGCCGGCCTGGTAGTTAGGTGCCAGCGCGACGACCCGCTTGTAGCCCTTGTCGGCGGCATATTTGCCCACCACCTCCGACAACATATCGTTCTGCCACGAGACTATGAATTGATAGGGCGAACACTGCGCGCCAGCGATGGGCGCTGGTCCCGCATTGGAGCCGACCAAGAAGACGCCCTTTTCGGTGATGGGTTTGTGGACGGCCATCATGATGTTCGAGAAGGTGATGCCGGTGATGATCGACACCTTGTCTTTATCGATCAGCTTGCGCGTGGCCTGCACCGCCACGTCGGGTTTGAGTTGCGAATCCTCCTTGAACAACTCCACCGGCACGCCGCCAAGCTTCCCGCCGTTGCGCTGCACGACCATCATGAATCCGTCATATTGGTCTTGCCCCAGCGCACTTTGTGGGCCCGACAGTTCGGCCAGGAAGCCGATCTTGATGGGAGTTTGTGCTTGCAGGGAGGGGCCGACGGCCAGGCTGGCGCATAGCAGCACGGTCTTGACCGAAGTCATCGTGAAAGTCATTTGGTGTCTCCTGGTGTGTTTGTGTTGGTGGTTCGATCAAGAATCAAAACCGCTCGCGCCAGAGGTCCAGCGCCTCCTGGACGGGACGATCCGAGAAACTAAAGAGCACGGTATCGGCCGATGCCTCCAGCCGGTAAGGCAGCCAGGAGGGGCAGACGAACACGTCCTTCGGTCCGAACGTCAGCACCTTGTCACCGGCCACACAGCGGCCAGAGCCCTCCACTACGGTATAGACCGTGGCGTCCGTGGCGCGATAGGATTCGCCCACGAAGCCTGCGGGCAGCAGCTGCATAAAGGTGCCAATGGTGGGCATCGCCCAGTCGCCCGTCACCGGGTTGGTGTATTGCAACTTGTGACCCCAGCACGGGTGCGGTGCTTCGCTGCGGCGCAGCGTCTCCAACGCCCCTCGCGTGCGTTCGTAGGGATACCAGAACAGCGGTGACGTGCGTGTCCGGCTCTTATAGCCTACAGGCTTCATCGTGTTGCCGAAGCGGGACAGCGTGAGGCCCGCCTCGCGGTCAACCGCCTGCACGGTGGTGCGCGGGCCGTCCTCACGGAACTGGGCATCAAGCAACTCTACAATAGGCAGATCGAGTCCATCCATCCATACCATCGGCTCGCCACTGTCGTTGCCGTGCTCGTGGAATGTCCACGATGGCGTGATCACAAAATCGCCTACGTTCATCGTGACGCGCTCGCCATCCACGGACGTGTAGGCACCCGCGCCGTGCATGATAAAACGCAGGGCCGATTGCGAGTGACGGTGCGACGGTGCGATCTCGCCCGGTAGGATGAACTGCAGACCGGCATAGAGGCTGTGCGTGATGCGCGTTTTTCCGCGAAGGCCTGGGTTTTCCAGCACGAGTACGCGGCGTTCCGCTTCCAGGGCTGAAATCAACTGGCCGCTTTCCTGCAGCCACGGCCAAACTTGCTTCCATTGCCACAGGTGGGGCAAGCACGGCGTGATCGGCTCCTTGGTGACGATGTCATGCAGAACTTCCCACAGCGGCGTGCAATGGGCCCGTCCGATGCGTTCGTAGAAGGCCTCGCGCTGGGTAGCGACGTCGGCTGTTGCTGCGCCGCCTGCATAAGCAGACGTCGGGAGGTTTAGTGTGTTCACGTGTCTCTCCTGGCGTTGCGGACGTCGACCGTCATGCGACCGATGCCTTCGATATCGACCGTGATCACGTCACCGTGCACCACCGGCCCAACGCCTTCGGGCGTGCCGGTGAACAGCAGATCACCTGGTTGCAACGTGTAATAGGACGAGGCCATTTCGATCAACGCTGGGATGTCCAGCACGAGATCGCGCGTGTTGGCCTTTTGGCGCGGCTCGCCTTGGACAGTGAGCCAGAAATCGAGCGCCTGCGGGTCGTCAATCTCGTCAGCAGTGACGAGCCAGGGCCCCACCACGGAATACGTGTCGATGGACTTGCGCAGACTGCGCTCCTGCGGGCCGCGAACTGTCATGTCCAGGCCGATCATGTAGGCCGCAATGTGATCGAACGCGTGCTCGCGCGGAATGTTGCGTCCGGCCTTGCCAATGACAGCGACGAGTTCGGCCTCGTGGTCGTTTCGGCGGTCAGGATGCTGGATCTCGATGCCGTGACCCGGCCCCACAACGGAGCTTGTCGCCTTGAGGAAGAGTCCGATCTTCTGGATTTCGGCGACCTGGCCGTTGTGGTGGATCTCGGCCTGCTCGCGGGCTTCTTCGAGATGCTTTTTGTAGTTGACGGGCGCCGCGATGACTTTCCCGGGATTCGCAACCGGAGCCAGCAGCCGGCGCCCCGCGAGCGGCAGCGTGGGCGACGACGGGGCGATTCGGCGAATTGCTTGGAGTACCTCGGGCAGGTGCGCGATCAGGGGATCGAAAATGGGCAGCGGATAGCGGTGATTTGGCAGAACGTCGAGCGCGGCAGTGACGTCGCGCACTGTGTCCCCGTCTACCAAGCCCAGGCGGTCGTTATCGAAGCGGCAAATCTTCATGGGATGTGTGTCAATGTTGCGATTCAGGAATAGACATCGAAAGGCCGTCGATCTCGGGGCCAACGATGAGACGACAGCTCAGACGGCTGGTGGGCTTGACCATGACCGCGAAATCAAGCATCTTGATTTCAAGTTCTGTTTTGGCCGGCAGACGTTCGGTCCACGCTTCGTCAACGTAGACATGGCAGGTGGCGCAGGCGCAGGCGCCGCCGCACTCGGCGTCGATGCCCGGCACATTCGCGGCTACGGCAGCCTCCATCACCGAAGCGCCGTCCTTGGCCTGCAACTCAATGGTCTCGCCCTCGGCCGTTTGAAAGTAAAGAGTCGTCATGTGAGTGGATGATCCTTGTCAAGTTTGAGTAACGAGCTCGCGCAGCGACACACGGTCGTCGCACAGGGTCGCGCGTTCGATGAAACGGCCGCTGCGGATGAGCTGTCGAGCGGCCATGAAGTCTTCCGGCGCGTCAAGTGTCTCGACCGCGGTGACGCGCCCATCCCGAAGGTGCCAAGCCGCAAACGCCAACCGCTTTTCTGCGACGGATCGAAGAATGATCTCGTCGCCGGCAGCCGAGCGGCCTGCTACTTGGATCCGGCAGCCGAACTGATCCGACCAGAACCATGGCACCGGGGCTGGGGGAATCGGCTTGCCGGCCAATACAGCGGCAGCGCACTTGGCCTGATCCGTCGCGTTTTGCACGGATTCCAGCCTTATCGGAGGCTCGCCATCACCAAGAACCTGCTCGGTGCAGTCACCGATGGCCCAGACATGCGGATCACTCGTACGGCACGCAGCGTCGATGCGTATTCCTTGCCCACATGCAATTCCTGCCTGCTGCGCCAGTTCAA
Organism: Cupriavidus sp. U2; assembly: GCF_009663685.2. Taxonomy (GTDB): domain Bacteria; phylum Pseudomonadota; class Gammaproteobacteria; order Burkholderiales; family Burkholderiaceae; genus Cupriavidus; species Cupriavidus necator_C. Next base: position 10,851 of record NZ_RCOG02000034.1, on the reverse strand, counting down.
TGCGCGGCGCGGCGCCTATACCCACCACGAGCGCATCGGCGGTGAAGCTTTCGTCGGTGGTCGTCAAACGGACAGGGTTCCTGGCATTGGTCGCAGCGGAGACCTCGACGGCCCGCACGGTGGCCCCCAGGCACAGCCGCACGCCATGCTGCGCGTGCAGCCGCTGCACGGCCACAGACATGGCTGTCCCGACCGACCGCTGGAGCACGCGTGGAGCGGCTTCGAAGACAGCTACCTCAATGCCCCGCTGCGCCGCTGATGCCGCCACCTCCAGTCCAACATAACCCGCACCGAGCACGGCAAGTCGCCGCACGTTCGTGAGCCGCTCGCCGAGGGCCTGCGCATCGTCCCAACTCCTCAGTGTGAACACGTGTGGCGAAACGTCGGCCAAGCCCGGCCAGCGACGCGCGCGCGCACCCGTCGCCAGCACCAAGTGCTCATATTCGATAGCCTGACCATCGTCGAGTCGCAGAACGCGCGCGGCGCGGTCCAGTTCGATAGCGCGGCGGCCGAGAATCTGCCGGCACCGCTGCGAATCGTAGAAGGACGTGGGCCGCAGCAACAGATCCGCCAAGGTCGCTCCGCGGCGCAAACAGTCCTTGCTCAAAGGCGGCCGCTGGTACGGCAAATAAGGCTCGGCCCCCACGAGGGTCAGCGGCTCGGCATGGCCCAGCTGCCGCAGCGATGCGATCAACTGGCAGGCTGCCTGCCCTGCGCCCACCACCACTATCCCGGCACTCATGGCGCAGTCAATAGAGTCGCACGCGCATCGACTGGATGCCGCGGAACCGCGCGCTTCGGGCGAAGACGGGCTCATCGATGAGCTGCATGCTCGGGAAGTGCCGTGCGAGCGCCGGCAATGCCTCGGCCGCCTCCATGCGGGCGAGCGGTCGGCCGAGGCACACATGGATACCCGCACCGAAGGCCAAGTGGGCGTTGGGTTGCCGCGTGAGTTGCAGGCGGTCCGGATCGGCGAACACACGCTCGTCGCGATTGGCGGACACTTGCGCGAAGATGACTTCAGTGTCGGCAGGGATCGTCCCAGAAGGCACCTGTACCTCTTGCGTCGTGCGCCGCCCCTGCAACTGCAGCGGCGTGGTGTAGCGCAGGCACTCCTCCACCCCCGGGCCAATGACGGACGGCTCCTTGGCCAGCAGGGCCATTTGGTCGGGATGCTTCATCAATGCCAGAGTAGAAAGCCCGATCAGGTTGGTCGTGGTCTCGTGCCCTCCATTGAGAACGAGGATGCACATGTGTGCCATTTCCACTTCACTGATTGGCGGGTTGCCGCGCTTCTCGGCGGCGACCAGTGCACTGATAATGTTCGTCGGCATGTCTTCCACTGGCTGTCGGCGCCAATAGTTAAAGTGCTCGGACAGGTAGTCTTTGAACTTGCGAGTCGCTTCGTGGCCGGCGGCGATCGCTTCGGCGCTGACGGCTGGATTGAGGGGAAACAGTACCTGCGCGCCGAGGTCCCGGATCAATGGGCCGTCGCTGCGCGGCACACCGAAGATGTCGCAGATCACTTGGATCGGGATACGTGACGAGAACTCGGCGACGAAGTCGATCTCGCGCTTCTCGCGCACCTCCTCGATGAGCCGTTCGACGATCTCTCGAACCGCCGTGCGCAGCCGCTCTATCGATGACGGCGTGAAGAACGGATTGACGATGTCGCGCAACCGGTCGTGATCGGGCGGGTCGCGGAACAGCATCGACGAGGTGTGATGCTCAAGAAGCGGCCCCTCGCCGAACTTCTTCGCATAGGCTTCGGCGCGGTTCACCCGACCGCTCAGGTCGCGCCACACCGTCTTGACGTCGTCGTAGCGCGTCAGCAATACCGAGCCATCGCTGTTCCAGAGAAGCGGTTCGTTATCACGCAAGGCTTTATAGAACGGGGCCGGGTCGCGGTAATACGCGTCCGGCAGGTTGAATAGGTCGAACCTGCTACCGGGCGCAGTGGGTCTGGCCATCATTTCAGTTGTACTCATCGTAGTCTCCTGGCATCTGCAGCGTCTGTCGCATGCTGATTGGAAGCAGTGTAGGATTCGTTGCTTTATCCGCCAATACAATACGAAGAATTTCAAGTATTGTTTCTACAGATGAGGATGCTTTTGCTGGGCTTATGACCAAGACCTTCGACTTGAATCTGCTGTCTCTTTTGGTCGCTTTGGACGACTGCCGCAGCGTTACCCGCGCCGCGCTGCGTTTAGGCATGAGTCAGCCGGGCCTCAGTACGGCGCTCGGGCGCCTTCGTAAGCACTTCGACGACCCGATGTTCGTTCGCACTCCGGAAGGTATGCAGCCGACTCCACGCGGTGTGGCAGCAGCAAAGGAGGCTCGCCACATCCTGCAGCGCGTCTATGAGAACGTACTGGACGCCCCGCGATTCACGCCGGCCGAGACGACCACGGAGTTTTGCCTAGCGATGCCAGACGTGGCCGAAATGATCTTTGCGCCAGGGCTCATCCAAGCCTTGCAGCAGCTAACACCTCATGCCTCAATGCGCACCTCTTCGTACGATCCGCAAAGTCTGGAACAGGCTATGGAGTCGGGGCAGGTGGACATTGCGCTCGGCTATTTTCCTGACCTCAAAAGCAACCGCTTTTTCAAGCAGCGGCTGAGGATGCACGGCTTCTCATGCATGCTGCGCAAAGGACATCCTGCGGCTCAACAAATGAGCAAGTCCAGGTACTCGGAACTCGACCACGTGCTGGTCGATACACCGATCAGGAGTCAGGAACTCGTGGACAATTTTCTGGATCGTCGCGGCGTTGTCCGGAGAATTCGCATGCGCACCACGCACTATCTCACACTTCCAGCAATTGTTGCCGCCACGGATCTTGTCGCGACAGTCCCGACCGCAGTCGGCGCACACTTTGCAAAGCTTGGTCAGGTTGAACTCGTCCCTCCGCCCTACGACATCCCTCAATTTCCGATCCAGCAACATTGGCACCGTCGCTATGACAAGGACCCCCGTCATCGTTGGTTCAGAGACAGAATCGCCGCGCTGTTCGGGCCGGGATCTAACTTTTTTTTGTGAAAGGGTTTTGTTGAACAAATCCCCAGCCCAAGGCAGGTACACCGTCCACGTTGAATCCGCTTGATCTGTGGTTGAGTGTCACTTCAGCCCAATCGAGTCCAGCCCCACGACAAGACCACCAACTGGAGCGAGTACAACGCCGCATTCAAATCCCGAGAGTCACTGACCATCTTGCTGGACCGTGGCATGCAGTGGTACGCCCCACGCAGGGCAAGCGCGGCCGCTAGCCGCGGCGCTTCAGGCGCCTTGTGGCCTGATGTGCTGGGTGGCCTCGTCTTCGACACGTTGCCAGATCTCGACCGCGATCGGGTTGTGGCTCTCTTCGAGGATATGGCCCACCAGCCCGATGGCGCGCGCGAAGACGCCGATGCCGCGCACGATTTTCCATGGCAGCCCGAGTTCGCAGCTGATGGCGCCGATGGCGCCGGTCGCATTGACGGGAAGCGACTTGCCAGCGACGCGTTCGGCCTCGGCGCAGATCAGTTGTTCGAGCCGGATGTAGTCCCCAGAAAAGCCGTTGTCGGCGGCGATCTGGAACAGGCGCGGGGCACGCGGATCGACCGGCTTGTGCAAGGGATGGCCGAGCCCGGGAATGATCTGGCCGCGGGCACGAAAGGCGGCCACGGTGTCGCGGGCGATGCGTTCCAGATCGGCGCCCTGGGTGCCCGGCGGAAGTGCCTCGTACAGCATTTTGGCGGTGCCTTCGGTGCTGCCGACGAACACGCTGCCCAGGCCGCACAAGCCGGCCGCCACCGCCGCCTGCAGCGATTCGGGCGCACCGGCGTAGGTCAGACGCGCGGCCAATGCGCTCGGCGTGATGCCGTGCTCGACCAGCGTCACCGCAATGGCGTTGAACACGTTTGATTCCTGCGGCGTCGGCATGCGCCCGAGGATCTGCAGGAAGGCCATGTCACCCAGGTTGAGATGGCCGAGGATCTCGTCGGGCAGGCTCTTGCCGTGCACTTCGATGCGGTCGGGGGTGCTCCAGGCGATGTCGGAGCGGATGGGCTTGTTTTTGCGGGCCATGAGGGGCTCCAGTCGGGTCAATGAAAATCAGGCTTTCAAGCCGGCGCTGCGCAGCACGGCGCGCGCGCGCTGGACCACCGGCAGGTCCACCATCTGGCCGTCCACGGCCACGGCGGCGCCGCCAGCCGATGCAAATGCTTCGCAGACGCGGCGCGCCCAGTCCAGCCGCTCGGGGGTGGGCGTGAACACCGCCTGAACGGCAAGCACCTGCTTCGGGTGGATGCACAGCTTGGCGCCAAAGCCGAGTCGCCGCGCGCGTTCGGTGTCGGCCTGCAAGCGGTGCAGGTCGTCGATCGCGGTGCTGACGCCATCGACCGGCGCGGCCAGCCCGGCCAGCCGCGAAGCCAGCACCATTTGGGAGCGGAAAGCCAGCAGCTCGGTCTCCCCGCCATCGGGCGCGCAGTCGATGCCCAGATCGAGCGCCAGATCGACGCTTCCAAAAGTCAGGCGAATCACGCCCGGCACGCGCGCAATGCTGTGCATGTCCTGCAGACCGCGCGCCGACTCGATGATCGGCAACACGTCCTTGTAGGTGGCCTCGACCACGGTGCAGGCGGCGTCGATGCCCTCGGCCTTGGGCAGCATCACCGCCGCCACGCCAGGATGACGACACAGTTCGAGGTCGTCCTCAAACCAGGGGGTGCCAGCGGCATTGATGCGAACCACCAGCGGCGTGGCTTCGTCCAGTTGCGCCGCCAGCGCCTCGCGCGCGCGCACCTTGGCCTCGGGGGGCACGGCGTCTTCCAGATCGACGATGACCACGTCCGCTCCGCTGGCACGGGCTTTGGCATGGCGCTCGGGTCGATCGGCGGGCACGAAGAGGTAGGCGCGTGGCACGGCGCGCGGGGCGGCGGTGTTGGCTGTCATGCGCGCGCTTCCAGCCAGCGGCCCATGCGCGGCGCCTCGGCCACGGTCCAGACGCGCGCGATCAGCGCCTCCATTTCTTGCGGCGTGGCGCCCTTGCCGTAGGCCGCCAGGCGCTGTGCCTTGTCTTCCAGTTCGCCGCGTGTCAGGGTGTTGCCGGGATCGCCCTTGGGCTCGTCGACGCGCGCGCTCAGCGTGCGGCCATCGCGCGTCGCCACGCTCACCTTGCCAATCCAGCGCTGCGGATAGGCCCGGTCCACCTCGGCGTCCAGCTGCATCGTGACCCTATCGCGCAGGGCCGCCACGCGCGGCGCGAGGAAATGCTGCTCGAATTCGTTCAGCCCGGCGTGGCCGTACTCGACCGCCAGCGCAAGCACCGTGCCCATCGAAAACTTGGCCTGGTGCACGGTGGCGGGCACGGTGACGCGGCCCAGCACGTCGATGGCGCCCTGATGCACATGGGTGGTCACCGCGGCGATATCGTCGGCCTTGAGCCCATGCGTTTGCATCAGCGCGAGCAGCGCGTCGGCGCTGGGGTGGGTATGACGGCACGAGGCGTGGTACTTGAACGAGGTATCCGCCGTGGCCCAGCGCTGCCCCAGCCGGTCGGTGAGCCGCGCCGGATCGGCATCGCTGGACATGCCCGCGGCCATGCCTTGCGGCCCTTCCAGAATCTGGCGCGCGCCGGTCAAGCCACTTCGTGCCAGGCAGGCGCAGGCCAAACCGCTGGACGCCGCATGCGCGGTGTGCAGTGGCTTGGAGTCGGCCGCGTCGCGCAGGAACTCCCACAGGCCGGCGGCTTGTGTGCCGGCGCTGCCGAAGGCATGCAGCATGGTCGGCGCGTCCAGCCTGAGCAGCCGCCCGGCGGCCGCAGCGGCGGCCAGGGTGCCTGCGGTGGCGGTGGTGTGAAAGATGCGGTAGTGCGAGCGGCCGAGGAACTCGCCCACGCGGATGCCGACCTCATAGCCCGCCACCACGGCGGCCAGAAACTCACGGCCACTCGCGCCGATGTCTTGCGCCATGGCCAGCGCCGCCGGGAACACGACGGCCGCGGGATGGAACACCGAGCCGTTGTGCACGTCGTCCTGCTCGGCGAAGTGCGAGGCGGCCGCGTTGACCATCGCGGCGAAATGGGGCGAGGTGGCGCGGCGCGAGATCAACACTTCGGCGCGGCCCGAGTCCGGTCCCATGGCGCGGGCGTAAGCCTCGATGGCCTCGACCGGCCGCGCGCCCTTGCCGGCCAGTGCCGAGGCGTACCAGTCGAGGAACAGGTCTTCGGCGCGGCGCAGCACCGGCGTCGGGATCGCGTCAAATTGCAGACCGGCGGCAAAGGCGGCCAGCGTCGCGCTCGGGGTTTTGTCTTGGGTCATGATTCGTTCACACCTCTTCTCAGATGGCCTTGTCCGCTCGCAGCCGGGCGATGTCGGGCGCGCCGTAGCCGAGTTCGGTGAGGATGGCTTCGGTGTGTTCTCCCAGGGCGGGCACCGGCCCCATGGGCGGTGGCTCGCCGTGGCTGAGATGGTGTGGCGGGTACAGCGCCGGCAATGGGCCGCCGGGCGAGTCAATCCCGGTCCAGCGCCCGCGCGCCGCCAATTGCGGGTGCTTCCACAGGTCAGCCAGCTCATTGAGCTGGCCATTGGCGATTTGCGCCGCATCGAGCCGTTCGACCAATTGCGCCGCCGTCAAGGTGGTGCACACGCCTTCGATGATGCCGCGCAATGTCTCGCGTTGGGCCAGTCGCTTGGCGTTGCCCAGGTACCGGGTGGCCAGATCGGGCAGTTGCAGCACCTGGTTGCAGAAAGTGGCCCATTCGCGGTCGTGCTGCACCGCCAGCACCACCTGCTTGCCGTCGCCGCAGGTAAAGGGGCCGTAGGGGTAAATGGCGGCGTGCGAGGCGCCAGCGCGCGGCGGCGGCGGCTGGCCGTCCAGCGTGTAGTAGAGCGGGAAGCCCATCCATTCGGACATGGCTTCGAGCATGGAGATTTCGAGCCGTTGGCCACGACCGGTGCGGCCGCGCTCCAGCAGGGCGGCCAGAACACTGCTGTAGGCGTACATGCCGGCGGCGATGTCGGCAATCGACAGGCCGGCCTTGGACGGCTGCTCCGGCGTGCCGGTCACCGACACGAAACCGGCTTCGCTCTGGATCAGCAGGTCGTAGGCTTTTTTCTCGGTGTAGGGCCCGCCGTCGCCGTAGCCCGAAATGTCGCACACCACGATGCGCGGATGGACCGGCGCCAGGCTGGCGTGGTCCAGTCCCATGCGCGTGGCGGCGCCGGGCGCCAGGTTCTGCACCAGCACGTCGGCCCGCTCGACCAGCTTTTGCAACACGGCACGGGCGCCGGGATGCTTGAGGTCGAGTGTCAGGCTTTCCTTGGAGCGGTTGCACCAGACGAAGTGCGAGGCCAGGCCGTGGGCCCGGGTGTCGTAGGCGCGGGCGAAGTCGCCTTCACCCGGGCGCTCGACCTTGATGACCCGCGCGCCGAGGTCCGCGAGCTGACGGGTGCAGAACGGCGCGGCAATCGCGTGCTCCAGCGTGACGATCAACATTCCTTCCAATGGGCGCATGGTCATGGCTTTCAGAATGAACGTGGCAGCCCGAGCACGTGCTCGGCCACGTAGCTCAGGATCAGGTTGGTGGAGATCGGCGCCACCTGGTACAGCCGGGTTTCGCGGAACTTGCGCTCGACGTCAAATTCGCAGGCAAAGCCAAAACCGCCGTGTGTCTGAATGGCGGTGTTGGCCGCCTCCCAGGAGGCTTTGGCTGCCAGGTACTTGGCCATATTGGCCTCGGCCCCGCAGGGTTGGTGGGCGTCGAACAGTTCGCAGGCACGCCAGCGCATCAGGTCGGCGGCTTCGGTCTCGATGTGGGCTTCGGCCAGCGGGAACTGCACGCCCTGGTTCTGCCCGATCGGGCGGTCAAACACGCGGCGCTCGCGGGCATAGCGGGCACTGCGCTCGACGAACCAGCGGGCGTCGCCGATGCACTCGGCGGCGATCAGGGTGCGCTCGGCGTTGAGGCCGTCCAGGATGTACTTGAAACCTTTGCCCTCCTCGCCGATCAGGTTCTCGGCCGGGATTTCGAGGTTGTCGAAAAACAGCTCATTGGTCTCGTGGTTGACCATATTGCGGATTGGGTTCACCGTCATGCCTTTGCCAATCGCCTGGTGCAGGTCAACGATGAAGATCGACATGCCTTCGGATTTGCGCTTGACCTCGGCCAGCGGGGTGGTGCGCGCCAGCAAAATCATCAGGTCGGAGTGCTGGATGCGCGAGATCCAGACTTTCTGGCCATTGACCACATAGCGGTCGCCCCGCTTGACGGCGGTGGTCTTGATCTTGGTGGTGTCGGTGCCCGTGGTCGGCTCGGTCACGCCCATGGACTGCAGCCGCAGATCGCCGCTGGCGATTCTGGGCAGGTAGAGGCGCTTTTGTGCTTCCGAGCCGTGGCGCAGCAAGGTGCCCATGTTGTACATCTGGCCGTGGCAGGCGCCGGCGTTGCCGCCGCAGCGGTTGACCTCTTCCATCACCACCGAGGCTTCGGCCAGACCCAGGCCGGCGCCGCCGTATTCCTGCGGAATCATCACCGCCAGCCAGCCGGCCCGGGTCAGCGCGTCGACACACGCCTCGGGGTAGGCACGGGCGTCGTCTATCTTGCGAAAATACTCATCGGGGAAGCGTTTGAAGAGATCGCGCAGTGCCTGGCGCAACTCGGGATGGCGTTCTTGGTTCGTCATGTTCAATCTCTAGAGATCCAGCCGGGCAGCGCCGGCTGGAGTGCGCATATCCTTCAACGGAATTTGCTGAAATCGGGCTTGCGTTTTTCCAGAAAAGCGCTGGCCCCTTCCTGTTGCTCGCCGGTGTTGAAATAGTTGGGCGCCACTTCCTGGATCAGGTCGTTCATGTCCCGGCCCATGATCGGGGCCATGTGGTGGTAGAACGAACGCTTGACAATCTTCAGGCAGGTGGGGGAGAGCGACAGCAGTTCGTCGCAATACTTCCGCACCTCCGCGTCGAGCTGAGCCATCGGCACCACCGCGTTGGCCAGACCCCAGTCAAAGGCTTGCTGCGCGCTGTAGCGGCGGCACAGCATCCACAGCTCGCGCGCCCGCTTGTGGCCCAGCACGTTGGCCGCGTGCGCGACGATGTAGCCACCCGCCGGCGAGCCGACGCGGGGCCCGTTCTGACCGAAGATCGCGTGCTCGGCGGCAATCGTGAAGTCACAAAAGTAGGCGATGTGGTGGCCGGCGCCAATGGCATAGCCGTTGACCCGCGCGATCACCGGCTTGGGGCATTCGGCGATCTGGCGGTTGAAGTTGAACTCCAGGTCCTGCAGGCCGCTCTTGCCGCCTTCGCCCTTTTCCCAGTTGACATCGCCGCCGACGCAAAAGGCGCGCTCGCCGGTGCCGGTCAGCACGATCACGCCGACCTTCGGGTCGTTGCCGGCCTGGGCCAGCAGCCGCTCCATGTCCTTGATCGTGTCACCGGTGAAGGCATTGAGCGTCTTGGGCCGGTTGATGGTGATGGTGGCGACGAAGTTCTTGACTTCGTAAATGACTTCCTGGTCCGACATGCCTGGCGCTCCTGTAAAAGTTGGGGGATCTACTGATGACGATGGTTCAATTCGGGTGCCACCACGCCGTCTTTCACGAATTGATCCACCTCGGCCGGGCTGTAACCCAGCTCGCCGAGAATGTTCCGGCTGTGCTCGCCCAGCTTGGGCGGTGGCGCCATGGCGTCGGGTCGGCGCATGCCCGCGGCGAGCTGCGCTGGAAAGGGGATCAGCGGCAGGCCCGGCAGCGCCGGATGCTCGACAAAGCGGGCGGCCAGCACCGGGTCGGCCATGGCCTGGGACACCGTGTTCACCGGGCCACAGGGAACGTCGGCCGTCGCGAAGGCGGCCAACCAGGTGGCCGCCGGACGGGTGATGAAAATCGACTCCAGTTCGGCCAGCAGCGCCGGCCGGTTGGCAATGCGCGCGGCGTTGCGCTGGTAACGCGGATCGGTGAGCCACTCGGGCCGCTCGATGACGCCACAAAACCGCTTGAACGCCGCTTCATTGACCACCGACACGCTGAACCAGGCACCGTCGGTGCCGCGAAAGTGCCGGCTCGGCACGGCAATCGGCAGGTTCACCGAGCGAATCGGCTCGCGCTGCTCAATCGCATATTCACCCACCTTGCTCGCCATGAAATTGAACATGGTGTCCACCAGCGACAGCTCCACGCGCTGCCCCAGGCCGGTCTGCTGCCGGTGCATCACCGCGGCCAGCACGCCCAAAGCGCCGCACATGCCGGACGCCACATCGATGATCGGCAAGCCGATGCGGACCGGTGGGTCCCCGGCCTCGCCACTGGCATAAAAGGCCCCCGTCATGCCCTGCACCACGCTGTCGACCGAGGGCCTGAGCCGGTAGTCGCTCTGCTCACCGAAGGCGCTGACCATGTAATGCACCAGCGTCGGGTTGATGCGCCGCACCGCGTCGTAGTTCAGCGCATGGGCCTCGGCAAAGTCGGGGCGAAAATTGTGCACCAGCACCTGGGCTTTTGAAATCAGCCGCTCCAGCACCGCGCGCCCGGCCGGCGTGCGTATCTCCAACGCGATCGACTCCTTGCCCCAATACTGTTCAGATAGTATTTTTAAAGCCATAATCCTCATCCATCGAAGCTTCAATGGATGAGGGTGATGGCCAGAACACGCAAGACGCTGCCGTCGAGAGTTGACGTTGCGCATTTGATCAGCGCCGGGGTGCTGGCCAGCGTGTGTCCACGGACGTTGATCGAAGAAGTGTTGGCCGAGACCGGCAAGGCCAGCCAGCGGGAGCGGCTGCTGCCCGCGCCGGCAGTGGTGTATTACGTGATGGCGCTGGCGCTGTGGCGCGAAGCGCCGCTGGAGGAAGTGCTGCGCGTGGTGTGCGAAGGCCT
>NZ_RCOG02000007.1 GCF_009663685.2 Cupriavidus sp. U2 | reverse complement strand
AGGCCTTCGCACACCACGCGCAGCACTTCCTCCAGCGGCGCTTCGCGCCACAGCGCCAGCGCCATCACGTAATACACCACTGCCGGCGCGGGCAGCAGCCGCTCCCGCTGGCTGGCCTTGCCGGTCTCGGCCAACACTTCTTCGATCAACGTCCGTGGACACACGCTGGCCAGCACCCCGGCGCTGATCAAATGCGCAACGTCAACTCTCGACGGCAGCGTCTTGCGTGTTCTGGCCATCACCCTCATCCATTGAAGCTTCGATGGATGAGGATTATGGCTTTAAAAATACTATCTGAACAGTATTGTGTCTAGGGTGGAGAACGCTGGCAGCTCGACTTGGTGCAGGATCAGCGCATCGATGGTGGCGTTGATGATGTCCACCTGCTGGTCCATCGTTTCCGCGGCTTCGCGCGCGGCGCGGATCGTGACCTCGTTGGCATCGGTGCCAATATAGGGCTGGACGCCGAGAAATTCGCGCACCGCCGTGTAATGCCGGTACAGCGTGGGGGACAGCTTGCGGTCATAGCCAAACGCGGCATCTGGCGCCAGACCAGCGCTGGCGCGCACGTGGTCGATCACGACGACGGGAATGCTGTCCAGGTTGGGGAAGTAATGCAGTTGCTGGAAGACCTTCAGCAGCACCAGCAAGCCAAGTCGCGGACCTTGACCACGGGTTGAGCGGGTGGCCCACTCCAGTTCCTCGGCATCCGGCGTGTAGCACGCCTGTAGCTCCTTGGTGGAGAAAACCTTCGGGAAACGCGGGTAGGCGGTACGCTCGACGGTGGCCATACAGGATCTCGGCAATCTCTGAAGGGCCAGCCAGTCTAGCCGAGGATGGTGGCAAAATTCTAGACCAGCGTTATAACTGACGGGAATGTTTTTGCTTGTCTATATAACCCCATGGCTTATGATAGCCGATTGACCGCATCTTGGCATGACCCCGTCCAAGTGGCCTGGCCCAGCCGAGCCAGCAGGGTGTTTCTGGCGGGCGGACAGCACTACCGGCGTGTGATGCGTGCCGCGATTGGCGTGGTTGGCAAGCCGGAGCTTCCCGTCGATGAAGTTCACGGAGGGATCGGTTATCAGCGTTCGCAGCTTGCCGATTTTCTCGAAGGCCAGGCGCCCACCCTCGCAGACCAGATTGGTTGCCACCCGAACGGGCAGCCGCTGTACCGGCGGTTTGGGACCTTTGCAGTCGGCGATCACATTCTCTTCAACGAGCCCGGCCCGGGCAGGCACGCGCTGAAACGCGCCGTCCTGAACGAGTTGTTCGTCGGACCGGCCGGCCCGACCGCATGTGCCGATGTCGACGACATAGTTGCTGGCCGTCCGCGCGTCGTCTCCAGGTGGATATCGCTTGCTGGTGTCCGAAGCCGTGCGGCGGGTGCTGTGGGCCTACCCCCCGCGTTTGCTAGCAATAACCGCATCGAAGATGCGGTAGGGGTTGTCGGGGGACGCAATATTCAGTATATAAATTCTTATGGATACCCTCTGGCACCTTGACCCCGCACGCGCCTACGCTGACTGGCAAGCACGCGAAGCCGCCGGCGCTGACCGGCGACCGTTCGCGCAGCAGTCCATCGTCCAGCATCGGGCAATGTTCGACAGATTTAACCGATACTTGGTCGGCCGCGGGATGACGGTGGCCAACTTCGGCGCTGACGCGCTCGATGGGTTTTGGCTTGATGCCGACGCCACCGCATACTCGCCGGCGACACGCATGCGCTATCTCAAGCTCATCGATCGCCTGTGCCGGCATCTGGTCGACATCGGCATCCGCGATGCCAACCCTGCCAGCGATCTCGTTCGTGGTCAGCATTGGCCTACGGAAGATCCCGATGCCCTCTTCCTTCCCGAAGACGTCGACCAGCGCCTACAGGAATTCGTACAGCCGCACAGCGCTGACTCGCCGGAAACTCTCCAGAGACGTGCGATCGTTGCGCTCTTCCTGGGCGCCGGCGTCACGGCCAGCGAGGGGCGTACTGCTCGATTTGAGGACCTACACCCGAACGCCGCCCCGCCCTACCTGCACGTACCGGCACGTCCGCCGAAAATCTCCCGCACCATCCATCTTGAGCCCTTCGCCATAGCCCCTTTGAGCGCATGGCACGCGGTACGGCATGACTGGCCGGTCGCTGGCGATCTCCTATTCACCCTGAAGCGGACCGGCACGCCCATCACGGACATGAGCCTCGGAAAGATCGTACGAGAGGCCTCCGCCTCCATCGGACAAGATTCCGAGGACATGAGCCCGAGAATCCTCCGCAACACGTACTGCCGGCGCCTGCTGATCCGTGGCGTTGCCCCCGATGCCGTCACGGAGCGGCTGGGCTTGGCCAGCAACAGGACGGTTGAGCGCATTGCCGCCACTCTCGACGGGGCATAAGGCCGAGATTGCCCCCTTGGGAGGACAGACTGCGGCCAGTCGTTTAACCGTATCCCGGATTAGCAGCATCCGATCGGTTGCTCTGTGCCGCACTAACATTTCCCTCCTGGCGTCAACTCGCTTCGCGCTCCACAGTCGGATCACCGTCTCCTATAGTGGGTAGCGGGTTCGCAGCACGCCCCAACATCTGCCATTGCTTCGCACCCCAATAGCCCAAGCAGACCATGAAATTTGCAACCGTCAAAGGTGAGCGCCACGAAGCGGCGCGCGGCCTTCTAGGCAACTGCGAAGCCTGTGGAAGCCTGATGATCGCCAAGTGCGGAACCTTAAAGGCATGGCACTGGGCCCATCAAGCGAAACGCGTCTGCGACCCATGGTGGGAGAACGAAACGGAATGGCATCGCGCGTGGAAGAACGAGTTCCCAAGCAACTGGCAGGAGGTTGTCCACAGAGCAGAAGATGGCGAGCGGCACATTGCGGATGTGAAAACCGATGATGGATGGGTAATTGAATTCCAGCATTCGTACCTGAAGCCCGAGGAACGTCAGGCTCGCAACGCCTTCTATCAAAAGCTCGTTTGGGTTGTCGATGGGACAAGACGAAAGAAGGACGGCGAACACTTTCTTAAAGCAATAAGAGCAGGCAAGCCTCTGGACGCAGACTTGCTGATTACTAGAATTCCGTTCCCTGAGCAAAGTGCTCTGTTGCGGGAGTGGGGTGACACGAAAGCGCCGGTACTATTTGATCTTGGTGGAAGTCCTTGGCTCTGGTGGCTCTTTCCGAAAAGTCCAAATGGACGCGTATATGTCGCACCTTTCTCGCGTGCAAGGTTCCTGGACGCACATCGGCCTGGTGGTACCGACGTAACAACCCGGTTTCTCGCTCTGGTCGAAAATTTTGAAAAATGCATCACAAACATTGAAAGCCCTGTTCGCACACAAACACGAAGTCAGGCCATACCCCAGGCGCTGCCGAGATCGATGAATCCCTTGTTACGCAGGCGTTCTCGGAAACGCCTATGAAAGGAGGCGCAACGCGGCGTGGAAGGTGGTGGACCGGCGGATAATCCGCGCCCAGTAATGTCACATGGGATGATAGGCTTCGCGCAGTCGGAACCATGACAGGGACGCAAGATCCCCTTCCAGATAACGTGAAACAAGCCAACTCCCCACCGTCGCGCCGCGCGACGATGGCCCTTGCCCGCCTACAGGCCGCCGCCACGCTACAAGGCCTCGCCTGCCACGCGACGGTATGGCAAGGCGTTAGCGCCAAGATTCTCCTTGAATGCGCCAATGGGCATCGCTTCGAGCGCCGCGCCTACGGCGTCCTGTACAAGGCGCCCGGTTGCCCTGAATGCAGCCGCGCGAGCATTGCAGCGAAGTTCGACAAGCTCGTGGCGGATCGCGGCGGACAGTGCCTGACCGACGGTGGATTTCTTGGTGGCGCGGCGCTCCATAGAATTCGCTGCAAGCATGGGCATGAATGGAATCCAGAAGGGCGGAGCGTGTTGGCGGGCTACTGGTGTCCCCGTTGCGCCGGCAAGCCAACCGAGCCTCGGCCGCACCGGCAAGCCTCAAAATACGGCTTGGCCGACCTGCACGCCAAAGCGGCCGAGCATGGGGGCAAGTGCCTCGCGGCCGCCTGGAAGACTGGCCGCGACCATTACCCATTTGAATGCGCGGCTGGCCACCGTTGGGAAGCGATGGGCTACAAGGTTCTAAAACAAGGCAACTGGTGCCGGACGTGCACCGATACCAGATTAGGAGCACAACGGACCGATGCAGACGGCCTGGCGCGCATACAGGGCACGGCCAACGAGCGCGGAGGCCGGTGTTTAAGTACCGCTTACCATGGAACCAGCGCTTTCTACCGTTTCCGATGCGCGGCTGGCCACGAATGGGAAGCGCTCGGTAACAACGTCCTCCAGGGCGGCTGGTGCAGGATCTGCCGCAACGAGGGGCAAAAGCTGGGCATCGAGGCCATGCACGCCTTGGCGCGGGAGCGCGGCGGCATTTGCTTGTCAGACACTTACCGCCACGGAAAAGCCAAACTCAAGTGGGAATGTCATCGTGGCCACGTCTGGGACGCGACGCCCTCTGGAGTGAAGGCCGGTCACTGGTGCCCATCCTGCGCGATCCTCAATACCATCGTCGCGAAGAATCAGCACAAACGTAAGCGCTATGAGGCTGTGGGAAAGGCGCCCGACTAGCGATTTCCCCGTTGCAAAGTGCCTGTCATCTTCGCTAAGCTCTGCCGATCCGGCACGGTGCCGGCATTCTCGAAACAGGAGCTCCATGGCAACGAAGAAGACGGCCGCCCCGAAGACTGCGGCAAAGAAACCGGCAGCGCCGGCGAAGAAGGCTGCACCCGCAGCGAAGAAAGCAGCTGCTGCACCCGTGGCAAAGCCGCTGAAGGACACGTTCAACAAGTCCAGCCTCCTTGCGCACCTGGTTACGCAGACCGAATTGGACAAGAAGACGGTGCAGACCGTGCTTGCCCACCTCGAGAACACGATCACCAGCGCCATCCACAAGAAGGGCGCGGGCGAATTCACATTCCCCGGCCTGTTCAAGGTGTCGGCCATTCAAGTGCCGGCGACCAAGAAGCGTTTCGGCAAAAATCCGTTCACCGGCCAGGACCAATGGTTCGCGGCCAAGCCGGCTTCCGTTAAGGTGAAGGTTCGTCCGCTGAAGAAGTTGAAGGACGCGGCGCTGTAATTCGACGCATCCTCAAAAACGACAAAGGCCCGACTCGCATCAGTCGGGCCTTTCGTTTACTCTGACCGCCGACTCAACGGCGAGTGCTCGGCTCCTGCGCGGGAGCCAACCCAACACGGCTCATTCCATCCTGTGCCGGGTCGACGGTGTACGCGTGGCCAGCAAAAATCTCAGCTGGCCAGGGGCGCGGGAACACTCCTACTGGATTGCGAGTCTGAGCCAGGAAGCGCCCCTCCATGATTGGCACAGCCGAAGCAAGTTCCGACAAAAATTCGTCTTGAGACTGTAACCAGTTGACGATCCAAGGGTGCTCTTGGACAAACTCAGGGGCCTTATCCCGCAGCAGCTCAAGTAGCTCTCGATTCTCGTCGATTCGCTTGTGCACTCCTCCGCCAGACCAGCCCAGGATTCTGCGTACTTCCGCGACAACTCTTCTGTTCCAGAAAAACATTGTTCCTTCTCCGTGTGTCAAGAGTGGTGGAGCTAAACACCTGTGAGCCTCGTTACGGCACGCGTTGATTGATTACGTGCAGTGCATTGCCAACGCTTTCGCACTCTGTTTTCATCCTTTCGGAGAGCTGCGTGCCAGCACTCGCTAGGCGTGCACACTGCGTCTGAGCTACCCGCGCGGCGTCGAGATGCTCCGCATACCATTTCGCCGTATGCGGCTCTTGAGGCCAGAACAGAACAACCACTGCAACCACGCCCAATCCGACGAGCATCGGAAAGAAGCCATAGTCAGGCGGCAGGTAGAACACCTTCTTGATCTTGGGCGTTGCCATAGGCGTTTCCTCTGTCGCGGCTTCAGCCATTTCGCGTCGGAAAGCAGACATCTGGCTCAGGGAATTTCGCCTGTCTCTGGCCGCCATCGCCATGCTCCATCGCCGGTGCGCGAGCCGATTTGGATGTCATCCATACTCTCGGCAATCCCTTAGGAATGCGAGCAAGGACTCGTTCCGCGCTCATAAGGCACAGGGCAGCGGCACCATACGCCAGGACGGACGGCCAGTCTTGAGTCTCCCTCAAAAAGGGGGCAAACAAGACTCCGAGTAGGGCTATAGAGAACTTCCACCCCGTCCACATTGCACCGGCCAAGAGCAACATCTTGGCAAAAGCGAGTCCCGCATTGACCCACACCCGTTGGCGAGACACTCGCCATTGTGTGTAGTGCCATGTCCCATCTACACGGACCCGGTTGCCGACCACGCGTAAGTCGCTACCGATCGAAACCGCGACGTGTCTCGAAAGGCAAACGCTCCATGGACCGCATGTGGCGATCTTAGGCATTCCGATCCAGTCGGGGCACACCGCGACGGACTCTGCTTTTCCTACTCGAACTGGCTCGAGATGCGAGAGATTCTTAGCGAGTGTCCGTTTCGCTCTTTGACGATCTTTTGCCCGACGGCGTGCCGGGGAGAACAGTTGTGAATCGGCGCAAAAGAATGCGTCACCTCGTGCGAGGCGAAGAAGGAATCTAACCACGAGTGCTTTGTTCCTCAAATCGTCAACGGATGACGGGGGCCAGGTTCCCAATCCCGCGTCACGGCTTCAGGTAGATCTTCGAGTTCGCGTTCCGACGAACCGCATCGCTTGTCTTGCCGCGTACGGCGCGTATCGAACTGATATCCGTCGTCGCAGTGAAGATCGCGGTAGGGATGCGCCTCAATGCGTCGCCCACAGCCGCTTGATTGACCGAGAGGGTTCCAGCTGGATGGCCCACGCGAAGTATTGCGGAAGTCTCGTGCTCAGTGAGGCGAAAACTTTCGTAGCGGGCGTGTTGCACAGAATTATTTGCAGTCGGGACGATAGTTGTGCTGTCGCTCATCATCTAGATCCAAGTGAGGATTCCCATATTCTTTCCGATCTCCGCCACCCGATGGCGCGCGCGGGTCCGTTCCCAGCGCATACCCCTCGCCACGCGTCGGCGGAGTCGGGAATTGTCTCCGAGACGAAGCCGATCAGCGCCAGTAGCTCGTGCGTGATTTCACCCATCGTCTCATGCAGCGGATCGTCCTTGCGCCCCGGCTGACCCCGCCATGTCGTGACCAGATGTAGCGGTAACTGGAATGGATGCAGCAACGAAGTCAGCACTCCAGCCGGGCGGTCGCAACCGCTGAAGTCTGTTCCGCCGTTAGCTCGATCGGCCCGTTCCCCCCTTAACTGCGGGTCGCAGGTCGTCTCTGGCTGGCAAAGTCGGTCCACAAAAGGCGCACAGCCTTGCAAATAAGACGCAGGCCGTAGATGGCACTACCGGGAAGTACGATAAGTTGGAAAGCGACTAGGCCGGCGAGGACATTTTCTGTTCTTGAAGCACCCAGAGGTCCAATATATTCGACGTACCCCTGTACGAGCCCACCCACCACCGGGATGTGCGCATATGCGGCCACAACAAAGGCAAGAACCGCGCCTCCGGTTTGCGCAGCACCCAGAGCGGCAGCCGCGAACATCAATGCATCGAGCATAGCTTTCGGTCCTTCCAAGTAAGGTTCGCGTATTATTTCCCATTCTCGCCTCTAGATTTCCGTAAAAAGAGGTATGTTTTATCCGAGCTTTCAAGATTTATGCTTCGGAATCCCACAATCCGAAATAAGAAAGCCCCGGTCGTCTCGCGACGCCGGGGCTTTGTAAAGGGCTAGCAGAGAGTGAGCTGGGCCTGGTGGATCCCGTGGACGCCCCAAGCTTCTCGCGCCTGGGGCGATAGATCTTCCACTGGCACAGATCTGGCGAGTACGTCCCGAACATCATAGCTATCAGTAAGACCGAGCCGGTCCTTGAAAGCCGTTCGTCTCGCTATCTCATCGTGCTCTGCCATTTGCGAATGCGACAGCGTCAAACAACCGTAGTGCACATACCAACGGTATCCCGCAGTAATCGATCCGGGCCCATTACCAGCGTCGTGCATCGACAGCAGACGATCGACCTCGAAGTCCGCGATGAAAGCTGCGGATTCCGGGTCAACATCAAACCGCTGCGCTGTCGGAAGGTCCAGAATGGCGCGGCCGTCATCCGTCGTGACGATTTCCGAAGCACAAGAGCTTCCTTCTGTTAGCGCTTCCCGCATGGGGTCACGCAGGCCAGTCCCCCCCGAATCAGGCGCTGAATCGTCCCAGTCGTCACCGACGTGCAGAAAACGCGCCGCAGGAATCGGTGTCTGCGCGACCTCCGGCACATCTGGGATGTCGTACCGAACGCCGCGAGTCCGTATATTCCGCAGGTCGGCCCACGCCGCGAACGGCCTTGCCACACCATTCAGGGACTGCATGGCGTCAACTGCGATCATCAGGTCGAGTGGCAGCAACCGGAACTTTGGCGCTTCGCCGGCGGCGGTTGCGCGCTGCTCTTCGTCGAAATCCAACTGCAGCATGAATCGCCGCAGCTGCCCAAGCATCGCAGGATGGTAGGTGTCTGGCTGGATCTTAATGTAGCCGGACATGATGGTACGTCCGATCCAGTGCCGCCGCATCCAGTCGTGCCGCGTCGTCCGAATGTACCCAAACAATAAAGACTGAGAAACCCACACAAGAAAAATGGAGAAGGGAAAAAGTTCATTCCATACAACGGGTTATCGCCGGGTCGAATCCATGCACACACTAATGGTACTGGAATGCGATACTCAGCTAGCCGACAACAAAGTCTGAGGAAAATATCCGAGATGACCACCAGCCTTTTGTGCCAGACCTCCGGCGCTCTACTCGCCGCAAGTGAGCCGGGGACTAACATAAATAGGCGCTACCCAGTGGTCTGCCGCCGCGCGTGGCGCGGTGATCTCGACTCTTCACCACGTGCCAACGCAACGCCCTCATCGCCTGCACCGACTCGACTGACGGGCCATGCGACCACGGCTCCCATATGGACGTCACCGCGCACGTTCTATGAGTCAGCCCCGTCACTACGGGGCTAAACCTAAGCTTGGCTGCCGCTGCCGCGACCGCTGCGGACCATACCCTCCTACTTTGTTGCGAAGATGCGCCTGCGTATGACTCTCGCAGCATGGAGCGCGCCGTAATTCCTGACGACGCCATGGGCGTGTAGCTTGTTATCCTTATGCAGTTGCACGCCGTTACGCACCGATATATTGACCCAGACGCAGGGGAAACGAACCAGTAGCTTAATGACGTCCGTTAATCGTGCAGGTACCAACGACATCCTCAAAGGGCCGATCATGCCATCTGACGGAAAGCGCCTGGAAAGTCTTGTTAAGACGATCGAGGAATACTTCATGGGCGAGGGTTTTACAATCGAGCAAAGCAAGAAAATCTTCGACAGCGACGGGAGCCCTGTCGCCGAGTTCGACATTTTCGTCTCGGGCCGCTTCGGCAGTACCGAAATGACATGGCTGCTAGAGTGTCGAGACCGCCCCAGCCATGGGCCTGCACCCTCTGCGTGGATAGAACAGCTAATTGGTCGTCGAACCCGCTTCAACTTCGGCAAGGTGACGGCGGTCTCAACAACGGGTTTCGCCCCTGCGGCCGTGGCACTCGCTGAAGGTCATGGAATCGAACTGCGCGTCCTGGCACGCAAGCAAGTCGATGATGTCGAATCATGGCTGTCGATGAAGGCCATTACTCAGATTACAAGATCCTACGATCTGAAGTCCGCGATATTGCATCCTGCGCCTGGCCAAACCGCGGAAACATTGGCCGCACTCGGGGAATCGATGAACCAAGCAAATGGCGCGACTGCCTTCCTGCGCTCGGTTCGACATGGCGTAAGTACGACCCCGGCAAATGCATTCGTGCACGTCGCATCCTCTATCGAATCGTTGCATGAAGGACTTGCGCCTGGCGCCGGGCCAAGAAGAACGCAATTGAATGCCGAATATCCCGAAGACGATCGCTACGTCATCGACACCAACCTCGGCCCTATTCAGATAGCCAGGATCGAATTCATAGGAACCGTCCGCATCGAAGCTACATCATTGCCCGTTCATGAGGTCTCCACCTACTCGCGTCTCGGGGCCGAGCTTCCTATATCGGAGATCGTGTCTTTTTCCCCGATGGAGGCGGAAGGTAGACAGATCTCGCTCGAACTACATCGCGTACAGGAAACCGGCGAAACCCTTGTGCTGGCACGCGTCGTAAAGTAGAAGCTATCCGCTGGCCCGCGGCATTGCCGCTGACGAACTGGGCAGATGTTGGTTCACTGCTTCTGGGTTTCCCCGGCACCACCCACGCAGCCACCAGTTTGGTTGCGAAGTAAATGACCTACAGGAAGACAATGCCAAAAATAGACCAAAATTCCCGTGGGACTTGTTTCGACTGGGAATGCTGTGAAGCTATCCTCAACAACGGTACCTATGGGGTTGTAGACCATGGTCCCTTGCATGGACCTGTGGCTCATTTCTCGTTTCGTAGAGATGATGAATTACGACTCGTCTTCGAAACTGTCTCTGCCGGAAACAGTGCGTCTGTACACGAGGAAAGAGCCGCAGGCACCGTCTATGAAGCGGAGGACGAGGTCCGAATTGAAGGGTACAGTGGAGCAGTGGCCATCGCTAGCGGCGTCATACCACTGCAGCACAGCCGAAAATGGGACAGAGATCGCAACGGAGAGACAAGGGAAGAATCCCAATGCCATCAACTCCGCTGGGAAAGTTTGAACAAGAAGCCGGCGAAGTATTTGATCGAATGGTACGAGAACATGCCGAAGAACGCAGGATGGCCGGATCTCGATACCTTTAACGAAGTCACCAGCACAACACGCGTGCTGCAAGGCAAGCGCGGAGACATCATTCAAACCGCTGCAGACGAGACCGGCAGTAGCGCACGCTCATGCGTTCACCTGCGCATTCACGGCCTCGACATAGTCATAGGTACGTCAAGAGCGCAGCCGAATTTCATACGCAGACCAGGCTACATCCTGTATATCGGAGCACCGGATGACGAACTTCGGCGGAAGATTCGGGACCGTCTGTCGTTCTGTCTCGGTAGCTACCTCATCTATTTAGGATGGACTTCCTTCGATGACGCTTGGCGACCCGTGGCCTTCAGCGCGAGTAGTGGGCATGCCCTTGTCAAGGAAGCGGATCGACTACAAGGATGGCTGCCCGCTCCACTCGGATTGAAGTTCATTCCCGAACTGACAGAGGAAAGACTAACTAAGCAGCTCGCCACGCTGTTGAATCTATACGACGCCTATCACCTGCGTACCGTCTTCTGGAATTATTGGCATTCTCTAGCTGCGCCCGTGCATATGGCAGCCGCGCATCTGGGCGCAACGATTGAGGGCTTGCAAAAGTCGTGGTACGGTCGTGCCACGACCAAGTTGGATTCGCGTCTCGTGACAAACAACAAGGATTGGCAACAACTGCGAGAGAATCTGAGTGCCTGCATCCAGGAAGCGAATCTTCCGGAGGAGATTAAGGAATTGCTGGATCGGAAGATCAATGGGCTAAATACCGCACCACAGAATGTACTAATGGAGCGCTTTCTCTCCGGCCTCGATCTGCAGACGACTGAACTGGAGAAGTCGGCCTGGCGCAACCGGAACAGAGCCGCACACGGGGCGGGCACCTCTTCGCAAGACCCAATTCGTCTGATTCGAGAAAACAAGCTCCTCACAGTATTGCTGCATCGGATCATCTTGGCCTTGGCGGGCGGGGACCATTACTTTGACTATTACAGCCATGGACGCCCCATGCGACAGCTTCGAGACGCTCCGAACGATTAATCCGCGTCCCCGGGTTAGCCCCCCTTGGCGCTGTCGTACCCCTACCGAGGTGCCGCCAAGCGTACGACGAACGAGCTCTCATCCACCATGCAATCCATCTACAAAGATCACAAACTCCGGGCAGCACTGCACTCCATTTACGTTGCGCAGTTCAAGGCAATTAAAGCGTATGGGGAGGGATTTACTGCCAACGATGCCAATCGGATGATGACGAGCCTGATGGGATCGCGTCCCTGGTCGTGGCGAGTTGTCGGTATTACTCGGGAGGCTTTGGAAATATTTGCGGCACATGAGTTCAGACGTCCGCCACGCACGATCCAACGTGGACACCGCATCAATCGCATCACGACCGCGGCCGAGCTCTACATTAAACCCACGGAACCTGTCGCGCGCGAACAATTCTTCGAAATCTTCCTCGAACGCGACCAGACCGTACTAATGACGACATCGCAGAACAAGCATCGTCCTGATGGCAGGTTCCCGGACTACATTGCCATTGATCAGGCTCTGGAACTCTTTCCATGTGGAACGCTGATCGGGTGGAAACATACCAAAAGAGAAGTCAACTTCCTGAGCACCCTCTATGCTACGAACTCTTGATACAGAAGATCCTTGATGTGTGCGCCGATTAAATGAGTTCGCGCATGCTGAATCAATGCCACGCAATTGAGTCAAATAGACTCATCAATCTCCGAGCACGCTCGGCCCCGCGCACTGATTGGCACCCTACGGTTACCCATTGAAACAGGCAAGCAAGGCCTCTAGCTTCTTCGCCGCAGGTTGCGTAAGGGCAAAGTACAACACGTGCGATAAAACCAGTCCGACGAAGAGAACGAACCCGACAAAGTAGAACGCGATTCGCTGCGTCCTAAGCCGAGCAAAGAGAGCGGGGAAGCTGCCCGTCACGAGGTCGGCGACTTCGCTGTACTGGTCCAGCATCTGATTGCGCTTTCGCGTAATTTCAGTCTTCAATGTGTCCAGTGTATGGAGCTGATTGCGAAGCATGAGCGCGCTTAGCAGAACGAACACATAGCACCCAATCAGCACAGCCGTATTTACCCAGAACTCGTAGCCGACCTTGTCCGCCGCTTTCATCTGAGTGGCAACAATCACCGTCGCAACAGGAATACCTAGGATCTGATTCTGGATGTCAGAAAAAGCCTTATGGATCTTGCCGATCTCCTCAACCTTTGCCGCCTCGATCTGGTCAATCACCTTGTCGTACGAAAAATCCGCCACGAACAGCCTGTAGCCATCCGCAAAGTGCTTTTGGAGATCCGACAGATGGGCAAGAAGAGTGGAAAAACGCTTCTTCGGGACGGCACTGCCTGCCACCGAACGCACAGACTTTCCGAACAATGACGGCTCGTCGTTGGTAGTGTTTCCAGAAGCGGTGATGTTTCAGTTCACTGAACCTGCGGCGACGATTGCCGCAGCGGCCCAGCAGCACAGCGCCGTATTTGAGGCGGCGCTACAGGCCTACGCTGAGCGCTATCGCGTTGCGATTGTCGCGGGGCTCTATCTGCCGTCGTCCACGGCCGGCCGTTCGCGTAACGTCCTCAGTTTGCTGCGCCCGGACGGCGCCGCGCCAATTCACTACGACAAGCTGCATCACTACGACGCATTCAACTTTGTGGAAAGCGAGAAGCATGATCGCGTTCCGCTCAAGCCGGACTACGAGGAACTGGTCGTCTTCGAATGCGATGGCATCAAGTTTGGTCTGCTCAATTGCTACGACCTTCGCTTTCCTGAGATGAGCCGGCTGCTGATTGAGAAAGGGGCCGATGTCTTGCTCGTGGCCTCTGGATGGGTAGCTGGTCCTCTGAAGGCCTTGCAGTGGGAAACGCTCGCACGGGCGCGTGCTATCGAAAATACCTGTTACGTCGTGGCCTGCTGCCAGCCAGCGCCCCACTCCGTCGGGATGTCGATGATTGTGGATCCTATGGGTGCTGTGATCGCTGGCGTGCATTGGAACGCGGCGTATGTCAGAACGATCCTGCCGTGCGTATCCCAACGCCGATACATGCTTATTGACACCAATGCTGAGCAATGCGAGGTGCGCAATGGCGTACGTTGATTCCATCACTGGTGTTCAAGCGCAACCGTCGGGTACGGACGAGCACGCGATGCGCAAGGTTGTCGTTTCAGCGGCGCTGGGCCAATTTGTCGAGTGGTATGACTTCGTCGTCTATGCGTACTCGGCGACCATGTTGGCGAAACTGTTCTTTCCCCATTCGGACCCGGTCGCCGCATTGCTGTCAACGTTTGCCGTCTACGCCGTCGGATTTGTCATGCGGCTGTTCGGTGGCTACGTGTTTGGTCGATTGGGAGATCGCTACGGACGTAAGTCCACGCTCGCGGCGATCATTCTGATCATGGGGGTGTCCACTGTCGGGATTGGCCTGCTGCCCACCTACGAACAGATTGGTGTTTTTGCCCCGGTTCTCCTAGTGGTATGTCGTCTGCTGCAAGGTCTGTCAGCGGCTGGCGAGGCGACCGGATCGAACTCCTTCGTGGCTGAACATGCGCCAGCGAGGCGCCGCGGCATCGCAGTGGCGTTCACCTATTCCTTTGCAAACGTAGGCCCCATCGTCGCTGCGCTCGTAGTCTTGGCCGTTACTAGCGGACTCGGGCCAGAGCGCTATGCGTCCTGGGGCTGGCGCATCCCCTTCTTGCTGGGAGCGCCGTTCGCGCTGGTGGGCATCTATATTCGCGCGAAAGTAGGAGAGTCGCCAGCGTTCGAGGCTACGAAGGCGACTAGGCGCGGCGCTCCCGAGCCCATCCTGGCGACCCTTAAGCGGTATCGCTCGGAGGTCTTGTTCACGTTCGTACTTTCCGCGCTGTCTAGTCTGGGCTTCTACACTCTGGCCGGTTACTTCGTCACCTACCTGACGACGACCACGAAGCTGAGTGCCAACGATGCTTTGATTTCCAACTGCATTGCCTTGATGTTGGCTTTCCTTGCCATGAATCTTGGTGGGTATTTATCCGACCGGTTCGGTCGAAAGCCCGTCCTTCTTGGCGCACTGGTGCTATCCATCGTTACGCTGATTCCCGGTTATATGCTTGCTGGTCAAGGAAGCCTGGCTGCGGCTAATCTGGGACAGGGCATGATTGCGATCGCTGGCGGCCTGTTCTGGGGACCGCTCCCGATTGCTCTGCTTGAGCTCTTTCCGACGCGTGTGCGACTGAGCTGTGCATCGATCAGCGTAAACGCGGCCTACGCTCTGTTCGGTGGCACCGCGCCATTTCTGAGCACCTATCTGTTGGCGCTCACGCACAATAGGCTGGCACCCGCTTACTATGCGGCTGGCATATTCTTGGTGGCATTCTTGTTCATAGTGCGGATCCCGGAGACGTATCGGCGTCCTTTGTTGCAGGAGGGGGACCTTAGTTAGAGGATTGCGAGCGGCACAATTTTCGGTAATCTGGCCCTGCGCCGCAGGGCCAGGTCCGGCCAGCACCTGCGCGTTGTCCCTGTTCCCGTTCGCGCGCGGAGTGCATAGTGCAATGCTGCATGACGTGCTGCTGAAGTTGGAGGTGCCAAATCCTCCCGATCCCTTACACAAGTCCCGAAAGCCTGGGCCTCGCCGGATTTTCTGCAGCAACCTCTAGTTCGCGCAGTTTTGCTGCACCTAGTAAATCTCCCTCAGAAATTCCCGATCTTCCCTGGCGGATGGGCGTGCCAAGCGGTCCGTAAAATGCGGGTGTCCACTCCGGGTAATTGGCACTCTCACCTGCCGTGCCGTGGATTAAGAAGGCGTTACGTTGTTGGACCGCGCGTTGTGCCAGCGCCATCGCACCGTCCAGGTGCCGCAACCAGGATTGCGCGGTAGAGATCCGTCATGCGCTCTAATTTTCGGTGGTCACCCGTGGCACGCGAGCTATCGCGCGCGGCGCGTGAAGCCCCTGGCGTTTATTTCCTCCCACTGCGTGGCGCCGCGCAGGCTTCGCTACAGGCGTGGCGGCGCTGGGACGGCCGCCTCCGCGGCGTCCCCGCCCTCTCTATCGCACCGCTGGTCGGCAGCCTGCTTGCCCTGCGCGCTTGGCTCTGTCGACAACCCTGAACCAGTGAACGATGCACAACCCGGTCGCAAATGGCCCCGCTAACCCATGGGCGATTGCAGCGCGGCGATCGGTGACGAAAGACGATCGCGGCCGCTTTGTCGTGCTCGCCGAGGTGCCTCGGCCATATCGGGATGACCTGTTAGCCTGCATCCGGCGAGAGATGATCGCGATCTTCCACGAACGAGATGGCGATTGCATCTACCCGTGCGATTGGTTCGCATGGCGAGAAGGACACCGTTTCTGTCCGTTCTGACGCCGATTGGCATGCCTCGCGTAGCGCCGGGTTTTCCGTGGGTGGTTTTTTGAGTGCAGCAACCCCGCGCAAAATGTAGGTTGTTGCATTAGTTTCGCAATCGTCCCCGCTGACCCTGCCGTGTTGCGCAAGGAAGCAGCCCCCGGCGAGCCTCTGGAAAGGCGCTTATTGCGCTAACTTGGGGTCTCGCATACGAGGTGCGAGCGGGCCATGGTCGGCAAGCCCAGTCAACTACCTTCGCTCAACCATGCACGACGCGCCATTTACCCGCATTGTGGCCTATCTGTCATAGGCCTTCGCGATGTATTAGTGCAAGTGGCGATGGTGCATGTCTGGATAATGCGGGTGTTTGTGCGCCATTACCTCGTGTTCGTGCCAGTGCCTGTGGGGTTCCTTGCCATCCCATGAGAAGCCGTGCTCATGCTGATGATGCTCGTCATGCCGATGCGAGTGGCTATGCGCCAATGGCTCATGGGTATGCACGTGTTCGTGCCGCTCTCGCAGATGCAACCACACGCCCAAGGCCATCAGCGCCGCGGCAAACCAGAACGCCAAGCCTGGCACCTCAGGCCAAATCACAAACGAGATCAGGACCCCAAACAATGGGGCGACCGAGAAGTATGCACCGCTTCGAGCCGTTCCCAATAGCCGCAGCGCCACCACAAACAAGGCGAGACTCACACCGTATCCGGCGAATCCGATGATCAGCGCGCCCGCCGCGGTACCGACTGGTGGGAACTCCGCCCCATGCATCAGGGCGAGCGACGTGTTGCAGAGTCCCGCGACAAGCCCCTTCAGGCAGGCGACGAGCAGTGCGTCGTTGCTGGACACCTTGCGGGTGAGGTTGTTGTCAATCGCCCAGCACAGGCAAGCGCCGACGATAAGCAGCGCGCCAGTCGACATCTGCAGGCTGCCCGGCTGCCAGGACAGCAGCAAGCCGCCGGCCACGATCGTGATCATCCCCAGAACAATCTGCCGGTCGGCGTTCTCCTTCAACACCACCCAGGCGATGACCGCCGTGAACACACCCTCCACGTTCAGCAGCAGTGATGCCGAAGCGGCATTGGTCGAGACGAGGCCATTCATCAGCAACGCTGGCCCCGCTACGCCGCCCGCAACGATTGCGCCAATCAGCCACGGCACCTCTGCCCGCGGAATACCGCTATGATCGTTTCCCGGATCAGGCTTCGCCCAGACTCTTCGGATTGCGAGCACGAGCGCCAGGCCGATGCCGCTACCAAGATACAGTAGTCCGGCCAGCAGGAGCGGGGCAACCGATCCGGTCAGCGCCTTGGCCAGCGGCGTGCTTGCGCCGAAAAGCAGAGCCGCCAGTAATGCCGGTGATGCGGTACGAATGGACATTGCAGATCAGGGGTTGGGACGAGCGTAGACTCGCGAACTCACATTTCCAGCACTACTTGCGCTTCCGGTCGGCCGGGGTCGGGGACCATCGGATGCTCGACTCTCACACGATTGCCTCGTGCAGTCAAACGAGGCTTGCGCCTTTTTTGAACAGTAGCTGCCGAAGATCGAAGTGACGCTAGCGATGGCGGCCAACGAATGCTCAGCCTCGATACTCCCGCGGCTGCTCACCGATTGGCACCTCGGAGATATATGTGTAAGACAACTCACCCCTCCGATGACACGGCGGGTCGACGCCGCGAGCCGTCATGGAAGCGGCAAACAGCCTTCGAGATCAGCTGTTCGCCGCGTAAGGTACGGTGGCGCTGCCAGCTTCCTGCGAGGCGTCGCCTAGATGGAGCGATAGCAGCCCTCGGCTCGCATACTTTCAGGAAAAATCCGCGGCGGCCAAGCACACGCCTCCCGGAAAATCTCGCTCGATCCGGGTTCGTACAGTGATTGCCTCGCTCTTTCATGCCTAACAGGCCGAGGCCTACCGCCGGACTTTCCTCGGACGAGGTAACCCGTGATTGGCGAGGAAAGGCCACCCCTAGAAAAAATGGCGGATTGCCGCGCGGAGCAGCAACTGATTCCGGTTAGAGGACACGTTGGCGGCTCCGGTCACATAGGCTGCATCGAGGACGGTGCCCGTGCGGTCTCCTGCGACGCGCTGATAGACACCCTGCATATAAATATCGGTCCGTTTGGAAAATGCATAGTCGGCCATGAACCCAAATGAGTGATAGACCGGATCCTGGCGGCCAGAACCGGCCGCCAGACTCGCGCGCGTAAACGTGTACATTGCTCCAAGCCAGTAAGATGGCGCGAACTGGTATTTGGCGTTCACCTCGAAGTTCTGAAATTTCAGGGATGACGCCGCCCCCGCCGGAGAGACAATCGGCCCGACGTACCCCGAGCTTTTGGGCGCGGACACGTTCGTGTTCGAGTAGACGAGACCGAAGGTCGACGCCCCGATGCTATAAGTCGCGCCAGCGCCAAAGATCTCCAGCCGACTGCCGAGCAGATTCTGGTCTCCCCCGTTGTTGATCGCACCGTTGGGCGTCGCGGAGGGCTGGTTGGCCTGAAGGTAGGCAGCCGCCAGCAGCAGGCCACCCTGCGTGTATTGCGTACCAAAGCTGAACTGCCGATTTCTCGCAAAGTTTGCGTCGTTGCTGAAACTGTAGGCGCCGCCGAACTTGACCCCACCCAGCAGCGGACTGGTGTATTTCAGCGTGTTGTTCACCCGAAATGAATACACCATGTTGTCGTTGTCGTAGGGGTGTCCAAACATGTATCCGCCCCAACTCCCGGCTGCGGAGGTTTGCGAGAGGAAATCCACCGTCAAGTCATACTGCCGACCCGCCGTCACAGTCCCGAATCGATCACTAACAATCCCAACATAGGCCTGCCGGCCGAACAGCAAGCCCCCCTGGGCTGCGCGGCCGTTGTCCACCATGAAGCCGTTTTCGAGCTGAAACACCGTTTGGAGTCCACCGCCCAATGGTTCGGTGCCCTTTATGCCCCACCTGCTGCCGTGAGGGAAGCCGCTTTCCAGCGCGACCTGGCTGTGTCCGCCGACATTGCTCGTGTAGTTGACCCCTTCATCCAAGATGCCATACAGGGTCACTGAGCCGACAGCCCAGGCGGGCGCCATGACGGCGCACGCCATGCCCATCACAAAGAATTGTTTCTTCATGGGTAGTTCCAAATGGATTGCGTTGCAGGCCGCACCGTTGGCGGCATTAGGAAATGACAAGTCAGGTCTTGCAGGCCGCGGGCGCGCCGGCGCGAGCCGCCGGCGGTTGCTGTCGTAAGCCGATGGCCGTCTGGCTTCCCTGCCGGGCGATCGCCGCGCGTGGCGCCCGCGGTGCCGCCGTCGCCTACCGCGGCACGTCCGAACCCAATGCGGACCGCCTACCCTGTCCCGGACACATTTCGCCGCTGTGCGCAGGCTGCCGTCGTCGGGTGCGGACGGTGACGACCACACCCACCACGCTCCACATCAACCATAACCACTGGCTGATCGCCGCGGCGAGGTTGAAATGAAAGACAAGGGAATACAGCAAGCAGCAGGGACCGATCAGATTGAGGGCCAAGTACAGTTTGCTGTCCCGTTGCAATCGATTCAATTGCAGGCCTGCATAGGCGATCTGATAGCAGATCACACCAATGATCCCGACTGCGTCAGCGACGGCCATCATGATTTCGGTTATGCGTGGTATGGACAGGACGACGTCGGCACGAGGAAGCACGCACCCCATGACGGATGCCATGCGCAGGCCTCGCGTCGGCATCCGGTCATCCGGAGCGCGCCGCACGCCGACTCATGCCAACTTGCTGCGAGCGCCGCACCACACGCGGCGTGCGGGAGAGCTTCATCGATGCGCCAGAGCGCCCGTTGCCTCGTCGACAATCATGACCCAGGTTGCGGCACGGTGCGCCCCTGCGGTGCAGAGACCTCGCTGAGTAGTTTCCCCTTGGTCTCCGGTGCCAGGAAGTAAGACACGATGCCGCCGAAGAGGCAGATACCCGCGGCAATGAGTAATGCCATGCCAACGCCGAAGCCATCAATGACCAGCGGCAGCAAAAAGGTGCCGGCCGCGGCCCCTACACGAGAAAAGGCGGTGGCAAAGCCGACGCCTACTCCTCGGATTTCCGTGGGGAACACCTCACCGGGATAGACCCCCGTCAGCGTGGTCGAAATCGCGTTCACCAGGGAGAACGTGAAGAAGCACACCAGAATGAGCGTGGGGGAACCGTGAGAAAACAGCGCCACGCAGAGCAGCGCGATGGCCGAAACGAAGAACGGCGGAATAGCCAGTTTGCGCCGACCGACGCGCTCGATCGACATCACCGCGATAGCGGTCCCGAGTACCGCCACTCCGTTGAGCACCAACCCGCCAGTCAATCCCTCCTGAAGCCCCAGTCGTTCCAGCACAATGGGTGCGAATGCACCGATCGCAAAGTATGGGGTGACGTTACATACCCAGAAGATCGAGACAAAAATGGTGGCCTTGATATAGTCGGCCGAGAACAGTCGACCGAACCCCTGCTGATCGGTGATGGGCTGCGATTGCAAATCCGCTTGTTCGTCCTGCTCCATATACTCCGCCGCCAGGGCCCTAGCTTCGGCCGTTCGCCCCATGCTCATCAGCCAACGCGGCGACTCCGGCGTACCCAGCCGCATCAAGAAAACGATGACGGTCGGAATCGTGCTTAGTCCAAGAATCACGTTCCAACTCGCCGCGTGAGCAACCGTCAAGCCGTAGCCCACCGCGTAGGAGACGAGGAATCCCACGTACCACGCCAGTTCAAGGACTGCGAGCAACTTGCCGCGCAGGCGCGCTGGCGAGAATTCCGCAAGCAGGGGCCAACCGATCGAATAGTCCGCACCGATAGCAATACCCATCAATACCCGGACCGCAAAGAGTTGCAGCGCGTCCGTCACGAAGAATTGCGCGATGGAACCTACCAGGAAAATCGCCAGATCGATCGTGAACATCGGCCGTCGTCCGACTTTGTCGGCCAGCCACCCGCCGAGCGGACCACCAATGAAGATGCCAATGAGCGCCGATGCGCCAATCAATCCCTGCCAGACGACGGACAGGTGCAGGTCGTTGGTGATGGCGGGCATCACGATCCCGATGCAGCCCAGGACGAAGCCATCGATCAGCATGCCTCCGGAGATGACGGCCGTCAGCTTCGTCAGGAATTTGCGATGCTTGTTTGACAGTTTCCCGGGGTGTAGCACGGGGGCGGAAGATAGGGAACCGATTGCATTGGACAACGTTGTCTCCTTGGATCTGTATGGCCTAAGGCCTGTTCTATTCGCAGCAGGAACACCTTGATTTCGATCAAGCCGCAAGGAGAGTTTGTGTAAGTCCGCCGGGTTAAACAAACGATCTTTTGTGCATCGATTGATTATTTAATGTAATAAAAAAGGATACATGAATAGCCAAGCATTAGTCCGAATAGACTGCTCTGGGCGCGACGTAATACAGGGCCCCCGCGATGCTCGCAAGGCCCCAGTCATTGCAGCGACAGCAGCCAGTCCCGAAAACTTCCCACGCTTTTTCGTCTCTCGTGCGGCCCCGACGGTTCGAGGATCAGGAATTGCCCATCTGTTTTAAGCGTTTCAGGAACAGGACGTATTAGGGTGCCCGCCTTTAAATAGGGATCGATGAGATTTCCCCATCCGAGCGCGACACCTTGGCCGCTCAACGCGGCTTGGATCACCATGGCATAGCTGTTGAGATTGATCCGATTGCGAGGCGTGGCGGGCGCGAGATCCAGGCGGCGAAACCACTCTGGCCAACTGACCCAGTCTCGTTCGGAATCGTCTAGCCACAGCCAGGTACAGGCAGCAAGGTCTTCCGCCCGGCGGAGTTCCGGACAACGTGCCAGATACGCGGGACTGCAGATCGGGAAGATTTCTTCGCTGCAGATCGGCGTGCTCTTGATAGAGGCCGGTGGGCTCTTGCAATAGTAGACGGCGAGGTCACACTCCAGTTTGCCGTAGTCCTTGACGTGATCAAAGGCAACTATGCGCAGGTCGATGCCATGATGAGCGTCATTAAACTCGGGGATGCGCGGCAGCAACCACAAGGAGGCGAGCGCTGTGCTGGTGGCAACCGTCACCTGCTGGTCGCCCTGCCATCGTTTGACCACCTGCGTGGCCTCCGCAAGGGCAAGCAAGGCTTCTCGACTGGATTGAAAGTACTGTTCGCCCGTGGGAGTCAGGCGGACCGAGCGCGTGGTTCGGTCGAGAAGGTGTGCGCCAAGCATGTCTTCGAGCAAACCGATTTGTCGGCTGATGGCGCCCTGCGTGACATTGAGTTCGTCTGCGGCACGCGTGAAGCTGCCCAAGCGAGCCGTGGCTTCAAAGGCAATCAGCGCCTTGAACGGCGGCAATGGCTGGATTTTCATGGGAACGGGTGTCTCCGGGGGCTTTTTTAATAGTAGTCCCGCATTGGTCGCGCCACTGAAGGTCCTGGACAGCGAAGATGCCTTCCGTGATGCAACCACGTTACCTTACCTCAAGTGCATTGTAGGTTCCTCCAAGTCCTCGTTGCACGTCTGCTTCCAGTTTCCCGGGTACACGACATACCCAAAAAGCGCAAAGCCCGAATAGATCAGCTCCGTGTACTTGGGTATCCACAAAACCTGTCCGGGCTTGACGTGATGCTGACAACCGCCGACTTCCACACTTAGGCTGCCTTCGATGGTGAAGATCACTTCCTCGTACAATGTGGTCCAGCTGACCCGCGCACCTTCCCACCTCGCGAAACCGATACCGAGAGGAGACAGTCCGTCATCGGGAAACGCTCGTGCGACGTAGGCCGCACCAGGCGGCCCGCCTCGGACAACGAAGCCGAGGTCAGCCTGGTCGACCAACCTTACTTCCGCAGTCGGATTCGCTTGGGTTCTCACAGCTCGCTCCGACTTTGCCACGCGGCGAGCATGATGCGGGAGCGAACGCCAATGCCGAGGAACGGTTCCGGTGGATTCAGGGATGGCATACCGGTGACCGCCTGAATGTCGTCAAGCAGGGAAGACTGGGCGCCCACGGCATAGTCCGCCAACAAGGTACCTGAGATGGTGCCCCATGCAGCGCCAACGCCGTTGTCGCATGCCGACGCGAAGGCCCCATCCGGCAACTGGCCGAAGAAGTTCGTAAAGTTGCGCGAGATGGCGTAGACGCCTCCCCATGTATGGGTGAATTCCAGATCCGCCAACTCCGGAAAGCGTGCAAGGAATGCCTGACGGTGACCCGCGCGGATTCGCTCGCGCATAGCGCTGTCGACGCTGCGGCCATATTTCGATACGTGCCGGTAGGTATTTCGAATGATCAAACGTCGATCCTGCGTCATGCGCACCGTCGTGCCCGCATGATCGGCCGGCGTTAATCCCCAGTCGAAGGTTCCCTTGTAGCGCTTGCATTGCTCGGAGTTCAGTGGCGCGGTCCAGCTCGCGAAGGTCATCACCGGCAACAGCCGGTTTTGCAGGTACCCGAACTCGCGCGTAAAAATGCTCGTCCCGAGCAGCAGGCTTCGCGTATGAATGGCCCCGTTCGCGCCGTGCAGTACGTAGCCGCCAGTGCCGTCACGGTCCACCCGCAAAATGGGAGCGTTCTCGAGCAGCTCAACATTCTCGGGCAGGCATCGCGCAAGCCCTCGGACCAGCGCCGCTGGCTGCATCAGGTAGCATCCCGGCGTGAATACGGCGCGGCTGTAATGACTGGTGCCCAAGATCCCAGCCAGCTTGCTGCCATCGACCGAATGGTGGGGCTCTCCTAGATCCGCCAGGAGCTTTTCGAAATGCGCCAGGTAGGCCAGTCCTCGCTCACCGACCGCACCCTGATATTTCCCTGCATGCGACCATTGACACGCGATGCCGTGGTTGTCGATGAGTGATTGCAGTTGGGCAATCGCGGCGCGGTTCAACCGCAGCAACCGCTGCTTGAACGCCGGGTCCGGGTTCTCCAGGGCGAACTTGTGCGGAAGATCTATCACGAACCCCGAATTGCGACCCGACGCGCCCTCGCCCACGCGTTGTGCGTCGACCAGGAGAATGCGAGCCTGCGGCTTGTGAACAGCGAGCCGACGCGCAGCGGCAAGACCGGCAAAGCCGGCGCCGATCACGGCATAGTCCGCCGATTGACGGCCAGCCAATCCCATGGCCAGTTCCGGGCTTGGTAGCGCGGCATACCAGCCGCAGCTTTTGTCATCATTTGGCAGGTTCATCTTGCGTAGTAGATATCAGGACACATAATCGCCAATCGGCGGCTTGCATGCTTCCAGCCACTGTCCGCGCAACGACTGTGCCGCGGAACCGACGAGCGCGAAGCCGCACATCCGCCCGCTGTCGTCAAAGTGGCCACAACTCACCCCCCCATCCGCGGTCTCATCGACCCGCCACTCGCCTAAGCCGGATGCGGGAGACGGCAGGAAGCACAGCGGCGCCACCGGCGTTTTCACATGGACGGGCATGGGCGGGTAGCTGACTGGCGTCGGGCTCCCGGTCAGTGTTCGAGCAAGGGCGGTAATGCCGTGGTTGATTGGTGCCAAGTACGGGGCCAGTCGGCCGCCAATTTCCAGGCAGTCACCAAGTGCATACACATCCGGAAGGCTTGTCTGCAGGGTGTCGTCCGTACGAATGCCGCGTCCGACGGCGCAACCGCTGTCGGCAGCCAGCGCGACGTTTGGCGTCAGGCCCACCGCCGAGATCACCACGTTCGCCTCCAGTTCTCTGCCATCGGCGAGCTTGAGTTGCCATGCACCGGGTACTCCGCCGATTTCCTCCAGCTGATTTTCCAGATGCCAATCCACTCCAAGGCTTGTCAGGGCACGTTGCAGGTGGACTCCAGCCGCATGCGGCAGGAGACGTTCCAGCGGCCATCTCCCGATGCCGACGACACTCACCTGGTAGCCACTGGTGGCGAGGTCGTTGGCAAACTCACACCCAATGAGCCCATCGCCGATGATCGCCACACGTGTGGCGCCTTCCAACTGACGACGCAATGCCCGATAGTCGTCAAGGTTGTTGACGCTTAGCAGCGCATCGCCACGCCCCCTAACACCAAGGCGTACGGGGCTTGCCCCCAGAGCCAGAACGAGCTTTGCGTAGGGCATCTCCCCCATGCTAGTCGTCAGGGTGTGCGCGGCACTGTTGATCGCATGCACGTCACAGTAGGGATAGACACGGATCCTGAGCCTTCTCTCGATCTCGAAAGGCGATTCGGCAATCAGGCTCTCGACACTGCGCCCCAACGAGGTCGCGATTGATAGGGCTGGCTTTGAATAGAGATGACCAGACTCACGCGTCAGGACGATGATTTCGGCATGCGGGTCACGCTGACGAATCGCCTGGGCCAGCCCGTAACCAGCATGGCCGGAACCCACGATGACGACTGGATGGGGTGAGCACTGCGTGACAGGGTTCGCTGCGGCGACGGCCGACACAGCAATCGCTGGCGAGGCTGACGGCACCTCCTCCCCCGCAATCTCCAGCATCTCAAAGTCAGCCTTGCCGACCCCACACTCGGGGCACTTCCAATCCTCAGGGACATCCTCCCATCGGGTTCCGGGGGGAATGCCATCCTGAGGCCAGCCTTCAGCCTCGTCGTAGATCACACCGCAAACGATGCAGAGCCACTTCTTCATTTCGGGTGCCTCCTAGTGGTCGGCCACGCGAATCGCGACGTTCTTCGTACGCACGTAGCTATAGATGGCCTCCTGGCCCTTCTCCCGACCAAATCCAGAAAGCCCAACGCCACCGAACGGGGTTTCGATGCCGCCCGCATACCATTCGTTCACGAAGACCTGGCCGGCGCGCAGACGTCGCGTAAAGCGCAGTGCGCGGCTAATGTCGCGCGTGAATACGCCCCCCACCAGGCCAAACGGCGTGCCATTGGCAATCTGTACCGCTTCATCCTCGGTTTCGAATGGCATCACACACAACACGGGACCGAACACCTCTTCGCAAGCGATCTTCATGTGTGGCTGTACGTGGCCAAGAATCGTCGGCTGCATGAAATGCCCGCACCGCTCCACCACTCGGTCGCCGCCTGCCACCACCGTGGCCCCCTCCGCAACGGCCTCCCGACACATAGAAGCCACCTTATCGAGCTGATCGAGGCTGATCAGCGGGGTGTGATCGGGGTCGTCTTCTCCAGGCCCCGTGACGAGTTGGTTGGCAAGCGCTGCGACGGCAAGCAGCACCTCGTCGTAAATATCGCGGTGTACGAGAAGCCGCGACATGGCCGAGCACACCTGACCAGCGTTGAAGAAGATGCCGCTCTTTACGCTGGCAAGCAGATCCTCACGGTCACAGTCTGGGAAAGCAATTGCCGCGGACTTTCCGCCCAACTCCATCACGCTGGGCGTCGCCCATTGCGCAGCGGCAGCAAGAATGGCGCGCCCCGTCGGTACGGAACCGGTAAAGACAATGTGATTCGTCTTCGCACTACTAGCCAGATGGGCACCGACTTCTCGACCGAGACCGCACAGTAACTGGACGGCGCCACGGGGCAACCCAACTCGTTGAATCGCCTGGAAAAGAACGCAGAGACCGAGCGGCGACAGTTCCGGGGACTTCACGATGACGGCGTTGCCCGCCGCCAATGCGGGCGCGAGCGAACGCGCGCAGATGGAGACCGGGAAATTCCACGGCACGATCTGCACCGAGACGCCCATCGGCTCATAGCGCGTGAAATCCACATAGCTATCACCGAGTGGGACGGAAATTCCCTCGATCTTGTCGGCCATACCCGCGTAGTACTCGAAGTAGCGTGCAGCCTCGATAAACTCGTCGCGCGCGTCGCTCAGTCGCTTACCGTTTTCCTGGCAGAGGATCTGCGCGCCTTCGTCGGCTACGGCGCGGATCTCCTCCGCGATATGCAGAAGCCATCTCACCCTTTCCTCGGGCCGCTGATGTGTCAGGTCCCCGCGTTGAACACACCGCGCGGCCGCGTCGAGAGCCAGTTCAGCATCCTCGACACTCGCCAGCGCCACGGTAGCGAAATTCTCGCCTGTCGCGGGGGAGGCGACATCGAGCCGGCGGCCACTGTCGACCCACTCTCCGTTGATGTAGTTGAGCCAATGTCGAGCCATGGTGGGTGCCATTTCTCTCTCCTATCACGCTTGCGCGTTTTCAAGGAGCCGGGTGGCCATCCAACGATGGAAATAGTGGGTGGGCGCGTCCATCTCTGGCGAGAAGGCGCCCCCTGTGAAGCCGGGCGACTGGCGTCCGGCCTGCATCCCCTCCACAGCGCCGATGTCTTCGCTGAACACGACGCGCCAGGCTGCCAGGACGGCATGTCGGCTCGCCGCATAGTTCGGGTCTTGCGCGGCCTCATCGCCCACGAAAAAGAGCCGTAGGTGCTCTACCGTGCGGTTCGCGGCCAAGGGTTGCAGCACCATTGCGAAGGCATGATCGGCCTGAATGCCAAGCAGGACGTTGGGGAAGAGTGCAACGTACTCGGCGGTGCGCATCCGGTCCACCGGCCACGATGGGAACGTCGGCAGTGAGATGCCCTCGACGTCGGCGAGGTTGTATGCATGACTTCCCTGGCCGGCAAAGCGCTCCGAAAACGCGATGTTGTAGTGGTCTTCCAAACGCGAATAGGTATTCAGCGATGGGTGGACCCAGGGAAGATGGTAGGCCTCGCAGTAGTTCTCGACCGCAAGCTTCCAGTTGCAATTGACCTCAAGCGACCACGAGCCACTATCGTGCGGCATACGGATCATGGATAGCCCATCCGCACCGAGAAATTGTTGCCAGCGGTCCGTCAGCGGCTTAATGGCTTCCTCGAAGGCAGGCGCCGTCCCCGAGAGATTGACGAAGACCATGCCCATCCAGACATGGCTGCGCAATGCCTTCAGACCGTGCTTCTCGCACGCAAAGCGGGGGTCCTTGTGCTGATTGACACCGCCAACATGTGGCGTGCCCTTGAGCACGCCGTTCAGATCATACGTCCAGGAATGGTATCCACAGCGAATCACTCCCTGGATTTCACCGGCTTCGTGTACCAGTTTCATGCCACGATGGCTGCAGACGTTGTGGAAAACCTGGAGGACGCCTTCGCGATTGCGCATCATCAGCAGCGGTAGACCCATGAAATCGACCGGCTTGGCAAAAGACTTCGCCTTCACGTCATCCGCAAAACCGATGCATACCCAGTCTTTACCCAGCAACGTGTCACGCTCTTGCTTGTAGTACTGGTCGTCGGTATAGAACGCATTTCCGAGCCCAGTGGCTCTCTCAATCGGCTCCAGAACGTTTGCGAGCTGGACGAGCGGAAATTCTTTGGCTTCGATGGGGGCATTCATTGCCTTGTCTCCTTTGCATCTGGATTTGTCGCCCGCGCGCAGTTTGTCGCGGGCTTTGATGCAAATTATCGAAGCCGGTCTCAGGGACAACAAACGATTCTTTGGGAGCGGATTGATCTGGAAAACTCATAGATTGACGCTCGCCCGCCAACGTGGATGGCCTTCGCAACGCTGGGGTTTACCCTCACCACCGATGTAGTCCAAGGGAGCTATTGCCCACCGTGGCGCCTGCGTCGAAGCGCCCGATTCGGTCCACTCTCCCTTCCCTGTTCAGGTCGCAAGGACTCCTATCATGCTCGGTGCAAATCGAAAGTCAGAGGGCGTGAGTCGGCGAGGCCATCGGGATTGCGGGGACGTTATGCGTCGATTCACCTACAAACTTGGGCGCCAGCGGCCGTCAGCATTTTCGTTACGTTGCTGAGGTGCGTTGGCCGTAGC
Source organism: Cupriavidus sp. U2 (assembly GCF_009663685.2). Taxonomy (GTDB): domain Bacteria; phylum Pseudomonadota; class Gammaproteobacteria; order Burkholderiales; family Burkholderiaceae; genus Cupriavidus; species Cupriavidus necator_C. The sequence continues at coordinate 44,520 of NZ_RCOG02000007.1, read as the reverse complement.
GAGCGCAGACAGTTGTGACACAGCCGCAACAGCCCTACCGCGGCGGGGAGGGCTGGCAATCGCAGTGATGATAGTGTGGAACGTGCGGCAGACTGAGACCGCTAACCAACACTCCAGGGAGACCTTTCTTGAAACGGATCACCATCATTCTCACGGCCGTTCTGGCCTGTGCGTCGGGCGGCGTGTGGGCGCATAGTGGTGGGACTGACAGCCAAGGCTGCCATATAGACCACAAGACCGGCATTCGCCACTGCCACTGAAATCAAGCAGTTTTGCGGCGCCCGCCGACATCGCGGACGCCAGCTTAAGGTCTTGAGTAGTTTACGTAGCCTCAAAAACGCGAAAGCGGGATTCCCCTCTAGCACCGGTCTGCGTTCTCACCGGACCGCGCCACCCGTGAGGCTACTTCCACCTTCGTAGCACACGTTGAAACACCAGACTGTTCGGCAGCTGCAGCACCACCTCTTGTCCGTCGACTGTTGTTTCCAGTAAGGTGGTATAGACGAGATTTACGTCGAGCACACGGCCCTTTATTCCCGGCTTTTCCCCGTTCTCAAGAAGCTCCACAACGTCCCCGATGCGGAACGCACCGGTGACGTAGATCAGGAGCGCGCAGAACAGGTTCGAGAGTACACTCCACGCGGCGAAAAACGCGACCGCCCCGACAGTGGCAAATCCCGTGAATGCGGTCCACAGGACAGTTCCAGACACGCCCATTCGCTCGAGAGCCCAGAGCGTGGCAGCTACGTACACGATGGTCGCCACCACACGCAAAGACAGCGCCGCAACTTTTCCTGGCAGAGAATATGTGTTGGTCAGCTTTCTAAGCAACCGACGCGCGATGCGCACTGCTAACCATGCGCCAGCCGCAATCAGCACGACCTCGATAGCGGGAACAAGAATGTCGAACCAATCTGCCAGCCACTGCGGCAAGCTTTCGTGTATAGCTTGAAGAAGTTTGTTCATCGAAATAGAGATACAGCCACAGCACCGTACTGCGGCACAGACACCAATAATCGGGTTTTTACCGTTCTGGTCTTTGCTTGAAGGTCAAGCGCGACAACTTACATGCCGGCGTCGTGTCTACACTCACCGGCTTTTGATCGAGGTGCAGGTTCGATCGGCTCAACCAACAGATCACCGAGAAAGTAGGCGGCAAATTGATGGCGATTGCTGAGGTGTGCCTTGGCGAATACGCTCGCGGCAATTGTCCGCACCGTCACATCATGCCACGCTAGCGACTGAGCACACTCTTCAAGGGTCAACCCTTTTATGAGAAGCATCGCCACTTCCGTTTCCGGTGGCGTAAATTTCCAGCGATCGAACTGCATCTGCATTGACTGCAACAACTGCCGCGTCGCCTGAATTGCCACCTCGTCTCGTTCGACCATCGCTTGCCATCGTACCTTGGGTGCGCCAGGTAGCGCTTCAGAAACGGGCCGCTTGTGGTGGACACGACGACGCCGTTTTCGAATCACGAACCAAAGGATCGCGAGGCCGCCCACTACCCACGCGACTGCGTCGGCGACGACATGAGCGTCCGGTGCTCGCGTTGCAAGGTAGTAGAAATCCCACGCCTGATAGGTCGAGATTGCCATCAGAAGTGCCGTCAGTCTCGACCGCATAGCAGCGAAGTCCTTGCGACTTTTTGGGGTTCACAACGAACACCCCGGATCTATGCGCAGCGCGGAAGACAAGCACCTTCGAACGCGGCTGCGCCCAAGAACATCTGAGGGAAAGCGCCCTTCTAGGCGTGAGCACTAAGGATGATGAAGCCCCGCTGACAACTGCGGGGGCGCAATTTTACTACGCAGAACATTGCGCAGACATGGCCGAATGGTTACGCGCAAAGGCATCGAACCCGACGCCCGTTCTCCGAAGCACTTGGGTTACCATGAGCTGACGCTGCGCTTTAACAGGCAACATCTTCTGCCGCAACGCACTCCACGGCGGACTGCGCCGTCATCATCTCGTAATCCCCCCGACAGGTGAGCGCCCTAGAATCCCGCTGTTCGCTCTCTGCTGGCCAAGTCGCCATTCTTCGGACTCCCGCGTGAATCGCATCCTCGGTTCTGGAGCGTCAAGCGGCGCCGCGTGAACTGCTCCATGATTCAACATCACGACGGCGACGAACCACATCCGGCATCTATGTCGTTGCGCCCTGAGAGCATTTGACCAAGCGCGGTAGCAGTTGCCACCGCACACCTGGACGGGCAGTCTCTTGAAGCGACAGATTTTCATGGCTTTGACCATCGCGCTCGCGGTGGTCCTCTGGATGTCCACGCTATCCGTGCGTCCCCTCTATGAACCCGACGAGGGTCGTTACGCCGAGGTTCCGCGCGAGATGTTCGTCTCCGGCGATTGGGTCACGCCGCGGTTGAACGGCATCAAGTTCTTCGACAAGCCGCCCCTGCAGTATTGGGCGACCGCCAGCGCCTATACGCTCTTCGGGCCGTCCGAGTGGACAGCAAGGATCTGGAGTGCGCTTGTGGGACTGCTGGGCGCACTCGTCGCATGGTGGGCGGCGCGATCGCTCTATGACACGCGCATAGGCCTCGCCTCAGCGCTGGTGCTCATCGGCGCTCCCCTCTGGATTCTCGGCTCGAATCTGACAACAACAGACATTGGCGTCGGCGCACTGCTCGGCAGTGCCGCTCTCGTTTTCGCCGTGGCCTACCAGAATCGGGAACCTCGCTTATACCCCCTGATCTGGTTGTTGGTCGGCCTGGCATTTCTTGCCAAAGGCCTGATTGCCCTGGTACTGCCAGGAATCACGCTGCTGCTATACGGAGCGGTCACTCGACAATTTTCCGCTTTTTTTAGCGCGAGATTCTGGCGCTGGAGCCTGCTTGCGGTGGCCATCACCATGCCTTGGTTTGTCGTGGTGTCCCAGCGCAACCCCGAATTTCTGAATTACTTCTTCATCCACGAACACTTCGCGAGGTTCTCGTCCTCGGTTCACGAGCGGGACAAGCCATTCTGGTTCTTCCTGGCCGTTGGTGCGGCAGGCGTCCTGCCGTTCATGGGCTTGATTCCCCGTGCTATCGCACTCCGCTCTCGCAGCGCACAGGCAACGCCTGGCTTCGACGCACGACTGTTTCTGTCGCTGTGGGTAGTCGTTGTCATTGCCTTCTTTTCGATTTCGCGCTCGAAGCTGCCGCTCTATATCCTGCCTGCCTTCCCACCGGTGGCCGTCTTGCTCGCGTACAGATCCATGACTGCAGCCCGCCCCACACTGGCGGCAAGCTTTCTTGCCATGCCTGTGCTCGGCGTTGCCATCGCCGTGCTGCTATGGCATCCGACAATGTCGAATGCGGTACTGAAGCTCAATATCAGCAATCCGGCCTCATTGCATACCTGGGGCGCCATCACGATGGGCATCCTGGTCATCGGTGGCTTCCTGGCCTTTGGGATCGCCCTGCGCGGCCACAGGCTCTGCGCGGTTGCCGTCGCTTCGCTGGCGACGCTGGCCAGCCTTCAGGCTGGCTTGATGGCGTCTCGGGCGTTTGGATCCCTCTCCATCAAACCACTTGGCTTGGAAGCCAAGGCGGCGTCCCGCGTCAACACAGAACTGTTCAACGTGGGCCAGATTGACCGAGGTCTGGCGTTTTACGCCGAACGAGAACCGATCATTGTCGGCGCCAGATCCGAGCTGGATCTCGGCTTCTCGGTCGAGCCCGACAAGTGGATTGCTAATGAAGAAGCTTTTGCGCAGCGATGGCTGACCCCTGGTCACAAGCTCGCGGTCATGCGGCACGAGACGTTTTATCGACTGAGACCGCTGCTCGGCGGCAACACAATTGTGATCGGACGACATGGCGTCAACGTTCTGGTGCAAAAACCATGAACATCCCATCACGATTTGTACGGTTTCTGGGCGCGGGGGCGACGGCAACCGCTACACACTACGCAACACTGATCACGCTGGTCGGTTTCGGGGTTGCAGCGCTACCGGCGTCTGCCGCCGGCAGTGTTGCAGGCCTTCTGACGCACTACTGCATCAGCAGCCGATGGGTGTTCACACCAGTCCGACCACAACGCGCCACTTTCGGACGGTTCATTCTCGTTTCCGCGCTGGCGTTCTTTCTTAACTCACTTCTGATGTGGGTTGGACTGGCATTGGGGCTTCACTACCTGGTTGCTCAAATCCTCTCGACAATTTTCGTCATGTTGATCAACTACGTACTCCATGCAAATTGGACGTTCATGAATGGAGCGATGCGATGAATGCCGCCAGCCTGCTGCCAGAGAAGATCTCGGTCGTCGTACCGCTCTTCAATGAAGAAGCTGTCCTGCCACAGTTTCACTTTCGGCTTCTCCGCGTGATGGATGAATTGGCATCGGAATACGAGATTATCTACGTGGACGATGGCAGCCGCGATCGATCACTGGCGGTTGCACACAATCTCAAGGCGGCCGAAGCGCGCGTCGGCATTGTCGAGCTGAGTCGCAACTTCGGCAAGGAAGCCGCGCTAACGGCGGGCCTCGACGTGGCAAGCGGCGACGCCGTTGTGATCATCGACGCCGATCTGCAGGATCCGCCCGAACTGATTCCGTCGTTGATCGAGAAATGGCGCGAGGGGTTCGACGTGGTGTACGCCACGCGCACTTCCCGGGATGGCGAATCGTTCCTCAAGAAGTTCACCGCGCACTGGTTTTACCGCCTGATGGGCAAGCTCAGCGATACGGAGATTCCGGCCGACACCGGCGACTTCCGCGTCATGAGCCGTCGTGCCGTTGCCGCACTCGGACAACTCCGGGAGCAGCACCGCTTCATGAAGGGGCTGTATGCCTGGATAGGATTCCGGCAGACCGCCGTCTTGTATCGGCGTGACGCGCGGGCATCCGGGAAGACCAAGTTCAACTACCGCAAGCTGTTGCGTTTTGCCGTGGATGGCATCACTGCCTTTTCCACCGTGCCGCTCAAGTTTGCGACCTCGATCGGCCTGCTTGTTGCCGTTCCCGCCTTTGGCATGGCCGCCTTCATCGTTGGCAAGACGCTGCTCTACGGCGACCCCGTACACGGCTACCCATCCATGATGACCGTCCTGCTTCTGCTGGGCGGCCTGCAACTGGTTTTCCTAGGCGTGCTCGGGGAATATGTTGGGCGTCTGTTCAATGAAGTCAAGCGGCGGCCCGTGTATCTGGTGGCAAGCTATACGGCGCCGATCGGCCCCGGCACCCCCACCGCCGAGCCGGGGCAGGTGGCCGCAGCGACACGGGGTGGCACCCCGCCTGCAGCAATCTTTCACGCACCCGGATGCCCGGAAGGCAAAGCTCCTGGCCTCCCCGAGGCTCCTCAGCGGGATGCCATCCTCACGGAAACCCTTGCGCCAAGCCGATAGACAGCCCGCCTTCCATGCGCTCTCACGACATGGCGAGCAACTATCGGGATCATGACGTTTTCGAAAGAAAGAGCCTCGTATTCAACTTATTCCGTTCTTCGCATCCACCGACCATTGACCCTGTAGTCACTACAGACTATTTACTACAGGCATTGGCTGACGCGTAGCAGCGCAAGTCGTCGCAGCACCCGACACCACGGGGCCGCAGCGACGATCCATCCACTTAGGAGGAATGATGGGTTTCTTGGAAAGGCTCATGGGCCGTCACGGCGGCGGTCATCACGGCGGCGGAAGTGAGCACGGTCGTCGAGGAGGTCATCATGGTGGTGGCGGCAGCTACGGCTATGGGAATCCTTCGCCACCACAAAGCCCCGCCGGCGTCCACTGCCCCAACTGCGGCACGGTGAGCGCCCAGGGCGCGCGCTTCTGCCAGCAATGCGGCAGTTCACTGGCTCCGGCGCCGTGCAGTCGATGCGGCACCTTACTCCCACGCGACGCAAAGTTCTGTGGAAGTTGCGGCAATGCCGCCAAATGAGTCGGCGGCCATAGCTGCCGCCGCATCTGGCATCGTCATCATTGCGGCCGGGGCCCGTCATGGGGATTTGTCGCGATAGGTTAGCAGTCGAAGCGCATTGAACACCACGATCAGCGTCGACCCCTCATGCATGGCCACGGCGGGCCCGATACCGAGGCCGAGGATCGTGGCTGGCAGAAGGAACGCCACGACGCCGAGGCTGATATACACGTTCTGAAGGATGATGGCCCGCGTATGTCGGCTTAAACCGACCACAAAAGGCAGGTGTTGGAGGTCGTCGGCCATCAGCGCAACATCCGCCGTTTCCAATGCCACATCTGAACCTGCCGCACCCATTGCGATGCCCACCGTGGCGTTGGCCATTGCCGGCGCGTCGTTGACGCCGTCGCCGACCATGGCCACTTTGGCTTCCGCGCGCAACGTCTGGATGGCTTTGACCTTGTCCTCAGGCATCAGATCGCCCCAGGCTTCATCGATACCTACGTCCTTGGCAACGGCTTCGGCTGCGCGCTGGTGATCGCCGGAGATCATGATCATGCGTGTGATACCCAGCCTGCGCAGTGCCTCGAGGGCAGCGCGCGCCGAGGCGCGCGGCGTGTCCATCAGCCCAATGGCGCCGAGGTCCCGATCTCCCTGCCTGACGATCATTGTCGTGCGGCCAGTGCTGCGCAGCGTCTGCACTGCGCTCGCCATCGATTCGCTAAGCGGTGCAATCCCGTCGGCGCCGAACATGTCAGGCTTGCCAATCCAGACGGTCTTACCGCCCAACGTCGCCGTGACCCCGCGTCCGGTCAAGCTTTGGAGATGAGACGCTTCCGGGATGGAACTGCCTTCCAGGCGCTTGCGGCCATCGCGGGCAATGGCCGCAGCCAACGGGTGGTCGCTGAGCGACTCCACGGCGACCGCTACGCTCAACAATTCCGCTTCAGCTACTCCTTCGGCGACCATCACATCGGTAATACGGGGGCGCCCCTCCGTCAGCGTCCCCGTCTTATCGAATGCAATGGCTTTCAGTGAACCCAGGTTTTCGAGCGGCGCCCCGCCCTTGATCAGCACACCCCCTCGCGCGGCGCGCGCTACCCCCGACAGCACCGCGCTCGGTGTCGCGATGGCGAGCGCGCATGGGCTGGCGGCAACCAGCACCGCCATGGCGCGGTAGAAGGTCGCACTGAACGGCTCATTGATCACTAGCCCTGCAAACAGCAGCAATACCGCCAGCACAAGCACTGCAGGAACAAAGATCCGTTCGAACTTCTCGGTGAACCGCTGGCTCGGTGACTTTTGCGCTTCGGCCTCGTTGACCATCTTGACGACTTTCGCCAGGGCGCTGTCCGTGGAAAGGCGCGTCACTTCCACTTCAATGGCGCCGGCGCCATTGATGGTTCCGGCGAACACGCGGGACACGGCCCCTACGGCATCGGGCTTCCTTCTGGCTGCGGCGGCGTCATCCACGGGCTGCTTGTCGACCGGGATGCTTTCGCCAGTAACCGGCGCTTGATTGACTGCGGAAGCCCCCTTTACCAGAAAGCCATCGGCGGGGAGGCGTTCGTTCGGCCGAACCACCACCACATCCCCCACCTGCAATTCCTCGACGGGGACCTCTCGTACCTCGCCTTCACGCCGCACACTTGCTGTAGCCGGTGCGAGCGCCGCCAACGCTTCGATCGCCCGCTTGGCGCGCCCCATGGCGTAGTGTTCGAGCCCGTGGCCGAGACTGAACAAAAAGAGAAGTAGCGCGCCTTCCGCCCAGGCGCCTAACGCCGCCGCCCCTGCGGCGGCTACCAGCATCAGTGTGTCGATTTCGAACTTCTTTAGCCGGAGGTTCTCTATCGCTTCCCGAACGGTATAGAAACCACCAAAAAAATACGCGCCGACAAAGAAGGCAACCGGAATCCATGCTGGCAGGCTGCCGAACAGCTTACCCACGGCAAATCCGAGCCCAAGCAAGGCCCCACAAATCAGGGAGAAGATTAGCTCAGTATTCGGCCCAAACACGCTGCCGTGCGCGTGGGCCTCATGCCCCTTGCCTTCCCCCTGCGCATGATCCTTGACGCCCTCGCGGTGTTCATGGTCGGCATGACCGCTCTTCCGGGCACCGATCTCAACCGGCGCGAGCCCGCGTTGCGCCAGGGCCTGCTCGATCCCTGCCGCGGAGATCCGATCGTTGTCGAATTCGACGCGCGCTATGCCGGAGGCGCTGACTTCGGCCTCGATGACACCGGGCAAGGCCCGTAGTTGGCTAGCTACGGTTCGCGCTCGTCGTTCGTGCCCAACGCCCTTCACTTGCCAAAGCACATGGCCAAACCGTGACGAAATCGCCGCGCCCGTGCTTGTCACCAGCTCCCGGATGCGGGCAAGGGAAATCGCCGCGGGATCGTAGTGGACACATATCTGCGAATCGCTATCAACGTTTGCAGTTTTTATATGCGCCGCCTCGACGCCCTCTTTCCCTCTCAGTTCGGACAGCAACCGTTCAACACAGGGATCGGAGGAATCGGGGAGGCCGGGAAGCAAGACAGGAATGTCCAGGCGCAGCTTTTCGGTCATTGTCGCAGGCTCCAGTCAGTCTGAATCGGCATTCACGCCGTTGCACAGTATTAGCAACTAGTGTGCCCCGCATTGCAACAACAAAGCTCAATGAGTCAGCGCCCAAATGCCCCGCCGTAATGCATTGGTAATGTGCCCGCAATCTGAGCGTACTATCGTGCGGGAGAGACGATCCTCGCGTGAGCCGCCCAGGAACCTACCGATGATTAGCGCCGTCGCATGCTCAGTATTGCTGGCCTACGCTTTGCCAGCTCCAGCAGCCGGTGGCGGGCTCAGGCCGGAGCCGGCGCAGTGGCTTCCTGTCGGAGCTGATCATTCGGACCCCGGATACGCCTCTCGCGACCTACAGCTTTCCTGGGCGGCCAACCCGCGTCATCGCACAGCCAAACACCCGTCGAAGCAAGAATCTTCTGCGAGCACACCGGAGCCGTCTTCCAAAGACGCCTCCAGTGCTGTCGCCACGCCCAAGCCGCCTTGTAAGTAGTGGCGGTTTTCCCGCTAGGGCCGCATGTCCTGGTAGAGCTTGAGCATGTCCTTGTACTCGTCGGCAGTCTTCTGAATGGAGAACCGCATCCGCAGCGCGTTCTCTGCGAACGCCACGCGTTCGACGTCCATCTCCACGGTGTTTCCGTCCATGCTCGACTGAAGTGGCACGCGATACATCAGATCCTCCTCCAGCGCGGGCTTGCTTGCTTCGATATGCCGCGGCGAAGTCATGGTCATGCCTGCAAAATTCTGACCACTGCCCATCACTCTCTCCAACTCGGCGCTGAAGTCGATATCGCGCGCCTTGTAGTTCGGCGTATCCGCATTTGCAATATTTGCAGACAGCAGCTCGAACCGTCGCGTGCGAAGTCGCAGTGCCTGCTCGTGAACGCTGTCTTCGCTACGGGCCCACTTTGCAACGTATGGCGTGTCCATCTTCACTCTCCACCTGATTCGAAGCCCGCAGCGTATTGCAGGGACTGTCAATCGTGTCTCGAGAGAAGCGGCCTCTTTTCGTGAGTTTCCCATTACCAACCCGCAATGTTCTTGCGGACCTACGTTGACGCATTTCCTGAAAAGCGTTGTCAATCCAAACATCCCCGTCACATTCCATCCCTGTCGCCCCCACGCGACGAAGTGACCCCACGTAATTGCGTCGCAATCTGACCGTCATCTGCCGATTTCTATACTCGCCCCCACGAAATTAATTTCGGGTCTTAATGAGGAGAATCCATGAAGATTAGTCGCATTGCCGTCGCATCACTCGGTCTGTTCGCTACAACCGCATTCGCTCAGTCAAGCGTCACGCTGTATGGTGTGGCCGACGCTGGTATCGAATATCTGAGCAACGTCCCCTCAGCTTCGCCGGGTGGCTCGAGCCAGGTTCGCATGACCTCCGGCAACATGTCGACGTCGCGCTGGGGCATGCGTGGCGTCGAAGATCTCGGCGGGGGCCTGAAGGCCATCTTCGAGCTGGAAAGCGGCATTTCCTTCGACACCGGCGCGCAAAACAACAGCTCGCGTCTTTTCGATCGTGGTGCCTTCGTGGGCCTGAGCAGCAAGTATGGTGCGCTGACGCTGGGTCGCCAAACTACGCCGTTGTATGACACCACGCTGCAGCTCGACCCGATGGGCTTCGCGCCGCGTTACTCGCTCTTCAAGATGGATGACGTCCTGGCGGGCCGTGCTGACAACGCGGTCAAGTACCGCGGCACGTTCAGCGGCCTGACAGTCAGTGGTCTTTACAGCTTCAGTCGCACCGGCGGCGGCGAAGTGCCAGGGAACTACAAGGTCGATCGCAACATGGGCGTGTCGCTCATGTACGAAACCGGCGCCCTCGCAGTTGGCGCGGTGTACGATGAATTCCAGGGTACCTCCGTCGCAACGGCCGACCGCAAGGACCGCCGCGCGCTGATTGGCGCCAGTTACGCATTTGGCCCGGCCAAGGCGTTCATTGGCTATCGTTGGTACAACGGCAACGTTGGTACGCTGCCGACGAACGGTTCGAACCTGTACTGGGCCGGCCTGCGCTATGGCCTGACGCCCGCACTGACGCTGACCGGCGCGGCCTACTACACGGACAGCCGCAACTCGAGCGCAGACCCGCTCCTGTTCGTTGCTTCGGCAGACTACGCGTTCTCGAAGCGTACCGACGTGTATATGAACGTCGGTTACGCACTGAACCGCGGCAATTCGCAGCTGGGCATGAACGGCTTCAACTCGACGACTGGCAGCCCGACCAACGTTGTTCCCGGCAAGGATCAGACCGGCGTCATCGTAGGCGTACGCCACAAGTTCTGATCGTCCCCAAAAGAATCGACACTTTCTTGTTAATTCAAGAGAGTTTTTGCCTCCCAACCGGGAGGCATTTTTTTATGACAGGATCGTAATACGCGGGTAATTCAGTGGAGCAGGTCCGGTAGCTAGACTGTGAACACGGTGAGCGATTAAAGACTCACAAACATTGACTTGGAGAGATTCCATGAAGACGATTCACACTGCCCTGATTGCTGCTGCCCTCACGATTGCCGCCGCCGGATCCGCCGTCGCCGCAACGCCAGACGGCCAGATCCACCGCCCTCGCGATCCGTACACCGATGGCGGACGTGCGGCAGTCAACGACATTTACTCTGGCGGTGCACGCATCGACAAGCGCGACGTGTTCACCGACGGAGCACGCCTCGGCCAACGTGACGTATTTACTGACGGCTCTCGTATCGGGCCGCGTGATGTGTTCACCGATGGCGCACGCGGAATTTGACGCATAGCCATCCCTGACACTCAGACCGACCTCTGTGGGGGAGCCAGGCACCCGTCAGTTGCCTGGCTCTTGGTGCTCTTTCGCTTTATCCCGATGGCGAAAGCTTCCGAAGCTTGCCCTCCCTGGAGGGCAAGCTTTTTTTCCGTCCATCGGCGTCAATCTAGTGCCGTTTACGATACGGTTGCGCGTGCCACAACTTCCCGTCGCCTCGTGTATTGCTAAGCGGCAGAGCCAACGCCAATGATGATGAAAAAAGCCCCGCATTGCGCGGGGCCTGCAGTTCATCGGTTCAGCAACGTTCAGCCGCCTGTGAAGAGGTCGCTTCTATCAATATAGACGCGCACGCCAGCGCTACCTGGCAGATCCGGCATCAACAAGCCAAGATCCACACTCGAATCCCTGACCATCTGGGCGAAGGTCCATGCGACGATCTTCTCGCCGGCCCGAAATGCCACCGTCTCGCCAGAGTCCACGTTGACATACCGCATCCCTGGCTTCACGTCGATAATGCGACTGGCCTGAGATTGGCCGGCTGGATCGCCATACAAGGTCGCGTGACGCTTCGCCATCGCCTGCGCCGTCGCCGTCGACGCAGGCACGCCCGGTTTCAACCCGGTCATTTCCAAAGCATACGAAGCCGACATCCCACCCAACAGCAACGCCGCAAACAGCAAGGCGTGTTTCTTCGTTTTCATAGTCATCTCCTTTCTAGAGACTTCGTTGATCTATGAAAACGAGTGTATAAATTGTACGCATGCTGCAGCCTTGCCCGGCGATTACAAATAGGCAATCGGGCTCATTGCACCACTCTACCCAACGACTGGTCGGTCCTGACTCGGCCTACCCACCGAAACCCGCGCTGAGGCTTCAGCACCGTTGAGCGGGAAGCGCAATGTAAAGCGTGTCTTCCCATCCAAGCCGCTCACGGCTGACGCGTCGCCGCCATGGAGCTCCATGATCGACAGGACGATGGCCAGGCCCAGCCCCGTGGACTGTGACGAGTTGGATCTCGCCCTATCCCCACGGAAGAACCGATCAAAGATGAGGGAAAGTTCCCGCTCCGGGATTGGGTCTCCAACGTTCGTGATGTCGATGCAACAATGTGCCGCTTCGCGGCGCACCACCAGATCTATCATCGAATTCGGCCACGCATGACGGACCGCATTTGACAGAACATTGTTGATCGCACGCTGGAACAGAATGGCATCAGCGACCAGGGTGGCATCCCCGCTTACCCTGATTACGACGCTTCGCTCCTCTGCAAGCACCGAAAAGTAGGCGGACAACTTGCGAAGTTCTGCATTCAACTGGAGTTCCGTCAACTCGAGCGCCACATTGGCACTGTCAGCTCGCGCGAGGAACAACATCGCATCGATCATCCTCGCAAGTCGCTGGTATTCGACCAGGCTTTCCTCCACCAAGGCGACATACTCGGGCCCGGTGCGGTCTCGTGACAAGGCGACCTCGGCATGTCCAATGAGGTTGTTAAGCGGCGTGCGCAAATCATGGGCAAGATCGGCGGAGAACCGCGACAGCTTCTGATAACCATCCTCGAGGCGTTGCAGCATCGCATTGAACGCAGAGGCGATATCACGCACTTCGGTGGGCTTGGGTGGCATGTCCACCCGGTAGCTCAGCCGTTCCACACTGATCCGGTTGATCTGCTTGATAAGTACGTGCGCCGGCTCCAGCTCACGGCGCGTAATGGCCGCCCCCACCAGGGCCGTCAATATCACACCGACGGTGGTACCAAGCACGAGCGTCGTCCGGAATCGCGCAGTCACCTGCTTCCTGTCCTCGCCAGACTTCGCCACGAACACCGTCGCCCGCGTACCGTCTCGCCCCAACACCGCATCGGCGGACTGGAACATGAGCGATGACTTTCCCGTGACCGCCGCTTGGTCAGTGCCTTCCAGCAATGCATCGTTGCCCGTGCGAAACAAAAGCCGGCCATCCAGCGCCGTGACGCGAACGATGAGGTCCGAGTAACCTCGCACCAGATCATCGAAGCGATGCTGCGCCGCCGGGACGCCCTGCACCCCGTCCACCTCGCGCAAGAAATGCTCGACCTGTTCGAGTTTTCCCTTTACAACCTCATCGTCTCTGGCCTCGAGTTGCGCGGCGAGCGAGTAGTAAGCAAAGGCGCCCATGCTGGCCAGCGCGATAGACAGTACCAATGCAAAGAAGAGCCCAAGCCGCCTCGTCAGTGACAGCGGGGTTATCGAAGTCCCGGGCCTCATTCCGTCACCGGCCGCGCTCTGGGTCGAGGACATAGCCCATTCCCCGTACGGTATGGATCAGCTTTTGATCGAAGGGATCATCCACCTTGGATCTCAGGCGCCGGATCGCGACGTCAACGACATTGGTATCCGTGTCGAAGTTGACGTCCCAGACCTGGGACGCGATCGTGGTTCGCGACAGCACCTCCCCTCTCCGGCGCATGAGCAGGTGCAACAGCGAGAACTCCTGATTCGTCAATTCAATGCGGGTAGTTCCCCGGAATACCCGCCTTCCAAGCACGTCGATGTCCAGATCGGCAATGCGCAATCGCTCGGACTCCTTCGAGGTGCTTTGGCGCAAGCAACGCCGGATACGGGCAAGGAGCTCGGCAAAGGCGAAGGGCTTGACCAGGTAATCGTCTGCCCCCAACTCGAAGCCTCTGACACGATCCGCCACATCATCCAGCGCCGTCAGAAACAGTACGGGTGTCTCGGACTTGGATCGAATGGACTTGATGACCGTCCACCCGTCCATACCTGGCAGCATGACGTCCAGGATGATGACGTCGTAGTCGGTCTCTTCCGCCATGTGGAGCCCATCGCCACCATTGTTCGCGATGTCGACCACGAAACCCGACTCCGACAATCCCTTCTGCAAATACTCCGCAGTACGCGGTTCGTCTTCTACAACAAGTACCCGCACCTTAGTTTCCTCCTGCAGCAAGCGACTTCGATCCGACCAGTGCTGGCGATGCATTGAAATGCTGAGCTGCATCCGCTTGTTCGCATGGTGCCAGTTCGAACTGAATGGTCACGTGCGTGATATCGAATTTGTCAGCCAGCATCTGCTTCAATTCCGGTAGCACTTCCATTTCCGGGTTGACGGCCGTGTCATTCACGACATGAACCGTCAAGCTCGCCTTGCCGCTGGTAAGTGCCCAGATGTGGAGGTCATGGAAGCTTTTTACCCCGGGCGTCGCCAGAATTTGCTTCTCAACCTCTGCCAGATCCACGTCATCGGGTACGCCTTCGAGCAGCACATTCAGGCTCGACTTCAGCAGGATCCACGTGCGAGGCAGTACCCAGAGGCCGATCAGCACCGCAATGGCGGAGTCGACCCACGCCCAGCCCGTGAAGCGGATGATGATCGCACCGGCGATGACGCCAACCGACCCGAGCAGATCGCTCCAGACTTCCAGATAAGCACCCTTCACGTTCAGGCTGCTGCTTTGCCCGGAGGACAGCATGCGCATGCTGATGAGATTGATGATCAGGCCCAGCACAGCCACGACGAACATGCCGGTTGACTCAATCTGAGGTGGCGATTTCAGCCGCAGGTAGGCTTCGTACAGGATGTAGATAGCCACACCGAACAGCAGCAATGCGTTAAAGGCCGCGGCAAGAATCTCAAAACGGTAGTAGCCAAATGTCCGCTTCTTGTCCGCGGGTCGCTTGGCGATCGCAATAGCAGCCAGTGCGATGGCCAGTGCGACGGTGTCCGTGAGCATGTGCGCGGCGTCGGAGATCAACGCCAGGCTCTTCGTCATGACACCACCGACCACTTCGGCAATCAGGAACGTACCGGTCAGCGCAAGGGCGATCTTGAGCGATCGCTCGTTGCCACCGGGATGGTCGTGTGAGTGACCTGCGCCCATAGAAACTCCTATAAAAATTGGGCGGTACGATGACCGCCCAAGGATTTACGTCATGCAGGCTGGCGGCCTTGATCCGGTTGATGCGTCTGAGTGACTGGCTCGCGAGTATCTTCCGCGTCCTCATCCTTGCGGTGAGCAAGTCGATAGAGCACCGGCAACACCAGTAGGGTCAGCGCCGTGGACGACAAGATGCCACCGATTACCACCGTTGCGAGGGGACGTTGCACCTCAGCGCCCGTACCGGTGGCGATGGCCATCGGCACGAAACCCAGGGATGCCACCAGGGCCGTCATCAGCACCGGACGCAGTCGCGTCAGGGCGCCAACTCGGACCGCGCTGTCGAGGGAATGCCCTTCTTCGCGCAGCGATCGGATAAACGACAGCATCACCAGACCATTGAGCACCGCCACCCCGCACAGCGCGATGAAGCCCACCGCTGCAGTAATGGACATCGGAATGCCGCGTATCCACAGGGCAAGAATCCCGCCAGTCAGCGCAAAGGGAATGCCCGTGAAGACTAGCAAGCCATCCTTGATGTTGTTGAACATCGCAAACAACAGTACGAAGACCAGCAACAGCGCCACCGGCACTACCACCTGCAGGCGGGTGGTGGCGGACTGCAGTTGCTCAAAGGTGCCACCCCATGTCATCCAGTAGCCAGCCGGGATCTTGACCTGGCTTTGGATAGCCGCTTCCGCCTCGGGCACGAATGAACCAATATCACGTCCACGAACGTTGGCACTGATCACGATGCGGCGCTTGCCGTTCTCGCGCGAGATCTGGTTCGGGCCGGGCGCCATTTCCAGCGTCGCCACCTCGCTCAATGGGATAAACGTCGTTCTCGCGTCCACTCCTTTTGGCAACGGAATCGGCAATCGGCGCAGAGCCTCGACCTCGCCGCGCACAGCTTCGGGCAGGCGGACCACGATATCGAAACGACGATCGCCCTGGAAGAAGGTTCCGGAATCACGGCCTCCGACGCCCGTTGCCACCGCGTCTTGCACGTCGCTCATGTTAAGCCCGTATCGCGCCGCCTTTTCCCGATCGATCTTGACCGTCAGCATCGGCAAGCCGGTGGTCTGTTCTACCTTCACCTCCTGCGCGCCGGGGATGCCCTGCAGCACGGCCGATACCTTCTTCGCCGTCTCGCTGAGCACGTTGTTGTCATCGCCGAAGATCTTGACTGCGACGTCCGAGCGGACCCCGGAGATCAGCTCGTTGAACCGCAGCTGGATCGGTTGGGAGAACTCGTAGTTGTTCCCGGGGATCTTGCCGGCTTCCTCCTGGATGGCGGACAGCAGTTCGGCATGTGTTTTCTTCGGCTCTGGCCAATCCTTCTCAGGCTTGAGCATGATGTAGCCATCCGAAATATTCGGCGGCATCGGATCGGATGCAATCTCCGCCGTACCTGTCCGCGCAAACACGCGCTCGATTTCGGGGAATTTTGCCTTGAGGGTCGTCTCGATCGTCTTCTGCATCTCCACGGACTGCGACAGGCTCGTGCCAGGAATGCGCAGCGCCTGGATGGCAATGTCGCCTTCGTTCAGATTGGGGATGAACTCGCTGCCCAGGCGGGCCGCAATGGCCACGCACAGAACAATTGACACCGCGGCAAACGTCAATACAACGGCCGTGTTCGCGAGCGACTTTTCCAGCAGCGGCTCGTAGCGACGCTTCGCCCAGAGCATGAGACGATTTTCTTTCTCGGCCACCCGTTCGCCGATGAACAAGGCGACCGCAGCCGGAACGAACGTCACGGACAGAATCATCGCGCCCAGCAGCGCCTGGACGACCGTGAACGCCATCGGGTGGAACATCTTGCCTTCCACCCCCGTCAGCGCAAAGATCGGCAGGTAGACGATCATAATGATGAGCTGACCGAAGATCAGTGGGCGACGCGCCTCCTTCGCTGCGGCAAACACCTCATGGAACCGCTCGGAGCGCGTCAATGGCCGGCCATGGTGTTCCTGCGCATGCGCCAGTCGCCTCACACAGTTTTCGACAATCACCACCGCGCCATCGATGATGATGCCGAAGTCGAGCGCGCCCAAGCTCATCAGGTTCGCACTGATCTTGTAGTTCACCATCCCCGTGAAGGTGAACAACATCGCCAGCGGAATGATCGTCGCGGTAATCAGCGCCGCGCGGATGTTACCCAGGAAAAGGAACAGAATTACGATGACGAGCACCGCGCCTTCAAGAAGGTTCTTCTTGACGGTCGCAATGGCCTTGTCGACCAGACGTGTCCGGTCGTATACCGTTACGATCTTCACACCTTCCGGCATCGTACGGTTAATGGAAGCGACCTTTTCATCGACCGCTTTTGATACAGCCCGGCTGTTTTCGCCGATGAGCATGAATACCGTGCCCAGCACGACTTCCTTGCCATTCTCGGTTGCCGCACCGGTACGCAGTTCCTTGCCGATCTCCACATCCCCGATGTCGCGAATGCGGATCGGCTGCCCCTGCGCCGTGCCGACAATAATGTTGCGGATGTCATCTTCGGACGCGACCTGACCCGGTGCACGAACCAGGTACTGCTCACCCCGGCGTTCGATATAGCCCGCACCCACATTGTCGTTGTTCTTGTTCAGCGCATTGACGACGTCGGTCAGGGTCAGCCCGTACGAGGCAAGCCGTTCAAGACTTGGCGCGACAAGGTACTGCTTGTTGAACCCACCGATGGTATTGATCTCGGTGACACCAGGCACATTGCGCAGTTGCGGCCGAACCACCCAATCCTGGATTTCGCGCAGATCTGTCGGCGTATAGGCAGTCCCGTCAGCTTTGCGAGCACCCTCCTCGGCTTCCACGGTCCATAGGTAGATCTCCCCCAGGCCGGTCGAAATAGGCCCCATCGCCGGCACGACGCCTTCAGGCAGATTGTCCTTGGCTTCCTGGATGCGCTGGTTGACGAGTTGGCGCGCGAAATAGATGTCCGTGCCATCCTTGAAGATGACCGTTACCTGCGACAGGCCATAGCGGGACAGCGAACGCGTCTGTTCGAGTCCCGGCAGGCCGGCCATCACGACCTCGATCGGATACGTGACACGCTGTTCGGTTTCCAGCGGCGAATATCCCGGTGCGGATGTATTGACCTGAACCTGGACGTTGGTAATGTCAGGGACCGCGTCGATCGGTAGTCGGTTGTAGCTGAAAATCCCTAACCCGGCCATTCCGAGCACGGCGAGCAGGACCAGCCATCGCTGCTGGATGGCGAAGCTAATGATACGTTCAAACATTGCTGTTTCCCCCGTATCAATGGCCGTGTTCGGCGCTGGATTTACCAAGTTCTGCCTTCAGAACAAAACTGTTGGCGGCGGCGTAACGGGCACCCGGCTTCAGGCCCTCGACAATCTCGACGACCTTACCGTTCGTCCGGCCGACCTTCACCGGCTGCGGCACGAATCCACCTTGCACCGCGACAAAGACTACGCTCTCGCCATTGACGTCCTGGACGGCCTCGGTCTTCACCGCAACGGGCACCTCGACATCCGCTCCGAATACGTCGACCGTGACGAAGAGACCCGGTCGCCACGCCATCTGTGGATTGGTCAATGTTACGCGAGCCTTCGCCGTCCGCGTCTGCTCGCCCAGCAGTGAACCCACGTATGAAACGGTGCCATCGGCCTTTACGTCGGACGATGCCGAATTGATGGACGCCTTTTCGCCGATACGCACCCGCTCGACATCCTTGGCGGACACCACGAACTCGGCCCAGACAGACGACAGATCCGACAGCGTGAACACGTTGGCATTGTCCGCCACCGCTTCCCCAAGCGAGATATGCTTTTCGACGATCATGCCGTCGAATGGTGCGCGCAGCTCGTAGCGATTGAGTGCCGTCGAGCTGCTGCTGGCGCCAATGGCGGTCAGTTTCTGCTGCGCGTTCTGGACACTAATCTGCGCTTCCTGCAGCGCGTTGCGGGCGCTCAGATAATCTTGCTCCGCAGAGATCTTCTGTTCCCAGAGCTTCTTCTCGCGGTCATAAGTGACACGCGCCAGATCCAGACGCTTCTGTGCCGCGAGTAGTTCGCTGCGCTGGTCAGAAAGCCCGGTGCTCGCGATGACCGCGAGAACCTGTCCCTTCTTAACCTGTTGCCCAATATTGGCCGGAACGCTCTCTACGACGCCAGCCAGTCGCGGCACCACGTGGGCTGTCTTGTCTTCGTTGAAACGGATTTCGCCGGGGAACTGGACGCCAGCCTGGACCTTTGCCGAGGCCGCGGTTTGAACCACCACCCCTGTCTTGGCCAGTTGGTCCGCTGTCAACTCAATCTTGCCTTCCTCTTTCGAGAGCCGCACGGCGAGTGGCGAAGACGAACCGGGCAAGGTCACATTTGCGGTCACATCAAAGACATGGGGCTCGGCAACTGGCTGTTGGCTTTCCAGCGCGTCGCCAGACAACATGAACTTGAGCGCTTGAGACTCGCCCGTAGCCCGCACGAGCTGACCTGTCGCTGCCACGCCATTTGCCACCGCCTTTCCAGACTTGCTAACCCAGAGCCGAATACGGGCCTCGCCCTTGGATTCGGCCGTGCCAATTTCCACGTCATAGCCATCACGCGAAAAGAGCGCGCCACCATTGGGGCCCTTCTTGACCTCGTGATGCTCGCCGTCGCCGTGTGACTTGTCATCCTTGTGGTCGACTTGCGCCGCCTGCTTGCCATGGTGCTCGGTGTCGCCATGCCCCTTGGATTCCGAGTGCCCACCCTGCTCTTCCGGCGCAGAGCGTCCGCTCAGCAGAACGCCACCAGTCGCGACACAGCCCACCAGTACGATGGCCGCAATGGCAGCCTTTTGTTTGTTCGAAATAGCCATGTTTTATGAATCCCGTCTTAACGTCCCAGAATGCGATCGATCGTGGTCGCCGCCTGATAGGTTTGTCCAAGCACGCCGAGATAGCGGATGCGTGCCTGGAACAGCGTGCGCTGGGCATCCAGGACGTCCAGATAATTGAACTTGCCGGCCTCGAAGCCAATGGTCGCCGCGTTGAAGGCTTGCTCGGCGCCTGGCAAGACGGTCTGCTTCAGCGTTTGTGCCGAGGCGCGCGATACCGACAGCTGGTTCGATGCCATCAGGAGATTTCGGGTCAGGCTGATGCGATTGGCCAGATATTCATCCTGCGCCTTGTCCGCCTGGCGGATGGCCGAATACAAGTTGCCCTGATTCCGGTCAAAAATCGGCAACGGGATCGCCACACCGATCACCGCCATGTTGCGGTTGGCTTCCGTATCGCGCTTGGCACCCAGACTGACTGTCAGATCCGGATACTGGCGGCTGCGCTCAACGCCCACCAATGCCTGGCGGCGGTCAAGTTCAGCGCGGCTTGCGGCCACCAGCGGTGAGTTTTCCAGCTCCTTCTGAAGGAGTTCAGGCGCCGGCCTGGATGGCAGCGCGTCCAGATTGCCCTGTGCTTCGGCAAACTGCGGCGATGCATTGCCCCACAACGCCGTCAACGCCTGACGGGCGGACTGCAGGCTCGCCGTTGCTTCGGCCAATTCAAGTTCGGCGTTGGCCTGTTCGACACGTGCCTTAGTTTCGTCAACCGGGGAGATCTTGCCGGCCGCGACGCGGCGTGAAGCGGCTTGCGCGCCCCGCGCAGCGATATCCGCGGAGCCAGTTGCCAGCTTGACGCGTTCCTGTGCGATCAAGACGGAAAAAAAGCTCTCGATTACCTGCGCCCGAATGTCGCCGCGAACGCCAGCCAGCGTTGCCTGCGCCAGTTCGCGCGTCCTTTCCGCGGCATTGATACGAGCCGAGCGCTTGCCGCCCAGTTCGATCGGGATATTCATCTGGGCGGTGGATGTACGGGTGGATTTCCGCGTGTCCTCGACCAGCGTCTGGAGTTCCGGGTTCGGAATAACCCGGGCCTGCATGATCCCACCTTCTGTGGAATCGAGTTCCTTGGCGGCGGCGGACAGGTTGAAATTGCTTCCTGCCGCCAGCGACAACGCGGCCTCGAGGGTCAACGGTCCCGCCGCTTCCCTTGGGAAGACGGGCACCATGGACGTGCCGGTGTCAGATTGCGCTACGGCAAAGTTTGGGCTGAGAAATGCTACCGCCAGCCCGAGCGGCAGAAATAGTCTTCGCATCGAATTGCACCAAGGTATTTGACCAGGAGAATTCGGCGAGAAACGATAGGAGAAAAAGAGTCGTCGTCTCGCCGATCAAGCGAGACGCTGCCACTGAGGACGGTCGGGAGCCCTGGCATTCAGAGACGAGAACTCGGACGCATGCTGCGTATCGGTCACTTCGACCCGATTAGCTATCAAGACGTCCTGCGTCTGTCCATACACAAACGGGAGGGAGACCAGATGGCACACCCCGCAGTCTGTATCCACGAATGGCTTTTTCTCGGCATCCGTTTTACCTTCCGGCTGCTGATGACGATGCTCGTGGTGCCCAAGGTGCCAAGTGGCCGTGGCTTTCTCGTGCTGACAATAGCGTGCCGCTGCCGCCCAGGAAAACTGGAACGGCAAAATGAGCAGCACGAAGATCAGAACGAAACGTCGCATTCCTTGGGAGACTGTGCGGGGGGCTTGGGGTTGAAGTACTAACGGCTGGGCCGTCGCCGAAGTTTACATGAATCCTCGATCACCAGCATTAAGAGCAGATTACGATTATCGCTTTCGCCTGCTCGTTTTGGGGTGCCGCTTTCGCCCCTCATCAGTCTTACGCTTGGGGGCGGGCCCATGCTTCCACCGCAAATAGACAGCGAACCCCACATACAGGACGATCAGGCCGACCAGCATCACGAGCATGCTCTCGACGACAGAATCGGAGACGTGAGCGTAGTGCATGGCTGTACGTGTATGCGGAGTTGCCCGCATCAGGCAAGCGTCACGACCGCCCGGAGGACGCCGGCGTCATGGAACAGATCAAACGACTCCACGACCACCGACAGGCCGAGAAACCAGACCGAGTCCGCAATATTGCGTTGAAAGGAAGACACATGGACCGTCCATGTCGACTCCCCCCTATACAGCGACAGACGGGGAAAGAACGCTGGTGTACGGCGTGCGTATTCGGCGAATTCCGGGAAGGCGGAAGCCAGAAAGCGGTCTTCAGTCCGAATCACTGCCGGGTACATGAGCGCAAATGCGAGCGCCAGGACTGCGGTAACCGCCAGCGACTCGGTCATCGCCCCTAGTCCGAGAATGCCTAGCAAGTTGCAGACATAGAGCGGATGGCGACACAGTGAATAAGGGCCCGAGGTCACCAAGGTATTGTTCTTGCGCCCGGAAATGTACAACGCGCACCAGAGCCGCCCGACCGTGGCCAGGCTCACCCCCAACATCCCCAGCGTCAGCAGCAGCGGCGACACCCAGGTACCGTCCCACCGGGAATGGCCAAAGAGCAGGCTTGCCAGGACAAACGTTACGACAACCCGCCAAACGCCAATGCGGTGGCGTGTCAGGAAATTGTCCAGCGCCCTCGAGAGACCAGCGGGGTGGGACGGGGAGATAGAAGAATCGGTCATGCGGTTCGGGGGCTGGAGGAGAATGTCGCGCACTTCGAGTGGACACACTGGCGCGAAAACGAGCACTAATGGCCGGCATTCTAAGGTTGCCCTTCCGTTGTCAGGCTTTATTGCCGAAATGTAATACGTTGTTAATCTTGCCCCCCAGGCCAGCGAATCTGGTTGTGTCATAGCTCGGCAATCTGACAGTCATCTTCTGGGACATAGACTGTCTTGGCCATTTTCAGGACACACCCAGAGACGCTCCGCAATGAACGACATCATCCGCACATTGAGCTCGGAATTCTCCGATCTCGCTAATGCTGCCGAGGCAGTACGTGCCGTCGTTCGAATGACCGTCTCTATCGTTTTGGGGGGCTTGCTGGGGTACGAGCGGGAGAGCTCGGGAAAATCCGCAGGCGTGCGCACTCACATGCTCGTCGCGCTGGGGGCATGCGTTTTTGTCGTGGTTCCCCTCCAGGCGGGCGTGCAGCTTGCCGACATGAGCCGCGTGCTTCAGGGTCTCACGTCAGGCATCGGATTCCTTTGTGCAGGGGCGATCCTGAAGCCGGACAATGAGACACACGTCAGGGGGCTCACAACTGCCGCGAGCATCTGGATTGCTGCCGCGATCGGCGTGGCCGCCGGCATGGGCCATGCGGTGACGGCCATCGTCGCGACTGCCTTCGCACTCATCGTGCTCAGAATCCTTCAAATGTCGAAGAAGTAAGACTCCCACTGCTCCCAAGCCACGTGCAGCGCGAATGCGCCAACTTCAGGTTCGGCCAGCATTTCCCAAACGTATGTGCCCGCCTAACAGTACGCAAACTCCATTGCATGAGAATTTACCTGGATTACAGCCTCTTTGCGCACCTTCACGAGGGCACGAACCCGGCTCTGCACGCCAAAATGGGCGCGCTGTCCGATCGACATAAATTTCCTTACAGCCCGACGCACATGGAAGAGATTGCCTCGTGGCTCGCAAGACCTTCGGATACTCCCCCGCTCGATCGGTTAGCGGCCGCTTTCTGCAAAATAGACGATGTTTCTCGAATTAGCCGGAACGTGCAATTGTCTCCGACGACGTTAGGCCCGATGGTTACGAAAGAAGAACAGCCTCTCGAGTGCTTTCTTCGGGTCATGCGGCACTATCGCAAAGAGCCGGTTGTCGAGAAGAACGATTGGTATACGCGGGATTTCGTAAAGAAGACCAACGTTGGCGGAGATCTGGCAAACCAGATGTCCAACCAACCAAGCGAGTTCCTGGCCAGTCCGGAGGACCGAGAGAACCTCCGGTTAGAACTGCTTCTTCGAAGTGATCTGCCGCTGATATGCAGGGCCCATGGCGTCAACGACATCTACTGGCCCACGATTTCCTACCATTTCCCCGTGCTCCAGCGCGCAATCGAACTCACCATGGGCTTCTTGGAAGAGACGTCATATTTGCCTGAGCAAATCAGACAGTCACGCTCTCTCGAGCATGACGTGGCCCACAGCATTTATGCCAGCGGCTGCGAGCAGTTCGTCACCAATGACAAGCGCCTTTATGACAAGGCGAGGGTAACCTACACGTACCTGAGCATCCCCACGGAGGTGTTGATGCTTGAGGATTTCGTTAGCAGAGACTATGCATGAAGCCTCGCGGTCGATTTTGCGAGGTACTTGGGCGGCCGCACTCGTGCGTAGCGCCGGCCCCAGATAGTCATCACAGGAAATCGGTGATCCCAAAAAAAGATCCCTTGCTATATGCCGCTCACAAGGGATCGAAGCTCTTCGCTTACGAGACCGCGACGCTTTTGCGGTTCCGGGCGTAGAGCGGGATGCCAAAGCCCTGGCCCCAGTCACGAAGGGTCGTACCGTCGACTGCCCCGGAGTATCAGTCCAGCAGGTCGGAATACTCGCCCTGCGAATACTTGCGGGCGCGCTCCCATGGCGCCGAGGCGGGCAGTGTCACGCGGCTGACCCGCGTCATCTTGCTCTGGGTGCCGTCCATGCTGCGTGACTGCACCACACGCGGATACTGGTTCGCCACGTCCCATTGCACCGTCAGCCGGTCGTTGCCGCGGCGTGCGCTATAGACCTGCACGCCATCGCGCACCGGGCCTTCGGCCTTCATGGTCTTGAGCAAGGCCGGATCGAGCAGATGGCGCGCCGCAGGCCACGATCCATCAAATCCGACATTGCCGTAGTCCCCCTGGCCGACTTCGAACGTGCGGCGCTTCTCGTCGCTGACGAGCCGTACCAGCAGCTTTCCGTCGGGCTGGCGCGCGATCCAGCGGGCCGCCGTGGCGGTGTCAAGGTGCTTGTGGCCGTTCTCCACTTTCTCGCCGGCATGATGCTTATGCTGGACAGCCGCGGGAATCTCGCGCTCGATCCAGACAGCATCGCCACTTCGGTAGACCTGCTCGTTGAAGGCGATATCACGCTTGACACCGTCGTTGCCGAGCACCGACAACTCATGCTGTACGCGCAGGGCCAGCGGCGCCGTGTCGGCCGTGCTGGCGGCACCGGCAGCACCAGCGATGGACGTGGCGCCCGCCGCGAGCGACGCCAACAGGAAGGTCTGAATGAAATGCTTCATGGGTATGACGGGAACGATAGAGACATTGCAACGACGATGCGCGCGCACCGGTAACCAATGCGCGCGCATTCTGGGCGACAAGACCCGGCTTACAGACCGGCCGCCGACTTCACAACACCAAATACCTTGGTGTTATCGAGCGTGCCTTTCAGTGGCGCACTGCCAGGCCCGGTCGAGAACAACATGACGTCGCCGCCACCGTGCGTTTCCGAACCCGGGGTACCCAGGTTCACACCCACTTCCTGCAGGTAACCGTCGGCGGTCGTGTCCACCAGCGACGGGTCGTCGCGTGTAGCCTTGCGCGGCGTACCGCCGTTGCCGAACACCAGCGTCGTGTACGGCATGCCGTCGGCCGCCTTGGCGGTCTGCTTCGTCTTGTAATCCGTGGCAGTGGCCAGGATCGGGTTGCCACGGTGAGAGTAGCCGTTGATGGTCATCGTGTGGTCATGGTCAGCCGTGACCACAATGATCGTGTTCGACAGGTCCACCAGCGACAGCGCACGCTTGATGGCGTCATCGAAGGCAATGGTGTCTTCCAGCGCACGCTTGGCATTGGTGCCGTGCAGCGCGTGGTCGATACGTCCGCCTTCCACCATCAGGAAGTAGCCGTTGCTATTCTTCGACAGCAGTTCGATGGCCTTGGCCGTCATATCTGACAGGCTAGGCTGCGTGGCACCCTGACCCCGGCCCGCCACACGGTCGATTTCGTACTCGAGATGGCTTGTCGAACTAAACAGGCCGATCAGCTTGGTCCCGTTGGCCTGCGCCATCTCGTCACGGGTCGCCGCAACGGTGTAGCCCTTTGCCGCCATTTCCGTCAACAGATTGCGGCCATCGAAACGGCCACGCGTATTGGTGGTGGCGTCGTACGGCGTCCAGTGGTTGCGGCCGCCGCCCATCAGCACATCCACACCATCGCCAAGCGCGGTGTTGAAGCCCACGCCACCCGGCACAGCCTGGGCCGCGATATGGTATTGCGCATCGCGGTGGCAGATATGGGAGTACGTGGCGGCGGGCGTGGCGTGCGTCAGTTCCGTCGTGGTGATCGCGCCGGTGGCCTTGCCCTTGGCCTTGGCCAACTCCAACAGCGTTGGTACGGACGTGCCGTTAGTCGGGGCGCAGTTATTGATCGTGCGGTTGCCGTTGACGTCGGCGCTCGGGGCGGTGGCCACCGTGTTGGCCGACATCGAGATGACCTCGTTGTTCATCTTCACGCCGGTCATGTAGGCCGCCATCGACGGTGCGCTGTCGGTAGTCTGCGCGTCGTTCGAGAACGTCTTGATGCGGGCGGTGCGGCGCAGCGATTCCATCGTCAGCCGGCCCGATTCACCGTACTTGTAGATGCGCGATGCGGTGACCGTGGCGGGGCCCATGCCGTCGCCCAGGAAGAAGATAACGTTCTTGGCCTCGCCCGCGGCGTGCGCCGGCAGGGACAGGCATGCGCTGGCGGCAGCGGCGGCCAGCAGACCGATACGGGTCGTGATTTTCATGGTCGGTATTCCGTTCTGGTTGCTGGGGCTCAGAGTCCGATCGACTTCTTGATCAGGCCAAAGACTTCGGTGTTGTCCATCACACCCGAGAAGTTGGTGGCGCCATTGCCCATCGCACCAATGAACACGTCAGTACCGCCGTGCGTTTCGCCGCCCACAGGCATCGGGATCACGGCCTCCTGGTGATAGGTCTTTTCGTAGACCATCACGTCGGTCAGCGCCGTGCGCGTGGCAGGACGGTTCTCGCCGTTGCCGAAGCCGATGATCGAGAACGGATTGCCGCCGCTATCGAGTTTCAGGGAACCGGTGACGTAGTCCTTCACCAGACCGAGCACGCCCGGATTGCTATCGCTGGTCTTGCCCGTACGCTTGGCGTAACCATTCAGCACCAGCGTATGGTCGTGGTCGGCGGTAACGACGATCAGCGTGTTCTTCAAGCCCGGGTCGATCACATTGAGCTTGTCGATGGCGGCCTTGAGCGCGTCGTCGAATGCGGCCGTATCCTGCAGCGCCTTGCGGGCCGTGGTTTCATGCAACGCGTGGTCGATACGGCCGCCTTCCACCATCAGGAAGAAGCCCTTCTTTTTTGCGGCCAGCACGTCGATGGCCTTGCCGGTCATCTCGGCCAGGCTCGGCTCCTTGGCCGGATCGCGGTCGAGGTCGTATTCCATGTGACTGGAATTGAAGAGGCCGACCACCTTCGAATTGCTGGCCGTGATCTTGTCGAAGTCGGTCTTGCTGGCGGCATAGGTGTAGCCAGCGGTCTTCAGCTCGCTGACCAGGTCGCGGCCATCGGTACGCTTGCCACCCGCAGTGGTTGCCAGGAAATGCTGGCGGCCACCGCCGAAGATCACGTCGACACCGTCGCCCAATGCGCCATTGAAGCCTGCGTTCGACGGCACCAGTTGCGCGGCGATGGCATTCTCGCCGTCGCGATGGCAGATGTGCGCGTACGTGGCTGCCGGCGTGGCGTGCGTGATGCGTGTGGTCGTGACCACGCCTGTGCCGTAGCCGGCAGCCTTCATCTGTTCCAGCAGCGTCGGCACGGCAGCGCCATTGCCGCTGGACGGGCAGGTGGTGTCGGCACCCGACACGTAGGCCTTGCCGCTGCCATCGGTGGCGCGAGTTTCCGGGGTCATCGAGATGACCTCGTTGTTCATTTTCACGCCGGTCATGTACGCTGCCATCGACGGCGCGCTGTCGGTCACCTGCGCATCGTTCGAGTACGTGCGGACAAATCCGCTCTCCGGCATCGTGTCGATCGTCAGATCGCCATCCTCGCCAACCTTGTAGATGCGCGCAGCGGTGAGCGTGGTCAGACCCATGCCGTCGCCCAGGAAAAAGACCACGTTTTTGGTCGGAGCCGCCGCCTGGGGTGGCGACGTGGGCGTAACGGGGGACCCTCCGTTGTTCGAACCATCACCGCCGCATGCTGCGAGGGCGATCGACATCACAGCCGGCACAACTGCCGCAATTCTTCTCATTGTGACTTCCTCCCTGATTGGAGACGAGAGGATGAAGCAGCAATATGGCGACTACATGACACATTGACTGCTATGCCGTTCAAGCTGTCACGTTGAACCTTTGGC
Source organism: Cupriavidus sp. U2 (assembly GCF_009663685.2). Lineage (GTDB taxonomy): Bacteria > Pseudomonadota > Gammaproteobacteria > Burkholderiales > Burkholderiaceae > Cupriavidus > Cupriavidus necator_C. The sequence continues at coordinate 16,351 of NZ_RCOG02000007.1, read as the reverse complement.
TCCAGTAGATTCGACAACCGCTCGTTGTCAACATTACCAACTTGTAATCAACATTCAACGAGTCAGAAGCCTTGGATCGCTATAAAGGAATCGACCGCCATCTCAGATCAGATTGCCGGTTCAATCCCTTAAAGGCGTATATTCGGCATCAGCCGGGGCAGGAGTCAGTCAAATGAAAGGTCTCGCATTTGCCATCGTTCTATCGGCCAGCATTGCGCTGCCCGCCTTTGCGCAAGGCGGCAGCGATTCCTCACAGAGTCGCAGCCGTGCAGAGGTCAAGAAGGAGCTTGCAAAATCCAAGCACGACGGCACATACACCAAGAAGAACGGCGAGTACCCGCCCAGCGAGCAGACGGTCAAGCAACAGAAGGCCGATCACGCAGCATCCATGCATTCTAAAGATGCCGCCAACCCGGCATTTGACAAGCATGACGAGCCAGGCGTCCCTCGATAGCCGATAAACCAATGCCCATACTCGGAGGCCGTGGACAAAGAAGCCCACTGCTTCTCCAAATATTCACCGTCGCACAGATCCTCTATGGACCGCTCACTGAGCATGAACAGTCAATCAAGGACGCTTGGGCGGAGGTCGGTGATGGGTCGCGAGCCGCCGATCGAGCCTAGCCAGCCTGCGAAGGTGGACCGACGGCCGGGTCCGGCCATTTTCTGCCGCTCGGGCCTGTCTACCCCGTGACATTCAAGCGTCGGCTCCACGTAGATAACAAACGCAGCCTCTCGGCCACACTCGGCAGCGGCGCAGATGATCGGGGCAGCGTAGTCAGGATGTGGCCCAGGAGAAGCGACCGTCGCATCGATCACACCGATATGATTGGCGTCGCGTCGGTTCGGAAGCTGTCGCTAACATTCCGCACACTTTTCGATGGCCGCAGACTCTGAGTCCGACTGCAAGCGAACCCTTCTCGCCCAGCTTGTGAGACACCGCAGCGTGCGGTTTGCCTCGTTGAGGCCGATCAGTCGCCATACTTAAGAATTCTCATTGCGAGGTGCGCATATGACAACGCCCCGAGGCTGAAGCCAAGGGGCGTGGGCGTTGTGGGTTCCTTCCAGATCAGGCCAGCACCGGAGTCATATGGCCGGCCTATTGGTGCCGAAGGCGGTGCAGACTTGCAGTGAAACTAGAAAACGGATCGTCGACGAAAGTGACTGGCCGGCTGACAAGAAAGTCGTAGAACCTTACGGAGGAAGGCTCTACGGTCGATAGGAAGCTTTCCATCTACGACTTTCTTAGTCAAATTTATCGGACTTTATTGTTTCGCCACACCGAATAAAACGATTCAGGCGTTGCAAACCACGTGCATACGCATAGCGTTCGTCGAACTCGATCATGTTGGCGAGGCTCTTGTCTTCAGCCATTTGACAAACATGGCAACCCAGGCGCGCGCCACACTTACCCTGCTTTCGTGCAACGCCCTCAAGAATCGCGTCTGCCACAACAGCGCAGCCTGTACCGACCGAATGCGCATAGATGCGGCGCATATCCTCAAAATCCGAGAACCCGGGCAAAGCTCCACCGCCGTATAGCCCGACAGCTTCCCAGACGTCATCATCGGACCACCGCGAAATCGGGCTCAACACCAAATCCCCGTCCTTAATCGTCATGGCCACTTGATCGGACTCGCCGCGCGAGCGCATAGCTCCAGCCCGTCTCGCGCTTTCGACATACCTGGTGCCCAAGCACGTCACGGGTACCGGCAGGCCCTTTTCTGCTAACTGCCTGAACAGCTTCCGCCGAAAGGACCGTTGCGGAGTAATTTTCAAATCAGTCGAACAATCACCATGGGTGCCGGGGAAACTCGGAAGTCCGCGGCCGGATAACACCTTTAACTGAAAGGTCGAGGCCATTGATGGTTGGACAACCTTCGCGATCACCTTGAAACCGTGGCGCTTTCCAAACTGAAGCATGCGGCGCAATTCGGCACGGTAGTGCTGAGCAACCTCAGGTGATTCGACAAGCGTATCGCCCGTCGTCGCAACGATGATCGGTTTGCCTCCCGAAGCACGATGAAGCATGGCTGCGTGCAGTACCAGCGCAGCCACAACGCTGCTGTCCTTCCCACCGCTAAACGCCACGACAATGGGATGTCGCTGTTGGAGCAAAGATGAGATGGTCGCGATAGCCTTGTCGATCTTGCGCTCAATGGGTTCGAACGCGCCCTGCGGGAACAAAGAAATAGTTTCCATGATGGCCCAATAGAACGGGGCCGCCCCTACGGGCGGGCCCGTAGGGGTTAAAAGAAAGCTGGGTTACAGCCACGATGGCCGGCGCGCCGGCGCCGCCTATCGGCTTACTTCCGACATCAACGCGATCTCGAAGAGCACGTAGCGTGCAAGCGCTGACTGCACAAGTTCTCCCTGTTGGCCAGAGAAGAACTGACCCGCTGCATCACCATGCTCGATGCCCAATTTGTCCTGGACAGCCGCGCAAGCAGCGTTCATAGCTAGTTCCACCAATTCGGTTACGAGTAGCGCGTTACGTTCGATACTGCTGGACATCCATTCGCCAAGCGCACGTCGCACAACTTCCGCTGCCTGGTTGAACGTTGCGGTGCTCGATTCCGAGTTGCGCGGAAACAGTTGCAAGAATTCTCCATCTTTGTTGCAAAGACCACCGAGACACCGCGTATGCAGGTGAGGCTCCAGCTCAGCAAACGTCGCTGTCGTGGGCGGGACCTGCCCGGCCGCGACGCACACCTTAATTTCGTTTTTACCCTGCTCAACAGCGCGAGCAATACACGCATCCTGCGCCGGCGTGAACGATGCACATGAGATTGTCATGATGAGGTTCCCAAAAAAGGAAAGCCCGCCAACACCTTTGGAGGTGGGCGGGCTCAATGAATAGACGGGTCCAAGACCCGGTGAACGAAGTTAGGCAGCTTTGCGTGCCGGCGGCAACAGGCCGAATTTGGCCAGCGCCTTCAGATTGGTTTCGATGTACGTCACCATGCCGTCGATCTTCACCGCGAGGTAGTGATCGAAGCAGGCGGCTTCCTGCGAAACCTCAACGTTTTTCGCAGCCTTGAACACCTCGAGCAGCGCATCACGTTCAACATTGTCGCCCTGCCATCCGAAGATGCGGATGAAGGTGTGAATTCGCCGCCGACGCGGCAGCAGCTTTTCGGCCTCTTCGGCCGTGACGAATACCTTTGGCATACGGAAGAGTAGGAGCTGGGAGGCAACACGTGCCTCAACTATCGGAAGAATCTGCGAGGACCGTATCCCTCCGTCAGAGGTAGACAATCCTCAGGACATCAGTCAACGGTGTAAGTTGCAACGCCAAGGACCAGCCCGTTCTGCTTCGATACGCGCACGCTGGTGCCGTCTTCCAACTGAGGAATCTGGCTAACAACTTCATCTGCAAGGAGCCGAAGGATGCGCGCAGCACGATCGGCCGTGGTTCCACGCGGGACTGCTGTATCGCATACTTGTAGGACAACTGTTAAGGGCATATACCTAGATCCAAGAAAAATGCCCGCTCCCTTTCGGGAAACGGGCATATGGTTAGTGAATGGCGCCGGGCGCTACTGCAACGCCAGCGCAACGACATCGATGACGCCGTCGGCGTCGTCGACCAGGTCGGGTGTCTGCGAGATGAAGTACTCCCGCTGATAACCGCCGACCCGCAGCACCTCGCGCTTCATCTTCATGAAGGCGCGCTTGCGCTCCGGATCCAACGGACCGTCCGCCTCATCGGTGAACAGCGTCTGGAAAGGCTGCTGCGCATCCTGCGCCCGATAGAGGGCGATTCCGCGCGTCAGGCACTCGTTGATCCAGACCTTTTGCCCACCCGACATCACACCGAACTCCTTCGTGGTGTCGTTATCGGCATCGATCACGTTGATGGAAAAGCCCTCGCGCATCTCGCCGCTGGCCAGCGCTGTCTGCGTCTGAATCGCGATGGTGAATCGCGGTCCATAGCAGGCCAGGAGCAAGTCATTGACGATCTGGGTAATGGCCGGGCCCGCGTCGTCGATGGACAACGCGATCACGCCATCGTTGCCCAGGCCTTTCGCAAGCAGCTTCCATTGCGCAATCTGGTCGGACAGCGCCTGCGCCTTCGCCTCGATTGCCGGCAAGCCGGCAAGCTCAACATCCAGACGCTCCCGCTCGGCCACCAACATGCTCTCCTGCCGAATCAACGCCTCGATCCGGCCTGCAATCGCAGCGACAGCCTCCCGGCTGACTGCAATCTGGCGATCCATCTGGGCCAGCATGCCGGTCACGTCCTCCGTGGCCAGCGTCGCCAGTTCCCGACGCACCGCTTCGAGTTGGGATTGCACGTCCGCGATATCGCGCTTGTGGCGCTCAGTGCGTGATGCATCCTCCTCGCTCAATGCCGCCAGATCGCGTTCAGTCTGCGCCAGTCCTTCGCGCGCAGCGTCTAGCAAGGGCTTCTTGGCGGCCAACGCCGTGAGTCGCTGCAGCCGTTGCTGATCGCTATCAAGCCGTGCCTGCAGTGCAGCAAGTTCAGCGCGCGCCGTAGCACACTCCGCAACCCCAGTTTGCATCGATTGCACCTGATCAAGCTTCTTGCGATAGCTTTCACGCAGTGCTTTCACCGATACAACCTGTTCTCCAAGGTTTGTCTTGGCATTGCGAGCTTGCGCCAGCAATGGACAGGTGGCGTGCATCGGATCATCACGGCAGGGAACGGTCTCGATGACGTCAGCTTGCAGCTTCAACGACTCAACAAGCTTCGCGCCCGCAACACCTTGCTGCTCCAGGCCCGTGAGCTCGGAACTAAGCGCCGCGTGCTGGACCTGCAGAGCATCGAGCTTCTCCACGACTACGCGCTGACTGGCGATTTCTGCCTGCCGCTGGCCAGTGGCCAGTTGCGCTGCATCCCTTTCGCCAGCAGCCGCCTCAATGGCCGAGGCCTCCGCCAATACCGCACGATGGCCTGCCGCTTGCCGATCTAGATCGCGCCGACGTGCAGCAGCACGTCCGGCGGCCGCCTGTTCATCGTTGGTCAGCGAGGCCGCACGCTGGTCCAAATCACCCTTGCGCTGGCTCAGTTCCCGCAACCGCGCTTCGGTACCGGCATTAGCAACTTGCTTTGCAGCAAGCGTCGCGCGCTCCTGCAGCAGCTTGGCGCCCTTCGCTGTCTCCTCGTCACGTGCATGGCGCTCGGCATCTAGGCTTTCGCCCATCTGCCAGATATCGCGAGCCACCACGGCCGCCCGCTCACGCTTCCCCGTGAGGGTCAGCATGTCGCGCTGCAGGGTGTCCAGCGAGCGGGTGAGCAGCTTGGAAACCTCGCCTGCTTTCGCAGATAGGTCTCGCAAGTGATCGATCCCGAGCAGCTCGGCGAGCAGCTTCTTGATCTCGCCTGGCTGATAGCTGGCGAGTGGCCGCCGGTTCTGGGCAGAAAACACACTGGTAAAGAACGCTTCGGGCGACCCAAGAACGGCTTCGAGACACCGGTTGTAGGTGTCCGCCTTGCCATCCGACAGCGTGCCGTCAGCCAGTTGAATCGGCTTCCAGTCGCCATCGGCGCTCTTCTCAAACAAGTAGTACTCGGCCTTGCGGCTCTTACCAGGGTTACGGAACGCGAACGCGGAGCGGTATGTCCTGCCGCCGTGCTCCCATTCCAGATCCTTCTCCGCGCGCGGGGCACAGAGATGGTCCCAGTACGAGAATGCGTCGGCCGACATCTTGCTCGCGTGGCTCGGCATGATCGGAAACGGATGCAGGTTGTCCATGATCGTTGTCTTGCCCGCCCCGTTGGGACCGACAAGGGCGATCAGACCGCCTGGCACCGCCGACAGGTCGACGGTGACGCTATCCCTATGCATGCCGTCGCGGATTCCGTGGAATCCCGACAGCGTCAGCTTCAGTGGGCGCATTCGGAAACCTCCGAGCCGTTGAAGGAATGGAGATAGTCGGACGGCACTTCCATGACGCTTTCGTCCCATTGCGGAATATCAGGCAGCGAAGGTGCATCGTGCTCCGGCTTACCGGCAATCGCCCGCTCAACTGAGCGGCGTGCGGCGGAAAACTGCACGCCAGCAAGCTTCATCACGGCGTCCCAGTCCTGCTGGCCGGTGAGGGCTCGCAATTCCAGTTCGCTCCACTGAGAGGCCAGACCGTTCGAGAATGACCAGATCAAGTCCTGCAGCTCTTTGGACGGCGCAACGGCAAAGAAGGTGTTTCCACCCGCCTCGCCCAAGGCCATCACCAGCATGTGGTCGCGCTTGGCGATCACGGCGCCGCGGCCGGGGCCGAACGGCTCATACATCATGCACTGCGTAAAATCATGTTGCTCGCAAAGGCGCTTTGCCATCTCCGAGCGGTTGATAAAGGTCTCTTCAACAAAGAGCCAGTCAGGACCGGCGTGGTAGAGAATCATGTGGCACTCCAGGCGTAGGACAGAGTGCGCCCCGGACGGGAAGCACCCGTCTGGGTAGATAGAAAAGAAATGGATACTGCGGGGTCGATGCGTCAGGGACGCGGGTAAAACCAGTTTTCGACAGCCACGAAGGCTGTCGGAACATGGCTCTGCATGTTCTAGGGATTGGCGTATCGCTACGAAAAAAGGTCGTCTGTCAGCCAGTTCATTGGCGTGGCCGTAGACGCGATGGGTGCTGCCAATTTCGTTGCCGGCACGGCAGGTATCGACTCAGGTACGGGAACAGTTTCATCCAGTTCCAACTCCCCCAGTTTCGCAACGAAGGGCAGCGCAGCAGCTTCTACAGCGTGCACCTCCTGCGTAGCAGGGATGGGGATCTCAGCAAGGCCAGCTAGCACTTGATCGGCAATCGCTTGTGCTTCGAGGTTTTCGAGCATCGACAGACTGTCCAGCAACGGATTAGCGTCGACGCCGGTCAGTTCACACCACCGCCCCAGCTTCTCGGACAAAGTTGCCGCCCGGCTGATGCCTTCGGCGCGACTGCGAACAGCCGGCAGGACACGTGCTTCCAGCTTGACCTCAGCACTGGCACCGAAGAGCGCCTGAATGGCCTCGCGATCCACAAGTTGGCGATGCTCCTCGTTGACCGTCCAGCGCACCCGCACGCACTTGTTGGCAGCGTCGGCGGCTATCTCGGCAAGCTTTGCCATGTCAGGCGGCCCGTCAAAGTCGATGCAGACAGTCTCACTCGCCGGCGTTCTCACCTGAGAAGCTGTAGCCTCGCCCGGTGAAACCCGCCATTGCAGATAGCCCTTCGCGCCGATCTCGCCGTAGTGGAACCTTCCGATGGACCCCGGATAGGCAACCACCCTGCCCTCACGCTCCCATTGCTGGGCGCGATGAATGTGGCCGAGCATGAACGCGTCGCAGTCGGCATTGAACAGTGCACCAATAGAGAACTCGTGGTCGAGTCCGGCCATCGGCACGCCGTGCTCCGTCTGGCAACCGTTGACTGTGCCGTGCGAGACACCGATCGTACGGACTCCCCGTGCCCGCCATTGACGATTCACGGCGCCTGCAGCGGCCAGATAGTCAGCCAGGTGATCGCCAATCGCCGTCGCAGCGCTTGCCACGCCGGCCGCAGCCGCCAACACGGCCTTGTTGACCGTGGGCACGCAGGTGAATACGACGTCCGGCGGACCGTGCTGCGTCAGCAGACTGTCCATTTCCGGCTGGCTGAAAATCGCGCCATCGCTAGGAAAGAACGACTCGCCAATCAGCGCGACCTGGTGAATCCGCTCTGCGACGTACACGGGGCAACTTGCTCCAATCAGTCGAAACAGATCCAGCGTGCCGGGCGGTTCGTGACTGAACGTTCCCTGCAACATCAACACCGGCATGCGGGCCGACAACTGGTGGATCCGTCGTGCCAGCGCGGAGAGCGCCGGCGTGTGGGCATCGAGCCGGTGATCCGTCGAATCGCCCGACACCACGGCAACATGGCAGCGACTTGCGATCGCGTCCTCTACCGCAAAACCAAAGCATCGATCCGATTCGGCCAAATGGCCGGGGGAATAGTGCAAATCAGAGAAATGCGCAGCAAGCAGGCTTCCGCCATCGTTGAGCATTGTGGAACCTCCAAGGGAATGTGCCGGCATGCGGCAAGAAAGAAGAAAGGGAAGCCCGTGGGCTTCCCTCAACTGCCGGCACAAGGCTGGCGATGTTACGTGGCGACGTCGGCGGCAATGGCTGCCACTTGCTCACGGAAAGCCATAGGGTTACCGAGGGCGGTGCGCAGTTCATCCAAGAACCGTCGCACATCCTGATCGCGCTTGGACCAACCGCGCCCGAAGGCCGCCGTTGCGAAAGCCTTCAGCTGGCGGCTGCCATCCTCGCTGTTGAGCCCAAGACGCTGCACAAGATCGAGATATTCTCTCTCCAGGTCCTGGTTACCCGCCTCTGTACTGGACGCGGGCGCCGAGGCATCGGCCTGACCACCGCCAGTTGCCGATGGTCCGGGCTGCTCAGCTTCAACGGTAGAGTCATCGGACTGGCCGTGCTCTGGCGGCGACATGTCCCTTTCGCCTTCCAGCATGGAGACAGCCTGTTCTGCCATCTCCAATGCCGGCGGGCGACGGTCCGAACCATCGAGCAGCGCAGCGATATCGATGTCTGCATCGAGCGTGATCAGCCACTGCATCTGGCGCACTGCCTTGCCACCGTCGTCGATGCGGCTGATCTCCATCTCCTGCTTTGACATCCAGAACTTGACGCCCACAAGCCTGCCGCGGGTCAACGCAATGGTCTGCATCGCGGCGTGTGCCTTCTGCAGGACATAGATCGACGTCGTAGGCATCTCGATGAGACCAAGGCCCGAGATGTTGGGCACGGCGAAGTAGAAGCTCGCCGAAAGGTTACAACCGCCGTTCTGGTACTGCGGGCAGTACTGGGGATCGCAGAGGCCGTCCGGAATATCGTCATCCTGGCGCAGGATTACTGTACGCCCGCCCCACGTCCGCTTGGCGCGGTCGGCCCGCGCGTTGCGCTCAGGCGGTGCATACATCTTGCAGTAGCGCTTGCCGTCGGGACCATACTCGGAAAAGTATTGCCGACCGCTCTGCGTCCATGCGACCAGTTGGTGGGGCATATTGCTCAGCCAATCGTCGAACGCGAAGATCACTGGAAAACGCCACAGCCGGTGTCCATTGCCATCACGGCGATCCTCGCCGTAGCGTTGAACGATGTGGTCAGCCACTGCTGGATTTGCAAAATCCGAGCCTCGACAGGTGAACCACGGCACGTTCTTGGGATAGAGCGCGTTCTTGATGCCGGTCACGCGATGGATTTCCGTCCCGATATGCTCGAACGACTTTCCCTGCGCGAGCAGCGCGTCGTGGAGCGCAACGGCCTTAGGATTGCCTCGCGCGGCGTTGGTCAGGACCTTAATGCCCGGGCGGATCTTACCTATGACAGGCGGCCGCATGGGCCGCTCTTCTAGCAGGCTTCGGCGTCCGCCGGGCTCGCTGTATGTGATGGGTGCATGCATTCGCTCTTTCTCCTATCAAGGAAACGAACGACGTTGGCCCGGATGGACGCAGCATGCTCCCGAAGGCGCAAGGCTATGTCTGCCCCGCGCTGGGTCGTTACTGAATTGAGGAAGGCCACTCGCGCGGCTTCCGGAAGACTGGCGACGTGAGCCGCCTCGCACAAAGTACGCCAGGCCTGCGGCATGTCCTTGTACTGCGGACGGCGCAGATCCAGCGTTGCCGCAATCGCGGCGGAAATCTCGGCGTTCTGGTGGTGCATGAGTTGCTCCTGGAATCGAGGTCTCTCACCAGAAACAAAAAAAGCCCGCCCCGGTTTGCGCCGGCAGCGAGCTTTGTTAGGCAGGAACCTGCAACGCCACGCCCCTTCCGGGGGCGTGGCATCGAGGGAGCGGCGCACGATTGCGCGCTACTCTATGTTGAGGACGTAAAGTCGCCCTCGTGCAGCATGGTCACGCTGCACAACAACCCTTTTCGCGAACCCACAGGTTCGGCCGCAGGTTCACGGATCGGCTCGACGTCTGCCGTTCTGCCTAGGAGGGGCCTTTGAGAGAGCTCCACATGGTCCCAGGCTCGAACGGTGTTCAGCGTGCGCTCATGAAGAGGCACAGCGAGAACGCGTATTACGAGCTGATGAGGGGAAGTGTTTGGCGAAAACACTTAGCACAAGAAGTATCCACACTGGTAGCCAACCAGTCGGCGCGTGCACGGAAGCACGACTTGATTCAACAGATGGACTCGCTAGGGAGTCAGGATCGATGCGTCAGTGACGCTAGGTGTGAAAGCATTGTGGCACAGGACTTTCTTTCAAAACTGACGAATGCTCGGCAATTTTGCATATCTTTCGAAGTCACTGCGTGTCCGTTCTTGTCCGACAATTCCGAGTGAGAGAGCATTCCAAAACATGGACAAATGGCCGAACAGGACCCACCCAAGAAGCCCGGTACCGGGCTCAGGCCCATCGAGCGCCTGAACAGCGAGGAACGCCTAAGTCGACTAACACCGGCAACGGCATCTGCAACCCACCACGCCTACTGCTCGAAGTTCGCACGCGACTTTCTGGACGCACATTTTTACTTTTGTTCCTCGAAGTTCGTCGTCGCACGAGGCGGCAAGGTCAAGGCGCTCGACGAAGCCTTCCGCGAGGCAGAGACCTGGTTCTCCAGCGCACTGGAGTGGATCGCTGATACCGAGAAGATCGAAATTCCCCTCTTCTACGAGGAAAAGGAAGTCCAGGTAAGCCATTCGTTCGCCGGGCGCCTACTGCGCCTGCTGATGCAGTACGACAAGATCTTCGCCGACACGCTCTATAGCCTTAACTGCGGCTCTATCACCGGTAGCCAGCGCGAGACTACAACGCAGATTGCCGGCAAGCGGATCAATGCCATTCACCAGATCTGCATCCCGGACACTGACCGGTTCAACCAGGACGGCACTCTTCTCAATTCCCCGCGGAGCTAAACCCATGGACATGCGTGAAATCGAGCAACTGCATGCTCACTACGCCCAACCTGCCCTGACCATCGACATTTCTCCGCCCAGCGTGCTGACGGGAGGCGCACCACTCAGCCTCGGAGGCCCTGTCGCTGCCCCAGCTGAGCCTATCTCTCACGCCTTTGGAGAGAAGTGGAACCGGAACCCTCGCGTACTGTGGTCCGTAGTCTTTGTAGTGGGTGCCGCAGCGATGTTCCTCATTGGCAGCTCACTCGGCAAGCGCGAAGCGCACGCGCAAACCAACGAAGCAGTCCCGACGGTCGCGGCAGCTAATGCCCTGCCGGCCGCATCCGAACCGGCTGCTCCCGTTGCGGTGGGCCACGAATGGCCAGCGCGGACCGAAAGGCCTGAGGTGACACCGACTGCCCTCGCCACGGTGCCCGCCGCCTCTGCCGTGTCTGCTGACAGCGCAAAGATTTCGCTGCCGAAGCAGGAACCGGCCAAGGCGCCCGCGTCGGCCGTTACGTCGGCAAGACCGATCACGTCGGCTCCCTTGGCAGCTGCCCCAGCGAAGTCCGCCGCAGCCGCGCCCGCGCAAGCTACACGTTCCACTGCTCAGCAAGCTGCGCCGACCCACGACATCAAGATGTTCTAGAGACGATGACTACTTCTCCAATCTTTAGTGTCCTGCGCGCCGGGATGAGCATTCACGGCGACATCACCGCCGATCACGGCTTCACCTGCCTGGCCCTTGTCACAGGCAACGTGAGTGCCAGTCACGGGCTGCTACACATCGGTCGTGGTGGCGTCGTGCACGGCAACGTCGACGGCGACCATGTTGTGATTGATGGCACCGTTGAAGGCGATGTGGTCGGACGGACTTCGCTCGTGATCAACGGACGGGTCAAAGGAAAGATCTTCTACGCCGGGACGATTCGGCTCGGGGAGAACGTCTCGCTCGAAGGTAGCTCCATCTCGCGTGTGCAAGCGGTGGGCTACATCCCCCCCCATACGGAGGGGTCCGACACGATCCACGTTGAGCAAGATGAAGAAGCGAGCACAGTGGCTTGAAGCGGAGAGAGGAACATGTTCCTCTTAAAAACTACGAAAGCTACGGTGTGAGGCCACTCTTTCAAAGACAAAAGGCCCGGCAATTTGCCGGGCCTTTTTGCTAGTAGACGCGCCGCAGGCTCATCAGCTCTGCTTGCGTGAAGACCCCGGGAAACGTGACCCAGGGAAAGTCTATGGCATTCGCAGGATCCCTGAAGGAGACGTAGGGAAAGCCTTCAGCCAACTGAACACGGAATATCCTCTGTTCGCGTTCCTTGCCTCGAGCCTCATACAGAAGTCCATGTATCAGGTCGAAAACAAGTGAGCCATGCCTAAATGCGGCGGTAGCGGACGGACCTTGCAAAAATCGGATATCCATCCAGCTGTCGTAGCTGAGGCTCGTGTGCTGGTCGCGGGTTTCGCTCTGCCACTTCATAAACAAGGCGGTGAACTGCTCCTTGCTAAAACGCGCCACGTCAGTGGGCTGTTGTTGCATGAGTCGCTCCAGGACTCGCTGCGCACTAGTCCCGGTCGTACTCCGGCATGCAGACTTGCCGCGGAGCTTCGCGGCATCTGCGTCCACTCCGCGAAATAGCCATCGCGGGTAACGAGAATAGAAATCGATAGAGACCATTGCAACGAGCAAAAGAAAAAAGCCCCGGGGTTTAGCCGGGGCTTCAGACCTGAAACGACCACTCCAGTACCAGACAACGGCATTGGAGCGGATCGCTTGAGGCAGGTTTAGTGGAAAGGAGGCTCCAGACCGGTGGTCTCAGGCCGCGTCAGTTGCAAGTTCGAGAGCCGCATCCCAAGCGCGCTGCTTGAGAATTGCGCCGGCGCCGAACCACGCCGAATCCAGACGGTTACCCGGATTGCGTGCACGCTGCTGGTGATCGACATACTCCGTCACGCTGTTCACGAGTCCCCAGGCGGTGCCTGCGGCCGATTCAAGCGTTGCACCACGGCCGTTACCTTCGAAAAGATTGAGCACTGCCTTGAGGCCGCGCTCGTTCATCTTGGGATTGTCCGAGGGCTTGGCAGTCGAGTAGGTGAAGAGACGTTGGAAGAACCGCTCGGTCTCGGCCTGGCTTACCTTGCGGTCCGCCAGTTGGTGCATGTTGGCCATGAAGCCATCCCACGACGAGATGGCAATGCCGAGCTCTTCCTTCACCGCGCGCGGATCGAACTGGCTACGGTGCGGGACCTTGACGGCGCCGCGGTTGCGGCCCAGCGCGATCTGCAGCGTGTTGTTGCACACCACGCGTACCGAGGTGAACTGTGCCGTGGTGGCCAGCGTGCCGTCGCAGGCCGTGGCCAGCAGCAGGTAGCCGCGGACCTCGTCACCGCCCTTGAGTGTGGTCGACTGTCCCGTGCGCGCGAGCGCCCAGAGCTTGCGGCCCTCTTTCAGTACCCCAGCCGTTTCCAGCTGGTAGCCGCCCATCTGAACAAGGTCCCGATAAAATTCTAGGATCTCGGCCGGCTGGACGACCTGGTACTTCTTCGAGACGGTCGATAGCGGCTTCTTGCTATCCGAGCGGTACAGCACCTTCTGCTCAGGGAACGACTTGATCGGATCGAGGTCATGCGTGCCAACGCGGAACATCACGTCGGTCTCCTCGATGCGCCAGTTCATGCCTGCGGCTTCGGCCCAGACTTCGAGCGGCTGATGCTCGGCCAGCCTGTTGCCCAGGCCGTGCCAGGGGGTTGCGCCGACGTAAGCCATGGTTTGAACGAGATGGGACATGGGATTGCTCCTTGGAATGGAATAACGCGAACGAGAGCGAGCGCTTTCGTTCGCAAATGGAATAAAGGGATAGAACAGGGAGAAAAGACGACGGCCGGGCTGGAAGCACGGTCGCCAGAGAGACGCTCGCCATCAACCGCCGGCGGCGATGAATGACAACGCGCCGCGTGGCTACAGCAAGGTGAGGTACATCGGAATCGTGGTGATGCCCACGGAGCCGTCCCATCAGGGAGCGGTCCCTGCGGGCGGTTTCAAGAGATGGCCGGCATGCCGGCGTTTGGGTCGATGCGTCGAAGACGCGGGTAAAACTCGGTTTGGACTGAACGTCTTTCAGTGCAAACAGAGCTCTGTCGGTAAGGTATCGTGAAAGCGCTATGGTGCAGCCGTCGAAAGCTCGACATTTGAATAGCTGATTTGATAAAACTCCCCCCCAGCCGTGATGGCCGAGGGGGGAGCGAATCAAGCAATCGCCTCAGGGAAGCTTTGCGTCAGGCGTGCACGCGCATAGTCCAACGTACCGTCCTTGGCGCGCAGCGGCCGCGAGATGCGCTTCACGGGATCGTGAATCCAGTAGCGCCTCACGCTGCCCCGCCTCTCGTCGACGAGCTTCGAGAAGCCTGCATTGATGCAGAAGTCGACATACTCGCGTCCGTTCATGGCCTGACCGGTTTCGATTCGGTAGGTCGTGCCCTCGGCGCGCGACTTCGCTTCGGCCACCGCGCTATCTGCACGCTTGCGCGCCTTGGCGGTGGCTTCCTGGGCCTCCCACTCCGCCTGCTCGGCGTCAGAGAATCCGCACAACTCGAACAACCGCCGGCGCCGTTCGGCAGCCGTGCATTGCAAGACGTCGACGCCGTACTCCTCGCGCAGTGCGCGCTTGGATTCGGTGTTCCAGTCTTTGGGACCATCGAAGATCTGCAGTACAGCCGCGACGTTGCGCTCCATGACGGCCAGAGCTACCCGATTGGGCCACTCGTAGCCATACGTGTCACGTCCGATTGCAGCCGCCCGTGTCCGCCGGTCAAACTCGCGCTGGCTGATACTGAAGGCTTCGCGCTCTTCTGCGGCCCTATCCACCGATGCCTGATATTGCCGCTGGCAAACCAGGGTGCGGATTCGCGCCGCCAGCTTCGTTGCTGGCTGGGCGTTCTCTCCCTCCAGAGGCTTGGGCGTTGGCATGGTCCGCGGCAGCAGGATGCCGGCCGCAAACAGCGCATCATCGACGTGCACATAGTGCCCGTCGCTCGGCACATCCCGTAGCGCGGCGATCAGCTTTCCGACGTTGTACGTCGTGATCTCCAGCTTCTCGCCACGCATTGTCTGGCAGAGCGCCTGCAGCACGCTGGGCGACAAGGCCCCGCGCAGCGCCGGCACTTCGATCAACGGGCGCATCCAGAACTCAGAGCGGGCATGGTGAGGATTTTCGCGATAGGTATTAATGATGCATTCGCGCACCTTCTCGCCACGCATCAGCGCGTAGGCCACATGGACTTCGTGACGGCAGTTGGGAGGCGCAGTCGGGTGATACAACGGCCCATTGGTGCCATAGCCGAACCGGCGGATGAACTCCCCGCAAATGTAGTCGGCAATGTCGAAAGACCCCTGCTCTTCGAATAGATCCGCTGTCTGGAACAACGGTCCTGTATCGTCCTGGGACATGTCGATGGCTTCAGCAGGAAAATACGCCAGGCGGCCGGCGGCCACCACGGCGCCCCACGCGGCCCGGCTCATCTCGTGCGGACGCAGGGTCTTGCCCCCCACACGAACGATGAAGCGATCGACCTCATCGAGGATCATGGAAAGGATCGCTCGACGGGTACCGACCGGCCGCACGGCAAAATTGCCGCCGGTAAGTCGTTCGACAGGGATCGCGCCGCGTTCCACGTGGCGCACTGCGATGTCTTCGACGCGCGGCACGGCCTTGCCGTCGCGATCGTCGTTCAGGTACTGCAGCACGCCGGCGAGCGTCGTGCGATGCTCGGCACGCTGGCCGATGTGAATAACGTACATGGATGGCTCCGATACGGAGCATGCCCCTTCGGGGACATGCCCCGAGAGGGTTGGAAGGGATGGCTTATGCAAGCACCGCCGTTTTCGCGTCGTGGATTGCCTGTAGGAGATCAATTGAAGTGATGCGCCAGACGGCACCACGGGCGTTGCCTACGGCAAGCGTGCGAACCGGTTCGAAGCAATCCGAATCGAGCAATGCCACCACTGTGGACATTGGCAGGCGCCACAGGCCGACAACCACCTCATTGTCCGCAAGCGTTTCGCTGGGGACGTTGCTAGTAAAGGTCTCGTAGAGGTCGCCGGTCTTCGATTCGATCAGCGACAGCGCAGCGCGGTCGTTCACCGCATACAGCCCCACTGCGATGTGCAAAGGGCCAGGAGAGCCGGCTAGGCCAAATACTGTTCAGATACGAAGCACCGGCACTGGCTGATGCCGCAAATGGAGCGCTGCGCCGCGATGCCGAACATTGAAGTTGCTCATCTTGCGCTTGACGCCGCGCGGGTTCAGGCGCCCACGACTGCTCACGCAGCGCCCGCGCGCGATCTCGGCCAGCAGGGCCTCGCGCCAGGCAGGCAAACGCTCAGGGGGAAACGGCCGCAGCTTGCGGCATCTTGCGCTTGATCACGCGCACGGCGTGCATGAAGCTCAGGCGATCCGGATCGAGTTCGCGCGCCCAGGCCGCCTGCGCCATCAACTGGCGA
>NZ_RCOG02000017.1 GCF_009663685.2 Cupriavidus sp. U2 | reverse complement strand
CTACGACCAGGGCAAAGAGATGGCGCATCACGCGGAGTTGACCAGGCGAGTCAGTATCGAAGTGTTCTTTGCCGACCCGCACAGTCCGTGGCAGAGGCCAAGCAACGAGAACATGAACGGACTGGTTCGAGAGTATCTACCGAAGGGCGACGATCTATCGGTCTTCTCGCAGGGGTACTTGAACAGAGTCGCGAAGGCGCTGAACTATCGGCCTCGGGCGGTTCTCGACTTCGCCACTCCCGCCGAAGCCATGGCCGAAGAGATCAACAAATTACGAACTGGTGTTGCATCTCAGACTTGAAACCGCCTCAGAAAGTCGATCTGCCATTCATCTCTGTGCAGAGTGCGCTCACGATCATGGGGACGGTGAATCAATTTGACGGAGTAAAACACTACGAAGCACGAGAGAGTGAAACACCTCGGCGAAGGCAATCGCTGATATCCGCCTTCGCCGAGGCCTTGCGACGTGCCACACTTATCGGAACGGCGGCCCCGATAATTGGACTGAACCGGCGGCGTAAGTTCTCGCTTGTTATGCCGCGGAACACAACTACTGAATTTCAATCTTTCGAACCGACGACGAAGGAGGGTCTGTTTTCTTGAAGCGCATCGTCAATACGCCGTTCACAAACCGTGCATCGACATGGTCAAGATCCAGTCCATCCGGTAAGGGAATGCTCCGCATAAAGGTGCCGTATGCCCGTTCCCGACGGTAGCATCCGTTTGTCCTGCCTTTTCTCTCCGCGGAGTACCAAGGCGCCATCCTCGATGGTCGTGTGCACCTTGCTACGCTCCATTCCTGGAAGTTCGGCCGTAACCCTGAGGACATTCCCATCGTCGACGACGTCGATACGGGGCTGGAAACGAGGTGAGCTGTAGTCGCCGAACCATCGATCCAAGCCCGTAAAGCTTGCGAACGGATCATGTAAAAGTCCCCCCATTGCCCGCCAGGGCTCTCCCGAAAAAAACCGGGACATATCCGGCCACTCCGGCACAAGACGGCTAGGCGTCGTGGTTTCCGTGGCTCCGTTGACGCCCGTCTCGTCGGCCGAAAATTTGCGAAGAAACTTGAAAGGATTCCACTTTCCGACTTCGGTTTTCATCTCGGACTCCTGATATTCATGGTGAGATGACCTTGCCGGGGCGCCACATGCATCCCGGCACGGAATGTTCCTCGGCTGACGCCAAGCGTCTAAGCCCGGTTGATCGCGATGCGTCGCGGCCTCGCTTCCTCACGCCGAGGGATAGTCAGCTTCAGCACGCCGTCTTGCAGCTGGGCGCCTATCTGGCCGGCATCCAAATCCGGGCTCAGCGAGAACGACCTCGCAAAGTGAGGCTGGCGGATTTCCGCATGTTGCAAACGAAGCTCCGAGGGCGTGGGCACCACCGCTTGCCCTTCGATGTGCAATGCACCGCCGTTGAGACTGACCTGCAGATTCTCGCGGCTTACGCCGGGGAGGTCAGCCCACACGGTCACGCCGTTGGTATCCTCGACAATGTCCACTGCAGGGATCAAGGTGACTTGTCGCGCGCCGTTCTCATCGGAGCGTTGCGTCACAGCACCATCGTTGCGTTGCGCAAGCTGGGTGTTGTCGTTCATGGCAGCCTCCTTGTCGTTACTGAACGGTAATCGCACGCGGCCGCGACGCCTCGCGCTTACCTACGCTCACTGACAAACAACCGTTGGCATATCGTGCCTGGACCTTGTCCGGATCAGCGGCCTCGGGCAGTTCAATTACCCTTCTGAACGTGCCGACAAAACGCTCCTGCGCGTAATGCCGCGACTCTGGTGAATCGTCTTGCCAGAGCGGGCGTCGTTCGCCGCTGATTGTCAACAGTCCACGGTCGATGGTGACTTCAATGTCTTCCTGCTTGAGTCCGGGAGCAAAAGCAACGATCTCGATCGAGTCGTCGGTTGCCCCGATGTTGATGGCAGGAAAAGCGCTCTGAGCGCCCGGCGCGGATGCTGGAAGGGAAACCGCCGAACAGACTCGTCATCTGCCTTTGGAGACGATCAAGGTCGTTGAACAGGTCGGTTCCGAAGAATGCGTCAGTCATGGTCGTGTCCTCCTGTACAGCGCAGCGAGGAGTTTGGGGCATTACGCGCTCCCATTCACCTGCCCTCACTGCTGGCAAACAAACAGAAACACGCAGCGCGACATCGCGACTGCCTGAGCGGAAACAAAAATAGCAACAGAAAAGTACGATTCAAGTGTCTTGCGAGACACATTCTCGCCCCCCCCCTCGAGTCGCGCGTTAAGCGATTGCGAGAGAGCGAACTCGATGCGATGTAGCGACGAGGGCCAGCCATCGAAGGGAGGCACCGCGCGGCGTAAGTACCGCGCGGTGCCACAGCGGATTGCACCAGGCAAGCCCAGCTCAATCCCGCGGACCCTTTAATAGTCGAAGTCTGGTGCTGGCGCCGTCGCCGCTTTGTCTTCCTTAGGCGCATCCGCTACCGTGGCATCCGTCGTTAAGATGAGGCCAGCAATCGACGCTGCATTTTGAAGCGCTGTTCGCGTAACCTTGGTGGGATCGACGACGCCCAATTCGACAAGGTCGCCGTATTCCCCGGAGGCTGCGTTATAGCCGAAAGCCCCTTTGCCTTCGAGGACCTTTGCGACTACCACCGAGGGCTCGTCCCCGGCGTTTGCAGCGATGACGCGCAACGGCGCCTCGAGGGCTCGCTCGACGATACGAATGCCGGCCTCCTGGTCCGCGTTCGCGCCCTTCAGTCCGGAGACCGCAGTGCGCGCGCGCAACAACGCCACGCCGCCACCGGGTACGATGCCTTCCTCTACCGCTGCGCGCGTGGCGTGAAGCGCGTCATCGACGCGATCCTTCTTCTCCTTCATCTCGACCTCGGTTGCTGCACCGACCTTGATCACCGCGACACCTCCAGCCAGCTTTGCCACCCGTTCCTGCAGCTTTTCGCGATCGTAGTCGCTCGTCGTATCCTCGATCTGCACCCGGATGGATTTCACCCGCGCCTCGATTTTCTTGGCGTCGCCGCCGCCGTCGATGATGATGGTGTCCTCCTTACGGACCTCTACGCGCTTCGCCCGGCCCAGGTCTTCGAGTGTGGCCTTCTGCAACTGCATGCCGGTTTCCTCGGAGATGACCGTGCCACCGGTCAGGACCGCGATGTCCTCGAGCATGGCCTTGCGGCGGTCTCCGAAGCCAGGAGCCTTCACCGCCGCAACCTTCAGGATGCCGCGCATCGCATTCACCACCAATGTCGCAAGCGCTTCACCTTCGATGTCCTCGGCAATAATGAGCAATGGCTTTCCTGCCTTTGACACCGCTTCGAGGACAGGCAATAAGTCTCGAATGCTTGAGATCTTCTTGTCATGCAGAAGAATTACGGCATCATCCAGATACGCCGCTTGTTTCTCCGGGTCGTTGATGAAGTATGGGCTCAGATATCCGCGATCGAACTGCATGCCTTCCACCACATCCAGTTCGTTCTCGAGCGATTTACCATCCTCGACTGTGATCACGCCCTCCTTGCCGACCTTCTCCATCGCCTCGGCGATAATCTGCCCGATCGAGGTGTCAGAGTTCGCGGAAATGGAACCGACTTGCGCAATCTCGCGATTGGTCGAGATTGGCTTGGATTGCTTGCGAAGCTCGTCGAGCACCGCCCCTACCGCCTTGTCGATCCCGCGTTTCAGGTCCATGGGGTTCATGCCGGCGGCCACGTGTTTCATGCCTTCCTGCACAATGGACTGGGCCAGCACGGTAGCGGTAGTGGTGCCGTCGCCAGCGACATCAGCCGTCTTGGACGCAACCTGCTTGACAACCTGCGCGCCCATGTTTTCGAACCGGTCTTTCAGTTCGATCTCTTTGGCGACGGACACCCCGTCTTTCGTAATCGTCGGCGCACCAAAGCTCCGTTCGATCAGCACATTGCGGCCCTTGGGACCAAGTGTTACCTTCACGGCGTCCGCCAGAACGTTGACGCCTTTGACAATGCGCGAGCGCGCGCTGTCATGAAATTTGACGTCCTTTGCACTCATTTTCCAAATACTCCCGAAAGAATGTTGGTCTGGTCGGGACGCGACTGTGCCGCGGATGCGGCGTAGTCCGCGTCCTGTGGATGCGTTGAACCTTGGTTTGTTTGGGTCAGGCAGCCTGCAAGGGCCGCGAGGCAGTATCCGCCTCAGCGTCGAGAACGCCCATGACGTCTTCCTCCCGCATGACGAGCAGCTCTTCCCCGTCCACCTTGACGGTCTGCCCGGCATACTTGCCGAAGATCACCTGGTCTCCGACTTTCAGCTGGAGCGCGCGCTGCGTTCCATCTTGGAGCAGCCGGCCAGTGCCGACCGCTACGACTTCGCCCTGTTCGGGCTTCTCGGCGGCGTTGTCAGGAATCACGATGCCCGAGGCCGTCGTCCGCTGCTGTTCGATTCGCTTGACGATAACCCGGTCGTAGAGGGGACGAATCTTCATTTTCATCTCCTGTGCGATAACAGATCACCAAAAAAAGAATCTGACTCATCGGCTCGGCAACAACGTCGCCTATGCACCGAAAGTCTGCCAATGGCTGGCAGCGAGCGAAATAGAGGCAGTTTCCGAGCTCTTCAAGAGCGCACGCGAACGCCAATATGTAACAAAATGTTTCAACTCAGTACGATGCGGTCTACCCTTCCGAGGCGGTAGACCGTGCGTGTACCGGGCCCAGAACGCGGTAACGGGCGAATGGGGCACGGTGGGTGCCTGCCACCGTCGTTCTGAAGCGAGTCATCCGGTTCGCGCAGTTCCCGCCAAAGGCCGCCCTTTACCGGCCGGAACAGCCAGCGTACATAGCCCCTATTCGCCGCCATATGCATCAATGCATCTCGGTTGGCGCCTTCGTCAATTAGGTGTTCCTCCGCACCGCCCTCCGCATAATCGCCGAACGCTTGACGGCAGGCCAGCGCTTCCCGGGCCGAGGCGCCAATGACGCTGCATGGCCTTCGTTCAATTCGCTCCAGTTCCCAAGCGCCGAGTTGCCACGCGGCGTCAATGAGCGAGGCCTCCATTGCTTCGAACTCCCGCCAAGGCTGGTGTAGTTCGATCGCCGACGCTGGCACCGGACGGTGAGGAATTTCGACGCCTGGGAGTGCCAGGGGCGTTGTACGCCTGAATCCATGCCAATGCAGGATGGCAAGCACCGGCGTGTTGACCCCCGTAACCACCGATACGGACACGGCGAATAGAGGCAAGCCCACGGCGTCGAGTTGTTCGGACACCATATCGAAAACGTCCATCACATCTCCTGTTGCGTATCATTTAGATGTTTTGGATTGGCGAAACGACTCATGCCATCCAAGCGCAGTTTATAGCGGCTCTTCTGCGTACAACGGCCGCAGTGCCCGTCAGTTTTCCGGCAAGGAATCCGGGCACGGCGATCTGCCGAGCGCTTTGATCGGCCGTTTAAGGGCTGCGCGGACCCGATGATGAGTAGCCGGGCTGTCGCCGACAATTGCGGGATTTTTTTATCGCGGATCGCCTGACGCGATGAGGGATGGTCGAAAGCGGGGGGCCCGCTCGAAAGAAAAGCGCGCGCTGCTCGCTTTGATGAATGGTAATGAACATGGCGACCTCAGCACAGGGAAATACTACGAAACCGGTGAGCTCGTCCGAGCGGAAAAGTTCTAGCTAATCTCCCGAGCGATTTCCAGACCGATCCGAACTGCCGCGGCCGGCCATTCTCTTACTATCTCCCGGAGGGAGAATTGGAGGCCCCACAGTGAGGCGTCGCAGAGCAAAGATAAAACGCAAGCGAGCACCGAATGCCCGCCACCGGCGGCACTTAGTGTTTTGGCCTGTTCACCGACTTGCCCGCGTCCATTGCACGCTCTTCATCCTGAGCTATGGCGACGGCATCCCGGAGGTTCGCGCGTAGCATCTCAATGCCTCCGACATACCCCCCGAGGGCTTCAGTTGCTCGTGCCTCGATCTCCGCTGCTGACGTCAGGCCTTCCGACACCAGCGCGCGAATATCTTCCCGGTCGTTATCGACTAGGCGAGCGATCTTGCTGACGGCTAGATCGGTCGGTGACAGGACTCGCACGCGGATTTGCTTGAGACCAAGGTCCACCGGAATCGAGTCCTCCTGGTAGTCCTCGTGCCTCAAAGCGAACTTGGGGTTGTAGTTCGTGTCTAGGTAAATCGCTTGTGTGACACCGTTCTCGAGCTTCACGTCCACGAGTAAATCCTGCGGAAGCATCACCCGCCTGGCGAACTCGGCGTCGACGTCTGTAGTCACCCGCCTGGCTGTGTACAGGTGAACAGCCATTCCGCCCGCCAGGTACACAGTCAGGGGCTTTTGCAGCGACAGCCGCGCTTCGAGTTGCGCCATCAAATCTCGAAGGCTCTCAGCGAGAGCAGTGTGGGTGTAGAAGCCGTTGGACATATCAAGCGTGGCGCAGACGCATGGTCAACATGTCCCGGAGACGCGGAACACTTAGGACCCAACCATTCCGAACAACGTCGCCACTCGCTACGAGGTCAGTGGGATGCTGGCTGAAATAGGATTCGCTTACGGCCAAAAGCCTGTCCGCCTCTGACGGCATCCGGGGACGAAGGACCATTGAGGCGAGCCGGAAAACGTTGGCTTCGCGTTGATCGGCAGCACGCCCCAGCTCACCCCTTGCGGCTGCTGCGCAGCGGCTTAGTAAGATTTGCTCAACATCTCTGGACGACATTGCGTTACTCCGATCGGAGCCGGGACGGATTCCCCATCGAGATCACTTTACCGGTTTATATTGGCATTCTCAAACACTCGAATGCCCACTCGTGACGAGTGCCTTATCAATCACATAGCACGCATTATGCTAAATGATTCGCAGGCGCCCAGTTTCCTCACTGCGTGATACTCGAGTGCCGATCTGCGGGCTCGACTCCGCCACGGCTCGCGTGGCCGAGGTCAATTAGATCCAGCTTTCTCCGATGGCAAGTACGGAGTCCAATCGCCGGTGCCTGGAAAAGCCCCCCTCCCGTCTACTCGCCTTTCCTCTTAGCCAAAGAACCTAAAACCGAACGGCAGGATCTTGCGTCACCCGTGACGCGAGATTGCGCTCCCTAACGGAGGTATCGTTCCCACGCGGCAATACGCTCGGACTCGGGCACGTCGCATGATGGACTCTAATCATCCAGGAAAGGCCTTAACGCTCTTGTATGTCTGTTGGCCCGACGATCAGCTGCTTTAGGATGGTGCCCGGCAGCGCCACCGGCGCAAACGACTTGACTGCGTCATACGGCAGCTTCGGATTGCAGCGGGCGGCAATGGCGTGATCCTGCAAATGTCCGCAGAACTCTGCAGCAGCAGGAAAACGTGCGCATGAACCGTCAGCAACCAATGGTCTTCGTCCCCCGTCAGAAGCTCCTGGCCGGCCGCGCGCCAGGCATCGGTGCCACCATAACGCATATGGAAAGGCCACCATGACGTCTACGCAATGGAGCTACCCGACCTCCGCCTCACAACGATCAACGCATAAGACTATGCAAAATCCGCAGTTCCCTTGAAGCCTCGGCGTGGCACACAATCGGTCGCTTGCCTTCGCCACACCGCGCCGCAATCGCGCCCGCATTCAGCATGACCCGCCAGATTCGCCTCAACGCCTTCACGATGAACTGCGTCGTCCATCTTGCCCCAGGGCAATGGACGAATCCGGAGGACCGGTCAGCGGCTTACTTGCATACGCATCACTGGGTAGAGCTCGCGCAACTGCTGGAAGCAGGAAAATTTGACGCGCTGTTTCTTGGCGATATCACCGGCATCTATGATGTGGCCGGCGGCTCGCCAGATGCGGCGTTGCGCACGGCCGCGCAGGTTCCCATGAACGATCCCGCGCCATTGATCCCGCTGATGGCACACGCCACCCGGCATCTTGGGTTCGGCGTAACGCTTTCCGTGTCGTACGAGCATCCGTATCTGCTCGCCCGACGGCTGACCACGCTCGATCATCTGAGCCAGGGCCGGGTGGCGTGGAACATCGTCACATCCTACCTCGACAGTGGCGCGAAAAGCCTTGGCCAGGACGGCCTGCGCGCGCATGATGCCCGCTACGATCGCGCCGACGCGTATCTCGATATCTGCTATCGGCTGTGGGAACGCGCGTGGGAAGACGGCGCTGTGGTACGCAATTGCGAGACCGGCGTCTACGCGGATCCGGCACGCGTGCATCGCACCACCTATCAGTACGACGACCTTCGGATCGACGGCGTGTTCCAGTGCGAACCCTCGCCGCAGCGCACGCCACTGCTGTTCCAGGCAGGCGGCTCGGATCGCGGCTCACGTTTTGCGGCGCGCCATGCCGAGTGCGTCTTTGTCGGCGCGCCCACACGCGAGGGGCTGCGCCGCACCGTTGCCAAGCTGCGCGACGCATTGCGCGCTGAAGGGCGAGACCCGGACAGCGTCCTGATCTTCGCAATGTTTACAGTAATCGTGGACGAAACGGCGGAAAAAGCGCACGCTCGTCACGCCGCTTACCGGGATCGCGTGAGCTACGAAGGCGCACTAGCCCTGCTGTCCGGCTGGACCGGCATCGACCTGAGCCGCTACGCGCCTGACGACACGCTCGACTACGTGGACACCAACGCGGGGCAATCCGCGCTGGCGTCGTTCAGCAAACTCGATCCGAACAAGACCTGGACGGTGCGCGATGCCGTGGAATTCGTCGGTATCGGCGGTCGCGGTGGCCTGGCCGTTGGCGACGCACAGCAGGTGGCCGACGAACTGCAGGCCTGGATGGCGGACACCGGCATCGATGGCTTCAACCTGGCCTCTGTCGAAATGCCACGCACGTTCCGGGACATCGTGATCCATCTTGTGCCCGAACTGCAGCGCCGCGGCGTCTACAAGACCGCGTACGCAGACGGCACGCTACGCGAGAAGTTGTTCCACGCTGGGCCGACTCTGCGTGCGCCGCATGTCGGGTCGACGTTCCGTCGCATCACGTCACCAGCGTCGGTCGGCGTTGCCGCTTTCACGAAATAACCGTCTCCCCGGAGTCACCATGCCTCGCGTCAGCGAAATCTCTCCCAATACCTTCGATCCGGCGCGCCGCGCACTGTTCGACGCCTTCACCGGAAACGGCGCTCATTTCGCCGATCAGTTCTCGGTGCTAGCCCATGTGGGTCCCGCAGTCGATCATCTTCCGCAGTTGCTGCTGGAACTGAAAGCACGCAATGGGGTGTCCTATCGCTATATCGAGATGGCCATCGTGGTCGTCTCCCTGCTCAACGACTGCGAATACTGCGTGGCCAATCACGCGCCGCGGCTGGCAGTGGAAGGGATTAGCGAAGCGGGCGCGCGCAAGCTGCTCGACTACGTCGATCACCCCGAACTGTCGGACATCGACAAGCTCGTCGTCGAATACGCGATCGCTGTCACGCAGCAGCCACAACGCATTCGCGACCACGTGTTCACGCGGCTGCGCGCACATTTCAGCGAGGCACAGATCGTTGAGCTGACGCTGCGCATCTCGCTGTGCGGCTTTTTCAACCGCTTCAATCAGGCACTGCAGATTGGCGAAGACGCCACCGCGGTACATCCGGCCTGACGCACCCCTTTTTCCATTTCGTCCGTCTTCATTCGCATGTCTGACATTTCGTCGCTTATCTCGTTGCAGCGCCGCGCGTGGCTGCGCGCCGCTGGCGTCGGCGCGGCCGCCCTGGCCCTGCCCACCCTTTCCCTCGCACAGGACAATGGTCCGATCCGAATTGGCATCCTCGCACCGCTGAGCGGCGGTGGCGGTGCCTATGGTGCCGGCATGGCCAACGCCGCGCGCAAGGCCGCCGACTACATCAACAGCCAGGCCGGGGGGCTGCTGGGCGGCCGCAAGATCGAGATCCTGGTCGAAGACGACGAAAGCAATCCGACGGCAGGTGTTGCGGCGGCGCGCAAACTGCTTGACGTTTCGAAGGTGAACGCGATTGTCGGCGTGTGGAGCAGCGCCGTGGCCATGGCCGTCAAGCCGCTGACGATCGAGCGCGGCGTGCCGTTGTTCGTGACCGGATCGGGCGACGAAGTCACGCAGGGCGACAACAAGGGCTTGGTGTGGCGATTCCAGGCGCGCGGCAGCGATTGGGGCACGGTGTTCGCGCGCGCCGCCGCGAAGGACGGCGCACACAAGGCATCGCTGCTGGTGCTGCAGACGCCGTTCACGCTGAGCATGGTCGATCCGTTCGTCAACACGTTTAAGAAATCGGGCGGTCAGATTCTGGACGTCGTCTACTACAACCCGAACCAGCCCTCCTACCGCGCCGAAGTGGAAAAGGTGTTCGCGCGCAAGCCTGATGCGGTGTTCATTCCCAGCTACCTGCCCGACCTGTCGGCGATTTCGCGCGAGGTGTATCGCAGCGGCTTCAGTGATACGCGTCTCTACGCCAACTCGTCCGCCGCCGACGCCGAAGGAGCGTTCATCAAGAACGTAGGCAAGCAGGTGGCCGAAGGCATCCACCACATCCAGTCGATCCCGCCCGCCTCGTCCACGGCGTACAAGACCTTCGCGCGCGAAGCCGGCATTCCGTCAGGCACGCTCGCCATCTTCCCGTCGAATGTGTGGGACGAAATCTCGGTGCTGGCACTGGCCATCGAAGGCGCCGGCAGCGCCGACCCGAAGGTATTTGCGAAGGCGATCCTGCCCGTGGTTAATGGGCCTGGCAAGGCAGTGGAGAATCCGGTGGACGGTCTGAAAGCCATTCGCGCAAAGCAGGCCATCGCCTACAGTGGTGCGGGTTCGCAGTTCCAGTTCACGCCGACCGGCGATCAATTGAATCGCGAGTACGGGCACTTCGTGATCCGCGACGGCGCCAACCATCTGGTGGACGTCCTCAAGTAATGCGTAGTGCTGCCACCCTGTCAGCCACGTCGCTGAACATTGCGTTCGGCGGCCTGCGCGCGTTGGACAACGCCACCCTCACCCTGCAGCCTGGACGCATCACCGGCATCATCGGGCCCAACGGCGCGGGCAAGTCGACGCTGTTCAACGTCCTTGCTGGTGTGCTGCGGCCCGATTCCGGGCGCGTCGCGCTGGGCGATGTCGACATTACAGCGCTGCCCGTGCATCGCCGCGCCCGCCACGGGGTGGCGCGCACCTTCCAGCTTGCGCGCGAGCTGGACAGCCTGACGGTGCTAGAGAACCTGCTGCTGGCCGTGCCGGCGCATCCCGGCGAGCGTTTCTGGAACTTGCTGTTCGCGCGTCGGCGTGTGCAGGCGGCCGAACGACAGGCCATTGATCGCGCACGGAGGCTGCTCGAACGGGCGCGGCTCCTGCCGCTGGCCAACCAGCTGGCCGGCGGCCTGTCGGGCGGTCAGAAGAAGCTGCTGGAGTTGTGCCGCGCGCTGATGGCCAATCCGTCGATCGTCCTGCTGGACGAGCCGGCGGCGGGCGTCAATCCGGTGCTGGTGGAATCGCTGGGGCGTTTCATATCCGATCTGCGCGACGAGGGCATGACCTTTGCGCTGGTCGAGCACAACATGGACATGGTCGCCGCGCTGAGCGATCACGTCTACGTCTTCGCGCAGGGCGCCGTGCTCACCGAAGGTAGCTTCGCCGACGTGACGGCCGACACGCGCGTGCGCGCCGCATACCTCGGGGAAATCGTATGACCCTCGCCCTGCAACTGGACGGGATTAGCGCGGGCTACCACGGCAAGCGCATCATCCACGACGTCTCGCTGCACATCCCGGCGGGCGGTGCCGTCACCGTGATCGGCCCCAATGGATCCGGCAAGTCGACCCTGCTGAAAGCCGTCGTCGGCCTGCTGCCGCTGGCATCGGGCACGCTGACTCTAGGCGCGCGCCACATCGGTCCGCTCGATGCGCCAGCACGCACGCGGCTGGGGATGGGCTACGTACCGCAGGAACACAATGTCTTTCCGAACCTGAGCGTGCTGGACAACCTCAGGCTCGGCTGGGAAGGCGTGCAGGGCAACCGGCCCGATGGAGACCGGAGCAAGGGCCCATCACAACGCGCGCATCTTGACGCCGTGCTAGCGCTGTTCCCCGAAATCGCCACGCGGCTGGGAACCGCTGCCGGCCTGCTGAGCGGCGGTCAACGCCAGATGGCGGCCATGGCTGCCGCGCTGATGCAGCAACCCTCTGTGCTCGTGCTCGATGAACCTTCCGCGGGACTGTCACCGCGCAACGCCGCGCTGCTGTTCGAACGCATCGCCGACGTACGCCGTACCGGCGTGACCCTGTTGATGATCGAGCAGAACGTGCGGCTGGGACTCACGGTCGCCGATCACGGCGTGGTACTTGTCAACGGCCACGTACGAAGGCAGCGTCCCGCGCAGGCGCTGCTCAACGACGATGATCTGCCGCGCCTTTTCTTCGGCCACGACCCCGAGGCACTCACTGACGCTGACACTGACACTGCTTCAGCCGACACTCCCGATAGCACCGTTCCCGCATGATCCAGACTTTATTCAACGGCGTGGTTACGGGACTGTTGGTCGCCCTGCCCGCGCTGGCGCTCGCCCTGACGTTCAGTGTGCTGCGCTTTGCCAACTTCGCCATCGGCGCCATGCTGACTGCCGGAGGCTACATCGTCTACGCGTTCAATGCCGGCCTTGGTTGGCCGCTGCTGCCGTCGGCGCTGGCCGGCGCCGTCCTCGGCGGCCTGCTCGCCGTACTGGTCGATACCGTCGTGTACCGGCGATTGCGCGATCGATCGGGCGTGACGCTGCTCGTCGCCAGCATGGGCGTCGCATTCGTGCTCGAGAACGCGGTCCGTTTCATAGCGGGCAACGCCGCCGTCGGTTATGAGGTGGATCCCGCGCGCTCACTGCGTGTGGCCAGCTTGCGCATCAACCATGAACAGTTGCTGATCGCGGCGGTGAGCCTGTTCGCGCTGCTGGCGATATGGGGCCTGTTGCGGCTGACATCGCTGGGGCGGGCCATGCGCGCCGTGGCGGACAACCCGTCGCTGGCGGCCGCGCGCGGCATCGTGGGTAATCGCGTGATCGGCATCACATGGTTCATCGCGGGCGCGCTGGCGACGGCTGCCGGCACGCTGATCGGGCTCGATGCCACGCTGGACCCGCAGATGGGCTGGAACTACGTGATCCAGGTCTTTGCCGCAGCCATCCTCGGTGGTATCGCGCATCCGATGGCTGCCGTGTTTGGTGCGCTGGCGCTGGGCGTGATCGCCGAACTGGCCACGCTGATTCTCCCGCCTCATTACCGGCCGCTCATCGCGTTCGCCGTGCTCACCGCCCTGTTGCTGGCGCGGCCCTGGGGCGTTTTCGGCACGGCCCGCATTGCAAAATGACAACCTACCTAACCTCCATCCTCGTGCTGGTGTCGATTGCCGGCATCGCCGCGCTGTCGCTCAATCTGCAATGGGGACTGACCGGCATGGTCAACTTCGGGCTGTTCGGGTTCTACATGCTGGCGGCCTACGTGTATGCGCAACTGGCCGCCACGGGCGCATCGCCCTGGCTCGCGCTGGCCGGCGCGATTGCCGTCAGTGGCATCGCCAGCGCGTTGACCAGCCTGATCTCGATGCGGCTGGCCGACGACTACCTGGCGATCGTGACGTTGGCGTTTGCGGAATGCCTTCGACTGATCGTGATCCACGAAGACTGGCTCACGCGCGGCAGCTTGGGCATTGCCAACATCGCGCGTCCCGTGGCCAATGACGGCGCCTTCCTGCTGCTGGCGCTGGCGGCATTACTACTGAGCTTCCTGCTCCTGGAAACGATTTCCCGCTCGCCGTTGGGACGCGCCGGGCGCGCCTTGCGGGACGATCCCCTCGTGGCGGCCACGCTGGGCAAGGACGTGCTGTGGCTACGTGTTCGCCTGTTCGGCATCGGCGGCGCAGTCACTGGCGTGGCCGGCGCGCTGCATGCCGCCTACTACCAGTACATCGATCCCACGCAGTTCGGGCCCATTATCACGGCCTATGCGTTCATGGGCGTCATCATCGGCGGACGCGGCAGCAATCGTGGTGTGCTGCTGAGCGCGTTTACGGTGATCCTGTTGCTCGAAGGTACGCGCTTCCTGAACGACCAGGTCGGCTGGATGACGCCCGCGCAACTGGCGGCGCTGCGGCTCATGTTGATCGGGATCGCGCTTATCGGAGCCTTGATAGTGAGGCCCGCTGGATTGTTGGCGGAGCACCGACTGAAGGTATAACTCTCGAGACCGCTATTAGCCGTCGAGGTCGTGTGTATCCACGACCAGTCAACCATGTGCCTCGAAACGGAATCGAAGCGGGGCTGCCCGAGGCCCGCTCGGATTGCACCAATTTTCTGAAACTGGTCCAGATGAAACCCCTTTCCCAGGCAGCAGCAGATCAGTTTTCGACAATCCAGTTCGTGCTCACGGACATGGATGAAACATTGACACATCAAGGCCGTCTATCTGCGGAGACCTACACTGCGCTGGAAAGGTTGCAGTCCAGCGGCATTCACGTCGTGCCAGTCACGGCAGCCCCCGCCGGATGGTGCGACCAGATGGCCCGCATGTGGCCGGTAGACGGTGTCATCGCCGAGAACGGCGGCTTGTTTCTACGGCGTAGTCCAGACGGACTCGGCGTAGATAGGCAATTTTGGCATCCGCCTGAACACATCGAGCATGTACGTGAACAACTGAAGTCGATCGCTCAGGTTGTCGAGAAGATGGCCCCCGACGCACAACAGGCCGACGATCAAGTGTTTCGATTGACGAGCCTCGCTTATCGACGCACCGATAACGATGCCGATCACCGCATCGTCGATGTGCTGAGACAGGCGGGAGCAAACGCGACAATCAATAACCTTTGGGTTCTAGGCTGGTTAGGGGACTACGACAAGCTGACAATGTCATTGCGAGTACTAGCCAACGCATACGGCGTCAATGCTGAAACAGCCCACGAAGTTGTCGCCTATTCCGGCGACTCCGCCAACGACGCACCCATGTTCGAGTTCTTTAAGCACACGGCTGGCGTTAGCACGGTAATTGATTGCCTTCCTCAGTTGCCGATTCCACCCCAGTGGATTACACACGGCCCTGGAGGTTCTGGCTTCGTAGAATTCTCCAATGCCATTCTTCGCTCAGCTTTAACGAGCGCTCGCGACGCGTCCGAGCGATAGACCTTGGGGCGGCTGCTTTACCACCAAGCCGCCTCCTTCAGAGATCCCGGCCGCGGTCCGCGGCTCCGGTAGTTGCCCTAACACCCATACCTTATCAGGATGAGCCGACGGCCCTGGTCGGCCAAGGGACTGAATCGCTGGCGCGGAAACGCTACTCTCCAGTTGTAAACCTTTGCAGCTGCACACTAGCGGGGGCGTTGAAGCTCGGGACACTTTGGCAGATTAACGTCGGAACACGGGCGGACCGACTGTACTCGCCAAGCAGGCGTTCAGTACAAGCGATCGATTAGAAAACGCTCGGGTTTCTTGCCAAGCCACGCGGGAGCCCTACCGCGCCCCGACCATGTTCGGCCCGTCTTGGGATCGCGGTACCGCGGAAGCGGTGCGGCCTTCGCCGCGGCTGGAACAGCGCGGGCCGCGGCCTCGACTTTGGGCTTGCGCGCAATGTCGTCAACGCTGAGGTCGTACTCCTGCATTAACTGCTGAATCTCCGCCACGACCCTTGGCACTTCCGTGGCGCGCAACCGCTCAAGTTGCGCATTGATAGATGCTAGCTGAGCGAGCAGCGAGGATATGGACGGCCTTTGGATCGCAATGGGCGCTTTTTGCTTCTGTCGCGCCTTACGAGTTGGCGTTTGGTGGGTCCGCGCCTGCGAGGCAGCCTCTCCTCCAGGCGGTGTTATCTGCTTCGGTACGTGCTTCCGGGTTGGAGTCTCTTGATTCGTGACTCCCGCACCGGCAACCTCAGTTAGGATTATCGGGTTCGGACCGCGCTTTGGGGTCTGCCTCTCTTCCGGCGAAGCTTTCGGAGCGGCAGTTTCGATGAGCGCTTTGGCCTTCCGACCGCGTTTCCGGGTTGGGCCCTTTTGAGTCGTGACTTCCGGAGCAGCAACCTCGGCTAGGGCTCTAGGCTTCCGACCGCGCTTCGGGGCTCGCGTGGCTTCTGGCGCAGCTTCCCGAGCTGTGGCATAACGCGGCGCAACCGGGGCGTGCGACTCCGTCAATCCGTCACGGGAGAAAATTTCGGTGGGTTCCGCCGTGTCCAGGACTTCAACTGGGACCTCGGGCACAGACTCAAAGGTCGCTTCCGAGGGCGCGGCTTCAAGGGGCGCTTCCGGCGAGCCGGATTCCATCAACGATTCCGATTCAGTCACTCCCATCGGTTCCCCGGCTGCCTTTTCCGTCGAAGCGTCAGGGGCCGTGTAACGCCGCCGGCGCCGATATGACACGGTCGCCGTCGGGCCGCCACCCCGGCTTGTCGACCAGAAGTCCGAGCGTTGAGCCTGAGAGTCAACGCTTCCAATATCGATGCATGCATCTCTGGCTTCATAGCTGAGACAATCCGCGTCGCGCATCGCCTCAGCTATGGGAAGCTCCATCTGACCAAGCCCGTCCGTCGCATCGCTCGCGATAACCGGCTCAACCTTTAGCTGGGGGGCCAATTCGTTCTCCTTCATTGAAGTCACTGCACGCGTCTCTTGCGTGTCGCGTTGTGACGCTAGCCGAATGGGCGGTACCGTTGTATCACACGTTCTCACATGCTTTGAGAATTCTCAACAAGCATGAGAATAGATGAGAACGGCCTTCCAGACCCTCTTTTGGCGTGCGTCGGCCTGACCCCGGGAGGTAGATCGCAATTTATGTTAAATGCGGTGCGTAAGATGGAATCGCATTTCGAACTCCGGTTCGACGTCTTCCCTCCTCCTTGCTGACGCAATACTCGGCAAAAAGCAATTCAATGTGCCGTGGGAAAGGTCTACCCAGGAGCCGGCGCTTCCAGAATGACAGCATTCGAGCGTTCAGTGAGCGTGCGCGGACAAGGCAATCATCGTCCATGGCGACTTCACGGATGCGTTCAAGCTCCCAGTGCTTTGCGGCGTCATCTATTGTGACCCGCTTTACGTCGACCTGATCGATGCGCCGTCGTTCACGAAATACACGCATGGTGTCTGGACAAGCGCCTTCCGTTCGTAACTCCAATGAGATACTGAAATCGAACCCCGCCGTCGTCGCCCGACGTACGCCACCACAAGATCATTGGGATAAACCATAGATCCTCCGCATGCGTCCGACAGCATTAGAATAGACCTGTCCAACTATGCTGAACCTCTACTCCGATGCGAGCGTGCAGCAAGGGACCATACGGATCGCATGGCTAGAAAAGGACAGAACGCAAACTTCCGGCAGAACGCGTCAGCTTGGATAGCCTCCAGTCTTCCGTAGACAATTGAAGAGTGAAATCATCCTTAGAGATTCGACAGGAAGATCAGAATAAGGATGATCGACACAGCAATGTGCGCTTGGTCAAAGCCACGGAGCTTCCCCTTGCCAAGGAAACGGTATCCACCAGGCGACGGTATCACTCGATACCTGGCCAGCGGGAACAGCGGCACAAACAGCACCACAAAGTAGTAGGTGGCCATGTACGAACCGTTTGAACGTATCAGATCTGTGTTGCCATACAGTGAGAATCCGATTCCGTTGATAGTGCGTAGCGAAGGTGCGGATTGTATTGGCTCAAGATCGCCATACATATTGGCGTTCTCTCGGGCAGTGTCTAGGTTCTCCTTGACCTTCTGCTTAAGCCTGTCGTCGCGCGCCAACTCCTTGATGCGCTCAAGCAACTCGATACAAGATGCCCATTTTGAGGTTAGATTTCCGTAGGCAATGACTCCTGACATTGCGGTCATCGCCAAAACATCGCATCCCTCAGAATAGCCCGACGATGTCTCGCCGAGCTCGGATTGCTTCAGAAGTCTCATCCCGGTGTCGAGCACACGTTGCGCCGCAGTCAAGCCAATGTTCGCATCCCGCTCAACGCCTTCGCGCACCGAGGCGCAGAGGTCCAAAATAGGTTTGAGCGCGGACTCCGCTTCATGCCGCTCAGCCACACCGTTCAAAACTGCTTCATCGGCCCGGACCCTTTCCATTAGGTCAGGCAGGCATGCAAATACGTCCTTGATGAGCAATGTCAATCTACGTGCTGGCTCTAACTTGGCGTGGTCGTTGAAGAGCTCGATTGCTAGACCCCGTACACCGTAAGCGACTTCTTTGCTCGGTGGATGATCCAGTCCTCGCGATGCGAAGCTCATAGTTAGAGGCTTGGCCACCTTGAACCAGTTGCGAACCACCACATCCAGCGAAGCCACAAGCTGGTCCAAAACCCCGTCGGCGCTCTGCGCCTTTGATTGAGCGATAGTGATTAGTTTGTTGATATTGGCGGCTTCTTTATCGAGAAAATCCCGCGTCTCGATCGCGTAGCTGTCCACCAACACGTCAACGAATTCGGGGGCATGCTCCGTCCCATCGTCGGTGGCCACCTCTACCAAAAATGACATCACTTCAATGAGATCCTCGGTATAGAGGCGGTTCAGCGCAGCTTGAATAGAGGTCCGGTAGCTTCGCTTGCGCTCCGCAAGCTCTTCCTCTACCAACTCGACACTACGAACTTCCGGGAAGCCCGAAACGGCGCGATCCTCATTAATCTCCCTGAAAACGCAATCTGCTTCCAGGGCGTCCACGAGATACACCATCCGTTCGACTAGTCCTTCCACCCTAGCCCAACCCAGCTTCTCAGTAACGGCATCAAACCCAGCGGTAAGCAGGTTGCAGTGGGCCAGGACCGGCAGATTCTCCCGGTCGGCAATTGCCAATGGATCCTTTCGAACGACTTTAAGGAGCTCCGCAGCTTTGCTTGGAGACACGCCGGGTAGCCAGCCCATTTCGGCGCTAAGGCGAGTACGCGGATTAGTGAGATCGGCACGTGCTTTCTGGCAAACGTCATGATCGAGGCTTAGCGACGCCTCATCAGCCAACTCAACAATTTTTCGCCTATCGTCACGCGTCGTCGCGCCAAGTACGGCAAAGGGATTAAGTAAGAGCTCTGTACTCAGGCCCAAATCGTTCGTCGTGGAGCTGTTCATCTTTATTATCACGAGTGCATTTGCTTCGGCGCGGTCGGACCGCCCTGACTACTGAGGTCTCGTTACTCTTCCTTCTCTTCCTCTTCGTCGTCATCGGCTGTGACGCCGTACCGCGGAGTACGAGTCGAAGCGTTGCCATACGTGGACGAAGGTGAAGCGGTGTCGTAGCGACTATTG
This sequence comes from Cupriavidus sp. U2, assembly GCF_009663685.2. Lineage (GTDB taxonomy): Bacteria > Pseudomonadota > Gammaproteobacteria > Burkholderiales > Burkholderiaceae > Cupriavidus > Cupriavidus necator_C. Next base: position 28,946 of record NZ_RCOG02000017.1, on the reverse strand, counting down.
CCATATGGCCGGCTATAGACATTGCTCGGCTGAACGTTAGGGACTGACTCCGGAGGTGTGGATCTGAATTTGACCATTGCCTCGATTTCGATCTCACCGCGGTACTGGGAAATATCCGATCTAGCCGTCAGAACGTCATTACCGTGGTATCGAAATGAGCCGCAGCGACTGTTAAAGTCCGTGACGGCGGCATTGAACGTTCGAATGGCGGCCTGACTATAGCGGTCTGTAACCTTCTCGCCCGTATCAAGGCGAATCTTCTCAGCTTCGCAGTAGCGAATCTCAGCGACCGAGAGGACGTTATTCGAGCCAACTGGAGGCTTAACTTCTGACGGGCGAGTTTGCACCGGCGGGAGAACCGCCGGCTTCGGTGGAGCTGTCTCAACCACCGCGGGTACAGGAGTTGGCCGTGTATGTGCCGGCGGGGGCGCGGGAACTGCCGTTTCGGCTCGTACGGCGTCTTCCACAGGCGCTTTCGCAGCAACCTGTGCGTCCCTATCCTCGATGAGTTTTGAAAAAACGAAGATGAGGGCAATCGCTAGGATTGCCACATACCAACCTGCAACCGATCCAGTCTTTTCCTTGGCTGGTGTTGGAGAGGACGCTCCACCCGCGTCTTCTCCTGCCGAGGGAAGCTCGCCTTTCAATGGCGCTGTCGTAGTGCCTGCGCCCCTTTCCGCTTTCGACCCCGTCTGCTCTGGCTGCGCCGTCGACACTTCGGCCAGAGTTGACTCGATGTCTGAAACCAATGACGACAGACCGCCAAATCCCTTCTTCCCGCTGTTATTCATACTGTTTTTTGCGCTCTACGTCGCCTCAAAGGAAACCAATCTTCCGATCCCCACTATCCTCGGTGCGGGATGGGGTACTTGCTAATGCATCCTCAAGACTCTTCTGGTCGAGGACATTCTTCCCGGCCCGCGCAGCCAAGCGCGCGCCTTCCCTAACGACAAATGTCACATCAGATAGAGGTCTTCCGGCTAACTGGACTGCAAGCGACGTCGCCGAGACGGATTCATCCTTCGGAAGCTTCGTCAGCATACTGTCGAGTAGTGCCTCGACTTCCGCTGCGCTCGCATAGCCGACATTCAATACGTGGTCGAACCGACCTCGGCGTTGAATTGCAGGATCGATCATGTCAATACGGTTGGTCATCCCGATAATCAAGACGTCATTCTTGACGGCTTCCGGAATGCGCCGCAGGAATTCCGCTACCTCTTCGACCCGATGGTGACCATTTCCGAATTCGCGGTCGGCAACAAAGGCCTCCATCTCGTCTATTACCAATACAGATGGTGCGCTCTTAATCGCGCTCTCAAAGATTTCGGCTACCTTGCGGCTCGTTTCGTGTATGTATGGACTCGCAATACTGGACGCATCAATCGCGAAGCTCGGCCATCCCAAAAAATCGACCAACTGTTCTACGGCGAATGTCTTTCCACATCCTGGCGGCCCATGAAGGATCACTGCCCCCGGAAAATCAATACCCAGCGCCTTGTAACGCTCGCGATTCTCGATGATGTCTACAACGTGCTCGTTGAAAAACGCCGTCAGCGCCGGGCGACCTGCCAGGACAAACTGTCGGCGTTCTTCCTGCTCACGGCCGGAGGCAGTCACCCTTGGGCACTCTCCATCGGCTACTTCGACACGAGAAACACCGTCCGCAGCGGGTATGATCGAGGAAGAGGCAATGCCGGCCGCCTCAATTACATCCTGCAAGTGCTTTGCACCCAGCCAGGTCAAGGTCTGACGAAGGCGCCGGACCGACTTCGCAGAGATTGGAACACCGCCAGTGAGCCAGCAACCCAACACCACATCATCATCTACCCGTGGCGTGATGCCGTACGTTGGCAGCAAGCGACTGATCCGTTCGACGTACAGGGCGTCCTGGATCGGAGTGTCAGCGTCCAGTCGACGCGTCTCCTTTAGGGCCACCGCGAACGACAGAGCCTCTGCTTTCGTGTTGGGCGAAGCACCACCAAATACCGGGCTTAAAACTTGGCCGGATCCGGAAGTCAGCGAAAAGAGTCGGCGTGGGCCAAAGTCAAATTCCTGAAGCTGGCCCTCTCTAATCAGGCCAGCCCCTCGCCATCGCTTATGGAGATCCTCACCGACAACCAACGCCCGCCCACCATCTCGCGTGTCCACAATCTGCCAGTCATGACCCGTGAACAGTGCCAGGCCTGTATGCGCGCCCCCTTCCAGCTTGAAACCTATGGGCAACCATGCCTCGAGTGCCATGATCAATTCCGCACGATATTAGCCGCGGCCATCATGTCATCGGCATCGCTAGTCGAGCCGAAACGCAGGGAATCCAGTTCGAAGACCACCGCACGGAGCTTTTCCATATCATTGGCCTGCATGGCATCCGATCCATGCTGTGAAAGACGAGCATGCTCGGCACCATCTGGGAAGAGATGCGCGTCCCTGGCCAGCCAGTTGAACCGGTCAATGACATACCAGTCTTGACGCCACAAGATGAGGAAGTTCTTTGTACGCATCTCATCCGCCAGCGACTCGAAATCCCCACTCTTGTTGTCTATCGCGCGCTGCGCTGTACGCGCCAGGTTGTCATAGGCAGAGGCCTCCGTCGGACGTGCATGCTCACGCACATAGTCGTCGAAGTATTCCCTTAGCCGATCCAGCTCCAACTGCCGGATTTCTGGAAGATTGTCTTTTCGGGCCAGTGCCAGGAGACGCTTGGCTTCCTGCACATGATCCATTGCCTGCTTAGTGGCCTCCTCATCCGCGTCACGCGAGTTAGCTTTGCTAGCCTGTGCAAGACGTTCGCGCGCTTGACTCAGCTTGGGATCGTCGACCTTGGCTGCCATGTCTTGGAGACGTTTCAACGTATGCTCGGTCTCTTCCCGCACGAGCGCCGCAGCTTTCGTGTAGTCGATCAGTGCGTCAATCCGCGAGTAGAAGTTTCGACCACTATCGAACGAACCGCCAATGGACGGCACAGACACCTCGACCCAAATGGCTCCCGAGTCCGAAATCTCGTAGTCGCAAACCAACTCTGCACCGGCAGCAATGACGTTGTCATGGAAGTCGGTCCCCTTGATTGCGAACATTCCAATGAAACGGTTGTCGGTAATAGGGTCGGAAATATCGCCCTCCCACAGCTTGATCTTCACCGAGTCTGACGATCCAGCCCGCAACGACTCTTCGGCGCGGAAGAGCTTACGCCCCTTTTTTGGCAATTGGTCGCCTTCGCGCACCAAATAGTCCAATACTAAGCGTCCGCCCATTTTGTCGCGAACTTCCACCCCTACAGAATGCGAGGCCGGGATAGCGTCGATGCTCGCCGCGGTCCTGGCAATGACGATCTTGTCGTCCGTCAACCCCAAGGGTCCACCGTCGGCGTCAAAAACAAAGACCTTAAACGTGTTTTCCCCCGGCCTCGACAGCGTCAGATCTAGCGAAGCGCCATTCTTGAGCGGTATCCGCCCTGACGACCAACCGGTGTCGAGACTATCTATTTGGAACTCTGCACGCTCGAGTGCCGTACCGCCAAGCTTCGCGACAACCTTGGCTCTGGAATCCGGCGTGCGCGCGATATAGTTAAACGAGATATCGAGCGCCCCACCAGCGCTAAGCGCGCCTCGGGAGCTCTTGCGTCCGCGCGTTTGCGACTGCCAGTCAATCGACTCAGCGAATACTGCAGCGCCTTCGGCAACCGCAGTCATCGGATTGACATCAAGCGATGGTGCGATGCCCAGCTCAAAGGCAACCTTGTCACGCAAAGGCTTGTACTGCGTTGGTCCGCCTACGAAGACGATGCGCCCCACGTCTTGAGCACTGAGTCCCGCCTTTTCCAGGGTATCGCGTGCAGAGATGATGCCCTCCTCTACCTTTTCGGCGATTAGGTCATCCAGTTGGGAGCGGATGAAAGGAATGTCGACATAAATCTCCTCCCCAGACTCGTCGCGCACGCCAAGATCCGATTCGTTCAGGCTGATGACTGAATCTTCCTTGGCTGAGAGCTCAATCTTTGCCTTCTCGCAGGCCCACAAACACATGCGCAAAAGAGGCTTGTACTTTGCGGCGACGGAGAAGTCTGGCGGCAAATCGAAGTTCGACAGCAACCAGGGCTTCACTACATTGTCGAGAATTGACCTGTCGAAATCTGTGCCGCCGCACATAGCTACCCCGCCGTGAGCCAGAAGGCTCACGCGGCCGCTAATGCTCTCCGCAATCGCAATGTCCAAAGTACCGCCGCCGAGATCGTAGACGAGGAAGATTCCATCACCTTTGCGCTGGCGCATAACGGCCATCACGGCAGCGACTGGTTCCTGCATCAGTGCAACATGGCCGAGACCGGCCATTTCCGCCGCGGCCAGTGTGGCGTCCTTTTGCATTTGGTTGAACGCAGCTGGGACCGTGATGACGGTGCCAGTTTCGCCACTATTACGAATCTCTTCGGGCAGATAGCCGAAACAAAGCTTGAGGATCTCAGCCGAACAAGCCTCCGGAGTCATCGTGACGGATACTGCGTCGAGCTTGATGGGCGTGCTCGTGCCCATCATGCGCTTGAACTTGACCGCAGCGTTATCTGGATTCTTCGCAGCACTGTCGTATGCTCGCTTGCCAAGGTACTTGTTTCCGCGTCGGTCAATGAAAATCGCTGACGGGGTCACATCGTTCTGCTCTGGGCTCTTGTAAAGGCGAACATTTTCGCCGTCGAACGAGCAGATGGCACTATTGGTCGTGCCCAGGTCGATGCCGATGTACTTCATTGGTGTTCCTTCTTGAGCATAACGGTCCCCTGCCTCTTGAGACCGTCCGGGCCCATGATGATGGGCTCGATCATCTGATCAACGATTAGGACGTCCTCTGGCGCAAAGTCACCGAGATTCAACGCTGACGCTGCGATACCAGGATCGAATGGATGGCCCTCGACGTTCACAAGCTTTAGGCCACTTTCGGACAAGCTCTCTTCCACTTTCTTGTGAAAGTAGCGAACCTGATTCACGTATCGGGTGCCTTCACCCGCGTCCATCTTGCTCAAGACACGCCCGAACAATTTTGCAAAGCGCCAGCTCTCTACGGCAATATCAATCAACGATTGCTCTAGTCTTTGCTGACTTTCTGAGTTCTCTGTGCTCGTCATTTCTCGTTGGCCGGCTTGCCATTTCAGCACGCGACTCCCTGGGTCTCAGCCGGTCAATCCCCCTTCTAGTCGTTTATTGTGAAGGTTGAACGTCCTTATGGACGCTCACGAGTTTAGCAAGGAATGAGGCCTGAAAAATGCAAGCGCGCTACGCAAACAACAGCTGCACACAGGAAGCTCAACAAGAACCTCTCCCCCCCCGGGAAGGAGGGTAGCAACTACTAGGCTCTCGCGCCGTGGCACCGATTTATTCAACATTCCGCCTGTTCGCTACGAAGATACCCACAAAGTGCATCTCCGGACACTTAGCCTCCGTAACGCGAAACCCGCGCTGCCGACTTATTGGCTCGGCGCGACGCTAGAGCATCTCCTATTGGACTAACCCTGAGGCGCTACTCACGGTTGAAGAGTTCTCCTTCCCTCAGGCATGCACGTCCGAGCCAGCTTCGCTGCAGCCAGAGGAGGAGTGTTGGAAACGAGGCTCTCTTCGCCTGTTGGTATGAGGTGCTCGCACGGTCCTGCGCGTTATCTGCGCCGGCGCAAGTTCATCGTCGTCTGTTTTGACCGAATCCCGAGCTATTCGGGGTCCCTTTGATTTCCCTACACTTTACCGGGGTAGCAGCCCCTAGCATCTACGCGGGTTTCCGGGCATTGCTCGCTTGATACCCCAGTCAAATCAGTCACTTGCTGACTGGTCCTTTGCTCCCTGTTTTGAACCGTTGATCGGCCCTGGGCCCGGACAGCGCGCCGGCGAGCCATGCGACAGCCTGTTTTGGCAAGATAATTACATTTATCCTGTTTTCATTTCCTTAAGCCGCAGGAATATACCTTTCCTAACGTTATATTCGTGCGTAAGATAGGGGCCACATCCACTGCTTTCTATCGCCATGCCCCGCCTCGCCGCCACGCCCGACCAGATCCGCGCCACCGTGCTGGCCATGCTGACCGAAGCCGGCGATGCAGCGCCGCCCACCGCCGCGCGCTTTCGCCGCGTGGTGTCGGTGCGCAAGCTGCGCGACCGCCTCGGCGGCGGCGACCCGGCGACCCTGTCGCGCACGCTCAATGCCATCGAGGCCGAAGTCGTGCGCGCGGGCCTGGCCGACCTGGCCCTGCCCGAGCTTCCCGCCGAGATCGCCGAAGCGATGCGCGCGCTCTGGCAGGCCGCGGTGGCGGTCCAGTTGGACGACGTGGTGCGCCTGCGGCGCGAGGCGCAACAGACCGCCGAGGCCGCGCAGGCCGCCCGCGCCGAGGCCGACCTGCGGGTCGAGCTGCTGCGCCAGGAGCTCAGTGAGGTGCGCGCGCAGCTGGCCGCGCGCGACACGGCGCTGGCCGAAGCCAGCGCTGCTCTCGCGGCCGCCAGTGCACGGGCCGACGCGCAGGCGGCACGTCGTGGCGAACTCGAAACGGCATTGGCGACCGTGCAGGCACGTGCCGGGGCGGACGAGCGCGCCCACATCGAGGCGATCGCTACCGTCCAGACGCGCTACGAGGCGCTGTCGAAGCAGCTCCTGCAGGAAACCGCCCATCAGCGCGACGCCGTGCGTGCCGAGCGTGCGCAACTTGCCTCGCAACTCAAGTTCGCCGAGCGGCGTATCGCGGCGCTCGAGGAGGAACGCGGACGACTGGACGCCGAGCTCGCCAGCGAGCGCGCCGCGCGCCAGACCGCCGTCGGAGAAGCGAGTGCCCTCAAGGCCGTCACCGCCAGCCAGCGCGCCCAGCTTGATGAGCTGCTGCGCGCGACGCTGGCCGCCGCACCGCCCTCGGCCAAGGTCGCCCGCGTGCCGCGGCCGGCCGGCAAGCCAGCCGGTAAGCCCGACCACCAGCCCGGCACCAATCCCGGCACCAAGCGCCGCGACAAATCATGAATCCGGCCGACTGGATCGATACGGGCGCGGTGCCGCCGCGCCCCTTGCCGGCGACGGTCGACGCGGCGCTCGCCTACCTCGCCGAAGCGCTCGGGCATCCGGTGTACGCGCACTGGACCCTCACGCGCATCAAGCGCCGGTATGGATCGCTCGCGGACGCCAAGGCCGCGCAGCCGACGGTCCTCAAGCTGCTGCTGGCCCACGACGGGGCGGTCGAGTATTGGGAGCGCGGACGCCTGCGCGCCGCGCCGGCGGACCAGGCGCCCAGCCGGGAGACGGTCCTCACCCGGCTGCTGCACACGCACCGCCGCCGCTTCCGTTCCGGCGCCGCCTTGCCGGGGAGCAAGACTGCAGTGCTGGCCGCCACAGAGGCAACGGAGGGGGTGGCTGCGCCATGGCTGGCCGCATCCGGTCTTGCCGACCCCGCGTGGCTCGCGCGCGCCGGCCGCTTTGCCCAGCCGCAGAGCGCTGCCAACACGCTGGGCGCCATCGATGACGCGCAGGCGCTGGCGCTTTTTCTGCGCGACCGGACCGGCCGATCGCGCCATACGCTGCGCGCTTATGGCGCCGAGCTGCGTCGGCTGATGCGCTGGTGCGACTTGCATGGCGTAGGGCCTTTGTCGGACCTGACGCGCCAGCAACTGCTCGCCTACCGGCACACGTTGCAGCACGGCGAACCCGGCACAGAGGCCGCCCCGCCGCCGTTGTCCGAAGCGACCTGCACGCGCGCACTGGCCGTGGTGGCCAGCCTCTACGGCTACTGGTACGCCACCGGCTACCTGCATGCCAACCCGGCCGCCGGCCTGTCTGCCGGCAGTCGTGCGCGGACCGGTTTTGTGCCGACGCGGCTGATTCCGCCGGCGCTGCTGGACGCGTGCGATGCCTGGCTGGAGGCGAACCGTGCCGACGATGCGTTGCCGGCGTGGCGACGGCGGGCGATCTGGGCGCTGTATCGCTATGCAGGCGTGCGCCTAGCGGAACTGGCCTGGTCGGATGAGACGGCACTGCCCCGACTGGAGGTCGAGGCGCCCGGACGGTGGACACTCTATGTCTGCGGCAAGGGGCGCAAGGTGCGCGCCATTCCGCTGCCGACGTCGTGCGTGGTGGTGCTGCGGGCCTACCGGCACGCCCGCGGCCTGCCGCCCGAGCCGCCCGCGCACGAGACATTGCCCGTGATCCACGGCAACAAGGGCGAAGCGCTGCAGCAGGCAGGCCTCTATCGGGAGGTCAAAACGATCTTTGCTGACGTGGCCGATGGTCTGCAGGCGCGCGAGCCGTCACAGGCGTTGCTGCTGCGCGCCGCATCGCCGCACTGGCTGCGCCATGCCTATGCGCGCACGCTGGTGGTTGACCACCAGGTGCCGCTGCCCGCCGCCCAGGCACTGCTCGGCCACGCTTCCGTGCAGACCACGGCGGCCTATGCCAGGACGGACCTGACGCAGTTGCGGGCCTTTGTCGACGCCACGTTCGCTGGTGACATGCCTTAAGCGATGTGTCGGGCCGCGACTCTTCGCACCTTAAGGCACCCCGGCAACCCGACCAAGGGCAGCGACTAACACCAGTCCAGTGGTATTCGCCGGACATTGCGCGCTCCTATTCAGCGAGAGCGTAGCGAAAGGCCGCATGCCTCATTTTGCAACTTGCGGGAATGTCATGACGAATCTTGTGTGGCCGCCATGGGACTGAACGAATATGGTGCCGCCGTGCGCGGTCAGGATAGCCTTCGTGATCGACAGACCCAAACCGACCCCTTCCGCGTCGGCACGGTTGCGAGACTTGTCAGCGCGAAAGAACCGGTCGAAAAGCGACGGTAAAAGTTCCGGATTGATTTCCGGACCCTGGTTCTCCACAACCAGCGTCGCAGTGCCATCCTCTTCCGATGCGGTAACTACGATGGCCTTGCCGCGCGGGGTATAGCGCAGCGCATTGGACAATAAGTTGCTCAATGCTCTGCGAAGCATCAGCCTGTCGCCCCAGACGTGAGCGTCGCCCTGCACGGAAAGGCTGATTCCCTTGTCCTCTGCCAAGGCATCGTAGAACTCGAACAATGCTTTGACCTCTTCGCTGATAGTGATGGCTTCCTCGCTGGGGAGCGTCAGACCGTGTTCCATTTTTGCGAGATAAAGCATGTCCGACACCATGCGGCAAAGACGCTGAAGTTCTTCGGCGTTGGAGGCCAGCACTTCCCGATACTTTTCAGTATTCCTTGGCTGGGAGAGCGCGACCTGGGTCTGCGTCATCAGATTGGTGAGCGGCGTACGTAATTCGTGTGCGATATCAGAGGAGAATTCTGTAAGCCGCCGAAAATCCTCTTGGAGGCGGCCCAGCATTGCATTGAGGGTGACGGCCAGATCGGCCATCTCCACCGGCACGGTCTCGACGGGCATCCGCGCATCCAGCTTGTGCGAAGTCACTCCACTGGCTCGGGCTGCCATGGTTCGCAACGGGGCTAGGCCGCGCCGCGCGGCCCACCATCCGAACAGGCCGCTGGCCATGACGGCGAGGGTGATATAGAACGCTAAGGACCGGCAAAATGCGTCCATGAAATGAGCATGGATATCAGTATCCATCCCCACTAGTATGTGGAGCTTGCCGTTATCGCTCGGTGTCGTCGCTAGCGCTTGCATGCCGCGATAGACACGCCCATCCTGCCGCCAAAGCAGGTTGTCGTCACTCTTTCCGAGTGTGCGAACTGCATTAAGAGCAAGAGCGAAGTCGAAGCCCTTGGTTTGGTACAGAGTCCCACCGCTTTCGGCCTGGACCCGTGCAACAAAACCGGGATGGTGCTCCAGCATCTGTTCCAACTGCGCACGAGTGTTGGCTGAAGGCGATTCCTTGGTGATTTTCTGGATGAGCCGAACACTGTCGCCAAGAACCACATAGTCCTCGTTTGCGAAGTGCCTGTCCATTGCCAACCAAATGAGGACGCCCAGACCGGACAATACGACCGCTGACGAAAACGAAAACAACAGAGTCAGCCGCGTAGTCAAAGACAGGCGCCGCCTCATTCATCGCCCTCCGGCACTTCGAGAACATACCCCATCCCGCGTACCGTCTGGATTAGCTTCGGTTCGAAACCGTCGTCGATCTTGGCGCGAAGGCGACGAATTGCAACGTCAATCACGTTGCTATCACTATCAAAGTTCATGTCCCAGATCTGGGAGGCAATCAGAGAGCGAGGAAGCACCTCTCCACGCCGACGCGCAAACAACTCTAACAGGGAGAATTCCTTGCTCGTCAGAACGATCTTGCGCCCGCTTCGGGTGGCTCTCCTGCGTGGCAGATCCAGGGTGAGGTCACCAATCTGTATGCGATCGGCGGGCAGGCCGCCTGCGCCGCGCCGAAGTAGCGTCCTCACACGCGCTAGCAACTCGGAAAACGCAAAGGGCTTCACCAGGTAGTCATCTGCTCCTAGTTCAAGTCCCTTGACCCGATCGGCGACACTGTCGCGTGCCGTGAGAAACAACACGGGCACGGCGTTCTCGGTTGCCCGCACGCGCTGGAGTATCTTCCAGCCATCCAGATCGGGCAGCATGACGTCCAAAATGAGAAGGTCGTACACCTCCGACATGGCCATATGCAACCCATCCTGGCCGTTTCGCACGAGATCCACCACGAAGCCTGCCTCGGTCAGGCCCTGACGCAGGTATTCCCCCGTCTTAAGTTCGTCCTCAACAACCAACAACTTCATTAAAACCCCAATGGATGCCGGCATAGCCACAGTAAGACCGCCAGTGTATGCCGAGGCTTGTACATTACAGCGACCTTACGGGAATGTAATTTTTGGGTAATTCCGAGGTTAGTCCGCTTTCCCTAACCTGTGCTCGTTGCTCCATTCCCCTGGAGCGAATGAAGTGTCTAAGGAAGCACTAATGCCATCGAAACTGTCTTCGGACATTGTCCTGCCCGAGCACATGGGCCTTTCCCGGCGCCGTTTTGTCCAAGGGCTAGCAGCAGGCGGGGTGCTGGGAGCTCTTGGCGGACTGTCGACGGGCGGATGGGCTCAATCCAACTCTCCCAGTCGTGCGGGGATTGGTACGGCTCCTGTGCTGCGCGGAACCGAATTCGACCTTGTTATCGAAGACGCGGCGGTGAACTTCACCGGCAAGCCAGGGGTTGCGCAAACCATCAATGGAACGCTGCCAGGGCCCACACTGCGCTGGCGCAAGGGTGACACCGTCACGATCCGTGTCACGAACCGCCTGCGCGAACCGACTTCGATCCACTGGCACGGCATCGTCCTGCCCTTCCAAATGGACGGAGTCCCGGGCATCAGTTTTAACGGTATCGCGCCAGGCGAAACCTTCACCTACCGCTTCAAGGTGGAACAGACCGGTAGCTATTGGTATCACTCGCATTCCGGATTCCAGGAGATGACGGGCGTCTATGGCGCCCTGATCATCGAAGGTGATACGGACCCCGTACGCGCCGACCGGGATTACTCTGTCCTGCTCTCGGACTGGACGGACGAGGATCCAATGCGGGTTCTCTCCAAGCTTAAGGTTCAAAGCGACTACTACAACTACAACCAACCCACGGCGCTCGACTTCTTCCGCGACGTCTCGAACGAAGGNGTGGAACAGACCGGTAGCTATTGGTATCACTCGCATTCCGGATTCCAGGAGATGACGGGCGTCTATGGCGCCCTGATCATCGAAGGTGATACGGACCCCGTACGCGCCGACCGGGATTACTCTGTCCTGCTCTCGGACTGGACGGACGAGGATCCAATGCGGGTTCTCTCCAAGCTTAAGGTTCAAAGCGACTACTACAACTACAACCAACCCACGGCGCTCGACTTCTTCCGCGACGTCTCGAACGAAGGTATTAAGGCGGCGCTGGACAAGCGGAAGATGTGGAATCAGATGCGGATGAATCCCACAGATCTGGCCGATCTGTCTGCAGCGACGCTCACCTATCTGATGAACGGCGTCACGCCGTCCGGCAACTGGACGGGGCTGTTCCGGCCGGGCGAGAAGATTCGCTTGCGCTTTGTCAACGGTGCAGGCAACACGTTCTATGACGTTCGCATTCCGGGGCTCAAGCTCAAAGTCGTTCAAGTCGATGGGCAGAACATTGATCCCGTTACGGTCGATGAATTCCGATTCGGGCCGGGAGAAACCTGCGACGTCCTGGTGGAGCCTACAGAGGAGGCGCACACGATTTTCGCGCAGTCGATGGATCGGACAGGCTTTGCCCGCGGCACACTGGCATCCCGCGACGGACTCGTGGCGCCCGTCCCTGCTCTTGACCCAGTGAAATGGCTCACCATGGCCGACATGATGGGGAGCATGGACCACGGCTCCATGGGGCACGGTGGTATGGCCGGCATGGACCACACCGCCATGGGACACGCTGGAATGGCCGGCATGGACCATAGCGCCATGGGGCAAGGCGGAATGGCCGGCATGGACCATAGCCAACACGGCGGCATGGCAATGGACCATAGCCAAAGCGCTTCGTCTGGCATGCACAACATGGCTGGGATGGATCCCCTTAGGGTTCCGAGCACCAAGGCACGGCATGCCCGCACGGAATATGGAGCCAGCACCGACATGCGCGTCGACATGGCACGCACGAATCTAGATGATCCGGGAATCGGCCTGCGCGATAACGGTCGCCGTGTCTTGACGCTCTCGGACCAGCACACCATCGGAGGTCCCATGGATGCGCGTGGGCCGGGACGCGAAGTAGAACTGCATCTGACGGGCAATATGGAACGCTATAGCTGGTCGTTCGACGGTGTGGAGTTTGGAAAATCGACGCCGGTGTTCTTCAAGTACGGCGAGCGCCTGCGGGTCATCCTACACAACGACACGATGATGACGCACCCCATGCATCTGCATGGGATGTGGAGTGAGCTCGAGGCGCCGGACGGCTCATTCCAGGCAAGACGGCATACGATCCCAGTTCAGCCGGCGCAGCGCATCAGTTTTCTCGTGACCGCCGATGCGCTCGGCCGCTGGGCGTGGCATTGCCACCTCATGCTGCATATGGATGCGGGAATGTTCCGAGAAGTGGTGGTCGCGTGATGTCTCATATCAAAGGAAATTCCCGCGTGCACACATACAGGTCATCGCTTCTCGTTGCGCTACTGATCGCTACCGGCATGGCGCCGGCGTGGGCGCAGCACTCCCACGAGGACCACGGTTCCTCGCGCGACGCTGCCGGAGCGCCGGCCACGCCGAAAGCGGAGAGCTCGCCGTCGGCCGCCATGGAAGGCATGGATCATGGTGGCATGCAAAGCATGGGGGGCGAGGACATGCAGACCATGGATGGAGACCAAATCCAGACCATGGAAGAAGGCGCAACCCCACCCACGTCGATGGATCATGGCGACATGAATATGCAAGGGGGCAAGGCGCCGCCTGACGCCAGGGACCCAGATGCCTATTCGGGTGGGTATCAACTGGGCGCCGGGCAATACGCACTTGGCCCGCATCGTCAGCTTCATATGGCAGACGAGCACACCTTCGCGTCGATCCTGGTGGATCGACTCGAATGGTCGCACGGTAGCGACAGCAATGCCGCCTCGTATGAAGCCCAGGCCTGGTTCGGTAGTACATACAACAAGTTCGTGATCAAGGCCGAAGGGGAGGCCGAGAAAGGCAAGGTTCATGACGCTCGCACCGAACTACTGTGGGGCCATGCCATTGCCACTTACTGGGACACCCAACTCGGTGTGCGCAATGATTCAGGTTACGGACGTCCGGCGCGCAATTGGCTCGCATTCGGCGTACAAGGCCTCGCTCCCTACTGGTTCGAAGTCGATGCTACCGGTTATGTCGGAACGGAAGGTCGCACCGCCCTGAGACTGTCCGCCGAGTATGAGTTGCTCATTACCCAGCGCCTTATCCTGCAGCCGCGTATTGAAGCCAACGTGTATGGAAAGAACGATCCTGCTACCGGCGTCGGCAGCGGGCTTTCGAATGGCGCCGTTGGCCTCCGGTTGCGGTACGAGTTCAGCCGTCAGTTCGCGCCCTATATCGGCGTGGAGCGTTATCAAACATTCGGCAACACTGCCGATATGGTCCGTTCATCAGGCGGACGTAGCGGTGAGACCCGTTTCGTCGCTGGTGTACGTGTCTGGTTCTAAAAATTCAGCCCCCAACTTCAAAGGAAGTCCAGTGAAGTCCATGATGTCAGTAGCAAAGCCCCTACTCGCGGTTGCGACGCTTCTTGCCAGCGCCGCAGCATTTGCCCATCCCAAGTTGGTCAGTTCGACGCCGGCTGACGGCACGGAAGGACCGGCGCCGCAGAAAATCGAACTTCAATTCTCCGAGAACCTGACCAAGCAATTCTCCGGCGCGAGCCTTGTCATGACAGGCATGCCGGGCATGAGTGATCACGCGCCCATGAAGGTTGCCGCTTCGGTTTCGGGTGCGGACGACCCGAAGACAATGGTCATTACGCCCAAAAGCCCCCTCGTCGCGGGTAGCTACCGTGTGGAGTGGCGGGCGGTTTCTTCGGATACGCACCCGGTCAATGGCGTCGTGAACTTTAAAGTGAAATAAGCCCATGCAGGTCGAATGGCAAAGTATCCTGGTGCGGCTCCTCCTGTATCTGGACTTGATGTTGGTGTTCGGCCTGCCGCTCTTCGCGGGCTACTCATTGCGCCGGAATGAGTTGCGTTCGGAAGTCGCCTGCGGGTATCTCAGATGGTCTGTTGTGGCCTGTGTTGCGGGCATCTTTTTATCACTGGTCGGCATGGCGGTCATGGCGAAATCCATGACAGGTGCCACCGCGTATTTGGAACTAAGCGCACACGTCTTCGAGATGATGATCGCGGGCACGGACTTTGGCATCGCCTGGATTGCTCGCCTAGTCGCATTGAGTCTCTATATCGCCGGCGCGATCGCTCTGCGGAGGCGGCCGGTCATGCAGGTTTTTGCCTTGGCACTTACTGGCGCAGTGGCATTGTCCACCTTGGCGTGGGCGGGCCACGGCGCGATGGATGACGGCGATCTCCGCGTCATACACTTGCTGGTCGATGTGGCACACCTTCTGGCTGCTGGAGGGTGGGTGGGCGCGTTGGTAGCATTTGTGATGCTCGCACGTTCAGCCCGGGCTGGTACCGTGCCGTTAGGACTATTGGCGCGAACAGGGGACGACTTCGCCAAATTGGGAAGCATAATAGTCGTGACACTTGTCGTCACCGGTGCGGCAAATTTTTGGCTCATTGCCGGGGTGCCGTCGATGGCGGTAGCTGTCACGCCCTATGGCATTTTCCTGTCGATGAAGCTTGCGTTCTTCGTGGTCATGGTGGGTATGGCTACCATGAACCGATATCGGTTAGTGCCAAGGCTCGCCGCGGAGGTGGACTCCCCAACCGCGTCGGTCGCGGCAGATGCACTACGTAGAAGCCTGCATTCCGAACTTGCGATTGGCTTGTTGGTTGTTACGGTGGTAGCGTTTTTAGGCGTACTGTCTCCCGAGGGATGATTCTCCGCAGCGACAGTCTTTCACGTAGGAGACTATGCCGGCGACGATAGTCTCCTTTCCAAGACCTTCGGTTTAGGTTGGTCGCCCATCCATGGATCTTGAAGGAGCACGCTGAATGGACCGTAATAAGGCAGCCGCTTCACATGCCGGAGAAGACAACCATAACGGCTGTTCTCACGATGCGGGCGGTCATTTGCACGACCATTCTCCTGGCAGGGACGGTCACCGGACCGCCCATCATCCATCCGAAACTGCCGGGCCGGCCGCGCTAAAAGACCCAGTATGCGGTATGGCCGTGACAGCCGACTCAGAATTTCATCTGGAGCTTGCAGGCGCGACCTACTACTTCTGCAGTGCTTCGTGCGAGTCCAAGTTTCAAGCCGACCCTGGGAAGTTTGTCCAAACCGCTGCGCGAGCAGAGGATGTGCCAGCGCTAGCGGGCACCATATATACCTGCCCGATGCATCCCGAAATCCGGTGGGATCATCCGGGAAACTGCCCCAAGTGCGGCATGACCCTTGAGCCGCTGATGCCGGGGCTAGACGACGAGGAAAACCCCGAGCTCGCCGATTTTCGTCGCCGTTTCTGGTGGACGTTGCCTCTTACGGTCGTGGCGTTCATTTTGGCGATGTTCGGCCACAGGCTGGGTTGGATGGAGGCCACCACTCAGAGTTGGGTCGAGTTGGCGTTGGCGACTCCTGTCGTGCTGTGGGCCGGCCTGCCGTTCTTTGAACGCTGCGCCCGCTCATTCATCAATCGCAGTCCGAACATGTGGACGCTCATCGGACTGGGCACCGGTGCCGCATACATCTACAGCGTTATCGCTACCGTCATGCCCGGCGCGTTTCCGGACGCCTTCAGCGAGCACGGGCGAGTTGGTGTCTATTTCGAGGCCGCAGCGGTCATCATTTCCCTCACGCTAATGGGACAGCTTCTCGAGCTCAAGGCGCGTAGCCAGACATCGGCGGCTATCAAGTCCTTGCTGGGCCTGGCACCCAAGACCGCGCGCCGCATCAGACCGGATGGCATGGAGGAGGATGTTCCCCTGACGCACGTACACGTGGGAGATATGCTGCGAGTTCGTCCGGGAGAAAAAGTGCCTGTCGACGGCGTGGTCACCGAAGGTTCGAGTTCCCTGGACGAGTCGATGATTACCGGGGANGTCTATTTCGAGGCCGCAGCGGTCATCATTTCCCTCACGCTAATGGGACAGCTTCTCGAGCTCAAGGCGCGTAGCCAGACATCGGCGGCTATCAAGTCCTTGCTGGGCCTGGCACCCAAGACCGCGCGCCGCATCAGACCGGATGGCATGGAGGAGGATGTTCCCCTGACGCACGTACACGTGGGAGATATGCTGCGAGTTCGTCCGGGAGAAAAAGTGCCTGTCGACGGCGTGGTCACCGAAGGTTCGAGTTCCCTGGACGAGTCGATGATTACCGGGGAGCCAATTCCGGTGACCAAACAGGTTGGTGACCACGTCATCGGTGCCACGATGAACACCACGGGCAGTCTCGTCATCAAATCCGAGAAGGTGGGTTCGCAGACTGTCCTGTCGCAAATTGTCCAGATGGTGGCTCAGGCGCAGCGGTCCCGCGCACCCATGCAGCGCATGGCCGATCAGGTATCCGGCGTGTTTGTACTGGCCGTCATTGGTATTGCGTCGCTGACACTATTCGTCTGGGGGCTCTTCGGGCCCGAGCCTGGCTGGGTGTTTGGCCTCATCAACGCAGTATCCGTTCTTATTATCGCGTGTCCGTGCGCATTGGGTCTGGCCACGCCGATGTCGATCATGGTCGCGAGCGGCAAAGGCGCGTCGAATGGTGTTTTGTTCCGGGATGCCGCAGCGATCGAGAACCTTCGGAAAGTAGACACACTCATTGTCGACAAGACTGGGACCTTAACTGAAGGCCGGCCGGCATTCGATCAAGCAATGGGCGTCGATGGATTCGGCGAAGATGAAGTGCTCAGGCTGGCAGCGAGTCTGGATCAAGGCAGTGAGCACCCGCTCGCGGCTGCCATTGTCGCTGCGGCGCGCGAGCGCGGCCTGGGGCTCGAAAAGACCGAAGGCTTCGAATCGGGGACCGGTATCGGTGTACGGGGCATGGTCGGTGGACGCAGGCTTGCCTTAGGTAATACGGCTCTGATGCAAGCAGAGGGCGTCTCTACCGCCGCGCTGGCCAAAGACGCTGACACGCTGCGTGCCCGGGGTGCCAGTGTCATGTACCTGGCTGTGGACGGCACGCTAGCCGGTATTTTGGCCGTGTCGGATCCCGTGAAGTCCACCACGCCAGAGGCTCTCGCGAGCCTCCGGGACGAGGGTATCCATGTCGTCATGGCGACGGGTGATGGGGTGAAAACCGCCCGAGCGGTCGCAGAGAAGCTCGGCATCAAGGAGGTTTTTGGAGAAGTGAAACCCGCAGACAAGTTGGCATTGGTGTCGAAGCTGCAGGCAGAGGGGAAGGTTGTGGCGATGGCCGGAGACGGTATCAACGATGCCCCGGCACTCGCCAAAGCGGATGTCGGTATTGCGATGGGAACTGGCACGGACGTTGCCATGAACAGCGCGCAGGTCACCCTCGTAAAGGGGGATCTGCGGGGCATCGCCCGGGCTCGGCAGTTGTCCGAGAGCACAATTCGGAATATGAAGCAAAATCTCGGTTTTGCATTCGTCTACAACGCCTTGGGAGTTCCTCTTGCTGCGGGGGCGTTGTACGCCTCCACCGGCATGTTGCTGTCCCCCATGATTGCCGCGCTGGCGATGAGCTTGAGCTCTGCTTCCGTGGTCGCAAATGCTTTGCGGCTGAGCAATGCGAAGATTTGACGCACGAAGAGCCGTCTTTTGAGGCGGATGGGTCGTGAGACGCGGGGCTCGCAGGGACGACGCACTCAGGCTCTACGTTCCAGCCGCTTCTGGATCCATAAAAAAAGCGCGCCGGCAGCGAAGAGCCAGACTGCCGAGACTACCGCCGGATAGATGAGCGAGCACCATGAAAGCGCTCGCTCAGCCTGAAGGCGCCGGAAGTCAAGTCCATGAAAAAGCGCGTTCATGAAGTCTAGGAAGGGCTCGGGAAACGACAGCCACAGCAGCGTACACAGAGCGTAAAAGAGCACAACGGTGGCCGCCAGGGCGGCTCCTGTTTTCAAATGCGTCATGACGAACACCGGATGCACGTGCGGCCCCAAGAGGGAGTCAGCTTGGTTGTTTCCCAGGCGCATAGCCAGCACGGAGACGGGGAAGGAACCCGGGAGCTCGGTGACGGTAGGCTTCGTACTCTTGCCCGAACTCAGCCAGCGCATCCTGCTCCTCCGTTCGTGCAAGCCGTACATACATCCAGACCAGCACCGGGAACATTGCCAGTGTGAGGATGGTCGGCCATTGCAGCAAAAAGCCAAGCATGATCAGTACGAATGCGAGATATTGCGGGTGGCGCATGCGTGCGTATAAGCCAGTTGTCGCCAGACGTTGCTGCTGCTGTGCGGCGTACAGGACGCGCCATGCAGAAGACAACATGATGAAGCCACCAAAGATCAGAAGGTTGCTTGCGATATGAAACGGTCCCAGGTGGGGGTTCTCACGCCATCCAAATAGCATCTCGGGAAGATGGCCCGCGTCGTGGGATAGAAAGTCGATGCCCGGAAACTTTGCCGAGAGCCACGGCAGCAGGAAATATATCGTCAAAGGAATGCCGTACATCTCGGTGAATAGCGCCACAATGAACGCCGAGAATGCGCCAAACGAGCGCCAGTCACGCGGTGTCTTCGGCTTGGTGAAGCTGAAGGCAAAGATGATGAAGATGGCGGAGTTGATAAACACCAACGACCATAAGCCGTAGCTGGGTTGCGTCCCGTTTTGCATCATCGCGCTCCTTTCTGATCCACATCCGTGGACTTTTGCTCGTGGCCGCGACTATGCCCATGCCCCCCGTGCATGAACAAATGCATCAAAGGGCAAGCAGCCAGTAGTAGGTATGGCAGGAATTGAACAAGGTGTGCGCGGTGTTCAGTCCACAGGAAGTAGGCAATGACGAGAAGAAAGCCGATCGTGACCAGTCTTGACCTGGAAACAGGGCGACGCGAGTCTGCCGGCCGCTCGGTATTGCTATCGGCGCTTTTCATGCATCCCCCTCCGGCTCAAAAGCCGAGATTCGGCTACGTCTGGTGGCAGTCGGAACAGCAATGAGGTCGATAGCGTAGCTACCGACGCCTTTTTATCGTCAGCGAGGACCGGTCGATTTCAGGCGTCGGAGCTAGCGGTGTTCGGCCTGCTACATTCGGAATCATGTCGTTGAGCATCCAAAATCGCTCTCTGTAGTTTCGTCCACTAGCGAATCTGGTGTTTGACACTAGTCAAAAGGTCGTGAGATTGGCGCCCTTCGCACGGCGTGAACATCGGAGCATTCTCTTTCCCAACGGAGTGGATTCGCCGTAGAGAAGCCAGTGTGGCTTGTACACCCCGTTCCTGGCGGGCGACTTACGCGGGTTTTGCAGCGGGATGGCCGAATTGTCGAATGGTCAACAGCATGAGAATGGCGCCGATGCCCAGGGCGACAGTGCCTGTGCAACACCGTGCGGGGACTATCAGGATGCCCTGCCGGTGCCCGTACCCGTGCGGTCCCAAGATGACCAAGGGCAGCATTCCCTTTGCGCCGATGGACTAAGAATCAACTCGCTTCCGCCAAGCCATCTCGCGTCCACGGTATCCCTGCTTTCGCTCAGGGCGTGGGGCGGTGCAGTGCGTCAGCTACGGAGAGGTGCGGCCGCTCGGTCATCTACTGGCCACTGTCCCAACAGTGCGTTGCGCCAGCGACAGGAAATCTGGCGATGACGGTTTCGTACGCCACTTGTGTGTCCGCCAAATCACGGCTGCGCACAGTATCTACCGCCTGCCGAGTAACCGACGGGTCGCATTCGATCGTATTGTCTGGATTGGCTTACTTGCGGCTCGTCCTCGGTTTGCGACGCCCCCGGCGCGGGCGAACGACCTGTGTGGATGCACGCCGGCGGCGAGGACCATACAGGCGTCTGAGATACCAGGCGAACCAACAAACGGTACAGAATGTCAGCGCCAGGGCGATCAGGATCACCGTAACGACGTCGGATGGCAGGTAGAGTGGTCGCATCAGTCGGGACGCTCGGCCTCATGTCGGGGATGCATCGGATTGCCCGACAATTGCATGCCGCCGAATGCGGCGACACGCAATTGAGCGCGCTTACCGTCGCTGCATGTCTACGACGGTCGGCGCGCCATTGACCTTGTCGAACGTCACTGATACCGCGTCGCCGTCCTTGAAGTTCTTCAGCGAAGCACGGTCCTTGACCGGAAACGCCATCACCATGGCGGGCATGCCGAGGTTTTCGATCGGGCCGTGCTTAAGCGTGACCTTACCGGCCTTCGCATCGATATTCTTGACCTCCGCCGCGACAGGGTGCGGCGCCTGTTGCGACGCGGCAGACGGCTTCATGTCCGTGCTTTTCATGTCCATGCCGTCCATGGATCCGGCTGCGAACGCGGTGGGGGCCGCAGCGAGTGCAAGCGTGAGTGCGAGAACCTTGACGTGTTTCATTGCGATTCCTCCTGAAGTGAGGGGTGGGTGGGTTGTGAAATAGGCTTTGTCTGGCGCTTGCGTATGAGCAGGTACACCGCCGGGACAACAAAGAGGGAAAGCAGGGGTGCGGTCACCATGCCACCGACCATCGGGGCGGCAATGCGCTGCATGACTTCGGAGCCTGTCCCATGCGACCACATGATGGGGATCAGGCCAGCGAGAATGACGGCGACGGTCATGGCCTTGGGGCGCACGCGCAGCACCGCGCCTTCCTGGATGGCTTCCAGCAGCGCGGACAGGCTGGTTTCTCCCCTGTTCTCGCGTTCGCCCCAGGCTTGCTTCAGGTAGAGCAGCATGATGACGCCGAACTCGGCAGCGACGCCGGCCAGGGCGATGAAGCCGACGACGCCGGCCACAGAGAGGTTGTAGCCCAGCGCATAGAGCAGCCAGAAGCCGCCGATGAGCGCCAGCGGCAGTGTGCCCATGATGAGCAGCGCTTCGTCCAGGCGACCGAACACCAGGTAGAGCAACACGAAGATGATCAGCAGCGTGAATGGCACCACTACCTTGAGCTTCTCGGTGGCACGCTCCAGGTATTCGAACTGTCCCGACCAGCTGAGGGAATAGCCCGCCGGCATCGGCACCGCCTTGGCCACCACCGCTTGCATGTCCTGGACGGCGGAGCGAAGATCGCGTCCACGAATGTCCACGTATATCCAGCCGGACAGGCGGGCGTTTTCGCTGCGCAGCATCGGTGGGCCCTGCACCACCTCAAGGCGCGCCACGTCGGAAAGCGTAATTTGCTGGCCCCTGCCAGTGACAATGGGCAGGGCGCGCAATTGCTCCACCGAGTCGCGGTAGTCGCGCGGATAGCGGACATTGATTGGAAAGCGCGCCAATCCGTCGACCACCTCTCCCACGTTGTCGCCGCCGATGGCAGACGACACAATGCTCTGCACGTCATCGATGTTGAGCCCGTACCGCCCGGCCGCCATCCGGTCGATATCGACGTCGATGTAGCGCCCGCCGGATAGACGTTCGGCGAGCGCCGACGTGACCCCGGGCACCGTCTTGACGGCTTCCTCTATCCGAGTCGACAGTCGGTCGATTTCCTTCAGATCGGTGCCTGCCACCTTGATGCCAACCGGACTCTTGATGCCGGTGGCCAACATGTCGATGCGGTTGCGGATTGGCGGCACCCAGATATTGGACAGGCCTGGCACCCTCACCACGCGATCGAGCTCCTCCACCAGCTTGTCCGGCGTCATGCCGGCGCGCCACTGGTCGCGGGGCTTGAATTGGATCGTGGTCTCGAACATCTCGATGGGTGCGGGGTCGGTCGCCGAATCGGCGCGGCCCGCCTTGCCGAACACGGTGGCCACCTCTGGCACAGTTTTGATCAGGCGGTCAGTTTGCTGCAACAACTGCGCCGCCTTGCCGGTGGACAGCCCCGGCAGTGCCGAAGGCATGTAGAGCAGGTCACCCTCATCAAGGGGCGGCATGAACTCTGCGCCAATTCGCATGATCGGCCAGGCGGTCGCCACCAGCAGAACTGCTGCAACTGCGATTGTGGTCTTCGGGTAACTGAGCACCTTGGCCAGCATTGGCTGATAGGCGCGAATCAGCCATCGATTGAGCGGATTGGACCGCTCGCTGGGAATCTTGCCCCGGATCATATAGCCCATCAATACTGGCACCAGGGTCACCGACAATCCAGCGGCAGCGGCCATCGAGTACGTCTTCGTAAAGGCCAGCGGCGAAAACAGCCGCCCCTCCTGCGCCTCAAGCGTGAACACCGGAATGAACGACAGTGTAATGATCAATAGCGAGAAGAACAGCGCGGGTCCCACCTCGGCCGCCGACTCGCCGATCACGCGCCAGCGCTCATGGCCTGTCAGATCCCGCCCGGGATTGTCCGCATGCCAGTGTTCCAGATGTTTGTGCGCATTCTCGATCATGACGACCGCGGCATCGACCATGGCGCCGATGGCAATGGCTATCCCCCCAAGCGACATGATGTTGGCATTGACGCCCTGATACCGCATGACGAGGAACGCGGCCAGTACCCCCAGCGGTAGCGAAACAATAGCCACCAGAGCGGAGCGCAGGTGGAAGAGGAAGACCAGGCAGACCAGCGCGACGACGATAAACTCTTCGATCAGCTTGTGCGTCAGGTTTTCCACGGCGCGATTGATCAGGGAGGAACGATCGTAGGTGGTGACGATCTCCACACCGGCCGGCAGACTCTTCTGTAGCGTGGCAAGCTTGGCCTTGACCGCCTCGATGGTTTCGAGTGCGTTCTTGCCCGAGCGCATCACGATGACGCCACCGGCGACCTCACCCTGACCATTAAGTTCGGCGATACCGCGTCGCAACTCGGGACCAAACTGGATTGTGGCCACATCGCCAAGCCGAACTGGGATGCCCGCTTCACTGGTCACCAACGGAATTTGCCGAAAATCATCGAGCGTATTCAGGTACCCCGAGGCTCTCACCGCGTACTCGGCCTCGCCAAGCTCCAGTACAGAGCCTCCGGCCTCCTGGTTCGCGCCCTTCAACGCTTCCAAGATCCTGGCCTGGGGGATGCTGTAGGCGCGCAGCTTTTCCGGATGCAATACGACCTGATACTGTTTCACCATACCGCCGATGGGGGCTACCTCGGCAACATTCGGCAGCGACTTCAGCTCAAAACGCAGGAACCAGTCCTGTAGCGCGCGCAACTGTGAGAGGTCGTGCCGCCCGGTCTTGTCCACCAGCGTGTATTCGTAGATCCAGCCTACGCCGGTGGCATCCGGTCCCAGTGCTGGTTTGGTGGCTGCCGGCAGGCGTGACTGCACCTGATTCAGGTACTCCAGCACGCGGGAGCGCGCCCAGTACGGATCGGTGCCGTCCTCGAACAGGACATAGACAAACGAGTCGCCGAAGAACGAGTATCCGCGCACGGTCTTGGCACCTGGCACGGACAGCATCGTGGTGGTGAGTGGATAGGTGACCTGGTTCTCGACAATTTGGGGCGCCTGGCCGGGGAATGGTGTGCGGATGATCACCTGCACATCGGACAGGTCCGGCAACGCGTCGAGCGGTGTACTTCGTACCGCCCACAATCCCCACGCGGTGAGCATGACCGTTGCCAGTAGCACCAGGAAGCGGTTGCGTATCGACGCCAGGATGATGCGCGCGATCATGGCTTGACTCCCTCGGCGCCAGCCGGCTGCACCGACGATAGCGTAGCGGCACCGTCCTGGTCCAGTCGGAAGCGGAACCGGATGCGATCGCCAGGCTTCAATCCCTTAAGCATGGCAGCGTCATGCGTGGCGAAATCCATCGTCATGGCGCCCCACTGCGCCGAGGGAATCGGTCCGTGCGAGATCGTCAGGCCCGCAGGATTTACGGCTTCGATACGACCGGTACCCTCATGCTCCAGCGCAGCCGCGGCGGGCGCGGATGCACTGGCCGGCGATGCCAGTCGGTCCGACGTGCCGCGCAGGCTGGCTTCGGAATCGATCAGGAACTGACCCGAGGTCACGACCTTTTGCCCGGCGTGCAGTCCGGAAAGGACTTCGGTCATGCCGCCGGATTCACGGCCTGTGCGGATTTCGGTGCTCACGTAGCCCTGGGAGCCAGCATCGACCATGACGACGTTACGCTGGCCGGTGCGAATCACAGCCTCGGATGGAATCTGCAGGACGTCCTCGCGATCGCCGCTGTCGAACCTCACGTTGGCAAACATGCCGGGCACCAGCCGGCGCTGCTTGTTGGGCAGTACGATGCGGACCTTGAGGGTGCGCGTGGCGGGATTGACGTCGGGCAGGATCGCATCGACCTTGCCGGCCACGGGTTCCGGCGCGGCGGTGGCCAATACCGTGACGGACTGTCCGGGTATGATTCCGCGCGCCTGGGCCTCGGGTACTTCGGCAATCACCCACACCTGCCCAAGATCCGCCAACTTGAAGAGTGTCATACCAGGGCTGACCGTCATGCCCTCGCGTACCGCAATTTCTGTGACCACACCGTCGAGCGGACTGGAGATGCTCTGGCTCGTCTGCAGCTTGCCGGAACGGACGACTGCATCGGCTTGGCCTGGCGTCATGCCGGCCTGCCTCATGCGCGCTTTTGCCGCATCTGTCAGATCGCCCTGTACTCCTTGGGGCATTCGCGCCACGGCCAGGTACTCCTCCTGTGCCGCCACCCAGTCGGGGGCGTAGAGGGAGACCAATGTCTGACCCTTTCGCACGGGGTCGAGCGTGGCTCGCACGCCTAATTGCTGGATGAAGCCGGTGGTGCGCGCCTGAATGACCTGGACGCTGCGCTCGTCAATCGTCACATTGCCGGGTGCCTCAAGCACTGTGCCCATGCGTGCTGCCTTCACCTCCGCTGTGCGGAGCCCGAGGTTCTGGGCCACACGGCTGTCGATGGAGACCCCGTTGCCCCCTGCACCGTCGCCATCGGCATAGACCGGCACCAGTTGCATGTCCATGAAAGGCGATTTGCCTGGCTTGTCGAAGCGCTGGCCCGGCACCATCGGGTCGTGCCAGTAGAGAACCTTCTTACCCGTCTGCGGATCGACATCGCCGGTTTTCGATGTCGCACCCGTCTCCGGTTTGCCTAGCATGTTTGACGTTCCTTGCGAAACCCCGAAGCGATAGCCGGCAAATCCGGCCGCGCCGATCAGCACCAGGCACGCCGCGGCGATTTTCAGTCGAGTCATTTGAAATCCTTGGTGGCCGATTCGGTCTGTGCGGTCGGCAGGGGCGTCAGGAAAGTGAGCTCGGCCCAGAGTTTTGTCGTGCGTTGCTCCAGCGCCAGCCGCTCCAATGCGGTATCGATGGCACGGTGATTGGCTTCCGCCACGGCCAGCAACGACCCGGTATTGGCTCGATAGGCTGTCAGCGCGGCTTCTGCCTGTGCATTGGCAAGCGGCAACGTGGCGTCGTCATAGCGCTTGAGGCGTTCCAGGTTGCGACGCAACTCGGCAAGGCGCATACCGACAGCTGCGTCCGTATTGCGCTGAACGATCTCGGCCTTCGCGCGCGCCTCCGTGGCCTGTGCGAGACGCGCGGACACTTCACGATCCTGCCGGTTGGCGCGATCCCATGGCAGCGGAAAGCTTACGTTGACCGATGCGAGGTTTGAGTAAGCTGAGCCACGCTGGCTATACATCAACTCGACCGAGATATCGGGCTTGCGTGATTCGTCCGCCACGCGCACTTCGCTCTCCGCAAGGGTAACGTCGCGCTGGGCTGCGACGATCTCCGGCACGCCGTCGTAGCGCGTACGGATGAGTTGCTCGACGCGATTCGGTACGATTAGCGCAGGCCGCTCGCCGAGCGGACGCGTGGCGTCAGCGCCGATCCAGCGTGAAAGATTGACGGTGGCGGTATCGAGTGCCGCCTGATTCTCGCCTTCACGGTCCCGCAGTTTCTGCACTTCCAGTTGCGCGGACAGCACGTCGGCACGCGTTCCGCGGCCGCTGCGGTAGGCCGCAGTGGCGGCTTCAAGCGCCAGGCTCAACGGATGCGAGTGGTGGCCAAGCAGCGCCGCCGCCTGCTCGGCGTACCAGCGATCGATCCACGCGGCGACGGCGTTGCGTTGGACATTGGTCACACCCACCAGGCGCCGCGCATCGGCGGAAGCGGATTCGGCCTCGAAGCGGGCGGTGCGCGCCCGCCGCTTGTCAGCCCGCGTGAATTCCTGCAATACGCTGATCGAGCGAGTGGTCATGGAATCTCGACTCAGCGAACCTTTGTCGGACCCATTGACGGGAACATCATTCAGCCCGACTTTGAGCACGGGGTCCGGCAACTGGCCGGCAGCAACTGCCTGTTGCACGGCCGCTTCGATGGCACCGTGCGAATTCTCGGCGTCATTCGCATGCGCCGTTGCCAGTGCGGCGACTTCTTCTATGGATAGGGCGGGTGCGGCAGGCGGCGACGCGGCAAGCGACGCCGACATGCCGAGGGCGGACGCGCACAGGAGCGCCAGCCTTAGGCAACGAGGGAATGACATAAAGCCTCCGGAAACAACGACCACCGCTCCTGATGGATAGGGAGCGACAAGGAAGTGGCGTGGCTTCGGAGGCTAAGTGCGGAAACAGCAGTGAAGAATGGTGTGCGGAGGTGGCGGCGCGCGCGGCTGCGTCTGTGCATGCCGGGCGAAGACTGGCGTGGCATCCAACGCGGGAGTTGCGACGATGATGCTCGCGAGGACCGGGATAAATGCCGGAATCTGTGGCGCAGAGTGATCGGCGTGCTTGAAATCGGCCTGACAATGGCCCATGCAAAGCGCCTTCTGACCGTCGCTCTGCGTAGCATCCTGCTCGGCCATGTCGGCGCAGGACACCATGGCTTCCATCGGCTGTTCCGCTGGCTCGTGCACGCCCATCGCGCAGGCGTAGGCGGCCGTTGCCAGTTGAACTGACAGGAACACAATTAGAAGGAATCCGGCAATCCATGAATGCCGGCGGGCCAAGTAACGCACGATGGTGGAGGATCTCAAAGCAACGCCAAGCATAACTGCTTTTTGATGGATTGCAATAGCGAAGCGTCAGGCACACCGGCAGTGATGGGCTGCCGGCGCGTCCAAGCTACAAGACGAGGGGCGCGTTATGCCAGCGATGACGCATCGATGACGCGCGCGCCATCGGTGTACGGATCGCGGGCCCGTGCCGGTGGTGCCGATGGCCCCGTCCGGTCCATACCTGCCACGCTCAAGGCTCCGTCAGTGAAGACGTTGCGCTGCTCAATGCGGCCACCGTCCAGGTACGGACTCCGTTCGCCGGGGACCGAGGCAAGCGCGTTGCCCCATGTGCGGTTGGAGACAGTGTCTGATTCGGTGGTGGTGCCGTGTGCGTCGAGGGCATTGCTCATCCATTGCAAATGCGCATCGGACGAAGACACCCGATGCATCATCTGCATGCATTGATCCTTCATGGCCTGGTTTTCTGCGGCTGTTACATTGGCTTGATGCGCAGCCAGGCGCGCGCGCTGGATGACATCCCAATTCGGACCGGCAAAAGCAGACGTGGCGAGTCCGGCGAATACGAGGGCGGTGGCGATTCTGGCGAGATTCATGATGTTCCCCAACTAAGTGAATTGATGTTCAAACGTGCCGGGCTAGCGGGCGAAGCACAAGAAGAGGTGGCTTCGTCCTGCCCAGTGGTCAACGCGGGATGCCTGCCGTCAGGTGGTCAGGCATAGGGAAACATCAAGGCCTCAATCGGGCTGTCGCCAGATAGATTGGTACAGACGAGGTGGTTGGTACGGTTCGCAGCGCCGGCAACACTTCCTGTGCAGTCCGGGAAGACAGACGCCAGAACGGCTCGGAGATTAGCGGGGGCGCATCACCGCCAACAGGCGGATGCGGCTGTGGCGAGCTTGTGGCGATACCGCGAAGGTAGCTTGCACAAAGCGCGGGCTGATCGCCGTCTACGCAGCCAACTTGCTGCATGCTGGCCACATTGCCGCCAGCCATGTCGGTCGGGCAGACATAGGCGGCAGATGCCGAACCGGTCAGCAGCAACGCTGCGAGCCAAGTCCAGGCAATAAGGCGGCGAACGGCGATCGAGCTTTTCATTTCTTGGTGTAGTGGCGAACTGAGCGCACCTGAAGCCTAATCATTCCTACCATGGGAATGTCAAGAGCTTTATTCCGGCAGATTCCTCTTTTCGGTTTCGGTGGAGTTGACCCTGTAACTCAGGACACCCGAACACCGTTAAGTTGATGATGTTGCGGCGCGTCGGAACTCCCGAGGCGAACGATACTTCAACGCTTTATGCGGATGCCAGTCATTGTATTGCTCGAACGCGACCGTTAGCTGAGAGAGCGCGGTCGGCACGTCGGGCTTGTTCATGAACGCGATGTAATCGCGCTTCATGGTCTTGACGAAGGATTCGGCCATACCGTTGCTCTGCGGAGAACGCACCGGCGTGGTCAGTGGCTCCAGGCCCAGTTCCCGCGCGAAGCTGCGCGTACGATGGTCGAT
>NZ_RCOG02000010.1 GCF_009663685.2 Cupriavidus sp. U2 | reverse complement strand
TCACACACGCGGCATTGCTGGATCAGGGTTGCCCCCATTGTCCAAAATTCCCCACTGCTGCCTCCCGTAGGAGTCTGGGCCGTGTCTCAGTCCCAGTGTGGCTGATCGTCCTCTCAGACCAGCTACTGATCGTCGCCTTGGTRGGCCTTTACCCCACCAACTAGCTAATCAGACATCGGCCGCTCCTGCTGCGCGAGGCCTTGCGGTCCCCCGCTTTCACCCTCAGGTCGTATGCGGTATTAGCTAATCTTTCGACTAGTTATCCCCCACAACAGGGTACGTTCCGATGTATTACTCACCCGTTCGCCACTCGCCGCCAGACCGAAGTCCGCGCTGCCGTTCGACTTGCATGTGTAAGGCATGCCGCCAGCGTTCAATCTGAGCCAGGATCAAACTCTTCAGTTCAATCTCTGTGTGGTGCCGAAGCACCTCGCTCTTTCGAGCGGTCGCTCACTCTCAGAAAACTGACTGGCTCGCGTCTCGCGACGCAAACCAACATGTTTTACTGYGCGAGCACTGATAACTTTTGAAGCATCACGAAGCCGAAGCTCCGTGGCGTTCGCCATCAAGCGCCCACACTTATCGGTTGTTTGTTTGTTAAAGAACCCGAGCGACCGGCTTTGCCGTTCGCTGTCGCTGCGTCTTTCGTCGCAGCGGAGAAACGAGATTATTAAGGGTTTTCCCTAATTCGTCAAGCGTTTCGGAGAATTTCTTTTTTGCTGCCGCCGATTGTTACTTGGCAGAAAACCTGAAGATATTTTCCCCCGCCGCCGTCAGGCTTTTCACCTGCACCGGCAGCGGGGAGCGAATATTAATGCCTCCACGCCGCGCTTGCAAGCAATTTTAAAAAGATGCGCATGGAACACTCGGCGGACCAGAAACTGTGCGTGACAATCCACCTGCAGCCGAACGCCGAGCGGCGAAGAGGAATTGCGCACGTCGCGCCGCACATGGTGTTTGCGACCCGTCTCGCCAATAATGGGGGAACACCGACGGCCACACGGGGGCGCCCATGCTATATGGTCCCGACGCTATTCGTACGATCGCCCTGTTGGGGCACGCGGGAGGCGGCAAGACCTCGCTAATCGAATCGCTGCTTCACAAGGGCGGCGCGCTGCACACCCCCGGCAGCGTCGAGCGCGGCACGACCGTCTGCGATTTCGATCCGCTCGAACACAAATACCGGCATTCGCTTACCAGCGCGATCGCCCACCTCGATTATCGCGACACCCGCATCTATCTGGTCGACACGCCCGGTTATCCCGATTTCTCTGGCCTGTCGATGAGCGGCATGGCGGCGGTCGAGACTGCCGCCATCGTCGTCAACGCGCAGACCGGCATCGATATGACGACGCGTCGCATGATGGCGTGGGCACAGTCGCGCAACCTGTGCCGGATGATCATTGTCAACGGCATCGATAAGGAAAAAGTCGATCTTCCCGCGCTGCTGATCGACATTCAGGAAGCGTTCGGCAAGGAATGCCTGCCCATCAATCTCCCGGCCGGGCGAGCCACCCAGGTCGTCGATTGCTTCTTCAACCCGGCGGGCGACGCCGATTTCCTGTCAGTGGCATCGGCTCATGAGGCGCTCGTCGATCAGGTCGTCGAGATGGATCCGGAACTGATGGAGCTGTATCTGGAGCAAGGCCAGCAAATCGCTCCGGACCAGTTGCACGCACCATTCGAGCGGGCACTCCGCGAGGGCCACCTGGTACCGATCTGCTTCACCTCGGCCACCAACGGTACCGGGATCGCCGAATTGCTGGAGGTATTTTTGCGGTTGCTGCCCAATCCGACCGAAGGAAATCCCCCGCTGTTTTTCCGTGAGGAGGGAGAGCACAAGGTAACGGTTCAAGCCGAGCCCGTGCCCCACAAGCACGTGCTGGCGCATGTCTTCAAGATCACGATAGACCCGTACCTCGGAAAAATGGCGGTATTTCGCATCCACCAGGGCACGGTCACGCGCGACAGTCAGCTTTATATCGGTGATGGGCGGCAGCCGTTCAAGGTGGCGCACCTATTGATGCTGCAGGGCAAGGAGCGCGTGGAAGTGCCACACGCGGGGCCCGGGGACATCTGCGCCGTGGCGAAGATCGACGAAATCGGGTTCGATGCCGTGCTGCACGATGCCACCGAGGACGGCGACATCCATCTGTTTCCGCTTGATTTTCCAACGCCAATCTACGGGTTGGCGATTGAGCCAGCACGGCGGGGCAACGAGCAGCGCCTGTCGGAACTGTTGCAGAAGCTCACGGCGGCCGACCCGTGCCTGCGCATCGAGCATCCCGCCGGCACCAATGAAACGGTCATGCTTGGCTTGGGCGAATTCCAGCTGCGCTGTGCGCTGGAGCGCCTGACCGATCATTACAAGCTCGATGTCGTGACACGACCGCCGAAGATCGCCTATCGCGAAACCATCGACGGCAAGGCTGAGGGCCACCACCGCCACAAAAAACAAACCGGTGGCGCCGGGCAGTTCGGCGAGGTGTTTCTGCGCGTCGAGCCACTGGCGCGTGGCAAGGGCTTCGAATTCGTCGATGCAGTCAAGGGCGGCGCTATTCCGGGCCAATTCATTCCCGCCGTCGAAAAAGGCATCCGCCAAGTGCTCGACAGCGGCCCGCTGGCAGGCTTTCCCATGCAGGACGTACGCGTCACCGTGTTCGACGGCAAGAGCCATTCCGTCGATTCAAAGGAAGTGGCCTTTGCGGTGGCGGGCCGCAAGGCCTTCATCGACGCCGTGCTCAAGGCAAGGCCGAGCGTACTCGAACCGATCGTGGATATCGAAGTGACGACACCAGAAGCGGCAATGGGCGACATCATCAGTGACCTGTCGACCAAACGCGGACAGGTTCGCGGCACGCGAAGCGCGGCTGGCAACAACGTCACCGTTATGGGACAGGTGCCGCTATCTGAACTGAACGAATACCAATCGCGTGTGAACAGCATTACGGGCGGCCACGGGCACTACGCGATGCAATTCAGCCACTACGAGCCCGTGCCGCCCGCCCAGCAGGAACAGATGGCGGCCCAGCACCAGTCACGGGAAGACAACACCCCCTGATCGAATACGTATCAAGCCAAATAGGCGGGCACCCCGACCACCGGCCCTTCCCCCGGCTGCGCGTGCGGGGGGGCCAGTGCCGCGCCGCCGGTATAATTCCGCCCGCATCTATTTATCCGAATTCCTGTTGTCTGAAGTGATGTCTCGAATCTTCGCGCCTGTGCCACCCGCAGCGCGAAATGAACGCGTGAGCAGCGGCGTCATCACCTACCCCCCATCAGCCCGCGCCAAAAGACGGCGAACGTTCGGCTCAGGATTCGCTTCACAAGGATCCTTGCAATGCTGAAGGCAATGCTGGCCGCCATGCTGGTGGCCTGTGGTCTCACCACCACGCCCGTACACGCCCAATCCGCCCAGGCCCAATGGCCCACCAAGCCCATCCGCCTGGTGATTCCGTTCCCGCCGGGCGGCGGTACCGATATCCTCGCCCGCCTGGTGGCCAACCAGGTGTCGCAGGATACCAAATGGACCTTTGTCCCCGATAACAAGCCTGGAGCCGGCGGCACGCTCGGCATCGCCGAAATCGTCCGTGCCGCGCCGACCGGCTACGAACTCGTCATGGGTCAGAAGGACAACCTGGTGGTCGCGCCGTGGCTTTATAAGTCGGTGTCCTACGTGCCGGGTCGCGACCTGATTGCAATCAGCCACGTCGCCTACACGCCCATCGCCATCGTCACGTCGGCCAACTCGCGCTTCAAGACCCTGGCCGACGTGGTAGCCGCAGCGAAGGCGCATCCGGAATCCATCAAGTATGGATCGCCCGGCAACGGGACGACCATCCATCTGGCTGCCGAGATCTTCAGCCAGGCGGCCGGCATCAAGTTGCTGCATGTTCCCTACAAGGGGTCCAACGCGGCAATGATGGACGCCATGGCAGGCAATGTCGACCTGATGGTGGCCTCCGTGCCGTCCGCGCTGGCCCAGGTCAAGGCGGGAAAGCTGCGCGCGTTGGCGGTAACGTCGGCCACCCGCAGCACATCGCTGCCCAGTGTTCCGACTGTTGCGGAAAGCGGCTACAAGAACGTGGACGTCAGCACCTGGTACGGCATCTTTGCCCCGGCCAAAACGCCCGCCGATGTCGTCGAGCGCATTGGGACAGAGGTCAACAAGGTGCTCGCCAAGCCCGACGTCATCCGTGCCATCCACGAGCAAGGTGCCGAGCCCAAGCTAATGACCGCCCAGCAGTTTTCCGATCTCGTGACGTCAGAATACAAGGCGTGGAAACCCATCGTGGAGCGGTCGGGCGCCAAGCTCGAGTAAGCGCGCGGGTTGGACTGGATGCTGAACCAGTCCAACGCGCATTCCAGCGGCCAAGGCGCGAGAGCGGCGCGACTGGCACACCTGCGAAGGCGGTCGCCTCAGCTAGCTTGCATGCTCTTCGACAGCGATGGGGTGCGTGTTGCCAACCGACACGCCCGCTGACCCACCGGTGGCACCGCGGTAGCTCCGCGGTTCCAACGCTCGCGTGGGAACATGGGTACGCGCCCCGGCCCCTTCGAATTCCACAATGACGGCGGTGGGGCTGGCAACGCGGGTGATGGTCACCGGTGCCCCCCGAAACGTCCACGTCGTCTCGATCTGAAAGGGACTATTTCGGTATGCCTTGCGGCGCTGCTTGCTGTTCATATCGGAAACCGCTTGGTCAATTGCCATCGCCCGGTGCGCGGGTGGCTGGGGTAAAGGTGACGTTGCCTGAGAGTTCGTTCGGCTCGGAAGGTTCCTGCCGGACTCGCCGCGCCGACGGAAGGATCACGAGACCGCCTCCCCCGCTCCTGCCTCCGAGATGGCTTGTGCCAACTGCTCGGTGACGCGGATTTCCGCCCCAATGGGGGTCATCTGCGCCGTCGCCGCGAATGGTGCCGCCGATGTTGGCGAAGGATGGCGATTGCGCCGCCAGAGGAAGAAGGAGGCCAGGCCCGCGTGCAGGACGAGAAACGCCCAGAACAGCCCGCTCGCGCCGAGCGAATTCATCAGCGGCGAGATAATCAAAGGACTGATGGCCGCGCCCACCGAGTTGATCAGGAGCATGCCCTGGATGACGCGTACGAGTTCGCTAGCCTCTGCACGGTCGGCAGAGTGACTCACCGCCACCGGATAGATCGCGAAAATTCCGCCGCCGATGAGGAACATCAGCACCATGAGCAGCGGTGGATAGCTCGGCAGGAGCAGGACGGCCAGCGAGACGGCCGCGCATCCCGCACTGAGCGCAAGCAGTACAGTCTGCCTGTCCTGCCTGTCGGACCACCGGCCTACCGGGTATTGCAGTGCCATGGCGCCGCAAATGGCACAGGCCATCAATTGACCGACCTGGGCAACGCTCATGCCCTCGCGTTGCAGGTAAATAGGCAACAACGTGTAGACCGCCGCGATGCCCACGCCAGATCCAAAGCTGCCGATCGCGCCTGCGGGCGTCATGCGAACGAGATCCTGCGGCATGAGCGGTTCGGCATGCGCCACGTCTGGCGCAGTCTTCGGTAGCACGGCCATGGGCAGCACCGCCATCGAGCCCAGTACGCCGGCCACCATGAACGGCACGCTCTCCGCCACCGATCCAATGGCGCCCAGACTCATCTGCGCGAGCATGATCGATCCGTAGAGGGCGATCATATAGATCGCCAGCAGCCGCCCCCTGGACTTCGTATCCCCCACCAGCAACAGCCAGCTCTCCACGACGAGGTAGATGCCCACCATGGCCCAGCCGTTCACGAGTCGCAGAACGAGCCAAAACCAGGGATCGACAATCAAGCCCTGTAGCAGATACGTAATCGCGACCAGGGAGGCGAAGCTGCTGTACGAGCGAATGTGGCCGATCCGCGAAATCAGGCGGTCGCTGGTCACCGCGCCCAGCGTCAGCCCAACGAAATACGCCGACGAAATGGCGCCGATCATCGTTGCGGAAACATTGGCGGCATCGAGCCGGAGAGACGTGAGGGAAGCCATGAACCCACTTCCCAAGCTAACAATGAACAACCCTAAAAGTGGCCCAACCGCCACCGTCCAACCGCTGCGCGACACAACTTCCTCACAAAGCAACAAAATGCACCGCGGAGAATACCCGATGTCTGACAGGGCCTGCCTTTTGGGTGGCATCCGCTTGATTTCTGGCCGCCCGGTTGTCCGCATTGACCGGTGGCTACCCGCCCGATGCGCTTCTCGTCATCGCCAAATTCCGCAGCAAAAGGCTGATTCGACGACCCCGCGCGGGTCGCTTCAGTGGACGCCACAATTGCCGTTATTGAGGGCAACGCGATCCCGCATCTGACCCAGGCGCAGCGCGTACGATAAATAAAACGTGCTGCATTGGGCGCATCAATCGTCAAATACCGAAGGCAAGTACAGGACCCCGCAGCGAGCCGCTTGTGGGGTTCGCTGACCTCGACTAGCCTGCTATCGATGCCGATTCTTCGCTGCGCAGCGATATTCTTTTGATGCCAGAACGCTCGACCATTCGATATGGCAAGGCGCTGCAGCACTTGCGCCAAGTTCTTTCCCCATTGAACCTGGGGGCGGCAGCATGGCTGGTCGCAACATGGTCGTTCGCAACGTTTCAGCTCGTGACCGAGCGGGACCGGCTGCTCCATGACGCCGCCCAGCGCACCCAGGCGGAGGCCCGCGCGTTCGGTGCGTACTCCAAATCCAGCATCCTGCGGCTGTCTGAATTTCTTCTCGACCTGCGCGCCAGCTGGCTCGTCGGCCAGTCGGGATTCAACGAGTTGGTACGCGAGCGCGAAAACCTGGTGGTAGACCTGTCGTTCCAGGTGGCGGTGATCGACAAGCATGGGTTGCTCGTCTACTCGTCCATCGGTTCGCCCCAGGCCGGCGAGAAGG
The DNA here is from genome assembly GCF_009663685.2 of Cupriavidus sp. U2. Lineage (GTDB taxonomy): Bacteria > Pseudomonadota > Gammaproteobacteria > Burkholderiales > Burkholderiaceae > Cupriavidus > Cupriavidus necator_C. The sequence continues at coordinate 86,016 of NZ_RCOG02000010.1, read as the reverse complement.
TTGATCTGAGCAAGCGCGAGCATTTTCAGGTCCATCAGAACGCCGGCGGTCGCGACATGCTGTTCATCAGCGATCCAGTGAAGGGCAAGGTCTCGGGCAAATGGTCGATCCAGTTCACCCGCCCTATCCTTCGCGCAGGCAACTTCGATGGCGTCATTGTGGTTTCGGTCAGCCCAGAGCAGTTCGCCAGCTTTGCGCAGACCTTTACGACTGTCGACGGCGAAGTGGCATCGGTGATCAAGAATTCCGGCCAGCTCCTCGCGCGCGTGCCATCGCTGGAAGGCTCCCTGGCAAGGGCCGTCGCCAACCGACCCTACCTCGCCGGCGACGCGCCGCTGGCTGGCAGCTTTCGAGCGGTGTCGGGCTCCGAAGGCGTGGAGCGGATCTTCGGCTACTCCCGTATGCCGGAGTTTGGGCTGAACTTCGTGGTGGGCGAATCGGTTGATCTGGTGCTGGTGCCCTACGAGCGTTATCGGCGCGTTGCCTTGGCGAGTGCCATCGCTTCCACGCTGCTGCTGGGGTTGTTGTACTACAGCCTGCGCCGATCCATGGCGGAGCGACGGCGTCATATCGAAGAAATGCGGCTGGCGTCGCTGGTCTATTCGTCCAGCAGCGAGGCGATGGTGGTGACGTCTCTCGACGGCACCATCATCGACGTGAATCCGGCTTTTTCCGCCGCCACCGGCTATACCATCGCGGACATCAAGGGCCGCTCCGGCTATAGCATCGGTGGGACAGACCATACGGCCGGGCTGGTGGCCGAACGCTTGCGGCTCAGCGTGGAAGCCACGGGCAAATGGAGCGGAGAAATCTCGATCCGTCGGAAGGACGGCAGCGAGTTTCCCGCCTACCTCACCGTGGATACCTACCTTGCCCACGCGCATGGCGAGCGCCGGCGCGTCGCGCTGATCCATGACATGACAGAGAAGCGGCAGGCGGAGCATGTCATCCGGCACCAGGCGAATTTCGACGCGCTCACGGATCTGCCCAACCGCCGACTCTTCTTCGACCGGCTGGGGCAGGAGATCGAACACGCAAGCGGCACCCACGATGAGCTGGCGCTCTTGTTCATCGATCTGGATCGATTCAAGGAGGTCAACGATACCCTCGGCCACGACCAGGGTGACCTATTGCTGCTGGAGGTCGTGCGTCGCATCGCGGCATCGGTGCGCGCTTCGGATACCGTGGCACGGCTGGCCGGCGACGAATTCACGGTGATCCTTCCTGCGGTTGGCGATACCGACGTCGCCGCGGGCATTGCCGAGGCGATCCTGGAGCGGATCGCAGCCCCTTACACGCTGGCGGGCGAGCTGGTGGCAGTGTCGGCCAGCATTGGCGTGGCCATCTACCCCAAGGACGCGGACAACGCCGAGGCGCTGCTGGTGTGCGCCGACCAGGCGATGTTTGCGGCCAAGAAGGAGGGCCGCAATCGCTCGAAGGTCTTTACCAAGGCGCTGCTCCAAGCGGAGAGAGAGCGCCTGCGCATCACGCAGGACTTGCGCACAGCGCTGGCGGCCGGGCAATTTGCGCTGCACTACCAGCCCATTGTCGATCTGCGCACGGGCAAGGTTTGCAAGGCCGAGGCCCTGATTCGCTGGAACCATCCGGTACGCGGACCAATACATCCGGCCGATTTCATTGCCGTTGCGGAGGAATCCGGCCTCATCATCGACATTGGTCGCTGGGTTCTCGCGGAAGCGTTGGAGCAGCTTGTACGCTGGCAGGCGCTCATGAGCAAGGGTTTCCAGATTTCGGTGAACAAATCCCCCATGGAGTTTTGCGCGCCCGCGAGCGGGCCGGAATCCTGGTCCGGCATGATCGAGCGCATGAACGTGCCGGTTGGCAGCCTGGTCATCGAGATCACCGAAGGCTCGGTGATGGAGCAGAGCGCCGGCGTCATAGACCAGCTGTTCCGCTTTCAGGCGGCGGGCATCGAGATCGCACTCGATGACTTCGGGACTGGCTACTCCTCTTTGTCGTACCTGCGGCGCCTCGACATTGACTACATCAAGATCGACCGGTCCTTTATCCGATCGCTGACGCGGGGTCCCGACGACGTAGCCTTGTGCCGCGCCATCATCAGCATGGCGCATGCCCTGCGCATCAGTGTGATTGCAGAGGGTGTCGAGACCGAGTTGCAGCGCGACATCCTGCTGGCTGCCGGCTGTGACTACGGGCAAGGCTACTATTTCTGTCCGCCGGTGGACCCCAGCGCGTTCGAGGCCTTCGTAAGCGCCGTAACTTGAGGCGGCCATCGCGTCTGACGCCGGCCGGCCGCGACATGCCGAAGCGAAGACGAGCCCGACCTGCACGGGATGGCGTGACCCCACATCGTTTGTGGCGTGGTAGTCTGCCGCGGAAATTCAGATGCTGCACACCTTGGGGCAGGCGGGGCGGTAGACAACTGCCACATGCCCAGGGGGAGTGGTGAAGGTTCAACCGAAGTCTGGGCGGCAGTCGCCCGGGATAGAGAGGTGAAGAATGATTGATGGTCTGATCGGCGGCAGGATCTATGGAAAGTCCGCGGAGCGCCAAGGGCAAGGCGGCAAGGCCTATGTCACAACGAAGGTGCTCGCCCCCGCTGGCGACGGCGAGTCGCTGTTCGTCAACGTCATCGCGTTTGGCGACAATGCGCGGGCGGCCCTGCTGGCGTTGGATGACGGCGATTCCGTTGCCCTGTCTGGCACACTGACACCGAAGGTATGGACCGACAAGAACGGCGATACGCGCCCCGCCCTCGACATGGTGGCCCATGCAGTGCTGACGCCCTATCACATCAACCGAAAGCGGCAAGCTGTCCAGCCGCCGTCAATACCAACTGGCGCGCAAGGCCTGGAGGACGGGTCTGAATAGAGCAGGATTCACGGCACGCGCTTGCCGCATGATCCATCGTCGCTCCATTCACTACGTGTTCATTGCCTCCCCGAGCATGTGAACACGCATCCGCCCTGAAGATCATGGGAGCGTGCCCTGTGATCCCCGTTTCGCCACCTTTCCGCTGTCACGCGTTCATCGCACCGCACATTTCCCGGGATGAGAGGCAAATCTGGACACGGCGCTTGCGTAGGCGCACCATTTCAGATGGTCACGTCACATGGAGCCACCGCCCATGAACGCCGAGCACCCATCGACCTTCGATGTCCTTTGCCTCGTGGCATCGGCCGGCGGCCTTCCCGCAATCTCTACCGTCGTCGGCGACCTCGCACCCGACTTTCCGGTTGCCGTTGTGGTGGGGCAGCATCTGGGAAGTGCAAGCGATCTCGCCCGAATCCTGTCAAGGCGCACCGCATTGCAGGTAGTCTGGGCCACCGAGGGCATGCTCCTTCAGCCAGGGCGTATCCACGTCGCGCCGCCAAGAACAGCCCTCGAGGTGAATCCCGATCGGACCTGCGCGCTGCGACGCACCAACGTCTCTCCACTCGATCACGCGCTAGACGCGCTTCTGCATTCGCTTGCCGAGAGTTTTGGCGAGCGAGGCATGGCAGTGGTCTTGACCGGCATGGGCAACGACGGTGCCGCCGGTGCCGCGGCGGTGCGAGCCGCAGGTGGCGCCGTGATCGCACAGAGTGAAGACACCGCAGACCATCCTGACATGCCGCGCGCGGCCGTCCAGGCCGGCGCAGTGGATCTTGTGCTGCCGCTGTGCGACATCGGCCCGACAATCGCCCGCATCGTGGCCGGCGGACGGTTTCCGCACCCTCGCAATGAGCAGGAGGCGCGCGACGTTCTCTTTGCCGGGCCGGGGGCTGCGCGCGCGGTCTTGCATAGTATCAACTGGGATGAAAGCGTGATGGGGCGCGTGATGTCCTGGCCCACTGCGCTAAAAGCGGCCCTGTCCAGCATGCTCGGCAGCGGGTTCGCGACCTGCATTGCCTGGGGTCCATCATTTATCCAGTTCTACAACGATGCCTGGATCGGCGTGCTGGGCAGCAAGCATCCGGACGCAGCCGGGGCGCCGTCGCACGTCACCTGGCAGGAACACTGGCCCGGCCTCGCAAGCGTCTATCGGGAGGTGTGCGAGACATCTCACACGAGCTTCACCCAGGACAGGCAGCTCGAACTGGCGCGCAACGGCCATCCCGAGGAAGCCTACTTCACCTGGTCGTGTAGCCCTCTCACGGACGAAGCCGGGATCGTGCGCGGGGTGATGACCATCGCGGCCGAGACGACGGAGCGGGTGCTCCTGGAGCGCAGACTCATTGCGTTGCGGGCATTGACCTCGGCCACGTCGGGCGCAGCAACCGTGACCGATGCCTGCCGGCTCGCCGAGCAGGCACTCGCGGAGCAGGCGAAGGACTTGCCGTTCGTGCTCATCTACCGGGTAGATGAAGCACGGCAGCGATGTAGCCTGTGTGCTGCCGCGGGCGTTCTCGCCGGATCTCCTGCTGCGCCATACTCGGTCGAGCTGCATTCGACGTCCACAGTCTGGCCACTCGGACGAGTGGCCAGACATTGCGAAGCACTCAGCGTGATCGATCTCGCCTCCCGCCTCCGCGCCTTCCATGCTGGCCCTTGGCCCGAGCCGCCGACAAGCGCCCTTCTGCTTCCGGTACGCCTGGAAAACGACCCCGCAGGCGCCGTTCTGGTATTGGGTCTGAGTCCGCGACTCGATTTCGATCGCCTATACCAGGAATTCACAGAGCAATTGGCGCAACAGCTGGGTGCCAGCTTGACCGATGCGCGGCTGCGGGAGTCTGCACGGGATAGGCTCGAGCAACTCGCCGAACTCGATCGAACCAAAACCGAGTTCTTCTCCAACGTGAGCCACGAGTTTCGAACGCCGCTAACGCTGATTCTTGCCCCGCTCGAAGACATGCAGCTGCGCGCGAACGTCGAAGCCGATCTGCAAGGCGAGCTGGAAGTCGCCGCGCGCAACGCAAAGCGGCTGTTGAACCTGGTGGATACGCTGCTCGATTTTTCGAAAATCGAAGCGGGGCGGCTACGCGCACAGTTCGAACTCCTCGATCTGGCGGCATTGACCCGTGATGTGGCCAGCCTCTTCCGCAGCGCGGCAGAACGTGTAGGGCTCTCGCTTCACGTCGATTGCCCTCCCTTGCCCGCGTTCGTTTCCGTCGATCGCCAGATGTGGGAGCAGATTGTTTCAAACCTGCTGTCCAACGCCTTGAAACATACCTTCGAAGGCAGCATCTCGGTGCGCCTGGCCGCCATCGATCAGCACGTAGAGCTCACCGTGTCGGACACCGGGGTCGGCATCCCCGAAGAAGAGCTGTCCAATATCTTCCTGAGATTTCATCGGGTGCGCGACGTGCGCTCCAGAACCGACGAAGGCGCTGGCATCGGCCTGGCAATGGTGTACGAGCTGGTTCGCCTGCACCATGGACGGGTACGGGCGCGCAGCGCCCCGGGGCAAGGCAGCACATTTACCCTCTGGATCCATCGGCACTATCGGCCGGAGTCGCCCCAAGCGTCTGGAACACGATCCCTTGCGCGGAGTATCGCGAAACAGCTTGCCGCCGAGGCGGACCAGTGGACGCAAGGCGGTCCAACGATAACACCGGCGCCGACAGATGTCGTCGAGGGTGTCCTGGGACCTGCGCGCCCCAGTCAGCCAGGACGCGCTCCCGATTCCTGCGTCCTGGTGGTCGATGACAACGCCGACATGCGCGATTACCTGACCCGCATGCTCGGCATGCATTGGAAAGTGCTGGCGACGAACGATGGAGAAGCCGCTTTGGCGCTTGCACGACGTCATCGGCCGGATCTCGTGCTCACCGACGTCATGATGCCGGGTCTGGACGGTTTCGGGCTGCTGCGCCTGCTGCGCGCGGACAACGAGCTCAAAGCCACGCCGGTGATTCTGGTCACTGCGCGCGCGCACGAGGAGGCAGCGATCGAAGGCCTGCTGGCCGGCGCCGACGACTATATTGCCAAGCCATTCGCATCCCGAGAGCTCGTCGCGCGTGTCGGCGCGCAACTGGAGTTGGCACGCATCCGTCGTCATGGCGAGGAGCGCGTGCGAGAACTGCTGACGCTGATGCCGGTGGCGGTCTATGCGTGCGACCAGGACGGCCGCTTCGAGGTGGTCAACCGGAGGGCTATCGAGTTATGGGGTGCCGAGCCCCCGGTCCAGGACCGCGAATGGGCGCTGCGCGGCGGACCTCATGTTCTGCATCCGGACGGGAGCATTGTCGAGCCAGAGGCCGCGCCGATGGCCAGAGTGCTGCAAAGCGGCAAAGTTGTGATGGATGAAGAGCTGGTTATCGTCCGGCCAGACGGGAGCAGCCGACGCGACATCCTCGTCAACATCCGCCCACTGCACGACGCGGATGGACGACTGATGGGAGCCGTGAGCGCGTTTCTCGACGTCACAGACCGCAAGCGCGCCGAACGAGCGCTTCAGACCATGAACGAAGAGCTGGAACGTCGCGTTGCCGAACGAACTGCTGCGCTGGCCGCCAGCGAGGCCGCCCTGGCCGCCGACCTGCGCGACACGCTGCTGCTGCATCGCGTGAGCAGCCAACCCGATGGCGAAAGCGAGATGCACTCGCTTTACCTCGACATCCTCGACACGGCCATCGCCTTGATGCAGGCAGACGCGGGTACGGTCCAGATACTGGACGAAAGCACCGGCGAACTCGTGATCCTGGCGCAGCGCAATCTGGAAGGGGTGGCGCACCACTTCATGCGCGTGCCCGCCGGGTCCAGCACCCCCTGCGGCATTGCGTTGGCGCGCGGCAAGCGGGTCTTCCTTGATTTCGATAATCCTGATGGACCGGATGTCCACGATTCCAACGGCATTCACCTGCGGGGCGGGCTGCTCTCCGCGCAATCCACGCCATTGGTCACTCGACGCGGACGGCCGATCGGCATGTTTTCCACGCACTGGCGACGTCACTATCGCCCCGGAGATCGCGAACTGCGATACCTTGACCTCCTTGCGCGACAAGCCGCCGACCTGATCGAGCGACAACAGGCAATGGAAGAGCTACGTGAGCGCGACACCGCTATCACGCGATTGCAAGGCGCCGCCGCAGAGTAATACGTTCACCTTCTCCCGGGCGATTTGCTGCCAGACCACCGCTCCGTTGATCGACTCGCCCGTGAACCCTATCCACTGCAGGGGCAATCGTCTCTGACGGATCAGGTGCCGTCTTGCGTTTCCGCCAACCTATCGCCCTTTTCCGACAACATGCTTTCGGGCGCCTGTCTCACCACCTGCGCGCCGCGGCAGGCCGGTATGCTGCGCTGAACCCCGGCAGCACAACGCCCCGGGGCACGCAAAAGGTAGCAACGATGAAACATCATTGCGAAGCGGTCACCCATGCGGTAGTGGCCACGGCGGGTGGCCGCGGATGAAGCCCGGCAGCCGCCCCAGGCGCCGCCGGCTCGGCATTGCGGCCGCAATCGTCGTCGGAGTCGCCGGCGGGATCGCGCTCCTGGCGCAATGGCCGCAAATGTCGATGCCGGTATCCCCCGCGACTGGCGCGCCGGCTGATGTGATCGTGCAGCCAGGCGCCATCGGCGTCGACCAGGCCGATGTCCTGCAGGCCGCGCTCGACAACCTCCAGCCGGGACAACGGCTGGTGCTCGCACCCGGCAGCTATCTGGTCGGCCGCGTGCTGGCGGTGCGCCGCGAACAGGTCGCGGTATCGGGCTACGACGCCACGCTGGTTGCGTCGAATCCGGACCAGCAGGCCATCCAGATCACCGGGGCGAACTCGACGCTGGTAGGCGTGACGCTCAAGGGCACAGGCTCGCAGCGGCTCGAATCCGCCACGTCGGCCAAGGTGATTGTCGATGGCACAGGCATACAGGTGCTGGACGTAACCATCGAAGGCGGCGCCAGTGCCGGCATCTTCGTGTCGCGCGGTGTGGGTATCGCCCTTGTTGGCGACAAGGTCAGTGGCACGCTGGCCGATGGCATCCATATCACGGGCGGCTCGCAGGACGTGCTCGTGCAGGATTCGTCCGTCACGGCCACCGGCGACGACATGGTGGGCATCGTCAGCTACCAGCGCGACAACGCGCAGACCCGGAACATCTACGTCACAAGCAACTACCTGGCTGGCAATGCCTGGGGGCGCGGCGTGGCCGTCGTCGGGGGTGCCGATGTCACCATCGCCGGCAACTGGATCGAAGGCGTGCAGAAGGCGGCCGCAGTGATGGTCGCACAGGAAGACGGCTATCGCACCGCAGACGTGAGCAATGTGCTGATCGCCAGCAACACGATAGCCGATGACCAGAACGCCACGGCGCCCGGCAACAACCGCTTGGCAACGGGGCATGCCGCCATCGACATCAATACCGGCAGCGGCAGCGTGACGCGCGTGCAGGTGACGGGCAACCAGGTCACGCGCACACGCTTTGACGGCTATCGCGCGCAGGGCAATATCTGCCAGGCCGACATCACCAACAACCGCTTCGCGGCCATCGGCGGCGCGGCCATCGCGCTGCAGTATCGCAATTGCACGGCGGATCAGTTCACCTGCGGCACCAATACGCTCGATGGCGCACCGCTGCCCCCACCGTCAGGATGCTCCGGCGCGGTATCGATCCAGGCCGCCGGCGCGGACGCGAACCGCCTCCCTCAGGTGCGAACTTATCTGCGGCGCGCGCGGTAATACCTGCCAGGCCCGTGCGGGCCTGGCAGCGCACACCGTTTCGACACAGGCTGCCCATGCCCGCTCACCTGACGCGCGGCGATTCCGCCAGCAGCCGCTGCAGATACTTGCCGTAATGGCTCTTGCCCAACGGCGCGGCCAGCCGCGCGACCTGCTCCTCGTCGATCCAGCGACGCCGGTAGGCAATTTCCTCGGGACACGCCACCATCAAGCCCTGCCGTTTCTGCAGGGTCGCCACCATCTGCGCGGCATCGATCAGCGAGTCGTGCGTGCCGGTATCGAACCACGCGAAGCCGCGCCCCATGATGTCGACGGCCAGCTTGCCGGCCTCCAGATAACGGGCGTTGACTTCGGTGATTTCCAGTTCACCACGGGCCGACGGTCGGATGTCGGCGGCAATATCGCAAACACGGTTGTCATAGAAGTAAAGCCCCGTCACAGCATAGTTCGATCGCGGCTGCGCCGGCTTCTCCTCGATGGACAGCGCGCGAAAGTCTTCGTCGAATTCCACCACGCCATATCGTTCGGGGTCGTGCACGTGATACGCGAACACGGTGGCGCCGTCCTCGCGACGGCTGGAGCGAGCGAGCATGCGCGCCAGGTCATGCCCATAGTAGATGTTGTCGCCCAGGATCAGCGCCGAGGGATCGCGCCCCACAAAGTCGCGGCCGATGAGGAATGCCTGTGCCAGGCCGTCTGGCGACGGCTGCTCCGCGTACTGCAGGTTCAGCCCCCACTGCCGGCCGTCGCCGAGCAAGGCTGCAAAGCGCGAAGTGTCCTGCGGCGTGGAGATGACCAGCACGTCGCGGATGCCGGCCACCATCAGCGTGGAGAGCGGATAGTAGATCATCGGCTTGTCATAGACCGGCAGCAGCTGCTTGGAGACACAGTGCGTGACGGGATAGAGCCGGGTGCCGGAGCCTCCGGCGAGAATGATGCCTTTGCGCGTCATGCCTGCATCTCCTTGGCAGTGGGGGATTCCTGTGCGACCAGCGGGGGCGCCGGCGCGCGGGAAGCGGACTCGCGCCGGTAGCAGAGATAGAAGGCGATGGCGCCAGCGGCCTCGGTGATCAGCACCGATATCACCGTGCCCCGGGCGCCCATGTGCATCACGAAGGGCACGGCGTAGATCAGGTGCATGACTGTCACGGCAGCATAGATGTTTCGCACGGTGCGGTGCCGCCCCGACGCCATCAGGCCGAGATTGCCGAAGATGAATGCCACGCTGGTCAGCGGCAGCAGCACGCCCTCCAGCCGCAGCAGCAGAATGGTGTCGTGGAACGGATCGCCCAGCCATATGCGGATGCCGACGCCGGCAAACAGCTCCACGGCCACGAACATCGCACCCGAACAGCCAAAGACAACCATCATCGCGCGACGCATCAGCGCCCGCGCGGCGGGCGGGTCCGTGACGTTGTATTGGCTGATGCGTGGATAGAACGCCGTGCCGATCACCGTAAAGATCGTCTGCCCGGCAATGCGGATCTTGTCGGCCATCGAAAACTGTCCCACCGCTACGGGACCGTGGAAATGGTTCAGCAGGATCGCGTTGAAGTTGACGTAGAAGCTGACCAGCACCAGCGACAGGAACATCGGGAAGCCTTCGCGCAACGACGCCATCGCCGCTGCCGCCGGCACCCTGACCAGCGTCGCCAGTCGCCTGCGCCATACGGCCCAAAGCGCCGCGACGGCCAGGATCAGCGTGCCGACACTGATGCCCAGCGCGGCCAGCGCAGCGTCGCCGGGCGATCTCACCCATGCCACCACGCATGCCAGGCTGACGGCCTTGGACGCGAAGTTCGGCACGACCAGCACCTTCATCCGTTCCAGGCCCTGGTAGAGCCAGATGGGCGTCACGGCATTGGCCACCACGCCCACGAAGGCCGCGGCGAGGATGGCCCGATGTTCGCGCAGGTCCGGCGCCCACCACAACGCGCCGGCCAGCAGCAACGCCGCGCCCAGCGTGAGCAGCAGCTTGGCCGCCATCGTGGCGGAGAACACCGCCGCGACCGCGGCCGGATCATCGCGCCTGAGCGATACCAGCCGTGTCGCCGACAGATTGTGGCCGTAGTCCGTCAGCAGGATCAGGTACTGCGCCAGCGCCTGGCAGTAGGCCAGCACGCCGAACTCGCGCACGCCGAGCTTGTGACCGAGGAAAGGCAACAGCACTAGCGGGAACAGGTAGTTGCTGCCCTGGATCAGCAGCAGATAGGTGGCGGTGGAGCGTATGGATGGCGGCATCGGGCGCGGGCCTCGGGGTTCAGCGTGGACCGGCGGCCGGCAGGTTCGGGCGGCCGTAGAGCGAGCGCACGCCCGCAGGCGACACGCTGGCGGCCGGTTTCCCCAGGCACCGGAACACCAGCCACAGCAGCGCCAGCGGCACGAAGTTGCGGCCGCTGAACAGGTTCGGCACGCGCAGGATTTCCATCAGCGACACCAGCAGTACAGCATGGGCGCAGCACCAGAATCCGTGGCCGGCACGCCATCCCGTGTAGCTGCGGCCCAGCAGCCACCCCATCAGCGCGGCTTCCAGCAGTGCGAATCCGCCCCACTCGTAGAAATGCACGAAGATGCCCGACGGGTTGTTGAACTCCGGATCGCCGAAGGTGTTGAGGAACAGGCTGTATCCATCGTCCGCACCGACCAGCGGGCGGAAGCTTTCGCCGACGATCGGAAACCGGATCAGCCAGTCGAACGTAAACGTCGGTGCGCCGGTGCCCCATCCCATGATCGTCAGCAGGCCGGAACCGTTGTTGATCGCCGTCGAGTAGTACAGGCCCAGCCGCTCCAGCGCGAAGTCGAAGATGTTGTCGTAGATGTTGACGTAGTACGTCTCCCACGACCGGTTGTACTCGTTTGCGATGAAGAACCCGATCAGCGGCGGGATGGCGGCAAATGGCCCGAGTGCCAGCAGCGCCGCGCGCAGCGACCCGCGCGGCGGCCGCAGGCGGAAGCGCGCCATCATCAGCGCCCAGGGCAACACCACTTCCACCAACGCCAGCCGCTCGGCAAAAATGAAGCTGCGCAATAACGTCAGCACGAACAGCACGCCCAGGTAGACCTGGTAACGGTTCAGGCCGCGAGGTGCCGTGCGGAAGATGACGAAGTAAAGCGGCACGTAGGCCACCGACGCCTGGGTCAGCGTACTGATGCCTACCACGCGCCCTTTCAGCTCCAGCACGTCGTAGGTACTGGCGCCCCCATTCAAATAGGAAAGCAGCATCGCCGGCCGGGCGATCACGCCGCCCATCATCACCACGTAGCCGATGCAGGCCAGCCAGAACAGCGCATCGAGCACCCGCACAGAAAGCACCACCGGCGTGTCGGCCGCGCGCGGGGCCAGCACACGCTCCCCCAGCGCACCCGCCGCCACCGCGAGCAGGAACAGCGCGCCGGCCATCGCATAGGTACCGTTGAAGTAGATATGGTCGATGGACTTCTGGTCACCCAGCAGTTCCAGCGACACAAGCCCATACAGCGGCAGGATGAAGCACAGGAGCAGCCGTGCAGGATCGTCCCACCAGTAGCCGTCGTACGCATGACGGGCGCCAGGCATCGTCATCGTCGCGACTCAGTTCGACGCCACCACCATCGGTTCGGCCACCGGCAGGCCCGGTACCGAAGGTGCCGAAGCTACCGCAGGCGGCACGGCTAGCGCATCCCGGCTCATGGCCGCATGCACCAGCGCCCGGAGTTCCCGCCTAAACCTCTCGGGAGAGAATTGCAGCGCATTGCGGCGGCACGCCGCCGGCTGGAAAGGGCCACTTTCCTCGAACCGGCAAACCGCGCGAACGATGTCCTCCACGGTCTGGCGCGGAAAGAACACGCCGGTGCGCAAATCGCGATCGCGGCTGTCGATCACCGTTTCGCGCGCTCCGCCCTGCCCCAGCGCAATCACAGGCGTCCCGCAGGCCTGGGCCTCCACGGCAACGATCCCGAAATCCTCCTCCGCTGCAAACACAAAGGCCTTGGCGCGCTGCATGTGCGCCACCAGTACGTCGGCAGGCTGGTATCCCAGGATGCGCACGTTAGGGGTCGCCATCTCGCGGATACGGTCCAGGTCCGGGCCATCGCCAATCACCACCAGTTGCTTGTCCGGCATCGCCGCGAACGCCTCGACGATCAGGCTCACCCGCTTGTAGGGCACCAGCCGCGATGCGGTCAGGAAGAAGTCCTCGCGCTGCTCGCAGAGGCTGAACTGATCGATGTCGACGGGCGGATAGACCACCGCCGCATCGCGCCCATAGACCTTGCGGATACGCCGCGCCACATAGGCCGAGTTGGCGACAAATACGTCCACGCCATGCGCGGTGCGATGGTCCCACATCCGCATGTAGTGCAGGATGGCCCGAGCCACCCAGCTTTTCAGGCCGTGCGTCAGCTTCGACTCGCTCAGGTACTGATGCTGAAGGTCCCATGCGTAGCGGATGGGGGAATGGACATAGCTGACATGCAGCTGCCCCGGCCCGGTAATTACCCCTTTGGCAACAGCGTGGCTGGACGAGATCACGAGGTCGTAGGCGGACAGGTCCAGTTGCTCCACGGCCAGCGGCATCAGCGGCAGGTACGACCGGAACGACTTGCGGGCGCGGGGCAGCTTCTGGATGAAGGTCGTCGTCGCATGCTTGCCCTGCAGCGCCCCGCGCTGTGCATCGGGAAAGAAGTCCACCACGCTGAACAGGTCGGCCTGGGGCCATATCTTCAGGATCTGCTCCAGTACCCGTTCTGAACCGGCATACGTGGCAAGCCATTCGTGGACGACCGCGACCTTGCCGAAGGCGGCGTCATCGGTGTCGTGTCGTGGGCTCATCGTTGTGGAAGGCATGGAGATATCTCGTCAAGTAGCCGCGCGGCGGTGTCGCGCCAGGAATACCGCTGCACGTGCGCGTAGCCGCGCTGCCGCATCGCGTCACGCAACGTGCCGTCCTGCATCACATACGTAAGCAGCTCGCCGAACTCGGCCGGGCTCGTCGGCCGGAAATAGAGCGCAGCAGTGCCACACGCCTCGCGCACCGACGGCAGGTTCGACGCCAGCACGGGGCAGCCCAGCGTCATGGCCTCCACAGGCGGCAGGCCATAGCCTTCATACAACGACGGAAACACGAAACAGGCAGCATCACGAAACAATGCCTTCAGGTCGGCATCGTCGACATAGCCAAGCCGCGTGACCGGCGCCGCGTCCTCGTCGTTCTGCGGCCGGAACACGCTCGCCGAGCCACCCACGATCACCACGTCGTAGTCGGCCCCGTGCAGCATGCTCACGGCCTCCACTACCAGCCGAAAGTTCTTGTGGTAGCTGGCGCTGCTGACCGCCAGCACATAGGGCCGATCCGACAGTCCGTACTTGCGCCGGATGCCGCTCACCTCCGGCAAGCGCAACATATGGTCGCCACTGAGCGGCAGTACGCCGATCTTCCGGCCCGGGATGCGATAGGCGTCCGCAATTTCCCGGCGGGAAAACTCCGATACGGTCAGCACCCTGCGTGCCACACGCCCGACCCACGGCGCCATGATCCGATACCACGAGCGGAACGCGCGCGAATACGCCTGCGGCACCCGCACCGGCGCCGCGTCGTGCATGACCGTCACCTGGTTCAGGTACAGCAACGGCGCTGCATTGCACAGATTGAGCAACAGCGCCCCGCGCGCCGCCAGCGGCAGGCTGACCTGCTCCCAAAGCTGGCGGCTACGGCGCCCGATGGCAGGCCCCACCGTACGCACCTGCAGGTGCGGGAACTCGCCCGGATCGACTTCCACGCCTGGCGGCACGAGCAGCTCGAACGACAGGCCCGCCGTAGTGCGATCGTTGTCGGCCACCAATCGGTCAATCGCCCGCACTACCTCGTGCGCAAAGCGGTCGACTCCGGTGGCGCGCCGCCCCAGGAAGCGCCCATTGATGGCGATGGTCTTTGGCATCGCGTGAGCTCCTAGTGGCCGGCCCGCGCGAGCGGGTTGGCGATGTATCGCACCACACGGTTGCTGAACGACGCCACCGGCAACAGGCAAAGCGTCGTCAGGCATCCCACCGCCACCTTCTTGCGCAGGCTCCAGAACGGATTGGCGGCGATGGTGTGGAAATACCGTCCCGATTCATGCTGGAACCAGTGCCACCGACGCGCCAGCGTCGCGCCATACACATGCTGCGCGAAGCGGGCCTTCTCCAGCGAGAAATCGAGCACGCCCGGCGGCAGATCGATGCCGAGGCGGTCCTTGGCAAGGCCGCGCAGGATCTGCCAGCGCCGTGCCGACTGCCGGGCACCGGCCATCGCGTCCTCGGCGTTGGCGAGCGACAGGTCACTGCCCGGTGCATCGCCGCGCGTGTTCCGATGCACCCGGTAGCCGCCCAGCGCCGTCTCCACCGCGCCAACGTCGCCGAGCAGCGCCACGCCATAGATGGCGTAGAAATCCGCGCCGTGCATGTTGTCAGCACCCACCGGCACCGGAAAGATGCGGCGCAGCGCATCCACGCGATACGCATTGCCCGAGCCGGGTGGCGACGGATACAGCCATCCGGCTCGCAGCATCCGTCCGCAACCGTCTGCGCGGATCGACTGCGGGACCTGGACGCCGGTGGGCGCCCCATCGGCCGTCATGACATCGAGCCGGTACTGCACCTTCACCGGCTCGCCCTTGGCGAAAGCCGCCAGGACGGTGGCAGCGGCTTCGGGATACAGCGTGTCGTCGGCATCCAGAAAGAGGACATACGGCGTGCGGACGCGTTCGAGCGCATGGTTGTACGCCGCTACCTGCCCGCCGTTGCGCTGGAACACGGCTTCCACGCGCGCGCCATAGCCCTCGATGATCGCGCGGGAGCCATCGGTGGAGCCGTCGTCGATCACCATGACATGCACCGGTGTGAACTGGCCCAGCGCCGAATCAATGGCGCCCGCCACGTACCGTGCATAGTTGTAGTTGGCAATCACAACGGTGAGCGCGGGCGATGCGACAGGGTCCGGCATGGTGGCCTCCGTGAGCGTGGCGCTACAGCGAGTAGTCGGCGTGGAAGCCGAGCCGGCTGGCCTCGCCATCGGCAATGGCCCGCTCCAGCAGCCGCAGCCGCGCCCCGGCGTTGCGGCGCCTGCCATACAGGCGCAGCAGTTGCAGGAACACGAAGCGGTTGAGCCGGTACATCAGTCCGGACGTGGACCAGTGGTTGCGGTCGAACCACGCCTGGTTGCGGCTGCTGTAGTAGGCGCGGAAATCCGAACCGCTCAGCAACATGCATTCGAAGTGGTTCTTCCAGTTGCGCTTGACGTTCCAGGAGCCTTCCAGGTCTTCGAGCCGCGCAGCCGTTACCAGCGCGATACATCCGCCCCGCGCCGTCAGCCGCCACGTGTACTCGGTATCGTCCGCGTACAGCACGAGTTCGGGTACCGGCAGCCCCAGGTCCACGTACATCTCGCGATGTCCGAGCAGGCCCCCGTACGGCGCAAACGGCAGATGCACCACATCGGGAATCGCATCGGGCCGTGGCGCGCCCCACGGCGTACGGCGCCAGATCTTGTACGGGATGCGACCCACGTGAAAGCCGAAATAGCTCGAGCGCGGCGGCATCGCCAGGCCCACCGGAACGCCCGCCGCGATGTCGCCCTGGTGATCGGGACGGAACCCCAGCACCGCCGCGCGGCGACGGCCCAGCTTGCGCGTGAGCAGGTCCAGTTGATGGCAAAGCACGTCGACCGCGCCCTCGCATGGTGCGTTGTCATCGTCCATCAGCCAGATGTAGTCGGTGGTATCGCGCTCCAGCGCCCGGGCGATGCCCACCGCATAGCCGTTGGCCGACCCGGTGTTGGCGGCCAGCCGCACGATGGTGACGCGCTTGCCCCAGGCAGCCTCCAGCGGCGAGAGATCGGCGGTGGCGTTGTTGCTGACGACGATGGCGTGCGACACGCCTTCGTGCTCGAAGCTGCGCCGCAGCAGTTCGGCGCAGTAGTGCAGGCGGTCGCCGTAGGTGACCGTTACCAGCGTGATGCGCTTGTGGTGCAGATGCGCCATGACGGTTCTCCGTATCAGGCTGGCGTGCCAGGATGGCTTTCGGCAGCGCCGTAGGCGTAGCTGTAGCGATGCAGCGCGCCGGTGAAGTCGTTGAAGATCACACCGCGCACTGCAACACTGGCCTGGGCCAGCCGCCGCGTGCTTTCATCGATCTGTTCGACCGTGGTCACCCGGTGGCGCGCCACCATGAACACCGTGCCGGCAAGGCGGCCCAGGACCAGCGCATCGGCCACCGGCAACAGCGGCGGGCCGTCCAGCACCACCATGTCGTATTGCGCGGCCACCCGCTGGACCAGTGACGACAACTCGGGCTGCAGCAGCAATTCGCTTGGGCCGGCCGTGAGCGCGCCAGTCGACAGGAAGTCCAGGCCATGCGCCACATCACGCCGGATCGCGTCGCCGGCTTCGCAGGTGCCGGCCAGCACTTCGGCCAGGCCGGGTCCGCGATCGACCCGGAAACGCTTGTGCAGCACGCCATTACGCAGATCGGCATCGATCAGCAGCACACGCCGCTTCGACGCGCCGGCCAGTGTCGCCAGGTTTGCCGCCACGAACGACTTGCCCACGCCCGCGGTGGGCCCTGTAATCAGCACCACGCGGTTGGGCGCATCGCTGAGCGCAAAATGCAGGGTCGTTCGCACCGCGCGCAGGCTTTCGATGGCCGCATCGGGCAGTTTCGCGTGCCCGCCGCGCAGGTGGGTACGCGCCGTGCCCAGCGGCCCGGTCAGGCGGCTGCGCGGCACCGTCGCATAGACCGGAATGCCCGTGGCAATCTCGATCTCCTCGCGATCCTGCACGGTGCCCACGATACGGCGACGTGCCATCGCCAGCACGACGCCCGCCAACAGCCCCGTCAACAGCGACCCCGCCACGGCCACGCCGCGCCGGGGCTTGATCGGTGTCTCGGGCGGGGTGGCCGGATCGATAAGCCGCACGTTCGCCACCTTGCCGGCCCGCACCAGCGTCAGTTGCTGACGCGCGTTCAGCCGGTTGGTGTACAGCTCGGTATCCACCTGCATGTCGCGCTGCAGTTGCAGCACCTTCTGCTCGATCAACGGCAACTGGCGCGTCCGCCCCTGTACGACGGAAAACGCGGCCTGCGCCTCGCGCAACTGCCCGTCAATGGCCAGCAATGCCGGGTGCTTCTCGGTGTACTGGGTCAGCAGTTCCTGGCGCTTCTGGCGCAGGTCCACAAGCCGGGTCTCGGTCTCCACGCTTTGCTGCAGCAGCGCCCGCGCCTCCTGGCTGGTATCGACGGTGCCCTGCTGGGCACGAAAGGAGTTGTAGCGGCTTTCGGATTCCCCCAGCTGCTTTTTCAGTTGCGGCAATTGCTCGTCCAGGAAGCGGATCGACTTGTCCGCTTCCTCGGACCGGCGGCGCACGTTCTGGTCGACATACTCGCGGCCGATCTCGTTGAGGATGCGCGACGCCTGCACGGGATCAGCGCTGTCCAGCGATACGCCAATGATGTTCGACTGCTTGCCGCGTTCGCCAATCGCCAGGGTCTTCTGCAGCCATTCCGTCGTGGCGGTCTCGGAGTAACGCTTCAGCGTAAAGCTGGCGCCGGGCCGCCCGGCCGCCGTGCGTACCAGCAGCGCCAGCGGCCCGCGCGGCGTGTTGGCTCGCAGCAGTATGCCAACGCGGCCTGGCAGCGACACCACCGGGGCGCCGAACGTCGAGGACAACTCCAGGGTGAAGGCGCCATGCTCGCCCAGCGTAAGCGTGAATGGCTGGCCCTGATAGGCTGCGGGCACGTCGAAGGTCGTGACGTCGATCCGTTCCTTGCCATAGACGTGTCCGCCGATCGGGCGCGAATAGCCTTCGGCGCGCTCGGCCAGCCACCAGCCGATCACCGGCAGGTAGCGCGGCGTCACGTCGAGATGGAGCCGGAGCGTATCGACCGCGCGGGATACCACCATGCGCGAACTGAGCACCTGGATCTCGGACGTGGTGTCGGGCTTGATCTCGGGCGTAAGCTTCGGGTCTCCGGACGTGGAACGGTTCTCGATGGTGCTCGGCTCGACCTGGATCAGCATGTCCGAGCGGTAGACCGGACGCGTGAACACCGCATAGGCAATCCCGGCCAGCAGGCAGGTCGATGTCGTCCCCACGATCAGCCATCGGCTTGCCGCCAGCGTCGTCAGCGGGTTCATGGCACGCACCGCCGGGCGGGGCGCAGGCTCATACGCGGGATTTGCCAGGTACGAAGTGTTCATGACGGGTGTCTCCTGGAATTCGCAAGGCCTACGGCGCCAGCGCACGGCTTGCCGTCGCGGTCTGCGCGGTCGGCAGTAGCAGGCTGACCACCCGGCTCCAGCGCACGAGTGAAGAGGTGTCGACGAACACCACGTCGTTCGCCTGGAGCGCGAACCCGTCGGCCAGCGCCATCGCCGAAGGCGTGCTGGCATCCAGATGGAAGACCCGGGGCTGCGTGCCGCCGTTGCCGCGCACCACATACACCTGCTGCGCATCGCCCGAATACTGGCTCACACCGCCGGCATCGCCCAGCGCCTGGTTCAGGCTCAACTTGCCATTGTTCATCGTCAGCGCGGCGTTGCGGGCCACCTCGCCAATCACATAGACCTTGCTGTCGTTCGCGGCATAGACACGCACGAGATCCCCATCGCGCAGCAGGATGTCGGACGGATTCGCGCCCTTCGCGATCAGGTCGGGCAGGTTCACGCGCGCCGTTTGCTCGCCGCGCGTGACGGCGATCCACGAGCGGTCGGCCGCCGCGCTGAACCCGCCGGCGCGGTTGATGGCCTCGGGCAGCGTCATCGGCACGTCGTTGATGATCTGCAGGCCGGCCTGTTGCACGGCGCCGTCCATGTACACGCGCTTGCTGCGATATGCCTGGATACGCAGCGTCACCTGTGGATTGCGCACGTATTCGGCCAGCCGCTGCGTGAGCCGGTCGCGCGCTTCGGCCTCGGTCAGACCTGCGACCGGCACCATGCCGACAAACGCGTACTGAACATTGCCGCGTGCATCGACGGTGTATCCCGTGACCACGGCATTCGATCCCGACGTATCGACGCCGCTGGTCACCTGCAGCGCAGGCAGGTTCAGTTCCGGGTGCCCCCAGACCACGATGCTGAGCACATCGCCCGGGCCCAGCACGTAGGGCCGCGGCTTGTCGAACAGCGCGCGCACCTCCGGTGGCACGCCCTCGGGCTGCGCCGCACGCTGCGACGCAAGCAGCGCGCTGTCGATCTCGACCAGGCTGTCGCGCGACACGGACTGCACGCCCTGCATCGGCGGCAGACTGGTTGCCGGCGCGGCTGGCTGCGCCGATTCCCTGCCCGGCTGCGGCGCCGGCGTGGTGGCCTTGTAGGTCATGCCAGGCGCCATGGCACAGCCGCCCACGAAGTGCAGTACCACGCCCCACAGCAGGACGGCAGCCAGGCGCTTGCGCCAGGGCAGGTCAGTATGCGCCACGACCATGGATCACCACACCTATTGTCTTGAACAGGATCACGATATCGCCGGCAAAGGTCCAGTTGCGGACGTAGGCGACATCCAGCGTCACGCGCTTGTCGTAGTCGGCGTCGTTGCGTCCGCTGACCTGCCAGAGCCCCGTGATGCCAGGCAGCACGCGCAGGTAGTACGACACCGATTCGCCGTAGCGTTCCAGCTCCTTTTCCACGACCGGACGCGGCCCCACCAGGCTCATGTCGCCGCGCACCACGTTCCATAGCTGCGGCAGCTCGTCGATACTGGTCTTGCGGATGAAGCGCCCCAACGCCGTGACGCGGACATCGTTGCGCAGCTTGAAATCCTTTTCCCACTCGGCGCGTGCCACCGGATCGCTGGCGAGCAGCTCCTTGAGTACCGCATCGGCATTGCGCACCATCGAGCGAAACTTCAGGCATCGGAACTTCCGGCCATCCATCCCGACCCGGGTATGGCCAAACACGCACGGGCCGCCGTCGCGCATCACGAGCAGGGCCACCGTCAGCATCAGCGGCGACAGCAGCAGCAACAGCACCAGCGCCGCGCCGACGTCGAACGCGCGCTTGGCGGCATGGCCGTAAGCGCCGGCGTAACGCCGCCCGGCGTCGTGCGACGGTGTGTAGACATCGGCCAGGGCCGGAGACAGGGCCGGCGCTGCCGCGGTAAAGCGCGCCGGCAGGATGCCGGATCTGGCAAGCAGTGATTTGATGAATCGCATAGCCTTCTCCCGTAAGCCGCGCGATGTTCAGGCGCAGCGCCCGTAGGTATCGGCGATGCGGACGATGTCGTCTTCGCCGAGGTAGGCGCCCGATTGCACCTCGATGACTTCGAGCGGCAGCTTCCCGGGGTTTTCCAGGCGGTGCGTGACGCCAATCGGGATATAGGTCGACTCGTTCTCGCTCAGCAGGAACTGCTCTTCGCCACGCGTGACGCGTGCCGTGCCCCGCACCACGGTCCAGTGTTCGGCGCGGTGGTGGTGTAGCTGCAGCGATAGCGATGCCCCAGGGTGCACGACGATGTGCTTGACCTGAAAGCGCTCGCCTTGATCGAGCGAGTCGTAGCATCCCCACGGCCGCTGCACCTTGCGATGGTTCTCGGCCTCGCTGCCCTGCTGCCGGGCAAGCCGTTCCACCAGCCCCTTGACGCCCTGCACTTGGGAGCGGTCCACGACCAGCACGGCATCGGGGGTTTCCACCACGATCAGGTTCGTGGTACCTACGCACGCCACCAGCCGGCCGTCGGCGTGGACATAGCACGAGGTAGCGCCTTCGTACATCACCCGGCCGCGCGCGGCATTGCCGTCGCCGTCCTTGTCGATGGCATCCCATACGGCGTCCCAAGAGCCCAGGTCCGACCAGCCCGCCACCAACGGCACCACCACGCCCTGCACGCCATCGGTGCGCGCCAGGTGCTCCATGACGGCGTAGTCGATCGAGTCAGACGGGATTGCGGCGAACGCCGTGGCATCCGGGTGGAAGTACGTGCCGTCCTGGCGACCCTGCGCGAAGGCACTGGCGCACGCCGCGTGCATGTCTGGCTGCAGGCGCTGCAGCGTCGCCAGCCACGTACTGGCGCGTACGACGAAGATGCCGCTGTTCCACCAGTACTCGCCAGACGCCACGTACTGCTGCGCAAGCTCGGCGGCCGGCTTTTCGACAAAGCTGTCGATGGCGCGCGCCACGCCGCCCAGCGCAGCGCCGATGCGGATATAGCCGTAGCCGGTATCGGGGCGGGTAGGCGGCACGCCGAGCGTCACGATGGCGCCCTGCTCCGCGAACCGGGCGGCATGCGCGATGGCGTAGCCGAATGCCTCCGTATCGGCGATGACATGGTCGGCTGGCATGACCACGAGGATGCCGTCTTCACCCTGCCCCATCGCCAGCAGCGCAGCCAGTGTGAGCGCCGGCGCCGTGTTGCGCCCAGCCGGCTCCACCACGATCTGTGCCGCTGTGCCGGACGCGGCAAGCTGCTGCGCCGTCATGAACCGATGCGGCTCGCCGCACACAATGATCGCAGCGGCATCGCCGGGACGACCATCGCGCAGCACCGCCATGCGCCGCACCGTGGACTGCAGCAGCGAGTCACGCCCGATCACATCGATCAGCTGCTTCGGATAGTGCTTGCGGGACAGCGGCCAAAGCCGTGTACCCGCCCCCCCGGCCAGTACCACGGGGCGGATCCGCAGCGCGCTCTGGACGCCGCCGGGCGTGACGGCGGCATGGGAAGGGAGATCGGCGGGGTCAGTGATAGGCATGCTGGGCTCCTGTTCGGGCAGCGCTTGCGGCATGAAACCGCTTTGCTGCACCGAAGCATAGATGCGCAGGAATGCACCATTTGACCGATGGCCGATAATGCAGAGGATTTGACCGATGCAACTTGAAAACCGGCAATAAAACGTATTCGCGGTGATACAAGACCATTATGTCATCACGCGGCCTTACTGATATGCGTGCACGATTCCCGTCTGCGGTGCGCGAATGCACCGCAACGCATCCAAGCAGAATCCGCATTGCACAATGGCAGTGAAGTCTCTGATTTGGTTGATGTTATTCGCATATCCACATGCAGGGACGGCTGGACGTGGCGTAACAATTACTAAAATTGATTCATTTCTGATAATCGTGTTGCGGCGTATTGCGCATTTTCTCGCTGATTTTTAATGGCACCCGCGCCAATCGGCCAACATCACGGAAAAATCGGCCACGGACCATTGTGCATTGCGGCAAGTTGGATATGATGCAATGCAATAGATTCGCCTTCGAATCGCCTTCGCAAAGGGTGGACAAGCCATGGATCACCTTGTCGAGATGCCTGCGCCGACCCGGCCCCCGGGGCCTTTTCCCATCGCCAGACATGCCAACACGCAACGCATTGGCCTGCTGTTGTTCGACGGATGCTCGCTCCTGACGGCAGGCATCATTGCCGAGGCCTTTCGCGTGGCGAACGAGCTGGAACTGCAACGCAACGGCCGGCCGTTCTACCAGTTGTCATTGCTGTCGTATCGCGGCGGCAACATCGCGTGTTCGTCGTCGGTGCGCATCTGGACCCAGGGTCTCGATGCGGCGGGGCAGCGGGGCTTTGGGGCCGTGTTCATCGCCTGCAGCGAGCGCGAGCCAGCCAGCGAGCGCGATGCCCGTGTGACCAGCGCCATCATGGAAGTCAGTGCATCGGCGCTGGAGCGCAGCACGTGGGGCCGCGGACTGCTGGCGCCACGGGTGTCGCGCGCCGAGGCGGCAAGCGGCCAGGAAGGGAATGCCGCGGCGGCCGCGTCAGTCTTCTGGTGCCGGGGCGGCGCGGACCATGCGCCCGAAATCATGCCGTCGGCCATCGACATGGCGCTCGCCCAGATCGAGGCCGACCTGGGCGCCGAGGTGGCCGACGAAGTGGCCAGGCAACTCGATCCGCGCCGCGAGACGATGGCCGAGATCGAGCCCTACGACACCGACGAGACGCCAGACCTCTCGACCGCCACGGCAAACAAGATCCTGGCCTCGGCGCGCTGGATCGCCGAGCACTACATGGAGCCCATTTCGGTTGCCGACGCCGCCCGCTTTGCGGCGATGAGCGAGCGCAATTACCTGCGCCGCTTCAAGTTCACGATGGGCGTGACGCCGTCGGAATACCTGTTGCAGACGCGGCTCGACATGATCTGCCAGTTGCTGGTCAAGACAACGCTGCCGGTGGACAAGGTTGCCCGGCGCTGCGGCATGGGCAACGGCGACCGGCTTGGCAAGATCTTCCGCAAGCGGTTTGCATTGTCGCCCACCGAGTATCGGAACCAGGGGCCGGCGAGCCCGGGGTCGGATCCCACCGCAACCTGAGGAGTGCTGAGCATGCGTAACGAATTGCTTGACCTGGCCAAACTCGACTGGATGGCGCGCGAACTCGCCGAGCCGTACAAGACCGCCCCGCCCTTCCCGCATGCCTGTATCGACGACTTCCTTGACCCGGACATCTACCGCGAAGCCAGCGATGCGTTCCCGAGCCGGAAGGAGGGCAGCTGGTTCAAGTATCAGTCGGCTGCCGAAAACCTCAAGCTCCAGATCCAGGACTTCTACGCCATTCCGCCTGCGCTGCGCGCCTTGATCGTCGAACTGAACGGCCCTGGCTTCATTCGGTTCCTGGAGACGCTGACCGGCGTGCGCGGGCTGGTGCCGGACCCCCACCTGCACGGCGGCGGGCTGCACCAGACGCTGCCCGGCGGCCATCTGGGCCTGCATATCGACTACAACTACCACCTGGAATGGAAGCTCGACCGACGGGTGAACGTACTGCTTTACCTGAACGACACCTGGGACGATAGCTGGGGCGGCCACCTGCAACTGTGGGACGAGGGCGTGCAGCATTGCGTGCAGAAGATCGCGCCCATCGGCAACCGGCTGGTCGTCTTCAATACGAACGAATGTTCCTGGCACGGGCACCCCGTGCCGCTGGCCTGCCCGCAAGGCGTCTCGCGGCGTTCGATCGCGCTCTACTACTATTCGAACGGTCGCCCCGAGGACGAGGTGGCAGACGTCCACACGACGCGCTTCCAGGCGGCACCCGGCGCCCGCTTTCCGCTGACGGCACGCGACATCCTGACCGGCATTACCCCGCCTTACGCCAAGGCCCTCGCGCGACGCATCGTAGGCCGCTGACCGGCGCAAGGGGGTCACATGTCATCCATACTCGTCACCGGCGGGGCCGGCTTCATCGGCGCGAACTTCGTGCTCGACTGGCTGCGAGGTCCGCCCGCGCGTCCGCCCGAGGCCGACCGCGTCATCAACGTCGACAAGCTCACCTACGCCGGAAACCGGCACAGCCTGGACGAACTCGATGGCGACGCGCGCCACATCTTCGTCCAGGCCGACATCGGCGATCGGGCAGCGATGGACAGCCTGCTTGCCCGGTACCGCCCGCGCGCGGTCATCCACTTTGCGGCGGAGAGCCACGTCGACCGGTCCATCCGCGGGCCGGCGGCCTTCATCGATACCAATATCGGCGGCACCTATACGCTGCTGGAAGCCGTGCGCGGCTATTGGAGTGCGTTGCCCGACGCCGAACAGGCGGGCTTCCGCTTCCTGCACGTCTCCACCGACGAGGTGTTCGGCTCCCTGGGGCCCGCTGACGCCCCGTTCTCGGAGACCACCCGCTACGCGCCGAACAGCCCCTACTCGGCGTCGAAGGCGGCTTCCGACCATCTTGTGCGCGCCTGGCACCATACCTATGGCTTGCCCGTCCTGACGACAAACTGCTCGAACAACTACGGCCCGTACCAGTTTCCGGAAAAACTGGTGCCGCTGATGATCGCCAGCGCGCTGGCGGGACAGCCGCTGCCGGTGTACGGCGACGGCGCGAACGTGCGCGACTGGCTCTATGTCGGCGACCACTGCGCCGCGATCCGCGAAGTGCTTGCGCGCGGGCAGGTTGGCGCGACCTATAACGTGGGCGGCTGGAGCGAGAAAACGAACCTCGAAGTCGTCCACGCGCTGTGCGACCAGCTCGACGCGCTGCAACCGCGCACCGCAGGCTCCTATCGCGACCTGATCCGCTTCGTGAAGGACCGCCCCGGCCACGACCGCCGCTACGCCATCGATGCCCGCAAGCTCGAACGCGAACTGGGCTTGCGCCCCGCCGAAACCTTCGAGACCGGCCTGGCCAGGACAGTCGCCTGGTACCTCGACAACCAGCCATGGGTACGTGACGTCATGTCAGGCGAGTACCGCAAGTGGGTGGAGACCCAATATGCCGCGTGACAACCTCGGCGTGCCCACGCTGCTCGTGACGGGCTGCAACGGCCAGATTGGCTTTGAATTGTGTCGTAGCCTCGCCCCGCTCGGTCGCGTGATCGCGCTGGACCACGCGGCATGCGACCTCACCCATACCGCCCGATTGCGCGATATCGTGCGGGACATTGCGCCCAGCGTCATCGTCAATGCGGCAGCCTATACGGCCGTCGACAAGGCCGAACATGACGCCGATCTGGCATTTGCCATCAATGGCGATGCACCCGGCATCCTCGCCGAAGAGGCAGGCGTGCTTGGCGCGATGCTCGTGCACTATTCCACCGACTACGTGTTCGATGGCACAGCGGATGGCCCGTACTCCGAAACGGATGCACCCAATCCTCTATCGGTCTACGGAGAAAGCAAGCTGGCCGGCGAAGAAGCGGTGCTCGCAACCCAGGCGACATCGCTGGTCTTGCGCACCAGCTGGGTCTTCGGCGCGTATGGCCGCAACTTCGCGAAAACCATGCTGAAACTCGGTCGTGACCGCGACACGCTGCGCATCGTGTCGGACCAGTTTGGCGCGCCCACGCCTGCCAGCCTTGTGGCCGACGTCACTGCGCACATCGTGGCCGGACACTGGCTCTCCGGGGACCGTGCGGCGTTCCCGTCGGGTCTCTATCACCTTGCCGCTGGCGGATACACGAACTGGCATGCCTATGCAGTGGAAGTGCTGAGCAAGGCCACCGCCCTCGGGGCAGTGCTCAAAGCCGATCCCGGCAAGATTCAGCCGATTGGCACGGCGGACTATCCATTGCCGGCCCGTCGCCCCGCGAACTCCCGGCTTGCCACGGGAAAGCTGCGGGAGACGTTCGGCCTGCACCTGCCGCACTGGCGAGACGGATTAAGCCTCGTCATGAGGCAAATGTTCTCCGAGACATCCTCCTAGAGGTGCGCCATGACCATGAACCTTGTTCCTACCCGGATCCCCGATGTGCTGATCGTCGAACCGAAGGTGTTTGGCGACGAGCGAGGATTCTTCTTCGAAAGCTTCAACGGCATCGAGTTTGAAGCCGCCACCGGGTTGAAGCGCAATTTCGTCCAGGACAATCACTCCCGGTCGGCCCGGAACGTGCTCCGCGGACTGCACTACCAGATTCGACATCCCCAGGGCAAGCTCGTGCGCGTCGTGTCGGGCGCAGTGTTTGACGTGGCCGTGGACCTGCGCAGCAGTTCGCCAACATTCGGTCAGTGGGTCGGCGAGGTGTTGTCCGCCGAAAACAAGCGCCAGTTGTGGATTCCGGAAGGATTTGCGCACGGGTTTCTCGTGCTGTCGGACTCCGCGGAATTCCTCTACAAGACCACGGATACCTGGCACCCGGAACACGAACGCTCACTGCGATGGAACGACGGGCGTGTCGCCATCGAATGGCCGCTAGCGGGCACGCCGATGGTGGCTGCCAAGGACGCTGCCGGGCGTACCCTTGACGAGGCCGAGGTGTTCGCCTGACCGTGCCGCCGCGGCAGCTGCCGTCGCTTTCGATATGAACCTGTAGCCGGGCGTCCGAAGCTGGCACGGACGTTGCTCCCTGATCCGCCACTGCATGTTGAACACAGACTTATTGGCATCTGGTCTTTCAGGGAGCGTTTGATGAAGAAGAAGATTGCGCACTGGGCAGCCTTGGCGCTGTCCTTTGGCGTGCTGGCTGTCGGTGCCGGCTGCGCACTGGCGCAGACGTATCCATCCAGGACGATCAGGCTGGTGGTGCCTTTTCCGCCAGCCGGCGCCACTGACGTCCTGGGCAGGGCCATTGCGCAGAAGCTGTCCGAAGGCCTTGGACAGCCGGTGGTGGTCGAGAACCGGCCTGGTGCAGGCAGCACCATCGGATCGGACATCGTTGCGAAAGCGGCACCGGATGGCTACACGCTATTGCTGGCGTCAGGCTCGCTTGCCATCGCATCGAACCTATACCCCAGGCTGGGCTTCGATATTCTGAAAAGCTTCACGCCAATCTCGCTGGTGGGCCATGTACCCCATATGCTGGTCGTGAACCCTTCGGTCCCGGCGAATTCGGTCAAGGAACTGATCGCGCTGGCCAAGGCGAAGCCCGGACAAATCAGCGCCGCTTCGCAAGGAAACGGCACGCTGTCTCACCTTGAACTGGAAATGTTCAAGTTGTCCACTGGCGCCGACATGCTTCATGTCCCGTATAAAGGCAGCAATAACGTCATGCCCGATCTGCTTGCCGGCAATGTCTCGGTGTTCTTTGATAGCGTGCCGTCTTCCATGCCGCTGGTGAAGAGCGGCAAGCTGAAAGCACTTGGCGTCGTAGAGGCCAGGCGCCTGCCAATGAGCCCGGACATTCCGACGCTGGCCGAAGCCGGACTTCCCGGGTTCGACGTGAAGAACTGGTTCGCGCTACTGGCACCTGCAGGCGTATCGCCGGAGATCGTCGAGTTGCTCAACACGCAGGTCCAGAAGGCAGTGGCCGCGCCGGATTTTGCTGCGCGGCTGGCCGACCAGGGCGTCATCCTGGAAGGCAGCACGCCGAAGCAGTTGTCCATGCTGATGCAATCGGACGTCGCAAAGTGGGGCAAGATCGTCAAAAGTGCAAACGTGCACCTGAATTGAGCGTAGCGGCGCGGGGATCTGACCGCTGCCGCGGACGATTCAGGCCCGGGAATGCCATGCCTTGCGCCGACGGACCGCCTCATTGTGGACGGCCGGCCAGCAAGGATTCGATTGCCCGTACCCTGCAGGGCTCTCAAACAGGGCTACCGGGCGTGCCTCGCACCGGGCCGGACTGGGCTATCCGGATCTAGGGGCCGCAGGCTCGGAAATGAACAAGTTGAGACCCAGATGCTCGGACAGGAACCGCATGACCAGCTGACCACGCACACTGTTGCCGGCGGCATCCAGTGGGGGCGAATATGTCGCCACTGCGCCTTTGCCGGGTGCGATCGTCAGGATGCCCCCACTGACGCCGCTCTTGCCTGGCAGGCCCACGTCGTACAGCCAGCTCCCCGAGCGCTCGTACAGACCCGCTGTCGCCATGACCGCCAGTACACGCTGACATGTCGAGGCCCTGACGACCTGCTCGCCCGTCACTGGATGGACGCCCCCCGCTGGCCAAGGTAGCACCCATCAGCGCAAGGTCGCGCGCACTGACCAGCAGGGCGCATTGCCGCGTGTAGACGTCCACAGCTTCATCCGGATCGCAATAAAGCCGGCCATGCCCGCGCAGGAGGTGTGCTAAGCCCGCGTTGCGTTGGTTGGTGGCCGCTTCCGAGGCGTAGACGCGCGCATCGCATTCCAGTTCCCGCCCGGCGAAGCGAGACAACCCTTGGCGAACCTGATCCCAGCGGTCTTCGGCGTCAGTGCCTGGCACCAGGCTTGTCGCGGCAATCGCCCCGGCGTTGACGAGGGGATTACTGGTGCCATCGGCGCGCAGTTCCATCGCCATGATGGAGTTGAAGGGCAGGCCGGTAGCGTCTACGCCAAGCCGCGCCGCGGCCTCTTCGGCGCCAAGCGCGTCGCATATCAGCGCGAATATGAAAGGCTTGGACACGCTCTGGATCGAAAACGGCTGTGCCGCATCGCCGACCATGAACGTGTCCCCCCGCGTGTTGGCAACGCAAATGCCGAAGGCGGAGGCATCCGCTTCGGCCAGCGCCGGGATGTAGTCGGCCAGCTTGCCGCCGGCTTCATCGCGGAAGCGCTCGTAAGCCGCTTCGACCAGCGACCTGACCGCGTCGTGCCCGGGCAGATTGCCAGTGGAAACAAAGGGGGGGTGTCAGCGCGGTCGACGAGGCCATCTTTGCTTTCCTCCTTCCAGTTCAACCCAACAGGCCGATCCAGAGCGTACGAATCGCTCTGGAGAACCCGTCCGCAATTTCGGTCAGGTCATATCCCGGATACGCCCTTTCCGGGCCGCCCTGAGTCTCATTATTGAGGCCCGAAAAGCAAACAGTGAGTACTTTCGACGGGATTAGCCCAAGGTCCAATGGCGAAAGCGGCATAGTCCACCAAATTAGACGCAGATGTCGCGTCGTACGCTGCCTGGCGTCGACATGGAGCCGTAGACGCGACGGGAATGCCCGCGCCACTTATCGGTTGGCGTGGCTTTCTGACATCGACCGGAGGGTGTCCTTACCGACCGTGGTCAACGGCAGCGGCGCAGGGTTGCTGGCATATCCGGAACTCGGCCCCGACGAACGTGCGGCCCTGCAACGCAGTGCACGCATCGTCAAAGAGACGACTCACAGTGTGCTCCAGGGCCGGTAGCCCTTTTTTCAGTGCACCGGACCGGCCGCATCAGCAGCCAACCAGGAGGTTCATCATGGCCATCTCCCCCCAAGGACTCCCCGGCCGGAAGTTCGCCGACCAGCAAGGCATCGCCGCCGGCGGGACATTTGGGCAAGGCTTGGCGTTTGCTTGTGCCGGTTGGACTTGGCATCGTCCTGTGGTACCTGCCGTCACCGAATGGGCTCCAGCCCAAAGCCTGGCACATGTTCGCCGTGTTCGTGGCAACCATCGCCGGTATCACGACTGCGCCCTTGCCGATGTCGGCGGTGGCCCTAATCGGGTCCACGGTGGGCGTGCTCGTCGGCGTACTCGCCTTTGCCGACGTTACCAAATCGACGGGCACAGATCTGGTCTGGCTGGTGATGCTCGCCTTTTTCATCTCGCGGGGCGTGATCAAGACCGGACTTGGCCGCCGCATCGCGCTGATGTTCATGCGTCTACTGGGCAAGCGGACACTGGGACTCGGTTATGGTCTTGCGCTAACCGAGTTGATTATCTCGCCGGCGGTGCCGAGCATCACCGCCCGCGCAGGCGGCGTGATGTTGCCGATCACCCGGGCCATTTCGGAAATCCTCGGCAGCCATGCGAATGATCCCGAATCCCGCGGCAAGGTCGGCACCTATCTGATCCTATGTGCCTTTCATGCCAACATCATTACAGCGGGCATGTTCATCACGGCCATGGCGGGTAACCCGCTCGCCGTCAAGCTTGCAGCCGATCAGGGTGTTTCCATCAATTGGCTCGAATGGGCGGTGGCGGCCTCTGTCCCGGGCTTGCTGTGCCTGGCCATTATTCCCGTCGCCATGCTGTGGATTGCGCAGCCGCGAATCCGCGAGACGCCGGACGCAACCAGCCTCGCCCAGCGGGAGCTCTCTGCCATGGAGAGGGCTACCGGGGGAGACCTCATGCATTCAAACCGACTTTCCGCCATTCGAGCGGTACGAGTCAGGAGTGCAGCCCTTCTCTCGACCGAAGCTGCGCTGAAAGGCGTCCACTGACCGGAAGCCACTCGCCGAGGCGATCTTTTCCTGCGGCCAATCCGTTTGCAGAAGTAACGTCGTGGCCCGGTCCAATCGCGCCCGCATGACAAAGGCTGCAGGCGTGCTGCCGGTCGCGGCCACAAATGCCCTGGCCAGATTGCGCGGGCTCATGAGGACCCTACGCGCCATCGCTTCGACCGAAAGATCGCCTGCCAGATTGTTCATGACCCAGGTCACCAACCCTCGCACGCGCGGCGTTGCGCCGGCCTGTGCCGCCAACGTGCGACTGTCCTGCGATTCGGTGCTGCCGCGCAGCATGTAGACGGCCAGATTGCGTGCGATCTCTATCGCCACGGGCTGACCCAGATCGGCCTCAATCATCGCGAGGGTCATGTCGAGTCCCGTGGTAACGCCAGCGGAAGTCCAGAGACCATCGTCACACACATAGATGGGGTCGTTCAGTACGTGGGCCTTGGGAAACATCGATTGCAGCATCGCGCACGCATTCCTGTGCGTCGTGCATTGCCTGCCGTCGAGAAGGCCGGCTGCGGCCAGCGCAAACGCACCGGTACACACACTGGCCACGCGTCGGACCTCGGGGGCCATGTGCGCCACCCATTCGCCAACCCCTTGCTCGACAATGGCAGCACGCAAGGCAGGCTCATCGCCGCCTGCCACGATAAGGGTGTCGATGGGCGCCGCTACTGCGCTCAGGGCTTCGGTCGCGGCAATGGTCAGGCCAGCGTTGGTTCTGACATCCCCGCCGCTCGGCGAGGCAATCGTCAGTCGATAAGCACCCGGAACGTACTCGGCTGCCTTGCTCAGTGCACTGGCCGGCCCGGCCACGTCGATGGCTTCGACCCCGTCGAATGCCACCACAACAACGTGGCGGGTCGACACCGCGCCGGTGCCAACGCTGGCAGAAAGTGCGGCAATGTTGTCCTTGCTCGCCATCAGCGTGCTCCGTACCCTGCGGGCATGTTCAGGATTTCGAGAAAATAGCGTGGCATTCCCGTTCAGGTTCGTCTGGATCGTTGTGATGGCCAGTCTGCAGATGGCCAGCGGGTCAGCCCACGGCGGGGATTCTATCTCCGCCGGGGACATGCCGATCCCTTCCCCACGCCAGAAACAGCCCGTCATTGCCGTGCTTGCGCTTAACGAAGGTACGGAAACCACTGATTTTCTGGTGCCCTACGCCGTATTGCGCCGGGCAAACGTTGCCACCGTAGAGGCCGTGGCGTCAAAACCGGGACGCGTAAATCTGATGCCCGCCCTCGCCGTCCACCTGCCCAATGACGTGGCGTCTTTTGACAGCCGATATCCAAAGGGCGCGGACTACGTCATCGTGCCGGCGATGCATGCCGACGATGACCCCGTCATCATCGGCTGGATTCGCGCCCAGGCTGCAAAAGGTGCGGTAATCGTAGCGATATGCTCAGGCGCGCGGGTGGTGGGCAACGCGGGACTTCTCGATCATCGTCGGTTCGCCGGGCACTGGTATGACAGGGCCACACTGCTTGGCAGACATCCGGGTGCCTCCCACGTGCCCAATCGCCGCTACGTTGCCGACCGCGGCATCATCTCGACAACAGGCGTCAGCGCATCCGTGCCGATCAGTGTGGCCATTGTCCAAGCCATCGCCGGCCGGGCGCAGGCGAGATCGGTGGCCGCTTCGATTGGCGTGAGCGATTGGGGGACCACCCATGATGCCGCCCCATTCCGCATCGATGCGCGCAGCCTCCGGACGCTCGTCACCAATACCCTCACGTTCTGGCGACACGAAACCATGGCGATTCCCGTGATGGATGGCATCGATGACATTCAGCTCGCCCTGGCCGCGGACGCCTGGTCGCGGACCTACAGATCCACGGCCGTCGCCGTAGCATCAGGTCTCGTACGGATGCGCAGCGGCTTGACGCTTGAGCCGGCATCGCCCGCTGCCCACGGTAACGCCTATCGGGTACGTTTGGAACCCGACACATTGCCGGCCAGGCAACTGCACAGCACGTTGATCGACATCGCGCAACGCTATGGTCACGCGACGCGCAAGCTGGTCGAACTCACTATGGAGTACGATGACCGAGGCGGCTTCTGACAACGTACCGGACCGACTCAGCCAGCTGACCAGTAATACCCAACGCAGGTGGGCGCCGGC
Source organism: Cupriavidus sp. U2 (assembly GCF_009663685.2). GTDB lineage: Bacteria > Pseudomonadota > Gammaproteobacteria > Burkholderiales > Burkholderiaceae > Cupriavidus > Cupriavidus necator_C. The sequence goes on along the minus strand of NZ_RCOG02000010.1, from coordinate 52,840 downwards.
CAGGATCACCATGCGGGCACGGTAAGCGTCGCTACGGCGGCTCTGGAGGCAATGAAAGCCGTCGGCTTCATCTCGGACGGAGGCAACAACAAGAGGGAAATCTCATGACCGTCGTTGCGCAACTCTCGGATGTCCATGTGCGACCCAAAGGCTTGCTGTATCAAAACCTCGTGGATTCCAATGCAATGCTGGTGTCGGCCGTAGAAGCCGTCAATCGCCTGCGCCCTGCCCCGGATGCCGTCCTGATTACCGGCGACCTGACCGACGACGGCTCGCCTGAGGCCTATGCCATGCTGAAAGCCATTCTTGGCGGGCTGGAACCTCGATACTTGCTGATGCCAGGCAACCACGACGACCGACGACATTTGCGTGAGGCTTTTCCCGACCAGCCTTGGCCATCGGCATCAGAAGACGGCCCTCTCAACTTCGCCTTTGACATCGGCGCCATTCGCTTCCTTGCCGTCGACACCACCGTTCCAGGATTCCACCATGGCGAGCTGGATCGTTCGACGCTGGCGTGGCTCGGTCACGAACTTGGTTCGAACAACGGCCGACGGTGTGTCATTGCCATGCATCATCCGCCGTTCAGCACCGGCATCCCCTATCTCGACAAGTACGGATTGCGCGATCTCGCTCCCTTCCGCGACCTGATCTCTCGACACGACAATATCGACCGCATTATCGCGGGACATGTTCACCGTACGATGCAGACGCGCATCGGTGCAGTGCCGGTGTCAACGTGTCCGAGCACCACAACGCAGATTGCCCTGCGTGTCCATGACGACGCCCTGCCGGCCTCTTATTTGGAACCCGCCGCCTTCCTGCTGCACCGTTGGGCGCCGGATACGGGCGAGGGTGTCACTCACCTCAGCTACGTGGGCCAGTTCGAGGGGCCCTTCCCGTTTGCTTGAGCGATCTGGCGGGCGCAACGCACCCACCGACCTTGCAGCGTCGTGCGCGGGTGCAGTCGCCCTCGCCAGGCGGCGCGGCGCGCGATTAACGAGATCGCGAAACCCATTCCAGGTAGACACGCTGCCGACCACAGGTAGTGGCCGGTTTTGGCGTCGACGAACGGTCGGCCGCCCTCTTCCGCGCGATATGTGAGCAATCACTCTCCGTTCGCTACAGGTTTTGTATTCGACGCGATCCAGGTCCGTGGTGTCGGAGCCCGACAGGCCGGCGGCGACCGATCCAGCGGGTCGCTGCTTCTGCAAAATGCAATTCGCGCTTGCAGCCCCCACACGCGACATCTGCATCCATCGCGGCGGACAAGAAAATGACGCGTATACGCATCGGTGTGACGTAAACTTCTTGCGGTTTACGTATACGGTCGCTATTCTACGGCCAACCATTTAATTGACGGAAAGCGTCTAAGTTTTGGGTTCAGCGCCGTTCAGGCGCTTCCGGGCCTTTCCAACGGATTTACGACTGTTATGGCACGCACGAGCTTACTCAAGGCAGAACTCCCGCGCCCAGACTTTTTAGACGACCACGGCCTGTCCATCGACGGGCTTGCGGCCGTTGCGGCGCAGGCTAACGACGTCTTTGGGCAAATTCGGGATGCCATGCTGGAACCTTATCCCCGTAAGATTCCGCCCTCGTTCACGAGCAGCCAGATCGCCACGCTTTGCGGGGTCGACAAGGCGCGCTTCCATTATCTTGCTACCAAAGGTGGTTTGCCGACGGGTACCTCACAGGGCAACGGACGGGCGAAGGTCTTCAGCCTGGAAGATGCCATTACGTGGGTACGGCACGCGAACGGCAGAATGAAGCGGCCCGAAGGCCAGCGCGGGCGGATCGTCACGGTCGGCAACTTCAAGGGCGGTGTCGCCAAGACCACGACCGCGGTCTGCCTGGCGCAAGCCTTGACGCTGCTCGGCAGACGGGTCCTGATCGTCGACTGCGATCCGCAGGGCACGACGACCCAGCTTTGCGGCTGGGCACCGGATGCCGAGATTGCCGAAGAGCAGACGCTGCTGCCGCTGATCTATGGCGACCAGACGACGCTGGACTATGCCGTCCAGACGACCTATTGGCACAACCTGGATCTGATCCCGGCCTCGTCGGCACTGTTCGATGCGGAATTCGAGATTCCGTCGAAGGTGCTGTCCGAGTCGGGGTTCGAGTTCTGGGACATCCTGCGCAAGGCTCTGGTGCCGCTGTCCGAGCAGTACGACGTGATTGTCATCGACACGCCGCCTGCACTGAGCTACATCACGATCAATGCGCTGATTGCCTCGGATGGCATTCTGATGCCCTGCCCGCCTGACGGACTGGACTTTGCCAGCTCGACGCAGTTCTGGCACCTGTTCTCGGATATCGCGAAGAAGCTGCCTGGCGTACTGGAATCCAAACGTTATGACTTCATCAACATCGTGCTCACCAAGGTGAAGCAGGATGCAGTCTCGCGGGTCGTGCGCGAGTGGATGGTCAAGGCCTACGGCAATCGTGTACTGAGCATCGAAATTCCCGAGTCATCGGTCCCCAAGGGCGCCTCGGCACAACTGGCGACCGTCTATGACCTCTCCAAGCCCGACGGCAGCGTCGAAGCGTATCAGCGTTTCCGCGATCCGCTGGACAAGCTCGCCCTGCATATCGACGACCAGTTCGTCAGGGCGTGGACAGAAAGGAAAGAAGTATGAGAATCGGCGACAAGTTGTTGGCGAAGACCGCCAACATCGCAGTCAAATCCAATACGCCTAAATCCGAAGCCAACGAGCCCAAGACCTCGCCAGGGCGCATGCTGGCCGCGCAGTCTGCCGTCGCGGCGGCCGAACGCCGGGTTGCCGAGCTCGAGGCGAGCATCGGCAAGGCCGTCGAAGTCGCGCTCGACGAGATTACCGAAGTCCCCGGGCGTCGGCGCAAGCTTACGCCTGAACAGTACGCCGAGCTGCGGGAGAACCTGCGTAATAACAAGCTGGTTCACCCGATCACGCTCGTCGTGCGCGGAGACGGCAAGAAGGAACTCGTAGCCGGTCACAACCGCTATTACGTCTTCAAGGAACTCGGCCGGGACGCGATTCCGGCGGTGTTTGCCGATCTCGCGGACGTCGAGCAGATCGAGGAAGCCGCGTTCTATTCGAACCTGCTCTCGCCGTCGCTGCCCGACTTCGAAAAGTACCTTGGGTTTCGGAAGCACCTCGATCGTACGGGCCAGTCGCAACAGGATATTGCGGCGGCCGCGGGCATTTCCGCAGGGCACCTGAGCAAGCTGTTCTCGTATGCACGTTTGCCCGAACCCGCCATCGCGGCGCTGGATGCGGCAGAGGATCGTGGCCGCTTGGGGGTTAACGCGGCTTACGAGATGGCAACGTTTTTGGGCGAGCACCCGGACCAGGAAGCCGCGGTCACGGAGGTCGTAACGAAGCTTCTGAGCGACGAAAAGATCACGCAGAAGCAGGCGATCGCCCTTCTCCATGCGCGGGTGCGGCAAAGAGCTGTCGCCCCGGCGGCGGGTGAAACACATCGGATCAAGGTGGGAACGCGTGAACTGTGTGCGGTGACCACCCGTAATGGGACGGTCACGCTGAAGTTCAAGAAGGCCGAAGACGCCCAAGCCTGGGAAAAGCGGCTGCGGGAGTTTATCGAGGCCAACGCGCAGACGGGCAACTAAAAGGCAGAACTTCTGCCTTTTACAACTCATTGAGAGAGCGAAGCGAATGAAGTAAATCGCATTTTTGACACATCCCTCACCACAAAGACAAAGGCCTGGGCGGGAACCCAGGCCTCTGCTGAGTTTCGGACGGGAATCCGAAACTCGGTTTGGTGGAGTTTGATAGCTCAAAACTCAACCTACACGTATCTACGGCGGGAACCGTGAACACGAGTCGCAACGAGTGTTCAGTGTAGCGAGTCATTTTGCCTAGTCAAGCTCCGGAGGGCGTTCGTCCTTGGAAAATCGGAGTCAGTATGACTATTGCGCAACGCTACGCGCCGGGCGAGGCTATTGCTCGCCCTTCTACCCTACCCCTCGCGCTCATCGAAGCCCGAGCCGCCGTATTCGATCCGCTTAATTGCCTGGACCTTGGGACTACCGCCCGCCGGGTCCTTTTTGGCATTCTGCGATTCTTCAATTTAACTCGCCCCTCCTCGTCTATCTGGCCGCGCCGGGATTTGCTGCGCGCCGAGTCTCTGCTCAACAGCGAGTCGTCCCTCTATCGTGGCCTGGCCGATTTGGAGCGCCACGGTTATGTCGTTCGTGAGCAGATCCGCATTGCGCGCTCGGGGCGGTTCCACGTCTCGCCGGTTCGACTCACAGAGAAGGCACAGATTCTTCTTGGCCTCGTCGGCAGGTCATCAAAGGAAGACAGGCGTCAAAAAGTTATCCACAAGGAACCGTCTCTCACAATGGAAGACGGCCAATATAAGGAACATACCAACGAGCAGAAGTCTTTACAGAATTCATTCGCAAGCGAGCCGCCGGCGGGAATTGATTCAGTTTCCAAGGTACCACTTTCGTTGGCTTGGCTTCTCAAGCTCGGATTGACTGCGCGTGCCGTGTTCTCGCTCATGAGCATTGCCAAGCGTCATGGCAAGCGACTAGAGGCCATTGTCACGGCATTCCGCGAACGCCTGTCGACGCTTTCTGGCCGGGAGGCATACGCATACATCCGGTCGCTTGCGGGGAAGGCTCTGGACTTCGCTGCGATTGCCTCGGGCAAGGAAGCGACGACCCGTGCTGCCACTGAGGCGCAAAGCGCGAAGAACCTTTTGAATTCGATTCTCGCCAAGTCGCACGGGTTGACGGTCGTGAGACGCGACGGGACCAGCTTGGGACGGATCGATGCGCATGCCCAGGTAGTCATGGGGCGGGATGGCTCGTTGCCCCTGAACCTGCGCTTCGCCTTGGCCGTGCAAAAAGGGCAGGTGAGCATCCAACGGTCATCGCTCGCCTAGCCCGGGCATGGGGGATGGCCATCAAACGGTGTCGGCTGCTACTGCCCTATTCGCTACATAGGAGATTGATTCGCGAGCGACGAATGGGATGTCGAGCCTGGCGGACGGATACCGTTCCACAGGTCTCCGCAATTCTTTGTAGGGCTAACGACTGGTTTCTAGTAGAAAGTCAATCAAATCAATGAGTTATAAAGATCTACGTTCCCATGGAATGCCTGAATTTTTGCGGACTTTCCGGTGGACAGTCCTAACTTCTTGATTTGTAAGGGTTTCTATTGGAAAGAGAACCCTGCGGTTGCTGGTACGCAGACGGACACTGAAGGGATCGTATCAGCGGGGATCTTTTGCGTAGCATCTTTCGGAGTTCCCCGGCGGCCACTGAGCAAGGCGGGGAAGAAGGCTTGGGGCGATCGCGGCCCCCTTGGCGATCTGGCATTGAAGCGGGAATTCGGGGCCCGATTTGAAAGCGGTCGGGTTACGGACGACTCTGCGCTGCGCTCGTGAGAGTCGCGCTTAATGCCAAGTACCATTCTATGGTGAGCAGAGGCAACGTGAGGCGCGTCTGGCGCCGGCAGCGAGAATCAACATATTCAAGTCGCCAAACGCGAGCGCTGTCACTGAGCGGCTGGAAGCACGTGCCGAAACAGCGGGGGTGGGGCGCATGCTCGAGTCCATGTCGCGATGCCAGCAAGAGCGACGCAAACTTGTACTTGCGAAAAGACGTCACGCTCCGCTCGTCGCCGCGCGTCTTCGGAGAAAAGATCTACACCGCCTCTTCGATATAGAGTCAGTCGATTCGCTCCGCAGCGGCGCATAGCCTGCATCGGCCTGATGGCACCCCGGGGTCTGCAAAATTGTGCGCAGAGCAGCGGCATCATGGTCGAGTGCCCAGCCTGGCCGCGTCCTGCCGTGCCGGTGTTCAGGCAATGTGGTACCAGGTGTATTGCGACAAGTCCTTGCATTCACCGAAGAGAAGGCGACGGCGGCAACGCGGGGAAGCAAATCAGGCGATTTGCCCCTTGTTCATACAGCGACAATCGACGTAACCCATTGTTTTCATTCTAAAAAACAATGCTTCCGAAATGCGCCGGACCGTTTTACCGGCCAAATGGCAATGCAAATTATTTTGGATCGATGGCGGAGCCGCTGGCGGGCCATGACAGGCCTTCTTTGCATCGTCACGGAAGCCCTGCCGGCGGGACGGCATCCCGCCACTTCGCCACGGGCAACGTGTGACAGCCGATGTTCCTTGTGCATAACCGTCACCATCGTGGTCGGCGTAATACTCTCTTTGCATAAGACCCACTCGGGCGGTGTAACTTCATACACTTCACGATACGCATGCTGCTGAGGGAGACGAGCCATGGCCGCCACATCGTTTCGTACTGAACACGACCTCATTGGGGACAAAGAAGTCCCTTCGGATGCCTACTATGGCGTACACACCCTGCGGGCCGTTGAGAATTTTCCAATCACCGGGACACCAATCTCCATCTACCCGGAGTTAATCAAGGCGCTTGCGGCGATCAAGCAGGCGGCTGCCCTTGCCAACCATGAGTTGGGGCTCCTGGACGAGCGGCGTTGCAATGCGATCGTGGACGCCTGCAAGGAAATCATCGCTGGTCATCTGCATGACCAATTCGTCGTGGACGTCATTCAAGGCGGAGCGGGTACCTCGACAAACATGAATGCCAACGAGGTCATCGCCAACCGTGCGCTGGAACTGCTTGGGCACCACAAAGGCGAATACGAGCATCTTCATCCCAACGAGCACGTCAACATCGGCCAAAGCACCAACGATGTCTATCCGAGTTCGCTGAAAGTGGCGACGTGGTTTGGTATCGCTGGACTCATTGACGCGATGGCGACGCTGCGCAACGCATTCGAAGCCAAGGCGGCGGAGTTCGCGCACATTATCAAGATGGGACGTACCCAACTGCAGGACGCCGTGCCGATGACGCTGGGTCAGGAGTTCAGTACGTACGCGGTGATGCTAGGTGAGGACGAGCAGCGCTTGCGTGAAGCATCAATGCTCATCTGCGAAATCAATCTGGGTGCCACCGCGATCGGTACGGGCATCACCGCGCACCCTTCCTACGCGCCCCTGGTATTGCAGCGGCTTCGTGACATTACTGGCATCCCGCTGCAGACGGCTCCGAATCTGATCGAGGCAACGCAAGACTGTGGCGCCTTCGTCCAGCTCTCGGGGGTCCTAAAGCGTGTAGCGGTAAAGCTATCGAAGACTTGCAATGACCTGCGCCTGCTGTCGAGCGGCCCACGAGCAGGTCTGAATGAGATTAACCTGCCACCGATGCAGGCAGGTTCCAGCATCATGCCTGGCAAGGTAAATCCCGTTATTCCGGAGGTCGTCAATCAGATCGCCTTTGAAGTCATTGGTAATGACGTCACCGTGACCTTCGCGGCAGAGGCAGGGCAGCTCCAACTCAATGCGTTCGAGCCGATCATTGCCCACAGCCTCTTCAAAAGCGTGAGTCATCTGCGCAATGGTTGTTTGACGCTGGCGGAACGATGCGTCAAGGGCATTACCGCGAATGAGGAAAGGCTTCGCGCAATCGTGGAGAATTCCATCGGTATTGTCACGGCGTTGAACCCATACATTGGATACGCCAATGCGACTGCCGTCGCGCAGGAAGCGCATGCCACCGGTGGTAGCGTCTATGAGATCGTGCTGCAAAAGGGCTTGTTATCGAAAGAGGAACTGGACCGGATTCTGCGACCTGAAACGCTGACGCAGCCCGTACCGCTGGGGACCAGGGATCCATCGCGCTGAGCGGTTTCTGTTATGCACGCCTGCCGAAGACACCTATGCTTCGGATATGTCTTCAGGGAATCCGTCTATGTTTGACACACTGAGAGCTTGCACTGGTACAACGTGGTGTCGCGGTATGGCGACTGCGTTAGCGGTTGCCCTGCTGGCCACGACGATGGGTGGATGCGAGGGCGTTCCCAGGGATACCACCGCGACGCCTCCGCCGCCGCGTGAGTCGTTCTCCCGCAGCGATGAAGTCTATCCTGCGCCCAACACCGCTCAAGATCAGCGGCCAGCCGCGCGCACGCCTTAATGTGGTGTGGCAGTCGTCGTGGGCAGTTGCGTAACGCCAAAGCCCGCCGCATCGCCCTGATGGCCGGCGCAGCCGTAGCCTCGGCAAGTCGGCGGCCCTTCACTTGACCGCCGCGTGGCGGAACATCGAGTGCGCTCCTTTTTTGCCATCGGTTGTAGAAAGCAGCCGGTGCGTCAAGCGTTCCACAACACGTGATAGCCGGCGCCCGTCCCGGATTGAGCCGGATTTTCCATTTCCGATGGCCGCGGTGATGACGGCGGCGCGGTGGTATCCCGGCTATCTGCCGGTGGCATGCTCCATGCTGATGATGGTATGCCGCAGTTCTGCAGCTTTCGATGCTGCCGATCCCTGGAACAACGCAGGAGCAGATCATGTTCAACGGGAAACTCGTTCATCTGGCGTTGCCACTCATCACGTATATCGCAGCAGCGGGTGCCGGAGTAGGCTTCGCTGCTTACCAGGAGACGCGAAAACGAAAGCAACACCAGGCTGCGGACGCATTTCGGTCTGGTGAAAATCCTGGCGGAGACCATTCCGTTGCCGCGGACAACCTGCCCTCGGGCGATGGCATTGAACCGGCGCCGCAGTCGCGTACCTATCCCTTCAATGCTGTCGGTTGAATAGGGCCCTCATCGACGAAAGACATCCCAGTAAGTGGGCCGTGACAGCGAAGCGTGCCGCAAGGCGAAAGCCACGGGGCGCGGAGGGCTCCGGGGGAGGGGGGTGATGGGTCCTTCTGCCGCTGATTGCGGCGCATAGTCCCTTTTGGTTCACGGAGGCTGCCGTCATAATGCATGCCGTCATACAACCAACAGAGAGAAAGACATGCGCACCCCCTCGCGAATTCCGCATCGTTCCCGCAGACTGGCGCTTGTTGCGTCGCTGATCCTGGCGTATGGGACTGTGGTGAGCGCCACCACGTTGGACCGCGCACAGCTTGAGCAATCGGCTGGCCGTGCGGCAGCAGCAAGCTATCGCGAATGGGTGGAGCTGCTGGCGATTCCCAACGATGCAACCGTGCCGGCCGATATTCAAAAGAACGTGGACTGGCTTACCAAGGCCTTTTCCCGACGCGGATTCCAGGCGCAGGCGCTCGCAAATGGCGACAAGCCGATGATGTACGCCGAGTACACGGCGCCCGAAGCAAGCGCGACCGCACCGCGCAAAACTGTACTGTTCTATATGCACCTGGATGGCCAGTCGGTGACACCGTCCCAGTGGGCGCAGAAGAGTCCATGGGAAGCCACGCTCAAGGCCCGCGCTGCCGACGGCAAATGGGAAACCCTGCCGCTCGACAAACTGTACGGTGGCCAGGTGGACCCCGAGTGGCGCCTCTTCGCACGTTCCTCATCGGACGACAAGGGACCCATCGTGATGTTCCTGGCAGCCTTCGATGCGCTCAAGGCGGCGGGCGTGGAGCCGGGCGTCAACATCAAGGTGCTGCTCGATTCCGAGGAGGAAAAGGGCTCACCCTCGCTTGGACAGGTCATTGCCCAGAATCTTGCGCTATTGCGAAATGACGGCATGGTCATCTTCGATGGCCCGATGCACCAGAGCAATCAGCCGACGCTGGTATTCGGCAACCGGGGCATCCAGCTCGTGCAGCTGAAAGTCTTCGGTGCAAGCCAGGGACTGCACAGCGGACACTACGGCAACTACTCCGCCAATCCGGTGCAACGCCTGGCGAGCTTGCTGGCGTCGATGAAGGACGAGAATGGCCGCGTGACCATCCCCGGCTATTACACACCGGTAAAGTTCGACGAGCGGGCCCGGAAGATCATGGCGGCGGTGCCAGACGACGAGGCGGCGCTTAAGCGCCGGCTGGGCATTGCCAGCGCAGAAAAGGTCGGCGCCAATTACCAGGAGGCGATGCAGTATCCCAGCCTGAACGTACGCGGCATTGCCGCGGGTGACGTCGGCCCCAAGGCGCGGACCATCATTCCCGAAGTGGCCATCGCTGATATCGATCTGCGTACGGTACCGGAGACGCCGCCCGAGTCGCTGGTGGCGCTGCTGCGCAAGCACATCGAGAAGCAGGGCTACCACCTGGTGAACGGCGAGCCGACGGCAGAAGAGCGAGCGCGCTATCCGAAACTGGCATCGCTCACGGCCGGTGAAGTGTCTGCTTCGAGTTCGGCGGCCCGTACCGATCTGGACGCGCCGATCAGCAAATGGCTACAGGGCGTGATGCACGATACCTACGGCAAGTCGCCCGTGCAGATCCGGATGATGGGCGGAACCGTCCCCACCGGTGCTGCGGTGCAGGCGCTCAAGTCCCCGTTCGTGATCGTGCCGCTGGTCAATGCCGACAATAATCAGCACAGCTTTGACGAGAACATGCGGCTTGGCAACTACCGCGATGGCATCCAGACCATCATGGGAATCTTGCAGACGCCCTTCAAGTAAGTCGTACAGCGGTTCGGCCGGTGAGGTCGGGAGGGAACGGACTGCAGGCTCGGGCACCTTGATGACGTTGGGCTCACCGTCTGGTGAGCCCGAATCCATCACGCAATGCTGGTCATGCAGACAGCGGTGCCACTTTCTTCTGGCGCTGCCGTTCTACGCGGCCAGTTTCAGCGCCTGTGAGAAGTCCGCGATCAGATCGTCGATGTCCTCAATGCCGGCCGACAGGCGCAGCATGCCATCGGAAATCCCCATTGCCTTGCGTGTCTCGGGGCCGGCTTCGAAGAAGATCGTAGGAGCCACGGGAATGATCAGCGTTCGGGTGTCGCCAAGACCGGTTGCCTTGATGGGCAGCGCAAGCGCGTTGACGATGTCAATCATGCGGTCCGCGTTCTTCAGTTCGAAAGACAGGAGCCACGATGCGCCGGAAAAAAGCGATTGCGCGATTTCATACTGCGGATGGCTCGGCAGGCCCGGGTAGTACACCCTTCCGACAGCCGGATGCCGCTCCAGAAACTGTGCGAGCGCGAGCGCGTTGTCGCTGCTTTGCTTCACGCGCAGCGCGAGCGTTTCGGCCCCGATGGCGATCGCATGTGCCTGCTCGGACGACAATGCCGCGCCCATGTCGCGCAAGCCCTTCTTGCGGATTTGCAGCAGCCCCTGCTCCTTGCCCACTGCACGCCGATAATCCTCGGCAATGTTGGGATATGTGCTCCAGTCGAACAAGCCGGTATCGGTTACGGCGCCCCCAAGTGCGGTGCCATGACCGCCAATCGTCTTCGTCAGCGAGCTAATGACGAGGCTGGCCCCGACTGTCTTCGGCCGGAACAAGGCCGGCGAGGTGATCGTGTTATCGACGACATACGCGATACCGCGCTCGCGGCACACGTTGCCGATGCCTTGCAGATCCGGAATTTGTGTGCCCGGGTTCGCGATGGTTTCGACGAACACCATCCGGGTATTCGGACGGATGGCCTGCTTGACCTCTTCGACATTGCACGCATCGACCGTCGTCACGTCTATGCCGAGCGTACGCAGCGTTCCGAACAGGCTGTTGGTGTTCCCGAACACATAACGGCTCGCCACGAGATGATCGCCTGCACGCAACAGCGTGAGAAACGTTGCCGTGATCGCGGCCATGCCGGTGCTGAAGCAGATCGTGCCAATGCCGTCTTCCAGGCTAGTGATCTTGCGCTCAAGCGCCGCGGTCGTGGGCGTGCCCTGGCGCGCGTAGTTGAAGCCACCCTTCTTCGTGCCCTGGAATACGCCGATGAGGTCCTCGACGCGATCGAAACCATACTGCACAGAGGTATGGATTGGCTGATGAACGCCACCATGCTCGGTACCTGTGAGTCTGTCGCCGTGAACAATGGCGGTGGTGAAGCCCTGCTTGTCCATTCCTTGTGCCTCTTGAGCCGATCAGTTGTGCCTCATTATCGCTGCTAACCCTTGCGCTGCGAAAGCCTCTGCATGGGGCGTAAGCGTCAGAACCAGCCGCTCCAGCAGTGTTGACGCTGTGGAAGTTGCCTCAGCCATCGATCCATGGATCGCAGGAAACGGCCGCCGCCCCGGCGCAGAGCAGGGTAGGCCAGTGCAGAAAGTCGCGCGAATGTCGTCGCGGTCGTGCAGGCGAACTGGGTCGAAGCAGAGCGATTCCCTGCTCGCGAACGCCGAGGTCTCGAAAGTGGGAAGCGTAGCGGGAGTGCAGGGGAGGGCGATCAGACGTCACCCGATCTGGAATGCGGCATGTCGTCGTAACGGGTAAGTGATGAATGAGACACTTGAAGTCTAAGTGCTCATTGTCTTTCCAATAGAAATCCTGCAAAAACAAGGACTTGGCACCAAACTCTTTCGTCCAGATCGCGCCTTCTAATGTTCGTCGAAAGTTAAGCGACTTACGTGAACGGCGTTCTCTTGAAAAGCAATTAACCGCCCTAAATCCGAACTCCGCAAATCTGCTTGCAAAGCAATGTCCGAAATATGTGGCGCAAGTGGTTCTGAGTGCCAAAGTCGCCTATCGGATGGCATCCGATTTCGCACGTTGGTGCGTTTAGGAAAGTAGGGCCTCAATATTATTTAGCGAGGCCCAATCAGTGCTCAGCGGAGCAGGCCAGCAGATTGCTTCTTCGTCGGGCGTTAGCTACTGCTTTTCCTCACCACCGGGCATGGTGCCGCGCTGCCACGGACAAATGCTGGCATGCGTTTCTCATGCCAGAAGCGGTCGATTTTGGGTATCCGGCAATAGCGCGGGCGTGCCCAATGGGCGTCGAATAGATGACGCAAACTGTCATGCTGTGCCGTACCGTCCTTCGAACGAAACCAAGGGGGGCGGCAAGCCGGTGTCGTCACGGCCGACGCATGGCGCGAGCTTTCGGGTTCGCGACAGGCTTTGGCTTAGCCTGCGGTTGCCGTGTTCCTCCCATCCAATGAGGGCAGGCCTCCGCTGCAGACCTCAAGTTTTCAAGTCATTCGTTTTTTGATTTTGGCGCTCATTTCTTTGGAGGAAAACCGATGTCGCCCGCCAATCTTCATTCACAACCGACAAAATCTGTCAGTCGCATACAATCCGCGCCGTTACCGGCATGGATCTCGGATCGGATGGCTGCCCATTTCGTCGACAGAATGGAAAAACTCTGGGGGGGCGATCACCTGCTGCACGGACGCGTCCCGGGCCCAGATGCCTTGCACCTGAGCAGCAACGACTATCTATGCCTGCTGGGGGAAACTGCGCTGGTCCAGGCGCAAGCGCGGGCGCTACTCGACGAGGCGCCCGAATTGCTGATGTCTTCGGTGTTTCGGCACGGCGACACGCCACAACAGCAGGTCGAACGGAAACTCGCCACGCTCATGCAGGCCGAGGATGGCCTGATCGCCCAGTCAGGATGGGCGGCTAACGTCGGGCTGGTGCAGTGTATTGCGGGGCCGGGGGTGCCCGTCTACATCGACATGAACGGCCATGCCTCGCTGTGGGAAGGCATCAGCGCGGCCGGGGCTCAGGCCGTGCCAGTGCGCCACAACGACTTCGCTCACGCCGCGCGCCAGATCGAGCGCATGGGTCCGGGCGTCATTCTGGTGGATGCCGTCTATAGCACCACGGGCAGCGTGGCGCCGTTGGAAGCGTACGTGCAAATGGCGGAAGCGACAGGCAGCGTCCTGGTGGTGGATGAATCACATTCGCTAGGCACGCATGGCCCTGCGGGCGGCGGGCTTGTCCCCGCGCTGGGGCTTTCCGAACGGGTCCATTTCCGGACGGCGTCGCTGGCCAAGGCGTTTGCCGGGCGCGCCGGGTTCGTGGCCTGTTCGACCCGATTCAAGGATTTCTTCGCGGTGGAGGCACGTCCGGCCATTTTCAGTTCCGGTCTGCTGCGCCATGAAATCGCCTGGTTCGATGCCGCGGCGGATTTCATTGCGCGCGCAGACGATCGCAGGGCGCGCCTGCATGCCATCACCCGGTCTACACGCGCAGCCATTACCGAGCTTGGCTACAACATCAGCGACGGGAGCGAGCAGATCATCGGGCTGGAGGCGGGTACGGAACCCCAGGTCATGGTTCTGCGCAACGCACTGCAGCGGCACGGCATCTTCGGCGCCGTCTTTTGCTCCCCTGCTACCCCCAAAAATAGGGCATTGATGCGCCTTACGCTGCATGCGAAACTCACTCCTTCCGACATGGACCGGCTGATCGACGTTCTCGCGAAGATTCGGGACGAGGTCAGGCTGGCGGAGTGGTCATCGACGCGCCGCGCGCATCGCGGCCGCACCTGTTCACCAGGCAGCACAGCGCCATAATCTTGCAGGGGTCAGACGCTCGAGATGGAAGCCACGCAAGCGCAATCAGGGGACGAATCGTTGTGGATTCGGCTCGTCAAGGATGCCCGGCGTGCCGTATTTGAGACGGCCTCCCGGACCACCTTGCTCGACGAGGAAAGCGTCGTGCGCCTGCGTCGTATCCAGATGGTGGGCGCGCTGGGGGTCATTGGCCATCCGCTTTACTACGTCATCTGGTCCTATGTCTTTCCGCAGGCTTACGAAAACCTGTGGCTGCGACTGATTTGCACGGCACTATTTGTGCCGCTGTTGTTCGCTTCTGCACTGTCGCACAAGCGATGGCTGCCGACCTATGCGCTGTTTGCCATTACCGTCGGGATGCCCTTCGCTTTTATCTTCTTCTACCTGGAGAACCACGGCTCGCTGGTATGGGCGGAGTCGGTCATCATCGCCGTGGTGGTCCTATACCACTTCAGTTCGGCGTTCGCGACAATGGCCCTGCTCTCGGGAGCAGCCGGCGCATTTGCATTGTTCGTGGTGGCCGGTCACTCCATTGCAGGCATTCCATGGCAACCGCTGCTGTTGCAGTTGCCGATCATTGCGTTCGTGATCGCCGTGCTCGTTGTGATCAAATTGGATCGCCAGTTGCTGGTCGAAGAAAAGCGACGGGGGATGGCCGTCGCCCTGGCAACGGTCGCGCATGAATTGCGCACGCCCCTGACGAGTCTGACGATGACCGCTGCGGGGCTCCAAAGCAGGTTGCCCGCGGCGCTAGATCCGCAGGCAGCGCATCGAGAGGGGCTTCTCCAGGCCATTGCCCGCTTACAGGCCGATCTCGCGCATGTCAGCAGCAGCATCGATTTGCTGGTGGCGAACTCCAAGGACCCGAAGGCGGCCAGGCAAGAGGTGTTCGACCTGGTCCACGCCGTGCGCCAGAGTATTGACCGGTTTCCGTTCGAACCTGCGCGTCAGGATATCGTCACGATCGATGCGTCGGCACCTCTGCACGTGCTGGGCAACGCGCAACTGTTCGAATTGGTCATTACCAATCTGACCAAGAATGCGCTCGAGGCGATCAAGCGGGCAGGGAAGGGCAAGATTCTGATCCGCTGTGAGACGAGAGGCAGCGACGTCTATGTCCTGTTCCGGGATACAGGGCCGGGAGTTCCGGCCCATGTCCTGGCCCGGATGTTCCAGCCGTTTTTTTCCTATCCCGCGCATCGCGGCACGGGTATCGGACTGGCGTTTTGCAGGGATGTCTTGCGCAGTTGGGGGGCTTCGATCTCCTGCCAATCGGTGGAGCACGAGTTCACCGAATTCGCGCTTCAGTTCCCAAAGCACAAGGCTTGATCCCTCACCAACGGCAACCACGCGCGGACTGGCTTGCGTTCGGCGATCTCGTGGCCATAACAATCAGGATTTCTCCGTCATTCTTGTTGAGGTTATGGCGAAACCACTAAGGTCGGTAGTCCAGGAATGCAGTTTTCGTATTCATCGATGCCATTGTGATAAGAATGCTTATCTTCACGCCGCACCGATGCACCTGGAGCAATAGAGCGGCGTCGCGTGATGCCGGGCCCGCGGTGCGTTGGTCGTGGCGGTATCGGTCAGCGTTGGGGGTCCTGCCGATGCCATTTCCGGCGCTGGTGAACAAAGTCCTATCGTCCTATTCCCCTGGAGAACTACATGGCAACCCTGAACATTGAAGAAACTTCCGAAGACGTGTCGATGCTCGATATGGACCTGCTGCGCCAGTCGATTGCCGCGTCCTATGAGGCCAGGCAGCGCGGCCGCCATCCTTTCGCTGCGCTGGTTGCCGACGAAAACGGCAACGTCATCGCGGCCGCAGGCAACAACTCGATGCCACCGGAAGGTGATCCGACCCAGCATGCCGAACTGGCCGCCGCTGCCGCAGCAGCACGTGTGCGGACGCCGGAACAACTCGCCCGCTGCACGCTGTACACGAGTGCGGAGCCGTGCTGCATGTGTGCCGGTGCGGTCTACTGGACCGGAATCGGTCGCGTTGTCTACGCACTGTCGGAGCATTCCCTGCTCGGTCTCACGGGAGACCACCCCGAAAACCCGACGTTCTCGCTACCCTGCCGGGAAGTGTTCGAACGCGGTCAGCGCAAGGTGAAGGTGGCCGGTCCGATGCTGGAGGAAGAAGCCGCCCGCGCGCACGCGGGCTTCTGGAAGTAGTCGCTCATCTTCAGCCGGCCGCCATGGCGCGGGCCGCGGCTGCTCTTTCGCCGCCTCCGCGCGAGGCGTCCATCAGGGGCGACGATGCACCAAACGCGATAGCAAAGAGGAAATCCTTCGTTCCCGGCCCGGCGGGCGATATCTACACTCGATGGCTGTCACCATCCGCCCATCCTGCCGCCCGAAATGAACCGTCGCGATTTCCTTGCTGCTTCCACGCTGTTTTCCATCGGTGTCCCGTTCTCGGCGGACGTTCTCGCAGACGCTTCCGCAGCGCAGGGGTCGCCGGTCCGCGGCGGCGTGCTCAACGTGGCCGTCTCGCCAGAGCCGACGCTGCTGACCTCCGCATTCATCACCACGATGAACATCGGACAGGTATCCAGCAAGGTGCTGGAAGGCCTCGTTGCCTACGACCTGAACCTGCGTCCCGTGCCTGCGCTGGCAACGTCGTGGAAGACCTCGGCCGACGGTCTGACCACGACTTTCCAGTTGCGCAAGAACGTCAAGTGGCACGACGGCAAGGATTTCTCGGCTGCGGATGTCCAGTACACGCTGCTTGAAGTCTGGAAGAAGCTCCATCCGTTTGGCCGCGCGGCCTTTGCCAACGTCACGGCCGTGGATACGCCCGACCCGCACACGGTCATCATTCGCCTGTCGTCGCCCGCCCCCTACCTGATCAACTACATCAACACGTACGGCGCGCAGATCCTGCCGCGCCACCTCTACGAGGGCAAGGACGTGTTGAGCAACCCGTTGAACAATGCGCCGGTGGGCACCGGCCCGTTCGTGTTCAAGGAGTGGGTCAAGGGCAGCCATGTGCGGCTGGAGCGGAACCCGAACTACTGGCAGAAAGACCAGCCATACCTGGACGGCGTCGTATTCAAGTTCATCCCCGACGCCGCGGCCCGCACGGTGGCGCTGGAGGCGGGCGAGATCGACGTGGCTCTTGGGTCCAGCATTCCGCTGTCGAACCTGGGCCGCTTCCAGGACAAGCAACGCTACCGCATCAACACCGATGATGGCCGCTACCTGGCCACAATCTTCCTGACGCAGTTCAACGTCCGCAAGCCGTACTTCGCCGATCGGCGGGTTCGACAGGCCCTGGCCTACGCCATCGACCGCAACGCGCTGCTGAAGGTGGTGTTCCTGGGCTACGGCAAGCCTGCCACGGGGCCCGTGCCGTCTTCGGTCGTCAACTACTATTCGCCCGATACGCGCCAGTATCCGTTTGACGTCAGGAAGGCCGCTGCGCTGCTGGACGAGGCCGGCTACAGGCCGGGCAAGGACGGCAAGCGCCTGCGCGTCACGCTGGACTACGATGGCGGCGGGGGCGTCACCGCCAGCCGTCCGGCGGAGTTCATCAAGCAATCGCTGGCGCGCGTCGGGGTGGACGTGGAACTGCGCGCTGGCGACACCGCCACCTACCTGCGCCGCGTGTTTACCGACCAGGACTACGACCTGATGATCTCCAGCCTGCATCGGCTGCCCGATCCCACGCTGGGCGTGCAGCGGCTGTTCTGGACGAAGAACATCATCAAGGGCGCGCCATGGACCAACGGCTCGGGGTACTCGAACCCGGAGCTCGACCGCGTCATGGAAGCCGCCGGGCGCGAGGCCGACGAGGGCAAACGCAAGGCCCTGCTCAAGCAGTGGCAGCAGATCGTGCAGGACGACGTGCCGGTACTCGATCTGGTGGAACAGACCTGGGTCACCGTGTCCACGGCGCGCTTCCGCAAGGCGACGGCGCAGGGTGACGGCCTGTTTGCATCGTATGCCGATGCATGGCTCACGCCCCGGGCCTGAGCCATGCGCCGCCGTGTCGCCCTTGCGTTCCTGCGCCAGCGCCTGCTGCAGGTGGTGCCGGTGGTCGTGGGCATCGCCTTGATGAATTTCGTCATCCTGCAGCTGGCACCCGGCGATGTGGTCGACGTCCTGGCAGGTGAAGCCGGTGCAGCCACGCCCGAGACCATGGCCCAGCTGCGCGCCAGCTTCGGCCTCGACCAGCCGCTGTCGCTGCAGCTCGTGCGCTACCTTGGGCAGATCGCCACCCTCGACCTCGGCTTCTCGTATCGCCAGAACATGCCGGTGTTCGACCTGATCATGAGCCGGCTACCCGCCACGCTGCTGCTGATGGCACTGGCCATGGCGATTGCATTGGTGTTGGGTCTGGCACTGGGCGTACTGTCTGCCGTGCGCGTCCATCGCTGGCCCGATCGGCTGGTGTCGTGCCTCACGCTCGCCGCCTATGCCATGCCCACGTTCTGGCTCGGGCTGATGGCGATCGTGCTGTTCTCGGCCCGACTGCATTGGCTGCCGTCGGGCGGCATGACCGATGTCAGCGCTGGCTACAGGGGCCTGGCGTGGCTGCGCGACGTGGCGCTGCACGCGATCCTGCCCGCCTGCACGCTGGCCACGTTCTATCTGGCTGTCTATACGCGGCTGGTACGCACCGCGATGCTTGAACTCGATGGCGCGGAATTCGTGCGTACCGCCCGCGCCAAGGGTGCAGGCGAGGTCCGCGTGACCGTGGTCCATGCGCTCCGCAACGCGCTGTTGCCGCTGGTCACGATGGCCGGCTACCAGGTGGCGTCGCTGCTCAGCGGCGCGGTGCTGGTCGAGTCCGTCTTCAGCTGGCCTGGGCTGGGCAGGCTCGCCTTCGAGTCCGTACTGGCGCGCGATTTCAACCTGCTGCTCGGCATCCTGCTGCTGAGCTCGCTGCTGGTGACCGTTGTGAACATCCTTGTGGACCTGCTTTACGCAGCCATCGATCCCCGGGTTTCGGTGGCGGGCAGCAGGAGCCGGGCATGAACGCGCCGGCCGTGCTTGCGCGCCGGTGGGTCCCCACGCGCCACGCGCCCCGCGCGCTGTGGCGCGCCGCGCTTGCGCATCCCTCGATCGCGCTTGGCGTCCTGCTGATGCTGGCGGTGGCGCTGGTCGCCATCGTCGGGCCCTTCATCTTTCCTGGCGACCCGTGGGACATGGCCGGCCCGCCGATGCTGTGGCCCGGGGACGATGCCGCCTATCCGCTGGGCACCGATTTCATGGGACGCGACCTGGCCACCGGCATGGCGGCCGGGGCGCGCGTGTCGCTGCTGATCGGGCTCGTCAGCACCGCCCTGGCGGCGTCGCTGGGCATCACCGTGGGCGCGCTAGGCGGCTATTTCGGCGGACGCGTCGATGCGACGCTGATGCGCCTGACCGAGGTCTTCCAGACGGTCCCGAAGTTCGTGCTGGCCGTGGTACTGGTGGCGATCTTCAAGCCCTCGGTGACCACCGTGGTAGTCGCCATCGGCGTGGTGTCGTGGCCGGCCACCGCCCGCCTGGTGCGCGCCGAATTCCTGTCGTTGCGCGGGCGGGAATTCGTGCTGGCGGCCGAAACCATTGGCATGAGCCATCTGCGCATCATCGTCACCCAGATCCTGCCCAACGCGTTGCCACCGGTAATCGCCATGGCCACGCTGACGGTTGCCACGGCCATCCAGACCGAAGCATCGCTGGCGTTCCTGGGCCTGGGCGACCCCAACGTGATGAGCTGGGGCACCATCATTGGCGGCGGCCGCGAACAGGTAGCCGATGCCTGGTACATCTGCGGCCTGCCCGGCTTCGCCATCGTCCTGACGGTGCTGGCGTTCAACCTGATCGGCGATGGCCTCAACGACGCGCTGAACCCTCATCTGCGCCAACGACGGAGCTGACCGATGACGCTGCTCGATGTACGCGCCCTGCGCGCCAGCTTCGCCACGCCGGACGGCCCCGTCACGGCGCTGCACGATGTCTCGTTGACCATCGATCGTGGCGAGACCCTTGCCCTGGTCGGCGAAAGCGGCTCCGGCAAATCGGTCACCGCCTGCGCCCTGCTGCGGCTGCTGCCGCGCCGCCTGGCGCGGACCAGCGGCCAGGTGTTCCTCGACGGCACCGAGCTGCTTTCGCTGGACGACCGCGCCATGCAGGGGATACGTGGCCACCGCATTGCCATGATCTTCCAGGAGCCGATGTCGGCCCTGAATCCCGTGATGCGGATCGGCGACCAGATCGCAGAAACGATCCGCCTGCATCGGCGTACCAGTCGCGCCGATGCCGCACAGCGTGCCATTGCGCTGCTCGAACAGGTACGCATGCCATCGCCACGCGAGCGCGCCAACGATTATCCTCATCAGATGTCGGGCGGCATGCGGCAACGCGCGATGATCGCCATTGCGCTGGCCGGCGAGCCCGACCTGCTGATTGCCGATGAACCGACGACGGCCCTGGACGTCACGACGCAGGCCCAGATCCTGAGCCTGCTCAAGCGCCTGCAGGCCGAAACCGGCATGGCCATGCTGCTTATCACCCACGATCTCGGCGTAGTCGCCGAGACAGCCGATCGTGCGGCGGTCATGTATGCCGGCCGGATCGTCGAACAGGGTCCGGTCGATGCGTTGCTCACCCGGCCCGCGCATCCGTACACGGCCGGATTGCTGGCGTCGCTGGCCATCGAGACGCTGCCCCCGGGCGCGCGCCTGCCGGAAATTGCCGGCACCGTGCCGCCGCTGACGGCCATGCCGCCAGGCTGCGCCTTCGCCCCGCGCTGCGCCTTCGTGCAGGACAACTGCCGCGCGACCACGCCCGCGCTTCGGCACACAGGCAATGGCGATGTGGCGTGCCACGCGCCGCTGGTCCCCGTGACCCGACGGACCGTATCGTTTGAAGAGGCCGTGGCATGAGCGCGCCCCTGCTGTCACTCCGGGGCGTGTCTCGCCACTATCCAACGCAGGCCGGCGTGGTGCGCGCGCTGGACCGCGTCTCTCTGGACATCGCGCCGGGCGAGACCCTGGGTCTGGTGGGGGAAAGCGGCTGCGGCAAATCCACCGTCGCGCGCGTTGCCATGCGGTTGACGGATGTCGATGAAGGCGAGGTCCGGCTGGACGGCGAGGACATCGCCAGGGCGCGCGGCCGCGCACTGCACGCGGTGCGGCCGCGGGTGCAAATGGTGTTTCAGGATCCGGCCGCATCGCTCAACCCACGTACGACCATTGGCCAGGCGCTCGAGGCGCCGCTGATCGTGCATCGGCGCGGCAATACCGCCGAACGCCAAGCCAGGGTAGCGGAAGTGCTTCGGAGCGTGGGCCTGCATCCGGACATGGCCGTTCGCTTTCCTCACGAACTGTCCGGCGGACAGCGCCAGCGTGTGGCCATCGCCCGCGCACTGATGCTGAATCCCGCGTTGATCGTGTGCGACGAAGCGGTGTCTGCGCTCGATGTCTCGGTGCGCGCACAGGTACTGAACCTGCTGCTGGACCTGCGCGAAACGCTCGGCATCGCCTATCTGTTCATCTCGCACGACCTGGCCGTGGTGCGGCATATGTCCGACCGCATCGCCGTGATGTACCTGGGACAGGTCGTGGAACAGGGTCCGCGCGATGCAGTCTGGCATCGCACGCTGCATCCGTACACGCGATCGCTGATGTCGGCGGCGCCTTCGGCCCACCCGGCAAACCGGCGCTTGCCAAGGGTTGTCATGGAAGGCGAACAGCCCAGCCCGCTGGACCCGCCGTCGGGGTGCCGTTTCCATACGCGATGTGCCCACGCGACCGACCAGTGCCGCGCGTCCGCGCCTGCCTTGCGGCTGCTTGGCGCCGATCACTGGGTTCGCTGCCACCTGGCCTGACACGTGCCGCGGGGGGTACCCCGCTTGCCGCAGCACGCGGCATCAACGCATTGCCACGACCGCGGCCCGGATCTCCTGCCTGAGCCACACGGCCGCTGCATCGGCTTGCGTCCGCCGGTTGTGAATCAACTCGATGTCGAAGGCAGTATCGGCAAGCGCTTCGGGTACCTCGCAGATCTGCACGTCGGGGGAGGAGAGCCGGTGTGCCACCCGCCTGGCAACGGTCGCCACCAGGTCGCTGTGCGCGACGGCCAGCGGCAACGCCACGATGTGCGAGAACGTCGCCGCGACACGCCGTTGCAGACCCAGCTTGTCGAGCCGGGCATCGATGACCCCACGCCGCGATCCGGTATCGCCGGGAGCAAACAGCGCATGGGGCAGCTGCAGATAGGTCGCCAGGTCGATACTCCGCCGCTGGCCATGCGCGGTCAACTGTGGATGCGAGCGGCTGGCAATGCAGACGAAGTCCTCTTCGTACAGCCTGGTTCGCACCATGCGTTTCGGTGCGGTGAGATGCCCGCCAATGGCAACGTCGACCACGCCCTGATCGAGCTGCTCGTAAATGGCCGCCCGGTCGAGCGCCATGATTCGCAGGTCGATGTCCGGTGCTTGCCGCCTGAGCCGTCCAATCAAATGGGGCAGCAGGACGATGTCCGCGTAGTCAGTGGCCGCGATGGTAAAGCTGCGTCCGGCAGGCATGGCCGGATCAAATGCCACCGACTGGCCCACGGCCTGGCGCACGTGATCGAGGGCGGAGGAAATTCCGGGCATCAGCGTGTGCGCCAGTTCAGTCGGCTGCATCCCCGCGTGGGTTCGTACAAACAGGTCATCGCCAAACAGCGCCCGCAGCCGCGTCAGCGCATTGCTCACCGACGGCTGGGCGCGGTTCAGGCGCTTGCCGGCCAGGGTGACACTGCGTGTCTGATACAGCGCCTCGAATGCCACGAGCAGGTTCAGGTCGATCCGGGACAGATTCATGCCGTGAATTTAACGGATATTGGATATCCATTTCAAGAATCGTCATTGCGTGGGTACGATGGGTGGTCTCCTTCTTCCTTTGATCATCCTTCGGACAGCGCCAAATGCAGACCGTACTTGTCACCGGCATCGAGCCATTCGACGGCGAAACCCTGAATCCTTCCTGGGAAGCGACCCGCGCCGTCGATGAACGCGTGATTGGCGGCGCGCGCGTGGTGGCGCGCCAGCTTCCGTGTGTGATTGCCGAGGTCAGGCAGGCGCTGCTGGGCGCCATTGCCGAGGTCGATCCTGTTCTCGTGCTGTGCCTGGGGCAGGCAGGCGGCCGCAGCGACATATCGGTCGAACGGGTGGCGATCAACGTGGTGGATGCGCGTATCCCGGACAATGCCGGACGGCAGCCCATCGACGAACCCGTAATCGCCGGGGGCCCTGCCGCCTACTTTTCCGCGCTGCCGATCAAGGCACTGGTCCGGCGTCTACGCGAATCGGGCATCCCGGCATCGGTTTCGCAGACCGCCGGCACCTACAACTGCAACGCCATTTTCTATTCGCTGCTGCATTGCATCGCAACCGAGCGTCCAGCCCTGCGTGGCGGCTTCATTCATGTACCGTACTTGCCGCAGATGGCCGCCGCCCACCCCGGCGCGCCGAGCATGCAAGCCCGCACGTTGATCGCGGCCATCGAGATCATGGTGGCCACGGCGCTCGAGGTTTCCACCGATCTCAAGGACKGCGGCGGCGCCACGCACTAGCCGCATAGGGGCATGCAAAGGCGTCATTACCGGCGGCAAGAATTGCTGCACGATGTCTTCACTTTTCCTGCCATGGCATTTCCTTCCACAGTTGGCGGAAGCCGGCTTCGCCACGTTCGAGTTCGGCGGCGTAGGCGGCTGGGGCCAGGTAGCGCAGCGGCGCAAACATGGCATCTGCCTGCTGCTTGAACTGCGGGTCCGCGGCAACCTTGGCCATCGCATCGACAAGCTTCTTCCTGACCGGCTCAGGCAGGCCCTTGGGGGCGGCCAGGCCGCGCAAGGAAGCGAGCTCGATGTTGTAGCCCTGCTCGCGGAACGTCGGGACGTTCGGCGCGAGTACCGCGCGCGACAGTCCCATCTGCCCCAGGAATTTAAGCGGCGTGCCGCTCTTCTGGTAAGCCAGCGCTTCGCCGACATTGATGGCGCCAATCGTAATCTGCTGACCAGCCAGCGCACCACGGACTTCGCCGGCCCCTTTGTAGCCCACATGTGTCAGCTTGACGCCGGCCGCCTTTTCGAACAGCAGCATCGCGAGATGGTCGTCCGAGCCGACGCCCGTGGTGCCAACGGTGACAGCGCCCGGATTCGCCTTGGCATACTTCACGAGCGTCGCCAGCGAATCGATGTTGCTGGACTGATTGACGGTGAATGCGCCCGGGTCGTCTACCAGATTGCCGATGAGGTCGTAGCTCTTCCAGGTGAATGTCGTCTTGCGCTCGATTGGAATGGTCAGCAAGTTCGGTGTGTTGATGAAGCCGATGGTGTAGCCGTGCGGCGTGGCGCGTGCCAGTTCGGCGAAGCCGATGGCGCCGCCGGCTCCCGGCTTGTTCTGCACGACGATGGTTGCACCCAGCTCCTTCTCCAGATGCCGTGCGAGCAGGCGGGCTACCAGGTCGGTGCCGCCGCCCGGTGCGTACGCCACAATCATCTCGATGGGGCGATTCGGCCACGGTGCGGCTTGTGCCTGGGCCGATGCTGGCAACAGCGTGCCGACCAGGCCGACGAGCGAAGACGCGGCAAGGGAAAGGGATAGACGCCGACGACGCGAGTCGGAATTGCTGTGCATGGTGTTGTCTCCTCACCGGCCCTCATGTGGCCGGCGTATTTTTGTGATGACTGCTTGTGGTCAGCTCGCGGCAACGAGCAAGGCTGCCTCCATGCGCTGGCGTACCCTGGGCCATGCGGCGGGGTTCACCAGGCGTTCGGGCTTCTCTCCTGTAGAGAGCAGCGCCAGAATTTGCGTCGCGGCCAAGGTAGCGTTCCTGCGCCGGGCGTCATGCGTCACGCCTGCCGTGTGGAAGGTCGCGACGACGTTGTCGAGCGTCAGAAGCGGATGTCCGGGCGGAGGCGGTTCCTGGTCCCAGACGTCCAGGCCGGCGCCCGCGAGGTGTCCGCCGGACAACGCTTCGTACAGGGCGGCCTCATCGTGGATGCCGCCCCGGGCCGTGCTGACGAAGATGCTGCCCTGGCGCATGGCCGCGAAGGCCGCAGCGTCCATCATCCCAAGCGTGCTGGCATCGCGCGGGCAGTGCAGCGACACAATATCGGATGTGCGCAGCAACTGGTCGAACGAGACGGACTCGGCGCCGCGCTTTGCCATCTCTGCATTGTCGAGATACGGGTCATGACCAATCACGCGCATGCCGAAGGCACGGCCGAGCGCCGCAGCGCGGCTCCCGGCATGTCCGACACCGACCAGACCCAGCGTACGTCCACGGAGTTCGTGGCCCATCAGGTCTTCTCGGCTGCCGGTGGTATGCGTTTTCATGCGGCGGTCCGACTCCGGGATGCGCCGCATCACAGAGAGCATCAACCCGATCGCCATTTCCGCCACGGAATCGGCGTTTCCGCCGGCCTGGTTCATCACGGCCACACCCGCGGCTGTGCAGGCATCGATGTCGATGGTGTCGCAACCGGAGCCGCTCGATGACACGGCCAGAAGGTTGGGACAACGCGCGAGAAGCTCTGCCGTCACGAACCAACGTCGGGGCAGCTCGTCCTTGGCGGCCGAAATCTGATACACGTGGGCTTCGGAGAGGCGCGCCCATGCCTCTTCGTCCGCGCCTTCGCGCTGGCACGTGTGCAGCGCGACATCTGACGCTTCGCCCACTATGCGGTTGAAGGCGGGGTCCAGCCAATGGTCAAAGCGCACGACCTGGCGCTTTGTCGGAAGGGCCTGGCTCACAGGACCCCCTTGTCAGCCAGCGAGCGGTCCACCCAGGTACGGTCGGCACGGCCCTGTGCAATCGATTCCAGCACGCCAGCTTCCATGCGCTGGACTTCTTCCACGCGAACCGCAATCGCTTCGGCTTCTTCGGCGGGAACGACCAGCAGGCCATCACCATCGCCAATAATCAGGTCGCCGGGCCGAACCACCATGCCATCGATGGAGACCGGCACGTGGAGTTCTCCAGGGCCATCCTTATAGGGGCCGCGGTGCGAAACGCCACGCGCATAGACTGGCAGCGGCTCCTTGCCGATCGTGTCGCTGTCGCGGATCAGGCCATCGATGACAAAGCCTGCCGCGCCGCGCGAAATGGCGAGCGCCAACATGATTTCGCCGATGATGGCATTGGGACCAACGCCACCGGCATCGACTACGATGACATCGCCGGGGCCGGAGAGGTCGATGGCTTTGTGCACCATGAGGTTATCACCCGGACGCGTGCGAACGGTCAGTGCTCGTCCGACCAGATTGCCGTCGCGGCGATGGAATGCGCGCAACTGACTGGTTCCCGTCGTACGGCTCATGGCATCGCTGACATTGGCGACCGGGAAATTGCGATACCGCTCCATCAGCGACGCGCTGACAAGGTGCGCAGGACGCGGATG
Organism: Cupriavidus sp. U2; assembly: GCF_009663685.2. Classification (GTDB taxonomy): domain Bacteria; phylum Pseudomonadota; class Gammaproteobacteria; order Burkholderiales; family Burkholderiaceae; genus Cupriavidus; species Cupriavidus necator_C. The sequence goes on along the minus strand of NZ_RCOG02000010.1, from coordinate 26,282 downwards.
AATACGAAAGCCGTGCGGCGAAGTCATTGTTTTGTCTCCTGTATCGACCGTAAGGGTTCTGTTGGGATGCGTTGAAGGTTGGTATTCAATGCGGAGGCGGGCGGTAGATGCACTGCGCGTCCACATCCGTCGCGCGGGGGATCCCCAGCATGGCCAGGTCTCGGGAAATCTCGGCTTGCATGAGGTTGATGCCGTGCGCAACACCCTGGCGGGAGCCCACTGCCGCCGCGTAGGCGAACGGCCGCCCGATGAAGACACAGCGGGCACCCAGGGCTAGCGCCTTGATGACGTCGGTCCCGCGGCGCACCCCACTGTCGAGCATCACCGGCAGCTGCGGGACGGCTTCGACGACCTCCGGCAGCGCGCGCATTGCGGCAATGACGCCATCCAGCTGGCGGCCGCCGTGGTTCGACACGACGATGCCGTCCACGCCATGCTGTTGCGCCAGGCGCGCGTCCTCCGCCGTCAGGATGCCCTTGACCACGAGCTGCCCCTTCCAGCGACGACGGATGGTGGCCAGATGGTCCCAGGTGAAATGCGCGCGGTCCGAGAAGTCGCGCTGCACATTTCGCGAGACGATAGGGGTGCCGCGGTGGGCATACGCGTTCTCGAAGTGCGGGATTCCGTGGCGTACCACGGTGCGAATGAAGGTGCCAAGCAGCCAGCGTGGATGGGTGATGCCTTGCCAGGCGAGGGCAGCACTTGGGCGCAGCGGCGTGGAGAATCCGGCCCGGATGTTGTTCTCGCGATTGCCCGCGACGGGCGTGTCGACGGTGATGACGAGCGTTTCGACCTTGGCCGCTTCGACGCGTGCCAGCAGACCTTCGATTTGCCGCATGTCACCGGGCAGGTAGGCCTAAAACCAGGTACCGGGTGCCGCTTCCATGACTTCTTCGAGCCGAATCAGCGACGAGCCGCTCATGATGGCCGGTACGCGCGCTTGGCTGGCTGCCTCTGCCATGACGACGTCCCCGCGATAGGCGAACAGGGCCGAGATGCCCATCGGGGCCAGGCCAAATGGCGCAGCGTACTGCCGGCCGAACAGATTGAAGCTCATGTCGCGCGTCGACACGCCAACCAGCACGCGAGGCCGCAGTGCCAGGTCTTCGAAAGACTGTCGGTTCTGCGCCAAGGTTATGTTGTCCTCGACCGCTCCGCTCACATAGGCGTAGAGCGGCTTGGGCAGACGTTTGCGTGCCAATGGCTCGAAATCTTTCAGCGACAGCACGCGCCGTTTTAGCCAGGCCGCCTGCCTCTCGCCTTGTGCCGCAACGGACGCGTTCTCCGTCTTCTTGTCACCGCATTGCAGTGCAGCGGTCTGAGCGGTTTCGTCGAGGGGAGCGGCTGACATGGGTGCAGTGGCCAGAATGTGGAGCCAATCTAGCAATCCGGACTCAACGATAAAAGCGAAAAATAACGAAGATATAATTTCGCTTTTGGGAAAATATCGGTGATGCACCGGTTCGGATTCGCCATGACTCTCAAGCAACTCGAGGCCTTCTACTGGGCTGCAACCTGCGTCAACTTCACCGTGGCGGCGGAGCGCGTCCACCTGTCGGTGTCGTCGTTGTCCAAGCGGATTGCCGAGCTGGAAGCGTCGCTGGGCGTGGCCCTGTTCGACCGTAGCGGCCGAAGCGCCGAGCTGACGGCCCAGGGCGAGCAGATGCTGCCCCAGATTCATGCGATGTTGCACGCCGCCGCGGAGCTGCAGCAGTCGGCAGGGCAACGCCATGGTTTGACTGGCCGGTGCCGTATCGGCCTGGGCGAACTGAGTGGACTGACCTGGCTGCCAAAGCTGGTGCGCGAGGTGTCGTCACGCCATCCCGGCCTGCAGCTGGAGCCTCATGTCGATATCGGACAGGTCCTGGAGCAGCGCCTGCATGATGGGGAGCTCGATATCGGTGTCCTGGCCGGACCCTCCACCCGCAGCAGCCTGGCTGCCGAGCGGATAGGTCAGGTGGATTTCGCTTGGGTGGCCAGCCAGTCTTTCCTCGACATGGCCGGTACCGATGACCCGCGGGTGCTCATGGGCGAACAGACGTTGCTCACGCTGCCCGTGGGTGCCGGCGGGACGCGGGTTCTCGACCAGTGGCTGGCTCGCAGGGAACTGATGGTCAGCCGGCGCCTGATGTGCAACAGCTGGGGGGCCGTTGTCGGCATGGTAGTGGAGGGGCTGGGCTTCGGGTTCGTCCCCCGACTCTGGGCTGACGCGCTAGTGGAGCGGGATGCGCTGCGCATCCTGCCGGATAGCGATGCTTTGGAGCCTCTGCACTACGCTGTGCAATGGCGTCGCGATGACACGCGACCGCTGATTCGAGCCATGCGGGAAATCGTCCGCGGCGTTATCGACTTCCAGGCGCCCCGTTGCTTTGTGTGAGAGCGGCCACAGCCCACCGCTTTGGGAATCCGGGACTATTGAGTTGTGGCATCGACCAGCAGGTTGCTGGCGAGCCGACGCATGCGGGGGGCGACAAAGTAACCGCCGCCTTCCACGTAACGAAGATAGGCACGCGCGCAGGTTGCGCATGGCGCCCCGCTGTTTCAAGACACCTGTGCCACCTCGTCCGCACGGGCTTGCGGCACCATCTGCTGCGCCGGCGGACGGATCCTGAACCAGATGGCATACATCGCCGGCAGGAACGCCAGTGTCAGCAGCGTGCCGGCGAGCGTTCCGCCGATCAGCGTATAAGCCAGCGTGCCCCAGAACACCGAGTGGGTCAGCGGGATGAAGGCGAAGACGGCTGCCGCCGCCGTCAGCAGCACCGGCCGGGCCCGCTGCACGGTGGCTTCCACCACCGCGTCGTACGGCGAGAGGCCTTCCTTCAGGTTGCCCTGGATCTGCCCGATCAGGATCAGCGTGTTGCGCATCAGGATGCCGGACAACGCCACGAGCCCCACCAGTGCATTGATGCCGAATGGCTGATGGAACAGCAGGAGCGTCGGCACCACGCCGATCAGGCCCAGCGGACTCGTCAGGATGACCATCACCATGCCAGCCATCGACCGCACCTGGAACATGATGATCAGCAGTGTGATTGCCAGCATGATGGGGAACAGCGGCGCCAGCGCCTTGTTCGCCTTGCCCGCCTCCTCGATGGAGCCGGCCATCTCGATACGATAGCCGGCGGGCAGCTTCTGGATGACCGGCTGCAGTTGCGCCAGAATGGCTTGGGATACGTCTGGCGGCTGTTGGCCGTCGGCGATGTCGCCCCGCACGGTGATGGTTGGCGTACGGTCGCGGCGGCGCAGGATGGGGTCCTCCATGCGCACGTCCACGGTGCCGACCTGCGAGAGCGGTACGCGTTCGCCGCTGGCGCCGACCAGCGTGAAACCGGCGATGCGCTCCGGATCCAGCCGGATGTCGCCCCCGGCCCGCGCCAGCACCTGCACGGAACGGATGTCCTCGCGCACCTCGGTCACGGGTACGCCGGTGAGCAGGAATTCAAGCTGCTGCGCCACATCGCGCGAGGTCAGCCCAACGGACTGCAGCCGGTCCTGCTGCAGCGAGAAGTGCAGCGCCGGTACGCGCGGGCCCCAGTCGGTGTTGACCGTGCGCATCAGCGGGCTGGCGCCCATCACATCCTCCACCTGCTTCGCGATGGCGCGCAGCTGGTCCGGGTCCGGGCCCATGACACGAAACGCGACGGGGAAGGGCGAGTACGGGCCGAACACCAATTGCGTCACGCGCACGCGCCCGCCCGGCGCCAGGCCATCGGCGATGGCTTGACGGAGCCGGCCCTTGAGTGCGTCGCGTTCTTCCTGGCTGTCCGTTCGCACCACGATCTTGGCGAAGGACGGATCAGGCAGTTCCGGCGACATTGCCAGGTAGAAGCGCGGTGCCCCCTGGCCGATATAGGCCGTCACGATCTTCGATTCCGGCTGCTTGTCCAGCCATGCCTCCACCTTCGCGGTTACGGTGCTGGTCTGTTCGATGGAGGTGCCGTAGGGCATCTGCACCTCCACCAGCACCTCGGGTCGGTCGGAAGTGGGGAAGAACTGCTTGCGCACGGCGCCCATGCCGACGATGCTCGCGGCGAAAAGACCGACGACGATTGCCGCTACCAGCCATTTCCGCCTGATCACCCGCGCCAGCACCCCGCGAAAGCGCTGGTAATTCGGCGTCGCGTAGATGGCGCCATGGCCACCTTCCACCGGCTTCATCTCGGGCAGCAGCTTCACGCCGAGATAGGGCGTGAAGGCGACCGCGACAATCCATGAGGCGATCAGCGCGATCCCGACGATCCAGAACTGGTTGCCGGTGTATTCACCCGCGGAAGACTTCGCAAAGCCATTCGGCATGAAGCCGACGGCGGTGATGAGCGTGCCTGACAGCATAGGTGCGGCCGTATGGCTCCAGGCGTAGGCCGACGCCGCGATGCGCCCATAGCCTTCCTCCATCTTTACGACCATCATCTCGATGGCGATGATGGCGTCGTCCACCAGAAGGCCCAGGGCCAGTATCAACGACCCCAACGTAATGCGGTCGAAGTTCTTGCCGGTCGCGGCCATCACGACGAAGACGGCGGCCAGCGTCAGCGGCACCGCCGCGGCGACCACCACGCCAACCCGCCAGCCCATGCTGACAAAGCTCACCACCAGCACCACGACCAGCGCGGCAAAGAACTTCACCATGAACTCGTCCACGGCCGACCTGATGTTGACGGCCTGGTCTGTCACCTTGCTCAGTTCCATGCCCAGCGGCAGTTCGGCGCTGATGTTCGCCACTTCGGCGTCGAGCGACTTGCCGAGGTCAAGGCCGTTCCAGCCGTCGCGCATCACGATGCCGAGCAGCAGCGCCGGCTCGCCCTTGTTGCGCACGACGAAGCTGGCCGGGTCCTGGTAGCCGCGCTCGACGGTGGCGATGTCGGACAGCTTCAGCGTGCGGCCGTGCGCCACCACGGGGGTGTCGCGAATGCGCTCAAGCTTGTCGAACGCGCCGTCAAGCCGCACAAAAACCTGCGGCCCGTCTGTATCGATCGAGCCGGCAGGGGTGAGCACGTTCTGGCTGTTGAGCGCAGCGAAGATGTCCTGCGGGGTCACGCCGAGGGTTGCCAGCCGGTCGTGCGAGAACGACACGTAGATGCGTTCGGCCTGTTCCCCGATGATGTTGACTTTCTTCACGCCCGCCACATGCAGCAGGCGCTGGCGGATGGTTTCCGCCTCGCGCACCAGCAGCCGCTGCGGCTCGCCTCTGGCTTTCAACGCGAAGAGGCCGAAGGTCACGTCGGAGTATTCGTCGTTGACAAGGGGCCCGACGACGCCCGCTGGCAGGGACCGCGCCTCGTCGCCAAGCTTCTTGCGGGCCTGGTAGAACTCCTCAGGAACTTCCCTGGGTGGCGTGCTGTCGAGCAGCGTGACGGTAGTGAAAGCCAGCCCGGGACGTGTATAGGTTTCGGTGCGGTCGTAGTAGCGTAGCTCCTGCATGCGCTTCTCCAGCTTCTCCGCGACCTGGTCCTGCATTTCCTGCGCCGTCGCGCCCGGCCATGCCGTGATGAAGATCATCGACTTGACGGTGAAGGGCGGGTCCTCGGCCCGGCCTAGCTGGAAGAAGGCGACGACGCCTGCGATGGAGATGAGGATGATCAGGAAGAGCGTGACGGCGCGCTCGCGCACGGCGAGTGCCGAAAGATTGAAGCCACTCATTGCTGCACCCCTGCGCCGTTTCCGGTATGGGGCGCACTGCCGGGCGGGGCGGTGTTGGCGGCTTGCGCGGTTGCCGCCACCTTCACGTCAGACGCCAATCTGACCTGCTGTCCTTCGCTCAGCAGGTGGGCGCCCAGCGCTACCACACGGTCGCCGGGGTGGATCGGGCCCTCCACGCGCGCGGTATCGTCGCTGATGGCGCGCACGGTTACCGGTCTCCACGTCACGTGTGCCGGATTGCCTGCCAGCACCCAGACCCCGGGGCCCTTGCCGGGATCGTGGAGGGCGCCGATGGGAACCTGCAGGCCGGAAGGCGATGCTTCATGCGGATCGGTCACCTGCAGCGTGACGGTGGCGCCAAGCGGTGCATCGGTCAGCGCGCCGCCAAGCACGTAGCGTGCTTCATAGGTGCGGGTCTGCCTGTCGGCGGCGTCGGAAAGCTGCCGCAGGGTTGCGGTGACTGCCTCGTCTTTGCCGTAGAGCGTGGCACGTGCCGAGGAGCCCGTCGGCGGACGCAGGGTTTCGGGCAGGTGGATGATCGCCTCGCGCTGGCCGGCGCGAGCCAGCCGCACCACCACCTGGCCGGCATTCACGACCTGCCCGGGTTCCGCGACGGTCTCGACCACGACGCCGTCGGCATCGGCCAGCAACACGGCATAGTCGGAGGCGTTTCGTGCCACATCGGCCTGCGCCTCTTCCGCCCGCAGCTGGGCGCGCGCCGAGTCCGCCGAGGCCTTGATCTGGTCATACGCGGACGCCGATACCGCTCCGGCCGCCACCAGGTCGCGGTAGCGCTCCTCGTCGGCCGCCAGTTGCGTGGCACGCGCCTTGGCGGCGGCCACGGCTTCCTGCCGCGCGCGTGCCGCGAGCTTCAGGTCGACGGGATCGAGGCGCATCAGAGGCTGGCCACGCTTCACGGATTGGCCGGTGTCGACCAGGCGCTCCAGCACCTTGCCCGATACGCGAAAGCCCAGGTCGCTCTGTACCCGGGCTGCGACGACCCCGGTGAAGGCACGCCGCACGGCGGCTGCGTCCTGGACGCTTTCCACTCTGACCAGCGGCGCGAGCACGCGGGGATCGGCCTGTGGTTTGCCGCCGCATGCCGCCAATACAAGCGGCAGGAGGCAGATGGCCGCAAAGGTGGAAGCCCGGCTGGCGGTGTGGGTGACGGCGGATACAAAAAAGCGGCGCTGAAGCATGAAGGCCTCCATACGAATGGCCTTCACTGTATAAACAGTGACCAAAATAGTCAATGGTCACTGCGCCCTTTTTTAGATGGGGTGCTTACAGATATCTGCGGGTCAGGGCGCCAGGCTCCGCAAGATCAGGTTGCTGAGCTGCGCCGGCGCCACTTCGACGAAGTCGAGGTTGTACTGGAGTTGTAGCGGGTCGAGGTAAGGCTTCATCACCAGGTAGATGGCGTGAGCGGTTTCGTCGAGTGGTGTCTTGCGCTCGAATTCGCCCGCTTCGCGCCCTTCGCGCACGATCTGAAGAATCAGCTGCTGCATGTGGGCGTCATACGCGCGGGCCGAGCCCCACTGTTCCTCGCAGGCCACGACGGCAATCGCATAGAGCTTGCGGTCCTGGAAGAAAAGCCGGCTGCCGGCCTCGGCCAGCGTGGCAAAGAGGCGCCGCAGCCGCTCGGTGGCGGAATCCGCGCCGGCCACGGCTTCGTCCACTGCCTGGCGCATCTGGGCCAGGCAGTTGCCGCAAATCACCTCGCCGATAGCCTGCTTGGAATCGAAGAACTTGTAGACGTAGGCCTTCGAGAATCCGATGGCCTTCGCCAGATCGGACACGGTGGTCTTTTCGTATCCGTAAAGGCTGAAATGCTCGGTGGCCGCGTCAACGATCTGGTTGCGCACGCTGTGATCCGCAGGACCACGGGGCAGGGGGGGAAGGGCGGAGGTATCGATGGGGGTATCGGTCATGGCATGAGCTTACACGCTGATTTGGCATTGACAAAGAGTGACCAGTTTGTATTATGGTCACAAGTCACGCACAGCAACCTCCCATGCCATTCCGCCCGCCTATGCATTCTCCGTCCCTTCGTTCGCGTCCCCGAAGCCATCTCTACGCGGCGGTTGTCACCGCCATCGCCCTGTCGGCGCTCGCCGGCTGTGCCGTCGGTCCGGATTATCGCAAGCCAGATGTGCCTCACGCTGAACGTTTTCTTGGCCAGCGCGACGTGGAGCAGCGCCAGGCCGCCGCCCGGGTGGATCTCGAAGTCTGGTGGGAAGGCTTTGGCGATCCGCAACTGACACGATTCGTGCGGCTGGCACTGGACCAGAACCTGAATCTCGCGGCAGCCTCCGCGCGTGTCACGCAGGCGGGGGCAGGGCTGCGCTACGCCACGGCGGCGCTGTTGCCATCGGGCGCAGTGAGTGCCCAGGCCGCGAAGCAGTACCAATCCGTCGAGACGCCGCTAGGCCGGGTGCTGAACGCGGCGCCGAATTTCGACCGGCATGGCAGCCTGTACGAGGCCGACCTTTCCGCAAGTTGGGAGATCGATATCTTCGGAGGCCTGCGGCGCGAGCGCGAGGCTTCGCAGGCGGAGTACCTGGCGTCGGAGGCCGGGCTGGTGGCCACCCGGGTAGAAGTGGCGGCCAAGGCGGCGGACACCTACGTGACCGTCCGCGGCCTTCAGACCCGGCTGTCGATCGCGCGGCAGCAGGTGGAGACACAGCAGAAACTTGTGTCGACCGTCAGGCTTCTCTACGCCAGGGGACTTGCCGCCGCGCTCGAAGTGCAGCAGGCAGAAGGCGCGCTCGCGCAGGTGGAGGCCACCATTCCCGAACTGGAATCGGGACTCGATGCCGCGCTGAATGCGATGGACGTGCTGCTTGGCAGCCCGCCCGGAACCTATCGCGCCGAACTTGCCGACATCAAGGCGATCCCGGCCGCTCCACGGATAGCGGCCACGGGCACGCCCGCCGACTTGCTGCGGCGGCGCCCCGACCTCATCGTGGCGGAGCGCCGGCTGGCGGCATCGAATGCCCGCATCGGCGCCGCCATCGCCGAGTACTATCCGAAGGTCACACTTAGCGGGCTGCTGGGCAGCGCGACGACCGTGGCCAGCGGCAATCTGTTCTCGGCCGGCGCCAACCAGGCCGGCGGCGTGGCCGGACTGCGCTGGCGGCTGTTCGATTTCGGACGCATCGGCGCGCAGATCCAGCAGGCCAAGGGACAGGAGGCCGAGGCGCTGGCTGGCTATAGACTAACCGTGCTCCGCGCATCCGAAGATGTGGAGAACGCTTTCACGGCGCTGGTCAAGCGCGAGGAACAAACCAATACCCTCGAACGCGGCGAACTGGCGCTGCGCCAGGCCCGGAATTCGTCGTTCGCGGCTTACGAGAAGGGTGTGGTACGCCTGATCGAAGTCCTGTTGGCCGACGAGAACCTGCTGAAGACGTCCGACGCAAAAGCGCGAGCGGAAGCGCAATCGGCCCGTGCGGCCATTGCTGCCTTCAAGGCACTGGGTGGGGGATGGCAGGCCGCCGCGGCGGAAGGCGCCGCTGTCAGCCTTTGATGGATATTCGGGATTTAAACCGCAGGCGCAGGAGCGGCGATCTGCATTGCATATGCGTCGGGGTGGCTTTTCCATATCCGTAATCGGTCGTTTGTGCGGAAGGCGTTGCCGCCTAACATGGCCGTCCTGTCTATGGAACCCTTCCACCGCGATGCACAAATCCCTACAAATACTCCTGTTTTCGGGTCTGGCCCTGGCCATGTCCATTGGCAACGCGGCAGAGCCTCTGCCAAAGGAAGTGCGCATCGCCTACAGTGGCGGCGCGCAGCTTATCGTCAACGCCAAGGTCGATGGGTCGCTGGAAAAAGCGTTGGGGGCGCCGGTCAAGTGGGTGCAATTCGGTACGGGTGCCGATGTACTGAACCTGTTCGCGAGCAACAGCGTCGACATTGCCAACTTCGGGTCGAGTCCAACCGTCTCGGCCATCGTCCGCAAGCTACCGATCGAACTTGCCGGCATTTCTGCGGATATCGCCACGTATGAGCGCCTGGTAGGCCGCAAGGCCAAGAACATTCACGCGTTGCAGGACCTGGCTGGCCACACGGTGGGCTATCCGCCAAACTCCACGGCGCAATATGCGCTGGATACGGCTATTCAACTCAACAAGATCGATCGGTCGAAAATCCGGTTCGTGCCGCTCAAGCCGGATGAGCTGGTGGCCGCATGGCGACGCGGCGACATCGATGCCGGCTACGTATGGGCGCCGTTCAACTCCACGCTGGAAGCCAATGGCGGGCAGCCGGTGTTCTATACCAAGGACCTGAAGAAGGACGGCTACCTGATCTTCAACGGCATTTCAGTGAGCAAGGCGTTTGGCGAAAAGCACCCGGAGCTTGTGGCCAAGCTATTGCTGGTGCTGGAGCAGCAGGTAGCCAACTATCGCCGCAACCCAGACGCCGTGGCCGAAGCCATTGCCAAGGAACTGGGCGCCACGCCGGCGGCGGTGAAGGAATCGATCAACGGTAACAACTATCCATCCATCGAGGAGCAACTGAAGCCTCAGTGGCTCGGTGACGGCAGCAACACCGACCAGACAGTGCTGGCGGGCGCCGTGCGAAAGACGGCGGAATTCCTGGGCAGTATCGACCAGATTCGCCGCACCGATATTCCGGCGTCTTTCTCGGCGTCAATCAATCCCCGCTATCTGAAGCTGGCCGAACAACTGAAGGCGGCGAAGTAGTCGTGGCGTCGCGTCGTATGCGTCAGGGTGCGGTCAGCGCCCTGGCGGTGATTGCCGTGCTGGGACTCTGGCAGATTGCGGGTGGATCGGGCTGGGTCGATACGCTGTTCCTTCCACCGCCGAGCGAATTGCTCGGGACGCTGGCTGACCTGTGGCAACACGGGTATGGGCAGATCCCGCTGGCGCGCCATATTGGCATCAGTCTGGCACGCGCAATGTCGGCGTTTGTGATGGCTGTGATGATCGGTGTGCCGCTCGGCCTCGCGATGGGACTGCATAGCGGACTCAACGCAGCGCTGAATCCGTTTGTCCAGTTCCTGCGCCCGCTGCCCAAGATCGCACTGATTCCGCTGACGATCGTCTGGCTTGGCATCGACGAGGCCTCGAAGTTCTTCCTGATCTTCATCGCCACGTTTCTGAACGTACTGGTGGGGGCTGCCGCGGCCGTGCAAGGGGTGCCGCAGGGCTATATACGCGTGGCGCAAACACTGGGGCTGGGTCGCCGGCAGATTTTCTGGCGCGTGGTATTTCCGCATTGCGCGGCGGACCTGTTCACGACGATCCGGCTGTCGGTAGGCATCGGATGGACGGCGCTGGTGGCCGCGGAGCTGGTGGCTTCCACGTCCGGCGTGGGCTGGATGATCATCAATGCGGGGTCCTACCTGCGTACCGATGTCGTGATGATCGGCATCGTCATTCTCGGACTCATCGGATACGCCCTGGACGTAGCGCTGGTGGCGTTGCAACGGGCCATCGTTCCCTGGACGGGCAAGACTTGACATGGCAGACATTGCTCTCGAACGCGTGACGTTCGCTTTTGGTTCGTCTCGAGCCGCGCAGCTCCCGGTGTTGCAGGACGTGAGCCTGCAGGTGGAGCGCGGCGAATTCGTGGTTCTGCTGGGCCCGTCAGGCTGCGGAAAGTCGACGATTCTGAACCTGATGGCTGGTTTCGAGACGCCACAGCAGGGGCGAATCCTGAGCCAGGATCGGCTCGTGACCGGGCCGTCGCCCTCGCGTGGCATGGTGTTCCAGCAACCGCTGCTGTACCCGTGGCTTTCTGTCTTTGACAACGTAACGTTTGGGCCTCGCATGCAAGGGTTGCCCGAAGCGGACTGGCGCCCGCGTGCGACCGAATTGCTGCAGCAGATGGGGTTGCAGCGCCATCACGATGCAAATCCATGGGAACTTTCTGGCGGCATGAAGCAGCGCGTCGCGCTAGCGCGGGCGTGGATCATGCGCCCGGAAGTGTTATTGATGGATGAACCATTCGGGGCGCTGGACGCGCAGACACGGTCGCTGATGCAGGAACTGCTTTTGGAAACCTGGCGCCGCCTGCGCACCACCGTGGTCTTCGTCACGCACGATGTTGACGAGGCCATCCTGCTTGGTACTCGGATCGTGGTCATGTCGGCACGGCCCGGACGTATCCGGGAGCAAATCAATGTCCCCGTCGCGGCTGGACCCCGGGATGTCGAGGTATTGGCTTCAGATCCGGTATGCCGCAACATCAAGGCGCACGCGCTCCATCTCGTACGGGAGGAAGCGCGGCGCCATCTGGCAGTCCAGTAAATGTGATTTATGCGACATAATAAAGCTTATGTTAAATCACATGGCAAGACCCTCAAACGTATCAACCTGCTGCTGCAGGGCGTCCAGCGCAATCCCTTCGAGGGAATCGGCAAGCCCGAACCCCTCGTCGCAGCGTCGGATCGTGGCAGGGTCGCCATCTGCCGTGGGCACTCGGCAACGGCGTCGTCTGTCTGTGCCAGCCGAGCGCTAGATCAGCTCTCGGTAAAGCGCCGATAGCGAATCGCTGCCCCCAACGCCGTCGCGCCACATACGCGCGGCAAAGGCGTCTTCGAATTCCTCGCTGCCCTCCTCGAACATCTCATACACGCTGTCGTGTGACAGCCCTGCTTCGAGCACCTTTAGCGCCGCGGCGACTGCCTGTTGCGCGCGTTGCGGAAGCCGGGGCTGGAGCGATTTCAAGGCCTCGATCTCGGCGTGTACCTGTTCGTCTGTTTTCCTGGGCATGTCGATCTCCTTGAGTCGGCCTCGTCTATTTCATGGCTGGCGTTGCCCAACACAGACTACCACTTTCAAAGTGCCTCACTGCCGACACGGGCATTACGCTGCGGATGGTAGAAGGCGCGATCGCCGTTGTAAAAGTCACCGATCCGGCGCGCCTCGCCGTCTGATCGTCAGCGCCGTGACCGGCTACCGTTTCAATTAAGCGGACGACTTGCCCTGCTGATGGTGCCGTGTGCCAGAGACCGGTGGCGGTGCGTGCCACCGCTGGCCTACGGAGCATTGGCACAGTGGCATCCGGCCCAGGGTTGACGCAGCGGGCTCTCCTTATCTCTCCGGCCTGGCGCCTGGCAGGTTCCTTGCTCAATCCCATCGCCGCGAACGCGGCGAGGTTCGCCGGCAGGGTGGCTGGCGTAGCGTGCTGCCACAAGCATCCAGGGAGCAAGTCATGGCTGACCGATTTCAGTGGGTAGCGTCCATTCTTCTGGCCGGATGCCTGGTTGCCCTTTCGGCGTGCGGCGGCGACGGCTCGGGCAGCGGCAGTACAGACGGATCTGGCACGGGCGCCAGTCCAGGCGGTGGCACGGCGTCGCTCGCCCTGACAGTCTCAGGGTTGCCCTCGGGCACCGACGCCAACGTGTCGGTCACCGGGCCGGCGGACTTTAGACGGACAGTGAGCCGGGCCACTACCTTCGCGAACCTTGCCGCCGGCACCTACACGATCACGGCAGGCAATGTGTTGAATGGCAATGCCGTTTTCAAGCCGGCACAGCCCACGCAGTTGGTCACTGTCAGCGCAGACAAGGCCTCGTCAGTCAATGTGACATACACCGCTCCAGAAACGTTGCGCTTGTCCTTGGCCACGGTAGCGAACGGACTCGACGCCCCAATCTATCTGACAGCACCGGCAAACGATACGCGATTGTTTGTCGTCGAACGTGCCGGCCGGATCCGGGTGATTCGCAACGGCGTGCTGCTGGGCACGCCGTTTCTCGACATCTCGTCGATGACATCGACCGACGGCGAACGGGGGCTGCTCTCCATGGCCTTCGACCCCGGCTACGGATCCAATGGCCGGTTTTTTGTCTACTACACGGCAAGCGATGGTGCCATCACGGTGGCCCGCTATCAGGTGTCGACGACTAATGCCGATATCGCCGACACGAATGGGACCGTACTCCTCTCCATTCCGCATCCGGGCCAGTCAAATCACAATGGGGGACAGTTGTCCTTCGGACCCGATGGCATGTTGTACCTGGCCACCGGCGACGGAGGCGGCGCCAATGACCCCGCTGGCAATGCCCAGAACACAGGCTCTTTGCTGGGCAAGATGCTGCGCATCGACGTGAGTGGCGGCGGCTATCGTGTGCCCCCGGAAAATCCCTTTGCCTCCGGATCGGGTGGCCGCCCGGAAATCTGGGCGCGCGGTCTGCGTAACCCGTGGCGCTTTTCGTTTGACACGAGCGGATTGATCTATATCGCTGACGTCGGGCAGGATGCTCGGGAAGAAGTCAATATCGTCCCGGCTACGACACCCGGGCTGAACTTCGGCTGGGCGCGTACGGAAGGGTCGGTATGCGTGGGCGCTTCAACGTGCGACACGACCGGGCTGACGCCGCCCGCGTTCGAGTACGACCACGCCGACGGGCGGTGCGCCATCCTGGGCGGCTTTGTCTACGGTGGGAATGCCATCCCGGAGCTCAATGGCCGCTATTTTTACACGGATCTCTGCGCGGGCCGGTTGAAGAGCTTTGTGTATCGAGACGGCACCGTGAACGAATCGATTGACTGGTCTTTGCCGCTGCCTGGGACGGTGTACTCGTTCGGCAGGGATGCTGCGGGCGAGCTCTATGTGCTGGCGGAAACCAGTGCCGGCGGACAGGTATTGCGGGTGCAGCGTAGCCAATGACTGCGAGACGTTTAGCGAACGGCTTTCGCTCGGCTACCGCCCGGCACCCCTGCGCGCATCGCGTGGCGGTCTTCGCCGATCTGCCTGCTGATGTGAAAACCGTTGTTGTCTTGTGACGAGGAAATCTGTCGCGTGCATGGCCTCCGCAACTTTTCGCTGATACACTCCGCCCCCGTCGAAAACCAATTTTACGGAGTTTGCCAACATGGCCATCAAGAAAGTCGCAGCAACTGCAGTGAAACGCGTAACCAGGAAAGCTGTTGCAACGCCCGCGAAGAAGGCAAGCGTCATCGCCCGCGAAGTGAAGGCTGCCGAAAAGCAGCTGGCGAAGTTCCGCGCAGATCTGGCCAAGCAAGTTGCGGCTGGCAAGAAGGCCATCGTCCAGGCAGCCGCCGACCTGAAGAAGCTGAAGGAATCGGCTCGCGCCGCGATCGCAGCGGAAAAGGCCGCCGCCAAGGAAAAGCTTGCCGCCACGAAGGAAAAGGCTGCAGCCGCCAAGGCAAAGGCGAAGGCCAAGCCGGCGGTTAAGGGTTCGCCGGCAAAGAAGGCCGCAAAGCCGCAAGCTGTGAAGGCGCTCAAGACGGCAAAGGCGGCCAAGCCGGCCAAGGCAGTGAAGCCCGCTAAGGCAGTAAAGGCGCCCAAGGCCGCCGCACGCAAGCCCGCGGCGAAGCCGGTTGCGAAAGTCGTTCGTGCCAAGGCTGCCAGCGTGAAGTCGTCGGCAGAGCCCGCGCCGGCACAAGTTGCTACTCCTGCATCGGCCTAAGCGTGCGATGTCCTGCGCATTGCGCAGGGCAAAAGGTTAGCCCTTGCACGTCTCGCACGAGATGCGAGTCTGACCGAAACAGCCCGATCGGCTTTAAGTGGATCGGGCTGTTTTCTTTTGCTTGGCCGATCCCTGTGCGTACCGAAGCGGATCGAGGCAATGCGGGCGCCGACATGGAGGTTGAATACATCGCATGGCGGCTAATTGCATTTTTCAACCGTGACAGGACCGACCAATCACCGCGATCACGGCAGCGAGCGTTGCCCCGGTTGCGATACGCCCCTCGCCCCTTGTGTCAGACAGTATCCGGTGCCGGAGCGAGCCATGCCCCTCTAAGCTATTCGCAGAACACGAACAGAGGCCGGGAGGTGGTATGTCATTCATTCGCATCAGGCGTAGCACTGCCTGGGTCGCGGTTGTCGTCTGCCTGCTGACGGCGCTTGGCGCCGTCGTCGCCTATAACTTCATTGGCAGCGAGAAACGCATCGAGCACCGGCTTACCCGCGAATATTCCCTCGATGACCCGCGCTTTGCGCGCGAGCTCGGCGTACTCCTGGGGCCGCCTATTCTCGAAGGCAATCGTTACCGCGTTCTCATCAATGGCGACGAGATCTTCCCGTCGATGCTGGCTGCCATTCGCAGCGCCAAAGAGACCATTAACTTCGAGTCGTATATCTACTGGTCTGGCCCGATCGGCGAAGAATTTGCCCGCGCCCTGTCCGACCGTGCTGAGCAAGGCGTGGCGGTAAAGGTTCTGCTCGACTGGGTAGGCAGCTCGAAAATCGACCCGACTATCCTCGACCAGATGAAGCGGGCCGGGGTCCAGGTGGAGCGATATCACCCGATCCACTGGTATACGATCGGCAAGCTCAACAACCGTACCCATCGCAAGCTACTGATCGTAGATGGCATGGTCGGTTTTACTGGCGGGGTCGGCATTGCCCCCGAGTGGACCGGGCATGCCGAGGATCCGCAGCACTGGCGCGACACGCATTTCCGCGTCGAGGGACCGGTCGTCGGGCAAATGCAATCCGTCTTCCTGGACAACTGGATCAAGGTGACCGGGGACGTGCCACATGGGGAGCGGTACTTTCCGGCCCTGGCCCCTGTCGGTGACGGTCGCGCCCAGATGTTCAGCAGTTCGCCTACTGGCGGCAGTGAAAGCATGGCGCTCATGTATCTGCTCGCCATCACTGCGGCAAGCCACACCATCGACCTCTCCGCGGCGTATTTCGTACCCGATGACCTGACCCGCAAAGCCTTGCTCGCCGCCCTGGAACGCGGCGTCCGACTGAGAATCATTGTCCCGGGCGCGCACATCGATGCCGAGACCTCCCGGTCGGCGTCCCGCGGTATGTGGGGCCCGCTTCTGGCAGCCGGCGCGACCATCGCCGAGTACGGCCCCACCATGTATCACTGCAAGGTGCTCATCGTGGACGGATTGCTGGTGTCCGTGGGCTCGACAAACTTCGACAACCGCTCGTTCCGCCTCAATGACGAAGCGACCCTCAATATTCTGGACCGGGAGTTTGCCGCCCAGCAGACCAGGATTTTCGAAGACGATCTTGCCCGTTCGCGTCCGGTCTCATTGGCATCGTGGAATAGCCGCCCGTGGCGCGAGAAGCTGTCGGACCGCCTGACCGCATTGCTGAGATCCCAGCTATGACGACGACTCCGGGCGGCGGCCGCAGAGGCTTGTCTTCGTCCGGCCGCGTCCAGTCGATGGCCTGCACCGCGCGTGTGAGCCAGGCGGCGAGTTGATGCATACTCGTTTCCGTCCGACCGTGGAAGTCACGTCATGTCAAATGTAGGGCGGCTCGTCCGCAGCGCCACGCTCAACGGCTACATCGAGCTGGTGGAGTCGCTTGGCCAGGATCCGGTGGCCTTGCTGCGCGCGGCGGGCCTGTCGGCGCGGCTCCTGAAGAATCCCGAGACTCTCATTCCAAGCAGTGCCCTGCGTGAACTGCTGGAAGCCACCGTCAACGCCACCGGCAGGGAAGATTTTGCGCTGCAGATGGCCGCGCGCCGCACGTTCTCCAATCTCGGGCCGATCAGCCTGGTGTTGAAGGAAGCGCCCTCTCCACGGCAGGGGCTGGAAACGCTATGCCGTTACCTGAAACTGCTGAGCACGTCGCTCGTCACGCATGTGGAAGATGTCGGCCAGACGGTGATCATTCGGGAGGATTTGCTGCCAAGTCCCGGTTACTCGACCCGCCAGGCCATGGAATTGGCCGTCGGCATGATGTTTCGCATCCTGCGCGAGCTCATCGGTCCGCAGTGGCGTCCGCTGCAGGTCTGCTTTACCCATCGCCCCCCGGCCAGCCTGACTGCCCATCAGACGTTCTTTGGCCGCAAGCCAATGTTCAATCAGCCGTTCAACGGCCTGGTGTGCGCAAGCGCCGATCTGCAGAAGCCCCGCACGCCGGACCATTCCGGGGCCACACAACTTGCGCGAGACTACCTGGAAGCCGCCCTCAGGAACCGTGGCGAAGGGACGCGCGAATCTTGCCGGGAGCTCATCATGGCGCTGCTGCCCGGCGGGCGATGCACGGCACAGCAGGTCGCGCGCCATCTGCGGGTGGATCGTCGCACGCTGCATCGGTATCTGAGCGCCGATGGCCAGACGACGTTCTCCGGCCTGCTGGACGAGGTCCGTTCGGAACTGGTGATCCGGCATCTGGCCGAGAGCGACCAGCCAATTGGCGAAATCGCCAGCCTGCTGGGTTTTTCGAACCAAAGTAGCTTCAGCCATTGGTTTCGGGCGGAGTTTGGCTGCAGCGTCACGCAATGGCGGCGGCAGCAGCCCCCGGGGCAAGGATCTCCCATCGCCACAACTGGCCGCCGCCGCCCCCGGCCCGCCCTCAGTCGGCCGTAAGGACAACCTTTCCCATATGCTCGCTGCGTGCGAGATATGCATACGCGTCCGCGATGGCGTCCAGGGAGAACGTCCTGTCGATGGGCAGCCGGAGGCCCCCCGCGCGGAAATGCGACAGCAGATCCCGCGCGCACGCCTGGATGCAGGCAAGGCGTTCGGACTCCGAGCGTGTGCGAAACGTGGCACCCATCAGCTTGAGTCGATTCAGCCAAAGCCGGTTGATGTCAGTTCGCCCAAACTGGCCGCCGCCCAGCCGCGCAAGGTTCACCAGCCGTCCCTTCACGGCAAGGCAGCTGACGTTGTCTTCGAAAACCGTGCCGCCGATGGTGTCAATATGACATCCACACCCCGGCCGTCCGTAGCCGCCATGATGGCCTCGTGCTGGACTTCGCGCGACGCGTCGATTCCCACGTCGGCACCGAACGCCGCCAGGCGCTCCAGCTTGTGCGCGGACCGCGACGAGACGATGACGCGTCCCGCACCCAAGGCTTTCGCCGTCATCGTTGCCGCCATGCCGACGCCGCCCGACGCACCGTTGATCAACACGGTTTCGCCCGGTTTCAGTTCCCCATTACTCACCAGCGCATCGTGGGCCGTGATGAACACGTTGGGAAACGCCGCCGCATCGACCCATGACACGTCGTCGGGCACAGGCATTAGTGCGAACGGTGATGCCACCACGTACTGGGCATGGCAGCCCCGACCATGCCCCATCACCCTGTCGCCTGTCCGCCACCCCTCGACCTTGTCACCGACTTCCGCCACTTCGCCGGCAAACTCGACGCCGGCGGTCATCGGGTCACCCGTCCGATGCTCACGCAGATACTTGATCTCGCCCAGATTGATGCCCGACGCGCGAACGCGAATCAACACCTCCTGGCTGCCCGGAGTGGGCACGTCGATGTCCTCGATGACCAGCAGGCCACCTTCGGCACCCGGCCCTGCTGCTCTCATTGTCTGTGCTCCCGCATCATTGCGCCGTGAAATGCATGGCGCGAAGTAACTTGCCCTGGCGCTCATAGGACGCGCGAACATCCGCGGCCAATTCTTCCGGGGTGGCTGCCGTGCCGGCCTCCATGCCAAGATCCTGGATCCTGCGTCGCAGTTCGGGGGACTGCAGGGCCGTGTGTATCGCGTCGCGCATCTTCGCTGCGACGGCGGGCGGCACGCCGGACGCGGACCATAGCCCCATCCAGCCCACCTCATTGAGTTCGGGATAACCAAGTTCGGCGAACGTCGGCACGTTGGGGAGCGCCGATATCCGGTTCGGAAAGGCGACCGCGTAGGCGCGCAACTTTCCGGACTGGATAAACGGCAACGACGTGGCGGGACCATCGAACATCAGCGGCACCTGCCCGCCCATAACGTCCTGCAGCGCGGGGGGCGACCCCTTGTAGCTCACGGCACCGGTCTCAAGACCTGCGAGCTGGTTGAACTGCACGCCAATCGTCTGGCCACGCAGGCCGATGCCAAAGTTCGCATAGTCCAGTTTGCCCGGATTGGCCTTGATATGGCGGACCAGCTCCGCCAGGTTTTTCGCAGGCAGCGCCGGGTTGCCGACCAGTATCAGTCCCTGCCGCGTCAGCTGCGCGAGGGGCACGATGTCGCGAAACGGGTCGTAGGACACCTTGATGGCCAGCGGCACTTCCGACGCAATGCCCTTCTGGATCAGCAGGAAGGTGTAACCATCGCGCGGCGCCGACAGCATGGACTGCACCGCGATCGTGCCGGCAGCGCCCGACTTGTAGTCGACGATCACCGGTTGCCCGAGCGGGCGCTGCAAGGCGTGTGCGAGCAGGCGCGCGATGATGTCTGCGGTGCCGCCCGGTGGCGCGCCCACCAGAATCCGCACCGGCTTCGTTGGCCAGTCGGCCGCATGGATGGCAGTTTCGGCGGCGAGCAGCGCCGCACCAAGCGCGGCCGCCCGCCTGAGGGCGCGGCGCGCCCGGATGGTTCTGTGTTGCATGACGGTCTCCTGATCATCGGCTTCGTCTTCCAACTGCGTCCAGTCATTGCGTTCTAGTCATTGCGTTTTACGCAGGAAGCCCTGGCTACCCCCGTTACGGTTCGGCGCGAAGCCATTGGCTCGCAGGGACGCCTCGACGGAATCGTGGAACACACCGATCTGGCAGATCTCGCGCGCCTGCCTGGCGGTTGCGATCTCCCGGCCCATCTCGCGCGCAATGCGAACCAATTGCTCGATTTGACTGACGGTGCCTTGCTTGGCCGTACGCCGGAGGTTCCAGAGGACGTCCTCGGTGCCGCAGCGCACGTGGAGACCCATCGCAATACCCATCACGTTGACCGGCAGCACGTTTCGCACGTTGCTTTCGACCGTGACCACCGCGCCATCCGGCACGGCGCGCATGAAGTTCGCCAGGCTATAGATGCTGGGTGTGTCCATGCCGCCGCCAATGGCAACCCAGTTCAGGACGAGTGGGCCCTTGTAGAACCCCCGGCGCATCAGGCGCTCGACCGACTCGAAGCTGTTGATGTTGTAGCACTGGAACTGGCTCTGAATCCCGGCCGCTGTCAGACGCCGCACATGTTCCTCGACCCACCCTGGATTGGCGGGGACGGTCATATTCTTGTACGCATTGAACAGCGCCATGTCCTCGCGCGAGGTGCCGCGGAAGTCGGCATCCTCGGCATGGTCGGTGACGTTCATCTGCGCCGTGTTGACCGTCACTGTGACTTGATCTGGCCGGGGATCCAGGTCCGCCAGCATGTGGCGGGTATCATCGGACAGCCATTTGGCGGCCTGCCCTTCATCTTCGGGGGCGAACGAGATGGATCCCCCTACCTGGATGATCATGTCTGGCACCGCCTCGCGGACACCGGCGATCAGTTCGTTGAACTTGGACAGCCGCTTGCTACCCTTGCCGTCTAGTTCGCGCACGTGCAAGTGCAGCACCGTCGCGCCGGCGCGATAGCAATCCACGGCTTTCTGGATCTGTTCGTCCATGGTGAGCGGGATATCTTCGGGAAAGTCCGAAGGCAGCCAGCCCGGTGCGTAGGGTGCGGCGGTAATGATCAGAGGCGGCTGGTTCTCGGGAAACAGGTGACCGTCGAGAAAATGCATGTCGATGCTCCAGGTAATGGCTTCCGGGACGCCAGGATGCGTCAGGGCACTTGAGCGCGCCGTCGGTTCAATAAGGGATGTCGCCCACGATGCCGGCACGTTCCATCTTGCGCGGCGCAGGCCAGTAGTCGTTCAGTGCGTAGTGCTGCGTGCACCGGTTGTCCCAGACGGCGACATCGCCTTCTTGCCAGGACCAACGCACCTGGTACTCGGGAATGGTGGCGCGACTGATCAGGTAGTTGAGCAGCAAGGCGGCGCCCGGTGCCTTGTCGATGCCGTGACGCACATTGGCCGGCGTGCTGTAGTTGGTGAAATGCGTGGTGAAGCCCGCTCCAACGAACAGGATCTTCTCGCCCGTTTCGGGATGGGTGCGCACCACCGGATGTTCGACGGAAGGATGTTCTTCGACCAGCTTCGCCCGGGCCTCCGCGGTCATGACGGCACCGAAGCTGTGCTCGATGCTCGCCCTCGCGCGCAGGCCAATGATCTTCTGCCGGATGTCTTCGGAGAGTTCCTCGTAGGCCTTGACCATGTTGACCCAGATGGTATCGCCGCCAATCTCGGGACATTCGATGCAGCGCAGGACCGCACCCATGGCGGGATTTGGACGCCACAAACCATCACAGTGGTAATTGTTCTCGTAGCTGTGTGGGTTGTCGCTCCGGTAGATGCGCACGAGTCCCGGATGCTCCGGGTCGCTGCCCGCTACCGGGTGGTCTTCCAGCTGGCCGAAGCGTCCGGCGAACGCCACATGCTCGGCGCGTGTGATCGCCTGGCGGCGAAAGAACAGCACCTTGTGCGCAAGGAGCGCGCGCTTGATTGCCGCAAAAAGCGCCGGATCGCGCGACGCGTCGCCCAGATGTACGCCAGCAATCTCGGCGCCGATAGCCGGTGTGATTTGCCTGATCTTCATTGTCCTGTCTCCTGCAGTCCGCGAATCCGCGGGTGGGTTCACCGTGTTCTGTGCAACCAGTATCTGCAGCGCCCGGCGATCCGACTTGCCTGAGTGGGACATTCATTTGCTTTTTTGGGACAGCATGGAGTCTGCGTCTCCTGCGCGCCAAAAGTAGTTGGAGGCGACGACGCTATCCCGGTCGTGTGGTGTCGAAGTATCTGCGGGTAGCCCGCATCGTGCGCATTCGGCCGGCGCGACAACACCTCGGCACATATTGCACCGCAACACCGCGACCAGTATCATGCGCGATTCAAATTTTTTGCGCACACTGGTGGCTGCGGGAGGCATGCTAGTCTCGACAGTCCGGCTGCCGGTCTGCAATGCCCTCCACGATGGGTCAGCAGGCCCAACGCCAGTGTCATCGCCGCGGCAATCGTCGGCCATCAGCCCAGGAGCACGTATTGACTCATCCGGATCGCGACCTTGAACCGTCCAGCTTGAACCCGGCCGGTGCGAAGCCCTCCCGCCGCCGGCCCGCAGGCAAGAACCAGGCAACGGGCCCGCTGTCGGACAAGGCGTCCATCGCCCGACAGGACGCAGAGCGTCAGGGCCAGATGCGTGCGCTGATCGCGCTCGGCCGTGAACGCGGGTATCTCACGCATGCGGATATCAATGACCATCTGCCGGACAATGTGACGCCGGCGGCGATGGACACGATCGTCAGCACGTTCAGCGATATGGGCGTAGCCGTCTACGAACAGGCGCCGGATGCCGAGACGCTCCTGCTGAACGATGCCGCCACGACGACACCTGACGACCAGGCCGATGAGGAAGCGGAAGCGACACTCTCGACCGTCGATTCGGAATTTGGTCGCACCACGGATCCTGTTCGGCTGTATATGCGCGAGATGGGCGGCAGCGAATTGCTGACCCGCGCCGGCGAGATCGCCGTCGCCAAGCGCATCGAGAGCGGGCTGCAAGACATGATCCAGGCCATCGCCGCGTGTCCGTCGGTTGTCGCCATGATCCTGGCCGATGTGGACCGCATCATCGCCGGCGAACTGCGCATCGACGAACTGGTCGACGGCATCAGCGAACCCACGGAGGGCGACGCCACGGACGATGGCGACATCTCCGATGACGCCGCGGCCGTTGCCGACGACGCGGACACCGACGCCTCGGACGACGCCGACGAGGCGTCCGACGATGAAGACGAGGACGCGGGTGGCGGCGATTCTGAAAAAGCGAACGCTGCCCGTCTTGAACAGCTGACGACCGACAGCCTGGCCATTTTTGCACGCGTCCGTGCCCTGTTCGAACAGCTCCCCGAGGGCCCCGTCACAGGCGAGGCCCGCACCGCCGCCATTGCGCGCGTGCGCGAGGACATCCAGCGCGAACTGGCGCCGATCCGCTTCACGGCCAAAATGATCGACAGCCTGTGCGCCAGTGTGCACAACAAGGTGGCCGAGGTGCGGACCATCGAGCGCAGCATTCTGGATATTGCCGTGGAACGCTGCGGGATGCCGCGCGAAGCCTTTATCCAGTCCTTTCCGGGCAGCGAAACCGACCTGGAATGGACACACCGCGCCGCGGCGACGTCGCAACAGTTCGGCCCGGCGCTCGAACGGCATCTACCTGCCATTCAGGCCGGGCAGCAGAAACTGATCGACATCGAAGCCACGGTCGCGCTGCCGCTGCAGCAACTCAAGCAGATCAACCGCCAGATGAGCGCCGCAGAGCTGAAAATGCGCCAGGCCAAGCGGGAAATGATCGAAGCCAACCTGCGTCTCGTCATTTCCATCGCCAAGAAGTACGTGAACCGGGGGATGATGTTCCTGGACTTGATTCAGGAGGGCAACATCGGCCTGATGAAGGCGGTGGACAAGTTCGAATACCGGCGCGGCTGGAAATTCTCCACGTACGCCACGTGGTGGGTCCGTCAGGCCGTGACGCGGGCGCTCGCCGACCAGGCGCGTACGATTCGGGTACCGGTCCACATGATCGAATCCATCAACAAACTCAACCGCATCTCGCGCGAAATCCTGCAGCAGACCGGGAAGGAACCCGACCCGGCGGTCCTGGCGGAACGTATGGAGTTGTCCGAGGAAAAGGTACGCGGAATGCTCAAGATTGCGCGGCAGCCCATTTCACTTGAGACCCCCGTGGGTGAAGAGGGCGACACGACGCTCGGCGACATGATCGAGGACGACGCGGTGAGCTCACCGGCTGACGCCGCCATCATGGCCGGGCTGCGCGCACAGATCGACTCGGCGCTCAATGAGCTGTCGCCGCGCGAGGCGAAGGTGCTGCGGATGCGGTTTGGCCTCGACACGAGCATGGAGCACACGCTGGAAGAAGTCGGCAAGCAATTCGACGTGACCCGCGAGCGCATCCGTCAGATTGAAGCCAAGGCCATGCGCAAGCTCAAGCATCCCAGCCGGGCTGACAAGCTCAGGGCATTTCTCGACCGCTGAGCTAAGGCGGCGCCTCCGCCGTTGGGGCCCCGGGCACGGAACGTCCCGCACAAGCATCCAGGAGCCGGGCCCGAATTTCGGGCCCGCATTTTTTGGTACCATCCTGCCGCAAAACCAGCACGCATTACTCGGGCACGCGGCACTATGGACAAGAAAAACGGTTGGACGGTGAGATTTCTAACGCTTCCGGCGGCAACAGCCTGCTTGCTGTCGGTGGCCTGCGCAACAACAGCGCCGTCCCATACCGGTCCCAATACGGGTCGCCAACTATCGACCTACGATATGTCGACGGAATATGCGACCGAGTACTCGCCGGACGGGTTCACATTGCTGGTCTACCACCGATATCAGCAATTCACGATGCTACGCAGCACCGCGGCGGCCGAGTGCAAAGCGGTGGCTGGCAATGTGGCGACGAGCGTTGCCGAGCGTTGGAACCGGAAGCTCGCGCCCGTGGACGACAGTCGCGTGGAGCTGACCACCAGTCGAAATTGGCTGGGCAAGATCACCGCATGTTCCGCCAAAGTACCGGTTGTCTGGGATCGCTGAGCCGGACCCAGACCGACTTCAGGACCGCGGTTCCGACAGTAACGACAGAATGCGCGGATCATGTTCGACCCGCTGGGCTTCAACGATCCGCGCCTTGGTCACGTCCGGGTGAGCGGGATTGAAGAGATAGTTCGACGCGTAGGGCACGAGGACACTCGGCACCTTCAGGAGCAGACTGGATCGGACGGAGAGCCATTCGGTCCCGGCGTTTTTCGACCAACCCGCGTCTTCCTTCCAGTTATGTGGCAGGTCCGGGATGTTCGCCACCGCCACTGCGTCATCAATCTCGACTTTCAGGAGTTGATAGTTCGTGGGAAGGTCCTCGATCCGCGACACTTCTTGGTGAACCAGCACCTCGAGGAACGCTAGTGCCGGATGCTCGGCCAGGTACACAACGGGCTGACCTGGGAAATGCCAGCGCCCCCCCGCCCGCAATCCGCCAACGCCTTTGAGATCGGCATAGTTACTGATTCGCCAAAGGATCATCAGGCAAAGTACCCCTCGTCGATCTGCACCAATTGCTCCTCGACAAGATGGGCGCCCTGCTCCGTTCCGGCCAACGACAATGGCGCAACGCCGCCTAGCCGCTGCTGCGTGGACCGCAGCCACCGCAGACCACGCTCCATGTCACCAAAGGTGTTGGCGGCCTGAGCCAGGATCCGGGCGAGGCGAATGGCCTTGTCCGATTCTTCGACGGTAAGAGATTGGCCTTTTTCACGGCGATGACTGAGCGTCCGGCGGGGAATGATGAACGTGATCTCTTCCCACGACAGCCCGGCCTCCAGCAGACGCTCCAGGATGTCAACCGGGAGCCGATCGTTGGCCAAGGTGGCAAGGTCTGCCCCCGTGCGCACTTTTGTGCTAAGAAAAACACTTAATCGATCGAGATAACGCTCGTAAGGCGCTTGCGCGCCGGTGGGGCGGAAGGCGATGGTCTGCATGGCGGGCTCCGGCATTTGCCTCCATGATAGTGGCAAATTGCCAAATGGACAATTGCCTGGCATAGGCGGGCCGCGATATCTCCCCGGGCGACGCACGTTCCGGTACCGCTTTTGCGTTTTCGCCCGCGCAAAAGCAAAACCCCCAAGCTTTAAGGGCTTGGGGGTTCTGGGTATAAGAGCCTGGCGATGACCTACTTTCACACGGGTAGTCCGCACTATCATCGGCGCAAAGTCGTTTCACGGTCCTGTTCGGGATGGGAAGGGGTGGTTCCAACTCGCTATGGTCACCAGGCATGAGGGGTTGCCGCGCTGAGATGCATCAGCGCAGCGAATCTGGGGTGTAGTAAGGGGGTTGTGTTGTATGCCTGTGGCACACGCGGACTCGGGTCCCACCAGGTCAAACACACTGGTTAT
>NZ_RCOG02000029.1 GCF_009663685.2 Cupriavidus sp. U2 | reverse complement strand
ATTACGAGATCTACATGGTGGCCGACGCCTCGGGCGGCACCACCAAGGAAGCGCACGACTACGCCATGCAGCGCATGATCCAGGCCGGCGTGGTACCGGTGACGTGGCAGCAGGTCCTGCTGGAATGGCAGCGTGACTGGAAGAACAAGGAAACGTACGACGCGGTGACGGGCCTGGCGAAGGAACACTCGGGCGCCTACGGCATGGGCATCGACTACGCCTACACGATGGTGCACAAGGCCGCCCAGCGCACGCAGAGCGCCCATCCGTCGATCGCCCCGGTGCATGCGCCGGTGATCGAGTACTGATCGAAGACTTCCAACAGCTCCCACAAAAGCGGGCACGTGAGCGCCATCACCCACCGGGGTGGCGCTCGCGTGCCCGTGTTCGTTCGACGCAATTTATTCGGTGGATTAGTGATGCGATCGCTCTGGAGCCTGTGAAAAATCATTCGAACGAATGATGCGTATTTTGCGGTTTTTTCCGTTGGGTGCGCCGTCACGGAACCGGGAGGCTAGGCGGTAGCGGAATGCGTATACGCGTATACGTATACGCCTGTTGCGTTGCGAGAGACGCGCTCGCCGCGCACTTCCATGCGTCGATAACCACGTCACCGGACCCAAAGCGTACTCACTGCTGCGTATGAAATTCCTTTTAAATCAACGCTGCGGAATGACAGGTGCAACGACATGTTTTTCTCCCCTGCAGGGCATTTAGGCAACCCGTGATCCATTACGGAAAAGCGGCTGCTGCGCACTCACAGTGGCCGCAACGACGCGGGTGTCTGCTGTAGGCGAAGCGCATTGCGCGGCGGATGTCTTGTCCCGGTCCTCGCAACGTTCGCATGCACCACGAATGAAGGGCGCCGCTGAAACCGGGCTCACATTCGTTAGCTGGATTTGAGGCGCACGTCCGGCATGCAGATATGTCCCGCCGGGGGCTGTGGGCGTGCCACAGGCATTTTTCCGGACCATGAAGGTGTCAGCTTGTTGTCGCGACGGCGCTCGGCCTTCCTGGCCGTGCTCGCGCCCTACGCAGCCGCTAAGGCGCCTTGGGGCCGCCTGGCTTCTGGTATCGTCCGAGCCAGGATCATTCGGCCATATGGGGCCTCAGCCCTTCAGAATCGGTCGCCGTGCTGCCTTCACCTTGTCTCCGCCGAAATTTCCCCATGTGCGCGGGCTTGCATTAAAATAATTTGCATTGCATTTTTATGTGCAGAATGGGCCGGCCAGGATTGGGGATGAAAACTTTTGGTTGCAAATCAGTCACTTACGTAGCTGATCCCATATGCGGCGGCTTCGGCGCTCCGTTGCGCCACGGGGCTGCTTCGGATGCCGTGGGAAGTCGACAACAGCGATCGATTCCAGGTCTAAATGTGCTCCTAACGGCACAGTATCTGGAGCCCAGGCGTGTCCGCTGATCATGACACCCTGGCGGCGACAAAGCTGACCCGCACCGAATTCGCAGTGGTGCGTGCGTATGCGCAGGGCATGCGCCCGATCGATATCGCCAACCGCTATCTGCTGGATCCCGATGACGATGATGACCTGACCGAGCATCAGGCGATCCAACGCATTCTGTCGCTGCGCGACCGGCTGGTCCAGTTCGCCCTCCAGCACGACCGCCCGGATATCGCCGAGATGTTCGAGGCGCTGCGCGGCCGGTCGGACACAGGCATGTCCCGCCGGGTCGAGGCGCTGTCGTCGATCGAACAGCTAGGTCAGGGGCGGCCTCTGCCGTCCCACCGTGTGACGCTGTGGTTCGGGCCTAGCCTGGCCCGCCGACTGATGGCCGCGGACATCCATACCATCGCCGATCTCATGACCTTGGCCAATCGGCGGGGAAGCAGTTGGTGGCGTCACGTCCCCCGAATCGGTAGGAGATCCTGCGAAACCGTGGTGCGCTGGCTGGCCGGTCAACAGGCAACGTCCGATATCAAGCTGCGGGATTTTGTACTTCTACCTGATGATTTTGTGGCGCGAAAGGCGCTTTTGTCTGCGCCGTTATCTCCGACCATGCGTGTGCCCGTCCCATTGGAACTGATGCGCATGGACGGCGGGCGCACTGCCCTCGAAAGGGAACTGGCCGAAGATCTGCGCTTGGTACGGCATTGGTTGAAGGCGAAGGAATCATCGCCGAACACGTGGAAGAGCTATCGGCGCGAGGCCGAACGTTTGCTGCTCTGGGCCGCGCGAAAGGGCAGTTCACTGCGCTCGCTATCCGCTGCAGACCTTATGGCGTACCAGTCGTTTCTCGCAGACCCCCAACCGGCTGACTTCTGGTGCGGCCCCGCCAGCGCACGCGACAAGGTGCATTGGCGGCCATTCGAAGGGCCTTTGCGTACCAGTTCCTGCGAAGCTGCCCTGCGCGTTGTCCGGTCTCTACTTGGCGCGCTTCTTAACGAA
This sequence comes from Cupriavidus sp. U2, assembly GCF_009663685.2. Classification (GTDB taxonomy): domain Bacteria; phylum Pseudomonadota; class Gammaproteobacteria; order Burkholderiales; family Burkholderiaceae; genus Cupriavidus; species Cupriavidus necator_C. The sequence continues at coordinate 39,710 of NZ_RCOG02000029.1, read as the reverse complement.
GTGCCGCGCAAACGTGGCCGGCAGCCGCGCGAGCGAGTTCCCTTGAATGCGCACGATGCGCTCACCCCGCCGCAGGCCTTGTCGGCAGACACCTCGGCGGCGGAGGTGCCGCCGACTTCGCCCGAAAAGCCGCGCGCAGTGTCGACGATTCCGGTCGATCGCTTCCTGGACTGGCTTGCGAACGACACGCCGTCGCCGCAGCAGCGCGCAGCGCGGGCCGCGGCCTTGCTGATTGCACGGCACGGACTGCGCGTGATCGAACTGTCGTCGCTTCGCATCGCGCATTTGGCGCCCGGTGTCGCCGGCGTCCATCTGGCACTGGAGGCAAAGAGTGCCGCAAGGGCGGGGGACATCTCACTGGACGCCGATGTGTGGCAGGCGCTGCTGATGCACTGGGGCGATCGCGAGCTGGAATGGGATGGAAGTTTTTCAGGCGAGCGTCCCGACGCCGCCTTGCTCGCGCCGGTTGATTTCCCTGACACCGAACGGGGTCGGGCTAAGCGGTCGCAGACGGCGGCCGGCTACTCTTCGAGCGGGCTGGAGCGGCTGTTGCGCGTCAGCTGGCGGCGCTTCGTTGCCGCGAACGATGATGTGCCGGCGGCGTTCACACCCCGCCAGCTCAGGCTCCCGAGATCAGAGTAGCGTCTTGTCCAGGCCGAAGCGGGCCTTCAGGACTTCCAGCAGATCTTCCCGGGCATTGCGATCGGTCAGCTGGACATCGAGCATGATGCGTCCGGAATCCCATTCCTTGATCGTCCCCAGCAGTTGACCTGCCTCGGTGCGAATCTTGTACTGGCGGCTGATTTCCTTGACCTTGCGAGACTTGCCTTCTTGCGCGTGTTTCCGGATCGATTCCACCTCGCGGCTCGACAGTCCGTCGTTCATGATGCGCGTGGCCAGCTCGCGGGTGCGATCCTCGCCGGCGATCTTGCAATAGAGGGTCAACTCGTAGCCGGCCGAAATGCCGATGGCGCTGGGCCGCTCGCGCATGACAGCGAGCACCGATTCAGGCAACTTCAGTAGTGCCAGCGTCTTGTTGACCGTGCCGGCGGACATCCCGGTCAGTTCACAGATCTCTTCTTCTTTCTGAACCTTGCCTTCGTCCAGCAGTTGACGCCAGGCAATGGCGTTGTCCAGTGCAGACTGGTCCGATCGCTGCTCGTTAAGCAGGAACGAGAGCCGGTAAAAATCGAGGTCGCTAAGATCGTCCTCGATAAAGCATTCCATCTCCAGCTTGCCAGCGGATGCCAGGGCGCGCTTTCGATAGTGCCCGTCGATCAGGATGTATTGCCCCGGCCGCGCAGGATCGGGGGCAGCCAGGCCCGGCGTCTTCTGGCCATGCGTGGCGATCGACGCGGCGCGCTCCTGCACCACGGCAGGATCGTAAATGCGTCGCGCGTTGAATGGGTTGTCGTGCAGGTTCGCGATAGGCACGCGAATCAGCATGCGCCCTTCCGCATTGGCGACCGTACTTTCAGCGCTGAAAGTCGCCGACGCCTGCGGGGGGCGCTGGTTCTGCAGAAGGCCGTTCGGATGCTCGGAGAGCGCGGCTTCCGCACGTGCGAACCGGTCGATCGCGTCGCTGCGGGTCTTTTCCGCGGCCATGCCGGCGAGCATGCCGGCCTTCAGGCTTTTCAGTTTCGTTGCCATTCGTATTACTCAATCAAGGACAGGACCTCGTCCACCATCATGTCGACTTCCTGGATCGCCTCCCGCGCACCCGGAACTCCATGGACCGTGCAGCCGATCGCCTGGCACTCGCGAAACGCCGAGCGCGAGCCGATCATCGAATTCAGCAGGGGCACTTCGCCGTCGTCGCCAAGAATCTCGATAGCCTGTCGCGCGATGGAGACGCGTCGTTGGACCATGTTCGCCATGACGCGAATCTGCAGGGTCTCGTTCTGTACCTGCGCATGCTGCGCCAGCGTCTTGGCCGCAACGGCGGCCCACAAATCGGGCGGCGACGGGACCACGGGAATAATCGCCAGGTCGGATATCAGCAGCGCGCTGGACGGAGCCGCCGAGTGTACGGCCGGCGGGCAGTCGACAAGAATGTAGTCGTAGTCATGCACGAACTTGCGGACTTCCCGATGCATGGCGCCGCCCGACGGCGCGAGCCCGATGACAGACGCCGGGAAGGGCCGTTCATCGCTGGCCTGCGCTGCCCATCTGGTGGCTGTGCCCTGCTCGTCCATGTCGACGAGCATCGAGCGCGCGCCACGGAGTCCCAATGTGCCAGCGAGATGCATGCTAACGGTGGTCTTGCCGCAGCCGCCTTTCTGGTTGAAAACGGTGATGATCTTTGCTGCCACTTGGGGCCTCACTTTCAGCGCTGAAAGCGCGAATGATGGTGTTCAATCAAGGCGAAACTTTAGCCAATCCCACAGTGCGCTACAACCCATTTTCGAAAATTTAAATAAATTGGAAACCTTGGGAAAAGAGGCAGCGAGGGCGTGTCGAAGCGCTAGAAATGCCAGGGTGGGAGAAACCCGCCTATATCAACTTTGGGGATTCTTCTTCTTGAAAAGCGGTACAGACTCCGCCTAAAGTAAAGGTAGTGCGCATTACGGCGCACATGACACCGCAACACAATGTGGTTATGATGCCCGTTACAGTCGAGTCAAGTCGTGTCAACTCGTTGACTTCCGTTCGGTATCTACGAGACCCCAGCGTGCTTGAACGGTTGTTTGCGTTGTGTAAAACGAACTTGCTTCGAAAGGACTTTCTTATGGCAACCGGTACGGTCAAGTGGTTCAACGAGACCAAGGGTTTCGGCTTCATTACTCCCGACGATGGCGGCGCAGACCTGTTTGCCCACTTCTCGGAGATTCAGGGCTCGGGTTTCAAGACCCTGAAGGATGGTCAGCGTGTGACGTTTGAAGTCAAGCAAGGTCCGAAGGGCCTGCAGGCTTCTGCGATCAAGCCGGCCTGAAGCGAACCGCTGCAGTTTCCCGGCGGTCGTCGAGATGACTGACCGGTAAGCAAGAAGGGCAAGCGCAAGCTTGCCCTTCTTGCTTTACAGCCGGCCCGTCCCGCCTGGAGCGCCACGCCGCGCTGGCCCCTGCCGCAAGCCCTTATCCGAGCTTGCGCACGCTCGTACGCGACGGCTGGAGGATCAGCGCCTTGGAAGAGTCCGCATCGACCTTCGCGCCAGGATAGACAACGAGCACGTCCTTGAGCGCCTTGCGGAACAGCGCCCGGAACTTGCGTTCGCTCTCCGTTTCGGTCCCGAACTGCATCTGCAACGCTTCCCACGGGATTTCCGTCCGGCGCTGGATCGTGAAGAACCGATAGGTGAGCCACGAATACACGTCGAGCGCGAACGGCGACTGCTTCAGCGCCTTGAGGGCGCGCATATCGACCGGTACAGGCCGGTTGACCAGTTCGTTGAAGAACGGCTCCGACAGCACGACGAAGCTCTCAAACATCGAGCCCTGCCCGGGCTGCATCGGGTCCCACCAGGTCGACAGCTGATCGGCCAGCAAATAGCCGACCCGATCGATCGACAGGGGTTCATGATTGGGTGCCTGATTCGGCACTGGCACCGACTTGTTCTGGACGATGGCGATCGTGGCCGAAAACAGCCGGATCATCTGCTGCCGAACCAGCGTCATCGTGCCGCGCTTGCCCCCCGTGGCCATCGGAATGCCAAGGTTGTACATGAACTCCGACAGCGAGTTGCCAAGCGAAATCCGACGGTCTTCCACCGTTCCGGTGAACTCGCCGCGCTTCTTCTTGGCCATGATCTCCTTGCCGATCCAGGCAAGCATCAGGCGCGGGTAGGAGCCGTACGGATATCCCAGCGACACGGTTTCCGAGACAAGCTTCTGCCGGCCATTCGACGCGCGCTCGGAGCGTTGCTGTGTGAAGTAACCAGGCTGAATCATCAGCGAGATATTGCCGCTGGTGCGTGTCCACACGGGCGGCGCACCCTTCGGTGCGCGATACGGAAGGGTGACCTGCACGCTTGCACGACTCAGGAAGCCTACTTCGCCACTTTGCCACGCGTCTTCGCGCTCCATGGCCTGGGCTTCGTCGAAAAGACGCTGGAATTTCTCGGACGGCGCGAGGGCGTTCTCGTTCCCGGGAATGATGATGCGGGACGGTTCCGCGTCCGCTTCCAGGACGGCACGTTCTCCCTCGGAGGCCATAGAGCGTTTGATCGACATATTGATGGGCTTCGGATTACCCGCCTTTTTACGCGATCACGTATACGTTGTCACGCAGAAACGGGTACGTATACGTGTTTATCTGGCGAGGATGCCGTTTGCCGTTCCCTGCGCGTCGGGCGGTACGTCGCTTGGCCAACTAGTGGCCCGTCCTGCAGCTGGTTGTGTTGACTGGCCTGTTATCTGGCGATTGGTGAGATGGCGGCCGCACGGTGGGCAACCCGCTAGGGTTGTCCACGGTTGGCTGCTCATCCACTACAAGTAAACGATACCGATACGGGTTAACTACTCGTAAACCGTATACGGAGCGCCAAGGCCATTGATTGCAAAGCGTTTTTCGACCCCTTCCGTACCCGATTCTGCGGGCATACGTACTCGTTTCTGCGTAGCCCCGAACCCGAATCTGCGACCAGGCGAACCCGTTTCAGCGAAATCGGCGAACCGAAATCTGCGGGGATAAGTCACTGATCCCACAGGCTTTTCCACAGAAAGCCGAGCACAAAGCGTACCCGTTTCTGCGCAGCATGCGCCGAACCGGCAGTCACCGCGGCTTGTCCGGGGCGATTGAAGGCCTTATCCCCGCAGAATCAGGTACGCCTTGGCGGCCTCGCGCCAGGTTCGGGGTGCCTTGCGTACCCGTTTCTGCGTCTGGACGGCAAGAAAACGAACCCGATTCTGCGTATACAGGGTTGGAAGCCGCCATGATGCCTTGTCGAACCTGTTTCTGCGACGTACCCAAATCTGCGGACGTTGACTTCCAGGCGCCCCTTCCGCCAAAGCGTACCCGTTTCTGCGTTCTGCAAAGCAGTCCGTTTCTTGCCGGCCGTACCCAATTCTGCGGGCTGCCCGCGTGGTGATACGGTGACCGAGCGTATACGCCAACGCTGTATCAACGCGTATACGCAAAGCCAGCCCACACTTTGCACACCTCCTAATCAAGCATGCTGAGGCAGCCTGCGTACCTGTTTCTGCGTGACTGGAGGCCATCGAGCGAACGTGGACGGACAATCGGCAGTGCCTTCAAATCCCTTGCGTACCCATTTCTGCGGCCTCCGGTGGCCGTAAACCGTACCCATTTCTGCGCCGCGCCCGCGTCCCAACCACGTATACGTGGGCGCCCGATCATGCGAACCAGATTCTGCGGGGAAAACTGCCTTGCCTAAACATTAGGCGGGATAAGTGCCCATGCCAGGTGCTGCAAAAGCCATGCGAAGCGAAAAAGCGTACCTGTTTCTGCGTTGCACAAAATGTTGTAATCCGGTCACAAGGAAGGCGTGGCGGTGCCGGTCCGTACCCATTTCTGCGCGACGCCTACGACGGGCGTACCCGTATCTGCGGCGGGTCTGAGGGGCCCTCGGGAACGCGTACCCGTTTCTGCGAGCCGCAGCCGACGGGAGCGTGCACGGATAGGTTGATGTGCGGAGGCGGACCGTGAAGCCGGTGTTCTACGCGAGGAGACGACCGCGACCGCGGCCGCTTGTCGCGGATACGCCGTATCGGCAACAGCGGCCGGAGCTGTCCGCCGGGGACGGACGAAAAAAAACCCGCCAATGGCGGGTTTCTTGGACGCGACGCACGCCGAAGCGTGCGTGCAGCCTGGACTTACATCGGGGTGATGTTAGCCGCTTGCAGGCCCTTCGGGCCGTTCTTGACTTCGAACGACACGCGTTGGTTTTCTTGCAGCGACTTGAAGCCCTCGGCGCGAACTTCCGAGAAGTGCGCGAACAGATCGTCACCGCCAGCGTCCGGCTTGATGAAACCGAAGCCCTTGGCGTCGTTGAACCACTTTACGATACCGGTTTGCATGGTATTGCTTTCCAAAAAAAATAAAAAAGAAACCGATGGTGCGCACACCACCGTATTGCCAACTCAAGGAAAGGACACCATGGACAACCGAAGTACCAAGACGTTGGCTAACGAATGAACTGTTGCCTCGTCGCTTGAATCTGGCGGAGATTTATACGGGGGATTGCCGGTCTCGTCAAGGCAGGGATTCCCCGGCCGGGGCTGGAAGCACCTGGCGGCTTGTGGGATGATCCGGCCTTTTCCGTATTGTCGAGTCAACACGGCACCCGGCAACGCGTGTCGCACGCGCCGCCCGAGCACCCCGGAGACACCATGTCCACCCCTGAACAGGCCCGCCAGCCAAGCCAACCATCCGCCGCATCCCCCTCATCGAGCCTTGTGGAGCGCCTCTTCCGCCTGCGCGAACACAACACCGACGTGCGCACCGAAGTGCTGGCCGGCGTCACAACGTTCCTGACGATGGCCTACATCATCTTCGTGAACCCGAGCATCCTGGGCGATGCCGGCGTGCCCAAGGATGCCGTTTTCGTGGCCACGTGCCTGGCTGCCGCTATCGGCACGCTGATCATGGGTTTCTATGCCAATTACCCGATTGCCATGGCGCCTGGCATGGGGCTGAACGCCTACTTTGCCTATACCGTGGTCAAAGGCATGGGCCTGCCGTGGCAGGCTGCGCTCGGGGCCGTGTTCATCTCGGGCTGCCTGTTCCTCGTGGTGACGCTGTTCCGCGTACGCGAAGCCATCGTCAAGGGCATTCCCGTCGCGATTCGCGGCGCCATCACCGCCGGTATCGGTCTGTTCCTTGCCATCATCGCGTTGCACAGTGCGGGCATCATCACCGGCAATCCCGCAACGCTGGTCACCATCGGCGACCTGCACCAACCGCAGGCCGTGCTGGCCATCATTGGCTTCCTGGCGATCGTGGCGCTGGACCGGCTCAAGGTGAAGGGCGCCATCCTGATTGGCATTCTGCTGACCACGGTGCTCAGCTTCGTTTTCGCGGGCAACCGGTTCCACGGCGTGGTGTCGGCGCCGCCGTCGATCTCGCCCACGCTCTTCAAGCTCGATATCTCCGGCGCGCTGTCGATCGGCATCGTCAACGTGGTGCTGGTGTTCTTCCTGGTGGAGCTGTTTGACGCCACGGGCACGCTGATGGGGGTGGCCAACCGTGCGGGGCTGCTCAAGGCCGGCAAGATGGACCGCCTGAACAAGGCCCTTATGGCCGACAGCACCGCGATCATGGCGGGTTCGCTGCTCGGTACGTCCTCCACCACTGCCTATATCGAAAGTGCGTCGGGCGTGCAGGCGGGCGGCCGCACGGGCCTGACCGCCGTCACTGTGGCCGTGCTGTTCCTGGCGTGCCTGTTCATCGCGCCGCTGGCCGGCACGGTCCCGGCCTATGCCACCGCGCCGGCGTTGCTGTACGTGTCGTGCCTGATGTTGCGCGAACTCGTCGACATCGACTGGAGCGATGTCACCGAAGTGGTGCCCGCCGTGCTGACCGCGCTGGCCATGCCGTTCACCTACTCGGTGGCCAACGGCGTGGCTTTCGGCTTCATCTCATATGCCGCGCTGAAGCTGCTGACGGGCCGCGCCAGGGACGTGCCCGTGATGGCATGGATCATCGCCGCGGTGTTCCTGTTCAAGTTCTACTACTTGCCTGGGCATTGAGCGGCGCGCAGCACGCGAAGGTTTCATGAAACAAGTGGGGATGGCCGAAACGCCATCCCCTTTGCATTGGCGGGTGCGGTTTGACACATTCAAAATGAAAACGATGACATCCGGCGCTGCCGCTGAATGTACGCGTACCTGTTTCTGCGTATCAAACGGATGTGCGGCAGCGCGACGGCGTACCCGTTTCTGCGACGAATGTAAGTGCTCATTAACCTAGCAAGGCGCAGTCGAAAGCCGCTTCCAAGTCTCATACAAAAGTATGAGACTTGGCTGACAGCCAACATTCCGGGCTGGACAAAAGGGGGGAAATGCACTGAACTAGAGGCGTGGCAAAAATTTGAGGGCGCGCAAGAGCGCCCTTTGTTGACTCCGGGATCCGGGCGCCGTCGACGTGCATCGACCGCACGCGACAGCAAATTGGCGAGGCCCGCCGGTAGCACCAGAACGGGGCCAGCCGATCATGAGACCGTCCTCGCAGGACGGCTTCGCCACCACGAAAGAAAGAGTGCGCGAACATCCATGCGCACCGGACAAAGACAGCTCAAATCCAGAACAGAAAGTGGTAAACGCGAACGTGTAGTGCCGGGGGATGTTGTTCAACGGGGAACAGATCATGACCGCAGGAGAAATCCGGCGTCCCGCCATCGGGCCCATCAGCCAGCCCGGCAGTCAGCCGGCGCAGGGCCAATGGAAAGCCTTGGGAGAAGCCTCCGCAGACTTCGCGCTGCATGAAGGGAGCGATGCAGGGCACGAGGACTACGCCATCACCGACGTTGCCGCCGTTCTTGCCGAAGACCACGAACTCTCGCCGCGCACGCGCGCCGCAGTCGAGGGGCTGTTGCAGCGCCATCGCCTGCTGGCCAACGAACTGTGCCGCCAGCGCCTGCTGCTGCAGGAATGGATCCTGAGCCAGCTGACGTACAAGGCGCTGTACTACCAGTATTCGGGCCAGAAACCGGAGTCGCCCAGCATCGAGCTCATGCGCGAAAAAGACATGGTGCGCCGACGTATCCGCGACGAACTGTGCGCGGCCGGCGATCGTGCCAGCGTGCTCGAAGACCCATCACGCAGTTTGTCCACGCCGTGATCCCCCAGACGTTGCGCGCGGGCCAGCCCGCGCAGCCGGCGGAACCGGGCCGGGCCGAATGGCCCTCGGCCGCGCGTGCCGCCGGTTCCGTTGCGACCAACAAGAAGCCCAACGTCAGGGAGAACGTCATGGACCGACTGTGCAAGGCGCCCGCACGCACCGCACAGATCGTGCTCGTGTCGCGCTATGAGGATTTTGGTTTCAGTGCATCCCAGTTCGGATCGGGCTGGGAAATCCGGCGTGTGCAACAGGTGCGAGACCTGGAGCGCACGGTGCGCGGCAGCGCGCCGATGGCCGGCATCATCGACCTGCAGGCGCCGTACACCGACGCCGAGCTGACCCAGCTCGAGCAGGGACTGCAGCATCTGCATGTCATGTGGGTGGCCATAACTTCGACGGCCATGCTCGAGGACGAACGCGTACGTCGGCTGATCCGCGACTATTGCGTGGATTACGTGCGCACGCCGTTTTCGTTCGACGAACTGCTCTACACGCTCAAGCACGCCCACGGCATGGCCAGCCTGCACGGCGCGCGCATGCCCGAGCAGAACACGCGCGGACCCATGATCGGCGAATGCCAGCCGATGCGTGCCATGTTCCGGTCGCTGGCCAAGGTGGCGCACAACGATGCCCCGGTGTTTATCTCCGGCGAATCGGGCACCGGCAAGGAACTGGCCGCTCAGGCCATCCACGAAGCGTCGAGCCGTCGCAAGGGGCCGTTCGTGGCCATCAACTGCGGCGCCATTCCGTCGCACCTGGTGCAGTCCGAACTGTTCGGCTACGAGAAGGGCGCTTTCACCGGCGCCAACCAGCGCAAGATCGGCTGGATCGAGCAGGCGCAGGGCGGCACGCTGTTTCTGGATGAAATTGGCGACCTGCCGCTGGAAAGCCAGGTGGCGCTGCTGCGGTTCCTGCAGCAGGGCACCATCACGCGCCTGGGCGGCCACCAGTCGATTCCGCTGGACCTGCGCATCATCTCGGCCACGCACGTGGACCTGGTGGCGGCGCAGGGCGATGGCCGCTTCCGCTCCGACCTGTTCCACCGGCTCTGCGTGCTGACGCTCACCATCCCGCCGCTGCGCGAGCGCGGCGAAGACATCCTGCTGCTGGCCAACGCCGTGCTGGCCGAACATGGGCACGAGGCGCATCGCCGCATCCGCGGGTTCTCCACGTGTGCGACGCAGGCCATGATGCAATACAGCTGGCCCGGCAATGTGCGCGAACTGATCAACCGCGTGCGGCGTGCGATCGTGATGACCGACAACCGCAAGATCACGGCCGAGGACCTGCAGCTGCATGGCGGGGTGGAAGTCCCGCGCAAGACGCTCGACGCCATTCGCGAAGAAGCCGAGCGCGAAGCCATCCGCACGGTGATGGCCAGCCATGGCTTCCACGTGGTGCCGGCGGCGCGCGAACTGAACGTGTCGCGCGTGACGCTTTACCGGCTGATGCACAAGCACAATATCCGCGTGGACTTGCAGCCAAGCGCTTCGGGAGACTAGCGGGAACGTCGCGGATGACCGGCAAAGGAAAACGCGCCAGGACGTAATGGCGCCAAGGGGGATCCGGCGACGTCCGCTCGCCGGATCCCCTTCGTCCTTTCGCCCGGACAGCGGCGGAAGGCTGGCGCGGCTTGGCCCGCGCAAACTGGCCGGCCAGCGGCCCTAGCTCATGCTGACCTTGCCACGGCGCCCGCGAGGCGGCGCGCTGTCGTCATGTTGCAGACGCCCCGGCGACACGTCGTGGGGATCGGTGATGTAGTCGCGCGCCTGCCGTTCGGCCGGTTGCGCGGAGTGTGCCGGCGTCTGGTCGGGCTTGAAGCGCACGTCGCCCCAGGCCCAGCCGAATGCCCGCACATAGATATCGTTGCTGACTGCCGCGTGACTGTTCAGGTCTGCATCCTCCGGCCGGTCGAAATAGGCGTAGTTGCCCGCCAGTGCGGGCGCGGCCGCGGTCGAGAGCAATGCCACTGCGATGGTGGCTAACACTCTGGCGTACATGGGTTGCTCCCTCCCTTCCTGGAAAAAGGTGCCCGCCGGGGGACGGAGCACGTAAACCTGTTTAGGTGCAGGCGCGCCAAAAAGCAACGGGCGCGTGCCCGAAAGCCTGTTTCACGTCATCTGCCAGGCCAAATGCATCGGTCAGGCGCCTGTCAGCAGCCAGGATGCCCGTTGCGCTGGCGGCTGGCTGGCGCGGCCGAACTGCGATGGGCAGTGGCGCAAAACGACGTGACCGGCCGCGTGGCCTGCCGTGGAGACGGAAGCAGGGGCGGCGAGAGCAATTCCCTGACGGACGGGGGCGGGCCTGCAAGCCGATAGGCGCGGCGGCGCGCCGTCATTCGGGCGGGTGGATGACGCATGGCAGTGTCTTCTCCTGCGTTCTGGCTTTCTTTGTTATTTGACTCGGACTTCTCCCATGCGAAACAGAGCGACAAGCGTGCCAATCGGGTGCAAACGCTTGTTTTACAAGGCTTGCCGGCAAGCGCCGCGCTGTATGTCGCGCGCCATGAGGCCCCGGCGGCGGCAATCGGTTACGCCGGTGTTACGACAAGCGGACGCCAGGTCGCGTGGACCCGTCACGCATGAAACCCGGCTTGCCGGATGCACGGCGCCGGCCGCGAACGCGGCAGCGAACGAGCGGGTGCCACGGGGGTGTCCACGGGTGCCAAGGTGGGACAGGGGCAGCCTGGCAGCCGCCAAACCTGCAGGCGTGTCTGCTTTTCGGGGCAGAACTGCCGCACGCCGATAGAAACGCCGCAGGTCCGGCCGCGCCGGATATTGCGCGCCGACCGCGCGTGCATCCGGTTGCATCCCTGATACCGGCGAGAGTCCGCAGAAATGGGTACGCAGGGGTCGCGGCGGATACGCAACGACAGCCCGCCGCCGGGGTGCCGCAGTGCGTCGGCAGCGGTGGGCGCGTCAGCGCGGCGCGGCCTGCGTGCCGGAGGCGCCGTTCGTGACGGGGGTGGGGGTCGTTGTGGCGGCGCTGCCCGATATCGGCTTGGGGCCCGGCCCCGGCGGCTGGTTGCGTTCGCAGCCCGACAACATCGCGAGGCAAAGGATCAGGCCGGGCACCAGCCGGGACGGAACGCGGCCCGCGTGAGCGGTCAAGGGCTGGGGCTGGCCGTTCTTGGTGAAGATCACGTATGGCTCCTGTTCGGGCCGGACACGCGGCGTGCCCGGCGGATATACCGGGCGCGGGCGGTACGGCATGTGTGCCTTGATCAACTGTAGCAGGCAGACGTGTCGGCTGCGGCCCGAGCGCACTATGATGAACGCACGCATCAGACTTCGGCTGACAGACAGGATGCGTCACAGGGGCGATGTTTGGGGCCAGGGTCCAGGGCTCCAGGCCAGCCTCGTTTCCTGTCGGCCCGAACCTGCCCGACGCCAGCCCACTCCAGGACACCCCCGGCATGCCTTCAGAACACGTGCCCGAGAAGCCCGACCGCTCGCCGCCCAGCCCCCGGCGCGGGCGCTGGCTGCCCGATCGCCATACCGGCAGCCGCACCGTGCGCGTGGTATCGGCCGCCATCATGGCGTGGTTCGATCACCGCGCGGCCAGCAAGGGCGCGGCGCTGTCGTTCTACATGCTGTTCTCGATGGCGCCGATCCTGGTGCTGGTCATCTCCATTGCCGGCCTGTTCTTCGGGGCCGAAGCCGCGCGCGGTGAAATTTTCTCGCAGCTCAACGGACTGGTGGGCGAACAGGGCGCGGCAGCCATCCAGAGCATCCTGGCGGCGACGCACCGCGCCGGCGGCAGCGGCATTGCGGCGACGATCGCGTTCGGCATCCTGATCGTCGGCGCCACGAGCGCGTTCGCCGAGCTCAAGAGCAGCCTCGACGATATCTGGCAGGCACCCCCGCCAATCGGGGCCGGATGGAAAAAGCTGCTGCGCGCACGCATGCTGTCGTTCAGCATCGTGCTGGCGTTGGCGTTCATGCTGCTGGTGTCGCTGGTGATCAACGCGGCCCTGGCCGTGGTCAACCGGTTCTGGGGCCAGCTCTGGACGGCCTCGTGGTTCGCGCCCGTGGCCGACGCGATTTCCACCGCCTTCTCGTTCGCCGTGGTCACCGCGCTGTTCGCCACGATTTTCAAGATGCTGCCAAACGTGCGGATCGCGTGGCGGGACGTGCTGATGGGCGCCATCATCACCGCGCTGCTGTTCTCGGTGGGCAAGCGGCTGATCGGGCTGTATCTGGGCAACAGTGCCGTGGCGTCATCGTACGGCGCGGCGGGATCGGTCGTGGCGCTGATGCTATGGGTGTATTATTCGGCACAAATTTTCTTCTTCGGCGCCGAACTGACGCGGCAGTACGCATTGCAGTTTGGCAGCCTGCGGGGGCATGATCCAGCGCGCGAAAACCGCCCGCCGGCGACGCACGCCCCCGGCCGGCACCGCGAACCGGTAAAATAGCGCCCCAATCCGATCCCCGGGACACGTCCCGGGTTGCTCCCAGGCCGCTGGCGCCCGCCCGAACGTATGCCAGCGGCGCCAGCGCCCAGCCCGGGCGCCTTTCGCCCATCGCCCCTTACCCGATTCCTGAAGCCGTGAGTTCGCTCGTTTCCGAAATTGCGCGTCGCCGCACGTTTGCCATCATTTCCCACCCGGATGCGGGTAAGACCACGCTGACCGAGAAGCTGCTCTGGTTCGGCGGCGCCATCCAGGTGGCCGGCGAAGTGCGCGCCCGCAAGGCCGACCGTCACGCCACGTCCGACTGGATGGAGCTGGAAAAGCAGCGCGGCATCTCCGTGACGTCGTCGGTGATGCAGTTCCCGTACCAGTCGCGCCCGGACGCGCCGGAAAACATCGTGAACCTGCTCGACACGCCGGGCCACGAGGACTTTTCCGAAGACACGTACCGGACGCTGACGGCCGTGGACTCGGCCGTGATGGTGATCGACTCCGTCAACGGCGTGGAAGCCCAGACCATCAAGCTGCTGAACGTCTGCCGCCTGCGCGACACCCCGATCCTCACGTTCATCAACAAGCTCGACCGCGAAGGCCGTTCGCCGATCGAGCTGCTCGACGAAATCGAGGACGTGCTCAAGATCCAGTGCGCGCCGATGACCTGGCCGATCGGCATGGGCAAGGCGTTCCGCGGCGTGTATCACATGATCGACGACAAGGTGCAGCTGTTCGATCCGAAGGGCGAAAAGGGTACCGCCGCCATGCTCGATGGCCTCGACAACCCCGAACTCGACCGCATCCTGGGTTCGCAGGCCGACGAACTGCGCATGGAGATCGAACTGGTGCGCGGCGCGTCGCACACGTTCGACCGCGAGGCCTTCCTGGCCGGCAGGCAGACGCCCGTGTACTTCGGTTCGGCGATCAACAACTTCGGCGTGCAGTCGCTGCTGGACGCCTTGTGCGAACTGTCGCCGCCGCCGCTGGCGCGTGCGACGGAATCGCGTACCGTCGAACCGCAGGAAGGCAAGTTCAGCGGCTTCGTGTTCAAGATCCAGGCCAACATGGACCCGCGCCACCGCGACCGCATCGCGTTCGTGCGCGTGTGCTCGGGGCGCTTCGACCGCGGCATGAAGCTGCTGCACGTGGCGCAGGGCAAGACCGTGGCCATCAACAACGCCATCACGTTCATGGCGCAGGACCGCAACACGACCGAGGAAGCCTACGCCGGCGACATCATCGGCGTGCCGAACCACGGCACGATCCGCCTGGGCGACGTGTTCACGGAAGGCGAGCCGCTGCGCTTCACGGGGATTCCGTCGTTCGCGCCCGAATTCTTCCGCCGCGCGCGCCTGAACAACCCGCTGAAGGTCAAGCAGCTGCAGAAGGGCCTGCAGCAGCTGGCCGAAGAGGGCGCCACGCAGATGTTCCGCCCGCTGATGTCGAACGAGCTGGTGCTGGGTGCCGTCGGCATGCTGCAGTTCGACGTCGTGGCGCACCGCCTGGAGCACGAATATGGCGTGGATGCTATCTTCGAGTCGCATGAATGCGCCACGGCGCGCTGGCTCAAGGGCGATCCGGCCGAGATCGAGAAACTGATCGACAAGAACGGCCACAACGTGGCCATCGACGGCGCCGGCGATCACGTCTACCTGGCCCCAAGCCTGGTCAACCTGCGCCTGACGCAGGAGCGTTTCCCGAATATCCGCTTCCTGGAAACGCGCGAGATCGCCTGATCCGACCTCGGCTGGCCCACGGCGGGCCTGATTCCGCGACGGGGTCGGGCCGCCTTGGCGTGCTGTGTTGATAACTTCATTGTGTCGGCAACGATACAACACCGGCGCGGCGCAATGCCGGCGTCTGGGCTAGAATCCTGAGCTTTGTACGCGACTGCGTACATTGCCTGCCTCCTGCGCCCTCAGGGCGCTTCCAGCCCCATGTCCAACGCCTCCGCGCTGCCGGCCGACGAGCCGGATTCCGTCTTTCGCGACCCCGCCTTCCGGCATTTCTGGTTTGCCCGGCTCTGCACCACCATCGGTTATCAGATCTTCACGGTCGCCGTGGGCTGGCAGATGTACGACCTGACGCGCGATCCGTTCATGCTCGGCATGGTGGGACTGGTGCAGTTCCTGCCATCGATCGCGCTGATCTTGATGTCCGGCCATGTGGCCGACCGTTTCGACCGCCGCATCATCGTGCGGACCTGCCAGATGCTCGAAGCGGTGATCGCGGCGTCGATGGCCGTGGCCAGTTTCTCGGGCTGGGTCACCAGCGAGCACATCTTCTTCTTCGTGGCGGCCATGGGCGGCTGCCGGGCCTTCGAGACCCCCACGCTGCAGGCGCTGCTGCCCAGCGTGGTCACGCCCCGTCAGTTGCCGCGCGCCGTGGCGCTGGCCAGCTCGGCTGCGCAGACCGCCATCATCATCGGACCCGCGCTGGGCGGATTTGCCTATGTGGCGGGCGCGGGCGTGGTCTACGCGATCAGCGCCGTGCTGTTCGCCATCGCCGCGGCGCTGGTGTTCACGCTGAAGCTGCGCCAGGCCGCGCAACGCCTGACGGCGCCGGTCAGCATCAAGACGCTGTTCGCCGGCTTTGCCTATATCCGCAGCCACCAGGTGCTGCTGGGCGCGGTGTCCCTGGACCTGTTCGCGGTGCTGCTGGGCGGCGCCACGGCGCTGTTGCCGATCTATGCGCGCGACATCCTGCATACCGGCCCGTGGGGCCTGGGCCTGCTGCGGTCGTCGCCGGCCATCGGGGCGCTGGCGACAGCGCTATGGCTGGCCCGGCATCCGCTGAACCGCCGCGTGGGCCGCGTGATGTTTGGCGCGGTGGCCATTTTTGGCGTGGCGACGATGGTGTTCGGCGTGTCCACGTGGCTGCCGCTGTCGATGGTCGCACTGGTGGTGCTCGGCGCGTCGGACATGATCAGCGTGGTGGTGCGCCAGACGCTGGTGCAGCTCGATACCCCCGACGACATGCGCGGCCGCGTGGGCGCGGTCAACTCGGTGTTCATCGGCGCATCGAACCAGCTTGGCGAGTTCGAGTCGGGCGTGACGGCGGCGCTGCTCGGGCCGGTAGGCGCGGTGCTGCTGGGCGGCGCCGGCACGATCCTGGTGGTGGCGGCATGGATGAAGCTGTTCCCGATGCTGACCAACCGCGACCGCCTGCACGACCATCCGACCGGCCCTCACGGGGCGGACGCTTCCGGCAACAAGGCGGCGCCGGCACGCTGATGCGGCCCGGCGCGAACCTTCGAAAGGGCGGCCTGGCCGCCCTTTTTCCATGTCGGCGCGCACGCACCGGCGTACCCGTTTCTGCGTGGCGGCGATCCGTCCGCAGGCCAGCCGGATTGGATTAGAGTCACGCCATGGCAGACACCTACCGGCCGCTCACCGACAACGCCGTGTTTTCCGCGCTCACCCAATCGCGTGCGTCGCTGGAGCGCGCCTGCGTGCTGGGCGATGGCCTGGGGCTGGCGCTCTGGCGCAACCGCCACGACGACACCGCCTACGCCCGGCCTGGGCACCACACGATGTCGATGTACCTGGAAGGCGGCTATTCCACCTATCGCCGGGATGCCCCCGATCGCAAGGGCGGCCCGGACCGCCTTTGCCTGCTGCCGGCCGGACACGAATCGGCCTGGCATGTGGGCGGCACGCAGCGATTCCTGCATCTCTACTTCCAGCCGGAACACCTGGCCTGGCACTGTGTGCGCGTGCTCGACACCGAGCCTCGCGCGCTGCAGCTGCAGGACCGGCTGTTCGTCGAGGATGCCGGGCTGGCGGCCCTGTCGCGCCAACTGGTGGCGCTGGACTGGCAGGACACGGACAGCCGCATGGTCGGCAACGCCATGGCGCACGGGGCCGTGACCCACCTGCTGCTATCCCATGGGGCGCGCCAGCCTGCGGCCAACTGGCGCGGCGGGCTGTCGGCGCAGGTCAGACGCCGCGTGGCCGACTGGATCCACGCCCATCCCGCAGAAAATCCGACCCTGGGCGACCTGGCTGCACTGGCCGGCCTGTCGGAATTCCACTTCGCGCGCATGTTCCGGGTGTCGTTCGGCATGGCGCCGCACGCCTGGGTCATGCGGTCGCGGCTCGACCGCGCGCGGGCGCTGCTGGACGACGGGCGCTTGTCCCTGCAGCAGGTGGCCAGCCGCGCCGGCTTTGCCTCCGCCAGCCACTTCAGCAACCGCTTTCGCGCGGCCTACGGCGTCACGCCGGGCCAATGGCGCACGGCGGCAGGAATTTCAGGCAAGTTGTAAATCCTGCACACGGACGGCCCCCGGTGGGGACCGTTGTGACGCCCGAGGCCCGCCCGGAACAGCACGCCGCCAGCCATTGCGCCGTCGGCGATCACGCAGAAACGGGTACGCTTTTGCCGCCGGGTGTGGTCCGGCTGGCACGTCCTTCGCAAGTCTGGCGGGGTTTGACACCCTGGAGCCGGACGCATGGACCTGAACCTCATCGATCACGCCAAGCTGGAAGCCACCTGGGCCTACCTGACCCAGTTCGCCGTCAGCCAGGGCCTGAACTGCCTGGCCGCCCTGACCATCCTGATCATCGGATGGTGGGTGTCCGCGCGGGCCGCCCGGGCGGTGCGGCAGACCCTGCAGCACACCCATGTGGACGATACGCTGCGGCCCATGCTGGCCAGCATCGTGCAATGGGTGATCCGCGTACTGACCGTGGTGCTGGTGCTGTCGCAGTTCGGCGTGCAGACGGCCAGCATCATCGCGATGCTCGGCGCGGCCGGGCTGGCCATCGGCCTGGCACTGCAGGGCACGCTGCAAAACATCGCCGCGGGCATCATGCTGGTGCTGCTGCGGCCGTTTCGCGTGGGCCAGTACATCGACGCGCAGGGCGTGGCCGGCACGGTGCGCGAGACGGGGCTCTTCATGACCGAGCTGCAGACGTTCGATGGCGTCTGCCTGCGCGTGCCCAACGGCAAGATCTGGGGCAGTCCGATCATGAACTACAGCGAGAACCCCACGCGCCGGATGGACATGGAGGTCACGGTGACCTTCGACAGCCCGATCCAGGCCGGACTGGACGCACTGGCGGCCATGCTCGACAGCGAAAAGCGCCTGCTGCCCCAGCCGAAGCGCGAAGTCATGGTGGTGCGCTACACCGAGCGCGGCGTCACGCTGAACGCGCGCTACTGGACGTCGAACGACGATTTCTGGAGCGTGCAGTTCGCGCTGTACGCGCGACTGAAGGCCACGGTGGAGGGCGCTGGCTGCCGCATTGCCGTGCCGGTGCAGGAGGGGCGGGTGCCGGATCTGGAGGAAGCCGAGACTGCGGAGGCGGGGCACGGAGAGGGTTATCGAGGCCGTGCGCCGGGGTCGGGACGCCCAAATTGAGGTCGCAGAAACGGGTACGCCTTGCTTCTGATTGTGCCGGTTGCTCGGGTTTGCACCCCGCTCCCGCCTTGCTGGAGCGGGGCAGGGGGAGAGGGCCCGGCGGTTCAAATCGCGACATGTCGGCAAGCAGAAGCTCGATGCCCTCTCCCCCAACCCCTCTCCCGCGTGGCGGGAGAGGGGAGCAAAACCGAAGCCGCTAACCTTCGTCCGCAAACAACGAACAGGCCCCGGTTTCGGCCGTCCCCACATGCTTGCGGAAGCCGGCGAACAGGTCGCGGCCCACACCATGGCGGTTGGCGGTCAGGTCGGGCACTTCGTGGGGGCGCGCCGCCCAATCGGCATCGCTGACCTTCACGGTGAGCACGCCGGCCGGCGCATCCACCCGCACGATGTCGCCGGTGCGGACCCTGCCGATGGCACCGCCCGACAGCGCCTCGGGGCACACGTGGATGGCGGCGGGCACCTTGCCCGAAGCGCCGGACATGCGTCCGTCGGTGACCAGCGCCACATGGAACCCGCGATCCTGCAGCAGCGTCAGCGTGGGGGTGAGCTTGTGCAGTTCCGGCATGCCGCAGGCGGCCGGCCCCTGCCACGGCAGCACGGCCACGAAGTCGCGTTCCAGTTCGCCGCGCTTGAAGGCATCCAGCACGTCGTCCTGATGATGGAACACGATGGCCGGCGCCTCCACCACCTGGTGCTCGGGCTTGACGGCGGAAGTCTTGATCACGCACCGGCCCAGCTTGCCGTCGAGCAGCTTGATGCCGCCATCGGGCGCGAACGGCGCATCGGCGGGGCGCACGATGGTGTCGTCGAGCGATGCTTCGGGGCCGTCGACCCATGTCAGCTTGCCATCGCGCAGGGCGGGCTCCCGCATGTAATGGGCCAGCCCGGGGCCGGCCACCGTGTTCACGTCGTCATGCAGCAGCCCCAGCGACAGCAGGCCGCGGATCACCAGCGACAGACCGCCGGCCGCCTGGAACTGGTTCACGTCGGCCTTGCCGTTCGGGTACACGCGCGCCAGCAGCGGCACGGTGGCCGACAGCTCGTGGAAGTCGTCCCACGTGAGCTGGATGCCGGCCACGCGGGCCATCGCGATCAGGTGCAGCGTATGGTTGGTGGACCCGCCCGTGGCCACCAGCCCGACGATGCCATTCACGAACGCGCGTTCGTCCAGCACTTCGGCAATCGGCGTGTAGCGTTCGCCGCCATGCACCAGCCGCAGCGCCTGGCGGGCCGATTCGCGCGTCAGCGCCTCGCGCAGCGGTGTGTTCGGATTGATGAATGCCGTGCCCGGCAGGTGCAGGCCCATGATTTCCATGAGCATCTGGTTCGAGTTGGCCGTGCCGTAGAAGGTGCAGGTACCGGGGCCGTGATAGGACCGGGTCTCGGCCTCCAGCAGCCCCGCGCGGTCGATCTTGCCTTCGGCATAGAGCTGGCGGATATGGGCTTTCTCGTCGTTGCTCAGGCCCGTGGTCATCGGGCCACCGGGTACGAACACGGCGGGCAGGTGCCCGAACGACAGCGCACCCATCACCAGGCCGGGCACGATCTTGTCGCAGACGCCCAGGCACAGCACGCCGTCGAACATCTGGTGCGACAGCGCCACGGCGGTGGCCATGGCGATCACGTCGCGCGAGAACAGCGACAGGTCCATGCCGTCCTGGCCCTGCGTCACCCCGTCGCACATGGCGGGCGTGCCGCCCGCAAACTGCGCGGTGCCGCCAGCTTCCAGGGCCGCTTCCTTGAGCCATTGCGGGTAGGCCTGCAGCGGCTGGTGGGCCGACAGCATGTCGTTGTAGGCCGAGACGATGGCCAGATTGGGCCGCTCCTGCGCCTTGAGCCGGATCTTGGCTTCGTCGGGCATGGCGGCCACGCCGTGCGCCAGGTTGGTACACGAAATGTTGGCGCGCTCGACCTTTTGGCCGGCCATGGCGCGCGTGCGGTCCAGATAGGCCTGACGGGTGGGGGCGCTGCGGGCCACGATGCGGGCCGTGACTTTCTCCAGTACGGGGTGGCGGGGCATGGGGATATCTCCTGTAGGGCGCTTTTCAGCGTAGCCGAAAAATCCGGACGCCACCGTCATTGCGGTGTCATCGCCATGGGCTATCAGCAGATGGGATCGATGATCGGCCAGGATGTTCCGGATCGGCTTTCCGTCACACCGGCGGCACGCAGAAACGGGTACGCCCGTGCTGCCTGGCGGCGCCCCTGCCTGTCCAAGCGGCCATGAGTGACGTAACATCACTGGAACCAATGCGCCGCCCGGCGGCACTCAGTAGAGGCCGGGGCGCGCATTGCCCCACGCATTCCGCACGCAATCCGCGATACCCCGCAAGGAGCCCAGGGTGAGCATGCCCGATTTCGACATGGTGCTGTTTGGAGGCACCGGCGACCTGGCGCGGCGCAAGCTGCTGCCGTCCCTTTTTGACGCCCACCGCTGTGGCGTGCTGCATCCGTCGGCGCGCATCCTGGCCACCGGCAGCCATCCGCAGACCACCGAGCAGTACAAGGCCATGCTGGAAGACACCGTGCGCCCCGGCCTGGAACACGCGCCGCCCGAAGCCTGGGCATCGTTCCTGGACCGCATCTGCTATGTGCAGGCCGACGCGCGCCAGCCGGCCCACTTCGACGCGCTGGCCGGGAAAGTGCTGGCCCGCAAGCCCGAAGTGGTGGTCTGCTACCTGGCCACGGCGCCGCACATCTTCGTCCCCATCTGCGAGCAACTGGCCCGCACCGGCCTGAACACGCCCAACGTGCGCGTGGTGCTGGAGAAGCCGCTCGGCCATGACCTGGAGTCGTCCGAGGCCATCAACGCGGCCGTGGCGCAGTACTTTGCCGAGGACCAGATCTACCGGATCGATCACTACCTGGGCAAGGAATCGGTCCAGAACCTGATGGCCATCCGTTTCGGCAACGCGCTGTTCGAGCCGCTGTGGCGCCGCGAATGGGTGCAGGACGTGCAGATCACCATCGCCGAGGAACTGGGCGTGGAAACGCGCGGCGACTTCTACGACCGCACCGGCGCGCTGCGCGACATGGTGCAGAACCACCTGCTGCAGCTGCTGTGCATGGTGGCGATGGAGCCGCCGGCCAGCCTCAGCGAGGACGCCATCCGCGACGAGAAGATCAAGATCCTGAAGGCGCTCAAGCCGATCCAGCCGGCCGACGTGGCCGAGAAGACCGTGCGCGGCCAGTACCGCTCGGGCGCCATCGCCGGCAAGCCGGTGGTGGGCTATCTGGAAGAGCAGGGCATTGCCCCCGACAGCCGCACGGAGACCTTCGTCGCCATCAAGGCCGAGATCGCCAACTGGCGCTGGGAAGGGGTGCCGTTCTACCTGCGCACGGGCAAGCGCATGCAGTCGCGCGTGGCCGAGATCGTGGTGCATTTCCGCGACGTGCCGCACGCCATCTTCCCCAAGCCGCTGGGTTTGTCGCCGCAGAACCGGCTGGTGATCCGGCTGCAGCCCGAGGAAAGCATCCGCCTGTATTTCCTGGTCAAGCAGGCCGGCGACACGCTGGAACTGACGCCTACCTCGCTCGATCTGGACTTTGCCAACTCGTTCAAGGCGCGTCGCGCCGGCGCCTACGAGCGCCTGCTGCTGGACGTGATCCGCGGCCGGCTGGGTTTGTTCGTGCGGCGCGACGAGCAGGTGCAGGCGTGGCGCTGGGTCGAGCCGATCATCGATACCTGGGAAGCCAGCACCGTGCCGCCCAAGCAGTACACGGCCGGCACCTGGGGCCCGGCGGCGTCCACCGCGCTGATGTCGCGCGACGGCGCGCTCTGGCACGAGGAAGTCTGACGCCTGCCCGGCCCCAGCCCCTCCACCCGTTGACCGACAAGGAGCCCGCGCCATGCGCCAGTTCGAACATGCCACGCTGATGGACCAGGCCGAGTCGCTGGCGATCTCGGTCAGCCATGCACTGGACCTCGTCATCAAGGCCCGGGGCTGGGCCGTGCTGGCGGTGTCGGGCGGAAAATCGCCGGTGCCGATGTTCGAACGGCTGCGCTATCGCCCGATCCGCTGGGAAGCCGTGACCGTCACGCTGGTGGACGAACGCGCGGTGCCGCCCGACCATCCCGACAGCAACGGCGCGCTGGTGCGCCGCCACCTGCTGCGCGAAGGGGCGGGCGTGGCGGGCTGGGTGCCGCTGATCCGCGACGAGGCCGAGGCCGCCGCGCCGCTGCAGGCGGTGCAGCGGCTCAATGCATCGTTCCAGCAGCCCGATGTGGTGGTGCTGGGCATGGGCGAGGACGGCCATACCGCGTCGCTGTTCCCCGACGCGCCCGAGCTGCAGACCGCGCTGTCGGAGCCCGATCCGCGTTACCTGGTCACGCATCCGACGATGGCACCCCACGCGCGCGTGACGCTGAACCTGGCCGCACTGCTGGCGGCCGAGCGCACGTTCCTGGCGATCACCGGCGAAAAGAAGAACGCCGTGCTGGAGCGCGCGCTGCAGGCCCCGACGCCGGCGCTGCCGGTCAGCGTGGTGCTGGCGCGCTACCGGCGCGGTGTCGATATCTTCCGGACCGAGGCGCAATGACGCGCCATCCCGCAACCCTGTCTCTGCCATGACCTATCCGCGCCTGCTTGCCGACGTCGGTGGCACCAATGTCCGCTTCGCCCTGGAATCCGCGCCGATGCGCATCGGCGAGGTCACGGCCTACAAGGTGGCCGACCACGCATCGCTGGAAGCGGCGATGCGCCTGTACCTGTCGACGCTGGCGCACGGCGAGCGGCCCGGCCACGCGGCCATCGGCCTGGCCAACCCGGTGACCGGCGACCACGTCAAGCTGACCAATCACAACTGGGCGTTCTCGATCGAGGCCACGCGACAGGCGCTGGGCCTGGACACGCTGGTGGCCATCAACGACTTCACCGCGCTGGCGCTGGCGCTGCCGTACCTGCCTGCGGCCGATCTGGTGCAGGTGCGTCCGGGCAGTGCCGTGGCCACTGCGCCGCGCGCGCTGCTCGGGCCGGGTACCGGCCTGGGGGTGTCCGGGCTGGTGCCGGCACCCGGCGGCGGTGCCGTGGCGCTGGCCGGCGAGGGCGGCCATATCGAAGTGATGCCCGCCACCGATGACGAATGGATCGCCTGGCGCGCGGCGCATGACCAGCTTGGCCGGGTGTCGGCCGAGCGGCTGTTGTCGGGCATGGGCCTCTCGCACATCCACGCGGCCTTGTCCGCAGAAATGGGTACGCTTCTGGCCGAACCGCTGACGCCCGCGCAGGTCACGGAGGGCGCCCTGAAGCAGAACGACCCGCTATGCCGCCGCGCGTTCGATGCCTTCTGCGGCCTGCTGGGCTCGGTGGCCGGCGACGTCGCGCTGGTGCTGGGGGCGCGTGGCGGCGTGTATATCGGCGGCGGCATCGTGCCGCGCTTCGTCGATGCCTTCCACGCGTCGCCGTTCAACGCGCGGTTTGTCGACAAGGGCCGCATGGGGCAGTACCTGGCCGATATCCCGGTCTACGTGATCGCGGCCGAATTCCCGGCGCTGCCCGGGCTGGCCCGTGCCCTGGCAGACCGGCTCGAAGGCGATATGCGCCACGCCCAATCCTGAATCCCGACGAACATGCGTGTATTGCTGGTGGAAGACGACGCCATGATTGGTGAAAGCGTGAAGGTGGCGCTGCGCCAGGAGGGCTTCACGGTGGACTGGGTGACCGATGGCGACGCGGGGCTCGACGCCGCGTCCGACCAGCACGGCCCACGCGCCGATGGCGGCTACGACCTGGTGCTGCTGGACCTGGGCCTGCCGCGCCGTTCGGGGCTCGACGTCCTGAAGACGCTGCGGGCGCGCAATGTCCGCACGCCGGTGCTGATCGTCACGGCGCGCGACGCCGTGGCCGACCGCGTGGCGGGCCTGAACGCGGGGGCCGACGACTACGTGATCAAGCCGTTCGACCTGCAGGAACTGGTGGCGCGCATGCATGCGATGGCGCGCCGCGCCGAAGGGCGGGCCGAACCGGTGCTGCGCTATGGCGACATCGTGCTGAACCCGGCCACGCGCGAGGCCACGCAGGCCGGCACGCCGGTGCGGCTGTCGGCGCGCGAGTACGCGCTGCTGTCGGCGCTGATGGCCAGGCCGGGAAAGGTCTGGTCGGTGCCGCAACTGCAGGAACGGCTGTACGGCTGGGACGACGAGGTGGGCAGCAACACGGTGGAGGTCTATATCCACGCGCTGCGGCGCAAGTTCGGCGCGGCATTGATCCGCAACATCCGGGGCGTCGGGTACCTGATGCCGCAACTGGACGGCCGGGAGGAAGGCGCCGCCCGCGGGGAAGGAACGCCGGACTGATGCGATCGATTCAACGTACGCTGCTGTGGTGGCTGGCGGCCGGTCTGGCGGCCGGCATCGCCGTGGCCACGGGGCTGATCTACGGCCAGGCCCGGCAGGAAGCCAATGCGCTGTTCGACTACCAGATGAAGCAGGTGGCCGCCGCGCTGCCGAGCCAGTTCAGTGCGCCGGTCGCGCCGCCGTTCGCGCCCGATAGCGCCACCGGGGCCGACCTGCTGCACGCCGACGAGGACGTGGTGATCCATATCTGGGATGGCTCCGGGCGCAGCCTCTACCTGTCGCATTCGCACCCGGCGTTGCCCCAGCGCGCGGAGCTGGGCTTTACCGATGCCCGTACGGAATCGGGCGAATGGCGGATCTACAGCGTGCAGCTGGGGCCGGCGGTGGTGCAGATCGCGCAGCCGCTCAGCGCACGGCGCACGCTGGCCGCGCATATGGCGCTGCGCACCGTGGCGCCGCTGCTGCTGCTGTTGCCGCTGCTGGCGTGGCTGGTGTGGATGGCCGTGGGACGCGGACTGCGGCCGCTGCGCGAGATTGCCACCGAAGTGCGGGCGCGCGATGCCAATACGCTGGCGCCGCTGGCCGTGCGCGACATGCCCGATGAAATCGCCCCGCTGTCCGATGCGCTGAACCAGCTGCTGGCGCGGCTGGCCCACGCCATCGACACCCAGCGCGCGTTTGTGGCCGATGCCGCGCATGCGCTGCGCACGCCGCTGACTGCCCTGCAGCTTCAGGCCCAGCTGGTGGAGCGCGCGCCCAGCGCCGAGGCCCGGCAGGCGGCGATGGGGCAGTTGCGCCAGGGGCTGGAGCGGCTGACGCACCTGGTGGCCCAGTTGCTGACGCTGGCCCGGCAGGAACCGGGCGCCGCGCCGCCGCCGCATGAGCCCGTGGACCTGCGCGCGCTGGCGGGCGATGTGGTGGCCGAGATGTCGCAGGCGGCCATCGACCGCGATATCGACCTGGGGCTGGAGGACAACAGCGCCAGCGGGCCCGTCATGATCCGGGGCGATGCCGATGCGCTGCGCATCCTGCTGACCAATCTGGTGGACAACGCGCTGCACTACATCCCGCGTGGCGGCCGCATCGACGTGGACGTCACGCACACCGCGCACGGCGTAGAGCTGGTGGTGACCGACAACGGCCCGGGGATCGCGGCCGACGAGCGCGCCCGCGTGTTCGACCGTTTCTATCGCGTACCCGATGCGCCGACGGGCGGCAGTGGGCTGGGACTGGCCATCGTTGACGAGGTGGCGCAATCCCATGGCGCGCGCGTGGCGCTGGAAGACGCGGCGCCGGGCTTGCGCGTGCGCGTGGTCTTCCCGGCGGTGGGCTAGTTCACGGGTGCCACCAGCGGCTCGCCGGCAAAGTGCCGGCGGGCGTTCTCGATGAACTGGGTCACCGACGCCAGCACTGCCTCGGGCGACCAGCCGGCCACGTGCGGCGTCAGCACGACGTTCGGGCAATCGAACAGTTCGACCGGCGGCTTCGGCTCGCTTTCATAGACATCCAGGCCCGCGCCGCCGACTTCGCCGGCGCGCAGCGCATCGGCCAGCGCCGCCGTGTTCACCACGCTGCCGCGGGCAATATTGACCAGGTAGCCCGACGGACCCAGCGCGCGCAGCACCGGGGTATCGACCAGATGGCGCGTCTCGGCGCCGCCGGGTGTGGCGATGACCAGATAGTCGGCCCACTCGGCCAGCGCCATTACATCGGCAAAGTACCGGAACGGCGCGTCGGCGCGCGGACGGCGGTTGTGATAGCCGATTTCCAGGTCGAAGCCCTGGCCACGCTGCGCAATGCGGCGGCCGATGGTGCCCAGGCCCACGATGCCCAGCCGCTTGCCCGACAGGTTCGGCGGCAGCGGAATCGTGTTGCGCCAGACGCCGTCGCGCGTGGCGCGGTCCAGTGCCGGCACGCGGCGCACGGTGGCCAGCAGCAGGGCCATGGCGTGATCGGCCACGCAACTGTCGTTGGTGCCCGCGCCATTGCCCACGGCAATGCCACGTGCGCGACAGGCGGCGATATCGATGTTCTCGTAGCCGGCGCCCAGTGCGCAGACCAGTTCGAGCCTGGGCATCGCGTCGATTTCGGCGGCCGTGATGCCGGTGGTGCCGTTGCTCAGCACGGCGCGGAACGTGCCGCCGGCACTGGCCACGGCCTCGGCGCGCTGGGCCGCGCTGGGTGCGTAGACAACGTCGTATTGCTGGGAAACAAGGGCGAGATGGTCCGGTTCGAGCTGGACCAGGACGAGCAGGGCGGGCTTCATGCGTGACAGCGGGACGAGGAGGTGTTGTTGTTGGAGGTCGGCAGGCCGACGCCACATTCTATGCCTGCATGGGGTGGCCCGCTCGGGACCGCCTGGCGGTTCTGGGCGATTATCAGATGCCAGGCCACCGTGTGGCGGCGTACGCAGAAACGGGTACGCTCCACGATTTTTCGCTGGGGCAATCACGCAGAAATGGGTACGCTTTGAGCGTGTTGGTGATTGACCGGCCCACCCTCTCCCCCAACCCCTCTCCCGCGTGGCGGGAGAGGGGAGCAAACCGTTGGAGACTGTGATGCCCCTGATGTTCTCCCCTCGCCCGCCAGTGGGAGAGGGCCGGGGGAGAGGGCGGCCGCATCCACCGCCCGTCACGCCAATTTTCCACCCTCAATGCCGTCGGAGACCGTTATGCCCGCGGTGTTCTCCCCTCTCCCGCTGCGCGGGAGAGGGGCCGGGGGAGAGGGCAAACGCATCCACACCACTACGCCTACCTTCAACACGCATGCGACTGCCCATTCCCAACACCTGGCCATACCACGCGCTGCTCGGCGCCGCCGGCATGCTCGTGCTCGGGCCGCTGGGCGGCATCGCGGCGGCCTATATGAACCTGTCGCTCGGCTTCTTCGTCGGCGGGCAGGTGCTGGCGGGCATCCTCGGTTCGGCGGTCACCGCCGGGTACGGCGCGGCGGGCCGGCACGGTGCCAACTACATCCAGACCGCGGCGGCTTCAGTGGCCGGCATGGGCGGCATGGTGGTGGTGATCCAGGCCATGGGCTGGATGGGGATGCCGCAGCCACCGTGGTGGCAGCTGATCGGCTACATGCTGTGCATCGGCATGTATGGCGTGGGTGTGGGCATGCTGTACACGCCGTTGCTGGTCGATCGGATGCAGCTCACGTTCCCGTCGGGCCTGGCGGTGGCCAATATCCTGCGCGCGTTGACCGACCCTGTGCTGCTGCGCCGGTCGATCGCGCGGCTGGCCGGCGGGATGGGGCTGGGGGTGCTGGCCAGCGTGGGCGCCGCGCGCATGGCATGGCTCGGTGCGATCGACCTGTCCGCGTCAACGTTCGGCGCGGGCATGATCGTTGGCGCGCGCATCGGCATCGCCGCGCTGGCGGGTGGCGTGGCCGGGTGGGCACTGACGCCGTATTTCGTGTCGATCGGCTGGCTCGCGCCCGGTGATCCTTATCGCAAGATCACGTTCCTGTTTGCGCTGGGCATGATCATGGGCGCGGCGGCGGTCGATGTGCTGCGGTTGCTGGGGACGGCGTGGCAGCGGACCCGACAGCCGGCGAGCAGGGCGCCGGACGCCCCGGGCCATGCGGCGGCCCTGCCGCAACGCTGGATCGTGGCGTGGGTCGTGGTGTGGGGACTGGCGGTCGTGGCGGCGGGCGCCGCGTGGTTCGGCCAGCCGGTGGGCTACCAGCTGATGGCCGTGCTGCTGGTGCTGATCTTCGCGCTGGTCAACGGCATTTCGGTCGGCATGGTCGATCAGAATCCGATCTCGTCGGCGTTTGTGCTGACGGTGATCCTGATGGCGGCCGCGGGCTTGCGCCAGCCGCATATCGGCCTGATCGCGGCCACGGTGCTGCTGGTGTCCACGGCGCAAGCCTGCGACATGCAGCAGGACCGGTCCACGGGCTGGCGCCTGGGCACCCACCGCATGGTGCAGTTCGGCTATCAGGTGGCCGGCGTCGTGGCGGGGGCGATCCTGGCGGTGTTGCTGGCGCGGCTGTTCATGGACGCCTATCCGGTACTGCGGCTCGACCAGACCGTGCTGCCGGCCGATCAGCAGCCCGCCCGGTGGACATCGGCAATGACCTACAAGATCGTCGGCGCGCTGCGCAGCATGACCGACGACCGGCCCTACCAGCGGCTGGCCGTATGGATCGGCCTGGGCATCGGTCTGGTCACCGAGCTTCTGCGCAAGGCCATCTTCGCGTCGGCGCGCTATCGGCGCTTTGCCGATCAGAGCCGCACGGGCCGCACGTGCGATTTCGTGCTCGATGCGGTGATCCTGCCGTCGCCCTACGCATCGTCGTTCGGCGGTTTCGTTAACCTGCCGGCCGCCGCCTGGATGGCCGCCGGCGGCATGGTCTCCAGCCTGGTGGCAAGCCGCGAGCGCCCGGTCTCCCGGGATGCCGCCATGCCCGACGACATGAGCACCACGTCGCTGATCGGCGGCGGCCTCATCGCCGGCGACGCGCTGGCCGCGCTCGGGTTCGGCGTTGCGGGGTTGCTGGGGGTGGTGGGGTAGGTGGCGTGCCTCAAATCACCGCCATCGACGCATTGGGCGGCTTGCGCGCCAGCAGGCCGGACAGCTTTTTGAGGGCCATCGACAATTGCGTGCGTTCGGCCACGCCGCCCAGCGAGATGCGGATGGCGTTGGGCGGAGTGGCGCCATCGTAGAACACGTCCGATGCGGTGACGCGCAGCGATTCGTCCTGCGCCGCGCGGCTGAAGCCGGCCGATGACCAGTAGCTGGGCAAGGGGTGCCAGACGTGGATGCCGGATGGCGCGTACGGGCCGCTGGCCGCCAGCCATTGCCGGGCGATCTGCTGCCGCGCGGCGGCTTCGGTGCGGATGCCAGCCAGCAGGTCGGCCGCCGAGCCGTCGCGAATCCATTGCGTGGCCAGTGCCGTGGCAATGGGGGATGCCATCAGCGTGATCGCGCGCAGCGCGGCCAGGATCGACTCCTGCAGATCGCGGTCGGGTGCCACTACGTAGGCGGTGCGCAGGCCTGGGCTCAGGCATTTGGCCAGCGTGGCGATGTACACCGTCTGCGCCGGGGCGATGGCCGCCAGCGGCGGCGGGGCGTCGGGCGTGAGCAGCCAGTAAGGGTCGTCCTCGACGATCAGCACGCCGTGCTGCCGGGCCACGCGGGCAATTTCGTGGCGGCGTGCCGCGGGCATCGTGTGCGTGGTGGGGTTCTGCAGCGTCGGGTTCAGGTAGATCAACTGGACATTGCCGGTGCTGCACGCGGCGTCCAGCGCGTCGGGGCGCATGCCGTCGTCGTCGGTGGCGATGGGCACCACGTGGCGACCCAGCTCGGCGGCCGCGCCGCGTACACCCGGATAGATCAGCGGCTCGGCGGCAATCGCCGCGCCCGGCGTGGTCCGGCACAGCATCAGCGCCGCCAGTGCCGACTGCGCGCCCGGACTGGCGATCACGCGATCGGGCGGGACATCGCCCAGCATCGGCGCCAGCCACTGGGCGCCAGCCACGCGGTCGGGCAGCGTGCCGCCGCCAAGCTGGTAGGTCATCAGCAGGTTCGCATCGGCGCGCAGCGTGACCTGCGCCAGGCCGCGTCGGAGCATGTCGGCGAAATCGATGCCTTCCGGCGGCGGCGGCACGTTCATGCTCAGGTCCACGGCCTGGGCCAGTTCAAATGCTGGTGCGGCGATAAAAGTGCCGAGCGATCCACGCGGCTCCACCAGCCCGCGCCGTCGGGCCTCGGCCAGTGCCCGGGTCACAGTGGTCAGATCCACCCCAAGGAGCGCCGCCAGTTCGCGCTGCGGCGGCAGGCGGTCGCCGGGGGCCAGCACGCCATCGGCCATTGCGCGCTCCAGGAACCCGGCGATCTGGACGTAACGCGGCCCGCCGGCAGCGGCGAAGGCGCCGATCCAGCCGGGTTTGTCTTCCAGGTTCGAAGGCATAGACGGATTCGTTGTACGCAAGACAAGCCTCATCTTGTATGGATGTTGTCTTACCTTAGCATTCCGCGCAACTCAGGCAAATCCATACAAATACCGGGATGTTGTCTGGGCCACCCCGCCTGTGCCCCTGTAAGAAGGTGTTGAAATGCGTGAACAACCGGCCGACCCCAGACCTCCGCGTCGGCGCCCCCCGTCCTTGCGTGCCCCCCGTGCGTGGCTATATGCCCTCACGCCCCTGATCCTGACCGGCTGTTCGTGGGATCTGCTGAACCCGAGCGGGTCGATCGGCGTGCAGACGCGCAACCTGATCGTGCTGGCCACGGCGCTGATGCTGCTGGTGGTGATCCCCGTGATCATCCTGACGCTGGTCTTTGCGTGGCGCTATCGCGAGACGAACACCAAGGCCGAGTACGCGCCGCGCTGGTCGCATTCCACGAAGATCGAAGTGGTCGTATGGGGCATCCCGTGCGTGATCGTGGCGCTGCTCGGCGTCATCATCTGGGACACCACCCACAAGCTCGATCCGTTCCGGCCGCTGGAATCGAAGGTGACGCCGGTGGAAGTGGATGTCGTCGCGCTCGACTGGAAATGGCTGTTTATCTATCCGCAGTACGGCGTGGCGTCGCTGAACGAGCTGCCCATCCCCGTGGGTACGCCCATCAATTTCCGCATCACGGCCGAGTCCACGATGAACGCGCTGTTCATCCCGCGCCTGGGCAGCATGGTCTATGCGATGGCCGGCATGCAGACGAAGCTGCATCTGATCGCCGACGAAACCGGCGTCTTCGATGGCCGGTCGGCCGCCTATAGCGGGTCGGGCTTCTCCGACATGCACTTCCGCACCGTGGCCACCTCGCGCGCCGACTTCGACGCGTGGATCGAACGCGCACGCGCCTCGGGCAACACGCTCGACGCGGCCACCTACCGCAAGCTGGAGCAGCCCAGCAGCAAGGACGCCGTCACGGTGTACGCCAAGGTCGAGCCGCGCCTGTTCCAGGGCGTGGTGGACCAGTACATGGCCAGCAATGGCGACATCTGCCGCGCCGACAGCCCGGTGACCCTCGGCGCCATTGCCGGCGCCAACATGCCGCCGCTCCCGGCGCAGCAGACGACCCTGGAGCGTTAAATCATCATGTTCGGAAAACTCTCTCTCGACGCCATCCCCCTGCACGAGCCCATCATCATGGGCACGCTGGTCGTGGTGATGCTTGGCGGCGCGGCGCTCCTGGGCGCCATCACCTACTACAACAAGTGGCACTATCTCTGGCGCGAGTGGATCTGCTCGGTCGATCACAAGCGCATTGGCGTGATGTACATCATCCTGGCGCTGGTCATGCTGCTGCGCGGCTTTGCCGACGCCATCATGATGCGCACCCAGCAGGCCATTGCCGTCGGCGAGGCGGTCGGCTACCTGCCGCCGCACCACTACGACCAGATCTTCACCGCGCACGGCGTGATCATGATCTTCTTCGTGGCCACGCCGTTCATCCTGGGCCTGATGAACGTGATCGTGCCGCTGCAGATCGGCGCGCGCGACGTGGCCTACCCGTTCGTCAATTCGCTGAGCTTCTGGATGTCGGCGATGGGCGCGGTGCTGGTCATGATGTCGATGTTCGTCGGCGACTTCGCCGCCACGGGCTGGGTCGCGTATCCGCCGCTGAGCGGGCTTGGCTATAGCCCGACGGTCGGGGTGGACTACTACATCTGGTCGTTGCAGATATCGGGGCTGGGCACCACGCTGACCGGCATCAACTTCATCGTGACGATCCTGCGCATGCGCGCGCCGGGCCTGAACCTGATGAAAATGCCCGTGTTCACGTGGACGGCGCTGATCACCAACATCCTGATCGTCGCCATCTTCCCGGTGCTGACCGCCACGCTGGCGCTGCTGGCCGCCGACCGCTACCTGGACATGCACTTCTTCACCAGCGAGCTGGGCGGCAACGCCATGATGTACGTGAACCTGATCTGGATCTGGGGCCACCCCGAGGTCTACGTGCTGATCCTGCCTTGCTTCGGCGCGTTCTCGGAGATCATCTCCACGTTCTCGCGCAAGCCGCTGTTCGGGTACACGTCGATGGTCTACGCTACGTCGTCGATCGGCGTGCTGTCGTTCTTCGTCTGGCTGCACCACTTCTTCACGATGGGCTCGGGCGCCAGCGTCAACGCGTTCTTCGGCATCATGACGTCGATCATCTCGATCCCCACCGGCGTGAAGCTGTTCAACTGGCTGTTCACGATGTACCGGGGCCGCATCCGCTTCCACTCGTCCACGCTGTGGACCATCGGCTTCATGGTGACGTTTGCCGTGGGCGGCATGACCGGCGTGCTGCTGGCGGTGCCGGGCGCCGACTTCGTGCTGCATAACAGCCTGTTCCTGATTGCCCACTTCCACAACGTGATCATCGGCGGCGTGGTGTTCGGCTGCCTGGCTGCGATGACGTTCTGGTTCCCGAAGGTGTTCGGCTTCACGCTGAACGAGTTCTGGGGCAAGGTCGCGTTCTGGTGCTGGCTGATCGGCTTCTACCTGGCCTTCATGCCGCTGTACGCGCTGGGCCTGCAGGGCATGACGCGCCGCATGAACCACTACAACAACCCCGACTGGCAGCCGTACCTGATCGTGGCGCTGGTGGGGGCCGTGGTCATCGGCTGCGGCATCCTGGCGATCCTGTGGCAGCTGTTCGTCAGCGTGCGCGACCGCAAGCAGAACATGGACGTGACCGGCGACCCATGGGACGGCCGCAGCCTGGAATGGGCCACGGCTTCGCCGGCGCCGTTCTACAACTTCGCGCACGTGCCGCAGATCACGTCGCTGGAGCAGCACTGGGACAACAAGCAAGCGGGCACGGCCTACGTACCGCCCG
The DNA here is from genome assembly GCF_009663685.2 of Cupriavidus sp. U2. GTDB lineage: Bacteria > Pseudomonadota > Gammaproteobacteria > Burkholderiales > Burkholderiaceae > Cupriavidus > Cupriavidus necator_C. The sequence continues at coordinate 6,123 of NZ_RCOG02000029.1, read as the reverse complement.
CGCAGTACGAGGACATCCACATGCCGCGCAACACGTCCACCGGCTTCCTGGTGTCGGTGTTCGGGCTGGTGCTGTGCTTCGCGCTGGTCTGGCACATCTGGTGGCTGGCCGGCTTTGGCCTGGCCGCGATGATCTTCACGTTCATCGCCCGCGCCTATGACCGCGAGGTGGACTACTACGTGCCGGCCGCCGAAGTGGAGCGCATCGAGCGCGCCCGCTTTGCGCTGCTGGGCTCGCAGCCCACCGCCAACCCGACGGGGGCCCACTGATCATGACAACCACCACCCTGAAACTGCGAGGCGACGCCGCCGCACTGCCGCCCGGCGCCGCGCCGGACGCCCACGCGCACGACGCCGCCCACGACCACGCCCACGACCACGCCCATCACGCCCACCAGACGGAATCCACCCTCAAGCTCGGGTTCTGGATCTACCTGATGAGCGATTGCCTGATCTTCGCGTCGCTGTTTGCCACGTTCGGCGTGCTGCTCAACGGCACGGCGGGCGGCCCCACGGGCCGCGAACTCTTCGACCTGCGCTTCGTACTGGGCGAGACCATGCTGCTGCTGACCAGCAGCCTGACCTTTGGCGTGGCGATGCTGAAGCTGCACGAAGGCCGCGACGGCCAGGGCAACCCGCAGGCGGTGATCCGCTGGCTGGTATTGACGTTCGCGCTCGGCGCGGCCTTCGTCTGCATGGAGGTCTACGAGTTCCGCGAATTGCTCCACGAAGGCGCGGGCCCGAACCGCAGCGCCTATCTGTCGGCGTTCTTCATGCTGGTGGGCACGCACGGCCTGCACGTCAGCGCCGGCCTGCTGTGGATCATCGTGATGGTCAACCAGGTGCAGGTGTTCGGGCTCGACGCCGTGGTGCGCCGCCGCCTGGCCTGCCTGAGCCTGTTCTGGCATTTCCTGGACCTGGTGTGGATCTTCGTGTTCACCGTCGTCTATCTGCGGGAGTTCCTCTGATGTCCCATCCACAACACGCCCACGCTCACGCTCACGCCAACGCGCACGGCAGCCTGCGCAGCCACCTGATCGGCTATGCGCTGTCGCTGGTGCTGACCTTCCTGTCGTTCGGTGCGGTGATGGGCCGGGTGCTGCCGCCGCGCGCGGGCCTGGCGCTGATCGTGGCGCTGTGCGTCATCCAGTTGCTGGTGCAACTGGTGTTCTTCCTGCACCTGGGGCCGCGCAAGGGCCAGCGCGGCAACACGGCGATCTTCGCGTGCACGGTGTTCCTGATCGCCATTGTCGTGTCGGGATCGCTGTGGGTCATGCACAACGCCAACCTGAACATGATGCCGATGCAGTCCGTGCCAGCCGGGGCCGGCGCGGGCCGCTGAGGCATCTGTAGCCGGACTCGGGCTGGGGCCGGTTTCTTGACAGGACAGACGTGCCCTGGGCACGGTCTGTCCTTTTTTGCGTTCCACGCCAGTCGGCGCAGCGGCGCATCGGCCAGATCAGGCAGGCGGGGCGCCTTCCTTGAACAGGGTCTTGAGCTGCGAGCGCAGCTCGGGGGTGTCCTGGTGCTGATGCACCTGGACGGCGTGCTGCACCGCGGCTTCCAGCAGTTCGTCCTCGGTGTCGGCGCTCAGTGCGACCGTACAGTTGGTATCACTGGGATAGTCGCGGCAATCGATGTATTTGCGTCCCATGGCAGGCCTCCTGGCGCGCATGGAGGGCGCGCCTGATCCAGTATAGGGCGCGGGGTGATTGCGCGGACGCCTGCAGCCATCGGCAAATCGGGCTACCCTGTCGGGCTTCAACCTGTTTGTCCCCTACCCGCCCACTGGAAGAAAGCCATGACTCAATCACTCCGGATCGACTTTGTCTCGGATATCGCCTGCCCGTGGTGCGCCATCGGGCTGTCGTCGCTGATGCAGGCCGTCGAGCGCACGCGCGACGTGGTGGATGCAGAGGTCGTCATGCACCCGTTCGAGCTCAATCCGCAGATGGGGCCGGAAGGCGAGCCGGTGCTCGACTACATCGCCCGCAAGTACGGCCGTACGCCGGAACAGATCGCCGAGACCCAGAAGATGATCCGCGAGCGCGGCGCCAGCGTGGGTTTCACGTTCGGTCCGCGCAACTTCATCTACAACACGTTCGATGCCCACCGCCTGCTGCAGTGGGCAGCCACGCAGGGCAAGCAGCTGGCGCTGAAGCAGGCGCTGCTGCAGGCCTATCACGGCGACAGCAAGGACCCGAGCAACCACGACGTGCTGATCGAAGCCGTGCAGGCGGTGGGCCTGGACCCCGCCGAGGCCCGCAAGGTGCTGGACAGCGACGCCTATGCCGACGAAGTCCGTGACGAGGAGCGCGAATACCAGGGCATGGGCATCCAGTCGGTGCCGTCGGTAATCTTCAACAACCGCTACCTGGTGACGGGCGGCCAGCCCGTCGAGGCGTTCGAGCAGGCCATCCGCGAGATCGCCAAGGAAGCCAGCGAGAAAGGCACCCAGGGCGCCTGAGCCCGATCCTCAGAAGTGGTGGCGCATGCCGAGCATCGCGCCCACCCGCGTGCTGCGGCTGACATCGGTCACCGGGGTGCCGGCCCAGTATTCGGTCTCGCGCCCCACGGTGCCGCCGCGCGCACGCACGACATCGGTCTCCAGGTACACGCTGGTGCGCTTGGAGAACGCATAATCGGCCACGAAGGCCACGCTGTCGGCATTGCCGCCACCCAGGTGCACCGGCGTGTCCTGGAACTGCGTGGTCACGTCGCCTGACTGCTGGTAGCGGTAGTAGGCGCCAGACAGGTGCAGCGCCTGCGTCACCTGGTATCCCAGCCCGACGAACGAGATGTTGTAGCGCGCACCGCTGGCCGATTCGCGCCGGCCCATGTGCCCGACGTAGCCCGTGGTCTTGCCGATCGTGTAAGAGCCGCCCACCGAATAGTTGCGGACCGTGTTGCTGCCGTCGTCGCTGCGGCGCTGGTCATAGGCCACGCCCAGCGCCAGCGGCCCCTGGCTGTACTTCACGCCGCCACCGAGCGTGGTGCCATGGTTCATGCTGCCCGGCTGCTCGCCGGCGCCGTAGTCCAGCTGCACCGAAAACGGCCCCACCGTACGCTGGTAGACCACGCTGTTGTTGATGCGGTAGTCCTGGAAGAAGATGTCGCCGCCGATGTAGAGCGGATCGGACCAGAAATTGCCCCAGCCCTGGTCCAGCGGATCGAAGGCCCAGCCGATGTTGTTCAGCGCGTTGTACTGCCGGCCGAACGTGAGACTGCCCCAGTCGCCGCTCAGGCCCACCCAGGCCTGGCGGCCGAAGAAGCTGTTGTAGGCCGCCTGGCCGGTGTCGCTGCCGAAGCCCGATTCGAGCTGGAAGATCGCATGATTGCCACCGCCAAGGTCTTCGGAGCCCTTCAGGCCGAAACGGCTGCCCACCATGCCGCCCGATACCAGCGCCACCTGATCGTGATGGCGGGCGTCGATATTCGACGTATAGCGCACCGCCGAGCTGACGACGCCATACAAGGTCACGCCGGGGTCGGCGTATGCAACACAAGGCAACAGCCCGGCCGCTAGCAGCCAAAGGCTGGCTGGTTTCTTCACGAATTGTCCTCCGGAAATACGGATCCGCCCGGCGCGCGCAAGCGTCGGCAAGGGTCGGTTCAGGCAACTACCTGAGGGGGTTCCAGTCCCGCGCGGCAGCCCTTCTGGCGAAGGCGCACGGGGCGTTATCCGGGTTGCGGCCGCCAGATGCAGCCAGAGGCGCAGGGCCCGGATCGAGGGTCGAAGTCAGAAGGCGAATGCTGCGGGCAAGGCGCAGGCAAGCCGGGGGCGGGCGCAAGGCCCTAAGAAATATCCGATTTCCGCCGCACCACTTCGACAAGGGCGATGGCCGGGGTGCCTGAAAGGCATCAAACGGCCGAGCCTGTAGCGACGGAAGGGCCGTAGTTTACAGCATGGCGCGTTGACCGCTCAGATGCAGCGTTTGCGGCACATCGTCGATCGGGCAGGGGCCCGCAGCATCGCGCGGGCTTGCCAACGATCCATCGCGGATTTTCGAAATCCTTCCATGTCGGGTCTGCCGCCGCCCCGGTAGCCTTTGCGTCGAAGGCCCTTTCCGGCCTTTGGCATCGCGGTCTGACCCCTCGACCGCGTATTCCGTTCCCACCCCCAGGCCGGTCCGTCGCGGCTCGGGGGTTTTTTTCGAAGGGCCGCTTCGTTTGAGGGATCGGCTATCCCTTGAGCCCGTGCTCAATCGCGTAGTCGAACAACTCCGCCTCGTTCTTCACGCCAATCTTGCGCATGGCACTGTGTTTCTGCGTGCTGACTGTGTTGATGCTGCGGTTCAGGTGGCGGGCAATGTCCGAGGTGGTCATGCCGCCGACGTAGAGCCGCAGCACTTCGATCTCGCGCGGACTGAGCCTGCCGATGGCAAGGGCCTCCGGGCTTGCGGTGCCGAGCTTGGCCAGTGCCCGCCTGACCGATGGACTCAAATGCTCGCGACCCTGGAACGCGGCAATGACGGCATTGGACAGCTCCTGCATGCCGTCGCGCTTGTTCAGCAATGACAGTGCCCCGGCCTTGCGCATGCAGCCGAGCAGGGCGGGATTCTCGAGCATGGTCAGCACCACGATCCGCACCTTCGGAAACCGCGTGCGAATGGAATGCAGCAGTGCCAGTCCGTCCGGCGCATTTTCACAGGGCATCGAGAAATCGGTTATCAGCACATCGCATTCGATGCGTGCCAGCTTTTCCAGCAGCATTTGCGGATTGGCCGCTTCAGCCACCACACGGAAGCCAAGCCGTTTGCCCAGCATTTCGCGCAGGCCGAACACAATGAACGGATGATCGTCAGCCAGCATGACGCGAATGGTGGTCATAGTGCGATTCCCCGGAATGTCCCGGTGTGATTTGGCCTGGCGACAACGCGCCATCCGCCAATTGCATGGAGTGGCCGGCTACTGCAAGCGCCGATATCTCGCCGCAAGTATTCGATCGCGCAGATCGCGACTTTCAAATCTCGGCGTGCGAGGCCACTGCCCAGACAGCGCAAATAAGAGCGTAGATTTTCTGCATCCCGTGCAGGATGGGCGGTCTCTAGAATGAAGTGCAACACCCTGATGTTAGGGTGTTGGGATGGGACAAAGCTACAGTCAACTGGGTATCGAAGAGCGTAACTGGATTCATCGCCTACTAAACGAGGGGTGCAGCCTGCGTCAGATCGCGAGAGTGGTGGGGCGAAGTCCGTCGACTGTCTCACGCGAGGTTGCCCGGGCCGGAAGTCATCGTTCCTACGATGCTGCGAGCGCGCAGGGTATGGCGCTGAGAAGGCGTCGACGTGGGCCGCGCAAGCTGGCAGCAGGCACGGCGCTGCTGAAACTGGTGAGAGCATGGCNGGCGGTCTCTAGAATGAAGTGCAACACCCTGATGTTAGGGTGTTGGGATGGGACAAAGCTACAGTCAACTGGGTATCGAAGAGCGTAACTGGATTCATCGCCTACTAAACGAGGGGTGCAGCCTGCGTCAGATCGCGAGAGTGGTGGGGCGAAGTCCGTCGACTGTCTCACGCGAGGTTGCCCGGGCCGGAAGTCATCGTTCCTACGATGCTGCGAGCGCGCAGGGTATGGCGCTGAGAAGGCGTCGACGTGGGCCGCGCAAGCTGGCAGCAGGCACGGCGCTGCTGAAACTGGTGAGAGCATGGCTGCGCGTGGGCTATTCACCGCAACAGATTGCAGGCAGACTCCGGCGCATGTATGCCCACCAGCCGGAGTTCCATGTGTCCCACGAGACGATCTACTGCGTGATCTACGCCACGCCGCGCGGTGAGCTGCGCCGCGAGCTAATCGGCAGCCTGCGTAAGGCCCAGAAGGAGCGTCGTTCACGGGGCGCGGGGAACGATCGCCGAGGCAAGCTGCAGGATATGCGCTCGATCCACGAGCGGCCCGAGGAGGTGTTCGACCGGCTGGTGCCTGGCCATTGGGAAGGCGACCTGATCAAGGGCGCGGGCAATCGCAGCGCAGTGGCGACGCTGGTGGAACGCAAGACGCGCTTCGTGGTGCTGGCGAAGATGGACGGTTGCGGGGCGGAGGCAGCGCTGGAGGCGTTGACCAAGAAGTTTCGTCGTGTGCCGCTGGCGCTTCGCAAGAGCCTGACCTACGACCAGGGCAAAGAGAT
>NZ_RCOG02000027.1 GCF_009663685.2 Cupriavidus sp. U2 | reverse complement strand
GGGGGTGCGGACGAAAACTTGGACTACTTGGAGGTAGTTCATGTATTCGTACGAGGATCGGATCCGGGCGGTCAGGCTCTATTTCAAGTACGGGGGAAAGACGGCAACTGTCGTTCGTGAGCTGGGCTATCCGTCAGGTAAGAACCTGAAGCGGTGGGTCGACATCTACGAGGCTGCCGGCGACTTACCAAAGCGTTACCGTCCAAAACCTAGATACACGCTCGAGCAAAAGCGCGTGGCAGTGGATCACTACTTCACTCATGGCTGCTCTCTGGCTGGCAGCCGGAGAGCCCTCGGATATCCGAGCACCGAAATGCTTCGCTGCTGGATTGAGGAGCTGCGCCCTGGTTCGCGCCGCATAGTCACGAACACGAACGCCAGTGCACCTTTCGCGCCCGACGAGAAACGTCAGGCCGTCACTGACCTTTGCGCCCGCCAGGGCTCAGCGGAGGATGTAGCGAAAAAGGTTGGAGTAAGCCGACCGATGCTGTACAAGTGGAAAGATCAACTGCTCGGAGACGAGGCATATCGATCTATGCGAAAACGTAAATTGGCCTCGCCTGAAGACGAGCATGCGGCGTTGCTGGAACGAATCGCGCAGCTCGAACAACAGGTACGCCAGCTGCAACTTGAGCGCGACGTCTTGGCGCAGGCGGGCGATCTAATAAAAAAAGACCAGGGCATCAACTCCCTGACCCTGACAAACAGGGAGAAGACACAGGTGGTTGATGCCTTGAAAGCTACGTACCCGCTGTCCGAACTTCTTCGCATCGTTGGGCTTGCGCGCAGTAGCTACTTCTATCACAAGACAAGATTGCGTCTGTGCGATAAATACGGCGATGTACGTAACGCGATGGTCGAGATCTTTGACAGCAACCATCGCTGCTATGGGTATCGTCGTATCCACGCGATGCTGCGTCAGCAAGACATACGGATCTCCGAGAAAGTTGTGCGCAGATTGATGGCGGAGGAACAGCTTGCTGTCCATCGACCTCGTCGCCGGTACAGCTCCTACAGCGGGGAGATTGGCGCTGCCCCCGAAAACCTGATTGCCAGGGATTTCCATTCGCAGGCGCCAAATCAAAAATGGCTGACGGACATCACCGAATTCCAGCTACCAGCTGGCAAGGTGTACCTATCGCCCATGATCGATTGCTTTGACGGCAAGGTTGTGAGTTGGTCTATTGGCACGAGGCCTGACGCGCAATTGGTCAACAGCATGCTCGATGGTGCCATCACTACGCTCGCCGATGGCGACAGCCCCGTAGTACACAGTGACAGGGGCTCGCACTATAGTTGGCCGGGATGGCTGCAACGCGTCAAGGCGGCTGGTCTCATTCGTTCCATGTCGCGAAAAGGCTGCTCACCTGACAACGCTGCCTGTGAAGGCTTCTTCGGTCGCCTGAAGAATGAGATGTACTACTGTCGCAACTGGGCTGGCACGACGGTAGAAGGATTCACGCACGAGCTAAACTCTTATATCCAGTGGTACAACGAGCGGCGCATCAAGTTGTCGCTGCGTGCAATGAGCCCGGTCGAATACCGGCGCCACCTTGGAATCGCCACTTAACTCAGTCCAAGAAATCGTCCGCACCCCCGCTATAGTTGGCCGGGATGGCTGCAACGCGTCAAGGCGGCTGGTCTCATTCGTTCCATGTCGCGAAAAGGCTGCTCACCTGACAACGCTGCCTGTGAAGGCTTCTTCGGTCGCCTGAAGAATGAGATGTACTACTGTCGCAACTGGGCTGGCACGACGGTAGAAGGATTCACGCACGAGCTAAACTCTTATATCCAGTGGTACAACGAGCGGCGCATCAAGTTGTCGCTGCGTGCAATGAGCCCGGTCGAATACCGGCGCCACCTTGGAATCGCCACTTAACTCAGTCCAAGAAATCGTCCGCACCCCCGATTGAGACGAATCTGAAACGGTGTCACAACGTGTGTCCAAAGGCGCCGCCGGGGGTGATGCGGTGTTAGCCTTCTTCGCGTGTTCAAGCGAAGGAGGTCACGATGGAAATGCGGAATCTCGGTTCCACGACAGTCCCGATGCCGATCGCGGGTATCGACACTGCGCAGACACTGGATGAACGCATCGACCCGGCCCTGCAGCGCGTGGTCCGGTCGGCACGGGAATCGCTGCAGGCGCGGCACCGTCGCCAGCGGGCGGAAGATGCCGGCGCACTGATCCAGCTCTGGAAGAGCGAGGGCGTCTATCCGTTCGAGGGCATTGCCGAGGACGCCATCGAGGTGGCGCGCCGCGAGCGGTTCGACATCTGTGCACTGGGCATCCACGAGCATCTGGAAGTTTTTCGCTCGGGCAGTCAGCAAGACCGCCGCTTTACCCTTGGCATGCTCAAGGCCACGCTCGAAGACAGCCCCTCGACCCTGCGGTATCTGCTGACGGAAGTTCTGAGGCTGCCGGCGGACAAGGCGGAGGAACTGCAGGGGCTGCTTGAGCTGACGTCGCTGACGTCGGTAATCGAGTGCAGCACGATGGTGACGGAGCGCCTTCGCTTTCTCACAGGGCTGGAGGAACTGTTATTCGATATCGGGAGCAAACGCAGCTTCAAGGAGCGCGGCGAACTCCATCGCATGCTGGCCAACGAAACCTGGGTGTTCGGGGAAGAGTTCCGGCTCACGAGTGACGGCGAGAGCCTGAGCACGGTACTACGCAAGCATGTCAAGAAGCTGGACATGGGCAAGGGCTGGTATCAGCAGACCGTGGTCCGGGACGATGGACGGAAGGGCTTTATCGATTTCGTGCTCGGCCGCGAAATACCGTCGTATGCAAGCGCGAGCCGAGAGTTTCTGGTTGTCGAGCTCAAGCGTCCGATGAAGAAGATAGATCTCGCGGCGAAAGCGCAGATTGAAAGCTACGCCATGGCCGTGGCATCCGACGAGCGATTCGACACCCGGCATACCCACTGGACTTTCCTGGCAGTGTCAAATGAACTGACTCCCGCCGCCGCGCGGACCTTGCGACACCCGACCGGCGCGTTCGGCTGCTTTCACGAAGATCCAACCTTGCGAATCGGGCTGGCTACCTGGGCGGGCATTCTGAACGCCTCTCGGGTTCGGCTTGAGGCTTTTCGCGCCAAACTGAACCATACGGTTACGCGCGACGAGGGACTGGCCTGGCTGCGACACCGCTATGCCGAGTATTTGCCCGAGACCTTCTGGGCTGCGTTGAATACCCCAAGTAATTAGCCACCACATGTTGCTATTAAAGCACGTCACATCCCCAATGTTTAGGAATGACGGCCTGCGTACCCCGGCAACAAGGTCGGCTAAGCGATTGCCGGGCTGGGTTGGAAGACGAGAGCTGTATGTATACAGACACATTGCCGTCGGCAACGCCCCCAGGCATGGATGCCACGCCCGATCTGTGACATCATCGGGGCCGATCCCGTCCGAACCGGGCGAGATCGGCACAATTTGGCGTTCCGGCCCTAAAGATCGCCATCGCTCGGGCCGTTATTTCCGCTGCCCCCCTCATTCCTGAAACAGGCACCTGTTTCCCCGCCTTTTCCCCCCAATGCATTGCCCCCCGGGATTTGATAATCCTCGGTGACGAAGTGCCGCCCGCGCGCTTTGCACTGGAGCATTCATGTCCGAGGAAAGCGATCTCGAGAAAACCGAACCCGCCTCACCCCGGCGCCTTGAAAAGGCGCGCGAGGAGGGGCAGGTGGTGCGTTCGCGCGAGCTCGGCACGTTCGTGATGCTGATGACGGGCGTGCTGGGCCTGTACGTCATGGGCGGCACGCTGGGCCGCAAGCTGAATTCGGTCATGCAGTCCACGCTGGCCTTCGAGCCGGCCACGGCCTTCGACACCAATCGCATGCTGTCGCAGTTCGGCATGGCGATCTGGGACAGCCTGCTGGCGTTTTTTCCGCTGCTGCTGATGTTTGGCGTGGCGGCCCTGATCGCTCCGCTGGCGCTCGGCGGATGGAGCTTTTCGACCAAGTCGTTCTCGCCCGATTTTTCGCGCCTGTCGCCGTTGCAGGGCCTGGGCCGCATGTTCTCGTCGCACACGCTCGTGGAACTGATCAAGGCCATCGCCAAGTCGCTGCTGGTGGGCTGCGTGGGCGCATGGATGGTCTGGCACATGCTGCCTGAAGCCATCGCGCTGATGAATGCGCCGGTCCACGAGGCGCTGCTGCACATGATGGAGATGGTGCTGTACGTGTGCGGCATGGTGGCCGGGTCGCTGCTGCTGGTGGCGGCTCTCGACACGCCGTGGCAACTCTGGACGTTTTACAAGAAGCTCCGCATGACCAAGGAAGAGGTCAAGCAGGAGATGAAGGAAACCGATGGCGATCCGCACATCAAGGCCCGCATCCGCCAGCAGCAGCGAGCCATTGCGCGGCGCCGGATGATGTCCGAGGTGCCCAAGGCCGACGTGGTGGTGACCAACCCTACTCACTTTGCCGTGGCACTGAAATACGACGAAGGCGCGCGCTGGAACGCGCCGCGCGTCGTGGCAAAGGGCGCCGACGAAGTGGCTGCTCGCATTCGCGAGCTGGCCAACGAGCATCGCGTGCCGGTGCTGTCCGCCCCGCCGCTGGCGCGGGCGCTGCACCGGCACGTGGAACTGGGCCACGAAATCCCTGCGGGCCTGTATACCGCCGTGGCCGAGGTCCTGGCCTGGGTTTATCAATTGAAGAACTGGCACTACAGCTACGGTCCGCAGCCCGATTCGCCGACCGAACTGCTCGTGCCGGATGAACTTGCCGTACCGGAAAGCCGCGCATGAACGCACTGACCAACCTTTTCAACATGCCCGCACTGCGGGGTGGCGCCCAGATGAAGGCACTGGCTGGCCCGCTGCTGATCGTCATGATCCTCGGCATGATGATCCTGCCGCTGCCGGCGTTCATCCTGGACCTGCTGTTCACCTTCAACATCGCGCTGTCGATCATGGTGCTGCTGGTGGGCATGTACACCCAGCGCCCGCTGGACTTTGCCGCCTTCCCGGCCGTGCTGCTGTTCTCCACGCTGCTGCGCCTGTCGCTGAACGTGGCGTCCACCCGCGTGGTGCTGCTCGAAGGCCATACCGGCCCCGATGCCGCCGGCAAGGTGATCGAGGCCTTCGGCCACTTCCTGGTGGGTGGCAACTTTGCGGTCGGTATCGTGGTGTTCGCGATCCTGGTCGTGATCAACTTCATGGTGATTACCAAGGGTGCGGGCCGTATCGCCGAAGTTGGCGCGCGCTTCATGCTCGATGCCATGCCCGGCAAGCAGATGGCCATCGACGCCGACCTGAATGCCGGCCTGATCAACGAGGAAGGCGCCCGCAAGCGCCGCGCCGAAGTGGCCCAGGAATCCGACTTCTACGGTGCCATGGACGGTGCGTCGAAGTTCGTGCGTGGCGATGCCATCGCCGGCCTGCTGATCATGTTCATCAACGTGGCGGCCGGCATGGTGGTGGGCATGGTGCAGCACGACCTGGACTTCGGCACGGCGGTTCACAACTACACGCTGCTGACGATCGGTGACGGCCTGGTGGCGCAGATCCCGGCGCTGGTCATCTCCACGGCCGCCGGTGTGATCGTGTCGCGCGTGTCGAACGAGCAGGACGTCGGCCAGCAGCTGACCGGCCAGCTGTTCTCGAACCCGCGCGTGATGTTCATCACCGCCGCCATCATCGGCACGATGGGCCTGATCCCGGGCATGCCGCACTTTGCCTTCCTGCTGCTCGCCGGCGGCCTGATCTGGTTCGGCCGTTATCAGATGCGCCGCGCGGTCAAGGCCACCGAGACCAAGGCCCAGGAAGAGCGCAGCCCGGCCGTGCAGGCCGAAGTGGCTGAAGCCACGTGGGAAGACGTGACGATGGTCGATCCGCTGGGCATGGAAGTGGGTTACCGCCTGATCACGCTGGTGGATCGCGCGCAGAACGGCGAACTGCTGGGCCGCATCAAGAGCATCCGCAAGAAGATGGCGCAGGACATCGGCTTCCTGGTGCCGGTGGTGCATATCCGGGACAACCTCGAACTGAAGCCGAACGCGTACCGCATCACGCTCAAGGGCGTGGAGATCGGCAGCGGCGAGGCCAATCCGGGTCAGTGGATGGCCATCAACCCGGGCCAGGTCAGCGGCACGCTGCCGGGCGCCGCCACGCGCGACCCCGCCTTCGGCCTGCCGGCCGTGTGGATCGATGCCGCGCTCAAGGAACAGGCGCAGGCCTACGGTTACACGGTGGTGGATGCCAGCACCGTGGTGGCCACGCACCTGAACCACCTGATCCAGATGCATGCATCGGAACTGCTGGGACGCCAGGAAGTGCAGGCGCTGCTGGACCGCATCACCAAGGAAGCCCCGAAGCTGACCGAGGACCTGGTGCCGAAGACCATCTCGCTGACCGGCCTGCAGAAGGTGCTGCAGAACCTGCTGGACGAAGGTGTCGCCATCCGCGACATGCGCACCATCCTGGATGTGGTGGCCGATAACGCCCCGAAGATCAACGATCCGGCCGAGCTGACCACGCTGGTGCGCGTGTCGCTGGGTCGCGCGATCACGCAGCAGCTGTTCCCCAACAACGCCGACATGCAGGTGATCGGCCTGGACGCCGGCCTGGAGCGCGTGCTGACGCAGGCGCTGGCCAATGGCGGCGGTATCGAGCCGGGCCTGGCCGATGCGCTGCTGCAGCAGGCACAGGGCGCCGTGGTACGCCAGGAACAGCTGGGTCTGGACCCGGTGCTGCTGGTGCCGCCTCCGATGCGGCCGCTGATGGCGCGCTTCCTGCGCCGCACGCTGCCGCAGCTGAAGGTGCTGTCGCACGCCGAAGTACCGGACAACCGCAACATTCGCATCACCGCCATGATCGGCGGCGCAGCGTGAGGATTGAACAATGAGCGTGGCAAAGTTTGTGGCGGCCAACGGCCGCGAAGCGATGCGCAAGGTGCGCGAGGCCATGGGGCCCGACGCCGTGGTGCTCTCCAACCGCTCCATCGAGGGCGGCGTGGAGATCGTGGCGATGCGCGACGCGGACCTGGGCGCCGTGAGTGCTGGCGCGCAGATGTACCAGCCGTCCGCGCCGTCGCTGCCGCCTTCGCTGTCGTCGCCGTCCCCGCTGCCGATGCTCCAGTCGCTGCATGACCTGCATCCGGCCAGCCCCGAGCCCTTGCTGCCGCTGGGCGCGATCCCGGCACCGTCCGCGCCATCGGCCGTGCCGGCCGGCATCGGCCAGGAACAGGCGATGCTGGGCGACCTGCGCGGTGAGCTGGCGTCGATGCGGTCGATGCTGGAACGCCAGTTCGCCGGGCTGTCGCAAGGTACCAACGGCGTGGCAGCCGGCGACCCGCTGCGTGAATCGCTGTTCGAATGGATGGTCAATGCTGGCTTTTCGGGCCAGCTGTCGCGCACGTTGCTGTCGCGCCTGCCGGTCGGCACCGATCGCCCGGCGGCCATGGCCTGGATCCGCCAGGAGCTGGCCAGCAAGGTGCCGGTGCTGACCGACGAGGATGCGCTGTTCGCCCAGGGCGGCGTGCTGGCGCTGATCGGCCCGACCGGTGTGGGCAAGACCACCACCACCGCCAAGCTGGCCGCGCGCTTCGTGCTGCGCCACGGCCCGCAAAGCCTGGCGCTGCTGACGACCGACCGTTTCCGGATCGGCGCCCATGAGCAGCTACGCATCTACGGTGACATCCTGGGCGTGCCCGTGCACGCGGTGAAGGACGCCGCCGATCTGCGCTTTGCGCTGTCGGCCATGAAGGACAAGCACCTGGTCATCATCGACACCGTCGGCATGAGCCAGCGCGACCGCAGCCTGTCGGACCAGATCGGCATGCTGGCTGGCGTGCAGGCGCCGATGCAGCGCGTGCTGCTGCTCAACGGCGCGGCCCACGGCGACACGCTGAACGAAGTGGTGCACGCCTATCGCAACGACGCCGCGGGCGCCGCCGGCGGCATCGACGGCTGCATCATCAGCAAGCTCGACGAAGCCACGCACCTGGGATCGGTGCTGGACGTGGTGATCCGCCATCGCCTGCCCGTGTTCTATGCGTCCACCGGCCAGCGCGTGCCCGAACACCTGGAACTGGCACAGGCCGGCGCGCTGGTCGAGCGCGCATTCCTGACGCCGCGCCGTGGCTCGCTGTTCAATGACGCGGACGTGGCGCGCCGCCAGGCGGGCAGCGCCGAAGTCGCCGCGCCCGTCAAGGCAGAACGTAGTGGCGCGGACGACATGCTCCGCTCGCTGACCGACAGCGCCAACGCGGTGGGCGTGTGCGTCGACGAACTCAATGCGGCACGGTACGGCTTCGACGTGGCCCGCCAGCTGTGGCAGCATCGCTCGGCCGGTGTGTCGGCGCTGCGCCCGATGGTGCAGCAAGTGCGCCTGGCCATGTGCCGCGACGCCAGCCGTGCGTGCGATCGCTATGTGCTGGCCGTCACGCAGAGTGTGGCGCAGACCGTGCAGGGCCGCCGCGCGCCGCAGATGATGCAGCACACGCTGTGGCTGGCCGACCGTGACGGCATGCCGCTGGCCAGCACCGTAGTGCCGGCGGGCCGCGCCCGCCAGTCGCTGGCCGAAGCCGAGGCCGATGCCGAAGCCGCCACCGTGCGTGCCACGCTGGCTGCCGCCCGGACCGTGGTCAACCTGAATATGTCACTGCCGAGCCCGGCCACGCTGGCACGCTGGCAGCAGCTGGGCGAACGCTGGATCGCCGGCACGCGCAAGACCACGCGGGTGATCGCAGACGGCCTGGCCAACAAGCTCGACACCGTTGCCGACACGCTGACGTTCCATGCCGTGGGCGATGTGACCTGCCGCGACCGCGCCGCCGCGCACTGGCTGGCACACTGCCCGGTCCGCATTCCCGAAGGCCAGGTGCGCACCGCCGCGCGTGGCCGTGGCAATGCCGCCGAGGCCGGCATCGAGGCCTGCCTGGTGGTGTCGCGCATGATCGACCACGAAACCGGCGACACGCTGTCCGTCGAATATGTGCTGTGCGATCCCGCGCTGGCCGACGATGCCGCGCAAGTCGCACGCTGGTCCCACTGGACGGTTGCCGCCGAAGAACAGTTCCGCACGCTGCGCCACGCCATCGAGCACTTTGCACAGGAAGGCGATGCCGACGCGTCGCTGTGCGCCGGCATGGTGGCGGTGCAACTGGGCCTGACCGCGCTGCGCCTGCAACACACCCCCACGCCTACGGCACCGGCATTTCTTTCCCGCCTGGCCGGCCGGGCTTCGGCACGCGTCAATGCGCCGGTGCCTGGTGCCGTGCTCAACGAAGGCATGGGCCGTTTGCTGGCACTGCTCGACGTGCTTGAAAACTATCCGGGCCGTGGCATGGCGGCGCCCGTACCGCCGATGGCCGACGCGCCGGAGCCGGCCGCGTCGGCCGTGCACGCCATGGCAGCCATGGACGCGCTGGATGCCATCGACGCCACGCCGCAGCTTGCGGCCGCCGGGGAGTAAGGATTGAACACGATGGCCACCGATCAGGCCGAAAGCCTGCGCCGCCTGCTGGCACCGCGCGTGACGCGGCGGATCGCCGTGGTAGGGGCCGAACAGGGCGTCGGCACCACCACGGTGGCGCTGGGCCTGGCCAACGCGCTATCGATGCAGGGCGAGCGCGTGCTGCTGGTGGACGAAGACATGTACGGCGCCCGGGCGATGCGGCTTGCCGGCGCCGCGCCGGCGGCCACGCTGGCCGATGTGCTCGATGGCCGCGCGCCGCTGGCCGCCGCGGCCGGCACGCGCGGGGCCAGCGGCATTGCCGTGCTGCAGGCAGGCGCGATGACCGTTCGTCCCGACGAGCGCGCGCTGGCGGCGCGACTGCCTGACGTGCGCTCGATGCTGATCGACACCCGCCGCGACATCACCGGCGCACTGTCGCCGCTGGCGGGCATGGCACACAACTTCGTGATCGTCATGCGCCCGGAGGCCACGTCGATCACCGCGGCCTATGCATGCATCAAGCGGCTGCATCACGAATACGCATGCCGTCACTTCAAGCTGGTCGTCAATCTGGCGGCCGCCGAGGGGACGGTCACGGCGCTCGCGCGCAACCTGGCCCGCACGGCGAGCCAGTACCTGGGCGTGGAGGCCAGCCTGGCAGGGTACCTGCCGATGGATCCGCTGGTGGCGCGTGCGCTCCAGCTTGGGCGGTGCGTGGTGGAGGCGTATCCCGCCGCTGCGGCCACCGGTGCATTGCGGCACATCGCCAGCGGTATCGGCGCATGGCCGTTGCGTCACGAAGCATCGCCCCTGGGAATGGCCTCGGCCGTTGCCGCATGAACGCGAAGAACAAGAAGTCTCGACAAGACCGGAAACTCAGCCTGCCAGCCGCCGATTTTCAGCCTCTCCGGCGCTGGCACAAACAGTAAGCATTTAACGAGAGTTCCACCATGTATACGATTCAGGGAAAGCTCGAGCAGGCCGACGTGGTCAAGTCACACGCGCCACTGGTGCGGCGCATCGCGCTGCAGCTGGCGGCCAAGCTGCCCGCCAGCGTACAGATCGACGACCTGATACAGGCCGGCATGATCGGCCTTCTCGACGCCGCCAAACGTTATGAAGACAACCATGGCGCCCGGTTCGAGACCTACGCAAGCCAGCGCATTCGCGGCGCCATGCTCGACGAGGTGCGTGCCAACGACTGGCAATCGCGCAGCTTGCGCCAGTTCACGCGCAAGATCGAGCGCACGCAGCGCCAGCTGGAACAGAAGCTTGGCCGCACGCCGATCGATTCCGAGGTGGCCAAGGAACTGGAGATGCCGCTCGAGGAATACCAGGAGCTGCTGAACGAGGTCTATGGCTGCCAGCTGCTGCACTATGAAGACTTCGAACGTTCGGGCGAGGAAGACTTCCTCGATCGCCATCTGGGTGTCACCGACGACGGCAACCCGCTGACCGTGCTGATGGAATCGGGCATGCGCGAGGCGCTGATCCGCGCCATCGACAAGCTGCCCGAGCGCGAAAAGCTGGTGCTGTCGCTGTGCTACGACCAGGAACTGAACCTGCGCGAGATCGGCGCGGTGCTGGAAGTGACCGAATCCCGCGTGTGCCAGATCCGCAGCCAGGCCATCGGACGCCTGCGCACCCAGCTGCGCGGGATGCTGTGATGCGGCGCGCCCTGGTCCTGGCCGTGGTGTGCGCGATGGGTCCGGCGGCAGCCCACGCGCAGACCCATGCGCCGGTCTTTACGAAGGCCACCTATGAACTGACGGGCTCGCGCTTTGCGTGGACGGCATCGTCAGTGGGGCCGCAGATCACGAACAAGGGCCAGCGTGCGCTGTCCTCGCCCGTGGTGCCGCTGGCCACGATGCCGCAGGCCATGGGCCGCATCACATCGGTGCGCTGGCGCTACAGCTTCACGCGCACCCCGCCCGTCGACCTGCAGGCATACCTGTGCAATGCCGACCGTTGCGTGCTGCTGACGGGCGCCGAGGGCAAGACCGACGCCTTCGTCGGCGACGATGCCACCAAGGGCTTTGTCTTTGCCTATCGCGTACCGGGCCAGGGCGGACTCACGCCAATGCTCCAGGGCCGCAGCAACGAGGTGACCGTCAGCTACCGCTGAGCCAGTTAATTCCGGCGAATCCCCGGCATTCCCACCTCCGCCGCTGTCCCCGCGCGGCCGGTGGCACGCTTCCTGCGCCTTTCCGCCCAAGCAACGTGCGGCAAGCGCTACATTCGTCCCCTGCCCGGTATTCCCGTGCATATCCCTGGCGGCATTGTGTCTGCCATGCCCGCTGGCGCCATGTAATTCCTACGTGCAAGTCTCGCCACGTTGCCGTCCTCTGTCCGTCATCTGTCAGCCAGAAAGGATCCAACGACATGGAAGATTTCAGCGACATCAAGCTTTCGCGGCGGGAATTCGTGATGGCAGGCGCGGCGTCGGTGAGCGCCGCGGCCTTGCCTGCCGGTGCCGCCACCGCGCCGCCATCGCGGGTCAGCCCCGGCGCCCTCAAGCCGGTGGCTTCGAACGTATCATTTATCGTCAACGGGCAACCGCGCTCGCTGACGCTGGACACGCGCACCACGCTGCTCGACGCGCTGCGCGAGCATCTGCACCTGTCCGGCACCAAGAAGGGCTGCGACCACGGCCAGTGCGGCGCCTGCACGGTGATCGTCGACGGCCGGCGCCTCAATTCCTGCCTGACCCTCGCCGTCATGCACGAGGGTGCCAGAATCACCACCGTGGAAGGACTCGGCACGCCTAACAACATGCATCCGATGCAGGTCGCCTTCGTCAAGCATGACGGCTACCAGTGCGGCTATTGCACGCCGGGCCAGATCTGTTCGGCCGTTGCTGTGCTCGACGAGGTGCGCGCCGGCATCCCGAGCCACGTCACGCCGGACCTGAACACGCGGCCGCAGCTTTCGCCCGGCGAGATCCGTGAGCGGATGAGCGGCAATATCTGCCGCTGCGGTGCGTACTCGAATATCCTCGACGCCATCACCGAGGTCGCGGGGAGCCAGACATGAACCCGTTCACGTACGAGCGCGCGGCCACGCCCGCGGACGCGGCGGCGGCTGCCATGAAGACACCCGGTGCCCGCTTTATCGCCGGTGGCACCAACCTGCTCGACCTGATGAAGCTTGGCATCGAATCGCCAACCCATCTGATCGACGTGAACGGCCTGGCGCTGGACAAGATAGAGCCCTCGCAGCAAGGCGGCCTGCGTATCGGCGCGCTGGTGCGCAATACCGACCTGGCCGCCGATCCGCGCGTGCGGCGCGATTACGGCGTACTGTCGCGCGCGCTGCTGGCGGGCGCGTCGGGCCAGTTGCGCAACCGCGCCACCACGGCGGGCAACCTGCTGCAGCGCACGCGTTGTCCCTACTTCTACGACACGGCCCAGCCGTGCAACAAGCGCCAGCCGGGCAGCGGCTGCGCCGCGATTGGCGGATTCAGCCGTCAGCTGGCCGTGATCGGCGGCAGCAACGCGTGCATCGCCACGCATCCCAGCGATATGGCAGTGGCCATGCGCGTGCTCGATGCCAGCGTGGAGACGGTACGCCCCAGCGGGCAGCGGCGTGTGATCCCGATCGCCGATTTCCATCGTCTGCCGGGCAATACGCCGCACATCGAAACGGCGCTGGAACCGGGCGAGCTGATTACCGCGGTGACACTGCCGCCGCCGGTCGGCGGCGCGCAGCTTTATCGCAAGGTGCGCGACCGGGCCTCGTACGCGTTCGCGCTGGTCTCGGTGGCCGCCATCCTGCAGCCGGACGGCACCGGGCGCGTGGCGCTCGGCGGCGTGGCCCACAAGCCGTGGCGCACGGATGCCGCCGATGCGGAATTGCCGCACGGGCCCACGGCCGTGACGCAGCGGCTGCTGGACGGTGCGTCGCCGCAGCCCGATAACGCGTTCAAGGTGCAACTGGTGCGGCGCACGCTGGCCGCCGTGATCACGCAGGCAAACGGGGCGAAGCCATGAAATTCGACACACCCGCCACTACCAATCCCATCGACACGGGCCGCGTGGTCGGCCAGGCGGTTGACCGTATCGACGGCGCGCGCAAGACCACCGGCACGGCCACCTATGCCTACGAATGGCATGATGTGGCGCCGAGCCCCGCCTATGGCTACGTCGTGGGCGCCGGCATCGGCAAGGGCCGCATCCGGGCCATGCATCTGGACGATGCGCGCCGCGCGCCGGGCGTGCTGGCCATCGTAACCGCGCAGAACGCCGGCAAGCTCGGCAAGGCCAAGCGCAATACCGCCAAACTGCTGGGCGGCCCCGAGATCCAGCACTATCACCAGGCCATTGCGCTGGTGGTGGCCGACACGTTCGAGCAGGCCCGCGCCGCCGCGCAGTTGATTCGCGTGGACTACGCGCCGGAGAAGGGCCGCTTCGACCTGGAGGCCGCATGCTGCTTTGACAGCAAGCCGAAGAAGGACGCGATTCCCGATACGTCCGTGGGCGATTTCGCTGGCGCCTTTGCCGCGGCCCCCGTGCAGCTGGATGCCCGCTACACCACGCCCGATCAGTCGCACTGCATGATGGAGCCGCATGCGTCGATGGCGGCCTGGTCCGGCGACGAGGTCACGGTGTGGACATCAAACCAGATGGTGGCGTGGGCCCGCGAGGATATGGCGACCACGCTGGGCATCCCGAAGGAAAAGGTGCGCATCGTCTCGCCGTTCATCGGCGGCGGCTTCGGCGGCAAGCTGTTTCTGCGCGCCGAATCGCTGCTGGCCGTGCTGGGCGCGCGCGCTGTACACCGGCCGGTCAAGGTGGCGCTGACGCGGCCGCAGATACCGAACAACACCACGCATCGGCCCGCGACGATCCAGCGCATCCGCATCGGTGCGAACCGCGACGGCAGGATCACGGCCATTGGCCACGAGAGCTGGTCTGGCGATCTCGAAGGCGGCCAGCCCGAGACCGCCGTGATGCAGACGCGCCTGCTCTATGCCGGCGCCAACCGCATGACATCGATGCAGCTCGCAACGCTGGACCTGCCCGAAGGCAATGCCATGCGCGCACCTGGCGAGGCACCGGGCCTGATGGCGCTGGAAATCGCCATCGACGAAATGGCTGTGAAACTGGGCATGGATCCGGTGCAGTTCCGCATCCTCAACGACACGCAGGTGGACCCGGAGAAGCCTGAGCGACCGTTCTCGCAGCGCCACTTCGTGGAATGCCTGCGCCTGGGGGCGGAACGCTTTGGCTGGAGCCGTCGAAACCCGCGGCCGGGGTCGATGCGCGAAGGCCAATGGCTGATCGGCATGGGGATGGCATCCGCGTTCCGGAACAACCTGGTGACCAAGTCGGGCGCGCGGGTCGGCATCGATTCGAGCGGGATGGTCGTGGTGGAAACCGACATGACCGATATCGGCACCGGCAGCTACACGATCATCGCGCAGACCGCAGCGGAAATGATGGGCGTGCCGCTCGACCGCGTGGTGGTGCGGCTGGGCGATTCGGCCTTCCCGGTGTCGTCCGGCTCGGGCGGCCAGTGGGGCGGCAACAGTTCCACTTCCGGCGTCTATGCGGCCTGCGCGAAGCTGCGCCAGACCATTGCCGAACGCGCAGGCCTGAAGGCGGAAGACGCGGTATTCGAGGCGGGCCAGGTGCGCGCTGGTGGACGCAGCGTGCCGCTGGCGCAGTTCGCGGGCGTGTCGGTCGAGGACTCGATCGAGTTCGGCGAACTCGACAAGAAATACCAGCAGTCCACGTTCGGCGGTCACTTCGTGGAAGTGGCCGTGGACCTGGCCACGGCGGAAGTGCGCGTCCGGCGGATGCTGGCCGTGTGCTCGGCTGGGCGGATCCTGAATCCGAAGTCGGCGCGCAGCCAGGTGATCGGGGCGATGACGATGGGCGTGGGCGCGGCGCTGATGGAGGCCCTGCACGTCGACAAGCGCGTGGGCTTCTTCGCCAACCACGACCTGGCTGGCTACGAGGTGCCGGTACATGCCGACATCCCGCACCAGGAAGTGATCTTCCTCGAAGAGACCGATCCGATCTCGTCGCCGATGAAGGCCAAGGGCGTGGGCGAGCTGGGGATCTGCGGCGTGGCGGCTGCGGTGCTGAATGCCGTGTATCACGCCACCGGCGTGCGCGTGCGCGACTATCCGGCGACGCTGGACAAGCTGCTCGCGGGCATGCCGGTGGTGGCCTGAGGGTAGCCACCTCAGGCGGCTACCGTCCGAGCTTCTCCAGCAACCGCTTCAGCACGGTCTGTTCTGCATCGGATAACCCCACCGCCATGCGCGCATCGTGCGCGCATACGGCGGCGGTGGCCTCCTTCAGCGTGTTGCGGCCGGCCTCGGTCAGCACCAGACCGAACGCGCGCCGGTCGGTGGGCGATGGCAACCGCTTCACCAGTTCCATCGACTCGAGCGTGTCCACCAGCAACACTGCACCGGAACGCGCAATGCCCAGGATCCGGGCCAGCTCGGTGAGCTTCAGGTCGGGATTGCGCGCGATGATCTGCAGCGCCGAAAAACGCGGTGGCGTGATGTTCCACGCGGCCAGCGATGCCACGAAGTCTTCGTACACGCGAATCTGCGCCCGACGAATCGCGTATCCGATCAGCGAGTCGAGCACGCCATAGTCGACATTTGGCAGGTGCGGTTCGAAGTGGCTGCCGTTGGGGTCGGGCGCGAGCGTGTCGCGCGGTTTGCGGGGTGGCGCCATGCCTAGTTGACCAGGAAATAACGCAGATCGACGCGATCCGGGTAGCGCGCGCCGGCCGCGACGAACAGGTGCTGCATCAGCCAGCGATACTGCGGCGCGGCCGTTTCGAAGCGCGGCGCGGTGCGGAAGTAGATCTCGGATGGGTCCACCTGCTCCCCCCGGTTGAGCCGGGCGATCACGTGGGCACTACCGGTGCGCACGCCGGCATTGACGATGTAGATGCGTGCGCCGTCATCGGTTTCCAGCACGTATCGCGCTTCGATGTCGGCGGTGGTGACGTCGCTGCCGTCGTCATGACGGATCAGCTGGAAGTCGGCACCACCGGGCAGGATGCGCCCGTTCAGGCGCGGCCCGCGCACCGTGCCCGTCACGATCGGGATCACGCGCCGCTGGCCCAGCGCCGTGACGCCAACCTCGGTGGGAGCCGCCACCTGCAGGCTGAAGTCCGCAATGGGTTCCAGTGTGGGCAGTGCAATGGCCGGGGACGCGGAAATCATTTGACGAGTTTCCAGTTGCCGTTGTCGATGGTCAGCAGCACGCGGCCGCGCTGGTCGAATCCGAAATGGTCGTCGGCGGTGTAGTTCAGCACGCCGTGGGATACCACGATGTCGCGCTCGCTTTCCAGCGCATCCTTGAGCGCCTTGCGAAATGCCGGCGTGCCGGGCTTGGCCTTCTTCAGCGCGACCGGCACGATGCGCTGCAGAACCAGGCCGGCATCGTAGGGATGCGCGCCGAACTGCGTGCGGGTGTCGGGGCCATACTGCTTTTCGTAGCGCGTCACGTAATCCATGGCGGGCTTCTTGACGGGGCTGGACGCCGGCAACTGCTCGGCCACGATGACCGGGCCGGCCGGCAGGATCGCGCCATTCACGGCCTTGCCGCCGATCCGGATCAGGTCGCGTGTGGCCGCTCCGTGGGTCTGGTAGATCGGCCCGGTATAGCCGCGCTCGCGCAAGGTGGTGTGCGGCAGCGCGGCGCCGGTGCCGGCCCCGGCAATCAGCATGGCGTCGGCACGGGCGGCCATCAGCTTCAGCGCCTGGGCCGTGACGCTGGTATCGGAACGGGCATAGCGTTCGGTGGCGATCACACGAATGCCGTTGGCCTGCGCGGCCGAGGTGAACTCCTTGAGCCAGGTCTCGCCGTAGGCATCGGCAAAGCCGATGAATGCGACCGTCTTCACGCCGTTCGCCTTGGCGGCGCCAGCCACCGCATCAGCCATGAGCCGCACCGGCTGTGCCAGTCGATACGTCCATGCACCCCGGCCCGGCTTCAGTTCGATCGGGGAGAACGCCAGCTGCACGGTCTGGCTTTCATCGGCCACTTCGGAGATCGCAATCGAAGGCGCCACGGCGGACGACCCGAGAATGATGTCGACCTTGTCTTCCGTGACAAAGCGACGGGCGATCTTGGTGCCCTGTGTCGGGTCCGACCCGTCGTCCATGACGATGTAGTGGATGGTCTCGCCGGCAATCGACGTTGGCAGGAACGGCATGGTGTTCTTCTGCGGAATGCCGAGAGACGCCGACGGCCCTGTGGACGCGATACTGACGCCAACGGTCACGTCGGCCTGCGCGGCCCCGGTGGCCAGGACGAGGGCAAGGGCGCCCAGCGCAAGGCCGGTGCGAGGCATACGGAACTGGGGCATGGCGGGGTCTCCTGCGGTCTTGTCCTGTTGAAGTCTTATGGCTTTCGGGCCTGCAGCTGCTGCTGCCCGAAGCCGGCCAGTGTCTTGTAGCGTTGGGAAATGGCTTCGAGTTTGCTGCGCGGAATCACGTCGTCGATGCGCGCGAAGCCTTGCGGCGCACGGACTTCGGCCAGCTGCATGACCTGCTCGGGCCCGTTCATGCGGTTGCGCAACACGATGCCGGCCGTACGGGGCAGCCGCTCGGCCTCGTACTCGCGCAGCGCGTAGTCGAGGTCGGGCTCCGCCAGCAGGCAGTCGGTCAGGTAGCGCGCATCCACAATGGCTTGCGCGCTGCCGTTCGAACCGATCGGATACATCGGGTGCGCCGCGTCGCCCAGCAGCGTGACGCGGCCGAACGTCCAGCGCGGCAAGGGGTCCTTGTCGACCATCGGAAATTCATAGATGGCTTGGGCGCCGTCGATCAGCGCGGGGATGTCGATCCAGTCCCAGCGCCAATGCTCGAACGCCGCCCGGAAGACCGACTTGTCAACCTGGCGGTTCCAGTCGCTGCGCGGTGGGGTGTCCGGATAGTCGTCGGGTACGCGCAGTTCTGCAATCCAGTTGATGCGTGACCGGCCCTGGGCGCGTAGCGGCTCGGAGATCGGATAGGCCACGAACTTCTGGTCCTGGTGGCCTGCCATGAACATCGAGCGGCCGTCGAGATAAGGAGCGGCGTCGGTGGTGGCACGCCACAGCAGACGGCGCGAGAACCGTGGGGCATCGCCGGTCGGGTAGAAATGGCGGCGCACGGCGGAATGGATGCCATCGGCGCCCACCAGCACGTCGGCGCTGGCTTCGACCAGGGCATCGTCGCTGCGGCGCCGGAGCGTAAAGCGTGCCGGCTCGCCATTGCCGCCAGGGCTGGCAATCGATTCCAGCGCGTGGCCGGTGTGGACGCGATCGGCGCCAAGACGGGCCAGCGCGGTCTGGTACAGCAGCATCTGGAACTCGCCGCGATGTACGGAAAACTGTGGCCAGTCGTAGCCGGCGGCGCGCCCGCGCGGCTCATGCCAGATCGGCTGGCCGAGCTTGTTGTAGTAGGACAGTGAAGAGGTCTCGATGGCGATGCGCGCCAGATCATCCTGCAAGCCCACGGCCGATAGCTCGCGCACCGCATGCGGCAGCAGATTGATGCCGACACCCAGCGGCCGCAGTTGTTCGCTGGCCTCCCAGACTTCGACATCGAACCCCTGCTGATGACAGAGCAGGGCAAGCGTGAGCCCGCCGATACCACCGCCGGCGATCGCGATCTTCATGTGTTTCCTCCCCGGCGCCGCCGCCAGATTGTTCTACTGTATAACCAGTTGGCGGCGGCCGAATCTAGCGATTTCCCTGAGCTTCACACGGCAGCAATGCGTCGGCAATGCGTTCGGCCGTGGGGAGGGAATCGGTCAGCCCCAGATGGCCGTGGCCGACGGCAAGCCACAAGCCCCGGTGGCCGGCGGCCTCGCCCACCACTGGCACCGAGTCGGGCATGCAGGGGCGATGCCCCATCCAGGTGGTCACCGGGCTGTCCGCCAGACCCTGGAAGGTCTCTCGTGCGATCCGCTCGAGGATGGCGGCGCGGCGCGGATCGGGCGGCCGCTTCAAGCCCGCGATCTCGACGGTGCCGCCGACCCGAAGCCCGTCTTCCATTGGCGTGACGAAGATCTTGTGATCAGTCAGCACAACGGTGCGCGTCACCACGTCGCGCATGCCGCTGAACTGCACGTGGTAGCCGCGCTGACTTTCGAGTTGCAGCCGCACGCCGAGCGGATCGAGCAGGCGACGCGACCAGGCGCCGGCCGCCACCACCACGTGGTCGGCGACATGCGTGCCGTTGGCCCCGTGCAGCGTCCAGCCACCGGCGCCCGAGGTCATCCGCTGGATATCGTCACGCACCAGCTGGCCGCCGCGCGACACGAACGCATCGGCAATCGCACGGGTATAGCGTGCCGGATTCAGGATCGTGCCGTGATCGGGCAGGTAGATCGCCGCCTGATAGCGCGCCGCGACGCCGGGTTCCAGCGCGTCGATGCCGGCGCGATCGAGCGTCTCGAAGCGGAAGCCGAACCGCTGCCGCAATTGCCATGCCGCGCCATCGGCCTGCAGCGCCGCGGCGCTGGGATACAGATGCAAGTGGCCGCGGCGCATGAACAGCTCGGGCACGCCGATGTCGCGTGCCAGCGCCTCGTGCTTGTCCACAGCCCCCGCATGCAGCGCCGCCAGCGCGCCGGCGGCGCGTTCGACCCGCTGCGGGGTGGCAGACAGTACGAAGCGGGTGAGCCATGGCATGGCGGCAGGCAGATAGCTGAGCGGCAGACGCAGCGGGCTGTCCGGATCGGCGAGCATCTTGGGCACCGACGCCAGCACGCCGGGCATGGCCAGCGGCGCGATGGAACTGACGCTGATCGCCCCAGAGTTGCCAAAGCTGCAACCACTGGCCGGCCCCTCCCGGTCAATCAGCGTCACCGTGGCGCCACGCTTGCGCAGGGTCAGCGCGATGCAACTGCCGACGATGCCGGCGCCAATGATCGCGATGCGCGGGGAGGAAGGGGTGGGGGCGGAGGTAGTCATGGCGCCACAAGTTACTGCCTAATGCGCCACAGGGCAAGCGGCTGCGCCGTCCCGGCGCATGCCGGCATACGCATTGGCGCATCCCGGTGCAATCCGCGCGCCAAATGCGTGAATACGGATGGCACGGAACGTGCTGGACAGGACAACGGAGAGTAGAAGCGTTCAGCGGCCGTGCGCCGCCCGGAAATTGCTCGCCAATGTGCCCACACATCTGTTTCCGGAGCTCTCCATGCGCCGTCGTTCCTTCCTGCGCGCCACTGGCGCCACCGCCATTTCGTCGCTGTTCGCCGCGCCTGCCATCGTGCGCGCCACCAGGTCGCTGCAGAAGTTCAAGTTCAACCTTGGCTGGAAGGTGGAAGCCTCTGGCGCGGGCTTTCTGCTGGCGCTGCAGCGGGGCTACTACAAGGACGCCGGGCTGGATGTCGTGATCGATACCGGCAACGGATCGGCTTCGGCCATCAGCCTGGTGGCCGGCGGTGCCTACGACTGTGCGTCGGCCGACCTGGCGGCGATGATCGAATTCAACGCGGCCAACCCGGCCTCGGCCCTGAAGGCGGTGGCCATCCAGTACGACCTGAACCCGAACGCGGTGATCGTTCGCAAGGGCGGCGGCATCGTCAAGCCGGGCGACCTGGCCGGAAAGTCCATTCTTGGCCAGCCGTTCAATGCGTCGCGCAAGCTGTTTCCGGTGTTCGCCAAGGCGCAGGGCTTCGATCCGTCCACGGTCAAGTGGGAAAGCGTCACCCCGGATATTGGCGACACGCGCTTTGTGAAGGGTGATTTCGACGCTGCCGCCTACTTCTACTTTACGGGCCTGCTCAACCTGAAGGCGCGTGGCATGGGGCCCGAGAAGCTGACGGTGTTCCGCTTTTCGGACTACGGCATGAAATCGTATGGCAACGGTCTGGTGGCCAATCGCAAGAGCATGGCCGAACAGCCCGAGGCCATGAAGGCATTCGTGAAGGCGTCGACGCGCGGGTGGATCGAAGCCATGGCGGACCCGAAGGCCGGCGCGGCGGCCGTCAAGGCCCGTGAACCGCTGGCCGACCAGACGCTGGAGTTCGAGCGGCTGAAGCTGATCGTCGATGGTGCAATGCGGACCCCCGATACGCTGCGCGACGGATGGGGCGCGGCCACGCAGTCGCGGCTGCAAGCCACGGTGGACGAGACGGTGGGCGCGTTCGGCATCAAGCCGGGCATGACCGTCTCCGACATCTGGACCGATCAGTTCCTGCCGTCGGCGGCGGATCGCAAGCTCAAGGCCTGACGCGGAGCGCCCATGTCGATTCCTGTCATCGATCTCACCGATGCGCTGCTTCCCGGTGGAGCGCGCAGCGCCGAGGTGGCGCGGGCATTCCGTGCCGCAGCCATGTCGTCTGGCTTCTTCTATGTCCGCAATCACGGCGTGGCGGCGGAGATGGTCGCCCGGCAATTCTCGCTGGCCCAGGCGCTGCTTGACCTTCCGGTTGCTACGCGGCAAGCGTTGGCCATGGCCAATTCGCCCACCATGCGCGGCTTCGAAAACCTCGGCGACCAACGGCTCGATGCCGCAGCCAGGCCCGATCTGAAGGAGAGCTTCTACTGCGGCATGGCCTATCCGGACGATCATCCTTACGTGAAGGCGGGATACCAGACCTACGGCCATAACCAGTGGCCCCGGGAACTGCCGCAAGCGCCGGCGCAATGCCAGGCCTATATCGACGCGATGCTCGTGCTGTCGCGCAGGCTCATGCAGTTGATGGCCCTCTCGCTCGATCTGCCGGAACACTATTTCGACCATACCAGCGAAAGCCCGATGGTGACGCTGCGCATGATTCGCTATCCCGCGCATCCGGCCGATGCCGACGCGCGTACCTTTGGCGCGGGGGCGCATACGGATTGGGGCGCCGTCACGATCCTGGCGCAGGACGCGCATGGCGGGCTCGAAGTCCAGATGCCGAATGGCGACTGGGTACCGGCCACGCCGATTCCGGGCTGCTTTGTCGTCAACCTCGGCGACATGGTGCCCCGCTGGACTAACGGCCGGTACCACTCGAATCCCCACCGCGTGCGTAACGTCCACTCCGGCGGCGCGCCACGCTATTCCATTCCGTTCTTCTACGAGCCTGACTACCTGGCCCGCATCGAGCCGGTGCCTGGCACCCTGCAGGACGGCGAGACGCCGCGCTTTGCACCGTGCACAGCCGGAGAACATCTGACCGAGATGTACCGGAAGACTTATGTACCAGAGGTGCCCGCATGAAGCTGTGGTTCAACCTGCTCTGCCGCGATATCGACGCGCAATTTGCGTTCTACCGGCAGATGCTCGACCTCCCCGAGGCCGTGCAGAGCCGGTCGGCTATCTACCGCGCGCTCGAAACGCCAACGTTTCAGCTGGGGTTCAATGCTGCGGCCGCGTATGAGCTGCTGGGAATGGCGGATCGGCGTCCAACGCCGGAATGTGTCTCCCCGGTTATTGCCTATGCGACCTTCATGGTGGAAACACCGGCACGCGTGGACGCTGCCGGCAGGTCCGTTGAAGCCTTGGGCGGCACCGTGATCAAGCCGGCGTTCGCCACGTACTATGGACAATGGCAAGTGGTGCTGCAAGACCCTGAGGGCAATGTGTTTCGGGTGGCTTGTGCGGCGTTGCCAGTGGGGGCCACGCCAGCAAGGCTGTGAGCCGGACACGGCACGGCGTCCACCGACGTCTTGAAGTTTGGCGATCAGGCCCCAGATGGGGCCTGTTTGCTTTCTCACGCCCTCAAGTTTCCACAGCCCCCGCATGTACCAGAAAGGCACTTCCGTCGAAATCCAGTTTCCCCCGCAACGCCTGAACGACGCCGCCGGCGACCCCTATTGGCTGGATTTGTCGATCGATGAGGCGCAGGCGCTGCTCGAACGCCTGCAGGCGCATCTGGCGCAGGCCACCCAAGGCACCGCTGCACCGCTGGTGTTCAGTCTCGAAGGGCCGGCGGCGGCGGAATCCAAGGCAGCCCCCATATCGGACAAGCAGCCGGCGCCGGCCGCAGCGGAGGCCGAGTTCAAGCAATGGGTCTGCATCATCTGCGGTTGGGTCTACGACGAGGCCGCTGGCCTGCCCGAAGACGGCATCGCACCCGGTACGCGCTGGGAAGACATTCCGGACGATTGGCGTTGCCCGGAATGCGATGTAGGCAAGGAAGACTTTGCGATGGTGGAGTTCTGAGCCTTCGCGGCGCCCGGCCTTTTCTGTGGGCCAGGCGCTCGGGCGGCAGCACTAAGCCTTTGCGCCATCCCCAAACAACGTCGCCCCCACCCCTGGCAACTCCGCTTCCAGGACGGAGCCGCTGGCCGATTCGGTCATGACCAGGTGGTTCGTGCCGGGCCGGAATGCCACGTTGGTCACCGTGCCGCCCAGCGGGCTGCGCACGAAATGGGTACACCAGCCGTGCGCGTCGATGACGAACGCGCCGCCCAGGCTGGCATGCGCCACGACCAGCCGGCCGTCGGCGTCCATCGCCAGACCATCCGGGCCGCTGGTGCCGAAGAAGGTCTGGAAGGCGCCGGCCTTCGACACCGAACCGTCCGGCAGCAGCGGCATGCGCCATACCGCGTTGCCGCGCGTGGCGGCGACGAACAGGAAGCGGCCTGACGGATCGATGACGATGCCGTTGGGGCTCGGCACGTTGGACAGCAGCAGGTCGAGCTGGCCGGATGGGCGCAGCCGGTAGACGCGCCCGGACGGGTCGTGCAGGCCGGTCTGGCCCTGATCGGTGAAATACAGGTTGCCCTGCGCATCGAACGTCAGGTCGTTGACCCCCTTGAAGCTTTCCGAATTGCGATGGCCCAGCGCTACTTCCACATCGCCCTGGCCCGGGGTCATTCGGAGGATGCCGCGACGATAGTCGGCAATCCACAGGCTGCCGTCCCGATGCAGCGCGATGCCGTTCGGCCAGCCGCCTGTATCGCCGACAAGTTGCCATTGCAGGTCCGGTGTGATGCGGAACAGCCGGCCGTGCGGGATATCGGTCAGGTACAGGTTGCCGTCGCGGTCGAAGGTCGGGCCTTCCAGGAAGCAGTCGGCGATCTGTCCGGGCTTGTTCGCATCGGCCCAGGCGCTGCGCTGGGGCAGCCGCAGCGGGTCCGGCATGCGCGTGAGCACGCGCGCTTCAATGATCTGTGGCGGCGTGAAGTTGATGTTCCACATGGCGATGTCAGTCTGCCTTGATGTTGGCGGCCTTGATCACGGCGGCCCAGCGTTTGATCTCGTCGTCGACCAGTTTGGTGGCCTGCGCGGGGGTGCTGCCTTCCGGGTCCAGGCCTTGCGATTGCAACTGCTTCCTGACCTCGGGCGTGTTGACGGCGGCCACGATGTCCTTGTTCAGGCGGTCGATCACGGGCTGCGGCGTGCCGGCCGGGGCCGAAAACGCCACCCAGTATTTCATCACCATCTTTGGCATGCCCACTTCAGGCGCGGCCGGCACGTCTGGCAGCACGGGCGAGCGCACATCGTTGGCCAGCATCAGCGCACGCAGCTTGCCGCTCTTGATGTATTGCAGTGCTGTCGGCAGCGAGGTGATCAGCGCCTGAATCTGGCCGCCCATCACGTCCTGCAGCGCGGCACCGGCGCCGCGATACGGCACGTGAACCAGGTTGACGCCCGCCACGCTGTTGAACAGCGCGCCGCCCAGATGGGTATTGGTGCCGTTGCCGCCCGAACCATAGTAGTACTTGCCCGGGTTGGCCTTGGCCAGTGCGACGAACTCCTGCACGGTCTTGGCGGGCACGTTGGGATTGACCACCAGCACGTGCGGCACCGATGCGACGACGGAAATATGGCGGAACGCGGTCTTCGGATCGAACGGCAGCAGCTTGGGCTGCAGCGTGGCCGCAATGGCGTAGGACATCTCCGTGGTCAGCAGCGTGTAGCCGTCCGGGTTGGCGCGCGCCGCGGTGCTCCAGCCGATCACGCCGCCCCCGCCGGTGCGATTGTCCACCACCGTGCTGGTGCCGTTGGCGCTCATGCCCGTGGTCACCAGGCGGGTAATCAGGTCGGCCGAGCCGCCCACGGCGTACGGCACGATCACGGTGATCGGCCTGGACGGGAAGGCATCGGCGGCAATGGCGTGGACAGGGGCGGCCATTGCACTGGCGGCGGCCAGCGCAACGGCACCCAGGAAGGCGCGGCGTGTCATGGAGTCTCCTGCAGCATCTGAAATTTGTCGTTCTGTTGTTTAGAACGTTGTTCCGTTTATGCTGCGCCGAAAGGTTGGGACTTGTCAAGCTGCGTGCCGGATGCCGCGATCTGCGGGAGCGGGAGGGACAGCGCGGCGGCGCCCGCCGGGCGGGGCGTCAGTCCGCCTCGATATGGGCGGCCTTGGCGATCTTCTTCGGTCGCGGAATCCCGGCGCCGATGCTAACGATCCTGCGGCGCGACGCCGCGGATGGCGGCCGCGAACGTTTCATGGGTGGCAGCGTCCACCGGGCGGTGCTTGACGGTGGCGGACGGCGGGTATTTGCCCACGGTGTTGCCGTTCTTCCAGTCGCGCGAGGGGCGGATGGGTCGCGCCGTGAAGCCGCCGCCGCAGTTAGGGCAGACGTTGTCGAGCACGTTGTCCACGCAATCGGCGCAGAACGTGCATTCGAAACTGCAGATGCGGGCCAGCGTGGAGGCAGGCGGCAGGGCGGTGTTGCAGTGTTCGCACGTGGGGCGCAGTTCCAGCATGGGTATCTCCTTTCCTTTCGTGTTGGTGTTGGTGTTGGTGTTGGTGTTGGTGTTCGTGTTGGTGTTCGTGCCATCATAGCCGCCTCCAGTCTTTCCTCTGTCACCCGATCAAGCCATGACCCCGCAGGACGACGCCTTCAAGGTACATTCCCGATGACCGTGCATTCGCCCGCGCCGACGGCGCGGCTGCAGCTGCGGGCCTGGTGCGAGGCAGACCGTGCGCCGTTTCGCGCCATGAATGCCGATCCACGCGTCATGGCATGCTTTCCATCCACGTTGACCGATGTGCAGAGCGATGCGCTGTTCGACCGCATCGTGGCCCATCACGCGCAGCATGGCTTTGGCCTGTGGGCGGTGGCGCGGAAGGAAGCGTCGGGGGCCGCCACGTTCATCGGCTTTACGGGACTCAGCATCCCGGCATGGCAGACGCCCTTCGGCCCCTGCGTGGAGATTGGCTGGCGTCTGAGCCATGACAATTGGGGGCAAGGCTATGCCCAGGAGGCGGCCCGGGCATCGCTGGCCTATGGATTCGATGTCCTGCATCTCGACGAGATCGTATCGTTCACGGCGGCGATCAACCGGCGGTCCGAACGCGTGATGCAGCGGCTGGGCATGCACCATGACGCCGCCGGCGATTTCGATCATCCCGCGCTGCCGACCGGCCATCGGCTCGAACGGCATGTGCTCTACCGGCTGACGCGCGCAACCTGGGCCATGCAGCCGTGATGCCGCTCGGCGGCGCGGTCAAGCCAGAAAAAACGCCCCGGGCATTTCTGCCGCGGGGCGTTTCATTGGGGGCTTCCCCGTCGTGCGGTCTGCCGGGCAGCCCGCACGACGGTGGGTCGCATCAGGCGTTTAGCCCTTGACCGCTTCCAGTGCTGCGTTCAGCGTCTTGCTCGGGCGCATGACGGCTTCGAGCTTGGCTTCGTCCGGCTTGTAGTAGCCGCCGATATCCACCGGCTTGCCCTGTACGTCGCCCAGTTCGCCGATGATGGTCTTCTCGTTTTCCGTCAGCGTCTTGGCCAGCGGCGCGAACGTCTTCGCCAGGTCGGCGTCTTCCGTTTGCGCGGCCAGTTCCTGGGCCCAGTACATGGCCAGGTAGAACTGGCTGCCGCGGTTGTCGAGCTGGCCGGTCTTCGGCGACGGGCTCTTGGCGTTGTCCAGCAGCTTGCCGGTCGCGGCGTCCAGCGTCTTGGCCAGCAGCTTGGCGCGGTTGTTGCCCGACTTGATGCCGAGCTCTTCCAGCGATACGGCCAGGGCCAGGAACTCGCCGAGCGAATCCCAGCGCAGATGGTTTTCTTCCACCAGCTGCTGCACGTGCTTCGGTGCCGAACCGCCCGCACCCGTTTCGTACATGCCGCCACCGGCCATCAGCGGCACGATCGACAGCATCTTGGCGCTGGTGCCCAGTTCCATGATCGGGAACAGGTCGGTCAGGTAGTCGCGCAGGATGTTGCCGGTCACCGAGATGGTGTCCAGGCCGCGGATCACGCGTTCCAGCGTGTAACGCATGGCGCGCACCTGCGACATGATCTGGATGTCCAGGCCCTTGGTGTCGTAATCCTTCAGGTAGGTTTCCACCTTCTTGATCAGCTCGGCCTCGTGCGGACGGTACGGGTCCAGCCAGAACACGGCCGGCATGCCCGAGTTGCGGGCGCGCGTGACGGCCAGCTTCACCCAGTCGCGGATCGGCGCATCCTTGACCTGGCACATGCGCCAGATGTCGCCCTGCTCGACCTGCTGCGTCAGCGCCGTCAGCACTTCGCCGGTGGCGTTGTCGACGATGCGGGCTTCGCCGTCTTCGGGAATCTCGAACGTCTTGTCGTGCGAACCGTACTCTTCAGCCTTCTGCGCCATCAGGCCGACGTTCGGCACCGTACCCATGGTCACCGGGTCGAATGCGCCGTTGGTCTTGCAGAAGTTGATGATTTCCTGATAGATGCGGGCGAACGTCGATTCCGGGATCAGGCACTTGGTGTCCTTGGTGCGGCCGTCGGCGCCCCACATCTTGCCGCCGATACGGATCATGGCGGGCATCGACGCGTCGACGATCACGTCGTTCGGCGCGTGCAGGTTCGAGATGCCCTTGGCCGAATCCACCATCGCCAGCTCCGGACGATGCTCGTGGCAGGCGTGCATGTCGCGGATGACTTCTTCCTTCTTCGACTCGGGCAGCGCCTCGATCTTGGTGTACAGGTCCACCAGGCCGTTGTTGACGTTCACGCCCAGTTCGTCGAACAGTTTCTGGTGCTTGGCGAAGGCGTCCTTGTAGAAGACCTTGACGGCGTGGCCGAACACGATCGGGTGCGACACCTTCATCATGGTGGCCTTGACGTGCAGGCTCAGCATGACGCCGGTCTTGCGCGCGTCTTCCATCTGGTCTTCGTAGAAGGCCAGCAGGGCCTTCTTGCTCATGAACATGCTGTCGACGACCTCGCCGTCCTGCAGCGCGACCTTCGGCTTCAGGACCACGGTCTTGCCGCTCTTGGTCACCAGTTCCATGCGGACTTCACGCGCGCGGTCGAGCGTGATCGACTTTTCGCCGTGGTAGAAGTCGCCATGCTTCATGTGGGCCACGTGCGTGCGCGAGGCCATGCTCCACTCACCCATGCTGTGCGGGTGCTTGCGGGCGTAATTCTTGACGGCGGCCGGGGCGCGGCGATCGGAATTGCCTTCGCGCAGCACCGGGTTCACGGCGCTGCCCAGGCATTTCGAGTAGCGTTTCTGGATGGCCTTCTCTTCGTCGGTCTTCGGATCTTCCGGGAAGTCGGGAATCTTGTAACCCTTGGACTGCAGTTCCTTGATCGCGCTGACCAGCTGGAACACCGACGCACTGATGTTCGGCAGCTTGATGATGTTGGTGTCCGGGTCCTGCGTCAGACGGCCCAGCTCGGCCAGGTTGTCCGGCACGCGCTGTTCCTCGGTCAGGTATTCGGGGAATTCGCCCAGGATACGGCCAGCCACCGAGATGTCGCTGGTTACCACGTTGACGCCGGCCGGGCCGGTGAACGTGCGAATGATAGGCAGGAAGGCACTGGTCGCCAGCAGCGGAGCTTCGTCGGTTAGGGTGTAGATGATGGTGGGCTGCTGGTTACTCATCGCTTATCTCGCATCAAATTCGGGTTGGGAAATGCCACGCCCGGGTCGCGGTGCGGGGCAAGATTCGAATTTTGCCTGATTTTGCATGGCGGAGGTACGCTCCTTCATGTGAAATTTGTGTGCTGTATGCAGCGGCATTCATCGTCGATTTGCGCATCTGTCCGGCTTCGGCATGCATCGGCACGCAAGTTCATCAATTTAGGTCGGAATCCGGAACCTGCAAAATTCCTGATTCTTATGTCTTATAGAAGAGTTCGAGTAAGGTGCTCGGGTATTTCGCAGGGTCGTGTGCTCGTTTAGCAACTTTCGCGCGTGGCGTCACGTGCGAAAGGTTTCGCCATCGCTTGCCACCCGGGGTGCCTCGCCGCCGCGCTCGAAGTCGGCGATGATCTGCGCGCCGAACAGCAGCAGCGTGGCGGCAATCTCCAGGCTGAGCAGCACCACGATGGCCGTGGTCAACGATCCATAGACCTTGCCGACCTGGGAAAGTGTCGAAAAGTACCAGACCAGCACATGGCGCGAGATTTCCCAGAGGACGGCGGCAAAGACCGCGCCGACCAGCGCATGCCGGACCGATAACCGACCGACCGGCATCACCAGGTAGATCGACGTCAGCAGCAGGATCTCGCCCACGAAGCCCAGCCCATATAGCAGCCAGCCGGACAGACGGCCCAGCGACCAGTCGTGACCCAGCACCTCCAGATGCCGTTCCCCGATGGTCTGCAGGCCCCCCGCCACCACGGTCACGATCAGCAGGCCCACGCTGAGCACGAGGATGTAGCAGTAGGGCAGGATCGCGGACACCAGGAAATGGCGCCGCCGGATGGCCACGCGATGGATGAAGATCACCGACATTGCGTTCTCCAGCACCGTGAATGCCAGCGAACTGAAGAAAACCATCGTGATTGCCAGCACCCACCCAATAACGCCGCGATTGTTAAGAAACCGGGCCAGTTCCGTGACCAGCGCGTGCGATTGCCCGGGCAACAGCCATTCGAGATAGCGCTCCACCGTCTCCAGCAGTTCGACGGGGTCAACCAGCTGCGACAGCCCGATCAGCATCAGGATCAGCAGCGGCACGATGGACAGCAACGCGTAGTAAGCCACGGCGCCAGCCAGCAGCAGGCCCTGGTTGGCGCGAAAGTGGCCTAGTGCATCGAGCAGGAAACGGCAGGGCTGCCGAAGCACCAGGCGGATGCGGGCGTCGAGGAGTTGCATGGCGGCACACCGGGACGGGGTGCCCTCAATGTGGCCGAGGGCGGCGCGCAAGGCAAGGGGATGTTGTCTGACACGGCGCCACCGCGGGAGGCGGCGGCCGTTCAGCGGCGCCCGTACGGAAACCGGGTTTGCGCGGCCATTTTCGACAGGTGATCGCGCAGGTGAGCCAGTTCGGCCGAAAGCTGCAGCGTCAGGAAGGCATGGGAGCTGTGCCCGATCGAAGGATCGTCGGGGTGCGGCGACGGCAGCGAGGCGTGCTGGTGCACCATCGTCTCGTCCGAAGCTTCCAGCGCGGCCGCCATTTCCAGCAGCAGGTCGCGGATATTGCGCTCGCCGCTGGTTTCTTCGGTGGCGTCGGGATCGATGGCGGCCAGCATCTCCAGGGCGCTGATGCAGACCCGGGCGCTGTGCTGAACCTCTTCCAGGTCGGCCGTCGGCACCCGGGTTTCCTTCGACACCGATGGAATCAGGCTGCGCATCTGCACCAGGAGGCCAGACAGCTTCATCATGTCCTGCTGACGTTCCTTCTCGTCGCGCTCGCCGCGCTCGATCTTGGCATGCACGGCCGCACAGGCGCGCAGCAGACTGGCCAGCTTGAATCGCCAGGAATATGACGCATACGCCGGAAATGCGAACGAGAAGACTAGCGCGATGGCGGTGCCGATCAGGACATCCACGGTGCGCCACAGCGCGTCATAAACATCCTGGTTGCCGTGGCCTGCCGTGATGACCACTGTCACCGCCGTCAGCAGGGCGATGTATCCGCCCTTGCCTACGGCGTGGTAGGCGCAGTAGCCGCAGATGACTGCCATCAGGCCCCAGGTCAATGTCGGGATGCCGAAGTAGGTTTCCTGGATGATCAGGAATAGCCCGATCAGTGCGCCGATCAGGGTGCCGGCGCCGCGCTCGGCGGCCCGGCGGCGGATATTGCCGTGGTGCTGCAGCCCGCCGATGACCACCAGCACGGTAATGGTGGCCCATTCGCCGTGGGGGATGTTGATGCCGGTGGTGAGCGCAATTGAAACCAGCAGGGCCAGCGCCACACGCGTGGCGTGGAAGATGCGGGCCTGCCGGAATCGTCGGTCGGGGTCTAGTAGCGCGCTGGTTGTTTTTCGCAGTGCCTCGAACATGGCGGCGATCACCGTGCGGAGATCTGAACGCTTCGAGTGTATAGAGCGAGGCCCATGTTCCGCAATGTTTACATTCTGCGGGTGGGCGGGCCGGGCCAGACCCGGCGTTGTGCGTTCGAGATCCACGGCGGTGTCAGCCAGCCGCCGAAATCATGACGGATCTTTGGTGCGGGTACGCGACACCGCCATCATGATGCCGATGCCCAGCACGATTACGCAGGCGATGCCGATATAGACATGCGCGACGCCGGCCACGGATAGCCCCCAGGCGATGCCGCCCACCAGCACCACGAGACCGATTACATAGAGCAGGAATGACATGGCTGTACCTCCGGAGATTCTTTTGGTTACCGGACGTCACGCCGCTGCGCCGGGCAGGCAACAGCGGGTGGCTCAATGCCAATGTAGGGAGGATGCCTGTCGTTTGCGATCAGGCAATGGCCGAGCCTGACGTAGGCAGGCTCTGACGCGCCGACGGCGCGAGGTGGCGCTTCAGCCCGCCGCCAGGCTCACGCCGCTGGCGGCCGCCTGTGCCTTGCCATCGCGGCCGTACATCTCGTTCGGTCCCATGCCGCCCTGGCGCAGCACCTGGATGGCTTCCTGCGTGAATTCCAGGTGGGCGTTGACGATGGCGCCATTCAGCTCGTTGGCGTCGTTGGCCTTGTGGGCGAAGAACACCACCTTGCGCCATGCCTCGGTGACGGCCGGTTCGACTTCGCGCCCCACCAGCAGGCCGCCGTCGCCGACACGCAGGCCAAGCGCGATCATCTGCGCCTCGCGGGAGGCCGAGGCGCGGGTCAGCGCCTGAGCCAGTTCCACCTTCTTGTCGAGCAGTTCGCTCAGTGCCTGGAAATCCTGCCGCTTGATGGCGTCGCGCTCTTCAGAGAGGGCGCGCCCGAAAGCGGCGATGGCGTTGGCTTCAACCGAAAGGGACTGGATCAGTGCAGCTTGGCTCATGTCAGGTTCAGGATTGGCTACCGCCCTGGCTCAGCTCATGCAAAGAGGCGAGCAGGCCATCGGCGATCTTGCTTGGATCGATCTTGATCCGGCCTTCCGCAATGGCCTGACGGACTTCCGCAACCTTGGCAGCGTCGATGTCGCTATCGCTGTCCTGCATCAGGCGCGCACCGATGTCGCGCACCTGTGCGGCCAGGGGGCTGACGCGCACGCCGGTCAGGGCGGAGGGATCCGTAGACGTGGCACCGTTGGCGCCCGCACGGGCGTTGCCTTCGGTAGCCGCAGTGTCGGCGGGCCGGGACGGAGTGGAGTTGTTGATCTTCACGGTGAAATCCTTGCTGGGTTCCTCTGAGTTATCGACCTGGCCACCGGAAACTTTAGGCTGTCTGCCGGCGGATTCGCCGGTTTTCGGGTCGACCTCGGAGCCGGTGGCCCGCATTCTCGCACGGTCCGCCTGCCCCAGTGGATACGGCTGTCTGCTTCGTGCTGTTCCGGGGATCCCAGCCAGTGTGATGACTAACTTCCCGTTACTGCGAAAACCTAAAAAAGTGACGTATTTGATGCTTTTCGGATCTACTGCTGCAGCACGACCGTGTCGCCGCTGCGAACCACGCCGCTGACCACCTGGCCGTTGCGCAGACGCACCTGCACGGGATTACCCGTGGCGGCGTCGGTCAGCACCTTGCCTTCGCTCGACAGCTGGAACGAATCGCCCATCACGGTCACGTTGACGGTCTGTCCGGACTTCACGGCGATCGGCTTCCGGATCAGGTCCGTGCGCATCGGCGAGCCGGCCGCGATGCGGTTGGCCACGACCGACCCTTCCAGTTGCGACGCATCGGTCACCACCGCACGCGGCAGTGCGCCCAGGTCGCCCTGACGCAACTCGAGGTCCGCCACGGTCACGGTTTCGCCCGGGCCCATGGCGCGCGCGGCCACGTAGTAGTCAGTCAGCACTGACACACGGGCCTGCATATAGCGCGTCCAGGGGCGTTCGCCGCCGCAGCGCAGCCCCACATTGACGCGCCCATACGGCGCGGCACCGGCGGGGAGGAACGGTTCGGGGTCCACGCATTCTGGCGCGCGGCCGCCCGAGGGCGGCACCACCTGCACGCTGACCTTGCCCGGCAGCCCGGCGGACTGGCGCAGCAGGAACTGTTCGACGGCAACCCGGGCCGGGTCGTCGTTGGCAAAAGGATTGCGCGCGGCCTGCGCCTGGGCGGCGCCCGGCGGCGCGACCGGCGTGGCCTGTGCGGCGGCCAGTACCGGGCCCGCCAGCGCAATGCCGGCCAGTGCCATCAGCGTGACGGCCTGTCGATGGAAATTCATAGGGCATCCCAGCAAGGATGGAGACGGCAGCGATGGCCGGGGCGTCGTATACCCGTCAGGCGTGCGATGCCGTCGCACAACAGTTGAACATCTGTAAACGTCGCGCGCCGCCTGCCCACCGTGAATGAAAGCCGTGCCGCGCGCCGACCGGGGCGCCTTGCGTGGCGCCGCCTGGCACCGCGATGCGGCGTCCGGCCATGCCAGTCAGTGGGACCCATTGTAGGCAGCCTCGCGCGAGAAGCCGAACCGGAAATGCACAGGTTTCTCGGCCCTATTCAGACGATTGGCGTGACAACCCGGCCCCTAAGATGGCAACCCTGAAGAAGCCCGGCCGGCGGTAACCAGCAGGTATACCGAGGTCTACGGCAGCTCTCTCCCCGAAATGAAGCCATTGCAGGAAAGGCAGACATCATGGACAGACTCGATGCGGCGTTCCGCTTCCAGCAGGAAGCACTGAGCCTGCGGACCCAACGGCAAGGGGTCATTGCCTCCAACATCGCCCACGCGGATACGCCGGGCTACAAGGCGCGCGATTTCGACTTCGCCAGCACGCTGGCCCAGTCGGTGGAGCGCGGCAACCAGCAGCGCGACGGCGTGTCGCTGTCGACCACGTCCGCGCGTCATCTGCCCGCCCAGGCGCCGGCCATGAGCACGAGCGACCGCGACCTGCAGTACCGCATTCCGCTGCAGTCGAGCATCGACGGCAACACCGTGGAAATGGACACCGAGCGCGTGGCGTTTGCCGACAACACGGTGCACTACGAAGCGGGCCTTACCGTGATGAGCTCGAAGATCAAGACGATGCTGTCCGCGATCCAGCAGTAAGGAAGGAGACACCATGGCTTCCATGAACATTTTCGACGTGGCCGGCTCGGCCATGGCCGCGCAGTCGCAGCGCATGAACGTGACGGCGTCGAACCTGGCCAACGCCGACAGCGCCGTGGCGCCGAACGGCCAGCCGTACCGCGCCAAGCAGGTCATCTTCGAGATGGCGCCCACGCCCGGCCAGTCCGACGTGGGCGGGGTGCAGGTGGCCGGCGTGATGGAGGATTCCGCGCCCGCGCGGATGATCCACAACCCCACGCATCCGCTGGCTGACGCCAACGGCTACGTGACGATGCCCAACGTGAACCCGGTGGAAGAGATGGTCAACATGATCTCGGCGTCGCGTTCTTACCAGGCCAACGTGGAGGTGCTCAACACCGCCAAGAACATGATGCTCAAGACGCTGACCATCGGTCAGTAACGGCAGCAAGTCCCGATCGAAATCTCTTCCGCAATCAACCGCACAACCATGGCAACTTCCACCGTAGGCAACAGCACCTCCAACTCGGGCGTGAACCAGGCCCTGCAAAGCGGCAGCGCCAGCGCCGCCGACCTGCAAAGCAACTTCCTGAAGATGCTGGTCACGCAGATGAACAACCAGGATCCGCTCAATCCGATGGACAACGCGCAGCTGACGTCGCAACTGGCGCAGATCAGCACGGTGAGCGGCCTGCAGACCATGAACGAAACCATGACGCAGCTGCTGACGCAGACCGCCGCCAGCCGCGCCATGGATTCCGCCAGCCTGATCGGCAAGACCGTGATGGTGCCGGGCTCCACCGTGAGCGTGGCCGACGGCGCCGTCGGCAAGATCGGCGTGGACATTCCGTCGACGGCCGATGCCGTCACCGTGCAGGTGCTGGACAAGAACGGCAACGTGGTGCGCAACATCGACATGAAGGGCCAGACCGCCGGCGTGCACGACATCGCCTGGGACGGCAAGAACGACCAGGGCAACGCCGTGGAAAACGGCGACTACACCTTCAAGGTGGCCGCCACCGCCAACGGCAAGGACGTGGCGCCGGTCGCGCTGGTCTACGGCAAGGTGCAGGCCATCAGCGGCGACAGCTCGGGCGTGCTGGTGGAACTGGGCGACGGCAAGAAGGCCAACGTCGACGACGTGCGCCGCATTTCCTGATAACGATTCACCCGGTCCGGGCATACGCGCGGGCATTTCACGAACGACAGCCTACTTAGGGGAAACATCATGGGTTTTGGTCAAGGGGTAAGCGGCCTCAACGCCGCGGCGTCCAACCTGGACGTGATCGGTAACAACATCGCCAACGCGAACACCGTTGGTTTCAAGCAATCGACGGCACAGTTCGCCGACGTGTACGCAGGCTCGAAGATCGGCCTGGGCACGCGTGTGAACGCCGTCGTGCAGTCGTTCACCAACGGCAACATCTCGACGTCGGGCCGTAACCTCGACGTGGCCATCAGCAACGGCAATGGCTTCTTCCGCCTGACGAACACCGACGGCTCGGTGTTCTACTCGCGTAACGGCCAGCTGAACCGCCTGGACGACGGCCGCCTGGTGAACGCCACGGGCCTGCAGGTGACGGGCTACCCGGCAGGCACCACCGCCGGCGGCGTGGCACCGCAACCGATCGTCATCAGCAACGCCCAGATGAACCCGCAGCCGACGACCAAGATCCAGGCCCAGTTCCAGCTCGATTCGCGCAGCACGCTGCCGACCAACCCGGCGTTTACGTCGAGCGCGGGCAACCC
Organism: Cupriavidus sp. U2; assembly: GCF_009663685.2. Classification (GTDB taxonomy): domain Bacteria; phylum Pseudomonadota; class Gammaproteobacteria; order Burkholderiales; family Burkholderiaceae; genus Cupriavidus; species Cupriavidus necator_C. The sequence continues at coordinate 608,870 of NZ_RCOG02000027.1, read as the reverse complement.
GCCGACCTCGTCGATGTTCAACTACAGCACGTCGATCACGGTGTACGACTCGCTGGGCAACAAGCAGCAGCTGACCGCGTATTTCGCCAAGACGAACACGACGCCGGCCGCCCCGAACACCCAGGGCACGATCTGGAACATGTACCTGACGTTGCCGGATGGCACGCCCGTGGGCAACCCCACGCCTGCCGCGCCAGCGGCCATTCCCGTCGAATTCGACAACAACGGCAAGATGGTCACGCCGGCCGCGCTGGCGACGGTTGCCCTGCCGCCCAAGAACGGCGCCGCCGCGATGTCGGCGACGCTGGACCTGACCGGCTCGACGCAGTTCGGTTCGGACAACGACCCGAAGAAGATCGTGCAGGACGGTTATGCGTCCGGCGCGCTGCTGGGCTTTTCGGTGCAGGAAGACGGCACGATCCTGGGCTCGTACTCGAACGAGAAGACCCAGTCGCTGGGCCAGATCGCCATGGCATCGTTCGGCAACGTCGAAGGCCTGAAGCCGGAAGGCGACAACGTGTGGTCGGCCACCGGCGCGTCGGGCCAGGAACTGCTGGGGACGGCGGGCGGTGCGATGGGTACGCTGAAGTCGAACGCCGTGGAAGAGTCGAACGTCGACCTGTCCGGCCAGCTGGTGAACCTGATCGTGGCGCAACGCAACTACCAGGCCAACGCGCAGACCATCAAGGCGCAGGACACCGTCCTGCAGACCCTGGTGAACATCTGATCGACGCCTAGCCAGAAGCCCTCGCCATGGACCGCATGCTCTACACCGCCCTGTCGGGCGCCAAGCAGATACTCGACCAGCAGGCCGCGGTATCGAACAACCTGGCCAACGCCTCGACGCCCGCGTTCAAGGCGCAGGTGAACCTGTACCGGGCCGTACCGGTGCAGGGCCAGGAAATGCAGACGCGGGCGTTCACGCTTGCGTCCACGCCCGGCGCCGACATGAGGGCCGGCCCGCTGACCTACACCGGCCGCAATCTCGACGTGGCGCTGCAGGGCAACGGCTGGCTGGCGGTGCAGATGCCTGACGGTTCCGAGGCCTACACCCGCGCGGGTTCGCTGCAGGTGTCGGCCGACGGCCAGCTCCAGACGTCGGCCGGCCGGCCCGTGCTGGGCGACGGCGGCCCGATTGCCGTGCCGCCGGGCTCGACGGTGTCGATCGGCACCGATGGCAGCATCGTGGCGCGCGGGCCCGGCGAGGCTGCCAACGGCCTGGCCCAGGTGGGCAAGCTGCGCGTGGTCACGCCGCCGCCCGAAGGGCTGGCGCGCGGCGACGACGGCTACTTCCGCCTGCGTCCCGGCGTGGATGCGCTGCAGCAGGACCCCAACGTGCGCGTGATTGCCGGCGCGATCGAAGGCAGCAACGTGAACCCGGTGGAGGCCATGGTGGACATGATCGCCAACGCGCGCCGCTTCGAGATGCAGATGAAGATGATCTCGGGCACCGATACCAACGACCAGCGGGCCAATTCGCTGCTGTCGAACAACTGATGACGCGCGCGGCAGCCGTCGCACGCATAACGAACTCTCGAACCAGGACAACTCCATGATTCGCTCTCTCTGGATCGCCAAGACCGGCCTCGATGCGCAGCAGACGCAGATGGACGTGATCTCGAACAACCTGGCCAACGTGTCGACCACGGGCTTCAAGCGCAGCCGCGCGGTCTTCGAGGAACTGATGTACCAGACGATCCGCCAGCCGGGCGCGCTGTCGTCGGACCAGACCGTACTGCCGTCGGGCATGCAGCTGGGTACCGGCGTGCGCCCCGTGGCCACGGAACGTATCCACACGCAAGGCAACCCGACGCAAACGGGCAATTCGCGCGACGTGGCCATCATCGGCCAGGGCTTCTTCCAGGTGACGATGCCGGACGGCACCACCTCGTACACGCGCGACGGCTCGTTCCAGGTGGATCCGAACGGCCAGCTGGTGACGTCCAGCGGCTTCGTGCTGAACCCGGCCATCACGCTGCCGGCCAACTACACGTCGGTGAACATCGCACGCGACGGCACGGTGACCGTGATGCAGCCGGGCTCGACCAACGCTGCGACGGTGGGCCAGATCCAGGTCGCCACGTTCCCGAACCCCGCCGGCCTGGAAAGCCTGGGTGAAAACCTGTACGTGCAGACCGATGCCTCCGGTGCGCCGAACACGTCGGTGCCTGGCCTGAATGGCGCCGGCACGCTGCAGAACAACTACGTCGAAGCTTCGAACGTGAACGTGGTGGAAGAGCTGGTCAGCATGATCCAGACCCAGCGCGCTTACGAAATCAACAGCAAGGCGGTACAGACCTCGGACCAGATGCTGCAGCGTCTGAGCCAGATGGGCTAAAGAACGGGAATGATCATGGCCGCCACGCAGTATCGCATCAGCCCACTCGTCGTTCGTGCCATCGTCGGCCTGGCCGCGCTGGCAAGCGGCGGCTGCGCGATGATGCCCAGGGAGCCGCTTGTGCAGATGCCCACCACCGCACGCGCCGAGCCGCGCGCGATGGCCCCTGCCACGGGCTCGATCTACGCATCCTCGTACGCGGGAAATCCGCTGTTCGAGGATCGGCGGCCGCGTAATGTTGGCGACATTCTTACCATCGTGATCAGCGAGAACGTCAACGCGAGCAAGAACTCTGCCACCAACGCCAACCGCACCGGCAGCACCGCGCTGGCGTTCAATGCGGTGCCGCGTGCCCTGAGCGGCCTGTTCAGCACCAGCCAGAACGCCGACATCAACGGTGCCAACTCGCTGAAGGCCGGGGGCGGCGCCAGTGCCGCCAACACCTTCAACGGTACGATCACCGTGACGGTGATCGAGGTGCTGCCCAACAGCAACCTGGTGGTGTCCGGCGAGAAGCAGATGGCGATCAACCAGGGCGCGGAGTTCATTCGTTTCTCGGGCGTGGTCAATCCGCGCACGATTACCGGCGACAACGCAGTACCGTCCACCCAGGTGGCGGATGCGCGCATCGAATACACCGCGAAGGGGTATATCGACGAGGCGCAGAACATGGGCTGGCTGCAGCGTTTCTTCCTCAATGTCTTACCGTACTGATCCCGCCATGTTTCTGCCTCCGATGCCTTTCCACAAGCCAGGCTCGTATTTTGGCAACCCGCCCGGCCGTCTTTCCCGCTCAGGTCGCGCGGTATCTTTTGCCTGCCTGCTGCTCCTGCTCGTACTGGGTCTGGGCGCCGGCGCCGCGCATGCGGAACGCCTGAAGAACCTGGCGACGTTCCAGGGCGTGCGCGACAACCCGCTGGTGGGCTACGGCCTGGTCGTGGGTCTGGACAATACCGGCGACCAGACCATGCAGACGCCGTTCACCACGCAGAGCTTGAGCAACATGCTGTCGCAGCTGGGCATTACGCTGCCCGCCGGCAAGAACATGCAGCTCAAGAACGTGGCTGCCGTGATGGTCACCGCCACGTTGCCGGCCTATGCCCAGCCGGGCAGCCAGATGGACGTGGTGGTGTCGTCGATGGGTAACGCCAAGAGCCTGCGCGGCGGCACGCTGCTGATGACGCCGCTCAAGGGCGCCGACGGCCAGGTCTACGCCATCGCCCAGGGCAACATGCTGGTGGGCGGCGCGGGCGCGTCGGCCAACGGCAGCAAGGTGCAGATCAACCAGTTGGCCGTTGGCCGCATCGCCAACGGCGCGATCGTCGAACGCGCCGTGGCGTCGTTCCAGCCCGAAAACGGCTTCACGAACCTGGAGCTGAAGGACACCGACTTCGGCACGGCCGAACGCGTGGTCGAGGCGATCAACCGCAACATGGGCCCGGGCACCGCCGCCGCGATGGACGGCCGCGTGGTACAGGTTCGCATGCCGCAGACGCCGACCGCACGCGTGGGCTTCATGGCCCGTATCGAGAGCATCGATGTGACGCCGGCCAAGGCCGCCGCCAAGGTCATCCTGAACGCGCGGACCGGCTCTATTGTGATGAACCAGGCGGTCACCGTGGAAGACTGCGCGATTGCGCACGGCAACCTGTCGGTGGTCATCAATACGCAGCCGGTGATCAGCCAGCCGGCACCGTTCAGCCAGGGCCAGACCGTGGTGGCGCCGGTGTCGCAGATCGACCTCAAGCGTGATGGCGGTTCGCTGCAGATCGTCAAGGCGGGCGCTTCGCTGGCCGCCGTGGTCAAGGGCCTGAACGCGCTGGGCGCCACGCCGGCCGACCTGCAGACCATCCTGGAGGCCATGCGCTCCGCCGGCGCGCTGCGCGCCGAACTGGAGATCATCTGATGTCGGCGGGTAACACGCTTGGCGGCCAGGCCGATATCTCGCAGCGGTTCGCCCTGGATACGCAGGGATTCGAGTCGCTCAAGAACCAGGCCCGCGCCGGCAACAACGCGACGACGCTGCAGGCCGCTGCCAAGCAGTTCGAGGCGGTGTTCACGCAGATGGTGCTCAAGAGCATGCGCGACGCCACGCCGTCCGATGGCCTTTTCGACAACGAGCAGACCAAGCTCTACATGTCGATGATGGACCAGCAGATGTCGCAGCAGTTGTCGTCGCGCGGCATCGGCCTGGCCGACGTCATGATTCGCCAGCTGGCCCGCGCCACGGGCACGCAACTGCCGGCCGGCATGAACGGCGCCGGCGGGATCACGGGCGCGAGCGTGCGCGACGCGCAAATGGCGCAGATGCTCGACAGCCGCGGCGCCACCGACGCCGATGGTCCGCCGCCAGTCGGTACCACGCTGCCGGGCGCGGCATGGAACCCGACCGCCGGCTTGCGCCAATACCAGAACCAGGCCGACTGGCAAGGCAATGGCCAGACGCAGCTGGGCCAGTTGCCGGACGATTCGCCGGAGCACATCAGCAACTTCGTCAACCGCATGGCCGAGCCGGCCATGGCGGCGTCGCGCGCCTCGGGCGTGCCCGCCAAGCTGATCGTGGGCCAGGCCGCGCTGGAGTCGGGCTGGGGCCGCCGGGAAATCCGCAATCCCGATGGTTCGAGCACCTTCAACGTGTTCGGCATCAAGGCAGGCGCCAACTGGAAGGGGCCGACCACCGAGATCCTGACCACCGAATATGTGGACGGCCAGCCGCAGAAGGTGCGCGCGAAGTTCCGCGCCTACGGCTCGTATGAGGAAGCCTGCAACGACTACGCGAAGCTGATCAGCAACAACCCGCGCTATGCGGGCGTGGTGACCGCCTCGAACGCCGAGGAAGCCGCCCATGGCCTGCAGCGCGCGGGGTACGCCACCGATCCGGCCTACGGCGAGAAGCTCGTGCGGATCATGAAGAAAGTCTCGACCTGACGCCGCCGGCGGTGATGACAGCAGCATACGTCGCCGCCCTGTTCCCCATCCAGCGTGACCGGGTAGCGGCCACGCTGTTTGCGCTTCTGCATTGCATTTCGATGAGAGTGATCGCTCACAAATGCCGGGTACTCCAACGCATTGCGCCGCTAAAGTCGCGCCGCATTTCCGCCGATAACCAACACATCCACCGCCGTCGGCCGTTTGCCGCTGGCTAGCCATTCGATCCGGAGTCAGACAAACATGTCTCTGTTTAATATCGGTCTGTCGGGCCTGAACGTCGCCCAGAACGGGCTTACCACGGTCGGCCACAACTTCAGCAACGCGGCCACCGCGGGCTATACGCGCCAGAACACGATCATTGCGTCGGCCGGCGGCCAGGCCACTGGTTCGGGCTTCTACGGCATGGGCGCGAACACGGTCACCGTGCAGCGCGTGTACGACAGCTTCCTGACCGGCCAGTTGCGTGGCGCCACGTCGGCCAGTCACGACCTGTCGACGTACTCGGACCAGATCCGCCAGATCGACAACCTGCTGGCAGACGAAAAGGGTGGCCTGGCGCCGCTGATGCAAAAGTTCTTCGCGGCCGTGCAGGCCGTGTCGGACACGCCGTCGGACCCGGCCACGCGCCAGGGCCTGATCTCGTCGGCCCAGGCACTGGCCGGCCAGATCAAGTCGTCGAGCGATTACTTCAAGCAGTTGCAGGACGGCATCAATACCCAGCTGCAGTCGTCGGTCACGCAGGTCAATGACTACACCAAGCAGATCGCCAGCCTGAACAAGGAAATCACGCGCATGACCGCCTCCGCCGGCGGCCAGCCTCCCAACGACCTGCTCGACCAGCGCGACCAGGCCGTGGCCAAGCTGACCGAACTGGTGGGCGCCAAGGTGGTGGTGCAGGACGGTGGCACGTACAACGTGTTCGTGGGCAATGGCCAGCCGCTGGTGATGGGCAGCGACTCGTACGACATCAAGGCCGTGGCTTCGGCAGCCGACCCCAGCCGCACGGTCATCGCCTACACGATTCCGGGCACGTCGAATTCGATCGAGGCCGAACCGGGCGCGGTCACCGGCGGCTCCATCGGCGGCCTGATGCGCTTCCGCAGCGAGACGCTGGACACGGCGCAAAGCGCCATCGGCCGCATTTCGCTGGCCATCGGGCAGACGTTCAATGCCCAGCACAAGCTCGGTATCGACCTGAACGGCGCCATCGGCACTGACATGTTCGCCATGGGTTCGCCGGTGGTGTACGCGAACAACAACAACACGTCCACTTCGATAGTGACGGCGACGATCACCAACGCCGGCAACCTGACCACCAGCGACTACACGCTGAGCTTCGTGGGCGGCCAGTACTCGCTCACGCGCAAGACCGACAACGTGGTGGTGCAGAGCTTCCCCGGGCCGGCGCTGCCGACCTTCACCGCGGACGGCATGAACATCACGCTGAGCGCGCCGATGAATCCGAACGACTCGTTCGAGATCCAGCCGACGCGCAACGTTGCGTCGAGCTTCAACGCGCTGATCACCGATCCGGCCAAGATTGCCGCGGCATCGCCGGCACGCGTGGATGCCAGCACGCAGAATACCGGCACGGTGAAGGCGTCGCTGTCCAACGTGACCCCGGGTTACTCGCTGCTGACCAATCCGGTCAAGGTTACGTACACCGGTGGCGCCTACGTGATCGTGGATTCCGTCACCGGCAATCCGCTGGCCCCTGCGCCCACCGTTACCACCACGGCCACGGGTACGGATATCACGATCAACAACATGACGTTCAGCCTGAACGGCACGCCCAAGAATGGCGACCAGTTCACGCTGTCGAACAACACGGGCGCGGTGGCCGACAACGGCAACATGCTCAAGCTGGCCAAGCTGCAGACCGCCAAGACCATCAATGGCACGTCGAGCTTCAACGACGCGTATGCCCAGCTGGTCAACGACGTGGGCAGCAAGGCCAAGTCGACCGACATCGCGTCGGCATCGCAGGACAGCATCACGGACCAGATCTACACGGCCCAGCAGTCGGTGTCGGGCGTGAACATGGACGAGGAAACCGTGAACCTGCTGAAGTTCCAGCAGCTGTACCAGGCCAACGCCAAGGTCATCCAGGCGGCCAGCACGATCTTCGACACGCTGGTCAGCATCGGCTGATCGCGGACATCCCTGACAACATCGGAAAAGAAGGAATCACGCCATGCGCGTCGCAACCTCCACCCTGTATCACCAGGGCCTGTCCTCGATGAACAGCCAGCAGTCCAACCTGCTGCACGTGCAACAGCAGCTGGCCACCGGCCGCCGCGTGTTGACGCCGTCGGACGACCCCGTCGCGGCCACGCGCGCGCTGGGCGTGTCGCAATCGGTCGCCGTGAACGGCCAGTACACCGCTTCGCGCAAGCAGGCCAATGCGTCGCTGGGCCTGGAAGAGAACACGCTGTCGACGGTAACCACCGTGCTGCAGAACATCAAGTCGCTGCTGGTGAACGCCGGTAACGGCACGCTGAGCGACAACGATCGCGCATCGCTGGCAACGGCGCTGCAAGGCCAGTACGATCAACTGGTGGGCTTGGCCAACGCCGATGACGGCAATGGCAACTACCTGTTCGCGGGCCTGAAGACCGGCACCGCCCCCTTCGCGACCGATGCCGCCGGCAACCTCACGTACCAGGGCGACACCGGCCACCAATTGCTGCAGGTTGACGTGGCGCGCCAGATGGAAGCCGGCAACAACGGCGCGGAGATCTTCCAGACCGTCACGGCCAATGCTGGCTACGTCATCAAGGGCAGCAGCACCAACGCCGGCACAGGCACCTTCAGCGCGATTTCGGTGACAGATCCGAGCAACGCCCTGTACGGCCACAATCTGAGCGTGACGTTCTCGGTCGCTGCCGGCGTCACGCAATACACGGTCAACGACCTGACCACGGGCAACCCCGTTGGCCCGGCAACGAACTACGTCGATGGCGGCTCCATCAACGTGGCCGGCGTGTCGTTCTCGATCAAGGGCACGCCCGCCAATAACGACACGTTCCTGGTGCAGCCGGCCCAGCAGGCAGGCGCCGACATGTTCGCCAACCTGAAGGATGTGATTACCGCCCTGCGCACGCCGATCGACTCCGGCACTGCCCAGGACGTGGCCGCGGCCAACCTGCAGAACGCGATCTCGACCGGCCTGCGCCAGAACAACAACTCGCTGGACAACGTGCTGACGGTGCGTGCGTCGGTGGGCTCGCGCATGAACGAACTCGATGCGCTGGACACCATCGGCTCGAACCGCGACTTGAGCAATTCCAAGACGCTCTCGGACCTGACCGAACTGGATTACGCATCGGCCATTACAGAGTATTACCAGCGCCAGACGGCACTGCAGGGCGCGCAGCAATCCTTCATGCAGATCCAGCAGATGAACCTGTTCAGGTTCCTGGGGTAATGCGGTGAGGTGGCCTTGTGCCACCTGTGACCGTTCCGAGGGCATGCGAGTGGCAAATCGCTGCTTGTGCGTTTGGCGAACTCGCTTCGTAGCCGTTATAGAAAGACCCGCCTCTACATGTGGCGGGTTTTTTTTTGGGCCGTCTGGCAAGGCATGCGTCAAGGCCAATGTGCCCGGTCCAGATACGGCAACTCTGATCCGCAGGAGCCTCATTCGGCATATCAGCCGAGCGATCCTGCTTGATATATCAGGGTTTTCCCCTACATAGGCGCGCGACGTGCGTTAGAATCGCCGCTTGTATCGCCGGCATGTGGATTCACTTCCAATCCGCCGCGCAGAAAACGACAGCGCCCCCCGCAGTCTGAATCAACGTTGGTATTGCCTCGGCTTGATCAGTCTGTCGACGCTGCACGCTAATTTGAAGTGACTCCCATGACTCAATCGGACAAGAAGACCGCCGCACGCCGCGGCGGCAAGCCTTTCACCCGTCGTAAGTTCATTGCAACCGCTGTCGGCGCCGCAGCCGCATGGGGTGGCTATTCGTACTTTTTCGGCAGTCAGTACCGCGCTGCCAGGGCCGATCGCAAGGTCGATGTGCTGCTGATTGGCGGCGGCATCATGAGCGCCACGCTCGGCGTTTATCTGAAAGAGCTGCAGCCGGACTGGACGTGCGAGGTGTTCGAGCGCCTGGACAAGGTCGCGGAAGAAAGCTCGAACGGCTGGAACAACGCCGGCACCGGACACTCGGCACTCTGCGAGCTGAACTACACGCCGATGGACGACAAGGGCAATGTCCATATCGACAAGGCCATCGACATCAACGAGAACTTCCAGATCTCGCGCCAGTTCTGGGCGCATCAGGTGCGCAAGGGCGTTTTGGGCAACCCGCGGGAGTTCATCAACTCGACGCCGCACATGAATCTGGTCTTCGGACAGGAGAACCGGGAGTTCATGCGCAAGCGCGTCGAGGCGCTCAAGGCTTCGCCGCTGTTCGCCGGCATGGAAATGACCACCGACCCGGCGAAGATTGCGGAGTGGATTCCCATCATGATGGAAGGCCGCAAGGCCGATGAGGTGGTCACCGCCACGCGTTCGCCACTCGGTACGGACGTGAATCTGGGTGAAATCACGCGGCAGTTCTACAAGCACCTGACCGCCCATGCAGGCGTGAAGCTCTCCACCGGCTACGAGGTGCGTTCCATTACCCGCAACGAGGACGGCACCTGGCGGGTCTCGGCCTTCGACACGAAGGACGGCTCCCGGATTCAGACGGTAGATGCTCGAAACGTGTTCATTGGCGCGGGCGGCGCTGCATTGCCGCTGCTGCAACTGTCCGGCATTCCCGAGGCGAAGCAATACGGCGGCTTCCCGGTGGGCGGCGAGTTCCTCGTTACGGACAAGCCCGAGATTGCCTCGCGCCATCTGGCAAAGGTCTATGGCCTTGCGGATACCGGCTCGCCCCCCATGTCGGTGCCACATCTGGATACCCGCGTGCTCGATGGCAAGAAGGTGATCCTCTTCGGGCCGTTTGCCACGTGGTCGAGCAAATTCCTCAAAAACGGCTCGTATTTCGACCTGGTCAAGGCGACGACCCCGTCGAACGTCATTCCTCAGTTGCAGGTCGGCGCTCACGAGTTTGCACTCGTGAAGTACCTTGCGCAGCAATTGGCGCTGTCCCGCGAAGAAAAGATGGCGGCGCTGCGTCACTACATGCCCGAGGCGAAGGACGAGGACTGGCGTCTGTGGGAGGCTGGACAACGCGTGCAGATCATCAAGAACGACCCGGAGAAGGGCGGCGTACTGAAGCTCGGCACGGAGGTTGTGGTGTCTGGCGACCGTTCGGTATCTGCGCTGTTGGGCGCTTCACCCGGAGGCTCGACGTCGCCGGCGATCATGCTGTCGTTGCTGGAGCGCGTGTTCCCCGAGCAGATGAAATCGCCGGCCTGGCAGCAGAAGATTCGCGAGATCGTGCCGAGCTACGGCAAGAAGCTCAATGACAATCCGCAGCTTCTGGCAAAGGAATGGGCGACCACGGCCGAGACGCTGCAACTCGCCATCGCGCCGCCCAGCCTCGACGGCTTTGTTCCGTCCACCGGCCCGATGGCGAACCCGGGCGTGGTGAAGAAGGTGCCCGATATGGCCCTGTAAGGCACGGGCACCGGAAGACAGTAGCGCAGATTGGCATGGTGAACCATCGTTCCGATATCCGGGCAGGGGCGAGCGGGGTCCAGGCGCTTACGACGGTGATGGCGATTGACCTTGCGGGCATTGCCAGTCGTAGCGGTGGTTGGCCCAACTGGGCGATCGCAGGCCTTCGACTGGATCAATGCCGAGAACGACGCTTCACGAATCTCCGGGTCGCATAACGCCGGTCTGTGGATTTGCCCGAGCCTCCAGAAAATCCACCAGCATCTTTCCGACCGGCGACAGCGTATCGAAGTCGCGCGAGCAAATGGCAAACCGGCGGCGGGCCCAATCGTCGCGCAAGGGGATTGCGCGAATACCAAGTGCCTGTGCAACGGGCTCCGCAATCTCCTGCGGGATGATGGCCAATCCCAGATTTGCGCGAACGCAGCGCAGGGCGGCATCGAATGTGGATACGACTGCCCGGTAGTCGATACGTCGGCCGAGAATTGCGGCATGTCGATTCAGCATGGTCTGGACGGCTGTTTGCGCCGGCATGCCGATATGCCGATGATCCAGCGTCTGCGCGAACACGCAATTGTCAGCCCGGGCGAGCGGATGCGAACCATGCACGATCGCTGCCAGATGGTCTGCCCGATACGGGCGGGTCTGAAATCCTTCCAGATCGGCCGCATCCCAGCAAATCGCTAGTGGTGCCGAGCCTTCGCGCAGCGACCGCACAACGTCGATGCTCAGGCTTTCCTCGATCGTGACACCCACATCCTGATGACCCGGGATCTGCAGGAAGGCAGCGATGTCGTCCGGCAGCGATTCCGCCATCGACGATACCGTCGCCAGCAGGCGCACCTGACCCCGAATGCCAGAGCCAAAGTCAGCCATGTCGCGCGACACGCGGTCGGCTGCGGCCAGCATTGCTCGTGCGTGAGTCAGCACAATTTCGCCGGCGGCGGTAGGCACCACGCCACGGCGGCGACGGTCCAGCAGGCTTGCGCCGACCGTCTCCTCAAGCTGCGCCAGCCGCTTGCTGATTGCGGACGCCACGATATGTTGCTGCTCGCCGGCGCGCGCGATGTTCTGGGTTTCGCACACGGCGACGAATAGCCGGAGGGTGGTCAGGTCGAGATCTCGCATGCGTGGATTGTAGGCCCAGACATTCCGATATGGAACGATAGCGATGGCGGAAGATCGCTTTCGATTGTTTTTGGAACGGCATAGAGTGACAGGTATCGCGTGTCTCTCCCCGGCGTCCCGCCGCAAGCCATGACCCCTGCATCGCATCACCAGAAACCGGCCGCCTGGCCGCCGCGCGCCGTCATCCGGGAAGTCGGATTGCGTGACGGGCTGCAGAGTATTCAGACCATCGTCCCCACCGAACACAAGAAGCGCTGGATTCGTGCTGCCCACGCGGCAGGCCAGCGCGAGATGGAGGTGGGCTCGTTCGTTCCCGCACGGCTGTTGCCGCAACTGGCCGATACGGCCGAGCTGGTGGCGTTCGCCCGCACGCTGCCGGGGTCGTTCGTCTCGGTGCTCGTGCCCAACCTGCGCGGCGCCCAGGATGCCATCGCCAGCGGTGCTGACCTGATGATCGTGCCGTTGTCCGCCAGCCATGCGCATAGCCTTGCCAATCTGCGCAAGACTCCCGACGACGTGGTGGCCGAGGTGGCACGTATCCGCGCGGCGCGCGACGCCGCGGGGTCCAGGACGCTGATCGAAGGTGGCGTGGGCACGGCCTTTGGCTGCACGCTACAGGGTCGCGTGCAGCCCGATGAAGTACTGCGGCTGATGCAGGCGCTGCTCGACGCGGGCGCCGATCGCGTGAGCCTGGCCGACACGGTGGGCTACGCCGATCCGCGCATGGTGCATGAGCTGTTCGAGCGCGCCGTGGCGATTGCCGGCGACCGCTTCTGGTGCGGCCATTTCCACGATACACGCGGACTGGGCCTGGCCAATGTGCTGGCGGCCATGCAAACCGGCGTCACGCGCTTCGATGCCTGCCTGGCCGGCATCGGCGGCTGCCCGCACGCGCCCGGCGCCAGCGGCAACGTGACGACCGAAGACCTGGCGTACATGCTCGGTAGCATGGGCATCGAGACTGGCGTCGATATCGATGCACTGCTGGCATTGCGACAGCAGGTGAAAGGCTGGCTTGCCGGAGAAACGCTGCACGGCACGCTCTGGCGCGCTGGATTGCCCAAAACCTTTGCTGCCGGCGCCCATCGCGCGGTGGCTTGATCGACATCCTGGACCGTACCATGCAACAAGAGAACCCATCGCTGCCGTTGGCCGGCATCCGCGTCGTCGAATTTACCCACATGGTGATGGGGCCCACCTGCGGCATGATCCTGGCCGACCTGGGCGCCGAGGTCATCAAGGTGGAACCGCCCGGTGGCGACAAGACCCGCAATCTGCCCGGGCTGGGCATCGGCTTTTTCCGCGCCTTCAACCGCAACAAGAAGAGCGTGGTGCTGGACATCACGACCGAAGAAGGGCGCGCGGCCGCCGCCGAACTGGCCGGGCAGAGCGATGTGTTGCTGGAAAACTTCCGGCCCGGCCTGATGGAAAAGCTCGGTCTCGACTACGCAACGTTGTCGGCAAGGTACCCGCACCTGATCTACGTTTCCCACAAGGGCTTCCTGCCCGGACCGTACGAAAAACGCCTGGCGCTCGATGAAGTCGTGCAGATGATGGGCGGCCTGTCCTACATGACAGGGCCGAAAGGACGGCCGCTGCGCGCGGGCACTTCGGTCAACGACATCATGGGCGGCATGTTCGGCGCCATCGGCGTGCTGGCCGCGCTGCGCGAACGTGATCGTACCGGCCGTGGTCAGGAGATCCAGAGCGCGCTGTTCGAAAACTGCGTGTTCCGGTGGCGACAAGACCCGCAATCTGCCCGGGCTGGGCATCGGCTTTTTCCGCGCCTTCAACCGCAACAAGAAGAGCGTGGTGCTGGACATCACGACCGAAGAAGGGCGCGCGGCCGCCGCCGAACTGGCCGGGCAGAGCGATGTGTTGCTGGAAAACTTCCGGCCCGGCCTGATGGAAAAGCTCGGTCTCGACTACGCAACGTTGTCGGCAAGGTACCCGCACCTGATCTACGTTTCCCACAAGGGCTTCCTGCCCGGACCGTACGAAAAACGCCTGGCGCTCGATGAAGTCGTGCAGATGATGGGCGGCCTGTCCTACATGACAGGGCCGAAAGGACGGCCGCTGCGCGCGGGCACTTCGGTCAACGACATCATGGGCGGCATGTTCGGCGCCATCGGCGTGCTGGCCGCGCTGCGCGAACGTGATCGTACCGGCCGTGGTCAGGAGATCCAGAGCGCGCTGTTCGAAAACTGCGTGTTCCTGGCGTCGCAGCATATGCAGCAGTTTGCGATGACGGGCGAGGCGCCGCCGCCGATGCCGTCGCGCGTGTCGGCGTGGAGCGTCTATGACGTCTTCACGCTGGCCGACGGCGAGCAGCTCTTCATCGGTGCGGTCAGCGACAAGCAGTTCGTTACGCTCTGCAACGTGCTCGGGCATGCAGAACTGGTCCACCGGCCCGAGTACCGCGATAACGCGTCCCGTGTGGCAGTGCGGCCCCAGTTGCTGGAAGAACTGGGCACCATTCTTCAGCACCATCGCCCCGAAGCATTGATGCCCCAACTCGAGGCCGCCGGCATTCCTTATGCGCCGATCGTCCGCCCGGACCAGTTGCTCGACGATCCACACCTGAAGGAAAGCGGCGGGCTGGTGCCGATGCAGGTGGACGACGGTTCGATCGCGCCCACGGTCCTGTTGCCGCTATTGATGGGCGGCAGGCGACCGGGAGTCAGGCATCCGTTGCCCAGGCCCGGCGAGCACAACGACGAAGTGCTCGGGCGCATGACAAGGCCAGGTGACTGAGCCAGGCCCCGAAATTGCCTTACCGCTGTTCCCATAACAAAGACGGAGACAACCATGATTTCACGCCCCTGCTGGAGGGCCGTGGCCGCTGCCACGGGCTTTCTGCTATGCACCGCGTTGCCCGCGCTGGCTCAAGTCGGCAAGCCGGTGCGGCTGATCCTGCCGATCAGCGCGGGTTCCGGCGTCGATGCCATCGCCCGTACCGCTGGCCCCGCGCTGGGCAAGGCCATGGGGCAACCCGTGGTGATCGAGAACCTGCCTGGAGCAGGTGGCATCACCGGTGCGGCCGCCGTGGTCAAGGCGCAACCTGACGGCCTGACGCTGGGACTGGTGTCGAACAATCATGTGATCAACCCGAGCGTATTCAAGTCGATGCCCTTCGACCCGATCAAGGACGTGACGCCGATCAGCGTAATCGGCGCCACCCAGCTCGTGCTGGTGGTCAATCCGAAAGTCCCTGCGAAGAACGTCAAGGAACTGGTGGCGCTTCTCAAGGCGAAGCCCGATGCCTACAACTATGCATCGTCGGGGAACGGCACGATCATCCACCTCGCGGGGGAGATGTTCCTGAGCGAAGCCGGCGTCAAGGCCAATCACATCCCCTACAAGGGCACCGGCCCGATGGTGACCGACCTGCTTGGCGGGCAGGTGGACATGGGGGTGGTGGCACTCAATGCCGCGTTGCCTTACCTGAAGGCCGGCACCTTGCGTGCCATTGGCGTGTGTGGCGATGCGCGTTCGCCCGTGGCTCCCGATGTTCCGACCATCGCGGAGCAGGGCCTGCCCGATTACCACGTCGAAGGCTGGTTTGCCGTCGTGGGCCCCGCCAACATGAAGCCCGCCGATGTGAAGCGGATACATGACGCCTTTGCCACGGCGTTCTCCAGCCCCGAGGTGGTCGAAGCCCTGAAGAAGCAGGCCACCGCCATCAAGCCCGGATCTCCCGAGGCGGCCGCCCAGTTCTTCCGTACCGAAGCCGACCGTTACGCCGGCCTGGTGAAGAAGGCCAACGTCAAGGTCGAATAGTCCATCCCACCGAGAACATGTCCATCTAGCGGCTTTCGTGCCTGGTTTGATTACGAGCCATGCAAGCGGCGCCATTCAGTGATCTCGCCCTCTTCGGCGAGAGCCTGGTAGGAGGGAAACTGCGCGCCGGTGGCACACGCGTGGTTTGGCAGGATACGCAGCCGTGTGCCGATCGGGAAACGCCTGGCGATGTCGGTATCCGTGGCATCCGCGCGCGACAGGATGCCGTGTTCCTGATTTGCGCCACGGAGGATGTAGCCCGGAATGACTGCACCATCGACTCCGCACACCTGGCCATAGCCGAAGTCGCGTTTCTGGTTCTGCGTGCCGCGGTCGCGGCTCATGGCCATCCAGCCCGCATCGACGATGGCCCAGCCTTTGTCGGCTTGGTGTCCGATCACGGTGGTGATCACACTCAGTGCGATGTCTTCGGTCGAACAAACGCCCACGTTGTGCATGACGAGGTCGAAGAAGACGTAGACGCCGGCGCGTACTTCTGTCACGCCTTGCAGGTGGTTCGCGGAGAGCGCTGTCGGCGTGGAGCCAACGCTGACCACCGGGCAGGGCAGGCCGGCTTCACGCAGCCGATCGGCAGCGCGAACGCAGCCGGACCGCTCCTGCTCGGCCATCGCGGCAAGTGTTTCCGGCGTATCGAATTCATAGCTGGAACCCGCGTGCGTCATCACGCCACCAAGACGCGCGCCACCTTCGTGCAGCACGGTCGCGACATCGATGAGTGCTGGTTCATCCGGGCGGATGCCGGAACGGTGGCCGTCGGTATCGATCTCGATCCAGACTTCGAAGACCTCGCCGTTTTCCGCGCCGAAGGCAACGATAGCGCGCGCAGAATCCACGCTGTCGGTCACGATCTTCAGGTCGCAGCCACGGCGGCGGAGCGCCAACGCTTGGGGCAGCTTGTTGGCCACCATGCCCACGCCGTAGAGGATGTCGGTGATGCCGTCGTCAAAGAAATGGGCCGCTTCCTTCAGTGTGGAGACGGTGATGCCGCTGGCCCCGGCTGCGATCTGCGCGCGTACGACCTGCGAGCACTTGCTGGTCTTGGCGTGCGGGCGGAAGCGCACGCCAAGCGCGTCCATGCGTGTCTGCATCCGTTGTATGTTCCGATGCATGCGCGAGGTGTCGATGACTGCTGCGGGAGTTTCCAACTTCATTAGCGACGTGGAGGAAGTGTTCATGTCGTCCATGATCTTGTCAGTCCATGTATTGGCTTTTGGCCTTCAGGGCGGGTACGTCTTTGCGCAGGCCACGCGAGATGAGGCCCGACACCGCGCTGGGCGAAGGGCCATAGCGGATCCTCTTAGCGGCTGGCAGCACGAAAGGACCGCAACCACGGCAGTGCCGGGGGCAGCGTCGAATACTCGACTTCTGGCGCGGGCGCACCGGCAGGCAGCACGAGGCCGATGCGGTTATGCCAATACGTGCGCAATCCCACTGCTGAGGTACCGAACATGTCATAGCCGGAACCGGCCACGAAGGCCGCATCGGGTGCCTGCACGCGGAGTGCCTCCAGGGCGAGCTGGTACGGGCGCGGATCGGGCTTGTAGTAGCCGGCTGCCTCGGAAGTGACCACGACATCCCAGTCGACTCCCAACAGGGCGGCAGCGCGCTGCCCCAGGCGCTCGGAGCAGTTCGTCACGACCGCCAGTTTGCAATGCGGCCGCAGTGCCTGCAGCAACTCGCGGGTGCCGTCCCACAGTGGTAATTCGTCCCAGCGCGCTTCCAGCGCCTGCGGGGCCGTCGGGGGCAAGCCGACGTGTTCGGCCGCTTCCCGCACCAGTTGTTCATAGCTCACGTAGGCGCCGCAGCCGTAGGTCCTCCGCAGATACTCGGCCCGCCAGGCGCGGCCCGCGGCCTCGGACCCGGCGGCCGAATTCCAGAGGGTCCAGGAGTCCAGCAATGCGGTGAGCAGGTCGAAAAGCACGGCACTCGGCCAGGCGGGCGAAAGGCGGGGAGCGACTTTGTCCATGAGATCCTTTTACGAGAGGTTTGCGCAGCGGCGCACTGTCGTCAGAGGTTCCCAGTGTAGAAACGATAGTGTGGCTCGTGGTTAAATCCCGGAACATCAATCGTTAAGCTGAAGTGAATGATCCAGATCGAGGACTTGCGCCTGGTCGAGGCGCTGGCACAGTCGCCCTCGCTTAGCGCAGCGGCGCGCGCGCTTAACGTGACGCCACCGGCATTGTCCGCGCGCCTGCGCAAGCTGGAGTCCATCCTGGGCCTTGCGCTTGCCACCCGCACTGCCAGGCGGTTGAGCCTGACGCCCGAAGGCGAACGCTTCGCCCGTGAGAGCGCGGCGCTGCTGGCTCAGCTCAATGCGCTTCCCGAGTCTTTCAGGCGGGAGGACAGCCGACTCACGGGCACGCTCCGTATTGCCGCCCCCTTTGGCTACGGACGGCACCATATCGCCCCACTTCTGGGGCGTTTTGCGCTGGCCCATCCGGGCTTGCGCTTGCAGCTTGATTTGCATGAGACCCCCTGGCCGGACCGCCACGACTCGGATGCCGTGGTCCACATCGGCGCGGTACGCGATTCATCCTGGATCGCCCGCACACTGGCCCCCAATGCGCGGTGGCTGTGCGCCAGCCCGGCCTACTTGAGCCAGCACGGCACGCCCGCGGAGCCCCGCGACTTGCTCTCGCACGCCTGCATCTGCATCCGCGAGAACGACGAGGACGCGACGCTGTGGCGCTTCCGTTGGCCGGGCGGCAGCGCAGGGCGGCGATCCCGGGCACGAGAGACCGTGCGTGTCGTGGCCGCCTACACCAGCAATGACGGCAGTATTGCGCGCCAGTGGGCAGAGCAGGGCCTGGGACTGGTGCTCCGTTCGGAATGGGACGTGGCCGACGCTGTCGCGCGCGGCAGACTGGTGCGGGTGCTGGCTGACTGGGAGTTCGACAGCGCGCCGGTGACATTGCTGGTGCCGACGCGTCGCGGACGTACGGCCCGTGTACAAGCGGTGATGCAATTCCTGGAAGAGGCCTTGGGCGGCGACAGGCAGGAAATGCAGTGAGGTGCGCGCGGAGCCGACTTGGTTACCCACGCAAATATCGATACAACGCCTTCAGGCCGCGTGGTGTTCCAGGCCCGCACACAGTGCGTCGAACGGAACCTTGCAGCGCGCGCTGTGGCGCAGGTCCTCATGCATCGCGACCCACATTTCGAGTGGAAAGGTGAAGTCGTCGGCCAGCACGCGCACAAGGTCAGGATAGCGCCGAGCCAGTGCAACCTGACAGACGCCAATGCCTGCGCCTGCGCGGATCAATGCGAATTGAGCGAGGTCGCTGTCCGTGCGCACCGTAAAGGCATCCCGGCGCCAGCCCGGGAGCGTCTTGCTTCCCGCTCGCAGGAACGGCGTCTCCTCGTCGAAACCGATCAACGCATGCATCGCCAGCTCGGCGGGCTTCTCGGGGCTTCCCCGTTTGCTCAAATAGTGTCGATGCGCATGCAGGCCCAGTTGGACGACACCAATGCGCCGGGCCAGCAAGGCGTCCTGGTTGGGGCGCGTCATGCGGACGGCAATGTCGGCTTCGCGCAGCAGCAGGTCCTGGACACGGTTCGTCAGCGCGAGTTCGACCTTGAGTCCCGGGTGCGCCGCCTGTAGTTGCGCCACGATAGGGGGCAGAACCTCGGCGCCTATGACTTCGCTCGCGCTGATGCGCACGGTGCCCTTGACGTCGCCCTGGCTTTCCGCGGCGCGCATCAGGGCCGCTGCGGAAGTGCTCATGGCCTCGGCGTAGGGCTTGAGTTCGAGCGCGGCCGGAGTTGGGAGCAGCCCCGTCTGCGAGCGGGTGAAGAGGGTGAGCCCCAGGGACTTCTCCAGTGCTTCGACATGGCGACCTACTGTCGGTTGGGCGAGCCCCAGAGCGCGTGCGGCGCCAGACAGCGAGCCTTCCTGAAGCACACTGAGGTAAGAGCGATAGAGTTCCCAGCTAGGTTCCGTGGCCATGCAAAAATGTATATCAGCTATACGATGTTTGCCAATTTTATTGGAAACACGGTGCATTGAAAATGCTTCCCATGTTCAAGGGGAGATTCGATATGCAAACCGACAAGGCAGCATTGGTTCTTGGCGCTACAGGCGGCATCGGTTGTGAGGTCGCCCGGCAGCTTCGGGACGCGGGCTGGAGCGTGCGCGGGCTCGCGCGCAGCCAATACGCCCCGTCGACTGATGATGGCATCACCTGGATCGCCGGTGATGCAATGCGCCGAGAGGATGTCATGGCGGCCGCGCAGGGGTGCTCGGTGATCGTGCATGCGGTGAATCCGCAGGGT
This sequence comes from Cupriavidus sp. U2, assembly GCF_009663685.2. GTDB lineage: Bacteria > Pseudomonadota > Gammaproteobacteria > Burkholderiales > Burkholderiaceae > Cupriavidus > Cupriavidus necator_C. The sequence continues at coordinate 588,825 of NZ_RCOG02000027.1, read as the reverse complement.
TACCGCCGCTGGGCAGAACTGGTGCTGCCCATGATCGACAATACGATCGCCGCGGCGACAACACAAGGCGCCACCATCTTGCTGCCCGGTACCGTCTATAACTTCGGTCCGGACGCCTTCCCGGAACCGCATGAAGGCTCGCCACAGCAGCCGCTCACGCGCAAGGGAGGCATCCGGGTCGAACTGGAACGGCGTCTGCGTTTGGCCACGGCCAGCGGCGTACGTACGATAGTGGTTCGTGCGGGTGACTTCTTTGGCCCGAAACCTGGCAATAGCTGGTTCTCCCAGGCAATGGTCAAACCGGGCCGGGCCGTTACCGTCATCAATCTTCCTGGCCGAAAGGGCATTGGGCATCAGTGGTCGTATCTGCCCGACGTGGCGCGCACGATGGTGGAACTGCTCGCGCGGCGGGAATCGCTGGAACCGTTTGCGGCGTTCCACATGGCAGGGCATTGGGATGAGGACGGCATGCAGATGGCCGAAGCCATTCGCCGCGTCGTGGTTCGTCGTGGCGGCCGCGTGCCAACACTGCGCCCGTTCCCGTGGTGGCTGCTCAGTGTCGTCTCGCCCTTCGTCACCACTTTCCGCGAGATGCGCGAGATGCGTTACCTATGGCAGAAGCCGGTGCGCATGACCAACGACAAGCTGCTATCCGTGCTCGGAGAGGAACCACACACGCCGCTCGATCGTGCCATTGAGGCGACGTTGCACGGCATGGGGTGCCTCGATCCGTCGAGCGTAGTCGTCCGGACCGCCTCGGCCTACTGGCCCTCGAGCCACTGAATTGCGAAGCGCATCAGTTCCTTGCCACTTCGGATGCCCAGCTTCTGCTTGATGTTGGCTTGGTGAGCTTCGATGGTCTTGATACTGCGACTCATTTTCTCGGCGATTTCACGTGTACTGAAGCCAAGTCCGATCAGGTGCAGGACCTCGAATTCCCGCTCTGACAGGTTTGCGATGGCGCTTGTGGGCGCTTTGGTCGGCGTTGTCAGCGTGCGCGCGAGCTTCTCATGCATCGCTGCGCTCAAGTAGACGTTTCCGGCGAGTACCTCTCGGATGGCGTTCAGGATGTGTTCCGTGGCCCCGAGCTTCATAAGATACCCGTTGGCGCCGGCCCGCAATGCACGCTCGGCGAACAGGGCTTCGTCGTGCATGCTGAGAACGAGGATCGCCAGCGTCGGATGGTGCTGCCTGAAATGCCTGACGAGGTCCAGGCCGGAGTTCGACTGCAGGCTGAGATCCACGATGGCCAGGTCGGGCTTGCAGGCGACAGCCGTCAATGCTTCTTCGGCACTGCCGGCCACGCAGCAAACGTGCAGGTTCTCATGTGCATGCAGCAAGTGGGTCAGCCCTTCCCGGATAATAGGATGGTCATCCACGATAAGGATCTGGACCGCACGGGGCGGGCTATATGATGTTCCTTGCATCGTCCGGGCTCTCCGGTATCGGGAAGCGGATTGCGACCGTGGTACCGCCCCAGCTATTGCAGGAGACCGTGCACGATCCCCCAAGCAGACTCGCCCGATGGCGCAGGTTGTGCAGTCCCAGCCCTGTGCCATGTGCCAGCTGGTCTTCGGCGAGACCGACGCCATCATCACTGATAGAGAGCTGCTGAAAACCGCTGTCGCGATCCAGCTCGATCCATATGTGGCTGCCGTGGCTGTATTTGAGCGCATTGTTGACTGCTTCCTGTGCCGCGCGGAAGAGATGGTTTTGCATCGGCGGCGCCAGGAAGTCCGCCGGTGACTTGACCTGGAGCGCGCAGTCGATGCCGTTCACCGAACGCGTCGTCGTGACCAGGGCTTGCAGGGCAGCGGTCAAGCCACCTGCCTCCATGGCGACAGGATCCAGCCCGTGCGCGACCTTGCGTGTCATCAGAGCGGCCTGCTTGACCAGTTCGACGATCTTCTCGGCGCTGGGGGCTGCCGGATGGCGATGCTTCTGCAATTCCTCGCTCAGCGCCACACAGTAGAAGTCCAGGCTGGTGAGGTGCTGGCCAAGGCCATCGTGCAATTCCTGGCCGATGAGCCTCTGCTGCAGATCGCCGCTCCGGATCAGTTCGGCTTCGAGCAGGCGGCGTCGCGCGATCTCCTTCCTCAACTCCTGGTTCGCGCGCTCGAGTTCCTGGGTTCGTTCTTGTACGCGCGTCTCCAGCATGACGTGGGAGGCGAGCAGGAGCCACTGGATTCGCTTTTCCTGGGCATGTGCCGCTACGAGCAGCGGCCCGGCAAGGGCCACGACGTTGGTAAATGCGCACCATCTGACCAGACTGTCCACCGACGTTGCGCCTGCAAAGGGACCGGTGCCGTGTGTGGTGCCCCAGATGGCGATGATCGAAACAAGCAATGTCGAGAGGCATGTGCCCCAGTGGTCAAAGCGCAATGCCGCCCAGATGGTGAACGGGAACACTGCCAGTGCAGCAGGATAGTACCCATGCCCTGCGAGTTCGCCGGCGCCGAAGATGAGATAGCTGATCCACGCCGTCGCAAGGGCAAGTGCACACGCTTCCGAGGCCAGTTTGGCAGAGTGGATGGGGTTTGGATACGAGATCGATGTCAGGAGCGCAGGAGCCACGACCAGAACGCCCATCATGTCCCCGAGCCACCATTGCAGAAGGGCAGGGGCGAATTCGCCGGGATGCGCGAGCCCCGCTGCTACGAGCGCACTGGCGCCGATGAGCGCGCTCACTGTCGTACTGGTCGTCGCACCGAGGACGATAAAGGCGATGACGTCCTTGCTGCGATCCATGGTGCACCGGAATCGCACAAAACGCGTCAATGATAGCCACCCCAGCAGGGACGCGGTCATCGCGCCAAGCCCGATGACCAGCGCTACCCGAGTCGGCACGCCCACCGACATGTTGGCTGCAACCGAGCCGATCGCGATTCCGGGAGCACCCTGGATACCCAGAACAAGCAGGGCCGCCAGAGCGATCCCGCTGGAGGGCCAGACGAGAGACACGGCGCCTCCCACCATCGCATAGGAAAGTCCGACCTTTGCACCGGCGAAGTACGCCAGGGCGACGAGAGCAGTACTAAAAAAGGGATGGGACCGCGCGGATTGCGTGATGTTCTGCATGGCTTGCTTCCAATCATGGGGCAGACCTTCGGAACTTCAGGCTTCTTCTCGGCCACAATGACGGCGCTTGTGCGCGGTATTACGCCTTTGCCAAGCACGCTGGCACGGGCGCAGCATAAAACTCCTTAGAATTTATGCCAGATTCCCAATGGGGGTAAGGATCGATTCAACGTGTCATGCAGATTTGGCGGCAAACCTGGATACTCATGGCGGATTTTCCCGTGCTGCCCGCCGATTCGATTCCTGTTCGCACGGATGTGGCGCGGAATTCCACGAATAGGGCGTTCCCCTAGGAGCTTTTCGGACAAGTTCCCCATACGCGTACGCGCGGTCGACGCCTACATTGACGGGTACGAAGTTGAGCGGCACAAACTGAGCTTCGGTCGTTCTTCCAACCACGTTAATGGGGGTGAAAAATGGTAAGAACAATCTTCTTGCTCGCAGCGGCGAGCGCGGCACTCACCGCTGGTGTGGCCTATGCGGGGGTGGGGTCGCGGGATGTCTACACCGACGGCGCCAACACGGTGGGCCCGCGGGATCCCTATAGCGATGGCGGGCTGACGTCAAAGTTCGACGTGTTCTCCGATGGCGCGCGCGTCACGGACAGGAGAGATGCGTTCACCGATGGAGCATGACGTACGAGCATGGTGAATCCCCAGATGGCCGTCTCAGGCCATCGTTCAGCATGTCGCTCCGGGGTTCGTGCTGCTACCGGCGCGGCTCAAGCCGCGCCCTCGGCACAAAAGGCACCCCGTGCCAACACTTGATTTAGGCGGACGCCCCGACATCTGCGGACGACCCAGATAATGGGGTGATAGCGCCGAATCGGGATGCCCTCTTCCTAAACCTATACTGGTAGCGCCTGAGTTGGAACCGGAGCGCTGCCATGACCGATCTTCCATTCCGCCACGCCGAAACGGACTTACCCGATGCCGTCGAGTCTCTGGTCCTTGATCTTCTTGAATGGATCGGACCCGATGCACGACCTTACATCGAGGTCATCGAAGCCTGGCGCACCTCATGCCCCCGCCTGCCGGTTTGGGAGGAAGCCAATGCGCGCGGTTATCTGACACGCATCCATTCACCCGGCGGCGCTGAAGTGAAAGTCAGCGAGGCGGGTGCCGCCTATTTGCGAACCAGTCGGGGCAGGCCAACGGGGAGTCCGCAGGCAGCTGCTTGAATGGCATTGCGCAAGATGGCGGAAAATTCCTCGCCGCCAACCCGCGATATTCCTCGCCGATGATGGGTGCGGCCGTTCGCGCTGTGCCCATCGCTTCGCCCGCGGCACGTGTCGCATTCAAAGATCACTAAGATCTCGGTCAGAAAATTCTGAATTCCGCTTGGCGTTGTCTTCTGCAACGATAGCCTCAAGGTGCATTCCGCGCGAGATTCTTGCATTGCGGAGGGAGAGTCACGCGCGGGCCACCGGCTTTCAGTCCTCGACGTGGCCTGCGAGGGCACTTTCACTGTGCTTTGCCTGCGCCGCATTCGTGTGCGGCGCAATGACCGCAATGCTGTTGTGCAAAAGGCGATGAGAGCAGTAACAAACCGACGGTGGACAATGAAGGGAGGCGGGAAATGCATCGAGGCAAGGAAGGGAGGGCGAGACAGACGGGCTGCAGCTTGTTGATGCTGGCCACGCTGACAGCGGTCCTCGCGATCACGGGGTGTGGCAAGAAGGACGAGTCCCCAAAGACACAGCAGCCGGCGGCACAAGCGCCCGCTCCGGCGCCGGATTCCAGCGCGGCTGCGCCTGTGCCGGCCAGGGAGAATCCGCCCGTGGCGGCCAACGTGCCGGTGCCTGCCGCTTCCGCGCCCGCGTTGGCAGCCACCTCGCCGTCTGGCAAGAAGCCAAACATATTGGTCATTTTCGGGGATGACATCGGTCAAGCCAACATCAGCGCCTACAGCCACGGCGTGGTTGGCTACCGAACGCCCAATATCGACCGCATTGCCGCCGAAGGGATGATGCTCACGGACTACTACGGCGAGAACAGCTGTACAGCGGGGCGCTCTACTTTCATTACTGGTGAAAGTGGCTTGCGCACGGGCTTGCTAAAGGTGGGCATCCCCGGCTCGCCGATCGGCTTGCAGGCGCAGAACGTGACCATCGCCCAGGCGCTGAAGCCGCTTGGCTATGCAACGGGTCAATTCGGCAAGAACCACCTGGGCGACAGGAACGAGTACTTGCCTACCGCACACGGCTTCGACGAGTTCTTTGGCAACCTCTACCACCTGAACGCGGAAGAGGAGCCTGAGCGCCCCTACTACCCGAAGAACGACACGGCCTGGGTCAAGGCAAACGCCCCGCGCGGCGTTCTCCATTCCTTCGCGGACGGCAAGATTGAGGACACCGGCCCCCTGAACCGCAAGCGGATGGAGACGATCGACGACGAAACCACCGCGGCTGCGATCGGCTTTATGGAAAAGCAGGTCAAGGCTGATAAACCGTTTTTCGTGTGGATGAACACGACACGCATGCATGCCTTCACGCATGTCCGCGAGTCCATGCAAGGCCAGAGTGGCATGCCCGGTAATGAATACGCCGATGGCATGCTTGAGCACGATGGAGATGTCGGTAAGCTTCTGAAATCGCTCGACGATCTGAAGGTTGCGGACAATACGATCGTGATCTACACAACCGACAATGGCCCCAATCAGTGGTCGTGGCCGGACGCCGCGACCACGCCGTTCAGAAGCGAGAAGGATACCAACTGGGAGGGTGCGTTCCGCGTTCCGGCAATGATCCGGTGGCCGGGCCGCATCAAGCCCGGCACCGTGTCGACGACCATGATCTCCGGGCTCGACTGGTTCCCGACCTTGCTTGCAGCAGCCGGCGATACCGACATCAAGGACCGCTTGCTAAAGGGTGCGAGCATTGGTGGAAAGACCTTCAAGGTGCATCTGGACGGCTATAACTTCCTGCCATACTTGACCGGACAGACGAACACCGGCCCTCGCCAGGATTTCTTCTACTTCAACGACGATGGCGTATTAGTGGCGATGCGGCACAACGACTGGAAGTTCGTTTTCTGTGAGCAGCGGCATCCGGGCGGCTTCGAAGTGTGGGCCAACCCGTTCACGTGCTTGCGCGTGCCGAAGGCGTTCAACCTGCGCATGGACCCCTACGAGCGGGCGGACATCGTTTCCGACCAATATTACGACTGGACGGCAAAGAACGCGTACATGATCAGTTATGCATCGTCGCGCGTGGGTCCATTCCTCCAAACGTTCAAGGACTATCCCCCAAGCCAGAGGCCAGCCAGCTTCACGATCGACCAGATGACCGAAGCGGTGATGCAGTCCATCAACAAGGCAGGAGCCAGGTAATAGTTGCCGTGGTGTGGTTGGCCGGACACCCTCCGGGCAACCACATCACCTGAATGGCACGATGAGGCAGGTGCTCGTCTGAGGCATCCAGGCGCCATAGCATCCGATGAAGATGCGAAACATGGCTGCGAGCTCGCTCGCGCTCAGGCGCCCAGCGCGTAAGGGCGAGTCATGACCTCGAGCAAATGACCGTCAGGGTCATCGAAATAAAGTCCGCGGCCACCGTTGTGCAGATAGGTTTCGCTGGCACGTTGCTTACCAGGATCGGCCCAATAGGGGAGCCCTCGGTCTCGAATACGTGAGAAGACCTGATCGAACTCGCTCTCGCTGATTAGAAACGCGTAATGCTGCATGGAAATCGCACCTTCGCGTTCGAAGAAGTCAAGCGAAACACCGTTGTCCAGTTGAACTACCAGCATATGCCCGAACTCTACAGGGCTTGGCAGACCCAGAATGTCCACTAGAAACTGAGTCGACTTCTGTTTGTCGCCGCACCAGACGATAGTGTGATTAAGCTGTACGCTCATGGTGCACCCCCGGCCGATATGCTTGTTACGGCCCAGTTTACGCCCTCTCTCGCCCGTTTTGAAACACAACGGCACCGACCGTCCCTGGCTGGCGTACGGCGCACGATGGAGCGGTCGTTTCAACTTACGGGGGAATGTGCAGGGGAAACGGCTGCAAATGGCTGTCCTCCACCAGGTTTTCCCCGAGGTGTCCCAATGCGTCAAACAGTAGTCCCGGAATGTCAAATGCCGGGCTACACCCGCGCTAATACTGGCTAGCTCCCGCTGGAGCATACGCCGCGGCCAGTTATGAAGAGGCCCCGAGCACATATGCTAGCCAGATCGCGTCGGTCCTGTCTGGAGCCGCGGCTCCAGCGGTTTCGTGGAGAAGGCTGGCTAAAAAATACAAGCTGTATCGAGGCAATGGAACTGACGATGAACGCGAATACTATCGAGCAGATCGGCCTGACGGTCGATGAGTTGATTATTGCCCTGCAATCGGTTTCCGGAAAGGGACATGGCAACCTGCCAGCTCATGCCCTGATGGGCGACCATACTGGCCCCATCTGCGGTGTCGATGTGGTGCCCGGTTGGGGAGACGCTGAAACGCCGGTGGCCCTGATGATGGCTCACGACGACAGCGAGGAGGGGAGCAACGTCCAAAGCGCGCCAGGCGCTCTGTGCTCGCAGCACGAGCCCTATCGTTAATTGGCGTGTGCCTTTTGTGACCGTTTCAGGCGTGGCGTTTGCGTTGCAACGTCATAGCCCGCCCTGGAACAGAGGGAGCCATTCCGCTGGACTGCCTCGAGCGGTGCGTTCGTGGCGCGGCACGGGCCAAGGCGGTGCCGCGTGTCTGTGCGGTGACGCACCCCGAAAACCCCCTTTCCGGTCGGGTAGCGGTACGTTGCGGCGTGGCTAGAATCGGCGATTGGGGGAGCTCCGTGGAGGTCATACCCGCCGAGGCGGCAGGTGGAGACGGACGGGTCCGGGTCTCGGCGTGGCGCGGCGAATCGGTGAGCTTTGGTGCCGCGAAAGGAAAATGATCGACGGAATACCTCCCCCACCGAGCCTTCTTGCACCTTCAGCATTCCAGGAATGCATTTGCTCGAATGGCGAGGCGCCTAGCGCCCCCATGGTATTCCGCGTAGGACAGAGGCCGACATCAGATGTTGACGCATTGGAGGACTATAGTAGACCAATCAACGAGTCTCTATGTCTGCCCCCACCCACAACCCCGCGTCAAATATTCCCCCAGATCAACAGGATCTGTTCCTTACGTTCGTGGATACGGTGGCCGACTATGCAATCGTTCTTCTCGATATAAATGGTGTCATTACAAGCTGGAATCGGGGGGCGCAACGCATGTTGGGATACGACGGATCTGAGGCTATTGGCTTGCACTTCTCGCGGCTATACACAGAAGACGCGATCGCGCGAGGTTGGCCGCAGAAGGCACTCCTTCTGACCCAACGTCATCGCAAACTCGAAGATGGCGGCTGGCTGATGCGTAAGGACGGTAGCCGCTTTTGGTGCAGCAACAGTATCACGGCCGTCCACAACAGTGACGATGTGCTGATGGGCATGGGAATGGTGATTCGGGACGTCACGCAACAGATGGAGTCCTCCGAGCGCCTGCGGGAAAGCGAGTCGACTTTCCGACTTCTCGTGCAGAACGTGTACGACTATGCGATCTTTATGCTCGACACGGAAGGCCGCGTCGCAAGTTGGAACGTTGGAGCCAACCGCATAAAGGGCTACGCGAGCCGCGAAATTGTCGGCCAGCACTTCTCAGTTTTCTATTCGCCAGAGGATCGAACCTCCGGCAAGCCGGAACGCCTTCTCTCCATCGCCAGGGATCAGGGCCGTGTGCAAGATGAAGGGTGGCGGGTGCGAAAGGACGGCACCCAGTTTTGGGCGAGCGTCACGCTGACGGCCGTCTATGACGAGCATCATCAGTTAGTGGGCTTCGCGAAGATAACCCGCGACATGAGCGAGCGCAGACACCTGGAGGAAGTCGAAGCGTCTGCGCGGAGAATGAATGAGTTCCTGGCTACGTTAGCTCATGAGCTCAGGAACCCTCTCGCCCCGATGTTTAACGCAACCGCGATCATTGAAAAACATCCGGACGATGGCGGCCTTGTCAGAGCAAATCTCAGCGTTGTCCTCCGTCAACTGCGTCACCTCAGCCGGCTGGTCGACGACCTCCTGGATGTCGGGCGGATGGCTGTAGGGAAGCTGGAGTTGCGAAGCACAGTCCTCCCGATTCAAACGGTGATTGAGACAGGGTTGGAGGCTTGCTTGCCGCTCTTGGCCGCAAAGCAACAGCGAATTGAGTTGCAACTGTGCGACGAGAACTTCCATGTGTTCGGCGACCTTACGCGTCTTAGTCAGGTCCTGCAAAACGTCCTGAACAACGCGTCGAAATTCTCTGCTGAAGGAACGACGATAGTCGTGGAGTGCAAAGCCTGGGACAAGATTGGCACCATTTCCATTGCCGATCAGGGCCGCGGCATTCCGCGCGATATGCTCTCGGACATCTTCAATCTATTTGTTCAAGTCGACGAACCCGGTTATAGCGCAACCGGTGGCCTGGGGATCGGCCTGTCTCTGTGCAAATCGATCATCGAAAAACATGCTGGATCAATTAGCGCCACCAGCACTGGACCCGGACAAGGAAGCACGTTCACCATACAGTTGCCTATTGCGACGCAAACGTCTGCACCAGAAGAACCCCATATGACAGAGCCTTCCGTATCCGGCATGAAAATACTGATTGTCGACGATAACCACGATGCTGCAGACAGCCTTGGCATGTTTCTACAAATGGAAGGGCACGCCATAGAAGTTGCCTACGATGGGGTGTCTGCCATCCACAAGGTTTCCACCTTTGTTCCCGATGTCGCGCTGATCGATCTGGCAATGCCCGATATGGACGGATACGAGTTGATCGAAGAACTCCGCGAGTTTGCAAAGTTGAACCACACGCGCTTCTACGCATTAACCGGATTCAGTGAGACAGCCGTACGGGACCGTGTCGCTGAGGCGGGATTCAATGGTCACATTGTGAAACCAATCAATCCGGCTGCGCTAAAGAAGACGATCTTTCCCGTCGGTTCTGGTAATCCGTAGCCCCATTCCTTTGTCCATCAGGTTCGCGTCGAACCCGAGACTTCCCATACGCTTCGGCAAGTTGGGGGGACGTACTGCCTCATACAAGGGCCTGCGGTGGCGATCCCCACGGCGACCAACGCCGGAAGCGGGCAGGGACCTGTGACGCAACCAGCCGAGGCGTCCGGTTACTTCATCTTATCCAACGTACCCGGTGCTTCTTCTCTATCGCTCAAGGGCCAGCACGCTGGTTGCTATGTCGGCCGCCGTTGCGGCCAGGATTTGCCGATAAGCATTCACCACGCCATCCACTTGCCCGGGCGCAGGCACCTCGGCTTCGGTACGGCCACTCAGGGTCTTGCCGTCTGGCAGACGCTTCACGGTCCAGGCGATGGTTGCTGCGGCCCGCTCTCCCAAGTCGGCGTCGAGGATGACTACCTCGGCCGTCACGCGCACGGCTGGCTGGGTGGCCGGCAGGCCGTGCTGGTAGATATCGACCGCATCAAGACTAGACTGCAAACGCTGCGACAGTGCATCGCGAAGCTCGTCCGGCAATGGCGACATCCAGCGAGATGTGTCGAGCAACTTCACACCACCGTCAGCGCCGTCGCTCACCACCAACTGAGCGCGATTCAGGCGCTCGGGGACACGCACTGGCCTGACCTCGATCCATCGCGGCTCGGCTGTACGGCCTGCGCTTCCCGGTGCGGCCCTTGCTGTGTCGGATGAACGTGCTGCCAATGTGAAATAGCGCGGCTCGGGCGACGCGCAGCCGATGATCATGACTGTAGCCGCGACGACCAGCGGAATCAGTATGCTGGAACGTGTCATGGTTTCTCTTCCCTCTTTCCCTGCAAGAGCGCTTCCGGATGCCGCTCGAGATAGTCTGTGAGCGTGCGCAGCGAAGCGGCGGCCCGCGTGAGTTCCTGCATCATCCGGCGTGTGTCCTGCTGCAGTGACGCGTCGGGCGCCAGCGCGCCATTGGCCGTGTCTAGCGTGCGGCGCGCATCCTGCAGCGCCGCAACCACCTGCGGGGCCACGTCGCCATTGACCTGCGCCACGAGCTTGTCTGCGTTGACGAGCATCTTGTTCATCGACACCATCGCCGTGCGCGCGTCCTGTCCGATCTGATCGAACGGGACTTTGCCGATCTTGGTCACGATGTCACCAAGCTTCGCTTGCAGTTCGTCGAACGTTCCTGGCGTGGTGGGGAGTTGCGGCGGCGACGCGTTCAGGTCCAGCTCGTCCGGCAGAGGCGCCTTCGGAAAGAAGTCGAGGGCCACGTATAGCTGTCCGGTCAGCAGGTTTCCGGTGCGCAACTGCGCACGCATGCCGCGCTGTACCAGGCTATGCACGATGGCGAGCTTGCGCGTATCGTCGGCCACATCCTTCTCGCGCAGACCCATGCGGGAAGGATAGAGCTCCACGACCACGGGCATCCGGAAGGCCTTCTTGTCGCGCTGGTATTCGATGCCAATCGAACGCACCTGTCCGACAGTCACGCCTCGGAAATCGATGGGCGCTCCCGGCGACAGGCCACGCACCGACTGGTCGAAATTGAGGACTGCCAGCGCGGGAGCAAGCTCCTCTGGCTCCTTCATGGCTTCGGACTGGTCAGCAGCCAGCAGGAATTCGGTGTTCTCCGCGGCGGCCGAGTGTGCAGTGGAGTGCTCCGGCGCCTGGAAGGCCACGCCGCCGAGCATCACGGTGACAAGGGACTGCGTGGACAGCTTCAACCCGTTCGCGTCGAGCTTGAGGTCAACGCCGCTGGCGTGCCAGAAGCGCGTATCGGCGGAGACAAGCCGGTCGTAGGGCTTGTCGACAAATACTCGCAATGTGATGTCGTGACCGTTCGGGTCAAGCTGGTAGGACACGACATGGCCGACCGGGACGCGACGGTAGTAGACAGGAGACCCAACGTCGAGCGAGCCGAGGTCTTGTGCGTGCAACACGAACTGCTTGCCCGAGGCATCGGTGGTGATCACGGGCGGCACTTCGAGTCCCGTGAAGCTGTGCATGGTGTCGGCAGATTTGCCTGCATCGACCCCGATATATGCACCCGATAGCAGTGTCTCCAGCCCCGACACGCCGCTGAGGGCAAATCGCGGCCGTACCACCCAGAAACGCGAATCGGCCACGGCGAAGCTCCTTGCATCCTTTGTCAGGGCAATCGTCGCGATCACGTGAGAGCGGTCCGCCGCCAGCCGGGCCGTTTTGACCAGGCCGATATCGACGTCCTTGTATCGAACGGGGGTTTTGCCGGGCGTCAGGCCTTCTGCGGTGCGGAAAGTGACCGTGATCTCCGGCCCGCGCGATGCAAGTGTGCTGATGAGCAGCGAAAGGCCGACCACCGCGGCCACGATGGGTATCAGCCAGACCAGCGAAGGCAGCCAGCGCGCGGGCGGCTTGCGGACGGGCTCCGGTATGGCTGATGGCGCGGCGGGATCAAAGTGTTCCGTCATGATTGACTACCGAGAAATCGAGTGGGCGGGGCGGCGCATACAGGCTGTCCCACAGCAGCCGGGGATCGAAGCATAGTGATGCGAGCATGGTGAGCACGACGACCGAGGCAAACGCCAGGGCTCCGGCACCTGGTGTGATGGTGGCCAGCGACCCGGCCCGCACCAGCGAGGCGAGCAATGCGACGACGAAGACATCGAGCATGGACCATCGGCCAATGACTTCGACCACCGTGTAGAGACGGGTCTGCTCACGAAGGCGCCAGGTCGAGCGGCGGCGCACCGTCAGCAACAGCAGCGTCAGGATCATCATCTTTAGCAGCGGCACGACAACGCTGGCGATCAGCACGACCAAAGAGAGCATGTGTGATCCCGAAAGCCACAGGTAGATCACGCCCGAGAGGATCGTGTCGTGCTGGGTGCCAAAGATCGACTGCGTCACCATGATCGGTAGCAGATTGGCCGGGATATAGAGCAGGTAGGCGGAGAGCAGGAAGGCCCAGGCGCGCGCCATGCTGGCTGGCTTGCAACGATGCAGCGTGGCGCCGCAGCGCGGGCAGGGCGCACCTTCCAGCGTCAGCGGGCTGACGAGGTCGCAGGCATGACAAGCCAGCAGGCCCTGCCCGGTCGCCGTGGGGTAACACAAGCGGTCTGCGCTCATGACGCGGTATCCGGGGGGACGGCCCGCACGCCATTCGTGCTTCGCGCATCGAGCTGGTGCCAGAGGTCGCGCGGAGGGAACGACAGGATGGCGGCAAGCACTACCACCAGCGCGCCGAACGACCAGAGCGAAACGCCCGGCATTACCTGTGCGACGGTCGATAGTTTCACCAGCGTGACCAGCACGCCGATCATGAACACCTCGATCATGCCCCATGGGCGAGTCAGCAGAATGGCGCGTGCGATGTGGTGGAACGCACGAGGCATGCGACGCCGGGCCATCGGCAGGAGCACAAAGCCCATCATGAGCAGCTCGCCCAGCGGCACCAGGAGCGTCGTGACGAACACGAGCACGGCCACCAGCGTCATATCGTCGGCGTAGAGGGCCTGTATCGCGCCCCATAGCGTGGTCTCCATGCGCGTGCCCTTGAGGTCCATGGCGACGATCGGGTACATGTTTGAGATGAGAAGCAGAATCACCGCGGTCACGACGAGCGGCAACAGGCGGCGGTAGGCCCCCGTGCTGTTGCGGTACAGCTCCGCACCGCAGCGCAGGCAAACGGCCCGTTCAGCGTCGCACAGTGCCGTGCGGACATGAAGTGCGTCGCAATGCTCGCAAGCGATCAGCCGATCCCGATCCTGACGCGGAGGCAGCGGAAACGAATGAGGGTGACGCACGGCAGGAGCCCCGGAACAGGTGATGAAGTCCGGCATTCTGCTACAGAATGACTAAAATGTCATGATGACGTTCATTATTTTACAAATCATGGTGGCGAGCGGTTGGCGTGCAGGAAGCCCGTCTTGCGCTGTGCCATAATCGCCCGTCACATAAGCTTCTCTTGTTGAAGATGCCCGCCGATCCCGAATTCCAAGACCACCGTCCACGTGTTGCCGCTGAACGGCGTGCGCGCATGCGCAGGCGGCTCATCGAAAGCGCGATGATCGTCTTCGCGCAGCGGGGCATGGGCTCCAGCGTGATCCCGGAGGTGATCGCGGCGGCCGGGGTCTCGCAGGGTTCCTTCTATAACTACTTCCGCACCAATGATGATCTGCTTGCGGCCGTCAGTGATGCACTCAGTCACGACATGGTGCAAATGATCGAGGGCGTCTTGGCGGACGTCGACGATCCGGCGCTGCGTTTCGCCACCGCCGGCCGGCTGTATCTGCACCTGGTGCGAGCCTATCCCGTTGTCGCCCGCTTCCTTGCCGCTACGGGTTTCAGTCTCGTCGGAAAGAAGAGCGCGATATACGAACATCTGCCAGCCGATATCAAGGAGGGCGTGAAGCGCGGCACGTTCGACGAGGACGCCGCCGACGTTGGGGTGGACATGGCGACGGGCGCGGCGCTCATCGCCGTCCAGCGTATTGCGAATGGCAGAACGGCCAAGGACTACCCGGAACGGATCGTTCGTGCGGTGTTGAGATCGCTCGGTGTAACGGCGGCCGGCGCCGCGAAGTTGATCGCGGCGCCCCTGCCCAAGCTCGTGGCGCCGCCGGAATCGCTCCTCAAGACGGCGCAGCAGAAGCTCGCCGCCCTCGCCGAATCCTCCAGCTAGCCATGCCGCGCCTGTGACGCGTCGAGGATCGCGGCTTCGAGCATGTCCTCGAAGAGCACGATGTTGGCGTTGAGCGGCGAACTGGATATGGCGTCGGCCGTAGTACTCTCCACGCCCAGGGCACGCAAAGCCACGGCAGCAGCCAGTTCGGAAAAATCATCCTTGCACCCGCTCTCCAGCATGCGGTGCATCGCGCTCATTGCGGCGCCGGTAACGATATTGAACGCCAGCGTGATCGGCATGGGCGTGAAACGATTGCGGCGCACGCCATCCTCCAAGTCCCGGCGCACGAATTCCAGCATGCTTGGCGCCTGGTAACCCGACCATCCAAAGCGTCCCAGGATGCTTGCCACACCCGGCTGGTGTACTGCCAGCATCGATGCCAGCCGTATGCCGCGGGAGATGTGTTCGGCAGGATCGTCATGGCTCCTGACGATGGGGTCTGCCTCTCGTACCCACTGCTCGGCCACCCTCCCTATCAGTTCACGCATGATCGCTTCGGACGACGGAAAGTACTTGTAGAACGTTCCACGCGACACCTGCGCCGAGCAGATGATGTCGTCGATCGAAGGCGAAGGGTCGCGGTTCTCCACCAGCAAGCGCAACGTACTGCTCAATAGCAGCGCGCGCATGCGCTGCCTCCGTTTGGCCGCAACACGCTGACGATGATCGGTCGCCTCCCACATCTCGCCCGCTGCGGCAAATCCCTGCTCTATCGCACTCATGAATCGGTTCTCTCCTTTCAGGGGAATCGGATACGCATGGCCATGCGCCGTCTTCGCCGCATAGGCTTGTGCCCCGCGAGGTTGCTCTGGCCACACATACAAAATAAATTAAACGTCAATCTGACGACAGCGTCATTATGATGTATATTTCGGGCTCTTGGGAAGGGCGGATGCCCAGGCCTGCTGACACCGACGCCCCGAACGAGTCCGTTGTATCGGCTCGGTGGCGCAAAACGCTGATGACTCGCAGGCGAGTGACGGACCTACTGGAGCGTAGAAATTGAACAGGAAGCATCGAGCAGCAATGCTCACCATCATCGCGGCGGCGAGCCTGCTGGCGGCGTGCACAGAGAAACCTGCGTCCGAACAGTCGGACGTGCGGCCGGTGCGGACCGTCGTCGTAGGGCGTAGCAGCGGCACCATCGGCGCCAACTATTCGGGAGAAATCCGTGCGCGTTACGAAAGCCAGTTGGGCTTCCGGACGGCGGGCAAGATCGTTGCCCGGATGGTGGAAGTGGGCAGCCATGTCAAGCGCGGGAAGCCGTTGCTGCAGCTCGATCCCACCCAGGAAGCCTTGCAGGTTGCCGCGGCCGGCGCGGATGCGGACGCTGCGAGAAGCCGGGTAGCCCAGGCCCGGGTGGACGTAAAGCGCACCGAACAACTGCTGGCACAGAACTTTGCTTCGCAGGCCGAACTGGACCAGCAGCGCCTGGCGTTGAGCCAGGCCGAAGCCCAGCTTCGCTCGGCGCAGGCGCGCCAGCAATTGAACGCCAACATGCGCGGGTTCACGACACTCGTGGCCGACCGCGATGGGGTGGTCAGCGCCATCAACGCCGAAGCCGGCCAGGTCGTGTCGGCCGGCCAGTCGATCGTCACCGTTGCGGCCGACGGCGAACGCGAAGTGTCGATCAGCATTCCCGAGTCGCGCGTCGACGAACTACGCAAGGCCCAGAAGCTCGCGATCACGGTGTGGGCGCATCCGGAAAAGTCCTGGAGCGGCAAGCTGCGCGAGCTCGCGCCGGACGCTGACAGCGTCACGCGCACGTACTCCGCGCGCATTTCGATCCTGGACGCAGACGCCGATCCCAGCCTCCTGCGTCTGGGCATGACCGCATCCGTCATGGTTCCCGATGTGGACGGCAGTGGCGCGATTCGCGTGCCGCTGACGGCCATCGTCGACCACGAGCGTAGCCGGCAGGTGTGGGTGGTGGACCCCAAGACGTCCCGCGTGGTCGCGCGCGAAGTGAAGCTCGGTGCGGCTCAGAACGACAGCGTCATTGTGGCGGCGGGCCTCGCGGGCGGCGAGACGGTAGTGACCGCCGGCGTGCACATGCTGCAGCCCGGCCAGCAGGTGAAGGTGACGGAGGCGACGACCGTCGCCCAGGCGGGAGGTTCGAAGTGAAAGGTGTCAATCTGTCCGAATGGGCGCTTAAACACCCGCAGATGATCGCGTTCCTGCTGTTGCTGTTGTCCGTGGCCGGCGTGCTGGCATACGGCAGCCTTGGCCAGAAGGAAGACCCAGAATTTACGATCAAGACCATGGTGGTGCAGGCCTACTGGCCGGGAAGCTCCGCGCAGCAGATGGCCGACCAGGTGGCCGACAAGCTCGAGCGCAAGTTGCAGGAGGTCGCGGAGATCGACTATACGTCCACCTACGTCAAGCCGGGTGAGGCGCAGATCAAGGTCAACCTGCGCGAAGACGTTCCCCGATCCGCCGTGCCGGATGTGTGGTATCAGGTTCGCAAGAAGCTTGGTGACATCCGCCATACCCTGCCGCAGGGCACGCAAGGGCCGTTCTTCAATGACGAGTTCGGAGACACGTTCGGCAACCTGTATGCCATCACTGGCGACGGATTCAGCTATGACGACCTGAGGCGGATCGCCGATGCGGCGCGCAACGAGTTCCTTCGTGTTGACGACGTCAACAAGGTCGATCTCGTGGGCAAGCAGGAGCAGAAGATCTATGTGGAAATCTCCACCGCCAAGCTTGCGTCTCTGGGGATCGATCCGGCCCTGATCGCCCAGACGCTCGCGCAGACCAATGTCGTGTCGTCGGGCGGTACGGTGGAAACCGGTGCCGAACGGGTGCGGCTGGACGTGAGCGGCGAGTTCGATTCCGTAGAGGGCATTCGCGCCATCGGTATCCGTGCCGGGCAGCGTACCTTCCGGC
Source organism: Cupriavidus sp. U2 (assembly GCF_009663685.2). Taxonomy (GTDB): domain Bacteria; phylum Pseudomonadota; class Gammaproteobacteria; order Burkholderiales; family Burkholderiaceae; genus Cupriavidus; species Cupriavidus necator_C. The sequence goes on along the minus strand of NZ_RCOG02000027.1, from coordinate 571,233 downwards.
TGGGTGATATCGCCGATGTCCGTCGTGGTTTTGTCGAGCCGGCCACTTCGCGGATGCGCTTCAACGGCAACGAGGCTATCGGCCTTGCTGTGAGCATGCGCAAGGGCGGTGACGTGATCCGACTTGGGGCGAAGCTCGATGAAACGGTCAAGCGCATCGAGGCCACCCTGCCTGTCGGCGTGCAGATTCATGCAGTCAGCGATCAGCCACGCATCGTCGAGCATTCCGTTTTCGAATTCAAGAAGAGCCTCGCAGAGGCAGTGGTCATCGTGCTCGTCGTGAGTTTCCTCTCGCTGGGTCTGCGGACCGGGCTGGTGGTAGCGCTGAGCATACCGCTCGTGCTGGCCATGACGTTCCTGGCGATGTATGTGATGGGGATCGACCTGCAGCGCATCTCGCTCGGTGCACTGATCATCGCGCTCGGCCTGCTGGTGGACGACGCCATCATTGCCGTCGAAATGATGGCGCTGAAGCTTGAGCAGGGCTGGGACAAGTTTCGCGCGGCCACCTACGCCTACACGGCGACTGCGTTCCCGATGCTCACCGGCACGCTGATCACGGCGGCGGGCTTCCTTCCGGTCGGCTTTGCAAAGTCCGGCACCGGCGAGTATGTGTATTCGCTGTTTCAGGTGGTCGGAATCTCGCTGCTGTTGTCCTGGCTGGTGGCCGTGCTGTTTACGCCTTACATCGGTTTCAAGCTGTTGAAGGAGCATGCGCATGCTTCGCATGACGAGGAGGCGGTCTACCAGCGCGGCTTCTATGTCAAATTCCGCCGCTTCATGGATTTCTGCTTGCGGCAACGCGTCTGGGTGCTCGGCATCACGCTTGCGGCGTTCGTCGGCGCGCTCATGCTCTTCAAGGCAGTGCCGCAGCAGTTCTTTCCGGCGTCGGACCGTGCCGAGCTGATCGTGGACATGTGGATGCCGGAGGCTTCGACGTTCGAAGCGAGCCAGCGCGAGGTGCAGAAGCTCGAAGCGATGCTCAAGGGCGATCCGGACATTGCCGCGGTGACGAGCTTCGTGGGCAATGGCGCGCCGCGCTTCTACCTGCCGCTCGATGCCCAGACCCCGAACCTGAACCTTGGCGAAATGATGGTGATGACCAAGGGCGGCGAGGCGCGTGAGCGCGCGAAGGAAAAGCTCGAGAAGTTGTTCGCGGAAAAGTTCCCCAACGTACGTGGGCGGGTCAACCGCCTGGAGAATGGTCCGCCCGTTGGTTATCCGGTGCAATTCCGGGTCTATGGCCAGGACAACGACAAGGTCCGGGCTATCGGCGACAAGGTGGCAGCGATCATGCGCGAGGAGCCGCATGTGCGTCAGGTGAACCAGGACTGGAGCGAGCGCATCAAGCGCGTCCAGGTCGACGTCGATCAGGACAAGGCGCGTGCACTTGGCATTACGTCCGCCCAGATCAAGCAGGCGCTCGAGGCGTCTATCTCCGGGACGCCGATCACACAGTTCCGGGAAGAAGACCAGGGTATCGACATTGTGTCGCGCCTCGTTGCGGCGGAGCGTACGGACCTGAACAACCTGAAGGACGCCAGGATCTATGTACGCGACGGGAAGTTCGTGCCGGTATCGCAGGTGGCCCGTCTCACCCTTGCCAGTGAAGATGGGGAACTGTGGCGACGCAATCGCGTGCCGACGATGACTGTCCGTGCTGATATCGCGGGCGCGCAGGCACCCGACGTCACCGGCGCGCTGCTGCCCCGGATCGAAGCGCTCGAAAAGGACCTCCCGCTCGGCTATGGCATCGACATCGGCGGTGCATCGGAATCGAGCGCGAAAGCCCAGCGTTCGGTGTTTGCGGTGATGCCGTTGACCATCATCGCCGTGCTGGTGCTGCTGATGATCCAACTGCAGGACATGAAGAAGATGGCAATTGTCCTGATGACCGCGCCGCTCGGCCTGATCGGTGTGAGCGTGGTGCTGGCCACCTTCCGGATTCCGTTCGGCTTCGTTGCGATGCTCGGTGTCATCGCGCTGGCCGGCATGATCATCCGCAACTCGGTGATCCTCGTCGTGCAGATCGACGAGGACGTGCGTGCAGGCGTGCCGTTGTGGACGGCCATTGTCGAGTCGGCGGTGCGGCGGTTGCGTCCGATCGTGCTGACGGCACTGGCGGCCATCCTGGCGATGGTGCCGCTCACCCATTCGGTGTTCTGGGGCCCCATGGCGTGGGCAATCATGGGCGGCCTCGCCGTGGCCACGGTGCTGACGCTCGTGTTCCTGCCTGCCCTGTACGCGACGTGGTACCGGGCAAAGCGCCCCGCGACCGTCTGATCGCGAATCTGACGTTGAGAGTGATTGTGATGAAGCGATTGAATATGGCCCTGCGGGCCGGGCAGGTGGCGCTGGGCTGCATGCTGTTCCTGAGCGCCGGGGAGTCGGGCGCGATCGACCTCGTGGGCGCCTACGAGCAGGCATTGGCGCATGATCCGTCTACCCTTGCCGCGAACGATGCGCTCACGGCGGGGCAAGAGAAGGCCGTGCAGGGCCGCGCGCTGCTGCTGCCCAGCCTGAGGCTGCAAGGCGGCGTGGGCCGTACTGTCGTCCATTCTTCGGCCACCGACGATGGTGCGTCCCTGATCCCTTCCAATACGTCGGGCACTGTGCGGCAGGCCGGCGTGGTGTTGGTGCAGCCGATCTACGACCGGGGTGCGGTGGCGACGAAGAAGCAATTGCGGGAACAGACGAACCTGGCGCAAACACAGTTCAGCCAGTCGCGCCAGGATCTTGCCCTGCGGGTAGCAGAAGCGTACTTCGGCGTCGTCCTGGGCGAGGAGACGCTGCGCGTGGTACAGGCCGAGAAGGCGGCCCTGCGGCAGCAGCGCGATCGCGCCAAGGCGCGCTTCGACATCGGGCAGGACAAGATCACCGATCTACAAGAAGCCCAGGCGCGCCTGGACGGTGTGGAGAGCCGCGAAGTGACGGCGCAATCCGCACTGGAGCAGCGTCGCACGCGCTTCCAGGAGATCGTTGGCACGTCGCCCGATCAACTGAGCGGGCTTGCCGCCCGGTTTGCGCCCAGGCCGCCGGAGCCGGACAATCTAGCGGCGTGGCAGGCCAAGGGCGAAGAACAGAGCTTCCTGGTCAAGACCCGGCAGTCGGAACTTGACATTGCCGGCGCGGAGATCGACAAGTACCGGCTTGCCAGCCGCCCGACCGTCTCGCTCGTGGCGGGCTACAACACGCAAGGGCAGACCGGTAATCTGGCGCCTTGGGTTGCTGCCAATACGCGTTCCGCGACCGTGGGGTTGCAGGTAAACATTCCGCTGTACGCGGGTGGGAGCCTGGACTCGCGCGAGCGGGAGTCCGTTGCAAAGAGGAGCCAGGCGGAACAGGAGCTTGCCGCGGCCCGGCGCGATGTGCGCCTGAACGTGCAGGACGGGTTCCTGTCCGTGAAGACTGGCGTGTCACGTATCGCCGCCCTCGAGCAGTCGTTGACGTCGGCGCGTAGTGCGCTGGCGGCGACGATCCTTGGCCGGGACGTCGGCACCCGCACCGAACCCGACGTGCTCGACGCGCAGCAGCGCGTGTTCGCCGCGGAGTTGGACGTGGTGCAGGCTCGGCTGGACTACCTGCTGGGTCGCCTCCGCCTTGCCGCCGCGACGGGAGAATTGAGCGAGGATACCCTGCGTTCGCTCAACGGCTGGCTCGCTTCGTGACAGGGGCCTCCACGCCCCGTCTATGCCCGGGGCGTTTGCCGATCCCAACTCATTGCCCATCCATACAACGCCATGCATCCAAGGACGATCATCGTCGGCCCGAACACGAACGACAGTAGCGGCATCATTAGCAGCGACCCGGTTTTCATCACATAGACATGCAGTGCCAGCTGCATCGGCACAGCCACGATGACAAACACCAGCGTAAGCAGCGTCAGGAGTATCTTCTTCGGCCAGGAAAAGTCGAAGATGTAATAGACGAGCGCATGCCCCCATGGCAGCAGGAACAGGAAGCTGGCAGAGGTCTTCAGCATGTTGTTTGCATACTCGCTGACCGTGTAGGGGAAATCCGTCGGTGCCACGGCGAAGAACAGCAGCGCCGTGCATTGAATGAAGACGGCAAACAGAAGGAAGTAGCGCAGCGGCAGGAACCGGTCATGCATGCGAAGCGCGAATATGCACACGATGAGCGTGGCCAGCAAGTTTGCGGACCACATGGGCACGTCGGGCGGTGTCGCCGTGACATTCAGATAGGGCAAGTCGAAGTCGAACCAGGCCACCCGTGTCAAGCGTTCGATCACGACGCCGTCCATGCCAAGCTTGTCGATCCAGAACGCGAGCACTGCGGTCCATGTCATGCTGATCTTGCCGCGCAGCAGCCACTCGGCAGAATTGAACAGCACCGGCAACAGGAAAATGCCGATCATCGTCGAAGCCGACAGACTTAGCCGGTCCAGTGACCGATGCCTGGCCAGGCTCAGGATCGTCAGGCCAAGTGCGTCGCTTGCATCGCGGGTAGCGGGAGTGTGTCCAGCAGGATGGGCCATGGTCTAGAACTCCGCGAAAACACCTATCTCTGCTTGTTTGCGTTTGTAGGACGGATTCTCGTAATAGACCGCCCGCAAGTTGATGCCGTAGCGTTTGGTGATCCATTTGCGCCAGTTCAGGGAAACTTCATGGCTCGTGAAATCACTGAGCAGTTGCTGCGCGCCGGTGATCTGGTAGGCCTCGGTCCCGCCGTCGTATCGCAAAGTGATGTACTGGTCTTTGTCGCGGCCATAGGTGACAGCGATCGATCCCCGGTTGGAGCGGACGTTGCCGGGATCGCTTCGGTTCAGCCGCCCCCCGAGCTGGATGATCCACGGGGCGTCGAAGTAGTAGGTCAGCCCCAGAAGCAAGGTCTTGTCGTTATAGACCTCCTTGGCGCGGTAGTAGGTAAAGCCTGCACTGGCCACCAGGTTCTTCTTTTCCAGCAGCTTGCGGAACAGGATGCCATCGACACGGACCTCGGGCAGGAAAAAGCCGCCCGAACTCGTGCCGGCACTCAAGAAGCCGTACCAGTTGTCATCGAAAATTCGCGTATAGCCCAGTCCGAAGAACGTGCCAGCGTCGCCGAAATGGTTCTGGTGACTGATTTCGCCGGTCACATAGTCCTTCGGGGTCAGGTGGACGCCGCCGCGCACGTACTGGTCGTTCCAGCTCGAATTGTTGTTGGTCAGGTTGGCATGGCCTAGTCCGCCTTCTATGAACCCCGTGAGTAACGGCACGAACGTTCGGGGCGGGCTGGCTTCCGCCTGGGCGCGCGATTCCGTGGTGGCGACCAGCATCGCCATGCCGAGCAGGCATGACAGGACAAGCGTGCCGTAGAACCGGATTCGGGTATGCGAGAGCTTTGCCATGCGTATCCTTTCGATCTTGCCTCAACGACAGCGCAACCCGGCTGGAGGCGGTGCCAGCGCCTGTTCGGGGGTCAAGCGCGCCACGAACGCCAGGTACAACGCCTCTTCCAGCACATTCCAGTGTTTTCCATGACGGAACTGGATGGAACGGATGCGCCAGCACGAAATCGCTTCCTTGTCCTCCATCTTGTCGGCGACCAGTGCCACCAGCCCCCAGGGGAAATCCGCTTCGGACATCTGCAGCCAGGTCATCCGGTGCTCTTTCATCCAGAGGCGGTACGTCAAGGCATCCGGTCGATTAGGCGGACGAATATCAGAAAGAATAGGAAAGATCTGTGCGACAGCGTCCGGATAAAACTCATACTGTTCGCGTGGCTGGGTGCTCACCAGATAACCCTGCCCAGGCCGCCAGAACACACGCAGGATGTCCTTGTCGAGTTGCTCGGCCTTGCGCATCCACTCCGTGGCGCCCGCAGTGTCACCCAGGCGCCGCCGATAGGCGCTGGCCGCCTTGAAGGCGCTGGAGATCTCCGCGTTGTCCATCAGCAAGGCGACATGCAGGCTGGACGAAATGTAGTACACCCCGGACTGCGCATCCCGCAGGGTGTCGATATGTGCGCTAGCCTTGTCGAAGCTGGCCTGCCACGCTGGCGGCATGCCGTCGGATGGCGCTTGACGGACCAGTAGTTCCATCCAGACTGCCATCAGGGCATCGTCCGCATCGGCTGGCTGGCATGCGACAAAGCGCTCGGCCTTCAGGCAGTAGCGGTCGAAGCGGCCGTCAGCGTGCTGGCGCGGCAACTGCCAGGCGATCCAGCGTTTGGCGGCGGCCGACATCGTCCCCCCCGCGTCCTGTGCGGCGAGCAGCGCCTTGGCCGCGAAATAGGGATCGATCGAGTCGCCGCCAAAGTAGGTAGTAATAGCGCCGTCGGGACGCTGGTACCCCTGGAGCGAGAGTTCGCCCGCATCCGCTGGCGCATGCGCAAGCGTGGCGATCAACAACATGAAAGCCATCAATGTCTTCATGATTTTGCAGTCGGTTCACGCGTCGCCAGCCGAGGCTTCTGGCACGACGCGGCCTTCCTCCAACGCAGATGCCGCGCCATAGACCACCGTGCCCGCGTGCATGTGCAATAACGGCGCGACGACCGTCGTGCGCCGGCCGGCGGCGCCAATCACACAGCGCCTGCCCACATCGATTTCCTGCTCTGAGACCAACGGCCCGGCGATGACACACTCGCGCTCCAACAAGATCGCGCCGGCGGCGATTAGCGCGCCATGGATGCGCACGCCTGGTCCAAGCCAGATGCCACCGGTCGACTTGACGCTGCCCATGATGCAGGAGCCGGCGCCGATCCAAAGCTCGCCGTGTACGATCAGGTCACCACGATGCACAGTGTTTGCAGAAAGCGTCAGGGCATGGGGTACCAGCCAGCGACCATCCGGATGCTCCGAGGCATCGGCATCAGGAATGGCCTCGAGGGAGGGCGCCGCCCCAGCATTGGCATTGTCAGTCCGATCGTCGATATCGGGCGGCGTCCCGGCACGCCGCTGCCCGAAGCTGACCACCGCCGCGCTCACTGACGTGAACTCACATGCTTCTTCGAGGCGGATGGCATAGTGCGCCGACACAGGTCCGCGCAGCCGGCAGTTCGGCTCGACGTGGATGTTGCGCGCGTGGGCCCAGCGCTGGAGTTCGCTGCCATCGCGTATCACGAGCTCGCCCTCGGAAAGCAGAACCTGAAGATGGTTCTCCCGGCCCGTATATACGCCGCGTCGCCCATAGATATCGCGCGAGAACGTGAAACCGTCAGGCAGCGTCAGCGTTCCGCCAGTCACGACAGTGCGCGTGCAGACGCCCAGATTCGTCTCCGCCCGTGTCGGAACGAAACTACCGGTGACATGAACGACCGGCCGTAGCGCCATGGCCGTGCGCGTGAGCCTGTGCAGCCGGTCACCCGCTTCATGCCGCGCCACCAGTGCGCGAAAATCCGCCGCCACTTTCGTCACATCGAGGGTGTGTTCGCCGTCAATCATTAGCGGCCGGACGTCGCGCGCCCGCCGCCATTCCAGCGCCGCCGGGACGAGCGGCAGGGCGAACACGAACATGGTGAGCGTACCGAGCAGCAATGGCCACATATTCAGTTCCTCGGGCGATAACGGGACGTCTTGTCCCACCGCAGTTCCCGACGTAACAGCTGATCGAAGACGATTTGACCCAGAATCGCTTGCGACACGGCGAGCATGCTGACGAGGAAGCCGAAGTAGTTCAGAGGCAACAGCCGGATGCGTTCGCGCGTGCCGTCCAGGTGCACCGCGGCGGCGATCTCGAAAAACGCTGCAAAATTGCCCAAGGTGCCATAGGACATCAGCGCGAACAGGATCAACGCTTCGCCGAATAGTGGCAAGCCGCCAGCATAGAACAACAGGATCGCCAGCAACCAGCCAAACAGCATGATCGGCGCCATCATATAGATGCCGAGCAGCGCGACGCCATCGATTCTCTCGAACAGGCCGTGATGCCGGCAAGCCGCCATCCTGACGCCGTGGCGGTACAGCGCTTGATTGTGGCCCTTGGTCCAGCGCCGGATTTGCCGCACGCGGACCGGCCAGGTCTCCGGCACCTCCTCATAACACTCCGACCAGTTCTGGTAGACCGTCTTCCAGTTGGCCAGCAGCAGGCGATAGGTGATGTCGGTGTCTTCCGCCAGTACATCGTCATGCCAGCCACCGACAGCGCGCAATGCCCGCATCCTCACGCCGCCCACGGTGCCGCCGTACTGGGGGACCAACTGCAGGTTCATGCGGGCTTGCTGGTCAACCTGATAGCCACCCGAGCGTTCCAGATCGAGCAGGCGCGTCAGCAGGTTCACGCCCACATTCAACGGCACCACGCGGCCCATGGTGGCACCCACCTCTGGATCGAAGAAAGGGGCCACCAGCTGCTTTAGCAGCCCGACCGGCGGTAGATAGTCGGCATCGAAGACCACGACGATATCGCTCGTCACCGCCTCGCTGGCATCCTTGAGCGCGGCAGCCTTGCCCGGCTTTCCGGCGGCGCGGTGAAACGGTGTGATGCGCCCGGGGTGCTTCGCCGCCAGATCATCGATGATCTCGCGCGTGCCATCGGTGGACCGATCGTTGACCGGCATGATGACGAGCCTGTCAGCGGGATAGTCCGCATGCAGCAGGCAGGCCAGCGAACCGGCTATCACGGCCTCTTCATTGTGCGCGGCGACCATGACGGTCAACGTAGGCCACTGCGCAATATCGATGTCGAGGTACGGGTGTCGCTGAAAGCCGAAGAGCCGGTTCAGGGTGAAGAGGTAGTGTCTTACGGCATAGAACAGCACCAGGCCAATGACCGCCATCAGCAGCACCGTCAGCGGCGGCACAATCGCCTGCGCGCGCGGCCTTTCAGCTGTTGCGGGGGCCTCGCGCGCGGGGCTTGCCGGCAGCGGGCTTGCCCACGTGCGTTTGGTCAAGCCGTTCATGTCATCGTTGTCGAGCGTGTCCGGCAGCACCACTGCGAGATTCAGCGCGGCGTCTGCTGACGCGGCCCGAGCGGCAGGTTGCGCAGGTGAATCGCTGACGCCGTGGACGCCGCCCTCGGCAGTCCCAGGGGGGATGGATAACGTTGTGATGTAGCTGTTGGGGGCGGCTGCGAACGCCCCGGGGATGGGAACAGTGATGACCAGCATCACGCCAATCGACAAAAAGAGGCGATATCCAGGGTGCATGCTCGAAGGCCCATGTAGTGCTGTTCTTCTGCAGCGCCGCGTCCCCGCTTCCATTGCGAGCGCGCGAGGACGGGCGCTTGTCCTTTACCGCTTGCTGCTGACAAAGGCCAGCGTGGTGCCTCCTAGTGCCGTCACGATCCAGTTGGTGCCATCCCAGGTCACGAGCCCGAGTCCCTGTGTCACAACCGGCTGGTTGTAAGCCGACTTTGGCAGCACCCATGCCATGTCGGTCAGGTCGCTGGGGTGGGTAGCCTGAAAGGTCCAGGAATTCCCGCCGTCAGTCGCCTGCCAGCTGACTTGCTGGCGCCGTTGGCCGAACTTCGCCAGCGTATCCATCGTGAACCAGTTGAACTGCCCGCTCGTCTTGACGGTCGCCGCCTTGTTGAAAAGGCTGTTGAGCACCGACTGGTAGTCGACCGCTCCCAGCGGATGCATGTAGATCAACCGGCTGGTGCGGTTCTTCGCCACAAAATCGATAAGCTGCTTGTACCAGGCCGTAATGCTGGCCGCCGGAACGTTGAACTCCTCGAACTCCTCGAAGGTCGCGTACTGCCCGAACGGCATGACAGGGAACGCGCGGATCGTTTCGTTGGTCAGGGCGCCGTTGCGGTAGCTCCGGGTCGGCGCCATACCGGTGTGCCCCAGGAAGTAATAGGCGCTGTTGCCGTTGGCTTCGAGCCAGTTGACCGACCATTGTGGCGTGTTGCCCTCCGGCGCCGCATACTCGATTGCCGGGCGACCCGTTACGCCCTCCACGCTTTGCTTGTTCAGCACAAGGTACTGCTCAAAGGTCGATTGATTCGTCTCGCTGGCGTTCGCGCCCCAAAAATCGTGAATCCATCCGCCGTGGCTACCGATGTTGTGGCCCTGGCTCAGCAGGTATGCCACCAGTTGTTGAGCGGTGGTGTTCTGCGACAGGTTGATGCCCTTGCCGTCTCCCACATTGATCTGGTCTGGCCCGGCCGTGATGGACATCGAGAAGGTTCCCTTCTGGAAGATGCCCCAGCCCTTGAGCTTGTTTGCCGGCGCAATCTGGTCACCGGCACAGAAGTGCCAGTTCAGTACCAATCCGCCAAGCGCCTTGGGTTGCGCGGACAGTCGCGGCATCTTCATCATGTTGGTGCCGAAGTAGCGCAGCATTCCGTGCATCAGCATGCCGTCGGTTTGGCCCTTCAAGTAAGACAGCGGCATGTTGACGAACAACACGCGCCCGTTTCCGAAATTGCGCAGCCCCGCGACGAGCCCGAAATTGGGCGACGTCAGCAGAGCGGACCCACTGTAGGTGCCTTGGGTCACGAAGCTCGGGTAAATCAGGAAGCCATAGACGTAGCCAGAGATACCTTCCACGGGATTGGTGGCGGTGGCGTCCCATACCATCGACTTGCCGGGTGCCACTTGCAGGGTCCTGAGGGTAGTACCCAGGCCCGTGACCGGTCCCACGCCGATCATATTGCCGAGCAACTGGTCATAGAGCACGTAGTCGACGCCCGCCAGGTTGCTCAGACGGCTTTTCTGCGGTGCATAGAATCCTGTGGTCGTCAGCGCGCCGAAGTCGTAGACGAGCATCAACTGTCCACCCTGATTTGCGTACGTCTCGAGCGACGAGATCAGCGCATCGCTCGCGTTCGCGTGTACCTGGTCCGGCAGGATGACGCCGGAGAACTGCGCCGGCGTCGTGCCTTGCTGGAACTGGCTGTCATTGATGACCGTGATCTTCAGACCTTCTTCCTGGGCGGCGTCGAGCCACGAGGAGACGCGCGCGTCCGGTAGCGCAAAGCCATCTGGCACCAGCAGCGCAATTTGATTGGTGGCCGCATGCGTGATTGCCGGCACGATCACGCCGAGGGCAAGCAGCGCCATGACTGCCTGCAGCACCAGGCGGCCGCATCTCAGCATGAATGAGTGAGAGTTGTTAAGCACGATCTTCTCCCAGCGCGATGTCAATGTGCCTCGCCTTGGCGGAGACGCGAAAAGCGCCAGCCCGCCGCCAGGCATGCTCCAGAGTGGTCGGTGCCGGATCGCACCTTAATCCGGCTCCGCTTCGGGAGCCGGCGCGAGTGTGTAGGTGCCTGCCTTCACCTTTGGCCCGGCCTTGAGCTTTTTGGGCTTTTTCGCCTTGATCTTGTCCTTCTTGTCCTTGTTCGTGCCAACGGCATCGGCTTCATAGGCAAAGTCGATCTGAACGCTATGGTCATACCCCTTCAATCCGCCGGGGTCCGCCGGACTTGCCGGCAGATATAGCGGTGGCTGTGCCGCCACCGCAGCAGCCTCTTCAGTCAGTGCGGCGTGGGCGGGCATCGAGACCAGGGAACTGGCAAATAGGACTGCTGTCCCCCACGCAACAAACCGGGTCATGCGTGAGCGCTTCATGGAATGGCTCCTTCTGGCGCGGGCCGTTGGCCCCTGGACGACTCATTCGCCAATGTGGTCGATGTCGCCGATGTGATCGATGTCATGGATGTCGCCGCGTACATGGCTGGCCCGCGGCCATTCAAGCCGCCAAGAACTGCGTGGGCCGGGGTGTTGCCACAGTTCCGGTCGGGGCCCTGGAGCGGCGCCTGTAACGCAACGACGATGCGCTCGCTGGCGCGGCCATCACCGAATGGGTTATGGGCGCGTGCCATGCGCGCATATTCCTCGGTATCGTTAAGCAATTGCTCCGTAACGGTGATCAGGCGCTCCGGATCCGTGCCCACCAGCCGCGCTGTGCCGGCGGCTACGGCTTCAGGGCGCTCCGTGGAATCACGCGTCACGAGCACCGGCTTGCCCAGCGCGGGTGCCTCTTCCTGAATGCCGCCCGAGTCAGTGATGATCAGATGCGCGGAAGACATCAGGAAGACAAACGGCAGGTATTCCTGGGGCTCGATCAGGTGGATGTTCGGGTGCCCGCTAAGGATTGCCTTGACAGGCGCCTGCACGCGCGGGTTGAGATGCACCGGATAAACGATCTGGATATCGGGATTGCGATCTGCGAGCGTGCGCAGTGCGACGAACAGGCGCTCGAACGGCGTACCGAAGTTCTCGCGCCGATGGCCGGTGACCAGAATCAGCCGCCGCGATTTATCCAGGAAGCTATATTGCGCGGCCAGCCGGTTGCGCATACCGTCATCGCTATCGAGGCGTTTCTTGATTTGCAACAGGGCGTCAATGCCCGTGTTGCCGGTGAGGCTGATCCGATCGCGATCGACGCCTTCGCGCAGCAGCGTTTCCTGCGCCTGCAGCGTGGGTGCGAACAGCCAACAGGCCATCACATCGGTCACGCGCCGGTTCATTTCTTCTGGCCACGGCGCGCTGAGATTGCCGGTGCGCAGGCCCGCTTCAACGTGTCCCACCGCGACATTGCGGTAGAACGCCGCCAGGGTGGCGGCAAGCGTGGTGGTGGTGTCACCATGCACGAGCATCGCGTCAGGTACAAAGCGATCCAATACCGCATGCACGCCTGTCAGCACACGCGTCGTGATGTCGGACAGCGTCTGGCCCTGGCTAATGATGTTCAGGTCGAAGTCCGGAACGATCTCGAAAAGTCGCAATACCTGGTCGAGCATCTGGCGATGTTGGCCTGTGACGCACACGCGCAAGTCGATGTTCGCCGCCTCCCGCAGCCGATGAATTAATGGCGCCATCTTGATGGCTTCCGGCCTCGTACCGAAAACGGCGAGCACTTTCTGAGCCATGCCGGTCTCTCCTGAGTGCAAAGCGGGCGTTCCCATTGGGGAGGCGGGACGCCCCTACGACGACTTGCTTTTAGGACCGTCTACGACCGCTTTCCACGCTGCATGTCGCTTTTCTTCTCGCACGGTTCGTCTTTTGGCGGCGGTAGCGATTTGGAATTAAAGACAGAGCGATGGTTATGCCAGCCACCGATCATCGCAGAGATTATTTGGGATTCCAGCAAACAACCCCGCCACACGGCGTAAGCCGCCCCCTCGAATGGTTGCAACCTTGAAACACCGGCGAATGGGGTCGGCGCGCGATTCTCGAAAAGTGACAAAAGCCACGCGGCCAGTGTGCACTTTGCCTCGTTAATGTGCGCGGTAAGGCATCTAAATGTGACCGGACCGTGACAATCAAATCGATATGTCGGTTCGGGGCCCTTTAAATGCGGAAATGTACCGAAGACGCTGGCCCCTTCACCCCAAAATGTCGGGCCACTAGCACCCGTTGCACAATCTACGTTAGGCGCCAGAAAATTAGTTGCCGCCTGTATTCAACAGATTGATACTGCAATCTCACTTGTGTATCTGACCAGACAGTTATTTTTTCAGTCAGCCATTATTTTGGATGAGGCTCTCCACCATCTGGCTGAGACGGAAACATCGGCCCAAATATGTTTCAATATTGATATCGGAATCTATTGCAATTTCATATTCCAGCCTTTTCCCTCGCCCCCATTAATGTCGAAAACGATATCGATTTTCAATAATCATCAACTTTGATTGCGCATCACGTTGGTGAATATGCGATGAATGACAATATGCGGCTAAGCGGTGCACTTTTCGGAAAGTGAGCCCGGTATAACGCCATGTTGAAACTAATTTCCAGTTAAGATATTTCCATCCCAGGGTAGGGGCGACACAATCCCCTACGCTGAAGAGAATGGTGACGCGCGTTTGACCCGGTTAATTCCTCCGTCGCGCGTCGCCATCGTTGACACCCGCCGGCGAATCACAGAACAGATCCAGCTTTTCCGCACGATGGGCCGCGTACCCGCCGCGGATTGCCGTATTCAGACTGTCACCAAACTATTTAGGAGACCACCATGGCCGCGGACATTCATGTGGTGCCCACACAGGCGGACGGCTGGGCAGTCGAAGTCGAAGGTTCGGCTGGCCCGGCGGAGCTCTTTGAAACCCAGGAGGAAGCCATCAAGGTGGGCACTGAGCGTGCAAGGCGGGACAAGGTCGAGTTGCTGATCCACGGCCGCGACGGCCAGATCCGTGAGCGAAATTCCTTCGGCAACGATCCGCGCAACATCAAAGGCTAAGCAGCCATGCTGCGCCCGGCGCCCGCGCCGACGCAGGTCCAGCTTTCCCCGATGCTGCTGATCGAGTGCTCGCATTCGGGCGGACACCGCCGTCAAGCAGTGGCATCTGCCGCAGGAACGGCAGGCTGAACGCCACCGGCGAGGCGTTTTGTCTAGCGCAAGTTTCGTGCGCAAGTCACCAGCAAGGTCTGCAGCAGGGCGACGTTTTCCGCGTCGATACCTTCCAGCATCTCGGCTTCCAGCTTCTTCACTGAATCGTCGCAGCGGATCAGGAGCTTTTGTGCGCTTGCCGTGAGGCTCAAGTTCACGATACGTCCATGCGCGGGATCGGGCTCGCGCACCACCCACCCTTTTGCCTCCATCGTTTTCACGATCTCGTTGGCGGACTGCGGCGACATAAACGATCGCTCAGCCAGCTGCGCATTCGAAAGGCTGCCCCTCGCCTGTAGCACGGACATGGCAGTGAACAGCGGAAGCGTGATGCCGTGCGGTGCCAACGCTTCGGTGAGACGGCGTTTGACGATGCGGTCCGTGCGCCCGATCAGATAAGGCAACCGCGTGGGCGCCAATGGCGGTGCCGCTGCCGGCTCAAGAGTTTGCGCCGATGCCGCAGCGGCTTGTCTCGCCGACCTGGTTTTCGTTATCTCTTTTGTCTTGGTAGCCATCGTCCTGCCCGGGGGTCTTGGCAAAGTGAATGTTGCTTGTTAGGGGTTTACGCGCACCAATGATAATCTACTTGCTATATCAGGCTACCTGAAATTATATTGATTAGACGATTTCCGTAGGGCTGGCGCAGCATGAACAGGGAGGGATCGAAGCCGAACGCAGGCGATTAGCCGGACCGGCCGCAGAGTCGCGTGATCGCGCGGTCCTGGGCGCACCGGCCGTACGAACGGCGCTTGCTCATCTCCTTGCAGTAGTGGAAGCACTTTACAGCGACGACGGCCAGGCCGTCGTTGCCAGCACCTGGCCCCCTGGGCCATGACATAAAACTAAACGGGAGACACCATGCCTCAACAACTTACCGGTGGCGCCTTGCTGGCCACCGCGATCGCGCTCGTCCCTTTGGCGGGATGCGGTGGCAGCGACGACGCCGGCACCCGCACCGCATCGGCGCCACCCACCGCTTCGACCCCGGCACCGGCATCGGGATTACCGGTGCTAGGTCCGGCAGTGGGCACGACGTTGTCCGCCACATGTGAAAGCCTTGCCAGCAAGCTGGCATTCCAGGACACGTCCATTACAGCGGTCACTACAGTTGCCGCTGGCGCGATCAAGACAGGGGCCACTAGCGTGGCAGAGCATTGCCTGATTGTGGGCAATATGAAGGCGCGCACCAGTCCTGTCGATGGTAAAGCCTACGCCATGGGCTTCGAGATGCGTCTGCCCAAGGTCTGGAACGGCAGGTTCTACTACCAGGCCAACGGTGGTCTGGATGGCAGCGTCAACCAGGCGCAAGGTGTACTGGGCGGCGGGCCCCAGACCGGCGCACTTGCGATGGGCTTTGCCGTCATCAGCTCCGATGCCGGGCACACCGGTAGCCAGAATCCCCTGTTTGGGATCGATCCGCAAGCCCGGCTTGATTATGGCTATAACACCGTCGCAACACTGACACCGATGGCCAAGGCGTTGATCTCCCAGTCCTACGGCAAGGATCCCGATCGCAGCTACTTTGGTGGATGCTCCAATGGCGGACGCCATGCGATGGTCGCCGCGGCACGCATGGCCAAGGAGTACGACGGCATCGTGGCGGGCGACCCCGGCTTCCATCTGCCGAAGGCCGCAATTGGCGAGGTCTACGGCGCGCAGCAATTGGCGACGGTTTCCACGACGGGCACGGATGGCCTTCCCGATATCACCACTGCGCTGTCGGCCGCGGAGCGCGCGTTGATCTCCAGTCGCGTGCTGGCGAAGTGCGATGCGCTGGACGGTGCGACAGACGGTATGGTGCAGAACCTCAAGGCATGCCAGTCCCAGTTCAGCCTGAGCAACGACGTGCCGACCTGCGCGGGTACGACCCGTGATGGAACCTGCCTGACCGCCTCGCAGAAGACGGCACTGAGCAACCTGTTCGCCGGCGCACGCAACAGCGCGGGCCAGGCGCTGTACGCCAGCTTCCCGTTTGATGCGGGTATCAGCAGCGCAGGCTGGGCCCAGTGGAAGCAAAGCGCATCGATTTCGCTCGACCCAGCCACCTTGGCGTTCGTTTTCACGACGCCGCCGCAGCCGGCGTCGACCGCCAGCGCGCTCAAGGCGTTTGCGCTGAACTTCAGCATGGACACCGACGCACCGAAGATCTTTGCCAGCGACGGTACGTACACGGAGTCGGCCTGGTCATTCATGACGCCACCCGATGAGACCAACTTGTCAGTGCTGAAGAATCGCGGCGCGAAGCTGATCGTGTACCACGGCACCAGCGACCCGGTGTTTTCTTCGAATGACACCACTGACTGGTATGAGAGGCTGATGGCAGCCAACAGCGGTGACGCGGGCGATTTCGCACGCTATTTCCCAATTGCCGGAATGAACCACTGCTCCGGCGGTCCTACTGCCGATCAGTTTGACATCCTGACGCCGCTTGTGACCTGGGTAGAGCAAGGCAAGGCACCGGAGAGTGTCATTGCCACGGCGCGTGGCAGTTCGAACGCGGCACCTAACGGCGATGTTCCGGCAGCTTGGACCACTGGCACCGTTGACCGGACGCGCCCGCTCTGCCCGTATCCGAAGACGGCACGATACAACGGCACGGGCGACATCAACGACGCCGCCAGCTTCCGCTGCAGTTGAACGGCCGCGTATGGCAGGGTGCCATCATGCAGACCTCTCCTGCCATACGCGCCACGGCGCCATCTGCCTGTTTCGCGAGCGCCGGTCGAATCCGTCGCGGATATACGCCATTCGCGCATAACAATGTGCGAGTTTGTTAGTTCCTGGGATGAGCGGTAGCCCCTAGAGTCGGTAGCTTGTTCCCATCCGACTCATGACCCATTGGGCCTTCGCTATGACCGCATCCGAGTTACTTCACGCTGCCGCCTCAGGAACCGACATCGCCAGCCGCCGCCACCGGGCGGTGGCCCAGTTTATCGCCGAGACGCGCCAATTGCTCGGCAATGCCGACGTGACGGACAAGTCCGTGCTTGAGCCGGTGGCGAGGGCGCTGGAAGGGCTGGGCCAGCAACGGGAATTGTTTCCTGACGCTCACTTTCCGGTGTCGGCCACGAACCCCGCGCAGGTATACAGGCTGGCCGAGGATCTCGACGGCCGGTTTGCGCTGTATGTCTCGGCTGGCCTCCCAGGCAAGGCACAGCCGCCGCACGACCACACCACATGGGCGATCATCGCCGGTATCACCGGCCGCGAGCGCAACAACTTCTATGTGCGGGAGGCGACGGACGACCCGGCGCGCGACAAGCTGGTCGAAATCGGGGAATCCGATGTCGTGGCGGGCTCCTCGGTCACGCTGTTGCCCGACGATGTGCATACCATCGAGCTCCTCGGTGAGGAAAACGGGCTGCATCTGCATTTTTATGGCCTCGCACTGGATCGGCTAGCGGCCCGCGTGGTGTTCGAGAGCAAGGCCGGCGGCAGCTATCGCCACTTCGGGCCGCCGCGCCGGCTGGCGGCGCCGGTAACCGACGTCGCCACGCTGAAGGCTGCGCTGGCGGACGGACAGGAAATCGCGCTGCTCGACGTGCGCGAGACGGGTGTCCATGCCAAGGGCCATCCGTTGCTGGCAGCTTCCGCGCCACTGTGGCGGCTGGAACTGCTGATCCATCGGCTGGTACCGAGACGCGATACGCGCATCGTCCTGCTCGACAGCGGCGACGATGCCGATGCGCTCGCGCACCAGGCCGCGGCAAAGCTGGTGCGGCTTGGCTGGGGCAATGTGTCGGTGTTGCAGGGTGGTGTGGCGGCCTGGGTGGCAACGGGCAACGAACTGTTCACCGGCAGTAACGTACCGAGCAAGGCCTTTGGCGAGATCATCGAGCACGAGAAACACACGCCGTGGATCGATGCCGACGAACTGCATCGCCGTATTGAAAAGGGCGAAGACATTGTCGTGGTGGATAGCCGCACCCCGGAAGAGTTTGCAGATTTCAGCCTGCCGTTCGCGCACAGCTTGCCGGGCGCCGAACTGGTCTACCGGATTGGTGAACTGGCGCCGAACCCTGGCACGCTCGTGGTGGTCAATTGCGCAGGCCGCACCCGCAGCATCGTGGGCGCGCAGACGCTGATCGATGCGGGCATTCCCAACCCGGTGGCGTCGCTCAAGGACGGCACCATGGCCTGGCTGCTGTCAGGCCGAACGCTGGCGCACGGGCGCGTGACACCGTTGCCGGAACCGTCGGCTGCCACGCTCGATGTGGTACGAAACCGCGCGGAGAATGTGGCAGCGCAGGCGGGGGCGCGCCGGATCGATGCCGCTGGCCTGCAGCAATTGGAAGCCGCATCGCAGACGCATACCCTGTACCGTTTCGACGTGCGCACGCGCAGCGAGTATGAGTCGGGCCATCTGCCCGGCTGGCGCTGGGCGCCCGGCGGCCAACTGGTGCAGGCCACCGACGAGTATCTGGCCACGCGTCGTGCCCGCATCGTGCTGGCGGACTTCGACGGCGTGCGCGCGCTGACGACGGCTGCCTGGCTGGCGCAGCTTGGCGGGCATGAGGTGTTCGTCTACGCACCGTCCGCCGATGCGGCGCTCGTGACGGGCCCGGAGCCCGTCCATGTGCTGGCATCGCGTCCGGCCGCTGCGTCGGTGTCATCACAGCAGGCCGCGCAGCAGCTGGCCTCCGGCACGGCAAGGCTGTTCGACGTGGAGCGAAGGTCAGCTTACGAGAAGCGTCATGCGGCGGGAGCATACTTCGCCGTCCCTGACCGGCTCGAAGGGCTGATCGCCGACATTCCGGCCGAGCACGCCATTCTGATCACCTCTTCGGATGGGGTGCTCGCACGCGTGGTGGCTTCGGAACTGGCCGCGCGTACGGGCCGCGATGTCCGCTACGTGACTGGCGGCACGCAGGTCTGGGCGGCTGCGGGTCTACCGGTGGGCACGGGTGCCGAGCGGGTGCTGACCGGTGACGACGACTACTGGTTCAGCCCGTATCAGCATGCCGACGTGGCCCAGCGCAATGCCGGCTTTCAGGCGTATCTCGACTGGGAGGTCAATCTGGTGGAACAGCTCGGGCGCGAGGGCGATATCGGCTTCCGGTTGATCGGGGCCGCCGGGGCGGCAGGCTAAGCGGAACGGTCGCAACAACCGGCACGACAGGGGGCGTCACGGCCCCCCGTTTCGTTCAGCCGTGCCAGACGGCATGTGCGTACAAGTCCGGCCCGAAATCAGGCGACACCTCGGCAAGCGCGCGGGCCTGGTGCAATGCAAGGTCGGCGGTGAACAGATCCTGGCTCACGCGCGATACGATCCGCGGGATATCACGCCGCATGCTCGGGATATCGCCCAACGGAACGCCAGTGCTGACATAGCCGGCTGGATTGAACACGTGGATCGCACCGAGCCATGGCGCGGCACCGCGGTGCTTTTCGGTGTATTCCAGGCCAGAGCCCAGATAGGGCGAAGCGCCAAGCGCGTCATCGCGCTCGCCCGGCAGCGGCTCGTACCGGTCGCGCCAGCGAGCAATCCATGGGGCGATGCTGGCCAGTTCGGCGCGGTCCGCAGGGTCGGTGGTGTATCCCGTGCCGGCGATCACGAAGTCGAACACGAATGTCCGGTCTGCCACATGGGCTTCGACGCTGCCGTCGCGCAGCGTGGCAGCCTGCCACGGCGAGGATAGATGCAGGTGGAAGTTCGCATGGGCAGTGGCGCGCTTGACGGCATCTGCCGGAGGCGTCGAGCCCGCGCGGCGGTAGCGTACCGCGTGCTGCCAGCGCTGCGCATCGGACAGGCTGGCGTAGTTCTCGAAGAAGCCGGGGTACATGCGTGGCTTGGCCACGGCCCGGGCCGCGATGTGATCGCGCCGGGAGAACAGCCGCACCGCCTGCGCACCAGCTTCCAGCGCCACTGCCGCCGCGTCGAAGGCCGAAGCGGCCGCACCGATCACGGCCACCGTCTTGCCGCGTAGCGCCGCAAAGTCGATAGCATCGGCCGTATGCGCGGCGAGCCCCGCCTGAACCGCTGCCTGCAGATAGGCGGGCACGGATGGCGCACCGTTGCCGGCTACGCCGTTGGCCAGGACAAGCTTGCGCGTCGTCTCGACGTGCCTCGCACCGCCGACTTCCAGCGTCAGCCGCAGCGCCTGTACGCCGGCGTCCTCGTACGGCGCGATATCGACGAGGCGCGTGCCATGGCGGACCTCGATATCGAGGAAGTCGCGGAACCAGTCGATATAGGCGGCCCAGTCGGCGCGCGCAATGCGGTCTAGTGCCGCGAAGGCCTCGCGGCCGTGGCGGGCCTCGAACCATTGCTGGAAGCCCAGCGCGGTGATGCCAAGTTCCGGTCCTACCAGCGATTTCAGCGTGCGCAGCTTGTGCATGCGTGCGCGGGTTAGCCAGACGCCGGTGCCGGAAGGGTCTGCCGCAGCGTCGATCACGGAAACCTCGCCGATGCCCGCCCGCCGCAGTGCATGGGCGATGGCAGTGCCGCCCTGGCCGCCCCCGACGATCACGACGTTATGGTCGATGCCGTCGCGTTGAGGCACCCAGTTGTCGGGAGCCGGGCCCAGCAGCCGCAGCGTGTCCCGCGCGAATTGGTCGATGTCGCTCATGTCAGTCCTGGGCGATGGTGCGTTGGAAGGCTTGGTGCAGATCCGCAATCAGGTCGCGTGGGTCCTCCAGGCCGACATGCAGGCGGATGACCGGCGCGTTGTTCCCATGTTCCTGCCAGCTACGCGACGCGTTGAGCCGTTCGGGGGGCGCCACCAGCGCCAGGCTCTCGTAGCCGCCCCACGAGGCGCCGATCGAAAACAGCCGCAGGGCGTTGACGAACCGGCCGGCTGCGGCGTGGTCGCTGGTGCGCAGGGCAAATGACACCAGCCCGCTGGCACCCGTGAAATCGCGCTTCCACAGCGTGTGACCGGGGTCGTCGGGCAGCGCGGGATAGAAGGTGCGGGACACCAGCGGCTGCTGCTGCAGCCATTGCGCCACCTCTGTCGCGTTGCGCTGGTGCTGTGCCAGCCGTACGGGCAGCGTGCGGAGCCCGCGCAGCGCCAGATAGGCGTCGTCTGCGCCGACGGTAAGGCCCAGCGCCTCGTGTGTGGTCGCGATGCGCTCGGCCAGCGCCGGGCTGTCCACCACGACGGCGCCCTGCATGACGTCGGAGTGGCCTGCGATGTACTTGGTCGCCGCCTGGATCGAAAGATTGGCGCCCAGGCGCAAAGGCTGCAGGAACCAGCCGCCGCTCCACGTGTTGTCGATGGCGACCGGCACGCCTTTGGCGCGTGCAATGGCCGTCAGCGCGGGCAAGTCGAGAACATCGAACAGCAGGGAGCCTGGCGACTCCAGATACAAGAGCCGTGTGGTGGAGCGAATCAGCGTATCGAGGTCGTCATGTGCGGGCGAGAAATACTGGACTTCCACGCCAAGCCGCTGCAACAGCGTCTGGTCGACCCGGCGAAGCGGCGCATAGACCGTGTCGGAAACCAGCGCATGGTCGCCGGGGCCGAGCAGCGCCAGCAGCACCAGTGTGATGGCCGACAGCCCGGAGGGCGCCAGGAAGGCACGATGCCCGCCTTCCAGGGTGCATAACGCGTCTTCCAGCGCCTCATGGGTGTCGAGGCCGTGACGCCCATAGGTGGCAATCCGCTCGCCATGCGAGCGGCGGTGATGGCGGTCGGCCAGCGTCTCGACGGCCTCGAAGCGGACGGTGCTGGTGCGCACCACGGGAACGTTGACGGGGCCGGCGCCATCCTGCAGTCGTGGCGCGCCAGCATGCAGCAGCCGTGTGTGGATGCCGTCCGTGGGATTCTCGCTCATGGAATGGTCCTGGTCAGCCTTCGGTGGGTGCGGGTGCCGGTGCGAACGCGGCGTTGAATTCGGCAGGCAGCCGCGGAATGGCGCCCAGCGCCCGGCGCAGGAAGGCTCGCGTGCGCTCGTGGCTGGGGTTGCCGAAGATCTGCTCGGGCGGCCCATGCTCGACGATTCGGCCTGCTTCGGTGAAGTAGATGTGATCGCTGATCTCGGCGGCAAATCGCATCTCGTGGGTGACCAGCACGCACGTCATGCCGTCTTCCACGAGTTCGCGGATCACGGTCAGCACTTCGCCGACCGTTTCGGGGTCGAGCGCCGACGTCACCTCGTCGAACAGGATCAGCTCGGGCCGCATCGCCAGCGCCCGGGCAATCGCCACGCGTTGCTGCTGACCGCCCGACAGTTCGCCCGGATACGCGTGCGCCTTGTCGGCCAGCCGCACTTTGCCCAGCAGCGCACGCGCTTCCTGCTCGGCCTCACGCCGGCTGCGGCCGATTACCCGGGTGGGGGCGATCACCAGGTTCTCCAGTACGGTCAGGTGCGGAAACAGGTTGTATTGCTGGAAGACAAAGCCCACGCGCTTGCGCAGGGCAATCAGTTCGTCTTCGGTGCGGAGCGTTTCCACGGCGGTGTCGCCAACGCGGATCTGCCCCTGTTGCGGGCGGAGCAGCCCGGTGATGCACCGCAGGATCGTGCTCTTGCCAGAACCGGATGGCCCGATGATGGTCACGGCCTCGCCGCGCCGCACCTCGACATCGATACCCTTGAGCACGGTGTTGTCGCCGAAGGTCAGGTGCACGTCGTGCAGTGCGACCAGCGGTCTGGCGGGCGAGTCGGCGGACGCCTGCGGCTGGCGGTTGCGCAGAAAGGAATCAGTGGCGGTCATGGCGACGCTCCAGCGCACGCGTGGCGCGCGCGATCGGATAGCAATAGGCAAAGAACAGGGCCAGCAGCGTGAAATAGACCAGCACCGTGAAGTCGGTGCGGGCCACGGTATTGCTGGCCACCTGGGCGGTATCGACCACGTCGTGCACGCCAACCAGCGAGGCCAGCGACGTGCTCATGGTGATGCTGGCGTAAAGGTTCATCCACGGTGGCAACATGCGCCGCAGACACTGCGGGAGCACGATCAGCCGGAAAATCTGGCTGCGCCGGAACGCCAGCGACTGGGCAGCCTCCCATTGCGCGCTCGGAATCGACTGGATCGCGCCCCGGAATATCTCGGCCACGTTGGCGCTGGCAGGCAGGGCAAGCCCCAGCACGACCTTGATCCAGTCGGGAAACGGCACCGTCCACTGGCCAATGTGAAGCTCGAACGGAAACACATAGGTGGTGAAGTACACAAGCACCAGGATCGGGGCGTTGCGGAACGCCTGCACCCATAGTCGTGCCAGGTAGCGTATCCCGCGATGGGTGGACAGGGACAGCGCGCCGATCACCAGGCCGGCGAGTGTGCCGAGCGCCATCGCCAGGACGCTGATTTCGATGTTTGCCCACATGCCACGCAGCAGCGCCGGCGACCACGTCCACAGGTTGCGGAACGCGGCAGGCGTGCTGCCTGTGGCGTTCCAGAAGCCGACGACGGCCAGCACGCACAACGCCGCCAGCACCCAGGGGCTGGCAAGGGCATGCCTGACGGAGGGCGGCGCGGGGCGCGAGGGCAGGGCAAGCGGGTTACTGGCCATAGCCGGGCATCCTCAAACGCAGTTCCAGCCAGCGGCCCGTGCGGCTGACCAGCCAGGTCAGGACGCCGAAGAACGCCAGGATCAACAAGAGCAATTCCAGCACGTTGTCGCGCTGGGTCCAGATCATGATCGATTCATACGTGACATCGCCCACGGCGATGGCCGACGCGACGGCCGTCATCTTGACCAGGTCGACGAGGTTGTTGACCAGCGCCGGCAGCGCGAAACGGACGGCCAGCGGCAGTTCTACCTGCAGCAGCAGTTGCCGCCGCGAGAATCCCAGCGAGCGTGCGGCCTCCAGCGTGACGTGCGGGACGGCCTCGATGCCGGCGCGCAGGGCCTCGGCATGAAACACCGCCTTGTGCAGCGACACGACGGCCACCACCCAGAAGAACGGCGTCAGCGGGTTGCTGCTGCCCAGGCTGCTCAGATGCTGGGTGATCAGCATGTTCAGCACGAGAAATCCGCAATAGAGCTGCACCAGCGTGGGCGTGTTGCGGGTCAGCTCGACGAATGCGCGTGCTGGCGTAGCCAGCGCCTTGTTGCCGGAGGTGAGCATGGCCGCCAGCGCGGCGCCCGCCAGCAGGCTGCACGAAATCGTCAGCACGCACAGTTGCAGCGTGACGACCAGTCCATGCAGGAACGCAGTGCGCTCGGTAGTGTCCAGAACGAAGGCGTAGTTCAGGCCCAGCGGCTTCAGCGCGGCGATTCCGGAAACGATCCAGGCGTCGATCATGGCTGCGCCTCGGCCGACGCGGGGCTGAGTGTGGCGACGGCCTGCGCAATGCGCTGCAACGCCGCTTCAAGCACGTTGTCCGCAGCGGCGAACGACAGGCGGAAGTACGGCGACAACCCATAGGCGGCGCCTTCCACCACCGCAACGCCCGCGCTGTCCAGCAGCCAGTCCACCACATCGCTGTCGGTGGCCAGCACCTGGCCGTCGGGCCGTACCTGTCCGATCAGTCCGCCGCAATGGATGTAGGCGAAGAAGGCCCCGTCGGGCGGCAACAGGCGTAGCCCGGGAACGCGGTTGATCGCCGCGACGGTCAACGTGGCCCGGCGCGCATAGGCGTCGCGGGCCTGCTCGACGAAAGCCCGGTCGTTGGCCAGCAGCGCCGCCGCGGCGGCGGCCTGCCCGATCGAATTGGCACCCGAAGAGACCTGCGACTGGATCGCTGTCATCGCCTGCACCAGTTCGGCCGGTGCGATGCCCCAGCCGATGCGCCAGCCGGTCATCGCATAGGTCTTCGATGCGCCGTTGAGGATCAGCGATCTGGCGCGCAGGTCTGGTGCCAGCGCCAGCCAGTGCCGCGCAGGCGGGACGAAGCGGATCTGGTCGTAGATCTCGTCGAGCAGGACCAGTACCTGCGGATGCGCGCGCAGTACCTTGGCCAGCGACAGCAGTTCGTCCTCCGTGTACACCGCGCCGGTGGGATTGGACGGCGAGTTGAGGATGACCCAGCGCGTACGCGGCGTGATGGCGGACGCCAGTGCGCCGGCCGTCAGTTTGAATCCGCTCTGCTGGTCGCACGGCACGATGACGGGACTGCCGTCGTTGACGCGCACGATGTCCGGAAACGAAGACCAGTAAGGTGCAGGCACGATGACTTCGTCACCGCCATCGAGCGTGGCCGCGAATGCGTTGAAGATGACCTGCTTGCCGCCGCTGCCGATAAACACTTCGGCCGGCGCGACGCCGATGGCATGGTCCGCGTTGAAGCGTTCGGCTACCGCGCGACGCAGCACTTCGGTGCCCGGCGTCGGTGTATAGCGTGTTTCCCCGCGTGCCATGGCCGCGATGGCCGCCTGCTGGATGGCAGGCGGCGTGTCGAATTCGGGTTCGCCGGCGGTGAGCGTCAGCACGTCGCGACCTTGGCGGATCAGCGCGGCGGCACGCTGCCCGGCGGCGGCAATCGGCGACAGGCGCACGCGGCGGGCACGCTGGGACAGCGTGATGGATGGTGTGGTCATGGCTTCCGGCTCTCCGTGAAGACGGCGAAGTCCTGTGGTGCCACGTCG
Organism: Cupriavidus sp. U2; assembly: GCF_009663685.2. Lineage (GTDB taxonomy): Bacteria > Pseudomonadota > Gammaproteobacteria > Burkholderiales > Burkholderiaceae > Cupriavidus > Cupriavidus necator_C. The sequence goes on along the minus strand of NZ_RCOG02000027.1, from coordinate 545,539 downwards.
AACTTGCCCTGTTTGGCGCGATCGCGTGCGGGCCGGATGTAGGCCCCGTCCGGCACGCCAAACTTGCTGGCCTGGCTGAGCAGGAAGCCCGTGCGGTGCCAGTCGCGGATCGCCTTGTCGACGAATGCCACCGTGTCCTGCTCGCCGCGACGCGTCCATACGACGGTTGGCGACGGGATCAGCTGGTCTTCGGTGGCCAGCGTGAACGCGGTCCATTCCGCCTTGTTCGGTCCGTTCAGCGTCTGGTACAGCGCCGGCTGGATATGCACCGATGCCGCGCACGTGCCGCCCTTGAGCGCCAGCAACGATTCCGGGATGCCACGCAGGCCCTTGACGATGGCGCCGTACCGCTCGGCCAGCGGCTTGGCGAAGTTGCTGCCCTGGGAGACGCAGGCCACCTTGCCGCGCAGGTCTTCCCAGCGTTGGATGCCGCTTTGCCTGGACACCATGGCCGCGCCGCCGACCAGGTCGTAAGGCGTCGGGGCGAAGCTCAGGATCTCGCTGCGCTCCTGCGTCCATTGAATGTTTGCCACCAGCAGGTCGACCTTGCCCGCCTGCAGGAACTGCACACGCGTGGAAGCCGTCACCGGCACGGTTTCCAGTTGCACGCCAAGGCGGCGCGCCAGGTCGGCCGCGAGTTCCGTCTGGTAGCCGCCAGTCTTTCCGGTAGCGGTATCGAGGATGCCGAACGGCGGGCTGGGGCCGTCGATGCCAACCGACAGCTTGCCGCGCTGGCGAATCTTTTCGAGCGTGGCGTCGGCCCAGGCGGTATGGGCCGTGGCGAACCCGGCCAGCAGCAGGGCGGCCGATACGAGGTACCTGTTCATCGCGCGCCTGCCCTCAGCTCTTGAATTTCGCCTGCAGCTCGGGCAGCAGCGGCTGTGGCGGCGTGATGCCCAGCCGCTTTTCGGTGCCGATCAACCACCCGCTGCGATGCCATTCCTGCACGACCTTGTCTACGGCGGCCACCGTATCCGTTTCACCCTTGCGGGCCCAGACCACCGACGGCGCTGGCAGGATCTCGGTTGCGATCGGAGCGGCATAGCTGGCCCACTCGGCATTGGAGCGCAGCAGCGGATGGATCAACGTGGCGTCATGCACGGCCGCCACGCATTGGCCGCCGCGCAATGCCAGCAGGGATTCGGATGCCGTCTTGAAGCCACGCACCTGCGCGCCATACTGCTCCTGCAGGGGCTTCACGAAGCTGCTGCCCTGCGACGCGCATACGGTCTTGCCGCGCAGGTCTTCCCACTGATGGATGCCGCTGGTCTTGAGCACTGCCGCGGTGCCGCCGACGCGGTAGAACGGCGTGGGTGCGTAGGACAGCAGTTCGCCGCGATCGGGGTTGTATTCCATCGAGGCAATCAGCAGGTCCACCTTGCCAGCTTGCAGGAACTGCACGCGGTTGGACGGGTTGACCTGCACGAGTTCGGCTTCCACCCCGAGGCGTTTGGCCAGGTCACGGGCGAGTTCGGGGTTCCAGCCGACCAGTTGCTGGGTGGCCGGATCGATCGATCCAAATGGGCCGCCGTTGACCAGCACGCCGATGGCAACCTTGCCGCGCTGCTTGATCTTGTCGAGCGTGGCGTCGGCGCGTGCCGGCTGGGTGGCGATGAGTGTGAGTGCGAGCGCGGCAATGGCGCGCAGGGTGTAGGCGGATGTCATGGGGCAGATGAAGTTGGCGCCAGGCAGGCGATGCCCTGAAAAGGCATCGCTGCACGGCAAGGGCAGTTTTGCCGTGGAAAGAGTGGGGGGCGTCGCGCTGCAGCTAGTTCAGTTTGATACCCGCCGAGGCGATGACCGCCGCGTAACGCGGCAGGTCTTTCGATAGCGTGTCGTCGAGTGCCTGCGCCGATGACGCCACCACGACGAAGCCGGCGTCTTCGAGTTGCTGTCGGGTGCCCGGCTGCGCCAGCACGGCCGTGGCATCGCGATTGATACGCTCCACCACGTCGGTTGGCGTACCGGCCGGGGCCAGCAGGCCCTGCCAGCTTTCTACGGCGAAGCCGGACGCGCCGGCCTCGGCCATGGTGGGCACTTGCGGCAGCGCCTTCGAACGATAGGGGGTGGTGACGGCGAGTGCGGTCAGGCGGCCGTTGCGCACATAGTCGGTGACGGCGGCCAGCGTGATCAGCGTGCCATCGATATGGCCGCCCAGCAGGTCGAGCGTCGCGGGACCACCGCCGGGATAGGGAATGTAGTTGACCTCGATGCCGAGCTGGCGCGACAGCATTTCATGCGCGACATGGGCGATACCGCCATTGCCCGGCAGTCCCAGCGCAATCTCGCCTGGCTTGCGCTTTGCGAGGGCCAGGTATTCGCCAAAGGTCTTCACGCCCAGATCGGGCCGGACCACCAGCACCTGTGGACTGACCACGGCCTTGGTTACCCCACGGAATGCATGGCGCGTATCGTAGGGCAGTCGCTTGAACAGCGACGCATTCAGCGTCACGCCTTCGCCGCCGAGCAGCAGCGTATAGCCATCCGGCGTGGCGCGGGCCACCTGGCCTGCGCCAATCGTGCCGCTGGCGCCCGACACGTTCTCGACGACCACGCTTTGGTGCCACCGCTCGCTGAGCTTCTGCGCCAGCGTGCGGGCCAGCTTGTCCGCGCTGCCGCCGGCGGCCACCGGCACGATGATGCGCACGGTCCGGTTCGGGAATCCATCGACCGGCGTGTTAGCGATGGACGGCGTGGCGCAGGCGGCGTAGGCAAAGGCGGCCAGGGCGAGTTTCAACGAGTCGAGCAGTCTGCGGCGCAGCATGATGGATGCAGGTATGAGTCCGGACACGCCTGCCGACACGATGTCGGCAGGAATCGCGCAATGTCGCGGATCAGTCAGCTTATGGAGTGCATCGCCCGATACGAACAAATCTTTTCGTACTTCGATATGCGCGACGGACTTGCGCGGTCAACGGCGCGGCTGACGCTTCGAGGGTTCGCTGTCCTTGTGGGGCGGGTACAGCGGATGGCGCAGCGCGGCGTAGACCAGCACCACCGCGCAGATGGCCGTGAACCAGTCGAGCAGATCGGTCATGGCAAGGGTCTCCGTGATGGTCGACCAACCATGTTGTGGAGGCAGACGTCCGGTACGTCAACGAAGTAATCCGACTATGCAAATCCGGTGAATGTCGCCGGCGCCCAGCGCATGTGACGCGAAGCGGGCGCGGCACATATCGTTATCGGCAATCGTTCGTTCCTGAGCGTGCACTGGCGCCCGTATGCTGCGGTGTCGTTTCTCTCTTTCATAGACCCGCGCCGATGACCACTTACCTCGACGATCAGCAGCGCATGGAACTCGCGCAGGCGGCGCGGCATTGGCTGTGGCGCACCGAGCTGCCCACCTGGTTGCTGGTCCTGGCCGTGTATGGCGCCTGGTTTGGCGTGGCCACCCATGCCAGGCAGCTCGGACTGCCGCTGGCCTGTGCTTTGCTGACGTTGTGCACCACGTGGTACCTGTCGCTGCAGCACGAGTTGCTGCACGGGCATCCGACGCGTCTGCCATGGCTGAATGCGCTGCTTGGCGCGGCGCCGCTGGCGGTGTGCCTGCCTTATGCGCTGTACCGTCGGGCGCATCTGCAGCACCATGAGGCCGAACTCACGCATCCGCATGCCGATCCGGAAAGCTACTTCCTCGACGTTGGCGCATGGCAGTCCGCGCCGCGAGTCTTGCGTCGCCTCTATGCGGCGCGCAACACGATGGCCGGACGCATCGTGCTGCAGCCGGCGTTCTCCATCGCGTCGATCGTCGGCGACGCGATCGGCCGGGTGCGGTCCGGAGACTGGCGCGATCTTCCCGTGTGGGCGGCGCATCTTGCCGCCCTGACGGTTCTGCTGGCGTGGCTGCAGCGCGAATGCGGCATGCCGGCCTGGCTGATGCTGGCGGGCGTCGCGTATCCCGCGCTGTCCCTGGCGGCGATCCGGTCCTTTCAGGAACATCGCGCCACCGAAGCCGATGCGTCGCGCAGTGTCATCAACGAAGCCGGCCTGGGCTGGCGCCTGCTGTTCCTGAACAACAACTTTCACCTTGTGCATCACGATCTGCCAGGGGTACCGTGGTTTGCGCTGGCCTGGGTTTATCGACGACGGGCGCATGACTACCTGGCGCGCGACGATGGCTTCTTCGTCCAGGGCTACCGCGAGTGGCTGGTGCGTTATGCATGGCGCGCGGTGGCGCCTGTCGTGCATCCACGGTTCGACGGGATGCTGGCGCTTCGTATCGAGACATCGGGCGATCATGGCAAGGCCTGAACGCTGGGTGGCGGCGCTGCCCATGTACAACGTCGCTGCACCGTTGCGCGACGATTGGCTGCTGCTGATCGACCGCGTCGGCCAGTTTCTGGCGCGCGCGCGGGCGCCGGTGACGCTCGCGGCGGTAGACCCTGGCGAAGGCGCCGATGCGCTGCACGCCTTCTGGCGCCGCGACGACCTGCTGCTGTCGCAGACCTGCGGCTATCCGCTGGTCCACGGGCTGGCCCCTTATGTCCGGCTGATCGGCACGCCGCGCTTTGCGGTATCCGGCTGCCATCGGCAGGCCTACCGCAGTGTGATCGTAGTGCGTGCGGACGGCGGGCCCGCGACGATCGAAGCCTGCCGGGGCGCACGCGCCGCGTGCAACGGCCCCGACTCGCACAGCGGCATGAACGCGCTGCGTCACGTCGTTGCGCCGCTGGCCAGGGATGGGCGATTCTTCGGCGACGTGGTGCACACGGGCTCGCATCTCGCATCGCTGGCCGCGGTCGGAGAGGGCCGGGCCGATGTCGCGGCGATCGACTGCGTGACCCTGGCATTTGCGTCGGAGCATCATCCGGCGCTGGTGGCGGGTCTCCGGCAGATCGGCGTGACCCGAGCGGTGCCCGGGCTGCCCTTCATTGCCTCGCGGCGCGCCCGCACTTCCCTTGTCAGGCAGGTGCGCGTCGCCTTGCGGGAGGCGCTGCGCGATGACGCTGACCTGCGGACGCGGCTTCATATGGACGACGTCGTGCGGACGACCGCGGCGGCGTACCTGCCAATCGCCGCCATGGCGCTGGACGCGCAGCGGCTGGGGTACGGCCAGCTGGGATAGCGTCGGAACGTCAAGCCATCGATACCGGCGCAGTCACTTAACGGCCGCGCGCAGTGGGATGCCAGAAGACGACGCGCCGATGGATGCCACGCACGGCTTCCACGCCAATCAGGCCAGTCACCGCGAGCAGCAGCACGCCTGCAAACATCGTGGCAAGACTCATGCTGACCGACGACGAGGCGATCAGGTAGCCGAGCCCGCGCTGCGCCGACAGGAATTCGCCCACCACGGCGCCGATCAGGGCCAGCGATACGCCGATCTGCAGGCCCGAGAAGATGTCGACCAGCGCGGCCGGCAGCTTGACGTGCCACAGCAGGAAGCCACGCGATGCACTGAACGCGCGGCATGCTTCCAGCAGTTCGGGGTCGGTGCGCCGGATGCCGTTGATCGTGTTGACGAACAGCGGAAAGAAGCAGACCAGGGCTACCAGCACGATCTTCGATGCCGCACCAAAGCCAAACCAGACCAGCAGGATGGGCCCCAGCGCCACCTTGGGCGTGGCCTGCAGTCCCACCAGAAGCGGGTAGACAAAGCGTTCGAAGGTTTCGGATTCCGCCAGCAAGGCGCCGAGCGCCACGGCCAGGACGCTGCCCACCGCAAAGCCGGCAACGGTGTTGAGCAGCGTGGCGCCGATATGCGGCCACAGCGTGCCGGTGACAAATCCCTCCGCCAGCGACTGGAAGACCGCTTCTGGCGGCGGCAGCAGGTAGTCGGGAATCTGCAGCCACCGCACCGCCTGGTCCCAGGCGAGCAACAGCAGGCCGATGCTGATAGCGGGATAGACCGGTGCTGGCAGGCGCCGGAAGACGTTGTCAGTGGGCATTGAAGTGTCTCCGCAAGTGCTGGGTCAGGGCGGTGAAGTCCGGATGGTCGAATGTGTCGACGCTGCGCGGGCGCGCCAGTGGGTTTTGCAGCGACTCCACGATGCGGCCAGGGCGCGGCGACATGACCAGAATCCGGTCCGCCAGGAACACGGCCTCCGGAATGCTGTGCGTGATGAACAGCACGGATTTGCGCTGGACGCTCCAGATGTCCTGCAGGGCGAAGGTCAGGGTCTCGCGCGACAACGCATCCAGTGCCGCAAAGGGTTCGTCCATCAGCAGCAGGGCCGGGTCCGGCAGCAGCATGCGGGCGATGCCGACCCGTTGCTGCATGCCGCCCGATAGCTCGAACGGATAGTTGCCCGCAAATGTCGTCAGACCCACCAATTCCAGCAACTGATCGGCACGGGCCTTCGCGCGGCACAGGTCCAGGCCCTGGGTACGCGCCGGCAGCAGCACGTTTTCGCGCACGGTCTTCCACGGCAGCAGGCTTGGCTTCTGGAACACCACGCCCGTGCCGCGGCTGGGCCCGTCGACCGGGTGCCCATTCAGCGTGATCCGCCCACGCGTCGGCGAGAGCAGGCCGGCGGCAAGACGCAACAGGGTGGATTTCCCGCAGCCCGAAGGGCCGAGCAGCGCGACGAACTCGCCTTCGCCAATGTCCACATCGACGTCGGCCAATGCCTCGGTCTGCCCGGAGCGCGTGGGATAAGTCAGGCCCACCCCGCGTATCGACAGGGCGGCGCTCATGATGCGGTAGGCCGCCCGGCATTGTGGCCAGCGGATCGCTGCACGGCACCGCCAAGGAAATCGACCACGCGCGCCCACGAGGCGGCGCTGGCCCGGGCATTGGCCAGCGCGGTGCCCCCGCCATCGAGCAGCTGCCCGGCGACGGGGTGCGGCTTGGCGATCAGTGTCGCTGGCAACTGCGGCAAGCCGATCGCGTGGCCGGCGCCTTCGCCGCGAAAGTGCTCGACGATCGCGCCGTCGCCACGGTCGCGTAGTGTGGCCGCCACCTGGTCGCTGTAGAGCGTCGATGGCCAGAAGCCGTCGTTGGTGCCGGAAATCAGCAGCACCGGCGCCTGGATCCGCTCCACCGGGATGCGGGCGAGCGCCACGGCCTGGGCATTGCGCAGCGGTGTATGAAACGCGGGCGCCTGGCGTATTGGCTGGCCCGGCTCGGGGGGATGGTCGAACGCGTGCCAGTCGGCGTCCGGATTGTCGCGCCAGACATTGGGCAGCGGCTGGCCACGCCAGGTCCATGCGGTGGCATCGCGCGGCTTGTCCGGGCGGCCCGCGCGGAGGGTCCCATGGACCACGGCGCTGGGCACGTACGCCACGACGGCAGACACGAGCGCCGGAAAGTGCGACGCCAGCAACAAGACAAGTTCGCCGCCGCGCGACACGCCCGACACCGCGACGAAGCCGTGCTGGGGTGCCAGACGTTCGTGCATCCAGCGCAGCGCGGTTTCGAAGTATTCGAGCGGCGTATCGTCAATATGGTCGGGTCGGCCCGGCGCCTTGAAATAGCCCAGGGCCAGCGCCGCATAGCCATGCGCGGCGTATAGCGCGGCACGTTGATCGTGCGTGCCGCCGCCGGAGCCTGCGAGCACCAGCGCGGCCGGGTGGGGGCCGGGACCCGCCGGGGTGTAGAGCGTGCCGCTGAGGCCAGCCTCGCGTACCGGGCGATGCGTGACGCCAGGCGCCAGGAATCGCAGGGTGTACTGCGCTCTTGCCTGTGCGCCGTATTGGCCGGTTGCCGTCAGCATGATGTCGAGCGGCGCGACGCCTTCGCTCCATGCCGGGCGCGTCGGGGCGCGCACCCTCCGCATGGCCCAGACCGGTGCGGTAGCGTCGGCAACGATCCAGCCGCCGCTGACCGGTGCGGTATCGCCGACGGTGACCGTGCCTTCGGCATCGGCAGTCAGCACCGCATGGCTTTCCCACAGGCTGCCGTCCGGATGGTTCAGGGTCGCGGTGAGGGTTACGTGTTCCTCGCCATTGAATCCGCGCAGGGTGATGTCGCGCGGGACATCGACCAGCGCGTCGGCCGGGTCGATATCGATTCGTGCGTGCAATGTCCGGCTCATTGGGCCGCCTTTGCGCGTCGCACCAGTGCGGCGCGGTCGAAGTCACTGAAGGACGGGACGAAGTCGTTCGAGAAGATCTTCTGCAGCGGCACGTCGGCGCTGGGATACTCCCCGGCCTGGGCCATGGCTTCGATGCCGCGCTGGATGGCGGACAGATCATACTGCCCCGGTACGCGCGGCGCGCCAGACGGGGTGTACAGCACGCGCTTCAGACGGCGCGTCAGCAGTTCGGACGCCTCGGCGAGTTGCCTGGCTTCGTCGCCCGCCGGCCGGGATTCCGGGTGCTGTCGCCAGAATGCCTTGACGCAGAATGCCGGGTTCGCCTCGCAGACGATCTGGGCCTGGGTGTAGGCGCGGCCGAAGCGGCGCACCAGGTCGGGCTGGTCGCGCAGGGTGTCGACATGGGCGATGAAGCCGTTGCCTGCCGTCTCCTGGAACACAGCCGGATAGGCAATGCGCCGGATCCGGGTGCCGGACAATTCGAGCTGGTCGTCCCAGCTGCTGTTGAAGTTCAGCGCATCGACGCGATGGGTGCGCAGCGCCTGGAACCCCGCGCCCAACGCCCCGACCGCGACGTACTCGACGTTCTTGCCCGGTTCCAGCCCCGCGAGGCGCAGCGCGGCACGCCCTCCGGGGATCGTCCCCCAGGTCAAGGCACCCACGCCAATCTGCTTGCCCTTGAGATCCGCCAGCGAGCGGATCGGCGAGTCGGCCAGCACGGCGAACTCCATCGTGTTGCCAGGCACACCGTTATAGAAATAGCGCAGCGGCAGCGGGTCCTTGCCCGAAAAGTGGCTCGCGATGACGGGCTCCGATGTGGGATAGCCAAACGTCACGCGCTTGCCCGCCACCTGCGGCAGCAGGGCGCCAGCGCCCTGAAAGACGATGGTCTTGACGCTGAGGTTGGCTTCCTTGAACAGGCCCAGCGCCTCGGCGGCCGCATAAGGCGCGCCGTCGTGGACGGCGGGCGGAATGGCCAGCGCGATAGTGACTTCATCGGCCGCGTGGGCCGAGGTGGCGAATAGCGCGGCGGTGCCTAGCGCGGCAAGGGTGGCGCCGGCGCGCGGCGGCTTGCGGAACAACATCATTGACTCCTGCGGATTGCAATCGGATGGGTCAGGCTGCGCTTTCACGGAACCAGCAGGCGCACGGCCTGATCGGCCAGCGCGCGGCGATCGATCTTCTGTGTGGCGGCCAGTGGCAGCGCATCGACGTACCAGATCCGGCGCGGATGCTGGTAGGCGGCCAACTGCGTCAGCGACCATTCGCGCAACGCGTGTTCGGTGGGCGGGGCGATGCCCGGGCGCAGCACCACGAAGGCCACCGGCTTGGTGCCCTTGATCTCGTCAGGCACCGGTACGACGCTGGCCTGCTGCACGGCCTCGTGCCGCTCCAGCGCCTTTTCGATCTCGCCGGGGTAGAGGTTTTCGCCGCCGCTGACGAACATGTCGTCGCGCCGGCCCACGAAGGTGTAGAAGCCGTCCGCATCTCGGCGGAACACGTCACCGGTGATGTAGTAGCCGTCTTCGGTGAATGGCTGTAGTTCCGGGCGGTTGTGGTAACCGAGCATGAGCCCGGGGCTGCGCAGCTCGAGCACGCCTTCGTCGGCAGCCTGACCCTGCTCATCGATCAGCCGCACCGCCACGGCGGGGTGCGGATAGCCGACCGATTGCGCTGGCGTGGGCAGTCCGTCCGGATGCGGGCCAAACACGACGGGCCCGCCTTCGGTGGTACCGTAGGCGTTGATGACGCGTGCATTGGGCAATAGCTGATGGATCTGCGCCTTCAGCGCCGGGCTGACCGGAGCGGACCCCATGCGCACCGCCCGGACGCTGCCCAGGTCGGTGCGATCCAGCAATGCGCGCTCGCGCAGCATCATGGCGATCATCGGCGGCACGGCCGTCAGCCAAGTGCACTGGTACCGCCCAATGGCATTGATATAGGCGGCGGCCTGGAACTGGGGAAGCAGCACCGATGGCGCGTGGCAGGCCAGTGCCAGCAGGATCAGCGCCAGCGCGTTCATGTGGTACAGCGGCGCGGCAATCAGCACGCGCTCGCCGGCCAGCGGTGTGCCGGCCCGGCGAGCGTGCACCACCCAGAGATGGCTGGCATGGCTCAGGCGTACACCCTTGGGCCGCCCCGTGGAGCCGGAGGTGTAAAGCAGCAGCGCCAGATCCTCGTCGGCGGGTGCGTATGCCGTGAAGGCGGCGGGATCGCCGTCCGGCGTACTCAGGGCCGCATGTTCGGGCGACCCGAATACGATGGCCGGCGTGGCCGCCGGCACCGCCGCCCGGTGAGCCCTATCGCACAGCACAAGCCGTGCGCCGCTATCGGCGATGATGTAGTCGACCAGTGGCTGTGGCAGCTTGAAGTTCACTGGCACTGCGACCAGCCCGGCGCGCATGATGCCAAGCAGCGACACCACGTAGTCGACCGAATTCACACCAAGCAGGGCGATGCGGTCGCCTTGCGCCAGACCGCGCCCGAGCAGGCCCCGTGCAACGGCGTCGGCGGCGATGTCGATGTCGCCAAACGTACGCCGGAGCGCCTCGCCGTTGGCACCGACGCCAACGATGGCCAGCGCGGAGGGATCGGCGTCGCGCGCAATGACGCTACCGAGGTTGCGGCCCGGACTGTGGCCACTTGCTGCGTGTGCTTCCGCTGCCATGATGCGTCAGGCCTGCGCGGGGGTGGCGTAGACGCCGCGGCCGCTGGCTACGAGGCGGTCTTCGGCGTCATACACGTTGGCCTGGGCCACGCTCACCAGGCGCCCGGTCTTGATGACGGTGCCCACGACCCGCAGATCGCCGCGCGCCGGGCGATGGTAGTCCACGCGCAGGTCCACCGTCGGCACACCCTTGCCGGTGTGCGATACCAGCGCCCAGTCGGCGCCAAGGTCCACCAGCGCGGCCAGAATACCGCCGTGGATATAGCCGCCGTCGGGGTTGACGATCCATTCGTCGCGGAACTTCGCGGTCAGCGTGATCTCGCCTTCGGCGACGGATTCGACCTGGAGGCCGAGCCATTGGTGATAGGGGCCGCGCAGCAGTCGTGCCTGTACGTCGGCGGCGGAAGGCAGTGTCGTGGTCTGGGTCATGTTGGGTCTTCGGTGTCGGTATGGAGCGAGGTCCGGGGTGCAGGTTCTGGCAAAGGGGCGATGGCTTACGGCGTCACCACCACCTTGCCCAGGACGGCGCGATCCCGGATCAGCGCCAGGCCTTTGGCGGCCTGGTCGAGCGGCAACACGCTATCGATGACCGGATCGAGCTTGCCTTCGGCAACCAGGGCCAGCAGGGCCTTGAGGTTGTCGTCGTAGAAGCTGTTCGAGCCCTTGATGTTGAGCTCGAAACTCCAGACGTAGCGCAGGTCTTCCTTGGGGTCATGGCCGGCCGTGGCACCGCACACCAGCAGCGTGCCGCCGCGCTTCAGGCTCTTGATGGAGGGCAGCCACGTATCGCCGCCCGTAAAGTTGACGATGACGTCCACGCCGCCCTCGTGCGTGCGGCGCTGCGGCTTGCCGTAACGCTCGATCACCCACTTGCCGAAGTCGACTTCGCGATAGTTGATGATGTGGTCAGCACCGAGCGCCTTGAGCCGTTCGCCCTTCTCGTCGGAGCCCGCCGCGGCAATGACTTCGGCGCCCAGCATTTTTGCCAGCAGTACCGTGGCGGTTCCCACGCCGCCGCTGGCGCCGAGCACCAGCACCTTGTCACCGGGCTTGACGGTCTGGTGGGTGATCAACATCCGGTGTGCCGTGCCATAGGCCACCGGCAGCGCGGCAGCCTGCGCAAACGTGACGTTGTCGGGAAGGGCAATCAGCTGGCGCGCATCCACCCGCGCGAATTCGGCCATGCCGCCATCGGTCATTTCGCCCATCAGGCCCACGCCGGGCTTGAGCGGGTTCACCAGTACGCGGTCGCCGATCTTCCAGCCCGTCACGCCGGCACCGAGTTCGGTGATGGTGCCGGCCAGGTCCAGGCCGATCACGACGGGGAACGGCACCTTGATGCCGGGCATGCCGTGCACGGTGAAGACGTCGTGGTAGTTGAAGGACGACGCGCCCACCCGGATCACGACGTGGCCTTCGTCGGCCTTCGGTACGGGTTTGTCAGCGACGACGCGCAGCTGTTCTTCGAGGGTGCCGTGTGCGTCGAGCACCAACGCTTGCATGGATTGAGTCACGATGGGTTCCTTGGGGGAGGGAAACGGAAAGCAATCAGGCGGGAAATAAGGCGAGCGGGCCTACTTGAGCGCCTTGGCCTGCTCATAGGGCTTGCGGGCAAACAGATCGTCCTTGAGTTCGCCCTTGACCAGGCCGGATTCGACGAACACGGCGTGCTGGCGGCGCAGCGTGGCGATGTCCGCCGGCTCGAACGCCACGCGGTTCATGTCGTTCCAGTGGCTGACATAGACCCTGGCATCGTCGGCCGGCAGGTTGGCCTTCTTCTGCAGGATCTGGACGACTTCGTCGCGATTGGCGTTGCCCCAGGCCAGGGTGTCGCGCAATGCGGCAATCACGCGCGCCACGACCTCGGGATGGTTGTCGACCAGGTCGGACCGCGCGGCGCCCACGCCGATATAGGGCACGGCGTCGGACTGGGTCAGCGTTTTCCACTCGCTGGCGAACGTGCCAAGCTTGCGCACCGGCAGTTCGTCGCCAAGTTGCTCCACGGTGACCGAGCGCAGCGCCGCCGCATCCACCTGCTTCTGCACCAGGAACTGCGCCAGGCGCGATTCGTTGCCGCCAATCAGCGCGAAATCGCCGCTCTTGATCTGGTAGTTGCCGGCCAGCACGGCGCCCGCAATGACCGCGACCGAGGAACCGGCGGGCGACATGCCTACCTTCTTGCCCTTGAGGCCACGGATGGACTGGATCGGTGAGTCCTTCGGCACGACGAACTGCACATCGGCGGGTTGCGTCGCGGCAAAGATGCGGATGGGCACGCCCGACGCCGCGGTACCGAACACGCCGGCTACAGGTGCGCCGAACGCGAGATCGATCGAGCCGGAAGCCAGCGCCCGCAGCGGCGCGTTGACGTCGGGAAAGTGAACGAATTCGGCGCGTACACCACGCTTGGCGAGGAAATCCCTGGTTTCCAGGACCGAGCCGTAGCCCAGGCTCACGCCGCTGGTCCAGTAGCCGATCTTGACAACGGGAGCTGGCTCGGCGGCATTGGCCGGGGTGATCGCCGCGTAGGACAGCGCGATAAATGCGGAATAGGCGGAAAACGCGGCGGCGGCCGCCGACAGTAGCTTGCGCACGATGAGATCCTCAGGCTTGGAAGGAAACGGATGGGGTGGACGGTTGCTGCGCGGCCGCTTTCCAGCGGAACAGCCGGCGCTCGGCGGGCTTGAGCAAGCCGCCTTCAAGCAGCAGCATCAGGCCGACCAGCAGCACGGTCCATGCGAAGACCTGGTCGGTCTGGACGAGGTCGGCGGCCTGCCGCAGGCGATAGCCGATGCCGCTGGAGGACCCAATGGTCTCCGCCACCAGTGACACCCGCCAGCCGAAACCGAAGGCCAGTCGTGCGCCGGCAAAGAAATGCGGCAGGATGGTCGGCACATAGATCTTGCGCAGCACCTGCACGCGGGACATGCGAAAGCTGCGTGCCAGGTCGACATAGTGCGGATCGACGGTCTTGGTGCCTTCCCAGACATTGGTCAGGATCAACGGCATGGCCGTCATGAACACGACAAAGACCGTCGTGGCATCGGATATGCCGAACCAGATGATCGCGAAGATGGCCCAGATGGCCGAGGACACGGTGTTCAAGACCGTCAGGACCGGCTCGAAGAAGCGGGCCAGCACGCGGCTTGCACCCAGCGTCAGTCCCAGGCCGCTGCCCACGATCGTGGCCAGCACGAAGCCTGACAGCACCCGCTGGCACGTGGCCGCCACGTCGGCGGTAAAGGTGTCGCTGTGCCACAGCGAGATCAGGGCCAGGCCCACCTTTTCGGGGCCGGGCAGCACGAACGATGGCACGCGTGCGGCGCCCCACCACCAGAGCCCCAGCAGCAGGGCAACCAGCAGCAGGCGTTGCAGCACCAGCGTGGCGAATGGGCGAGCAGCAGTCACTGTCACGGTGGCGCTCCTCATGCCGCGGCGCGCAGTACGCGCACCTGTTCTGCAACGATGGGCTCGGTGGGCACGCGCGGTCGCACCAGATCCGCCAGGTTGACCACGTCGGCCACACGCCCCGGCCGGGCCGCCAGCCGGACCACACGGTCTGCCAGCACCACTGCTTCCTCCATATCGTGCGTCACGAACACCACGGTCATGCCATTGCCGGCCTGAATGCGCAGCAATTCGTCGTGCATCTGGCTGCGCGTCTGGGGATCGAGCTTCGAAAACGGCTCGTCCATCAGCAGGACTTCGGGCTGCACGGCCAGGCTGCGGGCCAGCGCCACGCGGCTGCGCATGCCGCCCGATAACGCGTGCGGCCAGGCGTCGCCGTGTGCGTGCAGGCCTACGAGTTCCAGCATGTCGTCGGCGCGGCGGCGACGATCGGCGCGCGACAGGTTGCTGGCTTCGAGGCCGAACGCGACGTTATCGCGCACGGTACGCCACGGCAGCAAGCGGTCTTCCTGGAACATATAGGCGATACGGCGCCAGTCGGACACCTGTGGGGCGGGCACGCCGTCCACCGCAAGCTGCCCGGCGTCCGGGAGCACAAGCCCGGAAAGGATGTTCAGCAAGGTGCTCTTGCCGCAACCGGACGGACCAACCAGCGCCAGTACCTCGCCACGGCGCACGCTGACGTCGACCCCGGCGAGAATCGTGGCGGCACCAAATCGCTTGACGATGCCTTGCGCAGACAGAACGGGTGGGCTCATGCCGCACCTCCGGCCACGCGCATCGGCAGGTAGGTGCCGGCCTGCGACAGGCTGGCATACACCTTTTCCATGGTCTGCGTGCGGAATGCCTCGATGTGGCGGCGCGCGATCGTTTCGGCAGCCTTCTCGTCGTGATCCTCGAAGGCCTTGATCAGCGAGTTGTGGTCGTGGCGGATTTCGGGACGCACGCGCTGAACGTTGAAGCCGAGCGCGACAAGGCGCGACATTTCGTCCATCAGCGCCGACAGCGTGCGCGTCAGGCGCTCGTTGCCGGTGGCGTGGACGATGGCAAGGTGGAACTGCTTGTTCGCGTCCATGAACTTGTCGATGCGGCGCGGCGCCGGAATCGCGTATTCATCGCGGCACGCTGCCTCCAGCCCGTGCAGCAGCGCCGTGTCGACGCGGCCGACGGCCAGCCGGGCAGCCATGGGCTCCAGCTGCACGCGCAGCGCGAAGACTTCCTCGACGTCCTTGAGCGTGATGGGCGCCACCTGATATCCACGGCGCGGACGCGCAAAGATCAGCCGGTCGTGCGCCAATCGCGTGAGCGCGATACGGCAGCTGTTCTTGCCGAAGCCGTAGGCGGTCATCAACTCGCCTTCGGTGACCAGTGCGCCCGGCACCAGCTTGCAGGACAGGATGTCGCGGCGCAGCGCCGCGTATGCGGCCAGGCCCAGACTGGTGTCCTGGGCGTCCTCTGCAATGCCGGCCTGCACGATCATTGTCCCTTGCTCCTTCGCGATTGTCGGGCGGTACGCATGTCCGCCTTGAAATACATGGGCGTAGCTTAGAGCCGAGGCATTGGGAAGCAAACGAACGGTTTTACGGAAGCATATGAAGACGCTGCTGTGACTGGGCAGCCCAGCACTGTGAGCTGCTCACAGGAACGCCGTGGGCACCGCAGCGCGAACAGAACCATGCAAGAAGACGTGGTCGATACACGCCAATGCCGGCAGTGCTCAGGGATCGGTGCAACGGAAGGGGGGAGACTGCGCCCCCGGCCAGGTCCGGCGGGGGGCGAGAGAGAGGGGGGAAGTGCGGTCAGTCCAGCAGGTCGGGCTCGGCTTTCACCAGTCCGGCGTAGAGGCTTTCGAATGCGTGCAGCGAGCCTTCGTTGCCACCGACCTGTCCATGCGTATGCCGGGCCGTCGCTTCGTCGATGGGCTGCGGCGTGCCAGCGGCCTCGGCCAGCAACTGCGTATGGGCGGCGTTGTCCAGTGCGATGTACAACCAGGCGGTGGCTTCGACGGTCGGGCCGGCGGTGAGGATGCCGTGGTTCTTCAGGATCGCGCCCTTGTGGGTCTGGCCATTGCCCTTGTCCAGCGCCTGGGCGATCCGGTGGCCTTCGGAGGTGTCGACCACCATCCCCGTGAAGTCGTCGAACAGCACATGATCCTCGAAGAACGAGCATGCGTCCTGCGTCAGCGGATCGAGCTGGCGTCCGAGCGTGGACCACGCCTTGCCGTAAGTGGAATGGGTGTGCGCGGCCGCGACGATATGGGGATGTGCTTCATGAATCGCCGCGTGGATCGCGAACGCTGCCTTGTTCAGCGGTCGGTCGCCGACCACCGTCTCGCCTTGCGCATTGACAAGCAGCAGGTCGGAAACCCGGATACGCGAGAAATGGACCCCCAGCGGGTTGACCCAGAAGTGGTCGGGAAACTCGGGATCGCGCGCGGTGATATGGCCCGCCAGGCCGAGTGCGAATCCCTGGCGCGCGAAGATCCGGAACGCGCCAGCCAGCCGTTCCTGCCGATGGCGTCGCTCCGCCTCGATCGTTGGCCGTGTGGGGACCGGATCAAACCAGAACTTCTGCTGTGGTTTGGGGTTGGGAACGAACGCGCCACGGCGTTCGATCGGCAATACGCTGCTCATGTCGGGCCTTTCGGTAGGGAACACCGCATGAACCTACGCCGGCCTGCCGCGAAATGGAACGAAGCATTCGGCACGAGGATATGACACGAATGCCATGTAGCTACCGATGCGTGTGCCAGGGCACCAGCCATTGCGCGAGCCGGCGCATGGCGAGATCGAACAGCCACGCAATGGCGCCGATCAGCACGATGCCCATCACCACCACATCGGTCCGCAGAAAGTTCGACGCATTGAGCACAAGCTGACCCAGGCCGGCGGTGGCAGCCACCATCTCGGCGGCCACCAGTGTTGTCCAGCCGAAGCCGATGGCAATGCGCAGGCCGGTCAGGATCTCCGGCAAGGCCGCTGGCAGCACCACGTGGCGGACCAGTTGCCATCGCGTGGCGCCCATCGATTGGGCGGCGTGCAACTGCTCGGTCGGTACGCCGGCCACCCCGGCGCGTGTGGCGAGCGCGATCGGCGCAAAGCACGCCAGGTAGATGAGCAGCAGCTTGGCCGTCTCGTCGATGCCGAACCAGATCACGATCAGGGGCAGATACGCCAGCGGCGGCAGCGGCCGGTAGAACTCGAGCATGGGGTCGGCGATGCCCCGTGCTACACGGCTCGTGCCCATCAACAACCCCACCGGCACTGCCGTGACGGCCGCTAACAGGAAAGCGCCGAACACACGGGCCAGGCTCCATGCCACGTGCTGCCACAACAGCAGACCGCCTTGCACGTTGCCGTCCCAGGCTTGAACGGCAGCATGCCAGACGGCCGAGGGCGGCGGCAGGAACAAAGGTGGAATCCAGCCCGCACTGGTGATTGCCAGCCAGAGGCCAAGCAACGCGAGGATGGTGGCGGCCGTGATGGTGCCGGTCCGGCCGCTGCCCAGACGTGGCAGCACCTGGGCCACGGGGATGATCGCTTGGGCGTCGGCGTTGGGTGACGCAACGGTCGCACCCTGCAGCGGCACGGCGGCGACGGTCTCGTCAGCGTGGCTCATGCGGGTTGCCCGTGTATCAGGTGGAGAAGGCGCTCGCGCCAGGCAATGAATTCGGGCGACGCTTTCACGGCCCGGGCATCGCCGGTCTCGATATATCGCTGAACGAATGGCAGCGGAAATTCGTGTGCGATGCGGCCTGGGCCGGCCGACATCACAACGACCCGGGTGCCCAGAAACAGGGCTTCTTCCACGCTGTGGGTGATGAAGAACACAGTCTTTCCGGTTGCTGCCCAGACCCTGGCCAGCACCTCCTGGACCGATTCGCGCGATAACGCATCGAGCGCGCCCATCGGTTCGTCCATCAACAGCACGCGGGGGTCGTTCGCCAGCGCGCGTGCAATGCCAACGCGCTGCTGCATTCCGCCAGACAATTGGTAGACGGGCGCGGTGCCGTGACGCTCAAGGCCCACCAGACGGAGTTGATGCTGCGCGAGCGCGAGGCGTTCGGCGCGGGCGATACCCCGAAACCTCAGCCCGAGCGCGACATTGTCCTGCACATTGAGCCATGGCATCAGCGCATGCTTCTGGAAGACGACGCCCAGCCCCGGACCGGGGCCAGTGACAGGTTCGCCATCCAGCAGGATGCGTCCGGAGGACGGCCGGACAAATCCGGCCAGGCAGTTCAGCAGTGTGGTCTTGCCACAACCGGACGGCCCGAGAGCCACCACGAACTCGCCCGGCGCGATGGTCAGGTCAACGCCGGACAGCGCCAGCGAGGCATGATCGCCAGACGAAGCAAAGCGCACTGCCACGCGGTGCGCTTCGATGCGGCCGCGCGTCCCTGGGCTGGCCTCGTCCGTTATTGCGCGAGCTTGCGTACCCATGTCGCGTTGACGCCGGTGGCATAGTCGGGCAAGACAGTCTGGATGGTGCCCTGGCTCTTCAGGAATGCCGCGGTAGCCGCCAGCGACTTCGCCGCGCCCCCGCCAAGCCAGGCCGCCGAGGCCTGCTGCTGGGGCGTGGGGAAGTCATACAGGGCCAGGCTGGCCGGCACGTCGGCAGCCTCTGCGCCCGACCACTTCGCCACTGCCTTGACCTGCGGCGATTCCGGCGTCCACGCTGCCTTGTTGGCCCGGTACGCCGCATCGGTATCGGCCAGAATCCTGACGAAAGTCGTCAGGAACGCGTCATTGTCCCGGGCGAACGCCTTGTTGACGACGATACCGTCAAAGGTCGCCTTGCCGGTTTCCTGTGCGATCCTGCCTGAAGTGGTCAGGACATGGCCGCTCTTCTTGGCCTTTGCCAGCACGGGGTCCCAGATGAACGTCGCGTCGATGTCGCCCCGTTCCCACGCGGCGGCAATCTCGGGCGGGCGCATATTAACGATCTTCACGCTGCGCGGATCGACCTTGGCCGTTTCCAGTGCCAGTAACGTGTGGAAGTGCGATGTGGAGACGAACGGCACTGCCAGGCGCTTGCCCTTGAGATCGGCCAGCGACTTCACATCGCTGCCGTGGCGCGTGACCAACGCTTCGGCGTCGTTGATATTGTCGAGAATCCAGAACAGTTCGATACCCAGGCCCTGCGACAGGCCCGCGGCAATCGGCGCGGAGCCCGCTTCGCCAATTTGCACCGAACCCGACGCTAGCGCGCGAATGACATCCGCGCCGCTGGCCAGCTTGCGGAACGTAACCTTGTAGCCGGTTTGCTTCTCGATGGTCTGGGCATCCTGCGCATAGCGCCATGGCACCACCATGTCCTGGTACGCGATCACGACTTCCTTCGATTGGGCGATGGCGGTGCCGGCAATCAGCAGCGCGGCGCAGGCCATCATCGTCTTCAGCAAGATTTTCATGGGCGTTGGTCATGGCAGGAAAGACGGCCAGTATAGGAAGCGGCGCCGGCGGCGAGAAGGAAGTTTTCGGCCAATGCTTATCCGGTTTTCGCGATACGCGCCCTACCGCCGACGACGCACGGCATATCGATATCGGCTTTCGTTCGTTCCCGTCCGTGAAGGGCTTCCTTATGCTCGTGTGCCAGACACCATTGCAAACGCTCGCCCGTTCCCCGCATGCCCGCTGCCTCGCCTTCCCCCCAGCTTCACCTCAATCTCAACGCGCTGCATTCAGGCTTCGTGCCGTCGGCCTGGCGCCTGCCAGGCAGCGATCCGCGTGCCTTTGTCGATGTGCAGCACTATGTCCGGCTGGCGCAGATCGCCGAAGCGGGCAAGTTCGATGCCATCTTTCTGGCCGATAACGCGTCCATCGCCGATCAGATCAACTTTCGGCCCATTACCGCGCTGGAGCCCACCGTGCTGCTTGCCTGCGTCGCAGCGGCCACGCGTCATATCGGGCTGGTGGCAACTGCCTCGACGAGCTACAACGAGCCGTACAACATCGCGCGGCGCTTTGCCACGCTGGATCACGTCAGTGGCGGGCGCGCGGGATGGAATGTCGTGACGACGGCCGATGCCGGGTCCGCGCGCAACTTCGGTCGGGCGGGGCCGCCCGATCATGCACAACGCTACGCGCGCGCCGACGAGTTCACGAGCGTGGTCAAGGCGCTATGGGATAGCTGGGAAGACAGCGCGTTCGTCGGGGATCGTCAGTCGGGCAGCTTCGTGGACACGGCCCGCCTGCAGCCCATTGCGCACCATGGCCTGTTCTTTGATGTGCAAGGGCCGCTGAACCTGCCACGGCCGCCCCAAGGGCATCCGGTGCTGTTCCAGGCCGGTGGGTCGGACGATGGCCGCGAACTGGCGGCCCGTCATGCGGAAGCCGTGTTTTCGGCCTCCCAATCGCTGGAGGAGTCGCGCGAATACCGCCTGGCGCTGAATCAGCGTGCCGAAGCCCTGGGTCGCGGGCCTGGCGCGATCAAGGTCCTGCCGGGGCTGACGACGATCGTCGGTGCAACCGAGGCGCAGGCGCGCCAACGACGCGATGCGCTGGTCGACCTGATTCCGTGGGACTACAGCCTGAACCGGCTGGCCGGCACGCTTGGCATTACCGCCGACCGGCTGTCACTTGATGCGCCGTTGCCGGATGGGCTCGCGCTGCCGGCCAATGGCAATCACACGTTCTTTCGCGCGACGATTGCGCTTGCGCAGCGCCAGAACCTGACGGTACGCGAGCTGATCCGCGAGCTTGCGGGCGGCGGTGGGCATCGCGTCATCGTCGGCACCCCCGAACAGATCGCCGATGACATCGAGCACTGGTTCCGCAGCGGCGCGGCCGATGGGTTCAACCTGATGCCCGATGCGTTGCCCGATGGGGTACAGGATTTTGTGGAAGGGGTGGTGCCGATCCTGCAGCGCCGCGGCCTTTTCCGCAAGGACTACGAGGGCAGCACCTTGCGCGAGCACATGGGGCTGGCCCGCCCGGCGGGCAGGACGGCCTCGCGCGCGGCGGCGTAGTCCGCATTTGCTATATCGGATTACTTCGTGGACCCGGGCGGGAGGGTTTCATAGACTGGTGCTTCCCAAACTCTCGCACCTCTCATCATGAAACGACGCTCCGCCCTTGGTGTCATCGCTACGCTGGCTCTGGTGCTGGCCGCCTTGCCGATTGCATCGGCCTACGCCCAGTCATCGGGCGGCAAGCCGCTGAAGGTTGGCGTGCGCGGCGGCGTGGACGAGGAGATCTGGGAGGTTGTTACCCGGGAGGCGGCCAGGAACGGCCTGAAGGTCGAGACAGTGATCATCACCGGCACCGCGAGCCCGAACGAGGCGCTGAACAACGGTGACCTTGACGCCAATTCGTTCCAGCACATTCCATTCCTGCGTGACCAGATCAAGCAGCGCGGCTACAAGATCACCAACGTGGGCGACACGCTGATCTCGCCGATCGCGTTCTATTCGCGCAAGGTGAAGTCGCTGGAGTCGCTGCCGAATGGCGCCCGCATCGGTATTCCCAACGATCCCAGCAACCAGACCCGGGCGTTGGTCATCCTGCGCGACCACGGCCTGATCAAGCTGAAGGACGGCTTCGATCCGTACACGGGCACCGTCTCGCTGGCCGATATCACGGCCAATCCGCGCAAGCTCGAGTTCATCGAAAGTGCGTCGGTGGTGCTGCCGCGTGCGCTGCCCGACGTGGATGCCGCCGCCATCGTCAACACGTTCGCCTACCAGGCCGGCCTGATTGCCACGCGCGATGGCATCGCGGTGGAAAAGCGGGAGAACAATCCCTACGTCAATGTCATTGCCGTGCGTGAGAAGGACCGGGCCGCACCGTGGGTGCAGCAACTGGTCAAGTCCTACCAGTCCGAGGCGGTGCGCAAGTTCATCCTGACCAAGTATCAGGGGTCGGTCATTCCGGCGTTCTGAGGCGCCGAAGAAAAGGGACTATTGCATGCGCACGATTTCGCAATTGCCGGCGCGCGACCCGCACATCGTGTTCGAGCAGGTCGGCAAGACCTATGCGGGCGCCGCCGCGCCTGCGCTGGCGGACGTCTCGTTCACGATCGAACGCGGCGAGGTATTCGGCATCATCGGCCGCAGTGGCGCGGGAAAGTCGACGCTGCTGCGGAGCATCAACATGCTGGAGCGGCCTGACCGTGGTCACGTATGGATAGACGACACCGACATCGGCAAGCTCCACGAGGATGGTCTGGTCACGCTACGCAGGCGCATCGGCATGATCTTCCAGCACTTCAACCTGATGTCGGCGAAGAACGTCTTCGACAACGTGGCGCTGCCGCTGCGCGTGGCGGGCGTGCGGCGCGCGGAGATCGAAACCCGTGTCAACGACCTGCTTGCGACAGTGGGGCTCGCGGACAAGGCCCAGGCCTACCCGGCGATGCTGTCGGGCGGTCAGAAGCAGCGCGTGGGTATTGCGCGCGCGCTGGTACACCGCCCGGAGATCCTGTTGTGCGACGAAGCGACTTCGGCGCTCGATCCGGAAACAACCGAGCAGATACTGGCGTTGCTGCGGGACATCAACAAGCAGTTCGGCCTAACGGTGGTGCTGATCACGCACGACATTGCTGTGATCGAGGAGGCTTGCGACCGGGTGCTGGTGCTGGATCACGGCCAGGTGAAAGAGCAGGGTCCGGTATGGCGCATATTTGCCGACCCGCAGGCGGAAGCCACGCTGTCGCTGCTGCGCCCGCTGCGCAAGCGTCTGCCTGCGAACGTACATCCCGCGGAGGAATGCCATCGTGTTGCCAATGGCTGAGAAGTACCTGAAGGCGTTCGGTGAAACGCTGCTGATGACCGGCAGCGCCTGCCTGGTGGTGTTTGTCGTCGGCATGGCGCTGGCCATCGTGCTGACCGTGACCGCGCCTGGCGGCCTGGCCCCGAGGCCGCGAACGAACCGCGTGCTGTCGGTGCTGGTCAACATGTTTCGTTCGATCCCTTTCATCATCCTGCTGGTGGCCATGCTGCCCGTTACGCGGCTGATCGTCGGCACGACGATGGGCACATGGGCTGCCGTGGTGCCGCTAAGCGCGCATCTGATTCCGTTCTTTGCGCGGGTGTCGCAGGTGGCGCTCAATGAAACCGATGCGGGGCTGATCGAGGCGGCGCGGGCCATGGGCTGCCGACGCTGGCACATTGTGCGGCACGTGTTGTTGCCGGAGGCGCTGCCGGCGCTGATCGGCGGGGCCACCGTCACCGTGATTGCGATGATCGGTTCGTCGGCCATGGCAGGTGCCGTGGGAGCGGGTGGGCTCGGTGACCTGGCGATCCGCTATGGCTACGAACGCTATGAAACGGCCGTCATGTTCAATGTGATCGCCATCCTGGTGGTTCTGGTAACGGTGGTGCAATTCACGGGCGAGCGACTGGCTCGCCGTTTCGATCACCGGCGATAGCACCGCCGCCGTCTCCTTTTCGGAGTGGCGGCGTCTTGTCAGAACAGGCCGGTCGTGGGCGGCGGTTCGTCCTTCAGCAGCCATGCGCCCACGGCGGCCGCCTTCCATTGGCGGGGGTTGTGATTGGCCACGGTGCGCGCATTGCGCCAGTGGCGATCCAGGTTGTACTGGCGGTCGCAGGCGGATGCCCCGCCGACATCGAACGCCAGCTCCGCACTCTTCAGCGCGGCCGCCACGGCGAAGTGTTGCGCCTGGGCGACGTCGATCGACGCCTGCGTCAGTGACGCATTGCTGAGGTTGTCCGCCCAGGCGGCGTCAATGGCGTCGGCGGCGCGCAGCGTGGCGGCTTCGGCCGCAAACACTTGTGCGGCAATCTGGCCAATCGTCTCCTGCACATAGGGATCGTCCACCGATCGCTCGGCCGAACTGTGCTTGATCGGCCGGGCCTTGTGGCGCGCGAACCAGACCGCGTCGTCCAGCGCGTTGCGGGCGATGCCGGCTTCGGTGGCGGCCAGAAAGAGCTGGAAGACCGGCGAGACCGGATTGCGGCGGTCACGTGGCAGGTGGCTGGCGCGCAATTCATCCGGCGCGACGCGCATGTTCGTAAATCGCGTGGTGCCGCTTGCGGTCAACCGCTGGCCGATGGTGTCGAAGTCATCGACCAGCGTCATGCCGGCTCGCTCGCGCGGCACCGTGAAGTGTGTTTCCTTGCCAGCCTCGTCGACGGCGATGGAGCTGATCCAGTCGGCGTAGAGCGCGCCGGTGCTGTAGTACTTGGTGCCGTTGACGATATAGTGATCGGCCTCTCGGACGATGGTGGCCTGGATGGCGCCATGCTTGCCGCCGCGCTCCACACCGCCATTGCCGACGATCTGGCCGCCCAGCAGCCGGTCGAACCAGCGCCTGCGATCGGCTTCATTGTCTTGGCCCGCGAGCAGGCCTTCGATGAGTCCGAAGTTGGGTCGCAATGCCTGGGCGAGGTTGGCATCGACGGCGGCCAGTTCCTGAACGAAGCGGATGGCATCGCGCACGCTGCCCCCGGGACCGCCATACGCCTTCGGGATGCGGAACGTCAGCAGGCCGGCATTGGCCACCTGGCGTACAAAATCAAAGGGCAGTTCGCGGCGGCTCTCCCGCTTTGCGGCATCCCGCGCGATCTCGGGCAGCAGGGCCTGGGCGCGCTGGCGAAGTACCGCGACATCGGCGGCCGGAGGCAGCGGTTGCGGTGTGGATGTAGGCGATGCGGTGGTCGTGTCGATCGCATTTGCAGGGGCAAGGGATTCTTGAAATGGCATGCTGTTGTCCTTCGGGTTTCTCGTCGAATGAGCACGAAAGACATCGTGCAGCAATTTTCTCGACGGGTAACGACCGATTCCGCATGCCCTTATGCGACCTTTGCGTGGCGCCCCCCCATTTCCTGCGCGGACCCGGCGGCTAGCCGAAGACTTTGCTCGCCTTCTGGCCAGGACCCGGGTTCAGGCCGCGGATAGCGGTTCGCAGGCATCTGCCTGCTCGTCCCGCGCGAATCTTCTATTGACGCGGCTGCTCGTCCCGACAGCGGCTTTGGTTGGCTCGATTTTCCATACAGACAACAACGCGTCGAACTCGTCCTCCACAGGCGACACGCCACGCAGGAACGCTTCAGGCGGACCGCCCAATACATGGATGGACAAGGTGTATCCCGATTTATGGACATGCTGAAGCACTCCCGCCCCTGCCAGAACCTTGCGGGCTCGTCCGAAATCGTGGTTGGACAGCAGGTTGCGTTCAACGATTTCCTTGCGGGTGAGACACTCTCCGCCTCTAAGCAAGGCATACAACGATTCCGCGCACTCCTGATCGGATTTGGTGGACCTCAAAGCGGCTCCTTGGCAGGTATGACTGGTCGGTACGATGAGAAATTCGGGGAAGTCGGCAGCTTCGGTGGCATGAGTGGTCGAAGCGTCGATGACACCCGCCGTGTTTGGAAAGCCGTGCGGACCCGCCCGTCAATTGACGGAGCCAACCTCCAGGTTGCTCCGTGCACTCGCATGCCGACTTGTCGCGGGTGGAACGTATGTCATTCCCAGCTTGTCGGCGCAGCGCACGAGCTCTGCGAGCGAGTCGATCTCCAGCTTGTCCATGATGTGGGCGCGGTGGACCTTCACGGTTTTCTCGACGATGCCGAGGAAGTTGGCGACCTCCTTGTTCCGGAGTCCGGTCGTGACCATCGCCATGACCTCTCGCTCGCGATTTGTCAGCCGCTGCATCTTTGCATCGAGGGCCGCCTTGATGGTGCGCTCCATACCGCGTTGCGTGGCCAACGCCAGCGCACGACTCACCGCCGTGACCAGACGGTCCTCGGCCACCGGTTTCTCAAGAAGATCGATGGCGCCGGCCGTCATCGTCTCAACGGTTTGCTTCACATCCGCACAGCCTGTCAACATGATGAAGGGCACATGCGACGGCAACAGCTTCAGCAGTTCGTGACCACTGATGCCAGGCAGGATCAACTCCGCCACCACGCAGGCAGGGCCGCGGATGCCGTCAAGGGCAACCCGACACTCTTCGGCCGAACCGAACGTCCTCGATGAGAATCCTTTTGCAAGCAGCAGCCGTCCTAAGGCCTTGCGAATGCTTTCATCGTCGTCCACAACAATCACGGTCCCGGTCATCGCGCGTACCCTCTTTAGAAATGGGGTTGACTCCCGGCCACATTACCGACCGTCGCGGCCGTCCACAACCGCTCTTCGGGTTGAGCGAAAAGTTTCATACCGACTTCTGAAATGACTTTCAACGTGCAGACGTCAGGGAAGGATGCGATGCGACTTTTTACAACCGCCGTCGGTCTCGCCAGCGAAGCGGGGCGGTTCCACACGAAGCGCGAAGCTGTGGATGTCCACACCGGTTTGCAGGGCCGGGAAGAAAATTTTTTCGAAGAATCGGGTTTCTGTAGCATGGAATGCCAAGCACACGGCAGTCGAAGCGGGATTTTGGAAGTACTTTTTAGGGGGTTCGTCGTAGCATGGTCTTCCGATTCAAGGATGACTGGAAATGAGTGCGGACACCCTGCGGTACTTCGATTACGCTGCAACGACACCAGCGGACCCTCGCGTGATGGAGGCGATGTTCGGCTGTCTCGGGGCCGACGGCGTCTTCGGAAACCCTGCGTCAAATTCCCACGCTGCGGGACTCGTGGCAAAGAACCTGGTCGAGCAGGCTCGCGCGCAGGTTGCCGCTCTCATTGGCGCCGAGCCGTGCGAGATCGTGTGGACGTCCGGGGCAACGGAGTCGAACAACCTGGCTCTCAAGGGTTTCTTCGACTACGAGCAGGGGCGGCGCCATCTGATTACCAGCAGGCTGGAGCACAAGGCCATTCTGGATACGGCGGCGCATCTGGAGCGGCTTGATGTATCGGTCACCTACCTTGCGCCGGATGCGTCGGGAGGAATTTCGGTGGCCGCGGTGGAAGCGGCTTGCGGCCATCGTACGGGCCTCGTGTCGTTGATGATGGTGAACAACGAAATTGGCACCCTGACCAACATCGCCGAGATCTCACGGGTCGTTCATGCTGCTGGCGCGCTGCTTCACGTGGATGCAGCACAGGCTGCGGGCAAGACTGAAATAGACGTCAAGGCGATGGGCATCGACCTGCTGTCGATGTCGGCACATAAGCTCTATGGGCCGAAAGGCATCGGTGCGCTCTATGTCAGCCGCGAGGTGGCGCCTCGTATTGCCTGTCAGATGCACGGCGGAGGGCACGAACAAGGACTACGATCTGGAACGCTTGCTACGCATCAGATCGTGGGCATGGGCACCGCTTGCGAACTGGCGCGCCTGCAAATGGCATCTGACAATCAGCGTATCGCGCAACTGAGCGAACGCCTGCTGAATGGTGTGCGCGCATCGGGTGTTGTCACGCAGAACGTCTCCAACGCGACCCGCATCCCACACACACTCAGTCTGACGGTGAATCTGCCCGGGTTCTTGCCGCTTATGCTGGCCGATGGCCTGGCCGTGTCCTCCACGTCGGCATGCAATTCGGCGGCTGGCAAGGCCTCTCACGTGCTGACATGCATCGGGCTCGATGAAGATGCCGCGCAACGCACGGTGCGGCTGAGCCTTGGACGGTTCACAACGGAGGCAGATGTCGACTTTGCGGTCGACTGCTTCCAGAACGTCATTGCCCGGTGCCAGCAAGTGCGAGCGGGGCGACAGGAAATGCAGATCCAGCATCTTTCGGACGACGTCAGCGTTGCGGCGCAGTTGAGCGATGCCGGCGTGCGGACGGCGCATGCACTTGGGTTCCGCGCCATCGTCTGCAACCGGCACGATGGCGAGGCTGACGGTCAGGCCCGGTTTGCAAATATCGCTGAGGTGGCGGATTCGCTTGGCATGGCCGCACGCTACCTGCCGGTGAAATCGGACGGTGTCACCGCCGAGGACGCCGCAGCCTTCGGTGCGCTGGTGGCAGAACTGCCGAAGCCCGTGCTCGCGTACTGCCGTACGGGTACCCGCTCGGCGACGCTATGGCGTCTGGCGGCAACCAGTTCAGGCTGACTGCGGGCGAGGCCTCGGCAGCATTGCGCTCAGAAGCGGAACATCACGCTGACCATGGGGCCCTTCAGCGTCAGCCTTTGAACCAGTTCGCCGCTGCCCAACTGGTAGGTCAGGTAGCGATAGGTCAGTTGAATGTCGCCCCACCTGGCCGCATAGGCGGCGCCCCCGGACGCTTGCACCGTGTATCTGGAAGCGCCGGTGCCGACGTCGAGGTAGTACGGCAGATACCATCTGTCGCTGTTGCCAAGACGGATTCGCCCGCGCACGCCAATGATCGCATCGACAATGTTCTCGGTCTGCGACACGCTTCCCTGCGTCGCAAGCGTGGCGCCCTGTTGCGTGAACGTGGTGGATAGCGTCCAGTTGGCACTGGCGCTCAGGTTCAGGTAACGAAGCCCGCCGAGCGGCTCGACGGTTCCCCATGGCGCGCGCACTGCCGTGTAGGCGGCGTAAAGCCCGAGCAGTCCGCCGCTGAGGCTGCTGCCCGTGTTGGTCGCCAGTTCCCGCGGGATGACAACCGAGCCGACGGTATTGAGCGTGGTCTGGTGGTTGCTGAAGTCAAGGTAGGCCGCGTCGGCGATGACCGTCCAGTCCCCCTTGCTGGCTTCGGCCTGCATCATGAAGAGGAACTTCAGGTTCGAGAGATAGCTGTCCGGACCGGTGCCCAGGTCGAGCCTGCCGCCGCCGGTGGATGAATTCCCGGAGAAGCTGAACGCCCCGCTCACATTCGGCAGCCAGAGGTACGGCGCGACCGCGAACGTCCAGCCGTTTGCTTGCGGCGATTCGGCATGTCCGGCCCCCGCGGCCATGGCCAGGCAAAGCGCAATGCCGAGCCGCATCCTGCCAAGCCTTGGAAGTAGCAGCTCGAGATCGCCCCCATCAGAGCGACTACCTTCTTGCATCGCCGTCATTGTTCGCGCCTTCGCTCTGCCGTGCGGTTGTCGATCACGCCACGTTGAGTTGCCACGCTAGCCGGTCTTGCCGGGCCGCTCAATTGGCCCAAAGGGCTAATGAAAACGAGGTCTTTGTGTTGCGCGCGCGGTCTTCCGCTGGGTCTTCGGCAATGACTTGCCAGGCGTTTCGCTGGGGCTCCCTGTCAGTTTCCGAGAGGCTTTCCGGCACGGCGCACGGGGGGCTACCACTGCTGCTGTTGCTTGCCCTTGATGTTGCCCGCCACGCCGCCAGCCACGGCGCCAATCGCCGCGCCAGTCCAGCCACTGCCGCCGGCGATGGCGGCGATGCCAGCACCGGCCGCGGCACCGAGGCCGGCGCCGGTCACGGTGCCTTGCTGCTGCGGGGTCATGTTCGTGCATCCCGCGACGCCGGCGACGATCAGGATCGCGCCAGCCAGATGGAGTCGTTTCATGGCGTCACCTCATTTGCCGGCATTCAGGCCAGGAAGAACCATTTCGAACCAGATGGTTTCAATGACCGGCCGTTGTAATCGGTCGGGATGGGCCGCGTACCAGCGATCCAGTCCCTGGCTCACCGAATCGAGCGAATGGCTTTTGAGCCCTTTGGCAAAGCGCGGAAGAATACTCTGCGCGTCGGGCGGCGGCTTGCCTTCGTGATAGGCGATATCCACCTGGACCATATTGGCGATGCCTACCAGGTAGGCCTTCTTGGTCTGCTCGGTGGAAGCTGTCCATTGCTTGCCGGTCACCAGGGGAATTTCGTCGGCCCGGGCGCCGGTCGCCAATACCAGTGTCACGAGTGCCCCAGCCGTCACTGCGAGCCGGCTTAGTCTATTCGCCATTGCGGTCTCCCTCAGTGTTGCCATTACTCCACGCAGCCATGCGCTCGTTCATATTAGTCGCTATTCCAGCGTCCGGCCGGCGGCTAAACCCGCACGCTGCCGCTCAGAACTTGTGGCGCAGCCCAAGGGCGATGCCCAGCATGGAGCTCTGCCCGTTCGCCAGGGCATAGCTGTTGCCAAGCGACAGGCTGTTGGCATAGAAGATGGCGGCGGATTCCAGACCAAGGCCGGCATTTTTG
This sequence comes from Cupriavidus sp. U2, assembly GCF_009663685.2. Lineage (GTDB taxonomy): Bacteria > Pseudomonadota > Gammaproteobacteria > Burkholderiales > Burkholderiaceae > Cupriavidus > Cupriavidus necator_C. The sequence goes on along the minus strand of NZ_RCOG02000027.1, from coordinate 515,584 downwards.
GCATAGGCAGCACTGATATAGACATCGGTGCGCTTGGAGAATGCGTAGTTGGAAATAAAGGCGATCTGCCAGGGATTGGGCTGGCTGGCATTGCCGAACTGGTTCCTGACGTCGTCGTAGTTGTACTCGAGCGTCAGGCCAACCGAGGGCGTCAGCTGATAAGTCCCGCCGATCCAGTAGAAATGGTCGCGAAAGAACTCGGCACCTACCTGATTCTTGTTCTGGCCCCAGCGATAGCCGCCCATGATCTTGGCGGCACCGAATGCATAGCTGGCGCCTGCGCCAGCCTTCTTGAACGTGCCGCTGCCCGCATTGGCCGGGTTGGCGGCGGGTGCGATGGTCGGATTGAACTGGTCATAGGTCACGACCAGACCCACCGGCCCGGCGGTATAGACCACCGACGCACCATAGGCGGTATCGCGCCGGAACTGGCCCGGTACTTCGCCGTTGCCGCCAAGAATGAACGGTGCGCCGACCGTCGGCGGTAGCGCGAGGCCGGTGCCGAACGAAAAGTGGGCCAGTGTCGTGACGGGACCGAAACTGCCGGTGTACTTGATGGTGTTGTCCTCGCGGAAATTGGCGCCGGCCAGCACCACGGCAGGCTCGTACTGCGTGGCATAGGCAGCCGGGACGAAGTTCGCCAGCGCCTCGAACATCGACGTGTACTGGCGGCCGAGCGACAACTGGCCATACTGGCTTTGCAGCCCGACGAACGCTTGCCGGCCGAACAGCCGGCCGCCTTGCTGCGAGGTGCCACTGTCGGCATTGAAGCCGCTTTCCAGCACGAAGACCGCCTTGAGGCCCATGCCCAGGGCCTCCGTGCCGCGCAGCCCCCAGCGCGACCCGGATACGCCGCCGGAATCCATCCGCACCACACTGTGCGAGGGGCCTGGGTTGAAGCCATTTGCGGACGTGGGTACCGCGCCAAGGTGATTGGCATATTCGACGTTGACGTCGACGACGCCGTAGAGCGTCACGTTCGATTGCGCGTGCGCCTGCCAGGCAAGGGCCTGCAACGCCACAAGTGCAAGAAGTCTCAGTCTCATGTCTGCCGCCTCCTCGATGTTGTTATGGTGGGTCATGGCTGCTGGCGTTGCGGGCTCACGCTTGTCGCTTGCATGGAATGCCACCGTGGCGGTTCGATCTGTCTGCTGGCGCACGCACGTGCAGCGCATCGAGGGCCGCTGCCGAGACAAGCACGAGCGACGCATGGCGCCGCAAGCGCGCCGAAGTGTGGTCAAGCTGGCGCCCGATGGCACCAGACGATATCGCGCGCCAGATGCAAAGCGAGGCCGCGCCCTGGAGACAACTGGTCCGGCGCGTCGGCGTCTATGGCGATTGACTGCGGTGAATGGCGGCGGGCGGCGGGCGAAGGCGACATCAAGGCCGTTTGCCGGCGGGCCGCAAGCCCAGCTGGATCCCCAACTGTTGTTCCAGGCGCTGAATGGCCTTGGTCAATGCGGGCTGGCTTTGTCCCACCTGTTCTGCCGCCCGTGCGATCTGACCGGCCTGCGCCACGGCCACAAGTAGTTCAGGTCCTCAAGACGCATGGCATTCCGATCGGTTATCAGGCAGGGGATGCCGATAATGAAAGGAAGGGGGCTGGATCGTCAAGGCGTCCCGGTGATCCCGCTGCGCAGGCGACGGTCGGTGGTTGCGCTGTCAGGCCCTTGTTGCTAGGGGCGCGGCCGGGCGGGCTCCATTTGCCAGCCGCCCGGGCAGTGTTTGACCTGCGGGTAATAGCCGCCGGGCTGGTCGCAGTAATACGACCAGCCGCTTTCTGACGCACGGTCGGTCCTGGCGGAATTCCGGCTGGCAGGCGGCGCCGAAGGCGTGTCGTAGCCTGGCCCGGTGTAGTCCGCCTGATAGTACGGCCCGCCGTCGTATGAATATTCCCGCCAGCCGGGCCAGGCCGTGCCTACCGCGAAGTAGACCACGTGCCCATGACTGCGGCGAAACCCGCCATGCCGAAAGCCGCCGTGACCTTGAAACCCGCCGCCATGAAAGCCGCCCCCATGAAAGCCGCCGCCTTGCATGATCCCGCCGCGCATGCCGCCGCCCCCGACGGCGCCTCGACCACCGGCCAGCGACGTGCCGCCGACGGCCATTGCTACGCCCGCCGCCAGTGCCAGGGCGACCTTGCAGTACCTGCGCCCGTTCATGATGTGTCCTCGCTTGGCTGGCTGTGCCCGACGCTGGCGGGGCGATCCGCCGCACCCGGCCGGCGGATGGCGCGCCACGGCCTTCCAAACCTGGGAGCGATCGGGTTTGTTCCATCATATGTCGCGGACGGGACGCTGCAGCGCAACAAGGCCTTGAATGCCTCGAGATTCCGGAACGATGTCCCGGGGCATCAAACGACGGTCCCAAAATGTCAAATGCTCGGCTGAAATTTCGCCAATACTGGGACGGATTCCCGCGTGGAATGCCGCCATTCCGGGAATGGCGGCGTCTCCCGGCCCGGGCATCGCCACACAACGAGAATCGAGGAGAAAAAATGGACCGTATCCACTGCCTTGCGGCTGCCCTGGCCTTGTCGATCAGCATCGCGAGCGGCGTCGCGAACGCGCAGGCCTCGCAACCTGCGGCACCGGCGGCGCCGCCCGCCACCACCGATGTCAACGAAGTCCCGCAGCCTCCGCAAGGCATGACGCCGGCCGAGCGCAAGAAGTGGTTCATGGAACGGTTCAAGGCGGCCGACACCGATCACGACGGCAAGCTGACCCGTGAAGAAGCACGCGCTGGCATGCCCGAGGTTTACAAGCGATTCGACAAGATCGATACCCGGAAGCACGGCTACGTGACCGAGCGGCAAGTGGGGGCCGCCTGGTCAAAGATGATCCAGGACGATATGCAGAAGAAGAATCCGATCATCAACTGAAGGCGAGATCCCGGCTTTTTGCCGGTCAGGGCCCCGCGACAAGGCGCGGGGTTTTGTATCACTACGTATCGAGCCAGACGACTGACACACGCTGATACGAGGACGGGGTCCGGTGAAACATCCGTGGTACGTCCTCGCCGCCTAATGGAATCCCGATTACCGATTTCGCGGAGCCACCATGAAGCTGATGTCTGTCGTAGCCCTGACCGCGGTCGCCGCTGTCGTGCTCACTGGCGCCACTGTCGCCACCGCACAGTCCGCCGCACCTTCCAATGCCGGCCCCACTGGCAATCCCCACGCATCGCCCATCTACGGCGTGACCCTGCCAGAGGGCTACCGCAACTGGCAGTTGGTGGCGCCTGCCCTCGAGGGCGAACCGCTGAACGAACTGCGCACCGTCGTAGGCAACAAGATCGCCATCGATGCGTACAAGCGCGGCGAGCTACCGTTCCCGGATGGCGCGGTACTGGTCAAACTGGCCTGGAAGTACACGCAATCGCCCGAGTTCAAGTCGGCCCTGGTGCCCGGACACGCCACCACCGTGCAGGTGATGGTCAAGGATTCGAAAAAGTACGCCGCGTCGGGCGGTTGGGGCTACGGGCGCTTTATCGACGGCAAGCCCGCCGACCTGGCACAGCATCAGACGTGTTTTGCGTGCCACAACGCGCTCGTGAAGAACCGCGACTACGTATTCACGCGACTTGCGCCGTGATGGCAACCTGACCGCCCGTCACCGCCCAGCGGGCGCGCACCGTTCGGGTGTTACCCGCGCCCGTTGCCGCCGAGGACCTCGCGGCGCGCCCGCAGGACGTGGATCGATTGGCGCAGGACGGCGAGCGTTCCTGCAGATTGGGCCTCGCCGCTGGCGGAGGCCAGCCGGGCTGCAACTTCCGCACGCCGCAATTCCGCCTCCCGCTCGGCGATATAGCGGTCAAGAATCACCAGATCCCGCAGTGCTTTTCCTTTTTGCATGGCTGTCAAGGGATTGAGGAATGACTCACTTCAATATATCGGTCCGACCGCCGCACATGTCGCCAAACTCGGCGCAAAATCCCCTTTATCGACTGTCCGTATAGCATGCATTTCGTACTTACGATGCATCACGACTGGACATATATTCGGGAGGCTCTTGCACGATTCGCGCCACGCAAGAGAGTCAGTTCGTATTCGGGCCGCTCCTTGAGAGCGGCTTTTTTTTGGGGGTTCGGCAAGCAATGCCGGGGAGCCGGACACCAGAGGTGGCAGACTTGCTGCGTAGTATGATTGCGCTCTCTATCCAGCATCGGCGCGTCTACGTTCATGGCTCCGTCCAAGGTGAAATCGATTCCCAGTCAACTTCACTTTCCTGTGGTGGGAATTGGCGCATCCGCGGGCGGGATCGAGGCCCTGCGGTCATTCTTCGAAGCCATTCCGGCGCGCACGGGTGCTGCATACGTCATTGTCCTGCACCTGTCGCCGGATCACGCCACGTCGCTGCCGGGCATCCTGTCCGGGGTCACTTCGATGCCGGTGCAACAGGTCAATGAAGCCACCGCCATCGAGCCCAATCACGTCTATCTGATTGCCCCGTCGATGGTGCTGACGATGGTGGATGGATACCTGCGGGTACAGGCGGCTGCGTCACATGATGACCGGCGCATGGCCATCGACCTGTTCCTGCGCTCGCTGGCGGAAGCCCACCGTGACCGGGCGGTTGGGATCGTACTGTCGGGCGCTGGTGCTGATGGCGCCGTCGGGATCACACGGGTGAAGGAACTGGGCGGCATCGTGGTGGCACAGCAACCCGATGACGCTGCATTCTCCAGCATGCCGCGCGCCGCCATCGGTACGGGTCAGGTCGATTTCGTGCTGCCCGTGGCGGACATGCCCCAGCGTCTGCTGGAGATGTGGTCCAACAAGCGCCGCATTCGCGCCACCGTGGAGGCCGAGTCGGATGCGGACGACGTCGTGGCCACGGACAACGAGCGGATTCTGCGCGAGATCATGGTCATCCTGCGTACGCGCACCGGCCATGACTTCCGCCAGTACAAGCGCGCTACGGTGCTGCGCCGCATCGAGCGCCGCATGCAGGTCAGCGGGCTGTCGGAACTGCAGGAGTATCGCGACTTCCTGCACGACCACCCCGACGAGACGCCGCACCTGCTGCAGGACATGCTGATCAGCGTGACCAACTTCTTCCGCGACAAGGACGCCTACGACCTGTTGCAGAACGATGTCGTGCCGCAGCTGCTGGAACATCGCATCGAAAACGAGCCGATTCGCGTCTGGTCTGCCGGCTGTGCCACGGGCGAGGAGGCCTACTCGCTGGCAATGCTGCTGGCGGAGGCCTCGTCGCGGAACGCGGAAGCCGTGCCGTTCCAGGTGTTTGCCACCGATATCGACGAGCGGGCCATCTCCTATGCGCGCACCGGGCTGTATCCGGAATCGATCCTGGCCGATGTGGATGCTGGCCGAGTGCGCCAGTTCCTGGTGAAGGACGCCGCGCACTACCGCGTCAAGAAGGAACTGCGCGAACACGTGCTGTTTGCCCTGCACAACGTGCTGCGCGACCCGCCGTTCTCGCGGCTGGACATGATCTGCTGCCGCAACCTGCTGATCTACCTGGATCGCGAGGCGCAGCTCGACGTCCTGCGCACGTTCCACTTTGCGCTGCGTCCCGGCGGCTATCTGTTCCTCGGGAGTTCCGAGGCGGCGGACAGCGTCAGCTCGCTGTTCTCGGTGGTGGACAAGAAGGCGCGCATCTACCGGGCCAATGTCGCGGTACGCGGCGATGCACCCGTGCCGATGTCGGCGGCCATGCAGAACATGCGCATGCCGATTGCGATCATGCAGCCGCCTGGACGGCGCAAGTTCTCGTTCGGTGACCTGCACCAGCGTCTGGTGGAGCAGCATGCTCCGCCCAGCGTGCTGGTCAGCCGCGAGTCGGACATCGTTCACCTGTCGGATCGCGCGGGGCGCTTCCTCGAATATGCAGGCGGCGAGCCGTCCCACAACGTGATCGCGGCCGTACGGCCCGAGTTGCGCCTGGAACTGCGCACGGCCATCTTCCAGGCCCTGCAGACCAACCATAGCGTGGAGGCGCGACGCGTGCAGCTGACGCGCGACGGGCGCAACTACTTCGTCAACATGATTGCGCGGCCCGTGCATGACGCCGAGGCCAATGCGGACTTTGTCCTGATCCTGTTCCATGAGGTGGAGGACAGCATGAGCGAGTCGTCCGACGCCCCGCAGAAGCGCCAGCCCGACCCGATCGTCAGCCAGCTCGAACGCGAACTGCATCGCACCAAGGAACAACTGCAGGCCACGATCGAGCAGTCGGAGACGTCCACCGAGGAACTGAAGGCGTCCAACGAGGAACTGCAGGCCATCAACGAGGAACTGCGCTCGGCCACCGAGGAACTCGAGACCAGCAAGGAAGAGCTGCAGTCGATCAACGAGGAACTCACCACGGTCAATGCCGAACTGAAGTCGAAGGTCGAGGAAACCAGCAAGATCAACGACGATCTGCAGAACCTGATCATGGCCAACGACATTGGCACGATCTTCGTCGACCGAAACATCCGTATCAAGCGTTACACGCCGCGTGCCACCGACGTGTTCAGCATCATCCCGTCCGACATTGGCCGCTCGCTGCTGGACATCACGCACCGGCTCGATTACGACAAGCTGTCCGACGATGCGGCCGAGGCCTTCGATTCGCTGCGGCTGATCGAGCGCGAGGTGCAAAGCAGCGATGGCCGCTGGTATCTGGCGCGCTTTCTGCCCTATCGCACGACCGAAGACCGCATCGACGGCGCCGTGCTGTCGTTTATCGACATCACGTCGCGCAAGGCGGCGGAGGCCCAGTTGCGCGAGGGCGAACGGCGCATGCGCATCGTGGCCGAAAGCACACGCGACTACGCGATCATCACCTTCGACGACGACGGCCGCATTACCAGCTGGAACATGGGCGCCCAACGCATTTTCGGCTACACCGAAGCGGAACTGCTGGGCGAGCCGGCCGATGTGCTTTATCTGCCGCAGGACCGCGACCGCGGTGTGCCGGCGGAGGAAAGAGCGCAGGCACGCAAGTTCGGGCGGGTGGAGGAAGACCGCTGGCACCTGCGCAAGGACGGCACGCGCTTCCGCTCCACGGGCGTGCTGTCCCGGCTGGAACAGTCCGGCGTCAGCGGCTATGCCAAGATCTGCCGCGACATGAACGAGGCGGTGCCGGCAGGCGCGCTGCGTCTTGATGGCGGGTTCCGCGCCACGCCCGTCCAGGATCATCGTGACGAGTTCCTGGCCGTGGCGTCGCACGAACTGAAGCATCCGCTGAACCTGATCAGTGCCAGCAGCGAACTGATCGCGCGTTCCGCGGAGGCGCGCCGCAATCCCATGATCGCCCGTGCCACGGAAACGATCCGGCGCACGGTGCTTGGCCAGGCACAGATCATCGACGACCTGCTGGACATGTCCCGCGTGCGCACCGGCAAGCTGTCGGTCGCGCGCACCACGATCGATTTCGCAGAGGTTGTGCGGCACGTCAGCGATGCGGTGCGCGAAGAGGCGGGCCAGCGGGGGACGACGCTCGAGGCGGCATTGCCGGACCAGCCCGTGTGGATTCATGCCGACGTGACGCGCATCGAGCAGGTGATCTGGAACCTGCTCAGCAATGCGCTGAAATTCACGGAGTCAGGCGACCGCATCAAGGTGGTGCTGGAAAGCGATGCCAGCGTTGCGCGATTGACCGTGGAAGATACCGGCATGGGCATCGATGCGCAGACGCTGCCCCATATCTTCGACATGTTCCGACAGGGCGGCGCCATGCGGGCGCGCTCGCGCGGCCTGGGCATCGGGCTGAATCTGGTCAAGGAAATCACGACACTGCACGGCGGCACCGCGGAGGCCGCATCGGCCGGCCCCGGTCAGGGCAGTACCTTCACCGTGACGCTGCCGGTCGGCACGCCGGCGATGGCCGAAGACGACGCCGGTGTGCTGCCGGCATCGTTGCTGCGCGGTATGCATGTGATGCTGGTCGACGATGATCAGCAGACCGTGGAAACCTTCCGCATGCTGCTCGAGGCCGAGGGCGCCCTGGTCGACGTGGCCAGCGATGGCGAGTCGGCGCTGGCTTCCATGCAGTTGCGCAAGCCCGACCTGCTACTGTCGGATATCGGGATGCCCGGCATGGACGGCTATCAGCTGGTCCACCGGGTACGCGGGCAGGACGCGCTGAAGGAAGTGCCCGCTATCGCGCTCAGCGGCTATGGCCGCCACAGTGACGTCGACGCGGCGCTGCAGGCGGGATTCGATGCGCATCTGCCCAAGCCGGTCATGCTGGATGACCTGCTTTCCACGCTCATGCGCCTTCGGCTTGCCTGACAGCCGGCGAACAATCCGGGCGCGGCGCATGGTCCGCCGGCCCGGGCGGCATGGCTTCGAGCACGAAGCGGCGATGCCGGCGTAATGCCTCGACGGTAGCGCGCAGCGCGGCCAGCAGTTCCAGCCCATTGCGGGTGGGCAGGCCGTCCTGCTGCATCTGGCGCAGCACGGCAATCTGGCCGCGGATAATCGTCCGGCCTTCGGCGATGTGTCGGTCTACCTGGGCCAGCGCCGCTGCAGGGTCGAAGCACCGACGCTGCCCGGTACGGGACGGATCATGCATGGAGCGGCTCGGGATTTCCCGCCGCAGGAGGCAGCGGCTGGACGTAGCCAGGACACTGGTTGCGGTCGATCCAGTCCTTGGCCCAGGCCAGCCCTTCGGCCATGGCCCGTTCGCATGTCCGGAAAACGCCAATGTCGCACGACTGCACCAGGACCGCGCCGCCTTGTGCCACGCGCCCCGATGCCTGCCAGTTGTTTTCGCCCAGAAACAGCGCGGCGCCTTCGACGGTATGCCCATAATACTGTTGCATTGCCATGGCGGTCTCCTTGCTTCCAGATACCAGGCATATCGATTGCCTGTGGAAAAATTGTAAGAAGGTCACCCCCGCGGCGATACATGGCAGCCTTGTCCGGAATGTCCAGGTTCAGGACATCCTGATATGCTTGCACTCACTATCGGTCACGCACCGCCCCATGCCCTCGATCCACGTCTACACCAATCAGGCTTCCACCCTTCGCGAGTTCGAAAAGGAATGCGTCAGCTTTGACGCCGCCGGTTATGTCGTGGATTTCGGACAGGCCTGGTGGGAATGCACCCCGACGTCAATCGCTGCGCTCGAGCGCCCGCGCATGCAGCAACTTCTGCGGCGTCTGCGCGCCGGGGATGTGGTGGCCACGCTGCGCCTGTGCAGTCTTGGCAGTTCCGTGCGCGACGTGGTCGCCACGGTGGAGCGGTTCCGGGCGCTTGGCGTGAAACTTCACTGCCTCGAAACCGGCGAAGGGATGCTGACCGACGCCGCATCCACGGCATTCCGGACACTGCAGGCAGTGGAGGGCCTGGAACGCGACACGCGCAGCGCCCGGATGAAGGCCAGCGCCGAGCAGGCCGTCGAGCGCGGCAGCCGCCTGGGCAGGCGCCCAGCGCTGGCCACCAACATGCATGATGAAATCCGGGCGGCGCTGCGCCGGGGCACGTCGGTCAGCGAACTGGCCCGCACTTTCAAGGTGTCACGGCAGACCATCATGCGGATCCGGGACGTCCACCCGGAGTGACGCGGCGCCCCCGCACCATGTACGATCGGCGTGGCGCGATGCAATTCTTGCCCGCGCGCCGCCGCTGACCGTGCGCGAACGCTGACGTGGCGATGGGCATACTCCTTGCGCCTGGCGATACCGTTCCCGAACTTTCTCGGTTGCGGAGGCCAAGCGCATGCCACAAACTGCGATGCCAGTATCGCGCCGGCGCATTGCCGGCGAACTCTGGACGGCCATCTGGCGCCATCGCGTCCGTGTCGTGGTGGCCATCGTCCTGCTGCTCCTGGCCAAGGCCGCCACGGTATCGGTTCCGCTGATCCTGAAGCTGATCGTGGACGAGGCGGCGTCCGCGCAGACGCTGGCCAACCCCGCCGGCGCCGCCAGCATGGGGCCGCTGGTGCGCCTGATCGTCACGATCCCGGTCTTCCTGGTGCTGGCCTACGCCGTCCTGCGGCTGCTCGGCAACGCGTTCAACGAACTGCGTGACGTGGTGTTCGCGCAAGTGGCGCAGAGCACCGTGGCCACCTTCACGGCCCGCGCGTTTTCGCACCTGCACGGCCTGGGTGCGCGATTCCATTCGCAGCGCGAGACCGGCGGCATCATTCGTGACATGGACAAGGGCACGGCCGCCATCGGCTTTCTGCTTGGTGTTGCCGTCTTCACCATCGTGCCCACGCTGCTGGAGATCACGGCCGTGCTGGTGATCATGGTGGCGGGCTACGGCGGGCAGTTCGCGGCGATCATTCTGGTCGTCTTCGTGCTCTATTCGGCCTGTACGGCGCTGCTGACCCGCCGCCGCGTGCGGGTGCAGCGCCGCGTCAACGCCGTGGAGGCGCAGACCAACAGCAAGGTGGTGGACAGCCTGCTGAACTACGACACCGTCAAGTACTTCGCCCGCGAATCGTTCGAGGCGCGCCGCCTTGGCCGCCTGCTGGACCGCTGGGTCGAGGCCAGCGTGGAAAACCAGCACGCGCTGTCGGCGCTGCATATCGCGCAGAGCGGGTGCATTGCCATCGGGGTGGCCAGCGTCATGCTGCTGGGCGTGCAGCGCGTGGCGCAGGGCACGCTGACGGTCGGGGACCTCGTGCTGATCAACGCGTACATCATCCAGGTGGTGTTGCCGCTGAATACGCTCGGTTTCATATTTCGCGAGTCGAACGACGCAATGACCAATGTGGAACGCCTGTTCGCGCTGCTAGACGCGAAGGGCCGCGCCGGCGAGGACGACGATGCGCCCGGCGCGCGGCCGCTGGTGGTCGGGCAGGGCGAGATTGCGTTCGAGCACGTGAATTTCAGCTACGACCCCAGCCGCCAGACCCTGTGGGACGTGAGCTTCCGCGTGGGTGCGGGACAGACCGTGGCGGTGGTGGGCGGCAGCGGCTCCGGCAAGTCGACACTGGCGCGCCTGCTGTTCCGGCTTTATCAACCGGACTCGGGTCGCGTGCTGATCGACGGGCAGGACCTGCGGCTGGTCACCCAGCGCAGCCTGCGCGAGGCGGTGGGTATCGTGCCGCAGGACACCATTCTCTTTAACGACACGATCGCCTACAACATCGCCTATGGCCTGGAGGGTGCGTCGCGGTCCGATGTGGTGGAAGCCGCGCGCGCAGCCCAGCTCGATACGTTCGTCGATCGCCTGCCGGACGGCTACGAGACCATGGTCGGCGAGCGCGGGGTGCGCCTGTCCGGCGGCGAGCGCCAGCGCGTGGCCATCGCGCGCGCCATGCTCAAGCGGCCGCCGATCGTGGTGTTCGACGAAGCCACGTCGGCGCTCGACACCCGTACCGAGCGCGCCATCCAGCTGGAACTGACGCGTGTGGCAAAGGGCCGTACCGCATTCATCATCGCGCACCGGCTGTCGACCATTACCGATGCGGACCATATCCTGGTCATGGAACATGGCCGGGTAGTGGAAGCCGGCACGCACCAGGCGCTGCTGGCGCGCGGCGGCGTCTACGCGCAGATGTGGCGGCTGCAGCAGCAGCAGCGCGAACTGGAGCGCACCGAAGAGCGGCTGGCGCTGCAGCCCATCCGGCTCGAAACGATTGTCGCCGGCGTGGTGGACGGCCTGCGCGAGCGCATCGCGTCCCGCCATATCCACCTGTTCACGGTCGTGGGCGAGGCCGAGCTGCGCGTGACCGGCGATCCGGGGTTGCTGCAGAAGGTGATATGGGAGCTTTGCGAGCGCATCGTCGAGGCGGTGGAAGCGGGTGGCCGCATCGAGCTGCGCCTGGAGCGCAGCAACGGCGACGCGGCGCTGACCCTGTCGGCCACGGCGTCGGCGCAGGGGCATCCGGTGTCGGCCGCCGAGATCCAGCGGCTGCAGGCGGAGCTGGCCGAGGCGGGCATCACGTTTAAGGCCGATACGGCCCAGCAGATGTGGCAGCTGCGCATGCCGATGCGCCCGTTGGGCGAGCCGCTGGCGACGCCCCAGTTGTCGCTGACAGACGCGCCGCCGCTTGCGCTCGGTCCGCAGACGCTGCGCGGCTGCTGCGTGCTGGTGCTGGACGACGATGCGCCCACGCGCGACGTGCTGGTCGATGCGCTTGAAGACCTGGGTGCCGAGGCGCTGGCATTCGCGCACGGGCGCGACCTGTTGCAGCACCTGTCGGAAACTGCGCCGGCCCAGTGGCCCCAGGTGCTGCTCTGCGATATCGCGCTGGACGAAGAGGATGGCTACACCGTACTGCGCGACGTGCGGCGGCTGGAATCCGAGCGCGAAGTGTCGCTGGTGCGCCGCGTCACCGCCATTGCGCTGTCCGGTCACGCGCAGCCGCAGGACCGCATCCGCGCGATGATGGCGGGCTTCCAGCTGCATCTGTCGAAGCCAGTGCAGATGGCGGAGCTGATCGCGGCGATATCGGCCCACTACCGGCATGCCGCGGCCGGACCGTCGGCCCCATCGGGCGACCCGCTTTCGGCAGGGTCTTCCGGCGTGCTGCGTGGCTCGCGCAATGAGTCGTCCTGACTGGACGGGCGTCAGCGTTGCCGGCGCGTGAGCCGCAGCGCCGCCACCACATGGTCGCCCACCACGGCCCGCTCACGCAGCACCCACTGCATCCCGTGCGCCAGTTCGCGCCACCCCGCCACGCCAAGATGCATGGCGAGGGACGGCATGGCGCGCACGGTATCGCCAATCGCCATGGTGGCTGGCAGGTGCAGCCACGCCGCCCACACGGCGTTGCGTGCCAGCAGCGCGCGGCGGGCGCGGCTGTCGCGCAACGGGCTGGGATGATGATGAACCACCAGTTCGGGGGCGTAGACCATCCGCCAGCCGTGCGCGGCGAGCTTCCAGGCGAGCACGGTTTCTTCTCCACCGATGAAAAACCGTTCGTCGTAACCGCCGGCGGCCAGGAAGGCCTCCGCGCGGAATGCCGTCGCGCCAGCCATGAAGCCCAGAATGGCGCGACCCGGCAGGTCCGCCGAGGGCAGGGGGCTGCGCGACATCAGCGTGCTGGTGGGGTCTTCCTTGCCGGAAGCACCTACCAGGATGCGCGCAGTCAACGAGGCCACGGCGGGATACGCGTCGAGCAGTGCGCAGGCCCGGGCGAGCGATCCGGGCTGCCACCAGCAGTCGTCATCGCAGAACGCCACGTACGGGGTGCCGGCCACCTGGGCCGCCCATTGCGCCCCAAGATTCCGGCCCGCCGCGCCCAGGTTGGTGTCGCTACGCAGGCAGACGACCTGCGGAAAGACATCGCGCACCATGGCCGCGGTGCCGTCGGTGGACCCATTGTCCACCACTGCGATACGGGGCCGTTCGGGCAAGCCCTGCAGATGGCGCAGCGTCCAGCACAGGGTGTCGCGGCGGTTGTAGGTCAGCACGACCACGCTGATGCCGGCGTGCCAGGGGATAGCATCCATTGTCGTTTGCGCGACCGTCAGTGTGCCGGCTCGTGCGCCGGATTACGTGCCTTCTGCCGGCACGATGTCGAGCGCCCAGTACCGCTCCGGCGCGCCAAGGTCCGCGAGCTGGCCCGCGTTGAACAGCGGCAGCTGACTCTCGTAGGCCTCCACGGCTGCCATCTTCATGTTTTGCCAGGGTGTGAGGGGAAAATGCACCGGCGCGGCGATCAGCCCGGCCTGCCACCAGCCCATCAGGCGGCATTGCACCATGCCGGGCAGCCGCCGGTAGATCGCGTCTTCATAGAACAGCCATTGCACCGGCGGCGTTGGCGTGCCGCCTTCCGCCGTATCGGCGGTCTGCATGCTCGATACCGTGGCACGCAGCAGCATGCAGGCGCGGCTGACCAGGATGTGATCGCTATGGAACAGCCCCATTGGCGCAATCACGGTGCCACCGCGCTGTATCGACGGCGAAGCGGCCAACCCGGCCATGATGTCTTCCGCGCTGTACTGCCGGCCGTATTGCCCATCGAGAAAGCCGAGCCACTCGGGTCGCGCGCCGAGCATGTTCAGGCCGCGTGCGTCCTCGCGGCGCCGTTGCGAAACGGCCTGCGTCACGCTGCCGAAGCCTGCGGCCCGATCCCAGTCCGGCACCTCGGTGCGGGCGTCGGGCACACCGGCGAGCACGGTGACGACCACGGCATCCTGCGCGGCGGCAAGCAGCGCGCCGCAACTGAAGACGGCGTCGTCCAGGTGGGGAGAGATGACGGTCAGCGGCTTGGGAATCTCAAGAAAAGGCATCGATATCTGCGGAAGTCAGCGGAGTCAGCGGAAGTCGGTCGGGTGCCAGTCGGGCGCGGGCGCCTCGTCGCGTGCCTCGCCCACGGGCGGCTGCCACAGTGTCGCGCAGGCGCGCGCGCGTTGCTGCGCCGCCCGGCGGGATACGAACGCAGCCACGGTCAATCGCAATCCCTGTGCCAGCGGCACGGCCGGCTGCCACTGCAGCAGCGTGCGGGCCAGCGTGATGTCGGGGCACCGCTGGCGCGGATCGTCCTCCGGCAGCGGCCGATGCTCGAGCGTCGAGGCCGAGCCGGTGGCGTGGAGGATCTCGGTGGCGATGTCGCGCATCGTGGTTTCGCACGGGTTGCCCAGATTGACCGGCGTGCCGGCCGCATCCGATGCCATCAGGCGGATCAGCCCTTCGACCAGATCGTCCACGTAGCAGAACGAACGCGTCTGCGACCCGTCGCCATAGAGCGTAAGCGGCTCGCCGGCCAGCGCCTGGGAGATGAAATTGGACACCACGCGGCCGTCGGCCGGATGCATGCGAGGCCCGTAGGTATTGAAAATCCGGGCGATCCGCACGTCCACGCCGTGCTGGCGGTGGTAGTCCATGAACAGCGTTTCCGCGCACCGCTTGCCTTCGTCGTAGCACGCCCGCCTTCCGACTGGATTCACGTGCCCCCAGTAGCTTTCCTGTTGCGGATGGTGGTCGGGGTCGCCGTAGACTTCGCTGGTGGAAGCCTGCAGGATGCGCGCCTTGACACGCTTGGCCAGGCCCAGCAGGTTGATGGCGCCATGCACGCTGGTCTTGGTCGTCTGCACCGGATCGCTCTGGTAATGCACGGGCGACGCCGGGCAGGCCAGGTTGTAGATCTCGTCGACCTCCACGTAGAGCGGGAACGTCACGTCGTGACGCAGCAATTCGAAATTGGGCCGTGGCAGCAGGTGAGCGATATTTTCCTTGCCGCCCGTGTAGAAGTTATCGACGCAAAGTACATCATGGCCCGCTTCGACCAGGCGGTCGCACAGGTGCGAGCCGAGGAAGCCGGCGCCGCCCGTTACCAGGATGCGCTTCTGATGAGGATCCTTCATGGTGTGTCCCCTATGCCGCCACGCGGCCGGCGCCAGCGGCGCCATGCGCCAGCCGGGCGTAGACCTGTTCCATCTGCCGCGCCACGCCCGCCCACGTGAACAGCGCCTGGGCCCGCTGCCGGCCGGCCTCGCCCATGCGTTGCATCAGGGCCGGGTCGGCGCAAAGCTGCGCAAGCCGCTCGGCAAGCGGTTCCGGTGCATTGGGCGGCACCAGAAAGCCCGTTTCGCCGTCGAGCACCGTCGAGCGGATACCGCCGACGTTGGCGCCCACCACCGGCACCCCGCAGGCCATGGCTTCCACCGGCGTGATGCCGAATGGCTCGTACCACGGCGTGGTGACGAAGACGTCCGATGCGCCATAGAACTGGCGCAACTGTTCCCGGCCCCGCCGGCCGACGAAGGTGACGCTGTCGGCCACGCCGGCCGCGTCGGCCACCTGTTGCAGGTGTCCGATCTCGGGTGTGGCCGCGACACTCGGCGATTCCGCGTTGCCGCCGACCACGTACAGCCGGGCACGTATGCCCAGCGTGTGGCGCAGATACCCGATGGCCCGAATCACGTTGTCGATGCCCTTGCGCGGCACCAGGCGGCCCAGCTGCAACACCGTGAACTCGCTGCCGTCCCACCCCAGCGCGGCGCGGGCCTGCGCGCGTTCCACCGGCGCGAACTCCTCGTCGTCGAAGCCGCACGGTACTGTTTCGATGCGTGACCGCTGCGCCCCGCACAGGGTAACGAGGTCTTCGGCATCCTGCGGGCATTCGGCGATCACGCAATCGGACTCGCGTGCCAGCGTGTCCTCGATATCGAAGCGCGCGTCAGGAAAGCCGTCCGCGCTGCCCTGGTGCAGCCGCCGTACCTTGCCCAGCGCGTGGAACGTCATGACCAGCGGGATGCCCAGCGCCTGCCGGGCGCGTAGCGCCGCCACGCCCGACATGAAGAAGTTGGCGTGCAGGATGTCGTAGCCGATGGCGTCATGGCGCATGAACTCCACCATGTAGTCGCCAAACGCCGGCATATGTGGCAGCAGCGATTCCTTAGGCACCTGGACGGCGGGCCCCGCCGGCACATGGATCACCCGTACGTTCGGCGCGAAGGCCACGACGTCCGGCAGCAGCGCCTTGTCACGCCGCGTAAAGACGTCCACCGGATAGCCGCTCTTGCCGAGCTGCCGGGCCAGGTGAGCCACATAGACGTTCTGTCCACCGCTGTCGACGCTGCCGATGCTGGCAAGCGGCGAGGCATGTTCGCTGATGAGGGCAATTCTTCGCATGGCGGACTCCGCGTTGTGGTCGTTGTTCAGACCGGCCGTCTGCAGCTTGCATGCCAATTGGTGGAAAGGAGACGTCGCCCGTACGGAGAACCGTTATAACGGTTCTCCGCGTCACGCCGTGCCGCCCGGCAAGCCGGGGGGCGGGCGCGCCGCATTTGCAGTTCGCGAGAGCCGTTTCTACTGCCGCCGTGTAGAAGCGTTGGTCCGCAGCCGGTGTACGGAAGGCGATTGCCACGGACATGGCTGCGGCGGCGGCGGGGGCACGGCTCGGCGCAAAGCTTGCATGGCAGACGCACCCATACCTGTCGGGAAACCCCATGTCAGCCCATACCGAAGCCGGCCGCCTGCCGCTGGCCGATACAGAGGCCGCGCGCCGCGCCATCGCGCTCGCGTTGCCCATGCTCGAGGCCAGTCTCGACGACAAGGGCGTCGGCGAGAGCCACTGCCTGCACATCGTCATCATGGATCCGGGCAAGCCCTACGGTGCCTGCGCGTTCGAGCAGGCGATCCTGTACGAGCACTCGCTGCCGTCGCGCGACCGCTGGGATGCCGACTATGCGTATTACGCCCGCGAGAAGGCGCGCATCACGTGGCGCACGGCCATCGACAGCGGCCAGCTGATGGATCGCGCGCCACACCTGCTTTGCACGGGCGATACGGTGCTGGCCGGCGCCATCGCGCTGGACGGCATCGTCGTGGCCGCAAGCGGTGCAAACGGATGGTATGACGAGGCATTTTCGCGCTGTATTGCCAGCCTGCTGCGTGCCGTGGTGCGAGAACGGCTGCACGGCAACATGCAGGGCTGATACCCGGCAACGACGGGCATGGCATGCAATTCGCTGGAGGGCTCCATTCATTGACGACGCGAGGGGGAGGACAACATGCGGGACTTCGAGCAAGACAGGCATCCGTTGCTGGAAGGCAAACGGTATCTGGTGACTGGCGGAGGGGGCGGTCTGGGCGCCGAGATTTGCCGCATGCTCGCACAAGCCGGCGCGCATGTGATCGTTGCCGATGTCAACGAGGCGCTTGGCGAACGGTGCGCGGCATCATTGCGCGAGGCGGGCGCCCACGCCACGGTGTGTTGCGCCGATGTCTCCGATCCGGCCGCCGTACAGCGGCTGTTCGCCGACATTGCGGATGGCGGGGGGCGGCTTGACGGGCTGATCAACAACGCGGCCATCGACATCACGCTGCCCGTCGAAGAAGTGGATACCGAGCAGTGGCGGCGCGTGCTGATGGTCAACCTGTATGGTCCGTATCTGCTGACGCATGCCGCCGTGCCGCTGATGAAGGCCCAGGGCGGCGGGCATATCGTCAACATCGCCTCCACGGCGTCCAAGCGGGCCTGGCCGAACGCGTCGGCGTACCACGCGACAAAGTGGGGCCTGCTGGGCCTGTCGCATGCGCTGCACGCCGAACTGCGCGCGCATCGCGTCAAGGTATCGGCCGTGGTGGCAGGCGGCATGCGCACCCCCTTCCTGCTCGACAGGTTTCCCGATATCGACACCTCGAACCTGCAGGACCCCGCAAACGTGGCGCGCGCCGTCCGCTTCGTGCTGACGCAGCCCGAAGAAACCGTGATCCCGGAAGTCATGGTGCTGCCGATGAAGGAGACCTCATGGCCATAGTCGAGCGTGGCGGCGCGGTGCTGCTGGACAAGGACGGCACGCTGCTCGAGAACGTGCCCTACAACGTGGACCCCGCGAAAATTCGCCTGGCCGATACGGTTGGCGACGCGCTGCGCCGGCTCTCGCGGCTGGGGTTGCCGCTTGCCGTGGTCAGCAACCAGCCGGGCATCGCGCTGGGCCGCTTCGACGAGGAAGCGCTCGACGCCGTCCGCCAGCGCCTGAGCGATCTGTTTGCCCTGCATGGCGCCAGGCTCTCGGGCTTCTTCTATTGCCCGCATCATCCGGACGGCCAGGTCAGGCCCTACGCCGTGCATTGCCTGTGCCGCAAGCCCGCGCCCGGCCTGCTGCGGCAGGCCTGCACGGCGCTGGGCTGCGATCCGGGCAAATCATGGATGGTGGGCGACATCCTCGACGACGTGGAAGCTGGACGCCGTGCCGGCTGCGGCACGGTGCTTGTCGATTGCGGCAACGAAACCGAATGGATTGGCGGTGCCCTGCGTACGCCGGACTTTATCGTCCCGACGCTCGACCGCGCGGCCCAGGTCATTGCGGCCGGCCTGCCGATTTCACCATCGCCCCCGATGATGACGGAGCGGCCATGCTGACATGGCAGCAAGCGCGGCGCGTGCTGTGCGTCCGGCTGGACAACATGGGCGATGTGCTGATGACCACGCCGGCGATGCAGGCGCTTGCGGAAAGCGTACCGGGGCGCAGCCTGACGCTGCTGACGTCGCGCGCGTCGGCCATGCTGGCGCCGCATCTTCCGATGATCGACGACGTGATTGCATGGGATGCGCCGTGGGTCCGGCATGCGCACGATGCCGGCGGCATGGCTGCCGCCATCGGCGACGGGGTCGCGCAGCTGGGGGCGCAGTCTTTCGACGCGGCGGTGATCTTCACCGTTTACAGCCAGAGCGCGCTGCCAGCGGCCATGCTCTGCGGCATGGCGGGCATTCCGCTGCGGCTGGCCCATTGCCTCGAGAACCCTTATGCCTTGCTGACCGACTGGGTGCCCGACACCGAGCCCGACACGAAGAGCGATGCGCCGCCAAGGCATGAAGCGCAGCGCCAGCTGGATCTTGTGGCGCACGTAGGCGCCGTCACTGGCGACCCGCGCCTGCGCTTTGCGCTGACCGATGCGGACCGCGCGATGGCGGACGGTCTGCTGACAGACCTGGCTGGCATGCATCGCGCCGCCGTGCGCGTGGTAGTGCATCCCGGTGCCACGGCCGCATCCCGGCGCTGGCCCGCGGAACGCTTCGCCGATGTGGCGCGGGAACTGGCCGTCGGTGTCGGCGCGCTTGTCGTCGTCACGGGCAATGGTGGCGAAAGCTGCCTGGTGGAGGAAGTCTGCAAGCTGGCAGGCCATCCGTCGGTGGTGCCGATGGCCGACCGGTTGTCCATCGGCGAAATGGGTGCACTGCTGTCGGCGAGCGATCTGCTGGTGTCGAACAACAGCGGCCCGGTGCATATGGCGGCCGCGCTCGGTACGCCGGTCGTGGATCTGTACGCGCTGACCAATCCGCAGCACACGCCATGGATGGTGCCGCACCGTGTGCTGTTCCAGGACGTGCCGTGCCGCTATTGCTACAAGAGTGCGTGCCCGCAAGGCCATCATCGCTGCTTGCGCGAAGTGTCGGTGCTGCAGGTGGTGGAGGCGTCCATGGCGCTGCTCGGCGGCGAGGCCGGCGCACGGACGACGATGCCGTGGGCTTGCCACGCCCGGCACGCGCCGATGCCGCAGCACGTTTCCATCGGGCAGGACATGCCCGTGCAAGCCATCGCCAAGGAGGATGTCCATGTACACGCTCGGCATTAACGCCGCCTATCACGACTCCGCCGCTTGTCTGGTGCATGACGGGGTGGTGGTGGCGGCCGCGGAAGACGAACGCTTTACGCATATCAAGCACGGCAAGCGGCCGGTGCCGTTCAGCGCGTGGGAACTGCCGTGGCATGCCATCGAATACTGCCTGCGCGAAGCCGGTATCACGCTGGCGGACGTCGACCATGTGGCGTATTCCTATGATCCGGCGCTGCTGCTTGGCGCGCTGCATGGCCAGGAATCGGTGGTGCTGCCGCTGGAGCCGTCGCGCGACCGGCAGCCCGATGCTCGCACATCGCCATGGGACCCGCTGTTCCTGTCGTACGTGGTCAATGCGCCGCGGCAGCTGGCTTCGGGCGCCCCGCATCACCTGTCGGCCCGCTTCCGCGAGATCAGTCACGACGGGCCGTTTCGCTGGCATTTCATCGAGCACCATATGGCGCATGAGGCCAGCGCGTTCCTGGCGGCGCCGTTCGAGCGATGCGCCGTACTGACGATGGACGGCCGCGGCGAATCGGCCACCACCAGCTACGGCATGTTCGATGGGCGCGAGTACCGGCGGATCAAGCAGATCGACCTGCCCGATTCGCTGGGGCTGCTGTACGAGAAGGTCACCCGTCATCTGGGCTTCCTGCATTCGTCGGACGAGTACAAGGTCATGGCGCTGGCGTCGTTCGGCAAGCCAACCCATCTCGATGTGTTCCGCCGGATGGTGACCAGCGATGGCGAAGGCGGCTACCGCGTGGCCGATGTCGATCTCGAAACGGTGCTGGGCCCCGCGCGCCTGCGCGGCGATACCTTCGACGCGCGGCACTTCGATATCGCGCGCTCCCTGCAGCAGGTGCTCGAAGAGACCGTGGTCGGCATGGCGGCCTGGCTCGCGGAAACCACCGGCGAAGCCAATCTGGCGATGGCCGGCGGTGTCGCGCTCAACTGCGTGATGAATGCGCGGGTGCGCGACCAGGCGCCGTTCGACGCGGTATGGGTGCAGCCGGCCGCCGGCGACGCCGGCACGGCGCTGGGGGCGGCCTTGTGGGTGGACTTCACGGAACGCGGGCGGCCATCGCGGCACTGGACGATGGAGCACGCCTACCTGGGGCCGGCGTTCGGCGACGACGAGATCGCGGCGTTCCTGGACTGGGCCAAGCTGCCCTATCGCCGGCTCGATGACGTGGCGGGACGCGCCGCAGAGCTGCTGGCGCAGAACCGCATCATCGGCTGGTTCCAGGGACGCATGGAATTCGGCCCGCGTGCGCTCGGAGCGCGTTCGATTCTGGCGTCGCCGATCGATCCGGGCATGCAGCAGCGGCTTAACGACATCAAGGATCGGGAGGACTTCCGGCCGGTGGCGCCGGTCGTGATGCAGGAGCGTCTGGGTGAATGGTTCCGCGCGAAGAAGCCTGGCGACGGTGCCGCCCCGTTCATGCTGTTCGTCTATGACGTGATTCCCGAGCAGGCGAAGCGCATTCCGGCGGTGACGCACGTGGACGGCACGGCACGGGTGCAGACGATCCGTCGCGACCAGAACGCCATCTACTACGATGTGCTGGCGGCCTTCGAGCGGCTGACCGGCGTGCCGGTGCTGGTCAACACGTCGTTCAACACGCGTGGCGAGCCGATTGTCTGCACGCCGCGCGATGCCGTGGAGTGCTTCTGGACGTCTCCGCTGGACGCGCTGGTGATCGGTTCGTTCCTGGTGGAGAAGCCAGGCGCCGCGCCGGCGATGAAGGCCGGCCACAAGGAGACCGCCGATGCAAGCGTCTGAACCGCTGGTCTCGGTTGTCATTGCCACCTATCGGCGCGAGGCGCTGCTCAAACGCTGTCTGCTGGCGCTGTGCCATCAGCAGATGGATACGCGCGCGTTCGAGATCATCGTGGCCGATGATGGTTGCGAGCCGGCCATCGCGGCATTGGTGGCGGCGCTGGCGGCCCGGTATCGTGCCGTGACGTTCCGTTACACGGCGGTGCCGGCCACGCAGGGGCCGGCCGGGGCCCGCAATGCTGGCGCGCGTCTGGCGCGGGGGGAGATCCTGGCCTTCACCGACGACGATACGATCCCGTCCCCGGACTGGGTCTGCAACGGCTATCTGGCCCTGGCCGGCACGCCCGGATGGTGCGCGGCGGCGGGCCGGGTCGTGGTGCCCACGCCGGCACGGCCAACCGACCACGAGCGCGATACGGCCGGGCTGGCCAGCGCGGAATTCGTTACCGCCAATTGTTTTGTGCGACGCACGGCATTCGAACGGGTCGGTGGCTTTGACGAACGCTTCACGCGCGCATGGCGGGAAGACTCCGACCTGCAGTTCCGTCTGGAAGGACAGGTCGGCCCGGTGGGCCGCGCGACCGATGCGGTGGTCGAGCATCCCGTGCGTCCCGCCGAATGGGGTGCCAGCGCGCGGGCACAGGCCAAGGTCTTCTTTGATGCCCTGCTGTACAAGAAGCATCCGCGGCTGTATCGCCAGCGTATCCGGCGTGTGCCGCCCTGGGACTACTACGTGATCGTGGCGTGTGCCGGTGTGGCGCTGGCCGGCGCGCTTGCCGGCGCCGCGCAGGTGGCAGCGGTCGCGGCAGCCGGCTGGGTGTTGCTGACGGCGGCATTCTGTGCGCGCCGGCTGCGCGGTGCGTCGTGGCGGCCGCGCCATGTCTGCGAGATGGTGGTGACGTCGATCGTCATCCCGCCACTGTCGCTCTATTGGCGCCTGCGCGGGGCGCTGGCATTCCGTACGGGTTTCCTGTGATGCCGGCCGACACGCGCAAGGTCGCCGTCTTTCGCGCGCTGCAACTGGGCGACATGCTCTGCGCCGTGCCCGCGCTCAGGGCATTGCGCGCGGCGGAGCCCGACGCGCACATCACGCTTGTCGGCTTGCCGTGGGCACGCGATTTCGCCGCGCGATACTGCGCACTGATCGACGACTTCATGGCCTTCCCGGGCGCGCCAGGCATGCCCGAGCAGGGCGCCGATGCGCAGGCGCTGGATCGCTTCCTCGCCGACGCGCGGCGCCGGCGATTCGATCTCGCCATTCAGCTGCATGGAAGCGGGGCGATCACCAATCCGCTGGTCCGCCAGCTTGGCGCGCGACGCGTGGCCGGGTTTTGCGAAGGCTCCGACGGCGCACGGCCCGCCGCGCCGGGCGAGTTCTGGATCGCCTGGCCTGACGGCAACGAGATCGAACGACTGCTCGGCCTGATGCATGCACTGGGCTATCCGCACGTGGACACGCATCTTTCCTTTCCGCTCCACGCGGACGACCTGCGCGACTGGCGCAAGCTGGCCGATGCCCATGGGCTGGAGCCGGGCGGCTATGTCTGCATTCACCCCGGCGCGCGCATGCTGTCGCGGCGCTGGCCGGTGGAACGCTTTGCCGAGGTGGCGCAACGCCTGGGCAATCCATGGCGGATCGTGGTAACGGGTGCGCCCGACGAGCGCGCACTGGCTGCCCGGCTTTGCACCTTGACCGGGGTGCCGGTGGTGAACCTGTGCGGCCAGACGTCGTTGGGCGCGATGGCAGCGTTGATCGCCCACGCCAGGTTGCTGGTCTGCAATGACACCGGGGCATCGCATATCGCCGCGGCCATGGACACGCCCAGCGTGGTGGTGTCGTGCGGCAGTGACAGCGAGCGATGGGCGCCGCTGGACCGCACGCTGCACCACGTGCTGGCCGACTATCCGCCATGCCGCCCCTGCGCCTGGCAGGCGTGCCCGTATGGGCATGAATGTGCGTTGCACATCGACGTGGACAGCGTGGCCGCCGCGGCACGGCGCCTCGCGGATCGGGAGACCGTATATGTCTAGGCGATTGCGCATCCTGACGTGGCACGTCCATGGCAACTACCTGTACTACCTGTCGCAGGTGCCGCACGACTTCCTGCTGGTGACCCGGCCCGGCTACCCACCCGGCTACGCTGGCGTGGGCGGTCAGCTGCCATGGGGCGGGAACGTGAGCGAAGTGCCGTATGACGCGGTGCCACGCACGGCGTTCGACTGCGTGCTCTACCAGCACAGCGACCACTACGCCCACGACAGGGAAACCCTGCTGACCGCCACCCAGCGTGGGCTGCCGGCCATCTATCTCGAGCACGACCCGCCGCAGGCGCATCCCACCAACACGCGGCACCCGGTGCAGGACCCGAAGATGCTGCTGGTGCATGTCACGCCGTTCAATGCGCTGATGTGGGACAGTGGTATCACGCCGACGCGTGTCATCGACCACGGCGTGGTGGTCGATCCCGCGGTACGCTACACCGGCCATCGCGCGCGCGGCATCAGCGTGGTCAATCACCTGGCCAGGCGCGGCCGGCGGCTGGGCGCGGATATCTTTGCCGACGTCAGCCGGCGCGTGCCGGTGGACCTGGTGGGGATGGACGCACAGGCGGCGGGCGGCATCGGCGAAGTTGCCAACACCGAGCTTGCCGGCTTCATGGCGCGCTATCGCTTCTTCTTTCACCCGATCCGCTATACGAGCCTGGGGCTCGCGTTGGTGGAAGCCATGACCATCGGCATGCCCGTGGTCGGCCTGGCCACGACCGAACTGGCGACGGTGATCCGCAACGGCGTCAACGGCCATGTCGATACGCGCGTCGAAGGGCTGGTCGATGTCATGCGCGCATTGCTGGAAGACCCCGGGATGGCGGCGCGCTGGGGCGAGGCGGCCGCCCGGACGGCGCGCGAGCGTTTTGGCATCGAACGCTTTGTGGCCGACTGGCAGGCCGCCCTTCGCGACGTCACGCGCTAGGGGTGGTGTCGTTGCAAAGGCCGGCCAGCATCGCCAGGTGATGGGCGAATCCGCCCGGTGCGCGGCCCTTGATCCGGGCGCTCGTCACCACGCGCGGCAGCGCGCTCCAGGCGATCTGCGCGTTCAGCGCGATCAGGCGCTGCACCAGCGCGACATCCTCGCTGCTGGCATGGGGCGGAAATCCGCCCGCACGGCGGTAGGCCCGCGAGCAGACGCCCAGATTGGCGCCGTGAACATGGCGATGATCGTCGGCGCGCTGGTACCGTTTGGAAAACCGCACGGGGACATGCGGGGGATGCTCGCTCCAGTCATCGACGGCGACCAGCCCGCAAACGGCATCGGCGGCGAGCGCCAGTTGTGCCACCAGCCAGTCCGGTGCCACGCGGCTGTCGGCATCGGTGAAGGCCAGCCAGCGGGCGCCCAGCGCCAGCAGCAGTTCGGCGCCGGTGTGGCGCGCGATGCCGACATTGCGCGCGGCGATGGTCAGGCAGGTAACGTGGGCCGGCCCATGGCGGCTGGCGATGGCAAGCGAACGGTCGCTGCAGTCGTCCAGTACCACGACCAGCATCACCGGTTCGCCCTCAAGGCCAGGGTGCACCGCGGCGGCGCGCAGCGCGAGCAGGCACGCCTCCAGACTGGCTTCCTCGTTGTGGACGGGCACTACGACGCCGATCATCGCATGGGCTCCCGGCTGCGCAGCGGCTCGGGGTTGCGCGACCAGACATCAAGCAGGAAGTCCGGCTCGATATGCCGAACATGCCGATGCAGGCCCGGCCGGCGCGCAATCGCGGCGTGCACGTGACGGGTGGATTGGACGCGCTCCGCGAACGGGCGCAGCCAGTGGCAGGCCACGATGGTGCCGGCAGGCGTGAGTGCCTGGGCGGCGTGCGCCACCGTCTGCAGCCACGGCTCGCGATCGAAGTAGTAGCCAAGCTCGCTCAGCACGATCAGGTCGAAGCGGCCGGCCGGCCACCCACCGGGCAGGGCTGCCACGCGCGTCTCGACCTGCGGCAGGCCTGCCACGCGCGCACGGGTTCGTTCGATGGCGCGTGGCATCATGTCGATGGCAAGCAGCGCGTCGCAGCGCGCGGCCAGCCGCTCGGTCAGCAGGCCCGTGGCGCAGCCCGCTTCCAGCGCCCGGGCATAGCGCGGCTCAGGCAGCGCAGCCATCAGCAGATCGCGCTTGCGCGCCTCGTACCAGAGCGAAGCCAGACCCCAGGGGTCGTCCTGCTCGAAGATGGCATGGAAGTCGGTGGTGGCGTCCGGGGGCGTCATAGCCGGTGGCCCCGCTCGCCGGCATCGGTGGCGCCGCTGGCATCGCCGCCTTTGCCGCCGCCTGTGCGCTGACTCAGCCTGTCTCCCAGCAACGCCAGATCGCGTTCCGCGTGGCTTTGCCGCAGCAGTACGGGCAGGTCCGCGAACAGGGCGGCCAGCCGCGCGTCGCGACACAGTGGGCCTGCGCCCAGCACGTTGCCGGCGCGCTGCATCACGCGCTGGACGGTGGCCTCGACCGTGGCGCGCACACGCATGGCCGGCACGTAGGCGTCGTCCTTGGGGTGTGCGTCGATCCAGCCAGCGGTTTCGCGCAGCAACGCGGCTGTCGCACGCAGGTCGCTGTCGATGGCGCCCAGGTGGGCGGCAGCATGGGGGTCGCCATGGCGGCATACCGCGCGCCGCACGGCCTGCTCGAACGGCAGCACGGCGCCGTACCAGCAGGCGGCAATGCCCGCGCCGCCATGCCAGAAGCCGGGGCGGTCCAGATAGGCGCCTGCCGGGCCGATTTGCAGCGCGGGGCAGTTATCCAGCATGACGTCGCCACTGCCTGTGTCGCGCATGCCCACGGCATGCCAGCCTTCGCTGGTGATGCGCACCCCGGCGCCGTGCAGGTCGATGGCCGCCATCAGCGCACCGCCGTTGCCGTCGTGGCAGGTGACCAGTGCATGCGATACGGCTTGCGCGCCGGAGCACCATGCCTTGCGGCCATCGAGCCGGAGCGGCCTGCCACCAGCCAGGCCGGTACGCGCCGCCAGCGGGCGGATGTCGGTGTCCATGGCGGCCCGCGCGTGCACGCGGGCATCGGGGGGCTCGGCGGCCCACACCGCCCAGCGCGTATCGCGTGGGGGGCGCGCTTGCGCGACCTCCAGCAGAATGGCCAGCGCATCGGCATGTGCCTCGAACAGCTTGATGGCGACGGCGCCGTGCGTGGCGGCAACGTCCGAAAAGCATCGCCAGCGGGCAAGCGTCTGTCCGTGGCCGGGCGGCGGCATGCCGTCTGGCGTGTCATAACGGGCGATCAGCGATCCGAGCGTGTCGTCGGGGACCATGGCGGCGGGCGGTGCGTTCACATGCACGGCGCGCCGCAAGATTCCTGCCAAAGCACCCGGGGGCTCTGCCAGCCGTCTTGGCACGGGATTCGCAGAGGCGACCGGGCAGGCAGCCCGCCGGGCCGGCGTGGCGCCGGCCCCCATATTTGCCGGTCGATTGTAGGCCTTACATGGAAGCGCCGCGTGGCCGGGGCGACCGTGAATTATCGGAGGCGGCCCCGGATCGCCTTCAACATCGCGCGCCGATAGGCGCGGTCAACGGCCAGCGTCCGGCACATCAGTCCAAGCAGCCGCTCGGAATGCGCCACCGGATACCCTTTCCGCTTCAGGATGCGCAAATGTCGCAGCCGTGCGCGAATCTCGCGGCGCAGGCGTTGTATCCGGTGGTCCACCGGGAATATGTCTCGTTCGATCAGGGCCTGTTGCCGTTGCGCCTCCAGGTCGTCATCGCTATACCGCATGCGATCCATTGCAGCCTTCCGGTTGATCCGTATGCGCGAGGTCTCGCATCTTTCGTTCCGGGCGCGGGCGGCGGCGCGGTGTGATGCAGTAGGTATCTACCCCGGCCAGCGCGCGCCGACCTGCTCGGCAATGCCGGCCGCCAGCGCGTCGATGCCGTCGGCCGACAGGGTGTCCGCCGCGATGGTCATGCGATCGTCCCAGCGATGAAAGTGCCTGCGCTGCGAACGCGCGTACGACGGGTCGTAGTGCCGGGTGGCCAGTTCGGCGAACAGATCCGGGAGATTGCCGGCCCGCGCCATGGCCTGCCAGGCATCGACGGTGGTCTTGCCGTGCAGCGCCTTGAGCCGTCCGAGCTGCCCGGCCAGCCATTCGGGACGGTCGCCCAGGTAGGCGTAGTCACGCAGCAGGAAGGCCAGCCGGGCGGGCAACGGCACGTCGATCTCCAGGCACAGGCTGTCGCGCATGCGCGCCACCAGCGGCACAGGCAGGTTGAGCTGGCCGATGCGCGCGCCTTCGCCTTCCACAAACAGCGGACGGGACAGGTCAATGTGTTCGATGGCGTCGGCCAGTGTCGTCTCGAAACGGGTCTGCGAGGGCTGCGGCACGCCCGGCAGCGCGCCCAGCAGCGATCCCTTGTGCCGCGCCAGCCCTTCGATATCGACCACTTGTTGGCCGTGGGCCGCGAGGGCCTGTAACACGCGGGTCTTGCCGCTTCCCGTGGCGCCACAGATCACCACCAGCGGCAGTTGCGGCGCCAGGGTGTCCAGGGTGGCGATGACATGCCGCCGCCACGACTTGTAACCGCCGCCGAGCTGCTGGGCGTCCCAGCCGACCATGCGCATCCAGGTGGTCATCGCACCGCTGCGTAGCCCGCCGCGCCAGCAGTAGACCAGCGGCCGCCAGTCAGGCGGGCGCTCGGCAAACTGGCCGCGCAGGTGGCGGGCCAGGTTGGCGGCCACCAGGGCGCCGCCCAGCCGGCGGGCCTCGAAGGCGCCGGCCTGCTTGTACAGCGTACCGACGATGCGCCGCTCCTCGTTGTCGAGCACGGGGCAGTTGATCGCGCCCGGCATATGGTCGATCTCGAATTCGGCCGGCGAGCGCGCGTCGATGATGGTGTCGAAGGCGTGGCGGTCTTCCACGCGCACAAAGGGCTTCATGAAGGACGGGCAGAGCGGGCTGGGGAAATGGCTCAAGCATGAAGCCTACTCCAACCGGGGCCGCCCGGGATGACAGAAGATCAGAAGATCTGGCTGCCGGGCGCCGCCCCGGAATGGTGCGGTATCCGGCGGGGGCGCCAGGCAGTGGCCGCAGCCTGCGTGCTATGCTGCGCCGGCCTGCTTCTGCAAGGATCTGGTAAGAATCAGGCGGCATCATCGTGATTCATCGCGGACTTTCGCCATGTCGACAACCCAAACCACCTCCGTCCCGATGGTCCCGCCGGGTCCGGTCGATACGTTCGGCTGCTCCGCGGACAAGCTCGGCGCCGACCAGGCCCTTGCGGGCGGCGACATCCAGTTCTATCGCAAGAGCGCGCGCCTGCAGTCGGGCCAGATCGCCATGCCGGCGGCCGAGCGCGGCTTTGTGGCGGGCATCGCCCTCGCGGCCGGCCACCGCCGCCGCATCATTGCCGGGCGCCACGCGCGCACGCACGATTTCGCGGCCGGCGACATCTACGTCCGCAGCCTGTCCGAGGACTACAAGGCCGATTACCAGACCCGTTTCGACTTCATCCTGATGGAGCTGCCGCGCAGCTTCATCGAGCGCACCAGCAGCGAGATGGGTCGTGTGCGTCAACGCGCCCTGCGCGAGACCGCCGGTCAGCCCGACCCCGTGCTGGCGCACCTTGCCCAGGCGATGGTGCCTGCGCTGAGCCATCCCGAACATGCCTGCCGGCTGTTCATCGACCAGTTGAGCCTGACCATCGGCGTGCATCTGGTCAGCCAGTATGGCGACGAGCCGGTGGCATCGCGCAGGGTCAACCGACTGCTGTCGCCGCGCAGCGTGGCCCGCGCCAAGGAACTGCTGGCCGCCAAGCTCGACGGCGACCTGTCGATTGCCGAGGTGGCCGACGCCTGCCAGCTGTCACGCAGCCATTTCACGCGCGCCTTTCGCGATACCACCGGGCAGACGCCTTATCAGTGGCTGCAGTCCCAGCGGCTGGAACACGCTTGCGCGCTGCTGCGGGACGCCGCCGTGCCACTGGCCGAGGTCGCCGTGGCCTGCGGCTTTTCCGACCAGAGCCATTTCACGCGCGTCTTTACGCGGCACACGGGCATGGCGCCCGGCCTCTGGCGTCGCCGCTATCTCGGCTGACAGAAGCCGGGGCCGCCCAGGGGCGCCGAAGCAGCGGGGTCGCCTCGGTGGCATGTCAGCCGCGTATAGCGCGGCAATGCGGCACAGACGTACAAGGCGCGGCACAAATCGACAAGTCAATTCCTGAGGCGTGTCGTAGATTGCGTCTGACTGCCGCATGGCGAGCCGCCAGAAGCCACGAGCTTTCTGCCCCGGCCGCCGCCGGCGCTGGATTGTTGCCAACTGGAGATGCCGCCGTGACACCGCAAAGCGACCCGCCCTCGGAGGCCGCCGCATTCCAGTTGGACGCCATCCGCATGGTCCGTGACGTCGCACAGGCCATCGAGCGGCGTATCCAGGAAAACCTGAGCGGTGCCGGCGCGGACGCGGGTACATGCCGCAGCGACACGGCCATCATCCAGTGCCTGCAGGAGCAGATGGTGCATCTGTCGCGCGTGGCCACGCTGGGCACGCTGGCGGCGTCCATCGCGCACGAAATCCGCCAGCCGCTGACCGCCATCCGCATCGAAGCCGGCACCATCGAACGCTGGATGAAGCGTGACGCCCCGATGGCTGGGGAAGTGAGCGAAGGAATCCGCCGCATCCAGGAGCAATCCGAACGTGCCGAGCGCGTGATCCGCAGCCTGCGCGCGTTGATGCGCCGCGAACCGTTGCCGCCCCAGCCCTTCCGGCTGGACGATGCGCTGCGCGAGGTGCTGCCGCTGGCCGATTGCCGGATCAGCGTCGCCTGCGTCGATCTGCGGCTCGAACTCGATACGACCTTGCCGCCGGTACATGGCGACCGCGTGCAGATCCAGCAGGTCATGCTCAATCTGTTGCTCAATGCGGTGGAGGCCAGGCGCGATGGCTCGCCGGGCACTGCCCGGGTGACGCTGCGCACGCGGCACGGTGCCGCCGGCATGGCCGTGGTCGAGGTCATCGACAATGGCCGCGGCATCGAGCCGGAGCAACTGGCCCGGATCTTCGAACCGTTCTTCAGCACGAAGGACGACGGCATGGGCATCGGGCTGGCCATCTGCCGCTCGATCGTGGAACTGCACGGCGGCACCATTGCCGCTGCCTCGGGCGATGGACAGACCACGGTGACGGTCGCCCTGCCGCTATACGCTACCGCCTAGGCCGCCGCCTGGGCCGGCCGGGGCGCTTTCACACCGCTAAGGCCGCGCCGGCGGCTGCCGTGTCGTCGGCTGGCTGCGGTGTCTCGGGGCGCATCCGGCTCAGTCGTCGAACGTCCCCCGATACTCGGGGGCGGCGTCCCGGCGCGTATTAAGCTCGAACATCACGCCACGCGGTGCGCGGCAGAAGAGATTGGGGGGTGGCAACCTGATCTATCGCGGCTGAATGGCGGCACCGTCCAGCGCCTCCAGGCGCGGACAGCCCAACTGCGCCATCGCCACTTCCAGCTCGGTCTGCAGCATTGTCAGCAGGTGTGCCACGCCGGGCATGCCGCCCACGGCCAGCGCATGCAGCATGGGCTGGCCGACCAGCACGGCCCTGGCGCCCAACGCGAGCGCCTTGGCGATATCGGTGCCGCGCCGGATGCCGCCGTCGAGCAGGATCGGCACCGCACCGTTCACGGCCTGCGCCACGGCCGGCAGCGCGTCGATGGTGGCCGGCACCGTGTCCAGCGTGCGGCCGCCATGGTTCGAGACGATGATGCCTGCGACGCCGGCATCGAGGGCGGGCCCGACATCGGCCGGATTGAGCAGTCCCTTGACCAGGACGGGCAGCGTCGTCTGGCGGCACAGCCATGCCACGTCCTGCCAGGTCGGCGCATGGCGCAGCATGCTGCGGAACACGGGGCTCCCGTGGCTGGCATCGTGGGCCTCCTGCGGCGGAAAGTCAGCCAGGTTGACTGCGCCGATGCCGTCGGGCAGGCGGAACCCCGCGCGCTGCTCGACATTGCGGATGCCATTGACCACCGCATCGATGGTCAGCACGATGGCCTGGTAGCCGGCCTGTTCGGCGCGGCGCACCAGCGTCAGCGTGTCTTCCCGGCGCGGCTGCAGGTAAAGCTGGAACCACAACGTGGTGGTGGCGGTGCGGGCGATGTCTTCGAGCGTGACGCTGGCCTGCGTGCTGACCGTCATCCAGGTGCGCGTCAGCGACGCAGCATGCACCGTGGCCAGCTCGCCATCGGGATGCGCGAGCTTGTGATAGGCGGTGGGGGCGATCAGCACCGGATAGTCGAGCGGCCGGCCGAACAGTTCCGAGCGCGCCGACGCCTGGGACATGTCGACCAGGGCGCGCGGCATCAGGCGGATGCGCTCGAAGGCTGCCAGGTTGTCGCGCTGGGTGATACCGTCGGCCGAGTAACCGGCGATATACGCGGCAATGGCCGGATGCACGCGTTCGTGGAAGCGGCGTTCATAGTCGCGCGCGGAAACGGTATCGGCAGGAATCATCGTCAAAGCTCGGCCCAGCGCCGCAGCAGGTTGTGGTAGTGGTTCACCAGTGACAGCACCGCGTCGTCGCCGTCGCCCAGCCGCGTGCGGATGCCGATGATCGTCATGTCGAGTTCGTGCAGCGTCGTGCGCATGCCGTCGTCCTTGACCATCGACTGGGCCCAGAAGAACGAGGCCCAGCGGCATCCGCGCGTGACGGGCGTGACGCGATGCAGCGACGAGGCAGGATACACCACCATATGTCCGGCCGGCAGCTTGACGGCATGGGTGCCGAACAGGTCTTCGATGACCAGTTCGCCGCCGTCGTACTCGTCGGGATCGGACAGGAAAAGCGTGCTGGACACGTCGGCGCGCATGCGCAGGCCGCCGGTACCTGGCATGGTGCGGATGGCGTTGTCGACGTGCGTGCCGAACGTCATGCCGGCTTCGTAGCGGTTGAACATCGGCGGCAGCACGCGCAGCGGCAGCGCGGCCGAATGGTAGGCCGCGCTGCGGCCCAGCGCCTGCAGGACGAAGTCGGCCAGTTCCGGGGCTTCGGCGGTGTGCGTTGGCAGCTGCAGGGTGGCCTTGGACTGCGCGGCCAGGTCGCCGGCCGTGACGCGGCCATCTACCCACGACGACGCCTCCAGGCGTCGCCTGAGCGTGCGCACTTCGTCAGGGGTCAGGACATCGGGGATACGGATCAGCATGGTGGCGATTCCTCAGGGAGGACGGCCGGCCCCACCAACAGTGAAGGAGCCGGCCCGGTGTCGGCGGGATCAGAATGTCACGCCCACGTTGAGCAGCACGGTACGGCCGGAAGCCGGCACGGCCCGCGTCGCGTTGAATGCCGACGCATAGTTCAGGGTGTTGGTCAGGTTGTAGCCGTTGAGCGATGCCCGGAACTTGCCCTGCCGGTAGGCCAGCATGGCGTCGAGCGAGAAGGTGTCGGGCACGCGGCCCGTATTTTCCGAATCCGCCCAGTAGCCGGACGCGTATTGCACCCCACCGCCGACCGTCAGCTTGCCCGGCAATGGCACGAGTGCGTGCGGAATGTCATACGCCGTCCACAGCGTCAGGTTGTGGTGCGGCACGCCGGGTGCTACGTTGCCGACCAGCGCCGGCCGGGAGGCCGATGTCACCTCGCCATCCAGATAGGCATAGGCGAAGTTGGCCGACCAGTTCGTGGTGATCCTGCCGGTCAGCCCCACCTCCGCGCCGCGTATGCGGCGGCCTTCGCCGCTGTCGGAGAAGCCGTTGGCGACTGCGCCCGTCACCGGGTCCACCGTGTAGGCGTTGGACTTGCGGATCTGGAACAGCGACCCCGTCACGCCCAGGCGCTTGTCGAGGAAGTCAAGCTTGGTCCCCACTTCCACGGTGTCGGACCGCTCCGGTTCGCTGGCCACGCCGGCTTTGGGCACCTCGGTCTGCACGCCTCCCACGGCCAGTGCGATGTCGGTGCCCACCGGCCGGTACGAGCGCGAAAACATCGCGTAGAACATGGCGTTCTTCGTCGGTTCCCAGATCGCGCTGATGGCCGGACTGAGCTTTTTCGAATCCGCCGTGCCACCCGCCGCCGAGGCGCTGGTCTCGTATTCGCTGCGGAAGTAGTCCCAGCGCAGACTGCCGAGCAGCGAGACCTGCTCCGTCAGCCAGACGCGGTCGTTCACGAACACGCCGACGTTGGTGGAATTGGCGTCGCGCGTGGCCACGTAGTTGACGCTGGCATTCTTGCTGGCGTCGAAGACCGGATCGACGATGGTCTGGTTGTTCAGGCGGCCGGTCCAGCTGCCGATGTCGCGATGATCGCGCTGGTAATTCGCGTCGAGCCCGGCCATGGCGCGGTGGCGGATGCTGCCGGTATGGAACTCGCCCTTGGCGCTCAGCACGTTCTGCAGGCCCCAGCCGCGCTGCATGTAGGTCATGCCGCCGCGTGCACCGTACCGCAGCCGCGCGTTGCCGCCAGCCAGCAGCTTCTGCAGGGTGGCCTGGTTGACCCCGGCGGGGTTGGTGCCCGAGAAGTCGCGGTCGTAGTAGCTGAAGCGCGTGTCGTTGTTCAGCGTGATGCCGTTTCCGAATGTCGTCTGCAAGAGGGAAGTCACCACATGGGCATCGCTGGTGTCACGATCGGTATTGCGCACGTACGAAGTGGACCGCGACAGGCCCGGCACGTCGTACTCGGTGATCGGCCGGTACACGCCGTCGGTGCCCTGTGCCATCGGCACGCCGTAGTCGGGCGGTCCGCTGCGGTGCAGATAGGCGTAGTTCAGGTGCCATTCGGTTGGCGTGCCCAGGCCGGTGCCGAAGTCCACGGCCAGGCCGCGCCGGTCGTCGTCCACATGGTCGCGGTCAGGTGTCCTGCCGTCCTGGAACATGGCGTTGACGCGCACGGCCGTGGTCGTGCCGAGCTGGTAGTTGCCATCCAGCATGGTGCGGTACGTGGGGCCGGAGCCGAAGTTCTGGTCGATGCTGGTGCGCGTGCCCTTGCCGGCCTTCTTCGAGGTCTGGTTGATCAGGCCGCCCAGATTGCCCACGCCGAAGCTCTCGCCCGCAGGGCCCTTGATGACTTCGACGCTTTCGGTGTTGAAGATGTCGCGCCGGTAGGCGCCAAAGTCGCGCAGGCCGTCGATATAGACATCGCCCTTGGCCGACAGGCCGCGAATGCGGAACTGGTCGCCATTCTGGCCGCCGTTGCCTTCGCCGGTGGAAACCGTGATGCCGGGCACGTTCTTCAGCGCCTGTTCCAGCGAGGTGACCTGCTGCTGCTCCAGCACGTCGCGCGGGAGGACAAAGATGGTCTTGGGCGTTTCCTTCACGGTATCGGGCAGCCGCGCGATGCCGGTGGGCGCTTCGTTGGTGTTCTCGATACCCTTGCCGGTCACGGTGACAGCCGGCAGCACCGCGGCGGGCTGGGCATGGGCGATCTGTGGGAGCGCCGTGATCGTAAGGACAGTGCCGGTGCTTGCCGCGCCGGACACCAGTACGCGGATCGAAGACGAAAGGATTTTCTGCTGCACAACTGAACTCCAGCGTTGACGACAACAATCGGGGC
This sequence comes from Cupriavidus sp. U2, assembly GCF_009663685.2. Taxonomy (GTDB): domain Bacteria; phylum Pseudomonadota; class Gammaproteobacteria; order Burkholderiales; family Burkholderiaceae; genus Cupriavidus; species Cupriavidus necator_C. Next base: position 480,373 of record NZ_RCOG02000027.1, on the reverse strand, counting down.
GGATGCGGGCATCCATTGCACCTGTCAGGCGACAGGCGCGCGGGCGCGGTCGAAGGGGGGCGGAGTAGGTGTGACGCGGAGGCTTGCTGGTCGCTGGGGGCGATGGCTGGCTATGGGCGGGCGGATGCGTGTTCGGCATCGACATGACCCGACCCGGCGCCTGTGTTTCTTCAACAACGGGCGCCAACGTAAGCCATTCGGCTACGGTGGGTCAACCGAAGATCGGGCGGGAGGAGATATTTCGGAGAACTTCGAAAATCTCACAAAGAATGACTGACTCGGAGGTTTCCGAGCCTGTCAGACGGTGTCGGGCGACGTGAGCGGTGGGAGGGCTCAGAAGCTGGCGGCCAGGCCCAGCGACACCCCGGACACGTTGTTGCCAAACACGTAGCGCACCACGGCCCGCACGCGCGTGACGAAGACTTCGTGCGCCGTGGTGTCCAGTTCCAGGCCCAGGCCGAGCGTGGTCAGGTAGTTGAATCCCAGCGCCCCGGCCTGCGCGCCGAGGTAGTGGGAGTGCGACAGCTCCATCACGTAGCGCACGGGCCGATCCATTGCGAAATAGCCGGTCGGGGCGCGCCAGCGCGCGTACAGGTTGGCGGTCTGGGCAATGGCCGAGCCTTGCACCGCATCGGACGAGCCGCCGAAGCTCTTCAGGTGGATATTGGTGTAGCGCAGTTCCACGTCAATGTCGTGCTCGGGCCGGTAGTGTTCCCAGTCGATCATCACCGAGCCGCCCAGCCCATAGGCATTGAGCGATCCGCCGTCGAGGAAGTTGATGGTGCGATCGGTCTTGCGGTTCACGAAGCCTTGCGCCAGCCGCAGGTCGCTGGACACATTGCCCAGGGAGGCATTGAAGATCGGACGGAACACCAGTTCCTTGCTCTCGGTCAACGGGAAGTCCCAGCCGATACCGACGGTGCCGGCTACCGTGTTCCACCGGGTGGGCAGTTCGCGCGACTCCGTGCCGTTCGAGGCCACGAACGTGGGGTCGTAGCGGCTGTAGGCGATCGACCCTTCCATATAGATCGGCGTGGACTTGCTGAGGGTGAAGCCGCCGCCCAGCTGCGACATGATGATGCCGGGGTTGGCGGTCTGCCCGTTGGAGATCGACAGCGAGCTCGACGCCAGGTCGGGCACCACCGAAAAGCTCATCAGGGTCAGCACCGCGTTGGCCTGCCGCTGCACGGCCGGGCCGAACACCACCTGGAAGTCGGGAGATTGCTGCGCATACGCGGGCCCCGCGCCGCCCCACAGCAGCACGGCGAGCACGACGACCACCAGCGCAGTCAGGCAGCGCCGACGGACGAAACCGGATCCTGGAAGCGTCATGCGGCCCATTGGGGGGTCGGCCGGATAGGCCCGGCGGCGTTCGGCAATGCTGCAAAGCGTACGCCAGCGCGGGGCGCCTTGCGAATTGGACCAAAGCCGTATGGACAACGCGATACCGGGTCCGGCAAGCGGCCTATTGGCCCAAGGTTCCATTGCGGCGCGTCTGGCGGCCATCTATATGTTGTGCTGACAGCCGGGGAAGGGGACGTCGGCACCATTTTGCGGAGGGATGCCATGAGGGGTGGCAGCGGGCAACAAATGCGGCGCATGCGATGCATCGGCCACTGGATGCTTGCCGGCCTGTTGGTCTCCACGGGCAGCGCCCTGGCGCAGCCAGCGCCCGGGCAGCAGCCGGCGCCGGCACAGGCGCCCGCGCAGGGCGCGCAGGCGACGGCGGGGCAGCAGACCTTCAAGCCCGAGGAAATCGAGGCCCTGGTGGCGCCCATCGCGCTATACCCGGATTCGGTGCTGTCGCAGGTGCTGATGGCTTCGACCTATCCGCTGGAAATCGTGCAGGCCGCGCGCTGGCAGAAATCGAACTCGAGCCTGAAGGGCGACGCCGCCGTGAAGGCCGTGCAGGACCAGCCGTGGGACGTCAGCGTGAAGTCGCTGGTGGCGTTTCCGCAGGTGCTGGAGCCGATGAACGACAAGCTCGACTGGACGCAGAAGCTTGGCGATGCCTTCCTGGCCCAGGAAAGGGACGTGCTTGCGGCCGTGCAGCGGCTGCGCAACAAGGCCCAGCAGTCCGGCAACCTGAAGTCGAACGAGCAGCAGAACGTGACGGTCCAGCCGGCCACGCAAAGCAGCGGCTCGCAGCAGACGATCGTCATCGAGCCCGCCAATCCGCAGGTCATCTACGTGCCGGCGTACAACCCGGCGACGGCCTACGGCAGCTGGGGCTATCCGAGTTATCCGCCCTACTACTGGCCGCCGTACCCCGCCTACTATCCGGGCGCCGCGCTGGCCACCGGGTTTGCCTGGGGCGTGGGCCTGGCGGCCGCCGGCGCGATCTTCGGCAACTGCAACTGGGGCGGTGGCGACGTGAACATCAACGTGAACCGTGCCACCAACATCGACCGCAACTTCAACCGCAACAGTGTCGAAGGCGGCAAGTGGAAGCACGATGCCAGCCACCGCAAGGGCGTGGCCTATCGCGACAACGCCACGCGCGAGAAATTCGGCAACAACGTCGGGGGCGCGGACCGGCGCAACGACTTCCGGGGCCGCGAGGGAGACCGTGGCGGCGATCGCGCTGGAGATCGCTCCGGCAACCGGGCCGGCGACCGCAGTGCGGATCGCGCGGGCGATCGCGCTGGTGACCGGGCCGGCGACCGCTCGGCTGACCGGGGCGGCAACCGTGGCGGCGACCGCGCGGGCGACCGGGGTCAGGGTGTGGGCGGCGACCGCGCCAGTACTGGCGACAGGATGTCCACCGATCGCGGGGGCGCCGGCGATCGCGGCGGCGCTGGCGCGAATCGCACCAGCTACAGTGGCGGCGGCCGGGACAGCGCGTTCCAGGGCGTGGGCGGCAGCGGCGCAACATCGCAGCGCGACTTCGATCGCGGACGTGCCAGCTCGGGCGGTGGCTACGGCGGCGGACAGGGTGCAGCCCAGCGCAGTGCCGGAGGTGGCGGCTTCCAGGGCGGCGGTGCCAGCCGTGGTGGTGGCGGTGGCTTCCAGGGTGGCGGAGGCGGCCGGGGCGGTGGAGGCGGCGGATTTGGCGGCGGCGGTGGGCGCGGCGGCGGCCGTCGGTAGCCGGAAATGGCGATGACAACCACGAGGTGTCAGGCATGCGTGCAATGAAAGCAATCCTGCCGTCGCGCATCGCGCGTAACGTCCTGCCGCTGGTGCTGGGCGCGGCGCTGATGTCGGCTGCGCAGGCCCAGAAACCGTTCGATACGCCCGAGGCCGCCATGAATGCGTTTGGTGACGCCGTGGCCACGAGCAATGACGCGGCCATGACGGCGCTGCTGGGCCCGGCGTCCCGCCGCCTGATCCCGCCGGTGGGCGCGGAGCAGCGATATCGCTTCCTGTCGGCGTGGAGCCAGTCGCACCGCATCGAGGGTGGCGAAGACGGCACTGCGCGCGTGGTGGTGGGCAACAATGGCTGGACGCTGCCGATACCGCTGGTCAAGGCCGCCAACGGGCGCTGGCATTTCGATGCGAAGCAGGGCATCGACGAGATCCGCCTGCGGCGCATCGGTCGGAATGAACTGTCTACCATCCAGACCATGCTGGCGATCTACGACGCCCAGCACGACTACGCGCTGGGCAACCATGAGGGCAATGGCCTGACGGTCTATGCGCGCAAGCTGGTCAGTTCGCCCGGCAAGAAGGACGGGCTCTACTGGCCCACCCGCGCGGGCGAACCGGAGAGCCCGCTGGGGCCGGCGTTCATCGATGCCGTGTCGAGCCATCGCAGTGCATCGGACGGCTATAACGGCTATCGCTTCAAGCTGCTCAACGGGCAGGGCCCGACCGCCCCCGGCGGCAAGTACACGTATCTGGTCAACGGCAAGCTGTTCGGCGGGTTTGCGGTGCTGGCATGGCCCGCCCGCTATGGCGATACCGGCATCAAGAGCTTCATGGTCAGCCACGACGGCCAGGTCTACGAGCGCGACCTTGGACGTGACACCGGCAAGCGGGCTGCCGCCATCGATACTTTCGATCCCGGCTCGGGATGGAGCAAGGTGGCGCCCGAACTGCTGCAGCCCGTGACAACGGGCAACGCGGACTAGGCAGGCGGCCCGCGCCGGCTACGCGTCCGAACCGCACAATGCCCTGGCCGGCGGGAACACCGGGCCAGGGCATTTTTTCTTCGGCTTTCCTTATTTGGCTATTGGCGCGCATCGGGGCGTGCCCGTTTTCTTTGGCGTGCAGGCGGATGCTAAGCAGGCTTTTAAATTCGGGCGAGATGCCGCGAAAAGTATGGAGTGAGCGTCCTGCCGGGCAGTATCGGGTACCGCAGCGGGCGCTTCAACATGAACGCCAGATTAATGTCAGCTACGGCGTGTGCTGATATTTTTTTCGGCCGTGTTTCATCTTTACGGATCAAGAGAAGTAAAGATTGCAATCGTGAAGCCATCGACCTACTTTGATAGGGCACTAACGGAATATCCAGAAAAAGCAATAAGCATCAATCGTGTTTGGCGTGGGGTAGTCACGCACAGGGACGTTCCATGGATCTGGGCGCAGCGGTCCGCAGTTGGCCGCTGCCCGTCGTAGGGCCCGCTCGCCCTGGCTTGCTCCCCGTTCTGTTTGGGAGACCACAATGAATCGACGGTTGTTCATGAGCCTGCCTTCACTGGCATTGGCGCCGGCTTTGTTTGCCTGTACCACCAACATGTCCGGCAGCGATGCGGCGGCCAAGCGGCGCGAGATCGATGCTGGGGTGGACGGCACCATGAGCAAGCTGTTCTCGTCTGCCAGTTCGGCGCAGGCGCTGTCGCAGCAGGCCAAGGGCATACTCGTCTTTCCCAAGATCCTGGCCGCGGGGTTCATCGTTGGTGCCGAGTATGGCGAAGGGTCGCTGCGGGTGAACAATGCGCCGGTGGGCTATTACCGCACCACGACCGCATCGTTCGGCTTCCTGGCCGGCGCACAGTCCAAGGCGCTCATCCTGATGTTCATGACCGACGACGCGCTGCAGGCGTTCCAGGCCAGCAAGGGCTGGACGGCCGGCGTGGACGGATCGGTGGCGCTGGCGACCATCGGCGCAAACGGGCAGGTCGACACCAACACGGCCCGGGCGCCCATCGTCGGATTCGTGCTGACCAACGCGGGGCTGATGGCCAATCTGTCGCTGGAAGGCACCAAGATCAGCAAGCTCGATATCTGAGCGTGCGTGTCCGACCATGAGATGGGTCACGATCTTGCTGCTGGGGGCGTCCGTCGCGCTGGCGACGGGCGTGCTGCCGCGACCGCGCGCCGCACCGCGGCGGCGGGGCGATACCCTGCGCGTGATCGATACCAGTCCCTTCTCAGACATCGCCAGCCGCCCCGGCATGGTCGAACTGGCCGGCTCGCTGGCGCATGAACTGAATCAGCCGCTGACTGCCATCACCAGCAACGCCCAGGCCGCGCGCGAGTACCTGATGTCGGGCACGCCAGATCAGGGCGAGATCCGGGACATCCTCGACGACATCGTCAGCGACGCCTCGCGCGCCAGCGACATCGTCAAGGGCGTGCGGGCGCTGATCCGTGGCGAGGCCCCTCACCTGGTGCCGTTCCAGATTGGCGACGTGATCGCGCGTGCGCTGGACCTGGTGCGCGACGAAGCGCGCACGCGCGAGGTGACCGTGGACGGCACGGCGGATCGAGCGTTGCCGCGCGCCGTGGGCGACCCGATGGAAATCCAGCTGGTGCTGTTGAACCTGCTGGTCAATGCGCTCGATGCCGTGGAGGCAGCGCACGCACGTGGTGCGCGCAAGGTATCGGTCGGCGCGTGCGCGCAGGACGGCGTGCTGAAGCTGACCGTGCGCGACAACGGCTGCGGCGTGGCCGAGGGCGATCTCGACAAGATCTTCCGCCCGTTCTTTTCCTCGAAGCCCAAGGGCATGGGGCTGGGCCTGTCGTTCAGCCGCGCGCTCATGGAACGCAATGGCGGCCGGTTGCGCGCCATCCGGAACAGCGACAGGGGCATGACGTTCGAATGCCTGTTGCGCACGGAGCTTCCCGCCTCGGCCACGGCGCATCGTCGCGGACATGCGGTCGTTGCGGCCCGGTTCAGGACCGCATTTTCCCGGAGGTAGGACGCCATGCTCGCAACCAGGACCACCATCTACATCGTTGACGATGACGATAGCGTACGGCGCGCGCTGGGCCGTGTGCTGGGCGCGCATGGTTACCTGAGCGCCGGGTTTGCGTCAGCCAGCCAGTTCCTGGAAGAGGCCGATCTGGACAACGCACCCGGCTGCATGTTGCTGGACCTGCAATTGCCCGACATCAGCGGCATCGACCTCCAGCAGGCGCTGTGCAGCCGGATTCCGGTCATCATCCTGACCGGGCATGCCGACGTGGCCAGCGCGGTGCTGACGATGCAGGCGGGCGCCATCGACTTCCTGCAAAAGCCGGTATCCGACGTGCAACTGCTGGCTGCGGTCAGCAAGGGCTGCGACTGCGCCGCGCGCCTGTTTGCGCAGGCCAGCGAATTGCGCGACCTGAAAAAGAAGATCGACCGCCTGACGCCGCGCGAGCGCGAGGTGCTGGCGTGGATCGTGACGGGATTCCGGAACAAGCAGGTGGCCAACCGGCTGGGCACGGTGGAGAAAACCATCAAGGTGCATCGCGCCCACGTGATGCAGAAGCTCGAAGTGGATTCCCTGCCGGCACTCGTCCGCATTGCCGACCGCATGGGCATGGTGGCCGATCCGGCGGCCTGAGCGCGGCCCTTTCCGCGCCAGTTTGGCGCAAGATCCCGCGCGCCCGCTGGACCATGGGCCAATATCGCCCGCCGCGCCTGTCTCGTAGCCTAATCAGTACGTGCTTACGATCGGCTGCGCAACGTGCAAATGGGTGCTACGGGAAACTTCGTGGTGGTTGTCGACGACGACGCGTCAGTGGCGCGCTCCACGTCGCGGCTATTGCGTGCCGCGGGCATCACGGTCGACACCTTTACCAGCGGCGCCGATTTCCTTTCCCGCATCCACGGCAGGCCGGTCTATCGGCCGTTCTGCGTGATTCTCGATGTCTGCATGCCGGGGATCGACGGGCTGGAAGTGCAGCAGCGACTGGCCGGCCTGGCCTTGCCGCTGATCTTCATCACCGCCCACGAGGTGCCCGAGGCACGCGACAAGGCCTTGGCGGCGGGCGCCGTCGGCTATCTGCGCAAGCCTTTCGACGCTGCACAGCTGGTGGATCTGGTACGTAGCGTGATGCCTTAGCCCCATGCCTTTGGTCCTTGGTCCAATTGTCATTCAGGCCGCAGCAGGCACACTCTTATCAAGGCGCGCGGCAGTCACCCTGCCATACGCGTGTATCGCGGGTCGAACAGGAGGACCGGCAAATGTCGCTACTGATGATTTCCAACCTCCACCCGGACACCACGGAGGAGCAGGTCAGGGAATTCCTTGGCCGCTACGGTTTTCCGGCGCCCGACGAGATCGAGCGGCAGGAGGGCGACGGCACGCGGCCGTCGATGACGCTGACGTTCCGGTCGGTGGACATCGGCGCGCTGCAGCAGCTTGTCCCGCGCGTCCACGGCGTGTTCTGGAATGGCCACAAGATCAATGCGCTGATCCTGCGCGAACACTTCAGGTAATCGCACAAGTCTCGCGTGGCCCTCGGCCGGCGCGGGCAGGAGATACGACGATGGCAAGCGGTCTGGTATCCAAGCGCGGTCGGTGGGCATTGCCGGTCCTGGCCGCACTGGCGGTGACCGGCTGCCACAAGCAGGAGGCCAAGGCGCCGGCCGCACCCCCGGTGGCCGAAGTGGGTGTGGTCAAGGTGACGCTGCACGACGTGCCGCTGACCTACGAGTTCGTGGGCGAAACGCAGAGTTCCCAGCAGGTGGAGATCCGGGCCCGCGTGAGCGGCTTCCTGGAGCAGCGCCTCTACACCGAAGGCGCGATGGTCAAGGCCGGCCAGGTCATGTTCCGCATGGACCAGAAGCCGTTCCAGGCCGCGCTCGATGCCGCGCAGGCCGAACTGGCCCAGCAGCAGGCCCGGTTGACCACCGCGCGATCCAATCTGGCACGCGTCAAGCCGCTGGCGGCCAAGAACGCATTGAGCCAGAAGGACCTCGATGAAGCCACCGGCCAGGAACAGGGCGCCGCCGCCGCCGTGGAAGCGGCCAGGGCTAACGTCACCAACGCAAAGCTGAATCTCGGCTACACGACGATCACGTCGCCGGTGGATGGCCTGTCCAGCTACGCCAAGAAGCAGGTGGGGTCATATATCGACGCCACCAACAGCCTGCTCACCTATGTGGCCAAGCTCGATCCCATCTGGATCAACTTCAGCCTGTCCGAGAACGAGGTGCTGCAATACCAGTCGCAGACCGCGTCCGGCACGATCCGCATGCCCGAGCGCGGCGCGATGGAGGTGGAGATCGTACTGGCCGACGGCACCACGTATCCGCAGCGCGGGCGTATCGCCTTCGCCGATGCGTCGTTCAACTCCGAGACCGGCACCTACCTGATCCGCGCCGAAATGCCGAACAACAAGGGCATGCTGCGCCCCGGCCAGTTCGTGCGCGTGCGGCTGATCGGCGCGGTGCGTACCAAGGCCATCACCGTGCCGCAGGAAGCCGTGGTGCAGGGCCAGCGCGGCCAGTCCGTCTGGCTGGTGGGCAAGGAGAACAAGGCCGAGTCGCGCGTGATCGACGTGGGCGAATGGTCGCAGGGCAACTGGGTGGTGCGTTCGGGCCTGCGTGAGGGCGATACCGTGATCGTCGATGGTGCGATTCGCCTCGCGCCGGGCGCGCCGGTCAAGCCGGTGGCGGCGGCGCCGCGCCAGGCCAGCGACGGGCCATCGCCCGTGCCGCCGTCGGCGCCGCCCGCGCGGCCAGCGCCGCCGGGCGCCCCCGGTGCGGCAGAAGCCGGCAAGGGTGCGGCGTCATGAAACTGTCCCACTTCTTCATCGACCGCCCGATCTTTGCGTCGGTGCTGTCGATCATCATCGTGGTGGGTGGGATGGTGGCGCTGTTCAACCTGCCGATCGCCCAGTTTCCGGACATCACGCCGCCCAGCATCACGGTGTCGACCACGTATCCGGGCGCCAGCTCGGAAGTGGTGGCGCAGAACGTGGCGGCCCCGATCGAGCAGCAGGTGAACGGTGCGGACAACATGCTGTACATGTCGTCCACCAGTTCGTCCACGGGCAATATCACGCTGACCACGTACTTCGAGATCGGCACCGACCCGGCACTGGCGCAGGTCGATGTACAGAACCGCGTCAACCTGGCCCTGCCGACCCTGCCCGACGCCGTGACCAAGCAGGGCGTGACCGTCGAAAAGCGGTCGCAGGCGTTCATGATGGTGATTGCCGTCTATTCGCCCGATAACAGCTACCCGCAGACCTTCGTCGACAACTACACCAGCATCTACATCCTCGATTCGCTCAAGCGCATCCCGGGTGCCAACCAGTCGTCCATCTTCGGCACGCCGGACTACGCCATGCGCATCTGGCTCAAGCCGGACCGCATGGCGCAGCTCGGCATCACGGCCGAGGACGTCAAGAACGCGGTGGCCAACCAGAACGAGCAGTTCTCGGCGGGGCGCATCGGCAGTTCGCCCACGTCGGAGCCGGTCAAGCAGACGTTCCCGGTGACCACCAAGGGCCGCATGACCGAGCCGGCCGAGTTCGAGAACATCATCCTGCGTGCGGCATCGGGCGACGCCGCGCTGGTGCGGCTCAAGGATATCGGCCGCGCCGAACTGGGTTCGAAGGACTACTCGCTGCGCAGCCGCTACAAGGGCAAGACGGCCACGCTGCTGGCCGTGTACCAGCAGCCCGGCGCCAATGCGCTGGCCGTGGCCGGCCAGGTGCGCAAGGCGCTGGAGGAAGCCAAGAAGACGTTCCCGCCGGGCCTGGAATACGAAATCGCGCTCGACACCACCGAGTTCGTGCATGAGTCGATCAACGAGGTGGTCCACACCTTGCGCGACGCGGTGATCCTGGTGATTCTGGTGGTGTACCTGTTCCTGCAGAGCTTCCGCGCCACGCTGGTGCCGATCCTGGCGGTGCCGGTGTCGATCATCGGCACGTTCACCGCCATGGCCGCGTTCGGCTTCTCGGTGAACATGCTTACGCTGTTCGGGATGGTGCTGGCCATCGGCATCGTGGTGGACGACGCCATCGTGGTGATCGAGAACGTCGAGCGCAACATGATGGAGTTCCACATGCCGCCCAAGGAGGCCGCCAAGGCCGCCATGGACGAAGTGGGCGGCCCGGTGATCGCCATCGTGCTGGTGCTGCTGGCGGTGTTCATCCCGGTGGCGTTCCTGTCGGGCATCACGGGCCAGCTATACAAGCAGTTCGCCATCACGCTGGCGGTATCGGTGCTGCTGTCCGGGGTGGTGGCTCTGACGCTGTCGCCGGCGCTGGCGGCCATCCTGCTCAAGCCGGGCAGCCACGAGAAGAACCGCTTCTTCCGCTGGTTCAACCGCAGTTTCGACCGGCTGGTGGAAGGCTATGGCTCGACGGTGCAGGCCGTGATCCGGCGCACGGCGATCTCGGTGGGCATCGTCATCGCGCTGATCGTGGCCGCCGTGCTGATGTTCATGCGCATTCCGTCATCGTTCCTGCCGGTGGAGGACCAGGGCTATCTGCTGGGCGCGGTCATCATGCCCGACGCGGCCAGCCTGGACCGCACCGGCGCGGTATCGAAACGGGCCGCCGAATGGTTCGAGAAGCAGCCGGCCGTGAAATCGGTGGCGGTGCCGGACGGCTACAGCCTGATCGATTCGCAGAACAAGTCGAACGCCGGCACGCTGTTCATCACGCTGAAGGGCTTCCACGAGCGCGGCAAGGGCGAAAGCGCGGCCGACCTGATCGCGCAGGCCAACAAGGAGTTCTCGACCTATCGCGAAGGTCTGGTGATTCCGGTGAATCCGCCGTCGATCCCGGGGCTGGGCACCACGGGCGGCTTCGAATTCTGGCTGCAGAGCACCGGCGACGGCACCTACCAGCAGCTGGAGGAACGCACGCGCGCGTTCATCGCCAAGGCCCGGCAACGCCCGGAGCTGCGCGGCGTGAGCACGACGATCAACACGCGGTCGCGGCAGCTGCTGGTTGACCTCGACCGCGAGCGGGCCGAGACGCAGGGCGTACCCGTGGAGCAGGTGTACTCGGCGCTGCAGACGATGTTCGGGTCGTTGTACGTGAGCCAGTTCCCGAAGAACAGCCGGCTGTTCCAGGTGATCCTGCAGGCCGAGCCGGAGTACCGGTCGAAGCCCGAGGATATCGACAAGGTTTACGTGCGCAATTCGCGCAACGAGATGGTGCCGATCAAGGCCGTGACCACGGCGCGTTATGTGGCCGGCGCCGATCTGGTGACGCGTTTCAACAACTTCCCGGCGGCCAAGATCACCGGCGACGCCGCGCCGGGGTACAGCTCGGGCCAGGCGCTGCAGGCCATGGAGGAAGTGGCGGCCGAGGTACTGGGCCCGGGCTACAGCTATGCGTGGAGCGGGCAGGCCTATGAGGAAAAGAAGGCCGGGTCCACGGCGGCAATGGTGTTCGCGTTCGCCTTGCTGATGGTGTTCCTGATCCTGGCGGCGCAGTACGAGAAATGGTCGCTGCCGATCGGGGTGCTGCTGGCCGTGCCGTTCGCGCTGTTCGGTGCGCTGGTGGGCATCCTGGTGCGGGGCATGGAGAATGACGTGTACTTCCAGATCGGGCTGACGGTGCTGATCGCCCTGGCCGCCAAGAATGCCATCCTGATCTTCGAATTCGCGGTGGAGATGCGCGTCAAGGAGGGGCTGAGCCCGTATGACGCGGCGGTCAAGGCGTCCAAGTTGCGGCTGCGCCCGATCATCATGACGTCACTGGCGTTCATCCTCGGCTGTATCCCGCTGGCCATCGCAAGCGGCGCGTCGGCGGCCAGCCGCCAGTCGCTGGGCACGGGCGTGATCGGCGGAATGCTTGGCGCCACGGTGATCGCCATCTTCTTTATCCCGATGTTCTTCTGGGGGCTGGAGCGCGAGAGCAAGAAGAAGCTCGCCAGGCAGGCCGGGAAGGATGCCGGGCCTGGCACCGATCCCGCGGCACCCTCCGGAGGCACGCTATGAGCCAGCGCGGCTTGCGGGCCCGAGCCCTGATGCCGGGGCTGGCGGCGATGACGCTGCTGGCCGGCGGCTGCACGGTGGGACCGGACTACGTGCGGCCGGAAGTGGCGGTGCCGGAGACCTACCGCTTCGCACCCGAAACGCCGCAGGCGGCCGACGTGGTCACCACGCAATACTGGTGGTCGCAGATCGGTGATCCGGTGCTCGACGACCTGATCGCCGCGGCGCGCGCACACAACTTCGATGTGCTGATTGCCACGGCGCGCGTGGAGGAGTACTACGGACGCGTGATGACCACGCGGGCCGGGCTGTTCCCGCAGGTGGGAGCAGAGGCAGGCGGCAGCCGGCAACGCATCAGCACCAGCAGCGGCACCTTGCTGCCCATCGACAACCCGTTCAACTCGGTCAAGGCCGACGTCTACGCGTCGTGGGAGCTCGACCTGTTCGGGCGCATCCGGCGCATGACCGAAGCGGCCCGGGCGGAATGGGCGGCTTCCGAACAGGCGCGCCGCAGCACGGAGATCAGCGTGGTGGCGGCGGTGGCCAGCGGCTACATCACGCTGCGCGACCTCGACAACCGCCTGCGCATCGCGCAGGACACGCTGACCAGCCGCGAGGGCGCGCTGCAGGTGTTCCGCGAACGGTTCCAGGGCGGTGTGGTGTCGGAGGTCGAGTATGCGCAGTCGCGCTCCGAGTATGCGTCGGCCCAGGCGTCGGTCGAGCAGTTCCGGCAACTGGTGGCGCAGCAGGAAGACCTGCTGGCCGTGCTGGTTGGCGACAACCCGCGCGCCATGCCGCGTGGCAAGTCGATCGACGAACTGATTCTCCCGGTGGTGCCGGTCGGCCTGCCGTCCTCGCTGCTGGAGCAGCGCCCGGACCTGCTGCAGGCCGAACAATCGCTGGTGGCGGCCAACGCGCAGATCGGCGCCGCCCGCGCGCAGTATTTCCCGACGATTTCGCTGACCGGCATGTTCGGCGCAGCCAGCACCGCGCTGTCCGGACTGTGGGTGGGTTCGTCCAGGGCGTGGTCGTACGGTGGCCTGATCAGCGTGCCGATCTTCACTGCCGGTGCGATCGCCGGTGACGTGAAGCAGGCCGAGGCACGCCAGAAGCAGGCGCTCTACGGCTACCAGCAGGCGGTGCAGACCGCGTTCCGCGAGGTGGCCGACGCGCTGGCCGGCGTGCAGTACACGCGCAGCCAGCTGCTGGCCAAGAACGACCAGGTGGATGCGCTGTCGCGCTACGCGCTGCTGGCGCGCGACCGATACGAAGGCGGCTACACCAGCTACCTGGAGGTGCTGGATTCCGAACGTTCACTGTTTTCCGCGCAACTCGAACAGTCGACGTTGCGTGGCACGGAGTTTGGCCAGTTGGTCCAGCTCTACAAGGCGCTGGGCGGCGGGTGGCCCGTCGACAGCGCACCTCAGGCCAGCGTGAACCAGCCGGCCAGCCCCGCCAAGGAGTGATTCATGTCCAGATCCAGCATTCCGGCCGCGTTGCTCGCCGCCACCGTTATGGTTGGCCTGAGCGCCGGCGCCCTCGCGCAGTCGAAACCCATCGCCTATCCGGCCAAGGGACAAAGCCAGGCCACGCAGCAGGAGGATGACGGCTACTGCTACTCGTGGGCCAAGTCGAACACCGGCATCGATCCGGCGCAGGTTGCCGCCGCGCCGCCGCCGGCGCCCAGCGGGCCGGCCGTGGGCGGCGGCGAGCGGGTTGGCGGTGCGGCGCGCGGCGCGGCGGGCGGTGCGGTCGTTGGCGCCATTGCGGGCGATGCCGGCAAGGGCGCCGCAGCCGGCGCGGCCGTGGGCACGATGGCGGGTGGCCATCGGGCACGGCAGAACCAGCGCAATGCGCAGGCCAACGCGCAATCGCAGCAGTCCGGCGCCATGAATACCTATTACCGCGCGTATTCGGCCTGCATGCAGGGGCGCGGCTACACGATCCAGTAACCAGGGAGGACGTCATATGTTCAAGCGAGTCGCCATTACCGCTGCAGTGCTGCTGAGCCTGTCGGCAGCGTCATACGCCCAGCCGGACGTGAAGACGGACGTGCAACGGTCGCCCGGGCAGACCACGGCCACCGGCACGGCCAAGGTCAACGCCACCATCACCGCCATCGACCCCGCGTCGCGCAAGGTCACGCTCAAGACCCAGGCCGGCAAGGTCGTGGACATGACGGTGGGCGAAGAGGCGCGCAACTTCGACCAGCTGCGCGTGGGTGACAAGGTTGCCGTCGAGTACACGGAGGCCCTGACCGTGAGCCTGAAGAAGGGCAGCGGGGCAGCGACCATGCAGGAACGCGAGATTTCCGAGCGTTCCGAACCGGGCGCCAAGCCGGGTGGACGGCTGGGGCGCGAGGTGACCGTGGTGGCACAGGTCGTCAAGGTCGACAAGGAAAAGAACATCGTCACGGTCAAGGGCCCGCGTGGCCGCACGGTGGACCTGCTGGTGGAGGACCCCGAGCAGATGAAGGCCGTGAAGAAGGGTGACCGCGTGCAGGCTGTCTATACTGAAGCGGTCGCGGTGTCTGTCACACCGGGTACGGCGAAGTAACGGCGTTCCCGATCCAGTCTGGCCAGGAGAGAAGGAGGCAGCCTTGATGTTCAGTGCAAAATGGCATGGCCTGTGCGCGGCCGCGCTGCTGGGCCTGGCCTGGCCAGCGCATGCGTATTACGATCACTTCCTCAGCGGCACCATCATCGGCACGCTGGACAAGGACCAGGTGGCGGCGCTGCGCACCGCATTCGGGAAGACGCTGACGGACGCCGATGACGGTGCCAGCGTGCCGTTCCACCTGGACGCCAGCACCAGCAACGCCAAGAGCAAGGCCACGGATGGCACGTTCACGCCGCTCAAGACGCGCACGGAAAGTGGCCAGCGTTGCCGCAAGGTGCGCAGCGAACTGCGTCAGCCGGGCCGGCAGCCGGAACGCTGGACAGGCTGGTATTGCCAGCAATCGGACGGCGACTGGAAGAAGACGATGATCAAGGACTGACCGGCGCCCGGCGGCGGGGCGCCTTGCCGCGGCCGCCGGGCGGCGGATTCAGAACTTCTCGGGGATGTAGCGGTACGGATAGTCGGGCGCCTTGTAGTTGCCCGCCTTCTGGCGCGCCGGCAACGTGACCTTCTTGCTCTTGATGCGTTCGTACGGCACGGAGTCGAGCAGGTGGCTGATGATGTTCAGCCGGGCGCGCCGCTTGTTGTCGGAGCGCACCACGTGCCACGGGGCAAAGTCGGTATCCGAGGCTTCGAACATCGCGTCGCGGGCGCGCGAGTAGTCGTACCAGCGGCTGTACGACTTCAGGTCCATGTCCGTCAGCTTCCAGGTCTTGCGTCCGTCCTCGATGCGCGACTGCAGCCGGCGCGTCTGCTCTTCCGGCGTGACTTCGAGCCAGTATTTCAGCAGCAGCACGTTGGACCCGACGATGGCGCGTTCCATCAGCGGCACGGCACGCAGGAACACGTCCACCTGCTCTTCGCTGGCAAAGCCCATCACGCGTTCCACGCCGGCCCGGTTGTACCAGCTGCGGTCGAAGATCACCACTTCGCCCGCGGCGGGCAGATGGGGGATGTACCGTTGCATGTACATCTGGCTCTTCTCGCGCTCGGTGGGTGCGGGCAACGCCACCACACGGAACACGCGCGGGCTGACCCGTTCGGTGATGGCCTTGATGGTGCCGCCCTTGCCGGCGCCGTCCCGCCCCTCGAAGACGATGCACACCTTGGTGCCGCTGGCCTTGATCCAGTTCTGCATGTGCACCAGTTGCACATGCAGCCCGGCCAGCGCCTCCTCATAGTCCTTGCGGCCCAATGCGGTGCCGGCCTCCGCCTCGCTTTCGGCGCGCCGTGCCTGTTTTGCCATGTCAGCTCCCAGAGTGTGGATGGGACACTTTCCCCGAGTATCAATCTGGACACTGGGTCGGGCTTTGGCAATGGACCTTGGTCCAATGCTTGGCCCAAGGACCAATTGCTTTGCGCCTGGGCTTGGCTGACTCTAACTGGAGAACCTGTTCGAGTTTGCCATCATGCATAAATGCGGTGTCGTGATGATGGCGGGGGCGCTGTGGCTGGCCGTGCTGGGCATCTTCTTCAGCGATCCTAGCGGGCAGATGCCGGACAAGCTGAACCTGTTCAGGCTGGCACTGCGCGGCCTGGAGGTGCAGATGTTCCGGACCGGCAGCGACCCGCCGCGCTATCTGGTAAATGTGCTCGCCCGCGACTGGCTGATCGGTTGCGTGGTGCTGTTCGCCGCCGGCGCCGTCGTGTTCCTCATCGCGCGCCGGCGCCAGGTCGCCTGATGGCGTGCCCGCTGCCCCGCGCGCAATCCGCCGCACAAGGGAGGTCATCCCATGCTGCAAGCCCCGTATTCCAGCGCGACCGCGTCGCGCACGCTGATCGATTCGCTGATCCGCTTCGGCCTGATCGCGCTGCTGTCGGTCTTCTGTTTCCAGATCTTCAAGCCGTTCATGAACCTGCTGCTGTGGTCGGTGATCCTGGCCATCACGATGTATCCGCTGCAGGTGTGGCTGCGTGGCAAGGTCTTTGACGGCGAAGGCCGCACCGCCACGCTGATCATCGTGGTGGTGATTGCCGTGGTGATGGTTCCGACCTACCTGCTGGGCATTGCGCTGATCGAATCGGTCGAGCATGCCATGGCGATTGCCAAGACCGGCGAATTCACGATCCCGCCGCCGCCCGAGGCGGTGGCCGGCTGGCCTGTCATCGGACGGCGGCTCCATGACGCCTGGCTGATGGCCTCCACCGATGCCGGCGGCCTGATCCAGAAGCTAGGCCCGCAGATCAAGACGGCCAGCCTTGGCTTGCTGGGAGCAATCGGTGGCGTGGGTGTCGGGCTGCTGGTCTTCGTCGGTGCGCTGATCATCGCCGGCATCATCATGGCCTATGGCGAACTGGGCACGCGCAGCGCGGAGCGGATTGCGTCGCGTCTCACCAGCCCGGAACGCGGGCCGCGTATCACGGCGCTGTGCACGGCGACCGTGCGCGCGGTGGCCCAGGGCGTGGTGGGCATCGCCTTCATCCAGATGCTGCTGATCGGCGTCGCCTTCATCATCAAGGGCGTGCCGGGTGCGGGGCTGCTGGCGCTGGCGGTGCTGCTGCTGGGCATCATGCAGCTGCCTGCCACGCTGATCACGGTGCCGGTGATCGTGCTGGTGTTCGCGGCCGAGGGCGCTTCCGGCGCCAACGTCGTGTTTGCGATCTACGTGTTCATCGCGGGCCTGTCGGACAATGTGCTCAAGCCGCTGCTGCTCGGGCGCGGCGTGGACGTGCCCATGCCGGTCATCCTGATCGGCGCGCTGGGCGGCATGGTCACCGGGGGCGTGATCGGCCTGTTCATCGGCCCGATCGTGCTGGCGGTGGGCTATCAGCTGTTCTGGCAATGGGTGGAAGATCCGCCGCCGCGTATCGAGGTGGAAACCGAAGCGCCGCACGGTGTGCCCGACATCACCGGGGCAGACATCACCAGGGGATAAACCGTGGCCGCATCCGCCCGCGCCTGGCTGGCCCTGGCCGCCGTGCTTGGCGGATGCGCACGGGTGGGGCCCGATTTCCAGCCGCAGCCCGAGCCGTGGACCGGCACGTGGCGCAGCGATGCCGTCGAGCAGGCCAGCGTCCAGCAGGCGACGCCAGACCTGCGCCAATGGTGGCAGGTGTTTGGCGACCCGGTGCTCGAAGCGCTGATGACGGCAGCCGACGCCGGCAATGCCGACGTGCGGATTGCCGGCTTGCGCGTGATGGAAGCGCGCGCCCAGCTGGGCATTGCGCTCGCGGGCCGCTATCCGCAGATGCAGCAGGCCAGCGCCTCGGCCATGTATGTCCATAGCCGCCAGTCCGGTCCTACCGCGCAGAGCGCGCGTCTCTGGGAATACAGCGCGGGCGTGGACGTCGGCTGGGAGCTTGATTTCTGGGGTCGCTTTGCGCGCGCCATCGAATCGGCCGATGCCGCTTACTTTGCC
The DNA here is from genome assembly GCF_009663685.2 of Cupriavidus sp. U2. Classification (GTDB taxonomy): domain Bacteria; phylum Pseudomonadota; class Gammaproteobacteria; order Burkholderiales; family Burkholderiaceae; genus Cupriavidus; species Cupriavidus necator_C. The sequence goes on along the minus strand of NZ_RCOG02000027.1, from coordinate 462,336 downwards.
GCCCAGGCCAATCGCGAGTCTGTGCTGGTGCTGCTGCATGCCCAGCTGGCCACGACTTACTTCGCCGTACGCACGGCCGAGGCCCGGCTGCGCATCGCGCGCGACAATGCACGGCTGCAGAAGCGCAGCTTCGAGATCACGGAACGGCTGTTCAAGGGCGGAGAAAGCGACGAACTCGACTTCCAGCAGGCGCGTACCCAGTACCTTGGCACGTTGAGCAGCATTCCGGAACTGGAAAACCAGATCGGGCAGGCGCGCAACGCGCTGCTGGTGCTGCTGGGCCGGCCGCCGGGTCCGCTGCCTGAACTGGCGGACGCTGCCGACCGCGAGGGCGTGCTGCCATTGATCGATCGCGCCGTGCTGCAGGATGTACCGGCCAACCTGCTGTTGCGCCGCGCCGACATCCGTGCGGCCGAATTCCGCATCGCGGCCCAGTCCGCGCTGATCGGCGTGGCCAAGGCCGACCTGTATCCGGCCGTCACGCTGATGGGCAGCATCGGCTGGACGGCGGCATCGCTGCCCGGCACCCAGAACGGCCTGCTGCTGGTTGGCGGGCCCAGCGTGCGCTGGAACATCTTTGACTACGGGCGCATCGTCAACAACGTGCGCGTGCAGGACGCGCGGCTGCAGCAGCTGATCGTCGACTACCAGGCGGCCGTGCGGCAGGCCGCGCGCGAAGCCGACGATGCGGCCAGCGGGCTGGACAAGGCGCTGCAGCGCGAGCGCATCCTGGGCCAGGCGGCCCAGTCGGCGGAGCGGTCGCTGTCGCTGGCGAACACGGTATTCCGCGAAGGGTATTCGGATTTCCAGCGTGTGCTTGACGCACAGCGGGCGCTGTTCGCGCAGCAGGATGCGTATCTGGTCAATCGAGGCAACGCCGTGAACTACCTGATCGGGCTGTACAAGGCACTTGGGGGCGGCTGGGATACCACGGCGCCGCTGCTCGACGCCGGCACGCGGACCCAGATGCAGCAGCGCACCAACTGGGGCGGGCTGATCGACGAAGTGTCGCCGCCGCCGGCGGCCAGCCTTCCGGCCCAGACGGGGAGCACACGCCCATGAACGATACGCGTACTGGCGACGCCGCCATCGACGACAAGCCGGCCACGGGCGGCGGCACCCCCGCGCCGTCCGGCAAGGAGGCCGCGGCCGATCCGTCGCACAAGGCGCTGCGCTGGGTGGTGCTGCTCATCGTGCTGAGCCTGGCGTGGTATCTGCTGGCCGACCGGTTCACGCCTTACACGCAGCAGGCACGCGTGCAGGCGTTCGTGATTCCGGTGGCCTCCGAGGTGCCGGGCCGCGTGACGCGCGTCTACGTGCATAACAACCAGAACGTGACGGCCGGTACCGTGCTGTTCGATGTCGATCCGCAGCACTACAGGATCGCGCTGGACCGCGCACGGGCCGATCTGGAAACCACGCGGCGCGGCATCGGCGCCAACACCGCCGGTATCGATTCGGCCCGGGCGTCGCTGCGGGCCGCGCAGGCCAATGAACTGAAGGCGCAGCAGGACAGCGAGCGGCTGGAGCGGCTGTATCGCGAGGACCCGGGCACCGTGTCGGTCCGCCGCCTGGAGGTGGCACGGGCCACGCACACGCAGGCCATCAGCCAGGTAGCCGCGGCGCGGGCCGAGGTGGAGCGTGCGCGCGAGCAACAGGGCGGCAGCGACGACGACAATGCCAAGCTGCGCAGTGCCGCCGCTGCCGTGGACAAGGCCGAGCTGGACCTGGCCAACGCGCAGGTACGGGCGCGTACGGCCGGCCTGATTACGGACCTGCGCACCGAAACGGGCCAGTACGCGGCGGCGGGCGCACCATTGATGACGTTGATTGCCATCCACGATGTCTGGATCAGCGCCGACATGACCGAGAACAACCTTGGCCATCTGGTGCCCGGCTCGCCGGTGCGGATCGTGCTGGACGCCTTGCCGGGCACCGTGCTAACGGGCAAGGTGCGCAGCATCGGCTATGGCGTCAGCGCGGGCCAGAGTACGCCGCCCGGCACGCTGCCGACGATCCAGAACAGCCGCGACTGGCTGCGTCCCGCGCAGCGATTCCCGGTGATCGTTGACATCGACCCGGGGCAGCTGCCCACGTTGCGGGGCGTGCGTGTGGGCGGGCAGGCCGAGGTGATGGCATTTCCGACCGAAGGCAACCCGCTGAACCTGCTGGGCCGCGCGTTCCTGCGCGTCATGAGCTGGGTGTCGTATGTCTACTGACGCCGCCGCGTTGGCCATGCGCGCGATGCTGGCGCGCCGTGCCTTGCGGCTGGCGCTGGGCACGGCGGCCTGCCTGGCCCTGAGTTTCGGCATGCAGTGGGCGGTGCCCGTGATGGCGCCGGTGCTGGCCGTCTTCCTGTTTGCGACGTTGGACCGGCCGTTGCCGTTCAAGGCGGGCGTGGGCCTGGCGTTGGTAGTCATGCTGACGACCGGCAGCGGCATGCTGCTGGTGCCGTTCCTGCGCCATGCGCCGCTGACCGGCGTGCTGATGGCGGGCCTGTGCCTGTTTCTGGCGTTCCGCCATGGGCTGCGCGGCGGCAACAACCTCGTGTCGACGTTCCTGGTAGCGGGTGTCACGCTGATTTCGGCGGCGGGCACCGCCAACAGCGCGCTGGCGCTGACCGTGATTGGCGCGCTGGTGCGCGGGCTGCTGTGCGCGGTGCTGATGCTGGGCATCTGCTACCAGCTGATTCCCGAACCGGGCGGCCTGCGCATGCCGCAGAAGCCCAGCGCCGCCCCTGGCGATGCGGATGTCATGGCGCTGCGCGCCACGCTGGTGGTGATGCCGCCGTTCCTGCTGGCAATGGCGGACCCGGCCGCGTACCTGCCCATCATCATGAAGGCGGTCAGCCTGGGGCGGCAGAGCTGCAGCACGACGGCGCGGGGTGCGGCGCTGGAACTGGTGGGCTCCACGCTGATGGGCGGGGTGCTGGCCATCCTGTGCTGGCTGGCGCTGGGGCTGTTCGTCCACATCTGGATGTTCTTCCTCTGGATGCTGCTGTTCGGGCTCTGGGTGGCGCGCCGGCTATTCCGGCTGCGGCCGGGACGCATGTCGCCCGGGTTCTGGCTGAACAGCCTCGTGACGATGATCATCCTGCTGGGGCAGTCCGTGGCGGACAGCGCGGCGGGCAAGGACGTTTACCAGGCGTTCATGGTGCGCATGGGGCTGTTTGTCGGCGTGTCGCTGTACGCGTGGCTGATGATGGCGCTGCTGGACCGGCGTGCCGCGCCGGTGGCGGCGTAAGTTGAGGGAGACCGTCATGCAATTGCACCTGCTGGTTGCCGCCCCCGTGATGCTGCTGTGCCTGCTGCTGCAATGCGGGGCCGTGGCGCTGTGCCTGCGGCGCTATGCGCGGTTCCAGAACAAGTGGCAGGGGCTTGAACCGCTGTGGATGGACGCCGTGCTGCTGACGTCCGTGATGCTGCTGACGCTGTTCTGCAACTTCGCGCAGATGGTGGTGTGGGCGGGGCTGTTCATGGTGCTGGGCGAATTCGACACGCTTGGCGCGGCGCTGTATCACTCGGCGGTGAACTTCGCCACGCTGGGCTACGGCGATATCGTGATGTCGCCCCGCTGGCGCATGCTCGGGCCGATCGAATCGGCGCTGGGCATCCTGATGTTCGGCCTGTCCACGGCGCTGATGACGGCTGCGGTCCTTGACGTGGTCAAGAGCCAGATGGCCCGGCTGCGGGAGGCCGGGCCGTCATGACGCACGGACCATCACCCGTGGTCTGTGGTCAGGTGCAGTTGGCGCGGTAGGTCTCTTCCAGCTGCTTGCGCGAATTGTCGCGCTCCAGCTTGGGAACGGCACGGCCCTGCGCACTTTGCGTGGCGGTGCCGGGCGACGTGTAGGCGCGCTGCTTCGACGTACCGCTCAGCTCCTGCAACAGCGCGTCGCAGCGTTCGCGTTTGGCGTCGGCCGGGCTTGCGGACGGTGCCGAAGGGGCGCGGTAGGGGTTGCCGCCTTCACGGACCGCATCGGAGATGGCCGCGGCACCCGAACTCGGCATTTGCTGCGCCTGCGCGGGCATCGCGCCCAGACAGAGGCTCAGCGCGCCGGTGGCGACGATCAGGCACTGCAACGGCTTCATGGCGTTCGGCATGCGGGCTCCGCGTTCGGGTTCAGGGTGGTGTGGCAAACGTAGCTGATGCGTCGGGGCGCGTCGGGATGCGTAGTGACGCGTAATACGTTTTCCTAGACTAGACGCAGCCGTCCCGTGCCGCAAGGGCAGCCGGAGCGACCTTGCGGGCCGGTCAGCGCGGGCTGGTGTGCCGTCGCCGCCAGACGATCGGCGCCTCGCCGAACTGTGCGGAGAACCAGCGCGTGAACGCTGCGGCCGACCCGTAGCCCAGCAGTTCCGACACCCGCAGCAGGGAATAGTCGGGATTGGCGACGTATCGTTGCGCCAGGTCGCGCCGCACGCCATTGACGATGTCCGAGAAGGTCTCGCCGGAGGCGTCAAGCTGGCGTTGCATGGTGCGCAGACTCATGCCCAGCCCCTGCGCCACGGCCTCGCTGGTGGCGCGTCCCATCGGCAACATCAGGTAGACGGCATTGCGTACCTCGCGCCCGACCGACGCGTCATTCACGCGCGGCAGCGCTTCCACCACCCGCTCGGCGTGGCGCGCCATGGCGGGATTGCCGGTCGGGTTCGGCGTGTCCAGGTCAGCGGCCAGGCAGACGATGCCGTTGAACTCGCTGCCGAACTCCAGCCGGCAGCCGAACAGGCGCCGATGCACGTCGAGGTCCGGCGGCGCCGCGTGCGTGAAATTCACGCTTTGCGGATGCCATTGCGGTCCCAGCAGTGCGCGGCACAACCGGAACACCACGCCCAGCGCCAGTTCCGTGGCCTGGCGCGAGGGCGTATCAAGCACCACTTCCTGCCGGATCAGCACGATCTTGTCGGACGCTTCCAGCAGGATGGCCACCGATTCGTTGACCAGATGCCGGTAGCGGATGATGGTTTCCAGCGCGTCGCGCAAGGTGGGTTGCTGGCTGATCAGCAGGCTCATCAGCCCGAAGTCAGACAGCTGCCGAGACTCCGCCATGCGCAGGCCGAACGTGGGGCAGCCGGTGGCTTGCGCAGCGGCTTCGAGCAGCGTGGCGCAGGCCTGGACCGGAATGCGCTGCTCGGGATCGGCCAGCAGCGCCTGGCTCAGGCGAGCCGTGCGCAGCAGGGGCAGCGGATTGGCGCCCAGGCCATTCGCGACGTCGAAGAAGTTGGTCATCACCGCAGCGCGTACCAGGGTTTTCACGCGAGTCTCCCGATGTTGTTTTTCGCGCGTCACATGCATGGGGCCATGACGCGTCGTTGGCGCGATGATAGGCGGCGATGGCATGAAATGCAAAGTGTCCGGATTGCGCTGCAAAGCAGCGCAGGCCTGCGGCTCCTACATTGAGGTCATGGCGGCGCAAGTGGTGCCGCCCCCAATCAGGAGACGATTTCCATGGCCAAGGCAGTGCGTATGTATGAAACCGGCGGACCCGAGGTGCTTCGCTACGAAGACGCCGAGGTGGGCGACCCGGGTCCGGGTCAGGTCCGCATCCGCCACGTGGCGGTGGGCCTCAACTATGCCGACACGTACTTCCGCAATGGCACCTACCCGGTGCCGCTGCCCGCGGGCATGGGCGTGGAAGCGTCGGGCGTGGTGCAGGCCGTGGGTGCCGGCGTGGCCAATGTGGCCGTGGGCGACCGCGTGACGTACACCGGCTTCGTGAACACGCTGGGTGCCTACAGCACCGAGCGCCTGGTGCCGGCCGCGCCGCTGATCCGCCTGCCGGAAAGCATCGGCTTCGAGACGGCCGCCGCCATGACCATGCGCGGCCTGACGTCGGCCTACCTGATGCGCCGCATCCACACCTTCCGCAAGGGCGACACGATCCTGTTGCATGCGGCGGCCGGCGGCGTGGGGCTGATCGTCTCGCAGTGGGCCCGCCTGCTGGGGCTGAACGTGATCGGCACGGTATCGACCGAGGAGAAGGGCGAGATCGCGCGGGCCCATGGCTGCCAGCACATCATCAACTACAGCCATGAGGACGTGGCGGCGCGCGTACGCGAACTGACCGACGGCGTGGGCGCCAACGTGGTGTTCGACAGCGTGGGCAAGAGCACCTTCATGGCATCGCTGGATTCGCTCAAGCGCCGTGGCCTGCTGGTGTGCGTGGGGACGGCCTCGGGCCCGATCCCGCCGTTCGATCCGGTGCTGCTGGCGATGAAGGGCTCGGTCTACGTGACGCGCCCGGCGCTGGCCGACTACATTGCCGACCCGGCCGAGAAGGCCGAACTGGCAGGCGAGCTGTTCGACCACGTGGGGTCGGGCCGTATCCGCATCGAGATCAACCAGCGTTATGCGCTGGAAGACGCGGTGCAGGCCCATCGCGACCTGGAGTCGCGCAAGACCACGGGTTCGTCGATCTTCGTCGTTTGAAGCGCTTGAGGAGACAGTCATGAAAGTACAACAACTGAGCTGTGCGCTGGGCGCCGAGCTGGTGGGCGTGGATCTGGGCGAAGCCGTGCGCAACGACGACCTGTTTGGCGAGATCCGTGCGCAACTGCTGAAGCATCGCGTGCTGTTCCTGCGCAACCAGCAGTTCAGCCGGGCCGAGCACGTGGCCTTTGCCAGCCGCTTCGGCGCGCTGGAAGACCACCCGGTGGCGGGCAGCGATCCGGAGCATCCGGGCCTGGTGCGCATCTACAAGCGCCCGGACCAGCCCAACGACCGCTACGAGAACTGCTGGCACTCGGACACCACCTGGCGCGAGGCGCCGCAGTTCGGCGCGGTGCTGCGCTGCATCGAATGCCCGCCCGTGGGCGGCGACACGATGTGGGCCAACATGGCGCTGGCCTATGAGCGACTGCCCGACACGGTCAAGGCACAGATTGCCGACCTGCGCGCCCGCCACAGCATCGAGGCCAGCTTCGGCGCGGCCATGCCGATCGAAAAGCGGCTGGCGCTCAAGGCCCAGTTCCCCGACGCGGAGCATCCGGTGGTGCGCACGCATCCCGATACCGGCGAGAAGGTGCTGTACGTGAACGGCTTCACCACGCACTTCACCAACTTCCACACCCCGGCGCGCGTGCGCTACGGCCAGGATGCCAACCCGGGCGCCGCCGACCTGCTGCGCTATCTGGTGTCGCAGGCGTACATCCCGGAATTCCAGGTGCGCTGGCGCTGGGAGCCGAACAGCGTGGCGATCTGGGACAACACGGCCACCCAGCACTACGCGGTCATGGACTACGCGCCGTGCCACCGCAAGATGGAACGCGCCGGCATCGTCGGCAGCGTGCCGTACTGATCCGCATGCGGATCGGGCAGAACCCGCAAGACATGATGGACATGAAGGACAGAGCAGGCATGAAGGACAACCTCGTCGTTACCACCCCCTCGGCATACGCCTACCCGCTGCTGGTCAAGCAGCTGCTGACCAACGCGATGAGCCTGTATGGCGATCAGGAAATCAGCTATCGCGGCGAGATGCGCTACACGTATCGGGATTTCCACCAGCGTCTGGGCAAGCTCGCCAACGCGCTGGGGGCCCTGGGCGTGCGTCACGGCAGCACCGTGGCCGTGATGGACTGGGACAGCCATCGCTACCTGGAGTGCTACTTTGGTGTGCCGATGATGGGCGCCACGCTGTTCACGGTGAACGTGCGCCTGTCGCCGCAGCAGATTCTCTACACGCTGAACGATGCCGGCGCCGACGTGGTGCTGGTGCATCCGGACTTCCTGCCGGTGCTCGAACAGATCCGCGACAGCCTGGTGCGGCAGCCGCGCTTCGTCCTGATGGCCGACGGCCAGGACGTGCCCGCCGGCACCGTGCCGTTCGATGGCGAATACGAGGCCCTGCTGGGTGCCGCGCCGGCCGGGTTCGATTTTCCGGACTTCGACGAGCGCACCAAGGCGACCACGTTCTACACCACGGGCACCACGGGCGACCCCAAGGGCGTGTGCTACAGCCATCGCGACATCGTGCTGCACACGCTGACCACGGCCACCAGCCTGTGCTCGCCGCGTGAAGGCCAGCGCATGCACCGTGAAGACGTGTACATGCCGATTACGCCGATGTTCCACGTGATGGCCTGGGGCATGCCGTTCGTGGCAATCATGCTGGGCCTGCGCACTGTGCTGCCGGGCCGCTACGTGCCGGCCACGCTGCTGCAGCTGCGCAAGGCCGAGAAGGTCACCTTCTCGCACTGCGTGCCGACCATCCTGCAGATGTTGCTGCAGGCGGCGGACGAAGGCGATTGCAACCTGTGGGGCTGGAAGATGATCATCGGCGGCTCGGCGTTGCCGCCGGTGCTGTGCGAGGCGGCACTGGCGCGCGGCATCGACATCTTTGCCGGCTACGGCATGTCGGAAACGGGCCCGATCGTCGCGCTGGCCCAGCTGCCGCCGGGCCATGTGCCGCTGACCCGCGAGGAGGAAGTGCGCATGCGCTGCGCCACGGGGCGTCCCGTGCCGCTGGCCGATTTCCGCATCGTCGGCCCCGATATGCGCGAAGTGGCGCACGACGGCAAGGCGCAGGGCGAGATCGTGCTGCGCGCGCCGTATCTGACCAAGTCGTACTTCCGCAAGCCGTCGGCGTCGGAGGACCTGTGGGCCGATGGCTACCTGCACACGCAGGACGTGGCGGTGATCGGCGAGGATAGGTTCGTGCAGATCGTGGACCGGCTCAAGGACGTGATCAAGACCGGCGGCGAATGGGTGTCGTCGATCGAGATCGAGAACCTCGTCACCCAGGTACCCGGCGTGCAGGAATGCGCGGTGGTGGGCGTGCCCGATGCGCGCTGGGGCGAACGGCCGATGGCCTACGTGGTACGCAAGGCTGGCATCGAGGTGGACGCCCAGCAGATCCGCGCGGTACTGCTGGGCCATGTCGAAGCCCAGCGGCTGAGCAAGTTCGCGGTGCCCGAGCGCGACCGGATCGCGTTCGTCACGGCGATTCCGAAGACGAGCGTGGGCAAGATTGACAAGAAGCTGCTGCGGGAAAAGAAGGCAGCCTGAGACGAAAGGGAAATTTGATGGCCGCCCCTCCCCGGCTCGGAGGGCGGCTTTTTTGCGTTTACGCCGCCGGCAGCACACCCTGCAGCCAGTCCAGTTCCCGAAATCCGCCGATGGCATGGCGGGCCAGCAGCGCCGAAAGCACCAGCATGGTCACGCCGACCAGGCGGTCCAGCATCTGCCAGGCACGCGGATTGGCGAACCACGGCGCGAGCCATCGCGCGCCAAAGCCCACGGCGCCGAACCAGGCCAGGCTGCCAATGCTGGCGCCGGCCACGAACCAGCCGCGCATGGCGGCCGGCTGTTGCGCGCCGATGCTGCCCACCAGCAGTACGGTGTCCAGGTAGACATGGGGATTGAGCAACGTGAAGGCCAGGGCCTGCGCCAGCACGGCGCCACGCGTGGTGCTGGCCTGGCCATCGGCAGCCCGCAGCGCATGCTGGCCGTGGGCGCGCCGCCACGCCTGCCAGCCGTAGCAGGCCAGGAAGACCGCGCCGGCCAACGCCAGCGCGGCCGCCAATGCGGGCCGTTCGCCCAGGGCGCGGGCCATGCCCATGACGCCGGCGGCGATCAGCAGCGCGTCGGCCAGCGCACACAGCAGCACCACGCTGCCCACGTGCTCGCGGCGCAGGCCCTGGCGCAGCACGAACGCGTTCTGGGCGCCAATGGCAACGATCAGGCCCAGGCTCAGGGCCAGGCCTTGCAGCAGGACGGCGATGCCGGGCGGCATGCCCGAAGGCAGGAAGTCGGTCGAATACATGGCGCAAGCTTGCCATCGGCGGGCGGTGAAGCCAAACTAAATCATCTTTACTGACATTAGCCAATCTTAATCGTGCTCGATTACGCGGCGCTTTCCGCGCTGGCCGCCGTTGTGCGCGAGGGCAGCTTCGAGCGGGCGGCCCGCGCGCTTCACGTCACGCCATCGGCCATTTCGCAGCGCATCCGGATGCTGGAGGAACGCGTCGGCTGTGCGCTGGTGATCCGCGACACGCCCTGCCGGGCCACCGAAACCGGCCGCCGGCTGTGCCAGCACGTCGATCACGTGCGGTTGCTCGAACAGGAGCTGCACGGTGCCTTGCCCGCACTGGCGCCGCAGGGCGAGGCGCGCGTGCCACTGCCGGTGGCCGTGAACGCCGACAGCCTGGCCACCTGGCTGGCGCAGCCGCTTGCCGCGTTTGCGGCGCGGCATCCGGTGTTGATGGAAGTGGCGGTCGACGACCAGGACCATACGACGGAATGGCTGCGCAGCGGCGCGGTGCTGGCGGCCGTCACGGCCACCGCGCGACCGGCGGCCGGATGCAACAGCCGTCCGCTCGGGGCCATGCGCTATGTGGCGGCGGCCAGCCCGGCGTTCGTGGCGCGCCATTTCGCGGCCGGCGTGGGGGCCGGCAGTCTCGCCCAGGCGCCGAGTCTCGTATTCAACGCCAAGGACGAACTGCAGGCCCGCTGGGTGAACCGGCTATGCCACCGGCAGGTGCAGTTGCCCCGTCACACGCTGCCGTCGTCGTATGCGTTTGTCACGGCGGCGCTGGCCGGCATGGGGTGGGGCATGCATCCGCAGTCGATGATCGATGGCCATCTGCAGGCCGGCACACTGGTGGAACTGGTGCCCGACACGCCGCTCGATGTGCCGCTGCACTGGCAGCATGCGCGCGCGGCATCGGGCCTGCTGGAAGGATTGACCGCCGAAGTGCTGGCCGCTGCGCGGACGGCGCTGCTGCCGCCCTGAACCGCCGAGCCACTTGCGGCGGCCGGTGCGGGCGTGCCGGCCTCAGCGCAGGGTCATGGTGAAGTCGTCGAGCTGGGTGATGGCGGTGTTCCAGCCCTCGAAGAAGCCCATCTTCTCGTGCTGGTCGCGCGTGGCGTCGTCGGGATGCATGACACGGGCGACATAGCGGCTGCCGCCGGGGTCGTCATCCATCGTGATGATGGCGGTGAAGCCGAGCCACGGCTTGTGCGGGCGCCAGCCGCCGGTCAGCATCGACGTAAATACCAGCCGAGACTGCGGCACGACTTCGAGAAAGCAGCCGGGGTTGTCGCTGGTGCCCCCGTCCGGCCCCTGCATGAAGGTATGGAAGTTGCCGCCCGGCCGCAGGTCGAAGCCGCGCACCTGCGTGGTCCACGGCTTGGGGCACCACCATTCCTTGAGCAGGGCGGGGTCCGACCAGGCGCGCCAGAGCGCGGACCGTGGCGCGCGCAGCACGCGGGAAATCACGAGATCGCGGGATTCAGCGGCGTTTTCCGGCATGGGTTTGCTCCTCTTGATGCAGTCGCTCGACGAAATCGACCATGCGGTCGGACCTGGCTTCCCACACGGCACGCTGCTCGGCCAGCCATTGCTCGGCTTGGGAGAGCGTTTCCGGCACCAGTTCGCAGGTGCGGGTGCGCCCAGCCTTGCAGGTTCGGATCAAGCCGCTGCGCTCCAGCACCGTCACGTGCTTCATGAACGACGGCAGCGCCATGTCGAACGGCGCCGCCAGCGACGACACGGTTTGCGCGCCGCCGACCAGCGCGCAGACGATGGCGCAGCGGGTGGGATCGGCAAGCGCGTGGAATACGTCGCTCACCGAGACTTGATAGTTAGCCATGCAGCTAACTATAGGACAAGAGGCAGGCCGTGGCAATGACGGCCTGTGATTGCGAAACGATGGGGAGATTCGGTCAGGGCTTGATGTTGAACGTCTTGACGATGCCTGCGTTGCGGTCGTATTCGGCGTGCAGCGACTGGTTCAGGTCCTGTAGCGACTGGGCCGGCATCGGCTCGTAGCCGAGCGCCTCCAGGCGCTCGCGTACCTTGGGGTTGGCCGCGGCCTTGTACACCGCGCTCTGGATCTTCTGCGCCACGTCGGCCGGCATCTGCGCGGACGCGATCACGCCCACCCAGTTGCTGAAGTCGATATCGGGGTAGCCTTGCTCGGCAAACGTCGGCACCTGCGGCAGCAGCGGCGACCGTGTCCGGGACGCCACGGCGTAGGGCTGCAGCTTGCCGGCGCGGATCATCGGCAGCGAGGTCACCATGCCGTCATACATCAGCGGGATCTGGCCGCCCATCACCTGGGCCAGTGCGGGGCCCGAGCCGGCGAACGGCACGTGCTGCAGGTCCATGCCGGCTTCCTGGTTCATGATGGCGCCGGCGTAGTGCGATGCGGTGCCCGCACTGTACGAGGCAAAGCTGAGCTTGCCCGGATTGGCCTTGGCGTACGCGATCAGGCTCTTGAGGTCCTTGGCCGGCAGGTTCGGCGCGCCGACCAGCACCATGCGCGAGCGGCCAACCGCCGCCAGCGGACGAACGTCCTTCATGGTGTCGTACGGCGTCTTCTGCACCTGCGGCACTTCGGTCAGTACATTGGTGGCTGTCACCATGATGGTCTGGCCATCGGCGGGCGCGGCCAGCATCGTGTTGATGGCGATGGCACCGCCGCCGCCCGGCTTGTTGTCGACCACCACGGACTGCCCAAGGTCGGCAGCCAGCTGTTCGGCCAGCACGCGCGCCATGACATCCATGGTGCCGCCGGCAGGCGCGGGCACGAGCACGCGCACTGGCTTGCTGGTCCAGGCCATGGCGGCCGGCATCGCCAGCGTCAGGATGGCCGCCAGGATCGCGCGGCGCATGCGAAGGGGGGCAGGTTGGTTCGGCATCTTTGTCTCCATGATAGGTCTTGTAGGTATAGAAAGCCGGACCTGCCCGCGCATTGGGCTGTAGAGGAACGTGTCGTCGCGTTGGAATCGGCAGACCCGGTGAAACAGCCGGCGCGCACCGCATACATTGTGCCGCGCGTCGCCGGGAATGCTGGGGCGATCAGGCCTGGCCTGCCGCCGGTCGGCCGCGCCGCGCAGGCAGCGCCTCGATGATGAAGGCGCGCTGCGCGTCGGTCATGCCGTCCCACAGGCCGATTTCGGTCGAAGTCCGGCCGCATCCCTGGCAATACCGGCGCGCACTGTCCATGCGGCAGATGTTGATGCAAGGGTTGGCAGGCCGGGTATCGGTGGTCTGCGACATGGCGGTCGTGGGCTAGGGGGTGGCTCAGGCCGCGCGGCGCAGCGGCAGGTTCTTCTGGCCGGACTTGCGGTTCGGCAGCATGCCGTGGGCCGCCAGCGTTTCATCCACGCTGTCGTACCAGGTGCCGATGCGATAGATCTCGCGCGCTTCCTTGCCCGTGGCAATCTCGCGGCCCAGCTCGTGCGCCACGCGCACGCACTGCTCGATCTGCTGCACCGACGTCATGCGGTTGCCGTGCTGGTCGATGATGGTGTCCTCGATGCCGCAGCGCGGGTGCAGGCCCATCGCCATCGCCATCATGTTGAACGGCAGCACGTTCTTGAGCAGCGATTCGGCGGTCAGCGTGCAGCCGTCCGGCGCGCGGTGGATGAAGTTGAAGAAGTTGAACGGGTTCGGGCCGTCGAAACCGCCGCCGATGCCGATCCAGGTCAGGTTCAGCGGGCCCTTGTAGGCGCCGGCACGCACCATGCGTTCGAGCGTTTCCAGGGCGTGCATGCCGGTCAGCTGGAAGTGCGGCTGGATGCCCGCGTTCGACAGGCGGCGCAGGTGCTCTTCCACCCAGCCCGGGCCGGCCGGCACGGTCATCTCGCGGTACGCCTCGATGTACGCCGGGTTCGACAGCGACGTGCCGGCCAGGTACTCGGGGTACAGCAGTTCCATGATGTTCATCTGCGTGGTGTTGATCGCCACGGTGACCTGGTCTGGGGCGGGGTTCAGATCGGCCAGCATGTGGCGCGTATCGTCCGACAGCCATACGGCGGCCTGCCCTTCGTCTTCCGGGGCGAACGAGATCGAGCCGCCCACCTGGATGATCATGTCGGGCACCGCGGCACGCACGCCGGCGATCAGTTCGTTGAACTTGGACAGGCGCTTGGAGCCCTTGCCGTCCAGTTCGCGCACGTGCAGGTGCAGCACGGTGGCGCCGGCGTTGTAGCAGTCGACGGCCTTCTGGATCTGTTCTTCCATGGTGACCGGAATGTCTTCCGGGAAATCTTCGGGCATCCACTCGGGGCCGTACGGGGCCACGGTGATGACCACCTTGTCCATGTTTTCCGGATGCAGGGAATCGTCGAGGAATTGCATGTTGGTCTCCTATGTAGGGTGCGTGCTGCGGTGATGGAAGTATCGGCGAACGGTGCGCCGCAATTTGACGATCGGGGACGCTCGATTTACATTTGGGGACAGTCAGGGAAAACGCGATGTCCTACTTTCTGCGCAGTGCCAGCCTTACCAACTACGTGGATGTGGCACGGGCGGTCGGGCTCGACCCCCACCAGATGCTGCGTGCCGCACGCATCAGCCGCAACGCGTTGCTGGATCCCGACATCCGCATCCCCGCCGCGCTGGTGGGCAAGCTGCTGGAGGCCTCGGCCAGCGCCGCGAAGGTGGACGATTTCGGCCTGCGCATGGCCGAACTGCGCCCGTTCGCGAACCTCGGCCCCCTGGCCTTCGTGGTGCGCGAGGAACCCACGCTGCGCCGCGCGCTGGAGTCGATGGTCCGCTACATGGGCCTGCAGAACGAGGCGCTGGTCATGCGGGTGGAAGATGTGGACGACGTGGTGCTGATCCGCCTGCATATCCTTAGCGACACCCCGGGAAGCCTGCGCCAGGCCACCGAACTGGCGGCGGGCGTGATGTTCCGCATGCTGACGCTGTTCCTGGGCCCGGCCTGGCGTCCGCGCAGCATCTGCTTCACGCATGGGGCACCCGACAGCCAGGCCGCCTGCATGCGCGTGTTCGGCATGCCGGCGCTTTACGGGCAGGATTTCGACGGCATTGTCTGCGTGGCCAAAGACCTGGAAGCGCCGCTGCCGTCCTACGATCCCGTCATGGCGCAGCAGGTCAAGCTCTACCTGGGCACGCTGCTGGCGCAGGCTGACACCAGCATGACCGACAAGGTGCGCAAGCTCGTGCATGCGCTGCTGCCCAGCGGCATGTGCTCGGTCGACCGTGTGGCCCAGCAGCTCAACGTGGACCGGCGCACCGTGCATCGCTGGCTGGCACAGGACGGCGTCACCTATTCGGACATCCTCAACGACGCACGGGCCAGCCTGGCCACGCGCTATATCGAGAACCGCGCACGCCCGCTGTCCGAGGTGGCCACGCTGCTGGGCTTCTCGTCGCTGAGCGCGTTCTCGCGCTGGTTCGGCGCGCAGTACGGCTGCAGCGTATCGAAGTGGCGGGCGCGGCAGGCACAGGCGGACAAGGCGCCGGCGCCATAAAAAATGGCCACGCCAGCGCGCACGCCGGGGTGGCCAAACGAAGCTCGACACGACCGGACGGCGGCTGCAGGAGTATCCCGTCCGGCTGTGCCGATCCCTACATGATCAGAACTTGTGGCGGATGCCGAGGCTGACCCCGACCATGCTGCTCTGGCCGTTGCCCAGGATGTAGCTGTTGCCCGTGGCACCGGTCGATGCCAGCTGGTTGGTGTTGGCGCCATCGAGGGTCAGGCCGGCATGCTTGGCGTAGGCCGTGCTCAGGTACAGATCCGTGCGCTTCGAGAACGCGTAGTTGGCCACAAAGGCAACCTGCCACGGATTCGGCGCATTGGTCCGGTTGAAGTAGTCGCGCTTGAGGTCGTCGTAGTCGTATTCCAGCGTCAGGCCAATGGCCGGCGTCACCTGGTAGTTCACACCGATCCAGTAGTAGTCGTCGCGCTGGATCTGGGCGTTCGTGGCGTTGTTCTCGGCCTTGCCCCAGCGGTAGCCGCCCATGATCTTGGCGACCGCGCCAATCGTGTAGCTGGCCGCCACCGAAGCCTTCTTCAGCGTGGCGGTGTTGCCCTGGTAGACGCCGGCCACGTTGTTGATCGACGGATTCCACTGGTCATAGGCAATGGCCGCGCCGAACGGGCCGGCCGAGTACACCGCGGCCGCACCGAAGGCATTGTCGCGACGGAAGGCACCCGGCACCTCGCCGTTGCCGCCGAACGCGATCGTGCCGGCCGGCAGGTTGGGGACGCCCGCGCCGAACGAAAAGTGGGCCATGGCCGTCAGCGGGCCGAACGTGCCGTTGTAGGCCAGCACGTTGTCCTCGCGGAAGTTGTTGCCAGCCATGAAAGCCGCCGGCTCGTACTGCGTGGCGTAGGCCGTCGGCATGAAGTTGGCCATCGCCGCGAACAGCGACGTGTACTGGCGGCCCAGCGTGATCTGGCCGAACGTCTGGTGCTGCAGGCCAACGAATGCCTGGCGACCGAACAGGCGGCCGCTCTGCTGCATGGTGCCGTTGTCGCCGCTGAAGCCGCTTTCCAGCACGAACAGGCTCTTCAGGCCGTTGCCCAGATCCTCGGTGCCGCGCAGACCCCAGCGCGAACCGGACAGGCCGCCCGAGTTCATGCGATACACCGTGTCGCCGGCGCCCGGATTCGGGGTAAAGCCTGCCGCCGAGTACGGGGCAACGTGGTTCGCGTATTCCACGCTTGCGTCGATCACGCCGTACAGCGTGACGGTGGATTGCGCGAATGCGCTGCCGGTACAGGCGAACAATGCGGCTACGGCCATGCCCTTGAGCTTCATGAAACAGTCTCCTTTTTTACGTCTTGTGTAGTGGGGGTTCCCGTCGGAATGGGTACTACGGTGTTGTGAAAATGTTGTTGTGTCGCGGCCTGGGCCGCTTCCTGCTGTGGTGCTGTGGTGCCGCGGTTCAGCGCGCCAGCCGTGCCAGCAGCGCCATGGCTTCCGGCCATGGCCCGAAGCCGGCCGCAGGGTTCAGGTGGCCCACCTGGCCGAGATCGACCAGTTCGCTGCCCCAGTCCCGGGCCATGGCGGTGGCGCGCTCGTACGAGGCCAGCGGATCGTTGCGGCTGGCCGCGAGCAACGACGGAAACGGCAGCGCCTGACGTGGCACCGGCAGCCAGCCGTTCTGATCCAGCGTGGCCACTTCCGGATAGCCCGGAGGCATCGGCGTTTCCAGGTCGGCGGGCGTGGCCAGCAGCGCGCCACGGATCTTGCCGGCCGGCACGCGGCCGTGCAGGTGCCGGGCCCAGTGCACGGTGATCAGCACGCCGGCGCTGTGGGCGCCCAGCACGACCGGTCCGTCGATGGCGGCGATGGCCTGGTCGAGGGCGACCATGCGCGCGGCGCAGCTGAGCTTGTGGTGTTCCAGCGGCTGCACGGATGCCACGTTCTGGCCTTGTGCCTCCAGTTCGGCTTGCAGCAGGGTCTGCCAGTGGTCGGCCACGTGGTCGCGCAGCCCTGGCACCAGCAGTACGGTGATTTCGGGGGACAAGAACATCATTGAATCGCTTGCGTGTTGGGGGATGCGCGGTCAGGCTGCGGCGCGGCGTTGTGCCAGGCGTTGCAGGTCCGCGGTATAGGTGCGGCGGCCGAGCAGGAAGCAGATCGCGGCAATCAGGCCGGCAACGGGCATCCACTGCAGCGCGCCTGCCAGACCGATGTGGTCAGCCATCAGGCCGGTGAAGAAGGGCCCCGGCGCCAGGCCGAGCAGGTTGTTCACCAGCGTCAGCGTGGCGAACGCGCTGGCATGGATGCGGGGATCGGTCAGGTTGGCCACGGCGGCGCTGGCCGGGCCGGCGCTGCCGCCTGCGAGCATCATGCCCCCGGCGATCAGGGCCAGTTGCGCGGTGCCTGCCTGAAGGTGGAACGCGGTGCCAAGCAGTGCGAAGCACAGCACGCTGTATGTGACGGCCATCAGCCATTTGCGTGCCGGGGCGTGGCGTGCCACGCGGTCGGTCAGCGCGCCGCACATGATCATGCCGGCACCACCCACCAGGACGAAGCAAGCGGCGCCCAGGCCGGCTTGCGCCGTGGCCAGGCCGTAGTAGCGGCCCAGGAAGCTGGGCATCCAGGCCAGCAGCGAACCCATCACAAACAGCTGCAGGGCGCTGCCGACATAGGCGCAGATGATCGATCGCGACGCCACCAGGGCGCTGCACAGTGCGCGCAGCGGCATCGGGCCCAGGCGGGGTTCCTCGGCAGCCTGTTCATTGAGCGCCTCGCGTTGAAGCTTCAGGCGCTCCTCGGTGACCAGCAGGCGGTAGAAGCCCACCATCACCAGGCCGAACAGGGCCATGCTGACAAACGCGATACGCCAGCCGAAATGTGCCGAGATCACGCCGCCCAGCGCCATGCCAAGCACCGAGCCGAATGCGCCGCCGGCAATGAACGCGGCGCTGAGGCTGGCGCGCAGATGGCGCGGAAAGACCGACAGCACCAGCGCGATGCCGACGCTGCCGTAGGCCGCCTCGCCGATCCCGACGAAGAGCCGGGCGATGAACATTTCGCCGAACGAGTTGGCGATGGCGCAGCCCAGCGTTGCCAGGCTCCAGAGCGCGGCCATCAGCGTCAGGCTGCGCACGCGGTCCCAGCGGTCAGCCAGGATCGAAAGCGGCAGGGTGAGCACGCCCACCATCAGCGCCACGACACCGCCCAGCGCGCCAAGATTGGCATCGGTGAGCGCCCATTCCGCCTTCAGCAGCGGAAACAGTGCGTTGAGTACCTGCCGCGACATGTAGTCGGACAGCAGCAGGCCAAAGCTCAGCGCAAAGACCAGCCACGGGTAAAAGCGTGAAGCCCGGGCGCTCGGTGCGCTGACAAAAACTTGAGGACGTGAAATACGAAGTCCCGACATGAACCGTCTCCTGATATTCTCAGCCGCGCCCCGCACAATGCCGGGGGCCTGCTGGCTAGCCGCGGAGTGGCCGCGACCCAGCGAAGTATCGGGGAATGACGGTTGACGGTTTGACTTATCGGGACATCCGTTTTGCTTGACGGGACAGTGCGGGAAAACCCGCTTCGGGTTGCTGCGGAGCCGCCGCTTGCCCGCACCGCGCGCGCACCGTGCCCAGTTACGCGATCGTCACCTTGCAGGCCACCGTGAGCGTCGGGCCGGTGGAAATCACGATGAACTGCCCGCGCTCACCGATCGGATCGTCGCCGGGTACGGCCGGGCGGCAAGGGCGGCCGCGCGGTGGATCTGGTCGTCGGCCTCGTGCGTCCACAGGGCGAAGGCGTCGAACACCCTGTCCACCAGCGCCATGCAGTGCTGCCGCTGCGCGTCTGACAGCGCGATGGCTGCCAGCGCCCAATGGTCGGCGTGCTGCATATGGCCGGATTCGAGCGCGAGATGGTAAGCGCCCAGGTAGCGCAGCTCGGCGCCCAGGCGCGCCTGGAGCGCGTCCGCGAGCGGCGTGGTAAGCGAGAACAGCACATGGCCGGTTTCCTCGATGGCTTCGATCACGGCGAGGCGCTCGGGGCCGTGGGCATCGGCGACGATCGCGCACAGGTCGTACATCAGGACGCGGCAGCGGCAGGTATCGTCGCTCCAGAGCTCGCGCATCGCGTCGGTGGTGGTGGTGACGCGGTCCCAGCCCAGCGTCTCGAAATCCTCCAGATACCACGGCCAGTGATGGTCGTCTTCGAAGGTATGAAGGTTGACCTGTTCCTGCCAGGTGTCGCATGGCGGCGACCGGCGTAGCACGTGGCGGTTCAGGTCGCCGAAGGCCATGACGAAAAATGCGAAGCCGCGCATGAAGCTGAGCCGAATCTTCGGGGGCAGGCTTTCGTCGCGCATATGCACGAACAGCGGCAGTTCCGCATACGCCAGCTTTCTGCGCATGATGTGGGCAAGCACGGCTTTCATCGGCAATTCTCCGCGCGAGGATGTGCTGGTGCGCGTCCAACAAGGCCGGACCAGCATCGCGCTGGATTTTATGAAACGGCCCTGCAAAGTTCAATTGAGGCCTGATGCACTGCAAAGCCACTGTCTGCGCAGGTGCTGACGGCTCAGCGCCCCTCTGCCGCGGACGCGGGCCAGGGGCGCGGAGGGAATACTGCGTTCAGCGGCGGGCGGTGAGGGCCAGTACGCCCAGCGCCACGAGTGCCAGCCCGCTGCCTGCCGCCACCACGCCTTGCCAGCCCGCTTGCGTGTACAGCGCGCTGGCGATGGCCGAACCCGCCGCACCGCCGGCAAAGATCGCGGTCATGTACAGGGCGTTCAGGCGCGCCCGGCTATGGGCGTCGAGCGCGTAGACCGCACGCTGGCCCAGCACCATGTTCATCTGCACCGCGAAGTCGAGCACGATGCCGGTCAGTGCCAGGCCGTACAGGCCGGCGTGGCCGTGGATCAAGCCGGGGATGAACGCCAGCGCGGCGACGATCAGCGCCGCGAACGATGCCACGCGGGTGTGGCCGGCATCGGCCAGGCGGCCGGCAATGGGTGCGGCCCCGGCGCCGAGCGCGCCGACCAGCGCGAACAGGCCGATCTGCGATTGCGACAGCCCATGGCGCGCGGCAAGTTCCAGCGGCGCGGCGGTCCAGAACAGGCTGAACGCGGCAAACAGCAGGGCTTGCAGCAGCGCGCGCTGGCGCAGCACCGCGAAGCGCGTGAACAGGTGCCACAGCGAGGCCAGCAGGCTGCCGTAGCTGGCACGGTGCTGGGGGACGCGGCGCGGCAGCGTCATCGCGATGATGGCCACGGTGGCCAGCGTCATGGCGGCGGCGATGAAGAATACCGCGCGCCAGCCGAACCACTGCGCCGCCATGCTCGACAGTGGCCGCGACAGCAGGATGCCCGACAGCAGGCCGCCCATGATGGTGCCGACGGTACGGCCGCGCAGCGCCTCGGGCGCCAGGTGCGCTGCGAGCGGAATCAGGATCTGCACGCTGACCGAGCTCAGGCCCAGCAGTAGCGACACCAGCAGGAACACGCCCGGTTGCGAAGACAGCGCCGCGCCTACCAGGCTGGCCGCCGCGGCCACGCCGCTGACCATCAGCAGCCGGCGGTTTTCGAGCAGGTCGGCCAGCGGCACCAGGAAGAACAGGCCGATGGCATAGCCGATCTGGGTCAGCGACACGATCACGCTGGCGCTCTGCGCGGACAGGCCCACGGCAGGCGCGATCAGTTCGATGATCGGCTGGGCGTAGTACAGGTTGGCCACCAGCACACCGGCGCATAGCGAGAACAGCGCGACCAGCGTGCCGGACATGGGGGCGGCGCTGGACGCGCCGGCAATGGGAGAGGTTTGGGCTTGCATGGCTCTGGATGGAGATCGGGTTGCGATGTCCAGAGCGTAGGCGCCCGGGGGCGTTGCGGGAATCACAATGTGGCGCAACTCAGCGTTGCGCCGCAAGCAAAGCGGGCCAAACCGAAATCCGTCTGCGAATTCAGTCGCGCTGGCCGGTCGGCCCCGGCAGCGAGGCCAGGAAGTCCAGGAAGGCCGCGATGCGCCGCGAGCCGCGCTGGCTTGGCAGGTAAAGCGCGGTGACCACCGAACTGGACTGGTTCGGCGTGACCGCCCAGTCGTCGAACAGCACGGTCAGCCGGCCCGCCGCATAATCGGCATCGACGAGCCAGTCCGGCAGCAGGGCGATGCCGTTGCCGGCCAGCGCCATGTCGCGCAAGACCTCGATATTGTTGCTGCGGAACGGCCCGCCGATGGGCACGCTGATCGGCTCGCCGCCGTCACTGGTCTCCGGGTGGAACCGCCAGACCTGGTCGCGGGCGCCGAAACTGAAGCGCAGGCAGCGATGGTTGACCAGATCGGCTGGCTCGGCGGGCGTGCCGTGCCGGTCCAGGTAGGCCGGGCTGGCCACCACCAGTCGGCGGAACCGGCCGATCTCGCGCGCGATCACGTTGTCATAGGCCGCCGCGCTGCCCAGCCGCACGGAGACATCCACGCGGGCGCCAAGCAGGTCAACGATGCTGTCGGTCAGTTCGACATCGAGTTCGAGCTGCGGATAGCGCGCCAGCCATGCGCCCAGATGGGGCGAAATGCAGCAGCGCCCGAATGCGACCGGCAGCGATACCCGCAACTGTCCCACCGGCTGGTCGCCGTGGTCGGCAATCGAGGCATCGGCTTCGGCCACGGCTTCGAGAATCTGGCGCGCATGCTGGTAGTAGCTGGCGCCGGCCTCGGTCACCGTGACCTGCCGCGTGGAACGGTTGAGCAGCACCGTGCCCAGCGAGGCCTCCAGGCCGTCCAGCATCCGCGTGACCGACGACGTGGCCAGGTTCATGCGTCGCGCGGCGGCCGAGAAGCCTTTCGCATCGACGGTCTCGACATACATCTTCAGGGCGAGCAGCTTGTCCATGGGCGGGCGGTGCGGGCGGTCAGCCCTTGCTGAAGATGCTGTAGAAGTCAGGTGCGCCGGTTTCGCGCACGGTCAGGTCCAGCGAGCTTTCGATGTGGGCCAGGTGCTCGGCCATCACGGCCTGCGCCTGCGCGGCATTGCGCTGCTCGATGGCGTCCACCAGCACGCGATGCTCGTCCTCGGGGCAGGCCGGTGCGCCGGGGCGGTCGTAGAGCGTGATGATCAGGCACGTCAGCGACACCATTTCACGAATCAGCTTTTCCAGGATGGCATTGCCGGCCATCTCGGCCAATACGATGTGGAACTCGCCCGACAGCCGGATCACGGCGGCGCGGTCGCCGCGCGTGCGGGCGTCGTCTTCCTGCCGGATATGCCGGCGCAGGCTGCGGATTTGCGTGGCGTTGGCCGTGTTGGCCAGCAGGCCGGCAAGTTCCGGTTCCACCAGGCGCCGGGCCTGGAAGACCTGGCGCGCTTCCTCGATGCTGGGGCTGGAGATGAATGCGCCGCGATTCGGTACCAGGGTGACCAGCTTTTCATGCGCCAGCCGGGCGAATACCTGGCGGATCCGGGCGCGGCTGGCGCCGGTGACCTCGCACAGCCGCTCTTCCACGAGCTTGGTGCCGGCCAGCAGCCGATGCTCCATGATCGCGTTCAGCAGATCCTGGTAGATGCCTTCGTTGACGGAAGATTCGGCCTCGGGTGCCTCGGGCTCGCCGCCGTCCTGCGCGGCGGGCGGCTCGGAATCCGCGGATTTTTTGCGTCGGGTTGCCATGTCGGGGACGATATCCCGCTGCGGGTGCAGCGAGTGAAGACAAAAGTTACGCATATCGTACACAAAAATGGCATTGCACCGGGCCGGATGGCACCGGACCGGTGCGCCGGCGTCACGCGTTCAGGGCGTAATGCGACAACATGCCGGCGTAGGCCTTGGGCAGCGGGCGCGCCCAATCCCCCCGCTTGCTGGTGGCCAGACGTACCGAGACCAGCGCCTCGGCCATCTTCACGGCGCAGGTGACGCCGTCGATGACGGGTGCGCCGATCGCGTCGGCAATCTCGTCGCAGAGGTCGGTCATGCCGGCGCAGCCCAGCACGATGCAGTCGCTGCGGTCTTCGGCCAGCGCCTGGCGGCAGGCTTCCGTGATGATGCGGCGTGCGTCGGAGCCCGGCTTCTCCAGGTCCAGCACGGGCAGGTCGCTGGCGCGGACGTTGCGGCAGAAGCGCGCCATGCCGTAGCGTTCGGCCAGGTGCCAGGCGATATTGCAGGTACGCGACAGCGTGGTGACCACGCTGAAGCTGGTGCCGATGAAGCTGGCCGCATGCATGGCCGCCTCGGCTACCCCGATCACGGGCCCGCGTGCCAGCTCGCGCGCGGCGAACAGGCCGGGGTCGCCAAAGCAGGCGATCACGTAGCCGTCGATGCCTTCGCGCTCGCCGGCCAGGATCTCGTCCAGGATACCCGGCACGCTCAGCGCCTCGTCGTAGTGGCTCTCGATCGAGGCCGGTCCCATGCGGGGACTGACGGCCACGATGCGGGTGTCGCCGTGGGCCACGGCCCGGGCGCACTGGCCGATCTTGTCGGTCATGCTCTGCGTGGTGTTCGGATTGATGATCTTGATTTTCATGGTGTCGTTCACGTGGAAATCAGGCCTGGCGGGCATCGGCAAGGTGGGCCGGCATCAGCCGCGGCGCGAGCGCGCGGTACAGCACCAGAGCAATGCCCATGCCAATGAACCAGCTGTAGCTGGCCAGCCACTGCCACGATGGAATCACCACGCACAGCACGGGGACGATGGCCGAGGGGATCATGGTGGCCACCGCGGTGGGGTTGTAGCCGCGGCGGTACCAGTAGGTGCCGGTCTTGCGCAGCGTGTAGAGGTCGTCCACCACCACGCGCTGGCGGCGCACAAGGAAGAAGTCGGAGATCAGGATGCCGAACAGCGGGCCGATGAACGCACCCAGCACGTCGAGCGTGTAATGGATCATCGTCGGGTGGTTATACAGGTTCCACGGCGTGATGAAGATCGATGCCACCGCCGCGATCATGCCGCCCGTGCGCCAGCTGATGTACCTGGGCGAGACGTTCGAGAAGTCGAAGGCCGGAGACACGAAGTTGGCCACGATGTTGATGCCGATGGTGGCGGTCATGAACGTGAACGCGCCCAGCAGCATCGCAAAGGTGCTGTCGATATGGCTGACGGTCTCCACGGGGTCGGTGATCAGCTTGCCGAACACGGGCAGCGTGGCCGACGTGGTCACCACCACCAGCAGCGAAAACCCCAGGAAGTTGACCGGCAGGCCCCAGAAGTTGCCGCGCTTCACGGACCGGAAGTCCTTGGCGTAGCGCGAGAAGTCGCCGAAGTTCAGCATCGGGCCCGAGAAGTACGACACCACCAGCGCGATGGCGCTGAGCATCACGGGCACTGAATCCCAGCCCTGGTACTTCAGGAAGCTCAGCGTGAAGTTGACGTTCTCGATGCCGGCCTTGTTGACCAGCCAGATGGCCAGCGCAATCATCACCACGTAGACGGCGGGGCCGGCCCAGTCGATGAACTTGCGGATGGTCTCCATGCCGGTCCAGAACACCAGCGCCTGCAGCACCCAGAGCGTCATGAAGGCGGCCCAGCCCAGCGAGGACAGCCCGGCAAAGCCATGCTGCTTCAGGTCGGCGTAGGGCGTCAGCTGCGGGAAGAAATGCAGCGCCAGCACCAGGAATGCGCTGGAGGCCAGGTAGGTCTGGATGCCATACCAGGCCACGGCGATCAGGCCGCGGATGATGGCGGGGATATTGGCGCCCAGCACGCCGAACGATGCGCGGCAGATGACGGGGTAGGGCGTGCCGGTGACCTGGCTGGGTTTGGCCACCAGGTTGCAGAAGAACTGCACGATCACGATGCCGATCAGCAGTGCCAGCAGCACCTGCCAGCTGGACAGCCCCAGCGCGAACAGGCTGCCGGCGGTGATGTAGCCGCCCACGCTGTGCACGTCGGACATCCAGAACGCAAAAATGTTGTAGGTGCCCCAGGTCTGCTTGCGCAGCGGGGCAAGATCCTCATTGGTCAGCCGCTCGTCGTAGCCTGGCTTGATCACGGCGTTGCTGTCGGGGGCGTGCGCGCCGATGGTATCGACGGCGGGCGAAGCTGTCACTGGCATTTCGGTCTCCGTTGGTGGCCTTGCGTACCTTGCGCAGGTCATCGTTGATTTCGATATGACTACAAAATTGTCTACAAAATCGTTTTTATTTGTTTACGAAGTTGTAGGTCATGGAATTTTGATTGTCAACATAACGTGGGACGAATGCGGGTAGACCCGATGCAGGCGGCCGCCGGATGCGCCGTGCGTGGCGCTTGCAGTTTTTACCGGGGGACCGCCAATGTGCTGTCAATTCCGCACAATGCGGGCGCAGGCCGCGTGGCTGTGCCAAAATCGGCGCCATGCCTCAAGGCGGAGCAAGCATGGTTCACCACCCCACATCCACGGCGGCGGCAGCGGCCGGGGATTGCGCCAAAGAACCGATTCATATTCCTGGCGGCATACAGCCGCATGGCTTTCTGGTCAGCGTCGACGATGCGGGCAACGTCGTGCAGGCCAGCGCCAACACGGCGCTGCTGGCCGGCAGGGCGCCCGGCGAGATCGATCCGTTGCTGGGCCAGCCGCTGGCGGCGCTGGTCGGTGACGGTGCCGCGCTGGCGCTCGACGCGCTGGCCACCCTGCAAGCCGATGGCATTCCGCTCTATGCCGGATCGGTGGCGGACCCGCGCGGCCTGCGCGAGGGCGCGGCGGCTGGCTTGTATTCGCCACTGGCCATCGTCGTCCACATTTGGCAGGGCGTGCGCATCGTCGAATTCGAGCCCGCGCGCGGCACCGCCGACGTCTTCGCATCGATCTATCCGCTGGTCCGGAGCTTTTTCAACAGCCCGCAGGACGTGGACAGTGTCCAGGGGCTGGCGCGCCTGGCGGCAGACGAAGTGCATCGCATCACGGGTTTCGGCCGCACCATGGTGTACGCGTTCGACGACGAGGGGCACGGCCACGTGCTGGCCGAGTCGATGGATGCCGGCTACACCAGTTATCTGGGGCAGCGGTTTCCGGCGTCTGACATCCCGCCGCAGGCGCGCGCGCTGTACGTGCGCAACCGCATTCGCCTGATCGCCGATGCCGACTATGTGGCTGCTCCGCTGGTGCCGGCGTTGCATCCCGCCACGGGCCAGCCTACCGACCTGACCTACGCATCGCTGCGCAGCATTTCGCCCGTGCACGTGCAGTACATGAAGAACATGGGCGCCTGGGCATCGATGTCGATGTCGATCGTCGTGCGCGGGCGGTTATGGGGCCTGATTTCCTGCCATCACGCCACGGCGCGCGTGCCATCGTTCGAAGTGCGCACGGCGTGCGAGCACATCGCGCAGGTGCTGTCGCTGCAGGTGGGGGCCAGGGAGGATCACGACGAGGCCAGCTACCGACTGGCGCTGCGCCGGCGGCAGACCGGGCTGCTGGCGTCGATGGCCAATACCGACGACTTCATCGAGGCCATCTCGGGTAATGCTGACGACCTGCTGGCGCTGGTGGGTGCCACGGGCGCGGCCGCGGTGTTCGAGGGGCGTATCGTCCGGATCGGCGAGGCCCCGTCCGACGTGGCCATCGAAGGGTTGCTGGCGTGGCTCGACACGCGCGGCGAGGACGTCTTTGCCACCGACCAGCTCGCGACCGAATGGACCGATGCCGCTGCGCAAGGCGTGGGCCCCGAGGCAGCCGGCATGCTCGTGGTGCCGCTGTCGCGCATGTTCCGCAACTACGTGATCTGGTTCCGGGCCGAGGTGGTGCGCACCATCCGCTGGGCGGGCGACCCGCGCGCCAGGCTGGCGGACCTGTCGGCGTCGCTGTCGCCGCGCGAGCGCTTCGAGGTCTGGACGCAGACGGTGCGCGGCCGGAGCGAACCGTGGCGGGCGGCGGAACTGGAGATCGCCTCCGAGTTTCGCGGTGCGTTGCTGGGCATCGTGCTGCGGCGTGCCGAGGAACTGGCCCATTTGGCACTGGAACTTGGCCGCGTGAACCGCGAACTTGAAGGGTTCTCGTATTCGGTGTCGCATGATCTGCGCGCGCCGCTGCGTCATATCGTCGGCTTTGCCGATCTGCTGCGCGAGATGGACCAGGACCGGCTGTCGGAGCGCGGCCGGCATTTTGTCGAGCGCATCATTGCGCAGGCACGTTTCGGCGGCAAGCTCGTGGACGACCTGCTGGCGTTCTCGCAGATGGGGCGCGCCGCCCTGCGTCCGCAGCGCGTGGACCTGCGGGCGCTGGCCGAGCGCCTGCTGGCCGAGGAAACCAAGGAGCTTGGCGCGCGGCGCCTGCAATACAAGGTCGGCGCGCTGGGCCAGGTGACGGCAGATCCGGTGCTGATGGACGTGGTGCTACGGAACCTGATCGCCAACGCGATAAAATTCACCGGCACGCGCGGCGCCGATGCCGAAGGCCCTGCCGGCATGGTCGAGGTGGGCACGATGCCCGGCGAGGCAGCCTTCGAAGGCCAGGACCTGTTCTTCGTACGCGACAACGGCGTGGGCTTCGACATGCGCTACGCCGACAAGCTGTTTGGCGTGTTCCAGCGACTGCACCGCGTGGAGGAATTCCCCGGTACCGGCATCGGACTGGCCAGCGTGCGGCGTATTGTCGAACGTCATGGCGGCAAGGCGTGGGCCGAAGGCGAGGTCGATCGCGGGGCCACGATCTGGTTTTCGTTGCCGCGTGATTTCGTGCCGGAGGGCACCGCCGGCGTCAATGAAACGGCCGCCGAGGCCGCGGCCCGGCTGGCGGCGGTGTCGTCGGGCCAGCCGTATCGGCCTGTATTGAAAGATGCAAGAAACCTGGAGAACGAGCGTGCTGAGGCCGATCCTGCTGGTGGAAGACAATCCTGACGACATCGAGCTGACGTTGATCGCGCTGCAGAAAACCCGCCTTGCCAACCCGGTGGTGTCGGTGCGCGACGGTGCGGAGGCGCTCGATTTCCTGCGCCGCGAAGGCGCCTATGCCGATCGTCCGGAAGAGAATCCGGCGGTGATCCTGCTGGACAAGAAGCTGCCGAAGGTGGACGGCCACGAGGTGCTGCGCGAAGTGCGGGCGGACGATCGGCTGCGCCGCGTGCCGGTCGTCATGCTGACATCGTCGCGCGAGGAACGCGACCTGCTCAAGAGCTATGACCTGGGCGTCAATGCCTATGTGGTGAAGCCGGTCGAGTTCGACGACTTCATGGCCGCCATCAACGACCTGGGCGTGTTCTGGGCCGTGCTGAACGAGCCGCCGCCGTACTCGCGCTAGCCTGCGCGGCTGCCTGCCGCTAGCGCGCCGCTCGCCAGTTGCGCCAGCGGCAGTTGCACGCGGAACATCGATCCCTTGCCCAGTCCGTCGCTGTGCGCGCTCACGCTGCCGTTGTGCATCAGCACCAGGTTCTTGACCATCCAGAGCCCCAGGCCCAGCCCCGGCGCCCGATTGGCGTGTTCGCGGTGGGCCTGTTCGAACCGCTCGAAGATGCGCTCGAGCGCTTCGGGCGCGATGCCCACGCCGGAATCCCGCACGGATAGCACGACGTCCGCGCCGTTCGACGCGACGGCCAGTTCCACGGTGCCGCGCTCAGCGAACTTCAGCGCATTGGTCAGCAGGTTCAGCACCACCTGCTTGATCCGATGCTCATCGGCCATCACCGGGCAGGGCAGCGCCGGCGCGACGATCAGCGTCACGTTCCTCGACTCCGCATCCAGACGCAGATCTTCGGCCACCGTGGCCGCCAGGGCCGCCATGTCCAGCAGGCGCAGATCCACCGACAGCTTGCCGGTGGCAATGGCGCCGCTGTCGAGCAGATCGTCCACCATGCGGGCCAGCTGGCGGGTATTGCGTTCGATGACCTCCCCGGCGCGCCGCACGTGGGCCGGGTCGGTGCCGCGCTCCAGCAGCGTGGTCCACCAAAGGATGGCGTGCAGCGGCGAGCGCAGCTCATGGCTGACCGCCGCCACGAAATGGTCCATGGCGCGGGCACCGCGTTCGCTCACTTCGCGGGCGCGCTGTTCTTCCTGGGCAACTGCCTGGTAGTGCAGCTCCGACGCCTTGCGCGCCGTGATGTCGATCGTGAAGCCGATCAACGACTGGGCCGAGCCGTCCCCGAGATAGCGTGCGGCGCCGCGCGACATCAGCCAGCGCATGGTGCCGTCCTGCCAGAGCACGCGGTACTCCACCTCGAAATGCACGCGGCTGGCGATGGCCGCTGTCATGGCGGTACGCACCATCTCGCGGTCGTCGATGTGCATCAGTTCGCCAAAGACCCGCGCCTCGTTGATGGCGTCGTCCGGCTGCAGCCCCATGTTGGCCTTGCACTGGTCGGTACAGGCCATGAACCCGGTGGCGACGTCGAGTTCCCACGCGCCAACCTTGGCAAACGCGAGCAGCTCCTCAAGCTGTTTGCGGTGCGTTTGCAGCGCCGCATTGGCTTCTTCCACGAGCACCTGGCGCAGGCGCGCCTGCGACCGCAGCTTGGCGTGCTCGCGGCGGGTCTGTTCGGTCTTGACGATGTGATCGGTCACGTCCATGACCTGGAGCACGAATGCCGCGTCCGATACGCCGTCCAGCCGCGTCGCCTTGGCCTGCCAGTATCGCTCGGTATTGCCGGTGCCAGCCGGGTGGCCGTCGTAGCGGATCAGCGGCGACAGACGCGATTCGCCTTCCAGCAGGTCGTCGAGCGTGCTGGCAAGCCAATCCCGGCGTGCCGCCATCTGGGATGCGGACAGCGAGGGATTGATGTCGAAGACCGACTTGCCCATGACATCATTGCGCGAGCGGCCGGCCATGGCCAGGTAGCGGGCATTGGCGGCCACGACTTCGAGCGCCGCATTGAGCACCAGATAGGATTCGGGCAGGGCGTCGAACAGCGCCCCCGTATCGAAGGCACGTTGGTGGGGCGGCTGTTGTTCGAGGGCGTCAGGCATCAGCGTATCGCGCGGCTACTGCGCGCCGGACCCGGCGTGCGCGGCAACACGGGCCAGCAGATCGTTGAACGCCCGCTGCGCCCGGCGCAAGCCAGCGCGACCTCTGCCGGCTCGCGCACGCTGGCCGACGTGGCGGCGCGCAGGGCAGCCAGCACGTCACGCAAAGGGGGCGATGGTGAGGCAGGGCTGGATGGGGTCGAGTGTTCAGTCACGCGGGTGATGATCCGATGGTCCCGAAGTGTGCGGCGAGCGCACCGCCCGGCGTGGCGGCGATGCGTAATGCTGCGAGCCCACATGGTACAGGAAGTCCTCTGACGCACGGATGCTGCGGCGTTTTGCGCATTTGCACGCCGACGCGCAAGGAAAAAGGGCGCTACCCCATCCGGGTGCGCCCCTTTCCATGCTCTCGAAACCTCCATCGTTGGATGTCAGACATCCTATCAGTGTCCGGACTTCCAGACAGGTAGCGTCGCTCAGGCAGCCGCCTTCACCGCCTGGCGCGCAATCAGCTTCCATTGCCCGCCTTGCTTTTGCCATACCTGTAGCACCTTGAGCAGCACGGTTCCCTGCTTGCCGTTGTCGAGCGTCTCGCCGGACAGCGTGTGGCGAATCACCGCGACGTCGCCTGATACGTGCACGGTCTGGTCGGTAATGTTGATGCTGACGAAGTCCGACTTCTTGTCGAGCAGGTCGCCGATAAAGCTGGCCTTCGTGTCGATACGGCCGCCGGAGTGGCCATAGCTCAGCGAATCGGCCACCAGGCCCGACAGCGTGGCCTGGTCCGGATCAACCATGGCCACGCGCAGCTTTTCGGCGGCGGCGCTGACGGCCTGGTCGGCCGATTGCGCCAGGGCCGGCGTGGCGGCAATGCCCAGCAGGATGGCGGCGCCCAGCGCCGCGGTGAATCTACGCATGATGTCTCCCATTTGTTCTGTTGTGACTTGGTGGGTCGATGAGGCAACCGCCGCGGGGAATATCGTTGCGAGCAGTTGTAAGTCATCGTATCACAGCGGGCCGGAACCGCAACGCGAGGGATGCGGCCGGGAGACAGCGGGTCACCCCTCCTTGCCATCCACGCGCGGACGGGCCAGGAACGGGGTGTACTTGACGAGATACAGGACCAGCGACAGCACCCACAGCGCGCCGGCCAGCGCGATGGCCTGTGGCTTCAGCTCTGGCAGCCAAAGCGGGCCAGCCACGCGTACCACGGCAGCCAGCACCATGAACAGATAGGCCAGGTGCTCCATGCGGCCAGTTTCAAGCCTGCGGCCGGTATGGCCGAGGGCGGTGCGCGTGACCATCGCGATGATGGCGCAGCCGATCACACCGACAGTCAGGGCATGCAGCGCCGTGGAGCGGTCGAGCCAGCCGGCGGCGGCAGCGGCGATCAGAATGAAGCCGATCGGCAGGAACGCGTAGGCGACGTGCAGGATGCTGACAATGGGCTTGCGAAGTGTGCGATGCGAATCCCAGCCATGCAGGCGGACGCCATGGGCAACCGCCGCGGCCAGTGCCAGCATGCCGGTCAGCCACGCGGGCGCCTGCAGTGCGGCGGCAACCGCAGCCAGCAGGGTCAGCGCAACCACGCCGCGTTCCACCGTCTGCCAGCGACGGATGCGCGCGCCGGGAATCGCATTGGCGGTGAACATCGGAATCACGCGCCCGCCGATCACGGTCACGAAAATCGCCACCAGACCGGTGGCCGCTTCGGCCGCATGCAGTGCCCAGTCGATGCGGCCTGCCTGAAGGGCGGCGTGAAACCCGATATTGAGCGCGCCCATGATGCCCAGCGCGATCGCCAGCCCGTAGTTTCGCCGGCTCCTGGCCCGGCGCAGGATGCTGTAGAAGCTCAGGCTGCACAGGGGAAGGAAGGCCACATCGGCCGCAATGGCCGCCCAGGCGGGACCGGTCCACATCAGCACGCGGGCCAGCAGCCATACACCGGCCAGCGCCCCCAGCCAGGCGCCCTGCGGGGTTTGCAGGCCCGTCCAGTTCTTGCCCGCCGTAAAGAGAAAGCCCACGACGACGGCGGCCGAGAACCCGAACACCATCTCGTGGGCGTGCCACGCCATGCTGCCCAGCCACGGCTGCGTGGCAGGTATCCACCAGCCCAGATACATGGCCACCCAGGCCGCCATGGCCATCGCGCCGAATGCCGCGGCCAGCAGGTAGAAGGGACGGAAGCCGAGCGCCAGGATGGGCAGGCCGCGATAGGTGGGCGTGCGCGAGGGTGGGGAGATCTGCAGCAGGACTGACATGGTGAGAAGCGCGAAGGGATGATGACGTGCAGGAACGTGCGGTGTGACGGAGTCGATTCTAGGAAAGATGCATATGAAATGCAATTTACTGGAGCGGCGCCGCATGAAATCCGTTGCGTAAGTGAAAACACCGAGGCGATTTACCCTCAACCCCTCCTCGCGTAGGGGTAAATCGAAGCCCTGTCTACCCGTTAGCCAGACAAAGCAGACATTGATCAGAGCGGCGCGCAACGACGCCCGCCAATACCACTAGAACGGGTTCTCTCAGCGATGTCGGTCATGGCGCACGCCGTGGCTCCAATCGTGTTTTGGCCTGACGTTGGGCCGTTGAATCGGGAAAAGAGTCAGGGATCTTTCGATCAAGACCAAGCTCCTCGCGGGGTTTGGCACGCTGGCGCTCGTCGTGCTGGTGGTGTCCGGGTTGTCGCTCCGTGCGCTGAGCCGGTCTACCGAGGGCTTTGCCGCCTATATCAACGGGCTCAACGCCCGGGCCGAAGTGGCCTCCCAGGTGCGCACCGCCGTGGACCGTCGGGCCATTGCCGCGCGTAACCTGGTGCTGGTGACGACGCAGGCCGATCTGGACACGGAAAAGGCCGAGGTGCTCAAGGCCCATGGCGATGTGGGTGCGCGCCTTGGCAAGCTCAAGCAGATGGTCATGGCCGAGGGGGTCAGCGAAGGCGCGCGCAGCCTGGTGGCTGAGATCGACCGCATCGAGTCGCGCTACGGCCCCGTGGCGACCGACATCGTCGGGATGGCGCTAGACGGCAAGAAAGACGCCGCGATTGCCAAGATGAACGCCGAATGCCGGCCGCTGCTGGCCGCGCTGGTCAAGGCCACGCGCGACTACGCGGATTTCACGCGCGAGCGTCAGGAGGAGATGATCCGCAATCTCGACGACGACTACGCGCGGCAACGCGCGTTCCTGATCGTGGTGGCGATTGCCGCCGTGGTGTTCGGCATCTTTGGCGGGCTGCTGCTGACGCGGGCCATTACCGGCCCGATCCAGCGCGCGGTCGAGGTGGCGCGCACGGTAGCCCGAGGCGAGGTCGGCATGCGGATCGAGGTGGATTCCCAGGACGAGCCGGGCCGCCTGCTGGCCGCGCTGCGCGACATGAACGACCGGCTGGCCGAAACGGTCGTACGCGTGCGCGCAAGCAGCGGCAGCATCGCGGTTGCCACCGGCGAGATCGCCAGCGGCAACATGGACCTGTCCAGCCGTACGGAACAGCAGGCGGCGTCGCTGGAAGAAACGGCGGCAAGCATCGAGGAATTGACCGCCACGGTACGCCACAACACCGACAACGCCCGGCAGGCCAGCGAACTGGCGCGCAATGCCGCCGCAGTGGCGCAGCAGGGCAGCGGCAGGGTGGGGCTCGTGGTCGATACGATGGAGGGCATCAGCGCCAGTTCGTCGAAGATCGCTGACATTACCGGCATCATCGAGAGCATCGCGTTCCAGACCAACATCCTGGCGCTCAACGCCGCGGTGGAGGCTGCGCGCGCAGGCGAGCAGGGCCGTGGCTTCGCGGTGGTGGCCAGCGAGGTGCGCAGTCTGGCGCAGCGCTCATCGAACGCCGCCAAGGAGATCAAGGAACTGATCGACGCCTCGGTGGCGCAGGTGCGGGCCGGTTCGACGCTGGCCAGCGAGGCCGGCCAGACCATGGTGGAAGTCACCCAGGCCGTGGCGAGTGTGACCCATATCGTCGGCGAAATCGCGGCGGCGTCGGCCGAGCAGAACCGTGGCATCGAGCAGGTGAACCAGGCCATCGTGCAGATCGACCAGGTGACCCAGCAGAACGCGTCGCTGGTGCATGAAGCCGCCGTTGCGTCGAAGTCCCTCGAAGAGCAGGGCAAGATGCTGACCGATGCCGTGGCCTTCTTCAAGCTGCCGGGGACCGGCGGTCAGCGCGGCCAGGCAGCCCAGGCGGCAGGTCAGCGCCTGGCTTCGACGGGCGGCATCGCGTTCACGTAAGCGGCATCGGTCAGGGTGCGCAGGAACGCCACGATGTCATCGATCTCGCCGTCGGTGAGGGCGGCCGGCATGCCCGGCTTGCGGTTCATCGGCGGCGAATTCACGTTGATGTTGTCGCGGTAGGCGGCGGGAACGTCGTCGAAGACCTTGCCGTCGCGGTACCACTTGCCCGGATCGATCGAGCGTGTGTTGTAGAACGCCACGGCGTCGCGCAGCGTGGCAAACACGCCGTTGTGCATGAAACGCTGGCGCACCGCCACGTTGCGCAAGCCCGGCGTACGCAGATAGCCACACCATTGCGTGGGCTCGGGCCAGCGCAGGCGCCGCGCGGTGTCGCACAGGCCGTTGTCGAAATGCTTCGGATCGCGGTTGGCGGGCAGCGCGCGGTTGCGTGGCACGGCAATCGCGTCGTAGCCGAAGTCGGTGAACAGAGAACGTTCGGGGCGGCTCGCCGTATCGGACAGCGTGTGGCAGCTCATGCAATTGCCCTTGTCCGGATTCTTGAACAGCGCCAGCCCGCGGGTTTCCTGAACGGTGAGCGGCGTGCGGCGGCGCAGGTAGTCATCGAAGCGCGACGTGAACGGCGCCATCTCGTCGCTCTGCATGTAGGCCTGCAGCGCGGCGCCCAGCGCGCGCAGCAGCGCCTCCGGGTCGCGGCGCACATCGGGCCCGAACTGCGCGGCGAGGGCGGGCGCGAGGTCGGTGCCGTTGACGTTGCGCAGCAGGCCGGCCGGCGTGCCGTTGTTCATTTCGTTGGGGTCCAGCAGCGGCCCGCGTACCTGCTCGGCAAGTGTGTCGGCGCGGCCATCGGCGAACAGCCCGCCGAACGGCGAGGCGGCCGGGGCATCGTCGTCCTGGTAGAAATGCCGGCGTGGCACGTAGCGGACGTACAGCAGCGAAGGCGGATTGCGCAGGCTGAAATGACCGGGGCGGCTGCCCTGCGTCACGCCCGGCGTACTGGCGGGCAGCGTGGCCGAGAACGCGCGGGCGGGATCGTGGCAGCTGGCGCAAGACTGGCCGCGCGGCATCGATAGGCGCGCATCGAAGAACGCGCGGCGGCCCAGCGTCACCAGTGCCGGGTCCGGACGGAACACGGCAGCGGTGGCATTCAACTTGGCGGCGACCTTGGGTGTGCCGCTGCCGATGGTGGCCACCACCGTGGCGGGAGGCGCACCCGGCAGCAGCACCGTTTCCGCGGCCAGCACGGGCGATGTCAGCGCCCATGCCAGCAGCATCGCACGGGCGGCGGGCACGCCATTTCGGCGAAACGGATTCCGCATCAGGGCGTCAGGAAGCCGGTCTTGTCGCAGGCAAGCGTGCTGCCGGTCTGGTCGCAGGTGGCCAGCAGCTTGCCGGCCTTGGTGTATGCCTTGAACTGCCAGCCCGTGGCCGGCGATGCATGACGGTCCATCACCAGGAAGCCGAAGCTTGCGTGATGGGTGATGCGGTCGATCGTCGTGCCGGGTGCGGGGACACTGCCGGCCGGCAGCGGATCGGGCAGGGCCACATCCAGGTTGTCGCCGCCGTTGCCCGAGACGATCGTCGCCGGATGCGCCGACGCGAAGTTGATGGCCTGGAAGTCATGCACGTGGCCATGCAGCGCCAGCTGGATACCGGGCGGGTAGTACGCCTGCGCATTCAGGTTCGACATCACCGATTGCAGCGCCAGGTTGCCTGGCGCCGGGTTTGCGCCGGCAACCGGGGCGAAGCCCAGGATCGGGTGATGGTTGGTGWAGATCGTGGTGGTCATGCCCGTCTTCGCGGCCAGTGTCGCCACGGTCTGGAACTGTTTCTGGTAGGCAATGAACTGCGGATCGCTGGTTGCCAGTGCGGTCTTGCCGGCCTTGGCCGAGTCGAACACGATCACCTGCGAGCCACCGCCCAGCGACACCGCATACGGTTCGGCGTAGTTGGCGATGGCGTCATTGGCCGGATCGTCGCACGAGCGCGTTGCATCGTAGGGGCGGGTATCCAGAAAGCGGGCCCAGCCCTGGCCGGCGCGCGCGCATTCCTCGTGGTTGCCGCGCACGACCACCCAGGGTGCCTTGGCCAGCAATGGTGCGGCGGGCTTGAA
Source organism: Cupriavidus sp. U2 (assembly GCF_009663685.2). Lineage (GTDB taxonomy): Bacteria > Pseudomonadota > Gammaproteobacteria > Burkholderiales > Burkholderiaceae > Cupriavidus > Cupriavidus necator_C. The sequence goes on along the minus strand of NZ_RCOG02000027.1, from coordinate 426,006 downwards.
CAGGTCGGCCTGCCACGTGTCCCAGCCATAGCCCCATGGGCTGCCCTGGCAGCCGGCGATGTCGGGCGGGCAGGCATTCTCCCGGTAGTGGTAGTCGCCGATGTGCAGCACGAGGTCTGGATTGAACCCCGCCGCCGTCGCAGCCAGTGACGCCAGCGGCCAGGCTTCGGTGTCGGTACAGGCCTGCCAGGCGTTGTCGGCCTTCTTCAGGCGGCAGCCGGTGTCGGCGAGCACCACGATACGTTGCGGCGTCGCCTTCGGCAGCGGCAGCGCCTGCGTGCCGATGGCGGCGCTGGTGGCGGTGGCTGGCAGCGTGGCTTCGCAGACGGCAACGGGGAATTCGGACGGCTTCGAGTCGGCTGCCGCGCTGGCCGTGGTGCGCAGCGGCACGGTGGCCGGGCCCACGCGCAACGTCATGCGCGCCGCGGTGCCATCGACGGTCAGCAGCGGGCACTGCGCATTCGCGGCGGCGCCGGCCGGCGCCGTATAACTGGTCACCACGCGGGCAATGGCCTGGTTGCCATCGCCGATCTCGACCCACGCGGCCTGGATGTTGGCGCTGGCCGTGGCCGCATCGGGCGCGGGTGTGGCTGCGGGCGGATTGTTGGTGCCGCCATTGCTGTTGTTGTCGTCGCTGCCGCAGCCGTGCAAAGCCGCCACGGCAGCCAGCGCCGCCACGCCGGCCACGAAGCCGAAGGTCTTTTGTGAGCGCATTCTGGTTTCTCCCCTGTGTGGGGCGACACCGTACCTGCGCGGTGTGAAAGAAATATGACGCCCGCGCCGCCGCCTCGGACGCTCAGCGCGAGCGCCTGGCGCGCGCGGCGGCCTCTGCGGCAGCCGCGCGCAGTTCGGGCGGGAAGCCGCGGATTTCCGAATGGAAGAAGCCACGCTCGGCAGCCCGCAGTGCGCCGAGTTGCGTCGCCAGCCGCTCGATGGCGCCGTACGCCTGCGCGGAGGCGCCCTGCTCGTGGGTCAGGTACCAGGCCAACTCAAGCAGTAGGTTGGCCAGCTGCAGGGCGTTGTAGCAGGCGTGGCCGGCGTCGTGTTCCTCCAGCGCGAACGCCGCCACGGACGACCAGCGCACAAAGCCCTTGGCCGGCGCAAACGGCGCGTGAAACGGTCGCAGGGCGTCGATGGCCGCCGCCATCGTCAGAGGCTGCAAGGCGCGGAACGCGGCGAGCGACGCTGGCGCGCCGTCACTGACACTGCCCCGCGCCACGCGTAGCAGGAAGATTGTGTTCCACGCGGAGCCGCCGCCGACCCCGAAACGGTCGCAGATCCATTCCGACAGCCCCAACCAGCGCATGGCCTGCCGCTGGACATCGCCCGGCGCCATCTCGCGCGCCACATCGACCAGCCGATAGCGCCAGAACAGCCATAGCGACCAGCCGATATTGGCTGCCGCATGCTGTACCGCATCGACCGAGTCGGCCTCGTAGGCAGCCTGCAATGCGCCGGCGAAGGCATCGAGCGCCTGACGGGCGGCGTCCTGGCGCTGCGTCGCACTGGTCTGTGCGGCTGCTGGTCCGGCCCGATCCGTCCTGGCGCGGCCATGCGGGGCTTCCGGCCGCAGCGCGATGCTCTTGTGGACGAGGGCTTCCAGGTTCAGCGTTTCGAACCGGATGCGCGGGTTATAGCGGACGACGGGACGCAGCTCGGCATCGCCCGACAGCCGCCCCAGTTCGCGCTGCGCCGCGTCGAGTTGGCCCCGCGCGTAGTGTTCCCAGGCACGCACCACATGCGCCATGGCCGCGAACGTGGGCAGCGCCGCGTTGACGCCGCCGGCCACCACGATCCGCTCGAAGCGGCGCAATGCCGCGCGGCTCTTGTCCAGGCGATCGCTGCGGCGCCAGGCCAGGCTTTCCTTGAGTAGCGACAGCGCCTGCTGGAAGTCGTCGGCCGCGGTGCGCTGCGCGGCCCGGAACGACTCGGCCACGCCGTGGTCGAGCACGCCCGCGAAGCCATCCTGCGCGCCGCGCATCGCCTGCGTCAGATGGCGCCAGAACGCCATGTCGCGCATCACGTATTGCAGCCCCTCGCCGCTGGCCTCGGCGGCCGGCGTGGTATCGCCGGCCGGTGACTGCCCCAGCCAGCGCGCCACGCCCGCGGTGCCCAGCGGCTTGCCGTGCGCCGTGAAGCGCAGCCGTTCCGCCGTGGCGGCGGACATCCAGAACGGCCCCCGGCTGCGGCCGTCGGTGCGCAATGCGGAAATGCCGATGGCCTTGTCATGGCCCCAGCCCACCGGCACACCCCACTGGGCGAAGTCCGCGAACGCGCGCGAGACGATCATGCGCACGTTGGCGGCATCGGAAAAACGGGCGCGCACGGTGGGCGCGCCCAGGTCTTCGTGATCGCGCGAGGCGGCCAGCCAGATCCGCGCGAGCAACCAGACCGACTGGTAGCGCGCGGCGTGCTCGCCCACCCGGTAAGGACCGGACAGGTCGATGGCGACGATGGAGCGGGAGGGCGCGGGGGCGGGCATGGCCGCCATGTTACGCGTGTTACAGCTGCGCCGGTTGGCGGCCTGCAGGACTGCGCCTATGCTCCGCACCACGATCCGGGCCTGGATTGCCAACCGTCTGCATGACGACAACCCCGATAACCACAAAACTCATAGCGTGTTGATATGCGAAACAGACTTGCCCGATTTTTCCTGATGCCGCTATGGCTGGCCTGCGCAGCCATGACCGTGCAGGCCGCCGAAGTCCCCATCGATGCCAAACCGCTGTTCGACGCCGCCGGCGTGGACGGCACCATGGTGGTCTACGACGTACGCCAGCAGCGCATGCTGACCTACAACCCCAGGCGCGCGGCCACGCCGTATTCGCCGGCATCGACCTTCAAGATCTTCAATTCCCTGATCGGCCTGGAGACCGGCGCGGTGGCCGACGTCGACAACGACAAGCTGCCGTGGGACGGCAAGGTGTGGATGCACCATGGGAAGCCGATCCTGCCGGAGGTCTGCAATGGCGAAGTGGCGCTGCGCGTGGCGCTGAAGAACTCCTGCGTGCCGGCCTACCAGGCGCTCGCGCGCCGGGTGGGGGCCGCGCAGTACCGCAAGTACCTGCGCGCCGCCCATTTCGGCAACGCCGATGTCGATGGCCCGGTGGACCGCTTCTGGCTCAACGGCCGCCTGCAGATCACCACGTACCAGCAGATCGATTTCCTCGGCAACGCCGCCGCGCACAAGGTGCCGCTGATCTCGGAGCACAGCTTCGCGGCGCTCGACGACATCCTGACCATCGAAAGCACGCCGGCCTACACGCTGCGCGCCAAGACCGGCTGGGCCACATCGGGCAAGGTCGATGTGGGCTGGTGGGTCGGCTGGGTCACGCGCGGCGACGATACCTATGTCTTCGCGATGAACCTGGACATGCCGCGCCCCGAGGTGGGCGCAAAGCGGCAGGAGATTGCCCGCGCGGTGCTCAGGCAGGTGGGCGCGCTGCCTTGACGGCGTAGCGGCGGCCGGGGATCAGGGCGCCAGCTGATCGAGTACCTGGGCAGCGGTCTGCAGGCCGGTGTCGACCAGGTGCTGCATGTAGACACCCATCTCCGGCATGCACAGCGCCATCACCAGCATGCCGCCGAGCAGGGTCACCGGGAAGCCGACCGCGAAGATCGACAGCTGCGGCGATGCGCGGTTCAGGATACCCATGGCCAGGTTCAGGGTCAGCAGCGCGGCAATCATCGGCAGCGCCAGCAGCATGCTGGAGGAAAAGACCATCGATCCCGCACGCGCCACCACGCCCCACCCGTGCCCGGACAGCGGCACGCCGGCAATCGGCACGCCCTGGAAGCTGTCCACCAGGGCGGCCAGCATCATCAGGTGGCCATCCAGAGACAGGAACATCAGCGTGGCCACGATATTGAGAAAGCGCGACAGCACCATCGTCTGCCCGCCCGACGACCGGTCGTAGAACGCCGCGAACGACAGGCCCATCTGCAGGCCGATGATTTCACCGGCCATCTGCACGGCGGCAAAGATCAGCCGCATCGAGAAGCCCATGGCCACGCCAATGCCCACTTCGTTCATGACGACCAGCAGGCCTTCGTACGAATAGATCGGTGCCGTGGGAATGTGCCCGATCGTGGGCGACACGATCGTGGCCAGCGCGGCCGCCAGCAGGATCTTCGCGCGGCGCGGAATGGTGGACTCGCTGAACAGGGGCGCGGTCGAGATCAGCGCCATCAGCCGGAACATCGGCCAGAGAAAGGCGGCGATCCACCCGTACATCTGGTCGGTGGTGACCTCGAACACGGTGCCTGGGTCCTGCGGGGAAGCGGGGGAGGGTCAGTGCGCCAGGGCGGGGATGCCCTGGAACACTTCGCGCATGTAGTCGACGAACGTGTTGATCATCCACGGGCCGACCAGCACCATCGTCACGAACAGCGCGACCAGCTTCGGAATGAACGTCAGCGTCATTTCATTGATCTGCGTGGCGGCCTGGAACAGGCTTACCACCAGACCGGCGGCCAGCGCCACCAGCAGCAGCGGGGCGGACAGCATCAGCGTCATCTTCATCGCCTGCGTGGCGATCGTCATGACCATCTCGGGTGTCATCTCAAGCTCCCGTCAATTCATGAAGCTCTGCGCCAGGGACCCCAGCAGCAGTTGCCAGCCATCGACCAGCACGAACAGCATCAGCTTGAACGGCAGCGAAATGGTGGCGGGTGGCACCATCATCATCCCCATCGCCATCAGCACGCTGGCCACGACGAGGTCGATGATCAGGAACGGAATGAAGATCGTGAAGCCGATCTGGAACGCGGTCTTCAGTTCGCTGGTGACGAAGGCCGGCACCAGCACCGAGAACGGCACGTCGTCCGGGCTCTGCATTTCGGGCGTCTTGGCCATCTGGGCGAACAGCGCCAGGTCTTTCTCGCGCGTCTGGCGCAGCATGAACGCACGTACCGGCACCGCGGCGCGCTCCGCGGCGGCCTCCAGGCTGATGCGGTTTTCGGACAGCGGCTTGTAGGCGTCGGCGTAGACCTTGTCGAGCACCGGCGACATGACGAAGAACGTCAGGAACAGCGACAGGCCCACCAGCACCTGGTTGGGCGGCGACGACGCCGTGCCCAGCGCGTTGCGCAGCAGGCCCAGCACGATGATGATGCGCGTGAAGCCCGTCATCATCAGCATGGCCGCCGGCAGGAACGACAGCGACGTGAGCAGGACCAGCGTCTGGATCGACAGCGACCAGACCTGGCCGCCACCGGCGGCGGCGCGGCTGGTGACGCCCGGCAGCGACTGCGCCAGCGCGGCGTCGGGTGCGAGCCACAGCGCCAGCGGCAGCAGGGCCAGCAGGGCGGCCGCCACGCGCGACGGACGCACGAAGGGCTTCACGGGTAGCTGCTCGACAGCGGCGGCACGCGGCGATTTCATTTCTTGAGGTTTTCCTGCATGGCGCGCATCAGGCGTTCGCCGAAGCCGCCCTGCATGGGCGGGGTCGGCGGCGCGCCGCTGTCCGGCTGTGCCGGAAGCGTATGGAGCGGGCGGATTTCGTTGGGCGAGACACCGAGCACGAGCCAGGTATCGCCAACTTCCACGGTCACAACCTTCTGGCGCGTGCCCAGCGCCAGGCTGTTCACGACCTTGATCGATGCGTTGCCGGCGCCGTGGCGAACCAGGCCGGTGCGGCGCGCAACCCAGGCCATGCCCAGGATCAGCGCGATGACTGCGAAGAGGCCCAGGCCCGCCTGGGCCAGGCTGCCGCTGCTGCTGATCGCCGGCGCATTGCTGGCGAACGCGTGGCTGGCGGCGGCACTGCTGGCGGGGTTGCCCGCCGGGGCGGTGCCGCGCACGGCATCAGCGGCCTGGGCGCCGGTCGCGGCACCGCCCGTGAGGACGATGCCCGAGGCAATGCGCGCGGCAGCTGCGGACCGGCGCGAGGCGGCTGTCATTTGTTGAGCTTCCGGATACGTTCGGACGGCGTGATGATGTCCGTCAGGCGAATGCCGAACTTGTCGTTCACCACCACCACTTCGCCCTGGGCGATCAGGTAGCCGTTCACGAGTACGTCCATCGGTTCGCCGGCCAGGCCGTCGAGTTCCACCACCGAGCCCTGCGCCAGTTGCAGCAGGTTCTTGATGGGCACCTTGGTGCGGCCCAGTTCCACGGTCAGCTGCACGGGGATATCGAGGATCATCCCGATATCGTTGTGGAAGCCGCTCGGTGCTTCCTGTGCCAGCGGCGGGAATACGGTGGAAGCCGCGGGCGTGGCGGTCGGCATGGCCGAGGCTGCCGGCGCCGTGGTAGTGGCCGCTTCGGCAGCGGGCGCAGCCTGTTCGACGCTGGTCTGCTCCGCCAGGGCGCTGGCCCAATCGTCCATCGGATCGACCGGCTTGTCCTGAGTGCCGTCAGTCATGATCGGTTTCCTTGTTGGGATCGCTGTCTTGGTAATTGATCATTCGTTCCACGCGCAGTGCGTACTGGCCGTTCATCGTGCCGAAACCGCACTGCATGACGGGCACGCCGTCAACCTTGCCGAAGATCTTCTCCGGCAGTTCGATCGGCAGCACGTCGCCTTCACGCATGGCCAGGACCTCGGCCACGGTGCTGCGCAGGTGCGCGAATTCGGCCACCAGTTCCACTTCGGCGGCACGCAGCTGGTTGGAAAGCTGGCCGAGCCAGCGTTTGTCCACCTCGACTTCGTCCTGCAGCGGATTCATCAGCAGATCGCGCAGCGGCTCGATCATCGAGAAGGGGATACAGATATGCAGTTGCCCGCCCACGGCGCCCAGTTCGATGTGGAACGCCGTGGTGACCACGGCATCGTTCGGGCCGGCCACGTTGGCGAACTTGGTGTGCATCTCCGAGCGGACATAGTCGAACTCGATCGGATGCACGGTGCGCCAGGCCTGGCTGTAGCTGTTCAGCGTCAGGTCCAGCATACGGCGGATGATGCGCTGCTCGGTCTGGGTGAAGTCGCGGCCTTCCACGCGGGTGTGGAACCGTCCGTCGCCGCCGAACAGGTTGTCGACCACAAGGAACACCAGGTTCGGGTCGTACACGAACAGTGCGGTGCCCCGCAGCGGCTTCATGTGAACCAGGTTCAGGTTGGTCGGCACCGGCAGGTTGCGCACGAAATCGCCGTACTTCTCGATCCTGACCGTGCCGACCGAGATGTCTGCGCCGCGGCGGATGAAGTTGAACAGCGCGGTACGCAGTGCCCGGGCAAAACGCTCGTTGATGATTTCGAGCGTGTGCAGGCGGCCGCGGACGATACGTTCCTGGTTGGCCAGGTTGTACGGCCGCACACCGCCTTCTTCGACGACCGGTGCGCTGGCCGCTGGCGTATCGGCTTCGCCGGATACGCCTTTCAGTAGTTCGTCTACCTCGTCCTGCGAGAGGAACTTGTCGTAGGCCATCTAGTGTCCTGCCCCGTGAACGGCTGTGAGGATGAAACGGTCCATGTCCGGCTTCAGACGTCGCGCGTCACGCGACGGCAGGAAAGAAGTTCGGCGGGCAGTTTCATATCTATCGGTTTGGCTCAGGGTTCGCGGTGCGGACAGCAGCGTTACTGCACCACGAACGAAGTAAACAAGACATCCAGGATCTTCTGCGGCGGCAGACCCGGGGCAAACGGCTGGCTGATCGCCGCCTGGATGTCCTGGGCCAGCTTGCGCTTGCCTTCCACCGTGGCCAGATCGGCCGGCTGGCGTGCCGAGAGCAGCAGCAGGATGCGGCTGCGTGCTTCCGGCTGATACTGCGCCAGACGTCCCTGGGTGTCGGCATCCGCCACCTTCAGCGACAGGCCGGTGTGCAGGAAGCGGTCGCCGTCCTCGCTCTTGAGGTTGACGGTGAACGCATCCAGCGGCACGAAGATCGGCGGCGGCACCACCGGGGCAGCCGGAGCTGCCGGCTGATGATTGCTGCTGAGGATGCTGCCAAGGAAAAAGCCGCCAGCAGCCAGCACCACTACCAGCACGCCGCCGCCAATCAGCAGCAGTCGGCCGCGCTTGCTCGAAGTGCCGCCAGTCTGGGAGGGGGAAAGCGTGTTCGCCATGAGATGCCTGTGTCGGAATGCCTGCCATTCTTCCTGAATCGCAGGTAAGCAAAGGGCCGATAAAAAGGGGGAAACCCGCTTAGCTTGGCCGTTTGAGCCAGCGGGCATCGGGCGCAGGGGCACATTGGCGCGCCATTTGCGCCTGCTACGCTGGTTAACGATAACGGGGCGCGGAACTTAAGACGTGCATGCCGGGAATCCCGCGAATCGCGATGTAAAAGTAATCCATGAGCCGCTTTTGGTCCGGTGCTGCCCTGCGGCCTTGCATGCTGCCGGAACCGTTTCATCTGTACCTTTGCGACACCTCTTCGCCCGCGAAGCCTTGTCGTATCGTGTTTCCGCCAATTTAACTCTTATATAAGATATAAGACATTTGATCTCCGGCGGACTTCGGATTACAATCACGCGGCCGCTGGCGGTATTGCGCCGCCGGCCCACAAGAGACAAGGCAGTACCCGTTACAACCCTATTAACAGCAGGTTCCCATGCTTGATACCTATCGCGCCCATGTCGCCGAACGCGCTGCGCTTGGCATTCCTCCTCTGCCGCTGACCGCCAAGCAGACGGCCGAGCTGATCGAACTGATCAAGAACCCGCCGGCGGGTGAAGAGCAGACCCTGGTGGACCTGATTACGTACCGCGTGCCGGCTGGCGTGGACGACGCTGCCAAGGTCAAGGCTTCGTACCTGGCCGCCGTCGCCCTGGGTTCGGAAAAGACCGCACTGATCTCGCGCGCCCGCGCTACCGAACTGCTCGGCACGATGCTGGGCGGCTACAACATCTCGCCGCTGATCGAACTGCTGGACGACGCCGAAGTGGGCGCCGTGGCCGCCGACGCGCTGAAGAAGACGCTGCTGATGTTCGACGCCTTCCACGACGTGAAGGAAAAGGCCGACAAGGGCAACGCCAATGCAAAGGCTGTGCTGCAGAGCTGGGCCGACGCGGAATGGTTCACGAGCCGCCCGGAACTGCCGCAATCGCTGACGATCACCGTGTTCAAGGTGCCGGGCGAGACCAACACCGACGACCTGTCGCCGGCCCCCGACGCCACCACGCGCCCGGACATCCCGATGCACGCGCTGGCCATGCTGAAGAACAAGCGCGAAGGCGCAGCGTTCCAGCCGGAAGAAGACGGCAAGCGCGGCCCGGTGGCATTCATCGAATCGCTCAAGGACAAGGGCAACCTGGTGGCCTACGTCGGTGACGTGGTCGGTACGGGTTCCAGCCGCAAGTCGGCCACCAACTCGGTGCTGTGGTTCACGGGCGAAGACATCCCCTTCGTGCCGAACAAGCGTTTCGGCGGCGTGTGCCTGGGCAGCAAGATCGCCCCGATCTTCTACAACACGATGGAAGACGCCGGCGCGCTGCCGATCGAACTCGACGTGTCGCAGATGGAAATGGGCGACGTCGTGGAACTGCGCCCGTACGAAGGCAAGGCCCTGAAGAACGGCGCCGTGATCGCCGAATTCAAGGTCAAGTCTGACGTGCTGTTCGACGAAGTGCGCGCCGGCGGCCGTATTCCGCTGATCATCGGCCGTGGCCTGACCGCCAAGGCCCGCGAGGCGCTGGGCCTGGCCCCGTCGACGCTGTTCCGCCTCCCGCAGAACCCGGTCGACACTGGCAAGGGTTTCACGCTGGCCCAGAAGATGGTTGGCCGCGCCTGTGGCCTGCCCGAAGGCAAGGGCATCCGCCCGGGCACGTACTGCGAACCGAAGATGACTTCGGTGGGCTCGCAGGACACCACCGGCCCGATGACGCGCGACGAGCTGAAGGACCTGGCCTGCCTGGGCTTCTCGGCCGACCTGGTGATGCAGTCGTTCTGCCACACCGCCGCGTATCCGAAGCCGGTTGACGTGAAGACGCACCACACGCTGCCGCAATTCATCAGCACCCGTGGCGGCATCTCGCTGCGCCCGGGCGACGGCGTGATCCACTCGTGGCTGAACCGCATGCTGCTGCCCGACACCGTCGGCACCGGCGGCGATTCGCACACCCGCTTCCCGATCGGCATCAGCTTCCCGGCCGGTTCGGGCCTGGTGGCCTTTGCCGCCGCCACCGGCGTGATGCCGCTGGACATGCCGGAATCGGTGCTGGTCCGCTTCAAGGGCAAGATGCAGCCCGGCGTGACGCTGCGCGACCTGGTCAACGCCATTCCGCTGTACGCCATCAAGCAGGGCCTGCTGACCGTGGCCAAGCAAGGCAAGCAGAACATCTTCTCGGGCCGTATCCTCGAAATCGAAGGTCTGCCCGACCTGAAGGTGGAACAGGCCTTCGAACTGTCCGACGCCTCGGCTGAGCGTTCGGCCGCCGGCTGCACCGTGCGCCTGAACAAGGAACCGATCATCGAATACATCAACAGCAACATCACGCTGCTGAAGTGGATGATCGCCGAAGGCTACCAGGACCCGCGCAGCCTGCAGCGCCGTATCAAGGCCATGGAAGCATGGCTGGCTGATCCGAAGCTGCTGGCGCCGGACGCCGACGCCGAGTACGCTGCCGTGATCGAAATCGATCTGGCCGACGTGCACGAGCCGATCGTGGCCTGCCCGAACGATCCGGACGACGTGAAGACGCTGTCGGACGTGGCTGGTGCCAAGATCGACGAGGTGTTCATCGGTTCGTGCATGACCAACATCGGCCACTTCCGTGCCGCGTCGAAGCTGCTGGAAGGCAAGCGCGACATCCCCGTGAAGCTGTGGGTCGCCCCGCCGACCAAGATGGATCAGAAGCAGCTGACCGAGGAAGGCCACTACGGCGTGTTCGGCACGGCCGGGGCGCGTACCGAAATGCCGGGCTGCTCGCTGTGCATGGGCAACCAGGCACAGGTGCGCGAAGGCGCCACGGTGATGTCGACCTCGACGCGTAACTTCCCGAACCGTCTGGGCAAGAACACCAACGTGTACCTTGGCTCCGCCGAACTGGCCGCCATCTGCTCGCGCCTTGGCCGTATCCCGAACAAGGAAGAGTACATGGCCGACATGGGCGTGCTGAACGCCAATGGCGACAAGATCTACAAGTACATGAACTTCGACCAGATCGAAGACTTCAAGGAAGTGGCCGATACGGTAACGATCTGACGCGCCACGTTTCTTCGCCACGGCAGTTGCAGTGGCAGCCGCCTGGCGGCGAAACGGCCTGATGATTGACGAACCCCGCACGCGTGCAAGCGCGTGCGGGGTTTTTCATTGCCGACCGGAAAGCCGAACGCCCGGCACGGCCTTGCGGCCGCAGCGGGCGAATGGCTGGGATCGACCTGCTGGACCAGCGTTACTTGGACTTCGCCCCGTCGGTATAGGGGTCTGGCTTGCCGGTCTTGGCGCCGTCGGTGTACGGGTCGGGCTTGCCTACGCGGGCGCCATCCGTATAGGGGTTGTACTTGTCCGACTTGGCGCCGTCAGTGTATGGATCGGCCTTGGCCGACGGGGCCAGGTCGCTGCGGGTCGACTTGTTCGCGCCTTCGGTATAGGGGTCGAACTTGCCGGCCTTGGCGCCATCGGTGTAGGGATCGGGCTTGCCCTTGGCGCCGTCGGTGTACGGATCGGCCTTGCTGGCCTTCGCCCCCTGCGAATAGGGATCGAACTTGTTCTGCGCGTGCGCAAGCGGCGCCATCGCGACGGCTGCCGCGGCGACGATCAGGCTGGAAAGAAGTGTCTTGCTCATGGGAGCCTCGCCAGATTGGGGGCGCGATTCAAGGGCCCGCCCGAGTGCGCCCATCAAGCCATCGGGCAGGCGGCATGACGCAAGTCTGAGTTTGCTGTCATTTGCAAGGATAGACCTTGCCGCTGGAACGTGCCGACGGCAGGCCATGCCAGCGCCGGCACGGTGTTGGTCAGTGGGAATTGCCCTTGCGCTCGCGCGCCGACTCGCGCACATGCACGGCCGGCACATCGACCACATCGCCTTTGGCGGTGGCCACGGCCGCGATGTCGGGCATCACCGGGATGGCCGGCAGCAGCACCGGAACGCCGAGCCAGTGGCCCAACGCATCCATCCAGGCACGCTGGGTGGCCGCGCCGAGTTCCAGCATGGCGTTGGCATAGTGGAGCGGGATCGACATCAGCGGCATCTGGCTGGTCCACTGCCGGGCGTAGAGTTCCTCGGGGTCTTGCGGCATGAAGCAGGACGCCCAGTCGAACTGGGTTTCCTCCACGATCGACCGCGAGAAGTCGGCATTCAGGCCCATCATCTTTTGCCAATTTTCCAGCAGCTTGTTGTCGAACGTCGCAAACGGCTGGAAGGCAGGCGGAAAAGCGAACGGCTGGAACGGCCAGGTGGCCCAGGGGTTCGTAGGTTGGCTTTGCATGCTGGAAGACTCCAGGTTGGAAACCGGTGAAAAACGCGCGGTACATCGCGGGCGGTGCAGCAAGCGCCGCATGTGCAAGTCGATCGAACAGTGTGACCGTTCGGGGTGATGCCGACTTTACGGCAGGCCATCGCGGCATCCCTCGGGCCGACCACCACATCGTTATCCATGACAGACCTTGGGTCAACGGCGGATATCCCGGTCCCCCTTCGCGATTCGCGATGCACCGGCCAGACAGTGCCGTAAGCCGTCCCGGTCACAGCTGGCGCCTGCCATCGTGCCGCAGGCACAATACGGGGCCGGACATTCAGGCGGATCGCCACCAGGAGAAGAAATGGAACTGCGGCAACTGCGCTACTTCGTGCACGTGGTGGAGCTTGGCAGCATGGGGCAGGCAGCCCAACGGCTGGGCGTGGTCACGTCTGCGTTGAGCCAGCAGATCAGCCGCCTGGAGAGCGAACTGTCCACGCGGCTGCTGCAGCGTACGTCCAGTGGCGTGGTGCCCACCGATGCCGGGCTGGCGTTCTGGCGCCAGGCGCAACTGGCGCTGCGTCATGCCGATGACGCCGCACATGCGGCGCGTACGGCGCGGCTGTCTGGCCATGTCAGCGTAGGCATGGCGCCGAGCACGCTTGCCGTGCTGGGGCCGGCGTTCATGCTGGCCATGCGCGACCGGTATCCCGATATCCGCCTGCATCTGGTCGAAAGCCTGTCGGGCGGTCTGGCCGCGATGATCGGCGCGCGCCAGCTCGACCTGGCCGTGCTGTTCCAGCTCGAGCCGGGACAACGCTGGAGCAGCATGCCGTTGCTGGAAGAACGCCTGTTCGTCATCGCGCGGCCCGACCAGCCGGGCCTGCCGGCCGCCGCGACCATGCCGCTGAATGCCATCGGCGACCTGCCGCTGATCCTGCCAAGCGGCGCCCATGGGCTGCGCGCGGTGCTCAACGCCGCATCGGCGCGCAACCCGCGTCCGCTGAATGTGGTGGCGGAGATCGATGGCCTGGCGATGCTGATGGATGCCGTGCGCGCCGGCATTGGTGCCACCATCCAGCCCGGCGCGGCCGTGGCCCGCCATCTGGGCGACCCGCTGAGGTTGATCGAAATCGTCGATGCGGGGGTGAGCCGCCCCAACATGCTGGTGAGCCTGTCGGACGATGAACTGTCGCCCGCCGGCCTTGCCGCGCGAAGCGTGCTGGAGCAGGTGGCCCGCGAACTGGTGACGGCCGGGCGCTGGCCGGGCGCCACCCTTCACAAATCCTGAACACCGTCTGCTGCGTGGGGGCTGGCGCACACGGGGCGCGGTCCGTAGAGTCGTGGCATTCGAACGATTCCAACGATTCCTGCAGGAGACTCGCATGACCCCACGCATGCCGCGCCGCATCGCGCTGAAGGCGCTCGGCACCCTGGCCCTGGCTGCCGCCATCCCGGCCCCTTTCCCCACCGCTGCGATCGCCGCCGATGCCTGGCCGTCCAAGCCGATCACGCTGGTCGTGCCCTTTGCGTCCGGTGGCACCACCGACATCATCGGCCGTGCCGTGGGCCAGCGGCTGGGCGAGGCACAGGGCCAGCCCGTGGTGGTCGATAACCGGCCCGGCGCCGGCGGCACCATCGGCGGGGCGCTGGTGGCGCGCGCCAACCCGGACGGCTACACGTTCCTGCTGGCCACCGTGGCCCATACGATGGCCCCCGGCATCTACAAGACGCTGCCGTACGACTTCCAGAAGGACCTGGAACCGATCGGCATGGTGGCGCTGACGCCGAACGTGCTGATCGTCAATCCGTCGATTCCGGCCAGGACGGTTCAGGAACTGGTGGCCTACATCAAGGCCAATCCGGGCAAGGTCAACTATGGATCGGCCGGCATCGGCAGTACCGAACACCTGTCTGGCGAGCTGTTCCGCGCGTCCACGGGCACCGATATCTCCCATGTGCCGTACAAGGGTGGCGCGCCGATGATGACCGACCTGATCGCGGGCCAGATCCAGATGGCGATCGAGACCAGCCCGTCGGCCAATCCGCATATCAGGAGCGGCAAGGTCAAGGCGCTGGCCGTGACGTCGGCCAAGCGTTCGGCCGCCTATCCCGGCGTGCCGACGGTGGCCGAAAGCGGCGTGCCCGGCTATGAGGTCACCACCTGGTATGCGCTGATGGCGCCGCATGGCACGCCCGAGGCGGTGCGCCAGCGCGTGAGCGCGGAGCTGGCCAAGGTGCTGAAGCAGCCCGACGTGCAGAAGCGATTCGACGAACAGGGCGTGACCGCCGGCGACATGACGCCGCAGCAGCTGGCCGGCTTCATCAAGACCGAAACCACCAAGTGGACCAAGGTGGCCAGGGATTCGGGCGCGAAGGCCGAATAAGCCCGGTCAGGCGGCCGCCGGGGCCACGCCGCGCGCCAGCATCTGCGCCAGCTCCACGGCCGGCACCGGCCGGCCGAACAGCCAGCCCTGGCCGTAGTCCACGCCCTGCGCGCGCAGAAAGTCGGCCTGGGCGCGGTCCTCGATGCCTTCGGCCACCACCTGCAGGCCCAGCGACTGGGCCATGGCGATGATGTGCGGCGCCACGGTGCTCGACGCCGCCTCCTGCCCGATCGTGTCGACAAAGGACTTGTCGATCTTCAGCGCATCCACCTTGAAGCTCTGCAGGTAAGACAGGCTGGAGTAGCCCGTGCCGAAGTCGTCGATATAGACCGGGTGGCCCGCGTCGCGGAACGCCTGGATCGTGTCGCGCGCCACGTCCGGTTCCAGGAATCCGCGCTCGGTGGCCTCGATGCGGATCTGTTCCGGCGAGATGCCGGTGCCGCGCAGGCGCGCGGTCAGCACGCCCAGGAAGCGGCGGCTCTTCAGGTCTTCGGTGCCGACGTTGATCGATACGTAGAACGATGGATGCCGGCGCAGCAGCGTGCCCAGTTCGGCCAGCACGATGTCGAGCACCTGGTCGGTGATCTGCTGGATCAGGCCAGCGTTCTCCGCCATCGGGATGAACAGGTTGGGGCGCACCAGCCGGCCGTGGCGGCGCCAGCGCACCAGGGCTTCGACGCCCACGCACTGGTTGTCCGACAGCGAGACGATGGGCTGGTAGTGCACGGCCATCTCGTGCCGCCGCACCGCCCCGCGCAACTCGCCCTCCAGGCTGAAGCGACGGGTGGCACGGCGCCAGACCAGGATGCCCAGCGGCACCCCGGCGGCCAGCCCGACGACCAGCCCGCCCACCAGCAGCGCCTTCCAGTTGGCCAGCAGCGCGGCGCGCGGCGCCAGGACCACCACCGCCAGCGGCATCGTGCGCGACTTGCGCAGGACGATCGACGCATCGTCGTCGTTGGCCGCGTCGCCGCCTGATCCATAGGCGTGGTCGGCATAGGTGCGTTGCAGGCGCGGCAGGTTGGCGCCCTGTGACGCGGCGAAGATGCGCCCGGCATCGGTCTGCACGGCGGCCAGCATGCGCGATTCGCGGTCCACCACGTCGACGAAGGTCTGCGGGTCGAGCCCGACATAGCTGCCGTTGCGGCCCAGCAGCATCGACCGGCGCGGCGCGGCAAACGGGTTGGGCTGGTCGAACCAGTAATCCAGGCCGTCTGGCGTGCGCCAGTCGGGCGGCGGCAGGATGAACTGGTCGGCCTGCACGGCACCCAGCAGGGCCGAGCACAGCCGCTTGCCGCCCCGGTAGGCGCCCGCATCCTGGATATGCCGATAGGTATAGGTGATGCGCCGCATCTCCACCAGGTGCGACGCCGAACAGGGGTCCTCGTGTAGCGATTCCAGGTCCTGCAGTGCATTGAGTGCCTGGGTCATGACCGTCTCGGCGCGCGTGACAGCCGCATCGGCGAACACGCTCAGCTGCTCCGATTCGCGCCGGCTGGCTTCGAGCTGGGCCATGAATACGCCGATTCCCACCGGGAACAGCGTGGCCATCGTCGCCAGCACGATCGTCACAACCAGGAACCAGCTGCGCTGCATCGGGAGCCCTCAGGAGAGTGCGCCACGGAGGGCGCCCACGGCGCGGTGCGCGCCGTCCCATTCACAAACACACAAACCGGATTCGACAGTCTTGTCAGTGTTGCCTGATATCTGGAGCGAGGAAGTCTTGCGTTGCTGCACCACAAATCGCCTGCCTGCTCTGGGGAGCATAGCTAACAATGACCGCGCACGTTTGATACTTTGCGCCTGTTTGTGCCATGCCGACGGCGACACGCGGGGCCGTCGCCCGACAGGCGGCACAACCGTGACCACAGGGTAAGGGATATTTGTCTACGCCCGGATTCATCCCGATGGCGGGGTGGTGGCAGGCTTGGCTGTGGCGAAGGCCTCACATACGAAGGATCGACAGGAGGCCAGACAGGCGGGCCGCCGAAGCGGTCAAGCGGCAGATCAGGGCAGAAGGGGCGGTAAAGCCGGGGCGCGGGCGAGTATTTCAGCGCTGCGTCGCCCCGGCTACGCTTTTTCGACGGCGGCCGCCCGTTGGACGGCGCTCAGACGGCCGACTTCAGGACCGCGCCAGTGGCGAAGAAGCTCTGCAGGTTGTCGAACACCAGCTCGGCCATTGCCGCCCGGGTCTCGTGCGTGCCGCTGGCCACGTGCGGCAACAGCACCACGTTGTCCAGCGCGAACAGCGCTTCGGGCACCCTGGGCTCGTGCTCGAACACATCCAGCCCGGCGCCGGCAATGCGCTTGTGCATCAGGGCATCGACCAGCGCCGCTTCATCCACCACCGTGCCACGGGCGATATTGATCAGATAGCCCTTCGGACCCAGCGCCTTCAGTACGTCGGCGGACACCAGATGGCGCGTCTCGGACCCGCCAGAAGCGGCGATCACAAGGAAGTCGGCCCACTCGGCCAGCGCCTGTATTGACGGCTCGAAGCCATAGGGCACCCCTTCCTGCGCCTTGCGGCCGAAGTAGCGCACCGCCATGTCGAAGCCGCTCGACCGTTTGGCGATGACGCGGCCGATGCGGCCCATGCCGACGATGCCCAGCCGCTTGCCGCTGACGCGTGTGGTCAGCGGATACGGGCCCTTGAGCCAGTCGCCACGGCGCACGTAGCGGTCGGCGGCGCTGACCTGGCGCGCGGCGTCCATCAGCAGCGCGAACGCGGTGTCGGCCACGCAGTCGTTGAGCACGTCGGGCGTGTAGCCGACGGCAATGCCGCGTGCGCGGGCGGTGTCCAGGTCCAGCTTGTCCAGGCCCACGCCGAAGCTGGAAATCACGCGCAGGTTCGGCAGCATGGCCAGCATCGCGGCGTCCACGCCGGTGGCGGCGCGCGTGGTCATTGCCACGAACTCGCCACCGTGCTGCGCCAGGTAGGCGGCAGGATCGCTTTCGGCCCAGAGCGGATGCACGTCGAAATGCTCGGCCAGACGGGCTTCGGTCTGTTCCGGGAGCCGGCCGTGCTGCAGGAGGCGGGGTTTCATGCGAGAAGAGTCCTTTTCTGATGGAAGTGTCCGGGCGCGCGGGTCAATCGGCGCTCAGGTGATTATCGGCGATGATCCTTGCGTAACGCTTGCGGTCGTTGGCGATGGTCTCGGCAAACTGCTGCGGGGTGCTGCCGACGGGAATCGCACCCTGTTCGATCAGCTGCTTCTTCACCTCCGGCATGGCCACCACCTTCTTCACGTCGGCGGCGATCCTGTCGACGATGTCCTTCGGCGTGCCGGCGGGCGCCAGCAGGCCCACCCAGGAACCCGACTCGGCGTTCTGGATGCCGGCCTCGGCCAGCGTGGGCACGTCGGGCATCGACGGCGAACGCACGTGGCCGGTCACGGCCAGCGCACGCAGCTTGCCGGCCTTCACGTGGCCGGTGGTTTCCAGGATCGACGCGAACAGCATGTCCACGTTGCCGGCCATCAGGTCGGTCATGGCCGCGCCGCCGCCCTTGTAGGGCACGTGCAGCATGTCGGTGCCGGTGGCGGCCTTGAAGATCTCGCCGGACAGGTGCGGCGAACCGCCCGTGCCGGAGCTGGCGAACGTCAGCGTGCCGGGCCTGGCCTTGGCCAGCGCCACCAGTTCCTTCGGCGTTTTCGCGGGCAGGCCCGGCGTGACCACCAGCGCGAACGGCAGTTCGGCCATCATCGTCACCGGCACGAAGCTGTCGGGCTTGTAGTTGAGCTTCTTGTACAGGAACGGGTTGATCGACTGCGTGCCGACGTTGCCGGCCACCAGCGTGTAGCCATCGGGCCTGGCGCGCGCGGTCAGTTCCAGGCCGACGTTGCCCGCGGCGCCGGGGCGGTTGTCCACCACCACCGGCTGGCTCCAGATCTGCGACAGCCGCTGTGCGACGAGCCGCGTGCCGATGTCGGTGCCGCCGCCGGGCGTGAACGGCACGATGATGGTGACGGGCCGGGTCGGCCATTCGCCCTGCGCGTGGGCGCCAAAGGCAGCCGTGACGGCCAGGGCCGCGGCGGCAATGCGGGCAGTCTTCAACATGGGTTTGTCTCCGGAATTGTTTTAGGTTTCTATGTCTGGAACCGCGCGTCAGCGGCCGCGGGCCTTGCGCCAGGCCGCGAAATCGTCGCGTGCCTGCTCGGTGGTTGGCGGATAGAGCCCGATGATCGAGCGCCCGTTGCGCACTTCCTCGGTCACGAAGTCCTCGAACGCGGTCATTTCCACGGCCTCGGCGGCGATCTCCTCGGCGATGTGCCACGGAATGACGACCACGCCTTCGGCATCGCCCACGATCACATCGCCGGGGAACACCGCCACGTCGCCGCAGCCGATCGGCACGTTGAATTCCAGCGCCTGGTGCAGCGTCAGGTTGGTGGGCGCCGACGGGCGATGGTGGTAGGCGGGCATGGCCATCTGCGCGATCTCGGGCGAATCGCGGAAGCCGCCGTCGGTGACGATGCCCGCGCCGCCGCGCTGCATCAGTCGCGTGACCAGGATCGAACCGGCCGATGCGGCGCGCGCGTCCTTGCGGCTGTCGATCACCAGCACGGCGCCGGGTGGGCACTGCTCGATGGCCTGGCGCTGCGGATGGTTCGGGTCCTGGAACACGGTGATGGGATTCAGGTCCTCGCGCGCCGGGATATAACGCAGCGTGAACGCTTCGCCGACCATCGTGCCGGCGTCGGGGTTGAGCGGGCGCACGTCCTGGATGAACTGGTTGCGCAGGCCGCGCTTGAACAGCGCGGTGCACAGCGTGGCGGTGCTGACGGTCTTCAGCGCGTCGCGCAGACCGGAACCGAGCGGGGTCATGGGGTGGCCTCAGTAGATGCTCGGTTCGCCCACGGGCTCGCCGAAATCGGTTTGCAGGAAGTCGAAATCGCAGCCGTCGTTGGCCTGGCGCACATGGCGCGAGAACATGTACCCGTAGCCGCGCATATAGCGCGGAGGCAACGGGGTCCATGCGGCGCGGCGCGCGGCCAGTTCCTCGTCGGACACTTCCAGATGGATGCTGCGCTGGTCGATATCGACCGAGATCATGTCGCCCGTCTTCACCAGGGCGAACGGGCCCCCGATGTAGGCCTCGGGGGCCACGTGCAGGATGCAGGCGCCGTAGCTGGTGCCGCTCATGCGCGCATCGGACATCCGCAGCATGTCGCGCACGCCCTGCTTCACGAGCTTTTTCGGGATCGGCAGCATGCCCCACTCGGGCATGCCGGGGCCGCCCTGCGGGCCGGCGTTGCGCAGGATCAGGATGTGGTCGGCCGTGACGTCGAGGGCCTCGTTCTCGACAGCGGCCTTCATGGACGGGTAGTCGTCGAATACCAGCGCCGGGCCCGTATGTTTGAAGAATCGCTTCTCGCACGCGCTGGGCTTGATCACGCAGCCGTCGGGCGCGATATTGCCGCGCAGCACGGCGAGCGCGCCTTCCTGGTACAGCGCGTTCTCGCAGGTGCGGATCACGTCGTCGTTGTGGACCTCGGCGCCCGCAATGTTCTCGCCCAGCGTGCGGCCCGTGACCGTGGGGGCGTCGAGGTGAAGCTTGTCGCGGATGCGGTTCATCAGCGCCGGCAACCCGCCCGCGTAGAAGAAGTCCTCCATCAGGTAGGTGTCGCCGCTGGGCCGGATGTTGGCGATCACCGGCACATGGCGGCTGGCGCGGTCGAAGTCGTCCAGGCCGATGTCGTGGCCGGCGCGGCGGGCCATGGCAATCACGTGGATGATGGCGTTGGTGGAGCAACCCATCGCCATGGCCACGGCAATCGCGTTCTCGAACGATGCATGTGTCTGGATGCGCTGCGGCGTCAGGTCTTCCCACACCATGCCGACGATGCGCCGGCCGGCCTCGGAGCACATGCGGATGTGGTTGGCGTCGGCGGCCGGAATCGACGATGCGCCGGGCAGAGTCATGCCGATGGTCTCGGCAATCGCGGTCATCGTGCTGGCCGTGCCCATCGTCATGCACGTGCCGTGGCTGCGCGCGATGCCGCCCTCGATGCCGATCCACTCGGTCTTGCTGATATTGCCGGCGCGGCGCTCGTCCCAGAACTTCCAGGCGTCGGAGCCCGATCCCAGCACCTGGCCCTTGTAGTTGCCGCGCAGCATGGGGCCGGCGGGCACGTAGATGGCCGGCACACCGGCGCTGGTGGCGCCCATCAGCAGGCCCGGAGTGGTCTTGTCGCATCCGCCCATCAGTACCGCGCCGTCGATCGGATGCGAGCGGATCAGCTCTTCGGTCTCGATGGCCAGCAGATTGCGGTAGAGCATGGTGGTCGGCTTGACCGAGCTCTCGGACAAAGAAATGGCCGGTAGTTCCACGGGGAAACCACCGGCCTGCAGGATGCCGCGCTTCACGTCGTCCACGCGCTGCTTGAAGTGCGCATGGCAGGGGTTGATGTCGGACCATGTGTTGATGATGGCGATGAGCGGCTTGCCCATCCATTCATCGGGCGCGTAGCCCATCTGCATGATCCGGGAGCGATGCCCGGACGAGCGCAAGTCGTCGGGCGCGAACCAGCGCGCGCTGCGCAGCTGGTCCGGCGTTTTCTTTTGTGCCGTCATCGTTGTCTCTTCCACTTGGAATCCTGCCAGTCGCCTGGTTGTACGACGACTGGGGTTTCGGGAATTAAAGCACTAATATATTAGTACGTCAACGCAGGGATTTCCGCAGCCGGTTCGGCTAGAATCGCGCGCAACATTCCAGTCATTTACGCATGGCCGCCACGCTTCCCACCCCGTCCGCGCAGTTCCAGTTCGACCGCACGCGCCAGGCGGCGCCGCAGGTGTTCGAGCATATGCGCGACCAGATCATCTCGATGGCGCTCCCGCCGGGCACGGTGCTGTCGCGCCCCGAACTGGCGCTGCAATATGGCATCAGCCAGACGCCGGTGCGCGATGCGCTGATACGGCTGGCCGAAGAAGGGCTGGTCGATGTGTTTCCCCAGCACGCCACGCGCGTGAGCCGCATCGACGTGGCGCTGGCGCGGCAGGCGCACTTTCTGCGCCGCTCGGTGGAAGTGGAGATCGTCCGGACCCTGGCCGGCGCGCCCGATGTGGCCCTGGTGGAACGGCTGCGTGCCACGGTGGCACGCCAGCAACGCATGCTGGAACTCGACGACCTGGCCGAATTCACCGCCAACGACCAGTATTTCCATCGCCAGCTCTACGAGGCCGCCGCCGTGCCGGACCTGTTCGGGCTGGTGCGCCGCCAGAGCGGCCATCTGGACCGCCTGCGCCGGCTGCACCTGCCGATTCCAGGAAAGGCCAATGCGGTGCTGCGCGACCATACCGCGATCGTCGACGCCATCGCCGCCGGTGACGTGGCCGCCGCCGAGACCGCGCTGCGCGACCACCTGACCGGCACGCTGGCCAACGTCGAGGACATCCGCTCGCGCTTCCGCGATTACCTGCGCTGAAGCCGCCCCTGCCGGCCCGAATCGGGTCAGGGCGTTTGTTTTTGGCAACGGCTCGCCCGCCATCTACCCACTACATGGGTAATGACAGCTTCAATGCATTCGTCAATCACGAAGGATTTGTCGATTGCTGGCGGAAATTGATAGATTTCGGAGGTATTTATTGCCGGGTAGACCAGGATGTCCGCCAGAGTCACCATTACCAGCAGCGATCAACTGGGGCAGGTGCTCCAGGGCGCGCGCAAGATCGCCGGCCTGACCCAGGCCGACGCCGCCGCACGGCTGGCCATCAGCCAGAGCCGCATTTCCCATATGGAGCTGAATCCGGAGACCATCAGCGTCGCCCAGTTGCTGGCGCTGCTGGGGGCCTACGGCATGGATCTGATCGTCGAGCCCCGCGCCGTGCGCGATGCGTTGCTGGAGAAGCTCGAATGGTAGCCGGCGCGGCCCTGCGTGCGCCGCGCCCGGCCCGTCAGGGCAGATAGCCCAGCAGCTTCCACCAGAGGTAATCTAGCGGCAGCAACACCACCAGCGTGATGGCGGCCATCGTCAGGCAAAGCCGCGTGCCGTGCCGCAAGCCTACGCCCCCAAGCTGCATTGCAATCACGATCGGCGGCGACTGGTACGGGAAGAACACCGTCGAGAACACCGGCACCTGCAGCATCAGCACCGATTCCAGCGGCAGCCCCGTTGCAATGGCCAGGTCGCGCGCCAGCGGCGTGAGCACGGCCGGCAGCGCGGGTAACGTCGACATCAGACCCAGTACCGCACCCATGGCGCCGATGGTGCCCACGTTGGCCGCCGTATGGCCAGGTGTCAGCGGCAGCACCTGCAGCAGGCCGGCACTGATGGCGCTGCCCAGTCCGGTCGATTCCACCACGGCGCCGAGACCCAGAAAGCCGGCCACATAGATCAGCGGTACCAGATGCACCTGCTCGGTCAGCGCCTTGGGCGATACCAGGCCGATGCCGGGCAGCAGGCAGACGATGCACGCCGCCAGCGAAATCCAGGCTGGCGAGATGCCATGCCACGCATCGGTGGCGAACCCGGCCACCGCCAACGCCAGGATGATGGCCAGCGCGCGCTCCTGGGCACCCATCGCGGTCTGCGTGACTGGCGCTTGCGCCGGCATCGGACCGTTTTCCGGGAACAGCTTGCAGATTAGCCAGATCAGCACCACGGTCTTCAACGCGCCCAGCACCGGGAAATGCAGCAGCAGGTAGCTGCCGTAGCTGAGGTTGATGTGATAGAGCGAGCTGGCCGCTCCCAGCAGCACGCTGTTCGGGATGTTGGCCGGCAGGATGGTGGTGGGCGGCATGTAGCTGGCCGCCGCGACGGTCATCACCATGCCGATGCGGCCGTTCGACCCGGCGGCGAAGCCCAGCCGGTCAGCCAGTGCGAGCACGATCGGCATCAGCAGCAGCACGCGACCAGTGGTGGAGGGCATCAGGAACGCCAGCCCGACCGCGCTCAGCGCCACCGTGGTAATCACCTGAGGGTAAGTGCCCACCCGCTTGTGGAAGATGATGTCCGCCAGCCGCAACGCCAGCCCGGTACTGCGCAGCGCCACGCCGGTCACGGCGCCACCGAACATCAGCCACCATGCCGTCGAGGTGAATCCCGAAAACACCACGGTGGGCGGTGCGATATGGAACACCACCGCTGACAGGAAGAACAGCAGCGTGGCCGTGGGTTCGGGCAGCACGCCAACGGCCCAGCAGGATACGGTCGACAGCACCAGCGCGCCGGCCCAGATCAGCGCCGGCGGGGCATGCAGGGCACTGCCCGCAAGCCAGACGGCGCTGATGCAGGCGCCGATCAGCAGCGCGGCACGGATCGAATCGGCAGGGCGGCCGGCCAGTGGCGCGGGCTTGGGAGCGGAAGGGGGCGTCGGGGGTGTGGCTTCGGGGCGTGCTTGGGCGCTGCCGGGTGTGGCTGACATCTGGGATCTGTCTCGCGAGCGGGGCCGGTCGCCTGGGACGCCGGTCTTGTTTTATGAGCGAAAGTGCTGAGCCGCTATCGTATGGTTGTCTGATGAAGCGGGCAACTGCCGCGCACGGGTCAGCGTGTTTTGCGGAACGTCAGGTTGATGCGCGCGTCGCCGGTCAGTGCGTGGTCCCCTGCGGCCAGTGGCGCGATGCCGTGGAACACCAGCCGCGAGGGGCCGCCCCAGACCACCACGTCGCCATGCGCCAGCCGCACCCGCGACGGGCGGTCGGCCCGGCGCAGGCCGCCCCACAGAAAGATGGCCGGCAAGCCCAGCGACACCGACACGATGGGCGCCCGCAAGTCGAGTTCATCGCGGTCCTGATGCAGCGAAAGCCGTGTACCGGGCAGATAGCGGTTGATCAGGCACGCATCGGGCACAAAACCGGGATACCCGGCCGCCTCGGCGGCATCCAGCGCCAGGTGCCGGAACGCCCGGGGCATGTCCGGCCAGGGCCGCCCGGTATCGGGATCGACCGGGTCATAGCGATAACCGGTACGGTCCGACACCCAACCCCGCTCGCCACAATTTGTCATCGCCACCGACATCCGCAGCCCGCCCGGCGTGATCAGGTGCCGAAACGGTGAGCCGGCGCTGACTTCGCCAACCGCCTGCAGCAGCACAGGCCCGATGTCACGCGCAAAGCCCCGCAGGACAACGGCACCGGGCCCCAATGGCTCAACGGCTGGCGGCGTATCGGGATCGGCAGGAAGGGCGTCGAAGAGGTCGAAGGTCATGGCAGTCCGGGTGCAGGCCGATCATACCGGGTGGCCGCCGTCGTGTCGTTTCGTTGATGACGTGGATTGCCCGTTTCGTTTATTTCGATTATGGTCGGGCAATGCAGCAAGGAGTGACATATGACCATTCTCGACCCTCGCACCACGCTCCCCGCCGACAAGGAAGTCGAAATTGCCCTGCGCGGCCAGCGCGAGCTTGCGGCCTACCTTCGGACACACATTGACACACAGCGCATCCAGATTTTCGATGAGAAGGATGAGGCGCATCAAATTGAGTTGCCAACCACAGCCCTACGCTTGCTGCTCGATATCCTGGCGGAACTGGCGGCTGGCAATGCGGTGCAAGTCGTTCCGGTACATGCCGAACTGACGACCCAGGAAGCTGCGGACTTGCTGAACGTGTCCCGACCCTATCTGGTCAGCCTGCTCGAAGCTGGCGAGCTGCCGTTCCACAAGACCGGCAAGCATCGCCGCATCCGCTTCTCGGACCTCATGGCCTACAAGGCCGCACGGGATGCAGAGAGCGAGAGGCTGATGGATGAGTTGGTTCGTGAAGCACAGGCCCTGGGCATGGGCTACGAATGAGATGTTCACCTTTTACAGCTGTCTACGATGCTTGCGTTCTGTATCCCGCCCCGGTTAGGGATCTGCTCGTCCGCCTGGCAAAGTCGGGGCTGTTTCGCGCGCGATGGAGTGATCGCATTCAGGAAGAATGGAAGCGAAATCTTCTGGCTAACCGGCCCGACCTGACGCGCGCGCGGCTGGATCGTACTTCGCAAAGAATGGACGAGGCCGTTCCCAACAGTGTGGTTACCGGCTATGAGTCGCTGATAGACGGCCTCACGCTACCCGATCCCGGCGACCGACACGTCCTGGCGGCGGCCATACACTGCAGCGCGAGCGTCATCGTGACTTTCGACCTGAAGGACTTTCCGGCAGAAGCGGTGGCTCCCTTTGGAATCGAAGCGCAGCATCCCGACGAATTCATCGAAAATCTGATGGATCTGAGCGTTGGCGTAGTCGTGGCTGGAGTTCGGCTCCAGCGTAGCGCGATGAGTCAGCCCAGGATGACCCCGGACTGTCTCCTGAAGAACTTCGAGAAAAATGGCCTGACCCGGACCGCCAAAGCACTCCTTCCTTACAGAACGCTGCTTTAGGCCGTCGGCGACAACTTATCGCGACACCTTCCCCATCCCCTCCAGCAAGGCCTTGTGAAACGCTGCCGGATCCTGCATCTGTGGGGCGTGGCCCATTTCCGGGAATTCCACCAGCGTCGTGTGCGGGATGGCCTTTGCCGTGGTCTGGGCCAGCTCGGGGTAGCGGCCCAGCTTTGGCTGCACGTCGGCCGGGGCGGCGTCCTTGCCGATGGCCGTGGTGTCCTTGTCGCCGATCATCAGCAGCGTGGGGGCCTGGATGGCGCCCATTTCGTAGACCACGGGCTGGGTGTAGATCATGTCGTAGAGCAGGGCGGAGTTCCATGCCACGATCTGCTTGCCCGGGCCGCGATACATGCCAGCCAGCATCTGCACCCACGGCTCGTATTCCGGCTTCCACTGGTTCACGTAGTACGTGGACTTCTCGTAGTTGCGGATGCGATCGGCCGTAGTGTTCAGTTCGCGGGCGTACCACTGGTCCACCGAGAGTGAAGGCACACCTTTGGCCTTCCAGTCCTCCAGCCCGATCGGGTTCACCAGCACCAGTTGCTTCGTTTCCTGCGGATACATCAGCGCATAGCGCATGGCCAGCATGCCGCCCGTGGAGTGCCCCATCACGGTGACGTCGCGAATGCCGATCGATGCCAGCAGGTCGTGCGTGTTGCGCGCCAGTTGCTGGAACGTGTACTGGTAGTGCGCCGGTTTGGTCGACTTGCAGAAGCCCACCTGATCGGGCGCCACCACCCGGTAGCCTGCGCCGCTGAGCTGGCGGATGGTCTCCTGCCACGTGGCGCCGCAGAAGTTCTTGCCGTGCAGCAGCACCACGGCGCGGCCGTTCGGCATTTCGGGTCTGACGTCCATGAACGCCATCTCCAGGGGCTGTCCCTGCGACGAGAACTTGTAGCGTTGGACCGGATAGGGGTAGTCGAAGCCTTCCAGCTCGGGGCCGTAGGTGGCGCCGCCATCGGTTGCGCCGGCCGCGTGGACGGGCGGTGCGAGGGTGGCCAGGGTTGCGAAGGTGGCCGCCAGCGCGAGCGCGGCAAGCTGGGTTGGACGAACGAGGGGCGGGCGAAGGCTGGGCATGGTCATTGGCCGGGGGGCGAGGGAGCGAGTGGGCGGGTGTGGCTATCGTCGCTCAAATGACCGCCCCGTGCGCGTTTAAGTTCCAGGTTGCCAGCATGAAAAAAGCCCGCCTTCCTTCTCGCAAGGAGGGAGGAGAGGGCGGGCTTTGCGGGGTCGGGACGACCCTGTGCGTCAGGCGAACGTATCGACCTCGCCACGCGCCAGCGTGCGCGGGGCGCGCGGTGTGGCGGGGGCGGCAGGCGCCGCCGTGTCGTTGCCGAAGCCCATGGCCTGGCCGAAGCTGCTGCCGTTGCCGGCGTGGCGTTGCGGCTGCTGTTGCTGGCCACCCGAGTTGGCTTGCGCAAAGCTGTCGGCGCCCACCGATGTCTGGCCAAGCTGGATGCCCGCTTCGGCCATCGACGTGCGCAGGTGCGGCAGCGCGGCTTCCACGGCGGCGCGCACGGCCTGGTGCGGCGATACGAACTGCGCCTGGGCCTGGTCGTTGACCACGTTCAGCACCACCTTCAGCGGGCCCAGGTTGGGCGGGTTCAGATCGAGTTCGGCGGTCTGGTTGCCCTGGGTGGACAGGCGCACCATCTGCTGGCCCAGTGCCTGCGACCACTGGCTGTCCCCGACGTTCGGGGCGATGACCGGGCGCGCGGCAACGGCAACGGCGGCGGCGTTGGCCTGGGCGGCCTGGGCCGGCGTCTGCGCGGCAAGGGCCGATGCGATGGTGGCGGCGCTGCTGGCATTTGTCGCGCCCGTGTCCACGCCTTCACCGGTGCGTGCGCTGGCCTGTGCGACGGCGAACGGCGTGACCGGGGCCTGCGCCGGCTGGCTGGCCGGGGCGTCGCCGGCCGGCGTCAGGGCCGGCTGGTTCTGATGGCCCAGGTTCGCATGCTGCTGGCCGGCGCCCTGGCCGCGGGCGTCCTGTGCGGCGGCCTGAGCGGGCGCCGTGACGGTGGCGGCGATCTTGTCCGCAGTCGTCGGTGCGCTGTTCTGCAGCGTGGCGCGTTGCTGGGCGATCAGTGCCAGTGTGTCGGCCGGGCTGGCGGTGGTGCCCTTGGCGGCCGTGTCTACGGTGGCGGCAGGCAGCCTGGCTTCGGCCTGTGCCTGCAAGGCCGCGGCATCGGCGGCCGGATCGGCAGCGGCGGCGGCTGCGGTGGATGCGGAGGCCGCAGCGGCAGCAGCCGATGCGCTGGCGCCCTGGGCCGCGCCCTGTGCCGACGGCAGCGTCGGCAGGCCGTCGATCGCACTGGTGTCGACGCCGGCCGTGCTGGCGGCGGCAGGGGCCTGCGGGACCGGGGGCTGCGTCAGTAGCGCGGCGGCGGCCAGTGCGGCGGCGGCCGCTGCGGCATCGGCCGATGCGGTGTCGTCGGTCTCGCCATCCTTGGCCTCGTCGGTCTTCGCGTCGCCCTTGGCGGCTACCTTGCCGGTGTCCTTCTGTGGCAGCGCATTGTTGGCGGCGGGCTGCTGCGGCTTTTGCGTGGCGCTGCCCTTCGATGCCTCGGCCTGCTTGCCATCCTTGGCAGGCACCTTCGCCTGCGCGGCGGCCGGCGCGGACTGCTGACCATCCTGGCGTGCGCGCGACAGCGCATCCTGGAACGGGTTGGCATCGCCAACCTTGCCGGCGTCCGGCGACTTGAGGTTCCCGAGGGCTGCGGCGGTGTTGCCGACGATCTGGCTGATATCGATCATTGTGGTCTTTGGCAGGTCAGTTCTGGCCGCTCGCCGGCTGGCGTGCGATGCGGGCCGCGTATTCGTCGTTGGCCCGCTGTTCGCGGCGTGTGGCGATCTGTTGTTCGCGCACTTCGGCACGCGTGATCAGCGTGTCGAAGGAATTCTGGCGGCGCTTCTGCTGTTGCCAGTTGGCGCGGCCGGCCAGCAGGTCGGCCTCGGCCTTGTCCAGCGCGGCGGTCTGCTGGCGGATGGCATGGTCGAGCGAGTCGAGAAAGCGCGAGAAATCCTGCCAGCGGCTGGACGTCATGCCTTCGGCCGCAATGACCTGCATGCGGGCGCGGTACTCGTGACGGTACTCGGTCAACGCGTGCAGCTGCTGCTCGGCTTGCGTGCGCAGGCCCTGCAGCCGGCCCAGCTCGCGCGTGGCCTTGTCCGTGTTGTCCTGGGCGATGTCGGCCAGGGTGTGCATCGGCGATGTCTTAGCCATGGTGGGTTGCTCCGATGGTCGCGTGCAGCTGGGCGATCGACACCTCGTAGCCGGCGCGCTCGTGGATGTCCTGCTGCAGGAATGCCTCCATGCGCGGATGCAGGCGGATCGCGAGGTCCAGCTCCGGATCGTTGCCGGGCACGTAGGCGCCCACGCTGATCAGGTCGCGATTGCGCTGGTAGCGCGACATCAACTGCTTGAATCGCCGCACGGAGGCAAATTGCGGCGGTTCGATCAAGGCGGTCATGGCACGGCTGATCGACGCTTCCACGTCGATGGCCGGATAGTGACCCGCTTCGGCCAGGCTGCGCGACAGCACGATATGGCCGTCGAGAATGGCGCGCGCCGAATCGGCAATCGGGTCCTGCTGGTCGTCGCCTTCGGTCAGCACGGTATAGAAGGCGGTAATCGAGCCGCCGCCTTCGGGGCCGTTGCCGGTGCGCTCCACCAGCGTCGGCAGCTTGGCGAACACCGATGGCGGATAGCCCTTGGTGGCCGGCGGCTCGCCGATGGCCAGGGCGATCTCGCGCTGGGCCATCGCGTAACGGGTCAGCGAATCCATGATCAGCAGCACGTGCTGGCCCTTGTCGCGGAAATACTCTGCCAGGCGCGTCGCGTAGGCGGCGCCCTGCATGCGCAGCAGCGGCGAGCAATCGGCCGGCGCGGCCACCACCACCGATCGCTTGCGGCCTTCCTCGCCGAGGATGTTCTCGATGAATTCCTTCACTTCGCGGCCGCGTTCGCCGATCAGGCCAACCACGATCACGTCGGCGTTCGTGTAGCGGGCCATCATGCCCAGCAGCACGGACTTTCCCACGCCGGAGCCTGCGAACAGGCCCATGCGCTGGCCGCGGCCAACGGTCAGCATGCCGTTGATGGCGCGCACGCCGGTATCGAGCACCGTTTCGATCGGAGCACGCATCAGCGGGTTGATCTGCGCGCCCGACAGCGGCACTTCGCTGGCGGCGGTGATCGGGCCCAGCCCGTCAAGCGGACGTCCGGCCGCGTCCAGCACCCGGCCCAGCAGGCCATCGCCCACGGGCAGGCGCTTGGAGCCCGGCTCGCGCGGGGCGCTCACGCCCCTGGGCAGCGGCGACGGTTCCAGCGGATAGACGCGGGCGCCCGGCACCAGGCCGGCCACGTCGGATTGCGGCATCAGGTAGAGGCGATCGGCGCCAAAGCCCACGACTTCGGCTTCGGCCGTGCGCGGGCCGCCATGCGAATGCTGGCCGCCCGGCAGTTCGATCAGGCAGTCGCTGCCCACGGGCATGCGCAGACCCACGGCTTCCAGCACCAGGCCGGCGGCACGCGTCAGGCGGCCGCAGGCACGCTTGCTGTCGATCTCGGCGATGTTCGACGAAGCGGTGGCCAGCGCATCGCGCCAGCGGCCGGTATGGGCTGCAGCGGAGGCGGTGTCTGGCGCCGTGGCCTGGGAATCATGCATGCGGGGGCTCCCACGGATCGTTGCGGCCCAGGGCCTTGATCACGCGCTCCCAGCGCGTGGCCAGCGTGCCGTCGAGTTCACCGCTGGCGGCGCTGGCGATGCAGCCGCCGCGCGCCACGGTGGCATCGGCGCGCACGGTCCAGCCGGCGGCTTCGAGTTCGCCCTTCAGGTGGGTTTCCACCAGCGCCACGTCTTCGGGGTTGAGCAGCAGGCAGGGCGCGCCGGACAGCGGCGGTTCGGCGTTGATCAGTTCGCGCGCGGCTGGCACCAGCGCGGCCGGGTCGATTTCCATCGTCTTGCGCACCAGCTGGCGTGCCACGTCGAGCGCCAGCGAAATCAGCGCGTCGGAGATCTCCGTATCGACACGGCCCAGCGCGTCGCGGAAGTTGCCGGCCAGTTCGTGCAGGCGGGCGGCTTCGCTGCGGGCCGATTCCAGCCCGCGGGCATAGCCTTCGCGGTGGCCGTCGCCGTAGCCCTGGGTCTGGCCCTGGGTGTAGCCCTGCGCATAGCCTTCCTTGCGTGCGCCGTCGCGCATGGCGTCCAGCGCGGCAAAGTCGATCGGCGGCGGGGGCGGGGGCTCGACCGGCAACTGCGCGGCCAGCGCTTTCTTCAGGGCGTCGCGCGGGTCAAGCGATTCGGGCTGCCAGCGTTTCCAGGCGTCGCCGCCCAGGCTCGATCGCACGGGCGCCTCGAAACCCTGGAAGTCTTCGTCGCTGCGGTGGACATTGGTGAGTCCACCGGAGAGCCCGCCGGATTGCTTTTCCGAAAGACCGCCGGCGCCCTGGGGCGCGCTGGGCGCGCCAAAGAACCCGGGATCGCCACGGCCCGGGCCGCGGCCTGCGGCAAAGCCGCGTTCAAACGTAGGCATCGTCGCCTCCGCCAATCTGGACTTCGCCGGCCTCGGCCAGGCGTCTCACCACCTGCAGGATGGCCTTCTGTTCGGCCTCGACCTGCGACACACGCACCGGACCCAGGGCTTCCAGGTCCTCGCGCAGCATTTCGCCGGCACGCGTCGACATGTTGCGGATGAACTTGTCGCGCAGTTCCTGCTGCGCGCCCTTGAGCGCGACGATAAGCGATTCGGTGGCCACTTCCTTGAGCACGCGCTGGATGCCGCGGTCGTCCACTTCCATCAGGTTCTCGAACAGGAACATCTCGTCGATGATCTTCTGCGCCAGGTCGGCGTCGTGCGAACGCACGCCGTCGATCACCGCTTCCTCGTGGGCCGTGCTCATCAGGTTGATGATCTCGGCCGCCGTGCGGACACCGCCCATGCGGCTGCGCTTCAGGCTCTGGCCTGCCAGCAGCTTGGTCAGCACGTCGGTCAGTTCCTGCAGCGCGCCCGGCTGCACGCCGCCGAACGTGGCGATACGCAGCACCACGTCGTTGCGCAGGCGTTCGGTGAAGAAGCCCAGGACTTCGGACGACTTCTGGCGGTCCAGGTGGATCAGGATGGTGGCGATGATCTGCGGGTGTTCGTCCTTGATCAGTTCGGCCACCGTGTTGGCTTCCATCCAGTTCAGCGAATCGATGCCACCGCCCGGGTCGCGCGATTCCAGGATGTCCTCGATCACCGACAGCGCGCGCTCCTCGCCCAGCGCCTTGTTCAGCACGCTCTTGATGAACGAGCTCGAATCGACGTTCAGGGCCAGGTACTGCTCGGTCTCGCCGCGGAACTCGGCCAGCACCTCGGCCATTTCCTCGCGGGTCACGGCCGACAGGTTGGCCATGGCGGAGCCCAGCTGCTGCACTTCGCGCGGCGACAGGTGCTTGAACACCTCGGCGGCCGAATCCTCGCCCACCGCCATCATCAGGATGGCGCTCTTCTGCAGGCCCTTGTCGGCCGCTCCCTTGCTAGCGTTAGCCTTCGTCATTTGCCATCCAGGTCTTGATTACGCTGGCGACCAGGCGCGGGTCGCGTTGCGCGGCGTCACGCACCAGGGCGAGATCGCTTTCATATTTCGCGGCCAGGCGCAGCA
The DNA here is from genome assembly GCF_009663685.2 of Cupriavidus sp. U2. GTDB lineage: Bacteria > Pseudomonadota > Gammaproteobacteria > Burkholderiales > Burkholderiaceae > Cupriavidus > Cupriavidus necator_C. The sequence goes on along the minus strand of NZ_RCOG02000027.1, from coordinate 393,383 downwards.
CTTCCGGATTGGTTTCCTCTTCCGGCGGCGGCAGCGCGGCTTCGGCTGCGGTGGCGTCCGTGGCCTCGATGGTGGCAGGCAGGGCCGGCGTGGTGTACTTGCGCAGCACCGGGCGCGCCACCTTGAACCACAGGAACATCGCCAGCAGGGCCAGCAGCAGGTAGCCGACACCGGTCTTGGCCAGGTCGATTATCTGCGGCTGCTTCCACAGCGGCAGTTCCGGTTCCGTCTTGTTGTCGGCCGTGAACGGGCTGTTGACCACGTTCAGCGAATCGCCGCGATCGGCCGAGAAGCCCATCGCTTCCTTGGTCAGGTTCTCGATCTGGGCCAGTTCCTTGGCGGACAGCGCCTCGGTGACCGGCTTGCCCTTGGCGTCGACCTTGCTGCGGTAGTTCACCACCACGGCCACCGACAGGCGCTTCACGCCGCCCGGCGCCTGCTGCACGTGGCGCACGGTACGGTCGAGCTCGTAGTTGGTGGTGGCGTCGCGGCGGTTGCTGCTCGGGCCGGTCTTTTCGGCGGTCTGCGTGGCCTGGTTGGGCTGCGCCTGGGCCGGCGCGTTCGGCTGGCCGGGCTGGCGCGGCGGCTGCGGCGTGGTGACCGGGGCCACGGCGGCGGCCGGCGGCTGGTTGGACAGCGCGCCGGGCACGCCACCCACGGCGGAACCACCCTGCTGGTTCGATTCGCTGGTCTGCTGGCTGCGGATGGCCGCCTTGGTCGGATCCTGGTTCGGCTTGAAGCTCTCGTCGGTATGTTCGACCGACGAGAAGTCGATATCGGCCGTGACCTGGGCGTGGACGTTGTCCTTGCCGAGGATCGGAGCCAGGATCGATTCCACGCGCTTGACGTAGCTCTGTTCCACCTGCTGCACGAACTTGAGCTGGGTGGCGTCCATCGAACGGTCGCTGCTGCCGGACAGCAGGTTGCCGTGCTGGTCGACGATGGAGATCGATTTCGGGGTCAGTTCGGGCACGCTCGACGACACCAGGTGCGTGATCGCGGCCACCTGGCCTTCGTCAACGGCCCGGCCCGGGTAGAGCTGCAGCACCACCGACGCGGTGGGCTTCTGGCGTTCGCGCACGAACAGCGTGGGCTTGGGGATGGCCAGGTGCACGCGGGCCGACTGCACGGCGCCGATCGATTCGATCGAACGGGCCAGCTCGCCTTCCAGGCCGCGCTGGTAGTTCACCTGCTCGGCAAACTGGCTGATGCCGAACTTCTGGTTGTCCATCAGTTCCATGCCCGTGGTACCGCTCTTGGGCAGGCCCTGGCTGGCCAGGCGCAGGCGCGTCTCGGCAACCTTGTCGGCCGGCACCATGACGGCGCCGCCGCCTTCGGCGAACTTGTACGGCACGTTCATTTGCTGCAGCGACTGGATCACTGCACCACCGTCGCGCTCGGACAGGTTGGTGTACAGCACCTTGTAGTCCGGCTGGCGCGACCACATGACGCCCACGGCAATGGCGGCAACCAGCGCCGCGCCGCCCAGCATCAGGGGCAGACGCGGATTGCCCTTGAGCTTTTCGACCAGGGCCGCGCCGTTCGGCAGGGTGGCGGCCGCGTTCATGCGCGCGTCTCCGGCTTGGCCGGGCATTCCCTGCCCTTACCACTCAGGCCTTCGCTGCCGTTAATCATCTCGGCACGGCTCACTTTACGCTGCTGAAAAAACACGCGCACTCCCCGCGTTAGTTGAATCCCATGGAGTCAGGCGGCGAGACAAGAAACGCGTCGATCCGCCAGATCCGGCACGGTAGCGATGATCGGGCAGACGGGCGAGGAACAATCGGCTGAATAGGCGATGTTTTTCCGCCGATTTCAGCCTTTGGAAGGAGGCAGGCGGCCAGTACAGTGCGAGGGCTGAAACAGGATGGCGAGTAGCGCTTTCGTCACATTGATCCTGTCCCGACTGACCAACCTGTACGTGCCATGACCATTTCTTCCATCGAGGGCATGCTCCACCAACTGCGCGGCCTGGCGCAGGTGGCTGGCGGCGGAACCACCTCCCAGGCCGCGAATTCGGCTGCCACGGCCGGCTTTGCAGGCGAACTGCAACGCTCGCTGCAACGCCTGAACGCCACCCAGGAACGCGCCTACGGCCAGGCCGAGGCCTTTGAAGTGGGCAAGCCCGGCGTGTCGCTCAACGACGTGATGATCGACATGCAGAAGGCCAACATTTCGTTCCAGACCACCGTGCAGGTCCGTAACCGCCTGGCGGCTGCGTATCAGGAAATGATGAATATGGTCGTGTGAGAAGGGTAGGTTCGACGGATCGAATGCAACTCATGCGTCGGTCTTTGGCATGTGACATCGGTGGCCTCAGCTGAGATGACCTGGCCCGATGTGGAACGGGCAAACAGCAAAAGTATCGGGAATGAGCAAGGAACAACTGCGCGCACGGATTGCGGGTCTCGTCGATGAGTACGCCGCGCTTGTCGAAAGCGAGACGCCAGCATTCCAGCCGGGCCAGACTCCAGTCCCTCCGTCGGGCAAGGTCGTGGGTGCTGCCGAGATGAAGTCGATGGTTGAGGCATCGCTCGATGCGTGGCTGACCACTGGCCGCTTCAACGACGCTTTCGAGCAGCGACTGGGCAAGTTGCTTGGCGTGCGTCATGTGCTGACGGTCAATTCGGGGTCGTCGGCTAATCTGGTGGCCTTTGCGACGCTGACATCTCCCCGGCTGGGCTATCGCGCGATCCGTCCCGGTGACGAAGTGATCGGAGTGGCGGCGGGATTCCCGACGACGGTGAATCCAATCATTCAATGTGGTGCGGTGCCTGTCTTCGTGGATGTGGAAATGGGCACCTACAATATTGACGCCAGCCGTATCGAGGCCGCCATTACGCCGCGCACCAAGGCGATCATGCTGGCGCATACGCTGGGCAACCCATTCAATCTTGAAGTGGTTACCGCCCTCTGTCGGAAGCATGGACTGTGGCTGGTGGAGGATTGCTGCGATGCGCTTGGCGCGACATATGGTGGGCAGCTCGTCGGCACGTTCGGCGATATTGCGACGTTGAGCTTCTACCCCGCACACCACATCACGATGGGAGAGGGGGGCGCAGTCTTTACCAACAATGACACGCTCAAGGTCATCGCCGAGTCGTTTCGTGACTGGGGACGCGATTGCTATTGCCCACCGGGCAAGGACAATACCTGTGGCCGGCGATTCTGCTGGAAGCTCGGCGCATTGCCGGAAGGGTACGACCACAAGTACACGTACTCACACCTCGGGTACAACCTCAAGATCACCGATATGCAGGCCGCTTGCGGCCTGGCACAGATTGAGCGGGCTGAAGGGTTCATCGCTGCCCGTCGTCACAATTTCGGCTTCCTCAAGGAACGCCTTGCCGCATGCAGCGAGGCGCTGATTCTCCCGAAAGCCACGCCCGGGTCCGATCCGTCGTGGTTTGGATTTCCGGTCACGTTGCGGCCGGAGGCAGGCGTACGCCGTACCGACCTGGTGACTTATCTGGACCAGTTCCGGATCGGCACCCGACTGCTGTTCGCCGGCAATCTGACTCGACAGCCCTATATGCAGGGCCGCAACTATCGGGTGGTCGGGGACCTGACCAATTCGGACATCGTCATGAACGATACGTTCTGGCTTGGCATCTACCCTGGGTTGTCCGAATCGATGCTCGACTTTGTCGGCGAAAAGCTGGAGCAGTTCTTCGGAATCGGATTCTGAGCATGATTCTTCAGCCGCTGGCTATTTCCGGATGCTATCTGCTCAGAGTCGATCGACATGAAGATGCCAGAGGTGATTTTCTCAAGCTGTTCCAGGGCTCCACACTCGCGTCACACGCCTTGGAAGCCCGGTTTGCCGAGTCCTTTGTTTCGACGTCGAATGCAGGGGTCATCCGCGGGATGCATTTTCAGCGGCCTCCCAAGGACCATGCCAAGCTCGTAAGCTGTCTCAGTGGCTGCGCACGCGACGGTTTCACCGATTTGCGGCGCGGGTCGCCGACATTTGGCGTCAGTGTCAGCGTGATGCTCAGGGCCGAGGATCCCGCTGTACTGTACTTGCCGAGAGGCATCGCACATGGCTTTGCCGCCCATCGCGACGGTACCGCCATGTGGTACCTGGTGTCGTCCGAGCACGATCCGGCGCTGGACGCAGGCATCCATGCAGACAGTGTCGGCATAGACTGGTGGGAGGATGGGCCAGGTGTGACAACTGCGATCATGTCCGCGCGAGACCAGGCGCTTCCTGCGATGGCCGACTACCTGCCACGATCCGATTTTGGAATTGCCTGATATGGCGCGCGTGATCCTGACCGGAGCTTCGGGTTATGCGGGAGCTGCAGTGCTGCAAACGCTGCGGGCCGATGGCATCGAAGTGATGACCGCAGGCCGCCGCCCGGAGGATGCCATTCGGCTCGATCTATTGAATCCGCAGGCCATTGCCGAGCTGCGTCTGCCTCAGGTTGATGCGTGCATCCACGCGGCGGCGGCCCATGAGGTTGGCTGCCGCATGGATCCGGTGTCGGCGTGGACAGCAAACGTTACGGCAACGAGGGCCTTGCTGACGGCGCTTTCCCACGCCAGGGTGGGCCGGGTTGTCTACTTGTCGACGTTTCACGTGTACGGATCGCCTGCCGGCGAGATCGACGAACAATGCCAGCCGGTGCCGGCTACCGACTACGGCATGACGCACCTCGCCGCTGAACAGATGGTACGGATGTACGCGCGACAAGTCGGCATGCGCGCGACGGTGCTGCGACTGACCAATCTGTATGGAGTCCCGGCGTCATGGCACACGTTCGCTCGATGGTCGCTTGCGCCATTCGATTTTGCGCGGCAAGCAGTCCGCGATGGATCAATCCGACTGCTGTCCGATGGATCGCCGGTGCGCAGCTACGTTTCGCTCGAACAATTAACCGGTGCGGTCCGGGCAGCACTCAAGGATCAACTGCCGGAACTGACGCACGTGTCAGGGCAGCCGTGGAGGATGGGGGACCTCGCGAGACTATGCGCGGAGGTCGCGGGCCAAACGTTGGACCGAACGATTGATGTGAGCCTCGGTGGCGTCGGTGCGGAAGCACGAACTGGATCGACTGAGACGCCATACCGATTCTTCTCAAACCATTGGCCGTCCGAAGTGGACGAGCCGGTCATGTCGTCGCGCATGGCCAAGTTCCTGCGGTGCGTGGTGGAACATCTTGGCGGAGTTGTCAGGTGAACGAGATATCGGCGCTCGCGAAGGTCTCGCCGCTGGCAGACATTGAAAGCTCTGTGCGCGGCAACATGGTCAGGGTTGCCGACCATGTCACCGTGGACAGCTTTGTAAAGATTAAGTTTGCGGGGGGGGGCGGCGATGTCGAGATCGGAGCGCATGCCTACCTGAACTCCGGCGTTGTCATCTACTCGGGAAACGGTGTGAAGATAGGCCGTGGTGTCTTGATCGCCGCCAACACCACGCTGGCCCCTACCAACCACGAGTACCGTGAGAAGGCCCGCTCCATCATCGATCAGCGATTCATGCCTTCGCGCGGCGGCATCGACATTGGCGACGACTGCTGGATTGGTGCCAATTGCGTCTTGCTTGATGGCACGCGCCTTGGCATGGGAACCGTTGTGGGTGCAGGCACGGTTATCAAGGGCCATTGGCCGGACTACGCCGTCATCGCGGGAAGTCCCGCCCGGATCATCAAGTATCGGGAGTAGGGAAGGTCCACCAATTATATGGCGCTGAATTCCTCGATCTGGGATTCGCAGAGTGCGCGTGCCGTGGCAGGCTTGTCTTGCACGGAGCCATACCATCTGGCCGTTTCCGCTAGCGCGCGATCCAGGTCCCATCGCGGCTTCCAGCCCAGCGACCGGGTAGATTTGGATGAGTCGAGGTACAAGAAGGCCGCTTCGTGAGGCTGACTGGTGCTCGAGGTGCCATCCAATTCCCAGCTCAGGCCCGGCAGGTTCATCTTGAGACCTTGCAAGACGTCACTCACCGTGCGATTGTCCGCCGCGCTCGGCCCGAAGTTGAACGCATCCGCGAATCGGGCGCCATCCTCGCCGACAAGTCGTGCACCAAGCAGCAGATAGCCGTTCAGTGATTCCAGAACGTGCTGCCATGGACGGGTAGCGCCGGGGTTGCGTATGCGGAGCGTGTGACGCGCGGTGATCGCCCGAACTGCATCGGGAATCAGCCTGTCTTCCGACCAGTCACCACCGCCTATCACATTGCCTGCCCGGGCACTGGCGATACGCTGGTCCGATGCCGCGAGGAACGACTTGCGATAGCTGGAGACGACGAGTTCTGCTCCTGCCTTGCTCGCGCTGTAGGGATCGTGCCCGCCGAGGGGGTCTGTTTCGCGATACCCCCAGACCCATTCGTGGTTGTCGTAGCACTTGTCGGTGGTGACAACCACGACCGCCCGAACGGATGGGCACACTCGCACGGCTTCCAGCAGATGCACGCAACCCATGACGTTGGTGGACCAGGTGTCCAGGGGCGTCTGGTAGCTTTGCCGGACGAGGGGCCGCGCTGCCAGATGAAAAACGAATTTGGGCCTTGCCGCTTGCATGGCAGCCGTGAGCGCGGACGCATCGCGAATATCGGCGAAATGCTGGTTGTGCAGCGTCTGGCCGATCTGGGCAACGTCGAACAGACAGGGATCTGTCGCGGCAGGCAGCGAATAGCCGGTCACGCGAGCCCCCAGCCGTGCCAACCAAAGTGCCAGCCAGCCGCCCTTGAATCCCGTGTGCCCGGTGAGGAAGACGTCACTCCCTCGATAACATTCCAGCATTCCCATTACCACTGTTTCCAGGGGGCTTTGCCCGATTGCCACAGATCCTCTAGCAGGTTCTTCTCGCGAAGGGTATCCATCGGTTGCCAGAATCCCGAGTGTTCAAAGGCCAGCAGGTGGCCACGCTTGGCAAGCTCGCCCATTGGCGCCTGCTCCCACGCCGTTTTGTCATCCGCGATCAAGTCGATGACCTCCGGCTGCAATACGAAGAACCCACCGTTGATCCATCCGCCGTCACCGCGGGGCTTTTCGGTAAAGCCGGACACCATGCCTTCGCGCGTGCGCTCCAGTGCTCCATAGCGGCCAGGCGGCTGCACGGCACCCACCGTGGCCCAGCGTCCGTGGCGTTTGTGGAAGGCAATCTCGCCGCTGATGTCGATATCGGACACGCCATCGCCATAGGTGAAGCAGAAGCTCTCGCCGGGGGGCAGGTATTGGCGCACGCGGCGCAGACGCCCACCTGTCTGGGAATCCTCGCCGGTGTCCACGAGTGTTATCCGCCAAGGCTCGGCCTTCTGGCAATGCACTTCCATGCCGTTGGTAGACATGTCAAACGTTACGTCCGACGTATGCAGGAAGTAGTTTGCGAAGTACTCCTTGATCATGTACCCCTTGTAGCCCAGGCAAACGATGAACTCGTTGACGCCGTGTGCGGAGTACATCTTCATGATGTGCCAGAGGATTGGCTTGCCGCCAATCTCGATCATCGGTTTGGGACGCAGATGCGATTCCTCGGCGATACGCGTGCCAAGGCCGCCCGCAAGGATGACGGCTTTCATGTGCGTGCTGGCTCAAGGGTCAAACCAAGAATGTCGAAGGGCGTTGGCACCGGGCTTTGGTCGAGATGCGAAAGCTCGATCCCAAACGAGTTGGCCAGGAGTTCCTTCAGTGCGGACTTGTCGATCTGGTACGCATCCATGCGCGCGCTAAGCAGACGATAGAGCGGCAGTGAATAGCTGCGCAGTCCGATTGCTTCGATCAGCAGCGCCAGGGACTCGTCCCATTCGCCCTTCTCGTGATGCACCTCCGCCATCGCATAGGCAACCAGCCAGTGTCGGTGCCAGACGCTTGTCACGTTTTCGAGCAGGCTGAGCAGTTGGGGATGCTCGTGTTTCGCCAGCAGGGCGCCAACGGCCGCGATGATGTCTCCCAGTTGGTGGAGTTCGCCGCCAAAGAAGATTGGACGCTCGTCGTGTGGAACCTCCGGCTGCGAGGCTTCTCCGCAGTCGACCAATCCCGCGATCGTGTGCTCGAACCATCGGCTGAACCCTGCCGCATCCGAGATCGGCGCCTTCTCGAACCGTTGGCGCAATGACAGTCGAAGGTCATTCAGGAAACCGATATCGCTGGCCAGTTGAACAGCCCGTTCGACATACTCTTGATCGGATGCGCAGACCAGCGCCTGCAGCCCGACGGCACGCAAGATGGTCGCGGAAATTCGACGGTGGAATGCGGCACCTTCGCGTGTGATAACGGGAACCCCCATCCAAAGTGCATCACAAGTTGTGGTGCCGCCAGTCATCGGAGTGGTGTCCAGGGCCACATCGATCCGATGGTAAGTCAGATACTGGTTGCGACTGTCGCGCGTGACCAGATCCACTCGATCTGTATCGATTCCTGCCAGTGCCAGCCGTTCCAGCAGGGTCTGCTTGACAGATTCGTTGTCGAGACCGTGTGCTTCCACGAGCAGCCGGCTACTCGAGCAATTGGCAAGGACGGCGCTCCAGAGCTGCAGGGTCTGGCTCGTCAGCTTGGAGATGGTGTTGCAAGAGCCGAAGGTAATGAAGCCACTGCCCAACGCGGGCGTGGGCCGAACGCGATAGCGGTCTGCGTAGATGTCCAGCGGGGCGCTCACCAATGGATGGTACGTACAGAAGACTTCAGGCGCTCGCAGCAGGGTTTCGGTGTAGGCGTCGTCTGCGCCTTCCGGGTCGGCGGTCCAGTCGCTGATGCGGTACTGGACTTCGTCAACGCCTGTGGTTCCCGGATAGCCGAGCCACGTCACCTGCGAGGGCGCAAGCTGACTGGCCATGTACCTGAGCGGCGACAGGCGGGTATGGCCGCCGAGATCGATCAAAACATCCGTGTCGACGGTTTGAATGTGTTCCACGACCTGCTGAGCCGACAGCCCGGAAAGATCATGGAACATGTCCGCATAGTGTCCAAGCTTTTCAGTGATCCGATCCTTCTCCCGGCCAATCGAGAAAAGATGAACATCAAATTTTCGATGATCGATATTGGCCAGGAGTGGAATCAGGAAGTAGGCGCAGGCGTGCCGATTGAAGTCGGCGGACAGTATGCCTAGTCGTAGCCTAACGGTTGATCGCTGCTTTGCTGGCTGCGTTGACGCGGTCGGATAGCGTACGAAGTGCCGGCCCGCCTCTTCCGCTTCCTGGCGAATGTCGACGGCACTCAATTCGTCATCGAACAATAGTGCGTAGAGCAGGTTTGATCGAGCGGCATGATCTGCCGGCGAAAGCTTGCAAGCCTTCCGGAACTGTTCAATAGCTTCGCGCGCAAGGCCGGTATGCAGCAGCGTGGATCCGTAATTGCTAAGCACCTGTGCATCGTCGGGAAAGATGGCGAGTGCGCGTTGCGCCGCATGTTTGGCGGCAGCATAGTTCGATAGCTGAAATTGGACGTTCGTATAGTTAATCCATGCGGTACCAGATGGCGAGCTGCTGGCGACGCAACGGGATAGTATCGATTCTGCTTCCGGATATCTTCCAGTCTTGATCAGAGTGACGCCAAGTTGTTCACTCAGAAGCTCATGCTCCGGAAAGTACCCCAGTCCCTCCCGTAGCAACGCCTCTGCGTCCGAAAACCGGTGTTGATGCAGGGCGGCCGTGGCGCGGATGAAGTACGCGACAGGGTTTTTCCTGTTCTGCTTCTGTGCCGCCGTCGCGTATCTGTCGGCTTCTTCAAAGCGTGCTTCGTGAAAACATTGCCATGCATCGCGGAGCAGCTGCTCAGTTTGCTTTGCCTGGTGCGACTGACGGCTGGCTTGTACTTTCATTCGGTTGCCGGCTGACGGCTATGGAGGAGATTTGCAAAGCTCGCGCTCGAGCCTTGGCCATGCTGCCACCATATCCGTATTCGGACCGCCGCAATGGTCAGAACAGAGGGTGAAATCGTCGCCACCTTGCTGCGTAATCGCCGGTCGTTTCAGGTGGCCGCATTCTCCAACTGATGCAGCCACGCCAGCAACTGCGCCACGGCCAGATAGAGCTGGGGCGGAATCTGTGAATCCATGTCCACCTGCATCAGCAGGTTGACCAGCGCCGGCGAGTTGTGGACGTAGACGCCGGCCTCTTGCGCGCGCGCGATGATCGACTCTGCGGTCACGCCGTAGCCCTTGGCCACCACGCGCGGGGCCTTCTCACCTTCCTCGTAGGACAGCGCAACCGCCGCGCCACGCGATGCGTCGGTCATGTCGAGGCTCCGTTTTCCATGGATGTTGCGTCGGCACGGGCCGTGATATTGCCCACGGTGAAGCCGCTGGCCGCGAGCCGGCCGTGCAGGTCCGGAATCGCGGCGCTGAGCCGCGTGATCGTATCGTCCAGCGATGCGTTGACGCGCACGTCGAGCATCGATGGCGATAGCGTCAGGTTGGCTTCGACCATGCCCATGCCGGGCATCTGCACGATCAGCCGCGTGGTCCAGCTTCGCGCCTGATGCGGTGCGCCCGACCCATCTTCGTCGACCAGAGCCGGCGAGACTTCCCAATTCATCTGGGTGCCGGACCAGGCCTCGCCCTGCCAGCGGAACTGCTGGGCGGCCATGAGTTCGAGCTGCTGGCGCATCAGGCTTTCCGTCGCGGGATGCACGACCGGCCCTTGCGGCGGCGCGGGCGGCGCACCGGCGGCCGGCTCGGATGCCGGTGCGTGAGAGGGCAGTAGTGAGGCGCGCACCGGTTCGCCTGCGTGTGCGACGTTAGCGTAGGACTGGGCGGCTTGCAGCAGTTGCGTACGTGCGCCTTCGGGGGCTGGAATCGGCTGGCCGACGGTGATCGTACGGGTGACGGGTGGGTGGCGGCCGAAGGACGAGACTTCCGCGGCGCGATTGGCCGCCATGTTGCCCCCGGTGCTCGTCCCCGCCGAGCCCTGTGCAGGGTTACCATTGCGGCCGGCGGTTTCACCGTCCGGTGCATCGGGCAAGCCACCGGCTGCAAGCATCGCCGCGCGGGCCGCATCGGCGGCGCGTGGCGAATAGGGCAGGGCCAGCAACTGGCGCAGCGGTTCGTCCGCATGAGTCTGTTCTGCCGCGCCACCGGCGGCGGCACACGCCAGCATGGCCTGTGGCTCGCGCGCGATGTCCTTGAGTGGGCGTGCGCCGCTCACCCACTCGGCAAGATGCGCTTCGTAGAACATGCCGCTTTGATCGACCACGCCGGCCAGCTTGGTGGCCAGCAGCGGTGCGGATTGCATCTCCGTGCGCGTGGCGAGTGGCGCTGCCGCCTTTAGTGCGGCGGTCTCGCCGTCGGCATTCGCGAGCAGGTAGAGAATCGTGCGCGCGGCAAAGCTCAGTGTTTCGCGCGTGGAGGTGACAATGGTGCCGGCGGCGTTTCCAGCCGCCGCATCGCCCGGCCGTGCGCCAGGCACGCGGCCCGTGGTGCCGAGATCGGTGCTGGTGTCACGCGAATTGGCTTCGTTCGTGTCCTGGACCGGCATCAGCGCGGCCAGTTTGTCTACCGCTAGGGCCGTTCGCTGCGTCAGCAGGTCGTTACGCGCAAGCTGGCCTGCGTCGGGTTGGGTATGAATCGGTATGGACATGGAACGGGCCGCGACGCGGGGCGCCGCGCAAGTCTGCACTCAAGGCCTGCAGTGGGGCAGGACAGGCGTCTCGCGCGGATACGTTTCGGAGGAGCCTCTTACGCGGAGACGCCGTAGGCGTCGTTGACGCCGCGGCGGCGGCGCGCATTGCCGAGCAGTTCCCCCAGGCGTTGCAGTTGCGGCATGACCAGGTCGCGAATCGCGGCGTCGTGCGCGAGCAGCCTGGCCAACAGCGCCTGATGCTGCATGCGTTCCTGCAGCGTCGCGGGCGGCGGCGGGTTCTTACTGCGCAGTGCGTCCACCTGGGCCACGTACACGCGCTGGACTTCCGTCATCGCGTCCCAGTTGTCATGACGGGCGGCTTCGAGCATCTGCTCGGAGAGCAGGACGAGCTCCTCGTAGATCTGGATGACCGAGGCATTGGCAGGCATATTGGAGTACATCGTCTCAGCTCCTCGGAGGATTACGAGTTGGCAACCATCGGCTGCGGGGCACCCTGCTCGCCGTTGGCGGCCGGGTTGCTGATCTGCGCCCAGGCGTTGGCGAGATCCTGCAGCAGGCCGTCGACCTGAGCGAGCAGGGCCTCGTCGTTGTGCAGGTTGGCCAGCATCAGCTGGCGCGACATGTAGTCGTAGAGCCGTTCGAGATCGGCGGCAACATCGCCGCCGGCATTGTGATCGAGCACGGCGCGCAGGCCGTTGTCGATGATGTCGATCGACTTGGAGATGGCGTTGCCCTTGGCGGCGATGTCGCCACCGGCCATGTGGAACTTGGCACGGGCGATCGCGGCGCGCGCCCCGTCGTAGAGCATGACGATCAGCTGGTGCGGGCTGGCACTCATGGCTCCGGTTTCGACGCCCACCTGGGCGTAGGTATTGACGGCACTGCGGCGCGCGAACATGTGGACTCCTGCTGTTGGCTGATGTTACTTCTTGCTGCTCGTACCGTTCATGGCGCTGAACTGCTGCGTCAGGTATGAACTGGTCTGGTTCATCTGCGACACCGCCAAGTCGAGTGCCGTGAACTGCGTGCGGTAGTTGGCGATCGTGTCGTTGATGCGACTTTGCTCGCTCGCGTACTGCGCACTGAGATCCTTGAGCGTCTGGTTGATACCGTCCTGCGCGCTCTTGAGCATGCCGTTGGTATCGGAGAAGCCGGAGATCGTCGAATCAATCTGGCGCCCGATGCCACCCTTGGTGCCATCGCCGCCGAACAGTTGCGCGACGCCTCCCGGATTGCTGGCCAACGCCGCGGAGAGCTTGGTGTCGTTCACGGACATCGTTCCGTCCTTCTGGAACGAGACCCCGATCTGCGACAGCATTGTGTAGGCGCCGCCGGATTGCGGCGTGTTCATCAGGCCGCGCAGGCGCGTCTGGATGTTGCGCAGCACGCTGTCGCCGGTCAGCGGCGAGTTGGTGCCCGCCGAGGTGTCGAACGCGGTGAGCTGGTTGGCTGCGGCTTGCAGGTTGTTGTAACCCGACACGAACGCATTGACGGCGGCTTTCATCGAGTCGGTGTCGCTCGTCACGGTCAGGTTGGTCGTACCGGTTTGCGACAGCGTCATCGTCACGCCCTGAGCCGCTTCCTTCACCGTGTTGCTGGCGCTGATTACGGCGATGCCGTTCACGGTCAGGGTGGCATCGGTGGCGCGCACGGTCTGGCGTACGCCATTGGCCGTCGTGGCCGTACTCGCATTCATCGCTGCCGGGTCGAAACCGATCAGGTTCTGCAGATCGGCCGAACTGCTGGAGATGCGCATGCTATTGGCCGCACCGGTGTTCGTCGAGGTCATCACCAGGTGATAGGGCGTGCCGCTGCCATCGTTGACCAGGCTGGCGGTCACACCAATGTTCGCCTTGTTGATCGCGTCGCGAATACCTTGCAGCGAGTTGTTGCTGCTGTCGATCGTCACCGTCTTGGTCGAACCCGCGGTGGCGTTGAAGCCCGGGGGGTTGTACGCGCCGGTGGTGCTGTCATAGCCCGTGACGGTGCCGAAGTCGAACGTGAGCGTGGCCGGCAGGGTACCGGTCACCACTGCGGCGTCCTGCTTGGCCACGCCGACGCTCACCAGCGATTGCGATTGGGCCAGGCCGGTCACGTTGATCGCATAGGAGCCCGCCGCGGCACTGGTGCTCGTGGCCACGGTCATCACGGCGGTGTTGCTCGCGCTGGCCTTCACGGCCTGGAACGTGGCGGCACTTCCTAGCTTGCTTGCCGTCGATTGAAATGCAGACAGCACGCTTTGCAGCGTGCCGTATGCGGAGAGCTTTGCCTGGAAGGACGACTGCTGGCTCTGAATCTGGGTGAGCGGTGCGCTTTCCGCGGTGGTGAGCTGGTCCAGCAGTGTGTTCAGTTGCAGGCCGGAACCGATGCCAAGGGAGGAGACGGATGTCATGCTGTTGCCTCGATGCTTGCGGGGGTGTTTCGATCGTCGAACGTCTTCGGGTTCTTCCGGTGCTTTATGCCGATTGCCGCACCAGCAACCCCTGCAGCTTGTTCAGCGCATGGGCGATGCGCACCATCTCTTCCGACGGCAACTGGCGGATGACCTCGCCGGTTTCACGATCCACGACCTTGGTGATGACCTTGTGGGTCACATCGTCGATCTCGAATTGCAGGCCGAACGGCGTGGTGCGCAGTGCATCGCGCAATTCGCTGACGGCGGCCGTCATGTCCTTTGGCAGCGCCTCGCGGCTGGCATCGCCGGCGGGCGCGTTATCCACGGCTGCTTGCGGGATTTTGTTGGGAACCCCGGCGGGCGTGATGACTTCGGCTTGCTGCGACACGGCAGCGGACAGGGTGACGGCGGCTGCGGCGGAAATGCTCATGGTCCGGTCTCTCTGGTGCGGGCAATGACGAGCGATGCGTCAGGGGGAAGTGCTAGGCAAGCGGTAGTCCGCTTGCCTAGCACTCCGCAGGAAACCGGGCCCAAGGGCCTGGTTTCCTGCGGAACGCGGCGGTGCGATTAACGCAGCAGCGACAGCACGCCTTGCGTGGTCTGGTTGGCCTGGGCCAGAACCGACGTACCAGCTTGTTGCAGAATGTTCGCGCGGGTCATGTTCGACACTTCCGTTGCGTAGTCTGCGTCCTGGATGCGCGAACGCGACGACGACAGGTTCGTCACGGTCGTGCCCAGGTTGGCGATCACCGAGTCAAAACGGTTCTGCACGGCGCCGAGCGAGCTGCGCAGGTCGTCAACCTTCTTCAGGGCTGCGTCGATAGCGGCCAGCGGGCTGGCAGTCGTACCCTTTTGCAGGTCGGAAACCGAGATCTTCGAGGTGTCAACCGTGAAGGCAGCCGTCGTAGCGGCCGTGGTCGTGTCGGCGGACTGCGGGTCCAGAGCAACGTAACGATAGACCGTGTTGCCGGTGCTAGTTCCGGTGTTCCAGGCGGCGTCGCTGAAGCCCTGATTCTGCAGCGAGGAAGCTTCGCCAGCCGACTGCGTCTTGATGGCGACTTCCGCAAACAGCGTGCCGTTCTTGTCTGCCACGGCATTGCCGGTCAGCACGGCGCCACCGGCGGCCAGGCCCAGCTTGGTCGACAGGGCGTCGGTGACTTTTTCGCCAACCGTCGTCTGCGTGACGGCGGTGGTCGAACCGTAGAGGTTTTGCAGTTGAGCGGCGGTCGGCTTTTCGCTGGCGGCCGAAGCCGCGGTGCCGTCGAAGGAGAAGCTACCCGTAGCTTGCGGGCCCGACACGCTGAACGTTTGCAGACCCAGCGTCTTCGAGCTGATTTCCGACAGGTTGATCGAGATCGTCTCGGTGTCGTTGGCGCCAACCTGGATCGTCAGCGGCTTGGCAGCCGACGACAGCACCTTCACGCCGTTGAAGTCGGTCTGAGCCGAGGTACGGTCGATTTCCGACAGACGCTGGGTGATTTCGTCCTGGATCGACTTCAGGTCGGACGACGAGTTCGAGCCGTTGGCGGCTTGGACCGACAGTTCACGGATACGTTGCAGGTTGTTGTTGACTTCCGTCAGCGCGCCTTCCGTCGTTTGCGCCAGCGAGATGCCGTCGTTGGCGTTGCGCTGAGCTTGCGTCAGGCCGCGGATGTTGGCGGTGAAACGGTTGGCGATGGCCTGGCCGGCTGCATCGTCCTTTGCGCTGTTGATACGCAGACCCGACGACAGGCGCTGGATCGCCGTGTTCAGCGACGACTGCGATGCGTTCAGGTTGTTCTGCGTCATCAGAGACAACGAGTTGGTATTAATGACTTGCGCCATGGTACGACTCCTATTTGCAATGTTTTAGGCATTCCGGCGGGTGCCGTAACGTTGGCTGCCTGCAGTGCAGGGCGTAGAGTGCCTCCGTTGCAAAGGTTATCGACCGTGGGTGAGAAGACTTTAGAGTGACTTTTGCGCGTGCTGCGGGCGTGGGCCGATCTGGTGTATGGCGGCGGCCCTGCCCGCCATGGGGCCCGTTGTGGCCTGCTATATATAGAGAGGCGGAGACGATGCCGCCGGCGGCGGCCAGCCCCGCGGCGGGCCGGGCGGTCAGCGGCGCTTGCGGGTGCGCGGAATGAAGATCCGCACGAAATCCGGCGATACGTCGGCGTCCAGCATCGCCACGGCGTCGGTCGACGCGTGGGCGGGCGTCACCACCGTGATGGCGCGCTTGTAGATCAGTGTCGGAGTGGGATCCTCGGCGGTCCGCCCGAGCAGGATCATGTAATTGTCCGACGCCAGCACGATGCCATTGAGCCGCGTGCCATTCGACAGATGCACGACCACCGCGGCACGGCTGGCGCTGTGCGCGGCGAACTGCAACTGCTGCAGCTTTCTGCTGGGTCTGGGAGCCTTGATTTCCTTCTTCACAACTTCTCCGGAAGAGCCCGCGAGGGTTCTGGCGGCTGACAACGGTCCGATGACCAGGGACTTTGCGTGCCGTCGCACTAAAAGTGACGGTTACTGCAGCCTGATCGCGGCGAGAATTGAAACATTCGCTCTCGGAACCGGTGCAGGGACACGACGACATGATTGCAGCGGACAGGCGTTCGAGGGAAGTGATGGACGCTGCCCTGCTACCCGGTGGGGTCGTCTCTGCCAGGAGAGAAGGGGAATACTTCAGGCGGGAGAGTAACAAAGTTTTACAAGTGTTGACGAACCCCCTGCGGGGCTGGGCCTAGAGGATTTGCTCTACTTATTTAGTTGCCGCACTTTTGTGATTTGTGTAGCACATATCGATCGGCTGAGGCTCGCCGCGACTGGCTCATTCTCCACAACCCGCGCCAGCTAAAGGTTTCCGGGAAGCGTCCGTAATTCATCGATAAGTCTAAAAGTGTCTTCTTGCATCACTTTTGGCATGCGAGTGACGCACTCGTTACACCCGCCATCAGGGGAATCCCTGATAGAAACGCGATTTACACCTCATGTAAGCAGGTTTATATTCGCGGTTCGGGACCGGGTACAGCCGGTCCCTTCATAGCAGTCCTGAAAGCCTACGAGCACCCCGCGCGTGGGCTTCTTTTTTTTGAGCCCGCATCCTTCGATGCAATCCGCCGTTCCGGCAGTCTGCCTCGCCCGTCCATTTGCGACGGGATCGAAGTGCCTCAGGCAATTAGACGCCATGCGCTGCGCCCCCAATTTGTGGAAGAGCAGCGACTTTTCCCCCCATTTCATTTATTCGCTCAAGTGCAGCGTGCGGCCCGCCGTTACCGTGCCGTGCGACGCCCCTCCTCGGGCGGACGTAGCGCGTACAAATACAACCCGACAGACGAAAGGTACGAAGTCATGGGCTTGCGGAAAATGGGGATCGGCGCGCGGATGTCGCTGGCATTCGCCGTGGTGGTGGTGCTGCTGGCCGTGGTGGCCACGGTAGGCGTGAGGGCGCTGGGCGGCATGAACGACGCGATGCACCAGGCCGTGGAACAACGGCTGTTGCGCGTGCTGGATCTGAAACTGGCCAAGGAGCGGGTGCTGACGATCGGCATCCTGGTGCGCGACGCCGCCCTGACGGAAGACCCGGCGCTGGCGGAGCAGAACGCCGAGAAGATCGGCAAGATCCGGGAACAGGTCAGCGCCACGCTCGAAGATCTGGGCAAGGTCATGCGGGCTTCCGCAAGCGCCGATTCCAGTGCCAGGTTTGAGCAACTGATGCAGGTGCGCGCCAATTACAACGGCCAGCTCGACCTCGTCATGCAACAACTGCGTGGTGGCGCCTTCGATGGCGCCCGTGCCGGGCTGGTGGTGACCCTGCCGGCGGCCCAGGCGGCGTACTTCGACAGTCTCGATGCCGCCGCCGAACTGGGCCGCAAGATGGCCATGGCGGCGGTCGACGAGGCCTCGGCGCAGTATGTCTTCACGCGCAACGTGCTGATCGGCATGTCGGCCGTGGCTGCCGTCATCGCTGCACTGCTTGGCATCGGACTGGCGCGCTCGGTGACGCGTCCCGCTCACCAGGCGCTGGATGCGGCCGAGGCGCTGGCGCAGGGCCAGCTTGGCCACGCGATCCAGGTGCGCAGCCAGGACGAAATGGGCCGCATGCTCGGCGCACTGGAGCGTGCCTTCGGGCAGCTGGGCACGCTGGTGCGTGGCATCCAGCAGGCAGCCGGTTCGATCGATACCGCCGCCCGCGAAATCGCCAGTGGCAACACCGACCTGTCGCAGCGTACCGAAGAGCAGGCGGCCTCGCTGGAGCAGACCGCTGCATCGATGGAACAGTTGACATCGACCGTGCGCCAGAACGCCGAGAACGCGCGGCAGGCCAACCAGCTTGCCGTCAACGCGTCCGAGGTGGCCACCGAAGGCGGCCGCGCGGTGCGCAGCGTGGTGGATACGATGGACGGGATCTCGAAGTCGTCGGCCCGCGTGTCCGAAATCATCGGCGTGATCGAGGGCATCGCATTCCAGACCAATATCCTGGCGCTGAACGCGGCCGTGGAAGCCGCTCGCGCCGGCGAGCAGGGCCGGGGCTTCAGCGTGGTGGCGGCCGAAGTCCGCAGCCTGGCCCAGCGGTCGTCGTCGGCGGCCAAGGAAATCGGCGAGCTGATCAACGGGTCCGTGCGCCAGGTGCAGGACGGCGCCAAACAGGTTGAGGCGGCCGGCAAGACGATGGACGACATCGTGACCGCCGTGCGCCGCGTGACCGACATCATGGGCGAGATCTCGTCGGCCAGCGAAGAGCAGACCGCCGGCATCGAACAGGTGAGCCTGGCGATTACCCAGATGGAAAGCGTGACGCAGCAGAACGCCGCGCTGGTCGAAGAAGCCAGTGCAGCGGCCGAAAGCCTGCTGCAGCAGGCCGGCGGCCTGGTGACCGAGGTGGCGCGGTTCGACTTGGGGCAGGGCGGCATCGCAACCGCTGAGCCCGTCGCGCGGCACCCGGCAACGCCGCGCGCCGCCGCGGTGGCGGTCGCCAGGCCTGCGCGCGTCATTCCTGCAAAGCCAGCCCGGGCATTGCCCGCGCCCGCCGCCGAGCCGGTGAAGCGGGCCTTGCCGGTCAAGCCAGCCAAGCCGGTCCAGCCTGCAAGGCCGGCCCCGGTGGCTGCACAGGCGCCGGTGACGGCGCGGGCGCCGACCCGCGTGGCCGCCGTGCCCGCCGCGACGCGGCCGCCCGTGCAGCGCAAGGCCAAGGCCGAGCCGGTGCTGTCGCGCCACGGCGCCAGGCCGGCCGCGCCGCGCTCGCCGGTGACGCATCAGCGCAAGGAACCCGTGCTGGCCACGCCGGCCCGCCGTCGGCCCGCCGCCGCGCCGACCCCGGCAACAGCCGATACCGGCGACTGGGAAACGTTTTAACGCTGGTGGTTGCGCAGCGAGGCGGCGCCAGACGCGGCGCCGTCTGCTTGCGTGGCCACGTCCGATGGCTGCCATTGCATGACTGCCATCCCGGCCAGCACCAGTCCCACCCCGGCCAGGCGCATCCAGGTGACGGGCCGGCTGGGGAGCCCCACCAGCCCGAGGTGATCGATCAGCAGCGAAGCCAGCACCTGGCCGGCCACGACGCCGACGATGAAGTTCGCGGTGCCCACACGGGGCGCCAGGATCAGCGCGGCCGTAATGTAGATCACGCCGAACACGCCGCCGATCCACTGCCACCACGGCCCGTGCAGGGCGCCGGCCAGCGCCGGCGGTGGCGCCCGCGTGCCCCACAGCACCGGCAGTACCACCAGCAAGCTCAGCAGCAGGGACAGCACCGTGGCCCACAGCGGATGGCCGAGCAAGCGGCCCAGCGTGGCGTTGGTGCCGGCTTGGAACGGGATCATGGCGCCGGCAAGCAGCGCGATGCCCATCAGCATCCAGGTGGATGCCAGCGGCGTGGCCAAAGGTGCCGTCATGTAAAGTCTCCGGTTCAAGAACGAAGCACCCATGGTGCCCGCGGCTGGGCCGCCAGGGAAATTCGCAATCCTTACCTGAGACATTCGCCGCATGGATGACCTGCGCCGCCTCGACATGAACCTGCTGTTGACGCTGCACGCGTTGCTGACGGAGCAGCACGTCACGCGCGCGGCGGTACGGCTGCACAAGAGCCAGCCGGCGGTCAGCCACGCGCTGGCCCAGTTGCGCGACCTGTTCGACGATCCGCTGCTGGTGCGGCGCGACGCCGGCCTGGTGCTGACGGCGCGCGCGCGCGAACTGCTGCCGCCGCTGGAAGATGCGCTGAGCCAGCTCAACGGCCTGCTGCGCACATCCGCCTTCGATCCGGCCCAGTCCCGGCGCACGTTCCGCCTGGCGCTGTCCGACTACGGCGCGCGCATCATTCTGCCGGCGCTGGTGCGGCGACTGCGGAGCGAGGCGCCCGGCATCGACCTGGCCGCCGTGCAGGCCAGCCGCGAAGCCATGCTCGCCAAGCTGGCCGACGGCGAGATCGATCTGGCGCTGGGCGTGTTTCCGCATCTGCCGCGCGATATCTGTGTCGACCTGCTGTTCGAGGACCACTACATCAGCGTGGCGGACCGCGCCACGCTGCCCGCGCACGGCGACCTGGCGCGCGAGGCGTGGCTGGCCCGTCCCCACGTGCTGGTGGCGATGCGGCTCGATGCGCCGAGCGATATCGACGCCGCCCTGGCGGCAGCGGGCCTGGACCGCCATGTCGCGGTGGTCCTGCCGCACTGGAGCGCGGCGCTGGACGTGGTGGCCGGCACCGACCTGATCCTGACGGTGGCCGCCCGGACGCTGTCCGCCGCGCCGCCCCAGCCGGGGCTGCGCGCGTTCGCGCCACCCGTGGCGCTGCCATCGGTGCCATTTCAGCAGGCCTGGCATGCGCGGCGCGACACCGATCCCGCCCACCGCTGGTTGCGCCAAGCAGTACGCGCATGCTGTGAATCCTTGTCATAAAAGTGATGATGGTGTCGCTTTCAGGCCTCGGTTCCGGGTCCAAAAGCGGGCGTTGAAAGGGAATCGACAAGCGCGGTCTTCAGCAGTCGCCTAAAATAGCGGCTCTCCTTCACCGACAAAAGAGCAGCGAAGCCCGTCCGGGCCTTCATCTGCCAGCCAGGCCACACCATGTCCGCAGCGCCCTCATCCCGGCTTTCCCCCGACGCTCCTCCGGCTGACGTCCCGGTCATGCAGGTCATCTTTGGCCTGATGCTGGCCATCCTGCTCGGCGCGCTCGAACAGTCGATCGTGGCCGTGGTGCTGCCCGACATCGCGCTGCAGCTCAATGGTTTCGAGGACATGGCCTGGGTGATTTCGGCCTATCTGGTGGCGTCGACGGTGGTGACGCCGATCTACGGCAAGCTGTCCGATGTGCTGGGGCGCCGCTCGGTGCTGACGTTCTCGATCATCCTGTTCCTGCTGGCGTCGATCGCCTGTGCGCTCGCCACGACCATGCCGATGCTGATCGTCGCGCGCATCCTGCAGGGCCTGGGCGGCGGCGGGCTGATTTCGGTGTCGCAGGCTACCATCGCCGACGTGGTACCGCTGCGCGAACGCGGCAAGTACCAGGGCTATGTCAGCGGCGTGTGGGCCGTGGCCAGCATGGCGGGGCCGGTGATCGGCGGCTACCTGGCGCACTTCCTGTCGTGGCGCTGGATTTTCTGGATCAACATCCCGCTGGCCCTGATCGCGCTGGTGGTGGTGCGCCGCGCGCTGCGCCATCTGCCCGTGAGCGGCCGCAAGCACAAGATCGACTACCTGGGCGCGTTGCTGTTCGGCGGCGGCCTGTCCGGCGTGCTGGTGTTCCTGACCCGTCTGGGGCAGGGCCATTCGCCGCTGGAACCGCAAACGATCGGCCTGCTGGCGGCGGGCCTGATCGGCATGGTGGTGTTCGTGTGGCAGGAGCGCCGCGCCACCGATCCAGTGATTCCGCTTGCCATGCTGGGCGTGCCCACCGTGGCCATCTGCTGCCTGACGCTGTTCCTGTGCTTCTTCCAGCTGATCGCGATGTCGGTGCTGTTGCCGCTGCGCTTTCAGGTGGTGGGCGGTGCGGCTGCGGACACCGCCGCGCTGCGGCTGGTGCCGCTGACGCTGGCCATTCCGTTCGGCGCGTATGTCTCGGGCCGGCTGATGTCGTGGAGCGGCCGCTACAAGCCGCTGCAGATGACGGGCTGCCTGGTGGCGCCCGTGGCCATCGTGGCGCTGGCATTCACGCCACCGCAATCGGTGACGCTGGCGGCGCTGGTAATGATCGTACTGGGCCTGTCGATCGGCCTGCAGCTGCCCAGCGGGCTGGTAGCGACGCAGAACGCCGTGCCGCCCCAGCAGGTGGGGATCGCCACGGCGCTGACAGCGTTTTCGCGGCTGCTGGGCGGCGCTGTCGGCGTGGCCGTGCTTACCACGGTGCTGATCGCGCTGCTGCGCCATAGCGGCGTGGCGGTGTCGGACATGCGCGGCGGCGAGGATGTGCTGATGAGCATGTTCCGTCGGGCGATGTCCGGCGGCGACCACGGCGATGCCGCCGCCGTGCGTGTGGCGGCCGAGCGTGCGTTCCGCGTGCTGTTCCTGATGAGCGCGGCGGTCTCGTTGATCGCGCCGTTCTTCGTGGCCCGCCTGAAGGAAACGACGCTGCGTGGCAGCCCCGCCGCCGCAGCCAAGGCGGCGGCTACAGCGGAGTAATCAGGCGGCGGGCCGCGCCTGTACCCGCCGTCTGGCACGTGCCGCCAGACCAGGCCCCAGCGCCCAGCGCAGCGTGGGCGCCAGCCCGCGCATGCCGGCAAGTGCCAGCGAGCGGCGCAGCGAAGGGCGGTGCAGACCAAGCATCTGGCGCGCCCAGGGTGGCAGCAGGGCCACGCCGGCATCGGCCATGGTTCGCACGGCTGGCACCAGCAGCGGGTTGGCCACCGGCATCGCCATGATCAGCCGGACCACTTCCTTTGTCCGGTCGCTGTTCACCAGACCGGGACGCTGGGCTTCCAGATAGGCATCGACCCCGGCGCGCGAGCGCGGCACGTCCGGTGCGCCCAGCAACGCCGCGACGGTCGCCTCTTCCGCGAAATACCGATCCTGCTCGGCCACGGACAGCGGCCCCACGTAGCGCAGGTATCCGGCCATGAAGCTCGACACCTCGGCCACGTGCACCCACGTCAGCAGGTCGGGGTCGTCGGCGGCGTAGGGCTGGCCATCGGGTGCCGTGCCCTGGATCGACGCATGGATGCGCTTTACCCGTTCGATCAGCAGCGTCGCGTCGGCCCGGCTGCCGTACGTGGTGCCGGCGATGAACTGCGCGGTGCGCCCCAGGCGGCCCTGCATGTCGGTGCGGAAGCTGGAGTGGTCCCACACGCCGGCCAGCGCGCGCGGGTGTAGCGCCTGCAACAACAGCGCGCTGACGCCGCCGGCCAGCATCGCCGGGAAATCGGCATGCACGCGCCAGCAGACAGCGTCCGGACCGAACAGGCCGGGATCGCCGGGCGGATTGTCGTAGTCGAGGGTCAGCCCGGAATTGCTGCGCGTGAGCGCGCGAACCTGATTGCCGGCGTGGCTGCGCAGGCGACGCATGAGCGGGCCGGTAACAGCGCCCGCGGGCGCACGGTGGGTGGGGTCGGGCGAGGCGGACAAGGTGCGGAACGAAAATGGCGGGTGTTGTCTGGCTGTCGCCAGCATACACCCGCCGTGCCGCCACGGCCGATGGCGGCGCGGTGGCCTCAGTCGTAGCGAAGGTCGGTGGCCTTGCCCCAGAACACGCGGTACGCGTAGACCGTATAGCCCATGATCGTCGGCAGCACCACCGCGGCGCCTAGCAGGATGACCATCAGCGATTCCGGCGCGCTGGCCGCCTGCCAGATGTCGATGCGATCGACCACGAGGTACGGAAAGAGGCTGTAGGCCAGGCCGTTGAATGCCAGCAGGAAGATCACCGCCGTCCCGGCGAACGGCAGCCAGCACCAGCGGTCGCTGCCGTTGGCCTGCAGGTTGCGCATGCGGCGCAGGAACCGCTCGATTACCACGAACAGGCCCATCGTCAGCAACGGGATCGGCGCCAGCATGATGATGTTCGGCAGCGCAAACCACTTGTCGAAGATGCGCGTGCTGACCATCGGCGTGACCACCGAGATCGCCGCCACGCCGGCCGCCGTCAGCCACAGGCTGCGCCGCGCCCAGTAGATGGCACGCAACTGCAGGCTGCCCGTGGTCTTCATGATCAGCCACGTGGCGCCCAGCAGGCAGTAGCCGGCCACCAGGCAAAGCCCCACGGCCACGGCGAACAGCAGGTTGGGCAGGTCGTAGCGGAAGCCGGTGATATAGAGGCCCAGCATCAGCCCCTGCGAGAAGCTGGCCAGCAGCGAGCCAGCATAGAACGCGAAGTTCCACCACGGCTTGTGCGGATCGCGCGCCTTGACGCGGAAGTCGAACGCCACGCCGCGGATGATCAGTCCGGCCAGCATCAACGCCACGGGCAGGTACAGGTTGGTCAGGATGACGCCGTGGGCCAGCGGGAACGCCGTCAACAGCAGCCCCACGCCGAGCACCAGCCAGGTTTCGTTGGCATCCCAGAACGGGCCGATCGACGCGATCATGGTGTCCTTGTCGGCATCGTCGGCGCGGCGCAGCAGCACGCCCACGCCCAGGTCGTAGCCGTCGAGGATCACGTAGATCAGCATCGACAGGCCCATCAGCGCCAGGAACACCAGCGGCAGCCAGCCGGCCGGCTGGGTCAGGTCGTGAATCGTGGCCGGGTTCATTGCGCGCTCCTGGGTTGGTCGATGACGGGTTGCGGCGTGCCCTCGGTGGGGCTGGACGCGGCGGACTTGCCCGCCTTGCGGGCCAGGTGGAAAACCACCGATATGTAGGCCACGATCAGCGCCAGATACAGCGACAGGTACATGGCGAGGGTGCTGCCGATCATGGCGGCGGGCACCTTCGAGGCGGCCTGGGCGGTGGTCAGCACGCCATAGACCAGATAAGGCTGCCGGCCGATCTCGGTCACATACCAGCCCGCCACCAGCGCGATCCAGCCAGAAAACGTCATCGCCACCAGCACGCGTGCCAGCCACGGTGACGGCGCGCCCTGCCGGCGGATCTGCCAGGTGCCCAGCCACGACACGGCCAGCATCAGCAGGCCAACCCCTACCATGATGCGGAAGGCGAAGAACAGCGGTGCCACGGGCGGATGCCGATCGGCAAAGGCGTCGATGCCCTTGATCTCGCCGTCGGCCTTGTGGGTCAGGTAGATCGACGCGAGTTTTGGAATCGCGATCTCGAAGTCATTCGACTGCGTGGTCGCATTGGGCAGGCCGAACAGCACGGCCGGCGCGCCCTTTTCGGTCTTCCAGATTCCTTCCATCGCCGCGATCTTGGCCGGCTGGTGATGCAGCGTGTTCAGGCCGTGCAGGTCGCCGACCACGATCTGCAGCGGAATCAGCAACGCCGCCAGCGTCACGCCGGTGCACAGCGAATGCATGACTTCGCGGCTGCGGTCGTGGCGCAGCCAGCGATAGGCCGAGATGCCGGCCAGCAGGAAGGCCACGGTCAGGCCCGACGCCAGCAGCATGTGCACGAGCCGGTAGGGGAACGACGGGTTGAAGATGACCTGGAGCCAGCTGGTGACATGCGCGCGGCCGTCGATCATCTCGAAGCCGGCCGGGGTTTGCATCCACGAGTTCAGCGCCAGGATCCAGAACGCCGACAGCGTGGTGCCGCCGGCCACCAGCAGCGTGGCGATGGTGTGCATGCGATTGCCCACGCGCCGCATGCCGAACAGCATGATGCCGAGGAAGGTGGCTTCGAGGAAGAACGCGGTCAGCACTTCGTAGGCCAGCAACGGGCCGGCGATGTTGCCCACGGTTTCCATGTAGCCGGGCCAGTTGGTGCCGAACTGGAAGCTCATGGTGATGCCGCTGACCACGCCCAGCGCGAAGGTCAGCGCGAAGATCTTGACCCAGACGCGGTAGGCGTCCATCCAGCTTTCATCGCCGGTCTTGTTGTAGCGCAGCTTGAAGAACAGCAGCACCCACCCCAGCGAGATGCTGATGGTGGGAAACAGGATGTGGAACGTGATATTCGCGGCGAACTGGATGCGCGCCAGTATGACCGGATCGACACTTGCAAACACGGGTTACTCCTTGCGGGGGCGGGCAGACTTTGCGGGGGGCTTGCTGCTGGCGGACTTCGCCGGGGCCTTGTCGGCCTTGGCAGTCTTGTCTTTCGCGGCGCCGCCCATGCCGATGGCAGAGGTCAGCCGGTCCTTGACGTCCAGCAGCTTCGTGACGCGCGAGCCCAGGCGCATCAGCTTTTCGAGGGTGGCGACATCGAGCTTCTGCATGTCGCCGAACCATGTCGTGACCAGCAGGATCAGCCCGTACATCTCCTTCATGCGGGCCTGGGCGTGCCGGTCTTCGTCGGACAGCGGCGTTTCCAGCTGGACTTCGCGCAGCATCGACAACGTGGGATCGATCTCGCGCCGGCGACGTTCCTCGGCCAGCGTGCGGAAGATCGCCCAGACATCGTCGGGCGCGGAGAAATACTCGCGGCGGTCGCCGGGCTGGTGCGACAGCCTCACCAGGTTCCAGGATTCCAGTTCCTTGAGCCCGATGCTGACATTGGAGCGCGAAAATCCAAGTGATTCCGCGATCTCGTCCGCATTCAGCGGCCGCGCGGCGGTAAAGAGGAGGGCATAGATCTGACCAACCGTACGGTTGATCCCCCAGCGGCTGCCCATCTCACCGAAGTGGAGGACAAATCGCTGGACCAGGGGCGAGAGCTGCATTGTCTGTTTTGAATTTTCAAAAATTTGTGAAAGTTTAGAACAAAACTTAGAAACGTGCGCGGGGCGGATGGGGTGGAGGGGTGTGGCGGGGTGTCGCAGTGCCGCGGATGAACCTGAAGTGGTCATTGGAGATCACTGTCCGCCGCGGACGAGGATGCGATAAAGCGGTGGCCCAAAGGACTGCCCGTAAGATGCCACCGGTGTCAACTCGACACTAGAACTTCCATCAAAGCGGCTTGGGCGAGTACAGGGCGCTTTGGAATTCCGGGACGTACTCGTACTTGAGCATCTTGCCGAGCTTCAAGGACTTGATGAATGTCGACAGGCTTCCTTCAGTCAAGCCGAGGCTCACCGTGTCCGCATTTGTGGTGGAGGCATAGCTGAGCTGCCGGGAAGTTGCAATACCGGTGGTCAATTTCCCTTGCTGATCCACGTTTGTAAAGCGATGGGTCACCATCGAGATCTTGCTCGAGAGATCGCCCAGCTTTTCCGCGTCGATGGTGACATCGACTTTGCCCGTTTCGTTGTCGAGGATCTTGACGATGACTGACTTCTCGGTCTCGCGGTAGTTAATGCCTGTCAGCCATTTGGGCAGGTTATAGCCGACAACACCGCGTACCCTCGCCAGCTCCGTGTTGACAGGAAGCTTCAGTACGTAGCCCCAGAAGTCGCCGGACATCGCCTGACTTATCAACGTGAGTGGTCCCAGGTTGGAAGTGGCCGGCCCATTCGTGAGGACCGAGAGACCCATCTCGTTGTAAGCGTCGTTATCGCAAAAGTGGTAGGCGTAGGCGGTGAGCGCGACAAGGTCGCGGCCGGGCCAGATCTGAAGCGGTTGCACCTTCTCGAGCACGTCCGCCGGCATCAATTCCCGCAACCTGTACAAGTCGGCGGTGAAGATGATCGTCACCCTACTGTTCTTGTAGTAGAAATTTGGCGAATAGGATTCGAAGCCAATATCCACCTTCTCCTTCTTGAGTTCCTTGAACCAGCTCAGGTCAACGTCCGGGGCTTCCGCCTCAATGACGGAAAGAGGAGGATTGGAGCGATAGCGGTCATACAGCCCGCCTTTTACGACAGGGACCTCATGGCCGCCGATATCGATGGTTGTGCTCTCTGTGTGCCGGATATCCGATGCGCCATCGGCCCAGACAGGGCTCAAATTGGCGCTCAGAAGTACACCGGTAGCCGCCGCCAGTTTTCGGATCTTCATGTGGTTGGGTAGTGGTAATTGGATCGTGCGTCGACTCTAAGTTTGAAGTCAGCTTTAATGTCAACATCATTTTTGGCTGACAGCGGACTGCCACGGGAGGCTGGAGTTCTCGTGCCTCCAGGTTAATATGTGAACGAATAGCCGCTATTAGGAGCGTGTTCTCGGTGCGGGTGCCTGACGGATGCTTGACCTTCAAGTTCCGTTGAACCTTAGAGTTCGGACTGAAGGCAGTTTCAACGTATTCAGCCATGGGGAATGGTCAGCGACATTGGGAGCCGGTTTGGCCCCACCAACTCTGCGCGAGGGGTGTGAAAGACATGAAGATCGGAGAACTGGCAAAGCGGACCGGCCTCGCCCCATCGCGAATCCGCTTCTACGAGGGCATCGGTCTCCTGAAGGTCGAGCGTCAGGCGAACGGCTACCGAAGCTATCCATCCCAAGCCGTGCTGCTGCTCAACCTGATCGCCAGCGCGCAGCAGGCAGGCTTCACGCTCGACGAGATTCGCGCGCTGCTGCCTCCCGATCTGGCGGAATGGCAGCATGGGTCGCTGGTCGAAACGCTGCGCAACAAGGTGCGTGACATCGAGGCAATGGAGGCGCGGCTCGCTCAGAGCAAGGCGCACATTCATGCCCTGCTGGCTGATATCGAGGGCAAGCCAGCGGGAATCGACTGCGCTACCAACGCGAAGCCGGTGCTGTCGCACATCCGATCCGGGGAAATGGAAGGCTCGAGCCTGGCACCCGACGACGTCGCCATGTTTCGAAAGGCAAGCCGGCGCCGGCGGGAAGAACCCACGTAGTGGACAGGCGATAACCGGTCATCACACGTCCACGCGACCGCCGGCTGAATGGCGGAATGTCATCAGACCCCTGGACCAGGGCAAGGAAGCAATACATGAATCTGGACGTCAACCACAGGCCGGTCAGCGTCGAATGCGACCCGGCCACCCCCCTGTTATGCGGCACGGTGGTCAATCCGGGTGTCGTTGCCCAGCAGATGGAAAGCGGGATTATCTTCGGGCTGACGGCCGCACTGTACAGCCACATTCAGATCAAGGACGGACAGATCCTGCAGACCAACTTCACCGACTATCCGATGATCAAGATGGCGGAGACACCCTTGATCGAGACCCACATTGTGCCGAGCACGGCCGAACCCAGCGGCGTCGGTGAAGTGGCCGTGCCGCCGATCGCGCCCGCCGTGGCACATGCCGTCGCCCAGCTCACTGGCAAGCCAGTTCGGCAACTGCCAATGGTGTAAGGCAGCGGGCTATCGCGACCCTTCACGGACGTTTGCCACGGCCATGCCAATGGCCGTGGCGACCGAGGTGGCGGCCATCGGCATTTCGCGCAGTACGCGCTCCAGACCCGACGTCATTCCGGGCGAATATTGCCCTGCTTAATGACTGTCGCCCATTTCTCGCGCTCGGCATCCAGGAACTTCCGGAATTCCTGGGGCTTATCGCCAGAAGCTTCCGCGCCGATCGCCGCGAGACGTTCCTTGACGGCGGGCTGTGTCAAGACCTCGATGGTTGCCTTGTTGATCTTGTCGATGATCTCCGCGGAGGTGCCAGCGGGCGCGAACAAGCCGTTCCACTCATACACCTGGTAGCCCGGCAGCCCCGATTCGGCGATGGTAGGGACATCTGGCAGTGCGGGAGACCGCTTCGCGCCTGTGGTCGCCAGTACCTTCAACTTCTTGCCGGAGACCAGTGGGTAAGACGCTGCCATGTTGCTGAACATCATGTCGACCTGGCCGCCCATCAGGTCGCTCAACGCTGGTGCACCGCCCTTGTAGGGTACGTGCAGCATATTCAGCCCGGACTGTTGACGGAACAGTTCTGCCGCCAGGTGCTGTGCGGTGCCCGAACCCGCCGACGCATAGGTGAGTTTTCCAGGCGTCGCCTTCGCGCGCGCCACGATATCCTTGGGCGAATTGAACGGAGAGTTCGGTGGCACCACCAGGAGGTTAGGCACGCGTACCACGAGTGAGATGGGAGCAAAGTCCTTCGCGGTATCGTAGGGAAGCTTCGGTTGCAGGCTGGGGTTGACCGAAAAAGCGGTGGCGTCGAGCAGCAGGGTGTAACCGTCCGGCGCGGCCTTGGCGACAGCGCCCGCACCGATCACACCGCTTGCGCCGGGGCGGTTGTCGACAACGATGGTCTGGCCCAGCTTGGTGCCCAGAGGTGCGGCGACAATGCGGGCGACCGTATCGGCCGCGCCGCCTGCCGGATAGGGAACGACGAGGCGAATTGGATGATCGGGATAGGCGGCGCTGGCACAGGTGGCCGCGCACAGCAGTGCGAGGCTGGCAATGGATCCGGTAAC
This sequence comes from Cupriavidus sp. U2, assembly GCF_009663685.2. Taxonomy (GTDB): domain Bacteria; phylum Pseudomonadota; class Gammaproteobacteria; order Burkholderiales; family Burkholderiaceae; genus Cupriavidus; species Cupriavidus necator_C. Next base: position 363,247 of record NZ_RCOG02000027.1, on the reverse strand, counting down.
GGGCTTGAACATTCTTGTCTCCAGAAGGTGTAGCTGTCGTTATGGTTTAGACGGTTGCGATCGGCGTCGCGGGCGATCCGACGGCACCGGGAAGGCGCAGAGGCGGCGCGGTCAGCAGGAAGCGGCTACGTTTGTTCTCGCGCAGCCAGTATGCCAACGGTGTCAAATGCCAAAGCTCGCCCAGGTGGATGCCATTCTTGAACAGGCAATGTTCATGCAGCGGCAGTCGTGGCCCGCGAATGGGCGAAGGCGTCAGCGGTTTCGGCACAACCAGTTCCACGGCGGGATTGTCTGCCAGCAGGCACGCCAGGCGCGAGTCGGTGATCCAATTGAGCACCTTCGCGTCGTAGCCGTCCAATCCGGTGCCGGATTCGTGAAGTACCTTGAGGTCTGGCGACTTGTTCATCGACAGCAAAGTGTCGGCGAACCCGGTATGGAGACAGACCATATCGCCCGGCTCGACCGTTACGTTATCGGCTTCCAGAATGCGCATGAGGTGGTCGTAGCCGACGGCTTGTCGTTTGCGGCCAATGTGGCGCTCGATGTCGATCATGACGCCACGACCTTGCGCGCCGTGCTCGGCAAGCACGGCAATACTCAACGCGCCGGCTTCCGGGTTCTCGTATCTTGCCCATGCCTCGGGGGCTTGCGTCTCGACACCGGCTCTGATGTCCTCGCCGGCCCGGAAGCCGTTGTAGAAGACAGCTTCGTCGCTGCCGTCACCGTCGGCATCGAAATGACTGCCCACGTGTGCCAGGCTGTCCCACTGCGTGGAATATTGCAGGCTCATGAGCACGACATCGTCATTGACCACGTCCGTCAGATCGGGGTCCTCGGAACGGTACGACCAGCAGAAGCCCTGCTGCCCGGCGCTCTTCCCATCCCGAACGACGGCGAATCGCCGCGGTGGCTGCCGACGCACGTTCATGGTTTGGCCGCCGGGGTAATCGAGGGGAAGCGAAAGGCAAAACGTAATGCCTTCGCGTACTTCCGCGACGCCTTGCAGTACCTTGGCACGATCCACGAGGTTCATGCGTCCACGCTGATCGTTTGGCCCAAACTCGCCCCAATTGCTGCCGTCCGGCTTACGCTGCCACCGCCTTGGTGCTTCACTCATGTCGGCTCCTTACTGCAGCTTCGCAAGTTCGGCCAGCACGTTCTTCGCAGCGGCGACGCCCATGTTGACGAAGGCATCGCTGGTGACGCCGCCGATGTGCGGACTGAGGATGAACTTGCTGTTTCTGAAGAAGGGATGATCGGCAGGTGGCGGCTCTTGCTGCAACGAATCCAGGCCTGCTGCAGCCACTTTTCCGCTTCCAACGGCTGCCAGAAGTGCCGCTTCGTCGATGAGCCCGCCGCGTGCGGTATTGACGATGATCACGCCGTCCTTGCATCGGGACAGGCTGGCCTCGTTGAGCAGGCCGCGATTGTCGGCCGTCAGGGGGCAGTGGAACGAGATGACATCCGAGGTTTCCCAGATCGCGTCCAGGCTGACGGGCTCGATGCTCGTCGGCAGATCGGCGGCATAAGGGTCATATCCGATCACCTTCATATCCATGGCACAGGCGATCCGCGCGAAGCGCCGGCCGATCGCACCCAGGCCGACGAGGCCGAGCGTGCGCCCCTGCAGTTCGAGACTTTGGTGCGTCGATTTGTCCCAATGGCCATTGCGTGTTCGCTGGTCCAGCGTCACCACCGATTTCGCGCAAGCCAGCATTAGCGCCAGTGCCTGCTCGGCCACTGCCGCCGCATTTGCGCCTGCCGCAGCCACCACTTTGACGCCGCGCGCCTTCGCTGCTTCCTGGTCGATGTTGTCGATGCCACTTCCGTGCTTCGACAGGACGCGGATCGACGGCGCCGCATCGAGCGCCATGGCGCCCACCTTGCTCGTGCGGACGATGATCGCCACAGGCGCGTATCGGCGGCAAAGTGCTGCGGTTTCTTCTTCGGTTGCCGCTTTTCCTGCATAGACCAGTTCGAAGTCGGACAGCAGCGCGACCGCCTGTGGCGCAATGTTCGCCGCGGTCACAACGATGACGGGCTTGGCTGGCGTACTCACAGCGTTTCTCCAGCCTTCAGGACACCGGCGGCACGCAGGGCATCGTCCAGCCAGGACGGTCGCAGTGCTTCGCCAGACTTGATACCTTCGATGCGTTTGCGCTCCGCCGCTACCTTCTTTGCAGCCTCCTCGATCAGAGACGGCGCCTTTTCGCGTTCGATGACGACCACGCCGTCCGCATCGCCGATGACGAGGTCGCCCGGGCGCACCGTAACCCCGCCACATTGAATCGGATGATTGACGCGGCCGGGTACGAACTTGGTGGGCCCGTTGGGATTCAGCCCTACGGAGTACATGGGAAAGCCCGTCTCGATGATCTCTTCGGCATCCCGCGCAGCGGCGTCGAGAACGACGGCCGCCACACCAAGAGCAATGCACTGATTGACCATGATTGCGCCCATCAGCGCGCTGTTTTGGTCGCCTTTGCCGTCAACGATGATGACGTCGCCAGGCTTGGCCAGTGCCATCGCGGCGTGAATCATGAGGTTATCCCCGGGGCGAACTTCCACGGTGACAGCCGGACCGCAGAACTTGCTCTTTTGGCTCAGTGGTGCGATCCGTCCGTGCAGGCCGCCGCGGCGGCCCGCGACATCGGCGAAGATCGAAGACGCGAACTCGGACGCCTGCCTGACGATGTCGGACGAAACGCGTTCGAAATCACGGATGACATCAGGAAGTTGCTGGGTGGGCGACATAGTTGCTCCTAAAGTGTACGAGTGAAGCCAGCCGCGCAGTTGGCAAGGCAACTGACGGATCGTGAAACTGCGAAAGTGGAATCCGGCGCGCGGGCGCGCGCCGATGCGTTAATCGATGGTCGCGCCCGAGTCGCTGACCACGACTCGCCAGCGAGCAAGATCCTTTTGCAATAGGCCGGCAAACGCCGAGCTACTACCGCCCAGGACCTGTCCGCCTTCCGCCTCGATCTTGGAACGCACGGCCGGGACCTGGAGTACGCGATTCAATTCAGCGTTGAGTCTCGCGACGATGGGTGCCGGGGTGCCGGCGGGTGCAAGCAGACCGAACCATGTGTCCGCGTCGAATTGCTTTACGCCGGCTTCCGCTACGGTCGGCGTGTTCGGCAGTTGCGGCGATCGCTTCGCAGAGGTCACGGCGATTCCGCGCAACTTGCCCATCTTGATTTGACCCATCACCGTCGGGACGGAGCCAATATAGATTTCTACCTGGCCACTCAGAACGTCAGTGAGAGCCTGCGATGCACCCTTGTATGGAATGTGCTGCATCTTCACACCGGCCTGCTTTTGCAGGAGTTCCATGGCGAGGTGGGCGACCGTACCGTTGCCCGGCGTGCCGAACGTGACCGTGCCTGGCTTGGCTTTTGCGGCGGCAAGCACGTCGGTCAGATTCTTGTACGGTGAACTGTTGTTGGTAACAATCGCGAGCGGTGCGGAGGCAATCAAGCCGATAGGCGTCAGATCTTTCGTCGGGTCATACGGCAGCTTCTTGTACAGCGACGGGTTGATAGCAAGATTGCTGGTCTGGCCGAATACCAGCGTGTAGCCGTCAGGCGATGCTTTGGCCGCAGCTTCGACGCCGAGGTTGCCGCCAGCCCCTGGCTTGTTGTCGACGATGATGGTCCACTTCAGGTCCGGGCTAAGTTGTTGGGCGATCTCGCGCGAGAAGGTATCCGGCGCGCCCCCCGGTGGGAAGGGAACGATGAGGCGAATGGGCTTGGTCGGATAGGTGTCTGCGGCGTATGCAGGAAGGCCAGGCACTGCGGCAATGGCGCATGCCGCGAGAACGCGAAGGATGATGTTCAAGGGTGTCTCCAGTCGAACTTGTATTTGTGCCTCGACTATAGATTTCTGTTCCGTGCTATACAATCGCGTTGTCCATAGCGGAACATGTGCCATGAAACGGAATGCTCAGCCTGCCCAAGCCCCCGAGGGTGCCGATAAAGACACAATCATCGCGGTCACGCGCGCCTTGCAAATTCTGGAGGCGTTCTCCGCCGATGACGCTTCGTTGACCCTGTCGGAGTTGAGCCGACGAGTCGGGATGGGCAAATCGACCGTTCTGCGCACGGCGCGGACGCTTGCGCAAAGTGAGTACCTGGTCCAACGCGAAGATGGCCAATGGCGCCTCGGCGCTGCCGCAGGGTGGCTGGGTGCGCGCTATCAGGCTGCATTTCGCGTGAATGAAACGGTGGAGCCGGTGCTCAGGCGAATCAGCTACGAAACACGCGAAAGCGCGGCCTTTTATGTCCGGGAAGGAGACACTCGGGCCTGCCTGGTGCGAGTGGAAGGACCGGGCGCGGTGCGGCACCACGTGCGCGTGGGGGAACGGCTTCCTCTCACCGGGGCGCCGGGCAGAGTGTTGCGGGCGTTCGCAGGCGAAAGCGGCGAGCCATACGAGACCATCCGCAGGGATGGTTATTTCATTTCAATGGGCGAACGGGAGCCTGAAGTTTCGAGCCTGGCGGTCCCGGTGTTTGGAATCCACTGGACGTTGGCCGGGGCTCTTTGCATCTCCGGGCCCATTAGCCGGCTGACGCGCGAAAAGCTGGCCGAGTATGTTGATCTGTTGCTGGCAGCGGGAAAGGAAGTGTCCTATGCAATTTCCGGCTCCCGGGACCCGAGCGTCCGCCCTACGACATGGCATCCGTGATCTCGAAAGGGCGATTCTGAGCCACTGCTGTGATTACCTGATGAGAGCCAGGTGGTGAGTCGCCGGATGAAGCCAAACTACATTGCAGTGGCGGGCAATACAGTCAGGCCGGACGTCCCGCTCGACGTGGTTCGGCGTTCACTTCTGAGAATGCCGTTCTCGTCAAATTCGAGCAAGACGGTCGACGACCGGATTTCGCCTCCGGAAAAGAGCGGGCCAATGAACGGGATAAAACTCTCAGCGTGGGGATGGGATGTGGCGAAGGAATAAACCAGGATGGTTGACCCCGTCTTGAGCGTGACCTGGGATGAGGGTGTGCCAAGCTGGTTGGTCACATCGTCGATGGTGGAGAAGCCAAGCAGGAAGTTCGACAACTGCTCCGGCCGTATGTCGACGCCGGTTGAAACACAGCCGGCCAACATAAAGCACACCGCGGTCAGCGCGTCAGCGCGTGAATGAGCTTCATGATGCCAGCCATCGGTGTCGTTGCCTGACCAAGATCCAGCGAGGATGGCTTCATGCCCGCCATCCCCTTTCCCAAGGATAGAACCTCTGCCAGTCTTTTTGGGGGCCCGGGATCGCCGCTCACAGGTGGCGCGTTGGGGCGAGCCCTTTCACAGTCACTGCGGTGTCATGGGCGCGACAGACGCACCTTCGATTCCGTGACGGGTGAGGGCGTCCGAGACGAAGCCGGAGGCCTTCATTTCCTCGACGAACCGCCGTAGCAATGCCACCGCTTCAGGGCTTCGGGCCTTGGGAACGCCCATCGCCTGCTGTATGACCATGAAGCGGCCCGGGAGCAGCCTCAGGCCTGGCGTGCGCGCGGCATCGGCTTCCAATTGCTGTCGAACTCCGGCGGCCACGTCGGCGCCCTGTTCCAGGAACGTTTGCACGACGGACGGAGATGTTGGGGCGCGCACAATGTGTGCATGTCGCAAGGTACGTGTCAGATACAGGTCGTAGGCGCTCCCTTTACCCACCACAACGCCGCGTCCGGGAAGGTCGACTTCGTCGCACGTCCTGACCGGGGAGTCGTTCCTGACCAGGTAGGCGCCTTCGATAAGCACATAGGGTGCGGAAAAGGCAATGCCAGCCCCTCGGACCGGATCGACGGCAAAGAATCCGAAGTCAGCCTGCTCGGCCGTGACTGCATCGACCGACTTTCCTGCAGCGTCGAACACCACAAGTTCGAGCGGGACGCCAAGGCGACGGGCGAACTCGCCGGCCAGGTCTACTGAAACGCCGACTGGATTTCCCTGGGCGTCGAGGTTCGCAAGGATGGGGTTGCCAACATTGATGGACGCGCGAATGGTTCCATTCGGCGCAAGCTCGCGCCGTGCATTGTCATCGATCATGGTGCCTTCGGAGTGCGTCATTCAAGTGGCCTTTGCGTTCGCATGTTGATCCAGCAGGGCCTTCACGCCGGGGTCCATGGCAATGCCCGTTTCGCGCTGACGTGTCAGCTTGTCGAGCTCGATCTCCCCGGGAACGATGACCGGCCTGCCAGGATCGGCCGGCGCGCTGCCGTGGAGAATGGCTGCAAAGTCCTGCATGCGTGCAGCCAGCCACTGCGTGGGGCCCAGTTTCCGGGTATCGATCAGGATGAAGAAATGGCCCAGGTTCTGAGGTTCGTCGGGTGCATCGACCCAGGACTTGACGTGCGTGAGGTACGCCGCGTCCGAGAGCAACCCAGCGAAGAGATCGACCACCAGGGCGAGCCCATAGCCCTTGTGCCCGCCGATAGGCAACAGAAAGCCGTCCAGCGCGGCTTTTGGGTCGGTGGTCGGTCGTCCCTGCGCGTCGGTGGCCCAGGAATCCGGGATGGGTTGTCCTGCCTTGAGCGCATTGCGGATCTTGGCCCGCGCGGCCACGCTCATTGCCATATCCAGCAGGAAGTGGCGGCCGTCGTGCCCGGGTACGCCGAAGCCCAGCGGGCTGTTGCCCAGGCGCGCATCGCTGCCGCCCCATGGCGCGATGGTCGTTGTGGCGTTGCTGCCGATCATGCTGGCGAATCCGGCTTCCGCCGCAATATAGCTGTAGGGCGAAACCGGCCCGAAGTGATTGCTGCCCCGGACGAAGGCCATGCCGATGCCGAATTGCCCGGCAACCTCCATGGCGGAACGCAGTGCCTTCATGCCTGCGAGCGGACCGACGGCGTTGCCGCCATCGACCTTTACCAGCGCCGGTGCGGCGCGCTCGATGGTGATGGCGGGACGTGCCGAGATACCGCCGGACAGCAGGCGTTCGCCATAGGATTCAATGCGCGACAGGCCATGGGTACTCAACCCGAAAAGGTCTGCCAGCACGAGGATGTCAACGACATCACGGGCGTCGTCTTCCGTGAGGCCCAGCCCCTGGAACGCGCGCGTTCCGAGTTGGCGCAGTTCGGCTTCGGATAGGGTGATTCGATCTTGTTGCATGCGGAAGAATCTCCGAGGGATTTTAGTTGGCCTGAATGCCTGCGCTGCGGACTACGGTGCCCCAGCGCTGTTGCTCGGTTCGAATGAATGCCGCGAACTCGGCACTGCCGGCGCCGACAGGCGTGCTCGCGTCCTCTTCAAGGCGTTGTCGCACCAGTGGCGTAGCAAGGGCCTTTACGGCCTCGGCGTGCAGACGGCCGACAACCGGGGCCGGCGTGCCTGCCGGTGCCATCAGCCCGAACCACTGGGAACTTTCGAATCCCGGGTAGCCTTCTTCGGCAATCGTGGGAACGTTGGGAATCGGTGCAAGGCGTTTTGTCGATCCCACCGCGAGGATGCGCAGCTTGCCTGCCTTGGCGTGTTGCAGGATGCCCGCCAGGCCGGCCGATGCGGCGTCGATGTTGCCGGCCAGCAAGTCGGTAATCTGGGCGCCGGTGCCTTTGTATGGCACGTGCACAAGATCGATATGTGCGGTCTGCTTGAGCATCTCGAAGGCGACATTGCCCGCGCTGCCGTTGCCCGCTGAGCCGTAGGTCATCGCGCCAGGCTTCGCCTTGGCCTGCGTGATGAACGCCTTGATGGATTCGCTATGGACGGTAGGCCCCACTGCGAACACCATTGGCACCTTCGCGAGCAACGTCACGGGCGTGAAGTCCTTCGTGGCATCGTAGGGAAGCTTGCGCATCATGGCCGGGTTGACGGCAAGCGTGCCCACGTGGCCCAGAACCAGGGTGTAGCCGTCCGGCGCGGCACGGGCGGTTTCCTGCATCGCGATGACACCCTGGCCGCCACCCTTGTTGTCCACCACGATCTGTTGGCCGAGACCCTTCGACATTTCGGCCGCGATGACGCGGGCAATGGCGTCCGAACTGCCGCCGGGGCCGTAGGGGACGATCAGCCGGATAGGTCTGACGGGTGTCCAGGTCTGCGCTTGCGCGGGAATCAGTAAAGTGGCTAGCGGCACCGCGAGGGCGGCGAGCGCGGTACGGCGCGACATGCCGCGTACCGGCTCGCGTACTTGTTTAGGCATTTTGTCTCCTGCTCATTCAGGACGGCATGACGTCGCTGTCCGTGCTGCACCTGGTCGCCGTCCCCGATTCCAGTGTAAAGTGCAAAAATCACAAGTATTTTTGCGTTTGACACATGAATTTTGATCTCGCGGACTTGCGGGCGTTCCTGGCCGTTGCCGACCTTGGCAGCTTTAAAGCGGCTTCCGATTCGATGTTCCTGTCGCAGTCGGCGCTTTCGCGCCGCGTGGACAAACTGGAAGAAGCGCTCGGCGTCGCGCTCTTCACGCGGACCACACGGAAGGTGGAACTGACGACTGTGGGGCGCATGTTTGTCCACAAGGCACGCAACGTCATCAATGAGTTGGAGGAAGCCATGCTCGGCATTCAGACCGTTTCCGAGCGGCTGTCGGGCCAGGTGACACTAGCCTGCGTGCCTTCCGCGGTAGGCCATTTCCTGCCTTCTGTCGTGGGGCCGTATCACGAGCGATATCCGGGGATACGCCTGCGCATCATTGACGAATCTTCTGGCGATGTCCTGCTCGCCGTCACGCGCGGCGATGCCGATTTTGGTCTGACCTATATCGGGACACAGGAGCCTGACATAGAATTCTGCCCGTTGATTGAAGAGGCGTTCGTTGTCGCCTGCCGCAAGGGGCATCCGTTAGCCAGGCATCAAAGCGTCCAATGGAAAGACCTTGGGAATTTTGACTACATCACGCTCGCGCAAGGCAGCGGCAATCGCTTGCTGATCGACCAGGCCTTGGCGCGACAGCCGGTGAGACCGCGTTGGTACTGCGAGGTAAATCATGTTCCCGCCTTGGTAAGCCTGGTCGAGGCGGGTCTGGGAATCGGTGTCGTGCCGCGAATGGCCTTGCCGCCCAAATCGAGCAGTGGGCTACTGGCGATACCACTGACCGAACCGGCGATCACTCGAACGCTGGGATTGATCTCGCGCCGGGGGCGCCCGTTGGCGCCGGCCGCGCAGCTTCTCTTTGACATGCTCGTCGACAGAGGCGTAGCGACATCGCCAAGCGCATGACACTCCATACCCCGGATACGCGCTTCCGAGCTGCCGTCGACACTACGCGCGCACGTTCGACATATCGCCCACGCAGGCAATTCCCTCGCCCTGCGCGGCGGATCGGTGGGGCTGGGCTCCTTGCATTGCCGCATCCCGGTCCTTGCCCGGCGGTAGGCCGAACATCCGGCGGTACTCACGCGTAAATTGCTGGACACTTTCATAACCCACGGAAAACGCAGCATCGCTCGCCGAAATGCCTTCGGACGTCATCAGTCGGCGTGCCTCGATGAGGCGCAACTGCTTCTGGAACTGTAGCGGCGACAGCGATGTCGCTGCCCGGAAGTGCTGGTAAAAGGACGACGCGCTCATGCCAGCGGCTGAAGCGAGGCGTTCAACCGGAAGCGGCTGAGCGAACTCGGCGCGCAGCAAAGCCACGGCGCGGGCCAGACGTTGAGCGTGACTCTGCGGACGGCCGATCTGCCGAATCACCGGGCCATGCTTGCCCACCAGCAGCCAGTAGTGGATTTCGCGCACGAGCTGTGCCTGCAGCACTGGTATTGCCGCCGGACGCGCAATCAGCCGCATCAGCCGCAGCGCCGCATCGGCGACGTCGGCGTCCGACGGTTCGACCTGCACAGGCGACTCGTGGGCGACCGGCCCGGGCTTTATCTCGACCGCCAGTTCGGCGATAGCTGCCACATCAAGATCCAACACGAGCGAATAGTACGGCGCATCAGTGCTGGCGCGCGTGATCTGGCTGCTCGTCGGCACGTCTGACGTAATCAGCAGCGAATCGCCGGCGCTGAAGTCGAACGTCTGCTTGCCCATCGCCACGCGCTTGCTGCCTTGCAGGACAATACAGGCGAGTGGTCTGGAGATTGCATAGTCAATCCCGCTCGGGGCCGTCGCCCGGATGGCTGTCAGGCCCGGGATGGGAGTCCGGGCAATGCCGGTGGGACCGGCATGCGCCTCCGCATAGCGGCGCACGGCATCAAGCAACAGGTCACTCATCGTTGGGCAGGGTGGTGATTCATCACCTGCCATCGTAGCGGGTTCCGCGAAGTGGGACACCACGTTTGGAGAAAAAGGCAAGGAAGAAAGAGATTCAGGCAAGGGATTCAGGCGTGCCGGGCAACAGAATGGACACCGGTTTCCCTCACACGCCAAGGAGTGTACGCATGACCACGATCTCTCTCGTCACCGGCGCCAGCCGCGGCCTCGGCCGGAACACGGCCCTGTCGATCGCCCGCAAGGGCGGGGACGTCATCCTCACCTACCAAAGCCGCGAAGCGGAGGCAAGCGCAGTCGTCGCGGAGATCGGGAAGCTGGGCCGCAAGGCAGTGGCGCTGCAACTCGATGCCGGCGATATCACCACGTTCCCCGGCTTCGCAGAACGGCTGAGATCCGTGCTGCGTCATACCTGGCAGCGCGACAGCTTCGATCACCTTGTCAACAACGCGGGACATGGCGACGTAGCGCCAATCGCCGAGATGCGCGAGGCGGCGTTCGACATGCTCGTCAATGTGCATTTCAAGGGGGTGTTCTTTCTCACGCAGACGATGCTGCCGCTGCTTGCAGATGGCGGTCACATTGTGAATCTCTCGACGGGGCTGACGCGCGTATCCGCCGAAGGTTGGTCCGCCTACGCTGCGGTCAAGGGCGCCGTGGAAGTGCTCACCGTCTACATGGCCAAAGAGCTTGGCCCGCGCAGGATCACGGTCAACGCCGTAGCGCCGGGTGCGATCGAAACGGACTTCTTCGGCGGCGCCGTGCGCGACACGCCGGCATTCAACCGGTTCTTTGCCGGGATGACGGCGTTGGGGCGCGTCGGCGTGGCCGAAGACGTTGGTCCGATGATCGCCAGCCTGCTGTCGGAGGACAACCGCTGGGTCAATGCGCAACGGATTGAAGTGTCTGGCGGACAGGGAATCTGAGCGGAGCGCTATACGTCGGCGCCCGCAACAGGTTTGCGCTGCCGGTAAAATTGGCCAAGTGTTTCCGTGAAACTTCCGCGCCACCATGTCATCCGCCCGAACCCCTGCCGCCCGTGCTTGGGCCTACGTTGCCGCGAGATCTGCAGGCCAGCCGGTCGATCCGGGCTGGCGCGTAACGCTGAACTTCCACCCGGACCGAATGGTTCGCGGGCGGCCGCTGCTGGCGGTGATGGCCGAGGATGGCGTGTATCGATCCCAATTCGAAACCGGTACCAGCAATGGCGGGCTGACCGCCTACCCTGGTGGTGATCGTTGGCAATGGGAAAGCCGGATCTTCGGGCAGGCCTATGACACGGCATCGCCTTCCGAGCGGCCGCGCTATGGCGCACTGAATCTGGGTCATGCGCCAGCCGGTGCAGCGCCACGCTTTGGCTCGGCGCATCTGCGGCTTGCTTCCGGCGTACTGGCTCGCACGACGTTTTGCCACCCGGACAGTGTCTATGGGCCGAGTCACTTCGGCGTGGCGGACCGCTTCGCCCTTGTAGAACGTCTGGCTGCCGTGGCGGGGCAGGGCGATCCGCTTGACCATTACATCGAGGCGCATGTTCACGGCGGCGTGCACATCGCGAGCGACGTGGATGCCATCGTACTCGACCCATCATTCCGGAATACGGAAGTCGAGGCGCTTGCGCATGCATTGCCGTGCCGCGTCGAATGGCACGCCGGTTTTCGCGCGGAAGCCGATCTGCTGCGCCAACAGCACGAATACCGCGGCCGGGCTGTCGCTGAACTTGCGGCGTTGCTTGCGTGCGATGGCCCGCTGACACCGATGCGGATCGGCGAGGCCGTGCGCGTCGGCCAGCACGATCCGCAGATGCTCAAGCAGGTGTGGCATTGCCTGGCCCGTTTCGGGAACTGCAATCACCGGTAAGCCAAGTTCGCCAGTGCGGCGCAATGGCGTTTTCGTCATCAGCAGTCGCCTGCAGCCGTTCACCGACCGCGACCGTCATTGCCAGGCCCCGGAGCGCCTACGCCAGTCGCAGATCGCGCAACAGATCCAGAACATGTTGCGTGGATCGCTCGACGTGCCCGGCACGATGCGCGAGGCCGAGCCGACGCCACAATGCCGGCCGCAGCGGACGCATGACAATGCGTTGGTCGGGGGCCGGCGCTGTCGCCTCATGGGGCAGCAGCGCGGCGCCATAGCCTGCCGCGACCAGACTCTTGATCGCGTCGTTGAAGTTAAGCGCGATGCGCGGCGCAGGCTGATGCCCGGACGTCGCGAACCACTCGGCCGTCAGGCGTGACAGACGCGTGGTCGCGTCATTCAGAATGAGCGGTTGGGCAGCGAGCCATTCTGGCGTGACGTGGGCCGGGCACTCCCAGTGCGCCGGCACGAAGGCCATCACGGGATCGCGCCGCCAGGGCTTGATGACGAGCCCGGCCACGGGCGGCTGGGGCAGTGCAACGAGCCCGATATCCAACGTCCCATCCGCCAGCCGGGACAGTGTTTCATGCGAGGTCAGCACGGCGACCTGAATGTCGATGCCGGGATGCTGCTGGCGCAAGACCTCAAGCGCCTGCGGCAACAGATGCGCGATGGCGCCGGTCGAGGCCCCGATCCGCACGCGCCCTTCAAGGCCCTGCACCTGGCGTTGAATATCGTCCAAGGCCCGCTCCGCATCGGCAAGGAGCCGGCGCGCGCGCTCTATCAGCACCTCTCCGATGGCCGACGGCCTGACATGTCCGCGCTTGCGGGACAGCAGGGGCGCCCCAATGCGGTTTTCCAGTTCCGCGATATGGAGGCTGACCGTTGGCGGCGCCAGATGCAACGCACGCGCCGCATCGGCAAACGAGCCACGGTCGGCGATGGCGACCAGAGTGCGCAGGCGGTCAAGACTGATTTCTCGCATATCGGCGTCCAGATTCAGGAAAACTGAATGTTCACGTTATGAAATTCAACTTTTCATATTGTAGCGGTCCGCCGAACATAGGGGCTCTTTCTCCTGTCCTGCTTCTTCCCATCCAAAGTTTGCGGAGCATTTCACCTATGAGTTCTCCCGTGGTTTTCATCGATGGCGACCAAGGCACCACCGGGTTGCTGATCCACGAACGGCTGCGTCACCGGACCGATATCAGACTGATGACGCTGGCGGCTGCGGAGCGCAAGGACTTGCGGCGTCGCGCAGAAGCCATCAACGCCTGCGACATCGCCATCCTCTGCCTGCCGGACGCCGCCGCGCGCGAGGCAGTGGCCACCATTGTCAATCCCGCCGTTCGCGTGATCGACGCAAGCTCGGCCCACCGTACGCACCCGGACTGGACCTACGGATTTCCAGAGATGACACCGGGCCAGGCCGAGCGCATTGCAAAGGCACGCCGGGTCACCAACCCCGGTTGCTACCCGACCGGTGCGATTGGCCTGCTGCATCCATTGGTGCAGGCCGGGCTGATACCGGACGACTACCCCATCAGCATTCATGCGGTATCGGGCTACTCCGGCCGCGGACGCACCGGCGTGGAGGAATATGAGGGGCAGGCGGCCGCCAGCGCGCCGGCCTACCAGGTATATGGCCTGGAACTCGCGCACAAGCACACGCCCGAGATCCAGCAGCATGCCGGGCTCAGCCAGCCCCCCATTTTCATGCCTGCCTATGGCGCGTTCCGGCAGGGCATCGTGCTGACGGTGCCGTTGGCGCTGCGGCTGCTGGCGCCGGGGGTGGATGGCGCGACGTTACAGGACTGCCTCGCGCGCCACTACGACGGGGCGAAGCACGTCCATGTCTTGCCGCTGCAAGTGTCGCGCGATGTGAAGCATCTGGACCCGCAGGCGCTCAACGGGACGAATGACCTGCGTCTGAGCGTATTTCCCAGCACGGCGCACGGGCAGGTACTACTGTCTGCGGTTTTCGACAATCTTGGAAAAGGCGCTTCAGGCGCCGCGATTCAGAACCTGGACCTGATGCTCGCGTAGCCCTGTGGTCCGGGCCGCCGAATGTCCCTTCCTGCCCGGGAAGGGATCGTTTCCCCGGGTTTGTCGCGATTTATCGACCGTGCGGTACGGGACGCGGGGGAGGCGGGTACGGCGTATTGCCGGGTATCTGAATATATGGCGCGACGATATACGGGTACGGGGCAGATCCATTGACCTGCTGGTCATACGTGGGCGCGTTCGGCTGTGTCGCCATGACGCCCGCCCGCGAGGGCGGCGGCGTGTGCAACACCGTCGCATCACGCTGGCCATCGCTGATGCCGCGTTCGGTACTCAGAATCTGGGGCCGACTGCCCGTATCCGGCGCGGCATTCGCCGCAGACGAACCCAATGTCGAGAGCAAGATAATCGTCAAAAATCTCAGCATTTCGACTCCACATATTCCCGTTGTCGCACCGCGTGACGCTGGCGCGACGCGCCGGCAGTCCGGCCAGTAGCCCATTTCCAGGTCGCGACGGACGCTTCCACGGAGCAATGGTAGTACGGAGGCTTACGGCAGGCGGACCACAAACTTGAGGTGCCAGCCGATTTTCCGGGCTTGAAACGGCCGATGTCCGGGTGGACAACCCTCCGGCAAACTCCCCTGCCAATGAGAATGCGTCTCATGTAGAATCGTGCCGAAACCGGACGATGACAACAGGTCCGGATGAAAGAAGGGTCGACGTGCGGGGGAACTTGGGCAAGGGGGGAGGACTGTCATGCGTGTTCTGATCGTGGAGGACGATCCGCGGGTGAGGCATTGGCTCGGCACCAGGCTGCAACAGCAGGGGCACGCCTGCCGCCTGACAGACACCGGGGAACACGCGCTGGAACTGATCCGGGACGAAGCCTTCGACGCCGTCCTGCTGGACCGGATGCTGCCCGGCATCGATGGCATCGGTGTACTGCGTGCATTGGCCGATCAACCGCATCCCCCCGTCATGGTGCTTTCGGCCGTGGACCAGCCCAGCGACCGCGTGGAAGGGCTGCGTGCCGGCGCCGGCGATTACCTGGGCAAGCCCTTCGACTTCACTGAACTGTTGCTGCGGCTGGAAGGGCTGGCCAAGTGGCGTGCCTTGCCGAACGGCGCAGACTGGGTCACGCGTCTTGAAGACCTCTGCATCGACTGGCGCGAGCGCCGCGTGTCGCGGGGCGGCCAACCGATCGATCTCACCGAGAAGGAGTTCGCACTGCTGCAGGTACTGGCCACCAACGTCGGCCGCACGGTCACGCGTGCGATGCTGCTGGAAAAGGTCTGGGGTTACCAGTTCGATCCACAGACGAACCTGATCGACGTTCACGTTTCGAAGCTGCGCAGCAAGATCGACCGCAATTTCCCGCGATCGCTGCTGCGTACGGTGCGCGCGGTCGGCTATGTCCTGGGCTGAGCGCGTAGCCCATCTGCTGGAGACCAGGACCTTCCGCCATGCCTCGCTGGTGGCGTTCCTCTTCCTGCTGGTCGCCATCGGATCGGTGCTGCTGAGCGCGCATCAGATCGACGTGTTGCTGCACAGCCATGTGCGCGACATGGTGCTGGCCGATGTGCGTGCCCAGGAACACAGGCATCACTTTGCCGACGCCAGCCGGCTGGACGTGGCGCTGACCCAGGAAGACAGCCGCGAGCGCGAAGGCAGCAAGTCGCTGGTCCTGGCGCCGTCGGGCAGGTTGCTGTTCGGCGATGCCAAGGTCAGGGCGGCGCTGCAATGCGAGCCCCCTTGCGACTTGCAGTGGCGCAATGTCACGGTGGGCGATACCAGTGCGCAACTTGCCCAGCTGTTCGGCGTGCAGGTGCCGCTGGCCGACGGCGGCGTGTTCTTCAGCGGCTACGACATCCTGCCCATGCGTGAACGGCTGCGCGTGATTCCGCTGGTAGCCGGCGCGGGCCTCTTCGCGGTGCTGCTGTCGAGCCTGGCCATCGGGCTCTATTCCAGCGTGCAAAGCATGCGTCGTGTGGATCGTATCCGCAGCGCACTGCGCCGCTACGTGACCGGCGAACGCGACGCGACGGTGCCCTGCCGGCGCGATGGCGATGAATTCGACCTGCTGGGGCAGGACATCAACCATGTGCTCGATCGCGTGAACCGTCTGATGGAGGAAGTCAAGAGCGTAAGCAGCCATCTGGCCCACGAACTGCGCACGCCGCTCACGCGCATGCACAACCGCTTGGCCACCCTGGCGGAGAAAGTCGATGACTCCATGCGCGACGACGTGCTGGGCGCGCTGGAAGAAGGCGAGCGCATCCAGCGCATGGTCCGCGCGGTGCTTCGTATCGGCGAAGTGGAAGCCGGACGTTGCGAGCACGCGTTCGAATGGTTCGAGGTTCGCGGGCTGCTCGACGACCTGGCCGAATACTATGCACCGCTGGTGTCGATGTCCGGCATGGCGCTGCGCATCGAAGCCGAGCCGGGACGCGAACTGTACGGCGACCGCGCGCTGCTGTTCCAGGCGTTGTCGAACCTTATGGAAAACGCCATCAAGTATGCGCCGGAGGGCAAGGCGCTGGTGCTGTTGGCGCGCCGCCGTGGCGACGGCATGGCGCTGGGCGTGGCCGACCACGGCCCCGGCATTCCGGCAGACCTGCGCGGCCAGGCGGTGGAGCGGTTCCGGCGCCTGGGTGCAACGTCGGGCCGGACATCGGGCGGCGTCGCGCCATCGGGCAGCGGGCTCGGCCTGGCCCTGGTCAATGCCATCGCCAGGCTGCATGGCGCCCGGCTTTCGCTCGAAGAGAACCTTCCCGAGGGACTGCTGGCCGTGTTGTTGCTGGACCGCCGGCAGTGGAGCGACAGGACGAGCCTCAAGGACGCGCTGCGCTGCCGGTGACACGTCAATCTTGCTTCATGTGGCTGGCCTGCGCGGGCAGTTTGTCGAGCCACTGCTGGTACTGGTAGCGGAATGCGGTCCCGCCTGTGCCCAGCAGGCGCGGCAGCGGGGTAATGAAGTCCTTGCGAATTTCGACGGTGACCCGCCACGCCGGCACGGCACGGCTGGCGGTGCGCCCGGCGCTGGCGGCGCTGCCCGCGCCCATCGCATCGAGCGCGGTAAAGCGTTCGACGGCAACCGCGGCGATATGGCGGTCGTCGAGGAAGCGATGCGACGCCGCAGCCATGCCAAGGCGCACGCGCTGCGCCATGCTCGCAGGGTCGGGTGCGTACGCAGCCTCGGCATGCATGCGGCGGATCGCATGGTCCAGCGCCGTGTTGCCCATGGCGATGGTCAGTCCGATGTTGCCCAGCTCCATGAACATCATCGCGCCGGCAATGATGACGGGCAGCGCGAACGCGGCTTCGACGGCAAGCGCACCGCGAGCGGCCACGGGCGAGGGCGGGCGGGTCCGGTGCACGACGTCAGTGCCTGAGCAATACGAACGCCGCGCCGGCGGCCATCGCGCAT
The DNA here is from genome assembly GCF_009663685.2 of Cupriavidus sp. U2. Classification (GTDB taxonomy): domain Bacteria; phylum Pseudomonadota; class Gammaproteobacteria; order Burkholderiales; family Burkholderiaceae; genus Cupriavidus; species Cupriavidus necator_C. Next base: position 345,817 of record NZ_RCOG02000027.1, on the reverse strand, counting down.
CCATACGGAATGCCGGGCGACGAATGGCCTTGCAGCGCCGTCGGCGTCGGTAGCGCCCGGTGCAGGCACGCGCCAAGATGCGTGACGCACCGGGCGGCCAGCAGTTCCAGCCGGTGCAGGATCGGCATGAAGAGCGCCAGCACGCCGCCCGCCAGCGAGGTGACCAGCAGGAACATGGCGACTTCACGGCCGAGCCAGAGGCACAGTACCGCCATCAGCTTCACGTCGCCCGCCCCCGCCCATCGCATGGAAAACAGGCCGTAGCCCACACCCAGCACGACCGCTGCCGCCGCGCCGCCACGGGCGATCTCCGGCCAGGCGGGCGACTGCCCCCCGGGCAAGCCCATCCACGCAAGGTGAACCAGCCACACGGCCAGCAGCGCCAGCACCAGCGCGTTCGCAATACGGCGATACAGCAGGTCGGACACGGCAATCCAGAGCAGCACGGGCGGAAGTACCAGCGCCGCGAACGTCGGCGGGCCCGGCTTGTGCGACAGCACGCCTTGCAGGATCTGCTGCAGGCAGTCGGTCATACGCAGGCTCGCAGGCGCGAAGTCGGCATGGGGAATGGCGCACCCGGTGCGTTTCGGGGCCCGGTCATCCGAAGACGACAAATGGCACGCCCGCGTGTACTGGCGACGGCATCACCCTGGCGGGTATGCCGTAGACACTCGCCAGATGGCGTTCCGTCAGGACTTCGGCGGGATCGCCGCTGGCGACGGCCTGGCCCTCGGCCAGCAGCAGCAAGCGGTCGCACCAGCGAGCGGCGAGGTTGACATCGTGCAATACCACGAGCACAGCCAGGTCATCAGTGCGGCTCAGCGTTCTGACGCTGTCGAGCAGCAGCAGTTGGTGGCGCGGGTCCAGGCTCGAAATCGGCTCGTCGAGCAGCAGGGCCCGGTAGCTGTCGGCAGCCCGGCAGGCCAGCGTCTGCACCAGCGTACGGGCAAACTGCACGCGCTGTTGTTCGCCGCCAGACAGGCGCTGGTAATCGCGGCCGGCCAGGTGTGCCACCTCTGCCAGCCCGAGCGCGCGGCGTATCAGTGCGTCCAGCGCCCGTCGGTCGAGCTCGGGGAACGGATAGCCGCCCATGGCGACCACTTCGGTCACGTCCAGATCGAAGTTCAGCCCCGGCGACTGCGGCAGTACCGCGCGCGTGCGCGCCAGGGCGTGCGCAGGCCAGTGCGCCATGTCACGCCCGTTGAGCGAGACAGCCGACGCCGGGACGGCGATCTCCCCGGCAAGCGCACCCAGCAGCGTGCTCTTGCCCGCGCCATTTGCGCCGAGAATGCCGAGCACTTCGCCGGGGCGCAGACTCAGATCGATACCGGAGATCACCTGTCGGCGCCCGCGGTTGCAGTGCAGATTCCGGGCGACCAGCACGTCATGCCCCCTTTCGCGTCAGCATCCAGAGCAGGAAGGGCCCGCCCGCAAGGCTCGTGACGATGCCGATCGGCAACTCGGCCGGGATCACCACCATGCGGGACAGCCAGTCCGCCAGTGTCATGGCAATGGCGCCGCCGGCCAGCGTGTTCGGCAGCAGCCAGCGGTGGTCCGCACCGAGCGGCATGCGCACCAGGTGCGGAACGACAAGCCCAACGAACGAGATCGTGCCGGTGACGGCGACGATGGGGCCCACCAGCAGGGCGGTCAGCACGATCAGCCGGCGGCGCAGCCGCTTGAGATCGAAGCCCAGGTGCAGGGCCTCGCGCTCGCCCAGCAGCAGCGCATTCATGGCACGCCAGTCACGCAGCAGCAGCGCGCACAGCACAGTCACCAGCGGGACCAGCCACGCCAGCAAGGGCCACGTGGCGCCGGCAAGACTACCCATGTTCCAGAACGTGAGGTTGCGAAGCTGCACGTCACTGGCCTGATACGTGAAGAAACCGACGATGGCCGCGCAGATGGCGTTGATCGCGATGCCGGCCAGCAGCAGGCTGGCCATGCCCCCGCGCCGCGCGCCGAGCCGGTAGGCAAACGACGTTGCCGCAAGGCTGCCGAGGAACGCGGCGGGCGCGACGCCGGCCAGCCCTTCGGCGCCCAGCACGATGGCCGCCACCGCGCCGGCCGCGCCGCCCAGCGAGATGCCGATCAGGCCCGGCTCGGCAAGCGGATTGCGAAACAACGCCTGCATGACCGCGCCCGAGAGTGCCAGCGCGGCGCCCACCGTGATGGCCAGCACGATACGCGGCAGCCGCACTTCGATCAGCACGTTGCGCCACATGGCTTCGTCGCCGTCACCAGCGGCCGACCACAGCAATGGCAGCAGACGTTGGTGCGGGATCGACAGCGCGCCGCTGGAAGCCGTGCAGAGGGCGGCCAGCACCAGCATGACGCACAGCGTGGTGAAGATGGCCAGGCGGTGGCGGCGCATCAGCGGGCCGCCGTTTGCGGGGCAGCCAGCCCCGTCTGCAACAGCCGAAGCGCCTCTGGCAGGCGGGGCCCGAAGCCCAGCAGCAGAAGATCGTCCATGACGACGATGCGCCGGTTGCGGGCGGCTGGCGTCGCATTGAGGCCCGGCTGCGCCAGGAACGCGTCGGCGCTGCCGCTGGCACCGACCGACATCGTCGTGGTGACGATCACGTCCGGCTTCAGGGCCGCGGCCGCCTCGGCCGAAAACGGCTTGAACCCGGTCTGGCTGGCCAACACGTTGGTGCCGCCCGCCAGCGCGAGCATGGCGTCCCCGGCAGTCGCGGTGCCCATCCCCTGCATCTTGCCGGTATGGCTGCTCACGATCAGCACGCGCACCGGCTGGCTGACCGCGCGGATGGCCCGCAGTTCGGCGTGCAGGCGGTCAACCAGCGCGCGGCCGCGCTCCGGCATCCCTAGCGCCGTGGCGGTGCCGAGAATGCGTTGGTCCAGCGCCGCCAGGGTGGGCGCCGAAGGCAGCGTCACCACCTTGCTGCCGAGCTTGCGGATCTGTTCCAGCGCCTGGGGCGGACCGGCCTGGTCGGCGGCCAGTACAAGGTCGGGCCTGAGGCTGGCGAGCCCTTCGACCGACACCGCGCGGTAGTAGCCCACCTTGGGCAGCTTCAGCGCGGCAGCAGGGTAGACGCTGGACGAATCGGCGCCGACGAGCGTCTTTTCCGCGTCCAGTGCGTAAATGATCTCAGTGATCGCGCCGCCCAGGCCGACCACGCGGGCCGGCGGTGCGGCATGGGCCAGGCCTGCCGCGCACAGCAGGGACAACAGCGCAGAGCGCAGCAGTTTCATGTCGACTCCGACAAAGCGGTCAGGCGGCCAGTGCCGTCGGGCAGAGCGATTGCAGCAGCGCGCGCCACGCGCCCAGTTCCGGCTTGCCCGGCTTGCGCTCGCCAAAGAACTGGACAATCAGCTCACCGCCGGCGCCGTACAGTTCCAGCGACGTCACCCAGCCATCGACCGTGGGCTTGTTGACGACCCAGCTCGACGCCACGGCCTCGGTGTTCAGGTGCAGGTTGAAGGCTTCGTCGAGCACGTTGAACCAGGGGCCGGTGCGCACCAGCTTGTGCACCGGACCGGTATGGATCTGCACGATGCCCCGGTTGCCGACAAAGCACATGACGGGCAGCGCCGATTCGGCGGCACGGCCAAGCACGGTTTCGACGGCCGTGTTGCCCACCTGCTGGGCCAGGTCGTCGCCGGCCGTGCGCAGGGCGCCCAGGCGCGATACCTTGAACTGCCGCAGCATGGCAAAGAAATCATGCGTGTCCTTGAGCCCCAGCCAGTGGGCACGCATGGCATCGGCGTCGGCAGGCGCCTCGGACTCGGTCGCTGGCGCAACGGGCTCGGGCAGGACCGGCGTCACCGTCGCCACGGCATGGCGATCCACGTACGCCCGCCATGCCGTCGCATCGGTCGCGTCGGTGCGGTAGACCTTGTGTACCGCTTCGCCAGCCCGGTCGAAAAACTGCAGGCTGTCGCGGCCATGCTGCGTCACGGCGTAGAAATACCGCCAGTTGCCGAAGAACATGCGCAGGTCGATGTCCGGCCCGAGCACGATGCCGACGGGGCCGTCCGCCTCGATGCCCTGGTACTGGCCATGCCGTTCGTGAACGGCATGGTCGTTGCGCGACAGGGCCATCACCGGGCCGAGCGTGCCGAGATCACGGAACAGCTGCTGCGCCGTGCCGCCCAGCTGTCGCACGGCCACGCCGCACCCGGCCGCGACCAGTTCGGCCTCGCTGGCGCCAAGGCGCTGGGCGCGCTCGCGCATGCGCAGTTTCGGGTGGGCGTCCGTCAATGCCTGATGGCGCTGGCGCAGCGTCTCGATGCCTTGTTGTTCCATGTCCATGTGTGTCGTGAGGTGTCGCGGGTAGTGGCTCGTTCCAGTCGGGGCTCAGGGCTGGACGTCGAAGTGGATCGTCCACGTTTGCTGGCTGCTGTTCGAGTTCGAATCGGCGTAGGCGATCTTTGTCAGGTGGAAGCGCGCATACGTGCCGCCTTCGCCGCCGCGGATCAGGCCGCCAGCGTCGGGGTTGGCGCTGATCAGGTGCGCCACCGCCGGCAAGCCGTTGGCGGCAGCCGCCGCAGCGGTCGGGAAGTACGAATACCAGCCGAAATTCATCGGATTCGGGTACGCGCCCGTGTAGGCCGGGTTCAGCACCGAAGCCGTCGAATCCTTGACCCACTGCGCGGCGGCGGTGGGCAGGCGCATGTCGGCGGCGGTGAGATCGGCCAGCGTCGTGCTGACATTGGTGGCACTGGTGAACGCCGATGCCACCGGCTTGTTCGATGCGTCATAGAAGCCGGCCGGCGTCTTGCCCACGAAGCCCGCCACCGTGCCCGTGCCCGATTCGCCGCCGTTCAGCTTGACGTTGTAGCGGTTGAACGCGATATGCCAGGTGCCCGAGGCGGTGGTGACGGCCCGGTTGACCAGGTCGTAGTAGACCCAGTCTGCCGATGCGTTGACCGAAGCGGTGTAGACCGTGCCCGGCGCGCTGCGATCCACGAAGCGGAAGCTCGGATAGCCCGATGTCGTGCCGCCGGCGCCACCGTAGTAGCCGGTCACCTGCAGGGCGAATACCGGCGCCGCGGCGGTGCCCGTGGTGTCGGCCAGCGCGCTGTTGGTCGTGATCACGAAGGTACGGAAAGTCGGGTACAGCAGGTGATCGGTCGCCGCGCCGGTCACGCCGTATTCGAATGCGGCCGAGCCGATGTCGTTGGCGGTGCTGGCAAACACGCCGCTGGCCGAGTCCTTCAGGAATACCGTGGCGGGCAGGGCGCCATTGGCCGGATCGATGGTCGCGTTTTTCCAGGTCGCCAGCGTGGTCCAGGTGTGGTCGAACGGGCTACCGAACGCGCCGCCGTTGCCGGTGCCGCTGGTGCCGCTGTTGGTCCACAGCTTTGCCGTGAGGCCGCCGGCTTCGGTCTTGACCTTCAGGTCCCACGCGGTGCCGGTACAGGCCGTTTCGGTCTTGGCGTTGAAGTCATAGCACAGGGAATTGCCGGCGGCCGGCAATGCGAAGGTCCAGTCGGCCGTCTGCGTGAATGCCGAGGTGGAGGCGGGCGGGGTCGTGGTGCCGCCCCCCGTGCTGCCGCCGCCGGTGCCGCCGGTGGTGGTACCGCCGCCGCTGTCGCCGTCGCCGCCGCCACAGGCGGCCAGCATCAGTGCCAGCGCGGCCGCGCCGATGACGCCCAGCGGGCGGCGATGCAGTGCAAGCGTGTCGTGGATCATGATCAGTGCTTCCCCGTTTGATGTCTCGTTAGCGGGCGACGTCGACGTTGAACCGCGCGCCCAGGTAGATAAAGCGCCCCGCCACGGGCCCGAAGTCACTGGCATTCGCAAAATCGCGCTGGCGATCGAACAGGTTGTTCACGCCGGCGAAAGCGGTCACGTTGCGGCCGATCTTCTGGTTCAGCACCAGATCGAGCGTGCCCCAGCCTGGCGAGCGGGCGCCGGTGGCCGAGTCGGTCAGTTCGCTGCTCTGGAAGCGCGCACGGGCCGACAGCTCCGTCGAGGGCAGGACACGCCAGTCGGCGCCCACGCGGCCCATGTGGCGCGGCCGGCGGGTCAGTTCGAAGCCTGTATCGAGGTCCTTGGTATCGGTGAAGGTGTAGGCCGTGGTCAGGTTCAGCTGGCTGGTGGCACGCCAGCGCAACGATGTCTCGACGCCCTGCGTCCTGGCGCGCGCCACGTTGCGGTACGTGTAGACCGCGATGCCGTTGACCATGGTGAAGTTGGTCATGTCGGTCTGGATCAGGTCCGTCACGCGGTTGTAGAACAGGTTGGTGTCGAGGGTCACGCGGTCGCGCCAGCTCAGCTGGCCGCCCAGCTGGAAGCTGTTCGACGATTCCGGCTTCAGGTTCGGATTGCCCAGCACGACGTACCCCAGCGAGCTGTGGTCGAACAGGTAATGGCGTTCCTTGAGGTTCGGCACGCGGTAGCCCTGGCCGTAGTTGGCGCGCAGCACGCCTTTCCACGTGTCGTTGGACAGCAGGTTGGCGCGCACGCCCACCTTGGGCGCGAAGTGGCTGCCGAAGTCGGAATCGTGCTGGCCGCGCAGGCCGACCACCATCTCCCACGTGTCGTTGAACAGGATGTCGTTCTGCAGGTAGAGCTCGCCCGACTGGCGCTCGGCGCTGCCGGTGCCCGCCAGTTCCGAAGTGCCATTGACCGACTGGTCGAGGGTTTCGCGATGGAAGTCGCCGCCGAACTGCCAAAGCTGGCGATACCAGGCCGGCAGGTCGAACTGTGCCGAAACATGGTCGGTCTGCTGCGCGGCGTTGCGGACCGAGGTCTGGGCGCCGTTCGAGTATTCGCGCGACGTGCTGTCGTAGGTTTCATGCACGCCGGCCAGCCGTGCCCGCACGCCGTTGTCGAAGCGCCATTGGCCACCGTAGGTGTATCGGTTGCGGTCGATGTCCTCGGTCTTGCGCTGCGGCACGTAGCGGGGCGGCGCGTAGTACTGATACCGTTGCTCGTCGGTCTCGCGGTAGGCGCTGGCGTCGAACCAGAAGTTGCCGGCCTGGGCGGGCAGCCATTCCAGGCGCCCTGCGTATTGTTCACGCCGGATCTTGTCGCCGTGACGCGTCCAGCCGTCCGGATCGACGGCAAAGCCCTTGTTGTCGAGCGCATCGGCGCTGAGGCGCGCCCGGACCTGCCCGGTGCCCCCTTCGAGGCGGATGTTGCCGTGCAGGGCGCCGGGCGCGCCATCGGCATTCTGCGCGCCATAGCTGCCGGCGTCGGCCGTGACGGCACCCGAGAACCCCTTGGCAATCGGGCGCGTGATCACGTTGATGACACCCCCCATCGCCGAACTGCCGTACTGGGCCGAACTGGCGCCCTTGACCACCTCGACACGGTCCACCTCGGTCAGCAGGTATTGCGAGACATCGACGGTGGACCCGGTACTGGCCGAGATGGGCAGTCCGTCGACCAGGATCAGCACCTGGTCGCTGGTCATGCCCTGCAGCGTGACTTCGTAGCCCGACTTGCCGTGGATCTCGCGCAGTTGCAGGCCGGGCACGTTTTCCAGCGCATCCTTGAGCGTGCGCGCATGGGTGCGCTCGATTTCCTGGCGGTCCACCACTTCGGTACGGATCGGGGTCTCGTCCAGCGTTTTTTCGCTCCGGGTGCCCGTGACAACCACCGTTGGCAGGGGATCGCCGGAACCGGTCTGCTGGGCTCGCACGTGCGGCGCTGCGCAAAGGAGGGTGCCGGCAACGAGGGCAAGGGTTTTCAGGCGCATTCGGGGCGGAACCGGCGGTCTACCGATCCGGTCATGACAAACGAGCCTCAAATGATAATGATTCTCGTATGCATCTTCCGTTAAGAATGCTTAATGAAGCGCCCGGTCGCGGCGGGAGCCGGCCTGCGGCGTCCGTGCGTTATATTCGGCGCGTTGACATCACAGCCGGGCAGTAGCGTATGGACAAGAAACGGATTCGGGTATCGCACGTGGCGGTTCCCGGCAACCTCAGTGTGCTCAAACTGAAGGGCTACCTCAGGACAGCCATCGCCGATGTGGCCAAGGGCTCGGACGACAACGAGATCCTTCTGGTCAAGGTGCTGGTGCCGCAGGCGCTAGGCCTCAAGGCCGGAGAAAAGCTGTTCGACAAGGTGCTGCAGGGCATCGTCGACAAGGATTCGCGCGTGCGCCGGGTGTCGGTCGAGTTCGTGGACGGCGAGATCACCGCCGACAAGATTGCCGCCAGCGAGGCGCGGACCCAGAAGGAGATCGATGCCTACGGGCATCTGCTGGAAGACGAGCCGGACGAAGCAGCACCATGAACGTTTCCAAGCTGGAGCGTCAGCTGGCATTTCTGCGGGAGATCGACCGGCTGAAAAACGTGGTGCGGATGTCGCCGCTGATTGACCAGTCTCGCCGCGAGAACAGTGCCGAGCATTCCTGGCATCTTGCCATGTACGCGCTCGTGCTGTCCGAACATGCCGCGGCGCCGGTCGATGTGGTGCGCGTCGTCAAGATGCTGCTGCTCCACGATATCGTGGAGATCGATGCCGGCGACACGCCGCTTCATGCTGCGTCGAGACAGGCTGACCAGGCCGAACGGGAGCGGCGGGCGGCGGAGCGGATCTTTTCGTTGCTGCCGGCAGCGCAGGCCGCCGAGTTTCGCGGGCTATGGAAGGAATTCGAGGCAGCCGAAAGCGACGATGCGAAGTTTGCCAAGTCGCTGGACCGCTTTCAGCCGCTGCTTCATAACGTCGCCACCGGCGGCGGCACGTGGATTGCGCCTGGGCTCGATGAGGCGCAGGTCGTCGCCCGCTACGGGCCGACCATCGAGCGTGGCGCCCCGGCGCTCTGGGAAGCAGCCGCCAGTCTGGTGCGCGCGCATTTCCGCGACCCGCAGGCCGCGGACGATAGCCCCTGAGGCCCCGGGCGGCTTTGAATCGAAGGGCATCCGCGAGGGTGCCCTTTTTGTTGTGGTCAGGGCGGGCGGCCTGGCCGCCGGGCGCATTTCGGATCGGCAGGGGTCGCATTCCGGTTCGAATCCCGCGCGCCGCGTGCCTAGACTCCCTGCACACCCACAAGGAGGAAGCCCGTGTCAATCCTGTCCCATCCGCCTCGCGCGGCGCGCCGCGCACTGCTGGCCATCGTAGCCGGACTCTGTTTCGGGGCCGCGCAGGCCGAAACCTGGCCAGCCAGGCCCGTTGTCATCGTCGTGCCGTTCCCGGCGGGCGGCGGCACCGACCTGGTGGTGCGATCGATCCAGCCGCTGCTGCAGCGCGAACTGGGCCAGCCGGTGGTGGTCGACAACCGCAGCGGAGCCGGCGGCACGCTGGGCTCGGCCTACGTGGCACGCGCCACGGCCGATGGCTACACCGCCGGCGTGGTGACCACCAGCACGCACGCGGTGAGCGTGGCGATCTATCCCAAGCTGACCTACCATCCGGCCAGGGACTTCAGCTATGCCGGGTTCATCGGCACCTCGCCGTACGTGCTGGCCGTCAACAACCAGTTGCAGTCGACCGATGTCAAGGCGTTGCTGGCCAGGCTCAAGGCCGACAAGACGCAGCACAGCTTCGGCTCGGTGGGCGTGGGCACCGTATCGCACCTGATGGGCGAGCAGTTCCAGAAGCTGGCGGGCGTGCCGCTGGTGCACGTGCCGTATCGCGGCGCGTCCCCGGCCTACACCGACCTGATCGGCGGGCAGGTGCAGATCATGTTCGACAACCCGGTGGGCCTGGCGCCGTACATCAAGGCGCGCAAGATCACCGCCATCGCCACCACTGCGCCCACGCCGCTGCTGGCCGATGTGCCGACGTTTGCCAGCCAGGGCGTGCCCGATTTCGAGCAGCAGCTCTGGTACGGCATTGCGTTCCCCAAGGGGACCCCGGCAGCGGTGGTGGACCGGTTCAATGCCGCACTGAACAAGGTATTGCGAGACAAGGCCGTGGCGGAAGACCTTGCCGCCAAGGGTGTCACGGCCCGGCCGGGCACGCCGGCGGCGTTGCAGGCTGCCGTACAGAAGGACATCCCCTATTGGGGAGCGATTGCACGATCGGTAGGAGCCACAGGTGAATGAAGTCAGTCTGATCCACGTATTCGTGCGTGATGGCCGGGGCGGCAACCCTGTGCCGCTGGTTGCCGATGCACAGCGCATGGATGCGGCGGCCATGCAGGCGGTGGCCGCCTCGCACGGGCACGAGTCCGCCTTTGTATTGCCCAGCGCCATCGGCTGCGACTGGCGCATCCGCTTCTTCGTCCCCCAGCACGAGATGGAAATGTGCGGCCACGCCACTGTCGGCACGTTATGGGCGCTACGGCAGTGGGGGCAGTGGACCACGCCCACCGCGCGGATCGAAACCTTGAGCGGCGTGGTGCACGCCCGGTGGGACGACGTGCTGCAATGCGCGTGGATCTCGCAGCCGGCGGTACGCACGCAGCCGCTGGGCGCGCAGGACAGTGCACGGGTGGCCGCGCAGTTGCGCTTGCCGGTGGGCGCGTGGTCGATGACCAACGCCGCCACCAGCCGCGTGAAGACGCTGGTGGCGCTGCCGTCCGTGGCGATGCTCGATGGTCTGCAGCCCGACTTCGCCACGATGCAGGCGCTCTGCGAATCGATCGGCTCCACGGGCCTCTATCCATACGCGCTGGGCGCGACGAAGGCGGATGGCCGGCGCATCGTGCATGCGCGGCAGTTTCCGAAATCGTCGGGCTATCCGGAGGACGCCGCCACCGGCATCGCCGCCGCCGCGCTGTGGGGCTACCTGGCCGGCGAAGGCGGTCTGGGCAACGGGGCGGACGCGGCCGCCGCGCCATCCATCGCCGTCTGGCAAGGCGATGCCATGGGCAGTCCGTCGGAGATTCTGGTGGCGCCGCGCATTGACGAGCAGGGCGCGGCGGACGGCTGCTGGCTTAGTGGCCAGACGGCATGGGGCGCGCCATGACGGCACAGGCACCGGGCACGCCGCCAGGCACGCCGGAAGCGCGGCTCGCGGCGATGGGTCTGGTGCTGCCGGAGGTATCGGCGCCCCGAGGACACTACGCGCCGTATTGCGCGGTGCCGGTCGGCGGTGCGCAATGGGTGTCGATTTCCGGTCAGGTCTGCCGGCGGCACGGCGTGGCCATGGCCGGTCTGTGCCGCACCGACGACGACCTGATACCGGCCCGCGAAGCGGCGCAGGTCTCGATGCTGAATGCGCTGGCGGCGCTGCGGCTGGCCTGTGGCGGCGAGTTGTCGCGCGTGGTGCAGGTGGTACGGCTGCGCGGGTTCATTCGTGCGGCGGACACGTTCACGCGGCATCCCGCGGTACTCGATGCGGCTTCGGCCGTGTTGCGCGTGGCGTTTCCCGATCAGCCTTTGCCCGCCCGCAGCGCGCTGGGCGTGGCCAGTCTGCCTGACTGTGCATGGACAGAGATCGAAGTGGAAGCGATCGTGGCCAGCGTGTGAGGAACACCGCGCCTAGGCCGGCGCCGGCACCTCGCGCAGCAGCCGGTGCAGATGGCCGCTGGAGGCAAAGCCCAGCTGCACGCTGACACTGGCGGGTGGATGCCCGGTCGCGATCAGCGCCCTGGCATGCGCCGCCAGCACGCGCCGCCGGATCGCCACGGGCGTGGTGCCGAATTCGATCTGGCATGCCCGCTGCAACTGGCGAATCGCCACACCGAGTTCGCTGGCCACCGCATCGATCGACGGCAGGGGCTGGTCGCATTCCAGCGCCTGTGTGAAGCGCCACACCATGCGATGGGCGATCGATGCCGGCGCTTCGGGATGCGCCAGCGGCTGGCTCGTCACCAGTTGCTCGACGATGGCACGCACCAGCCAGGATGCACTCGGGGTGGACAGGTTGGGGGCCAGCAGCGCCTCCAGCATGGCGACAGTGGGCCCGTCCAGGCGGATCGCGCCATACCGCAGGGCGGGCATGCGGTCGGGGGGCAGATAGAGTTCGCCGTGCTGCTGCAGCCGATGCTCGGACGCCGTGAGGTGGGACGTCGACGCCGGCAGCAGCACCGCGGCACCGCGCACCAGCGTCGCGGCACGCCGTGCACGTGCCGCCGTAGCGTGCGCAGCCGCCCTCGGCGCATCGCCGGGGGTATCCCACACCGTCTTGAGCCGGCCCATGCGCGGCCAAAGCAGCATGCCGCAGTCATGCTCGTGCCACTCGCGCCGGAACGCGGGCTGCCGGCTGTTATGCAGCGCAAAGCCGTGCGTGACGGTCAGATGCAGTTTGGGAGACAGATGAGGGCGGTCGGTCATCGCGGACATTCCGGCGGCCAGGGGATGCCAGCGATCATACGCCGGTCCGGGCGGAGCCGATGTCCTGCTTGTCCTGCTTCACCTTGCGGACCTCGGTATCGGCGGCGCGTATGACGGAGCCGTCCTTCGCCAAGGGCTGCATGGGCGGCACGGGTTTGCCGGTGCGCCGGTCGATCAGCGTGGAATGGCGCTCACCGGCCGCGAACCGATGCCGCTCGCCCCATTGGCGCAGCGCCACCACCACCGGAAACAGCCGCTCGCCCGCTGCGGTCAGCACGTACTCCTGGTAGGCCGAGCCATCGGATGCCGCCTGCAATGCCAGCACGCCGGCCTCCACCAGCCTGTGCAGCCGGTCCGCCAGGATGTTCCGTGCCATGCCCAGGCCGCGCTGGAAATCGCTGAAGCGCCGCACGCCATCGAAGGCGTCGCGCACGATCAGGAGCGACCAGCGGTCGCCCACCACATCGAGAGACCTGGCGACCGGGCAGGATTCTGGGGGCTTCGGGGCGGTACGCGTCACGGGCGCCGCGGGTGTCGCGGGGGTCGAAGGTGTTGGCATGGGGTCTCGGCACGCAATGATCTGGTTGCATTTTAAAACCGGCTGCCCTAGCATTCAACCAGTTTTGTTTTGAAACTGGATAATAGGCGCCATGGCACCGGAAGACACGCTGGAAAGATCACGCATCGAGGCCGCAGCGCGGCCGGGCGGCCCTGGCATGGCCACGGGCCTTGTCGCGCTGTTTGCCGCGTCGGCCGGTTTCAGCGTGGCCAACGTCTATTACGTTCAACCGCTGCTCGATGCCCTGGCGCGCGATTTCCGGATCGACGTGGCGGTCGTTGGTAGCGTGGTGGCGATGACGCAGGCCGGCAGCGCGCTGGCCTTGCTGTTCGTCGTGCCGTTGGGCGATCTGCTCGACAGGCGCCGGCTGATGCGTGTGCAGCTGGTTGCGCTGGTCGTCGCGCTGGTGGGGGTGGCCCTGGCGCGGACGTTGCCCGCGCTGTTCGCGGGCATGCTGGCGGTGGGCCTGCTTGGCACGGCGATGACGCAAGGCCTGCTGGCCTATGCGGCCAGCGCGGCGTCGGTCCACGAGCAGGGCCGGGTAGTCGGGGCAGCCCAGAGCGGCGTGTTCGTGGGCCTGCTGTCCGCCCGGGTGTTTGCCGGGGCGGTCAGCGATCTTACGGGATGGCGCTGGGTCTACCTTGCGGCGGCGATGCTGATGTTCGTGGCGGGTGTGCTGCTGTGGAACCGCTTGCCGGTGCTTGCGCCGCCACGCGTGCGGGTGAGCTACCCGCGTCTCATCCTGTCGATGTTCGCGCTGCTGCGTCACGAGCGCACGCTGCAGGTCAGGGGCATGCTGGCGCTGCTGATGTTTGCCGCGCTAAACATTTTCTGGAGCGCAGTGGTGCTGCCGCTGGGCGCGCCGCCGATCTCGCTGCCGCACACGGCCATCGGCGCGTTCGGGCTGGTGGGCGTGATTGGCGCGCTGGCGGCCGCGCGTGCCGGCAAGTGGGTAGACGCCGGACACGGCCAGCGCACGACCCTGGCGGCACTGGTGATGCTGGTCCTGGCCTGGTGGCCGCTTGCCCAATTGCATGTGTCGCTGTGGATACTGGCCGTGGGAATCGTGCTGCTCGACGCGGCGGGGCAGGCGCTGCATGTCACCAGCCAGAGCATGATCGTCCGGACGCGCCCGGAGGCGCCCGGCCGCCTCATCGGCCTCTATATGCTGTTCTATGCCGTGGGCAGCGGGCTGGGCGCCATCGGCACCACCGCGGCATACGGGGCCGGCGGATGGTATGGCGTCTGCGCGCTGGGTGCGGCGGTCAGCGTGGCGGCACTGGTGTTCTGGGCCGCCACGCGCAAGGCTCCGGCGTGCGTGGAACCGGCGTCCCCTGCGCGGTGGGCGGCAAAGAGCCCGTGAGCGCCGGGTGGCCGGTGCGCCGCTCCCCAATATGCGGAAATCCGGCCGGGAGGGCGGCGGTGGTTCAAAGCAGCCGGGCCAGCGCCGCCTTGCGCAACGCGGCACGATAGGCTCTTTCGACGCTCAGGGTCTGCCGCAGTAACCGGAGTACCCGCGCGTAGTCCCGCGCCGGGTAGCCGCGGGCCTTCTGCGTTTTTGCATAGTGCAGTTGCCAGCGAATGTCCTGGCGAAGTCGTGCGATGCGCCGATCGACGGGCGCGGTCTCGCGTGCGACGGCTGCTTCACGTCGCAGCTTGTCTACTGCGCTTCCAACAAGCATGAGTCGCCTCCGGGCAGGGTCGGACAGGGCGCGCTTGCACGCTGAACAATTCAGCATACGGCAGATTCTGTGTGACTGCGGCCAATAGTGTGCCGATCGAACGGTCGCCCGGTCATGCGCTTATTTGTCGTCGAAATGGGCGATTGACAAGTCTCGTCATGTCATGTCGCGACATGTCGTCCGGCTTGCCTGGCCGCCTGCCATGTCCGGGTGCGGTGGCAGCGGCAACCAAGCCGTGCTAGCATTCGGTCCGTCCTGGGGGAGCAGCCTGCCTCCACCACGGGGGCGCCGTCGTCAACATACCTGGCCAGACCAGCCATGGCGCCGGCAACCGGCTTAGATGGTCGCAAACTCCGCCAGCCCCGACCTTGTGATTCCACCGCCATGGGGCGCCTAGTACCTTTCACCAGATTTGGTTTCCTGACGATCCTGATCGTGATCCAGTGCCTGGGTCCGCTGCTGCATGCCCACATGGGCACGCCGCACCAGACCGGGTTCCATCTGGATATCCCGATGCCGGGCCTGTTCAAGGTCGTGCTCGACGAGCGCAAGGCCCAGGCCATCGCTGCCGTTCCCCATGCCGATGACGAGCCTTTTTCGATCGATGTCGAAAAAGGCCTGAGCCATGCCGGGCCGGGGCTCGATGTCGATCCATCGATGATCGAGGCGCTGCTGGCCCTGTGTGCCGTACTGCTGGTGCTGGCGACATGGGTCGCCTGGCCGCTGGTACGTGCCGCCACGCCGCACCGCCTGCGCTGGCGCGGCGGCAGCAGCCATCCCCCGCCCGCGCACGCGCCTCCTCTGTATTCCTGACAGCGAACCCACCGGGCCTACCCGGTGCCCTTGCACGCCCGCGACCTGCGGCGTGCGGCTTTCACTCGCATTGATTCGGAGTCAGGAATGTCTTTCCGTCGTCGTCTGGCGCTGGCCGCATTTGCGGTGTCGGCGCTGACCTGTATCGCCCCCGTCCAGGCACGCACGCTGGCGCTCACCGCCGCCCAGGCCCAGGCGCTGGGCATCCGCTTCGCGGCTGCCGAGAACGCCGCGCATATGGAAATCGGCGCTACCGCGCGCGTGGTGCTGCGTCCCGATGCGCAGTTTGTGGTGGCCGCGCCATATCCGGGAATGGTGTCGCAAGTGCTGGTTGCCATCGGCCAGTCCGTGAAGAAGGGCCAGCCGCTGGCGCTGTTTGCCAGCCCGCAGATGTTCGAGGCCACCCGTGCGCTGGCCGAAGCCCGTTCGCAGGCAGCGCTGTCCCAGCTTGCGCTCAAGCGCGACCGCCAGTTGCACGACGACGGCATCATTGCCGGCAGCCGCTGGGAGACCACCCAGGCGCGCGCCCGCGAGGCCGCCGCTACCGTGCGGGCGCGCGAGGCCGAAATGGCGGCCGCCGGCATTGGCGTGAGCCCGCGTGGCGACGCGCGCATGGTGGCGGGGCGCGACGGGCTGGTTGCCGAGATCCACGCCGTGCCGGGCACGCGCGTCGATGCCTCGGCGCCGCTGTTCCGCATCGTCGATCCCGATGCGCTGGAGCTTGACCTGCTGGTGGGCCGCGACGTGCCCACGATCCGCGGCGGCGAGCGCGTGGAGGTCCGCCAGCGTGGCGCGGCCGGCAAGGTGGCGGGCGTGGTGCCGTCCAGCGACGGGACTGGCTCGGTGCGCATCCGGGCCACGCTGGACGCGCGTGGCAGCCTGCAGGCTGGCGAGAGCGTCGGGGTGGTCATCCACCTGGGCGCGGCCACCGGCGGCGCAACCGGTCAGTCCGGCGTCCGCCTGCGCGTGCCGGTGGCCGCGCTGACCTACACGCAAGGCAAGGCAGGGGTGTTCGTGGCCGTCAAGGACGGCGTGGCCTATTACCCGGTGACGGTCGATGCCACGGACGATGCCTTTGCCACGGTGCGTGGCGTGCTGCCGGCCGACGCCAGGGTGGCCGTCACGGGCATCGGCGCGCTCAAAGGCATGCTCGTCGGAGGCCAATGATGCTGGACAGAATCGTCGATGCCGCCTTGCGCCAGCGCGTGCTGGTGCTGATCGCGGCCGCCGTGCTCGCATGTGCCGGCGCCTGGGCGTATGCCAACCTGCCGATCGATGCCTTCCCGGATATCGCTCCGACGCAGGTCAAGGTCATCCTCAAGATCCCCGGCATGACGCCCGAGGAAGTAGAGCAGCGCGTGTCCACGCCGATCGAGCAGGAACTGCTGGGCATCCCGCAGAAGACCATCGTACGGTCGGTGTCGAAGTACGGGCTCAGCGACGTGACCGTCGACTTCGAGGAGGGCGTGGACCCGTACTGGGCCCGCCAGCAGGTGACCGAACGGCTGTCCGGCCTGATGCGGGACCTGCCCGACAACGCGGTGGGCGGCCTCGCGCCGATCACCACGCCGCTGGGCGAGATGTTCATGTTCACGCTCGAAAGCGATACCCACACGCTGGCCGAGCGCCGCCAGGTGCTGGACTGGGTGATCCGCCCGGCGCTACGTACCGTCAGCGGCGTGGCAGACGTCAATGCGCTGGGCGGCGAGGTACGCAGCTACGAGGTGATTCCCGATCCAGCCCGGCTGCGCGCGCGTGGCGTGACGCTGGAGCAGTTGCGCCAGGCGCTGGAAAGCAACAACCGCAACGACGGCGCGGGGCGCGTGGAGCAGGGCGACGAAACCTGGGTGGTGCGCGTGGAAGGCGGCGTGCGCGGGCTGGACGACCTGCGTCGCATCGTCGTGCAGGCGGGCGCCGATGCGGCGCAGGTGGCCCAGGTCACCGTGGCCGACGTGGCGACCGTGCGGCTGGGGTCCACCACGCGCAACGGCGCGGTGTCGATGGACGGCAAGGGCGAGGCGGTGCAGGGCCTGGTGCTGGCCTTGCGCGGTGCCGATGCGTCCAGGGTCGTCAAGGCCGTGCAGGACAAGCTCGACGAACTGGCGCCCACCCTGCCCAGGGGCATGAGCACGAAGGTGTTCTACGACCGGGGCGAACTGGTATCGCGCGCGGCAAACACCGTGGTGCGCGCGCTGGTCGAGGCCAGCCTGCTGGTGATCGTCACGCTGTACCTGTTCCTCGGTGGCCTGCGGGCGGCGCTGGTGGTGGCAGCCACGTTGCCGCTGTCGCTGCTGGCCACCTTCCTGATGATGCGTTACGTGGGCCTGACGGCCAACCTCATGAGCCTGGGCGGGCTGGCCATCGCGCTGGGCATGCTCGTCGACGCGGCCGTGGTGGTGGTCGAGAACATCGAGTCGGGGCTCGCGCGCGCGCATGCGCGGCATACCGATCCGGCGCTGCGGCCTGCCATCATCCGGCATGCGGTGTCCAGCGTGGCGGTGCCGATGCTGGCCGGCGTGTCGATCATCGCCATCGTATTCCTGCCGCTGCTGTCGCTCGAAGGGCTGGAGGGCAAGCTGTTCGGCCCCGTCGCCCTGACGATCGTGCTGGCGCTGGGCGCGTCCGTGGTGATCGCGCTGACCGTGGTGCCGGCGCTGGCATCGGTGCTGCTGCGCGCGCATGACGGGCATGCGCCGTTCCTGATGCGCTGGGTGTCCGCACGCTTTGACCGGCTGCACGCCTGGAGCCAGCGTCACGCCCGCGCGGTGTTCGGCGCGGCCGGCGCTGCCCTGCTGCTGGCGGTGGCGCTCTATGCATCGGTGGGCAAGACGTTCATGCCGTCGATGGACGAGGGCGACCTGATCGTGCAGATGCAGCGCGCGCCGTCGGTGTCGCTGGAGACATCGCTCGATATCGACCGGCGCGTGCAGGCGGCGCTGCTCAAGGCGGTGCCCGAGATCCGGTCCATTGTCGCGCGCATGGGGTCGGACGACCTGGGCCTGGACCCAATGGGACTGGACGAGACCGACGCGTTCCTGGTGCTGAAGCCGAAGTCCGAATGGCGGGGCAGCAAGGAAGACATCGCCGCCGATATCCGCAAGGTCATGGAGCAATTTCCGGGCGTGATGTACAGCTTTACCCAGCCCATCGAGATGCGGATTGCCGAGATGATGACCGGCACGCGCGGCGACGTGGCCATCAAGGTGTTCGGCAACGATCTGGCGGCCATCAACCATGCATCCGCCGCGATTGCCGGGCAGATGCGCAAGGTGCCGGGCGCCGCCGAGGTGATCGCCGCCAGCAACGAAGGCGTGCAGTACCTGACGCTGGCCGTGGACCGGGCCGCACTGGGCCGCGCCGGCCTGTCCGGCGATGCGCTGCAGGCGCTGCTGCGTGCCCAGGTGGAGGGCGAACGCATCGGCATCGTGCCCGAAGGCGTCGTGCGCACGCCGCTGCTGCTGCGCGGCAGCGATGCGCTGCGGCAGACGCCCGAAGGCTTCACGAGCCTGATGGTGACGGCGCCGGACGGCAAGACCTGGCCGCTGACGTCGCTGGCAACGGTGCGTCGCGTGGACGGGCCGGTGCGCATCAACCACGAGAACGGCGCGCGCTTCGGCATCGTGCAGGTCAACGTCGATGGGCGCGATCTGACCGGGTTCGTCGAGGATGCGCGTGCGGCGGTGGCCGCGCTGCCCGGCATGCCAAAGGACCTGCGCATTGTCTGGGGCGGCCAGTTCGAGAACCAGCAGCGCGCGGCCGCGCGCCTGGGGCTGGTGGTGCCGCTGGCGCTGTCGGCCATCTTCCTGCTGCTGATGCTGACGTTCCGCTCGGTGCGGCAGGCGCTGCTGGTGATCGGCAACATCCCGTTCGCGCTGGTCGGCGGCATTGCTGCGCTGCGGATCTCGGGCGAGTACCTGTCGGTGCCGGCATCGGTCGGCTTTATCGCGCTGCTGGGCATTGCCGTGCTCAACGGCGTGGTGCTGGTGTCGCACTTCAACGCGCTGCTGGAGGATGGGCTCGACATCCACGGCGCGGTGCAGCGCGGCGTGAGGGATCGCCTGCGTCCGGTGCTGATGACGGCTTGCATCACGGCGCTCGGCATGATCCCGCTGTTGCTGGCCAGTGGGCCGGGCTCGGAGATCCAGCGTCCGCTGGCCATCGTGGTGTCGGGCGGGCTGGTGACTTCCACCGCGCTGACGCTGCTGCTGTTGCCGCTGCTGTTTGAACGCTTCGGCATGCCAAAGCGCGCCGCGCAAGCCAGTACCCCGGCTGCCGCGGTGGGAGGGCTGGAACAATGAAGACGCATGACCTGAAACTGACGTTCTTCGGCATCGTGCTGGTTGCCGGATGGTGGGCTGCGGGCGCCTGTGCCGCGGAAGGCCCGGCATCGACGACCCTTGCCGTGAGCGAGGACGGCTATCTGCCCGCGGCCGAATCGGTGCGCGCCGCGCTCGATGCCGCGCCGGACGTGGCGGCAGCCAGGGCGCGCCGCGACGGTGCCAGCGCGCGGGCCAGCGGCATTCGCGCCGGCACGGCCGAGTTCGCGGTGCGGGCCACGGGGCAGCGTCGCCATGTGCGCGACCCGTCCGATAACTTCGCGGAAGGGCAGGTCGCCCTCGAGCGGCCGCTGCGCCTGTGGGGCAAGTCCGATGCGGACGCGGCGCTGGCCGATGCCATGATCGACCAGGGTGATATCGCGCTGGACGACGCGCTGCACGAAACGTCCAGGCAGATGCTGGCACTGTGGTTCAACGTGCTGCGCGCACGCCAGACCACGGCCGCCATGACGCGCAGTGCAGCGCTGGCCGCCGACCTGGTCGTGTCAACCGGCAAGCGTGTGCGCGCCAGCGACGCCGCGCCGATGGACCTGGAAATCGTGCAGGCCGAACAGGCGCGCGCCGAAGCGGCGCTGGCCGGCGCCAGGGCCGCCCAGGGCGCGGCGGAAGCCGAACTGCGGGCGCGTTTTCCGGCGCTGGGCCTGCCCGCCGCCATGCCGGTCGGCGCGCAGATTGCCACGCTGCCGCCAGCGGTTGCCGGCGACCTGCTTGGCGAGGGCGCGCGGGCCCGCTATCTCGACGTCAGCCATGCCGTGCGGCTGGCCATTGCCGATGAGGCGGTAGCCAGCCGTGCCGCCCGCCGCTCGGACCTGGAGCGCAAGCCCGATCCGACGGTGGGCGCCTTCGTCACGGTCGAGCGAGGTGGCGCGGAGCGCATTGCGGGTTTGTCGATCTCGATGCCGCTGGGGTCCGCGCATCGGCGATCCGTCGCGCTGGCGGCGGCGGCCGACGCCGAAGCCGCCGCACGGCGCCGTGCGGCCGTGGAACAGACTGCCGGAGCAGAGTTCGATGTGCTGGCCAGATCGGTGGCGGGGCTGGAGCAGGCTGCGCGCGCGCAGCAGGCGGCGCTGACGCTCGACCAGAGCGCCGCCGATCGCGCCGCACGTGCCTATGCGGCCGGCGAGATCGGCATCGGCCAGTTGCTGGTGGTGCGGCGGGGGCTGACCGAGACCACGCTCGCGGCGCGCACGGCCATGGTCAATGCGCTGGAGGCGCAGCAGAAGCTGCGGCTGGAATTGCACGAGCACTCGCGGTTCGAGTCGCCTTGACCGGAGGTGCCCGGCGCCAGGCCGGGCACCTCGTTCTCCGGCGCCCGGCTCGCGCAAGCGGGCGGCGGGATTACGCCAGCAGGCGCGCCAGGGCGGGCGGCAGGCCCGCGTTGGCCTTTTGCGGCGGCCGCGCGAAGCTGCCTTCGCGGGCGCTGCCGGCGCGCAGCGCCACCAGCGATTCGCAATGCCGCACCGCGCTGCTGACGCCATCGACCACCGGCACCGGAATCCGGCCTTGCAGTGAACGCGCCAGTCCGGCCAGCGGGGCGCCGGCCACGATGATCACGTCGGCCCCGTCTTCGCGCACGGCCTGCAGGCTCATCTCTTCCAGCCGGGCCGCGTGGTCTTCCTGCACGCTGCCGATGTCGCGCAGCGGCGTCTGCAGCGACCGGATGCTGGCCAGCCGCGATGCCAGGCCGTTCGCGGCCACGCATTCGCGATACCAGGCCTCGATGCGGTGCGAGATCGCGATGATCGAGAAACGCTGTCCCAGCAGGCAGGCGCTGGCCAGCGCCGCTTCGGTCATGCCGACGACCGGTACGTCGAACAGTTCCTTGAGGCCGGCCAGCCCGGGGTCGCCGAACGCGGCGACGATCAGGCCGTCGAAGCTGCCCGCGTGCTCTGCGGCGGCGCACGCCGTGGCGTAGCCGCCCACCAGCGCCTCGAAGCGGGTTTCGATATAGGCCACGCCGAATGCAGCCGTGGCCATCGTGATGCGGGTGTCCGGCGACGCCGTGCGCTGTGCTTCCGCGTGGATCAGGTCGGTGACCGACGCGCTGATATTGGGATTGACGATCAGGAGGTTCATGGCGATCACAGTTCGGGTTGGCCCGCTTCGAGGAACTTGCCGCGTCCGGCGGCCGGCTCCAGGTATTCGCCGTTGCGCACGATCATCTCGCCGCGCGAGAACGTGGTCATCGGCCAGCCGGTGACTTCGATGCCTTCGTACGGTGTGTAGTCCACCGCGTGGTGCAGGTTGCTGTTGGCGATGCGAACCTTGCGCGCCGGGTCCCAGAGCACGATGTCGGCATCGGCGCCCACCGCGATGGTGCCCTTGCGGGGGTACAGGCCGTAGATCCTGGCCGGACGGTACGACGTCAGTTCGACGAACTGGTGGAGCGACAGCTTGCCGCGCTGGACGCCATCGAACAGCAGCGGCAGGCGGGTCTCGATGCCGGGCACGCCATTCGGGATATGGTCGAACGGCTGGGCCACGCCGCCCAGCTTCTTGCCTTCGGGGTCATCATAGTTGAACGGCGCGTGGTCCGACGAGAATACGCTGAACACGCCGTTGGCCAGCGCCCGCCAGACGGCGGCCTGGTTTTCCGGGTCGCGCGGCGGCGGGCTGCAGATGCACTTGGCGCCTTCGTAGCCGTCGTCTCCGGGCAGGCCCATGTCTTCGGCGGTCAGGTAGAGGTACTGCGGGCAGGTCTCGGCCAGGATCTTGAGGCCGCGGCCCTGCGCCCAGCGGATTTGCTCGATGGCTTCCTTGCCGGACACATGCACGATCAGGATCGGCACGTCGACCAGTTCGGCGAACGAGATCGCGCGGTGGGTGGCTTCGCGCTCGACCACGGCCGGGCGGGCCAGTCCGTGGAAGCGCGGCGCGATGCGGCCTTCGCCGGTCAGCTTGTCGGTCAGCCACGAGATGCAGTCCGCATTCTCCGCATGCACCATCACCAGCGCCCGGTTCTGGCGCGCGACGTCCAGCACTTCGAGCATTTCGCGGTCGGAAAGCTTCAGGTCGTCGTAGGTCATGTAGACCTTGAACGAACTGTAGCCCTGACGGATCAGCGACGGCAGTTCGTCCTGCAGCACGGCCGGCGTGGGGTCGGCCACGATCAGGTGGAATGCGTAGTCGATTACGGCGCGGCCGTCGGCCCGGCGGTGGTAGTCGGCCACGGCCGCCTTCAGCGACGCGCCTTTTTCCTGCGCCGCGAACGGGATCACCGTGGTGGTGCCCCCGCACACGGCCGCGCGCGTGCCGGTGAAGAAGTCATCGGCCATGCGCATGCCGTCTGGCATGGGCTGGTCCAGGTGGCAGTGGCCATCGACACCGCCGGGCAGCGCCAGCAGCCCTGCGGCGTCGACTTCCTGCTGTGCGGCGGGCAGGCCGTGGCCAAGGGCCACGATCTTGCCGCCGCGTACCCCGATGTCGCAGCGAAAGCGGTCGGAAGCGGTGACCACGTCGGCATTGCGGATCACGAGGTCAAGATTGTTGTCTGCAGGCATGATCATCACTCTCCGGTTTGCTCGGCGTTACGCGACTTCGCGGAACAGACGGCCCCAGCCCTTCAGGGCGCTGGTGTCCACGCCAGCCAGCCGCAGCGACTTCCACACCACGGTCGAGATCGTGTCGTACAACGGGATGCCGGTTTCGGCCTCCAGTTCCTCGGCCAGGTGCGCGGCGCGCAGGTTGGTGCAGAACGTGCTGATGGCCTGCACGTTCTGGCCCGCCAGTTCGCGCACCATCTTGCGGATGGTGTCTTCCTCGACTTCGGCGAAGCTGTAGTTCACGTGCAGGTCCAGATGGCGTTCAGCCGCGCAATCGAAGCCGCTGCGCTGGTAGTTGGCGACGATGCGCTGTTGCACGTCGTTCAGGTAGGGCGTGGCCAGGCCGAAGCGGCGTGCGCCGGTCTTCTCCAGGATCTCGTTCAGCGCCAGCACCGAGGTAGTGGCCGGGATGCCGGTGGCCTCGGTGATCTGCTTGCACAGGGCCTGGTCGCGGTCGAAGCCGAGCCAGCCCGACGACGTGCCGTTCCACGCGATCACATCGACGCGCGCATCGGCCAGCAGCCGGGCCGCGCCCAGGATCTTTTCCAGGTCGAACTGGCCCAGCGCCTGGTCACGCAGCGAAATCTCCGTGACCGTGAAGCGCGAGAAATGCGCGCTGACGTTGGGCAGGCCGCTGACCATCGCGCTGGTAATGGGCTCCAGCGCAGTGTTGGAAGATGGCGTCAGCATGCCAAGACGAATCTGCTTGCTCATGGTTGGTTCTCAAGAGTATTCGGGCACCGTCTGGGCGCGGCGCCTCGGGATTGGATGTTGGTCTTATTGTTCGGGTTTGTCGTTGAAGGCGAGCTGGGTGCCGGGCACGCCCTGGGTGGTGCGTGCCAGCTCCAGCTCCTTCTTCAACGCGGCCTGACGCGTGGCGTCCGGCTTGACGGTGGCGCCGGCCTGCAATGCCGGCAGCACGTAATCGTTGACCATCTGACGATACAGGTCCAGATACTTTGCGTCGCGCAGTCCGCCCTGCGTCGACATGATGCTGTTCATGACGATCACCGCGTTCTGTTTGGGCAGCACCGTGATGAACTGGCCCTTATAGCCCATGGCGCTGAACTCGCGCTCGCCCTTCACGATGTTGTTGACCCAGCAGTAGTAGCCGTAGTCGCTTGCCGCGCCGGACGGCGTGGTCATCTGCGCCACCCAGGACGCCGGTACGATCTGCTGGCCATTCCAGCGGCCCTGGTTCAGCATCAGCATGCCAAGCCGCGCCATGTCGATCGAGCGAAGCCGCAGGCCCCAGCCGCCGGAGACGGCGCCCTTGCCGTCGGCACCGTCCCAGCGGTAGTGGGACATGCCGAGCGGTTCGAACAGCCGCTTGGCCGCATATTGCTGCTCGGGCATGCCGGTGACCTGGCTGACCGTCGCGCCGACCAGCACCGGGTTGACGTCGATGTAGTCGAACTCGGTGCCTGGCGTGGTACGCACGCTGGCGGAGGCGGCCACCTTCAGGCGGTCCGGCACGCCGTAGTAGAGCGTGTCGGTGCCCTCGACGAGCTTGTACGACAGGCCGCTCGACATCGACATCAGATGGCGCAGCTGGATCTGCTGCTTGTCGGCCAGGGCCGATGCCAGATCCGGGCGTGCCGCCGCCAGGCGTGGTGCCGGGGTGTCGGTGGCGGCGAGCCTGCCGTCACCGACCAGCGTGCCTACCAGCAGCGCGCTGATGAACTTGGTCACCGAATACAGTTCGTGGTTGTAGTCGCGTCCGAGGCCTTCGCTGTAGCGTTCGAACACGAGCTTGCCGTCCTTGATGACAAGCAGGCTCCGCACGTCGAGCTTGTCGCGGCGAATCCATTCGGACAGCGCGACCAGCCGCGCGGAATCGACGCCGACCGCTTCGGGCTGCGCCGTTGGGATGCCACCGTCCGTGGCCGGGGCAGCCTGCGCGAGCGGTGCGCCGAAGGCCAGCAGCGCCGCAGCGAGGATCGGGTTGAGTCGTTTCATGGGTGTCTCCTCCAGGCGGATTGTGGATCGGCGGTGCGAAGCGGGTCGTCAGACCGGGATCTTCTTTTCGTAGTCGATGGCCGTGGACGCCAGCAGCAGGCCCACGCCGGCAGCCGCGAAGAACATCAGCGCCAGGAAGTACGAGCCGGTGTACTGCACGATCATGCCGACGATGATCGGCACGCTGATGCCGCCGATATTGCCGCCAAGGTTCATCACGCCGCCCAGGAAGCCGATCTTGTTGCGGGTGCCCAGGATCGACGGGATGCACCAGAACAGGCCGCACCAGCGCAGGAAGAACAGCGTGGACGAGAGCAGGGCCACGACCACCACGGGGTTGGTCACATAGGCCACCGAGAAGATCGACACCGTGGCCACCACGGCGGCAATGCCGAACAGCGTGCGCATGACCACGTTGGGCCGGCCGCCGGCTTCCTTCCACTTGTCGGCAATCCAGCCGCCGATCAGTTCGCCGATGAAGCCGCTGAAGAAGATGATGAAGCTGGCGCCGCCCATGGCCTTGATGTCGAAGCCATGCACCTTGTTCAGGTAGTTCGGCATCCAGGTCAGCAGGCCGTAGAAGACGGTGTTGAAGCACATCCAGCCAATGGCCATGCACCAGACCGAGCGGTACTTGAAGAAATCGAGCGAGCGGCCCGACAGGTTGGCCGGCTCGGCGCGGTGTTCGGTGGCGTGGGCTTCTTCGAGATAGCTGGCTTCCAGTTCATTGACGCCAGCGTGTTCGCGCGGCGAATTGCGGATGTACCACCAGGCCACGACACCGGCGATGACGGTACCGACACCGGCCACCACGAAGGCCAGGCGCCACGAACCGAGCGAGGAAATCAGCCAGGTGATGATGATTGCGCCAAGCGCCGCGCCCAGCGGCGCGCCGCCATCGAGCAGCGTGGCGCCGCGGCCGCGTTCGTTCTGCGTCATCCAGATCGCGTTGAGCTTGCCGCCCGCCGGGTAGATCGGCGCTTCGGCGGCGCCCAGGCCCAGGCGGGTCAGCAGCAGGGCGGTGGTGTTGGTGCAGACGGCGGCCAGTGCCTGGAATGCGCCCCAGAACACGGTGGCGCAGGCAATCACGATGCGCGGCTTGTACTTGTCGGCCAGCATGCCGCCCGGCACCTGCATCAGCGCATAGGTCCAGAAGAACGCGCTCAGGACCATACCCTGCATGGTGGGGCTCAGGTCGAATTCCTTGGCGATCAGCGGCATCGCCACCGACAGCGACGCACGGTCGATGTAGTTGATGGCGATGAGGAACAGCATCATCAGGAAGATCTTCCAGCGGACGCTGCTGCGCGGGGCCGTCATCGTGGCGGCCTGGCTTGTGGTGGACATGACGGGGGTCTCCTTGCTCCTGGGGTGCTGCGTTTTCGAGGCGTTTCTGTTTGGGTGTCGCGCAACTGGAACGGAGTATAGGATACGTAATCTGTAATTACAACGCTGCTAACTTGTTGATTAATATAGTCATAGGGTAAGCACCAATCTGGGTGTGCTAATCTTCGGACTGGTGCAGATTCCCTATTCTGGTGACGTTCGTGACACAAGTGCTTCCTAAAACCGCCCGCCTGCGCACACTGGGCATGTCGGCCGAAATCGCGGCGCGGCTGCGCACGATGATCCAGGAGGGCGAGTTGCCGCCCGGCGTGCGCATCGACGAGAAGGCCTTCTGCGACGCGTTCGACGTATCGAAGACGCCGTTGCGCGAGGCGCTCAAGGTGCTGGTGTCCGAAGGCCTGGTGCTGCATCGCCAGTACATCGGCTATCGCGTGGCGCCGCTCGACCTTGACGAACTGCGCGCCACCTTCGAGACGCTGCACGGGCTGGAAGCCCACGCGGGCGATCTGGCCGCGCAACGGCTCGACGATGCGGCGCTGGCGAAGATCGAGCGCAAGCATCGGGCGATGATCGACGCCCACGATGCCGGGCGCCGCACCGACTACTTCCGCATCAACCAGGAAATCCACCAGATGATTGTCGACAGCGCCGACAACGCCGTGCTGTCGGGCATCTATGCCACGCTGATGAGCAAGGTGCATCGTGCGCGCGGCGCGGCGAATGCCGACCTGATGCGCTGGCAGGAATCGCACGAGGAACACGAGGCCATCATGACCGCGCTGCACGAACCGGGGCGTCCGCGCCTGGCGGGCATCCTGCGCGAGCATTCGGAAAACACGGCCCGGGAAGTGCTGCGTGTGGTGGAACTGACGCTGGCCGAATCCGCCGAGCCGGCAGCCCGCGTGGCCAACGCACGGCGCGGCCGCTGACGCTTCCGGCGCCAGCCGCTCAGCCGCGCCGGCACATGGCGGCTGCCTTGTGGATGGCCCTGCGGATGCGCGGAAACGTGCCACAGCGGCAGACGATGCCTCGCATCGCCATATCGATCTGCAGGTCTGTCGGCACCGGGCAGCGGGCCAGCAGCGCCGCGGCCGCCACCAGCTGACCGCTCTGGCAGTAGCCGCACTGCACCACATCGAACTCGATCCACGCCGCGCGCAGGGCCTGCGCGACCGGGCCTTGCAGGCCTTCGACCGTGGTGATGCGCGCACCGCGCAGATCCTTCAGCAGCAGCTGGCATGCCGGCGTGGCACGGTTGTCGAGCAATACCGTGCACGCGCCGCATACGCCGATGCCGCACCCGAACTTGGTGCCGGTCAGGCGCTGCTCGCAGCGCAGCGCCCAGAGCAGCGGCGTGTCGGTGGCGGATTTCAGGTCTACGGTCTTGCCGTTGAGACGGACTGACACCATGGGTCGTTGCCCTCCGGTACGGCAGGTGTCGCCTGCAGCGGCAGCCTGCGGTGGCGCTGCCCGGTCAGCGCGAACAAGGCGTTGGCCACGGCGGGCGCGATGGGCGGGGTGGCGGATTCCCCCACGCCTTCTGGCGCTGCGTCGCTGTCCAGCACATAGGTCTCGATGACGGGACAGGTCTCCATGTCGATAATCGGGAAGTCGGGAAAATAGTGCTGTTGCACCTGCCCGTTGCGCAACGTGATGGCCTGTTGCAGCGCGGCCGACAGCCCGAACACGATGCCGCTTTCCATCTGTTGCTCCACCAGGTTCGGATTGATGGCGCGGCCGCAATCCACCACGCACACCACCCGCGTCACGCGGAAATCACGCTCTGCCAGGGCACCCTGTCTCTTGACCTCCGCCACCTCGGCCACCTGGGCTACGACGCTGCCGAACGATTCGTGCATCGCCATGCCGCGTGCGAACGCCACGCCATCGCGGCCCGTCCATTGCGGGGGGCCGCGCCATGCGGCGCGCTCGCGCAGCGTCTCCAGCACGCGTACGTGGCGCCGGTGTGCCGGCTGCGTGAGCAGTGCCAGCCGGAAGGCGATCGGATCCTTGCCCGCCGCCGCCGCCATCTCGTCGAGAAAGCACTCGACGAAGAACGCCTGGTGCGAATGGCCGACGGAGCGCCAGTAGCCGACGGGCACGGGCAGTTCGACGCGATGGTGGTGCACCCGCATGTTGGGGCATGCGTAGGGCTGGTCAAACGCGCCCTCGGCCATGGTGGCATCGGGCAGCAGCCGGGTCAGGAAGCGCGGCTTGCCGAACGCGCGCGGCAGCGCCTGTTCGGCGATCGACTGGCTGGCCGTGACGCTTTCCCACCCCACAAGCCGCCCATCGGCGTCCAGCGTGCCGCGGCAAACCGCCATGCAGGCGGGCCGGTAGAAATCATGCGTCATATCCTGCGGACGCGACCAGATGGTCTGCACCGGGTTGGGCGAAGCGTGCCGTGCGATGGCGGCGGCCTGCACGATGAAGTCGATCTCTAGCCGTCGCCCGAACGCGCCGCCCAGCAGTAGCTGGTGGAGCTGCACGTCATCGACGCTCAGGCCCAGCATGTTTGCCACCGCCTTGCGCGCGGCCATCGGCACCTGTGTGGACACCCACACCTGGGCCTTGCGGCCGTCCACCTGCACCGTGCAGTTGACCGGCTCCAGCGCGCCATGCGCGAGGTAGGGCACCTCGTAGCGCATTTCCAGCACCTTGCCGTGCTTGAGCGCCGCTTCGGCGTCGCCGGTACGATAGAACGTGTGGCCGCCGCTGCCGGATTCCAGCGCACGGGTCAGCGCCGCGCGCACGTCATCGGTGTTCAGACCCGCGGCCGGCCCGTGATCCCATTCGACCGGCAACTCGCACAGCGCGCGCATGGCGAGGAACGGATTCTCGGCGATCGCTGCCACGCCCCCCGTGCCGCCGTGGTACGCATCGACCAGATAGAACCCCTTTACGCCGATCTTGTGCATCACCTTGTTCACGTCGAACTTGCGCACGGTGCCGCCCAGGGTCGGGCACATCAGCACGCTCGCATAGAGCAGGTGGTCGGGCAACGCGTCGATGCCGAAGCGCGCGGTGCCATCGAGCTTGGCCTTTGCCTCGATACGGCCCAGGCGCTGGCCGATCAGCGTGAACGTCTTCGGGTCCTTGAGCGTGAGATGGGCGGGATGTGGCATGTCGCGCGCGTCCGTGGCCAGTTCGCCAAAGCTGGCCGAACGCCCCGATGCCGCGTGGAACACGCGCCCGGAGCGGGCCTGGCACTGTTCCGCGGGCACATCCCAGCGGCGCGCGGCCGCGCCGCACAGCATGGCGCGCGCGGAGGCGCCTGCTTCGCGCATCGGCTGCCACAGGTCCACGATGCTGGTCGATCCGCCGGTCACCATCGACCCCAGCAGGCGCGCGCCGCGCCGGGCCAGGTATTCGCTGATATGGGCCAGCGCGCCGTCGTCGTCGGGACGGAACGGCAGGCTGCGCGGCAGGTTTTCGTGATTGACGTAGAGCGGTGCGATGGCGGACTGCTCCACGCGCACCTGTGACCAGTCGGCATCGAGTTCCTCGGCCAGCAGCATGGCCGCGCCGGTATGCACACCCTGGCCCATTTCGGCCTTGCTCATGACGATGGTCACGTGGTTGTCGGCGCCGATCACGACCCAGCCGTTCAGGCGCGCATCGCCGGTGCTGACGGGCGGCGGCAGGTCGGCGTCGAGACGGTCCTCGGGGCGCAGCAATGTCCATCCCACCACCAGCGCGCCGGCCGCTGCACCGCCGAGTAGAAAGGTTCTGCGCGTCAGCATGACATGGCCCCTGGTCGCCCCTGGTCGCAAACGCAAGCGCGCAAGCCCGATTCTCTTGCTGCTGCGATCACCTATATTAGTCAATGTCGCCCGCCATCGCGAGGCGGCAACGGTACGTCTAGGCCTAAAGGCCAACGCGTACCCGCCAGACATCAATGCGATGGCATACGGATGGAAATCCGATGAAAGCGCGCGCCCCGCGCATGCGGGCACGCCGCCAGCTGTCCGGGGGAGGTGCGCGATGCCCGTCGAAGCGATGCATGCCTGGGTGCTGCGATTGTCGGCGCCGTGGAAACAGGCGCTGCTGCGGCATGGCCTGGACCTGTCCATGGTTCGATCGGCCGACGAGACCGCCGACATCCTCGAACGTCCGCTGCGGATCGACTGGTCGGACCCGCGCGTGGCCGAACTGAGCCGTGCCACGCAGCGTGCCGTGGAGCCGGGGGACCCCGCGCGCAGCCTGCTCTATCACATGCTGGCGCTGGCGGAGTGCCCGACGCTGGATGCGGGAGTCGAGCTGGCCGACCTGGACCTGCTGGAGAACTACATCTATTCCCGCGCGCCGCTGCCCGACGACTGGGCATCGCTCGATATTGCGGTGCTGGCCTGCCAATACCGGCCGGCACGCCGCACCGGGCACCAGCAGCACGCAGACCTGGTCTTCTCGCGGCTCGGCATCGCGCGCAACGGCGACACCGAATCGAGCTACGACCCCCGCACGCGCAGCCACGTGCCGACCGTGGCGGGGCACCCGGAGCACGTACGCGTGCTGCCCGCCCACTACGCGGCGTTCCTGGTGCGCAGGACGCTCGGTGCCAGCGCGCTGAGCCTGGTCGAAGGCGAACGCGAGGGCGACGCAGCGCGCGAATTCCTGGTGCCCGTGCGCAAGCTGTTTGCCAGCGGTTGCGTGCCGGGGCACGACCTGACGCTGGAATTTGGCCACCATCACGTTGGCGACAAGCTGCGCCGCGCCGTGCAGGCGCGCTGGGGCGTGAAGCCGGAGCCCAAAGCCGTGCTGGCCGATCCGCCGTATTCGCAGTCGTGGCGCTTCCCGGATGCCGCGCAGAGCGCCGCGCCGGTGCCGGGCTCCACCGCCCCGCCGATCGCGCTGGTGCGCAAGGGCGATTCCGTCTGGCTGATGCCGGGGGCGTTGCCGTTGATCGAACCGCTGACGCCAGAGCATTTCAGGATTCGGGGCTTCCGCGTGCCGGCGCAATGGCGCGTGGTGCCGGTGGTCAACCGGCGCTTCACCACCCAGCGCATTTTCTCTGACCTGTTCAAGCTGTTCCTGGAGGGCATCAACGCGTTGCGCGAGCGATATATCCCGCATTTCGCCCCGGCGTTCCTGCGCTATCCGGAGCCTCGCAACGCCCCCGAGTACATCAATATCCGACACCGCTGGCAAGACGACGGGGCCACCTATCGCGACATGTGCGCGGAGCCATCGGACCGCGACCAGTTCCTGGCGGAAGTCAAGCAGGGCGGCTATCAAGCCCAGCTGTTCCTGGACCACTGCGCGGAAGGGGCGGTCAGCGTGCGCGTGGCGCAATGGCCGCGCCGCCATGTGTTTCCGGCCTATTCCGTGGTGGCCGCGCCCGATTTTTATCCCTACGCCGACCAGGCGGAGCTGCAGCGGTGGTTCCGCGAGCAGAACATCGACCCGAAGTCGCAATTTCGCAGCGGATCGCCGCTGTCGCTTAGTGCCGAACGTCTGCCCGCCAACCCCATGCACCGGGACCCGTTCAGCGGGGCGCGGGCGTTTGCGCCCGGCGAGACCACCATGCCGGTGTCGTTCAGCCTGGCGCCACGCGGGCAGGCACCGCAGGCAGACGGCATGCATGTGCCGCGCATGGTGTCGTTCCTGTCCGATGCATCGTCCAGCGTGTTCGCGCCGGGCTGGGATGTGACCTACGCCGGCGGATGGGGTGGCATCTATTTGGCCACGTTCGGCCTGGGCAGCCCGTTTGCGGAGGACATCAAGCTGTGCGCGGCGTCGAACAGCTTCTGGCCGGCGCTAAGCCCGGATGCGTCGCGCACGTTCCGTCGTGCCGATGCCCCGACGGCGCTGCCGATGCTCGATGACGAACTCGGCTATCACCCGTCGCATCCGCTGGCGCACGGCAGGGCGACAAGGCCGGGCTGGGACGGCGAGTATGGTCCGTACCTGACCCCAGAGGGCGAGGTGGACTACGCCGACATCCAGCGTTCGGATTACGTGGCCAATGCGTTGCGTGGCCAGATGCTGTTCGGTGCGTTCGAGCATGTCGACTCGGCCGAGCTGATCCGCCGGATCAGTGCGCTGCGCCACGCGGTGGCCGCGTGCGACAACGGGCAGGTGCCGTCGCACACGCGGTTGTGGCTGGTGTCGGCACGAAGGCTGGACGCCGCTCCCGCACTTGCCCACGATGGCGCGGCCGATATCGTCTATCGCTTCGTGTTCGTGCTTCCCGCCGATGCCAGCGCCGTGCCCCGCCAGCATGAACCCGGGCGGCTGCGCGTGCCGTATGCCGAGGCGCTGCAATGCGATGCCACCCCGGCGGGCCTGATCGGCGCGGTGCGGCGCCGCCCGCCGGGCCCGCAAGCACTGGCGCTGTACTGACCAATCATGCGCAATGGTGGCGTGCTGGTGATCGGCGACGGTCCGGCGGGATGCGCGGCAGCCATCGCGGCGGCCCGCGCCGGTTGCCCGGTGACGATGGTGGGCGCCGGCCGTACGCGCGCGGTGCCGGAATGCGCGTCCGTGGGAGCGTTGCGGCTCCTGGATGCGATCTCGCCTGCATTGGCTGCCCGGTCCGACATCTGGCTCGACCATGCAGGGCAGGACACCGTTCCTGCACAGCGAGGCCGTGCCGTCGATCGTGCGCAGCTCGATCGCGGTCTGCGCGAGGCGGCGGAGCGTGCCGGAACCGACTACCAGGTCATGCCCGCGGCCATGTTGCGGCCGCGTGTGGCCGGCCATCGCGTGACGGGTGTGGAGGGCATGTCCGGCCGTGGCCTTGCCGCCGGCGCATACGTCGTGATCGACGCGTCCGGCGTGAACGGCTGGCTGCGCCGCAGCCTGGGCCTGCCGGAAGGGATCGACTCGCGGGCCTGGTGGCTGCAGCGTGGCTTTGGCGTGCTGGTTGCGGGGCAGGCCAGCGCACCGGGTACGCAGTTCGTGATTGGCCCCGGTGGATGGCTGTGGTGGCACGCCACGCCGCAGGGCTGCATCTGGACGGCGCTGCGCGGCACTCGCGACGCCAGCGTGGCATGGCCCCCCGGCATGCGGCCCGTTGGCCGGATCTGGCGCGAGTGCCGCCGTTGGCGGCATCTGCGGCAGGCCGCAGGCGCGGGGTACTTCGTTTGTGGCGATGCCGCCGGCTATCTCGATCCGGCTACCGGCGACGGCCTGCGCTTTGCGCTGGAATCGGGCGCCCGTGCCGGCGCGCTGGCCGCCGATGTGGTGCGCTGGCCGCAGCGGAGCAGCCTGGCGGCCGCGTTGTACGCGGATTGGGTGTTGCAGACCTACCGCGCCAGTCGCGCCGCACTGGGCGACGTGTACGCGCGCGCGCATCTGGCTGTGCGGTGACCGCCCGGTGCCCCGGGTGTCTTGTCCGTCGCGCGGGGCTTCGGTCCCATTGCCCGCCACTGTCCCATGCACTACAAAACCAGAACCCGCAACGCGGGTGCCGGGTGCCGACGGGGTCGGCACGGACAACGATCCAACGACATGGCAACAAGGGGGCACCAGATGAATCCGAACAAGGCGCTGTGGGAAAAGGGCGACTTCACGCGGCTGGCGGCGACCATGCGCGAGAGTGGCGACGAACTGGTGGCACGGCTGGGCGTCACGCCCGGCATGAAGGTGCTGGACCTGGCTTGCGGGGACGGCACCACCGCAGTGCCTGAAGCGAAGCGCGGGGCCGACGTCCTGGGCGTCGATATCGCCAGCAACCTGGTGGCCGCCGGCAACCGGCGCGCGCAGGAAGCGGGGCTCGGGAACCTGCGCTTCCAGGAGGGCGATGCCTGCGCGCTGACGGACCTGCCGGATCACACCTTCGACCTGGTCGTCAGCATGTTCGGCGCCATGTTCGCGCCCAAGCCAGCGGAGGTGGCCAGCGAGATGGTGCGCGTGGCCAAGCCCGGCGGGCGCATCGTGATGGGCAACTGGATTCCGAACGATCCCACGCTGGTCGCGCAGGTGCTGAAGATCAGCATGGCCTATTCGCCGCCGCCGCCGGAAGGCTTTATCAGCCCCATGCTGTGGGGCCACGAGATCATCGTGACCGAGCGATTCGGCGCCGCAGGCGTGCCGCCGGAGAACATCGGCTTTGACCGGGACACGTATGTCTTCCGGTACGCCGGCAAGCCATCTGACTTCCTGGCGACATTCCGCGATTTCTACGGCCCGACCATGAACGCGTTTGCCGCCGCAGAGGCAAACGGCAAGCGCGACGATCTGCAGCGCGAACTCGACGCGCTGTTCAACGCGCAAAACCGGAGTGGCAGGCCCGACGTCACCGAGATTCCGGCGACCTACCTGCGCGTGACGGTCATGACGCCGCCGTGATCGTGCCCCCGCACGCGACCCCCGCCAGGTGGCGGCCGATGCACGCGCGCGAAAATACCGCGCATGAATGTCGGCCGCAAGCCTCGTTAATGACAGTTGCAAAACGGAACACTTTGTCAGGTGCCTCGACGCTACAGTGGGCGTTCCCAAGTCTGTAGGCTTTTTCTGGAGGTACACGAATGAAGCAACATCTGGCGAAATCCCTGCTGATGGCTGGCGCACTGATCGCGTCGTACCCACTGCTCGCGCAGCAGTTGGCCCCAGCCCAGCAGGCCCAGCCGATGCCCGCCACCCAGGTCGCGCCTGGCGCGCCTGTTGCCCCTGCCGCGTCCACGGGCTACGCGGCGCCGGCCGCACCGGCCGCACCCGTTGGCGTCGCGCAGCAGCCCGCCGCCAATCCCTACGCCCAGGGTTCGATGGAAACCGTGCAGATGGGCGTGCCGCCGGCGCCCGGTGCCGCGACCATGGCACCTGCGCCGGGCGCCGCGACCATGGCACCAGCGCCGGTCGCCGCCGACCCCGCCAGCATG
The DNA here is from genome assembly GCF_009663685.2 of Cupriavidus sp. U2. Taxonomy (GTDB): domain Bacteria; phylum Pseudomonadota; class Gammaproteobacteria; order Burkholderiales; family Burkholderiaceae; genus Cupriavidus; species Cupriavidus necator_C. The sequence continues at coordinate 310,615 of NZ_RCOG02000027.1, read as the reverse complement.
AGCCTGCCGCCGGACGCCCTCGGCAGTCGCCTGGGCCGTCGTAACGTCTACCTCGACGGCGCCTGACCTGATCGACGCTGGTGCCACCGGCGTGGCACCGCGCACCTGTGCATGCGCCGCACAAATGCTGTGCGGCGCATGGCGTTGAACAGGCCACCCGTGCAAACCTAGACTGGCGCCTCGATTCATTGAGGAGCCTGTCATGACCCTGACCCTGTTGCGTTGCTTCCGCCTGGCCACCGTGAGCCTGTCGCTTGCGGCATCTGCCGGCGGCGCCGTCCACGCGGCGACAGACAACGCCCACCCGGGCATCCGTGCGATGCTGGGTGCCAAGCCTGTGGAGCATCTCGATCCGCGCAGCACGGCGCTGGTCGTCATCGACTTCCAGAAGGAGTACTTCTCCGGCCGGATGCCGATTCCCGATGGCCAGCGCGCCATGGACAACGCGCAGCGCCTGCTTGCGTTTGCCGATCGCCACCGTATTCCCGTCTTCCAGATCCAGCACATCGCGCCGGCCGGCGCCGCGGTCTTTGCCGTGGATGGCCAGACGGTGGACTTCCAGCCCGGCATGGCGCCGCGCCAGCAGGACGTCGTGCTGCGCAAGGAAACCGTGAGCGTGTTTGCCAGCACGGACCTGGAGCGCCGCCTCAAGGCAATGGGCATCAAAACCATCGTGCTGGCGGGCCTGATGACCCATGCCTGCGTGGCAGGCGCCGCGCGCGACGCGGTGCCGCTCGGGTTTCACGTTGTGGTAGCATCCGACGCCTCGGCCACGCGCGCCATCACGCGCGCCGATGGCCGTACGATCGGCAAGGACGCGCTGCATGATGCCGCGCTTGCGGAGATCGAAGACACCTTCGGCGATGTGATGACCACTGCAGCCATCACGCATCTGCCGCTGCGCTGACACTATCCTGGAACGCCCCGCGGGGCGTTTCTGCTTTTGGGGGACGGCATTTTCATGGACCAGCTGCTTGCCATGCGTGTCTTTCGCGCCATCGTCGAGGCCAGGGGATTCTCGGCGGCGGCGGAGCGGCTCGACCTGTCCCACTCCACCGTGTCGCGGCAGCTCAAGCAACTGGAAGCCAGCATGGGCGTGCAGCTGCTGAACCGCAACACGCGGCGCTTCGCGTTGACGGACGCCGGCGAACGCTACCACCGCCACTGCGCCGATATCCTGGCCCGCATCGACGCCATGAACGTGGCGATGACGGGTGAAGGCGCGCAACTGTCCGGGCCGCTGCGCGTGACGGTGCCGCTGGCCATCGGCACGCTCGAGCTGCAGGACTGGCTGCCTGCGTTTCGGGCGCGCTATCCGGAGATCCGGCTGGAACTGTCGTGCAGTGACCAGTTCGTCGACCTGGTGGCCGAGCGTTTCGACGTGGCGCTGCGCATCTGCAGCGCACCGCTGGCCGACAGCAGTCTGATGGCCAGGCGTCTGGCCAGGTCCGATACGGTCCTGGTGGCGTCACCCGCCTACCTGGCCACAGCGGGCCTGCCGGTGAACGCCAGCGATCTGCCCGGCCACCAGTTGCTGGCATTCGCCGCGGCGCCCGATACCTGGCAACTGACCGATGCCAACGGCCAGACCGAACGGGTGGCCGTGCGGGGCGCGCTGGCCGCCGATGCGATCACCGCGCTGTACGCGGCGGCCGGCGCCGGCATCGCGGCCTTCACCGAGCGCACGGCGCGCAGCGAACTGGCGCGTGGCGGTCTGGTGCGTGTGCTGCCGCAGTATCACGCGGGCGCCAGCCACTACTACGCGCTCTATCCGCAGACCCGGCACCTGACGCCGCGTGCACGGGCCTTCATCGATTTCATGGCGGAGCACTACGGCGCGTAGTGATGCGCGCGACGCATGGCGGCACGGCGACCCGCGTCGATGCGCGGTGCATCGCTCCGGTGCATGCGTCTGTGCGATGCGAGGGCGGCCGTGAAAAATCCGCCCGGTGCGCCTGAAGCGCCTAAAGTAGTGAAAGTCCCGGCGCCGGAAGCGGCGTGGGCACGGTCTTTGCGCGATACGGCCAGAGTTGGCCCACACTCATCATGCAAGAGCTTGCCTTTCGCACCCTGCTGTATCGGTACTTCTTTTTCGACTGGATGTTCGCGGACGCCAGCCGGGGCGACCTGATCGCGCGCACGGCGGCCTGGCGCTTCAACCAGGCCCGCGCGCACTGGCTGCTGACCTATATGCGGCGGTGGCTTTGGTGTGGCGTGCTGCTGTACGGGCTGGGCGGCGCCGTCGAAGTGCTGATGCGCGCGCCGGTGCTGTCGGCGTGCTTCTATGTGCCGGGCGCGCTCAGCGTCCCGGTCAATATCGTGATTGGCGTGATATGGCTCGGGCTCAAGGCGTGTCCGGGGCCGGTGCGCACGCCGTCACGCTGACTGTTTCAGGCTTGCAACGGCGTGGGCGGGAATCATCCGCGAAAAGGATGGCCGCTGCCCGCCAGCCTGCATGGTGCGGCCAGTGGCTCGCTCCTTGCATCGATGCGAAGTTGCTCACACTCCCCGGCGTGTCGCCTGCAAGGTGTACGCGTCCACGATCCGGTTTTGTCAGGACGGTGCGTTGTGCGCACCTGTCGGGTCACGCTCCGAAGCCATGAGCCGCCGTCAGCGCGCTGACGACGCTGTCCCATCCTGTCGGAGATTTGCCATGACCCGATACATCGTGCTCGCCAGCTTTACAGACCAGGGCATACGCACTGTCAAGGACACCACCAAACGCGCCGCAGCCGTGCGCGAAATGGCGCCGCAGTTCGGCGTGAAGGTGACCGACGTGTTCTGGACGCTCGGAAAATATGACGTGATCCTGACGCTGGAAGCGCAGGACGACGCCTCCGTGACGGCCTTTGGTCTGTCGATCGGCTCGCAGGGGAATGTTCACACGCAGACACTGCGCGCCTTCACCGAAGACGAGATGAAGGCCATCCTCGGCAAGATGCGCTGAACGGCGCCTGCCACAGCCGCCGCGCGTCGCACCCGCGAACGGATCGACGCGCGCGGCGGCCGCCCCCGGCGCAGACCCCCTGCGGCCATCCGGATGACGCGACCTGCCTGGACCTCGACGGACTTACGCACAGGCTAGGCGTTTACCCCCGCATCGCCAGGCGCACCGTGTAAGAACCGGGTAAGGGGCACGCATTACCTTGTCACCACGCCGTGCAGAAGCAACCCGCGCGGCAAACGCAAATATATGTGGCAAGCACGTGCAGCAGCGATGCGCAGGAGACAAGCATGCAAGAGGATGTGATCGAGAAACTGAAGGCCAGCCGGCAGTATCAGGAACTGGTGCGTCGGCGCGGCCGGCTTGGCTGGCTGCTGACGGCCGTGATGCTGGTGGTGTACTACGGCTACGTGCTGCTGATTGCCTTCGACAAGGAACTGCTGGCAACGCGCGTGGGACAGGGCGTCATGACCTGGGGCATGCCGATCGGGCTGTTCGTGATTCTCTTTACCGTTGTGATTACCGGCCTGTACGTGCGCCATGCCAACCGCGTCTATGACGACCTGACCGATCGCATCAAGCAGGAGGTGGCATGATGACCCGTCACGCATTTGGCGCCGCCGCGCTCGGCGCGGCACTGCTGCTGTCCGCCAACGCCTTCGCCGCCGGCGGCGACCTGGGCCAGGCCGTGAAGCAGGCCACCAACTGGACGGCCATCGGCATGTTCGTGGTGTTTGTCATCGGCACGCTGTTCATTACGAAGTGGGCGGCTAAGAAAACCAAGTCCGCAGCCACGTTCTACACGGGCGGCGGCATCACGGGCTTCCAGAATGGCCTGGCGATTGCCGGCGACTTCATGTCGGCCGCGTCGTTCCTGGGCATTTCCGCAGCGGTCTACACCAACGGCTATGACGGACTGATCTATTCGATCGGCTTCCTGGTCGGCTGGCCCATCATCACCTTCCTGCTGGCCGAACGGCTGCGCAATCTCGGCCGCTTCACCTTTGCCGATGTGGCGGCCTACCGCTTCAAGCAGGCGCCCATCCGTGCCTTCGCGGCGTCGGGCACGCTGGTGGTGGTGGCGTTCTACCTGATCGCGCAGATGGTGGGCGCGGGGCAGCTGATCAAGCTGCTGTTCGGTCTGGAATACTGGGTGGCGGTGGTCATCGTGGGCGCGCTGATGATGATTTACGTGCTGTTCGGCGGGATGACCGCCACCACGTGGGTGCAGATCATCAAGGCCTGCCTGCTGCTGGGCGGCGCGTCGTTCATGGCCTTCATGGTGCTGGCGCAGTATCACTTCAGCCCCGAGCAGCTGTTTGCCAAGGCCGTGGAAGTGCATGCGAAGAAGGACTCGATCATGAGCCCCGGCAACTTCATCAAGGACCCGATCTCGGCCATCTCGTTCGGCATCGCGCTGATGTTCGGTACCGCCGGGCTGCCGCACATCCTGATGCGCTTCTTCACCGTGCCGAACGCCAAGGAAGCCCGCAAGTCGGTGTTCTGGGCCACCACCTGGATCGGCTACTTCTACATCCTGACGTTCATCATCGGCTTTGGCGCGATCGTGCTGGTCGGCACCAACGCCACCTTCCAGGACGGTAGCGGCAAGCTGCTGGGTGGCGTGAACATGGCTGCCGTTCACCTGGCCAGCGCCGTGGGCGGCAATGTGTTCCTGGGCTTTATCTCGGCGGTGGCGTTCGCCACGATCCTGGCCGTGGTGGCCGGCCTGACGCTGGCCGGTGCATCGGCGGTGTCGCATGACCTGTACCAGACGGTGTTCAGGCACGGCAAGGCCACCAGTGCCGAGGAACTGCGTGTGTCGAAGCTCACGACCATCGTGCTGGGCTTCATCGCCGTGGTGCTGGGTATCGTGTTCGAGAAGCAGAACATCGCGTTCATGGTGTCGCTGGCGTTCGCGGTGGCGGCATCGGCCAACTTCCCGGTGCTCTTCCTGTCGGTGCTGTGGAAGGGTTGCACCACGCGGGGCGCGATGGTTGGCGGCTTCCTGGGGCTGGTGTCGGCGGTGGTGCTGACCGTGCTGTCCCAGGCGGTCTGGGTCGATGTGTTCCACTTCAAGAACGCGCCGTTCCCCTACACGTCGCCGGCGCTGTTCTCCATGACGATCGGTTTCGTCGGCATCTGGCTGTTCTCGGTGACCGACAAGTCACGGCGCGCCCTGCTGGACAAGGCTGGCTTCGAGGCGCAGGAACTGCGCTCCGAGACGGGCATCGGCGCGGGCGAAGCGACCGCGCACTAAGATCCTCGCCACCCCGGAATAGAAGAGCAAGAGCGGCCCCTCGCAAGGGGCCGTTTGTCTTTTCCTGCGTCCTGCGTCCTGCGGCGGACGGCAGGCCGCTCAGGCGCGGGCGATGACCTCGATCCGCAGGGCTTCGCCGCCGCTGGCGACGGCCAGCAGGCGGTCCACGTTCGGGTGTGCGCCCGGCCGGTTGCGTGCATCGGCGGTATGTTCGGCAAAGACGGCCAGGCCATGCTCGGCGGCCTGGGCATCGAGCTTGCCGAAGACCTGCTGCAGGTAGTGGTACACGGCCAGCGAGCCTTGCTTGCCCTGTACGTTCTCGATGCTGGCCACCACGGTGCCCGCGGTGTCGACCAGGTCGATGCGGGCGATGCCGTCGATGGCGGGCAATTGGGCGAGGTTGTCGTTGAATACCGGGCTTGGCTGGATCATGAAAGGGTTCCGTTCGGTCTGGAATGCAAAAACGGACGGTGCCGAGGGGCGACCGTCCGTTCCTGTTTGTGCGTTGGTAGGCTCGATTGGACTCGAACCAACGACCCCCACCATGTCAAGGTGGTGCTCTAACCAGCTGAGCTACGAGCCTAGCGAAGGCGCGAATTCTATAGACGACTTTGGCAAAGCGCAAGCATTTCTTTTGCAAAACCTTTGCTGGGGGGCGGCGCGCCACATGCCGACCGTCAGCCAGCATCCCGGGAAGCATGCGCCATGCCGGCGGACAGGTGTGTTGGGGGACAGGGAAGATTGCAGCCTGTCATGGGCATCGTTTAGGGTTACGGCCAGGGCGCCCGCCTCGATAACATCCCAGTGCCCGCACGAGGAGAGAACATGACCCCCTGGCTCACCCGCGCCGCCGCAGCCATCGGCTGCACGCTGGCCCTGATCGGCGCCGCACCCGCGCACGCCGAGGACGCCGCCAAGCTGACCATCACCGCTGGCGACCAGCAGAAGATCCTGACCCGCGATGCGCTGCTGAAAGACCGGCGCCTGGCCAGCGTCACTGTCGATGACGACAACTACAAGCGCCGCATGACCTTCAAGGCCATCCCGATGGCGGCGCTGCTGGCAGGCCTGCCGGCAACGCCGGACGGCAGCGCCACCACGGCCGCCACCGATGGCTATGTCTCGCATTTGCCGGTGGGCCTGCTGCTGGCCGACCGCCCCGACGGCCCGCGTGCGTGGCTGGCGGTGGAAAACCCGGCAAAGCCGTGGCCGAAGCTGAAAGGGCAGGACATCGGCCCGTTCCGGCTGATCTGGACCGTGCCGAAGTCCGCCAGGCAGCCCGAGGCGCCGGTGCGGATCACCGAAAGCCTGTGGACCTGGGCGATTGCACGCATTGATCTGGGCGGCACCGCCGCCGAGCGTTTTGCGGCGATCCGCCCGGCCGAAGGCGAGCCCGCCGACGGCCCGGTCATGCGCGGCTTTGCGGCGTTCCAGCGCGTCTGCTTCTCGTGCCATTCGATGAACCGCGCCGGCGACGCCAACCTGGGGCCGGACCTGAACGTGCCCTACAACCCGGTGGAATACCTGGGCGACGACAAGCTGTCGAAGCTGATCCGCGACCCGCAGGCGCTGCGCTGGTGGCCGGGCTCGAAGATGTCGTCGATCGACCAGAAAACCCTGTCCGACGCCGAGCTCAAGGATCTGCTGGCCTACCTGCACCACATGGCGGGTCGCAAGGCGGACGCCCCGCCGCCCAAGCCCTGAAGCGCGGCGGCGCGGCGGCGCGTTGCACGGCGGGGGGCGTCAGACGTCGATCGCGGCGGCAGACTGCAGCTGGCGCCGGAGTTCGAACTTCTGGATCTTGCCCGTCGATGTCTTGGGCAGCGGGCCGAAGTACACGGCCTTGGGCACCTTGAAGCCGGCCAGCAGCGTGCGGCAGTGGGCGATGATTTCCTCGGCGGTGGCGCTCGCGCCGTCCTTGAGTTCGACGAACGCGCACGGGGTTTCGCCCCACCTGGCGTCGGGCTGGGCCACCACGGCGGCGGCCATGACGGCCGGGTGGCGGTAGATCGCGTCCTCGACCTCGACGCTGGAGATGTTCTCGCCGCCTGAGATGATGATGTCCTTGCTGCGGTCCTTGATCTTGATATAGCCGTCGGGCATGCACACGCCCAGGTCGCCCGTATGGAACCAGCCGCCGGCAAACGCCTCGCGCGTGGCGCGGTCGTTTTTCAGGTAGCCCTTCATGCAGATATTGCCGCGGAACATGATTTCGCCGATGGTTTCGCCGTCGCGCGGCACCGGCTGCATGGTGTCGGGGTCCAGTACGGCCACGCCTGCCTGCAGGTGGTAGCGCACGCCCTGGCGAGCCTTCAGGACGGCGCGTTCTTCCATCGACACGTCGCGCCAGTCGTCCTGCTCCGCACAGGCCGCGGCCGGGCCGTACACCTCGGTCAGGCCATAGACGTGCGACAGTTCGAAACCCATCTGTTCCATCTGCGCCAGCACGGCAGCCGGGGGCGGGGCGCCCGCCACCATGCCCCGCACCGGCCCGCGCAGGCCTTCGCGCCACGTGGCCGGGGCACTGACCAGCGCGGTGTGGACGATGGGCGCGGCGCAGTAGTGGGTCACGCCTTCGTCGCGCATCAGATCGAACACCAGCTTCGGATCGAACTTGCGCAGGCAGACGTTTACGCCGGCGCGGGCGGCCACGGTCCACGCAAAGCACCAGCCATTGCAGTGGAACAGCGGCAGCGTCCACAAGTAGACCGGATGCTTCGCCATGTCCCATTCCAGGATGTTGGACACCGCGTTCATGGCCGCGCCGCGGTGGTGGTAGACCACGCCCTTGGGGTCGCCCGTGGTGCCGGACGTGTAGTTCAGCGCGATGGCATCCCATTCGTCGGCCGGCATCCGCCAGTTGTAGTCGGGGTCGCCGCCGGCCAGGAAGCTCTCGTAGTCGATGTCGCCAAACGGCCCATCGGGCTCGGGGCCGAGTACGTCATGGACCGCGATGACCTTGAGCCCCTGCACCTCGCGCGCAAGCTGGCGCGCCACATCGGCAAATTCGGTATCGGCCAGCAGCACGCGCGCCTCGCCGTGGCGCAGCATGAAGACCAGATTGGCGGCATCCAGGCGGATGTTCAGCGCGTTGAGCACGGCGCCGGACATCGGCACGCCGAAATGCGCCTCGATCATGGCCGGCGTGTTGGGCAGCAACGCGGCGACCGTGTCGCCCTTGCCGACGCCGGCGCGCGCGAGGGCACTGGCCAGCCGGCGGCAGCGCGCATAGGTATCGCGCCAGTTCTGCCGCAGCGGACCATGCACGATGGCCGGCCGCTGGCCGTAGACTTCCGCCGCGCGGGCGATGAAGTCGAGCGGGGTCAGCGGCACGAAATTGGCGGCGTTGCGGGCCAGCCCGGTATCGAAGTCGGTCGGCATGATGCGTGTCTCCTGTCTGGATCCTGTTGGATTCGTGTTGTGCGGTCGGGGGCCACGCTATCATTCTCGCGCGGGCCGACTCTGTCATGCAGGCGACAGATCTGCCCCAACCGCGACATTGATGCATCTTGTGCCCCGTTGGCGTAAGTTTCGCGTCAGATTCCATTGCGTAACCGTTGCCGCAGGCTCATGAACGTCCACGAATTGCTTGAACAACACGACTGGTATCGCGCGCTGGCGCCGGACCACCAGGCGCTGGCGGCGTCGGGCACCGTGGTGCGGACGTTCGCGCCCGACAGCTATATCGCGCGGCGCGGCGAATTTTCGCGCCACTGGATCGGCGTGGATGCGGGCCTGATCAAGCTGGCGGTCTACACGCCGGACGGGCGCGGCTGCACCTTCTGTGGCGTGCCGGCCGGTGGCTGGTGCGGGGAGGGCAGCGTCATCAAGCGCGAAGACCGGCGCTACGATGTGATCGCCATCCGCGAATCGCGCGTGCTGCTGGTGCCGGAGACGGTCTTCAACACGCTGCTGGCGGACAGCCTGCCCTTTGCGGGCTACGTGGTGCGCCAGCTCAACGAGCGCATGGGCCAGTTCATCGCCATGGTGCAGAACGACCGCCTGCTGGGCGCCGATGCCCGCGTGGCGCAGGCCATCGCCCAGCTGTTCCACCGGGCGCTCTATCCGAAGACGACGGCGGTGCTGGAGTTGTCGCAGGAGGAAATCGGCCTGCTCACCGGGCTGTCGCGCCAGCGCGTGAACCAGGCGCTGCGGCGGCTGGAAGCCGAAGGCATGGTCGGATTGTCGTACCAGACCATCCGGGTCACGGACCTGGAGGCGCTGCGGCGTTTCGGGATATCGGAACTGTAAGGCGGCCAGCGTGCCGAATGCGGGGCGATTGCCGGCGCCGCATGGCCGCTTGTCTAAGGTGCGCGGTGTACGGGGCGCGGCGAACGCTGGCACAATTCGGACCGATTCCCAATTCCGTGCCCCTGTCCCCATGCAACAACCACTGGCCAACCTCGCGGCCATTTCGCTCGATCTCGACGATACCTTGTGGCCCTTCACGCCCGCCGTCATCCGGGCCGAGCAGACCCTGCACGACTGGCTGCTGGCGCAGGCGCCGCGCACATCGGGCCTGCTGACGTCGCCGCAGGTGCTGGGCGAGCTACGCGTGCGGTTCCAGGCCCAGCGCCCCGACCTGTCGCACAGCCTGCGCGAACTGCGGCTGGGATCGATCCGCATGCTCCTGGAACTGTCGGACGAAGACCCGCAACTGGCCGAGGCGGCCTATGACGTATTCTTTGCCGCGCGCCAGCGCGTGGATTTCTTCGACGATGCATTCCCGGCGCTGGAATGGCTGAGCGCCCGCTTTCCGCTGGTGGCCGTGTCCAACGGCAACGCCAGCCTGCAGGTGACGGGCGGCCACCACTTCTTCCATGCGGCGTTGAATCCGGAGACCGCGGGGTGCGCCAAGCCCGATGCCGCGATCTTCCATGCGGCGGCCGAACTGGCCGGGTGCCGGCCCGAACGGATGCTGCACGTCGGCGACGATGCGGATCTGGATGTGGTGGGTGCGATCGCGGCTGGTTTTCAGGCCGCATGGGTGGTGCGCTCGGACGATGCCGCTGCGGCGCGCTGGGCCCGCAGCAGCCCGGCGCCGCATGTGATCGTGCGCGATCTCTATGCGCTGTGCCGGGCCATCGACCCGACCTGCCCGGTGGCGCGCGCGATGCCGGCGGCCCTGGCGATTTGATTCAGTCCTCGGTTTTTTCCTGCGGCACGGCCTTGCCGAGCAGCTTGCCGAGCAGGCCGTTCTTGCCGGTGCCCTGCTGGCGCTGCGACTTCGGGAGCCCACCTGCCCGGTTGGCGCCGGCCTGCTTCAGATTGTTGTTGATCTTCAGGCCCTTGTTTTTTTCCAGGTCGGTTTTCTTCACGGACAGCTTTCCAATTGGTTAAGCCGCGCATTGTACGCATGTGCGGCGGGGCGGCGCGACATCGGGCCAGATCGTCGGCGCAATCCGGGATTAATCCTCGCCTCGGCCTTCGCTCTTCCCGTCGCCCTTGATGGCCTGCTTGGTCGCCTGATAGCCGCGTTTCGTGGTGTCGGCCACCGCGTGGCCGGCGTCCCGTGCGCCATGGCCGATGGTGATGCCGGCTTCCTTGGCGCCGTGGCCGATCGTGCGGGCCACATCGGCCACCGCGTGGCCGGTTTTCTTGCCGGCTTCCTTGACGCCTTCCTTGAAGGCGTGTGCATCGGAAGACACACTGGCGTGCGCCAGGGAGCTCATGGCGCCCATGGCGGCCAGCGACATCGTGACGATCGTCGTGCGGAGCTTCATGTTTCGTTCGGGTCCGTAGCGGGTTTCACGTGGCCGTATTTTACTCGCGCCCGCGCCGGGCCGCCCGGGCGCGGGCAGCCGGGCTAGCGCGGTGCGGGCCCCGCTTCCGTGATCGCGCTGTAGACCAGCGTGCGCAGCTGGCGGCGCACCGGGTAGGCCGACGACGGCAGCAGCTGGGTCAGGAACAGGCCGATCAGGTCTTCTTTCGGATCGACCCAGAAGAACGTGCTGGCGGCGCCGCCCCAGAACATGTCGCCGGCGCTGCCCGGAATCAGCGTGCTGGCCGGCACGATGGTGGTGGCGAAGCCCAGGCCGAAGCCCACGCCTTCGTAGGTGGCTTCACTGAACATCGAGCGCGACAGGCGCGGCAGGTCCACCCCGCCGGGCAGGTGGTTGGCCGTCATCAGCGCCAGCGTCTTGGGGCCGAGCAGGCGTACGCCGTCGAGTTCGCCGCCGTTCAGCAGCATGCGGGCAAAGCGCATGTAGTCGGCGGCCGTCGATACCAGGCCGCCGCCTCCCGACAGGAAGCCGGGCGGCTGCAGGTAGGGGCTGGTCTGCGGATCGTCCTGCAGCATCGGGCCGCGCGGCGAGATCACCTTGGAACCGAGCGCACCGACCGCGTAGCACGCGCAGAACCGGGCGGCTTTGTGCGCGGGTACGTGGAAGCCGGTATCGACCATGCCCAGCGGATCGAAAATCCGCTGTTTCAGGAAGGTGTCGAACGGCATGCCGCTGATCTTGCCGACCAGGTAGCCCAGCACGTCGGTGGCCACCGAGTAGTTCCAGGCCTCGCCGGGCGAGAATTCCAGCGGCAGTGTGGCCAGCTTCTCGATCATGTCGTCGAGCGTGCCGTCGGTGGCCAGTTCGCCGATTTTCAGCTTGCGGTAGGCCGCGTCGACGTTGCTGTTCTGCTGGAAGCCGTAGGTCAGGCCGGAGGTATGGCGCAGCAGGTCCACCACCAGCATCGGCCGCGCGGGCGGGCGGGTCTGGAAGCTCTCCATGAAGCCGCCCGCGAACACGCCCAGTTTTTCCCAGGCCGGGATGTACTTGCTGACCGGGTCGTCGAGGGCGATCCTGCATTCCTCCACCAGCATCATGATGGCCACCGACGTGATCGGCTTGGTCATGGAATAGATGCGGAAAATGGAGTCCTCGGCCAGCGGCACCTGCCGCTCGCGGTCGGCCTGGCCCAGCACCGCGTTCAAGGCCAGTTCGCCGCGCCGCCAGACCTGCACCAGCGCGCCCGGCAGCTTGCCGGTGGCGACGTAGGTCTCGTCGATAAAGCGTCCGATCCGGTCCAGCCGATCCCGCGACATCCCCTGCGTCTGCTGCATCTGCGCGCCTCCCTGTCAGATTTGAAGTCGGGGCGCGGGCCGCCGTCAGGCGGAGGGCTTGCGCGCTCCCCACGGCAGCATTCCGCGCCAGGGCCATCCCAGCGTCATGCCCGCAGCGGCCAGCAGGATCAACGCCGCCCCGCCGATTTGCGACAGGAGCAGATGATGTCCGAAGGCCAGCCGGTCCACCAGAATGGCCACGATAGGATAAATGAACGACAGGGCGCCTGTCAGGTGCGTGGGCAGCTTCTGGATCGCGCCATACAGCAGGATGTACATCAGCCCGGTATGGACAAAGCCCATGGTCGCCAGCGTGGCCCAGGGCAGGGCGCCGGCCGGCAGGTCGGCACGCAGCGCCATCGGCAGCAGCATGACGGTGCCCACCAGCACGTGAATCAGCGCGATCAGGTGCGGCGGCACGCCCTTGAGCTGCTTGGCGATCAGCGCCGCCAGCGCGTAGAAGAACGCCGCGCCCAGTGCCAGCCCGATGCCCAGCAGGTAGTTGCCATGCGCCGCGCCAGCGCCGGGCTTGCCCTGCACGATCAGCAGCATGCCGCCGAACGCCAGCAGCAGCCACGCCACCTTGGCCACGGTCAGGCGTTCGCCCAGGAACAGCGCGCCCAGCGCCACCAGCATGAACGGCTGGGTGTTGTACACCGCCGTGGCAATCGAGATCGATGCGCCTTCGTAGGCCGAAAACAGAAGCAGCCAGTTGGCGACGATGGCCACGCCGCCGGCCACCGCCAGCAGCGCCTGGCGCAGCGAGATGCCGCCCGGCCGCAGGTAACCGCGCGCCAGGCAGACCGGCACCAGCACCACCGCGCCGAAGGCGCACCGCCAGAACACCACCTGGGTGACCGGCCGCCCCGATACCACCACCAGCCAGCCGATGGTGCCCGAGATCACCATCGCCGCCACCATTTCCAGCATGCCCCGCGTTCTGTCGTCCACGGCTATCTCCTGTCCCTGTGCGTGCATCGTTGCAAAATGAGGGTTGCAGTTTAAGGCCTCTGGCCTACAATCCACAGTCGAAAATGCAGGCCGTTTCCGCTTTCTTTTTTATTTTGTAAGGCGTTCTCAGGAAAATACCTTATGTCGCTTGACGATATCGACCGCCGCATCCTGGTCCTGCTGCAGCAGGACGCCCGCATGCCGGTAAAAGCGCTGGCCGAGCAGGTGGGCCTGTCGTCCCCCGGCGCGTCGGAACGGCTGCGCCGGCTGGAGGACCGTGGCGTGATCCGCGGCTTCACGGTCGATGTGGAACCGCGCACGCTCGGCTTTCCGATGCAGGCCATCGTCCGCATCAGGCCGCTGCCCGGCAAGCTGCAGGCGGTGCAGAAGCTGATCGAAGCCATCCCCGAATTCGCCGAATGCGACAAGGTGACCGGCGACGACTGTTTTATCGGCCGGCTGTATTTGCGATCTATCGAGCACCTCGACCATATCCTGGAGCAGATCACCGAGATGGCCGAGACCAGTTCGGCCATCGTCAAGTCGCAGCCGGTCAAGCGAAGACTCCCGCCGCTGTAGCCCCAGACCGGTACACAACCCGGGCAGGGGCTGTGGGATAATCCCCAGCTTTGCCCGGCGCCCGGCTCACAAGGCCGCCCGCACGGGTTTGTCCTGGCCCTGTCGATCCGCTGTGGGCCGCTGCGTTTGCGTTATTTACAAGCACCCACAATGCCCACATACCGTTCCAAGACCTCCACCGCCGGCCGCAACATGGCAGGTGCGCGCTCGCTGTGGCGCGCCACCGGCATGAAAGACGAAGACTTCCAGAAGCCGATCATCGCGGTGGTCAATTCGTTCACCCAGTTCGTGCCGGGCCACGTCCACCTGAAGGATCTGGGCCAGCTTGTCGCGCGCGAGATCGAAGCTGCCGGCGGCGTGGCCAAGGAATTCAACACCATCGCCGTGGACGACGGCATCGCCATGGGCCACGACGGCATGCTGTATTCGCTGCCCAGCCGCGACATCATCGCGGATTCGGTGGAATACATGGTCAATGCCCACTGCGCCGACGCCATGGTGTGCATCTCGAACTGCGACAAGATCACCCCGGGCATGCTGATGGCCGCCATGCGCCTGAACATCCCCGTGATCTTCGTGTCGGGCGGCCCGATGGAAGCCGGCAAGACGCGCCTGGCCAACCCGGTGACCAAGACCATCGAACTGAAGAAGCTCGACCTGGTGGACGCCATGGTGATGGCCGCCGACCCGTCGTACTCGGACGAGGATGTGGCGCAGGTCGAGCGTTCGGCCTGCCCCACGTGCGGCTCGTGCTCGGGCATGTTCACGGCCAACTCGATGAACTGCCTGACCGAGGCGCTGGGCCTGTCGCTGCCGGGCAACGGCACCGTGGTGGCCACGCACGCCGACCGCGAACAGCTGTTCAAGCGCGCCGGCCAGCGCATCGTCGATCTGGCCCGCATGTACTACGAGCAGAACGACGAGCGCGTGCTGCCGCGTTCGGTGGGCTTCAAGGCGTTCGAGAACGCCATGACGCTGGACATCGCCATGGGCGGGTCCACCAACACCATCCTGCACCTGCTGGCGATTGCCCGTGAAGCCGAGATCGACTTCACGATGGCCGACATCGACCGCATGTCGCGCTCGGTGCCGCAGCTCTGCAAGGTGGCGCCGAACACCAACAAGTACCACATCGAGGACGTGCATCGCGCCGGCGGCATCATGGCCATCCTGGGCGAGCTGGACCGCGCCGGCAAGCTGCACACCGACGTGCCGACCGTGCATACGCCCACGCTCAAGGACGCGCTGGACCAGTGGGACATCGTCCGCACGCAGGACGAAGCCGTGCGCACGTTCTACATGGCCGGCCCGGCAGGCATCCCCACGCAGGTGGCGTTCAGCCAGAACACGCGCTGGCCGAGCCTGGACCTGGACCGCGCCGAGGGCTGCATCCGCTCGTACGAACACGCGTTCTCGAAGGAAGGCGGCCTGGCCGTGCTGACCGGCAATATCGCGCTGGACGGCTGCGTGGTGAAGACCGCCGGCGTGGACGAAAGCATCCTGGTGTTCGAGGGCACCGCCCACGTGACCGAGTCGCAGGACGAGGCGGTCGAGAACATCCTGAACGACAAGGTCAAGGCCGGCGACGTGGTGATCGTGCGCTACGAAGGCCCGAAGGGCGGCCCGGGCATGCAGGAAATGCTGTACCCGACCAGCTACATCAAGTCCAAGGGCCTGGGCAAGGCGTGCGCGTTGCTGACGGACGGCCGCTTCTCGGGCGGCACGTCGGGCCTGTCGATCGGCCACTGCTCGCCCGAGGCGGCGGCCGGCGGCGCCATCGGCCTGGTGCGCGATGGCGACAAGATCCGCATCGACATTCCCAACCGCACGATCAACGTGGTGGTGTCGGACGAGGAACTGGCCACCCGCCGTGCCGAGCAGGACGCCCGTGGCTGGAAGCCGGCCAAGGCGCGTCCGCGCAAGGTGTCGGCCGCGCTCAAGGCCTATGCCAAGCTGGTGATGTCGGCCGACAAGGGCGCCGTGCGCGACCTGTCGCTGCTCGACGACTGATCTGCCGGGCCCGCGTGGCCCGCTCGATCGCGCAACGCCGCACGCCCCGCCAGTCGGGACGCGCGGCGTTTTTGCATCGGGCCCCGTTTCAGCCGGCAGGGCTCTGATGCGCCAACGTGTGGAACGCGCTGCTGGCGCGGGCCGGCACGCCCCCCCGGTAGTGTCCGGTCATGAAGACGCCGGGCGCGCCGCCCGACGGAAAGGCCAGCGCCCCGGGCCAGCGTCACGCGTACCGCGCGCCTCCATCGGCATCGACGACCACGCCGCTCAGGTACGACGCGCGCGCCGACGCCAGATACACCACCAGGTCGGCCATCTCGTCGGCACGGGCGGCGCGGCCGAAGGGCAGGTGCTCCAGCATTTCCTGCCAGCGCGATTCGTCGTTGAACTTCTGTTTGGCACGGGCCTTGTAGAGCGTGACCAGCCGGTCGGTCTCGGTGGGCCCGGGATTGACACCCACCACGCGCACGCCGCGCGACGTGGCATGGGCGCCCACGGCGCGCGTGAAGGTCGATAGCGCGGCGTTGCCCGCGGCGCCACAAAGATAGTCGTATCGGGGCATCTCGGCGGCGATGCCAATCACATTGACGATCACGCCGGCACCGCGCGCCATCATGCGCGGCAGGGCCATCCGCGACAGGTCGATATAGCCGAACACCTTCAGGTCCCACGCCTGGCGCCATTGCTGTTCGCTCATGGCCGTCAGGCCGCCGCCCGGAATCGCGCCGGCGTTGTTGACAAGGATGTCGATGAGGTCGAACGCCGGCGCGAGCCGTTCGCGGACATCGGCTTGCGACAGGTCGCCCACAAAGGTCTCGACGTCGATGCCGTGCTGGTCTTTCAGCGTGCGTTGCGCACGACCGACGGATTCGGCCGTGGTGCCCGCAATGGTGACGCCGGCCCCTTCGGCCGCGAAGGTCCGGGCGCAGGCCAGGCCGATGCCGCGCGTGCCGCCCGTGATGAACACTGACTTGCCTTGCAGATGCAGATCCATGAATGCGTGCTCCGTGGAGTGCCGGCGGACGCGCCGGCTGCGTGACGTCGAAGATGCTGCATCGTACGCCGGTTACGGCTCGGCCGCAGGCGCTCACTACGCCACGTTCCGTTGGTCGGCGCCCTGTGCGGGCGGCGCTCTCGCGTCTCGTCCCGACATCCCCTTCGCATTCCGTTGTATTGACTTGCGCCATGTCTGTGTACCATGGCGCGCTTTCGGACGGCGCCGGCGCGGCGTGAACCTGGATGCCCGCCATGCGGGGGCAGACAATGTCTGTACATCCATTGCGCTGACTGGTCCCGTGGATAGGACCAGCTGGTTCCATTGAGTGACCGGGCCATGGGGCATAGAGTCCGCCTGAACCCCACAGGAAGTACACAGAGGCGGAGACACGGATGTTGATCAGTCGAAGAAAGCTGTTGGCCGGCGCGACGCTGGCCTTGTTTGCCATATTGGCCCCGGTCCAGCGCGCGGCGGCGCAGGACAAGCCGATCACGATCGTGGTGGGCAGCCCGGCCGGCGGCACCACCGACGCACTGGCACGCCTGATTGCCCGCTCGCTGGGCGACACGCTGCACCGCACGGTGGTGGTGGACAACCGGCCCGGCGCTGGCGGCAATATCGCCGCGCAATATGTGGCGCGCGCCACGCCGGACGGCAGCACGCTGCTGATGAGCTTTACCGGCCATACCATCAACGCGTCGCTCTACAAGAACCTGCCGTTCGATCCGGTCAAGGACTTCACGCCGATCACCATGGTGGCGCGCGTGCCCAGCGTGCTGGTGGCCCGCAAGGGCGTGCCGTTCGACAACACGGCAGGGCTGATCGCCTACGCGAAGAAGTACCCCGGCAAGCTCACCTTTGCGATTGGCGCGCAGGGCTCGTCGCTGCATCTGGCCAGCGAGCAGTTCAAGCCGGCTACCGGCACCGACATCGTGAACATCCCGTACAAGGGGACCAACCCGGCGCTGACCGATGTACTGGGCAACAACACCGTGGACCTGATGTTCGCCAGCACCGTGAACGTGCTGCCGCACCTGAAGTCGGGCGCGCTGAAGTTCCTGGGCGTCAGCAGCCGGGACGCACTGCCGCAGTTCCCGGGTGTGCCGCCGATCGGCCAGACCGTGAAGGGCTTCGAGTCGTCGGCGTGGTTCGGTCTGTTCGGCCCGGCCCAGTTGCCGCCGGCCGTCACGGACCAGCTCTATCGCGCGGTGAAGGTGGCCGTCGAAGACCCGGCCTACAAGAAGCGCATGGAGACCGAAGCCGCCACGGCCGTCAGCATGACGCCGCAGGCGTTCGGCGCGTTCGTGCGCAGCGACATCCAGCACTGGGCCAAGGTGATCCAGGCGTCCGGTACCAAAGTCGAGTGAGGAATAGCAATGACGGGCCAGACATTGGCGCAAAAACTGTTGGCCAGGGCCGCGGGCCGGGCGGACGTGGCGCCCGGCGAGATTGTCACGTGTCGCGTGGATCTGGCGATGATGCATGACTCCAGCGGCCCGCGCCGCGTGAAGCCGATGCTCGAAAAGCTCGGCGCGAAGGTGTGGGATCCGGACAAGGTGGTGCTGGTCACCGACCACTACGTGCCCGCGCATGACGCCGACAGCCGCAGGATCGTGCAGATCGCGCGCGACTGGGCGCGCGACGAAGGCGTGGCGCGCTTCCACGACATGGAGGGCATCTGCCATGTGGTGGTGCCGCAGAAGGGCTATCTGCGCCCGGGCATGTTCGCGGTGGGCGGCGACAGCCATTCGTCCACCGGCGGTGCGTTCGGTGCCTACATGTTCGGCATCGGCGCCACCGAGATGCTGGGCGTGCTGGTGACCGGCGAGATCTGGGTGCGCGTGCCGCAGACCATCCGCATGCGCTGGCATGGCCGCCTGGGCGCCGGAGTCTCGGCCAAGGACATGATGCTGCGCATGTGCACGCGCTTCGGCATGGACGGCGGCCAGTACCAGGCCGTGGAGTACACCGGCGACGCCGTGTCGGCGCTGTCGATGCAGGAACGCATGACGCTGTCGAACATGACCGCCGAACTGGGCGGGCAGGTGGGGCTCATCGCCCCCGACGCCACCACGCGAGACTGGCTGCTGGCCGCCGGTGCGCCGGCCGATGCCATCGAGATCGATGGCTGGCAGTCGGACGCCGACGCGGCCTGCCTGGCGGTGCATGACTTCGATGCCGCGACGCTGGCGCCGCAGGTGTCGCGGCCGCACACGCCGGCCAACGCCGACGACGTGGGCACGTTCGGCAGCGTGGACATCGACATCGCCTATATCGGTGCCTGCACCGGCGCCAAGCTGGACGACCTGCGCATGGCGGCACAGGTGCTGCGCGGCAGGCGCGTGGCACGGGGCACGCGGCTGCTGGTGGCGCCCGCCACTGCCGCCGACCAGCAGCGCGCCGCGCAGGAAGGCACGCTGGCCGCGCTGACCGATGCCGGCGCCGAGCTGCTGCCCAACGCCTGTGGCGCCTGCGCGGGCTACGGCGAGCACCGGTTTGGCAAAGACAGCGTGGTGATCAGCGCCACGGCCCGCAATTTCAAGGGCCGCATGGGCGCGGCATCGTCGCAGGTCTACCTGGGCTCGCCATACACGGTGGCCGCTTCGGCCATTGCCGGCCGCATTGCCGATCCACGGGAGGTGCTGGCATGAGTCGTTTTTCCGGCCGGGCCTGGGTGTTCGGTGACGATATCAATACCGATTTCCTGGCGCCGGGCGCCTACATGAAGTTTGGCATCGAAGAGATTGCGCGCCATTGCCTGGAATCCGTGGACCCGTCGTTCGCGGCACAGGTGCGCCCCGGCGACATCGTCTTTGGCGGGCGCAACTTTGGCGCGGGATCGTCGCGCGAGCAGGCGGTCGAGGTATTGCGCCACCTGGGCGTGGTGGCGGTGGTGGCCCCGTCGTTTGCCGGCCTGTTCTACCGCAATGGATTCAACCTCGGGCTGCCGTTGTTGACCTGCCCGGCGCTGCCGCCGGTGACGCCCGGCCAGCGCGCGGGATGCGAGATCGACACGGCCCAGGTCTATATTGACAACGCGCCGGCGCTGCAGTGCGAACCGGTGCCCCCGCATCTGGTGGCCATGATCCGCGATGGCGGACTGGTCCCGCACCTGGCGCGCCGGATCGCGTCGGGCCAACTTTCGGTCAAAGAGGGAGTGCAATGAGTGCAATGACGCTGAAGCAACGCCTGCAAGGCACCGGCATCGTGACCGCACCGGGCGTCTACGACGCGTTTTCGGCCCTGCTGGTCGAACAGGCCGGCTTCCAGGCCGCCTACCTGTCCGGCGCCAGCATCGCCTACACGCGGCTGGGGCGGCCCGATATCGGCTTCCTGTCGCTGGAAGACGTGGCATCGGTCACGCGCAATATCCGCGAACGTTGCCCCGCGCTGCCGCTGATCGTGGACGCCGACACTGGGTTTGGCAATGCGCTGAACGTGATGCAGACCGTGCGCGTGCTGGAACGTGCTGGCGCCACCGCCATCCAGTTCGAAGACCAGTCGATGCCCAAGCGCTGCGGTCATCTGGATGGCAAGACCGTTGTCAGCGCCGCGGAGATGGCCGGCAAGATCCGCGCCGCCTGCGATGCGCGGCGCGACGACAATACGCTGATCATCGCGCGCACCGACGCCGTTGCCGTGGAGGGCATGGACGCCGCGCTGGCGCGCGCCGGGCAGTACGCCGAAGCCGGCGCCGATGTGCTTTTCGTGGAGGCCCTGCGCAGCCGCGAGGACATGGCCACAGCGATCGCCCGCCTTGGCGCCCGCGCGCCGCTGCTGGCCAACATGGTGGAAGGCGGCAAGACGCCCGTGCTGCCGGCCGCCGAACTGGAGGCAATCGGCTTCCGCATCGTGATCTTCCCGGGCGGCACCGTGCGTGCGCTGAGTTTTGCATTGCGCGACTACCTGGCCAGCCTGCACGCCAACGGTACCACCACGCCGTACCTGGACAGGATGCTGTCGTTCCAGGCGCTCAATGATGTCATCGGCACGCCGGAAATGCTGGCGCTGGGCAAGCAGTACGAATGACCCGACGCGACGCGTGCTTGCCTGACCGGGGCGGCACGCGTACCGTGGCGGCATCGCCCGGAGTTCCCGGTCCACCCGCCTGATTGCCCCCGCCCGATGCTCGATGCCCACGCCCCGCTGACCTCGCTGCCGCGTTTCCAGCAGGTTCGCCTGATCCTGCGCGAGCGCATTCGCGGCGGTCACTACGCAGCCGGCCTGCCGCTGCCCGGCGAACGCCAGCTGGCCGAGGAGTTCGGCGTGGCGCGCGTGACCGTGCGGTCGGCTCTGGCGCGATTGCAGGAAGAAGGCCTGGTGATGCGGTTGCGCGGCAAGGGCACGGTGCCGACCGCGCGCAACGTGGCGCAGGCCGAGACCGCCGTGCAGACCGTGCGAGGCGGCCTGCTCGACAACATCGTCAGCGTCAGCATGCGTACGCGCGTGCAGGTGCTGGAATGGAAGCGCATGGCGGCGCCCGCCGCCGTCAGCGCCGCACTGGACTTGCCGCCCGGCGCACCCGTGCTCAAGGTGGTGCGGGTGCGCAAGTTCAAGGCGCAGCCCATTTCCTATACCGAAGTGTTCGTGCCCGACGATCTGGCGGCGGCGCTGGACCGCCATACGCTGCAGGACACGCCGATGCTGGTGGCGCTGGCGCAGCACGGCGTGGAGGTGGTCTCGGCCGATCAGACGCTGGGCGCTGCCGTGGCCGACCTGGACGTGGCCCGTATCTTCCGCATCGCGCCCGGCGTGCCGTTGCTGCGCGTGTCGCGCGTGGCATCCGACGCGAACGGCCGCCCGGTGCAGTTCCTGGTCGGGCTCTACCACCCCGAACGCTATACGTACCAGATGCGGCTGACGCGCGCGGGGGCGTCGACGCGCGTGTGGATCGACGCCGACCAGTCCTGATCAGCGGCGCACCAGCGCCACCACGTATACGCAGGCGTCCGGGCCCGGATTGATGAACGTGCAGGGCGCGGGCGGCCCGAGCTGCAGGCAGTCGCCGGCGGCGAGCGTGTGCGCCAGTTCGCCTTCCTCGAAGACCAGTGTGCCATCGAGCACCCAGATCTGTTGATGCTGGAACGTGAAGGCCGACGATGGATACGATACCCGCGCGTGCCCGGGCAGCGTCACCTCCACCAGTTCGAGCATGCCGCCGTTGCGCGGCGACACCGCACGGCGCGTGTAGCCCGTTTCCGGGTCCTGCCACACCGGCTGTTCGGCGGCGCGGCTCAGGCGTTCGCCAGCCTGCTCGGCCAGCGCCAGCAGCATCGAGAGTTGCAGCCCGAACGCGCCTGACAGGCGTCCCAGCACGGTAGCCGTGGGACTGGCCTCGCCACGTTCGATCTTGCTGATCATCGCCTTGGATACCCCGGAGCGGTCCGCCAGCTCCGCCAGCGACCAGCCGCGCGATTCGCGCTCGATGCGCACGCGGGCGGAAATGGCGGTGGTGGGGTCGTCGGGCAGGCGGCTCATGGTGGCGAAGGCGCTGGGAAAGGTGGTCCGATTATAGAAGCGGCATTGCCCGGCGCGGGTTAACCCTCGGCCTGAAATCCTCACGATGATGCTCATTTGTCCACTATAGTGGATGAAGATGAGACCTGCCCCTTTTCCCCGGAGCCGCCCCCATGCCCCGTGAAATCCGCCTGAACGCCTTTGACATGCACTGTGTGGGCCACATCCAGCAGGGCCTGTGGACCCACCCGCGCGACCAGTCGCACCGCTACGCCGAACTTCAGTACTGGATCGACTACGCGAAGACGCTGGAGCGCGGCCTGTTCGACGGCATCTTCTTTGCCGACGTGGTGGGCGTCTACGACGTCTATGGCGCCAGCCCCGACGCCGCATTGCGCGGCGCGGTGCAGGTGCCGGTCAACGACCCGACGCTGGTGATACCGGCCATGGCGGCCGTGACCCGGCACCTTGGCTTTGGCGTGACCGCCAACCTGACCTACGAGCAGCCGTTCCTGTTCGCGCGCCGCATGTCCACGCTGGATCACCTGACCGGCGGGCGCATCGGCTGGAACATCGTCACGGGCTATCTGGACAGCGCGGCGCGGGCCATCGGCATCGACGGCCAGGTGGCACACGACGACCGCTACGACCTGGCCGACGAGTACATGGCGCTGGTCTACAAACTCTGGGAAGGCAGCTGGGACGACGGTGCCGTGGTGGCCGACCGCACGGCCGGGGTCTATGCCGATCCCGAAAAAGTGCGCGTGATCCATCATCGCGGCCCGCAGTACAAGGTGGATGCGATGCACCTGTGCGCGCCGTCGCCGCAGCGCACGCCGGTGCTGTACCAGGCCGGTTCGTCGACGCGAGGCCGCCGCTTTGCCGCCACGCACGCCGAGTGCGTGTTCGTGAACGGGCAGAAGAAGGAGGGCGTGAAGGAAATCGTCGACGACATCCGCGCGCAGGCCGTGCAGCTCGGCCGGCAGGCCGACGACGTGAAGGTGTTTCTGGGCGCCACGCTGGTGGTGGGACGCACCGACGCCGAGGCGCGCGACAAGTTCGAGGAATATCGGCGCTACGTCAGTTCCGAGGCCGCGCTGGTGCATGCGGCGGCGTCGCTGGGCATCGACTTCTCGCGCTACGACCTGGACGAGCCGATCGATACCGGCAAGAGCCAGGCCATCGTGTCGAACGTGGAAGCCATGACGCGCAGCGCGGGCCCGCAATGGACGCGCCGCAAGCTGCTGGAACAGATGGTGCTGGGCAGCCGCCAGCCGCCGTGGGTGGGCGCGGCCGGGCATGTGGCAGACCTGCTGATGGCCTGGAGCGAGGAGACCGGCGTGGACGGCTTCAACCTGTCGCGCACGGTGGTGCCGGAGTGCTTCGAGGACGTGATCGACCTGGTGGTGCCGCTGCTGCAGGAGCGCGGCGCCTACAAGACCGCGTACCAGCCGGGCACCTATCGCGACAAGCTGTTCGGCACGGCCCGCTTGCCAGCCACCCACGCGGCGGCGCAATATCGCGGAGCCGGCGCCAATCCGGTATAGACAGACGCATCATGGTAGACAAGACAACTTTTCGCGACGCGATGGCGGGCCTGGGTGCCGCCGTCAACGTCATCACCACGGACGGCGTGGCCGGGCTGGGCGGCTGCACGGCGTCCGCCGTCTGTCCGGTTACCGATGATCCGCCCACCGTGCTGGTCTGCATCAACCGGTCCAGCCGCAACAACGCCGTCATCCGCCAGAACGGCCGGCTCTGCGTGAATGTGCTGGCCGCCGGACAGCGCGACGTGGCCATGCGCTTTGCCGACAGGGACCTGTCGCTGGACGAGCGGTTTGCCTGCGCGGAGTGGCAGCAGCTGGCCACGGGCGCGCCGGTGCTGCATGGCGCCATCAGCGCGCTCGATTGCGAGATCACGTCGGTAACCGAAGTCGGCACGCATACGGTGTTCTTCTGCGCCGTCAAGGCCGCGCAAAGCGCCAGCGGCCAGGCGGGCCTGATCTACTTCGGGCGCGACTTCCATCCCGTGGGCACCGTCGCACACCCGGCGGCCGTCTGAGATGACGGCACCCACTTCGGCGGCCGCGCCGGTGCGGCAGCGCCAGCGCGGCAAGCTGTTCTCGATCGCCATCCTGCTGCTGGCCGAAGTGGCGGCGATGGGCGTGTGGTTCTCTGCCAGCACCGCCGTGGCGCTGATCAAGCGCACCGAGGCCATTTCGGCGTTCGACGAGGCGCTGCTGACCAGTGCCGTGCAGTTCGGCTTTGTCGCCGGCACGCTGATGTCGGCGCTGCTGTCCTTGCCCGACCGCTACGACCTGCGCCGCCTGTTCGCCGGCTCGGCCCTGGTGGCGGCGCTGGCCACGGGCATGCTCGCGTTCATCGCGCCCACGGGCGGCGCGGTGGTGACGTTGCGTTTTATTACGGGCATGTGCATGGCCGGGGTTTATCCGGTGGGCATGCGGCTGGCGGCAACCTGGGCGCGCGCTGACCTGGGCCTGCTGATCGGGTTGCTGGTGGGCGCGCTGACGCTCGGGTCGGCCAGTCCGCATCTGGTGGCCGCGTGGCTGACGCCCGCTGCTGGCGGCCCCGACTGGCGTACCATCTACGCGGTGGCGGCGGCCTGCGCGGCCGGCGCGGCGCTGCTGATCGGCATGGCGGCGATAGGCCCCAATCTCCGGAAGGCCGCACGCATCGACCCGACCAAGATCGCGCAGGCCTGGCGCCAGCCCGCAGTGCGCCTGGCCAACCTGGGCTATCTGGGCCACATGTGGGAGCTTTATGCGATGTGGGCCTGGCTGGCGCTGTTCCTGCAGCAGACGTTTGCCGCACGCGGCATGGCCGATGCGCGTGGGCGGGCGGAACTGCTGACCTTCGCGGCGATTGCCATTGGCGCGCTGGGAGCCTGGGCGGGCGGATGGCTGGCCGACCGCGTGGGCCGCACGGCCGTCACCATCGGCGCCATGGCCATCAGCGCAAGCTGCGCGGCGCTGATGGGCTGGCTCGATACGGCACCGATGGCGGTGCTGGTAACGATGGCGCTGGTCTGGGGCGTGTCGGTCATCGCCGATTCCGCCCAGTTCTCGGCCAGCGTGACCGAACTGGCCGAACCGTCATCGATCGGCACGCTTCTGACGGCGCAGACATGCGCCGGCTTCCTGCTGACGCTGGCCAGCATCCACCTGGTGCCCGACGTGGTCGAATGGCTGGGCTGGCGCGCCGGCTTCGGCATGCTGGCCATCGGTCCGGCACTTGGCTGCGTGGCGATGTGGCGGCTGCGCGGCCATCCCGATGCGCGGAAGCTGGCGGATGGCCGGCGCTGAATTGCCGGCACGTCCGCGGGCTGTTTTTCGAGCAAGCCGATATAAAAAAGCCCGGCGCGCGGCCGGGCAAAATCGGAAAGTGTCTTGCGGCGGGGTCAGAAGCGGTGGCGTACCCCCACCATCGCGCCGAACTGGCTGTCGCCCGCCCGGATGTTGTCGGCGCTCAGGCTGGCGCGCGATGCAACGCCCTTGCCGGTGCGGTTCCACGCGTAGCCCAGGTCCAGGTAGGCGCTGGTGCGCTTGGAGAACGCGTAGTCGGCCGTGGCGACGAAGACGACCGGGTCGGCGCTGGTTTCGGCATAGTCGTTGTAGTACACCGCGCCCTTCAGCATCAGTGCCGGCGTGGCCTGGTAGCCCAGTCCGATCCAGTAGATGTTGCTGTGCTTGAAGGCCGCGCCTGCACCGCTCAGGTTTTCCCACCGATAGCCAGCAAAGACCTTGGCCGGGCCGAAGGCGTAGCTGCCGGCCACGGACGCGCGCTGGTCCTTGATATCGGTGTCGGGCTGGCGCAGGTCGTACACCACGCCGACGTCGAACGGACCCGTCGTGTAGCGCAGGCTGGCGGCGTACTCGCGGCCCTTCTTGTAGTTGCCCGGCACCTCGCCGCTGCCGAAGCCCAACGGGGCGCTGTTGTCATAGCCTAAGCTGTACAGCGCCGCCGCCGTCAGGCCGCCGAACGTGCCCTTGTACTGGATGGCGTTGTCGGCCCGGCTGGCCATGAACGGGTCCAGATTGACGATCGAGTATTGCGAGGTGGCGGCCATCGGGTCGAACGCCAGCGTGAAGTCGTAGATCGGCGTCTGCTGGCGGCCCAGCATCAGGGCGCCGAACCGGCCCTGCAGGCCCACGAATGCCTGCCGGTTGAAGAGGCGGCTACTGGCCGATGTGCCCGTGTCCAGGTTGAAGCCGCTCTCCAGCACGAACACGCCCTTGAGACCGCCGCCCAGGTCTTCCGTGCCGCGCATGCCCCACCAGGAGCCGGTGGTGATGCCGTTGCCGGACTGCATGCGCACGTTGCTGTGGTCGCCGGCGGTGCGGTTCAGGTATTCCACGCCGACGTCCGCCACGCCATACAGGGTGACGCTCGACTGCGCCTGAGCGCCCGCGGCAAACATCGTGATTGCAGCAGCCGCTGCCAGTTTCAGTTTCATGCCTTGTTCTCCAGGTTGGGAAGGAATCCGCAATGATCGGAAGGCATGAATTTTTCAGCTTTGATTTGGCTCGCTTCTTCGTCACTCTGAGTGAGATTTTTCTCATTCGAGATGAGACTGTTGCACGGAAATGCGTCACTACATGGCAGTTCTACGAAGTGCCATGTCAATGGTGTCAGGGATATTGCAGTTGGGTAGCGGTTCAGGCCGCGTGCAGGCGGTCCAGGCGCAGGCGGTGGCGCTCGTCGGTCAGGCGCCATACGGCCAGCCAGCCGGCCGACACCACGGCCAGCAGGCTGCCGCCGGCCAGCAGGGACATCAGCAGGATCTGGTAGCGCGCGGCGTCCATCGCGTCCATGCCGGCCAGGATCTGGCCGGTCATGATGCCTGGCAGCGTGATGATGCCCGCTGCCGCCATCGTATTGATCGTCGGCAGCAGTCCGCCGCGCACCGCCTGCCGCAGGATCGGACGCAAGGCGGCATGGCGGTCCTCCCCCAGGGCCAGCCTGGCTTCGATGGCCTGGCGCTGGTGCCACGCGGCGTTGAGCGTGGCGTGCAGCGTCAGGCTGGCCGCGTTCATGGCGTTGCCCAGGATGATGCCGGCCAGCGGAATCGCGTGGCGTGCGTCGTACCACGGCGTGGGGCGCAGGGCGGTGAGCAGGGCCAGCACCGTGATGACCAGCGTGGGGGCGCTGACCGACGCCAGCCCGATCGCCATCTGCCAGCGCGGCGCGAAGCGGCGCTCCAGCCGGCTGCCGGATTCACGCGCCGCGGCGAAGATCATCGCCGTCACCACCAGCAGCGTGAGCCATGGCGACGACAGCGCAAAGACCGCGCGCAGCACCAGGCCTACCAGCATCAGTTGCACCACCATGCGGGCCGCGGCCCAGAGCAGGGCGCGATGGATGCCCAGCGACATGGCCAGCGACAGCGCCGCGCCGGCCACGATCAGCAGACTGGCCAGCGTCAGGTCTCCCGTTGTCAGCAGGATCGGGTTCATGGGTGCAGGGGCTCCAGTCCGGACGGGCACAGGCGCCAGTGCGCGTGCTGCAGGCGCGCTGCCTGTTCGGTGTTGTGGGAAACGACCAGCAATCCGACGCCCTCGGCCATGACTTCGCGCAGCACGGCTTCCACGGCCAGTGTGGTGTCGTGATCCAAAGCCGAGGTGGGCTCGTCGAGCAGCAGGAAGCGGGGCCGGCGGACGATGGCCCGCAGCAGCGCCAGCCGCTGCCGTTCTCCGGTGGACAGATGGCTGACGCGCGCGGCCAGGATGTCGTCGCGCAGGCAGAGCCGGCGCGCCAGTCGCGCAAGCCGGGTATCGGCGGTGCCGGGTGTGCCCGGGCGACCGGTGGCATCGGCGATGTCGGCAGGACCGAGGTCGTCGAAATGGCTGCGCACGTCGTCGGCCCACCAGCCCGATTCGGCCGCCACATAGATCACCTCGCGTCGCCACGCCGGCCCGCTCAGCGCCTCGCGCGGCGTGTTGCCGATGTGTACGCTGCCATTGCTGGGATCGAGGTCGGCAATCATGCGCAGCAGCAGGCTCTTGCCGCTGCCCGAGGGGCCTGACAGCACCGTGCATTTGCCGCCCGTCACATCGAACGTATAAGGGCCGCGGCCGTGGCCGGTCAGGTCGTGGATATGCAGGTGGCCGTCCATGGAGCGGGGCGGGGGCAAGGCGGGTGGAAGGCGGAGTGCCGCAAGCGTATCGTCATTCGATGAATGGCGGATTAAGCGAGGCATATCGTTTGACGTCAGGCGGCCTCGGGCGCGATGCATGCGCAGGCCTGCCCCCATTGTGGGCGCCGACGCGGCGTGAGCAAGGGCCAGCCGCACCGGCGCCGGGAGAACCGCATTGGCACCGTCCGACATCCTGTTGCGGCCATGTCCTACACGACAGCTCCCGTGCCCTTTCTACACTGTCCAGTAGCGCCGTTGCCTGCCGCAGCGCCCGTCAGCCGGGCCAGCGCGCGGACGACGGACGCCCTACGAACCGACCCATCAGGAGAGTGCGATCATGAACAAGGACCAGGTGAAGGGCCGCATGAACGAGGCCAAGGGCAAGGCAAAGGAACTGGCCGGCAAGGTAACCGGCAAGACTTCCACCGAAATGAAGGGCAAGGCCCAGCAGGTGGCCGGCCGCACGCAGGCCAGCTATGGCGATACCAAGGAAGACATGAAGAAGAACCCGCGCTAGGGTCTGATCCGGCGCGAGGCAGGGGGCCGCCAGCCACTGGCGGCGCCCGATCACCGTAAAGCGGGGCTGCGGCCCCGCTTTCTTCATGGTGGCCCGATTCATGACGGGCGGTAAATGCTGTGTTCCATATCCGTCGGCTTCCGCCGGGCGGGGCGGTGCTGTAATGTGCGCACAATCATCGTGTTCATCCACCTGCACTGGTCCCAAAGGGAATCCCCATGGCCACACGCCGTTCGACAGACCTGTTGCTGACCGCGCTGGCGCCCGCCATCTGGGGCACCACCTACCTTGTGACCACCAACTGGCTGCCGGCCGGCTATCCGCTGACGGTTGCCACGCTGCGTGCGCTGCCGGCGGGCATGCTGCTCTGGCTGCTGGGCCGGCAGTTTCCAGCGCGGAGCTGGTGGCCCAGGCTGCTGGTGCTGGGCGCGCTCAATTTCTCGTTCTTCTGGGCCATGCTGTTCGTCTCGGCCTACCGGCTGCCCGGTGGCGTGGCGGCCACGCTCGGCGCCATCCAGCCGCTGATCGTGATCGCGCTGTCGCGTGTGTTGCTGGGATCGGCGATCCGGGTGGGCGCGATTGCCGCGGCGCTGGCCGGGCTGGCGGGCGTGGCGTTGCTGGTGCTGACCCCGAAGGCCACGCTGGATGCGGTGGGCGTGGCGGCCGGACTGGCTGGCGCGGTGTCGATGGCGCTGGGCACCGTGCTCACGCGCCGCTGGCAGCCGCCGGTGCCGGCGCTGACGTTCACGGCCTGGCAACTGACGGCGGGCGGCATCCTGCTGGTGCCGTTCGCGCTATGGCTGGAACCGCCGCTGCCCACGCCCACGCTGGCCAACGCGCTGGGCATGGCGTGGCTGACGGTGATCGGCGCGGCGCTGACCTATGTGCTGTGGGTCCGGGGCATTGCGCGGCTGGGCCCCGGCGCCGTGGCAACGCTGGGGTTCCTGAGCCCGCTCACGGCGGTGCTGATCGGCTGGATCGTGCTGGGGCAGACGCTGAGCACGGCGCAGATCGCGGGCATGGTGCTGGTGCTCGGCGGGGTTTGGCTCAGTCAGCGGGCCCAGCGATCGGTGGCAGCACCCGCCCCGGGTTCAACAGGTTCTTCGGATCGAGCGCGCGCTTGACCTGCCACATCAGCTCCAGCTCCACCTGCGACTTGTAGCG
Source organism: Cupriavidus sp. U2 (assembly GCF_009663685.2). GTDB lineage: Bacteria > Pseudomonadota > Gammaproteobacteria > Burkholderiales > Burkholderiaceae > Cupriavidus > Cupriavidus necator_C. The sequence continues at coordinate 280,525 of NZ_RCOG02000027.1, read as the reverse complement.
GCCCAGGTCGTCGCGCTTGGCCACGCCGATGCCGTGCTCGGCCGAGATGGAGCCGTTCTCGGCGTGGGCCAGACCGTCGACCAGATCCGACACGGGCTTGTACCACTGCGCCAGGAAGTCCCTGGCATCGCGGTCTTTCGGGCGCAGCGGGTTGAAGTGGACATTGCCGTCGCCCATATGGCCGTAGATCACCATGCGGGTGGCCGGCTCCAGCGCCAGCACCTCGGCCGACGCCTTCTCGATGAATTGCGCGATGCGCGACACCGGCACCGAGATATCGCACTTGATGCTGCCGCCGGTGCGCGTCTGGGCGTCCGAGATTTCCTCGCGGATGCGCCAGAACTGCTGCACGTCGGCCAGGCTCGACGCCACGGCGGCATCCACGACCCAGCCGTTGCCCAGGCCGGATTCCAGGATTTCCATCAGCGTGCCGCCGAGCGTTTCCTCGTCGGTGCCCGATGTCAGCTCGATCAGCACCATCCAGTCATGCCGCCCCGGCAGCGGCGACGGCACGTCGCCCAGGTATTCGAGCACCAGGTCCAGCGCCGGGGCCGAGATCAGTTCGAAGGCCGTGACCGCGCCGCCCGACAGCGCACGGGCCTCGCCCAGCAGCTTGACGGCGGCTTCCGGGCCGTCCACGGCCACGAAGGCCACGGCGGTGGAGCGCGGCTGTGGCATCAGCTTCAGCACCGCGCCGGTGATGATGCCGAGCGTGCCTTCGGCGCCGATGAACAGGTGCTTGAGGTCGTAGCCTGTGTTGTCCTTGCGCAGGCCCTTGAGCGACGAAAAGATGCGCCCGTCGGGCAGCACCACCTCGATGCCCAGCACCAGATCGCGCATGTTGCCGTAGCGCAGCACGGCCGTGCCGCCTGCGTTGGTCGACAGGTTGCCGCCGATCTGGCACGAGCCCTCCGAGCCGATGCGCAGCGGAAACAGGCGGCGGGCATCGTCGGCCGCGGCGCGTGCGCCGGACAGCGTCACGCCGGCCTCCACGGTCATCGTGTCGTTGACAGTGTCGATGGCCAGCACGCGGTTCATCTTCTTCAGGCTGATGACTACGGCCGTGCCGCTGTCGTCGGGCACGGCGCCGCCCATCAGCGACGTATTGCCGCCCTGCGGGACCACGGGCACGTTGTGCTCATGGCACCACGCCATCACGCGGCTGACCTGTTCGGTGGTGGCGGGCATGACCACCAGCGGTGACTTGCCGCGATAGATGCGGCGGTAGTCGGTCACGTACGGCTCGGTGTCGGCGTCGGCGGTCAGGCAGCCGTTGGGGCCGACGATGGCCAGCATGGCCTGCAGCAGGTCGGTCTGGGAGGGCAGGGCTTGGGAAGGCAGCGAGGACATCTTGGATACTCAGTAGGCGGCGCCGGGCGCGGACACCTGTTGGGCGCGCTCCGGCAGGAATTCGGCGGCGAGCTTGCGCGCCGCGTTGGCGTAGACCAGCACGTCGACGCCGGTGGCCACGAAAGTGCAGCCCAGTTCCAGGTAACGACGCGCCAGCGCATTGTCTGAGGTCAGCGTGCCGGCGGCCTTGCCGCTGGCGATGATCGTGCGCATGGCCGTCTCGATCTGCGCCTGCACCTCGGGGTGCCCCGGGTTGCCGCGATGGCCCATCGACGCGGCCAGGTCGGCCGGGCCGATGAAGACGCCATCCACGCCGTCAACCGCGCAGATCGCTTCCAGATTCTGCATGGCGGTCACGGTCTCGGCCTGCACCAGCAGGCAGACCTCGTCATCGGCCACGGCCAGGTAGTCCTTGCGGGCGCTCCATTGCGACACGCGCGCCACGGCGCTGCCCACGCCACGCACGCCGAACGGCGGGTAGCGCGTGGCGCGCACCAGTGCGGCGGCCTGTTCGGCGGTGTCCACCATCGGAATCAGCAGCGTACGGGCGCCGATGTCCAGCAGCTGCTTGATCAGTGCGGTCTCGCCCGACACGGCGCGCACCACGGGCTGCGAGCGGTACGGGGCCAGTGCCTGCAGCGTCTGCAGGATGGTGCGCACGTCGTTGGGCGCGTGTTCGCCGTCCACCAGCAGCCAGTCGAAGCCGGCCGTGGCGCTGATTTCGGCGACGTAGGGCGTGGCGGCGGACATCCAGAGGCCGATCTGGGCCTGGCGGGCGGCCAGCGCGGCCTTGAACGGGTTATGGGCGGGCATGGGGTGTCTCCTGTCGGTGCGGGTGTCGAACGGGGTTCGATGGGGCGTTGTCAGTGCAACTGGCCCTGGCACAGATACTTGGTATGCATGTAATCGTCAAGCCCGTGGCGCGATCCTTCGCGGCCGTAGCCCGATTCCTTCACGCCGCCGAACGGCGCCGCCTCGGACGCCAGCGCGCCTTCGTTGATGCCCACGATGCCGGTTTCCAGCGCCTGCGCCACGCGCCAGATGCGCCGCACGTCGTTGGAATAGAAGTAGGCGGCCAGCCCGAACGGCGTGTCGTTGGCGTCGCGGATCACTTCATCCTCGTGGGTAAAGCGGAACACAGGTGCCACGGGTCCGAAGGTTTCCTCGTGCGCCAGCGCCATCGCGGGCGTGGCGCCGGCCAGCACGGTCGGGGCGTAGTAGTGCGGGCCATCGGCGGTGCGCACGCGCTCGCCGCCCACCACCACGCGGGCGCCCTGGTCCACGGCATCGCGCACATGGCGGTCGATCTTGTCGACGGCGCGGGCATTGATCATCGGACCGATCTGCGCGGCGGAGTCGGAGGCCGGGCCCACGTGCAGCGCACCCACGCGGGCGGCCAGCTTGCTGACGAAGGCGTCGTGGACGCCGGCCTGCACGTACACGCGGTTCGGGCACACGCAGGTCTGGCCGCCGTTGCGGAACTTGGCGGCCATCAGGCCCTCCACGGCCGCATCGAGGTCGGCATCGTCGAATACGATGAACGGGGCGTTGCCGCCCAGTTCCAGCGACAGCTTCTTGAGCGTGCCGGCCGACTCGCGGGCCAGGTGCTTGCCCACCGGCGTGGAGCCCGTGAACGTGATCTTGCGCACGCGCGCATCGGCCAGCCAGGCATCGACCACGGCCGGGGTGTTGGCGCGCGATGCGGTGACGATGTTCAACACGCCTTGCGGCAGGCCCGCGCGTTCCGCCAGGCGGACCAGCGCCAGCGCGGTCAGCGGGGTATCTTCGGCGGGCTTGGCCACCACGGTGCAGCCAGCGGCCAGCGCGGGCGCGATCTTGCGGGCGATCATCGCCAGCGGGAAGTTCCATGGCGTGATGGCGGCTACCACGCCCACCGGCTCCTTGAGCACGATCATCTTGCGGCCCGGCACGGCCTCGGCCACCACGTCGCCGCAGATGCGCGTGGCTTCCTCGGCGAACCATTCCACGTACGACGCCCCGTAGCGCACTTCGCCCACGCTCTCGTGCATGGGCTTGCCCTGCTCGGCGGAGATGATGCGGGCCAGGTCCTGCTCGTTGGCCAGGATCAGCGCGTGCCACTGTTTGATGATCTGGGCACGGTCGCGGGCGGTGCGGCGGCTCCAGGCCGGGAAGGCCGCGGCGGCGGCATCGGCGGCGCGCCGGGCGTCGGCGGCATCGCTGTCGGGCACGTCGGCGATCACTGCGCCCGTGGCCGGGTCGGTCACTTCCAGGCGGGCGCGGCTGTCGCACCATTGCTGGTCGATGAAGTTCTGGCTGCGAAGCAGGGTGGGGTCGGTGAGAGTGGTCAGCATGCGATGGCGGGGTCGGATGTTGGAAGCGTCTGATATGCGAAGGGCCTAGCTCACGATCCCCACGTGCCAGGGCACGAACTCGTGATCGCCCAGCCCAAGCAGTTCGCTCTTGGTGGGTTCGCCGGATGCGGCGCGCAGGATGTGTTCGAAGATCCGTTCGCCCATCTGCGCCACGCTCAGTTCCCCGTCGAGCACCAGGCCGCAGTTGATGTCCATGTCTTCCTCCAGGCGGCGGAACATCGGCGAATTCGAGGCCAGCTTGATGGTCGGGGCCGGCTTCGAGCCGAACATCGAGCCACGGCCGGTGGTGAAGCAGATCAGGTTGGCGCCGCTGGCGATCTGGCCGGTGGCGGCCACGGGGTCGTAGCCGGGGGAATCCATGAAGACCAAACCGGCGCGGTCGATCGGCTCGGCGTACTCGTACACGGCCTGCAGCGGCGTGGTGCCGCCCTTCATGGCCGAGCCCAGGGATTTCTCGAAGATGTTGGCCAGGCCACCCTGCTGGTTGCCGTGCCCGACCACGCCGTTGAACTGGGCGTTGTGTCCGGCGGTGTAGCGTTCCCACCAGGCCAGGCGATCCAGCAGCTTCTGGCCCACCTCGGGCGTCACCGCCCGGCGCGTAAGCATGTACTCCACGCCGTGGATTTCCGGGGTTTCCGACAGGATCGCGGTGCCGCCGTGGCGCACCAGGATATCCATGGCCGCACCCAGCGCCGGGTTGGCCGTGATGCCCGAGAAGCCGTCCGAGCCGCCGCACTCGAGGCCGATCTTGATATGGCTGGCGCTCACGGGCTGGCGCCGGAAGGCATTGGCGGCCGGCAGCATGGCCTCGATGGCGCGGATGCCCGCCTCGATCGTGGCGCGCGTGCCGCCCGTTTCCTGCATCACCAGCGTGTGCAGGTTCTCGCCGGGGACCAGCCCTTGCGATTCCACCAGCGATGCCACCTGGTTGCGCTCGCAGCCCAGGCCGACGATCAGCACGCCGGCCAGGTTCGGATGCCGCGCATAGCCGGCGATGGTGCGGCGCAGGAGGTCGAAGTGCTCGCTGGGCGACGACATGCCGCAGCCACTGCTCTGCGCGAACGCCACCACGCCATCGACATTGGGATAGGCGGCCAGCCGCTCCGTGGTGAAATGCGCGGCGATGTGCTTGATGACCGTGGCCGAGCAGTTCACCGACGACAGGATGCCGACGAAGTTGCGCGTGCCCACGCGGCCGTCCGGCCGCACATAGCCCATGAACGTCGCGCGTTCGCGTTCCGGCACGTAGGCCACGGGGCGCACATCGGCACAGAACGCGGGATCGCGGTAGTCGTCCACGAGCCGCAGGTTATGGCTGTGCACGTGCTCGCCGGCGGCAATGTCGCGGTCGGCCACGCCAATCACGGTGTCGTATTTCTTGACCCGCTCGCCGCGTGCGATCGCACGGGCGGCGATCTTGTGGCCGGCGGGCACCTGGGCGCGCACGCGCACGTCCAGGTCCTCCAGGTGCTGGCCCAGCGTCAGGTCGGCGCGGGCGATCAGGACGTTGTCGTTGGCGTGCAGGCGAATGACGGGGTTCAGGGTCACGATTGACAGGGTTGGGGCGGGTTAGCTCTGCGCGAGCATTTCCTTGAGTTTCAGGCGCTGGATCAGCTGCGTTTCCTGGCTGTAGACCTCGGCCACGTACTTCTTGTAGTCGGGGCCGTCCAGATACATGACCGGCGCGTCGATGCGGGCGGCCACGGTCCTGAATTCGGCGCTGGCCACGGCGGCGCGAAACGCATCGCGCAGCTTCTTTTCGATATCGGGCGGCAGGCCCTTGGGCGCGCCGATGCCGTTGGGGGCTTCCACGACGACGTTGTAGCCCAGTTCCTTGAGCGTGGGCGTGTCCTTGAAGCGCGGCGTGCGCTGCTCGCCCCAGGTGGCCAGCAGACGCAGCTTGCCGGCTTCCACATGCGGCGCCCACGAACTGGAATCGGCCAGCAGGTCCACCTGGTTGGCCAGAACGTCCTGCAGGGCCTGCGAGCCGCCCTTGTAGGCGATGGCGTTGAACTTCACGCTGGCGGCCAGCGCGAACTGCTCCATGCCGACGTGCGTGGCGCCGTCGATGCCGGCATGCGCGTAGGTGAGCTTTCCCGGGTGCGCCTTGGCCTCGGCCACCACATCGGCCAGCGTCTTGAAGCGCGAGCCGGCCGGCACGGCGATGCCGAAGGTCTGGCCAGAGGTGCGTGCCAGGTAGGTCAGTTCGGTGCGCGGGTCCAGCTGCAGCATGCCCAGCTGCGAGAAGCGCGTGACCGAAATCGGGATCTGGCCGATGGTGTAGCCATCGGGGTTGGCGCGGGCCAGCGCCTTGGTGCCGATCATGCCCGATGCGCCGGCGCGGTTTTCCACCACGATCGACTGCTTGAGAACTCCCGACGCCACCTGGCACAGGGCCCGCATCGACTGGTCGGCCGTGCCGCCTACCGGCCAGGGGCAGATGAACGTGATGGGCCGGTCGGGATATTCGCCGGCGGCGCGTGCCATGCGCGGCACAAGCAGGCTGGCCGTGCCGGTGGCGGCAACGGCCGCGGTGGCGGCGCTGCCCAGCAGTAGCCGGCGGCGTGAAAGGCTGGCGGGAAGACCTTGCGTCATGGGGATGTCTCCGATCTTGTTTTAGGTCGCGGACCGGCGTCGATGCCAACCCGCTCTGGGAGCGATTGTGGGCGCCCCGAACATAACCATCCAATAGAAAATTGGCATTGCTTCATAACCTTCCGGTTAGGTAGACTCGCTGCCATGGCGCATATCGACCGGGCCTTCCGCTCCAATATCAAGCTTCGCCACCTGCAACTGCTGGTGGCGCTGGACGAGTTCCGGCATCTGGGCCGCACCGCCGAATTCCTGTCGGTCAGCCAGCCGGCCGTGTCCAAGGTGCTGGCCGAAGTGGAGAAAATGCTCGGGCTGACGCTGTTCACGCGCTCCACGCGCGGCACGGAGCCCACGCCGGCTGGCGAATCGCTGGTGCGCTTTGCGCGTGCCGTGCTGGCCCAGTACGACGTGACGCGCGACGAGATCGAGGCCGTGGCCAGCGGCGCGGCAGGCCGCGTGCGCGTGGGATCGATGGGCGCCACGCTGCCCGTGCTGCTGGCCCGGGCCGTGGCGCGCCTCAAGGACCGCTCGCCGCGTGCGACGGTGCTGGTCGAGGAGGGCGACCTCACGCACCTGCTGCCCCGCCTGCGGCTGTCGGAACTCGACGTGATCGTTGGCCGCCTGGAACCCAGCTACGCCGCGCCGGACCTGATCACCGACGCGCTCTACGAGGATCCGATGGTGGCCGTCGTGGCCGCCAGCCATCCGCTGTCGCGGCAGGCCAGCCCCGACTGGACCGACCTGGCGCGGCATCCGCTGGTGTTGCCGCCGCCGTGGGCGTCACTGCGCGTCAAGATCGAGCAGGCGTTCTTCCGCCACGGGCAGCAGCCGCCGGCCGACGTGATCGAGTCGTCGTCGTACCTGGCGGTCACCACCTTCGTGGCGCAGCGGCAGGCGGTGGGCTTCGTGGCAGGCTCCGTGGGCCGACAATTGCAGGCGGAAGGGCGCTTCCACGTGCTGGCGATGCCCGTGGAAGTGGAACTGCCGCCCGTAGGCCTCATCACGCTGCGCGACCGCCGGCTTCCGCCCAGCGTGGCAGAACTGGCCGATTGCCTGCGCGAGACGGCGCGGGACATCGACATGGCAAACAGCAGCCCCGGCAGCCCCGGCAGCTCCGGGAGTTCCGGAAAGGGCGCCCGGACGCGCAAGACCGCTAAACCCGCAAGCAAGAGCTCATGACAGAAACTTCCAGAACGTCCCGCCAGACCGAAGTCGTTGTGCTGGGTGCCGGCATCGTTGGCGTTGCCACGGCGCTGGCGCTGCAACAGCGCGGCCATGCCGTGTGCCTGATCGACCGCAAGGCGCCGGGCCGCGAGACCTCGTACGGCAATGCCGGCATCATCCAGCGCGAGGCAGTGCAGCCGTACGCGTTCCCGCGCGCCTGGCAGGCGATCCTGCGGGTGGCGGCACGGCGTGGCAACGACGTGCATTACCACCTGCGGGCGCTGCCGTCGCTGGTGCCGTCGCTGGCGCGCTACTGGCACGCGTCGGCGCCGGAACGCTATATGGCCACGGTCAGTGCCTACGCGGCGCTGATCCGCCACTGCATCGACGAACATGCGCCGCTGATCGAACGCGCCGGTGCCCAGGATCTGGTCCGCAAATCGGGCTGGCTGGAGGCATACCGGACGCCGGCCGCGTTCGACGCGGCGGCCCAGGCGGCCAGCACGGTCGCGGCCGCGCACGATCTGCGCCACGCGGTTCTGGACAGCGCGGCACTGGCTGCCGCCGAGCCGGTGCTGCAGCGGCCGATGGCCGGCGCGGTGCACTGGCAGGACCCGTGGACGGTCAGCGATCCCGGTGAACTGGTGGCGCGCTACGCGGCGCTGTTCGAGCGCGAGGGTGGCGTGCTGCTGCAGGGCGACGCCGATACGCTGCGCCAGTCGGGCAGCGGCTGGATGGTGCACACGCGCGATGGCGCGGTGCAGGCCGAACACGCCGTGATCGCGCTGGGGCCATGGGCGGCGGGGCTGACGCGCCGGCTCGACTACCGGCTGCCGCTGTTCGTCAAGCGCGGCTACCACCGCCACTACCACGTGGACGCCATGCCGGACAGGCCGCTGCTCGACGCCGAGAACGGCATCCTGCTGGCGCCGATGCGCCAGGGCCTGCGGCTGACCACGGGCGCCGAGTTCGCGCATCATGAATCGCCGCCCACGCCGGTGCAGTCGGTGCGGGCGGAAATGCTGGCCGGCGATCTGGTGCGGCTGGGCCAGCCCGTGGAAGCACAGCCGTGGATGGGCGCGCGACCGTGCATCGCCGACATGCGCCCGGTGGTGGGGCGCGCGCCGCGTCATGCCAACCTGTGGTTTCACTTCGGCCATGGCCACCAGGGCCTGACGCTGGGGCCGGCCACGGCGCGCCTGCTGGCCGAACTGTTCGACCGCGAAACGCCGTACGTGGACCCCACGCCGTACGATCCGCGCCGCTTCGGCCGTTAAGCTGCCGAAGCCGCCGCGGCCTTCGCCTGCGCGCGCGCCTGCAGGTAGCCGACGAACGCCGTGGCCACGTCCGACAGCGCCTCGTTCTTGCGGGTCAGGATGCCGAACGCCTTCATGTCCTGCCCCACCTCCACGGGCAGCGTGGCCAGCAGCGATGCCCGGACGTGATCGCGTACCACCGATTCGGGGAGCATCGCGATGGCATCGCCCGATTGCAGTAGCTGCAGCGTGGCGAAGATCGACGAACACTCGATCACGTCCTGCGGCGTGGACACCTGGGCCTGCGCGAACTGGTTTTCCAGCATCAGCCGCGCCGGGCTGGTCAGCGTCTGCAGCACCCAGGGCCAGCGCACGAGTTCGTCCCAGCCCGGGCCCTCGTGATCGTGTTGCCGGAACGCCTGCACCAGCGGGTGCCCGCTGCGCACCACGATCCGCAGCGGTTCGTCGGACAGCGCGCAGAAGTCGAACCTGTTGTGGTCGAGTGGGCCGGCAAAGCGCCCGACGGCCAGTTCGATCTCGTGCCGCTCCAGCAGCACGCCGATCTGGTCGCTGGTTTCGCCCAGGATGCGCACGCCCAGGCGCGGCCGCTCGCGCTTGATGTCGGCCACGGCGGCCGCCACCAGGTCAGGCGCGGCGCCCATGATCGCCCCGAACACCAGATGCCCGTGGCCGCCCCGGCGGCGCGCTTCCATATCCTCCAGAAAGCGGTCCAGGCTGGCCTGCGTGTGGCGGGCATAGGTGACCACTTCGATGCCCAGCGGCGTCGGCCGCATGCCGCGCGCGTGGCGCTCGAAGATCGCAAAGCCAAACGCCTGTTCGATATCGGCCAGCATCTTCGTGGCCGACGGCTGCGTGACGTGGATCAGCGCGGCGGCCTGGTTCAGCGTGGGGGTGTCGGCCAGGGCACTCAGCAGCGCCCAATGCTTGAGTTTCAGCCGGTTCACCAGGCGGCGTGTCAGTGACATGCGGTGTCTCCTTGGCTATTCCAGAATGGAATTGCCTGCTCTTATAAATTGATTGGAACGATATAGGCTGGCGGCTTACAGTGCAACGGACGCTTCTCACCATCACCAAAAAGACAGGAGACAAGATGAAGCTGATTCGCCACGGCGCGGCCGGCCAGGAACGACCCGGCCTGATCGATGCCCAGGGACGCCTGCGCGACCTCTCTGCCCATGTGCCGGACATCACCGGCGCCACGCTTTCCCCCGATACGCTGGCCCGCCTGGCCGCCCTCGACCCGGCATCGCTGCCGCTGGTGCAAGGTGCGCCGCGCATCGGCCCGTGCGTGGGCAACGTGGGCAAGATGATCTGCGTGGGCCTGAACTATTCGGACCAAGCGGCCGAATCGGGCATGCCGATTCCCACCGAGCCGGTGCTGTTCATGAAGGCCACCAGCGCGATCGTCGGGCCGAACGACGACGTGGAGATTCCGCCGCGCGCCGAAAAGGTGGACTGGGAAGTCGAACTGGGCGTGGTGATCGGCAAGACAGCGCGCTATGTGTCCAAGGCCGATGCGCTGGACCATGTGGCCGGCTACTGCATCGTCAACGACATCTCCGAGCGTGCCTACCAGCTGGAACGCGGCGGGCAGTGGGACAAGGGCAAGGGCTGCGACACGTTTGGCCCGATGGGCCCATGGCTGGTCACGCGCGACGAAGTGCCCGATGCCCAGGCCCTGGAGATGTGGCTGGAGGTGGACGGCAAGCGGTACCAGCACGGCAACACCCGCACGATGATCTTCGACGTGCCGACCGTCGTGTCCTATATCAGCCAGTTCATGAGCCTGCAGCCCGGCGACGTGATTTCCACCGGCACGCCGCCCGGCGTGGGCCTGGGGCAGAAGCCGCAGCCGGTGTACCTGACGGTGGGGCAGACCATGCGCCTGGGCATCACCGGGCTGGGCGAACAGCAGCAGCGCACCGTGGCGGCCAACGTGGGAGACCAGCAATGAACCAGCTCGACCTGAAGGGCCGCGTGGCCGTGATTACCGGCGGTGCGCAGGGCATTGGCTACGCCGTGGCCGAACGGATGCTGCGTTCGGGCGCCGTGGTGTCGCTGTGGGACGTCAACGAGGCGCAGCTGGTCAAGGCTGGCGACGCGCTGTCGAAGCTGGGCCAGGTCACCGGCGAGGTCGTGGAACTGACCGACGAGCATGCCGTCGACCACGCCACGCAAGCCACGATCCAGAAGCTGGGGCACATCGACGCGCTGGTCAACAGCGCCGGCATCACGGGCGGCAATGCCCCCACGTGGGAACTGGACCCCGCCGTCTGGCGGCGCGTGATCGAGGTGAACCTGATCGGCAGCTACCTGACCTGCCGGTCGGTGGTGCCGCACATGATGGCCCGCAAGTTCGGGCGCATCGTCAATATCGCGTCGGTGGCCGGCAAGGAGGGCAACCCGAACGCATCCCACTACAGCGCGTCGAAAGCGGGCGTGATCGGCCTGACCAAGTCGCTGGGCAAGGAACTGGCGCAGAGCGGCGTGCTGGTGAATGCCGTGACGCCGGCAGCGGCGCGCACGCCGATCTTCGACTCGATGACCGAGCAGCACATCGCGTTCATGCTGTCGAAGATCCCGATGGGCCGCTTCCTGGAAGTGGAAGAGGCCGCGTCGATGATCGCCTGGCTGACGACCGAGGACTGCGCCTTCAGCACGGGCGCGGTGTTCGACCTGTCGGGCGGACGCGCCACCTACTGAGCGAAGTTCCCGCGGCACAGACCCCGGGGCAAGCATCCCGGGGCGGCTACCTCAACCCATGCGCACGCCCCGGCGTCTCGCCGACGGCCGGTCCTGCGCAGAGGAGACACTCGTCATGCAATCCCACATGCTGGCGCTCGTGGCGCTGTGCTTCGCGGCGGCCGGCTTTATCGCCGTGCAGCCGCTGTTCTGGACCTTTCCCACCAGCTACCTTGGCGGCGCGGCGGCGGCCGGCGGCATTGCGCTGATCAACTCGCTGGGCGCGCTGGGCGGGTTTGTCGCGCCGAACATCAAGACGTGGGCCGAGCAGGCGTTTGCGTCGCACACGGCGGGCATGAACCTGCTGGCCGCGATTACCGTGGTGGGCGGGCTGCTGTTTCTGGGGCTGCGCGGCGCGCGCCCGGTGCAGGCGCACGCCGACGCGGCCACCCATCGCCAATTTTCCTGATTCCGATTCCTGGAGCACCGCAACATGAGCATGCCCACCATCCGGCACGTCCGTGCCTTCACGCTGCGCGGCGCCGGCGCCGACTATCACGACCAGGGCGCCGGCCACTGGATCGATGACCACATCGCCACGCCGATGGCGAAGTACCCCGAATACCGCCGCAGCCGGCAGAGCTTCGGTATCAACGTGCTGGGCACGCTGGTGGTGGAAATCGAGGCCAGCGACGGCACGGTCGGGTTTGCCGTCACCACGGGCGGCGAACTGGGCTGCTGGATCGTCGAGAAGCACCTGGCGCGGTTTATCGAGGGCCAGAAGGTCACCGATATCGAGAAGATCTGGGACCAGATGTTCAACGCCACGCTGTATTACGGCCGCAAGGGCATCGTGCTGAACACGATATCGGGGGTGGACCTGGCGCTTTGGGACCTGCTGGCCAAGGTGAGAAAGGAACCGGTGCATGCGCTGCTGGGCGGTCCGGTGCGCGACGAACTGCAGTTCTACATGACCGGGGCGCGGCCCGACTTCGCCCGGAAGCACGGCTTTATCGGCGGCAAGCTGCCGCTGCACCACGGCCCGGCGGAGGGCGAGGCGGGGCTGCGCAGGAACCTGGAACTGCTGGGGCAGATGCGCGAGGCCTGCGGCCCGGACTTCTGGCTCATGTACGACTGCTGGATGAGTCTGGACGTGGAATACGCCACGCGCCTGGCGCAGGCGGCGTACCACGACTTCGGCCTGAAATGGATCGAGGAGGCGCTGCCGCCCGACGACTACTGGGGCTATGCCGAACTGCGCCGCAACGTGCCGCGCGGCATGCTGGTGACCACCGGCGAGCACGAGGCCACGCGCTGGGGCTTCAGGATGCTGCTGGAGATGGGCTGCTGCGACATCATCCAGCCCGACGTGGGGTGGTGCGGCGGCATCACCGAACTGATCCGCATCTCGGCCCTGGCCGACGCCCACGGCAAGCTCGTGGTGCCGCACGGGTCGTCGGTCTACAGCTACCACTTCGTCATCACGCGCCATAACAGCCCGTTTGCCGAGTTCCTGAGCATGTCGCCGGGCGCCGACCAGATCGTGCCGATGTTCGATCCGCAATTGCTGGACGAGCCGGTGCCCATCAATGGCCGGATGAAGGCGTCCGCGCTCGATGCGCCAGGGTTTGGCGTACGGCTGAACCCGGAACTGCCGCTGCACCGGCCGTTTCCGAGGTAGTCCGGCGTAGATCGGCCACTGGCGCCGCATACCGACGGGCGGCGCCGGATTCCTGTCGATCCGCACTTTTCCCGTGTCCGCCGTGCCGGGCCGGTGGTAATCTCGCGGCAACTCCACCCCCGCCCCCGGGATTCCACCTTGCGTTCCGTCGATCCAGAACTCTGGCGTACCGCCGCCGACCAGCGCGCCTATCAGGACGCGCGCCGCCGCGTGCGGGCGCTGCGCTTCTTCTACATGCATGCGCTGGTCTATGTGGGGGTCAACGCGCTGCTGATCGTCGTCAACCTGGTGACGTCGCCCGAGCGGCCGTGGGTGCGTGCGCCGCTGATGGGCTGGGGCATCGGCCTGGCCGTGCACGGCATCATGACCTGGAGCCGGGTCGGCCTGCTGGGCCGGGGCTGGGAAGAACGCAAAATTGCCGAATTCATGGCGCGCGACCAGGTGCGCACGCTGTCCACCGAGAAACAGCTCGTGGAAGCGCAGATGCGGCTGCTGCAGGCCCAGATCGAGCCGCATTTCCTGTTCAACACGCTGGCCAACGTGGTGAGCCTGATCGAGCCCGCGCCGCAGAAGGCCACGCTGATGCTCGAACACTTCATCGCGTACCTGCGGGCATCGCTGGCGGCCAGCCGGGCCACGCAGGGCACCGTGGCGCAGGAAGCCACGCTGCTGCGCGACTACCTGGCGCTGATCAAGATTCGCATGGGCGAGCGGCTGCAGTACATGGTGGACGTCGATGGATCGCTGGACACCGTGCCGCTGGCGCCGATGCTGTTGCAGCCCGTGGTGGAAAACGCCGTCAAGCACGGGCTGGAGCCCAAGGTGGAAGGCGGCCGCCTGCTCGTGCGGCTGGAACGGCGCGGGGCGCGCATGCTGGCCACGATCGAGGACGACGGCATGGGCTTCAGGCCGGGCGGCAATGCCGGGGTGGGCTTGTCCAACCTGCGCGAGCGGCTGACCGTGCTCTATGACGGCGATGCCCACGTCCGCATCGAGGACCGCGCGCCCGGCACCGCCGTGCTGATCGACATCCCGCTGCCACGCGCGCGCCAGAACGGAGACCCCGCATGAAGCCCACCGCGTTGATCGCCGATGACGAGGAACACCTGCGCGCGCATCTGCGGGGCAAGCTGGCCCGGCTCTGGCCGGAGCTGGACATCGTTGCCGAAGCCGCCAACGGCCTGGAAGCGGCCGAGGCCATCGCCCGGCTGGTGCCCGCCGTGGCCTTTCTCGACATCAAGATGCCGGGCCTGTCCGGGTTGGAAGTGGCGCAGGGCATCGAGACCGACACGCGCCTGGTGTTCGTCACCGCCTACGACGAGTTCGCGCTCGACGCATTCGAACGCGCCGCCGTCGACTATCTGGTGAAGCCCGTCACCGACGAGCGGCTGGGCCGCACTATCGAACGGCTGCGCAAGGCGTTTCAGGAGTCCGCGCCGCTGCCCGAACTGGCGCAGCTGCTGGGTCAGCTGGCGCGGGGACAGGCGCGCGCGGAAGGTGCCGGGCCGCTGCGGTGGGTGCGCGCGAGCCGGGGCAACACCACCAGCCACGTGCCGATCCAGGACGTGCTGTATTTCCAGAGCGACGACAAATACGTGGTGGTCCACACGCAGGACGGTGAACACCTGATCCGCACGCCGCTGCAGGAACTGATCGACGGGCTGGACCCCGAAGTCTTCTGGCAGGTGCACCGCTCCACCATCGTCAACATGGAGCACGTGGCCGGCACGCGGCGCGACGATTCCGGGCGCCTGTTCGTGCGGATGCGCGGCGGCGACACGGAACTGCCGGTATCGCGCGCCTACGTGCACAAATTCCGGCAGATGTAGCCGGCGGGCCGGCCGGTCACTGCTGCCGGTTCATGAATTCCTGAATCTTGCGGGTTTCCCAGTCGCGGCCCCAACGCGACAGGCGCGTCCAGACAAGGATACCATGCACGCCCAGCCCCAGCCCCCAGGCCAGCGTGGTCGTCAGCGGCCACGGCCAGCCCGAGGTGGCGTAGTGCGACCAGGACGGTGTCGGAAAGTAGAAAAAGCGCAGCCACAGCCAGCTGTTCACCACCACGTAGACCAGCAGATGGATATACCAGCCGCGCAGCGCCCGCACCATGCGGCGGGCACGCCAGTAGGCCCAGGCCTCGTCGTCATCGGCGCTGGCGTTCGGAAAGGGGGGGTGCATAGGGCGCATGGCTCGTTCCTCGTCGTGAATGTCGTTGCGATGTGACAGGTATAAGCCACGGCGGAGGCACTTGCCAGGGGCAGGGGCTGAATCGACGGGTTTGCGGCGTCAGCGACGGAACCATGGCGCCAGCGGCGGCGGGCAACTGACTTCCGATTCACCCAGACGCGCTATGATTGACACGAATCGCATCGCAGGTGACACATGAATCGCCTTGACCCTAACACTGAAAGTGCCGTTCGTCAGTTTCTGGCCGTACTCGCACCGCGTTTCGACGTGGCGGGCGCCATCGTCTTTGGCAGCAGGGCCCGGGGCACCTTCCGTCCCGACAGCGATGCGGACGTCGCTATCCTGCTGAAAGGGGAGCATCAGCGTGCGCTACCCACAACGCTGGCCATGGCCGACGTCGCGTACGACGTACTACTCGACACCGGCATCAACATTTCTCCGCTGCCGATCTGGCTCGACCAGTGGGATCATCCCGAGCGATTCGCGAATCCGGCTCTGCTTCGGAATATTGCAAGAGAAGGGGTGCGGTTGTGAAGGCCGCAGACCTGATGGCCAAGGCGGACCAGGCGCTGGCGTCGGCCCGGCTTCTGCTCGAGGCGGGGGATCCCGATGGTGCGTGCAACCGCGGCTACTACGCCATGTTCGATGCCGCACGTGCCGCGCTGATTGCCGCAGGGGCCGAGATCGGCAAGACCCACAAGGGTGTCCTGAACGCCTTCAGCGATCAACTCATCAAGAACGGCCCTATCCCCCGTGAAATGGGCCGCTTGCTCAAGCAGGCGGAAACGCGCCGCTATGTCGCCGACTATGAAGGCGAGCCTGTGGAGTCCGAAGACGCCCGTCAAATGATCGAACAGGCAGGATCGTTCGTGACGGCGATCCATGCTTACCTTGGCCACCGCATCCCCGCGGACGGCTAACCGAACCTACCCCTCCCGCGACACCTCCACCAGGCAACTCATGGCGTTCGGCCCTTGGGTCAGGTCCGATGTGCCGATGTCGAGCGTCAGCGTATTGGCGGCGCCGGCGCGGTCCACGCCGTCGGCATCGGGGTCGTACCAGGCGCCCGTGGCGATCATTGCCACGCCGGGGGCCACGCCGTCGCTCACCGCCAGGCCGGCGGCAATGGCGCCGCGGGCGTTGTGCACGCGCACCCGCATGCCGGGGTGCAGGCCGCGCGCGGCGGCATCGGCCGGGTGCAGCGTGATCCGTTCGGCGCCGGCCACCTTGCCGGCCTGGGCCAGTGGGGCGGCATCGAGCTGGCTATGGAGCCGGTCGGCCGGCTGCACGGAAACGAGGTGCAGCGGGTGGCGCCGCGCTTCGGCCGCGCCCAGCCATTCGACGGGCGGCTGCCAGTTCGGATGGGTGCCGCAGTCTTCGGAAATGGCGCCCAGTGTCGGGCTGGCAAGCTCGATGCGTCCGCTTGGCGTGCGCAGCGGATGCGCCAGCGGGTCTTGCCGGAAATCGTCGAATAGCACGAAGTCGTCGGTGGGTGCGGGCAGGGCCACATGCCCGCTGCGCCAGAACTGATCGAACGGCGGCAGCTCGATGCCGGCGCTTGCCTGGGCGTCGCGGCAGCGGGCGTAGATGGATGCGATCCAGCCGCGTTCGTCGCGGTCCTCGGTGAAGGCCTCGCGATAGCCGAGGCGGTCGGACAGATCGGTAAAGATGTCGAGATCGCTGCGCGCCTGATGCAATGGAGCGATGGCCTGGTGCATGGCCAGCACATAGCGGTCGCGCGAAGAGCCGCCGATATCGTTGCGTTCCAGCGCGGTAGTCACGGGCAGCACGATATCGGCATGACGTGCGGTGGCCGTCCAGCAGATGTCCTGCACGATCACGGTCTGCGGACGCGCCCATGCCTGGCGCAGCCGCCCCAGCTGCTGGTGGTGATGGAACGGGTTCCCGCCGGCCCAGTGCACGAGCTTCACATCGGGATAGTGGCGCGTCTCGCCCTTGAAGCGGTAGGCGGTGCCCGGATTCAGCAGCATGTCCGACAGCCGTGCGCAGGGGATGTCGAGATTGGCCGGGTTGCGGCCGACCGGCATTTCCGGGCCCGGCGTGGCCACGCGCGGGTTGCCTACGCCATTCATCGATCCGTGCCCGAAGCCGAAACCGCCGCCGGGCAGGCCGATCTGGCCCAGCATGGCCGCCAGCGCAATGGCCATCCAGTACGGCTGCTCGCCGCGATGCTGGCGCTGGACGGCGAAGCTGCAGGTGAGGTAGCTGCGCTTGCCGGCCAGCTGGGCGGCCAGTTGGACGATGCGCGCGGCCGGAATGCCGGTGATGGCGGCCGCCCACGCGGGCGTCTTCGGCTCGCCGTCGGCGTGGCCCAGCAAATAGGATTCGAGTTCGGCCCAGCCGCTGCAATGCGACTGCAGGAATGCCGCGTCGTGCGCGCCCGTGCGGCGCAGTTCGTAAGCCAGCGCCAGCATCAGCGCGACATCGGTGTTCGGCCGGATCGGAATCCATTCGGCGCCCAGGAAATCGGGGCAATCGTCGCGCGTGGGGCTGATATTGATGACCGTGGCGCCGCTGGCTGCCAGCTTGCGCAGCCAGGACTCCTGCGTATGCTCGGCGGCGCCGCCCGACGACACCTGGCCGTTCTTCAGCGCCAGTCCGCCGAAGGCCACGAAGACCTCGGTATGGGCGATCAGGCTGGGCCAGGCCGTGACGCGGCCGGTCAGCGGCCGGTCGGTGCCGATGACGTGGGGCAGCAGGAATTGCGCGGTGCCCCAGCTGTAGTTGCCCACCTGGTCGACGCAGCCGCCGCCCGTGAAATGAAAACGGCGGATCAGCGAGCGCGCGTGGTGCAGCCGCCCGGCCGACGACCAGCCGTAGGAGCCGCCGAATACGCCGGCCGGGCCATGTTGCGCGCGTACGCGCCGGATCTCGCCCGCCACCAGGTCGAGCGCGACGTCCCACGGCACCTCGACGAAATCGTCGCGTCCGCGTGCATGGCCGTCGCTGGCCTCGCGCTGCGCCAGCCAGCCGCGCCGCACCATCGGCGTACGGATGCGCGTGGGCGAGTAGACCATCGGCACGATGGCATCGAGCAGGGGCGACGGGTTGGGGTCGGCGGCGAACGGTTCGCAGCGGACCAGCCTGCCATCCTCGACGACGGCCGTGAAGGCTCCCCAGTGCGCCAGTTGCGGGTAGCGGCGGACAGTCACGGTATCAATCGCCCTGGATGCCGGCCTTGCGGATCAGGTCGCCCCACTTGGCGCGCTCGCTTTCGAGCAGCTTCGCGAACTGCTGCGGCGTGTCCGAGGTGGCATCCATGCCCGATATGGCCAGCCGGTGGCGGATCTCGGGGTCGGCCATGACCTTGACCAGCGCCTTGTTCAGCTGCGTGATGACATCGGGCGGGGTGCCGGCCGGCGCCACCAGCCCGTACCAGTTGGTGACCTCGTAGCCGGGCACGCCGGCTTCGGCCACGGTTGGCACGCCGGGGAACTGGGGCGAGCGTTTGGCGGTGGTCACCGCCAGCACGCGCAGCTTGCCTGACGCGATCAACGGCTTGGCCGACGGATCGGAGAATGTGATCGGCACCACGCCGCCCATCACGTCGGTCAGCGCCGGGGTGGTGCCCTTGTACGGTACATGCTGCATCTGCACGCCGGCCAGCATCTTGAACTGCTCCGCAGCGATCTGGCCGATCGTGCCATTGCCGCCCGATGCGTACGAGAACTTGCCGTCCGCGCGCTTCACGGCCGCCAGCAGGCCCTGCACGTCCTTGTACGGCGTGTCGGCGCCGGTCACCAGCACGTTGGGCATGGTCACCAGCACGCTGACCGGCGCGAAGTCTTTCTGTGGGCCGTAGGCCAGCTTGCGCAGGTTCGGCCAGATCGTGAACGATCCCGGCGTGGCGATGTAGAGCGTGTAGCCGTCGGGCGCGGCCTTGGCCACCATGTCGGTGGCAATCAGGCCGCCCGCGCCGGGCCGGTTGTCGATGATGACATTGGCCTTGAGCTGGTCCGACAGCGCCGGCGCAATGGCACGCGCCAGCGCATCGGCACCGCCGCCCGGCGGAAAGCCAACCACCACGCGGATCGGCTTCGACGGGTCGGGCCAGGCCGCATGGGCCAGGGGTGTCATGAGGGCGAGGCTGAGAACGAAGGCGCGGCGGGCAAACATGGTGAGGCTCCGATGGTCTTGCTTCAAGGCTTGGTAAGGCGGTGTGGCGTCTGCCCTCTCCCCCGGTCCCTCTCCCGCAGGCGGGAGAGGGTAGCGAACCAGCGCATGCGAATGGCCCATGGTTTTCTCCCCTCTCCCGTTCACGGGAGAGGGGCGGGGGAGAGGGCAAGCCGTTGTCATGCCGTAAGTAAAGGCTGGATCGATACCGTGTCCCATTCCCATGCCACGAACGCCAGGCGCTCGCCGGTGTGGACCACGGGGTCGCTGCGCAGGCCGATCAGCACGCCGTCGCGCATGAGCGGCTTGACGGGCGTGAGCGAGGCGTCGAGCTTGAGGGTGTCGCCAATCGATGCGCCTTCGCCGAGCTTGTCTCCGGCCCGCGCCGCCGGAATGAACAGGCCGCCGTCATCGGCGGTGATCCAGCCGCGCCGTGTCACGCGCCGCAGCGTGGTGGCGGCGGGCCTGGCCGGCGGGCCGTCGAGAATGCCCATCTGCACGGCCAGCGTGTGGAAGCCGGTCTCGGCCACGGCGATGTTGTCGGCCTCGAAGCGGCTGCCGCTGCCCAGTTCGAGCATGAACGCGCAGACCCCGGCGGCCAGGCACTGGTAGTCGAGCGCGCCGGCGATGTTGCCGGGCAGCTCGCCCTTGCCGCCCACGTCCTGCTGGCAGGCCACGTGGGGATGAAACGGCGCCATGGCGGCCAGCACTTCGGCCTCGGTCACGCTGCTGCCCGGGTGGACCTTGTAGACCGTGTAGGGGCGGGCGTCGAACAGCGGATTCATCGTATGCAGGTTGATGAGCACGTCGGCCACGCCGCGCACCTCGGTCATCAGCGCATGGGCCAGCCGCTCGGATACCAGGCCGCCGGCGCTGCCCGGATAGGTCTGGTCCAGGTCAAGCTCGTCATAGGGATTGCGCTTGCGCCGCGCGTCCAGCGCCTGCGGATTGCCGGTGGGCGTGACCACCACGTTGCCGCGCATGGCCGCGGGGTCCAGGCTGCGCGCGAAACGCAGAGCCGCCACCATGCCGTTGATCTCGTCGCCATGCACCTGTCCATGCAGCCAGAGCGTGCGCCCGGGCCGTGCGCCACGTACGGCCACATAGGGCAGCGTGACGGACATGCCCGAGGCCATCGAGCCAACGGGCAGCTGGCCGCTGGTGCGGGCGGGGACGGATTGCTGGCGCAGCCAGTCACCGATGATGGGCATGGGAAGTGTCCTTTTCTGTGGAGTCGAGATGAGCGATGGCGGCGAATGCCTGATCCAGGTCCGCCAGCAGGTCGGTGACGGCTTCCAGGCCGATATGCAGGCGGATCACGGTGCCGTGCTGCGACCAGTCCGTGACGCTGCGCGCGCGGCGCATGTCGGCCAGCACGGCCAGGCTTTCGAAGCCGCCCCACGAGGCGCCGATGCCGAACAGCTGCAGGCTGTCGACAAAGCGTTCGGGCGCCACCGGCGCCTGCGAGCGCAACGTGAACGACAGCAGGCCGTTGGTGCCGTGGCAGTCGCGCTGCCACAGCGCGTGATTGGGATCGTGCGGCAGCGCGGGGCAGAAGACATCGGCCACTTCGGGGCGGTCGAGCAGCCACTGCGCCACGGCCAGCGCGCTGGTCTGGTGCTGGGCCAGGCGCGCACCGAGCGAACGGATGCCGCGCTGCACCAGGTAGGCGTCGTCGGGGCTCACGGTCATGCCGAAGGCATCGGCCATGGTGGCCAGCGGCTGCCACGCGGCCTCGGTGGTGCACACCGTGCCCATCATCACGTCGGAATGGCCGCCCAGGTACTTGGTGGCGGCCATCAGCGAGATGTCGGCGCCGAGCGTCAAGGGGCGGTACAGCAGGCCCGAGCCCCAGGTGTTGTCCGCCGCCACCAGCGCACCGTGCGCGTGGGCGCGGGCCGCCAGCGCGGGCAGGTCGCACATTTCATACACCAGCGAACCGGGCGCCTCGACATAGACCAGCCGCGTCTCCGGGCGCAGCTTGGCGTCCAGGTCGGCGCCGTTGGCGGCATAGAAGTCGGCCCCGATGCCGTGCTGGCGCAGGAAGCCGTTGGCCAGGTTGCGCACCGGCTCGTAGACGCAATCGGGCAGCAGCACATGCTGGCCGGGGCGCACGTAGGCCAGGATCGTCATCGCGGCGGCGGCAAGGCCCGACGGAAACAGTCGCGTGCGATAGCCACCTTCCAGCGTGGTCACCATGTCTTCGAGCGCGAAGTTGGTGGGGTTGCCGCGCGCGCCGTAGGTGAACAGCCGCTCGGTATCGCGCCGGGCGCGCATCTCGCGCTGCTGCGCGACGGACTCGAACAGCACGGTGCTGGCGCGCACCACGGGCGGATTGACCGGCTGTCCGCCGGGCACGGCGGCGGTGCGTCCGGCATGGGCAAGGCGGGTGGGGATCGCTTTCGTCATTGGCTGGCCTGTGGGTTGGCGCATGTTGTGTGAGGGGTCGCAAGGCGCGTGCCTGCACCGGTCGATCAGTCCACGTGCGCGCCGGACAGCTTGACGATCTGCGACCAGCGGGCAATGTCCTGCTTCATCTGCGCGGCAAACGCCTCGGAGCTGTTGGCGACCACGTCGCTGCCGCCTTCGTTGATGGTCTTCACCACCTCGGGCATCTGCAGCACCTGCACGATGGCGCGGTTCAGCAGCGCAACGCGTTCCGGCGACGTGCCGGCCGGTACGAAGAAGCCGTACCAGTCCTCGAAGCGTGCATTGCGATAGCCCAGCTCTTCAAGAGTCGGCACCTTGGTGAATACCCCGAGACGGCGCGGGCTGGTGACGGCCAGCGCACGCATGCGGCCGGTCTGGATGAAACTGGACACCGACGAGGTGGACGTGATCAGCACGTCCACCTGCCCGCCAAGCAGGTCGTTGATGGCCGGACCCGCGCCCTTGTAGGGCACGTGCTGGAGCGAAACCTGGCTGTCCTTGTCGAGCACCACGCCCACCAGGTGCGACAGCGTGCCGTTGCCGGGCGTGGCGAACGTGATCCGGTTCGGCTGCGCCCTGGCCTGCGCGGCCAGTTCCTCGAAGGTCTTCCACGGGGCGTTGGCCGATACCACGATGGCCAGCGGCGCCGCGTTGATCTGCGTGACCGGGATGAACTGCTTGACCGGATCGAAGCCGGGCGCGCGGTACAGCGTCGGGTTGACGGCCATGATCGACACCTGCGAGGTCAGCACCGTATAGCCGTCGGGCTTGGCCTCGGCCACGTAGCGCGTGCCGATGTTGCCGCCCGCGCCGCCCCGGTTGTCGGTCACGGCGCTCTGGCCCAGTACCTGCGACAGCCGCGTGGCCACCACGCGGGTCACGGCATCGTTGCCGCCGCCGGCCGGGAACGGCGAGACGATCCGCAGCGGCTGCGACGGAAATCCGTTGACGGGTGCCATGGGCTGCTGCGCCGGGGCGGCGGCGGACAGCGTGACGGTGCATACGGCAACCAGGTACTGCGCAAGACGTGACGACAGGCGGGATGACATCGGACGGGACATGGGGGCGACCTCGTTCTTCTATGGCAGGTGGAAAGTGGACTGGCGCGGGTGGCAATCAGCCGGCAGGCGGGAAGCGGAACGTGGCCAGTTCCTGCGCGTCGAGCTGGGCGATCAGGCCCGTTTCCCAGGCCAGGTACTGGCGCGCGGCGGCCTTGTTGCCGTCGTGGCGGTCATGTACGAAAAACAGGTAGTCGATGCAGCGCGCGTCGGGCAGCGTGTCGGTGCCCTGGCGCACCGCATGGCCGGCATCGCGCCAGGCCGCAAAGCCGCCCTGCAGCCGGCGCAGATCGCGGAAGCCCAGCGCGCGCAGATCGGCTACGGCCAGCTCGGCGGGATCGTCGCCATCGGCATCGCCGATCAGCACCAGCGTGGTGTCGTGCGGCACGCCGCGCAGGTCCTGCGCCAGGCGGGACCGGATGGACCAGCGCGCCCCGGCGACATGTCCGGCGCGGTAGGCCATGCTGCCGCGCAGGTCCAGCGCCAGCATCGACTGGTCGGCCAGACCCGCGGCCAGCTGCGCAGCGGATGTGCCCGGCAGTGCGGTCACTTCATGGGTCGGGCCCTGGGGGGCGCGTACGCCGGCGGCCTGGCCGGCCTGCAGGCCGCCTTCGAGCACGACGGCGTCATGGCCCATCTGGCGCAGCCAGCTGGCCACCACCGGGGCGCGTACGCCTTCGGCATCGAACAGCACCAGCCGGGCGCGGCGGATGCCAACGTACTGGTCGGTAGCCTGGATCAACTGGCCGCCGGGCGTGTGCTGTGCGCCGGGCAGCGTCTGGGCGGCGAATTCCTCGGCGGTGCGCACGTCGCACAGGAATGTGGTGCGCGTCGTGTCAGCCAGCCATGCCTTGGCCTGGGCGGCGTCGATGTGGGGGACGTCGAAGCGTTGCGTCAGCGCCTGGGCGGCGTTGCGGGCGGCGTCGATGTCCCGCGGCAGGCCATTGTCGGGATAACGCGCGGTGCCGCCGTGTTCGAGCGGGAAATCGTTCAGGTACCAGCCCTGCGTGCCGTTTTCGAGCGCGTAGACAGGATTGGCGACGCCGAAGTTGATCAGGGACTGGGCGCCGATGATGCTGCGCGTGCGGCCCGCGCAGTTGATGACGATCGGGGTGGTGCTGTCGGGCACCAGGTCGCGCAGGCGATAGGCCAGCTCGCCGTTGGGGCAGCAGATCGCGCCCGGGATGTTCATCTTGCGGAATTCGCTGGCCGGGCGTCCGTCGAGCACGACCGGCGCCTGGGGACCGGCCTGCATCGCGGCCAGCTCCTGCGCGGTCACGCGCGGCGTGTGGTAGTGGTGCTCGGCCAGTTCGCCGAAGGTCTTCGACGGAACATTGACCCCCGCAAACAGCGTATAGCCGGCGGCGCGCCAGGCCGGCATGCCGCCGTCGAGCACGAAAAGGTTCGTATAGCCGAGCGATGCCAGCGCCGCCGCGGCGGCCTGCGCCACGCCATCGCCGTCGTCGGCCAGCACGATGCGGGCATCGGTGCGCGGGGCCAGCCGGCCGACATCGAGTTCCAGCCGGCTGTAGGGCATCGGTACGGCATAGAACGGATGGCCCTCGCCATACTGGCCGTGCTCGCGGACGTCGAACAGCGCGATTTCGTCGGCATCGTGCAGCCAGCCCTTCAGGGTGACGGCATCGACGGCGGTGTAGGTGGGCTGGGTCATGAATATTGGGCAAAAAGGGGGCCATCCTCGCCGCAGGAGCGAGGAGTCGGCTTCGATTCAGGAGTTGGCGGGGCGCGCTCGGCGGCCCCGGTCAGGTGTGGCTTAGCGGCGGGTCTGGACGCCCATGTTCATGATCTGGCAGCGTCCGGTCTCGAGGTCGAACGTCAGCCGTTCGGTCAGCGTTTCCAGCGCGCGACCGTACATGTGCAGGTGACGGATGACGGCATCGCCGCGGATTTCCACCGAATGGATGTCGTCGGGCAGCAGGGCGATGCCGTGGCGTGGGCCCACTTCCACGGTGTGCGAATGTTCCAGCGTGCCCACGCCGGCCTGGCTGCCGTCGTCGGTGCGCACGTAGACGTCGTTGACCTCCACGCCGCTCACGCCGGCCACGCAGGCCCAGGTGGTGTGGTTGTGCGGCGGAATACGCTTGCCAGGCCGCATGACGTTCAGGTACAGCGCGTAGGTCTGGTCCGGGTCTTCGGCAATCAGGTAGCGGGCCTGACGCTCGTTGGCCTCGGGCGGCGGATAGTCGGCTTCACTCCACAGTTCGGTGCGGGCGGCCAGGTCTTCCACGAGGGGTAGCACTTCAGCCAGGCTGGCGCGCGTCACGCCGCCCTTGTCTACAATGTTTCTAATGCATTCGATGGTGTCGCCAACGGCGGACTGGCGCTGTGCTGCGAGGGACATGGTGCGATCAATCCTTGCAATCTCTGTTTTTCGGGGGTAGAACGGTGCTTCGTGTTTCACTGTAATGAACACCTGTTCTGAAAACCACTTAATGCGCGACGAAAATCCATTAGCGTCGCTAATGAATGCGAAACCTTGACCTCGACTTGCTGCGCACGCTGGTAGCCATTGCGGATCACGATACGTTCGGGGCGGCCGCCGAGGCCGTCCAGCGTACCCAGTCGGCGGTGACCCAGCAGATGCAGCGGCTGGAAGAGCAGCTCGACCTGCCGCTGTTCGAGCGGCAGGGCCGCAGCAAGCAGTTCACGCGGCATGGCAAGAAGCTGCTCGAGTATGCGCGGCAACTGCTGAGCACCAACGACGAGGCGCTGCGGGTGTTGCGCGAGGGCGACCTGACGGGTTCGCTGCGCATTGGTGCGCCGCACGACGTGGCCGACACCATCCTGCCGGTGCTGCTGTCGCATATTGCGCGGTCGTCGCCGGCCCTGCGACTGGAGATCCATGTCGGCCGCAGCCCGTTCCTGATGGAGTCGCTGCGGCGCGGCGAGATCGACCTGACCGTTTCCACGCGCGAGGACAGCGCGCTCGAAGGCATCGTGCTGCGTACCACGCCCACCATCTGGGTCTGTGCGGCCGATTTTGTCTATGAGCGTGGCACGGCGGTGCCGCTGATCCTTGCCGACGAGCCAAGCCTGTTCCGCAAGCTGTCGCTGGAATCGCTGACGCAGGCCGGCGTGCCGTGGCGCATCGCCTATCTGGCGCCGAGCCTGATCGGCATCAAGGCGGCGTTGCGCGCCGGCCTGGGCATCACGGCGCGCAGCATCGACCTGCTGCAGGCCGACATGCGCATCCTGGGCGAAAGCGATGGCCTGCCACGGCTGCCCGATGTCACGTACTACCTGTGGGCGCGTCCCAATGCGGTCAATCCTGTGGCGCGACATGTCTTCTCGATGCTCAAAACGGCCTTGCAACGCGGCCTGGCCAGCGCCTGACGCTGGCCAGGCCGCGAATTCCCAAAGGGCAAAGACGAGATCGTAGGGCGCGCGCAACACTGCGCCAACGAAGAAGATCGTGTATGGATATGCGAGGGCACCTTTCCGTCGGCTTTCAGGGCGGCATTGATGCCCGTCAGGGTAAGCCACAGGCCATGGGAGCCTAATCCGAGAGCCCGTTCCAATGCATCGGTGATGCCGGAGCGGTCCAAAGAAATTCGGAGTCCTCCCATGAAGCTCAGACAATTCCTACCAGCACTGCTGTGGATCACGGCATCGATCGCCGCCGGCGTGGCGTCCGCCACGTCGCAGCCGGCCGAACCCGTACAACCCATCGAACCCGCAAAGATCAAGGACCCGGCCCGCGTGGCCCTGGGCGCAAAACTCTGGTTCGATCCGCGCCTGTCGCGCTCGGGCTTTATTTCCTGCAATTCGTGCCACAACCTCAGCATGGGCGGCTCGGACAACCTGAAGACGTCCATCGGCGACAAATGGAACAAGGGACTGCTCAATTCGCCCACCGTCCTCAATTCGAGCCTGAACTTCGTACAGTTCTGGGACGGCCGCGCCAAGGACCTGCAGGAGCAGGCGCACGGGCCCATTGCCAATCCGATCGAGATGGCCTTTACGCATGACCTGGCCGTCGACACCGTGAAATCCATTCCCGAATACCGGGCCGAGTTTCGCAAGGTGTTCCCATCCGGCAAGCTGACGATGAACGAGATCACGCTGGCCATCGCCGCGTTCGAAGAGACGCTGGTCACGCCGAATGCCCGCTTCGACAAATGGCTGAAAGGCAACAAGACGGCCATCGACGCGCAGGAACTGCGCGGCTACCAGCTGTTCAAGTCGTCCGGCTGCGTGGCCTGCCACAACGGTCCGAACCTGGGCGGTGGGTCGTTCCAGAAGATGGGCCTGATCGAGCCCTACAAGACGAAAAACCCGTCCGAAGGCCGGGCCGGCGTGACGGGGAAGGACGCCGACCGCTTCAGCTTCAAGGTGCCCACGTTGCGCAACGTGGCATTGACGTATCCGTACTTCCACGACGGCGAGGCGGCGACGCTGACCGAGGCGGTGGACGTGATGGGGCGTCTGCAACTCGGACGCAAGTTCACGGCGGAGGAAAACGCCGATATCGTGGCCTTCCTGCATACGCTGACGGGCGATCAGCCGCGCCTGACGCTGCCCATCCTGCCGCCTTCGAACGACAAGACGCCGAAGCCGCGTCCGTTCGAATAACGGGTAAGTCGCTGCCGCTGCGCCGTGCGTGGGGCAGCGGCGAAAGCCAACTGAAAGCCTGTGGAAAGCTGCTCGAAAGAAATGCGATCCATGGACAACCTGCCCCGCGTTCCGTTCGGCGGAATAGCTGGAATTCACTGTTGCGAGAAACGCGTATTGCGGCGCGTCAAATATCCCCTATCTTTGCACCACTGTCGTTCAGATTTTGACCAGGAGGTGCTGAGATGAACAACACGACCCTCGACGCAGGACTTCAGTCCTTCCACACGCAGGCCAATGACGATGCCGTCACGGCCATCCATCATCAGGACATCGTTGCCGCGTTCACCGCCCAGCCGGCGGCTTCGCCGGTTGCCGTGCTGCACATGCTCTATCCGCGTACGGACGCCCGCACGCATCGCAGTCTGGATCACCTGGTCGGCGCACTGCACAACCACGGGCTGCACGAGGTGGCCGCGCTGGTGGAACGCGAGGCGCACTATCTGGTCTTCAAGGACCCCGTGCAGGCGTGGCGTGCTCTGCATGAAATCCGTCACGATTCGCTGGCCATCGGCGTCCATCTCTACTATCGCGGCGCCACCGGCGACGCGGCAGAGCGGGCACTGGACAGCGACGCGCACCGCCTGCACTAAGGCTGCGACGGCCATGCCCGCATCCGGCGATGCGGGCGTATTTTTGCTTCAACGAGGCATCCCGGGCCATCGCGCAGCCACGGGGGCGGGCATGGTTGCGATACAGTAGGGGCCGTTCATTCGTCCTCCAAAGAGTGCCCCCATGTCCGATTTCGTAGTCGACCGTGTGCTGCTGACCAATGACGATGGCATCGAGGCACCCGGCCTTGCCGTGCTGGAGCAGGTGGCGGCCACGCTGGCCCGGGAGGTGTGGATCGTCGCCCCGGATCACGACCAGAGCGGCACGTCGCACTCGATCAGCCTGCACGCGCCGCTGCGCGTGACCGGACATGGCCCGCGCCGCTTCGGCATCAGCGGCACGCCGGGTGACTGCGTGGTGATGGCCGCGCGCCATCTCATGCGCGACGCGCCGCCCGATCTGGTGCTGTCCGGCATCAACCGGGGCGGCAACCTCGGGCTGGAAACCGTGTTCTCCGGCACGGTGGGCGCCGCCATGACCGGCATGCTGCTCGGCATCGGTTCCATCGCGCTGAGCCAGGTGTTCACCGATCGCGATGCAGTGAAATGGCAGACGTCGCGCGCGCTGGCGCCGGATGTGATCCGCCGCCTGCTGGCGACAGGTTGGTCGGAAGGGGCGTGCCTCAACGTGAATTTTCCCGATGTCGAAGCGGAGCACGCCGGCCCGCTGGTGGTGTCGCGCCAGGGCATGGGGCTGGTCAAGGCCATCGACGTGCGCGCGCATGTGGACCCGCGCGGCATTCCGTACCACTGGCTCCAGTTCTCGCGCGGCCCCCGGCCCGATGTGGACGATGCCGAAGCGATGGTGGTGGGGCGGGGCGCGGTGTCGGTCACGCCGCTGCGCTTCGAGCGCACCGACGACGAAGCGGCCGCGCAACTGGCCACGCAACTGGCCGCCGCCCTCGGTTAGCACCTGCCGTCAGCGTCGCACCAGCAGCGCCACGGGCAGCGTGGCAAATACGTCCTTGGCACGCAGCCATCCCGCGTGCGATGTCACGGCATGACCGGTCAGGATGTCGGTCCAGCCGTCGCCGTTACTGATGCCGCTACCGCCGCCATCGCCCGTATGCAGGCCCGTATCGTGCCAGCAATGCGGTGGGATACGCGGCACGGCCGGGTCCACATGGCGCGCGGCGAGCCGGGTCACGGCCACCACGGCTTCCACGTTGCCGCACTGTCGTGCAAACGCCAGCACGGACCCGGCCAGATCGCCGCTCACGGACACCGCACGGTAGCTGCCCCGGTCGAACAGCGCCGGGTTATCGCGCCGAAAAGCCAGCACGCTGCGGATCAGTTGCTGCTTGATGCGGCCGTCGCGCCAGTGCGCAAGCCAGTGCGGCCAGCCCGCGCGGCATTCCAGTTGCGCCTGCAGCCGCGCGTAATCGGGTGCGCGCCGGTTGTCGGGATCGACCAGGCTGAAGTCCCAGGTTTCATTGCCCTGGTAGCGGTCCGGCACGCCGGGCGCGGTCAGCTGCAATAGCGTCTGCGCCAGGCTGTTCAGCGCCGCAGCCGTGCCGATGCGCGCCGCGAAGGCGCCGATGCGCTCCAGCACACTTTCCGGGCCGCCGATGGCCATGGCGGGCAGAAACGCCTCGCATGCGTTCTCGTATTCGCTGTCAGGATGGGTCCAGCTGCCGTGACGCTTGGCCTCGCGAATGGCCTTGCGTTGCCAGGCCAGGATACGGTCGACGAAGGCGCGCTGGCTTTCCTCGGACGCCAGCGCGCGCGGATCGGCCGGCCATGCGCCCACCAGCGTCTGGTACAGCATCAGGCGGTCGATACCGTCGGGGCCCCGGGGTGATGCCGCCAGCAGCGGCGCCAGATGCGTCTCCCAGCCGGCCACGGCGTCCGCCCATGCCTCGGGCAACTCGCTCAGCACGGCCAGCCGCATCCGCGCATCCTCGCCGCGCTTATGGTCATGGGTGGATACGGCCAGCATGGCGTGCGGCCATGTATCGGCGCGCGCCTGCATCCGCTGGTGAAAGCGTTCGGCTGCAATGGCCAGCGTGCCCGGATCGCTGCCCACCTCGTTGCGGGACAACAGCCGCCCATAGCGGTAGAACGCGGTGTCCTCGGTGGATTTGGCAGCCAGCGCCGGCATCAGCTGTTGGAGTTTGGTGCGAAGCTGCCCGGCGGCGCTGTCGAGCGGGGCGTCGGCGTGCAAGGCGGCCACGATGAAATCGAGCGCGGCCGATTCGTCCGGCGCCAGGTGGCGGCGCGCGGCATCGGCTGCAGCCGACACCATGTCTTCGTCGAACGAGCGGTCCCGGTCATCGTCGCCGGGCACGTAGTAGCTGCGGTACACCGGGATGGCCGTCATGAACGCCGACAGCGCATGCTGCAGCGCGTGCGGCGACAGATCGCGCGTGGCGATGTCGCTGCGTGCGCGTGCAAGCAGCCGCGCGCAGAGCGACGCGACCTCGGTGACCAGATGGCGGGCCAGCACGCGATGCCGCCCGGCATGGACCTGTTCGGCAAACGTGCGGTCGTCGCCGCTGATCTGCAGCCAGAGCATGTTCAGCGGGGCCACGCCGTGCAGGTCGTGGAGCACCGCGCCCACCTCGTCCATGAAGTCGTAGCCGGTGGTGCCATCCACCTGCCAGTCGCGCGGCAACGGTTCGCGCTCGCCCAGGATCTTCTCGACGACCAGCCAGGGATGCGCGCGCGCCAGCGCGGCAGGCCGGCCGGGCCGCAGGGTGTCCAGGCGCGCGCGTACGCGGCGGCAGTAGCCGGCGGGGTCGGCCAGGCCATCCACATGATCGATGCGCAGCCCGTCGATCCAGCCCTCGCGGTACAGCCGGAACGGCAGCGCGTGCGTGGCCTCGAACACGTCCTCGCACTCCTGGCGCACGCCTACCAGTTCCGTGATCTCGAAGAAGCGGCGCCAGTTCAGCATGGCGGCCCCGGTGCGCCACCACGCCAGCCGGTAGGGCTGGCGTTCCAGCAGCGCGTGCAGTGCCTGCGCGTCGGTGGGCAAGGCTGAGCCGTCCGGTATCGACAGCGGCAGGTCGTGGTCGCCGTAGCGCAGCGTCGGCCGGCCATCGCTGCGGCGTTCCACGATCAGCGCTCCCGACTCCAGCGCCTGCCAGTACGGGTCGCCCAGAACCGGCAGCAGCACCTTGCCACGCAGGGCGGGGTCGGACGATTGCCAGTCGATATCGAAGTAGTGGGCAAACGGGCTGCGTTCGCCCTGCGCCAGCACATCGCGCCACCATGCGTTGTGCTTGGCGTCGGCGGCCATGTGGTTGGGCACGATGTCCAGCACGATGCCCCGGCCGGCTTCGCGCGCCTGGCTGGCCAGCGCCACAAAGCCGTCTTCGCCGCCCAGCGCCGTGCTGATGCGCGTGCAGTCGGTGACGTCATAGCCGTGCGTGGACCCCGGCCGCGCTTCGGTGATCGGGGACAGATACAGGTGGCTGATGCCGAGCCCGGCGTAATAGGGGACCAGCGTAGCGGCATCGGCAAAGGTGAAGCCGGCATGCAGTTGCAGCCGCGCCGTGGCGCGGGGCACGCCGGCATGATCGAGGTCGGCGTGATGCACGTCGGCGGGTGTGGTCATGGCGGTGTCAGGCGGGATGCAGGCAGGTGACGCAGCAGCGTTCGGTCAGGATGCCGGCGTTGAGCGATGCAATGGCGCCTGCCTGGCTGGCATGCAGCATCCGGCCGCCGGCGCAGTCGGCTTCCACGGGCTCGGCGCCAAGGTTGAGCCAGATCGACAGCTGGCTCCCGTCGCCCAGGCGCCAGCGCGCCACCAGCGCGCGGTCGGCCAGTGGCGTGACGCCAATCGGCTGGCAATGGCGCAACCTAGGCACGATCTCGTTGCGGCGGATCGACAGCAGTTCGCCGTAGTAGTGGTTCCACGCGCGGCAATCGCCGTCGGTATCGTCGCAGACCGGACGCGAGGCATCGAACGTCTCCGGCGCGTTCGGGTCGGGGATGCGCGCGGCATGGGCGTCGTCGCGGAAGGCCGACGACGCGGCGAATTCGCGCCGCCTGCCGTCGCGCACCGCCTGGGCGAGTTCCGGCGGATGGTCGGTGAAGTACAGGAAGGGCGTGCGCGCGCCATGCTCCTCGCCCATGAACACCAGCGGAATCTGCGGGCAGAGCAGTTGCAGCGCCACCGCCGCGCGCAGGGCGTCGGGGTCCGCCAGCGTGGTCAGGCGTTCGCCGAACGCACGATTGCCGGTCTGGTCGTGGTTCTGCAGGAACATCACGAAGGCGGTGGGAGGCAGCCCGGCGCTGGGCTGCCCGCGCCGGACCTCGCGGCCCTGCAGCGGGCCATTCTCGTCGCCGCTGCGGTGCGGCGACACTTCGCCCTGCCACGCGAAACCTTCGCCCAGCACCCGTGCCAGGTGATGCAGCGCGGGCGTGCCGATGTCTGTCGCGGCCGTGGCGCCGGGCAGTGCCGACTGATATTCGCGGTAGTAGCCGTCATGCTCGCCCGTCAGCAGCACGTGCAGCGCGTGATGGGCGTCGTCGTTCCACTGCGCGTCGTAACCGGCCTCGATCAGCGCCACGTCGTTGTGATCGTTCTCCAGCACCAGATGCACGTGCCGGTCCGGCAGGCATGCGCGCAGTTCCTGCGCCAGCTGGGGTAGCCAGCCCTCATCCTCGATGGCGTGCACGGCGTCGAGCCGCAGCCCGTCGAAGCGGAACGATTCCAGCCAGTAGCGCGCGTTTTCCCCAAAGAAGCGGCGGACCTCCGGGCGGCGGAAATCGATGGCCGGCCCCCACGGGGTTTGCCGGTCGGTGCGGAAAAAGGGGCTGGCGTACTGGTGCAGGTAGTTGCCGTCGGGCCCGAAGTGGTTGTAGACCACGTCGAGCAGCACCATCATGCCCAACCCATGGGCGGCGTCGATCAGCGCGCGCAGTTCGTCGGGCGAACCATAGCTGTGCTCGGGAGCAAACGGCAGCACGCCGTCGTAGCCCCAGTTGCGGGCGCCGGGAAACTCCGACAGCGGCATCAGTTCGATGGCGGTGAAGCCCAGTGCCGCCAGGCGGTGCAGTTCGGACATCACGCCGGTGTAGCCGCCGCACAGGCCCACGTGAAGCTCGTAGATCACCGCTTCATGCCACGGGCGCCCGCGCCATTCCGTATGCTGCCAGGCGTAGGCCGCGCCGGCCTCCGGCAGGCACAGCACGCTGGCGCCATGCACGTCATCGGCCTGCAGGCGCGAAGCCGGGTCGGGCACGATGGTGCCATCGTCGAGCCGGAACCAGTAACGCACGCCGTGGCAGCACGGCACCACCGCCTCGAACCAGCCGCGTTTGCCTTCCGTCATCACCACGGGGGCCATGCCAGCGATTTCAAGCCGTATCGCATAACCCTGCGCGGCGGCGTCGGGCGCCCACAGGCGGAAGCGCACGCGGCCGTCTGCCAGTCGCACCGGGCCGAACCAGTAGCCCTCGGCGGCTTCGTCGCCGCAGGGCAGCAGCCTCGCATCGGCGCCCAGGGTTTGCCAGTTCCGGCGGACCGGTGCGCCGTCACGGGGCGGCGGGGATGGCGTAGCAGTCATCATCTGAGGCTACCTTCGTGCAGGCACATCGCACATCCAGTTAGGTGGCACGCGGGACGCGGCTCAGGCGGGCGTCGCGGCCGCGCCGGCGTCGGACGGCGACAGCGCCGGTGCGTCGGGCACTGCCACCGGACGGCGACCACCGCGCGCCGGCTGTACCGTCGGCGCCGCTGCCACGGCTTCCACGTCCACGACCGGCACGTGAGCCAGCGCCGGTGCCAGCGAGCCATACATGGCGAGGTACTGGCGCGCGGGGCCTTCCCAGCCGAAGTCGGTTTGCATGCCGGTACGCTGCAGGCTGCGCCAGTGGCGCTGGCGACCATACCATCCTAGTCCACGGGTCATGGCTGCGCACATCGCCTCGACGGATTCGCCGTCGAAAACAATGCCGTTCGCGCGGGCGGCCGGTGCGGTGCCGTCGCCCACGTCGCGCACGGTGTCGGCCAGGCCACCCACGCGCGACACGATTGGCACGGTGCCATAGCGCATGGCATAGACCGGCGTCAGGCCGAAGGGCTCGAAGCGGCTGCCGTGCAACAGCATGTCGGCGCCTGCGTGCAGCAGGTGCGCATCTTCCTCGCGATAGCCGATGGCCACGCCCACGCGCTGCGGATGGCGCTGGGCCAGTGCGCAAAATGCGGCTTCGAGCCTGGGATCGCCGCAGCCCAGGATCACGAACTGCGCGTCGGTGTGTGTGGCAAGTGCCAGGGCGATCGCGTCGAGCGCGACATCGGCCATCTTCTGGTGTGTCAGGCGGCTGCCCATGGCGATCAACGGGCGGTCGGCATCCACCGGCAACCCGTGGCGCTGCTGCAGGGCGGCCTTGCAGGCGCGCTTGCCCGCCAGGTTGCGTGCGTCGTAGCACTGCGGCAGCAGGCGGTCGGTGCGGGGTGACCAGGTGTCGGTATCGACACCGTTCGGAATGGCGCCCAGCACGGCCGCGCGATGCACCAGCAGGCCGTCCAGCCCATGGCCGAAGTGGGGCGTCAGGATTTCGCGCGCATAGGTATGACTGACCGTGGTGATGCGGTCGGCATAACGGATGCCGGCTTTCAGGAAATTGATCTTGCCCCAGAACTCGATGCCATCGGGCGTCAGCGATTCCGGGGGCAGGCCCAGCGGCCCGGCCACGGCCATGGGAAACACGCCCTGGAAGGCCAGATTGTGAATCGTGCAGACGGTGGGCGTGCGCAGGCCGCGCGTGCGCATCAGCAGCGGCGTCAGCGCCGCGTGCCAGTCGTGCGCATGGACCAGGCTCGGCACCGGCAGCGGCGTTTCGCCCGCCGCGATGGCCGTGGCGGCATGCGCCAGCGCGGCAAAACGCTGGGCGTTGTCGCAGAAGTCGCGGCCGGTGGCGTCAACGTACAGCGATCCCGGTCGGTCGTAGAGCGAGGGGCAGTCGAGGAACACCACGCGCACGCCGCTATCCGGCATCTGGCCTTGCAGCAGGCGCGCAGGGCTGTGTCCCGGCGGCAGGGCCATCGGCAGGTGGATCGCGCCAAGGCTGCGCACGTCGCGCGCCGCCGCAATGGCGCGCGGGTAACCGGGTATCAGGATCGTGACATCGGCGCCGCGCTGCAGCAGCGCACGGGCAAGTCCGCCTACCACGTCGGCCAGCCCGCCAGTCTTGGCCAGGGGCTGGGCTTCTGCCGCCACAAACAGGGTGTTCGCGTTCAAGGAAAGACTCCCGCTGGTTTGCCGTTCTGCTGGGATGGGGTGGATGCTCCGTGCGGCGCCGCACACAGGGGCCGCAGGATGCAGGGGAACAGCAATGCGAACTTTGTGCCAGCCCCGGCGCAGGCTGGCGTGCCGCGTGACGCCTGAGGCGGCTGGACTGGCGCGACGAGGCGCGGAGCAACGCCGATGTATAAGGTGCCGCCACTTTTGTAGAAAGTGCAGCAAGCGGGCCAGACGTCGACCAATCTGCAATCGATGGATCGGTCACCCTGGATTGTGGCGGCAGCGGTACTGCGTTGGCTGCCCCCAGTGACGCCCCGCGACTATTGGCAGCGTTCGCTGAAGCCGGCGATGGTGTCGCCGGCGCGGCGCTGCCCCTGCACCTGGCCGCTTGACCGCCGCAGCAGGCACACGGGAACCGGGTCGACATGCCAGACCCGCTCGCAATATTCGCGGATTGCCCGGTCCGACGAGAACCGGCCCGAGCGCGCCGTGGACAGCACCGACATGCGCTGCCAGCGCGCCGGGTCCGCATAGGCGGCGGAAACATCGCGCTGGCACTGCAGGTACGACGCGAAGTCGGCCATCAGCATGTACGGGTCGTGCTGCAGCAGCCCGTCGAACAGCGGGCGGAACACGGCCGCGTCGCCCTTGGAAAAGAACCCGTGCTGGATCAGGTCCACCACGGCACGCAGTTCGGGGCTCGATTCGTAATACGTGGACGGATGGTAGCCGGCCGCCCGCAGCGCATAGACTTCGGACGCGTTCAGCCCGAACGGGAAGAAATTGTCCGCGCCGATGGCGTCGCGCAGTTCGATATTGGCCCCGTCCATGGTGCCGATGGTGATGGCCCCGTTCATGGCGAACTTCATGTTGCCGGTGCCCGACGCCTCCTTGCCGGCCAGCGAGATCTGTTCGGACAGGTCCGCCGCGGGGTAGATCTTCTGGCCGTAGGTCACGTTGAAGTTTGGCAGGAAGACCACCTTGAGCCGGTCGCGCACCTGCGGGTCACGGTTGACCACCTCCGCCACCGACGTGACAAAACGGATCATCAGCTTGGCATAGTGGTAGCCCGGCGCGGCCTTGCCCGCAAACAGGAAGGTGCGCGGCGGGATCTCGGCATGCGGATCGGACTTGATCTGGTGATACAGCGCGATGATGTGCAGCACGGCCAGGTGCTGGCGCTTGTATTCGTGGATGCGCTTGACCATCACATCGAACATCGACGCCGGGTCTACCGTCACCCCGGTGGTGTCGCGGATCAGCTGCGCCAGGTCGCGCTTGTTGTCGCGGCGCACGGCCTGCCACTGGGCCCGGAAGCCGGCGTCGTCGGCGTACGGCTCCAGCGCCTGCAGCTGGTCCAGATCCTTGATCCAGCCATCACCGATGGCATCGCTGACCAGCCGGGTCAGCCGGGGGTTGGACAGCGCCAGCCAGCGCCGGGGTGTGACGCCGTTGGTGATGCTGGTGAATTTCTCCGGCCACATCGCGTAAAAGTCCTGCAGCACGTCCTCGCGCATCAGGCGCGAGTGCAGGTCGGCCACGCCGTTGATGGCGTGGCTGCCCACGCAGGCCAGCCCGGCCATGCGCACGTAGCGCCCGTCCTTCTCGTTCACCAGCGACAGCCGCGCCAGCCGCGATTCGTCGCCATAGAAGCGGATGCGCACCTCGTCCAGGAAGCGCGCGTTGATCTCATAGATGATTTCCAGGTGGCGCGGCAGCACGCGCCGGAACAGTTCCAGGGGCCACTGCTCCAGTGCCTCGGGCAGCAACGTGTGGTTGGTGTAGGCAAACGCGTTGCGGGTGATGTACCAGGCATCGTCCCAGGTCAGGCCGTGATCGTCCACCAGCAGCCGCATCAGCTCGGCAATGCCCACGGCGGGGTGGGTGTCGTTGAGCTGCACGGCGAACTTCTCGTGGAAGCGGGACACCGGAATGCCGTGCGAGGCCAGCAGGCGCAGCATGTCCTGCAGCGAGCACGCCACGAAGAAGTACTGCTGCTCGAGCCGCAGTTCCTTGCCCTGCTGGGTTTCGTCGTTCGGGTACAGGACCTTGGTCAGGTTTTCCGACGTCACCTTCTTGCTGACGGCGCCCAGGTAGTCGCCCCGGTTGAAGGTGTGGAAGTCGAACGCCTCGGTGGCCTCGGCGCGCCACAGACGCAGCGTGTTCACGGTGTTGACCCGGTAGCCCAGGATGGGCGAATCGAACGGCACGCCCACCACGGTCTTTTCGGGCACCCAGCGCACGCGGTAACGGCCCCGGTCGTCGGTGTAGTGCTCGGTGTGACCGCCCAGCCGCACCTGCACCGCCCATTCGGATCGCTGGATCTCCCATGGATTGCCGTGGCGCAGCCAGGTGTCGGTGGTTTCCACCTGTTGTCCGTCGATGATGTTCTGATGGAAGATGCCGTATTCGTAGCGGATGCCGTAGCCCAGCGCGGGAATTTCAAGCGTTGCCAGCGAATCCATGAAGCAGGCAGCCAGCCGGCCCAGGCCGCCATTGCCCAGCCCCGGTTCTTCCTCGTGCGACAGGATGTCGTCCAGATCCAGGTCCAGCGTGGTCATGGCCGCGCGCACCTCGTCGACGATGCCCAGGTTGACGAGGTTGTTGCCCAGATGCGGGCCCATCAGGAATTCGGCCGACAGATAGGCCACCGTGCGCGATGGCTGCGTCTGGTAGGTCTCGGCGGTGCTGATCCAGCGTTGCACGAGCCGGTCGCGCACGGTGTGCGCCAGCGCCTGGTAGAGATCGTTGCCGCTGGCATGGCCGGGCAGCTTGCCCTGGGTATAGAACACATGGTCCAGAAAGGCGCGCCGGATGGTGGCGCTGGACATCGCGGTGCGCGTGTCGTCCGGGTTCTCCTGGGCAGTCGTGCTCTGGGTGCCGCGCGTTGCATCGGCGGGGGCCGGCCGCAGCCGGGATGCATCGGTCATCACTTGACTCCTGAACAGATCAACGTGGATCGAGACTTCGTGCTGGTTTCAGGCTACAAAAGAAATGAGGGGGCACCGGGGAATCATTAGTGCCGGTGCTGGTATGGAAACTGCAGCGCAATGAGCCTTCCCATCCTGCGAACCACTGCGAGACGCGCCATGGCTACCCACATCCCGCATGACCCCGTGCGTCGGCCGGACCGTCGGCCCGA
The DNA here is from genome assembly GCF_009663685.2 of Cupriavidus sp. U2. Classification (GTDB taxonomy): domain Bacteria; phylum Pseudomonadota; class Gammaproteobacteria; order Burkholderiales; family Burkholderiaceae; genus Cupriavidus; species Cupriavidus necator_C. Next base: position 242,035 of record NZ_RCOG02000027.1, on the reverse strand, counting down.
CCAGAGCCCCGATCACAACAAGGAAAAAGGGGACCAGCCCGCCCGCAACCTGCCGGACAAGCATCCGCCGCCGCCGTCGGTCAGCAGGTCGGCGCGCGAACACGGCTAGCGTTTTCGGCATCCCCTTGTAGTTTTTACAACCGACGCAGACATGCCGGCCCGCCGGGCCGGAGCGCTGGATGCGGCGACTGCCTCCAAGAAGGGCAGCGGCAACAAGAGAAGAGGGAGCGTACCCATGACCCTGCCGGGTTGCGCATTGCTCAATGCGCTCGATGCGGTCGACGACACCGCGATCTTCGCGCTGTCGGCGGATGGTCGTGTCAGTGCGTGGACGGAGGCCGCGCGGCGCGTGCTGCTGTACACCGCCGACGAGGCTGCCGGTGCGCCGCTGTCGCGCTTTCATCCCGCCACGCCGGACGATCCGGATGATCCGGACGACGGGTCGGCCAGCGCCGATCAGCTGCTGGCGACGGCCCGGAGGGCCGGACGGGCCGAATCCAAGGGCTGGCGCCTGCGCCGCGACGGCAGCGTGTTCTATGCCAGCACCGTGATCGTGGCCCTGCCGGGGCCCGACGGAGGACGCAATGGCGGACCCGAAGCCTTTGGCGTGGTCTACCGCGACATCACGGTCCAGTACGCGGCCGAGGAGCACGCGCGTGCGGTCGAGGCGCGCTGGCACCAACTGCTCGACACGATGGACGACTGTGCCATCTGCGAGCTTGACCCCGAAGGGCAGATCCGAAGCTGGAACGCCGGCGCCCAGGCGCTGTTCGGGTACACGGCACAGGAGGCCGTGAGTCAGCCGCTGTCGCTGGTGCACCCCCGGGCCGACATGGCGCCGGACACGGTTTCCGATGTGCCATCCGGCCACCGGCCCGCCGTCACCCCGGGCTTGCTCGATGCCGTGCGGGGCAGCGGCGCATGGTCGGGCGAGCAGCGCCTGCAGCGGCATGACGGCACGCTGGTGCAGTGCCATGTCCGCCAGGTATTGCTGCGCAATGCCGCCCAGGGCGTGTCGGGCGTACTGTGGATCGCGCGCGATGTGACCGACGCGGCCCGCCTGGCCGATCTCGATAACGCGGGGCGCCGAGTACAGGCGTTCCTTGCCATCCTGGCCCACGAACTGCGCAACCCACTGGCCCCGATCCGCAATGCGGTCGATGTGATCCGGCTGACGCCGGTGGCCGACTCCCGCATCCGCCATTGCGCGGAAATCATCGGCCGGCAACTGCAGTTGCTGACGCGGCTGGTCAGCGACCTGATGGATGTGGGGCGCGTGACGTCGGGCAAGCTCAAGGTGCAGCCAGTGCCCTTGCTGTACAACGAGGTGGTTGCCACCGCCATCGAGGCGATGCGCCCCGCGCTGGAGGGTGCCAGCCAGAAGTTCGACGTGGTGCTGCCCGCCGATCCCGTCTTCGTGAACGGCGATGCGGCGCGGCTGGAGCAGGTGCTGTCGAACCTGCTCAGCAATGCCACCAAGTACACGGCGCGCGGCGGCACGGTGACGGTGCGGGTGCGCGCGGACGGCGGCAACGTGGTGACCACGATCAGCGATACCGGGCGCGGCATCGCGCCGGAGGCGCTGGACCGCATCTTCAACCTGTTCGCGCAGGAAGGCGACGAGACCGCGCGCTCCGGGCTGGGTATCGGCCTGGCCCTGGCACGGGCCGTGATCGAGGCGCACGGCGGTGCCATCCAGGCCAGCAGCGCGGGCGAGGGCCATGGCAGCACGTTCACCGTCATGCTGCCCGAGGTGCAGATGGACGGTGCCAGCGTGCCGCGTCCGGGAACGGCCCAGTGTACGGGCCAGCGCATCCTGATCGTCGATGACAGCGCCGATTCCGCCGACAGCATGGCCGAACTGCTGACCGTGCTCGGCCATCACGCCCAGCCGGTCTACACGGGCATGTGCGCGGTGGAAGCGGCACGCAGCTTCGCGCCCGACGTGGTGCTGCTGGATCTGGAGATGCCAGACATGAGCGGCTACGAGGTGCTGGATGCGCTGCGCCAGAGCGGCCTGGGGCCGCGCGTGTTTGCGCTGACCGGACGCAGTTCGCCCGACGACCGGCGCCGCACCGAAGCGGCGGGCTTCGACGCGCACCTGGTCAAGCCGCTGACCGTGGAGGCGCTCTGCCGCGCGCTGACGGACCCGCACGCGCCCTGACGCGTCACGCATCGCTGTCTCCGCTGTCTTCGCCCCCGCTGTCTGCCTGCGCGTCCCCGTCGCGCAGTGCCGCCACCCGCCGCGCCACCTCGGGGCGCGTGAACAGGTCGCGCGGATCGGCGTCCAGTCGCCGTTGCCAGTTGGGATGGCCGGAGACCGTCCCCGGCAGGTTCGGCTGTTCACGCAGCGCCAGCAGGTCTTCCACCGGCACCAGCCGCAGCGGGGTAGGGGCGCGATGCAGCCAGCGCAGCACGGTTTCCACGGGCGCGGTGTCGGCGGGCGGCTCGGCCCCGTGTGCCACGCCTGCGTCGCGCATGGCTTGCCACAGCGCGCTGCGCTCGGCAGCGCGCAACGCCATCAGGCCGGCCTCGGTCTCGTCGGCGGCCAGCTGGTGCAGCCGGGCGCGCCAGGCAATGTCGCGGCCCGCCCACCAGCCCGCGATGGTCGGCAGGTCGTGCGTGGTCGTGGTGGCCACGGCCAGCGCGGGCCAGCGATCGGGCTGCAGGAATGCGGGGCAGGCAGGCCCGGCCGCGGCAGGGGTTTCGCCGGGAGCCTGCGCGGGAGGCGAGGGGGGCGTGTCCGGCCGGGCATCGCCGGCGGCGCGATCGCCGTCTGCCTCGTCCGCCGTGTCTGCCTCGTCCGCCTCGTCCGCCTCGCGCACGAACCACAGCACGTCGATGCCCAGCACGCCACGTGCTGCCAGTGCGGTATCGAGCGTCTCCGGCACCGTGCCAAGGTTTTCGCCGATGATGATCGCGCGGTGCCGCCAGGACTCGATGGCCACCAGGCGCAGCAGGTCGTCGAGCGGATAGGTCAGATAGGCGCCAGCGCTGGCGGGCGCCCCTTCGGGCACCAGCCACATGCGCGCCAGACCCAGCACATGGTCGATGCGCAGGCCGCCGGCGTGGGCCAGATTGGCCCGCAGCATCTCGATGAAGGCGGCATAGCCGTTGCGGCGCAGGCCGCGCGGCGAGAATACGGCCACGCCCCAGTCCTGCCCCAGCGGGTTGTACAGGTCCGGCGGGGCGCCGGCGTGGAAGCCGTTGAGGATTTCGGCCTGGCGCGTCCACGCGTGGCTGCCGCCGGGGTCGGTGCCGACGGCAAGGTCTGCAATCACGCCAATCGCCATGCCTGCCGCGCGCGCACGCTGCTGCGCGTCGTCCAGGCCATCGGCGGCCAGCCATTGCAGGAAGGCGTGATAGCCGATGGCGTCGGCGGCGCTTGTCGCGATGGCAGCGGCTGCCGCGCCATCGGGGTGGCGTAGCGACGCCGGCCAGCGTCGCCAGTCGGCGGCGTCGCGGGCGGCGTCACCGTCGGCTGCGGCGGCCAGCCGCTCGGCCTGGATGGTTTCGAACGTGGCGTGCGCCAGCAATGCCTTGCCGCCGCGTGCGCGAAACGCGGCGAATGCCTGCTTCTGCACAGCGGACAGCAAGGTGTCGTGATGCTGCCAGAGCCAGTGCAGCAAGCGCAGCCGCACCTGGGCGACGGCCGGCCAGTCGATCTCGGTGCGCCGCTCGGCTTCGGCCAGTGCCGCGCCGATGCCGAGGGTCGCCACCGCGTGGTCCACGGCGGCCTGGCCAAAGATGCGCGCGGGGTCGGCGTAGAGCGGGTTGAAAAAGATGCGGCTGGACGGCGAGTACGGGCTGAAACGCTCGGGCAGTGCCGGAAATCCCGCATGCAACGGATTGATGGCGATGGCGTCGGCACCCGCGCCTGCCGCCGCTTCGGCAGTCAGCGCCAGCGTGGTCAGGTCGCCAATGCCGCCATCGGCGCCGCGCCGTAGCCCGTACAGCTGGACCGACAGCCCCCAGGGCTTGCTTGCCAGCACCGGGCGCGGCGACGCCGCGAGCGCGTCGGCCACGCTGAAGCAGCGCGGCGGCGCCACCGCCAGCGTGGTCGCCACATCGCCCAGCAGCAGGTGGTGGTAGCCCCATTGCGAGACCGGCGCGATTTGCAGCGTGCCGTCGCCGGTGCGCCGGGCGATGCCCTCGATCGTCGTGCCGTCCTCGCATTCCAGACGATAAGGCCGCTCCGGCAACGGGTGTGCCCATGGCACGACCACGGGCCGGCCCTGGTCCGCGGTGATCAGCGGCGGCAGCGCGTGCGCCGCGTCGTCGGCCGCCAGCCGGGCGCGCGATGCCTCGCACTCGCAGGCCGTGCCGCAGGGCAGGTCCAGCGCGGTCAGCACCGTGCGCAGGGCTTCCGGCGACAGCGTCTGCGGCTGGTTCCACGCGTCGCGCCAATGCACCTGCAGCCCCGCGCGTTCAGCCAGCCGTTGCAGCGCGTCGTCGTGACTCATCGCGAGGGATCCTCGTCCTTGGGCACGGCGGCGGACAGCAGCGCCAGGCCGCGCGCCGGCACCTTGTACGCGGGACGACCTTCGTCGTCGAGCGCCACGGGTTCGTCTTCCAGGTCGGGCGCGGTGCTGTCGAACAGCAGATGCCAGTCCTCGCCCGGCGCCGGCATGCGAAAGACCACGTCCTCGTGGCTGGCATTCAGGCACAGCACGATGACCTCCACCTCTTCCTCGGGGCAGTGCGTGGCGCGGCGCAGCGCCAGCGTACGGTCTTCGGGATTGGCCCATTGCTCGCTGGTCAGTTCGTTGCCATCGGGTCCGAACCAGGCAATATCGGCCAGGCCCGGCGCTGGCTGCGAGCGGCCATGGACGAAGCGGTTCTCGGTCAGTACCGGCAACCGGCGGCGCAGCGCCAGCAGGCGGCTGACCAGCTGGCGCATCGGCGCATTCGAAGGATGGGCGGCATCGTCCCAGTTCAGCCACGACAGCTCGTTGTCCTGGCAGTAGGCGTTGTTGTTGCCCTGCTGGCTGCGTCCCCATTCGTCGCCGGCCGTGATCATTGGCGTGCCTTGCGACAGGAGCAGCGTGGCCATGATGGCGCGTGCCACCCGGGCGCGCGTTTCCAGCACTGCCTCGTCGTCGGTGGGGCCTTCGATGCTGCCGTCCGGGCTCCAGTTGGCGCTGGCGTTGTCGTCGTTGCCGTCGCGGTTGTCCTCGTGGTTGGCCTCGTTGTGCTTGTGCGCATAGCTGACCACATCGGCCAGCGTGAAGCCGTCGTGCGCGGTGATGAAGTTGACGCTGGCCCACGGCTTGCGGTGGCGGCGGTCGAACAGGTCGGCCGAGCCGGTCAGCCGCGCCGCCAGTTCGCCGCGCTGGCCCGCGTCGCCGCGCCAGAAGCGGCGCACGTTGTCGCGGAACTTGTCGTTCCATTCGGCAAAGCCGGGCGGGTGGTTGCCTACCTGGTAGCCCCCGGGGCCCAGGTCCCAGGGCTCGGAGATCAGCTTCACGCGCGACAGCACTGGGTCCTGCAGGATGGCGTCGAAGAAGCCCGACCCCGGGTCGAAGCCGTTGCTTTCGCGGCCCAGCGTGCTGCCCAGGTCGAAGCGGAAGCCGTCCACGTGGAACACTTGCGTCCAGTAGCGCAGCGAGTCCATGACCATCTGCAGCACGCGCGGGTGCGACAGGTTCAGCGTGTTGCCGCAGCCGGTGTCGTTGATGTAGTGGCGCTCGTCGCCGGGTATCAGCCGGTAGTAGCTGGCATTGTCCAGCCCGCGCCACGACATCGTGGGCCCCAGTTCATTGCCCTCGCATGTGTGGTTGTAGACCACATCCAGAATCACCTCGATGCCGGCCGCGTGCAGGCGCCGGATCGCGATCTTCACTTCATGGTGCTGGCGCCCGGACAGGTAGAGCGGCTCGGGGGCAAAGAATGCCAGCGTGTTGTAGCCCCAGTAGTTGCGCAAGCCGCGCTCTATCAGGAAGCGGTCCTGCAGGAACGCGTGTACGGGCAGCAGTTCGATCGCCGTGACGCCCAGCGTGAGCAGGTGCTCGATGAAGCGCGGATCGGCCAGCGCGGCAAAGGTGCCGCGATATTGCGGCAGCACGTCCTCGCGCAGCATCGACACGCCGCGCACGTGCACCTCGTAGATCGAGGTCGTGGCCCACGGCTGTTGCGGCGGCCGGTCATCGCCCCAGTTGAAGCTCTCGTCGATGACGACCGCCTTGGGCATCGTCGGCGCGCTGTCGCGGCGGTCGGGCGTGAGGTCGGCGCGCGGGCTGTTGAGGCGGTAGCCAAACAGCGCATCGGACCATCGCACCGGCCCGCTCAGCGCACGGGCGTAGGGGTCAAGCAGCAGCTTGTGCGGGTTGAAGCGGTGGCCACGCGTGGGTTCATAGGGCCCGAAGGCGCGGAAGCCGTACTGCAGACCCGGCTGGGCGTGCGGCAGATAGCCGTGCCAGATTTCGTCGGTACATTCGGGCAGCGCCAGGCGCTGCACTTCCTTGCGCCCGTTTGCCGAGAACAGGCACAGGTCGATGCGGCTGGCGTTCGCGGAGAACACCGCGAAATTGACGCCAAGTCCGTCCCAGTGGGCGCCAAGCGGATACGGCTTGCCAGGCAGCAGGCGATCAACGGTAAGGCTCGCCATGCGTAAAGCTCCTCGTTGTTCTGGTTATGGTTGTCGGTTGTCGTCATGGCCCGCCGCGCGGGCAGCGCGCGCTTCGGCGTCACCCGGCATGCTCCGGCGCATACCGCAGGATCAGCGTGGCCAGTGGCGGCAGGGTCAGCGAGAACGACGCGGGCTGGCCGTGCGATGGGGTTGCGTCGGCCTGCACGCGCCCGCCATTGCCCAGGTTGCTGCCGCCGTAGATTTCGGCGTCGGTGTTCAGGCATTCCTCCCATGTCCCGGCGAACGGCACACCCAGGCGGTAGCCGTGGCGCGGCACCGGCGTCATGTTGACGACAGCCAGCACCACGTCCTGGCTGTCGGGCGCGGCGCGCCGCAGGTACGCGAACACGCTGTTCTGGTGGTCGTCGCCCACGATCCACTGGAAGCCTTCAGGCCGATGGTCCATCGCGTGCAGCGCCGGCAGGTCGCGGTACAGGCGGTTCAGGTCGCGCACCAGCGAATGCACGCCGCGATGCGCGGGCTGGTCCAGCAGCGCCCAGTCCAGCTCGTCGTCATGGTTCCATTCGCGCCACTGCGCGAACTCGCCGCCCATGAACAGCAGCTTCTTGCCGGGGTGCGTCCACATGAAGCCGTAGTACGCCCGCAGGTTGGCAAATCGCTGCCAGTCGTCCCCGGGCGCCTTGCCGATCATCGATCCCTTGCCATGCACCACCTCGTCGTGGGACAGCGGCAGCACGAACGCCTCCGACCACGCGTAGACCATGCCGAACGTCATGTCGCCGTGGTGCCAGGGACGATGGATGGGCTCGTGGCCAAGGTAGCGCAGCGTGTCGTGCATCCAGCCCATGTTCCACTTGAAATTGAAGCCCAGTCCGCCCGATTCCACACTGGCCGTCACACCGGGCCAGGCGGTGGATTCCTCGGCGATGGTCAGCGCGCCGGGACAGCGTTCGTGCACCACGGTGTTCATCTCGCGCAGGAAGGCCACCGATTCCAGGTTCTCGCGGCCGCCAAAACGGTTTGGCACCCACTGGCCCGACTTGCGGCTGTAGTCGCGATAGAGCATCGACGCCACCGCATCCACGCGCAGCGCGTCGGCATGGAAATGTTCGAGCCAGTGGACGGCATTGGCCAGCAGGAAGCCGCGCACTTCGTTGCGGCCCAGGTTGTAGATCAGCGTGTTCCAGTCCTGGTGATAGCCTTCGCGCGGGTCCTGGTGTTCATACAGCGCCGTGCCGTCGAACATCGCCAGCCCGTGCGGGTCGGTCGGAAAGTGCGCCGGCACCCAGTCCAGGATCACGCCGATGCCGGCCTGGTGGCAGCGGTCGATGAACGATGCGAACTGTTCGGGCGATCCCAGCCGCGCCGTGGGCGCGAACAGCGACAGCGGCTGGTAGCCCCACGAGCCCCCGAACGGGTGTTCCGTGATGGGTAGCAGTTCGATATGCGTGAAGCCGAGGTCGCGCACATAGGGCACCAGGCGCTCGGCCAGGATTTCCCAGCCCCGGCCGCTGTCGTTGGCTGCGCGCTGCCAGGACATCACGTGCAGTTCATAGACCGACATCGGCGCGGCGTGAGGGTCGGTGCGGGCGCGCTGCTCCATCCACGCCGCATCGTTCCAGCGGAACGGCGGCGCGGCATGCCCGGCGCACGCCACCACCGATGCGGTGGCCGGCGGCAGTTCGGTGGCTTGCGCCACCGGATCGGCCTTGTCGGGCAGCACTTCGCCATGCGGGCCGGTCATGTCGTACTTGTACCGGCTGCCCGGCCCGACGCCCATGCCCTGCGGGACGAACAGTTCCCAGATGCCCGCGCCGTGGCGCAGGCGCATGGGATGCCGCGCCGCGTTCCAGCCATTGAAGTCGCCAATCACGGACACGCGCCGCGCGTTCGGCGCCCACACGGCAAACCGGACGCCCGGCTCACCGTCGATCGTCAGGCATTGCGCGCCCAGGCACTTGCCAAGTTCCAGGTGACGGCCCTCGTTGAACAGGTGCAGGTCGAGCTCGCCCAGCAGCAGCCCGAACGCATACGGGTCCGCGCCGAACTGTTCGCTGCCGTCCGGCCAGCGGATGCGCAGCCGGTAGTCGGGGGCGGTCGGTTGCCGGCCTTCGAAGCCGGGCAGGCGACCGGCAAACACGCCGTCGGCGTGCAGCCGCGTCATGTCGGCAAGGAATTCGCCATCGGCGCCGGTCAGCTGGACGGCTGCCGCGCCGGGCACGATGGTGCGCACCACCACGCCCTGTTCGTCGCGGTGGGGGCCCAGTACGCCGAACGGATCGGCCAGGCGCGCCTCGCGCAACGCATCGATGACCGGGGCGGGCAGTGTCGGCGCCGGTAACTCAAGCGCGGCGGCATCATTCCTGGCCATGGTCGTCTCCCAGCAGCTTGCGGACCAGGCGCGCCAGGCCACTGGTCGGCAGGTCGATCCAGGCCACGCGGTTGGCCGCCTCGTAACCCACTTCATAGGCAGCGCGCTCCAGCAGGAACAGGTGCAGCAGCGGTTGCAGCTGGCCGGCGGCGGCCCAGGGCTGGGGCGCTGCAGACATGGCCTGCTGGTAGCAGTTCAGGAACGCGTCACCGGCGGTGTTGCGGAAGCGGTCCAGCAGCGCGGCACGGCGATCGGCCTGTGCCGGCGGCAGCGCGGCGTGCGTGCGCTCCTGGCGGTCGGTGCCGACCGTGGCGGCGGCGTAGTCGATGGACCGCAGCAACCCGGCCACGTCGCGCAGCGGCGACGTCTTGCGCCGCCGGAACGCCAGCGGCTGGCGCGGCTCGCCTTCGAAGTCCACCAGGTAGGTGTCGTTCTGGGCGATCAGTACCTGGCCCAGGTGGAAGTCGCCGTGAATGCGGGTCTGCAGGCTGTCGGGCGCGGCGGCGGCCAGGCGCGACACCAGATGCGGCAGTTTGCTGCGCGCGGCTAACAGGGTGTCGATGTCCGCGGCGAACGCGCCCGTGGCATTGGCGCGGCGCGCTTCGACCAGGCCCAGCGCTTCTTCCAGCGAGCGCAGGGCCTCCTCTGCCCAGTCGGTAGCCTGCGCCTCGGTGGCCGCTACCGGCGCGAATGCGTCTTCATCGGTGGGCTGCGCCAGGACCGCATGCAGTTCGGCCAGCCGCCTGCCCAGCGTGCCGACCATGGTGGCGTAGCCGGCCATGGCTTCGCCAAACTCGTCCTCGTTGCCGGTTTCGGCCGCCGGCAGGGCATCGTCGATCGACCGGCCAAGGTAGTCCAGCGTCCAGTCCCAACCATCGCCCTGGTTGAGGATGTAGCCCTGCAGCAGCATCAGCGTGTGCGGCGTGCCGTCGGCGCCGGTGCGTACGACTTCGCCCAGCAGCGGTGCCGAATGGGTGTAGCCGTGGCTGGTCAGGTAGCGCGTCATCTCGGCTTCGGGGTGGATGCCCCCGGCCACGCGCCGCACCAGCTTCAGTACCCCCGTGTTGCCGAACGCCAGTGAACTGTTCGATTGTTCGGCCGACATCCACTGCACTGGTTCGTCTTCGAGCGGGGCCTCGGACAGCCCCGGTTCGGCCAGGTAGCGGATGGTGCCGTGCGGGGTTTCGGCGCTGACGTTGTCCCGCAGCGACTGCACCACGGCGCGGGCGTAGGATTCCACCACGAAGCCGTCGGTGGCCACGCCCACGCGGGCGCCGCGCCGGATGCGGGCCATCGACAGGCCCGTCATCAGTTGCGACATGCCGTCGGTATTTTCACGATCCCACAGCAGGGCCACCGGCAACTGGTAGCACTCGGTGCGGCCCGGCAGCGATACCTCGACCTCGCAGTGCCAGACCTCCTCGCTGTTGCCCACGCGGGCCACGGGCCACGCATAGGCCACGTTCACGCGCTCGATGCGTTCGCCCTTGGATGCGAACCAGCGGCGCCGCGCCAGGTAGTTCGGCAGGACCTCGGTGGTCAGCACGCGGCGCGCCGCGTCGGTCAGTTCGGAACGTCCGCCAAGGTTCTGCAGCACCAGCGTGACCTGATCCATCATCTGCTCCGGTGCGTTGACGTGCCACGCCGGCGGCTGCGCGTCCTCGCTCAGCACGAACCAGTAGAAGCCATACGGCGGCAGCGTCAGCAGGTACGTCAGCTGGCCGATGGCGGGGAAGGGCGTGGCGCCGAGCATTTCGACGGGCACGCGCCCATTGAACTGCGACAGGTCGAGTTCCACGGCCTGCGGCGCGCGCGACAGGTTGGCCACGCACAGGATGTGCTCGCCGGCGTATTCGCGCAGGTACGCCAGGATCTTGCGATTGCCCGGAAACAGAAAGCGCAACGTCCCCCGGCCGAAGGCGCGGTGCTGGCGGCGCAGCGCCAGCATGCGGCGCATCCAGTTCAGCAGCGAATGCGGGTCGCGCGTTTGCGCTTCGACATTGACGGCCTCGTAGCCGTACAGCGGGCCCTGCAACGGCGGCAGCACCAGGCGCTCGGGGTCGGCATGCGAGAAGCCGCCGTTGCGGTCCGGCGACCACTGCATCGGCGTGCGTACGCCGTCGCGGTCGCCCAGGTGGATGTTGTCGCCCATGCCGATCTCGTCGCCGTAGTAGATCACGGGCGTGCCCGGCATCGAGAACAGCAGGCTGTTCATCAGTTCGATGCGGCGGCGGTCGCGTTCCATCAGCGGCGCCAGCCGCCGGCGGATGCCCAGGTTGATGCGGGCGCGGCGATCCGAAGCGTAGACCTCCCACAGGTAGTCGCGCTCGCTGCTGGTCACCATTTCCAGCGTCAGTTCGTCGTGGTTGCGCAGGAAGATCGCCCACTGGCAGTTTGGCGGCACCTCGGGGGTCTGCCGCATGATGTCGGTGATCGGAAACCGGTCCTCGCGCGCGATGGCCATGTACATGCGCGGCATCAGCGGGAAGTGGAACGACATGTGGCATTCGTCGCCCTGAATGCCGCCGTCCGGACTGGCGGCGCCCGTGGTGTCGGCGGTGCCGCCGCCGCTCGCCCCGCCGAAATACTGCTGGGCGTCCTCGGGCCACATGTTGGCCTCGGCGAGCAGCATGCGGCCCGGATACCGCTCATCGAGATGGCGGCGGATCTTGCGGATCACCTCGTGCGTCTCGGGCAGGTTCTCGTTGCTGGTGCCCTCGCGTTCCACCAGGTAAGGCACCGCGTCAAGCCGTAGGCCGTCGATGCCGATGTCGAGCCAGAACCGCATGACCGACAGCACTTCGTTGAGCACCTGCGGGTTGTCGAAGTTCAGGTCCGGCTGATGCGAGTAGAAGCGGTGCCAGAAATACGCGCCTGCTTCGGGGTCCCAGCTCCAGTTGGACTTCTCGGTATCGCAGAAGATGATGCGGGTGCCGGCGTATTTCTGGTCGTTGTCGGACCACACGTAATAGTTGCGGGCGGCGGACCCGGGCTTGGCCCGGCGCGCGCGCTGGAACCACGGGTGCTGGTCGGACGTGTGGTTGATGACCAGCTCGGTGACCACGCGCAGGCCGCGGGCATGCGCCGCGGACACGAACCGCCTGGCCTCGGCCAGCGTGCCGTAGTCGGGGTGGACGTTGCGGTAGTCGGCAATGTCGTAGCCGTCGTCACGGCGTGGCGACGGGTAGAACGGCAGCAGCCAGATCGTGTCGACGCCCAGGCTGACCAGGTAGTCCAGCTTGGCATGCAGTCCGGCAAAGTCGCCCACGCCGTCGCCATTGGCGTCGTAGAACGACTTGATGTGCAACTGGTAGATCACCGCGTCCTTGTACCAGAGCGGGTCGGCGTTGAGCAGTGCGGCGTTGGCGCCCTCGGAGAGTCGCTTCATGCCGTGTCTCCAGGTTGTTGTTGAGGCCTGACGTGCCAGAGCGCGAACGGCAGTTCGTGCGGATTCAGGCGGATGTGCTGGCGCTTGCCGTGCCACGTGAAGCGCGTGCCGAACATCTGGTCCTCGGCGTCCAGCGCGGCGTTGTCCGGCAGGCCCCATTCCCACAGCGGCAGTTCGATGTCGGTCTCGCGCGCGGCGCGCGGGTCCAGGCTGATGGCGGCCAGCAGCACGTCGTCTCCGAATGCGCCGGCATGTTCGGCCCCGGTGGGCACGAAGCGTGCGAAGTACAGCACGGCGTCGTCGCTGGCGTGATAGAAGCGCAGGCCCAGGTGGTTCTGGAGTGCCGGGTGGCTCGCGCGGATCTGGTTCAGCCGCGAGATTTCGGCCACGATGTTGCCCGGCGCGTGCCAGTCGCGCACGCGCAGCTCGTACTTCTCGGAGTCGAGGTATTCCTCGCGCTCCACGCCGTTCAGGATCAGCGGCGCGCTCTCGCAGACCTCGAAGCCGTTGTACATGCCCCAGAGGCCCGACAGCAGCGTGGCCAGCGCGGCGCGGATCAGGAACGCCGGGCGCTCGCCGCCATGCAGGAAGAACGGGTTGATATCGGGCGTGTTGACAAAGAAGTGCGGGCGGTAGAACTCGCGCAGCGGGCTTTGCGTCAGCTCGGTCATGTACTCGATCAGCTCGGCCTTGGTGTTGCGCCAGGTGAAGTACGTGTACGACTGTGAAAAGCCCAGTTTGGCCAGACGCGCCATCATCTTGGGCCGCGTGAAGGCCTCGGCCAGGAACAGCGTATCGGGGTGCTTTGCCCGCACGTCCGCGATCATCCATTCCCAGAACGGCAGCGGCTTGGTGTGCGGATTGTCCACGCGGAAAATGCGCACGCCCTGATCGGCCCAGAACATCACCACGTCGCGCAGTGCCTGCCAAAGCTGCTCGCCGGCCGGTGGCGCAGCATAGAAATCGACGTTGACGATGTCCTCGTACTTCTTGGGCGGATTCTCGGCATAGCGCAGCGTGCCGTCTGGCCGATGGGAAAACCACTCGGGGTGCTCGCGCAGCCAGGGATGGTCGGGCGAACACTGGATGGCGAAGTCGAGCGCCAGTTCGATGCCCATGTCGCTGGCGGCCTTGCGCAGGCGCTGGAAGTCCTCAAGCGTGCCAAGCTGCGGATGGATGGCGTCGTGGCCGCCCTCGGCGCTGCCAATCGCGTACGGGCTGCCCACGTCGCCGGGCTCGGCCTTCAGGCTGTTGTTCTTGCCCTTGCGGTGCGCCTGCCCGATCGGGTGGATCGGCGGAAAGTACAGCACGTCGAAGCCCATCGCACGAATGGCGGGCAGGCGGCGGATCACGTCGTCGAACGTGCCGTGGCGATTCACGTCGCCGCTCTCGGAGCGCGGGAACAGTTCGTACCAGCTGGCAAAGCGGCCGGCCAGGCGGTCTGCCTCGACCGGCATGGTGGCTGGATAGCGGCTGGCGAACGGACGGCCCGCCGGGGTTTCCATCGCCGCGCGCATGGCGGCCTCGGTACGCGGCGAGAGCAGGATTTCCAGCCGCAGGGCGTCGTCGGCCGCCGCCGACAGGTCGGCCAGGATCGCGCCGGCATCGGCGATGCCACTGGCTTCCGGCGTGCCGAGCGTAGCGGCCACCAGGCGCGCGCCTTCCTCGATTTCCAGCTTGATATTGACGCCGGCCTTGCGCTTCTTGCCGACTTCGTCCAGCCAGCTGGCGAAGGTGTCGCGCCAGGCTTCGACCGTGAATTCATGGCGACCCATGGCCACCATCGGGAAACTGCCGCGCCAGCGGTCGTTGACGATGTGGACCATCGGCGCCCTGTGCCACGCCTGTTCACCGGGGCCGCGCCACAGCACCACGGCGGCCAGCTTGTCGTGACCGTCCATCCAGATATCGGCGCTGACTTCCACGCGTTCGCCCACGGTGCGGCGCACGGCAAAGCGGCCGTTGTCGGTGGCCGGCGACAGGTTCTCGATGGCCACGCGCGGCGCTTCCATGGCGGCGGCCAGCGCGCGGTCGGCCGACCGGCCCCCTGATTTACGCGTGCCGTTGCGCGTATCCTTGCGCCCGTTCGTCGCGATCACGGGCGCGGGCACGGCCTCGAACAGGCGGATATCGGCGGGCGGCAGCGTGATCGTGCTGCATGGGCTGAGGTTGTCGAGACCGTCTTCCAGCGTGCCCCCGGGGCCGCCGTTCACGGGTGTCAGGGTGGCCGCCGGCTGCGGCAGGCCGCTCAGCACCCGATCGACGCCAAACGACGCAGGCTGCACGGGACAGGGGTTCAGCACCACGGTCAGCGCCGGTTTGCCGGCGGCGCCGTTGGCCAGGTGGCGCGGCACGCGGGCCAGCACGGTCAGCGGGGCATCGGGCCCGCTGACCTGTCGCACTGCCACGGCAGGTTCGTCATCGCGGGCGGCGAGCCAGGCGTTGGCCTGCATCAGTTCATGGGTCAGGTCGTAAGGCGCGTCAACGATATCGTCGGGATGGCCGTCGGCCTGCGCGCCGGGTGACGCGTCGAGCGCCGAGCCCGGCGCTCCATGCGCGGCAGCGGCGCCGGTCTCGTAACCAGCTGGCACCAACCATCCGTCTCCGATGGCGGCGGCCGTCCACAACGCCCGCCGGGCAGCCAGGACGTCTACGCCGTCAGGGGCCAGCGCGGGCGCGGCCAGCACACGTCCAAAGCGGCGCAGGCGCGCGATTTCCTCGGTCAGCCACGCGCTGCGATAGTCCCACCATGGCAGTGACGAAAACGCGCCGTCGAACGGCGCGGCGGCCAGGTCATCGAGTTGCTGGGGTGTGCAGCCGGGGGTCCAGGCCAGGAATAGCGGCTTGCGGCCATATAGCGGCTTGCCGCCATTGGCCGGTGGGGTGTCGCGTTGCAGCGCCTCTATCAGTTGGGCCCAGTGCCGACCCGCCACCCGCGATGGTGCCCTGCAGCAGAAGCCGGCCGCGCCGGCGGCCAGGGCATCGCCGAGCTGGGCAGTCCACCAGGCCAGCAACTGCCCCGCCGTGGCGTCGTCGAACCAGCGCACGCGAACGCCAGGCAGGTGGTTGTCGGTGGCATCCGGGCTGCCGGCGGGGCGGGCATGATCGATCCATCCGTCATGCATGGCCGCCGTGTCGTTGGGAAGCCGGTCCAGCGCAAGGTCGAGCAGCGGCGCCAGGCCGTGCTTGCGGCACGCTTCGAACGCCGCTTTCAGGACGTCAGGGCGGGAATGGGACGCTGACCAGCCGGCCAGCAGGATATGGTCGAATCCGAGCCTGGCGGTGCGCATCAGGGTGTCGTTGTCCAGGGCTCGCGATTCCGTCAGGTTGAGTTGGCAAATGCGCACGTCACACGTCCTCTGGCCGTGGGCGCCCCGTAGGACAAGCGGGCGCGCGTCATGTCAATTCCATAAGGACATGCAGAGGACGTGCCAGCGGGATGCCGGGCGCCGGTATCGCGCTGGAAGTGCGGCGCAGCAAGGGTTGGCACGGATGACGCCAACGCCGCTGCCCGGTCGGCAATGTAAGAAGTACAGGGTCGAAATGGCGGGGACGCAGGAATGCCCTGATAGGAATGCATGCATTCAGGACACCCGAACGGGGGCCGCAGCGTGCGCGCGGATCTGGCGGACGCCAGGCGGCCAGTCGGGAGAAGGAGGAATGGTCGGCCGCGGAAGCCGGGGCGATCAACTGGCCCGATACACGTCGAGACGGTTGTACAGCGTCTTGAGGCTGATGCCCAGCGCCTTGGCGGCCTGGCGTTTGTCGCCGTCGTACTTGGCCAGGGTGGCCAGGATGATCTCGCGCTGGGTGTCGGCCAGCGTGGTTCCCACGCGCACGCTGACCACGCCGTCCACGGTGGTGGGGCGGGGCGGCTGGCTGGCCAGGCCCGGGTTGCCGATCTCGACCTGACGATCGGCAAGGATGTAGGCGCGGTAGATGGAGTTCTTCAGCTCGCGCACATTGCCGGGCCAGTCGTAGCGCACCAGCCGTTCCAGCGAGCCGGGAGAGAAAGACTTTTCCGTCTGCTCCATCGCGTTGAACTCGTCCAGGAAATGGCGCGCGAGCGGAATGATGTCCTCGGGACGCTCGCGCAGCGGCGGAATATGCAGCGGGAAGACGGCCAGCCGGTACAGCAGATCCTCGCGCAGCTGGCCCCCGCGCACTGCGTCCATGGGGTCGCGGTTGGTGGCAGCCAGGATGCGTACGTCGCTGATCATCGGCGCATCGCCGCCCACGCGGTGGAACGAGCGGCTTTCCAGCACGCGCAGCAGCTTGATCTGCATCTCCAGCGGCATTTCGGTAACTTCGTCCAGGAACAGCGTGCCACCCTGGGCCTGCTCGAAGTAGCCCGCCTTTTGTTCCAGTGCGCCGGTGAAGCCGCCCTTCTCGTGGCCGAACAACTCCGATTCGATCAGCGTGGGCGCGATGGCGCCGCAATTGACGGCCACGAACGGGCCCGACCGGCGGCTGCTGCGTTCATGCACGGCACGCGCCACCACCTCCTTGCCGCTGCCGCTTTCCCCCACGGCCAGCATCGTGACGTCGGTGGCCGCCACCCGGTTCAGCTGGCCGATCAGCCGCTGCATGGCTGGCGAGGTACTTTCCCACAGCAGCGAAACCTGCGCGGGTGCGGCGCGGCGTCCCGCCGGGCGCGGCGGCGCGGCGGGACGGCCGGAAGGGAGCGTGGCGGTGGTTGACACGGGCGTAGAGGGAGCCTGCGGTCCGGCGCGGAAAAATGTCGGGTCGGCCGGTGCGCGCGGGCGCGTCGCAATGGTGGAAGATGTCTATCATGCTATCTGTTCACGCGCCGGGTGGCTACAGCCTGAAACGCTGTTGCGGCAAGGTCCCACAGGCGTGTCAGACGGACACCGGCATCGTGGCCAGGGGACTGTCGTTACACTTCAGCCTATCCTCAGGCGTGTGCCGTCCGCATTCGCCCTGGCCAACCAGCCGCCACCCGCAGGCCCATGACAAACAGACGCCGGTCATACGACGCCACCCGACCTTCCTATGCCACATATCCTGATCGTTGACGACGACGAAAACGCCTGCGCGGCGCTGGCAGAGATCGTCGCGATCGAAGGCTTTTCCTCGGCCAGTGCCAACAGCCTGCGCGAAGCGCGGCTGCAGATCGGCTGGCGCATGCCCGATGCCATCCTGGCCGATCTCCGGTTGCCGGACGGCAACGGCATGGAACTGTTCGACGAAGTCGGCTCCGCCGGGGTGGAAGTGATCCTGACCACCGGCTATGCCAGCGTGGAATCGGCCGTCGAGGCGTTGCGCCTGGGTGCCACCGACTACCTGGTCAAGCCGATCAACGTCACGCGGCTGCAGACCGTGCTCAAGCGCATTGCCACCACCAGCGAACTCCGTGCCGAAGTGCATTCGCTGCGTGGCGAACTGCGCCGCTACGGGCGCTTTGGGCGCCTGCTGGGCAGCTCGGAGGCCATGCAGACCGTCTACGACCAGCTCAGCAAGGTCGGGCCCACCGAGGCCACCGTGCTGCTGATCGGCGAAAGCGGTACGGGCAAGGAACTGGCCGCCCAGACCGTGCACGAACTGTCGGCGCGCCGGCGCCAGCCGTTCCTGGCCGTCAACTGCGGGGCGATCTCGCCCACGCTGATCGAGACCGAGATGTTCGGCCACGAACGCGGCAGCTTCACGGGCGCGGACCGCCAGCACAAGGGCTACTTCGAACGCGCCGACGGTGGCACGCTGTTCCTCGACGAAATCACCGAGATGCCGCTGGAGCTGCAGGTGAAACTGCTGCGCGTGCTGGAAACCGGCTCGTTCATGCGCGTGGGGACCAACCGCGAGACCCACGCCGACGTCCGCGTGCTGGCCGCCACCAACCGCAATCCCGAGGAAGCCGTGGCCGAAGGCAAGCTGCGCGCCGACCTGTATCACCGGCTCAATGTGTTCCCGATCGAACTGCCGCCGCTGCGCGCCCGGGGCGACGACGTGATGCAGATCGCCAACACGATGCTGGAGCAACTGAACGCGGAGCAGGGCACGCAGCGCCGGTTCTCGTCCGCCGTGCTGGAAAGCCTGCGCATCCATTCGTGGCCCGGCAACGTGCGCGAGCTGCGCAATTTCGTGCAGCGCGCATACATCATGGCCGACCAGGACGTCATCACCGAGGTCCAGATCCCGCTGCAGGTGGCGGCCGCGCCCAGCACCGGCACGGCCGTGGTGTCGGTGCCGGTGGGCATGTCGCTGGCCGAGGCCGACCGCCAGCTGATCTTCGCCACGCTGGAGCAATGTGCCGGCGTGAAGAAGCATGCAGCGGAAATTCTGGGCATCAGTTTGAAGACTTTGTACAACCGGCTGGAGGACTATGCAGCCAAGGGCGAACTGCCGGAATGGCTGCGGGCAGCACGTGGCGGCGACGCCAGCCCGCCTGCCGCCTCATGAGCGGTGTCGGACAGGGCTGCTGCGAACGCATGCGGCGTGGCGCGCAAGACGGGCTGACGGTGTCAGTGCATGGTTCTTGCGTGGTGTGAAACCCATGAGGGTTTCCGAATTGATTGCCGATCCGATGGTTGAACATGACTGACGCTCCGCGCATTCCTCCCGCTGCCGTGCCGCCTTCGGCCGGTGGCGGTGCCCCAGACGACGCCCCGCCCGCCGTGCGCAGCATCGGCGAGGTGAGCGCGCTGATCGAACAGGCCGCGCACGATCTACGGTCGTCGCTCAATGCGATCCAGAGCTGGAGCTATGTGCTGGACCGCACGATCGATTCGCTGGCGGCCCCGGCGCAGCGTGCGCTGGATGGCATGCGCTCTGGCATGCAGCAGCAGCTGGCGCTGATCGAGGAAATGGAAGAAGGGGTGCGGCTGCTGGCCGACGATCGTGGCCCGTCGTGGGAAGAAACCAATCTGCGCGTGCTGGCGGGGCTGGCCATCGAGGACAAACGGGCCGCCGCCGAGGCGCGCGGGGTCATCCTGGCGGCCCTGGAAGCCCAGGACAACACGGGCGCCGGCTTTACGGTGCCGGGCGATGCCCTGCGCATCGGGCCGCTGCTCCGGCATCTGCTGGTCCATTGCATCTGGCGCGCTGCGGCAGGCGGATCGGTACGGGTGTACCTGAGCGCCGAACCCGACTTCGTCAAGTTCCGCATTACCGAAAGCCCGCCCGTGGAACGCTCGCGGGGTGAGGGCAGGCTTGCCGCGTTGAGCGATTTCTTCGGCCGGCGCTCGCCGGCCGGCGGCGGGCATTCGCCGCGCCAGAGTACCGCGCTGCTGCTGACCCGCCGCATGGTGGAGCTGCAAGGTGCCGCGCTGACGGCCGAGAACTGCGGCGACACCGACAACGTCACGGTCTGCATTGCCGTGCGCTTTCCCCGCGTGAAGACGGCCAGTCCGGCCTGAGCACTTTTTACCGCATGGCGCACAATCTGCAGCGCCACCGCGAGCCGGTCGCCCCCTTTATCCGACCAATTCCCGCCATGACGCGCCGCTGCGCGCACCCCGCCACGGCGGCGCGCGCGGTGTGCGGCGCTGGCCCGGCGTTTGCATCGCTCAGAGACGGAGCCCCGCATACAAGGGACCCGAATTCGATTCCGAACAGGAGAGATGCCATGTCACATGCCCATGCTTCGAAGGGTTCGCACAAGCCTTCGGCCAAGCCGTCGAACAAGCCGTCTACCCAGTCGGCGGACAAGGCCGGGGCCGGCAAGTCTGACAAGTCCGGCAAGACCTACCAGGCCGCCGTGGATGAATCGCTCGACATGACCTTCCCGGCCAGTGACCCGATTTCGCCCGGGGCTGCCGAACACGCCGAGCGCCAGACCGCCACGCGCCGCGACGACGTGGACTGGAAGCTCAAGAAGGGCAGCGAACACCAGCCCGCCGGCGAAAAGGCCGCGGCGCATCGCACCGGCGTCAGCGATCGCGGCGACAAGAAGCGTTGAGTTGGGATGGGGCCAGGAACTGCCAAGGGCGATTTCCTCGCCCGTGCGGTCGTGATGTGATCGCTGCCCCACCCTCGCACTGCAACATGCCTTTGAACGGAGCCTCAGGATGTCTACGATCATCGCAGGACGATTCGAAACGTTTGCCCGGGCCGAGACTGCTGCATCACGTTTGATGGCCAAGGGCGTCAGGCAGGACGATCTGACCATGTTCTATGTAAATCCGCCAGGTCAGCACGCCACCTTCCCCATTGGGGGGGACGAGGCCGTGGACCCCGGTGCGCGCAAGGCTGGCCCCGGTGCCGGGCGAGGCATCGCCATCGGTGCCGTGCTGGGCTTTGCGGTCGGGATCTGTCTGGTGGCCGCCGCCCGCGCCTGGTTCGGCGCCGCGTCGGTGCAGCCGTGGGTGCTGGTGCTTGTCATGGCGTTTGCCACGGGCGTGGGTGCCTATGCCGGGTCGTTGATGGGCGCGCTGGCCGGTACGGAGCGCGGTAGTGGCCCGGTGCGGCACGCCGGCGTGCTGCTGGCCGCCCATGTCAGTGATGCCAATACGGCTTTGGTGGCCAGCGAACTGCGCCG
The DNA here is from genome assembly GCF_009663685.2 of Cupriavidus sp. U2. Taxonomy (GTDB): domain Bacteria; phylum Pseudomonadota; class Gammaproteobacteria; order Burkholderiales; family Burkholderiaceae; genus Cupriavidus; species Cupriavidus necator_C. Next base: position 221,193 of record NZ_RCOG02000027.1, on the reverse strand, counting down.
TGGCGGCGCGCGCGATGTCGAGCGTGCGGAAGGCCAGTGGCGCGATGGCCGCTGGGAGGACTTCGACCCGCTGGCCCCGCCGGTGCCGGCGAGCCGCTAACCGGACGGACTGGGCACCGCCCGACGTCTTTTGACTTTGCAGTGCTTTGCCGTTCAACTGTCCACACCTGGAGGAACCGCTCATGAAGCCCATGGACCCGCAGACCCCGCCCGCCGGTGCGCCGCCGCGCGGCGCGTCTATCATTGGCGACGTTGACCAGACCACGGCCGGATGCGGGCCGTTCGTGATGGCGTCCGACACGCTCGAGGGCAACAAGGTGGTCGATCCGTCCGGCGAGGAAATCGGCACCATCGACCACATCATGCTCGACGTGCTCGGCGGCCGTATCGCCTATGCGGTGCTGGCGATGGGCGGCTTTCTGGGTATCGGTGAAAAGCTCCACGCGCTGCCATGGTCGGCGCTGACGCTGGACACGCGTCGCAAGTGCTTTGTGCTCGGCATTGAAAAGGAGCGCATCAAGGCGGCGCCGGGTTTCGACAAGGAGCACTGGCCCACCATGGCAAATTCGCAGTGGGCCACCAGCATCCACGAGTACTACGGCATTTCGCCTTACTGGGAAAAGGACCGGTACGACCCGTGGGCCTGAGCGGCCTGGACTGAACCGGATTGCCGGCAGGCGCGGCGTTCAGCCGGCGCCTGGTCGGCTCGCGCGGCCCCGTTCCCTTTCCGGGAGCGGGGCCGTATCCGTGCTAGACCTTGTGATTGATCTGCCCGGGCGGCTTCTCTGCCGGATCGGCGCGCATGCCCGTGGCCTGCGGGGGCTGCCCGGGGGCTTCGCGCGGCGGCGGCACCCGCGTCGTCAACTGGTTCGATACGCCGAGGATGCCCGGCGGCGTCGATGCAGCCTTTTCGATGCGCTGGGCGATGTCGATGTCCTCGACCTGGCCCGTGATGGTCACGCGGCGTTCCACCACGTGTACCGCCACGCCGTCCGGCATGTCACCGCCGCAAAATTCCGCGATACAGGTGCCGACACGCTCGCGCAGCAGTTCGTCTTCGTCGTCAGGGCTGGTACGGCGGGGTGCTTCGCTTTCCGTTTGCATGATGGCGGTCCTCGTCTGGTAAGGTGATGGCGCGCGGCGGTGAAGCCGCGTCCGGAATGCCGGTGAGACGCAATCGCCATGCCCACCGGGGCACCCGGGTATCCGGATCGTTGCTTGTAAAAACGACATGTCACGGTGCCGGATGACATCCTTGTAGGACGCCACCGACTGAAACTGCGTTGGGGTGCTCCCTACAATGTAGACAGTCCTGCCATGCCACGGGAGCGTTTCATGCCACATCAGCCCACGCGTCGTCGTCTGTTTCACCTGTTCGACCGCTTTGCCGGTGCCGCAACCCGCCAGGCCGGCTCGCCGGTGGCCTTCGCGCTCGCCGTCTTCGTCGTGCTGGCCTGGGCCGTCACCGGCCCGCTCTTCGGCTATTCCGAAACCTGGCAGCTCGTGATCAATACGGGCACCACCATCGTCACCTTTCTGATGGTGTTCCTGATCCAGCAGAGCCAGAACAAGGACGCCATGGCGGTTCACCTGAAGCTCAACGAACTGCTGGCGTCGCATCGCGAGGCCAGCAACCACCTGGTGTCCATCGAGGACCTCGACGAGGAAGAACTGCGCCAGCTGGTGAAGTTCTATCGCCATCTGGCCGAACTGGCCGACGAGGAAGGCGGCGTCAAGTGCAGCCATTCCATCGACGAAGCCAACGTGAATCACGCCGAAAAGTCCCGCGTGCGGCACGCCCGCCGCAAACCGGTTGATGACGCCCAGGCGTCTGCCACGGCGTAGCCACAGGCAACCGGCTACACCCGCATCTGAAACGCTGAAACGTTCAACACGCGGCCTGGCCGCAGAGGAGCCCGACTTGGCAACCCCGACTCCCGATGCAGCAGCGACCTCGGTGGCCATGGAGGCCGCGCCGGCCCCCGATCCGCAGCCACGCGACGTACGCGTGGTGGTGTACGGCCGCGCCGATTGCGATGACCCGGGCAGCCACCAGGGCGCCACGCTAAAGGGCATTGCCCAGCGGGTGGCCAGGCTTGCGGGCTTCACGTTTGCCGGCAGCTACGACGCGGCCACGCACAGACCCTCGGATGGCCGGCTCTATTTCGTGCCGGCCGATACGCTGATCGGCGTCGACAGCGCGCGCCAGCTTGGCATCGCCGGGGCGGACGACCTGCTGGGTGGTGTGGTGCCGCATGCGTTCATCGCCACCAAGGCGATCTCGCATGGGCGGGTTGCGCCCGACGCTGCCGTCCCCGCCGGGTGGAGCGACACGTTCGCCGCCCGCATACACGCGCACGTGCTGCCCGGCTTCACGGCGTTCTCGATCGACGACGCCAGCCGTGGCGCACGGGCGATGCTTCGCGATGGCAAGGTCCGCATCAAGGAACCGTGCGGGATTGGCGGCCTTGGCCAGCAGGTGGTGGCAACCGAGGCGGAGCTGGACCAGGCGCTGCAGGCGCTGGACGCGGAGCGCGTGAAGCGCGAAGGGCTGGTGCTGGAGCGCAATCTTGACGACGTGATCACGTTCAGCGTGGGGCAGATACAGATCGGCGACCTGTGCGCCAGCTACTGCGGCACGCAGGACCTGACGCCCGACAATACCGGCCGGAAGGTCTATGGCGGGTCCACGCTGCGCGTGGTCCGTGGCACGCTGGAAGATCTGCTGACGCATCCGCTCGAAGTCCACCAGCGCGACGCCGTGCAGGCCGCGATGGCCTATCATGCGGCGGCCATCGAGTGCTTTCCCGGTTCGGTGATGTCGCGCTGCAACTACGATGTGGCGTTCGGCACCGACAACGGCCGTCCGCGGCTGGGCGTACTGGAACAGTCGTGGCGCGTGGGCGGCGCCACGGGCGCGGAGCTGGCGGCGCTGGCCGCGTTCCGCGACGATCCGCAATGCGTGCGCGCGACGGCGTGCACACGCGAGATCTACGGCGAGGACGCAACCGTGCCCGACGATGCGGACGTCTATTTTCAGGGAGAAGACCGCAGTGTCGGCGCACTGACCAAATACGCAAGACTGGAGTCCACATCCGATGGCCACGCATGAAGAATCGATACAGCTCCATACCGAAGGGGGGATGATCGCGGGCACCGTGATCTCGCCCGCCACCAAGCTGCCCGGCGTGCTGTTCGTGCATGGCTGGGGTGGCAGCCAGCAGCAGTACCTGGCCCGCGCCCGCGAGGTGGCCGGCCTGGGCGCGGTCTGCATGACCTTCGACCTGACCGGACACGCCGGCACGTCTTCGCAGTACGAGACGGTCAGCCGCATGCGAAACCTGGCCGATGTGCTGGCCGCCTATGACATGCTCGTGCGGCATCCCGAGGTGGACCGCAACGCCATTGCGGTGGTGGGCAGCAGCTACGGCGGCTACCTGGCCGCGGTGCTGTGCGAACTCAGGCCCGTGCGCTGGCTCGCGCTTCGTGCCCCGGCGCTGTACATGGACGAAGGCTGGGAGTCGCCCAAACGGCAACTGCACCGCGACCAGGACCTGGTGGCCTACCGTCGCAAGGTGGTGGCAGCCGACACCAATCGCGCGCTGCGCGCCTGCACCAACTTCAAGGGCGATGTGCTGGTGGTGGCCTCGCAGCACGACAATATCGTGCCGCACACGGCGGTGCTGAGCTACGTGGATGCCTGTATCCAGGCCAGTTCGATCACCTACCGCGTGCTCAAGGGCGCCGACCACGGACTGACCAGCGAGGACAGCCAGCGTGCCTATACCAAGCTGCTGCTGGGCTGGCTGCGCGAGATGGTGACTGAGGCCCGTACCGGGCCGGCTGTGGCTGCGCGGCCGTCCAAGGCATCGACCGCGCCGAAGACCCCGCATCATGACGACGGGCTGGAGCCCGAGCGCAACGGTGACGGCGGCGAGGACAAGGCGCGCGAGGCGATGCTGGCCGGCGGGAACGACGACGAGAACGACCCTCAGGTCATTGCCGCGCAGCCGCCGGCAGGGCGCGGCGCCTGACCGCGGATCAGCGGCGGGCGGTCACGCGCCGGTCCATCGCACGCGCCTGGTTCAGGTGGTCGCGCAGCGCCGGCAGCATGCGGGCCGCAAAGGCGCGCAGGGCGGGGTCCTTGCCGCGCGTGGCCTGGTTCTGGAACAGCAGCACGGCCTGTTCGTGCGCGTCGATGCCAATGGTCCGGATATAGGCCTGGTCGAATTCTTCATCCTTGAGGGATTTCAGCCGGGTCAGCTCCGGCGCCTCCGGCACGCGATCCTGCGGCGTGATGCCCTTGTCGGCGGCGATGCGGCGCAATGTGCCCAGGGCCTCCTTGTGCGCTTTCAACATCTGCTGCGCGAATGCGTGGACCTTCGGATCCTTCGACACTTCGAGCGCCATTTCACTGGCCGCGATCTCCACGTGGCTCGTCATCTGCGCTTCATCCACAAAGCGCAGGTCGTCGGTGGACAGCGACACGACCGGCGGCTTGGCCGGTGTGGGCAGGGTCGGTGCCAGCGGTATATCGGGGGCGGACCGGGCGGCGGGGGGTGCGGCGAGCGCCAGCGACATTGCTGCGGCGCCGCACAGGGCGATGGTGGCGGCCGCCACATGGCATGGCCATCGCCGGGGTGTGTGTTCTGGTTTGCGATGTTCGGGCATGACGGGGCTCCTTCATTTGCCTTTGGGCGAGATGGATGTGCGGCATGTACGCGACCCAGGCGCGCAAGAAGCATTCCCGTCCGGTGGCGAAATTTGCAAAGCACGCCCGCTGGGCCATTTTTGATCGGTAAGATATTCAAGCGTTTGGGGCGTCACCCCGTTCGGCGGCCCATTGCGCGATGGCATGGCTCATGCGTAGGCGCATGCACATGACCCCGACCGCCGTCGCCAAGCCCGACACCCAGACCCCTTCGCTCGATGCAGCCCTGCGCAAGGCGGGGCTGCATCATGTCGACGACAGCCAGCCGGGCATCTCGCGGCGGCGTACGGGCAAGGGGTTCACGTATGTCCTGCCTGACGGAAAACGCGTGGACGCCGTCACCCAGGCGCGCATCGATGCGCTGGCGATTCCGCCCGCCTACGAATCGGTCTGGATCTGCCTGGACCCCGACGGTCACCTGCAGGCAACGGGCCGCGACGCGCGCGGCCGCAAGCAGTATCTCTATCACCCCGACTGGGCCGCGCTGCGCGACGCCGACAAGTACGCGCGGCTGATGGCCTTCGGGCAGGCGCTGCCCCATCTGCGCCGCCGCGTGGCCCGCGACCTCGCGCGCAATGGCATGCCGCGCGAGAAGGTGCTGGCCGCCGTGGTGACGCTGCTGGACGCCACGCTGGTACGCGTGGGAACGCCGCGCTACGCGGCCCAGAACCGCACCTACGGCCTGACCACGCTCAAGCGCAAGCACGTGGCCGTGCAAGGCAGCCGCCTGCGCTTTCAGTTCACGGGCAAGAGTGGCGTCACGCATGACGTGTCGGTCAACGACGCGCGGCTGGCGCGCGTGGTGCGCAATTGCGCGGACCTGCCGGGCCAGCAGTTGTTCAAGTACAAGGACAGCGACGGCGAGGTACGCGAGATCGGCTCGGCCGATGTCAACGCCTATCTGCACGAAGTGACGGGCGGCGAGTTCACGGCCAAGGACTTCCGTACCTGGGGGGGCAGCGTGCATGCGCTGGCGCTGCTGCGCAAGACCCGCGCCGATACCGAGGCGGCACGCAAGAAGGCGATGGTGGAGGTGATTCGCAGCGTTGCGCAGCGGCTGCGCAACACGGTGGCGGTCTGCCGCAAGTGCTATGTGCATCCGGACGTGCTGGCAGCATTCATGGCCGACGCATTGCAGGCTTTACCGGCACCGCGTACAGCGGCGCGCCTCCGTACCGACGAGGCGCGATTGCTGGCGCTGCTGGAAAGTACCGCCACGCTCGCGGGGACGGCGCGCAGGGCGGCGTAGCGGGGGGCAAGGGGCGCCCGGCCGCACGGCTTCAACCGGCACGGCAATTGCATTGATTCCTTGTACCGACAACAAGCAGAACACGCATAGCAATCGAGGCGCAAGGTGGAACACGCAGTCATCGGTTACCTCGGGGCTGACAGCAGCAGCCCGGCAACCTTTCTCACGGAAACGCGTCAGTCGCTTTCCACTGCTGGAAATTCCCTCACATCCGATGTCGCGGACGTTGCCGGCGACCACAGCGCAGCCGGCCCCGGCCGTGTGGCGCGGCGGATTTCTCCAGCGCGGCTCGCCGCGAAAGCGCAGCATGGCAAAGGCGCCTCGGCGCGCGCGCCGCGCGGCAGCGACCTGCGCCAGGCACGCGTGCTGATGCAGGCGTTATGCGAGATGCGACTGGTGCTGGGCGAGGACGACGAGGCGCTTTCGTCCGCCGCGCTCGACGGCCGGCATACCGCGACCATGGCGCTGTGGCAGAACCGTACGCGATCGCTGTACACGCAGCCCGATGTGGAACGCAGCATCGAGGCGCGCCTGGACGCAGGCTTTCGCCACGCTCGCCGGGGCAATCCGCGCGAGGCGGCAGGCGAGTTCAAGCGCGCCTACCTGCTGCTGTGCTGCGTGCTCACGCTGGCACGCGACAATGCGCGGGCGCAGGCACGGGGCGCGGCGCGCGGCGCGCGGGGCGGCCGGATGACGTCTGGCGCCTGACGGCCGCCTTCCGATGACCGCGGACGCGGATAGGCATCACGCCTTGCCACGCGTCTTCTTGCAGGGGCCGAGATAGCCGGGAAGGTCGCGCGCCTTCGGGCTCGTCGCGAGCTTCAGACCCTTGGCAAGGGCGGTCGCAAACGTGTGGTGGGTATCCAGCGGGCCCTTGATGTGATTGCGGAAGAAGTCGGCCCAGCGAAAGTCGGAATAGGCGGTCTTGACCTTGCGATAGCCGCCGGCCAGCTGGACGAATGCCTCCAGGCTGCGGTACGGGTCGTCGCGCATGCTGTGGACGTCGGCCGGCAATTCACTGATCGGCCGGCGCCGCCCGCGTTCATCGTAAGGGTGGACCATGTGGTCGTCAGTCATCCGCTTCCAGAACTTGCGGGTCGACAGGTGGCTCAAGTCGTTGCGCACAAGGGCCGGCACCATGTCGATGCCCATGTCCTGCCATGCGCGCACCCAGTGGTGATGATCGACGATATACAGCGTTTGCTCGGGGCCGATCACGACATGCACGCGGTGCTGGTCCAGAAAGGCCGGCAAGTCGGCATGGTCCAGCCGGCGGGTGACATGCATCTTCTGCGCGACGTGGTACGCGCCCACGGTGATCTGCGTGGGACGCAGGTGAGCGATGGGCACCATCAGTGCCGCATCCTTGCCAAGCCGCCTCGTGCGTTTTGCCATGGGTATCGGGCCTCCGGAGCAGGAACTGGCCGGGAAGCAGCAAGGTTTGTGCCGTGCGCCTCAGGCTCGGCCGCGCCTGGCTTTGGCAATCGTTGCCACGCCTTGTAACCGTTACGCATCTCCAGGGCGCCAGGCGCGCCGACGTGTTCGCCGGAGGTCCGCCGGACAGGGGCCGCGAAAGGGCCGCCAAGGTTCGACGACGCGGCACGGAATTTGCGCCGCATGTCTGCATTGATCCCCCACCGGAAGCGCCCATGTCCACCCCAAGCAAACTCCCGCCACAGCATCAGGACCGCCAGCCCGGCCTGGAAAACGAAATGGTGCCCAAGCCCGACAGCGGCGCCGACGACTATGTCGGCAGTGGGCGCCTGAAGGGCAAGGTGGCGCTGGTAACCGGCGGCGACAGCGGGATCGGCCGTGCCATCGCCGTGGCATTTGCCCGCGAGGGCGCCGATGTTGCCTTCGCCTACCTTGACGAGCAGGCCGATGCGCGGGAAACCGAGAGGCTGGTCAAAGAGGCCGGGCAGCGCGCACTGGCCATCGCCGGCGATATCGGCGAGGTGGAACACGCAGACAAGGTCGTGGCAGACACGCTGAAGACTTTCGGCCGGCTCGATGTACTGGTCAACAATGCGGCAGAGCAGCATCCGCAGGAATCGCTGGAAGACGTCAGCGCCGCCCAACTGGAGCGCACGTTCCGGACCAACGTGTTCGCGATGTTCCACGTGACGCGTGCGGCGCTGCCGCACCTGGGGCAGGGCAGCGTGGTCCTCAATACGACATCGGTCACCGCGTATCGCGGCAGTGCGCATCTGCTGGACTACTCTGCTACCAAGGGCGCCATCGTGGCCTTTACACGCTCGCTGGCGCTGCAGGTGGTGGAGCGCGGCATCCGCGTCAACGGCGTGGCGCCGGGCCCCATCTGGACGCCACTGATTCCATCGACCTTTACCGCCGAGGAAGTGGCCGAGTTTGGCAAGAAAACGCCAATGGGCCGTCCGGGGCAGCCATTCGAAGTGGCTGCGGGCTACGTATTCCTGGCGTCCGATGCGGCAAGCTATATCACCGGACAGATCCTCCATATCAACGGCGGCGAAGTCGTTAACGCCTGAACACAGGGAGAAACTTCATGTCTTCGATTGTTGCCGGGCGCTTCGCGTCCATCCCCGATGCCGAGCAGGCAGCGCAGAAGCTGTATGCGCGCGGCTTTTCCGTGTGGGACGTGTCGATCATGTCCGTGGACCCGGGCGGCGCCCGCCCGCCGGGCGTCTTGCTGGCGGCCCGTGCCAAGGGCGAGCGCCGCGAAGAGGCGCTCGACGTGCTGCGTGAGGGTGGGGCCTGCGACTGCGAGGAGGCCAAGGGCAAGTGGGAAGGCGGCCAGTGGGCCGATTTCGATCCCGCCCGCGCGCCCGCACTGCTGGACGCGGCCGAGGGCGAATGCTGGCCGATCCCGGGGCAGGGTGCGGCCAAGGGTGCCGATGGCGATGCGCGTCCCGCGCACGCCGCGCCGGTGGCGCAGGAAGCCGTGGCCGAGGACAGCACGGGCAACGAGGACCCGGGCAGCGAACTCGAACACTACGTCGACCGGCAGGTCGCCAGTCATAACTGACCAGTTGGAAGAGGCGCCGATGGTGACGCATGCCACCGCCGAGCTCGACACGCTCCGGCCCACCCAGATCACGCTGGGCATCTATCAGGTGCGCGAGAAGATGGATGTTTCGGCCCGGCCGCGCAGCAACGCGGCGCAGAAGCGTTTTCTGGAAGCGCACCGCATCCAGACGATCGCTGGTCCGGGTGGCGCACTATATATCGCCGACCACCACCATTGGGCCCGCGCGTGGCTCGAACTTGGCTGGCACGAGGCACCTGTGGCCATCATCGACGATCTGAGCCACCTGGCGCCGGGCAAGTTCTGGAAGCGGATGCGCGAACTGGGCCATCTGCATGCTTACGACGAACACGGCGAACACCTGTCGTCCAAGGACCTGCCCCCCACGGTAATGGGCATGCGCGACGACCCGTATCGCAGCCTGGCGGCCTTTACGCGTAATGCGGGCGCCTACCGCAAGCCGGGCAACGCTTATGGCGATTTTCAATGGGCGGGGTTTTTCCGCCGGCACGTGGCAGAAGACATGGAAAGCATTCCAGGCTTCGCACGCGCGATGATCCAGGCCATCCAGCTCGCGCGAAGCAGCAAGGCCAAGCGCCTGCCGGGCTTTGTGGGCAAGTGCCAGCGGGCGGGGTGAGGGCAGGCGGACGACGTGACGGACGTGAAAACGAAAACGCCGCGGGAGGAACGCCCCCTTGTCCTGCCGAAGGGGGCGCCCGCCCGCGGCGTGTGCCGAAGGCCGGCCAGGCCTGGCGCCAGGCCTAACTCTTGGTCTTGTGCGTGGGCTTGCCCTTTTGCTTGGTGCTCGCCATCTTCTTCAGTTCCCCTTCGCTCATCGACTTGGCCATCGACTTCGATGCTCCCTTGAGCGAACTGGCCTTGCGCTCGCCGCGCTTTGCTGACAAGGCGGCTCCGGCCGCCATCTGCTGTGCCTTGGATTTGGCTGGCATGTCGATCTCCTTCGGTTCGCGGTGAATGGCCCGGATCGGCTAGATCCGGCCCAACACAACCAGGAGCACGACAATGATGACGATCAGCCCCAGGCCGCCGCTTGGCCCGTAGCCCCAGCCGGAACTGTACGGCCACGTTGGCAGTGCGCCAATCAATAGCAGGACGAGGACGATCAGAAGAATGGTGCCGATACCCATAGTGCGCTCCTTTGTTGTGGTGCTACCGACGCTGCGGCTTTGGGGCCGCCGCGCGGCTGTCCCTGTTATTTGCAGGTTAGGACAGCACCACTCGCGCCAGAGGCGGGCAGGGGCTGATATGGGTGTAGGAATAAGACGACGCCTGCGGCCCATGCCTGCGAGGCGCCATCTGGCCGGGCGGCGCGGGCGCTGGCTCAGAACGCCGCGCGGTAGATGGCGAACGCGTCGGCCTCGGTGACTTCGCGCGGATTGTTGACGAGCAGGCGCGTCTGCAGCATGGCATCGCTGGCCAGCCGGTTCAGGTCCGGCTCCTTGACGCCCACCTCGCGCAGCGTGCGCGGAATGCCGGTGGCCTCGACCAGGCTCTCGATGTGGGCGATCAGGGCAGCCGTCTTGGTCTCGTCGCTGCCGGTGGTGCCGGGCAGCACGACGTCGCACAGTTCGCCATACCGCTTGCATGCCGCAGGCGCGTTGAACTTCATCACGTGCGGCAGCACCAGCGCGTTGGACAGGCCGTGCGCCACGTGGAAGATGCCGCCAATCGGATAGGCCAGCGCATGCACGGCCGCCACCGGAGAATTGGCGAACGACTGGCCGGCGAACATCGCGCCCAGCAGCATGGCCTCGCGGGCAGCCAGGTCGTGGCCGTTGTCGCAGGCGCGCATCAGGTTCTGCGACAGCAGTTCCAGCGCCCGCACGGCCAGCATGTCGGAGACCGGGTTCTTCAGATGCGCACTGGTGTAGGCCTCGATGGCATGGACCATCGCGTCGATGCCGGTTGCCGCCGTGGCGCCGCGCGGCAGGCCCAGCGTCAGTTCCGCATCGAGAATGGCCAGGTCGGCAAACAGCTGCGGTGCCACCACCCCCATCTTGGTGGTCTCGCCCGTGGTGACGATCGACACGGCCGTGACTTCGGACCCCGTGCCCGCCGTGGTGGGCATCTGCACCAGCGGCAGCCGCGTGCCGGTGACCTTCTTCACGCCATACATGTCCTTGATGGACTGGGTGGCCGGCAACAGCACCGCAATCAGCTTGGCCACGTCCATCGAGGAGCCGCCGCCCAGGCCAAGTACCACTTCGGCATCGGCCTGCCGGGCCCGTTCTGTGGCTTCCAGCACGACATGCTCGGGCGGATCGGCGACAACGTCGTCGATCACGGTCACCTGCCAGTCATGCTTGCCCAGGTCTTCCAGTGCCGGCGTCAGCAGCCCGCTCCTGGCCAGGAAGCCATCGGTGATCACGCACAGGCGCCGCGCCTGCGGGAACGCCTCGCGCAGCAGCGCGCCCAGCCGGCGCGCTGCGCCGGATTCGACGACGACCGTCGGCACGGTCTGGAAGCGAAACGGGTTCATGATGTCTCCGGGGTATGAGTCTTTTGGGGTGCTTCCCTCTCCCGTCAGCGGGTGAGGGGAGCCACACGTGGCAACCTTACACCTGCAGGCAAAGATACTTGATCTCGAGGTATTCCTCGATGCCGTGGCGCGAGCCTTCGCGGCCGACACCCGACTGCTTGATGCCGCCGAACGGCGCCACCTCGTTCGAGATCAGGCCGGTGTTGAGACCCACCATGCCGTACTCCAGCGCCTCGCCGGTACGCCACGCGCGGGCGATGTCGCGCGTGTACAGGTAGGCCGCCAGGCCGAACTCGGTGTCATTGGCGGCGGCCACCGCCTCGGCGTCGGTCTTGAAACGGAACAGTGGCGCCACCGGCCCGAAGATTTCCTCGCGCGCCACGCGCATGTCTGCCGTGGCGCCCGTGATCACGGTGGGCGTGTAGAACGTGCCGCCCAGCTTGTGCTTGCCGCCGCCGGTCAGCACGCGGGCGCCCTTGGACGTGGCGTCGTCCATCAGCGACACCACCTTGTCGATGGCGGCGTCCTCGATCAGCGGTCCGATGACCACGCCGTCTTCGAGGCCATTGCCCACGCGCAGCTGGCTGGTGCGCTCGGCGAACTTGGCGGCGAAGGCATCGTAGATGCCGTCCTGGATATAGAAGCGGTTGGCGCAGACGCAGGTCTGGCCGCCGTTGCGATACTTGGCCGCGATGGCGCCTTCGACGGCAGCATCGACATCGGCATCGTCAAACACGATGAACGGCGCGTTGCCGCCCAGTTCCAGCGACAGGCGCTTGACCGTGGGCGCGGACTGCGCCATCAGGATGCGGCCCACTTCGGTCGAGCCCGTGAACGACAGCTTGCGCACGATCGGGCTGGCCGTCAGGACGGCACCGATGGTTTTGGCGTCGCCGGTCACCACCTGCAGCACGCCGGCCGGCACGCCTGCGCGATGGGCCAGTTCGGCCAGGGCAAACGCCGACAGCGGCGTCAGTTCGGCAGGCTTGATGACGATGGCACAGCCCGCGGCCAGGGCCGGCGCCGCCTTGCGCGTGATCATGGCGGCGGGGAAGTTCCAGGGCGTGATGGCGGCGCAGACGCCCACCGGCTGGCGCAGCGTGACCAGCCGCTTGTCGGCGGCGGGGCTGGCCAGCACCTCGCCGTCCACGCGCTTGGCTTGCTCGGCGAACCATTCGATAAAGCTGGCGGCGTAGGCGATCTCGCCCTTGGCTTCGGCCAGCGGCTTGCCTTGCTCGCGGGTCATCAGGTAGGCCAGGTCGTCGGTATTGGCCACCATCAGGTCGAACCAGCGGCGCAGAATGCTGGCGCGTGCCTTGCCGGTCAGCGCGGCCCAGCTTTTCTGGGCCACTTCGGCGGCCGCGACCGCGCGCGCCGTCTCGGCGGCGCCGAGGTCGGCCACCTTGGCGATGACCTCGCCTGTGGCCGGATCGGTCACATCGAACGTGGCGCCCGTGTCGGCAGACAGCCATTGGCCGTCCACATAGGCCTGCTGGCGAAACAGTGAAGGATCCTTGAGTTGCATGGCGTATTTCCCCGAAGTCACGAATACAGGCCTGCCAATGAAATCGCTTGCCTGCGTTCAATAGATTGAACTATATTCCGTATGTCGAACGATGACCCGATCATACGCCCATGCCGGGCAGACCGCCAGTAGGGCGCCCCCGTTCCGTATGGTTCAGGCTCGTGCCGTATGCGCGAACCTGTCAGCGAGTTACATCCATGCCCAAATCCGCCTACGCCACCGCCTACGCCAGCGATCCCGATGCCCCCGGCAGCGCCGCGAGCCGGCCCACGTCTCCTGCCGTGGTACGGGCCGTGCAGGTGCTCGATGCCATCGCCGCGTCGTCCGATCCGTTGACGCTGGCCGATCTGACCCGGCTGACCGGGGCACCCAAGAGTTCGCTGCATGGCATGTGCGACACGCTTGTGCAACTGCAACTGGTCAAGCGGCTGCCCGGCGGGGCGATGGCGCTGGGTCCGCACGTGATGACCTGGGCCAACGCGTTCCTGGCGCAGACGCAGATCACCGAGGAATTCCGCGCGCTGTGGGATCAGACCGACGCGTTCCACGACGCCACGGTCACGCTGTCGATGCTGGAAGGGGACGAAGTGGTCTACCTGGCCTGCCAGAACGGCGACCGCCCGCTGGGCGTGACGTTCCGCATCGGCATGCGCCTGCCGGCGCCATACACGGCCACGGGCAAGGCCATGCTCAGCACGCTGCCTGCCGCGGATGTGCAGCGGCTGTTCGCCGACGGCCTGCCGCCGCCGCTCACCCGGGCTAGCGTGGCCTCGACGGACGCGCTGGCCGCCGAACTGCAGCAGGTGCGGGCGATCGGCTATTCGGTCGACAACGGCCAGATGCGCGAGGGCATGACCTGTTTCGGCGCGCCCGTGTTCGACGCCCAGGCCGCCCGCGCCGCCGGCGCCATTGCCGTCAGCTATCTGACCAGCGAGATCGATACGGTCACGGGCGAGCGCATCGGCCAGCAGGTGCGCGCGCTGGCCGACCGGCTTTCAGCCAGGCTGGGCGCGCCGGCATTGGCGACGCACACCGTGGCGGCGCGTTGATCGTTCTCAACGTTTGCGTAGGGTCAAAGGCCCAATCTCGCTGAATCGCTAGCATCCGGGGGTTCCCCTTCCCGGATCATCACGCGATGACACAATCTACGGCGACCGCTGTTCGCCGCCCTCAACTGGTAGCGCCGGCCGGATCGCTCGCGGCGCTGCGCATGGCGCTCCAACACGGCGCCGACGCGGTCTACCTGGGCCTTCGCGATGCCACGAACGCCCGCAACTTCGGCGGCCTGAACTTCAGCGAGGACGATATCCGCACCGGTGTTGCCGAAGCGCATGCGCGTGGCGCGGAGGTGCTGTTCGCCATCAACACGTTTGCCCAGATGGGCCACGTGGAGCGTTGGCACCATGCCGTGGACGCCGCTGCCGCGCTGGGGGCCGATGCCGTGATCATGGCCGACGCCGGGCTGATCGCCTACGCCGCGACGCGGCACCCGTCGCTGCGCATCCATCTTTCGGTACAGGGCTCGGCCACGCATGCGGACGCCATCGAATTGATGCGCAAGCAGTTCGGCATTCGCCGGGTAGTGCTGCCCCGGGTGCTGTCCGTACCCCAGATTGCCCGGCTGGCCCGGCAGACCGATGTCGAACTGGAGGTCTTTGGCTTTGGCAGCCTGTGCGTGATGGCCGAGGGCCGCTGCCTGCTGTCCTCGTATGCCACGGGCGATTCCCCCAATAACAAGGGCGTCTGTTCGCCGGCCCATGCGGTGCGGTGGGACGAGCAGGACGGCACCATGCATGCGCGGCTGTCGGGCATTCTGATCGACAGCTATGCGCCGGGCGAGCCGGCCGGCTACCCCACGCTATGCAAGGGCCGCTTCACCGTGGAAGACGAGCGCGGCTACGTGCTGGAGGAGCCGACCAGCCTCAATGCGGTGTCGCTGTTGCCGTCGCTGATCGATATCGGCATCGCGGCCATCAAGATCGAAGGCCGCCAGCGCAGCCCGCGTTATGTGGCCGATGTGGTGGGCGTGCTGCGTGCGGCCATCGATGACGCGTGCCGCGACCCGAAGCGGTTTGTCCCACGCCAGGACTGGCAGGCCACGCTGGGCCGTCATGCCGAGGGCGACCAGGTGACCCAGGGCGCGTACGACCGGCCCTGGCGGTAATGCCATCCTCCCGGAGCGGCCACGGCGCCGCCGGCCCGCTCCGCTTCCAGACCTGCCCAATTCCAGCCTCACATGGCAACCATGACCCTACCGAATCCCGAGCCGTTCCGCATCGCGCTCGGCCCGCTGTTGTACTACTGGCCACGCACCACGGTGCTGGCGTTCTATGCATCGGTCGCCGACACGGCGGTCGACCGCGTTTATCTGGGCGAGGCAGTCTGCACGCGCCGGCACGAGATGCGGCTGGCCGACTGGATCGAAATCGGGCAGATGTTGCGCGATGCCGGCAAGCAGGTGGTGCTCTCCACCCCGGTACTGGTCGAGTCGGACAGCGATATCGCGGTGATGCGTCGGGTCTGCGCGCAGGAGGACTTTCTGGTGGAGGCCAACGATCTGGGCGCCGTGCATGGCATGCGCGGACGGCCCTTTATCGGCGGCCCGCATCTGAATGTCTATCACGCCGACACACTGGCGTGGCTGGCCGGGCTGGGCGCGCAAGGCTGCGTGGTGTCGGTGGAGATGGATGGCACGACGATGACGGCGCTGGCGGCGGGCCGCCCGGCAGGGCTGGCGCTGGAAGCCATGGTCTGGGGGCGCATGCCGCTGGCGTTCTCGGCGCGGTGCTTTACCGCGCGGCATCACCGGCTGCGCAAGGACGCATGCGATTTCCGCTGCCTGGCGTATCCCGATGGCCTCGTGGCCAAAACGGGAGACGGCCAGGACTTTTTCACGCTCAACGGCATCCAGACCCAGTCGGCGACCTGCCTCGATCTTTGCGCGCAGGTATTGAAGATGGCGGCGGCGGGCATCGATTACGTGCGGGTCAGCCCGCACGCCACGGGCACGCGCGAAGTGATTGCCCATCTCGATGCCATCCGGCGCGGGGAACGCGCCGCATCGCCAAGCGCCGTGCTGCCGGCCGGCGCGGCCCCGAGCAATGGCTACTGGAGCGGCAAGCCGGGCATTCGCTGGCTGTCGGAGGAAGGGGCTGAGGCATGACGATTCTGAAATCGATGATGACGCGCGTGCATCGCCATATGCCCGCGCCGATGCGTGCGGCGCCGCTGGTCGTGGCCCTGGAGGCCATGCGCCGCGCGGGGTGGCTGGAACCGCCCGCGGCGCTGGATGGCCGCACATTTTCGCTGACGGTGGATGACATGGGGCTGGAAGTGCGCTTCCAGTGCGTCCATGGACGGTTCCTTCCCGGTCCGTTCGATGCTCGGGAAACCGACCTGACGCTGCACGCGGCGGCGCTGAGCTACCTGCGGCTGATCAGCGGCGATGCCGACACCGATACGCTGTTCTTCCAGCGCCGTCTGTCGATCCGCGGCGATACGGCGCCCGGTCTCGAAGTCAAATACTGGCTCGATGCGGCGCCTCGGCCCGAATGGCTGGGCGCACTGGCCCAGCGACTGTCGCTGCTGTTCCCCGAGCCGCGTGGCGCCTAATCAGAACTCGGGCATGGCGCCACCGAAGCGGGTGCCGCGCTGCTTGTAGCACTGGCTGGCCCGCAGCACCGCGCACGGCGCGTCGGCCAGGCCGCCAACGGCGTCAAAGCGCGCCAGCGTGGTATGCAGTTCGTTGGCGCTGCGGGCGTGGATCATCGCGAACAGGTTGTACTGCCACGCCGGCAGCCGCCGCGTGCGCCGGAAACACATCGTCACGTGCGGCACATGGGCAAGCCGCAGGCCGACCGCGTCCACCCGGGCATCGGGCACGTTCCAGACACACATCACGTTGTGGGTGTAGCCGAAGGGGCGGTGTCGCAGGATGGCGCCAAAGCGCCGGATCACGCCCGACTTTCGCCACCTGGCCAGCCGTGCCAGCGTTTCCGACAGGGCCAGTCCCGTACGCCGCGCCAGCGCGTGATACGGCTGCGGCGTCAGCGCCAGGCCCGATTCCAGCGCGGCGGCGAGCCGCCAGTCTGCCTCGTCCAGGTCGGGCCGTATCGGGGTATTCAACACCTGCGATGGCTGCAGCGGCGCACGGCGCGGGCTGCGCGTGACGCCCAGCGGCAGGCCCAGGTCGGCGCGGTATTCGCGTTCCAGGGGCAGGTCGATAGGCCGCTGGCCGATATCCATGGCAAGGCGGGACAGCACGCCATCGAGCATGGTGCGGTCGCGCGCACCGGCCACGAACCAGAGGTTGTAGCGATGGCCTTCGCGGGCATGGCTCTGGCTGATATCGGGATCGATGTTGATGCGCTCGACCACGCGATCGATGCGTGCCGGCGGGATCGACAGCGCGGCGACGGTGCTGGCGCCGATGGTGTTGGGCGCGAAGACCGCGCCGATGCGGCTGACGCGTCCGTTGCCGACGTCGCGCGCCAGCAGGCTGAGCACGGCGTGCTCCGAAAGGTCGAAGGCTTCGCCGGCGGCCTGGTAGGGCCGCGCGTGCAGCGGAAAGTCGTCCTGGATGCGGTTGTAGAGATCGTTTTCGTCGAACATGGCGTCGTACGCGGGGAGCGGGTTGTGCTGTCGGATCGGTGCGAGGGGAACGCACGGGGTCGATGCGCAGGCGCCATGTATTGCGACGAACCGGAGCACGCCCGCAGCATGCGGGCATGATCGTGAAGTTCGGTCGCGGCCTTGTTGACGGTTGTCAAGCAGGATCGAGATGGTACGCCCCGGGTTTGCCCGATGCGCTGCGCGCCATGCGCACGGCCACCAGGGCAATGCCGAGTGCCGCCAGCGGCGCGAGGGCCGCGATCCACGGCAGGGCCTGCAGTCCCGGCCCGTGATCCACCACCGCGCCGCCCAGCCACGCGCCGAGTCCGTTGCCAAGGTTGAAGGCGGCGATGTTGAAGCTCGATGCCAGGTTCTGGCCGGCGCCCTGGGCGTGGCGCAGGACGCGCAACTGCAGCGGCGACACCGTGGAGAACGCCGCGATGCCGAGCACGCCGACAAAGACCACCACGGCCACGGCATGGTGCAGCGACAGGGTCATGCTTGCCAGCACTACCGTCAGCGCCAGCAGCGCGCCAAGCAGGGCGCCCGTGGGTCGCCGGTCGGCCATGCGCCCGCCCAGGATATTGCCGATGATCATGCCGCCGCCAAACAGCAGCAGGATCGGCGACACCGCGCTTTCGGCGAAGCCCGTGACGCGCGTCAGCATCGGCTGGATGTAGGTGATCACGGCAAACGTGCCGAGCGCCTGCAGCACCGTCATCAGCAGACCCAGCAGCACCTGCGGGCGACCGATGGTTTTCAGTTCGTCGACGAGCCGCACGGGCGCGGTGTCGTCGCGGCTGGATTGCACCAGCAGCGCGATCACCGTCAACGACACGAGGCCGATCGCCGTCATGGCCCAGAACGTCGAGCGCCAGCCGAACTGCAGGCCCAGCCACGCACCTGCCGGCATGCCGAGCAGCGTGGCGAGCGTCAGGCCGGAGAACATCACGGAAATGGCCGAAGCGCGACGGTTGGCCGGCACCAGGCCCGTTGCCACCACCGCGCCCACGCCGAAGAACGTGCCGTGCGTCAGCGATGTGACCACGCGGGCAATCATCAGCGTGGTGTAGTCGGGCGCCAGCGCGCAGGCCGCGTTGCCGACGGTGTAGATCATCATCAGTGCCATCAGCACGGCCTTGCGCGGCATGCGGCGGGTCAGCAGCGTCAGGACGGGCGCCCCGGCAAATACGCCCAGCGCGTAGCCCGACACCAGCATGCCAGCTGCGGCGATGGTCACGCCCAGGTCGGCCGACACCTGCAGCAGCAGGCCCATGATGACGAACTCCGCGCAGCCGATGCCGAACGATCCGGCCGTCAGGGCATACAGGGCGGCGGGCATCCGCGTGCGCGGGCCGGCGGAGGGGGAAGAGGGGGACGCAGCCATGGGAATCTCCATTGAAAGCCGGCACGGGGCCGACGGTGGGATCGCGGGGAAGGCCGCAGTGTCGGCCTTTCCCATCTTCTTAAAAACAGGCAATATCAATAATCACTTTCAAGATTTCATTGAGAATCATGGATCGCATTGCGGACATCGGGCTTTTTCTACGGGTTCTGGATCAGGGATCGATCAGCGCGGCGGCGCGCAGCCTGGATATCTCGGTGGCCGTGGCCAGCCAGCGCCTGCAGCGGCTGGAGCGCGATCTCGGCGTGCGGCTGCTGCATCGCACCACGCGGCGCCTGCATGCCACGCCAGAGGGGGCGGCCCTGGCGGACCAGGGGCGGGCGCTGGTGGAAGACCTGGAGGCGTTGTCAGGTTCGCTGCGGCAGTCGGGGTCGGGCATCACCGGCACGCTGCGCGTGACCACGTCGGCCTCGTTCGGGCGCCAGTACGTGTCGCCGCTGCTGACCGCGTTCCTGCGGCGATATCCCGGCGTCAACGTCAGCGTCCACCTGACCGACCATGTACTCGATCTGGTCAGCAGCGGCTTCGACCTGGCGATCCGGATCGGGTCGCTGGAGGACTCCACGCTGGTGGCACGCAAGCTGGCGGACAACCAGCGGCTGTTATGCGCGTCGCCCGATTACCTGCGCGATCACGGCTGGCCCCAGACGCCGCAGGATCTGGCCCGGCACCAGTGCCTGGTGCTGGTGGGGGCGCAGGGACGCGCGGATGTCTGGCGGTTCGACGACGGCAAGGGCGGCGAGATCGCGGTGCGGGTGCGCGGCAGGGTCGAAGCCAATACGGGCGAGCTGCTGGCCGACGCGGCCCTGGCGGGGTTCGGCATCGCCATGCATTCCACCTGGCATGTCTGCGACGACCTGCGGGCTGGCCGGCTGGTGCAGGTGCTGCCCGACCATCCCATCGCGGTCACCGGCATCTACGCGGTCATGCCGCAGCGCCGGCTGGTGCCGCCGCGCGTGCGCGCGTTCGTGGACTACCTGGCCGAACATTGGAGCGTGGCGCCGCCCGGCATGCCGGACTTGGGTTTGGGCCGAACCTGACCTACATTCATGCGTTGCGGGCCGTGTGGCGGGGGGCGGCGGCAGACCGTCGTCGAGCGCCCCGGTTGCCTATTTCTTGAGCAGTCCGGTGCGATACCGCACAGACTGGGCCCCGCCGGGGCGACATGGCAGGATATCCACAGAAACTGTGGATATCCTCAACGTGGTCCGGCCCACGTCGGCAAGACCGCTGAAAGGCTATGCTCTGGCACCAACCTCGGTCAACTGTCCGCTTCGCGCCCGCTATGTGCAGGATTTCGATTGCCGCCGTGCCTGTTGTCCTCGCCCTGTCCTTGCCGCTGGGGGGCTGCGTGTCATATTACCGCGTGCCGTCGGACGTGCCCTACGCCAGCGTACGCCTGCTGACCAGTACCGACGACCGGACGACATTCAACGTCCTGGACCCCGCCCGGTGTCCGTCGCCGCGTCCGCAGGTGCTGGCCGGCATGGGCCGCCAACTGGCCTCGATGGGACGCGATTCGACGCTGGACATGGCGGGCATTGCGCCGGAGCCGCCGTCGCGCACGCGCGAGCGCAAGGTCTTGCCGGGCAAGCGGATCTATGTCGCCGTGACGTCGTACGCCGCGCCGCCGGCCGACGAGGCGCGCTGCGCCGCCGGGGTGTCGTTCGTCCCCCAGGTCAACGGGCAATATGAAATCCGGTATGTGCGGGACGAGGCCGCGACGCACTGCACGGCGCGCGTGCTGCGGCTGCAGCCCGATGCGCAAGGCGGTGCAATGGTGGTCCAGGAGCCCACGCAGCAAGGGTTCAGGGCGCTGCGGCCGGAATACCTGTGCGAGGCCGGGGCGGACGTGAAGGCGGGGGCGGGGACGCGCTAGATCGCACGTCCCGCGAATCGGTGGGAGATCAGGCCTGTTCAATCAGGAATCGCTCGGGACGCTTGCCCAGCCATGCCGGTGCGCGGCCACGACCGGACCACGTCTTGCCGGTCTTCGGATCGCGATACTTGGGCGGCAGTGCCGCGGCGGCCTTGTGTGCCGCGCCGCTGCCGGCCGGGCGTCCGCGACGGCGTTTCGGGGCGATGTCTTCGACGGTCAGATCATAATCGGCCATCAACTGGCGAATCTGTTCGATCACGCTGGCCACTTCATTGGCGCGCACTTCGCTGAGCTTTGCTTCCAGTGCTTCTTTTTCAGCCAGCAGTTGCTTGTAAGTTGGCATTTTTGGATCCCCGTTCAGATTGGCGGTGCATTGCGTAGGGCTGCAAAACGATCCGCATAACAAAAATATTACAAGAATTATCCGGAAAAGCACGATTCAAACGCGAATTCCAACGTGAATCGCGAAAACATTCGTCAAAGTCTCGGCGTCAAATCGGATTGCCCTGGCTTTTTATCGGAATGTTCCGGAATCTATTTGGCGGTCAATGGCGCCGGTCTGCATCCTAACCAGAATTGGTAATGCGAGGCAACCGCAAGTGTTGGATATTCATGTAGGCGCCGGCTGCGATCCCGGCAAATCGATGTCGATTTTTATCCAGCGAAGGCCGTTGCTTTCGTTGGCCTTTCATTCGCGGGGCGGGCAGCCGCCTGCAATGATTGTCAGTATTGGTATTTTTGTCAGGCGGGCGAATGGCCGGATGTGGATATAAAAAAAGGCCCCGGGGGAAAGTCCCGAGGGCCTGGAAATCCACCGGTCATCCCAGGTGGAGGAGACGCCGTTGCCTGCACCGTGGCCAATCGATGGCCATCGATCGCCACGGCGGAATTTTTCTGATGTTCCGGGAAGGCTCTTGTCAGATGGCCCAGCCGCCGGCGTAGAACGCGGCAAGCGCCACCGCAATGGCCACCGTGCCGACATTGAGCTTGCGCCATTCGCCGGCAACGATGCGGCCAATGACCAGCGTGCAGAAGCCGAGCATGATGCCGGTGACGATATTGCAGGTCAGCACGATAAATACGGCGCAGACCAGGCCGGACAGCGAATCGACCATATCGTCCATATGCAGGCGCGATACGCTGGACAGCATCAGCAGGCCCACGTACATCAGCGCGGGCGCCGTGGCGTACGACGGCACCAGGCCGGCCAGCGGCGAGAAGAACATCACGGCCAGGAACAGCAGGCCGACGGTGACGGCGGCCAGGCCGGTGCGCGCGCCGGCGGCCACGCCTACGGTCGATTCGATATAGGCCGCGGCCGGTGCGCCACCGAAGAACGCCGAGAAGATCGAGCTGACCGAGTCGGCGGTCAGTGCCCGGCCGCCATTGTGGATGCGGCCCGTGGCGTCGAGCTGGTTGGCCTGGCCGGCCACGGCGCGGATCGTGCCGGTGGCGTCGAAGACCGCAGTCATCACCAGCGCCAGCACGCTGGGCAGCACGGCCGCCGACAGGGCGCCGCGAATGTCCATCGCGCCGATCAGCGACGCGTGGCCCGGTGCGGACAGCGACGGCAGCGCAAACACGCCGGTGTACTTCACGGCCGGGTCGAACATCAGCCCCAGCGCGGAGATCGCGACGATCACCAGCAGGATGCCGCCCGGCACGCGGCGGCGTTCCAGGCCGAAGATCGCGGCCAGGCCCAGCACCGACATCATCACGGGGAACGCCGTGATGTGGCCCAGCGCCACCGGCAGTCCGGGGCCGGGGTTCTTGACCACCAGGCCCACGTCGTTGGAGGCGATCAGCAGCAGGAACAGCCCGATGCCGATGCCCGCGCCGTGCGCCACGCCCGCGGGCAGGTTGCGCAAAATCCAGGAGCGCACGCCCGTGACCGAGATGGCCGTGAACACCACGCCCATCAGGAATACCGCGCCCAGCGCCACGGCAGGCGACAGCTTCTGACCCAGCACCAGGCCAAAGGCCATGAACGCGGTCAGCGAAATGGCGCAGCCGATGGCAATCGGCAGCCTGGCCCACAGTCCCATCAGCAGCGAGCCGAATGCCGTGGTCAGGCAGACGGCCACGAATACGGCGCTGGTGTCGAAGCCGGCCTTGCCCAGCATGCCGGGCACGACGAACACGGCATACACCATCGCCATGAAAGTGGTCACGCCGGCCAGCACTTCGCGCCGCTGGGTGCTGCCGCGTGAACTGATCTCGAAATACTGGTCGAGCTTGCCGCCGGCCTGCGGCGGTGCAGCGTCCACGTCCGTCACGGACGGATACGGCTGTTCGATCATGGTCTGTCTCCTTGCTGGGGCGCTGCGCGCGTCCGCGTACGGATCGGGCGTCAGCCTCGTCTCACGTGGTTCCGGGGGTGCGAGGGCCGAGTTGCCGCTGGCATCGGGCAAGGGGTGCGGGCGTCTCGTTCCTCGGTGTCCGACCACTTGGGCCGGGTGCCGGTCCGATGCCTCTGGCGGGCGGGATCCGGCGAGGCTCAAAGGTAGGCGAGCCATCCGCCATGTTCATCATTGGCGCCGCATGCGGAACATGCCGTCGCCTGAATAACCACGGCCCGGCGGTGCTTGGGACGGCTCAGGGATTTCCCGCAATGGCCGCCGTCCGCCGTGCCGATGCCTGCAAGTGCCGCAAACGGGGCCACCGATGCGTCACAACCGGCCGCCGGGGGCGTATGTCGGGCTAAAGGTCACGGCAGGGGCGCCGATAGCTCCTTGGCAAACACCCATATCCACCCATACACCGAGCCGAAGCGGAGCCACAGCATGACCAGCGCGATGAGAGACATCGACGAGCGCACCAACCTGACCAACAACAACCAGTTCGAGTTGCTGTTGTTCCGACTTGGCGATGCGACGCATAGCGGACAGTCCGAACTGTTCGGCATCAACGTTTTCAAGGTCCGGGAAATCCTGGTCATGCCGCCGGTCACCACGGTGGTGGGCGCCGAGCCTTCGATCCTGGGCATGGCCGATATCCGTGGCCAGGTGATTCCGGTCATCGACCTGCCGCGCCTGCTGGAATGCACGCCGAAGTCGGGCCTGAACATCATGCTGGTGACGGAGTACGCACGCTCGACGCAGGGCTTTGCGGTCGAGGCCGTCGAAGAGATCGTACGACTGGACTGGAGCCAGGTGATTTCGGCCGAGAACAGTGTCAAGGGCGGGCTGGTGACCAGCATCGCCAAGCTCGATGTCGGCGGCGACAACCCGCGCCTTGTGCAGGTGCTGGACGTCGAGCAGATCCTGCGCGACGTACTGCCGACCCGCCAGCCCGACGTCGACCCCGCCACGGTGGGCCCGCAACTGAACCTGCGCCCGGGCAGCAAGATCCTGTGCGCCGACGACTCCGCGCTGGCGCGCGGGCTGATCGAGAACGGCCTCAAGGCCATGGGCGTGCAGGTGGTGATGACCAAGACCGGTCAGGAAGCCTGGGAGATGCTGGGCCAGATCGCCGAACTGACCACCGCCCAGGGCCGGCCGATCCGCGACGAAGTGGCGCTGGTACTGACCGACCTGGAAATGCCGGAGATGGACGGCTTCACGCTGACGCGCAAGATCAAGGCCGATGCACGGCTGAAGTCGCTGCCCGTCATCATCCATTCGTCGCTGTCGGGCGAGGCCAGCGAAGAGCACGTGCGCAAGGTGGGTGCCGACGCCTACGTGTCGAAGTTCCTGGCCAAGGACCTGGCCGATACGATCCGCGGCGTGCTGGCGCGGCATCCGTAAGCGAATAATCGGAAATAGGCAGGAAATACCGCGGGCGGAAATACCGCGGCCGGACGTACCGGAAACTTGCGCCCCTCTCCCGTCATGCGGGCGAGGGGCGCGTCGTTTTGGGGTTCTGGGACGCCCTGCATAAATCGCCGCCGAAGGCAATAAAACCCCCGCAACGGCGTTTGCCCAAAAAAAAGGCAGTCCAGCTCATCTCAAGGCTGGCGCGGGTTTGCGGGCTGTCAAGAGGGCGATTATCCACGCAACCTGTGGATAGTTCCACAGGCCAGATGGACTAACTCAAACAGGTATGCCGGATCATTGGCTCATCCCATCGAGTTACCCGGCCGCGAGTTACTTCGGCTGAGCCACCGTACGCAGATACGGCTTCAGCGTCTTGAATCCGTCCGGATATTTCTTCTTTGCGTCCTCGTCGGAAACCGAAGTCGGGATAATCACGTCGTCGCCCGGTTTCCAGTTCACGGGCGTGGCCACCGTGTGCTTGGCATTGAGCTGCAGCGAATCGAGCAGGCGTAGCACTTCGTCGAAATTGCGGCCGGCGCTCATCGGATAGACCAGCATGGCCTTGATCTTCTTGTCCGGGCCGATCCAGAACACCGAGCGGATCGTGGCGTTGTCCACGGCGGTGCGCGGGCCGCCGCCGCTGGCCTCCGGATGGATCATGTCGTAGAGCTTGGCCACGGTCAGGTCCGGGTCGCCAATCATCGGGAAGTTCACCGCGGTGCCCTGCGTTTCCTCGATGTCCTTGGCCCAGCGCGAATGGTCGCCGACGGGGTCGATCGACAGGCCGATGATCTTGGTATTGCGCTTGTCGAATTCGGGCTTCAGCTTGGCCATGTAGCCCAGTTCGGTGGTGCAGACCGGCGTGAAGTCCTTGGGGTGCGAGAACAGGATGGCCCAGCTGTCGCCGATCCATTCGTGGAAGTTGATCTTGCCCTCGGTGGTCTCTGCGGTGAAGTCCGGGGCGGTCTCGCCAATGCGGATGGCCATGGTCAGGCTCCTTCAGGTGGTATGCAGTTGTCGGATGCGATGTCCGGCACGCGCGGCAGTCGCCATGGCCGGGGCTATCCAGTATAGGAAGCCGGCGCGCGAATGCCTTCGTTCCGATGGCGGAATTTTCCCGGTAACGCGGGCGTCACTCGCCCCTAGTCCGGGCGTTCCAGGTCGGTGATGACCGCGTGCAGGAAGCGCGCCGCCTCGCCGCCGGTGACCACGCGGTGGTCGAACGTCAGCGACAGCGGCATCACGCGATGCACGGCCGGCTGCCCGCCGGCGGCCACCACTTCGTCGCGGATGCGCCCGGCACCGAGGATCGCCACCGTGGGCGGCACCACGATCGGCGCCGCATAGCGGCCCGCGATCATGCCGAAGTTCGACAGCGTGATGGTATTGCCGCGCATTTCCTCGGGGGCGATGGTACGGGCCTTGATGTCGGCCCGCATCCGGTCGAGCCCGTGGCGCAGGTCGGCCGCATCGCGCTTGCCCACATTGCGCAGGACCGGCACGAACAGCCCCTCGGGCAGGTCCGCCGCAATGCCCACATCGATGCGTTCAAGCAGATGGCGGCGGCCGGTGCGGCCCTCGTACCAGGCGTTGAGCGCGGGCTCGGCGCGTACCCCGGCCACCAGCGCACGCACCAGGCGTATCGTCACGTCATGCCCGGTGGCCGTGCTGCCCACGGTCTGCCACGCGTGCAGGTCCGCATCGTCCATGACGGTGGCGGCGGCTACCTCGCTTTGCGCGCGTGCCATGTTCTGGGCCATGGCGCGCCGCACGCCGCGCACCACCTCCGCCGGGCCGACTTCGGCCAGCGTGGTGGCCACCCGCTGCACGTCGGTGGCTGTGATCACCCCGTCGCGGCCCGAGGGCGTCACCATGGCCAGGTCCACCGACAGCTTGCGCGCCAGCGCGCGCACCGCAGGCGTGGCCTTGAGGCCGTGGCCGCCCTGGATGCCGGCGGCGCCCACGCGTGTTTCGCCTTCGCGCACCACGTGCATGCCCACCTTGACGTTGCCCACCACGGTACCTGCATCGTCGGCCGCGCCCGCGCCTTCGAAACCCACCAGCGGGGCGCCCAGGTGGACGATGTCGCCGGGCTGCGCGTACAGTCTGGCCACCTGTCCGGCGAACGGCGACGGAATCTCGACGATCGCCTTGGCGGTTTCCACCGCCAGCAGCGGCTGGTCGGCCTGCACGGTGTCGCCGGGCTTGACGTGCCACGTCACGATCTCGGTTTCCTGCAGGCCTTCGCCCAGGTCGGGCAGCTTGAAGATCCGCATCGTTGTCTCCTGTTTGGCGGTGCCTAGCCGGCGTCCAGTGCGCGCCGTGCCGCGTCCACGATCTGCGCCACCGACGGCAGGTAGCTGTGCTCCAGCCGCGCCAGCGGCACCACGGTGTCGTAGCCGGTCACGCGCTGCACCGGCGCGCTGAGCGAATAGAGCCCGGCATCGGCCAGGTTCGCCGCGATCTCGGCGCCGACGCCGGCCGTGCGCGGTGCCTCGTGCACGATCACGCAGCGGCCGCTTTGCGCCACCGATTCCAGGATCGTATCCATGTCCAGCGGCTTGAGCGTGGCCACGTCGATCACGGCCGCAGCGATGCCGTCGTCGGCCAGCAGGTCGGCGGCGGCCAGCGTTTCCTGGACCATCGCGCCCCAGCTGACCAGCGTGATGTCGGTGCCGTCGCGCAGCGTGAAGCAGGCATCGAGCGGCAGCGCCTCGCCGGTGTCCTCTACCTCCTGCCGGAACAGGCGATAGAGCCGGGTTGGCTCGAAGAAGATCACCGGGTCCGGGTCGCGGATCGCGGCCAGCAGCAGGCCATAGGCGCGGGCCGGCGACGACGGCATGACCACGCGCAGGCCCGGGATATGTGCGAACAGCGCCTCCGGGCTTTCTGAGTGGTGCTCAGGCGCGTGGATGCCGGCCCCGCTGGGCGCGCACACCACCAGCGGACAGCTGAGCCGGCCGCGCGTGCGGTGCCGCAGGTGGCCGGCGTGATTCAGGATGTTGTCGATGGCCGGATAGATGAAGCCCGCGAACTGGATCTCCGCCACGGGCCTGAGGCCCATCGCCGCCATGCCGATGGCCGCGCCGACGATGCCGCCTTCGGCCAGCGGCGTGTCGATGACGCGCGCGTCGCCGAAACGCTGCTGCAGGCCGACCGTCGAGCGGAACACGCCGCCGTTGACGCCGATGTCCTCGCCCAGCAGCACCACGTCGGGGTCGTGATCCAGCGCGTGGGCCAGCGCCAGGTTGACCGCTTCCACCATATGCAGTTCAGCCATGATGGGTCTCCTGGTCCTGTGCGGCGTAGCGTTGCGCGGTGTCGAGCTGGTCGGCCATCGCGGCCGGCAGCGTCTCGTAGAGGCAATCGAACATTGCCGAAACGTCGGGGTGGGGCAGTTGCAGGTAGGCTTCCACGGCGGCGGCCACGGCCTGCTGGCATTCGCGGACCAGCGCCTCTTCCTGCCCGGCATCCCAGGCACCCACGCTGGCCAGATAGTCGCGCATGCGCTTGATGGGCTCGTGCAGCCAAGCGTCCTTGACCGTGGCGTCGTCGCGATAGCGCGAGGCATCGTCGGCCGTGGTGTGGTCGCCCAGCCGGTACGTGACGGCCTCGATCAGCGCCGGGCCGGCCCCGTCGCGCGCCCGTTCGATGGCGTCGCCCACGCGCTCGTGCACGGCAATGACGTCGTTGCCATCCACCTGCTCGCCCGGGATGCCGGCCGCAATGGCCTTCTGGGCCAGCGTGGCCGCGGCAGTCTGTTTGGCCCGCGGCATCGAGATGGCCCACTGGTTGTTGTTGATGACGATGACCAGCGGCACCTGCCACGCGCCGGCCATGTTCATGCCTTCGTAGAACGCCCCGTTGGACGTGCCGCCGTCGCCGATGATGCAGACCGCCACGCGCGGCTGGCGGCGCAACCGGAACGCGTAGGCCACGCCGGCTGCGTGGCCGACCTGGGTGCCGATCGGTACGCAATTCCCGAAGTCGTGCGGCACTGCCGCAAATCCGCTGCCGCGTTCGTCGCCGCCCCAATACAGCAGGCTCTCCGTCATGGTGACGCCCCGCACAAATTGCGCGGCATGGTCACGGTAGGACGGGATCAGTACGTCATCGGCCCGCATGGCCGTGGCCACGCCCACGCCGATGGCCTCCTGGCCCAGCGCCGACGCGAACGTACCGATCTGGCCCGTGCGCTGCATGGCGATGGCCTTGAGGTCGAACTGCCGGGTGAGCACCATGGCGCGATACAGCGGCAGCAGGGCGGCGGGGTCGCGGGCGAAGGCGGGAAGGTCCGGGGCAGGCGCGCCCTCGGGCGAAAGATAGCGGGTAAAGCCGATGTCAAAGCGCGCAACAGTGCCCATGTGGTGGTCCCCTTGTGGTTCGCTGTGTCCTGTGCGGCGCAGCATCTTGTGGACGCTGCTGCCTTCGACTATAGGGCACGGAACAGGGGACGGGGCGTGCGGTGGCGCACGGCAAGACGTACCGGGCGTTCAACTGCTCCCGTGGCGGGCGCGCTCAGGTATCAGGCATGTTCACGCGGGCTTCCACACCGGCGAAGCGGCCACGGTGACCTTGCGCGGCAGGATGGCCTGGCCGGCGAAGGCGTCGGCGATGCGCTGCTGCTCGTCGAGCGCGGCGCCGTCCACGGGCTGTACCTGATAGGTGCGCCGTGCGTTGGCGGCTTCGACGGTGGCGGCGTCCAGGCCGATCAGCGGTGCGTGCCATGCGGCGGCCTCGGCGGGGTTGGCCTTGATCCATTCGCCGGCGCGCCGCAGTTCGCCATAGACCGTGGCCAGCACGTCGGGCCGGCGCCTTGCATAGGGCGTGGCGGCCAGGTAGAAGCGCCGGTAGCTCGACAGCTTCACGCCGTCACGCAGGATGCGCGCGTTGGCCTGGCGCTGCACCGCCGCCAGGAACGGGTCCCAGATCACCCAGGCGGCCACGCTGCCGCGCTCGAACGCCGCGCGGGCATCGGCCGGGGTCAGGTATGCGGGTTCGATGTCGCGCATCGACAGGCCTGCTTCGTTCAAAGCCTCCAGCAGCAGGTAGTGCGCGCCGGCACCTTTGGAGAACGCGATGCGCTGCCCCTTGAGCTGGGCCACCGACCGGATCGACGAGTCGCTGCGCACCACGATGGCCTGCGCCGTGGGCGACGGCGATTCGATGGCGTAGTACGTCATGCTGGCGCCGGCGGCCAGTGCGAACGGCGGCACGGCATCGGCCACGTCGGCGGTCAGATCGAGGTTGCCCACGTTGAGCGATTCCAGCAGCGGCAGCCCCGATGTGAACTCGTGCCACTGCACGCTGACCTTGCGCGGCGCCAGCGCCTGTTCCAGAACCTGCCGCGACTTCAGCCAGATCATCAGCGTCGACGACTTCTGGTAGCCGATACGCAGCGTCTCGGGCGCGTCGGCAGCCAGCGCCGCCGTGGACCAGATGGCGGGCGCGACGACGGCGCCCAGGCCGGCCATGCCGGCCAGCACGACGCGCCGGCGGGTGGGGTTGGGGGATGACATTGCGGCAATCCTTCGAAAGAACCAACCGGTGAGCGTACGGAGCGCGGCGCGGCACGGGAACGAAGGAAAGTGCGCTTGCTTATGCGCCGGCCGCAGAACGACGGGCCATATGCGCTGGCCGCATAACGGCGCGCGATTTGATTCGTTGTGTGCGGCGTCGTGGCTCCCTAGAGTGCAAGGCTTGTGCTTCCCCCAAGGCCAAGAATTGCCATGACGATTGCCGACGTAGATACCGTGCAGGATTTCGAGATTCGCCCGCTGAATGCCGCCCTCGGTGCGGAAGTGATCGGGCTCGACCTGGATCGGCCGCTTTCCGCCGAAGATTTCCGGCGCATCCATCGCGCCCACCTGGACCACCACGTAGTGGTGTTCCGCGACCAGCGCATCACGCCGGCCCAGCAGATCGCGTTCAGCCGCCGCTTTGGCCCGCTGCAGATTCATGTGCTGCATCAGTTCCAGCTGGCCGATCATCCCGAAATCCTGATCGTGTCCAACGTGCTGAAGGACGGCAAGCCGATCGGGCTGGGCGACGCGGGCCACTTCTGGCATTCGGACCTGTCGTACAAGGAAACGCCGAGCCTGGGCTCGCTGCTCCATGCCATCGAACTGCCGGCCGAGGGCGGCGACACGCTCTTCGCCAACATGCACGCCGCATATGATGGCCTGCCGGCGGCGCTGAAGCAGAAGATCGACGGGCTGACCGCCGAACACACCTACCTGGCGCGCTACGCCGAGCTGCAGAAGCGCAGCCCCTGGCGGCCGAACCTGACGCCCGAGCAGATCGCGCAGGTCAAGCCCGTGGTGCATCCGGTGGTGCGCACCCATCCGGAGACCGGCCGCCGCGCGCTGTTCGTCAGCGAGCATTTCACGACGAAGATCGTCGGCCTGCCCGACGACGAAAGCCGCGCGCTGCTCGACGAACTGTTCGCGCACAGCGTACGGCCCGAGTACGTCTACCGCCACCAGTGGCGCGAGCACGACCTGGTGTTCTGGGACAACCGCTCGCTGCTGCACCTGGCGGCCGGCACGCCAGACCACCTGCGCCG
This sequence comes from Cupriavidus sp. U2, assembly GCF_009663685.2. Taxonomy (GTDB): domain Bacteria; phylum Pseudomonadota; class Gammaproteobacteria; order Burkholderiales; family Burkholderiaceae; genus Cupriavidus; species Cupriavidus necator_C. The sequence goes on along the minus strand of NZ_RCOG02000027.1, from coordinate 189,989 downwards.
CGTGATGTTCCGCACCACGATCGAAGGCGATACGCCGTTCTGAGCCTCACCCACATTCCATTCAAGCGTCCCCGGAGCCTTACGCATGTCAGTATTTTCGTTCGCCACCCCCTTCGCCCGCCGTGCCACGCTGGCCGTCCTGACCGCCGGCCTGGCATTGACCGGCACCGCGCACGCGGAGGGCAAGATCCGCATTGCCGAGCAGTTCGGCGTGGTCTACCTGCTGCTGAACGTGGCGCGTGACCAGCAGCTGATCGAGAAGCACGGCAAGCAGCAGGGCGTCGACGTCAAGGTGGAATGGACGCAGCTGTCGGGCGGATCGGCCGTGAACGACGCGCTGCTGTCGGGCGCCATCGACATCGCCGGTGCCGGCGTGGGCCCGCTGCTGACGCTGTGGGACCGCACGCACGGCCGCCAGAACGTCAAGGGCGTGGCATCGCTGGGCAACTTCCCGTACTACCTGGTTTCGAACAATCCCAAGGTGAAGTCGATTGCGGACTTCTCGGACAAGGACCGCATCGCGCTGCCGGCGGTAACCGTATCGGTGCAGTCGCGCGTGCTGCAACTGGCCGCCGCCAAGCAGTGGGGCGACAAGGAATTCAACCGCCTCGACAAATGGACCGTGGCCGTGCCGCACCCCGATGCCGCCGCCGCGATCATTGCGGGCGGCACCGAAATCACGGGCCACTTCGGCAACCCGCCGTTCCAGGAGCAGGAACTGGCCGGCAACCCGAACGCGCGCATCGTGCTGAGCTCGTACGACGTGCTCGGCGGCCCCAGTTCGGCCACGGTGCTGTACGCCACCGAGAAATTCCGCAACGAGAACCCCAAGACCTATCGCGCGTTTGTCGATGCGCTGGGCGAGGCCGCCGCGTTTGCGACGAAGAACCCCGAGGCGGCCGCCGACCTCTACATCCGGGTGAACAAGGCCAAGATCGACCGCGCGCTGCTGGTGAAGATCCTCAAGAACCCGCAGGTGCAGTTCAAGGTGACGCCGCAGAACACCTATCCGCTTGCCGATTTCATGCATCGCGTGGGCGCCATCAAGAACCGTCCGGCGTCCTGGCAGGACTATTTCTTCCAGGACCCGGCCACCGCGCAGGGGAGCTGACATGGCAGACGGACATCACGGCAATCACGGCAATCACGGCAACCCGCACCTGCGCGTGGTGCCCCATCCGCAGCCGCTGCTGCAGGTGGATGGCGTGTCGCTCGAATACCGCACGCCGACGCGCGTGGTGCGTGCCACGCACCGCGTGAGCTTCGACGTGCACGCGTCGGACCGCTTCGTGCTGCTGGGGCCGTCCGGTTGCGGCAAGTCGACGCTGCTCAAGGCGGTGGCCGGCTTCGTGCCGCCGGCCGAGGGCGAGATCCGGCTCGAAGGGCAGAGCGTGCAGGCACCGGGCCCGGACCGCATCGTCGTGTTCCAGGAATTCGACCAGCTGCCGCCGTGGAAGACCGTCAGGCAGAACGTGATGTTCCCGCTGCGCCAGGCGCGCGGCCTGTCGAAGGCCGAGGCCAGCGACGTGGCCATGCATTTCCTGGACAAGGTTGGCCTGGCGGCCTTTGCCGATGCCTATCCGCACACGCTGTCCGGCGGCATGAAGCAGCGCGTGGCGATTGCCCGTGCGCTGGCCACGCGGCCCAAGGTGCTGCTGATGGACGAACCGTTCGCCGCGCTGGACGCGCTGACGCGCCGGCGCATGCAGGAAGAACTGCTGGCGCTGTGGGACGAGGCCGCGTTCACGCTGCTGTTCGTGACCCATTCGATCGAAGAGGCGCTGGTGGTGGGCAGCCGCATCCTGCTGCTGTCGCCGCATCCGGGCCGCGTCCGTGCCGAACTGAACAGCCACCAGTTTTCGCTGGTCAGCCAGGGCAGCGCGGAATTCCAGCAGGCTGCCCAACGCATCCACGCGATGCTGTTCGACACGCCGGCCGGGGCCGATTCCGCTTCGGGCCGCGCCCGCCACGCCGCCGCGCACTGAACGCTCCTACTGCCAGATCATGTCGACGATCCTCCCCACCCTGCGCCCCGAATACGAGCGCGAACTCGAACCCTTCACGGCCGTGCCGCTGTCCCGTGCGCTGCCGTGGTACCGGCAGCTGTGGCAGCAGGGCTGGCTGCGCAAGGCCTTGATCCTGCTGGTGCTGGCCGTTGCCTGGGAAGCCATCGCCCGCGTGCAGGACAACGACCTGTTGCTGCCCACCTTCCTGGCCACGGCGCGCGCGTTCGCGGCGGCCATCGCCAGCGGCGAGCTGCCGGGCAAGGCCGTGGTGTCGCTGTCGATCCTGTTGCAGGGCTACGCGGCCGGGATCGTGCTGGCGTTTGCGCTGACCACCCTGGCGGTGTCGACGCGCATCGGGCGCGATCTGCTCGATACGCTGACGGCCATGTTCAACCCGCTGCCGGCCATCGCGTTGCTGCCGCTGGCGTTGCTGTGGTTCGGGCTGGGTACCGGCAGCCTGGTGTTCGTGCTGATTCATTCGGTGCTGTGGCCGCTGGCGCTGAATACCTACGCGGGGTTTCGTGGCGTGCCCGAAACGCTGCGCATGGCGGGCCGCAACTATGGGCTGCGCGGCCTGCGCTATGTGGTGCTGATCCTCGTGCCGGCGGCGCTGCCGGCCATCCTGTCGGGCCTCAAGATCGGCTGGGCGTTTGCCTGGCGCACGCTGATCGCGGCCGAACTGGTGTTTGGCGCGTCGTCGGGCAAGGGCGGGCTGGGCTGGTACATCTTCCAGAACCGCAACGAGCTTTACACCGATCGCGTCTTCGCCGGCCTGGCCACGGTGATCCTGATCGGGCTGGCGGTGGAAGGGCTGGTCTTTACCACGCTGGAACGCCTGACGGTACGCCGCTGGGGCCTGCAGCACTGAAAGAGGCCGTGCCGCCTGCGGCGGTGCGACTTGTCGATGTCACGCCGCCGGCGTATCGTGCGGGGTCATGACGACTATCCATCATGCCGCCGCCCAGGGCTTCTCGTCCCAGGCCGATACCTACGCCCGCGGGCGTCCCGATTATCCCGCCGAACTCGCCGCCTGGCTGCGCGACACGCTGGGCCTGGCACCCGGCAAGACCGTGGTCGACCTGGGCGCCGGCACAGGCAAGTTCACGCGCCTGCTGCTGCCCACCGGCGCCAGCGTCATTGCCGTGGAACCGGTCGATGCCATGCGGGCCCAGCTTTCGGCCAGGTTGCCGGCGGTGCGCGCCTTGCAGGGCAGCGCGGAATCGATGCCGCTGCCCGACGCCAGCGTGGACGCCGTGGTCTGCGCGCAGGCCTTTCACTGGTTTGCCAATGCCGCCGCCATGCGCGAAATCGGCCGTGTGCTGAAGCCGGGCGGCCGGCTCGGGCTGGTCTGGAATGTGCGCGACGAATCGGTGGGCTGGGTGGCCAGGCTGACCGAGATCATGACGCCCTACGAGGGCGATGCGCCGCGCTTCTACAAGGGCGACTGGAAGAAGGTCTTCCCGGCCGATGGCTTCGGGCCGCTTGGCCTGACGCGCTTTCCCTATACGCATACCGGCGCGCCGGAGCAGGTGATCGTAGACCGCGTGATGTCGGTCAGCTTTATCGCGTCACTGCCGCAGCCCGAGCAGGACGCCGTGCGTGCGCGCCTGCATGCGGTGATCGACGGCGATCCGGCGCTGCAGGGCCGCGACCAGGTGTCGTTTCCCTACAGTACCGAAGCGTATTGCTGCGAACGTCTGTAATCAGGTGGCGGGGGCGAGCTGGCCGCGATACCGCGCGGCCAGCAACTGGCTCAGCACCAGCGCCAGCACGGCGCTCAGCGCGGCAAACAGGTAGACGCCCGGGTAGTTGCCCTGCGCGGCGATCCAGCCGGCCACCGGGCCGGTCAGGCCCAGCGCGAAATCGAGGAACAGCGCGTAGGCGCCCAGCGCCGAGCCACGATTGGTGGCCGGCACGCGCTTGACCGCTTCCATGCCCAGCGCGGGGAACACCAGCGAAAAGCCGAAGCCCACCACGGCCGCCCCTGCCAGCGCCTGCCAGGGCGCGTGGGCCATCCAGATGATGCCCAGGCCCGCGGCTTCCACGGCAAACGACACCAGCGCCACGGCATAGCCGCCGAACCGCGCGATGGCGTCGGCCATCACCAGGCGCGTCAGCACGAAGCAGGTGCCGAGCGCCGTCAGCGCCAGCGCGGCGTGGTCCCAGCCCTTGCTGTTGTAGTAGAGCGTGATGAACGCCGTGATCACGCCAAAGCCGACCGAGCCCAGCGCGAGGCACAGGCCGAACGGCGTCATGGCGCGGAAGACGCGGCGGAACGGCAGACGGTCGCCCTTGAGCACCGGCACCGGCGGGCGGCGTCGCGCCAGCAGCAGCGACGCGCCGGCAATCAGCGTGGTGACCACGCCAATCGCGCCCAGGCCGCCCCATTTGGCCAGCACCACGCCTGCCGGCGCGCCCACGGCCAGCGCGCCATACGTGGTGATTCCGTTCCACGAGATCACCTTGGCGGTGTGCCGCGCGCCGGCGCTCCCGATGCCCCAGGCGATGGTGCCCGTGGTGACCAGGCTTTCGCCCGCGCCCAGCATCAGGCGTCCTGCCAGCAGCCAGGCCAGCCCCAGCCAGTCGCTTCCGGCGAACAGCGACGCCACCAGAGTCAGCACGCCGCTGCCCGTGACCAGCGCCAGGCCGGTCAGCACCGAGCGTTGCGGGCCTTGCGTGTCGCACAGCGTGCCGGCCCACGGGCGGCTCATCAGCGTGGCCAGGTACTGGATGCTCACCGCCAGGCCAGCCAGGACGGCGCTGTAGCCCAGGTCGCCGTGGACGAAGCCCGGCACCACGGCAATCGGCAGGCCAACGGCCAGATAGGCGATGAAGTTGAAGAACACGACGGCAAGGATGCGGCGCGTCACTTGGCCGGAGGCGGATTCGCCATGCGGTGGCGTGATCGATGGATGACTCGGGGCGGACATGGGTGATTCAGGAGGCGCGGGTGGGCCGGGATGCGGATCGCCTGGTACGACGACCTAGGGAAAACCCGGAAGGCGCCATCATACCGGCATTGCGGCCATCGCGCCGGGCATTGATGCGCCCGTGTGGTTGCATTGACAACAGCCGGGCCGTTCTATACGGTGGACGCCCGTTCCAATGTGTCCTGCCTGCCCATGCCACGCAAAGCCGCCCAGCTGTCCGAAGCCGACAAGAACGCCGCCGATGGCGGCGCGATTGCCGTCGATCGGGCGCTTTTCGTGCTGTCGGTCTTCCGCGAGGGCGACACGTCGCTGGGTCTGGCCGAATTGGCGCAGCGCAGCGGCCTGTACAAGAGCACGCTGCTGCGGCTGCTGGCTTCGCTGGAACATGCACGGCTGATCCAGCGCCTACCCGACGGCCGCTATGCGCTGGGCTCCGAAGTGGCACGGCTCAACGCGGTCTACGCGGCGTCGTTCTCGCTGGAGGGTGTGGTGATGCCGGCCCTGCGCGAACTGGTGCGCGTGACCCGGGAATCGGCCGCGTTCCACGTCGAGCAGGGCGAGCACCGCCTGTGCCTGTATCGCGTCGATTCGCCGCAGCCGGTGCGCGACCATATCCGCGCCGGCGACCTGCTGCCGCGTAACCGTGGCGCGGGCGGACGCGTGCTGCGGGCCTTTGCCGGGGCGCGTGGCGAGATCTACCAGCGGATTCGCGACGAAGGCGTGATCGCCATGGTGGGCGACCGCAGCCCCGATATCGCCGGCGTGTCCTCGCCGGTGTTCGGCCCCGGTGGCGAACTGAAGGGGGCGCTGACGCTCACGTGCCCGACGCCGCGCTTCAGCGAGGCCTTCCGCGATCAGGTGCTGGATGCCGCCCGCGCGTTGACGCTGGCACTGGGCGGCACGTTCCCGGAGGTCAGGCCAGCCCGCGCCGGATCGTCGACGACCACCCCGCTGCAGGACGACTGAGCATTCCGCCCAGCGCGATCCGCAGGGTGCAAGCCATTGCAAAAATGCGACGGGTACCCGGCTTGCCGGGGGTGCGCCGCGGCCGGTCAGCGGGCTATGATGCGTGATTTCGCCGCTTCTTTTGCTGTCCCTTCGCGGCGTTCCCATTCGCTGTTCTTCACGTCCGGTCACCCAGCAAGGGTTAACGTGCATAACGGCAGCCGCCCCCGGTAGCTTTAAGAGGAAACGGATTCCCGTGCACCTGGCTCAGCAGACGATTCTGGTCGTCATGATGGTGGTGTTTTCCAGCACGCTGGTCATGGCCGCGGGGCTGGTTCTCGCGCTGCGCGCCAGCGAGGCAGGGCGCCTGTGGGCGGTCGGGCATGTGGTGGCATCGGGCGCCGGCCTGGTAGTGGCCGCCAGCGTCGCCGGCGAATCGCTGCAGCTATCGGCGCTGGGCGCCGGCGCCTATCTGATTGGCCGGCTGACCATCTATCGTGGCGTGCGTGTCTATTACGGACTGGCGGACCTTGCGCTGCCGTTGCGCGTCGTCGGCCTGATCACGCTGGTGCTGCTGGTGCTGATGTCCGGCCTGTCGGACGGCCGCGTGCTGCTGCACGGCGTGGCGTACGGCATGCTGGCCATGATCTCGTTCATTACCATCGTCACGATGTTGCGCAGCCGCCGTGGCCGCACCAGCATCGGCGGGCCGCTGGTGCTGGCATCGCACCTTGTGCTGCTTGGCTCGCAGGTGGCGGCGCTCAGCTACGGCGCCGCGTTCAAGGGGCTGGCCATCACGCCGTTCTTCCTGCAGACCAGTGCGTCGATCTGGCCACTGGCACCGCTGGTGGCCGTGCTGCTGGGCCTGTTCGGCTTCAGCCTGATGGCGATGGAACAGATCATCGCCCGTAACGAAAGCGGCGCGCGCCTCGACGCGCTGACCGGCCTGCTCAATCGCGGCGCGCTCGACATGACCGCGATGGGTTTGGTGGCGCGCTGGCAGCGCGACGGCGACCCGCTGTCGTGCCTGGTGATCGACGTCGACCATTTCAAGCGTGTCAACGACCGGCACGGCCACCACGCCGGCGACCAGGTGCTGCGCGACATCGCCGCCGCGCTCGACAACTCGCGGCGCGCGTCGGACATTGCCGCGCGCTACGGCGGCGAGGAATTCTGCATCCTCTGCCCGCATACCGACGAGCATCAGGCCACGGCGCTGGCCAACCGTATCCTGCGCAAGGTCAGGGCGATTGCGTTGCCCGATGGCGACGGCCCCGGCTGCGGCCATGCCAGCGTCAGCATCGGCGTGGCACAGCTGCATGGCGGACCGTCGAGCCGCGACGGCCTGTGGCGCAGCCTGTTCGCCGAAGCAGACCGTGCGCTCTACATGGCCAAGCAGCGCGGCCGCGACCAGTTCGTGCTGGCCTCCAGCATGCGGCCCGACGACGCGCCGGAGCCCGCCGTCCCGGCCGGGCAGGACTGCGTCACCGCGGCGTGATGGCGGCCTGACCCCACGCCGACTCCGGACGTCCTCGGCCGGCAGCTGCCGGGATATTGGGATAAGCTTGCCCGCTACGCTGCAAGCATCCTTATCCCACCCCCCAAGAATACGGAGACGAGCGTGACCGATTATCACTATGGCGTGGCGAACCCCGCCGACATTGCGGGCATGACGGGCAAGGCCGTGCTGGAGGCCATCGTCGAAGGCCGGCTGCCGCAGCCACCGATTGGCCAGGCGCTGGGTTTCTGGCTGGTCGAAGTGGGCGACGGGTTTGCCGCGTTCGAGGGCGATCCGGGCGTGCATCTTCTCAATCCGATGGGCACCGTGCATGGCGGCTGGGCGCTGACGCTGATCGACAGCGCGACCGGATGCGCGGCCAATTCCGTACTGCCTGCGGGCACCGGCTACACCACTGTGGAAACCCGGGGCAATTTCTCGCGCGCCATCAAGCCCGATACCGGGCGGGTACGTGCCGAAGGGCGGGTCATCACGCAGGGCCGCCAGATCATCACCGCAGACTGCCGCGTGACCGATACCTCGGGCCGCGTGCTGGCGCACGGCACATCCACACTGCTGGTGCTGCAGCCGCGATAGCGGGCCGGCGACGGTCTGAGGCTACAGCACGCGCCCGAACCACCATAGCGACAGCAGCCCCGCGCAGGTTGCCAGCAAGGCGCCCAGCGCGGCAAAGAACGCGGTGACCTCGATCTGGTCGCGCTTGCCATGGGCCAGCCGGGCGTTGATGGCGCGGTACACGGCCTTGAGCCGCGACGCGTCTTCCAGCCGGAAGTACTCGGCACCGGTGGCGTCGGCCACCTGCTTCAGCACCTGTTCGTCGAGCTTGACCCGGGCCGACATGCCGTCGGCCTTGAGCACCACGCCTTCGACGGTGCCCACACCCACCGTGTAGATGCGCACGCCGTGGGCGGCGGCCAGTTGGGCGGCCTGCAGCGCGGCCGGGCCGGCATTGCTCTCGCCGTCGGAGAACAGCACGATCGCACCGGCCGCGTAGGAGCCCGGCGCGACGGGCTCGTCCGTATCGGCCGGCACCGGTTTCGGAATGGGCCCGTCGTCGTTCATCAGCCGCGCCGCGTCTTCCGTCAGTTGTGGCATCAGCGTCGTCAGCGCAATCAGCAGCCCGTTGCCCAGCGCCGTGCCGCCCTGTGGCTGCAGCTTGTCGATGGCGGCGGCCACGTCGTCCTTGCGGCGGCTGGGCGCCTGCGCCACGGCCGCGGTGCCCGCCATCGCCACCACCCCCGTACTGACGCCGGATGGCTGCGCATCGAGCAGCACCTTGGCCGCGCCCTGCGCGGCGCGCAGGCGGCTGGGCTTGACGTCCTGCGCGCGCATGCTGCCCGACAGGTCGATCACCAGCACGACCGTCTCGATCCGTGATGGCAAAACCATCACCGCCTGAGGGCGGGCGATGGCCACTACCAGTGCGGTCAGCGCCAGCAGCGCGAACACGGGCGCCACATGGCGGCGCCAGTTCGCCAGGGCCTTGCCGGCGGTGTTGGCCGCGCCTGCCATGCCGGCGACGCGCAAGGCCGGGTATTGCGCGGCAGCGCGGCGCCGGCGAGCATCGAGCCACAGGTAGCCCGCGCCCAGCAGCAGCACGAGCGCCAGCAGCCACAGCATGGCGGGCCACAGGAAGCTCAGCACCGGCATCCGGTTCAGCGCATCGATCATGCGATGCCCCTGACGGCGTCGCGCGCGGCGCCAAGCCGGCGGCTGCGCTGGCGTGCGAACTGCAGCAGTTCCAGGTCCAGGCGGGTGTCGGTGGACAGGGTCAGACAGTCCACGCCGGCACGGGTAAAGCCCAGGCGCAGTTCGGCCTCGCGGGCCTCGGCGATCGCCGCGAAACGCTGGCGAAAGCCCTTGTCGTGGGTATCCACCACCATCTGCTCGCCCGTTTCGGCGTCCTGCATCACTACCACGCCCAGGTCGGGCAGTGCCAGTTCCAGCGGATCGACCAGCCGCACGGCTACCACTTCGTGGCGCCGCGCCAGCATCGCCAGCGATGCCTGCCAGCCGGGCGCGCTGATGAAGTCCGAGACGACAAACATCACCGAGCGACGCTTCGCGACGGCGCGGGCACGCTCCAGCAGGTCGCGCAGGCGGGTGTCGCCCGGCGATGCGGCTGGCGTGGCGTGCATGCGGTGCAGCAGATGCATCAGGTGGCGGCGGCCGGCGCGCGCCGGCACCACCGCGGCCGAGGCATCGGCCGCGCCGCCGTACAGCACGGTGCCAACGCGATTGCCGTAGCGGGTCAGCAGCAGCGCCATGACGGTGGAAAAATCGGCCAGGAGGTCGCGCTTGCGCACCGTGCCGGACCCGAAATCGACCGATGCGCTGAGGTCCAGCAGAAACCAGGCCGCCACCTCGCGATCCTCCTGGTACTCGCGCACATGCGGCGTCTGCAGCCGGGCCGTGACGTTCCAGTCGATATGGCGCACATCGTCGCCGGGGTGGTACTCGCGTAGGTCCGCCAGATCGAGCCCGAAGCCGCGAAACAGCGTGCGGTAGTCGCCCTGCAGCAGGCCGTCGAGCCGCCGGACTACGGTCCATTCCAGCCGGCGCAGCAGCGCGTCGGTCTGGCTGGCGCCCACGCGCGCCACGCCGTCTCCGGCGACGACGCCTGTCGGGCCGCTTTGGCGCCTCCTAGCGCGCAGTCGCCCGAACATGGGATTCCATGGGCCGTTCGGGCACCGGCAGCGCCTGCAGGATGCGGGCAATCAGCTGGTCGGCCGTCACCGCATCGGAGATCGCCTCGTACGACAGCACGATGCGATGGCGCAGTACGTCGGGCACCAGGTCGGTCACGTCCTCGGGCAGGGCATAGTCGCGGCCGCGCAGGTACGCCAGTGCGCGCGCCCCTTCGATGAGGCCGATCGTGGCGCGCGGGCTGGCCCCGAACGTCACGTAACGCTCCAGATCGTCCAGGCCATGGCTGGAGGGCTTGCGCGTGGCGGCCACCACGCGCACCGCGTACTGGATCAGGCCCGGGTCCACGTACACCTTGCGGCACTCTTCCTGCAGTCCGGCCAGGTGCTCGGGCGTGGCGATCGCGTTCACGCCAATGCGCGGGCCGGTCACGCGGTTGACGATCACGACCTCTTCTTCCTCGGTGGGATAGCCTACCAGCACCTTCATCATGAAGCGGTCCACCTGGGCTTCGGGCAGCGGGTAGGTGCCCTCGGTCTCGATCGGGTTCTGCGTGGCCATGACCAGGAACGGCGCCGGCACCGGATGCGATTCGCCGGCAATGGTCACCTGTTTCTCCTGCATCACTTCCAGCAGTGCACTCTGTACCTTGGCCGGCGCGCGGTTGATTTCGTCGGCCAGCAGCAGGTGAGCGAACACCGGCCCGCGCACCGTGGAGAACTCGCCGGTGCCCTGGTTGTACATGCGGGTGCCGATCAGGTCGGCCGGCAGCAGGTCGGGCGTGAACTGGATGCGCTTGAACGATCCGCTCATGGTCCGTGCCAGCGTGTTGACCGTCAGCGTCTTGGCGAGGCCCGGCACGCCTTCCACGAGCAGGTGCCCGCCGGCCAGCATGGCGACCAGCACCCGTTCCAGGAAGTGGTCCTGTCCCACCACCACGCGCTTCACCTCGTACAGCAGGCGTTCCATCAGGTTGGCGCTGTCGAGGGCGCCGCGGGCTGGGTCGTTCATGGGCCTCCGCGTCTAGAAGGGAGATGATCCAAGGGCCATGCCGGCACTTTCGATCGTGATGGCAAAGCCGATACCGAGAAAGGTGCCGCTCGGGTTGGGGTTGAGGATGGCGGTGACGATGCCCACCACCTCGCCATTCATGTTCACCAGCGGCCCCCCCGAGTTGCCGGGATTGGCCGCCGCATCGAACTGGATGAGCTTGTCGAGCTTCTGCTTGCGGTCCGGTGACACGAACTGCCGGTCAAGCCCGGAGATCACGCCGGCGGACACCGAAGGGCCGATGCCGAACGGAAAGCCCACCGCCACGACCTCCATACCTGGCGCCAGGTTCTGGCTGGACCCGAGCGTGGCGGCTGGCAGGTCGTCGGGGATCGATTTCGGCTGCACGATGGCCAGGTCCTTCTCGGGCATCGCCTGCAGCAGCGAGGCTTCCGATGTCTGGCCGTTGTGGAAGGTGACCTCCAGCCGGCTGGCATCGGCCACCACGTGGTAGTTCGTGATGATGGTGCCGGTTTCGGTGACGACCACGCCGGACCCGATGTGGCGGGCTTCCGACCTGGCTTCGGGCTGCTCGCTGCGCCGGGGGGGATCGGTCGCGGCGGCTTCATCGCGCTGTGGGCTGGCGTTCGGCGCCGCCTTCGGTGCGGCCTTCTGGGCGGCTTTCGATCTGGCGTCGGGCGGATCGCGCTTTGCCTTGGCGGCGGGCGGCGGATCGGGTGCCTTGTCGGGCGCGAAGCTGCGGATCTCGACCACCGATTCGCGGATGGATTCGGCGGCCCGGGCGGCCTGGGATGGCAGCGTCTTGGTCTGCAGCGTGTGCAGCACGGCGGCGTCGATGTCGGCCTGCGTGAGCTTGCGCGGCGGTGGCTGAGCCAGCCACGAAACCGATGCGCCTGCGGCAAATACCAGGACGACGGCCACTGAAACCAACCCGTAGATCGTCACCCGTTTCATCGCAGCCCCCGGTTCCGTCGCGCCTTAAAAAATACAGTACCATCCTCTTACTCACGCGCCAAGGAGCAGGGCATGCAGTTTCTCTGGCCGCAAATGCTCTGGCTGCTGCTTTTGCTCCCACTGCTGGCAGCCGCCTACGTGTATCTGATCGCACGGCGCAAGAAGGCGGCCCTGCTTTATGCCAGCCTTGCATTGCCGCGCGCCGCGCTGGGGCCCGGCCAACGCCTGCGGCGCCACATTCCCCCCGTTCTGTTCCTGCTTGCACTGGGTGCCGCCTTGCTGGCCTGCGCGCGGCCCAGCGCCACCATCACGCTGCCTTCGGACACCATCACGCTGGTGCTGGCGATGGATGTCTCGCGCAGCATGGAGGCCACCGACGTGGCACCCACGCGCATCGCCGCCGCCCAGCAGGCCGCGCGTGACCTCGTGGTGGGGCTGCCGTCGAGTGTGCGGCTGGGCATTGTCTCGTTCGCGGCCACCGCTGCGGAAGTGCTGGCACCGACCGATAACCGCCAGGACATGCTCGACGCGCTCGACCGCTTCCAGCTGCAGCGCGGCACGGCCACCGGCAGCGGCCTGATACAGGCCCTGGCCGTATTGTTTCCCAATGATGGCATCGACCTCGAAGCCGTCCTGTTCAACGACGGGGCACCATTGCTGGGCAGGCCCGCCACGTCACTTGACGAAGCCGCTGCGGCAGACGCCGCGCGCAAGCGCGCGAAGGAGCGGCCACCGGTGCAGCCGGGCTCGTACCGGCACGGCGCGGTCATCCTGCTCAGCGACGGCCGCCGTACCACCGGCCCGGACCCGCTGGACGCTGCGCGCATGGCCGCCCAGCGGGGCGTACGCGTGTACACCGTGGGCTTTGGATCGGCGCAGGGCGGCGTGGCTGGCGAGCCGGTGCTGTCCTACTTCATGCAGCTCGACGAGCCCTCCTTGCGCGCCGTCGCCAATATCACCGGCGGCGAATACTTCCAGGCCGGCTCGGCGGCCGACCTGAGCCGCGTGTACCGCCAGCTCAGCGCACGTTTTGCGCTGGAGCGCAGGGAGACCGAAGTCGGCGCGCTGTTCGCGGCGGTCGCCGGCCTTCTGCTGGTGGCGGCATGTGCGCTTTCCATCCTCTGGTTCCGGCGCTGACCCGCGTTATGTGGGCTACCGCACCAACTGCGCACAAATGGCGGCTTTTCGGACAGTGCTGCATTGCGGCATGACTGCTTAACTTTTCCGAAATGTGTCAAACGGCCGTGCCGCAGCGCACTTGCCGACCCAGTCCCATACCCTGAATTTCCCGCCAACGGTCGCGCAGCCGCGCGATGCCGGGAATATTCTTTTTGCCTTGGTGGGGGAGACATGGAACAGTCCGATACGCTTGCAGCAGCCGGGCCGGAACCTGTGACGGCGGCCCGCTCGCCGATGGCCACGCCACGGCGGCATCCCGAAGCGCGGAATGGTCGTGGCCACGACTACCTGCAACGCCTCCGGCCCTATCTGAAGGCGGGGGCTTGCGTGCAGGATGGCTGGCTTCCCCGGGCGCCGATCCGCTATACGCGCGGCATGCTCGCCAATGCACACTACTTCAGTCATCCCAAATGGATGGACGACTGGCTGGCCAATGTCCATCGCTATCCGCAATGGCGCGAACGCTGGCATGCCGTGACGGGACCGCTCGACGGCAAGGTACTGGTGGACGTGGGTTGCGGCCCCGGCAACGTGCTTGCCACACTGGGCGGCGCGCCGCGCGTGGCCATCGGCGTGGACGTCGCGGAGGGCAGCCTGCAGCGCGCAGCCGGCGTTGGCTATGTCCCGCTGCAAGCCGATGCGCACGACATGCCGCTGGCCACGGGCATTGCCGACATCGTGGCCATCAACGGGTCGCTGCACCACTGCGACGACATGGCCGCCGTGCTCGTCGAAGCCGCGCGGCTGGTCAAGCCTGGCGGGGTGCTGATCACCGACCATGATCCTCAGTTCACCGCCTGGAACTTCCGCGGGCTGGCCATGCTGATGTGGAGGCTGCGCGTGCCGATCTACCGCTTGCTCAAGCGCGGCGGTCACGCGGCCGCCGATAACGAGCAGTACTGGGCGTTGGCGACCGAGTTGCATCACCGCCCGGGCGATGGTGTGACCGAGACTCTCCTGCGCGGCGTGCTGGAGCCACGCGGATGGCGGGTGAGGGTGCTTCCGCACAATCACATGGTGGGGGCTGAAGTATTCGACGGGCAGATCGGCCCGGCCCCATGGAAGATTCGTATGGCGCAGCGGCTGTCAGGCATCAGGCCAGGCACACCCCAGGCGGCGATGAGCCTGTTCTGCGTCGCCCGGGCGCCTTCTTGCACGTCGATGCCGAGGTAGGGTCGCACGCGATCCCATTGCTTCTGGCGGACCGTGCGGCGCGGCGGAGATAATGGCGGCTGCCGCGTTCAACCTTAGCCGCCCGTCATGCGAATTCCCCCCGTCAAGGCCATCGTCGCCTTCGAAAGCGTCGCCAGGAACAAGAGCGTCAACAAGGCCGCCGAAGAACTGGGGCTGACGGCCTCCGCGGTCAGCCACCAGCTTGCCAGGCTCGAGGAAGCTGTCGGGCAGGCGCTGTTCTTCCGGCAGGGCCGAGGGCTCGTGCTGACGCCGGTGGGCGATCAGTACCTGCGCGACGTCACTGGCGCGCTGGCCGAACTGAGCCGGGCCACCGAACGCGCGTCGAGCCCGGCGGCCGTCGATATCCTCAGAGTCCATACCAGTCCGAGTTTCGGGCTGATGTGGTTGCTGCCCCGGCTGGCATCCTTCCAGGCGGACAACGGCGACATCCAGCTGAACCTCTCATGTTCGTATGAGGACGTGTCCTTCACGGCGGGCTTCTATGACATCGATGTCCGGCATGGCCATGCGCACTGGCGCGACCTGGAGGTGAAGACGCTGCGGCACGAGCGCATCCTGCCAATGGCGTCGCCCGACTATCTGCGTCAGCATCCCGTGCGCGATCCTGCCGATCTGGCCGACCGCCGTCTTATCTACTCCGAAACGCCGCTGGTGCGCTGGCAGCAGTGGTTCGCGCGCTTTGGCGTGCCGGCCGCGCAGAAGTCGTTCGATTTCTCGTTCGACCGCTCGTACATGTCGCTCGAAACCGCCGCGCTGGGGCTCGGTGTCGCGCTGGAAAGCTCGCTGCTGGCATCGGTGATGCTGCGCAACGGCGCGCTGGTGCCCGTGTTCGAGGCGCAATACGCGGTGGAGGTGGCCAGCCACCACGTCGCGTATCCGGCACAGAACGCCGATCTGCCGCGTGTGGCGCGCTTTCTGGCCTGGCTCGACCGCGAGGTCAACCTTCCGCTCGAAGGGGCGGCCGCCTGAGCGTCGCCAAGGGTTTTCCCAAGGGGGGCATCCGCCGACATCTGAAAATTTCTCAACGATAGTTGAGCCCGAATGCATTGATCGACGCTCCGCCTGCGACAAAACTGGACCCATCATCAAGTCGAAACAGAAGGAGACACGAGATGCTGGTCCAGAACAAGGTAGTGATCGTCACGGGTGCCGCCTCGCCGCGCGGTATCGGCAAGGCTACGGCCCGGGCGCTGGCGGCACAAGGCGCCACGGTGGTCATCGTGGATCTGCAGCGGGAAGCGGCCGAAGCGGCTGCCGCCGATCTGGGCGAAGGCCATCTGGGCCTGCGGTGCGATGTCACCGACAAGGCGTCGTGCGAGGCCGCCGTCCACGCGACGCTGCTGCGCTACGGACGCATCGATGGCCTGATCAACAACGCGGGCATCACGCAGCCCATCCGCACACTCGATATCGGCGCCGCGCACTTCGATGCCGTGGTGGACGTCAACCTGCGCGGTACGTTGTACATGTCGCAGGCGGTACTGCCGCAGATGAAGGAACAGAAGCGCGGCAGCATCGTCTGCATGTCGTCGGTGTCGGCCCAGCGCGGCGGCGGCATCTTCGGCGGCCCGCACTACAGCGCCGCCAAGGCTGGCGTGCTGGGTCTGGCCCGCGCCATGGCGCGCGAATTCGGTGGCGACCGCATCCGCGTGAACTCGGTCACGCCGGGCCTGATCCAGACCGATATCACCGGCGACAAGCTCACGCCCGACATGCGCGCCGACATCATCAAGGGCATTCCGCTGGGCCGCCTTGGCGATGCCGACGACGTGGCCAACGCGTGCCTGTTCCTGGTCAGCGACCTGTCCACGTACCTGACCGGCGTCACGCTCGACGTGAACGGCGGCATGCTGATCCACTGAGTTCCGGCGGCCTGCGCACCGCACGGCCGTACCCACCATGTCAACGCACCCGGGACCACCCGGCGCACCGGCAGGAGACATTCCATGAAGACGAAATACGCAGCGTCGGCCATTGCGGCCGACGTGGTGATGCCGCACGCCGATGCGGCCACGTTCGAGTCGCGCACCTATGCCAAGGTCATGCGGCGCCTGATTCCGTTCCTGATGCTGTGCTATCTGGGTGCGTACCTGGATCGCGTCAACGTGGGCTTTGCCAAGCTGCAGATGCTCAATGACCTGCAATTCAGCGAGACGATCTACGGCCTGGGCGCCGGCATCTTCTTCCTTGGCTACTTCATCTTCGAAGTGCCAAGCAACGTGATCCTGCACAAGGTCGGCGCGCGCAACTGGCTGGCGCGCATCATGCTGACGTGGGCGGTCATCTCGGCGGGCTTTGCCTTCGTCAGTACGCCGACGCAGTTCTACGTGCTGCGCTTCCTGCTCGGCGTTGCCGAAGCCGGCTTTGCGCCAGGCGTCATCCTTTACCTGACGTACTGGTTCCCGTCGGAACGCCGCGCCAAGGCGCTGTCGATGTTCTTCATGGCGATTCCGCTGGCAGGCATCATCGGCGGGCCGCTGTCGGGCTGGATCATGCATGCGCTCCACGGGGTGCATGACCTGGCCGGCTGGAAGTGGCTGTTCCTGATCGAGGCGCTGCCGTCGCTGGTGCTCGGCGTTGTGATCCTGTTCTACCTCGATAACGGCATCCAGGGCGCGAAGTGGCTCTCAGACCAGGAAAAGGCGCTGCTGACCCGCAATGTGGAGGGGGATAACGCGCAGAAGGTGCAACACCTGTCGATCCGCGCGTTCATGGCGGACCGGCGCCTGTGGCTGATGGCCGCGATCTATTTCTGTGTGGTGCTGGGCCAGTACGGACTGACCTTCTGGCTGCCGACCATCATCCGCAAGACAGGTGTGTCCGATCCGCTCTGGGTTGGCATTCTGACCGCCGTGCCGTACCTGTGCGCCATCGTCGCGCTACCGTTGATCGGCCGCTCGGCGGATCAACGCCGCGAGCGCCGCCTGCACCTGGCCATCCCCATGCTGGTCGCCGCCGTCGGCTTTGCCACGCTGCCGATGCTGGGCAGTGTCGCGGCCGCCATTGCCTGCCTGTGCGTAGCGGCGGCCGGGATCATGGCCTCGTCGTCCCAGTTCTGGGCGCTGCCCACCGCGCTGCTGGGCGGCATGTCGGCGGCCGCGGGCATTGCCGCGGTGAACTGCGTGGCCAACCTGGCGGGTTTCTTCTCGCCGGCCATCGTCGGCTGGCTCAACGACCTGACTGGCAAGTCCACCGCAGGCCTGATGTTCATCTCGGCAACGGTCGTCTGCGGCGCGCTGCTGGTCTCCCTGGTGCCGGCCCGCGCCGTCAACCGCTGAAATCCTTACTGGAGTCATCATGAGTCGTACCAATCTCGACGCGCCCGTGTCGCTGGCCGAGCGCGCCTACCGTATCCGGCGCAATGCCATCCTGATGGGCGAAGTGCAAGGGCAGGGCTATGTCGGTCAGGCGCTGGACATCGCCGACGTGCTGGCCGTGGCCTACTTTGGCGCCATGAAGTACCGCCCCGAAGATCCCAGATGGGAATGGCGCGACCGCTTCCTGCTGTCCAACGGCCACTACGCCATCGCGCTGTATGCGGCGCTGCTCGAAGCCGGCATCCTGCCGGCCGAGGAACTCGAAACCTACGGCAGCGACGACAGCCGGCTGCCAATGTCGGGCATGGCCAGCTATACGCCTGGCATGGAGATGTCCGGCGGCTCGCTGGGCCAGGGGCTGACGATTGCCGTGGGCCGCTGCCTGGGTCTGAAGCGCAAGGGCTCGGACGCGTTCGTCTACACGCTGTTCTCGGACGGGGAGCTTGACGAAGGGGCCATCTGGGAGGGCATCCTGTCGGCCAGCCACTGGAAACTGGACAACCTGATCGCCATGGTTGACGTGAACAACCAGCAGGCCGACGGCCCGTCCACGCAGATCCTGTCGTTCGAGCCGCTGGTGCCCAAGCTGGAAGCATTCGGCTGGTACGTGCAGCGCGTGGATGGCAACGACATCGACGCCGTCGCCACCGCCTTCCAGAACGCCCGCGCCCATCAGGCGCCGCAGCCGCGCATGATCGTCTGCGATACGCGCATGGGGTGCGGCGTGCCTTTCCTGGAGCAGCGCGAGAAGAACCATTTCATCCGGGTGGAAGCCCACGAATGGCAACTGGCGCTGCAGGCGCTGGAAGCCGGGAGACAAGCATGAGCAATACCATCCAGACCGGCAAGGCCCGGCTCAAGACCTCGGCGATGATCGCCTCGATTGCGGGCGAAGGGCAGGCCACGCGTGCCGCGCCGTTCGGCCATGCGCTGACGGCGCTGGCCGCCCAACGGCCCGACATCATCGGCATGACGGCCGACCTGGGCAAGTACACCGACCTGCATATTTTTGCCAAGGCGTATCCCGGGCGGTACTACCAGATGGGGATGGCCGAACAGTTGCTGATGGGCGCCGCCGCCGGCTTCGCCCATGAAGGGGCGGTGCCGTTCGTCACCACCTACGCGGTGTTCGCGACGCGGCGCGCCTACGACTTCATGCACCAGACGATTGCCGAGGACAACCTCAACGTCAAGATCGTCTGCGCGCTGCCGGGCCTGACCACCGGCTACGGGCCCAGCCACCAGGCGGCGGAAGACCTGGCCCTGATGCGCGCCATGCCCAACATGACGGTGATCGACCCGTGCGACGCGCTCGATATCGAACAGATGGTGCCGGCCATTGCGGCGCATGACGGGCCGGTCTATGCGCGGCTGTTGCGCGGCAATGTGCCGGTGGTGCTGGACGAGTACGACTACACGTTCGAACTGGGAAAAGCCAGGCTGTTGCGCGATGGCGCCGAGGTGCTGATCATCTCGTCGGGCATCATGACGATGCGTGCGCTGGAAGTGGCCAAGGCGCTGGAGGCCGATCGCGTGGGCGTGGCGGTGCTGCATGCGCCAACCATCAAGCCGCTCGACAACGAAACGATCCTGCGCGAAGCCCGCAAGCCGGGCCGCCTGGTGGTGGTGGCCGAGAACCATACGGTGATGGGCGGGCTGGGCGAGGCGGTAGCGGGCACGCTCATGCGCGCGGGCGTGCACGTGCCGTTCCGGCAGGTGGGCCTGCCCGACGCATTCCTTGACGCCGGCGCGCTGCCGACACTGCACGACCGCTATGGCATTTCGTCCGGGGTGATGGGGCAGACCATCAAGGGATGGCTGGGCTAGTCATAGCGCCAGCACGATCTTCCCGCCGCGCGCGGCACGCGAGCAGCACGACATCATCCGGTTGTTTGCGTCGCGCTCGGTGCGGGTGAGCACGACGTCGCGGTGGTCGATGTCGCCATCCAGCACGCGTACCTCGCACGACCCGCACAGGCCTTCCTCGCAGTCGCTCTGCACGTCGATATTGGCGCGGCGCAGCGCGGTGAGCAGGGTCTGGTCGGCCGGAACGTCGAGCGTCAGGCCCGAATCCTTGAGCTCGACGGTGAAGGCCTGTTCTTTCGATGGGTCCAGCGTGCCGAGCGTGGAGCTGAAGTGTTCGACGCGCAGCGTGTCCTCGGGCCAGTTGGCGCAGCAGGTTTCCAGTGCCTCGATCATCCGCGCCGGGCCGCAGGCATAGATTTGCGTGCTGGCGTCCGGGCTCGCGAGCAGTCGGGCAAAGTCGGCGCGGTGGCCTTCATCGGCCGCATGGACATGCAGGCGATTGCCGTGCAGCGCGGCCAGTTCATCAAGCAGGGCCATGGCCTGGCGCGATCGGCCGCAGTAGTGGAATACGTAGTCGATGCCGAGTTCGCGCGCGCGCCGCGCCATGGCGCTGACCGGCGTCACGCCGATGCCGCCGGCCACGAAGATGGCCTTGCGGCAGCTTTCGTCGAGCCGGAAGTGGTTGCGCGGGCCGCGCACCTTGAGCTTGTCGCCGACGCGCAGGTTGGCGTGGATCCAGGCGGAGCCGCCACGGCTTTCCGTCTCGCGCAGCACGGCGATCTCGAACACATTGGCATTGGCCGAGTCGCCGCACAGCGAATACTGGCGCGAGATGCCGGTGTGGCCGCATTCGACGTCGATATGCGCGCCGGGCGTCCAGCGCGGCAGGGGACGCCCGTCCTGCGACGCCAGGCGAATACGCAGCACATCCTGCGCAGCCGGCTCGACCGCCTCGACCACCAGCGTGCGGCCGATATTGCCGGTGGGCTCGCCGATGCGCACCGCGTCGCGGGGTGCCAGCACGGTGGGGTCGGTGCGTTCCGGATTCTGCGCGGGGTCCCATTCCACCCATAAATGCTCGGGGCCGCGGAACGACGTGTTGGGCACGTAGGTGAAGTGCTGGTCGGCAAGCCGCAGGTGCGGCAGTCGGCTGGTCAGCTCTTCGAGGAAGATCTGCATCTCCATGCGCGCCAGATTCTTGCCCATACACTGGTGCGCACCGTACCCAAAGGTGAGCTGGTCGCTGGCGTTGTCGCGGTGGATATCGAACAGGTCGGCATCGGAAAAGTGCCGCTCGTCATGGTTGGCCGACGATGTCACGATCAGCAGCTTGCTGCCGGCCGCCAGCGGGATGCCGCCCACCTCGGTGTCCCGCGTCACCACCCGGCGCCACGCGGCCACCGATCCGTTGTGCCGCAGGCATTCCTCGACGGCATTGGGAATCAGCGCCGGGTCTTCACAGATCTCGCGCCAGACGTCGGGGTGCTGCAGCAGCAGCTTGATCGCGTTGGCCGATGCATTGGCCGTGGTCTCGTGCGCGGCCACGATGCCGGCCATCATCATCGAGTGCAGGTACGAATCGGTGACGACCTCGGGCAGTTCTTTCTGCTTGCGGATGCCGTACTGCATCCAGCCTGCCTCCGACGGGTCTGCACGCATCTTGTCGAGGATACGGCCCGCCAGCTGCCAGAAGTTACCCACGGCATGGGCCACGGCCACCTGTTCCTCGGGCTTTGGCCGGCCCCACGTGTTCACCGTGTGGGCGATCGAATACTGGCGCAGCAGGTCCATGTCTTCCTCGGGCACGCCGAGGAAGTGCAGGGCGACGGTCAGCGGCACCTCCCAGAGCATCTGGTCCACCAGATCGGCGCGGCCGTCGTCGATGAAGCGGTCGACGTATTCCCGCGCCAGCCGGCGCACCAGCGGTTCATGGTGCATCAGTTCCGCCGGGGTGAACGGCTCCATCAGCGCGCGGCGGCGCGGCATGTGGGCCGGTTCGTCCTCGTTGACCAGCGTCCGGTTCATCGCATAGCCATACGACGCCAGCACGGCGTTGGCTTCCTCGCCGGTGGGCGTGATCTTCTCCAGCGCGATGGCCGGGCTGAACGTGAGGTGGTCGCGGAAGATCGCCTTGATGTCGTCGAAGCGTGTCACCACCCAGTAGCCCAATTTGGGGCTGTAGAACACGGGCTCCTGCTCGCGCGACCAGCGCACGTAGTCGGGCGGATCCTGCTGGTAGCCGTCCTCGAACGGATCGAACGCCGCGGCGTTGTGGCTGACCGGGCAGCCGTTCGGCGCCAGAACAGGGGACGCGCCGGCGGCGCGCAGTGCGGTGTGGTCGATCGGGCAACCTGCGCCGTGCGCGGGTGGGATGGACTGGGTCATGCGGAACTCCAGCTACGTGCGGTGGTGCGTCAGTCGAGCGAAATCTTCAGGTCCTGGATCAGCCGGGTCCAGCGCGCGGTCTCGCTGCGCAACAGGTCGGCAAACTGGGCCGGGGTGTTGCCCACGGGCTCCACGCCGAAGTCGACCAGCTTCTTGTGGATGGCGGGGTCTTTCACGGACGCCACGACCTGCCGGTTCAGCGTGTTGATGACCTCGGGCGGGGTGGCGGCCGGCACGACCATGCCCACCAGCGCGGCGGCTTCCACGTTCTTGTAGCCGAGTTCGGCGAAGGTCGGCACATCGGGCAACTGGGGCAGGCGCGTGGCGTTGGCCACCGCCAGCGGGCGCACCTTTCCGCCCTTGATGAAGCCCGCTCCGGCAGCGTAGTCGACCATCATCGCGGGAATCTGGCCGGCGGCCACGTCGGACAGGGCGGGCGCCGCACCGCGATACGGCGCGTGGGTCATGGTCAGGTGGGCTTCGGTCTTGAGCAGCTCCATCGCCAGATGGTGCGGGCTGCCGGCGCCGGCCGATCCGTAGTTCACGCCGCCCGGCGTCGCCTTGACCTGGGCGATGAAGTCCTGCGCGGTCTTGGCCTGGGTGCCCGGGCCGACCACGAGGATCATCGGAAAACGGCCCAGCAGTGTCACGGGCGCGAGGTCGCGCGTGGGGTTGTACGAAAGTGTCTTGTAAAGCGCCGGGTTGAACACCAGCGTGCCGTTGTCGGCCGACAGCACCGTGTAGCCGTCGGGCGCCGAGCGGGCCGTCTCGGACGCGCCAATCGCGGTATTGCCGCCGGGCTTGTTGTCCACCACGACCGGCTGGCTGACGCGGGCGGACAGCCCCTGTCCGATGGTGCGCGCCAGGAAATCCGATCCGCCGCCGGCCGGGTAGGGCACGATCCACCGGATCGGCTTGGCAGGCCAGGGATCGGCGGCATGTGCGCCGGTGACCACTGCAAAGGACAGCGCAAGCAGCGCGATGGGGTGGAATCGGGGCATCGGGTTGTCTCCTCGGGATTTGGCCGCATAGTGGTCGGCCTGTTTTGCGTAAATCATATACGCATTGCGTAATTCATGAATGAGGGTTAACCTCGGGCGCCATGACATCCGCTACCGAAATCACTCCGGACCCCAGCCCCCGTCCGCGCGAACGCCGCCAGCGCGTGCAGGCGGCTGAAACCGGCATGGCCGTGCTCAAGACGCTGGCCCGCCTGGGCGGGCGCGCCAGCCTGACGGCCATCGCGGGGCAGATCGGCGAAAGCCCGGCCAAGGTGCACCGCTACCTGGTGAGCCTGATGGAGGAAGGATTCGTTGCACAGGAAGCCAATACCCAGCAGTACCACCTGGGCATCGAGGCGCTACAGATCGGGCTGGCCGCGATGCGCCAGGCCGACCCGATCCGGCTGTCCGAAGCCTCGCTGGTGCGGCTGCGCGAGCGGCTGGAGGTGACGTGCTTTATCGCGGTGATGGGCAACAAGGGGCCCACCATCGTACGGATCGAGGAGCCGGGCCTGCCGGTGACGGTGAACGTGCGGGTGGGGTCCGTGATGCCGCTGCTGTGGTCGGCCACGGGCCGGGTGTTTCTGGGCATGCTCGACGATTCGAACGTGCAGGCGCTGGCGCGTGCGGAATTCGATGCGCTGACGCCGGGGCAACGCGCCGACCTGGATGCGAACAACCCGCTGGGGGCGTTGCGCGACCCCGTGCGGGCGCAAGGCTGCGCGGCGGTGCGCGATACCAACCTCAAAGGTATCAGTGCGGTGGCGGCGCCGGTGCGCGATTACACCGGCCGCGTTTGCGCGGTGCTGACCGCGCTGGGCGCCACCGGCGGCTTCGATCCGTCGATCGACGGACCGATCGGCCGCGCGGTGCGCGAGGAAGCCGCGGCCATCAGCGTCTTGCTGGGGTTCGCGGGCTGATCCCGGGGGGGCGGCCCGATGCCGTCCGCGTTAATCCGGCCGCTTCGGAATATCGACCGCGCGCTGCACGGCCGGTCGCGCCACAAAGGCGGCCAGCACCCGCGACACTTCGGGAAAGTCCTGGATGCCCACCAGGTCGCCTGCCTCGTAGAAACCCAGCAGATTGCGCACCCACGGGAACGTGGCGATGTCGGCAATGGAGCAGTCATCGCCCATGATCCACTGGCGGCCCTTGAGGCGTTCGTTCAGCACGTTCAGCAGCCGCTTCGATTCGGCCACATAGCGGTCGCGCGGACGCTTGTCCTCGTAGTCCTTGCCCGCGAACTTGTGGAAGAAGCCCACCTGGCCAAACATCGGGCCGATACCGCCCATCTGCCACATGACCCACTGCAGGGTCTCGTAGCGCAGCGCGGGGTCGGCCGGCATGAACTTGCCGGTCTTGTCGGCCAGGTACACCAGGATCGCGCCCGATTCCCACAGCGCCAGCGGCTGGCCGCCAGGGCCGTTGGGGTCGATGATCGCCGGGATCTTGTTGTTCGGGTTCAGCGACAGGAATTCGGGCGAGGTCTGGTCGTGCTTGTCGAAGCGCACCAGGTGCGGCTCGTAGGGCAGCCCGGTTTCTTCCAGCATCAGCGATACCTTGATGCCGTTAGGGGTATTGAGCGAATACAGCTGCAGGCGGTCGGGATGTTGTGCCGGCCATTTGCCGGTGATCGGAAAGTCGGACAGAACGGTCATCGTGATGAGCTTTGTCGTTTTGTGGGCGAAAACGGCCATGGTAATGGCTTTGGCGCAGTTTCGCCTGGCAGCCGGTAAATATCCTTGACACTGCGGGCCACGCCGGACCGTTGCGCCGGCCTGACACGCACTGGCATCGATGCGCCCCGATGACTACTCTCCATTTGGCTGTTCAGTCATCTGGATGGTATCGGCCGCGCACGGGCGGGCCATATCCTCTAGCTTCTTTCAAGGGAGGGCAGCATGAGGACCTTCTTGGGACTCGCTGCCGGCTGCATGCTCGCCGCCGGCTGCACATCGACACCGAAAGTGCCACCGGTATCGGCCTTCAAGGCCGACGACCTCAGTGGCAAACCGAAGCGCGCGGCGCAGGCCTGGGTGGCCGCCGGCAAGGACTGGTCGGCGGACAAGGATCTGGGGGCCCTGCTGGCCCTGCCCGAGAACCGCGAAATCAAGGACCTGCTGGCGTCGTCGCAGTGCGCCGAGACCCCGTCGAGATCTTCCTCGAACGCATCGGCTTCGCCCGGCCGGGCCGCCACCGCAGCCGGCACCGCGTTCGTGGCCAGCGGTACGCGGCTCGAGGCCGACCTCTACGCCGGCAAGGACCAGGGCAGCCCTGAACAACTGAAGCGCGAAGCAATCGACGCCAGCACTGTCGATGTGAGCTTCTCGGCGGCAGGATTCCGTGGGGTCCGTTGCGCGGTGTTCGCACGCTATGCGCTGGCCGATGCGCCGTCGCGCCCCGGGCTGGTGGCCGTGCTGGCCATCGAGCAGCGGCTGCAGGACGGCAAGTTCACCGACTACTTCCGCTTCCGTCCACTCTATATCCGGGCTGCGAACACGATTTCGAAGACGGCCGCGGGCAACGGTGCGCGACCGGCGCAGATCGCGGTGTCGTTCGCGCTGGTGACCCGGCAGCTCGTGGTCAATGGCGAAGGCGCGGCAACGTTTGCCGAACTGGGTTCGGCGGCCACCACCATCGCCCGGGTGCCGTTGGGCGGCGACGGCATGCCATGCATCACGGCGCAATGCAGCGGCATGTCGCCGCCGGTGCCGGTGCCGGTGGCGCGGGGCACCGTGGTCCTCGCGATGGGCGTGAGCGAGGCGGGCGATGTGGGGGCCGAGATCGACCAGATCCGTGTGGAGCGCGAAGCGGTGGCTGCGGCGCGCGTGCCAGGGACGCCAACCCTGGCGGCACCGGTGACGCCGCCGGCCCATGGATCGGAGCGCCACCTGTCCCGCTAGGCGCGGCAGTCCAACCCAAACCGGGCCTGTTGTCAGAACGGCAGGCTCAGGTAATAGCGGCCCAGTTCCGACAGTTCGCCATCGGCGCCCAGCAGGCTGGTGAAATGCGGATCGGGGTTCCAGCGGCCCGTGAACCATGCGTAGCGGAAGACATCGGGGCGCTGCTCGCAGGTGGCCACCATGTCGCGCATCTGCGTCTTCTGCTTTTCCAGCGTATCGACCTGTGCGCCGTCGGCATTGCCGTGCCAGTTGGCGAATTCGGTGACCCAGAACGGTTTGCCGTACCTGGCCAGGCGGTCCAGTTGCCCGCCCAGGCCATAGTCGTACCAGTGGAAGGCCAGGTAATCGATCTGGGGATTGCGGTTGCCGTTGGCGGCGCGATACGCGTTGTAGAACGCGTCGAGCCACACCACGGGATCGCTGTAGCCCGGCATGGTGCCCCACGTGATGGCCGGGCCTACCAGCTTGACACCGGTGCGGCCGGCGATGGCCTCGAACTGCGGCCATGCGGCGGCGGCCGCGGCAGGCGACAGGTTGGCCTGGTCCGTCAGGTTCGGCTCGTTCATCAGCAGCAGGTACTTGACCTCCGGGTGGCCCTTCAGCCAGGCCTCCACCGTGGCGGCATCGAACGCGTAGTCGTTCCAGAGCATCGGCACGAAGTCCATGCCATAGGCGGCGCGCGGGTCGGCGGGTGCCGATGCGCTGGGTCTGGGCGACCAGTTGTACCACCACGATACCCCGGGGGCCAGCGCCGCCAGGTCGGCCTTGCTGGACAGGTCGTAGGCGATGCCGCGCTTGGCGCTCTTGGTCACGCCCGGCGTGGCGGACGGCGGCGTGGTGGGCGCGGTCGGCGTGCTTGGCGAGAGGTGGCCGGCGGAGCCGCCGTTCGCGGACGCCGGGGTGCCGCCGTCGCCGCCGCCACCGCAGGCGGCCAGCGCGAAAGCCATGAGCAGCGGCGCCATGGCCCGGCTGCGTAGGGTGTGCATCAGCATGTGAGTTTCCGTGTTCTGGCGCCTGCGCGCGCTACAGCGATTGCAGGAACGCCGTGATCGCGTCGCGGTCGGCCTTCGGCAGGGCTTCGTAGCGTTTGCGGCTGTCGGTGGCCTCGCCGCCATGCCAGAGCACGGCTTCCGGGATGGTGCGGGCGCGGCCGTCATGCAGCAGGCGCACGCTGGCGTCGCCACCCTGCACGAAGCGCAGCGAGCCGATGCCCCACAGCGGCGCCGTGCGCCACTGGCTCGGATACGCGCGGCCCTCGGACAGCGTGTCGGCCAGGTCGGGCCCCATGTCGTGCAGCAGCAGGTCGGTGTACGGATGAATGACCTGCTCGCGAAGCTCGGCAAATGGGTGCGTGGCGCCGGTCTTCAAGGTTGGCGTATGGCAGGCCGCGCAGCGCACCTGCGTGAACAGGTCGGTGCCGCGCGCGATTCGGGCCGGATCCACATCATGCTCGGGCGACACACGGACGCCGTCGGGGAAGCCGCTGCGCAGCTTGCGCTGGGCCGGCACGGCGATCAGCGACAGGTAGTGCGTCATGCGCTGCAGTTCGTTCTCGCTGACAGACGTCGGCGTGGTGACCGTGTGGCAGTTCGCAGCCCCACGCTGGCAGCCGTAGTCGGGGAACACGGGCGACGTCACGCCGAGGTCCTTGATCAGCGCGTCGGCCACCTGCTGGCGGATGCTGCCCTTCGATGCCTTCCAGCCAAAGCGGCCGACGTGGGTCTTGCCCGTCTGCGGGTCCACCACGAGGTTGGCCACGCCGCGGATGCCGTCGCCATTGGCGTCATCGGGATCGGCCAGGCCAAGGATGGTGGACTCGGGAATGGCCTCCAGCAGCCCCATGCCGATGACCTGCGCGGCCTGGCGCGCCGAGTAGCGTCCCGGAACCGGGCCCCTGAACGCGAAGACCGGCTTGACCAGTTCCACTTTCTCGCCATCGGGCAACGTGCGCACGGTGGTGTCGAACGACTGCACGGTGACGTCGTAGGCGGCCGCCTTGGCATCCTGCGCGTGCTGCTGCACGTTGTGGCCGTAGACGGGGTCGGGGCCCGTGCCGTCGCCGCTGGCGGTCAGGAACGACATCGTATCCAGCTTCGCGCCCAGCGCCAGCGGCTTGCTGCGGCCGTTGTTGGTGTGGCATTCGATGCAGCGCGGCTGGTTGTAGCGCGCGCCGAGCTGACCGATATGGGCCGCGAACACGGGGTTGTCGCGATCGTGCTCGGAGTGCGTGCCGTCGGCGAACGATGTGTGGAACAGCCGGCGTCCTTCGACGAATCGCTGGGTATTGGTGATGCCGATGTTGTTGGCCATCTGCTGGAAGACCCGCATCGGTTCTTCCGAGTAGTTGTACGACAGGCTGGCCTGGCCGCCCAGCAGGGCGTCGTCGGGCAGCGGTTCGGAATCGAGGTTCGGGGCGATGCCGTACCACGGGCGCATGCCCACGCCCACGATGTAGAGCTGCTCGAACGAGTAGTAGCGGCTGCCGCCGCCATCCACCACCGGGTCGCGCTTGAGCCGCGGCGCCGGGGCCAGCTCGACCTTGTCGCCGATCTTCAGCGGACTGTGCGGGTCGGTGCGCCAGTTCGAGTCGAAGGTCATCATGCAGTCTTCGCGCGGCTGGTTCTCGCGGCAGATCGGCAGACCGCCTTCCTTCGGATTGTTGAAACCGTAGTTCAGCGACCAGCCATAGTCACGCACGGTGGGATCGAGCACGTTGCGGAACAGGCTGAACGTGGTGCCATCGAAGATGCCCTGGTTCACGCGCAGATAGACCTCGATCAGCTGCTTGCCGGCGGGTACGTGGTCGCGGATTTCCAGGCCGAACGTGCGGTTCTGGAAGTAGAACGTGGGGAAGGTCAGGTAGCGGCCCGGACCCGCGTCCGGGGCGTCCCAGGGTTCGCCGCGCTCGCGCGCGTGGCGCTCGGTCGGGCGCGAGCCCATCATCGTGACCAGCGTGCCGTCGGGCTCCCGGTACTGGATCTGTTCCATGACCGGCGTATCGGCACCGTACAGCGGTTCGTAGAGCGATGGCGTGACAGTCGGCGCAGGCGCCGGACTGCCGTCACCGCCCCCTCCGCCGCACGCAGCGGCCATGAATACGGCGGCCAGCAGCAGTGCCGGCCCACGATGGTGAGCGATTTTTTTCATTGTATTGACCCTTCGTTCTTATCCGAGCCGCGCCGGGCTCCGTTCTCGATTTTTTGTTCCCGGCTTCGGCACGGACAGCTGCCATGCGCCGCGAAACGGCCCATTCCCTGTAGCCGCCGCGATTATCGTGAGCCGCTTAAATAGATGTCAATTGTCATTATCTGGCGCATCGGGTGACAAAAATTGCGCCTTGTGGTGACGAGGATCGTCACCGCTTGACGGGGCGCCGGATACAGCCGGGTCGATGACCTGTACATGACGGAAACCGGAGGTTTTCTGCCGGGGGGTGGCACCTCGGTTGTTGCGGAGTGCGTGCCGCGTGGGCCAATCTGGTGCAGATTTCGTTGCGCAAAAGCCGCAGACATTGCCACGGCGGCGGCCATGAAAAGGGCCACTTGCCAGCGGATGGCAGTGGCCGGGGGCCAGGCGTCGAGATATCAGGCGCCCAATGCGTTGACGCTCAAAGAGATACGGTAGGCGCGCTGGCCCGATGCAGCAGCACCGGTACCGATTTTGAAGTCGGTGTATTGCAGACGTCGGCCACGCTGTCCAGCGGCACCAGGGGGTTGGCCTCGGGATAATAGGCCGCCACGCAACCGCGTGGAATGTCGTAGGCAACCAGCCGGAACCCGTCGGCGCGCCGCTCGATATCGTCGTGCCAGACCGTGGTCATGTCGACCCATTCGCCGTCGCGCAGGCCAAACATCTGCAGGTCCGACGGATGGATGAACACCACGCGGCGCTGGCTGAAGACGCCGCGGTAGCGGTCGTCCAGCGCGTAGATCGTGGTGTTGTACTGGTCGTGCGAACGCGTGGTCATCAGCGTCATCACCCGTTCGCCGTGGCGGGCGCGGGCCTGGGCGATCGGCGTGTCGGGGGTCAGCGGGTTGACCAGGAATTCGGCCCTGCCGGACGGCGTGTGCCATTGCCGCTCGCGCGCGGGCACATAAAGGTGAAAGCCGCCCGGTACCGCCACGCGGGCGTTGTAGTGCTCGAATCCGTCGACGACCTCGGCGATCTTGTCGCGAATGCGCGCGTAGTCCTGCGCGTACCAGCGCCAGTCAACGGTGGCGCTGCCCAGCGTGGCATGGGCCAGGCCGGCGATGATCGCGGTCTCGGACATCAGGTCTGGCGACGCCGGCGTATTCATCCCGAACGAGATATGCACCTTCGAGACCGAGTCTTCCACCGTTACGCCCTGCGGCACGCCGTCCTGCAGATCGATCTCGGTGCGGCCAAGCGTGGGCAGAATCAACGCCTCCTTGCCGTGGACCAGATGGCTGCGGTTGAGCTTCGTCGCGATATGCACGGTCAGGTTGCACGCGCGCAGCGCGTCCCACGTGCGGGCCGTGTCCGGCGTAGCCGCCGCGAAGTTGCCGCCCAGCGCCACGAAGATCTTCACGTCGCCGCGCAGCATGGCCTCGATGCTCTCCACCACGTCGTAGCCATGCTCGCGTGGCGGGGTGAAGCGGAACGCCGCGCCGAGCTTGTCGAGGAAGGCTTCCGTCGGTTGCTCCTCGATGCCGACCGTGCGGTTGCCCTGCACGTTCGAGTGGCCCCGCACGGGACACAGGCCCGCGCCTTCTCGCCCGATATTGCCGCGCAGCATCATGAGGTTGGTCAGCATCTGGATGGTCTGCACCGAATGCTTGTGCTGGGTCAGCCCCATACCCCAGGTGCAGATCACGCGCTGGCCACGCGCGTAGATGGCGGCCAGACCTTCGATGTCCTCGCGCGGCACGCCCGATTCCTGCTCGATGACGGTCCAAGATTCGGCACGCAGGTCGGCCGCGAAAGCGTCGAAGCCGTGCGTGTGTTCGGCGATGAACGCGGTGTCAAGCACGCGGGCCGCACCCGTGGCCAGCGCCGCGTCGTCCAGTTCCAGCACGCGCTTGACCACGCCCTTGATCAGCGCGTAGTCGCCGCCCAGCGTAGGGCGCACGAACACCGAGCAGATCTTCGTGTCGGACATGGTCAGCATTTCCACCGGGCTCTGCGGACTGGTGAAGCGTTCCAGCCCACGTTCGCGCAGCGGGTTGATCGACACCAGCGTGGCGCCTCGCCGGGCACAGTCGCGCAGTTCGGCCAGCATGCGCGGGTGGTTGGTGGCCGGGTTCTGGCCGAACAGCAGCACGGTGTCGCAGGTCTCGAAATCCTCCAGCGTCACGGTGCCCTTGCCGACACCCACCGTATGGGGCATGCCGCGACTGGTGGCCTCGTGGCACATGTTCGAGCAGTCAGGGAAGTTGTTGGTGCCGACCATGCGCGCGAACAACTGGTACAGGAACGCGGCCTCGTTGCTGGCGCGGCCCGAGGTGTAGAAGGCCGCCTGGTTCGGATCGGGCAGCGCGCGCAGGCGGGTGCCGATCAGCGCGAATGCGTCCTGCCAGGAGATCGCCCGGTACGTGTCCGTCAGGCCGTCGTAGATCACGGGCTCGGTCAGGCGGCCGTGCTGCTCCAGTTCGTAGTCGGTCTGCGCCATCAGGGCCGTCACCGTGTGTTGCGCCAGGAATGCGGCTGTCACGCGCTTGCCGGTGGATTCCGCGGCCACGGCCTTCACGCCGTTTTCGCAGAACTCGAACGTCGAGGCGTGTTCGCGGTCTGGCCAGGCGCAGCCGGGGCAGTCGAAGCCGTCCGCCTTGTTCTGCCGGAACAGCATCGCGTAGTCGCGGCCGGGCACGCGCTCCTTGATCAGGTTGATGGCCACGTATTTCAGCGCGCCCCATCCGGCGGCGGCATGGGGATAGGGTTCGATGCGTGGCTTTGACTTGAAGGCCATGGCGGCGGCTCCTGCCTGAAGGGAATCGATACGTCGGGATGGGCCAAGCGTATCGGCGGCAGGGTGGCGGGCGTTGCCGCTGGCGGCAGGGGTTTCGGTTTTGCACGCCCGGCGATGCGCCATGCAAACCAAAGGATGATGGTGCTCTACAAATTGGCTAGCGCGAGGCAACCCACGTACGAATGCGCCGCGCGGCGGTGCCGCCTACGATGGATTCACGGGCTTGCGACGCAGGCCCCGGCGGGAAGCCAGAAGGTTTTTCCGTCTGCAACGCAAGTCAACCAGGAGTCCATCATGATTCGCAAGCACCTCGTTCCCGTTCTCGTGGCATGCGGCGTGGCCGCCGTCAGCGCCCTTGGCACCGGCATGGCCAATGCCGCCGAGACCGGCAAGCACCCGGCCACGCAATCGCACCCGCAGTACAACATCGACCAGCCGCGTGACGTCTACACGCAGGGCGCACGCTTCAATGTGTCGCCGGCCGACCAGGGCCGCTTTATCCAGGTTGGTCAGGACCTGACCGGCGTATCGGCGCCTCCGGGCAACACGCCCGCCTGAGCGCCGGCATGATCGCCAATGTCGAAATCGACGGCCGGGCCGCCAGCGCGGCCGTCGGTCGTGTCACGCTGGCGCTGGCATGGCTGGGCGTCTGTGCCGCCAGTTGCGGCATGGCGCTGGTCACGGCGCTCTGGGCAGGCGTCTGAGGTGCCGCCCAGGCGCCGGCTTTTTTTAAGCTGGATCGGGGTTCAGAGGGCGACGCAATGTTCGCCCCAGGGCCGCCCCGGGGGCCGGGATCAGGCCGCTTCCTGGGTCGCCTGCCCGCCATCGGCCATCCGTTGCGGCAGCCGTACCATCATTTTGGCGCCGCCTTCCGGCAACGATTCCGCCGCGATACTGCCGCCGTGGGATTCCACGATGTTCCGGCAAATGGACAGCCCCATGCCCATGCCGTCCGGCTTGGTCGTGTAGAACGCGTTGAACAGGCGGTCCATGTCCTTGTCGGGAATGCCCGGACCCGTATCGCTGACCACCAGCAGCACCGTATGGTCTGGCATGACGCGGCTGGCCAGCGTGAGCCGGCGCCGGCCTGACACATGCGACATGGCCTGCGCGGCGTTCACCATCAGGTTCACCAGCACCTGCTGCAGTTGCGTCCAGTCGCCATGAATCTGCACGCCGTCGGCATCCAGGTCCAGATCGACCGCTACCTGATGGTCCTGCAACTCGCGCCTAACCAGTTCCAGCGAAGCCGTCACGAGGTGGTCGACGCCGATATCCACGTACTTGGGCTCCGACTTCTGCGCCATGGCGCGAATCTGCCGGATGATGTCGTTGGCGCGGCTGGCGTCGCGAATCACCTGTTCGATCGATTCGGTGGCTTCGGCGATCTCGGGCTCGTCGCGCTGCAGCCAGCGCAGTGCCGAGCTGCCGCAGGTGACGATGGCGGCCATCGGCTGCGTCACCTCGTGTGCGATCGACGCGGCCAGCTGGCCCAGCGTGGTCACGCGCGACACATGCGCCAGTTCGGTCATGGTCCGATGCAGTGCCTGCTGCGTCTCGATGGCGTCGGTGGTATCCATCAGGGCGCCCACGTACTCGTGCTGGTCGCCGGCCGTGGCGCTGCGGCGCGCCACCAGATGCACGTGACGGATCGCGCCACCGGGCAGCAGTAGCCGGTGCCGCAGATCCACGCTCTCCACGCCGCCGAGCATGGCCGCATGCACGCGCTGCACTTCGACCAGATCGTCCGGATGCACGCGGGTGAGCACCATGCCGAAATGCGGCGCCTCGCCCCGCGGGTAGCCGAGGATACGGAACGCCTCGTCCGACCACGTCATCGTGTTGGCCGGCAGCCGCAGCGCGATACTGCCGGTCTTGCTGAGCCGCTGGGCTTCGGCCAGGAATGCCTCGCTGCGCGCCAGGGCGGCCTCGGTGCGGCGCCGCCGCGCCATGTCGGCCAGGTTGCGCAGCGCCAGCAGCGTAGTGGTGCCGATGGCCAGCAGGGCAAAGACGAAGCGTGCCAGCTGGCCGTGATCGGGGTCGGGGTTCTGCGAAATCGCAAAGGCCGCCACTGTGAGCACCAGCGCCGTGGCAGCGGTGACCCGGGTGGCGCGGATCGATCCGGTCAGCGCCACCAGCAGGATGACGAGCACATAGACCACCGCGATGGCGAAATCGAGTGGCGTCAGGGCGTCGATCGCGAAGACACACAGGCCCAGCAGGCCTGCCGCGCCCATCAACAGCCGGTTGGTGGTTGTGTTGTACATCCTGTCGCCCGTATTGCTGGTTATCGGTATGCCCATGCCCACGGCCGGCAGCATGATCCGACCCTGATATTAGTCCTGAATGACTGGTCGAGGAATCATATGAAGGTATAGGAGATGTCCACGCATTCGTCGCCCTTCGGGAACCTTGGGTGCGTTTTTGCAAGCGGTTGATCTGGGGACAATCCGCGTCAGCGCCGCAGGTGCACAGTCGAGATGGACACCCGCCGGCGCCACAGGCGCCCGCGAGTGCACAGAATCGGGGCGCATAGCCCTTTGTTATGCCTTACTGGAGCCCATCATGACCCTTACCCAGCTTGACGATCCCGGCCTGGCCGTCACCGAAATCTCGGATCACCTGAACCGGCTGCTGGCCGACGTCTTCGCGCTGTACCTGAAGACCAAGAACTTCCACTGGCACATGTCCGGCCCGCACTTCCGCGACTACCACCTGATGCTGGACGAGCAGGCCACCCAGATCTTCGCGATGACCGATGACGTGGCCGAGCGCGTGCGCAAGCTCGGCGGCACGACGCTACGCTCGATCGGCGCCATTGCACGGCTCCAGCGCGTGCGCGACAACGACGCCGAAGACGTCTCGCCCAAGGCCATGCTGCGCGAGCTGCATGCCGACAACCTCACGCTGGTCGAAGCCATGCTCGATGCCCACGCGGTATGCGACGACCATGCCGACGTGGCCACCGCCAGCCTGCTGGAAAACTGGATCGACGAAGCGCAGCGCCGCGCGTGGTTCCCGGCAGAGTCGGTCAGGTAACGTTGCCGACGCGCAACGCCAAAGCCCTCTCCGCTGGAGAGGGCTCTTTTTTTCCGAGCCGGCGCCGCATGCAGCTCAGACGGCCACCTTGCCGCGGAACACGTGATACTGGTACAGGTTGTAGCCCAGCATGACCGGCAGCAGCACGCCAATGCCGATCAGCATGAATACCAGCGTGCGGTCGTCGGAGGCGGCATCGATCAGCGACAGGCGCCCCGGCACCACGTTCGGGAACAGGCTGACAGCCAGGCCGCCGAACGACACCAGAAACAACAGCACGGCGGCGCGGAACGGAGACCGGCGGCGGCCGGTCCAGGTCGACCCCGCAATCCAGGAGACCGCCAGTGCGGCCATCACACCCAGCGCCAGCAGCACGGCCAGCACGCCATGCTGGTGCCAGCGGTGGGTGCCGATCAGGCTCAGCCGCAGCGTGGCGCCGGACAGCACCAGCGCACTGACGACGGTGATCGGCAGCGTTGCCAGTGTCCACTTGCGCGCCGAAGCGTCGACCGGATACGACGTCTTCTTGATCAGGTAGGTGGCGCCCAGCAGCGCGTAACCGGCGGCCACGCCCACGGCGGCAACCAGCGTGAACACGGCGTTCCATGCGCCCGGACCCAGCCCGGTGATGATGCGTCCGAGGATCACGCCCTGGGCCACGGCGGCCAGCAGGCTGCCGACGCCGAAGACGCGGTCCCAGAACGGGCCGCGATGGGTGGCGTGGCGGAACTCGATGGCCGCGCCGCGCATGATCAGCCCGGCGATCAGCGCCATCAGCGGCAGGTACAGCTGTGGCAGCAGCATGGCGTAGGCGGCCGGGAAGGCGCCAAACAGTCCGCCCCCCAGCACCACGAGCCAGGTTTCATTGGCATCCCAGACGTGGATGATCGATTCGACCATCACGTCGCGCCGTTCGCGCTCCGGCTCGAACAGGCTCAGGATGCCGATGCCAAGATCAAAGCCGTCCGTGACGACATAGGCGGCCAGCATCAGGCCCAGGATGCAGAACCAGAGCGATACCAGCAGGGTATGGGCGTTGGTTTCCATGGCGAATCTCCGGTGGTCAGTAGGTGCTGCGCTCGACGGCCGCCGGCAGGGCCGCCGGGGCGGTTGCCGGGGGGCTGAGCGACAGGTCCGGCCCCTGGCGCAGCCAGCGCGCGGCGAGCCAGGCGAAGGTCACCAGCAGCACTGCGTAGAAGGCGCCGAACATCGCGATGCTGCCGGTGACGTCGGCAGGGGAAATGGCGGTCGAGACCCCTTGCGGGGTGCGCAACAGGCCATAGACCAGCCATGGCTGGCGCCCCACCTCGCGCACGATCCAGCCGCACTCGACGGCCAGGTACGGCAGAGGAATGGCGACGATCCATGCCAGCAGCAGCGCCCGATGCTGGCTCAGGCTGGCGGGCTGGTGGCGCGTGCGGCGCAGCACCCGTGCCGTCCACAGCGCCAGCACCACGAACAGCACGCCGATGCCGGCCATCACCCGAAACGCGTAGTAGAGCAGCGGCAGCATCGGGGGCTGGTCGGCGCGCGGAATATCGGCCAGGCCCGTGACGGTGCCATGTACCTTGTGCGTCGCCAGCAGGCTTAGCATGCCGGGCACCTCGATGGCCCAGTCATTACGCTGGGCGGCCTGGTTGGGCCAGGCCAGCAGCGACCACGACGCGGCCGTGCCCGGCGCATTGGTCTGCCAGTGGCCTTCGATGGCGGCCCCCTTGGCGGGCTGCGTCTCGAAGACGTCCACGCCGCTGCCGTCGCCCAGCCATACCTGCAACGGCGCCACGATTGCCAGCAGCACCATGGCCAGCCCGAACGAGCGTGCGAAGAACGCCGGCTGGCGCCGCTTCAGCAGGTACCAGGCCGAGATGCCGGCCACCACCACCAGCCCGGTTTCCAGCGCGGCCATCCACATGTGGCTGATGCCCCAGAGCGCATCGGGATTGAAGATCGCGCGCAGGTAATCGGTGACGACGATCTTGCCGTCTTTCACCGCCACGCCGGCCGGGGTCTGCATCCACGAATTGGCCACCATGATCCAGAAGGCCGACAGCGACGAGCCCAGCGCCACCATGCCAGTGGCAAACAGGTGCACGCCGCGCGGCACGCGCTCCCAGCCGAACATCATGATGCCGACAAAGCCGGCTTCGAGCATGAAGGCCATGGCGCCCTCGAAGCCGAGGATGTTGCCGAAGAACTGCCCCGTGAACTGCGAGAACCCGCTCCAGTTGGTGCCGAATTCGAACTCCATCGGGATGCCGCTGACCACGCCGACGGCAAAGTTCAGCAGCAGCAGCTTGCTCCAGAACCGCGCGTGGCGGTACCACGCCACGTCGTTGGTGCGAATCCAGAGCACTTCGACGATGAACAGGAAGGCCGACAGGCTGATGGTCAGGATCGGCCAGAGGATATGAAAGATCGCGGTGAAGGCGAACTGCAGCCGAGACAGGTCGGTGACGTCGTGCATGGCGCGTTACCTGGCGTTCGACCGGTAAGCGATGGCGGGCTGCGTGTCGTCCAGCGCGGGCGCAAGCGCCACGCCGGCGCTGTCCATGGCAGAGGCCAGGATCATCGCGTCGGCATTGAGCGCGGGCGGACGCGAACGCTGCGGGCGAAACACCAGGTCGCTCTTGTCGATGGGCTGGCCGGACAACGCGCAGACGCCGCTCTCGCGGGCCGGACCGATGGTCCATACCTGCGCCCCGTAGCGGCAGTGCGTGGCGTCGCGCCAGCTCACCACGGCCATGGCGCTGCTGAGCCGTTCGATGATGCTGACGATCGGGGCATGGGCGCGCAGTGCGTTGTCCTCGGCGGTGTAGGTCAAGGATGCCAGCGTCTGGCGCTTCGGATCCAGCAGCGCGATGGTGCGCAGCCACGTGTCGCAGGCGCTGTCGCGCACGTCCGCCAGATCGTGGGTGTAGACGGATGCGGGGTACAGGGTTTCAGCCATGGGAGCTCCCGGGAGTAGAGGTGACCTTGACGCGCCAGCAGTGCGGCGTGTCGCCGACGAAACGCTTGAAGACGGTGGTGAAATGGGCTTGCGAGCGGAATCCGCAGCGCATGGCCACTTCCAGCACGCTGCCGTCGCCGCCGCGCAGCAGGTCCTGCGCGTGTTCGATACGGCGGCGCACCAGGTATTCGTGCGGGCGCATGCCCGTGGTGCGCCGGAACTGGGCGGCAAAGTACATGCGCGTAAGCCCGGTGCTGCGCGCGATATCAGCCAGCCCGATGGGGGCGGACAGGTTCGCGTCGATGAACTCGATGGCGCGGCGCAGACGCCACTGGGGCAGCGTGGTCACCGCACGCGTGTTCGACGCAATGCGCTGGAAATGATTAGCCACCACGCGCGCCACGATGGCCAGGGCCACGCTGTCGGCAAAGATGCGGCCCAGGCCCGGGTCCTGCGAATGCGCCACGGCCAGGGCCTGGCCAAGGCGTTCCAGTGCCGGGTCGGCATGGAAGAACGGATCTTCGAGCCGCAATTCGCCGTCGTGGTCGTGGCCGAACTGGTCGGCGTAGCAGGCCGCCAGCACCGATTGGGGCACGAACAGGTGAAGCACGTCGGTGGCTGAAGCGTACACGGCGCTGGTGGCGGTGCCCGGCGCGGTCACGTGGACCGCACCGGCACCCAGCCGTCCGTCAAACACCGGCATGCCGCCGCACAGGAAGCGGATCGAGCTGGACCGCAGGTTGATGGCGATGCAGTGCCGGGTGGGATCGCCGGCGTGCGACACCGTGTCAGGCGGCTCGCCGTCGCAAGTCCAGCGCGACACCACGATGGCGTCACGGTGGCCGGGCGTGACCGCCGCCTCGGGGGCGTGTCGCCAGCGGGTTTCGCACTGGACGAAGCCGGGCGCCTGCGCGGCGGCCACGCGAAGCTGGGGCGCTGCCCTGGCGGGTGCGGCGCCAGAGGTGTCAGGGGCGTCGAGGACGGTGGTTGCTACATCTTTCATGGCGGGGCTCCTGGATGCGGTATCGGTGCGGCGGCGGGCGTTCAACCGGCGTACTGGAGGTACGCGACGGCAATCAAAATCAGGTTCAGCACGGCGAGGACGATCCAGCCGTACATCAGCAACAGGCTTTCCTGGTCGGACATGACGGTGCTCACAGGTGGTGGTGCGACATCACGGCGTGCGCTGCGGCGTGAACCGGCTCGATGGCCTGTTGCCACATGCCGTAAACCACGGCGCCAGCCACGCCGACCGTAGCGAAGGCGAGGGTGATGGCGATGATCGGCATCCAGAGCTTCTGAAGTGTCATGGTGCGGCTCCCGTGGAAGCAGTCGGTGGTTGACTGGAATGCTAGGAGCCGGGTACGGATGCCCACAATTGCCGCGTAGGTGGTGCGGTGTTAAACGAAGGTATAGGCCGCGCCAACGCAATGCACCGGAAAGGGGCGAAATCGCACGGATAGCGGCGGTCGCGCCACCCGGTAGTGCCATCCCGAAATAACTTGGCGTTCGCAACCACGGCCTTGCGCGCCAGCGGCCATCATTCCCGGCATCAACCATCGGAGTGAGGCCGTGATGCATGCCGCGACCGGATGGCGGCACCTGCCCGTGGCCGCCGCCGTGCTGACTACCCTGGCGCTGACGGGCTGCGCCGCGTTCGACCACAGCCGCCCGACGCAGACGCCGGCGGTGGTTACCGGCATTGCGCAGAGTCTGCCCGCCCAGCATGGCCGGTGGCCGTCGCAGGACTGGATCGACCGCTTTGGCGACCCCCAGCTTGGCGCACTGGCCCGCGAGGCGGTTGCCGGCAGCCCGACGCTGCAGGCCGCGCGGGCGCGCGTGGAGGCAGCCCGAGCCGTGGCCGAGGGCGCGCGCAGCGGCCTGTATCCCGACATCGATATCCGCGGTGGTGTGTCGCGCCAGCGCATTTCCGAGACCGACCTGCTTGGCGCCACGCCGCTGTCGGGCCGCTGGATCAACCAGGTGCAGCTGTCCAGCGGCCTGACGTATGACCTGGACTTCTGGGGCCGGCACCGTAGCGCGCTGCAGGCCGCGATCTCCGGCGTGCGCGAAGCCGAGGCAGAAGGCCAGGCTGCGCAGTTGCTGCTGACCACGGGCGTGGCGCGCGCCTACGCGCGGCTGGCCACGCTGTACGTGCTGCGCGACATCACCACGCAAACGATTGCCCAGCGCCGCGAACTGTCCACGCTGGGCAAGGCCCGGCTTGTGGCTGGCCTCGATACCCAGGTGGGCATTACGCTGCAGGACGCCGACCTGGCCAGTGCCGAGGCGGATCTGACGCATATCGACGACACCATCACCCTGACGCGCCACCAGATTGCCGCGCTGCTGGGCAAGGGCCCCGACCGCGGACTGACGATCACCCGGCCGGTGCTGCTGAACGGCTCGGATGGTCATCCGCTGGCCGGACTGCCCGACGACGCGCGTATTGGGCTGCTGTCGCGCCGCCCGGACCTGGTGGCCGCGCGCTGGCGCGTGGAGGCTGCGTCCAAAGACATCGACGTGGCCCGTGCGGAATTCCTGCCCGACGTCACACTGTCCGCCATGGCTGGCCTGACCACGATCACGCCGTCCGATTTCCTGCTTGGCGCTAGCCGGGCCTTTGCCTTTGGCCCGTCGCTGCGGCTGCCGGTGTTCGAGGGGGGCCGCCTGCGCGCCAACCTGCACGCGCGCTACGCCGACTACGACGCAGCCGTGGCCGACTACAACCAGACGCTGACCGATGCACTGCGCGAGACGGCCGATGCCGTCGGCAGCCTGCAAGCCGTGGCCGCCGAAACTGCGCAGCGGCAGCGGGCACAGGCGCTGGCCGAGCGTGCCTATGCGCTGGCTTCCGGCCGCTGGCAGGCCGGCCTGGCCAACCAGTTGGCCGTCCTGACGGCGCAGGACAGCGTCCTGGCGCAGCAACGCCAGGTGGCCCAGCTGCAGGGGCAGCAACTCGATCTCCAGTTCCAGCTGGTCTGGACGCTGGGCGGCGGCTACGTCGGGCAGTTGCCGGAACATGCCGCCGCCCAGGCCGCCGCGTCACCCAATCCCACCACGACCTCACCATGAACACACCCGCCCCGCCCGCTGCTCCCGCCGCGCCCGCGCCGTCGGCCGAAATGCGCCCCGTACCGCGCCGCCGCCTGATCACGGTGGCCGCTCTGATCGCCGTGACGGGCATCGGCGCCGGCGCGTACTGGTGGACCATCGCCCGGCACTTCGCGTCCACCGATGACGCCTATGTGTCCGGCAACGTGGTGCAGGTGACGTCGCTGGTACCGGGCACGGTCGTATCGATCGCGGCCGACGACACCCAGCGCGTGACGATGGGCCAGCCGCTGGTGGCGCTGGACCCCACCGACAGCGAGGTGGCGCTGCAGCAGGCGGCCGCGCAACTGGCCGAAACGGTGCGCCAGGTGCGCACGCTTTATTTCGGCAACGGCACGCTGCAGGCGAACATCGCGCAGCGCCAGGCCAGCGTGGAGAACGCCCGTGACGATCTACGCAGGCGCATGTCGGTCGACGGGACCGGCGCCGTATCGAAAGAGGATGTCGACCACGCCCGGTCAACGCTCAGGGAAGCGCAGGCGGCGTTGCGTGCCGCGCAGGAACAGCTGGCATCGAACCTGGCCCTGACGCACAACACCAGCATCGCGCAGCATCCCGACGTGGCGCGCGCCGCCGCAAGCTATCGCGCCGCCTACCTGGCCCACGCGCGTTCGACACTGCCGGCGCCAGTCACCGGCTTCGTGGCGCGCCGTGCGGTGCAGGTGGGCCAGCGCGTGGCGGCCGGTGTGCCGCTGATGGGCGTGGTGCCGCTGGACCAGGTGTGGGTGGACGCGAACTTCAAGGAAAACCAGATGAAGGACATGCGCGTGGGCCAGCCGGTGTCGCTGGTGGCCGATTTCTACGGCGCCCAGGTGCGCTACGACGGCAAGGTGGCCGGCTTTGCGGCCGGCACGGGCGCTGCGTTCTCGGTGCTTCCCGCGCAGAACGCCACTGGCAACTGGATCAAGGTGGTGCAGCGGCTGCCGGTGCGGATCACGCTCGATCCCGCGCAGCTGGCGGCGCATCCGCTGCGCATCGGCCTGTCGATGCAGGTGACCGTGGATGTTCACCAGCACGACGGCGCCAGCCTCAACACGCTGCCGGCCGTGACGCCGCTGTCCACGGACGTCTACGCACTGGTGGGTCGCGACGCCGATGCCAACATCGCGAAGATCATCGCGGCCAACGAGCGTTGAGCGCGCGGTGGATGCTGCGCCGCGCTCCCGCAAGCGGCAGGGAGGAGGCCGTAAACGGTTATGGGGAACTCACCGCAGCCACCGCTGCCAGAGCGCAAAGCCAGCCACCAGCAGGCAGCCGGGCGCCACGATGGCCAGCAGGTTGGCGCCGGCCAGCAACACCGCCTGCTGGTCGATCTGTTGCGACAGACCGATCAGTGCGGCGCCATGCGGCAGCGGTGCGATGCCGTAGGGGTCGACGCGTGCCACCAGGTGCGTGCGCGCCAGCGCCTCGCCGTACTGCAGGCATTGGGCGGCGGTGCCCGTGCCGGCGGCCGATGCCACCTGGCGCACGATGTTCTTGAACTGGTAGGTGTGCGAGAAATCGTCGAGCGGTGTGTCCAGGAACGTCAGCTTGGCCACGACGATCAGGCTGAACGGCAGCGCCGCGCTCTGCAGCAGCAGTGCCGGCACCACGCGGCCCAGCGACAGGTCCGTCATCAGACGCGTGGCCAGCATCCACGCCGCGCCGGCCAGCATGACATAGCCCAGCGCCAGCCAGCGTCGCGAACCCGGCAGGCGCGCGCCATACAGCACGAACACGATGCCTGCCACGACGCCCGCCGTGGCGGTCAACGTCGTTACCATGCCGGTGGTCTCGAAGGAGAAGCCCAGGCCCAGCTGCAGCACGATCGGTATCAGGTAGTTCCAGAGCCCGGCCATGAAGGAGTAGGTGGCGTAGAAGCCCAGGCCGGTCAGATAGCGTTTCCCGCCCAGCCGGTGCGTATTCAGCCACGGGTCGGGATGCCGGTGCAGCCGCAGAAAGGCCAGTGTCATCAGGGCGGCACCCGCCAGCGGGCGGACAACCACGATGGGCGTGCTGGCCGCGGTGTAGAGCCGCAGATCGGCCAGGCCATGCACCAGCACCAGTGCCCCCAGACCCAGCAGCAGCACGGTGTACCAGTCCATCGCGGCAAGGGCGTCGATGTCAGGCGGGCGGGGCGGGGTGACGCGGTGCGGATAGGTGACCGACACCAGCAACAGCGTGGCGGCGGCGCCGATGGCCTGCACCACGAAGATCAGGCGCCAGCTGGCATCAAGGATCAGCGTGGCGGTGATCCACGGCGCCGCGGCCAGCATGCCGATGGCGCCCAGCACGAACGGCCAGAGCAGACGCGGGCGCTCCTGCGGGGCGGCGATCATCTGGATCAGCGTGCGCGCGGCAGCGAACAGGCCGCCCGCACCAAGCCCCTGCACGGCCAGCGCCAGCGAGAGCTGCACGATGTTGTTCGATACCGCGCACAGGAGGGCGCCCGCGATGGCCACCAGCAGGCCCAGCATCGTGAAGCCACGGTAGCTGACCAGGTCCGCGATGCGCCGCAGCATCAGGTTGGCGACGATGGCGGCCGCGGCATAGGACGTAAAGCACCAGAGAAAGTCGTCGGGCGTGGCGTAGACGCCGGCGCGGATCTGTACCGCGCCGGTGGCCAGCATCGAGGTGGCCACGAAGTCGACCCCCGTGGCGC
Organism: Cupriavidus sp. U2; assembly: GCF_009663685.2. Taxonomy (GTDB): domain Bacteria; phylum Pseudomonadota; class Gammaproteobacteria; order Burkholderiales; family Burkholderiaceae; genus Cupriavidus; species Cupriavidus necator_C. The sequence goes on along the minus strand of NZ_RCOG02000027.1, from coordinate 146,526 downwards.
ACCCAAGGGCCAGCCCCATCAGCAGCACGCCGCCGCGCGTGACGCGCGGCAGGGCGCCTAACGCGACGGATGGCATGCCGCCTTGCCGTCGTGGCACCTGGCCGGGGTCGGGGCTGGGGCCTTGGCCGCCGGCAGCATGCTGTAGTCGTAGCGGTCGGCGGCAAACGGGCTGGTGGCCGGATCGGTGGCGTGGGCCGCCACGGCGCCCAGCAGACAGGTGGCGGCAAGGATGGATCGAACCAGAATCGGACGCATGTCGGTTCTCCGGTTGGTGCGGCGATGGATCAGCGGTTCAGGAAGGCCAGCAGGTCGGCGTTGACCTCGTCGGCTCGCGTGACGCACATGCCGTGCGGAGCGCCGGCGTACACCTTGAGGGTCGCGCCCTTGACGATCCTGGCCGACAGGCGGCCGGCATCGTCGATCGGCACGATCTGGTCGTCGTCGCCATGCAGGACCAGCGTGGGCACGTCGATCTTCTTCAGGTCTTCGGTGTAGTCCACTTCCGAGAACTCCTTCACGCACAGGTATTGGCCCAGCACACCGCCGGCCATGCCCTGCTGCCAGAAATTGTCGATGGTGCCCTGCGCCACCTTGGCGCCCGGACGGTTGAAGCCGAAGAACGGCAGCGCCAGGTCCTTGTAGAACTGTGAGCGGTTGTCGGCCACTCCCTGGCGGATGCCGTCGAAGACTTCCATCGGCAGGCCGCCGGGATTGGCCTCGGTCTTGAGCATGATCGGCGGCACGGCGCCGATCAGCACCGCCCCGGCCACGCGCTTCGAGCCATGCCGGCCGATGTAGTGCGCCACTTCGCCTCCGCCGGTGGAATGGCCAACCAGCGTGGCGCCCTGGATGTCGAGGGCGTCGAGCACGGCGGCCAGGTCGTCGGCATAGGTGTCCATGTCGTTGCCGTGCGCGGGCTGGTCCGAGCGGCCGTGGCCGCGACGGTCGTGGGCAATCACGCGAAAGCCGTGCTGCACCAGGAACAGCATCTGGGCGTCCCAGGCGTCGGCATGCAGCGGCCAGCCGTGCGAGAAGACCACGGGGCGGCCGGTGCCCCAGTCCTTGTAGAAGATACGGGTCCCGTCCTGGGTGGTGATGTAGCTCATGTCGGTCTTCCTGAGGAGAGAGTGAGGCTTGAGGCTACCGCCGGCGCGGGGCGGAGCGTTCCGCGTGATCGGCGCTGCTTTCGCATATGCACGTCCGGGCGCCCGATTCGGCGCAGACCGTCCGGCGCGGGCTTTCAAAGGGCTTGCAGCGGGCTTTCGGAGGGTGCTGGCAGGCTGCCGGGACGTCCGCGCGCCGTGTCGCGGCGGGCCGACGCCTATACGAAGGCATAGTGTTGGCCACCGATGCGGGCCGCTACCATTGCGCCATAAGATTGTTGTGAGGTACCGGCCTTGGCCAAGAAACTGGTTGTCGCCATCATTGACGACGACGATTCCATTCGCGCGGCGACTTCCCGGCTGGTCCGTTCGCTGGGTTGGGAGGCGCGCACTTACGCATCGGCTCAGGTCTTTCTGGAGGCTGCCGGGGCGGCGGAGGCGCATTGCATCCTGTCCGACGTCCAGATGCCCAAGATCAGCGGACTGGAGATGCTGCGCACCCTGAACGCGCAGGGCAGCCAGGTTCCGGTAATATTCATCACCGCGTTCTGCACCGATGCCATCCGCCGCGAAGCCTTGCGTGCCGGCGCGCAGGCATGTCTGTGCAAACCTGTCGATGGCGCGGCCGTCCAGCGGTTCCTGGAAGATGTGGCGTCCGGCGCGCTTGCGCCGCGCCCCGAGACCGCGCCCGGAACGAAAGTGAATCCATGAATACAGCGATCCCGTCCGGAGAAGGGGTGTCCGTGGTCTACGTGGTGGACGACGACGAGTCCATGCGCCGTGCGGTGTCGATGCTGCTGCGCTCGGTCGGCTACCAGGTCGAGACCTTCGCCTCGGCCACCGATTTTCTTGCGGCGCCCCGGCCTGACATCCCCAGCTGCCTGATCCTCGACGTCCGGCTGAAGGGCCAGAGCGGCCTGGCGGTGCAGGAACAGTTCGCCGCCAGCAAGATGCCAATCCCGATCATCTTCATGACGGCCCACGGCGACATCGCCATGTCGGTCAAGGCCATGAAGGCCGGCGCAATGGATTTCCTGGCCAAACCGTTCCGCGACCAAGACATGCTGGACGCCGTCGAAAGCGCCTTGACCCGCGACGCCGCCCGACGCCAGACCGACACGCGCGACGCCGGCCTGCGCCAACGCTACGACGAATTGACCCCCCGCGAAAAAGAGGTCATGGCCTACGTGGTGCGCGGCCTGCTGAACAAGCAGATTGCCGCCGAACTGACGCTCAGCGAAATCACCATCAAGATCCACCGCGCCCAGGCCATGAAGAAAATGGGCGCCCGCTCGCTGGCCGACTTCGTGCTCAAGGCCGAGGCGCTCGGCATCATCGATTCGGCGCGGAACGGGGTATAGGCAGATGCTATGTGCGCCAGGCGATGCGCTTAGCGCACCATTCGCTCCTGTCGAACATCGGTAATCCACGATCTTTCGAGAAAACTGGCGATCATTTGCGATACGCCAGATGGAGTGGTTTTTTCTGTTTTGCGAAGAGACGAACACGGGTAGCGTGCGACGCACAGTAACGTGCGTTGCAACGATCCCATGTCAGCAAACGAATTCGAGGCCGAGCGTCCCGGCCCGGCAGGGCCTTTGATCGGCCTTTGCGTCTGTTGTCCAATATTGCGCAGTGTGTGGCGGAGCTGGCGGCCATGAAGTCGACCACCGTACCCAACAAGCCGCCGCCCCCACTGAAACCCCTCCGCTTCACCTTCCCCCTACGAAAAAAGGCTGCAAAGGAAGGCGCGCCCGGCGTCGAGATCACCGACGAGCACGAGCTCCACCGCCTGCTCCGACTCGAGCCCGGCGGCGCCTTTGCCGTCAGCGCCCACGGCATGTGGCACGGCGGCATCCATATCACCGAAGCTGGCGCTGGCCAGTTCCTCGACCTGAACGGCGGCGTGCTGGCGATGGCCGACGGCGAGGTCGTCGCGTGGCGACTTGATCGAACCTTTCCAGTTACCGAGCTTCCCGGCAACGGCCAGCAGTCCGCCATCCAGGCTTGCTACAGCACGGGTTTCGCCCTGGTGCGCCACAAGATGGAGTTTCCACGCGGGACCTGGCTGACTTTCTACAGCCTGTACATGCACCTGCAGGACCTGGCTGGCTACGAGGACAGGAAGACGTTGCCCCGCCCGGCCCATTGGTCACCGGAGTTCAAGGTCACGACGTTCGCCCGGGATCAGCAACGCGACAGGCCCGGCCTGCGCGCTGCGCCCGCCAAGCAGAAGGGCCTGCGCGTGCGGTCAGCACGGGCCGGCGGCACGGCGCTTGGCATCCTGCCGCAGGGCACACAGTTCAGCATCAGCGAGCGCACTGGCAACTGGGGAAAAATCGCACGCAGCGGCCCGCCGATTCCGGCCCGCGTTGGAGACTTCCTGGCGCCTGATGCTGCGGTCGGCGGCTGGGTATTTCTTGGGCGCGAGCATGGTGGACAGGTGGTCGAGGAATTCATACCCGACACCGCGCTCGACTGCGTAGTCGTTCCTCCAAAACCGATCAAGGTCAAAGCGGGCCAGTTGCTCGGCCACCTCGGCCGGTACGACTCGCTCGGCAACGCAGTGCCGACCCGAATGGTCCATATCGAGATATTCTGTGGCGACGAAATCAAGGTATTCCTGCAGGCGAGCCGAGCCTGGATCCAGGAACACTCGCCACACACCGCGCGCTGGAAGGCACTTGGGTTGCCTGCCGAACCCACCCTGCTGCGTATCGACAGGCGAACAAAGCTCTACAAGGCAGCCCATCAGGAGGGAAAGGACGCTCCGCGCACCGATGTCGTCCTAATGCTGTCGCTAGCGGAACTGGGTCGGCGAAAGGAACACAAGTTCACGGAGACGAGCCCTGGCGCGGACAACCTGAAGCTCAACAGGTGGAAAGTGCATAGCGCCAACATGCTTGGCAACGAAATCAGCGGCTGGGTACGAGAACAGAATTTCGCGGGCGGTCGCGTCACGCGCGAGTATCCGCAGGATTGGGTGGATTTCCAGCCCATCGAGGGCGCGCATGACCCCGCCCATACGCTATGCGCCAAATCAAAAGCGTACGTCGACTATGCCTGCGACAAAGACATGCCGGCCACCGCTGCGCTGGACAAACTAAGTCCGCTAATGAAAAGCGTCTATCAGGCAATTTGCCCCGGCAGTAACGGCGACCGCGCCATCGACGAGCTATGCGTGNCTTGGCAACGAAATCAGCGGCTGGGTACGAGAACAGAATTTCGCGGGCGGTCGCGTCACGCGCGAGTATCCGCAGGATTGGGTGGATTTCCAGCCCATCGAGGGCGCGCATGACCCCGCCCATACGCTATGCGCCAAATCAAAAGCGTACGTCGACTATGCCTGCGACAAAGACATGCCGGCCACCGCTGCGCTGGACAAACTAAGTCCGCTAATGAAAAGCGTCTATCAGGCAATTTGCCCCGGCAGTAACGGCGACCGCGCCATCGACGAGCTATGCGTGGCCGCGAAAGACAGATGGCAGTCGCTTCGTGCATCGCGCCTGATTATCCGACACGAAAGCGAATGGGCCAACCCGTCCAAATGGAAATCGCTGACCGCGGAACTCGAAAAGGAGACGGGTGCGAATGCCCAGTACGCAGCCGAGCAACGGCGTATCGAGAAACTGGTGTGGTGGGAGGAGGTCAAGGCGAGACTGCCGGATTTACCTGGTCCGGCGGTGTTTCATATGCATCCGGTGGGGGTGGTGGGGAATTATTTTTCAGTCGGTCAGTTAAGGTGCACTAACTGTGCCACTGATCTTTTTCCTGCTGAAGATACACTGCGTGCAATATTCGATGGTATAAGCGATAACGACGCCGATGCGTTTTCGGATTCGCTATTCAATGTATTAACAATTTACGGCATTAATACATGTCATAGGGTTTCGCATTTCTTGGCGCAGTGCGAGGTCGAATGTAGTGGATTTACGGCTTTCAGTGAAATTCTTTATTATTCGAACGGCGATCATCTATGGAGCACATACCCTTCGGCGCTGAAAGCGGGTCTTGGTAGATTGTGCCCACGGATGTCGCTATCAGAAATGGAGCAGTACGCGAAGCAACATCTTGTGAAGAACGATAGAAAGCTCGGCGAAGTACTGTTCGGGAACGACCAACATCCGGGCAAAGACTATCGTGGTAGGGGTCTTTTACATATGACATGGCTGCCCACCTATGAAGAGTATAAGGTCCACAGTGGGATAGACGTTGTAAACGATCCCGATCTGGTGAAGGTTAATCCATTTGTTGCCGCCGATTCGGCTGCGTGGTTTTGGCATTCTCGGTCAATCAATAAAAAAGCCGACGATAATGATATCCGCGGTGTTACTTTAAAAATAAACCCGGCGCTAAAAGAATTTGCTCGACGAAAGTTGGCTGCGAAGCGAGTTTTTGAAATGCTGAATAAAGGGAACGGGCCGTGCGGTGATCGATGGGGGGAGTCGCTAACGGAAAGGAAGGGATGGTAAGAAATATACTGCATATCGTCGCGGGCATTGTTTTTATAATGCTTTCAAAATCACAATTTGCCGCAGAGACAGGTGACACATCTATTGATGGAACTGCTATACGGCCCGGCTGCGCCGTCGTGTTCGAGCGAGAGTTTTTGCATCAGAGTGCGGGCTCGCTCGGTGCGACTCCATTTTTCGTGTTGCCAATATGGACATGTGATGACCAGAGGGTTCTTATTGATAGGTATGACATAAACGGGGCTTCCCCTGAGGTAGTGGAGGGAGTGCTCTTGAAAAACCAGGCATTAGTCGTGCTCGTGAGGTGGTCAATAAGCTCGCGGGCTGCCGATTTTTCCGGACATTTTTACCGCGTATTCATATATCGTCATATTGCCTTAGACGGCGCTGATGCCTGCATTAGAGATTGTTACGGTATGGGCGCGTTTCCGGAGGGATGGGACGGGACTTGGAAAAATGGCAAGTCAGCCGTTTTTCAGTATAAAGACGCCAATAGCATTGTGAGGAAACTCTCGAAGGTATGGAAAAACCTGGATGTTCCAGAGGTCAAGGAGAAGCAGAGATTGAATAATTGAGGTACCGTTTGTGCTCATGAAGTATTTGTATCGCTGCTCAGGGGCTGAGGGAATTTCGGTCCACTGGTAAAACGGTAATATTGTCAACGCGCTCGCACGATAAGAGGGTTTTGATGCGATCCATTTTTTTGTTTTTTTATGCTTCTTGCATATTAATGTTGGTGCTACCTGTGTGGTCGAGAAAATTCGCGATTATCCAAAGATGAGGGTTGGCGCAAAATACTCGAAAGTGCGGCAACAACTAATCTCGGCCGGCTGGACGCCATATACAGCATCCCACGCGCTGCCATGTGAATCGTATGATTTGCGCTGCAAGGGCCGCCCAGAGATGATCGCGTGTTCGGGCGTGGAGTTAGGGCCCTGTGGTTGGCTGTGGAAAAAAAACAGAATGATGCTTGTCGTGAGTACGTTGGCCGATACGGATGACGAAATTTTCCAAAGCATCTCCCAATATCACGGATGCGACTGATCTGGTGAGTAGCCAGGCCGGAGGCGCATTTAATTGCTGTGAGTCACCGGATTCTGTCTGAGTACGGAGGAATCGACGCGGATGTGGAGCAATAATTTCTGATCGAAGTAATCCTCTTGTCGGTTCCTGCAGTTTCCCAAGCATTTGCTTTCAAAGCATATAGGGCTGGGCGGAAGCTCCGGACGCTCGATCGCTTCCAATCACGTAAAGGCAAAACAACCAGTTCTACTGGAGTCCAGCGCCCGCGCCCTCCCACCCCCCACCCAACGCCCGGAACAACGACACGCTGGCCGCCAACTGCCTGCGGTGCACGGCTTCCAGCGCGCGGGCGTCGGTCAGGGCGGCGGCTTGCACGACGTTGACGTCGAGGTAGGCGGCGGCGCCCTTGCGGTAGCGGTCGGTGGCCTGTTGCAGGGCGCGGCTGGACGCGGTGACGGCGGCTTGCTGGCTGGCGGCTTCGTGGTCCAGCAACCGTAGTGCGGCGTAGTTGTCTTCCACGTCCTGTACGGCCTTGAGCACCGTTTCGCGGTAGTCGGCGGCGCTGGCGTCGAACTGGGCGCGGGCGCTGTCCACGCCGGCCTGGCGCTTGCCGCCGTCGAATATCGTTGCGGCCAGGGCTGGGCCCACAGCCCAGAAGCGGCTTGGCGCGGTCAGCCAGCCGGCCAGCCCCGAGCTTTCGAGTCCGCCGTTCAGGTTCAGCATCAGCGTCGGGAAGAACGCCGCGCGGGCCACGCCGATCTGCGCGTTGGCGGCGGCGACGCGGCGCTCGGCGGCCGCGATGTCGGGGCGGCGCTGCAGCAGGGTGGCTGGCACGGCGGCCGGAGTGGCGGGCAGGGCGATATCGGCGCTTGCGGCGTCGGCCGCTTGGGCGGGGAGTGCCGGCAGCGCAAACGTGCTGGCGGGTTCGCCCACCAGCGTGGCCAGTGCATGCAGCACCTGGGAGCGCGCCAGTTGCAGGTCGGCCAGTTGCGCTCGTGTGCTTTCCACCTGAGCCTGGGCCTGCGCGACATCGCCTTCGGCGGCGATGCCGCCCTTGTAGCGGTTGGTCACCAGTTGCAGCACCGACGCGTATGCGTCCACGGTCTGCTGAAGCAATGCGGCCTCGCGGTCGAGCGACCGGATACCAAAGTAATCGATCGCGGCTTCGGCCTGCAGGCTCAGGCGGACGGCGGCTAGGTCGTCGGCGCTGGCCTGCAGTCGCGCTTTCGCGGCATCGACGTTGTTGCCGATGCGTCCGAACAGGTCGGGTTCCCAACTGGCACCAAGGCCTAGCAGGTGGTCGGGCGTGGTCTTGCCGGCCCGCGAGTGACCGAGTACGTTGGCCGACAGGTGCGTACTCGTGACGCTGGCCGTGGCGCCAACGGTCGGAAAGTAATCGGCGCGGGCGGCATCCACCTGGGCGCGGGCATCGCGCAGCAGGGCCATCGACTTCAGCAGACTCTGGTTCGACACGTCGATGCGGGCCAGCAGGGCGTCGAGCGTGGCGTCGTCGTACGCGCGCCACCAGTCCGGCGCGATGGCGTCGTCCGGCTGTGCGCCCTGCGCGGCACCGTCCTGAGCTTCGTGATAGACGGTCGGCAGTGGCATCGCCGGGACGTGATAGGGCACGCTGACGCAGCCGGCCAGCCATGCGCAGGCCAGCACGATGACGGTGCGGTGGAAGGTGCGATGGAGGGTGCGCTTCATGACCGGTTTCATGGTGAGCGTCATGCCGGACCTCCCTTTGCCGGCGCGGCCACGCGTACCGTCATGCCGGCCACGATGCCGTCGCCGGGGTTGACCACGACGCGGTCGCTGGCTTGCAGTCCGTCCAGCACTTCCACATGGGTGCCGAAGTCGCGGCCCAGCGCCACGTGGCGGATCGTCAGTGTGTTGTCCGGGCCGACCACGGCCACGGTCGGGCCGCCGGCGGGGAACATCAGCGTATTGGCCGGCAGATCGAGGCCGGCGTGTGCGCTGCCCACTTCCAGATGCACCTGTGCGTAGGCGCCCGGCAGGATGCGGCCGTCCTGGCTATCGACATCGAGTTCCACGCGCAGGCTGCGCGTGACGGGATCGATGGCACCGGCCGTGCGCGCCACCGTGGCGGGGTAGCGCTTGTCCGGCGCTTGCGGCAGCGTCAGCCAGGCCTGCGTGCCGGGCCCCATTGCCGCGCTCACGTCCTGCGGCACCTGCGCATAGACGCGCAGCCGCGTGCCGGCCGAGATATGGAACAGTTCGCGACCCTGGCCGGGCGCGCTGCCGGCATCGATCAGCGCCCCGGTATCGACGTTGCGCGCGGTAATCACGCCGTCGAATGGCGCCCGGATCTGCGTGTAGCTGGCAAGCTGGGCCAGCCGCGAGGTATTCGAGCGCGCCGCCGCCAGCAGCGCCGCCTTGGCGTTCATGTCGGCCACCTTCTGGTCGGTTTCCTGCTGGGCGACGGAGTTCGTCGCCTGCAGGTCCTGCCAGCGTTTGGCCGTGGTACTCGCCAACTGGTAGTTGGCGGCGGCGGTCGCTTCGTCGGCGCGTGCCTGGCGCAACTGGTCGGCCACTTCGGGCGCGTCGATCTCGGCCAGCAACTGGCCGGCCTTGACCGGGGTGCCGATGTCGGCGTACCAGTGACGCAGATAACCGTTGACGCGCGCATGGATGGCGGCGTCCTCGTAGGCGCGGACGTCGGCGGGCAGGGTGATGTCGTGCGCGGCCGCTGCGGCGCGCGGCTGCACCACGCTGACGATGGGCGTCTGCGCGGCCTGCGCGCGCTGCTGCAATACGGCGTGGCCTTGCCAGCGCGGCACGATGCCGGCCGTCAGGGCCAGCGCCACGGCGGCGCCCGCCAGAGCCAGCATGGCCAGCCTGGGGTTGCGGCGCGGCGCGGCCGCCTTGGGATCGAGGTCGGTTCGGGTCATGCCAGGCGCTCCTGAAGGGGCGTGTTGTGATCGGATCGTGCGCGGCCGGCCATCCAGCCATGCAGCACGGCGAAGAAGACAGGCACCAGCACCAGCGTGGCCACGGTGCCGAAGGCCAGGCCACCGATCACGGTGCGGCCCAGCGGGGCGTTCTGCGCGCCGGCGCCGCCCGAGCCCAGTGCCATCGGCACCATGCCGAACAGCATCGCCAGCGCGGTCATCGCCACCGGGCGGAAGCGGCTGAAGCCGGCGTCCCAGGCGGCGTCGATGGCGTTCTTGCCTGCCGACAGGCTGTCGCGCGCATGGCTGATGACCAGGATGCTGTTGGCCGTGGCAATGCCCACGCAGATGATGGCGCCGGTCAGCGCCGGCACGCTGATCGTCGTGTCGGTGGCAAACAGCATCCACGCCATGCCCGCCAGCGCCATGGGCAGGGCGCCGACGATGGCCAGCGGATCGAGCCATGACTGGAAGTTCACCACCATCAGCAGATACACCAGCACGATGGCGGCGGCCAGGCCCGTGAGCAGCCCCGTGAACGACGCGTGCATGGTCTGCACCTGGCCGCGTACGACGATGTCTGACCCGGCCGGCAGTTGCGGGCGCACCTGATCGACGATGCGCTGCACGTCGCCGGCCACGGCGCCGAGGTCGCGGCCGCGCACTGAGCCGAACAGGTCCAGCACGGGCTGCACGTTGTAGTGCGACACCACGCCTTGCTGGCTTCCGCGGGCGATGGTGCCGAACTGGCCGAGTTGCCCGGCGCCGCCCTGTTGCGCGGTGTCGGCGCCCAGGCCCAGCGGGATGTTCGACAGGCGCTGCAGCGAATCCATCGCGTACTGGGGCACGGACACGGCCAGCGGATAGCTGACGCCGTTCTTCGGGTTGAGCCAGAAGTTGGGCGCGGTCTGGCCGCTGCCGGATAGCGCAATCAGCAGGTTCTGCGCCACTTCGTGCTGCGACAGCCCCGCCTGCAGCGCCCGCGTGCGGTCCACGTCGACGGTCAGCGCGGGCTGGTCGGCCGGCTGCTGCAGGTGCAGGTCTGTCAGGCCCGGTACGCCGGCCAGCTTGCGCAGCAGTTCATCCGCCACCTTGCGGTTGCCGGCCAGATCCTTGCCCACGATCTGGATGTCGATGGGCGCGGGCAGGCCGAAGTTCAGGATCTGGCTGACCATGTCGGCCGGCAGGAACGAGAAGCTGACGCCCGGGAAATCCTTCTGCAGCACGGCGTCGAGCTGTTCGATCAGCACGCTGGAGCGGCCTGCGTCGGGCTTCAGCGACACCAGGATCTCGGCGTCGCCGGTGCCGATCGGCAGCGACGAATCGTAGGTCAGGTTGATGCCGCTGACCGGCAGGCCGATGTTGTCGACGATGCCCGCCACGTGCTGCGGCCCCACCACGCGGCGGATGTCGGCTTCGACCTGATCGGTGATGCGGGCGGTTTCCTCGATACGCGTCCCGGTGCGAACGCGCATATGCAGGCGGATCTCGCCGCTATCGACGGCCGGGAAGAAGTCCTGGCCCAGGAACGGCGCCAGCGTCATCGACCCGGCGCAGGCCAGCGCGAAGATGGTCATGGTCCGGCGAGGCCTGGCCAGCGCGGCGGACAGCATGCGCCCGTAGGCGCCGCGCACCCGCTCGAAGCCGGCCTCGAAGCGGCGGTGCGCCGCGCCGAACCAGCCGGCCACGCCCGCCCGGCGCCCCGTTGCGCGGCGCCCGGCTGTTTGCGCATTCGACTCGCCGCGCAGCAGGTAGTGCGCCAGCGTGGGAATCAGGGTGCGGGACAGGAAGTACGAAGCCATCATCGCAAACACCACCGCCTCGGCCAGCGGCACGAACAGGTAGCGCGCCACGCCGCTGAGCAGGAACATCGGCAGGAACACGATGCAGATGCACATCGTGGATACCAGCGTGGGCAGCGCGATCTCGCCCGACCCGTCGAGAATAGCCTGCTCCAGCGGCTTGCCCGTTTCGCGGTGGTGGGCAATGTTCTCGATAGCCACGGTGGCGTCGTCCACCAGCACGCCCACCGCAAGCGCCAGGCCGCCCAGGGTCATGATGTTCAGCGTCTGTCCCAGCGCCGCCAGCCCGATGAGGGCGGCCAGCACCGACAGCGGGATGGTGATGGCGATGATCAGCGTGGCGCGCCAGCTTCCCAGGAACAGCAGGATCATCATGGCCGTCAGGCAGGCGGCCACCAGCGCCTCGTGCAGCACGCCGTCGATGGCCGAGGTGACGAACACGGACTGGTCCGACAGCGGCTGCACCTGCAGCGACTTTGGCAGGCCGGACAGGATGTGCGGCAGCAGGGCGCGGATCTGCGCCACCACGGTCAGCGTGGACGCGCTGCCGGTCTTCTCGATTTCCAGCAGCGCGGCGCGCTTGCCGTCGTGGCGCACCACGTTGGTCTGGGGCGCGTAGCCATCGTGCACCTGCGCCACATCGCGCACGTAGACCGTGCCGTCGGGGCCGCTGCGTACCGGCAGGTCGTTCAGCGCGGCCACGGTCTGGGTGCTGCCGTTGAGGTCCACGCGGTATTCGAGCGCCCCGATCTTGGCCGTGCCGCCGGGCAGCACCAGGTTCTGGGCGTTGATGGCGTTGACCACGTCCAGCGGCGCCAGCCCGCGGGCCTGCAGCGCCGGCACGTTCAGGTCCACCATCACCTGGCGCACCTTGCCACCATAGGGCAGCGGCACCGACGCCCCCTGCACCGTGGCCAGCTGCGTGCGGATAAAGCTGTTGCCCAGGTCGTATAGTTCCTGCTCGGGCAGCGTGTCGCTGCCCAGCGCCAGGCGCAGGATTGGCACCGTCGAGGCGTTGTAGCTCAGCACCAGCGGCGGCGTGGCGCCCGGCGGCATCTGCTTGAGGATCGATTGCGCGCCCGCCGTCGCTTGCGAGATCGCACGGTTGATATCGGCGCCGGGGTGGAAGAAGACCTTGATCACGGCCACGCCCGGCAGCGACTGCGACTCGATGTGCTCGATGTTGTCGACATCGGTGGTCAGCGACCGCTCGTAGCCGGTGACGATGCGCTGGGCCATGTCCTGCGCGGACAGGCCGTTGTAGCTCCACACCACGCTGACCACCGGGATGTCGATCGACGGGAAGATGTCGGTCGGCATGCGCAGGATGGCCACCACGCCGCCCAGCAACAGCAGGATGGCGAGCACGATGAAGGTATAGGGCCTGCGCAGGGCGAGCCTGACAATCCACATGCTTTCTCTCCCAGCGCCCCGATGGCGCGGCAATCGTAAGGAATGGAGCCGATTCTAGAAACCGCCCGCCCTGTGAATTCCGGTCAAAACGATTACAGTCTTGTCATCCAAACCGGCGGCGCCGGTCGCTACCATCCTGCTGGCAATGCGGCGGATTGGCGCCGCCGATGGTTGAGGACTGGACCGATGAAGATCCTGGTAGTCGAAGACGAACCGAAAACGGGCGAATACCTGCGCAAGGGGCTGGCCGAGTCGTCCTTTGTGGTGGATCTGGCGCGCACTGGCGCCGATGGCCTGCACCACGCGATGGAAGACGACTACGACCTGATCATCCTTGACGTGATGCTGCCCGGCATGAACGGCTGGGACGTGCTGCGCCGGCTGCGCGAAAGCAAGGACACGCCCGTGCTGTTCCTGACGGCGCGCGACGAGGTGGAAGACCGCGTGCGCGGCCTGGAGCTGGGCGGCGACGACTACCTGGCCAAGCCGTTCGCCTTCGTGGAACTGCTGGCGCGCGTGCGCACGCTGCTGCGGCGCGGGCCGGTGCGCGAGGCCGACCGCATCGAGGTGGCCAACCTGGAAATCGACCTGATCCGGCATCGCGTGATGCGCGCCGGCCAGCGCATCGACCTGACGCCGCGCGAATTTGCGCTGCTCCATTTCCTGGCACGCCGCAGCGGCGAGGTGCTGAGCCGCACGCAGATCGCATCGCATGTCTGGGACATGAATTTCGACAGCGACACCAACGTGGTCGATGTGGCCATCCGGCGCCTGCGCGCCAAGATGGACGACCATTTCGCGCCCAAGCTGATCCACAGCGTGCGCGGCATCGGCTACGTGCTGGAACTGCGCGCGTCGTGACAGCGCGCCGGCATACCCGCCTGCTGCTCCGCTCGCTGACCGCGCGGCTGGCGGTGGCATTCGCGCTGATCGCCGGCTGCGCCTTCGCGGGCGTGGGCCTGTACCTGTACCGGGCGCTGGCCACGCAGATCATCGAGCGCGACGATTCGGAACTGCTGCGCAAGGCCGTTCGTGCGCGCGCCGAGCTGGCCGAATTGCCGGCCGCCGACGCCCAGGCCGGCCGGTGGCAGGAGATTCGCGGCATTGTCGCGGGCAACGAGGAATTCGGCTTGCGGCTGCTGGCGACGGATGGCGCGCTGCTGACGCAGGCGGGCGCGCAGCCAGGCAACATGTCGGCGGTGGACGCCATTGGCGCCGACACGCCGCCATCGCCAGCGGCCATCCAGTCATGGGAGACACCTGGCGCGATACCGGCGCGCGGTCTGGCGATGCAGGCGCGCCTGGGCACCGGCGCGGGCGCGCGGACGGTGCGGGCGGAGATCTACCAGGTGGCGGCGTCGCGCGTGGTGCTGCTGCGCGACTATCGGCTGAAGCTCTGCATCGCCGCGTGCCTTGGGGCCCTGGGCGCGGGCTTGCTGGGCTACGCGGCCTTGCACGCAGGCATGGCGCCGCTGCGGCGCATTGCGGCCGGCACGGCGTCGGTGACGTTTGCCAGCGGCGTGCTGCCGGTCGATCCGTCGCGGCTGCCGGCGGAACTGGACGAACTGGCCAGCGCGCTGCAGCGCATGATCGACCGCCTGCGCGAACGCTACGAGCGCCTGTCGCAGTTCTCGGCCGACCTGGCTCATGATTTCCGCACCCCGATCGGCAACCTGCTGGGCCAGACCCAGGTGGCGCTGTCGAGCGAGCGGTCTGTGGAGGAATACCAGGCGCTGCTGGCATCCAACGTCGAGGAATACGAGCGGCTGTCGCGCATGATCGAGAACATGCTGTTCCTGGCGCGCGCCGACAATGCGCAGGTGGCCATGCACCGGGTGGAACTCGACCTGCCGTCCGAACTGGCCCGTCAGGCCGACTATTTCGAGCTGCTGGCCGATGCGCGCGGCATCGCCATCCACGTGGACGCGCGGGGCACGCTCTACGCCGATGCCACGCTGTTCCGGCGCGCGCTGGGCAACCTGCTGTCGAACGCCGTGCATCACTCTCCCGAATCGGCGGTGATTGCGCTCCGGAGCCGGCACGAAGCCGGCACGGTGGTAATCGAAGTGGCCAACCACGGGCCGGGCATCGCGCCCGAGCACCTGCCGCGTTTGTTCGACAGATTCTTCCGTGGCGACCCCGCACGCGCCAATTCCGGGGAATCGTCGGGCATCGGGCTGGCCATCGTGAAGACCATCATGGAACTGCACCACGGCGCGGTGCAGGTGGAATCGGTGCCCGACGACCTGACCACGTTCCGGCTGGTGTTTCCAGGCCGCTGAGAGGGCGATCGCCCTCCGGGCACCCGCGCCTGCCGCGGCGGGCGCCCTGGAAGGCCTGGTCATTTTCACTCCCGAAGTGAAAGTCCTGACAGATTTCCCCGGTTTTTCGATAGCATCGCGGCGACGATAATGCGACGCATAGTCGATTTACTTATCCACGATCCGGAGCCCCTCATGAATTTCACCGATGCCGTCCTGTCCCGCCATACCGTCAAGGCTTACGAAGGCGGCCAGACCTTGCCGCAGGAACAGGTGGACATGCTGCTGGCGTGGCTGCACAACAGCCCGTCGTCGGTCAACTCGCAGCCGTGGCATTTCGTGGTGGCATCGACGCCCCAGGGCCGCGAGACCATCGCCAGGGCGGCCACCGGCACGTTTTCGTACAACCATCCGAAGATCGTCGATGCCTCGCACGTGATTGCGCTGTGCATGCGTGCCGACCTGGACGAAGCCCACCTGCGCGCCGTGCTGGACCAGGAGGAACGCGACGGCCGGTTCAAGGTGGAAGGCGCCCGCGAAGGCCAGGACAAGAGCCGCCGCTCGTATGTGGACCTGCACCGCTACACGCTGCGCGACGTGCCGCAATGGATGGAAAAGCAGGTCTACCTGGCGCTGGGCGGCCTGCTGCTGGGCGCCGCGATGCTTGGCATCGACGCCACACCGATGGAGGGCTTCGACGCGGGCGCGCTGGACACGGCACTGAACCTGCGTGAGCGCGGCCTGACCAGCGTCGTGCTGGTGTCGCTGGGCCGGCGCAGCGAAAAGGACTTCAATGCCGGCCTGCCGAAGTCCCGCCTGCCGAAAGAGGCGGTATTCACGCATATCTGAAGCGGGCGGGGCCGGACGCGGTTCTGGCCCCGTCTATCGCTTGCCGGCGGTGCCGTCAGGTCTGCGGGTCAGCCAGCAGCCATTGGCCGGTGACCGGGCATACCCAGACTCGCCGGCCATCGCGCCGCACCTGCTCTTCCTCGACCTGTGCGGCGGCTGCCCGGTCATGGTCGAACGTCACGCGTAGGGCGCGGGCCACCGGTGCCTCTTCGATGGGCAGTTCCCAGGTCAGGAACAGCTGCGTGTTGTCGTGTCCGTCCTGGTTGGCCGGGAAATCGGCGGGATCGAAGCGGTCCGCGCCGCGCGGCACCACGCCGTGGGGTTGGCAGGTATCGAACAGCAGCACCGTGCCGCGACGCAGGGGGATGCGCAGGTCCAGCGATGGAAAATGTACGTCCTGTCCCTTGTCGTCGCTCAGGAACAGATTGCAGAAGGCCGCGCCGCCGTACTGGTCGCCGTCATGGTGATACCGGGCGCCCCGGCAGACCATCAACGCGATATCGCTTTGGGCCAGCAGGCCCGGCAGGCCCAGCGACGCCGTCCAGTCGGCCACGGCCTGCACACAGCGCGCGTAGTCGGGCCAGCGCATCCGCGCACGGGCCAGCGGCATGACCTCGACATCGCCGGGCTCCAGCGTCATCTGCGACGCAATCTCGCGCGCCCAGTCCGCCAGCAGCCGCGCCGGCGGGGCGGGGATGTCCAGCGTATCCGACAGGATCACCTCGCTCACGCGCCGGCTGCGCATGGCGTCGCCGCTCCGGAAGCAGGCGGTCAGGGGTTGCGGCGAAGGCGGTGGGGAAGTGGGTTGGCGGTCATCGGGCATGGGCGGCAGTGTAACGCCGGCCAACGCGGGGCCGCCACGTGGCGCAGGCCTAGCGCCTGCCCGTGCAGTCGTACGGCGCGAACAGTGCCACCACCCAGTCCACAAACGCCCGCAGCCTCGCGCTCTGGTTTCTCGACGGGTGGAACACGATATGCAACGGATGCAGCGGCCGGCTCCATTCAGGCAGCAGAGGGACCAGCGCGCCGGATTCCACATGCGGCCGCGCCATGAAGCCGAAGGTCTGCGCCACGCCCAGGCCGCTGACCAGGGCCGTCAGGTGGCCCGTGCTCTCGTTGACAAACACGCCGTGCCGGTTGCGCACGTCCACGTCGATGCGCTCGCCGTCGCGCTCGAACAGCAGCGGCATCACGCGGCCCGTGAGCGACGAGAAGTAGCCCACCACGTCGTGGTCGGTCTGCAGCGCGGCCGGGTGCGTCGGCTTGCCGCGCGCGGCAACGTACGGCGCGGCGGCGTAGGTGCCCCAGTCCAGGCTGGCGACATGCCGGGCGATCAGCGACGTATCGGTCAGGTCGCCGCCCCGGATCACGCAATCGACGGCATCGCCGATCAGGTCGACATGGCGGTCGCCGACGCCGACTTCGAGCTGGATCTCGGGATACTTCGCGCGGAAGGACGGCAGGTTGGGCAGCAGGATCAGGTTGGCCAGCGATGATCCGATGTCCACGCGCAGGCGCCCACGCGGTGCGCCACGGGCATCGGCAAACAGCGTATCCATCTCATCCACATCGGCCAGCAGCTTGACCGCGCGGCGATAGTACGCCTGGCCCTCGTCGGTCACCACCACCTTGCGGGTGGACCGCTGGAACAGCTTGATGCGGAGGTGCGATTCCAGGTCCTGGATCAGCTTGGTGACGGTGGGGCGCGGAATGTTGAGCGTGTCGGCGGCCTTGCTGAAGCCGCCGGACTCGGCGATGCGGACGAACACGCGCAGGGCTTGCAGTTGATCCATGGGTCAGGGAAAGGCAAAAAACGGGCAGGGCGTGGCACCGCACGCAGTATGCCAGATTATTCATGGGAATGAATAATGATTTAATTTGGTCGCTGTTTATTCGAAAATCATTAACGCCTACAGTTGAGCTCATCCACTCTTCAACACGAAAGGAACACATCATGAGCAAGCGACTGGAAGGCAAGATCGCCCTGGTAACTGGCGGCACGAGCGGCATCGGACTGGCCGCCGCGCAGGACCTGGCCCGGGAAGGCGCGAAGGTGTATGTGACGGGCCGCCGCGCGGCGGAACTGGACAAGGCCGTGGCAGCCATCGGCCATGGCGCGGTGGGCGTGCAGGGCGACGTGACCCGCGAGGCCGATCTCGATGCGCTGGTCAAGACGATCCGCGAGGGCGATGGGCGGCTGGACGTGCTGTTCGCCAATGCCGGCGGCGGCACCATGGCGCCGCTTGGCGAGATCACGGCGCAGCATTTCGACGATACGTTCAATCGCAATGTCCGCGCCGTGGTGTTCACGGTGCAGAAGGCCCTGCCGCTGATGGGCAAGGGCGGTTCCATCATACTGACCGGCTCGATTGCCGGATCGACGGGCACACCGGCGTTCAGCATCTACAGCGCCTCGAAGGCGGCGGTGCGCGGCCTGGCCCGCAGCTGGGTGCTGGACCTCAAGGATCGCGGCATCCGCGTGAACGTGGTGAGCCCCGGTTCCACGCACACGGTGGGCCTGGCCGAGCTGGGCGGCGACACCAAGGCGGGCCAGGACGGGCTGCTGGGCTACCTGGCCTCGCTGGTGCCGATGGGCCGGCTGGGCGCCCCGGAGGAAATCGCCCGCGTGGTGACGTTCCTGGCGTCCGACGATTCGAGCTTCATCAACGGCGCCGAAATTGCCGCCGATGGCGGTCAGGCGCAGGTCTGAGCGGCAGGCATGGTTCGGACGATATCGTCCGGGCAAAGCAAAACAGCCACCAGAGGGTGGCTGTTTGCTTAAAACGCGAAGGCGCGTCGAAGGGGGGCGGCCCAGCTATCAGCCCTTCAGCACCTGGCCGATGGCGTTCGCCACCACGCCGACGTTGCGTTCGTTCAGGCCGGCCACGCACATGCGGCCCGAGCGCAGCACGTAGACGCCGTGCTCATTCTTCAGGCGGTCCACCTGGTCGGCCGACAGGCCGGTGTAGGTGAACATGCCGCGCTGCTTGATGTAACGCGACAGCTTCTCGCCGCTGACATGCTCGCGCAGCTGGTCGTGGATGGCCTGGCGCATGCGCGTGATGCGCTGGCACATGGCTGCCAGTTCCGTTTCCCAGCTCTGGCGCAGGGCCGGCGTGGTCAGCACACGGGCCACCACGCGGGCGCCGTGGGTGGGCGGGTTGCTGTAGTTGGCGCGCACGGCGCCGGTCAGCTGGCCCAGCACGCGGCTGGCTTCGTCGGCGCTCTGGCAGATCACCGAGAGACCGCCGCAGCGTTCACCGTACAGCGAGAAATTCTTCGAGAACGAATTGGCCACCAGCGCGGGCACGTTCCGGCGGGCCAGTTCGCGCACGGCAAAGGCGTCGTCATCCAGGCCCGAGCCAAAGCCCTGGTAGGCCATGTCGACAAACGGCAGCAGCTTGCGGGCCTTCAGCACGCCGATCACCTGGCGCCACTGGTCTTCGTTCAGGTCCACGCCGGTCGGGTTGTGGCAGCAGGCGTGCAGCAGCACGATGCCGCCCTGCGGGATGGCGTCGAGGGCCGCCAGCATGGCGTCGAACTTGAGGCCGCCGGTTTCGGCGTCGTAGTACGGGTAGGTATTGACCTTGAAGCCGGCGCGCTCGAACACCACGCGGTGGTTTTCCCAGCTCGGGTCGCTGATCCACATTTCCGCCGTCGGGAAATAGCGTTTCAGGAAGTCGGCGCCCACGCGCAGCGCGCCCGAGCCGCCCAGCGTCTGCAGCGTGGCGATACGCCCTTCGGCACGGGCGGCGCAGTCCTCGCCGAACACCAGCGCCTGCACGGCCTGGCGGTAGGCGGCGATGCCGGCCATCGGCAGGTAGGGGCGCGGGCCCATGTCCGACAGCAGCGCGGCTTCGGCTTCGGCCACGGCCTGCATGACGGGCAGGCGGCCTTCGTCGTCAAAGTAGATGCCGATGCTCAGGTTGACCTTGTTGGTACGCGGGTCCTGCTGGAAGTCCTCGTTGAGCGAGAGGATCGGGTCACCGGGAAAGGCTTCGATGTGTTCGAACATGGGATGCGTCTGGCTTGCGGGTTCAGGGGGGGCGGCGGCCCGGTGTGCGCACGGGCCGCCCAGGCAGGTTACTGGATCTGGGCGCTCGCGGCGGGCATGGCCGAACCGGCGCTCTTCTGCCGGAGGCGATAGCTTACGCCAAGAATGACCAGCCAGACCGGAATCAGGTAGACCGAAATGCGCAGGCCCGGGGTCAGGAACATCACCACCAGGATGCCGGCCAGGAAGATCAGCGTCACATAGTTGGTCAGCGGATAGCCCAGGCTCTGGAACGCCGTGGTCTTGCCTTCGGCGCGCTTGGCGCGGCGGAACATCAGGTGAATGATGCTGATCATGGCCCAGTTGATGATCAGGGCCGACACCACCAGACCCATCAGCAGCTCGAAGGCTTCGCCCGGCATGAAGTAGTTGACCAGCACGCACAGGCCGGTGGCCAGGGCCGATACGCCCAGCGCGGCCAGCGGAATGCCACGACGGTTCACCTTCATCAGCGCACGCGGGGCGTTGCCCTGTTGCGCCAGGCCCAGCAGCATGCGGCTGTTGCAGTAGACGCCGCTGTTGTAGACCGACAGCGCCGCCGTCAGCACCACCACATTCAGCACCGTGGCCACGATATCGCTGTTCATCGCATGGAAGATCAGCACGAACGGGCTGCCGCCGGTGACCACCTTCTGCCACGGGTACAGCGACAGCAGCACGGCCAGCGCGCCAACGTAGAAGATCAGGATGCGGTAGATCACCTGGTTGGTGGCCTTGGGAATGCTCTTGCCCGGGTTGTCGGCCTCGGCGGCGGTAATGCCCACCAGCTCCAGACCGCCGAACGAGAACATGATCACGGCCATCGCCATCACCAGTCCGCCCAGCCCGTTCGGGAAGAAGCCCCCGTGCTGCCACAGGTTGGCTACGCCGGCTTCGGGGCCGGCGCCGCCGGTACCCAGCATGTAGCCGCCAAAGCCGATCATGCCGACAATGGCCGCGACCTTGATGATCGAGAACCAGAATTCCATCTCGCCGAATGACTTCACACTGGCCAGGTTGATGGCGTTGATGACGACGAAGAAGCCCAGCGCCGATACCCATGTCGGGATGCCCGGCCACCAGTACTGGACGTAGATGCCCACCGCCGACAGTTCGGCCATGCTGACCAGGATGTACAGCACCCAGTAGTTCCAGCCGGACATGAAGCCGGCAAAGTGGCCGCAATACTTGTTGGCGAAGTAGCTGAACGAGCCGGCCACCGGTTCGTCGACGACCATCTCGCCCAACTGGCGCATGATGAAGAACGCGACAATGCCGGCCAGCGCGTAGCCCAGCAGCACGGATGGGCCGGCCAGCTTGATGGTCTGGGCAATGCCCAGGAACAGGCCAGTGCCGATGGCGCCGCCTAGCGCAATCAGCTGGATATGGCGATTCTTCAGGCCACGCTTGAGCGTGCCTTGGCTATCGGAAGCATGCATTGGGGTGTCTATCCTCTACCCATTCTTGTGGAATGGCGGCGCGCCTCTTTGGGGTTGGGCGCTTTGAAAAAACGCCGGCGCGGGTAACGCCGGACGCGGGGGTGCGCGCCGGCGAAAACCCGAGAGTTTACCGGCACACGCTTGGAAACGCAGAAGAAACGGGGCAGCCCGGTTCAGCGCCGGGCCGGATGCGTCACACCTTCAGCGTGCCGCGCTCGATCTGGTCGCGCTCGAGTGATTCGAACAACGCCTTGAAGTTGCCTTCGCCAAAGCCGTCGTCGCCGGAACGCTGGATGTATTCGAAGAATACCGGGCCCAGCACGGTCTTCGAGAAGATCTGCAGCAGCAGGCGGGGCTTGCCGCCTTCGGTGGTGCCATCCAGCAGGATGCCACGGGCCTTGAGCTGGTCCACGGGCTGGCCGTGGCCGGGCAGGCGGGTGTCCAGGGCTTCATAGTAGTAGTCGTTCGGAGCGCTCATCAGCTCGACGCCGGCCAGTTGCAGGCTGTCGATGACTTCGAGCAGGTTGTCCACGGCAAAGGCGATGTGCTGGATGCCTTCGCCGTTGAACGCCATCAGGAATTCCTCGATCTGGCCGGCCCCCTTGGACGATTCCTCGTTCAGCGGAATGCGGATCTTGCCGTCCGGCGCGGTCATCGCCTTCGAGGTCAGGCCCGTGTACTCGCCCTGGATGTCGAAATAACGGATTTCGCGGAAGTTGAACAGACGTTCGTAGAAGTTGGCCCAGTAAGCCATGCGGCCACGGTAGACATTGTGCGTCAGGTGGTCGATCAGCTTGAGGCCGTGGCCCTTCGGATGGCGGTCCACGCCCTCGATGTATTCGAAGTCGATGTCATAGATCGACTTGCCGTCCTCGAAACGGTCGATCAGGTACAGCGGCGCGCCGCCAATGCCCTTGATGGCCGGCAGGCGCAGTTCCATCGGGCCCGTGGCGATTTCCACCGGCTGGGCGCCCAGCATCAGCGCGCGGTTGTACGCCTTGTGCGAGTCCTTCACGCGGAAGGCCATGCCGCAGGCGCTGGGGCCATGTTCGGCGGCGAAATAGGCGGCTTCGCTATGCGGCTCGTTGTTGACGATGAAGTTGATGTCGCCCTGGCGATACAGCATCACGTCCTTCGAGCGGTGACGGGCCACCAGCGTAAAGCCCATTTTCTCGAACAGCGGTTCCAGCACGTTGGGGGTGGGCGAGGCGAATTCAACGAACTCGAAGCCCATCAGTTGCATCGGGTTTTCAAACAGGTCGGCCATGATCGGAGTACCTCGGGGGCGAGAGCGGGGATGGAAATAATATTTCGGTGAGGCAGCCGCGCGAGTGGCTTGGGGGACGCTTGGCGCGCTGCATGACGTGAGGAAATTGTAGAACCCGCCCGGCTAAATAGGATTTCGTAAGGCACGCAGGGAAACCCTGAAAGATGAGATAAGATTTCGCCGAACCGCCATCTCAGGAAATCAGAATGCAGCAAACCGACCTCGACCGCATTGATCGCCGCTTGCTGGCGGAACTGCAGGAACACGGGCGCGCCACCAACCTGGAACTGTCCGAGGCGATCAACCTGTCACCGGCCCAGACGCTGCGCCGCCACCGCCGACTGGAAGAGGGCGGCATCATCAAGCGGTATGAGGCGCGGCTGGACAGCACGGCGCTCGGGTTCGGCGTGACGGCGTTCATCCACGTGACGATGGAACGCGGCCATATTCGCGATTTGTCCAAATTCAAGGGGCTGGTGGCGGAACTGGCCCAGATCCAGGAGTGCTTCTCCGTGACCGGCGACATCGACTACGTGCTGAAGGTCGTGGCCAAGGACCTGAAGTCGCTGTCCGACTTCCTGCTCGACACCCTGATGCGCATCCCCGGCGTGAGCGGCGTGAAGTCAAGCGTGTGCCTGGACGAAATCAAGTGCACCAGCGCGATGCCGCTGGATTTGTGAACTGCCAGCGATGATTGTTCCCCGCGCCCGCCGTGCGAGAGCGCGAGGAGTCGATCATGCTGGACCTTTACCGCATCGCCATCAATCCTTCCCCACCACGATCCGGCCATCGCACGCCATCAAGGCGCGAATGGAACGTTCAGTGAGACAAAGCGAACCCGGGGACGGGAGCTTCGGGAAATCACTGGTCGATCTTGCGCATGGCCTCGGTAATGTCGCGGGTGTCGTTCGGGCGCACCAGGCGCGCCACCTCCTTGCCGTCGCGCAGGAACACCAGCGTGGGCCAGAGCTTCACGCGGAACGAGCGGCCCAGCGGGCGTCCGCTGCCGTCCTCTACCTTGATGTGGTCGATGGCCGGGTGCTGGCCGAAGGCCGATTCGATCAGCGGTTGCGCGCGCTGGCAGAAGCCGCACCAGGGGGTGCCAAACTCCAGGATGGTGGCGCCGCGCAGCGCATCGATCTCGTCGCGCGACGGCTCGGTCGTGGCAAATGTGTGGGTCATGCTCATCGGTTGGGGCTCCGTCGATACATGGGTCTGGGGATGGTCTGATGCCCCCGACACGCGATTTCCGCGCCAGCGGCGTAGCCGTCATTCTGCCAGCGACAGCGGGCGCGCGTGCGCCGGCGGCCCGGTAAGAATTTCCCACCATGCCGGCAAAAGGGCCTGCACTTCGGCGCGCGCATAGCGGTCGTCGATCAGCCAGACCACGCCGCGGTCCTGCTGGGTGCGGATCACGCGGCCGGCGGCCTGCACCACCTTGCGCAGGCCCGGATACAGGTAGGCGTAGTCGTAGCCTTGTCCGAACACGGTTTCCATGCGCTCGCGCAGCTGCTCGTTGACCGGATTGATCTGCGGCAGGCCCAGCGTGGCCACGAAGGCGCCAATCAGGCGGTCGCCTGGCAGGTCCACGCCTTCGGAAAACACCCCGCCCAGCACCGCGAAGCCGATGCCCTGGCCGCCGGGCGCGAAGGCGTCCAGAAACGCTGCCTGGCCTGCCTCGGTCATGCCTCGCGCCTGGGACCAGGCAGGAATGCCGGGGTGCTGCTCGGCCAGCAGCGCCGCCGCCTGCTGCAGATAGTCGTGGCTGCTGAAAAACGCCAGGTAGTTGCCCGGGCGCCGCGCAAACTGGTCGGCCATCAGTTGCACGATGGCGGGCAGCGAGCGCCGGCGCTGTGCGAAGCGCGTGGAAATATGGCGCGCGACGTGTACATCGAGCTGCTCGGCCTGGAACGGCGACGGCACTTCCACGCCTACCGCGCTGGCGGGCAGCCCCAGCAGGTTGCGGTAGTAGTCGGCGGGCTGCAGCGTGGCCGAGAACAGGGTGGTCGAATGCGCGCCCGCGAAGCGCGGGGCCAGGTAGGGAGCGGGCAGCAGGTTGCGGATGCACAGGTCGGCGTCGAAGCCAGTCCGCTTGCGCGGCGTGCGCGTGATGTCGAACAGCGAATGCTTGCCGCCGTATTCGGTCATCTGCTCGGCCAGCCGCAGGAAATGCATGGCGTCGAAATAGAAGCGTTCCAGCGCGGCGTCGTGCCGCTGCGGATGGTCGCTCATGTCGTCGATGATGGCCGTGCAAAGCTGCACCAGCGCCTCGACGAACGCGGCGGGCTCCTCGTCGCGCGTTTCGTACGGGGCATCGCCGGACTTGGCCAGCGCATGCCACTGCCGGTAGACGCGGTCCATCGGCCGCTTCAGCGCCGCCGGCGCGGCCAGCCGCACACCGCGGAACGCCGCATGGTCGAGCGTGGACGTGTACATCGCACGGCCCCGGTCCACGAGGTTGTGCGCTTCGTCCACCAGCACGCTGACGCGCCATTCGTTCATCGCGGTCAGCATGTACAGCAGCGCGCTGCGGTCGAAGTAGTAGTTGTAGTCGCCAACCACCAGATCGCTCCAGCGGATCATCTCCTGGGCCAGGTAATACGGGCAGACCTGGTGCGCGCGGGCGATGTCGCGCGTGGTGGCGCGGTCCAGCAGCGGCGCGCGACTGGCGGCGTCGCGGGCAGCGGGCAGGCGGTCGTAGAAGCCCTGCGCCAGCGGGCACGATTCGCCGTGGCAGGCGAGCTCGGGGTGTTCGCAGGCCTTGTCGCGGGCGGTCAGCTCCAGCACGCGCAGTGGCGTCTCGTCGGCGTTCTGCCTGAGCTGCCGCGTGGCATGCAGCGCCACGGCGCGCCCCGTGGATCGCGCCGACAGGAAGAACACCTTGTCGATGCGCTGCGTCGGCATGGCCTTGAGTGCCGGGAACACCGTACCGATCGACTTGCCGATGCCCGTCGGCGCCTGCGCCAGCAGCGTGCGCGCCGACGCGTTGGCCTTGTAGACCGATTCCGCCAGCAGGCGCTGCCCTTCGCGGAACGTGCCGTGCGGGAAGGCCAGCGCGGCCAGCCCGGCGTCGCGGCCCGTGCGATGCGCGGCCTCGCGTTCGGCCCAGTGCATGAAGCGGCGGCAGCTGTCCTCGAAGAATTCGCGCAGCGCCTGGGCCTCGAACCGTTCCTTGAGCACGCGTTCCTGCTGGCTCACGATGTCGAAATACACCAGCGCCACGTCGATCTGCTTCAGTTCGCGCGACTGGCACAGCAACCAGCCGTAGATCTTGGCCTGGGCCCAGTGCAGCGCCTGGTGATTCTGCGGAATCTCCACCTTCTGGCCGCGCACCGTCTTGATTTCTTCCACGCGGTTGGTCACGGGGTTGTAGCCGTCGGCACGCCCGCGCACCCGCAGGCCCTCGAAATCGCCCGACAGGGCCACCTCGGCCTCATAGCCCGGTCCGCGCCGGCTTGTCACCACGCCATGCCCGGCCACGCCTTCCTGCCCGGTGGGCGAGGGCGTGAAGCGCAGGTCGAGGTCGCCCGCCTTGGCCGTGAACTCGCACAAGGTGCGCACGGCAACGGTATAGCGGGGCGGGTTGGTAGATGTGGCGGACAAGACGCAAAAGGGAGTAAGGATCGCGGGACTGTATGAATATACAGTGATCGGACACCGACAGGAAATTCTGGCGCGCGAATCTAAGATGGAAACCGGCCTGAAAGGAGAACGTTCCGATGCATTCGCTCAAGATCGCCACCTTCAATATCAATGGGGTACGCACGCGCCTGCAGGCGCTGCTGAACTGGCTGGAACGCGAGGCGCCCGACGTGGCATGCCTGCAGGAGCTGAAGACGGTAGACGAGGGGTTTCCGATCGACGAGATTCGCGCGGCCGGATACGGGGCGATCTGGCACGGCCAGAAGTCGTGGAATGGCGTGGCGATCCTTGCCAGGGGCGCCGATCCGGTGGAGGTACGGCGGGGGCTGCCGGGCGGCGACGAGGACTCGCAGAGCCGTTACCTGGAAGCCGCCGTCGAGGGCGTGCTGATCGCGTGCCTGTACCTGCCCAACGGCAATCCGCAGCCGGGCCCGAAGTTCGACTACAAGCTGGCATGGTTCGAACGGCTGATCCGGCATGCGCAGACGCTGCTGGAGAGCGGCCACCCGGTGGTCATCGCGGGCGACTACAACGTGGTGCCCACCGATGACGACATCTACAACACGCGTTCATGGCTCAAGGACGCGCTGCTGCAGCCGGAAAGCCGCGAATGTTACCGCCGCCTGCTGGCGCAGGGCTGGACCGATGCGCTGCGTGCGCGCTATCCCGACGAGAAGATCTACACGTTCTGGGATTACTTTCGCCAGCACTGGCAAACCAATTCGGGGCTGCGGATCGACCATCTGCTGCTGAGCCCCGGCCTGCGGATGCGCGACGCCGGCGTCGACAAATGGGTGCGCGGCGAGGAGAAGGCCAGCGATCATGCGCCGGCATGGGTCGTGATCGACGCTGGCGGCGAGGAGCCGGGCGGGAAAGTCACGAAGGGGGCGGCGAAGGCAACCGCGAAGACATCCACGACGAGAAAGGCGGCGACGAAGGCGGTGACAAAGGCGGTGACAAAGGCGGCGACAACGAAAGCGGCCCCGAAGAAGGCGCCCGCAAAGCGGGCCGCCGCGAAGAAGGCTGCAGCCGGGAAAGGCGCCTCGTAAACAAACGAAAAAACGTAAACGAAAAAAATCGCCGGAGGACGATCCCGGCGTCGGAGAAATGGGTGACGCCCGTCGCGAGAGCGGACGGCGGGCGTCGGGCGCCTGAACCGGGGCGCCCAGAAAACTGTTCAGGCCCGGATGGTCATCAGGCCATCGCCGGTTCGTGCTCGGCCACTGCGCACATCGAACCGCGCACGGCACCCAGCAGCATGTCGGCCGCGGCGTCCAGCCGGTCGCTGGAGCCCGACATCCGCGCGGTGATGATGCCGTTCTGGATCGCGCCATACAGCACCTTGGCCAGCAACGGCGGCGGCACCGGGTACGGCTGGCCGCGTTCGGCCTCGGCGCGGCGCAACAGGTTCGCGATCCAGGTTTCATTTGCCTGGAAATGTGCCTGCAGGTAGCTGCGGATCGCATCGGGCAGCGCCAGCACCTCGGCGGACAACATGCCGGCCAGGCAGATCTGGTTCAGCTCGATATCGTTGCGCAGCGGGCCCACATATCGCTCGGCCTGCTCGATCAGCGGCAGCGATGTGTCGATGGCCGCCAGCCGGGCCTGCGAGCGTTCACGGTACAGGCGCACCACTTCCAGCACCAGATCGTCCTTGGCCGGGAAGTAGTAGTGGATGCTCGATGTCTTCACGCCTACCAGCTCCGCGAGGTCGCGGTAGCTGAAACCGTTGTAGCCCCGTTGCCGGATCAGCACGGAGGCGTGCTCGAGCAATTGATCGCGTACGGAATGCGTTTTCATGTCAACTGTCCGCGCCTTTTGTGGCGATGGACCCTCCGGTTGTTCGCCCGCCCGGCCTTTCAGATGGACAGGTTCTGCGCAACCAGCGAGAGGACTGCGCCGCTGGTGAGGCAGAGCACCACCCAGCCGCCCAGGATCAGGGCTGTGTCACGCAAGGTCATGATGAAGCTCCTGGTATCTGTTCCGGCCGTGCCCGCGGTCTCTACCGGGGCACGGCCGTGGCGGGGGCTCAGGCGAGGGCGCCGTCGGTGTACACGTCGAAGTTGCGCGACGGTTCGGACGAGACACCCGTGCGGTCCAGGCCGGCGACGGTGCGGGCACCATCGGTGTACGGGTCGAACTTGTCGATCTTGGCGCCGTCGGTGAACGGGTCGGCCTTGCCGACGCGCGCACCATCGGTGTAGGCGTCGCGGTTGCCGATGCTGGCCACCAGGCCGTCGCGGTTCGTCACGCGGGCACCGTCGGTGAAGGCGTCGCGGTTACCAAGGCGGGCGCCTTCGCTGAAGGAATCGAACTTGCCCTGGCGGGCGCCATCGGAAAATGCGCTGCGTTGGTCTTGCACGCGGTAGCTGTAACCGTAGACTTCGCCAGTCTTCTGCGCGGCGGGGGCGGCCTGGACAGCGCCAGTCACAAAAGCGGCGGCGAGGGCGGCGGCGGTAACGATGGTCTTTGCGTTCATGATGCTCTCCTTGGCAAGGTCGGCGATCCGGGTTCGTGTGTGGATCGCTGGCCGATGTCTGTGCTGCGAATCAGGGGTCTTTCTTCTTGCTGCTATCTACTGCTAGATAGATACGTTGCGCTAAAAAAAAGACCGCTTCCGGTACTGACAAACAACTTTGTGATGCTTGGATTCGGCTGCGCGGCTTGTGTCGTTTGCTGCGTTGCGTCGTCCATGGCTCGAATATTATCTACTACTAGATAGATAAGCAAGGAGAATTTGAAGAAATTCCGATGTTCGAGGTGGAGGGTTCGCTCTAGCTGCGGTGGCTCCCCACGATAAGTTATTGAATCCAAAAGAAAAAAGCGGTAATGCCGGGCGCTCCGACATCACCGCCTTGTGGCAGCCGTAGGGCCCGGTTTACCGCTTGCCGATCGTGAAAGCGATCTCGCCGACACCTTCGACGCCAGCCGTCACCGCGTCACCGGGGTTCAGCGCGCCCACGCCTGCCGGGGTGCCGGTAAAGATCAGGTCGCCCGGCTGCAGGGTCATGGCCTCGGAGATATAGGCGATGACGTCGGCCACGGGCCAGATCAGTTCGGTCAGGTCGCCTTGCTGGCGCGTTTCGCCGTTGACCTTGAGCCAGATGGCGCCCTTGGCCGGATGGCCGATTGCCGAGGCCGGTTGCAGCGGGCCGCACGGACCCGAGGCGTCGAACGACTTCGACCAGTCCCATGGGCGGCTCATCTTCTTGGCCACGTCCTGCAGGTCGCGGCGCGTCAGGTCCACCCCCACGCCGTAGCCCCACACCAGATCCAGCGCCTGCTCGGGTTTGACGTTGGCGCCGGCCTTGCCAATGGCCACCACCAGTTCGATCTCGTGATGCAGGTTTTCGGTCAGCGGCGGATACGGCACGAGACCTTCGGCCGCCACCACGGCGTCAGCCGGCTTGGTGAAGAAAAACGGCGGCTCGCGGTCGGGGTCCTTGCCCATCTCGCGGGCGTGCGCGGCGTAGTTGCGGCCCACGCAGAACACGCGGCGGATCGGAAAACGGGCCTGGCTGCCGGCAACGGCCACGCTCGCCTGCGGCGCGGGTTGGATCACGAAATCGGTCATGTCTCGCTCTGTCTCGCTATCAGTTGGGACGGGTTGCCCCGGATTACTTCGCAAACACCTGGCTCAGGTCGCCAAAGGCCTTGAATTCGAGGGCGTTGCCGGACGGGTCCAGGAAGAACATCGTGGCCTGCTCGCCAACCTGGCCCTTGAAGCGCACGTGCGGCTCGATCACGAACTTCGTGCCGGCGGCGCGCAGTTTGTCGGCCAGGCGTTCCCATTCGGCCATCGGCAGGATCGCGCCGAAATGGCGCACCGGCACGTCGTCGCCATCCACGGCGCTGGTGGCGCGATGGCCGCATTCGTCCGGCGACAGATGCGCCACGACCTGATGGCCGTAGAAGTTGAAGTCCACCCAGGCGTCGGAACTGCGCCCCTCGGGGCAGCCGAGCAGATCGCCATAGAACTGGCGCGCGGTGGCGAGGTCGTGCACCGGGAAGGCAAGGTGGAACAGGGGAATGGCGCTCATCGCTGTGACTCTTTTGCAAGGCGGTTGTGGAGTGTGTCGTTGATTGTAATCAGCAGAACTCGTAATATGAAACGAATCATTTTTTGACTAAGTATCGAAAATTTCGATGCTTGAACCGCCTCTTGCTGCGCTACTTCAAGACTTTCCTCGTGGCCGCCGAAACCGGCTCGTTTTCCGCTGCCGGCACGCGGCTGGGCCTGACGCAATCGGCCGTAAGCACCCAGATCCGCCGCCTGGAAGAGGATCTGGGCTGCACGCTGTTCGATCGGTCGGGCAAATCGGTGGCATTGAGTGACGAAGGCCGCCAGATGCTGGACGATGCCGCGCGGATCGTCGGCCTCTACGAATCGATGAAAGGTGCGCGGGCCCAGCGTGACATGGCGCCGCTGGATCTGGGGGCCGTGTCGACTGTGCAATCGAGCCTGCTACCTCAGGCGATGCAGCGTTTCAGGGTGGCGCACCCGGACACCCACGTGAACATCGTGCCGGGCATGTCGACGCAGTTGCTGACCCAGGTGGATGCCCGCGAACTCGACATCGCCGTGCTGGTGAAGCCGCGGCTCGGCATTCCGCCAGAACTGAAATGGGGGCCGCTGATCCGCGAACGGTTCGTGGCCGTGGCGCCGCCCGACGCGCCGGACGATCTGAAGACCCTGCTGCAGACCGTGCCGTTTATCCGCTACAACCGCCATTCCACGGGCGGGCAGCTGGTGGATCGCTACCTGCGGCGGCACCGGCTGTGGGTGCGCGAAGGCATGGAGCTGGACGAGCCCGCCGTGATCCTGCAGATGGTGAGCGAAGGGCTGGGCTGCGCGATCATTCCGTCGGCCCTGGTGCCGCTGCGGCAGACCCCGCATATCAAGGAAGTGCCGATGCCGGGCCAGCCCCTGTATCGCGAGATCGGCGTGCTGGTGCGGCAGTCGGCGCTCAAGCGTGCGCCGGCTGCCGCCCTGATCGACGCGTTCGTGGCGGCAAGCCGCGAACGCTGAGGGGCAAGGAAGGACCGGGACGTCTCAGGCCCGTGCAGGCTGCGGTGTGGCTTCTGGTGCCTTGCGGCGCACCATAAGCGCCAGCAGCGCGGCCACCAGGCAAGCGCTGCCCGCAACGTACAGGGCCGGCGAGTAGGTGAGCCACAGCGTGCGTGACAGCCCGGCGCCAAATGCCGCCGTGGCCGCGCCGATCTGGTGCGCGGCGAAGATCCAGCCAAACACCATCGGGGCGCGCTCGCGGCCGAACGTGCTGCCTGCCAGCTTGATGGTGGGCGGTACCGTGGCGATCCAGTCCAGACCGTAGAACATGGCGAACACGGACAGGCCATAGAGCGTGAATTCCGAGTGCGGCAGCCAGAACAGCGACAGGCCGCGCAGCGCGTAGTACCAGAACAGCAGCTTGCGGCTGTCGTAGCGGTCCGACAGCCAGCCGGACATGATGGTGCCGACGAAGTCGAACGCGCCCATCATCGCCAGCGCCGAGGCGGCCGGTACGGCCGACATGCCAAAGTCTGCGCACAGGGCGATGAAGTGGGTCTGGATCAGCCCGTTGGTGGAGAGCCCGCAGATAAAGAACGTGCCGGCCAGGATCCAGAAGGTCTGCGTGCGGGCCGCCTCGCGCAGCACCACGAACGGACCCGACCACGACAGGGGCGCGGCCGGCGCCGGCGCCGCGGCAACCGCCGCCGGTACTTCGCCATAGGGCGCCAGGCCAACGTCAGCCGGCCGGCCACGCAGGAAACCCAGCACCACCACTGCCAGCGCGGCACATGCCGCCAGTACCGGCAGCACTGCCACGCGCCAGCCCATATGCTCGATCAGCCATGCCGCGACGGGCAGGAAGGCGAGTTGCCCCGTGGCGGAGCTGGCGGTCAGCACGCCGATCACCAGCCCGCGCCGCGCCGTGAACCAGCGGTTGGCCACCAGTGCGGCCAGCACCAGGGCCGTCAGTCCGGAGCCGACGCCCAGCATCAGGCCCCAGGCGACAAACAGCTGCCAGATCTGCGTGGATATCGTCGCCAGTGCCATGCCACCGGCAATCAGCGCCAGAGCGGCACAGACCACGTTGCGGACACCGAATCGCTCCATCAGGATGGCCGAGAACGGCGCCATCAGCCCGAACAGCGCAAAGCGGAAGGCCAGGATCGATGACACCTGGTCGGTACTCCAGCCCATCTCGGTGGTCAGCGGTTTCAGGAAGGCGCCGGGCAGGCCGAGCGCGGCGGAAGTGGTCAGCATCACGCAGAACGTGATGGCGGCGACGATCCACGCGTAGTGGATGCCGCGCCGGTCCAGCCGGCGGGATAGGGCTTGCGCAAACATGGGGCTCCGTTGGGGGCGATGGATTGGAAGGAGGAATGGCATCGACGGGGTCTGGCGCGATGCCCAGGGCGATCAGGCGGGGGCGGCCTCGCCGGCGTGCAGCAGCCAGGCGCGCGCGGCGTCCAGGATGTCGTCGGAAAGGGCGTCGCCCGCCGTGGCGCGTGCCAGCGTGACGGCACCGACCAGCGTGGCCATTTCCAGCAGGGCAGTGCGGTGCGCGACGGTGTCGTCGGCACCCGGCTCCCGGGCTGTCGTATCGGGGGCCAGCGTCTTCCAGGCGGCCAGCAACTGCTGGATGCCATCCAGAAAGGCGCCGCGTACGGGCTTGCCGGCCGGTTCGCGCGCCACGTCGCCCACCAGTGCCGACGCCGGGCAGCCATGCTCGGGTGCGTCGCGATGCACTTCACTAAGGTACTGCTCCACCAGAAAGCGCCGGGCGGCATGGCGGTCGCCGCCGGCCTGCTGGATCCGCTGCCGCCAGCGCGCCGCCGAATCGGCAAATGCCCGCGCGCAGCCTGCCGCCGCCAGGTCGTCCTTCGACGAAAAATGGCCGTAGAAGCCGCCGTGGGTCAGCCCGGCATCCGCCATCACCTGCGCAACCGTGACGCCGTGCAGGCCGTGTTGCCGGAACAATCGTGCCGACGCAGCCTCGATGGCTGTCCTATGCTGATCGGCGACTGCCCGTGATGCGCGTGCCATGTCGATCTCCTTGTCGCAAATTCTTGAAAACGAGCTTGACCGGATTTTAGATGATGTCCATACTTTATTCAATAAATGTTGGTCGTCATGCGAAAACGCAGCGGACGGCCGGCAATGGAAGTGTTGCAACCTGTTCCTCATCCCCAAAGGAGAACCTGTCATGTTCAAACTGTTCGATATGTCTGGCCGCGTCGCGGTCGTCACTGGCTCCACCAAAGGCATGGGCCTGGAAATGGCGCGCGCCCTGGGCCAGGCCGGTGCCCGCGTAGTGGTGTCGGGCCGCGACGCCGCGGTGTCCGACAAGGTGGCGGCCGGCTTGCGCGAACAGGGCATCGATGCCACGGGCATTGCCTGCGACATCGTCAGCCTCGACAGCGTGCGCGCCTTTGCAGACCAGGTGCTGGCCAGGTTCGGCCGCGTGGATGCGCTGGTCCTGAACGCCGCCGGCAGCACGGCGGTCGGTTCGATGCTGGGCCAGGGGCCGGAGCAGTTCGACGAGGTGATGGCCGGCAACGTGCGCGGCAACCTGGTGCTGGTGAACGCGCTGGCGCCGCAGATGATCGAACGCAAGGACGGTTCGATCATCTTCATGTCGAGCATTGCCGCGCGGCGCGGCTCCGCCATGCTGGCCCTGTACAGCATCTCGAAGGGCGCCACCGATCTGGCCATGCGCAACCTGGCGCAGACGCTGGGCCAGTACAACATCAACGTCAACAGCATCAACCCGGGTCCGGTGCGCACGGACTTTTCGCGCGACGCGCTGTGGGGCGACCCCGAACGCGAAAAGGCGTTGTCCGCCAATATCCCGATGCGCCGCATCGCCGAGGCCAGCGACGTCGCCGGCCTGGCGGTGCTGCTGGCATCGCCGGCTGGCCGTTATATATCGGGCCAGACCATCGGCCTGGACGGCGGCGCCACGGCGTAGCATCGCGTCCTCCGCGCAGCGCACGAGCGCGCGGCCGGCTGCTTGCATGAGCGGCCGGCCCGCGCTTTTTTTGGGCATTCGGCACCCGCGTTGTGCGGCGAACGCACTGGAGTTGTGCGACATCAAAAAGTCAGTGAAATAGCGGGAAAAATGGCTTTATTCCTATGAATTGAAGCCGTTACAGCGGGCTATGAGACCTTTGAACTAGGACGATCGTGCCCGCATTCCTCACCCCCGCCATCCGGTTGATGTCCCGCCTGACCATCACGCGCAAGCTGGTGCTGCTGTCCGTACTGTTCCTGATTCCGCTGTGCGGGGCGCTGTTCGCGGTGCTGAACCAGTCGGTGCAGTCGATTCGCGATACGCAGGACGAGCAGCGCGGCCTCAAGCTCGTCGGCATCGCGCTGGACTTCATGCGCGAAACGCAGGTACGCCGGGGCGCCGCCAATGGCGTGCTGCTCGGCAACGCCAGTTTCCGGCCCACCTTCGAGGCGGCCGACGCCAAGGCCGCGCAGCATCTGGCGGGCCTGCTGGGGGAATCGGCCGCCATCGGATCGTTTGGCATCGCGCCCGACGTACAGAAGCTGGACGAATCCTGGCAGCAGATCCGCAAGCTTGGCCTCGACACGCCTGCCGCGCCGCTGTTCGAGCGCCATACCGCGCTGGTCAGGCAGACGCGGTTGTTCATCGGCGACGTGGCCGACCATTCGTCGCTGGCGCTTGATCCCGAGGCCGGCTCCTACTACCTGATCAACCTCACCGTGGGTCCGATGCCCAAGCTGGCCGAAGTCAGCGCGCTGGCGCGCGGGCGGGGCGCCGGCATCATCGCGCAGGGCGGCTATTCCGACGCCGCGCAGCAGGCGGAGCTGGCCGCGCTGGCCGACCAGATCCTGGACGGGCTGGAGGCGGCACGCCGCGACATGGCGCGCGTGGAGCGCGCCGCGCCACAGTATCAGGCCCGCGTGGGTACGGCGATGAAGCAGCTGGCGGCCGTGGACAATTTCTATCGCACGCTCAAGGTCAGCATGCTGGGGTCGGCCGGTATCACGATCGACGCCAAGTCGTACTTCGCCGAGGGCACCGCCGCAATCGAAGCCGTATCGGCGGTCAGCCGCGAGTTCACGGCCCTGGCGGACGTCATGCTGGCGCGGCGCGTGGCCGCCGAGCAGCGCAAGCTGGCTGTGCTGGCCGCCATTGCGCTGCTGACCGTGGGCGGCGCGCTCTACCTGTTTGCCGGATTCAGCCGTGGCATGCGTGACGACGTGCGCGATGTGGCCGACCTGGTGGCACGCATCAACGACGGCGACCTGGGCGTGCAGATCGCGGCGCGCGGCCGGGACGAACTCAGCGACGTCAAGCGGCATCTGATGACGCTGGTGGAGGCATGGCGCGGCATCATCGGCGATACGCGCGACAGCGCGCAGAACGTGCTGGTGGCGGCGGGGCAGATCGCGCAAGGCAATGCGGACCTGTCGCAGCGCACCGAGGCGCAGGCGTCGTCGCTGGAGCAGACGGCGGCCAGCATGGAGGAACTGACGTCGATCGTGCAACAGAACGCCGGCAACGCCAGCCAGGCCAGCACGCTGGCTGCCGAAGCCGCCGGCATTGCCGTGGCGGGTGGCCAGTCCGTCGGCCGCATGCGCCAGACCATGAGCGAGATCGAGGCCGATTCGCGCCGGATCGTCGATATCATCGCCGTGATCGACGGCATTGCGTTCCAGACGAATATCCTGGCGCTCAATGCGGCCGTCGAGGCTGCCCGAGCCGGCGAGGCAGGGCGAGGCTTCGCGGTGGTGGCGGGCGAGGTACGCACGCTGGCCCAGCGCGCCGCCAATTCGGCCAAGGAAATCCGCACGCTGATTTCGCAGTCGGCAGGCCGTGTCGCCGATGGCACGGCGCTGGCCGTCGATGCCGCCGCCACCATGAGCGAAGTGGTGACGGCGGTGCAGCGCGTGACGACGATGATGGACGAGATCAGCCGCGCGTCGCACGAGCAGAGCGGCGGCATTGCGCAGGTCAATCAGGCGGTCACCCAGATGGACCAGGTCACCCAGCAGAACGCGGCGCTGGTGGAAGAGGCTGCGGCGGCAGCCAGGGCCCTGCAGGAACAGGCCGAGCGGATGGAGCAGACAATGAGCGTGTTCCGGTTCGCGGCATAGACTGCGTAAAACGGAAGCCCCAAAGCAAAGCGCCCGCTTCGCAGCGGGCGCGTCTTCCCGGCGGGCTTGACTGGCCTTACCAGCCGTTGAAGCCGCCGGCGCCGGTGACAGCGGCATCCACGTCCTGGCGTTGGACGCGGATGTTGTTTTCCACTTCCGTCACGCCGAACGTGTTGTCGGCCAGATCCTCGATATCGTATTTCTGGCCGCGCGTCTGTACCGTGCCGCCAAGCGTGACCTTGCCCTTGTCGACGTCGACCGACACCTCGCGCACGTCGATGCCGGTGGTAAAGGTCAGCCGTTCGCAGATCTCGTCGCGGATACGCTCGTCGGTGCGCGTGTAGCCGCGCGGGCCGGTGCGCTTTTTCATGGCGCCGGGGCCGAACCAGTCGCTGACGGCCTGGCCGATGCGGTGGCCAAGGTTGTAGAGTGCGCCGTGCTCCGACTCGCGGTCGTCGTCATGGTCTCGCCGCGCATCGCGCCAGCGTCCGCCGGCGTCGCGTCCGGATTGGGAATAACCGCGCTCCCGGTCATCGCTGCCGCCGCCCATGTAGTCGCGCCCGTAGCGTTGTGCGTGGTAGTCGGGACGGCTTTCGCCCCACTCGTCGCGCGGCTCCGTCCAGTAGCGGGTATCGCTGCGCAGGTCGTTGAAGTAGGCGGTGTGGCCGCTGCGCTGGCCGCCGCTCTGGCCCCGATATGCCGGGGCGCGTTGCTCTGCCGTGCGCAGCCAGGCCTGGTCTGCATTGCCGAAGCCGCGTTCGTTGCGCCGTTCGCCCGACCCCCGGCCTCCTCGGCCGCCCTGGCCCGGCTGGCTGCGCTGCCAGGGGTCGCCGCTACCGCGGTCGTCCTCTTCGTCATTGCCGTAGCTGCCGTAGTTGCCGCCGGAGCCATACTGGCCAAACTCGCCCTGCCGGCGGTGCACGCCATAGTCGGCGCGTCTGCGCTCATCGCCCAGATCGCCGTAATCGCCATATTCGCTGGCGTACTGGCGGCTGCGGTATTGCTCTCGCTGGCGCCAGTCCTGGTCGTCTTCCGGGGACTCGCCATAACCGCCGTTTAGTCCGTATTGCAGATCGCTGCCGCGATCCTCCCGGCCGCGATAGCCCGATGGTGCCGGACCGCCTTCGCTTAGCTGCCCCGGCGTCAGCCGCTGGCGGCGCCGCGCGTCGTCCCAGTTGTCACCGAACGATTCGGGCTGCCAGTCCTGATCCTGCCAGCGTGAGCCGCGGCCATCGTCCCAGGGATCGCCCAGGTCGTCGTCGCGTCGGTTTTCATCGGCTCGCCAGGGGGTGTTCCGGCGATTGCGCTCGCTGTGGTAGTCGCCCATATTGCGCTCCTGAAGGTTGCGGGATCGCCATGCGTGCAATGCGGCGTGCCGCATCGCACCGTTGGCCATTCGTACAATCTGGCAAGTTCCGTACCGTGGCGACGACGCCTTGTGTGGACTGGCATGGCGGGCGGCCGGGCGCTGGGGAAACCACGCCGTTCCATGCAAGCCTTGCGAGGCTGCGTGTAAAGACTGCACGCCCGCGCCGGGTGCGTTTGGGCTCACTGCGTGTTCACGCGGCGGATGTTTGTGGCCGGCGGCGAAACGTTGGCGGCGGGCGAAGCGGGGGCGGGCGGAACAGGCGCAGGGTCGCCGGGCACCGCATGGGGTTCGCGCACCGGCGCAATACCTTCCACCGTGTGGAATGGGTGGCTGTTCGCGTAGTCCGTGGCCACTGCTTCCAGAAAATTCGTGGGACGCGGCGCGGCGGGCGGGGGTAATGCCTTGTCCGCATGGGCGGCCGTGTGGAAGCAGAGCAGCAGGACGCGCAGCAGCAGGATAACGTCGCGAATCCGGTAACGGATGATGTGGGCTTGACCGTGGGGAGGCGGCGCGACGACGCCCGGCCGCAACTGTGGCGGAATCAACATGGCAGTTCTCCGGGAAAGGAGCAATACGCTCCGGATCAGGGTCGAGACGCGGCGCCGCGCTCGATGCGTCTGATTGCAGGGAACATGCCACCGCCGTAAGCCGGCCGGGCGCCTGGCGCCCGTCACATTCTGCGGATAAAACTACGCAAACTGCTACGTCATTCCAACACCTGACATCGCAATTCGTTGGGCAAATGCCAACTACCAGAGTACCGGCGCGTCAGATCCAGACGTCGTTCTGCGCCGTGCGGTCGCCGCCCTGGTCGCCAGTGTTGACCACACCGCGCGGCTCGATCAGCAGCATGCGGACTTCCGCCTCCGCGACCGGCCTGTGTTCGACGCCTTTGGGTACCACGTACATTTCGCCCGCATTGACGATCACGTGGCCATCGCGAAAGTCGAGACGCAACTGGCCGTCGAGCACGATGAACGTCTCATCGGTATCGGCGTGCTGGTGCCAGATGAACTCACCCTCGATCCGGACGATCTTGAACTGGTAGTCGTTCATCTCGGCAATGACGCGCGGCTGCCAGTGGTCGGTGAACAGGCTCAGCTTCTGGGCGAAATTGACGGCGCTGGCAGCGCGATGGGTGGGGACTGCGACGGGCGATGGCTGCATGACAAGGCTCCTTGTGGCGTATGGGACAGAAGGCCGAGTCTGCGCCTGTGTCGGCGCACGGTCTTGTACGATCGTGCAGGCTCAGGTCGCGGCGCCCCGCAACGCGCGCAGCCAGCGGCCCGGCGAATGCCCGTAGGCGCGCGTGAAATGGCGGGTCATGTGGCTCTGGTCGGTGAACCCGGCGCAGACGGCTGCGTCGGCCAGCGACTGCCCGGCCGCTGCCAGCCGCCTGACCATGTCCAGCCTGCGCATCACCAGATAGCGATGCGGACTGGTGCCATAGAGCACGCGGAAGTCGCGCGACAGGCTCCAGCGGTCGCGGCCAGTGGCCTGCTCCAGCTCGTCGAGTGTCACCGGACGCTCCAGGTTGTCCTGCAGGCAGGTCCGGGCCAGTTCGGCGGCGCGGTAGTCCACCGCCTTGCGTCCGCGCGCCGACCCGGCCGCGGCGGCCAGCGCGTGCGCAAGGTCGAAGATCGCGTCGTCCTCCTCCAGCGGGTCCAGGGTGCTGTCCATGGCCTGCAGCAAGGTGCCGGCGGCCGCAAACAGCCTCGGATCGTCGGAACGCCCACCGGCCACGAATGGCAGCGGTCTGCCGCCCAGCACGCGCTGGATCAGTGCAGGCTCGATGTAGAGCATGCGGTAGTGGAATCCCGCGTCGGTGCCGGCATGGCCATCGTGCGGCTCATCGGGATGCAGCACGATGGTGCCACCCGGCTGGCTATGAACCATGCTCCGTCGATAGGAAAAGCTCTGAACGCCAGCCAGTGTGCAGCCGATGGCATAGGTGTCATGGCGGTGCATGTCATAGCCATGGCCGCCGAAGAATGCCTCGATGCGTTCCATCTGGCGCGCGGACGCATCGCGTTGCACCCAGTCGCGCTTGCCCGGCAGCGCAATGCTGGCGTCAGTGGATGCCGCCATGCGTGGTCGAGTGGTCATGAGTGTGGGAGTGGGCATGCGGGGCGCCGGCCGGGGGCAGGCCGATGTCGGCGCTGCAGCTGGGGTTCTCGGCATCGTGCTCGTGCGGTTCCAGCGCGCCGGGCACCCGGCGGCTCGACAGGCCGTCGGCGCGCAGCCAGGCCAGCGTCGCCGCGGCTGCGCGATCGATCAGCTCGCCGCACCGGCTGTAGTCGTACGGCGAGACATCGAGCGGGCACAGGGGCGGCACCACGGCAATGTGGGCATGCTCGCCCCAGCGTTCCAGGTCATGCACCAGTTGACGCGCCACCAGCAGCGACAACGCGTTGAACGCATGTTCGATCGCGCCCTTGGGCGGACGCCGTTCGGCGCATGCGAAGCCCGCCGGCAGCACGATGATGCGCGTGGCGCCAAGCCGGATGGCCGTCGATACGGGCGTATTGTTCGCCACGCCGCCGTCGATCAGCTTCTGGCCGTTGATTTCCACCGGCGGGAAGACGCCCGGGATGGCAGCGCTGGCCAGCACGGCCTGGACGATATTCCCCGACGACAGCAGGACTTCCGCCCCACTATGCATGTCGGTGGCGACAATGTGCAGCGGCAGGGCCGCGTCCTCCACGCGTGCGTCCCCCAGATGGCGCTTGAGCAGGCGCTTCAGCGCCATCGACTCCACCAGATGGCCGCGATTGCCAATGATCATCCCAAGCATGCTGCGCCACGACCACGGCAGCACCTCGGCCCGCGTGATGCTGCGCCACAGGCCTTCCAGCTTCGAAATGCCTTCCGGGTGGGGGTTGCTGGCGAAGTAGGCGCTGTTGATGGCACCGGCGGAGGCACCGATGACCAGATCTGGCGCGACGCCCCAGTTCACCAGCTCGCGCAGCATGCCGACTTCGATGGCGCCCAAACTGCCGCCGCCGGCGAACACGAATGCAGTCTTTTCCATGGTCTTCAGGATCTGGGCAGCCTCGCCCGTCGGGGTTTGAACAGATTGTGGTGTGGAGAGGATAGGCCACTTCCGGTCCGGCAAAAAGGGCCGGCAGGGTGGAAATGACCCGTCAGGCCACCAACCGCTCAAGTTGCTGCCGGATTTCCGGCACCAGGCGCGTGGCGCTGCGCGCCAGGTTCACCTGCATCGTGACTTCGGCCACATCGACCAGCGCGGGGTCCAGGTCATAGCTGCCGCGCTGCGCCAGCCAGCGCAGCACGTCCGCCAGGTGCCAGACCGACGCGGACCCTTCGTGCACCGGCAGCGGAAACGACGCGGGGTAGCTGATCATCAGCTTGCGCATGTTCTGCCGCGAGACGCCGACGGCCTCGGCCACATCGGTCAGGCCGACCAGGTCGGGCGTGGCCTCGATCAGCCGCGCATGCGGCGCGGCGCGGCGCACATCGGCCAGGGCGCTGACGATGGCGCCATGGGCCGTGTCAGCCTCGCGCGCGAACATCAGCGCAATGCGTCCCGGAATGCCGATGCCGACCAGCGCATCGTCACAGCCGCTGGCCCCAAGGCGCTCCACCACGTCGTCCTGGTCGTTGTCCGAATCGGGGAGCTGGTATTTCAGGGTGAAGTTGTATTCCATGTTGTCCTGTCAGTGCGAGACACCAGGGGGCGCTTTGCGGTCTTGATGGATGGCGCAGTGGTCCACCACGCGACGCAGGAACCGGGCATGCAGTTCCGGATTGCGCGGCGTGCTCCAGATCGACACGATGCAGAATTCCCCGCAGCGGCAGGCGGCGCAGTGATAGGGGCAATACAGCTTGCCCCAGGCATGCGATCCGCCCAGCTTGCAACGCCAGAATTCGCCCTCGGCGTACTGGACTGCAGCTTCGATTTCTTTTCTTGGATGTTTATCCCGACCCATCAGGCCTCCCACGATATGCGGCAGCTCGCGAGTTGTCAACTGACAATCTGCGAGACGGTTGACGAAAAGCAGGGGGAGAGACCCTATCAGGGCGCGCCGGGAAAATGGCGATTTGGACACAAAAGACACAAACTCGCACGAACATGTGTCGGCGAGCGTCCGGGCAACGGACGGTAGATTCAACGGGAGGGCGGCGACGACGCCCTGGAACCGGCCGCCGCAAGCGGGTGGCCTGGAGGGCCATCGGACCCGCAACATGCTGCGGGTCCTGAGAGGCGGGTGGCGCGGCGGGGCGGTCAGGCCGCCAACGGTTCGTTTGCCGGCTTGCCCGCGGCCGTCAGCATGGTGCCGTGGTCGCGGTAATGGGTGTGCCAGGCAAACGCTTCTTCCAGCACATGGGGCGTCTGTCCGCCGCGCAGGCAAGCCCGGCGGTAGTAGTCGAGCAGGCCGTCCCGGTAGGCCGGATCGGTGCAGTTGTTGATGACCTGCAGCGCACGCTCTCGCGGCGCCAGGCCGCGCAAGTCAGCCAGGCCATGCTCGGTGACGAGGATGTCCACGTCGTGCTCGCTGTTGTCCACGTGCGTCACCATGGGCACGATGCTGGAAATCTTGCCGTCCTTGGCCACCGACTTGGTGACGAAGACCGACAAATACGCATTGCGCGCGAAGTCGCCCGAGCCG
The DNA here is from genome assembly GCF_009663685.2 of Cupriavidus sp. U2. Classification (GTDB taxonomy): domain Bacteria; phylum Pseudomonadota; class Gammaproteobacteria; order Burkholderiales; family Burkholderiaceae; genus Cupriavidus; species Cupriavidus necator_C. Next base: position 104,175 of record NZ_RCOG02000027.1, on the reverse strand, counting down.
CCGATGCCGTTCATCATGTGCGTGCCGCCGACGTGCGTGGAGTTGACGTTGCCGTAGATGTCGCATTCCAGCGCCGTGTTGATGGTGATCAGGCCCAGCCGGCGCAGCACCTCGGGGTGGTTGCTGATCTCCTGCGGACGCAATACGAGCTTGCTCTTGTAGTGCTCGATATTGTCCAGCACGCGGCGATACACCGGCGCGGACAGCGTCATCGACGCCGCCGAGGCAACGCGCATCTTGCCGGCGTCGATCAGCGCGATGGTGCTGTCCTGCAGCACCTCGGAATACATCGTCAGCTCATGGAATGGCGAATCGGCCAGGCCGTGCAGCACCGCGTTGGCGATCGTGCCGATGCCGGCCTGCAACGGCTGCAGGGTCGGCGACAGGCGGCCCGCGCGCACTTCACGCTCCAGCAGCGCATTCAGGTGGCCGGCAATCTGGCGCGTCTCGGCATCGGGCGGCAGCGCGTTCGACGGGCTGTCGTCGGCTTGCGTGATGACGATGGCTGCGATGCGCGACGGGTCGACGGGGATATAGGGCAGGCCGATGCGCTGCTCCACGGCAATCAGCGGGATCGGCTGGCGATACGGCCGCTGCACGGGGAACGCGATGTCGTGCAGGCCTTCCAGCCCGCTCGGCATGCTCAGGTTCAGCTCGATGATGACCTGCTTCGCCATCTTGGCGAAGCTGGCCGAGTTGCCGACCGAGGTGGTAGGGACGATGCCGCCCGATTCGGTAATGGCGGTGGCCTCGATGACCGCGATGTCGACCGGGCCGATCTGGCCGCTGCGCAGCAGTTCGGCGGTCTCGCCCAGATGCTGGTCGATGAACATGACCTCGCCGCCGTTGATCTTGCGCCGCAGCGTGGCGTCGGACTGGAAGGGCAGGCGGCGCGCCAGCACGTTGCTGTCGGCCAGGATCTTGTCGGTATCGTGTCCCAGCGAGGCGCCGGTGATCAGCGTGATCTGGAGCGGATCGGTGGCGGCGCGGCGTGCCAGCGCGACGGGAACGGCCTTGCAGTCGCCGGCGCGCGTGAATCCACTCATGCCGACGGTCATGCCGTCCCGGATCAGGCCTGCGGCTTCATCGGCCGACATGATCCTGTCCTGGAGGGCGGCCAGGCGAATGCGATCGCGGTACATCTAGTCTCCTTGCTGGGGGCTGTCTGATCTGCCGCCAGGGGCCTCGTGGGTCCATGACGGACGGTGCGTCTTGGAGGCGCGTAGCACAGTGTAGCGACCGCTTAATATTCTCACCATGATTTAAAGCTCTGAGATTCAGTCGGATTTTTCATAGTCACGCCGATGGCACACCACCGGCGTAGCGTGAAGCAAGGAGAGGGCGGCCAGAACCATACATGGAGCCTTGCCGTGACTTCATGATCCTGCGCAAGAGTGGTGCATGCCGAACCATTTCCGGGGGCGCGAACATCGCGGCTGTGTTTCCGGGCTGGCGGGGCTACTATCCAATCCAGCGCGGCCGGCATGCCCGGCCAGGCAGTCTTCGCAGTCTTCGATCGATGCATCACGCGCCGGCGTGGCCGGCCGCTTCACAGCAACGGGGGAAAGCATGGAGATGACCCAGGCGACGTCGGAACTCGACGCCCATCCTGACACCGATGACGCACCGGCTGCGCAGCCAGCGCTGACCGAACTCGAGGCGCCATTCTCGACCCTGGAAACGCGCCGGCACCAGATGTTCCCCACCCTGACGCAAGCCGAGATCGACCGTATCCGGCGCTTTGGCCAGGTTCGCACATGGCGGGCCGGGGAGCTGATCTTCCAGGTAGGCGATGCGGGTCGCGGCATGCACGTGGTGCTGGCCGGGCGCGTGCGGATCGACCGTCGCGACGGGTTAGGCCACCGTACGCCGATTACGGAAGAAGGCCCGGGCCAGTTCCTGGCCGAAGTCGGACAGTTGACCGGCAAGCCGGCACTGGTGGATGCGGTGGCGCTGGAGGATGTGACCATCCTGGTGATCCCGCCGCCCAGCCTGCGGGCGCTGCTGGTGGCCGAGGCCGACCTGGGCGAGCGCATCATGCGCGCGCTGATCCTGCGTCGGGTGGGACTGATCGAGCAGGGGGGCGGGCCGGTGCTGGTCGGCAAGGGCACCGAGCCGTTGCTACTGGCATTGCAGGCGTTCCTGCGCCGCAACGGCCATCCGCATCGGGTCATCGACATCGAGACCGATACCGATTCCACCTGCCTGCTCGACATCAGCAAGGCGCCCCAGAGCGATTTTCCGATGGTGATCTGCCCCGACGGCAGCGTGCTGCGCGCGCCGGACGAAGGCCAGCTTGCCAGTTGCCTGGGGCTGGTGCCCGAATTCGATCCGGACCATGTCTATGACGTGATCGTGGTCGGGGCCGGTCCGGCCGGGCTGGCGACGGCCGTCTATGCCGCGTCCGAAGGGCTGTCGGTGGCCGTGCTCGATTGCCGGTCGCCGGGCGGCCAGGCCGGCGCCAGTGCCCGCATCGAGAACTACCTGGGCTTTCCGACCGGCATTTCCGGCCAGGCGCTGGCCGGCCGCGCGTTCGTGCAGGCGCTCAAGTTCGGCGCCCACATCGCCATTCCGCTAGAAGCCAAGGCGCTGCATTGTGGCGAAAATCCGATCGAACTCGAACTGCAGGATGGCCGCCGTATTCCCACACGCACCGTGGTGATCGCCAGCGGCGCGCAATACCGGCGTGCCCAGATCGACTCGCTGGAACGCTACGAGGGACGCGGCGTGTACTACTGGGCGTCGCCAGTGGAGGCCAAGCTCTGCAAGGACGAACACGCGATGCTGGTGGGCGGCGGCAATTCGGCTGGCCAGGCGGCGGTGTTCCTGGCGTCGCACGCGGCCGAGGTGCACATGCTGGTGCGCGGCGAGGGGCTGGAGGCCACCATGTCGCGCTATCTGATCGACCGGCTCAAGGGCCTGCCGAACGTGCATCTGCACACCCACGCGCAAATCACCGCGATGGAGGGCGATGGCTGGCTTTCCACGGTCCGGTACAAGGAGCGCGCCAAAGGGCCGGAATGCGTGGCCGTGCCGATGCGCCACGTGTTCCTGTTCATCGGCGCCGCGCCCAACACCGAATGGCTGCGCTCGTGCCATGTGGAGACCGACAACAAGGGCTTCATCCTGACCGGCTACGACGCGCATCATTCCTGTACCGAACGGGCCGACTACACGCTCGAAACCAGCGTGCCCGGCGTGTTCGCGATTGGCGATGTCCGGTCAGGCTCCACCAAACGCGTGGCCGCGGCGGTGGGTGAGGGCGCGGCCGTGGTAGCGCAGATCCACCACTACCTGGCCCCGCTGGAACATGCCCGGGTCTGATCGCGAACGATGTCCGATTCGTGAGTTGAAGGCATCAATGTCGTTCTGAAGACGATAACCCTGCGCTTTGTTTCATGGTTACACTGCCTGCGCCTTGTCCGGAAACCGTGCCGGACAGGGCGATTCAGGTATTCGACCGGGCCCAAGCCCGGCGCACCAACCAGGAGACAGATCATCATGGGTATTTCCTTCGCCAGCCTTGCCAGGCGTGCGGGCATTGCCGTTGCGGCGATGGCTGCCACGCTTGCCGCCGTGCCTTCGTTGGCCGCAGACAGCTTCCCCAACCGTCCCATCCGCCTGATCGTGCCGTTCGCGCCCGGCGGCAGCGTGGACATCGCTGGCCGGCTGATCACCGATGCCTGGGGCAAGCAGCTGGGGCAGTCGATCGTGGCCGACAATCGTGCCGGCGCTTCGGGCAATATCGGCATGGACCAGCTGGCCAAGTCGAAGCCCGACGGCTACACGCTGGCCATCAACAACGTGGCCCTGGCGGTCAATCCGTCGCTATTCGCCAAACTGCCATTCGATACGGCCAGGGACTTTGTGTCGGTCGGCACCATGGGTACGTCGCAGCACGTGCTGGTGGTCAACAACGCGCTGCCGGTGAAGAACGTCAAGGAACTGGTGGCGTTGGCCCGCGCGCAGCCGGGCAAGCTCAGCTTCGGTTCGGCCGGGTCGGGCAGCACGTTCCATATGGCGGCCGAACTGTTCAAGACCGAGTCCGGCACCGACATCCTGCATGTGCCCTACAAAGGGGGTGGCCCGGCCCTGGTCGATACGATTGCCGGCCAGGTGCAGATGAGCTTCCCGGTGCTGTCCGCGGCGCTGCCGCACGTGCAGGCCGGCAAGCTGCGCGCGCTGGCCGTGACCGGGCCCAGACGTTCGCCGCTGATGCCCGACGTGCCCACCATGGCCGAAGCCGGCCTGCCGAACTACGCGTTCGAGACGTGGTTCATCGTCAGCGCGCCGGCCGGTACGCCCAGGGACGTGCTGGCAAAGCTGAACCAGACGCTCAATGCGGCATTGGCCCAGCCGGAACTCAAGGCGCGGCTGCTCAAGGAAGGCTTCGAGCCGCTGACGATGAGCCCGGCCCAGGCCGATGCCATGCTGCGCAAGGAGATGGTGCGCTGGGCCGCACAGATCAAGCAGGCCGGCATCACGCCCGAGTAACGCCTGGGTAACGCCTGGGTAACGCGCCCCCGGGAAGCAGAGGCGCCGGTCCGCCAGATAGCCAGATCTCCAGACTGGCGGACCGCCGGCTGGCTCAGGCCGCCATCGCCGGCATCGGCGCGCCGTTGGCCGGCATCGCGTACATCAGCGGCGCCGCGCCGGCCTGGATGCGTGCGCGCTGTGCCTCCGTGGTCATCTCCTCCAGGAGCTTCGAGAAGCGCGGTTCGAACATGCCGGTCACGATGTACGTCCAGCGGTACGCCTTGAGGATCACCGCCTCCACGTCCGGCGCATGCGGGGCATCCTGCGCGCCGCGGATCACACGCATGAAGTAGGCCGCATCGGCATGGGCCTGTGCCTGCAGAATCGCGTCGAAGCCGCCCACGATCGCCAGCATGTCGTCGATGGCCGCATCGCGCTCGGCGTCGCTCACGCGCGCGTTCTCGCGGATCCACTCCAGCTCGTCCAGGATCGCGTGCTGCGATTCCTCGCGCCAGTGGTACAGGAACACGTCCTTGAACAGCTCGGATACGTCCGGCGCCGTGCCGATGCTGGCGCGATAGTGCGCCTGCGAGAACAGTTCGAGCTGGCAGATCACGGCCAGCACGGCCCACGTGCGCTTGCCCAGCACGAACGCGGCCACGTCATTGGGCTGGGCGTCGAATCGATAGCCCTCTGGCATGTCCTGCGCGGCCAGCCGTTCGATGCGGCGGAACAGTTCCTGGTGCTTCAGTTCCTCGTCGGAAAAGCGGATCAGGGCCTCCAGCGCGACCTGGTCGCCCAGCGCGTGTTGCCCGGTCAACTCCAGCACCTTGGCGCTGACAAAGCGTTCCACCAGCCCGAACATGTTGGCGTAGGTACGGCCTTGCACCTGGCTCAGGAATCGCTGCTCCGAGGCACTCAGGAAGGGCAGTTCGTCGACGAGCGACAGGCCGTCGGGCATGAACTTGTGCGAAAGGTCGAACGTGCGGCCGCGAATCACGTCCTGGTCGATGTCCCAGCGGATGCGGCGTGAAGCGGCGATGCAGCGGGCGTAGCGTTGTGTGTCGGCGGAAAGGGATGCAGCTTGCATTGCGAAACTCCTTGATACGTGAAATCCGTCCCATGGAGGACGTGGGGCGGATACTCGGACGTTTTGGGGTGTCGCGCGTGAGGCCGGTGTCCCGACTGCAATCGTTTTCATCGGAATCGGCACCGGAAAGCGGGACGTGCGTCCTTGGCGCGGGTTTACTCGGGGAATTACGATAGGACTACCTGCCATGCCATGCTGGACGCGGCTTGCAGACCGCCGCTGTGCGCCGCTGGCCCGGTCCGTTCGCCTGCACGGGACCGAAGTCCCACGCAGTGGCACCGGGTTTTCCCCCGAAGCGGGCAAAAACCGGGACACCGGTCACGTACACGCTCGCCAGCGATTTCCGACAATGACTCCACGGATCGGCCAATGCCATCCCGGCCCACAGCCCTCCGTGTTGTTCTTCTGATTGGAGTTCGAAAGTTTGGAGTCGTCGAGATGTGTACGAAAGTTGCCAAGACCCTGCTTGCCGTTTCAGCCGTTTCCGCATTGACCATCGGCATTACCCAGACCGCCCACGCAGCGTGGAGCGAAGTATTCGTTCCGTCGAATGGATCGACCCTGCACGTCAGCATGTCATCGTGCCTGCGTGGCACCTTCGATCCCTATGCGGATGGCGCGCGAATGGGCCCGCGTGATGCCTTCAGCGATGGCGGCAACCGCATCGGTCCGCGCGACGCGTACACCGACGGCGCGCGCAGCGTCGGCGCCCAGGGGGACTGCGCGATGCGCGCGGCCTGACGTGCGCTAGCGCGCTTTGCCCGGCCGCGGCAGACCACCTGCCGCAGTGCCGGGTCTTTCAACGTCCGTCGCGGGACACCGCCCTCTGGTGTACGGCATCCGGCGCACCATCCATGCACCGCGTCTGGCCTTCCGCACATTGCGGGGCCGGCAGTCGGTATTGATGTCGGCGCGCTGGAGATCGTTGTCTAAGATAGGTGAGTCGCCCGGCATGGCCGGACGCGGTAAGCCGTTGCCGGGCGTTGCACGGCGGCGCGCCGCGTCTGCCGTATCCTGCCCCGTGCGCGACCCGCCCATGCCGATGCTCAAGCAGCAGATTCGCCTATGCACCAGCCCGGACCGTGTACGCCTGGCGTACGCCATCACGGGCAGCGGGCCGCCGCTGGTGAAGGCCGCCAACTGGATGAGCCACCTCGAGTTCGATGTTGGCAGCCCGGTGTGGAGCCATATGCTGTGCGCGCTGTCCGAGCAGCACACGCTGATCCGCTATGACCAGCGCGGCTGCGGCCTTTCCGATCGCCACGTGGAAGACCTGTCGTTCGACGCCTGGCTGCGCGACCTGGAAACCATCGTCGATGCCATGGCAGTGGAGCCGTTTGCGTTGCTGGGCATCTCGCAGGGGGCGTCGATCGCCGTGGCCTATGCCGTGGCGCATCCCGAGCGCGTCAGCCATCTGGTGCTGCACGGCGGCTACGCGCGGGGGCGGCTCAAGCGCAACCAGGGCGACGCCATGCGCGAAGAGGCCGATTTGATGATCCGGCTGGCCGAGATCGGCTGGGGTCAGGAAAATCCGGCGTTCCGGCAGTTCTTCACCACACAGTTCATTCCGGGCGGCACCGCCGAGCAGCACCGCTGGTTCAATGAACTGGAGCGCGTGTCCACGTCGCCGGTCAATGCCGCGCGCTTCATGCGCGTCTTTAACGAGATCGATGTGGTGGACCTGCTGCCGCTGGTCAGCTGCCCGACGCTGGTGATGCATGCCGTGCGCGATGCGCGCGTGCCGTTCGACGAAGGGCGGCTGATCGCCAGCATGATTCCCAACGCCCGCTTCGTGCCGCTGGACAGCGGGAACCACCTGCTGCTGGAAACCGAGCCCGCGTGGGACCGCTGGATCGAGGAAGTGCGCGCCTTCCTGCCGGCGCCTGCACCGTCCACCGACCCGGCGTTCGGCGCCCTGACGCGGCGCGAACGCGACATCGTCGTGCTGATCGCGCAGGGCCGCGACAACGCGCAGATCGCCGCCCACCTGGGGCTGTGCGAAAAAACCGTGCGTAACCACATCACCAGCATTTTCTCGAAACTCGAGGTCGAGAATCGCTCGCAGGCGATTGTCCTCGCGCGCGAATCGGGGTTTGACCGGCAGCGTGTCTAGCGGCCCCGGATCGCACACAAGCCGGGCGCTGCGACGAATTGCCGCTTGACATACAGATCTGTCTACTCAACACTATGAGACAGATCTGTCTACATATGGATCTTGCCAGCTTTGGCACCGATTTCCGATTGATTTCCAGGTTTTTCCGATTCCCAAGGAGCCTTCCCATGTCGAGCCAACCCGAAGTTCGTCCACCCCTGCCGCCGTTCACGCTGGAGACCGCCGCCGCCAAGGTGCGCGCGGCCGAAGACGGCTGGAACACGCGTGACCCGCACCGCGTGGCGCTGGCCTATACGGTCGACAGCGCCTGGCGCAACCGTGCCGAATTCGTGAACGGACGCGACGATATCGTGGCCTTCCTGACGCGCAAATGGCAGAAGGAACTCGACTATCGGCTGATCAAGGAACTCTGGGCGCACGACGGCAACCGCATCGCGGTGCGCTTTGCGTACGAGTGGCACGACGACTCGGGCAACTGGTTCCGGTCGTACGGTAACGAGAACTGGGAATTCGACGAAAACGGCCTGATGCGCCGCCGGTTCGCGTGCATCAACGACGCGCCGATCCGCGAGGTGGACCGCAAGTACCACTGGCCGCTGGGCCGCCGGCCCGATGACCATCCGGGCCTGAGCGATCTGGGGTTCTGAGGCGCCGCCCACCGGGAGCGCGCGGTGGTTTCCCTCTCCCGCCAGCGGGAGAGGGCGTCTTGCATCACGGCTTCATTGCATCACTGCATCTTCTGCAGGTTGCCCACGCGCACCAGCATCTCCGTGAACATCTGCATGTCCAGGTTCAGGTCGGAGACTTCCTTGTACTCCTTGGCGTTGTGCGCGGTGTACTTCTTGCCGGGCATGGCCGGGCCGAAGTTGATGGCGTTCGGCATCAGCTTGGCCGTCGTGCTGCCGGCCGTGGGCACTGGCCTGGCTTCGAGCCCGGTGGTGTCGCCGTAGATGTTCAGCAGCGTTGAGAGCCACGCGCCCTTGGGGTCGCGGGCCATCCAGTCGCCCTGTTCATGCTGGATCTCCAGCGCGGTGTGCGTCTGTGCAGCCCAGGCCTGGATGCGCTCGGCGATCTTTGCACGCAGGGCGTCGGGCGTGGACCCGCGCGGCATGCGCACGTTGGCGGTGACCTCGAGCTTGCCGTTGCGCTCGCGGATCAGCGTTGGCGACATCGTCAGCGGGCCCATGAAGTCGTCGCGGTAGCCCACATCCATCTTCTCGCCCAGGTAGCCGGTGCCGTACAGGTCCGTCAGGTAGCGCGTGGCGCGCGCGTACTGGTTGTCCGCGAATGGCACCCCCGACGCCTGCAGGAACATCGCCAGGCGCGGCACGGGATTCACGCCTTCTTCGGGGCGCGACCCGTGGGCCGACGAGCCAGTGACCTTCACGTCGATGGCGTCGCCGCTGCGTGCGATGTCGATCGTGAACTTGCCCTGCGCGGCTTGCTGGGCGATGAAGGCCGCCCGCGCCTGCTCCAGCGTGGCGGCCACGGCGTTCAGGTCGCCGCCGGCAATACGCGCGGTGGCCGTCTGCGGAATCGCGTTTGCCGATGCGGCGCCGGCCATCGCGACGATGGCCGCCTGCTTGCCGTCGGTGGGTTGGTCCGGAAAGCGCACGGTCAGCGCGCCAGAGCCCTTTTCGGCCACCACGGCCGGGTACTTGCTGTCGAGCACGATGTTGTACTCCGGCAGGGTGGTCTTGTCGCGGTAGTACTTCATGCCGTCGCCGCCGGTTTCCTCGGTGGTCTCGATCATCAGGCGAATCGTGCGCGCCAGCGGCACGCCGCTCTCGCGCACGGTCTTCATGGCGAAGAGCGCCGCCGCAATCGATCCCTTGTCGTCGATGGTGCCGCGGCCGTAGAGGTAGTCGCCCACGCGCGTGACCTGGAACGGGTCAAGCTTCGTGCCGTCGTCGAGCACCCATTCGTCGGCCACCACGGGCACCACGTCGGCGTGCGTAAGGATGCCGAAGGTCTCCTTGCCCTGGCCCGGCAGCGTCACCTCGAACACGCGATTGTCCACGTTGCGGAACTGCAGGCCGAAGTCGTTGGCCATGCGCTCGACGAGCTTGCCGAACGCGACGATGGCCGGGTTTTCGTGCTGCGGCACCTTGTCGTCGCGCACGGTGCGTAGCGCCACCATTTCGGTGATGCTGTCGAGCACCGCCTGCTGGTTGTGCACGCGGTTGTAGACGCCCAGCAGGCGCCCGATGTTGACCAGGTCGTCGCCCTTGAGCGGCCGCCTGGCCCGGTAGGCGCGCACCGAAGCAGCGAGCTTTGGATCGGCCTTGACGGCAGCGTCCAGGAATGCGCCGAAGCTGGCGGGCGGGGTGGCCGTGGCGCTGGCCACCAGCTGGTCCAGTTCCGGTTTGGCCAGCGTGGCCGCCGTGGCGCTGGTGGCGCTCGTGGCGCCGAGGGCGAACAGGGTGGCGGCCAGCAGGGTCGCGGCGGGTAGCCGGATGGGCAGGCGAGTCATGGAGCGGTTGTCCCTTCATGGTTTTTGTGTGCCCGCATGATAACGACGACGATGTGCGAGCGGAAGCAGTCAAAACCGTATCTGATAGTCAAAAGCAATCGGATTCCTCCGATTGATCATAGAAAGTTTCAATCGGCTTGGTTGAGACAATGAATTTTACGGATCACATTCAGACCGCGACAATCCACTCCATCGCCACAACACGTGGCGCCTAACTCACCCAAGGAGTGATTTCGATGCTGCAATCCCGTGAAGGCCAACGCGTTCCCAATGTGACGTTTCGTGTGCGTGAAAACAACGAATGGAAGGACGTGACCACGGCCGAACTGTTCAACGGCAAGACCGTTGCCGTGTTCTCGCTGCCGGGCGCCTTCACCCCGACGTGTTCGTCGACCCACCTGCCGCGCTACAACGAACTGGCCCCGGCGTTCCGCGCTGCCGGCGTGGACGCGATCCTGTGCGTGTCGGTCAACGACACCTTCGTGATGAACGAGTGGGCCAAGGACCAGGAGTCCGAGAACATCGTGATGATCCCCGACGGCAACGGCGAGTTCACCGACGGCATGGGCATGCTGGTGGACAAGGCCGACCTGGGCTTTGGCAAGCGCAGCTGGCGCTATTCGATGGTCGTGAAGGACGGCGTGGTGGACAAGATGTTCATCGAGCCGGAAGAACCGGGCGACCCGTTCAAGGTGTCCGATGCCGACACGATGCTGAACTACATCGCCCCGAACGCCAAGCGTCCCGACCAGGTGGTGGTGTTCTCGAAGGTGGGCTGCTCGCATTGCGCGAAGGCCAAGCAACTGCTGCAGGACAAGGGCTACGAGTACATCGACGTGCCGCTGGACAACAAGATCCGCGGCAAGGTGCTGGGCGCCATGTCCGGCGAGATGACCGCGCCGCAGGTGTTCATCAACGGCAAGCTCGTTGGCGGTGCCGCCGCGCTGGAACAGTACCTGGCGGCCGCCTGATCCTCCCGCCCGGGCCCGGCTCCCCCGGCCGGTGTCCTGGGCACCTTTTATCGCCCCCGCAATGCTCCCGCAACCTTCCGCCGGCCAGCCGGCGGCGGTGCGGGCCGGCAGTCGCCGGACCCGATGGCATCGCCCTGACCGCGCCATGGCGAGGACTGTGTCATCCCATCCGCCGATTGATGCAAAGACTCACGAACAGGAAACGCACATGAAAACGATTCAGACCGACGTGGCAGTGATTGGCGCAGGAACCGCCGGGCTGGCAGCGTATCGCGCGGCCATCGCCGCGGGCAAGCGTGCCGTGGTCATCGAGGGCGGCGCCTATGGCACCACCTGCGCCCGTGTGGGCTGCATGCCGTCGAAGTTGCTGATCGCGGCAGCCGAGGCGGCCCACGAGGCGCGCCATACCGCCGCATTCGGGGTACACGTGGACGGGCCGGTCCGCGTCGACGGCCGCCAGGTCATGGACCGCGTACGCAGCGAGCGTGACCGTTTCGTGGGCTTTGTCGTGCGCGGCGTCGACAACATTCCCGAGGAAGACCGCCTGCGCGGCTATGCACAGTTCATCGACAACACGGTGCTGCAGGTGGGCGCCAATACCGTGGTGCGGGCCAGCCGCGTGGTGATCGCCACCGGATCGCGTCCGGCCGTGCCGCCGTCGTTCACGGTGTTCGGTGACCGTCTGATCATCAACGACGACGTGTTCTCGTGGCAGGACCTGCCCGCCAGCGTGGCCGTGTTCGGCCCCGGCGTGATCGGGCTCGAACTGGGGCAGGCGCTGTCCCGGCTGGGCGTGCGGGTACGCGTGTTCGGCGTTGGCGGTGGCGTGGGCCCGTTGTCCGATCCCGAAATCCGGGCTTACGCGGCCAGGACCTTCCATGCGGAATTCCCGCTGCTGCCCGATGCCAACGTGACCGATATGCGCCGCGAGGGCGACGAAGCGGTGATCACGTTCCGGGGCGAGGACGGCAAGCCGGTGACCGAGCGTTTTGCGTACGTGCTGGCTGCCACGGGACGTCGGCCGAACGTCGACAACCTGGCGTTGGAGAACACGGCGCTGGCACTGGACGCCCGTGGCGTGCCGGTGTTCGATCCGGTCACGCTGCAATGTGGCGATGCGGCGGTGTTCATTGCCGGCGACGCCAACAACGTGCTGCCGCTGCTGCACGAGGCGGCCGACGAGGGCCGGATCGCCGGCGAGAACGCCGCGCACTGGCCGAACCTGCGTCCGCTGGCGCGACGCGCGCCGATTGCCGTGGTGTTCTCCGATCCGCAGATCGCCATGGTGGGCAAGCGCCATGCGGACCTGATCCAGGGTCGCTTCGTGACCGGTGAAGTCAGCTTCGAGGATCAGGGCCGCAGCCGTGTGATGCTGAAAAACCGGGGTCTGATGCATATTTATGCCGACCGGGCCACGGGCCGCTTCCTGGGTGCCGAATGGATCGGCCCGCGCGCCGAGAATATCGCGCATCTGCTGGCGTGGGCGTACCAGCAGAACCTGACAATCTCGCAGATGCTGGCCATGCCGTTCTATCACCCGGTGGTGGAAGAGGGCCTGCGTACCGCGCTGCGCGATGCCGAGGCCAAGCTGACGCAACTGAAGGTGGCAGCCTGAAATTTGCAGATCGATGCTGGAGGCAGGTGGCGCCGGCGCGCTGCCTGCCTTTTTTTCTATCCAGCCTGCGCGCGACGGGCGGCCCGCGCGCCGCGCAGTTCCATCCAGGCATAGGCCGACGTGGCAAATACCATGGGCAGCAGGTAGTACAGCGCGCGGTACGCGATCAGGGCGGCCACCACGATGTGCTCCGGCGCAACGGGCCGCAGCAGCACCACGAATACGCTTTCCAGCACGCCGATACCGGCCGGGATGTGCGCCAGCGCGCCCGCCACCGCACCCACCAGCAGGGCGGCCAGCGCCTGGGGCAGGCTGACCGCCTTGGGCAACAGCAGATCGATGATGCACGCCAGCACGATCCAGTTGGTGATCGACAGCACGTTCTGCACCAGCGCAAAGCGGAAACCCGGCAGCCGGAACACATGCCGGCCGAACCGCACACTGCGCGTCCTAGCCTTGGCGCACGCCAGCCAGTACAACAGGCCGCAAGCCAGCATGGCCGCGCCCACGGCGCGCAGCATCCATGGCGTGATGCCCCAGTCCGCCGGCAGCGCCGGGGTTGCCAGCGTCAGCACCGCGCCGGCCAGCAGCATGTAGCCTGTCCAGTTGGTGATGATGGCGATGGTGTAGATGCCGGCCACCTGGGACCCGCTCACATTGGCGCGCGAATAGAGCCGCAGCCGCATGCCCAGCCCGCCCACCATCGCCCCGACGTTGAGGTTGAAGACATAGGCGATGAAGGCAATCAGCATGACGCGTGGCGTGGACAGGTGATGCCCGGTGTAGTGGCGCCCCAGCAGGTCGAACGAGGCATGCAGCGAGAAGCTGACGCAGGCCAGCCCCAGCACTGGCAGCAGCGTTGCGGCGTCGTACTGCTTCAGCGCCTGCAGGACCTGTGCCCAATCGACGCCACTGAGGCTCCGGTAAATCAGGTAGATCACCAGCGCCACGAACACCAGCCCCGCCACGCGCTTGACGATGGACCATCGGACGTTGCGCCGCAGGCTGCGGCGCAGGTTGGCGGCGGTCGTCATGGGCCGTCCTGTCGCGTCTGACGCACCATCGGCTCTGGCGACGGGGTGTCGGGTACTGGCACCGGCGACACGATTTTCGGGGTGTGGGCCGGCAACCAACCGGCCCACGCCGGAAACTTGCGCAGGAAATGGAAGATCAGCGGCGTGGCGATGCCATGCCACCACGCACCGCGCGGCCTCGATGCGGCGCAGACCTCGGGGCAGCGCGCGGACATCAGGTTGCGCAGGTTGTCCCGCAGCGATGCCACGAACGCGGTGTCGCGGATCACGAGGTTGGCTTCGAGGTTCAGCGACAGGCTCAGCGGGTCGAGGTTGCTCGATCCCACGGTGGCCCAATCGTCGTCCACCACGGCCACCTTGCTGTGGTTGGGCCGCTCGCAGTATTCGAAAATGCGCACGCCCGATTCGCGCAGGTGCGCGTACAGCATGTCCACGGTGCGCTTGACCCATAGCATGTCTGGCCGGCCCTGCAGCACCAGGCGCACATCGACACCCCGCTGCGCGGCGTTGCAGATTGCCTGCAGCAGCCGGTATCCCGGCAGGAAATAGGCATTGGCGATCTCGATCTGGTGTCGCGCCGTGCGAATGGCTGCCAGATATTGCTGCTCGATGTCATTGCGGTGTGCCTGGTTGTCGCGTGTGACAAAGAGCACGGAGCCGGGCGCGGCGTGATCGGTGGGGTGGGGCGGGGGTGCCCGCCGGATGGGTGCGCGAGGCTGCCTGGCGGGCCGGTCGCCGCTGGCTTCGCGCATGAATTCATGAATGATGCGCGCAGCCGGGCCTTGTACCTCGACGGCATAGTCTTGCTTGGCGGACGGGCTGGCCTGCACCAGATGCTCGACGGACAGGTTGATGCCACCCACGAAGGCCAGATCGCCGTCGATGGCGACCAGTTTGCGATGCAGCCGCCGGAAGAGATTGGTCCGCTTGCCCAGCAGCCGGCGCCCCGGCGCAAACACGCGCACCACGACGCCCGCTTCGGCCAGCCTCGCAAGGTAGTCGGGCGACAGGTCGGCCGAGCCGAATCCGTCCACGGTCATGCCGACCGCGACGCCACGGCGCGCGGCCGCCGCCAGCGCATCGGCGAGCGGCCTGCCGACGTCGTCCTCGAACAGGATGAATGTTTCCAGCAGCACGCTATGGCGCGCCGCCCCGATGGCCGCGATCAGGCGCGGGAAGTATTCGTCGCCGTTTTCCAGCAACTGCAGGCGGTTTCCGGTGGTCCATGCGTGCTCCATTTCGGGCATGTAGCACGAATGGTGCCCGGCGAAGATCAGGGGCGGGCAGCGGGCCAGTGGCCGCCAAGCGTGATGTATTCGATGTATTTTGGGCGCGTGGCATGGCCGAATCGAAACGCGGTCCCCGGCAGCCAATGTAGGAATTGCCACAGGACGGCCCCGCAATTGCGCCGTAACAGCATCCTGGCGGGCCACTTGCTATGCTGAAGTGGATATCCCGCACTGACAGACTGGAGGAGGCATCATGTGCCGCTGGCTGGCCTATTCGGGCCGTTCCGTTCCGATGGAGGCAGTCCTGTTTCAGCCCGAGCATTCGCTGATCGACCAGAGCCTGAATTCCCGCCTCGGACATACCACGACCAATGGCGACGGCTTCGGGGTCGGCTGGTACGGGCGGCATTCCGAGCTGCCGTTCCGCTATCGGTGCCTGCACCCGGCCTGGAGCGATACCAACCTGCGCGAGGCCGCGCGGGCGGTACGGGCGCCGCTGTTCGTGGCGCATATACGGGCCGCCACGGGCACGCCGACCCAGGAAACGAACTGTCACCCGTTCCGGTTTGGCCGCTGGCTGTTTGCCCACAATGGGCTTATCCGCGATTACCCGCTGGTGCGGCGGGACCTGATGATGTCCGTGGCGCCGCACCTGTTCCGGTGGATCGAGGGCTCGACCGATTCCGAGGTGATGTTTTTCCTGGCACTGACATTCGGCCTGGAGCGCGATCCGCAGGGGGCACTGGAGCAGATGGTGGGGCTGATCGAGTCGGTCGGGCATCGGCACGATATCGAGCACCCCATCAACATGACCGTCTGCGTGACCGACGGGCAGCAGATCGTGGCGGCGCGCTATTCCAGCGAACGCGATTCACGGTCGCTGTTCCACAGTACGTCGTTTCGCCAGTTGCGGGCGCTCTATCCCGATGACCCGCGCATCATCGCTGCAGGGGACGATGCCTTCCTCGTACTGTCCGAGCCGCTGATCGACGTGCAGGGCGTGTGGGAAGAAATCCCGGAATCGACCATGCTGGTGGCGCGTCGCGGCGATATCCAGCAGCGTTGTTTCACGCCGCGGTTGCCGGATCGGGACGGGGCGGGGTGACTGGCCCGCAGCGGCGAGTACACTGCCTCAGAGACAGACCTGTCTACTATAATGGCAGTGTTTTTCGCTGAAGCTCGTACCTCGCCATGGCCACCCCTTCCGCTCGCGACCGCATTCTCGACACCGCCGCACGCCTGTTTTATCGCGATGGCTACCGTGCCACCGGCATCGACCGCATCATTGCGGAATCGGGTGTGGCCAAAATGTCTTTATATCGGCACTTTGCGTCGAAGAACGATCTGATCTTCGAATATCTGCAGCGCCGGCACGACGTCTGGATGACGTGGTTTGAAACGGGTGTGCGACGCCGGCTGGCAGCGCGGCCGAATCTGGACGTCATGGCCGATACGCTGGGCGAGTGGTTCGAGGGCGAGGATTTTCGCGGCTGCGCCTTTATCAATATGGTGGCGGAATCGGGCGGCGGTGCCGGCGACGATGCCCGGCTACTGGAACAGGCGGTATCGCACAAGGCGTCGTTGCAGGCCTTTGTCGGGGACATCGCCCGGGAGCTGGGACTGGATCAGCCAGAGGCGGTCGCCGAAGAGGCGATTATCTGTATCGAGGGGATGATCGTGCGCGCCCAGACCACCCATGATACAGCCGTGGTGCGCGCGGGGCGGCACACGCTTGCCCGGTTGCATGCGGCATTTACCGGGGTATGAGGACTAACGCCGGCCCGCGTTTGCATGGTTAGCCACGCCGGAAATACACTTCGGTGCCGACCTCGCGCGAGGTTTCGTCATGCACCAATTCAAAAACGGGGCTGAGCATTTTTCTGAGGGTTTCGGCATCGCTCAGGCTGTGATGCTCAAGCATGATGACCTGGGTATTTTCGAGATTAAGATGCGACAGAATCTCGACTTCAGATCCCTCGGTGTCGATTTTCACCAGATCGCAGGATGGCAGACCGCTGGCTGCCACACATTGGACGCGAATGGTCTGGTTTGTCATGCGCGCGCCTTTCGAGAATCCGCCCGTGACAAACATGTCCCCGACGTGAATATCGTCCTCGCCGGCTGTGGCGCGCACTGCGCTGGCGGAAATATGGCACCAGGCGCCGTCGACGTTTTCACGCAGCTTTTCCACGTTGAATGGCATGGGTTCATAGCAGAATACGGTGGCCGATGGCCATTCGCGGTGGGCGCGGAGTGCAAATGCGCCAATATTCGCGCCGATATCGAGCACGGTGTGCGGGGTCGTCCGAATCGGGACAACAAAATAGTCGTTGACCTCGTCATGAAGCCATTGCGGAATCGTGCTCATGGTGTCGCGCCTCTTTTGCCAGGCAAGGATGGGAAAAGCAGCGAGAATTATAGGCAAGATTCCCGCGGAAATCGCCATGCGGCGTTTGGATGAATCCCGTTTTCGTAAAACTGCTATTCGATAATAGAAAAACTCCGAAATAATCATCGCGATATCTGACCGTTTTGCTGAAATCCACGCCTGCCGGGTTTATCACATATCGTAACTTTGCGAAACACTGTTCTTACAGGTAAACCCTGAGATCACGGTAAGATGCCACCCGTGATTGCCGCGTGGCGCCTCCCGGGCCGCTGGCAAGCCTTGGGATGTACGCCTGTGAACGCAGTGAACAACAATCAGCGGCGCACCGAGATCGACCTCATTCGCGGCATCGCGCTGCTCTTCATCGTGGTCGATCATGTCAACGGCAGTGTGCTGGCCGACTATACGATCCGGAATTTCCAGCTTTTCGACGCCGCCGAGGTGTTCGTCTTCCTGGCCGGCTGCTCGGCCGGCGCGGCCTATCTGGCCATGGAAGCGCGCGACGGTGCCAGCGCGGCACGTAAGCGCCTGCGCCGCCGCAGCTGGGAGATCTACAAGGCGTTCGTGCTGACCGGCGTGCTGATGCTGCTGTTCGGCTTTGTGCTGGCGATGTGCAAGATCCCCGCGCCGGCCGTGCGCGCCACGGAGGCGCTCGATTTCATGGCGCAGCCGCTGGCCACGCTGCTGCAGGTCTTCGCGCTGGCGCGCCAGCCGTTCGTGTCCGATGTGCTGCCGATGTACGCCGTATTCATCGGCATTGCGCCGCTGGCCATCCGCTGGGCTCGCGCGCAACCGCTGGCGTTTATCTGCGGCAGTGTGGCGCTCTGGATCATGTCGCCCACGCTGTTGCCGCTGCTGCCCAGTAGCGAGCCGCGCGGCTGGAGCTTCAACCCGTTTGCCTGGCAGCTGATGTTCGCCCTGGGTCTGCTGGCGCGGCTGCGTCCCGATTTCGTCCTGCCACAGCAGACCATCGTGCGCCGTGCCTTTACGGCCGGCGCCGTGGTGGTGGCGCTGCTCTGCATGGGCGCCGCCTACCTGTGGATGCGTCCGCACCTGTATGAGTCCTGGCTGCCGGCGTGGATCCCGACGATGGCGTTCCCGCTGCCCAAGCAGAGCCTGGCCGCGCTGCGCGTGGTCAGCTTCCTCGGTCTGGCATGGCTGGTGTACCTGGCCGTGCGCGCCGGGTGGATCGAGCGGATGGCCCGCTTCATGGGTCCGGTCGTGCAGATCGGCCGCCACAGCCTGTTCTGCTTCGTGCTGGGCGCCGTGGTGTCGGTGGGCATCGAAGGTCTGACCTATGGCTTCGCGGGGGGGCGTCCGACGCGGCCCGTGGCCCTGACGGGCGATCTCATCGCGGTGGCGGTGCTGCTGCTGGTGGGCGGCTGGTATGGCCGCCGCAAGGAAGCCCGGAAGGTCGCGGCCAGGTCGAAGATGGTGTCGGTCTAGGCCCTGTTTCGCCGGCTACGGGCGCGCCTGGCTGCGCACCCAGGCAATGGCGCGCGTCAGGTGCGGCGAGGTATCGCCGGCACGATAGCTCATGATCACGGGCGAGATGAAGCCGGGGGCGTCGATGGACACGTAGCGCACGTCGTCGCGATGCAGCCGCTGCACCGACGATGGCACCAGCGTGATGCCCAGGCCCGCCGCCACGAGGCCCAGCGCGGTCTGCAGTTCGTTGGCTTCCTGCACCACGCGCGGTTGCAGGCCCTGCGCGCGGAACAGCGACAGCACGTGATCGGCGTAGCTGGGACGCGGTCGGGCGGGATAGAGGATCAGCGGCTGGCGCGCCAGACCGGCCGCATCGAACGGCGCGGCCGGGGGCGGGGCGGTGACCGGCATGGCGGCGACCAGTGTCTCGGCCATCACCACCTGCTGGACGATCGCCGTATCGTTGAAGGTGAGCCGGCCGAATGCCAGGTCGATGCGGCCGGACTTGAGCGCCTCAAGCTGCTGGACCGTGATCATTTCCGTCAGGCCGACTTCCACCTCGCTGTCATCGCCGCGCAATTCGCGGATCAGCTCCGGCAGCACGCCATAAAGCACCGACGGCACAAAGCCGATGCCGAACCAGCGCTTTTCGTTGCGGCCGATGCGGCGCGTGCCTTCCAGCGTTTCTTCCAGCCGCTGCGTCAGTTGCAGCGATTGCTCCAGCAGGAAGCGGCCCGCCTCGGTCAGCTTCAGGCCACGGCCCACGCGGTCGAACAGCGCCACGCCCACTTCTTCCTCGAACTGACGGATCTGCCGCGACAGCGGCGGCTGGGCCATATGCAGCTTTTCTGCCGCACGCGTCACATTCAGTTCCTGGGCGACGGTCTGGAAATAGCGGAGATGGCGGAGTTCCATGGCGGAGGAGGGGATATGTCGATGCATACCCATCAGGTATGGATCAAGACATCTTCGGTCTTGGACGCCAGTCAGGTCAAGGTCCATACTCGCTGCAACGCGTATTTGAGTATGGAAAAGGTATGACTGCGACAATTTCTTCGATGGAGGCCATCCTGGTGGACCTGCCGACCATCCGGGCCCACCAGCTGGCCATGGCCACGATGCAGCAGCAGACGCTGGTCATCGTGCGCCTGCGTTGCAGCGACGGCGTGGAGGGCATCGGCGAGGCCACCACCATCGGCGGTCTGTCGTATGGTGACGAAAGCCCCGAGGGCATCAAGCTGACGATCGACACCTACCTGGGCCCTGCGCTGGCCGGGCAGGACGCCACCAACGTGCATGGCGCGATGGCGCGCCTGAACAAGGTGGCGCGCGGCAACCGGTTCGCCAAGTCGGCGCTGGAGTCGGCCCTGCTCGACGCGCAGGGCAAGCGCCTGGGCGTGCCGCTGGTCACGCTGCTGGGCGGCGCCGTACGCGACACGCTGCCGGTGCTCTGGACCCTGGCCAGCGGCGACACCGGCCGCGACATCGAGGAAGCCGAGCGTTTTCTGGAAGAACGCCGGCACAACACGTTCAAGCTCAAGATCGGCCGCCGCAGCGTGCGCGACGACGTGGCGCACGTGTCGGCCATCAAGCGTGCGCTGGGCGACCGGGCCCGCGTGACCGTGGACGTCAACCAGGCCTGGAACGAAGCCGATGCCGCGACCGGTATCGCCATGCTGGAGGCCGCAGGCATCGACCTGATCGAGCAGCCCACCCCGCGCGAGCATCGCACCGCGCTGGCGCGGCTGGCGGCGCGCTTCGTGGTACCGATCATGGCCGACGAAGCCGTGACCGGCCCAGAGGACGCGATGGAACTGGCCCGCCTGGGCGCCGCCGACGTGTTTGCGCTGAAGATCGCCAAGTCGGGCGGCATCTTCGGCATGCTGCGCACGGCTGCCGTGGGCGACGCGGCCGGCATCGCGCTCTATGGCGGCACCATGCTCGAAGGCGCCGTGGGTACCATCGCCGCCGCGCACGGCTTCTGCACGCTGCCGCAACTGGCGTGGGGCACCGAGCTGTTCGGTCCGCTGCTGGTGAAGGACGACATCGTGGTGGACCGCCCGGTGTTCAAGGACTTTGCGCTGCACCTGCCGAAGGGGCCGGGGCTGGGCCTGGCCATCGACGAAGACAAGCTGCGCCACTATCGCCGCAAGGCTGGCTAAGGCGGTCAGTCAGACATTCCGATTACGCATTCAATCCGGAGACACATCCCATGTTGTTCCTTGTCAGGATGGACGTGCAGATCCCGCACGACCTGCCGGCCGCTACGGCCGACGAGATCAAGGCCCGCGAAAAGGCCTATTCGCAGGACCTGCAGCGCCAGGGCAAGTGGCAGGCGCTGTACCGCGTGGTGGGCGAGTATGCCAACTACAGCGTGTTCGATGTGGAATCGAACGACGAACTGCACACGCTGCTGGCCAGCCTGCCGCTGTTCCCGTACATGAAGATCCACGTCACCCCGCTGGCCAAGCACCCGTGGTCGATCCGCTGATCGGCAACCAGAAAAGAAGGAACGGAGACATGAAGTCCTTGCTGCAACGGTCGGCCCGCGTGCCGGCCGCATTTGCCATTTCCGCATCGCTGCTGCTTGCCGCAGCCGCTCCGGCGCACGCCGCCTATCCCGACCATCCGATCCGCTGGGTGGTGCCGTTCCCCGCGGGCGGTGCGATGGACAACATCGCGCGTACGCTGGGCGAAGACATGTCGAAGTCGCTGGGCCAGGCCATCGTGGTCGAGAACCGCCCTGGCGCCGGCGGCAATATCGGCGCCGAGATGGTGGCGCGCTCGCCGGCCGACGGCTACACGCTGATCATCGTGGCCAACGGCATGGCCGTGAATCCGGCGCTGTACGGCAAGCTCAGCTACGACCCGATCAAGGATTTCGCGCCGGTGTCGCTGCTGGCCGTGGTGCCCAACGTGCTGGTCGCCAACAAGGCGAAGAATCCGCAGAAGACGGTGGCCGAGGTCATCGCCAGCGCCAAAGCCAAGCCGGGCAAGTACACCTATGCGTCGGCCGGCAACGGCACGTCGATCCACCTGGCCGGCGAGCTGTTCACGTCGATGGCGCACGTGGACCTGCTGCATATCCCGTACAAGGGATCGGGCCCGGCCATGACCGACCTGCTGGGCGGGCAGGTAGACTACATGTTCGACAGCATTACGTCGGCCAAGCCCCATATCGACAGCGGCAAGCTGACGCCGATTGCGGTGACCACCAGCAAGCGATCGACTGCGCTGCCCAATGTGCCGACGGTGGCGGAGGCGGGCGTGCCGGGCTATGAGCTATCGCCGTGGTTTGCCGCGTTCGTGCCGGCCAAGACCCCGCAGGCGGTGATCGACACGTTGAACCGCGCCATGCTCGAATCGCTGAAGAAGCCGTCCGTGCAACAGCGTCTGGCCGGCATCGGCGCGGAGCCGATCGGCAGCACGCCGGCGCAGCTGAAGGACCACCTGGCCAAGGAAACGGTCAAGTGGGGCACGCTGATCCGCGAACGGGGCATCCATGCCGACTGAGCGGACGGTGGCGACCGATTGCCGCCAGCGGAGCTGACCTGATTGTGTTTTTCCCCTCGCCCATTGAAGGGCGAGGCGGGAGTCGGGCCCTGCCGCTAGGGTACGATTGTCAGGAACAGGTACGCCGCGAAGATCACCATGTGGACCACGCCCTGCAGGATGGTCGTGCGGCCCATGCCAAGCGTCAGCGACGCCACGATCATCGTCAGGAACAGCAGCACCATTTCCTTGGCGCTCAAGCCCAGTTCCAGCGGCTGCCCGATGGTGATGAAGACGATGGCCACCGTCGGAATGGTCAGGCCGATACTGGCCAGGGCCGACCCCAGCGCCAGGTTCAGGCTGGTCTGGATGCGGTCGGACCGCGCGGCGCGCAGCGCGGCAAGCCCTTCGGGCAGCAGCACCAGTGCCGCGATCACCACCCCCACCACCGCTGCCGGCAACCCGGCGTTCGCAACGGCTTTTTCCACCGACGGCGACAGCAGCTTGGCCAATGCCACCACGGCCACCAGGCAGACCACCAGCAGCACGCCGCTGGCCACGGCCACGCGCGTGGGCGGCGGCGGCGCATGGACGTTTTCGTCGTTGCTGCCGTCCACCAGGAAGTAGTCGCGATGCCGCACGGTCTGCACGAAGACAAAGCAGCCGTAGAGCAGCAGCGACATCACGCCGGAGAACGCCAGCTGGGACGATGACAGGACAGGCCCCGGCGTGGTGCTGGTGAAGTTCGGCAGCACCATCGTCAGCCCGAGCAGGGTGACCAGGATGGCCATGGCCGCATTGGCGCCCGGCGCCTGGAAGGCCTGCTCGCGATGGTGCAGCGCGCCCACGAACAGGCAGATGCCGACAATGCCGTTGCAGATAATCATGACCGCCGCGAACACCGTGTCGCGCGCCAGGCCGGCTTTTTCCGGCCCGGACGACAGCATGACCGATACGATCAGCGCCACCTCGATCACGGTCACCGCAATGGCCAGCACCAGCGTGCCGAACGGCTCGCCAACCTTGTGAGCCACCACCTCGGCATGATGGACGGCCGAAAACACCGCACCGGCCAATGCGATCGACATCAGTGCGATGAGCCAGGCCTGCCCCGTCATTGCAAGGCCCAGGCCGAAGGCGGCCCAGGCGGCCAGCGGGGACCAGATGGTCCAGGCCGGCAGTTTGTTGGCAGTTGCCATGTCTTGTTCCCTTTGTTCTTGTGGCTTACAGGCGCGAGCGTGCACGCCGCGTGGCGCGGGCGCAAGAGGTTCAGGCAACGACAGGGCGTGGCAGTTCCCGGCGCGTGCGCGGATCAGTCGTGCGACGGGCCGCCGCGCCGCGCGCCGGCGCCATCGTCGCGGCGTTCGGGGGGCGGCGGATCGGTGTCCCGCAGGGCCGGGTGATTTCGATAGATCCAGCGGGCGGCGATGATGATCACCGCCAGAAACGCGAGCGCGTATCCGACAAACGAGACTGCGTGCATGTTCTGACCCAGGTTGGTCCGGCTCTTCTGGCCGGTGGCCGGTCAGTATGGGTGAGGGCCGATAAGGCGCCCACCCTCTCTCGGTGGGGCGCTGGAATCACCCAAATGCGGGCTGCGTAGCGTCAGGTATCGACAAAATGTCGCCTATGGGCAACACATTGTCGTGATCGACATACATTAAGCGCGTCTTTTCCCATTGGGGCTACAAACGAGAACCGTTATCACTTACATTCGTGGCCTTTGTCAGTTTCTTGTCACAAGGGAAGACCATGAATTCGAGCCGTCGCGGACTGCCATTCGCCGCGCCCCACTTTGCACCGTGCGCCACGGCGCTGGCTGTCTCGATGCTGTGCCTGACGCCGCAATGGGCGGCCGCCCAGGACGCCCCGGGACCGGTGCAGGGTGGTGAGACGGAAAAGATGCTCGAAACGGTTCAGGTTTCCGGAAACTGGCTCGGCACGGGGCTGCAGAACAGCGTGAAGACGTTCCCCGGCGCCCGCACGGTGGTCAGCGAGCAGCAGATCGAACAGAGCGGCGCACAGAGCATTGGCGACGTCATGCGGCGCATCCCGGGCGTGCAGGCGACCGACAACTCCGGCACGGCAGGCAGCGCCGTGTCGCTCAATATCGGCGTGCGGGGCCTGTCCGGCCGCTACACGCCACGCTCCACGGTGCTGCTCGACGGCATCCCGATGGCCGTGGCGCCGTACGGCCAGCCGCAGCTGTCGTTTGCCCCGGTGAGCCTGGGCAACATCGAATCGATCGACGTGGTGCGCAGCGGTGGCGCCGTGCGCTACGGCCCGCAGAACGTCGGCGGCATCATCAATTTCAACACCAGGCCGATTCCGGGCGTGTTCAGCGGCGAGGCGTCGGTGCGCGAGAACATCTACACCGAAGGTGGCGGCAAGAACACCCAGTACAACGCGTTCGTGGGCACCACGCTCGACAGCGGCCTGGGCATCGCGCTGCTGTACTCGGGCATGACGGGCCGAGAATGGCGCCAGGGCAGCGACGACAACGTCAACGACCTGGCCGTGAAGTTCGCCTACGACATCACGCCGACGTCGCAGGTCTACGGCAAGCTGTCGTACTACGACGTCAAGTCGAAGACGCCGGGCGGGCTGAGCGTGGCGCAGTACAACGCCAATCCGTTCCAGAACACGCGCCCCGACGACTACTGGAGCGGCAATCGCTACGGTTTCGACCTGGGCTACGTGAACACGATTTCCGCGAACCAGGAATTCGAGATCCGCACGTTCTTCAACGAAAGCTATCGCCAGAGCACGCTGCAGCAGAGCGCCACCGTGATCGCGCACCAGCCGCGCAACTACACGACGTTCGGCATCGAGCCGCGCTTCACGCAGCGTTTCGGCGTGGGCCCGACCACCCATGACGTGACGGTCGGCTACCGCTACATCCGCGAACGCGGCGACGACAACCAGTTCAGCACGAACCGCCAGACCGGCGTGAACGGTCCGACCACGACGTTCGACAATGCCACCGACGCCCACGCCGTCTACATCGACGACCGCATCGCCTACGGCAACTGGCGCATCGTGCCGGGCGTGCGCTTCGAGCATATCGACACGTCCCGCCAGCAGCGCAACACCGCGACGCAGTGGGAAAGCCTGAACAACAAGGCGCTGCCGTCGGTCAACGTGTCGTACCTGGTGAACAGCGCCTGGACGGTGTTTGCCGACTACAGCACGTCGTTCGGCCCGGTGCAGAACACGCAGCTCAATTCGCAGACGCCGAACAATCCGCTGCAGCCTGAAGTGGCCAAGACGTTCGAAGTGGGTACCCGCTGGACGGACAGCCGCATCAAGGGCGAGCTGACCGCGTTCAAGATCAAGTTCGACAACCAGATCCTGCAGGTGCCGGGCCTGTTCCCGGCCACGTTCCAGAACATTGGTGCGACCGACCACGATGGCGTGGAAGCGGCCATCGACTACACGTTCGACCGTGCCAGCGTGCTGGGCGGCCTGAACCTGTACGCCAACTACACGTACACGCGCGCCATCCAGAAATCGGGCACCACGGCCGGCCTGGACGTGCCGTTCTACTCGCGCACCACCGACACGATCGGCGCACGCTACGACTGGCGCAGCTGGACGTTCAACGTCTCCACCACGCACCAGAGCAAGCAATACGCGGATCTGGCCAACACCGTGGCCGAAAGCGCGGACGGCAGCAACGGCCTGATTCCGGGCTTCCGTACGTGGAATATCCAGGCGATGTTCAAGCTGCCGCAGCGCAAGAACACCGACATCACCGTCGGCATCAACAACCTGTTCGACAAGCGGTTCTACACGCGTACCACCGACAGCAATGCCGGCCGCCTGGTGGGCGCGCCGCGCATGGTCTACATCCAGGCCCGCGCCGCGTTCTGAGCGTAGCCGGAACGGCTAGTCCGAAGGTGGCGGCGGCCCCTTTGTCGTCCCGCGCGGCGGCAATGGGGCCGGCTCCGCCACCAGTTTCCCGGCGGGCAGCAGGCGCAGCAGCGTCCTGGCCACCTCGGGATCGCGGCATTTCAGCCATTCGTCCCAGTCTTCGCGTGGCAGGATCACCACGCCGCGCTTCTCGTCCCCGGGTTTGTGAAACCGCTGCATCAGCGGATGATGGTCGGCGTTGACCGTCGGCATCGTGAACGACACGGCGCCACCGGGCCACGCCCGCCACAGCCCGGCAATCGCAAACGGTTCGCCGCCCGGCAGGCCGATCTTCCACCGCACCGCCTTGCCGCTTTCGTAGTTCGGTTCGTAGAACGCCGTGGCCGGCACCAGCGCCAGCTGGCAGGACTTCCAGAACCTGGCAAAGGACGACCGCTTCCCGATGGTCTCCACACGCGCATTGGCGGTGGGGTAGTAGCGCGTGCCGGGCGGGATGGTCGCCTTGGGCACCATGCTGAACGATGCCAGCACGCTTTCCCAGGCGGCTTCGCCCGTTTTCTGGCGCACGATGGGCGCGGCATAGTCGGGCCATGTCTCCTCGGGGTACAGGCCCGGCGGGGGCTCCACGCCGAAAATCTCGCGCAGGATGCGTTTCTGGACGGGGGCGTAGTTGACGCACATGGGGGCTCCGGGGGCGCGGTTCTGCCGCCTATGGTCGGCACGGCGGCGCGGGCCGTCAATACGCGATCATCGGCGGCGCGTTCGTGTCGCCGGACGTTATGCCGAAGGTTTCGCCGGACTGAAGCGCCGCGGACGCCGTCCGGCTGAATGGCTGGACGGTGTCGGGCTGCGCACTTGTCCGGGATTGCCGATGGCCCGGGTCCAAAGCCCCCGGTGACGCCGGGCGTTCCAGCATGTGACGCCAATGCCGCTACGGGCGGGCAACGTACGTTTGAAACACCGGTGCAGGGGTGGCCCGGCGGACGGCGACTTTGCCGGGGCGCTTCCTATAATGCCTGTGTGGCGCGGCACCACGTGGGCAAAACGGCCGCACCGCGCCACGCGTGCTTGCAGGCAGGGGCGCGCTTCCCACCCATCTCCACGTCAAATGGGGAGACACATATCATGCTGAGTAGCGAAGCGGTGCTGACGCAGGCGCGAGCCGCGTTGGCGCATGTGCCATATCAGGGCCATCAGATCCATCCCACCATTCACCTGCGACTATCAGACGGAGCCCTGATTCTGGAGGGCGAAGTGGCCGACGTCATGGACAAGACGCGCGCCACGGCCCGGCTGCGCCGTCTGGACGGCGTTTCCACAGTGATCGATCACCTGCGCATTGCCCATGCCGGCCCGGTAGTGGGCGATGGCGATCTGCGCGCGGCCGTTTGCGATCGGCTGCTCAATGCGATCGACTTCCGTAACTGCAAGATCTGCGCGAAGGTGAAGGGGCAAGTGGAGCCGGTGCGCGAAGCCGTGGGCGAGCGCAGCGGCTGGATTGAGGTGGCGGTCCATGACGGCGCGGTCATGCTGAGCGGCCAGGTGATCAGCCTGTCGCACATGCGCCTGGCCGGCGTGCTGGCGTGGTGGTCACGCGGCTGTCGCAACGTGATCAACGACATCGTGGTGGCGCCGGCCGAGGCCGACAGCGACGAGGAACTGAGTGAGGCGTTGCAACTGGTGCTGGAAACCGACCCGTTCGTGGATGCCGCGCGCATCCGCGTGCGTACCGAGGGCCGGGTCGTGACGCTCGACGGCTACGCGTCCAGCGACGGCGCGCGCAAGCAGGTGGAGCGTGATGCGTGGTACGTGCAAGGCGTGGAGGACGTCATCAACCATATCGCCCTGAGCAGCTGACTAGTCGACGATGCCGGCATCGACGCGCGCTGCCTGGTCTTCCACGCGCCAGTAGCGGCGCCGCGTGCGCAGCGCAAAGCGCGAGCGGTATTCCGACATCGACATCTGCATGGTTCGCTGGAACAGGCGCCGGAAGGCCGCGGCATCGCTGTAGCCGCAGGCCTCGGCAATCGCCTGCGTGCCATGCAGCGTGACTTCCAGCAGCATGCGTGCGCGCTCCACGCGCAGGCGGTGCAGGTAATCCAATGGGGTGCGTCCGGTCACCTGGCGGAAATGGCGTAGCAGCGTCCGTTCGCTGACGGCTGCGGCGCGCGCCACGGCCGCCAGCCGGTAAGGCTCGCCGACATGCGCCTGCAGCCAGCCGATGGCGCGATAGACCGGGCTGTCGGCGGTCTTGCCAAGCCACCGCTGCGAAACCAGCTCGGGTACCCACTGCTGGCGTTCGGGCTGGTAGAGCAGCAGGCGGGCCACTGCCTGCGCCAGGTCGGGATCGTGCAGATGGCCCAGCACGCGCAGCATGAATTCCGTCTGCAGGGCCGGCGCCACGCAATGAAAGACCTGCCCGTGCAGTCCCATCGGTTCGTCCGACGACAGGTCGCACGCCGGAAAGCGTTGCGCGAACCAGCTCTGGAACATCCACGGCGCGCCGCAGCGCGCGCCATCGAGCCGCCCCAGCATCAGTGGGTAAGCCATCCCGGTGTAGATCGACGCCACCCAGCCCCCAGCATCCATATGCCGGGCCAGCAGGCGTTGCGTGGCGGTATCGGCGGCGGCCAGTTCGCCCAGATGGGGCGCGCTGGCCGCCATCAGTCCCGGCACCATGATCAGCACCTGGGCCTGGCGCGGTGCGCCCCGGCGCGATGTGGACAGGCCGGGCAGCGGGTCGGGCAGGGCGCGTCCGCTGGCGCCGATGATCTCCCAGGTCAGCCGGGCCGGCGCGCCCGGCTGCTGCAACCGCGCCACGCCCGCGGCGGTACGCAGGACATCGAGCGCGCCGAACAGCGTGCCAGGCATGGCATCGGGCAACCAGAGCAGCTTGACGTGCAGAGGCGCGGCGGGCGGGGGCATGGGGCGCATGGCGGGATTGGCATCGGGATTGGCGATATTGAACCTCCCCCCCGGATAGCGCAAGCGATACATTGGAGCTCCAACGACAACAGAGAACAGGAGACCCGCATGCCGCTTTCCCTTCGCCGCCTTGCCCGCGCCACGGCTGGTGCCACCGCCATCGCCCTGGCCGCCGCAACGGCCTGCGGCGCCGCGCTGGCCGCCGGACCCGACCAGGCGCTGCTCGATGCCGCCCGCGCCGCGCAGCCTGCCGTGGTGCAGTCGCTCAAGGACATGGTGACGATCGAATCGGGCAGCGCCGACATGCAGGGGCTGGCGCGCATGGCCGACTACACGTCGCAGCGGCTGCAGGCGCTGGGCGCGAAGGTGGAGCGGCTGCCCATGACCACCAGCGCCGCGCCGATGGTCAAGGCCACGCTGACCGGCACGGGCAAGCGCCGCATCATGCTGATCGGCCATATGGACACGGTGTATCCGGCAGGCATCCTGGCGTCGCAGCCGATCCGCGAGGACGGCAACCGGCTGTATGGCCCCGGCATCGCCGACGACAAGGGCGGCCTGGCCGTGATCCTGCATTCGCTGGAAATCCTCAAGGCGCAGGGCTGGAAGGACTACGCGCAGATCACGGTGCTGCTGAACCCGGACGAGGAAATCGGCTCGCTAGGCTCGGGCGAGACCATTGCGACGCTGGCCGCGCAGCACGACGTGGTGCTGTCGTGCGAGCCCAACGTGGCGAAGTCGGTGGCGAAATCGGAATCGCTGCTGCTGGCCGCCGCCGGCACCGCCACGGCGACGATGCAGGTCAAGGGCCGGTCATCGCATGCCGGCGCGGCGCCCGAACTGGGCCGCAACGCGCTGCTGGAACTGGCCTACCAGATGCAGGAAACGCGCGACCTCGCCAAGACGATACCGGGGGCGCAGATGAACTGGACGCAGGCCAGGACCACCGGTCCGCTGAACCAGATTCCCGAGACAGCCACCGCCGTCGGCGATGTGCGCGTGACCGCCGGCGGCGCCGCGCAGAAGTTGCAGGCGGCGTTGCAGCAGAAGGTCGACGCGGGCCATCTGATTCCCGACACGAAGACCACGATTGCGATGGAAGAAGGGCGCCCGGCCTTCGTGGCCGATACGCGCTCGAAGGAACTGGCCGCGCGGGCCCAGCAGATCTATGCGGAGATGGACGGCCGGTCGTTGATCCTGATGCCGGGCACCGGAGGCGGCACCGATGCGGGCTTTGCAGGGCGTTCGGGCAAGGCGGTGGTGCTGGAAAGCTTCGGCCTGTCAGGCTTCGGCTATCACGCACGCGACGAGTACGTGGAGCTGGATTCGATCGTACCGCGCCTGTACCTGATGACGCGGATGCTGCAGGAGATCGCGAAGCACTGAGGTTTGGGGGATACCCTCTCCCGCGCGCGGGCCGTGCACGCGGGAGAGGGGCGGGACATCAGGCCGCCAGCTGCTGCGGCGCGGCGCCGAAGTGCGGATGCCGCGAGAAGATCTCCGCGGCCCAGTTCACGAACACGCGGACCTTGGCCGACAGGTGCCGGTTCTGCGGATACATCGCGGAAATCGGCAGTTCGTCGGTCTGCCAGTCGGTCATGACCTCGACGAGCCGGCCGCTGTGGATATACGGCTCGGCCATGGCGCGCGAGATGCGTGCAATGCCATGGCCTTCCACCGCGCAGCCCAGGTACACGTCGGCATCGTTGGTCGAGATCACCGAAGGCAGCAGCACTTCGGTGCTCTCGCCGCCACGGATCAGCGTCCACGGCGTTTCGCGTCCGGTACGGTTGGACAGGAAGTTGATGGCCTTGTGCTGCGACAGCTCGGTCAGGTCGTGCGGTGTGCCAAAACGCCGCAGGTAGATCGGCGACGCATAGAACGCCAGCTTCACCTGTCCGATGCGCCGTGCCACCATGGCCTCGTCGAGCGCCCCCACGCGCAGCACCACATCCACGCCTTCCTTGAGCAGGTCGATGGGCTTGCCGTTGATGGTCAGTTCCAGCTTCAGTTCGGGATAGGCATTGAAGAAGTCGTGCAGTTGAGGCATCAACACCAGTTGCGCGAGGCCGCTGGTGGTATCCACGGCCAGCGTGCCACGCGGCGAGTTGTTGTGGCGCGTCAGCGACTGCTCCGCTTCCTCCACATCCGCCAGGATGCGCACGCAGCGTTCGTAGTAGGCCGCGCCATCGGTGGTCACGCTGATCCGGCGCGTGGTCCGGTGCAGCAGCTTGACGCCAAGGTGGGTTTCCAGGTTCTGTATCAGGCGGGTGAGGGTGGCCTTGGGCAGGTCCAGCGACTCCGCCGCGCGCGCAAAGCTGCCGACATCCACCACCCGAGTGAATGCCTGCATTGAGACAAGACGATCCATGATGTTGCTTTCGAAAGGAGTAAGACCGGGCTACGTTCCGAAGGATGTCTGGCGGTATGGGTCCGCTGCATGTCAAGTGCGCGGCCTGGATTTGCTGCCGGCGGTCCGCCAGTGGCGGCCGGAGCGGGGACGGGTGGAGGGTGGGGCGCCGGCGTTTGCGCTGTTTCCCCAAGTGCGCAGATGCCGAAGGACCGGAGTGAATCACATTTCAGGTATCCATTTCAAGCCGTGTGGGTTCACTTCGATGATTATTCCAACGCAGAAACAGTGCATTGGCAATAGCTCGCTTTATCCCACCGTTGTCAATCACCATAATTCGCTGCATCGCAATACAGTAATCGACGGTCTTTGCCGGCCGCCGTGCCAACCATGACCAAGACCACGACTCCCCGTAGTTCCGCCGTACAACCGGCCGCAGAACAGGGCGAGGCAATCGTGATCCAGCACGTGGTGGCCAGCGGCGAGCGCGAAATGAAGGTCTGCGTGGGTTACCCCGCAGGTTATTGGCCTGTGAGCGCCGGTGCGCCATTGTTGCCGTGGATGCTCTACCTGCATGCCGGCGGCTTTGTCGACGGCGGTGTCGAAGCCGCGAAGGAACTGGTGCGGGATCTGGCGGAGTCGGTCCCGGCCGTGGTGGTGACGCCAGATTACTCGCTGGCGCCCGAAAATCCGTTCCCGGCAGCGCCTGAGGACGCCGTCAACACGGTGTCGTGGGTGCTCAAGCAGGCCCGCAAGCTCAAGGTCGACAAGCTGCGCTTTGCGCTGGTGGGCGAGGAGGCCGGTGGCAACCTGGCCATCGCCACGGCGCAGATGCTGCGTGATCGTGGCCTGCCCCAGCCCGCGGGCCAGTGGCTGATCCGGCCGGTGACCGATCCGTGCCTGCAGCACGCGTCGTCCGGCGGACAGGTGCCGATGGAAATGCTGCGCAAGCTGGCGTGCAACTATCGCGACTACCTGCCCACGCCGGCTGCCAGCGTGCACCCGTATGCGGCCCCGGCGCTGGCCTCGCGGCTGGCGGGACTGCCGCCCACGCTGGTGCAGGTGGCGGAAAAGGACGCCCTGCGCGCGGAAGGCGAGGCCTTCGCCGCCAAATTGTCCAAGGCCGGCATCCCGGCCAGGGCCCTGATCATGCCCGGCGCCTGTGGCGACGGGGTGGAACAGTCCCATGAGATGTGTCAGGCATGGGTCAAAGAAGGTGCGCGGTTCCTGCGCGAAAGTTTCGCCAAGGCCGACGACGCCTCGTAATCCGGTCCGAACGCCGGCCGGCGCCGTGAAAGCTGTGACGGTGCCGGATTCTCCCGCCAGCGCCCTTTGAGGCTGGCACCCCTGTAGTGGCTTGCTTCTGTCCGATCCGGGACGGAGGACCCCTTGTTGTTCCCGTTTTTCCGGCCCTCTGGGCGGGCGGGCAGCGTTCGGCCTGAATTTTTGCTTTTCCAGTTGAAGAAACCCGACGAAACACGGAGTGAAGAAAGATGAATGACAAGTCTCGACGCACGCTGATCGCCTTTGCCATCGTGGCAATCCTTGGGGCGGGCGTGGCAACCTCGGTACTGCAACCCTGGCACGGCGGGGAAGCACAGGCCAATACGCCGCCCCCGGCGCCGGCCGTGGAAGTGTCCGCCGCGGTGGGCCAGACCATCACCGAATGGGATGAGTTCTCGGGCCGCATCGAAGCCGTGGACCGCGTGGAGATCCGTCCGCGCGTTTCCGGCACCATCGAAACGGTGCATTTCCGGGAAGGCTCCATCGTGAAGAAGGGCGACCCCCTGTTCACGATCGATCCGCGCCCGTACGCCGCCGAAGTGGCACGCGCCGAAGCGGCGCTGGCCGCTGCGCAGGTCCGTGCATCGCATGCACAGACCGAGAAGGCCCGTGCGCAGCGCCTGCTGGACGACAACGCGATCTCGCGCCGCGAGTTCGACGAGCGCATCAACGCCGCCAGCGAGATGTCGGCGGACGTGCGCGGCGCGCAGGCGGCGCTGGAAGTGGCAAAGCTGAACCTGAGCTACACGCGCATCGTTGCACCGGTCTCGGGCAAGGTGTCGCGTGCGGAAATCACCGTGGGCAACCTGGTGGCCGCGGGCGCCGCGTCGCCGCCGCTGACTTCGGTCGTGTCGGTCTCGCCGGTGTATGCCAGCTTCGATGTCGACGAGCAGAGCTACCTGCGCTACACGGCGCCGGGCGCCAGTGGCGGCAAGAACGACCTGCCGGTATTCCTGGGCCTGGCCAACGAGGACGGCAATCCGCACAAGGGCAAGATCCATTCGATCGACAACCGGCTCGATACGCGTAGCGGTACCATCCGCGTGCGCGCCGTGTTCGACAACGAGGATGGCCGCCTGCTGCCGGGCCTGTACGCCAAGGTCAAGCTCGGCGGCGGCTCGCCGCACCCGGCCGTGCTGGTCAACGATCGCGCCATCGGTACCGACCAGGGCAAGAAGTTCGTGCTCGTGGTCGACAAGGCCAACAAGCTCGTGTATCGCGAAGTCGAGCTTGGACCGACGTACGAAGGGCTGCGCGTGATCCGCAAGGGGCTGCAACCGGGCGAGAACATCGTGGTGAACGGCCTGATGCGCGTGCGTCCGGGCGACACCGTGGCCCCGAAGGCCGTGGCCATGGCCTATCGCAGCGAGCTTGAGCCGCGCGGCACCACCCCCGACCGCAAGCAGGCCGCGGAAGAGGGCAAGGCCGGCAGGGCCAAGGTGAGCTGAGCGCCCGCCCGAAGCCACACCGAACTGAAATTCCCCCTGCAGCAGTACATGGCGTCCGCTCGACGAGCGGACGGCCAGGGGGACTGCTTTCGCCGAGACCAAGATGAATCTCTCGAAATTCTTTATCGATCGCCCCATTTTCGCGGGCGTGCTGTCGGTGCTGATCTTCCTGATCGGCGCCATCTCGATGTTCAAGCTACCGATCTCGGAGTACCCGGAAGTGGTACCGCCCTCGGTGGTGGTGCGCGCGCAGTTCCCGGGCGCCAACCCGAAGGTGATCGCCGAGACCGTGGCCACGCCGCTGGAGGAACAGATCAACGGCGTCGAGGACATGCTGTACATGAACTCGCAGGCCAACAGCGATGGCAACCTGACGCTGACGGTGACCTTCAAGCTGGGCACCGACCCGGACAAGGCGCAGCAGCTGGTGCAGAACCGTGTCTCGCAGGCCGAGCCGCGCTTGCCCGAGGACGTGCGCCGGCTGGGCATCACCACGGTCAAGAGCTCGCCTGACCTGACCATGGTGGTCCACCTGGTGTCGCCGAACGACCGCTACGACATGACGTACCTGCGCAACTACGCGCTGATCAACGTGAAGGACCGCCTTGCGCGGATCCAGGGCGTGGGTCAGGTGCAGATGTTCGGCTCGGGCGACTACTCGATGCGTGTCTGGGTGAATCCCGAGAAGATCGCCGAGCGCGGCCTGGCCGCGTCCGACGTGGTGCGCGCCATCCGCGAGCAGAACGTGCAGGTGGCGGCCGGCGTGATCGGCCAGTCGCCGTCGCTGCCGGGCACCGACCTGCAGCTGTCGGTGAACGCCCAGGGCCGTCTGCAGACCGTGGAGGAGTTTGGCGACATCATCGTCAAGACTTCGCCCGACGGCGTGGTGACGTACCTGAAGGACATCGCGCGCATCGAACTGGGTGCGTCGGAATACGCGCTGCGCTCGCTGCTGGACAACAAGTCCGCCGTGGCGCTGCCGATCTTCCAGTCGCCGGGCTCCAACGCGATCCAGATCTCGAACGACGTGCGCAAGACCATGGCCGAGCTGAAGGCCAACATGCCCGAAGGCGTGGACTACAGCATCGTCTATGACCCGACGCAGTTCGTGCGCCATTCGATCGAGGCAGTGGTCCACACGCTGTTCGAGGCCATCGCGCTGGTGGTGCTGGTGGTGATCCTGTTCCTGCAGACGTGGCGCGCATCGATCATCCCGCTGCTGGCGGTGCCGGTGTCCATCGTCGGTACGTTCGGCCTGATGCATGCGTTCGGCTTCTCGATCAACGCGCTGAGCCTGTTCGGCCTGGTGCTCGCGATCGGTATCGTGGTGGACGATGCGATCGTGGTGGTGGAAAACGTCGAGCGGAACATCGAGGAAGGGCTGTCGCCGAAGGAAGCCACCTACAAGGCCATGCGCGAAGTGTCCGGCCCGATCATCGCCATCGCCCTGACGCTGATCGCCGTGTTCGTGCCGCTGGCGTTCATGACGGGCCTGACCGGCCAGTTCTACAAGCAGTTCGCGCTGACGATCTCGATCTCGACGATCATCTCGGCGTTCAACTCGCTGACGCTGTCTCCGGCCCTGTCCGCGCTGCTGCTCAAGGGCCACGACGCGCCCAAGGACTGGCTGACGCGTGGCATGGACCGTGTCTTCGGTGGCTTCTTCGCCCGCTTCAACCGCTTCTTCGGCCGCAGCTCGGACAACTATGGCCGGGGCGTGAAGGGCGTGATCCGCCGCAAGGGTTCGGTGTTCGGCGTCTACGCCGTGATGCTGGTGGCCACCTGGGGTGTGTTCCAGATGGTGCCGAAGGGCTTCGTGCCGGCGCAGGACAAGCAGTATCTGGTGAGCTTCGCCAAGCTGCCTGACGGCGCCACGCTGGACCGCACCGAGGACGTGATCCGCCGCATGTCGGATATCGCGCTCAAGCATCCGGGCGTG
The DNA here is from genome assembly GCF_009663685.2 of Cupriavidus sp. U2. Classification (GTDB taxonomy): domain Bacteria; phylum Pseudomonadota; class Gammaproteobacteria; order Burkholderiales; family Burkholderiaceae; genus Cupriavidus; species Cupriavidus necator_C. The sequence goes on along the minus strand of NZ_RCOG02000027.1, from coordinate 68,046 downwards.
GAATCGGCCGTGGCTTTCCCGGGCCTGTCGATCAACGGCTTCACCAACAGCCCGAGCGCCGGCATCGTGTTCGTCACGCTGGACCCGTTCGACAAGCGCAAGAGCAAGGAGCTGTCCGGCAATGCGATTGCCGCCGACCTGAACAAGCAGTACGGGTCGATCCAGGACGCGTTCATCGCCGTGTTCCCGCCGCCGCCGGTACAGGGCCTGGGCACGATCGGCGGGTTCAAGATGATGATCGAGGACCGTGCCGCATTGGGTTACGACGAATTGTTCAGCGCCACCAACGCGTTCATGACCAAGGCGCGCGCAACCCCGGAACTGGCTGGTATCTTCAGCAACTACCAGGTGAACGTGCCGCAGCTCGACGTGCAGCTTGACCGTACCAAGGCCAAGCAGCTGGGCGTGCCGGTGACCGATGTGTTCGAGACGCTGCAGACCTATCTTGGCTCGTCGTACGTGAACGACTTCAACAAGTTCGGGCGTACGTATCAGGTCAAGGTGCAGGCCGATGCGCAGTTCCGCCAGCATGCCGAGGACATCCTGCAACTGAAGGCGCGCAGCACCTCCGGCGAAATGGTGCCGCTGTCGTCGCTGGTGAAGGTCAAGCAGGGCTTCGGTCCGGATAGCGTCACGCGCTACAACGGCTTTACCGCCGCCGACATGAACGGTGGTCCGGCCCCGGGCTTCTCGTCGGGCCAGGCCCAGGCCGCTGCCGAGCGCATTGCCGCCGAAACGCTGCCCAAGGGCATCGGCTTCGAGTGGACCGAGCTGACGTACCAGGACATCCTGGCCGGTAACGCCGGGGTGTGGATCTTCCCGCTGTGCGTGCTGCTGGTGTTCCTGGTGCTGGCCGCCCAGTACGAAAGCCTGACGCTGCCGCTGGCGGTGATCCTGATCGTGCCGATGAGCCTGCTGGCCGCCATGACCGGTGTCTGGCTGACACGTGGCGACAACAACATCTTCACGCAGATCGGTTTCATCGTGCTGGTGGGGCTGTCCGCGAAAAACGCGATCCTGATCGTGGAGTTCGCCCGGGAACTGGAACACCAGGGCCGCACCGTGGTGCAGGCCGCGATCGAAGCCAGCCGCCTGCGTCTGCGCCCGATCCTGATGACGTCGTTCGCGTTCATCATGGGCGTGGTGCCGCTGGTGGTCTCCACCGGCGCCGGCGCGGAAATGCGCCATGCCATGGGCGTGGCGGTGTTCGCGGGGATGCTGGGCGTGACGTTCTTCGGCCTGTTCCTGACGCCGGTGTTCTACGTGGCACTGCGCCTGCTGGCCACCCGCAAGCAGCGTCGTGAAGCGGTTGCGACGGATGTGCCGGCTTCGCACGCCGTGCCGTCCGCAGAGTGATGGTGAAAGACATGAACAACATCGTGATGAAGCAGTACCTGCCCAGGCTTGGTGCCCTGGCCGCCGCGCTGGTGCTGGCGGGCTGCTCGCTGGCACCGACCTACAAGGTGCCCGAGACGCCCACCGCCGCCACCTTCAAGGAGGCCGATGCAGCCGCCACCGAAGGCGCGCAGTGGAAGACCGCCACGCCGGCCGAAGGCCAGCAGCGCGGCGACTGGTGGCGCGTGTTCGGCGACGCCGAACTGGACCGGCTGATCGACGCCGCCAACGCGCATAACCAGGACCTGGCCGCAGCCGCAGCCCGCCTGAAGCAGGCGCGGGCGTTCACGGGCGCCACCGAGGCGGACATGTATCCGCAGCTGAGCGCGGGCTTCGACCCGACGCGTACGCAGCCGTCGGCCGCGTCGCAGGGCCTGCCCGATGGCACCCGCGTGTCGCCGCAGACCGTGTACAAGGCGCGGCTGTTCGCCAACTACGAGCTCGACCTGTTCGGTCGCGTGGCCAGCAGCGTGAACGCTGCCCGCGCCGAAGAAAAGGGCGCCGAGGACCTGTACCGATCGGTCCAGCTCGCGCTGCAGGCCGATGTGGCGCAGGCTTACTTCGCCCTGCGTACGCTCGACAGCGACCGTGAACTGCTGAACGCGACGATCAAGTTGCGCGAGGATTCGCTGTCGCTGCTGCGCAAGCGTTACGAGGCGGGCGAGACGACCGACCTGGACCCGGCCCGCGCCGAATCGGAACTGGGCACGGCGCGTGCCGACCTGGCCAGCATCGAGCGTCGCCGTGCCAACCAGGAACATGCGCTGGCGGTGCTGACCGGCGTGGCCCCGTCGCAGTTCGGGCTGGCCGCCAGGCCGTTCGACACCGCGCCGGTGGCAGTGCCGGCGGGGCTGCCGTCGGAACTGCTTGAGCGCCGGCCCGACATCGCCGCGGCCGAGCGCCAGATGGCGGCCGCCAATGCGCGGATCGGCATTGCAAAGGCCGCGTTCTTCCCGCGCATCTCGCTGACGGCGCTGTTCGGCTTCGAGTCTTCGGACCTGTCGAACCTGTTCAAGTGGTCGTCGCGGACATGGATGCTCGGGCCGCTGGTGGGCACGACGGTGGCGCAAACCATCTTTGACGGTGGCCGCAACAGCTCGAACCTGGCCGGCGCCCGTGCTGCCCACGAGGAAAGTGTGGCGCGCTACCAGCAGACCGTGCTGGTGGCCTTCCGCGAGGTCGAAGACAGCCTGGCCGATGTGCGCTGGCTCAGCCAGCAGGCCACGGCGCTCGACGGCGCACTGGCTGGCGCCAGGCGTGCCCAGCGCATTTCGCGCAGCCGCTACGACGCGGGCGCCGTCGATTACCTGACGGTGATCGACGCGGACCGCACCGTGCTGCAGTCGCAGCGCGATGCCAACGCGGTGGCCGGCCTGCGTGCGGCGGCGACGGTGGCGCTGGTGCGCAGTCTGGGCGGCGGCTGGGGGCCGTTGCCGGAGGCGGTGGCGAAGAACTGAGGCAGGTTCGCCTGCCGCCGTGGTGGCCACCCCCTCTCGCAAGCGGGGGAGGGTGGTAAACACAATCGGTCACAAACATGGCTGGCGCGATGTTTCCAGGTCACTACACTGGAAAGATCGCGCCAGTTCTGTTTTAGGGAGGGGCCGATATGCGAATCCTTCGCCGGATGGCCGTCGCGGTTGTCCTGCTCGGCACCGTGCTGCCTGTTGTCTGTGGCGCGCAGTCCGTCACCGGCTCTATCGCCGTGGGCGGTTCGGCACGGGTGAAAGGGCCGGCCACGGTGAACGGCACCCTGAGCGTGGACGGCCATGTCTACGCCAACGGCCCGCTGACCGCTGCGTGGTTCGCCACGCCCGGCCACGGGTATCCGCCGCCGATGGAGCGGTCGCTACTCAAGGTCTTTCATGGGCCGTTGACCGTGCAGGGATCGATGGTGGTGCACGGCGATCTCTATGTCGACGGTCCGCTGACGGTCAACGGGCCGCTGGAGGCGGGCGGCGGCATCGACGCCAATGGGCCGATGGTGGAGCGCCAGGGACGTTGATGTTGCACAATGGCGACTTCGCTGATTTTCCCGACCCCGTCATGGCGCACGTCAGCCAAGGAATTGGCCTCAAGAGCATTGCCCTGTTCGAAGCCGCCAAGGGCGCCCTGGTGATCCTGGCCGGGCTGGGCCTGGTGGCGTTGCTGCACGCTGACGCCCAGGCGCTGGCCGAAGCCATTGTCGGCCGCTTCCACCTGAATCCCGCCAGCCACTATCCGAAGGTCTTCCTGGCCCTGCTGTCGCATCCCAGCGACGGCCGGCTGTGGGCCATCGGCGGATCGGCCGCGGTGTACGCGCTGATGCGCTTCGCTGAGGCCTACGGACTGTGGTTTGGGCGTGCCTGGGGTAACTGGCTTGGCGTCTGGTCGGGCGGGATCTACATTCCGGTGGAGCTGTACGAGGCCGTGCGGCATCCCACGTGGATCCATGTGGGGCTGGCGGTGGCCAACGCGCTGGTGGTGGTCTACCTGTTGCAAAGCCTGGCACGCCACACGGTCAAGTAAGCCGGGCAGCCCAAATCTGCTAAGGTAGACGCGATGCCGCGCGCGTGGCGTGCGGCTGCCCTGCCACGCGGTGCTGTCAGACAGCCACCGATATCAACCGCCCTAGAGACCCATCATGATTCACGAAATTGCACAGATCACGATCAAGCCCGGCATGGAAGCACAGTTCGAGGCCAACGTGGCCAAGGCCAAGCCGCTGTTCCTGCGGTCCAAGGGCTGCCATGGCCTGAATCTGCAGCGGTCGATCGAACAGCCGTCGCAGTACGCGCTGGTGGTGGCCTGGGAGACCGTGGAAGACCATATGGTCCATTTCCGCGAGTCCGAAGAATTCCAGCAATGGCGCACGCTGGTCAGCGACTGCTTTGCCGCGCCGCCGGCCGTCCATCACGTCAACACGGTGCTCTGAGCGGCCCCGATCGCAACTGACCGCCCACGCACGTGACGCAGGCGCCGATGCGCCAAAGGAGCCCGCCGCATGTCGACCCCTCAGCAGCGCCCCCGGCATTTCTCGATGCTGCGCGACCTGCAGCTGGCGGATTTCTTCACGCTGGCCAATGCGGCATGCGGCATGGGCTCGGTGTTCTACGCGATGTATTTCGTTGCCGAGCCGTCGCTCAGGCATTTCTATATCGCGGCGGCGCTGGCGCCGGCCGCGTTCATCTTCGATGTGCTGGACGGCCGCATCGCCCGCTGGCGCCACGCCAATTCCGCGCTGGGCCGTGAGCTGGATTCCCTGTCAGACATCATCTCGTTCGGCGTCGGCCCGGCCACCCTGGCTTTCGCCGCCGGCATGCGCGGCGGCTGGGACCTGGCCGCGCTGATCTACTTCGTCTGCTGCGGCGTCAGCCGCCTGGCCCGCTTCAACGTCACGGCCGAGACCCTGGCCGAAGGCTCGGCCCTGGGCAAGGTCAAGTACTTCGAAGGCACGCCCATTCCCACCAGCGTGGTACTTACCGGCATCCTGGCCTGGTGCGCGTCGCACGGGCTGATCGGCGATGCCCTGCCAGCGGGCGCGATGGCCATCGGCCCGGGCACGTTCCACCCGATGTCGCTGCTGTTCGTGCTGAGCGGCTCCCTGATGATCAGCAAGACGCTGCGGATTCCGAAGTTCTGAACAGGCTGGTTGGCATCGAAATCTTTTAGATCGGCTGCGAAGACTTTGAATCGACGGCTTGAGGCGGCTGCGCTATGTTCGGCGCGTGTCCGAATCCTCGAGGAGCCGTTTTCATGCCGAATTCCGTTGCCATCAGGCTGGGCAGCCTGGCGCTGCTTGCCGCCGGGCTTGCCGGGTGTGCGTCGCAGGCACCGTCTTCCTACAAGATGACCACGCCGATCCCGCCGGAGATCACCACGCCGGCGTCGGTCGATACCCGCATCGGCAGGCTGGAGTTTTTCGACGGCGTGCCGACGGCCGCGACGGCCCAGAAGGTCTTTGACAACATCGATTTCGCGCGCGGGGTCGAGGCGTTCCTGAATGGCGTGCCCGGGGCGTCGATGGTGGCCATCCGCACGGGCTTGCGCAGCGTGGGCGCGGTGGACAGCACTGTGGGCGTGTACGAGCAGCTGATGGATTCGAAGTCGATCTACCTGACGCCGAACAGCGAGACCATCTATTTCTGGAACTGGATGGATCTCAAGGACGGCCCGGTGGTGGTGGAAACCCCGCCGAACATCCTCGGCGTGGTTGACGATTTCTGGTTCCGCTATGTCACGGACATGGGCAACGCGGGGCCGGACAAGGGCAAGGGCGGCAAGTACCTGTTCGTGCCGCCCGGCTACACGGGACAGCTGCCGGCCAGCGGCTACTACATCGTCAAAAGTCCGGTACGGCAACCTGCTGTTCGGCCGGGCGTTCATGCAGCATGGCGACCCGCGTCCCGGCGTGGCCGGCCTGAAGGCCGGGCTCAGGGTCTACCGGCTGGCTGACGCGGCACGCCCGCCGGAGACGAAGTTCATCAACCTGTCGGGCAAGGTCATGAACACCGTGCATGCCAACAACTTCCGGTTCTATGAAGAGGTCAACCAGATCATCCAGGAAGAGCCGGCCGGCGCGTACGGCCCCGACATGACCGGCATCTTCACGGCCATCGGCATGCAGAAGGGCAAGCCGTTCGCGCCCGATGCACGCATGAAGCAGATCCTGACCGACAGCGTGGCGGTGGGCAATGCTACGGCCCGTGCCATCGACTTCCGCAATCGCGACCCGCGTACGCTGATCTTCCCGGACCGCCGCTGGACCACGCCGTTCATCGGCGGCAGCTATGAATGGCTGGACAACGGCGCCCGCAACTTCGACGCGCGCACGCTGTTCTTCTACGCCGCCACGATAGACACGCCGGCGATGGCCGTGGCGATGCCCGGCATCGGCTCGCAGTACGCGGCATCCAATCTCGACGCCGCCGGCAACCCGCTGGATGGGGCCAAGACCTATCGCCTGCACGTGCCGCCCAACGTGCCGGTCAAGGACTTCTGGTCGGTGGTGGTGTACGACACGCAGACCCGCTCGATGCTGCAGACGGACCAGCAGTTCCCGAGCCTGTCCAGCGAGAAGTCGCTGGTCAAGAATGCCGACGGCTCCGCCGACCTGTACTTCGGTCCGCAGCCGCCAGCCGGCAAGCAGGCCAACTGGATCCAGACCATTCCGGGCAAGAGCTGGTTCACGATCTTCCGGCTCTACGGCCCGCTGCAGCCGTGGTTCGACAAGCAGTGGAAGCTCGACGACATCGTCGAGGCCTCGTGAACCCGGGCTGACAAGGCGGGAAAATCCACGATGGAAGCGGGGTCAGCAAGGTTTGCGGGCGGCGTCTACAATCCCCCGGGACGTTGCCCGCTCCCGCGCAGGGAGCCCCCTGGATTCCAAGGAAACTCCCCATGCCTCATCTCTTCGATCCGTATCAGATCGGCAATCTTGCGCTCGCCAACCGCATCGCCATTGCGCCCATGTGCCAGTACTCGGCGGAAGAGGGCTCGGCCACCGACTGGCACATGATCCACCTGGGCAGCCTGGCGCTGTCCGGTGCGGGCCTGATGATCGTGGAGGCCACGGCGGTGTCGCCGGAAGGCCGCATCTCGCCGGCCGACCTGGGTCTCTACAGCGATGCCAACGAAGCGGCGCTGGGCCGCGTGCTCGATGCGGTGCGCCGCTATTCGCCGATTGCCGTGGCGGTGCAGCTGGGCCACGCGGGCCGCAAGGCGTCGAGCCAGGCCCCGTGGGAAGGCGGCGCGCAGATTCGTCCCGATGCCCCGACCGGCTGGCAGACCGTGGCGCCATCGGCCGTTCCCCATGCGGCGGACGAGGTGCCGCCCACGGCGCTCGACCGCGCCGGCATGCAGAAGATCCGCGACGACTTCGCGGCCGCGGCAAAACGTGCGGCACGGATCGGCGTGCAGGGTATCGAGGTACACGGTGCGCATGGCTACCTGCTGCACCAGTTCCTGTCGCCGATCGCCAACCACCGCACCGACGAGTACGGCGGCAGCCTGGAGAACCGCATGCGCTTTCCGCTGGAGGTCTTCGATGCCGTGCGCGAGGCGTTCCCGGCCGAGCATCCGGTGTGGATGCGGGTGTCGGCCACCGACTGGGTGCCGAACGGCTGGGATATCGACGGCACGATTGCGTTGTCGCAGGCGCTCAAGGCGCGCGGCTGCGCGGCCGTGCATGTGAGCACCGGCGGCGTGTCGCCGCAGCAGGCCATCAAGTTGGGGCCGGGCTACCAGGTGCCCTATGCCCAGCGCGTGAAGGCCGAAGTGGGCCTGCCGACGCTGGCCGTGGGCCTGATCACCGAACCGGAGCAGGCCGAGGCGATCATCGCCAACAACGAGGCCGACATGATCTCGATTGCGCGCGCCATGCTGTATGACCCGCGCTGGCCGTGGCACGCGGCGGCAAAGCTTGGCGCGCAGGTCGATGCGCCGAAGCAGTACTGGCGCTCGCAGCCGCGCGGCCTGGAGCACCTGTTCCGCAGCGCGCGTTTCGGGCAGCGGTAAGCGCCGCGCGGCGCGGGGAGAGGTGTCCCCGAGGTGTCCCTTTCGCGAGGTTCGGCGCAGGAAACGCGAAAGCCGGCGGCGTCGGCATCCGGCAGACTATGGTGTTCAGAAGACCAAAAACGAACCCGGGGGAGACACCCAATGAACACCGAGCTTTCGCCGGCGCAGACGGCTGAAAACGCGACCGAGGCCCCACAGGCCGCCCAGGCGGCCACCGATAACCACCCGCTGCATGTGGTCCTGCTGCTCAATGTCGGCCACGCGCTGGACCACCTGTTCCTGCTGATCTTTGCCACGGCGGTGGGCACCATCGCGTCGGAATTCGGATTCGCCCGCTGGGAAGACCTGATGCCTTACGGCGTGGGCGCGTTCTTCCTGTTTGGTCTCGGCTCGGTGCCTTCGGGCCGCCTGGGCGACATGTGGGGGCGCCGCCAGATGATGCTGGTGTTCTTCTTCGGGCTGGGCGTGGCGGCGCTGCTGACCGCGCTGGCACAGGGCCCATGGCAACTGGCAGGCGGGCTGGCCCTGATTGGCCTGTTTGCGTCGATCTATCACCCGGTGGGCATTCCGATGCTCGTGCAGCGCGCGAGCCGGCCGGGTTCGGCCATCGGGCTCAACGGCCTCGCCGGCAACCTTGGCGTGGCCGGCGCCGCGTTGCTCACGGGGTTTCTGGTCCAGGCCTGGGGCTGGCGGGCGGCGTTTGCCGTGCCCGGCGTCATCGCCATCGTCTGCGGATTTGCCTTTGCGTGGCTCTGTGCGCCGCAAGGGCCGGCACCGGGCCGCAGCCGCAAGCCACCGCAGGTGGTCTTGCCGCCCCGGCTGCTGGCCCGGGCGCTGGTCGTGATGACGGCGGCCGCCGTGACCGGCAGCCTGCTGTTCAACTTCACCACCAATGGCAACACCCAGTTCCTGACCGAGCGGTTCGACGGGCGGATCGACGATCCGGTCATGATCGGCCTGCTGCTGGCCGTGATCTATGCGCTGGCGTCGTTCACGCAGGTGATCGTCGGCAAGCTGATCGACATGGTGCCGCTCAAGCGGCTGTACCTGTGCCTGGTGCTGGCGCAGATCCCCTGGCTGGTCCTTGCCGCCCATGCGCAAGGATGGTGGCTGTTCGTGGCGCTGCTCGGCGCCATGGTGTGCATCTTCGGCAGCATCCCGTTTACCGACGCGATGATCGTGCGCTACGTCGATGACAGCGTGCGATCGCGTGTCGCCGGCATGCGGCTGGCCGTGTCGTTCGGCATCAGCTCGCTGGCAGTGTGGCTGCTGGGCCCGGTGGTCAAGGCGTCGAGCTTTGCCTCGCTGTTTCTGGCGATGGCCTGCATCGCCGCCTGTACCGCGCTGGTGGTGCTGCTGCTGCCCGGCGAAGCCGCCGCAGGGCAGGGAGAGGCCCGCCGTTGATCCGGGCCCGGCCCTGATCCGCTGTCAGGGCAGCAGGTGGGTATCGTTCGGGGCCTGCGGTGGCAGCTTGATGGCCAGCGACCGGAACTCGCCGCTGGTCGCGATCGAGCCTGCGTGCGCCGCACCTTTCGGAATGATGATGAGGTCGCCGGGCCCCACCTGGTGCTGTTCGTTGCCAAGCCAGAAGGTGCCGGTGCCCGCAATCACATACTGGATCTCGTCGGCGCTGGTGTGATAGTGCTTGGGCACATTGCCCGACTGCACGGCAATCGTGCCGCTCGGCGTGTTCACCAGCCCCTTGCTGCGTAGCGTGCCCATGTTGGGCACCTGCGGGCCGATGTCGTCGTTGCTCATCGCAGCCAGGTTCTTGATGATCTGCGGCGTCAGCGCGGACGGCGGCGTCTGCGCATGGGCCAGCGGCAAGTCCACGTGAGCCGTCAGGAACCCGGCGGCAAAAGTGGCAACGAAAGCGGCCGGGACGGCGGCAAGCACGGCAAGTCGAGGCATGGTGGTCTCCCTTGTTTGTATTGGCGGTCATGGCACTGCGGCAACACGGCTGGCCTGCCATGCCGCGCAGCATTGTCTCACCGGGATCGGCATCCCGCGCCAGGGTCCGGGCATCGGGACTTTCCTCCTTGACTTCCGCAGCCGCGCAAGGCGGTATCGATATCGTCCGCAATCCCGCGCTGCAGCATCGTTCAAACGCCAATAACGAAGGGATTACCATGATTGCCGCGCCCCATCGATGGCGCGACCATCGGCGCAAATAGATTGCAGTGGGCAGTACCCGGGCGCCCCGAAAGCACGCCCGTCATCACAGAAGTAGTCGAAGAACGAACTCTGGGAGACACCAACCATGCAAGTCTATGACGGGCTCGTTTTTGCCTGCGCCATGATCCTTGTCTGCATGTACGCCTATCTGGGCGTGCAGTCGCAGAGCCTTGCGCTGAAATACGTGTCGCCAGCCATCGTGGGCGCATTGACGCTCGTGTATGCGCTGCTGCCGATGCGCATGATCGGCTGATCGCCGCCGCGCAAATGAAAACCCCGCCAGGCCTTGGCGGGGCTGCGCTGTTGCGCCGGCCGCCGTGGCGGCCATGCCCGTTGACGCCTAGCGCAGCGACAACCAGATCGCCTTCGGTTCCGTGAAGTTCTCGATGGCGGCGTCGCCATGCTCGCGACCCAGGCCGGAGTCTCCCGCGCCGCCCCACGGCAGGCGCACGTCGGTGTACCCATAGGTGTTGATCCAGACCGTCCCGGCACGCAGTTCGCCGGCCACCTTGTGCACGCGCTGGATGTCCGCGCTCCACACGCCGGCGGCCAGGCTGAACGCGGTGCCGTTGGCAATGCGCACGGCATCTTCCTCATCGTCGAAGGGGATCACGCTGGCCACCGGGCCGAAGATTTCCTCCTGCGAAATGCGCATCTCGTGCGCCACGTTGGCAAACACGGTGGGCTCGACAAAGAAGCCGCGCTCGCCCACGCGCACACCGCCCGTTACCGCGCTGGCGCCTTCCTGCCTGCCGATGTCGACGTAGTCGAGCACGGTCTTCATCTGCGCGGCCGATACCAGCGGCCCCATGGTGGTGTCGGGGGCGGACGGGTCGCCCACGCGGATGGCCCGGGCGCGCGCCGACAGCCGCTCCACCACTTCGTCATACACCTGGCGCTGCGCCAGGATGCGCGAACCGGCCGAGCACACCTGCCCCGCGTTGAAGAAGATGCCCGAGGCGGCTGCGCGCGTGGCGGCATCCAGGTTGGCATCGGCGAAGATCACGTTGGCCGACTTGCCGCCCAGTTCCAGCGTCACGCGCTTGAAGTTGGCCGCCGCGCCCTGCATGATGCCGCGGCCCACGCCGGGCGATCCGGTAAAGGTCACCTTGTCGATGCCCGGGTGCGCCACCATGGCGTTGCCCACCACGCTGCCCTTGCCGGTGACCACGTTGAACACGCCGGGCGGCACGCCCGCTTCGAGGGCCAGTTCGGCCACCCGCAGCGCGGTCAGCGGCGTGATCTCGGCGGGCTTCACGATCAGCGTGCAGCCGCAGGCCAGCGCCGGGGCGATCTTCCACATGCCGATCATCAGCGGGAAATTCCACGGCACGATGGCTGCTACCACGCCCACGGGTTCGCGCACCGTATAGGTGAGCGCGTCAGGGCGGGCCGGGATCACACTGCCGTGGATCTTGTCGCACCAGCCCGCGTAGTAGCGCACCGTGTCGATCACGGCGGGCATGTCCTGCCGGCGTACGGAGGCCAGCGGCTTGCCGGCGTCCTGGCTTTCCAGCGTCACCAGTTCCTCGGCATGGGCTTCGAGCAGGTCGGCAAAGCGGTTCAGGATGCGCGCGCGGTCTGCCGCGCGCATGCCCGCCCAGCCTTTCAATGCCGTGCGGGCGGCCTTGACCGCGGTATCCACGTCGGCGGCGCTGCCTTGCGCCACCAGCGCAATGGGCGCTTCAGTGGCCGGATTGATGTCGGTGGAATACTCGCCCGTGCCGGGCGGCAGGCGCTTGCCGTCGATCAGCAGGTCATGCCGGGGCAGGTCGGGACGTGAGGCGGTCATAACAGGCTCCTCGCTTGTGTCGTGGTTCTGGAATGACGGGCGCGGTGGCCGAAGCATCACAACAATCAGCCCGCTTTGTTTCTGGAGTGTGGGCGGGCGTCAGACCTAAGTCCAATTAATAGGAATGATTCATTCATACGATTAATGCATGAATGACGGATGTCCTTATCGTCCGACGCCATGCCATCAGGTGTGGCAGTGCCCGACGGCAGCGGAGCAGCCCGGCGCTTTCAGCCAGCGTCGTGGAGCAGGGCGCCGATGGCGGCGTGCAGTTCGCCGGGCACCACGGGTTTGTGAAGCAGGGCGGTGCCGCCGGCGTGGACGTTGCGCAGGCGATCGGCGGCAGTGTCGCCCGTGATGACGATGGCGGGCAGGTCGCGGCCCGTGCGCTCCCGGATGGCGGCAATCGCCTCCAGTCCCGTGCGGTGGCCGCGCAGGCGATAGTCGGCCAGGATCAGGTCCGGCGCGAATTCCGAAAGCAAGGCCAGCGCCTCTTCTTCGGTTTCGGCGGCGCGGTTCGGGCAGTTCCAGACCGTGAGCAGGCCGGACATGGCTTCGCGGATGGCCGGATCGTCGTCGATCACCAGCACGCGCAGCCCATCCAGCCGCGTGGCCGCACCGGGCAGGACCGATTCCTCGGGCGCCGTCCAGGCCAGCGGCAGGCGCAGGCGGAACACCGAGCCCCGGTCCGGTACCGATGCCAGCGTCACCGAGGTGTGCATCGTCCGCGCCAGGCCGTCCACGATGGCCAGCCCCAGGCCCAGCCCCTTGCGCTGGTCGCGCTCGGGATTCCCCAGTTGATGGAACTCGCGGAAGATCGCCCGATGCTGGGTGGCCGGAATGCCGATGCCGGTGTCCCAGACTTCGATCGACATATGGAAGCGCCGCTTGCGACAGGCCACCAGCACGCCGCCCGTGCGCGTATAGCGGATGGCGTTGGCGATCAGGTTGCGCAGGATCAGTTCGGTCAGCGTGGGATCGCCAAAGGCAGTGGCCGTGGTATCGCGCGTGCGATAGACCAGTCCGCGCGCGTTGGCCTGCGGGGCGAACTCGTTTTCGAGCTTGTGCAGCAGCGGCTGCAGCCGGAAGGGCCGGGGCCGCGGCGTGACCACGCCGGCATCGAGCTTGGAGAAATCGAGCAGCGTGTTCAGCATTTCGCGCGCCGCGCCGGACGATGCCTCGATATGATCAAGCAGCTGGCGCTGCCGCGCGTCCAGCGGCGTGCGGCCCAGCGACACCAGGAACAGTCCCAGCGCATGCAGCGGCTGGCGCAGGTCATGGCTGGCCGACGCCAGGAACACCGATTTGGCCCGGTTGGCCTGCTCGGCCTCGCGCTGGGCCTGGCCGGCGCGCGCGGTCTGGTCGCGCAACTGCGAGATCAGCTCGACGTTCTCGAAGCGCAGCGTGAGCGAATGCCGCGCCATGCGCGAGTAGTTGCGCGCGAATACGATCAGCACGAACAGGTACAGCGGGGTGGCCAGGAACATCGGCAGGTAGGCGATATCGTGCGTGACGATGAAGGCCGCCCAGACCGGCACGATGGCCGGGATGAAAAAGCCCACCGCCACAGGCAGGCAAGCCGAGAACACGGCCAGCGCCGCCGCGCTCATGCCGGCAATCAGCGACAGCACGCAGATCACCACGGCGGGCGAGCGGATATCGAGATAGAGCCAGCCCGCCAGCCCCCACAGGCTGCCGATCAGCACCAGCATCGCGGTCATGCTGCGCGCATACAGGCCGGAGCGCGCCTCGGTCAGCCGGTCGCGCATGGCCAACCGGCCAAAGTGGGCGGCGGCGCAGACGACCGCCATCGCCGCTGCCCACGGCAGCGCGCCGGGGTGGCCATCGGTCAGCGACAGCCCGGCGCCCAGGATGATCGCCGCCAGCGCACAGCCCAGCATGGCCATGCCGAAGCTCTGGTCGATCAGCTCCATCTGCGCGGACAGCAGCCGGGGCTCGTCGTAGTGCGGAAGGAAGGGCAACGCCATGGTCGCGCGGCGGGCGGGGCGGGTTGAGATGGCGGTCAGCGATGCGCCTGCACCAGCCCGCGGCGCTGCGCTTCGAGGATGGCCTCCACGCGGCTGACCACGCCAAGGTGGTCCAGGATGGCCGCCACGTGCACGCGCACGGTGTTTTCGGACAGCCCCAGGTGGTAGGCGATGACCTTGTTCGATCGCCCCAGGCTCAATTGTGTCAGCACCTCCAGCTGGCGCGGCGTGAGCTGGCTCGGTTCGTAGGCCGGGCCATCGCCGGCGGCGGGGCGGTCCGCGCCCGAGCCATAACCGCTGCCATCGGCCGGGAAATGCGTGCCGCCCGACAGGCAACTGGCGATGGCGCGTTCGATGTCCACCGCATCGGCAGACTTCGGCAGGAAGCCGGCGATCTCGCGCCGCGATTCGGCGGGGATGGCGTCGATATGCGACGTGCCCGAGACGATCAGGATGCGCGCCGCGGCAAAGTGCCGGCGCAGCACCTTGATGCCTTCGATGCCGTTCAGGCCCGGCATCTGGATATCCAGCAGCAGGATGTCCACGGGCTGGCTGGCGTGGGCCTGCACGGCCTCCATGACCGACCCGGCCTCGATGATCGACGCCACGCTGGGGCTGTCGGCGAGCAGCAGCTTGAGCCCCGTACGAAACAGGGTGTGGTCATCGATCAGCAGGAGTCGGGCACGCGACATGGAAACACGCACAAAGTGCAGGGGGCGACATGGGGATCGATTGGACTGGATTCGACGCGCGTTGTCCATCGCCAGCATTGGGGGCGCGCCGGGGGGACGCCGGCGCCAGCCATGCCATGAATACCGGCCTCTAGTCCGGAAAGATTATTGGCAGCGTAGTGGCGCGATGCCAGCATGTTGCCGTGGACGAATTCCGCGACTTGTCCATACCACTTCTGATACCCGCTCCTCCCGGCTGCGGGTATTTTTTTGTCCGCATCCGGGCCCCGCCGCCGGCGTCAGACCGGGATCGACAGTGGCCCGGCCGTCACGTCCCAGGTCGTGGCATCGAGGAACCAGCGCGCCGCATGTGGACCATGCAGCACGTGGCGATCGCCCGACACACGCACCCAGTCGCCTTCGGGCAGGCCCAGCACCGGGGTATCCGGCGACAGCGTGGTGAATTCGGACAGCCGCTGGTCGCGTGTCTCGCCCCGGAAGCCTTCGATTTCCAGGTTGTAGTAGTGCGGGTTGATCTGGAACGGCACCAGCCCGAGCGCATCGAAGCCGCCCGGGTCCACCACCGGCATGTCGTTGGTCGTGCGAATGGTCGGCGTGGCCAGGTTGGACCCGGCGCTCCAGCCGATATAGCGCGCGGCGCCGCTGCGCACGCGGGCGGCCATCGGCGCCAGAAGGCCTTGCTGGCGCAGCACCTGCAGCAGGCGGAAGGTATTGCCGCCGCCCACCACGATCAACGTGGCGGCGTTGACCGCAGCCAGCGTATCGGCCTGCTCGTGCAGCGACCGTACCGCGATGCCGACCCGCGCGAAGGCCTCGCGTACCTGGGCGGCGTAGTTGTCCCAGTCGCGCGTCACGCCCGCGTAAGGCACGAACAGGGCGTCGGTACGGCCATCGGCCAGTTCGGCGATGGCTGGGGCAGCGTGAACGAGGTAGCCCTCGTCCGAGGTCGAGTTGCTGAGCAGAAGCAGGTCCATGTCGGGGTGTCGCGGAGTTCCGCCTTGCGGAACGTCGGTCCATAAATCAAAAGAAACCGACAATGGTATGCCAATGGAAGCAGCACGCGCACCGGGCGTGTGCCGCTGCCCTCAGTCGATCAGCTTGCCGTCCGCGTCGAAGAACGGGTGCCGCGCCCCGTGGTCGCCAATGGCCGCCAGATGCGTGACCAGGCCGTGTTGCGGATGCCACCAGTGCAGCAGGTAGCCCGGCGGCTCCATGCGGAAGCACGACGGCGCTTGGGGGTCCAGGTCCAGCGCCACCTGGTGCGCAGGGCCGGGCGCGGTCATGGCGATGGTCCCGCCAAAGCGGCGCGTGATCTGCCGGTGCAGATGGCCGCAGATCACGCGTTCCACCTGCGGATGCCGGGCGATGACCGCTTCCAGGGCCGCCGCGTTGTCCAGCCCCTGCACGTCCATGTGGCCGATGCCGGTATGGAACGGCGGATGGTGCAGCATGACCAGCGTGGGCTGCTGCGGCGCGGCGGACAGCGTGGCATCGAGCCAGGCCAGCCCGTCGGGCTCGGCACGGCCTCCCGGCTTGCCGGGCACGGTGCAGTCGAAGCCCACCAGCCGCAGCGGGCCGGCATCGATGGCGTAGTGCACCGGCGCCTCGCCGTCGCCGCTGGCGAACAGGTAGTCGTGATCGGCAAACACGCTGCGCAGCGACGTGCGGTGGTCGTGGTTGCCGGGCAGCAGCTTCACGGGCATCGGCAGGCGCTGCAGGATGTCGCGCAGGAAGCGGTACTCGTGGACATCGCCGAAGTCCACCAGGTCGCCGGTGACCACCACCAGATCGGGCAGTTGCGGGGCCGCCAGCAGCGTGTCGATGGCCGCGTGCAGCGCGCCGGCAGTGTCCACCATGCGGTAGGACAGCTTGCCGCCGGCCTTGATGTGCAGATCGGTCAGTTGCGCCACGAGGTAGGGCGCCGGGTTTGCGAGGGTCATACGGCTTGGCAAAGCGTGATCAGGTGTTGGGTATCGATGCGCAGGCCCACGCGCGTGCCGGCCGCCCAGGCATCGCGGCGGGCGGTATCGACGATCAGCGGCGCGGTGGCGCCCACATCCACCAGCAGGCGGGTGTGGTTGCCCAGGAACAGCGCCGTGACGACCGTGCCTTCCACATGGGCATCGTCGGCGTGCACCAGCGCCACGTCCTCGGGCCGGAACATCAGGCGCGCGGTCGCCGTCGTCGGCGCATCGTCGGGCGGCCCCATCGGCACGGTGCCGCCGGGCACGCGCCAGCGGCCTGCCTCGGCCGTGCCCGGCAGGTGGTTCATGGTGCCGATGAAGTCGGCCACGAACGCGTTGGCCGGGGCGCGGTAGATGTTCTGCGGCGTGCCGGCCTGGGCAATGCGGCCCTTGTCCATCACGATGATGCGGTCGCCCAGCGCCATGGCCTCGGCCTGGTCGTGCGTGACGTACACGGCGGTGATATGCAGGCTGCGCAGCAGCTGGTTGATATCGGCGCGCAGCGCATCGCGCAGCTTGGCATCGAGCGCGGTCAGCGGCTCGTCCAGCAGCAGCACGCGCGGCTGCACGGCGATGGCGCGCGCAAGCGCCACACGCTGGCGCTGGCCGCCGGACAGCTGGTCGATGCGGCGGTCGGCAAACGGCTCCAGGTGCATCATCGCCAGCATCTCGTCCACGCGGCGGCGGCGCGCGGCGCTGTCCACGCGCCGTACGCGCAGACCATAGGCGATGTTCTCGGACACGCTCATGTTCGGAAACAGCGCGTAGTTCTGGAACACCATGCCCACCCCGCGCTGCTCGATGGGCTGGTCGGTCACGCGCGTGTCGCCAAACCAGACCTCGCCGCCGGCATCGGGCTGCTCCAGGCCGGCGATGATGCGCAGCGTGGTGGTCTTGCCGCAGCCCGACGGCCCCAGCAGCACCACGGTTTCACCGGCGCCGATATCCAGGTCCAGCGGCTGCAGCGCCAGTGTGCCGTCTGCGAACGTCTTGGCGCACTGGCGCAGGCGGATGGGAGTGGGCTCATGCATGGCGGCTTCCTGGAACGGTGGAGGCGTTGGGGGTGGGAACGGTCTGTGGCAGGCCCACGGGCGCGTCCTGGGCAGGTTCGGCAACCGGCGCGTGGCGCCGTGCGCGGGCCCCCAGTGCGCTGGCGGCCTGCATGAACACCAGCATCGGAATGATCATGACGAAGAACACGATGGTGTAGGCCGACCCGATTTCGAGCCGCATCGACGCGTAGCTGTCGGCCAGGCCCACCGGCAGCGTCTGCGTGGTGGGGGTGTGCAGCATCCAGGTCAGGTTGAACTCGCCCACGGACAGCGTCACCACCATCAGCGCGCCGGCCAGGATGCCCTGGCGGCAGTTCGGCAGCACCACGGTGAAGAATCGCTGCAGGCGCGTGGCGCCCAGGCTGGCGGCGGCATCTTCCAGCGTGCGGATATCGATGGCCGCCAGGATGGCCAGCACCGCCCGTACCATGAACGGCAGTGTGAACACCACATGGCCGATCAGGATGAACACCCAGCTCGTGCGCAGGCCTTGCCAGCTGCCGTAGAGCAGGATCAGGCCCAGCGCCGTGGCCAGCCCGGGCAGCGCCACGGGCAGCATCAGCAGTTCCTCGATCAGGCGCGTCACGCGGTTGCGCCGCAGGGCCATGTAGTACGCCGCGGGCACGCCGATCACCAGCGTGCAGGCCAGGCAGGCCAGTGCGATGCCCAGCGACAGGAAGATGGTGTTGCGATAGAGCGACCAGACTTCTTCGAGCCAGCGCGTAGTGAGCCCGCTCGACAGGCCCACGAAGATGTTGTTGGTCAGGCCGGCCAGCACGGACAGCACCACGGGCACGGTCATGAAGGCGCAGACCAGCAGGGTCAGCGTCAGTTGCAGCCAGTAGCCGGCGCGGCGGGGTTGGGCGGTGCGCATGCGGCAATCCTCAGGCGGTGGCGGCGACGGTGTCGCCGGAGTACCAGCGCGCCAGCGCCAGCAGGGCCCATGTGACCACGCCAAGCAGGATCGACAGCGCGGCGGCCATGCCGAAGTTGGCGTAGTTGGTGAACTCGTTGTAGATCGTCAGCGGCAGCACGTCGAGTTGCGTGGCCAGCGTGAAGGCCGTGCCGAACGCGCCCATGCTGGTGGCAAAGCAGATGGCGCCGCTGGACAGCATGGCCGGCATCAGCGCGGGCAGCATCACGTCGCGCACCACGCGCCACGGGCTGGCGCCCAGCGAGCGCGCCGCTTCCTCCAGCGATGGGTCGAGCTTTTCCACGGCGGCCATCACGGTCAGGATCACGCGTGGAATCGAGAAATAGAGATAGCCGACGAACAGGCCGGCCAGCCCGTAGGCAAACGTCCATCGCTCGCCCGCCAGCACATCGCCGATGCTGGCCAGCAGTCCGTTGCGGCCCCCGAGCATGATGACCATGAAGCCGATCACCACGCCCGGGAACGCCAGCGGAAAGGTCAGCATCGCCACCAGCACCGGCTTGCCCGGCACCGGGTGGCGCTGCAGGAAGGTGCCCGCGATGCCGGCGATTGCCAGCGTGGCCAGCGTGACCAGCGCGGACAGCACCACCGTGACCATCAGGCTGTGCAGATAGCGGGCGCTGGTCAGCACGGTCCAGTAGACTCCCGCGCCGTCGCGGCCGGTCAGGCTGACTTCGATCAGCCGCGCCATCGGCAGGCAGAAGAACGCCAGGAACACGAGCAGCGCGGGCAGCGCGAACAGGAAGAGGGCGGGTGATCGCTGGGTCATGGTGCGGGTGCGGGCCGGTGGTTTAGCGCACTTCCTTCAGGTACTGGTCGCTGAAGGCCTTCTGCGACTGGGCCATCTTGCCGAAGTCCACCGGCTTGGCCCGGGCATAGTCGGCGGCGGGCAGGAAGCGCGACTGCACTTCGGCCGGCATCGGCACATTGCGCACCGGACGCAGGTAGGCGTTGGCCCACAGCGCCTGGCCCTGGTCGGACAGCACGAAGTCCAGCACCTTGCGGCCTTCGGCGGCGTGCGGCGCGTTGTTGACCAGGCTCATCACGTAAGGCACCACCAGCGTGCCTTCCTTCGGAATCACGAAGGCCACGTTGGCGCGATCCTTGTACTTGGCGCGGTAGGCGTTGAAGTCGTAGTCCAGCAGGATGGGGATCTCGCCGGACAGCACGCGCGCATAGGCGGTCTGCTTCGGCACGATGGGCTGGTTCTTCTGCAGGTCGCGGAAGTACTTGAAGGCCGGGCCGAAGTTGTCCAGCGAGCCGCCCATGGCCTGGTTCACGGCCACTGCGCCCACATAGCCCACAAAGGCGCTGGCCGGATCGAGGTAGCCCACCAGGCCCTTGTATTCGGGCTTGAGCAGGTCGGCCCACGACTGCGGCACGGGCTTGCCGCGTAGCGCGTCGACGTTGACCATGAAGCCCAGCGTGCCCGAGTGGATGGCGAACCAGTGGCCTTGCGGGTCTTTCAGGCCGTCGGGGATGTCGTTCCAGTGGGCCGGCTTGTACGGCTGGGTCACGCCGTCGGCCTTGGCCTGGATGCCGAAGGTCACGCCCAGGTAGGTCACGTCGGCCACCGGGGCGGCCTTTTCGGCCACCAGCTGCGCCAGCGACTGGCCCGAGTTCTTGTTGTCGAACGGCACGGTGACGCCGGTCTTTTCCTTGATCGCGCGGATCTGCGCGGCCCAGTCGGCCCATTCGGGCGGGCAGTTGTAGCAGATGGCGGTCTGCGCGGCGGCGCCCTGGCTGAAGGCGGCAAAGGTGGTGGCGACAGCGGCGGCGGTGGCCAGCCAGCGCAGCGGACGGCGCCAGAAGGATTGCGTCGACATGTAAGGCTCCCTGGTTAGGTCGGTCGGTCGGTCAGTCAGTCGGTGGTTGGATCAGGCAGGAACTGCGGGCGCGCTGACGGTGCCCTCGATACGTAATGCATGCGGCAGCAGCATGGCGTTGCCGTCGGCGCCCGCCGAGCCCACATCGAGCCGGTGCAGCAATTGCGTGATGGCCTGCGTGCCAATGTCGGCATTGGGCTGGACAACGGTGGCCAGCGGCGGCTCCACCAGCGCGCCAAGGGCGATACCGTCGTAGCCCAGGACCGAGACATCGCGCGGCACGCGCAGCCCCAGCCGCTTGAGATCGGAGATCACGCCGATGGCGAGCAGGTCGTTGGTGCAGAAAAACGCGGTAGGCGCGTCGGGCTGGGCCATCAGCGCCTGGATCTGGGGCGCGTTGCTGGCCGTGTGGGACGGCAGGTTGACCGGGTCGCGTACCGGCAGGCCGTGGGCGCGCATGGCATCGGCATAGCCGGCAAAGCGTTGGCGGGCGCGGTCGGACGCGGTGAAGGCCCCCGAAATCACCGCGATGCGCCGATGGCCGGCCGCGATCAGCGCGTTGACGCCCTCGCAGGCGCTGGTCTGGTTGTCCACCGACACCGAATGCCGGCCACGCTGCATGCCGTCGCCCGACACCTGGTTGTAAGCCAGCACGTAGGGCACCGATTCGCGGTCGAGCTGGTCCAGCACGGTGCTGTCGCAGGCGTCGGCCACGGTCAGCACCATGCCATCGACGCGGTGACGCAACAGATATTCGATGCGCGCACGTTCGCGGGCCGGATCGTAGTTGCTGGTGACCAGCATCAGGGAGTAGCCTGCCTCCATGGCCGATTCTTCAATTCCGCGCCAGCATTCGGCAAACACGGCATTGTCCAGCGTGGGCAGCATGACGCCGACGATACGGGTGCGTTGCGCGCGCAGCTTGGCGCCCAGCAGGTTGGGGCGGAACGACAGCCGGCGCGCGGCCTCGTGCACGCGCTGGGCGGTGGCTTCGCGCACCAGCTGCGGATGGCTGAAGACGCGTGACGCAGTGGCCAGCGACACCTTGGCGGCCAGCGCCACGTCGGCCAGCGTGACCCCCTGGCCAGGTTCGGCGGAAGCCAGGCGGGGCGGCAGGACGGCGCGGCGGGATGTTGGCATGCATTCCTCATCGGATGGCGCACTTCAGGATGAAAACGTTTTCATTGAAGTGCCGGAAAATCAGGCGTCAAGGAATATTTGCGCTGCGCTGCCGCAAAGTGGGCTGCGCAGGCTCCCGCGCCTGTCATCGACGCGCATTGTCACGGGGCTCTGTGACGGGACGATGACAGGGGAGGGGTCCGGTCCGATCTGGCCGGGGCGGCCTTACCTGGTCTTGGGCGCGGCGCTGAACGTCTTGTTGGCGATCTTCCACACGCCGTCGATCTGCAGCAGGTTCATGTAGTCGGTGAACGTCACCTCGGGATAGTCCAGCACGATCTTGGCCGTGGCGGCGTTGCCGACCACGTCGAAGCTGGCGATATGGCGGCGGCGCTGGGCCTCGTCGGGCTGCGGCTGGCCCTGGAAACGCTTCGAGAACTCGTCCACCGTCAGCGAATGCAGCGCGCCGTCGCGGAACGAAATGATGCGGGCGTCGGCGTGGAACGCCTCGAAGATGTGCTCGGCCTTGCCGGTGCGATGGGCTTCCAGGTACTGCTCCAGCGGTGCCAGGGCGGGAATGTGCTGCGAAGTGGCGGCGTGTGCGGTCATGTCTGTCCTCCGTATTGATGCGGGTTGCGCTGGCCCGGAATCGTGCGCCCGGGCCGATCGGGCCGTTCATTGTATCCGTAAATTGTATGCAAAACCGACTTGGAATGTGCCGTGGACCGGGGCGGGAAAATTTTCGTAACAGACTGCGAGGGCGGCCCGGTCAACCAACCGGCGCGCCGGACGTCAAACCGGCATTCCGGCACGCGATGTGCGCACAGGACAAAGGAACGGGCGCCTATGGAACCCCCACGGATCAGCAGGCTGCGGCAATGGCGCATACCCGGTTGGCCGGCCTTGCTGGCATGGCTGGCGCTATCGGCGGCGCTGGCCGCCTGTGCGTCAACGGCGTCCGATGATGCAACGCACCATGGCAAGCTGTCGGCGGCTGACCTGCGCTGGCTCAACACGGTCAGCTTTGGTGCCGACCAGGCCAGCGTGCAGCGCCTGCAAGCGATCGGGCGGCAGCGCTATCTCGACGAGCAGATCCGGATGCCGCTGGCCGATCCGCCCCAGTTGGCCCAGGCCATTGCCGCATTGCCGCTCAGCCAGGGCGATGCTGTGCAGCGGACGCAGGCCGTGCGCGCCGAGCGGCAGCGTATCCAGGCGCTGACCGACGAGACCGAAAAGCAGCAGGCCCGCGAGGCGCTGAACCGCCAGGGGCGGGAGCTCGTGATCGATACCGGCCGCCGCCACCTGCTGCGCGCGCTCTATTCCCCGTCGCAACTGCGCGAGCAGATGACGTGGTTCTGGCTGAATCATTTCAACGTCTACGCCGAGAAAGGACAGGTGCGCTACGCGCTGGCCGATTTCGAGGCACGCGCGATCCGGCCGCATGCGCTGGGCAAGTTCCGCGACCTGCTGATGGCTACGGTCACGTCGCCGGCCATGCTCGAATACCTGGACAACGCCCAGAGCGCGGCCAATCGCATCAACGAGAACTACGCGCGCGAGCTGATGGAACTGCATACCCTGGGTGTGGCCGGCGGCCCGAGCGGGTCGCGCTATACCCAGCAGGACGTGCAGGAACTGGCGCGCGTGCTGACCGGGCTGGGCATCAACGCGCGCGGCGAGCCGCCGCGGCTGTCGGCCGAACGCGCGGCCATGTACCGCAGCGACGGCCTGTTCGAGTTCAATCCGAACCGCCACGACTTCGGCGCCAAGACGCTGCTGGGCCAGACCATCGCGCCGCGCGGGTTTGCCGAGGTGGAGCAGGCCGTGTCGATCCTGGCGCGCGACCCGGCCACGGCGCGCTTCGTGTCGGCCAGGCTGGCCACGTACTTCGTGTCGGACAACCCGCCGCCGCAGCTGGTGACGCAGATGGCCGCCACGTTCACGCGCACCGACGGCGATATCGGCGCGGTGCTGCGCACGATGTTCCTGTCGCACTGGTTCGACCAGTCGGCTGCCGAGGGCGCGCGCAAGTTCAAGGACCCGATGGTCTTCGTGGTGTCGTCGATGCGGCTGGCCTACGATGGCCGGCCGGTGTCGAACCTGCGTCCGATGATCAACTGGCTGAACCAGCTTGGCGAGCCGCTGTATGGCCATGTGGCACCCGACGGCTATCCGCTGACCGAGAGCGCATGGGCCAGTTCGGGGCAACTGGTCAAGCGTTTCGAGATCGCACGCACGATCGGCAGCGGGCCGGCCGGGCTGTTCTCCGACGAGAGCGGTCAGCCCGCCGCGCAACGCGGATTCCCGATGCCGAACAACCGCGTGTTCTACGACACCATCGAGGGCACGCTGGGTACGGCCACGCGCCAGGCGCTTGCCCAGGCGGGGTCGCAGCAGGAATGGAACGCCGTGCTGCTCAGTTCGCCGGAATGGATGCAGCGGTAGGGCACCGGTCATCCAACGATAGGGGCAACCATGAATCGACGCCACTGGCTCAGGACGATGGGCGGCGCGGGGCTTGCGCTGACGCTGCCGACCGTGACATCGCGCGTGTTCGCGCTACCGGCCCAGGCCGATGCGCGCTTTTTGCTGGTATTCCTGCGCGGCGGCTACGATGCGGCCAACGTGCTGGTGCCGTCCGGCAGCGATTTCTACTACGCGTCGCGACCCAATATCGCCATCTGGCCGCCGGTGGCCCAGGGCGCCGCGCCCGACCCGGCCGCCGCGCTGTCGCTGGGTGTCGATGGCTGGGCCCTGCATCCCGCGCTGGGCGCCACGATGTTGCCGGTGTGGCAGCGCCAGCAGTTGGCGTTCGTGCCGTTCGCGGGCACCAGCGACATGTCGCGCAGTCACTTCGAAACGCAGGACGGTATCGAGGCGGGGCTGGCCGGCGACGGCCATGGCGCAGGCACACCCAAAGGCAGCGGCTTCCTGAACCGGCTGACGCAGGCCATGGGCGGGCAGGCGGCGCCGGTGGCCTTCACCGATGGCCTGCCGATGGTGCTGTCCGGCGCGGCCAACGTGCCCAATGTGTCGCTCAAGGGCACCGGCCGCGCTCCGTTCGATGCCCGCCAGACGCAAACACTGGCGCAGATGTACAAGGGCACGCGCTTCGAGTCGCTGATTGCGGAAGGTTTCGATCTGCGCCAGACCGTGGCCGAACAGGCCGAGGCGATGCGCAAGCACGAGGCGGCCATGCGCGCGGCCAGCGCGGGCGCGGCGGGCGACACCATGTCCGGGCGCATGCAGGAAATGCAGGCCGCCAACCGGCGTGCGCTGACGGCACGCGGTTTCGAGCAGGAAGCGCGCCGCATGGCCGGGCTGATGCGCGATAAATTCAATCTCGGCTTTATCGACGTGGGCGGCTGGGACACGCACGTCAACCAGGGCGGCGCGCAAGGGCAGCTGGCCAACCTGCTGGACAACCTGGGCCGCGGCATCGCCGGATTCTCGGAGGAAATGGGGCCGGCGTGGCGCAACACCACCGTGGTGGCCATCTCCGAATTCGGCCGCACCTTCCGCGAGAACGGCACGCGCGGCACCGACCACGGGCACGGCACGGTCTACTGGGTGGCCGGCGGCAACGTGCGGGGCGGGCGCATGGTGGGTGAACAGGTCGCGATTGCCCCGTCAACCTTGAACCAGAACCGCGACTATCCGGTGCTCAACGACTACCGGTCGGTGCTGGGCGGCCTGTTCCGAAGGCTGTACGGGCTGGACGACGGCCGCCTGGCGCAGGTCTTTCCGGGTAGCCGGCCAAGCGATATCGGGCTGGTGTAGGGCAGGGCGCGACGTCGATCAAGGCTTGCGACGGCTGAAGCGTTGCTCGGTCACCTCGCTGCCCCATTGGGTGCCGGCCGCCTCGCTGGTCAGTACAAAGCCGAACGACTCATAGAGATGCCGGGCCGAATCGAGGCCCTTGAAGGTCCAGAGCCAGGTCTCGTCAAACGCGTGCGCGTCCACGAACTGCATCGCGTTGGCCATCAGTTGCCGGCCCACGCCTGAACCGCGCAGCGCGTCGTCGACGATAAACCAGCGCAGATGGGCCGTCCCCAGCGCCGGGTCGCCGTCGATGGCCAGAGACGCCAGCGTGCGGCCGTCGTCGTGGTACAGCCACAGCGCCTTGCCCGGTGCCGGCAGCGTGGCGGCAAACTCGGCCAGTTCGGTGGCCACCCGCTTTTCGAAGAACGCGCCAAATCCCCAATGCTCGGCATAGAAGCGCCCGTGCAGGCTCGCGATATCGCCGATGCACCCGGGCCGGTAGCCTTCGACGATGGGCAGGCTGTCGGGCGTGCCTGCGGCGGCCCTGGCGGCGTTGTCCTGCGCCAGCGCGTCGGCATAGAGCGCCAGGGACCGCAGCAGCGCCTGCTGGTCGGACGGGAGCATGCGGCGCAACGCATTGGATACCTGGTCGGTCGCGAACTGGTCAATTTTCTCCCGCAGCTTTTTCCCTTTCGGCGTCAGGAACAGCTCCGTGGCACGCGCATCCTCGCTGGAGATTCGACGATGCAGGAACCCGGCGGCTTCCAGCCGCGCCACCTGCCGGCTGGTGTTCGATTTGTCCAGCCGCAAGACCTGGCCCAGGTCCTTGGCACTGATGCCGGGCGTCATGCCAATCTCCAGCACCGCGTGCACGGCCGAAGGCGCCAGGTCACTATCGGCCAGCGTGGCGCGCATGAAGCCCAGTTCGCGCACCAGCCGGCGCGAGAAATCGCGGAGTTCCAGGATGGTCCCGTCGCGGGACTGGGCGGGTGCTTCGATCAGGTCCATGGTGGCCTCCGGCCGGCGGTCAATTGAGGGAATTGGTTGCGATGCGCAAGCAATATTAGTTGCGATGCGCAACCTTGTCAAAAGCCTCCTTGGCTCGGTCACCCTCCCAAAGCAGTACGTGCAACGCCTCAAGTCGGTCCGGGAAGTGCCGTTATCTCAACAGTGGGCGTGGCACCTGCCCACCAAATGATTCGTACAACACGATTCCTAGCCAGTTTGAGTGCAAGCCTTGTCGCGACCCCTGACGCCATCCATTGCCGATTGCCTCGAGCAACAACTGCTGCGGCCGGTCTTCCAGCCGATCGGCTCGCTCGTCACGGGCGAGGTGTTTGGATACGAGGCACTGATCCGCGGCCCGACGGGCACGCCGCTGGAGAGCCCGATCGCGCTGTTCGCCGAAGCGGCACGCGAGGGCAAGCACGTGGAACTCGAACGGCTGGCGGCGCGCATCTCGATCCGGGCGTTCATGGAATTCGACCTGCCGGGCAAGCTGTTCCTGAACTACAGCGCCGATTCCCTGCGCAATATCGAGGACACGCGCGACGAGGTACGGACCTTTCTGCAGGCCCAGGGGCTGCAATCCGAACGCATTGTGCTGGAGCTGACCGAGCAGGCGCCGCTGGGGCCGTTGGACACGCTGGCCAAGGCCGTGTATTCGATTCGCAGCCGCGGCGCGCAATTCGCGCTGGACGACTACGGCACCGGACACGCCGGCCTGGGGCAGTGGATTGCCCTGCAACCCGACTACGTGAAGATCGCGCGCGTCATCATTGACGGCGTGGCGTCGTCGCCGTTCCAGCGCGAGGCGCTGCAGGGGCTATGCAAGCTGGCCCGCACGGCCGGCACGCGGCTGATTGCCGAAGGCCTCGAACGCGTGGACGATCTGCTGGTGTGCCGCGACATGGGTATCGATCTGGCGCAGGGCTACCTGCTGGCCCGCCCGTCGCCGGAACCGCCGCTGTCGCTGTCCGATGCAGCCCTGCGCGCGCTGCATCGCGGCCGGCTGAGGATCGCCAGGTAACAGGGTGCGGATGGTTTTCTCCGCGCTTCCGCTTGCCGTGCGGGGGCGTGGCGCAGGTCAGAGCGCCGCGGGCGCCGAGGCTGGCGCAGGCGTGGAGGATGGTGCCGGGGTGGGCGCCGGGGTCGGTGCCGGGGTCGGTGCCGGGGTCGGTATCGGCGGCGCTGCCGACGGTTCGCTCGATGCTGCCATCTCATGGCCGCCAGGGGGCACGGCCTCCACCACTTCACCGGGGTCCAGCGCCAGGCCGTTGTCCGCGGATGCGGCCGTGGCGGGCGCCGAGGCTGGCGGCATGGCGTCGGCGTCCGTGGCCGGCAAGACCGGCCGGCGCGGTGCCGGGCGCGGCAGTGGCGCGCTGTCGTCCTTGCGGTCCGAGGCAAACAGCTTCTGATACCAGCCGCGTACCGTATCGGTCAGCCCCGAATACCAGGTTTTCTCGTCGACTTCGGCAAACCGCGCGCGCGCGTCCACGATGCGTGCGCGCAGGGCGCGCTGGTAGAAGTCACCCACGATGGGCAGCGCACTGTGCGCACCCTGGCCCCAGTAGTCGCTGCGCAGCGTCACGCGGCTGTCGTTGAAGCCTACCCAGGCCCCGGCCACCAGTTGCGGATGCATCAGGATGAACCAGCCGTCGGCGTTGTCCTGGGTCGTGCCGGTCTTGCCGGCCACATCGGCGCGAATGCCGTAGCGCGTGCGGATGGCCGTGCCGGTGCCGCGATCGACCACGTCGCGCATCACGTCGAGCAGCGTTTCGTTGGCCGTGGCCGATAGCGCGCGCTCGGGCGACGCGGGCCGGAAGCGGGCCAGTTCCTTGCCGTCGCGGTCCGTGATGCGGGTGATCATCGACGGCGCGAGGTACTGGCCGCCGTTGGCGATCGTGCCGTAGGCGCTGACCATCTCCTTGAGCGTGACGGGGCTCGTGCCCAGTGCCAGCGATGGCACTTCCTCCAGTTTGCTGTCGCGCACGCCCATGGCGCGGGCCAGTCGGGCCACGCGGTCGGGGCCCAGGTTCTGCACCAGTTGCGCCGTGATGGTGTTCTTGGAATAGACCAGACCGTCGCGCAGGCTCATCGCGCGGCCGGTGGGCGCCGTTTCGTCGGTCGGCCGCCAGATCTCGCCGCCGGCCAGCTTGATTTCCACGGGCTGGTCGATGAACGTCTCGTCGGGGCTCTGTCCGCGCGCGAATGCGGCGCCATAGACGAATGGCTTGAACGTGGAACCGGGCTGGCGGCGGGCCTGGGCCACGTGGTCGAACGCGTCCACGGTGAAATCGCGGCTGCCCACCCAGGCGCGGATTTCGCCGGTGGCCGGGTCCAGCGCCATGAAGCCGGCCTGCACGCGGGTCTTGTTCTGGCGCAGGTTCTGCATGAACGCGTTGTCGCGCATCAGGTGGTTCAGCGCATCGGCGTCGGTCTGGCCGCCGGCCACGGCGGCGCGGTATTCGGGCGTTTCGCGCACAAACTGCTGCACCAGGCCCCGGCTTTCGGCCCAGCCGGCGCGCGGCGCCCAGGCGGCATTGGCAATCGACTGCAGCTGGTTGGCCTGGCGTGCCAGCGCCTGGTTGGCCATGGCCTGCAGGCGGGCATCGATCGTCGTATGGATGACCAGGCCGTCGGTATACAGGTTGTAGTCGTTGCTGTCGGCCCACGAGATCAGCCACTTGCGCAGCTGCTGCGCGAAGTGGGCGGCCGGGCCGGGTTCCTCGACCTGCCGCTCGAAATCGATGCGCAGCGGGCGCCTCGCCAGCACTTCGTAGCGGGCGGCGTCGAGCTTGCCGCGCTTGACCATCTGCGCCAGCACGATATTGCGGCGTTCCAGTGCCCGCTGCGGGTTCAGTACCGGGTTGTAGTAGCTGTTGCCCTTGAGCATGCCGATCAGCGTGGCGGCTTCCAGCACGTCGAGCTGGCGGGCGGACTTGTCGAAATAGGTGCGCGCGGCCATCTCGATGCCGAACGCGTTGTACAGGAACGGCACCGTGTTCAGGTACGTTTCCAGGATCTCGTCCTTAGAGTACAGCGCCTCGATCTTCAGCGCCGTAATGGCCTCCTTGAGCTTGCGCGTCAGTGTGGGGGCCCGGCCGATCTCGTCCGGATAGCGGTTGCGCGCCAGCTGCTGGGTGATGGTCGAGCCACCCTGGCGGTCGCCCGAGAACGTGTGCAGCGCCGCCGATGCGGTACGGCGCCAGTCCAGCCCGAAGTGCTGGTAGAAGCGGTGATCCTCGGTGGCGATCAGCGCGTTGACGACATTGGGCGAAATGTCGGCCAGCTTGACCCAGTCGCGGTTGGCCCAGCGGTAGACGGCCAGTTCCTTGCCGTCGGCCGACAGCACCTGGGCCGGCTGCTCCGACTTGGCCTTGCGGATGTCGCTGATGCCGGGCGTAAACGGAATCAGCAGCAGCAGGTACAGCAGCAACAGCGCGGGAAGCGCGGCCACGGCCAGCAGGACGGTGCGTCGGCTGGGCCGGCGCAGGCGTTGCCTGAGCTGGGCCAGCCGTGGGCCGATATAGGTCTTGTATGAATCCAGGCGCATTGACGCAAGGCGAGGCAGGGCCGGTGCGCACCGTCATGGACCTGTCAAATGCCTTTCACGGAAAAGTGTGCATCCTACCTGAAGGTGGGTGGGGAAAACCCGCATTCTTCGCTGCCATCCGCCAAATATCCCACAAAAGTGGGGTGTCCCCGCCCGTTGCCGCGTCGCAACAGACACATGGGTTTCATATTTCATTGAAACAATTCGCCTGCCCCCACGGGTCATCGTTTCGGAAAGCGGCAGTACGTATCTCGTAGCCCCGTTCTGAAATAGTGACGGGGAAGCATCTCAATGTCTTAATAAATACGAGAACTCACAGTGAAGAAAGCACTATTTGCGCTGGCGGCAGCGGGTACCTGCGCGGTCTCCGGCGTTGCATCGGCCCAGTCCAACACCTCCGTGACGCTGTACGGCATTGCCGACGCCGGCATCGAATTCGCCAACCACTCGGGCACCGCACCGGCCGCCACGGGCAGCAAGGCGATGGTGAGCTCGGGCAATATGTCCGGCTCGCGCTGGGGCCTGCGTGGCGCCGAAGACCTCGGTGGCGGCCTCAAGGCCATCTTCACCCTGGAATCGGGCTTCGACATCGACACCGGCACGTCGGGCCAGGGCAGCCGCCTGTTCGGCCGCCAGGCTTTCGTTGGCATGCAAGGCAACTTCGGCGCCGTCACCCTGGGTCGCCAGCAAAACGCGCTGTATGACCTGTTCGGTGCCTACGACCCAATGGGCGTGGGCCCGAAGTACTCGCTGAACTCGGTCGACTCGGCCTTCAACGGCCGCGCCGACAATGCCATCAAGTACACGGGCAAGTTCGGTGGCCTGACGGGTACCGCCTTCTACAGCACGGGCCGCGATTCGACCGTGTCGGGCAGCACGGAAGTGCCGGGCAACTATCGCATCGGCCGCAACTTCGGCGCTGGCCTGGCCTATACCGCCGGCGCGTTCTCGGTGGGCACCGCCTACGATCAGTACCAGGGCAATGCCGCCAACGTCGCCGACCGCGCCGTCAAGCGCCTGGCCGTGGGCGGTTCGTACGACCTTGGCGTGGCCAAGCTGTTCGCCGGTTACCGCTGGATGCGTGACGACGGCATCGCTTCGCCCACCACGGCTTCGGCGCGCAACAACGTGTACTGGCTGGGTGGCCTGTATCGCGTGACGCCGGCCCTGTCGTTGACGGGCGCCGCCTACTACCAGGACGCGCACAACAGCGGCAATGATCCGTGGATGTTCGTGCTGTCGGCCGACTACTCGTTCTCGAAGCGTACCGACGTCTACCTGAACGTCGCGTACACGAAGAACAAGGATGCGTCGGCACTGTCGATGAGCAGCTCCGCTCCGGTCACCCCGGGAGCCAACCAGACCGGCGCCGTGGTCGGTATCCGTCACCGCTTCTAAGCAGGGAGACAGCCGGCAGACGGGGCCTTTCCCTCCGCGCCTGCCGGATAACAAACGCCCCTCACCCGGCTTGGCGGGAGGAGGGGCGTTCTGCTTCGGGGGTCCCCGCGTCCGCTTCAGGTCGCGGCGCCCTCGGCGGGGCGGTTTGCCCGGTCGGCCTGGGCATCGACCGAACGCAACCGGTCCAGCGCCCGCGTCAGCAAGGCGCCTTCCTCGGCATCGGCCGTCGCACGCAGCGTCTGCACGGCGTGGTGCAGGCGCTCGCGGTCCGGCGCCGCAAGCTTGTCGGTGTCCTCCATGGCCTCGATTTCCTTGTCCACGCGCTTGCACAGCTTGCGCACGAACTCGGGGTCCAACTGGCCCTGGCTGGCGCCATGTGCAATGTGATAGATCAGGGCCGCAAGCCCCTCTGCCGTGGTCTCTGTTGCGACGGCTGGATCATGTTTCATGTCGGCTCCCCGTTGAGGTCGATTCATTCTAGTGATCGGCGGCGGTCGCGGAAGTTGCGCCTGCCTGGGCCATTCCCGAATTGTGCTGGCGGCGCCGCACCATGTTCTTATTTCCGAAATATTTCATGACGAGAATGTCATCTCGTCGGCCCGACTGAACACGTTGGGAACGCATATGCGACCGGAGGGGTCGCCGCGGGCCGGCAGCCGCACCGTTCCAGCGGATCACATGGCAGTCCGCAGAGACACCAGTGAAGGAACGGCGGTGTTGCAGTGAAGTACGCGGGGATCCGAGCCGTCCGTCAGGACGGCTCTATTTCTTTCCGGGGCGGCCTCAAATTTGAAGTGCAACACCTTGCCATTCGGTAAGGTGTGATTAATGACGAGAACGAAGTACCAACAACTACAACCTGAAGAACGCATGCGCATCGAGATTTGGAAGGCCGAAGATGTCAGCCTGCGAGCCATGGCTCGCAGGCTTGGCCGCGCGCCTTCGACACTGATGCGGGAGCTTCGCCGCAATGCCACCGCCCGTGGCGGCTATGGCGCAATGAGCGCGCAAGCCTGCCGTACGCAACGCCTCAAGGCCAGCCGTCCAGTCGCCAAGCTCGCTCCTGATGGCGTACTGTGGGGCGTGGTGCGCCACTTCCTCGATCAGAAGTGGTCGCCCCAGGAAATCTCCGCTACGCTCAAGCGGGCCTTTCCTGATCAACCCGACCTCAACGTGTCCCACGAGACCATCTACAACGCCATCTACGCATACCCGCGGGGTGAGCTGCGCCGCCAGCTCATCGCCTGCTTGCGACAGGCCCGAACCAAACGTCTGCCGCGCTCGCGTGGAACCGACCGGCGCGGCCAGATTCCCGACATGGTCAGCATCCACGTGCGCCCGCCCGAGGTCAACGACCGGCTCATGCCCGGGCACTGGGAGGGCGACCTCATCAAGGGTGCGGGCAACCAATCCGCCGTAGGTGTGCTGGTCGAGCGTATGAGCCGCGCCGTACTGCTGGTCAAGATGCCGGACGCCACCGCTGCATCGGCTCTGGCCGGCTTCACCGGGAAGCTGCAAGCCCTGGTGGCCCCGCTGCGCCAGACCCTGACCTACGACCAGGGTCGAGAGATGGCCCGGCACGCCGAACTGAGCGCCGCCACTGGCGTGCGCGTGTACTTCTGCGACCCGCATAGCCCCTGGCAGCGCGGCACCTGTGAGAACACCAATGGTCTGCTGCGCCAGTACTTACCCAAGGGCACCGACCTGTCCGTCTACTCGCAGGAGGAACTTGACGCCATCGCCGACAGCCTCAACGGCCGCCCGCGCAAAACCCTGAACTGGCACTCCCCGCTACAAGTCCTCGCTCAGGTTCTGGCCAATCCCACGGACCGGCTTCCTGTTCAATAACTGAGGGGTGTTGCACTTCGCACTTGAAACCGCCCGGCCCTCTGACGGCGTCATCCCGCAGGCGCGGCGACATTTGATTATCGTCAATATAACGACGGTATTTTAATTCGATGAGATTGCCATGCCGTCTCGTAAAGGCAAGGCATGCGGTATGTCCTGCGCGCGTCCCCACCCCATCGATTCCCCGGAATGCTCGTGTTTATCGGGCCTCAGCATATACGCGGCCAAGCCTTTCGCATGGCGATGCGGTATTCCAATTGACTTGGCTAATCAAGCCAATTGAAACAATTGAATTTTCCGGAGATAACCGTCCACGTAGAGTGCAAAACGCTTGCTGCCGGCCGCGTCCGGCCGTATTCCCTGACAAGTGAATATTTGCCGAACGCGCGCAGGAAGCCCCGCGAGCAAGGCCGAGATATCCCCATTTTGCATTTCAATTCATTTGCATTACGGCAGCGGCTTTTGTAACCAACTACAAGGAGGTATTGATTCCATGAACATCGGAAAAACTTTAAAACTTTCCGTCATGGCGGTGGCCGTATCTGCCGCGCTGTACACCAATCCGCTGGTGGCGAGTACGGATGTGACGCCGAATAGTTTCTGGTGGCCAGAGCAACTCAACCTGCAGCCCCTGCGTTTCAATTCGGCGGAATCCGATCCCATGGGCAAGGCCTTCAATTATGCGGAGGCATTCAAGACGCTCGATATCGAGGCGGTCAAGCGGGACATCGCAGGGGTCATGAAGACCTCCCAGCCCTGGTGGCCGGCTGACTTCGGCAACTATGGGCCATTCTTTATCCGCATGGCCTGGCACGGCGCGGGCGTCTATCGCGTCTTCGATGGCCGGGGCGGCGCTTCGGGCGCCCAGCAGCGGTTCGAACCGCTCAACAGCTGGCCGGACAACGTCGGCCTGGACAAGGCGCGGCGCCTGCTGTGGCCGGTCAAGCAGAAGTACGGCCAGAAGATCTCGTGGGGCGACCTCATGGTCCTGGCAGGCAACGTGGCGCTGGAAGAAATGGGCTTCAAGACATTCGGTTACGCCGGCGGGCGCGTGGACGACTGGGAAGCCGAGATGGTGAACTGGGGCCCGGAAAAGAAAATGCTTGCCCATCAGCGCCAGGATGCGAAGGGCGCCCTGAAGAAGCCCTACGCGGCAACCGAGATGGGGCTCATCTACGTCAATCCCGAAGGCCCCGCAGGCAAGCCCGACCCGCTGGCCTCGGCCAAGGAAATCCGCGAGACCTTTGGCCGCATGAGCATGGACGATGTGGACACGGTGGCGCTGATCGCCGGCGGACACACCTTCGGCAAGGCACATGGCGCGCACAAGCCGGCGGGCTGCGTGGGCAAGGAGCCGGCTGCTGCCGGGCTGGAAGAGCAGGGGCTGGGCTGGGTCAGCAAATGTGGCACGGGGCATGGCGTGGACACCGTCGGCAGTGGCCTGGAAGGCGCGTGGTCGACCAATCCGACGCGTTGGACCCACGAATTCCTGACGTGGCTCTACAGCTTCGACTGGGAAACGACCAAGGGCCCGGGCGGCGCGATCCAGTGGGTGCCGAAGAACAACGCCAGCGCCAATTTCGTGCCCGATGCCCATGATCCGAAGAAGCGGCACAAGCTGATGATGTTCACCACGGACATCGCGCTGAAGATGGACCCCGAGTACCACAAGATCTCGAAGCGATTCCTCGAGAATCCGAAGGAATTCGAGGACGCGTTCGCCAGGGCGTGGTTCAAGCTCATGCATCGCGACCTGGGGCCGAAGTCGCGCTACCTCGGGCCCGATGTGCCCAAGGAAGACCTGATCTGGCAGGATCCGATTCCTCCGGTCGATCACAAGCTGGTGGACGACAAGGACGTGGCCAGCCTGAAGACCACCATCCTGTCGTCGGGCCTGACCATCCCCGAGCTGGTCCGCACCGCCTGGGCGTCGGCCGCGACCTTCCGGGTGACGGATATGCGCGGTGGCGCCAACGGTGCGCGCATTCGCCTGGCGCCGCAGAAGGATTGGGGGGTCAACGACCCGGCCGAGCTTGCCAAGGTGCTGAATCGTCTGGAGGCCATCCAGAAGGACTTCAATGCGGCGCAGAAGGGCAGTGGCAAGAAGGTGTCGCTGGCCGACCTCATCGTGCTGGGCGGGACGGCGGCCGTGGAAGAAGCAGCCAAGAAGGGTGGCCACAAGGTGAATGTGCCGTTCACGCCGGGCCGCATGGACGCCACGGCGGAACAGACGAGCGTGCAGTCCTTCGCCGTGCTTGAGCCGGTGGCCGACGGTTTCCGCAACTACTATGGCAAGCAGAGTTCCCGCTCGCCGGCGGACATGCTGGTCGAGCGCGCGAGCTACCTGAACCTGAGGGTGCCCGAGATGACCGTGCTGGTTGGCGGCATGCGGGCGCTGGGCGCCAATGCCGGCGGCACGCGCCACGGTGTGTTCACCGACCGGCCCGGCACGCTGAGCAACGACTTCTTCGTCAATCTGCTCGACATGTCTACCAAGTGGTCGAAGTCGTCGACCGACCAGGGGATGTATGAGGGCCGCGACCGTGCGACCGGGAAGGTCAAGTGGCAGGCTACCCCGGTGGACCTGATCTTCGGGTCGAATGCGGAGCTGCGCGCCGTCGCGGAAGTCTATGGCTCTGACGACAGCAAGGAAAAGTTCGTGCAGGACTTTGCCAAGGCCTGGGTCAAGGTCATGAACCTCGATCGCTTCGACAAGGCGGCGGCGACCGGGTTGTGACCGGGCGCTGACCTGTCCCCCGAGGGGCTGACCGGGCGGGTCGCAACGGCCCGCCCGGGCACGGACGGCTTGCGGCAGGTGTCGCAATCTGAACGTGGCTATCTATACTGGCTCTGTCGCGTGCCCCTGCACGCGGGGGAGCCAGCCTTGGGTTGACTATTGTTGGGGAGAATCTGCACCCTGCCGTGGCCGAATCTACGGTGTTGCCCTCATTAGCGACAAAAAATTTGAGTTGCGGAGAATCTCGCCTATTTGGATCTAGGTAAATTGGCATTGGTCAGCTGAGATGTGACGTCTTCGGCGAGCAGAGGGCTAAAAATCTTCCAGGCGCGGGATGCAAATTCTGCCGATCCGGACGGGCCATCCAGGCGATACTGCTTGCCGCCCGCGGATGTCAGGCATCGACGTTCGAGATCCATTACCAATATGGGGGAGCTAATTCGGCCACACTTTGGTTCAGTGTGTTCGTCGATACCAACGACGTGGATGGTCCCCAACGCTGTCCGCATGAGACGCCAGCTGGTCAGGATGGCAAAGACTTCGCATTTCGGAAGCGAATACTCGAAGTCCGCGCCTAGCTTATTGTTACATGGGGGAGTTTGATATGGAGGCGAGAACATAACCGGAGCGGGCGTCGGTTAAAGCCCTGTCCGCGCGAGTGCCGTCCAAAGACGGCAAGACGTGTCTCCATTTAGCTCTGCAATTCCTCTTACAGTGTCAAAGATGAAGGATTGATTCTCCATTCCAGGGAGTACTTGCATCCAGTCGCTATCGACGATGGTAGGATTGACCGGACGCCGCCGCAGAAGGTCATTGCGGAGCCACTCACGGCGGGAACCAGCTAACTTATTCCTGAATCGATAGCACCTGTTTCCTGCATACGTAGCGCCGACAACGTGGTCGTGAGTGCGTGGAGGAAGCCTACGCAGTGTTGGAGAAAAACCATAGCATGGCACCCACCACGAATGAAGAATAATGTAAGTGTTCGGGAATTCGACGATCACGTTTTCCAACACCCAATTGTTCTCGAACAGTGAATGTCCTGCTATTGCTAGCGAGGGAACCCTGCCTGTGCGGAGGTTGACGAGACGCGGATGTAGTACGCCATCGATGCCCAGGTAGATAGTAACGTTGTTCTTCATTGGACCACTGAATTTCGAGTGGTGGCCAGTGCGGGCAACTCGGGCTCGCCCCGACTTGTGCGCTGAGTCACGTAAGACAGAGCCGTTTCGCCATATTTAGTTCTACTTTTTGGCGAATTCCGAGGGAACGCGACGGACGGAAGTTTTTTAGTTCACACAACCCTGCTGACGACGAAAAACGTGAGTCACATCGAAACACCATGGTCGCGGGTCGCGTCTCGGACGGCGCGAGGTCTGTTGGTGAGGAAGGGGATCACCCAAGGGACCTTGGTCGAAAGCTTACGGCTAGTAGGCACGTCTGAAACGCCACGCTCGATTGAAGGGAAACTGCTTCGCGGCACCTTCAAATTTTCGTTGTTTCTCCAAATTTTAAGCGCCATTAAGTCAGATCATCCTGCTCACTGGAAGCCCGTGGTTGCAAGGGCGGCGAACTGGGACGATGCCAGCGCAAGAATTCTTCGCCACGAGCTATTAGACATCGGCATGCCACTACGGCAGGTGGCCTTCCGTCTTCGAGATCTTGGCGTTTTGATTGACGATGTCGTGCTTGGAAGTGCATGCAATGACGGAAACTTTCCGTTGGTGCTAATCCTTCAACTGTGTCTCGTTCGTCCCATCGATGAACTTGACCGTCTGGTAGACATGTCCGACATTCGAGGGGCGTTGCTCGCCGAGCAGCAGGGCAAGAGGTCTCTTAGCGATGCAGGTTGATGTCTAGCCAGCGCGCAAGGTTCATCGATGAAGTAGGGGAAATCCCCTACCTTTAGCGTAGCAAGTGAATGGCAGGAAGCAAGTGCGGATTCAACCGGTCGATGCAACACACTAAGGGCTTTGCGAGGGCGTGCGGTACCCTGTCAGCCAAACTGTTGCTGCTCTCGCGGCAGCGATGTTCGGGGTTATCGTACTGTCCGTGCAAAATCTGGCGGTTTGGTCTGAATTCTTCTTATAGATCAATGCCTTGTGCGGTCGCGAACTTCCCGCTTGCCGTCCTGCGCATGAAAAATCTGGCGCACTTCGGGCTGTCGGGCCATACGGCGCCGAGATGCGTGAGATGAGATAGTCCGTCAGTACCTGTTGCTGGGCGTCAAGACGTGCAGTCAGTGCGGCCAACGCTTCTATCTCCTCACGTTCCGCACTCACGGCACCTGCACCTCTAATTTCATTGTTGTACAAGCGATTCAGGCTGCGAATGCCTGGCCGAACTGCCGGGCCCGCTTGACATCATCGGTATGCAAGTAGATGGAGGTGGTCGAAATCGACGCGTGGCGCAGGTTGTCACGCACAGCGCTCAGTTCGACGCCCTTCGCCAGCGCGTGGGTCGCGTGAGTGTGACGCATCCAGTGTGGTGTCGCTCGTCGGAGCGGCTGCCTGCTGCTTCTAAGCGAGTTACGCTCACCTAGAAGTCCGAGCTGATTTACGATGCGCAGTTGAAGCGGCGAGCGCGTTTCAGTTAAAGAAATGCCGCTGCTAGTAGTGTGGAGACGGCAAAGCTACAAGGCTTGGCGGTTGACCTGAAAATGTTCAATAGATTGGCCGGCATTGACGGCACGCTGCAGCCAATTCGGCAGATCACCCCGTCCGTCCCAGACGTGACCTTCGGCATCGCGGAAACGGACAGGTCCGGGCTGGGTGGCGGCCCTCGACTCGACAAAACAGCCCGCCGCCTGCAGGTCGGCCAAGTGCAAGCCGAGTTTTGCCATCTGAGTTTTTATCCAGAGGATCGTTTCGGCACGCTCGCGCAAGCGTTGGCTGTTCAAGTCGGAGAGAAGAATTTGGCGCATGTATAGGGCGACTGGCAGTATGCGGAAGCAAGATTGTAAAGCGGTTCGCGGCCGTGACTGCTCAACGTCGTCATGCGGCACCCGTTTTACGGCCGTTTTCAGCGCAGTGGATGAAGATCATTCTATCCGCAGCAAGAGAAGTGGGCAGGCCTCGCGGCGATGGGCGGTTGCACGTAGCGACCACAAAACCCAGCCTGCGGTATAACGCCGCCGCGCGCGTATTGTGCTTGAGCACATCAAGCACCAGTGCCTGTCCGGCGGACGCAGGCAGCCGGTTCGTCTCGATAACTTGCTGGAACAGTGCGCGAAAGACACCTGAGCCGCGAAGGTCGGGGTGAGTGGCGCAATGCGCCATCAGCGTTTCATGCCGCGACGGCTTGGGAATCTCGCGCTCCAGCAGCAGGCCGCGTCGGATGATGCCAGCCGTACGGCGGGCGCCGAAGTAGCGCAGGAACTGGCCGGCCGCGACGGGATCGTCCAACCAGCCCGCACGGCCGTCTTGGATAGCCATCACGGCTACGGGCGCGTCATCGACGGTAGCGACATAGTGCCGCCGCCACGAAAAGCGCCCGTTTGGTGTCGCAATGGCATACGCCAGGAAATCTTCGCAAGCTGCGTTGACGTCGTCGAACAGGAATTGGAATTCCTGCTCGCCGGAGGCCAGCACTAGCGAGGCGAGCGCATTTGCGTCGCGCGCCATGGCAGGTCGGAAGCCGAGACGTCCGCGCATGGTCCGAGCCTCCAAAATTGTCAGCCCCGCGCAAGCCGCGCCAGGGCGTCGACAGTGGCGCTGATCTGCTCGGGCGTGTGCGTCGAGCAGATGAAGAATCGAAGCCGCGCCGCCTTCTCTTCCACCGCCGGATAGAAGATTGGCTGTACATTGATGCCTTGGTCAAACAACGCATTGGCCCATTGCGCTGCCTTCCTCGAGCTACCCGTGATGACCGGAATGACCGAGTAGCCAGCGCTCAGGCCCGTATTGAGCCCCGCACGGCGCGCTTCTTCAAGAAACTGGACCCCGCGTTGGCGCAAGCTCGCCACGCGCTGCGGCTCGCGCAACATGCATTGCAGCGCTGCTAGCGACGCCGCGGCCAGCACGGGGGCGAGGCCTACGCTATATAGAAAGCCGGGTGCCAGATGCCGCAGCACGTCGATCAGCGCCTGTTCGCCGGCGATGTAGCCGCCGCAGCCGGCCAGCGTCTTGCTGAAGGTGCCCATCCAGATGTCGACATCCCGGCCGGCTAGCCCGAAATGTTCGCGAATGCCCCACCCTCGAGTGCCCATCACGCCAAGAGAGTGGGCTTCGTCAACCATCAGAAAGGCGGCGTGCCGCCGCTTGATCTCGATGAAACAATCGAGATCCGGGAAGTCGCCGTCCATGCTGTAGATGCCTTCAACGACAATCAGGACACGTTGGTACTGGCGTCGCACACGGCCAAGCAGCTCGTCGAGCGCAGCCCAGTCATTGTGCGGGAAACTTAGCCGCTTGGCCCCACTGAGCTGCGCACCCTGGACAATGCTGTTATGCGCCAGCGTATCATGGACGATTAGGTCCGCCGGGCCAAACAGTGAACCGATGACGGTCACGTTAGTCGCATGTCCGCTGACAAAGGCGACGCAATCGTCGACTTCGTATAGTTGCGCAATGGCGTGTTCCAGTTCGCGCTGAACAGGCCGCTCGCCCGCCACTATGCGGCTGGCCGAGGCCGAGGTGCCGTACTGGTCGATGGCGGCCTTGGCGCGCGCCGATACTGCGACATCGCCAGCCAACCCCAAGTAGTTGTAGTTGGCAAAGTTGATGTACGTCTGGCCACCGATCTGCGTGGTGGCGCCCGCCGCGCCTTCGTGCACGCGGAAGAATGGCGAGTCGATCTGGAGCCGTTCGCTCATCTGGCGCATTATCGATACTTGCTGGTAGGCAGGCAGCGTATCGAAGCGACATAGCTGCGCCAAGTCGGCTGATAACGCCGGCTTGGCCGCTGTCGGTGCAGGTGTACTCATCTCGTCGGATACGCGCTCGAGCTGGCGCTGCAACGCCTTTGCCGCGAGTTGCCGGCGCATCTGGTCAGCTAGTCCCATAGATACTCTCTCAACAGTTGGCAGGCTGCACCCATTCCCAGGCATCGGGTTGGGCGAGCAGCGCCGAGCTCAGGCGATGGTTCATTTCGTGGCTGGGACGCAGGGCGGTCACTTTCGCGAGCAAAGGTGCGCCCAGTAAGGCGAGGTCGCCTACCAAGTCGAGCACGCGGTGGCGCACGAATTCCTCGGGAAGGCGCATGCCACCGATCACGGATTTTCCGACGATGGTTGCCGTGCATGACGGTCGCGCGCCACGCAGGATCGGCCTGCCACGTATATAACCAAATACGATCGCTGGCACAGCCCATTTGAGGCGGCCATAGGAACGCGAAGGGGCAATCTCACTTGCGAACTGCGCGGGATTGATCGTGCCCTCCCAGCTTAGATCGCCGAATCCCTTGAGATCATTGGTGACGTGCATCTCATAGCGCTCGGCCGGTTCGACGACCAGCCGGCGCATGCCGTCATCCTCCACCGTAATTCGCCGCAAGACCCGCAGGAAGCGTTTTGGAACTGGGAGGGCGGTGCGGCCGCAAGCTTGGATGCACTGCAACCAGGGCAGTGCGCTGCCATCGAGAATCGGTACTTCCTCGGCGTCGAGTTCGACGGTAGCGTGGTCGATCTCGCAGGCCAGTAGGGCGGCCATCAGATGCTCCACGGTGCGCACTCGCACGCCGTCGCCTACTTGCAGCGCTGTGCATAGCGGCTGCGCCACACGTAGCCGTGGCGAGGCCGGGAATTCGGCCAAGAGGCGGCCGGACTGCATGCGGCGGAAGATGATCCCTTGCCCTGCGCTGGCCGGCCGGATTCGCACATTGACGCGGCGCCCGGTGTGCAAGCCGCGACCGGCGAGCACGAGGTCGCCTGCCAGCGTGCCCTGGCTTGCCTGCCAGCCGCTGAGCCCGATCACGTGCCCACCTCGTTGCCGGGCGCCATGGCAGCGACCGCTACAGCCGTGTGGCGGATATCCACGGCTTCCATGTCCAGAGCATGGCGCGCGGCCAGCGCTGCCACTTGCTGTTCCGCGTCGGTCGGCCCGGGGTTTTCCTGGCCCGCCGTGTCGTCCGAACGAATCGAGTCGACGATCTTCTGCGCAAGCGCGCGCACCGTTGCGCCTTCGGCCAGCAGCATTACTGAAAGTTTGACCTCGAAGCACTCTTCGACTGCCATGCCCAGTTCCATACCCATCAACGAATCCATGCCGAGGTCGACGATGGAACGGTCCGGCTCAATTTTCTTTGCGGAAAGATGGAGAATTCGCGCAATTTGGGCTTGCAGGGTTTCGATGACGAGTTGCAAGGCCTGCCCAGGCGGTAACGATTGTACTTCGCCATGCAGACTGGTG
The DNA here is from genome assembly GCF_009663685.2 of Cupriavidus sp. U2. Lineage (GTDB taxonomy): Bacteria > Pseudomonadota > Gammaproteobacteria > Burkholderiales > Burkholderiaceae > Cupriavidus > Cupriavidus necator_C. The sequence goes on along the minus strand of NZ_RCOG02000027.1, from coordinate 25,970 downwards.
CTGATGGAATGCTGCGCGTCACGATGTCCGCTGCCCTGCATCTCGACATAGCGCAGCGAGCGAGCCGCCGGCATGACGCGGGCGATCGCCTGCCAGTCGAGCCAAAGCACGGCTTCGCCAGCGCGTTGCGCGAGCAGCACATGTTCCAGTGCGGCCATGGCATCGCGGGACGTGATCGAACGCCCGCCGACGCGGGCTTGTAGCGCTTCACGGGTCTGCGCGTTGCGCGCCAGGAAGCCCACGTCTTCGAGCGGCCCCCAGGCCATGAAGCAGGCTGGCAGTCCCTGGGCGCGGCGCAGACAGACCAGGGATTCAAGGAAGGTGTTGGCGGCAACGTAGTTGGCCTGGCCGGGATTGCCGAGGAACGTTGTGGCCGACGAATAGACAATGAAGAAATCGAGCGCCACCCCGCGGGTCGCTTGATGCAGGTTCCACGCGCCGGCTACCTTGGGCGCCAGTACATCGCGGAATGCTGCGTCGTCGAGATTGGAAATCAGGCCATCGGCGATTGTCATCGCCGAGTGGACCACGCCCTTGAGCGGCGTGCGGCCATCATCAATGCCGGCGATCAGGGCGGCAACGGCGCTGGCATCGGTCAGGTCGCACGCTGCCACGGTCACCGATACGCCTAGCTCCGCATTCCAGCGCCGCACTTCTTCGTCAAGTTCGGGAGCAAGCTTGCCGCCGCGACTTGCTAGCAGCAGGTGACGCCCGCCTTTCTCGACGATCCATCGCGCTGTGGCAAAGCCGAGGCCGCCGGTGCCCCCCGCTACCAAATAGGTACCACAGGGGTCGAGCGCCAGGCGAGCTGGTTCTGGCGCGGAAGGTGCCGGCGCGCCAGTGGGGAATGTGATGACGATCTTGCCGATCTGGCGCGCCTGCTGCATATAGCGGAATGCTTCCTCCACTCGATCGGCCGGGAAGGCGCGATAGGGGAGGGGATCGAGCGCGCCCTCGGCCAACAGGCCCATGACGTCGGTGAACAGCCGTGCAGTCAGCGCGGGCTGTGCACGCATCAACTGGTCCGCATCGATGCCGAAGTAGCTGATGTTGTTGCGGAAAGGCCGCAAGCCGATCTGGCTGTTCTCGTAGAAATCGCGCTTGCCTAATTCAAGGAAACGGCCAAATGGCCGCAGCACGTCGATGCTGCGCACCATGGCTTCGCCGGCCAGCGAGTTGAGTACGACGTCGACACCTTCACCGCCGGTACGGCGCAGTACTTCGTCCGCAAAGGCAAGACTGCGTGAATCAAGCACATGGTCAGCGCCAAGCAGGCGGACGAATTCGCGCTTCTCGTTGGAACTGGCGGTGGCGAAGACTTCCGCGCCCAGATGGCGGGCCAACTGGATCGCGGCGATCCCCACGCCGCCGGCGGCGCCATGCACGAGCACGCGTTCGCCCTTGCGCAACCTCGCCAGTTCGCACAGCGCATAATAGGCCGTGAAGAAGGTGGTCGGAATGGTGGCAGCCTCTTCAAAGCTGAGCCGCTCTGGCTTGAGCGCGACCGCACCGACATGCGTACGCACGCGGCTGGCAAAGCAGGCGGGCGCAAAACCGAGTACGGCGTCACCCACGCGGAAGTTGCGTACGTCCGCGCCGACGCGGGCAATGCGCCCGGAGAGTTCCATGCCGATGGTCGGTCCGGCAAAGCCTTGCTCTACCGCCTCGTCGGAAAGCAGGCCCATGGCGTACATGACGTCACGGAAGTTAAGACCGGTCGCGGCGGGCTCAATCTCCACCTCATCGTCTGCGAGGTCGCGGCTGGCCAACGCAAACCACTGCAGGTGGCGCAGCGATCCAGGCGACTCGAAAGCGAGTACGCTGTGCGAGGCTTGCGGCATTTGCCCGTCTCGTGCGCGCATTTCGACGGTGGTGGCTGGCATCATGCGCGGCACGAAGCGTCCAGCGCGGGTCAGCAGGACTTCGTCCTCATGCTCGGTCGACATCAGTTCGCGCGCCAGCCGGCTTGCGGCACGCTCGCAGGCGGGATCGATATCGATCAGGCGACAGTGAAGCTCCGCGTGTTCGTTCATCAGCACGCGGCCGAGTCCCCACAGGGTCGCCTGTTCCGGCCGGAAAGCCGAAGCATCGGCCGTTGGCGCGCCAAGTGGCGCGCCACCGCGCGTGACGACCCACAGGCGCGTCAAACCAGGCGCTGCAGCCACGCCGCGCGTCAGTCGTGCCAATGCAATCGAGGTGTCTTCCTGCGCCCGCATCAACGCGGCGCCATCGGCGTCGCCCGCTACGGCATCGAGGTCCGCACCCAGGAAGACCACATGACGCGGTGCATCGCCGCTAGCGCTAAGATCCGGATGGGCAAGAAGGGCCTCGACAGAGCTGAACACCGCGACTTGGCTCGACGGATCTTGGCTCTGCAACGTATCTGCTAACGCGGCGGTGAGGGATTCCCGCGTGGCGGGATTCACCAGCAACCAATGTGCCCCCGCAGTGGGAATTTCCGATGACTTGGCCCGCCCGCCCGCGTCGGCGGCGCGCCGTGCAACAATGAGTGTCGGTGCGCCCTCGATCTCCAGCGAGCCTTCGGCATGGCGTGCCAATGCCTGGTAACCGTGATCCAGCAACTGTGCGGCGATGGCATTGGCCGGGAGAAACTCGCCGCGGCCATGTTGCCACCAGTTGGGGTCGAGACCGAACACAATGTCCGAGAAGCGGCTCGGCTGGCTCTCCGTCACGATCAGCAGGCCGTCAGGCGTTATCCATTCCCTGGCCGCTTGCAGTAGGTGGGCGGGATCAGCGCTGGTCCGCAGACAATTGTTGACGATCAGGACGTCATAGCAGGTTGGACGGCCAAGCTCGGTCGCGAGCGTCGGGGTGGGACTCGTCTGGAATTGCACCGTGCGAACCAGCGGATGCGCCGCGGTATCGAACGCATCAAGTTGCTCAGCGCTCCCGGCAATCGCGTACTCGCAACGCGACTGCAGATGCGACCCGAATGGCTGGAACAGGTTCGTGCCAGGCGCGATTATCTCGAGAATGCGCAATGGGCGGGGTTCGCGCCAGGCCTCGACCGCCTCGTCCAAGCACGCGCTGGCCAGCGCATTGATGTGCGACCAGGTGGGCGAAGCCTCGTAGAGATGATCAAGCAAGCTGCTGCGGCCGCTCGGCAACACAGCCTGGCTTTTCGTTTCACCCCTGAGCACTGCAGGCAACGAAGCCCCGCAATGTGCCAGCAGCGCGAGCTCGGCAACATGGCCAGGCGAGACCGAAATCAGTCCGCGCCACAATTCTTCGATGCCCGGCAGGGTTTCGTCGCCGCGCAACAGACGCCCGTCCCGTTTGGCCAGCACCCCATCTTCCACGAGCATGCCGACCAGTCGCTCGAGTAATGGCCGGTTCGCACTGGCCGGCAGCTCCGGCTGGTCCAGCACGCCCAGCGTCTCGACTGCGCGCAGGGCATATGCCGCCGCCAGGACGTCGAGCAGGGGCATCACTTCGGTCAGGTGCGTGTGCCTGTGCGTGGCGTCTTCGCGCGCGGACAGGACCTTGACGGCCGACGCCAGGAGCGTCTCGGGTGCCGGCAGGGCGGCCGCGCTGAGTTGAGCTGCATAAGGCCTAGCTTCGGCTACGAAGGCAAAGCGGCCAGGCGCGCTGCGTCGCCGGGCCAGCAGGTCCACCCGGCGGAAACGGCATGCACGCAGACCCAGGACGGTATTGCCTGTGTGATCCAGGTAGGTGAACGAGGCTACCAGGGAGTGGGGGCTGCGGCGCTCAATCCGGGCGACCACGCGCGAGGCTGTTGTACCATTGCCGTAGTAGTCGATACGCCCCATCTGCACCGGAACGTACGCCGCGCCGTCCGCCAGATTGGCCGCCTGAGCCAGCAAGGCGAAGAGCGGATGAAAGCCGCTATCCATCGCAGCCGGATGCACGGCATACCGGCTGAGTTCGCCTCGCAGTGCGGTCGGGGCCGCCAATTCGGCGACGGCGATCTCGCCTGCAATCTTCAGAGACTGTACCCACTGGAACGCGGCGCCATAGCTCAGGCCGACCGCTGCAGCGGCGTCATAGAGCGCGGTGGCACCGACTGGCGCCACTGCTTCTAGCGCTGCCAGTTCGTCCGACGCGAGTACCGGCGAATCCGCCAGAGCAGGGCCGCCGGCGAGCAGGCGGCCCGTGACATTGAGTGTCCACGGATCGGCGCTCATTCGCGGGCGCGTCTCGATCACGAATCCACCTGTACGCGGCTCCAGCGTGAAGCGGAACAGCTTGGCTTGTTGTGGCTGAAAGACTACCGGGGAGCGGATTTCCAGATTCTCGACAGCGCTGGTCGTGGTACCGAAATGCATTAGCCCAGCGGCCAGCGCCATTTCAGCGTACCCGGCACCAGGGAACGTGATGGCGCCGTCCACGACGTGGTCAGCGAGAGCTGGTAGCTTGACTGGATCCAACTGGTTCTCCCAGATAGCGGAGCCGGCCTTCAGGCGATACCCAAGAAGCGGGTGTGCCCGGTGCCGGTTGACCAGCTCGTAACCTTCGCTGCTGGCTGCCAACCAGTGCGGACTCTTCTGCCAAGGATAGTTCGGCAGCGCCAGGCCAGGGTCGGCTGGCGGGTAGGCCTTGTCAAGATCGAGGCTTGCACCGTCCGCAATCGCGGCGCAGAGCGCGTGCTCCAATTGCATCGCGCTGTCGTGATTGCGCTTGAGCGTCGGCAGGGCGCGCGTCCCGAGCTTCGCCCGCTCGGCGGTCTGCATCACATAGCTACGCAAAATCGAATGCGGACCGATCTCCAGGAACACGCGAACGCCATCGTCCATGAGGTGACGGGTGGCTTGCTCGAAGCGAACAGGTTCCCGGATATTGCGCCACCAGTAGTGCGCATCCAGTTGAGTGCCGCAGAGCGGGGCGCCGCTGACGGTGGAGACGAACTGCCTCTGCGCCTTTTGGGGGCGAAGATCCTCGAGTCCGGCCAAGACAATGTCGCGGATGGCATCCATCTGCCTGCTATGGAAGGCGTAGTCCAGATCAAGGTTCTGGAAAAAGATGCCACTTTCTACGAGAGCCGTCTGTGCAGTCGCGAGCGCCAGCGGCGAACCCGCCAGCGTGACGGCGTCGGGACTGTTGATGCCGGCAACCTCAAGTTCCCCACCCAGGCCTAGTCGCTCGATCAGTTGCAGCGCGGCCGCTTCGCCCAGGCCGGCCGCCGCCATCTTGCCGCTGCCGGCTGTTCTGGCCTGGGCACGGCTACGCATTTTGATGACGTGCACCGCTTGCGCCAGCGTGAGGGCGCCAGAGGCCCAAGCGGCCGCAACTTCACCGACGCTATGGCCAAAACAGGCGTCGTAGCGCAGGCCGCGTGCCTGCAGCACATGGACGATACCAACCTGCATGGCAAACAACAGAGGCTGGGCGTTTTCCGTCTTGGCGAGCCAGGCCGCTGGAGCACCCTGGCGCATTACCTCGCTCAGCGCGGCGCTGCCATCTGCCTGCCACAGCGCGTCGATATCTTGCATGGCATTGCGGAACACCGGGTCTTCAGCCAGCAGGCGCTGGCCCATGTTGACCCATTGCGAACCATTGCCGGAGAACACAAGCGCAAGCTTGTTGTCACCGGCGGGCGCCTCACCGGCCGCGACGCAAGGAGCGCGCTCTCCGCGCGCCAGCAACGCAAGCGCCGAGGTCCCCTCTTCCACGCTGGCGGGGCTGATGACGACGCGGTGGTTCAGCCATTGGCGCCTGCGGGCCGCGCCGCTTGCCAGCGCATCCCAGGCAGCGCCGGCTTGCAGGCGCACGCGATAGGCTTCGGCCAGCGCATGCAATGCCTCAGGGGCGCGCGCGCTCAAAATCATGGGCAGCGGCGTGCTGGCCGGCGGCCGCGCCGTGTTGACGGCTTCTGGCCGAGGATCTGGTTCACGCAGCAGCACGTGGGCGTTGGTTCCCCCGAAACCGAAGGAATTCACGCCCATCAGCAACGCTTCAGCGCCCGCCTGCAACGGCAGGAACCGATCAACAACGCGCAGGTTGCCGCCCGCAAAGTCGATGTTCGGGTTCGGATTCTTGAAATGGAGCGAGGTCGGCACGGCCCTATGTTTGAGGCACAGGATGGCCTTCAGCAGCCCCGCCATGCCGGACGCCGTTTCCAGGTGGCCGAGATTTGTCTTTGCCGAACCGATCAGCAGTGGCCTGCCTGGCTCGCGGTTCCTCCCAATCACCTCGATCAAAGCCTGCGCTTCGATCGGATCGCCGACGGCGGTACCTGTGCCGTGCGCCTCCACGTAAGCGATGTCGCGCGGATGCACGCCCGCGCGCTTGTAGACGTGCTCGAGCAAGGCGGCTTGCGTGGCCGCACCGGGGACACTGATGCCGCCCTGCGAGTAGCCGTCCGAGTTTACGCCGGAGGCGGCGATTACCGCGTGAATCGTGTCGCCATCGGCGATTGCCTTGTCGAGCGGCTTGAGTAGCACGAGCGCGCCGCCTTCGGAGCGGACGTAGCCATCGCCGGAGGCATCGAAGGCGCGGCAGCGACCCGTCGGCGACAGCATCGATGCCTTCGAAAAGGTGATGAAGGGAAAAGGATGCAGCAACAGGTTGACCCCCCCGGCCAGCGCCATCTCGGCTTCGCCGGAATGGATGGCGTTACAGGCTTGGTGCAGGGCCACCAGCGAAGACGAACATGCCGTGTCAATCGACATGCTGGGACCACGCAGGTCGAAGAGGTAAGACACCCGGTTCGAGGCGATGCTCAACGTATTGCCGGTGGCAGAGTAGGCGTCAACCGCGCCCAGATCGTCCACGCTGCGATCGCCATAGTCCTGGCTGGCAATGCCGACGAAGACTGCACAGTTGCTGCCGACCATATCGCGCGGTTGACGGCCCGCATGCTCGAAGGTCTCCCATGCGAGTTCGAGCAGCAGGCGTTGCTGCGGGTCCATCTGCCGGGCTTCGCGCGGCGAGATGCCAAAGAAGTGCGCATCGAAACCGGCGACATCGTCGAGTACGCCGGCTGAGAACGTGTAGCTCTTGCCGGGTTCGCGCTTTTCTGGATGCTGGTAGAACTCGGTGCCGAACCGGTCGGCCGGCACGTTGGTGACCGCATCGGTCTCGGCCAGCAGCAGACTCCAGAAATCGTCCGGCGTGCGCACGCCACCCGGAAATCTGCACGACATACCGACAATTGCAATTACATCTTTCATGTTTTTCTTCGATCCTGCTCTCGCTGCTACTGCTTAGTTCGTACTTATTGTCTGTTCTTGCGGGCGGGCATTCTCCTCTTGTGGGATATGCCCGATCAGTTCCTGCCCAAGTTCCGCTGCGTAAATGTCTTTGCGCACGGGGGCAGGATTTTGCCGACTGTCGCTGCTCCAGATGAAATAGTCACTGTGTGTCTGTAAGCCCCCGAGCGCCTCGAACACCTTGGGCAACGCCGGAACATGGTCCCCGTAAAAGCATAGAATTGTGCCGCGTTCCCGCGCCCGCAGAGCTTCCATGAGACGGCCGATCATAGCGTCGGCGGCCGCCAGGTGCCGTAAGTAGGCCGTTAGGTCGTTCCACGGCGTACCATCGCCACGCGTGTGATATTGCGCGCCTTCGCCGGGCGTCACTTGCTCGAGGTGAAGCGGCCCATGGTTTTCCATAGTCATCGCCATGATGAATGCGGGCTCACTGGCGGCGGCTTCCAGCTCCGCGAGAATGGCGTTGGCAACCGCCGCATCCGAAATATAGGGGCCGGCTCGCTTTGCGTCGGCGAAGTGGCGAATGTCAAGGAAGCGCTCAAAGTGCATCAGCGGCAGTGTTCGGTTGCGTCCGAAGAAGTCTGCGTAGTACGGATGTACTGCGACTGTGCGGTATGCGGCGCGGCGGAACCAGCCAGCGAGCGACGCACATGGGCGGCGGATGAACGCATAGGGATAGAAACGGGCCAGACCAAGCATCGATTCGGGCAATCCCGTCAGCACGGCAAATTCCGTTCGCATCGTGTTGGCGCCCCAGGCAGGCACACGCAGCTCACCATATTGCAGGGCAGAACGTTGGGCTGCGTCGAAATGCTGCAGCAATTCGGGGTGGACCGAATCGCCGAGCCGTCGCGCATCGAAGAAGGATTCGCTCTGGATCAGGATGACATCCGGACGCTTCGCGGGCGCAGCCTGGCGCGAGTAGGGGCCGGTCAAAAGCGCTGCCCGGAAATTTCGCACGACCGACGGCCGTAGGCCGTTCAACAGGTAGGCGACGAACACTGCGAAAAAGCCGTGATGCTGCTGATCGTTGCTGGGGTCGAGCGTGAGTGGCAGGGCGGCGGAGAGCATCATGCAACCGGCCAGGCACGCAGCGGATACGGCCAGCAGCGCGATGGCGGGCATGCCCGGCAGCTCCGAGTTAGCGAGGAAGACGCCGACAAAGAGACCTGTGCCGACCAGCATCGCAATGACATCCGTGGCGCTGAGGAACGGCAGGTACAGGCGTGGATGGCGGAACAGTTGGCTGAAAAGGCTCAGATCCGTGAAGACGAACGGCTCTCGTAGCGATGCAAATTTGGCATTGCTGACGACCGAGAGTAGGGCGACGAGCGCGACGGCAACGAGTGAGGCAAAGGCAGGGCGCGCGGTGCAAAGGAGCGTCAGCGAAAAGAGGCTCGTGACCGACAGGCAGTGAATGCCGAGTGCCCGAATGCCGCGGCGCCAAGGTGCGCGGGGCCGTGGCAGAACGATAGCGTCCGGCACAAAAGAGGTGACAATCGCCAGGAGAAAGCAGATATAGCCTGACATGCGCCCTACCGCTCCTCCCGTGGCACGTAGGACATCAGGTCGAGGATCGCATCTCCCAGTCGGGCCGGCAGCAGGGGCAGTAGGCCCATCCCGATCGCCAACAGGCTGGGAAACGCGATTTCCGATCGGCCGGAGGCTAGCTTGGCTCGAATGTGTTTTGCCGCCTTTTCTGCGGACCAAAGCATACGCTTGTCCCCGGGAAAAACATCGCTCATCGCAGTCTTTACGAAGCCGGGAAACACAAGGGAAAGCTTGATGCCGTCGCGGGCGAGGAGCGGTCGCACCGATTCACCGTAGGCCTTGATGGCAGACTTGCTGGCACAGTACGCGGGAGAAATCGCCATGCCGCGCAGTGCGGCCAGGGAACTGATCATCGCAACATGTCCACGCTTGCGCTCACGCATTCGTTCGACTACGGGCAGCAACGCGTGCATGGCACCGTAGAAATTGGTGTCGAAAACGTGCTGCGTGCGCTGGAGGTCTTCCCAGTCGCAAGCCGTAGCCAGGGTGCTGGCGACTCCGGCGTTGGCGATCAGCAGGTCGATGGGGTGGGTGTCGTCGAATGACGTAAGCCATGCGCCCATACTGGCGGAGTCGCGAACATCGAGTTGCGCGGCTTCCACGACGGCGCCGGCCTTGCGGCACTGGTTTGCGCAGGCCGCGAGGCGGGCGGGGTCGCGGGCGACTAGGCCTAGCGCGACACCCGGGGCCGCGTAGGCGTGGGCGAGCGCCTGGCCGATGCCTGCGCTGGCGCCGGTAATCACGATGTTGCGGGGGCCGCGGTTGGTCATTGCGAGGCAGTCTCCAGCCGCTCTACTGCTCCGGCCACAGCCATGGGAATGCCGGTACTCGTATAGAAATCACCATTGATCTGCGTGTGATGCAACAAGTAGCCCAAGAATGCCTGGTACAAATCCATATTCGGCCCTTGTGCATCACGCCAGAAATCATCCAAGCTGCCTTGCCAAGTCATGCCCTCCATACCGTAAATCGAAGTTCCCAACGCCATGAGCGGTCGCCGGTGATGCAAAGCGGAGAGTCCCACCGTACTGTTGACGACCACCACACCCCGGGCGTGATCGAGCAGCGTCGGCAGATGGCCGGCGTCGATGAACTCGAGGCGATCGCCTATGCCCAGCACCTTTGCGCATTTCCTGGTGTAGTGGCGATAGTCGATTAGCCCCGTGTCTAGCGGGTGGTTTTTGATGACAAGCAGGGTGTCTGCCGGTGCGTGCGCAGCGAAGGAGGTTAGCACGTGATCGATCACGTGTCGGATGCTTATGAATGGCGAGTGAACCTGTATCTGCGAATCCGAGTTGAGTTGCAGCGGAAAAAGAAAAAAGGGCTGCTTCGTTGTCAACAGGCGTTCAGCAACGCGGTGGGCCTCGGCGCGATGCTGCCGCTGCTGGAGAAGGCGGCGAGCAAGCCCGGCGTATTCGCGCAAGCCGCTGTGCGGGCGATGGCTTTGATAATGCGGAAAGCGGCTCGCGTATAGCGCATTTGCGGCGCGATAGCGGATATCGTGGTAGGCGCGCTCATAAAGGTTGTAGCCCGTTGCATGCACGCGGGGAGGGGAGGGAATCGTGCCACGATGCGCGAGATACCATTCGGGATCGCGCGGGAGCCGGGAACGCCCATTGACACCGTGTTGCTCCAGCGTGAGCCAATGTGGTCGTACGTATCCTTCTTCAAAGACATGGACTCTTACACCCAACTCACCGGCGGGGGCAAATATGGCCTGATGAATTTTCCTGCAATCCCCGAAAAGTACAACATCTGTGAAGCTTCCGGACCGGAGCATTTCCGCGTAGCGCGCCGGTAAGTCCTCAAGCCGCTCTTGGTAGTTCCAGGAAGGCCCGGTTCCGGCATATGCGAGATCTCCACCGCAAAAATTGACGCGTTGTGTTTTGTGTCTGCGTTCAGCCAAAGCCGCCAACAGTTGGCGAAAAAAAGGGGAGGCCGTGCCTTGCAGGGCCAGGAACGAGCGTTGCATCTATGGCGGTTGGAGTGTGCGATAGGGCAGGTGCTTTTTCAGGTTCGCCTGCCTACTACGTTGGCAGTGTCGAGGCGTATCGGGTGGCCTGGATCGCCCTTGGGAGGCGCGAGCATAGCTTAAGATCGACGTTTGTCTGCAAATGAAGTCATTTAATCGTGTGCTACCTGCAACTTTGCCCCGAATGGGGTATGGCACACTGCTTCTCTGGCAGATATACTCCCGCCCGCGCACAGTCAGCTTTTTTGCCGTTTTTTTCATTCATGGCGCTTGACGTGATGCTGTATAGGTGTGGGGTCAAGCGCTGTCGTTCAACTCGTAGTAAGCCGATTAGGCCCGAACGCTGTTTGAGATTTGAGGGCCTTTTGTTTTGGAAAAGATGTTGGAAACGGTATTGAAGCAACCCGAAGGAACCTTGTCCACCAAGCTGGTCAACAAGGTTGTGCAACGGGTGAGGAACTTGGACCGGCTCCTTGTATGTACGGTCATCATCCCGACGATTCTTGCGACGGTCTACTACGGCTTGATCGCATCCGATGTCTACATCTCCGAATCGCGATTTGTTGTACGCAGCCCGGAAAAGGAATCGCAGGCAAGTTTGGTGGGTGCGCTGCTGCAGAGCACGGGGTTCTCCCGGTCGCAGGATGACATTTACGCGGTCAACGACTATGTCTTGTCCCGCGACGCGCTGTCTGTGCTAAATCAGGATGACTATTTCCTGAAGGCATACTCCACGAAAGACGCTGATTTCATCGGCCGCTTTCCTGCGTTCGATTTCGATCGCAGCTTTGAGGGCCTGTTTCGCTACTATAAGAAGCAGGTCGACGTTACGCTAGACAGTACATCCTCCATTACCACGCTGACTGTGGATGCTTTCAAGGCAGAGGATGCGCGTCGGATCAATCAGCTCCTGCTGGAACAGGGTGAGCAGCTCGTCAATCGAATGAATGACCGGGCGCGCCGAGATATGGTGGAGGCTGCCAGTGAGGAAGTGGCACGGGCCGAGGCTCGGGTAAAAGCTGCTGCTGTTGCTGTTTCAGGTTACCGTAGCGACCAATCGATTTTCGATCCGGACCGCCAATCGGCACTCCAATTACAGCAGGCCTCCGGCATTCAGGAGTCCCTGGTAGCCAGCCGCACGCAGCTCGCGCAATTGCAGGCAATTGCACCACAGAATCCTCAGATTCCGGTCTTGAAGAACAAAATCGCTACGCTTGAAGCCGAAATGGCCAAGGCTTCTGGTAGCGTGGTGGGACGCAAGGGTTCGTTTGCAGGCAAGGCGCCAGCGTATGAGCGTTTGATACTCGAGAGGGAATTTGCTGAGAAGCAACTGGCGTCTGCCATGACGTCGCTGGAGACATCGCGCAGCCAGGCACGACGCAAGCAGCTTTATCTCGAGCGCATTTCACAGCCGAGTTTGCCGGACAAGGCAATCGAACCGCGCAGAATTCGAGGAATTATCACCGTGTTCCTCGTCGGCATGATCATGTGGGGAGTACTCGCACTTCTGATATCAGCCGTCCGAGAACACAAGGATTAAGGTGATGGGTACCGAAACGCCTTTTCGGCGATCTCTCCGTATCCAGATGCGCGTTCTCCATGCGCTGTTGATGCGGGAAATTATTACGCGTTATGGACGCCACAACATCGGTTTTGCTTGGCTTTTTGCCGAGCCAATGTTGTTTACAATTGGTGTTACGGCACTGTGGACCTTGGTCCACGACACGGGGACCTCGCACCATATTAATGTCATAGCTTACTCAATAGTGAGCTATTCCACAGTGCTCATCTGGCGTAACACAATTGGACGATGCACGCTTGCTGTCGAGCCCAATACTGCTTTGCTCTTCCACCGGAACGTGAGAGTTGTAGACTTATTTTTCTCGCGAATTATCCTTGAAATAGCGGGTGCGACGATTTCATTGGTAGTACTTCTGACGTTGTTTATAGTCGCTCAGATTATCCCGCCGCCAGCCGATCCTCTTTACATGCTCTATGGCTGGGCGTTACTGGCTTGGTATGCTGTGTCGATGGGCTTGTTAGTTGGAGGATTATGCGAATACAGCGAATTGGTGGAGCGATTCTGGCATCCGATCGCGTATTTCCAGTTACCCGTATCCGGCGCGTTTGCAATGGCAGCTTGGCTACCGCCTGGGTTGCGAGATATTGTTTTACTTTTCCCTTTGCCAAATTGCGTGGAGGTATTCAGGCTTGGATACTTCGGTGACGCGGTCAAGGCGTATTACGACGTACCGTACGTCGCATCCATCCTCTTGGTTATGACGTTTGTAGGGCTTTGGGTGATTCGGGATATCTCGAAAAAAGTCGAGCCACAATGATAGAACTAAAGGGAATAACAAAATATTACGCTACTCGCCAGGGTCGTCGAAAAATTCTGAATGATCTCAATTTGACGGTTCGACATGGTGAGCGAATTGGCATTCTAGGGCGGAACGGATCAGGAAAATCCACTTTGATCCGTCTTATAGCGGGATCAGAAGAGCCTACCGACGGAAGCATTAGCAGGGAAATGACGGTGTCGTGGCCGTTGGCATTTGGAGGCGGTTTTCAAGGCAGCCTTACTGGTCTGGACAATCTACGCTTCATTTGTAGAGTTTACGGGGCATCATACGAAGACACGATACCGTTTGTGGAGGAATTTTCTGAGCTTGGCCAATATTTGCGAGAGCCGGTAAAAAATTACTCCGCCGGGATGAGAGCCCGTTTGGCATTTGCGATGTCTATGGCCATCGAATTCGATTGTTTTCTGATTGACGAAGTGATTTCCGTAGGCGACGCCAGATTCCATGAAAAATGTCGGAGCGAGTTGTTCGAAAAAAGACGTGATCGCGCGATGATTATCGTCTCGCACGAAGTGCACAATATTCGTGAGCATTGCTCGCGAGTATGTGTTCTCGATAGTGGGACGCTATTGAATTTTGCGGACATCGATGCTGCGTACGAATACTACAACTCAAATTAGCGATCAGGATTCAAAATGAAAGACGGCAAAAAGGTAAACGTTCTTTTAGAAATGCGGCCGGCATTGGAGGGGTTCGCTGGCATCCCGCAGGAGGCCCGCCTGCTTTTTCGCGGTTTGCGGATGATCGAAAGCGTTGAAGTAGAAGGCATGATTCAAACGTCGCATCGTGTTCTCTCTCGTGGGACGCCGCTGAAGCAGAGTCGGTTTGTCCGCATGTCGGAAGCAAGAAAGCTCAATCGCTATTCACGTGTCATTGTTTCGCTCGCCGAGAAGCCTTATCGAAACTTTTTCGATATCGCTCTCGGTTACGTCGAGAAAAAGCTGTCGCATACGTTCCTTTCATCACGTACTTTGCTCGGGTTCGGTCGCGTACGGCTAACTCGGTTCGAGAGCAAGCACTTTGGGGACTTCATTTGGCGTACGCTATTTTCGAAGACCTTGCCGGCATCTGATTTCGGCTTGGTTTCGACGTCCAACCAACGCATTTGCTCTATGCCATGGCATGCTATGCATATGGCGGGGCTGGGAACGCTCACGTTTGGTTCAACGCCAAAGTATGCTCGACTTGATACGCAGGGACTCGATATTTTTATCGCGCAGACACCATATCCCGCAACTGTGTCGAAGAACACCACGCTTGTAGTTCGTTACCACGATGCGATCCCGGTATTTATGCCTCATACCATTCCGGACAAGTCGATTCATCAGGCGACACATTTCTATGCGCTTATGAACAATGTGCGCGAGGGGGCGTACTTTGCCTGCGTGTCGGAGGCCACCCGGCAAGACCTGTTGCGGCTACATCCAGAAGCCAAGGATCGAACCGTGACGATCTACAACATGGTTTCGCATCACTATTTCTTGGAAGAGAAAAGTGAGGAGCGTGTACCCGGCATCATTCGGGCCCGCCTACACGAAGGCGACAAGTCAAAGGGCGTGGAGGTACAGCCGAATTTCTTCAGCTTGCGAGAGCAGGAGAGTTTTTACCGACGGGTGCTCTCCCAAAGGCCATTCAAGTATCTGCTCGTCGTCTCCACAGTGGAACCGCGCAAAAACCACACGCGTCTTTTGGCGGCATGGGAAGTGCTCAAGGCCGACATTGACCCGGATATCAAACTCGTCGTGGTCGGCGGCCTAGGATGGGACTATGCAGGTACCATCAAAGGATTCCGTTCATGGATCGACCAGGGTGAGCTGTTCATGCTCAACGCTGTGCCGGCGCCGGACCTGCGTGCGCTCTACCGGAACGCGGTGGCAACCGTGTGCCCAAGTCTGGGAGAGGGATTCGATTTTTCAGGGATTGAGTCCATGCGAAGCGGCGGTGTAGTCGTAGCCTCGGACATCCCGGTGCATCGCGAAGTGTACAGCGATGCCGCAGAATACTTCGACCCCTATTCAACAGCAAGCCTGGTGAAAGCGCTTAAGGCGGTTCTCTACGATGAGGAATCGGAGCAGCGACAAACTACCCTTCGTGAGCAGGGGCAGATCGTATCGGCACGTTATCTGCCGGACGAAATTCTTCCTCAATGGGAGCGCTTCATTGGAAAACTCGCAAGGACTAAAGGAAAAAACGGGGCATTAGATCGAGATAACGTACAAGACGTAATGAGCAAAGCCACTTCCTAATTCCAATTATTTGGTGAATACGGAAGTCACGCACATTTGCCCCCCCCACGTACAAGAAACGCCAGCCGACGTACCGAAAATCCATGAAAAAAAAAGATGCAGTAGCCATAGTAACATATTCGCGGGATAGATATTTTGAGCTTGTATTTTCTTCAATTGTTAATCAACGAATTAATGGTACTTGCATCTTTGATCTATATGACGTCTATGTATTTCAGGATGGCTTATCAGGCAACGCAGACTCTGACACTTCCCGGGCCCACTCAGCCATTGCAAAACTGGTGACCGAAAAAAAAGATTCTCTTGATTACATCGCGCAACCTCGAAATCTGGGGATCGCTATGCATTTCGACTTTATAGAGCGATTTTTGTTTGAGGAAAGAGGCCACGATTATGCGTTCTTTTTCGAGGATGATCTACTAATCGCGCCGGGTCATATGCAAACCCTGGACCTGTTGCGAAAGAAATTCCGCCACGATCAACGGGTCGGCATGCTCGCAGCAAACTCAACAGGTGCTTTCCAGCCGATTTCCGTTCAAATGGAAAATAGGACGCGGTATGTTTCGATGGATCACAATTGGGCATTCGGCCTATCACGGGAGTTTTGGCGTCGCCGCCAGCCTTTTGTGGACTTATATTTAAATTTCGTTCGCAACATTCAATACAAGGATCGGCCGACGAAAGAAATTATCGAATGGCTAGAGGGTTACGGATTGCATGGAAGGGCGTCCAGTCAGGATTACATTAAGCAATGTGCAACGCTATTGGTTGGCGGGGTTAGAATTGCCACCTTTCCAAACTACGGCCTTTATATCGGTAGGCAAGGTGTCCACTGTACGCCGGAGCTGTTCTCAAAAATGGGTTTCTCGACTAGTCAAGTATGTCCCGACCCGCTTGAAGAAGCTGCCGAACTGACGGATGAGACCTACTCGAAAATGTTGAACGAGCAGTCGAAAATTTATCTCAAGGATCCCAGTAGGTTTAAGTCGAAGAACTTGGCGATAGTGTGAGTTTTTTGAAGCACTTTGGTGCCACTGATTGGTGATTGGTGTTCGAATAACGTCAGTTGATTGAATTAAATATAAGTTTACTCCGACTATCTTCCCCGGAACGTGGGTAAAGAGGTCCGTGCATGGAGAACGCACGTTGCAGACAACCTGTATACAAGATGGAACCCTGGAAGAGGCTGCCCAAGTGCTGGCGTTGGCCTCGGAGCATCTAAGGAGGCATCCTGAATGGAGTCTCCCGCTGATTGCAATTGTGACAGAGCGCCTTTTGGAAGAAGCTGGCAAGAAAAAGCCGGTATCTGCCCTTTTGGAACGCTTCCTCGCAACTAAGGATGTGGACGACGATGCGCTAGACGCCTTGGATGGCGAAATTACGTCATTACGGACTCATTGGGGTGAACGTCTACGCCGGGCACGTGACAAACGCCTCAGCGAGGGCAAGCTTTCGGAAGCGCTGACGACCTGCGACAAGCTTTCGAAGCATGGACTATCCAATCGCGGAGATATCCTGACGTCAGCACATATTCTAGCTCACGCAGGGCAACTCAAAGACGCCATCCTGCTGACCGATTCAGTTTCTGATAGGGATCAGGATTGTGAGCTACAGAGATTTCGAGCCAGCATTTTTGAGCGTTTGGGGCGATTTCACGATGCTCTCAACGCTGCTCAAAACGCCGTTGATCTTTCGAAAAATAACGGTGAAGTTCGGGCGGATCTGGGGCGAATTCTTGCTAAACGTCGCGATCAACTCATGACCGTTCGAGGAAGCGCCCCTGATACCCAAGATGGTCTTGTAGCGGCGGTAGAGTTAGTTAGGATAGATTGCAGTTCGAGTAACATCGCAGCATTGGCACATATTCAGGCCCGTCACGGCATCCTGGATGAGGCGCTCGCGAGTGTTGATCGTGTGATAGTGCTAGATGCTGCAAACGGCGAGCATTTTCGGCTGAAAGCCAGCTTGCTTGAACGCATGGGACGACTCGAAGAAGCGCAGATAGTGGCAGCGAAAGCCGCCGAATTGCTCCCACATCAAATGGAAGTCGAAGAGGATTATCGAAGAATTTCAGCTGCGCGACGAGATGAGCTTATTCGTGCACGTGACGATAATTTTCCAAATGTTGTGTCGCTGGAAGCTGCAAAGTGCTTGGATCGACTGGGCGATTCAACTATTGCGGATATCGCGAAATTTGCACATATTCAGACTCATCATGGCCTTCTGGAGCAGGCACTCATTACAATTGAAAGAGCAATCCAAAGGGATGCGGGCGATAGCGAGTTCTTCAGACTCAAAGGCAGTTTGCTCGAGCGGCTCGGGATGTTTGAAGCCGGGTTGGCGGGTATAAAGCAAGCATTAAAACTCGCGCCAAATGACAAATCGCTGAAGGCCGATAAGCGACGCTTACGAGCCAAAGTAATTTGCTCAAGAATCATGCGAGGGTAAGATTTTTGGGACGTTGTGATTTTGAAGGGGTTATACAATGTCGGTATCAAGGGACGCTGTAATCTGGGCGTTCAAATTCATGCTCGGCCGGGCTCCCGAGTCGGAGGAGGTTATTCTCAGTCACATGGCTGCAGCCGACGAGGTGGGACTCATCGAGCGTCTGCTTCGCTCGTCCGAATTCAAAAATTCCTCGAGATATAAAGGTTACTTTCACAAATCGGCTGCCAACGTACCGCCCCGCGAAATGTCGGTGAAGCCGATTATTCACGGCACATCATCTCCTTCGTTGATGGAGATGAAAACTATCAATATAAAAGAACTCCCTAGAACTTGTTTTCGGAATGAGAGCGGTGCCCTGATCGAAGGGACTATACGCTACCGTGCGCAGGATGAAAGCAAACTTGGCAATCTTACAATCGGATTTCACGGCGGGATAAACCCAGTCACTTTGGAGGGTGTCGAAATAAATCTCCTCTCCATTCCCAATCTTTTTATTGATATATCGCACTCCGGGCAAAAGATTAAATTTGGAGAGCGTTGTACCGGGAGATGGGTATTTCACCTTTGGGGGAGGGCCGACGTTTGCGTAGGTAATGATGTTACGTCGAATGGAATGGACGTGTACCTGACTGACGGCAGCACACTAAATGTCGGTGATGATTGCATGTTTGCTAACGGATATATACATGTGACAGACAATCATGCGTTGTTTGACATGAAGACTGGCTCATTGCTGAATGTCCGTAGCAACCCGATCGTGGACATTGGCCACCATGTTTGGTTGGCGTCGCGTGCGACCATTATCGGAGATGCCCATATAGGCGCAGGGTCGACGATTGCGGCGGGAGCCGTGGTGAAGGGTGATGTCCCGCCTTGTTCTGTTGCTGCAGGTGTGCCCGCCAAAATTGTCAAGCGGGGGGTGTCCTGGACGCGGAGCGACCAGGGCAGCGGTTGGGAGCAAGTGCGCGACTCGCTCCAAGCGGTTTCATCCGCTGTTTCATAAGTACGAGGCCGCCTTAATGGCGGCAGATACTTTTTTATATTTCGTTGCTTGCAAATCCGTCGATCAATATGCCCGAATAACAGTTGTAAGCGGATACACCACCGAAAACACCAGATTCAAGAATTTCTGCACTTCCGCAACTGGTGCGTTCGAAACGTAGATCAAGTCTTTGTTGCTCATCGGGAACGACTGCGCCACGAAGAAACTGGCTGGATCCTTCAGGTCTACGCGATAAACGACCGGTACACGATTATCCGATGTCATCCGGACAGGCTGATTCGGCCAGTCTAGGGCGTCTTGAGACTCAAAACGGAAAATGAATACGCCCTTGGCATCTGCGCGGGCGTCATTGAGACCACCGCTGCGTGCCAATGCCTGAGCTAGCGAGATGCCTTGAGCCTCGAAATTGATCTCATCATTTTTCCCGGAGGCACCCAACACCGTAAAGCTAAGCGGCTGGAAAAGCGCCGTGACCACGTCGCCGGCGTGCAACGGCACGTTCTGGCGCGGGTCACGAATGATGCTTTGCAAAGGCAACGCCTCCACCCGGTTACCACGCGTTACCTGGATGGTCGTCTTGTCGACGGGCTGTCGCACACCGCCAGCGTTAGCTAGAGCGTCGAGCAGGCGTTCGCTACCAGCGGTCAGTTCCATGCGGCTACTGGAATTTACGTCGCCCACCACTGTTACGTAGGATGTCGCATTTTTGACCAGCCGGGTGATGACCTGCGGCTGGTTGGCCTTGCCTTTCAGGCGGGAGGCGATGTGCTGAGACAGTTCAGTAGACGAGCGGCCGGCAGCCTTGATCTGTCCTGCGAACGGGATGTTGATGTTGCCGTCGGCGTCGATGATCTGAGCCGGCAGAACAGTGGCCTTTGCCCCCGTTGAGCTATCGAATTGTGTGGCGGCCGCGCCGAATAAAGTGGCCGGTGGCGCCTCCCAAACCGACACTTCTACCACGTCGCCAGGACCAAACTGCTGACGGCCGGGATGTTCTTGGCCAAG
The DNA here is from genome assembly GCF_009663685.2 of Cupriavidus sp. U2. Classification (GTDB taxonomy): domain Bacteria; phylum Pseudomonadota; class Gammaproteobacteria; order Burkholderiales; family Burkholderiaceae; genus Cupriavidus; species Cupriavidus necator_C. The sequence goes on along the minus strand of NZ_RCOG02000027.1, from coordinate 6,192 downwards.
GGTACTTGCGAAGTCTGCTGTCTTGCGCTCCGCTAGCAAGCGGCGCGCCACGGTGTCGTTGACGTCAACAATCTGAATGCCTGCGGTAGGTTGCGCACCTTCGGCACTGGAGATCTCCGATGCGCCGAGAACCTGCTGGGTAGTGGGGCCTGATGAGGGGACGATGCCACACGCGGTCAACCCGAGGCTGGTGGAAAAAAGCAACAAACGTGCGGCAATTTTGCGATATTTCATGTATTTCAGGTCTCGCTTTTGGGACAATGTCGGCCTTCGAAAAGCGGGCCAACAGCGCGCCAAAGAAGCCGCACGAATTTTGTCACATTGGCGCCCTGGCCGGATAAAAATTGCCTGGAATTTTTCTTGATGTCTCTCGATTGCTAAGCCGGCTGGTGAGCGGGAAGTTGCCCACTGGCATCGATCGCGTCGGGCTGGAATATGTTCGCCACTACGGCGGCCGGGGCGGCACGCGTGCTGTCATGAGCGAGCGCGGTTTCCAAGTCGTTTTGTCTGTGCGTGACTCGGAGCGGGCGTTTGAACTTTTGCTGAATCAGGACTTCACCCGTTCGAGGGATGTGCGAGCTCTGGTGGTGCGTGCTATCCTCGGCGCCGTCAAAAAAGAGCGTGTTGGGCCTGGCGTTCTCTTGCATACCAGTCATTCCGGGCTTGAATTCAATCGGTATTTCGAAGCGATGAAGAGGCGGGATGTTCGTGCTGTATTCATGCTGCACGATTTGATTCCGCTCACGCATGCCGAGTACTGTCGCCCCGGTGTTCTGGAAACCCATCGACAAAGAATGCGTGTAGCGCTGTCTCATGCAGCCGGCATCATTGCTAATTCCCAAGCTACCCTGGACTCCCTTGTGAACCAGTCCCGATGTGAAGGCTGGGACGTACCTCGTACAACGATAGCCCGCCTCGCACCAGGGGTGACCGTGAGCGCTCCTGGTGAACGACCGATCAAGGAGCCGTATTTTGTGATGCTTGGCACGATAGAGCCACGCAAAAATCATTGGTTTGTGCTTCACGTGTGGCGCCGCCTTGTGGAACTGCATGGGAAACAGGCGCCTACGCTGGTCATCATCGGGCGAAGAGGGTGGGAGTGCGAAAACGCGGTGGATATGCTTGAGCGCTGCGCACCGTTGCGTGGAAAGGTTGTGGAGGAGGGGCACTGTTCCGATGCGCGCCTCCATGACTTTCTTCACCATGCCCAAGCGTTGCTGTTTCCATCGTTCGTCGAGGGCTACGGTATGCCGTTGGTCGAGGCACTGGTCACGAAGGTGCCGGTCATTGCCAGCGATTTGCCCGTGTTTCGCGAAATTGCCGCGGACGTTCCCGAGTATCTCGACCCGCTCGATGGCCCCGGCTGGATTTCAAGTGTGCTTGATTATGCGAAGCCCGCCAGCCAGAAACGACAATCCCAGCTTGCTCGTATACAGCATTTCGAGGCCCCGACTTGGTCGCAGCATTTCAAGGCGGTCGACGATTTTATCGAGGCGTTGGCGTAGATGAGTAGTGTTGGCGCGTTCAAGATGCCTTCCGGACAGGCGAATTGGGGCATACGCCGAGTGACGCGCGGCTGGCGCTCGCTAGCGTCGCTTGGAGCCTTGTCGAATGGTATCTGGACGGATCGGACGCTTGGACGACTACTGTTGCCGCTGGCACGAGTTATTGGGCTGACTGCTCCAACCTTGCTCCCGGGGCCGATCTGGTCTGCATGCCGCCTGGGTCTGCCGATGTTGTCGTGGTTCGAGCTACCCGGCGCGGGTGGGCTCGATGTCCAGATCGCGGAGGCAGTACAGGCGGCGATGGCCAATCCTAGCGGCGGCCCCTCGCCAGGTAAATCGTCAGAATTGAATGGCCTCATCGCACGTGTAGTGGCCGCAAACGCGGATCCTATGCGCGGCGCTATCCCGGCGTGTCCGCCAATGCTGCGGGCCGAAAAACGGGAGTGCGTGCTGCTGTCAGATCGTCATGCACGTACCAATGCCGAAGCCGCGGCCATTACGCGTATGGTTACTGCTGCCATAGCAAACCATCCTGACGCAGCATTTTGGATATGGCCACTGGCCGATGGCAAACCGGGTTACCTGTCCCGGATGCAAGCGCAACTGCTGCCCGGCGCACAGTTGATTCACAACGGTTTCAGCCTGTTTGCGACGCTCGCACACGTCGATCGCTTCTACACGGTGGATGCGCCTGAGGGTATGCAGGCGTTGCTCGCTGGTGTTCCGGTGCATGTCTTCGGCGCTCCATACTATGCTGGCTGGGGACTGACACGAGATGACTTGCCATTGCCGGGACGCACTGCGCGACCGACTCTTGCGGCGTTGTTCGAGGTGGTCTATCTGCGTCTGACACGCTACCTGGATCCAGAGTCGCATGGTCCCGGCACGCTCGTGCAGGTGTTGGACAGCATCGAGCTCCAACGGTCCGTACGAGCGCGTTATGCCGATTGCGCCAGTATTGCTGGCGTGAGATTCCAAGTGTGGAAGCGGCGTTTGGCTATGCCATTCCTTACCGTTGCCGGAGGCGGCTTGCGCTGGAGCAACCTGCCCTTGCAGGTTTTTCCGGGTGAGTGCGTCGCCCTTTGGGGCGGCAAGAGCGCTGAAGGCGTTCCCTCCGGTGCGCCAATTATTCGTATGGAGGACGGTTTTTTTCATTCGGATGGTCTGGGATCGGACATGAAGGCTCCATGCAGCCAGGTGCTGGATCGACAGGGACTGTACTTCGATGCGCGCCAGCCCAGTGAACTGACGCATATTCTGAATTGCACGTATTTTGACGTCGTTGAACTGACACGAGCAGCCGCGCTGCGGCAACTCGTCTGCAGGCGTGGCGTGACCAAGTACAACCTGGGCCGCCGTATGCCCTGTTGGCAGGCGCCGGGGGGCAAACGAGTGATCCTGGTCGCGGGGCAGGTGGCGGACGACGCCTCCATCCGCTTCGGCACCGGAGCGATCGGTACCGCGGAGGCGCTGCTGGAAACGGTGCGGCAGCGAAATCCCGATGCCTTCCTCGTCTACAAACCGCACCCCGACGTGTTGTCGGGCAATCGCAATGGCCTCGTACACGCGAACACACTAGCCGATGTAGTGGATGCGCACGCCGACGTGTTGTCGTTGATCGATCGCGCTGACGAAATTCACGTGTTGTCATCGTTGGCGGGCTTCGACGCCTTGCTGCGCGGCAAGCGCGTCTTTACCTATGGGCTTCCGTTCTACGCGGGCTGGGGACTGACCCACGATGAATTGCCGCAGCCGTGGCGTGAAAGAGAACTGACGCTCGATATGCTAGTGGCCGGAGCATTGCTGCGCTATCCGCTCTACTGGGATTGGCGCACGCGAATGTTTACGACACCTGAGGCGGTAGTTCGCTTGCTCGGGAAGACAGCGGGCCGTCCAATGAGGCACGTAGCGGGGGACCTTATGCGCTGGCCTCGCAAGATTTGGCGCTGGACGTGCAACGCGGCCCTATTTGGCGTATGGACGTTGCGGAACCGAAGGAACAGCACGCCTGTGTGAACGGCTTTCAACAACATGAGTTACCAACGAGGGGTGGAAATGAAGATTTATCCGGTCATTCTTTGCGGGGGCAGTGGCACCCGTCTCTGGCCGATGTCGCGAGGGGGGTATCCGAAGCAATACCTGAGGCTGACTGGCGAGAATACGCTGGTACAGCAAACGGCATTGCGTTTGAACGGCGTGTCCAATGTCGCGGCGCCGATCGTGATCACCAACGCGGAACAACGCTTTCTCGTTGCCGAGCAACTGCGCGGCGTTCAGGTCGCGCCGTCGTCGATCGTATTGGAGCCCGTGGGACGCAACACGGGGCCTGCGGTTGCGGTGGCCGCACTGCTGGCTCGCCAACAGTCCGACGACGCTCTGCTGATGGTGCTGCCATCCGATCACGTGATCATGGATGAGGAGCGGTTTGCCAGCCTGGCAACCTCTGCAGCGAGCATTGCTCGCGACAACTACCTGGTTACCTTCGGCATCGAACCGACCGAACCGCATACCGGCTATGGCTACATTCGCGGCGGCGCGAGCCTCGGAGGCAATGACGCAGCGTACCAAGTCGAGCGCTTCGTTGAAAAGCCGGACAGTGCCACCGCACAGCGCTTTCTGCAGGAGAGCGGCTACTACTGGAATAGCGGTATGTTCATGCTGAAGGCGTCCGCATACCTGGAGGAACTTGGCCGACACGAACCAGCGATCCTGACCCAGGCAGAGCTGGCTGTACAGGCCGCCAAGCGAGACGCTGACTTTGTGCGTCTGGACGCGGCAGCGTTTGCCGAATGCCCAAACGTCTCTATCGACTATGCGGTGATGGAGAAAACCGAGCGCGCCGCCGTGGTCACGGCCGCGGGTCTCGGCTGGAACGATATCGGATCTTGGACGGCTCTCGCCGAGATCGCGCCGACGGATGACAAAGGCAACGCCCTGATCGGTGACGTGCTAGCCGAAGATGTCAGCAACATCTACGTGCGCGCCGAGCATCGTATGGTGGCTCTGGTTGGCGTCGAAGACCTCGTGGTGGTTGAAACTGCCGATGCCGTGCTGGTGGCGCATCGTGATCGCGCGCAGGACGTAAAAAGGATCGTAGAGCAACTCAACCAGTCCGGCCGGCACGAGTCAGTGACCCATCGCAAGGTCTTCCGTCCCTGGGGATCCTATGAGGGCATCGATCAAGGTGATCGGTTTCAGGTCAAGCGCATCATCGTCAATCCCGGGTCTTCGTTGAGTTTGCAGATGCATCACCATCGTGCCGAGCACTGGATTGTGGTTCGCGGCACCGCAAAGGTCTTTAACGGCGATAACGAGATGTTGCTGTCTGAGAACCAGTCAACGTACATCCCACTGGGTGTCACTCATAGGCTCGAAAACCCTGGCAAGATTCCGCTCGAGTTGATCGAGGTGCAATCGGGCTCGTACCTGGGTGAGGACGATATCGTCCGGTTTGAGGACGTTTACGGCCGGGTACCCGTGCGCTGATTTCGCCATTGGCGTTGTCTTCAATAGGTTTCATCTCGCTGGAAATGATTCTGCAGCTTTGACGTCCGACAGCCCCAACTCGGTGCTGCCAATCTTGTTTGGACATCAACCTGCATGTCATTAGTGGCGAATTCCATTTATCGGATGTTTGTTCAATGAAAGTTACGATTATCGGCAGCGGCTATGTTGGCCTGGTGACCGGTGCCTGTCTGGCCGAACTCGGCAATTCCGTGTTCTGCCTCGATGTCGACGAAAAGAAGATCGCCCTGCTGAACGCCGGTGGCGTGCCCATCTACGAACCGGGCCTGAAGGAGCTGATCGACCGCAATCGCGCGGCGGGCCGGCTGACGTTTTCCACCGATGTCGCCGCCAGCGCCGAGCATGCCGATGTCCAGTTCATCGCCGTGGGCACCCCGCCTGACGAGGACGGCTCGGCCGATCTGCAGTACGTGCTGGCCGCCGCGCGCAACATCGGCCGCCATATGACCGGTTTCAAGGTGGTGGTGGACAAGTCGACCGTGCCCGTGGGCACTGGCGACCGCGTGGCCGCCGTGATCCGCGAGGAACTGACGGCGCGCGGGCTGGAAGACCTGCAGTACTCGGTGGTGTCCAACCCCGAGTTCCTGAAGGAAGGCGCGGCCGTGGAAGACTTCATGCGTCCGGACCGCATCGTGCTGGGCTGCGCGCCGGATGTCGCCGGCCGCCACGCGCAGGCCATCATGCGTCAGCTGTACTCGCCGTTCAACCGCAACCACGAGCGCACGTTCTACATGGACGTGCGTTCGGCCGAATTCACGAAGTACGCGGCCAATTCGATGCTGGCCACGCGTATCTCGTTCATGAACGAACTGGCCAACCTGGCCGACGAAGTGGGCGCCGACATCGAACTGGTGCGGATGGGCATCGGCTCGGACCCCCGCATCGGCTACAGCTTCCTGTACGCGGGCGCCGGCTACGGTGGCTCCTGCTTTCCCAAGGACGTGCAGGCGCTGATGCGCACAGCCAGCGCCTATGGCAAGCCGATGCGGGTGCTGGAGGCCGTGGAGGCCGTCAACGATGCGCAAAAGCAGGTGCTGGGCCGCAAGGTGGTCAATCGCTTTGGTGAGGATCTGACCGGCAAGACTTTCGGTGTCTGGGGCCTGGCATTCAAGCCCAATACCGACGACATGCGCGAGGCGCCGGCCCGCGTGCTGGCCCGTGA
>NZ_RCOG02000019.1 GCF_009663685.2 Cupriavidus sp. U2 | reverse complement strand
AGTATGCAAGCGAGGAGTACCAGGGATTGCTGGCGCGCCACGGCCTGGTTTGCAGCATGAGCCGGTCGGGCGATTGCTGGGATAACGCCGTAGCCGAACGCTTCTTCCTGAACCTGAAGATGGAGCGCGTCTGGCAAAGGCGGTACGCCGACCGCGCCGAAGCCCGGCGCGACATCACACAGTACATCGTGGGCTTCTACAACCCGGTGCGCTTGCATTCGACACTGGGCTACGCGTCGCCAACAGACTACGAGGACAAGTTCCAACAGACCACCCTAACACCTGTCTGAAAAAACTTGACCACTACACTCCCCTCTCCCGCTTGCGGGAGAGGGGCGGGGGGAGAGGGCGGGCCGCTCAATCTGCGACAAGTCGGCAAGCAGAACTGCCGTTGCCCTCTCCCCCAACCCCTCTCCCGCCGTGCGGGAGAGGGGAGCAAGCCGACGGAGGTTGAATGGCGTGCGGTGTTCTCCCCTCTCCCGCTTGCGGGAGAGGGGCGGGGGAGAGGGCGGGCCGTTCAATCTGCGGCAAGTCGGCAAGCAGAACTACCGTTGCCCTCTCCCCCAACCCCTCTCCCGCCGCGCGGGAGAGGGGAGCAAACAGCCCGGCAAGCGGCCGCCTACTCCGTCGTACTCGCGCTCCAGAACGCCTGGCTGACCACGCTGGTGCCGCCCAGGCGGGTCACGATCTGGTCGAGCACATCGCCATCGACCGATGTGGCTGCCAGCGCCGCCTCGATTTCCACATCCTGTTCGCCGAACGCGCGCACTTCGAGGTCGCGGGTCGGATACTGGGCCGCCTCCAGCGCCTCTTCCAAGAGGCGCATCGCCGTTTTCTGGTAGTCGCGGGCCGCGATCACATGCACGGTGTGCGTGACCTCCACGGCCGTGGTGTCCAGCGGCTGGCGGTTGATCCGGTCAACCACCGGGCGCAGCAGCGTGTTGGCGGCCAGGATGAACAGCGCGGCAATGCCGGCTTCCGCGATCATGTCGGCGCCGGCGCAGGCGCCCACCGCCGCCGAACACCACAGCGTGGCGGCGGTATTGAGCCCGCGCACGTTGCCTTCCTCGCGCATGATCACGCCCGCGCCCAGGAAGCCGATGCCCGAGACCACGTACGCAATCACGCGCACCGCGCCGTCATGCCCCGCGATATGGTTGGCCAGGTCGACGAAGATGGCCGCGCCCACCGCAACCAGCACATTGGTGCGCAGGCCGGCGGTGCGCTGGCGGTACTGTCGCTCGAAGCCGATCATGCCGCCCAGGATGAAGGCGGCGGCCAGACTGATGGCGGTATCGAGCAGCGATTGCGGATTGATGTTTTGCAGGGCTTCCAGGGACATGGGCGGCATCCGGTCGGGCCAAAAACTGGCGCGATTGTGGCACACCTGCCGCCGTTCCCTGAAACTTCCTGATCAGCGCCAGCTGCCGGTGGCCAGGGCCTGCGGCGACGCGCCATCGGGATCGATGTCCCAGCGCAGCGGCAGGGCGCGGTCGCGCCGCACGATCTGCTCGGGCGTGAATCGCCACAGCCGTTGCGCGCCGTCGAAGGTGGCAATTTCTGGCGAATCGATGATGACTTCGGTGCGGCCGCTCAGTTGCAGCAGGTCGCCCGTGGCATAGCTCACGAACACCAGGCCGGCCACCGGATTGACCATCATGTTGCCGAGCGTGTTGAAGAACGTGTTGCCCTGGAAGTCTGGAATGGTCAGGGTGCCATCGTCATCGACGCGCACAAAGCCGGGCTTGCCGCCGCGATGCGAGACATCCACCTGGCGCAGCCCGTCGGGCAGGTCCACATAGGTCGCCACGAAAAACGAATCGGCATGGCGGATCAGCGTCCGCGCGCGGGCATCCAGCGCATCGAGCATCTCGGGCGGCTCGCTGGCCGGCGTGGCCGGGTCGCGGGTCATCACGGGCGCGCGCTTCTGGATGTACTGCGGGCAGTTGCCGAAACTCTGGCCCACCGCCACCCGAAAGCCCTGCGCGCCCGTCGTGGCATCGCGATGGATCGTGCCGTTCATGCGGTTGCGGCGCCGAGTATGCGGCTGGATGCCCAGCAGCCCGATGGCGTCGCCGTCCTCCATGCCCGCGTCGGCCGGATCAGCGGCGTCGCGTACCATCGCAACGTCGAGCTGGCGCGGATCGGGCGAATGCAGGAAGCCCGGCTGACCGCCGCGCACCGTTGCCCAGGGCCGCCCATCCGGTGCCACCGTGCCAATCACGATCGACGGCAACATGGCGAAGAAGTCACGATGCTGGTCCGGCATGTAGTCGCGCACCACGCGCGAACCCACTTCGGCCAGGCGTTCCTCGGCGCCGATGCTGGCCTGCAGCAGGCGCTCGCCGGTATGCCAGGGCGTGCCGGGCAGGATTTCCATTTGCGGAACCGGATGCGGGGTCATGACGGACTCCTGAAGTTATGCGGGATGCCGGAACGGCGGGGAGCGGCCGGCGGGTTCAGGCGGCCAGGCCGACTGGCGTGGTCTGGAACGGGACGAAGCCGGGCAACGCTTCCACGCGCGCCAGCCACTGGCGCACATTCGCGTAGTCCTTCAGGTCGACAAAGCCCTCGGGCGCGCGCGCCGTGTAGCTGTACAGCGCCACGTCGGCAATGGTCGGATGATCGGCGGCAAGCCAGGCGCGGCCCACCAGCGCGTCGTCCACGCGCTTGAGCACCACGTGTGCGCGTTCGATCGCGTCCTTGCTGTCGTACGGTGCCTTGAAGACGGTGATGATGCGGGCGCGGGCCGGGCCAAATGCGATGTCGCCCGCCGCCACAGACAGCCAGCGTTGCACGGCGGCGGCCTCGGCGGGGGCTTCGGGCAGCCAGTCGGTACGGCCCAGCTTCTTGCTCAGGTAGACCAGGATCGCGTTCGAATCGCTGACCACCGTATCGTCATCGACCAGCACGGGTACCTGGCCGAACGGATTCATGGCCAGGAATTCCGGCGTCTTGTGGGCGCGCGCCAGCAGGTCCACGTCGATCCACTCGGCAGGCTGGCCCAGCAGCGACAGAAAGAGCCAGGCGCGGTGCGAGTGTCCGGAAAGCGGGTGGCCGTACAGTTTCATGATGGATGTCCTTGGTCGATTATTGTGGTGTCGGACGCAAACGCTGCGTACGGATCGACTATAGACACCCGGCGGGGCGGGAAAAACCGGTGAAGCCCGAAGGGACTCTTGCGAAATCCAGAAGAATCAGCGGGTTCGGGCGCTGTCGGGGATGTTCAGCGAGGCCTGGCCGCGCAGTTGCGCCACGGCCAGGTCGATAAACGCGCGCACCTTGTGCATGGCGTGCCGGCCCTCGCGGTGGATGACGTGGATCGGCAACGGGTCGGGTTCGTAGTCTTCCAGCACGATCCGCAGCCTGCCGTCGCGCAGTTCGTCGGCAATCTGGTAAGACAGCACGCGTGTCAGCCCGAAGCCGGCCACGGCGGCGGCAATCGCGGAATCGTTGGTGGTGGTGGCCAGGCGCGGGGTCAGCCGCACGGGCAGCGGCTCGGCGTTGCGCATGAAGCGCCATTCGGGCGCGGTGGAGATGCCCGTGGTCTGGATCACCGCATGGCGCGCCAGGTCGTCGGGCGAAGCTGGCACGCCGTGTTGCGCCAGGTAGTCCGGCGCGGCACAGACCACGCGCCGCACGTGGCCCACCGGGATGGCCTGTAGCGAAGAACTGGGCAGCGGGCCGATGCGAACGCCAACGTCGATGCCCTCGTCGATGAAATTCACCACGCGGTCGACAAACATGCAATCGACATCGACCTCCGGATAGCGGCGCAGGTACTCGACCACCACCGGCGTGACAAAGCGCCGGCCAAACAGCACCGATGCGGTGATCGACAGCCGGCCGCGCGGCGCCTCGTGCGCGCCGGCGGCGGCCAGTTCGGCGTCGTCGATCTCGGCCAGGATGCGGCGGCAGTTCTCGTAGTAGGCAGAGCCGGTGGGGGTGGGGCGGACCACACGCGTGGTGCGCGTGAGCAGGCGTACGCCCAGATGCGTTTCCAGGTCGGTCACGATTCGGCTGACCACGCTCAGCGACGCATCGAGCTTGCGCGCCGCGGGCGTGAAGCCGCCGCATTCCACGACGGCCACGTAGGTCTTCATTGCTTGCAGTCGGTCCACGGCGTCTTTCGCGATTGGCGTCAGTGAGGCGCCGGGTCTTCGGCGTTGTTCAGGTCCCAGCAGGCGATGAACAGCGCGGCGATCAGCGGCCCGATCACAAAGCCGTTCAGCCCGAACAGCGCCATGCCGCCCAGCGTGGAGATCAGCACCACGTAGTCGGGCATCTGGGTGTCCTTGCCCACCAGGATCGGGCGCAGCACGTTGTCGACCAGCCCGATGACCACCAGGCCAAAGCCGATCAGCACGCAGCCCTTGAGCACCGAGCCGGTCAGCAGGAAGTAGACCGCCACCGGCGCCCAGATCAGGCCCGCGCCCACGGCTGGCAGCAGCGACAGGAAGGCCATCACCACGCCCCACAGCAGCGACCCCTGGATACCCAGCACCGCAAAAATGGCACCGCCAAGCACGCCCTGCACCACTGCCACGGCGATATTGCCCTTGACCGTCGCGCGCACGACCGTGGTGAACTTCTGGATCAGGTGCTGCTTGTGGGCCGCGCTCAGCGGCACGGCCAGCCGTATCCGGCGCGACAGCTGCGGGCCATCGCGCAGCAGGAAGAACAGCAGGTACAGCATGATGCCGAAGCCGATCATGAACTGCGCCGTGTTCTGGCCGATGCTCAGTGCGCGCGTGGCCAGCATCTGGCTGGCGGACAGCGCGCTGGCGCTGAGCTTGTCCTTGAGGTCGGAAATGCTGGCCAGGTCGGCGCGCGCCAGCATGTCGCGCACGAAAGGCGGCAGCGCATCGGCGGCGGACTGGAAGTAGTGGCCGAAGTTGATCCGGCCGGACCGGATGTTGTCGTAGAGGTTCACGCCCTCCTGGATCAGCGACATCGTGATCACGATCATCGGCAGGATCACCAGCAGCAGCACCAGCAGCAGCGTCAGCAACGCCGCGATGTTGTTGCGGCCACGCAGCGCCGACACCAGCCGCCGCTGCAGCGGCGCAAAGATGATGGCCAGCACCGCGCCCCAGAACACCGCGCCGTAGAAGGGCAGAAGAATCCAGAAAAATGCGATGGTGACTATCGCCAGCAACAGCAGGAACGTCTTGTGATGCAGACCGTCGGGGTCGGCCATGGGTCGAGCCTCAGATTGCGAACCAATGGCCATTCTACGATGTTTGCCGAATGGCGCCGTGGCGGTCGGCCCGCCGGGCGTTCAGTCCGTGCCGGGGCCGCCGGTGGCGGGCGGGTCGCCGGCACCCGTGGATTCCGCCACGAGGCTGTCCCACATCGACAGCAGCCGGACGGCGCACGGATAGAGCCGGCGCGCGGCGGCAGTGGGGTGCATCGACGCGGCCTCGCGCGAGAACAGCGTGGTGCCGAGCCGATCCTCCAGCCGGCGGATCGCATAGTGGATGCAGGCGGCCCGGATGCCGGTGTGGCGCTCCGCCGCGATGGCAGATTCGTGCTGCATCAGCATGACAAAGCGGCGCAGTTGGGCCGTGTTGATGTGTCGGATGGGCAGGGGCGCATGCAGGCTGTCCGGCGGGCGTACCGGCAGGGAGCGCGCCAGACGCGGGCGGCGCGGTGCGCTGCCGGGAAGTGCGGAGTCCGGCTTTGCTTTGTCAATGTCCCACATTCTCGTGCTGCCCAAGGCGGTATTGCAATGAGGCCGGATTGTGCAGCGATTCGCTGCGCAGGCACTTGTCCCCCGACAAGTTGCGCAGCGTGCGACGGCAAAGAAGCCCCGCAGGCCCGCGCCGCACCGCGCATCGACATCGGAATTCTCCGAATCCACGCGATATCGCGGATCGTAATTCGACGATTTTTTTGAATACACACGGAATCCATGCGGAGTGGCGGAGCGTCGCAGTTGGCGGTCTTTCTTCTTCGCATTGGCCCTTTCTGCACCAGCACAAGCCTGGTACGCCTGTCGCCAAATCATTGCACTCCGTTGTGTCGATACGCCACTGAAGTCAGATGTAAAGAAGTCTCAGATCGGCCGTTTTCACCTACGGATCTGGCGATTTTTCGAAACTGTCTCTTAGGCTTCTTCTGCCGGCGGGCGCGCCCGCTCGCGCCGTTGCACCCGTGACAAACGTGTGACCAAAAATGAACGGACGTTCATAAATAGAGGGTCTTTCGGTACTTCGTCGCCTCCAGTAACCTGCGCGCCGTTTCGATTTACTTTTCCGGTTGAAACGCTAAGCGCGCGACAGGCAGGTTGTCCGGTCCGAATGACCCGGTGTTGCCTTGAAGATCCGCATTACGTGGATGACTTGACGATTGGCAGCCGATATACCGTAAGGGGTTTCGATGGCGAGAGCCAGCTTGCCGGCGAGCGTGGATTCTATTGGCGCAACGAACTGCAGGCGCCCCTGGGAGCCAGCGGCCAGGCGCTTTACGTCGGTCTCGATTATGGCCGCGTGTACGGACCATCGACCCAGGCACTGGTCGGCACGCAATTGGCCGGCGCGGTGATCGGCATGCGCGGCGGCGTGGGCTCGCAACGGTTCGGCGGCGTGTCGTATGACGTGTTCGTGGGCACGCCCGTGTACAAGCCGGAGCCATTCAGTACCGCCGCGGTGACGGCGGGGATGCACGTGGTTTATCAGTATTAGTCCATGAACAGGCGCCAACGGCCGCGCGGAACGCTAATCGCTGCCTGACTCCTGCCATGGCTCTCCCTGCGCAATCCTTTGCGCCACTGACACAAACCGTTGCACATGCCGGTCGTCGGTGTCCTGCTGCGTGGCCAGTGCGATGCCGATACGGTTGGTCGGGCGCGGGCTCGACAGGCGCAGAAAGCGCACGCGCCGGTTGGTGTAGCGCGCGGTCACGCCCGGCACCAGCGCCACGCCCAATCCGCTTTCCACCAGGCTGACGATGGTCTGCACCTGCACGGCTTCCTGCGTGATGCGCGGCACGAAGCCGGCCTGCTGGCATAGCAGCATCGCCACGGCTTGCAGGTTCGGCACGTCGGCACTGGGATGCATGATGAACGGCTCGTCGGCCAGCGCCTTCAGCGCGATGCTGTCCTGGCTGGCGAAGCGGCTGTCGGCGGGTACGGCGGCCATGAACGAATCGGACTCCAGCGGCAGCAGCTGAAACGGCCCGCTGCTCAGGATCGGAAAACGCACCAGGCCGGCGTCGAGCTGGCCGCGCTCGATGCGGTCCAGGATCGCCGCCGAGGTGGATTCATGCAGGATCAGCTCGATGCCGGGGTGTTCGCCGCGAAACGCCGGGATCAGCCGGGGCAGCAGCGCATAGGTGGCCGATCCGACAAATCCCACGCGCAGCGCGCCGCGCTCGCCATGGGCGGCCGATTGGGCGGCGGCGCGGGCCTGCTCCGCATGGAACAGCGCACGCCGCGCATCGTTCAGGGCGGCCTCGCCGGCCTGGGTCAGGCGCACGCCACGGGTGGTGCGCACGAACAGCGGCGTGCCTAGCGACGCTTCCAGCTTGCGGATCGAGATGGACAGCGGCGGCTGCGCCATATGCAGGCGCTCGGCGGCGCGGTGGAAGTTGCCGGTCTCGGCAAGCACGACAAACTGCTGAAGCTGGCGCAGGTCCATGGTGATATACAGGCGATATCAGTTCCTAAATATCTAATATTAGACGCAAGCGGCCGGGTGGACTACGCTAGGCCCCCATCAGATCCATAAAAGCCATAAGGAGACACCGCGATGCTGCCCTTGTCAGGTATCCGTGTCGTCGACCTGTCGACAGTCGTGATGGGCCCCTACGCCAGCCAGTGGCTGGCCGACCTGGGCGCCGAAGTGATCAAGGTGGAAACGCCCGACGGCGATTCCACGCGCCGCACCGGCCCGGCCACCGAAGATGGCATGTCCGCCATTTTTCTGGGCGTGAACCGCAGCAAGAAGAGCGTGGTGCTGAACCTGAAGCAGCCGGCCGCGCAGGCGGCGCTGCACAAGCTGCTGGCCACGGCCGACGTGTTCCTGCACAGCATGCGCCCGCACAAGCTGGGCAAGCTGGACCTGGACCCGGCCAGCGTCATGGCACGCCATCCGCAACTGGTCTACGTGAGCCTGCTGGGTTTTGCCGAGGATGGCCCCTATGGCGGCCGCCCGGCCTACGACGACATCATCCAGGGGCTGTGCGGCAATGCCGCGCTGATGGCCGCGCAGACCGGCACCGTGCGCTACTTCCCGACCATCTCGGCGGACAAGACCAGCGGCCTGGTGGCCGCACTGTCGATTTCCGCCGCGCTGGCCGGCCGTGCGCGCAACGGCGGCAAGGGCGGGCTGGTCGAAGTGCCGATGTTCGAGTCCATGGTGGCGTTCAACCTGGTCGAGCATCTGTACGGCCAGCATTTCGAGCCGCCGCGCGCCACGGCCGGTTATCCGCGTGTGCTGGCGCCGTTGCGCAGGCCTTACCAGACGGCCGACGGCTACGTCTGCATGATGCCGTACACCGACGCCCACTGGCGCGACTTCTTCCGGGCCGCCGGCCGCGACGACCTGGCTGCCGATGCACGCTTCACCGACATCGCTGCGCGCACGCGCCATATCGAGACGCTTTACGAAATGACCGGCGAACTGGTGCGCGAGCGCAGCACCGACGACTGGCTGGCGCTGTGCGAAACGCTGCAGATTCCGGTGGCCCGGGTGAATGACCTGGACGAGCTGGTGGATGACCCGCATCTGCGGGCCACGGGCTTCTTCGATCAGGTGGACGACCCGGCCATGGGCACGCTGCGCTTTCCGGGCGCGCCGGTGCGCTTCGACGGCGAGCGCGCGCATGCCGCCGTACCGCCGCGCCTGGGCGAGCACACGCGCGAAGTGCTGGGCAGCCTGGGCCTGAGCGACGCCGAGATTGCCGCGCTGGGCGATTGAGCCGCGAACACCCCCATCGACACACGACACGGAGACGACATGACCGCAGCACAGCCGCAACGCCTGGGACAGGGCTTCTACTGGCAGGACATCCGGGAAGGGCAGGTCTTCGAGACCTTCCGCCGCACCGTGACCGAGACCGACCTGGTCAACTTCATCTCGGTCACCGGCATGCTGGAGGCCATTTTTATCGAGGAAGGCTACGAGGCCGGCGCGATCAAGGGCCGTCCAGTGCCGGCCGCGCTGACCTATGCGCTGATCGAGGGCTTCATCCTGCAGACGATGATCCAGGGCACGGGCCTGGCCATGCTGGAGCTGACCCAGAAGATCCACGGCCCGGTGCTGGTGGGCGACACGATCCACGCGCGTATCACCGTGACCGGCGTGCGGCCGACGTCGAAGAGCGGCCGCGCCGTGGTGGATTCGTCGATCGAGGTGTTCAACCAGCGCCAGGCGCTGGTCATGACCTATACCGCGCGGCGGCTGCTGGCCGGACGCGAGGCCTGACACGGCCCGACGGCGTGATGGCGTGACGGCGAGTCGCGCCGGTTGCGCCGGTCGCGCGCTGCTGCGCTTCCTGACGGGGCGGGGCAGGACACGGTTTTTACCGGAGGAGACAACCATGCCCACACAGAGCAGAATTGCCAGGCATTGCATCAACATTTCCACGCGCCGCGCATGGCTGCTGGCATTGACGGGGTGCGCACTGGCCGTCGCCGCGCTGCCTCGCCCGGTGCTGGCCGCCACCTATCCCGACCGGCCGATCCGGCTGGTGGTGCCGTTCCCGCCCGGCGGGCCCACCGATCTGGTGTCGCGCGTGATCGCCCGGAAGATGTCGGACGAACTGGGCCAGCCGGTGCTGGTCGACAACCGGCCGGGCGCCAACGGCAATATCGGCAACGAGATCGTCGCCAAGGCGCCCGCCGATGGCTACACGGTGCTGTACAACACGTCGTCGATTGCCCTGAGCCAGGCGCTGTACAAGAAGCTGCCTTACGACGTCAAGCGCGACCTGCTGCCCGTGGCCATGACGGCCAATGTGCCGCTGGTGCTGGAAGTCAACGCGCAGGTGCCGGCGAACACGGTGCCTGAATTCGTGGCGTGGCTCAAGTCGCATCCCGGCAAGATGACGTATGGATCGGCCGGCAACGGCAATGTCACGCATCTGGCCGCGTTCCTGTTCCTGCAGGCCAACGGACTGGACGCGGTGCATGCGCCGTACAAGGGCAGTGCGCCCGCGCTGACTGATCTGGCCAGCGGCCAGGTGCAGTTCATGACCGATACGATCAATTCGTCGCTGCCGTTTATCCGCGACAAGCGCATGAAGGCGCTGGCCGTGACCAGCGCCGCGCGCAGTGCGCAGTTGCCGGACGTGCCAACGCTGGCGGAATCGGGCATGCAGGGATTCGAGGTGGGTGCCTGGCAGGGCATGATGGTGCCGGCGAAAACGCCGCCCGACATCGTGCGCAAGCTCAACGCCGCCGCGCTGAAGGCGCTGGGCTCGGCCGACGTGCGCGCCAGCCTGGCCGCGCAGGGCGCCGAAGCGCGCGGCTCCAGCCCCGATGCCTACGCGAAATACCTGACGCAGGAAATCGACCGCTGGCAGAAGGTGGTCAAGGACACCGGCGTCACGCTGGACTGACCGGCAGCCGGCGAATGGATCGGTAAAGGAGTCGACATTGCATCCGTTGTTTGGCACGTTCGCACTGACCGCCTTGCCTGCCGGGGCCGCAGCGTTCCGGCAGGAAGTGAAGGCCTTCCTGCGGGATCACCTGCCCGCGCTGCCGCCCGATGTACGGGCACGCTCGTGGATGGGTTTCGATGCCGGCTTCAGCCGCGCGCTGGCCCGGCGCGGATGGGTCGGCATCACGCTGCCCGCGCAGTACGGCGGGGCCGGTCTGGACGCGTTCTCGCGCTTCGTGCTGGTGGAAGAGCTGCTGGCCTGCGGCGCGCCGGTCTCGGCGCACTGGATTGCCGACCGTCAGAGCGGTCCGCTGATCCTGCGCTACGGCAGCGACGCGCAACGGGCGTTCTACCTGCCGCGCATCTGCCGCGGCGAGGCATTCTTCTGCATCGGCATGAGCGAGCCCAATTCGGGCTCCGACCTGGCCAGCGTGGCCACGCGTGCGGTGCCGCTGCCCGATGGCGGGTGGCGCCTGAACGGCCGCAAGATCTGGACGACCAATGCCGACCGCTGCCACTTCATGCTGGCGCTGGTGCGGACGTCGGGCGAGACCGCAGACCGGCAGAAGGGGTTGTCGCAGGTGATCGTCGACCTGTCGCTCCCGGGCGTGACCGTGCGGCCGATCCACGACCTGGCCGGCGACGCGCATTTCTCGGAAGTCAGCTTCGAAGACGTGCAGTTGCCCGCCGACGCGCTGGTCGGGCAGGAGGGCGCCGGCTGGGAGCAGGTCAACGCGGAACTGGCTTTCGAGCGCAGCGGCCCCGAACGGCTGTATTCGAGCGTGGTGCTGCTTGATGCATGGATGGCCGCCCTGCGGCGGCAGCCGGCGGTGCAACGCGATCTGGTCACTGTCGGCCGCATCATGGGGCAACTGGCCACGCTGCGCGCCATGTCCCTGGCCGTGACGGCAAGGCTGGCGGCCGGCGAAAGCCCGCTGGTCGAGGCCGCGCTGGTCAAGGACCTGGGCACCGGGCTGGAACAGTCGATCGGCGCCCTGGCCGAGGCGGCATTGGGCGACGATGCCGACCTGGCCGCCGATGCCGACCTGGCCGCCGATGCCGACCTGGCCGCCGATGCCGACCTGTATCGCACGGCGGCCTATGTGAGCCAGATCTCGCCGACCTATTCGCTGCGGGGCGGCACGCGAGAGATCCTGCGCGGGATGATCGCGCGCGGCCTGGGACTACGCTGACACGGAGAGAGGGCATGGACGACATCTACGCCGATGCGCTGGAAACGGTGCTGCGCGATCACTGCACGCCGGCCGTGGTGCGGGCCATCGAGGCTGGTTCCGGGTCCGCGGCATCCGCGCTCTGGACGCAGTTCGATGCCAGCGGCTTCGCGGACAGCCTGCTGCCCGACGCCGGACTCGCGCTGCGCAACCTGCTGCCGATGCTGTGGGTCACCGGCCGGTACGCGACCCCGCTGCCGCTGGGCCAGACGATGTTTGCGCGCGCGCTGCTGCACGCGGCCGGCGTCGCGATACCGGACGGCCCCATCGCGCTGGCCAGTTTCGGCCAGCAAGCGCGGACCCTGGCTGCCGACGGCGCCACGGCAAGCTGGTTCCTGGCGCAGCGGGCCGATCGCGCCTGGCTGCTGCCGCGCGACGCCGCCGATGTGGCGCCGACCGGGGTGCACGGCGACCTTGCCGTCAGCATCGCCGGCGCGCCGGCGTCAGGCTTTGCCTTGCCGCCGGGCACGCTGCGCACGATAGGCGCCGCACTGCATGCCGCGCAGATGGCCGGGGCCATCGCCCGTGTGTTCGATCTGACCCTGCAGTACGCCAACGACCGCGTGCAGTTTGGCCGGCCCGTGGGCAAGTTCCAGGCGATCCAGCACCAGATCAGCGTGATGGCCGAGCAGGTGGCGGCCACCCGCATGGCCGCGCAGATCGCATTCTCCGGCGATGGGGCGACCCCGCATCGCATGCACGCGGCCATCGCCAAGTTCGGGGCCAGCGAAGCCGTTGCGCCGGTCACGTCGATGGCGCACGCCGTGCACGGGGCCATCGGCGTGACCGCCGAATACGACCTGCAGCTTTACACGCGACGGCTGCACGCCTGGCGTGTGGCCGACGGCTCGGAACGATACTGGGCCCGCGAGATCGGCCAGGCGGCCTGTGCGGCGAACGGTGGTGCGGTGGACATCATCCGTGCCTGGAGCGGCGAGGCCATGTAACGCGACGGGGAACGACGATCAGGCCGGCAGTACCGTGGTCCAGTAGCGCGTCAGGAAATGGATACGCACAGGCAGCATGCCGCGCAGTGCGTCGAGGATACGGTCTGTGTCGGCAATGGGGAACGTGCCCGACACGCGCAAATCCGCGATGGCCGGATCGCAGCGCAGATGGCCCGGGCGGTAGCGGTCGACATCGGCCAGGAACGCATCGAGCCGCATGTCGGCCGCCACCAGCATGCCGTCGGTCCAGGCGGTGGCGGCGTCGGACAGCGGCGCGGGTGCCGCCACGCTCCGTGCCGTGAACTGCGCGGCCTGGCCGGCCATGACGATGCGTTCGGCGGCCACGGTCTCGGCGGGTCTCACCGATACGGCGCCTTCGGTCACACCAATCCAGCCCGCATCGGTGAGATGCCGCACCACGAAGCGCGTACCCAGCGGCCGCAGCGTGGCGGCTTGCGTGGCGACGACGAACGGGCGCGGTGTGAGCGCGGTATCGCGCGCGGTTTCGATGTCGATTTCGCCACGTTTCAGGACCACGCGGCGCTCGGTTGCCGAGAAGGCGACGTCGATGGCGGTATCGGTATTGAGCCGCAGGTGCGTGCCGTCGTCGAGCGTGAGCCGGCGCTGCTCGCCCACGGCGGTGGCGGCATCGGCCAGCCATCCCTGCAGCGGCGTGTGTTCGCGCGTCATCCACGCCACCCCGCCGCCCACGAACAACGTGGCGAGCGCGCGCACGGCATGGCGGCGCCCGGCTGACCGGGGTGGCGTCAGCGCGGCACTGGCCACGGTGCTGGCAAGCGGCGATGCCACGCCGCGCAGCCGCGCCAGCCGGGCATTGACGGCTTCGATATGCGCCCATGCGCGGGCGTGTTCCGGATGCTGATCGCGCCAGCGGCGCCACGCCGCACGGGTGGCGTCATCGGCGTCGCTGCCTTGCAGTGTGACCAGCCATTCCACGGCGGCATGCGCCACTTCCGGCCTGACGGCAACGGTCGGGGCAGTTGCGCGGGTCATGACGCGGCCATCGCGAAATAGCACTGCGTGCCGGCGCGGACCAGATAGCGTTTGACGGTGGTGACGGAGATCCTCAGCGCAGCGGCGATTTCGGACTGGCTCAGGCCATCCAGTTGCGCCATCAGGAAGGCGCGCTGCACCGGCACGGGCAGGCCATCCAGCAGTTCGGCGATTTCCTGCAGCGTTTCGAGCAGGATGGCGCGTTCCTCGACCGAGGGCACCAACGACGGCGGCTGGTGCGCCAATGCTTCCAGATACGCTTGTTCGAGCTTGTCGCGGCGCCACTGATTGGCCATCACGCGTTGTGCGACGGTGGTCAGAAAGGCGCGCGGCTCAAGGATGGAAGGGGACTCCTCGCGGGCCAGCAGGCGCATGAACGTGTCCTGCGCCAGGTCCGCCGAACGGTGCCAGCAGCCCACCTTGCGGTGCAGCCAGCCCAGCAGCCAGCGGTAGTGGTTGCTGTATAGCGCGTGAATGTCCTGATGTGGACCGGCGTCGGCGGCCATTGTCCTTTCCTTGTTGCCGCGGCGGGCCTGCTGAGGTAAGAATACCGTGGAAATGAGAATCGTTATTATATGGAGGCACGCAGCCGCGGGCAAATGGAACTTCTGGGGCACGTGGCGAACGTCGTGCCGGTGCCACGCTCGGGGACGTGGGGCCGTCGTCAGTGCGCGGTCATTTCCACGCGGCAATCCATTTCGGGTTTGCCGGGCAAGACGAGCCGGGCATTTGGGCCTTTGTCCCAGAACTGGGCCTCGCCGTCCTTGAGCGTGGCGGCATAGCGCGCGCCAGAGGCCGCGGGGGCTTGCTGAAGCACGATTTGCTGATCCAGCCATCGCAGATAGGCGTAGCCGGGGTCGGTCTGCACGAAGGTGCCGGCGATCACCGCCTCCACGCCGGGGCAGCGGATATTGAACGGGCCCCGGCTGATGCCTCGGTCGTCCTGAGTGCGGGCGCCTGCGTAGCCGTGACGCAGGTCGAAAATGCGCTGCAGGTAGGTGGTGGCGGTGCAGGCGTGCGCGTCGTCGGCCTTCCAGCAGTCGTTGCGGCCCTTGATCCAGGCCCGTTGCTCGGCGATCAGCGATTTCTTCTGCGCGGTCGGCAGCGACCGGGCATCGAGCGCCAGGCCGTAGAGCCGGGTGGTTTCGCGATCCAGCCGCGCCAGGGCGGCGTCCTTGCACACCAGCTGTTCGATCTGGCCCTCTGCCTTCTTGCAGTCGAAGCTCGGCGTGGCCGCTGTCTGCGCGGCGTGTGCCGGACTGGCGAGAACCAGAATGGCCAGGACCAGGGTCGGGACGGTCGGCAGGGCGCGGTGGCTGGGCATGGCAGGAACTCCTGCGGGCCGCTCAGCCCGCGTTGCGATCGATCACGACGAAATGCTTGCGCACCGGTTCGATGACTTCGAAGACGCCTTCGAAGCCCGCAGGGATCACGCAGGCATCGCCCGGGCCGAACTCCCGTGCGCTACCAGTATGGCTGGTGATGCGCAGCCGGCCACTGATCACGCAGAAGAATTCTTCCTTGCCGGCCGGAAAGGCGATGCGCCACGCGCCCGGCTGGCACGCCCAGATGCCACAGTCGAAATCGCCCTGCTCGGCGCTGTAGTGCGTCCAGGTGGTGCGATCCGGATTGCCGGCCACCAGGCGGTCGGGGCGTGGGTTGTCGTGGGCAGGCGCCGGTTCGGCACGGAAGTCGACCAGGGAGACGGGTGCGGGGGAAGTTGGATGCGACATCGGTGGCAACCCGGCGAGAGCCGGGCCAGGCAGGGTGTAAAGCCGTAAGTGTAGCCCCCGATGGCAGGCCTGCCCGGGCGCCGGCCGGGCTCGGCGGGCATCGGTCAGCGGCCGGCCGCCTTGTCGCGCAGGAAGGCAACCAGCGTCGTGACGGCACGTGTCTGGTAGCGGGCCGGCATGTACAACAGGTACATGGTGGTGCGCAGGAACGCCAGATCCTGGGGCGGCAGCGGCAATTGCAGCAAGGTGCCGGCGGCCAGGTCCCCATCGACCATGTAGTGGGGCACCAGCCCCACGCCGAGCCCTTTCAGGATGGCGTCGCGAAGGAAGAAGAAGTTTGCCGACATCAGCCGGGGGCGGATATTGGGCACCCCGCCCGCCGCGCCCGCCCGGCCCGCCGCATGCAGTTTCTGACCGGTCAGTTCAGACGTGATCAGCGGCAGGTCCCGAAACTGGTCGAGCGTGCGCGGCATGCCGTATTGCCGCACGAGCTGCGGGGTGGCGCAGGCGACATATTCGACATCGCCCAGGCTGTGGGCCACCGCATTGGTTGGCGCTTCTGCCATGACGCGGATGGAGAAGTCGACCGCACCCTTGATCAGGTCCTCGATGTCGTTATCGAAGATGACGTTGAGCGTAATGGCGGGGTACATCGTCATGAATTCGATAAACCACGCCGACATGGTGTGCTGGCCGAACCCGCTCGGTACGCTGAGCCGCACCGTGCCGCTCAGGCGCTTGCCCAGGCTCTGCACCGATTCCTGGGCGGCCATCAGTTCCTGGCGGATGGCGCGCCCATGTTCGTAGAGTTGCCATCCCAGTTCGGTGGGTTCGAGCTGCCGGGTGCTCCGCCTGAGCAGTTCGGCACCCAGTTGCCGCTCGAAATGATTGAGCCGCTTGCTCACATTGGCGCGGCTCATGCCCAGCTGGCTCGCCGCGCGGCTCAGGTTTCCGGCGTCGATGATATCGACCAGCAATGCGAGCGCGTTCAGGTCCATTGTCAACCTCGAGTATGCAGATATGTTGAAAACCGGTTGCAATTGTCAAGGATTAGGAACATATGGACAATGCTTGCTCGTAAAGACAACCGGACCTCCCTGGCAGGAACCGATCCGGACGCGGGGAGACGCAGCCAAATGAAGCAAGAAGACATGGCATCGCTGCCGCTGGCCGGCGTGCGGGTGCTGGACCTGTCACGTGTGCTGGCAGGGCCGATGTGCGCGATGGCGCTGGCCGACCTCGGCGCGGACGTCATCAAGGTGGAACATCCCGCGCGGGGTGACGACACCCGCGACTGGGGCGTGCGCATCGGCACGCGCAATACCTCCTACTTCAATAGCGCCAACCGCAACAAGCGTTCGGTGACGCTGGACCTGCAAAGCGAAGCGGGCCTGGCGCTGGCGCGGCAACTCGCCGCCCAGTGCGACGTGGTGATCCAGAACTTCAAGGTGGGCGGCGCCGAGAAACTCGGCCTCGGCTACGAACAGCTCAGCGAGATCAATCCGCGCCTGGTCTATTGCTCGATTTCCGGCTATGCACGGTTCACCCCGGAAGCCGAACGCCCGGGCTACGACCTGGTGGTGCAGGGCGAGTCCGGCGTGATGGCAACCAACGGCGAGGCTGGCCAAGGCCCGCTGAAGTTCGGCGTGGCGGCCGTGGACATGTTCACGGGCATGTATTCCGCCCAGGCCATCCTGGCCGCGCTGTTCGCGCGCCAGGCCACCGGCCGCGGCCGCCACGTGCAAATGGCGCTGTACGACTGCGGCGTGATGATCACGTCCTACTACGGCATGGAGGCCTTGCTCAAGGCCGGCGATCCGCCCAAGTTCGGCAATGCGCATCCGTCCATTGTGCCCTATGGGGTGTTCGAGGCGGCCGACGGTCCGCTGGTCATCACGGTCGGCAACAACGGACAGTTCCAGCGATTTTGCCGCGAGGTCATCGGCTGCCCGGAATGGGCGGACGATGAACGGTTTGCCACCAACACCGCCCGCTCGGCGCATCGCGACGTGCTGCTTGCGCAGGTACGCGAACGGCTCCGACGCTTCACGCGTGCCGACCTGCTCCAGCGCCTGACGGCTGCGCAAATCCCGTGCGGCGAGGTCCTGGGCATGCTCGACGCCCTGCAATCCGAACGTACCGCGCAGGCGGGCCTGCTGCATCGCTTCGAAGACAGCGAGGCTGGCGCGCAAGCCGTGTTGGCGCCGCCGTATGCGCTCGATGGCCAGCGTCTGCCGGTGCGCATGCCGCCTCCCCACATGGGCCAGCACACGCACGAGGTGTTCAAGGAATTGCTGAAGCTCGACGACAACGCCATCGCGGATCTGCAATCCCGCGGCGTGATCTGACACCCCGAATTTTCGATCGACAGGAGACAAGACAATGACCAAGCTGCTACTGAGCCGCCGCCAGGTACTGAAAGCGGGTGCCGCCGCGTCGATGGCCGCCGTGATGCCCTCGGTGCTGGCCAAGACCGGCTGGCCCGACAAGTTCATCAAGATGGTGGTGGCATTCCCCGCCGGCGGCCCCACCGATACCGCCGCGCGCATCGTCGCGCAGAAGCTGTCGGAACGGCTCGGGCAGCAGGTCATCATCGAGAACAAGCCCGGTGCTTCGGGGTCGATCGGCACGGCCAGCTTCATCCGCAGCCCGGCCGATGGCTACAACCTGTCGATGTTCGGCATGCCGGCCCTGCTGGCGCCGCTGATGTACAAGACCAACGCCTACGACGTCAAGAAGGACTTCCTGTCCGTGGCCACGGTCTATGTGCTGCCAATGGCCATCGTCATCAACCCGGCCGTGGTGCCGCATGTCGAGACGCTGGCGGACCTGATCCGCTTTGCCAAGGCCAGCAAGACCCCGTTGAGCTATACCAGTTCGGGGACCGGCAGCTTTGGTCACCTGGCCATGGAACAGCTCAAGGACCTGGGCGGCTTCGACGTGCTGCACGTGCCCTACCGTGGCAGCGCCCCGGCCGTGGCCGACCTGCTGGGCGGCCAGGTGGGCATCATGTTTGCCGACGTGGTCGCCGCGTTGCCCCATATCCGCGCCGGCAAGCTCAAGGCCATCGCGCTGAGCTCACCCAACGCCCGGGTGCTGCTGCCGGGCGTGAAGACCGTCTCGGAGCAGGGCTTCCCGGGCTTTGACTTCGATTCCTGGGGCGGCCTGATCGCGCCGTTGGACACCCCGCAGCCTATCGTCGATCGCATCGCCAGCGAAACGCGCGACATCCTCGGCAAGGACACGGAACTGCAGCAGAAGCTGGTCAGCGCCGGCGCGATCGCGTCGTTCCAGGACGGCAGGCAGATGCAGGCGCGGCTCAACAAGGACTACGACCGCTGGAGCGCCATCGTCAAGGCAAAGGGCATCAGTGCAAGCTGAGGCGGGTCGCCGCCGGCAGTCGTCCGGCCCGTGAATTCGGCAAGGGGGCCGGCATGCGTGGCCCCGGCGGCCCCCTGCCGAAAGGATCGATCAGCCGCACGCCGGTATGGGCGAAGTCCCGCACATTGCGCGTGACGACGGCCAGCCCGTGAATCATGGCGGTGGCCGCGATCATCTTGTCCAGCGGGTTCTCCGGATGGGGCACCCGCAGGTGACCCCATAGCTCGACCACGCGGCCGTCCACGCCAAGGATGTTGTGTGCGTAGCGACGTTGGACCGCCAGCAGCCATTCATCCAGCGCCTGGCATTGCTGCCGGTCGCCCCGGAAGCGTTTCAGTTCCACGCCGCGCCGCAGTTCTCCCATCGTCACCACCGACACGAACAGGGCGTGGCCATCGGCCTCGGCATCGTCGAAGAAGGCCCGCACGCCGGGATCGGCCCGGCGCCCCTTGCGGCTTTCGCTGATGACATCGGTATCGATCAGGTACATGTGCCGGCCCTCCCGTCAATGAATCCGTGCGAAGTCCTGGTCGTCGTACGCGTCGCCAGGCGGAATCGTCTTGAGGAACGCCGCGAACGTCGGCTTGCGGGCGGATCTGGCGCGGCTCGTACGCGATGTGCCGCCGCTGCGTGGCTGATCGCCCGCGTCGGGGCCGGCCGTGCCTTCATCGAGACCACCGGCATTGGGTTTGTCGTGCTGTTTCATGCTGGACCTCCGTCATGAGTGAATGAACGAGGCGCCATCTTGCATGCGGAAAGGCCCGAAATTTGTGTCCGGATGTGACGGGTGAGCGAGTCTTGATCCAGCGCAATGTGGTGCCTGGCGCGGGCTGGGAGGCCAAGTCGGCGTCCCAAAAGAAAATACCCCGACGCGCGGGATCGCCGGGGTAGTAAGAGTTGCCAAGTCGTTTGGAGTCGTGTCGAAATGACCCCGCGTCAGTGTGACGTTCCCTGCCAGCTACGCCAATAACTCACATGAGTTATTGGCGTATGCGGAACAATCCCTGGGAAACGCCCTACTGCATCGCGGAATTCTGAACAAAGGAACGAAATTCCGATTGAGGGCCGTGGCACGCCCCGCCAGCCGTTGTTTCATCGGGACCCGCCCAGGGCCAAACCATCATTCGCCAGTCTCGGGCCGGCCCGCCTTGCTGCGTTGCGCCGGGTGCCATGGATACAGTGCCAGGAGTGCGCTGACCACGCCGTTGGTCCAGCCGAAGCCGTCCTGGAGCGGGTACTCGCCTCCGCCGCCGCCCTCGGCACCCCCGGTGCGGCGTCGCTGCAGCCGGTATTTCTCCACCAGCTTGTATTCAGAGACATAGAGGCTGGCCACCGTCTGGAGCCAGCGGTGCGCAATGTCGTCGGCCAGCGCGTCGCAGCCATAGCGCCGCAGGCCCATGATGCCGATCCACTGCAGCGGCGCCCAGCCGTTGGGCCGGTCCCATTGCTCGCCGGAATCGATCTCCGTGGTGGCCAGCCCGCCTTCCTCGACCAGCCGGGCGGCCACCACGCCGGCTACCTGCGCGGCTTGTTCCTTGGTGGCCAGGCCCAGGAACAGCGGCATCAGGGTGGCTGCGCTCAGGCAGGAACGCGGCGTGCCGCGATGCCAGTCGAAATCGACGAACGCGCCCGTGCCGGCGTCCCACATGATCGCGGCGATGGCCAGCCGGCGACGGTCCGCGGCTTCGCGATAGCGCGTGGCGCGGTCGATGTCGCCGGCGCGCTCGCACAGTTCGGCCAGGCGGCACTCGGTATGCCAGAGCAGGGCGTTCAGGTCGATGGGCAGGATCGCCGTGGTGCGGATGGTGGCCAGGTCGCACGTTGGCTGACCGCCGGCCGGCGCCGGGTCGCACCAGCGCGAACTGAAGTCCCAGCCCGATTCCGCCGCGGCGCGCAGTTCGCGGAATACCAGGTGCGCGGGCCGGTCGGCGCGCCGGGCCGTGGCCACGTCTTCCAGGTACGCTTCCTCGCGCGGATGGGCGCGATCGTCCCAGTAACGGTTGAGCAATGCGCCGTCGGGCAGGCGCACCAGGCGCCGGTAGGCGGTGCCGGGGGCCAGGTGGGCGGCGCCGTCCATCCAGAACGCATATTCGCGCTCGAGCTGGGGCAGGTAGCGTACCGCCGCATCGACGCCCTCGTCTTCGAACAGGTCGGTCATCAGCGCGAATACGGGCGGCTGCGAACGGCTCAGGTAATACGACCGCGTGCCGTTGGGCACCAGCCCGTAGGTGTCCAGCAGGTAGGCGAAGTTGTCGGCCATGGCGCGCAGCAGGTCGTGCCGGCCGCTGGCCGACAGGCCGAGCATGGTGAAGTAAGAATCCCAGTAGTACAGCTCTCGGAAGCGCCCGCCAGGCACGACATAGGGCTGGGGCAGCGGCAGCAGCGAGCATCGCGGCGGATGTTCGGCCGGTTCGCGCGTGAGGACGGGCCACAGCCCGTCGATGTGCTCGCGCAGCGAATTGTCCGGATCGGACTGGTAGTGATCGTCCGGAACCGTCTCGCGCGCGAAATAGTGGCGCACGAAGGCTTCGAGCGAAAAGTCGGGCGCGTCGCGCTCGGCGCGGTAGCGCGACAGGATGGCCTCGGGTGCATCGAGCGGAATGCAGTCGGGAAAGGTCTTGCTGTCCGCGAACATGCCGCTGGCCTGCACGGCGACGAACAGCTCGGCATAGCGTTCGGCCGGCGACATGGTGTCGGCGTCCGCGCACCCCGGCAGCGTACACGGCGCGGGGGTGGGCAAATGGGTGATCGCAGGCGCGTGCCCGTGGCAATGCGGCGGCAACGGTGGCTGGCCCGGCCCCGAGGCTGCGGCCGTGGCAGCGGGCGCGGAAACCGCAACTGCGGGATGCGGCGCGGCATCCGCCTTGGCGGGCTCGGTTCGCGCGGGAACGTGCGGCGTGCCGCCGGCCGACTCGACGTTATTGTTCCGCATAGTTCCAGAGTAGACCGCCATCGATCACGAGCGTGGCGCCCGTGATGTAGTCGGCATCGGCGCTTGCCAGGTAGGCCACCAGTCCGGCAACTTCGTCGGGCTGCCCCAGCCGCCCCAGCGGAATGTTGGCCAGCAACGCCTGCAGTTCGGCGCGGTCGGCCATCAGCTTGCGGTTGATCGGCGTCTGGATGGCACCCGGTGCGATGTTGTTGACCGTGATGCCGGCCGGTGCCAGTTCGATGGCCAGGTTGCGCATCATCATGCGCAGGCCGCCCTTGCTGGCGCAGTAGCTCGTGAAATGGGGAAAAGGCAGGTCTTCGTGCACGGAGCTGATGTTGATGACCTTGCCCCCCAGCTTGCGCGCCAACCGGTGCTTCACGAATTGCTGCGTGAGAAAGAATGGTCCCTTCAGATTGGTATCGAGCACGCGGTCGTAGTCGGCCTCGGTCACCTCGGCAAACGGTGCCCGTACTTCGACGCCGGCGTTGTTGACCAGGATGTCCAGGCTGCCGGACGGCGCGACGGCCGCCGCCGCCTGGTCGACGATGGCGAAGGCCTGCGCCACATTGCCGATATCGCCCGCCACCACATGGGCGCGGCGGCCTGCGGCGCGCACGCCATCGGCCGTCTCTGCGGAATCGGCGTCGAGCTTGTGCACCGCAACAACGATATCGGCACCTTCCTGGGCCAGGCGCAACGCGATGGCGCGGCCGATGCCACCCGCGCCACCCGTGACCAGAGCCGTCTTGCCTTGCAGCCGCATGGGGAACCTCCTGCATTCAGGGTGGTGTCACCGTCAGAGACACGCGCCGGGCGCGAAGTTCAAACGTCGCCCAGACATGTTCCGACGTTGCCACGTCCGATGGCGGGCCGGTGTCGGCGCAGTCCGAATACGGTGTCGGCCGGGGGCTCAATCGTGCGTGGCGGGGTCAGGGGCGGCGGTCTGGCCGCCAGGTTCGGAAGGGTCGCCAGGTTCGCCGGTTTCGGAAGGATCGGCGGGGTCGGTCGCCAGGCCCAGTTGAGCCAGCACGCTGGCGGCGGCCTGTGCCACGGTGCCCGCATGGGCCGGCATGATCAGGTGGGCGATTTCGCGGTAGAGCGGATCGCGCTCGCAGAACAGGGCTTCGAGCCGGGCGCGCGGGTTGTCCACCTGCAGCAGCGGGCGGTTGCGATTGCGCCGCACGCGGCGCCACAGTTCGGGCAGCGCCGCGTCCAGATAGATCACGTGGCCGCGCGCGCGCAGCATTTCGCGGTTTTCGGGCCGCAGCACGATGCCGCCGCCGGTGGCCAGCACGATGCCGCTCCGTTGCGTCAGTTCGTCGAGGATGCGGGTTTCACGGCGGCGGAAACCTTCTTCGCCTTCCAGCTCGAAGATGGTGGTGATGCGCACCCCGCAGCGCGATTCGATCTCGTGGTCGGTATCGAAGAACGGACGGCCAAGCCGACGCGCGACGGTTCGCCCGATCGTCGTCTTGCCGGCCCCCATGAAGCCGATGAAAAAGAGGTTGTCTGACGCGGATCGGGGTTCCAAAAGTGTGCGCCGTAGCGTGCCGTTCCATTCTTCGCAACGGTAGCACGTAATGGCGTTTTCGCCATAGTGCAGCCGATTGGCGGGACGAAGCGGGACCGGTGCGCTTCGCCGCGCGGTGCTGCGGCCGCCTCTCAGTGCCCGGCCACGGTCTGGCCGGCCGGTTCGCCGCCATCCCCCGCGGCACCCGCCCCGGAGAACTGCTTGACCACCAGTGCCCCTGCGGCGATGAACGCTGGCACCGTCAGCAGCGTGAAGATCGCGTCGAATCCGAGGTGCATGCGCAGCAGTTCGGCACCCAGCAGCGCACCGGCAATGCCGCCGAAGCGGCCGATGCCGAGCATCCAGGCCACGCCGGTGGCACGGCCCTGCGTGGGGTAGAAACTCGCCGCCAGCGTGGGCATCGACGACTGCGCGCCATTCATGGCCGTGCCGGCCAGGAAGATCAGCAGGCCCAGTACGAACTGGTCGCCGCCCGCGCCATGGCCCACCGCGTAGATCAGGACGCCGGTCAGCGCATAGGTGAACGCGATCACCTTGTTCGGGTTGAAGCGGTCCATGAACCAGCCGGCGGCAATCGTGCCGATGCCACCGCCCAGCGGGAACAGCGCGGTCAGCAGCGAGGCGCGCTGCAGCGTGAATCCGGCGTCCTTCATCAGCGTCGGCATCCAGCTGGTCAGCAGGTAGAAGATCACCAGGCCCATGAAGTACGTGAGCCACAGCATGGCCGATCCCACGCGATAGCGCGGCGCCAGCACCGTGCCCACGGCTGACCTGGCTGCGGGCGCCGCCTCGTGGATCGTGAACACCTGTGCGGCGCCCAGCGCGGCGCCGGTCACGCGTGCCAGCACCTTGCGGATCTGGTCGGCGGGGTACTGGCGCACCACCATGTAACGGATCGACTCCGGCAGTGCGGCCACCAGCACCACGGCCAGCACCAGCGGGACGATGCCGCCGAAGACCAGCACGCTGTGCCAGCCGAAATGCGGAATGATGGCTGCCGCGAAGAAGCCGCCACCAGCCGACCCCAGCGGGAACCCGCAAAACATCGTGTTCACCAGGATCGCGCGGCGGCGGGCCGGTGCGTACTCGGACATCAGCGTCACCGCATTGGGCATCGCGGCGCCAAGCCCGACGCCCGTCAGGAATCGCAGCACGGTCAGCCACGTCACAGACGGCGCGAAGGCCGTGGCCAGGCTGCATGCGCCGAAGAAGAACACCGACAGCACCAGCACGCGCTTGCGGCCCACGCGGTCGGCCATCGGGCCGGCGAAGATCGCGCCAAACGCCAGCCCGAACAGGGCGGCGCTCATGACCGGCCCGAGCGACGATTTCTCGATGCCCCACTCCTGGACAAGGGCCGGGGCGATATAGCCCATGGCCGCCGTATCGAAGCCGTCAATCGCGACAATGAGGAAACATAGAATCAGGATGAGCCACTGATACGCGGAGAAGCGGTGGCTGTCGATAAATGACTGCACGTCGAGCGTGCCAGTCGCGGGGCGCGGGGGCTGGGACATGGGGTCTCCGTTCTTCGGATCGTTTCAGGCCCGATCTGGCGGTCAGTCGGGCGTTTTTGTTCGCGATTCGCCTTTTTTGTTCTAAAGGCGAACTCATGTTCTCGATAGGAACGGATCATACGCAGCGTTTTTCCAGGCGAAATATCGGCGTTAACCCGCAAGCGGGGTGGCGGCCGACCGGGGCCGAAGCGCGCTGGCCCGCGCGGCCAAAGGGCTGGCGGCGGGAGGGAAGGGGTCGCAAGATTTTTTTGGGCGCGGCGGGACGAACGGCAAAAGTGCCGCGCAGCGATCAGGCTGGCGGCTCAATGGCGGCCAGGATCGGCTCACCCGGGCTGGGCCGCGATGCGCCGGATGGTTTCCGCAAACGCCTCGGCCACCGGGCCCAGCGTGCGGTCGCTTCGGCGTAGCAGGCCGATCGGTTCCTCGGTGCCTTGCGTATCGACCGGCAGCAGCACCATTTCGCCGGCCGCCACCGCCCGGCGCGTGGCGGACAACGGCGCGGCCCATACGCTGTCGCCCTGCTGCGTGAGCAGGCGGCCCAGGTAGGCGTCGGCGGTTTCCAGGCAGCCTTCCGGCAGCGCAAAGCCGTGGCGGGCCAGCAGGCTTTCGGTGCTGTGGCGCGGGATGGAGCCGACGGCCGGCACCACCATCGGCCACGCCACCACGTCGCGCAGGCTCGGGCGGGGCTGGGCCGCCAGCGGGTGTCCGGCACGCACGGCCAGCACCAGCGGCTCTGCCGCCATCGATTCGAACCACAGCCCTTCCATGGCAGCCGGGTCGTCCATGCGGCCGATCACGACGTCGAGCACGTCGGCCTTGAGCAGGTCGATCAGCGTGCGGTTCATGCCGCTCTGCACGGCCAGCGCCACCTCGGGATGCGTGGTGCGGAAGGCGGTTACGGCATCGAGCAGCAGCGCGGGCACGATGCTGGGCAGGGCGCCCACACGGATGCGCTCGTGGCGCGTGGCGTCGGTGGCCGCGAGGCTGTCGGCGGCGGCGTCGATGTCCTCGATGATCCGCAGCGCATGGCGCAGGAAGCGCATGCCGGCCGCGGTCAGGTTGGTGCCGGCCCGCTGGCGCACCAGCAGCCGGGCGCCGACCAGTTCCTCGAGTTCGGTCAGCGTCTTCGACACCGCCGGCTGCGTCAGGCCCAACTGCTCGCCGGCGCGCCCCAGATGCTGCGCCTGGGCCACGGCCACGAAGCAGTGCAGATGCCGCAGCCGGATGCGGCTGCGAAAGGCGTCGACGGCCGGATGTGGCGGGGACCGGAGTTGCATAATAAAAATTCATCGTAATTACGCCAAATCTCAATTTACATGACTTCTGGCGTTGCATACAGTCCACCCCGTCGATTCACACCAACAACGGAGACAGCGCGATGCCCCACCGCTCCGATCGCCCCGCCCAGTACCGCCGGCCGTACTGGAACACCCAGCCCGAATACCGTTTCGACCCCTATGCCTCGACGCAGCTGCGCTCGCCGGCCCAGCCGCTGATCGCGCTGCCGCAGTCGCTGTCCGAAGTCACGGGGCCGACGTTCGGTCCCGAGTTCGTCCGCGAGGGCGACAACGACCTGACGGTCGGCAACGGCGGCGAGCCGATTGGCGAGCGCATGCTGGTGACGGGCCGCGTGCTGGACGAGAACGGGCGCCCGGTGCCCAACGCGCTGATCGAGGTCTGGCAAGCCAACGCCGCGGGCCGCTACACGCACAAGCGCGACCAGCACGACGCGCCGCTGGACCCGCACTTTTCCGGCGAAGGCCGCACCATCACCGACGCCAACGGCCAGTACCAGTTCAAGACGATCAAGCCGGGCGCCTACCCCTGGCGTAACCACCACAACGCCTGGCGGCCGCAGCACATCCATTTTTCGCTGTTTGGCAACGCCTACGCCACGCGGCTGGTCACGCAGATGTATTTCCCGGGCGATCCGCTGCTGGCGTACGACCCGATCTTCCAGTGCGTGCCCGACGAGAAGGCGCGCAATCGCCTGATCGCCACGTTCGACTGGGAAACCACGGCACCCGAGTACGCGCTCGGCTACCGTTTCGATATCGTGCTGCGTGGCCGCGATGCCACGCCGATGGAGTAAGGCCATGTTGTACGCCACCGCATCCCAGACCGTAGGTCCGTACCTGCATATCGGCCTGACCGGCCTGAACTGCGCCGACCTGACCGCCGACGCGCCCGACCTGGCCGCGCAACGCATCGTGATCGAAGGCCGCGTGGTCGATGGTCGCGGCGAACCCGTGCCCGACGGCATGGTCGAGATCTGGCAGGCCAACCCTGCCGGCCGCTACCGTCATCCCGAAGATCCCCGCGAACTGCCGCTGGTGCCGGGCTTCACCGGCTTTGGCCGTGTGCCCACCGAGGCCGATGGATCGTTCCGCTTCACCACGGTCAGGCCCGGCACCGTGCCCGATGGCGATGGGCGTCCGCAGGCCCCGCACATCATGGTGTCGGTCTTCACGCGGGGACTGGTCAAGCATGTGGCCACACGCATGTACTTTCCCGAGGACACGGCCGCGCACGGCGCCGATGCGGTGCTGTCGCTGGTGCCCGCCGACCGGCGCGACACGCTGATCGCCAGGGCCGAAGGCCAGAACCGCTACCGCTGGGACGTCGTGCTGCAGGGTCCGGGCGAAACGGTGTTCTTCGATATCTGATACGTCGCCATCGTTGCCCGCCTTGCATGAACGCGGCGCCGGCTCACACCGGTGCCGCGTTTTGCATCACAATCGGCGCATTCCTTGCCGGCAACTCAAACGGTTCGCCCCCCACCGACCATGCCAACGTTTTCCCGTCTGACCGATCCGATGTTCGGCAGCCCCGCCGTGCTCGATATCTTTTCCGACGCCGGCACGGTGCGCCGCATGCTCGATGTGGAAGCCGCGCTGGCGCGCGCCGAGGCGCGCTGCGGCGTCATTCCCGAAGCGGCCGCCCAGATCATCGAACAGGTCTGTGCCGGCGACCCGGCCCAGGTCATCGACTTCGACGCGCTTGCGCAGGCCGCCGCCTCGGCTGGCAACCTGGCGATTCCGTTTGTCAAGCAGCTGACCGCCGCCGTGACGCAGCGCGATGCCGAAGCAGGCCGCTACGTGCACTGGGGCGCCACGAGCCAGGACATCATCGATACGGCATTGGTGCTGCAGCTTGCCGACGCCTTGCAGGACATCGACGCCGGCCTGCTGGCGCTTGGCGATGCCTGTGCGGCGCAGGCCGTCGCCCATCGCGCCACGCCGATGGTGGCGCGCACCTGGCTGCAGCACGCGCTGCCCACCACGTTTGGCCTGAAGGCCGCCGGCTGGCTCGATGCCTTGCGCCGCGATCTGGCCCGACTCGACCTGGCGCGCACGCACGGGCGGGCGTTGCAGTTCGGCGGTGCGGCCGGCACGCTGGCCAGCCTGGGCAACGATGCGCCGGCCGTGGCTGCGCAGCTTGCGCAGGGGCTGCAACTCGATCTTCCCGCGCTGCCGTGGCATGCGCACCGCGACCGCATGGTCGAAGTGGCCACCACGCTTGGCATGCTGACCGGCACGCTGGGAAAGATGGCGCGCGATATCTCGCTGCTGATGCAGACCGAAGTGGCCGAGGTGGCGGAACCATCGGGGCCGGGCCGGGGCGGCTCCAGCACGATGCCGCACAAGCGCAACCCCGTGGGCTGCGCGGCGGTGCTGACCGCTGCCGTGCGGGTGCCGCCCCTGGTCGCCACGATGCTGGCCGGCATGACGCAGGAGCACGAGCGCGCGCTGGGCGGCTGGCAGGCCGAGTGGGACACGTTGCCGCAGATCGTCACGCTGGCAGCCGGCGCGTTGCGCCAGATGACCGACGTGGTGGCCGGCCTGCAGGTTGACGCTGCCCGCATGCGCCAGAACCTGGATATCACGCATGGCCTGATCCTTGGCGAAGCCGCCATGCTCGAACTCGGCCGGCGCATCGGCCGGCTGCCCGCCCATCATCTGGTGGAGCGGGCGTCGCGTCGCGCCGTGGCCGACGGTACGACGCTGCGCGACGCGCTGGCGCGCACGCTGGCCGACGATCCATCGCACCGAGGCCTGCTCGACGACGCCACGCTCGACAGGCTCAGCGACCCCGCGCAGTACGCGGGCCAATCCACAAGCTTCGCCGATGCCGCCGTGCAAGCCTGGCGGCACGCGCGGGCGCACCGCAACCACGCCTGACTGGAGACGACCTTGCCTTACCTCGATCACGCCGGTGCCCGGCTGTTCTATACCGTAGACGGCCCCGACACCGCGCCCGTCATCATCTTCTCGAACTCGATGGGTACCGACCACACCATGTGGAAGCCGCAGGCCGATGCGCTGGCCGGCCGCTTCCGCGTGGTGCGCCACGACATGCGCGGACACGGCAGGTCATCGACCGATGCGTCCGAGGCAACGGTCGACGTGCTGGGGCGCGACGTCCTGGCGATCCTGGACGCACTGCAGGTGGACCAGGCCGTGTTCTGCGGCCTGTCGATCGGTGGCCTGATTGGTCAATGGCTGGCCGTGAATGCGCCCGGGCGGTTCTCGAAGGTCATCGTCGCAAATACGGCGCCGAAGATCGGCACGGCGGATGCGTGGCGCGCGCGCATCGACGGGGTGTTGCGCGACGGCATGGCGCCGCTGGTCGATGCCTCGCTGGGCCGCTGGTTCACCGAGAGTTTCCGCAGTACCGCGGGCGGCGCGCTGGACGATCTGCGCGCGGTGCTGCAGGGACTGGACCCGCGCGGCTACGCGCTGGGCTGCACCGCGCTGCGCGATGCCGACCTGCGCGAGGCCGTGAAGACGATCGCGGTGCCGGTGCTGGTGATTGCCGGCAGCGACGATCCATCGACCACCGCCGCCGAGGGCAGGGCGCTGGCCGATGCCATCCCCGGCGCACGCTATGTCGAGCTGCCGGCCGCGCATCTTTCCAACCGCGAGCAGCCCGGGCGATTCACGGCGGCGCTGCTGGACTTCATCCATGGCCGCTTGCCCGTAACCGATGACCACGCGCGCTACGAGGCGGGTCTGTCGGTGCGCCGCGCGGTGCTGGGCAGCGCCCACGTGGACCGTTCGCTGCAGAAGCTGACGCCGCTGAACGAGGAGTTCCAGAACCTGATCACGCGCTATGCGTGGGGCGAGATCTGGACGCGCGAAGGCCTGCCGCGCCATACGCGTAGCCTGGTGACCATCGCGATGATGGTGGCGCTGAACCGTTCGGAGGAGCTGAAGCTGCATCTGCGCGCGGCGGCCAACAACGGTGTGACGCGCGACGAGATCAAGGAGGTATTGCTGCAGACCGCCATCTACTGCGGCGTGCCGGCCGCCAATTCGGCCTTCCATATGGCCGAGGAAATCTTCGCGGACGTTGACAAGCCGCGCGCGTGACGCGCGCCGCAGCCGCATCGGGGCTCAGCTTTCCCGCGTGGCGAATGCGGGGAGGCGCGCACGCCCCGATTCGCGGAACGCGGTGGGCGTCTGGCCCGCCAGCCGCGCAAAGAAGCGCGAGAAGTAGCCCGCATCCGAAAATCCCAGCGTCATGGCGATCTGCTTGATATCGAGATCGCTGAACAGCAGGTCGCGCTGGGCTTCCGCCAGCACGCGGGCGTGAATCAGCTGCAGCGCGCTCTGTCCGGCCAGCTGGCGGCAGATGCGGTTGAGCTGGGTCGGCGTGATGCCGATCGTGTCGGCGTAGTACGCCATCTCCTTCTGCTCGCGATAGTCGGTTTCCAGCAGCTGCTGGAACTGCTGGAAATGGCGCGCGGGCCGGCTGCTGGCACGCGTGGCGGCAGGCGCCGATGCCTCCGCAATGCGTGCGATGCCCACCAGCACCAGCGTGAGCAGCGCCGACAGCGCGGCGCCGCGCCAAGGGGCCACCGAGGCCATCTCCATCCTGAACATCGCCAGCGCACTGGCCAGCGGATGCTTGCGCGCCACGCGCTCGTGGCGCGGATGCTCGAACAGCGGCAGCGTGCCCGGCACGCCGGCCAGCAGCGTGCGCAGGTAGCTGTCGGTCATCGTCACGATGATGCCGTCCACGTCCGGCGAGAACACGAATCCATGCACATGGTGGGGCGGCACGCAGATCAGTGATCCGCTGGCCAGGCGCTCGCGCCGGCCGTCGAGCAGCGCCTCGCCGCTGCCGCTGTGGATGTACAGAATTTGAAGGAATCGCTCGTGCCGGTGGGGTTTGATCTCCCACGCGTAGAGCTGGCTGCGCGACGCGATCGATTCGAAATGGAGCTGGTCCAGCAACGGCTCGGCGGAATTGACGCCGTAGAGCGAATAGGTGGGGACGGTTCTCATGGGGGCGCGCTGCATGCTTCCGGGAATGTTCGAATTTTCACGTTCTTGGTTCGATCTGTCCATTCCGGCCAGGCGCGCGAGGCTCTATCGTTGAGCCCAATAACCACATTCCAAATCAGGAGACACGCCATGGCCCCCAATGGCTCGCCGCATTCCCGTTCCACCCGCGTCGCCATCGTCGGCGCCGGCCCTGCCGGCCTGCTGCTCGGCCAGTTGCTGACCGTGGCCGGCATCGACAATATCGTTATCGAGCAGCGCAGCCCCGAGTACGTGCTGGGCCGCATTCGCGCGGGCATTCTCGAATGCGTGACCGTGGAGGCGCTGCGGCGCGCGGGCGTCGATGGGCGCCTGCGCGAGGAAGGATTGGTGCACCACGGCATCGAACTGTCGTTCGGTGGCGCCCGGCACCGGATCGACTTCCACGCGCTGATCGGCCGCGACGTAACCGTGTACGGCCAGACGGAGGTCACGCGCGATCTGATGGCGGCGCGCCAGGCGGCCGGCGTGCCGACCGTCTACGAGGCCCAGGACGTTGCACTGCACGATTTCGATGGCGGTCGCCCCCGCGTGTCGTATCGCAAGGATGGCGTCGAGCACGAGGTGGTCTGCGACTTCATCGCTGGCTGCGACGGGTTCCACGGCGTCAGCCGCGCCAGCGTGCCCGCGCCATCGAAGCGGATCTTCGAACGGGTGTATCCGTTTGGCTGGCTGGGCATCCTTTCGGACACGCCGCCCGTGGCCGACGAACTGATCTACGCCAGTCACGAACGCGGATTTGCGCTGTGCAGCATGCGCTCGAAGACGCGCAGCCGGTACTACGTGCAGGTGCCGTCGACCGAAAAGCCGCAGGACTGGTCCGATGCGCGTTTCTGGGATGAACTGCGCAGCCGGCTGGACCCGCAGGCGGCGGAATCGCTGGTCACAGGCCCGAGCATCGAAAAGAGCATTGCGCCACTGCGCAGCTTTGTGTGCGAGCCGATGCGTTACGGACGGTTGTTCCTCGCCGGTGACGCCGCGCATATCGTGCCGCCGACCGGTGCCAAGGGCTTGAACCTGGCCGCCAGCGACGTGCTCTACCTGGCTGACGGCTTTATCGCCCACTACCTGCACGATGATTCGCACGAACTGGACCGCTATTCCGCGAAGTGCCTGGGCCGGGTGTGGAAGGCCGAGCGGTTCTCGTGGTGGATGACATCGCTGCTGCACCGCTTTCCGGACGCCGACGACTTTGCGCACCGCATCCAGCAGGCCGAGCTTGAGTATCTGGTCAGCTCTGAGGCGGCATGCCGGTCACTGGCGGAAAACTATGTCGGATTGCCACGCTGAAGGCACGTATCCATATGCCATAAATATGAATGGATAGGTTGGCATATATTTTACGTGGCATCACCCCGGTGATACCGTCTCGCTCCAGCATGCCGGCACAAGTACCGGCTGGACTGGAGGAGACGAACGATGACAACCGGATACATGGGCAGCCACCCCGCGTGGCGGCTGGCCGCCGCATTTTCCATGGCACTGCTGGTGTCCGCCTGCGGTGGCGGCGAGGATGCGCCCGCCACGGCCACCCCAGGCAACACGGGCAACACCGGGGCCGGCGGTGATGCGGGACCGGCACCGGCCGTCCCGGCCCTCAGTGCGCTGGAGGCCTGCAACGCGCTCAATGGCGCGAGCCTGCCGGCATCGAGCCTGGCCCTGGCTTCGGGCGGCGCCACCGTCAGCAAGGCCACGCTGATCGCGGCCGATGCCCCCGGCAACTCGTTGGGGGAGTACTGCCAGGTGCGCGGCGCGATTGCCCCGGTCGATGCGTCGGCGTCCAGCATCCGCTTCGC
Source organism: Cupriavidus sp. U2 (assembly GCF_009663685.2). Lineage (GTDB taxonomy): Bacteria > Pseudomonadota > Gammaproteobacteria > Burkholderiales > Burkholderiaceae > Cupriavidus > Cupriavidus necator_C. The sequence goes on along the minus strand of NZ_RCOG02000019.1, from coordinate 71,997 downwards.
CGTCAATCTGCCCACGCAGTGGAATGGCAAGGGCATCCAGTTCGGCGGTGGCGGCTTTGACGGCACGCTGATCGACGGCACCGAGACCGTGCGCTTTGCCTTGCCCGGCGACCCCGCACCGCTGTCGCGCGGCTACGCCACGTGGGGCGACGACTCGGGTCACCAGAGTTCCAGCATCACCGATGGCCGCTTTGCCACCAATGACGAGCAACTGGCCAACTATGGCGGCGACACGCTCAAGAAAACGCACGATGTGGCGATCGCGCTGATCACGCAACGCTATGGCAAGGCGCCGGTGCGTGCGTATTTCCTCGGCACCTCGACGGGCGGCCGCGATGCACTGCGCTATATCCAGCGATGGCCGGCGGACTACGCCGGCGTGATCGCCAACGAGCCCGCGCTCAACTACACGGGCACGCGGCTGTCGAACGTGGCGGTGGGGCGCGCGCTGTACCTCAATGGCGGTGCAGGCTGGCTCAATATCAACAAGACGCTGATGGTGCAGAAGGCGGCCATGGACGCGTGCGACACGCTCGACGGCGTGGCCGACAAGGTAGTCAGTAACGTGGAGGGCTGCCGCGTGGGCGCCATGCAGGTGCTGGCCAGCCTGCGTTGCGCGGGTGGCGCCGATACCGGCGACACGTGCCTGTCCGATGCGCAGATCGCTACGGTCAAGACCATCGAGCAGCCGCTGCAGCTCGGCTATCCGCTGGCCAATGGCGTGACGGTTGCCGGCGGCTACAACCTCATGGAAGGCGCGCTGGTGGCGGGGCCATTCACCACGCGTGACCTTGGAACGCGCGCGGTGCCGGGCAATCCGGCCACCACGGCGGACGCCAACATGTACGTGACCGGCGACCAGTGGGTGAAGTACTTCGTCACCCGCAATGCCACGTTCGATGCGCTGACTTTCGATCCGGCCAGTCCAGGTACCTGGACGTCGCGCGTGCAGGCGGTGTCCGCGCTGACCGACGCCACGAACCCCGACCTGTCCGCCTTCCTGTCCAGGGGTGGCCGCCTGATCATGCTGCACGGTCTGGCCGACGAAGTCATCAGCCCCAATTCCACCATCGCGTGGTACAAGGCCGTCATTTCGCAGGTAGGGCAAGCGGCGGTGGACCAGGGCATCCGTTTCTATACCGTGCCCGGCATGGGCCACGGTACGGGCAGCTTCCTGCCGGCGTGGAATTCGCTGACCGCACTCGAGAACTGGGTCGAGATGGGCGTGGCGCCGGGTACCCGTGAAGTGATGGACACCAACGCGGGCACCTACGGCCGCACCCGGCCGCTGTGCCAGTACCCGTCGTGGCCCAGGTACAAGGGCACCGGCAGCGCGGACGCCGCCGTCAACTACACGTGCGAAGGGGCTTCGGGCATCGTGCAGTCCTGCCTGAACCTGCCGTCGGTGGCCACCACCTGGAAGGGCGGCAACACCAATGGCGAGGAACTGTCGGTCCGCATCGACCCCGCCACGCTCAAGTACACCGTGACCATCGATGCCAGCGCCCAGCGTGCGGCCAGCACCGTGCTGAACGGACAGCTCGTCTCGCTGGGTGGCTGCACGTACGCCAGCGATGAAAACGGTGCGCAGTTCTCGTTGACCGGCGGCGGTGTGCTGGCGGGCGGCGTCAAGCCGGTATCGGGGGGCGGGTTCCTGCCGCTGGTGGCGTTCCAGAACGTTTCTGCCGACTACAAGGCGGTGGCCGATATCTACAACGTCAACGGCATCCAGACCGCCGTCGCCGACGGATCGGTCACAGTGCGCAACGGCTCGGCGCGGTTGCGGTCGTCGGCGGCCACCTGGCAGACGTGCGCGGCCACGGCCAGCGGCGGCTATATCGTCTATGACGCCGCGTGTACGAACACGACCAAGGGCTACATCGTATGGAACGCTGCCCGCAACGCGTTCGATTACTTCGTGGGCGGCACCATCGCGGCGGGAGATGGCGCGCTGAGCGGGTCGCTGATCAGCGGCATGGTCAATGGGGTGCCGGTACCGGTGGTCCTGACGCGTTCGGCCACGGCGTACGGCATGAACATCTACGCGCAGCAATCGACGGCAGGGCTGGCGGCCGGCGCCGCCGATGGCGCCTATCGCGTGATGGCCACCACAGGCGAGCAGGTCAATGCCGACCTGAACGGCACGCGCATCGCGCGTAACGGAGCGTCTGGCACGCTGGCCTACAACAGTCCGGTGCCGGGCGTGATCGGTGCAACGGGTGGGGTGGTCGCGTCCTACCTGTACAACAGCGGCCTGCTGATCGGCACGGCCGCCGGGCGCTTCGAGGTCGGGTTGCTGCACTGACGCGCGCCGCGCTGCCAGGGGATCGCCCCCGTGCTCGCGGGAGCGTTGGGGCGATCCCGGCTGGCAGCTATGCTTCTTCCTGCGCGGTCTTGCGGTGGCGTGTGGCGATGCGGTGGGTCAGCGCCACCAGTGCCGTCAGCGCAGCGTCATCCTGGCCCTCGCGGTAGCCGAGCGTCAGCGGTGCGCGCAGCCGGTCGGCCTCGACCATCCGGCAGTAGGCCACGCCGTGACGGTTCAGGCCGGCCATGGATGCCGGTACCACACTCACGCCGGCACCGGCCGCCACGAGATTCAGGTTGGTCAGCATCCGTTCGACTTCGGCGCCGATGCGTGGCGTGAAGCCAAGCGCCTCGCATTCGCGCAGCAGGTCGCCGTACATGCCCGGCGCGCCCGGTCGCCGTACCAGGATGAACGGGTCGGATGCCAGCTCGCTCAGCGACACAGGCGCCCCAGCGTTCTGGCCGCGCAACGCCCGGCGCCGCAGCAGGGCGTGATCGAGCGGCAACGCAATCGCCATCTCCTCTTCCAGCAGCAGGTCGAAGCGCACGCCTTCGGGATGCGATACCGGTGCGCGCAGCAGGGCGGCGTTCAGCGTGCCGTCGGCCAGCCGTTCGATGGCTTCCGCGGCGTTGCATTCGGTCAGGGACAGCGCCACGCGCGGAAAGTGCCGGCGGCAGGCACGCAGTACCTCGGGCGTGAGCTTGTGGGCGGCCGCGGAACTGGTGAAGCCGATGGCCAGCGCCCCTTCGTCGCCCCGCGCCATGCGCTGCATGCGTGCGCGCATCTGCTCGATCCGGGCGAACAGGTCCACCGCATCGGCATGCAGCGCCGTGCCGGCAGGCGTGAGCGCCACGCCGCGCGGCAGCCGTTCGAACAAGGTCACGCCAAGTTCGGCTTCCAGCGCCTTGAGTTGCTGCGAAAGCGGAGGTTGCTGAATGCCAAGCTGTTCGGCGGCGCGCGTGACGGACCGGGTTTCCGCCACGGCCAGGAAGTAACGCAGATGTCTCAGCTCCATGGATCTATATTCATAAAATATGGAAGTCTTGGGAGGCATATATTTTACGTGCGGCCGGCGTGGCCGTAGTATTGGCGTTTCGCCCGATGCGCGCGGGCGGCCAGAACATCAAAGGAGACAGCTTCATGCGCCGCATTACGCAATATTTGGCCGTCACCGCCGTGGTAGCGGTGGTCTCGGTGCTGGCCGGTTGTGCCGGCCAGACCGGCACAACGGCTGCCATGGCTGCCACACCCCGCGCCGCCGGCGCACCGGCAGTCAAGCCGCAGTGGCAGCGCGTGCACCTGGGCAACGGGGCTGGGTATGACTTTCCGGTCTATGCCAATCACGCGCTGAACGGCGACCTGCGCGGTATCCGTGAAGTGGTATTCGTGCAGCATGGCTTGCAGCGCAATGGCGACGACTACTACGACGCGGGCGCGGCCTTGTTGAAGGCCAGCGGCCGGAACCCCGACGAGGTGCTGCTGGTGGCGCCCAATTTCCCGGGCACGCCCGACGCCGCCAAGCATTTCGACAACATGCCGGTGTGGACCGTGCAGGGCTGGATCGGCGGCGAAGACGCGGTGTCCGGCCCCGGCGCAGGCGTCAGTTCGCTGCAGGTGATCGACGATCTGCTGGCCTACGTCACCGACAGGCAGCGCCTGCCGATGGTGCGCAAGGTCACCGTGGCCGGCCATTCGGGCGGGGCGCAGATCGTGCATCGGTACGCCGTGCTGAACAACGTGGACGAGAAGGTGCGGGCGTCCGGCATCGACCTGCGCTACGTGGTGGCGAATCCGTCGTCCTATCTGTACTTCACGCCGGACCGTCCGGTGGCGCCGGATTACCGCCGCTTCGCGCCATACAACACCAGTACCTGTGCCGATTACGACAAGTACCGCTATGGCATGCGCGACATGGTGGCTTACGCGCGCGGCGCCGATGGCATGACGCTCTATCGGCGCTACATGCAGCGCCAGGTCACCTACATGGTGGGCAGCGAAGACAACGATCCCAACCATCGGGTTCTGGACAAGGCTTGCGGCGCCGAAGCCGAAGGTCCCACGCGCCTGCAGCGGGCACGCGCTTACTGGCGCTATGAGCAGGTGTTGGCCACGCCGGGGCAGGCCAGCGCGCACCAATCGTTCGAGGTGGTGGGCGTGGGGCATGACCAGGCCCGCATGTTCGGTTCGCAGTGCGGCGCGCAGGCGGTCTTCGGCATGGACCCCGCCGCCAACGGCAACGGGGCGGCCTGTCGCGCCCCGCAGCAATGAGATGACGGGCGCCTGGACACGTTGATATCGTCCGGCGGGTTTGTCCGGGCGGCAGACGTTGGCGCGCGGTGCTACGATGCCGCAGTTTTCCCGACACATGCCGCCGCCTTCATGTCAGTTCGTGCTCGCCGGCGCGTCACTGCGGCATTGCTGGCCATGCCGTTCGCGCGTCCGTGGCGGCCTGCCGCCGCTGCCCCGTTTCCGTCTCACGTTACGCCACTGCATCTATTGGTGGGCTATGCCGCCGGTGGCGGCGCGGACCATGTCGCGCGCATCGTGGCGGACGGTCTTGGCGCCGACGGCGAGCCCACGGTCGTCGACAATCGACCGGGTGCCTCTGGCCAGATTGCAATGCATGAAGCCGCACGCGCGGGCGCCGACCGCCAGACGCTGCTGCTGGGCACGGTCGGCTCGGTCAGCATCGGGCCGCTGCTGGCCAGCAGCCCCGAGGCGCCGGCGCGCCAGCTGCATCCGCTGGCGATCGTTGCCAGCACGCCCCACGTGCTGCTGATGGCGGGCGACGGCACGCGCTCGCAGCCGGAGCAGGCTCGCGCCACGCTGCAACGCCTGCTCGACGATGCCCGGGAACGTCCCGGCGACATCGCCTATGCCTCGCTTGGCATGCATTCCAGCGCCCATCTGGTGGGTGAACTGATGTGCCGGCAGGCCGGCGTCTTCATGGCCCATGTTCCGTATCCCGGCAGCGCGCGTGCGCTGGTGGACTTGCAGGGCGGGCACGTGGCAGTGCTCGTCAGTACCTTGCAGGCCGCGTTGCCATTGATGCGGCAAGGCCGCGTGCGTGCCCTGGCGGTGACGGGCAGGGCGCGTAGTCCGCTGGCACCGGCGGTGCCGACATTTGCCGAAGCGGGCATTGCGGGCATGCAGCAAGACGCCTGGTATGGCGTGCTGGCGTCCCCTGGCGTGCCAGAGGTACGCCGCATCGCGTTGTCCGCGCGACTGGCCCGGCTACTGCGCGAGCCATCGCTGCGGCAGCGCCTGGCGCAGGACGGCGCCGAGCCGCTGAGCCTGACCGGCCGGCAGGCCATCGACTATCTCGAACAGCAGCGTGAAGTGTGGCGGCAGGCGTTGGCGGTGGTGTCGGGCCGGCTAGGCTGAGCAGGGGGTTGCAAGCCCGAGCAAATAAGCAAGATACGCCTGCCCAACCAGAAACGAAAGACGCCGGAACATCCATGGCGGATGTTCCGGCGCGGGGTCCCGCTTCCATGAGGCCGCGTCCTGACTTCAGACGTGGTGTGACAACCGTGGAGATGTCACTGCGGGGCCCGGAAAGGAGAGGAAGTCGGCAGGATTACTGCTGACGGTCCTTCTGCTGCTGGGAGCCTTGCTGCGATCCCTGCTGGCTGCCTGTGCCGCTTTGCTGCTGGTGCTGGCCCGAGCTCTTGTCCTGGTTGCCCATCTGACCACCACCTTGCTGGCGTTGCTGATCCTGGCTACCTTGCTGCTGGTTGCCGCGCTGGCCGCCTTGCTGCTCCTGCTGCCTTTGTCCCGATTGGGATTGGCCACCTTGCTGTCCGGATTGGCTACCTTGCTGCTGTCCCATTGCTGTCTCCAAGTCCAAGTCGCGGCGGGCTGCCGCATTGGACAGAGCAGCAATCCGCGTGCCAAATGCCAAAGTCGGGGGTATGGCATCTGGCAGGCACGCAGGTAACCCATGCGAGACATGCGCTTTGCCGCGATTTACAACGCATGCATGCTTTTCACGCGGGAACGGTCGCAGGGCCTGCGAGCCTGCCTGCCGACGTGGGCGCCTGCTCTCCGGCAGCGGCCTGCCGTACGGACCTCGGCACACCACGTGTCGTCCTTGTAGGGGATTTGGAACGCTATTTGCAGAGTCATGGGCAAGGTGCCGGTGACCGTGCAAGCCGTACAGCCGTACAAGCGCCAGGCGGCCGCCCAAGGTTCCGGCAATCATCCATCTGCGATTCCAACGCAACAAGGAGAGCGCACATGAAAATCGTACCCAAGCTTCGCATTGCCCTGACGATTGCCGCGCTGGCTGCCGCGGGCGGTGCCCACGCAGTCGACAATGGCGGCTTCATGAAGATTGCCGATAAGAGCACGACCAGCGGATCGGCAATGCACCCCGCCCCTGCCAACAATGCGTCTGGCACGGCCGGCCGTACCGACGGTGACCGCACGACCGGGGCCACCACTGATTCCAGGACGGATGCTGGCGCGGACAATGCCAAGCAGGCCGTGACGGACGGGGCCCTCACAACCAAGATCAAGACCAAGCTGCTGGCGACCAAGGATCTGAAGTCCACCGGCATCCACGTGAAGACCAAGGATCGGGTGGTGGACCTGACCGGTTCGGTGCCGAGCGCCGAACAGAAGCAGATGGCCGTGGACACGGTGAAGTCGGTGGAAGGCGTGGACTCCGTGAAGGACAACCTGAAGGTGTCGTCACGCTGAGGCAGGAAGGTGTTGCCGTCCGAGATTGGTAGTAACGGTTGATGATGCGCGGCGACCCAGGTCGCCACTGCGCTGAGCCGCGACTCTCCCACGTGTCGCGGCTCTTTTTCGTGTGCGTCGGGCAGGGGTGTATCGAGGGGGGCGACCTGCTGCACGGACGCCCGGGATCAGGCGGCCTTGCGGGCGGTGGTGCGGGCGGGGGCCTTGACAGTTTTCTTCGCGGTCGCTTTGCGCGCGGGGGCTTTCTTTGCGGTGCTCGCGGCGCTCCTGGCATTGCGCTTGGCGGTGGCAGGCGCGGTGGCAGACGGCATCGACGAGGCCTTCGTGCCTGCTGGCCGCCCGGTGGTGCCCGGTTTGCGGGTGCCCGCCGTACCGCGTCTGACGGTTTTCTTGCGCGCTGCGGGGGCCGCTTCCGCGGGCTCGCCATCGTTGGCTGACGTCTCGCCAGCGGCTGCGCCGCGCTTGTCCCGTTGTCCCAGGCTCTGCTTGAGTAGCGCCATCATGTCGATCACCTTGGCACCCTTGCGGGCGGGCGCGGTGGTCTCGTCGGCGGCAGGCGTCAGCAGATGCGTCTTGCCGGCCTTGACCCGGGCGTGAATGCGGGCCAGCAAGTCCTCGCGATAGGTGTCGTGGTACTGCTCGGGGTGGAAGTCCTCGCTCATGTCTTCCACGAGCCTGGTGGCCATCTGCACTTCGCGGGCGCTGGCGGCGTGCTTCTTGCCGCCGGGCAGGTTCAGGTCGGCCACTGGCACCACTTCGTCCGCGAAGCGCATCGTGTTGAGTACCAGCGCCTTGCCGGCGACCAGCAACGCCGCCAGATGCTGGCGGTTACGCAGCACCACCAGCGCCAGGGCGGCGCGTCCGGTCTTGCGCATGGTTTCGTGCAGCAGTGCATAGCCGCGTTCGCCACGCTTGTCCGGCTCCAGGTAGTAGGGGGTGTCGAAGAAATAGGGCGGAATCGCGGCGGCATCGACGAAGCTGACGATATCCACCGTCTGGGTGGCTTCGACGTTGGCCTGCCGGAAGTCCTCGTCAGTCAGGACGACGTACTCGTCCTTTTCGTACTCGTATCCCTTGACGATATCGTCGCGCTCCACCGGCTTGCCGGTGTGCTTGTTGATGCGCTGATAGCCCACCGGCGCCATGTCGCGCTTGTCCAGCAAGTCGAGATCGAGCGACTGCGTGCGTGACGCAGGCTTGACCGATATGGGGATGTTCACCAGCCCGAAGCTGATGGCGCCTTTCCAGATTGCGCGCGACATGGCCGGTCAGCCGACCAGGCCGCACGGGGCTGCCAGGCCCGCGCGATGCGGCGGTGGTGGGGGCAGGTCGCCGGGAGGCGGATCGTTGACCGGTTCCGGCGTCGTGTCAGGCGGCTCCGGCGGCGGCGTTTCTGGCTTCGGTGGCGTGATATCCGGTTCGGGTGTGATATGCATTGCGTTCCTTGTGCGGGCGCTTGCCACTCAGGCATCGAGTTCCTCGAGCAGGCGCGTCAGTGCGTTGAGATCCGCTGGCTTCACCAGATGCATGTCGAAGCCGGCGGCGCGGGTACGGCGCCGGTCGTCGGGCTGGCCGAATCCGGTCAACGCCACCAGCCGGGCATTGCGCAGTTCGGGAATCTCGCGCAGCCGCCGGGCGGTTTCGAAGCCGTCCATGGTCGGCATGCCCAGATCCAGCAGGACGACGTCCGGTCGCACGCTGGCGGCGCACGCGATGGCGCTCTGGCCATCGGGCGCGGTCACCACGGTGTGGCCCAGCGTCTCCAGTGTCATCGTCATGGCCTCGAGGGCGTCGATGTTGTCATCCACGAGCATGATCGTGTGCGCGGCCGTGGAGGCCACGCGGGTCTTGCCGCTTGTCGGATGCCAGGTCTGCCAGGGCTCCACTGGCAGTTCGACGATGAAGGTACTGCCAAGGTTCCGGCCCGGGCTTTCGGCGCTGATGCGTCCGCCGTGCAGGGTCACCAGCTTCTGGACCAGCGTCAGGCCGATGCCGGCGCCTTCGCGCGCGGCAAAGGCATCGGGGTCCGTGATGCCCGCCTGCGGGTCTTCGGCCTGGGCCTGCCGCGATGGCTGAGCGGTTTGCGGCGCCTCGCGTTCGGTAGCCGGCCGGTCATCGTGTTCGGCGGCGCCGTGTGCGTCCGCGTCGCCGCCGCCCGCTGCAGGCGCCAGCGGGTCGAAGAGTTGCCGCTGCATATCTGTCGACAGGCCGTTGCCGTTGTCGCGCACGCGCACCACGACCTTGCCATCGGAGGCAGTGGCCTCGACGGCGATCTGGCCGCCTTCTGGCGTGAACTTGGCCGCGTTGTGCAGCAGGTTGGCAAAGATCTGCGTGAGCCGCACCATATCGCCCCGCACCGGCAGCGGTTGCTCCGGCAGCGCCAGGCGCAGCGTGTGGCGGCGCGATTCCAGCAGCGGACGCACGGTTTCCACCGCCGTGTTCAGGGCGCCGCGCAGTTCCACCAGGTCGCGGCGCAGGGTGATCTTGCCCTGGTTGAAGCGCGACACATCGAGCAGTTCGTCCACCAGGCGGGTGAGATGATGCAACTGGCGGCTGATGATGTCGCGCGCCCGGAACATGTCTTCGCGGCTTGGCGAAAACTGCTGAAGCAGGTCTACGGCGCTGCGCATCGGCGCCAGCGGATTGCGCAGTTCGTGCGCCAGCATGGCCAGGAATTCGTCCTTGCGGCGCTCTTCGTTATGCAGGGTGCGCTCGGCGCGATTGTGGCGCGTAACGTCCTGGCAGATACCGGCGACGCGCAGGCATCGCCCGTCGGCGCCGCGTACCGGGAACGCCCGCATATGCACTTCGCGGATTTCGCCGTTCGGGCGTTCGAGCTGGAATTCCGAATCGAGGCGGCCGTCGCGCAGCATGCTCTGCCATTCGGCTTCCAGGCGCGCGCGATCGTCGGATGTCACCCACTTCAGCCAGCAGGTGGGATCATGCTTGACCGAATCGGCCGGGCGGCCCCACAAGGCCTCGAAGGACGGGCTCATGAACAGGAAGCGGTTGGCCGCGGGATCGATGATCCAGACCACATCGGCGAAGGCCTCGGCCAGTTGGCGGAACAGGTCTTCGTTCTCGTGCAGCGCCTGCGAGGTGCGCCGGTAGGCGTCCTCGGCGCCGCGCATGCGCAGCAGCGCGTTGATGTTCGACACCAGTTCCTCGGGCTCCACCGGCTCCACCAGAAAGCTGTCCGCGCCCCCGTCCAGCGCCTGCACGCGGCGATGCGAGTCCGTCACGCCGGGCGAGGTCAGCAGCACCATGGTCCGGGCCGTCTGCGGATCGCTCTTGATCAGGCGGCATACGTCCAGGCCGTCGATGTCGGAAAGCGGGCCCGCCAGCAGCACCAGGTCTGGCGCGTGCTGGCGAACCAGTGACAGCGCGGCCTGGCCGTCGGATGCCTCCAGCACGGCGAAGTCCGCACGGTTCAGGATACGGCTCTTGACGTAGCGCGGCCCCTCGCGGCCCTCGACATTGAGGACGAGCGGTCGACGCGTCGGGTGGTGGGCAGGCGTGGCATTCATGGCTGACGGGCGGCAGACAACGCCGCTTTGGCTTTGATATTGGCAAAGACGGGTGGGCACAGGGTCCGCACCGGCACAGCGCGGCCCCGGCCGGCGTCCCGAGGTGGCGCAGACCTATCCTGAATTGTAGTTTTTACCTTCATTCCGCCCATATCGATTGTATTTATGACATTTATGCGTTGCGCGGCCGGCAGATGTCAGCCGCCCGGCGCGTAGACGTGCAGCCGCATACCTGCGGCGCGTGCGTCCGCCGGGGAAGCCAGCAGATAAGCCAGTGCGAGCATCAGCACGCCGATCAGGGCGCGCTGCCAGAATTCGCTCGAGTACCAGGGATCGGGGTCTTGTTTCATCGTTTCCAGTCCAACCGGGGCGGCGACGGGCCCAGCTTCTGGGTGCAGTGTGGCAAGAACCGTGCCGCGCATGGCGCGATGGCTGACAGACGGACGCCGACAGGGGAGGGGCGTTGTGGCGTGGGGGATGCGTGTGCCGCGCTTCAGGCGGCGTCGAGCTGCCTGCGGGCCTGGGTCAGCGTCTGGCGAACCTTGTCGTGGCCAGCCCAGGGGTCGTGGCGCGCCAGTTCGTCCAGGCGGCTCGCCACGTTGGCGATCGTCCATTGCGCGGCGCCCGTCAGGTCATCCAGTTCATCCCAGCTGACTGGAATCGACACGCCGAGGCCGGGACGCGCCCGCGCCGAGAAGGCGGCCGCCGTGGTAGCGCCGACACCGTTGCGCAGGTAATCGATGAAAATCTTGCCAACCCGGTTGCGCGGACCGCTCTTTGATACGAAGCGTTCGGGGATCGTCCGTGCCATGTGCGTCACCGCGTCCTGCGCGAAGTCGCGCACGGCATCCCAGCCCGCGCGCGCGGCCAGCGGCACCACCACATGCAGCCCCTTGCCGCCGCTGGTTTTCAGGAAGCTCTGCAGCGACAGTGCGTCGAGCAGCGCCTTGACCAGGCTGGCCGCCTCCTGGATCTCGCGCCAGCTGACGCCTTCGCCCGGGTCGATGTCGAAGACGATCTGGTCGGGCTTGTCGATGTTGCGTGCCCTGGCATTCCAGGTGTGGAATTCCACGACGTTCAGCTGCGCCGCTTCGACGATGGCGGCGGCCGAGGTGATCTCCAGCAGGGGCGGATGGCCGGGCCAGAGTTCGGGGTCCAGGGCGTTGACGCCCTTCAGGTGCAGCGTGTCGCCATGGCGCTGGAAGAACTGCTCGCCGTCGATGCCGGAGGGCGCGCGAACCAGCGCCAGCGGGCGCCCGCGCAGGAACGGCAGCATCAGATCGGAGGCCTGGGCGTAGTAGCCGACCAGGTCGCCCTTGGTCAGTCCGGTGGATTTGTCGATCACGCGGTCGGCATGGCTGACCACGACATTGCCGATGGCGGCCTTGGTTCCCTTTCGGGAGGGCGCACTCGTGGTGGTCTTGGTGGCGGCGCTGACGGCGGCCTTGGCGGCAGTCTTCGTGGCGACTTTCATGGCGGTCTTTCCCGAGGGCGTGCGGCCCGGCGCGTCCGCCTTGGCGGGCACCTCCAGCGTGACCGAGGCCGCCGGCTTGTCGGTGCGCAGGGCGTGGAACACGGAATGGCGGATGCGGCCTTCGCGGGTCCAGGCGCCGAAGGTCACCTCGGCCACCAGCCGGGGCTTGATCCAATGGCCCTTGATGCCGCGCGGCAGCGGGTCGAACGGCGTGTCGTCGGTGCGCAGCGGTTCGAGCTGCTTGCGCAGCGCATCGAGCATGGCCGTGTCGAAGCCGGTGCCGACATTGCCGACATAGCGCAGTTTGCCGTCGGCATCATGCACGCCCAGCAGCAGCGATCCCAGCCCGCTGCGGCTGCCCTTGGGGTCGGTGTAGCCGCCGATCACGAATTCCTGCCGGTTCTGGCACTTGAGCTTGATCCATGAGGGCGCGCGCGAACTTACGTAGGGCGCATCCACGCGCTTGCCGATGATGCCTTCGAGTTTCATGCGGCACGCTGCATCGAGCATGTCGGCCGGCGCGCCTTCGAAGTTGTCGCTGAAGCGCACACGGCCCGGCGTGTGACTGGCCAGCAGCTCGCGGAGCAGGGCCCGTCGCTCGGCCAGCGGCACCGCGCGCAGATCATGCCCGGCAAACCAGGGCAGGTCGAACACGTAGAACTGGATCGATTCGGCATGCGCAGTTTCGAAGGCATTCTGCAGCGCCTGGAAGTCGGTGATACCGTCCTTGTCCACCACGACGATTTCGCCGTCGAGCCAGCCGTCGGGCCAGCCCAGTGCGGCGATCTCGGCCGCGAGCGCGCGCAGCTTCGAGGTCCAGTCGTTGCCATTGCGCGTGAACAGCCGTACATCGGCGCCGTCGATGCGCGCCACGATGCGGTAGCCGTCGAACTTGATCTCGTATTGCCATTGGCTGGGGTCGGCGGGCGGCTTGTCGACCAGCGTGGCCAGCTGCGGCGCCAGTGCCAGGGGCAGGGCGGCCTTTTTGGCGCCGGCTGGCAGCGCGGGCATCTTGCTCTCGGCCTTGCCGCCTTGGCTGCCCGTCTTCGACGTCTTGTTCGAGGCGGGCTTGTCCTTCCCGCGAGCGGCCTTTTTCGTCGGCGCCTTGGCCGTGCCGGCCAGCACGCTGTCGGGCATGGCCTCCACCACATCGAACTCCGACGCGGGCCGCGCGTACTCGTCGCGCTCCTTGATCAGCAGCCAGGCGTTGTCGTCGCGCGCCTTCTTGCCGCCCATGCGCACCAGCGTCCAGTGGCCCTGCAGCTTTTCACCGCGCAGTTCGAACTTGAGCTTGCCGTCACGATAGCCGGCCTCCGGGTCCGTATCGGGAATCCATTCGCCGCGATCCCAGACGATCACCGTTCCCGCACCGTAGTGGCCGGCGGGGATGACCCCCTCGAAATCGGCGTAATCGAGCGGATGGTCTTCCACGTGCACGGCCATGCGCTTGTCTGCCGGATCGTAGCTGGGCCCCTTCGGCACGGCCCAGCTCTTGAGCGTGCCGTCCAGTTCCAGCCGGAAGTCGTAGTGCAGCCTGCGCGCCGCGTGCTTCTGGATGACGAACGCGTGGGCGCCGTTGCCGGCGGCGGCCTTGCCCTTGCTGGCCTTCGCGGTCCGAGGGGCCTGTTTGCCGCTCGGTTCCGGCGTGGCCGCGAAGTCGCGCTTGCGCTGGTACTTGCCCAGCGGGGCGTCTGTTGAGGCGGAGGCTGCAGCGGACTTGGCCATGGGACTGGATCTGAGGCGGTGGAGTCATTTCAGCTTATGCAGCGCACCCCGCGTGCGAAAGCGGGAGCCGTCCTACAACGGGGGGCGGATTTTTCCCGGGTTTGTTTCCGGGTTTGTAATTCCTGACCGGACTTGCTGCGGTGCACATCGGCGCACGCGGCTCATCCGTGCGGGCACGGGATGTGCGATTGGCAGCAACGGGCTCGGGCCCGATCCATTCCACCCCAGCTAGAGAGGCAACATGAAGACGCTGAAGAAGATTGGCTCGCAGGTCATCGTGCTGACGGGCGCCACGAGCGGCGTGGGACTTATCACCGCGCGCAAGGCTGCCGCCCTGGGCGCCCGGCTGGTGCTGGTGGCGCGCGGCGAGGATGCCTTGCAGAAACTGGCCGAGGAACTTCGCGAACACGGCACCGAAGTCATCACCGTCGCGGCCGATGTCGGCAAGCACGAGGACGTGGCCGCGGTCGCGCAGGCGGCCATTGACCGTTTCGGCGGCTTCGATACCTGGATCAACAACGCGGGCGTGACGATCTTCGGCCGCCACGACGATGTGCCGCTCGAAGATCACCGGCGGCTTTTCGAAACGAACTACTGGGGCGTCGTGCACGGATCGCTGGCCGCCGTGGCGCACCTGCGCCAGAACGGCGGCGCCATCATCAACATGGGTAGCGAGTCGTGCGACTGTCCGCTGCCGCTGCAAAGCGCGTATGTGGCGTCGCAGCATGCGATCAAGGGCTTTACCGACACGCTGCGGCTGGAACTCGAGCAGGAAAAGGCGCCGGTGTCGGTCACGCTGATCAAGGCAGCGGGCATGGATACGCCCATCGTCACCCACGCGAAAAACTTCCTCCACGTGGAGCCGAGGCAGGCGTCGCCGCTCTACGATCCATCGATGGCCGCCGAGGCGATCCTGTTTGCCGCGGAACACCCGCGCCGCGACTTGTTCGTGGGGGCATCGGCCAAGGCATACTCGGCAGCGGCGTACTACGCGCCGCACGCGTTCGACCGCTTCATGCGGCGCTTCATGGGCCGCGCCCAGCAGACCGACATGCCGGCGGGGCCGCGCGACGACAACGCGCTGCACGCCGCCGGCAACAGTCTGATAGAGCGGACCGGAGACCGCCGGACCATGAAATCGTGTCCCTATACGGCCTCCACCCGCCATCCGATCCTGACGACGGCGCTGGTGGTGGGCGCATCGGCCGCCATGGCCGCGCTGGTACGCCACCGAAGGGGGTAGGCGTCCAGGCCAGGTCTGCCGTTCAGAGGATCGTATCGACCACGCCGCCATCCACGCGCAGCGCGGCGCCCGTAGTGGCCGACGCCTGCGTGGAGCACGCGTAGACGATCATGTTGGCCACCTCGTCGACCGTGGCCGCACGCTGGATCAGCGAGGTGCTGCGGTGCGCCTTGACGAAATCGGCGGCCACCTCTTCGGCCGATTTGCCGGTCCTTGCGATGTCATCCTTGAGCATGGCTTCGACGCCCTCGGACAGCGTGGGGCCGGGCAGCACCGAATTGACCGTCACGCCGGTGCCGGCCAGCCGCTTGGCCAGCCCGCGCGACACCGCCAGCTGGGCGGTCTTGGTGAACCCGTAGTGGATCATCTCCACCGGGATATTGACGCCCGACTCCGAGGCCACGAACACGATGCGGCCCCACTTGCGCTGGACCATGCCCGGCGCATAGGCACGCGACAGCCGCACCCCGGTCAGCACGTTGACTTCGAAGAAGCGCGACCATTCGCTGTCCGGGATCTCGAAGAAGTCCTGCGGCTGGAAGATGCCAAGATTGTTCACCAGGATGTCGATGTCGGGATGGGTCCTGACGAGCGTGTCGCAGACGGCGGCATCGACCAGGTCGCCCGCAAAGCCAGCCACGTCGGCACCGGGCACGGCGGCGTTCAGCGCCGCGATGGCCTTGTCGACACTGGCCTGGCTGCGGCCGTTGAGAATCACGCGTGCGCCCGAGCCGGCCAGGCCGCGCGCCGTGGCAAAGCCGATGCCGGCGGTGGATCCGGTTACCAGGGCGGTCTTGCCCGACAGGTCGATCTTCATGTGAACTCCAGGGTAGGTAGGCCCGTCAAGTGTATGAAGCCGGCGGCAATGTGCAAGGCTCGCGTGCGGAATGCAGCATTCCCGCCGTGCGATGCCGCAAAAAACAAAAAAGGCCGCAATCGCTTGCGGCCTTCGTTGCTTGCCCAGGGCGGGCAGACGCTTACTGGAACAGCTTCATCGCCTGGGTGATGGTGTTCGACACACCCCACACCAGCGGGACCAGCACGTAGAGCCAGAAGGCGGCCAGCAGTGCCTTGTTGGTCGGTTGTGCGCTGAGGTTCTGGTTTTCCATTTGCATGACTCCTGATCAGTGGGCCGCGCCGGCACTGGCACCCAGCCCGGCCACGTCGGCATCGCTCATGTGGTGCTTCGCGTTGACGCGCGACACCAGCAGGTTGCAGATGAAACCCACCACCAGCAGGCCGGCCATGATGTGCAGCGTCATGGCATAGGCCTGGGCGCCGGTCACGCCGTGCGCCACCTGGTATTCGCGGATGTAGTTCACCAGCACCGGGCCGGCGATGCCTGCGGCGGCCCAGGCGGTCAGCAGACGGCCGTGGATGCCGCCCACGAAGGCGGTACCGAACATGTCGGCCAGGTAGGCCGGGATGGTGGCGAAACCGCCGCCGTACATCGACATGATCACGCAGTAGCCCAGCACGAACAGCGCGATATTGCCGCTGGCGCCCAGTTGCGGCACCAGCCAGTACAGCACGGCGCCCAGCGCGAAGAACACGAAGTAGGTGTTCTTGCGGCCGATCCAGTCCGACGACGAGGCCCAGAAGAAGCGGCCACCCATGTTGAACAGCGACAGCAGGCCCACGAAGCCGGCGGCGGCCGCGGCGGTCACGCTGCCCTTGAAGCTTTCCTGGATCAGAAGCGACGCCTGGCCGAGCACGCCGATACCGGCCGTCACGTTCAGGAACAGCACCAGCCACAGCAGATAGAACTGCGGCGTCTTCAGTGCCTCGTCGATATGCACGTGGTTACGCGTGATCATCTTGTTCTCGACCACGGGCGGGGTCCAGCCTTCCGGCTTCCAGCCCGGCGGCGGGACGCGGATCGCCAGCGAGCCGATGGTCATCGAGATGAAGTAGCCCACGCCCATGACCAGGAAGGTCTGGGTCACGCCCACCGAGGTGGCGCTCTTGAAGTAGTTCATCAGCGCCACGGACAGCGGCGCGGCAATCATCGCGCCGCCGCCAAAGCCCATGATGGCCATGCCGGTTGCCATGCCGCGGCGGTCCGGGAACCAGCGGATCAGCGTCGACACCGGCGACACATAGCCCAGGCCCAGCCCGATGCCGCCCAGCACGCCGTAGCCCAGGTAAAGCAGGACGATCTGGTGGGTATAGACGCCCAGCGCCGAAATCAGGAAGCCGCCGCCAAAGCAGCAGGCCGCCGTGAACATCGTGCGCCGGGGGCCGACGCGCTCCAGCCATTTGCCGGCAAATGCGGCCGAAATGCCCAGGAAGAAAATCGCCAGCGAGAAAATCCAGCCCAGCGTGGTCAGCTTCCAGTCGTCAGCCGCGGATTCGGTAATGCCGATCACCTTGGAAAGCGGGGCATTGAATACCGAGAATGCATAGGCCTGACCGATACAGAGATGGACCGCCAGCGCGGCAGGCGGGACCATCCAGCGGGAAAATCCCGGCTTGGCGTAGGTCGCTTCCTTCGAGAAGAACGGCGCCGGCCCTTGGGACGCCATGCCGCCTTCATTCATAACACTGCTCATTGGATGTTCTCCAGTCGTGGATCCTCGGTAATCCGTCCGTGCAGTCTGGCGCGTCCGCCGGGTCTGGCTGGCCCGTCGGTTGACCCCGTCACACCCTCGGTGCGGATGACCTCCAGAGGTTGTCGCCATGCCGGGCTTTCAGAGACGTTTTGGCCCGGAAATGGCGACGGTTGCTACGGGTTGCTACAAACGGATAAACGGAACCGGGCACGCGAACGCGCGCCGGCATGGCCTGAAGGGGCCGGGAATGAGGGCGGCTGGAGACGCAGCCTGCGTTCCGTCATGGCATGGATCATTGTTTTTCCGGCTGGGGCGAACAATATATGCACGGAGTTGCATATATTGCCGTGGAAAATATTATGCGCAGAACCATATCCCCCCGGATTGATCACTTCAATAGGCTAAAGATGACATATTCCGCAAATACCTGAATTTCTGGTGCTCATGAGAAAAAATCCGCAGAGGTTTCCTGTATCCGTTTGATTTTCACAACACTCTGGCAGCCATTCGACGGCCCCGCTTACCCCTTTGCCGGGCAAAACATCAGCCATGGATTGGCCTGGTCATATGTCAAGACACGTTGTCATGCGGCCGACATGGTTGGCCACTACGATCCGTCCCGGTGGCGGTTTTCCTCTGCCATGAAAGGACAAGCCGGTCGAACCAGAAATGGGGTGCAACGGGCGACATAGTGGGTGTCGTGCGGACCGGCGAATTGACACGCTGCGGCCAGACCCTGGCTGCGGCGTTTTTTTTTTGCCTGCGATTTGTACCGCCCCCTCGGCGGGACATGCAACCGGGTGTTGGATGTATGAGTCATTCACGTCGGGTTCAACTTGTTGTCATAAACCGTCCATAGGATGCGTTCCGGCGCGGTCTTGTGCCGCCGACCTCACAAGCGCGAATGGCCGGCCATGGGCATGGCGCGTTCGATAACAACCAGACGGGAACCATACAGATGTTCGAAAAACCTGACGCTTCGCGCCGCAAGGCCCTGAAACTCCTGGCCGGCGCGCCGATGCTGCCGCTGGGCCTGGCTTCCACCTCGCTGCTGGCGGGTTGCGGCGGCGGCGACGATGCGCCTGCAGCCGTGACCCCGGGCGCTACCACGCCCCCGGGCACCGTCACGCCGAGCTTCGTTTCGGCCGAGTTCACGGGCATGGCCGCGCCTTCGCTGAGCAACCCGGCCGCGATGGCCACGACCACGGTCGGCTCCAGCCTGTCGGTGAAGCTCAGCGACGGCAGCACGCAGACCTACAAGCTGGCGTACCAGCCGTTCTTCATGACCGGCGACATGGTGCCGGATGGCAATGGTGGCCAGATCCTGGCCGGCGGCTACTTCAACATCAATAACAGCCCGATCATCGATCCGTCGGTGAGCGGCAACAGGCAGTTTTTCTCCGACTCGCCGGACGGCACGTCCCTGCTGAAGATCGACGGCGCCAAGGTCGCCGGCGTGAAGGGCAACACGGTCTTCGCCGTGGTGCAGTTCGAATACACGACATGGGACCAGGCCAAGGCCAAGGACATGTACGGCCGCCTGCCGTCCCCGATCGCCGTGCTGACGCTGGACCAGGACCCCGCCACCGGCAAGCTGACGCTGGTGAAATACCACAACGTGGACACGTCGGGCGCCAACGGCCTGTGGATCACCTGCGGCGCCAGCCTGTCGCCGTGGAACACCCACCTGTCGAGCGAAGAGTACGAGCCGGACGCGCGCACTGCCGACACGAACCAGCAGTGCATCGACTATGCGCTGAACCTGTACGGCACCTCGACGATCAAGTTCAACCCCTACCTGTACGGCCATCTGCCGGAAGTCACGGTCAACCCCGACGGCACGGGCTCGATCAAGAAGCACTACTGCGTGGGCCGTATCTCGCACGAGTTGGTGCAGGTGATGCCTGACAACCGCACCGTGCTGATGGGCGACGACGCCACCAACAGCGGCCTGTTCGTGTTCGTCGCCGACCAGGAAAAGGACCTGTCCGCCGGTACGCTCTACGTGGCCAAGGTGGGTTCGGGCTTCTCGGTGGACCCCGCCGCACCCGGTGCCGACCTTACCTGGATCAAGCTGGGCCATGCCACGAGCGCGCAGGTGGAAGCCTGGGCCAAGTCGCACACGTTCGCCGACATCATGGACTACTCGGCTACCGATCCGTCGGACAGCACGTACACGAAGATCATGCTCAGCGGTGCGGCGCAGTGGGTGCGCGTCAAGCCGGGCAAGGAGCTGGTCGCCGCATTCCTGGAAACCCACCGCTACGCAGCGCTGAAGGGCGGCAGCATGGGCTTCACCAAGATGGAAGGCACCACGGTCAACATCAAGGACAAGATCGCCTACTCTGCGCTGCAGAACATCGTCGATTCGATGGTGGTCAACAACACGGCCAAGGGCTGGTACGCCGAGAGCGGCATCAGCGTGCCGGCTGCCATCAACTCGGGCGGCGTACTGCAGCACAAGCTGGCCGGCGGCCAGAAGGACACGGGCGGCGCCCCCATCAACAGCGAATGGATGCCGGTGCATACCCAGGCGCTGATCGTCGGCAAGGACATCACGGCTGACGCGCTGGGCAATACGGCGGACCCGGAAACCATCGGCAACCCGGACAACCTGAAGTTCTCGGAAAAGCTGCGCACGCTGTTCATCGGCGAGGACAGCAGCCGCCACACCAACAACTTCCTGTGGGCGTACAACGTCGACACGAAGAAGCTGTCGCGCCTGATGTCGGTGCCGGCCGGTGCGGAATCGACGGGCCTGCACGCCGTGGACGAGATCAACGGCTGGACGTACATCATGAGCAACTTCCAGCATGCTGGCGACGGCATCAAGGCGCAGGTCAAGGCGCAGGTGGAGCCGCTGGTGTTCGCCAACTACAAGAACGGCCTGGGCGCCTCGGTCGGTTACCTGACGGCCGACCCCACGAGCATGAAGCTGGGCAAGTAATTCCGGCTGCCGTCAGGCCTCACGGCGCCGCGGGCCGAAGGGTCCGCGGCGTTTTCCTGTGCCTCGAAGATCCCGGGTGTTCAGAACGCCTCGTTGATCTGGAAGTAGACGCCCTTGGTGCTGCGGCCGACGCCGACGTCGAACCGCACGTTGACGCGTGGCTTGAACTCGAAGCGGTAGCCCACGCCCGCGTTCGGCAGCCAGTGGGCCGACGTCAGGGCGCCGGGGTTGCCGGCGATGGCGCCGGTGCCGGCCCAGAACACCATGCCCTGGCGCCCGGCGATATGCCAGCGGTATTCCACCTGCGCGGTCAGCATGGCCTTGTCGCGATACTGGCCCATGAAATAGCCGCGCATGCGCCGGTTGTCGCCGAGCTTGGACATCATGCTCCAGGGCACATCGCCCCAGTTGAACTTGCCGTAGAGGTCGAAGGCCAGCACATCGCGATCGCGCATCCGGAAGTAGTTGTCGTAGATGATTTCCAGCGATTCGAAATCGTTGTCGCTGCCGATGGCGCGCCGGTAGACCGTGCCATTGACCAGCAGCGCCTGGCCCTTGTAGGGGTTGGGCAGGAAGTCGCGCGTGTCGTACGAGAAATGCGCGGTCAGGCCGCTGCTGAGCACCCGCGTGCCGTGCGGGTCGGTGGCCAGTGCGCTGCTGGCGCCGCGCTCCAGCTGGGCGGCATTGTCATACTCGAAATCGTAGCCGCCGCCCACGTAGATATTGGGGCGCACCCGCACCATGACGCGGGGCTGCACCACGATGCCGCGCCCCGTGTAGCCTTCCTTGTTGGCGTCGTTGATGGCGTTGTCGTAGCCGATGCCCCAGTACGAGGTCGGCATGTTGATCAGGGCGCCGCTGAAGACAAAGCGATAGCTGTCGTCGGCAAAGAACGTGTTGTTGTCCACGCCGATTCCCACCGCACCCGACGTGGTCAGAAAGCCGTGCAGGTTCAGCGTCGACAGTTGCGTGTCCTTCTCGGCGTTCTTCGGCTTGTAAAGGCCCACCGCGGCGGCCCCGACGCCCAGTCCCATCTCGGGGTTGTAGAACGGTCCGGGCAGCACGCCCCAGTCGATGCCATGGCTCAGGTCCACTTCCTTCGACGCGCCGAGCTTGTTCAGCACCTTGTCGATCCAGCTCACGTGCTCCGGCTCGGGCCGGGGCTCCGGCGCCACGTCGGCGGTGGACGTCTGCGCCCCCGCGCTGCCGGCGCAGACTGCCAGCAGCATCGTGCACAGAGAGGCCGGAAGCGGGGCGGCGCGCATGGTCGTCAGAACCGGAAGAACCCGGTGGCGATGATGTTGTTGCGGTTGTAGCCATAGCCCACCTCCATCAGCAGGCCAAAGCTGCGGTTGATCGTCCAGCTGGCGCCGACAGAGCCGCTCCAGTACCCCGTCACATGCTCGCCGATCTGGTAGTTCAGCCGTGCGGTCTGGCCGTCGGTGTCGGGCAGCGGCACGTCGAAATGCCCGGTGATGGTGGCGCGCGTGCGAAAGTACGTGGCGCCGACATACGGGGTCAGCAGGCCCAGCCCATGGCCCAGCCGGATATTCCAGCCCACGCGGGGCCCGATGTTGATCGACTTGATGGGCGTCTCGGACATGGTAATGTCCGCCACCGTGTACGTCACCGGCAGCGAAAAGAACAGCTGCCTGTAAGTGCCTACCAGCGTGAATCCGCCGCCATAGGTGTGCCCGCTGTAGTTGGCGTGCTGGGTGGGCAGCTTGATCGGCTGGCTGCAAGCCGCCTGTGGCCGGCGCCCGCCACAGCCGACGTTGATGCCGAAGAAGCGTTCCAGATCGGTCAGCGACGAAAAACCGATGTCGATCGATCCGCTGCCCTGCACGTTGCCGACGATCCCGTACACATTCATGAACGGAAACAGCCAGGCCCCCACCTGCACCTGGTTCGAGGTGTTGTGGATGCGCGATTGCTGGAACTGGACGAAATCGGCCGCACGCAGCGGATTGCTGCCGGCCGATACCTGCAGGTCGCTAAGCTGGTAACGCTGGTAGCCGTCGAAGTACGAATAGCCGATGTCGTACGGATTGGGCAGGTTGTAGCCCTTGTCGATCACGCGCTGGGCGAAGAAGGGCAGCGCGCGGTCCCATAGCGGCGGCTCGGCCGGCGCGGGTTCCGGTGTTCCCACCGGGCCCACGATGCCGCGATACGGACCCGAATGCGTATCGGGCGACGCCGTGGCGGCCGCGGCGCCGCCGCTGCCGCCCGCCGTCCACGCGTGGGCAATGCCCGGCAGGGCGAGCGCCGCCGCCGCCGTCAGGCTGGCCAGCCTGTGGCGCAGGGACAGTCGGACGGTGGCGCCGCGCTGGCTGCCGCAGGCGGACATGGGTGGCTGGATTCCTGGGGATCGATGCGGATGGCACCGATATTCCCCGATTGCCCGCCAGCGCCGAAGTGAATGTTTTCGAAAAGCGACTTAGGAGATTCAGCGTGTGCGTCGGTTCATCGACTTCGTGGCCGAAGCGGGCCGTGCCGCGGCGCTGACGGGAGCCTGCGCGGGAACTTGCCTGCCGGCGGTGTCAGCTCGTATGGATCGGCGCGAGAGCAGCCTTCGGCGCGCTGGCCGATGGGATGGCGGGGGTGGTGGCTACGCCGGTACCTGGGCCGGTCGCGATGTCGCAATGGCATGCGGCGGGCCTGACCTGCTGACGCTGATGGGCGTTGGCGCGCGCGCGCTCGATCACGGCAAAGTCGGGACCGGCAACGGCGGACAGCGAGGCAAGGAGGGAGGCTGCGCCACACAGGGCGAGCAGGGCGGACTTCATCAAAGACTCCGGGGGTGGGGGAAACCGTTGACTGCGATGATCCGCCTTTCCGGGTATAGCGTCCAAGACCGGTTTGTTATGCGGGGGATAGGCTGGGCCAATAGTGCGCGGCAGGCTGCGGAACCCTTACGGGCTGGCCCGCCCGGCGTCGCGCATCGTGGGTGGCCGTGGCGTGCCGCAGCAGATCGAGCGTGATGCCGAATCTGTCATGGAATGATGCTTCCACGTCATGGCCCGGCGGCCAGCCAACGCGGCGTTTCAGCGACGGCAGGCCGGCGCGCCCGTGCGGTGCCTCGAACAGCAGCCGCATCAGCCGCTGCGTCCGGCACAGGTCTCCGAAGGCCGCACCTTCCGCAAACAATGCGCGCCGGATATGTTCGGGCGGCAGGCCGAGCAAGCCGGCAGCGAATTCGGCACGCCATGGCAGATCGGGTTGCAGGAAGATGCGCCGCGACAGCACGCGATGCAGCAGCGCGTGGTCGGAATGGTCAGTCGCC
Organism: Cupriavidus sp. U2; assembly: GCF_009663685.2. GTDB lineage: Bacteria > Pseudomonadota > Gammaproteobacteria > Burkholderiales > Burkholderiaceae > Cupriavidus > Cupriavidus necator_C. Next base: position 48,240 of record NZ_RCOG02000019.1, on the reverse strand, counting down.
GGCGCGATGTCGATCCGACAGCCGGCTGGCTGCGCCATGGTGCCGTCCACCAGCAGGTCGAAGCCCTGGAACGGTTCGACCCTGCACGGCAGGCCCGGTACCAGCATGCGATCGAATCCGTCGCGCCGTAAAACGGCCGTGCCACGCGTGGCCGTGACCGTGACCGGAAACGCCGGCGCCAGCCGCGCCAGGCGCAGGTGCGACGCCGACTCGATGCTGAGCCGCATGTCGGCAGCCGGCTAGAGCACGCCCTTGGCGCGCAGGTCCGCCACGGCCTGCGGCCCAAGCCCCAGGCATTCGCGCAGCACTTCGTCCGTGTGCTGGCCCAGCGCAGGCGGCGCGTGGCGCAGCGTGGGCGGCGTATCGGACAATCGTAGCGGACTGGCGGTGGAGCGGATCCGGTTCACGGTGTCGGCCTCTGGACGGTCGGACGTCGCATAGCGATACTGCTCCACGCGCAGCCCGCGATGCTGCACATGCGCGTCGGCGAACGCCTGCCCGATGTCGTTGATCGGACCGCAGGGCACCGACGCCGCCTCGAGCAGGCCGATCCATTCGTGGGTAGGCCTGGCGCGCGTGACATCGCACATCATCGGAATCAGCGTGTCGCGATGGGCGACGCGGGCGCTGTTGGTGGCGTAACGCTCGTCGCGTGCCCAGTCGACATCGGCCACCTCGCAGAAACGCGCAAACTGGCCGTCATTGCCGATGGCCAGCAGCATGTTGCCGTCCCGGGTCGGAAAGTCCTGGTATGGCACCACGCTCGGATGCACATTGCCCTGCCGCGTCGGCACGACGCCGGCGTTCAGGTAGCCGGCGCCCTGGTTGGCCAGTACCGCCATGGCCACGTCGAGCAGCGCGATGTCGATCTGCTGGCCGCGCCCGGTGTGGTGGCGCGCCTCGATCGCGCCAAGGATGGCCGTGGTGGCATACATGCCCGTGAACACGTCGATCACCGCCACGCCCACGCGCAATGGGCCGCCGCCCGGTTCGCCATCGGGCTGGCCCGTGATGCTCATCAGCCCGCTCATGGCCTGCACCAGCAGGTCGTAACCGGGCCGTGCGGCATAAGGACCGGTCTGGCCGAACCCGGTAATCGAGCAGTAGACCAGGCGCGGATTCAGCGCGCTGAGCGTCTCGTAGTCGAGCCCGTAGCGCTTGAGGCTGCCGGTCTTGTAGTTCTCGATGACCACGTCGCTCTGCTGCGCCAGTTCGCGCACCAGCTTCTGGCCCTCGGCCGTGGCGATGTCCACGGTCACAGATCGTTTGTTGCGGTTGCACGCCGCGAAGTAGCTGGCCTGGCGCGTGGGACCATCATCGCCATCGAGGTACGGCGGCCCCCAATGCCGGGTGTCGTCGCCAGCGCCGGGCTTTTCGATCTTGATGACGTCGGCGCCCATGTCGGCCAGGTTCTGCGTACACCATGGACCCGCCAGCACGCGCGAGAGGTCCAGTACGCGCAGATGGCTGAGGGCGCCGGTCTGCCGCGACGGCGGCGGCAGGCCGGAGGTAGGTTCGTTGGAAGCGGTCATAGCGAAGAAATCAGGCGAATTCGGCGGGGCGGGCAATCAGGCGATCTCGGCCCAGCCATGGCTGAGCACGACCTTGTCGCGCTCCAGCACCCTGGCGCGCAGCTGGAACTGGCCGGCATGTTGCGGGTCGCGCCAGATCTCCGTCACCAGCGTCTCACCGGGGAACACCGGCGCGGCAAAGCGGATATCGAACGCGCGCAGCCGTGCCGGGTCGTGGCCCGCACATTGCCGCAGCAATGCGTGGGCCACCAGCCCGTAGCTGGCCAGGCCATGCAGGATCGGCCGCTCGAATCCGGCTGCGCCGGCCACGGCAGGATCGGCGTGCAGCGGATTGAAGTCGCCCATCAGGCGGTACAGCAGCGCCGCCTCGGGGCGCGTGGGCTGGGTATCGACGAAATCGGGCGGCCGGTCTTCGGGCACCGGGCGCAGTGCGGGCAGCGGTTCGTCGCTGGGTTGGCCGCCATCGAGCGTGCTGTAGCCGCCGTCGCCGCGCAGGAACGACACTTGCTGGATGGTGGCCAGCAACTCGCCTTGCACGGTTTCCAGCCGGCGCTCGGTGACCATGATGGCGCCTTTGCCTGCGCCCTTGTCGGTCAGGTGGGTGATGCGGTTATGACCCACCACCTCGGCATTGGCGGGCAGCGGGCGATGCAGCCGCAGCCGCTGCTCGCCGTGCAACAGCTTGACCCAGTCGATGCCGGTATCGGGCTCGCGGGCCCAGAAGCCGGGATAGCCCAGTACCACGGCCTGAGACGGCAGCGCGCGCAGCCCGCCCGGCGTGCCTTCGTAGACGAAGGGCAGGGCCGACGCGTTCATCGGGTCGTTGCCCAGGCCCAGGCTCAGCGCGTACAGCATGGTGTCGCGCATCGTGTAGTGCTGGCGCACCGGGGGAAAGGCGCGCTTGCGCAGGTGCTGGTAGTGGATGGCCATCGGCTGCTCCGCTCAGGACGCCTCGGCCGGCGCGAAGACGGGCACGGGTGCGCCGCCTTCGGTCTCGGCAAAGCGCACCTTCACACGCTGCCCGATGCGCACGCTGTCCAGGTCCGTGTCGACGATATGGGTGAGCATGGTCACGCCTTCATCGAGCTTCACATAGGCGATGCAGAACGGATTGGGGCCCGCGCGGCGGGTGATGCTGAACGAGTAGATCTCGCCCAGGCCGCTGGCGTCCTTCCAGTCGGTGTCGCCCATGCAGAACGGGCACAACGCACGCGGATACCAGTGGGGCTTGCCGCACGACTTGCAGTGGCGCACCAGCAGGCGGCCTTCGCGGGCGGCTTGCCAGAACGGCGCGTTGTCGGGCAGTTCGTCCGGGGACTTGAGAACGGTGGGAACGTAGGGAGTGGTCATGGTTAGCCTCGCGCTTATTCGCGTTCCAGGATCAGGGTGGCCGAGCCATGGCGCGATCCCATGTAGCCGCCGGTCCCCTGGGCCAGCGCAAGCTGGCAGTTCTTGACCTGCACGGCCGGATGGGCCTCGCCGCGCAGCTGGCGTACGGCCTCGATCACCTTGGTGATGCCGCCGCGGTTGGCCGGGTGGTTGTTGCACAGCCCGCCGCCATCGGTGTTGACCGGCAGCTTGCCCACGCCAGAGATCAGGTTGCCGTCCATCACGAACTTGCCGCCTTCGCCTTTCTTGCAGAAGCCCAGGTCTTCGAGCTGCATCAGCACGGTGATGGTGAAGCTGTCGTAGATCGATGCGTACTGGATATCGGACGGGGTGACGCCAGCCTCGGCAAAGGCCGCCGCGCCGGACACGCGTGCGGCCGACCATGACAGGTCCACCTGGCCGCCGAGCAGGCCCTTGACGTGTTCGCCCGCGCCCAGCACCTTGATCTTCGGCCGGTTCAGCTTCGCCGCGATCTCGGGGCGCGCCACCACCAGCGCACCGCCGCCGTCGGATACCACGCAGCAGTCCAGACGATGCAGCGGATCGGAGATCATCGGCGAGTTCAGTACGTCCTCGACCGTCACCAATTCACGCAACATCGCGTTGGGGTTGTGCTGTGCGTGATGCGAGGCGGCCACCTTGATCCACGCCAGCTGTTCGGGCGTGGTGCCGAACTCGTACATATGGCGCTGCGCCACCATCGCGTACAGGTTGACGGTAACGGGGCTGAACGGCGCCTCGAACGGCTGGTCGGGCAGGTTCGCGCCCCAGTTGCGGGCCTGCGTGCCGCTGGAGCCTTCCGAGCGTGGACGCCCGGCCAGCGTGATCAGCGCCACGTTGCACTTGCCGGCGGCAATCGCCTGCGCCGCGTGCGAGACGTGCGCGATATAGGACGACCCGCCCATTTCGCTCGAATCCACATGGCGCGCGTTCAGTCCCAGGTAGTCGACCATGTTGACCATGCCCAGGCCGGGGGCGTCACCGGCGCAGAAGTAGCCGTCCACGTCGGCCAGCGTCAGGCCGGCGTCTTCCAGCGCGCCGCGGGCGCTCTCGGCGTGCAGTTGCGGCACGGTCTTGTCCGGTGCCTTGCGGGTCGGGTGCTCGTAGGCCCCGACGATGTATGCCTTGCCATGGATGCTCATGGATGTGTCTTCCTTCTGATGTCTGGTGTGCGGATCAGGCCGCGATGGGGGCGATAGGGGCCATGGAGGCGTTGTAGCGTTCCATGTGCAGGTCGGTGTCGCCGAGCAGCACATCGGTCATGGCCAGCGCCTTGAAATAGTCGCCAACTTCGAGTTCGTCGGTCATGCCCATGCCGCCATGCAGCTGCACGGCCTGCTGGCCGACAAAGCGTGCCGCGCGTGCGGTGACCACCTTGGCGGCCGATACCTTGCGGCGGCGTTCGTCGGTGTCGGTGGCATCCAGCCCCTGCGCGGCCACGTAGGCCATCGACAGTGCCAGTTCCTTCTGCAGCAGCATGTCGGCCATGCGGTGCTGCAGCGCCTGGAACGATGCCAGCGGCTTGCCGAACTGCTTGCGCGCACCCAGGTATTCGGCGGTGATCTCGATCAGCCGCTCCATCGCGCCGGCCGCCGCCGCGCACTGCGCGGCAATGCCGTGGTCGATGCCGAGTTCCAGCCCCTGCAGCCCGTTGACGGTGACCAGCGTGGCCGGCACATCGGTCAGCTTCAGGTCCGCGCCGGTCAGGCGGTCGATGGTCGGGTAGGCGGTCACCGTCAGCCCCGGCGCGTCGCGGCTGACCAGGAACAGCGCCAGCGTGCCATCGAGCTTTGCCGAGACCAGGTAGGTATCGGCCGCACCGCCATGCCACACCACCGACTTCGCGCCGCTCAGCACGTAGCCGTTCGGCTCGCGCTGGCGCGCAGCGGTCTGCGCCGCGTCCAGCCGATAGCGCGTGGCGGGTTCCAGATAGGCCAGCGCCAGCACCTTGCTGCCATCGGCGATGGCGGGCAGCCATTCGGCCTGCTGCGCGGCCGGCGCATGGTGCGCCAGGATGGCCGTGGCAATGGCCGCCGGAATCACAGGCTCCTGCACCAGCCCGCGGCCCAGTTCGCGTTGCACCACCACCTGGCTGGCCGGGCCCTCGCCAAAACCGCCGTGGTCCGCCGGAATGGTCAAGCCCAGCACGCCCATGTCGGCCAGTTGCCGCCACGTGGCGCGGTCGAAGCCGCCCTGCTCGCGCGCATTGCGGCGGCGATGTTCGAACGAATACTCGGATGCGACAAAGCGGCGCAGGCTGTCGGCCAGCATCTGCTGTTCTTCGCTGTAAGTGAAATCCATGCCTGTCGTCCCCTGCGTTAGAAACCGATGATCATCTTCGAGATGATGTTTTTCTGGACTTCGGTCGAGCCGCCGTAGATCGTGGTCTTGCGCATGTCGTAATAGGTGGATGCGGCGGGCGCGGCCCAGTCCGGGCCGCTCACGGGCTGCGGCACGCCGGGCTCCAGCCAGTCCGGCGAATACGGCCAGCCATTCGGGCCAGCCACTTCCATCTGCAGCATCGCAATGTCCTGCTGCAGTTCGGAACCGCGAATCTTGACGATCGACGCCTCGGGACCGGGCGTGCCGGCTGCCTGGGTGGCAACGCGCAGCAGCAGCATTTCAAGCGCCAGCAGATCCATCTCCACGCGGGCGATCTTGTCGCGCATGCGCAGGTCCTCGATCAGCGGGCGGCCCCGGCCGTCGGTGGTCTCGGCCGCGTAGTGCCGCAACTGGCGCAACTCGCGATAGCAGTGGCCGATGCCGGCAATGCCGGTACGTTCGTGTCCCAGCAGGTACTTGGCGTAGGTCCAGCCCTTGTTTTCCTCGCCCAGCAGGTTTTCCACCGGCACCTCGACGTCCTCGAACCAGGTCTCGTTCACGTCATGGCCGCCGTCCAGCGTCTTGATCGGCCGCACCGTCACGCCGGGCGACTTCATGTCGATCAGCAGCATCGAGATGCCTTCCTGCGGCTTGGCCTCGGCGTCCGTGCGCACGAGGCAGAAGATCCAGTCGGCAAAGTGGGCCATCGTCGTCCAGGTCTTCTGACCGTTGACGATGTACTTGTCGCCCTTGCGCACCGCGCGGGTCCGCAGCGATGCCAGGTCGGAGCCGGCGCCCGGCTCGGAATAGCCCTGACACCAGAAGTCTTCCACGGTCGGGATGCGGGGCAGGAAGCGGGCCTTGTGCTCGGCGCTGGCGTACTTCATCAGCACGGGGCCGATCATCGTCAGCCCGAACGGCAGCATGCGCGGCGCGCCGGCGCGAAAGGTCTCGATCTCGAAGATCAGGCGCTGCAGCGCGTTCCAGCCCGTGCCGCCCCACTCGGTGGGCCACGTCGGCGCCCCCCAGCCCCGGGCGTGCAGGATGCGGTGCCAGCGCACATAGTCGTCCTTCTCCACGCGGCGATGGCCCAGCACCTTGTCGCGGATGTCGGCGGGCAGGCTGGCCTGCACAAAGGCGCGGACTTCCTCGCGAAAGGCTTCTTCTTCTCTTGTGAAACGCAGGTCCATGAACTGTCTCCGGTCAGTGAAAACGATTCTATGGGCGTGTACGCCACGCTGGTTCGAGATTGCCGAATCCAGCCTTCCGGATACCGAAATGCGCGGCCGCCGCATTCCGCAGCGCGGTTTCAGGCCAGCGAAGCCGGCCCTTGTGATTTACGAATGGCGCCTGCCCGGCTTTGGCGCCATGCTGCGCGAACCTCTTCATCGCATTCAGCAAGGACGGCTAGCGTGACGACCCGGATTCATGAGTTGCTTGACCATTGGTTGGCCGAGGCCCCCGATCAACCGTTTCTCCACCTGCCGGACGGCCGCAGCCTGAGCTTTGCCGACCTGGGCGCGCTGACGGACGCGGCCGAGGCGGAACTGCGCGAACTCGACGTGCGGCCCGGTGACCGCGTGATGGTGGTGGCCGAGAACTGTCCCGAGCACGCTGCGCTGATCCTGGGGTGCAGCCGCGTGGGCGCGTGGTCGTGCGGCGTCAATGCCCGCATGGCCGATGGCGAGATCGATGCCTTCGCCGCCCGTGCCGATGCCCGGCTGGTGTACTTCACCGCCGCGGCGTCGCGCGCCGCCGCCGCGCACGCGCAACGCTTCGGGGCCGTACCGTCGGCGCTGCCGGGCGTGCATCGGTCGGCGGTGCGTGCCGATGCGCTGCAGGAGCCGGCGCCGCTGCGCGACGACGTGGCCGCCCTGATCTTCACATCGGGCACCACGGGCGAGCCCAAGGGCGTGATGCTGACGCATGACGCACTGATCCATTTCGCCCGAGTGACGCGCGATGCCCGCGCGCTAGGGCCTGCCGACCGCAGCTATGCCTTCGTGCCGATGACCCATATCTTCGGCCTGGGCACGGTGCTGCTCAGTTCGCTGCTGGCCGGCGCGCAGCTGGTAATGCGGCCGCAGTTCGATCCCGCCGATCTGCTCGACGCGCTGGCCCGTCACGGCGTGTCGCAGTTGCAGGGGCCGCCCACGCTGTTCTCGCGGCTGCTGGCTTACCTGCAGGAACAGGGCATCGCGCAGCCGGTGGCCCCGGCGCTGCGCTATCTCTATACCGGCGCGGGTCCGCTCGACCTGTCGCTGAAGACGCGCGTGGAAGCCACGTTCGGCCTGACGCTGCACCATGGCTATGGCCTGTCCGAATACGCGGGATCGGTCCATGTGACGCGTCTGGGCGAGCAGCGCGCCGATACCAGCGCCGGCTACGCCGTGGCCGAGGCCGAGGTGCAGGTGACAGATCCCGCCACCGGCGAGCCTTTGCCGCTGGGCCAGCGCGGCGAACTCTGGCTGCGGGGCAGGGGGCTGATGCCAGGCTACTTCCGCGATGCGGCGGCCACCGAAGCGGTGATGCGCGAGGGCGGCTGGTACGCCAGCGGCGACCTCGGCGAGATGCATGCCGATGGCGCGCTGTTCGTGGTCGGTCGCCTCAAGGAGATGATCATCCGCTCCGGTTTCAACGTCTACCCGGCCGAGGTGGAGGCCGCGCTCAACACCCATCCGAGCATCCAGCGGTCAGCCGTGGTGGGCGTGGCCGAGGGCGACGGCAACGAGGAGATCGTCGCCTTCGTGGAATTGCGCCCCGGCGCGGCGCTGGAACCGGAGGCGTTGCGCAGCCACCTGCGCGGCCGCCTGGCGCCGTACAAGCGGCCCGCGCGCATCGTGGCGCTGGCCGAACTGCCCACCAATAACAACGGCAAGATCCTCAAGCGCGTGCTGCAGGAGCAGGCCGGTTCGATGTCGACCCAAGGAGACCCAGCATGAACCCATCGTCCGCCATGCGCAGGCGCCTGTTGGCCGCCGGCCTGTTCGGCGCCGCGGCGTACCCGTTTGCGTCGTTCGCCACGGAAACGTGGCCGGCCAAGCCCGTGCGCGTGATCGTGCCATTTCCGCCTGGCGGTCCGGTGGACAGCACCGCGCGCATCTTCAGCCAGAAGCTGGGCGAGATCTGGAAGCAACCGATCGTCATCGACAACCGCGCTGGCGCGGGCGGCACCATCGGCGCCACCATCGCCGCCAAGGAAGCCCCCGATGGCTACACGCTGTTCCTGGGGTCGATCCATCACGCGGTCAACCCGTCGCTGATGGGCAAGCTGCCGTACGACATCGAGAAGGACTTTGCGCCGGTCAGCTTTGCCGCGATGTTCCCGGTGTTCGTCGTCGCGCATCCGTCGGTGCCGGCCAGCAACATCAAGGAGCTCATCGCCTACGCCAAAAGCGGCCACACGCTGGCCTACGGGTCGTCGGGCAATGGCGGCGGCACGCACCTGGCGGGCGAGCTGTTCAACATGGAAGCGGGTACCAAGCTGCAGCACGTACCATACAAGGGCAGTGGGCCAGCCATGAATGACCTGCTGGGCGGCCAGGTGCAGCTGATGTTCAGTGACGCGCCTACCGCGCTGCAACATATCAAGTCGGGACGTATCAAGGTGCTGGGCGTGGCCAGCCGCAAGCGTTCGGGGATGTTGCCCGACGTGCCGACCGTGGCCGAATCGGGGCTGCCCGGCTACGAAGCCTATTCCTGGGCCGCACTGTTCGCGCCGGCCCAGACGCCGAAGCCGATCCTCGACAAGATCAATGCCGATTTCAACGTCGCCATGAAGGACGCCGGCGTCAAGCAGCGACTGCTGCAGGCTGGCGCCGAAGCGGACGCCGGCACGCAGGACCAGATGCGCCAGCGCCTGCACAGCGAAATCGAGAAGTGGCGCAAGGTGATCCAGACGGCGGGGATTACGGCGGGGTGAGCGTCAAGCCAATGCGATATCCGCCGTTATGCGCTCCCCTCTCCCACGCCGTGGGAGAGGGGAGCAAATCCGAGGGAGATGGCAGCAAAACATCAGGCAGCCGAACTTGGCCACTGGAACAGCGGCGGCTCTTTTTCCTTGAAACGGCGCACGGCCTCGTGGTGGTAGTCCGTGGTAAACGCGATGCCCTGGCCGAGCGATTCCAGCTCCAGCATGGCGCGCACGTCTGCGCCGTTCGACTGGTTCAGCGCCCGCTTGGTCAGCGCGAACGCCGTCGGCGACGCCCCGGCCAGTCCGCGTGCCAGCTGCCCGGCGCGTACGTGAAGCTGGTCCTGTTCGACGATCTCGAACACGGCGCCAATCTGCCGGGCTTCCTCAGCGCCGACTTCGCGCGCGCTGAAGACCAGGTCCCGGGCGCGTGCCATGCCCACCACGCGCGGCAGCGTGTACAGTGCGCCGCAATCGGGCACCAGGCCGACCTTCATGAACGGCATGCAAAAGCGCGCACGCGGCGTGGCCACGATGAAATCGGCCAGCAATGCCAGGCTGAAGCCGGCGCCGTACGCCACGCCATCCACTGCGGCCACGACCGGGCGGTCCAGATCGACCAGCAGGGCGATCCAGCCGTGCAGGTCGTCCATGCGATTGCGCCCGGCGTCGGCGGCGGTGACGTTCATCGCGCGGATATCGCCGCCGGAGCAGAAGTCGGTGCCGGCGCCGCGCAGCACCACGGCACGCACCGTACGATCGGCGCGGATCTGCTGCACGGCTTCGCGCAGGGCGTCGCGCATCGGACCGTTCAGTGCGTTCTTGTTCTGGGGGCGGTTCAGCGTCAGCGTGGCAATGCCGTCGGCAATGTCCACCAGCAGGGTCTGTTCTTCTGCCATCGGGTGTCTCCATGAGGGTTCGATGGCACAGCTTGACCGATGCGCGGCCGCGCGGCTATTTGCATGTTTTGAATCCGGCATTCGCCGGCAGTGAAGGCCTCTCGGTAATTGCGAGAATGGAAAAAGTGCCGGCGTTCAGGGGATAATCGCTGGTTACCCTGGAGACAACGACATGCGCTTCGATCTGGTCGATCTGAATCTCTTCACGCATATTGCGGAAGCCAGCAGCCTGACCCGCGGTGCAGAACGTTGCCACCTGTCGCTGCCGGCGGCCAGCACGCGCATCAAGAACCTGGAAGAGCAGGTGGGCGTCAAGCTGCTGAGCCGCAGCAGCCAGGGCGTCAAGGTCACGCCCGCCGGCGAGACGCTGCTGGCCCACGCGCGCCGGGTGCTGCGGCAGATCGAACAGCTCAGCGGCGACCTGCAGGAGTACGCGTCCGGCATCAAGGGGCATGTGCGGGTGTTCGCCAACACCACGGCCATGAGCGAGTTCCTGCCGGGGGTGCTGCGTACGTACCTGGTCAATCATCCCGACGTGACCGTCGATATCCGCGAGCGGCTCAGCCCCGACATCGTGCGGGCCGTGCAGGAAGGCATGGTCGATATCGGCATCGCCGCCAGCGGCGTCAACATGGACGGGCTGGAGGTGATGCCGTACCGGCTGGACCGCCTGGTGCTGGCCACGGCGCTGAGCCACCCGCTGGCCCAGCGCAAGCGCGTGCGGTTTGTCGAGACGCTGGACTACGACTTCATCGGCCTGCCCGAGGAAAGCGCGATCCACAACTTCCTGAAACGCGCCGCCTCCGACCTGCAGCGCCAGTTGCACTGGCGCATCCAGGTCAGCAATTTCGAGACGGCGGGCCGGATGATCGAGGCCAATGTCGGCATCGGCGTGCTGCCGGAGAGCACCGCGCGCCGCCATGCGCAGACCATGGCGCTGAATATCGTGCAGATCGAGGACGACTGGGCCGAACGCAAGCTGCAGATCTGCGTGGCGGACCTGGACGCGCTGCCGGTCTTCGCGCGCAAGCTGGTGGACCTGCTGGTGGAAGACGGCACCGGCAACCCCGCGTGACAGCCGGGCATCCGGGTGCCCGGGGTGCTTGGGTGCAGAACGCTAGGCCATCTCGGCGACGATGCCGCGCAACTGGTGCTTGTGCAGCTTGCCGCTGGCAGTAGTGGGAATGGCCGGTACGCGCACGATCTGCGCGGGCCGCTTGTACGGCGACAGCCGCTCGGCAAGATAGGCGTGCAGTTCGGCGGCATCGAAGGTCTCGCCCTCGCGCAACTCCACGAACGCCACGATCTCCTCGTTGCCATCGGCGGCGGGCCGGCCAACCACGGCGGACATCCGCACCGACGGGTGTGTGTTGATGACCGATTCCACCTCGATCGGATAGACGCTGAAGCCCGAGCGGATGATCAGATCGCGCGTGCGCCCGACGATATACAGCGCGCCATCGGGCCCCAGCCGGCCGATATCGCCAGTGTTGAGCCAGCCGTCGGGGCGCAGGGCCTCCGCCGTCTGGACGGGGTCCCGATAGTAGCCGCGCATGACGCCGGGGCCTTTCACCCATAGCTCGCCAGCCGTGCCCGGTGGCACCGTTTCGCCGTTGGCATCCACGATGCGCAGTTCGGCCCCTTCGACAATCTCGCCGGCCGAGCAGTCGCTGCGCGGGCGGTCCATGCGGGTGATGAACAACGAACCCGCGTATTCGGTCATGCCATAGCCATGGTGCAGCGGCTGACCGAAGACGGCTTCGACGTTGCGCTTGAGCGTGGGCTCCAGCGGGCCGCCGCCGGTATAGAGATAGCGCAGCCGTTTGGGGTGCAGCGTGGCGATGCCGTGCTTCTGCAGGTGCACCAGGATGCGGCTGAACATGGCCGGCACGCCCTGCAGGATGGAGATCGCGTCGCGTTGCAGCGCGGCGCAGGCGTCGGTGACATTGAACCGGGCCACCAGGTACAGGCTGCCGCCGCCCTGGAAGGTAGCCAGCAGCAGCGTGGCGAGCCCGAAGATATGGGACATTGGCATCACTGCATAGGCGCAGTCGCCCGGCCCGATCCTGCGGGTGTCGGCCGTGACCCGCGCATAGTGCAGCAGGCCACGATGCGTGACCATCACGCCCTTGGGCTGGCCCGTGGTGCCCGACGTGTAGATCAGCGCGGCCACCTCGTGCGCCAGCGCCTGCGGCTCGCGCTCGCTGCGCGCGTCCACATCGGCAGCCATCAGCGGCCCCAGCCCGGGCGGGGCGATCTCGCGGGCGCGGTAGCGCAGGCCATGGCGCAGCGCATCGGGGGAGGCGGCGTGCGTGAACAGCATCAAGCGAGGTGTGCAGTGTGCACGGATTTCCTCGATCTCGCGCGCCGTCAGCCGGGCGTTGGTCACCACCGGCCAGGCGCCCAGTTCGGACAACGCAAAGACCAGCGTGATGACCGCCAGGCAATTTTCGCCGGTGATCATGACCCGGTCTCCGGTGCCGACGCCCTGGTCCTCCAGATACTGCCGCGCCAGCCCGACGCCTTCCCAGAGCTGCGCAAAGCTCACCGTGCGCTCGCCTTCATGCACGGCCACGTGGTCGGGCGCATGGGCTGCCCAATGGCGGGGAATGTCGCTGATGCGATTCGCGATGGCTCGGTCCTGCGGCATCTCGCTCAAGTCCTTTGCAGAGTGGATTTCGGAGTGGCGCCGACCCCGCAGTCACACGGATGCCGGCTCGTCGCAGTGTATGGGCAGCCACGGGGCCGCGCAATTCGTCATCGGGAAAGCGGTACTTCGCCGGGGCGGAACGGCGCGCCGCGGGGGGCGGGCTAGGTTATTCCACCTCGATCCTGGCTGTCTTGACCACGTTGCCCCACAGGGCCAGTTCCTTCTTGATACGGTCCTGCAGCGGCGCGGGGCCGGTGATGTTCAGGTCGTAGCCGCCGTCGGCCATGCGGGCGCGGAACGCCGGGTCCTGGCCCACGGTCTGCTGAGCCTTGACCAGCCGGTCGGTCACGTCGGCAGGCATGCCGAGCGGGCCGACCAGCCCGTACCAGCCAGTCAGGTCATATTGCTTGAGCCCGGACTCGACCAGCGTGGGCACCGTTGGCAGCGCGGCGTTGCGGGTCTTCGACGTCACGGCCAGCGCGCGCACCTTGCCGCCCTGGATATGGCCGATGGCGGTGCCGGTGATGTCGAACATGAACGTCACCTTGCCGCTGATGACGTCGGCCATGGCCGGTGCGTTGCCTTTGTACGGCACGTGCAGCATCTTCACGCCGGTCATCTGCGCCAGCAGTTCGGCGGACAGGTGGTTCGAGGCGCCGATGCCGGCCGAGCCAAAGCTCACATCGCCCGGATGCTTGCGCGCATACGACACAAGTTCGTCGACGTTCTTCGCCGGGAAGTCCTTGTTGATAAGCAGGACGTTGGTGTAGTCGGTAATCAGACCCACGTAGGTGAAGTCCTGCGCCGGCTTGAAACTGACCGATTTCTGGATCAGCGGCGTCATCGTCATCGTGGGGCTGGCCACGAAGTAGAGCGTGTAGCCGTCGGGCTTGGCGCTGGTGGTCATGCCGGCCGCGATGGCGCCGCTGGCGCCGGCGCGGTTGTCGACGATGACCGGCTGCTTGAGCACGCGGCCCATGTAGTCCGCATAGATGCGCGCGGCGGTGTCAACGGGGCCGCCAGGCGCATAGCCCACCAGCAGCCGCACCGGGCGCGAGGGATAGGTGTCGGCCAGAGCCGCTCCGTGGGCCAGCGCCAGCACGGCGCCGGCAAGCATGATTCGCAGCATGGTCTCCTCCTGTTTCTGTATCAGGCTGTTGTTGGGGAGACTTTGCGGCACGCCCGCCGGTCAGGCAATTTGCATTTGTTGAAGGTGGGCTTTGTTGAAGCGATAGCGGGCGCGCCGGCCCGCTTCCCGCCTTGCCCGTGAGGGCTTCAGTCAAGCTGGATGCGTGCCGTGCGCACGATTTCCGCCCATTTCGGGGTGTCGTTGCTGACCACCGCGGCCAGTTCGGCCGGGCTGGAGGCCACCGGCTGCAGGCCCATGGCGGCAAGCCGCTGCGACACTTCGGGCTGCTTCACGATGCGGCCGATGTCGGCCGCCAGCCGGTCGGCAATCGGCCGCGGCGTACCGGCGGGCAGGAAGATGCCGAACCAGCCATTGGGCTCGAATCCGCGCAGGCCGGCCTCCGAGAACGTGGGGACGGCTGGCAGCGCCGCGTGCCGCTGCGTGCCCGTGATGCCCAGCACGCGAAACTTGCCGCCGGCCAGGTAGCTGTTGGCCGACGTGACATCGACAAACGCGGCATCCACCTGACCGCCAAGGATGTCGCTGACCAGCGGCGCCGCGCCCTTGTACGGAATATGGATGATGTCGATGCCGGCCTGGATCTTGAACTGCTCGCCATGCAGGTGCGACGACGTGCCGTTGCCGTACGAGCCGTAGCTGAGCTTGCCGGGGCTGGCCTTGGCCAGCGCGATGAATTCGGCAAGCGTGCGCGCCGGCACGCGCGACGGCACCACGAACAGGTCGGACGAACGCGCTACCAGCGACACGGGCAGGAAATCCCGCTCCACGTTATATGGCATCTTCCGGTACAGGCTGGGCGACTGGATCATCGCGGTGATGGCCAGCAGCAGCGTGTACCCGTCGGGCGCGGCCTTGGCGACGATGTCGTTGCCGAGAATGCCGCTGGCGCCGGGCTTGTTGTCGACCACCACCGGTTGCTTCCAGGCCTGCGCCAGCTGCTGCCCGATCAGCCGCGCGATGGTATCGGCACCGCCACCCGCCGGATACGGTACGACCAGCCGTAACGGCCGGCCTGGATACGTGCTGTCGGCCCGGACGGGCCAGCTTGCCAATGCCGCCGCGCCGCCCAATGCCGCGGCCTGGCCCATCCAATGTCTCCTGCTGTGCTGCATGTCAGTCTCCCAGGTCTGGTCTTTTATGTCGCGTCGCCCGGCGCGATGACGCCTGCGCGGGCCAGGACGGTGACTTCGTCGTCGCCATAGCCCAGCTCGGCCAGGATGGCCCGGCTCTGTTGCCCAAGCGTCTCGCCGGCATGGCGATAGGCCGGCGGCGTTGCCGAATAGCGCACGGGATGGGCAATCTGCGGCAGCGTGTCCGCATCGCCCGGGTCAGTGACGGGCACATCGACCACCATACGGCGCGCGCGCAACTGCGGATGGCAGGCCGACTCCTCGAGCGTGAGCACGGGTTCCACGCAGCAGTCCACCTTGGCAAACACCGCGCACCAGTGCGCATAGGGTTGGCTGCGGAACACGTGGGCGATCTCGCGCTTCAGGCGCGGCATGTCGGCTTGCGCCAGCGCGAACCATTCCGGATGCCCCATCGCATGGCAGAAGCGTTCGAGAAACTGCGGTTCCAGGCTGCCGACGGAGAAATGCCGGCCGTCCGCCGTGGCGTAGTAGTCATAGAAGGCGCCGCCGTTCAGGCGCTCGGACCCCGGGCGCGGGGCACGGCCCCCGGCCAGGTGGGCCGCACCCGACATGGCGTTCAGGCTGAACGCGGCGTCGGTCATGCTGACATCCACGTGCTGGCCCTCGCCGGTGCGGTGCCGGTGCGCCAGTGCCGCCAGGATGGCCACGCTGGCGTGCAGGCTGCCGCCCGCGATATCGGCCACCTGGATGCCCAGCGGGGTGGGATGGTCGTGGCCGTTGTAGCTGGCCGCGCCGGCAATGGCCAGATAGTTGATGTCGTGGCCGGCGCGGTCGCGGTAGGGACCGTCCTGCCCGTAGCCGGTGATCGAGCAGTAGATCAGCGCCGGCTGGATGGCGCGCAGCTGCTCGTAACCGAGACCCAGACGGGTCATGACGCCGGGCCGGAACTGCTCGACCACGATGTCGTGCGTGCGCAGCAGCCGCTGCACGATCCCGACGGCCTCAGGCTGCTTGAGATCCAGTGCCAGCGAACGCTTGTTCCGGTTGAGCCAGGCGTGGACGGCCGATACGCCATGCCGTTGCGGTGCCAGCCGCCGCACGGGATCGGCACGCGTGGGCGCCTCGATCCGGATCACGTCGGCGCCCAGGTCTGCCAGCGCCAGGGTCGCGAACGGCCCTGGCAGCAGCGTCGAAAAGTCCAGAACCCTCAGCCCTGCCAGCGGTCCGCTCATGCCCGTGTCACCCGTGTGTTGAAGTCCGGCCGATTCTTTCACCGGGGGCAGAGCCTGTCTTGGTCCGTTCGGACCAATCGCGCCGCAGCATGCAAATTGGTTCGTTCGGAGCACGACACGGCGCCGGGGCGTCCGTACAGTCGGTGCCCAGGACATGACATCCACCGCCAGGCCATGCATCTGGCGTTCGCATCACATCAAGGAGGCGACACATGTATCTGACGCAGGGGCTGCATCGCTGCATGCAGCAGACGCCGGACAGCCGTGCCACCGTTTTTGGCGGCCGCACCCGTACGTTCCGGGCATTGCATGACCGCGTGGCGCGGCTGGCCGGTGCGCTGCGGGCGCTGGGCATGGCGCCCGATGATCGCGTGGGCATGCTGGCGCTGAACTCGGACCGCTATATCGAATACATGCTGGCGGTGTGGTGGGGCGGCGGCGTGCTGAATCCGGTCAATATTCGTTGGAGCGTGCCGGAGATCGTGTATTCGCTGGACGATTGCGATACCGGCATCCTGATCGTCGACGACCAGTTCGTGCCGATGGTGGCCGGCATCGTGGCCGCGGCCAGGCGGCCGCCGCGTGTGATCTACGCCGGCGAGCGCGAAGTGCCCGACGGCATGCTCGACTACGAGGCGCTGATCGCCGGGGCCGGGCCGGTGGCCGATGTGTTCCGTGGCGGCGAGGATCTGGCCACGATCATGTACACGGGCGGCACCACCGGCAAGCCCAAGGGCGTGATGCAGTCGCATCTGAATCTCTGGGCATCGGCGGTCTCGCGCATGGCCGAGTTTCGCACCGGGCACGGCACCTTCGTGTCGCTGCATGTGGCGCCGCTGTTCCACACCGCTGCGATGGCGCGGGCTGTCGGGCATATCGTGGCCGGCGACGTGCAGGTGATCCATCCGGGCTTTGCCCCGGCGGCGGTGCTGCAGACCATCGAGCAAGAGCGCATCGAGGAACTGATGATGGTGCCGACGATGCTGCAGGCCGTGCTCGACGATCCGTCCTTTGGCGACCACGACCTGTCGAGCCTGCAGCGCATCTACTACGGCGCCTCGCCGATTGCGGCCGGGGTGCTGGACCGCGCCCTGGCGGCCATGCCGGACATCGCGTTCTATCACGCCTATGGCATGACCGAGGCGTCGCCGGTCATCAGCGTCAATCCCCCCGAAAACCATGGCCCGGCGGGCCGCGCCAGCGGCCTGTATCGCTCTGCGGGGCGTGCCGGCTTCGGGGTGACGATGCGCATCGTCGATCCGCAGGGTAACGAGCTGCCGCGTCATCGCGTGGGCGAGCTCATCGTGCGCGGCGCCAATATCACGCGCGGCTACTGGAACCGCCCGCAGGAGACCGCGCAGGCGCTGCGCGACGGCTGGCTCTACACCGGCGATGGCGGCTACATGGACGACGACGGCTACCTGTTCATCGTCGACCGGCTCAAGGACATGATCGTCACTGGCGGCGAGAACGTCTATTCGGCAGAAGTGGAGAGCGTGCTGTCGCTGCATCCGGAGGTGGCCAGCTGCGCGGTGATCGGCATTCCCGACGAACGCTGGGGCGAGGCCGTGCATGCGGTGGTGGTGCCGCGCGCCGGAATGTCGCCCACCGACGTGGCGTTGCGCGAGCACTGTCGTGCGGCGCTGGCCAGCTACAAGTGCCCCAAGAGTTTCGAGTTCCGGCAGGCGCTGCCGCTGTCGGCCGCCGGAAAGATCCTCAAGCGCGATCTGCGCGAGCAGTACTGGCAGGGACAGGCACGTCAGGTGAGCTGAACCGCTTTTACCCGATTTCCCCGATTCCCCCGGTTTCACGAATCTCCAATCTTCAAGGAAACGAACATGAGCAGGAAAGTGTTGGTTGCAGGCGTCGGCATGATTCCGTTCACCAAGGCCGGTGCCAGCGATGACTACCCGATCATGGGTGCCAACGCGGCTCGCGCGGCGCTGGCCGATGCCCGCGTCGATTACGCGCTGGTGGAGCAGGCCTACGTGGGCTATGTGTACGGCGACTCCACGGCCGGCCAGGCCGCCATCTACGGCGTTGGGCTGACCGGCATCCCGGTCATCAACGTCAACAACAACTGCGCCACCGGATCGACGGCGTTGTTCCTGGCGCGCCAGGCGGTGGCCAGCGGCGCCATCGAGTGTGCCATCGCGGTGGGCTTCGAGCAGATGGTGCCCGGTGCGTTGAAGGGCGCCTATACCGACCGTCCGTCGCCGATGGCCCGCTTTGTCGATGCCATGCAGGCCATCCAGGGTTTTGATGAAGCCGCGCCGCGTGCAGCACAGTTCTTCGGCGGCGCAGGCCGCGACTACATCAAGGAATACGACATCCGGCCCGATACGTTCGGCCGCATCTCGGTCAAGGCGCGCCAGCACGCTGCCCGCAATCCGTTCGCGGTGTTCCGCAATACGGTCACGCTGGAAGAGGTGATGGCGTCGCCGACCGTGTTCGACCCGCTGACGCGCCTGCAATGCTGCCCGCCCACCTGTGGCGCGGCGGCGGCCATCGTGTGCTCCGAAGACTTCGCGAAGCGGCACGGCCTGGATACGCGCGTGGCGATTCGCGCCCAGTCGATGACCACCGACCGCAACAGCACGTTCGATGAAGGCGACATGCGCAAGGTGGTGGGCTACGACATGACGCGGGCCGCCGCGCAGGCCGTGTACGAGGCATCGGGCGTGGCGCCCACCGACATCGACGTGGTGGAGTTGCACGACTGCTTTACCGCCAACGAGCTGATCACGTATGAAGGGCTTGGCCTGACGCCCGAAGGCACCGCCGAGAAATTCATCCTCGACGGCGACAACACGTATGGCGGCCGCGTGGTGACCAATCCATCCGGCGGCCTGCTGTCGAAGGGGCATCCGCTTGGCGCTACGGGCCTGGCGCAATGCGCCGAACTGGTGTGGCAACTGCGTGGCCAGGCCCAGGACCGGCAGGTGGCAGGCGCGCGACTGGCGCTGCAACACAACCTTGGCCTTGGCGGCGCCTGCGTGGTGACGCTGTACGAGCGTCAGTAGGAGCCCCCGATGCTGGACACGAAACATATCGGCACGGTGGTGTCGCGCCACGTGGCCGAGGTCGAAGCCGGACGCCTGCGCTTCTTCGCCAAGGCCACGGGTCAGGCGGACGCCCGCTACACCGATGCCGAAGCCGCCAAAGCCGCAGGGTATCCGGGGCTGCCGGTGCCCCCGACATTCCTCTTCTGCCTGGAAATGGAGGCGCCGAACCCGCGTGCCACGCTGGACCTGCTGGGCATCGATATTGGCCGCGTCCTGCATGGCGAACAGGCATTCCGCTACCACCGCATGGCGTTCGCCGGCGAGCGGCTGCACTTCGAGATGCGCATCGCGGACATCTACGAGAAGAAAGGCGGGGCGCTGGGCTTCGTGGTGCGCGAGACGCGCGTCACCGATGCCGACGGCGCCGCCGTGGCCGACCTGCGCAGCGTGGTCGTGGTGCGCAACAGCCAGGAGGCCGCGTGAATCCGGTTCGATTCGAAGCACTGGAGGTGGGCAGCACGCTACCGCCGTTCACTGCCGAGCCGCTGAGCCGGCTCACGCTGGCGCTCTACGCCGGGGCATCCGGCGATCACAACCCGATCCACGTCGACACCGACTTCGCCAGGCGCGCCGGCATGCCCGATGTGTTTGCCCACGGCATGCTGTCGATGGCCTATCTTGGCCGCCTGTTGACCAACTGGGCGCCACAGCACGCGATCCGCGAGTTCTCGGTGCGCTTCGCGGCCATCACCCATGTCGGCGATGCGGTCTCGTGCACGGGCGTGGTCACGGAGAAGGACGAGGCGACGGGGACGGTGCGCATCGCACTGACCACGCGCAATCAGCAAGGCGACATCAAACTGACGGGCGAGGCGCTGATCGCGCCTGACCGCTGAACATCAAAAGGGAGACAACACAAATGAGCAAGCTCAATGGCAAGGTTGCCATCGTATCGGGCTCGGGCCGTGGTATTGGCCGCGAGATTGCGCTGAAGCTGGCCGGCGAGGGTGCCGCCGTGGTGGTCAACGACCTGGACGCCGAGCCGGCGAATGCCGTGGTGCGCGAGATCGTGGCGGCAGGCGGGCGGGCCGTGGCCTGCACGGGCAGTGTCACCGAGGCAGACTTCGGCCAGCGTTTCGTACAAACCGCGCTGCAGTCGTTCGGCGCGCTCGACATCATCGTCAACAACGCCGGCTATACGTGGGACAACGTGATCCAGAAGATGACCGACGAACAATGGTCGTCGATCATGGATGTGCACGTGACGGCACCGTTTCGCATCCTGCGCGCGGCGGCGGACCATTTCAAGGAGACCGCCAAGGCGGAGGCCGAGGCCGGCCAGGAGATCTTCCGCAAGGTGGTCAATATCTCTTCGGTGTCGGGCGTGATGGGCAATGCGGGCCAGGCGAACTACTCGGCCGCCAAGGCCGCCATCAACGGGCTGACCCGCGCGCTGGCCAAGGAGTGGGGCCGCTACAAGGTCAACGTCAACAGCGTGGCCTTCGGCCTGATCAAGACGCGCCTGACCGAAGCCGTGGCCGGAGACGGCAACAACTCGACCATCGACATCGCCGGCAAGGAGATCAAGGTGGGCGTCAATGCGCAGTTGATGAAGAACGTCGAGGCGATGATCCCGGTGGGGCGCGGTGGCACGCCGGCCGAGGCCGCCGGGGCGGTCTACCTGCTGTGCATTCCGGAGTCGAACTACATCAGCGGCCAGGTGCTGGTGGTGGGCGGCGGACGTCCCTGAACCGCGCGCAACGCAAAGGAGCACTGCCATGCCGACAAGCCAGAGCCCGTGGATGACGGAGGATCTGTCGATATTCCAGGACGCGATCCGCAAGTTCATCGAGCGCGAACTCGTGCCGCACGAGGAACGCTGGGGGAAACAGCAGCATGTGGACCGCGAAACCTGGCGCAAGGCCGGCGAGGTCGGCATGCTCTGCGCCAGCATTCCCGAAGCCTATGGCGGCGGGGGCGGGTCGTTCGCGCATGAAGCGATCATCGCCTACGAGCAGGCGCGCGCCATGGCGACCAGCCTGGGTACCAACGTGCACAGCGCCATCGTGGCGCACTACATCCTGCGCTATGGCTCCGAGGCGCAGAAGCAGCGGTGGCTGCCGAAGATGGCCGCCGGCGAGCTGGTCGGCGCGATTGCGATGTCGGAGCCCGGCGCCGGATCGGACCTGAAGAGCGTCAAGACGCGCGCGTTGCACGACGGCGCACACTATGTCATCAACGGCTCTAAGACCTTTATCTCGAACGGCCTGCTGGCCGACGTGATCCTGGTGGTGGTCAAGACGGACCCGGACAAGGGCGCAAAGGGCGTGTCGATCGTGGTAGTGGAGACGGCCGGGCTGGAGGGCTTCCGGCGCGGCCGCGTGCTGGAGAAGATCGGGCAGAAGGGGCAGGACACCGCCGAGCTGTTCTTCGACAACGTGCGCGTACCCCGCGAAGACCTGCTTGGCGACGCAGAAGGGCGTGGCTTCTACCAGCTGATGCAGCAGTTGCCGCAGGAACGCATGGTGATCGCGCTGGGCGCGCTGGGGTCGATGGAGCGTGCGCTGGAGACAACTGTGGCCTACGTGCGCGACCGGCAGGTCTTCGGCGCGCCGTTGCTGGAGATGCAGAACACGCGTTTCAAGCTGGCCGAATGCAAGACACACGCCACCGTGGCGCGTGCTTTTGTCGATGACTGCATGGGCAAGGTGCTGCGCGGCGAACTGACCGCCGAGACCGCGGCCATGGCGAAGTGGTGGTGCACGCAGAAGAGCTGCGAGATCATCGACGAATGCCTGCAGTTGCACGGCGGCTACGGCTACATGGCCGAGTATCCGATCGCGCGGCTCTACGTCAACGCGCGCGTGGGCAAGATCTACGGCGGGTCGAACGAGATCATGAAGGAACTGATCGCGCGGACGTTGTAGGCGGACGGGGCTTTCCTCCCCTCTCCCGCCTGCGGAGAGGGGAGCGATTCAGCGAGTCAATCCAGCAACCCCCTCGCGCGCGCAATCGCCACCACCTCGGTACGGCTTTGCGCGCCAAGCTTGGCGCTGATGCGGCGCAGGTGCGATTTCACGGTCAGTTCGGAGACGAAGAGCTTTTCGGCAATCGCGCGATTGCGGTGGCCCAGCGACAGCATCCGCACGACGTCGAGTTCGCGGGCCGTCAGCGCGTCGAGGCCCGCGTCCGGTGCGGGCGGGCTCTGGAATGGCGACGGGGCGGCCGTGCCAGTGTTTTCCGACATGCCCATGCGCGCCAGCAGCGCCGGCACGAACGTTGCGGCCACGCCCGACATCGTGCCGCCGCGTTGCGCGGTCCTCCACCGCTGCAGCAGGCCGGCCAGCCGGTCGCCTTCGTCGACGAAGGTGCGGATCAGTCCCTCGTGGCTGGCCACGCGCAGTGCGGCGGTCAGCGCGTCGAAGGCGGCCCGTTCCTCGCCCACCGAATCGAGCGCCATCGCATGCAGCAACCGCAGCTTGAGCAGGCGCCAGTGGCGCTGCTGTGCGGCAGCCGTGGCGATGGCGGCAGCCAGTGCATCGCACACCGCGCGACTGGCGCCGCGGGCAACGTCGAGCCGCCAGCGCCCAATCGTCGGGGTATCCACCTCATTGCCGTAGCCGGCCTCGTCGAGGGCTTCCCATGCGCCGTGCGTCTGCGCGGCATCGAGCGACTGCGCGGCGGCATCGAGTGCGCCGTCGAGCGTGGCCACACGAGCGCGCTCGAGCCACGCCGAGCAGATCGCCCGCTGCGATTGCACCTGGCGGCCCAGTTCATCGAGTTCGTGCAGGCGGCGGTGCCAGACGTCGCGGTCGCCGCGCGCCAGCGCAATCCGGGCGCTGAGGATATGGCAGGTCGTCATCGAATCGACCGGGCCGGTCATCTTGGCAAACGGCAGCGTGTCGTTGACAAAGCGCGCCGCTTCATCGATCTGGTCCGATTCATAGAGCAGCAGCCCCAGGATCACGCCCGCCGCGGCGCGGCCGCCGGTGACCGCGTCCGGACGCTCCTGCCACGCCTGCTGTGCCGTGCGCAGCCGGGCCATCGAACGTCCCAGCCTGCCGTGGATCAGGTCGATGATGCTCTCCAGGCAGTCGGCCACGCTGCGCAGCAATGCGGCCCCGGGCGCGGCCCCGAGCCGCCCGCCGGCACCGGCATGGGCCAGCACCTGGCGCGCTTCGTCGTGCCGGCGCCCCGACACCAGGCCATACGCCACCGAATTGGCCAGCATCCAGTACTGGAACGAGTCGTCGGGTGGCAGGCGGTCGAGCAGCGGCAGACCGGTGCGGCGGCAGGCATCGATCTGGTCCGTCATCGCGAACAGCACGCAGCGTAGCGTTTCGGCCTGCAGCTGCACCGCCTCGCGTGCCGCGTCGGCGATCGTGTCGTCTGCAATCTGCTGCACGGTGGCCATGGCTTCGTCGAAGCGGCGGTTCAGCAGCAAGGTCCATGCGGCGCTGATACGTACGCGCGGGTCGGCGGTACGCAGCTTGTCGCGGACCAGATCGAACCAGCGGGACAGCAGCCTGACGCGCCCGTTGTTGAGCAGGGCGTCGGCGTGCTGTGCCATCAGTGCGATGGCTTCGTGGTGCAGGCCCGCGCGCAGCAGATGGTCGATGGCAGGGACGGGCCGGTCGGCCGCCAGATACCAGCGCGCCGCCGCCGCGTGCAGCGCGGTTTCCCGTGCCGGGTCGAGCGCGTGCAGCCGATGCTGCAGGAAGCTGGCGAACAGGCTGTGGTAGCGGTACTCGTCGTGCTCGCCGTTGAGCGGGAACAGGAACAGGTTGTTGCGCTCCAGCGTGGCCAGCATGGCCTGGCTATCGGTGCGGCCCAGAATGGCATCGCACAGCGGCGCCGACAGTTGCGACAGGATGCTGGTTTCCAGCAGGAAGCTGCGCACCGCGTCGGTCTGCCCGCCCAGGATGTCCTCGGCGAGATACTCGGCCAGCTCGGTGTTCGAGCCCGAAAACGACGAGACAAAGCGGCCGTAGTCGGTGCGCTGCCGCAGCGACAACGTGGCGAGGAAGATGGCGGTCGCCCAGCCCTCGGTATGGCGGTGCAGCCTGGATACCTCCGCATCGCCGAGCGGAAGGCCGCATTTGTCGCGGATGAACACCGTGGCTTCGGGCAGGGTGAAGCGCAGTGCGCCAGGCTGGAGTTCCAGCAGGTTGCCTCGGGCGCGGAGGCGGCCCAGGCCGAGTGCAGGCATGGTGCGCGAGGCCACCACCAGCGTGCCGACGGGGGGCAGCGATTCCAGCAGCAGCTGCACGAAGTTCAGCACGGATTCGCTCTGGACCGTTTCGAAGTCGTCGAGCAGGATCGCGAACGGTGCCTTCTGCGAACCTACGGCGGCAATCACGCTGGCCGCCAGCCGTTCGGCGGAGGCCGATGCCTGCGGCGTGTCGGGCGCGAGGGCGCGGAGCCCGGCGCCAAGGTGCCCCAGGAAGCGCGGCAGGTCGTTGTCGGCGGCATCCAGCCGCAGCCACGCCGTGGTGTGCCCCAGCGACTGCCGTGCGGCCACGTATTGCTGCATCAGCGTGGTCTTGCCGAAGCCGGCGGGCGCACGGATCAGCACCAGCCGCGCGCTGTGCGCGGCCAGCATGCTGTCGACCAGGTGCGGACGTGCCAGATGGGAATCGGCACAGGCCGGTGGCACCAGTTTCGACGCAACAATCGTCGGCATCGTCGGCATCGCCTGTGGCCTCGCGGTGCCGTCGGCGTCGTGCCGCCGCGCACCCGGCGGGCTGGGCTGCATGGCGGAGGGTCTCCTGGATCGATGTTCTTGTGGCCGCGATTGTTACATGGGTTTTGCGCGCATGGATACCCGGGGCCGCCCCGGTTTGCGGCAGGCGAAGGCCCGATTCGCAAATCGCAAATACGCAACGCGGCGCCCCGTACTATCGTTGGGCGGCCTGCCTCCCCGATGACTTCCAGACTTCACGATGACCCTTGCATCCATGGTGCCCGCATCGACCGCCTGCCGCGCTGCGCACTGGCCGTCAGGGCTGCCGCGCACGATCCACGTACCGGCCACCAGCCTGGTCTACAACGTCGAACACGCGGCGCGCCGCTATCCCGGCAAGACGGCCATCCAGTACTTCGGCACCGCCATTCCGTACACGCAGCTGCTGCAGGAGATCGAGCGGCTGGCTGGCTACCTGCAGCAGGACTGCGGCGTCCAGCCCGGCGACCGCGTCATGCTGTGCGCGCAGAACTGCCCGCAATACATCATTGCCAGTTACGCAATTCTGCGGGCCGAGGCCGTGCTGGTGCCGGCCAACCCGATGTGGCTGACGGGCGAGATCGAACATGTGGCGGCCGACAGCGGCGCACGCGTGGCCATCGTCGCCGAAGACCTCTACGCGCAGGTGGCGCCGCTGCATGGGCAGGCCATCGAACGCGTGATCACCTTTGCCTATGCCGATGCGCTTGCCGACGACGGCGGCCTGCCGGTGCCCGGGTGGGTGCGGGATCGCAACCCGCCGCCCGCGTCCGGCATGGCCGGGCCGGGAACGACGTGGCTGGCGGCGATGGCGGCGCAGCGCGTGCCGTTGCCGCACCAAGCCGGCCCGGAAACCCTGGCACTGCTGGCCTACACATCGGGCACCACCGGACGGCCAAAGGGATGCATGCACACGCATCGCTCGCTGATGTGCGCGGCGGCCGGTTCGCAGGTCTGGCGCGCGAACGGGCCGGAGAGCGTGTTTCTGGCCGTGGCGCCGCTGTTCCACATGCTCGGCCTGCAGAACGGCATGCACAGCCCGCTGTACCTGGGCGCGACCATCGTGCTGATGCCGCGCTGGGATGCGGCGCTGGCGGCGGCACTGATCGAGCGTTTCGGGGTCACCAACTGGAATGCACCCCCGGCGATGCTGGTGGACTTCTTTGCCCAGCCCGGCATCGATGCCCGCGACCTGTCCAGCCTGGCGTTCCTGGGCGGCGGTGGCGCGGCCATGCCCGAAGCGGTTGCCACCACGCTGCAAACGCGATTCGGCCTGCCCTATGTGGAAGCGTATGGCATGACCGAGACGGCGGCGTTCATCCTGTCGAATCCGCGCCATCGCGCCAAGCGCGAGTGCCTGGGCGTGGCCACGTTTGGCGTGGACGCCCGCGTGGTGGACCCGGCCACGCTTGCCGAGCTGCCGCCCGGCGAAACCGGCGAGATCGTGCTGCACGGCGGTCAGATCATGGCCGGCTACTGGCGCAATGCCGAGGCCGACGCCGAAACCTTCATCGAGATCGACGGCAAGCGCTTCCTGCGCACGGGCGACCTGGGCTACGTGGACGACGAGGGCTACTTCTTCATGCGCGACCGGCTCAAGCGCATGATCAACGCCAATGGCTACAAGGTGTGGCCCGCGGAGGTGGAGAGCCTGCTGTACGGCCATCCGGCCATCCACGAGGCCTGCGTGGTGGCCGCGCGGGATGCCCGCCGCGGCGAAACGGTAAAGGCCGTGGTGGTGCTCAAGCCGGGGCAGCATGGGGCGCCCGGCACCGACGAGGCGTCCATCATCGCGTGGTGCCGAGAGCACATGGCGACCTACAAGGTCCCGCGCATCGTCCGCTTCGTGGAGGCTTTGCCCAAGTCCGGTACAGGCAAGATTCAGTGGCGCGTGCTGCAGGAGATGGACGACTGACCCGCCCAATTGTTGATTTCAGATCAACATTTATTCGCCAATACACGGCTTAATCGGCAAAGGTAGCTTCGGCATACTGCGGTCATTCCAGCTGAACCGAATCCGCAATTTCACAGGAGTTACCCGATGAGCATCCCGTCTTTTGGTGTTGGCACGTTCCGTCTGACTGGCCAGGCCGCCGTGGATTCGGTGCGTAACGCGCTGGATCTGGGCTACCGGGCGGTCGATACCGCGCAGATCTATGGCAACGAGGCTGACGTGGGCCGGGCCATCGGCGAAAGCGGCGTCAAGCGCGACGCGCTGTTCGTGACCACCAAGATCTGGACCGAGAACTACGCCGCCGACAAGCTCGTGCCGAGCCTGCGCGAGAGCCTGGACAAGCTGCGCACCGATTACGTGGACCTGACGCTGATCCACTGGCCGGCGCCGGGCAATGGCGTGTCGCTGCCCGAGTTCATGGCCGCGCTGGCGGAGGCCAAGGCGCGCGGCCTGACGCGCCAGATCGGCGTGTCGAACTTCAATATCGCGCTGACGCAGCAGGCCATCGACGTGGTGGGCCGGGGCGAGATCGCGACCAACCAGATCGAACTGAGCCCGTACCTGCAGAACCGCAAGCTCACTGCATACCTGAAGGAACAGGGCGTTGCCGTGACGTCGTACATGACGCTGGCCTACGGCAAGGTGCTGAAGGACCCGGTGCTGGCGCGCATCGCCGCGAAGCACAACGCCACGGTGGCGCAGGTGGCGCTGGCCTGGGCGCTGCAGCTTGGCTATGCGGTGATTCCGTCGTCGACAAAGCGCGAGAACCTGGCCAGCAACCTGCTGGCACGTGACCTGAAGCTCGATGCCGACGACATGGCGGCCATCGCCGCGCTGGAGCGAAACGGCCGCGAGGTCAGCCCCTCGGCCCTGGCGCCGGCGTGGGACTGATCCGATCGATCCACACAGGAGTTTCCCGATGAGCCATCCTTCGATCGATACCGCTTCGCAAGCACCGCTGTTCCAGCCCCTGTCGCTGGGCGACCTGACCCTGCCCAACCGCATCGTCATGCCGCCAATGACGCGTTCGCGCGCCAGCCAGCCCGGCGATGTGCCCAACGCGCTGATGGCCGAGTACTACGCCCAGCGCGCCGGCGCCGGCCTGATCGTCAGCGAAGGCACGTGGATTTCGCCGCTGGGCAAGGGCTATGCGTGGACGCCCGGCATCCATACGCCCGAGCAGGTGGCCGGCTGGCGCAAGGTCACGCGCGCCGTGCATGCCGCCGGCGGCCGCATCTTCGCGCAACTCTGGCACGTGGGCCGGCTCAGCCATATCAGCCTGCTGGACGGCCAGTCTCCGGTCTCGTCGTCGGCGATCCAGGCACAGGGTGTCAACGTCTTCGTGGCCGAGCGCGACGGCACGCCGGGCTTCGTGCAGGCATCGCAGCCGCGTGCGCTGACAGTGGACGAGATCCACGCCATCGTCGACGAATACCGCGAGGCCGCGCGCAATGCGATGGCGGCCGGTTTCGACGGCGTGGAGCTGCACGCCGCCAATGGATACCTGGTCAACCAGTTCATCGACTCCGGGGCCAACCACCGCACAGACGAATACGGCGGATCGCTGGACAACCGCCTGCGCTTCCTGGGCGAGGTGGCCCAGGCGCTGATCGAGGGCACCGGCAGCAAAGACCGGGTCGGCATCCGCCTGGCGCCGCTGACCACGCTGAACGGCTGCGTCGATGCGGACCCGGAAACCACCTATACGGCGGCAGCAAAGCGGCTGGGCGAGCTGGGCGTGGGCTATATCCACATTGCCGAGGCCGACTGGGACGATGCCCCGCATATGCCGCTGGCGTTCAAGCAGCGCCTGCGCGAGGTATTCCCGGGCGCGCTGATCTACGCCGGCAAGTACACCGCCGAGCGCGCCAATGCCGCGCTGCGCGAAGGCTGGGCCGACCTGATCGCCTTCGGCCGTCCGTTCGTGGCCAATCCCGATCTGCCGGAGCGCCTGCGCACCGGCGCCGCGCTGAACCCGCACGACCGCAACACGCTGTTCGGCGGCGGGGCGAAGGGGCTGACCGACTATCCCGCGCTGGCCGTCAGGGCCGCCTGATATATACAGTCATGCAAGCTGGGGGCGCCCGGGCGCGCTCCAAAGGAACTCATAGCCGTTTTCCTAGTCAATTGTTGCGTTCGGTTACAATGCTGTGCCGCAGCAATGTCGTCGGCATTGTCTGCCCAATGTCTGCAATCGCGCCCCCATCTTGTTACGTTTCGTTCTCTTCCTGCTGACTGCCATGTGCCTGTCCGCGCTGTCCTTTTCGGCAGCGGCGAACGTGCGCGCGGCTGTGCCGCAAGTCGAGCCAGCGATTCAGGCGGTCAAGGCGGCACAGGCCGAGGTGCCAGACTATGCGTCGCTGGCAACCGGTGACGACCTGGCCCAGCTGGTGCTGCCGGGCGACCCCGACTTCGGTGCCGACGACGAGGTTGTCGATGATGGGCCGCCTCCGGGCTACTGCAATATCTGGTCGGCTGACCTGCTCGACCCGCTCGATCTGTTCGATGCGGTCGACGAAACCAGCGCCCTCTTTGTCCTCCCCAATTTCGAACCCGCCGAATCCGTGAGCGACCGCTTCCAGGCGCCCACCGCGCGCACCACGTTCGAATCCGAAGGCCTGTTCCGGCCGCCCAATCTCCTCGCCTGAGTCTCCCGGCCACCGTTCCGGCTGATGCCCGGACGGTGCGCTCGTCCTTGCCCTTGCGCCCCCTGATGCCCGCGACCGCCCTGCGTCGCGGCTGAAAGCGTTTGCCGTTTGCCCCCGGTGTCCCGATGCCGGCCGGCACGCGGCGCGCCTGCCGTGGGTGGCCGGGCAAGCCGTACCGTTTGAACCATTCCGACATGAAGACCAAGAAATCGTTGACCTGGGTCGCGTCGCTGTCGTTCGTGGCGGCGCCGGCCTGGGCCGTTCAGCCCGTGCCAGCCCCCGCGCCTGCCAACGCACCTGCCAACGCGCCTGCCAACGCACCCGCGAAAATGGCCCATACCGGGACGCAGGCCGGCGCTGGCCAGTTGCCGGCTGCGACACCCGCCACGGGCACCACGGCGCCTGGCATGAAGCTGGCGGCCAAGGCCATGCCGCGTGCCACCACGCCCGAGGCGGAATCCTTCGGGTTGCCGCAGTTGCTGGAACTCGCGCAATCGACCAACAAGGGCGCGGAGGCCGCGCAGGCCAATGTGGATGCCGCGACTGCCGCCATCAGCAGCGCCCGCGCGTATCCGAACCCGCAGGTGGAAGTGATGTACGGGCGGCTGTCCGGCAAGCAGCCGGGCGTGGCCAGCGGCAACGCGCCGTCGTACGCCGTGGTCCAGAAGTTCGACTATCCGAACCAGCGCAACCTGCGCCAGCAGATGGCCGGCCGTGGGCTGGAGGCATCCGAGGCCCAGCGCCAGACCTTCCGTGCCGAACTGGCCGCGCGGGTCAAGACGGCGTACTTCCAGGTGCTGCGGCGCGAGACCGAACTGGCCGCCGCGCGCGAGGACCTGAACCTGATGCGCCAGATCCAGGAGCGCGCCAAGGTGCGCGTGGATGTGGGTGAAGCGCCACGCTATGAGCTGATCAAGGCCGATACCGAACTGCTGGCGGCGCAGAAGACGCTGCAGACGGCCGAACTGCGCGTCGATCAGGCCAAGGCCACGCTGCGCCAGCAAGTGGGCGGCGCCATGCCGGTGCGCTTCGGGCTGGTAGGCAGCCTGGCCAATACGCCCGACGTGCCGAACCTGGCCGTGCTGCGCGACAGCATGCAGGCCAACAACGCCGAACTGAACCAGCGCCGCAGCGAACTGGAACGCGCCCGCCTGGGCGTGGACTACCAGCGTTCGCTGCGCTGGCCCGAGGTGTCGCTGCGCGCCAGTACCGATCGCCAGCCGGACAACAACGTCTCGCAGATCGGCCTGGTGATGACGATTCCGTTGTGGGACCGCCGCAGCGGCCCGGTGGGCGAAGCCACGGCGCAGGCCACGCAGGCGCGTACCGCGCTGGAGGCGCGCGAGTTCGAACTCACGCAGGAGCTGGACACCGCCTACCAGCAGTACGAGATCACGCAGGCGCAGGTCACCGCGCTGGAATCGGGCATCGTGCGCGAAGCCGAATCGGCGCTGGGCGTGGCGGAAGCCGCCTACCGCTTTGGCGAGCGCGGCATTCTCGACTATCTCGACGCCCAGCGCGTGCTGCGCAATGCGCGCAGCGAACTGATCAACGCGCAGTACGAACTGCAGATCGCCGCCATCCAGATCGAAAAACTCATGTCGGCCACGCCTGGCGCCGCTGCCGTCGTGCCCTCCCGGCCCGTCTCCCAGAATCTGAACTGAACATGCGTCCCTCTCATTCCCTGCTTTCCATTGCCGCCGCCGTCGTGATGGTGATGTCGCTGGCCGGCTGCTCCAAGGAACCCGAAGCCGTTGCCGAGGCGCCCAAGCTGCCGCCCGGCATCGTCAAGGCCGAAGACAACCTGCAGAAGACCCTCAAGGTGGCACCCGTGGCATCGTCCCCGTTCAGCGAGATGCTGCGCGTGGCGGGCCGTATCGACTTCGACGAACAGCGTGTGTCGCGCATCGGCGCCACCGTCACCGGCCGTGTGACCGATCTCTACGCCATCCTGGGCGATGAAGTGAAGGCCGGCCAGGTGCTGGCCCGCCTGCACAGCAGCGAACTTGGCGCCGCGCAGATGGCCTTCCTGAAGGCCGAGGCCCAGAACGACCTGCAGGCCCGCAATGCCGAGCGTGCGCGGCAGCTGTTCGACGCCGACGTGATCGGCCGCGCCGAACTGCAGCGCCGCCAGAGCGAATATGCGATTGCCGCCGCGGAGATGCGCGCCTATCGCGACCAGCTGCGCGTGCTGGGCATGTCCGCGCAGGCCATCGCCACGCTGGCGAAGAACGGCAGCATAGAGTCGTATTCGCCGGTGTTTTCCAGCATCAGCGGCACCGTGGTGGAGCGCAACGTGGCCCAGGGCCAGGTGGTGCAGCCGGCCGACGCGCTGTACACCGTGGCCGACCTGTCGCGGGTCTGGGTGGTGGCCGAGGTGCCCGAGCAGCAGGCGGCCCAGGTGGCCGAAGGCCAGGCCGTCGACATCGAGGTGCCGTCCCTGGCCAATACCAACGGCCGCATCACGGGCAAGCTGATCTACGTGGGCCGTACCGTGAATCCGCAATCGCGCACGGTGCTGGTCCGTACCGAGCTGGAGAACAAGGAAGGGCGCCTGAAGCCGGCCATGCTGGCCAGCATGCTGATCGCGGGCAAGCCTGTGGATACGCTGGTGGTGCCCGGTTCCGCCGTGGTGCGCGACGGCAACGACGAGCAGGTCTACGTGGAAACGGCGCCCGGCCAGTATCGCCTGACCAAGGTGAAGCTGGGTTCGGAAAGCGACGGCATGCGCGTGGTACAGAGCGGTATCAAGGCGGGCGATCGCGTGGTCGTGGAGGGTGCGTTCCACCTCGACAACGAACGCAAGCGCCTGGAACAGGGGTAAGCCGCCATGATGACATCGCTTTTAGAGGCCGCGATCAAACAGCGGCTGGTGGTGTGTGTGGTGGCGGTGGTGCTGTTCTTCTTTGGCCTGCGCGCGGCCGGCAAGCTGTCGGTGGATGCCTTCCCGGACGTGACCAATGTCCAGGTGCAGATCGCCACCGAAGCCACCGGCCGCTCGCCCGAGGAGGTGGAGCGTTTTGTCACCGTGCCCATCGAAATGTCGATGACGGGGCTGCCCGGACTCGAGGAGATGCGCTCGCTGAACAAGGCCGGCCTGTCGCTGATCACGCTCGTGTTCACGGACAAGACCGACGTCTACTTCGCGCGGCAGCTCGTCATGGAGCGGCTGATCGAGGTGTCCGGCCGCATGCCGGAAGGCGTGACGCCGGTGCTGGGGCCGGTGTCCACCGGGCTGGGCGAGGTCTACCAGTACACGCTGGATCGCCCCGACGACGGTGACCGCGAACTGACGCAGGAAGAGCTGGCCGAGCGCCGCATCGCGCAGGACTGGGTGGTGCGTCCGCTGCTGCGATCGATCCCGGGCGTGGCCGAAATCAACTCGCAGGGCGGCTACGTGCGGCAATACCAGGCACTGGTCAACCCGGAGCGCATGCGGCACTACGAGGTCAGCCTGCAGCAGGTGTACCAGGCGCTGGCGCGCAACAACGCCAACTCGGGCGGCGGCGTGCTGCCGCACTACGCGGAGCAGTACCTGATTCGCGGCGTGGGTCTGGCCAAGGGCGTGGACGATATCGGCAGCATCGTGCTCAAGGAGATCAACGGCACGCCGGTCTACCTGCGCGACGTGGCGCAGGTGACGATCGGCCACGAGGTGCGCCAGGGGGCCGTGGTCAAGAACGGCCAGACCGAGGCCGTGGGCGGCATCGTGATGATGATGCGCGCCGGCAACGCCAAGGAAGTGGTGAGCCGCGTCAAGGCGCGTGTGGCGGAGATCAACGAGAAGGGCATGATCCCCGGCGGCCTGCAGATCGTGCCGTACTACGACCGCAGCGAGCTGGTGGACGCCGCGCTGTGGACGGTCACCAAGGTGCTGCTCGAAGGCGTGGTGCTGGTGGTGATCGTGCTGTTCCTGTTCCTGGGGGACGTGCGCTCGTCGGTCATCGTGCTGGCCACGCTGGTGCTGACGCCGTTGCTGACGTTCATGGTGATGAACCGGATCGGGCTGTCGGCCAACCTGATGTCGCTGGGCGGGCTGGCCATCGCCATCGGCCTGATGGTGGATGGCTCGGTGGTGGTCGTCGAGAACGCGTTCGAGCGGCTGGGCCATGCGGACAAGTCGGGGCTGACCCGCAACCAGATCCTGGTCAAGGCGGTGCAGGAAGTAGCCACGCCGGTGATCGTCGGTGTGGGCATCATCATCCTGGTGTTCCTGCCGCTGATGACGCTGCAGGGCATGGAAGGCAAGATGTTCGCGCCGCTGGCCATCACGATCTCGATTGCGCTGGCCATCTCGCTGTTCCTGTCGCTGACGCTGTCGCCGGTGCTGTCGTCGTACCTGCTCAAGGGCGGTGCCGAGCATGACACGCGCGTGATCGCGTTCATGAAGCGGCATTACCTGCGCATGCTGCACTGGGCGCTGCTCAACAGCAGGAAGACGGTGCTGTCGGCGGTGGGCCTGTTCGTGGCCACGGTGATGATCGTGCCGATGCTCGGGACGTCGTTCATTCCGGAAATGAAGGAAGGGTCGATCGTGCCCGCGCTGGACCGCGTGCCGAACATCTCGCTCGAAGAGTCGATCAAGCTGGAACGGCAGGCTAACAAGCTGGTGCTGGAGGTGCCGGGCGTGAAGTCGGTGGTGTCCGGCGTGGGCCGTGGCGAAAGCCCGGCCGATCCGCAGGGCCAGAACGAGTCGACGCCGATCGCCAGCCTCAAGGACCGCGACGAGTGGCCCGACGGCTGGACGCAGGACGACATCGCCAGCGCCATCCGCGAAAAGCTCAAGGCCATACCGGGCGTGCAGATCGTGATGGCGCAGCCGATCTCGGACCGCGTGGACGAGATGGTCAGCGGCGTGCGTTCCGACATCGCCGTGAAGATCTTTGGCGATGATCTCGACCGCCTTCGCGCCCTGGCCGGCGAGATCGCGCGCGTGGCGGGCGGCATCAAGGGTGCGGAGGATGTGCGTATCGAGCGGATTTCTGGCCAGCAGTACCTGTCGATCGAAATCGATCGCCAGGCGATTGCGCGCTACGGGCTGAACGTGTCGGACATCCACGACATCATCGAGATCGCCATCGGCGGCAAGCGCGCCACGGACATCTTCGAGGGCGAGCGCCGCTTTGCGGCGGTGGTGCGCCTGCCGGAGGAGTTCCGCGGCAACGTGCAGGCCATCCGCCAGCTGCTGGTGCAGGCGCCCGATGGCGTGCAGGTGCCGCTGCAAAGCGTGGCGAAGATCGAGGTCAGCGATGGCCCGGCGCAGATCAGCCGCGAAATGGCCAAGCGCCGCGTGGTGGTGATGATCAACGTGAAGGACCGCGACCTGGGCGGCTTCGTGGCCGAACTGCAGTCCGCCACGGAGACCAGGGTCAAGCTGCCCGAGGGCTACTACTACGAGTGGGGCGGCCAGTTCCAGAACATGGAGCGCGCCATGGGCCACCTGAAGCTGATCGTGCCGATCACCATCGCCGCGATCTTCTTCCTGCTGTTCCTGCTGTTCAACTCGCTGCGTTTTGCCACGCTGATCATCACGGTGCTGCCGTTTGCATCGATCGGCGGCATCATCGGGCTGTTCGTCACCGGCGAATACCTGTCGGTGCCGGCATCGGTGGGCTTCATCGCGCTGTGGGGCATGGCGGTGCTCAACGGGGTGGTGCTGGTGTCGTACATCCGCACGCTGCGCGAGTCGGGCATGTCGCTGCGCAATGCGGTGGTGCGCGGCGCCACCCAGAGATTCCGGCCGGTGATGATGACCGCCACCATCGCCATGCTGGGCCTGGTGCCGTTCCTGTTCTCGGACGGCCCGGGCTCGGAGGTGCAGCGGCCGCTGGCCGTGGTGGTGATCGGCGGGCTGATTACGTCGACGCTACTGACGCTGGTGATGGTGCCCACGCTGTATCGCTGGTTCGACGACCGCAAGCCCGAACCGCGCGACATGTCCGTGTAATGGCGTGAGCGCGTAAGCACGTAAGGGACGTAAGGGATTTTCGCCGCAGTACAATGGCAACCGGCCGGCATGCATCGCGCGTGCCGGCCGTTTTCGTTCTGGAGTACACACCTGTGACAACACACCTGCGCCGCAAGCTCGTGCCGGCCCTGGCCTGCGTGGCCATCGGACTGCCGATGGTGGCAGCCGCCGCCGATGCACCGGTCAATATCGAAATGGGTCAGCGTGGCGGCAGGCCGGAAGCGCCCGAGGCGCCAGTGGCCTGCATGGAGGCTGTCAAGGCCAAGCTGCCGAACCCCGACAAGTTCCGGTGGGTGCAAGGCACCTCGCGCCGCGTGGCGGAGGATGTCTACAGCGTGGTGGGCAGCATCGAATTCGTGAACCAGGCCGGCGAGGCGCGCAAGGGTGAAGCCCAGTGCGACGTGATGCGCGCGCCGGGCAACCAATTCATCGTGCCGAAGGTTCGCCTGCCGCAGTAATAGACAGGCAGCGGCCGGTCACCCGTCTCGGGCGGCCACACTGAGGCTGAACGCCGTCTCAAGCGCCTTTCATCACTGCAAGTGATGTGTGCGCCTCAAGATTAAGTTTTTGTCATGCTGCCACACCGATGTGGACATCGTTCCGATCATCTCCTAGGATTTGTGTACGCTGTACACAAGACGGCGATATCGATCTGAACTCATCCACCGGAGACTTAAGCATGCAAGTCGACATCACCAACGAACACCGCTGGCTGCATCGGCTGGTAGGCAACTGGACAGCCGAAGGCGAAGCCCAGATGGGGCCCGAAGGCCCGGCCGAGAAGTGGAAGATTCCCGAGCAGGTCAGCAAGATTGGCGACACCTGGGTGCAGACCCGCTCCGAAGGCGAATTCCCCGGCTGCGGGCCGGCCGTGACGGTCATGACGCTGGGCTACGACCCCGCCCGCCAGCACTTCGTGGGTACCTTCATCGGTTCGATGATGACCCACATGTGGATCTACGAGGGCGACCTGGAAGCCGACGGCAAGACGTTGACCCTGCGCGCCGATGGTCCGGCGTTCGGCCCGGATGGCACCGTGGTGCCGGGCAAGA
This sequence comes from Cupriavidus sp. U2, assembly GCF_009663685.2. Classification (GTDB taxonomy): domain Bacteria; phylum Pseudomonadota; class Gammaproteobacteria; order Burkholderiales; family Burkholderiaceae; genus Cupriavidus; species Cupriavidus necator_C. The sequence continues at coordinate 11,716 of NZ_RCOG02000019.1, read as the reverse complement.
TGGCGAAGTATCGCGATGTGATGGCGTTTCAGGACGACGACAACCGCACGCTGACGTCATTCATGCAGACCGACAACGGCGAGTGGGTCCAGATCATGCAGGCCCGCTACCGGCGGGACAGGTAGCCGACGCACCCCAACGTGGCGCCGCCGCCGGTCATCAGGCGGCGTGCCTGCATCAGGCCCGGTCCAGCTCGTTGCTGTTCCACCAGGCTTCCAGCAGCGGCTGGAAGCGGTCATCGGGGGCTGGCGGCATTCGCGTGCTCTTGCGCGCCGGCGGCAACTGGCGTCCGGTCAGCTGATAGAAGACGGCGGCGGGCGGCGTGCCGGGGCCGTAGGGGACATGGTCGATCACGCTCATCTGCCGCGCGGCTTTCAATGCGCGCGTGGTCTCCTCGGCGGACAGGCCGCAGGCGTCAGCCAGCCCGTCACGGCGCACCGGGCCCTGACGCTGCAAACCTTCGATCAGCAGATGCACGCATTCGCGCGTATTCCTTTTCATGCCGCGCATTTTTCCGCACTGCCTGACACTTCACAATGACACTTGACACTTGTTTGCAATCGTCCGCCCGGAAGTGTGGCAAGGACGCAAAAATCACTTCACAAGCGCCGATTCAGACACTTGGATAGCGTACCCCTTGCGCCGGCCCCGATACTGTATAAACATACAGTATTCGACGAATTCCTATGTCCGCGCCGACTGCGCGTGGGCCGACAACCCGATCATGACCCCCGCCCCGCATGGGCAGCCTTCGCTTCTGGCGGAGGACCATGCGCCCTCATCCTCCCCGCTGGCCGAGCCGCCCCGCGAATCGGTGCGCGAACTCGAACAGCGGTATCCCGGCCTGTGGCGCGCGGGCCAGCTGGGCCGTGCCGGCCGGCTGCCCGTCTGTCCGACCGGCTATGACGCGCTGACCGCCGAGTTGCCGGGCGGCGGGTGGCCGGCCGGTGCGGTGACGGAACTGCTGCTGACGCAGGACGGAGCGGGCGAGTTGCGCCTGCTGATGCCGGCGCTGCGCACGCTGGCGGCCGGCGGGCGGCGCATCGCGCTGGTCAATCCGCCTTACCTGCCGAATGCTGGCGGACTGGCGGGCGGATTGGACGATGACCGCCTGCCCGCACGGCAGCTCTACTGGGTGCGCCCGCCGGTGGCCGCCACGATGGCCTCGCAGCGCACGGACATGCTCTGGGCGGCCGAGCAGATGCTGCGTAGCCAGGCGTTCGGCGCGGTGCTGGTGTGGCTGGCCGGCGCGCGGCCCGAGGCGCTGCGGCGCCTGCAGGTGCTGGCGCAGGGCGGCGATACCGTGGTGTGGGTGCTGCGGCCCATGCGGGTGCTGCACGACTCGTCGCCGGCGGTGCTGCGGCTGGCGCTGTCGCCGCAGCCCGGCAACCTGATGTCGATCACCTTCCACAAGCGGCGTGGCCCGGTGCGCGACACGCCGTTGCTGTTGCCACTCGAAGGCATGGCCCATGTGCCCCGGCGCACGGGCATGCCTGCCGTTCCCACACCCGCCGTCGCGGCGGGTCTCGATCCGATTGCCCATGACGTACTGGATCGCGGTGCATCTGCCGCGCCTGCCGCTGGACGCGCTGCAGCCGAGCTGGCCTGAGCCCGCCGGCACCCCCGCCGCGCATGGCAACGGTACGCTGCAGCAACTGCCGGTGGCCGTGATGGCGCACGAGCGCGTGGTGCTGGCCAATGGCCCGGCCGCGGCGCTGGGCGTGTGCTACGGCATGCGGCGCGGCGGCGTGCAGGCGTTGTCGGCCGATGTGGTGCAGCTTGAACGCGATCCGGCCGCCGAGACCGGTCTGGTGACATCCGTGGCGCTGACGCTGTTGCATTTCACGCCGGCCGTGACGATCGACCCGGAACCCGAATCGGCCACGGTGATGCTCGACGTCACGGCCAGCCTGCGGCTGTTCGGCGGGCATCGCGCGCTGTGCCGGGCGATCCGCACCCGCGTGCGGCAACTGGGCACGTTCGTGCAGATTGGCAGCGGCACCACGGCGCAGGGCGCGGCATGGCTGGCGCGCCAGCCGCTGCGCAAGACGCCGCGCGGCATCGTACGGCCGGCCCGGCGCGCGGTGCAGGCGCCGCGCATGATGCGCCTGCTGGACCGCCTGCCCGTGACCTGCCTGCAGGCGTACACCGATCCGGACTGGCTCGAAGGCGTGGGCTGCCATACGCTTGGACAGGTGCGGCAGTTGCCGCGCGCGGGTTTGTCGCGCCGTATCGGCACCGAACTGCTGGCGCGGCTGGACCAGGCCTATGGCAAGGTTCCTTCGGGCTTTGCATGGTTCGAAGCGCCGCCCGCGTTTGCACAACGCATGGAGCTGCCGGGCCGCATCGAATCGGCCGAAGGCGTGCTGGCCGGGGCGCAGCGGCTGCTGCTGGCGCTGTCGGGCTGGCTGGCGGCGCAGCAGGCCGGCGTGACGCGCTGCGTGCTGGTGCTGGAACACGAACGCTACCGGCTGGGCGAGGACACCGACAGCACGCCGGTGCCGCTGGCGCTGGCGCAGCCCAGCCGCGACCCCGTGCATCTGTCGAAGCTGCTGCGCGAGAAGCTCGACAAGGTGCGTTTTCATGCGCCGGTAGGAGGCCTGGGGCTGCGCGTGGAGACGATGGAAACCTGCGTGCCGCAGAGCGATTCGCTGTTTCCGGAGCCCGGCGCCGAACCGGCCGAACTGGGCCGGCTGATCGATACGCTGGTCGCCCGGCTGGGCCGCGACAACGTGCTGCAGCCACAGCCGCTGGCCGACCATCGTCCCGAGCGCGCCAACCAGTGGTGCCCGGTGGGCGAGACGCCCGCGCGTGCGCTGGCCACGGGCGCCTTGCCGCCCGAGCGGCCGCTTTGGCTGCTGGAAGCGCCGCAGCCGCTGCGTGTGGAAAAGCACCGTCCCGTGTACCAGGGGCCGTTGGTCATGCTGACGCGCCCCGAGCGCATCGAGGCCGGCTGGTGGGATGGCGGCCTGGCCACGCGCGACTATTTCATTGCCGAACGCGCCGACGGGCTGCGCTGCTGGGTCTATCGCGAACGCCCCGGCCGCCCCATGCGCGACGGGCAGGAAGACGGCGGCGAATACCGCTGGTTCCTGCACGGCCTGTTTGCCTGAGTGCCCCGGAGCTTGGCGATGTTGCCCGGATTGTCTTCCCTGTTGCCGTCGTTGCCCGACTATGTCGAGCTGCACTGCATTTCCAACTTCACGTTCCTGACTGGCGCGTCGCATCCGCAGGAACTGATTACCCGCGCGTTCCAGCTGGGCTACAGCGGCCTGGCGCTCACCGACGAGTGTTCGGTGGCCGGCACCGCCCGCGCGCACCACGCCATCAAGGTATTGCGCGAGGACATGTGGGAAGCCGTGGCCCGCAGCGCGCGGCGCCTGGCGGCGGGGCAGGGTGCGGGCGACGTGGACGATGTGGAGGACATCGTGGCCTTCGTCGAGGAAGACGACGAGGAGGGTGGCGAGGGTGGCGAGGGTGGCGAGGAGGAAGGGGCGCCGGTCGACTTCGGCGAAGACCCCGATGCCGCGGCACGCCGGCACGCGATGCTTGAAACGCTGGCCGCCGCGGCCGACGCGTTCAATCTGATCATCGGCAGCCGCTTCACGCTGACGGCGGCCCCGGGCGACACCATGCCGCCGCCCCGCCTGGTGCTGCTGGCGCAGAACCGCGAGGGCTTTGGCAATCTCAGCGAGTTCATCACGCTCGGGCGCCGGCGCGCCGACAAGGGCAGCTACGTGCTGTATCCGTCCGATATCGCCGATCCGCAGCCCGACGCGCATCACCTGCGCGGCATGCCCGATTGCCTGGCGATCCTGCTGCCCGACTACTGCCCCGATGCCGATGTGTTGCGCGCACAGGCGCGATGGTGCCGCGACGTGTTTGGCGACCGCGTATCGATCGCGCTGGAACTGCTGCAGGGCCATGCCGAAGCGTTGCACCGCGAACGCCTGCAGCAGGTGTCGCGCGATACCGGCGTGCCGCTGGTGGCCACCGGGGCGGTCAACATGCATGTGCGGTCGCGCAAGCCGCTGTCCGATGTGCTGACCGCCATCCGCCTTGGCCAGCCGCTGCCGGCCTGCGGCATGGCACTGGCGCCCAATGCCGAAGCCCACCTGCGCATGCGGCAGGTGCTGTCGCGGCTCTATCCGCGCGAGGCGCTGGCGCGCACGCTGCAGATCGCCGGCCAGTGCCGGTTCTCGCTCGACACGTTGCGCTACGAATATCCCGAGGAACTGGTGCCCGACGGGCTGACGCCGATCGGCTATCTGCGGCAGGAGGTCAGGAAGGGCATCGACGAACGATTCCCGCACGGCATGGAGCCCGAATGGAAAAAGCAGCTCGAAGGCGAGCTGGAACTGATCGAAGAGAAGCGCTACGAGCCATTCTTCCTGACCGTCTACGACATCGTCAGCCATGCGCGCAAGCTGGGCATCCTGTGCCAGGGACGCGGCTCGGCGGCCAATTCACTGGTCTGCTACTGCCTGCATATCACCGAGGTCAGCCCCGAGCAGGCCAACCTGCTGTTCGGGCGCTTCCTGTCGCGCGAGCGCGACGAGCCGCCCGATATCGACGTCGACTTCGAGCACCAGCGGCGCGAGGAAGTCATCCAGTACATCTACGACAAGTACGGCCGCCACCGTGCCGCGCTGGCGGCGTCGCTGATCACCTATCGGTCGCGCAGCGCGTTGCGCGACGTGGGGCGCGCGCTGGGCATCGACCCGAGCGTGGTGGAGCAGGTGGTCAAGGGCCAGGCGTGGTGGGACGGCGGCACCGAATTCATCGAGCGGATATCCCGCTACGGGCTGGATCCCGATTCGCCGGCCGTGCGGCAATGGGCCAGCCTGACCGAGCAGTTGCGCGGCTTCCCGCGCCACCTGTCGCAGCACGTGGGCGGCTTTGTGATCGCCCGGCACAAGCTGTCGCGGCTGGTGCCGATCGAGAACGCCGCCATGAAGGATCGCAGCGTGATCCAGTGGGACAAGGACGATCTGGAATCGCTGGGCCTGCTCAAGGTGGATGTGCTGGCGCTGGGCATGCTGACCGCCATCCGGCGTGCGCTGGCGATGATCCCGAATCCCGAGCCCGATCGCGCGGGCCTGCCCACGCGCATGGAAGACCTGCCCGAGACCGACGATGCCACCTACGCGATGATCTGCAAGGCCGACACCATCGGCGTGTTCCAGATCGAATCGCGCGCGCAGCAGTCGATGCTGCCGCGCCTGCAGCCACGCCAGTACTACGACCTGGTGGTGGAAGTGGCGATCGTGCGGCCCGGGCCGATCCAGGGCGGCATGGTGCATCCCTACCTGAAGCGGCGCGAGGACCTGCGCCGCACGGGCAAGCTGCCCACCTACTTCAACGACGTGATCCGTCGTGTGCTGGGCCGCACGCTGGGTATTCCGATCTTCCAGGAACAGGTCATGCAACTGGCCATCGAGGCGGCCGGCTTCACGCCGGGCCAGGCCGATCAGCTGCGCCGCTCGATGGCCGCGTGGCGCCGCCGGGGCGACCTGAAGAAGCACCAGGACGCGCTGGTGCGTGCGCTGACGTCGCGCGGCTACCCTGATGCCTTCGCGCTGGCCATCTGCAAGCAGATCGAGGGGTTTGGCGAATACGGGTTCCCGGAAAGCCATGCGGCCAGCTTTGCCAAGCTGGTCTACGTGAGCGCCTGGATCAAGTGCCACCACCCCGACGCGTTCCTGTGCGCGCTGCTCAACAGCCTGCCGATGGGATTCTATTCGGCATCGCAACTGGTGCAGGACGCGCGCCGCCACAAGGTGGAAGCGCAGCCCGTGGACGTGACGGTCAGCGGTTGGGAAAGCGCGCTGGAGCCACAGCGGCCGGGGCGGCCGTATCGCGACGTACGGCTGGGCATGAATCGCGTGAAGGGCATGCGCGAGGCCGCCGCGCGGCGCATCGAGGCCGCGCGTGCCGAACGGCCTTTCGAGAACGTGGAAGACCTGGCGCGCCGCGCGCGGCTCGATGCCCACGATATCGACGTGCTGGCCGCGGCCGACGCGCTGGTGTCGTTGGCCGGCCATCGGCGCCAGGCACGCTGGCATGCGCGTGGCGCGGCGGTGCAGACCGCGCATCGCGACCTGCTGCACGAGGCGCCGCCCCAGGAACTGGCGCTGGCACTGCCCGAACCGAAGATCGGCGAGGACGTGGCGGCCGACTATGCGAGCCTGGGCCTGTCACTGAAATGCCACCCGCTGACGCTGCTGCGACGCCGGCTGACCGCGCTCAAGTACATCACCGCACAGCAGCTGTCACGCCTGGGCAACGGCCGCCGCGTGCGGGCCTGCGGCATCGTGACGGTGCGCCAGCGCCCCTCCACTGCGAGCGGCACGATCTTTACGTCCATCGAGGACGAAACCGGATCGATCAACGTGATCATCTGGCCCGACCTGGTCGAACGCCAGCGCAAGGAGGTACTGGGCGCCACGCTGCTGGGCGTGATCGGCACCTGGCAACGGCAGGGCGACGTGAAGCACCTGGTGGCCCAGGAGCTGGTGGACCTGAGCCCGCTGCTGGGCAGGCTGATGGTGGGGAGCCGGGATTTTCATTGACATCGGAATGTTCCGACTGGCGATGGCGGAGACAAGCCGCTACCGATGAATTTCGGCTCCGTATATCGGCAAAAATTGATTTCAGGATTTCGTTTGAGTTAGTTGTAGAGAACGCAACACCGATATTCCCCGCTGGTTTGAAACCGGATAACGTGCGCCGCGAGGTGCGTGGCTTGTGTGCCGCCTCCCGTTCGCAGGGTTCGTCTCAAATCACGGAGCAGGGAACATGGCTGGTGTCGTGGATACGCTCAGTACGGTTGGCAGGGCGCTGCAAGGCGCGTTGACGGGGCGGCAGTCCTATCATCTCGACGTCCCCGCCGCACCGGATGCCGCGGCATTGTCCGTGGTGTCATTCGAAGCCACTGAACGTCTGGGCGAGCCCTATCGCCTCAAGGCGGTGCTGACACATCCGCTGGAACTGGCGCGCGAGAATTACCTGCGCAAGCCGGCCACCTTCAGGGTGACGCCAGCGGACGGATCGGTGCCGCGCCTGTTCTCCGGCTGGATCTCGCAATTCTCGCGAACCCGGACCACCCGGGATTTCTGTGCCTACGAAATGGAGCTGAGGCCCACGGTGGCCTTGCTCGAATTGACCACGGCCAGTCGCATCTACCAGCAGAAGACGGCACTGCAGATCATCGAGTCCATCCTGCGGCGCCACGGCCTGGAAGGCCACCAGTTCGCGTTCCGGACGCGTCGCGAATATCCCGAGCACAAATTCCGGCTTCAGTACCAGATGACGGACTGGGATTTCGTCCGGCTGCTCATGGAGCAGGAAGGGCTGTACAGCTACTTCGTGCCGAGCCGGTTCGGTACCCATCTTGGCGAGGTCTTTACCATCGCCGATGATATCGACCACTACATCTACCAGCCGGCGCTGCATGTGCCGTATCGCGAGACGGCCGGTCTCGAATCTGGCGCGGAGACCGTGTTTTCGCTGCAGACCCATGCGCGGACCGTGGCGGCGTCATTCATGGCCGCCGACTACAACCCGGACCATGCCTACGAGCGGTTAAGGGACGAAGCCAATCTCGCCTTCAATGACAAGGGAAACTACGGTCAGCCCTATGTCTTCGGCACCCATCACCTGGACTGGAAAGGTGCCCGATGGGAGGCGCAGCTCCGTCATGAAGCGGCACTGGCCGGCCAGATCGTCTACGAGGGGGAGAGCAACGTCCTGGAACTCTGCCCCGCACGCATCCTGCGCATGGATGCGGTGCTACCCGATGCGCCGCACGGACAGGTTGTTACCGAGGTCATTCACAAGGGTGGGCGAGACCAGGCTTATCGCAACACGTACAAGGCCATTCCGTCGGGTCGGCGCTATCGTCTGCCGATCGACGAAAGAAAGTGGCCGCGCATCGCCGGTACGCTGAGCGGCAGGATCAGCGCGCCAGACCGGTACAAGTACGCCTATTTAACCGGGGAGGGACGCTACGTTGTCCGCTTCGACTTCGATTTCGACGCGTGGCGCAAAGGCGGCGAAAGCGTGCCGCTGCGACTGGCCAAGCCTTTCGCAGGCGGTCTGAAGACCGGCTTTCACTTTCCCCTGCTCGATGGTACCGAGGTCGCCATCGCCTTCCACGACGGCAACCCGAACCGTCCTTACATCGCGCACGCCCTGCACAACAGCGTGCAACCGGACCTCATTACCCATGAGGGCCGCTGGCCATCGCGCAATGTCATCCGTACCCAGCGCAACAACAAGCTGCGCATGGACGATTGGGAGGGCCATGAGGGCATCAAGCTGTCGACGGAATACGGCGGCAAGAGCCAGCTCAACCTTGGGTACCTCGTCGATGCGGACAGCAAGCAACGCGGGGATGGCTTTGAACTGAGGACGTCAGGGTGGGGCGCCATCCGTGCCGGCAAGGGTGTGCTGATCTCGGCGGACGATCAGCCCGCGGCGAGCGGGCAGCAATTGGAGATGGAGCGCGTCCGGAGCCTGCTGCAGCAGGCGCTGCAGTCGAGCGAAGCGCTGGCGGAAGCGGCCAGGACGGCGCAAGCGGAGGCAGCGGACTGCGCCCGCCAGAGGGCCCTGCTGGACGATACGCTGGACCAGCTCAAACGCGCCGGGCTGCTGGCCACCGCGCCGGCCGGCATGGCGCTGGCATCGGGAGCCGATCTTCAACTTTCGGCCAACGAAAATCTGATTGCGACGGCCACGAACCATGTCGACGTGAGTGCGATCAAGCGATTCACGGTGGCGGCGGGAGAGCGTATCTCCATCTTCGCCCAACGCCTGGGCATCAAGCTGTTCGCCGCCCGGGGCAAGGTGGAGATACAGGCGCAGCGTGACGAGATGCGACTGATGGCAGACCAGAACATCACCGTCACCAGCGCCAACGGGCGGGTCGTGATCGAGGCCAAGGATGAGTTGCTGCTCAAGTGCGGGGGCTCGTATCTGCGCATGTCGGCGACTGGCATTGAAGACGGAACGCGCGGGGAACGCACGATCCGATCCAATGGCATGGCGCGGCAGGGGCCGGCTTCGCTGGCGCAGTCGATGAACGAAATGTCCAGGACGGCCTTCAACGACGCCTACGTGCTCCGTAACGAGATCACCGGGGACCCGTTGAGTGACCACCCCTACGAGATCCTGCGCGACGACGGGTCGAAGATCGTGGGCGTGACCGATGCATCCGGCAGGACTTCCGTCCAGAAGAACCAGGATGTCGAGCGCATCAGGATTCGGATTCTTCCTAAGGTGGGTAAGGCGTGAACCGCCTGCCCGAATGTCACCCTTCTTCAATTTGAACGATGGATAGTCCGCAAAGCACCGATCCGCAAACTCCAGCCGATGTGTCACATGACGGCGGCAGCCAGACCGTCCGGCTCCCCACCGGCCTTGACTTCGACGGCACGCCAATAGCGTCCGCCGTGCTTACGCCTGACAGTGATCGGTGCGTCAAGGAGATTCACTGCGATCCGCGAACGCCCATACCGGTCATTTTTCTGCCGGGGGTGATGGGGAGTTTGTTGGCGAATAGTCAGAATGGCCGCGAAGTCTGGTACCCACCCAACATGGACGGAGTTGCTTCCGGCTTTGCCGCGTTCTTCGCCGTGTTGCGCGGGTGGCTTCGGGGCGCCGCCTCGCGCGCCGCCCGCTTCGATCCAGAGCCCGCGGTAGTGGACCCTCGTGGTCCCTTGATTTCCATCGACGAAGCCAAGCTCGGGATCGACGCCGCAGAAGCACGCCGGCGTGGCTGGAGCACCCTGCATCGCTGGAGCTACCAACCGACGCTGGAATGGTTGAAGGGGGCGCTGAACAAGCCAATGCAGTATGGCGAGCCAATTGGCGAGTGGGCGAATGGAAGCGAAGACGGAGAGAAGTCGGCCCTGAAGCCGGTACTGGGTACCCACCCGTCGGAATACGGTGGGTACGGCGCCGGTGAAGCCCTGACACTGGATTCCGAAGTATTCAAGACCTTTGTCAGCTATCGATACCCGGTCTATGCGATTGGCTACAACTTTCTGCAATCGAACGAACTGTCGGCCAGGGACGTACTCGATGGGGTCGACTTCGAGGACAAGAGGCGAAAGAAGAAGACACGCATCATGGGCGTCCGGGAAATTTGCAGAGAGAACCACACGGACAAGGCCATCATCGTTACCCATTCGATGGGTGGCTTGGTGGCGCGCATGGCTGCCGTGCTATGCGGCGGCGCCGACGACATGCTTGCCGTGCTGCATGGCGCCCAGCCGGCCACGGGCGCCCCAGTGTTTGCCAGACGATTTCGCGCTGGCGGCGAGGGTAGAAGTGGGTTGGAACGGTTCATCAATCAGAGCCTGTTCGGCGCCAATGCCCGCGAATTTATTGCAGTGGCCAGCTATGCACAAGGGCCGATGGAGTTGGCACCCATGCCCGATTACAACAACGGAGAGCCGTGGTGGATCGTGGTGGATGCCAAGGGGCGTGAGCGATTGCGGTTTCCGGAAACGAGCGCGTTGGAGGATTTATATGTCAGCGATGCGTGGTATGGGTTATTGCCGGATCCGAAGCTGCTGGATCCGGCGGGGGTGGTGGCGAAGTATTTGAAAAGAGAAGAAATTAATATGTCCGTTCACGTCTATTACAAGAACGTTATCGCGGCCGTGGTGCGCAGGCAGGAAGCCCTGGCGAGTACCTACCATCCCAATACTTATGCAATGTTCGGAAGCGGAGCACTGGAACCTTCCCCAGTCAATGCCGGTAGAGAACTGCAAAAGGTTGAGATTAGCAAGCCGGAGGGCGAGCTATTGACCTTCGGGAAAGTGATCTGGCAAGGCGATATTCCCGACGATGTCTCGCCGGAAGAACTGAAGCGTGCGGAGTTAGAGGAAGACGATCACAAAGGCAAACTGAAGCTGCGTGTGCGTGGACAACTTGTCGTCTTGACCGTGTGGAAGGAGATGCGTCAGGCGGACCTGCGGAACGACGGCGTCAAGGACAGCGGTGTCATACCCGGCGATGGCACTGTGCCCGCGTGGTCTTCAGAAGCGCAAGCGCGGGGGCTTATTCCGGAAGTGGCGGGCCAGGCGGCTCAAGGCGTGCAAATGGCATTCAGGCAGAAGGGTTACGAACACCAATTCAGCTTCAGGCATCCGTGGACGCGATGGGCCACGCTCTATAGCGTGGCGCAGGCCGTTCACAAGATCAAGGGAGGGTGCAGCCAATGACTATAAGTCTCCTTTCACCGTATGTGCAGCGCCTAAGTTTACTCGTGTTCGTGGGCACGTTGTCGGCCTGCGTTAAAACTAGTCTTCCGGAGTCAATCATGAAAGAAAATCCTGTCATTTCCAACCCTCGCCCATGGTGTATAGGGAGAATGGTATTTGATCGCCCCATTAATAGCAGGGCGGTTTCAAGTCTGAGATGCAACACCAGTTCGTAATTTGTTGATCTCTTCGGCCATGGCTTCGGCGGGAGTGGCGAAGTCGAGAACCGCCCGAGGCCGATAGTTCAGCGCCTTCGCGACTCTGTTCAAGTACCCCTGCGAGAAGACCGATAGATCGTCGCCCTTCGGTAGATACTCTCGAACCAGTCCGTTCATGTTCTCGTTGCTTGGCCTCTGCCACGGACTGTGCGGGTCGGCAAAGAACACTTCGATACTGACTCGCCTGGTCAACTCCGCGTGATGCGCCATCTCTTTGCCCTGGTCGTA
>NZ_RCOG02000037.1 GCF_009663685.2 Cupriavidus sp. U2 | reverse complement strand
GCGATCGTTCCCCGCGCGCGATCGTTCCCCGCGCCCCGTGAACGACGCTCCTTGTGGGCCTTACGCAGGCTGCCGATTAGCTCGCGGCGCAGCTCACCGCGCGGCGTGGCGTAGATCACGCAGTAGATCGTCTCGTGGGACACATGGAACTCCGGCTGGTGGGCATACATGCGCCGGAGTCTGCCTGCAATCTGTTGCGGTGAATAGCCCACGCGCAGCCATGCTCTCACCAGTTTCAGCAGCGCCGTGCCTGCTGCCAGCTTGCGCGGCCCACGTCGACGCCTTCTCAGCGCCATACCCTGCGCGCTCGCAGCATCGTAGGAACGATGACTTCCGGCCCGGGCAACCTCGCGTGAGACAGTCGACGGACTTCGCCCCACCACTCTCGCGATCTGACGCAGGCTGCACCCCTCGTTTAGTAGGCGATGAATCCAGTTACGCTCTTCGATACCCAGTTGACTGTAGCTTTGTCCCATCCCAACACCCTAACATCAGGGTGTTGCACTTCATTCTAGAGACCGCCCAGTATGTCTTATGAGAAATATCGATATGCCGGGAATGATATCGAAATAAAACTTAATGTAAATGCGCTGACTTTTCAACGTTTGGTAGAACTTCGTGATCAGGAGCTAAAAGCAATGAAGCGTACCACGCTGATCCCCTACAAGGAAAAAGTTGAAAAAGGGCTGAAATCGATGTGGGTTGAAACGAAAATTCCAGGGTTGGAACGGGCGGAATCACCATCCCGAGATTCTCGGATATTCATTTACAAAGAGAGCGCAGACGAAATCTTCGAGGCATTCAACCTGGAGGGATACATTCTGGCTGGGGACACTCAGCTAACAGTGAAGGGCTTGCTCGGTAAAGCCGGAGTGCAGCAAGTTCTTCACAGAAATAGCGAATGGTTTCGACAAACCAAATACCGCGAAGACTGGTCAGTGCCCACTGAGCGAGGGTATTGCGTGAAAGGTGCGCTGATCGGCGGGCCTCCCGTGAGTACCGGCTGGGTTGATCGGACATTCCTGCTGATGCCGGGGCGCCCTGCCACCTTTATCGTCACCATGCGCGCATCCCTCGACGTCGATCAGCAAGCCTCCCTGCTCAAGGCCGTCCCTGACCTGCGCCGGGAGTTGGATGGCCGCCTGCTGCTCAGCAAAGTGAAGGTGCTGCGCGAGCGCAAGCGGGAGTTTGCCGGGATGCAGGCCGAGGAAGTGCTGCTATCGATGAAGGAGGATGGTGTTGAGGTTTTTCGCTTCCATCTGATGGCGCCGGGCACCGAGGATGATCATGGCCGGCCATACACGGAGATCCAGTTGGACCTGGGTGCCGAGCTCAGCGAGGACTTTCCGGCAGAACTGGCCACCTCTCCCGTAGACGAAGCCGGCGCCCTTCAGGCCTGGGATACATTGCTCGACAGTTTCCGCCTGCGGCCTGGGGCACTTTGATGCGTTGGGTTTTGGGTCCGACCCGATGGGCCACGTTCCATAGCGTGGCACTGGCAGTCCATAAAGCGAAGAAGGAGGGCTGCTCATGAAACACTCATTCGCTGCAGCACGCATGTTCCGCCTCCTCTTGGCTATTTTCGCAGTGGGATTGCACGCTTGTACCCCTTACCGATCGACCGAGCCTGATGTGAAAGAGAATCCATTAATTGCCAACTTGAAACCATGGTGTATTGGACGAATGATTCTCGACAGGCCGGCAGAGAGCAGCATGTCGTATGAGAAGTACATGTATGCCGGCAATGACATCGCAATAAGGCAAAACGTAAGCCAGCACACGTTTATGCGTATGGTCGAAGCGAAAGAGGCAGAGTTTAGAAGCAGAAAACGGACGTACACCATCCCTTACAAGGAAATGCTGGCTAAGGGGTTGAAATCCATGGACATCGAGACTAGCGCTCCATGGTTGGAAACAATGGCGTCACCATCGCCTCAGTCGCGGTTGTTTGTCTTCAAGAAGGATGAAGACGTTCCGAAAGACGTTTTTCAGGGTGAAGGGTACATTCTTGCTGCTACGACGCAATTGACGTTATCCGGTCTGCTGGGAAGAACTGCTATTCAGCGAGTGCTTCGCGACGATAGTGACTGGTACCGCCAGACAAGCTATCGCGAAGACTGGTCTGTTCCAACCGAACGAGGCTTCTGTATCAAAGGCGCGCTAATTGGTGGCGTGCCCCGCAGCACGGAATCTGTCGATCAAACCATCCTGCTGATGCCTGGCCGCCCTGCAACGTTCATCATCACAATGTGTAACTCATTTGACATCGATCAGCAAGCCTCCCTGCTAAAGACCGTCCCCGACCTGCGCCGTCAGCTGGATGGCCGCCTGCTGCTCAGCAAAGTGAAGGTGCTGCGCGAGCGCAAACGGGAGTTTGCCGGGATGCAGGCCGAGGAAGTGCTGCTATCGATGAAGGAGGATGGTGTTGAGGTTCTTCGCTTCCATCTGATGGCGCCGGGCACCGAGGATGATCATGGCCGGCCATACACGGAGATCCAGTTGGACCTGGGTGCCGAGCCCAGCGAGGACTTTCCGGCAGAACTGGCTACCTCTCCCGTCGACGAAGCCGGAGCCCTTCAGGCCTGGGACACGCTGCTCGACAGTTTCCGCCTGCGGCCGGGGGCACTTTGATGCATCGCGATTCGGTTGGACGCAGCAGCAAGGACAGCGAAAGAAAACGCGAGACGCTTTCGTTCGGCACAAGCCTTGCCAGTCATGCCGACAACGAACCGGATAGTTGATATGGCCGTCGATTTCTCCTTGCTGCCTTCAGAAGAGACGTTTGAGGAAAAGCCCCCATCCTGGCGGCTCTGGGGTGTGCTGTTTGTTGCCGCGGTCCTGGTGGGCGTGGCCGCCGTCCTGCTGCTTTGGCCGGATGGCATGCCTACGGACACCTGGCGATTCTGGGCCACGTTGATCCTCTTCCCGGTTGCCATGCCAGCATTCGTCGTCCTGCGCCGGCTTGCGCACCATGAATCGAGCAGGCTCGATGCCGAGATGCGAAACGCCGCCGTCGTCGCTTTCAAAGAACAGGTGTTCAGTGCCGCGAGCATCCCGCTGGCGTTGCTTGGCGCCGCGCACCGGTTTTCTGCGGATTCCAGTCAGAATTCCGCCGATGGCGTACGGGAGGGTACGTTGCGCATCAAGACACAAAAGCCTGTTGCCTACGACACCGCGCCGGTCAAGGCGCGATGGTTCGATGTGGCCGGCGTGCCGATGGCGCCGGGAACCATCAATGCGGACTTCAAGCGTGCAAGTCTGTTGACGCCGTGGCTATTGGACCAGCTGCTGGCCGAACTGGCGCCCCGCATCGAGGCGTTGCCGTTGGCAGTCCCACTCGACGTGCGCTTGCACGTCGTCAACGCGTTGCCGCTCGAACAGAACAGGCGGCTATGGGACGAATGCTGGGGCGCAAGGTTCGCGCGAGCTGCGTCGCTGGAGATCCCGGCGTTGCCAGATGACCTGATGGCGCTCGACCGATGGCTGGACCGATTGCTCGCAGGCGGCGAGCCGCGTGCAACGTTGTTCGTCAGCGTTCAGCTTCGTCCCGTACTGCATGCGTCGCTGCCCGATGGATCGGCAGAGGCAGGCGTTGCCGTGTTGTTGATGCCCGATGCGCTGGCGCACAAGCATGGCATTCACCGTGCTGCGAATCTGCACCGCCCGGTGCGCGGTTTGGCGATGGAACCCCAGGAAGCGTATTCCCACGCACTGCGTTGGGCCGGAATCGGGGCCGGCGAGTTGGCCGGCGCGTGGCAAGCCGGGCTCGATGCCAACCAGGCCGGGGCGCTGCGACAGGCGACGATGAAGCTCGGTATGGCGCTCCATGCCACGGATCTCGACCAAACCGTGGGTCACGCAGGGGTTGCTGCCGGATGGCTTGCCCTGTCTTGTGCTGCTGCGACACTGACGGACGCGACCGCAAAGCAAGTCGTCATGGCGGGTCAGGGCACCAGCGTTGACTGCGCCGTAATCAGGCGCGATAACCCGGCGCATGGTGGCCCGGACACAGAACCTTCACGAAACGATTGCAATGACCAGACGCTATGACATTTTGCGGGGTGACGCCACGTCGTCCGGCGGAACCGTGCTGGGCGGAGACGCCAGCGATACGCTGGGTGGCCGCGAGCAAGCCTACGAAGGCGATCCTGTCTGGTGTCCGCAATGCAAGACGGTCGGGCGCATCGCATGTCAGGGGCCGCGCCATTCGATGCGGGACGAGAATGGTAGGGAGGCGGCATTGAGTGACGATATTTGCGCATGTGGCTGTTCGCCTAGTCCTCTGCTTATTCCGTCCCAATATGGCTCATACACGGATGTATGACAGACGAGTGATCGTAGTGCTTCCAGAATTGTCCACAAGCCGCCCCTTCTCGCCTTTGACTTTCCATCGATGAAGAAGCTGCGAATTGATGTCCTGTCCATTCTGGTGATCGCACTGCTTGTCGGAGGTGCGATCCTTGTTTGGGGCAAGGATCTTGGCATTGAAACGGCCGAGCGCCGGGGTGAATGGCTATCCGGCGTGGCATTTGCCGCGTTGTTGCTGGCGATCGTCGTGTCATTCCAATATGGGGTACGCTGGACTGAAGCGATTCGCCATGTCCGGGATTGGCTGAACACCCGCCAATCCAGTATGGCGGATACAACCCAGGCGGCCCTGGCGCCGAAGCGCCCCGCACCGCCAAGGCTTTCGCCGTCCCTGGCCACGTTGCGCGATGCGCTGCGCCACAAGTACGGCCTGCGCTGGCGTTATCGCCAGCCTTGGATGCTGCTGGTGGATGCCGATGCGGGTGCTCACGCGATTGCCGGCGCGCTGCTGCCGGAACTGAAGGCACAGGGCTGGCTTATGACGCCCGATGCGGTGCTCGTGCTGGCTCAGTATGACGAGGATGGTCAGCCAGATATCACGTGGCTCAGGCAATTCCGCCGACTGCGGCGTTGGCGGCCGCTCGATGCCCTCGTCATGCTGTTCGACGGACATACGCCAGGGGCACTGCAGGGCAGGCAGGCGCAAATCCTTGCTGCCTGGCGGCTACGTATTGCCGATGTCCTGCGCTGGTCCGCGCCGATATTCGCGATGCAGGCGGGGCAGACGATTGCGCTGCCTGCTGCCGAGGTGCCGCTTGTCGGTTGCGAGATTCCCGAGCGCGCCGACGCTTCGGATGTCGATGTCGCGTTGCATGTGCTGCGGCATCGACTGGCGTGCTGGAGTCTGAGTGGATGGCCGATGGATGTGTGCACGCGTCATCTCGGCCAATTGTCCCAGGACTTGGGCGGCCAGGTCGACAAGCTGATCGCCATGTCAGCTGCTGTGGCAGGCCATGCCCGGCAGCGGATGGGCTTGCGTGGCATCGTGTTCGTACCTGTGCCCGACAAAAGCCGCAGCATCGGCACTGCGGCGGATTTGTCGGTGTGGCAACACATTGCCGAGGTGGCGCAACGCCGGCCGGGGCGCCGCGCCGTCTGGCATCCCTTGACGGCCGGAGGCGGTCTCGTATTGGCAGGCATCGGGATATGGACGGCCGGCATGATGTTCTCAAGCCTGCAGACAGACACCGACATCCGGGTTGCCCGCCAGGCGGTGCGTGACATGGAATCCGCGTCCGATGCGGCCACGCGACTGAACGCGCTGGATGTCATGCAGCAACAGATCGCGCGATACGCGTACCGCGCCAGCCACCATCCGCCTGTCTTGATGCGCTTCGGCATGAATCGCGACGCCGAGGTCCTGGCCGCCCTGATGCAGCCGTATGCCAAGGCCAGCCGTGAAATCCTGATCCGGCCTGTGGTGCGGGATCTCGAAGCGTCGCTGGCCGACTTGTCCCGCTTGCCGACGGCTGGCCTGAGCGATGAAACGAGCAATTGGGCACTGGCGGGGCATGACGCGCTCAAGGCCTACCTGATGCTGGCGCACCCTGAACGCACCGATCCGGCTTTTCTTGCCGGACAACTGGCGCGACACTGGTCCACTGATGCGCGTATCGGCCCGGCGCTCAAACAAGACTATGGCGAACGATTTTCCCGATTCTTCGTCGAGCACCTGAGGGCGAATCCCGAGTGGCGCATCGCCGCAAGCGCCGAACTGATCCATGGCGCACGTCAGACGCTGTTGGCCGTCATGGGCGAGCGCAACGCCGTCGATACCATCTATCGGAACATGATCGAGGGCGTTGGCAACAAGTATCCGGATCAGACGCTGGCGTCGCTCGCGGCGGGGACCGATACGCGCGGGCTGCTGCGAAGCGACGCCGTGGTGCCCGGCGTCTTTACGCGGCAGGCCTTCGAGGGCTACGTGGCCGGCGCCATGGAGAAGGCCGCTACCGAACAGGACGTGGCGGGCGATTGGACGCTCGCGGTGGGGCAGCAGTTGCCCGCCGGCAAGGGCCCGGATGGGGCGCCCGCAGAGATCCGCAAGGCGCTGGCGGACCGCTATTTTGCCGACTATGCCGAGCATTGGCAGCAGTTCATGAACGGGCTGCAATGGGAGCCGGTCCGAACGCTGCCCGGCGTGGCCGATCAGCTGAAGCTGATGGCAGATGCACGCCAGTCGCCCGTCATGGCGTTGATGCGTGCGCTGGAATACCAGGGCGGTGCCGGTACGCGCAGCGCGTCATTGTCGGACACGCTAGTCAACAAGACCCGGGAAATCCTGAGCGGCAACGATCCGGCTCCCGTGAAAGTGAGGACCGATCCGGACGGTCCCTTGCACGCGGCATTCGGCCCGGTGATGCGCCTTGTGGACCCGTCCCGCAATGCCGGTAGTGGTGAGTTGAGCCTGCAGCGGTTCATGGACCGGGTGACGGCGGTTCGACTCCATTTGCAGCAGATTGCCATGGCCAGCGATGCCGAAGCGCAGGCGCGCCAGATGGCACAGGCCTTGTTTCAAGGCAAGACCTCGGAACTGGCCGATACGCAAGCCTATGCGCAGCGGATGGCGGCCAGCCTCGGCGCCCAATGGGCTGGCATGGGCAACGCGCTGTTTGTGCGGCCGATCGCCCAGGCCAGCCAGGCTATCGTCCAGCCGGCGCAGGCGAGCCTGAATGAAAGCTGGCGGTTGGGTGTCGCCACGGCATGGACGCGCTCGTTCGCAGGGCGCTATCCGTTCTTCGACACGGAAAACGACGCGTCGCTGCCGGAACTGGCGCGATTCCTGCGGCCGCAGGGTGGGCTGATCCCCGCATTCTTGTCGACCCAGCTTGCCGGGGTGCTGGAACTGCGGGGCGATGAATGGGTGCCTACCACGACAGGCGGGCAGTCGCTCGCATTCGATCCGGAGTTTCTGCGGCGTATCAACACGCTGCAGCGCATCGCCACGCACATGCTTGCACAGGGGGAACCGCGCTACCGCTTCCATCTCAAGCCGATCCCGACACCGGGCCTGACCGATACGCTACTGATCGTCGACAACCGGCCGCTGCATTACTTCAATCAGAAGGAATCCTGGATGTCCATGCGCTGGCCATCCGACAATCTGCAGGACCCTGGCACCCGCCTGCAGTGGCAGACCGAGACGGCTGGAACGAGCAAGAATCATGAGTTTGCCGGCGCCTGGGGGTTCGTGCGGATGCTGGAGCGGGCGAGCGTTACGCCCGTCGATAGCGCAACTTTCCAGTTGAGCTGGCAGGCCGTTGCGGACGCCCAGGCGTCGCCCCTGTCGCCGGCTCCTTCCGTGCGTTCGGTGGCCGAATCCGGCGTGCGCAGCGATGGAGGTGGTGACAATGAAAGCCTGAGCGCCCGCCTGCCGCGTGTGGCGGCGCCAGCGGATATGACGTATCCGATTCGCTACCTGCTGCGCTCGGAAGTCGGCCATGGACCGCTGGAAATGCTGTGGCTGCGCAACTTCGTATTGCCTTCGCGCATCTTCACGGATCAGGCGCCGGCGTCGGGGGGCGCGCCGGCGTCCCGCGCGTAGTGGCCGTCAGGCGGTCGTCATGCGGCCATCAGGCCGCAGGGTCTCCTGTCGGCACATCCCGCTGCGGGTGGCCGTCGTATGTCCACAGGAACTGCCGGGGGATCGGACCCTTGTTGCGGCCGCCCTGCTGGGTCTGCTCCCAGGCGTGCGACAGGATGCCCACCGAGCGCGACAGGCAGAACAGGCCGCGCGCCAGCGGTGCCGGGAAGCCCAGTTCCGCGTAGATGACGGCGGTGGCGCCGTCGATGTTCATTGGGATCGGCTTCTCGCGGCCTTCGCCGAGCTTCTTTTCCACGGCGCGCGCGATGGCGGCATAGCGGCCCGACACCACGCCCGCGTCGGCGGCCTGGTCCACCAGCGTCAGCAGGCGCGGGGCGCGCGGGTCCAGCGGGTGGAAGCGGTGACCGAAGCCTGACACGAACTTGCCGTGCAGGTCGCGGTAGTTTGCCAGGCCAGCGGCCACGGCGTCGTCGAACGGCACGCCTTCGTCGAAACGCCGTGCGATGTCCTGATACAGTTCCACGGCCTGCTCGCCGGCGCCGCCGTGCACGTCGCCCAGGACGTTGACGGCCGAAGCCATCGCGTTGTTCAGCCCCACGCCGCAAGTGGCGGCCATGCGGGCGATGGCGATGCTGGGTGCCTGCGGACCGTGGTCGACGGCGGCCATCAGGGCTGCGTCAAGCAATTCGCCCTGGCGCTTGTCGGGCAGTTCGCCACGCAGCATCAGCCAGATCATCTGGGCGAACGACACGTTGCCGATCAGCTGCTCGATCGGGTAGCCGCTGTAGCGGATCTCGCCCGGCTTCATGTCGATGATCTTCGTGCGCCACCAGTCCTGCGAGGCCTGCCGCCCCGCGTCCATCGGAAATGCTTCGCTCATAGTGCGCGCTCCTGTTTCAGGGTGGCAATGTCGTCGGCCGCGTAGCCGAGTTCACCAAGAATATCGTCGGTATGCTGGCCCAGCTGCGGCGGCGGGGTATCCACCGACGGTGCCGTGCCATTGACCTTGAAGCCCGTGCGGACCAGGCGGATGTCGCGGCCCACGCCGGGCACGTTGGCAAAGTCGCCGATCATGCCGCGATCGCGTACCTGCGGATGCGCGAGCACGTCGGGCACCTTCAGCACCGGGCCGGCGGGGACGCCGGCCTCGTTCAGCAACTGCCACCATTCGGTGGCCGGCATCTTCGCCAGCTCGGCTTCGAGTTCGGCGGTCAGCGCGGCGCGATTGGCCAGGCGCGACTGGCGCTCGGCAAAACGCGGGTCGCCGGCCAGATCGGGACGGCCCACCACGCGGCACACGGCCTCGAACTGTTCCTGCTTGTTGGCCGCGATGTTGAGCGGCCCGTCCCCGGTACGGAACGTGCCCGAAGGGCTGGCAGTCATGTTCTCGTTGCCCATCGGCACCGGGTCCTTGCCCGCAACCAGGTGGTTCGACACCACCCAGCCCATGGTGGCCATGGTCGCTTCGAGCATCGACACATCGAGGAAATAGCCCTGTGTGCGGTCCCGGTCGGCCAGCGACGCCGCAATCGCAAACGCGGCTGTCATGCCGCCGATGGTGTCGGAGACCGGATAGCCCACGCGCAGCGGCGCGCTGTCCTTGTCGCCGGTGATGCTCATCACGCCCGACATGCCCTGGATGATCTGGTCGTAGGCCGGCAGGTCGGACAGCGGGCCGTCCTGGCCGAAGCCCGAAATCGCGCAGTAGATCAGGCGCGGATTCACCTGTTTCAGGTCGTCGTAGCCGAGGCCAAGCCGGGTCATCACGCCGGGGCGGAAGTTCTCCACGACCACGTCGGCGCTCTGCGCCAGCTTGCGGAACACTTCCTTGCCGCGCGCGTGCTTGAGGTTGATCGTGATCGACCGCTTGCCGGGGTTCTGCGCCAGGAACGACACCCCCATCAGGTTACGGTTCAGTTCGGCGTCGGCGCCCAGCTGGCGCGCCAGGTCGCCGGTGCCCGGCGTTTCCACCTTGATGACCTCGGCGCCCATATGGGCCAGCTGGTGGCAGCAGAAGGGCCCGGCCAGCACGTTGGTGAGGTCGAGCACGCGGATATTGCGAAGCGGCTTGTGCATACGGTTCTGCCAGGAAATGGTTAGTCGGCGCGGATCAATCGACGCGAGCGCCCGATTCCTTGACGATCGCGCCCCAGCGCGTGTTCTCGCTCTTGATGAAGGTGGCCAGTTCCGCCGGCGTGCCGCCGCGCGGCTCGCTGCCTTCGTCATGCAGCTTGGCGATCGTGTCCTTGTCCTTCAGCGCCTTGTTGACTTCGGCGTTGAGCTTGGCCACCACGTCGGCCGGCGTGCCGGCCGGTGCCACCAGTGCCTTCCAGTCCTCGGCCTGGAAACCGGCATAACCCTGTTCCGCCACGGTCGGCACGTTGGGCAGCAGCGCCACGCGCTTGGCCGACGTCACCGCCAGCGCGCGCAGCTTGCCGGCCTTGATCATCGGCATGGCGATGGGCGGCGTGGCGAAGTAGAAATCAGTCTGGCCCCCCATCAGGTCGGTCAACGCGGGCGATGCACCCTTGTACGGCACGTGCAGTGCCTTGATACCGGCGCGGCGCTGGAACATCTCGCCGGTCAGGTGGCCCACGGTGCCGGTGCCGGCCGATGCCATCGACAGCTGCCTGGTCTTGCCGGCGTTCACCAGATCGGCCAGCGTCTTGTACGGCGCGTCCTGGCGCACGATCAGCACCACCGGCTGCGCGGCAACCAGCGCCACGGGCGTGAAGTCCTTCACCGCGTCATAGGGCATCTTGGGGTACAGCGTCGGGTTGATCGCCAGGTTGGCGGTCTGGCCCATGCCGATGGTGTAGCCGTCGTTCTTCGCCTTGGCTACGAGGTCCAGGCCAATATTGCCACCCGCGCCGGCACGGTTTTCTACCACCACGGTCCACTTGGTGGCGACGCCCACCTTGTTGAACACCAGGCGCGACAGCACGTCGGTGCCGCCCGCCGGCGGGAACGGCACCACCAGGCGGATGGGCTGCGCGGGGTAGGCGTCGGCGGCGATGGCGGGCGCGGACAGCAGCGCCGGGGCGGCGGCGAGGGCCAGCAACGTGTACGCAAGCTTGCGGCGCAAGGGCAGACGGGTCATGCTTGTCTCCGTTTTGTGTTCTATTGTACAGAACAACGATCTTAAAGAAGGAATGATCGTGAGAATAGGAGCGATGGGGAGGGCTGTCAAGCGGCGGGCTTTGCCGTAGCCGTTGCAGTCGGGCTGAAAACGAGGTGCGCGATTTCGTTGTTTGCCGATCGAACTTTGGGCGGAGTCTCGATAGCCTTTCCTTGTGCCGCGTTCATCACGGCGCTCACCTTGAAGGGGCTATCCAATCATGCAACGTCCGATCCTGCCGTCACCCAGCCGTCTTGAAGTCTCCAGAAGCCGACGCATCCTGATGCTCTCCATGCTGTCTTTGCCTGGCGTGTCGGGCTGTACCGGTGCGATGTTGTCCGATGCGGTCCGACTGGAACGCAGGGGCGAGTACAAAGAGGTTATCGACCAGGTCATGTTGACCGTAGATGGCAAGAAGCTCGTAGTGATCGCCCCCACATACCACTACATCTTCGACGTGCAGCCGGAATTCTCCGACCTTCTGCGTTTACCACTGCACCGGAAGCTCAGTGCTCGGTTCTCTACGTTCGATATTCATCCGGGCGGCATCGCGTCCGGCACCGTTTGGCTGACGCTGAACGATCCTGACGATCAGGAGTATGCCAAGGCGCTATCGCTTGGATTCAAGGGGCCAAAGACTGAGGCCAGCAAGCGTTACGAAATTTCGGGCGAACGATATCTTGCGCGCGACTTCAAATTGCCGGCCAATCTCAAGCAGCTGAACCGATCCTACGAAATCACGGTCGTGGAATGGTCCCGAGGGGTCAAGCAGGCAAAGATTCTTCTGACGCCGCTGACCGTGGCAGCTGACGGTGTCATTCTCCTGGCCGCGATTCCACTAGGGTTACTGTGGTATTTCTCGGGTGCGAACATGAGTCTTATGTGAGTAGCGCCCACGGCGGTCTTCTGTGCGCCGCCCAACGGTGTTACCCCTTGGCTCGCCGACTTCTGGGAACAGGCTCGAAACGCCGCCTCAAACAGCCACGGGAGCCGGCAGCGCAAAGCCGGCGCCAACAGCACGACGCGCCTCCGCCAATGCCTTCTTCGCAATCGAAGCGTCGCGGCCCAGCCGCAGCAAGCCGCCGAGCTGGTGCGGCGCCTTGAGCAGTCCGAGGACGACCGCGCCAACGTCGGTACTGCCGTCTTCGGCCATGCCGGCGAATGCCAGCGGCGGCACGGCGCGGTCGGCCGGGTCGATCACCACGCGCAGCGCGGCGAACGGGATGCCCAGCGTCTGGGCGGCGCGTGCGGCGATATGCGATTCCATGTCGACGGCCAGGGCGCCGTGCGAATCATGGAGCGCCGTCTTGTCGGCTACGGTCAGCACCGGTGTGTCGGAGCCGGCCAGCAGGCCGCTTTCGGCGTTGGGCAGGGCGCGTCGCAATGCGGCAGTCCAGTAGGGCGCCGTGCTGTACGACGTCTGACCGCTGCGCACAGCCGTGGCGACGATGACGGCGCCCGGCGGCAGCGTGGGATCGAGGCCGCCAGCGACGCCAAAGCTGATGACGCCGGCACAGCCCTGCATCAGGCGGATGTCCAGCGCACGCGCCAGCATCACGCCGCGCTGGCCGTACAGCGTCTGCACATCGGGGCTGGCCGCGATGCGCGCTTCGAAATCCATGCCGCAGACCACCAGTACCGGCGATGGCGGGGATGCCACGGCGCTCACAGCCCCCAGGCCACGGCGTGGTTGCCGTCGCGTAACAGGTTGCGGAAGCGCGCCAGCGCCCAGAGCGGGAAAAAGCGCGAATAGCCGTGGTAACGAAGATAGAACACGCGTGGGAAGCCTACCGCCGTGAAGTACGGCTCGTCCCACAAGCCGTGGCTGGCCTGGGTGCGCAGCAGGTATTCCACGCCGCGCGCCACGGCCGGGTGATCGCCGGCGCCGGCGGCCATCATGCCCAGCATGGCCCAGGCCGTTTGCGATGCGGTACTCGGGGCCTTCTCGTAGCCGCGGTATTCGAGCTTGTAGCTGTCGCCCGATTCGCCCCAGCCGCCATCGGCGTTCTGGATCGACGCCAGCCACTGCGCGGCGCGCTGCATCTCGGGCGCGTCGGCGCCGATGCCGGCCGCGTTGAGGCCGCACAGGGCGCTCCACGTACCATAGATATAGTTGGTGCCCCAGCGGCCAAACCAGCTGCCGTCGGCCTCCTGCTCGTCGAGCACGTAGCGCAGCGCGCGCGCCGCCGGTTCGCTATTGGCCGGCATCTGGCCAAGCTGGCACAGCATGGCCAGGCATCGCGCCGACACATCGGTGGTGGGCGGGTCCAGCAGCGCGCCGTGATCGGCGAACGGGATATTGTTCAGGTACAGATGCGTGTTCTCGGGCTCGAACGCGCCCCAGCCGCCGTTGCTGCTCTGCATGCCGATAACCCACTCGCAGGCGCGCGCGATGGCGGGCGTGTACCGGTTCGAGCAGTCGCCGCGCTCGGCGCGGTCCATCGCGGCGGCCACCACGGCCGTGTCGTCCACGTCGGGGTAGTACGCATTGTTGTACTGGAAGGCCCAGCCGCCGGGCCGCACGTTCGGGCGCCGCACGGTCCAGTCGCCGCGTAGTTCCAGTTCCTGCAAGGGCACCAGCCAGTCCAGCCCGCGCGATGCCGCGGCTATCGCGCGCGGCTCGCCAACTTCCAGTAGGGCATGGGCCGCCAGCGAGGTGTCCCACACCGGCGACAGGCACGGCTGGCAGTAGGCTTCGTCATCGCGCACCACCAGCAGCTTGTCGATGGACTTGCGGGCAATGGCGCGGTCGGGATCGTCGGGCGGCACGCCCAGCACGTCGAACATCAGCACCGAGTTGACCATCGCCGGGAAGATCGCGCCCAGGCCGTCCTCGCCGTTCAGGCGCTCGACCGTGAAGGCGCGCGCGCGCTCGATGGCGCGCTGGCGCATGCTGCGCGGAAATAGCGGTTCGACCACGCGTACCACGGCGTCCAGCGCGCGGAACACGCCCACCCACATCGGGCTCTGGTGCGGCGCCCGGCGCGGCAGGCGGGCGGCCTGGCAGGGCCGCAGGAACAGTTCATCGATGCCGATATTGCGCGGGTTGCGCGCCTGCGGCCGCAGGCTGTTCAGCACCAGCAGCGGCACGATGACCGTGCGCGCCCAGTACGAGACCTTCGACAGATGGAACGGAAACCATTCGGGCAGCAGCATGATTTCCACTGGCAT
Organism: Cupriavidus sp. U2; assembly: GCF_009663685.2. Classification (GTDB taxonomy): domain Bacteria; phylum Pseudomonadota; class Gammaproteobacteria; order Burkholderiales; family Burkholderiaceae; genus Cupriavidus; species Cupriavidus necator_C. The sequence goes on along the minus strand of NZ_RCOG02000037.1, from coordinate 107,074 downwards.
CATCGGCACGGCCTGCCACGGCATCACGCCGTACAGCGCCAGCAGCGTGCGCGTGAAGACATTGCTTTCCTCGGCGCCGCCCATCGCGTGGATGCGGCCGCGTGCCCGGCGCATATGCTCGGCCTGGGGATCGTCGCCAGCCATCTTCAGGGCGAAGTACGCCTTGACGCTGGCGCTGACGTCGGAGCCGCCCGCGTGGAACAGCGGCCAGCCGCCGTCGGCATTCTGGATGCGGCGCAGGTAATTGGCGATCTTGCCTTCCAGTGCCAGGTCGGGCGTCTCGCCCAGGTAGTGCACCATCAGGATGTACTCGGCCGGGATGGTGGCATCGGCTTCGAGCTCGTAGACCCAGTGGCCGTCGGCCTGCTGCTGCGCCAGCAGCGCATCCACGGCGTGCGCGATGCCGTCGTCGAGCGGGTCGGGCAGGGACGCCTCGGCGGAGCGCCGGTTCAGCGCGTCGTCATGAGGGCGGGTGATGGTTGCAGCCTGGTTCATCAATTCGGGGGCACTTCTCTCATGGCAATGCGGCGGCCACGGCCGCGTGCATCACATCGGCAGAAAACATGCGGTCACGCAATGGCATGCCGCAGCACGATCCAGGCAAGCTTGGCCTTGTTGACGCGCACACGCGTGCGCGGGGCCAGCCAGCCACGGGTCAGCAGGCGCGTCAGGATCTCGTGATAGACCTCGTACATGATGCGCGGCGAGCGCACCACGCGCGACGGGCAGCGCGCCATGATGGCGGCCGATGCGTCGTAATGTGCCTGGGCGTCGCGGGCAATGCCGCGGCAGACCGTATCGATCGACGGATGATCGATCACGGCGCGTGGGGTGCCGGCCGGAATGCCGGCGGCGGCCAGCGCCTCGGCGGGCAGGTAGAGCCGGCCGATTTCTGCGTCTTCGTCCAGGTCGCGCAGGATGTTGGTCAGTTGCAGGGCGCGGCCCAGGTGGTGGGCCAGCGCGATGCCCGGCTGTTCCTCCAGGCCGAACACGCGCACCGCCAGGCGGCCCACCGCGCTGGCTACGCGGTCGCAATACAGGTCGAGCGTGGCCGCATCGGGCGCCACGATCGTGCTGACGACATCCATGATCATGCCGTCGATGACGGCGTGGAAGTCCTGCTGTTGCAAGTTGAATGCCTTGATCTGCTCGTCGAGCGAGCGCAGCGCGGCGGGCGCGTTGCCCGCGTAGCAGGCCGCAATGTCTGCGCGCCAGTCTTCCAGGGCTGCCAGGCGGTCCGCGTGCTGGGTGTCGCCGTCGGCGATGTCGTCCACGGCGCGGCAGAACGCGTAGATCTCGAACATGGCCTGACGCTGCGACGGCGGCAGAATCCGCATGGCGGTATGGAGCGAGCTACCGGAAGACACGGCGGGTCCGGCGAGCGGAGCGCCAGGCGTTGCGATTTCAGAACCGGCCACGGGTTTCCTCGGCACGCTAGATATCAGGCGGTCTATGGCAAGCCGCCCGGTTTAGGGGTTTTCAGGGTCGGGCGATTATAGCAACATCACCGATTCGGGGTATTTGTGACGGTTGAGGCGCCCGAAGCGGGGTATAGCGCGTAGGGAACGCCACGCGATGGCGTCGCCGTGGTCTGGTCGATCACCTTTTCCACGTCGGGAATTTCACGCATGGCGGCCACGAAGGCCGGCCGGTCGAAATCCTTTCCCACGCAGCCTTGCACCGTCAGCCAACGGCCGCGCACCATGATCCAGAGCGAACTGTTTTGCCAGGCAGGCAGCGTGCGGCGCAGGTCCTGCAACCGCCGTTGCAGCGATTCGGCGATTTCCGTGTCGTACTGGTATGCGTTGGCCAGCCGGCAGCGGCCTTCCGCATAGCAGTGGTTGCCTTCCTCGATGCGATGGTGTGCCTCGCGTTTCCAGTCGTCCTCGGAAATCCGTGGCCGGCTGGTTCGGGACAACCCGGAACGGCACTTGAAACGCGCACGAACGGGTCATTGCCATAGTTGCGCAGCGATTGAGCATGCACGATTTTTGTCGCGACGATAAATAGCGCGACAAACGGAATCGCGACAATCCATACCATTCGCCTATTAATCGACCAGCCGGTCGAAACGTCAGCAAGGCAATACATTATCGGCGGCATAAAAGCAGAAAGCCCCGCCGAAGCGGGGCTTCCCAGGCCAGATAATTGGCCCGGCGTTCAGGCTTAGATGGCCTGGATCTTCGTGGCCTGCTCGCCCTTCTGGCCCATGGCCTTCACGTAGCGGACCTTCTGGCCTTCCTTCAGCGACTTGAAGCCATTGCCTTCAATCGCCGAGAAATGCGCGAACAGGTCGTTGCCGCCCGCGTCCGGGGTGATGAAGCCAAAGCCCTTGGCGTCGTTGAACCACTTAACGGTACCGGTTTCCATATATCTATCCAACCTTGAATTTCAAATGAGCGTGATTGCCCGACCAAGCATGTTGCCCACAACGAACCGGAGCAATAACGCTACAGGCCGGTGCACATGCGAGCAGCCATTCTGACGGTTTTTTTTCGCGTGTCAATCAGACTATCCCCCTAACGGTATTTCGGCATGCGAACAGCAGATATTAGAGATTTCTAGATCATTTGGGGGTTTGTCTGACATCAGACTGAATCGCCTGGCGGTATGACACGCATTTCCGTATCTGTGGTATCGACAGTTGGTACGCAGCCGTAACCCCCGGCGGCACCACGCTGCCATATATGCCACAAAACCGTTCCGCCAACGCTACTCCATATGGACTATGGCTACCAATGGATGATGCCGTGACAATGCGCGTCATACCAAAAACCGGTTGCCGCAGCGATGCGCGCGAGCCGGAAAAAATCCCGGGGCACCAGGCACCGGATCCGTGAACGGGGAATCAGATGTCACCACATAGTTAGCCAGTCCTTGGCACGCGGGCCTTGCCGCGCCCGCTGCCGGCCTCGTGCCGGCCGTCTTCCTGCCGCATTTTCCTGCCGCGTCGTTCGTTCAAGCAGGCCCATGCCATGCCAAAACCGGGCAGGGTGGCACGCGCCTGTGTCGGCCGCATGACAGGACGGCGTCGGCACAATTTTTGACAATCTCGGTCCGGCGAATGGCCTAGCATCCGACCTGCCCGTGAATTAGTAAAAACACTAGTTCCGACGGGGCGACGGCATAATGCGGGGCCCGCGACGCCAGGAAGCGGATGCGGCGGACGCGCGGCGACGTACCGCGCGCCAAACCAACAAAGAAAAAGCGGACAACAACGAGTGAAGCCATTGCAGCGTTTAATCCGGGGACTTTTCCATGAAGTTGGCAGCGATGCGCCACGCCGCGCCGTGGGGCGCGTTTGCCGGCATGCGATGCTGGCCGTGGCCGTCGTGGCATCGGCGGGTGCCTTGATGCTTGGCGCGCTGACGCCGTCGGCCGATGCGCTGGCCCAGGCAGCCGAGCCGGCCCAGGCCCCTGTGGCGCCCCAGGCCGCCCGGGCAGCCAGCACGCCCGCCGCGCCGAACGTCGCCTTCCACTACGGCAGCAAGCCGCCCGTCGATCTGCTGCAGGCATTCGACGTGGCTGTGGTCGAGCCCGACAGCGGTTTCGATCCGCGCCAGGCGAAGACCCCAAATACGGCATGGTTTTCCTACGTGAGCCTCGGCGAAGTGCTGCCCAGCCGCGCGTACTTCAAGGACATCCCTCCGTCATGGCTCACCGGCAGCAATGACGCCTGGAATGCCCGGGTGGTTGACCAGGCCGCCGATGGCTGGCCCGCCTTTTACGTCGACAAGGTGATCGCACCGCTGTGGGATCGCGGCTACCGCGGCTTCTTCATCGACACGATGGACTCGTACCACCTGGTGGCCCGGACCGACGCCGAGCGCGCCAGGCAGGAAGCCGGCATGGTGCGGGTGATCCAGGCCATCAAGGCCCGCTATCCGGATGCGAAGCTGCTGTTCAACCGCGGCTTCGAAATCCTGCCGCAGGTGCATGCGCTGGCCTATGGCGTGGTATTCGAATCGCTGTTCCGTGGCTGGAACCAGGCGCAGGGTGCCTATACCGAGGTCAGCCAGCAGGACCGCGACTGGCTGTTGAACCAGGCCCGCATCATTCGTGACCAGTACAAGCTGCCGGTCATCTCGATCGACTATTGCGCACCGGCCGACCGCACGTGCCAGCGCGATACCGCGCGCCGTATCCGCGCGCTCGGCATCACGCCGTACATGACCGATTCCGGCCTGCAGACAGTTGGGGTGGGCCAGATCGAGGTGCTTCCGCGCCGCGTGCTGGTGCTGCAGGAAAGCCAGCCGGGCGTGTCGATCGACAACAGCGAAGGCGTGCGCTTCGTGTCGATGCCGCTGAACTACCTTGGCTATCGCGTCGAGTTTGCCGAGACGCGCGATCCGCTGCCGGAGATCACGCCCGACCGCTATGCGGGCGTGGTGGTCTGGTCCAACGGCTATTTCACGCGCAACGCGGCCCGCTACCAGGCCTGGCTAGAGAAGCTGAGCGGACAGGGCGTGCCGGTGGCATTCATGAACGGCTTCGGCATGCCCGCAAACAGCCCGCTGCTGCGCAGCCTGGGCTTGAAGGCTGTGAAGGGGCGCGTATCGAGCCCGGTGCAGATCGTGTCGCAGGACAAGATGATGGGCTTCGAACAGCCCGTGGCGCCCGACGCCACCGAGGCGGTTGCCGTGCAGGTGCAGGATGGCGCTGCCAACACGCGCTCGCTGCTGCGCCTGCGCGCGGGTACGCTGACCTACGACGCCGCGGCCATCACCAGGTGGGGCGGTTATGTGACCGGCCCCTATGCCGTTCGCCAGAGCTACGCGATCCGCCAGAATTCCTCCAGCGACCAGGACCGCTGGATCGTGCAGCCGCTCGATTTCCTGCGCGAGGCCCTGCGCCTGCGTCCGATGCCGGTGCCCGACACCACCACCGAAAGCGGGCGCCGCCTGCTGACGATCCATATCGACGGCGACGGGTTTGCCTCGAAGGCCGAGATCCCGGGCGGCGGTTTCGCCGGCGAGGTGCTGTTCCGGGAAATCTTCGACCGCTATCGCCTGCCGATGACGATGTCGGTGATCGAGGGCGAGGTCGGCAAGTCGGGCATGTACCCGAAGCTGACCGCCGAGTTGGAGCCGATCGCCCGCAAGATCTTCGCGCAGCCGTATGTCGAGGTGGCCAGCCACACCTATTCGCACCCGTTCGAGTGGGGCCGCACGGTGCCCGGTCAACAGAGCGACGCGCGGGTCACCGAGGGCGACGAGGAATTCCACCTGGCCATCCCCGGCTACAAGATGGACCTGAACCGCGAGATCGGCGGCTCCATCGACTACATCAACAAGGTGCTGTCGCCGAACAAGCCGGTGAAGATGCTGCTGTGGCCCGGCGACTGCCAGGCGCCGCCGGAAGCCATCAAGCTGACCGATGCCGCCGGCGTGCTGAACATGAACGGCGGCGACACGCTGATCACGCGCAGCAATCCCACCTGGACCGCCATCGCGCCGCTGGGTATCCACAAGGCCGACAACACGTTCCAGGTATTCGCGACCAACCAGAACGAGAATGTCTACACGAACCTGTGGCGTGGCCCGTACTACGGTTTCGAGCGCGTGATCGAGACCTACGAGATGACCGAGAAGCCATATCGCTTCAAGGCCGTGAACATCTACTACCACAGCTACGCGGGCACCAAGGCGGCGTCGCTGAAGGCGCTGCGCAAGGTGTACGACTACGTGCTGACGCAGAATGTGTTGCCGATGCACTCCACGGACTACGTGCGCAAGGTGCTCGACTGGCAGGACATGGCCGTGGCACGCGAACTGGGTGATGGCGCCGATGGCGCCCCGGCCAGCGGCGCATGGGTGGTGCGTGGCGACGGCAACCTGCGCAACCTGCGCTGGGTTGGTGCGGGCGTGCCCGACGTGGCCACGGCACAAGGCGTGACCGGCTCGTCGCCAGCGCCGGGCGGCGGCGTGTATGTGCACCTGGACGGCGGCCATGCGCGCTTCAGCGTTGTGCCGGCCGCCACGCAGGCTGTGCCCGAACTGCCCGAGGCCAACGGCCTGGTGCGTGACTGGCACCGCGATGGGGGCACCACCCGCTTTGCTTTCTCCGGCTACTACAAGCCGTTCTTCCGGCTTGCCAATGCCGGCCAGTGCAGCGTCACCGTCGATGGCAAGGCCGCTCGCGGCGTGCGCGAGAACAACACGCTGCGTTTCGATACCCCTGCGGTGAATGATCCGATCCATGTCCAGCAACAAGTCGAAGTCCGCTGCGGCGCCTGAGCGCGAGCGGCTGTTGCCGCCGGCGCTGGTTCTGACCTTTACCGCGATGGTGGGGGTGGGCCTGGCGCTGATGTTTCCGCGCGAAACGCTGCGCGAACGCCTGCTAGGCCAGGGTCGTACGGTTGACGGCCTGACCGTCGCCTATCTCGAGGCGTGGTCGCGCGTGGCCCCCAACGACACGAGCTTCATGAGCGTGCTGGCCGAGCAGTACGCGCGCAGCGGCCGCCTGGACGACGCCGAGAAAATGGTCGAACGCATGATGGCCGTGCAGGGGCAGGACATGACCGGCCATATCCTGCGCACGCGCATCGAGATCACGCAGCAGCGCGCCTATGCGGCGCAACCCGAATCGCCCGAGCGTGCCGAGCGCCTGGCGCTGATGAAGGACCTGCTCAGGCAGGCCACCGCCGACGGCGCCATGCGCGGCTGGTCGCTGGCCGACCTGCAGACGCTGGCCACGCAAGCGCGCCAGATCGGCGATGCCGACGCGGCCAGCGTGCTGTTCCGCACGCTGGGCAAGCGCGATCCCGCCAATCTCGATTTCTACAACCGGCAGCTGGCCAGCATCGCGCTGGCCGGCGGCAACTATCGCGATTCCGCGCAGGCGTTGTTCGACGCGCAGGCGCGCAGCAAGAACCTGTACGAACAGCGCACGCTGTTCCTGCAGGCGCTGCAGACGCTGCAGGCGGGCAACCTGCTGGATGAGGCGCTGGTGGAAGCCGAGCGTCGCGGCGCCAGGCTGCTTGAGGATCCCGACGTACTGCGCTACCTGACCAGGCTGGCGCTGGCCGCCAACAAGCCGGACGTGGCGGCGAAGTACGTCGAGCGGCTGCTGAAGCTGTCGGCCGGCAAACCGTCGGGCGCCGCGCAGATCGCGCTGGCGGCGCTGCGCCGCGATGCCGCGCATGCGGCCGTGCGTCGCGTGTCCGACACCGAGCCGTGGCTGGCCCGTGGCGATGTTTTCCTGGATGGCCCGCGCGGCGTTGCCATGCGCGACCGGATGGGCGATTTCGGCCTGCGCCGCGTTCACGTGCAGGCCGCGCCGGCACCGATGCCGGTCCAGGCCACGCCCAAGCCGGGTCCGGGCAATCCGACGCAGGCCGAGGCCCAGGCCGCCGCCAAGGATGAAGTGGCTGCAGCCGTGGCGGCCGGCAAGGCGTTCAACGCCGACGACTACGATCTGGCCTACCGCGTGTTCCTGGCGGCGGGCAAGCTCGACCAGGCCCAGGACGTGGCGCGGACGGCGGTGCGCAAGCTGCCGAACGAGCCGGTCTGGCGCGAGCGGCTGGCGCAGGTAGCCGAATGGAACCGCCAGCCGATGATCGCGCTGCAGAGCTGGCTCGAATACGCGCAGGCGACCAACGACGAGCGCGCCTGGAACAACGTGATGCGCCTGGCGCCGGGCCTCAACGACGATCGCGCCTACCTGGCTGCGCTGCGTCACCGTGCCACGGGCGGCGACCTGAAGACCATCGACGAGGTGGTGGCTGCCTACGAGCGGCTGGGCGAACCGGAGGCCGGCATGGCCTTCCTGGACACGCTGGCAAACGGCCCGACTGGCCGCCAGGCGATGGAGCGCAATGCCGAACTGGCCGAGCGCGCGGGCAAGGACGATCGCGCCTTTGACCTCTACGGTCAGCTCGAAAAACGCTTTGGCGCCCGGCCGCGATACGCGGTCAAGCGCGCCAATATCCTGTTTGTGCGGGGCCGACTGAACGAGGCGATGGATGCGCTGCTGCCCGCGCGCAAGCAGGCGGGCCCGCAGGACCTGCTGTACTGGCGCACGTACACCGAGCTGGCCCGTCTGACGCAACGCGACGATCTGCTCAAGGACGGCTATCGCCAGATGATGTTCGCCATGGCCGAGACCCGTGACGACCACTGCATGCAGTTTCCGCCGGGTGCCGCCCGCAACGACTGCATTGCCGAGGTGCGCGACACGGTAGAGGCCGACTATTCGAACCTGATTGCGTACTACGACCGCTCGCCCATCGACGCGGGCCGGATCGCCGAAGCAAGCTGGCGCAAGAACGGCAAGTTCGACCAGTTCCAGCTGGCGGTGTACTACTACACCCGCGCGCATGCCTGGCGCCGCATCGACCAGCTGCTGGCGGACCTGCCTCCCGAGCAGCGCAGCGAAGCCGAATCGTCGGCGGCGTTCCTGATGCGCCGCGCCGAATACTGGCGCCTGACCGGCAACCGCGACCGCGCGCTGGCCGACCTGCGCCGTGCCGCCGCGCAGCCCGATGCGGACAGCGAGACTTTCGGCGCGCTGCTTTGGGCGCTCGTCGACAATGGCACCGACAGCGAAGTGCGCGCGGTGATGCAGCGACTGAAGCCCAGTGCCGAGCAGGACCCGGGCCTGTGGGGCGCGTATGCCGCGGGTGCCATGCGCTTCCAGGACGGCTATACCGCGCTGCACTACCTGCGCAAGATGCAGCAGGGCAAGAACGCCGATCCGCTCTGGCTGGGCCTGACCGCCGACGCGTACGAAGCCATCGGGCAGACATCGACGGCCTGGCGCATCCGCAGGCAGGCATGGATCGACCTGCACCACGCGTGGGCTGCGGGGGGCCAGCACTGGGCCAATGCATCGGCAAGCGACGATGAAGACGGCGACGCGGAAGACGACACACAGGATGGTCCGGCACGGGGCGACCTGCGCCGCCAGACCGTGGCGCTGGGCCAGATCTTTGCGTCGGGCGATGTGTCGCGCAGCCTCGTCATCGAGATGCTGCGCCGCGACCGCGCCGAAGTGGCCGGACGCCGCGCCGCGCCGGGCGATGCGAAGTCGCCATCGCAACTCGGCAATGTGCCAGGGCTGCCGTCGCTGGACGCAGTGCCGCCGGCCGCACTGACCGACGCGCAGCGCCGTCGCCAGAGCCAGATATCGGCAGCCAGCCGCGAGGTGGCGCTGGCCTGGGCGATGTCGTCCGAATCGAACGATCTGGCCCGGGCGTGGCTGGCCCGGCAGTATGCCGACCGCATGCAGCGGCCCGCGTATGCCGAGATTTCCATCGCGCTGGACAGCAACGACATGGACCAGCTCGACCGGATCATGGAGCGCCAGGCGGGCCGCGTGCCGGTGGCGAACCAGATCGAGGCCAACCGCCAGCTGGACCGCCTCTCCACCGCCCAGACCCAGGCGTTTGAAACGCAGGAGCTGGCCCGTACCGACGACACGCTCCAGCAGACGCTGGAAGATGCGCTGCTGTTCAACGCCCAGGCCATCGAGCCGCGCGTCACGTTCCAGCGCCAGAAGCCGCTCGAATACTACGAGTACAGCCTGGCAGGCGGCGCGCGCCTGTGGGACGGCTATGCGGTGAACCTGCGTGGTGTGTTCCGCGACCAGCGCAGCGCGGACCGCACGCAGCTGGACAACGTGCCGGCATCGGACCGTCGTGCCGAACTGGCGCTGAGCTATCGCGACAGCCAGAAGAACTGGCTGCTCGGGATTGGCCGCCGTGACGGCCTGGAAAGCTTCACCACGGCACGCCTGTCCGGCAACTGGAACCAGGAAGGGCGCATCCAGTACACGGGCACGGTTGGCTACAACCAGCCGGCCGACGAATCGGCACAGCTGCGGGTGGGCGGCATGAAGGATGTCGTGGAACTGGGCGCCACGTGGCGCCTGGGCCTGCGGGAGTTCATCAGCGGCCGCGCCCAGTACAACCACTTCTACGGTCAGGACCGCACCGCGCTGGGCCATGGCATGGTCTTCGACGTCGAGGCCGGCTATCGCATCCGCACGCAGTATCCGGACTACACGGTGCGCATCGTCGGCACGCGCGGCATCTACAGTGCCAATGGCGGCACGCTGTCGTCGACCATGCAGCGGCTGCTGCCGGCCGGTGACGACGAGGCCACGCCGGCGTTCTACATGCCGCAGAGCTTCACGCAGGCCGGCGTGCTGTTCGGTTTTGGCACCGACCTGATCGACGACTACACGCGCAAGTGGCGGCCCTTCATGGAAGCCGGTGCGCTGTACGACACGCGCGCGGGGCACAACTTCCGGGGGCAGCTGGGCGTGGCGGGATCTGTGTTCGGCAACGACCATCTGTCGCTGTATGTCTCGCACGACACCGCGGCCCGCACCACGGGAACGCCGCTGACCGAAGTCGGCCTGCGTTATCGCTGGCTCTATTGATGAACATTTGACTGGATTTCAAGGTAACGAGGGGGATCGAAGATGAACAAGACCAATACCCGCACGGGTCGCCTGATGGCATGGGTGGCGGCAACCGGCGCCGCATTGTGGCTGGCCGGCTGCGCCGTGACCGACGTGGGCCGCGCGCCGCAGATGGCCGCCGGCGACACCGTGGCCGTGCTGCCGATCGTGAACTACACCGAAACGCCGCAGGCGGGCCTGCGCGCCGAAGCCATCGCCGAGTCGCTGCTGAAGACGGGCGGCGTGGCCAACCTGAAGCGTTATCCGGCGGCGCTGAACCCCGAAACGCTGTTCGAGCCGGCCGAGCGGGAGTCGGTGAGCAAGGCGCTGGAATGGGCGCGCGGCGAACGGGCACGCTATGCGCTGACGGGCGCCGTGCAGGAATGGCGCTACAAGGTAGGTGTCGATGGCGAACCGGCTGTGGGCATCTCGCTGCAACTGATCGACGTGTCGAGCGGCCAGGTGGTGTGGTCGGCCACGGGCAGCAACGCCGGCTGGAGCCGCGAGTCGCTGTCGGGCGTAGCCCAGAAGCTGCTGCGCCGCCTGCTGGCACCGCTGATGCAGGGTTGAGTTGAACCGGGTACACAAAAGGACGGGTGACAAGCGTGGCTAACACCGCCGATAACAAGCGTCAGGCGACCCGCCAGGGCCAGGGCATTGGCCTGGGCGGGCGCTATGCGCGCTGGCTGGCGCCCGCGGGAGGCGGCGCGGCCGCCGTGCTGGAGATGATCGTGGTGATGGCGGTGGCCATGGCCATCGCCTGGGCGATCCTGCCGCAAAACCCGCTGCTGCTGGGTCTGGGCTTTCCGTGGGCATGGCTGCTGCCGGTGATCCTGGCGCTGCGCTATGGCACGCTGGTGGGCGTGGGGGCGGTGCTGATGCTGCTGGGCGGCTGGTTCTTCTTCGACACCATGGGCAGCCATGGCGAAGCGTTCCCGCGCATGTTCTTCCTGGGCGGCCTGCTGCTGGTGCTGGTGGCCGGCCAGTTCGGCGACGTGTGGAACACACGCCTGGCGCGCGCACGCGCCGTGAACCGCTACCTGGACGAGCGGCTCTCCGCGCTGACCAAGAACCACTACCTGCTGCGCATTTCGCACGCCCGACTGGAGAACGACCTGCTGGCCCGCCCGACCACGCTGCGCGACACGCTGTCGCAGCTGCGTGCCGTGGCCATGCAGGACGCCGCGCGCGGCAGCAAGGCCGAGCTGCTGGCCGGCGCCCAGCCGATGCTGCAGGTGGTGGCACAGGCATGCCAGATCGAAGGGGCCGCGCTGTTCGCGTGCACGGGCGAGCGCGTCGTGCCGGAGGCGGTTGCCGCCATCGGTCCCGAATTCGCACTGGACATCAACGATCCGCTGGTGCGCCACTGCCTGGAGACGCGCGAACTCGCGCATCTGCGCACCACGGGCCTGCAGCAGGACGCCGAGACGCGCTACGTGGCCGTGGCGCCCTTGCTGGCCGGATCGGACCGCCTGATCGGCGTGCTGGTCGTGGAGCGCATGCCGTTCCTGTCGCTGACCTATGAAAACCTGCAGCTGCTGATGGTGCTGATGGGCTACTACGCCGACGGCGTGGAGCATGCCCAGGCCACGCACGGCATCCAGGAGCTGGCCCCGGCCATTCCGTACGCGTTCGCGCTGGATTATGCGCGTCTGTCGCGTCTGCGCCGCGAGACCGGCATCCAGAGTTCGGTGGTGGCGCTGGTGTTCGACCTGGACGAAGCGCGCGACGCGCTGTTCGAACAGGTGGTGCGCAGCCGCCGGGCGCTGGACGTGGCCTGGCCGGCGCGCGGGGTGCATCAGCGGGCCATGCTGACGCTGATGCCGCTGTCGGACAGCCAGGCGGTGTCGGCTTACCTGGTGCGCATCGAAGACATGCTGCGCGCGCAGTTCGGTACCGATTTCGCCAGCGCGCACATCGGTGTCTACACGCTGCCGGTGCCGGCCGCCGGTGCCGAAGAGGCGCTGGTGCGCCTGCTGCACCGCTGTCATCTGGACGGCAAGGACGGCAAGAATGGCAACGACGGCACCTATGGCACCGTCAAGCCGGCGGCCCCCCCCGGACCGGGCGCGGCCGCGTCGGCCGGACAGACGCAGGCGGGCTGACGCATGGGCAAGCTGACCATCGGCGGCACCGCCTCGCAGATCGCGGCACTGTACCTGCTGTTTCACGGCGGCACGGGGTTGCCGCTGCTGCTGTCGTTCCTGGGCCTGCAGGCCATCGCCGCCGGGCTGCTCGGCCTGGCGGTGTGGCGTCTGCTGCCGCGGCGCTTTCGTACGCCGTTCGGGTGGAGCTACGCGTACATGGCGGCGTTCTGCTTCTTCGTGCCGCTCGGCGGCACGCTGGTTTGCCTGGGCAGCCTGCTGTTTTCGAAGCTGTTCCCGCATCGGCGCGACAGCGCCGGCATTGCCTCGGTGGCGCTGCCCGAGTTCGTGACGCACCTGATCCAGCGCGTGACGCATGGCGGCGGTGCGCGCCTGCGCGCCCAGCTGGGCAACACGCGTGCGCCGCTGCCGGAACGCATGACGGCGCTCGTGGCGATGCAATCGATGCCCACGCGCACGGCCAGCCCCGTGCTGCGCGAACTGCTGGCCGACAGCACGGACGACATCCGCCTGTTGGCCTACGGCATGCTGGACGGCGCGGAAAAGCAGTTGACGCAGCAGATCCTGGCCGAACTGCCGCGCCTGGAATCGGCCGATACGCCGCAGGCACGGCTGGAAATCAACAAGCGCCTGGCCGACCTGTACTGGGAGCTGATCTACCAGAACCTGGTGCAGGGCGATGTGTACCGCTACACGGCCAGCCAGGTGGAACGCTATGCCAGCGCCGCGCTGGAGATCGACGACAGCAATGCGGCCCTGTGGTACATGCGTGGCCGCCTGGCGCTGACACGCCATGCGCCAGGCGAGGCGCGCGACTTCCTGGGCCGCGCCGAGACGCTGGGCTTTGCGCGCGAGCGCGTGCTGCCGCTGCTGGCGGAAGCGGCCTATCAGGAACGCGACTACGCCGCGGTGCGCCGCCTGATGGCGGCTTTCGACAGTCCTTCGCCGCTCCCGCTGGTGCGGCCTCTGCTGCGGTACTGGCAATCATGAGCGAAATTCTGGTCAAGGGAACGTCCGCCGACGTCATGCTGCTGCTGGAAGGCACGTTCCCCTATGTAAGCGGTGGCGTGTCGAGCTGGGTCAACCAGATGATCCGCGCGTTTCCCGATATCCGGTTCGGCATCGTCTTCATTGGCAGCCGCCGCGAGGACTATGGCGACATGGCCTACCCGCTGCCCGATAACGTCGTGCATCTGGAGACCCATTTCCTGTACGACTTTCCGCCGCCACCGCTGGTGCATGGCACGGCGGGCGACGCGCGCGCGTTCGACAAGTCGGACACGCTGCACGAACTGCTGCGCGAGCCGGGCAAGGAAGCCGAGGCCGGCGAGCTGATCCGCGAACTGATGCCGCAGCTGCGCGAGGGCGGGGCGCTGTCCGAGGATGCGTTCCTGTACAGCAAGCGGGCCTGGGACACGATCACGAGCCAGTACCGCCAGTTCTGCACGGACCCGTCGTTCACGGACTACTTCTGGACCATCCGCATCATGCACAAGCCACTGTGGCAGCTGGTGCGCATTGCCGACGGCCTGATCCCAGCCAGGGTCTACCACACGGTGTCCACCGGCTACGCCGGCTTTCTGGGCGCGATGCTGCGCCACCGCAACGGCCGTCCGCTGCTGGTGTCCGAGCACGGCATCTACACCAAGGAACGCAAGATCGACCTGTTCCAGAGCCAGTGGATCCGCGACAACCGCAACATCTTCGAACGCGACATTTCCCAGATCAGCTATTTCCGCGAACTCTGGGTGCGCTTCTTTGAAACGCTGGGGCGCGTCTGCTACGAGGCCGGCGACGAGATCACGGCGCTCTACGAGGGCAACCGCCGCCGCCAGGTGCTGGACGGCGCGATGGCCGAACGCACGCGCAATATCCCGAACGGCATCAACCTGCCGCGCCTGTCCGCGCTGCGCGAGAAGCGTGCGCCGGGCGTGCCGCCGGTGCTGTGCCTGATCGGCCGCGTGGTGCCGATCAAGGACATCAAGACCTTTATTCGCGCGATGCTGACCGTGGTGCGCGAATACCCCGAGGCCGAAGGCTGGATTGCCGGCCCCGAGGACGAGGACCCTGAATACGCGCGCGAATGCCGCAGCCTGGCCGAAAGCCTGGGCCTGGGAGACAAGGTCAGGTTCCTGGGCTTCCAGAAGATCGACGAACTGCTGCCGAAGGTGGGCGTGCTGGTGCTGAGTTCGATCTCCGAGGCGCTGCCGCTGGTGGTGCTCGAAGGCTTCGCCGCCGGCGTGCCGTGCGTGACCACCGACGTGGGATCGTGCAGCGAACTGGTGTTCGGCCTGCCCGGCGACGACGCCGCGCTGGGCGCCGCGGGCGACGTGGTGCGCATTGCCGACCCGGCCGCGCTGGCTGGCGCCGCGCTAGGCCTGCTGCAGCATCCGGACCGCTGGCACGCGGCGCAGGCCTCGGGCATTGCGCGCGTGGAAAAGTACTACACGCAGGAGCAGATGGTGGGCAGCTATCGCACGCTCTATACCGGGCTGATGGCGATGCCGGACAACACGCGCCGCGCGCATGGCGGCGCCAGCCCCGCGAAGTGCCCGGTGCACCACGGCGCGCAGGCAGGAGGACGCTGAGATGGCCGGTATTGGATTCGAACTTCGCAAGATGCTCCGGCGGGACAGCCTGTCGGGCATGCTCAGCGCGTATGCGTATGCGGGCGTGATCAGCTCGGGCCCGTGGGTGCTCTCGATCCTGGGCATCCTGCTGATCGGCCTGCTGTCGATCGGCTGGGTGATTCCCGGGGCGCTGATCACGCAGTTCCAGGTGTCGGTGACGTACCTGATAGCGTGCAGCCTGATACTGACCGGGCCGATGCAGCTGTCGTTCACGCGCTTCACGTCAGACCGCCTGTTCGAGAAGCGCGCCGACCTGGTGCTGTCGAACTATCACGCCGTGGCGCTGCTCTGCACGGCGCTGGCCGGCGCCATCGGCCTGGCCTGCGCGGTCTGGGCGTTCCCGGAACAGTCGGTGCTGTACCGGCTGCAGATGATGGCCGGCTTCGTGATCATGAGCAATATCTGGATCGCGGCCATCTTCCTGTCGGGCATGAAGCAGTACAAGGCCATCGTGTGGACGTTCTTCGTCGGCTACACGATCACCGTGCTGGCGGCGCTGGCGCTGCGTTCGCACGGGTTGGAGGGGCTGCTGGGCGGCTTCGTTTTCGGCCAGCTGTGCCTGCTGGTGGGCATGATCACGCTGATCTACCGCAACTACACGAGCCACCGGTTCATGTCGTTCGAGGTCTTCCAGCGCCGCTTTGCCTACCCGAGCCTGATCGCCATCGGCCTGTTCTACAACCTGGGCATCTGGATCGACAAGTTCATGTTCTGGTACGCGCCGTCCACGGGCCAGCCCGTGATCGGCCCGCTGCATGCGTCGATCATCTATGACATCCCGGTGTTCCTGGCCTACCTGGCCATCATCCCGGGCATGGCCGTGTTCCTGGTGCGGATCGAGACCGATTTCGTGGAGTACTACGACGCGTTCTACAACGCGGTGCGCGGCGGCAGTTCGCTGGAGCACATCGAGGACATGCGCAATACGATGGTGCAGACCATCCGCCTGGGCCTGTACGAGATCGTCAAGGTGCAGGCCATCGCGTCGCTGCTGCTGTTCGTGGTGGGGGGCTGGCTGCTGCGGCTGCTGGGCATCTCGGAGCTGTACCTGCCGCTGCTCTATGTGGACGTGATCGGCGCCAGCCTGCAGGTGGTGCTGCTGGGCGTGCTGAACATCTATTTCTACCTGGACCGGCGCCGCGAGGTGCTGATGCTGACCGGCACGTTCGTGGTGCTGAACTTCGTGCTGACGCGGCTGACGCTGTCGCTCGGGCCGGCCTGGTACGGCTATGGATTCGCGGTGTCGCTGCTGGTCGTCGTGGCGCTGTCGCTGTACCTGCAGGACCGCAAGCTCGACCGGCTCGAGTACGAAACCTACATGCTGCAGTAAGCCGGCATGTACATGGGCCGCCGTGCAGCGTGGCAGTGCCCCGGCTGCTTCCCGCCGCGCTGGCCTCGCGGCCGGCCACGTTTTCATTACGCCCGCAAGGCAGGGCGACGACCTGCGGCGCGCCTGCAACACCCCCGGCGGTGCCTCCCCTCTAACGTAGCCTCGACGCGCCATGGCGCGTTTCGGTAACATGACGCCGCCGTGCCCGACACACAGGCCGCAGTCATCAGAGGGATGTAATGAGAATTGCCTCAGTAGAGGACGATGCCGCCCAGGCCGAACAGATCCGGCTGCTGCTGGAAGAGGCCGGGTTCAGTTGCACCAGCTTTCCGACCGGCTCCGCCTTCCTGCGCGCGTTGCGCGATCAGGCGTTCGACCTGATCCTGATGGACTGGCAGTTGCCCGACACCAGCGGATACGAACTGGTCATCTGGGTGCGCCAGCACTCGGGCCGCCTGCCGCCCATCCTGTTCCTGACCAGCCGCATCGACGAGGCCGATATCGTGGCAGGCCTGGGCGCGGGCGCCGACGATTATCTGGCCAAGCCGCTGCGCCCGTCCGAATTCGTGGCGCGCGTCCGTGCGCTGCTGCGCCGTGCCTACCCTGACACCGTGCACGACGACGAACGGATCCGCCAGGGCGACTACGTGGTGGACGCGCGCCGCCGCAGCATCGCGGTGGCGGGGCAGATTGCCGATCTCTCGCCGCGCGAATTCGACCTGGCGCTGTTCCTGTTCCGCAATATCGGCCGACTGCTGTCGCGCGAGGTGATCGAGCAGGCGGTCTGGGGCCGCGCCATGGATGCGGGCTCCCGCACGCTCGATACCCACGTCTCGCGCCTGCGCATCAAGCTGGCGCTGCGCCCCGAGCACGGCGTGCGGCTGACGTCGGTCTATTCGCATGGCTACCGTTTCGAGGCCGCAGGGGCCGCCGATGCGTAGCCCGCAATGGCCTGGGTGTGCGGCGCCGTGCGGCAGCATGGCCTGCCTGATTCTGCCTGGCAGTTGCAACCGTGGCGTCGAGACGGGTGTCCGCTAGCCGGGCCGCCGCCTTCTTTCATCGTCGCACCCGCGTGGAGTGGGTGCTGCTGCTGGCCGCCGTGGTGGTGGCCACGGCGGTGGTGGCGCGTTTCAACTGGTTCGAGCGTGCCGACCTGGCGCTGCTGGACTTTTCCATCGCCAGCCAGCCCCATGCCCCGCGCAACGACATCGTGCTGGTGGCCATCGACGATGCCAGCATCGGGGCCATCGGCCGCTGGCCGTGGCGCCGCACGGTGCTGGCATCACTGATCGACCATATTGCGGCCGACAAGCCGCGCGTAATCGGCCTGGACGTGATGCTGTCAGAGCCCGACATCCGCTATCCGGCCGACGACATGGAACTGGCCCAGGCCATTGCCCGCGCGCGCAACGTGATCCTGCCGGTGGTGGCGGAAGCGGGTGTGGCCGGCCCCGTCATGCGTCATCCGCTCGAAGCGTTCGCCGCCACCAAGGGCCATATCAACCTGAGCGTCGATGCCGACGGCGTGGCCCGTTCTGTCTATCTGCGCGAGGGCGATGGCGATTCGCCGCCGGTCTGGCATTTCGCCGCCGCGATGGCCGCGTACGGGCAGCCGTCGCCGCCGTCGCCGGAGTCGTTCCGCCACGAACGAGCACGACGCATCGACAGCGCGGGTTGGATCAGCCAGGACCGCCTGCGGATTCCATTCGTGGGGCCGCCCGGCACCTTCGAGCGCGTGTCGGTGCTCGACGTGCTGTCCGGCCAGTTGGGCGCTGGCTTCTTCCGCGGCAAGGACGTGATCGTGGGCGCGATGGCCACCGGCATTGGCGACATGGTCGCCACGCCGGTGTCGCGCGACCGACGCGGCATGAGCGGCGTGGAGCTCCTGGCCAACACGCTGCAGGCGCTGCGCGACGGCACGGGCATCGTGCGCGTGCCTGACCTGGCCGGATGGTTCGCCACCTTGCTGCCCGTGCTGCTGGCCGCGCTGGCGGCCTGGATGCTGACCCCGCGTGACGCGTTGATCGCGGTGGCCGTGCTGGTGGCCGCCCTGATCGGCGGCAGCATCATGCTCGTGGGCAGCATGCAGCTCTGGTTTGCGCCGTCCGCGGCCGTATTCGGCTGCCTGCTCGTCTATCCGCTCTGGAGCTGGCGGCGCCAGGAGGCGGCGCTGCGGTTCCTGTCCGAGGAACTGGCGCGCCTGATGCGCGAGCCTGGCCTGCTGGGCGCCCCGGTCCGCGTCGACCATTCGCTCGATGGCCGCATGCAGGCCGTCTACGACATGACCGCCCGGCTGCGCGACATGCGGCGTTTTCTGTCGGACGGGCTGGAAAGCCTGCCCGAGGCCACCGTCATCTGCAACCTCGACGGGGGCATCCTGGTGGCCAATCGCCGTGCGGTGGCGCTGGTGCCGGTGGTGCTGCAGGGCATCAACGACCTCCCGCAGCCAGCCCGGCTGGGTGAGTTGCCGACCGCCGATGCCTACGCCGATGCCTATGCCGATGCCTACGGCGGACTCGACCGCCCGGGGCTGCCGGACGTCATCGAGACGCTGTTCCCGGTGCCCGGGCCCGGCCTGGCGTACTGGGATGCGCTGTGCGGTGCGCTGGATGCCGACGCGCCCGTGATGTCTTCATCCGATTCGCATGGCGTGGAACTGGCTACCGAGGACGACCGCCGCTACCTGCTGCATGGCGCGCCGCTGCACGGCGAGGCGGGGCGGCCGGCGGGCGTCATCGTCAGCCTGATCGACATCACGACCGTGCGCCGCGCCGAACGTCAGCGCGAGCAGACGCTGCACTTCCTGTCGCACGACATGCGCTCGCCGCAGGCGTCGATCCTGGCGCTGATCGACCTGCAGTCGCGGCCCGGGCGGGCGATGTCACAGGAAGAGTTGCTGGGCCGCATCGGCGAGCACGCCCACCGCACGCTGGCGCTTGCGGACGATTTCATCCGGCTGGCGCAGGCCGAATCGCAAAGCCTGGCGTTTGCCGAGGTGGACCTGACGGCGCTGGTGCTGGATGCCACCGACGAGCTATGGGCGCTGGCCAAGACCCGCGGCATCGAGCTGCGGCTCGACCTGGATGGCGACGGCGTGACGTTGCGCGCGGCGCCCGCGCTGCTGGTGCGGGCCATCGCCAATCTGGTCAGCAATGCCATCAAGTTCAGCCCCGACGGCGCGCCGGTCACGGTGGGTCTGCGACGGCTCGGGCCCTACATGGCCATCGAGGTGACCGATCTGGGCCCTGGCATTGCGCCTGAAGCGCAGGCGCGCCTGTTCCGGCCGTTCAGCCGCGTGCATGCGCCGGCCAGCGATGCCCCGTCGGGCAGCGGCCTGGGTCTGGTCTTCGTGAAAACGGTGGCGGAACGCCACGGCGGACGGGTGATGCTGCGTAGTGCGGCGGGCGAGGGTGCCACATTCTCGATCTGGCTGCCGCTGCGCTCGCGCGCCGGCTGACGGCGATCGTCCAGCGATCAAGTCGCAATGCTTGCCGACACAATTGTTGGCAATCCCTTCTGAAGAAATTGCCTACGATCTGTCGGGCCACGGACACCGCATCCGTGGTCTTGCTGCCCACGCCGTGCCCCGGCGTGGGCGTTTTTTTGGCAGGCGGCGCCTACTTGGCCATGCCCGGTGCCGGGGCCGGCGTGGCCGGGGTCTCGGGTTTGGTCGACGTGTCGGGCTTGGCCTCGCCTTCCGGGGCCTTGGGCGCTGCCTTGCCTCCCGGTGCGGACGGCGACGATTCCTCGTCCTCGTCATACGTCGGCAGCGTGTCGCCGCCTCCGGTCAGCAGGTACTGGCGGCGCTGCGTGTAGGCGTCGCGCACGAAGGCGTACTTGTCCAGCGCGGCCTGCGACAGCAGGTCGGTGGCGCCCAGCATGTTGGTGCGGGTGTTCACGACGTTGAGGCCGAACATCGAATAGCGCCAGGCCGTATCGAAGTAGTGCGCCGGGTCCAGGAAGATGCTGCCCGCCACGCCCACGCCGTCACGGATCGAACTGGGGCCGAACAGCGGCAGCACCAGGTATGGGCCGGTCGGCACGCCCCAGGTGCCCAGCGTCAGGCCGAAGTCCGTGGAATGGCGCGGCATGCCGGCCGCCGTGGCGACGTCGATCAGGCCGCCGATACCCAGCACCGTGTTGACCGCCACGCGCATCATCGTTTCCACAGCTTCCACGGGCTTGCCCTGGAGCACGTTGTTGGCGAAGTTGCCGACGTCCGAGAAGTTGTTGAAGAAGTTGGTGACGGCCAGCCGTGCCGGTTCCGGCGTGACGGCCTTGTAGCCCTTGGCCAGCGGCTGGGCCACGTAGGTGTCGGCCTTGTCGTTGACGGTGAAGACGACCCGGTTCATCGGCTCCAGCGGGTCCGCCGGGTTGGCATTGGGGCCTGTGGCGCAGCCGGTGGCCAGCAGGGTCAGCGATGCGGCGGCCAGGGCGGTGGCAAGCCGGGGCGATGCAGGCGCCGCGGCGCGCAGGAGCGAAAGACGGGAGAGCATGTCGAGACAGTCTTTTTCGTTTCTTGTGATGTGGGGACGGCGCACCCGGCTGCGCCGGGACACGTCCGTCCGAACTGCGCCGGTGGGCGCCCCGGGCTACCGCCGGGACTTGCCAGCGTCCGACCCTGAAGATTTATCGGCAGATTGTGCCATGGTCGTAGCCACCGTGAGAGGGGGAAGCGACGGTCCCAGGGGTTCCGCACGGCCGTTCAGTTCGCGGCGCGGGCGGCCCATCAGGATCGGCTGGAAGAACACGGCGCCGGCCAGCGTGCAGATCAGCGCCAGCGCCAGCAGCTTGCCCATGCTGGCCGTGCCGGGGTGATGCGACAGCCAGAGGCTGCCGAAGGCCGTGGCCGTGGTGCCGGCGCTGTACAGCACCGCGTGCGTGAGGCTGGACTGCAGCAGCTTGGTCTTGCCGTGGCGCCAGGCGATCACGTAGTAGATCTTGAACGCCACGCCGATGCCCAGCAGCAGCGGCAGGGCGATGATGTTGGCAAAGTTCAGCGAGATGCCGAGCACCACGCACAGCTCCAGCGTGACCAGCCCAGACACCAGCAACGGGATCAGGGTCCGCAGCACGTCGCCCACGCGGCGCAGGGTGATCCAGAGCAGCACCGTGATCGACAGCACCGCCCAGATGCCGGCATGGATGAAGGCGTTCATGATGGTATCGGCCGATCCCTTGATGGCGATGGGGCCGCCCGTGGCGTCAGGCTGCACTCGGGCCATCACGGCAATGAACTTGCTCAGCGCCGCCTCGCGGGCGGCTTCGTTCTTCGCACCGGGCGGTGGCAGCTTCGGGCTCACATTGACCAGCGCCTGTCCATTCGGCGCGAGCCAGTCGCGCGCCAGTTCGGGCGGCAGCGTCTGTTGCGACACCGGTTCCGGCTGCAGCGCGTTCTTCAACGAGCCCAGCGCCAGGCGCAGCGGCAGCGCCACGGCCAGCTCGGCGCGGTCGCGCACGGCGGGCGTCGCGTCAGCCAGCTGCTTGAGGGCGCGCGACAGATGTTCGGCCGATTCGGCGCCCGGGCCCGGGTGATCGAGCGCGGCCAGCGACAGCTGGCGCGACGCATTGCGCAGCGACGCCACGCGCAGCGCGTCGGTGGCCGGCGTGGCGGTCGGCTGCGTCAGCACCGGCATCAGGCTCTTTGCCATGCCGGCGATGATGGCCAGCTTGGGTGCCTGATCGTCGGGAATGAAGGTCTTCAGCGTGACCACGCGCGCCACCTCGGGCAGCGCCTTGAGCCTCGTAGCGGTGGCTTCGGCATCTTTCAGCGTGGGCGCCAGCACCTTGATGTCGTCGGTGCCGGCCTGCGGCGCGTCCTTCAGCGCCAGCAGCGTGGACATCGATTCCGAATGTGGATCCTTCAGGTGCAGCGGGTCGAAGTCGAAGCGCAGGTGCGGCAGCAGCGGGGCGCCGCCGATCAGCACGGCCAGCACGCCGACCAGCGTGCCCTTGCGATGGCGCTCGAAAAACGCGTCGGCCGGCGCCAGCCAGCCGAAGCCGGGCATTTCTTCCTCGGCGGGCGGCGCCAGCACGCGGATCAGCGCCGGCAGCATGGTGAACGTAGTGGCGAAGGCGATGAACATGCCCACGCCGGCAATCTTGCCCAGTTCGGCCACCCCGCGGTAATCGGTGGGCAGGAAGCAGAAGAAGGCGGCCGCCGTGGCGGCTGCGGCCAGCGTCAACGGGCCGGCCACATCGCGGGCGGCCAGCGTCAGGGCCTGGTCCAGGTCGCCGTGGTCGTGCCGTTCGGCACGATAGCGCACACCGAACTGGATGCCGAAGTCCACGCCCAGGCCCACGAACAGCACCGCGAAAGCCACCGAGATCATGTTCAGCGCGCCGACCATCATCAGGCCCAGCGCGGCGGTCATGATCAGGCCCGAAAGCAGGCTCACCAGCACGGCCGTGATCAGGCGGGCGGAGCGCAGTGCCATCCACAGGATGCCGATCACCACGATCAGCGTCAGCACGCCGTTGAGCACGGCGCCTTCGCTGACCGAGGCGAATTCATCGTCGGCCAGCGGCTGCGGGCCGGTCAGCCGCACCACGGCGTTGTAGCGTTCGGTCAGCTTCAGCTGCGTGGCGGCGGCGCGGATGGCATCGCTGGCGCCCGAGCCGGCCTTGAGGTCGCTGAAGTCCAGCACCGGCGACAGCGTGACGAAGCTGAACGCGCGGCCGTCGGCATTGGGTTTGAGGCTGTCGTCGACCAGCCCTGCCCATGACAGCGCCACGGGCTTGTTGGCCAGCACGCCGTCGATGGTGCGGGCGCTTTCGCCCAGCAGCCGGTCCATGTCGGACAGCTTGATCTGGCCAAGCTGCAGCGGCAGGTTCAGCGTGGTGGTGAGCAGGTCGGACAGGCCGCGCAGCGTGGGGTCGTGCGCCAGGTTGTTCAGCAGCGGCCGGGCCTGCCCGAGCTTGCCGGCCATGTCCTGGACGCTGGCGGTATCGGCAAACAGCAGGCCATTGCGTTCGAAGAACGGCCCCGAGCCGGGCTGGCCCACCGCCTTGAAGCGGTTGGGCTGCTGGCGCAGCGCGTCGGCCAGTTCGTTGGCGGCGGCGTCGGCCAGTTCCTTGGCCGGGGCCTGCACGACGGCCAGGATCATCTTGTCGCGCTGCGGGAACGCTTCGCTGATCGCGGCGTCGTTCTTCGCCCACGGGGCGTCCGATTCCAGCAGGCGGCTGATATCGGTGTTGATGGCAAAATTGCGAGCAACATAGACGCCGCTGCCGAGGGTGAGCAGCAGGGCGATGCCGATCACGAGCCAGGCGTGAACGGTGGCGAATTTGACGGTGCGAACCAGCAGCGGTCTGATCATGAGTCCTGTATCTTCAGCGCCCGATGCGGCGGGGGCGCATGGGCGGCACCCGGAGTATAGCGGTTGAAGCGGGGCATTCCGCACCCGCCGCCACGCGCGCCTGGCAGCGAGGCAACATCGCGATCCGCTATATACTGGCCCGACTGGCCAACCCGGCCGTATTGCTTCGATGAGTCATGAACCGTTACGGAATCCTTCCCGCCGCCATCATCGCGCCGATCGCCGCGGTGGTCGTCGTGTCTACCGCGCAGGCACAGGTCAATACCAGCGCCGCGCCGGACAAGCTCGTGCAGTCCGCCGTCGAAGGCGTGATCACGAAGATCAAGTCCGATCCTGAAACCCGCGCCGGCGATCTTGCAAAAATTACCGCCGTCGTCCAGCGCGAATTCCTGCCCTACACCGACTTTGGCCGCACCACGCGGCTGGCGGTCGGCAATGCCTGGAAGCAGGCCACTCCTGAGCAGCAAAAAACGCTCCAGGAACAGTTCACGGCACTGCTGGTGCGCAGCTATGCGGTGTCGCTGTCGCAACTGCGCGAACAGAGCCCGAAGTTCTCGTACAAGCCCGCCAAGTCTGGCAATAACGCCAGTGACGCGGTCGTGGCGACGCGTGTGATGAATAACGGCGACGAAATGCTGATCGACTACCGCCTGCAGAAGGGCGCCGACGGCTGGAAGATCTACGACATCAACATGATGGGCGCGTGGCTGATCGAGGTGTATCGCAAGCAATTCGCGGACATCGTGGCGCGCGACGGCATCGACGGGCTGATCAAGTACCTGAACAGTCACAACGCGCGCGCGTAACCGGCAGGCGCGGGGCACCCGCCATAAAAAAACCGGGTCTGGTCGCCCAGTCCCGGTCGTTCTTCAAGCGGCCGCCGATCGAAGATCGGGCGGCCGTTTTTCATGGTGCTCAGTGAACCTGCGCGGCCTGCACGGCCTCGGCGCGGCTGCCCTGCGCCTTCTTCAGGTTGCCGATCTCGGCCAGCTTGATCTCCACGTGGCGCGAGAACACGTATTCGGCGGGGCGCTGCTTGTCCAGCGGGATGTCCGGGGCCATCGGGCCGTCGGTCTTCACGCCGCGCAGGCTCACGCCCAGCGCCTTGAGCGGGTGCGAGAACGTGTCGGCCACGGCCGTCGCCTCGAAACCGCTGTGCACCATGCAGTTGGCGCACTTTTCGTAGTTGCCAACGCCGTAGGCGTCCCAGTCGGTGCCTTCCATCAGTTCCTTGAAGGTCTTCACATAGCCTTCGCCGACCAGGTAGCACGGACGCTGCCAGCCGAACACGGTGCGTGCCGGGTTGCCCCACGGCGTGCACTTGTAGGTCTGGTTGCCGGCCAGGAAATCCAGGAACATCGTCGACTGGCTGAACGCCCACTTCTTGCCGGCGTTGCCGCGCGCCAGGATGTCGCGGAACAGTTGCTTGGTCTTGCCGCGGTGCAGGAAGTGCTGCTGGTCCGGCGCGCGTTCGTAGGCATAGCCCGGCGACACCGTGATGCCGTCCACGCCCATCGCCTTGACCGAGTCGAAGAACTGGGCCACGCGGTCCGGTTTGGCATCGTTGAACAGCGTGCAGTTGATGTTGACGCGGAAGCCACGTTCCTTGGCCATGCGGATGGCTTCGACGCAGCGGTCGTACACGCCTTCCTGGTTGACCGAGTGATCGTGCATCTCGCGGTCGCCGTCCAGGTGGATCGACCACACGAAATACGGGCTCGGCTGGTACTGGTCGATCTTCTTTTCCAGCAGCAGGGCATTGGTGCACAGGTAGACGAAACGCTTGCGGGCGATGATGCCACGCACGATTTCCGGCATGTCCTTGTGCAGCAGCGGCTCGCCGCCGGCGATCGACACCACGGGGGCGCCGCATTCGTCGACCGCTTCCAGGCATTCCTGTACCGACAGGCGCTGGTTCAGGATGGGGTCCGGATAGTCGATCTTGCCGCAGCCGGAGCAGGCCAGGTTGCAGCGGAACAGGGGTTCGAGCATCAAGGCCAGCGGGTAACGCTTTTGCCCGGACAGATGCTTGCGTGCGATGTAGGCGCCTACGCGGGCGACCTGGAGAAACGGAATGGCCAAGGGGGTGCTTCCTGTCAGGTTCAGTGTGTCGGTTCAGCCGGCCGCCGTCTGGTCGGCAAGCTGGGCGTCACTGATATCAGTTGTTCTTCTGGCCCCTGGGGCCAGCGTTGCATCGGCTAGTTCAGCCGGCAGGCGGAATTCGGCATGTTCCTCGATGCCTTCCATGACCGATACGTTGACCGGACCAAGGCGTCGCAGGGCGGCAATGACGTCTTCCACCATGTCTTCGGGTGCCGAAGCACCCGCGGTAATGCCAACCACGTCGGCGTTGCGGACCCAGGCCGGATCCAGTTCGCTGCCGTCGGCAATCAGGTAACTCGGCACGCCACTTTCCGTGCCGATTTCGCGCAGCCGGTTCGAATTCGAACTGTTGGTGGCCCCGATCACGAGAATGACATCCACGCGCTCGGATAATTCCCGTACCGCACTTTGCCGATTTTGCGTGGCATAGCAGATATCGCGCGTGCTGGGCCCCACCAGATCGGAAAAACGCCGGTGGAGCGCCGCAATGATATTACGGGTGTCGTCCACGGACAACGTGGTCTGGGTGATATATGCCACAGGTGCGTCGGCCGGCAGGTCCAGCGCGGCCACTTCGGCCTCGTCCTGGACCAGCAGCACCTTGCCCGGAATCTGCCCCATCGTGCCTTCGACCTCAGGGTGGCCGGCGTGGCCGATCAGGATCACGTGGCGGCCGGCGGCGGCGTACTGGCGGCCCTGGTTATGGACCTTGATCACCAGCGGGCAGGTGGCGTCGATTGCGTGCAAATCGCGGCGTTGTGCCTCAGCGATCACACTGCGCGCCACGCCGTGGGCGCTGAAGATGGTGACCGCGTCACCCGGTACTTCGTCGAGCTCCTCGACGAAGCGCGCGCCTTTTTTTCGCAACGATTCCACCACATGCTTGTTGTGGACGATCTCATGGCGAACATATACGGGGGCGCCGTGCTTGATCAGGGCACGGTCCACGATTTCGATCGCACGGACCACGCCCGCGCAAAAGCCCCTGGGTTTGGCAAGGATCACCTGCATGGAGACGGCCCCCCGACCCTCTTGTGAAGATTCGAACACATCAGTTATTTTGGTATTCCGGCATCACTTTTCCGGTTCACGGTAGGTACTATATACCGGGTCGGATTTTCATGCCGCCGCGTTGGCTGTTGCCAACAGGGTCATTCCGGTGAAAATGCGGCCCTGCGTCTTGGTATAAACGGCGGATTCTCGTTCAACGCGTCCGCAACGCCCATAGGGGATTTGAAATTCACAATTGCATTCTCGTGACAGGGGCTTCGGGCTTCCTGGGTTCTTCGGTCATGCGCCAGGCGCTGGAACGCGGCTTCCAGGTGCGGGTGCTGGTCCGTGCCACCAGTCCGCGCGCCAACCTGGCCGGGCTTCCGGTAGAGGTCGTGGAAGGCGACATGCGCGATCCAGCCGCCATGGCGCGCGCCATGGCCGGCGTCCGCTACCTGTTCCACGTGGCGGCCGACTACCGCCTGTGGGCGCCCGATCCCGAGGAAATCGTCCGCGCCAACGTGGACGGCACGGTCACGACGATGAACGCGGCGCGGGACGCTGGCGTCGAGCGCATTGTCTATACCAGCAGCGTCGCCACGCTGCGGGTGGCCGGTGCCACCGGTCCCGTGGATGAGACGGCCGCCATGGCGGGCCACGAGGCCATCGGCGCCTACAAGCGCAGCAAGGTCCTGGCCGAGCGCGAGGTGGAGCGGCTGGTGGCCGAGGGGCTACCCGCCGTGATCGTGAATCCGTCCACACCGATCGGGCCACGTGACGTGCGTCCCACACCGACGGGCCGGATCATCGTCGAAGCGGCTACGGGAAAGATCCCGGCATTCGTCGAGACCGGCCTGAACCTGGCCCACGTCGACGATGTGGCGAACGGCCATTTCCTGGCGCTGGACAAAGGCCGCATCGGCGAACGCTACATTCTTGGCGGCCAGGATGTGCTGCTGCGGCAGATGCTGGCCGACATCGCCGGCATGGCCGGGCGCAAGGCGCCGACCATCGAACTGCCGCGCTGGCCGCTGTACCCGATTGCCCGGGTGGCCGAAGCCGTTGCCCAGTTCACAAAAAAAGAGCCGTTCGTGACCGTTGACGGCCTGAAGATGTCGCAATACCGGATGTTCTTCACGTCGGCCAAGGCCGAGCGCGAACTGGGCTATACCGCGCGCCCATACCAGGAGGCGCTACGCGATGCGCTGCACTGGTTCCGCGATAACGGTTACTTGAAATAACCGGCCAGGCGCGGCCCGACGGCCCCGGGTGCTCAGGAGCGGACGGGCGCCTGATTGCGGCCCTTCCACTGACCGCCCCGGCGCAGATAGAAGCGGCGCGCCGAATCGAGCGTGGCGCCCAGATAGAACAGCGCCGTCAGCGGCAGCAGCGGTGCCAGCCATGCGGGCTGGCGATACTCGCGCAGCATCGGACGGTAGCTGATTGCCATCAGGACCCAGGCCAGCCAGGCCGGCCATGCCGCTGCGCCGCCGGCAAGCGCCAGTACGGGCGGCGCCAGATAGGTCAGGATCATGCCCAGCGTGGCACCCGCCAGCATCACGGGCGAATAGTGCAACTGCGTATAGGCACTGCGCGCAATCATGTTCCAAAGGCTTTGCCAGTCGTCATACGGGCGCAGCGACACGCTGTCATCGGCCAAGTCCAGCCGGATGGAACCGCCTGCCTTGATCTTCGCCGCCAGGCTGCAGTCGTCGATCAGCTCGCCGCGAATCGCCGCAAAGCCGCCGATCCGGGCCAGTGCCGAACGCCGTGCCAGCATGCAGCCGCCGGCCGCGCCGGCCACCTTGCTGTGCGGGTCGGCCACGCGCTGGAATGGGTAAAGTTTGGCGAAGTAGAAGACAAAAGCCGGCACGATCATGCGTTCCCACCACGATTCGCAGCGCAGACGCACCATCAGGGACGTCAGGTCGCGCTGCTCGTGTTCGGCGCGGGCGACCAGTTCGCGCACGGTGTGCGGGCCGTGCCAGATGTCGGCGTCGGTCAGGAACACGAACCCGGCGTCGGGCATGCGCTGATCGGCAGCGGCCAGCCCCTCGGACTGCGCCCAGACCTTGCCGCTCCAGCCGGCCGGCAGGTCGCGCGCGCCGATCACCGTCAACGCTTCGCCCTTGCCGATGGAAACGGCGGCGGACCGGGCGATATCGGCCGTGCCGTCGGTGCTGTGGTCATCCACCACGACGAGCTGCAGGCGGCCGGGATATTGCTGGTTCAGTACCCCGGTCACGGCGCGGGCAATCACATCGGCTTCGTTGCGGGCCGGAATCACGCCGATCACGGGCGGCCAGTGGGCCGGTTGAGGGGAGGGAGCGGGTTTGCGCACGCGCCAGAATCCGGCGCGGGCGAATACCAGTACGCACCAGACCACCAGGGTCAGCAGGGACAATCCGAACAGCAGCATGGGTCTTATTTGATGAATCGCCGCGCCAGGCGGGCCAGCCTGGGCACGGTGGTGGGCCGGACAAGGCGCGCATCATACCCCGCCATGCGCCGTTCGTTCTCGGCCAGGCACAGATCGATCATGGCGCCCGCCGACAGCGTCTGGCCCAGCGATCCGGCGGCGTTCATCGGAAAGTTGGCATCCTGCGCGGTGCCGTCAGCCTTGACGTCGATGCCCTTGGCCAGGCCGATGCGCTCGCGGATCAGGAACAGCCAGACACGTGCGACCTTGAGCGCGAAGGCCGGGCGGCGCCACCACGGCAGGCTCTTGCGATACCACGCCACCCAGTTGGCAAAAAACAGGATATGGCGGCCTTCTTCCTGGATCACCGGCTCGAAGGTCTCCACCAGTTCGGCCGGAAAGAAACCCGAATCCTTGGCTGCCGCGAACAGGCCGAACGCGGCGAAGCTGTCGATGCACTCGCTGTAGCCGGTGACCAGCCAACCCCATTCGGCGTCGGCGGGCGGCAGGTATTCGGGTTCGGGCGCCAGCGTGATGCCGTACGCCTGTACCAGCTTCGAGAGCACCACCTTGTGGCGCGCTTCCTCGTCGGCATCCATTTCCAGCGCGCTGCGCAGCAGGGCATCCTTCTGGCGGGCGGCAAAGCTGTGCACCCGTACCGAGGCGCGCCCTTCGGTCTGTACGGCGATATCCCAGATGGGCAGGGAGGTCACGCGCTTGAGCGCGTCGGGCGGCAGTTTTGGCCAGTCGATGACCGACGGCTTGTACGGGTTGTGGGTCTGCAGCAACATGTTGCAGAACATGCGCAGGTGTTCGGCCGAGCCGATGCGCACCGGCCCGTCCAGCGGGTCGGTCCAGTTGCGCATGGCGTGGTCCGCCAGATCGATGGCCGTGCGGGCCACGGTGGCGGCCACGGCAGCGGCGCGGGCCTCACTGGTTTCCGGGATCGACTGGACGCGGGCAACGGGCAAGCCGTCTACCGCGCCTTCGATTTCGAATGCTTTCTTCATCGGCGCTCCGGGCAGGGATAGCGGCAGTCATTGTATCCAGCCGGAGCGGTTGGTGCAGGATTGTGTCGAAAAAGACAGTCCAGCCGGCTAGCCAGTGGGCGCGGTCGGGCGGCAAGCGATGTGTGCCAGGCCGGCGCAATGCCGGCCATGGGCCTGGGATGCAGCGCCGCTCAGCGCGCGTGGTGCGCGCGTTGCGGCCTCGGTGGTTGGCGATGCCATTCCTGTGCGATATCTGGGAAGACATCGCACTCGCCGCGAACGATGTTCTCGATCGTGGCGCAAATCCCCTCGGTGCCACGTGGGCCGACGCAGACAAGGCTGCGCGGGGTATCCGAATGGGCCGGAATGGCGTACACATGCATCCCCTCGCGATAGAGGGGATGCTGGGTCAGCCGCTCGTTCAGGATTTCGACAAAGCGGTTGGGGCTAACAGTCGGCTTTTCCATCGCTTTTCTCCCTACGGGCTTCCAGCCTATGGCGGCCACCGGCCATGTTCAAGGGGTTCAGCGGCGCTTCAAGCGCCTATTGGGTCGCATCGTCACGTAATGTCACGCATATTCGCGCATTGCAGCCACGTTCGGTTCGGCTAGTGTCGGGTGCCGGCGACTTCGTCCGTGGTGCGTCGGCCGTCGAGCATGCCATTGCCGGCGACCCAGCAGGCAGCTTCGGCTTCGGCGTGCGACGGATAGTCGGTTTGCGCCTCAATGGTGCTGTCGCAGTCGGCGCCGCCGCATTTTTCCTCGACGATGATGCGCCAGGTGTAGCGTCCGGGCGGGTCTTCCATGACATGCATGACCAGGGTGCGGCGCTGGTCGGACAGGGACATCGGATGGGTCTGCATAACGGTACTCCCTTGATTCACCACCAGGCAGAAGCCCCGGTGGACTTTCAACATAGCACCGCACCGCGCCATTTCCAGCAGAAATGCCGCAGTGCGGCGTCCGCGGCCTATGCTGGGGGCATCGGTCCTGATATCGTGTGCGGCCTTGGGTTCCTGGGGCCATGTCGCGCCCGGGGACGGCAGACCGGACCTCTACCATGCCTGTTTCCACGACCCTTACCGACCGCATTGCCGCGCTGCTGGCGCATTTCGATACCGCCGTCCTGCCGTCCTGGACCGGGCCGGGCTGGAATCCGTCGATGGCGCTCGCGCACGAGGCGCTGGACGGCGTGTCCGGCCAGCCGTGGCCCGACAAGCGTTACCGCGCCATGGCCTGCGCGCGCCAGCTCTATGTCTTTGCGACGATGGGCAATCTGCCGCATGCCGCCACGCTGTTCAAGTCGCTGGTTCGCCATTTTGGCGATGGCGCCGGGGGCTGGATCTACAGCATCGACGCGCAGGGTGCGGCGCTCGACGCCACGCGCGATCTGTATACCTACGCTTTCGTGGTGTTCGCCTGCGCGCATTACCACCGGGCCAGTGGCGACGCCGCGGCGCTGGAGACCATGCAACGCACCATCGCCGTGATCGAGGCGCGCTTTGCCGACGGCAACGGTCTCTATCACGCGGCACTGGCGCAGAACTTCGGGCCCAACGAAAGCGGTGTGCTGCAGAACCCGATCATGCACCTGACCGAGGCCTACCTGGCGGCGCTGGATATCACAGGCGACGCCTGGATGGCCCAGCGGCTGAAGACGCTGGCCGATGCCGTCCACGTCCGGTTTGTCGACCCGGCCAACGGTTGCGTTGCCGAACTGCCGCAGGGCACGCTGGGCAACCGGATCGAGCCCGGCCATCAGTTCGAGTGGTATTCGCTGGTCATGACGGCCCCGGCGCTGTTTGCCGATGGCCCGCTGGCCGCATCGCTGCCGCAGGCGTTTGCGTTCGCCCGCCGCCATGGCGTGGCCGATGCCACATTGGGTGTGTGCGCCGCGCTCGACGGCCACGGCGCGGTGCAGGACCCCACCGAGCGGATCTGGGCCCAGACCGAATTCGCTCGCGCGTTGATGGTCAAGGCATCGGTGGAGCAGGACGCCGCGGCGCTGGCCGAACTGGAAGCCTGGATCGACCGGTTCCGCGCACGCTTCCTGCACGCACGCGGGTGGCACGAGTGCCTGGCGCCGGATGGCGCCGTCATCCGGGCCGAAATGCCGTCCACCACGCCGTACCACCTGCTGACGGCCTGGCAGGCGCTGCGCACGCTGCTTCCGGCGGCCTGACGCGCCGGCCGACTGGTCCGTTTGGTCCCTCTGGCCCGTCTGGCCGGGATCGGCGCGTCAGTCCACGCGTGCCCGCAGGTCGCTCTTGCGGATCAACTGCAGCAGGGTGTCGGCCGGGCGGGACAGGCGCCCGGCGGCCAGCGTGATGAATTCGACAT
Source organism: Cupriavidus sp. U2 (assembly GCF_009663685.2). Classification (GTDB taxonomy): domain Bacteria; phylum Pseudomonadota; class Gammaproteobacteria; order Burkholderiales; family Burkholderiaceae; genus Cupriavidus; species Cupriavidus necator_C. The sequence continues at coordinate 74,446 of NZ_RCOG02000037.1, read as the reverse complement.
CGGGCAGGGCGGGCAGGGCATCGACATTGACGGGCGGCACCAGTCCGCCGCCCGTCAGGTTCTGCGCCCGTACCGTGATGCCAAGGCCCCCGCGCGCGGCGGCAATGCAGCCCGAGTGACTGCTGCTGGTGCAGACCACGCGCCAGCGCCAGCCCGCCGTGGCCAGGGTATCGAGCACCACCGATCGTGTGACGCTGGGCTCGTTGACCAGGATCAGCGGCAGCGGCTGGCCCACATCGACCACGGTGCCGGGCCGCGCCAGCCACTCGAGCTGGCCGCGAAACAGCGGCACGCCACGCCGTTCTCCTTCCCGCCGCTTGCCGATGATCAGGTCCAGCGTGCCGGCCTCGATCCATTCGTACAGCTTGCTGGTCATGCCGATCGTGATTTCCAGTTCCACGTCCGGGTGCGTGGCGCGGAAGGCCGCCAGCACATTGGGCAGTGGCCCTTGCGCCAGGTCTTCGGAACAACCGAGCCGGACGCGACCCTGCAGGCGCGGCGCGCTGAACTGCTGCTCGGCGCGGGCCAGCGATTCCAGGATCAGGCGGGCATGTACCAGCAGCGCCTCGCCATCGGGCGTCAGCGCCAGCGAATGGGTATCGCGCACGAACAGGCGCCGGTTGACGCGCTGTTCCAGCCGGCGGATGTGGTCGCTGACCGACGATTGCGACAGGCCAAGCTGGCGGCCGGCATCGGTAAAGCTGTGCGCGGTGGCCACCGTGGCGAAGGTGTGAATCCAGACGGGATTGAGCATCGGCGCATTGTCATCGGATTTTCCGATGGCAGTCAATAAATCCAGAGGGGTTCCCGATGGGGTGCCGGGTGCGTACCATGCTTGCACGGTCCGGGTTTCTCCCGGGCTGGCATGACAGCAGGATTTTCCCAATGAATACCGCCCCCGCCCCCGCCGCCAACCAGGCCGTCTCCCATAAGGCCATGCTGTGGATTGTCTTCGCCGGCTTTTTCATGCAGACGCTGGACACCACGATCGTCAATACCGCGCTGCCATCGATGGCGCACAGCCTGGGCGAAAAGCCGCTCGACCTGAAACCCGTGGTGGTGGCCTATACGCTGACCATGGCGATGCTGACCCCGGCATCGGGCTGGCTGGCCGACAGGTTCGGCACGCGCCGCGTCTACTTCAGCGCCATCCTGATCTTCGTGCTGGGTTCGGTGTTCTGCGCCACGGCGCATACGCTCACGCAGCTGGTGATTGCGCGGGTGCTGCAGGGTGTGGGCGGCTCGATGCTGCTGCCGGTCGGCCGGCTGGCCGTGCTGCGCAACATCCCTGGCGAGCAGTACATCGCCGCATTGGCGTTCGTGTCGATTGCCGGGCAGGTCGGGCCGATCTTCGGGCCGGTGCTGGGCGGCTGGCTGGTCCAGAGCGCGTCGTGGCACTGGATCTTCCTGATCAACGTGCCGGTCGGGCTGGTAGGACTTTTCGCGGTGCGCCGCTACCTGCCCGCGGGCGAAGCCGGTGTGGCGCCGCCGTTCGACTGGCTTGGCTGCGGTCTGGTGTCGCTATGCATGGTCGCGTTCTCGCTGGCGCTGGAAAACGGCGCGCATAGCCCGTGGAGTGCCTTGCTGGCTGCCATCAGCATCGGCAGCGCGCTGCTCTATATCCCCCATGCGCGCCGGCATGCCACGCCGCTGTTCCGGCTGGCGCTGTTCCGCGAGCCCAACTTCAGCGTGGGCCTGATCGGCAACCTGGTCTGCCGGATCGGGTCGGGCGCGGTGCCGTTCCTGCTGCCGCTGCTGTTCCAGCTGCAGCTGGGCTATTCGCCGCTGCACTCCGGCATGATGCTGCTGCCGGTGGCCATTGCCGGCACGATCTCCAAACGCTGGATCGTGCCGCTGGTGAATCGCTTTGGCTACGACACGTTCCTGCTCGTCAATACGGTGATTGTCGGCGCATCCATCGCGTCGTTCTCGGCCATCTCGCCGGGCTGGCCGCTGGCCATGTCGATCTTGCAGCTGGCCACGTTCGGCGCCGCCAATTCGATGCAGTTCGCGGCGATGAACAGTGTGACACTGAAGGGTTTGACCCGCGAGGACGCTGGCAGCGGCAACAGCCTGTTCTCGATGGTCCAGATGCTGGCCATCGGCCTGGGCGTCACCATCGGCGGCGGGCTCGTCAGTCTGTTCTCGGTGAAACTCGGTGTCGCGGCGCCGGCCTACCGGCTGGCCTTCCTGTCGGTGGGCATCATCACGCTGTTCTCCGCCCTGGTGTTCCGCCGGCTCGATGCCGAACGACTGAATCCGAAAAGCGTAAAACGGGCGGCGGTACAGGCGCCGTAGACAACTGGACGGGGCCTCAGCCTTCGGACGGCGGCCAGCCGTCACGCTGGCTGAGGTCCTTGAACCATTCGTGCATGGTGGAATCCTGCACGGAATATTCGCCGCGGGCCGATTTCCATACCAGAGCCGGCGATCGGTCACGCAGGCTTTCCAGCGCCGCCTGGACTTTTTGCGGTGAAACGGTCATGCCGGGGCAGTGCTGGCGGTAGAACGCCAGCGATTCTGCGTCGTAAGGCCGAAACTTGCTGCCGATCGACAGCATCCGCGCCAGCACGGCCTGCTCAAGCGGCTTGAGGCCCAGGTAGTCTGACTTCATCTGTGCCGTGTCCTGTGCCTGCCGTCTGCGGGCGGCGGCAAGTACGCGCAGTTCGAACCGCTCGCCGTTGTCGGCTTCGAGCGGATTCAACGATTCGCCGATCGCTGCATGGAAGAACTGTGGCCGATATCCGAAAAGCTGGAACGCTTCGAGCAGCGCCGGCTGATCGACCGGCCGCAAGTCGCTGCGTTGCTGCTCGATCAGTGTCGCGACGTGCGCCACATAGCTTTTGCCCAGGGTGGGCATCTGGTGGATGGACGAGCCGTAGAACGGGGCGCTGGTGGAGTTGACCAGCCGTAACAGTTTGTCGCGGTCCGAGCCGGACATGACAAGCATTAGCGCGATAGCCTCGGGCGTGTTCATCTGATCGCGCGCGGACTTCAGCGCGGCCATGGCGGTTTCGCCAGATTCGCTGGTCAATGCATGCTGGGCTTCGTCGATCAGCAACGCGATGGGCTTGCCCGTTTTCTTGTGCAGTGCCTGGAGGGCCTGCGGCAACGTCGCGCCGTCGATACTGCCCACCCGGGAGGTGTCTATCTTCAGCGTGCCCGCGATGGTGACGCTTTCCAGGCGTGCCTTGCGCGCAGTACGGGCCACCACGCCCTGATTCTCGGCCAGTGCATGCGCAATCCCTTCTGCAATCAGCTCGCCGGGGTCCTTGCGCTGGTCTGACCAGAGATCGACGTAGATCACCAGTACGTCTGCCTTTTCAAGAGCCGGGCGCAAGTCGTACTGCAAGAACATCGATTTTCCGGTGCGTCGGGGTGCCGCGAGAAACAGCCCGTTCTGTGCGTCGCCAAATACCGCAAGGCCCTGCAACTGGGCGGCGAGCTCGGAGGCAAGCTCCGGTCTGCTGAAGTAGCGCATCCGTTTATCTTTAATTATCCTGAGTTGGATAATTTAATGAAACGGGGATAAAAGTCAATAATTCGGCCCCAGGCGGCGTAGAAAGTGATGCTGAATCGACATTAATCCTCCACCCCATTCTCCCGCAGCATCCGGTCGCATTCGTCCAGCATGTCGTGGGCGAAGGCTGACTGATAGTTCGGGTCCAGGGCTTCCATCATCTCGTGCGATGCGTACAGGCCGGCTTCGCGCGACAGCGTGGCGGCCAGTTGGCGGGCCAGCTGGTCGCTCAGGTCCGACAGCAAGCGGCGCTCGGACAGCGCCAGCTGCAGCTTCGAGCGCGACAGCCAGTTGCCGGCCAGCGTGGCGCCCTGGGCTTCGGTCATCCATTGGCCGTGTTCGTAGAACGCGGATAGCCGTTCGGCCATCAGCGCGAACATCAGCGCCTTGCGGGTGTTGAAATCGATGCGGGGCGGCGGCGAGGCGGGGATCATTGGCGAACATCCTGAAAGGCGGGGCGCGTGATGGTAACGCAACCAGTAGCGCACCCGGTAGCGCACCTGGCAACGGAAGCACCAGAAAGGCCTGTCAGCCCAAGCGCGCCTGCAGCCATGTGCCGATATCGGCGATCTCTTCCAGGCAGACCGAATGGGGCATGTTGCCGTACGCATGCCAGGTCACCGGCTGGCCGCGTTCGGTGAGGAAATCGCGGGCGCGGGTGCCCAGCGTCAAGGGCACCACATCGTCGGCCGTGCCATGGGCGGCAAAGACCGGCGTGTTGGCGTTGGCCGGGGTGGCTTCGGCCGCGATCAGTTCGGGCGACGGAATGTAGGTGGACAGCGCGATCACGCCGGCCAGTGTCTGCGGGTGCGTCAGGGCCGTGGTGTAGGCAATGGCGCCGCCTTGCGAGAATCCGGCCAGCACGATGTTCGCGGCCGGAATGCCACGCCCGGTTTCGCGGTCGATCAGGGCACGGATGGCGTCGCGCGACTGCGCGATGCCCGCCACGTCGGCCTTGCGGCCGGCTTCGTCGAGCGAATAGATGTCGTACCACGCGGGCATGACGTAGCCGCCATTGCAGGTGACGGGGATGGCCGGGGCATGCGGAAAGACAAAGCGCACGGCCAGCGTGTCGGGCAGGCCCAGCTCGGGCACCACGGGTACGAAGTCGCTGCCATCCGCCCCCAGCCCATGCATCCAGATCACGGCGTGGGTCGGATTCGGTGCGGTGTCAATTTCAATGGCGGGCAGCAAGCTCATGGCCGTTCCTGTGGATGCGGGAAAGCGGCCAGTATCGCACGGGCGCCGGAGCGTCCGTGCGATGGCTTGTCAGGCTTCCAGGCGGAGTCAGGCGGCCGTGGGAACGATCGGAATCGTGGCCAGGCCAGGGGTGCTGCGAGGGGGCGCCGCTTGCAACTGCGGCGTTTCGGGTTGCGGCGGCGACGCAAAGCGCCGGTCCGCCACGCCTTCCACGCCGGTGGCGTGTACCTCTTCGAGGAAGGCGATCATGTTGCGGTAATAATCGACTTGCATCTGCGCTTCAAGCAGGCGACGTTCTGCCTGGAAAAGCGTCAGCCTCATGTCTTGCAGTTCCTTCTCGGCGATCTTCTCTGGCGTCGGCGGACTGAACAAGTTTGCAAGCGAACGCATGGCAGTTACCTCCCGGGGCTGTCGTACGGCGTGTGAGTCGTTTCGGTTGTGTGCGCGCCATGCGGTCAAATATAGACGATACGGCGCAACGTACACGATGGGTCACCATGCATCATGTGGGCTCCCCCACAAGAATGATTGCCGTCACCCGGATGGTGGGGTAGATTTACCGCCCATCAGCCGGGAGCCGCCTTGGGGCATGTCCCGGCGTTGTCTTTTTTACAGCCGACCGGGTGGCGAACTTGCCGATTGTGGCGAAAGCTGCCGTTTGCGAGCGTTAGCCGCGTCGGACATGGCTAAAATCTGTCGTCGGTAAAAAAACCACATCCTGTCAGCCCGCTGCAACAGCCCGGGCAACGCGACACGATACCGGGGGCGGATACATCACAGCCGTATGACGGGCAGGACTGCCTGGCGGGTAGAATGCCGCGCCGGCGTCCCTTTTTTGCGCCGCCACTCAAGCCCTCTCCACGCCCCCAGTCCGCTTCCGACGTGTCCGCGCTTTCTGCCGCCTGCCGGCGCCTGCTGCCATCCCTTCTACGCCTGTGCCTGATCCTGCCGATGCTGGCATGGGGCGCGCCGGTGCGCGTGCTGGTGGTGGCATCGCAAACGCATCTGCTGCCGGCCGCCGCCGAGACATTCCGTGCCGTGCATGGCAATGACGTGGCCGAATTCACCTTTACGACGACCGCACCCGATGCCGGCACCCTGGCGCAGGCCGACGTCATCCAGGCGTGGTTCGTGCCGGCGGCGGTGCTGCGGCAGATGGCACCGGGCGTGCAGCGGGCGCAGTCGCGCGGTGCGCTGGTATCGGCCGCGCCCGCCGACGTGGCCGAAGCCGCCTGGCGCCTCCACACCGATGCCGCGCTGAATGCCGAGATCCAACCCTATTGGGACGCGGGCGGTGCCGACAATCTGGCCGCGGCGCTCGCGGCGGCCGTCGCGGCGCACCAGCGTGCCGCCGGCGTGACGGCGATCGCCGTGCCGCCGGTCAAGCCCGCGCCGGCCGCCGGCATCTACCATCCGCGCGCACCGCAGCCGTTCGCGTCGCTGGCCGCATACCTGCGCTGGTATCGGTCGACGGGGCGTGTGCGCGATGATGCACCGCTGGTCGGCATCTCGTTCTATGCCACGAACTACCGCCAGCGCGACCTGGCGCACGTCGATGCATTAGTCGATGCGCTGGAACGGCAGGGCATCGGTGCCGTGCCGGCGTTCGGCTGGCCGCTGTCGAGCCTGGATGCCTTGCTGACGCAGGACGGCACGACGCCGCTGCGTGCGCTGCTGGCCCTGAACCTGACAATTCCGCGCGCCGAAGACAAGGACTGGCTGGCGCGCCATGGGCTGCATGCCATCAACCTGATTGCCACGCGCGACAGCGCCGCGGCGTGGCATGCCGACGTGCGCGGCATTGCCGGCGAGCGGCTGCCGCTGCTGCTGGGGGCGCCCGAACGCAGCGGTGCCACCGAGCCGGTGCTGTTTGCCACGCAGGAAGACCACGACGGCGCGAAGGCCAGCGCCGCCGTGCCGGAGCGCGTGGACGCGGTGGTCGCGCGCGTGCGGCGCTGGATTGCGCTGCAGGACAAACCGGCTGCGCGCAAGCATGTGGCCGTGCTTTACTACAACAATCCGCCGGGACGCGGCAACATTGGCGCGAGCTATCTGGCGACGCTGCCCACGCTTGCGCAGATCCTGCAGCGGCTGCAGGCCGCCGGCTACGACACCGGGCGCGACATGCCCGACACCGCCACGCTGACCGCGCTGCTGGAGGCCAACGGCCGCAACGTGGAGACCTGGTCGCCCGGCGAACTCGATCGCATGGTGCGCGCCGGGCACGTCAAGCTGGTGCCGCTGGCGCAGTACCGCCGCTGGTTCGATACCTTGCCGGCGAGGTTCCGCGATGCGGTGGTGCGCGCCTGGGGGCCGCCCGAACGCAACCCGTTGATGCGGACGCACGATGCCAACGGGGCGCCGGCCTTCGTGGTGCCGGGTCTGTTCTTCGGCAATGTGTTCGTCGGCCCGCAACCGCTGCGTTCGACCTTCGACAGGGCGATGGACGCCGCGCACGACACCATCACGCCGCCGCCGCATTCCTATGTGGCCGCCTACCTGTGGTACCGGCATGCGTTTGGCGCCGACGCCGTGGTACATGTCGGGCGCCATGGCACCCTGGAATGGCTGCCGGGCAAGCAGGTGGGCCAATCTGGCGACGAGGCCGCCGAAGTCCTGCTGGGCGACCTGCCGAATGCCTATATCTATATCCAGGATGGCGGCGGCGAGGCCATCCAGGCCAGGCGCCGCAGTGCGGCGGTACTGGTGAGCCACCTGGCGCCGCTGCTGGCTGCCGCCGGACAGCCGCCGGTGCTGGCATCGCTGGACGAAGCCATCGAACAGGCCGATGCCACGCAGGACAGCGCGCCCGATCTGTCGGCGCAGTACCGCAAGCAGGCGCTGGAACAGATCCGGACACTGAAGCTGGACCGCCAACTGGGGCTGGACGTCAACGCACCGTGGGACACCATCGAGCCGGTCGTGCATGCCTTCCTGCACAAGGTGGAGGCCGAGCCGATGCCGCTGGGCATCCACGTGCTGGGCCAGATGCCCGCGCCCGCCGATCAGGCCGACGCGCTGGCGATGATGCTGGGCGCCCGCACCAGGACCGATCCGGCGCGTTTGCACGCCTGGGCCGCCGATCTGGTGGCAGGCCGCCAACCGGCCCTGGCGGAGGGCATCGGCGACGATGCGCGCCGTGCGCTGGACGCTGGCCGGCAATGGCTGGCGGACTTGCGTGCATCGCCCCAGGCCGAACTGGATGGGCTGATCACGGTGCTGTCTGGCCGCTATCTGCCCAGCGGGCCATTGGGTGATCCCGTGCGCGTGGCCGACAGCCTGCCAACCGGGCGCAACCTGCACGCTTTCGACGGCGCCCGGATTCCCACGCGCGCCGCCTGGGCGCTGGGCAAGACGATGGCCGGGCAGACGCTGGAACGCTTCCGGCGCGAACACGGCAACTGGCCCGAAACGGTGTCGATGGTGCTCTGGTATGGCGAGACCGAACGCCATCAGGGCGCCATGGAAGCCGAGGCGCTGTACCTGATGGGCGTGGAACCTGTGTGGAATGCGCGCGGCAATGTCGAGGACGTGCGGTTGATTCCCGATGCCGAACTGGGCCGACCGCGCGTGAACGTGCTGCTGACCACGTCCGGCATTTACCGCGACGGGTTTGGCGACAAGATCGCACTGCTGGACAAGGCCGCCCGGCTGGCCGCCGCTGCCGGAAATAATGCAATTAGCCGCCATGACCGGGACGTCGCCGCGGAGCTGGCCCGGCAGGGCATCGGGCCGGAGCAGGCCGGCAGGCTGGCGCGGGCGCGCGTATTCGCGGCGAAACCGGGCAACTACGCGATCGGCGTGCAGCAGATGGTCGAGCAAAGCCGCGACGCCCAGGGGCCGCCCGATGGCCTGGCCCGCCAGTACCTGCGCTATATGAACTTCGCGTATTCGGCCGACGGCTGGGGCGAATCGGCACCGGGGGCGCTGGCCGGCCATCTGAAATCGAACCAGGCAGTGCTGTTCTCGCGCACCAGCACGCTTTACGGGGCGCTGGACAACGACGATACCTACCAGTACGCGGGCGGGCTGACGGCCGCCACGCGCGCGGTCAGCGGCACCGCGCCGCCCCTGTGGCTGCACAATCTGCGCCGGGAAGGGCAGACGCAGACCGTCGATGCGCGCACGTGGCTGGCCACCGAGTTGAACGCGCGGCAATGGAATCCGAAGTGGATCGCCGCGATGCAGCGGTCGGGCTACGCGGGTGCCCGCGAGATGTACAAGGAAGTGGAGCACCTGTACGGTTTCCAGGCGACGGTGCCTGAGCAGATGCCGGGCGCATTCTGGCAGCAGACCTACGACGTCTATGTGGCCGACAAGCTTGGCATGGGCATGGACGCGTTCTTCCGCGCGGCCAATCCGCACGCGCGGCAGGGCATTCTGGCGCGCCTGCTGGAAGTGGATCGCCAGGGCAGCTACCGCTTCACCGATGCCGAGCGCCGCGAACTGCTGCGCCAGTACGCGGAAAGCGTGCAACGCGATGGGCTGTCATGCACCGCCAACACCTGCGGCAACCCGGTGCTGATGGCGCATGTCGCCCAGCAGGGCAAGGCCGCGCGGATCGACATGAGGGCGTTGGGCCGGGAACTTGCCGATGCGGTGGTGGCGCCGGCCGGGCAGGGCGCCAAGGCGCGGCCTTCGCCATCGGAGACGAAGGCCGCGCCGGTGCATCCGGTGCCCGCGACCTCTGTCGTGCCTGCCGCGCCGGCCATCGCACAGTCGGACACGGAACACGTGACCGGCCAGCGGCTGGCGCCACAGGCCGTACCGGTGTCGGCAGCGCCCGCCGAACGCGCGCGGCACCTGGCGTTCGCGCTGATGCTGGCGGCGCTGACGATCGGCGCCGGTGCCATCGCCGCGTGGCGCAGAGGCAGGCGTTAGCGGCCGCAGCCCGTCCTCACATGCAAATAGACAGCCCCTTCCGATCTCCGTATCCTGATCGCCTTCGCAAATTCCGCCCGAGCCTCCATGCAAACCTCCAAGATTCCGGCCACCATCGTCACGGGCTTTCTTGGCAGCGGCAAGACCACGCTGCTGCGCCATATCCTCGATCACGCCAATGGCCGCCGCATCGCGGTGATCGTCAACGAATTTGGCGAACTGGGCATCGACGGCGAAATCCTGAAAGGTTGCGGTATTGGCTGCGACGACGCGGGCGAGCCCACGGGCCAGCTGTACGAACTGGCCAATGGCTGCCTGTGCTGCACCGTGCAGGAGGAATTCTTCCCCGTCATGGAGCAGCTGCTGGAGCGGCGCGACCAGATCGACCACGTGCTGATCGAAACGTCGGGCCTGGCGCTGCCCAAGCCGCTGGTGCAGGCCTTCCACTGGCCCAGCATCCGCAATGCCTTCACGGTGGATTCGGTGGTCACGGTGGTCGATGGGCCGGCCGCGGCGGCCGGCCAGTTCGCCGCCAATCCGGTGGCGGTGGACGCGCAACGTCGCGCCGATCCGAACCTGGACCATGAGTCGCCGCTGCATGAACTGTTCGAAGACCAGCTGGCCAGCGCCGACCTGGTGATCCTGAACAAGACCGACCTGATGGACGCCGCGCAGATCGCCAGCGTGGAAGCGCTGGTGCGGCCCGAGATCCCGGCAGAGGTCAAGATCGTGCCGGCGCAGGCTGGCAAGCTCGACGTCGGCATGCTGCTGGGCCTGCAGCGCGCGTCGGAAGATACGATTCACCTGCGCCCCGACCATCATGGCAGTGCCGACGACCCCGACCATGCCGATCACCATCACGACGCGTTCGAATCGGTGGTGGTCCATGCCGGCACGGTGGACCGGGATGCACTGGTGGCCGCACTGCAAAAGCTGGTGGCGGCGCATACGATCTATCGCGTAAAGGGCTTTGCCACGCTGCCGGGCAAGGCCATGCGGCTGGTGCTGCATGGCGTGGGCCAGCGTTTTGACAGCTATTTCGACCGCGCGTGGCGTGCCGGCGAGCCGCAGGGCACGCGCGTGGTGCTGATCGGCCAGGAACTCGACGGCGCGGTGCTGCAGGCGTCGCTGGATGCCGCGCTGGCGCGCTGACCGCTGACGCAGTCGAAGCGACCCAGGCGATGCACCTGCTGTCCACCCGGCCCGGCGGCTTTGTCGAAGACAGCGCCGTGGTGCTGCGCATCGCGCAGACGCCGGGCGATATCGTCATCCTGAGCGCGGCCGACACCACGCTGTCGCTGCTGGCCGCCGCCGTGCCCCGGCTGGGCGCCGAGTATCCGAGCGTGCGGCTGGCCAACCAGATGTACCTGCGCCAGCCGGCGTCGCTCGATCTCTATATCGACGACGTGCTGCAGCACGCGCGGGTGGTGGTGGTGGACCACCTGGGCGGAGCCAGTGACTGGGCCTACGGGCTGCAGCGGCTGCCCGAACTGGCGCGCGCACGCGGCCAGTTGCTGGTGATGTTGTCGGGCGACCTGGACGAGGACGACAACCTCGCGCGGCTTGGCAGCGCACCCCTTGCGCTGTCGCACCAGCTCTGGCGCTATCTGCGCGAGGGCGGGGCGGCCAATGCCGAGCAGTTCTTCCGCTGCCTGGGCCAGCATGCCTATGGGCACACGGCGCCGGTGCTGCCGGCACAGGTGCTGCCGCAGGCGGCGCTTTACCATCGCGATCATGGCGTGGCCACAGTGCAAGACTGGCAGCGCGAATGGGCGGCGCGCGGGCTGGCCGGTGCGCCCGTGGTGGCGCTGCTGTTCTACCGGTCGCACCTGCAGGCCGGCAATACCGACGTGTTCGATGCGATGGCCCAGGCGTTGCTCGATGCCGGCCTGTGTCCGCTGCCGCTGGCCGTCAGCTCGCTCAAGGAGCCGATCTGCCGCGAGGTGCTGCAGCGGCTGTGCGACGCGCACGGCGTCTCGCTGGTGCTCAATACCACGGCGTTTTCGGTGGCGTCGCTCGACACGGCTGGCGAAGCCGATAGTCCGCTGGCCAACGACGCGCCGGTGCTGCAGGTGATCCTGAGTGGCGGCAATCGCGAGGACTGGCTGGCCGACAGCCAGGGCCTGGGCACGCGCGACGTGGCGATGCACGTGGCGATGCCCGAGGTCGATGGCCGCATCATCACGCGCGCGGTGAGCTTCAAGGGGCTGGCGTATCGGTGCCCGCATACCGAAGTCGATGTGGTGCGCTATCGGCCCGACGCCGAACGCGGGGGTTTCGTCGCCGAACTGGCGCGCCGCTGGTGCCGGCTGCGCACGCTGCCAGCCGCCGAAAAGCGCCTGGCGCTGATCCTGGCCAACTACCCGGCCAGCGAAGGACGCATCGGCAATGGTGTCGGGCTCGACACGCCGGCGTCGGTCGTGCAGATTCTGGCCATGCTGAAGGCTGCCGGCTATGCCGTGGGGCCGCTGCCCGCCGATGGCGACGCGCTGATGCAGGGCCTGATGCGCGGCGTGACCAACGATGTGGCGCAGCATGCGTGGCGCCCGGCGTTCCAGAGCGTGGCGATGGCTGACTACCTGGCGTGGCTGGCGCAGCTGCCGCAGGCCAACCAGGACGCCATCGCCGCCCGCTGGGGCAGCCCCGATGCCGATCCGATGGTGCGAGATGGCCGCTTCATGATCGCCGGCGTGCGCACCGGCAACGTGTTTGTCGGCATCCAGCCCGCGCGGGCATATGGCGTGGACGACTACGCCAGCTATCACGATGCCGAACTGGTGCCGCCGCACGGCTACCTGGCGTTCTATTTCTGGCTGCGGCACACCTTCGGCATCGATGCCGTGGTGCATGTCGGCAAGCATGGCAACCTGGAATGGCTACCCGGCAAGAGCGTGGCGCTGTCGGAGGCCTGCTGGCCCGATGCGATCCTGGGCCCGCTGCCGCACCTGTATCCGTTTATCGTCAATGACCCGGGCGAGGGCGCGCAGGCCAAGCGGCGCACCCAGGCCGTGATCATCGATCACCTGATGCCGCCGCTTACGCGCGCCGAGAACTACGGCCCGCTGCAGGACCTGGAGCGCCAGGTGGACGAATACCACGAGGCGCTGACCGTGGACCCGCGCCGCGCGAAGCTGCTGCGCCGCGAGATCCTGAAATCGATCGTCGGCCAGCAGCTGCATCGTGAACTCGGCATCGACGCCCCGGCCAGTGGCGACGAGGAAGACGCGCTGCTGAATCGTACCGATGCCTGGCTGTGCGAACTGAAGGAGTCCCAGATTCGCGACGGCCTGCATGTGTTCGGGCAATCGCCGCAGGGCCGCCAGCGCCGCGATACGCTGGCTGCGCTGGCGCGCTTTCCGGTGGGGGATGGGCGCGATGGACGGGCCAGCCTGCTGGGCGCGCTGGCGGCGGACCTGTCACTGGGCGACGGCTTCGATCCGCTCGACGCCGACTGGGCCGCGCCCTGGACCGGACCCCGCCCCGAGGCGCTGGCCGCCGTGGATGCCGCGCCGTGGCGCCATCACGGCGATACGCGTGAGCGGCTGGAAATGCTGGCATTGCGCCTGCTGGACGACGACGTGCCGGTCGGGCCGCGATCGGCGGCCGTGCTGGCGCGCCTGCGCGAGCAGGTGGCCCCGCGGCTCGATGCCTGCGGGCCGCAGGAGCTGCTGCAACTGGCGCGCGGGCTGGCGGGCCGCTTCGTACCCGCCGGGCCCAGCGGCGCGCCGTCGCGCGGCCGTCCAGACGTGCTGCCCACCGGACGCAACTTCTATTCGGTCGACACGCGCGCCGTGCCTACGCGCACCGCCTGGACGCTGGGCCTGCGCGCGGCCGACCAGCTGATCGAGCGGCACCTGCAGGAGCACGGCGAGTATCCGCGTGCGGTGGGCTTGTCGGTCTGGGGCACGGCCACCATGCGCACCGGCGGCGACGATATCGCGCAGGCCATGGCGCTGCTGGGCGTACGGCCCAAATGGGCGCATGGCAGCCATCGCGTGGTCGATTTCGAGATCCTGCCGATGGCGATCTTCAACCGCCCGCGCGTGGACGTGACGCTGCGGGTGTCCGGATTTTTCCGCGATGCATTCGCCAACCTGGTGGCGATTTTCGATGCCGCCGTGCGGGCGGTGGCGGCGCTGGACGAGCCCGAGGACATCAACCCGATCCGCGCCCGCGTGCTGGCCGAACAGCTTGCGCTGACGGCGCAGGGCGTGGACGCCGACGCCGCGCTGGAACGCGCCAGCTGGCGCGTATTCGGCGCGCGGCCTGGCGACTATGGCACGGGCCTGCAGGCGCTGATCGATGGGCGGCGCTGGCAGACCGATGGCGACCTGGCGCACGCCTACCTGCACGCAGGCGGTTATGCCTACGGCCAGCAGGCCGATGGCGTGGAGGCCCGCGACACGTTTGCCGCGCGGCTGGCAGAGATCGACGTGGTGCTGCAAAACCAGGACAATCGCGAGCACGACATCCTGGACGCCAACGACTACTACCAGTTCCAGGGCGGCATGGTGGCGGCCGTGCGCCATCTGGGCGGCACGCAGCCGGCCATCTATCATGGCGACCACGCCAACCCGGCGGCTCCGCGCGTGCGGACGCTGGGCGAGGAGATCGCCCGGGTGATCCGCTCGCGCGTGGTCAATCCGAAGTGGATCGATGGTGTGAAGCGGCACGGCTACAAGGGGGCGTTCGAAATGGCCGCCACGGTGGACTACCTGTTCGGCTACGACGCCACCGCCCGCGTGGTGGGCGATCACCAATACGCGCTGGTGGCCGACGCCTACGTGCATGACGACGCCACGCGCGATTTCCTGGCGCGGCACAATCCGCGCGCCCTGCAGGGCATATGCGAGCGCCTGCTGGAAGCCATGGAGCGCGGACTTTGGCAGGAACCGGGCGACCAGCGCGAGCGCATCGCCCATCATCTGCTCGACAACGAACAGCGTCTGGAAGGGATGCAATGACCCACACTGCCGATGGCGCGGCCATGCGCCCGATCTTTCCGTTCAGCGCCCTGGTGGGGCAGGAATCCCTGCAACAGGCACTGCTGCTGGCCGCCGTGGACCCCGGCATCGGCGGTGTGCTGGTCACCGGACCGCGCGGCACCGCCAAGTCCACGGCGGCGCGGGCGCTGGCCGAATTGCTGCCGCACGGCCAGTTCGTGACGCTGCCGCTGGGCGCCAGCGAAGAGCAGCTGACCGGCACGCTGGACCTGGGGCACGTGCTGCAGCAGGGCGAGGTGCGGTTCCAGCCTGGCCTGCTGGCACGGGCGCACGACGGCGTGCTGTATGTCGACGAGGTGAACCTGCTGCCCGATCCGCTGGTGGACCAGTTGCTCGACGTGGCGGCCAGCGGCGTCAACGTGGTGGAGCGCGATGGCGTCTCGCACCAGCATCCGGCGCGCTTCGTGCTGGTTGGCACGATGAATCCCGAGGAAGGCGAACTGCGGCCGCAACTGCTGGACCGCTTCGGGCTGGCGCTGGCCCTCTCGAACTACGAGGACCCGGCCGCGCGCCAGGCGATCGTGCGCGCCCGGCTGGCGTTCGATGCCGATCCCGATGGCTTCCGCGCGCGGGTGGCGCAGCGCCAGCAGGCGCTGGCCAGCCAGGTCGTGCGTGCCCGCGCGGCGCTTGGTGGGCTGCCGTTCGGCGACGCCGTGCATGACCGCGTCAGCGCGCTGTGCCTGGCGGCTGCCGTGGACGGCGTGCGCGCCGACCTGGTGATGCTGCGCGCGGCGCGTGCACTGGCCGCATGGCAGGGCGCCGCGGATATCGACATCGGCCATGTGGATGCCGTGGCCGAGCTTGTGCTCCATCACCGCCGCCATGCTGGCGCGCCGCCGCAGCCGGGCCAGACACCGGCTGTGCAACCTCAGTCCCAGGCCACGGATCAAGCCAACCCCTGGGGCGCTTTGCCGCCGCCGCAAGCGGCCGGCATGGCCGAGGTCAAGCCGCTGAAGCCGTTCGGGAAGCTGCCACCAAAAAAAGCCTGAGCCACCGGCGGCCGTCCGGGCCCGACCGGACCGGCGGCCATCGGTGGCAACCCATCCGTCCGTCATCCCCACGGCAGACCGTGCACGGCGGCACGTCCGGGGCACGTATTCACTGGCCACGCACGCTGGCCGCCAAGCGCCGCGCGATGCTGGATGCCGCGCACCTGCGCTTCCGGCGTGCCGATGCGCGCGCCGGGGTGCTGCATTGTTTCGTGCTCGACTGTTCCGGCTCGATGGCCCACGGCGAGCCGCTGGCCCTGGCCAAGGGCGTGCTGGCGCGGCTGGTGGAGCGGGCCTATCAGGCGCGCGCCGATGTCGCGCTGGTCTGCTTTGCGGGGCAGCACGCCGAAGTGCGCCTGGCGCCGGCACGTGCCCGGCCGTGGAATGACGACTGGATCCGGCCCATTGCGGGCGGCGGCGGCACGCCACTGTCGCTGGGGACGGCGCGCGCCGACCAGTTGCTGGCGTGGCAGGCCCGGCGCCGGCCCGCCCAGCAACGCTGGCTGTGGCTGCTGACCGATGGGCGCAGCACGGAATCGCCGGCGCGTCCTGCCTGGGCCGACCACGTGGTGGTGGTCGATGTCGAGCGGCAGGCGCTGCCGCTGGGGCGCTGCCGGCAACTTGCGCAAGCCTGGGGCGCCGATCTCCAGACCGCCGGTTCGCTGCAGATCCGGGCCTAAAGTTTTGCCGCAGGCCAGCCGTTAGTCCATCGATAGCCCCGGGCAACTTGGGGCAAATATCGAGGAGCGGAACCGATCATGGCCTGGGACAACTTGAGTATGCGCACCCGGTTGGGTGCGGCATTTGGGGTAATCGTGCTGCTGGTGGCAGCCATGCTGGTGCTGGCGCTGGGCCAGGTGGCCGATGGCAGCACGCGCAGCTGGCTGTGGACGCTGGCCATTGCCGTGCCGGTCTTCAGCGTGATTTGCTGGTTCCGGCTGGCCCGGGCCATCGAGGAACCGCTCAGGGAGGCCGAATTCATCGCCGAAACCGTGGCGGCGGGCGACCTGAGCAAGGATTTCGAGACCGAGCGCGGCGGCGACTTCGGCCGGCTGCTGGGCGGCCTGGGCGAGATGGAGGACATGCTCACCGACTTGGTCACGCGCATCAAGGGTGCCAGCGATTCGATCTCGTCGGCCTCGCAACAGATCGCGGTGGGCAATACGGATCTGTCGCAGCGCACCGAGGAGCAGGCCGCCACGCTGCAGGAAACCGCGTCGAGCATGGGCGAACTGACCGCCATGGTGAAGCAGAACACCGAACGCGCGCGCACGGCCAACGGGCTGGCGGCGTCGGCGTCGGGCATTGCCGAACGCGGCGGTTCCATCGTCAGCGACGTGGTGCAGACGATGGACGCCATCAGCGTCAGTTCGCGCAAAGTGACCGACATTATTGCCGTGATCGAGGGCATTGCATTCCAGACCAACATCCTGGCACTGAACGCGGCGGTGGAAGCGGCGCGCGCCGGCGAGCAGGGACGTGGCTTCGCCGTGGTGGCGGGCGAGGTGCGCACGCTGGCGCAGCGTAGCGCGGCGGCGGCCAAGGAAATCAACGTGCTGATCAGCGATTCGGCGCGCCAGGTGGAAAGCGGCTCGGCGCTGGTGGGCCAGGCCGGGCAGACCATGGAGGAGATCGTCCAGGCCGTGCGGCGCGTGACCCAGATCCTGAGCGAGATCGCCGTGGCGTCGGAGCATCAGAGCGAAGGGATCGAGCAGGTGAATGTGGCCGTCACGCAGATGGATGACGTGACGCAGCAGAACGCCGCGCTGGTGGAGCAGGCCGCGGCCGCCTCGGCGGCACTGGCCGATCAGGCCCAGGAACTGCAGAAGGTGGTGGGCGAGTTCAAGCTGTAACGGCTCAATCGTCCTGCAGCCGGCCGCCCTGCAGCCATGCGATGACGGGCGCCCAGAACGTCTTCATGAACGGCGTTTCGATGGCGGCGTTGTGTGGCAGGTCTTCGAAGACCACCAGCCGGCTCGGGCCATGCGCCGCGCGGGCCAGGTGCTCGGCCTGGCGGAACGGGATGGTCTCGTCGCGCCGGCTGTGAATCAGCATCACGGGCAGTTTCGACGCCCGCAGCCGGGCGATGTTGTTCCACGGGTTCGGCAGCGCCCAGGCCAGCCAGCCCGGGACCAGCCCGGTGGCCACGGCCGCCGCCCGGGCCGAGGAGAAGCCCGCACCGATCACCAGCCCGTCGGGCAATGGTCGTAGACCGTCCAGTACATCGAGCAGCACGCCGCTGCCCAGCGAATATCCCATGACATAGTGCCGCGCCGCCAGCGGGGCGGTCGCGCGGAACTGCGCGAAGGCGGCCAGCGCATCTTCCCGCAGGTGGCTCACGCTTGGCGTGCCGGTGCTGGCGCCGTATCCGCTGTAATCGAACACGAACGAACTGATGCCCGCCCCGTGCAGCAACGCCTGCACGGGCGCCCAGTCGGCCAGGCATTCCTCGTCGCCATGGAAGACGGCCAGTGCCGGGGCGGCCGGGTTGGCGGCAGCCACCCAGGACGCACGCAGCGCCCGATCGCCACTCTTGAATGTGAATTGCCGCGACGCCACGCCCAGGTCATCGGGCTGCAGCGTGCGGACCTGGCCGGGCCCGAACGCATCGCGCTCGATGGCACGGTACAGCAGCAGGCGGCCAACGCCGGCCATCACGGCCAGGCCGGCCAGGCCAAGGGCGCCCGCAAACCAGCGCCGGTAGGCGAGCGGGGCAGATTGCGCGGTGGGGACGGGCGGCATGTGACGATGAGAAAAGGCGGGCAGGTGGGATAACCGTAGCACTTGTGATGCCAATGGGAAGCGGGTGTCGGCCGGCCGTCGCCGGGTGTTTCTTGAACAAGTCATTAAAAATCAACGACATATCTGCTAAATAAACGTCTTCGATCACACCGATAGAAATCTTTTTAGCCCCGAGGCCGAATTTCTTCTTGCTTATCTATCTACAGGTAGATAGTATTCAGGCCATGGACAGCGCGACGCCGAACCGAAAAGATCAAAACGGCAAGGCAACGCGAAACGGTCCAGGCAACACCAGGCAGTTTCAGTAACCGGAGGCGGTTTTTTTTAAGCCCTGATCCTCTATCTAGCAGTAGATAGCGGATGCAGTGAGGACCAGAAAGAAGGCCGCCGAAATTGCAGCACAGACCCATTGCCGCGCGATCGACCAACGAACCGGATCGCCGGCATAGCAAGGAGAGCACCATGAACGCCAAGACCATCCTGACCGCCGCCACCCTCGCAGCTGCTTTCGTGACGGGCGCCGCCCAGGCCGCACAACCGAGCGGCGAAGCCTACGGTTATACGTATCGTGTGAATGACCAACGCAGCGCCTTCACCGACGGCGCCCGCATCGGCAACCGCGACGCCTTTACCGACGGCGCCCGCGTAACGAACCGCGATGGCCTGGTGGCCGGCATCGGCAAGCGTGATGTCTATACCGACGGCGCGCGCATCACGAACCGCGATGGCTTTACCGACGGTGCCCGTACGGCCGATCCGTACCTGGACGGTGCGCGCTTCGTCGCCGGCCTGGACACGAAGGGCGTTTCCGCCAGCCCGGCCCGCAAGGTGGATCCGTACCTTGACGGCGCCCGCGGCAATGGCCCGCGCAACCCGTACTTCGACGGTGGCCGCTCGGCCGACGTGTACACCGACGGCGCCCTGGCTTGATCCAGGCCAAGACCCCGAATCTCGCCATGATCTGGCGATGACCCCAACGCAGACGGCACTCCACAAGGGTGTCCGTCTGCATTTTTGCAGGCGAACTACCATGGAAGCGATCCGACACGACGCCCTGTTGCTGGGCGGATGGCTGGCGCTCTGCGCCGTCAGTGGTGCAGCCATCACAGTGGTGGTGCAGGCACTGGCCTGAACCGCCTGGCGGTTGACTCCGGGAAAATCCCGGTTGAGTATCTATCTTCGTGTAGATAAAGTACCAGCCATGAAAACGCAACCTGTCCGCGAGCAACTGCTCGAACATACGCTGGTCCTGATCCGCAGCCGCGGTTTCAATGGATTCAGCTATCGCGACCTGGCCGAACTGGTGGGGGTCAAGACCTCCAGCATCCACTACTATTTCCCGTCGAAGGACGATCTGGTCCTGGAAGCGGTGAAGGAGTACAGCCGGCGCATTTCCGAGCGGCTGGCCGGCATCGATTCGAGCCTGCCGGTGCTGGAACAGGCGCGTCAGTATCTGGACCCGCTGCGCCAGACCTGCGGCTCGGGGCAGATCTGCCTGGCCGGCATGCTTTCGACCGAAATCCTGAGCCTGCCCGAGTCGGTGCACCATGTGCTCAAGGAGTTCTATCACATCAACGAAGGGTGGCTGACCAAGCTGCTGGAGCGCGGCCAGCGCGAGCGCGAGACGCCGTATCCGGTGCCCCCCGCGATGCTCGCCCAGGTGATCTATGGTTCGCTGCAAAGCGGCCTGATCGCAGCGCGTCTGTTTGGCACCCACGAACGGCTGGATGCCGCGGCCGAGACACTGCTGGGCGCCCTGTGCAACCAGCGGGCCAAGGCCTTGCTCGACGCCCAGGTGACCTGCGGATCGTTGTAAGCGCCTGCAACGGACTGCCGAATGGAAAACCGCCCGATGGCACCATGCCATCGGGCGGTTTTTTTATGGCCCGGCGACACCGCCCTGCAGCCGGGGCCGGCAGGGCGGGCACCGGTATCCATCAGTAATCCCACTGCACCGGCACGAACCGGAAGCCGTCGCCGTTCTTCGCGATATGGCCGATGGACGGGAAGGCGATATGCGCGGCGGCCAGCATGGCGCCCGTTTCGGCGGCCTCGTTGAGCAGCGCGATGCGGACGTCCGCCGCCACTTCAGGCTCGTGCTCGAAGCCGTTTTGCCATTCCGGGTGATCGAAGCCCACTTCGAAAATCGCGTCGCCCACGAACGTCAGTGTTTCGCCATTCGATGCGACGTCCACCACGCAGTGCCCCGGCGTGTGCCCGCCCGTCACGCGCGCCGATACGCCCGGCGCAACGTGAGCGGTCTGGTCGAACTGCACGATGTGCTCGCTGTACAGCTCCACGAACCTGGCGGCGGCCTTGCGCAGCGCGGGAGGCACCGTTTCGGGCATCACGGTCTTGCTGAAGTCGGGGTTCTTCCAGAACGCGACTTCGGCGGCGGCCACGTGAATGCGCACGTCCGGGCGCAGCTTGGCCTTGACGCCATCGACGTTCAGGCCGCCGACGTGATCCATATGCATGTGCGTGATCACAATGTCGGTGATCGCAGCCAGGTCGATACCGGCCGTTTCCAGGCGCATGACCGACCGTCCGGCGCGCGTGAAGTACTCGAAGCCATCGCCCACACCCGAGTCGATCAGGATCAGACGGTCGCCACTGCGAACCAGCGCGATATTCAGCGCCCAGTCGAACATGTCGCGTTGCAGGAAGCGGCCATCAAACCATTCGTTGCGGTCCGCCTCGCTCACATTGGTGGACATGGTGGACGTCGGCAGCGGCAGAATGCCGTCGCTGATCAGCACCACATCGACATCACCCACGCGCACCGCATAGCGCGAAGGCACGAGTTCGCCAGCACCATCCTTGCCAAGGTTGGCCGTCACCGGCTGCACGTTGCGGATTGTTTCGCTCATTTTCATTCGTCCTGTCCATTGAGTGAGTAAGCCGCACGGGGCGGCAGGCGCTATCCGCTTCAGTGGGCGGACATCCTCCTCGACCGTCGCACGGCTTGTGCAACCATCGTTGCGACGGATTCTAGGTAGCGCAGGCGAATGGCAGTAGGGTCGCGAAAGCCTTCAGTATGTTGATCGGACGACAACAATCTGTGGCACAAAATGGACAAACGGCGATGGCTAGCGATTGGCAGGGCCATCGCCCGTGCGGCAGGCCCTCACTTGGTGGCTGTGCCCTGGCGGCGCAGGACGGTATGCATGGCTTTTTCCGTCGCCACGTATTTCACGCATTCGTATCCAAGCGTCCGCAGGTCGATCCCTTCGAACAGTGGTTCGCCCCGGCCAAGCAGGACCGGCGCGATGGCAATGTGCAGTTCGTCAATGAGACCCTGCCGGAGATATTGCCGGATCGTGTCCGCGCCGCCGCCGATCCGCACGTCCTTGCCGGCAGCGGCCTCGCGTGCGCGGTCGAGCGCCTCCTGAATGCCGCCTGTGACGAAATGGAATGTCGTGCCGCCTTCCATTTCGATGGCGGGGCGCGGGTGGTGGGTCAGGACAAAGGCTGGAACGTGATACGGCGGATTGTCTCCCCACCAGCCTTTCCAGCTTGTGTCCGGCCAGTCGCCGCGAATGGGCCCGAACATGTTTCGCCCGAGAATCCAGGCGCCGACATTCTGGAAGCCGCGGGCCGCGAAATCATCGTCAATACCGGTGGTGCCGCCGTCCTTGCCGAACAGGGTTTGCTGGAACGTGCGCGTGGGAATCAGCCACTGGTGCAGATCCGTGCCGCCCAGGCCGAGCGGATTGTCGATGTCCTGATCCGGGCCTGCGCCGTAACCGTCGAGCGAGATGGTGAAGCCTTCAACGCGAACGCGTGTCATGGTTGTCTCCGTGTGGGTGCCCGACGGCTAATGTACCGGATACCGATGGCGGATTGCGGCCTGAACACAGCGAATGAAGGGCGCATCCGCCCCTTTCGGATAACGCATCGCTACGGCGCAAAGAAAAAACGCCAACCCGTGATGGGTTGGCGTTTTGGCCATGGCACCAGACGATCAGAACTGGTTCATGGTGTTGTCCTTGCCGGCCGCCTTCAGGGCGGCTTCGCCGCTGAAGTACTCCTTGTGATCGTCGCCGATGT
Organism: Cupriavidus sp. U2; assembly: GCF_009663685.2. Taxonomy (GTDB): domain Bacteria; phylum Pseudomonadota; class Gammaproteobacteria; order Burkholderiales; family Burkholderiaceae; genus Cupriavidus; species Cupriavidus necator_C. The sequence goes on along the minus strand of NZ_RCOG02000037.1, from coordinate 52,061 downwards.
CCGAGCCCGACATGTTCTGGTGCTTGACGCAGGCAATACCCTGGCGGATTTCCTTGCGCTGCACGCCGGCCACGTAGCCCAGCATGCCTTGGTCGCCGAAGTATTCCTTGGCCAGGTTGTCGGTCGACAGCGCGGCGGTGTGGTAGGTCGGCAGCGTGATCAGGTGGTGGAAGATGCCGGCTTCACGCGATGCATCGGCCTGGAACGTGCGGATCTTCTCGTCGGCAAGCTTGGCCAGTTCGGAATCGTCGTACTCGGCGCTCATCAGCTGGCCGCGCTCGTAGGCCGACACGTCCTTGCCCGCAGCCTTCATCGCGTCGTAAGCCTGCTGGCGGAAGTTCAGCGTCCAGTTGAACGACGGGCTGTTGTTGTACACCAGCTTGGCGTTCGGGATGACCTTGCGGATCTCGCGGACCATGCCGGCGATCTGCTCGATATGCGGCTTTTCGGTTTCGATCCACAGCAGGTCGGCGCCGTTCTGCAGCGACGTGATGCTGTCCAGCACGCAGCGCGCTTCGCCCGTGCCGGCGCGGAACTGGAACAGGTTGCTGGGCAGGCGCTTGGGGCGCATCAGCTTGCCGTTCTGCTTGATCACCACGTCGCCGTTGCCCAGCGCGTCGGCCGAGATTTCCTCGCAATCGAGGAACGAGTTGTACTGGTCGCCCAGGTCGCCCGGCGTATGGGTCACGGCGATCTGCTTGGTCAGGCCGGCGCCCAGCGAGTCGGTACGGGTGACGATGATGCCGTCGTCCACGCCCAGTTCCAGGAAGGCGTAGCGGATGGCGCGAACCTTGGCCAGGAAGTCCTCGTGCGGCACGGTGACCTTGCCGTCCTGGTGGCCGCACTGCTTTTCATCGGACACCTGGTTTTCGATCTGGATGCAGCAGGCGCCCGCCTCGATGAACTGCTTGGCCAGCAGATACGTGGCTTCTGCGTTGCCGAAACCGGCGTCGATGTCGGCGATGATGGGCACCACGTGGGTCACGTGGTTGTCGATCTTTTCCTGGATGGCAGCCTTGGCGGCGCCGGTGGCGGCATCGAGTTCGCGGAACAGGCCGCCCAGTTCACGGGCGTCGGCCTGGCGCAGGAACGTGTACAGCTCGCGGATCAGCGCGCTGACCGAAGTCTTCTCGTGCATCGACTGGTCCGGCAGCGGGCCGAATTCCGAGCGCAGCGCGGCAACCATCCAGCCCGACAGGTACAGGTAGCGGCGCTCGGTGCTCTTGAAGTGCTTCTTGATGGAAATCATCTTCTGCTGGCCGATGAAGCCGTGCCAGCAACCCAGCGACTGCGTGTACTTGGCCGGGTCGGCGTCGTACGCGGCCATGTCGGCACGCATGATCTTTGCGGTGTATCGCGCGATGTCCAGGCCCGTCTTGAACCGGTTCTGGGCGCGCATGCGGGCGGCATACTCGGGGTTGATGGCGTCCCACGCGCTGCCGTGGCTTTCCTTCAGCGCTGCAATTGCCTTGATGTCGTCTTGATACTGGGCCATGTCGATTTCCTGAGAAGTGAGCGTGTTCGAGTAAGGGTTGCGGGTGCCGCCGGGGGTCTCGAAGCCGAGCAGCGTGGAAGTCATTGTATGGCGGTTTTGCTGCGCAGCAACCAACTCTTATATAAGACATAAGACTTTGTTTTTCCTTATATTTCAACGGGATAGAAGGCAAATATCGGAATGTGAAACGCGTTTTCTCAGCACGAAACCGCGACGCCGGGGCAGGCGGGGTCCAGATTTCGCAATGTGAAAGGGGCTTTCAGGTGTCGGATTCGACGGGGGGCGGCGGCAGGCTCAGGGCCGGTGCATCGACGCGCCAGCCGTTTCGCACAGCCATTGCGGATCGTCGTGGGGCAGATCGTGTCCGGCCCAGGGGTGTCGTGCGTGCGGTACGCCCCAGGCTGCCGCCAGCCGCGCAGAGCAGCGGGGGTTGACCAGCCGGTCTGCATCGGATGACACCACCAGCGTCGGGCAGGCCGGCGCCGTGCCTTGCGCACGGAAGCGCGCCGCGGCCAGCAACTGCAGCCAGGCCGCCTCGCGCGACACCGGGGCGCTCTGGCCGATTTCCACCCAGTGCGCCAGGTCGGCGTCACGGCTATCGAGCCGTTCGCAGGTCAGCCGATGGATGACGCGCTCGCAGCGTGCGCGGTCATGCCAGTGGCGGGCCATGCCCAGCAGGGCCGGCCAGTTGCGCGGCCGCAGCCGTTCGGCGGGATGGCTGAATGGACGCATGCTCGTGTTGACCAGCACCAGGCCACTGACCTCGGCGGGCCAGCCTTGTGCCCAGTCGGTGGCCACCATGGCGCCCAGCGACATCGCCAGGATGTGCCATGGGCCGCTGCGGCCCGTGGCCTGGGCGGCAGCCCTTACGGCATGGGTCATGCCGCGCACATGGCCGGGGATCGGCAGGTGGCGTGCGCGGCCGTTGCCGGGCAGGTCGAGCATCAGCGGCGCGGGCAGCCCGTGGGCAGACCAGCGCGCGGGCAGGTCGCCCCAGTGCCGCGACTCGCGCGTCAGGCCGCGCAGGAAGATCCATCCGCTCATGGCGCGGGCTTGCCGTTCTGCCAGTGCACGCGGGCCTGCTCCAGCAACTGCTGGCGGTGCGTGCCCTGTGGCAGCCAGCGGTCTGGCGCCACCGCGACCCGCCCGAGGAAATCGAACAGGCTCACATGGCGCCGCAGCACGCGTGCGGTGCGGTGTGCCTTGATCGGATTGAAGATGCCGGCCCGTGAAAAGAGCTGGCGCGGATTCTTCTTGATCCAGAGCCAGGACCCGAGCTCCAGCGTCATGGGCAGGAACAGGCATGCCGGCGGCGTGCGATCGTAGGCGTAGTCCCAGAGATCGCCATGCAGCAGGTACTGGTGGCTCTGCGGCTCGAAGGCATAGCCATGGTGTGGGTGAGCCTGTTCGAACATGGTCTTGAGCAGGTACATCTCGGGCAGGTGCGGCATCGGGGCATGCGTGCGCGCATACGGAAACCAGATGCTGTCACGCCAGCCGTAGCCGGAATGGCAGTCCACGGCAAAGCTTAGCGGACGGGGCAGCAGTTCGGATTCCACCACGCGCAGCAGCGCCATGCTTTCGGCTTCCATCGGCGAGCCCGCGCGGCCCCGATACCAGGGCAGCCAGCTGCCGATGCGCTGTCCGCCTGCCAGGAAGGGCACCCGGGCGTCGGCATTCTGTGGCGCGTTGCGCATCAGGTCCACGCCATTGGGATTGGCGCGCGTGGCGCTATACATGCCACCGGGATTGACGATCGGCATGAACACCAGCCGCACGCTTTCCAGTTGCCGGTGCAGCAGGTCGTCCCAGCTCAGCCGGCACAGCAGCGAGCGCATGTAGTCCAGCACCAGCTGCGTGCCAATGCGTTCCAGGCCATGGATGCCGCCGAAGATGCCGATGGCCGGCGCATCGGGCGCGTGCGTGCCCAGGCTGGCCACCGGCACGGCGAAGGTGCGGCCGAGCACGTCGACATGGCATGCGGTGCGCGTGTCGAACCACGGTGCGCCCAGTTCCAGCAGCGTCAGCAGTTGGTCGTACTCCGGGAAACTGGATGGGACCGGACCGGTCATCGGGGGCGGGGGCTCGGGAGGAAGGGTCAGTTCAATATAGGCGCTGGCGGCGGCGTCTCGCAATGCGGCGCGGCCGCGCTGGCGGGGGCCACCAGGCAATCGAGCAGCGCGCCCACCAGGCGGGTGTGACGGCGGCCGTTCAGGCAGTACAGGTATTCGTGGATGACCGGCGCCGCGCTGGCGAAAGGCACGACCACCAGCGCCGGATCGCGCGGCACTTCGCCCGCCGGCATCACGCTGGCGCCGAGATTGTGGCGAATCGCCTCGCAGATGGCCTCGCGGCTGCCGATCACCGTATGGGGCGGCATGCCTGCGCCGGCTGCGCGCAGCGACGCCTCGGTGGCCTCGCGCGTCATCGACCCCTGTTCGCGCACCAGCAGATGGCAGGCGGACAGCTCGGGCACTTCCACCCGCGGCCGGCGCGCCAGCGGATGCACGGGATGCACCACCAGCACCATGGGGTCGGCCGCCAGCGTGACCCGATGCAGACGGTCGTCGTCCAGCGCGTGCGACGACACGGCGGCGTCGATGCGGTACTCGTACAGCGCCCCGATCATCTGCCTGGAATTGCCGATCTCGATGCTGATTTCGATAGCCGGGTAGCGTTGCCGGAAGGCGGCCACGCTGCGCAGGATGTAGTAGGGCCCGGTGGCGCCGATCCGCAGGTTGCCGAATCTCAGGTTGCCGGCATTGCGCAGCAGGAAGTCGGCATTGCTCTCCTGCTGCATGATCTGCTCGGCCACCGGCATCAGCGCCACGCCAACGTCACTGAGGTCCACGCGGCTGGCGCGGCGGTGGAACAGCTCCACGCCGTACAGCTCCTCGAGCTGCCGGATGCGCCCGGTGACCGTGGGCTGGCTCACGCGCAGCTGACGTGCGGCCGTGGTGATGCTGCCCTGTCGCGCCACCTCGTAGAAGGTCATCAGCAGGTCGCCAAGCATGGAACTCCCGGGGCAAATAGCGATAGCCGGCGACTATAAGGCGGAAATATGACAGCGTGACGAATCCATGCGCCCGGTCAATCGCCATGGGGCGGCGGCTGGCAATAATGCCGCCTCACGGCGCGAATGACCATCCAGAGATCACCAGACAGCGCCGACGCCGAGGGGGTTGTTTCATTCAGGAGTCAACACGATGTTCAAGAGATTGCTTGGCGCGGCGGCCATTGCTGGCGCAATGATGGTGTCTTACGGCTGTTCGGACAGTGCCGCTGCACCGCCAACCTACGACAGCGCGCTCGATGCGGCCGCAAGAGCGCAGCAGGCCCCGGTGCTGGCCACGCTGGAGGCGCTGGTCAATATCGAAACCGGCCCCGGGGACGCGGCCGGCATGAAGGCGATGGGCGACTACCTGGCCACGCGGCTGGCCGATCTGGGCGCCACCGTGACCCGCTATCCGGCCGAGGCCGGCGTGGTCGGCGACAACATCGTCGGCGTGTTCCAGGGCACCGGCACGGCGAAGATCCTGCTGATGGCGCATATGGATACTGTCTATCCGCGCGGATTCCTGGCCAAAGCGCCATTCCGGATCGACGGCAACCATGCCTACGGGCCCGGCATCGCCGACGACAAGAGCGGGATCGCCGTGATCCTGCACGCGCTGGGGCTGCTCGATGCGCGTGGTTTCCGCGACTACGGCACGCTGACCGTGCTGTTCAATACCGACGAGGAAACCGGCTCGTTCGGATCGCGCGCGCTGATCGAGCGCCTGGCGGCATCGCACGACTATGTCCTGTCGCACGAGCCGGCCTTCGCCACGGCCGAGAGCTTTGGTCTGGCCACCTCGGGCATTGCCCATGCCGAAGTCACCATCAAGGGCGTGGCTTCGCATGCCGGCGTCGCGCCCGAACTGGGCGTCAACGCGCTGACCGAGGCGGCGGACCTGATCCTGCGCACGCAGGACATCGACGACAAGGCGCGCGAGATCCGCTTCAACTGGACGCTGGCGTCGGCGGGGTCGGCGTCGAACGCGATTCCCGCCTCGGCCACGCTGACGGCCGACATGCGCTACGGCCGCAACGACGACTATGACGCCATCGTCGCCATGCTCGACGAGCGCGCCCGGCGCAAGCGCCTGCCGGCCGCCGAGATCACCATCGACATGAAGAAGGGGCGCCCGGCGTTCAATGCCTCGGCCGCCGGCCAGGCGCTGGCCGCGAAAGGGCAGGCGATCTACCAGGAGGTGGGCGGCAGCATCGGCATTGCCACCGCGCGCACCGGCGGCGGCAGCGATGCCGCCTACGCCGCGCTGTCGGGCAAGCCCGTGCTGGAGGGCATGGGCCTGCCCGGCATGGGCTATCACACCAATGCCGACGAATACATCCTGATCGACGCCATTCCGCGCCGCCTGTACCTGGAGGCGCGGATGATCATGGACCTGAGCCTGGGCCGGTAACTTCAAACGCCCATGGCCGGATCGGACGTGGTGTGCGTACCGTTCTCGAGCCGCCCGGCAAAGCGGCGGCTGAATCCGCCTTGCTGGGTGGTCACCGTGAAGTCGTACCAGTTGCCCTGCGGTCCGACCGGCCAGTGCTGGTCCAACGCCTTGCCCGGCGGCAGCTCGAACGTGGTCGGGCCATCGTTGCGATAGGCGTTCGGCCTGACCGTGAACGTACAGGCGGCGGTGCCCCGGTTGATCAGCGTGAGCCAGACTTCGGCATTGGCCTCGTCATAGCAGACGCGGATCTCGGGCGCCGCACCGCCGCCGGCGGCCTTCTGCGCGCTGACATCGCCCACGAAGGCGCGGTGGTAGCCGTTCGGGCCCAGCACCCAGAAGTTGTAGCGGCCGCCATCGGCGCTGACGTTGATGTCGGCCTTATAGGCATCGCCGGCGTCGAGGGCAATGCGGCGCGGCACATCGCTCAGGTGCAGACGGTCGTAGACGTGGAACACGGCCGCCTGCTTGCCGTCATTCTTGAACAGCAGCGAGAACGTGTTGGTAACCGGGTCTTCCAGCCCGCTGGTATGCAGCGTGTAGGGCAGGGCGCGCGACGGGCGCGTGCCGCGCTTCTGCGTGGGCATCTGCTGGGCGGTCACGGCGGGCGCGGGAATCTGGGCCTTGGCATCCTGGGCGGCGCGCTCGGCGTCCGCGCCGGACTGCGTCAGGGGCGTGATGCCCAGCGTCACGTTGGCGTTCGGGTTGACGAAGTCGAACGCCGACGTCAGGTCGCCCATGATGGCGCGCCGGTACGCGCTGATATTGGTTTCGGCCACGCCGAACCGCTGCTCCAGGAAGCGCAGCACCGACGTATGGTCGAATACCTGCGAATTGACCCAGCCGCCGCGGCTCCACGGCGATACCACATACATCGGCACGCGCGGGCCGGGGCCGAATGGGGTCTTGTCGACGCTGTAGTACTCGGTCTTCGGGTCCAGCGCCGCCGACGTGTAGCCGATCGGTTCGCCCGTGGCCGTGAGCGCCGGGGCGCATGGCGGCGGCACGTGGTCGAAGAAGCCGTCGTTTTCATCGAAGTTGATCAGCAGGACCGTGCGGCTCCACACATCGGGATTGGCGGTCAGCGCATCGAGCACCTGCTGGGTGTACCACGCGCCCTGCACCGGGCTGGAAGGCCCAGGGTGTTCCGAATAGGTGGCCGGGGCCACGATCCACGATACCTGCGGCAGCGTGCCGGCCGCGATGTCGTCGCGCAGCGCCTGCAGGAAGCCGCCGTCGGGCATGGTGTTGCCGATGCCCTTGAACAGCGGGTTGGTGGCGTCGTCCGCCGGCGTGTAGGGCGGATACGGCGAGCCATTCGCGGCATTGCCGCGCGCGGCGTTGGCGGCACGGTACTGCTGGAAGCCGGCCAGCGGGTTGTCGGTGAAGTTGTCCGGCATGTTCTGGTAGACCTTCCAGCTCACGCCGGCCGCCTGCAGGCGCTCGGGGTATGTCGTCCACGTGTAGTTGATGCCGGTGGCGTCGAGCGAATCGCCGCTGTTGTCGATGACCGGGCCGCCATGGGTGCCGAACGGGTCGTTGGTGCCGGTCCAGTGAAACAGGCGGTTGGTGTTGGTGCCGCCGTGGAAGCTGCAGTGGTACGCGTCGCACAGCGTGAACGCATTGGCCAGCGCGAACTGGAACTTCAGTTCCTGCTCGGTGTAGTAACCCATCGACTGGGTCTGCTTCGATGTGGGCCAGGCGCTCATGCGGCCCAGGTCATACGCGGCCTGGGCATCGGGCTGGCTATGCGGCGTGCCGCTCACGCGCTGGGCATTGCCGGCGGTCTGGTCCAGGTGGTAGGGCAGCACGATGCGGTTCTTGTTGCCGCTGGCATAGGTCTGCTGGAACACGTTGCGGCCGCCCGGCAGCGGGATCGTGAAGCGGTCGCCGAACCCCCGCACGCCGTTCATGGTGCCGAAGTAGTTGTCGAACGAACGGTTTTCCTGCATCAGCACCACCACGTACTGCACGTCGCGAATGGATTTGGTGGCGTTGTTGGCCGGAATGGCCAGCGCGCGCCGGATGGCTGGCGGGAAGGCGGAAAGGGCGGCGGTGGCGGCGGCGCTGCCACCGGCCATCTTGAGAAAATTTCGTCGGCTGCTGGAAGTCATGTCGGATTGCCCGGAGAAGATCGGATGCGCGGTCAGTGGATTGGCGTAGGGGTCTGGCGCGGCAATCAGGGCGCGCATTTCATTTGCGGCTTGGCGTCGGGCGTGCTGGCTCCCGGGCTGGCCGGGGTGTTCGACGCGGGCGTACTGTCGTTGTCACCGCCGCAGGCGGTCAGGGCCGTGCAGAGCAGCAGGGCGGCCAGCATGCCCAGCGGGTGCCGCCGGGCAAGGGTTCGAATGGCTTCGGTCATGGTCTGTGTCGGGTGCGGGGAGTGGCAAGTTGCAGCGCGTGACGCGCGATGCGGTCCGCAGCGTAAGCAGCGGGCAGGTCACCCGGGTGACATCCAGGACAAGATTTCCGATACCGCTATTCGTGATTTTTACGGTCCATGTACAGACATTGCGGACATGGGCAATCTGGACGAAGGTGCCGTAGCGAACGCTTTCGGCAAGCTTTCAGGGCGCAATTTCTGCTGCGATGCACCACGCCCTGTGCTATGGTTTTAGACGTTTCCCTCAAACCACGAACAGGTGCACCAAAGCAGTGACACTTGCGAAATTTCGGGAAGCCGCGCCAGTTCTCGCCTGCAGGGAAGTGACGCGAGATCCGAGACCTCTTGCTCGATTTTTGTTGCGGTTGCAACACGCCGTGACCTTGCTTGTAAACGGGGCATGTCGCCACCAAAGTGGTAGGCGGAAAGGGCGTTCGCAGGAGCTGCATATGGAAAACGAAACCGGTTACGTCTGGCATTACACGGTAGGTACCCCGCTGGTCGCCATTGCGCGTTCGGGCCGGCTCATGCCTGCTGCCGCACATGGGTCGGCCCCCCGATCCGGTGACGGAATTCTGTGGTTCTCGCGCAACCAGCAATGGGATCCGTCCGCGACGCGCGACGACGGATTGAGTCAGGCCAGGCAAACGCTGTCGCGTGCCGCCTTGCACACACGGTTTGGTCTCTACCGCTTTGGCCTGCCTGCGCACGACATGCGTTTGCTGCCATGGCCCACGGTCACGCGCGTAGCCGATATCGACGTGCCCGAGGCCATGACGATGGTCGCCAGCGGCCTGCGCTGCGGCGCGGCGCCCACCGACTGGATCGGCACGCTGACCGATGTGCCGCTGGACGATCTGCGATTCGAAAGATGGACCGGCGCCGCGTGGGCGCCGGCCGACCTCGACGAACTGGTGGCCCAGTCCGCCTGATCTTCGGTGGCCGGGGCCTAGCGGCTCAGCCCGCGTGCCGATACCGGCCAGACACTTTCCACCACGCCCGCCCGGATGCCCACGATCTCGTCGTAGAGGTTCAGCGTGGGATCGCAATGGCCGGGCACCAGCATCATCCGGCTGCCCAGCGCGGGCAGCTTGCCCACCAGGTCTTCATGTTTCGGCATCACGATGCCGTGCTCGTCGTTGGCGGCCACGTAGTCCAGCGTGGCCGACTGCTTGCCATTGGTCCAGATCCACGGCAGCCCGGAGTCGACGGCCATCGACTTCAGCCCTGCGTCCACCACCGCCCGATCGCCGGCCGCCACGCTCATGACCGACGTGGCGATAAACAGGCTGTGCTCGAAGCGCAGCGCGCCCGCATAGTCGTTGGCGCCGTAGTCGGCATCCATGAAGACATAGGAGCCCGGCTGGATTTCGGTAAAGACGCCGCTGCCCAGGTCGAACTCGACGCTGCCGCTGCCGCCGCCCGTCACCACGTCGCAGCGTACGCCGGCGGCTTCGAGTCGCGCAATGAAAGTGCCGGTACGATCGGCCGCACGCGCGGCGCCATCGCGCCGTTCGTTCCAGCCGCGCAGATGCTGGATGCCACCGTGATAGGCCTGCAGCCCGCGCATCGTCAACTGGCCATGGCGCGCAATGCGTTCCACCAGGGTCAGCATCGCGGCCGGGTCGGTGACGCCGCAACGCCCCTGCCCGACATTGACCTCGACAAAGACCCCCAGCCTGCTGCCGGCGGCTTCGGTGGCGGCGGCCAGGGCATCGACCTGCGCGATGTCGTCCACGCAGACGCTCAGCGTGGCATGTCGTGCCAGCTCGGCCAGCAGCGCCGCCTTGGCAGGCCCGGCCACTTCATTGCTGATGTGGATGTCGCGCACGCCGGCGCGCACGAACGGAATCGCCTCGCTGACCTTCTGGCAGCAGATGCCCACCGCACCGCGGGCGATCTGCGCCAGCGAGATATCGGGGCACTTGTGCGCCTTGGCGTGGGGCCGCAGCTTGATGCCGCGCCGGTCGGCGGCGGCCTGCATGCGGTCGACGTTGGTCGCAAAGCGATCCAGGTCCAGGACCAGGGAAGGGGTGTCGATGGTGTCGGCGGACTGGCCCGGCCGCGCGGCCGGTGGCAGATCGAAGGCGATGGACATGGCGATGGAAGAGACGCTGCAGCGGGGTGAAAAAGGGCGACCCACAGCGTACCACGGCGTGCGGGATGCTCCGCCTTGCGCTCGGCCGTCGGTCATCTACGATGGGGGGGTGTTCTCGCCATTTGCCTCAGCCAAACTTCCGCCCCAGGGCAAAGGAGTCTCGCCATGATCTTCCCGCGCATCGCTGTTTCCCGCCCCGTGCTTTGCCTGGCCGCCGCGACGGCGCTGGCCAGCCTGCCAGCGATTGCCCATCATGGATGGTCCACCTACGACGAAACCAAGCCGCTCACGGTGACCGGCAAGATCGTGGAGACGCACTATGAGAACCCCCACGCCACGATCCGCGTGGACGTGCAGGGCAGACGCTGGCTGGCCGTGCTGGCGCCGGTGTCGCGCATGGAATCACGCGGCGCCACCGCAGAGAAGGTGGCGGTGGGCAAGCAGGTGACGATGGTCGGCTACGCCAGCAAGGAAAAGGCCGATGAAATGCGCGTGGAGCGCATCACATTCGACGGCGGCCAGACCGTGGAACTGCGCTGACCGATGGCGGATCTCGGCGGCCTGGCCGCCCAGCTTGCAGCCTCGCCGTTCGCGGTATGGCTGCGGGCGTCGGCATGGGCCTATCCGGCCTGCGAGATGCTGCACCTGGCCGGCATGGCGCTGCTGTTCGGATCCATCGTGGTGGTGGACTTGCGCCTGGCCGGCCTGGGCCGCCAGTTACCGGTGACGCCGCTGCTGCGGCACGCCTTGCCGGCCACCCTGGCCGGCTTCGTGGTGATCCTGCTGAGCGGCGCCTTGTTGTTCGTGGCCCATGCCGACGACCTGATCGGCAACCGGGCGTTCATGGTCAAGCTGGGCCTGATCGTGCTGGGACTGGCCAATGCGGCATGGTTCCACGCCGGCCCCTACCGGGCGCTCCATGCCGGCAACAGTGGATGGGAAACGTTGCGCGCGCCGCCGCCGGTGGCCCGCGCCTGCGCCGTGCTGTCCCTGGTGACATGGATGCTGGTGATCTGCGCGGGGCGGCTGATCGCCTACGTCTAGCCGACATGCATGACGCCCAGGAGTGGCGCATGAGACACGTCTCGACTTGTGAATTTGATGTAACGCAAATGCTGGGTATCGGGGGCCTCAAGGTTCAAGCAAGTGGGACGTTAAGGCTGGGCTGAATCCATACGTGTAGAGCCCCCCCGATGAATAACTTGAGTATTCGCCACGGCCTGCTGGCCACGCTCGTGATCTTTGGCCTGATGATCGTATTTGGCGCCGTGCTGGGTGTCAGCCAGTTGAGCGCCAGCAGCGACGCCGCGGAACGGATCCACCTGATTTCGTCGCGGGCCATCCTGCTCAACGACGCTTACAAGGACATGACGCGCGCGCGCTCGGCGCTGACGCGCGCATACAGTTCGGCCAAGGCTGGCGGCCAGGTCAACGACGACGCGCTGGCCAGCGCCACCAAGTCCATCGCCAGGTCGAAGGACGAACTCGAACGGTTCGAGAAGGCCGCCGCCTTTCCGGAACAGGATGCCACCACGCGCGACGACATCGTCGCCGCCGGCCGCGCCCACATGGACGTAGTGCAGCGCGGCCTGGATGCGCTGCGCAACGGCGATCCCGACGGCTACGCGACCATCAACGACAAGGACATCACGTCGTCGGGGGCCAAATATTCGGCCGGCGTGGAGCGATTCCAGCAGTTCGCAGAAAAGCTGAACGACGAGGCGGCCGGCGATGGCCGGCAGCGCCTGAACCGCGTGATCCTGCTGGTGTGCGTGGGCCTGGCCATGTCCGCCGGCCTGATCGTGGTGGTGCACCTGGCGCTGCGCCGCCTGGTGGTGATGCCGCTGTATCTGGCGCGCGACCTCATCATGCGCGTGGCCGACGGTGACCTGACCATCAAGGTGCCGCAGGCTGGACGCAACGAAATCGGCCAGCTGCTCGATGCCGTGTCGCGCATGCAGGCCGGCCTGACGCAGACCGTGGCCAAGGTGCGCGCGGGCTCCGATGCCGTGACCACCGGCGCGCGCGAGATTGCCGCCGGCAATACGGACCTGTCTTCGCGTACCGAGCAGCAGTCGTCGGCGCTGGAAGAAACGGCGGCCAGCATGGAGCAGCTGACATCGACGGTCGGCAACAATGCCGAAAGCGCCACGCATGCCAGCGCCCTGGCGCGCAACGCGGCTGACCTGGCTGCACGCGGCGGCGAGGTGGTGCGCGGCGTGGTGCATACGATGAGCGAGATCAACACCAGCTCGCAGAAGATCGTCGACATCATTGGCGTGATCGACGGCATCGCGTTCCAGACCAACATCCTGGCGCTGAACGCCGCCGTGGAAGCGGCGCGTGCCGGCGAGCAGGGGCGCGGGTTTGCCGTGGTGGCTGGCGAGGTGCGCAGCCTGGCGCAGCGCAGCGCCAATGCGGCCAAGGAAATCAAGGGCCTGATCGATTCGTCGGTCGACAAGGTGGACGCCGGCAGCCAGCAGGTGGAGCAGGCCGGCAGCACCATCGAAGAGATCGTGGCGGCCGTGAAGCGCCTGGCCGATACCGTCAGCGAGATCTCGGCGGCGTCGATCGAGCAGTCCAGCGGCATCACGCAGGTCAGCGAAGCCGTGTCGCAGATGGAGCAGGTCAACCAGCAGAACGCCGCACTGGTGGAGCAGGCGGCCGCAGCCGCCGATTCGCTGGAATCGCAGGCCAACCAGCTGGCTGCCGCCGTGGCCACGTTCCGGCTGGCCTGATTTGCCGGCTGGCTTGCGTGCCAGCCCCGGGGTGATATCCGCCTATCAGCCGGCCAGCTGTTCCTCGACGAACAGCAGCCGGTCGTTGCCCCAGTACAGCTTGTCTTCGACGATAAAGCTCGGCGCGCCAAAGATGCCGCGCGCCACGGCTTCGTCAGTCACGCGCTTGAGATCGGCCTTGACATCCGGGTCGTCCAGCATCGCCAGCGCCTCGCGCGGGTCCAGCCCCGCCGCCACCAGCACCTTGCCGATCTCGACCGGATCGTTCAGGTTCCGGCCCGATTCCCACATTGCCGTGAAGATGGCTTCCACATACTGGTGGAATGCCGCCTCGCCCTTGCGCTGGTAGCCGATGGCGCCACGCATCAGCGCCAGCGTATTGATCGGAAAGTGCGGATTGAGCCGGAACGGCACGCCATATCGCCGGGCCCAGCAGTCGAGATCGCCGTCCGACCATTGCCGCTTGGCAGGAATCTCCATCGGGCTGTGATTGCCCGTGGCCTTGAACACGCCGCCGAGCAACATCGGCCGCCACACGATGGTGGCGCCGGTGCGTGCCGCCACCCGTGGCAATTCCTTGTACGCCAGATACGAATAGGGGCTGCCGAAGTCAAAAAAGAATTCCACCTGCCTGGTCATCGCGTGTCTCCGTTGGAATGGTGATGCTACGTCGTGGTTGTTGTGCGCTCAGGTGGCTTGCATTGTGACAGGAACTCCGCCGCGTTGGCACGCGGCAAATCCGCCTTGACTTTATATCGTACGATATATATCTTACGATACGTCTTACGATATAACGGAGTGAGCAATGCGACACCATTTCAATCGGATGCACGATCACATGGGCCATGGCGGCCCGCATGGCAAGCACCACGGCGGCATGCGCGCCATGATGGCGATGAAGTTGATGGGCATGATGGGAGGGCGGGGCGGCGGCTTCTGGTCGCAGGGCGGCGGCTTTGAAGGCGATGGCGATGGCTTCGACGGAGACAACCTGCGCCGTGGCCGCAAATTCAGCGCCGAGGACCTGCAGTTGCTGCTGCTCTCGCTGCTCGATGAAAAGCCATCGCACGGCTACGAGCTGATCAAGGCGCTCGAAACCCGCACGGGGGGCTTCTACAAGCCGAGCCCCGGGGTGGTGTACCCCGCGCTGACCTTCCTGGAAGACGTCGGCTATGCCACGGTGGACCTGGAAGGCAACAAGAAACGCTACCAGTTGTCCGAGGCGGGCCGCGCCTACCTGGACCAGAATCGCGCGCGGCTGGAGCAGATGGTGGCGCGCCTGCAGCACGTGGCGCGCAAGATGGATTTCATGCGCCGCGCCATGAGCGGCCAGCCCCAGCGCGATGTCGAGGAGGGCGGCTGGGTGCCAGAACTGGTGCAGGCACGCGGACGCCTGAAGCAGGCCCTGATGATGCGCAGCGGCGCCACGGCCGACGAGCAGCGCCGGATTGCCGCCATCCTCGAACGCGCGGCCGACGAGATTGAGCGCGGCGCCAGCCAGCCGGAGTGAATATGAGCGATACCCGTGACCTGACCGTGCAACGCGTGCGTCATCCGCTGAAGATGCGCCTGCTCAAGGTGCTGCGCACCCGCCAGGTGTCCCCGCAACTGCTGCGCGTGACGCTGGGCGGCGAAGACCTGGCCGATTTCGTTTCCGGATCGTTCGACGACCACGTCAAGGTCTTCTTTCCGGAGGCCGGTGCCGACAAGCCCGTGCTGCCGCAGGCCGGCCCGGACGGCATCAAGTTTCCCGAGGACCAGCCGCGCCCGCAGGCGCGCGACTATACGCCGCGCCGCTACGACACGGCCGCCCGCGAGCTGGACATCGAATTCGTGCTGCACGGCGACGGCCCCGCATCGACGTGGGCCGCGCAGGCGCAGCCGGGCCAGCATCTGGGCGTGGGCGGCCCGCGCGGGTCGTTCGTGATTCCGCGTGGCTTCGACTGGCACCTGCTGATCGGCGACGACACCGCGCTGCCGGCCATTGGCCGCCGCATCGAGGAACTGGGCCCCGATGCGCGCGTGATCGTCGTGGCCGAGGTGGCCGATGAGTCGGCCCGCATTCCGCTGGCCACCGGCCCGCACGCCGAGGTGCACTGGATCCATCGCGACGAACATCGTGACGAGGCCGACGAAGCGGCGCCCGAGGGCAGTCTGCTGACGCCCACGTTGCGCTGGCTGAGCCTGCCGGCCGGCGAGGGTTACGTGTGGGCCGCCGGCGAAGCGGCCGCGATGCGCGAAGTGCGCCAGTACCTGGTGAACGAGCGCGGCATCCACAAGACGCGCATCCGGGCATCGGCCTATTGGAAGCGGGGCAACGCAGCCGTTCACGAAACGCTGGACGACTGACCTAAAGTCTGGTTCCCGCGGCGATGCGGCGCGGCTACACTGGCGGCTCGCCCATTGCCACGGACCCTGCCATGCCCCGCCTTCGCCCGTTGTTGTCGATTGCCGTGCTGACCGCTGCTGCCGGACTCACCGCCTGCGCCCCCGATTCGTTCCGCAACTACGAGGCGCGGGGTCTCAACAACTATCTCGACAAGATCCAGGCCGTCTGCGCCAACACGCGGCTGAACAGCCGGCCCCTGGGCGAATGGCTGCGCAGCGGCTCGGACGACAGCGACAGCAACTACGTGTACTGGCTCGACCAGACGTCGCGGCTGTACTACAACCGGATCACGGTGCCGCAGTATCGCGATTCGATCGCGGGCGCATTCGGCGGCAACCAGCCCAACGCCGACGCGCTGGACTGCATCGTGCGCAACCTGCCGCCCGACCGGCCGACCAGCCCGCCCGGCGGCATGTTCTGATTTTTTGCGGCCAGCCCGTTGTGCAAATGCGCGCGGCTGGCTAATATCAGTCCCCAGTGGCCGAGACAACGGCCACGACGTCGCTCGGACGGTTCCGGGCGCTTACGTAAAGGACACCTCCATGACTGCCGAATCCGGCAAGCGCCGCTTTGCGCGCATCGATCGTCTTCCCCCCTACGTCTTCAATATCACCGCCGAGCTCAAGATGGCTGCCCGCCGCCGTGGCGAGGACATCATCGACATGAGCATGGGCAACCCCGACGGCGCCACGCCGCCGCATATCGTGGCCAAGCTCGTGGATGCCGCGCAGCGGCCCGATACGCATGGCTATTCGGCGTCGAAGGGCATCCCGCGCCTGCGCCGCGCGATCTCGCACTGGTACCGCGACCGCTACGACGTGGAGATCGATCCGGACAAGGAGGCCATTGTCACGATCGGCTCGAAGGAAGGGCTGGCACACCTGATGCTGGCCACGCTGGACCGTGGCGACACGGTGCTGGTGCCCGATCCGAGCTACCCGATCCATATCTACGGTGCGGTGATTGCCGGCGCCGATATCCGCTCGGTGCCGCTGACGCCGGACATCGACTTCTTTGCCGAACTTGAACGCGCGATTCGGGGCAGCTATCCGAAGCCGAAGATGATCGTGCTCGGGTTCCCGTCGAACCCGACCGCGGCCTGCGTGGAACTGGACTTCTTCGAGCGCGTGATCGCGCTGGCGCGCAAGCACGACATCTTCGTCGTGCATGACCTGGCCTATGCCGACATCGTGTTCGACGGCTGGAAGGCGCCGTCGATCATGCAGGTGCCCGGCGCCAAGGACATTGCCGTGGAGTTCTTCACGCTGTCGAAGAGCTACAACATGGCGGGCTGGCGCATCGGCTTCATGGTGGGCAATCCGGATCTGGTGGCCGCGCTGACGCGCATAAAGAGCTATCACGACTACGGCACGTTCACGCCGCTGCAGGTGGCTGCCATTGCCGCGCTGGAGGGCGACCAGCAGTGTGTGAAGGCGATCGCGGCCCAGTACCAAGCGCGCCGTGACGTGCTGGCGCGCGGCCTGATCGAAGCCGGCTGGCAGGTCGATATTCCGAAGGCGTCGATGTACATCTGGGCCCGGATCCCCGAGCCGTATCGCGCGCTGGGGTCGCTGGAATTCTCGAAGCAGCTGCTGGCCAAGGCCAAGGTGTCGGTATCGCCCGGCATCGGCTTCGGCGACTTCGGCGACGAGTACGTGCGCTTTGCCCTGATCGAGAACGAATCGCGAATCCGCCAGGCCGTGCGCGGCATCAAGGCGATGTTCCGCGCCGACGGGCTGGTCAAGCCGGCGGTGGCCTGAGGCGTCGCGCGGACTGCGCCGGCGGCGTATCTGGTATAAGTCCCCCACAACTTCGAAGCCGATCCCCGCTGGCGCGGGAGGTCGGCCCAGCAGGGAGACCAGATGGAATTGCGCCAGCTTCAGTATTTCGTGCGGGTGGTCGAACTCGGCAGCATGAGCCGTGCCGCGCTAGAGCTCGACATGGTGCAATCGGCCGTCAGCCAGCAGATCAGCCGCCTGGAGAGCGAACTCTCCACCCGCCTGCTGCGCCGCACGCCGCAGGGCGTGACGCCGACCGAAGCCGGCCTGGCGTTTTTCCATGAAGCCCAGCTCACGCTGCGCCACGCCGAGCAGGCGCGCCGTGCCGCGCATCAGGCACGGCTGTCCGGTGCCGTGAGCGTGGGCCTGGCGCCGACCACGGCGTCGGTGATCGGCGTGCCGCTGATCCGGGCGATGCGCGAGCGTTATCCCGACGTCCGGCTGCATATCGTGGAAAGCCTGTCGGGCCACCTGACCGCCATGCTCAACGCGCGGCAGCTTGACCTGGCCGTGCTGTTCGGCACCCACGCCGCCCGCCGCTGGACCGTGATGCCGCTGCTGGAGGAAACACTGTTCCTGATCCAGTCGCGCCAGGCGCTGCCCCAGGGCAAGGCCGATCCCCCCACGCAGCGGACGATGGCCGACCTGGCCGACGTGCCGCTGATCATGCCAAGCAGCGTCCACGGCCTGCGCAGCACGCTCGACGCCGCCTTCGCGCGCGCCAAGGTGACGCCCCGCGTGATCCAGGAGGTTGACTCGCTGGCCATGCTGATGGATGCCGTGGACATGGGCTTCGGCGCCACGCTGCAGCCGTGGGCGGCGGTCGGCCGCTATCCCGACGCGCAAACGCGCTTCCACCTGGCACAGATCGACGACCCGCAGGCGGGACGCCAGAACCTGCTGTGCAGCTTGTCCGACGACGAACTGTCGCCCGCCGCGCTGGCCTTGCGCGTGGTGCTGGCCGATACCGCGCGCGGTCTGGTGCGTTCGGGCGAATGGCGCGGGGCGCGGCTGCTGGAAGGCTAGGCCCGTCACGTGCCGGCGGGCCCGCTCGCTCGGGCTGGCCGCTGGCCGCCCAGCGTCCCCCACTTTGGAAGGGCCGGAATCCCGTTCAGTTGACCCTACAACCCACCGTTAGCTGATGACTGGAGAGGCCGAGGATACGGCCCGAACGGGAAACTTCGCGGACCCATCATGCCCAGCCAATAAATCCAGAGATCGGGAGGTAACGCCAATGCAACGTTTTCAACGAATGACCGTCTTCCAGCGCATCATGTCAGCCTTCGCGGTAGTGCTGGCGATGACATGCGGAATGGGCGGCTTCGCGCTGTACGAACTGGGGCGTGTGGGCGATGCCACGCGGGATATCAAGGACAACTGGATGCCGTCGGTGCGCCATTCCCTTGAGATGAAGAGCCAGTTGAATGCCTATCGCACGTCGGAGTTGCAGCATGTGCTGTCCGCGTCGGAAGAGGAATTCCGCCGGTACGAGGCCCTGATGGGCAAGCAGCTCGATGCCTTCCGTCACGCCGAAAAGATCTTCGCCAGCCTGCTTTCCACGGAAGCCGAACGGCTGACGTATCGCGAGATGACGGCGCTGATGACGCAGTACCTGGCCGTCCATGACAAGCTGCTGTCGCTGTCGCGCAGCGGCGACCGCCAGGGTGCGGTGGCCATGTTGCGTGGCGAATCGTTCCAGGTGCGCAGCCAGCTGGAAGCCAGTATCGACCAGGCGGTCAAACTCAACGTGACCGGTTCGGAGGCCAGCGGCGCGCATGTCGAGCAGGTCTTTGCGTCGGCGCGCAACATGATGATTGGCGCGCTGCTGACGATGGCGGTGCTGGTGGTTGCGCTGGCACTGGTGCTGGCGCGCGGCCTGGTGCGTCAGCTGGGCGGCGAGCCGGCCTATGCGGCCCAGGTGGCCGGCGAGGTGGCGGCCGGCAATCTGGCGCTGGAAGTCGTGCTGCAGCCGGGCGATACGTCCAGCATGCTGCACGCGATGAATCGCATGCGCCTGACGCTGGCCGATATCGTCCGCCACATCAAGGCGTCCAGCGAGGCCGTGGCTACCGCGTCGGGGCAGATCGCCCAGGGCAACGTGGACCTGTCGCAGCGCACCGAGGAACAGGCGTCCGCGCTGGAACAGACGGCGGCCAGCATCGAGGAACTGGCCGTCACGGTCAGGCAGAACGCCGACAACGCGGGGCATGCCGACAAGCTGGCGCAAAGCGCATCGTCGCTGGCCGAGAAGGGCGGCCAGGTGGTGGGCAACGTGGTCAGCACCATGGGCGATATCTCGAAAAGCTCCGGCCGCATCGTCGATATCATCAGCGTGATCGAAGGCATCGCGTTCCAGACCAATATCCTGGCGCTAAACGCCGCCGTGGAAGCGGCGCGTGCCGGCGAGCAGGGGCGCGGGTTCGCCGTGGTGGCCGGCGAGGTGCGCACGCTGGCCCAGCGTAGTGCGGCGGCCGCCAAGGAGATCAAGGAGCTGATCGAAGGCTCGGTCAGCAAGGTGCAGGAGGGCTCCACGCTGGTCGATAGCGCCGGCCAGACCATGCAGGAGATCGTGGAAGCCGTGCGGCAGGTATCCCAACTGGTGGCCGATATCTCGGCGGCCTCGACCGAACAGACCAGCGGCATCGAGCAGGTGAACGCGGCGGTGACGCAGATCGACGATGTGACGCAGCAGAACGCGGCGCTGGTGGAAGAGGCGGCGGCTGCGGCCACCGCGCTTGACGAGCAGAGCCGCAGCCTGCTGTCGTCGGTGTCGGTGTTCAGGCTGTCCAACCGGCGTGGGCAGCCGCGCAGCGGCGGCGTCTCCGATTTCAGCCGGGGCGGGGCGCCCGCGCTAGCCTGATCGCAAGCCGAGATAGCACGTACGGAGCAAGCCGGAGCCAGTTTCCGGCTTTTTCATGGTCCGCCGCCCGGGCCTGGCCGGTAATCCTTACACGGCTTGCACGTTCTGGCGGGGCGCGGCATGGTCCGGCGCAGGGCTACCAGAACGTGGCCGCGTAGCCCACCAGGATCAGCGCGAGGGCGATCAGGAATATCGGGTGCGTCCACGTATAGCGGCGGTTTCCACGCAGTTTCTGCATCTTCTCTTCGCGGTCCTGCACGTCGCCTTGCTGCATGGGTGTCCTCCTCGAAGTCCGGGGCCCGATGGGCCGACAGCGGGGTGGGTGTGCAGGATGCGTGCCATGCGGCCTGCCGCCCGTGTTGGCAGCGATGCCAGACATCGGCCCCCAGGCTTGGCACAATGGCAAGCTTCGCCCGCGCCGTCGCCCACTGGCGAGGGCTCGCGCGCCCCCGCACAGGAGAGATGACTGCATGACGGTGCCCGATATGTCCGCCTCGCCAGATCCGTCCGATTCGCCCGGTTCGTCCGATTCGTCCGGCAAGCCCGCTCGTCCGCCCGCCATCGGCCTCGGCAGCGCGGCGCGCGACCTATATCGCGCGCTCTGGCGCCATGCGCATGGCGTGCGGGGCCAGATGCTCGGCGCAGCCGGCTTGTTGTCGGCGGCGCAGTTGCTGCGGCTGACCATGCCCTGGCTGGCCGCGCAGGCGATCAACGCGCTGCAGCAGGGGCAGATGGAGGTGGCGGGCCGCTGGATTGTCTATCTGATCGGCATCTACCTGCTGTCGTGGCTGATGCACGGCCCGGGCCGGGTGCTGGAACGCAATGTGGGCGTGCGGGTACGCGAGCGGCTGTCCGACCAGCTTTACGCGCGCATTGCGTCGGCGCCGCTGGCGTGGCGCGATGGCCGGCACTCGGGCGAACTGCAGCACCGCGTGGTGCAGTCCAGCCGCGCGCTATCGGACTTCGCGCAGAACCAGTTCGGCTACCTGCAGAGCGCGTTCAATTTCGTGGGGCCCATCGTCGCGCTGGCGCTGCTGTCGCGCAGCAGCGGTGTGATCGCAGTCACCGGCTACGTCGTCATCGCGCTGATCATCCTGCGATTCGACCGCACCCTGATGCAGCTGGCCCGTGCCGAGAACGACGCGGAGCGCCGCTATGCCGCCGCGCTGCTCGATTTTGTCGGCAATGCCGGCACGGTGATCGGCCTGCGGCTGCAGGCCGCGTCGCGCAAGCTGCTCGGCCATCGCATGGCGGCAGTGATGGCGCCGCTGCGCCGCGCGGTGGTGGTCAACGAAGGCAAATGGTTTGCCGTTGATCTGCTTGGCATGGGGCTGACCTGGGTCCTGGTGGTGGTGTACGTACTGCAGGCGCGGCAGCCGGGCCAGGCCGTGCTGTTGGGCACCGTCTTCATGATCTACCAGTATGCGCAGCAGGCCGCCACCGTGGTTGGCGCGATGGCCTCCAACTTCCAGAGCTTCGCGCGCATGCATACGGACTACGGCAGCGCCGAACCGATCTGGGCGACGCCCGGCGACCCGGAAGCGGCGGTGCCCGCGGTGATACCCGACGCACCGTGGCAGACACTGGAACTGCGCGGCGCCACGTGGCGCTACCCCGACGATGCGCGCGGCGGGCTGCACGGTATCGACCTGCAGTTGCGGCGCGGTGCGCGCGTGGCGTTGGTCGGGCCCAGCGGCGGCGGCAAGAGCACGCTGCTGCGCGTGCTGGCGGGTCTCTATCGCCCGCAGCAGGGCGAACTGCGCCGCGACGGCATGGCCGAGGACTGGATCGAACTGCGCGCGCTGGCCACGCTGATCCCGCAGGAGGCGGAGGTGTTCGAGGCCAGCGTGGAAGAAAACCTGACCTTCGGCGAGCCCGCCGATGCGGCGGCGCTGCAGGCCGCCGTGCATACGGGCGTGTTCGACGAGGTGCTGAAGCGCCTGCCCGACGGGCTGGCCAGTCCGCTCAGCGAGCGCGGGGCCAACCTGTCCGGCGGCCAGCGGCAACGGCTGGCCTTGGCACGCGGCGCACTGGCCGCGCAGGGCAGTTCGCTGTTGCTGCTCGACGAGCCGACCAGCGCGCTGGACCCGCAGGCCGAAGGCCGCGTGTTCGACCGCATGTTCGCGGCGTTCCCGTTGGCCTGCATCGTCGCCTCGGTGCATCGGCCGAGCCTGCTGGCCCGGTTCGACACCATTGTCGTGGTGGAAGCCGGCCGTGTGGTGGACGCCGGGCCCCGCGACGAGGTGCTGGCACGGCGCGGCGACTGAGCGTGCGGCGCCGGCCGCCAGTGGCGGCCGGCACGGTGCCATTACATCAGCGAGTCGGTCGAGTAGGCGACACCATCGCGCCCGGGGTCGGCGCCGCCGCGCAGCGTGGTGCCGTCGATATGCACCGCATGAACCCATCCGATCGTGTAGTTGTACGGATTGCGGATCACCTCGTAGCCCTGCTGTTCGAGCTGCCGGCAGACCGCGCGCGGAATGCGGTTGCAGACGTCGATGGCATTGCTGGTCGACGAGAAGCGCGGCGCCGACACGGCGTCCTGGATCGGCATGCCGTGGTCCACCGCGTTCAGGATGACCTGCAGCACGCCCATGGCGATCTGCGTGCCGCCCGGTGCCCCGAGCACGATTTCCGGTCGGTTGTCGCGGAACACGATGGTAGGGCACGACGACGTGAAGCGGCGCTTGCCCGGTGCGATGCTGCCCGCGCGGCCGGGCCGGGGGTCGAACACGCCCATGCACCCGTTGTACATGAAGCCCAGGCCGGGCGTGATGGCGCCCGACGGCATGGCCAGCGAATGGGTCAGCGACACGCAGTTGCCGTCGCCATCCACCACCGACAGGTGCGTGGTATCGCGCGGCACCGCGTGTCCGGGATTCACGCGCGTGACGGACACTTTCTCGTGCGCACGCACGGCGGCGGCGGTCTGCGCGGCGCGCTCGGCGGACAGCAGGCGCTCCAGCGGAATGTCGACAAACGCCGGGTCGCCCAGATACATGTCCTTGTCCACGGTGGCCTGCTTCATGACTTCGCAGACGATGCGCAGGTATTCGGGCGAGTTGTGCGGCATCGCGCCCAGGTCGAACTGCTCCAATGCGTGCAGCATTTCCAGCAGCATCGCGCCGCCGCCGGGGGGCTGGTTAGTGGCGATGACCCGGTCGCGATAGCGGCCGAACAGCGGCTTCTGGCGGATCACGCGGTAGTCGGCCAGGTCCTGGCGGCTCAGCAGGCCGCCGTTGGCCTGCATGTCCGCGACGATGGCATCGGCGATCGACCCCCCGTAGAAGGCATCGGCGCCATCGCGGGCAATCACGCCAAGCACATCGGCCATGTCGGCGTTGACAATCGGCGCGCCGATGGGCCGGGGCCAGCCGTCTTCGCGGCAGTAGACGCGCCGGCCCGATTCGCTGAAGGCCAGCCGCTCGCGGTTGCTGGCGCGACCCAGCGTGGCTTCATCCATCCAGAACGCGTGCATGCCGGGGCGCACGAAATAGCCGTCGCGTGCCCAGGCGATGGCCGGTGCCACCACTTCGCGCCACGGCAGGCGGCCGTGGGCGGCGTGCATGGCCTCCAGGCCGCGCAGCGTGCCGGGCGTGGCAATCGACTGATAACCGATGTCGTTGAGCCGGTCCTTGATGAAGAAGCCGAAGCCGTCGCGTGCCTCGCCCTCGAGCAGGTCGGCCCACATGTCGGGGCGCGCGCTGGCCGGGGCGGTGGCGTGGAAGTCGAAATATTCGTGTGCGCCGGCATCGCGCATGTAGACTGCGCCGGTTCCGAAGCCCGCGATGCCGCACATCAGCGGATCGACCACGGTCTGCGCCAGCGCGCAGGCCACGGCGGCATCCACTGCGTTGCCGCCGGCCTTCAGGATCTCGACGCCCGACTCTGCCGCTTCCGGCTGCGGGCAGACCACCATGCCAGGATTTGTCATGGAATGGTCCTCACCGGGATTGGAAGTCGACGGAACCGAGTGCTTCCTGCACCTTGGCGGTGTCGCGCACGGTCATCTGCATCAGCATGCCGGACGGGCCCGGCATGGGCACCACCTGCATGGTCTTGAGCTTGTCGAGCGTGCCCTTGTCGGCCAGGAAGACCTGCGAGGCAGCGTGCAGGCGCTTCACGACATCGGGCGGCGTGCCGGCCTTGGCGGCCACGCCCATCCAGCCCAGGTCGTCCAGCCCTGACAGGCCAAGCTCGGAGGCAGTCGGCACGTCCGGCAGGTCGGGTAGCCGCTTTGGCGCGAACAGCACCAGCGGCACCAGCTTGCCGGCGCGAATCTGCGGCATGGCCGTGCTGAGCACCGGCGCCATCACCTGCGTCTGGCCGCCAACGGTGGCCACCACGCCATCGGGCTCGCCCTTGTACGGCACGTGGGTCATGCGGATGTTCTGGTTCTTCTGGAACAGCTCCACCACCAGGTGGGTGGAATTGCCGTTGCCCGACGACGCGAAATTGATCTTGCCCGGTTTGGCGCGGGCGGCCGCGACCAGGTCGGCCAGCGAGTGGAAGCCGGTTTGCGGATTGGCCACCAGCACGAACGGCACCGTGGTCAGCACCGACACGGGGGTGAAGTCGGTTTCGGGCTTGTACGACAGCGGAGCATAGGCGAACTTGTTCAGCACCATCTGCGAGACGCCGGCCAGGAACAGCGTGCATCCATCGGCAGGCTGGGACAGCACGTACCTGGCCGCGATCACGCCACCGGCGCCGGCCTTGTTTTCCACGAGCACGGTGGTGCCCAGTTCCTTCGAGGCCGTCTCGGCCCACATGCGCGCGAGCGTATCGGTGCTGCCGCCGGCCTGCTGCGAAACCACCAGCTTGATCGGTCGCGTGTTCCCCGCTTCCCCGCAGGCCCAGCCTGTTGCCGATGCACCCACTGCGAGCATCCCGGCCAGCAGTTTCCCCATGATGGAGATTTTTCTCATGTCGTGTCCTTCTTGATCAGTGGTTCCATGGATTGTTCCGCGGCCGCAGAAGCGTCAATATTGGCGCGGGATGCGCGGAACGGCCAATGAAATGTTCCGAACCTTGTATGAGTGTTTGTTCATGTTGCAGTCGCCGGATACCGTGGCGTGGGCGCGCCGGTTGCGGATGCGTCACCTGGAATCGTTCTTGGTCCTCCATGAGGCGGGGACGCTGACGCTGGCCGCCCAGCGGCTGCACATGACCCAGTCGGCCATGTCGCACTGGCTGGGCGAGATGGAGGATCTGGTCGGCACGAAGCTGGTGCTGCGTGGCAAGCAGATGAAGCTGACTGCCGCTGGCGAGGCCGTGCGCAAGCTGGCGCTACGCGTGCTGGGCGAGGTGGGCCGGACCAACGCGGAACTGCTGTCGCTGGCCAAGGGCGACGTGGCACGCCTGCACATCGGCAGCGTGACGGCCGGTATCGCCCATCTGATTCCGCGCGCGGTGCTGGCCTTCCAGGCGCGCCATGCCGATGTGTCGTTCCAGGTGACCGAAGGCGTGTTCAACGCGCTGCTGAGCGGGCTGGAGGAGCGCGAGTACGACCTGGTGGTGGGCTCGATCGACGCGCGCGCCTATGGGCAGCATCTGGAGCACGAGGTGCTGTTCGCCGACGACATCGCCATCGTGGTGGGACCTGGTCACCCGCTGGCCACGGCGCGCAGCGTAAGCTGGACCGACGTGTTCGGCTACCCGTGGCTGATGCCGCCACGCGACACGCTGATGCGGGTGCGGCTGGAAAACACCTTGCTGGAACGCGGCGGCGCCGGCATCAAGCCAAAGATCGAAACCGGGTCGATCGTGGTGCTGGAATCGGTGGTACGCGGCAGCGACCATGTCGGCGTCTGCTCCGCGGCGATGGCGGCCCATCTGCAGAGCCGCGGCCTCGTCGCTATCCTGCCGCTGGCCGATGTGGGATCGTTCGGGCCGGTGGGCGCCGTGTGGCGCCGGGGCGGTGCCGACGAGATGCTGCTCGACTTTGTGTCACTGCTTCGCAGCGAGGCCGGGTTGCTGGGCCGATAATGCGTCGGCGCCGTATCAGGCCAGGATCATGATGATCACCATCCCCCAGATGGTCAGCAGCGTGTTGCCTACCGCGTACGTCACGGTGTAGCCCAGGCCGGGCACCTGGCTCTTGGCCGCTTCGCACACCATCCCCAGCGCCGCCGTGGTGGTTCGCGCACCGGCGCAGATGCCCAGGATCAGGGCCGGGTGAAAGCCGAACACGAATTTTGCCAGGAACATGCCGATGATCAGCGGCACCGCGGTGGCAAAGATGCCCCACAGGAACAGGCTCACGCCGAGCTTCTGCAGCCCGGCGATAAAGCCCGGCCCGGCCGAGATGCCGACCACGGCGATAAAGACGTTCAGGCCGACCGAGTTCATGAACCATAGCGTCGGCTCGGGAATGCGCCCGAACGTGGGATGGATGGCGCGGAACCAGCCGAAGATGATGCCGGCGATCAGCGACCCGCCCGCCGTGGAAATCGTCAATGGAATGCCGGCCACGTGGATCACGATGGCACCGATCAGCGCGCCGACCGTGATGGCCAGCGAGACGAAGGCGACGTCGGTGACGGTGGTGGGGCGGTCCACATAGCCCAGCTGCTTGGCGGTGGCGTTGATATCCTGCGTGCGGCCCACGAGCGTGATCACGTCGCCGCGATACAGCTGGGTCTTGGGCAGCACCGGAATCACGGTCTCGGTCGGGCCACGCTTGATCTTCTTGAGGAACACCCCGCGCGCGCCGGGCCAGCGCGCCAGTTCCTGCAGCGGCTTGCCGTCGACTTCCTTGTTGGTGATGTAGATGTCGACGCCTTCGGTGTGGATGTTGAGCAGTTCCGCATCCTCCACCTCTCGGCCGCTGGGGCCCAGCCGCGCAATCAGCTGGTCGCGCTTGCCGCCGATGGCCACCACGTCGCCCCCTTCGATCAGCGTGTGCTGGTCCACCTCGATGATCTTGCCGCCGCGCCGGATACGTTCGATGAAGGCGCGCACACCGTCGCGCGTGCCGGCTTCGAGATCGCCCACGGACCGGCCGATGAACGGGCTGTCGGGCGCTACGGCGTAGGCGCGCACCTCGAACTCGTGCCATTCGGTGCCCGCGCCGCCGGCCGACCCGGCCCCCAGCATCTGCTCGTACTCCTTGCAGGCAGCCACCAGATCGATGCCCAGCAGCCTGGGCCCGATCTGGGCCAGGATGATGGCCGATCCCACGGTGCCGAAGATGTACGTGACCGCATAGGCAATCGGCATGCCGTCCAGCAGCATCTTGGTTTCTTCCGGCGATCGCCCGAGCCGGTTGATGGCGTCGGTGGCAAGGCCCATCGACGCCGAGATGGTTTGCGATCCGGCGAACAGCCCGGCCGCCGAGCCAAGGTCGTACCCGGCGACCATGGCGGCCACCACGGATGCGCCGAGCGACAGCACCGCCAGGATGGCCGCGAAGATCGCCTGCGGCACGCCATCCTTGGCGATGCCGCGCACGAACTGCGGACCCACCCCGTAACCCACCGCGAACAGGAACATCAGGAAGAAGACCGATTTCACGTTCGCGGAGATCTTGACGCCGAGAATGCCGATGACGATGGCGACCAGCAGCGTCGATGTCACGGCCCCAAGGCTGAACCCCTTGAAGCTCTTTCCGCCCACCCAGTAGCCAATACCGAGCGCCAGGAAGATGGCGATCTCCGGATAGGCCTTGAGCGTATCAACGAACCACGTCATGGTGATGCCTCCTTGTCGGACCTCGGCGTTTGCGGCAAGACTGGATGGGCGTGGCGAGTGCGCCTACTTCTTCTTCGCGCCGTTCTCCTTGCCGCCTCCGTTCTCGCGATACCGCTCCAGGTATTCATCGCGCAGCTTGCGCACCGAGCGGCCGATCTTGACGTAGTCCTCTTCGTTGAGGTTGGCCAGCGACACGCGGCCGGACGGATGCCGGGTGCCAAAGCCGCCGCCGGGCAGCAGCACCACGCCGGCCTCTTCGGCCAGCCTGAACAGCAGTTCGTGCGGCTGGATCGATTCGAGCAGCCACTTGACGAACTCCGGCCCCACCTCGCGGCTCATCTGTTCGACGTCGAGCAGGGTGTAGTAGTCCACGACGTTCTCGTCCACCTCGGCCAGCGGCGTACCCATGCCGCGGTACAGTGCGGCCTTGCGGCTCCGGATCAGTCGCTTCATGGCCTTCTTGTAGCTTTCGTCGGTGTCCATGAGCGAGAACAGCGAGAACAGCACCATCTGCACCTGCTGGGGTGTGGAGAGGCCCGCCGTGTGGTTGAGCGCGACGGTGCGGCTGTCGGCCACGATGCGGTCGATGAACTGCAGCTTCTCGGGTTCGGTGGTGATCGACGCGTAGCGCTTGTTCAGGCCGGCGCGGTCGTCCTTTGGCAACTCGGCCAGCTTTTCGTCGAACAGGTTCGACTTGTGCGTGGCAATCACGCCGAGCCGCCATCCCGTGGCCCCGAAATACTTCGAGTACGAATAGACCAGGATGGTGTTGCGCGGGCACATGGCGAACAGCGACACGAAGTTGTCGGCGAACGTGCCGTAGACATCGTCGGTCAGGATGATCAGGTCCGGACGCTCCTTGACGATCTCGGCGATGTATTGCAGGCTCTCGTCGCTGACCTTGACCGATGGCGGATTGCTCGGGTTGACCAGGAAGAATGCCTTGACCTTCGGGTCACGCAGCTTGTCGAGTTCCTTTTTCGGGTATTGCCAGCCATCGGCCGGATCGGCGTCGATCGACAATTCGGTCAGGTGGTATTCGGCCAGCTCGGGAATTTCGATATAGGGCGTAAAGATCGGCATGCCCAGCGCAATCGTGTCGCCGGCCTTGAGCAGGTGATTGACGCGCATCGAATTGAACAGATAGGTCATGGCGGCCGTTCCGCCTTCGACGGCATAAAGATCGAAATCCCCCAGGAACGGGTGCTTGCCGATCATTTCCCGGCGAATGTATTGCTTGACGATCTTTTCCGACAACCTGAGCATGCGGTCGGGCACCGGGTAGTTGCAGGCCAGGATGCCTTCGCACATCTCGTACAGGAAATCGCCGCCGTCCAGCCCGAGCTGGTCGCGTACATAGGACACGGCGCCGGCCAGGAAACGCACGCCCGGCACGTCGCGATGCTCGCGGGCAAAGAGGTCGAAGCGTTCCTCGATGCCGGCGCGGCGCGGAAAGCCGCCTACGCCTTCGGTCAGATACGAGAACGACCGCTCGGATTCGCGCATGGCGAACAGACCCAGCTGCCAGAAGCCATGACGCGGCACGGTAGCCAGGAAGTTGGGGTTGCCGCGCCCGGCATTGAGCATGAGCCGGTTGGACACGCTGCCGGCTAATTTGATCAGTTCGTCCTTCAGTTCGAATGGCGAAAGGCTGGCCAGCTTGGAGGTATCCCGCTTGCTCATCATGTATCTCCGGTTTTGATCCAATGTTGCAGCGCGAAAGCGGCCACTCGGACCGGCTCCATTTCGCGGGCTGCGTGACGAATGGGCACCTTGGTGAATCGGCAAAGTCAATTCCCGGTGCCACGCACTATTCCCAGATACACAACGTAGTCTGCCCAGCGTTGGTGCTCAATTGGGCCAAAGGGCTACTGGATGGAATTTACGCGGCATTTGGGGGGGCGGATTAGGCCAAGGTCCAATGGAAAAACGGGCGCCGGCTGCCAAATTCCTTGAATGACGGCATGCGGGGCGTGCTGTGGCCGCTGGAGCAACGCCAGGGCGATGTCAGGGAGATTCACGGGTCCGACGCGGCACGCGGGCTGGAACGGATCTGGCCCGGGGCGCTGCAGGCATTGCGCAAGCCGTGACCTGCTGCGCAATGATTTTCATGTCCGATGAGGCAACTGTGATGGCCACTGTGATGCGTAACGGAAACTGTCAGGCGAAAGGGCGAGGCAGTCGCCATGCGAAGGCCTGCGTGCTGGCATGGCTGGCGCTGGTGGTGGCGCTGCCTGCCGCGCCGGCGTGGGCCACCGAGCAGGCCCAGCAACGGCGCCAGGGCCGCGACGTACGGCAGGACACGCGTCAGGGTGCGCGCGAGACCAAGCAGGATTGTCGGGCGGCCGACCAGAAGAGCAATTCGGCATGCCGGCAGGACAAGCGGCAGACCAAGCAGGGCGGGCGGGAGGCGGCGCGGGATATCAAGTACTAGGCGGAGGCGGAGGGCGCCCCGGACCCGTCAGGCCCGCTTCAGCACATCGATCCGGTTCCGATAGGCGCGCTGCAGGCAGGCCTTGTCGCTGCAGCGGTTGCGCTCGTCGCGCAGCCACGTTCGCTGGTCATCGCGGACGCGCGTCTTGTTGGCCGCGGACGCAAGCTTGCGGCCATACAGGTCGGCCAGTTCCTTGTCGGCCCGCGCCAGATCGGTATCGCCGCATACCAGTTGCGATGCCATCGAGGTCAGCCGGCTGCAGTCGAAACTGCGCGTCAGGGCCGCGTGGGTGTCGTTCCGCTTTTCGATGGGGCCCGGCTTGCAGAGCCCTTGCAGCGAGCGGCACACGACGTTGCGGCCAACCCAGGCCATCTCGTGTGCGCCGTGGTCCGCCACGAAGCGGTTGATGGCGGCATGGGTCACGCCTCGTTGCATGGCATTTGCCGCGACGATCTCGTTACACAGAGAGTCCGACAGCAGGGCGGCGCCCTGGCGCTTGTAGCAACTGTGGAACCCCAGCAGTCCGGAACCCAGGATGCTGCGGCGCTCTCCGGACGCAAAAACGATCGACGCACAGGCCGACGCACACCGGGCACCGTCCGGCACCGCGGTGTACACGCGCACGTTGTCCATCGCGTCCACCAGCCGGAAGGCTGCCTCCACGTTGCCGCCGGGGCTGTCCAGGATCAGCGTGACCAGGCCTTCGTCGTCGCGGTCGGCGATGCGGGCCACGGCCCGGAACTTGTCGGCGTCACCGTCCTCGATGCGACCCTGGCCAACGATCATCCGCCGGTTCAGTTCGGGTTGGTGGTAGATGCGGAATTCCATGGCCGGGGCGTGGGCGGAAAACAGGCCGCCCAGCAGCAGCAATCCCCGCAAGGCGTGCAGGAAAGGCGCAAGCCCGGCTTGTCCGGCATGACTCTCGGCAGATCGCATGGCCGCCTCACCTTTCCCGCAAATATGCAAAAATGTCACGGATCAACCGATACATCGTGTCGCCCGGGGCACACATCAGAGAAGTGGGCGTCTTCAAATTCTTTCGCAAGGCCAGACGCGCGCCGGCTGAAGCCAGGCCGGCGCCGATGGCCGCGCCGCCTGCGCTGTATGTTCAGGATACAACCAGTTCCTACGAGCGCGTCTTCAATCGCGTGATGGAGAGCGTGGTCGGCATCTCCGATGCCGAAGCCGCCGAGATTCTTGCCATCGTCAAGCGCAGCGGGTCAGACGGCCTGAACATGGCCGGCTATTTCGAGCAGGTCTATTCGAGGTACTTCAAGGGCCGGGACTGGACCTGGACCGAGTACGACGACTGGGCCGCAATTTTCGCCGAGATGGGCGCGTTTCCATCGCACTGGACCGACATCGACCAGCCGCAGAAGGCGAAGACCCGTACCGAGGAACTGCTTGGCCAGCGTCTGTCGGATATCCGGGCGTTCCTGGATGCCCAGGGCGTCGCGTACTCGCCGCGCACCGGCAAGGTGCAACTGGTTGCGCTCGCCGAGCACACGGCTGGTCTCGAAGACTCCGCGCTGTGGCACGCGGTGCTGGCAAGGCGCCGCCACGATGCGGCACTGGCGGTCGAGCGCCGGCCCCGGCTGCTCTATGACCTGCTGATGCGAACGATTGCCTACCGGGCCAAAAGCGAGCGCGATGTGGAACGCGCCAAGGCTGCGGGCGTCAAACGGTTCGACCTGATGCTTGCGATCGAGGCCGACCGACCGTTCGTGGAGGTGGCGCGCAAGAGGAGCCCCTCGGCGGTGCCGCCTTTCTATCCCAACGATTTCACGTTGTTGCGGCCGATCATCGAGAACACCGAATCCGGCGCCCGGTAACCGGGGCACATCGATGCCACGGCCGGGCGCCAGACTCGCCGTGCCGCGCGGGCCGGGTCATGCCTGTCAGGAAAACGTTCGCGATGCGATGCCAGCATGGCAGTTACAATTCGTGAACGCCCCTTTGCCGCTTGACCTCCCGGACGCCCCTGCCCATGGATCACAACCTGACCCTCATCACCACGCTCGCCGCAGGCTTTGGTATCGCGCTTGTGCTCGGATTCCTCGCGGAGCGCATGAAGATACCGGCGCTGGTTGGCTATCTCGTGTCGGGCATCATCATTGGTCCGGGCACGCCCGGCTTTGTCGCTGATGTCCACCTGGCCGCCCAGCTTTCCGAGATTGGCGTGATGCTGCTGATGTTCGGCGTGGGCCTGCATTTTTCGTTGAGCGACCTGCTGGCCGTCAAGCGGATCGCCATACCCGGCGCCGTGGTTCAGATGGGGATTGCCACGCTGCTGGGCATGGCCATCGGATGGGGCTGGGGCTGGCATTGGGGCACCGGGCTGATCTTCGGGCTGTCGCTGTCGTGCGCCAGTACGGTGGTGCTGCTCAAGGCGCTGGAAAGCCGGGGGGTGCTGGAAACCATGAATGGGCGCATCGCGGTCGGCTGGCTGGTGGTCGAGGATCTGGCAACGGTGCTGGTGCTGGTGTTGCTGCCGCCGCTGGCGGGGCTGCTGGGCGGGACGGTGAACGCCGACGCACAGGCCTCGCAGTCGATCGGCATGACGGTGTTCCAGACGCTGCTGCAGGTGGTGGCCTTTATCGCGCTGATGCTGATCGCGGGGCGTCGGGTGTTGCCATGGCTGCTGTGGCAGGTGGCCAAGACCGGCTCGCGCGAGCTGTTCACGCTGGCGGTGGTGGCCGTGGCGATCGGCATCGCGTTTGGTGCGGCCGAGGTCTTCAGCGTGTCGTTCGCGCTTGGCGCCTTCTTTGCCGGCATGGTGATGCGCGAATCGCAGTTCAGTCACCGCGCGGCCGAAGAATCGCTGCCGCTGCGCGATGCGTTCTCGGTGCTGTTCTTCGTTTCGGTCGGCATGCTGTTCAAGCCCGAGATCCTGGTGGAGCTGCCGCTGCACGTGCTGGCCGTGGTGGCCGTCATCGTGGTGGGCAAGTCGCTGGCCGCGTTCGCGCTGGTGCTGGCGTTCCGCTACCCGCTCAATACGGCGCTGACGGTGTCGGCCAGCCTGGCTCAGATTGGCGAATTCTCGTTCATCCTGGCGGGGCTTGGTGTGACGCTCGGCCTGCTGCCGGAAGAAGGCATGAGCCTGATCCTGGCTGGCGCGCTGATCTCCATCGCCCTGAATCCGCTGCTGTTTGCGGCGCTGGAGCCCGTGCGGCGCTGGATTCTGGCGCGTTCGGCGATTGCCCGCAATCTGGAGCAGCGTGGCGACCCGTATGCCGAACTGCCGGTCACGACCGAACGCAAGTATTTGCAGGGCCAGGTGGTGCTGGTCGGCTATGGCCGTGTGGGTCGCCGGATTGCCAAGGCGATGCAGGAGCGCGGCATCCCGTTCGTGATTGCCGACGAAAACCGCGAGCTGGTGGAGGGCCTGCGCAAGGCCGGCTTTGCGGCGGTGTCGGGCAATGCGGCCGACCCGGCCGTGCTGATCCAGGCGCATATCGCCCATGCAGCCATGCTGGTGGTGGCCGTGCCGGAACCGTTGTACGTGCGGCAGATGGTGGAGACTGCCCGCACGCTCAATCCGCATGTCGAGGTAGTTCTGCGCACCCACAGCGAGGACGAGTCAAAGCTGCTGCGCAAGGAAGGGCTGGGCACCGTGTTCTACGGCGAGGAAGAACTGGCCAAGGGCATGTCCGGCCATGTGCTCGGGCGTTTCGTGCCCGAGAGCGTGAATGGCGCCAGCGCCGTGGCCCTGTAGCAGGCAGGCGGCTGCACCCTCAAAGGTAGCGTTCCGCCTCGTCGAGCAGGGCGCGTGGCGACACCATGTCGCCACGTGCGAAGCTGACCAGCGTGAACGCGGGCACCAGCGGCGGATCGCCCGGCACGTGGGCAGTCAGCAGGTCGAGATCACTGGCCGGCGTCGTGCTGTCCGGCGCCAGCAGCACATTCGTCGCGCTCAGGCGCAGCGGTCGATGCGCGATGGAAAACCGGGCTGGCGCGTCGGCAAGCGTTTCGTTCAGGCATTCGAGCTGCCGCTCCAGCGTGCCCGATGTCGCGCTCAGCTGGGACAGTGCCTGTTCGTTGCTGGCGATCTGTTCGCGTAGCGACGCGGCCTCGGCGGCGCTGACCGGCGCATCGCCGCCCACCACCGACCGCATGCCCGTGCCCTGGCGCTCGAACAGGTGCAGGCGGGCCAGCAGCAAGGTCTGCTCGCGATCGAGTTCGTCGCGCCGCGACTTGCCCGCGGTGAACCGGGCCACTGACTCCAGAGCCAACTGGTCGAACATGCGGCGCACGATCTCGTCGCGCAAGGCCGCGTCCGAATCGGCGATGATCGTGATCCGGTGCTCGCTGAAGCTGATGTTGGTCTGCGGCACGTCGGATCGCATGACATCGCCTTCCAGCGCCACCCCCAGCGTGCGTCGCTCTGTCATGGTCATGCCAAGCACGGCGGTGGCCGTCTGCGTAGCCGGCGATGTGCCGAAAAATTCCCGCAGTTCAGGCGAGCGGCTGAACGTCAGCGCCACATCGTGCGGCGTGCCGAAGAAGGCGTGGATATAGGGATCGACGCCCCATGCATGGTCGCTGGCTTCGCGCGGTGGGGGAACGTCATGCACCAGCGAGCGAACGTGCGTCAGCGCCTGGGCCAGGGCCGGCCGCAACTGCCGCTCATAGTGCGATACCAGCCGCAGGCGGGGATTGAGCCGGGTGACACGCTCCGCGAGTTCGGCAATCGCGTGCTTGTCGTGTTCGTCCGCGTGCGTGGTTCGCCCGCGCATCCATCCGATCAGACTCATCGTTCCGCTCCCGGCCGGTGTCCGCGTTGTCCAGAGGGCGGAGGGCATCCGCCACGGTCGCTGCTACTGGATTTTAGGCAATCGCCGTGGCTGGCGACCTACTGGCGGGCTTGCGTCCCCGTCAGGTGCCCGGCCGGCAGGCAGCCCAGCAGCACGTCGAACGCCGGGCCGATATGTTCCTCGGGCACGCAGGCGTAGCCGAGCAGCAGGCCCTTCTGGACCGTCTGCCCCAGGTAGTAGCGCGACAACGGACGGACGATGATGCCGCGCTCGCGCGCCGTGGCGGCGATGGCCACGTCGTCGGCGTCGTCGGGCAGCCGCAGTACCAGGTGCAGCCCCGCGTTGCTGCCCTGGCGGTTCAGCGCGGCGGGGCCCAGGTAACGCTCGATCAGGTCCGCCAGCATCGCACGGCGCCGGGCGTAGAGCGGGCGCATGCGGCGGATGTGGGCGGCATAATCGCCAGCCTGCATGAACTCCGCCACCGTGGCCTGCGTCATGAGGTGGCCGGCGCGGTACAGATCGGCGTGTGCGGTCTGGAACGATGCGGCCAGGGCGCGTGGCAATACCAGGTAGCCCATGCGCAGCCCCGGATACAACGTCTTGCTGAAGGTGCCGATGTAGATCACCGGGGCATCCGGCTCCATCCCCTGCAGTGACGGGATGGGCTGCCCCGAGAAGCGGAATTCGCTGTCGTAGTCGTCCTCGACGATCCAGCTGCCGTGCTGGCGCGCGAACTCCAGCAGCGCGCGACGGCGCTTCAGGCTCATGACCGCGCCCATCGGGTACTGGTGGGACGGTGTCACGAAGACAAAGCGGGGCGGGGGCGCGTCGGCCGTCGTATCGGTGTCGGGCAGCGTCAGCCCGTCGTCGTCCACGGGCATTGGCACCATGCCGATGTCGCACACCTGCAGCACGCTGCGAATGCCCCAGTAGCCGGGTTCTTCCACCCAGGCCTGGTCGCCGGGCGACCCCAGCAGGCGCACCACGAGATCGATGGCCTGGTGGATGCCCTCGGTAATCAGCACCTGTCCGGCGTCGCAGCGCACCGAGCGCGCCACACGCAGATGCGTTGCCACGGCTTCGCGCAAGGCCGGCAATCCGCCGCCGTGGCTGTAGCTGAGCCATTCCGGCTGGGGATTGCGCCACAGCCGTGCCGAAATCTGGGCATAGCGCCGGTGCGGAAACCTGCGCAGATCGGGCACGCCGGGCATGAACGCCCCCCACTGCGTGGGCGATGCCGAGGCATTTTCGATCAGCCGCCGGCCCCGGGCCGACAGCCCCGGCATCTCGCGCGGTCCCGCTTCCGCCACCGTGGCGGCCGTGGCGTTCAGGTAGCTCTCGGGCGCCGTATCGGCCACAAACGTGCCGCTGCCCGTGCGGGCCCGCAAATAGCCCTCGGCCAGCAGCTGCTCGTACGCGTACATCACCGTGTTGCGCGACAGGCCCAGCTCTGCCGCCAGGTCGCGCTGCGGGGGCAACCGGGTGGCAGGCGCCAGGCTGCCATCGAGGATGGCGCCGCGGATGCACGCATACAGGCCCCGGTTCAGGGGCTTGCCAAAGGCCGCCAGGCCATCGGGCCCCAGGCGCTGGAGCAGCAGGTCACCGCAGATCGATTTCAATTGGCACCATTGAATTTATGAAAGTGGCGCTGGATTGTAGGGCCAAATGTGATTGAAATGTGCGGAATCGCTGCGCAGTGCTGGACGGATATCCGGCGCGGCCGCTGCCGGCGCTGACCTGCCCCCTTCGCATTCCGACCATGAAAAACATCGAACTGAATCAACGCCGCAGCCTTGCCACGCCCCGCGGCGTGGGCGTGATGTGCGACTTCTACGCCGAGCGCGCCGAGAACGCGACGCTGTGGGACGTCGAAGGCCGCGCCTATACGGACTTCGCTGCCGGCATTGCCGTGCTGAACACGGGGCACCGGCATCCGCGCGTGATGCAGGCCGTGGCCGCCCAGCTGGAGCGTTTCACCCATACCGCATACCAGGTCGTGCCGTATCAGAGCTACGTGTCGCTGGCCGAGCGCATCAACGCACTGGTGCCGATCACCGGACTCAACAAGACCGCGCTGTTCACGACCGGCGCGGAAGCGGTGGAAAACGCGATCAAGATCGCGCGTGCCCATACGGGTCGCCCGGGCGTCATCGCATTCGCCGGCGGCTTCCACGGCCGCACGCTGCTGGGCATGGCGCTGACTGGCAAGGTGGTGCCGTACAAGGTGGGCTTCGGACCCTTCCCCTCGGACATCTATCACGCGCCGTTTCCCGGCGCGCTGAACGGCGTGAGCACGGAACAGGCGCTGCAGGCGCTTGATATGCTGTTCAAGACCGATATCGATCCGCAACGCGTGGCCGCCATCATCGTGGAGCCGGTGCAGGGCGAAGGCGGCTTCCAGCCGGCGCCTGCCGATTTCATGCGAGGCCTGCGCGCCGTCTGCGATCGGCACGGCATCGTGATGATCGCAGACGAGGTGCAGACCGGCTTCGGGCGTACCGGCAAGCTGTTTGCCATGTCGCACCACGACGTGCAACCGGACCTGATCACGATGGCCAAGAGCCTGGCCGGCGGCATGCCGTTGTCGGCCGTGTGTGGCCGCGCGCAGATCATGGACGCGCCACTGCCTGGCGGGCTCGGTGGCACGTATGCAGGCAATCCGCTGGCCGTGGCCGCCGCCCACGCCGTGATCGACACCATCGCCGACGAGCAGCTGTGCGAGCGCGCCGCGCAACTGGGCGCGCAACTGCAGGCCCATCTCGAAGCCTTGCGTGCGCAATGCCCGGCGATGGCCGAAGTGCGCGGCCTGGGTTCGATGATCGCTGCCGAGTTCGTCGATCCGGCCACCGGCGCGCCCAGCGCGGAGCATGCGAAGCGCGTGCAGACGCGTGCGATGGAAGCGGGCCTGATCCTGCTGACCTGCGGCACCTACGGCAACGTCATCCGCTTCCTGTATCCGCTGACGATTCCGCAGGCGCAGTTCGACGCGGCGCTGGCCGTGCTGGCCAGGGCGCTGGTCGACTGAAGCCACTGGCGCAGGCCACGGGCCGTGGGCCTGCGACAACACGCAGCAAGCACCATCCAGAGAGAGCGCCGGGCACACCAATAGTGCCTTGGCACCAGCGAGACAACACCAGCCTGCGGGCGCACCGGCAAGGCTAACCAAACCGGTGCGCCAGATACGCAAACTTCATCGATCTGAAGGGGGCGGACGGGGCTCGTGTCAACGACGCGGCGATGCCAGTGGCACGCAAATTGCGGACGGAATGGTGGCATCCGGCGTGTTCGCGCGGATGACCATCGTTCGATTCAATGAGGGTACAGACATGCGTTTCTCTTCTTTCCGAGCACTACTTTCCATCGGCCTGATCGCCGCGTCGTCGCTGGCGCAGGCGCAAGGCGGGCGCGACTGGCCCACGCAGCCGGTGCGCATCGTGGTGCCGTTCCAGGCCGGCTCGGCCACCGACCTGATCACGCGGCAACTGGGCGCCGGCCTGGCCAGGGAGTACGGTCAGAGCTTCGTGGTGGAAAACCGGCCCGGCGCGGCGGCCATGATCGGCAGCGAAGTCGCGGCGCGTGCGTCGGGCGACGGCTATACGCTGCTGATGTCGGGGCCGGCGTCGATGGTGACCAACCGCTTCCTGTACAAGAAGCTGAGCTACGACCCGGACGCCTTCGAGAAGGTTGCCGTGGTGGCGATCACCCCGAACATCCTGCTGTCGAATCCGTCGCTGCCGTTCAAGACGCTGCCCGAGATGGTGGCCTATGCGAAGGCCAACCCGGGCAAGCTCTCGTACGCATCGTTTGGTACCGGTACGACGTCGCATATCGCCGGTGAAATGCTCAAGGCCGTTGCCGGCATCGACATCGTCCACGTGCCGTACAAGGGCGCGGGCGAGGCGATTCCGGCGCTGTTGTCGGGCCAGGTGTCCATGTACTTCGACACCATCATGACCGGCCTGCCCTACGTGAAGGCGGGCAAGCTGCGCGCGCTGGGCATGTCCACGGCAAGGCGTTCGCCGCAGGCGCCCGAAATCCCGACCATTGCCGAGCAGGGCTACGCAGGCTTCGATATCGCGCCGTGGTATGGCATCGTGGCACCCAAGGGCACGCCGGCCGATGTGGTGGTCAAGCTCAATACGTCGATCAACAAGCTGCTGGCCACGCCCGACTTCCGCGAAAAGCTGGCCGCGACCGGCGCCGAGCCGCGTGGCGGCAGTGTCAACGACTTCACGGCGATGATCAACGCGGAGATCCCGCGCACGGAGAAGCTCGTGAAGCAGTCCGGCGTCGCCCTGCAGTAACGCTGCCGCAGCAACCCTCGTGGCGCCGCCTGCCGGCGCGCCATGTCCTGACTTTCTTACCTGTTCCGCCCATGTTGCCTTTAGATTGGTCTTTCCCGTATCCGTCCCAGAAGATGCCGCTGCTGGCCGCCAACGCCGTCAGCACCAGCCAGCCGCTGGCCGCGCAGGCTGGCTTGCGCATGCTCTACGAAGGTGGCAACGCCATCGACAGCGCGATTGCCACGGCCATTGCGCTGACCGTGGTGGAGCCTGTCATGAACGGCATCGGCGGCGACATGTTCACGCTGGTCTGGCATGAAGGGCAGCTCTACGGCCTGAATTCCAGCGGCCGCGCGCCGGCGGCCTGGACGCCCGATTACTTCGCCGGACGCGACCGCATGCCGTCGGTCGGCTGGGACACGGTGACGGTGCCAGGCCAGGTGGCGGGCTGGAAGGCGCTGTCGGCGCGCTTCGGCAAGCTGCCGTTCGCGCGGTTGTTCGTGCCGGCCATCGAATACGCGGAGCAGGGCTTCATGGTGTCGCCGCAGATCGCGCGCCAGTGGGCCGCGCAGGTGCCGGTGCTGCGCGACCAGCCCGGCTTTGCCAAGGCCTTCATGCCCAACGGCCGGGCGCCGCAGGCCGGCGAGCGGTGGCGTTTTCCGGAGCAGGCCGCCACGCTGCGCAAGATCGCCGAGAGCGATGGCGAGAGCTTCTATCGGGGCGAACTGGCCGAGCGCATCGTGGCCTTTGCCCAGGAAACGGGCGGCGCGCTGCGTGCCGGCGATCTGGCCGCGCATCAGCCGGCCTGGGTCGAGCCGATGAAGCAGGACTTCCGTGGCTACACGCTGCACGAGATTCCGCCCAACGGCCAGGGCATTGCCGCGCTGATCGGCCTGGGCATTCTGGATCGCTTCGACCTGGAAGGCATGGGCGTGGACAGCGCCGATTTCTACCACGTCGGCATCGAAGCCATGAAGCTGGCCTTTGCCGACCTGCACCGGCATGTGTCGGACCCGGCGACGATGCAGCACGCGCCGGCTTCGTTCCTGGACCCGGCATACCTGGCCGAACGCGCCGCACTGATCGACCTGAAGCGCGCGGGCACGCCGTCGGCGGGCATGCCGAAGATCGGCGGCACCGTGTACCTGACGGCGGCCGACGCGGCGGGCTCGATGGTGTCGTTCATCCAGTCGAACTATCGCGGGTTTGGCTCGGGCGTCGTGGTGCCGGGCACGGGCATTTCCCTGCACAACCGGGGCGAAGGCTTCAACCTGAAGCCGGGCCACGCCAATTGCGTGGCGCCCGGCAAACAGCCGATGCACACGATCATCCCGGGCTTTGTCACCCGCAATGGGGCACCGGTGATGTCGTTCGGCGTGATGGGCGGGTCGATGCAGGCGCAGGGCCACGTTCAGATGATGGCCCGGC
This sequence comes from Cupriavidus sp. U2, assembly GCF_009663685.2. Lineage (GTDB taxonomy): Bacteria > Pseudomonadota > Gammaproteobacteria > Burkholderiales > Burkholderiaceae > Cupriavidus > Cupriavidus necator_C. Next base: position 11,224 of record NZ_RCOG02000037.1, on the reverse strand, counting down.
TGGCCGCGTTCGGGCAGAACCCCCAGGCGATGAGCGACGCGCCGCGCTTCCGGGTGGAGCACGGGCCGGTAGTCAACGTCGAACACCACCTGCCGGCCGATGTGGTGGCCGTGCTGCGCGAGCGTGGCCACCGGGTGGAGGTGGCGCCGCGCGACAGCCTGGCATTCGGCTCCGCCCAGCTGATCTACAAGGCGGAACATGGCTATATCGCCGCATCGGACTCGCGCCGCGACGGGCAGGCCGTAGGATTCTGACCGGCGGGCGATGACCGGGGAGAGGGCCCGGCATCGCAGCGGGGGTATCGCGGGGCACCCATCACGAATCGTGATACCCCCATGCCGCGCAAGGGCTTAGCAGCGTTTCGCCCTGCGGATAGAGTCGCGGAACAGACTCACGAAGGCATAGATCGCCGTGTCCATCCCCACTCACAATCCCCGCAGGCAGGGCGTCCGCGCATGATCGACGTCCTGGTAATCGGTGGCGGCAACGCCGCCCTCTGCGCCGCACTGATGGCCCGCGAGGCCGGCGCCAGCGTCATGCTGCTGGAAGCCGCGCCACGCGAATGGCGCGGCGGCAATTCTTCCCACACCCGCAACCTGCGCTGCATGCACGACGCGCCGCAGGACGTGCTGGTCGACGCCTATCCCGAAGAGGAATACTGGCAGGACCTGCTCAAGGTCACAGGCGGCCTGACTGACGAGACGCTGGCCCGGCTGGCCATCCGCGCGTCGTCGACCTGCCGCGACTGGATGCGCAGCCACGGTGTGCACTTCCAGCCGCCGCTGTCGGGCGCCCTGCACGTGGCGCGCACCAACGCGTTCTTCATGGGCGGCGGCAAGGCGCTGGTCAATGCGTACTACCGCAGCGCCGAACGGCTGGGCGTGCAGATCCGCTACAACGCGCCGGTCGATGCGATCGAACTCGACGGCAGCCGCTTTGTGGCGGCGCGTATCGGCGGCGAGCGTATCGAGGCCCGCGCCTGCGTGCTGGCGGCCGGCGGCTTCGAATCGAACCGCGAATGGCTGCGCGAGGCCTGGGGCCAGAACGAGCGCGGCGAATGGCCCGCGGACAACTTCCTGATCCGCGGCACCCGCTTCAACATGGGCGTGCTACTCAAGCACATGATCGCCCAGGGCGCCGACGCCATCGGCGATCCGTCGCAGTCGCACTGCGTGGCCATCGACGCCCGCGCGCCACTCTATGACGGCGGCATCTGCACGCGGATCGACTGCGTGTCGCTGGGCGTGGTGCTGAATGCCAAAGCCGAGCGCTTCTATGACGAGGGCGAGGACTTCTGGCCCAAGCGGTACGCGATCTGGGGCCGCCTGGTGGCGCAGCAGCCGCAGCAGATCGGCTACTCGATCATCGACGCCAAGGCCGTGGGGCGCTTCATGCCGCCCGTGTTCCCCGGCGTGAAGGCCGATACGCTGCCCGAACTGGCGCGCAAGCTGGGGCTGGACGAAGCCACCTTCATCCGCACCATCAACGAGTACAACGCCGCGTGCCGCGTAGGCAAGTTCGACCATACGACGCTGGACGATTGCCACACCGAAGGCGTGACCCCGGCCAAGACGCACTGGGCCCGGCCCATCGACACCGCGCCATTCTTCGGCTACGCGCTGCGTCCCGGCATCACCTTCACCTATCTGGGGCTCAAGGTGAACCAGGAAGCGGCCGCGCATTTTGGTGGCAAGCCCAGCCAGAACCTGTTCGTGGCGGGCGAGATGATGGCCGGCAATGTGCTGGGCAAGGGCTATACGGCCGGCGTGGGCATGGCCATCGGCACGGCATTCGGCCGTATCGCCGGCACCCAGGCCGCCAGGGCGGCGCACACGGCCCGCCACGCAGGCGCGGCAATTCAGGCATCACGGGAAGAGGAACATGCAACATCTTGAAGCGCTGACGCGCGAGGCGGCGGCGCTGGCAAACGGTGCGCTGCCCCTGACCGGCGACGAGGCCGAAGTAGCCCGTACCCTGCAGATCTGCAATGCCTGCCGCTACTGCGAAGGGTTCTGCGCGGTCTTCCCGGCCATGACGCGCCGGCTGGAATTCCCCAAGGCGGATATCCACTACCTGGCCAACCTGTGCCACAACTGCGGCGCCTGCTATCACGCGTGCCAGTACGCGCCGCCGCATGAGTTTGCCGTCAACATTCCTCAGGCAATGGCCAAGGTCCGCGTGCAGACCTATGGCGACTACGCGTTTCCGGCCGCGCTGGGCGGCCTGTACCGGCGCGCCGGCGTGACGATGGCGCTGGCACTGGCCGGCGGCCTGGCGCTGTTCCTGCTGATGGTGCTGACGATGCGTGGCACGCTCTGGCATGAACCGCTGGCCGGCAATTTCTACGCGATCTTCCCGCACAACCTGCTGGCGGCCATGTTCGGCGTGGTGTTCCTGTTTGCCTGCGGGGCGCTGGGTATCGGCGTGACGCGGTTCTGGCGCAAGGTCACGCCGGGCACGCGCAGCGGCGACGAGCGTGGGGCCGCCGCGGGCGGCGCGGTACACGATGCGCTGAAGCTGAAGTATCTGGATGGCGGGCACGGGCAGGGCTGCAACAATGACGACGACGCCTTCACGCTGCTGCGCCGCCGCTTCCATCACTTCACGTTCTACGGTTTCATGCTCTGCTTTGCGGCGACTGCCGTGGCCACGCTGTACCACTATCTGCTGGACCTGCACGCGCCGTATCCGGTCACAAGCCTGCCGGTGCTGCTGGGCATCGCGGGCGGCATCGGCCTGCTGATCGGGCCGGCCGGCCTGCTGTGGCTGAACCTGAAGCGCGACGTGCGCACGATGGATACGAAGCAGAAGCCGATGGACCGTGGCTTCATCGCGCTGCTGTTCCTGACCAGCGCAAGCGGTCTGGCGCTGCTGGCGTTCCGCGACACCGGTGCCATGGCCGCGCTGCTGGCCATCCACCTGGGCATTGTGATGGCGCTGTTCCTGACCTTGCCCTATGGCAAGTTCGCGCACGGCATCTTCCGCAGCGCGGCGCTGCTCAAGTTCCATATCGAAAAACGCCGGCCCAGCGATCTCGCGCTGGGTTCGGACTGAACCGCACCCACTGCATACAGATACCAAAACCACCAAGGAGACACGTCATGACGAAACCCGGTGTGCTGAACATCCCCTCGATGCGAGGCCAGTGCAGCGAGGCGGAATGGCAGGCACGCGTGGACCTGGCCGCCTGCTACCGGCTGGTGGAGCTGTATGGCATGGCCGACATGATGGCCAACCATATCTCGGTGCGCGTGCCGGACGAGGAAGACGCCTTCCTGATCAACCCGTACGGCATGATGTACGAGGAGATCACGGCGTCATGCCTGATCAAGGTGGACCACGCCGGCAAGATCCTGTCGACGCCCGACTTCGGCCCGCTCAACTATGGCGTGAACAAGGCCGGCTACGTGATCCACAGCGCCGTGCACCACGCACGCCCCGAGGTGGCCTGCGTGATCCACACGCATAGCTGGGCATCGATGGCCGTGTCGTCGCTGGCATGTGGGCTGCTGCCGATCACCCAGACCGCCATGCGCTTCCTGAAGATCGGCTACCACGACTACCAGGGCGTGGTGCTGGACACCGCCGAACAGGCGTCCCTGATTGCAGACCTGGGCCGCGGCGAGGCGCTGATCCTGCGCAACCACGGCGCGCTGACCGTGGGCAATTCGGTAGGCGAGGCCTTCAACTGGATGCACCGGCTGGAACTGGCCTGCCGCTCGCAGGTGGCGGCCATGTCGTGCAATACGCCGCTGCAGCAGGTGTCGCCCGAGGTACTGGAGGAAACCTGGAACAACTATCAGCCCGGTACGCGCCGTCCCTACGGCCTGATGGAATGGCCGGCGCTGCTGCGCAAGCTCGACCGGCTTGACCCGGGCTTCCGGGACTGACGGGCGGACGACATCGACCCTTTGCTTCAGCCAGGCGCCTTGCGTGCGCTGGCGATGATGTCGCGCGCCCGCGCCACGCTGCCCACCGCGTGCTGGGGGGCGAACACGGCCCGGCGATAAGACTTCGGATAACGACACCGAAGCATCCCAGACACCACAACGACAACGACTGGAACGGAGACATCGCATGCACCCCACAACGCCCCGGAATACCCGCTGGAACAATGCCGCCGTCAAGCTGCTGGCCTGCGCCCTGACAGCTGGCCTGGCGCTCGCCGCGCCGGCCCGCGCCGACGACTATCCCACCAGGCCGGTGCGCGTGGTGGTGGCCTTCACGGCGGGCGGCACCACCGACATGCTGGCGCGCAGCGTCAGCCAGCAGCTGGCGCAACGCTTCAAGCAATCGTTCGTGGTGGACAACCGGCCGGGCGCCGGCGGCAACATCGGCACCGAATTCGTGGTGCGGTCGCCCGCCGACGGCTACACGATGCTGGTCAACTCGGTCGGCCCGATCTCGATCAACCAGACGCTGTACAGGAAGCTCAACTACGATCCGCTGACCGATCTGGTGCCGGTTGTCCAGATCGCGGACGTGCCCAATGTGCTGGTGGTGCATCCGTCGCTGCCGGTGAAGTCGTTCGAGGAATTCGTGGCGTACGCCAAGGCGAACCCGGGCAAGCTGAACTACAGCTCCACGGGTGTAGGCACGTCGTCGCACCTGTCGGGCTTCATGCTGACCGAGCGGATCGGCACGCAGGCCACGCATGTTCCGTACAAGGGCGCCGATGCGCTGAACGACCTGCTATCGGGGCGCGTGCAATTCATGTTCGCAACCATCCCTTCGGTGATGCCCCATATCCAGGCGGGCAAGCTGCGCGCACTGGCGGTGTCGAGCGCCAAACGTTCGCGTTCGCTGCCCGACCTGCCCACGGTTGCTGAAAAGGGCTTCCCGGGCTTCGAGGCCGGTTCCTGGTTCGGCTTCTTCGCACCCAAGGGCACGCCGCAGGACGTGATTGCCAAGGTCAACCAGGCCGTCAACGAGGCGCTGCCGTCGCTGCAGGCGCAGATGGTCCGTGAAGGCGCAGATCCGGTGGGCGGGTCGCCGAAGCAGTTCGGCGACTTTACGCGCAAGGAATACGTCAAGTGGAAGGCCGTGGTGAAAGCCTCCGGCGCCACGGTGGACTGAGCCGCGCCATGTCAGCCGAGACCCTGCGTATCCTGCTGTCCGCTACTGCCTTGCAGGCGCACCGCGCGGCCATCGACAAGACCACGGCGGCGGCCGGGGTGCCGTGGCAGGCGGTGGTCGTGCCCGAGGTGGACGAACCGCGCGCCGTGGACGCCGACGTGGCCTTTGTGTCGCGCGATGTGACAGGGCTATCGACCAAGCACGAGATCCTGCCCGCCACGCAGCGGTTCTATACGGCGATGTTTGACGCACCGTCGCTGCGCTGGACGCATACGCATTCGGCAGGCGCGGATCGCGCTATCTTTGGGCAGTTGCGCCAGCGCGGCGTGACGGTCACCACGTCGTCGGGTGCCAATGCGGGCGTAGTGGCCCAGACGGCGCTGGCTGGCCTGCTGGCGCTGGCGCGGCATTTGCCGCAAATGATCGACGCGCAACGGGCGTCGCGCTGGGCGCCGCTGATCGGCAGCGGGCTGCCACGGGACCTGCAGGGCCAGCGCGCCACCATCGTTGGGTGGGGCCCGATCGGGCAGCAGATCGGCGCGGTGCTGCGCGTGCTGGGCCTGGCGGTGACGGTGGTCAGACAGCGTGCCGCGGCGATGGAGGCCGGATTCCAGGCGGTCACGTTCGAGCAGTTCGACGCGGTCCTGCCGGATACCGACTGGCTGATCCTGGCTTGTCCGTTGACCGATCGCACGCGCGGGCTGGTCGATCGCGCCGCCTTGCAGCGGTTGCCGGCCGGGGCGCGGCTGGTGAACGTGGCGCGCGGTGAGGTGGTCGACGAACTGGCACTGATCGATGCCTTGCGCGCCGAAAAACTGGGCGGTGCGTACCTGGACGTCTTTGCCCATGAGCCGCTGGCGGCGTCCTCGCCTATCTGGTCGCTGCCCAACGTCATCGCCACGCCGCACAGCGCGGGCTTTTCGGATGGCAATGCAGCGCGCGTGGTCGAGATCTTCCTGGATAATCTGCGACGGTGGTCGTTGGGAGAGACCCTGAAAAACCGGGTGGAGTGATCAATTTCAGACGCGTCTGCATGGTATTGCGGAAATTTCAGCAACCTGCGCGGCGGCAAACGCGTTGACAATAGGTCATCGCATTTTCGACCCACCACGACCGTGCCCAATACCGCGACTCCCGCATCGACTGCCGCAGGCCCGGCAACCCGTCAGACGTTGCCACGCATCGTCGTCGCCGAAGACAATCCCGTATGCCTGCTGGTGCTTGTCGAGCAGTTGCGAGCCATTGGCGGATGCGAGGTCGTGGCCTGCGAGGACGGCCATGATGCCTGGGCTGTGCTGCAGCGCGGCGCGGACTTGCTGTTGACCGATGTCGGCCTGCCGGGCATGAGTGGCCTGACACTGGCGCGGGCGATTCGTCATGCCGAGCGCGCGGGCGACCGTCGCCTGCCGATCATCGCGGTGACCGCGACAGCCGATAGCAAGACGCGCCGCAAGTGCCGTGCCGCAGGCATCGACCTGGTGCTGGCCAAGCCCGTCAGCCGCGAGATGTTGACGTACCTGTTAGACCGCCATGTCGGCCGCCAGCCTGCCTGACCCGCACATGCCGCAGGCAGGCATCAGCCCTTCCAGGCCGACGCGCGGATGACGCTGCAAAAGTTGCCGCGATGAAAATGCGGGTCCTTGTCGGCCAGCACATCGGCCTTGACGTTGCCAAACGTGGTGTCGGGCTTGCACCGGATACCGTCGTAGAACGCCTGGATGATGTCTTCCTTGAAGCGGGCGGTGCGCGGATGGACATGCACCACGGCTTCGCGATCGGCCTCGGCAAACGTGTCGTACCCGATGCCCAGCACGTCCATCTCGACGCCGGCCGTCACCAGCGCGATCTCCGGCGCCATGAACTCGGGGATGCCAGGCGTGGTGTGCAGCGCGATGGCGGTCCACACCTTTTCCACCTCACGTTCACCAATGCCACGGCTGCGCAGAAAATCGGCGGCCGCGTTGGCACCATCGACTTCGAAACGCTTGTCGGCGCTGCTGTGGGCATGGGTCAGGCCCATGTCGTGGAACATCGCGCCGGCATAGAGCAGTTCGGGGTCGTATGCGAGTCCCCGGTTGCGGCCCGCCAGCGCGGCCCAGTAGTAGACGCGGCTGGAGTGGTGGAAAAGCAGCGGCGACTCGGTGTCGCGCACGAGTTCGGTGATGTCCCGGGCCAGCTGGCTGTCGGGAATGGCGATGTCGGCGGCGGTGAAACGCATGGCGGCTCCTGTTCGTTTGGGTTGCCTCCAGTCTAGGGTTCGCAGTAGCATGTCTTCAATCGTCGTGATACGACGAATAAAGACATTCCCGGACAATCCGGACAATTCACACAATCCGCCCGCCCGTGCCTGAAAGGCACCATTTCGCCATGCCCGCTACCCGTACCATCGGCCTGCTGGCCGTCGAAGGCGTCCAGTTGCTGGACGTATCCGGCCCGCTCGACGTTTTCGCCGAAGCCAATGTCCAGGCAGGCGTCACGGTTTACCAGATGGTGGTGGTGGCGTTGCGGCGCGGGCCGCTGACGGCGTCGTCGGGGGCCAGGCTGCTGCCGGACATGGTGATCGAGGACGACTCGGCGAGCGGTTCGCCGTCGCGCTTTCACACGCTGCTGGTGGCCGGTGCACCGCATGCCGGCCACGCGCCGGCCGAGCCCCGGGTGCTTGACTGGATCCGCCGCACGGCGCCCTTGGCGCGGCGCTACGGTTCCGTCTGCAGCGGCGCCTTCCTGCTGGCCGAGGCCGGACTGCTCGATGGCCGCCGCGCCACCACGCACTGGTCTGTCGCCGATGCGCTGGCGGCGCGCTATCCAAAGGTGACCGTCGATGCCGACGCGATTCACGTGCGTGATGGCAAGGTGCGCACGGCGGCGGGCGTGACCGCCGGCATGGACCTCGCGCTGGCGCTCGTTGAGGAGGACCTTGGCCGGGATATCGCCTTGAAGGTGGCCAGCCAGCTCGTGATGTTTTTCAAGCGGCCGGGCGGACAGGGTCAGTTCAGCCGCCGCGAAGCGCCCGCCGCGGCAAACCGCTCGGCCCTGCAGGAACTGCAACGCTGGGTAGCCGCCCACCCGGCGGCGGCCCACGACGTGCCAAGCCTGGCCGCGCGGATCGGCGTCAGCGCGCGGCACCTGTCGCGCCTGTTCCAGGAGGAGGTTGGCGTCACCCCGGCACACTGGATCGAGGCCGCGCGCGTGACCGCCGCCCGGCAACTGCTCGAAGAAGGCAATATCGCGCCCAAACAGGCCGCTGCCGAGTGCGGTTTTTCCAGCGTCGACACCCTGCGCCGCGCATTCCTGCGGGTGGTCGGCGTGACCCCGGCGGAGTATCGCAAGCGGTTTGTGTCGGCGGAGGATTGATCCGTTTCCTATCGGGGCCGTTGCTTCTTCGGCATTGACGTTCGTAGTTCAAGGATTCGACGATTTACCGGCATATCCCGCGCTGAACAGAATGGCCGCTCACTTCAACGAGGGGCCAGAATGCCAGATATCCGATACGCACTGAAGAACGGCGACAAGACAACTACCGGCGGGATGCTCTGTGCATCGGGGGCCGGGATGATGACGCATCACGGCCAGCCCGTGGGGGTCGAAGGCGACATCGCCACATGTCCGGCTTGCAAGGGTACGGGCAAGGTCTTCAACGATTGCCGACCCAATTTCGACCTGATGGGCAGGCAACTGCTTGTCAGCGGCGCGCGGGTCTATTGCGGCTGCGCAAAGCCACCGCTTGTCATGCCATCGCAATCGGATTTCACGCTTGAGGTAAGTGCGGGCAGTGCACCGGCGGCTGACGTCGCCGAGCCTGCGGTGGCCGCCGCGGCCGTTGCCACGGACGCGGGAAGTGGATCGAATCCTCCGCCTGCCGCCCATGACGAGCAGATCCGCTGCATCGACGAGGATGGCGCCCCCATGCCCGGCGTGCCGTACTTCATATCCGACCAGCAAGGCAATTCCTGGCAAGGCGTCACCGACGAGGCCGGCTTTTGCCCCAGGATCGCGACAGACGGCCCGCAGACACTGTCCGTCTTTTTTGGCCCGCTGGCGCTAGAGCGCTGGAAGCAGGAGCGGCGTTGACATGACCACGTACAACGTAGCGACCAACGCGCGAGAGGGGTCCCGGGTCGAGCTCGAGGCGCCGTTGATGCCGGCGCGAGCGTTTTTCTATGCGGTGGTGGAAGAGGTCGGCCAAAACGGCTTTCTGGTCAGGAAGGTTTATGAGGTGCTGGATGAAGCGACGTTGGAGCAGTCCAAGCTGCCCATAGATGTGCTGAAAAATGAAATGAACCCCGAGCGCAAGGGCATCAACTATCGGGCACCAGACTCGAACATTTCTATTGCGGGGCATGTCAAGGGCAACAAGTTCTCCAAGTACATGTCAGCGACCGATTTTTTCCCAAGTGGTTCGCCTCGACTCGACGGAAGGGTCACGTACGTCGATATTGAAAAGGCGCTTCGTGCGGGCGCGAGAATCGTTTCGCAAGACGCCATTCAACGGGATCTGGACCGCCACCTCCTGAAGTATCCGCACACGAGGATAAAGACGCTGGAGGCGAAGGATTGGGCGAGGATAGATCGTGAAGTTCTGCTCAATGGCAAGCCAGTTCCGGCCAGTGCGATATTCAATCCGGAGACGCTTCCCCAAGCACAGGGCTACGTACGCGTGGGGCGGGTGATTCAGGTCGTCGGGATATTCTTCACCGCCTATGACCTGAAGGTGGCCGCGTCGGAATCGATGAAACTGCAATCGATCAAGCCAATCTCGCAGGAAGTGCTGAGGCAGGCAGGGGGATGGGCCGGCGCCGTGGCCGGCGCAAAGCTAGGCGCCTCCGTGGGCGTGACCTACGGGGTGGTGACCGGGCCAGGGGTGATCGTTACCGGCCTGGTGGGAGGCGTGCTCTTCGGAGCGATGGGATATTTCGGGGCCGACCACTTGGCCCAAAGGGCGTTCGAATGACCCGCAATCAGAAGATACTGAAGCGGGTCCTCGAAATACTCCGCGAACTCTTGCCCATGCATCCCGAAAAGCGGGCGCAACGCCAGCTCCGGCGCGACGTGGAGCGAACCTTGCAGCGCGCCTATCGTTCGGTCTGCGGCATTTCCCTGGAAGAAGCGCAGGCCATGTTCAGCCGTCCACTGGACGACGAGGCCTTCCAGTCGCTGGGCGCCTATCCGTTGTTTCTGGATTTGCGGGACAGGTCAATGGAAGCGGTCAGCACTGGCGTGCATCTGCTGCCTGAGAAGGTGCCGGCATTGCGTGAACTCGTAACGCAAGGTTATGACCTGATTGGGAAAAACACATACGCTGGGCGTACGGATGTCGGGAACCGCTTGATCTTTCATACCTATGAGCAATTCAATGGGATCTGTGCGGGTATATCGACCAACGACGTGGAGGTGTGCCGACGCGTGATTGCGATGGGCCTTCAGCCGCCGGAGCCCTGGGTAGCCTTCCCCGAATTGGCGGAAACGGCCTTCGGGTTCTTGCAGGGCAATATCGAGTACTGGTGGTACGTGTATTGGGAGCCTTACTGGGAATCGCTCGACAAGGACAAGCAGGAGGCGTTTCTGGCGGGCGCCACGGAAGCCTGGCAAGCGTGTTTCTGGCGCCATGTGGGCGAAGGCAGGGAGATCTTCGAAGAAATGGCCCGCGAGCGCGCACGGGAGTTCGACTGATGCCGGGGTTTCGAATGAGCGAGATCCGCAAGATCATAGGGAAGGTCCTTGACACGCTCGCCGATCACAGACCCATGCGTCCCGAGACGCGGGCCCGACGCGAGATGGAGAGATCCTTGCAGCGTGCCTATCGTGCGATATGCGGCATTTCCCTGGAAGAAGCGCAGGCCATGTTCAGCCGTCCACTGGACGACGAGGCCTTCCAGTCGCTGGGCGCCTATCCGTTGTTTCTGGATTTGCGGGACAGGTCAATGGAAGCGGTCAGCACTGGCGTGCATCTGCTGCCTGAGAAGGTGCCGGCATTGCGTGAAGTCGTAACGCAAGGTTATGACCTGATTGGGAAAAACACATACGCTGGGCGTACGGATGTCGGGAACCGCTTGATCTTTCATACCTATGAGCAATTCAATGGGATCTGTGCGGGTATATCGACCAACGACGTGGAGGTGTGCCGACGCGTGATTGCGATGGGCCTTCA
>NZ_RCOG02000016.1 GCF_009663685.2 Cupriavidus sp. U2 | reverse complement strand
GTTTTCCTCTTCGAGCTGGCGAATGCGCTGCTGCTCAGGCGTCAGCGGCTTGCCCACTCCCTTGCCGCCAGCCACTTCAAGGTCATACTGGACCAGCCAGCGCCGTAGGGCAGTCTCCCCAATCGCCATCGTGTGGCAAACCTCAGCGACCGATAGGCCCTGATCCCGGACCATCCGGACTACCTCCAGCTTGAAGGCGGCGTCAAACTTGCGGCGTTGCTTTGTCATGTCGTCTTTCCTCGTCGATCGTGATTTTCCACCTATCGACCTGTCTGAGGAAATTGGACCACTACAGTCTCCCCTCTCCCATTTATGGGAGAGGGGTCGGGGGAGAGGGGTCGGGGGAGAGGGGTCGGGGGAGAGGGCAGGCATTACAACCCGCGAGTGCCCCGAATTGAACCGCCTCGCCCGGGCAGCAAACCGTTGCTGCGCGGCGCGTCAGTCTCCGGCAATCACCTTCAGCAGGACGTCGAGTTCCACCGGCTTGACCAGATGCACATCGAAGCCCGCGGCGGCGGTCTGATCCCGGTCCGACGCCTGGCCGAAGCCGGTCAACGCCACGTAGCGCGTGCCGGACAGCGCCGGCATGCCGCGCAGCGCGTGGATGACCGCGAAACCGTCCATGCCGGGCATGGCCAGGTCGATCAGCGCCACGTCGGGCCGTACCCGCGCGGCGGCGTGGATGGCCTCCATGCCGTCGTAGGCAATGGTCACCTGGTGGCCCGACATTTCCAGCAGGATCGACATGCTGTCGGCCGCGTCCCGGTTGTCGTCCACCAGCAGCACGCGGCGCCCGTGGCCGCCGCCATGGCCGGGGCCGTCGTCGCTCCGGGGCGTTTCGGCCGCAGGCGCCAGCGGCAGCTGCACGGTGAACGTGGCGCCCAGCCCTGGGCCTTCGCTGGTGGCGGCAATCGATCCGCCATGCATTTCCACCAGCGAGCGGCACAGCGACAGGCCGATGCCCAGCCCGCCCTGCGCGCTGCTGCCGGGCCGGTCTTCCTGGGCGAACAGGTTGAAGATCGATTCCAGCGATTCGCGCGCGATGCCCCGGCCGTGGTCGATGACCTGGATCACCAGCGTGCGGTGGCGCACCGACGCCGAGATGGCGATCTGCGCGCCCGGCGACGAGAATTTCGATGCATTGAGCAGCAGGTTCTGCATGACCTGGCTCAGCCGGGTACGGTCGGCGTACAGCGGCAGCGGCACGGTGTCGGCGGTCACGGTCACGGTCTGTGCCTTGGCCGCCAGGGCCGGATCGGCGGCCTCGATACCCAGGGCGATGATGTCCCTGGCGTCAACGGGCTCCAGCCGCAGGTCGATCTTGCCGGCGGCGATGCGGCCCACGTCAAGCAGGTCGTCCACCAGCCGCGTCAGGTGCGACATCTGACGCTCGACCAGGCCCACGCTCTTATGCATGGCCTGCGGGTCCTCCGGGCGCATCTGCATGACGGTCAGCGCGTTGCGGATGGGCGCCAGCGGGTTGCGCAGTTCATGGGAAAGAGTCGCCAGGAATTCGTTCATGCGTCGTTCCGATTGCTCCAGTTCCTCAAGCCGCTTGCGCTCGCTCATGTCGCGCGTGACCTTGGCAAAGCCGCGCAGGGCGCGCGAATCGTCGTAGACCGCCGTGATGGTCACGCTGGCCCAGAACAGCGAGCCGTCCTTGCGCACGCGCCAGCCTTCATCCTCCACGCGGCCCTTCTCGCGGGCGATGAGCAGCTCGCGGCCGGGCTTGTCCGCGGCCACGTCGTCGTGCGGGTAGAACACCGAGAAGTGCTTGCCGAGGATTTCGTCGCGGCGATAGCCCTTGATGTACGACGCGCCGGCGTTCCAGCTGATGACATGCCCGGAAGGGTCCAGCATGAAGATCGCGTAGTCCTTGACGCTGTCGACCAGCAGCCGGAGGGTTTCCTCGCTCTGGCGCAGCGCCTCGGCGGTGGCGCGCTGCGCGGTCATGTCGCGCGTGACCTTGCCGAAGCCGGTCAGCTTGCCCTGATCGTCGTACAGGGCGGTGATGATCACGTTGGCCCAGAACTGCGTGCCGTCCTTGCGCACGCGCCAGCCTTCGTCCTCGAAGCGGCCCAGCCGTGCGGCGGCTTCCAGCTCCGTGTCTGGCCAGTGGCGCGCCTTGGCTTCTTCGGTATAGAAGCGCGAAAAATGCTGGCCGATGATTTCGTCGCGGCTATAGCCCTTGATGCGGGCGGCGCCGGCATTCCAGCTCATGACGTGTCCGGTGGCGTCGAGCCGGAAGATGGCGTAGTCGGAGATCGACTCGACCAGGAGGCGGTAGGAGGCGTCGTCGCCGATGTCGCGGGGCGGCACCGGATCGGGGGCGGAACGGGACATGATCTGGGGGTCTTGCATGTCTCTGGTTTGATCGTCTGAAAGGATAACCCGAGACAGGCCGTTCGCTCGAAGGCGCCGCAAATGTGTTGCAAATCAGCCGTCTGGGGCGTGGACCGCATGCTTCTCACCCTTTCGACGGGTGACGTGCGCCCGGGCCGACCGGCCGTCGAAGGGCTGGCGCGAGTGGGCCGCCAGTCGGATAAAAGCTGACAGACCGGACGCCGCCGTTGGGTTAGACTCGAAAAATTCCTGCCCCGATGTCTCCCGCCGCGCCATGGCAGGCGCCGGAGATCGAGTGCCTGGACCCAAGGAGACGTCCCGCATGTATGCAGAGTCTGCGCTAGACCGCCGTACCCCCGATCACGGCTCCGACCCGGCCGCAGCCGGCTCCGCGTCGGCCGTGCCCCCTGCGTTGCCCGAAGCGCCGCCGCGCGACCTGCGCCGTGTCCCCATCCATCCCGATTTCTGGTATCCGCTGGCCTGGTCGCGCGAGGTCAAGGCGGGCCGCGCCCATGGCGTGACATTCGCCGGCGACCCCATCGTGCTGGTGCGCACGGCCACCGGCAAGGTGTTCGCGCTGGAAGACCGCTGCGCGCACCGTCAGGTGCCGCTGCATGCCGGCGTGGTGGACGGCGAGTCGATCCGCTGCTGCTACCACGGCTGGACCTACGACTGCACCGGCCGCTGCATCGACGTGCCGTACCTGGGCAAGGAACGCCTGCCCAACGGCGTGCGCGCCTACCCGTGCCAGGAGCGGGCCGGGCTGATCTTCGTGTTTCCGGGCGATCCGGGGCTGGCCGAGCAGAAACCGCTGCCAGAGTTCGCGTCGGTGTCGGACCCCAAGTACAAGACGCGCCGCCTGGGCCGCGCCGTCAACTGCCACTATTCGTTCATGCACGAGAACCTGATGGACATGAACCATCAGTTCCTGCACCGCAAGCAGATGGGCATGATGCGGGCGCGCTCGCTGGGCCGGCGCCGTGGCGACGATTTTGTCGAGGTGGACTATGTGTTCGAGCGCGAGGGCGGCAAGCAGCCGGTGGGCGAGGCGCTGGTCTTCGGCAAGGACGGCGGGCAGAACAACAAGGACGTGATGACGGTGCGCACCGGCTATCCGTACCAGACGCTGCAGATCCGTTCGGGGTCTGGCACGCTGGTCATGGACCTGTGGATCGTCTACGTGCCGCTGGACGCCGCGCAGCGCACCAATCGCACGTTCGGCATGCTGTCGATCCGCCGGCCCGGCATTCCGCTGCTGCTGGATGCCGCGTGGCCGCTGCTGGTGTGGTTCACCGAGCGGATCTTCAAGGAAGACCGCGAGATCGTGGAGATGGAGCAGGCGGCCCACGACCGCCAGGGCGAGGACTGGAACCACGAGGTGTTTCCGGTCATCAAGGAACTGCGCGATCTGCTGCGCCAGTGCGGCGCGCGCACGGTGATCCCCATCCACCCCGTACCGGCCGGGCCGGGCTGAGCCAAGCCAAGCCGCCTGTTCCGGGCGCCCGGGATGCCCCGGGCCGGCCGGAATGCCGGGGCGTCCGGGACAGCCGGCCAAAGTCAGGCCTGGACGGCCTGGGACAGCGTCGGATAGTCGGTGTAGCCCTGGGCCGGCTCGCCCGCGCTGCCATACAGCGTGGCGGGGTCCACCGCGTTCAGCGCGGCACGCCGCTTCAGGCGATCCACCAGATCCGGGTTGGCGATATAGGCGCGGCCAAATGCCACCGCATCGGCGTCGCCACTTGCCAGCACCGCCTGGGCGGCATCCTGGTCGAACCCGTCATTGGCGATGATCGCGCCGCCAAACGCCTGTTTGATCTGCGGCAGCAGCGCACCTTCCCCCTGCGTTTCGCGCACGAACAGGAAGCCTAGCCCACGCTGGCCCAGCGCCTTGGCCACGTAGCCGAACGTTTGCGCCGGCTGGGTCTCGCTCATCGAATGGCTCGGCGAACGCGGGGCCAGGTGCACGCCCACGCGGCTGGGGTTCCAGACCGCCGTCACGGCGTCTGCCACTTCCAGCAGGATGCGGGCGCGGTTTTCGACCGATCCGCCATAGGCATCGGTGCGGACATTGCTGCCGTCTTGCAGGAACTGGTCCAGCAGGTAGCCGTTGGCGGCGTGGATCGTCACGCCGTCGAAGCCGGCGGCCTTGGCATTGGCCGCGGCACGCCCGAAATCGGCCACGACATCGGCGATTTCCGCCACGGTCAGCGCGCGCGGCACCACGAACGGACGCTG
The DNA here is from genome assembly GCF_009663685.2 of Cupriavidus sp. U2. Classification (GTDB taxonomy): domain Bacteria; phylum Pseudomonadota; class Gammaproteobacteria; order Burkholderiales; family Burkholderiaceae; genus Cupriavidus; species Cupriavidus necator_C. The sequence continues at coordinate 43,048 of NZ_RCOG02000016.1, read as the reverse complement.
CGGGCGCAGCAGGCTGACGTTGCCGCCGGCCGCGATGGCGCTGGGCGCCACCGGGGTACGGCCATCGAGCAGGCTCGGGTCCGAAATGCGGCCGACGTGCCACAGCTGGGCCACGATTCGGCCGCCGGCACGGTGTACGGCATCGGTCACCTGTTTCCAGCCGGCAACCTGCTCGTCGGACCACAAGCCCGGCACGTTCGGGTAGCCCACGCCATCGGGCGACACGGGCACGCCTTCGGAAATCAGCAGGCCGGCGCTGGCGCGCTGGGCGTAGTACTCCGCCATCAGCGCGTTGGGAACATGTACCGGATCGGCGGCGCGCAGACGCGTCAGCGGAGCCATCACGATACGGTTGGGCAGGTGCAGGTCACCAATCTGGAGCGGATCGAAAAGGGTAGTCATATGCTTATGCGGCTGGGCTATAAAGCTTTCAAAATGAAAGTATCGAAAGCATAGCAGCGCGCGGTAAGATCGCTATCGTTGTTTCCGTACATGTCCGTTGTTCATGCTGGAACAATCAGGGGAGGGGGCACGATGCATGTCACGCAGGCTGCGCTCAGGCAGGTGAGTCGACCGCTGATGGTGATGCTGGCGCTACTGATGGGCGCCTGCGCCGGGTTGCCGCAACGACCGCCGCTGGCGCCCGAGATGGCACTGCAGGACACCAGCGACACCATGCTGGCGCGCGGCATGGCGCCCAGGCTGGCGCAGCATCCGGGCCAGTCGGCCTTCTATCCGCTGCTGTCCGGGACCGATGCCCTGGCGATGCGGATCGCCCTTGCGCGCACCGCGCAACGCAGCCTCGACGTCCAGTACTACATTTTCGATGCCGACAACACCGGCCTGACGCTGCTGGCCGAGATCATGGCCGCGGCCGACCGGGGCGTGCGCGTGCGGGTGCTGCTGGACGATATCCACCTGGCACGGCAGGACCACGCGCTGTCGGCCGTGGACGCCCATCCCAACGTCGAAGTGCGGGTATTCAACCCGTTCGCCAGCCGCAATGTGCGGCTGTTCGAGTACGTGACCGACTTCCGGCGCATCAATCGCCGCATGCACAACAAGTCGCTGACGGCCGACAACCAGCTGACCATCGTGGGCGGGCGCAATATCGGCGACCAGTACTATGGCGCGGCCGAGACCGATTTCACCGATCTCGACCTGCTGGCCGCCGGGCCGGTAGTGCCCGAGGTGTCGGCCGTGTTCGACGACTTCTGGAACAGCGAGGCCGTGTATCCGCTATCGGCGATGGCCAAGCCGCTGAGCGGCGACGACGCGGCCACCCAGCAGCAGAAGTTGCGCACCTACCTGGACGAGCACGCCGTGAACATGCGGGCCACGCCGTACGGGCAGTCTCTGCTGGAAACCGGCATCGTGCAGCTGTTGCGCGACAACAAGCTGCCCGAGTACTGGGGCCAGGCCACCGTGATTGCCGACCGTGCGGCCAAGGTGCTGCTGCCACCCGAGGACGACTCCACCCATGCGATTCCGAAGCTGGTGAAATTCCTGGAAGGCGCGCAACACGACCTGACGCTGATTTCGCCATACTTCGTGCCGCCGGACGCGGCCATGACCTGGCTGACCGACATGCAGAAGCGCGGCGTGCAGGTGCGCATCCTGACCAATTCCTACGGCGCCACCGATGTGTCCGCGGTCCATGCCGGCTATGCGCCAAGGCGCAAGGCGCTGCTCAAGGCCGGCGTCATCCTGTACGAGCTGAAACCGACCGCCTATGCCGAGATGGCCAGGCAGAAGCGACACCGGGGCCCGGGCGGAAGCAGCCGCGCCAGCCTGCACGCCAAGACCTATATGGTCGATCGCCACGAACTGTTTATCGGATCGCTGAACCTGGACCCGCGCTCGGCACGGCTCAACACGGAGATGGGCATCGTCGTCGACAGCAAGGAACTCTGCGACATGCTGTCCCAGGGCGTTGACGATGCGATGCTGGACGCGGCGTACCAGGTCGTGCTGAGCGACGACGGAGAATCGCTGCAGTGGGTGACGCGCGAGGGCGGGGCGGTGCGCACCTACACCAGCGAACCGGACATGAACGGGTGGGACAAGTTCAAGCAGGGCGTGCTGCGGCTGCTGCCGGTGGAAGAGCAGCTTTGAATCGCCCCTCTCCCATTCGCCCGTCGACCCTCAACGATGCAGCAGTTCGCGGAAGCCGGCGATCAGCCGGTGCATGTCGGCCGCCTTCAGCGCGCCCATGGTCGAGATCCGGAACAGTTGCGAAGACAGGCCGCCCTGGCCGGCATAGATGACGAAGCCGCGCGCCTTGAGGCCGTCGTGCAGTTGCTCGTACGTGACGCCTTGCGGCAGCTTGTACGCGCGCAGCACCACCGACGATTGCGCTGCCGGCCACAAGGCCTCGATGCCCAGCGCCGCCAGCCCGCTGCGCACTTCCTCGGCCAGCGCGGCATAGCGTTGGTGGCGCGCTTGCCAGCCGCCTTCGTCGCTGTGCTCGCGCAGCGCCTCGACCAGCGCATAGAACGCATGGACGGACGGCGTGAACGGCGTGTTGCGCTGGTCCTGCTGCTTCGCGTACCGGGCGATATCGAGGTAGTAGGTGCGGCTTACCGCATGGGCCAGCGCCGCGCGACGCACGATCACGAACGCCGCGCCGGGCACGCCGTGCAGGCACTTGTTGGCGGTGGCCGCCACGGCGTCGATATTGCCGCTGAAGTCGATCGCCTCGGCGCCGAAGCTGCTGACCGTATCGGCCAGCAGGCGCACGCCGCGCGCCTGACACAGCGCGTCGATGGCCGGCAGGTCGTTCAGGCGGCCCGTGGTGGTCTCATGATGGATCACGGCCAGGTGGGTGATGGCCTTGTCAGCCGCCAGCGCCGCGTCGATGCGGGCCAGGTCCGGGGCTTCCATCCACTCGTGCTTCACCACCGTGTGCGGGATCTGGTACTGCGTGGCGATCTGCGCGATGCGCTCGCCATAGACGCCGTTCTGCACGATCAGCAGCTTGCCTTGCGCCGGAACCAGCCCGGCGATCATGCTTTCCAGCGCCGCCGTGCCGGAACCGGTCATCAGCACCGCCGTCCAGGCGGCGGGGTCGAGCCCGTAGATGTCCAGCAGCCGTTGGCGCGCTTCGTCCTGCAGGTCGAAGAACTCGCTTTCACGGTGGCACAGGTCTGTTTGCAGCAGGCTCTTGCGGACACGTTCGGACAGCGTTACCGGGCCGGGATTCAGAAGCAGCATGTGTTCTCTCAAGCGGGTTGGAGTCAGGCGTGGGATCAGGCGTGGCTGGCGTTGCCCTGGTCGGCGCCAATCTGGCGGCCCAGGCGCGTGGACACCTGCACGGGCGTCACCGACGGGCGCGGCAGGTCGTCCGGCGAGCCGGGGCGGGTCTGCAGGCACACAAAGTTCGGGCCCGCCGTGGCCGTGGCCGCACGGGCCAGCACGGCGTCCAGCATGGCCAGGTTATCGCCCTCGATGGCTGACGCGTAGCCACACGCCGCCGCTACACCGGCAAACGACACGTTGTGCGACACCGTGGCCTGTCCGCCCGTGGAATCGTGGGCATTGTTGTCCAGCAGCACGTGCGTGAGGTTGGCCGGGCCATAGGCGCCCAGCGTGGCAAACACGCCCATGCGCATCAGCGCGGCGCCGTCGCCATCGACCGCCACCACCTTCAGGTCAGGGCGTGCGAGGGCCAGGCCGAGCGCGAACGGCGTCAGGCAGCCCATCGATCCCACCATGTAGAGCTGGTTCGGCCGGTCGTCCAGCGCGTAAAGCTCGCGGCCGCAAAAGCCGGTCGATGCCAGTACCACGGTCGAATCGACCGGCGTATGGGCAATCACGCGCCGCAGCGCGTCCGTGCGGCTCGGCAGCGTGGCCGCGCCGGTGCGGGACACTTCCGGCAGCGCCCTGTCACGTGCGATGGGGCCCTTCTGCGACTTGAGCGGGTAGGGCGCGACGCTGCCCTTCTGCATGATCAGCGCGTACGGGCGGCCCGTGGCGTCCATATGGGCGATGGCCCGATCCAGTGCCGGGCCTACGGCCTGCGGCTCGGTGGGGAACAGTTCCCACGGGATGTCCATCGTGTCGAGCATCTGCGGCGTCACCGGACCCATCAGCGCGTGCTGCGGTTCGTCCGCCGCGCCGCCGGGCTGGCCGCGCCACGTGACGATCAGCAGCTGCGGCAGGCGGAACGTCCAGGTCAGCGACGTAAGCGGGCTCACCGCGTTGCCGAGGCCCGAATTCTGCATCATCGTGATGCCGCGCACGCCATCGCGCGCCCCCTGCGTCACCCCGGCGATGAACGCCACGGCGTCGCCTTCGTTGGCGGCCGACACGTAGTGCAGCGACGGGTCCTGCACCACGTAGTTGATGAACGGCGTCAGGTACGAGCAGGGCACGCCCGCATACCACTCGAAGCCGCGCTCGCGCGCGGCTTCCACGAACTGGGCCGCCTCGATCATTGAGCGGCCTCGCCGTTGCCCACCGCGAACGGCGTCTGGCCGTGCGCGAAATCGCCGGCGCGGCGGAAGTCTTCCAGGTCGTTCACGCCACGCCAGTGGCCGTGCACGTACTTGACCTCCACCTGTTCGCCGGCGGCGACCAGCGCGTTGAGCAGGTCGGGCAGGTCGAGCTTGTCGAAGTCCGGGCGCTGGCGCAGTTCGCCCAGCAGCGTCTGCAGGCGCGCGCGGCCTTCGCCACGCACGTTCATCAGGCCGATCCAGCGGCCGTGCGGGGCGTCGCCGGCCGGCACGTCATCCGAGATCTTCTTGAGCAGCACCTTCTGGCCGAACAGGTCGCGGTCGTCCGATGCCGAGCACCAGGCAAAGTCACGCACGCTCTGGTTGGACGGCGCCGATTCCGACGAATCGATCACCACGCTGAACGGCGCATCGGTGTCCACCAGGTCGCGCAGGATATAGCTGCGGAACAGCAGGTCGCCATAGGCGATCACGGTGTCGTTCTGCAGCGTGTCGGCGGCGGCCGCCAGTGACGCCAGCTCGCCGGTTTCGGCATAGCGGTCGTTGCGCACCAGGTTGATGCCGGCCGCGTCGATGGCCTCGGCCTTGTAGCCGCCCACCACCGTGATGTCGTTGATGCCCTGGTTCTTGAAGCCGTCCACCAGCCAGCGCAGCAGCGGCTTGCCGGCCACCGGCAGCATGACCTTGGGCTTGTCCTCGGTCAGCGCCTCGAGGCCCTTGCCCCGGCCTGCGGCCAGCACCACGGCCGAGCCCGGCGCCTGGCCGCCGGTCAGGTAGATCTTCTCGGCGGCCGAGTATTCGTCGGCATCCTGCAGGCGGAAGATCTCGTTGACGGTGGCGATGCGGTCTTCCACATTGACCAGCGTCTGGTTCTCGTAGATGTCCTTCGCCACGGCCTGCATGCCCGATGCGGCCACGCGGATCAGGTGGTTGGCCCAGATGATCAGGCTGATGCCAGCCTTGCGGAACACGTCGGTCGGCGTGCTGTAGTACTTGGTCGGCACGATCACCAGCGGGGCGCGGTTGCCCCATTCGCGGGCGAACGTCACGATCTCGTCGGCCTTCGACAGCTTGCTGTGGATCAGGATGGCGTCCGCACCAGCCTGGCGGTAGGCCTCGGCACGGCGCAGCGCCTCTTCCATGCCCCAGCCGGCGATCAGGGCTTCCACGCGGGCCACGATCGAGAAGTTGTCGTCGGCCTGCGAATCCTTGCCGGCCTTGATCTTGCCGCAGAACTCGTCGATATCGGCCAGCGGCTGCTGCTCGCCGCCGATGAAGCTGTTGGTCTTCGGGAAGATCTTGTCCTCGATGCAGACCCCGGCAATGCCGCGCTGCTCCAGCTTGCGTACCAGGCGGCGCACGTTGTTGAAGTTGCCGTAGCCGGTGTCGCCATCCAGCAGGATGGGCAGGTCGCTGGCGTCGGCCATGAACTCCAGGTTGTCCACCACCTGGGTCCAGCTGGCCTCGTTGTTGTCGCGCACGCCGAACTGGGCCGAAATGGCCAGGCCGGACGCCCAGATGCCCTTGAAGCCGGCCTCGCGCACGATCCGTGCGGACAGGCCGTTATGGGCTTCCATGATGAATTCGAGCTCGTTCGAGAGCAGCATCTGGCGCAGTCGCGCGGCGCGCGACAGGGGCACCGAAGTACCGGAGTTGGCGAGCAGGTTCGGGTCGATGGCGTTCATTGGGCGATTCCTACAGGCAGAAGTTGGGGCAGGACTTCCACGGCTGCGCGCGAGACGTCGCCGGGAAAATCGATTTCGATCCACGGGGCGCCGGTCACGTCGGCAGTGTCGAATACGTGGGACTGTTCCAGCAGCAGGTCGCGCACGGCTTCCTCGTGCGGCATGTTGGCGCGGCCCGAGTCGACGTATCCCTTGACGATCTCGGCCAGGCGGCGTGCGCAGTCTTCCTTGAAGCGGAAGAAGCCCACCGACTCGCCAATGGTGTCGTACTGCAGGTCGGCCATGAGCTGCTTGCGCAGTTCCACGGGCACGCCGTCCTTCAGGCACAGCTTCACGGGCTCGTCGCCGGCTTCGAAGTCGCGGTCGATCAGCAGGCGGTTCACGGTGTCGCCGGCCACCAGCTTGGCCATGATGCGCTCGTCGTAGAGCACGTCGGCGTCCATCAGCAGCACATCGCCGCCGCGCGTCATGGCGTCGGCCACGGTATGCACGGTCAGCACGCTGCCCAGGTCGTAGCGCGTGTTGATCACGATTTCGAGGTCGCGGCCGATACGGGCCAGCTCTTCCTTGACCTGGTCCGGCTCGAAGCCGAGCGCCAGCACCACTTCGGTCACGCCGGCCGCATCGAGCAGGCGCAGGTGACGTTCGAGCAGCGTGAGCCCGTCAAAGCGCAACAGGCATTTCGGGAACTGCTTGCCCGGCTGTTGCTGAAGTCGCAGGCCAAGGCCCGCGGCAAGAATGATTGCTCGCATCACGTTGTTCTCATGAGAAATGAATGTGGCCGCGCTAGCCCCGGTCAGCCGCCAGGGCGTGCGCGGCGCGACGGCGCTGGAACTTCCGTTCGCTGAAATGCAGATACACCAGTCCGGGAATGCCGAGCACCAGCTCGCGCACGCGCTTGGCCAGCGACAGCGCTAGCGCGGCGTCGGGCGGCAGGCCCACCAGCGGTGCCAGCAGCAGGTATCCGCCTTCCTGCGCACCGAGCGAGCCCGGAATGGCAAACGCGGCACCCCGGATGGCCTGGCCCACGCTTTCGAGCAGCAACGCCTCGTGCCAGTCCACCGGATGTCCCAGGAAATGAAGAATCAGCCAGACCTCGCCGGTGCCGGCGATCCAGCCCAGCAGGTTAAGCCCGAAGCTGGCCGCAACCTTCTTGCGGTCGCGATACAGTTCCCGAATCGCACTGTCCACGGCGTCGGCACGCAGGGCCAGCCCGGCCCAGCGGCCCGGCCTGGCGTCGCTGCCGTCGTTGGCTGCGGCTTCCGTCGCATCGGCGCGCTTGCCGAACAGTTTCTGCCCGATGCGCATCATGCGGCCGAACATCCCGCGCCGCTGCAGCACGCAGAACGCCAGCACGCAGGCGCCCAGCACCACGGTCACGGCGATGATCGGGGTACGGTACTCGGACATGTCGCCGTTGGCGCCGAACACGGCAATGCCCAGCAGCGCGAACAGCATCTGCGACAGCGCCTGGGTGGTGGTGCTGACGGTGATGGCGGCCGCCGCGTCGCGCATGCGCGCGCCGCGCTGCGACAGGTAGCGCACCATCAGCACCGGCCCGCCGATCTGGCCGGCCGGCAGCAGGCTGTTGACCGATTCGCCGGTCCAGCGCGCCTTGAGCGCGCTGCAGAACGACCCGTGGCGGGTCTTGCGGTCCATCAGCACGGCAATGGCGCCGGCATCGAGCGCCAGCGGCACCAGATGGAACGCGGCCACCACGGCCAGGCCCCAGCCGGCCGACATCAGCGTGGTGGTCACCGCGCCAAAGCCCTGCCAGGCCAGCAGCCCCACGAACAGCGCCGCGCCTACCGACAGAAAAATGAAAGCTGCACGATTCACGCTGCCAATTACCTCGCTGACTTCCCGCCCAGCAGGCGCCGGAACACCTGGCGGAACCCGAAGTACGCCACGGCGTCCTTCATGTTCGAGATGAAGCGCAGCCACGGGCGCATGCCCGGATCGGTCACATATTCGAAGGTCAGCGACACGCGGATCTCGTTCGGGCCGGCCGGCGTGATGCGGTGGCGCAGCTTGTCGCCGTCGAACAGCACGATGCCGCCCGGCGGAATCTGCACCGAACCCGGTTCGTCCGCGATGTCGGGGTTGCGCGTGTGGAGTTCGTAGTCGAGCCGGCAGGTCGATTCGTCCAGCACGCCGATCAGCAGCGTGTAGCGGCGGCCGTCGTAATAGGACGTGTCGTAGTGCCAGCCGATGTGGTCGCCCTGGCGCGTGTAGTAATAGAGCGCGTAGGCGTGCGGATCGGTTTCCGGGCAGACCTGGAGCTTGTCGCCGGTCACGGCTTCCAGCCAGCCGATCAGCGCCTTCGAACGATACAGCTCCGCAATGAACGGGGCCTTTTCGTCGATCGTGTGGCGGCTGACGCTGCCGCCCTGCTTGTGGCCGGGCAGGTAGTTGCGGTTCAGGTCGGACTGCAGCGCGCGGGCCAGCGTCACCAGCTGGGCGGTCTCGTCCGGCCCCAGGAACTTGTCCAGGTACAGGAACGCGCCCTGGCCTTCGAAGTCCTGGCGCAGGGCGGGGGTGTCCAGTTGCGACACCACGCCGGCCACGGCGGCGTCCGGGCGGCGCGTGGCCGGACGTCCGGCCACGGGTTCGGCTTCGCGCGCCAACTGCGGGGCGATGGCGATGTCGCCGGTAACTTGCTCTGGCATGGGCTGCCTCAGTGTTCGGTGGAGGTTGCGACTGGCTGGGGGCGCCGCATGACTCGCCAGTAATCGATGATGACCAACAGGGCAAAAAGCGGGGCGCCGATCGAGGCGGCGGTCAGGAAGGGACCGATACCGTCCGTCAGCGTCACCAGCGGCAGCAGGTACAGCACGTCTTCGGTCTCGAATCCGCCCGCCGATGCCTGTTTGGTACCACTTTTGCCAACCCGCGATTCTATACGCATGCGCAGGAAGAAGATCAGCGCCACGGCAAGGCCGGCGATCGTGCCGCGCAGCACCGGCCCGAAAACCTCGGACGTGCCGCCGGGCGCGGTCGTATTGGCCACGGCCATGCCAAAGCTGACAAACAGCAGCACCGTGATCAGCGCATCGCTGGCCAGGTCGTAAAAGTGACCGATCTTGCTCGATTTGCCGCTAATGCGGGCCAACTCACCGTCGGTGTGATCGACGAAGTTGGAAATGACGACAAGCAGCGCGCCCCAGTTGCTCCACGCGTAGCCGCCCTGCGCAATGCAGGCGATGCCGGCGACGCCGATCAGCAGCCGCAGCGTGGTCAGGTGGTTCGGGGAGACACGGGTGTTCTTGAGGGGCCGCACCAGATGGCGGGCAAGGCGGGCATCCCAGGTGGACGGCAAGGGCGGTTCATCCGGGTATTTAGGGGATTTCTGGTTCATCCGTCAAAACTGATCTGGAGGGGCGGCTCCGGCACTTCGGCGCGCCAGGCGATGCGGAACACTACGCCTACGACGCCCGAAAGACAAGTTCACGAGAATACGCCCTTTCCCGCACCCCTGCAGCAGGAGCGGTCAAGGGGGGGCGCCATGACCGGCCGCGCGCGCACCAACACACCACGTAAGATCGATCACTAAAGTCCTTGCTTAACTATCGCAAGTCTCTATACTAAAGGACATGCTTAACTATTCCGATCCTCTCGACGCCACGTTCCAGGCCCTGGCCGACACCACGCGGCGCACGATGCTTGTGCAACTGGCGCGCGGACCGCTGTCGGTCTCGGACCTGGCCAAGCCGCTGGCGATGTCGTTGCCGGCGGTGATGCAGCACCTGTCGGTGCTGGAACAGGCCGGGCTCGTCAGTACCGAGAAGGTCGGTCGGGTACGCACCTGCCGCATGGCGCCCAATGCGCTGAGCGAGGCAGAGCAGTGGATCAGCGCCCGCCGCGCCGAATGGGAAGGCCATTTCGACCGCCTGGGCGAATACCTGGAAACCATGAAAAAGGAGGCAGCATCCGATGGCACCCGCGACCGCAACCGCAACGAAGACTGATACGCCGCAGCACGCCCAGCACCGGCTGACCGTATCGCGCGCCTTCAACGCCCCGCGCGACCTTGTTTTCAAGGCCTGGAGCACGGCCGATCACCTGAAGCACTGGTTCTGCCCACAAGGCTTCACCGTGCCCGCCTGCGAGGTCGAGTTTCATCCGGGCGGCAAGTTCGACCTGTGCATGCGCTCGCAGGGCGGCGAATTCGAGCACTGGATCCGGGGCCACTTTGTCGAGGTCATGCCGCACGCGCGGCTGGTGATCGACATGACCGTGGTCACCGTCGATGGCAAGCCGCTGTTCAATGCCCTGACGACAGTCGGCTTCGAAACCGTCTGCGGCGGCACCGAGATGAGCGTGACGCAGGACTACACCTTGCTCGATCCGTCGGCCGGCGACTTCACCCGTGGCGCCGAGGCCGGCTGGAAGCAGACGCTGGACCGTCTGGAGCAGGAAGTGGCCCGTATCGTCGCCGAAGCGCCAGCGCGCTCTGTGGCGCACGGCACCTTCTCGATTTCGCGCACGTTCGATGCCCCGCCGGCGCTCCTGTTCCGCGCGCTCAGCGACCCGGCGGCCAAGGCCCAGTGGTTCCGCGGCGGGCCGGGCTACCAGACCGTGTCGCGTGCCATGGACGTGCGGCCCGGCGGCCGCGAGCATCTGCAGGGCAAATGGGAAAACGGCCTGGTGTCGACGTTCGACGCGGTCTATTTCGACGTGATTCCGAACGAGCGGCTGGTGTACAGCTACGAGATGCACATGGGCGACCGCAAGATCTCGGTGTCGCTGGCCGTATTCGAGCTGAAAGCCGTGGGGCAGGGCACGCAACTGACCCTGACCGAGCATGGCGCATTCCTGGACGGCTATGACGATGCGGGCTCGCGCGAACACGGCTCGCGGCTGCTGCTCGATGCCATCGGTGAATGGGTGGGGCAGGCGCGCTGAAACGCCGGGCGCCAGGCCAATCGTTGGCCCCCGAGAGATGCCCTGGCCCGGCGCGCACGCGTCGGGCGCCCGCCGGGGCCGGACTTAAGCATCGGCTTACCTGGGCCATGCGTGCCCCAAGTCATCTTTTCACCGATACGGTTGTCCGCGATTTGCTGACGGCGCATCGCACGCCCCCGCACTAGTATCCAGATGCGACCTGCCACGCGAGACAGCCCCGATGCGACTTGCGTGGCATCCCGTCCCTGGCTGTCCGTGTCCCCTCATACAGGAACCAGTCATGGACCGTCGTCATTTTCTCAAGCTGGGAGGTTTTCTTACCGTTTCCGTTGCCGCTGGTGGGCTTGCCGCCTGCGGCGGTGGCGGAGGCGGGGACGAACAACCGCCCGATACCGGCAATCCCGAAAACTTCAATTTCGTCCACGGCGTGGCCTCGGGCGATCCGCGACCGGACAGCGTGATCGTGTGGACACGCGTCGAGGGCAGCAACGGCAAACGGCCTGTGGTGGTGCGGCTGCAGGTGTCCACGCAGGCGGATTTTCCGCCGCAGAGCCTGCTTGTGAACCAGCCCCTGATGGCACGCCCCGAATGGGACTATACGATCCGCAACAAGGTCACGGGGCTGACGGCCGGTACGCGGTACTACTACCGCTTCCTGCTCGGCAACCGGGCCAGCACCGTTGGCCGCACCCGCACGGCGGCGCCGGCCGGCACCGCGCTGGCGCAGCTGCACTTTGCCTTCGTGAGCTGCCAGGACTGGAACGTCAACCACTGGGCCGGCATGGAAGAGTTGGCGCAGCAGGATCTGGACTTCATCGTCCACGTGGGCGACTACGTCTACGAAGCGGTGCCCGACGGCTCGCGCGCCGGCAACGTCGAGGACCGGCACACCGCGCTGAAGTTACCCAACGGCACGGTCCTGCCCGATGGCAGTGTCTATGCCACCACGCTCGACGACTATCGCTACCTGTACCGCAGCTATCGGAACGATGCCCGGCTGCAGGCACTGCACGCGGCGGCGCCGATGATCGCGATCTGGGATGACCACGAATTTTCCGACAACTGCTGGCAGGACCGCCAGACCTACGCCGCCGATGACGACCTCACGCCGCGTACCGCGCGCCGGCGTGCCGCCAACCAGGCCTGGTTCGAATACATGCCGGCCGATGTCAGCTTCGATCCGGCCAATCCGTCGTTCCAGGACATCCAGATCTACCGCTCGTTCACGTTTGGCAATCTGGCCACGCTGATGATGACGGACGAACGCCTGTACCGTGCGGACCATGTCATTACCGAGGAATCGGTGGGCAGCGCGGTCGGCAGCCGGTACCTGGTGGCGGCCGACAAGCTGGCCGCGGCCGAAGCCGCCAAGATCTCGGCCGCTGGTGGGGCGCTGACACCCGTGTCGATGCTGGGTGACACGCAGCGCGCCTGGTGGCAGGACCGTGTTGGCGGCGCCAACACCACCTGGAAGCTCTGGGGCAACGAGCTGGCGATGCTGCGGATGCAGGTGGATATCACACAAGCCATATCGACCCTGATCGCACGGGCGCTCGTATCGTCCAACGGCGCGCTGGCCTCGGTCGAAAACGCGCTGGCCACGGCGCTGGCCAGCGATCTCGCGGCGGCGCGAACGGCTGGCACCTATGCGGGCCTGGCCTATACGGCGTTGCGCAACGTCCTGTCGCAGGCCGGCATCAACACGGCCACCTTCGATGCGAACGTCAAGCCATTCGTCGAATCGCGCCTGCCGCCCGTTTCGCTGCTGGGCAAGATGATTTTCAATGCCGACCAGTGGGACGGCTTCAACGCCGAGCGCAAGAACCTGATGGCGTTCCTGAAGACCCACAACGTGCGCAACGTCGTGACGCTGAGCGGCGACATCCACGCGTTCTTTGCCGGCCAGGTGATGGACGACTACGACGCCGCCAGCCCTGCGCCCGTCATGGTGGATCTGGTCACTGCCGGGCTGTCGAGCAACACGTTGCTCAGTTCCGTGCGCAAGCTCGTCGATAACGACCAGGCGTTCGCGGCCCTGCGCGATTTGATCTACAGCAATGTGGGCGGCACGGTGACCGACACCCTGGACAGCACGCTGCGCACGTTCAACCCGTGGCTACGGCATGTGAACACCAACGCGGAGGGGTACGCAGTCGTGACCCTGACGCCCGACAAGCTCACTTGCACATTCCACGTGATGCAGCGGCTTTCGGGGGGCACGGCACCGTCGCCGGCGACGGCAAGCACCAAGGTGCTGGAGGTTGCGGCGAATACGGCGGACGTAAGCGTGCTCTAACGCCTCGGTGGCGGGACGGGGCAGGCTGCCCTGCCTTCGCCCCGCGCTGGGCGGTCGCAATTTCTTCAGTTTCGTAAAACCAAGATGCAGCCGGCGCCGGAAAGTGGATGATTCGGCGCAGGCCAAAGCTGGCGGAAATTGGCGTCCCGACGCCGTGCTAGCATGACCGCGTTTGCCGTTGCCGCCATACCCGCCCATCCCCATGACTACGCTCTACGCGACGCTTGGCGTCGAGTCCGACGCCACCCTCGAAGAGATCAAGCGCGCCTATCGCCGCGCCGCCATGAAGTGGCATCCGGACCGCAATCCGGGTCGCGAGGCGGAGGCCCATGCCGCGTTCCAGCAGATTCGCGACGCCTATTCGATCTTGTCCGATGCCGAGCAGCGGCAGGTCTACGACGAGGTCTTCGAACGGGAAATGCGCCGCTGGGAGGCCGAGCACGCCGAGCAAGCGGCCCAGGAGCAGGAAGCCCAGGAAGCCGCGCGGCGCGTCGCGCAGGAACACTACGAGAAGATGGTCGCCATCGCCATGCGCTTTGCCGACGACGGCCACGGCCGCGACGTGCTGTTTGGCGTGTTGCTGGGCCGGGACTGCGAGCCGGACCTCGCCGGCCGCATCGCCGACAGCGTCTGGGCCCTGCACGAGTCGCGCAAGGCGGCGGTCGAGCCCGACGCCACCGACGCCACCGAGGCCGCCCCGCAGCCGGCGGCCGATACGGCCCGCGCGCACAAGCCCGCCAGCGCGTTCGAATCGTTCTGGGAAGGCCTGTTCAGGTTCCGCTGAACCTAAAAAAAACCGCGTCCCGAAGGACGCGGTACAAAGTCTCATCTCGCTGAGAACAAAGCAGAAAAGAAGCAGGTCGCAGGCCGATCAGGCGTTGTGGGCCGGCGGCGCCGACACGCCGGTGCGGTCGCGTCCGGCGACGGTGCGGGCGCCGTCGGTGTACGGGTCGGGCTTGCGCGTGCCATAGGCGCCCTGGCTGTAGACATCGCGCTTTTCCAGGACATTGGCGCCTTCGGTAAAGACGTCGCGAGGGCCGTTGTGCATCGTGTAGCCGTAGCGGTCGGCATCGACGCCGCGGTCTTGCATGCCGTGGCCCGATTGCGCGGCAGCCAGCGTGCAGGCGCAGAGCATCGTGGTGGCAAGCAGGGATTTGATTGTGTTGTTGTGCATCTCTTGTCTTCAACTGATTGGGGGACGGTGCGTCGGCGGGGGTGGGGAGGACGCGCCGTCCGGAACGCCTTGTGAGCGATGTCGCACCGGAGTGGTGCGGCACGGGACGAAGTGTAGGTCGCCCAGTGCATTCCTGTGATGATTTAAAAAATCAATTGTCAGTCGGTTTTTTCATGTGTGCGCAACGTGACGCCAAGCACCACGAGCGCGCACTGAACGTCGGCGGCCAGGGCGCGATCCTGCAGCGCGGCCAGCGGCCCGAGCGACGCTTCGATCCACGGATGCAGGGTATTTGGCACTGCAACGCCGTGGCCGGACCGGATCTGCGCCCGGAAATGCCGCGCCACGATACCCAGCACGCGACGCACCGGCTTGCGGGCCGCGCCGGGCAGCGACGGCAGCGCGCGCTGCAGCGTCACCGTGCAGTAGCCGATCTGCAGTTCGGTAAAGCCATCCGAAGCCAGGCGGCCACCGCCCGCGCCGAGCCGTGGCATCAGTTGCCCCAGGCGGTCCAGCATCCGCGCACCCACGCGGGTGTGGGCGTCGGCGCCTCGCCAGGTGGCCGCCCGCGCCAGATCCTGCCAGCTTGCGCGGATCAGCCGCTGCGCCGCCACGTGCGCGCCGAACGGCCGCGCGAGCATGGCCCACAGCGGCGCGAACAGCATCGCGCCGGCATTTGCCAGGCTGGTATTGAACAGGCCGATGAAGTTGGCGTCATAGACGGCCTGCACGTTGGCAAATGACGCGGTATTGACCGACAGCAGCATGGCGATCAGGTTGAAGCCGGGGCGCTGGATCAGCAGCCCAATGCCCAGGTACGGCACCGACAGCATGCCGGCCAGGGTCTCGAACGTCTGCGCATGCGGCACCACCATGAACAGGTAGAACGACGAGATCAGCAGGCAAATCGCGGCCCAGCGGATGAACGATCGCGCCACGGGGCGCGGCTCGTCGATGGTGGCGAAAAAGCAGCAGGCGATGGCAGACACCGCCACCGGCCCGCCGCCATCTTCCCAGCCGGAGAAGATCCACAGCAGGCCGGCGCAGAACACGGCCAGCCCGGCCGATACCGCGCCGAAGACCAGCATGGCGTGGTCGTGGTGGAGCGTGTCGCCTTCGGGTTCGGGTTCGGGTCCGCGCCCGGCGTCTCCGCCAGCCGTGCTGGCGCGCGATGGATGGCCCGGCGGCGTGTCTGGCCGGTCTACGATGCGCTGCCGCAGGTCGGCGCAGACGCCCATCAACACCGCGTGGCGGGTTTGCAGCAGGGCGGCCGCCTGTTCCAGCGCCGCGCGCGGCAGGCGGGGCGCCCGGGCATCCGGCGTTTCGCGCAGCGCCTGCAGCACGCTTTCCAGGCTGGACAATACTGGCATCAGCCGCGACATGCGGCCACGCAGCGCGCGTGCGTGATCCACGGCCTGCCGGCTCTCGATATCGAACGACAAATGGACGATCAGCTGGTCCAGCGCCAGCATATCGGCCGCCAGGCGGTGCCTGCTGGCGGCGGCGCGCGGGTTGGCGGCAACGATATCGCTGGCCCAGGCCGCCGCATCGTCCAGCCAGATGCGCGCCCGTTCGCGCAGCGCGGGCGCCACCTTGGCAGGAAACACGATGGCGCCGACCAGGCTCGCGCAAACGATGCCGATCACGATCTCCTCGATCCGCGCCACGGCGATATCGAAGATGTCGGCCGGCTGCATGACGGCGGGCAGCGCGACGATCGGCAAGGTATAGGCCGCCAGCAGGAACACATAGCTGCGCGGCGTACGCTGCAGCAGCGACAGGTAGACCAGCACCATGATCCACAGCGCGATGGCGCCCATCAGCACGATCGGCATGCTCACCAGTTGCGGTACGGTGATCACGGCCGCCATCGCGCCAAGCATCGTGCCGGCCACGCGATAGGCGGCCTTGGAGCGCGTGGCGCCCGTGAGCGGGTTCGACACGAAATAGACCGTGGCCATGGCCCAGTACGGGCGCGGCAGGCCGAACGACAGGGCGATGTAGAGCGCCAGCATCGCGGCAGCGAATGCCTTCAGCGAAAACAGCCACTGTCGGGCATGCGGCCAGCTAGCCATGATGGGGATGCACCGGGGGTCCGGCAATTGGGGGCGTAGGACGGGCAGTGTAGTCGGCCGGCAAAGATTCCATCCATGATTTAAAATTCGCGCCTTCAGTCGGAATATTCATGAAAGGCCTGACATGCCCATCGACATCCGCGCGCTGCGTTATTTCGTGGAGACCGCGCGCCTGAAAAGCTTCACCCAGGCGGCATCGTCGCTCTACGTCACGCAATCGACCATCAGCAAGATGGTCAAGCAACTGGAGGACGAGGTCGGCCAGCCGCTGCTGATTCGGGAGGGCAAGTCGGTGCGGCTGACCGACGTGGGCCGGGTGGTGTACGACCGGGGCCAGGAGGCGCTGGGGGTGGTGCATCGGCTCACGCTCGAAGTGGCGGATCTGTCATCGCTGGGGCGCGGTCAGCTGACCGTGGGCATCCCGCCGATGGTCAACCTGTTCTTCTCGCCAGCCGTCAGTGCGTTTCGCAAGCGATATCCCAACCTGCAACTGACCCTGTCCGAGCACGGGGGCCAGGTCGTCGAACAACAAGTGGCGAATGGTGAACTTGAAGTGGGCGCCACGGTGCTGCCCGGCGATACCGGCCTGGCGCTGGAGACGCGCCAGTTCGCAAAATATCCCATCTGGGCCGTCGGCCCGCATCGCGCTGCCTGGGCCAGCAGCCGTACGGTGACGCTGGAGGCGCTGCGCGACGAGCCGCTGGTGATGCTGACCGACGACTTCTCGCTGACGCGCAAGTTGCGGCAGGCGTTTCTGGAAGCCCGCATCGAGCCGCAAGTGGTGGCGCAAAGCGGCCACTGGGACTTCCTGGCATCGATGGCCGCCGCCGGCCTGGGCACGACCTTCCTGCCCGAGCCGCTGCTCAAGCGGCTGGAGACCCGCGACAAACTCGCCGTGGCCCGCCTGACCGAACCCACAATGGACTGGGCCCTGGCCCATATCTGGTCGCCGGGACGCTACCTGTCCCACGCTGCCCGGGCGTGGCTGCAGGTCTGCGAGGAGGTGATGGGGTAGGCCGCTGGCGCCGGTTCCTGTCAGACCCCGACCGATACCTGGCCTGCCGCCCAGCCTCTAGGCTTCAGTCAGGAGCCGCATGGGAGTCCTGACGATGCAGCAGAAGGTGGCGGAAAGACGATCGGTCCGGAGCTTTGCGCGATTGCTGCGCGATACCGTCTCGGCATGGCTGGACGACTATGCGCCCAGCATGGGCGCGGCGCTCGCGTACTACACGGTTTTTTCCGTGGCGCCGCTGCTGCTGATCGTGATTGCCATTGCCGGGCTGGTGTATGGCGACGAGGCGGCGCGCGGCGCGGTGGTCGAGCAGATTGGCGGCCTGGTGGGCGTGGAGGGCGCCAAGGCCATCGAAAGCATGCTGATCTCGCTCAGTTCGCCCGCCAAGGGATCGCTCACGGCGGTGCTGAGTACCGTCACGCTGTTCGTCGGCGCCACCACGGTCTTTGCCGAACTGCAGGATGCCCTGGACCGTATCTGGCGCGTGCCCGAGCGCAAGAAGCCTTCCGGCATCTGGGAACTGCTGCGCGCGCGGGTGCTGTCGTTCGGCATGATCCTGGGCATCGGCTTTCTGCTGATCGTCTCGCTGGTGGCCAGCGCGGCGCTGGCGGCCATCGGCCGGTACTGGACGCCGATGCTGGGCGAGGGCGAGCTGCTGGGGCATCTGCTCGACATGAGTCTGAGCTTTGTGCTGGTGACCGTGGTATTCGCGATGATCTACAAGATCATGCCGCACGCGGCCGTGAAATGGCCCGATGTCTGGCTGGGTGCCGTGGTCACGTCGGTGCTGTTCACGGTGGGCAAGCTGCTGATCGGCCTGTATATCGGCAAGACGGGCGTGGCCACCGGCTACGGCGCGGCCGGGTCGCTGGTGGTGGTGCTGGTCTGGGTGTACTACTCCGCGCAAATCTTCCTGCTGGGGGCGGAATTCACGTGGCTCTATGCCAACCGCTTCGGGTCCCTGCGCGCCAAACCGGAATCGCGCGAGCGTCAGGCCCCCAGGCGGCACGGCGAGGCGCCGCCCTGAATCGCTTCGGAAGGGGGGCTGGTAGGCAGCGCGGCTTACCGGGCCCGCAGCGCGTCCACGATATTGAGCCGCGACGCCCGCAGCGCCGGCAGGAATCCGCCAATCAGGCCCATCGCCATCGAGAACAGCAGCGTCTTGACGATGATGGCCGGCGTCAGCACAAAGCGGAACGACAGGTCGGCAAAGGTCTGGAAGTTGGTGGTGGAAAACGATGCGAACTGCATCAGCGACGCGCAGAGCAGGCCGGCGATGCCGCCCACCAGCCCCAGCAGCACCGCCTCGATCAGGAAGGCCATCAGCACGTTGGCGCGCTGGAAGCCCAGCGCGCGCAGCGTGCCGATCTCGCCCACGCGGTTGGCCACCGATGCGTACATCGTGATCATGGCGCCGATCATGGCCGCCACCGAAAAGATGGTCGTCAGCGTGATCCCCAGGATATTGATGAACGCCGACAGCGCCTTGGACTGGTCGCTGTAGAACTGCTGCTCGCGCTTGGCCTCGTTGGCCAGGCGCGGGTCGACGTCGATGTCGGCGCGGAACTTGTCGAAGGCGTCGGTGTTGGCCAGCCGCAGCACCATCGACGAATAGCTGGCGCGGCGGAACGACTGCATGAGCTGGTCCACATCGCCCCAGATCTCGGAATCGAAACCGCTGCCGCCGGCATCGAAATGGCCCACCACGGTCCAGTCGCGCTGGGCAAAGCGCAGGTGATCGCCAATGCGCACGTTGCCGTAGCCCTTGGCGATGCTGCTGCCGACGATGATCTCCGACGACCCCGGCTTGAATACGCGCCCCTCGGTCAGCCGCACCTGGGGCCGCAGCGGCACGCCCAGCGGGGATACGCCCCGGATCACCACGTTCGACGGCGTGGTGTAGCCGGTCTTGGTCAGCGAAATCAGCACCACGGCTTCGCGCGAGGCCATCGGGCGGCCTTCGGGCGTCATGGCGATGGACGGATACATCTCCAGGGCGGCGGCCTGGTCGCGCGTGATCGCGCTCTGGATCTCGGTCTCGGCGCCCTTGCGGATCACCACCACGTTGTCGCGCTCGCCCGTGGTCACCAGCGTCTGCTTCAGCCCGGCATCGAGCATCAGCATCGTCGCGAACACAAAGACCACCAGCGCCAGGCCGCCCGCCGTCAGCGCCGTGGTCAGGCGCCGGGCCCAGACATTGCGGGCGATGTAATGGAGCGGGATGACCATCGGCGCGCGATCCCGTCAGCCGATGGCCCGCAGGCCCTCGACGATGCGCACCCGGGCTGCCTGCACCGCCGGCACGATGGCGGCGGCTACGCCTACCACCAGCGCACAGCCGGCCTGCATCGCCATGGTCTCGTGCGACACGGTGAACACCGGGAACACCCCGCCCACCGCCTGCTTGAAGAAGCGGGCCGCGGGCGGCGTCAATACCATGCCCAGCGCCCCGCCAAACGCGCTGATGATCATCGATTCGCCAAAAACCAGCAGTGACAGAAAGCCCGGCCCGAAGCCCAGCGCCTTCAGCGTGGCGTACTCGGTGATGCGCTCGCGGGCGCTCATGGCCATGGCATTGGCCATCACGGCCATCACGATGACGATCACCACATAGGACACCACGCGGATCGCCGCGATGATCTGGTTCGACATCGCCACAAAGCCAAGCTGGAAGGCCTGCTCGGTCTCGGTCAGCGTCTCGGCCAGCGAATTCCGGAACACGTTGTCGACGTTGCGCGAGATCGCGGCGGCGTTGTCCGGGTTATCGACGCCCAGGATAAAGACGCCCACCTGGTCGGCCTGCCTGGGATTCTTCTTGCGCACGGTTTCGTTCAGGTAGTCCCAGTGGAACACCATCTGGCGCGTGATCGTGCTGTCGTCGCGGCCGTCCATGATGCCGCGCACGACGAAATCCCACGTGCCGGCGTAGATCGTGCCCTTGATCGGGATGACGTCGCCAATCTTGAAGCCGTACAGGTCGGCCAGCTGCCGGCCCACCAGGGCCCCGCGGCGGTCGCGCTGGTAGTCGGCGCGCTGTGCGGGCGGGACGATGAACTCGGGGTACAGGTCCAGGTAGTTGTCCGAGACGGCGAACTGGGCAAAGAAGTTCTTGGGGTCGCGGTAGACGCCGCCGAACCAGTTCGAGCGCGCCACCTGGGTCACGCCCTCGACGCCCTTGATCCGGTACTCGTAGTTGAGGGGCAGCGCAAACGTCAGCGAGATGGCGTTGCGGGTCACCAGTCGTGCGTTGGAAGCCGCCGACGCGCCGGCATACCAGGCATCGACCACGGTCTGCAACAGGCCGTAGGCCAGCACCGCGATCACCAGGCCCAGCACGGTCAGCGCCGTGCGCAGCTTGTGGCGCATGGCGTTGCGGGCGATCAGCTTGGGCAGGAACATGGACCGATGCCTCAGGCGCGCCGCTCGCTCTGGAGCAGTTCGCCTTTTTCCAGATGGACCAGCGACCTGGCGGCCTCGGCCGCATGGGCGTCGTGCGTGACCATGATGATGGTCTTGCCCAGGTCGCTGTTGAGCCGCTGCAGCATGGCCAGGATATCCGTGGCCGAACTACGATCCAGGTCGCCCGTGGGCTCGTCGGCCACGATCAGCGTCGGATCGGTAATCAGCGCCCGGGCAATGGCCACGCGCTGCTGCTGCCCGCCAGACAGTTCGGTGGGATAGTGGTCCATGCGGTCGGCCAGGCCGACCATGCGCAGCACCATTTCCACACGCTCGCGCCGCTCGGCGCGGCCCAGCCGCGTCAGCATCAGCGGCAGCTCCACATTCTCGAACGCGGTCAGCACCGGCATGAGGTTGTAGAACTGGAAGATGAAACCCACGTGCGCGGCGCGCCAGTCGGCCAGCGAGGCCTCGGGCAGCTCCGAAATATCGACACCGCCCACCAGCAGTTCGCCGCTGTCGGGCCGGTCGATGCCGGCAATCAGGTTCAGCAACGTGCTCTTGCCGGAACCGGACGGGCCCATCAGCGCGATAAAGTCGCCGGCCGCGATGTCCAGCGAGATGTCCGACAGCACCGGCACGGTCTGCGCGCCACGCTGGTACGACTTGGCCAGGTGGCGGATCGAAACCAGCGGGGCGCCGGCGGTGGCCGGGGCGGAAGGGTCGAGCGACGTGGCCATGGCCTACTTCCTGGTGACGGTGACGCGGGCGCCGTCCGTCAGCTTGTCGGCCGGTGCCAGCACCACGGTCTCGCCGGCCTTCACGCCCTGGACGGCCTGCAGTTCGCCAATCTTGGCGCCCCGGGTCACCGGCACCTGCCTGACCTTGCCGTCGGCCACCACGAACACCACGGCCTTGCCGTCACGCTCCACCACGGCCGATGGCTGCACGGCGGTCAGCGGCTTGCTGTCTTCGGGCGGCACTGGCCTGGACAGAAAGGCGATCTTGGCGCTCATGTCGGGCAGCACGCGCTGGTCGCGGTCAACAAAGCGGATCTTGACCAGCACGGTGGCCTTGGACCGGTCCACGGTCGGCACGATGCGCGATACGCGCCCGGCCATGCGCAGGTTCGGCAGCGCATCGAGCAGGATCTCGCAGGGCTGCTCCACCGTGATCTTTGCGATGTTCGATTCCGCGACGTCGGCTTCCACTTCGAGCGTGTCCATGTCCGCGATGGTCACGATCGCGCCCTTGGTGTCGGCGGCGGCCGAGAACGGCGTGATGTTGTCGCCGACGTTGGCGTGCTTGATCAGCACCACCCCGTCGAACGGGGCGCGGATCACGGTCTGCTCGACCGAGACCTCGGCCGCACGGGCGTTGGCCCTGGCCGACGTGATCGATGCCTGGGCATTGCTGATCGACGCGCGCGCCTTGTTGTAGCGGGCCAGGTCGGCGTCGTACTGCTGCTTCGAGATGGCCTTCGGCTCCAGCAGCATCTCCGACCGCTTCAGGTTGACCTCGGCATCGCGCAGTTCGGCCTGCTGCAACTGCAGGTTGGCTTCGGCCACCTGCACCTGCGCGCGCGCCTGGGCGGCCGAAGCCGCCACGTCGCGGCTTTCCACGCGGGCGATGATCTCGTCTTTCTTGACGCGCGAGCCTTCCAGCACGCCCAGCCATTCCAGCCGGCCCTGCGCCTTGGAGGCCACGGCGGCCTTGCGCTGGGGCACGACGTAACCCGTGGCGTTCAGCAGCGTGTAGTTCTGGGAAGGGTAGGCCGCCGTGATCGTGGTGGTTTCCACAGGCTGCGGGCCCGCCAGCCGGGCTCCCACGCCAATCACCACCAGCAGGATCGCCACGATGATCGCGTAGCGCACCCAGCGGCGGCGCCGGCGTGGCGCGGGCGCCATGGCACTGCGGTCGATTTTCAGCTTGCTCAGGTCTTGATCAGCCAATTTGGGAACCGTTTGGTTGCGGTATGCAGAAAAAGGCTCCCAGTATAGCGATTGTGCAAGGCGGCAAAGCGCCTGAAAGAACGTCCACCGGACGCCCTTACAACAGCTTGCCCGGATTCATGATGCCGCTGGGGTCGAACATCTGCTTGATGGCGCGCATCAGCCGCAGTTCCAGCGGATCTTTCAGGGCCAGGAAGGCGTCGCGTTTGAGCTGGCCGATGCCGTGCTCGGCGCTGATGCTGCCGTTGTAGCGGGCCACTTCCTCCATCACCTCGTCGCTGACGGCCTTGCCGTCGCCGAGCGCCCATTTCGGGTCCGCGCCAAGCGGGCGCGACAGGTTGTAGTGCAGGTTGCCGTCCCCGAAATGCCCAAAGATAAACGGCCGGATGCCCGGGTACCGCGCCAGCAGGCGGGCTTCCATCGATGCCATGAAGGCCGGGATGCTTTCGATCGGCAGCGATACGTCGTGCTTCAGGTGCAGGCCGTCGGCGCGCTGCGCCTCGGAGATTTCCTCGCGCAGGCGCCACAGGCCCTGCAGCTGGGCCAGCGACGCGGACACGGCCGCATCCCGGCACAGGCCCTGTTCCAGCGCATCGCCAATGACCGATTCCAGTAGCGCGTTCAGCACGTCCTCGGGCGCCGTATCGGCAATTTCCAGCAGCACATAGGCCGGATGGCGCTCGGCGAACGGCGCCTGGACGTTTTCGGCGTGGGTCAGCACCAGGTCCAGGCAGGCGCCGGTGAAGAACTCGTAAGCCTGCAGCCGCGCGCCGCAGCGGGCGAACAGCAGCGCATACAGTTCCAGCGCCTGTTGCGACGATTCCACGGCGGCCAGCACCACGGCGCGCGAATCGGCGCGCGGCGACAGACGCAGCGCGGCGGCCGTGATGATGCCGAGCGTGCCCTCCGATCCAATCAGCAGCTGCTTGAGGTCGTAGCCGGTGTTGTCCTTGCGCAAGGTGCGCAGGCCGTGAAAGACCTCGCCGCTGGGCAGCACCGCTTCCACGCCCAGCACCAGTTCGCGCGTCATGCCATAGCGCACCACGTTGACGCCGCCGGCGTTGGTGGCCAGGTTGCCGCCGATCTGGCACGAATCCTCGGCCGCCAGCGACAGCGGGAACAGGCGGTCGTTTTCCTCGGCGGCGCGGCGCAGGTTGCCCAGGATGCAGCCCGCTTCGGCCACCATGGTGTTGGCGATGGTGTCGATCGAGCGGATCTTGTCCATGCGATCCAGGCTGATCACCACGTTGGCGGGACTGTTGCCCGGCGCCGCGCCGCCGCACAGGCCGGTGTTGCCGCCGCGCGGCACGACGGGCACGCCCGACTGCTGGCACAGGGCCAGCGCCTGCGCTACCTGTTCGGTCGTGCGCGGCCGCACCACGGCCTGCGCGTGGCCCTTGTACAGGCCGCGCCAATCGGACAGCCAGGGCGCCACGTCATCGGGCGCGGTGGCAACCACCTCTGGGCCAAGGGCTTCGGTCAGGCGTTGGGCGAATGCGGTATCGAACATGATCGGCAATGGAAGCGAAATGGAGAAATTACGATTGGCGCAGCGGCAGGCCCAGGCGGCCCGCGGCATTGCGCAGGTGTTCGGTGGCGCGCTGTCGGGCCAGTTCGGCATCGCGCGCGCGGATGGCGTCAAAGATCGCCACGTGTTCGCCGTGCACCTGACGCGGCAGGCCCGGCTGGCGGCTGGAATTGACGCGGGCGGCGCGCACGGCGTGGTGAAGCTGCAGGTTCATGTACTGCAGCAATTGAAGGTAATACGGGTTGTGCGTGGCGGTGGCGATGGCGATATGGAACTGGATGTCGGGTTCCACGCCATGGTCGGGATCGTCGATATGCGCGGCGATGGTCTGGAGCAGGGCGCCCATCCGCGTCACGTCCGCCTCGGTGCGATGCCGGGCGGCCATGGCCGCCGCCGCGCTTTCCAGGTCGATCCGCAACTCGAAAATCGCGGCCAGGTCGGTGGCGTCGGCACTGCCGGCCAGGCGGAATCCGCTGTCGCTGACACGCGATCGCACGGTGCTGCCCAGCCCCTGGCGGCTCTCGATCATCCCTTGCGAACGCAGGTGTTCGGTGACCTCGCGGATCACGGCGGCGCTGACGCCATAACGTTCCGATAGCTGCTTGCCCGTGGGCAGCCGCGCCCCGACGGGAAATGTCCCGTCGGCGATCTCGCCGCGCAACTGCTGGATGACGCGCTCGGTCAGGGTGATGGGCCGTGTCTGCATAGGCCAGCACCTTACGCTTTTCTGGTTATATGAAAACTAGGTAATAACCCTTATTAGGCGCGTCGAGGTGCTGCGGCAGCGGGCGGTGGCGGCTGAAGGTTGACCGTGCCTTTTGCCTTTTTGCCTTTTGTCTTTTGCCTGTCTCCGCTCTCCCGCATGGGCATGTACAGACCGGGAGAGCGAGAGACCCCCCGGAGGCTTTACATCCCCGGCGGCGGGTTCACCGGAATCTGGTTGCGCAGGCTCAGATTCATCACGTTCCAGGCGCGGATGGCGGCCACGGTATAGCAAAGCTGGGCGATGTCTTCCTCGCTGAAGTGCTCGCGCAGTGCCGGATAGGCGGCGTCCGTATCGTCGCGATGGGGCAGGGCGTTCATGGCCTCGGCCCAGCCCAGCGCGGCGCGCTCGCGGGCGTCGAAGAAGGGGGCTTCGCGCCATCCGGCGATGGCGTTCAGGTGGCGGGGGTCAACGCCTTGCTTGATCAGGTCGCGCCAGTGCATATCGATGCAGAGGCCGCAGCCGTTCAGTTGCGATACGCGTAACTGGACCATTTCGACCAGGCGTTCCCCCAGCGAACTTTTCTTGCACGATTGCGACAGTGCGATCAAGGCCTTCTGGCTGGCCTGGGCAAGGGGGAAGAAGTTGAGGCGTGCAGACATGCGTTTCTCCAATTCGTCAGAATTTGTCGGATTCAGGAAGACGGACGCGGCAATTCGCATCCGTTTGTCCATAAGACGAACGGCGAAACGCGGTTGTGACAGGTTTTCCGAAAATCTTTCTCTTGCCGGCGCGTCGGCCGGCGGTCAGAGCTTTCCTTCGATGGCCTTGCGCTCGCGCCACATTTCCTGCACGAACGGGTCGGTGATGCCATACAGCCCGTGGCCCTTGCGCATGATCAGGTTGGTAGCCATCAGTTCATTGACTACCGGCTGTGCCTCTTCCACCTTGACCTCCCGGCCGATGGCCTTCGAGTAGGCCGCGGCGGCGTCGGCCGAGAACAGCCCGCGCGCATCGCCGTCGGCCGAGGCAATCCGGTCGAAGATGGCCGTGGCCAGGCCGCCCAGTTGTTCGAGCTTCATCAGTTCGATATCGGCAGCGGCCGAGCGCAGCGTATTGGCAATCACGGGCAGGTGTTCGTCGGGATCGCTGCCGGGCGGCAGATGGAAATGGAGCTGGCGCAGCGCCTTGATCATTTCCTCGGGCCGGTTGCCCAGCGTCTGGAACGCCTTGACGGCCACCTCCAATGAAGGCTGGGCGGTAAAGCCCTCGGCGGACAGCCGTTCCAGCAGGTAGGCCACGTATTCCTTGTCCAGCACCGGATAGGCCACCGACGTGGCGCCCGTAAACGCCTGGTTGCGGCGCGCCGTCAGCTCCCCGACCAGCGCGCGGTGCGACCCCGTGCCGACGAACAGGAAGTGCCCGGAAGTGTTCGGCCGGGGATTGATCGCGTCACGCGCGGCTTTCAGCGCCAGCAGCATCTGGTTGCCTTCCTCGGACGTGATGGCGTGCTGCACTTCATCG
Source organism: Cupriavidus sp. U2 (assembly GCF_009663685.2). Classification (GTDB taxonomy): domain Bacteria; phylum Pseudomonadota; class Gammaproteobacteria; order Burkholderiales; family Burkholderiaceae; genus Cupriavidus; species Cupriavidus necator_C. Next base: position 16,341 of record NZ_RCOG02000016.1, on the reverse strand, counting down.
ACAATCAGCACCACATCGGTTCGGCCCTGGTCCACCACCTCTTTCAGCGCCTGGGCCAGCGTGGCGCCGCCGGGCTCGCCCAGCGTGTCCAGCTTGAACCCGAACTTGAAGCCGAGCGCCCCGATATCGGCGCCCGCCAGCCGGCGTAGCTTGCGCACGGCGGCGGCGGGCAGCGATTCCAGTTCAGACAGCTTTTCGCGGATGGCGTCGCGGATCAGGGTGGCCGGGCTGCGCTGGGTATCGCTCCACAGATCGACGTAGATCACGATGGCGCCCAACTCTTCCAGCGCCGGTATCAGGTCGTTGACCAGGAACGTGGTCTTGCCGATGCGCCGCAGGCCCGACAGGAACAGGCCGGAACGTAGCCCTTCGTCCAGCACGCTCGGATGCAGTAACTGCCGCGCCATCTGGCGGGCAAGCTCTGGACGGTTGAATACGTAGCGCATGGCGGGTTTATGCTGAATTATTGGATGCCAATAATTATAGGGTTTGCATAAATCGAAGTAAAAGCTCGGGCCGGGATCTGCTTGTTTTAAGTGGACAAAAAGCCATTTACGGCGCTGCAACCGGTGGCAAAATGGCATTTTGCCGAGATCCGGGGGCTCCCATGCAATTTTCACCCGCTATCCCAATCCTGCGCATCTTCTCGGTCGACAAGGCGAAAGAGTTCTATCTCGACTTCCTTGGCTTCACGCTGGACTGGGAACACCGGTTTGGCGATGACTTCCCGCTCTATGCCCAGGTGTCGCGGTCCGGGCTGACGCTGCATCTCAGCGAGCACCACGGCGACGCCACGCCGGGGTCAGCCATCTTCGTGCCGATCGACGACGTTGACGCGCTCCACCGGGAACTGACCGCGCGGCAGTACCGCTATGCCAAGCCCGGTATGGAAGACGCCGGTTGGGGCCGCCAGCTGCAGGTCAAGGACCCGTTCGGCAACCGGCTTTGCTTCTGCCAGCAGACGGCCTAGCAGGCCTCAATCGACCGGCAGGATCGACGGATTCCACACCACTTCCCAGAGATTGCCGTCCGGGTCCTGGAAGTAGCCGGCGTAGCCGCCATAGAACGTATCCTGGGCCGGCTTGACGATGGTCCCGCCCGCGCGGGCCACCTGCGCCATCACCTGGTCCACCTCGCCCTTGCTGGTCACGTTGTGGCCGATCGAGAAGCCCGTGGGGCAGGGCGCGCTGGGGGGCAGCCCGGTATCCCAGGCCAGATTGTCGCGTGCCCAGAGTGCCAGCTTCAGGCCGGCCTGCAGGTCGAAAAAGGCCACCGCGCCGTGTTCGAATTCCTTGCCGACGATGCCCGGCGTGGCCAGGCCAAGGCCATCGCGATAGAAGCCCACCGCGCGTTCGAGGTCGGTCACGCCGAGCGTCAGCACCGAGATACGGGGTTTCATGGGGTCTCCTGGATGGGCAATGGCACGGGCGATGGCATGGCTGCGGCAACGTCCAGCCGTAAGTCGCAGGTTCAGCCACGCACCGGGCTGCATGGCAGACCTGTCAGGACGGCGAAGCCGCCATTGTAGGCCGCTAATGGCCGGGTCGCCGGCCTTCGGTGCGCGTCATCGCCACGGCTACAATGCGGTCCTCGTCCCAGCCCCCAATGTGTCCGCCCCATGCCTCCAGCCGCTCGCACTTTCCGTTGCCTTGCCATCCGTTCTCCGGTGCGGGCCGGACTGTTCGCGCTGGCGATCGCCGGGACGGTACAGTCGGCACAGGCGGCGCCGTCCGCCGATGCCATCCAGCGGGCGGTCGATGCCGCGGTGCAGCCCGTCATGGCCCAGTACCAGGTGCCGGGCATGGCGGTGGCGATTACCGCCGGCGGCCAGCACCGGATCTTCAACTATGGCGTGGCCTCTCGGCAGGGCAGCCGGCCCGTTACCGACGACACGCTTTTCGAGATCGGATCGGTCAGCAAGACCTTTACGGCCACGCTGGCGGCCTGGGCGCAAGCGCGCGGCGTGCTCTCGCTCGATGACAAGGCCCCCCGCTACCTGCCAAGGCTTGCCGGCAGCGCGTTCGACCGTATCAGCCTGCTTGAACTGGGCACGTACACGGCGGGCGGGCTGCCGCTGCAGGTGCCGGACGCCGTCAACACCATGCCGCAGATGATCGAATGGCTGCGCCGCTGGCAGCCCGACGCCGCACCGGGCACGCAGCGGCGCTATTCGAACGTCAGCCTCGGCCTGTTCGGCCTTGCGGCCGCCCAGGCGCTGGACACCTCGTTCGACAGCGCGATGGCGCGGCAACTGATTCCGAAGCTCGGCCTGACCCATTCGTGGGTGCAGGTGCCCCGCGCACAGATGGCCCACTACGCATGGGGCTACCGCGACGACAAGCCCGTGCGCGCGTCGGCCGGCGTGTTCGATGGGCAGGCCTACGGCATCAAGACCACCGCCGCCGACATGATCCGCTACGTGGAGCTGAACATCGATGCGCAGGCTGTCTCGGACGCCGCCCTGCGCCAGGCGCTGGCCGCCACCCATGCGGGCTACTTCCGGGTGGGTGCGATGACGCAGGGGCTGGGCTGGGAACGCTATGGCTGGCCGGTATCGCTGGACGTGCTGCAGGCCGGCAACGACGCGCGCATGGTGCGCGACGCCCAGGCCGTGCAGCGCATCGATCCGCCGCAACCGGCGCCGGCCGACGTACTGATCAACAAGACTGGCTCGACCAATGGTTTTGGCGCGTATGTGGCATTCGTGCCGGGGCGGCGGATCGGCGTGGTGATGCTGGCCAACCGCAATCTGCCGATCCCCGCGCGCGTGCAGGCCGCCTACGCGATCCTGCAGGCGCTGGACGGAGCCGGGGCGGCTGGGATCGGGTCCGTGCCGCAGGGCCGCTAAGGCGGGGGTGGGCCGCTGGCTGTCGAAAAAAGAACCCGCCTGACGCGAATCAGGCGGGCTTGCAGGGGGAGGTTAAACAGGACGGGTCAGGTCCTGCCATGAAGCTTAGAGTGAGGCACATGCACAAGCTGTAGGCGTTTGTCTGATTTTGCATTTCTGACAGTTTGGCCCAGGTTCGGGCGCGGAATGCAGGCTGTGCATGGCTTCCCGCGTATTGCGGTATCGCGCTGGCAATTTGGCGGGCCACGCGCTACGATGCCTTTTTATGCAACCAGTTGCATAATTGACCGAAGATTGCCCATTCCCATCTTCGCCACCCCAAAGGAGACCTGCATGGACGTTCAAGGCCTGACCCCCGCCGCGCAACAGACGCTGGCTGCCTGGCACGCGTTGCTGGCGCGCAATGCCATGGAAGAGTTGGACCCGCTGCTATCGGACCGCATCGTATTTCGCTCGCCTGTGGCGCATACGCCATATCCGGGGCGTGCTGCGATCAAGCTGGTGCTGAAGACGGTGAACACGGTGTTCCACAACTTCACCTACCACCGCACGTTTGCCACGGACGATGGCAAGAGCGCGGTGCTGGAATTCAGTGCCGAGGTCGATGGCAAGGCGCTGAAAGGCATCGACATGCTGCGGTTTGACGAGGCCGGCAAGATCGAGGAGTTCGAGGTCATGGTGCGGCCGATGTCCGGCCTGCATGCGCTGGCCGAAGCCATGGGCGCCCGGCTGGCCGCCCAGAAGGCCGTGCTGGCCGGCGCGGAGTAGCCCTCAGCCCGCCAGCCCTCAGCCCTCAGCCCGCCAGCCTCCGTCAGGCCGCGCCCTCGGTCAGGAGGATGGCGGATGGCGGAGGTCGAGCGTAACCACGCGCAGCGTGGCGTCGTCGGGGCAGACCGTATCCGCGAAGCCCAGCCGGTGCGCCAGCCCCCGCATGCCGCGATTGGCCGACAGCACGTAGCCCTCCATCGTGCCGAACCCGGCCGCCCGCGCCAGTGCGATCAGCGTCTGCATCAGCAGGCTGCCCAGGCCCGAGGATTGCCAGCCGTCGAGCACGGTCACGGCGAACTCGCACGCATCGCGGCCCGGCAGCGCCACGTAGCGCGCACCGCCGACCAGATGCCCGCTCTCGGCGGTGCCCGCCACGGCGGCCAGCGTGCAGTCTTGCCCGGGCACCGGGTGAACCACGTCGTCGAGCGCCGCCTCGGGCAGGTCGTGCATGGCGGCCATGAAGCGTGTGTAGCGGGAATCGTCGGACAGCAGCGAGAACGCTTCGACAATGCCCGCCTTGTCATCCTCCCGGATCTTGCGCACCACCACCGGCTGCCCGTTGCGCAGGCTGGCGTGCAGGGGCAGTCGGGGCGCTGGGGGCAGGGCGGTGGTCGTCGGATCGGGGTCGGTCGGCATGGCAGGGGCCGGGAAGATGGGGATGGACGGTGATGTCATGGTAGGCAACCCGGCGCGAAGCCGCCAAGGGCGCCGACTCCGCAGTCCTTCCACCGATCCGTATTGCCGAAATCCCCACGCCAGATGTCCTTGACTTCCTCTTGGACGCCGCCTTGAATACGCAAACTGAACAGTGATCAGTTCGGATCGGGGAGACAGCGTGGAAACAGCGCAGCAACGCATGCAGGAAGAGGCGCATGGCAAGGCGGCCCAGCCAGCGCAGGACAGCATCTGGTCCAAGGGCAACTTTGCGCCCGTGACCCGGGAAATCGACGCCGCCGGGCTCAAGGTGCGGGGCGAACTGCCCCGGGAACTGGCCGGCACCTTGTATCGGAATGGTCCGAATCCGCGTTTTCCGACGGCGGCCACGCACTGGTTCGGCGGGGACGGCATGATCCACGCCATTGCGCTGGCCGATGGCGCGGCGAGCTATCGCAACCGCTGGGTCCGCACGCCGAAATGGCGCGACGAAGACCGGGCCGGCCGCGCGCTGTTCCGCACGTTTGCCGGCAAGCTGCCCGATGCCCCTGAATGGGCGGGCGACGACCGGGGCGTGGCCAACACCCATATCGTGTGGCACGGCCAGCGGCTGCTGGCACTGGAAGAGGCGCACCCGCCCACGCGCATGACGCCCGGCACGCTGGAAACGCTGGGCTACGCCGACTATGGCCCGCTGCAGGGTCCGTTCACGGCCCATCCGAAGATCGATCCGCTGACCGGCGAAATGTTCTTCTTCGGATATAACGCCGATGGTCCGCTGACGCCCGCCATCACCACCGGCACCATTGGCCCCGATGCGCGGCTGACCCGCCATCTCAAGTTCGACACGCCGTATTGCAGCATGGTCCATGACTTCATGATGACCACGCGGCATCTGCTGTTTCCGGTCCTGCCGCTGACAGGCAGCCGCGAGCGGCTGGAGAAAGGCCTGCCGCCGTATGCATTCGAGGCAGACCGGCCGTCGATGATCGGCATCATGCGGCGCGATGCACCGTCCGGCGTGCCACGCTGGTTCCAGGGCCCACCGTGCTATGTGTTCCACGCGATGAACGCGTGGGAAGACGGCAACACGATACACGCCGACGTCATGGTCTACGACGAGGCGCCGCTGTTTCCACGCCCGGACGGGTCGCCGGGCGACCGGTCGCGCCAGCTGGCCTACCTGACCCGCTGGACCTTCGATCTGGCCGATGGCCGCGACACCTTCACGAGTCAGCGCCTGTGCGACATCCCGGGCGAATTTCCGCGCATCGACGACCGGCTTGCCGGTCGCCGGCACCGGCATGGCTGGTTCGCCGCGTCGGTGCCCGGGGAAGCCGCGCGCCAGGGGCCATCGGACGAGGGGGAACGGCAGGGCATCGTGCATCTCGACGCCGTGACCGGCGCCCAGGCCACGCTGTGGCTGCCGCCGGGCGACGCGACCTCCGAGCCGGTGTTCGCGCCGCGTGGTCGTGCCGAGGGCGACGGCTGGCTGCTGGCCGTGGTGTGGCGCGCCGCATCGCATACCAGTGAACTGCTGGTGCTCGATGCCGTGGACATCGAGGCCGGGCCGGTGGCCACGGTGGAACTGCCGCAGCGCGTGCCGTTCGGCTTCCACGGCAACTGGGTGGAAGGAGCCAGCGTATGAGCCGGCTCTTGCGGGTGGCGTGGCCCGTCATGCTCGACACGCTGGGCGTGCTGGTGTTTGCCGTGCTGATGGCGCTGAACGTGGATGTCCGCATGGCCACGCTGGCCGGGCTGGTGGTGGCACTGGCCGTGGTCGGCCGGGAAATCGTCCACCGGCGCCGCGTGGCAGTGCTGCAGTGGATCAGCCTGGCGTCGGTCGTGGTGTCGTCGATCGCCACCTGGGTCACGTCCGATCCGCGCTTCGTGATGGCCAAACCGAGCATCCTGTTCCTGGTGATCGGCGTGGTCATGCTGCGCGGCGGCTGGATGAACCGCTATGTGCCGCCCGCCATCGCACCGCGCGTGCAGCCCGAGATGACGTTCTTCGGCTACGCCTGGGCGGTGCTGATGCTGGTGTCCGCCGCGCTGAACGCCGCGGTGGCGATCTGGCACCCGGCGTCGTGGCCGGCCTTTATCGCGGTCTATCCGGCGGTGTCCAAGGGCGTGCTGTTCTGCGTGCAGTACGGCGTGGTGAAAGCCGCGCTGCGCCGGCGCCCGGCCCCGGCCGCCGACGGCGAGGCCGCGCTGGACAGCCAGGCGGCCCTGTAGCCGCCAGATCCGCGGCGGCCGCTGTAGCATGGAACCCCGCGAACCAGGCAGCAACCCGGCATGACCCAGCCATCCAAGGCGGCCCGCGCGCCCCGGCCCCGCAAGACGCCCACCGGGGCGGCCACCAAGCCGGAAGGGCAGTGGCACCACGGCGATCTGCGCGCGTCGCTGATCGCCTGGGGCCTGCATCTGATCGATACCGAAGGCGTGGCCGCCATGAGCATGCGCACCGCCGCCCGGCTTGCTGGCGTGTCGGCTGGCGCCCCATCGCACCACTTCCAGGACCGCAATGGCCTGCTGGCAGCCATTGCCGCGCAGGCGTTCCGCGAACTCAAGCATTTCAGGAGCGAACGCGCCGCCCGGCTGCCCAATGCCACCCCGGCCGACCGGCTGCGCGGCCTGCTGGTGGGCTATGCGGAATTCGCCCACACCTATCCGGCGCGCTTCCACCTGATGTTCGGCCCCGGCGTCGCGCGCCGCAGCGACTACCCGGAACTGACGCAGGCCGCCGGCGACTCGTTCTCGCGCGTGCGCGAGGCCGTGACCGCGTGCCTGGACGGCAAGGCGCCTGCCCACCTGACCGAAGAACAACTGGCCTTCGCCGTCTGGATCGCCGCCCACGGCCTGGCCACCGCTACCGCCAGCCACGCGCGCCTATCGGCGGTATCGGCCGAACCGCTCGACATCGACCAGATGGCCGGCGTGGTGGCGGAATTTTGCCTGCAGGCACTGAGGGCGTGCACCGCCTGAACGCCCCCGGCGCCAAAAGCCAAAGAAAAGCCAAGGAAAAAGGGGCGCCGATGCCGATCGGCGCCCCCGCATGCCACCGGGCTACATCACTGGCGCAGGTCGAAGCGGTCGAGGTCCATCACCTTGGCCCAGGCGGCGACAAAGTCCGTGTAGAACCTGTCTGCGCCGTCGGCACTGGCGTACACCTCGGACAGCGCCCGCAACTGCGCGTGCGAGCCGAACACCAGGTCGACCCGCGAGCCGGTCCACCTGACCGCGCCGGTCTTGCGATCGGCGCCCTCGAACACGTCGCGCGACAGCGGCGTCCACTCCAGGCTCATGTCGAGCAGGTTGCGGAAGAAGTCGTTGGTCAGCGTCTCGGGCCGGTCCGTCAGCACCCCGTGCGCATCCTTGCCATGATGGACGTTCAGCACGCGCAGGCCGCCGATCAGCACCGTCATCTCTGGCGCGGTCAGCGTCAGCAGCTGCGCCTTGTCGATCATCATGTGCTCGGCCGGCACGCGCACGCGCGGGTTGATGTAGTTGCGGAACGCGTCGGCGGTCTGCTCCATGGCGCTCATCGACTTCACGTCGGTCTGGTCCTGCGACGCATCCATGCGGCCCGGCGAGAACGGCACGGTCAGCGTCTTGCCGGCCTTTTCCGCTGCCTTCTCGATGGCCGCATTGCCCGCCAGGACGATCAGGTCAGCCAGCGAGACCTTCTTGCCGCCCGACGCCGCGCCGTTGAAGTCCTTCTGGATGGCTTCGAGCCTGGACAGTACCTTGCCAAGCTGATCGGGCTCGTTGATCGCCCAGTCCTTCTGCGGGGCCAGGCGGATGCGGGCACCGTTGGCGCCGCCGCGCTTGTCGGAGCCGCGGAAGGTCGAGGCCGACGCCCACGCCGTCTTGACCAGCTCGGAGATCGACAGCCCCGACGCCAGCACCTGCTGCTTGAGCGCGGCGATGTCCTTGTCGTCCACCAGCGGGTGGTCCACCTTCGGGATCGGGTCTTGCCAGAGCAGTTCCTCGGTGGGCACTTCGGGCCCCAGGTAGCGCGCCACCGGGCCCATGTCGCGGTGGGTCAGCTTGAACCAGGCACGGGCGAAGGCATCGGCGAAGGCCTTGGGATCGTCCTTGAAGCGGCGCGAGATCTTCTCGTAGACCGGATCGAAGCGCAGCGACAGGTCGGTGGTCAACATGGTCGGCTTGAGCTTCTTCGACGGATCGTGCGCGTGCGGCACCGTCTCGGGTGCATCCTTGGCCACCCACTGGTTGGCGCCGGCCGGGCTCTTGGTCAACTCGTACTCGAAGTTGAACAGGTTTTCCCAGAAACCCTGGCCCCATTGGGTTGGCGTGCTGCTCCACGTCACCTCCAGGCCGCTGGTGATGGTGTCCGCGCCCTTGCCGGTGCCGTACTTGTTCTGCCAGCCCAGCCCCTGGAGTTCCAGCGGGGCCGCCTCGGGCTCCGGCCCGACGTTGCTGGCCGGGCCTGCGCCGTGTGTCTTGCCGAAGGTGTGGCCGCCCGCAATCAGCGCCACGGTTTCCTCGTCGTCCATGGCCATGCGGCCGAACGTGTCGCGGATGTCGTAGGCCGCGGCAAGGGGGTCGGGGTTGCCGTCCGGGCCTTCCGGGTTCACGTAGATCAGGCCCATCTGCACCGCGCCCAGCGGGTTTTCCAGATTGCGGCCCGGATCGGTGCGGCTGACTTCCTCGCCGTGTTTTTCCACATCGGCCACCAGCACGCCACCATCGTCCTGTCTGCCGGCCGCGCCCTTGCCGTAACGGATATCGCCGCCCAGCCAGGTCTTTTCATCGCCCCAGTAGACGTCCTGGTCCGGTTCCCAGGTGTCTTCGCGGCCCGCGCCAAAGCCGAAGGTCTTGAAGCCCATGGTTTCCAGCGCGACGTTGCCGGCCAGGATCATCAGGTCGGCCCAGGAAATCTTCTGGCCGTATTTCTGCTTGACCGGCCATAGCAGCCGGCGGGCCTTGTCCAGGCTGACGTTGTCGGGCCAGCTGTTGAGCGGCGCAAAACGTTGCTGGCCGCGTCCGCCACCCCCACGGCCGTCGCCGATGCGGTACGTGCCGGCGCTGTGCCAGGCCATGCGGATGAACAGCGGACCGTAGTGGCCAAAATCGGCCGGCCACCAGTCTTGCGAATCGGTCATCAGGTGGGCCAGGTCCTGCTTCAGCGCGGCGTAGTCGAGACTCTTGAAGGCCGCGGCGTAGTCGAATTCCTCGCCCAGCGGGTTGCTCTTGTCCGAATGCTGGGCCAGCAGGTCCAGCCGCAGCTGTTTCGGCCACCAGTCCGCATTGGTGGTCCCGCCGCCGGCGGCATGGTTGAAGGGACACTTTTCGTTAGACATGCTCTCTCCTTTGGGGGATCCAAACGGTAGTTCTTGTCTGTCTTCACGCGTCAACACTTCCACGAGGCTCTGCCTGGGCAGACCCTGTCGCACGAGAAATATAGGCGAGAGCGCATGCCAACAACATGAGAGCTTTGCAATCGGCGCGATAGGGCATTGCTATGGGGTTGCGCCATGACGATTCGGGTTAGCACCGACCATTCGGGGCGGCGCCTGACCTATAGTTCCGGTACACCAGACCACTGCGGCGCGCGACGCCGGGAGGCGGCAATCATGACCATGGCGACGAAGCTGGCGCGATGCCTGAGCAGGACCGAGGCCCGGTTCGAGACCGTGCGTCGCCCCGGGCGGCCCGGACAGTTGGCCCACCCCGGCGACGACACAGCCCGCAGCATCCCCGCCGACCGGCTGGCCCGCACGGTGCTGCTGGAGGACGACAAGGGCTACCTGGCCGCCGTGATTCCTGCCAGCCATCACCTGAAGCTGGCCGAACTGCGCGAGCAGACCGGGCGCAAGGTGGCCTACGCCCATGCCGATGGCGTGCGCGAGGTGTGCCGCGACTGCGACCGGCAGGCATTGCCGCCGGTTGGCATGGCCTATGGCACGCTGACCTGGATCGACGACAGCCTGCTGACCCACGACGACGTCTACTTCGAGGCCGGCGACCGCGAAGCGCTGGTCCATATGAACGTGGACGATTTCGCGCAGCTGATGTCCGAAGCGCGGCGCGGCCATTTTTCGCATCGGGTCATGTAGGCACGGCGCGCGACCGCACCCACGGCATACGTGACGATCTGGCCCCCTGCCGGTAGCCGGGCTGGATTCCGGCAGGCGGCGCACGCTAGAACGCGAACGTCATGGCGGCGATGACCACCTGATCGTGGGATGCCGGATTGAACCAGTAGACGCTGCCCGTGACCTTGCCGAACGTGAGCTGTACCAGGCCGCCGCGCTGGAACTCGCGATCGCCGCCGTAGATCCGCGTGCGCTGGGCGACCAGCCCCACACGCAGCCACTGGACCGGGCGAAATCCCAGTTCGCTCCACGCATAGGTATAGGGCGTGGTGGAGCCCGTGCCGGGCAGATATTCGGCTTCGATGTAGTAATCGAACTTGCTGACCGCGAGGCTGGCCTCCACGCCGGCAATGGGCCCGTGCGCGCTGCCCACCACGACGCCCACGATGGGCGTGACCTTGTACTGGAAAGTTTCCCCGCCCGAGAACGACCAGCCGACGAAACCCGATTGGGCATGCCTCGCCTCGTAGTTGACGCGCGCTTCGAGATGCAGCTGGCCATGATCGGCCCCGAAAATGCCCGAAGCGTAGCTGTCTTCGTGTCGCGGCATGTTCCAGAAGCCGGTCGCCAGGAAACTCCAGGCGGGCGGCGGGGTATCCGCCGCGGGCGCCGGCGGGATAACGGCAACCTCCTGGGCCTGCACGCCATTTGCCGCGAGCCAGAGCGCAACTGCCACGAGGGGCGCGCGCATCTTATCCCCCCAGCGCGATGACGGCCATGGTGACGGCCACGCCAAGCGCCATCATCCAGAATCCGGCCCGCCACGGGTTGATGCCGCCGTAGTGGCCCAGCGCCGCGCCGCCGACGAACAGCATGATCAGCGTCAGTACCCTGGAGACGACCAGCGCCGTGGACAGGTCGTGCAGCAGCACGAAGGGCAGGGCGACCGGGAACGTCGACAGCACGACGATGAAGAAGATGCGGATCGCGGCAAGAAAGTCGCCGCCATGCAGCGTCGGGCGGTCCGGCACGGTGGCGCCGGACACGAGCCGTACCCGTACCGGTTCGAGATCCTCGTTGGCAATGTGCGGATTCATGGCGGGCGGCAGTGCGTCGCGGATCGCCGCGATGCCCGATGGCGCGTCGCCATGCTTGGCCGTCAGGGCAAGCTTCTGCAACATGCCGCGCCCGGCCAGCGTCCGTACCAGATACATGATCGCGTCGACCAGCCCCCAGGCGAGATTGCAGCCAAGGGCGGCTCGCAGCATGGTCTGGGCGGCATCGGGCCCGGCCGTGGCGGACGACACCGCGCCCACGAACGTCAGCGCCATGTACAGCCCGAAACACATTTCGGATACGCGGTCGACCACGTCGAGGGCCGGTGCCCGATCCTCGACGCTGTCGCTCTGTGATGGATTGATAGCCGACATGCTGGTTCCTCCCCATGTGCCAGCAACGGGTCAGGACACGGTAGACCGATCCGGGCGGTGCTGCCATTGGACCAACGTCCTAGCGGGCAGCGCGTGCGGCGACCATTCGGCAATGGGGGCGTCGACAACGCCGGGGATTGCCCGGGGCTGGAAGACCGGGCGGACGGCGGCATCCGCCTGCGCGTGACGGATGCCGCCGAGCGTCGTCTCTCCTCGCTACTGGCAGCTGGTGCCGGGCGTCGCTGCGATCACCAGTCGCAGGTTCTTCGTCACGGGGTCGTCGTCGGCACCCACGGTGTTGTCGGTGAACGTGCAGCCATACCGGGCATTGGCCACCACGGACGCTGTCAGTACATCGTCGCCAGCGGGTCGCGTGTGGGTCTGCTCCCACGTCACCATGTCGTCGAAGGCCCTGGTCTGCTCCGCCACCGTGAAATCGCAGTGCGCGATGCCGCGAATTGCGCGCTGCACCAGCCAGGACGCCGTGCCGTTGGCGTCGGCGCGGCGCTTGTAGATCTGTTCCATGCTGAACGGCACGTACATGTCGCCCAGCGTATGCAGCGTCAGCACCGGCACGCTGATTTTCGCGGCGTTCTGCGGAATCCAGCGCAGGCCGTCGCGGCGCAGCCGGTTGGCATCGGCGACCGGGTGCACGCGGAAAATCGCCGCATTGAACGCCTGTTCCTCGGCGGACTGGGCCGGGTCGTTGTCGAACTGGTAGAGCAGGGCAGTGGTGTCCACCACGTTTTGCGTCAGGATGCCGTTGACGGTGCCGTCGGAGCCGAACGTGCTCCACACCGCGTCCTGGTAAGCCTTCGACGCGGGGCTTTGCCCGAAGCCGAGTTCGAACAGCGGGCGCTCGCCGCCGGTCAGGTTCTTGACCACGGCCTTGAGCTTGTCGCCCGCGGCGGTCGTCGCCGAGGGGTAGGTGGTGAACAACGCCGACATCAGCGGCGTCACGATCTGCGTCCAGTTCGTGACCGGCCACGATGTGGCCGGCATGCCGGCCAACTGCTGCGCGGCGGTCTGATAGCCACCGAAGTAGTTGAACAGTTCGGTGTCGCCCAGCACGGCGCACATCGGCACCGAGCCGTTGTACGACACCTTGTGCACGGCGGTCTGGATGTTCTCGGCATCCACGGCGGCAGCCGCGACATGCCCGCCCATCGAATGGCCAACGATATACGTGCGGGTGGGCGCGGCCAGCGTGCGGCCGTTCTTCTTCGCAATATCGGTGAACGCGAGCGCCAGCGCGTTGGTGTCCTCCAGGCCGGCGCGGACGTCGTAATAGTTGGTCGAATAGGTGGACGCGGCCCACGCGTAGCCGGCCTCCAGCAGATGCCGGCGGATGCCCGGAATGGTGACGGACAGCGCGGACCCCATCCCGGCGTAGCCGTGGGCATACATCACGAGCTTGCCGTTCCAGGCGGCGGGCACTTCCACGACATAACCGGCATTGCCGAGCTGACCGGACCAGCGGTCGGACGCAGGCGCGCCGGCCAGCGGCGCCAGTTTGGCCGCCAGCGCGTTGGTATCGACGGTAAAGGTCCGGCTGTCTTGCGGACGCACCTCTTCGGGCTGGACCGTCGGCGCTGTGGGAGTGGGTGTGGATGCGGTGGTGGCCGAACCGTTGTCGTCGCCGCCACCACAGCCGTACAGCAGGAAGCCGGCCGCCAACGCCAGGGCAGTGCTCTGGAATACGCGATGCATGATGTCTCCTCTGTCTTCTTTATCGTGCGTGTGGGAGTGCGTCGGCACGCGTCCTCGACCGCCATCATGCTTTCACGACATGCTTCCCCCGCGTGACTCAACGCCCGGCCAATGTAACCGCGGCGATACGTCACGCCAATGTTCAAACGGGTGTCCGACTGGGGCGTTGCGCGGTGCAACATGCGTTCGACTTCCTGAACCTGCCACTTACGTCATCAGCGCGGGCAAAGCCTCAAAGAGCGCGTCGACGGCCATGCGGACTTTGCGTGGCAAGTGAGGCGCCCGCAGCCACAACGCGTAGGCGTCGTAGAGAAATGCACGCCGGTCCGGCAATAGAGCGACCAGCGCCCCCGACCGGATGCGATCGCTGACCAGCCAATAGGGAAGCCAGGCGAGTCCCATGCCCAGTGTCGCGGCTTCGGCAATGGCGTCGAGATCATCCATCCGGATCCGGTTGAGCGGAATCATCTCTTCCGGCGGAAGCCCGTCTCTGGGAAAAAGCCACGGGCTGACCCGGCCTGAGCGTCTGTACACGATGGCTTGGTGCCGCTGGAGCGCGTCGACAGTCGCGGGCTGGCCGTGCGCCTTGAGATAGGCGGGCGAAGCGCAGACGATCATTGGTTGGCGTGCGACACGACGCGCGATCACGCCTGCCTTGTCGTCCAGATCGCCGGTACGGATGGCGATGTCGAAGTCGCCTTCGCCCAGATCGACGAAACGGTCATTGAATGAGAGATCCAGCTCCAGCGCCGGATATGTCTGCGCAAATCGCAGGAGCACCGGGGCCACGCAACGCCGGCCAAAGTGCACGGGCATGGTGACACGCAGCCTCCCGCGCGGTTCGCCGAACTGATCGGCCGCAAGCGCATCTGCGGCCTCGGCCTCCGCCAGCACGACCTTGCAGCGATCGTAGTAGGCCTGCCCGAAGTCCGTCAGGCTTTGGCGTCTCGTGGTGCGAATCAGTAGGCGCACGCCAAGGCGGGTTTCCAATGCCTGAACATGCTTGCCGACCATTGGGGCGGATAGGCCCAGCACATCAGCGGCGGCCGCAAACGAGCCTAGATCGACGGCTTTTACAAATACGGCCATGCTGGTCAGACGGTCCATATTAAAAACCATTGGTTTCGACTGCCGTCGATTATCGGCCATTTATCCGCGAAACGTGTGGGACTACAGTGGATTCACTTCAACAAGTTTCGACTGGAGGGGATTCATGGCACGCGTTGTCCGGTTTCATCAGCATGGGGGACCCGAGGTCCTGCGCATCGAGCACGTCGATGTTCCGCCGCCGGGCCCGGGGGAGGTACAAATTCGAGTCAAGGCGCTGGGGCTCAATCGTGCCGAGGCGCTGCTGCGTGCCGGGACGTATATCGAGAGGCCGACGTTTCCGTCCGGGCTCGGGCTTGAGGCCGCGGGCGTTGTCGCGGCGGTGGGCCCCGGTGTCACGGCGATTGCGCCGGGCGATGCCGTCAGCGTTGTGCCGCCGCAGTCGATGGTTCGCTGGCCCGCGTACGGCGAGTTGGTGACGTTTCCCGCCCCACTTGTCGTCAGACATCCGCGAACGCTGGCTTGGGAGGAGGCCGCTGCAGTGTGGATGCCGTATCTCACCGCCTATGGTGCGCTGATCGACATCGCCAAACTCGGCCCGGGAGACTTTGTGGCCGTGACGGCGGCGTCCAGCAGCGTCGGGTTGGCCGCGATCCAGATCGCGAACAGGGTAGGGGCGACGCCGATCGCGATCACCCGGACCTCGGCCAAGGCGCCCGCCCTGCTGACCGCAGGCGCCGCCCACGTGGTTGCCACTGCCAACGTCGATCTCGCCGCCCGGTTGCAGGAGATAACAGGCCCGGCTGGCGTGCGGGTCGTGCTGGACGCAATCGGCGGCCCGATCTTCCACCCGCTGACGGCAGCGATGTCGCGCGGCGGAATACTCATCGAATATGGCGGCCTCAGTACGGAGCCGACGCCTTTTCCCTTGTTTGACGTACTGAGCAAAACCCTGACGCTGCGCGGTTATCTCGTGCACGAGATAACCGGCGACCCGGCCAGGCTTGAGGCGGCCAAGGCATTCATCATCGACGGACTGGAATCGGGGGCGTTTCGGCCGGTGATTGCGAGGACCTTCGCCTTTGACCAGATCGTCGATGCGCACCGCTTTCTTGAGTCGAACGAGCAGTTCGGCAAGATCGTGGTGGCAGTTTGATCTGCTGCGGCACGTTGATCCGGATTGCGCGACCATTCTCGCGGGTTCCTGGTACAGAAGGGCCATTGAAGATTGATCCCAAGTACGACATCAGAAAAAACGGCCAACATGCGTTGTCCAGGCGGCTCTGAAAGGTCACCCCGTCCGCTAAATAGAAATGTCAGGCCGAGCGTGCTTTTTGTGCGGGGCGGGATGCTTTTTGTGGGGTGCCCGTAAGGCAGTGGGGCTGGCCGGTGGCACCTGAGCCTGGAGCAGGGTGGGGCCGTCCGTGCCCGCGATGGCGCGCTCCAGATCCAGCCGGTTGATCAGCCGCTGGCGCTTGACGTTCAAGGGCGCCTTGACCGCACTGGGCGGCCCACCCGAGAGCGTGCGCGACGGGCCCGCCTGATGCCGGCTGTCGCGCAGCGCCTGCACCCGTGCCGCAATCGCCAGCACGTGGCCCAGCCGCTTGTTCTCGACCACCGCCCCCTGGTCGATCTCCGGAAACCGGTGATACGTGGTGTAGGGCAGGGAAGCGCCATCGGCCCACAGCTCGACCCGCCCGTCGGGATATTCGGCCACCTCGATGTAGCGGTGGATCAGCCCCCGGTGCTCGGGGCGGTCTTCCAGCAGGTACATGGTCTTGTCGTACTGCAGCGTGAGGCTCTGCGACACCTTGCGCCATTC
>NZ_RCOG02000003.1 GCF_009663685.2 Cupriavidus sp. U2 | reverse complement strand
GGCTTGATCCTATAACCAGTGTGTTTGACCTGGTGGGACCCGAGTCCGCGTGTGCCACAGGCATACAACACAACCCCCTTACTACACCCCAGATTCGCTGCGCTGATGCATCTCAGCGCGGCAACCCCTCATGCCTGGTGACCATAGCGAGTTGGAACCACCCCTTCCCATCCCGAACAGGACCGTGAAACGACTTTGCGCCGATGATAGTGCGGACTACCCGTGTGAAAGTAGGTCATCGCCAGGCTCTTATACCCAGAACCCCCAAGCCCTTAAAGCTTGGGGGTTTTGCTTTTGCGCGGGCGAAACGTGCGAGGGTGTTCGAATCCCGCACAACCTCCTGCGTCACGCATTCCAGACGCGGACAGTCCGGACAGCGGTGCAGCCGTTACAGTAGTCTTGTAAAAGCGCATGCAGACACCGGCTCAACCTCCAAGATTTCCCCTCATATTGCGCCTGATAAGGCGCAAATATAACCGGCACGGCTTTCGCTCCGTAGTGGCTACAGGGACAGCACCTCCGTTGTTCCACCGCTTTCCGGAGCTGACCATGCCAATGATTCGACCCCGAAGTGTTATCGCCGCAGGCGCACTTGCGCTGCTTTCGATCTCGGCTTTCGCCCAGATGACGCCGGGCCCGCGCGATCCGTACACCCAAGGTGGTGCGACCGCTAGCGGGACTTACGATCCCAACACCAGTGGAGCCCGCGCCGGCGACAAGTTTGATCCGTACTCCCAGGGTGCGGACAGTTCGACAAGGCAAAACCTGGCGCCGCAACCGCAGACCTATCAGTCGCCTGCACCGTCGTACCAGCCAGCGCCGACTGCCGGGATGGCGCCAGAGAGCGCGGGCGCGCCCGGCTATCGGGGCGACATGCGCTGGAGCGGGCCGATGCTCGGCAGCCGACTGGGTCCTCGCAATCGTTTCCTCGACGGGGCATAACGAACTTATCCGTCTTCGAAATACGACGTCCCCGCCTGTTGGCGGGGATTTTCATTGGCGCGCCTGGCACTCACTGCCTCGAATCACTGTCCGGGTTACGCAACACACTGTCTCGCGAACCGGCAAATCGGTGCTCCGTTCCCTTCGATCCGGCGGAAATCGTTTCGAATTCCCCCGATCCGATCGGGTATTTCGCTTCATTACAGCGAATTTTCTGTCATCCTGATTTATCTCCGAACTGGTAGCATATCGGCCGACGCGCGAAATAGGCAGCATGCTTATTGAACTGTTTGCCAGGCAGGCCGCTCAAATGCTGCATTGCGGTATCGACAGCTCACCTTGGAGGAGGGAGCGGTCAAAGCCGGCAGTTTCGGCGCAGATTGTGTGAAAGGCGCCACAACAGACATGAGCGTCTGCAGATATCGGTGAAAACGATTATTGTTGTCGGTCGGCAGGACGATGCCCGCACAGATGGGCGCACGGCCTTAGGCATGCAACGGTAATCCCGATAATCGAAGATCGGGCAGGACATTTGAGAGTACGGGGAGCAGGATCGTCCTGACGGGCGACCCTGTGCCGGACGCGCGCGCGGCGTGGCCGGTGTTCAGATTTTCCTCCAGGCCGGCGAAGCCGGCGAAAGCAGGGGCCCATGGTGACAATCCGTTGAGCCGTTATCCGATACGTGCCTGGTGACAGGCACGCCAATTGCGTCCACGCGCGCCGTGGCGCCCACCCGGCCCGGGCCGGGAACAAGAAGACCAATTCCGTTTCATCCTCGAGGAAATCGCTATGCAAGCAATGCGCGCCAGGCGTGCTTTGATTCCAGGCATGCTGGCTCTTGCCGTGACGGCTCTAACCGCCTGCGGCAAGAAGAATGAAGCCCCCGCGGCCCAGACGCC
Source organism: Cupriavidus sp. U2 (assembly GCF_009663685.2). GTDB lineage: Bacteria > Pseudomonadota > Gammaproteobacteria > Burkholderiales > Burkholderiaceae > Cupriavidus > Cupriavidus necator_C. Next base: position 119,242 of record NZ_RCOG02000003.1, on the reverse strand, counting down.
TGAAGTGAAAGTTGTCACGCTGAAGGACGAAACCGTCACGCTGGATACGTCCCTTCCCGGTCGCACCCTGCCTTACCGGATCGCCGAAGTTCGCCCGCAGGTCAACGGCATCATTCAGAAACGTCTGTTTGTCGAAGGCACGGACGTCAAGCAGGGGCAGCAGCTGTACCAGATCGATCCATCCACCTACGAAGCCACGGCGAAGAGCGCCGAGGCCACGCTCGCGTCGTCGAAGCTGCTCGCCGAACGCTACGGCCGTCTGGTCGGTGACGAAGCGGTCAGCAAGCAGCAATACGCCGAAGCCCAGGCGTCGTACCTGCAGTCGAAGGCGGCCGTGGACCAGGCCCACATCAACCTGCGTTACACCCGTGTGCTGGCACCGATTTCGGGTCGCATCAGCCGTTCGCTGGTGACCGAAGGCGCGCTGGTCACCAATGGCCAGGCCAACGCACTGGCCACGATCCAGCAGCTCGACCCCATCTATGTGGATGTGACCCAACCGTCGGCGGCGATCCTGCGCCTGCGCAAGGAGCTGTCCGATGGCAAGCTGCAGGGCGCCGGCGCCAATGCCGCCAAGGTGACGCTGCAGCTCGAGGATGGCAGCACCTATTCCCAAGCCGGCCGGCTGGAATTTTCCGAAGTGGCCGTGGATCAGAGCACCGGATCGGTGACGCTGCGCGCGGTGTTCCCGAACCCGCGCAATGAACTGCTGCCCGGCATGTTCGTGCATGCGCGCCTGGCCGAAGGCGTGAGGCAATCGGCCATCCTGGCGCCGCAACGTGCCGTGACGCGCGACCTGAAGGGCCAACCCACGTCTCTGGTGGTCAACGCCAACAACGAAGTGGAACTGCGCGTGCTCAAGACCGACCGTACCATCGGCTCCAGCTGGCTGGTGACCGACGGCCTCAAGGCGGGCGACCGTGTCATCGTCGAAGGCCTGCAGTTCGTGCGCCCCGGCGCCAAGGTGAAGGCTACCGAAGCCACTGCGGCGCAGGCGGGTGCAGGACCTGCCTCCGCACCGGCCGCCGCTTCGGCGCCGGCCGCCAAGTCGTGACCGGGACCGACGCATAAGGATTTGCCATGTCTAATTTCTTTATCGAGCGGCCGATCTTTGCGTGGGTGATTGCGCTCGTGATCATGCTGGCGGGCGTGCTGTCGATACGCTCGCTGCCGGTCACGCAATACCCCGCCATCGCGCCGCCGACGATCGCCATCTCGGTGAACTATCCGGGTGCATCCGCCCAGACCGTGCAGGACACGGTGGTGCAGGTGATCGAGCAGCAGCTGAACGGCCTGGACCGGTTGCGCTACATCTCGTCGGAGTCGAACTCCGACGGCAGCATGACCATTACGGCGACGTTCGAGCAGGGCACCAACCCCGATATCGCGCAGGTGCAGGTCCAGAACAAGCTGGCCCTGGCCCAGCCTTTGTTGCCGCAGGAAGTGCAGCAGCAGGGCATCCGCGTGACCAAGTCGGTGCGTAACTTCCTGATCATCGTCGGTCTGATCTCGACCGATCCGGCGACCACGCGGGAAGACCTGTCGAACTACATCGTCTCGAACCTGCAGGATCCGATCTCGCGGACCTCGGGCGTGGGTGACTTCCAGGTGTTCGGTTCGCAGTACGCCATGCGGATCTGGCTCGACCCGGCCAAGCTCAACAGCTTCCAGCTGGCGCCGCTCGATGTCAGCAACGCCATCAAGGCGCAGAACGTCCAGGTGGCCTCGGGCCAGCTGGGCGGCCTGCCGGCGGTGCGCGGGCAGCAGCTCAACGCCACGGTGATCGGCAAGACCCGTCTGCAGACCGCCGAGCAGTTCGGCGACATCCTGCTGAAGGTGAACCCTGATGGCTCGCAGGTGCGCCTGCGCGACGTGGCCGAAGTCGGGCTGGGTGGCCAGGATTACTCGATCAACGCGCAGTACAACGGCAGGCCCGCTTCAGGTATCGCCATTCGTCTGGCATCGGGTGCCAACGCGCTCGAAACGGTCAAGAACATCCACAACACGCTGAACCAGCTGGAGCCGTCGTTCCCGCCGGGCATCAAGGCGGTGTTCCCGTATGACACCACGCCGGTGATCGCCGACTCCATCCAGGAAGTGGTCAAGACGCTGCTCGAAGCCATCGTGCTGGTGTTCCTGGTGATGTACCTGTTCCTGCAGAACTTCCGCGCCACGCTGATCCCGACGATCGCCGTGCCGGTGGTGCTGCTGGGCACGTTCGGCGTGCTGGCCGCGTTTGGCTATTCGATCAACACCCTGACCATGTTCGGGATGGTGCTGGCGATCGGCCTGCTGGTGGACGATGCCATCGTGGTGGTGGAAAACGTCGAGCGGGTGATGTCCGAGGAGGGGCTGGGGCCGAAGGAGGCCGCCCGGAAATCGATGGGGCAGATCCAGGGCGCCCTGGTGGGTATCGCGCTGGTGCTGTCGGCCGTGTTCCTGCCGATGGCGTTCTTTGGTGGTTCCACCGGTGTGATCTATCGCCAGTTCTCGATCACGATCGTCTCGGCGATGGTGCTCTCGGTGCTGGTGGCGCTGATCCTGACGCCGGCGCTGTGCGCGACGATGCTCAAGCCCATCGAAAAGGGCGACCACGGCGAACACAAGGCCGGCTTCTTCGGCTGGTTCAACCGCGGTTTCATCCGGTCGACGCAGAAGTACGAGCGTGGCGTGGTGGGCATCCTCAAGCGCCGCGCCCCGTTCCTGCTGGTCTACGTGCTGATCCTGCTGGTCATGGGCTTCCTGTTCACGCGGATCCCGACGTCGTTCCTGCCGGAAGAAGACCAGGGCGTGCTGTATGCCCAGGTGCAGACGCCGCCGGGTTCTTCGGCCGAGCGGACCCAGGCCGTGCTGGACCAGATGCGCAACTACCTGCTCAATGACGAAGGCAAGATCGTGGAATCGCTGTTCACGGTCAACGGCTTCAACTTTGCCGGCCGTGGCCAGAGCTCGGGTCTCGCATTCATCCTGCTCAAGCCGTTCAAGGATCGCGAAGGCGATGCCACGAGCGTGTTCGACCTGGCCAAGCGCGCGCAAGCCAAGTTCGGCACGTTCCGCGACTCTTTGGCCTTTGCCTTTGCGCCGCCCGCGGTGCAGGAGCTTGGCAACGCCACCGGCTTCGACTTCTACATGCAGGACCAGGCCGGCCTGGGCCACGAGGCGCTGATGGAAGCACGCAACAAGTTCTTGGCGCTGGCCGCCAAGAACCCGGCGCTGCAACGCGTGCGTCCGAACGGCCTGAACGACGAGCCGCAGTACGTGCTCGAGATCGACGACGAACGCGCGCGCGCGCTGGGCATCTCGCTGAGCGACATCAACAGCACGGTGTCGATCGCGTGGGGTTCCAGCTACGTGAACGACTTCATCGACCGTGGCCGCGTCAAGCGCGTGTACCTGCAGGGCCGTCCCAACGCGCGGATGAACCCCGAGGACCTGAACAAGTGGTTCGTGCGCAACGACAAGGGCGACATGGTGCCGTTCTCGGCTTTTGCCACCGGCAAGTGGGGGTATGGCTCGCCGAAGCTGCAACGCTACAACGGCGTACCGGCCGTGGAAATCCTGGGCGAGCCGGCTGCCGGCAAGAGTTCGGGCGAGGCCATGGCCGCCGTCGAGGAAATCATGAAGCAGATGCCGCAGGGTATCGCGTACTCGTGGACCGGCCTGTCGTACGAAGAGCGCCTGTCGGGTGCGCAGGCGCCGGCGCTCTACGCGCTGTCGCTGCTGGTGGTGTTCCTGTGTCTGGCGGCCTTGTATGAAAGCTGGGCGATTCCGTTCTCGGTGATGCTGGTGGTGCCGCTGGGCGTGATCGGCGCGCTGCTGGCGACGCTGGCGCGCGGACTGTCGAACGATGTGTTCTTCCAGGTGGGCCTGCTCACCACGGTGGGTCTGTCGGCCAAGAACGCGATCCTGATCGTCGAATTCGCCAAGGATCTGCATGACCAGGGCAAGGGCGTGATCGAGGCGGCGGTCGAGGCCTGCCGGATGCGTCTGCGTCCGATCATCATGACATCGCTGGCTTTCATGCTTGGCGTGTTCCCGCTGGCGGTGTCGCAAGGCGCCGGCGCGGGCAGCCAGCACGCCATCGGTACCGGCGTGATCGGCGGCATGATCACCGCCACCGTGCTCGCCATCTTCTGGGTGCCGCTGTTCTTCGTCGTGGTGACGTCGATCAAGGAGCGGCGCCGCAAGTCCGGACCGTCCTCCCAGGAAACGGGAGCCCAAGCATGAGAAAGACGCTACTTTGCCTGGCCGCAGCGGCGGCCCTTGCTGGCTGCAGCCTGATCCCGTCGTATGAACGGCCGGCCGCGCCGGTCGATGCCGCGTATCCGCAAGGAGACGCCTACGCCGCTTCTGCCGGCGATGCGCAGGTGGCCGCCGCGGCGGAGCTCGGCTGGCGCGATTACTTTGCCGATCCGCGCCTGCACCGGCTCATCGAGGTCGCGCTGGAAAACAACCGCGACCTGCGCGTGGCGGCGCTCAACGTCGACGCCTATCGCGCGCAGTACCGCATCCAGCGGGCCGACCTGTTCCCCGAGGTGGGGGCGACCGGCCAGGGAACGCGCCAGCGCGTGCCGGCGGATCTTTCTTCTACCGGCCAGCGTGTGATCAGCAGCCAGTACGGCGTGTCGCTGGGCACCACGGCATGGGAGCTCGACCTGTTCGGGCGGCTGCGCAGTCTCAGCGAAGCGGCGCTGGAGCAGTATTTCGCCAGCGAGGAAGCGCGCCGCAGCACGCAGATCGCGCTGGTGGCCAGCGTGGCCAATGCCTATCTGACGCAACTGGCGGACGAAGCGAACCTGCAGGTCACGCGTGACACGCTCGGTGCGTACGAGCGCACGTACAACCTCACGCGGCGCAGCTTCGAGGAAGGCATTGCATCGCGGCTGGACCTGCGCCAGTCGCAGACGCAGGTCGAGAACGCGCGCGCGCAGCTGTCGCGCTATACGCGCCTGGTGGCGCAGGATGTCAACGCGCTGACGCTGCTGCTGGGCACCGGTATCCCGGCCGACCTGCCCGCAGGCCTGACGCTGGACCAGAAGCTCGTGGCAGAAGTGCCAGCCGGCATGCCGTCGGACCTGCTGCAGTTCCGCCCCGACATCCTGTCGGCCGAGCACCGCCTGAAATCGGCCAATGCCGATATCGGCGCGGCGCGCGCGGCGTTCTTCCCGCGTATCACGCTGACCGCCTCGGGCGGCACGGCCAGCCGCCAGCTGTCCGGCCTGTTCGATGCGGGATCGGGCACGTGGCTGTTCTCGCCGCAGATCACGCTGCCGATCTTCACGGCCGGCAGCCTGCGCGCGAGCCTGGATTACGCGAAGATCCAGAAGGACATCAACGTCGCCACGTACGAGCGTACCGTGCAGTCTGCGTTCCGCGAGGTGTCCGATGGCCTGGCCGCGCGCGGTACGTTCACCGACCAGGTGGCGGCACAGACCCGGCTGGTAGAGGCCAGTTCGGACTACTACCGGCTTGCGGAAGGGCGCTACCGTACCGGCGTGGACAGCTACCTGACCGTGCTGGATGCGCAGCGCCAGCTGTTCACGGCGCGCCAGGCGCTGATCGAGGCCCGCCTTAACCAGCTGACCAGCGAGGTGAACCTCTACAAGGCGCTGGGCGGCGGCCTGAACGAGGCCACCGGCGCACCGGCGCCCGACGCCGGCACCACCACGGGCAGCACGTCGAACGGCAGCAAGTCGGCGTCCTGATCGGCACTGCGGCATGGTCCGCAGGCAATGAAGGAGGCAGCTTCGGGCTGCCTCTTTTTTTTTGGCTGACGATGTGTTCCGGTGCCATGCGCGGCCAGCGGCAGGCATGGCGCCGTAGCCGCCGCCTACAACGTCGATTTGCCGAACAGGCTTTCGAGCAGCTCCACAACCAGTTCCGCCGTCTGGTTGTGCACATCGCGCGCGGGATTCAGTTCGAGCACGTCCAGCGAGCCGAGCGCGCCGGTATCCTCGATCATCTCCAGGGCAAGGTGCGCTTCGCGGTAGGTCGGGCCGCCGCGCACGGGCGTGCCCACGCCAGGCGCGATCTGGCTGTCCAGGAAATCGACATCGAAGCTGACGTGCAGGTGCGTATTGCCGTCGATACCCGCCAGGGCGTGTTCCATGGTCAGGCGCATGCCGTTCTCGTCGATATAGCGCATGTCATAGACCGTCAGGCCCAGTTCCCGCAGCCGCATCTTCTCTTCGGCATCGACGCTGCGGATGCCGATCTGGCGGATCTGCCGCGCCGTCACAGCCGGGGTGACGCCGCTGAGCGCGGTCAGCGGTGCCGGCCCGTCGCCGCAAAGGCAGGCCACCGGCATGCCGTGAATATTGCCGGTGGGGCTGGTGCTGCCGGTATTGGCATCGGCGTGGGCGTCGAGCCACAGCACCATCAGGCGCTTGCCCTGTTCGCGGCAGTGGCGGGCGGCCGCGCTGACCGACCCGATGGCCAGGCAATGATCGCCCCCCATCAGCAGCGGCATGTGGCCGGCCGCCAGCGTCGCATAGGCGGTCTCGAAAACCTGCTCGTTCCAGGTCAGCACCTCCTGCAGATGCCGCATGCCGTCGACCGGCGCCTGCCACGGGTTGCCCGGCCCGCTCAGGGTGCCCAGGTCGCGCACCTGCAGCCCGTTGCGGGCCAGCGCACTGGCGATGTCGGCCACGCGTAACGCGTCGGGGCCCATCGAAGCGCCGCGAATGCTGGCGCCGACATCGGTGGGCGCGCCAATCAATGTGACTGACTTCATGCAATCTCCCGGGAGCTGGATGAAAGTGTCGAGGGCTCAGTGCATCGATGTGTCCTGTGATGCACCCGGTGGGCCGGCATCAATAAACCTGCTGCTAACCATCATCGCACCGATCCTGTAACCCATCGTAGGAACGCCAAAATCTTCTGCCGGAACAAATTGCCGCCCCTATAATCTGAAGATCATTGATCGCACAATTATTGATCGGGCAATAGATATGGCATCGGATTCGGGGCACGTGCAGGGCAAGTCACAGTCGGGTAGCCAAGGGCAGGTCTTGCCATTTCGCGAGTCGCTGCTGGCGATGCTTGGCATTGCCTTTGTCGTGATGCTGGTCGCACTGGACCAGACCGTGGTGTCCACGGCGCTGCCGACCGTGGTGGCCGAGCTGCAGGGGTTCGAGTACTACGCTTGGGTGGCCACGGCATATCTGCTCACTTCGGTGGTCACGGTGCCGATCTTCGGCCGGCTCGGGGATTACTACGGGCGCAAGCCGTTTGTGCTGGCGTCGATCGTCGTCTTTCTGGTGGCTTCGGTGTTATGCGGCATGGCTTCGAGCATGCCGTACCTGGTGGCGGCGCGTGCGCTGCAGGGGATTGGCGGCGGCATGCTGGTCGGCACCGCGTTCGCCTGTGTTCCCGACCTGTTTCCCGATTCGCATGTGCGTCTGCGCTGGCAGGTCATCCTGAGCACGGCATTCGGGCTGGCCAACGCGCTCGGCCCGTCGCTGGGCGGGCTGCTGACCGAATGGTATGGCTGGCGCGCGGTGTTCTATATCAATGTGCCTGTCGGCCTGATGGGGCTGGTGATGGCCTGGCGCTACCTGCCCCATCTACGCCAGTCGGGGCACGAGGGGCCGGTTCGCATCGACTGGCTGGGGGCGCTACTGATTGCGGCCGGGCTGGGCAGCCTGCAGCTGTCGGTGGAATGGTTGCCGGAGCGCGGCTTCGACATCGTGACCACCGGCCTGATGGTGCTGTCCTGCGCGTCGTTCATCGCGCTGTGGCAATGGTCACGCCGGTGCGAGGCGCCGATCCTGCCGCTGGACATGTTTCGCAATCCGGCGCTGGCGCCGCTGTTCCTGCTGGGCGTCCTGGGTGGTTTTGCGATGTTCGCGCTGCTGCTGTACGCGCCGCTGCTGTTCCAGGGCGGATTTGGCTACTCGCCGAAGGAAGCCGGCCTGCTGGTCACGCCGCTGGTGGTCTGCATTACCGTCGGCAGTATCGTCAATGGCCGTATCATTACGCGCATTCCGCAGCCCAACAGCATGCTGTATGCAGGGTTTGCCATGCTGGCGCTGGCGCTGCTCGGTCTGTCGCAGGCGACGCGCAGCATGCATCACAATGTGCTGCTGGCCATCATGCTGTGCGCGGGCCTGGGGCTGGGCTTCGTCCTGCCTAACCTGACCGTATTCGCACAACAGACGGCGGGGCGCGCGCACCTGGGCATTGCCACCGCCATGTTGCAGTCTCTGCGCATGGTGGGCGGCATGGTGGGCACGGCGCTGGTGGGAACGCTGGTGACGCGCAGCTACACCACAGGGGTGACGGCGTCGCTGGCAGCGGCGAATGCATCGGACTGGGCGTCCCGGCTGACCGATCCGCAGATCCTGATCGACAAGGCCGCCCAGGCGGAATTGCTGACCCATCTGCAAAAGGCAGGGCACAATGGAGCCCTGCTGCTGGAGCAGGCGCGGGTGTCGCTGGTAAGCGCCATCCATCTTGGCCTGTTGCTGGCGGCCGTCGCGGCGCTGATCGGCATATGGCGGGTGCGCCGCGTGCCGCCGATCAGGCTGGCGCGGGTGCATGAGCCCGCAATGGCCGCGGACTGATATCTGCCAACTGGAGACTCGATTTTGGAACTGGAGCGACAAAGCCTGGCCGTGCTGCAACAGTTCGGACGCACTTACCGCGCATACGCCGCCGCGTTCGAACAGCGCATCGGGCATCCGTTGCCGCGCTGGCGCATTCTGTTTGCCCTGTACGGACACGAAGGCCCGATTGCGCAAAAGCCGCTGGCTGACCGCGTGGGCATGGACCCGGGCGCCCTCACGCGCCAACTCAAGGCCCTCCAGGAACTGGGATGGATCGAGCGTTCCACGAGCGAGCGCGACAATCGCATGACCAACGTGACGCTCACCCAGCTGGGCCGCGACATCGTTGACCAGGCCATGCCGCGCCGTTCGGCATTCCTGCAGGACGTGCTGACGGGCGTGTCGGAAACGACGATGCACAACCTGTCGAAGGGGCTGGCCCAGCTGGAAGCCGGCATCGCCGACGCCGTGGCACGCACCGAACGCGACGCCGCCTGACCCGCCGCCCGCTATCGCGCTTCCGTCAGCATGCGCCCAGCACCGCCGCAATCGCGGCGGGATTCGACGGAAAATAAAAATGGACGTACGACGCGGTGAGGCTGCCGGCCTGATAGACCGCTTCTCCCGTGCCGCCATCGCGTGGCGACACGGCCCTGACCGCTGGCGTCAGCGGCGTTGCTGCGCTCGAATAGTGGAACGTATGGCCGCGCAGCACTCCGCCGGTGCCGGGTAGTGTGACCGCCTGGTGGCCAATCGCGGCCAGCCTGCGCTGCATCGTCACCGTTCCGGGCAGCAGACCGGCCATGGCATGGCTGACGCCGTCCTTGTCAACGAGGCGCTCGAACAGCGCCATCATTCCGCCGCATTCCGCCAGTATCGGCACGCCCCGCGCATGCGCATCGCGCAGGGCATCGCGCATCGCCGAGTTGGCTGCCAGTGTGGCGCCGTGGAGCTCAGGGTATCCGCCCGGAAGCCACACGGCGTCGCAAGGTGGCAAGCCGTGGTCGCGCAGCGGCGAAAACCACGCGACATGCGTGCCCAGCGCCGTCAGCGTATCGAGGTTGGCCGGATAAATGAAGCGGAAGGCGTCGTCACGCGCAATGGCGATGCGCTTGCCCGCCAGCAGCCGAGGCAGCGGCGCCGCAGTGTTGGCCGGCCCAAACGCCACGGGCGCGGGCAGGTGCGACAGCGGCAGTGCGGCCAGTGCGTCGGCCAGCCTGTCGAGCCGCGTCATCAGGTCCGGCAGTTCGTCGGCACTGAACAGTCCAAGATGCCGCTCGGGCAGGCTGGCCGATGCGTCGCGCGCCAGCGCGCCGGCCCACGCAATGCCCGGCGGCACGCTTTCGCGCAGCATCTCGGCATGACGGGCCGTGGCAACGCCATTGGCCAGCACATGCATCGCCCAGAACGGCTCCCCGTAGTGCGCCAGCCCGTAGGCCAGCGCGCCGAACGTCTGGGCCATCGCGCCGGCCTGGATGACCACCAGCACCGGCAGGCCGAACAGGCGCGCCACATCGGCGCTGCTCGGCGTGCCGTCGTGCAGGCCCATCACGCCTTCCACCAGGATCAGGTCTGCGTCGGCCGCGGCGTCGCCCAGGCGCGCCCTGGCATCGGCTTCGCCCGTCATCCAGAGATCGATCGACTGCACTGGCGCGCCGCTTGCCGCGGCCAGCAGCGTGGGGTCCAGGAAATCGGGCCCCGTCTTGAAGACCCGCACGCGGCGGCCCTGGCGTGCGTGCAGCCGCGCCAGCGCCGCGGTGACGGTGGTCTTGCCCTGGCCTGACGCCGGTGCGGCAATCATCAAGGCGGGCACCGCGCGGCCAGGGGGCGCGTCGGGAGGTAGCGAAGGCGGTGGCGATGTCGGCAACATGAACGTAGCGGATGCGGCGGGCCGGCCCCCGCACGGTGAGGGCTTCGGAGGGGCCGGTTGGCGTGGCCGATTATAGCGAGCGGCGTCCATGGTCATCCGCCTTGTGGCAGCACCATGCCCTGCAGGGCCGCGCATTCGAACAGCTCGCGGTCGTTGGTGACCCCGAGCTTGTGCATGGCGCAATTCTTCTGCCGGCTGATGGTCTTGACGCTGCGGCACAGCGTGGCGGCAATCTCGGTTACCGAGCGTCCGGTCAGGTACAGGCGCAGCACTTCCGTTTCCCGCGCCGACAGCCGCTGCATGCCTTCGCGCCCGATCGGCATCATGGGGCGTACTTCGGTCGGCGCCAACGCCCGCAGCGCCGACTTGCCGATATAGGTGAAGCCGCGCTGGGCACGGGCAATCGCCGTCACGATTTCGGAAAGCTGGCTGTCCTTGAGCAGCAGGCCCTGCACACGGACATCGAGTATCGTGCGCAGCACCAGCGGATTCGTGATCATCGTCAGCACCACGACCGCCATGGCCGGATAGCGGCGGCGCAAGGCCGTGATCAGGCGTACGCCATCGAGCTCGGCGGGCCCGGGCATGTGATAGTCGGTGACCACGACATCGGGCCGCAAGTTGTCGGCCTGCTGCAGCAGGTCGGTGGCACTGATCACTTCCCCGCAGACCTCCCAGCCGGTCTGCGTCTGCAACCTGGCCCGGATCGCCGCCGTAATGACGGGGTGGTCGTCGGCCAGCAAAATCCTCAACGTCATCCATCGACTCCTGTCCTGTTCACATGGCTCTTCAGCGTTCGGCTTCGCGCTGGCGTCAAAAAATGCGCCGCACGCGGGAGTGGCGTGCGGCGCCAACACGCATCGACTGCGTGCACGCGCGTGGCGGACTGCATGGGAGACAGCCCGCAACACTGCGATGCCCGGCGAGGTTAATGCCCGCAGGCGCGGATGGGAGTAAGAGGATTCGCAAAATGCACGAAAGACTGCTGCGATTGCGCAGGGGAAATGCAGACGGCCCCGCGATGTCGCCATCGCGGGGCCGTGTCAGTGGGTCGGGGCCGTGTTGGGGCCGGCGCTGGCCGGTTCGCCAGGCTCAGGCGATCGCCGCCAGCGCGGGGGTGCGGTGCTGTGCGTGGCGGCGCCCGTCGATGGCCTTGAGCGGATCGCGCAGGATCGACGCGCCCACGTCCATGATGTCGCGCAGCGCGGCGGGGTCCTGTGCCCGCTGCGGCGTCCAGAAATGCAGCGCCGCCCAGGCCGGAAACGCGGCAGGCGGTGCCAGCAGCCGGGTCTTGCGGTCGCGGGTGACCAGCGGCACGTTGAAATCCAGGACCGGGCAGATGCCGCCGGCGGAATGCAGCAGCGTGATCTGCGTATGCCATGACGGCACCACGGTCTCGCGATGGCCTGGCGTATTGGCGCGCCGTGCCAGAAACGCATGCAACGGGCTGCCGCTTTCGCAGTCCTCCTGCAGCAGGATCCAGTCGGTTTCCGCTTCGTCGTTCGTGCCCCCGCGCGCGGCGCTTACCAGGCGGCGCGGCGTGGCCAGGATGCTATGCGGCAGCACGCTGTCGGGCACGTTGGCGCCATCCACCACGAACGCGCAATCGAGGTGGCCGGCGTCGAGACTGTCGCCCAGCGACGCATCGGCAATGACCGGCCGCGTGACGAAGCTGTCATGTGGAAAGCGTTCGCACAGCGTGGTGAGGATTTCCGTGATGACCGGATCGCCGATCGACGACGAGAACCCGATCGAAATGCGCCGGCGGTTGCCGGTGGCATGGGCCGAATGGTCCTGCGGCTGGACCAGATGGTTCCAGCGCGCCAGGATTTGCCGGGCCGTCTGTTCGAGCCGCAGCGCGTGGGGCGTAGGCTCCAGCGTGCCGTTGCGCTTGACGAACAGCGCATCGCCGGTGATCTCTCGCAGGCGGGCCAGGCTGTAGGCCACGGTTGGAATGCGTCCCTGTGTGCAAGCCGCCACCGCGCCGAGGTCGCGGTACTCCATGAGCAGGACGAACACATGCAATAGCTTGGTACTGACGTGCCGCATACTGACTTCTCCCGATCCGAACTTCTGTTTTTCTTGTTGTGGCGAAGCGTTGCAACTTCGTGACTACGAGACCTGCCGTTGCCGGTCCTGCCATCACGCAACGCCTGCGACCTGTACAGCATGAAACTACGGGGGGCGGGAACGAAAAACATGTGCGCCCGGGCAATGCCACCCGCGTCTTTGCACGCGGGTACATCCACGATTGCCGCGCTTCTTCGACAGAGCATCGAAGGCATGTGCGGTACGGCAGTGGCTCCTCTTCCTCAGGCCCGGACCCGGCAATCGCCATCATCACCATGGCGGTGAAGGGGCTGCCGGACGCCTGTCTGCGAACGCCGGGGAGGCGTGCCCTGCAGGCGTTTGAAATTTAGTTGATGCGAAGAAATCTTAATACAACATTTTGGAAACTACTAGAACGGCGTGTGATGTCATGTTTGTCATCTGACCTGCAAAGGCACCTTTGTTCGCACATCCATACAAGGCGAAAACCCGCATGGCACGTACCTCGCAGGGCGATGCACCTGACGCGGCACTGACCCGGAGGCGATTGCACGGTGTGCCAGAAAAGTGTTTCAACCCGATGATCCGGCATGAATTCGGAATCGGAATATTCCAAGATGGAAAAACAAAATTTGGTCGCGGTGGCAAGGCTTGCGCCATAGGGGCGGAGTCCGCATGGGATTGCCGCCGCCAGCGACGTTGACCATGCCGATGCTTTCATTCAATTTGCTTAACTCGTGCGGCGAAGACACTGAATTCCTTTTGCGCAAGGGCTGGGCTACCTTACCGGCATGAACGGCAGGCCGTTGCGCCCGCCGCGCGGGGGGAGGCCACGAGCGGAGGCATCGGTGAACAGACGCTATTCGGAGGAGCAGATCCGCATGTACCTCGCCGAGGCCGCGAATGGCGTGCCCGTGCGGGAACTGTGCGCGCGCTATGGTTTCAGCGATGCCTCGTTCTACGGCTGGCGTGCCAGGTATGGTCCGACACGGCATGGCGACGGCGCCGACACGCGGCGCGTGCGTCAGCTCGAGGAAGAAAATGTGCGTCTGAAGAGTATGCTTGCGGATGCGCTGCTGCAGCTCGAGCTGCTGCGCAACCGAACCGGCAGGCGGAGCCACGGCAAGACGGATGCATGACATCGTGCCCGGACCTCTTGCCTGCCGGAGGCCGTCGCAAGGCAACCCCCGTGTTGCCAATGAATTCTGGAGTGTTTCTGGTGAGAAAGGTTTTGGCAGCCATGGCTGCAGCCGTATGCGTGGTCCCATTCGTTGCCTACGGGCAGGCGCCATCGACGGATCCGTCCACGCCGATGATCGCCCCGCCGCCCCCGCGCATGCTTGATCCCGCCACGTCCACGGTAGATGATCCGGGCGGCGCGTCAGGCACATCGCAGCGCGAGCATTGCCGCCAGTTGCTCGACAAGATCAATGCATTGCCCGCCGGGCCGCAGTGGTCGCAGGGCCAGTCGAACGTCACCACCGCCGACGGGCGCAGCTATTCCACGCTCGAACGCGCGCCGGAACGCAAGCGCCTGGAAGAAGCCTACCGGCAGGAGTGCGCGCAGGCCCGCAAGTAAGTCAATAGTCAGCCAGTCAGTCGGGGTAACGAAGCCTGGGCCAGCATTGGCAGGCAGGTGTAGCGGTCCTTTTTCGTCATTGAGGGAGTGATCATGTTGCGCGTGCGACGAATCGTGGCCTGGCTGCTCGGGCTGACCCTGCTCGCCATGGCTGGCAGTGCGTTGGCCCAGGCCAAGCTGGACAAGCCTCATCTTGACCAGTTGCTGGCGCCCGTGGCGCTTTATCCGGATGCGCTGCTGTCGCAGGTGCTAATGGCTTCGACCTATCCCGCCGACGTGGCGGCAGCCGCGCAGTGGTCGAAATCGAATGCGAGCCTGTCGGGCGATGCCGCCACCAAGGCCGTGGCCAATGAGCCATGGGACCCTAGCGTGCAGTCGCTGGTGGCCTTCCCGTCGGTCATGGACATGATGGGGCGCCAGCCGCAATGGGTGCAGTCGGTGGGCGATGCGTTCCTGGCGCAGCCTGACGACGTCATGGATTCGGTGCAGCGGCTGCGCGTGCAGGCGCAGAAGGCCGGCACGCTGAAGACCACCGAGCAGCAGAAGGTGGTGACGCAGCAAAGTGGCAGTACGACGATCGTACAGATCGAGCCCGCCAATCCCCAGGTCGTGTATGTGCCTGCCTACAACCCCACCGCGGTCTATGGCACGTGGCCCTATCCGGCTTATCCGCCCGCCTACTATCCGCCGCCGCCGGGCTCGGTGTTCGCGACGTCGCTGGTGGCGGGCATCGGCTTCGGGCTGGGTGTGGCGGCGGTGAATTCGATGTGGGGCGGATTCAACTGGGGCGCGCATGACGTCAACATCAACGTCAACCGCTACAACAATATCAACGTGAACCAGCGGCTCGACGTCAACCGCGCCAACGTGAACTGGCAGCATAACCCGGCCAACCGCGGCAACGTGCCGTACAACAATCCCAACGTCGCCAACCGTTTCGATGCGCAGCGGCAGCAGGCCCTGGCCAATCGTCCGCCGCCGGGACAAGCCGGTGGTCAGCGGCTGGGGCAGGGCGGTGGCGGCGTCCAGAACCCGCAGCGGCCAGGACAGGCCGGGGCCGCCCAAAGCCAGCGTGACGCCGCGCGAGACCGCGCCGCACAGTCGTTCCAGGGACGGACCGGCCAGTCGATTGCAGGACACGGCTCGCCCGGCGTCAATCGCCCGGGCAGCGGGCAGAATCCTCGCCCGGCCGGCGCAGATCGCCAGCACGCCGATCAGATGGACGCGCGCAACCGGGCCCGCGACACCAATCATGCCAACGCCTTCCACGATGCCGGCAATGGCGACCGCATGCGCCAGCAGGCCGAGCGTGGCGGTGCAGGACTGCAGAGCTTCGGTGGCCAGCGGACCATGCCGGACCACGGCGGCTTCCACGGCGGCGGCGGCGGAGGCGGCGGCCATTTCGGCGGCGGAGTCGGTGCTGGCGGCGGTCATTTCGGTCACGGTCGGAGATAACGATGAAGCACAACCAGGGAACTCGCGGAAACGCACGCGGTTGGAAGTCGTTGCGCGCGCTGGCCATGGCCGTGCTGGTCGGCGCGTCGATGTCTGCGCCGGCCGTGGCGTTGGCGCAGCAGGTTTTCCCGTCACCCGAGGCGGCCATGGACGCGCTGGGCGATGGCGTGGCACGCAGCGATACCGACGCGCTCAAGCGCGTGCTGGGCGCGCAGTATCGCCGGATCGTGCCGCCACATCTGGACCAGCAGGACATCTACGATTTTCTCGGCGCCTGGGCCAATCACCATGCTGTCCGCAAGGACGGCGAGAATAGCGCCAGCGTGGAAGTGGGCGGCAGCGGCTGGACGTTTCCGGTGCCGATCGTGAAACGCAAGGCGGGATGGCAGTTCGACCTGACGGCAGGCGAGCGCGAGGTCAGGGTTCGCCGGATCGGCCGCAACGAGATCGTCGCCATGGACACGCTGCTGCAGCTGGCCGATGCCCAGCAACGCTATGCCGAGCAGGTGGGCAAGGGCGCCTACGCCGGGCAACTGGTCAGCACGCCGGGCAAGACCAATGGCCTGTACTGGCCGTCGGCATCGAAGGAAAACGACAGTCCGCTGGGGCCGGATGCCCTGGCCATGGGACCGGAGACGCCGCCCGACGAGGCGTTCTTCGGCTATCGCTACCGCGTCATCGCGCCGCCGAAGGGCAGCGACGCAAAATTCGCGTTCATCGCATGGCCGGCGCGCTATGGCGATTCCGGCGTGCATTCGTTCATGCTGGACAGCGAGCGCCGTTTCTACGAGCGCGACCTGGGCAAGGCTACGGCGTCGCGCGCTGCGGCCATCCGGACGTTCGCGCCGCAAGGGTGGAAGCCGGTGGCAAAGGAGTAGGGGATCTTCAGTCGCCCGGGCCCCGCAGCGCCACGCGGTCGGGGTCCGCGTAGACGTCTGCCAGCCCGTCTGGATCGACGATCCGCAGCATGCGGTGCCGTACCGTGATCAGTCCCACCGACCGGAAGCGCGATAGCAGCCGGGACACTGTTTCCAGGGTCAGGCCAAGGTAGCTGGCGATGTCATTACGCGTCATCGCCAGCGTCAATCCGCCGTCGGAAATGCCGCGACGCGCCTGTTCTGCGGCCAGGTCGAGCAGCAGCATGGCCAGCCGTTGCGACGCCTTCATCGACCCAATGGCCACCATCAGTTCGGCTTGACGCCCGGCCTGCCGCCGCAGGTTGGCCAGAATGGCGGCGCGCAATGCCGGATCGGCAAGGCTCTCGTGCAAAGCCTCGATGGGGATGGTGCAGCACTCGCTGTCCTGAAGTGCAACGGCGCTGGCCCCATGGGCGGCGGATTCGTTCGGCTCCAGGCCGCATACATCGCCGCACTGAAAAAAGCCGCTTACCTGCCGCCATCCCAGACGGGATTCGTAGACCTGCTTCAGCCCACCCGTGCGCAGGGGGAAGACCGCCAGTGTGGGCCGGCCCTGCGCATAAAGCACGTCGCCAGCCCGTAACCGCACCCGACCGGGCGCAAGCGGCACGGGTGCCCGCAATGCGCTATCGCCGCAGGCATGGCGACATGCCTGACGGAATGGACAAATTGTGCAGGATGGGGCGCTTGCGCCGGGACGTTCGAAGGACATCGTCGCGCCGATCGGTCCATGGGGTGTTTATGCGTTTCAGTATAAATGTCCGTAAATGGCATGGATTTGCCGCCGTTCTGCATTCTTTCGTCGCCATGACGTAAGTTTTTTCGAAGGCATTCCCCCCGTTCGGGGCAGGACGATTCCCACAAGGGAATCTTTGTTTCCAAAATTCATGTTGCATCTTGCAGACAATGACGGCAGTTCGTCACTTCGCCTGTGTTATGCTGCGTCGCACAAATAGAGGAGGAGACTCGTTCCTAGATGAGCAGGAGTCTTCATATGGCCAAAAGCCTGTCTCCGACCTGGGATGCACAGTGGCGACAATTCGGTCGCCCGCACTCCCAGGCCGCGAAGCAAATTCGTTCCTGGCTGGGGCGCCTTGATCCGGCGCAGCCGGCTGCAAGGCGGCTGCGACACCCCGCGGGTGAGCCCGCGCCAGCCGAACTGCCCGGATCGTGGCAATCCCACAAGCTGGGCCTGGAACCGCTGCCGGGCGAGCTGGTGCCGCAGCTGTCGTATCGTCTCTATATTCCGTCTGGCGCCAAGGGCGCGTTGCCGCTGGTGGTGATGCTGCACGGCTGCCAGCAGACGCCCGAAGACCTGGCTGCCGGCACGCGCATGAACGCACTGGCCGAGCGCGAGGGATTCATGGTGGCTTACCCGCAGCAGCCGTTGCGCCGCTCCGTACACCGCTGCTGGCAATGGTTCGACCTGGGCGACGGCGTGGGCGGTCGCGAGGCGCAGGCCGTGGCCATGCTGATCGACGAACTGTCCAGCCGGCCTGACGTGCGCACAGGCGAGATTTATCTGGCGGGTTTGTCCGCCGGGGCGGCCATGGCTGCCGTGGTGGCGCTGCGTTATCCGGAAAAAGTCGCGGCGGTGGGTTTGCACTCGGGCGTCGTGATCGGCGCGGCCGGTAATCCGGGCGCGGGCCTGAAGGCGATGCGGCATGGCACCGAGCTGGAACCGGCTTTGCTGCTCGATGCCGCCGGCGTGACGCCGGGCGGCCCGGAGATGCCCGCGATCGTCGTGCACGGCATGACCGATGACGCCGTGAATCCCATCAATGGCCGCCTGCTGGCCCGCCAGTTTCTGACCTACAACGGGCTGAGCGAACGCACCGGCGCGCGTCTGGACTGCGCCAACGATGCGCCGCCGCTGGAAGCGGGCGACTATCGGGAAGCCCGCTTTGGCCGATGGAATCGCGACGTCGTGCGGCTGGTGGAGGTGGCCGGTCTGGACCACGCGTGGAGCGGTGGCGACGCCAGCGTGCAGTACCACAGCGACGTTGGGCCGGACGCAAGCTGGATGATGTGGCAGTTCTTCCGGCAGCATCGCCGCGCGGCATGATGCGGCCGCCGTGGAATGGAAAAAGGGGAAGGCTTCTGGCCTTCCCCTTTTTTCATCCGGACGTGCCGGAAAACGCGGTGATGCCGTAAATCAGGCTTCCCGCTTGCGCACGAACAGTGCGGTGATGATGCCCATGACGCAGACACCGACCACGTAGTGCGCCGGGGCCAGCTTGTCGGTCTTCAGCATCAGCGAGACGATGACAGGCGTCAGCCCGCCGAAGATCGCGTACGAGACGTTGTACGAGAAGGACAGGCCCGAGAAACGCACCTGCGCCGGGAAGGCATGCACCAGCACATACGGCACCGCGCCGATCGTGCCGACGAAGAAGCCAGCCAGTGCGTACAGCGGCAGCAGCAGGTCAGGGCGCGTGCCGATGGTGGTGTACAGCAGGTAGGCCGTCGCCGCCAGCAGCGCGCCGCCGATGGACAGCGTCAGGCGGGCGCCGATGCGGTCGGCCAGCACGCCGGCCACCACGCAGCCAATCGACAGGAACAGCGTGGCCGCACTGTTGGCAACCAGCGCCGTGCGGGCGTCGAAGCCGAACAGCGTCTGCAGGTAGGTGGGGGTCAGCAGGATCACCACCACGATGCCGGCCGACAGCATCCAGGTCAGCAGCACCGAGATCAGCACGGCGCCGCGATGGTCGCGCACCACGGCCTTCAGCGGCATTTCGGCGGCGAGCGCCTTGCGCTGCTGCAGTTCGGCGAACACCGGCGTCTCGTGCAGCCAGCGGCGCAGGTACATCGACCCCACGCCGAAGATGCCGCCCAGCACGAACGGCAAGCGCCAGCCATGGGCGAGGAGTTCCTGCGGATCGAAGATCGCATTGATGCCGGTGGCCACCAGCGAGCCCAGCAGGATGCCTGCCGTCAGGCCCGCCGTCAGCGTGCCGCAGGCATAGCCGATGTGGCGCTTGGGCACGTGTTCGGACACGAACACCCAGGCACCCGGCACTTCGCCACCCACGGCGGCACCTTGCAGGATGCGCAGCACCAGCAGCAGCACCGGGGCCAGCAGGCCGATGGTCGCGTAGGTGGGCAGCAGGCCCATCAGCAGCGTTGGCACCGACATCAGCAGGATCGACAGCGTAAACATCTTCTTGCGGCCCAGCAGGTCGCCGAAGTGCGCCATGATGATGCCGCCCAGCGGGCGCGCCAGGTAGCCGGCCGCGAAAATGCCGAAGGTCTGCAGCAGGCGCAGCCAGTCCGGCACCGAAGCCGGGAAGAACAGCTGGCCAATGACCTTGGCGAAAAAGACAAAAATAATAAAATCGTAGAACTCAAGCGCACCGCCCAATGCTGCAAGGGCAAGCGTCTTGTAGTCCTGGCCGGTCAGCGGGCGGGCGGCGTGGCCGCCTTGCGCGCCCAGTTCCCCGGCAGTACTGCTGGACGTGGACATGAAAAGACTCGCATGGATACATTCACATGCGAAGCGCGCAACACGGATGACGTGGAGGAAGACGGCCGAGGGGTGACGACACGAACTTGGCGAACCGGGGCCGGCGGGTAAGCCGGCAGGCACGACGGGACGCTTCGCAAAGGCGTAAAGATACCAGATCGATGTGTTTCATCTGCGATTTTGATCAGATTGAATACTAAATCGGCCGTCGCGCTGCCATAATCCGTCTCCATAATACAAAAGCAAGTGAAATCCGGGGCACAAAGCGCGAAATGCGCGGGGTCATATATTCTGGGGTGACATGGCTTTCAAGGATTCCATCCAGGCTGCAACAGGGGCGGCCATGGCAACGCCGCGCCGGCGCGTGGCCGTGCGCGTCGCCGGCGGCGTGGTGGCCGCGCTGGCTGTTTTCGGACTGGCCGGCTATGTTGGCGGGCCGCCGCTGATCAAATACCTGGTAGAAAAGAACGCGACCGAGGCGCTGGGCCGCAAGGTCACGCTGGGTGGCGCGCAGGTGCGGCCATTCGAACTGGGCGCGACGCTGAACGACCTGACCATTTTCGAGCCCGATGGCAAGACGCCCATGCTGACGCTGGGCGAGGTCGAGGCCAATACCTCGGCCGCGTCGATCTGGCATCTGGCGCCGGTGGTTGATTTCCTGCATGTGGACCGGCTCAGCGTGCATGTGGTGCGCAATGCCGACGGCCGCATGAGCTTTGCCGACATCCAGGAACGCTTTGCCGCCCAGCCGCCCAAACCGGCCGACAGCAAGCCGGCGCGGTTCTCGGTCAGCAATATCGCCGTGTCCAACAGCAGCTTCGTCTATGACGACAAGCTGCTCGATACCGTGCAGCGCGTGGAGAACTTCACGCTGACCCTGCCGTTCCTGTCGAACCTGCCGCACGATGTAGCCATCAATACGCGGCCGTCATTGTTTGCCAAGATCAATGGCACGCCGCTGGCGCTGGACGGTACATCGCAACCGTTTTCCGATAGTCACCAGACCGACCTCAACGTGAATCTGGACGGTCTGGAATTGGCGAAGTACATGGCATTCGCGCCAAAACTGAAGGATGCGGAGGTCAAGGGCGGTCTCGTCGATACCCGGCTGAAGGTGGGCTTCCGGCAGGAAAAGGACAAGCAGGACCTGTATGTATCCGGCACGATCGCGCTGCGCGATGCCGACGTGCAGACGCACGCCGGAGCGCCGATCGTCAAGGCCGGACGTCTGGCCGTCGATCTGGACCGCGTGCAGCCGCTGGCGCACACGGCACATGTGAAAAGCATCGAACTGGAGGGATTCGACCTGCAGGCGCTGCGTCGCCGGGACGGTACGCTGAACCTGGCCACCGCCTTTCTGCCGGCAGCGGCCCCAGCACCGAAGGCCGCGGCACAGGCCCCGGCCAAGGCCGCACCGACATCGGCTGCTTCGGCTGCATCGGCATCCGCGCCTGCGGCAGCAGGCGTTCAGGCGCCGCCGAAGGCCGAGGAGGTGCCGTGGTCGTATGCCGTGGACCGCGTTACGGTCAAGGAAGCCAGGCTCGGGTTTGTCGACGAACTGGCGCCATCGGGCCCCGGCAAGCTCGACATCGGCCAGGTCAACGTCGATATCGTCAATCTCGCCAGTACCGGCGACAAGCCCGCGAAGCTTGACGCCAATATCACGATCGCCAACGGGCAGACCGTCAAGCACACTGGTGAACTGGGCCTGAAGCAGGGCACGCTGACGGGCACGCTGGAAACGGCGGGCCTGCGGCCGCAAGGCTTCTCGGCGTGGTGGCCGCGCGCGCTGCACAGCCAGCTGGGCGAGACGGCCGTCAACGCCGCGCTGCATTACACGATGGCGTGGACGCAGCCAGTGTTCCAGTTCACGTTGCAGAAATCGCGCGTCGAATTGTCGCCGGTCTATGTGGCTACGCGCGATCCGGTCAAGGTGCCGGCCGCGTCAGGCGCATCGGCCGCCGCCAATGACAGCGATGACGATGCCAAGGCCGCATCGGCCCGGCGCGGTGCCCGGGCGGCACGTACGGCGCGCGTGGCGGATACCGCAGGCGCCAACCTGCCGCTGATCCATGCCGACAAGCTGATCCTGGACGATATCCAGCTCGATCTGGCCAAACAGACTTTCGAAGCCGGGCAAGTGGCGCTGGTGAAGCCGCGCATCGCGGCCACGCGCGATCGTCGCGGCGAGCTGCTGGAATCGGCGCAAATCTGGGCCACCGAATCTGCCGAACAGAAGGCAGCGGACCAGAAGGCCGCTGCGAAGCCGGCACCGCAGGCCAATGGCGGTGCGGCGGCGCCCGGCTGGAAGGTGCGCGTGGGCAAGGTGGCCGTGGACGGTGGCGAGGCACGGCTGGCGGACTACGCACCTGCTGAAGTCAATCACGGCCGTCCGGTGATCCACCAGTTCCGCAATATCGGACTGAGCACCGGCACCATCACGTGGCCGCTGTCGCCGGGCGCGTTGCCGATGAAGCTGCATGCCGAAAGCGGCCGCAAGGGCGTGATGAACATCGACGGGCAGGTGGTGCCGACCGGGCCCGCCGCGCAACTGCAACTGGACCTGCGCGATCTCGATATGGCGCCGCTGCAGCCTTATCTGGCCGATCGCTTCAACGCGGCGCTGCGCAGCGGCACGATGACGGTCAAGGGCAAGGTGGCGTACGACGCGCCAGCCGGCAAGCCGATCGCCGTGCGCTTCAGCGGCAACGCCTTTGCGAGCAACGTGCGTACCGTCGATCGCATTTCCGGGGATGACTTCCTGCGCTGGCGCGCACTGGCGGTCAATGGTATCGACTTCAGCATGGACGATGCCAAGGGGCCGATGCAGGTTGGCGTGAGCAACGTGGCGCTGAACGACTTCTATGCGCGCGTGATTCTCAATGCCAACGGCCGGCTGAACCTGCAGGACGTGGTGGCCGGCGGTGCCGAGAAGGGCGAGGCGGCGCCGTCCACGAGCCTGACGCAGGCCAGCCCGGCGTCGGCCCCGGAGGCCAGGCCCGCACCGCAGGCCGCACCCGCCAGGCAAGCGGCCGGCCCGAAACCCCAGATTCGCCTGGGCGGCGTGACGATCAACAAGGGCAACATCAACTTCTCGGACTTCTTCGTCAAGCCGAACTACTCGGCCAACCTGACCGACATGAAGGGCTCGGTGTCGAAGGTGTCGTCGGCCGATCCCACGCCGGCGGACCTGGTGCTCGACGGCCGGCTCGACGACGACGCGCCGGTCAGCATCAGCGGCAAGCTCAATCCGCTGGGCGAGCAGCTCTATCTGGACATCGCGGCCAAGGCTGCCGGCGTGGAACTGACACGCCTGACGCCGTACGCGGCCAAGTACGCCGGCTACCCCATCACCAAGGGCAAGCTGACGGTCGATGTGGCGTACAAGATCGAGAATGGCAAGCTGGACGCGAGGAACCACCTGTACCTGGACCAACTCACGTTCGGCGACAAGGTGGACAGCCCCGATGCCGTGAAGCTGCCGGTGCTGCTGGCCGTGTCGCTGCTCAAGGACCGCAATGGCGTGATCGACATCAACCTGCCGGTGTCGGGCTCGCTGTCGGATCCCGAGTTCAGCATTGGCGGCGTGATCATGCGCGTGATCGTGAACCTGCTGACCAAGGCGATCACATCACCGTTTTCGCTGATCGCCTCGGCGTTCGGTGGCAACGGCGAGGAGCTTGGCTATATCGAGTTCGCGCCGGGATCGTCCACGCTGACCGATGAGGGGCGCAAGAAAATCGAGACGGTGGGCAAGGCGCTGAACGACCGCCCCTCGCTGCGGCTGGAAATCAGCGGGCGTATCGATCCGGCGACTGATGCCGATGGCGCGCGCCGCGTCTGGCTGGACCAGCGCGTGGCCGAAGCCAAGCAGCGCGACCTGCGCCGGTCGGCCCAGGCTGGCGTGCAGGCCGAGGAAGGCGAGGGCGGCGACCAGGGTGCCAAGGTGACCGTGTCGAAGCAGGAGTATCCAAAGTACCTCGAAGCGGTGTACAAGCGCGAGTCGTTCAAGAAACCGAAGAATTTTATCGGCCTGAACAAGTCGCTGCCGCCGGCCGAAATGGAAAAACTGCTGCTGGAAAACGCCCCGGTCACCGATGCCGAACTGCGTGCGCTGGCGGACCAGCGCGCGCTGGCGGTCAAGCAGTCGCTGGAACGGGACGGCAAGGTGCCCGATTCGAAGCTGTTCCTGACGGCGCCGAAGCTGACCGCCGAGGGCATCAAGGACAAGGGCACGCCCAACCGCGTCGACTTCTCGATCCGGCAATAGCCGTCGCCCGACATGCTGCCCGGTGCGGCGTTTGAACGAAAGCTTCGAACGCCGCAGCCCGGGTGCCCGCACCGAAACCGCGTATCATTCGCCCCGGACTGACCGATTGACGATCAAAAGGAGCGAGTGTTGGAGCAGGAAGCGATTGCCTACAAGACCTGGGTTTGCCTGATTTGCGGGTGGGTGTACGACGAGGAACAGGGCTGGCCCGAGGACGGCATCGCGCCTGGCACGCGCTGGGAAGCGATCCCCGAGGACTGGCGTTGCCCCGAGTGCGACGTCAGCAAGGGTGACTTCTCGATGATCGAGATCTGAGTTCCGGCAGGCATTCAGCGGATGTGGGAGTGCCTGTGCCGCAACTCCCTGCACAGGCCGGCGCGTGCGCGCCGGCGCGCGCATCGCGTGTAGCGCATCCGGAAGGGATGGCTGCATCGCCATAGCGCGGACGCCACGGTCAGGACCAGCAGCGCCGCCATCAAGGCAGCGAGCAGTGTCAATGACATCGCGCCTCCTTCTCTCTCACAGGCGCTTCACTTCCAGCGGCCGCGCAGCTATATCAGCAGCGGCAACGCCTCCAGCACGAGCACCCCCAGGAGCACCCCGATGATTGCGCCCGCGCACCGGCAGCTGATACGCAGCGCCTTGGCGGCCACCGGGATCGCACCCATCGCCAACAGCCCGACGAGCGCCATGGGGATCAAAAACACAAGATCGTGCGCCTGTACGTGAATCATGGCGGTCTCCTGTCTTGTTTCGTTCTGATCCCAGTATAGGCCGTGGGTGGCGAATACAAGGCCGGAAGCGTCAGGGTTGTCCCGCAATGTTTGAAACGCTTGCAGAGTTTCTATCTTGCGGCGCATGTCGCGCGAGACGCGGCTGTCGTCGGGCCGTGCGTGCGCTGCGCCGCGCTGCACAACGTGCCGGGCGGGCGCGCCGTCTGCACCTGCCGCGGCCCGTGTCCTATGCTGGACGCATGATGGCTATCGTCGGCCACCAATGGGAGGAAGCTATGGAACTTCACATGCATTCGCACCACTACGTGCGCCGCCTGCCCGACTGGTCTGCCGCCGCGGTATCGGGCCTGGCCGCAGGGGCGTTGCTGATCGTCGTGGAGATGTTCTGGTCGAGCATGGTGGCCGGCGTGCATCCGTGGGGCACCACGCGCCTGATCGCTGCCATCGTGATGGGCCCCGACGTGCTGCAGACGTCGATGTTCAGTGTCAGCACGGTGGCCGTGGCACTGATCATTCACTTTGTGATAGGCATTGTGCTGGGCTGTGTGCTTTGCGCCATCATCGCGCCGTTCCAGCTCGATTCGAGCGCGGGCATGTCGATGCTGGTGGGCGCCGGATTCGGAGTGGTGGTCTACCTGTTCAACTTCCATGTGATGACGGCCGCGTTCCCGTGGTTCATCGACGCGCGGGGCTGGCATACGCTGGTGGGCCACCTGATCTTCGGCATGTGCATCGCGCTGTGCTACTGGAAGCTGGAATCGCGCGATGTCGTGCACTAGATACATCGTCTTGTGATGCAAGGTGTTGTGCGCATGGCATGGCTGTGAGCCACGGCCCGCAGGCGCACACGGATGGCAGTTGGGACCGGCATGTCCCCACTGCCATTTTTGCTGTGCCGCACGCGTGACATGCCGGGTGTGGCCGCGCGAGTGCCTCCGAACGATATGGGGCACATGTCGCCTTGCAGTGGCCTGAACCGATGCACTAGTCTTATTCCACGTGCGTGAACGGGCGCACCTGCCTGCCCCTGCCTTCCGGCCCGTTCCCTTGCGTGCGTAAGAGGAGGGGGACATGGCGATCGCGGTCGTGCTCGTCATCATGGTCGCTGCTTCGGTGCTCTTTCATTTCCTGAGCCCCTGGTGGCTGACACCGCTGGCGTCCAACTGGAAGCAGATGGACGACACGCTCACCATTACCCTCGTCATCACCGGCCTGTTCTTCGTCGGCATCAATGTGCTGCTGGGGTATATCGTCTGGCGCTTCCGGCATCGCGCGGGGCATCGGGCCGCCTACGAACCCGAAAACCGCAGG
This sequence comes from Cupriavidus sp. U2, assembly GCF_009663685.2. Lineage (GTDB taxonomy): Bacteria > Pseudomonadota > Gammaproteobacteria > Burkholderiales > Burkholderiaceae > Cupriavidus > Cupriavidus necator_C. Next base: position 93,045 of record NZ_RCOG02000003.1, on the reverse strand, counting down.
CTGGAGCATTGGCTGATCGGCCTCAGCGCGGTGGGCATCATGGCACTGCTGGCACCGGGGCTGATTGTCTACGCCGACTATGTCAGGCCGCCGCACGAGGCCATGGCGATGGAGGTGGTGGGCCAGCAATGGCAATGGGCATTCCGCTTTCCCGGCCGGGGCGGCACGCTGGGCACGACGGACCCGCGCTTCACCAGCGCCACCAATCCGATGGGCCTGAATCCGGACGACCCGAACAGCCAGGACGATGTGATCGTACTGGGTCCGGAAGTGCACCTGCCGTTGAACCGCCCGGTCAAGGTGCTGCTGAGATCGAAGGACGTGCTGCACGATTTCTATGTGCCGCCGTTCCGGGCCCGCATGAACATGGTGCCGGGCATGGTGACGTCGTTCTGGTTCACGCCCACGCAGGCGGGCAAGTACGACATCCTGTGCGCGCAGCTTTGCGGCGTGGGGCACTACAACATGCGCGGCCATGTGGTGGTGGAGGATGCCGCGGCATTCGACGCCTGGCTGGCCAAGCAGCAGACGTTCGCGATGACGCAGGCCAAGTCGCCGCAGCCGGCCGCGCTGCCGGGGACCGGCGTTGCCCCCGGCGCGGGCGCCAGTGGCAACGTCGAGCAGGGCCGGGCGCTGGCACAGAGCAAGGGTTGCGTGGCATGCCACAGCATCGACGGGACGCAGGGCGTGGGCCCGTCGTGGAAGGGCTTGTACGGCAGCACGCAGACGTTTGCCGATGGCAGCAGTGCCACCGTCGACGACGCCTTCCTGAAGAAGGAAATCGAGGATCCGCAGGCGCGCGTGGTCAAGGGCTTTGGGCCGGTCATGCCAAAGTTGCCCGTGACCGATGCGGAGGTGGCGGCGCTGTCCGCCTATATCCATTCGCTGGGCTCCGGCGCCGGTGCGGCGCCCCAGGCCGGAAAGTAGGCAAGGAGGATGCGATGGCCTATGCCGACGACGCCACCCATCACGGTCCGCAGAGCTTCTGGACGCGTTACGTCTGGAGCCAGGACCACAAGGTGATTGCCGTGCAATACACGCTGGTGGCCATCTTCGTGGGGCTGGTCGGCGTGGCGCTGTCGAACCTGATGCGCATGCAGCTGGGGTTTCCGGGGAAGTTCGAGTTCATCGATGCCAACCGCTATTACCAGTTCGTCACCATGCACGGCATGATCATGGTGATCTACCTGCTGACGGCACTGTTCCTGGGCGGCTTCGGCAATTACCTGATCCCGCTGATGGTGGGCGCGCGCGACATGGTGTTCCCGTTCCTGAACATGCTCAGCTTCTGGGTCTACTTCCTGTCGGTGATCGTGCTGCTGGCCAGCTTCTTCGTGCCCGGCGGGCCCACGGGCGCGGGCTGGACGCTGTATCCGCCGCAGGCGATCCTGCCGGGCACGCCGGGGCATGACTGGGGCATCATCCTGATGCTGGTGTCGCTGCTGATCTTCATCGTCGCCGCCACGATGGGCGGGCTGAACTACGTGACCACCGTGCTGCAGGCGCGTACCGAGGGCATGACGATGTTGCGCATGCCGCTGGCCGTGTGGGGCATCTTCATGGCCACCATCCTGGCGCTGCTGGCATTCCCCGCGCTGTTCGTCTCCGGGGTGATGATGCTGCTCGACAAGACGCTGGGCACCAGCTTTTTCATGCCGGCCATGGTATCGATGGGCCAGCAGCTCAACTACAAGGGCGGCAGCCCGTTGCTGTTCCAGCACCTGTTCTGGTTCTTCGGCCATCCCGAGGTGTATATCGTGGCGCTGCCGGCGTTCGGCATCGTCTCCGACCTGGTCAGCGTGCATTCGCGCAAGAGCATCTTCGGCTACCGGACGATGGTCTGGGCCATCCTGGCGATCGGCCTGCTGTCCGTGGTGGTCTGGGCGCACCACATGTTCGTAAGCGGCATGAATCCGTACTTCGGCTTCTTCTTCGCCACGACCACGCTGATCATCGCCGTGCCAACGGCCATCAAGGTGTACAACTGGGTCATCACGCTGTGGCGGGGCGACATTCATTTCTCGGTGCCAATGCTGTTCGCCATCGCGTTCATCAGCACCTTCGTGATCGGCGGCCTGACGGGGCTGTTCCTTGGCAACGTCAGCGTCGACATACCGCTGTCCAACACCTATTTCGTGGTAGCGCACTTCCATATGGTGATGGGCGTGTCGCCGATCCTGGTGGTGTTCGGCGGCATCTACCACTGGTATCCGAAGGTGACCGGGCGCATGCTCAACGACACCATGGGCAGGATCCATTTCTGGGTGACGTTCGTGGGCACCTATGCGATCTTCTTCCCGATGCACTACCTGGGCATCATGGGCATGCCGCGCCGCTACTACGCCTGGGACAACTACAGCTTCATTCCGGAATCGGCGCATACGATGAACATGTACATCTCGATCGCGGCCTTCGTGGTGGCGACGGCCCAGCTGCTGTTCGTCTTCAACCTGTTCTGGAGCGTGCGCCGCGGACGGGTGTCGGGCCCCAATCCCTGGCGCGCGGCGTCGCTGGAATGGCAGACGCCGCAGACGCCTCCCGTGCATGGCAACTGGGGGCCGCATCTGCCCGTGGTGTACCGCTGGGCCTATGCGTACAGCGTGCCGGGCGCCAGCGAAGACTTTATCGCGCAGAACGCGCCGCCCGATGCCGGGGGTGGCGAGCCCGAGCCGTATCCCAGCCGGGGAGCCGTGGCATGAATGCCGATCCGATGACGGCCGGTTCGGGAGCCGGCGTTTTCCGCGTATCGCCCGATTCGCCCGGCAGTGGCGCGGGCGGCGACGCCATGCACGGCCACGGCCAGCGTGCACCGGGCAGCACGGGGCTGTGGGTATTCATGGGCGTGGTGGCCGCGTTGTTCACGCTGTTCCTGGCGGCCTACGTCATGCGCATGGACAGCCCGGACTGGCATCGGATTGCCTTGCCGTGGCAGGTCTGGCTCTCAACGGGCCTGCTTGCGATGGCCAGCGTGGCGATGGCGGTGGCATCGCGCGCGGCCACGGCAGGGCGGATGGCGCGCGCGCGCGGCGCGCTGCGGCTGGGCGGACTTGGCGCGCTGGCGTTCGTGGGGTCGCAGCTTTGGGGGTGGGCGGCGCTGTATGCCGCGCATGTCGTGCCGGCCAGCAATCCGGCCGGCAGCTTTTTCTACCTGCTGACGGCCATGCACGGTCTTCACATGATTGGCGGGCTCGTTGCCTTTGCATTCGTGGCGTTCGATCGCGGCAGCGGCATGCGCACGCAGGTGCGCATCGGTCTTTGCGCCCGGTACTGGCATTTTCTGCTGGGCGTATGGATCGTACTGCTGGCCGCGCTGGCGTGGTTGACACCCGAGCTCGTCAACTACATCTGCGGCCGGGGATGAGGGAGGTACACCGATGAGTTCGCAACTCTCCACCCCGGCGGCGTCGCCGCACGATCATCCGCCGGGCGGCCTGCGCGGCCTGGTCGCCGACTGGTCTTCGGACCAGCGCGCGTTCAAGGTGTCGTGGGGCAAGGCAATGATGTGGATCTTCCTGCTGTCCGACACCTTCGTCTTCAGCTGCTTCCTGACCGGCTACATGACCGTGCGGATCGCCACCACCGTGCCCTGGCCGAACGTGGCCGAGCTTTTCGGCATGAACATTGGCGGCCGGCAGGTGCCAATGCTGCTGATTGCGATCATGACGTTCACGCTGATCACCAGCAGTGGCACGATGGCCATGGCGGTCAACTGCGCCTACCGGCGCGACCGCATGAACTGCGCCAAGCTGATATTCGTGACGGCGTGGCTGGGCGAAGTCTTCGTCTGCATGCAGGCATACGAATGGACCAAACTCATCGTCCTGGAAGGCGTGCGCCCGTGGGGTAACCCGCATGGCGCTGCGCAGTTCGGTTCCGTGTTCTTCATGATCACGGGGTTCCATGGCTTTCACGTGACGTGTGGCGTGATCTACCTGCTGGTGATCGCCAGCAAGGTGCTGCGCGGCCATTACGACATCGGCGGGAACTACCAGCCCGTGGAGATCGCCGGCCTGTACTGGCACTTCGTGGATCTGGTCTGGGTCTTCATCTTCGCGCTGTTCTACCTGTGGTGAGGCGCATCATGGCATCGACACCAACCCAAGCGGCGCCGCACGGCGAACCGGCCCAGGAGCACGGCGGGCAATCGCATTCGATCAAGCTGTACCTGAAGGTGTGGCTGCTGCTGTTCGTGCTGTCCACCATGTCGTACATGGTGGACTACTTCAACCTGACCGGGTACCTGCGCTGGTTCCTGCTTCTGCTGTTCATGTTGCTCAAGGCCGGGCTGATCGTTGCCGTGTTCATGCACATGGCGTGGGAACGGTTGGCGCTGATCTGCGCGATCCTGTTGCCGCCGCTGTGCCTGCTGGTGCTGGTATGGCTCATGGCTGCGGAAGCGGATTACACTTTCCTGACCCGCGGCGTGTTTTTCCGCTAGCGTCCCCATGCTGGCGGCGGGCGCCGCGACGTTTCCCAGGGACCTCGCACATGCACGCCGTCACCGAAAGCATCCTGCTCTACAACCATGGCCGCGACCCGGACCGGCTGACCATGAAGCTGGCCGCCATCGCGGCGGAGCCGTTCGCTTTCTTCCGGGGCACCAACCATCTCTACGCGGCGTCGCTGCGGGCCGAGATCGGGCTGGATGCGCCCCGCACCTATGTCTGCGGCGACCTGCACGTGGAGAACTTCGGATCGTTCAAGGGCGACAACGGGCTGGTGTACTTCGACCTGAACGATTTCGATGACGCGCTGGTGGCGCCATTTACCGTGGATACCGTACGGATGCTGTCGAGCGTGCTGGTGGCCGCGCACCAGTACGGGCTGTCCGAAGCCGACGCCCACGTGGCCTGCGCCAACATGCTGGGCGAATATACCCATACACTGCGCACCGGCAAGCCGCGCTGGATCGAACGCGCGACGGCAACCGGGCTGGTGGCCACGCTGTTGCGGCAGGTGAAGCGCCGCCGGCGCGGGGCGCTGCTGGCGGCGCGCACCACGCTGCGTGGCGGGCGCAGGCGGCTCAATCTTGACCGAAGGGCGCTGCGTGCGGAACGCGATGCGCGCGAACGGGCCGCGCATATCCTCGCCCTCTACTCGCAGCAGGAGCATCACGGTCATCGCTTTGTTGCCGAAGATGCCGCCCGCCGCGTGGCTGGTGTGGGCAGCCTGGGACTGGAGCGCTACGTCGTGCTGGCGCACGACACGCAATTTCCCACATCGCAACGACTTATCGATATCAAGCGTGCGGCGCCCAGCGCCTGGCTGGATTTGCAGCGCCACCAGCCGCACTGGAGCAGCGACGCCCAGCGCGTGGTGACGACCCAGCAAATCATGCAGGCGGCCTCGCCGGCGCTGCTGTCGTATGTCGCGCCAGGCAGGCGCGAGTCGTTTGTCGTCAAGAGCCTGCAGCCGACCACCGATCGCGTGGACCTGGCGCATTGCCGTGACAAGGCGGCATTGGTCGATGTGCTGGCCTGCATGGCACGCGCGGCTGCCTGGGCCCATCTGCGTGGCTGCGGCCATCAGGCGGCGGACCGGATCGAGAAACTGCAGGATTACGCCGCGGGCGGGCGCTGGCAGTCGATGGCGCTACGGCTGGCCCGGCACGGACGCGACGTGTCGCTGGCGCAGTGGAAGACGTATGCGGAGGACTACAGGAAGGCCAGGGGCGGAACGTAGGGCGCAGGGGCGGTGAACATCAGGCGGGGGAACAGCAACGGCAAGGCGGGGGCGCCCCTCTCCCGGTGGGAGAGGGGCCGCAACGGCGCTTAGACCTGCGTAATAAACTTGGTCACGAGGTAGCCGTCGAAGGTCTCCTGGCCGCCTTCGCTGCCGATGCCGGAGTCCTTGATGCCGCCGAACGGCGTTTCAGACAGCGCCATGCCGAAGTGGTTGATATTGACCATGCCGGCTTCCAGGCCGTTCGATACGTGGTGGGCCGTCTTCAGCGAGTTCGTGAACACGTACGAGGCCAGGCCAAATGGCAGGCTGTTGGCGCGGCGCAGTACTTCCTCGGTGTCCTTGAAGCGTGTCACCGGCGCGACCGGGCCGAACGGCTCGTCCACCATCAGCTTGGCGTCGTCGGGCAGGTCGGTCACGACGGTGGGGGCGAAGAAGAAGCCCTTGTCGCCGATGCGCGAGCCACCGGCCACGATCTTGCCGCCACGATGGCTGGCATCGTCCAGGAACTGTTCCATCGAGGCAATGCGGCGCTCGTGCGCCAGCGGGCCCATTTGCGTACCGTCGTCCAGGCCGTTGCCGACCTTGATCGATCCGATCACCTCGGTAAAGCGCGCCAGGAAACGGTCATATGCCTTCTCCTGGACGTAGAAGCGCGTCGGGGACACGCACACCTGGCCGGCGTTGCGCAGCTTGAAGCGGGCCAGCATCTCGGCGGCCGGCTCGATGTCGGCGTCATCGAACACAAGCACCGGCGAATGGCCACCCAGTTCCATCGTCACGCGCTTCATGTGGGCGCCGGCCATGGCCGCCAGCTGCTTGCCCACCGGCACCGAGCCCGTGAACGAGATCTTGCGTACGATCGGCGACTCGATCAGGTAAGTGGACACTTCGCTCGGCACGCCCCAGACGATGTTCAGCACGCCCGGGGGCAGGCCTGCATCGTGGAACAGGCGCGCCAGCGCCACCACGGCGCTGGGCGAATCCTCGGGGCCCTTCAGGATCAGCGTGCAACCGGCGCCGATGGCTGCCACGATCTTGCGGATGGCCTGGTTGAACGGGAAATTCCACGGCGTGAACGCGGCGCAGACGCCGATCGGCTCGCGCACCACGATCTGGCGCACATTGGGGTTGCGCGGTGGAATCACGCGGCCGTAGATGCGGCGGCATTCCTCGGCGTGCCATTCCGCGTGTTCGGCGCAGATGGTGACTTCGGCCACGGCTTCGGCCAGCGGCTTGCCCTGGTCCAGCGTGATGTCGCGGCCGATTTCCTTGGCGCGGGTGCGGGTCAGTTCCGCCACGCGGCGCAGAATGGCCGAGCGTTCCAGCGGTGACGTTTTCTTCCACGTCTCGAAGGCACGCTGCGCGGCGGCCAGCGCGCGGTCCAGGTCGGCCTTGCTGGCGTGGGGCAGCTTGCCCAGCAGTTCCTGGGTGGCCGGGTTGATGACGTCCTGCTCGCGCCGGTCGCCTCCCTTGACAAATTCTCCATCGATGTAGAGGGCGAGATCCTGGTACGCCATGCGTGTCTCCTGTACGGGTTGGGACGGCCGGCCGGCGGCCGCGAACGATCGGTCGGAAAGCCGCAAGCTTAACGCGTCGCAGCCAAATGCGCATAGAGATCATGGGTGACCGATAATCGCCCGGGGCGTGTCAGCGCAATGCCGGTGGCGCGGCGGCGGGCCGCCATCTAGACTGGCGGGTCCGTTGCCCGCTCCCGACTCATCCAACCCCGCCGCGCTGCTCTTTTCTTGCTGCAGCGCGGAAAAAATAGATTCCCCTATGAAGCCCGATGCCAGACTGACCACCGGCCCGATTGGCCGGACGCTGCTGATGTTCTCGCTGCCCGTGCTGGGCAGCAACATCCTCCAGTCGCTGAACGCCTCGATCAATTCAGTGTGGGTGGGCCGCTATCTGGGCGAGGCGGCACTGACCGCCACGTCCAACGCCAACATCATCCTGTTCTTTCTGCTGGGCGTGGTGTTCGGCATCAGCATGGCCAATACGATCATGATCGGCCAGGCCATCGGGGCACGGGATATCGACGAGGCGCGCCGGGTGGTGGGCACCAGCACCACGTTCTTCGTGGGCATGTCCGTGCTGGCATCCGCGCTCGGTTTCGTGTTCACCCCGCAGATCCTGGCGGCGATGCAGACGCCGCACGATGCCGCGCCACTGGCCGTGATCTACCTGCGCATCATCTTTGTCGCGCTGCCATTCATGTATTTCTACAACTTCGTGATGATGACGCTGCGCGGCGCCGGCGACTCGCGCACGCCGTTCTACTTCATGCTGCTGTCGGCGGTGCTCGATGTGGTGCTGAATCCGGTGCTGATCTTCGGCGTCGGGCCGCTGCCTGCGCTGGGCATTGCCGGGTCCGCGCTGGCCACGCTGATCGCACAGCTGACCAGCCTGGTGGCGATGATCCTGCTGCTCTACCGGCGCAAGCATTTCCTGCTGCTGCATCGGACGCAACTGGCGCTGCTGAAGCCCGATACGGCCATCCTCAGGGCGCTGGTGGCCAAGGGCCTGCCGATGGGCCTGCAGATGGTGGTGATCTCGTCGTCGGCCATCGTGATGATGTCGCTGGTCAACGGCTACGGGTCACAGACCACGGCCGCATACGGCGTGGCGTCGCAGCTGTGGACCTACGTGCAGATGCCGGCGCTCGCGGTGGGCGCCAGTGTGTCGTCGATGGTGGCGCAGAACGTGGGCGCAGGCCTGTGGGCGCGCGTGTCGCGCATCACGCAGGTGGGCCTGCTGTTCAACGTGCTGATGACGGGCGCGCTCGTGGCACTGGTCTACCTGTTCAACCGCCATTCGCTTGGCATCTTTCTGGGCGACGACAGCGTGGCCATCGAGATCGCCCAGCACATCAACCGCGTGGTGCTCTGGTCGTTCATCCTGTTCGGTTTCACGATCGTGGTGTTCGGCACGGTGCGGGCAACCGGTGCAGTGATGGCGCCGCTGGTCATCCTGTTCATTTCGATGTGGGTGATCCGGCTGCCGTTCGCCTGGGGGCTGGCGGGTCATATCGGGGCCGAATCGATCTGGTGGAGCTTTCCGCTGGGTTCGGTGGTGTCGGTGGCGCTGGCCTTCCTGTACTACCGTTTCGGCAACTGGAAGCGCAGCCATATCCTGCCCGCCACGCCGCAACCCGAAGCGGTGGGCCAAGCGCCCGACACGAGCATGGGATGTCCGTGCGAGGACGTCGACGCAGGCGCCGAAGCTGTCCGCTGAAGAAAAAGACGCATGCACACATGCATCAGGCAGTCCGCATGACAACACATATGATTTCCACGGCCCGCGGCCCGATGCATCTGTAAGCCAGTCGAAAGCTGCGCGGCACCCCGACGCCGCGCGGCCGCTTCACTGCGCAATCTTTCCTTTCATTCGTCTTACCACTCTGCCTTTCAGTTGGCTTGCATCGATGTCGTCGATGCAGGCCTTTTGCATCACGATGTGATGTATTCAGGCCGGGTACCTGCTGAAGTGGGGATCGGGAAATACCCTAAACCCCAGACAAATGAAAGGCGGCTGAAAGTTCCTATTTTTATCGTTCGCCCCATCGCGTCGAACGTGTCCACACTCGCGCGTTCGCAGCGTGGCGTGCCAGAGCCGGTGAACCACGCGTACCGCTTTCACAACTTTGAGGAGAATCGTTTTGCGCATACGCAGCCAAAAGGACTTTGCCTCCGGCCTGATGTTCGTTCTGGTCGGCCTGGGCTTTTCCTTCGTCGCTCGCGGCTATTCCATGGGAACTGCCGCCAAGATGGGTCCCGGATATTTTCCGTTCCTGCTCGGGCTCGTGCTTGCACTGCTGGGCGCGGTCGTGACGATCGGGGCCCTGTCGTCCAAGGGTGAGCAAGACCAGCTCGCCCGCTGGGACCTGAAGATCCTGTTGTGGATTCTCGGCTCCGTCGTCCTGTTCGGCCTGCTGCTCAAGCCGCTCGGCATGGTGTTGTCGGTGTTCGTGCTGGTGATCGTGTCGTCGATGGCCAGCCATGAGTTCAGCTGGAAGGGCGCGCTGCTCAACAGCGTCGTACTCGTGCTGATCAGCATGGGCGCGTTCGTGTACGGCATCAACCTGCAGATGCCGGTGTGGCCTGCCTTCATCACCGGCTAAGGAGTCGCCTCAAATGGAATTGTTTGAACACCTTGCCTTGGGCTTTTCCACGGCACTGACGCTGCAGAACCTGGCGTACGCGTTCCTGGGCTGTGTGCTGGGTACGCTGATCGGCGTGCTGCCGGGCCTCGGGCCCCTGGCCACCATCGCCATGCTGCTGCCGGTGACGTACTCGCTGCCGCCGGTCGCTGCACTGATCATGCTGGCCGGTATCTACTACGGCGCGCAGTACGGCGGCTCGACCACCGCCATCCTGGTGAACCTGCCCGGTGAATCGTCGTCGGTGGTGACCACCATCGATGGCTACCAGATGGCACGGCGCGGCCGCGCCGGCGTGGCGCTGGCCACTGCCGGTCTCGGTTCGTTCTTCGCCGGTTGCGTGGCCACGCTGATCCTGGCGGCCTTCGCCACCCCGCTGTCGGAACTGGCGTTCAAGTTCGGCCCCGCCGAGTACTTCTCGCTGATGGTGCTGGGTCTGATCGGTGCCGTGGTGCTGGCTTCGGGTTCGCTGCCGAAGGCGGTGGCGATGATCGTGCTGGGTCTGCTGATGGGTCTGATCGGTACCGATGTGAACTCGGGCGCTGCGCGCTTCTCGTTCGACGTGCCTGAACTGACCGACGGCATCGACTTCGTGGCGCTGGCCATGGGTATGTTCGGCTTCGCGGAAATCATCGCGAACCTGGAACAGAAGGAAGCCCGCGAGACGTTCACGAACAAGGTGACGAACCTGTTCCCGACCAGGGATGACTTCCGGCGCATGGTTCCTGCCGTGCTGCGTGGCACGATGCTGGGTTCGGCGCTAGGTATCCTGCCGGGCGGCGGTGCGGCACTGGCTTCGTTTGCAGCCTACTCGCTGGAAAAGAAGACCTCGAAGTACGCACACGAGTTCGGCAAGGGCGCCATCGAAGGCGTGGCAGGTCCGGAATCGGCCAACAACGCCGCGGCACAGACGTCGTTCATCCCGCTGCTGACGCTGGGTATCCCGCCGAACGCCGTGATGGCGCTGATGGTGGGTGCGATGACGATCCACAACATCCAGCCGGGCCCGCAGGTGATGACCAGCAACCCGTCGCTGTTCTGGGGCCTGATCGCCTCGATGTGGATCGGCAACCTGATGCTGATCATCCTGAACCTGCCGATGATCGGTATCTGGGTGAAGCTGCTGACCGTGCCGTATCGCTTCCTGTATCCGGCCATCCTCACGTTCTGCTGCATCGGCGTGTACTCGGTCAACAACCAGACCTTCGACGTGTTTATGGCAGCCGCCTTTGGTGTGATCGGCTACCTGTTCCTGAAGCTCAAGTGCGAGCCGGCACCGCTGCTGCTGGGCTTCGTGCTGGGACCGATGATGGAAGAGAACTTCCGCCGTACGCTGCTGCTGTCGCGTGGCGAGTTCACGGTGTTCTTCACCCGTCCGCTGTCTGTGGGCCTGCTGATTGCCGCAGCCGCCCTGGTGGCCGTGGTGGCGCTGCCGTCGATCAAGGCGAAGCGCGAAGAAGCGTTCCAGGAAGAATAACCCTCCGTGGCGTTCCTGAACGATCGCGCCGCCCAGGCGGCGCGACACTAGCAAGCTTTCGGGGTGCCACTGCGTGCACCCCGTTTTTTTGGCATTCAAGACGATGAGGGCCTGGCTGCGCAAGCAGTCTCGGGCTGCGCATGATGATTAGACTTACCGCACCTCTGGCTGCGTCACCTGCGCCTATGAAACCGCCTTCGCTCGACCGGATCGTTTCCCGGCTGTACATCCTCAAGCTGGTGCAGTCCAGCCCCTCCACGGTGTTCAACCTGATGGAGCGTCTGCGCGAGCGCGGCATCGACAAGAATATTCGTGCCTTGCGGCCAGTGCTGCGCAGCCTGATGATGGCCCGCGCGATTACCGCCGAGCTGGTGGAGGGCAACGGGCGCGTGTACACGATCACCGATCAGGGCCGCGCCGAGCTGGATAGTTACCTGTCGCACCTTGCGGTGCTCAAGGACGAGGCCGGCATCGGCAAGGACTGACCGAGGCGGACCCGCCGGGATAGCCGGCGCGTCACAATCACCATCCCGGGCCGCCTGCGTGGCGCCCGCGAGGGGCGCCACATGCACGCTAGTTCTTCTTGAAGGCGGCGTTCAACATCACCCTGTCCACCACCCGCGTGCCGGCGCCATTCACCGCGTGGACGTCGAGCAGTTTCAGGGCATCCGCCATCTTGTACTCGCCCGCTGGCAGCGCCGCATTATCGTCGGCATGGGCCCAGATATCCAGACGATGCAGGTTGTCCGTGAGCGGTTCCAAGCCCGTCCAGTAGTTGGCTGGCGTCTGGCGGAAGCCGCTGGCAGCCGTGTTGACACTGCGGACAGCCCGGAATACCACCGTGTGGGGCGTCCCATCCTGGCCCACCATCGTGACCGACAGGCGCATCGGCTCAATCCTGGCGTTTGCGTCCGCGACCGTGGCACCGTAAGCGCCCTCGCTGGCCGTGAAGTAGAGCTGTGAGCCGTCATCGGGATGCCACGCCACGTTCACACTCTCCTTGTCGCAAGCGTCGGTCGTGCAAAGCCCGTTCACCATTGCCGTGCGCGCTTCCACGAGCGGATTACCGCCGCGCGTCACTACCGCAGGCAGTGCGGACGGTGCGTCGATCGTCCTTGTGAAGAGCGCCGTGTGGCCCGTCAGTGCCAGATTCGTTGCGGGGACTTCGGAGAAATTGGTCGCCAGGCGGAACAGCGTCACTTCACGCGGATCGTCGCCAAGCGGCAGGTTGAACGCGAACATGAAAAGGCCGTAGGTGACATGTTCCTGGGAGATGGCGAACACACGCTGTTGTCCATTCGCGTAGGTCACCCTGACCGCATATCGGCCGATGCCATAGGCGGGAGCGGCCTGGCCAAGCTCGGGCATGGCGAAGGTATTGCCGCTGGCCGCGTACATTGGCGGATAGATCTGGTTGGCTGCGGTATGGGCGTCGGCCGCAATCGTCCCTATCAGCGTCACGACGGGCACGTCTACGTGTTCGGGAGCCAGTTGCAGGTCGCCTTCGGTCCAGTCGGGGCCAACTGGCACGTAGTTCGGCGTGACGGGAATGTAGGTGCGCGTCGCAGGGTTCCAGCCGTAGATGCCCGGCGTGCCGTCGACATTGCGGATGGTCGGGGATCCGTCAAGCCAGTTCTGCATCCGGGCAGTCGTGACATTGGTGTAGGGCGAGTGGCAGCTTTGACTATCCGGTGGATCGTACACAAAGCGCACTGAGACGGGATCGTTCCGGCCGGCCAGCCCCGAGGCGGAAGGGGGCAGTACAAAACCATCGGCTGCGGCATACCAGGTACGGAAGACGCCGCGGATGGTGTCGTAAGGTTGTGCGTCCGAGGCCGACCACGAGAGCGATTCGCTGACGTCGTTGTAGGTCAGCCCGAGGGACGTGCCCAATGCACGCGTCATTTCACTGTTGCATTCGTGGTTCCAGCGGATCTTTGCCCAGCCCTGCTGCCAGTCGCCGCCGCGAGCTGACGTAGTGGGATCGGCGAACTGGCCATTGGCGTCGAGGTAGCGCCCCTCCGAGACAGCCGTGGCGTCAGCGAATGGCGTCGGGTTTGTTATCTGCGACTCTACTGCAAAGGATTCCACAACTGCCCGCAGGCCCTGGCCGCGGTTGGCTCGGCTCGTCAGTACGGCATTCGCCGTCACCTGGTTGGCGTAGTCGAACGGATCGATCTGCGCAGCGGTATTGATCTGCGTCGGTACACTCGGCTGACCGACAGCGGTGCCGCCGGGGGCCCGCGGCGCGATGAAATAGTCCCAGCGCGCCGGCAGATAGTCGACGAAGCTGAGCTTGGCGAAGGGCACCCGTGCGTAAAGCTCGTCGGCCACGGCTTCCGCCGACCTTGTATCGGCGTTCGAATCGGGGCCTTCCATCAACAGGATCTTGGCGCGCGAGATGCGGAATTCGGATGGTGCGGCCAGCGATGGCAGGGCGCCGGCCAGGCGATGCTCGTAGACGCGTTTCTCGTCGTCTCGCACCTCGTCAAAACCTACGCTCAGGCTGATATTGGGCTTGATCCAGCCGCCCGGCATCTGAACGCTCCACGCCTGCGTGCTGTAGCGTGGCAAGACACTCGCCGTCAGTCTGTCCTCGGCATAGCCGGCCAGGGTGGACGGCCGCTTCATGTACAGGCGCCCCATGGGCACCCCGTTGAGGGTGGCTTCGACGAAGACGTTGCGTGTGTCGGCCATCGACGCGGCGGGTGTGAACAGCAGCAAGGTGCTGCGGCCCTCCGCAGGCCGTGGCGCGGTGCGCGTTTCCTCCTGGCCGACGATGCTTGTTTGCCCGAACTCCAGCGTACCGGCCAGCGGCACAGACCTGCGTGCATAGTCGGCGGGCGGCGCCGGCGGCAAGGGAGGGGTGGGCGTCGAGTAGCGCGTCGGTGTAGGGGTGGGGGCGGGCGATGGGGCCGGCGTGCTGTCGCCGCCGCCATCGCCGCCGCATGCCGTGAGGCTGGCGACCGCGATTAGGGAGAGCGCCAGGAAGGCGCGCGTGGCAGGGCGGGCATGCGAGAAACGTTCGCAGCGGGTTTGACTGAGCTTCATATGCCTTGTGGATCGGTGCGCGACAGCGCCAGAACAGGGTGTCCGGGCGGCATGCGTCTTGATGCGAGAGTCGGCGCGGGTTAGCAGGCGAAGCCTAGCCGGGGGAATGCGGCGAATCGGTTGATGCTGGTCAGAATCGACAGCTGTGCGTCACTTTTTAAGCAGCCGTCGATATGGCGGGAGCAGGCGGGTAAATTAAACGTGGCAACCCTACGAAAAACGCCCCGATGCCGCAAGGGCATCGGGGCGTCGCTACCGGAAGCGCCGGCGCAGGTTTGGCGTTACTGCGACGATGTCTGCGTCACCAGTTCCTGGGCCGTCGCATTGTTGGTGTTGCTTTGTGCCACGAGCACCTTGATCTTGTTCGGCACCACGGCGCCAAAGCCATCGGCCGGGATCGTCGTAATCAGCCAGTCGGCGTTCTTGCTGATGGTCAGCGCGCCCGAGTCGAAGATCACGGTCTTGGTGCCCGCCGTGGTGATGCGCAGGCGATAGGTGCCACCATCCACATATTGCGAGTCCTGGCCCGATGCCGGTACGGCGGCCTTGTACTGCACTGATGCCATGTTCGGCGACACCGAGTTCAGATCCACCGCGGGCGTGGTCAGGTACACGTCGATGTTCTGCGCGTTGATCGACGCATTGAAGGTCCGCACGCGCGCCGATGTATCAAGCAGCCCCTTGCCATACGGATCGTCGATCTGCGCCACGTCGGCGGTCGTGGTGCCGGGCAGGGCGATCACGGTGTACTTGTGGCCTGTGTGAGCATCCACGGTGGCCGAGCCAATCTGCGTCGACGTGCCCGTCAGATTGAAGGCGAACAGGTTGTTGCCCGTCGAGACGTCGAAGTAGCCCGACACTGTCTTGTACGGGATGTTCGTCAACGACGTCTTCGCGCCATTCTGCAGCACGTCGACATTGGGGCCTGCCGTGACTGCATGGATCACGCGCACCGCCGGCTTGCTGACGCCGATGCGGTCATCGATGCCGTCGTCGCCACCGCCGCAGGCCGCCAGTACGGCGGTCGTTGCCAGCGCCAGTCCCAGAATGATCCTTTTCCTGAATTGCGTCATGCTTTCACCTCGTTTCCGTTTGAAGTTCAGGGAGCGAGCCAGACATGCCTGCGACGACAGAATCTCCCGGCACCGACGTCGCGGTGCGTGCCAAGGAAGATGCGTCGTTGCGTGCGATGCGCGCCGCGCTCGGCAATCGTTGATGCGGGTTGCAGCTGGCAGCCTTGTGTCATTGCGCTTGCCGTGATGACACGATAGGCATCCGGCAACAGGCGAAACAGACGCGGGGCTCCGAAATGGCTGTCGGAGGAATCCGACAATTTGGTTGCAAAGCTGACACACGCGCGTACGTTTCAAACGCTGGGCGATGTGTCGGGCGATCCATGCATCCGCCGGCGTGCAGGGGACGCGCTAGAGGCCGAAGGGCCACGTCTCTGGCATGCCCATGCCGGGCGTCTGGTCCCCGGGCAAGGGCGTGACGGCCGAGGTCTCCTCGAACCAGATCCACCCATCGAACTGTTCTGGCAGCACCGCGCGTGCATAGTGGCTGACCAGTTCGGTCTCGGGACGGTAGATCACGCCGATAAACCGCTCCTGCCGCGGCGTCATCAAGGCCGCGCGCAACGCCGCACTGGCGGACGCCACGTTGCCGCGCAAATCCACGAATGCGCGAGGCACCCCGGCTTCATGGGCGACGAAGCCGTAGCTGTCGGTCCGGGCCGGCAGCACGCGCTTGACCTCCATCGGACCGTCCCAATCGGAGGCCGCCGCCACGGTGCCGGCATAGGTGTCCTGCCCGATCAACGCCGCGCGGGTTCCGAAACGCTCGCGGCACAGTTGTCCGATGTTCAGTTCCTGGCGCTCGGTGCCCATGGCGGTGGCTGCCGCATTGCCGATATGCGAGTTGTGAGCCCAGACCACCGCCTTGGCGTGCTGACCGTGGGCGTCGAGCAGGCGGGTGAGGACATCGAACATGTGGGTGTCGCGCAGGTTCCAGCTGGCGGCGGCACCGTAGTACATCAGCCGATAGTACTGTTCGGCCGACGCAACGAGCCGCGCGTTCTGGGCCGCGTCGAAATAGTCTTCGAAGCCGTGGGAGCCGTAGTCGATGCGTTGCGCCAGCAGCGACTGCAACTGCGCGATCACGGCGTCTTCGCATGCCGAATATGCGCCTGACAGTACCGCGCGACCGTAGACGGCGGGCTGCTGCCGCCAGGGGTCCAGGCAGGCATAGCGTTGCCGCGCCTCGGCTGCCGCTGCGGGGTCGATCCTGTCGAGGTAGGCCAGCACCGACGCCATCGATGCCTTCATGCTGTACAGGTCCAGCCCAAAAAAACCCGCCTGGTCTGGCGCGGGGCGCTGCGCGTTGAAGCTGCGCAGCCATTGCACGAACGCCGCCACTTCCTGGTTGCGCCACATCCATGTAGGAAAGCGCGAGAACGGCGCGAACGCTTCGATGCCGCCGCTGGCCCGGGTGCCCGAAGGCGGCGGCCGCTGGCGCACGTACCGGTCGATGGAGGCGGCGTCGGGCCAGTCTGCCTCCACGGCGACGATCGTAAAGCCGTGCCGTTCGATAAGCCGCTGCGTGGCGCGAGCACGGGCGCGATAGAACTCCGACGTGCCGTGCGATGACTCGCCCAGCAACACCACGCGGCAATCGCCGAAACGGTCGATCCAATCGGCAAAGTCGGGGGCGTCGATATCGGGAAGCGGGATCGCCGCATCGGCGAACGCCCGCGCAGCGGGGCTCATGTTACCCGCGCGAGGATCCTCCCATCCTTGCTCGCCGATCAGCGGCACGAACATGACTTGCCCGAGGTCGTCGCGCGTAAGGCGTCCATCGGCCTCGCGAACGAGCCGCACCAGCGTTTGCTGCGAATGCAGGGCGCCCAGCGGCATGATCAACGCGCCGCCCGGTGCCAGTTGCTCGATCCATGCGTCCGGGATGCGGGGGCCTCCCGCCGTGGCGATGATGGCGTCGTATGGTGCGCCCGCGGGCCAGCCAAGCGTGCCGTCCGCAATGTGAATCTCCACGTTCGATATGCCGAGTGCCGCGAGCCGTCCGGCCGCGGCGTTCGCCAGCGCACCGTGCCGTTCCACAGAAACAACGTGGGCCGCGACGCGCGCGGTCACCGCGGCCGAATAGCCCGACCCTGTGCCGATCTCCAGCACGCGCGCAGCGGGCGACAGGCGCGCCGCTTCAATCATGCGGGCGACGATATAGGGCTGGGAGATCGTCTGGCCCTGTCCGATGCCAAGCGGCGCATCGTCGTAGGCGCTGGGCGTGGCCGCCACGGGCACGAACTGCTCGCGCGGCACGTCGCTCATGGCTTGCAGGACTCGCGCATCCACGATGCCGCGCCGGCGTAGCTGCAGTGCCACCATGTTTCGGCGGCGATCAGCGGGGGTGTCCATTCGGTGCCCCGGACATTGCGGCGGCTACCGCGCCGGCTTTTGAATCACCGGTTTGTAAGGCGTGCAGTCGCGGGTAGATACGCGCCCCTGCCGACGCCGCGCACCCGTGTGATACGAGTGCGCGATGGCAGTCGGCGCGACGCGTCATCCGGTAGCGAATGTCAGATGGTGCCGCCCACATTGGTCCAGTAGGGATCGCGGCCGTAATACTGGTGGACGGTGGTGGCCCACTGCGGATCGGCCATTCTTGGCCAGCTGTCCTTGTTGAAGCCGGGGGCGTTCTTGATGCGGTCGGCGGTCATTCCAAGCCGGAAGCACTTCGCGTCGGTGTCCATGACCAGCGCGCTCCAGGGAATCGCATGCAGCGTATCGCCAATGCCAAGAAAGCCGCCAGTCGTCAGCACGGCATATGCGACCCGCCCGCTTTGAACGTCGATCATGATCTCCTTGATCTCGCCCACGTGCTCGCCATCGGACGCATAGACCTTGGTGTCGTCGAGGCTCGACGCGGCCATGACTTCGGGGCCGGGGCCTTCGCCCACGCCCGAGCCGACGATGCCGGCGCCTTGGGAGGAAGAGAGATTGGATGCCATTGCAGTCTCCTGTGATGTGCCATCGGAAACCACCGTGGCGCAACAAGCGTGCCCGTCGATGTCGCTCGCGCCGACTGCCGCTTGCGTCGCCCGGCCCCTGCTTACCCGGCGACGGCCAGCTCCAGCTGGTTGCGGATCTCATGGGACGGCAGGCATTCCTGCGCCACGTGTCCGATCCGGGCTTTCGTTTGCGCGTCGTGCACGTTGCCGGTCAACACGCAGACGCCGTCCGAGATTGTTGCCTTGACGGTGCCGGGATCGACCCACTGCGCCAGGCGCTCGTCCAGCACCTCGCGCTGCTGGATTGCGCTGCGTGGCGCGATGGCCTGCATGTCGACGTTGTCGTACTGGCCGAGCGAAGCGGGCCCGGGCAACGGTCGGGTGGATTCGGCCATCGTGGGCGGCGCGGCCGGGCGCGGCGCGGTGCCGTACATGCCGTGCTGTTCGATGCCGGCCGGTTCCGTCGTGCCGCATGGCGAATAGCGGGGCGTGGGAGCGTTGTCCAGATGCGCGGGCATGGCCTGCTCGTATTGGCGCTTTCGATGGTCGTCGCTTACGCCGCTGTGGCCGCCATAGCGATGGTTGGTCAGCGGCGCGCTGGTTTCGGGGCTGGCCGGGTTCTCCAGTTGCACGCCTTCCGGTGTCGTGTCGCTCATGGTTGCGCTCCTCATGCATGGGTTGCGAAGGGCTTTAGTCGACGCATCGACCGTGCCAGCTCACAAAGGCGTGACGCAGAGCACGGATGCAGCCGTTGCACGTACATCTGACGACAGGGCGGAGATTTTTACTACGCGGTTCTCTATTGCGGCACCGCAAGCGCCACATGTCAGGGACGATGCGTGCCAGCCCCAGCGGGTGACGGCAGGTGGCGCAAACGCGGGATCGGGCGCTTGATGGCACGGCGTGCCGGGGCGGCCGGTCACCCGGCATGGCCGTTGCGAGGTTCGTGCATATCTTTCATCCACCGATTGGGAGAGAAGGCATGAAACCAGGCAAGTTGATCGCGATGACAGCCGTCGTGCTATGTACGGGCACCGCATATGCGCAGACAGGCACCGGCGTTGGCGCAGGGGGCACAAGCGGAGGCGCCGGTTCGACGTCGCCCGGCGCGACGACGGTGCCGGGCGGTACGGGCTCCAACGCTGCCGGAAATCAGGCGGGCCAGCGCGGCCGCGCCAATCCGTCGAACTCGGGCAATCCATATGGCGCGCCGAATACGCGGCCGGGCACGGGGCCCACTGACAGCAGCAACTATGGCAGCGCGACGCCGTCCCCGGGCATGCCTGGGACGACGGGGACGCCAGGTACCGTGGGCAGGCCCGGCACACCGGGTACACCGGGAACGCCGGGCTCTCCCGGCAGGCCCGGTACTTCCAGCGTGAACCCGGGCGACGGCAGGACCGATACGCCGACCGGCCTGCCACCGGGAACGGGCATGACGCCGGGCGGACGCGTGCCGGGCGGCAGCGCCGGAAGTGGCACGACGGGCGGCGCCACGGGCACCGGCACCACGGGTAGCGGCACCTCGGGCGGCGGGATGGGTGGAACCTCTGGCGGCGGCGCGGGCGGCGCGGGGGGTGGCGCCGGCGGTGGCGCGCGCTAGTCGGCACCAGGGAGGAAAACCATGAACCGGTTCCAGGACAAGGTCGTGATCGTGACAGGTGCTGGCTCGGGCATCGGCGCTGCGGCCGTACGCAGGTTTGCATCGGAGGGTGCAGCCGTGGTGCTGGCAGGGCGCACACGCGACAAGCTCGAACGGGTGGCCAGCGATTTGCCAAACGGGCAACGCCTCGTACAGGTGACGGACGTGAGCCAGCTCGAACAGGTGGAAGCCCTGGTCCGCGCCGCAGTGGATCGCTTCGGCAAACTCGACGTCATGGTCAACAACGCCGGTGTGGCGCCCGAAGGCCGTGCGACCGAAGCCAGTGTGGAGGATTGGCGCGCTGTCATGGCGACCGACCTCGACGGGGTGTTCTTCGGCGCACGGGCCGCGCTGCCGCACCTGATCCGCACCAGGGGCTGCATCGTCAATACCGCGTCGGTGTCGGGGCTTGGCGCCGACTGGAAGCTCTGCTTCTACAACGCGGCCAAGGGCGGCGTGGTCAATCTGACGCGCGCGCTGGCGCTGGACTATGGCCGCGATGGCGTGCGGATCAACGCGGTGTGTCCCACGCTGACGCGCACCGACCTGACTGTCGACATGTTCAAGGACGAGGCGCTGCTAGACAAGTTTCGCGAGCGCATCGCACTGGGACGCACGGCGGAGCCGGACGATATCGCCGGGGCGATTGCCTTTCTGGCCAGCGACGATGCGCGCTACATCACGGGCGTGAACCTGCCCGTGGACGGCGGCTTGAGCGCGTCGAACGGCCAGCCGCCGCAGTAACCGGACGATGGCGGACAAGCAGCAGCCCGACACCGACGCAGAGGCCGCGCAGGACGTGCGCAAGGGGCAGGTCACGGCACAGATGTCTCGCGAGGTGTTCCGCGAACGCTTTCGCGCCCGGTTTTATGACCCCGCCTTCCGGACCGAGGACACCGCGATCGACCGGCTGGAAGCCATCGCCTGGGATGCCTACCGCGAGGGGCGCAAGGCGCCCGTGACCGAGAAGGCGGGCCCGGGAGCGGCCGATCCGGACTACGACCTGTCCGTCGAATGGCGCCAGTCGCGCGATGCCGTGCGCGATGCGCAGCGCGAGCATGACGATCCTGCCAGCCCATCGCGTGTGCTGCTGGTGGTTGGCGCGGCCAGGAATGACTACACCTGTCCCGGCGAGATCTCCAAATCGTGGCGCCTGGCCGGCATCGCGCGGGCAAGGATGGAAGCCCTGCGGATGACCGTCGACACGCTCGACCTGAGCCTGCTGACATCCGATCCGGACCGGCATATCCACCCCTGCAAGGGGTGTGTCTCCACGGCGATGCCGCTTTGCCACTGGCCATGCAGTTGCTATCCGAACCATTCGCTGGGGCAGGTCAATGACTGGATGGCAGAGATCTATCCGCGCTGGGCCCGCGCGCATGGCGTGCTGATCGTGACGCCGACCTACTGGTATCAGGTAGCGAGTCCGCTGAAGCTGATGATGGACCGGCTGGTCTGTGCCGATGGCGGCAATCCCGATCCCAGCAGCACGCATGGCAAGAAGGTGCCTGAAGCCAAGGCGCTGGAACTGCAGGGCTGGGACTATCCCAAGCACCTGGCGGGCCGCGTGTTCGGCGTGGTGGTACATGGTGACGTGGCGGGCATCGAAGGTGTGCGCCGGTCGCTGTCCGACTGGCTGAACTGGATGGGACTGCTCGAAGCGGGCCCCCAGGCACAACTCGACCGCTTTATCGGGTACTACGCGCCCTATGCCACGTCGCACCGGGCGCTCGACGCGGATACGGGTGTGCAGAAGGAAGTCGAGAATGCCGCCGCTGCCGTGGCGCAGGCCGTCACATTGCGCCGGCAGGGCAGGTTGCCCGCCGTGGGCGAAGACCTGAAGCCGCCGCGCCCAAAGTAACCGGGCAGGCGCCAGCGCGCACGGCACGCTTCTTGCGCCAGCCACGATATCGGCAACCATGAGGAGCGGATCATGTTCGAGTTTTTGCGCCGGCACAGGCATGACCCTGCCGGTGACGAAGCCACGCGCGATGCGGCACGCGATACCGGCCCGCAGCGCCGTGAGTCCCGTGCGTCGTCTGGCGCCGAAAGCTGGCGCGCGAAGGCGCACCGCGACCGCGACCAGCGCCAAGACGAACCCGGCTATGGCGGCGCCGGGTACTTTGGCAACAGCGACAGCGGTGGCCAGTCATTCAACGGTGCCCAGCGCGTGTATCCCGGCGATCCCGGCTACCGCGCGCATCCCACGCATCCGGTCAATTCCGCGCGTATCGGCGCGGCGCGCCATGCCGGCCCGAAAAACTACCAGCGCGCAGACGACCTGATCCGTGACGAAATCTGCGAGCGGCTGACCCTGCACGATGGCGTCGATGTGTCAGAGGTGTCGGTCGAGGTGGCGGCAGGCGTCGTGACCCTGTCCGGCATGGTCGAGGACCGCTACGAAAAGCACCTGATCGAGGACATCGCCGATGATGTGTTCGGGGTGCAGGATGTCGAAAACCGCATCCGCGTGCAGCGTCGCGACGATCTCCAAGACCGCCGGGACGTCGGGGTCGATGACAGGGCCGCGTCCGGGCAATCGGCATCCACGGAGCCCTCGGAGCGAACCCTGAACCTGAGCTGACGGTACAGGCCTGCGCATGGCGGCGAAGCGAGACATCCCGATTGCCGATGCGGCGCACCTGAATGCGTGCCGGCGCTGCGACCTCTGGCACGACGCCACCCAGGCCGTGCCGGGCAAGGGGCCTGCGCACGCGCCGCTGATGCTGGTTGGCGAGCAACCTGGCAACGACGAGGACCTCCAGGGCGAAGCCTTTGTCGGGCCCGCGGGGCGCCTACTGGACGAAGCGTTGGCGCGGGCCGGCGTGCTGCGCAGCGCCGTCTACGTGACCAATGCCGTCAAGCATTTCAAGTTTGAACTGCGCGGCAAGCGCCGCATGCACAAGACCCCAGGGCAGCTCGAAGTCGAGGCCTGCCACTTGTGGCTGGAACGGGAAATCGCACAGGTGCGCCCCAAGACCATCGTGGCGCTGGGCGCGACCGCCGCCGGGTCGATATTGCACCGGAAGCGCGTGACGCTGTCGGAACTGATGCGCGCACCTGTTTCGTGCGACGACATGCTGGTGGTCGTGACGTACCACCCGTCGTTCGCCTTGCGCCAGCGATCGTCAGAGGCGCGCGAGGCGGCGCTGGACAAGATTGTGGCGAGCCTGCGCGAAGCCCGCCCGCCTGGCCCATCTGGACACGGCGCATACAGGCTGACCGGGCCGGCTGCAGCGCCGGCCGGTCAGCCGCACCGCCTAGGCCGGAATCTTCATCGCATCGGGCCGTTGCCACCAGCGGTGCTGTCCCACCGCGTCCAGAAACGCCTGATGGGTCTTGGCATCCTCGCTTTTGCCGATCACCAGGCCCGGTCCGGCAAAGCCGCCCTGTATGCCGGCGCGCCGCGCGGCTTCGGCCACCAGCATTGCGCCGCTACCGCCGGCACCCACCGCCTTGAAGTGCTTGTAGGCCTCGCTGACGAACAGCAACGCGCGCGGATCGGGATCGGCCGGCGGGTTCTTGCCGTCTGGCACGTACACCGCATCGAACAGCACCGAGCCGACGGACGCCAGTGCATAATCCACGGGCAGCGCGGCGCCGCCTGCCGTGGTCACGCTGCTGGCGCGCGGGCCGACGATCTTCGCGCTGGCGCGCAGCCCTTCGGCCAGCGATTGCAGCGACTGGATCGCTGCATCGTCCACGCCGTCGTTGACCAGCACCGCGATCTTGCGGCCCGTGATGTCGCCCTTGGGTTGCGCGTCGAGGCTCAGCGCGGGCGATGTCTGCACGCCATAGTCGTTGATCTCCACCGCCGGCCCGACCGGGTCCACGGCGATGCCCAGCTGCTGCGCCACGCCGTCTGCCAGTTCCTGCGCGATATGCACGATCTGCCCAACTACCCGCGAGCGGATGGCCGGGTCCTGCACCTTGGACAGCTCGAAGCTGTAGGCGTCGATGATCTGCTGCTTTTCCACGTCGGACTGGCTGCGCCAGAACAGGTTGGCCTGCGAGAAGTGATCGGCGAACGTGTTGCTGCGCACGCGCGCCTTGACCGCGCCATCCTCGGCCGGCGCCGGATAGTGGCGGTACGCGTCCTTGTCGCCGGCGAGGAACGGGCAGCCGCCACTGACCGAGTTTGGCTGATAGCTTTCCTTGCCCTGCACCACGGTTTGCCGCATGAACCCGTCGCGCTGGTTGTTGTGGACCGGGCATAGCGGGCGATTGATGGGCAGCTCGTGGAAGTTGGGGCCGCCCAGCCGGGTGATCTGCGTGTCGATGTACGAGAACAGGCGCGCATGCAGCAGCGGATCGTTGGTGAAGTCCATGCCGGGCAGCAGGTGCCCCGGGTGAAACGCCACCTGTTCGGTCTCGGCGAAGAAGTTGTCCGGGTTGCGGTTCAGCACCATCCGCCCGATCCGCTTCACGGGTACCAGTTCTTCGGGGATGATCTTGGTCGGGTCCTGCAGGTCGAAGCCCAGCTTGAGCATGTCGGTCTCGGGCACCAGCTGCACGCCGAACTCGTATTCGGGGTACTGGCCCATCTCGATCGATTCCCAGAGGTCGCGCCGGTGGAAGTCGGGGTCCTTGCCATTGATCTTCAGCGCCTCGTCCCAGATCAGCGAATGGGCGCCGCCCACGGGCTTCCAGTGGTACTTGACCAGCGTGGCCTCACCCCTGGCATTGATGAGCCGGAACGTGTGGACGCCAAAGCCCTCCATGGTGCGGAAGCTGCGCGGAATGGCGCGGCCCGACATCGTCCACAGCACCATGTGCATCGATTCGGGCTGCAGCGAGACAAAATCCCAGAACGTGTCGTGGGCCGACGCAGCCTGCGGAATCTCGTTATGCGGCTCCGGCTTCACCGCATGCACGAAGTCCGGAAACTTGATGCCGTCCTGGATGAAGAATACGGGGATGTTGTTGCCCACCAGGTCGAAGTTGCCCTGGCGTGTATAGAACTTGGTGGCAAAGCCCCGCACGTCGCGCGCGAGGTCGGCGGAGCCGCGCGAGCCAGCGACGGTCGAGAACCGCACGAAGACCGGCGTCTTCTCTCCCACGCGGGTGAACAGTTCGGCCGTCGTGTAGTCCTCGATCGACTCGGTCAGCTCGAAATAGCCGTGCGCGGCCGCGCCGCGCGCATGGACCACCCGCTCGGGGATGCGTTCGTGATCGAAGTGCGTAATCTTTTCACGCAGGTGGAAATCTTCCAGCAGCGTGGGGCCCCGCAAACCGAGCTTCAGCGAGTCGTCATCCTCCGGGATCTGCAGGCCCTGGTTGGTGGTCAGCGTCTTGCCGGCGTTCGACACCACGTTGCCGACGCTGGGCGATCCCAGCCGCTCGGGGCGGCCGGAAAGGCGGTCTGCCACGGCTTTTTCGTAGGTGCCGTCCTGATTGCTGCCGGATGCGCGGTCCTGGCTGGGATTGTCGCCGGAGTGCTGGGGCGTGGTCTGGCCCGTCGGCACGGTCGTCGCTGAGGTTGGCTTTGGTGGGGACTGATCGGGCATGACGGCGCCTCCTTTGCGTTCCATGACGTATTGGGGAACCGTTTGTTCTGCAGAATGCGTGCCATGCCCGCACGCGCGCGGGCAACTACACCATCACCACCTGGTTGCGGCCGTTGCGCTTGGCCTGGTACAGGCCGGTATCGGCCGCCTCGACCAGCCGGCTGAAGTTGCCGTCGCTGTCGGGCACGATCACGGCACCGCCGATGCTGACCGTCACGAAGCCACTGGTGGGCGATCCGCTGTGCGCGATGCGCAGCGTCTCGATCGACCGGCGCACCTTCTCGGCCAGCAGGCGTGCGCCGCCGGGCGATGTGGCCGGCAGGATCATCGAGAACTCCTCGCCGCCAAAGCGCGCGGGCAGGTCCGCCGGCCGGGCACAGTTGTCGCGGATCACGGAGGCCACGCGGCGCAGCACTTCGTCGCCCGCCACATGCCCGTAGGTGTCGTTGTAGGCCTTGAAGGCATCGACGTCGATCATCAGCAGCGCCAGCTGGGTCTGTTCGCGCTGGGCGCGCTTCCACTCGGCGCCCAGGTATTCGTCGAAATAACGCCGGTTGGACAGCCCGGTCAGGCCGTCGGAATTGGTCAGGCGCTGCAGTTCCAGGTTGGTCTCCAGCAGTTGCTGCTGACTCTGGCGCAGCGCGCGGTAGGCCTCGTCGCGCTGCAGCAGGTTCAGGTACGAGCGCGAGTGATAGCGGATGCGTGCCACCAGTTCGATCGTGTCGGGCAGCTTGACCAGGTAGTCGTTGGCCCCGGCGGCAAACGCCGCGCTCTTCATCGTGGGCTCTTCCTTGGTGGACAGCACGATGATCGGAATATCGCGCGTACCCGCGTTCTGGCGATAGCGGCGCACCAGCGTCAGCCCGTCGGTGCCGGGCATGACCAGATCCTGCAGGATCACGGTCGGCTGCGTGCGCTCGGCCACGGCCACCGCTTCCTCCGGGTTGGCGCAATAGTGGAAGTCGATATCGGTCTCGCCGGCCAGCGCGCGGCGGATGGCTTCGCCGATGATGGCCTGGTCATCGACCAGCAGCACCATGGCCAGGTATTCGTTGCCGGCGGCCGACGGATCGGCCGGGTTCCCGAGTCTAGGCATTTCCATTACCCCTTGTTTCTTGTTGTCTCCTGCCCGCCGAAGGCCCGGATCAGCCGGGGTGCGATGCGTGGCAACGGCAGGATCTCGCTGGCCGCCCCCAGCGTGGCGGCGGCCTTTGGCATGCCATAGACGGCACTGGTGGCCTGGTCCTGCGCGATGGTCAGGAAGCCGCGCTCGCGCATGGCCTTCAGGCCCTGCGCGCCGTCACGCCCCATGCCGGTCAGCAGCACGCCCACGGCCTCGCCGCGCCAGTGCTCCACCACGCTTGCGAAGAACACGTCGATCGACGGGCGGTACAGATAGTCGCCCGGTTCGGGCGTGTAGGCCATCCGCGTCCCGCCCACCAGCCGCAGATGATCGTTGGTGCCGGCCAGCAGCACGGTGCCGGGCTGCGGCGTTTCGCCGGCGCGCGCAATGCGCACCGGCAGCGGGCTTTGCGCGTCGAGCCATTCGGCCATGCCCTGCGCAAAGGCTTCGTCCACGTGCTGCACCGCCACCACCGCCGCGCCGAACCCGGCGGGCAGCGCACCCAGCAGCGTGGCCAACGCGGCCGGGCCGCCGGCCGACGCCCCGATCGCCACGAGCCGGGGGGCGGCCGGTGCCAATGCGGCTGCCGCCAGCGGGGGCGGCGTCTGGGCGCGGCCCGCCAGCAGGCGGCCGATATTGCGGATCTTGCGCAGCAGCGGGCCTGCGGCGAGCGTGGCGTCCGACTGGGTCAGCGTTGGCGTGTCGACGGCGTCGATCGCGCCGTGCCCCATGGCGTCGAACACCTGGTTGGCATTGCGCCCCAGGTCCATCGTCACCACCACGATTGCGCACGGCGTGGCCGCCATGATGCGGCGTGTGGCTTCCACGCCGTCCATCACCGGCATCAGCAGATCCATCAGGATCAGGTCGGGCGTCTGGCTGGCGGCCATCTGCACGCCCTGCTCGCCGTCGCCAGCGACCCAGACGATGTCGAGCGATGGGTCCAGTGCCAGCGCGCGGCGTAGTGCGGCCACTGCCAGTGCGGAGTCGTTGACGATGCCGATCTTCATGCGCGTGCCTCGCCGATCAGGTCCCGCACGGCGTCCAGCAGCGCGGTGTCATGGAAACTGCCCTTGGCCAGATAATAGTCCGCCCCGGCCTGCATGCCGCGTTCGCGGTCCTGCTCGCGGTCCTTGTACGACACGATCATCACCGGCAACTGCGCCAGTCGCGGGTCACTGCGGATCCGCGTCACCAGTTCGATGCCGTCCAGGCGCGGCATGTCGACGTCGGTGATGACCAGGTCGAACGCCTCGGCGCGCAGCACATTCCAGCCGTCCATGCCGTCGACGGCCACGCTTACGTCGTAGCCCCGCCCGGCCAGCAGCTTGCGCTCCAGTTCGCGTACAGTCAGCGAGTCGTCGATCACCAGGACGCGCTTGCTGCGCACGACGGCCGTGTCGGCGGCCGACTGGCGTACGCGCTCGATGCGTCCTTCGGACACGAGCTTTTCCACCGAACGCAGCATGTCCTCGACGTCGAAGATCAGCACCGGCGTGCCGTCGTCGGTCAGGCTGCCCGCCGCGATGTCCTTGATCTTGCCCAGCGCCTGCGCCAGCGGCTGCACCACCAGCATACGTTCGCCCAGCAGGCGATCCACGGCAATGCCGTAGACGCGCTCCTGTTCGCCGATCACCACCACGGGCGTGGTGTCGCCCTCGCGCGGCGGCTCCGGGCGCTGCAGGATCTGCGCGGCGCTGACCAGTCCCACCGGACGGCCCTCGTGGCGAAAGTGCTGATGCTGCTCGGTCTGCTCGATGGCGTCGCGCGGCACGGCCACGGCGCGATGCACGAGCCCGAGCGGAAAGGCATAGGCCTCGCCGGAGATTTCCACCAGCAGCGCGCGCACGACGGACAGCGTGAGCGGCAGTTCCAGATGGAAGTGCAGGCCGCTGCCGGGCTGCTGCGACAGCTTCAGGCTGCCACGCACCGCGCGGACCATGTCTTGCACAGCGTCGAGCCCGACGCCCCGGCCCGACACTTCGGACACGGTCTCGCGCAGGCTGAAGCCGGGCAGCAGCAGGAATTCGAGCATCTCGGCCTGCGACAGCCGCGCGGCGGTGCCGGCCTGGGCCAGGCCTCGGCGCACGATGGCCGCGCGCAGCGCATCGAGATCGACGCCGGCGCCATCGTCGAAGATCTCGATCACCAGGCGGCCGGCGTTGTGGCGCGCCATCAGCGTGATGCGTCCTTCCTCGGGCTTGCCGGCGGCACGCCGCGCGTCGGGAGGCTCGATGCCGTGGTCCACGGCATTGCGCAGCAGGTGGGCCAGCGGCGCATCGAGCTGTTCCAGGATGTCGCGATCGACCTGCGTCTGCTCGCCGGACAGCTCCAGGTGCACGTGCTTGCCCAGCGCACGGCCCAGGTCGCGGACCATGCGCGAAAATCCGGTCATGCCGTCCGACAGCGGACGCATGCGGCACGACAGGGCCGTGTCATAGATCCGGCGCGACAGGCGGCTGGCTCGATGATCGTACTGGTCGAACTCGTCCACGCGCTGCGACAACTGGCCGTGGCCGTCTTCGAGCAGCTGGCGCACTTCGGCCAGCGCGGCACGCATGCGCGGCACCGAGCCATCGGGCGTGTCCAGCAGCGCCTGCACGCCATCGAGCACCTGCAGCGCGCGCATCTGCTGGCGGCGCGCCTGCTGCAGGGCGCCGCCGAACGGCCGCAGCCAGTGCGATTCGACCATCGCCTCGCCGGCCATCGCCAGCAGACGATCCAGACGGTCGGCATTGACGCGCAGCATGCGCTCGTGCGTGCCGCCGCCGCGCGCTGGTTCTGGCGCGCTTTCGGGAGACGGCGCACGATCCGGGTCGGCCGCAGGCGCGGCGGTGTGTCCGGCCTCTTGCGGATGTGCCGCCGGTGGCGGCGCGAGCGTGGCGCCGGAGGGCGGCAGGGCTTCGTCGCCGTCAAGCAGCTGGCTCATCCGCGCGATCCAGGCGTCGATCTCGGCCCGCCCCTCGCCTTCGGGCCAGTCGAGGTTGCCGCCGGGCGGGTGGCCGATGCGCTGAAGCAGGTCCGTGCCTTGCAGCAGGGCGTCGATATGGGCGGGCGCCAGCACGATGCCGCCGCGCTGTGCCGCGACCAGGCAGTCTTCCATGACATGCGCCACACGCACGCCACCATCGAGCCCGACGATCCGCGCCGCGCCCTTGAGCGAATGGGCGGCACGCATGCACGCTTCCAGATGCGAGGCGGCGGCGGGATCGCGTTCCAGCGCCAGCAGGCCGGCGTTCAGTACCTCGGTCTGCGCGTCCGCTTCGAGCGCGAACAGGTCCAGCATCGAGGCATCGCGCAATTGCTCGGGGTTCATGCCAGGCTCCGCGACAGGGCCTGGCGCAGCAGGTCGGCATCGAGCAGCCCCACGCTATGGCCGGCGTGTTCGAACAGCGCCTGCGTATAGCGTGACGAAGCGCGCGTCAGCGTGGCGGGCAGCGGCAGCAGCGCGTGACGCGGCACGTGCTCGACACCGGCCACCTCGGCCACGGGCAGCGCGATGGCATTGCGGCCCTGGCCCAGGATCAGGCAGCGCGCGGCCTGCCGGTCCGCGCCTTCCGGGGCGCCGAACAGCAGCGCCAGCGATACGCAGGTCAGCAGCACCCCGCGTACCGCAGCCACGCCGATCAGGGCGGCATGGCGCCTGTGCGGCAGCGAATGCACGGGAACGGGCGCCGTGATCTCTCCGAGCGCGGCCGTGGGCAGCGCCAGCCATTCGTCACCGACGCGAAAGATCAGCAGCGACTGGCCGACGGCGCGATCGATGCCGGTGGCGGCGTTGGCGCCGGCATTGTCGATGGTGCTGTCCCACAGGCTGCCGGCCGAGAGCGAATCGAGCACGGTCACGGCGGCCTGCGCATAGACCGGGCAGTTGCGGCAGCGCAGGTGTTCGTCAAGCTTCGGGCAGGAGCGGTCGCCGCCGGTGCCGATGCGGCGCCAGCAGTCGTCCACGGTGCCGGCGGCCAGGCCGGGCAGCGTGTGGAGGGCGTGTTGGACGATCGGATCAGCCATGGCTCAGTCGAGCATGTCGCTGGGCGCGCTCGCGCAGCCGGTGGGCGCCCGAGGCATCGCCCTCGCTGTCGAGCAGGGCGGCCAGATGATAGAGCGCTTCTTCGTGGGCCGGGTCAAGATACACCGCCTTGCGGTAGGCGGCATGCGCATCGGCGATCCGGCCGGCCGCGTCGTGCAGCACGCCCAGCAGGCACCAGCCGTCTGGCGACGATCCATGCCCGGTCAGATACTGCTGGCACGCGGCCGTGGCGGCATCGAGTTCGCCCCGGTCGGCCATGGCCGAGATCGCCGCCAGCGGGTTGCTGCCCGCCACTGTGGCGGTGACGCTGGCCGTCGGCATTTGCGCGGTCCGGGGCGCTGGCATGGCGGAAGCCAGCGTCGGGTGCCGGATGGAGGCCGCAGGCTTCCAGGCCGGTGGCCGTGGCAACTGTGTCCTTGCATCCGGGGCTGTGGCAGCAGGCGCGGGATGGAACGCGAAGGCTAGCGGCACGCCGGCGCCGGGCAGCCCATCGCGCGTCAGCAGGCTGGCTTCGGCCGGCCCCACGAAGATCAGTCCGCGCGCGGCGGTCAGGCGCCGCAGTGTCTGCACCGTCTGCTGCTGCGTGGCCAGATCGAAATAGATCAGCAGGTTGCGGCAGAACACGAAGTCGTAAGGCGGTTCGTCGGCCAGCAGCCCGGGCGACATCAGGTTGCCCTGCAGCAGCCGCACCTGCGCCCGGACCTTTTCCGACAACTGGTAGCCGGTGGGCGTGGGCGCGAAATAGCGGTCGCGGAAATCGAGCGGCGCGCCGCGAAAGGCGTTGCTGCCGTACAGGCCGGCGCGGGCGCGTTCCAGTGCGCGGGCGCTGACGTCCACCGCATCCACACGGAAGCGGTCGGCCGGCAGTCCCGCATCGAACAGCGCCATGGCGATCGAGTACGGTTCCTCGCCGGTCGAGCACGGCAGGCTCAGCACGCGCAGCAGGCGCTCGCCGTCGCCGAACGCGCGGTGCGCGGCAAAGCGGCCCAGCGCCAGCAGCGCTTCGCGGTGGCGAAAGAACCAGGTTTCGGGAACCACTACGGCTTCGATCAGCGCCTGCAGTTCGTCAGGCACCGCGTGCAGCAGGTTCCAGTAGGCGGCGGGGTCCGGGGCGCCAACGGCCTGCCGGCGCTCGTCGACCGCGCGGGCGATCACGGCCGGCCCGATCGCGGCAGCGTCCAGCCCGATGCGCTCCTTGAGCAGGGCTTCGATCTGCGTGGGGGGATGCGGCAGATCCGTCATGCGGGGTTGGCCTCCGGAAACAGCAGCGTGTGTACCGCGTCGGGCAGCAGGTTGGCCACGCGAATCCATTGCACGAGCCCGCGCGCGTCCTGGCGTACGGGGCCTAGATAACGCGCCGGGCCCGGGTCGATGCCGCTGTCGACGAACGACGCCGGGTCGCAGCGCAGGGTATCGGTAGCGTATTCCAGCCGCAGCCCCAGCAGATGCGTGGCGTCACCGGGCGCGCCGGGGCGCCGGTAGTGGACCAGCACGGTGCGCGTGCTGGTGCGCGCGCCGGCTGTCACGCCGGTCGCCAGCGCGGTCACGTCGATCACGGGCACGGTCTGCCCGCGCCGCGTCATCAGCCCGCTGACCCACGGGGGCGACCCGGGAATCTGCTTGGTGGCGGTCAGCGGCAAGACCTCGGCCACTTCGGCGCTATCCAGCGCGTAGTAGTCGGGGCCGATGCGAAACAGCAGGAAGAGCGCCATGGGGACGGGCGGCTGGGCCGCTCAGACCTTGAAACGCGACACGCCGCTGCGCAGTTCGTTGGCAACCAGCGTCAGTTCGTCGATGGCCTGGCTCGACTGGCGCAGCGATTCCACGGTCTGCTGCGCTGCCTCGGACAGCTGCATCAGCGCCTGGTTGATCTGCTCGGCGCCGCCGGCCTGGGCCTGCATGCCTTCGTTGACCATCTGCACGCGCGGGGCCAGCGACTGCACCTGGCCAATGATCTGCGACAGCTGGTCGCCCACCTGGGTCACCTCGGACATGCCGCGCCGCACTTCCTCGGAGAACTTGTCCATGCCCATCACGCCGGCCGACACGGCCGACTGGATCTCGCGCACGATCTGCTCGATGTCGTAGGTAGCCACGGCGGTCTGATCGGCCAGGCGGCGGATCTCGGTGGCCACCACCGAAAAGCCGCGGCCGTATTCGCCGGCTTTTTCGGCCTCGATCGCGGCGTTCAGCGACAGCAGGTTGGTCTGGTCGGCTACCCGGGCGATGGTGGTCACCACCTGGTTGATATTGCCGGCCTTCTCGTTGAGCGTGGCCAGCCGGGCGTTGACCGATCCGGCGGCGTCCATCACGTGGTGCATGGTGGTTTCCATGCGCGACAGCCCCACCTGGCCGGTACCGGCCAGTCCGGCGGTCTGTTCCGCCGCGTGCGACACCTCGTTCATGGTGCGGACCAGGTCGCGCGAGGTGGCCGCGATCTCTCGCGACGTGGCGCCGATCTGCGTGGTGGTGGCGGCCGTTTCGGTGGCCGTGGCCTGCTGCTGGCGGGCCGTGGCGGCGATCTCGTTGACGGAGGTCGTGACCTGGATGGCCGATCGCTGGGCCTGGCCGACCAGCGAGGTCAGCTCGCCGGCCATCTGGTTGAAGCCGGCTTCAACGGCCTGGAATTCGTCGCGGCGGTTCAGTGTCATGCGCTGGCGCAGGTCGCCGCCACGCATGGCACCCAGCAGCGACACGATCGAACGCATCGGGGCGTTGATCGCCCGCAGCAGCAGGTAGCCGCAGACCAGGGCGGCCAGCACGGCGATGGCCAGCGCCACCTCGATGCTGGTCTTGGCGGCGCTGACCGAATCGACGATGCCGGCGGCGGCCCGGTCGTTGACGGCGCTGTTGTCGTCCACCAGCTCCTGCAGCGTCTTGCGGCCTTCGGCCCAGACGTCATGGGCGCCGCCGCGCAGCGCGGCTTCGGCGGTGGCCGTATCGCGCCAGCGCGTGGGATCGAGATAAGGCTGGGCGGCCTGCTCGTATCTTGCGCGAACGTCGAGGAACGCCTTGAAACGGCCTCTATCCTCTTCGCGCTGAATCGAATCGGCATACAGCTTCTGAAGCTTGTCCAGCCGGCGCGTCGCGTCCTGGGTCTGGGACAGCAGCCTGGCGCGCTGGGCCGGGTCGGATGCCGTGACGGTCTGCCAGGCCAGCACGTAGAGTTCGCCCCAGACGCCGCGCATGCCGGCGCTGTAGTTCAGGCCGGGCAGCGCGTCGGTGCGCATGACCGTGGTTTCATGCTCGATGGCGGACAGGCGGTTGTAGGCCGTCACGCTCATCAGGGTCATGACCAGCAGGATGAAGGTGAAGCTTGCCAGGATGCGCGTGCGGATGGTCCAGTGGTTCACGGTCGATGGAGTTTCTCGTTGGGCGGACGACCGCGGCCGGCGGGACTGGCGGGGCGGTCTGCCAGGGCCCACACTCGGATAAGGGGTATCCCTCGAATGGGTGGTAGGCGTTTGCGGCGTAGGGTACTGTAACGTCCGCGTCATTTCAACGCCGACTGCGTTCGGCCAGCCCGCGCCGTTGCGCGGCGGCGGCGCCAATTTGTAGCCCTTGCTTTTTTCAAAGTTTTCGTCACACTTGCCAGATAGCTTGAGCGGGGAAAATGTTCATCACAACTGATAGGGCAGGGATGGTGGCCAAGTCGGAGGCACAGGTGACTGGCGCCTTGCCGCCGGCGGATCTGGATCCGCTGACCGGCGTGGTCGTCCGCCAGGCATTCTTGAAGCGGGTGGAAGCACGTCTGCATGGCGAGACGACGCCCCGCTTTGCCCTGTTGCTGGTGGGCGTCGACGATTTCCGCGCCTTCAATGACATGCACGGCCACCTGGAAGGCGACACGATCCTTCAGCATGTGGCCCGCCGCCTGCGCGACGCCTCGCCGCGCGATGCCGTGGTCGGCCGGGTGGGCGGCGACGAGTTCGGCGTGCTGCTGACCTCCATTTCCGATCCCACGCTGGTGCGCCACGTCAGCGCGGCCATCCTGTCGATGCTGTCCGCCCCCTATGAGCTGGGCGGCAACCGCCACCATGTGCTGGCCAGCCTTGGCGCCTGCGTGATGCCCGCCGGCGGCGAGTCCACGGCCGACGTACTGGCGGCGGCCAGCCTGGCGCTGGCCCGGGCCAAGCACGACGGCGGCCGCACCATCCGCTTCTTCAAGCCGCAGATGCGCGCCGACGTGACGACGCGCCTGTCGCTCGTCCAGGCCCTGCGCGAAGCCTACGCCCAACGCCAGTTCGAATTGCTCTACCAGCCGCAGGTGGATTTGCGCGACGGCCGCGTGGTGGGCGCCGAGGCGCTGATGCGCTGGCGTCATCCCACGCTGGGCCTGCTGACCCCGGCGGCGTTCATCGACGCGCTGGCCGCCAGCAGCGTGGCCGCCGACGTGGGCATGTGGCTGCTGCACACGGCCTGCGCGCAGGCGCGGGCGTGGTCGCTGACCTTCCCCGACGCGCCGCGCGTCGCCATCAACCTGTTCGCGGCGCAGCTGTCCGAAAGCCGGCTGCTGACCGAGGTACGCCACGTGCTGCGCGCGCTGGAACTGCCGCCGGACCGGCTGGAGATCGAGATTACCGAGACCATCGCGCTGCAACAGGGCGACGAGGTATCTGACCAGCTCCAGGCGTTGCGCCGCGACGGGGTCACGCTGACCTGCGACGATTTCGGCACCGGCTACGCGTCGCTGAGCTTCCTGAAGTCGTTCCCGGTGGACCGGCTCAAGATCGACCAGTCCTTCATCCGCAACGTCACCCACGACAATGTGGACGCCGCCATCGTGCGCTCGGTGATCAATGTCGGCCAGAGCCTGCGGATCGGCGTGGTGGCCGAGGGCGTGGAAACGGCCGAGCAGCGCGACTTCCTGCTGCGCAACGGCTGCATCGAAGCGCAGGGTTATCTGTACGGCAGGCCGATGCCGGCCGACCGCCTGACCGACTTCCTGCGCAACCAGCCGCGCTGAGTGGCGGCACCGAACGCCGATGCTGCAATGCAGCGTCGGTAGCCTGAGTCCCCGCGGGGGGCACGTCGGCCTGCCTATATTTCCTCCATCTGCAAGACTTGTATCCGCCTTTGTCCCGCATGCCACCGCGCGGCGGCGGGGAAATATGTGCTTACAAAGTCCGGTACACAGGCCCGACGCTGCGCCGTTATCCGATATACGGTGGCAGCGGGTGCTTGCCGCCAAGGTCGCCGGCACGGCCCACCGGAATCAGGTAATCGATATGCAATCCCGTCATCGCTTCACGCTCGTGCCAGCCGCCATCGGCCTGGCCGCCGCCGTCCTGGTCCAGGTGAACGCCGGGGCACAGGACTACAGCCCGGGCGCGCCGGGTGTGCCGCCCGGCTATATCCAGCAGGACCCCAACGATGCCAACGTACTGGGCGACCCGTCCGCGACGGTGGCCGACCCGCCATCGCGCATTGCCACGGTCACCGAAATGGCCGGCGGCCTGAGTTTCGCGCCAGCCGGCTCAGACGATTGGGCGGCCGTGGGGTTGAACCGGCCGATCACGACCGGCGACCGGCTCTGGGTGGACCCGGGCGGCCGCGCCGAACTCCACGCCGGCACCACGGCGGTGCGGCTGGGCGGGGGCACTGCCGTGACGATCCTGAACCTCGACGACCGCGCCACCCAGGTAAAGCTGACCCAGGGCACGCTGCAACTGCGCGTGCGGGCGCTGCCGGCCGACCAGCAGGTGGAAGTCGATACGCCAAATCTGGCATTTGTACCGCGCGAACCGGGCGACTACCGGATCGACGTGTCGCCCGACGGGACGTCCACGCTTGTGTCGATGCGCCATGGCAGCGCCGTGCTGTATGGAGACACCCGGTCGATCGAACTCGGCCGCGGGCAGCGCATGCGGTTTGCGGGCACCGACCTGGCGGACGCGGGCGCGGGCAACTATCCGCCGCCCGACAGCTTCGACCAGTGGACCGCCGCGCGCGATGCACGCGCAGACGCGTCACCGTCGGCGCGCTATGTGCCGCCCGACATGACCGGCTACACCGCGCTGGACGATTACGGCGACTGGCAGCAGGACCCGGGCTATGGCGCCGTGTGGTTCCCGCGCGAGGTGGCGCCGGGCTGGGCGCCTTACAGCACGGGTCGCTGGGCATGGGTGGCGCCGTGGGGCTGGACCTGGATCGACGACGCGCCGTGGGGCTTTGCGCCGTCGCACTACGGGCGATGGGCCCACTTCGGCAGCCGTTGGGGCTGGGTGCCGGGGCCGGTTGCGGTGCGCCCCTGCTACGCGCCGGCCGTGGTCGGTTTCATCGGCGGCACCAGCATTCGCATCGGTGGCGGCCCGGGCGTGGCCTGGTATCCGCTGGGGCCGCGCGACGTCTACCGGCCCGTGTACCGGGCCAGTCCGCGCTATGTCACGCGTATCAACAATTTTCCGGTCAACGACACGTGGATGCGCGGCGGCGACCGTGACCGCTGGGTAAACCGCAATGTGCCGGGCGCGATCACGGGCATGCCGTCGCGCAATTTCGTGGAGGGTCGGCCCGTACCGCGGGGCAGCCATCGCGACGAATGGCGCCAACTGCCGGCGGGCGAGGCGCGCGGCGGGCCGATCATGGCGCCGGTGAAGGCCAGCCTGATCGGCGGCGCGCGGCCGCAGGGTCTGCCGCCGATGGCGCGACAGGGATTTGAACGGCAAGCCATCGCCGCGCACCCGCCCGGGCGCGTTGGCGTGGACGACCTGGCCCGCCGTTTTGCCCGCGAGGGCGGGACGGGCGGCGCCGGGCCGGCCTGGCACGGGCCGACAGCCGGCCCGGATAACCGCCGTCAGGGTCAGCCCGGTCAGGCGGGTCGCGACGACGCGCGACGCGGCCCGCAACCGGGGCAGGTCTGGCAGCCGGACGTGCGCATGAGCCAGGCCGCGCAGGCAGGCCCTGGGCCGGGGCAGCGGCCCGACGGGCTGCGCAGCGGGGTGTCGGATGCCCAGCGCCAGCAGTTCGAGCAGCAGCGTGACCAGCAGCGCCAGTTGCACGACCAGCAACGGCAGATGCAAGACCAGCAGCGGCTGTCCACGGACAACCAGCGGCAGCAACAGCAGGCGCTGCAGCGGCAGATGCAGGATCAACAGCGGCAGATGCAGGACCAGCAGCGGCAATCGCAGGATGCGCAGCGCCGGCAGCAGTTCGACCAGCAGCGCGCGCAGCAGGAGCGTCAGCAGCAGGACGTCCAGCAGCAGGCGCAGGAGCGCCAGCGGCAGTTCGACCAGCAGCGCGCGCAACAGGAGCGTCAGCAGCAGGACGTCCAGCGCCAGGCGCAGGAACGCCAGCGGCAGTTCGACCAGCAGCGCGCGCAACAGGAGCGTCAGCAGCAGGACGTCCAGCGCCAGGCGCAGGAACGCCAGCGGCAGTTCGACCAGCAGCGCGCGCAGCAGGAGCGTCAGCAGCAGGACGTCCAGCGCCAGGCGCAGGAACGCCAGCGGCAGTTCGACCAGCAGCGCGCGCAACAGGAGCGTCAGCAGCAGGACATGCAGCGGCAGGCGCAGATGCGCGATCAGCAGCAGCGGCAGATCCAGGAACAGCAGCGCCAGCAGATGGAGCAGCAGCGCCAGCAGATGGAGCAGCAACGTCAGCAGGCCGCGCAGCGCCAGCAACTGGAGCAGGCGCGTCAGTTCCAGGAACAGCAGCGTCAGCAGTTCGAGCAGCAGCGGCAACAGGCCGTGCAGCGCCAGCAGATGGAGCAGCAGCGCCAGGCGCAGGAACAGCAGCGGCGCGCGCAGGAACAGCAGCAACAGATGCAGCAGCAACAGCGCCAGGCACAGGAGCAACAGCGCCAGCAGCAGGACCGGCAGCGGCAGTTCCAGGAACAGCAACGCCAGCAACAGCAACAGCAGCAGCAACAGCGGGCCCAGCAGGAACAGGCCCGCCATGCGCAGCAGCAGGCGCGTAACGACGAGCGGCGCTGATCGCCGGGTGCGGTAAAGACAAAGGGCGTCCGGTTGTGCCGGACGCCCTTCGTTTCTCTCCACTTACGCTTTTTTTTTAGACTGCTACGTCAGTGCTGGCATGCCCGCCAGCGGGGTACAGCTCCCTCCGCCTCTCTCTCTCTCTCTCTCTCTCTCTCTCTCTTCCTTGTGGTGCTGCTGCGTCCTTACTTGGCCAGTTCCGACAGGCGTACCGGCTCGATCTTGCCCTTCTGGACCCAACCCACCACGGTATCGGCCACCGAGCCGCCCTTGGCGTCGATGCCATCCACCTCGTTCGGATTGACTTCCTTGGGCAGCGCCTTCACCGCGTCGGGCATCTTGGCGCGGATTGCCGCGGCGTCGGTGGTGGTGCCGGCCAGCTTCATCGCGTTGGCCAGTGCCCAGGTCATCGTGTAGTTCAGCGACATCTCCGTGGTGGCGTCGCGGCCGTCGTGCAGCTTCTTGTACCGGGCGTTGTAGGCCTGCGCGGCCGGACGGGCGTCGTTGACCAGCGGCATCACGCCGATCGAGCCTTCCAGCATGGCCAGGCCGTTCGTGACCTTGGCCATCTCGTCCATCTTGGCCTGGTCCATGATGATGAAGCCGCCCTTGAAGCCCAGTTCGCGGGCCTGCTTGACCACCAGCGCGGTAGGCTCGGACGGGCCGCCCACGAACATCACGTCGGGTTTGTCGGCGATGGCGCGCGACACGCCGGTGTAGAAGTCCGTGGCCTTGGTGTACGACATCGGATTGTTGCCCACCACCTTGCCGCCGGCACCTTCCCAGGCCGGTACGAACGCCTGCACCCAGGCCTTGGCGTAGTCGTGATCGGCCGGCACCATCGCCACGTTCTTGCCGTAGCGCTTCATCTGGGCCTTCACGAACGGCTCGATATAGCCGGTGTAGGCCGGGGGGATGCGGATCGTGAGCTTGTTGCCGGCGTCGGTGATGCGCGGCACGCTCGAATAGGCCATGACCAGGAATTTCTCCTGCTCGTTGAATGCCTGCAGCGCGAAGATGCCGCCCGAGTGCGGCACGAACACCGCCGGCGTCTTGTGCTGCTGCACCAGCCGGCGCGCGTTGATGGCGGCTTCGGCGGGCGCGTACTTGTCGTCCAGCGCCACCACTTCGAGCTTCACTTTCTTGCCGCCCACCTGCAGACCGGCCGCGTTGATTTCATCCACGGCCATCTGGATGCCGGACAGCACGTTCTTGCCATAGAGCGCGGCGCCACCGGACAGCGGACCCGTGTAGCCGATCTTCACCACTTCCTGCGCCAGAGCGGGCGACGCTGCGGCGATGGTGGCGGCTGCGCAGGTGGCCAGCGCGAAGAAACGACCCAATGTCTTCTGTTGCATGTGTTGTCTCCTTTGGATTCTGTTGTTTGGCATTGCGCTCCCCTCTCCCGCGCGCGGGAGAGGGGAGAACATCAATGGCTACCCGCCGATATACGCCTTGCGTATCCCTTCGTCCTTCAGCAGCGCGTCGCGGTCGCCTTCCATCACGATGCGGCCGCTTTCGATGACATAGGCGCGATGGGCGATGCCAAGCGCCGCGTAGGCGTTCTGTTCCGCCAGCAGCACCGTCGTGCCGGCCCGATTGATGCGCTGGATCACCTCAAACATCTGCTTGACCACCAGCGGCGCCAGCCCCAGCGACGGTTCGTCGAGCAGCAACGCGCGGGGGCGGCCCATCAGCGCGCGGCCCAGTGCCACCATCTGCTGCTGTCCGCCGGACAGCGATCCGGCCGGGTCGTCCTTCTTCTGGCGCAGGATCGGGAACATCTCGTAGACCTCTTCCAGCGTGGTACGGATGCCGCTGCGGTCGCGCCGATGCACGTAGGCGCCCAGCGTCAGGTTCTTCTCGACGCTCATGGCCGGGAACAGCTTGCGGCCCTCGGGGCAATGCACCAGCCCGGCCTGCACGATCTGCGACGGCTTCATGCCGCCCAGTTCGCGTCCGTCGAAGCGCATGCTGCCGCCGCTGGTACGGTGGATGCCGCTCATCGCCAGGAAGATCGAGCTCTTGCCAGCGCCGTTGGCGCCCAGCAGCACCACCAGCTCGCCGGCCCTGGCGTGCAGCGTGATGTTGTCCAGCGCGCGGAAGCTGCCGTACGACAGCGAGACACGTTCAAGCTGCAACATGGTCGGCTCCCAGATAGGCTTCGATGACGCGCGGGTCCTGCTGGATCTGCGCGGGCGTGCCCTCGGCGATCTTCTCGCCATAGTTGAGCACCATGATCTTGTCGGCCAGCCGCATGATCATGTCCATCTTGTGTTCGATCAGGCAGACCGTCTTGCCATGGCGCACCATCTTGCGGATCAGCTCTGCCAGGCCGACGGTTTCCTCGGGGTTCACGCCGCCGGCCGGTTCGTCGAGCAGCAGCAGGTCGGGGTCGGTGGCCAGCGCCAGGGCAAAGGCCACGCGCTTGCGGGCTTCCTGCGTGATATCGGCGGCCACTTCGTGCGCCAGGTGCGACAAGCCGACAAAGTCGAGCGCCGCCTCGGCCTTCTCGCGGCACAGCTTTTCCTCCTCGCGCAAACGGCGCGAGTTCAGCAGCACGTCCGCCAGGCCCGACTTCGTGCGCAGGCGGTGGCCGACGATCAGGTTGTCCAGCACCGTGGCACGATCGAACAGCGACGTCGCCTGGAACGTCCGGGCCACCCCCAGCCGGGCAATCTGGTCGGCGCGCTGGCCGGCCACGTCCTGGCCCCGGATGAGGATCTGGCCCGACGACGGCGCATGCGTGCCGGCGATCAGGTTGAAAAACGTGGTCTTGCCGGCGCCGTTGGGGCCGATGATCGCGTTGATATGGCCGGTCTCGAACGTCACGGAAACATCGTGCACCGCGGTCAGGCCGCCGAATTTCTTCGTCAGGTTGCGGATCTCAAGCATTCTCGGCTCCCGGGCGGGTGGTGGGGACGGGGGCGGGCTGTGCCGCCCGTGCGGCGGCCAGCTGGCCACGGCGCTGCGCGGCGGCGCGACGGGCCTGGCGCTTGAGGAACGACCCCACGATGCCATCGGGCACGAAGATGATCAGCAGGATCAGCACCGGGCCGAATACCAGCATGCGGTAGTCCTGCAGGAATTGCAGGGTCTGCGTGACCCACGGCACCAGCACGGCGCCCAGCAGCGGCCCAAGCAGCGTGCCGGTGCCGCCGACCAGCATCGACATCACCATGTCGAAGGTGATGTCAGTGCGGGCGATGTCCGGCCCCAGAAAGCGCACCTGGCCGGCATAGAGCGCACCGGCGAATCCGGCATAGGCCACCGACAGCACAAACGACAGCACCTTGGTGCGCATCAGGTTGATGCCCAGCGCCTCGGCCAGCGCGTCGCTGTTGCGCACGGCCATGAAGCTGCGGCCCAGCAGCGAGCCTACGATGCGGTGCATCACGAACGTGCCGATCGCCAGGAAGAACAGCACCAGGTAGTACTGCGCCTGCACGCTGTCGAACGCGACCGGTCCGATCGAGGCCGGCACCGGAATGCCGATCAGGCCCACCGCGCCGTGGGTCAGCCCTTCCCACTTCTCGATGATCAGGTAGATGATGTAGCCCACACAGAGCGTGAAGATCGAGAAGTAGTGGCCCTTCAGGCGCAGCGACACCACGCCCACGCCGTAACCCAGCACCATGCAGATCCCGCCCGACAGCGCGAAGGCCAGCCAGAACGGCAACTGGTGATCAACGGTCAGGATGCCCAGCGTATAGGCACCGATGGCCATGAAGCCGCCGTGCGCCAGGTTGAGCTGGCCCGTGTAGCCGGTCAGCAGGTTCAGCCCGAGCGTGGCGATGGCGGTGATGAACGCCAGCGTCATCACGGTCAGGAAGTAGCTGTTCGGGACCACCAGCGGGAACGCGATGGCGGCCGCCAGCAGCAGCGCCCAGCCCGTCTTGCCTTGCAGTGCTTTCATGTCGGTGTCCTCCTCAGGCGGCCCGGCCGGCGAACAGGCCCTGCGGCCGCACCGACAGGATGATCACAAGCAGCAGGAACGCGATGATGTCCTTGTAGTCGGTGGAGATGTAGAAGCCACCGAAGCTCTCGGCCATGCCGATGATCAGCCCGCCGACGATGGCGCCCGGAATGCTGCCCATGCCGCCCAGGATGATGATCACGAATGCCTTGGTGATGACCAGGTTGCCCATGCTTGGGTACACCAGGTTGATCGGCGCGTAGAGCGTGGCGGCAATCGCGGCCAGTGCCCCGGAGATGGCAAACACCAGCAGCGTCACGCGCGTGGCGTCGATGCCGACCAGCGCCGCGCCTTCGCGGTTCTGCGCCATGGCGACGATCGTCGAGCCAGTGACCGTCCGCGTCAGGAACAGATGCAGCAGCACCATGAGCCCGAACGCGGCGACGATGATCAGCACGCGCTGCAGCGGCGCGGTGAGGCCGAAGATGTCCACCATCTGGCCGTAGGGCGTGGGCATGCGATGGAAATCGGCCCCCCACAGCGCCTGCGCCCCGGCTTCGAGAAACAGCAGGATGCCGATGGCGGCGATCATGTCGTGGATCTCGGGCGCATTGCGCAGCGGATGAAAGACCAGCCGGTCCGCCAGCATCGACAGCACGGCCACGACTGCCGCAGCGGCCAGCATGGCCAGCCAGTAGTTCAGCCCGAGCGTGGTCATCGCGTAGTACGACACATACGCGCCGGCCATGTACAACGCGCCATGCGCGAAGTTGGGCACGTGCAGGATGCCGTAGACAAGGGTTAGTCCCAATGCCACCAGGCTGTAGACGCCGCCCAGTGTGAGACCGTTGAGGAACTGCTGGAAAAACAATGCCATGCGTTGTCTCCTTGCGTTGGTGTGCCGTGACGGCACCCGCGCTGTATCTCCGACGCCGT
This sequence comes from Cupriavidus sp. U2, assembly GCF_009663685.2. Classification (GTDB taxonomy): domain Bacteria; phylum Pseudomonadota; class Gammaproteobacteria; order Burkholderiales; family Burkholderiaceae; genus Cupriavidus; species Cupriavidus necator_C. The sequence goes on along the minus strand of NZ_RCOG02000003.1, from coordinate 49,567 downwards.
GTCGCGTTCTCGCACGGTCGTTCGTTTTCGGCGACTTTGCATAGCGTTTCAGCGAGCGTCAAGCAATCGGACGTAGTATTCCGATACGCGAAATAGGGAGTCCACATCCCGCCGTGCTGCGTCGGTGAATTCCCTGATTTCAGCGTGCAAGTGGCTCGGGGTGGGGAGGCGTGGGCCTTATTTGCGCCACCTATGACGCGTATGTCTTCACTGCATGGGCAGGGCCGGGAAAACCCCCGGGGGAAGGACGCGCCGAGCCTTAAAGAATTTCCGATATCCAGTCCGTGGCGATGACCCCGATCAGCACGAGCAATGGCATGACGCATGCCCTGCGCCAAGGCAAAGCCATCGAGCCCGCCCACATGCCAAGCAGGGCAAGCACACATGCACATGCAATGAGCGTGGCAGTGAGCAGGTAAGCTGCCAGCGACCGATATGCCCAGCGGTTCGCCATGGCGCCGCCGTCGCCGCCGAAGTGATACGGCGCCGAATCCCGCCATGCGTTGAGTGCATCAATCCCGACGGCTAGCAGTAGTAGCACTGCGAGGCAGGTCGCAAGCCACCTAATAGCTGACTTCAAGGGTCATGTCCTTTGCGTACGGAATGAACTCGTGGACGAATGCCGGCATGTTCGAGGTGAGATCTATGCAGCCTGCGGAGCCGGGTTCAAGGCCGCCATGGATCGAGAATCCAGATCTGCCGAAGCTCTTCGTCCCCGCTTGCGGCTTTAGCCAGACACGGTGATAACCCCATGCAATAGTCCCGCCAGGGAAAGGCCCCCGTTTTGCTACCGCAAGCAGCTTCTCAACAAGACCGATGTCGTCCCACCGCTGCATTTCACCTTGGCTGGCTACATAGCGCCCCGCTGGGATGGGGCCCAGATTCCGCTCGTGCTGTTACTCTGGGGAGGTATAGCCGCGTTTTCCCGAGATGGCGGGCCATGACCGGTCATTGTTCGTCTCCACCCAACGCAGGTGCCGTCCATTGAAGAGGAGAGAGGCCTGCCGTCGCGCGATGCGCTGCGCCGTCTCGGCAAGACCCAATTCGCGGACTATGCGTTCCGTAGAGTAGCCTGACATCCACCAGAGCCGGATCTGCGCAACCGAGCGAAGCTCGGCCTGCAGGAACTGGCTGGCGTCGATGGCTCGGCAAATGCCGCGTTCATCCAGCCACATGTTGATAGCCTCCCAGTTAGTGTTGGCGAGCCAGTGTGGCAAGGTCACTCCGGGGGTGGAATCGTAGCCGTCCGAATTTTGCCCAGGCGCCCGGTTGAACCGTCCCGGAATGGCGACTTCGTCCTTCGGTCCATGAACCGGACTTCTGACGGACATGTTTTCGCTACATAGCGACGTGCATCGGGCACGGAAACTGATATCAATCGCACCATGAAGCGCACGACCTCGATTCCGCAGCCGCCCGATTCCGCCCTTGTGTCGAGCGAGGCCGCGCACGCGATGGATGGCGAGGACCGCAACTTCGTCACGGCGCTGGCGCGCGGGCTGGAACTGCTGCGCGCCTTTGGCCCGGACGACGACTTCCTGGGCAACGCCGAACTGTCCCGGCGTACGGGTATTCCCCGACCCACGGTGTCGCGGCTCACCTACACACTGGCCAGCGTCGGCTATCTCGTCTATGTGGAAGACCAGGAAAAGTACCGCATCGGCCAGGGCGCGATGCTGCCCGGGCAGCGTTATCTGTCCGGCGCCGGCATCCGCAATATCGCGCAGCCGCTGATGCAGTCTCTTGCATTTGCGACGGGATGTACCGTGGCGCTGGCGGCGCCCGATCGGCATGACATGCTCTACCTGGAGGTCTGCCAGCCGCGTGGCGCGCTGGTCATGCGGCTCACGCCGGGATCGCGCCTGCCGATGGCGACGTCGGCCATCGGCCGCGCCTGGCTGGCTGGGCTGCCCGTGGCGCGGCGTACGGCCGTGATGACCGAACTGGAACGCCAGCACGGCACGCGCTGGCCCGGCGTGCGCACGCGGCTCGAACGCGCCATGCGCGAGCACGCGCGCCGGGGCTTCTGCGTAGCCCATGCCGAGTGGGACAGGTCGGTCAGCGGCGCGGCGGCGCCCGTCCGGCTGGCGGATGGCTCCGAAGTGCTGTCGATCAATATCGGCGGCGCGTCGACGCGGCTGTCTCCGGAAGTTCTCGAAGGTAACCTTGGGCCGCGCATTCGTGAGCTGGCCGACACACTTGCAACGCGGCTGTGGCAGTCCGCGTGACCGGATTCTGAAAACGAGAAGGAGATATCGATGGAGATTCGTAACAAGACTGTGATCGTGACGGGTGGCGGTACGGGCATCGGACGCGCGCTGGTGCTGGCGTTTGCCAGGGCCGGCGCCCGCGGCGTGGCCGTGGCCGACATCGATGCCGCCGGCGCCGCGCAGGTGGCCGCCGAAGCGGCCGCCGCCGCGCCGCAGTGCCAGGTGTTCTCGCAGCGGGTGGACGTCGCCGATGCCGCCGCGGTGCAGGGCCTGGTCGATACCGCCACGCAACGCTTTGGCCAGGTCGACGTCTTCTGCTCGAACGCCGGCATCATCCTGCGCAAGGGGCTGGAGGCATCCGCCGAAGAGTGGCAACGGATCTGGGACATCAACGTCATGGCCCATATCCATGCCGCCAAGGCCGTGCTGCCGCAGATGCTGGAGCGCGGCGACGGCTATCTGGTCAATACGGTCTCCGCCGCCGGCCTGTTGTCGCAGATCGGTTCGGCGCCGTATGCCGTGACCAAGCACGCGGCCATCGGCTTTGCCGAATGGCTATCGATCACATATGGCGACCGTGGCATCAAGGTGAGCTGCATCTGCCCGCAGGGCGTGCAGACGAAAATGCTGTTCGGCGAGGACGGCGAGCGCAAGGGGTTCCTGCAGGCGGGCTCGGTCACGCCGGAGCACGTGGCCGAGAAGACGCTGGAGGGCATGGCCGCCGAGAGCTTCCTGGTGCTGCCGCATCCGGAGGTGCTGGAATACTATCGGCGCAAGGGGCAGGACTATGATCGCTGGTTGCGCGGCATGCGTCGCCTGCACGACCAGGTGTCAAAGGAATTCGGCAATATTGCCGTGTAGTCGCAAGGCGATTGCAATTCCGGTATCTAAATAAAGAACGATTCAGGAGACAGAATCATGCGTGCTCGAATGATCCGGCGCCGGAAGGTGCTGGGGATGCTGGCTGCCACGGCCGCTCTCGCCGCCGTGTCCGCGGCCCCTGCCGTGCTGGCCGCAGACGCCTACCCGACCAAGCCCGTCCGCATCGTGGTGGGTTTTCCGAGTGGCGGGGCGCCCGATATCCTGGCACGCATCGTTTCCGAGAAATTCTCGCTGGGTCAGCCGGTGGTGGTCGACAACAAGCCCGGTGCCGGCGGCAATATCGGCGGCGAGGCGGTGGCCCATGCCGCGCCGGACGGCTACACGCTGGCCATGGGCACGGTGGGCACGCATTCGATCAACGGCGCGCTCTACAGCAAGATGCCGTATGACATGGTGAAGGACTTCACGCCGGTGATCCTGCTGGCGTCGACCCCCAACGTGCTCGTCGTGCACCCGTCGGTGCCGGCGAAAAACGTCCAGGAACTGATCGCACTGGCCAAGTCGAAGCCGGGCCAGCTGACGTTCGGCACGCCGGGCGTGGGGACGTCGCTGCATGTGGCGGGCGAACTGTTCAACACCATGGCCGGCACCAAGATCGTTCACGTGCCGTACAAGGGCCGGGCCATGGCCATTCCAGACCTGCTGGGTGGCCATATTACGATGATGTTCGACAACCTGCCCTCGGCATTGCCCGTGGTGAAGGAGGGCAAGCTGCGGGCGCTGGGTGTGACCAGTGCGCAGCGATCGGCATCGGCGCCGGATATTCCGACCATCGCGGAACAGGGGTTGCCCGGTTATGAGGCCACCTCCTGGTTCGCGATCTTCGCGCCGGCCCACACGCCGAAGGACGTGGTGGCCAAGCTCAACACCGAGCTGAACCGCATCTTCACGCAACCCGACGTCCAGGCCAAGTTGAAGACGCTGGGCCTGGACCCCGTGCTGGGCACGCCTGACAAGCTCGCCGACTACCAGCGTGGCGAGATTGCCAAGTGGGCCAAGGTCGTCAAGGATTCCGGCGCGAAGGCCGAGTAGCGACACGGAGCCAGGGCGGCGGCTAGCGGTCAGAGGACACGCGCCGCCGCGCCAGTCTGCGGACGAAAGCGGTAGCCCACCTTGGGCACCGCCGACACGCAACTGTCCAGGCCCAACGGATGCAGCGCGCGCCGCAGCCGCGACACCAGCTGCGTCAGGCAGTTTTCATCCACCATCGCGCCCGGCCCCCAGACCGCGGCAATGATCTGCTGCCGCGACATGACCTTCTCGCCGTGGTCCCTCAGCACGATCAACAGCCGTAACTCGAAGCGCGTGAGCTTGGCGATGACGCCGTTGCACGAGATGATGCCCTGCGACTCGTCGATATGCAGCGCATCGTCGATATCCGAAAACGCCGAGATTGACGATGTGGAGATCGGCATGCCCAGGCGCGCCAGCACATGAGCCAGGCCCCGCGCCTGCTCCAGCGCGGAATCCACCTGCGGCACCGCTTCCGGGGCGGGCGGGACCGTGGTGGTGTACGGCACCGGAATGAACCGATAGCCCTGACGCGGCACGGTCACGATATGGGCGTCCAGGCTGACCGGACTCAGCGCCTTGCGCAGGCGGTACACCAGTTGGACCAGGTAGAGTTCGTCCACCAGTGCGGCGCGTTTACCCCAGACACCCTTCAACAGGGAATCGCGGGATTTGACGGCGGCCTTGCCTTCCACCAGCAGGCGCAGCAGTTTCTTTTGCTGGCCGGTTATCTTGGCTACCACGCCGCCGCGTAATACACGGTCGGTGTCCCAATCAAAGAATACCGAATCGCTATTCCGGATCATTTCGATTACCCCATGTCGTCTGCGATGGACGACAAGCGTATCGACACGCAGAAATAGCTCCCATGGAAGATATTTCTTCGGAATCTGACCCGCACGGGTGACGGCTCAACGCCGTTCTCTGCCGTATATCGCCAATTATGGAAACAATGGACGGTGCAGTGGGTTCACCATCTTTGTCTGGATAAGGAATATCCGTGCGTGCTGATCGATTGTCAGGACAAGATGACCTGACGATATTAAAGTCCGCGGACGCGGGATACCGCCCGCATCATAACCCATTCGGGTATTAAGTTATTGCGGCAGTCAGGCATTGCGCGACCGATGGATTTGCGCGAATCCACGTCATCCATTAGCCGCGATGGGTCATTGCCGATCCATGTCCGGGGATTAGCGGGTATTGGTGCGGAAACCCGATTGCGTATATGCACGGGGGGAAATCGGAGAATCCGGGTTGAAACGGATATCACCGTTTATATTCCACGCCGGATCCATGTCATTGCAGTGGCCGGAAGAGAAAGATGCGTCTGGCCGCCGGTATCACGGGCCGGAATCAAAAAGGCGCAACACGCCGGCGGCATTCAAACCATTCTGCAAGGACAGATGTCATGACAAAGAAATCGTGTGACAGCAACGACCAACCGGCCGGCCAGGCAACCCAGGGGCGCGCCGGCTGGAACTCGCGCACATATCGCAGCGGGGACCCCTCGGATACGGAACCGCCGCGTGTGCCGCTGCGCCGCTTTGCCGGCGTGCGCAATGTGCTGGGCAGCGGGCGCAACAACAGCAAGCTGGTCTACGCGCAAGATCCGGGCGATCCCAATATTCCGGATTCGAAGGGCGCGTCGGACCGCACCTACAAGCAAAACAACTACGATCCGGCCACCGAGGTCGAGAAGTACTCGTACACCTCGACCCGTGTTGCCAAGCGCGTGTACAACACCTACGGTGCGACGCAGAAAGGTACGCAGGTTTTCGGCTACTACACCGACTGGTCGCAGTACGACGGCCGGCTGGATGGCAATTACGCCAATAGCGCCGCAGGCCGTGGCACCGACCTGATGCTGCTCAATGCATCGGCTTACGATCGTCTGATCATCGGCTTCGCCGGCATCGTGGGCGACACGGGCGAGAAGCAGTACACGATCGACCAGGCGGCGGTGGATTTTGGCAAGAAGCTCAACGAAGCCACCTTCACCGACCCGTGGGGCGATGTGGCGTCGTACCGCAACGTGGGCTTCAGCGGCTGGGTCAGCAACGACTACCGCGAGCTGTTTGACCAGAGCAAGGCCCAGGGCGTACTGGGCGGGCTGGCCAAACTCAAGCAGCAGAATCCGAACCTGAAGCTGTCGTTCAGCCTGGGCGGCTGGACGATGAGCGGCGCCTTCCACGCCGCAACGGCCGATGCCACGCGGCGCCAGACGCTGATCGAGAGCATCGCCTATATCTTCGACCGGTTCCCGATGTTCACCGAGGTCGACCTGGACTGGGAATATCCGGGCATGCCCGGCGCGGGCAATCCGCATGGCCCCGAGGACGCGGCCCACTTCCAGGCGCTGGTGCGTGGCATCAAGCAGCGCCTGCCCCACGTGCGGGTGAGTATCGCGGCGGGCGCGGCCATGGACACGATGATTGCCGCCGACATTCCGGGCATGCTGGCCGCCGGTGTGGAGGGCATCAACCTGATGACCTACGACTTCTTCGGCACGCCATGGGCCGAGAAGCTGGCGCACCACACGAACCTGTACGACTACGAGGGCAGCCAGTTCAGCATCGACAAGTCGGTGCAGTACCTGCTGAGCGTGGGCGTGCCGTCGAAGAACATCTTCGTCGGATACGCGGCCTACAGCCGCAGCGCGCGCAACGCCGTGATCGAAAGCTGGTCGCCGCTGGTGGGGACGTACAGCCCGGGTACCGGCACGACCACCGGTACCTACGAGTCGGGTGCGAGCGAGTTCTACGACATCCTGTACAACTACCTCGATCTCGAAAACCGCACGGGCATCAACGGGTTCAACGTGTACACGGACCAGGAGGCCGACGCCGATTACCTGTTCAATCCCGAAACCGGCCTGTTCCTGTCGATCGACACGCCGCGCTCGGTGAAGGCAAAGGGCGAGTACGTGCTCCAGCACAACCTGGGCGGCCTGTTCACCTGGACCATCGACATGGACAACGGCGTGCTGCTGAACGCCGCACGTGAAGGCCTGGGGGCGACGGTGAAGACCGAAGTCGTCGACATGGAGCCGTTCTACTTCGAAGGGATCAACACCGGCAATGTGGGCGCCACGGTGGCCGTGATCGAAGGGCCGACCGAGGCGTTCGAGGGTGACGAGGTGTCGTTCTCGGGGCTGCGCTCGCATGGCGCGGAGCCGCTCACCTACAAGTGGAGCGCGCCCGGCCTGACGTTCCTGGACGGCAAGACCTCCGCCGTGGTGGAGGGCGCGCTGCCGCTGGTCACCCGTACCTACACGGTGACGCTGACGGTGACCGACGCCAACGGCGAGACGGCCACCGACAGCCAGAACCTGGTGGTCAAGAAGAAGACCCAGGAGCCGCCTACTTCCCGGATCACCGTGCTGCTGGAATCGGGCACGCCGTACGCCCTGTCCGCCGAAGCGTCGTTCGACCCCGATGACAATCCCCTGACCTATGTGTGGGATGCGCCGGACCTGCCGTTCGACGGCAGCACCGACGAAACGGTGGAAGGCACCGCGCCGTCGGTGACGGCACCGACCGACTATTGGGTCAAGCTGACCGTGAACGACGGTACCGAAACCGACCAGAGCGCGATCTTCCTGACCATCGTGCCGGGCGAGGCCTCGGAAGGCGACGTGGTGGCCGTTATCACCGGACGGACCCAGGTCGAAAGCGGCGCCCCGATCCAGTTGTCCGCCGCCGACTCCAGCGGCCCGCCGCCGCTGCTGTTCTCGTGGTCGGCGCCGGGCCTGTCGTTCAATGGTGCGGATTCGGTCACGGTCAACGCCAACGCGCCGTTGGTGGATCGCGACACGATCATCGAGGTGAAGCTGACCGCCACGGGCCTGGCAGGCACGGGCGACAAGGACACCACGTCGGTACAACTGCGCGTGCTGGCGGGCGGCAGTTCGGACACCTCCGGCACGTGGCGTCCGCAATCGTACGAGTCGGGCGCCGAGGTGACCAACAACTACGAGGGCCGGGGGCTGCACAAGTACCGCGCCAAGTGGTGGGTGGGCGCTGACCAGGAGCCTGGCGATCCGAACTACACGTCGACGATCGAAGGTGGCGATTCCAAGCCGTGGCTCGATCTGGGCCCGGCCTGAACTGACCAGGAAGTACCCAGCCGGCGGGTAAGCCGGTAGCGGTTCCGGGCAACGCGCTGTCAGGCAGGACGGTGCATTGCCCGGTTTTTTTGTTGACTGGCCGATGTCACGAGGAAATCATGGCGAATCGATACGTGCGGAAGGGGCGCGGCATGGGCGGCGTGTTTGGCACGGCGGCGCTGGTGCTGCTGCTGGCGGGTTGTACCGTGATTTCGGTGGAAGGCGATCACAACCGGATTCGCGATGCCGGCGGCCACGGCGGCCTGGCGGTCCCGGCACCGGATGATGCGTCCACGTGGCACGAGCGCCTGGAGCGGATCGAGCGCGCGCTGGGCATGGCCCATCGGGACGCGCTACGCTGAGGGGCCCGTTGTATCCGTAACCTGGCGATCGCGCAACCGGCTCAGGCTGACAATGGCGCCGAGGGTGGCCACCAGGGCGGCCACATACAGCGCGGTCCGCGCGGCGTCGCCGCGATCCAGGCTGAACAGCACGGCAACGACGGCGGTGCCTGTGGTTTGTCCAAGCAGGCGCGTCGTGGCCTGTGCACCGCTTGCGCCACCGCTGCGCTCGTGCGGTGTGGCGCTGATCATGGCGCGGTTGTTGGGCGACTGGAAGAACCCGAAGCCGAAGCCGCATAGCGCGGTGCGCCAGGCGATGTCCAGGCTGCCGGCATCGGGGCTCAGCACCGCCAGGCCGACCAGCCCGGCAGCCAGCATCATCAGCCCCGTACCGGCCAGCACGCTGGCGGGATACCGGTCCGACAACCGGCCCGACAGGGCGGCCATGAGGGCCACCATCAGCGGCCACGGCGTGATCAGCAGGCCAGTCTCCGCCAGGCTGCGGCCAAGCTGGTATTCGAGGTAGAACGGCAACGCCACAAACGCCAGCATCTGCGTCATGAAGGAACAGAACGAGGTGCCAACGGCCAGCGTGAAGGCGCGGCTGGCAAACAGGTCTACCGGCACAAGCGGCGCCGGCTGGCCCTGCTGCCGGCGTACCAGCAGCCAGCCGAGCAGGATGGACAGCAACAGGCCGGTTACCCCTGCGATCCGCAACGTCTGGTGTCCCAGCCCATCCACGCCCAGCACGAACAGCCCGATCACCACGGCGGACAGCACGGCGCTGGGATAGTCAAAGGCGCGCGGCTGCGGCGGCGTCTCGGGCAGCGCGCGGCGCGATATTGCAAGCGCGAAAATGGCGACTGGCACGTTGACCGCGAAAAGCCAGGGCCAACTGCCGAATCCGAGGATCAGGGCGCCCAGCGACGGCCCCACGGCAATGGTCACCCCGACCACGAGCGCGTTGAGACCGATGCCGCGCCCCAGCCGGGTCGGCGGGTAGATATAGCGGACCAGTGCCGTATTGACACTCATGATGCCCGCGCCGCCGATGCCCTGGATGACACGCGCCGCCACCAGCACCGGCAGGTTGGGTGACAGTGCGCAGAGCAGTGACCCCACCAGGAACGTGGCCAGCCCGACCCGGTAGACGCGCTTGTACCCGAGGATTTCGCCGAGTGACGACAGCGGCAGCAGGAAGATCGTGACCGAGAGCTGATAGGCATTCACGACCCAGATGGTTCGTGCAGGGTCGCTCTGTAGATCCCGCGAAATGGACGGAAGCGCGATATTGGCGATCGATCCATCGAGAACGGCCATGACCAGGCCGCAAAACACTGTCAGGATTGCCCAGGTACGCTGGGGGCGCGGGAGACCTTGGTGGGACTGCATCGGGAGAGGACGGACGGCTTGCGCTGTTCTTGGAAAGCCCTGAACACGCAGTGGAATACCGCGACGGCGCGCTCGGACGCGCCATTATGGTCCGCCCGCACAAGCCATGCAACGACGGCAATCCTTTCCCGATGCATGTGTGGTGTGTTCGCACGGCAGCGCTGCCTTGTGCAGACAGGTCAGGCATCCAGCCCGGCGGTCTCGTCGCGGAACGTGCGCACGGCTTCATGCAGCGCAGTGCCGGCGGCGGCGATGGCCGGTGTCCACCCGCTGGCCTTGCTGCAAAGCGATTCCACCTGGCGGCACAGTTGCACCATGTTCTGCGCATCGATCACAAGAAAGGCACCGGCCGACCGATGCGCCCAATGGCGGAGCGCCACCGGGTCATGACGCAGCAGGATGGCTGCCAGCTCCGGGCCGTCGTCCTTCAAGTGTTCGAGCAGCATGCTCTTGTAGCGCGCAATTTCGGTGGATGGAATTGGCGGGTTGTCCTGCTGGCCGCTTGCCGGTAGGGCGTCGTGCGCGTTGGGATGGTCTGCGGCCTGGTTGCCCGGGATGGCTTGCAGCGCCTGTTCGAGCGCCTTCAATGACGCTGGCTTGGCGATATGGCCGGTGAATCCCCGGTTCCTCCACGCCCCCGCCTGTTCCGTGTGCGTGACCGCGCTGAACGCCAGGACCGGCACGACTGGATCGATGGCGCGGATCGCGGCAAGCAATTCATAGCCGTCCATGACCGGCATATGGACGTCGGTCAGGACGGCATCGAAGTGACCATGCTCGAAGGCGGACAGTGCCTGACGCCCGTCGCCAACCACAATCGGGTCCCATCCGAGGGCAACCAGTTGTTCGGCGATCAGCGCCTGGTTCAGCGCGTTGTCCTCGGCAACCAGAATCGTGGGGCGTGGCAAGTCGCCACCGGCGGACGCCGCATCGGGGCGAGTCGGGCCGATTTCCCCGTCGCGGTGCGCGTTGTCCAGGCTGTCGTCTGCGCTGGCGGCGGCGTCCGTGGCGTCGGCGGCGTCAGCCGGTTCCGCGTCCAGAGCGGCCAGTGTGCCTGCCAGGATGGCATTGTGGCTGAATGTCGAAACCTCGAATACTCCGTGGCCGCGGTCGGCAGGGTGCTCCGGGCCGTCCCGCGTCACCCACACCACGTTGGCCGGGTGCAACTGCCGAAGGTCCGCCACGGTATCGAGCCCGTATTCGCCGGTTACCACGAAAATATGGGGTCGATTGGCCCGTAGCCACGCCTGGGCGGCGCCGAGTTGACGGAACACGTCGCACCGCCAACCCGCGCGTTCCAGCCAGGCCTGCAGCATGGCACCCGAATCCGATTCCTGGCAAAGAATCATCGCCCGCGTGCCGCGCGTCACCGGGTCGGGCGGTGCGGTCTTCGTGGCCGTGGCGCCCAGTGGCACCACCACGGTGAACGCGCTGCCGACACCTTCGACGCTTTCCACCGTGATATGTCCGTTCATCAGTTCGGTCAGCCTGGCGCAGATCGACAGCCCAAGTCCGGTACCGCCATATCGGGCCGATGTACTGGCTTCTCCCTGGACGAACGGGTGGAAAATGCGCGCGACCAGTGCGGGCGGCATGCCGATGCCCGAGTCTCGCACGCGGCAGACCAGTAGGCTGCGATCCTGCGTGTCGGTGGTGACCTCGGCGCTGAGCGTCACTTTGCCGCACAGGGTGAACTTGAAGGCATTGCTGAGCAGGTTGTTGATGACCTGGGCAATGCGGGTCCGGTCGCCGGTCAGCACGGTGTCCAGCGTTGGCGAGAGATGCACGTAGAAGCGGATCGGCTTGCCCTGCGCCATCGGCGCATAGGACATCGACAGGCTTTCGAGATCGTCAATCGGCCGGAACGGTTCGGCAACCAGTTTCATTTCGCCGGCGTCGATCTTTGAAAAGTCGAGAATGTCGTTGACGATCCGCTGAAGCCCCTCCGATGCCAGTTGTAGCGCCCGAAGCCGTGGCGCCTGGGCTTCCAGCCCGTCCGTACGTGCCAATAGCTCCAGATTGCCGAGCAATGCGTTCAATGGCGTCCGGATCTCGTGGCTCATCGAGGCAAAGAAGTTCGACCGCGCGCGCATCATCGCTTCGGCCGTCTCGCGCGCCTCTCGCAACTGCAGTTCAAGCTGGTGCTGTGCCGTGATGTCCTGGACCGCGCAGAACAGTACCGATTCGTCGCGATATCTGGCCGGCGCGCAGGTCACCTGCAAAAACTGCCGTTGTGCCCCCGGGGAAGCTTCCTGAACCGGCGATGCCGGCGTGCCTGCTCCCGCCGTCGCTGCGGCGGGCACTGTCACCTGGACGATCGAGGCGAGCCGGGTCTGGCCGGACGAGGCGCCCTGATTGCGCAGCGCGTCCATGATGGACGCCGGCATGCGAGCGCCCTGGGTGCAGCCGAGTAGCGAGTCGGCGACGGCGTTCGACGTCAGGATCGTCTCGTCATGCTGGCGCACGATGCACAGCCCGATCGGCGTGGCACTGACCAGAATATGGTTGATGGTCTCGTTTTCGAGCGAACGCGCGGCTTCGGCGTGGCTGCGGCGCAGAAGATGGATGTCCCAGTAGCGCGCGGTCAGCACGATGCCAAGGATCAGCAGCAGCCCGGCGCCGAGCATGGCAAACAGTTCGGTCGCGATCGCATTCAGCAGCGTGCCGTACGAGAGCTGGTAGATCAGTGTGCCGAATGCGGGGTCCAGCGGCTGCACCAGCAGCAGCCCATAGCGTGTCGGGGTTGGGGTGTCGAGGGGAAGGCTTCTGGCATGCTGCAGGATTTGGTCGGACAGCGAGGTATCGGCATCCGGGGATACGTCGATACTGGCGTTGTCGCGATTCACCAGCCAGAGCGTGGCGGGATCGGGAGGGCGTGCAAGGCCGGCGAGAAATGACCGGGCCGGAATGCTCGCCGCAACAAGGATGGCGTGCCCGCTCCCGTCCGTGGCTCGCGCGTCCAGGGTCGCAATCATGGCGCGCGTGCGAAGAATCGGGTCGCTGACGGGTCCGACCCAATGCGGCGCCGTCAGGTCCGGACCCGCGCCATGGCTGGCGACGCCGCGCGCAAGGTCGTCTCGCAGGCGGGTCACGAGCGCGGCATCGATGTGCGTGTTGGGGGGGATACCCCCCGGAGACACCAGGATGGCGAACGACGCATCGGGCGCGACCACGTACGCCTGCATGTCGAGCCCGAATGACATGCTGGTAGTGAGCGTGGCCGTGGCGATCTGCTGCAGTTGCCAGATCCTGTGCGGCAGCGTGTTCGCCCAGGCCTCGCGCGCGGCGTTGGTCACCAGCAGCACATACTTCCCATCGGACGACCGCGCCGCACCGGTACGGCGGACCTGCGCAAGCAGTTCGGGGTCGGGCGGCGCATCGCTGGATGCGGCGAGATAGTAGTCGACAGTCAGTGCCGTACGGCGCAGGAACGACGTCTGGCTCTGCAGCTTCACGGAGATGCCGCTGACATATTGCGCGACATGGCTGCGGCGAGCATCGAGATGACGCGCGGCCGCCAGTCCGGCCAGCAACAGCCCGGACACGATGACGATGGCGATCAGCAGCCCGACGGTGGCGTAATAGAGTTGTTGCTGGCGCCGCGCGTTATGCGCGAGGGCGGCAAACGACTGCGCCAGGGACTCCTGGGTACGATCCAGTATCTGCTGCATGACGAAAGCTCAGATCAGCCCGTTCTCGTAGGCGTAGCGAATCAGATCCGTATTGGTCTGGACGTTGAGCTTGCGCATGGCCACGGTCTTCTGGCTGGAAATCGTACTGACCGACCGGCCCAGCTTGCTGGCGATCTCGTTGAGCTGGAAGCCCTGCGCATACAGCCGCACCACCTCGAGTTCGCGCAGCGTCAGTTCTGTGGCCGGCGCGGCCGAGGCAACGCTGTCGAGCACGGCGCGGATGGAAGGCGAATAGAAATTGCCGTTGCTGACGGTCACATGGATGCAGGCACGGACGATCTCGTCGAGTTCGTCTTCCTTGCTGACGAACGCGCGGGCGCCAAGCTTCATGGCGCGGATGACAACACCGGGGTTTGTTTGCGCACTGACAATGACAATGCGCGTTTCCGGATAGAGGCGCCCCAGCCTGCGCAGCAGGTTGAAGCCGTCCAGTGACGTATCGCCATGCCCCATGCTGAAGTCGGTGACGGCGACATCCACCGGGTTCTGGGCCAGGGCGCCGACCAGCTCGCTGCCGTTCGTGCATTCACATTTCACCTGGAAGCCCGGTGTGCGCTGCAGGCAGTCGCGCAGGGCCGTGACGACAAGGGGATGGTCGTCAGCCAGAGCGACCCGAATGGTTTTTGCAGGCATGCCTCAAAGTCCTTTTCGCAGACAGATGACGCGTCCAGTAGGAATCGCGACTCGTTTTGGTGCTTTTTCAAGCATAGGAAAAATACTCCATCCGTTCCCGAAAATCACATTTCTATGACAAGACGAATTGCGCATTGTCAGATTTCAATTACATAGAAAATTCTCGTCGGATTTCAGCATTGGAAGACAGGATGGAGGGCAATAACGCGGCGTTTCCAGGCCGCGTTGGCCATGCATGGACGATGTGCCGGTCCGTCGAACCATGCATCGGATCGGTCGCATTTTGGCGCTTGCGGACCGATCAAGAAATAGTCATTCAACTAGATTGTTGGCATGACCATTACGAACGCGTCTCTGACAGTATTTTTACCTGCCTGTCGATGGCGTCGGTAAATGCCCGGTACTGCGGCAGCAGCCTGCTGACGCGTTCGACGAAGCCCGCGCAGCGTTGGGACTGGACCGGTGGCCCCCCTTTCAACAGCATGGCGGCGGGGTGCGACAGCGCCGGGTGTTTCGTCAGGTATTCGGGAAGGTGGTTCGATCCGCGCAAGCGCATCAGCATAAGAAGCTCGACTGGAATCGTCTGCTCGACCGGATGATCGAAATCAAATAGCGAGTGATCGGTATCCAGCCGGCATTGCATGAGGTGACGGTCGGCCAGTTCGAACGCCAGCGGCATGAAGGTCTCGTCGTCGGCCTGCCAGCGTTCGACGATGCGGGCCAGCAGCGCGTCGCTCTTGTGGAAGACGGTTTGCGGAACGCTGACGCCCAGCGCCTGCCCGGCGATGTTCACGATCATCCCGGTCATGCCATTCATCGGGTGCAGTGCCGCCAGGTCGCTGTCGATGCCGAACCAGGCGTCCAGGCAGAAGGTGCCGAGTTCCTTCCAGTCGAGCGCCAGCAGCATGGCGATCTGCTGGGACATGTCGCGCTCGTAGGTCTGTCGGCGTGTCGGGCCGCTCCATTGCTCCTTGTGCAGGGCCAGCGCATGCGTGCCGGACAGCGATTCCACAACGCCCAGCTGCAGTGACAGCCAGTTCGGCGTGGCGCAGGTATCGCCATTGTCCAGGTCGATCGCGCGCCATTGCCTGAGCCGGCCCAGCCAGAATATCGCACGCGCGGCCCGCGGGACGGGAACGGCCGAAGGTGTGGCGGTGAAGGTGGCAAGCGTGTCCCGGTACATGCCATGCAGGGCGTTCGCTTGCGCCTGTGCAGTATGGAAGATGGTCTGACGCCGTTGCTCGTCTTCCGTCTCGTGTGTGGTCTTCTTCCGCATTGTCGTTTCCATAGGGATGGAGATAAGAAGATCGACACTACGAGTCCTTGCGATTACAGTCCATCACTTTTCATTGAAAAATCAGGGAATTGTTCAAGACGATTGCGCGGAAATACACGAGACGAACGAATGATGCGAATGCAAAACAAGATATAGTTTTTTAGTCGAATTACTATTTATCCTGGGTTCTTAAAGTGCATATGGGACGCAAGGCGTAGCCGTCCCGGTGCTTGGGAGAAGTCGTCACGTCGCACATCGCGAGGTGTAACAGGCCCATGTGACGCTGGCGATTCAATACATTCGAAGTGCGCGTGGTCTTTCGCACTGCATCACATACAGCATTGGAAAGTGGCATGCTATGTCCGCGCGCAAATACCCGCGTGGAGGTGTGCCATGACGATGCGTCAATTCGACGAGTTTCCCCCTCAGGAGCGGCAGGAGGTCGAGGCCGTGTTCAGACAGGTCGGTCTCGCCCTGCAGGAATTTGACATTTCCGATGTCAATGGCACGGCGGCACGCCAGGTGACGGTGCGAAGGCAGGCGACCGGCGCCGAAAGCGTCTACGATGCCGGGCCGGGCACGTCATGGGTGGAAGAACTGGAGAGCGACCTGGAGTGCGGGCTGTTCGGGCAATTGTCGGCCTGAGCCCATCTGCCAACGGCGACGCGCATTCACCAGCAGACGCCAAAGGCTCAGCTTCGTCCGCGATCCGGACTGCGTCCGACGATGGAGGCGCCCGCAATCAGTTCCCTGAGCAAGGCCAGCGATGCGGTGCCAGGCATGCGGTATGGGTCCAGTTCGCCCTGTGCCGAATACTTGAGCAGCGTCGCGGCGTTGATTTTTCCGGCATTCACGCGTCCCATCGACCAGCCGGAAAATGCCCGCTCGGCGATCTCCTCGTAGTGCAGCAGGACCACATCGTGATGGCGCTTGTCCTGGCCGATATTGAGGTAAAGCCGGGATACCGCCTCGCGGCTGCCCTCCAGCGCCTGCAGGAAAATGCTGTTGCTGTGGCACAGCACACCGGTAATGCCGTGGCGGGGGTTGTGCGCCAGGCTGGTTTCGAGGATGGCATCCAGCACATCGGCGGCCAGTGGTTCCCTGGCGCGGCTGGTGTAGAGCAGACGAACTAGCATGGGGGCCTCCTGCGGTGGCGGGGCGGATCAGCGGCGGTTCAGGTTCAGCAGCGTCAGGAATTCGCGGCGCAGCTTGTCGTCTTTCAGGAACGAGCCGCGCATCACGCTATTGGTCATCTTGGCGTCGGTGTCGCGCACCCCGCGCCAGTGCATGCAGAAATGCTCGGCTTCCATCACGATGGCCAGGCCATCGGGATTCATCTTTTCCTGGAGCAGGTCCGCCACCTGGGCCACCGCCTCTTCCTGGATCTGCGGGCGGCACATGATCCATTCGGCCAGTCGGGCGTACTTGGACAGGCCGATCAGGTTCGAGTGCCGGTTCGGCATGACCCCCACCCAAAGGCTGCCGATAATCGGGCACAGATGATGTGAGCAGGCGCTTCGCACCCGGATCGGGCCCACGATCATCAGCTCGTTCAGCTGCTCGACGTTCGGGAATTCCGTGACTTCAGGCGCCTTGGCGTACCGTCCGGCAAAGATCTCCTTCAGGTACATCTTGGCGACGCGTCGGGCCGTCTCGCGGGTGTTGTGATCCTGGTCGACGTCGATCACCAGCGTGCGCAGCACGTCTTCCATGCGCGCTTCGACCTCGGCCTGCAGGGCATCGAGTTCGCCGTGCTCCAGAAAGCGCGCGATGTTGTCATTGGCATGAAAACGCTCGCCGGCCTCGGCGATGCGGGCCCGGATCCGGTCGGAAACCGGTGTATTGGCAGGGTGCCTGGCCCCGACGGGGTGATCCTTGTGTGACATGTGCGGCCGCTGGAGATCGGCGGAAAAGGGGCGCGGTGCGCGGTGCTTCACTATAAGCGAAAACGGCCGGCGCGGATTCAGCGCAGGACGGCAAGCGCCGGCAGCAGGGCCAGCGGCATCACGATCGCCCCCGTTTTAAGGAATGTGCCAGCACTGACCGCGTGGCCCTCGCGGCGCAGGGCGGTCAGCCACAGCAGCGTGGCCAGCGATCCGGTGACCGACAGGTTCGGCCCCAGGTCGACGCCAATCAGCACGGCCGCCGTCACGGTCTCCGAGGCGTGGCCGGCGGCCAGCGCCGA
The DNA here is from genome assembly GCF_009663685.2 of Cupriavidus sp. U2. Classification (GTDB taxonomy): domain Bacteria; phylum Pseudomonadota; class Gammaproteobacteria; order Burkholderiales; family Burkholderiaceae; genus Cupriavidus; species Cupriavidus necator_C. The sequence goes on along the minus strand of NZ_RCOG02000003.1, from coordinate 31,837 downwards.
CGCGGCAAACAGCCCGGCCGGCAGGTTGTTGACGATATTGCTGACGATGCCCACGGCGGCGCCCGCCATGCCGGCGCCGACCACCGCATCGGTGCCCTGGCGCGTGGACAGTTCGCGCACCCAGTCGGCCAATTGCGCCGTGAGGCCGGTCTGCGACAGGCCGGCCACCAGCACGAACAGCCCCGCCACCATCGGCAGCACGCCCCAGGACACCTCGGCCAGCGACGGGCGCAGCAGGCGCGGCTGCGTGGCGCAGACGGCCAGCAGCGTGGCGGCGCCGCCGATGAACGTGGGCCAGCCCAGGTCCATGCCACGCAGCGACGCGGTCAGCAGCGCCGCGCCGGTCAGGACGATGCCTGCCGTGGTCAGCCATGCCTGCAGGGTCAGCGGCGGCGTTTCCACGTCGTCGGCAATGCGCTCGGCCAGCGCGTCGCGCTGGGTCCAGTACAGGGCCACGAACGTCATGACGATGGCCACGGCAGACGGCAGCGAGAACCGCGCCAGCCAGCCCAGCAGCGGCGGCATGCGTTCGCCGAACAGCACGAGGTTGGCCGGGTTCGAGATCGGCAGCACGAAGCTTGCCGCGTTGGCGATGAACGCGCAGGCGTAGAGGTAGGGCAGGGGATGCCGTACGCGTGCCGCGCGCGTGGCGGCCAGCACGGCGGGTGTCAGCACTACCGCCGTGGCGTCGTTCGACATGAAGGCCGTCACGGCGATGCCAAAGCCATAGACCAGCACGAACAGGCGCCGCGCCGACCCTCGGGCGCTGCGCACGGCCAGGGCCGCGACATGGTCGAACAGCCCGGTCTTGCGCGCCAGTTCGGAGATCAGCATCATCCCCGCCAGGAACAGGTAGACGTCGTTGCCGCGTGCCACCGCTTCGAGCGCGTCGCGCCAGGGCAGCAGGCCCGCCACGCAAAGCAGCAGCGCGCCGGCCATGGCCCAGAATGGCTCCGGCAGCCGGAACGGGCGGAACAGCACCCCCAGGGTGGCCAGCATGGCAACGGCCCAGATCAGCGGCGTGGCGTAGGCGGGCATGGTCGGCATCAGAAGGACGGAGTCAAAAGGGGGTGTCAAAAGGGTTGGCGTCAGAGGGATGACACCGACGATCAAAGGGGGGCGCCGCTGGCGCCCGCCGCGCTGGCCGATGCCGGCATGTCCAGCGCGGCGGGCGTCGGGGACGGGGGCATGGGCGCACCCGGCGCGCCGGGTCCGCTGCCATCGGGGGGCAGGTCCGGCACGGCCGGTGGCGGCGGGAAGCCCAGCGACGCCAGGCCGTGCGTGCCGTCGGCGTTTTCGGCGTAGGCCCAGTCGTTGTTGAACTGGGCCAGCTGCGGCGGCGTCGCGAAGCTGGCGTCGGGGACGCCCGCCAGGCGTCCTTCCATATAGGCGGCCCAGATCGGCAGTGCCGTGGTTGCGCCGAACTCGTGGCGGCCCAGCGTGCGGTTGTCGTCGAAGCCCATCCAGGCCACGGTGACCACCTGCCCGCCGTAGCCTGCGAACCAGCCGTCCACCGAATCGTTCGTGGTGCCGGTCTTGCCGGCGACGTCGTCGCGGCGCAGGTAGCGTTTGACGCCGGCGCCCGTGCCTTCGTCCACCACGCTTTGCAGCAGGCTGTTCATGACAAAGGCATTGCGCTCGGAGATCACGCGCGGCGGCTCGCTCGTGTCGGCGGCGAACAGTACACGGCCGTCTCCGTCGGTGATCTTCTCGATCAGGTACGGCTCGACGCGGTGGCCCTGGTTGGCGAACACGCCGTAGGCGGCCGCCAGCCGCAGCGGCGACGTGGTGCCCGTGCCCAGCGCCATCGGCAGATACGGCGGCAGGCGCTTGGTGGCGAAGCCGAACTTGCCGGCGAAATCGATCGCATACGGAATGCCGATGGCCTGCAGCGTGCGGATGGCCGGCAGGTTGCGCGATTCGGCCAGTGCCTGGCGGACCGTGATCGGGCCGACAAAGCGGCCGTCGTCGTTGCCCGGCTGCCAGCGCGGCGAGTTGTCGAGCGGCGCGTCGTTGATCAGCGTGCCCGGGGAGATGCCGCGCTCCAGCGCCGCGGAATAGATGAACGGCTTGAACGTCGACCCCGGCTGGCGCTGCGCCTGCGTGGCGTGGTTGTAGCGGTTCGCGTTGAAGTCGCTGCCGCCGACCATGGCCTCGATGGCGCCGGTGCGGGCGTCCAGCGAGATCAGCGCCGCCTGGGGCAGCGCCGTGGCGACCTTTTCCGCGCCGTGCCGCTTGCCGTAACCCTCGATGCCGGCCTGCACGGCGTCATACGCCAGCGTCTGGTGCATCGACGACACCGTGGTGTAGACGTTGATGCCACGGGTATAGGCCTCGTCGCCGAAACGGTCATGCGCCAGCTGGCGCGCCAGTTCGGCCACGTATTCGGCGTGCCCGTCGAAGCGGCCATTGGCATCGTGATTGACCACGATCTGCGCATTGCGCGCCTCGCGATACTGCTCCTGCGTGATCATGCCCAGCGCCAGCATGCGGCCGAGCACGTACTCCTGGCGGTGCTTGGCGCGGGGCAGGTTGACCACCGGATTCATCGTCGAGGGGGCCTTGGGCAGCCCCGCCAGCATGGCCGTCTCGGCCAGCGACAGTTGCGCCAGCGGCTTGCCGAAGTAGGTCTGCGCGGCGCTGCCGAAGCCGTAGGCGTGTTCCCCCAGGTAGACCTGGTTCATGTAGAGCTCGAGGATGCGCTCCTTGGGTAGCGATCGGTCGATCTCGAAGGCCAGCAGGATTTCATACCACTTGCGCGACAGCGTCTTCTCGCGCGACAGGTAGAAATTGCGGGCCACCTGCATCGTGATGGTGGAAGCGCCCTGGGCGTAGCCTTCGCCAATATTGGCCAGCGCGGCACGTACCAGGCCCGGCACGTCCACGCCGACATGGCTGTAGAACTGGTCGTCCTCGGCGGCCAGCAGCGCATCGGACATCCGCTTCGGCATGCGGTCGATCGGGATGAACTCGCGATGCTCGGTGCCGAATTCGCCGATCTGCACGTTGTCACGGGTGAAGACACGCAGCGGCACCTGGGGGCGATAGTCGCGCAGTGCGTCGACGGACGGCAACTGCCGCAAGCTGACCACGGCGGCAAAACCGGCCAGCAGCACACCGGCAGCGGCCAGGCCAGCGGTCACGGCCGCGGCCTTGACTACGATTCTTTTCATGGCGCGCATTCTACCGTGCTGCGGAAAGCGGCAACGGCACACCGGAATCGGTCATGTCGGCGGGCGGCGCTTTGGCCGCGCGCCGGGGCTCTTCGACTGGCGGAGGTGGTTGATGCGGCACCTGGCGGGCAAATTCGCACAGCGCGAGCCAGGTTTCGGGCAATTCGACGATCGTGTAATGGTCCGCCCCGGCAATGGTCTGCACCGCCACCGGGCCGGGCCACGCGGCCATCAGCCGTTCGGAGCACGCGTGCGGCACCACGTCGTCGCGCTCCGCGAGCAGCACCTTGGTGCTCTGCACGACCTTCTTGCAGTGGGAGATGGAATCGAAGTGATGGCGCATCAGCTGACGCAGCGGCACCAGCGGAAAGCGTTTGCGCACGATCTCCAGCAGCGAATCGTAGGGGGTGATCAGCTGCAGGCTCTCGAAATCCTGCAGGTCGGCCAGCTGGATGGCCACCCCGGTACCCAGCGAGCGGCCTACCACATGCACGCGCACACCCGGAAAGGCGCGGCGGATATGCAGCAGGAACTGGCTCGCATCGGCCACGGCGGCGGCCTCGGACGGCATGCCGTCCGAGTGGCCCAGCCCACGGTAGTCGAAGGTGGCGAAGCCCATGCCGGCGGGCAGCCATTTCATGAACTGCAGCGTTTCCAGGACGTCCTCGCCGCGTCCCGGCAGGTAGAACAGCAGGTCGCGCACGCCTTCGTGGTCGGCGTGGTAGGTGTAGCCCCGGAACAGGCCGCCCGGCACCGGATGCGAATAGGCGTCGATGCCGTCGGGCAGGTCGCGCGGCGGGCGCCGGCGCGCGTCGAACAGCAGGCGCTCCTGGTTGACGGTGAGGTAGGTCCAATAGCAGGCAAAGCCGCCGGCCGTCACAAGGGTGGCGGCCAGTGTCCTGCGCAATAACGACGATGACATGGGGGCGTTGAACGGTGACGTCGGGCGGTGGCGGATGGGGCCACGGACAGTAATGTCCCGTCCAGCCTACCCGAATTTCTGGCAATGCGGCGTTGGACCCGGCAGGATGCCCGCAAGTTCTTGTACGATATGTCGCATATCGACATCAGGGCCACCAGGGGCTGTTGCATGAGTGACGAACAGAAGCGCGCCGAGGAGGCGCAGGTAATGGAGCGCGTGGTCAATGCCACGCGCCAGGTGCAGGTGGCTTTCACCGCGCTGCAAAGCCAGTATCCGCCGGAAGGTGGCGGCAAGCCGTCGAAGCTCGCCTTGCAGACCTTCGATGCCGCGCTGCAGGCGCTGGAAGACGCCCAGGCAGCGTTCGACGCCGTGCTCAACGACCTGCTGGACGGCAACCGATAAGTCTTCCTGCCGATGTCTGACGCCCCGATCCCGTGCGGAGCCGGGGCGTGGATATCGATCATTCGAGCGTGAACTTCGCTTCCTTGACGGCAGCCGAGTCAAAACCCACCTGCACGCTGAACTCGCCCGGTTCGGCCACATATTCGAGCCTGGCGTTGTAGAACTTGAGCTTGTCTTCGCCGATCGGGAAATCGATCACGCGCGATTCGCCCGGTGCCAGCATCACTTTGCGGAAGTCCTTCAGCTCCTTGACCGGCCGCACGGTCGATGCCATCACGTCCTGCAGATACAGTTGCGCGACGGCTTCGCCGGCACGGTCGCCGGTGTTCTTCACGGTCACGCTGGCCGTTAGCTGGCCGTTGCGCGCCAGCCTGGTGCCCGACAGCCGCACGTCGGACATGCTGAACGTGGTATAGCTCAGCCCGTAGCCGAACGGGTAGAGCGGGCCGTATTCCTCTTCGAAGTACTGCGAGGTGTAGTTCGGCGCCTTGCCGGGCGTGAACGGCCGGCCGATCCGCAGCGCGTTGTAGTAGGCGGGAATCTGGCCCAGCGAGCGCGGGAACGTGACCGGCAGCTTGCCCGACGGATTGGCGTCGCCGAACAGCAGGTCGGCGATGGCATGCCCGCCTTCGGTGCCGGGATACCAGGCCTCCAGAATGGCGTCGGCGTTCTCCTTTTCCCAGTGGATCGTCAGCGGCCGGCCATTCATCAGCACCAGCACCAGCGGCTTGCCGGTGCTCTTGAGCGCCTTGAGCAGCGCCAGCTGGCTGCCGGGCAGGCCCAGGCTCGACCGGCTCGATGCCTCGTGCGACATGCCCCGCGTCTCGCCCACGGCCACCACCACCGTGTCCGCACCGCGCGCCACGCGCACGGCTTCCTCGATCATGTCGCCGTCCGGGCGCTTGTCCTGCACCACCTCGGGGTTGTCCCAGTTCAGGAAGTTCAGGTAGCCCACCACGCGCGGGTCGTCGGTGATATTGGCGCCGCGCGCGTACGTCACCTGGCCCTTGCCCGCCAGCGCGTCGCGCATGCCCTGCAGCAGCGTGACCGATTGCTTGTCCACGCCGGCGGCCGACCAGCTGCCCATCATGTCGATCTGCGAATCGGCCAGCGGGCCGATCACGGCCACCGTGCCGGCCTTCTTCAGTGGCAGCGTGCGATTGCGGTTTTCCAGCAGCACCATCGACTTGCGGGCCGCCTCGCGCGCCTCGGCGCGGTGCAGGCGGCTTTCGGCATTGACATCGGGCGGATCGTCGGCAGCGCGGCCGATACGGCGGAACGGGTCCTGGAACAGGCCCATGTCGTACTTGGCGGTCAGCACTTCGCGTACGGCTTCATCGATCAGCGACATCGGCACCGCGCCGGACTTGACCAGCGTCGGCAGCTGCTCCAGGTAGCGCGTATCGGCCATGCTCATGTCCACGCCGGCCTCGATGGCCAGTCGGGCGGCGTCGCGGCCCGTGGTGGCCACGCCATGGCGCAGCAGTTCGTCGATGGCGCCGTGGTCGCTGACGGTCACGCCCTTGAAGCCCCATTCCTTGCGCAGCAGGTCACGCAGCAGCCATTTGTTGGACGTGGCCGGTTGGCCGTTGACAGAGTTCAGCGCGATCATCACGCCGCCGGCGCCCGCGTCCAGGCCGGCGCGGTAGGGCGGCAGATAGTCGTTGTACATGCGCTGCGGGCTCATGTCGACGGTGTTGTAGTCGCGGCCGCCTTCCACGGCGCCGTACAGCGCGAAATGCTTGACGAATGCCATCACGCTGTCCGGATTGGCCGGCGATGTCCCCTGGAAACCCCTCACGCTGGCGCGCGCGCATTGGGATACCAGGAACGGGTCTTCGCCGAAGCCTTCCGACGTGCGGCCCCAGCGCGGGTCGCGCGAGATGTCGACCATCGGCGCGAAGGTGGCGTCCAGGCTGTCCGATGCAGCCTCCAGGCCCGAAATCCGCGCGGCCTTTTCCACCACGGCCATGTCCCAGCTCGACGCCAGGCCCAGGCTGATCGGGAAGACGGTGCGGTGGCCGTGCACCACGTCATAGGCAAAGAAGATCGGAATCTTCATGCGGCTGCGCATGGCCGCTTCCTGCAGCGGGCGGTTGTCCTTGCGCGTGACGGAGTTGAACGTGCCGCCCACGCGTCCAGCCGTGATTTCCTCCATCAGCTTCGGGGCGGGCATCTCTGGCCCGATGCTGATGAGCCGCAACTGGCCGATTTTCTCGTCGAGCGTCATCCGGCCGATCAGGCCGTCGACGAACGCCTGCCGGTCGGTGGCGGGCGGGGTGCCGGCCGATACCGGGGCGGCAGTTTCGGCGGCAGCGGCGCCGGCAAACATGGGCGCGCAGGCAAGGCTGGCGGCAACGGCCAGCGTGGAAAGCATTCGCATTATTCGTTGTCTCTGATGGGCGGACTGGCGGACGCACTGCCGGGATCATCGCCCTGCATGATGCGGGAAGGACGCTTCGCCGGCTGTCGCCACGTGTCTGACAGGCACGTCAGGAGAAATCGGTTATTTTTCTGAACTGCGCCGCAAGTTTACAGCCTTACTGTGCCTAAAATGGCCGGTTTGTGGCCGCTGTGTGGCTTTTTTCCGATGTAAATCCAGGAGGTTGATTGGTGTTTGCCGCTTTCGTCGCCCGCCCCGTCGCGTCGTTTCGTAACAGGTTGCAACTTGCCTTGCCGGGCGCCGCCGTTGCTGCGTGCCTGCTCGGCGCCGCGCCGGCGCACGCCTTTTCGCTCGACGACGTGACCGCCCGCGCGAAGACCCTGGCCGACCGGCCCTATGCAGCGCCGGCCAGCAACCTGCCGCCCGTGTTCGCGCAGATGCAGTTCGGGGACTACATCAAGATCCAGCCGAAGATGGACAACGTGGAATGGAAGGGGCAGGGCACGCCGTTCAAGCTCGGCTTCTACCATCAGGGCATGCATTTCAGCACGCCGGTGCGGATCAACGAGATCGTCGACAGCCGCATCCACGAGATCAAGTACGAACCCAGCCGCTTTGACTTCGGCGATCTGAAGCTGGACAAGGCTGCCACCAACAAGCTGGGGTACGCGGGCTTTCGCGTGCTGTACCCGATCAACCGTGCCGACAAGCTCGACGAAGTGATGAGCGTGCTGGGCGCCAGCTATTTCCGCGTGATCGGCAAGGGGCAGGTGTATGGGCTGTCCGCGCGCGGCCTGGCGATCAATACCGGCCTGTCGGAGCCCGAGGAATTCCCGGCCTTCCGCGAGTTCTGGATCGAGCGCCCGAAGCCCGAGGACAAGCGCCTGGTGTTCTACGCGCTGCTCGATTCGCAGAACGCCACGGGCGCCTATCGGTTCGAACTGCAGCCCGATGCCGATGCGGTGCTGAAGGTGCAGGCGCGCGTGTTCATGCGCGGCGCGGTCAAGAAGGTGGGCATTGCGCCGCTGACCAGCATGTTCCTGTTCGGCCCGCAGCAAATGCGCGATGCCAACAATTTCCGCCCGGCGCTGCATGACTCGAACGGCCTGGCGATCCATACCGGCGACGGCGAATGGCTGTGGCGCCCGCTGAACAACCCGAAGTACGTCGCACTGAGCATGTTCCAGGTGAACAATCCGCGCGGCTTCGGCCTGATGCAGCGCGGCCGCGACTTCGCGTCCTATGAAGATCTGAAGGACCGCTACGACCTGCGCCCCAGCGCGTGGATCGAGCCGCAGGGCGACTGGGGGCGCGGCAAGGTCGAACTGGTGGAAATTCCCACGCCGGACGAAACCAACGACAACATCGTGTCGTTCTGGACGCCCGACCAGCTGCCACCCAAGGACACGCCGATCAAGGCCGACTACACGATCCACTGGACCATGGACGAGCGCGGCATGTTCGCCAAGGACCTGGCGTGGGTCAAACAGACGCTGCGCACGGCCGGCGAGATCACGCAGAAGAACCTGATCCGCCATCTGGACGGCAGCCTGGGCTTCGTGATCGACTTCGAGGGCGGCCCGCTGGCCTCGCTGCCGGCGAATACGCCGGTGCAGGCGCAGTTCAGCGTGGGCGACAACGCCGAGGTCATCGAAAACGTGCTGCAGCCGAATCCGGTGACCAAGGGCTATCGGGTGACGCTGCGCATCAAGGTCAAGGACCCGAACAAGGTGGTGGAAATGCGTGAGGCGCTGGTGGCCAACGGCAAGCCGCTCAGCGAGACCTGGAGCTACCAGATCCCGCCGGGTACCGCCAACCAGCTGACGCCGGCCCAGGCCGTCAAGTAACGGCTGCCGGCACGATCGAAGGCAAAGGGCCAGCCATGCGGCTGGCCCATGTTATTTCCGCGCCCGGCCGGACACGCGCTCGCGCAGCGGCTTCAGCAGGTCGGAGAGGCCGTTGTGGTCAAGCTCGTGCATCAGCGCCAGCAGCCGGCCGATCTCGCCGGGCGGAAAGCCCTCGCGCGCAAACCAGTTCAGGTAGTTACCCGGCAGGTCGGCGATCAGCGTGCCCTTGTGCTTGCCGAAGGGCATCTCGCGCGTGACGAGCAGGAGTAGCGATTCGCTGTCCGGCAGCATGGATCGGTTTCCCGTGGTGAAGAGCGGGCATTGTAGCGCCGCATCTGGCGGCCGCCGCGTAGCACGAATGCCGACATGCGGACATACCGCTTGCGTGATCCCGCCCATTTCCGGTAGTCTCCGTTTTGCATACAAAAAATGAACGCAAACCGGAGACAACCCCCATGGAGCTTGCCGCTCAAATTCCTCAATTGCTGACTGGACTCGAATGGTCGGGGTGCGCCCTGGCCATGAGTGGATCCTTCCTGGTGGCGCTGCACAACCGTGCATCGCGCTGGGGATGGATTGCCTACCTGTGCTCGAACCTGGTGTGGAGCGCCTTTGCGCTGGTCACAGGTACCTATGGCCTGTTTGTCCAGCAGCTTGGCTTTACGGCTACGAGCCTGTACGGGCTGTATCGTCACACACGCCACTACCGCCAGGCGGCGCGTGAGGCACGCGGCGCGCAGGCAGCCTGAGCGGGCAGGACTGGCTGGCCGGCCGGGAGGCGTGAAACTTCCCGGCCCACCCGGACGTCGAAGCCTGCATTGCAACGATTCAGGCTCGGCCCATGCGCGTCATTTTCAGCACCCTCGGCCTATTGCTGCTTCTGGCTGCGGCCCAGGGGTGTACGACCGTTTCCGACACCGGAGAGCGGCGATCGAGCGTGACCACCTACGGCACTGTCGATGCCGGCGTCAGCGTCACCCGGGACCGCTGAGGCCCGGGCCGCCGCCGGGCTCTCCCGATTTCCGCTTCTCAGGCCGCTTGGGACACATGGACGGCATAGCCGGTCTGTCCGGGGGCGATATCGGGCCGTAGCGTCAGTGCCGGTATCTCGTAGGCGCCGCTGTTCTGCGGCCGAAACGCGATGGGCGCGGCCGTGAACAGTTGGTCCAGGCGCTCGCCCAGTGCATCGGTCGTGGCCTGGAAGCGCGCCGCATCCATGCGGCTGGTGCGATAGACCACGAACGGCGGCAGCACGTCGAAGCCCGGGTAGTACAGGATGCCGTGCTGGATCGGGAACAGGATGTCGTCCATCGGCCCATTGATGCCGCGTGGGCCATAGTGCGATTCCCAGCCGCCCGTGGTCACCACCAGCATCGCCCGCTTGCCGGCCAGATTGCCTTCGCCGTAGCGGTCGCCCCAGCGCTCGTCCGAGTGCTCGCCCACGCCGTATGCGAAACCGTAGGCGTACACCCGCTCGACCCAGCCCTTGAGGATGGCCGGCATCGAGAACCACCAGAGCGGGAACTGCAGGATCACGGCATCCGCCCAGCGCAGCTTTTCCTGTTCCGCCGCGATATCGGGACTCTGCACGCCGTTCTCGAAGGCGTGGCGCGAATCGAGCGACGGATGGAAGGGCGCGCCGCCGGGACGCCGCTCCAGCGTATCGCCGGCATCGAGCGGTGCCTTCCACTGCATCGCATAGAGATCCGAAACCTGCACCCGGTGCCCGGCGGCTTCGAGCCGTTGCACCGCGAAATCCCGCAGCGACCCGTTGAGCGACGTGGGCTCGGGGTGGGCGTAAACAATCAGTACGTTCATGACGGCCTTCCATTGATCAGTCGGTGAAGGCAGGATAGGCGTGGCTTCGGTATATTAGAAATGAATATCCGAAATTCCAGCCATTAACCTTTGCTATGCCATCAGCCATGACGAACCTGCGCCGCCTCGACCTGAACCTGCTGGTCACGCTGGATGTGCTGCTGTCGGAGCACAACGTCACCCGCGCCGCGGAGCGCCTGCACTATTCGCAGCCAGCGGTCAGCGTGCATCTGGCCCGGCTGCGCGAGATCTTCGACGATCCCCTGCTGTTGCCGGGGCCGCGCGGCATGCGGCCCACCGCGCGTGCCGAATCGCTGCGGACGCCGCTGCGCGAGGCGCTGGCCGCGCTGGAGCTTGCCGTGTCGCCCGAACGCCCATTCGATCCGGCCGTGGCCACCCACACCTGGCGGATCGCGGCCACCGACTACAGCGAATCGACGGTGTTGTTGCCGGCGCTGGCCCGCCTGCGGCAAGCCGCGCCCGGCACCCGGGTGGCCGTGGTGGAGATGGTGCCGGCCAGCCTCGTGCGTCTGGCTGAACGTGGCGATATCGACCTGGCATTCCACACCACCGAAGGCTCGCCGGCATCGCTGCATCGGCTGCCGCTGTTCACGGAGCGTTACGTGCTGGTGGGCCGCGCCGGGCATCCGCGCCTGAAGCGCAAGCCCACGCTGGCGCAGTTCTGCGCGCTGGAGCACGTGATCGTGTCGCCCGATGGCGGCGGCTTCTTCGGCGTCACGGACGAGGCGCTGGCGGCGGCGGGGGTGTCGCGCCGTGTGGCGTTGTCCGTGCCACATTTCCTGTACGTGGCGGCGGTGGTGGGCAGCACCGATCTGGTGGCGATGCTGCCCGCGCGGCTGGTGGCCGATAACCCGGCGCTGCAAATGGTGGATGCACCCGTCGAAGTCCCCGGCTACGAGATGTCGATGCTCTGGCACGAGCGCCTGCATCGCGATCCCGCGCACCAGTGGCTGCGGCAGGCCATCGTTGCATCGCTGCCCGCCGCTTGAGCAGGCGACCCCCGATTCAGTTGCAGGCCGTGCCCGGCACGGGCTTGCCGGTGGTGGTCAGCCCCTGGCAGGCATCGCCAGCCACCAGCGGTGCGTCGCCGGACTGCGGCGGAGCCAGGCGCAACTTGCCCGCCACGGTACAGCAGTTGCGTGGCACGCTGACGTGTTGCGACTGCGGTTGTCCCTGCGAGGGTGGCGACTGTTGCGGCGAGGGTTGCAAAGGCGGCAGCGGCTGCGAGGACGGCTGCGCCGAGGGCGGATTCGATGGCTGCGGTGACAGCTTGATCGTCGGCATCGACTTGCTCGACGAGGATGCCGGCCCCGAGGCGTCGGGGCCATCGGCATCGGGCGCCATGCAGCTGCCCATGTTGCAGATCCGGTCGCCCTTGCACTGCATGTCGTGCTGGCATCCCTGCCCAAGGGCGGGAAGGGTCCAGGCCAGGCCGATGGCCGAAAGAAACATAGCATTACGCAGGGACATATCCCCTCCCACCCGATAAAACGCGCGGCACCCGGCGCCATGCTTCGTGGGTACGGTGCCCCGGCGTCGCATGTATCCAGCATAGGGCGACCCGTGCATGCCCCGCCATGCTCTTGTGCCCTATCCCACAGTGGCGGACCCGCACCGGGATACCGGCGGATACAGGACTCCGGCGAAGGGGCATTGCGCCGGGCTCCGGCAGCGAAAACGGTTTTGCTTCACAATAGCGCCCTCGCGTAGGCGGTGCCGTCCCCGGCGGCGCAGCGTAGTACTACGTAGCAGCATCACCCCGTTTCGCCCGTATCACCCGCATCACCCCGTATTACTCATTACGACGCCGCACCGGAGCACGCTGGAGCCCCCGAGGCAGGACGCAAGATCCCGCCCGCCAGTCCGCGGCGCAAAGCCATAACAAGTGTCTCGCGATCTCTCCTCATGACCGTTCCTTCCGGCAATTTCAGTAACGTCCCCGATCCTGCCCCGCATGCGCTCGCCGATACGCCCCGCGACCGTGCCGCCGACCGCCGCGCGCTGCTGGCGCTGGGCGTGGGCAGCTTCGGCATCGGCACAGGCGAGTTCGTCATCATGGGCCTGTTGCCCGATGCCGCACGCGACCTGGCCATCAGCATCCCCGAGGCCGGCCACCTGATCAGCGCCTACGCGCTGGGCGTGGTGATCGGCGCGCCGCTGCTGGCGGTGCTGGGTGCACGCTGGCCGCGCCGCAACCTGCTGATCGCGCTGATGGCGTTCTTTGCCCTCGGCAACGTGGCCAGCGCGCTGGCGCCGACCTATCTGTCGATGCTGGTCCTGCGGTTGCTGACCGGTTTTCCGCACGGCACCTACTTTGGCGTGGCGGCGCTGGTGGCGGCCGGGCTGGTGCCGCGCGAGCGCCGCGCCCAGGCCGTGGGCCTGGTCATGCTGGGCCTGACCGTGGCGACGCTGGTGGGCGTGCCCATCGCGGCCGGCATCGGCACGTGGCTGGGCTGGCGCGCCGCGTTCATGATCGTGGGCGCCATTGGCGCGCTGACGGTGCTGCTGGTCTGGCGCTGGGTGCCGTTCGTGCCGGCCGACCGCCATGCCAGCCCGCTGCGCGAACTGTCGGCGCTGGCGCGCAAGCAGGTGTGGTTCACGCTGGCCATCGGCGCGATCGGCTTTGGCGGCATGTTCGCCGTGTTCAGCTATGTCAAGCCGACCATGCTCGAAGTGGCGCACATGCCGGCCAGCGGCATCCCGATCGTGCTGGCGCTGTTTGGCGTGGGCATGGTGGCCGGCAACCTGGCGGGCGCCAAACTGGCCGACCGCGCATTGATGCCGACCGTGGGCGGTGTGCTGGTGTGGTCGGCGCTGGTGCTCGGCGCGTTCGTGTTCACGGCGCACCACGCCTGGCTGGCGTCGCTGAACGTGATGCTGGTGGGTACGGCGGTGGCGCTGGGCCCGCCGCTGCAGATCCGGCTGATGGACGTGGCCGGCGATGCACAGACGCTGGCCGCCGCGCTCAATCATTCGGCCTTCAACATGGCCAACGCGCTGGGCGCGTGGCTCGGCGGCGTGACCATCGCCGCCGGCATGGGCTGGACATCCACGGGCTGGGTTGGCGCGCTGCTTGCGCTGGGCGGCCTGGTGGTGTTCGCGTGGTCGCTGTCCAGCGCGCCGCGCCGTGACGTCACCGTGACGGCTTGATGTCCGGCTTGATGCCAGGGTTGGCGGCGGGCGCGCCGGCTGGCTTGGCCGCGGGCTCGCCGGCCGGCTGCGGTGCGGGGCTGGCATGCTCGCGCGCCGCCGCATCGATCACGCGATGCACGAACTCCAGCTTAGCCACCACGGCCGGCGACAGTGTGAACGGGTAGCCATCCGGCACGCCCAGGCTGCGGTTCAGGCTGTTCAGCACGTAGGTCAGCGGAAACCAGCGTTGCATCAGGCTGCGGAAGGTGGCGTCCTCCACGGGCGTCCGGTCGGTCAGCGTCGGCTCGCGCGGGCTTTCCGGCTTGAGCACCAGCCCGCATGACTGGGCTGTGTCAAGCGTATCCACCATATGCAGGTAGTGCGCCCAGGTTTCGGCCCAGTCTTCCCAGGGATGCATCGTCGCGTAGGCGCTGACGAACGACGCCTGCCAGTCGGGCGGCGCTCCGTGGTCGTAGTGCCGTTGCAACGCCGCCGCGTAGTCGGCGCTTTCGTCGCCGAACAGCTTGCGGAACGGTTCGATGCGCCGCGTGCCGGCAACCAGCCGGTTGAAGTAGAAATGTCCCACCTCGTGCCGGAAGTGCCCAAGCAGGGTGCGATAGGATTCGCCCATCTCGGTGCGGGTGCGCTCGCGGTACGCGTCGTCGGCTTCGGCGATGTTGATGGTGATGCGGCCGTTGTCGTGCCCGGTCATTGCCGGGTCGTGCGGGCCGGTGTTGGCCAGGAAGTCGAACTGCAGGCCCGATACGGGGTCGTCATCGCGCGAGATGACCGGCAACCCCAGCGACAGCAGTGTATAGAGCAGGCGCCGCTTGGCGGATTCCAGCCGGTACCAGTACAGGCGGTTCTCGGGTGCGTCGAGGTTGGGGATGGTGTGGGTCAGCTTGCAGGCCTCGCACAGCGTGCCGGGATCGTCCGCGGGCACCATCCAGTTGCAGACGGCCTCCACCTGGTAGTTGTGACAGCGGCGGAACATGGCGCCGTGGGCATCGGGATGCAGGCTGCGCCAGCCGCCGGCATCGTCGCCTTCGAAGGCTGCCAGCTGCGATATCGCAGGAATGAAGCCAAGCGTGGCCTGGCAGCGTTCGCAGGCGATGTTCTCGAAAAACACCAGGTTGTCGCAGCGATTGCAGTGGAACGTCTTCATGGCGCCGGCTCCCCTTGCCGGGCAGGTGGCGCCCGGTTGACCTGATCGTGCCCGCAACGGGGCGGGCCGGCAACCGGAGGCTGTCCTACAAAGGCGGCCTGCGCCGCCGTGAGGTCAGAAGAACGACGAGTCGTCGTCCTGGCTGGCGTCGACGTAGTCGTCCAGCCCGTTGTCCAGGTTGCCGTTGTCGGCCAGCAGCGCGTTGTCGCGCTGGCCGCCGCCGCCACTGTTATCGTCGCCGTAGAAGTTGTTCACCACGGTCTCGGAACCTGCCGCCGGCTGGCCGCCAAGGAAGCCACCGCCGCTGTTGCCGCGATGGAACAGGTTTTCGATCCCCTGGAACAGCATCGCGCCGCCCGCCACACCGGCAGCCGTGGTGGCGATGGTGCCGAGCGTGCCGCCCAGCCCACCGCCCAGGAAGCCCGGGCGGGACGCCTGGGCCGGTTGTGCCGGCGCGGCCTGGTACTGCGGCGCGGCAGGGGGCGCGGAAGGATAGGGCTGCTGCGGCGGATACTGCGGCGCCGGGGCAGCCTGCGGCGCGCGGCCGGCGCTGTTGCCCCAGGTGGCGTCGTTGTCCAGGAAGCCGCGTCCGCCGTTGCCATTGGCGGCCTGCGCCGCCTGCAGCTGCGCCTGAAGCGAATGGATCTGCGCCTGCGCCTGTTGCAGCGCGCGGTCGAGCAGCATCGAACGCTGCACCAGCAGATAGGCGGTATCTGGCTGGCGAGCGGCGGCATCGGCAATCATTGCCGCCGCCTGGGCGTCCTTGTTGTCCACGCGCGCCTGGGTCAGCTGGTTCAGGAAGGCTTCCAGTGCTTGCACGTCTTGGGGAGTCATGGCTTCACCTCTTGAGGTTCGGTTGCGGTACGGCTCAAATCTAGGGCCGCAGACTTAAACGAAACTTAAAGCAACCGGCGTGGCCGGGGGCTACACTTTTGTTTCGAATGATCTTCACGCGAAACAATTCATGTCCGCCCTGCGCACGCTCTATCCCGAAATCGAACCCTACGAGACCGGCACGCTCGACGTGGGCGACGGTCATGTCCTGTATTTCGAACGCGTCGGCACGCGCGGCGCCAAGCCGGCCGTGTTCCTGCATGGCGGGCCCGGCGGCGGCATTTCGCCGGACCATCGCCGCCTGTTCGATCCGGCGCGCTACGACGTGCTGCTGTTCGACCAGCGCGGCTGCGGGCAATCCACGCCGCATGCGTCGCTGGAGGCCAATACCACCTGGCATCTGGTGGATGACATCGAGAAGCTGCGCCAGTTGATCGGCGTGGAACAATGGCTGGTGTTCGGCGGCTCGTGGGGTTCCACGCTGGCGCTGGCCTACGCGCAGACCCATCCGGCGCGTGTCAGCGAACTGGTGCTGCGCGGGGTCTACACGGTCTCGCAGGCCGAGCTCGACTGGTACTACCAGTTCGGCGTGTCGGAGATGTTTCCCGACAGCTGGGCGCGCTTCCAGGCCCCGGTGCCTGCCGCCGAGCGCGGCAACATGATGGCGGCCTATCGGAAGCTGCTGACCGGCGATGACCGGCAGAAGCAACTGGAAGCCGCGCGCGCCTGGAGCGTCTGGGAAGCCGAGACCATCACGCTGCTGCCCAACCCGGACATTGCCGCCAAGCACGACGAAGGGCACTTTGCGCTGGCCTTCGCGCGCATCGAGAACCACTACTTCACCCATCGTGGCTGGCTCGAAGATGGCCAGCTGCTGCGCGATGCCCACAAGCTGGCCGGCATTCCCGGCGTGATCGTGCATGGCCGCTACGACATGCCGTGCCCGGCACGCTATGCCTGGGCGCTGCATCAGGCCTGGCCCGACGCCGACTTCCACCTGATCGAAGGCGCGGGCCATGCGTGGACCGAGCCCGGCATCATGGACCAGCTTCTGGCCGCCACCGACCGCTTTGCGGCGTAGATTCCCGGCAAATCGAGGAATGTATCTACCCGCCGCAAAGCGCGTGGCGATCGAACGATCGTGCGCCTATACTGGCTTCTGTTGCGTTGCAGCAATGTCTGCCATGCAGGCGGACATGGTTGTTGCAGGGTCCGAAGTCAGAGTCTGGAGAGCACGATGGTTCCTTGCGAACTTTGCAAGAACCTGCTGGGTCGTCCCGGTCATGTTCCGCCCCATCCGCGCCTGGCGCGGTCCGGCGATGCGACGATGCACGCCGGCAGGCAGGTCTTTGTCTACACATGCCAGCATTGCCATCAGAGGATCATGCTGTCCACGCACGATGATGGCGCCGATTACTGGACCGGGCACGAGCCCGGCGGACCCTAGGCCCTGCCGGGGCGGCGCCCGTAGCGGCCGTCAGGTGCCCAGCGCCGCCGCCATGTTTTCCACGCGCAGCGTCTGGGGTTCGGACAGCGAGATATTGGCCGCCCGCAGCCGCTTGAGGATCTCGAACAGCAGGTCGCTCTTGGTGCCGGCCGCAATGCGCGGACTGCTCACATAGCCCGTGACGCTCAGCGTGATGCCATTGGACGCCAGCTGGCTGAACGTGACCGACGGCGCGGGAATGTCCAGGATGCTGTCGTTCTCGCGGTAGACCTCCAGCAGCAGGTCGCGCACCGCTTCGGGGTCGGTGTTGAGCGGGAACGTAAGCTGCAGCGTGGCCACGCCCTGCGTGCTGTTGCTCATCGTGACGTTGCGAACGTTCTGCGAGATCAGCTGCGAGTTCGGCACGATCACCGTCGAGCGGTCGCCCAGCTGGATCTCCGTGGCGCGCACGTTGATGCGGCGGATATCGCCTTCCACGCCGGCCAGGCTGACCATGTCGCCCACTTTCACCGGCCGCTCGGTCAGCAGGATCAGGCCCGACACGAAGTTCTTCACGATCTCCTGCAGGCCGAAGCCGATACCCACTGACAGCGCGCTGACGATCCACGCCAGGTTTTCCCATTTCACGCCCAGCAGCGACAGCGTCAGCAGCACCAGCAACACGTAGCCGACATTGCTGAACAGCGTGATCAGCGATGCGCGCAGGCCCGGCTCGGCGCAGAGCTTGGGCAGCAGTTCGGCGTCGAGCCAGCGGCGCACCGAGCGCAGCAGCCAGATGCCCACGGTCAGCGCGATCACAGCATTGAGGATGCGGTCCGGCATGATGTTCATGCTGCGCAGCCGTTCGCCGCCCAGCACGATCAGCAGGCTGTTGAGCAGGTCTACCGGCGTGGTGCCGAAGCCGCCCGTCAGCAGGGCCAGCACCGCCAGCAACAGCAGCACGCTGGCACCGATGCCGGACAACACCGTCGACACCTGTTCCAGGTGCGAATCGCCCACCCCGAACAGCTGCTTGATGATCCGGCCGCTGCGATGGCTGGCCGAGAACAGCGCCTCGCAGATGTCGCGCGTGAGCTGGGTCAGCAGGTACAGGCTGCACAGCACGATGTCGAACCAGACCAGTTCGTAGGTCAGGAAGCGCGCGAAGCTGATGTAGCCGATCAGCAGGGCACCGAACGACACCGCCACGATCAACGTGACGGCCGCGTGGATCAGCCCGGCCAGCGTGGCGCGCTCTTCGGGCCGCTCGCCGGCGGCCACCAGTTCGCTGCGTACGCGGTTGGCGCGCAGCAGCGCCGCCCCGATGGTCAGCACCACCACCAGCGAGACCACGCCGCGTCCGAGCAGCGTGACCTGCACCGTGGTATCGGCCATGCGGTTCAGTTGTTCCACTGTGCCCGCGAGCAGCAGCAGGCCCGCCAGCACCGTGGGAAACGGCCGCAACGCCAGCGCCACCGGGTCGGCCAGCGCGGGCAGCCGCCAGCTCGGGTGCCGCGTGCAGAGCAGCGCGCGGCCCAGGCCGGCGATCAGCGCGCTGGTCATGGTCAGCTTGGCGATCTCGTTCATCAGGTCCTGCAGCGCGGGCGATATCTCGTCGCCGCCCGTGAAGGCCGCATAGACGATGCGCACAGCCAGCGCCGTGGTGGCCACGGTGGTCAGCGCCGTGGCCAGTGCGAGCGCGCTGCGGCGCAGGCGCGTTTCGGGCAGCTGGGTCAGGCAGAACCACGCCAGCCCGCGTTCCAGCAGGCGCCGGCCCAGCGACCAGACCGCCAGCGCGAGGGCCAGCAGGATGATGGTCTTGCCGCGCTGCGATGCATCCCAGGCCAGCCGGATGCGCGGCCCGATGTCGTCGGTAAAGTTGCCCAGGCGCTCGCGGTCTTCCTCGGACACCTTGAACAGCGGCGTCCAGAAGGCGGGGTTCAGGATGCTGTCCGAGCGCAGCGCGAGCTGGTCCTTCAGGCGGCTGCGCTGCAGCTTGGCCAGCTGGTCGCGCAGGTGGGCGATGTTGTCCTTGCTGTCGGCGGCCTGCTTCAGTTCGTCGTCAAGCTGGCTCTTGCGCGCGTTCAGTTCCGCCCGCTGCCTGATGACGGCGGGCGCTTCCTTGGCGGCGTCCTTGGCCTTGCTGTTGGGGCTGGCTTCGGGCGGCGGCCCGAGCAGGTCTACCTGTGCCTGCAACTGGGCGCGCTGCGGCGTCAGCGCCGCGGTGAGCTTGTCGACATCGTCGTCGAGCTGCTTCAGCGCGTCGTTGAGATCGCCCAGCTTGATGTTGCCGGACGCACTGGACGCCTGCTGTTTCACGCGATCCTGCTCGGACTGCAGGCGCTTCAGTTCGGAGATGGCTTCGGCGTGCGTCAGCGTGGGAATTTGCTGCGCTTCCGCCTCGGAGGCGGGTTCGGCCGCGAAACCTGCGGGCACTTGAATCAGTGCCGCGATGACAAGGCTCATGATAAGCCAGGAGATTCGGCGCATGACTTGGGGCGCGGTGGTTGACCGGCCCGGCAGTATAAAAGCCGCGCTCCGCTGGCCCGGTGTACATTACGCCTTGCACTGCACAGCCACACATGCTGTTACATAATCGCCGCTCCCGGGGGCCACCTCCGGGACCACGAAAGGACGCCCCCGCCATGACGCTAGCGATCGAACGCCTTGACCATATCGTGCTCAATGTGAAGGACGTGGAGGCCAGCGTGGCCTGGTACGAACAGGTGCTGGGCATGCAGCGCGAAGACTTCGCGTCGCGCACCGGCAATCGCGTGTCGGTCAAGTTCGGCCAGCAGAAAATCAACCTGCGCCCGGTGGGCGAAGACACGGTGGCGTGGTTCACCGGCGTTCACCCGACGTCGGGCAGCGACGATCTGTGCTTCATCACGAAGATGCCGCCGCAGGAGGTGGTCGCCCATTTCCTGGCACACAAGGTGGCCGTGGAAGTCGGGCCGGTGCAGCGCACCGGCGCGCTGGGGCCGATGACGTCCGTGTATTGCCGCGATCCCGACGGCAACCTGATCGAAGTGGCGAGTTATCCGGTGTAGCAATACGCCTCGAGGCGCGTCCAGGCGCGTCATATGGCAGGCGCTTGCCTTGTTGTTTCAACGCTGCCGGTTTGCTCCCCTCTCCCGCGCGCGGGAGAGGGGCKGGGGGAGAGGGCAGGCCGATTCCATTCTCATCACGCATCATGAAGTACGCTGCACCGCTTGCATTCGCCCTGTTTGCCGTCACCGCTGCCCATGCCGCCGGCGATATCGACAAGGGCAAGGACATCTTCGCCACGCGCTGTGCGTCCTGCCACCACGTGGGTCCGTCGGCCCGGGCGGCCTTCGGGCCGCAGCTGAACGGTGTGTTCGGCCGCAAGGCCGGCGGGACTGACGACTACCGTTATTCCGATGCGATGAAGGCGTCCCCGGTGGTCTGGGGCGACGACACGCTGCGCGCGTTCCTGCAATCGCCGGCCAAGGTCGTGCCCGGTACGAAGATGCGCTTCTGGGGCATGAGCAATGCGCGCCAGCTGGACGACCTGCTGGCCTACCTGCGCACGTTCCCGCCGCAGCCATAGCCGCAGCCGTTATGCCACGTGGGCTTCGAGGATGTCGATCATCCGCTGCGCGAGCGGGGACAGGTAGGCCCCTGCGCGCGTGATGACGCCCACGCGGCGTCCCAGGTCCAGCGCATCGGCACGCAAGGCAATGGGCCGCAGGCCCAGGCGCTTGCTGTTAGTCGTCGATCCGGCAATGCACAGCATCTCGGTGCCGCGCACCAGGTCGAACAGCGTGGCGCTGCCGAAATCCGTCTCCACGCGCAGCATAGGCGCCGGCAGGCCGATGCTGGCAAAGGCGCTGTCGATCTGCTGGCGGATCAGCACGTGCCCGGTCGGCAGCAGCCAGTGCTGGCCCACCAGATCGGCCAGTGTCAGGTTGCGCCGGCGCTGCAGCGGGTGGTTTTCGTCGGCTACCACGGCCAGGCGGTCAGTAAACAGTTCGCGCGTGGCCAGCGCCGGGTTGGCCTGGCGCGGCAGCGGGGCCACGGCCAGGTCCAGTTCGCCGGCCTGTACCTGGTCCATCAGCTCGCGCGCCACGCGCATGCTCAGGCGCAGCCGCGCCACGGGCCGCTCGCGCAGCAACTGCTGGCAGGCGCCCAGCACCAGCGCGTTGGGCATCGAAGGCGAATAGCCGAGCCGCAGCAGGCCCTGTTCGCCAGTCTGAATGCCGCGCATCTCCTTGATGGCATCGTCGTATTCGAGCCGGATGCGCCGTGCCCGCTCCAGAAATACCGTGCCGGCCTGCGTCACGCGCATGCCGAGCGTGGTGCGCTCGAACAGCGGTACGCCCAGTTGCGCCTCGACCCGCTGGATCGCCTTGGTCAGCGCCGGCTGGGTCATCCCGAGCGCCTCCGCGGCGCGGCCGATGCCACCGTGGGCGCCCACCGCCAGCACATAGTCCAGATCACGTGTCTCCATTGTGCCTTGTGTTCCTCATTCCCGTTGTTTATGACTTGATGCCAGTCGCGACATTGTGGTGATGCCCGCCATCTTACAGACTTGGCTCACACCACAACATTCAAATTGGGAGACCACGATGACGTTCGCCTACTTCCTCCGGCGTGCGGCGCGCTACTGGGGCGACAACCCCGCCGTGCTGTACCGGGACCGCGTGCTGACCTACCGCCAGCTGGACGAACGCTCGACCCGGCTGGCCAATGCGCTGCTGGCGCTGGGCTTGCGGAAGGGGGACCGCGTGGCGATCCAGTCGCGCAACTGCCCGCAGATCGTCGAGATCGAATGTGCGCTGTACAAGGCAGGGCTGGTCAAGGCGGCACTGAATCCGCGGTTCACGGCCAACGAGGCGTCGGACGTGGTCGAGAACTGCACCCCGCGCGTGATGATCGCGGGACCCGGCTATACCGGCTACACCCGTGACACACGCGGGTTTGGCTGTGTCGAGCATTTCATTGCCATCGCAGGCGCGGAAGGGGGGGAAGGGAGGGAAGGCGCTTATGCCGCCTACGAATCCCTGATCGAGCGCGGCGCGAATTCGGCAATCGACTATGTGCCTCAGCCCGACGACCTGGCCGTGCTGCATTTTTCATCCGGTTCGACGGGCAAGATCAAGGCGGCCATGCAGAGCTACGGCAACCGGCTGGCGTCGATGCGCAAGATGATTCTGACCATGGACCGCCCGGCGCGCCCCGGCGACCGGCTGGCGCTGATCGGCCCGGTCACGCATGCGTCGGGCATGCTGATGCAGCCCTATCTGTTCCTGGGCGCCACGCTGGTGCTGTTCGAGAAGTTCGAGCCCGCCGGCTTCCTGGCCGATGTGGCGCGCCTGAAGCTGACCCACGTCTTTATGGTGCCGGCCATGATCAACATGCTGCTGGCCGAGCCGACACTGGCCACGGCCGACCTGAGCAGCCTCAAGACGCTGGCCTACGGCGCCGCGCCGATGGCGCCGGCACGCATTCGCGAGGCCTGGGAACGCATCGGCCCGGTGCTGTCGCAGGGCTACGGCGCGAGTGAATCGACCTCGGGCGTGACGCGCCTGTCCACGGCCGACCACGCGCTCGCGATCGAAAGCAAGCCTGAGCGGCTGGCATCGTGCGGCCGCGCGCTGGGCGAAACCGAAGTGCGCGTGGTCAACGAGCGCGGCGAGGAGGTGAGCGGCGATGAAATTGGCGAACTTGTGATCCGTGGCGAGGATGTATTCCAGGGCTACTGGGGCGAGCCCGACCTGACCCGCGAGGTGCTGATCGACGGCTGGCTGCATACCGGCGACCTGGCGCGCGTGGATGCCGATGGCTACCTGTACCTGGTGGACCGCAAGAAGGACATGATCATCTCGGGCGGCTTCAACGTCTATCCGACCGAGGTGGAGGCCACGCTGTACCAGCATCCCGACGTGATGGAAGCCTGCGTGATCAGCGTGCCCGACGACACCTGGGGCGAAAGCGTCAAGGCCGTGGTGGCGCTGTGGCCGGGACGGCAAGCCAGCGCCGCAGAGTTGATCGGGCACTGCCGCGCGCGCATTGCCGACTACAAGTCGCCGCGTTCGGTGGACTTCGTCGCCGAACTGCCCAAGAACGCCAGCGGCAAGCTGGCACGCAAGCTGGTGCGCGAGCAGTACTGGCTCGGCGCCAGCCGCCGCGTGAACTGATCCACCGAGAAAAGACATGTTCGACCATCTGACCAATCCCGTGCTGATCGAAACGCGCGCAGCGGTGCAGCGGTTCATCGACGAGGAACTGCTGCCGCTGGAACGCGAACTGGGCCTGGGCACCGAAGACCCGTGGCCGCGCGACGTGCTGCGCAACGTCTGGCGCCGCTCCAGCGAACTAGGGCTGTATGCGGCCTGCCTGCCGGTGGAACTGGGCGGCAAGGGCCTCAATGTCTCGGAACAGTGCGCGCTGAAGGCCGACCTGGCCGCCAGCGGCGCGGTGCTGGCGCCACACGTGCTGGGCGACCTGGGCGGGCCCCCGCGCGTGGGCAATATGCTCAAGTACGCCACGCCTGATCAGGTGGCGCGCTATTTCGAGCCGGTGATCCGGGGCCAGAAATCCACCTGTTTCGCGCTGACCGAGCCGCATTCGGGCTCGGATGCGCAAAGCATCCGCACCAGCGCGGTGGTGGATGGCGACGATCTGGTCATCAACGGCGAGAAGCACTACATCAGCGGCGCGCCGTTTGCGGACTTCGCCATCGTGATGTGCGTGACCGATGCCACCACCACGCCGCCGTCGATCACGGCCGTGCTGGTCGATCTGGACCTGCCCGGCGTGACTGTCAGCACCGAGTACGTGCCGATGTCGGGCCAGCATATCGACGCCGACATCCGCTTCGACAACGTGCGTGTGCCGCGCGCCAATATATTTGGCGGCGAAGGGCGGGGGTTCAAGCTGGGCATGTCGCGTATCAACGTGAACCGGCTGCTGCATTGCCCGTCGATGCTCGGGCTGGCCACGCGCGCCTACGAGGCATCGGTGGCGTACGCGGGCCAGCGCCGCCAGTTTGGCGGGCCAATTGCGCGCTTCCAGGCCATCCAGCATATGCTGGCCGACATGGCGGCGGCGCTGTGGGCGTGCGAGAGCATGATCGCGCAGACCGCGCTGCTGGCCGATGCCGGTGCCGACCTGCGCATGAAGGCGGCCGCGTGCAAGCTGTTCGTGTCGGAACGCTGCTTCGAGGTGGCCGACAAGGCCGTGCAGATCCACGGCAACCTGGGCGTCACGCGCGGGCATCCCGTGGAGCAGACCTGGCGCAAGCTGCGCATGTTCCGCATCTTCACCGGCACCAGCGAGATCCAGCGCAACACCATCGCCAAGGCCATCCTGGACCCGGCCGGGGCCTGATGGCGCCACACGCGCCACGTACCAAAAAAAGACAGGAGACAACATGAATCGTCGTCAATGGCTGGCTACGGCGGGCGCCGCAGCCGGTGCCGCCGCACTGGGGGGCGTGATGAGCCGCGTGGCCGTGGCCGCCGCGCCGTATCCGTCGCGCCCGATCCGGCTGATCGTGCCGTTTATCGCGGGTACCGCGCCCGATTCCATCGCCCGCACCATTTCGGCGGAACTGTCGCCGGTGCTGGGGCAGCCGCTGGTGGTGGAGAACATCGGCGGGGCCGGCGGCATCATCGGCGCCCGGGCGCTGAAGCGCGCCGAGCCCGATGGCTACACGCTGGGCATCCTGGCCAACCAGCATGTAATCAACGTCCATCTCTACAAGGACCAGCCCTACGACGCGGCCAACGACTTCACGGCGATCTCGGCGCTGTCGGGCGGCCCGGTGATCCTGGCCGTGCCGGCATCGTCGCCATTCAGGACGGCGCGCGAGCTGATCGACGCGATGAGGCAGAAGCCCGGCGCGCTGAATTACGGCTCGGGCGGCAAGGGCAGCGTCTCGCATCTGGCCGTGGAATCGCTGCTGCACCAGCACCATGTCGAGGCGGTGCACATCCCGTACAAGGGCGCCAGCGAGATATTGACGTCGATGCTGAGCGGCCAGACGCAGTTCGGCATGCCGGTGATGTCCACGGCGGCGCCGTTCCTGCGCAACGGGCAGATCCGTGCGCTGGCGGTGTCATCGGCGGCGCGGACCGGCTACTTCCCGAACGTGCCGACACTGGCGGAATCGCTGCCGCCCGGCTTCGTGCTCGATAACTGGAGCGGCCTGTTCGCCCCGGCCGGCCTGCCGGCGCCCATGGCGAAACGGCTATTCGATTTGGTGGCGGCGCTGCAGGGGAGCGGCAAGCTCGACGCGACGATGAAGGCCAATGCGGGAGAACTTCGGAAAAGCGATTCGCCGGATCAGTTCACGCGGATGGTGGTGGCGGATAACGCGAGATATGGGAAGCTGATCGGGGAGATTGGGATGCGGGGGGAGGCGGGGTGATACGGCGGAGACGTTGATTGCTGGAAAAGAAAAAACCCCTGGGGAAAGGCCAGGGGTATTTTCGACTGCTCCTGCCGTAGAGAGCTTAGGCAGGAATTGTCGGAGCTATTACGTGCGGCAATTTGCCGGCGCGTACTTGCCGAGAAGCGTTGCTGCAGTCGTCGGTGCCGGGCCAGCCGTCGGCAGCGTCGACGCGGTTTTGTCTGCCGAGAAGCATTCCCAAGTCACCGAACCACCCGCCGGCACCGTGTTTACGGCCAGTGCGACATCAGCCGACGACGGTACCAGAACCAGCGTGCCACCGCCGGCCCGTGCGGTGTAGGTAATGGTGATTTCACCAGTGGTCGCGTTGATCGTCATATCCGATACGTTTTGGGTCAGCGTCGGAATCGTCCAGCCGCTGGCAAACGCGACCCCGTTTGCCGCGTTTTCAGTAACCGAAGTCTTGGCGGCCGCCGCGAGGGACATGCCCTCCGTAACGCGAGCGCGGACCATATAGTCTTGATATGCCGGAATCGCAATAGCAGCCAGGATACCGATGATCGCGACCACGATCATCAGTTCGATCAGCGTGAAACCCTTCTGGACCCGTTGGTGGATTCCCATCCGTGCTTTTTTCATGGAATTGACCCCTTTGAATTAGTTGAGAACAGCAGCTGCTGTCGGGGTCCTATAGAGCAACAGGTGTGCCAGCTCACATTCCGGCCAGAAATCGTTGAAATGTGAGATTTCTTGTCACCTGTAACCAGATGTGTCTGCCAATTCCTGTCACCCCACTCTGGGAGGGTGTGGATCAAGATGCATAAAGTGACGGATTTTGTCAGAAAAAGTGGCGCTTAATTCGCCCTTAATCTGATGTCAGCGCGGCTGAAACACAATCACGGCCATGCCGGCGACGGCGATTGTGACACCTGTCATATCCCAGATGCTTGGCCGCACGCCGTCCACCAGCCAGAGCCAGACGATGGCCACTGCTATATAGATACCGCCGTAGGCGGCATAGACCCGGCCCGAGGCGTCGGGGTGCAAGGTCAGCAGCCAGGCAAAGACCGCCAGCGACGCCGCGCCGGGCAGCAGCACCCAGGGGCTGGCGTTCTGACGCAGCCAGAGGTAGGGCAGGTAGCAGCCGAGGATTTCGGCCAGGGCGGTCAGGACGTAGAGTGCAACGGTCTTCATTTGATTGTTTGTCTTTGTTGATGGAAGGTGCTGGCGGTTCAAATTGCCATATGTCGGCAAGCAGAACCTCGATGCCCTCTCCCCCAGCCCCTCTCCCATTGCATGGGAGAGGGGAGAACACCACGAGGCCTTCGAAGGCGGCGGTTTGCTCCCCTCTCCCGCACGGCGGGAGAGGGGTTGGGGGAGAGGGCAGGCCCATCCCCATCCACCGCCGCCCATTCCCACTACCCCACCGCCGCCTTCGCCGCCCCCCAAATCCCACTACCCCACCGCCGCCTTCAACGCCGCCACCAGCGGCTTCACCAGATCGTTCTCCTCCGACTCGCGCCGCCACATCAAGACCACGGGCGGCAAGTCCCAACTCAGAGAAAACGGCAGCGTCGCCGCGTCGCCCAGTTCGATCAGTTCGGCGGCCACGGCACGCGGCACGATGGTGATGGCGTCGGGCTGGCTGCGCAGCAGCGTGGCCATCGGCTTGATCGAATAGGTTTCGACGATCGGCAGCGGCGGCGCCACGCCGGCCACCGCGAACATCGTATTGATGGTGCGCCGTACCGGCGTATGCGGCGGCGGCAGAATCCAGTCGAGTTCGGCCAGCCGCTTCCAGTCGAGGTCGCCGCGCGACAGCCGCGCCCTGGCCCGCGAAGGTACCACGAGCACCGGCTCTTCCCGGTACAGCGGCTCCTGCACGATATCTTCGCCCGCCAGGTAGAACGAGCGCGCAATCGCGCAGTCCAGTTCGTGCTGGCGCAGCGCCCCAACCAGTTCGTCGGTGGTGCCTTCGCGCACGACCACCGAGAGGCGCGGCTGCTGGTTGAGCCCATACGCCAGCGCGGCGTCCAGCACCGCGCGGGCCGTGTACGGGATCACGCCCAGCCGCAGCCGGCCACGCCGGCCGGCCTCGATCACCGCCAGTTGCCGGCCCAGCGCCTCGGCATCGGCCAGCGTCATGCGCGCGTGGCTCAGCACGGCCGCGCCGGTGGCCGTGGGCTCCAGGCCATTGCGCGTGCGCGTGAACAGCGGCGTCATGAAGATGTCCTCGATCTCGCGCAGTGCCTTGGTCACGGCCGGCTGGGACAGGTTCATCTCGGCCGCTACGCGCGACACGGATCGCTGCCGCTCCAGCGCCAGCAGCAGCGGCAAATGGCGCAGACGCAGGCGCGACACGATCTGATGCAGCAACTTGTCGGTGGCAATCGGCATGGCGGGGCGAGAAGGCGGCGAATGGGTATAACCGAATGGTAATGCAACGATAAGTTATTCGACGTTGGCAGTTATTTCCGCTGCCTATACTCGAATCACAAATCAAATGCATCAAACAGGAGTCATTTGCCCATGTTTACGACACGCCCCGAGATCGTCGGCACGTTCGGCGTAGCTGCTTCCACGCACTGGCTGGCCACACAGACGGCCATGGGCGTGCTGGAGCGCGGCGGCAACGCATTCGACGCGGCCGTGGCGGCAGGCTTCGTGCTGCAGGTGGTGGAGCCGCACCTGAACGGCCCCGGCGGCGAGGTGCCGATCCTGTTCTGGAGCGAAAAGGACCGCGCGGTGCGCTCGGTCTGCGGCCAGGGCCCGGCCCCGGCGCTGGCCGACCCCGAGGCGCTGCGCAAGCAGGGCATGGAACTGATGCCCGGTATCGGCCTGATGCCCGCCACGGTGCCCGGCGCGTTCGGCGCGTGGCTGACCATGCTCCGCGACCACGGCACGTGGTCGCTGGCCGACGTGCTGGCGCCGGCCATCGGCTACGCACGCAACGGCTTCCCGCTGGTGCCGCGCATCTCCCAGGCCATCCTGGCCGTTCAGCAGCTGTTCCGTGACGAATGGCACAGCTCGGCCGATACCTGGCTGCCCGATGGCCGCGTGCCGCGCCCCGGCGCACTGCATACGCTGCCGGTGCTGGCCGATACCTACACGCGCATCGTCGAGACGGCCGTGAGCCGGAGCGACAGCCGCGAAGGCCAGATCGACGCGGCGATGCACTGCTGGTATCGCGGCTTCGTAGCCGAGGCCATCGACGCATACTGCCGCACCACCCCCGTGCGCGACACCACCGGCGAAAAGCACACCGGCCTGCTGCGCTACGACGACCTCGCCGGCTGGAAGCCCACCGTGGAAGCCCCGGTCTCGCTCGACTTCGGCCGCTATGCGGTGGCCAAGTGCGATATCTGGAGCCAGGGCCCGATGTTCCTGCAGCAGCTTGGCATGCTGCGCCACGCCAATCTGGATGCCCACGCGCCGACCTCGCCCGAATTCGTCCACACCATTGCCGAGGCCGCCAAGCTGGCGATGGCCGACCGCACCGCCTGGTACGGCGATCCGTTGTTCGAGGACAGTCCGCTCTGCGCGCTGCTGAACCCGCACTACCTGGCCGCGCGGGCCGCGCTGATCGGCGACCGCGCGTCGCTGACGATGCAGCCGGGGGCGCTCAAGGGCCGCGCGCCGCGCATGCCGGACCTGACCGTGGCCGACCGCACGCTGGCCGCGGCCGACACGCGCTTCGGCATCGGCGAGCCCACGTTCGCGGCGCTGCCGCCCGTCAGCGAATGGGCCGAGCGCGAAGTGTTCGTCGGGGACACCTGCCATATCGACGTGATCGACCGCCACGGGAACATGGTGGCGGCTACGCCGTCGGGCGGCTGGCTGTCGTCGAGCCCCACCATTCCGGCGTTGGGCTTTGCGCTGAACACGCGCCTGCAGATGACGTGGCTGGAGCCGGGCCTGCCCAATACGCTGGCACCGGGCAAGCGCCCATGCACCACGTTGTCGCCGTCGCTGTGCCTGCGCGATGGGGAGCCGTACATGGTGTTCGGCACGCCCGGCGGCGACCAGCAGGACCAATGGTCGCTGGCCTTCTTCATGCGCCATGCGGTGCACGGCATGAACCTGCAGGAAGCCATCGACGCGCCGGCCTGGCATATCGACCATTTCCCGCAATCGTTCTGGCCGCGCCAGACCACGCTGAACCGCATCACCGTCGAGTCGCGCTTCCCGGCCGCCACCATCGAAGCCCTGCGCGAGCGCGGGCACGAAGTTCGCGTGGGGGAAGACTGGTCCGAAGGCCGCATGTCGGCGTGCACGCGCGAGCGCGACGGCAAGGGTCGGCTGGTGCTGCGCGCGGGCGCCAATGCGCGCGGCATGCAGGGTTATGCCGTGGGCCGCTGAATCGCATCACATTAGACAGTCCGAAGACAGAAGGGGAGTTGCATCATGAGGTCCGTATTGAAAAGCCTGCTGTGCGGTGCTGCCGCGCTGGCCATGTCGTTCGCCGGCCACGCCGCGGCCGCCGACGCCTATCCCGCCAAGCCGGTCACGCTGATCGTGCCCTGGGCCGCCGGTGGGTCCACCGACATCCTGGCGCGCGTGCTGTCCGAGCACCTGACAAAGTCGCTGGGCCAGCCGGTGATCGTCGACAACAAGCCCGGTGCGTCGGGCAACATCGGCTCGGCGATGGTGGCGCGTGCCCAGCCCGACGGCTACACGCTGCTGATCGGCTCGATGAGCACGCACGCCATGAACCCGGCGCTGATGGCCAACATGCCGTTCAAGGGCGTGGAAGATTTCACGCCGTTGGGCCTGCTGGCCTACGTGACCAACACGATGGTCGTGCATCCGTCGGTGCCCGCCAATAACGTCAAGGAACTGATCGCCTACGCCCGCGCCAATCCGGGCAAGCTGGCCTACGCCAGCGCCGGGCCCGGCTCGACTAACCACCTGAGCGCCGTGCTGTTCGAGAAGATGGCGGGCATCCAGATGCTGCACGTGCCGTACAAGGGCGGTGCGCCGGCCGTGGTGGATACCGTGGCGGGCCAGACCCAGCTGCTGTTCTCCGCCGGCACGCAGACGCTGCCGCACGTGAAGGCCGGCAAGCTCAAGCTGCTGGCCGTGACCGAGGCCAGGCGGTCGCCGCTGCTGCCCAATGTGCCCACCGTGGGCGAGACCATCCCCGGGTATGAACTGTCGGTGTGGTACGGCGCGTTCGGCCCGAAGAACATGCCGCCCGCGCTGGTGGCCAGGCTGAACACCGAAATCAACCGCGTGATGTCGCTGCCCGAGGTCAAGGCCAAGATGGACGCGATCGGCGTGGAAACGGCGACCTCGACGCCGCAGGAGTTCGGCAAGATCCTGCGCCGCGATGCCGACCGCTACGGCAAGCTGATCAAGGACCTGGGCATCCACGGAGAGTGACGATGGCAAGCGTCGATACGCTGGGCCACTGGCAAACGCACCTGCATCCGCTGTTCGACCGCCTGCGCGCCGCCGCCACGCCGCAGGCCGTCATGGACGCCGTTGGCGCGGCCACGCTCGATATCGTCGGGCCGGGTTTGCTGACGATCAACGCCTGGCACGTGGAAAGCCGCGAAATCCGCCGGCTGTGGTCATCGGACCCGTCGGCCTACCCGCCCGGCGGCAAGAAGGTCAAGGGCGATACCGGCTGGACACGCCAGCTGCTGGACCGTGGCGAAGTCTTCGTGGGCGAAGGCGACGCGGCGCTGGCCGCCGTATTCGACGACATCGCCACGATCCGCGCGCTGGGCCTGAACGGCGTGGTCAACGTGCCGCTGTGCCACGGTGGCCGGGTAATCGGCACGTTCAACTACCTGGCCGGCGTGGAATCGTGGACCGCCGAGGACATCACCGCGCTGCGGATATTGGGGCAGTTTGCGGTGGGGGCTGTCCACGAGGCAAGCGTGGACTGATCGTTGTCTCCCTCTTCAGCAGTGCGGGAGAGGGGAGCAAGCCGACGGAGGTTGAATGGCGGGCGGTGTTCTCACTCTCCCGCCACGCGGGGGAGGGGAGCAAGCCGACGAAGGTTGAATGGCGTGCGGTGTTCTCTGTAGTGGTCCAATTTCCTCAGACAGGTCGATAGGTGGAAAATCACGATCGACGAGGAAAGACGACATGACAAAGCAACGCCGCAAGTTTGACGCCGCCTTCAAGCTGGAGGTAGTCCGGATGGTCCGGGATCAGGGCCTATCGGTCGCTGAGGTTTGCCACACGATGGCGATTGGGGAGACTGCCCTACGGCGCTGGCTGGTCCAGTATGACCTTGAAGTGGCTGGCGGCAAGGGAGTGGGCAAGCCGCTGACGCCTGAGCAGCAGCGCATTCGCCAGCTCGAAGAGGAAAACCGCCGCCTGAAGG
>NZ_RCOG02000011.1 GCF_009663685.2 Cupriavidus sp. U2 | reverse complement strand
GTCAGCACTGGCGTGCATCTGCTGCCTGAGAAGGTGCCGGCATTGCGTGAAGTCGTAACGCAAGGTTATGACCTGATTGGGAAAAACACATACGCTGGGCGTACGGATGTCGGGAACCGCTTGATCTTTCATACCTATGAGCAATTCAATGGGATCTGTGCGGGTATATCGACCAACGACGTGGAGGTGTGCCGACGCGTGATTGCGATGGGCCTTCAGCCGCCGGAGCCCTGGGTAGCCTTCCCCGAATTGGCGGAAACGGCCTTCGGGTTCTTGCAGGGCAATATCGAGTACTGGTGGTACGTGTATTGGGAGCCTTACTGGGAATCGCTCGACAAGGACAAGCAGGAGGCGTTTCTGGCGGGCGCCACGGAAGCCTGGCAAGCGTGTTTCTGGCGCCATGTGGGCGAAGGCAGGGAGATCTTCGAAGAAATGGCCCGCGAGCGCGCACGGGAGTTCGACTGATGCCGGGGTTTCGAATGAGCGAGATCCGCAAGATCATAGGGAAGGTCCTTGACACGCTCGCCGATCACAGACCCATGCGTCCCGAGACGCGGGCCCGACGCGAGATGGAGAGATCCTTGCAGCGTGCCTATCGTGCGATATGCGGCATTTCCCTGGAAGAAGCGCAGGCCATGTTCAGCCGTCCACTGGACGACGAGGCCTTCCAGTCGCTGGGCGCCTATCCGTTGTTTCTGGATTTGCGGGACAGGTCAATGGAAGCGGTCAGCACTGGCGTGCATCTGCTGCCTGAGAAGGTGCCGGCATTGCGTGAAGTCGTAACGCAAGGTTATGACCTGATTGGGAAAAACACATACGCTGGGCGTACGGATGTCGGGAACCGCTTGATCTTTCATACCTATGAGCAATTCAATGGGATCTGTGCGGGTATATCGACCAACGACGTGGAGGTGTGCCGACGCGTGATTGCGATGGGCCTTCAGCCGCCGGAGCCCTGGGTAGCCTTCCCCGAATTGGCGGAAACGGCCTTCGGGTTCTTGCAGGGCAATATCGAGTACTGGTGGTACGTGTATTGGGAGCCTTACTGGGAATCGCTCGACAAGGACAAGCAGGAGGCGTTTCTGGCGGGCGCCACGGAAGCCTGGCAAGCGTGTTTCTGGCGCCATGTGGGCGAAGGCAGGGAGATCTTCGAAGAAATGGCCCGCGAGGGAAGGTCCTTGACACGCTCGCCGATCACAGACCCATGCGTCCCGAGACGCGGGCCCGACGCGAGATGGAGAGATCCTTGCAGCGTGCCTATCGTGCGATATGCGGCATTTCCCTGGAAGAAGCGCAGGCCATGTTCAGCCGTCCACTGGACGACGAGGCCTTCCAGTCGCTGGGCGCCTATCCGTTGTTTCTGGATTTGCGGGACAGGTCAATGGAAGCGGTCAGCACTGGCGTGCATCTGCTGCCTGAGAAGGTGCCGGCATTGCGTGAAGTCGTAACGCAAGGTTATGACCTGATTGGGAAAAGCACATACGCTGGGCGCACGGATGCCGGGAACCGCCTGATCTTTCATACCTATGAGGAATTCAACGGCATTTGCGCGGAAGTTTCCACCAACGACGTGGAAGTGTGCCGACGCCTGATTGCGATGGGCCTTCAGCCGCCGGAGCCCTGGGTAGCCTTCCCCGAATTGGCGGAAACGGCCTTCGGGTTCTTGCAGGGCAATATCGAGTACTGGTGGTACGTGTACTGGGAGCCTTACTGGGAGCCTTACTGGGAGTCGCTCGACAAGGACAAGCAGGAGGCGTTTCTGGCGGGTGCCACGGACGCCTGGCAAGCGTGTTTCTGGCGCCATGTGGGCGAAGGCAGGGAGGTCTTCGAAGAAATGGCCCGCGAGCGCGCACGGGAGTTCGACTGATGTCGGCGTTCGCCGATTCCTGCTTCCGCACACTGAATGGCGTACGGAAGCAGGTGTTTCCCGGACAGGCGCCTTTCACATATTCAGCGCCCGCTTCTGCACCGCCAGCGCGGCTTCGCGCATGACCTCGGACAGCGATGGGTGGGGGTGGCAGATCATGCCGATGTCTTCGGAGGCGGCCTTGAACTCCATGGCGACCACGCCTTCGGCGATCAGGTCCGAGGCATTGGCGGAGATGATGTGGACGCCCAGCAGTTCATCGGTCTTCGCGTCGGCGATCATCTTGATGAAGCCCTCGGGGCGGCCGATGCCCATGGCGCGGCCGTTGGCCTGCATCGGGAACTGGCCGGTGCGGTATTCGCGGCCTTCGGCCTTCAATTGCGCTTCGGTCTTGCCCACCCAGGCAATTTCTGGCTCGGTGTAGATGACCCAGGGAATGCAGTTGTAGTCGATGTGCGGCTTCTGGCCGTCGATGATTTCAGCCACCATCACGCCTTCGTCCTCGGCCTTGTGCGCCAGCATCGGGCCGCGCACCACGTCGCCAATGGCATAGATGCCGGCCACCGAGGTGCGGCAGTTGTCATCGACGGGGATGAAGCCGCGCGGGTCGGCGGACAGGCCCACGGCGTCCAGGCCCAGGTTGTCGGTGTTCGGCACGCGGCCGATCGACACGATCAGCCGGTCGGCTTCAAGTTTCTGCTCGGCGCCGGACTGGTCCTTGTAGGCGATGGTCACGCCCTTGGCCCTGGCTTTCACCTCGCCGATGCTGACGCCCAGATGGATGGTCAGCCCCTGCTTCTTGAACACCTTGGCGGCTTCCCTGGCAATGGCTTCGTCAACGGCGCCCAGGAAGGCGGGCAAGGCTTCGAGAATGGTCACTTCGGCTCCCAGGCGACGCCATACCGAGCCCAGTTCCAGCCCGATCACGCCCGCGCCGATCACGGCCAGCTTCTTTGGCACGGAATCAAAGGACAGGGCGCCTTCGTTGTCGGACACGATCTTGTTATCGACGGGCACGCCAGGCAGGTGGCGGGCCTTCGAGCCCGTGGCGATGATGACATTGCGTGCCGTATAGGGCCTGGTGTCGCCGCCGTCGCTGGCTTCCACGGTGACTACGCCATCGGCCGCGCGGCCCTTGAACTTGCCGTGTCCCTTGATCCAGGTGACCTTGTTCTTGCGAAACAGGAATTCCACGCCGCCGGTGAACTTGTCGACGATGGCGGCCTTGCGGCGGATCATCTGCGGCAGGTCCAGCGACACGCCCTTGATCTGCACGCCGTGGTCGGCCATGCCGTGCTGCGCGTGTTCGAAGTGCTCGGACGACGCCAGCAGCGCCTTGCTGGGGATGCAGCCCACGTTCAGGCAGGTGCCGCCCAGGCGTGGCTTGCCCGCATCGTCCTTCCATTCCTCGATGCAGGCCACGGTCTTGCCCAGTTGCGCGGCCCGGATGGCGGCGATATAGCCGCCCGGGCCCGATCCGATCACGATCACGTCGAAGTCGGCCTTGGCCGAAGGGCTGGCGCCGCCTGTCGCCGCTGCGGATGCGGGTGCGGGCGCTGCAGTGGCCGGAGTGGGGGCGGGTGCCGCGGCGGGGGCGTGCGCAGGGGCAGGTGCCTGCGTGGCAGCCGGGGCGGCTGCGGTGGCCTTGGCGTCGGTGTCCACCACGGCGATCACCTCTTCTGCGTGAACAGTGGCGCCGTCCGGCTTGACGATCTGCGTCAGGACGCCGTTGTCCGGACAAGGCACTTCCAGCGTGACCTTGTCGGTTTCCAGTTCCACGAGGATCTCGTCGCGCTGGACGGCTTCGCCGGGCTTCGTCTTCCACTGGAGCAGCGTGGCTTCCGAGACGGATTCGGACAGCTGGGGCACCTTCACTTCAATCGTGGCCATGGTTTTCCCTTCGGGTTCTCGTGTGGCGAAAGCTTCCAGTCTAGGAGAGCACGCCGTCAGTCATGAGATACGCGAATCAGGGTTTACCCGCATCAATGCAAACGGCCCGCCTATAGGGGCGGGCCGGTGGCGGGAAAGACCGCGCGGTGTCGGGGCGCGGCCCGAAGGCTTAGTGGCCGGCGCTCTGGCCCCCGTCGACGTGCAGGATCTCGCCGGTGATGAACGGTGCCGATTCCAGGAACAGCACGGCTTCGGCGATATCGCGCATTTCGCCCATATGGCCCATCGGGTGCAACGCGCCAAGCGCTTCGTGGGTTTCCGGTGCGTGCATCGGCGACTTGATGATGCCGGGGGACACCGCGTTCACTCGGATGCCTCGGCGGGCGTATTCCACGGCCAGCGACTTGGTGGCGGCGTTGATGCCGCCCTTGGTCAGCGATGCCAGCGCCGACGGCACGCCCTGGATGGCATGGTCGACGAGGCTGGTGGTGATGCTCACCACGTGGCCGCTGCCCTGCTTTTCCATCTGGGCGATGGCCAGTTGCGTGATGTAGAAGAAGCCGGCCAGGTTCACGCCGGTCTTGGTGATGTAGTCCTCGGCCGTATAGCTGGTGAACGGCTTGGCGATGAAGATGCCGGCGTTGTTGACCAGCGCATCGACACGGCCGAACGTCTCGATGGCTTGCGAGACCACCCGGCGGGCGGTGTCGGGATCGGCGATGTCGCCCGGCACGGCCAGGATGTTGGCGTCATCGGGTTGCTGGATGCTGCGCGCCGTGGCCACCACGCGGTAGCCGCGCTGGCGATAGGCCTTGACCAGCTCGGCGCCGATACCTTGCGAAGCGCCCGTGACGATGGCGACCTTTTGCGTGGCTGGGGTGGTTTGCGTGTTGCTCATGATTTGCCTCATTGATTGGGTTGACCTTGGCATCGCTGCCGATCGAATCGACGTGGTCGATGGCTGGAAATGTAGGTGAGGCAAGCCCGTGATTGAACGACATCGGCACACAAACAGTTATGCGCGGCGGTAACAAGTGCGCGGGCGCGGCATGATGCGGCGGTTTGTCGGACCATCGCGATCCCGGCACCCAGCGCGAGCGCACCGGATGTGGTGCATAGCCGTGGAACGCGGCGCGCCCGAACTGGCCCGGACGGTGCTGCCGCGTTTCTACGGCGCCGCCCCTGCGTAAGCACGGAAGCTCCGATCAAAGCGCGCAGAGCGTGGCGGCGATCACCAGTGCCGTGGCGGCGAGGCCCAGCGGTGCCCCGAAGCTGTTGCCGCCGTGCATCAATGCCGAGGACACCAGCGGGCCAACGATCTGGCCCACGCCATACGCTGCCGTCATCACGGCAAACAGGTTGAACCTGACCTTGTGGGCCAGACGGCGCGCGGCAGGCGCCGCGATGGTGACCGTCCCCATGAAGGTGCCGCCGACCAGTACCGCACTGGCCAGGTAGGCCAGCGCCGTATGGCTCAGCGCGGGCAGCACCACGCCAACGGCCTGCACGCCAAGATTCCATTGCATGGCGCGGCGGGTGCCAAGCCGCGCATGCACGGCATGCCAGAGGAAACAGGACGGTGCCGCACCCAGGCCGAAGACGGCCCACACGTGGATGGGATCGATCGGCCCCAGCGCGTCGCGTACGAAGAGCGGCAGATAGGTGGCGGTGATGATGTAGCCAAAGCCGGCCAGGCCATAGCTGGCGATCAGTGGCGCCGGCCCGAGGGTGCCCTGCGGTGCGGCGGTGGCAGGCGAGGCATCGCCGGTGCGGGCCCGCAGGCCCAGCGCCCGCCATGCCAGCCCGCTCAGTATCAGTGCGCCGATGGCCAGCCCCAGCCATAGCGCCAGACTGTGCCACCGTGCCAGGTTGCCCATGGCGATCAGTTCGGCGGAAACCACGATGCCGATCCCCACGCCGGAGAACATCAGCGGCGCGCCATCGTGTCGGCCGCGCACATGCAACAGCCACGATGCGGCGCTGACCAAGGCCACTGCGCTGAGCACGCCCGCGACAAGGCGAACGACGATCAGCAGCGGAGCGGGCAGCGGCAAGGCCAGCGCCGCCAGCGACACTACCGTCCCGGCCAGCGCCACACGCGACCAGAAGCCGGCCTGGGCATGCGCGATACGCGCGGCCAGCAGGGCACCCAGCAGGTAGCCTGCGTAATTGGCCGATGCGGCGAGCGACCCCGTCGCCACGCTCATCGTGCCGTCTCGGACCATGAGCGGATACATGCCGGTAAACGCAAAGCGGCCAAAGCCCATCGCTACGGCCAGTGCCAGGGCTGCCGCAACGGCTTCGCCCAGCGATTTCCCCGCGTCGGCTTCACGTCGGGTTTGCAGCGCGGCATGGTTGGCGGTCGTGGGGTTCGGCATGATCGGAAGACGCCATTCCATTATTCTCTAAATGAGATGGAAGACGATTTAAAAATATTGATAAAGGAATGATAAGGCCAGTCCAACCCGTGGCTTGTTCCGCCATGTATCAAGTGATATTCCGGTTGCGCAAAAAAGAGTGTCTCTACGCGGAGAATTTGTCGACCAGGAAGTCGACCAATGTGCGCACTCGCCGCGACACATGGCGCGCGTGTGGATACAGCAGCACGAAGGGGCGCGTGCTGCCGCCATATTCCTGCAGCACTTCGACGAGCGTGCCTTCACGCAGGTCCTGCTCGACGACAAAGCGATAAGTCTGGAACAGGCCCGCGCCGGCCCGGGCCAGCGTGGCGCCGCCCAGTGCGTCCTCGGATGTGGCAATGGCGCCGGTGGTCACCACGTCGATATCCTCGCCGTCCTGGCGGAACGTCCACGGGATGCGTCGACCGCTGCTAGGCCGTTCAAACTGGATGCACTCGTGCGCCAGCAGGTCGTCGAGCGTTTTCGGGGTGCCGTGGCGTTTCAGGTAGGCGGGTGTGCCCACCACCACCATTTCCGCATCTTCCAGCTTGCGCGCGATCAGCGTGGAGTCGTCGGGCGCACGGCCGCGCACGGACAGGTCATACGTATCATCGGCAAAGTCCACATTGCGGTTGCTGATATGGACGTCGATGTCGACCTCGGGATAGCGTTCGCGGAATTCGGGCAGCACCGGCAGCACCCGATAGTGCGCGTACGGGGTGGGCAGGCTGATACGCAGCCGGCCGGCAGGCGTGGCGTGCTGGCCGCTGATCTGCCGCTCGGCATCCACCAGCTGGGCCAGCGCCTGGCGGGTTTCCTCGAAGTAGGTGCGGCCTTCGTCCGTCAGCCGGATCTGGCGCGTGGTGCGCACGAACAGCCTGACACCGAGCCGCTCTTCCAGCCTCGACACACTGCGGCTGACCGCCGCCGGGGTCACGCCCGCCGCCACGGCCGCCGCCGTAAAGCTGCTGAGTTCGGCCGCCAGGCAGAACAGTTCGATGCTGCCCAGTTGTAGATCGTCGAATTGGCGCTTCATGGTCGGGTGCGGCGCAGGTGGCAGAACGCAATGATGAGCCACCTCGGGGCGATCGACATCACGGTGGCAGCTTCAATTGACCAAAGTGTATGCGATGCCACTCATCCGTGTGGCGGCCACCACCGTGCGGCCACGGCGGGCCGTCAACATGGCGCCGCGCTTGTCGCCGGGCAGGGCGCCGGGGAACGTGGCTGGCAATCGGCGCAAATCCCCGGCAGGGCGAGATCGGCCTTGGCGGGTATCAGCCCGTGTGCCAGAAAGTGCTGGCGTACGGTCTGCTCCAGGGCGGCGTCGAACACTTCGGTCAGGCTGGCGCAGTGGGTGCAATACAAGTGGCGGTGAACCGGCTGGTCGGCCAGTTCGTAAAACGTCACCGACCGGTTTTTCTTGTCCGATACCACCACGCGCGCCAGTGGCCCCAGATCGGCCAGGTCGTAAATGGCCTTCTTGAACGAGGAAATGGACTGGCCGTTATTGCGCCTGAGCATCGCCGCGCAAAGCTGTTCGGGATTCAAATGGCGCTGTGGCGATGCCAGCAGGATTTCCATCAGCGCAACGCGCGCGGCATTGGGCGTGAGACGGTGGGTCTCAAGCAGCTGAATCGACAATGGATGCTTTTCGCCAGGCATTTCCGGAATATCAGGGCGCTCGGTTTCCGCCGGCCGGCTGCACGGGGGTGCCGGAAAGGTGGCCAAGCAGGCTAGCCGCCGCCCCAAGCGCATGACAATGCCAAACCGGTCGGCGCGGGTCATTCGGCCAATTGGATCCGTACGTGGGTCCCGGTCCCGGACCGGCTTGCCAGTGGGTCGTTTGGCGGCGGCAGAACGACGGGCAGCCTAGCCGACGTTCGTTAGCCGGACATTAATTCGCGGTCGGAGCGGGCGTGCTACCGGACACCGCACCCCGTCCCGCCTCGGGCTGAACGGCGCACTTGTTCCCCGATGTATCAATTCCTGTTCTGCCGGGTCCGTTTATCGGCACATGGCTGACGCCTATAGTGGGTGCCAAGCGAACGGCGCACCGCGCCGATGCAGCAGGAACCCAAGGAAAAAGGAGCCATCATGTCCGTCGAAACAAGACTGGCCGCGCGCGGCCTGACGTTGCCGCCACCCCCGCAGCCGCTGGGCAGCTATACCGCCGTCAGCCGCGCGGGCGATCTGTTGTTCGTCTCCGGCCAGTTGCCGCTGCAGGACGGCAAGGTCCTCTGGCGGGGGCAGGTCGGCCGTGACCTGACCGTGGCCGAGGGCAGGCAGGCCGCCCAGTTGGCGGCGCTGAACGTGCTGGCGCAGATCCACGCGCATCTGGGCGGGTTCGATCGCCTTGACCATATCGTGCGGGTCGAAGGGTTCGTGACCAGCGCCCCGGGCATGCTGGACCAGCCCGCGGTGGTGGACGGCGCCTCGGACCTGTTCGCCGATGTGCTCGGCGACAAGGCCGGCCACGCCCGCGCCGTCTATGCCCAGACCCAGCAGCCGGCCGACGCCGCGGTGATCCTGGTGGTCATCGCGCAGGTCAAGCCCGACCGGGCCGACGACGCCTGAATTGCCGCATCCGTTCGGATAGGGTGGCCCGCCTGTGGGGGGGTAAGTCCTCGATGTCGGTATGGAAGCCCTGTCGGCTGGCCGAACAGATGCTGGCCGACCTGCGTACCTGATCGCGCGCCGCCGGCGCCCGGGCGGCCGCTGCCTACCAGCGCTCCATATACGGCCGCAGATCGAGCTCGAATGTCCATGCGTCGCGCGGCTGGGTGTGCAGGTACCAGTAGTTTTCGGCGATATGGTCGGGGTCCAGAATGCCGTCCTGGCCCTTGAGCGCATAGCGTTCCGGGAACGTATCGCGGATAAAGGCGGTGTCGATCGCACCATCGACCACCACATGGGCCACGTGGATGTTGCGCGGACCCAGTTCGCGCGCCATGCTCTGGGCCAGCGCGCGCAGCGCGTGCTTGGCACCGGCGAAGGCCGCAAAGTTGGCGGCCCCGCGCAATGCCGCCGTGGCGCCGGTGAACAGGATGGTCCCGCGTCCGCGCGCCACCATCCGGCGCGCGGCGGCCTGTCCGTTCAGGAAGCCGCTGAAGCACGCCATTTCCCAGATCTTGAAGTACTTGCGCGGCGTTTCTTCCAGAATGCTGCTGGGAACATTGGCGCCGATATTGAACACCAGTACCTCGATGGGGCCGTGCTCGGATTCGATCTGCTCGAACAGCTGCGCCACGTCGTCTTCCTTGCGGGCGTCGCTGCTGTAGCCGAACGCCTGGCCGCCGTCGGCGCGGATAGCATCGACCAGCGGCTGCAGCTTGTCGGCCGTGCGGCGGGTCACGCAGGCGATATAGCCTTCGCGCGCAAAGCGGCGGGCAATGGCACCGCCGGTGGCGTCGCCCGCGCCAATGACCAGGGCAACCTTCGGATGGGACTGGGCGGGCTCGGTTGCTGTTGCAGCGGCTGTAGTGGTCATGCTGTCTCCTGTTGTGCTCGCTAGTGTAGTGGTTGTCGTGCTACCGCGCCGGGCGCGCCATGGTGTTAGGGGGCATCGGCGGACGGCGCCTTGGGCGGCATCACCTTGCGCATCAGCGGTACCAGCGGTATCGCCACCACAAAGCACGCCAGGATCACCATGAAGGCATCGGCATACGTCAGCGTATGGGCTTCGCGCATGGTCAGCGCCCAGAGTTGCCGGATGGCGGCGGCGTTGCCGTCGCCCACCTCGTTGCTCAGCGTGACCAGGCGCGCGGTGGACTGGCCCAGGAACTCGGTCATGGCGTCGTTGCGGATGTTGAGATGCTCGGCCAGCCGCAGGAAGTGCAGGTTGGTGCGGTCGTTCAGGATCGTCGCACAGGCGGCAATGCCAATGGCACCGCCCAGGTTGCGCATCAGGTTGAACAGGCCCGATGCCAGCTTGAGCCGCGCGGGCGGCAGGGCGCCCAGCGTCAGCGTTACCGTCGGTGCCACGGCA
This sequence comes from Cupriavidus sp. U2, assembly GCF_009663685.2. Lineage (GTDB taxonomy): Bacteria > Pseudomonadota > Gammaproteobacteria > Burkholderiales > Burkholderiaceae > Cupriavidus > Cupriavidus necator_C. The sequence goes on along the minus strand of NZ_RCOG02000011.1, from coordinate 256,042 downwards.
AACTGCTGTCCCATGCCGCGCATGGCCTGCGGCAGCAACAGCTCGGCACTGCCCCAGTCATGCGTGATCGGTGCGAAGCTCCACATCGACATCGCGAACAGTGCCAGGCCGAACATCAGCAGCCAGCGCAGGTCCACGCGGTTTGCCAGGAACGCGTAGAGCGGGATCGACATCACCTGGAACAGCCCCGTGGAGAAGATCGCCAGGCCGGTCTGCAGCGCGCTGTAGCCGCGCACCTGGCCCAGGAACAGCGGTGTCAGATAGATCGTGGCGAAGATGCCGATCCCCGTGACGAACGAAAAGAAGCAGCCCAGCGCGAAGTTGGGGTCTTTCAGCGCGCGCAGGTCCACCACGGGATTGGCGAACGTCAGCGACCGCCACAGGAAGCCGATGCCGGCGATGCCGGAGATCCAGGCCGTGGTCAGGATGGTCTGGTCGCCAAACCAGTCCCAGCGCGGCCCATCCTCGAGCGTGTATTCCAGGCAGCCCAGGAACAGCGCCAGCATCACGATGCCGGGGTAGTCCGCGCCCTTGAGCAGCGACCAGTCCGGATGATCGATCCTGACCAGCAGCGGCACCACCACCGTGACGAAGATGCCGGGCACCAGGTTGATGAAGAACAGCCAGTGCCAAGAATAGTGGTCGGTGATCCAGCCGCCTACCGTTGGGCCCAGCGTGGGCGCCAGCGACGCCAGCCCGCCGATGATGGCGGCGGCCGCCACGCGCTGGCGCCCGGTGAAGAACGCAAACGCCGTGGTGAAGACCATCGGAATCATCGAGCCGCCCAGAAAGCCCTGCGCGGCGCGGAAGGCGATCATGCTTTGGATGTTCCAGGCGATGCCGCACAGCAGGCTCGTCACCGTAAAGCCGGCGGCCGACGCGGCGAACAGCCAGCGCGTGGACATGACGCGCGACAACCATCCGGACAGCGGAATCACGATGATCTCCGCAATCAGGTAGGCAGTCTGCACCCAGACGGTCTCGTCGGTGCCCGCCGACAAGCCGCCGCCAATGTCGCGCAGCGACGCCGAAACGATCTGGATGTCGAGCAGCGCGATGAACATGCCCACGCACATCGTGCCGAAGGCCAGCACGCGGGTGGCCATCGGCAGGTCGGCCGGCGACGGTAGCGCGGGGGGCGCGGCATGCCCGGAGGTAGCGGGTGCGCTGGCTGGCGCGGCGGGCCTGGTGGAAACGGCTGTATTCATGACTTGCTCGGTGCCTGGTCCGGATGTTGATCCTGGGCTTGTGCAGCCGCCGGCGCCCGCTCTGCATGGGTATCGATCTCGGCCACCACCGACAGGCCGGGGCGCAGCAGGCCGAGCCGCGCGTCGGCATCGTCCAGCACGATGCGCACCGGCACGCGCTGCACGATCTTGGTGAAGTTGCCGGTGGCGTTTTCAGGCGGCAGTACGCTGAACTGGGCGCCCGTGGCGGGTGCGAGGCTTTCCACGCGGCCATGGAACACCTTGCCGGGCATTACGTCGGCCACGATGGTGGCACGCATGCCGGGCTTCATGTGCGCCAGCTGTCCCTCCTTGAAATTGGCATCGATCCACAGGCCCCGCGCGGGCACGATCGACAGCAACTGCCCGCCGCTTGGCGCATAGGCGCCCACGCGCGCACGGCGATTCCCCACCGTGCCGTCCACCGGCGCGCGCAGTTCGGTGTAGCCCAGGTTCAGGCGCGCCAGATCGCGTTCGGCAATGGCCTGCGCCAGCGCTGCCTCGGCCTGTTGCCTTTGCGTGGCGATGACGTCGAGTTGCCGGCGGGCCGCCTCCACGCTGGCCTTTGCCTTCTGGCCGTTGGCGACAGACTGCTTGAAATCGGCATCGGCCTTCTGGGAACTCTGGATCGATACGGCGGACTTGGCCACCAGGCTTGCGTAGCGCGCCTGATCGTCGCGGGCGCGCACGGTTTCGGCGTCGGTGGCGGCCACGTTGGCGCGCGCTTCGGCGATGACGGCGTCCTGCAGCCGGGCGCGGGCGTCCAGATTGGCGATCAGGGCCTGCTCGGATGCCACGGCACCTTCGGCCTTGGCCATCGCGGCCCGGTAGTCGCGATTGTCGATGCGCGCCAGCAGGTCGCCGGCGTGCACGGCCTGGTTGTCCGTCACCAGCACTTCGGTCAGATACCCAGGCACCTTGGCCGCGATCAGCGTCACGTCGCCGCCCACGTAGGCATCGTCGGTCTCCTGCACGAAGCGGGCGTCGGTCCACCAGTGATAGCCGTAGCCGGCGGCCACCAGCGCGATCAGCGCGCCGCCGGTGCGGATCAGCAAGGCCTTTCTGCCAGGCCGGGCCTTGGTGGGGATGGCATCGGCGGCCGCGCGGTCGGCGCTTGTGGTGCTGCTGGTCATGAAAGGCTCCGTACTGAAAGAGCGCCTGCGACAGGCGCGAGAGTGGGGGTGTCGATGGGATCGGCCAGCGTGGCTCCGGCCTGTGCCGTGGCCGAACGTTCGAGGCGCGCCCGCAGGGCCGGGCTGGCCGCGGGGCCGGGGGCAATGTAGTGATCGGTCTCGGTGATGCGCTGGCCGGTGTCGGCGTCGACCAGTGCGAGGCGCACCGGGCGCCCGGTCTGGCGCTCCACCAATTGCACGGTGTCGGCCTGGTCCGCGAAGTGACGCGTGCCCCAGTCCATCAGCATCAGCAGCACAGGCCGGAAGTCGCGGCCGCGCGCGGTCAGCACGTAGTCGTCACGGGGCGGATGCGCGCTGTAGGGCCGGCGTGCCAGCAGGCCTTCGTCAACCAGCTTGGTCAGGCGCCGCGTCAGCATGTTGGGCGCGATGCCCAGGCGCTTCTGGAAATCGTCGAAACGGGTGGCGCCGTAGAACGCCTCGCGCAGGATCAGTACCGACCACGTGTCGCCAACCCGCTCCACAGCGCGGGCCGTGGGACAGGCCGATTCCTTGTGTGACTTTCTCTGCATCGTCGTCACCTCCCGAAAAAACATGTTGCTATCAAGATGAAAGTTAGTCTAGGCTAGTAACTAGCATCGTGCAAGTTAATTTGCATGGCAGCCACGGAAAGGAATGCGACATGAGCAAACAGGCACAAGACGGGCGAATCCGATGGACGGCCCCGCTGGGAGCGCCGCTGGCGGCATCGGTGGCGGCGATCTTCGCGTTGGCGGGGTGCGCGGCGGTCGGGCCCGACTATCGCGCCCCGGCGGTGGATACCGCGCCGACGTATCGGCACGCGGCCGATGTGGGACCCGTCAACGACGCGCGCCAGCCAGTGTCGCTGGACACCTGGTGGAACGGATTCAATGACCCGGCGCTGACCACCATCGTCCAGCGCGTGCTGGACCAGAACCTGGACATGGCGGCGTCCGTGGCCCGCGTGGAGCAGGCCCGCGCGGCCGCCAGCTTTGCCGGGGCCGAACTGCTGCCGCAGGGCAGTGCCTATGGCGATGTCGCCAGGCAGCGCCAGTCACTGGAAAGCCCGCTGGGCAAGATCGGCAGCAAGTTCCCGGGCTACACGCGCGGGCAGACGCTGTATTCGGTGGGGGCGGCGGCCACATGGGAAATCGATCTGGCCGGCGGACTGCGGCGCGGTGCCGAGGCGGCCAACGCCGAACTGCAGGCGGCCGAAGCGAACCACCTGGGCGTGCGCATCCTGGTGGCGGCCGAGGCCGCCGACGCCTACTTCCGCGTGCGCGCCGCGCAGAGCCGCATCGCCATTGCAGAGCAGCAGGTCGCCACCAACCAGCGCCTGCTGGACCTGGTGCGGCTGCGGCTGGCCGATGGCATCGGCGCGGAGCGCGAGCAGGCGCAGGCCGAGGCGCAGCTGGCACAGACGCGGGTCACCATCCCGCCGCTGCGTATCGAACTGGAAACACAACTGAACCGGCTCGATGTGCTGATGGGCGCGCAGCCGGGCACCTATGCGGCGGAACTGCGCGATGCGCAGAGCGCGCTGACGGTGCCGCAGGTGGCGCTGGCGCAGGGACCGGCCAATCTGCTGCAGCGCCGCCCCGACGTGATCGCTGCCGAGCGCCGGCTGGCGGCATCGAATGCGCGCATCGGTGTGGCCACGGCGGAGTACTACCCGAAGGTGTCGCTGTCGGCGCTGCTCGGGTTCGAAAGCCTGTCGGCCAGCAAGCTGTTCACGGCGCAGGCGTTCCAGCCCGCCGCCACGGCGGGGCTGCGCTGGCGCCTGTTCGATTTCGGGCGTGTCGATGCCGAAGTGGCCGGCGCAAGGGGCGCCTATGCCGAGGCGCTGGCCAACTATCGCCAGGCGATGCTGCAGGCCACGGCCGATGTCGAGAACGCCCTGGTGTCGCTGACCCAGCTTGACGCCCAGCGGCTGGAGCTGGACAAGGAAGTGGCCGCCCATGAGCGCGCCCGCAATGCGTCCGAGGATGCCTACAAGGGGGGCGCGGTCAGCCTGTTCGAGGTGCTGGACGAAGACCGCCAGCTGCTGGCCGCCCGCGACCAGCAGGCCAGGGTGCGGGCCGACAACGCGCGCGCGGCCGTGTCGGCGTTCCGGGCGCTGGGCGGCGGGTGGTCCTGAATCGCGTGGGACTCAGGTCTGAGTGGCGCGGCGGGCGGAGCCGCGGCATCCGGCGTCACGACGCGCCGTCCTTGTCGGTGCGTCGCTTCGACGGTGCCGTCAGTGACGCCCACACCTGCCGGAACGTGGCGCGCAGCGTGCCGCCGGCATCGGTATCGCCGTGCAGCATGGCCGAGATGTAGGCGCGCGCCTGTTTGGCCGAGATATGCGGCGGCAGCGGCGGGACGTCCGGGTCGGTCACCATTTCGAGCACGGTCGGCACGTTAGCGGCCAGCGCCTGGTCCAGCGCGGGGCCGATCGCGTCGGGCTTGTCCACGCGGATGCCCTGCAGGCCCAGCATCTGCGCAAAGGCCGCATAGCCGAAAACGGGCAAGTCCTGCGATACGGCGAATTTTGGATCGCCTTCCATCACGCGCTGTTCCCAGGTCACCTGGTTCAGGTCGCCGTTGTTCAGCACGATGATGGTCAGCGAGCCGCCGGTCCACCGCTTCCAGTCCCGCGACACGGTGATGAGCGCGCTGATGCCGTTCATCTGCATGGCGCCATCGCCCACCATGGCAATCACCGCGCGGTCCGGATGCGCGTAGCGCGCCGCGATGGCGTATGGCACGGCCGGGCCCATGGTGGCCAGCCCGCCGCTCAGCGACGCCATCATGCCGCGCCGAATCTTCAGGTCGCGGGCATACCAGTTGGCCGCCGATCCGGAATCGCAGGTCAGGATGCAGTTGTCGGGCAATCGCCGGGACAGCTCCATGAACACGCGTTGCGGATTGATCGGATTGGCTTCGGCCGCGGCGCGCTGTTCCAGCACCTGCCACCACTCGGCCACGTTCTTCTCGACTTCCTGTTGCCATTCGAGCGGCTTCTGCTCCAGCATCGGCAGCAGCGCCCGCAGCGTGGCGGCGCTGTCGCCTTCGAGGCAGATTTCCATCGGATAGCGCAGGTTCAGCATGCGGCCGTCGATATCGATCTGCACGCCGCGCGCCTTGCCCTCGGCCGGCAGGAACTCCGAATAAGGAAACGCGGAGCCCACCATCAGCAACGTATCGCAGCCATTCATCAGTTCCCAGCTGGGCTTGGTGCCCAGCAGGCCGATGGCGCCGGTGACAAAGGGCAGGTCGTCCGGCACGGCGGCCTTGCCCAGCAGTGCCTTGGCCACACCGGCGCCCAGCCGGCGCGCCACCTCGATGACTTCATCGGTCGCGTGCAATGCGCCCGCACCCACCAGCATCGCGACCTTGCTGCCGGCGTTCAGCACGTCGGCGGCGCGGCGCAGATCCGCCTCTTGCGGGGCCTGGGCCCGCGCCGTGTAGCCGATGCCCGTGTGCACCGTGCCATGTTCGCGCGGCGGCTCCGGTACGGCAGGCAGGTTCTGTACGTCATTGGGAATGATGATGCAGGTCACGGTGCGGCGTTCGACGGCGATGCGCACGGCGCGATCCACCAGGTGCCGCATCTGCGCCGGGTCCACGGCCATGGCCACGAAGTCGCGCGCGACGTCCTTCATCAGCGTGATCAGATCCACTTCCTGCTGGTAGTCGCCGCCCAGCGCGGCGCGCTTTTGCTGGCCCACGATGGCCACCACCGGCTGGTGGTCCATCCGCGCGTCGTACAGGCCATTGAGCAGGTGAATTGCGCCGGGCCCCGACGTCGCCAGGCACACGCCCGGCTCGCCGGTGAACTTGGCATGGGCGCAAGCCATGAATGCGGCCAGCTCCTCATGGCGCGCCTGGATGAACTCGGGGTCGTTGTCCGCGCGGCCAAAGGCGCCCATCAGCCCGTTGATACCGTCTCCGGGATAGCCGAACACCCGCCGGACGCCCCATTCCCGCAGGCGCTTGAGTACAAAGTCCGAAACCGTCATCGACATCGCTAGCTCCATGAATGCTGCATCGCCATGCATCACGCGTGCCGATGGCCCCGGCCCCCGGCCGAGCGCCGTGGAAGGCCTGCGCGGCGGCCGCTATCGCGTAGAAAATGCGCGCGCCGGTAAGGATTGCACGCCTGCCGGGGCGCACCGCAGCTAGCGCCCGGCTGGCGCGGCCGGGGTCTGCCACGCGGCAGGCAGGTGCGGACGGCTGGCGTAGTCGCCGTACGTCAGGACGAACAGTATCGTCAGGATCGCCAGCGGCAGCACTGCCGCGAGCCGCAGCACCGTCGCCGCGCGTGCCAGGTGCATGAAGGTGCAGGCAATCAGCAGGGCCTTGAGGGCCGCGATAGCGAGGTTGATGGATGCGTTCCAGGGGCCAAGGTCAAGAAAGGCGGTGCCCACGGTGATGGCCAGCAGCAGCATCAGTAACAGCCATACGCCGAGCAGGCGCCGGGTTCGGGCCGTCATGTCGCGCTCCTGCCCGGCAGATAGAGGATGGGAAACAGGAACAGCCAGATCACGTCGACAAAGTGCCAGTACAGGCCGACGATCTCCAGGCGTGCCAGGTTGGCCGACGCGTGGCGCCCGGCGCGGATCGCCATGGCGAAGCCCAGCACCAGCGCGATCCCGACGCAGAGATGCACGGCGTGCAGCCCTGTCATCGCGTAGTAGAGCAGCCGGAACATCTGCCCGGCGTGGCCACCCGTCCCGGCTGCGTTGCCGGGGACAAAGCCAGAGGCGATGTCCTTCGCATACTCGACACCCTTGATGACCAGGAAGGTCGCGCCCAGTGCCGCAACCGCCCAGAGCAGACGCACGGCGCCCCGCCGGTTGCCTGCCTCCGTCGCCGCGACGGCCAGCGCCATGCACAGGCTGCTGGTCATCAGCACGGCGGTGTTGGCCGTGCCCAGCCACAGGTCGGTGTGGCGCGCGGCCAGCGTCAGACCGGCGGTGTCGGTGAAGCGGACGAACTGGTACCCGACGAACAGCGGGCCGAAGAACATCAGCTCGGTGCCGAGGAAGATCCAGATGCCCAGCCGCGCGGCAATGCGCTGCTGGCCGCCGCTGTCGAACGGGAACGGGGGCGTGCTCATTGCGGCGACTCCTGCCCCGTGACGGGATCGTAGGCATAGGCGTCGCGCCTGACCCGTGGCGGCCGGGCAAAGTTGTGCGTGGGCGGCGGTGAGGGGGTTTGCCATTCCAGGCCTGTGGCATGCCACGGATTCGCGGGCGCGCGCCCGGCCCGGAACAGCGAATGCACCAGGTACACCAACGGCATCAGGTAACCGATGGCCAGGATCGATCCGCCCGCCGACGACAGGATGTTCAGGACCTGGAATTCCGGCGGATAGGCGTGATAGCGGCGCGGCATGCCTTCGAAGCCCAGCAGGAACTGCGGGAAGAACGTCAGGTTGAAGCCCACGAAGATCACCACGGCCGCGATGCGGGCCCACGTTTCGGGGTAAAGGCGGCCGGTGATCTTGGGCCACCAGAAATGCACCCCGCCCAGATAGGCCATAACCGCGCCACCCACCATGATGTAGTGGAAGTGGGCGATGACGAAGTAGGTGTCGGTCAGGTGCACGTCGAGCGCCAGCGCGGCCAGCACGAGCCCGGTGAGCCCGCCGATGGTGAACAGCCCGACAAAGCCCAGCGCGTACAGCATCGGTGCCGCCAGGCGGATGCGGCCCTTGTAGAGCGTGGCGGTCCAGTTGAACACCTTGATGGCCGACGGCACGGCCACCAGAAAGCTCAGCAGCGAAAACGTCACGCTGGCCCGGTACGACTGCCCGCTGACAAACATGTGGTGGCCCCAGACCAGAAAGCCCAGGCTGGCGATGCCGACAATGGCCCACGCCATGGCGCGATAGCCGAAGACGGGCCGGCGCGCAAAGCACGGGATGATCTCGCTGGCCACGCCCATCGCCGGCAGGATCATGATGTACACGGCCGGGTGCGAATAGAACCAGAACAGGTGCTGGAACAGCAGCGGATCGCCGCCCAGGGCCGGGTCGAAGATGCCGATATGCACCAGGCGTTCCAGCGCCACCAGGCACAGCGTCATGGCCAGAACCGGCGTGGCCAGCACGAGGATCAGGCTGGTGCCGTAGCTGGCCCAGACGAACAGCGGCAGACGCATCCAGGTCATGCCGGGTGCGCGCAGCGTGTGCGTGGTGACGATGATGTTCAGGCCGGTGAGGATCGACGAGAAGCCGGTGACGAACACCCCGGCCAGCGTCAGCACCACGTGGCTGTTCGAAAACATCGTCGAGAAGGGCGTGTAGAACGTCCAGCCCGTATCGACGCCACCCGCGACCATCGCACCCAGCGTCAGCGTGCCGCCGGCCACGTACAGGTACCAGCTGGCCAGGTTCAGCCTGGGAAATGCCATGTCGCGCGCGCCGATCATCAGCGGCACCAGGAAGTTGCCCAGCACCGACGGAATCGACGGGATCAGGAACAGCCAGACCATGATCACGCCGTGCGCGGTAAACAGCCGGTTGTAGGTGTCGGCGGCCATCAGGTCGCCCTGTGGCGTGGCCAGTTCCAGCCGGATCAGCGTGGCCGCGGCGCCACCGACGAAGAAGAACAGCGTGATCGCCACCATGTACAGCCACGCGATGCGCTTGTGGTCGGTCGATCCCAGCCAGGAACCCAGCGTGGTGCCTTCGCTCAGGTAGCTGGGCTCGCTGGGCTCGCTGGGCTCGCTGGGCTCGCTGGGCTCGCTGGGCTCGTTGGTGAGGTTGGTGTGGTTGGTGTGTTCAGCGGTCTCGGGTGGCATGTGGGGCTCCCGTCGTGGTGCCGGTGGCGCGCAGATAGGCGATGATCGCCAGGATGTCTTCCTCGTTCACCTGACCCTGGTAGGTCGGCATGATCGGCGCATAGCCGGCGGCGACGTCCTTGCGCGGGTCCAGCATCGCGTCGCGTACGTAGGCGGCGTCGGCGGTGACGGTGCGGCCGTCCTGCAGCGTCACTGTCCGGCCGATCAACCCGTCCAGCGGCGGCGCGTGAACCGTGCTGCCCGCGTCGTGGCAGGCGGCACACCCGAGCCGCTGGAACAGTGCGCGGCCGCGTGCGGCGGTGGTCTCGGGTCCGGTGCCGGCATCCAGCCATTGGGCGAACGCGGCAGGCGGCATCACGACGATGCGGCCCTGCATGGCGGCGTGGTCGGTGCCGCAGTATTCGGCGCAGAACAGCCGGTATTCGCCGGCCCGGGTGGCCGTGAAGCGCAGCGTCGTATAGCGTCCGGGCACCACGTCCTGCTTGATGCGGAATGCCGGGACGTAGAAGCTGTGGATCACGTCCTGCGAGGTCATCGTCAGTTCCACGGCCTGGCCCAGCGGCACGTGCAGCTCGTTGATCTCGCGCTTGCCGTTGGCGTGTTCGAGCTTCCACATCCATTGCCGCGCCACCACGGTAACGGGCACCGCGCCGGCGGTTTCGCGGGCCAGCAGCGTGTAGTCAAACGCGCCCCAGGCGAAGATGCCCAGGAAGATCAGCAGTGGCGTGACCGCCCAGGCAATCTCCAGCGACGTGCTGGACACCGGCGGCAGGTGGCGGTCGGCCTGGCGGCGCTCGCGATAGCGGATCACGAACCCGGCCATCACGCACAGCACGGCCAGCGCCACCGCGCAGAGCAGCGCGGTGAGCGACAGCATCAGGGTGTCGTAGCGGCCGGCCGCCAGCGAAGCGCTGTCCGGCAGCAGCTGGAAGGCGCCGTTCATGATGGACGACCCCGCCGCCGGCCGGCCCGCCATCGCCAGCCAATGCCCAGTGCGGCGAAGGCAGACAGGAAGAGGATGCGGATGCCATCGAGGATCGTCATCGTGTAACGGCCGGTCTGCGGATCGAAATGAACGCAGCGCATCAGCAGCTGCTGTGCCGGGGAGCCGACCCGGCCGGCCGCCGCTTGCTCGATCGCGGTGCGTAACGCCGCTGCATCGAACCTCACGCCACTGAAGGCCCGGGCGATACGGCCATCGGGCGTCAACACGACCAGGCCGGCCGGATGGGCGATCTGGTCTCCATCGGGCAATGGGGACGTCCGCATGCCGATGGCCCGCATCAGGGCGGCGACGGCGCCGGCATCGCCTGTCAGCATGTGCAGATCGCCGCCCGTGGCGGCCAGCAAGGCGGCATAGTGCGGCTTCTTTGCGGCCGCCACCGCCACGGTTTCGCGGCTGTCGATGCTGACGGCGGCCACGCGCCAGGCATCGCGCGGCAGGTGCGCCTGGACCAGTGATTCCAGCACGCCGTCCATCACGGTGCTGCACAGGTTGGGGCAGCGGTAGTAGCCGGGCACCAGCACCAGCGGCCGGTCGCGCGTCAGGTCCTGCAGCCTCACGGGGCGCCCATCGTCGTCGCGGAAGATCAGGTCCGCAGGCAACTGCCGGCCGGGGATCGGTGCGAACGCCATGTCGGGTGGCGCGGGCAGGCCCAGCGGGGCCGCTTGCGCGGTCAACGCCAGCCATGCAACCAGCGCGACGGCAGTATCGCGGGCGGTCATGGCGCGGGCTCCTTGCGGGCGTCGGCCATCAGCGCCATGGCGCGTGCCACAGGGATGCGGGCAATGCCAGAACGCTTGTCCACCCACGCCCAACCGTTGAGCACGGCCAGTTTTTCGGCCTCGTATCGCGCACGTTCGGGCTGAGGCGCGCTGTCCGACAGCGGCAGGGCGGCCGGTGCAGAGGCGGCGGGGGCCGCCGGTGCCGCCACGCCAAGAGACCCGGACGCGTTGAGCCGGCGTCCATAGTGCCAGCCGATGGTGGTGGCCAGCGCGACGACGACCACAAGCGCAGTCGCCCCGAGCGCCACGGCGCGCAGGCTGACGTTGCGGGCCTGACGCGCGCGGCTCATGTGTGGCCTCCCGTGGAAGGCAGTACCAGCCAGCAGGCTTCCACCGCATGCATGAGGAGCACGATGGCGGCCACCGTCGCCAGCATCGGCGGCGAGCGTTTCACGCGCCGCGACAGCAGGGCCAGCATCGGCAGCGCAAAGTGGCCCAGGGCCAGCCCCCACGCCAACAGCGGCCAGACGCCCGTCCGGCGCACCAGATACCAGCTGATCTCGTGCGGCAGGTCTTCCGACCAGATGATCAGGTACTGCGTAAAGGCCAGATAGGCCCAGGTGATGACGGCGGCCATCAGCAGGTTGCCGAGGTCCAGCAGCACCCGCGGCGGGGCGCCGCGCCGCGCGGCCAGCCATGTGCCGAGCGCCAGGCCGGCGCACGCCTGGCCCGTGGCCAGCAGCAGGCCAAAGACGCTGGAGTACCAGAGTGGCATCAGCGACATGATCCAGTCGACCGCCGCCACGCTGACCGTGAGCCCGTAGACGATCAGCGCCGCCGCCGCAAACCGGGGCGAGCGGGCGTGGCGCCCGGACTGGCTCATCGTGGCAAGGACGACCCAGACGGCCAGCACTGCCACGCCGCGCACGACAAAGCCGGTTCGGCTCAGCCATAGCGACTTGAATACTGCACTGTGGGCGGGTATGTCGGGCGCCCAGCGTTGCGCGCCGCGTGCGGCATCGGCGGCCCAGGGGTAGAGCGCACCGGCGCCGGCCAGGATCGGCACGAACAGCAGCGCCAGCAGCCAGGTATGGCGCGCCATGCCCAGCAACGGCGCGCGCAGTGGTTCGCCCCACGCGCCGCCGGTCAGGTTGTGGACCCAGACAATGGCCAGGCCACCCATCACCACGCCGATACAGCACCACCAGGCGGTCAGGTACACGGCCAGCAGCGAGGCGACGGCGTGCGTGCTCATGGCTGGCCTTCGCCCGGCGCGTTGGCATCGAGCTGCCGCAGGTCGTCCGCCGTCAGGCGCGCGGCGGGGGCATGCTGGCCAAGCTGCAGCGCGCGCAGATAGCCCACGACGGCCCAGCGGTCCGGCGGCGGCAACTGCGCGGCATAGGCGGCCATCTGACCGCTGCCGTGGGTGATCACGTCGTACAGCAGCGTATCGGGCGCGGCGCGCAACGCATCGGTGTGGAACGACGGCGGACGTGGAAAGCCGCGCCGTACCACCATGCCGTCGCCATCGCCGGTGGGGCTGTGGCAGGGCATGCAGTAGATCTCGTAGCGGGACTGACCGCGTTGAAGCTGCTGCAGCGTCAGGGGCGGGCGCGATGCGCTGGCGGCCTCGTCGTGGCTTCGGCCGCTGGAGGTGGCGGCGAACGGGCCGCCAGGCGCGGGCACCGTATTGTCGGGCAGCGGGCGGGCGGAGGTGCCGTCACCGAATCGGTTGCTGCGCGCATACGGCTTGTACTTCGGCTGGTCGTACATGTCCTGGCGTGCGCGCTCGCACCCGGTCACCAGCGCCAGCGTGCAGGACGCGCACAGCAGCCAGAGGCAGCGCAACAGCACGGAGGTCATGCCGGCACCTCCGCCACATCGGTCACCTGAAGGGCCTGGGTGGCGGCCAGCATGCGCCGGGCGGCGTCGGCGTGCTCGGCGCCGGGCCGCACGCACAGGAAGAACCGATGCCGCGTCGCCTGCTCGAAGTCGGCGGCATCGAACAGCGGGTGCCGCAGGCGCGGCAGCCGGTTGGCGACCAGCATGCCGAACACCGTGGCCAGCGCCGCGCCCAGGATCGTGAGGGAAAACGTCACCGGCACGAACATCTGCCAGCTTCCGGCGGGCCGTCCGCCAACATTGATGGGATAGTCGATCACGGCCGCGTACCACTGCAGCAGGAAACCGACCGTGCCGCCAGCCAGCCCGCCAAGCAGGGCCAGCAGCGGCATGCGGTCAGTGGCCATGCCGATCGCGTCGGCCAAGCCTTCCACGGGGTACGGCGTGAACGCTTCGAGATCGGTAAATCCGGCGGCGCGGGCATGGCGGGCCGCGGCCAGCAAGGTGTCGCCGGTGCGGTATTCGGCCAGTACGCCATAGGGGCTCATGGCTGCCCCTTCGCGCTGGCGTGCACGAGTTCGCGCATCTCGGCGATGGAAATCACCGGCAGGCAGCGGATAAACACCAGGAACAGCCACGCGAACATGGCGATAGAGCCGGCCAGCATGATCCAGTCCCACACAGTGGGGTAGAACATGCCCCACGACGAGGGCAGGAAGTCGCGATGCAGGCTCGATACGACGATCAGGAACCGCTCCATCCACATGCCCGTATTGATGACCAGGCTCAGCGCGAACAGCGCCAGCGGGCTGTGCCGTACGCGCCGCCACCAGAGGCACTGCGGCGCCAGCACATTGCAGGCCATCATGGCCCAGTACACACCGGCGTAGGGGCCGCCCCAGCGATTGCGCACCAGGAAGATCTCGTAGGGATCGCCGCTGTAGAAGGCGGTGAAGATTTCGGTGGCGTACCCATAGGCGACGATCACGCTCATCGTCAGCATGATCTTTGCCGCATTGGCCAGGTGGCGGCCGGTGATGAAGTCCTGCAGGCCGTAGGCGTGCCGCAGCGGAATGGCGATGGTCAGCACCATGGCGAAGCCCGAGAACAGCGCGCCGGCCACGAAGTACGGCGGAAAGATGGTGGAGTGGTAGCCCGGGGTGTTGCCGATCGCGAAATCCAGCGACACGATCGAGTGCACGGCGATCACCAGTGGCGTAGCCAACCCCGCCAGGAGCTTGTAGGCGCTTTCGTAGCGCGCCCAGTGCCGCGCGTCGCCGCGCCAGCCCAGCGACAGCAGCCCATAGGTCTGCGCCACCCGCCGGCGCCCGCGCAGGCACGCACGGTCCCGCAGCGTGGCCAGGTCCGGGATCAGCCCGACATACCAGAACAGCAGCGACACGATCAGGTAGGTGCCAATGGCGAACAGATCCCACACCAGCGGGCTGCGCCATTGCGGCCAGACGTTCATCACGTTGGGGTACGGCACCAGCCAGTAGAAGAACCACGGGCGCCCCAGGTGCAGAATCGGGAACAGGCCGGCGATGGCAGCGGCGAACAGGGTCATGGCTTCGGCAAACCGGTTCACCGACGTGCGCCATTGCTGCCTGAGCAGCAGCAGGAACGCCGAGATGAAGGTGCCGGCATGACCAATCCCGATCCACCAGACAAAGTTGCCGATGGCGAAGCCCCATGCCACCGGTATATCGACGCCCCAGATGCCCACGCCCCGGGCGAACAGCCAGGCCGTGCCGCCCATGAAGACGAGCATGCCGGCAAACGTCAGCAGGAAGGCACCCAGCCAGGGCAGTTGCACCGGCCGTTCCAGTACCAGCCCGGCGATCTTGTCGGACACGCTGGCGTAGCCCCAGCCCTGCCGCAGCACGCCGATGTCCTTCGAAACGGGGGGCGTATCCGATGGGTCGGCCATGGCTAGGTAAGGTCCTCGTCGGGGTTGGTGACCAGCGCGGCATAGCTGGTGCGGGGCCGCGTGTTCAGTTCGGCCAGCAGGTCGAAGTTGCGCGGTGCCTGCTTGAGCCGGCTCACCTGGCTCTGCGGATCGGCGAGATTGCCGAACGCGATGGCCTGCGTCGGGCAACTGGCCTGGCAGGCGGTCACCACATCGCCATCGCGCAGCGGCTGGCCGAGCTTTTCCGCCTCGATCCGGGCGCGCGTGATGCGCTGCAGGCAGTACGTGCATTTTTCCATCACACCCCGGCTACGCACGGTCACTTCGGGGTTGTAGGCCGGCGGCGGCCGGTCGTCGCCCTGGTTGCTGTACTGCAGGAAGTTGAAGCGACGCACCTTGTACGGGCAGTTGTTGGAACAGAACCGCGTGCCGACGCAGCGGTTGTAGACCTGCACGTTGAGGCCGGCGCTGTCGTGGACCGTGGCGCCCACCGGACACACCAGTTCGCACGGCGCGTCCTCGCAATGCATGCATGGCACGGGCTGGAACACGGTGCGTACCGGGTGGCCTTCGGTGTCATGCCCGTCGTCGTAGCGATCGACGCGTATCCAGTGCATCACGCGCCCGCGCGCCACCTCGGCCTTGCCCACCACTGGAATATTGTTCTCGGCCTGGCAGGCGATGGTGCACGCATTGCAGCCGATGCAGGCGTTCAGGTCGACCGTCATGCCCCAGCGTTCGTTGGGGTAGGGCCAGCGCGGGTAGAGCGATGGGGCGGCCTGCGGTGCATGGCGCTGTGCGAAATGCGGATGGCGGCGGTACTCGGCGGCCGTGGCGGCCGGGGCCACCTCGCGGCCCACCATCGAAGTCTGCGTCTGCACCACGGCGAACGCATGGGTAGCGCCGGTCGCCTCGACCGCGATGGCGTGCGGCCCGGCGGACGTGCGCAGCGCATAGGCGTCGAAGCCCACGCCGTTGCCGACGCGCCCGGCATGGCGCCGCCCATAGCCGAGCGGCAGCGTGACGACACCTTCGGCCTGATGCGTCATGACCCATACCGGCGCCTCGACGGACTGGCCCCGGCCGTCCTCGCGGCGTATCCGCACGATGTCCCCGGTAGCCAGACGGTGCGACCGCGCCGTCAGCGGGCCGATCAGCGCCGCGTTGTCCCAGGTATGCCGCGTCAGCGCGCGCGGCAGTTCCTCCAGCCAGGCGTTGTTGGCCAGTTCGCCGGCATCGGTGGCGGGGTCGGGTGTAAAGCGTGCGACCAGCGGGGGCGCATGAAATGGCGGGGGCGCGATGTGGCGGTGCAAGTCTGGCTGCACGGCGGGCGCTGCCGTCTCTGGGATCACGCCAGTGCGCAGGGCAAGCTGCCAGAAGTCATCGAAGCCGGACGGCTGGCGCGCCTGCCAGTGCGCGCGTACGCGCGCATGACCGGAAGCCGGCGGGTCGTCGGTGGCGGCGGACAGCAGTTCATGGGCCGAGCGGCCGCCATTGAGCGGCGCAATCAGCGGCTGCACGATCGACGCGGTGCCGTCCCAGGCATGGGCGTCGCTCCACCGCTCCAGATCGTGCGCCATCGGGAGATGCCAGGTGGTCAGGCGTGCCGTTTCGTCGCGGTACAGGCCCAGGTGGGCCGACCACGGCACGTGGGCCAGCGCGGCACGGAAATCCACGTCGCAAGGCGCGTCATACGCCGGGTTGGCGTCGATGACCAGCAGCGCCGATACCTGTCCGGCCTGCATGGCTTGGGTCAGTGCCGCCAGCGAATGGCCGTCGCCCCGGGGGCGTCTCGACGGTCGGGCAACCGTGCGTACCGCCTTGCCGAGATTGCCCAGCCGGGCGTTGACGCGCCAGATCAGCGCCTGCGTGGGCGGCGCGAGGTTGTCGCCCGGAACCATCAACGACTGACCCGGCGGGGTTTCGGCCAGACGCCGGGCCAGCACATCGAGCCAGCGGCGCGCCGTGGCGTTGTCGGGGGCCGGTGTGTCCGCCGCCGCTTCGGACATGCCCAGCCTGCGCGCAAGCGACCACGCCAGGCGTTCGATGTCATGCGGTGGCAGTGCCAGCCGGTTGTCGGCGATTTCGCCGGTCAGCGTGGGCGACGATTCGATCGCATAGAGGCGGCGCGCCAGCGCGGGTGCCACGCCGCGGCGGTCGGCCATCAGGTCGTGTGCCTGCCGTACGGCGCCGGGCCCTTGGCCAAGCAGATCGCCATCGAAGGTCACGACGAGCCGGGCTGGCGTGATATCGATGACAGGGTCCACCGCATCGCCAAAGGCCAGGTCGATGGCCGGGGTGCCGTCCTGGACCGGATCATGGGCGTGCCAGACGGCCTTCGGATACCGTTCCAGCCAGCGCGCGATCTGTGCCGCCAGCGTAGGCGATCCGACATTGCCGGTCAGCAGGCGCAGCCCCTCGCCATCGCGGTCCCGCCATTGCGTGCGCTGGATGGCCAAGGCTGCGTCGAAAGCCTGCCAGGTCGACATGGCGGCGCCGCGACAGGGAGTCTGGCTGCGGTCGGGGTCCCATAGCTGGAGCACGGCGGCCTGGTCGAACGGATGCGTGGCGCCCAGGCTGGCGGGGTGGCGCGGATTGCCCTCGATCTTGGTCGGGCGGCCCATGTTGCTTTCGACCAGGACGCCGGTGCCATAGCCATGGCGTGTCAGCGCGGTGGCGTAGAACAGCGGCCGGCCCGGCACCATGCCCTCGGGCATGTGGACGTAGGGGACGATGGTCTCCTTCGGCGGCCCGCTGCAGGCGCTTCCGGCCAGTGCGGCCGAGGCGGCCATCACGCGCAGGAAGTCGCGCCGGGCGCGGCTGTCGGGGGCATCGGTGGGCGCGGAAGCATCGGCGGCTTCGCGTGCGGGGACGATCGGAATCACGGGCCGGTGCGTCATCGATGACAGGTGGAACAATCGGTGAGGCGTCGCGTGTCCTGCAGGTGATACATCTTCTGGAGCAGGGCCATTTCGTCCGGCGCCAGCGCGGGGCGCTCGCGCATCGCAAAGATATCGGTCGGGGCGTGCAGGTGGCGGGCAGGGTCGCGGTGGCATGCCAGGCACCACTGCATGTCGAGCGGCGCCACGCGGCGCGTCAGCGGCATCTGGTCCACCCGCCCGTGGCACTCCTGGCAGGCCACGCCCTTGGCCACGTGGATGCTGTGGTCGAAATACACGAAGTCGGGCAGGTCATGCACGCGCGTCCACGCCAGCGGGCGGTTGTCGCGCAGGCTGGCATGCAGCGGCGCCAGCATCGGCGCGTCGCGAAACAGCACGCTGTGACAGGTCAGGCATACGCTTGTGGCCGGCATGCCGGCGAATGCCGACGTCTCCACGGACGCATGGCAATAGCGGCAGTCGATGCCATCGTCCGAAACGTGATGCTTGTGGCTGAACGGTATGGGCTGCGCAACGGGATCCTGCATCTCGATCTGTGGGGCCATGGACCAGCGGGCCACCCCTAGGGCGACGGCGACAAGAACCAGCACGCCAAGGGCAAGCAGCTTGAGAACAAGGACTTCCGCGCGTGTGAAGGCCTGCGCCATGACGCGATTTTCTTTCTGGCGAAACATTTGGTCGCTGCAATTGCGATGCCAGGGGCCAGGCTTGTGGGCGCCGCCGGGCCGGCGGGAGGCTGCAGGCCGCGTGTGTAGCTCTTACACGGGCGCGCTGCAATTGCCCGGCCGGGCACAGCCGGACGGCCCTACGAATTCTCGTAGGATTTGTGGACAGCACGTTTGGGCCAGACTATCCGGGAAGCCGGGGGTAAGATACCGGCGCCGGACATCCACCAGGAGACACAGCATGAGCAGCAAGAACACGATCTGTTTGTGGTTCGAGCGGGACGCGCTGGACGCGGCCACCTTCTATGCCCAGCACATCCCCGACAGCAAGGTCGGCACGGTGATGCGGGCGCCCGGCGACTATCCCGACGGCAAGCTCGGGGACGTGCTGACCGTGGAGTTCACGGTGGCCGGCATTCCCTGCGTCGGGCTGAACGGCGGCCCGCACTTCAAGCACAGCGAGGCGTTTTCTTTCCAGATCGCCACCGACGACCAGGCCGAAACCGACCGCCTGTGGAGCGCGATCGTCGACAACGGCGGGAAGGAAAGCGAATGCGGCTGGTGCAAGGACCGCTGGGGGATTTCGTGGCAGATCACGCCGCGTGTGCTGCTGGCCGGGATCTCCGACCCCGACCGCGCGGCGGCCAAGCGCGTCTTCGACGCCATGATGACGATGCGCAAGATCGACATTGCCGCCATCGAGGCGGCGCGGCGTGGCTGATTGCCGCCGGTGACGAATAGACCTCAGAACATCCTGGAACCCGGAGCGAGCATGCCGATGCCGACCTGTGTGCCAGCGCAGACGGCGCTGGTGGTCATGCACTACCAGACAGACATCCTGAACCTGTTTCCGGACGTCGCGCCCACCTTGCTGGCCAATACGCGGCGGCTTTGCGACGCGGCCCGGGCGCGGGGCGTCAGCGTCTATTTTGCGAAGATCCACTTCGCGCCCGGTTATCCGGAGATCAGTCCGCTGAACCGGAACGGGCAGGGCATCCGGCAACTGGGCCTGTTCGTCGAGGACCGGATATCGCCGGAACTTGGCCGCCAGCCCGACGAACCCATCATCGTCGCGCATCGGGCCAGCGTGTTCTTCGGCACCGACCTGCAGGTGCGGCTGTCGGCCCAGGGCGTCAATACGCTGGTCATGGTGGGGATTGCCTCGACCGGCGTGATGCTGTCGTCCGTTGCGTACGCCAGCGACGCGGACTACCGGCTGCTGACGGTCAAGGATTGCTGCTACGACCCGGACCCGGTCGTCCACGATCACCTGTTTGACACGGCGTTCGCGTCGCGCACCGCCGTGCTGTCGCTGGAAGAAGCGTTGACCTGGCTTGGGTAATTGCGCTACCGGCGCCCGGGCTCTGCCGCCCAGTCGACGACGGCATCGAACAGGCGCAGCCCTTCGGCAGACAGATTGGGGAACGTCTCGTTGTCCAGGAAGAACATGGCGCGCCGCGCCGGGGCGATGGCCTCGTAATCCATCGTCGCGCCTTTCTCGTAGGTGAAGACGGCAGCCTTGTCGGGCTGGCCATAGAGCGTGGCGATGGTGCTGGCGCCCAGGCCCGGCTTGCCCCAGCTCATGGGGGCCTGCTTCCGGTACACGTTGACCACGCCCGCCGGCAGTCCGGCGGCAGCCGGATGCGGTGCGTTGACGAGCCAGACATAGCGTTCGCGCGGTGCTTCGCCAAAGTCGGTGTCGTGCCGCTTGCCGGTCATGGCCAGGTCGTCGACATAGTCGTTCTCCCACGTCACCAGCGGGGTACGCAGTTGCCGCCATCCGGCTTGCATCGACTTGGCCGAGACCGTGGACGACAGGATCACGCAATCGGCATTGGCGACCACGTCGGGCGCCACACCCTGGTCATGGATCGTGACGCGATAGCCGCGCGATTCGAGATGGGTCTTTACCATCCGGTCTGTCGCGGCGCTGGGGCTCGATACCTGCGTCACGAGCGCGATGGTGCGATCGGCGGCGGAAGCGGGTGCTGCCCAGAGGGCGCAGGCCGTGCCGAACGCGGCGAGTGCCGTGCGCACCCATCGGCTTGTTTTCGGCGATTCATGCATGGTCAGAACGCGAAGGTGGTGATCAGGGAAACCTGGCGGGCGTCGCCCACCGCCACAAAGTAGCGGTTGGCGCTCGACGGGTAGTACACGCGGTTGAACAGGTTCTTCGCGTTCAGCTGGAACCGCACCTTCTGGCCGCTGATGCGCGTCTCGTAGGTGGCAAACGCGTCGAACAGCGTGTAGGCCGGCAGCGAAAAGCTGTTGGCCGAATCGCCGGGCCGGTTACCCACGTAGTGGACCATGCCGCCCAGCCGCAGGCGGTCGCCGCCGAAGATCTGCCCGAAGTCGTAGACGGCGGATAGCGATGCGGTGTGCTGGGCCACGTTCCAGAGCCGGTTGCCGGCGTACAACGGGTCTTCGGTGGTCTTGGCGTCGATATAGGCATAGCTGGCGATGACGTTCCAGCGGGTGCCGATCTGCCCCGAAACGTCCAGCTCGGCGCCGCGCGAGCGGGCCTTGCCCGACGTGCGCCAGTCCGTCAGCTTGGTGACGTCGTTGTACTGGGATACCAGTACGTTTTTCTTGTCGATGTTGAACAGCGCGAACGTGCCGGTCAGGCCGCCAGCCAGGTCCACCTTGGTGCCCAGTTCCCACGACCTGGCCTCTTCGGGCGCCACCGACGAGTCGATGACCACGCCCGAACTCAGCGGCGCGATGGTGGAGGTCGGCTTGAGCGATTCCGTATAGCTCGCGTAGACCGATACCGCCGGCGTGGCCTTGTAGACGATGCCGGCGCGCGGCAGCCACTTGTTGCCCGAGATGTCGGTGTTGGCCGTGAAGGGGCGGCCGCGCCCCGCCATCTGGCTCCACGTCATGAAGCGCACGCCGCCGACCACGATCCACTTGTCGGTCAGGTACAGGCTGTCCTGCAGGAAGACCGACGTGTTGTGCAGCGAATCGGTCTGGTCGCTGTCGCTGGCCGAGACCGTGGTGGACGGGCTTTCCCGCCCGTAGACCGGATTCAGGTAGCTGAACGTGTATTTGGTGGCCTGGCGCAGCAGGTCCCTGCGATAGATGAGCCGGTACTCGTGGTCCATCCCCAGCTGCACGTTGTGGCGCATGCCGCCGAGCCGGAAGTTGCCGTCGACGTAGGCAATGCCGTAGCTGTCCGTGCTCAACGCACCATGCGTGGCGTCGTTGTTGCGGCTCAGTGTGCCGTTGGTGGTGTTCACGCCGGTCACGCGCAACTGGCCCGCATCGTACGTCTCGCGGTTGTAGCTGTAGCCGAAGTGACCTTTCCAGTCGGCATTGAACTGGTGGTCCACCGATAGCTGCGCCAGATGCGATTCGCCGCCCATCTCGTTGAACGACTCGTCGAGCCGCCGGCGGCTCGGAATGGGCAACGGTTCGTTGGTGCGCGGGTCCAGCGCCGTGCCGCGATCGAACGGATACAGGAATTTGCGGTACTCGTACGACAGCACGGCCTGCGTGTCCTTGCCGTACCACGCCACCGATGGCGCGATCAGCGTTTCGCGGTGGACCCCGAAATTGCGCCAGTACTGCTCGTCGGCGTAGTCCGCCACGAGCCGGTAGGCCAGCGGCGTGTCGCCAACGGCGCCGGTGGTGTCGAGGGTGCCGCCAGCGCCGTTCTTGCCGTGCCCGTACGTGGAGCCGCGCAGCGAAATCTCCGTATGGCGCTGGCGTTCCGGCACCTTGCTGACGATGTTGATGACGCCGCCCGGGTCCATGATGCCGTACAGCAGCGACGCCGGCCCCTTGACCACTTCCACGCTTTCGGCAGCCGCGTTGAAACCGCGACCCTGCACCAGCGGCATGCCGTTATGCATGACCGAGCCGTCGCGGTTGCCGCCGAAGCCGCGCTTCATGATGGTGTCCTGCGTGCCGGCGAGCGTGTTGCCCTGTGTGATGCCGCTGACGTTGCCCAGGGCATCGTCGAGATTGCGGGGCCGCTGGTCCCGCAGCACCTGGGCCGGCACGATGTTGACGACCTGCGGCGTGTCCTGGAGCGGCAGGTCGGACCGCAGCGTGGACGGGCTGGGCTGCGGACGATAGCTGTCGGCCGGGCCCGTGGCGCTGACGGTCACCTTGGGCAGGGTAGTCCCGGCCACGTCGTACGCGGCCGCGGACACCGATTCCCGCCGTACAAGAAGATAGCTCCCGTTATCCCGGGCCACTCCCAGGCCGGCGCCTTCCAGGAGATGGTCCAGCCCGGCCTGCACCGTGTACTGGCCGCGCAGGCCGCTGGTGGTCAGGTTGGCCGTCTGCTCGGGCGTGAACGCCAGCAGGATGCCGGCCTCGCGTCCGAAGCGGTTCAGCGCGCCTTGCAAGGGGCCGGCGGGGATGTCGTAGGCGTGGACGGCGGCCGCTTGCGCGGGGGCGCCCTGCGCAGAGGCGGGGGCAACAACGGCCAGTCCTGCAGCGTGGAGGGCTGCGGCAAGCAGGGTACGCGGAATCAGTGTGGAGGGACGCAGGGCGTGGCGAACAGCGGGACGAAAGGCGTGGCGGTCAGAAGGCATACGGAGAACGGACTGCGGAACATCAGCAAAGAAGGTCTTACTTGCTATGTCACGCGAGAATCCGGAACAGACCGCCTTTTCGCAAAAATCTCCAAAAAAATCGTGGAAGGGCCGAAACGGGGCGGCGGCGGGCTAACGGGCGGCGCCTTGGGGTGCCATGCCCTCGCGCTCCAGCCATGCGCAGAATTGCCCGACCAGTTCATCGCCAGACTTGTGGTCCGGCACGTAGGTGCAATAGCTGCGGGATGGCAGGCGCGGCGTGGCGAACGGCTCGACCAGCCGCCCGGTGGCCAGATC
This sequence comes from Cupriavidus sp. U2, assembly GCF_009663685.2. GTDB lineage: Bacteria > Pseudomonadota > Gammaproteobacteria > Burkholderiales > Burkholderiaceae > Cupriavidus > Cupriavidus necator_C. Next base: position 232,994 of record NZ_RCOG02000011.1, on the reverse strand, counting down.
GTCGGCCACCAGCGCGATTGGCCCTATCGCGATGCCGATACCGTCGATCGCGGCCTGCAAGGTCAGATAGAAGTGGTCGAAGTTCAAGGTGGCGGCCGGGATCAGCGTCGGCATCTGCACGCTGGTCAGCCAGTCTGGCCAGAGACGGGGCAGGCTCGACGTATGCAGCAACGTGTGTTGGCGCAAGTCGCCTGGCGACTGGAGCGGCAGGCGCTGCAGCAGCGCCCGGCTGCAGACCGGCGCCCGTTCCTCGTGCAGGAAAGAGCGGGTCGCATAGCCGTAGAACGTGTCCGGACCGCCCCGGATGATCACGTCATACCCGTCTCCGAGGCTCTCCAGCGGCGCGTTGGAGGTCTCCACGCTGACCTCCACGTCGGGATGCGCCGCGCGAAACGCTGCCAGCCTGGGCACCAGCCAGCGCAAGGTGAAGGTGGCGGATGCGTTCACGGACAAGGTGCGAGCGACTGTATCGGTCACGCCATACCGGGCCGTGGCCAGCGAGAGTTGCTCGAACAGGGGGCCGACCTTGTCCAGATAGGCCTTGGCCGCGGGCGTCAGTGCCACGCGGCGGTGATGCCGTTCGAACAACGGGGCGCCGAGCCATTCTTCGAGCAGGCGCACCTGCTGGCTGACCGCGCCGTGCGTCACATGCAGTTCGGCGGCGGCGTCCTTGATGCTGCCGAGCCGGCCAGCGGCCTCGAAGGCCCGCAAGGCATTCAGCGGAGGCAAGACGCGTTTCATTGGAGATAGAGATTCTAACGTGATAGGCCAATTTATCTCGATTGTCCGGCGCTTACAAGATAGGTATCCTGCTTCGCGGTAGTTCTCCATCTTCGTGACGCGTTTTGACGTGTTCCCCGCCCACTTTCATTCGCCAACCCTATGTTCGGTCTGACCGGTGGCGTCGTGCTATTGGCCGCCTTGCTTCACGCAAGCTGGAACGCGATGCTGCATGGCAATCGGGATCGCTTCCTGTCCATGACGTGGATGAGCATCGCCATCGCGGCGGTGGCCACGGTCATCGTCCTGGCTAGCCCCTTGCCCACCCCCGCCGCGTGGCCGTACGTGGTGGCATCGGGGCTCGTGCATATCGTCTACAACATGAGCCTTGTGCGGTCGTATCGCCGCAACGACCTCGCGCTGGCCTATCCGGTTGCGCGCGGTTCGTCGCCGCTGCTGGTGACGCTCGGGGCGGCATGGTTCGCGCAGGAGGCCATCGCGCCGCTGCACGTGCTGGGGGTGGCGATGATATCGGGCGGCATCATCGCTATCGCGTTGCAGGGCCGCCGTGTGTCGCGCGCGGGTGCGCTGGCAGCGCTGGCGACCGGCGCGACGATTGCGCTCTATACGGTCATCGACGGCATCGGCGTCAGGCTTTCCGGCGGCCAGGCACTTTCCTACACCGCGTGGATGTTCCTGTTCTACTGGCTGATGCCGGTGCTGTTCGTTGCGATGCGTGGCGCCGGGGCGCTCTTGACGCCGGTCCGCACCGACCCGCTGTCGGTCGGCGTATCGCTGGCGGGCGGACTGGTGTCGCTGGCCGCGTATGGGATCGTGATCTGGGTGCTGCAGTCGGGTGCGATGGGTGCGGTGTCGGCGTTGCGAGAAACCAGCGTGGTGTTCGCGGTGCTGATCGGACGGGTGTTCCTGGGCGAAACCGTCAGCCGCGCACGCTGGCTTGCCTGCCTGGTCGTCACGGCCGGCACGGTTTGCCTGGGACTTTGAACAAGCGGAGAGATTGGCAGCATGACGAGCGACATGAATCAGGATCGGTGGACGGGTCAATGCCACTGCGGGGCGGTGCGCTTCGAGGCGACACTCAGCAACGGCCTCGACGCGGTGCGCCGCTGCAACTGTTCCTACTGCAGGATGCGAGGCGCTGTCGTCGTCGCGGCGGAAATCGGTGGCATCCGGTTTCTGCGCGGCGAGGCGCTACTGAGCAGCTACCGCTTCAACACCGGATCGGCCCAGCACTTCTTCTGTTCGCGCTGCGGCATCCATACGCATCTGCAGCGGCGTTCGAATCCGAATCTGTACGGCGTCAACGTGGCTTGCATCGACGGCGTCAGCCCGTTCGATTTTGCCGAGGTGCCGGTCATGGATGGCGTCAATCATCCGAACGATACCGGCGGCCCGGCGCGGCAGGCCGGTACGCTGCGGTACGTGCCGGCTGACGCGCCGCTTGGGTGAAGAATCAGCCTTGTTCCCCAGGCGCCGGGCAGCAGCCCTTGGCCGCCACTTCCTTGTCGCCGAACAGCACGCAGCTGCCCGAGGCGTTGCGGTTGTCGCCCCGGTGCCGCCGACGTGCGGCCATGGCGATATTGTGCGCAGGGCGGGCGGCGCCTATCATCGCGGGGCCGGCGTCCCGTTTTGCCGCGCCATGGGATCGGTCACATGGGCGGCGATGCGGCGAGCCACCGGACCACTCATTGGGCCCACCACCGTCAAGCGACTGGAAGAACATGAATAACACCCCCATTCCGCAGGCTGTCTACAGCCCCATCACCCGCAGCGCGATCTTTATCGTCGCCACCATTTCGGAGGGCGCCGCGCACGCCGACACGGTCAGGTCGATCTGCGGCGACATCGCCGCGCTGGTGCGCTCGGTAGGCAAGCGTGTGCCGGCGGGCAACCTGTCTTGCGTTTGCGGCTTTGCATCGGATGCCTGGAGCCGGCTTTTCGGCAATCCCCGCCCGGCTTCGCTGCATCCGTTTCGCGAGTTCGAGGCCGGCAACCGCCGTGCCCCGGCCACGCCGGGCGACCTGCTCCTGCATATCCGCGCCGACCAGATGGATCTGTGCTTCGAGCTGGCCATGCAGCTGATGCGGCGCCTGGGCGACGCGGTGACCGTGGTCGACGAAGTGCAGGGATTCCGGTACTTCGACATGCGCAGCATGGTGGGTTTTGTCGATGGCACGGAGAACCCCGAGGGCGACGACAAGGCCCGTTTCACGATCATCGGCGACGAGGACGCGGCGTTCGCGGGCGGCAGCTATGTGCTCGTACAGAAGTACCTGCACAACATGGATGCCTGGAACGACCTGACGGTGGAGGCCCAGGAGCGCATCATCGGGCGGACCAAGCTCGACGACATCGAGCTCGATGATGCGGTCAAGCCGTCTTGCTCGCACAGCACGCTGACGACGCTCGAGGAAAACGGCGAGGAGATCAAGATCCTGCGCGACAACATGCCGTTCGGCCAGCCCGGCAAGGGCGAATTCGGTACGTACTTCATTGGCTACGCCCGCTCGCCGGCTCCTATCGAGCAGATGCTCGAAAACATGGTTGTCGGCAAGCCGCCCGGCAACTATGACAGGCTGCTCGATTTCAGCCAGGCGGTGACGGGCGGCCTGTTCTTTGTGCCGTCAGCCGAGCTGCTGGAGTCGCTGTCGGAGCGCGAGCCCGGCACGGCAGGCTGACTGGCCGGCATCGGGCCAAAAAAACGCCCGCCAAGGTATGGATGGACGGCCAACTTCAGGGAGCAAGTCGTCTGGGGCGGGTTGCGGGCATGTCAGCCAAATCCGCAAACCAATCTGATGCCTGTCTGACATCGGGGCGCCGAGCGCAATGCTAGATTGATCTCCTGATCAATGGAGGCGCGAGGACATTGCGGCCATGTTCAATGACGGTCTTCGCGCAGCACACTGGGCGCTTCTCCTGGCGTGCCTCGTATTCGGCGCGCCCGCCGCGGCAGCCAACGAGGATCCCACGGCCAGTCTGGAGGAAGTGGCGCCGACGAGCGGCAGCGAGGTGTCGAAACCCGAGGAGACGATAGCAGTACATGGGCAGTCCACTTATGTCTGGCAGTACAAGCCATCGTTCCCGGCCGCCTACACGGGCACCAAGAGCCTGCTGCCGTCGGCGGAGCACGGCTACTCATGGTCGGCAACGCTGAGCGTCGGATTGCGGCTGTGGCATGGCGCCGCTGTCTTTCTGGACCCGGAACTGATCCAGGGTGTCGCATTTTCCGATTCGCAGGGGCTGGGCGGCCTGGCCAACGCGGAGCTGGCCAAGGCCGCCGTCGCCAATCCCACGATCTACCGGGCTCGCCTTTTCCTCAGGCAGGAGATCGCAATCGGTAGCGAGACAGAATCGGCGGAATCGGGATTTCATCAACTTGCCGGCTCACGGGCCAAGCGCCGCGTCGTCATCACGGCTGGCAATCTGTCGGTGCTGGATGTCTTCAACAGCCTCGAGTACGCCCACGATCCGCGCAGCGAGTACCTCAATACGGCCTTTGCCTCGCACGCCTCGTTCGACTATCCCGCCGATGCGCGGGGCTATACCTGGGGCGCGGCGGTCGAGTACATCGATGGCGACTGGGCCGTGCGCATCGGCCGGTTCCTGCAACCTGTGGAGCCAAACGGGCTGCAACTGGACACCCGGATCTTCGAACACTACGGCGACATGCTGGAACTGGAGCGCGCCTATACCTTGCTCGGCAACGCTGGGAAAGCACGCCTGCTGCTGTGGCGCAATCACGCGCATATGGGAGCGTTTTCGGACGCAATCGATCTGGCATCGCGCAGCGGCGGCCCGCCCGATGTGGCGCAGGTCCGGCGCGAGCACGCGAAAGTGGGGGCAGGCGTGAGCCTGGAGCAGAAGGTTGGCGAATCGCTGGGGCTATATGCCAGGGCCGATTGGGCCGATGACAAGACCGAAAGCTATGCATTTACCGAAGTGGGGCGTAGCGCTTCGGTCGGGGCGATCCTGAAGGGCGGTAGTTGGCATCGGGGCATGGACAGCCTGGGGGTCGCGGTGGCTGTCAACGGACTGTCGAAGCAGCATCAGGAATACCTGGCGAAGGGCGGCCTGGGCGGCTTCCTTGGCGACGGCGCGCTGCGCTATGGCCCCGAGCAGATTTGCGAGGTGTTCTACAGCCTGGCCGTGCAGCGGCATCTCTTCGTCAGCCCGGACTTCCAGTACATCAGGCACCCGGGCTACAACCGCGATCGTGGGCCCGCACGCTTTTACGGTGTGCGCGTGCATGCACAATTTTGATATCGATGTCCGGATAGGAGGATATCCGGACAATCCGCCGTTGATTTCCATCCCGCCGGCCGTCGATTAATGTAGAAATTACGATTCCGGGGAAAGGGCAACGATATGGGACGCGAAGACTTGGGCGACCTGGCGGCGGTCGAGCGATATCTGAAGGACCTCAGCAAGGATGTGGCAAGCCAGACAAGGTTGGTCCGCTGGCTGACCCGGGACGGACGGGATGCCACGATCGAGGCCCAGGTGCTGACGAATATGAGAGGCGCCCTCGATGCATTGGAATGGCGCGCGGCTCAGTTGCGCCGTGAGAAAGCCGGGGCTTCGGCGGTTGATCGATGAGGCCTGTTATCCATCACTTCCATTCAAATCCGCCCCGCCACGGCATGAAATACTATGTGGTCTTCGCCGCGTGCGTGTTGGCGGTGGGCGCGGTCTACGCTGCGGTGTCTCTCCTGGTTCGGGCCCTGTAGACGTTGTACCGCCACCTTGCGGCGCACGACCCGCCCGACTGCGGCGGCCTGTTTGCGGCTGCCTGCGACTGCCTGCGTTAACACCATCCGATTTCAGCCACGGTCCGCCCTCAGCGTTTCGCTACACGCTGACCAGCGCGCGGCTTGCACGGCAGAAGTTTCGTCGGCATTGAAAAATCGAACTACGCAAGTTACTGAGGCAGGCGCGCCGCCGGCAAAAAAGAACCGCGCCAAGTTACGGCGCGGCCAGAGCGAGTTGCCGGCGGGTGCCGGACGACATCAATGTAGTACGTGGCCGCTTGCGCCATTGCGTCAGGAATCGACGGGTTTCGTACAGCGTCATCCCGGAACGGGTGCCGATCCGGGTCCCGCGGCCGATGAAGGGCGGCACACTACTCCTTTTTTGCAGGCGCGCCACCATCGAACGTCCTGTCAACGCGCGCTTTCGCGCTTTTGATCGCCGCATCCATCGCCGTTCGCTTGCTGCCGTGAAAGGGGCCATGATCGCTATAGGCTGCCTTGTGGTCGATGGTGTACGTCCAGCACCATTTGCCAAAAACGTGTTCTTCGGCTTTGACCACGATATGGTGGCCGCGATAGAAGAGACTTTCCTCCATGGTTGCTCCTGGCAGGCAGGGGAATGAAGTGGCAAGGGCCGCATCTGCCTGCCGTCGAAGCAGCAACGAACATGCCGGGGTGCCCCGGCGTCAGCGGCACGCTGTTCCATGTCGACAATGCGCTATGTTGGAACAGACCAAGAGGCCGAACTATCCTGAAGGATTGCTTAGATTACACAGACCAACCGCTTGGAGGAGGGAATGGCACGTCCTGGATCGCTTGGCCTTGTCGGCGTTGTCAGCTTGCTGTTCACGGCGCTCACAGGGTTATATCTGCTGGGAGGCGGCGCATGGCTGGTCTCGCTCGGCGGTTCGGCCTACTACGTCGTGGCCGGCGTCGTCCTGCTTGGGGTGGCCTTGGCCCTCTACCTGCGCAGCCCGGTGGCGCTGGTGCTCTATGCGTTGTTGCTGCTCGGTACCGCGATCTGGTCCGTCTGGGAATCGGGAACCGATTTCTGGGCGCTCGCGCCGCGCGCCGGCGTGCTGGTCGTGTTCGGCGTATGGCTGCTTCTGCTTGTCGGCTGGCGCCTGCCGGGCAGGCCAAGGCTTGGCGTGGGGCTGCTCGCCGCCGCGCTGGTGATATGGGCCGGCTTGCTGGTCTACGCGACTTTCAACGATCCACAGACGGTCCACGGGGCCTTCGGGACGGCAGCGGCGACGCCGGCCAGCGATCGCCAGGGGATTGCCGGCACCGACTGGCCGGCCTATGGCCGTACGCAGGAAGGCACGCGGTATTCGCCGCTCCAACAGATCACGCCGCAGAATGCCAAAGACCTGAAGGTGGCCTGGACATTCCGTACGGGTGATATGAAAGGGCCGAAAGATCCGGTGGAAATCACCAATGAAGTGACGCCGATCAAGATCGGCAACCTGCTCTATCTCTGCTCGCCCCACCAGCAACTTTTTGCGCTGGACCCCGCGACTGGCACGCTCAAGTGGAAGTTCGATCCCAAGCTGCAGCCCGACCCGTCATTCCAGCACGTGACCTGCCGGGGCGTGTCGTATGTCGATCTTTCGGCGAGCCCTCCGGTGTCCGGGCCGGTTGCGTCTGCCAGCGACGCCACGGCTCCCGCGACAGCCGCAGCCGCAACGCCGTCGGCCGGCGCCTGCACCCGGCGGATCTACTTGCCCGTCAACAATGGCCACCTCTATGCGCTCGATGCGCTGACGGGTGAACGTTGCGCCGGCTTTGCGGATCATGGCGATCTCGATCTCCAGCATGCGATGCCGGTCACCACACCGGGCATGTACGAGCCCACTTCGCCACCCGTCGTCACGAGCAAGGTGATTGTCGTGGCGGGCGCAGTGGAGGACAACTTCTCGACGCGCGAGCCGTCGGGCGTCATCCGTGGGTACGACGTGCGGACGGGCGAACTGCTGTGGGCGTTCGACCCCGGCGCGCCGGACCCGAACAAGATTCCGGGGCCCGGCGCGCACTACACCTGGAATTCGCCGAATTCCTGGGCCCCCGCCGCCTATGACGCGAAGCTCGACATCGTGTATCTGCCGATGGGCGTCAAGACGCCGGATATCTGGGGCGGCGACCGTTCTCCGGACATGGAGCGTTATGCATCGGGCCTGCTCGCGCTGCATGCGTCTACCGGCAAGCTGGCCTGGTTCTACCAGACGGTTCACCACGACCTCTGGGACATGGACCTGCCTTCGCAGCCCACGCTTGCCGACATCACGGACAAGGACGGCAAGACGGTGCCTGTCGTGTATGCGCCCGCGAAGACGGGGAACCTGTTCGTGCTGGATCGCCGCACCGGGGCGCTGGTGGTGCCCGCACCCGAAAGGCCCGTGCCGCAGGGCGCCGCGCCAGGGGATCGCGTCTCGCCGACGCAACCGTTCTCCGCGCTGACGTTTCGGCCGCAGAAGCTGCTGACCGACGCGGATATGTGGGGCGCCACGATGTACGACCAGCTCGTGTGCCGGGTGATGTTCCACCAGCTACGCTACGAAGGCACCTTTACGCCGCCTTCGCTGCAGGGCACGCTGGTCTTCCCCGGCAACCTTGGCATGTTCGAATGGGGCGGCATCGCGGTGGACACTGATCGTCAGATTGCTATCGCCAACCCCATCGCGCTGCCGTTCGTCTCGCGTCTGATCCCGCGCGGCCCGGGTAATCCGGTCGAGCCGGTGCAAGGCGCAAGGGGCAGCGGCACGGAGGTAGGCATTCAGTCGCAATACGGTGTCCCTTACGGCGTGACGCTGAATCCGTTCCTGTCTCCGTTCGGGCTGCCGTGCAAACAGCCGGCGTGGGGCTATATCGCGGCAATCGATCTGAAGACCAATGCCATCGTGTGGAAGCACCGTATCGGTACGGTGCGTGACAGCGCGCCAGTCCCGCTGCCTTTCAAGATGGGCATGCCGATGCTGGGCGGCCCGATTGTCACGGCGGGTGGCGTGGTGTTTATCGGGGCCACTGCGGACAACTACCTGCGCGCTTTCGATGTCAATACTGGCGGGCAGCTCTGGCAAGCGCGGCTGCCCGCCGGCGGTCAGGCAACACCGATGACCTATGCGGTCAACGGCAAGCAGTACGTGGTGATTGCCGCCGGCGGCCACGGTTCATTCGGCACAAAGCTGGGCGACTACGTCATTGCCTATGCGCTACCACAGTAGCGCCGCAGCGCTGACAACGGGGGCACCGAACCCATGCGGAAGAACGGCAATCCATGCAGCCGGCTCGTCACGCGCCTGGCGCTGCTTTCATGGGCCGGACTCGGTCTGGCTCCGTGCGGCGCGCAGGCGTACGACGTAAGCAATAGTCCCTATCTGCTCGGGGATTGGAACGGGCAGCGCACGCGTTTGGCCGAGCAGGGCGTGACGTTCGGCGTGAATTACGTCAGCGAACTGGCGCGCAACCTGAGCGGTGGCACCGAAGACCTGACCCGGTATGCCGATCAATGGGCGTTCAGCACGACGCTGGATATGCAGAAGGTGGCGGGGTGGCGCGGTGCGATCTTTCAGTTCACGATGACCGATCGCAATGGCCGAAATCTGGGGGCGGACGCAGGTATCGGCAACAACATGCTTGTGCAGGAAGTCTACGGGCGCGGCCAGACCTGGCATCTGACGCAGCTATGGGTGAATCAGAAGCTGCTGGACGACCGCCTCGAAATCAAGCTGGGACGATTGACCGTTGGCGAGGACTTTGCCAGCTTTTCCTGTGACTTCCAGAACCTTACCTTCTGTGGCGCACAGCCTGGCAATCTGGTTGGCAGCTACTGGGTCAACTGGCCGACCAGCCAGTGGGCCAGCCGCATCAAGTACCGGACTTCGCAGGAGACCTACGCCCAGATGGGCATCTATCAGGTCAATCCCAAGTATGTCGACGACAGCTACGCGCGTCACAACGGATGGAAACCGAACAATCCCAGTGGCACCACCGGGGCGCTGCTGCCGCTGGAAGTGGGCTGGCTGCCGGCCTTTGCGGGACGCCCCGGCTCTTACAAGCTCGGGGCCTGGTACAACACATCCGATGGCAATGACCTGTACTACGACATCAACCATAACCCGCGTGGCGTGACCGGCCTCGATCCGCTCCAGCGCAGCGGGCAGTTCGGGGTCTATATCAATTTCCAGCAACAGCTCACGGGAACCCAGGGCGGCCGTGGCGCGACGGTGTTCCTGAATGTCTCCCAGGCAGATCGCAACACTGCCCAGCTGGACCACCAGATCGCGCTCGGCATCCAGTACGCAGGGCCATTCGAGAGCCGGCTGCGGGATTCCGTGGGCCTGGCCTTCGGTGCCACGCACAACAACGATCGGTTTGCCAGCTATGTGGCGCAGAACAATGCGCGGACCGGGAGCAACACCGTGGCAGGCAGCGGATATGAGTATGTGACCGAGCTCTATTACGCATGGTCCCCGGTGTCATCGGTGCTGTTGCGTCCCAACGTGCAGTACGTCCTGCACCCGGGCGGGACGTCCCATCACGGCAACGCTTTCCTGATCGGGTTGAAGTCGAGCGTCACGTTCTGAGGCTATCCCGCCGCTTTTTCTAGATAAAGCGGCTAAACCGGCATTTTCGCGGCAAATGAGCACATGATCGACGGAATTGCGGACTTTGGCGCACCTGTTGCGCGCAGGCACTACGTACGATTACCTAATGCTGCATTGCGACAATCGGTCTGCTACAATGCGGGAAAACCCCATAAGGGTAATCCCTAGCAGGAAGAACGCCATGAACATCCAATCCGACATCAAGCTGACCGATCAACTGGAACGCGACCTGATCGAACGCGAACTGGGTACCCAGAGCCTGGGCTTTGCCAACGATGTGAAGCGCGTGATTGCCGCCGTGCAGAACGTGTTCACCCGCCTGCAGGCGGAAGCGCGCAAGGCCAAGGTCGTCTACGCGAACGGCTGATCGGTATCGGCCGTAGCGGCCGATCGTGAAGGGCGGCGCGCCAGGCGCCGCAAGAATATAAAAACCGGCCCGCCGCACACCTGATCGAGGTGCGCGGCGGGCCGGTTTTCGTTTGCGCGTCAGAAAAATTCGCGAAGGCCAAAGCCGCATACAAGGGTCCGCCTTTGAGGGGCGGGCGCTTTGGCCTGCTTCGGGCGATGTGCCGCTACGCTGCCGCAGCTTCCTCGCGCATGCGACGGGCTTCGTCGCGCAAAAACTGCTGGTAATCGTCCAGATCGCCGTCGAACGGTTCGACGCCGCCCTTGGTGACCAGCCAGAACTCGTCACAAACGGCGCGCAGCAGAGCGCGGTCGTGGCTGACCAGCATCACGGTGCCTTCGAATTCGTTGAGGGCCATGCCGAGGGCTTCGCGTGTGGACAAGTCGAGATGGTTGGTCGGCTCGTCGAGCAGCAGCAGGTTCGGGCGCTGCCACACGATCATGCACAACACGAGCCGCGCCTTTTCGCCGCCGCTCATCGTGCTGACCGCCTGATGGACCATGTCGCCGCTGAAGTTGAAGGTGCCAAGGAAAGTACGAAGGGACTGTTCGGTTCCGCTTTGGCCGGGGGCGCGCATGTGAGGCGGCGTGTCCTTGGCCAGGCGGATCATATGTTCCATCGGCGTGTCCAGCGGGCGCAGCACGTCAAGTTCCTGCTGTGCGAAGTAGCCGATATTCAAGCCCTTGCCTTCGCTGATCTCACCGGCAATCGGCGCCAGCGCATGCGCCACCGTCTTCACCAGCGTCGATTTGCCCTGGCCGTTGGCACCGAGAATGCCGATGCGCTGTCCGGCCAGCACGGAACGGTTGATGCCTCGGACGATGACCGTGGGCGGGGTGCCCGGCAGTGCGCCAGTCGGCGCCGGATAGCCGAAGCTCGTGTCCAGCATCGACAGCAGCGGATTCGGAACGTTGAGCGGCTCCTTGAATTCGAAGCTGAACTCGGCGTCGGCAAGCACCGGGGCGATCTTCTCCATGCGTTCGAGCGCCTTGACACGGCTCTGCGCCTGCTTCGCCTTCGAGGCCTTGGCCTTGAAACGGTCGATGAATTTCTGCAGGTGCGCGATCTTGTCCGCCTGCCTGGCCATCGCGGCCTGCTGCAATACGAGCTGTTCGGCTCGCATGTCTTCAAACTTGCTGTAGTTGCCGCCGTAGCGCACAAGCTGGGCGTTGTCGACGTGCACCGTCACTTGCGTCACCGCGTCGAGAAACTCGCGGTCGTGGCTGATCACCACCAGGGTTCCCTGATAGCGCTTGAGCCAGGCTTCCAGCCAGACCAGCGCGTCGAGGTCGAGGTGATTCGTCGGTTCGTCGAGCAGCAGCAGGTCGGACGGGCACATCAGCGCGCGCGCCAGTTGCAGTCGCATGCGCCAGCCGCCGGAGAAACTGTTGACCGGCTGGCTAAGCTGGGCGGCACTGAAGCCAAGGCCCAGGATCAGCGCCTGGGCACGGGCCGGGGCATCGTGCGCCCCCGCGTCGTGCAGGGCCATGTACGCGTGCGCCATCCGCATGCCGTCGTCGCTGGCCTCGGCGGCGGCCACTTCGGTCTGCGCCGCCAGCAGCACGGTGTCACCCTCGACAACGAAGTCCGTGGCGCTTTGCTCGGTCTCCGGCATTTCCTGCGCGACCTGCCCCATCTTCCATGCCGCGGGAATCGAGAACTCGCCGCTGTCTTCGTGCAGCGTGCCGCTGAGAAGGCCGAAGAACGATGACTTGCCGGCGCCATTGCGGCCCACAAGGCCGATCTTTTCGCCGGGGTTGAAGGTGACCGATGCGCGGTCAAGTACGACATTGACGCCACGGCGCAGCGTGACATTACGGACGGAAATCATAGCGAGCTACTTCGGAGAGGACTGGCATGATAGCCGACCGGGCGTGCAGGGTCGGCGCATTTCTGGCCGCGCCTGGATGCCTGAATCACATACGAAGTTGGCTGCCATTGGCCTAACTACGATGTTTTCTGTGTAGTTCGTCGTTCGCGCGTAGCAAATCCGTAGCACTGTTGTCGGCGTCCCGGGCGATCCGCTGCGTGAAGTCCTCCGAAGGGGGCGCCTCGAACGCATCCACCACGCCATGCAGGTCCAGCGCACAGAAGCCTTTCTGGAGGATCTCCGCCAGTACCACATGCGTGGGAATCCCAGGAAGCGGCGTATCGATCGTGAGTTCGGTGGTGCTGTGCGTATAGGGCGCGCCCAACCAGTGGCGCACCAGCAGAGGGCAGTCGATCAGGTCCTTGTCGCGCGGCAGGATCAATGCGCGATGACCGCGGCGTAGCAGAACGATGTCCATGGCGGCGGAAGACGAACGCAGGGAAAGGCTGCTATTTCATCGTAGCAATGCCACGGGCACGCGCCAATAAAAGGCCCCTGCGTGGCCACGCGCCGGAGGCGATGTCGTGCCCTGAAAGAAATCAAATATGTGATGTATGCGGCTCTTGAAATTGGCATTACCCGTTGCTATTTTTATTTCCGCTCAGGCAGTCGCGATGTCGCGCTGCGTGTTTCTGTTTGTTTGCCGGGGTGTCGGCGAGTGAATGGGAGCGCGTGATGCCCCTCATTCCTCGCTGCGCTCTACAGGAGGACACGACCATGACTGACGCATTCTTTGGAACCGACCTGTTCAGTGACTTCGATCGTCTGCAAAGGCAGATGGCGAGCCTGCTCAGCGGGTTTCCTTCCAGCATCCGCGCCGGGCGCTCCGGCGCCTTTCCTGCCATCAACATAGGGGCAACCGACGACTCGATAGAGATCGTGGCTTTCGCTCCTGGACTCAAGCAGGACGACATCGAAGTCACCATCGACCGTGGTCTGTTGACGATCAGCGGCGAACGGCGACCGCTCTGGCAGGACGACATGCCGGAGTCACGGCATTACGCGCAGGAACGCTTCGTCGGCGCCTTCAGAAGGGTGATTGAACTGCCCGAGGGCGCAGATCCTGGAAAGGTCCAGGCACGCTATGCCAATGGTTGTCTTTCAGTGAGCGTGGGCAAGCGCCAGGCGTCCAGGCCGCGCGCTATCACCGTTCAGTAACTTGAGGAGGCCGCCATGAACGCCAACACCCAACTTGCGCAACGTAACGATGGCACTGTGGCCCAACGCCCGGAAGATAAGGGCGCGCGGCAAGTCACGCTGGTCCCAGCGGTGGACATTGTGGAAGACGTCAACGGCGTGACGCTGTGGGCTGACCTGCCAGGCGTGAGCCGCGAGAACCTGCAGGTCAGTGTCAACGACGGTACGCTGCATATCGAAGGACAAGCGATCGTGCCGACGCCGCCGACGCTTCGCGTGCAACACGCGGAAATTCGCCAGCCGCATTTTGCGAGGTCGTTCTCGCTGAGTCCGGATCTGGATGCCGGTCAGATCGGCGCCCAGTTGCAGGACGGTGTGCTGAAACTGACGATCCCTCGACGTGAGGAAGCGAGGCCGCGGCGCATTGCCATCAACCTGGATTAGGCGTTTGCCATCATAGGAAGAGCATTCGACGTTCGGGGCGCCTCCGGGCGCCCCATTTTCGCAGGACCCTTCACCGGCTTTACGAACGCTGGATCGATGGCTTAACGACTACAAGCCCACCCTTTTTGTCATGGAATTCGATACCGACTGGCTCACAATGGGCCCTCATCGCGTACGGCTACGCTGCGTCCGTGGGTTTCCCACCGAGAAGATGCGCAGCATTGCAGAGCTGGCTCGCATTGCGATCGAACACAATATGAGCGCCGCGGCGCGGTTGCTTGAAGTCGTTGCGGATCGCTCCAATGCGTATTCGATCAGCATTGGCACGACGTTCCCCAAGGACAAGGATATGGTGCCCGACCTCGAGTTGGCGCTCGCCACTATTTTCGGCCTCAAGGCGGATCAGATCAGGCTGGAGGTCACAGTCGTCAGTCAGGCTGAAGTCGACCTTCATTTTGGCGTGTACGAACGAATGCTTGCAGAGCGGATCGGGATCGTCCCGCTCATACAGTGATGTACGGCTTGGCACTACGCAGAATTACCTAATGCTGCAATGCGACAATCCTTCTGCTACAATTAGGGAAAACCCCAAAAGGGTTATCCCCGAAAGGAAGGACGCCATGAACACCCAATCCGACATCAAGCTGACCGATCAACTGGAACGTGAACTGATCGACCGTGAACTGGGCACGCAACGCCTGGGCTTCGTCAACGATGCCAAGCGCGCAGTTGCCGCTATCCAGAACATCTTTACCCGCCTGCAGGCGGAAGCGCGCAAGGCCAAGGTGGTCTACGCGAACGGCTGATCGAAGCCAGCAGATAGAGAAGGGCGGCGCATCCGGCGCCGCATGCATTGAAAAACCGGCCCGCCGTACACCCATCCAGGTGCACGGCGGGCCGGTTTTTCATTTGTGCTTGAAGACGCAGCCACGCGACCTTCCGTTTGGCCTATCCAGCCGATGGTGGGCCGTCCCCGAATGCGCCGATGCGGAAGACGCTGTTGGCCGGGCTGCCGATCAGCGCCGGATGTCGATGCTGTCGACGCGATCGGGATAGAACGCGACGTAGCCGGCGATCTGGGCCACGGCGTCGTGCGGATGTTCGTATGTCCAGACCGCGTTGTTGCCGCGGGTTCCGGCTGCGCCGATGCTGAAGTAGGCGGCGTCGCCCTTGTACGGGCAATGGCTGGCGTGCGTGGTCCGGCTCAGCTGCGACATGTCGACATTGTCGCGCGGGATGTACTGCACGGCGGGGTACGACGCTTCCTGCAGGTTCAGGGCGCGCGTGGTATCTGCGATCACGCGGCCGCCAGCCGTGACGACCACGCGGGCGCGCTGTGGCGTGATGGTGATGGGGTGGTCCGGGCCGGGGATCTTGACAGGCTTGTCAGTCATGACGACTCCTTGCCGTGAGGGCGACGGCGGAAAAAGATGAGGCGCGGCAACGATGCCGCGCCTGCGCCGGCGTGCCGTACGCCTGAGAGTCGTACGGGCCCGCGCCAATCATGAAAAAACCGCCACGGAGGTGACGTAAGGCTGGAAGGGAGAGAGAGCCTGCAGCCTTGAGGCACACGATAGCGCGACCCATCGTTGCAAAAAAGCGCAACGGCGGAACACACTTTTCGGGTTTTTAAAACAATGGCCCCGTCTGAGCGGGGCCATGATGGTGGGGCGGCGAGGTCGGGCGAGATCCCCGTTCAGCTGCCCGATTGTTCCTCGATCCAGAGCGACAGCCGGACCTTGTAGGCCTGCTGGATATGGCGGCGGGTAATCATTTCGGCCTGCTCGGGGTTGCGGGCTTCCAGCGCCTCGACCAGCGCCATGTGTTCCTCGTACGAGCCGCGCGCGCGGCCCGGCACGGCCAGCGTGGACCGGCCCAGCAGCGCCATCGACTCGTGCAGGGACCGCAGCGTCTTGAGCAGGTAGCGGTTGTGCGCGCAGCGGTGCAGGGTTTCGTGGAACAGGCGGTTGTTCATCGCCAGCTTGTCGGGGTCCGCCGCAAACGACAGGTCGCGTTCGACGATATCGCGCAGCAGCGAAATTTCCACGTCGGTGGCATGGCGCGCCGCCAGGGCGGCTGCGGTCGATTCCAGTACCTCGCGCATCACATACAGCTCGCTGACCATGCTGGCATCGAGCCGGGTGACCATCATGCCGCGGTTCGGCTCGTTGACGACCAGCCCTTCGGATTCCAGACGGGACAGCGCCTCGCGCACCGGCGTGCGCGACAGGCCGAGCGTTTCGGCCAGCTCGACTTCACGCAGACGGGTTCCCGGTAGCAGTTGGCCAGCCTGGATGGCGGCACGCAGTTGTTGATAGGCCCGCTCGGAACGCGGCAACGAAGCACTCTGGTCGCCGTCGGCGCCAGCCAGGTCCGTAGGAAGCATGAAAACGTGATGTGGGTAAACAAGACATGAGAGTCTACCCGAGATCGCCGCCGGCACTTTTGTCAAAAGGGGAACTGCGTCGTCGACAGCACCTGTTTGAGCACCATGAACGACCGGATTTGCCTGACGCCGGGCAGGTAGAGCAACTGCTCGGCGTGCAGCCGGTTGAAGCTTTCGCTGTCCCGGGTGCGGACCAGCATGAAGTAGTCGAATTCGCCGGTAACCACATGGCATTCCATGCAGCCCGACACCTTCTGTGCGGCCGACTCGAACTGGGCGAACGATTCGGGGGTGGATCGATCCAGTACCACGCCGATCATCACCAGCATGCCCGCGTCGAGCGCCTTGGGGGCCAGCAGCGCCACGATGCCCCGGATCAGGCCCATCTCCTTGAGCCGCTCCACGCGGCGCAGGCAGGCCGGCGGGCTGAGGTTCACCTTGGCCGCCAACGCCACGTTGGAGATCGACGCATCCTGCTGTAGCGCCCGGAGTATGGCCTTGTCGGCGCGGTCCAGGCTGCCAACGTGCGCCGTGGCGGGCGCGGCAGGCGCGGCCGGTGGCACGGATCGGGCGCGAAATTTTGTTTCTTTCACGGGTGATTATCCGGAATAAACGGAAAGATATTCGGCGGGATATCAATGAATAGTGTTCTCAGGCGCCGTTCTTTGCAAGCACGTTTCGCGGCTTTTTTTCTAGGATGGAGTCCATCGCCATCCACCCCGGAGCAGTCGCCATGAACCTGAAGTGTTTCCCTCGCCATACCCTGACGTTCGGTCCCACCCCGATCCAGCCCATGCAACGCCTGTCCGAGCATCTGGGCGGCAAGGTGGCGCTCTACGCCAAGCGCGAAGACTGCAACAGCGGTCTTGCCTTCGGCGGCAACAAGACCCGCAAGCTCGAATACCTGATTCCTGACGCACTTGCGCAAGGCTGTGACACGCTCGTGTCGATCGGCGGCATCCAGTCCAACCAGACCCGCCAGGTGGCCGCAGTGGCTGCCCACCTGGGGCTGAAGTGCGTGCTGGTGCAGGAAAACTGGGTCAACTATGCCGATGCCGTCTACGACCGCGTGGGCAATATCCAGATGTCGCGCATGATGGGTGCCGACGTACGGCTGGTGGCCGACGGCTTCGACATCGGCATCCGCAAGAGCTGGGAAGAGGCGATGGAAAGCGTGCGCCAGGCCGGCGGCAAGCCATATCCGATTCCCGCCGGCTGTTCGGAGCATCCGCTCGGCGGTCTCGGGTTTGTCGGGTTTGCCGAGGAAGTGCGCGCGCAGGAGGCCGAACTGGGCTTCAGGTTCGACTACATCGTGGTGTGCTCGGTCACAGGCAGTACGCAGGCCGGCATGGTGGTGGGTTTTGCGGCCGATGGCCGGGCAGACCGCGTGATCGGCATCGACGCATCGGCCAAGCCGGCGCAGACCCGCGCGCAGATCCTGCGCATCGCCAGACATACGGCGGGGCTGGTGGAACTCGATCGCGACATTGCCGATGCCGATGTGGTGCTCGACACGCGCTACGGCGGACCGGAATACGGCCTGCCGTCGGAAGGCACGCTCGAGGCCATCCGCACCTGCGCGCGGTATGAAGGCGTGATGACCGACCCCGTCTACGAAGGCAAGTCGATGCACGGCATGATCGACATGGTGCGGCGTGGCGAATTCCCGGCCGGTTCGCGCGTGCTCTACGCCCATCTGGGCGGCGCGCCGGCATTGAGCGCGTACAGCTTCCTGTTCCGCAACGGCTGAGCGGCGCGCGTCAGCGCAGCAGGTCTTCCACGCGCTGGCGGCACAGCCGGACAAACTGCTGGGCCGCCGTGGATTGCCCCTGGCCGGGGTGGAACGCCAGGACGGCCCGGAAGCGCACCGCGCCCGCAAACGGCACGCTGCGCAGCCCCAGCGCCGTGTAGGTGCGCGCCACCAGCGGGTTGGTAATGGCCAGCCCCACGCCGGCCAGCACCAGCGCGCATTGCGTGTGGCTGTATGGCGTGGTGGCGACGAACCGTGCCATGTGGCCGTGCTCGGCAAAGGCGGATTGCAGCTGCCGCTGAGCCGGGTCGGCCGCATCCAGCCCGATCAGCGGGGCATCGGCCAGGTCTGCCACCCCGATACGGCCGCGCCCGGCAAACGGATGCGTCGCCGGCACGATGCAGACCGCCGGAATGGCGTAGAACTCCGACGCGGTCAGTCCGCTGGTGTCCACTTCGTCGCCCATGAAGGCCAGGTCGAGCTCGCGCTGCAGCAGCCGTTCGCGCAGGCCGCGCGAACTGTCCACCTCCAGCCGGCAATGGCTGCGCGGATAGCTGTGGGTGAAGTTGGCCACCGCCAGCGGCATCACGCTGGCGGCCATCGCGTGCAGGGCGCCCACGCGCAACACCGTGTCCTCGTGCGTGCGCAGCAGGTCGATCTTGCGCTGCACGGCGTCCAGGCCCACGTAGACGCGCTCGACTTCATCCATCAGCGCGGCCGCCTCGGCGGTCGGGACCATGCGCCCCTTGCTGCGGTCGAACAGCCTGAGCCGCGCCGATTTTTCAAGCTGCAGCACGATCTGGGTCACCGCTGGCTGGCTGATATGCAGGGCCTCGGCGGCCCGGCGTGCCGAGCCCAGTCGCATGACCATGCGGAACACCTCGATCTGCCGCGCGCTGACGCTCTGCCCGGCGTCCCCGGCTATCTTCTCCATCCTCATCCTATAAGTTTGGCTTATCAAAAACACCGGATGGCTTGCGTTGCGGGGGCGCGTCTGCCCGTAGACTCGCCGTCATGCCATTCCAGTCCGTCGCCATGTCCCACATCCATACGCCCGGCGTTGTGCCGACCGTCAATCCCGCACTGCGCGCCTTGCGATGCGTGACTTGCGCAGCAGTCTACCCGGTCTCCGACCTGCCGGAAGGCTGCCCGGCCTGCGCCGGCCAGGGCCGGCCAAGCAGTCTCGAAGCGGTCTACGCAGGTGGCGACAGTACCCCGGCGCTCGATTTTGCACCAAAAAGCCAGGGTTATCGCTGGGGTCACTGGATGCCGTATCTGGACGGCGTGACGCTGGGCGAGGGCGCCACACCCTGCCTGCCCGTTCCGTCGCTGGCCGCGCTGGCCGGCGTGGCGGCGATGTGGATCAAGAACGAGGGCGCCAATCCGACTGGTTCGCACAAGGACCGCATGTCGGCCCAGGCGGTAAGCCGGGCGCTGGCGTCCGGGGCGCGCGATGTGGTGCTGGCGTCCAGCGGCAACGCGGCCGTGTCCGCCGCGGCCTATTGCGCCGCCGCCGGGCTGGCGTGCGAGGTGGCCACTTATCGCAACCTGCCGGCGGTGTTCGATGTGGCCCTGCGCCACTACGGCGCGCGCCGCGTGATTTGCGAGACTGGGCATGCGCGCTGGGAACACGTGCGGCGCCGCGTTCGTGACGACGGGGCCTTCGCGCTGACGAACTACAGCCTGCCGGCCGTCGGCAGTCCCGTGTTTGGCGTGGAAGGCTACCGGGCCGTCGCGCTCGAATGGGTTCAGCAGGGTTGCTTGCCCGACCACGTAATGGTGCCCACCGCCCGCGGCGACCTGCTGTGGGGACTCTATAGCGCGCTGCGTGACCTCGTGAGGATGGGGCACCTGGGCCGCGTGCCGAAGCTGTGGGCTGTGGAGCCGTTTCCGCGCCTGGCCCGTGTGCTGGCCGGGGCGTCACAGCAGGCCGATTTTGCGGGCGCAACGCGGCAGTTTTCCACGGCCGGGTCCACCGTCACCGCCCAGCAGGTGCATGCGGTGACGCGATCGGGCGGCGGCGCGGTGGTGGTGGGCGACGACGCCGCACGCGCGGGCACCGGCCAGCTGGCCGCAGCCGGATTCTGGGTCGAGCTTTGCGCCGGGGCGGGGCTGGCTGCCGCCCGGATGCTGCGCGCCGATGGCCGCATTGCGCCATCGGAAACCGTTCTGCTCATGCTGACCGCGCGCGGCGATCGCGACCCGGCACAAATCACAAACTAGCGCCTCGGAGGAACCCATGACATTGCGTTACCTGACCGCCATCTTTTCCGTCGGCCTGGCGGCGGCCCAAGTGCCCGTGGCGCATGCCGCCGGCTATCCCGACAAGCCGGTCCGCCTGATCGTGCCCTGGGCGGCCGGCGGCAGCACCGATGCGCTGGCGCGCGCCGTGGCGCAACGGATGAGCGAATCGATGGGCCAGCCGGTGGTGGTCGAAAACCGCGCGGGCGCCTCGGGCCGCATCGGCGCCGAGGCGGTGGCCAAGGCCGCGCCCGACGGCTACACGCTTGGGGTGATCGAGCTGGCCCATACCGTGGCGCCATCGGTGTTTCGCCAGATGTCCTACGACGTGCTGCGCGATTTCGCGCCGGTCTCGCTGCTGGGCGAATCGCCGCTGGTGCTGTTCGCGGACAGTGCGCGCTACCGGCCCGGCGATATCCAGCGATTCCTGTCCGATGCCCGCCAGTCCGGCAAACCGATCCAACTGGCCACCAGCGGCAGCGGCACGATCAGCCATCTGGCGGCCAAGATGCTGGAGGCACAGGCGGCCATTCCCGTCGATGCCGTGCCGTATCGCGGATCGGCCCCGGCGCTGACCGATGTCTCGGCCCAACTGGTTTCTGGCCATTTTGCGACGCTGGCCAGCGGCAGCAGTCTGCTTGGCGGCG
This sequence comes from Cupriavidus sp. U2, assembly GCF_009663685.2. Lineage (GTDB taxonomy): Bacteria > Pseudomonadota > Gammaproteobacteria > Burkholderiales > Burkholderiaceae > Cupriavidus > Cupriavidus necator_C. The sequence goes on along the minus strand of NZ_RCOG02000011.1, from coordinate 212,020 downwards.
GCAAGATCACGGCGCTGATGGTGACAGGGCCGTCGCGGCTCGCCGCGCTGCCGAATGTGCCGACATCGACCGAGGCGAAACTGCCGGGCATGCAGGTGGGTCAGTGGTGGGCGTTGGTAGCGCCGGCGCGCACGCCGACGGCGGTGGTGGTGCGGCTGAACGACGCAGTGCGGGCGGCCCTGGCCAATCCGCAGACCAAGGCGCGCCTGGATAGCCAGGGCATCGACCTCAAGGCATCCACGCCGGCGCAGCTGGGCGACCGGCTGCGCGGCGAGGTGGACCGCTGGGGCCAACTGGTGAAACAGGCGGGAATCCAGCCGGAATAGCCCAGTGGATCAGCTTCGGTACTGCTGCGCGTGCAGATAGGCATCGCGCGACGGCAGCAGGTGGCTGGCGCACAGCGCCACCAGCCCATCGATATCGCCGGCCTTGAGGGCCTCGATCATCCGCCAGTGTTCCAGGCGGGCGCGTTCGCGGTATTCGGGCGAGACCAGCGAGGCAAAGCGGATGGGATGGGTCTGCCGCGCGAATTCGGCAATGGCCTTCTGCAGCGTCTGGTTGCTGCACAGGCTGAACAGTTCGCGGTGGAAGGCCACGTTGACGCGAAACACCGTGCGCGCGTCGCCGGCTGCCACGGCGGTGTCGTGCTGCTGCTGGATGGCGATCAGCGTGTCCAGGTGCGCCGGCACGCGCTGCATGTCGATGCGCCGGGCGGCTTCGGTCTCCAGCATGCCGCGCACTTCGTACAGTTCGGTCACTTCCTGCACGGAGAAAGAGCGCACCACCGCGCCGACGTTCTTGCGGCGTTCCACCAGCCCTAGTCGGTCCAGCGCGGCCAGTGCATCCCTGACCACGTGCCGCTTGACCGCGAAGCGCCCCATCAGATCGTCCTCGACCAGGCGCTCGCGGGGATGCAGCCGGCCAAAGACGATGTCTTCTTCGAGCGTGGCAACCATCGCCTCCAGCGGGTCCTGGGCGATGGAGGCGGCGGCGGGGCTAGGCGTGCTGGAACCGGGCATCAGGGGCATCGCACCAGGGCTGAGCCCCGGCGCTTGGTGGCGAGTTGGAACAAAGCCGGCATTCTGACCGATTTTCCTGTCCATGGCGCCTGTCCCGCCGCAGGTCAGGCGCCGTTGCCCGGCACCTTGCCGCGGGTTTCGGCAGCGCGGAGGAAGTCGAAGTCCACCCCCTGGTCCGCCTGGTTCACCGTGGTGAGAAACAGCTTGCGATAGCCACGGTCGGCAGTGGGCTCGACCACCGGCGTTTCCTGCGCGCGGCGCGCCAGTTCGTCGTCGCCGACATGCAGTGTCAGGTCGCGTCGCGCCACCGACAGGCTGATGCGGTCGCCGTTGCGCACGTAGGCCAGCGGCCCGCCAATCGCCGATTCGGGCGTCACGTGCAGCACGATGGTGCCGAATGCCGTGCCGCTCATGCGGCCATCCGAAATACGCACGATGTCCTTCACGCCAGCGCGGGCCAGCTTGCGCGGAATCGGGATATAGCCTGCCTCGGGCATGCCGGGCGCGCCTTTGGGGCCGATGTTCTTCAGCACCAGGATGTCGTCGGCCGTCACGTCCAGGTCGTCGCTGTCGATGCGGTTGGCCAGGTCGGCGGCGTTCTCGAACACCACGGCGCGTCCCTCGTGCTCCATCAGCTTCGGGTGTGCAGCCGACTGCTTGATGATGGCGCCGCCCGGGGCCAGGTTGCCGCGCAGCACGGCAATGCCCCCCTGCGGGTAGATCGGGTTGTCGCGCGTGCGTACCACCTCCTGCCTGAAGCCGGGGCCGGCGCGCTCGATTTCCTCGCCAAGTGTGCGGCCCGTGACGGTCAGCGCGTCCAGGCGCAGCAGCGGCTTCAGTTCGCGCAGCAGCGTGGCCATGCCGCCCGCGTGGTGGAAGTCTTCCATGTAGTGGTCGCCGGACGGCTTCAGGTCCAGCAGCACCGGCGTGTCGCGTCCCATGCGGTCCAGTTCGGCCAGATCGATGTCATAGCCCATGCGGCCCGCGATGGCGGCCAAGTGGACGATGCCGTTCGTCGAACCGCCAATCGCCAGCAGCACGCGCATGGCGTTCTCGAAGGCAGCCGGCGTCAGGATCTTGTCGATCGTCAGGCGCTCGCGCGCAATGCGCACGGCCTCCGTGCCGGTCTGCTCGGCCACGCGGATGCGGTCGGCGGTCACGGCCGGCGGTGAGGCACCACCGGGCACGGTCATGCCCAGTGCCTCCGCAATGCAGGCCATGGTGCTGGCCGTGCCCATCACGGAGCAGGTGCCCACGCTGGCCACGAGCTGATTGTTGACGTCGGAAATCTCCTCGGCGTCGATCTCTTCGGCGCGGAACTTGCCCCAGTAGCGGCGGCAGTCGGTACAGGCGCCCACGCGCTCGCTGCGATGCGATCCGGTCAGCATCGAACCCGTAATGAGCTGGATGGCCGGGATGCCGGCCGACGCCGCGCCCATCAGCTGCGCGGGCACGGTCTTGTCGCAGCCGCCGATCAGCACCACGGCATCCATCGGCTGCGCGCGGATCATTTCCTCGGTGTCCATCGACATGAGGTTGCGCAGGTACATGCTGGTGGGCGCCGAAAAGCTCTCGTGGATCGAGATCGTCGGAAAATCCATCGGCAGGCCGCCGGCCAGCATGATGCCGCGCTTGACGGCCTCGATCAGCTGCGGCGCGTTGCCGTGGCACGGGTTGTACGCACTGCCCGTGTTGACGATGCCCACGACAGGGCGGTCGAGCGCGTCGTCGGTGTAGCCCGCACCCTTGATGAACGCCTTGCGCAGGAACAGCGAGAAGCCCCGGTCTCCGTAGTGAGTCAGGCCCTGGGAGATACCGGCGGCGGCGTCGGCCGGTGCAATGTCGTGGCGCGGGGCGGCGCCTTTGGGGTTCTGGCCGTCGTGGGACATGGTCGGATGCGGTGTGCCGGGGCGCGACGCCCCTCGATGATGTGGGGCCTAAGGATAGTCGAGCCGTGGCCGACTGTCGTCGGTATTATCACCTACATTATTAATAATCTGATCCGCTGGAGTGACGTGGCGCCTGACCGGGGATAGCCGTGCGGCTAGACCGCCAGCATGACAGCGAGCACCATGGTCAGCAGCGCGAGATAGGTCACGGCGTGGACGCGGTCGGGGATGCGTCCGATCCAGCGCGCCGCCAGCCGGATGCCTGCCCAGGAACCGCCCGCCAGCACGGCGAAGGCCAGAAGGTCCACATAGCCGGCGTGGCCCGGGCCCAGCGTCGCGCCCTGGCGCCAGGCCAGGGCCACGTAGGTGGCGGTGGCCGCCTTGGTTTGCAATGTCGTACAAAGTTTCGTACAATGTTGCTTGAGCAGGACGTAGACCCGATGGTCGGATCTACGAAAGTTAAGGAGTCCCGCCCCCCCCATACCTTGTTACGGGATCAAGGCAAGCACAACTGCTTGAGCTGGCGCAAAACGACGCGGCTTGGGGTGCAGAGAGGTGAGTGTATGAACGTCATGACTTTTAGCGAGGCGCGAGCCGGCTTCAAGCAGGCGTTGGATTCGGTCTGCAAGGACCACGAGCCCACTGTCATTACCCGACAGCGGGGCGAGCATGTCGTGCTGCTGTCTCTCGAGGACTACAACAGCATGCAGGAAACCCTGCATCTGCTTGGGTCTGAAAAGAACGCCGCGCGTCTGCGCGAATCCATCGCGGAGTTTCGAGCTGGCAAGGCCTCCGTCAAGGAATTGCCACTAAATGTCTCAAAAGCAAAAGGCGAAGAACAAGGCAGCCGCTGAAGATAGCTGCAAGGTAGGTTTCTCCACACACGCATGGGCCGACTATCTGTACTGGCAGCAGCATGACATGCGCATCGTGGAGGAGATTAACGGGCTCCTCGAGGAGATTGCCCGTGACCCTTTCAAGGGCACCGGCAAACCGGAACCACTGAAAGGCGATTTGACGGGCTTCTGGTCACGTCGCATCACCAAGAACGACCGCCTGGTCTACATCGTCCAGGATGGCACAACCTACGTGATGCAGTGCCGTCAGCACTATTGACCCGTAGGGGCGCTTCGGCGCCGCTTTTTCATAGGTCACGTTTGAAGTCGGGCAGGGTGGCGCGGGGCCGTTTGACCTTGAGCCGATCCACGGATGGACCGGCCACGTAGAGACTGCCCGCGCGCTTGGCCACTACCCCCTGTTGCCCCCCCGCTTACTTCGCCGACATGACCTTGAAGCTTGTCATCAGGTTGCGGTAGTCGGGGATGTGGTTGGCGAACAGCGTGCCGAGCCCTTCGATGTCGTTGCGCCAGTCGCGGTGCAGCTCGCAGGCCACGCCGAACCACGTCATCATCTGGGCGCCCGCATGGGCCATGCGATGCCACGCCGCGTCGCGCGTGATCGGATCGAACGTGCCCGATGCATCGCCTACGACGAACACGTCGAAGCCTTCGGCCAGGGCCGACAGCGCCGGAAAGGCGACGCAGACCTCGGTGACCACGCCGGCGATGATCAATTGCTTCTTGCCGGTGGCCTTGACCGCCTTCACGAAGTCTTCGTTGTCCCAGGCGTTGATCTGACCGGGACGCGGAATATACGGCGCTTCCGGAAACTGGGCCTTCAGCTCGGGCACCAGCGGGCCGTTGGGGCCGGTCTCGAAGCTGGTGGTCAGGATGGTCGGCAGCTTGAAGTACTTGGCCAGGTCGGCCAGTGCCAGGACATTGTTCTTGAACTTGTCGGGGTCGATGTCGCGCACCAGCGAAAGCAGACCGGCCTGGTGGTCCACCAGCAGTACGGCTGCGTCATTCTTGTCCAGGCGCTTGTAGGACGTTGTCATGGCTATCTCCTTGCACGGATGGGGTCACGCGTCTCGCAGACGCGTTGTTGGAAGCGTCGGCCGCTGCGGCGTCGTCGCGATGACGGCACCGGAGCGTGGAGCCATCATAGGTTCGCGGAAACCGGCGCAGTAGTGCCGTAAGATGCCGTCTGTGTTCTATGGGAGGAACAGTCATGGACGACCTCAACGACCTCTACTACTTCGTCAAGGTGGTCGACCATGGCGGGTTCACCCAGGCGGGTCTGGCGCTGGGGGCGCCCAAGTCGAAGCTCAGCCGGCGCATCGCGGCGCTGGAGGCCCGGTATGGCGTCAGGCTGCTGCAGCGATCGACGCGGCACTTCTCGGTCACGGAGACCGGGCGCGAATTCTATGAACGCTGTCTCGGCGTGCTGGTCGAGGCCGAAGCGGCGCGCGAGGTCATGGAGCGCGAGCGTTCCGAGCCGCAGGGCATCGTGCGCATGACCTGCCCGACGACGTTGCTCGAATACCGCGTGGCCGGACTGGTGGCGCAGTTCATGCTGGCCTATCCGAAGGTGCAGGTACATCTGGAGGCGACCAACCGCCGCGTGGACGTGATCGGCGAACGCCTGGACCTGGCGCTGCGCGTGCGCTTTCCGCCGTTGGAAAACAGCGACCTGGTCATGCGCGTGCTGTCGGAGAGCCACCAGCGTCTGGTGGCGTGCCCCGCACTGATGGAAGGCCGCGCACCGCTACGGAATCCCGCCGAGCTTGCGGGCATGCCCAGCCTCGATTGGGGCCCGCCGCGCAGCCACGTCTGGCAGCTGATCGGCCCGGAAGGACAATCGGCCGAAGTCCGGCACCAGCCCCGTTACGTCACCGACGACATGAGCGCGCTGCGCAAGGCTGCGCAGACCGGCGTCGGCATCGTGCAGTTGCCTTGCATGGTGGTGGAGGATGACCTGCGCAACGGCACGCTGATCGATGTGCTGCCCGGCTGGGCGCCGAGAGGCGGCATCATCCACGCCGTGTTCCCGTCGCGCCGGGGGTTGATGCCGAACGTGCGGCTGCTGATCGACTACTTCGCCACCCACATCTACAAGGAATAGCGGGCACGGCGGATGGACGCCGCCGGCCTAGTCGAGCGCGCGGTTCCGCGATTCGACGTTGACGGCGCCGACCGCCAGCGCGGCCGTGGCGAGCATGGCGGAGATCATCGCCAGGGCCAGCGTGAAATGTGTCGACATGACCGGCGCGATGAGCGCCGGGGCGAACAGGCCGCCAAAGCGTGCTACGGCGCCCGCCGTGCCCATGCCCGTGGCGCGCAGGTTGGTGGGGTAGACCTCGGGCGTGAACGCGTACAGCGCGCCCCAGGTGCCCAGCAGCGCGAAGCTCATCAGCAGCGTGGACCCGACCACCACCGCGGACGCCGTGCCCAGGCTGTACAGCATGCAACCGACGGCGCTGAGGAGCAGGAAGCCGATCAGCGTCGGCTTGCGGCCCCATCGCTCCACGCCATAGGCCGCCAGTGCGTAGCCCGGCAACTGCACGAGCGCCAGGATCACCAGGAAGGCCTGGCCGCGCATGAAGGCAAAGCCGGCGCCGCTGAGACGGATGGGCAGGTAGACGAACACCGCGTAGTAGGCCACCGAGATCAGAAGCCAGGCGGCGAACAGCGCCACGGTTCGGCGCCGGAAGGCGGCCGTGAACAGCGCGAACACGGACTGCCGCTCGGTGCGTTCGGATTGCAGCGTGGGGATGGTCACCTTGCGGCCATTGGTCTGGGCCACCCGTTCCAGCACCTGGCGGGCCTGCTCGGACTTGCCGTTGCGGTTCAGGAACAGCGGCGATTCCGGCACATACATGCGCGGGATCAGGCCTACCAGCGCGGGGATGCCGGTCACGAAGAAGATGATGCGCCAGGCGTCGTTGCCATGGGCCGCGGCGGCCAGCGCCAGCAGGGCCAGGCAGATCGTGCCCAGCGCCCAGAACGATTCCAGCAGCACCAGCCAGCGGCCGCGACGGTCGCGTGGCAGGAATTCGGCCAGCATCGTGTAGTCCACCGGCAGCGTGCCGCCCACGCCGATGCCGGTCAGCAGGCGCAGCACCATCAGCCAGCCCAGGCTTGGGGCAAACGCGGAAGCCACGCCGCAGGCCGCGTCGATGACCACGGCCAGCATCAGCGCCGGGCGCCGGCCGACGCGGTCGGCAATGCGGCCAAAGCAGAACGCCCCGATCAGCATGCCGATGAAGAACGTGGTGCCGGTCTGCAGCGCCTGCGGCACCGGCACGCCGAAAGTGCTGGCGATGGACGGGGCGCTGAAGCCGATGGACAGCACCTGCATCGCATCGGCCATCCACACCAGCCCGAATATCACGAAGAGCCGGTACTGGAATTTACCGACACCGGCGGTCCGGATGGCGTCTTCAAAGCTGATCTGCAAGGTCGACATGCTGGCAAGTGTCCGTGCGACAAGGGAATGGGGCGGGGTGGCAGGCCGGCGGTCCGGTAGGGTCCGGTCCGGCTGCCACGCTGGCGGCCATTCTAACTTGGCGCGGTCATGCCGATGGCGATGCCGCCCGGGGCCGGCATCAATGCCGGCTGGCGGAGGCCGCGCCCAGGCCCGTCATGGACCGCACGTACTGGGGCAGGTAGGCCTGGCGTTCGCCGGCAGCCGCTTCCGAACGGTCGAGCACGGACAGCAGCCAGGCCGCGCCGAAGGCCAGCGTCATCGAGAACAGTGCCGGGTTGGCGTACGGGAAGATCGGCTGGCCATGCTTGAGAATGCCCACCCAGACGGTCGGCCCCAGCACCAGCAGCGCAATGGCCGACACCAGGCCCACCACGCTGCCGCCCACGGCGCCACGCGTGGTCAGGCCCTTCCAGAACATCGACAGGAACAGCACCGGGAAGTTGACCGAGGCGGCGATGGCCAGTACCAGGCCGGACAGGAAGGCGATGTTCTGCTTCTCGAACAGCAGGCCGAGCAGGATGGCCACCACGCCGATGCCTAGTGTGGCAAAGCGCGACACGCGGATTTCCTCGGCCTCGGTGGCGCGGCCCTTGCGGATGACCGTGGCATAGAGGTCATGCGACACGGCCGATGCCCCCGACAGCGCAAGGCCTGCCACGACGGCCAGGATGGTGGCGAAGGCCACGGCCGAGATAAAGCCCAGGAACATGTTGCCGCCCACCGCCTGCGCCAGGTGTACGGCCACCATGTTGCTGCCGCCGATCAACTGCCCGGCGCCGTCGCGGAAGGCCGGGTTGTTGCCTACCAGCACGATGGCCCCGAATCCGACCACCAGGATCAGCAGGTAGAAGTAGCCGATAAAGCCGGTGGCATAGCAGACCGACTTGCGGGCCTCGCGCGCATCGGCCACGGTGAAGAAGCGCATCAGGATATGGGGCAGGCCCGCCGTGCCGAAGATCATCCCGACGCCCAGCGATATGGCCTCGACCGGGTTTGCCACCAGCCCGCCCGGCGCCATGATGGACTGACCCTTCGGATGGGCATCGACGGCCGCGGCGAACAGCGCATCGAGGCTGAACCCGAAATGCGCGAGCACCTCGTAGGCCATGAAGGTGGTGCCGCCCAGCAGCAGGATGGCCTTGATGATCTGGACCCACGTGGTGGCCAGCATGCCGCCAAACATCACGTAGAGCACCATCAGTACCCCGACCACGAGCACGGCCGACAGGTAGCTGGTGCCGAACAGCAGCTGGATCAGCTTGCCGGCGCCCACCATCTGGGCCACCAGGTACATGATCGACACCGTCAGCGTGCCAAACGCGGCGGTGATGCGCACCGGCTTTTGCGACAGGCGGTAGGCGACCACATCGGCAAACGTGTAGCGGCCCAGGTTGCGCAGCCGCTCGGCCACCACGAACAGGATGATGGGCCAGCCGGCCACCACGCCCAGCGCGTAAATCAGGCCGTCGAAGCCCTTGTCGAACATCATGGCCGAGATGCCCAGGAAAGACGCGGCGGACACCATGTCGCCGGCAATGGCCAGGCCGTTCTGGAAGCCGGTCAGCCCGCCTCCGGCGGCGTAGAAGTCAGAAGCCGTGCGCGTCCGGCGGGCGGCCCAGCGCGTGATGACCAGCGTGAACAGCACGAAGACCACGAACATGCCGATGGCATGCCAGTTCAACGGCTGGACGGCCACGTTGCCGTCCACGGCCGGGCCTGCGTAGGCACTGGCGGCGCCGAGCGCCATGAGGGTGGCGAGGGTCGGCGCAAGGGTTGCGATTCGCTTCATGCTGCGCACTCCTTCAGGATGCGGGCGGTCAGGCCGTCGAATTCGCGGTTGGCCTTGCGCACGTAGATGGCGGTCAGCGCGAATGCCACCACGATCACGGCGGCGCCGGCGACGATGCCCGTGGTCAGGGTGCCGCCGCGCAGGGGTGCGACCAGCACAGCCGGGTAGAAGGCCAGCAGGCCGATGAAGCCGAAATAGACGGCCAGCATCAGCGCGGTCAGCGACCCGCCCAGGCGCGCGCGGCGCCGGGTCAGCAACTGGAAGTCGGGGTGTTGGGTGATAGAGGCGAATTGCCGTTCGGTCATGGTTGTCTCCAGTGGCGAAGCGTGGCCGGCACGCCTTCTGTCGAGGCGTTGCGGCCGGCCGTCCGCGAGCATGGCGGGCGGCGACGGCGAGGAGTAGTCAGGGCGTCATCGGGGGAGCAGGCTACACGCCAGCCCGCCTGTCAGGCGGCTGCGCGTTCGGCCTCCGGAACCAGTGGCGCCGCAGTGCGCAGGTCCAGCACGCGCCGGGCCTTGCCGGTGGAGGTGCGCGCCAGGCGGTCGGCTGGCACGGCTTCCACGCGGGTGGTGATGCCAACGTGGGTCTTGATCGCGTCGCGCAGCTTCGCGCCCAGCGCCTCGCGGTCGGCATCGGACAGCCGGTGCGTGACCTCGGGCCGCACTTCGACCGCCACGGCCAGGCGGTCGAGATGGCCGTCGCGCGTGACGGTCAGCTGGTAGTGGGGTGCCAGCTCAGGCTGCTTGAGGATCAGTTCCTCGATCTGCGACGGGAACACGTTCACGCCCCGAATGATCAGCATGTCGTCCGAGCGCCCGGTGATCTTGCCGATGCGGCGCATGGCGCGCGAAGTGGGCGGCAGCAGGCGTGTCAGGTCCCGCGTACGGTAGCGGATCACGGGCAGGGCCTCCTTGGTTAGCGACGTGAAGACCAGTTCGCCCTCCGCGCCATCGGGCAGCACTTCGCCGGTGACGGGGTCGATGATCTCGGCATAAAAGTGGTCTTCCCAGATGACCGGGCCGTCCTTGCTCTCGATGCACTCGCACGCCACGCCGGGGCCCATGACCTCGGACAGGCCGTAGATGTCCACGGCGTCGATGCCGGCGCGCGTTTCGATCTCCTGGCGCATCGCGTCGGTCCACGGCTCGGCGCCGAAGATGCCGATCTCCAGCGAGCTGTCGGCCGGCGACATGCCCTGGCGGGCCATTTCGTCGATCAGGTTCAGCATGTACGACGGCGTGACCATGACGATGCGCGGCTTGAAGTCGCGGATCAGCTGCACCTGCTTCTCGGTCTGGCCGCCCGACATCGGGATCACGGTGCAGCCGAGCTTCTCGGCGCCATAGTGGGCGCCAAGGCCGCCCGTGAACAGGCCGTAGCCGTAGCAGACCTGTACCAGGTCGCCGCGACGGCCGCCGGCGGCGCGAATCGAACGGGCCACCAGCGTGGCCCAGGTGTCGATGTCACGGGCGGTATAGCCCACCACCGTCGGCTGGCCGGTCGTGCCGCTCGACGCGTGGACGCGAACGACTTCCTCGCGTGGCACGGCAAACATGCCGAACGGATAGTTGTCGCGCAGTTCCTTCTTGGTGGTGAACGGGAACTTCGACAGATCGGACAGCTGGCGCAGATCGCCGGGGTGCACGCCGGCCGCATCGAACGCCTGGCGATAGTGCGGCACGTTGTCGTAGGCGTGTTGCAGCGTCCATTTCAGGCGCCGCAGCTGCAGCGCCTGGAGTTCGTCTCGGCTGGCATGCTCGATCGGATCGAGTTGATCGGCTTGGGGGGCGCGCTGGACCATGGGTGTCTCCTCCAGGGTATGTCGGGCGATTCGTGGGGATGGCGTGAGCCGTGGGGTTCAGTCTTTCAGATGACGGCGAGCCTGAATCACCCGGAAGCGGTTGGCGACGAAGGCCGTATCGGCCAGCGCGGCGTTGGCGGCCGGATTGGCGCCGGTGCCGTGGAAGTCGCTGAAGGCGGCCGACTGGTTGACGAGCACGGGGCCGGTCAGGTTCAGCGACAGCGCCACGCCTGCGTCCAGCGCGGCGTCTTCGAGCTGCGTTTCCACGCTGCGCTGCGTGGTGTAGCCCGACAGCGTCAGCGCGCCGTGCTGCTTCGCGATGCGCCGGGCAGTGGCAACCGCCTGGCTGGTGCTGTCGACGGCGATCACGAAGGCAATCGGGCCGAACAGTTCCTGCGTGAACTTGTCCTCGTCGCGCACATCCACCTTGAGCAGCAGCGGCGTGCGCACGCGCGCTTCGGGGAACTGGGGATGGACGATGGCCTGGCTGTCCAGCACGACCTTGCCCAGCGCACGGGATGCGTCGATACGCTGCGCGACGCCGTCGTTCTGGATCGCGCCGAGGATCTCGACGGCCTTGGCCGGGTCGGCGGTCAGCGTCTGCAGGGCCTCGCCCAGCGCGGCGACCACGCCGTCGAACGTGACATGGCCGTCCGGCGTGTCGATGCCGTCGCGCGGGATGTAGATATTCTGCGGCGCGGTACACATCTGGCCCGAGTACAGCGCCAGCGACAGGGCCAGGTTGCGGACCATGCCTTTCAGGTCGTCGGTGGAATCGATGACCACCTGGTTGACCCCGGCCTTCTCGGTGTAGACCAGCGCCTGGTGGGCGTTGCGTTCGAGCCATTCGCCGTTGGCCGTGCTGCCGGTGAAATCGATCAGCCGCACTTCGGGGCGCAGCGCCAGTGTGGACGCCATGCGCTCGTCCGGGTTGTTGGCGACCAGCGTGACGATGTCGGGGCTGAAGCCGGCCTCGGCCAGTACCTCGCGGGCGATCTGCACCGTGATGGCCAGCGGCAGGATGGCGCCCGGGTGCGGCTTGACCACGACCGGATTCCCCGTGGCCAGGCTGGCGAACAGACCCGGATAGCTGTTCCAAGTGGGAAAGGTGCAGCATCCGATCACCAGGCCGATGCCACGCGGCACGACCGTAAAGGTCTTTTCCATACGCAGCGGCGGGTTCTTGCCCTGGGGCTTTTCCCAGGTGGCACGGGCCGGGACGCCGCGCATCGCCTGCCAGGCATAGGCCACGGCTTCCAGGCCGCGATCCTGCGCGTGCGGGCCGCCGGCCTGGAATGCCATCATGAAAGGCTGGCCGGTGGTATGCATGACCGCATGGGCCATCTCGAAGCTGCGGCGGTTCAGGCGGGTCAGGATTTCTAGCGCCACGCCCACCCATGCGGTGGGGCCGGCCTCGCGCCAAGCCGGGGCGGCGGCTTCGATGGCGGCGAACAGCGCGTCGAGGTCCGGGCGCGGATAGGTCACGCCCAGCTTGGGGCCGTAGGGCGAGACTTCGTGGCCGGCTTGCCCGATGGTGCCGGGCTGCGTGATCGGAAACGGTTGCCCAAGGCGTGCGTCGAAGGCGGCCTTGCCGGCGTCGGCGGCTGTTTCGCCATAGACCTTCGGGCTCGGCATTTCGGAAAACGGGCTCCAGTAGCCGCGCTGGTCGATGGCGGCGAGCGCCTGGTCGAGCATGGCCTGATGGCGGGTGAACAATGCGTGGGGCACGGGTGTCTCCATATCTTGCAGATCTTTGCGCCGAAGCGCGAGGGGCGTTGTGATGCGGTAAGGGGGGCGGGTGGCTGCCGGGGCCGGTCAGGTTTCCTGGTCGAAATCGAGTACGAGCTTGTCGCTGACGGCGTAGCTCTGGCAGCTCAGGATGAAGCCGCGCGCCACTTCGTAGTCTTCCAGCGCGAAGTTCACGTCCATGTCCACCTCGCCCGCGACGCGCTTGCAGCGGCACGTGGAGCAGACCCCGCCCTTGCAGGCGTAGGGCAGTTCGATGCCCTGTTCCAGCGCGGCGTCGAGCACGGTCTGGGTGTTCCGGGCGACCGTGAAGCTGCGCGAGCGGCCGTCCTGGATCACCGTGACCTCGCAATCCTGCTTGCCAGCGGCGTGTTGCGGCTGCGGCGCGCGGGCCGTGGGCGTGCTGGTGCCGAACAGCTCGCGCTTGATGCGGGCCGGCTCGACGCCGTTCTGCTTCAGCGCGTCCGCGACGCCCTCCATCATTGACTGCGGGCCGCAGATAAAAGCCACGTCGATGCTGGCCGGGTCGATCCACTGCTTGAGCAGCGCGTCGGCCTTGGCACCGTCCAGGCGGCCGTTGAACAGGTCGATGTCGAGCGTTTCGCGGCTCAGGATGAAGACCAGATTCAGCCGGTGCAGGTAGGTGTCCTTCAGGTCTTCAAGCGCCTCCTTGAAGATCACCGTGGACGACGCGCGATTGCCGTAGAACAGCGTGAAGCGGCTGTCGGGCTCTGCGCGCAGCGTGGTTTCGATGATCGACAGCAGGGGGGTGATGCCGCTGCCGGCCGCAAAACCCACGTAGTGCTTGCGATGGCCGGCATCGAGCGGCACGCTGAAGTGCCCGGACGGCGGCATCACGTCGAGCGTATGGCCGGGGCGCAGCGTGTCGCTGGCCCAGTTCGAGAACAGGCCGCCCTCCACGCGCTTGATGGCGATGCGCAGGCGTTGGTCCTGCGCGGCGGCGCAGATCGAATACGAGCGGCGTACCTCGTTGCCGGCGATCCGGGTGCGCACGGTCAGGTGCTGGCCGGCCGCGTAGCGGTAGGTCTCGGACAGGGCCGGCGGCACGTCGAAGGTCACGGCGATGGCGTCGCGCGTTTCGCGGGTGACATCGGTCACGCGCAGGGCATGGAAGGTGCTCATGTCTGTGTCTTCCGGTCGCGGCGGCTCAATGCGCCTTGAAGTAATCGAACGGCTCGCGGCAGTCGCCGCAGCGGTACAGCGCCTTGCAGGCCGTGGACCCGAACTGGCTGACCACGTGCGTATGGGTCGATCCGCAATGCGGGCAGGCCACCGCCGGCGCAGGCTGGCGCCGGCGGGTGATGCCGCTGATGTCGATGACGGTCTGCGCGGGCGGCGCAATGCCGTAGCCGGCCAGTTGCTGCCGGCCACGGGCCGTCATCCAGTCGGTGGTCCAGGCCGGGGCCAGTTGCAACCGCACCTCGACCTGCCCGATGCCATGCTCGCCCAGCGCCTGGACGATCTGCGCGCGGATCAGCGTGACAGCGGGGCAACCCGAGTACGTCGGGGTGATGGTCACCACGCAAGTGTCGGCTTCCCAGTGCACGCCGCGCACGATGCCGAGGTCGATCACCGAGATCACCGGGATCTCGGGGTCGGGGATGGTATCGAGCCACGACCAGATGGCGTCCGTGTTGGCGTCCGTGACGGTTGCCGGATGGGCAAGGGCGTGCATGGTGCTCACCACGTGGCGCCGGGGTAGGCGCGCTGCAGGAACTGCATCTCGGCCAGCAGAAAGCCCAGGTGTTCCGTGTGCCGGCCAGCGTGGCCGCCGCGCTGCATCCAGCCATCGCCCGGCATGGCGAGCGTGGCCTCTTCGAGGACTTCGGCCACCTGCTGGTGGCACGGCTCGCGCAGCGCGGCCGGGTTGCATGCCACGCCGGCCGCGATCAGGCCGGCGTCCACGCTGTCGGCGTCGAACAGCTCGCCGGTGTACATCCACAGACGGTCGATGGCGTCCTGCATGCGACGATGGCTTTCGGTCGTGCCGTCGCCCAGGCGCACGACCAGGTCGGCGCTGCGGCGGGCGTGATAGGCCACTTCCTTGACGGCCTTGTCGGCGATGGCGGCAATCCCTGCGTCACTGGACTGCCGCAGCGCATCGAGCAGGTAGTAGTGCCAAGTGTCGAACAGGAACTGGCGGGCGAGCGTGTCGGCGTAGCTGCCGTTGGGCTGCTCGACCAGCAGCGCATTGCGGAACTGGTGCGCATCGCGCAGATAGGCAAGCTGGTCTTCGGTACGGCCCGCGCCTTCCACTTCAGCGGCATGGGACAGCCACATCCGCGCCTGGCCGATCAGGTCCAGCGCGACGTTGGTCAGCGCGATGTCTTCCTCCAGCGCGGGGCCCTTGCCGCACCATTCGGACAGGCGCTGGCCGAGCACCAGCGCGGTATCGCCCAGGCGCAGCAGGAATTCGAAGGTGGCTGGCTTGCTGACTTGCATGGCGTGCCTCAGATGTGCTTGACCGCTTCCGGCATCGGAAAGAAGGTCGGATGGCGATAGACCTTGCTGTTGGCCGGCTCGAACAGCGGGCCCTTGTCGGTCGGGCTGCTGGCGGCGATATGCGTGGCCGGCACGGCCCAGATGCTGACGCCCTCGTTGCGGCGGGTGTAGACGTCGCGGGCGTTGTTGATGGCCATCGCGGCGTCGGCGGCGTGCAGGCTGCCGACATGCTTGTGCGCCAGGCCGTGCTGGCTGCGGATAAAGATTTCCCAAAGCGGCCATTCGCTCATGGCGGTCTCCTGCTCGTTGAATGCGGGATGCTGAAATACGAAAAAGGGCAGTCGTCAGGCCACCTGGCGTTCGGTCGGCTGGCTGGCGGACCGCTTGCCGGCGTGGGCCACCAGCGCGTCGCGGAACCAGGCGCCGTCTTCCCAGGCCTTGACGCGGGTGCCAAGGCGTTCGCGGTTGCAGGGACCATTGCCCTGGATCACGTTGTAGAACTCGTCCCAGTCGATGGCGCCGAAGTCGTAGTGGCCGCGTTCATCGTTCCACTTGAGGTCGGGGTCCGGAATCGAGAGGCCCAGGAACTCGGCCTGCGGTACGGTCTGGTCCACCATCTTCTGGCGCAGCGCATCGTTCGAGAACAGCTTGATGCGCCATTGCGCGGACTGCGCGCTGTGCAGCGAATCGGCATCGGACGGCCCGAACATCATCAGCGCCGGCCACCACCAGCGGTTCAGCGCGTCCTGTGCCATCTGCTTCTGCTCGGCCGTGCCGTTGCAGAGCTTGAGCAGGATGTCGTAACCCTGCCGCTGGTGAAACGATTCTTCCTTGCACACGCGCACCATCGCCCGGGCATAGGGGCCGTACGAGCAGCGGCACAACGGCACCTGGTTGATGATGGCCGATCCGTCCACCAGCCAGCCAATGGCGCCGATGTCGGCCCAGTTCAGCGTCGGGTAGTTGAAGATGCTCGAATATTTGGCTTTTCCGCTATGCAGGTCGGCCAGCATCTGGTCGCGCGACACGCCCAGCGTTTCTGCCGCGCTATATAGATACAGCCCGTGGCCCGCTTCGTCCTGGATCTTGGCCAGCAGCACGGCCTTGCGCTCCAGCGTCGGCGCACGCGTGACCCAGTTGCCTTCGGGTAGCTGCCCGACGATTTCCGAATGCGCGTGCTGCGAGATCTGCCGCACCAGCGTGCGTCGATACGCGTCGGGCATCCAGTCCTTCGATTCGATGCGGATGCCTGCGTCGATGCGCTGCTGGAAGCTGCGTTCGTCATCGCTCATGTCCTGCGCCGTGCGGACTTTCGTGACACCCGTGTCGACCAGTTGCGCGTACATGCATGTCTCCGTGATTGGCTTCAGGTTCGTAGCCGATTGGCTAGACCTGACATTGATCAGGATCATAGTGATACGATTTGACACATTCAACGAGTTCGTGTGTATCACTTTGCAAAGGAGGCCCATGGCCGACCTGTCGAAGCCGGAGGGTGTGTCGCCCGCTGTGGCGCGGCTTTCCAAGGGGCTGAAGCTGAGCGCGGGCTCGCTGCTGGTCACGATGTATGGCGATGTGATCGCGCCGCGGCCGCAAGCGCCGTGGCTGGGCAGCCTGATCGCGCTGTCGGCGCCGTTTGGCCTGAGCAACCGACTGGTGCGCACGGCGATCTTCCGGCTCACTGCCGACGACTGGCTGGAGGCCACGCGCCTGGGGCGCAAGAGTTTCTACGGGTTGTCCGATGCCGGGCTGCTGCGTGTGCAGCACGCCGGCAAGCGTATCTATGCCGGGACGTCGCCGGCCTGGGACGGCAAGTGGACGCTGGTGCTGTTGCGCAACGACACCAAGGCATCGATGCGCCAGCCACTGCGCCGCGAACTGCTCTGGGAAGGCTTCGGGCCCGTGGCGCCGGGCGTGTTTGCGCACCCGAATGCGGACCAGGACTCGCTGGCGGAAATCCTGCTGGCGGCGGGTGCCACGGAGCACGCGGCCGTGATGCGGGCCGAGTCGGTGGCGTCGTTCTCGCGGCAGCCGCTTGAACAACTGATCCACCAGACCTACCGGCTGAAAGAGGTGGCGCAGGCCTGGCAGGCCTATGTCAGGCGCTTTGCGTCGTGGGTCAGGGAAGCCCCGTCGCTGTCAGCGGCCGACGCGTTTTTCGTGCGCATCCTGCTGATCCACGAGTATCGCCGGGTGCTGTTGCGTGACCCCGGCCTGCCCGATGAACTGCTGCCCACCGACTGGCCCGGGCGCGAGGCGCGGGCCGGCACGGGTGCGCTGTATGCGGCACTATTGCCGGCCAGCGAGGCGCATTTGCGGGCGCATATGGAAACCGGGGCCGGCGCGTTCCGGTCGCCGATGCGGGTGCTGCGCGAACGCTTTACGTCGCGATTTCACGAATAGGCACGCCAGCCGTCAGTCGTGCGCGGTCACCTTGCCGCCGGCCTTCGCACGCCGGCGTCGCGCCAGCATGTTGAGCCCTTCCACGGCGGTCGAGAACGCCATCGCCGTATAGATATAGCCCTTGGGCACATGATGGCCCAGCCCGTCCGCAATCAGGGTCATGCCGATCATGATCAGGAACGCCAGCGCCAGCATCACGATGGTGGGATTGCGATGGATGAAGTTCGCCAGCGGCGTGGCGGCGAACAACATCACGGTCACGGCGGCAATCACGGCCACGAACATGATTGGAATGTGATCTGTCATGCCTACGGCGGTGATGATGCTGTCGATCGAGAACACCAGGTCCAGCACCAGAATCTGGCCGATGGCCGCCGCAAAGCTTGGCACGGCGCGGGCGACGGCCGATTCGTCCGCGTCTTCGGACTCGGGCGCCACATGCTCGTGGATCTCGCGCGTGGCTTTCCAGACCAGGAAGGCGCCCCCGGCAATCAGGATGATGTCCCGCCAGGAAATTCCCTTGCCCAGGATGGTGAAGACCGGCTCGGTCAGCGCCACGATCACGGCAATGGTGGCCAGCAGCCCCAGGCGCAGGATCAGCGCCAGGCCGATACCGATCCGGCGCGCCTTTTCCCGGTTGTGCTCGGGCAGCTTGTTGGTGAGGATGGAAATAAAGATCAGGTTGTCGATGCCCAGCACGATTTCCATGGCGACCAGTGTGGCCAGGGCAGCCCAGGCGGACGGGTCGCGTGCCAGTTCGAGCAGTGTTTCCATGCGGACTCCAGATCTTCGTGACAGTGGAAGAGGGCCGGGAAGCGGATGGCGGCCCGCAAGCGGACAACGAGGGACATGGTAGTACACACCCCGCACGCGGCGATACCGGTACAGCGTGCGTGGTGCCACTGAGTGAAAGAACGAGGTTGTCGAACGGCGGTTGTGAAATATAGTATGTGATATACCAAAGCATTCGCATCATCCCATCACAATCACCACAATCAGGAGACAACCGATGAAGATCTGTATCTACGGGGCAGGAGCCATTGGCGGCTACATGGGCGCGCAACTGGCGCTGGCGGGCGCCGACGTCAGCTTTATCGCCCGGGGGCCGCATCTGGCGGCCATGCAGACCCATGGCGTGCGCTTGCAGATCGAAGGCGAGGAGCGGGTGGCCAAGGTCCGCTGCACCAGCGACCCGCGAGAACTGGGCCCGCAGGATTACGTTTTCATCACTTTGAAGGCGCACCAGGTGCCGGGCGTGGTGGATTTGATGCAGCCACTGCTGGGGCCGGAGACGGCGGTGGTGACCGGCGTCAACGGCATTCCCTACTGGTATTTCCACGAGCACGGCGGCGAATTCGCCGGGCGGACGCTGGAAAGCGTGGACCCGGGCGCCAAGCAGTGGCAAGGCCTGGGGCCCGAGCGCGCCATCGGCTGCGTGCTGTACCCGGCCGCCGAAATCGTGGCGCCGGGCGTCATCAAACATGTCTATGGCAAGAAGTTTCCGATTGGCGAGCCCGATGGCACCCGTTCGGACCGTGTCACGCGACTGTCCGAGATGATGGCCAAGGCGGATCTCGATGCCCCCGTGCGCGACAACATCCGTGACGAGATCTGGCTGAAGCTCTGGGGCAACCTGTGCTTCAACCCGATCAGCGCGCTGACGCATGGCACGCTGGATATCATCACGTCCGACCCTGCCACGCGCGCCTTGTCCAAACAGATGATGCTCGAAGCCAAGGACATCGCCGAGCGGTTCGGCGTTCACTTCCGGGTGGACGTGGAGCGGCGGATCGACGGCGCGGGGGCGGTCGGCGCGCACAAGACGTCGATGCTGCAGGATCTGGAGGCGGGCAGGGCCATGGAGATCGACCCGCTGCTGACCGTCGTGCAGGAGATGGGCCGGATGATCGGCCAGCCCACGCCGATGATCGACGCGGTGCTGGGTCTCATCAAGCAGCGTGACCGGATGGCCCAGGCGGCGGTGGCAGGCAGCGCCGAGCCGGTCAGGGTAGCCAAGGCGGCTTGAATCCGGGCGGTTGAGCGAGGGCAATGACCTTCGGCAGTGCCGTCGATGTGATATACCATATACGAAAGGCCGGACCGTCCCTTGCGTCACAATGTGGTGCCAAGCGCGCCAGATTGATGAGCAAAACGCATGGCGCCATGCCAAACTGGCGCCATGAGTTCACGGAACGGGTGCCACCGGACGCCAGACTGGCGTCCGGGGCACCGGCCACTGACGAGTGCATTCATGTCTGCCCAAAGCCAACCCGAAATCCAGCCGCAAGGGCTGTCCCTGTCGTTGCAACCGATCAATGCCGGCGCCAGCCTGCGCGACCAGGCGTACGCGATGCTGCGCCAGGCCATTGCCGACGCCGATATCTACCAGTCACGCGAGGAAGTCCGGCTCGACGAGCGCGTGCTGTCCGAAGCCCTGGGCGTCAGCCGAACGCCCATCCGCGAGGCCATGACACTGCTGGAGCAGGAAGGCTTCCTGCGCACGGTGCCGCGCCGGGGCATCTATATCACCCGCAAGACCAAGCGGGAGATCGTCGAGATGATCCAGGTCTGGGCCGCGCTGGAAAGCATGGCCGCCCGCCTGGCGACGCAGAATGCCACCGACGAGGAGATCGGCAAGCTGCGCCATATGTTCGACAGCTTCCGCGACTCCACGCCGGCCGAGCATATCGAGGAATATTCCGACGCCAATATCGTGTTCCACCAGGCGATCGTGCAGTTGTCGAAGTCGCAGGTCATCATGGACCAGATCAAGAACATCTTTGTCCATGTGCGCGCGATTCGGAAAATGACGATCTCGCAAAGCGACCGCGCGGCGCGCTCCATCGTCGATCACCTGCGGATCATCGAGGCGCTGGAAAAGCGGGACACGGAACTAGCCGAACGGCTCGTGCGCCAGCATTCGCTCGACCTGGCCGACTACGTGGAAAAACACTGCGATTTCCTCGACTGACCTGACTTGGGCTGATCTTCCGTCGGCCGGGCCGGACAGCCTGAGCCGCCCCTCGTCGGAACGCCCGACGGCTGTCGGCAGGGCTGGGCCGCTTGGGCTCCCGCCGCGTCAAGATCGCGTGACCTGACCGCATCATCCGAACCCCAACCGCCTCACGGCGTGTTGGGGTTTTTTGTTATGTCGGCCCGTCGCAATCGGTGGCGTGATTGCGCCTGTTGCGATGCAGCATCGAAACCTGCTGAATTCGGGTTTAAACCCCCTTGCGTCTTCGTGATATACCACATACTGTATGTCAACAGAGCAAAACACCAATCAGGAGACGCACCATGGCCGACACCCACAACGAACGCAAAGCCCTCGACGGTATTCGCATTCTGGACATGACACACGTGCAGGCCGGTCCCTCGGCCACGCAGTTGATGGCCTGGATGGGTGCCGACGTGATCAAGGTCGAAATGCCGGGCCGCGGCGACATCACGCGCAGCCAGCTGCGCGACGTGCCGAACGCCGACAGCCTGTACTTCACCATGCTGAACAGCAACAAGCGCAGCCTGACGCTCAACATGAAGACGCCCGAAGGCAAGGCGCTGCTCGAAGACCTGATCCAGCAGAGCGACGTGCTGATCGAGAATTTCGGTCCGGGTGTGCTGGCTCGCGCCGGATTCGACTGGGACCATATCCAGGACCTGAATCCGCGCATGATCTACGCGTCGATCAAGGGCTTCGGTCCCGGCCCGTACCAGGATTGCAAGGCGTATGAGAACGTGGCCCAGTGCATGGGCGGTTCCGCGTCGACGACTGGCGAGGCCGCCGGCATGCCGACGGTGACTGGCGCGCAGATTGGCGATTCCGGCACGGGCGTGCACTGCGTGGTCGGCATCCTGGCCGCGCTGCTGCAGCGCGAGCATTCGGGACGCGGCCAGCGTGTGGAGGTTGCCATGCAGGACGCCGTGCTGAACCTGTGCCGCGTGAAGCTGCGCGACCAGCAGCGCCTGGATGCCGGTCCGCTGCGCGAGTATCCCAACGAACAGTTCGACGACCACGTGCCGCGTGCCGGCAACGCGTCGGGCGGCGGCCAGCCCGGTGCTGCGCTGCGCTGCGCCCCGGGCGGTCCGAACGACTATGTCTACGTCATCATCCAGCCGCAGGGCTGGGAACCGCTGATGCGTCTGTGCCGCCGCGAAGACCTGATCACCGATCCGGAATTCGCCACGCCTGAAGTGCGACTGAAAAAGCTCACCGCCTGCTTCGGCATCATCGAGCAATGGACGATGGGCCGCACCAAGTTCGAGGTGATGAACGCGCTCAACGAGGTGGATGTGCCGTGTGGCCCGATCCTGTCGATGAAGGACCTGATCGAGGACAAGTCGTTGTACGAGCGCGGTTACCTGGTGGAACTGGAACATCCGACGCGCGGCAAGTACGTGCAGCTTGGCTCGCCGATCACGCTGTCCGATTCGCCGGTGCGTGTCGAGCGTTCGCCGCTGCTGGGCGAGCACACCGACGAGATCCTGGAATGGCTGGGGCGTTCGCCGGCCCAGATTGCCGCGCTGCGCGTGGCCGGAGCGGTCTGACCCGGGGCGCCCGCCACCACAGGGCGTCTGTCTCGACGGCCCCCCGAGCGGGGCTCCGAAGTCCGAACAGAGCGCAGGCGCGGCATTGACCCGCCTGCCGGAGGAACGCTGCCGTGCAAACCTGGATTCGCTTCCGCCGTCCCGACGGCGACACCGCTTACGGCCGCCTGGATGATGGCGATGCCGACCGCGTCATCGAATTTGATGGCCCTGGCTATACCGATCCCCGTCCCACTGGCAACACCTACAGCTACGCCTCGCTGGACCTGCTGGCCCCGTGCGAGCCAGGCAAGATCGTGGCGCTGTGGAACAACTTTCATGCGCTGGCCGCCCGGCTGGAGAAGTCGGTGCCGGTGCATCCGCTGTTCCTGCTGAAGCCGGCCAGTTCGCTGGCTGGCCCCGGCGACGCCATCCGTCGCCCGGCCGGCTACACCGGCAAGATCGCCTACGAAGGCGAACTCGGCATCGTCATCGGCCGCGAATGCCGCAATGTGCCGCTGGGCGAAGCCGCCTCGCACATCTTTGGCTACACCATCGTCAATGATGTCACGGCGGGCGAGTTGCTCAATGCCGATCCGAACTTCCCGCAGTGGACGCGCGCCAAGGGGTCCGACACCTTCGGCTGCATCGGTCCGGCCATCGTCACCGGCTTTGACTGGCGTAGCGCCAGCGTGGTGACGCGGCTGGACGGCGCCGAACGCCAGAACTACCCGCTGTCCGACATCGTTTTTTCGCCAGAGGAGCAGGTCAGCCGGCTGTCGCAGGATATGACGCTGATGCCGGGCGACGTGATCGCCGTCGGCACGTCGATCGGGGTGGGGTCGATGAAGGACGGTTCGGTGGTGGAGGTGTCGATCCGCGGGATCGGCTCGCTCGTCAACCATATGCGCGGCTGACCCCAGGCTCAAAGTCAGTCGGACAGGGTAGGGCGGGCATGCCCGCGCGGCGTGTCGGGCAGGTCGGCAGGGATCGGTAATTTCCCTTTATTTGCGTCTAATTTTCACGAAATGCTGCGGTGCACCGACGAAAGTTCGTCGAAACAGTGGGAATTTACTTGCCGATCTTTGATATATCACATACCGTATTTCAGCGTCATCGAGAACAGGGAAGCGCGAGGAAGGAGACACCGCTCCGTTTTGTCCGAAGTAGCCAGGCGGAACGCGAGCGCGCGCTGAAGACCCCCTGAAGAAGAAAGTCCAATCCCGTCAATTTGCATAGAAGGAAGCAACCATGGCAGAAGTCGGAAACGAACTGCAGCGTCACGCTGCAGAAGAACAGCAGGCACAGACCGATGGCTTCCATCTGGTCATCGACGCGCTGAAGCTGAACGGCATCGAGAACATCTACGGCCTGCCTGGCATTCCGGTCACCGATCTGGCCCGCCTGGCGCAGGCCAACGGCATGCGCGTCATCAGCTTCCGCCATGAGCAGAACGCGGGCAACGCCGCGGCGATTGCCGGTTTCCTGACGCAAAAGCCGGGCGTTTGCCTGACCGTGTCGGCGCCGGGCTTCCTGAACGGGCTCACCGCCCTGGCGAACGCCACCACCAATTGCTTCCCGATGATCCTGATCAGTGGGTCGAGCGAGCGCGAGATCGTCGATCTGCAGCAGGGTGACTACGAAGAAATGGACCAGCTGGCGATTGCCCGCCCGCACGCCAAGGCGGCCTTCCGCGTGCTGCACGCCGAAGACATCGGCGTCGGTGTGGCCCGCGCCATCCGCGCCGCCGTGTCGGGGCGCCCGGGTGGTGTGTACCTGGACCTGCCGGCCAAGCTGCTGGCCCAGTCGATGGAAGCCGAGAAGGGCCGCAAGTCGCTGATCAAGGTCGTGGACCCGGCCCCGCGCCAGCTGCCGGCACCGGATTCGATCGACCGCGCCGTCGAACTGCTCAAGGGCGCCAAGCGTCCGCTGATCCTGCTGGGCAAGGGCGCCGCCTATGCCCGCGCCGATGCCGACATCCGCGCGCTGGTCGAGAAGACCGGCATTCCGTACCTGCCCATGTCGATGGCCAAGGGGCTGATCCCCGATACGCACCCGCAGTCGGCGTCGGCCGCGCGTTCGTATGTGCTGGCGGAAGCCGACGTGGTGCTGCTGGTCGGCGCCCGCCTGAACTGGCTGCTGTCGCACGGCAAGGGCAAGACCTGGGGCAAGCCGAAGCAGTTCATCCAGATCGACATCTCGCCGACCGAAATGGACAGCAACGTGGCCATCGCCGCGCCGGTCGTTGGCGACATTGGTTCCTGCGTGTCGGCACTGCTGGGCAAGATCGGCAACGACTTTGCCAAGCCGGGCGCGGAGTGGATTGGCGCGGTGGACGAACGCAAGGAAAAGAACCTGGCGAAGATGGCCGAGACGCTGGCCAAGGAGACCACGCCGATGAACTTCCACGGCGCGCTGCGCGTGCTGAAGGACGTCGTCAAGGCCAACCCGGGTATCTCTTTCGTCAACGAAGGCGCCAACACGCTGGACTACGCCCGCGCCGTGATCGACATGTACGAGCCGCGCAAGCGCCTGGACGTGGGCACCTGGGGCGTGATGGGCGTGGGCATGGGCTACGCGGTGGCGGCGGCCGTGGAAACCGGCAAGCCGGTTCTGGCGGTCTGCGGCGATAGCGCCTTTGGCTTCTCGGGCATGGAAGTCGAGACGATCTGCCGCTACAACCTGCCGGTCTGCGTCGTGGTGTTCAACAACAACGGCGTCTACAAGGGCATCGACAAGAACCCGACCGGCGGCGCAGACCCGGCCGTCACGATGTTCGTGCCGGGCGCGCGCTACGACAAGATGATGGAAGCGTTCGGCGGCGTCGGTCACAACGTCACCACACCGGCGGCGCTCGAAGCCGCGGTGAACGAGGCGCTGCGTTCGGGCAAGCCCACGCTGATCAACGCCGTCATCGACCCGGCAGCCGGCACCGAGAGCGGCCGCCTGACCAACCTGAATCCCCAGAGCTCGGCGAGCAAGTAACCCACCCGACCCAAGAATTTCACCCTCTATTCCAATAGGAGAGCGAACGTGAATCTTCCACTGAACGGCATCAAGATCATCGACTTCACGCATGTCCAGGCCGGCCCCGCCTGCACCCAACTTCTCGCATGGTTCGGCGCGGACGTCATCAAGGTGGAGCGCCCGGGCTCGGGCGACGTGACCCGCACGCAGCTGCGCGACCAGCCCGACGCAGACGCGCTGTACTTCACGATGCTCAACAGCAACAAGCGTTCGCTGACGCTGGACACCAAGAAGCCGGAAGGCAAGAAGATCCTGGAGCAGCTGATCCGCGAATCGGACGTGCTGGTCGAGAACTTCGGTCCGGGCGCGCTGGACCGCATGGGCTTCTCGTGGGACCGCATCAGGGAACTGAACCCGATGATGATCGTGGCATCGGTGAAGGGCTTCAGCGACGGCCACCACTATGAAGACCTGAAGGTCTACGAGAACGTGGCGCAGTGCGCCGGCGGTGCCGCGTCAACGACCGGCTTCTGGGATGGCCCGCCGACCGTGTCGGCCGCCGCCCTGGGCGATTCGAACACCGGCATGCACCTGGCCATCGGCATCCTGACCGCGATCATCGGCCGCCAGCAGACCGGCAAGGGCCAGAAGGTGGCCGTGTCGATGCAGGACGCCGTGCTGAACCTGTGCCGTGTGAAGCTGCGCGACCAGCAGCGCCTGGACGCCCTGGGTTATCTGGAAGAGTATCCCCAGTACCCGCATGGCACGTTCAGCGACGTGGTGCCGCGTGGCGGCAACGCCGGCGGTGGCGGCCAGCCGGGCTGGGTGCTGAAGTGCAAGGGCTGGGAAACCGATCCCAACGCCTATATCTACTTCACCGTCCAGGGCCACGCCTGGGAGCCGATCTGCAAGGCGCTGGGACGGGAAGAGTGGATCGACGATCCGAACTACAACACGGCCAAGGCCCGCCAGCCGCACATCTTCGAGATCTTCAACACCATCGAGGAATGGCTTGCCGACAAGACCAAGTACGAGGCGGTGGACATCCTGCGCAAGTTCGACATTCCGTGCGCGCCGGTGCTGTCGATGAAGGAAATCGCGGCCGACGAATCGCTGCGCAAGAGCGGGTCGATCGTTGAAGTCCCGCACAAGCAGCGGGGTACGTACCTGACCGTGGGCAGCCCGATCAAGTTCTCGGACCTGAAGCCGGAAATCACGGGTTCGCCGCTGCTGGGCGAGCACAGCGAGGAAGTGCTGTCCGGCCTGGGCTACAACGCCGAGGAGATCGCCCGTCTGCGCGAAGCGCAGGTGATCTGAGCAGGACACCAGCATTGCCAGTGCCCCGATGGTGACAGCGGGCCGGAACAGGCGCGCCGGGGTGCGTGGGTCGAACGACCCCGTACCCCGGCGCGTTTTCATCTGGACGCGCGCCAGCAGTGCCACAATGAGGCCGGTACGGCTTGGCAAGGCTTGGCAAGGCGAAGGGCCACCCACCATTCCTCAGGAATGACCATGCAGACTGCAATCGACTACGAACAGCTGGTGTCGGCCATCGGCGACGCCGTCATCATTTCCGGCGCCGACGGCGCCATCACCCTGTGGAACCCGGCTGCGGAGTACATGTTCGGCTACACCCAGGAGGAAGCCCTGGGCAAGTCGCTGGACCTGATCATTCCCGAGCGCCTCCGTGCGCGGCATTGGGAAGGCTACGACAAGACCATGGCAACGGGCCAGACCCGCTACGGCCATGACCTGCTCAAGGTGCCGGCGATCAACAAGAAGGGCGATACGATGTCGATCGCCTTTACCGTGGCGCTGCTGCATGGCGACGGCGGCGAAGTCACCGGCATCGTGGCGGTCATCCGCGACGAGACCGTGCGCTTTCAGGAAGAGCGGGCGTTGCGCAAGCGCATTGCGGAACTGGAAGCCAAGGCGGCTGCGGCGGCCGCAGCCGGCTGACAGGCCGGTCCAGGGGCGCCGACCTTCATCCTGGCTGCGCCCCGGTTCCTTGTCGCATGGCTGCCGCCATGGTCGCGCCCAGCTCCGCGGGCGATGCGGCCACGTGGATGCCGGCCTCGCGCATGGCGTCGATCTTTGCCGCCGCCGTGCCCATGCCGCCCGGGATGATGGCGCCGGCATGCCCCATGTGGCGTCCCGGTGGCGCCGTGGCGCCGGCGATCCAGCCCACCACGGGCTTGCGCGTACGCGCATCGCGCAGGAAGCGGGCGGCGTCTTCTTCCGCCGAACCGCCAATCTCGCCAATCTCGCCGATCATGATGATGCCTTCGGTCTGCGGATCGGCCAGGAACATCTCCAGGCAGTCGATGAAGCCGGTACCGTTCACCGGATCGCCGCCAATGCCGATGCAGGTCGATTGGCCGAGCCCGGCCGCCGTGGTCTGCGCCACGGCCTCGTACATCAACGTGCCCGAGCGTGACACCACGCCGATCCTGCCCGGGGTATGGATGTGTCCCGGCATGATGCCGATCTTGCACTGGCCGGGCGTGATCACGCCCGGGCTGTTCGGCCCGATCAGGCGGCTGCCTGAACCCGACAAGGCCCGCTTGACGCGCACCATATCGATCACGGGAATGCCTTCGGTAATGCAGACGATCAGCGCAATGCCGGCATCGACCGCCTCCAGGATGGCATCGGCGGCACAGGGCGGCGGCACGTAGATGACCGACGCATCGGCGCCCGTGGCATCGGCCGCCGCAGCCACGGTGTCGAAGACCGGCAGCCCCAGGTGCGACGCACCGCCCTTGCCGGGCGTGACGCCTCCGACCACCTTCGTGCCGTACGCCAGCGCCTGTTCCGAATGGAACGTGCCCTGCGCGCCGGTAAAGCCCTGGCAGATCACGCGCGTGTTCTGGTCGATCAGGACCGCCATGTCACCGTTCTCCTTGTGTCCGGGTGGCGCGCACCGCGGCCACCACTTTCCCGGCCGCGTCGGCAAGCTGGCTGGCAGCGATGATCGGCAGGCCCGAATCGCGCAGGATCTGCCTGCCCAGTTCGACATGGGTGCCTTCCAGCCGCACCACCAGCGGCACGGTCAGGTCCGACTCGCGCGCTGCGGCGACCACGCCTTCTGCGATCACGTCGCAGCGCAAGATGCCGCCGAAGATGTTCACCAGGATGCCTTCCACCCTGGGATCGGCCAGGATCAGCCGGAATGCGGCGGTCACCCGTTCGGCCGTGGCGGCGCTGCCCAGGTCCAGGAGGTTGGCCGGCTCGGCGCCATGGCGCTGGATGAGGTCCATGGTGGCCATGGCCAGGCCGGCGCCGTTCACCATGCAGCCGATATTGCCGCCCATCCGCACGTAGTGCAGCCCGTGGCGCGCGGCCTCGGCTGCGGCCGGATCTTCCTCGCTCTCGTCGCGCATGGCCTCGATCTCGGGATGGCGGAAGAGGGCGTTGTCGTCGAACTCGAAATTGACGTCGAGCGCCAGCACGTCGCCGCTATCAGTGATCGCCAGCGGATGAATCTCGACCATCGACGCGTCGAGTTCGGTGAAGGCGCGGTAGACAGCGAGGATGAGCCGCGCGGCCGCATCCGCCTGCTTGCCCAGCAGTCCCAGGCCGCTGGCCACCCGGCGTGCGTGAAATGGCTGGATGCCGCTGGCCGGATCGATCGCTACCTTCAGGATGTTCTCGGGCGTACGGGCGGCAACCGCCTCGATGTCCAATCCACCTTCGGGGGACGCCACGATGGTGATGCGTGACGTGGCGCGGTCGATCACCATGCCCAGGTATTGCTCACGCGCGATGTCGCAGCCTTTTTCGATGTAGAGGCGCCGCACCACCCGGCCAGCCGGGCCGGTCTGGCTGGTGACCAGCGTCTTTCCCAGCATCTGCGACGCGCTCGCGTGCACGTCGTCGATCGACGTCACGACGCGCACGCCGCCCTTGCCGGAGCCATCGCCAGCGGCTTGTTCGATGAAATGCCCGGCACCCCGGCCGCCTGCGTGGATCTGCGATTTCACCACCCACACCGGCCCGCCCAGCTTGCGGGCGGCATGGGTGGCCTCGTCTGGCGTAAAGGCTACACAGCCCTGCGGCACGGGCACGTCATAGCGCCGGAGCAACTCCTTGGCCTGATGTTCGTGGATGTTCAACGTGTCTCCTCATCTGGATGCGCACGATGGCGCAGGGCGGTGTCCGCTCCTTCTTCTTGCAGCCGAAAACATGGTATGTAATATATCAACATAATCGAGCGAACAGTGAGGAAATGCCTGCTGACACCGCGCGGCGCAACGACGTGCGCCGCGATGTTCTGTACCCAAGGACTACGCTTGGGTTCGATGCGGGTTTGCTGCGACGCAGAACCGAAAGTTGGTCGCATTGTGCCTTTTCCTCTTGTTCTGCTCTGATATATCACATACGGTGTTTAGCAAGATCGACGCCGCACGGCGCGCCGGCCGGTCGCGCAGACATTGCCTTCACGAGAATCCTCAAGGAGACAACGCCATGAACAACAAGGCACTGGAAGGGGTCCGCATCCTCGACATGACTCATGTGCAGGCCGGCCCCTCGGCCACTCAGCTGATGGCCTGGCTGGGTGCCGATGTGATCAAGGTGGAGCTGCCCGGCCGTGGCGACATCACGCGCAGCCAACTGCGGGATGTGCCGAACGCGGACAGCCTCTACTTCACGATGCTGAACTCGAACAAGCGCAGCCTGACCCTCAATATGAAGACGCCCGAGGGCAAGGCCTTGCTGGAAGACCTGGTGCAACGCTGCGACGTACTGGTCGAGAATTTCGGGCCGGGCGTGCTGGATCGCGCCGGCTTCGACTGGGACCG
Source organism: Cupriavidus sp. U2 (assembly GCF_009663685.2). Lineage (GTDB taxonomy): Bacteria > Pseudomonadota > Gammaproteobacteria > Burkholderiales > Burkholderiaceae > Cupriavidus > Cupriavidus necator_C. The sequence goes on along the minus strand of NZ_RCOG02000011.1, from coordinate 182,291 downwards.
CCTGAGGGCGCTGAATCCGCGCCTGATCTACGCGTCGATCAAGGGCTTCGGTCCGGGCCCGTACGTGGACTGCAAGGCGTATGAGAACGTGGCCCAGTGCATGGGCGGGGCGGCCAGCACCACCGGCGAAGAGGACGGCGTTCCCACCGTGACCGGCGCCCAGATCGGCGATTCCGGCACCGGCGTGCATTGCGTGGTGGGCATCCTGGCCGCGCTGCTGCAGCGCGAGAAGTCGGGGCGGGGCCAGCGCGTTGAAGTGGCCATGCAGGATGCGGTGTTGAACCTGTGCCGCGTGAAGCTGCGCGACCAGCAGCGCCTGGCGGCCGGCCCGCTCAAGGAATATCCGAACCAGGCATTTGGCGATTTCGTGCCGCGTGCCGGCAATGCGTCGGGCGGCGGCCAGCCCGGTGCCGCGCTGCGCTGTTCGCCGGGCGGGGCCAACGACTACGTGTACGTGATCATCCAGCCGCAGGGCTGGGAGCCGCTGATGCGCCTGTGCGGCCGGGAGGACCTGATCACGCATCCGAACTTCGCCACCCCCGAGGCGCGACTGAAGATCCTGGGCGAATGCTTCGGCGTCATCGAGAAATGGACCAGGACCCGGACCAAGTTTGAAGTCATGGCGGCCCTGAACGAAGTGGACGTGCCGTGCGGCCCCATCCTGTCGATGAAGGACTTGATCGAGGATGGCTCGCTGTACGACCGTGGCTACCTGGTGGAACTGGATCACCCGCAGCGCGGCAAATATGTGCAACTGGGCTGCCCGATCACGCTGTCCGATTCGCCGGTGGAAGTCGAACGCTCGCCGCTGCTGGGCGAGCACACCGACGAGGTACTTGAATGGCTGGGCCGCACGCCGGCGCAGATTGCCGCGCTCAAGGCGGCCGGGGCAGTCTGACGTCGTAGAAAAGCCAAGGGCCCCGTGACGGGGCCCTTGCTGCGCTGGCGGTGCCGCGGAACTTAGTTCGCGCCGGCGCCGGCCATGCCGCGCAGGTATTCGTTCTTCTTGTCGAAGATCAGCTGGCTCAGGAACGGCGCGTCGTACGCGTTCAGCAGGTGGGCATGGTACTGCTCGATATAGCGCGTGACGCGCGTCTTTTCGCAGTCGATGCCGCACAGCCATTCGAACATCGGAGCGTCCCAGCGGAAGCGCAGGCCCAGTTCGGTGAACGCGGCGTTGTAGGCGGCCAGCTGGATCTCACGATCAAGGTGGCGCATCTCGCTGACGGCCGTCGGCATTGCAACGGTGGCGGGCGCGTCGGATTGGAGGTGGTTCATGATCGTCTCCTGTGGTTGCACACGTCTGTACTGCAGTGTGTGATGTCCGAAGCTTAGACAGCAGGAACGATTTACGATAATTAAAGTTTCATCGAAAAACCATAAGTCATCGCTTATACAAGAGACGACTAGCCATGATGGGGCCGGATCAGGCCTTCGACGCCCGTGATCTGCTGGATCAGCGTGTGGCCTTCCTCCATCAGGAACTGCTTGAACGCCAGCGCCACCGGGGGCAGGCGCTTGTTCTTGCGATGGACCACATACCAGTTCAGCATCACGGGAAAGCCTTCGATATCGAGCACGGCCAGCTTGCCGGTCTGCAGTTCCAGGCCGACGGTATGTGCCGACAGGAAGGCAATGCCCATATTGGCGATCACGGCCTGCTTGATGGTCTCGGTGCTCTTGATCTCCATCGCGATGCGCAGGTTCGAGAGCCGGCCGGCAAAACCTTCCTGCATCGAATTCCACGTGTCCGAGCCTTTTTCGCGCGCCACGAAGGCCTCCTCCGCCAGACCCGCCAGCGGGATACGTCGCTGGCCCACCAGCGGATGGTTGGGTGCGGCCACGATGACATAGGGGTGCGGGGCGAACGGTTCCGCGATCGTGTCCATGCCCTCGGGCGGGCGTACCATGACCGCCAGGTCGGTCAGGTTGCCGCTCAACTGGTGCAGCAGTTCCTCGCGGTTGTGCACTGCAAGATTCAATGTCACCGATTCATGCCGGTTCATGAATTCCGCAAGCAGGCGAGGGAAGAAATAGTCGCCCGCACTGATCACGGCGACGTTCAGGCGGCCCCCGGATATACCCTTAAGCTGCGCCATCGCGTCTTCGGCTTCCCGGAATTGCTGAATGATGCTGCGGCTGTAGTGAAGCATCTCGGTGCCGGCCGGCGTCAGGTAAATGCGCTTGCCAAGCTGCTCGAACAGGGGCAGGCCGACGTGCAGCTCCAACTGTCGAACCTGTGTAGAAACAGCAGGTTGCGTGAGATGCAGCTCTTCGGCCGCGCGGGAAAAGCTGAGGTGGCGGGCCACCGTTTCGAAGACTTTCAGCTGGCGCAGCGTCGCATTCTTCATTGCACGATTTCCCGCAATCTATAAAGGATCGTCAATGATCATAATAAAAAACTTTATGCTGTGCTGATCTAAGTTTGAAGTAGCATCAATCCACGAATACACGTGCCGCAATGTCAGGCGCGCTCATTCAGTAGTGAAAGCGGGCGTCCCCCAAGGCCAAGCCCACCACGCGCGCCGCAGAGCGCGCATGACACTAATGCAAGGAGACACGACATGGCGCACATCAATGCGGCAGGCCCCGCCATGGGCAATGCAAACGGAGGCTTCCTCCGCAATCGCTGGTTCCAGCTATTCATCGGTGTACTTTGTATGGGCTTGGTGGCGAACCTCCAGTATGGCTGGACGCTGTTCGTTACGCCGATGAACGCCAAGCACCATTGGGGCGACTCCGCAATCCAGGTCGCCTTTTCCATTTTTATCGTCACGGAAACCTGGCTCGTGCCGCTGGAAGGCTGGCTCGTGGACAAGTTCGGCCCGCGTCCGGTGGTGGCCGGCGGCGCCATCTGCGCCGGCCTGGCCTGGGTGATGAATTCGTATGCCACGTCGCTGCCGATGCTTTATACGGCAGCGGTGATCGCCGGTATCGGCGCGGGCGGCGTGTATGGCACCTGCGTGGGTAACGCGCTGAAGTGGTTCCCGGACAAGCGTGGCCTGGCCGCCGGCCTGACCGCCGCCGGCTTTGGCGCGGGGTCGGCGCTGACGGTGATCCCCATCGCCAACATGATCCAGAAGTCCGGCTATGAACATGCGTTCTTTACGTTCGGCATCATCCAGGGCGTGCTGATCTTCGCCATGGCCTTGCTGCTGGTGAAGCCGCAGCCGCCCAAGGGGCTGGTGGCCAACAAGAAGATCCTGACCAACCCGGTGGAGTTCACGCCTGGCCAGATGGTGCGCACGCCGGTGTTCTGGGTGATCTACATCTCGTTCGTGGCCGTGGCGGCCGGCGGCATCATGGCCACCGCGCAACTGGGCCCCATCGCCAAGGACTTCGGCTTTGCGTCGATGCCGGTGACGATGCTGGGCATGACGCTGCCGCTGCTGACGATGACGCTGTCGATCGACAACCTGTGCAACGGGCTGACGCGTCCGCTGTGCGGCTTCGTCTCGGACCGCATCGGTCGGGAAAATACGATGTTCCTGATCTTCATCGGCGAAGGCCTGTCGCTGATCGGCCTGCTGGAGTTCGGCCACGACCCGTACATGTTCATGCTGTTCGCGGCGCTGACGTTCCTGTTCTGGGGCGAGATCTTCTCGATCTTTCCCGCGCTGTGCGCCGATACGTTCGGCAGCAAGTTCGCCGCGGCCAACGCCGGCACGCTCTATACGGCCAAGGGCACGGCCGCGCTGCTGGTGCCGGTGGCATCGGTGCTGTCGCATACGGGCGGCTGGAACCTCGTGTTCGCCGTGGCGGCCGTGATGACGGTGGCGGCGGGGCTGGCGGCCAAGTTCGTGCTGCAGCCGATGCGCCGGCGTTTCATCACGGGGCATGCCGAGGCACAGCCTGTCCCGGTCAGCGACAACGGCACCTATATGGCAGGTTTCTCCACGGGCAAAGGTGAATAGCCCGCGCCACAACCCCGGCAGTACCCAGCAAGGAAGGAGCGGCACCATGAATGTTTCGCTTCCTCAGTTGAAGGCCTTTGCCGCGGTGGCGCGCCAGAAAAGCTTTACGCGCGCCGCGGCGGAACTGGGTCTTACGCAATCGGCGATCAGCCGTAGCGTGCGCGAACTGGAAGAAGAAATCGACCAGCGGCTGTTCGACCGGACCACGCGCCAGGTAGAGCTGACCGACGCCGGCGAAATGCTGTCGCAACGCATCTGCCATCTGATCGAGGAAGTCGAGCAGACGCTGCGCGACAGCCACGGCACCGGCAAGCCGAGCCAGGGCACCGTGCAGATCGCCACCGACCCCGTGCTGTCGTCGATGTCGGTGCCGATGTGGCTGGCGGGCTGCCGCAAGGCGTGGCCCGGCATCGGCATCACGCTGCGCGACCGCTCGCATGAATCGGTGCTGCAGAGCGTGCGCAGTGGCGAGGTGGATTTCGGTATCGCCAGCAATCCGGCACCCTGCGATGACCTGTACTGCGAACCGCTGTGCGTCGACCCGCTGCAAGCGGTGCTGCCGGCGGACCATCCGCTGGCGTCGCGCGATTCGTTGGGGTGGGGCGAACTGGCCGATGCGTCGGTGCTGTCGCTGGACCAGCATTCCGGGGTCCAGCCTGCGGTCGAGCGCGCATTGTCCACGTATCACGTCAGGCCGGGTTCGCTGCAGTTGCTCGGACATTTCGCGGCCATCTTCGGCATGGTGGCGATGGGGCTGGGCATCGGCGTGGTGCCGTCGCGGGCGCAGGCCAGTGGCTTGGCGCCCGCTGCTGTGCTGCGACCATTGCGGCCCCAGGTGACTTCCAACGTCATGCTGGTACGGCGCAAGGCGCGCTCGCTGAAGCCCAACGCGGCGGCCGTCTGGGACAACCTGCGGGCGCAGGAGTACGACCAGGAGCTCTTGAAGAAAGTGGGGTAGGGTGATGAGCGCGATTCACCTGCCGCACTGCGGCAAATATTGCTGCGCCATTTCTAGCACTTTCTCTTCATGATCTGATCGCCAGCCGTCTTCCGGACCCGATTATGAGATCAACAACGCACCCCACGGGGTGCGTTGTTGTTTTTAGAGCGATTCCACTACAGATATATCACATACCAAATATTTACAGACCTCGCAGTGCAGCATATAATGAATCCACCTTGATCCTTACGACTTAGGAGTTTTCATGAACACCACGCTGCTTACCCTTCTCGCCCTCGGTGTTGTTTCGCTGGGTGTCACCGTGACTTACGTGCTCGCCACCGTCCTGCCGATGGGCCTGCTGACCACCGCCCAGGAACATGGCCGCTTTGCGGGTCTGGGTTCGTCGGAAGAGTCGTCCACCGGCATCGGCAGCTCCGCCTCGGATATGGTGCTCCAGCCCCGCTTCCTGCACGCCTGATCGCTGTTCGACGAATTTTGCAGTACCTGTAGTGTGCAGTTGGTAGTAGCAGGGAAGTTGTAGCGGCCGGCAACTCCCCGCAGTGCGCAGTCCCCGCAGTCCTCAGCGGCCGTCTTTTCAGAGTTTCGCCAGCCGTATCCCCATGCCCCTGCGCCAGTGATCTCAGGTCGCGACGCAGCACGGCATATCCCGCTTTCCCTCCCCCCACATCCCGCCCCGGATTTCCCCGGCTTTTTCCTTTTCGACTCATGTGCCGTGGTCCTGAACCGCGCCGAATTCAGCTTGCCCGCTGATGATTCGACGTCGCCGGAAGGGTCGGGACTTTCCCTAGATCGGGTTATCCGCCACATGCGCCGCAGCAATTTCCATTGATGCCGGATGCATGCCTAAGTATCTGATCGGCAAGAAGATCGGCTCGCTTGGCCGGCGGGCTTTCATGCCCACGATGCACCAGTTGGCGGGGCCACGCGACTGGGTGCTTTCGAATGTCTGCCTGACAGGTCAGGTAGGCCGCCGAATCGCCTTGACTTGCGTGATATACCACATACTGTATAGCACTAGAGCGGCCAGCCGTTCGACACAAAAACACAAAGCAGCAGCAATACACACCACAGGCACCAATGCAGATGCCGATCCACAACAGCGGGCCCACCCGCCAGAAGGAGACACCATGGAAAGTCAGCAAAGCGCACCCGCGCAAGCGTCCTGGTATTCATCGCCGTGGACGCAGCTTGTATTCGGCGTGATCTGTATGGCGATGATCGCCAACATGCAGTACGGCTGGACGCTGTTCGTCAACCCGATCGACGACAAGTACCACTGGGGCCGCACGGCGATCCAGGTGGCTTTCACCATCTTTGTGGTGACCGAGACCTGGCTGGTGCCGATCGAAGGCTACCTGGTGGACAAGTACGGTCCGCGCCCGGTGGTGGTTGGCGGCGGCCTGCTGTGCGCGGTGGCCTGGGTGATGAACTCGATGGCGTCGTCGCTGCCGATGCTCTACGTGGCGGCCGCCATTGGCGGCGTGGGCGCGGGCGCGGTGTATGGCACCTGCGTCGGTAACGCGCTGAAGTGGTTCCCGAATCGGCGGGGGCTGGCGGCGGGTCTGACGGCCGCGGGCTTTGGCGCCGGGTCGGCGGCCACCGTGGTGCCGATCGCCAACATGATCAAGAGCAGCGGCTATGAGGCCACGTTCCTGTACTTCGGTCTGGGGCAGGGCCTGATCGTCATGGTCCTGGGCATGTTGCTGCTGCCGCCGTCGGCCAAGATCCTGGCGGACGTCAAGTCGACGCTCAAGGCCGCGACCACCTACAACGCGTCGCCGCGCCAGGTGATGTCGTCGCCGATCTTCTGGGTCATGTACGCGATGTTCGTGATGATGGCGGCGGGCGGGCTGATGGCTACCGCGCAGCTGGGCCCCATCGCCAAGGACTTCGGCCTGCACGATTCGCCCGTGTCGATCTGGGGGCTTACCTTGCCGGCGCTTACCTTCGCCCTGACCATCGACCGTGTGCTGAATGGCCTGACACGCCCGTTCTTCGGCTGGGTGTCGGACAACATCGGTCGGGAAAATACGATGTTCCTCGCGTTCGCCGTGGAAGCAGTGGGCATTCTGCTGCTGGCCAATTACGGCCACAATCCAGTGGCATTCGTGGTCCTGACCGGCATCGTGTTCTTCGCCTGGGGTGAAATCTACAGCCTGTTCCCGGCCACCTGTGGCGATACGTTCGGGCCGAAATTCGCGGCGACCAACGCGGGCATGCTCTACACGGCCAAGGGTACGGCCGCGCTGCTGGTGCCGTTCTCCAGTGTGATCACGGCGGCCACCGGCGACTGGCATGCAGTGTTCATGCTGGCATCGGGCATGGCAGCGCTCTCGGCGCTGATGGCGATCTTCGTACTCAAGCCGATGCGCGAGGCCCACGCAAAAAAGTACGTTCAGGACACCTCGACGACCCCGATGGGCTATCGTCCGGTGCCGGATGACCTGACCTGATCCCTGCGCCTCGGCGCCATGGCAGCGTTGAAAAGCCCGCCTCGCGCGGGCTTTTTGTCCGGTCGCATTTTCCTGAAAAAAGGGAAAGTGATTGCGACACTATCCGGCTAATCAATCGTGTGGGGATTGGCTACGATGCAGGCATCCCGTCAATCTTCGAGAGGACCCTGACATGAAAGCCATTGGCCTGACCCGTTACCTGCCCATTTCCGATCCGCAATCGCTGGTCGATGTGGAAATTCCCAAGCCCGAAGCCACCGGCCGCGACCTGCTGGTCAAGGTGGAAGCCATCGCCGTGAATCCGGTGGACACCAAGGTGCGGGCGCCCAAGGACAAGGTCGAGGATGCCCCGCGCGTGCTGGGCTGGGACGCTGCCGGCACCGTGGTGGCGGTGGGGGCCGAGGTGACGCTGTTCAAGGTGGGGGACCCGGTGTTCTACGCGGGCAGCATCACGCGGCCGGGCGCGAACAGCGAGTTCCATCTGGTGGATGAACGCATTGCCGGCCACAAGCCCGCATCCCTGGACTTCGCGCAGGCGGCCGCGTTGCCGCTCACGGCGATCACGGCCTGGGAAGCCCTGTTCGACCGCCTGGGCGTTTCGCCAAAAGGCGACGATGCGGGCAAGTCGGTACTGATCATTGGCGGGGCGGGCGGCGTGGGATCGATAGGCATCCAGCTGGCCAAGGTGCTGGCGGGCCTGACCGTGGTGGCCACGGCCTCCCGTCCGGAGTCCGAGGCATGGTGCCGCCGCCTGGGCGCCGATCACACGATCGACCATCGTCAGGACATCCCGAAGCAACTGCGCGCGCTAGGGTTTGCGCACGTCGACTATATCCTTTGCTTCAACGATACGGATCGCCATTTCCATGCGATGGCCGCGGCCATTGCCCCGCAGGGCAAGATCTGCTCGATCGTCGAGAATGCCGGCCCGCTGAGCGTGGGCGAACTGAAGAGCAAGAGCGCCACGTTCGTCTGGGAATTCATGTTCACGCGCGCGATGTACGAGACGCCAGACATGATCGCGCAGCATCGCCTGCTCAATGAAGTGGCGCGCCTGGTGGATGCCGGCAAGCTGCAGACGACCGTGGGGGACAACCTCGGCGCCATCCGTGCCGACAATCTGCGGCGTGCCCATGCCCTGCTGGAAGGCGGACAGACCATCGGCAAGCTGGTACTGCAAGGGTTCTGATCACTGCGACGCGGAAGCCCTGTACGACATCGGGGGCAGGGCCGGCGCGGCTGCCAGGCCGCACACGAAGCGCGCGAGATGCGCGACGACATCGGCGTCGCGCAGGATGCGCCGATGGCCCAGGCCCTCGGTGGTAATCAGGCGCGAGTCCGGCCACGCGCCGGCAATGGCCGCGCCATCTTCCCAGCGGACTTCCTTGTCGTCGCGGTCATGAATCACCAGCAATGGTGGGACCGGCCGGGTACGACCGATATCGGGCACATTGAACGTGGACCAGCTCGCGCCGAGCCATTGTTCGCTGCGGCGTTGCATGCGATCCAGCACATGCGGCGCGACGCCAAGCTGCCAGGCCATGGCGGCGCATGCGTCGTACATGTCGGCTGGCGCCCCGATCATTGCCACCCCGCGGGCGGGCAGGCCCTCGCGAATCGCCTGCGCGGCCGCCGCGCCGCCCAGCGAATGCGCCACCACGGCGTGCACAGGTCCGACATGCCAGGCCACGGCCAATAGCGATCGCGCCATTTCCAGGATCGATGTTTGCTGCTGTCCTCGTGCGCCCGCATCGGACGCGCCGTGCGACAGGGCGTCGAAGGCCACCACGCGCATGCCCGCCGACAACAGGCCGGCTGCCACGGCGTGCCACTGGCCCGCATTGCCGCCCCAGCCGTGCGCCAGCAGCACAACGGGCCCCTTGTTACCCCAACGATACACGCGCACGCGCCGGCTGGCGCCCTGGCCAGTGACCAGTGCCCATTCCGCGCGCGCCGCATCCAGCATGCGGCGACCTTCCGGGCTATGTTTGCCCCGGGGCGGACTGAACCACAGGCGCTCAAGCGCCGTCGCCGTCGCAGCGGGGAAGAGCAGACTGCCCGCCTGCCAGCGCAGACGGCGCCACGCCATCGCACTGGCTTCCAGGGCGCCGGCTACCGTACGCGGCGGATAGGAAAGGGCGCCGCCAGTGTGCTGGACGGCGGCGCGTTGGGATGCGGATGACAGCACTTGCGGCACGACGAACACCTCCGACTGATCATTTACCGACTTGGTCAGTGACAAGACGCTATTTGCCTTATCTTTTTTATGCTTCGCGACCGACCAGTCGTGCTATTTTCAGGGCAAGAAAATGCGGCAAAAATGCCGCCTGAACCACCCTCTGCATCGCCACGCCGCTTGCGCTGTGGCGGGTGAAAATCCCGAACTACCGTCGCCTTGCACAGTATCCCTGGGGATCAGTGTGTGCCGGCGGTCTCCGTGCTGCGATTCTCTCTGAAGTCATTGACCAGGCGCCCGAACGCGCGGCGCGCCATCACTTCCGCGTCGGCCCGGGCCATCAGCCTGGACGACGACTGGAATGACATGCCGATGCCTGCCATCTCGAAGGCAAACTGCCGGGCGTCGGTGTCGGTGCGCAGGTCGCCTTCCTCCACGGCATCGGTCACCACGCGGACGATGGTGCTGTGCCAGTCCTTGAATGCCTGCACGAGCCTGTCGCGGATCACGCCGGGTCGATTGCGGTATTCCTGCGACAGCGCCATGAACACACAGCCACCTTCGATCACCGCGCCCGCAATCCATGAAAGATAGCCATCGAACAGCGTCTGCAGCCGGGCGACGCCACGGTCCTGGCGCATCGCGGGCTGCACCACGATCTCGGAAAATCGCTCCATGGCACGGGCCAGCACGGCCTCCTGCAGCGCCTCCTTCGACCTGAAGTGGGCGTAGAGGCCGCTCTTCGACATATTGGTGTCGGCGGCCAGCGTGGCGAGCGACAACTGCTCGAAGCCGACCTGCGTGGCCGACTGCAGAGCCTGTTCGATGATCGCGGTGCGCGTGAGCTGTCCCTTTTGCATGCGTTCGAGAATAGCACGACCGGACGGTTTGTCAACTTGCCTTATGCCACACGTGGACGATACTGATGTGACGTCAACGCAAAGCGCGCACTACCGTTATGTGGGGGCGGGAGGAGGAAGCTGTGCTTTATCCGCCGTTTGGATGAGAGTCTGGCGGCAGAGATCAAGCCATCATAAGAAATCTGTAAAAGTGTTCCACAACAGACCTTACGGAACGCTTTGCGTGCTCTATACTCGAATGCACGTCCGCGCACTTTTTTTTCACTGGTGACTGGAGACCGACATGAACAGTACAGCCGTGCCAAGAGGCGCTAGCGAACCGTTCCGGCAACTGCGGGCGTTGCGTCGAGCGCGCAAGCTCAAGCAGGAGGACGTCGCCCGTAAGGCCGGGATTTCCCGTGAGGCATATCTTCGTGCCGAATCGGGTCAGGCCGATCCGCGTATGTCCACGTTCCTGGCGGCCTGCGAGGCGCTGGGGCTTGAAGTGGTGCTGGCGCCGCAGCATCTTGCCGCCGATGTCAACGCGTTCATCGCCAGCCGCAATGGCGGCGTGACCGCTGCTTCGATGGCTGGCCAGCCTGCCACGGCGGCAGCACCGGCGACATCGACGCCGTCGTCCGGTGGCTTCGGTTCGGGCCCCACATCGGGGGAGGGCCACAAGCCCGTCTGACCCCACAGATTCGTGACAGGACAGGTGACACCCCGTCCTGTCACGAATTCCAAATTCCGTTTGCGCGCCACGTTCTTTCGCCCCGGCGCAGTCCCGTCCTGCGGTCGTCATGTCCAATGGTGGGCCGATCCGCTGCCTCTCGCAGCGCGCCGTCGCGCGCCGCTGTCTTCGACTTTCCCGTTCGCGTTCCTCCATTCCTGTGCCGAGTCGGCCTCTCTGCGCTGGTCCGGCGTGCCACGCCGGATGTCTTCGATCGTCCGCCGCTGACCTATCGTATTTGTGGTTTGACATCGCTCGCGCGCATGATTACGATTTGGTAAATCAATTTTACTATTCGTAATTTGATGGATATGGCGCCGACGCCATACCGATGACAAACGCCGGCGTTCAAGCCGGCGGAGTGTGAGAGGAAGACTCCATGACGCAAACACAACTGCACGTGGCCGAGACGCAAATCGCCGGGTACATGTCCGGCTTCGCCAATGAATTCGCCACAGAGGCGCTGCCAGGCGCCTTGCCGGTGGGCCGCAATTCGCCCCAACGCGCCCCGTACGGCCTGTATGCCGAGCAGATTTCGGGCACGGCCTTCACCGCGCCGCGCGCCCACAACCGACGCGCCTGGCTGTACCGGATTCGTCCGGCGGCCATGCACAAGCCGTTCGCGCTGATCGAACAGGATCGCTGGCTGAGCCGCTTCGACGAGGTGCCGCCGTCGCCGAACCAGATGCGCTGGAGCCCGCCGGCAATGCCGTCGGTGCCGACGGACTTTGTCGACGGCATTGTCACGATGGCCGGCAATGGCGGCCCCGAGGCCCAGACTGGCTGCGGCATCCATCTGTATCTGGCCAACCAGTCGATGGAGGACCGCTACTTCTACAACGCCGACGGCGAGATGCTGATCGTGCCGCAGCAGGGCCGCCTGCTGATCGCCACCGAGATGGGGCGCCTGGCCGTCGAGCCGCAGGAGATCGTGGTGATTCCGCGCGGCGTGCGCTTCCGCGTGGCGCTGCCCGATGGCGAGGCGCGGGGCTATATCTGCGAGAACTACGGTGCGCTGTTCAAGCTGCCCGACCTGGGGGTGATCGGCTCCAACGGCCTGGCCAACCCGCGCGATTTCCTGACGCCGGTGGCCAGCTATGAAGACCGCGAGGGCACGTTCGAACTGGTGGCCCGCTTCCAGGGCAACCTGTGGCGTGCCGAGATCGACCACTCGCCGCTGGACGTGGTGGCGTGGCACGGCAACTACGCGCCGTACAAATACGATTTGCGGCACTTCAACACGATTGGTTCGATCAGCTTCGATCATCCCGACCCGTCGATCTTCCTGGTGCTGCAATCGCCGTCGGACACGCCGGGCGTGGACACCATCGACTTCGTGATCTTCGGTCCGCGCTGGCTGGCCGCGCAGGATACGTTCCGCCCGCCCTGGTTCCATCGCAATATCGCCAGCGAGTTCATGGGCCTGATCGCAGGCGTCTACGATGCCAAGGCCGAGGGCTTTGCCCCTGGCGGCGCCAGTCTGCACAACTGCATGAGCGGCCATGGCCCCGATGCCGAAACGTTCGAACGGGCGTCGGTGTCGGACACCAGCACGCCGCACCACATCACCGACACGATGGCGTTCATGTTCGAAACGCCGGGCGTGATTCGTCCCACCCGCCATGCCGCCGAATCGGCGCTGCTGCAGCATGACTACTACACGTGCTGGCAGGGCCTGAAGAAGCATTTCAATCCGAACGTGCGCTGATTTCCGGAGTTCCAGAACAATGACTGCCCCCAAGACCAGCTGGGTTGCCTCGGCCAACGACGGCCAGACCCATTTTCCGCTGCAGAACCTGCCGTATGGCATCTTTTCGATTGGCGACGGCGCACCGCGCGTGGGCGTGGCCATCGGTGACCAGGTGCTGGACCTGTCCGTGCTCGACGATGCCGGCCTGCTGCCCGCCGCCGCGAAGGGCGCCTTTGCCGCGCCGAACCTGAACCGCTTCATCGCACTGGGCAAACCGGTGTGGACCGATACGCGGGCGGCGCTGACGGCCTTGCTGTCCGCCGACAACCAGACGCTTGCCGGCAACGGCGCGCTGCGCGACAAGGCCCTGGTGCCGATGTCGGCGGCGAAGCTGCATCTGCCGGTGGACATTCCGGGCTACACGGATTTCTATTCGTCGCGCGAGCACGCCACCAACGTCGGCCGCATGTTTCGCGATCCGGCCAATGCCTTGCTGCCGAACTGGCTCGAAATCCCGATCGGCTACAACGGCCGGGCCAGTTCCGTGGTGGTGAGCGGCACGCCGCTGCATCGGCCCAATGGCCAGATCAAGCTGCCCGACCAGGCGCGCCCGGTGTTCAGCCCGTGCCGCAAGCTCGACTACGAGCTGGAAATGGCGTTTATCGTCGGCAAGCCGTCGAACCTGGGCGAGCCGGTCAGCACGGCCGATGCGCCCGCGCACATGTTCGGCATGGTGATCCTGAACGACTGGAGCGCGCGCGACATCCAGCAATGGGAATACGTGCCGCTTGGGCCGTTCAACAGCAAGGGGTTCGGCACGTCGATCTCGCCGTGGGTCGTCACGATGGATGCGCTCGACCCGTTCCGCAGCGAGAACCCGGTCCAATCGCCCGAGCCGCTGGCATACCTGCAGCAGACGGCGCGCAACGCCTACGATATCGCTCTCGAAGTCGCACTGCTGCCGCAGGGTGCGGCCACGGCGACCACGGTCTGCCGCACCAACTTCAAGGCGATGTACTGGACCATGGCGCAACAGTTGGCGCACCACACGGTGTCGGGCTGCAACGTGCGCGTAGGGGACCTGATGGGTTCGGGCACGATCAGCGGCACTACCCCCGATTCGTTCGGCAGCCTGCTGGAAACCACGCGCAACGGCGCGGAGCGCGTGACGCTGGCCGATGGCGTGACGCGCGGCTTCCTGGAAGACGGCGATACGGTGACCATGACCGGCTGGTGCCAGGGCGACGGCTATCGCGTCGGTTTTGGTGAAGTCACGGGCACCATCCTGCCGGCGCGCTGAAATCCGCCCGACGGGGTAACGGAGTCCAACAGGGCGGGGGTGGCCGGCAGGTTGCTCCCGCCCTGTAACATTTGTCCGAGACCGTTACAGTTTGCGCCATAGCGGGCGCCTTTGTGCGAGAATTCGCCCCTGATAAAAATGCAGGGTCGAAGTTCGCAGTGCTGCCACGATGCCCATCTTTGGAGGGGTACTTCGCGGCCTGGAACTATCCGACACCTATCAAGGCAGTTGCACGGCTACCGGCCTGTCCCGCCTGGCGCGAGAACGGTCGCAAGGCCGGCCGCCCAGCCTCCCAAAAGGTGACGGCGAGAGCACTGCAATTAACACAAAGACGCCGAAATCTGCGGATTTCGACGCTAATTTCAGGGAAAAAAGGAAATGTCCCCGGGGTCGTGCGGGCGGCGCGCGCGTTGCGAACGCCATGGCCAATGCCTCGCTGCAGGCTCCGGGCTCACCATCCACCCAATGCGCACGGCATGGCAATGGAATTCGGAATTCGCGCATGGGCGGCCTCGGCGCCGGCATTGCAGACGGCAGATGCCTGGCGGGCATGGAGCCGGGCCCCGTGGTTGCCCGAAGGCGGCGACCTCCCCGCGCTTGCGGCCATGGCCCCCATGTTGCGCCGGCGCGTCAATGCGCTCGGCAAGGCGGCGCTGCATCCAGCGTACGGTGTGACGGCTGGCGACGTAGCACCCGGTTCCGCTTTCCATGGTCCCGCCGTGTTCGCATCACGCCACGGCGACACCCCGCGTGCGTTCGACATGCTCAGCGAACTGGCGGCGGCGCAGCCGCTTTCGCCCACGGCTTTCGGCCTGTCCGTCCACAATGCCATTGGCGCGATGTTCACGATCGACCGCGGCGATGCCTCGAACCTGCAGGCCGTGGCTGCCGGGCGGGATACCGTCGAGACGGCAGTGGTGGAGGCCTGTGCGTTGCTCGGCGATGGTGCGGACGAAGTGCTGCTGGTGTGCTATGACGCGCCGCTGCCCGAAGCGTATGCCGAATTCGCCGACGAACCGGGCTGCCTCTTCGGCTGGGCCTGGCGCATCGGGCGCCCGCGTGCCGGGGAACCGGTCCTGGCGCTGGAGATCGTGGCCCCACGTACCGGAACCGATCCGGCCACCGCGCATCCGCTATTGCCGCATGCGCTCGACGTGCTGCGCTTCATGCTGGCCGGCGATACCGAACTGGTACATCGTGGCGAGCGCGCGATCTGGAGATGGCGTCGCCATGGTTGAGCGGCTCGATCGCGCGTGGCGTGTGTGCGCCACCGGTTTCTGCTTTTCGAGCTTCGGCATCGGCGGGCTGCTGCTGCGCGTGCTGGTGTTTCCGCTTTTGATGCTGCTGCCCTGGACGGATGCCAGGCGTCAGCGTGTTTGCCGCGCCCTCATTCATCATGCGTTCCGGCTCTTCGTCTGGATCATGCACGTCGTGGGCGTGATCCGCTACGAGGTCCGCCACGCCGAGCGCCTCCAACGCGGCGGCCTGCTGATCGTGGCCAACCACCCGTCGCTGATCGACGTGGTGTTCCTGATGGCGCTGACCCGCCGGGCCGACTGCGTGGTCAAGTCCGCATTGACGCGCAACCCGTTCACGCGGGGCCCGGTGCTGGCCACCGGCTGGGTGCGCAACGACGGCGGCGCCGCCATGGTGGACGACTGTATCGATTCGCTGCGGGCCGGCAACAACCTCATCATCTTTCCCGAAGGCACCCGCACGCGCCCGGGCCAGCCTCTGCAATTGCAGCGCGGCGCGGCCAATGTGGCGGTGCGTGGTGGTTTCGCGCTGACCCCCGTGGTCATTCATTGCGTGCCGCCCACGCTGACCAAGGGCGAGAAGTGGTATCACGTGCCGGTGCGCCGCCCGCGCTTCGTCATCGATGTACGTCCGGACGTGCCGGTGTCCGAATGGGTGCCCGAGGGCACCGAGGACGCCTTGGCCGTACGGCATCTGACGCAGGCACTTTGCAACTTTTTCTCCAGGGAGATCCGCCGTGACGGCGCTTGAGCAAGAAATCAAGGAACTGATCATCTCGTCGCTGTCCCTCGAGGACGTGGCCGCGGATGATATCGACACCACCGCACCGTTGTTCGTCGACGGCCTGGGCCTCGACTCGATCGACGCGCTGGAATTGGGACTGGCGCTGCAGAAGCGCTATGGCATCACCATGAACGGCGACAAGGAAGAGATCCGCTCGCGCTTCGCCAGTGTCTCGGCGCTGGCCGCGTACGTGGCGTCGCAGGGCAACCGGGCTCCGGCCTGACCCGCGCCGTTAGAGATATGGCAAGAGATTGCATCACACGGAACCCGACATGACTCACGACGAAATCTTTGCGCGCGTGGCCGCGGTGCTCGAGGAAACCTTCGAGATCGATCCGGCCCGCATCACGCCCGAGGCGCGGCTGCACGACGATCTGGACATCGACAGCATCGACGCCGTGGACCTGCTGGTGAAGCTCAAGCCGATGCTGAACAAGCCGCTCAAGCCCGAGCAGTTCAAGTCCGTGCGCACCGTGCAGGACGTGGTACAGGCGCTGGCATTGCTGATCGATTCCCCGGCCACCGCCTGATCCGCCCATGGCCTGGCGAAAGTGGGGGCTGGGGCTTCTCACGCTGTCCTATCCGGTGGTCATCTACCTGGGGCTGCAGCATTTCTCGCCGCGCGTGATGGCGCTGGCGCTGGTGGCGCTCGCGGTGCTGCGTGCCGGCACGAGCCGGCGTGCCGGATGGCGTGCCATGGCGCTGCTGGCGGCCGGGCTGGCACTTGTCGTCATGGTGTCCGGGCATGCGTTGCCGCTGAAGCTCTATCCGGTGCTGGTCAACGTGGCGATGCTTGGTGTGTTCGGCTGGACGCTCAGGCATCCGCCGTCACTGGTGGAGCGTCTGGCCCGTCTGCGTGAGCCCGAACTGCCCCCGAGCGGCGTGGCCTATACGCGCCGCGTTACGCAGGCCTGGTGCCTGTTCTTTGTGTGCAACGGCACGATCGCGGCGATCACGGCCTTCGCGGCCAGCGACCGCATCTGGGCACTCTACAACGGCGCCATTGCCTACGGCCTGATCGGTGCGATGTTTGCCGGGGAATGGCTGTTGCGCCAGCGCGTCATGGCGCGCAGCGCGGAGAATCGTCATGGGTGAAGCATTGCCGGCATGGACCGGCGTGGGCGGGGTCATGGCGGCGCTGGCGGCGAAGGCGTCGCGGAGCAGCCCGCCGTTGGTGGCGTGCGGCGACGGCACGTGTGTGGACGCGCGGCATTTCGTGGCGCGCGCCGCCATGTGGCGCCGCACCCTGGCCAATGCCCCGGGCCGGCGCTGGGCAATCTACTTCGAGCACGACACGGCGGAATTCGCGGCGGCATTGTTCGGCGCCTGGCATGCGGGCAAGCACGTGGTGCTGCCGGGAGACGCCCGGCCCGAAACCCTGGCGGCCCTGCGTGGGCAGACCGACGGCTGGGCCGGGCAGCTGCCCGGCGCCATCCTGCCGGATGCCGGCACTGCGCCTGCCGACGAGGAGGGCGGGGTGGATGGCGCTGGGTGGCCGGTGCTGGCCACGTACGACACGTTCGTGACGTTGTTCACGTCCGGTTCCACCGGCGTGCCCAGCGCCATTCACAAGCGGCTGGCGCAACTCGACGCCGAGGTCCACACGCTGCAGCAAGCCTTCGCCGGCCGCTTCGGCGCTGATGTGCGCGTCCTCTGCACGGTATCGCACCAACACATTTACGGGTTGTTGTTTACGGTGCTGTGGCCGCTGGCCGCGGCCCGTCCGATGCCTGCGGGCCGTCTGCAATTTCACGAGGAACTGGTTGCGGCCTGTCGGGCCGATGCCAGCGCGGCCATCCTGGTCAGCAGCCCGGCGCACCTCAAGCGCATGCCGGCTGGGCTCGACTGGCCGGTCGTGCGCGCTGCGCTGCGCGCTGTGTTCTCGTCGGGCGGGCCCTTGCCGCCAGAAGCCGCTGTGGGCGCACTGCGCCATATGGGGCAGTCGCCGGTGGAGGTCTTCGGCAGTTCCGAGACCGGGGGCATCGCCTGGCGCCAGCGCGCCGTACATGCCGACCGCTGGACTGCGCTGCCGGGCATCGCCTGGCAGTTGCAGGACGGTTATCTGGCCGTGCGCTCGCCCCACCTTGCCGACGATGGCTGGCATGTCTGCGCCGACCGCGCGCTTGCCGCGGGGGACGACAGCTTCGTTCTGGCTGGCCGGGCCGACCGTATCGTCAAGATCGAGGAGAAGCGCATCTCGCTCACGCAGATCGAGCAATGCCTGGCTGCATCGCCGTGGGTGCGCGAGGCGCGCGTGGTGCCGATCGAACTCGACGTCGGCATGCGCGTGGCTGCCGCCGTGGTGCTGAACGACGGAGGCGCAGCGCGGCTGGCCGCGGCAGGGCGAGGCGCCATGGGCGCGGCGTTGCGCCGCCATCTGGCCGAGGCCGTCGACCCCGTTGCGCTGCCGCGCCGCTGGGCGTTCCCGCCGGCACTGCCCTGCAATGCGCAAGGCAAGACCACCGAGGTGATGCTGCGTGACCTGTTCCGCCGCACATTGCCGGCGGTCCGCTGGCTGACGGCGGACGAGGCGTCAGCTACGGCTGAACTCGACGTGGCGGAGGATCTGGCGGTGTTTGACGGACATTTTCCGGGCGCTCCCATCGTGCCCGGCGTCGCACAGGTGGACTGGGTGATGGCGCTGGCGCCGCTGAAGCTGGCCGTGCCGTCCCGCCAGCGTTTTGCGCGGCTCGATACGCTCAAGTTCCAGTCCGTGATCCAGCCCAATAGCGTGGTGCAGCTTGCGCTGACCTGGCAGCCCGAGGCCCATGCGCTTGGCTTCCGTTTCAGCTCCGCAGCCGGCCCGCACGCCAGCGGCAAGATCGTTTTTCACCCCGAGGCCAGATGACCGCCGAATTCCGCCCCGTCGTGCTGGTGCCCGTCTACGACCATGAAGGTGCGATAGGCGCCATGGTGGATGCCATCCTGAAGCATCCGCTGCCGTGCCTGCTGGTTGACGATGGCAGCAGTCCGCCTTGCGAGCAGGTCTTGCGCGCACTGGCCGCGGCCCACTCCGAGCGTGTCCGTCTGGTGCGATTGCCGCAGAACCAGGGCAAGGGCGGGGCGATCATGGCCGGATTCTCGGTGGCGGCCGAGCTTGGCTATACGCATGCGCTGCAGATCGATGCCGACGGCCAGCACGATGCCGACTGCATTCCGCAGTTCGTGGCGCTGGCCAGGGCCAACCCGGAGGCGATGGTCTGCGGGCATCCGGTGTACGACGAGTCTGTGCCACGGCACCGGCTGTATGCGCGCTACCTGACCCACATCTGGGTCTGGATCAACACCCTGTCGTTCGACATCCGCGATTCGATGTGCGGGCTGCGGGTCTATCCGCTGGCGCCGGTCATCGATCTGATGCGCGACGTGCGGCTGGGCCGGCGGATGGAGTTCGACACCGAGGTGCTGGTGCACCTGGTGTGGCGGGGCGTGCGGATGTTGAACGTGCCCACGCGCGTGACCTATCCGTCCGACGGCGTTTCGCACTTCCAGGCGTGGCGCGACAACGTCCTGATCTCGCGCATGCATACGCGCCTGTTCTTCGGGATGGTATGGCGCATGCCGCGCCTTCTGTGGCGCAAGGTGGCGGCATGATGCCCCCGGCCCCGAACTCCGGCGCCGCGCTGCAGGCGGGCCGCTCCAGGCACTGGAGCACCATCGGCGAAGTCACATGCATGTGGGGCGTCTGGTGCCTGTACTTCCTGTACCGGATCTTCGGCCGGACGCTGTTCCGCCTTGCTGCCTATCCTGTGGTGACCTACTACTGGGCCACGCATCCGCTGGCCCGGCGTTCGTCGCTCGATTTCCTGACGCGCGTGCAGCAGACGGCCGGCACCGTCGGAACCGTACCCGGCTGGCGTCACACGCTGCGGCACCTGTTCTCTTTCGCGGATACGCTGCTCGACAAGCTGCTGGCTATCGGCGGCCGCTATCGCTTTGGCAACGTCACCCGGGAAGGCAACGAGGTGCTGGTCGAACAGATCGCACGCGGACAGGGCGGCATCATCATGACTGCCCATATGGGCTGCCTGGAGCTGTGCCGGGTGCTGGCCAACCAGCGCGACGGCATGCGCCTGACCGTGCTGGTGCATACCCGCCACGCCGAACGCTTCAACCGCATCCTGTCGCGCATCGATCCGAAATCTGGCGTTCAGTTGTATCAGGTGGACGATATCTCGCCGGCCACGGCGCTCGATCTGACCGCCAAGGTGCAGGCCGGGGAATTTGTGGCCATTGCCGGCGACCGCGCGCCGGCGCACGGTGGCCGGGCCGTGCGTGTGCCGTTCATGGGGGCCCCCGCGCGCTTTCCGGTCGGCCCCTACGTGCTGGCGGCGCTGATGCGCTGTCCGTTGTACGCGATGGGGTGCGTGCGGCACGGAGACGGCCACCTGTTGCGCTTCACCGAACTGTCGCACGCCGTGGTGCTGCCCCGGGCCAACCGCGACGCAGCACTGACCGCGCTGGCCACGTCCTATGCGGCGTGGCTTCAGGCGCTGGTGGCACAGTCGCCGTACGACTGGTTCAATTTCTACGATTTCTGGGCCGACGATCCCGTGCAGACGGGGCGTCAAGGTATGCCGCGGGCCTGAGGCCCGTGCGTTCCGGCCAACTGGCATCGCCATGTCCAAGGTCATCCATCACTTCATTACGCTGACGCCCGCGTTCCACGACCTCGATCCGATGAACGTGGTCTGGCACGGCAACTACATCCGCTATTTCGAGCTGGCGCGTTGCGCGCTGCTGCGCGAGATCGACTACGACTATCCGCAGATGCGCGATTCGGGGTATGCCTGGCCCGTGGTGGACCTGCGCGTCAAGTACATCCGTCCGCTGGTCTATGGCCAGGCCGTGGAGGTGCACGCGACGATCGTCGAATGGGAGAACCGGCTCAAGATCGAGTACGAGCTTCGCGACGCCGCGTCCGGCCAGCGCCTGACCAAGGGTTACTCGATCCAGGTAGCCGTGGACATGCAGACACAGGAGATGCTCTACGTGTGCCCGCCCGTGCTGTTCCAGAAGCTGGGGGTGGCCTCATGAAGCGCCGGCACGTCTTGCACCTGCTGGGCGGCGGGCTGGCCGCGGGGGTGCTGGCCAGCGCCGTGCCCGCCCATGCCGGGGACCTTCTCGGTGACGTGGCCGCGCGGCTGGCCGATGCGCCGGTCATCCGCGGACAGTTCGAGCAGACGCGCCGGCTGGCCGGTTTCAGCAATCCGCTGGTGTCGCGCGGCGATTTCGTGCTGGCGCGCGGCCGGGGCGTGGTGTGGAGTACGCGCGAGCCGTTTCCGTCAAGCCTGCTGGTCACGCCGGACCGGCTGGTGATGCGCGGCGCCGACGGCAAGGTGCAGCAGCAGATGCAGGCCGATAGCCAGCCGGCCATGCGGGTGGTGGGCGAATCGATGATCGCCGTGCTGCGCGGCGACCTGCGCAGCCTGCAGACGCGTTTCGAAGTGACCGGCAAGCTCGTGGGCAAGTCGGGTTGGGCGCTGACGCTGACCCCGGCCGATGCCGGCATGCGGCGCGTGTTTACGCGGATAGAACTGGCCGGTGACCGCTTCGTGCGCAATGTGCGGCTGGAAGAGGGCAGCGGCGACAGTACCGTGGTCCGCATGATCGACCCTTCGGCGGCAACCGGGCTGACCAGCGCCGAGGAGCAGCGTTTTGAGTGACATGGCAGGCGGCGTGGCGATGCGTGGCGGACTGACCCGCACGGGGCGCTGGCTGGCCATCGGCTGGCTGTTGCTGGTGGTGGCGCTGGCCGCGCACCAGTTCCAGTTCTGGCGCGCGTCGCGGCTGGATACTGACGTCATGGCGCTGTTGCCGACCAGCGAGCGCACGGCCACGGCCGACCGCGTGCTGCGGCGGCTGGCTGACGGTGTGGCGCAGGAAGTGGTAGTACTGGTAGGCAGTCCGGACTGGACGCGCACCCGCGCCGCTGCGCAGCGATTCCGTGCGGCCACCGGGCGGCAGGCGGATCTGCTCAGGCCGGTTGACACGATCGCGGCCTTCGATTTCGATGCGGCCCTGGCGTTCTACCGGCCCTGGCGCGACCGGCTGCTGACCGATGCGCAGCGCCGGCAGCTGCAGGGCGCCGATCCCGACGCGCTGGCCCGCCAGGCGCTCACGCGGCTCTACCAGCTTTCCACAGGCCCGCGCCTGACCGACTGGGCAGCCGATCCGCTGGGGCTGTGGCAGGACTGGTGGCTGTCGCGGGCGGCTGTCACGCGCGTGCATGAGCGCGACGGGATGGCAGCGCTGTCGGGAGACGGCCGGGAATGGGCGCTGCTGTCGTACCGGATCACCAAGCCGGCGTTCTCCGTCAGCGGCAATACGGAGTACGGCGACCTGATCAAGGCCGCTGAAGCTGCGGCGCGTCAGGGGGACGACGGCGTGCGTCTGATAGCGGCTGGTATTCCGCTGCACGCAGAAGCTGCCGCCGCGCAGGCCAATCTGGAGATGAATGTCATCGGCTGGGGTTCGCTGGCGGCGGTGCTGCTGCTGGTCTGGCTCGCGTTCCGGTCCTTGCGCCCGATCGTGCTGGTGGGGCTGTCCCTGCTGATCGGCACGGCGGCGGCGATCTCGGCCACGGCCATCGTGTTCGATCGCGTGCATCTGGTTACGCTGGTGTTTGGCGCCAGCCTGGTGGGCGTGGCCGAGGATTTCGGCATCCACTATTTCGTGACCCGCCAGGCCATGCCCGGGGCATCGCCGCCCAAGGTCATGCGGTTCCTGCTGCCTGGCATGGCGCTGGCGTTGTTGACCAGCGTGGTGGCCTACCTGGCGCTGGGCATCGCGCCGTTCCCCGGACTGCGCCAAATGGCGCTGTTTTCCGCAGTGGGGCTGGTGGCGGCCTTCCTTACCGTGGTGGTCTGGTTCCCGCTGCTGGACCGTGGCAACTTGCGGCAGACGCGGCTTTCCACGTGGCTGGCCGATAGCCTGGCGCGCTGGCCGCGCGTGCGCAACGATGCCCGCACGTGGTTGGCGCTGGCCGGGCTGGCCGTTTTCATCGTGCCAGGCGTCTGGCAGGTACGTGTCGTGGACGACGTGCGCCAGTTGCAGAGTTCGCCATCGGCGCTGGTGGAGGCCCAGCGTACGGCGGGCCGGCTGCTCGGCACGCCGAGCCCGGCGCAGTTCGTGCTGGTGCGCGGCGCCACGCCAGACGAAGTGTTGTCCCGCGAGGAAGCCGTCAAGGCCCGGCTGGCCGATACCATCGGCCGTGGCGACTTCGCCGGCTTCGTGTCGATTTCGGACTGGGTGCCCTCTGCGGCGCGCCAGCGTGCCGATGCGGCGCTGGCCAAACGCCAGGAGCTTGCGGTGCGTCAACGTGTAGCGCATGCGCTAGGTGGCACGATTGCGCCGCCGCCGGCATCCGAGGGGGATGAGGTGCTGACGCTGACTGCCTGGCTGGCCCATCCGGTGTCGGGTACGCTGCGCCACCTGTGGCTCGGGCGGGAAGGCAGCGGCTATGCCAGCGTGATGCTGTTGCGCGGGCTGGAACGACCGGCCGCCATGGCGGGCATCGCGCACGAGGTGAATGCGGTGAGCGGGGCCGAGTGGGTGGACCGCATCGCCGATCTGTCGGGCCTGTTGCATCACTATCGCGTACTCATGACCTGGCTGCTGCTGGCGGGCGCCGCTGGTGTGGCGCTGCTGCTGGGCTGGCGCTATGGCGCCGACGGCTGGCGCGCGCTGGTGCCCACGCTGCTGGCGGCGGCGTTCAGCGTGGCGGTGCTGGGCTGGCTGCAGGTGCCGCTGCAGCTGTTCTCGGTGCTGGCACTGGCGCTGCTGCTGGGAGTGGGCGTGGATTACGGCATCTTCCTGCTCGAACATCCCGGCGATGGGGTGTCATGGACGGCCATCGTCCTGGGCGCGGCCAGCACGCTGCTGGCGTTTGGCCTGCTGGCCTTGTCTTCCACGCCGGCGCTGCATGCGTTCGGCATGACCATGCTTTCGGGCGTGGGCGCGGTCTGGGTGCTGTCGCCATGGTTTCGTCCGGCCGCGCCGCCCATCCAACAACATTGAACAGGGTTGATTCACATGAAGAAGGAACAGGTAGAAGTTCTGATCGTCGGCGCCGGCCCCGCGGGTTCGGTGGCGGCCGGCCTGTTGCGCCGGCGCGGCATCGACGTGCTGGTGATCGAAAAGGAGACCTTCCCGCGTTTCTCCATCGGCGAGAGCCTGCTGCCACAGAGCATGGCGTACATCGAGGAGGCCGGCATGCTGCAGGCCGTGGTGGAAGCCGGCTTCCAGTACAAGAACGGCGCTGCCTTCTCGCATAAGGGGCAGCACACGGCGTTCGACTTCCGCGACAAGTTCTCGCCGGGCTGGGGCACCACGTACCAGGTGCAGCGTGCCGACTTCGACAACGTGCTGATCCGCGAAGCCGCGAAGCAAGGCGCCGAGGTGCGCTTCCGGCACGTGGTGGAAGCGGTGGACGTGAGCGGCGCCCGGCCTCTGGTGACGGTGCGCGATCCGGACGGCGACGTCTACACGGTGGCGCCGAAATTCCTGCTCGATGCCTCCGGCTTCGGGCGCATCCTGCCACGTCTGCTGAAGCTGGAGTCGCCGTCGAACTTCCCCGTGCGCGCGGCCATCTTCACGCACGTGGAAGACCGCGTGCCCGTGGGCGCATTCGACCGCAACAAGATTCTGATCAGCGTACATCCCGAACACGTGGACGTGTGGTACTGGACCATCCCGTTCTCGAACGGCCGGTGCTCGCAGGGCGTGGTGGCGGAAAAGTCGTTCCTCGACCGCTATGCGGGCGACGACATGGCGAAGCTCAGGACGCTGGTCGGGGAAGAGCCGGGCCTGGCCGCACTGCTCAAGGACGCCAACTGGGATACGCCGGCACGCCAGATCGTCGGCTATTCGGCCAACGTCAGTTCGCTGTGGGGCAACGGCTACGCGCTGCTGGGCAACGCCGGCGAGTTCCTTGATCCGGTGTTCTCGTCGGGGGTGACGATCGCTTTCAAGTCGGCCAGCCTGGCCGCAGCCTGCGTGGCGCGGCAGATTGCAGGCGAAACGGTGGACTGGGACGCCGATTACGCCAGGCCGCTGAAGGCCGGCGTGGACTGCTTCCGCACATACGTCGAGGCATGGTACGAAGGCAGCTTCCAGAAGGTGATCTTCCATCCCAAGGGCACGCCCGAGATCCGCCGGATGATTTCGTCGATCCTGGCCGGATATGCGTGGGACACCCACAACCCTTATGTGGCCGAGTCGCGGCGGCGGCTTGGCGTGCTGGAGCAGCTTTGTTCGGCTTGAGCCGTAGCGCCGCCGCTGCGGCATGCGCTGGCGTGCTGGCCCTGGCCGGTTGCGCGACGCAGCCGCCACGAGACGGCATGGCCGCTGGCGCAGCGGCCGGCATGCACGCCGAGGGCGCGGTGCCGCTGCTGCGCATGCCCCCTGGGTCACTGGGCCGCACCCTGAACCTGCAGCAGCAGATCACGGTGCAATACCCGTCGCCGCAGGGCGAGCAGACGCGCGACATGCTGGCGCTGCTGGAAGCCGATGCCGCACATACCCGGCTGGCCGCCGTGGCGGGCGGCCAGGTGCTGGCGCGCCTGGACTGGGACGGTCATGAGCTGCGCGTGAGCAAGGCACCGTGGGCGCCACCGGAGCTGCTGCCCGAGCGTATCCTCAGTGATCTGCAGTTGTCGCTCTGGCCCGTGGCGGCCATCCAGGCGGCACTGCCGGCGGGCTGGCGCGTCGAAGTGGCGCCCGGCGTTCGCCAGTTGCGGGCGGGCGACGAAGTCGTGGTGGAAATCCGCTATCCCGACGCCCGGACCACGCTGTTCGTGCAGCGGCGCGACGGCTATCGGCTGACGATCCGTACGCTGCAGGATCTCGGCGGGCGGCAGGACACAGGGCAGGGGAGGGCGCAATGACGGTCTACATGAATGCGATGAACGTGATCTGCGCGCTCGGCAGCGGCGCCGATGCCGTCCGCGCGGCGCTGTTCCGGACCGATGGTCCCAGTGGCGGCGAGCTGACGGATCGCTATACGCCGGGCATGCCATTGCACCTAGGCACCGTGCGCGAGCCAGTGGCCGCCACCGATCTGCCTGCCGGCATCGCGCCGGAGCTGTTCAGCCGCAACAATGCGCTGCTGGACCGTACGCTGGCGGCGATCCGTCCGGAAGTGGAGGCCGCCCTCGCACGCGTAGGACCGCAGCGCGTGGCGATTGTGCTCGGCACCAGTACGTCGGGCATCAGCGGCGGGGAGGTCGCCGTGAGCGAACGTGCCCGCACGGGCGCGTGGCCAGCCGGATTCCATTACGGGCAGCAGGAGCTTGGCTCGCCCGCGCAATACCTGGCACTGGCGCTGGGCGTGGCTGGGCCGTCGTACACGATTTCCACCGCTTGCTCATCGAGCGCCAAGTCCCTGGTAGCCGCGGCGCGCCTGCTGGAACAGGGCATTGCCGACGTAGTCATCGCGGGCGGGGTGGATACGCTGTGCGCGTTCACGATCGCGGGATTCCGCTCGCTGGAAAGCGTCAGCGTCGAACGCTGCAATCCGCTGTCCGCGAACCGCCAGGGCATCAATCTGGGCGAAGGTGCGGCGCTGTTCCTGATGTCGCGCGA
Organism: Cupriavidus sp. U2; assembly: GCF_009663685.2. Classification (GTDB taxonomy): domain Bacteria; phylum Pseudomonadota; class Gammaproteobacteria; order Burkholderiales; family Burkholderiaceae; genus Cupriavidus; species Cupriavidus necator_C. The sequence goes on along the minus strand of NZ_RCOG02000011.1, from coordinate 155,601 downwards.
GGCCGGCCCGGTGCGGCTGGCCGGCTGGGGTGAGACGTCGGACGCGCACCACATGTCGGCGCCGGACCCGGCTGGCGCGGGGGCGCGTGCCGCGATGCAACAGGCGCTGGCGCGCGCCGGCCTGGGTCCGGCGGACATCGACTACCTGAACCTGCACGGCACCGCCACGGAACAGAACGACGCGATGGAGTCGCGTGCGGTGTCGGATCTGCTGGGCCCTGGTGTGCCGGTCAGCTCCACCAAACCGCAGACCGGCCATACGCTGGCCGCAGCCGGCGCGGTGGAGGCAGCCCTGATGTACCTGACGCTGGAGGGCAATCCGCACGGCAGGCTGCCCGCGCACTGGTGGGACGGCGTGGCCGACGCCGCCTTGCCGGCATTGCACGTGGTGGGGCCCGACGAATCGCTGGGCCGGCCGGTGCGCCATGTGATGAGCAATTCGTTCGCGTTCGGCGGCAGCAACAGCGTGCTGGTGATGGGACGGGGCTAAAGATGAACACAACCGAACCGATATCGAATCAACTGGAACTGCCTCCGATGGCCGAGGTGGTGCCTCACGCGGGCGCGATGCGCCTGATCGACGAACTGGTGCATGTGGATACCGACGGCTGCGTGGCGCGCGCCACGGTACGTGCCACGCAGTTGTTCGTGGACGACGACGGCATGCCGGCCTGGGTGGGCATCGAATACATGGCCCAGACCATTGCCGCATGGGCTGGCGCGCAGGACCGCATGGCCGGGCGGCCGCCCGGCATCGGCTTCCTGCTGGGCTCCCGGCGCTACGCCTGCGACGTGCCCGCATTCCCCGTGGGCAGCGTGCTGACGGTTGCCGCGCGCATGGAACTGGCCGGCGACAATGGCCTGGGAATGTTCGCCTGCACGCTGTCGCTCGATGGCCGCGAGGTGGCGCGCGCCAATGTTTCGGTATTCCGGCCTGCCGATGCGCAGGCGTTTCTCCAGGGGCAGCAAGCATGACCAACAAGACCGTGCTCGTCACGGGTTCCTCGCGCGGCATTGGCCGCGCCATCGCGTTGCGGCTTGCGCACGATGGCTACGACGTGGTGGTGCATTGCCGCGCGCGGCGCGACGAAGCCGAGGCCGTGGCCGACGCCGTGCGCGCTTTCGGCCGCAATGCGCGCGTGCTGGCCTTCGACATCGCCCACCGGGAAGCCACGGCGAGCACGCTTCTGGCCGACATCGAGGAACACGGCTGCTACTACGGGGTGGTCTGCAACGCGGGCCTGGCGCGCGATGCGGCGTTTCCCGCCATGACGGGCGACGAATGGGACGAGGTCGTGCATACCAACCTGGATGCGTTCTACAACGTGCTGAACCCGCTGGTCATGCCGATGGTGCAGCGCCGCCGGGCTGGCCGCATCGTCACGCTGTCGTCGGTGTCGGGGCTGGTGGGCAACCGGGGGCAGACCAACTACAGCGCCGCCAAGGCCGGCATCATAGGCGCCACCAAGGCGCTGGCCATCGAACTGGCCAAGCGGCAGATCACGGTCAACTGCGTGGCGCCGGGACTGATCGATACAGAAATGATTGACGAACACGTGCGCGAAGAGGCACTGAAGATGATCCCGGCGCGGCGCATGGGAACGCCGGACGAAGTGGCTGCCACGGTGGCCTTCCTGCTGTCGCCAGATGCCGGTTACATTACACGCCAGGTGATTTCGGTGAACGGGGGGATGTTTGGATGAAGCGGGTCGTAGTTACCGGCGCGGGCGCCGTGAGCGCCCTGGGCAACCACTGGCCGACGGTGCGCGAGCGCCTGGCCAGCGGGCGCAACGCCGTGGTGCGAATGTCCGAGTGGGACGATATCCGGGGGCTTAACACCCGGCTGGGCGCGCCGGTACCGGCGTTCGCGCTGCCGTCGCACTACACGCGCAAGCTGACGAGGTCGATGGGCCGGGTGTCGCTGATGGCGGTGCTGGCCAGCGAGGCCGCGCTGGCGGACGCCGGCCTGGCAGGCGATCCGCTGGTCACCAGCGGACGCATGGGCATTGCGTACGGGTCCTCCACGGGCACGCCGTCGGCCGTGCAGGATTTCGGCCGCATGATGACCGAGCGGTCGACCGAGGACATCAGCGCGACCACGTACATCCGCATGATGCCGCACACCGCGGCGGTCAATATCGGCGTGTTCTTCGGCATCACGGGGCGCATCCTGACCACGTCCAGCGCCTGTACGTCTGGCAGCCAGGGCATTGGCTATGCGTACGAGACCATCCGTATGGGCAAGCAGGTGGCCATGCTGGCGGGCGGCGGGGAAGAGCTGGACGCCACCGAGGCGGCGGTGTTCGACACGCTGTTCGCCACCAGCACCCGCAACGATGCCCCGCACACCACGCCGCGCCCGTTCGATGCCGACCGCGACGGCCTGGTGCTGGGGGAGGGGGCGGGGACGCTGGTGCTGGAGGAACTCGAACACGCGCAGGCGCGCGGCGCGCGTATCCTGGCCGAGATCGTCGGCTACGGCACCAACAGCGACGGCGCGCACGTGACGCAGCCACAGGCCGACACCATGGCCGTGGCGATGCGCCTGGCGCTGGAGGAAGCCGGTATTGCCCCCGGGGCGGTCGGCTACGTCAACGCGCACGGCACGGCCACCGATCATGGCGATATCGCCGAATCGCATGCCACGCATGCGGTGTTCGGTCCCGACATTCCCATCAGTTCTCTCAAGAGCTTCATGGGTCATACGCTGGGCGCATGCGGCGCGCTGGAGGCGTGGATGACGATCGAGATGATGCGCGACGGCTGGTTCGCGCCCACCGCGAACCTGACCCGGCCGGACCCGCGCTGCGCGCCGCTGGACCACATCATGGGCGAGGGTCGCCGCATCGACACCGACTATGTGATGAGCAACAATTTCGCGTTCGGTGGCATCAATACCGCGCTGATATTCCGCCGCTGGCCCACATGAAGCCGGTGTCCTGCCGTGCCGCCGTGCGGTAATTCGTCTAACCTGTTCCAAAACGAAAAAGAAAGGAAGGTCAATGAAACTCGCCGCCCTCCCGCTGGCTGCCGTTGCCTGTGCCGCCATGCTGCTGTCCGCGCCCGCCGCCGCGCGCGATACCCGGTACATGCTGCCGTTCGCCGACGTGCTGAACATGCCCGAAGCCCAGGAAAAGCTCGACGGCTCGGTGAAGTTCTACCTGTCGGGTGCCAGGACGCCCAAGGTGCTGGAAAGGAAGGACAGCGACGTCTCGAACAAGAAGACCAACGGTGTGGGAAAGAGCGACGAGGAAGCCTGCCGCTGGGCCGCGCTGTCCGCGCTGATCGCCTTCCAGGAGAAGGCCAAGTCGGTGGGCGCCAACGCCGTGGTCGACATGGTGAGCTATTACAGAAAGGATACCAACGCCAGCGCGTCGGAATACGAATGCCACGCCGGTGCCGTGGTGGCGGGCGTGACACTCAAGGGCACGTACGCCAACGTGGCGAACTGATCCATTACCCTGACACGCTGCGCTGTAAGCTGCCGAAGGAACCTGTCCCCATGCCGATTGCCCTGCGTACCGGATCGGTCATGGCCTTTGCCGCCATGGCGCCACCTGTCAGCCGCTGGATGTCCGCCGAGGAACTGGCGCGGCTGGCGGCCATGCGGGCGCAGCAACGCGCCGAGCAGTTTGCGGCGGGCCGCTGGCTGGCGCGGCGGCTGCTGGCCGTGACCTTCGGCGGCGATGCATCGGAATGGGCGTTGTCGGCAGCCGAGGACGCGCCGCCCCTGGCGACCCATGTGGCCGGCGCGGTAGGTACGCCGGTCTTCGTCTCGATTGCCCACTCGGGCGACCACCTTGCCTGTGCGGTCTCCGACATGCCGGTCGGTGTCGATATCGAGGAACTGCAGCCGCGCCGTCACCTGGATACGCTGATCGAGGCCACCACCACGGAGGCCGAACGCGCGGCGCTGCCAGACCTGCTGGCTGCCGGCGACGAGGATGCCCGCATGCTGGCGTTCTTCCAGCTCTGGACGCTCAAGGAGGCGTGGATCAAGTGCCACGGTGGCAACCTGTTCCAGACCATGATGGGGCAGGTGGTGGAGGCCAGGCCATCGCCGCTGGCGCAGGCCAACGGGCTGACCTGGCGCCGCAAGAATGCCGTGCTGGCGCTGGCCGCCGCTTCGGGGCTGGAGGATGACCTCGGCCTGCCGCAGGCCACCGGCTGGCGGCTGCACGCGCAGGAAACCGTCGATTAGGCTGGCTCCGGACGCTCAGGTCTGTTCCAGCGAGGCGCACGCCGCGCGCAGGATCGCAGCGTATTGCTCCAGGTGCGGTTCTATCCGGTACACCGGCCCCGCAATTGAAATCGCATAGCATTCCCCCGACAGCCGCACGGGCCAGGCCAGCGCGCCCACATCAGGCATCGATTCACTGAGATTGACATAGGCGCCGCGCTCGCGCGACTGGCGCAGGTCGGCCTCCAGCGTAGCGGGCGTGGTCAGCGTGCGGGGTGTAAAGCCCTGGAACGCCAGCCGGGACAGCAGCGCCGCGCGTTCGCCATCGTCCATGGCCGCCAGCAGGGCCTTGCCGATGGAGTTGGCGTGCAGGTCCCGCCGTTCGCCAGCCGTGGCGATATAGCGAATCGCGTGCGGGGATTCCAGCACGTCGAGATAGACCACGGCCGTGCCTTCATGCAGCTTGCCGATGACGATGGTTTCGCCGGTGGCATCGCGCAATTCGCTCATCGTGCCGTGTACGCGGTCGAGCACCGGATCGTGCCGGGCAATCTGCTGGGCCATCGCCAGTAGCCGCCCCGTGGGGTAGTAGCCCTGCCGGCGGGCGGTTTCGTAGAGATAGCCGAGCGACGTCAGGGTGCGGATCAGCGCCAGGCAGCTGGATGCCGGCACCGCCAGCAGGCGCGCCAGTTCCGACAGCGACAGCGCCCGCCGTTCACGCGCAAAGGTCTCGATGATCTCGATGACCCGCAGGGCGGTCTTGACGTTCATTGCCGGGGGTTTTGCGGACTCTGGGCGCTCTGGCATGGGGGCTGGGCAGGATCGGACGTGCGCGGATCGTGTTGGGCCCTGGCTGGGCCCTTCGGGGCGGACTGTAGCACGGCACCGGCGCACGAGGCGACCGCAGGCGCACCCCAAGACGCACCTGAGGACGCACCCGAATACGCACCAAATACAACCTTTACGTTGTAAATCGCCTTTACAACCTATCCGTTGTAACTTGAAAATACAACCTTTACGTAGTAAAACGGCTTTACAACCCTTATGTTGTCAGCCTCAATCCCGACGCGTTCGCGCAGCCCCCATGGCCAACCAATATCCCATCCGAATCCTGACCCAGCTGAATCCGGTATTGCAGGGGTTTCGCCGGTCGCGCGGCCTGACCCAGGCCGATGTGGCGGCGCGCCTCGGTGTCAGCCAGCAAAGCTATGCACGGCTGGAGGCCAATCCCGGGCGCGCCAGCATGGCGCGCGTCCTGGCGGTGTTGCAGGCGCTGGAGGTCGATCTGGTACTGGCGCCGCGCGGCACCGCGGTGGCCGCGGATTCCACGGATGCGGCCACCGCCGGGGGTGCCCGGCGCGGCAAGGCTGACAAGGCCACCAAGCCTCGAAAGCCCGGCACCGCCCAGGCAAGGTCGCAGCCGGCCGGCACGGTCGCCCGCCGCCAGGTCAAGCCCGACCAGGGCCCGGGAGAGGACTGGTAATGGGCAGGCGTGCGCTCCGGCGCCGGCTTGGCGTCTGGATGAATGGCTGGCTGACGGGTACGTGGGAACGGGGTACCGACGGTGAGTCGTTTGCCTACGATGCCGACTGGATGGAGAGTCCCCAGGGGCGTCCCCTTTCTCTCTCGCTGCCATTCCGGTCCGATGCCGCCCCGTATCGCGGTAGCGTGGTCACCGACTACTTCGACAACCTGCTGCCCGACAGCGATGCCATCCGCCGCCGCCTGGCGCAGCGCCATCGCACCCAGGGCACCGGGCCGTTCGACCTGCTGGCCACGCTGGGGCGCGACTGCGTCGGCGCGCTGCAACTGCTGCCGGAAGGCGCCGAGCCCGAAGGGCTCCGTACCATCGAGGGCACGCCGCTGGATGCGTCGGGCATCGCGCGGCTGCTGCGCGATGCCACGCGGAGCGCACCGCTCGGCCAGCACGACGACGAAGGCGACTTGCGACTGTCGATTGCCGGCGCGCAGGAAAAGACCGCGCTGCTGCATCACGGCGGGCAATGGCTGCTGCCGCACGGCAGCACCCCCACCACCCACATCCTCAAGCTGCCGCTGGGACTGGTGGGCAACATGCGCGCGGACATGCGCACCTCGGTGGAAAACGAATGGCTGTGCGCCCGGATGGTGAGCCACTTTGGCCTGCCCATCGCCGATTGCGCCATCGAGACATTCGAGGACCAGAAGGTGCTGGTGGTGGAACGCTTCGACCGGCGGCTGGCGCCCGACGGCAGCTGGATCATCCGCCTGCCACAGGAGGACTTTTGCCAGGCGCTGGGCCTGTCGCCGCTGTCGAAGTACCAGGCCGACGGCGGCCCGGGCATCGCGGACATCATGAGCGTGCTGGCGGCGTCCGAAACCCCGGCCCATGATCGTCGTAATTTCTTCAAGACGCAGATCCTCTTCTGGCTGCTGGCAGCGACGGAGGGGCATGCCAAGAACTTCAGCCTGTCGATCGGGCCGGGCGGCCGCTACTGGTCGACGCCGCTGTACGACGTGCTGTCGGCGTTCCCGATCATGGGCGGCGGCGCAAACCAGCTGGCGCCGCAGAAGGCCCGCCTTGCCATGGCCGTGCGCGGCACGCAGAACCACTATCGCATTGCGCAGATCATGCGCCGGCACTGGCTGGAGCAGGGGCGGCTGGTGGGCATGCCTGCCGATGTGGTCGAGGCCATCCTGATGGAACTCAAGGCGGCCGTCGAGCCGGCCATCGACGCCACGGCGGCCGAATTGCCGGCGACGTTTCCGACCGACGTGGCCGAGCGCGTGTTCGAGGGGCTACGGGCGCAGGCGCGGCGCCTCTGAGCATCGGCTGCTTCCGGGGCGGCGATTTGTACCGTTGTGTATCACGACGGCGGGCCGATACGTCGACACACGCAACGGCCGCTTGCGCCACACGGACGCGATACGTCCAACCTTTCCAATAGGCTCCATGGCGATTGCGCATGGTGCGCCGCCAACCATCGGTCCGGCTGGAGCCTCCCATGTCGAAAATCAACATCGCGTTGCAGCTGGCGAGGACAGTGTTCTCGTCATTGCCACCGGGTGCGCTCCAGGGGTTGACGCTGGCGGCCGCAGTCATTGCCACCGCCACGGCCTGCGTGGCGCTGGTGATTGCGCTGCCGGCGCGGCCTGTACCGGACTTCCAGAACTAGTCTTGCCGGAATAATCGGAGAAATCGCAATGTGGAATCGCAAGCTGACGCACAACCGAACCATCGAATCGCTGGCCATGGCCACCATCGGCCTGACCGCTGCCACGGCGGCGCATGCCGCACCGGCCCCAGCCGGGGCCGCTGACAAGCAACCGTCGGTGGTCATCGTGCACGGTGCCTTTGCCGATGGCTCGGACTGGGCCCGCGTCATTCCGCTGCTGCAGGCCAGGGGCGTGAAGGTGCAGGCCGTGCAGAACGGTCTGGAATCGCTGGCTGGCGACGTGGCGGCCACGCGCCGCGCCATCGACAATCAGCCGGGCAAGGTGGTGCTGGTGGGGCATTCGTGGGGCGGCACGGTGATTACCGAGGCGGGCGCCAACGACAAGGTGTCGGCGCTGGTCTACGTCGCCGCCTTCGCGCCGGAAGCGGGCCAGTCGACCGAGGAAGCCGGCAAGGCATTCCCGCCCGCGCCGGGTATCGCCAGGCTGGTGGCCGACAAGGACGGATACCTGTCGCTGCCGCCGCAAGCGGTGGCCAGCGATTTCGCGCAGGACGTGCCCACCGCCCAGGCCCGCGTGATGGCCGCGACCCAGGGCCCGATCCAGGCAAAGGCATTTGGAGAAAAAACGAGTGTCGCGGCGTGGTCCAGCCGGCCGTCGTGGTACATCGTCAGCGCCAACGACCGCATGATCCCGCCCGATCTGGAACGTGCGATGGCCAGGCGCATTGGCGCCAAGGTGACCACGCTTCCGACCAGCCATGTGCCGCAGCAATCCCGGCCTGCCGATGTGGCGAAAGTCATCCTGGATGCCGTGCAGACGGTGAAGGCGCAGAACTGATACGGGGTCTGATCTGGCGCGTGAGCCGCGGCAAGGGAAACGGTCTTGTGCATGCCAGGCGGGGGGGCGGCCGCTGGATTATCCCAATAGACGGCGCGGAATCCCGCGGACGACCGCCATTTTCAAGGCGCCCCGGTTATTCTGACAAAATTGTAATGCTCCGCGATTAAGAGAAAACCCTCGAATGACAAATAGACGTTAAAAGATCACCTATAAATAGAGCCTACGTGTTGCGAACTGGTGTCACGCATCACGCCTCCGCCCGCCTGTGCTAGCCTGCGGGCTTTTTTTTGTCCATTTTCCGGCCATGAATGCATCGCAATGATTAATGGCCGATTTTTCATTGGCCCTGGTAATGAATAAGGATTCCGGGGTGGTGAAAACCCTCTCCCCGCTTTCGCTTGACTATGTTGGTATATCACATACCTTGTATCTGTCGCGTTGCGGATTACGCGAACATTACGTTGAACATTACGGCGAACATTACATTTTTGTCATCCACAAATGTCGGTGAACATTACAAACCTGTCATTCATTCGGGTATTTTCGATATCGAGGAGATTTCAGATGAAAAGCGAATAGCCAGTCGGTGAATTACCCGGAAACCAAGGCTGGACAAGGGTTCTGGCGCGCATTCGGTACCAACTCGTGGTTCGAGCAATGGCGGTCCTGCGCAAATGGGTTTCACACGCGAAACCGGAAGACCAAAACAACAAGAACGATGAAACAGGAGACACGCAAATGCAGGCGACCATATTACGGTTCGGGCGCACGGTGCCCGTGTATCGAACCGCATCCCCATACATTGCAGACCACACCACGACAACAGGGAGCGCGCAATGACTCACGCACCGACCGGGGCCCTGCGCCCCAATCCACAGGTTTCCGAAAGCAAACGCTGGTTCCAGTTGCTGGTAGGCGTAGTCTGCATGATCGCTACGGCGAATATCCAGTACGCCTGGACGCTATTCGTGCCCGAGATTCAGGACACCTTTGGCTGGTCTCGCGCCAATATCCAGATTGCCTTTACGATTTTCGTGCTGGTACAGACCTGGCTGGCACCGATCGAGGGGTATTTCATCGATAAATTCGGGCCGCGCCTGATGGTGGCGTTTGGCGCGCTGTTCATCGGGTTTGCCTGGGTGATCAATTCGCAGGCCACCACGCTGATGGGCTTCTACGTGGGCGCCGCCGTGGGCGGGCTGGGTGTGGGTTCGATCTACGCCACCTGCATCAACAACGCGATCAAGTGGTTCCCGGACCGTCGCGGGCTGGCCGTGGGCCTGACGGCCGGCGGCTACGGAGCCGGTTCGGCGGCCACCATCCTGCCGATCGCCGCGATGATCGAATCGCAGGGCTTCCAGCACACGTTCCTGTTTTTCGGCATCCTGCAGGGCGCGCTGGCGTTCATGGCCGCCTGGTTCCTGCGTGCGCCGCAGGCCAGCGAGGTGAAGGCATCGAGCAAGATCTACCAGTCCACGCGCGACTACACGCTGCGCGAGGCGCTGGCCACCAGGCTGTTCTGGCTGATGCTGGTCATGTTCGTGCTGGTGGTCACCGGCGGCATGATGGCCGTGGCGCAACTGGGCGTGATCGCCAAGGATCTGGGCGTCAAGGAGTTCAAGGTTGACCTTTACTTCTTCACGATGGCCGCGCTGCCGCTGGCGCTGATGCTCGACCGCGTGATGAACGGCATTTCGCGGCCGCTGTTCGGCTGGATCTCGGACAACATCGGCCGGGAGAAGACGATGGTCATCGCGTTCTCGCTGGAAGGGATCGGGATCATCGCGCTGGGCTACTTCGGCAGCAATCCGTACGCGTTCCTGATCCTGTCGGGCGTGGTGTTCCTGGCGTGGGGCGAGGTCTACTCGCTGTTCTCCGCGCTGGCCGGCGATGCGTTCGGCACCAAGCACATCGGCAAGATCTACGGCGTGCTCTACACGGCCAAGGGGATTGGCGCGCTGTTCGTGCCGATCGGCAATCTGATGATGGAGGCCACCGGCACATGGTCGACGGTGCTCTATACCGTGGCCACCATGGATCTGCTGGCCGCGTTCCTGGCGTTCACGGTGCTGAGGCCGGTGTTCGCGAACCATGTGGCCGCATCGAAACGGGCCTTTGCCGGCGAGCGGGGCGGGACGCAGGTGCCAGCCTGACGTAACGTTCAGGCCGGGAAGGCGCCGCGGCTCGCGTCTTCCCGATGGCACGGCGGGGCCCGGGGCAGGGCGGGACAGGAGGGCGGGACAGGACGGAGCAGGGCGGCATTGCCCCGCCATGCATCTATAATCCGGCATGACTTCTTCAGCCCCTACCCCATTTGCCACGCTGCCGCTGTCCGCGGCCATGCAGGCTACGCTTGTCCAGCTTGGCTACGACGCCATGACGCCGATCCAGGCTGCCAGCCTGCCGCTCGCGCTGGCTGGCCACGACCTGATCGCCCAGGCGCGTACCGGAAGCGGCAAGACCGCCGCTTTCGGGCTTGCCCTGCTGCACCGGCTGGACCCGCGGTCCTTCGACGTACAGGCGCTGGTGCTTTGCCCCACGCGCGAACTGGCCGACCAGGTCACCCAGGAAATCCGTCGCCTGGCCCGCGCCGAGGACAACGTCAAGGTGCTGACGCTCTGCGGGGGATCGCCGATCCGGCCGCAGGTGGAAAGCCTGGTGCACGGCGCCCACGTGATTGTCGGCACGCCGGGCCGGATCATCGACCACCTGGATCGCGGCAGCCTGAATCTCGACACGATCAACACGCTGGTGCTCGATGAAGCCGACCGCATGCTCGACATGGGCTTTCATGACGACATCGCGTTCATTGCCAGCCACGCGCCGAAGAACCGGCAGACGCTGCTGTTCTCGGCCACGTATCCGGACGCCATCGACAAGCTCGCCCATCGCTTTCTGCGCCAGCCGAAGACCGTGAAGGTAGCGGAGTCGCACGACGCCGGCACCATCACGCAGCGGTTCTACGAAGTGGAAAACAGCGAGCGGCTCAATGCCGTTGGCCTGTTGCTCGACCATTTCCGCCCGGCAACCACGCTTGCGTTCTGCAATACGAAGGCGCGTTGCCGCGATCTGGCCGATTTGCTACACGCGCAGGGTTACGCCGCGCTCGAGCTGCATGGCGACCTGGACCAGCGCGAGCGCGATCAGGTGCTGGTGCAGTTTGCCAACCGGAGCTGCTCGGTGCTGGTGGCCACTGACGTGGCCGCACGCGGGCTCGACATCGCGCAACTGGAAGCCGTGATCAACGTGGACGTCACACCGGACCCCGAGGTGCACGTGCACCGCGTGGGCCGCACCGGGCGTGCCGGCGAGGCAGGCATGGCATTCAGCCTGGTCAGCCTGGACGAAATGGGCCGCGTGGGCAATATCGAACAGCATCAGGGCGGCGAGTTCGAGTGGCACCCGCTGTCCGAACTGACGCCCGCAGGCGGCGGACGGTTGCTGCCGCCGATGGTCACGCTGCAGATGCTGGGCGGCCGCAAGGAGAAGATCCGGGCCGGCGATATCCTTGGCGCGCTGACCGGCGAGGCCGGCTTCACAAAGGAGCAGGTCGGCAAGATCAGTGTGATGGAGATGTCCACCTACATCGCCGTGGACCGCGCCATCGGCCGCGAGGCAGTGAAGCGGCTCAACGAGGGCAAGGTCAAGGGCCGCAAGGTGAAGGTCAGGATGCTGACGACCGGGCAGCGCTAAGCCATTGCCGTAGCGATGCCGGTCGCGGCCGGCCAGACGAAGAAGGGGCGCCTTGGCGCCCCTTCTTCATGAACCTCAAGCCAGTTCCTGCTCCGGCACCGCCGCAACCTGTCTGGCCGCGGGCTGCCGGCTCGCGGTCAGCCGCCGGTAGCGTCCCAGCGCCCACAGCGGAAAGTACGCGGTATAGCCGTGGTACTTCAGGTGGAAGATGCGCGGGAAACCGGGGGCATTGTGATAAGGGTGGGTCCAGAAGCCGTCCTGGCCCTGCGCCTCCACCAGCCAGGCCACGCCCCGCCTGACCGAATCCGATTCGTGCTCGCCCAGCGCCAGCTGGCCCAGCAGCGCCCACGCCGTATGCTCGGCGGTGCTGCCCGCGTCGTGCGTGCCTGCCAGTTCCGGGTGCAGGTAGCTGTCGTTGGTCTCGCCCCAGCCGCCGTCGGCGTTCTGCTTGCCGCGCAGCCAGTCCACCGCACGGCGCATCATCGGCAGCTTGCGGTCCACGCCCGCCAGCGCCAGGCCGGCCAGCACGCTCCACGTGCCATAGATATAGTTGGTGCCCCAGCGGCCCCACCAGCTGCCGTCGGCCTGCTGCGTCTGGCGCAGATATCCTATGCAGCGTTCACGCGCGCTGGCGTCCTGCGGGCGGTTGGTCACGCCCATGGCCAGCAGCATGCGGCCGGACACGTCTTCGGTAGGCGGGTCGAGCAGGGCGCCATGATCGGCGAACGGAATCGCATTCAGGTAGTCGCGGTCGCAGTTGGCGTCGAACGCGCCAAAGCCGCCGTTCTTCGACTGCAGCCCGATCGACCAGTCCAGCGCGCGCTCCACGTGCGGCCGGAAGCGTTCGGCCTGGCCGGTGCGCTTGCCGTGGGCGTGCAGCATGGCCAGCACCACGGCGGTATCGTCGATGTCCGGGTAGTAAGGGTTCTCGTACTGGAACGCCCAGCCGCCCGGCGGCGTGGCCGGCGCGGCGTTGTGCTGCCAGTCGCCCACCAGATCCAGCACCTGCCGTTCGGTCAGCCAGTCGTACCCGCGCGCGATGGCGGCCTTCGATTGCTCGGTGGCCGGTGCCTGCTCCAGCGCCATCAGGCTCCAGGCGGTATCCCACACCGGCGACAGGCAAGGCTGGCAGTACGAGACGCCGTCGTCACGGTGGACGATCAGCTTCTTCAGCGCGTCCATGCAGTCGCGGCGCATCGGATGGTCCTTGGCGTAGCCCATCAGCACCATCATTTCGTAGGCGTAGACCATCGGCGGGAAGATGCCGCCGAAGCCGTCCTCGCCGTTCATCCGTTCCTCGCTCCACTGCACGGCGCGCTGGATGGCCTTGCGGCGCAGCGCGCGCGGGATCAGCGGCTCCACGTGGCGTACCACGCGGTCGAGCTTCAGGAACAGGCCCTGCAGGCCGGGCTTGCGCGGAAAGTACTCGGTCTCCTGCTCGGGCGGCGTCACGAACAGTTCCTGCACGCGGATGCCGAGCGGGTTCTTCGCCTGCGCGCGCATCGAGCACAGCACCAGCAGCGGCACCATGGTCGTGCGGGCCCAGTAGGCCACCTTGTCCATATGGATCGGGGCCCAGCGGGGGAACAGCACGAACTCCACCGGCATGAACGGCGTGGCGCGCCAGGGCACTTCGCCAAACGTGGCCAGCAGGATGCGCGTGAACACGTTCGACCGGGCCGCGCCACCGCGCGCCAGGATGGCGTCGCGGGCACGCACCATGTGCGGGGCGTCGGGCGAATCGCCTGCGGCCTTCAGCGCGAAGTACGCCTTGACGCTGCACGACACATCGAGATCGCCGCCGTAGTACAGGTCCCAGGCGCCGTGCCGGTCCAGTCGCTGCAGCGCGCGCAGATACTTCGCCATGCGGGCTTGCAACGCCGTGTCGATCTCGTCGACAAAATGCATCATCAGGATGTATTCGGCCGTGATCGTGGCGTCGGATTCGAGTTCGAAACACCAGTGGCCGTCGGGGTGCTGCTTGTCCAGCAGCGCGTCGCGCGCGCGTGCCAGGACGGCATCGATATCGGATGCCGGAATATCTTGTGAAGTCATGCTTGTTCTGGTTCCGTGCAGGGCTGGGTCAGCTGTTCGAGATGGCCGACCAGCGCCGCGCGTTGGGCGGGATCGATGGTGCGATGGCCGAGCAGGTCGGCCAGCCAGAGGCCATCGGCGGCCAGCCGGCACAGCAGCAGACGCGTGGCGTCTTCGCACTGGGCCGCGTCACGCTGCAGCGACGCGGCTTCCCATTCCTGGTAGGGCATGCGGAATTCCGGGCGGGCCATGACGAGCATCATGGCGGCCTTCCAGAGTTCGCGTTCGCCCGCTTCGACAAAGCCGTCGGCCGACGCCCGCAGGTAGGCGCGCGTGTTGCGGCCATGCGGCTCGGCGTCGGATTCTGCCACCGTGGTCACCTGGCGCTTGAAATGGTCAAGCACCTCGCTGGACAGCGCCTGCAGCAGTTCCTGCTTGCTGGAGAAGTGATGCTGCAGCCCGCCCTTGGAGACACCGGCGCGGGCCGCCACGGCACTGAGCGTCACCGCGCCGATGCCTTCCTCGACCAGCAGGTCGATGGTGGCGGCGATCAGTCGATCGCGAATCAGTTGGGGTTGCTTGGGGCGGCGGTGAGCTTCACTCATGGCGCCGGAAGATACCATCCGGCCGGATTGTTTGCAAACCGATGCGTCGCCTGCGCCGCTTTTTGGGTGTCGCCATGTCTACATTTGTCTACATGAGAAGGCGTGCCTTCAATCCCGGGATTCCGAGCCGTTAGTGCGCTGCAGCATCGACTCGCGCTTCTGTATTGCCATGCCAAGTCAACTTTCGATTCGATTCCGCCTGAACGCGGCGCTGGCCGTGCTGGCTGCCCTGCTGACCCTGATCGGCACCATCGGCGTCTTCGGGATGCGCGCGTCCATCGCCGATATCCACGAGATCTACACCAACCAGTTGGCGTCGACGCGCCTTGTGGCGGCATCGCAGCTAAATGCCGCCGTGGTGCGGACCACGCTCGATCGCGCGGTGTTCCATCCCGACGCCGCCGATGTGCCGACCACCATCGACAAGGCGGTGGGCTACCGCGAGAAATCCGAGAAGGCGTGGAGCGCCTACCAGGCGCTGGCCAAGTCCGCCGACGAGAAGGCGCTGTCCGACAAGGTTGAAGCCCTGCGCGGCAAATTCTTCAAGGAAGGCGTGGAGCCGCTGATCTCAGCCTTGCGCGCCCACGACGCTGCCGCCATCGATCAACAGGTCATGGCGAAGATCCCGCCGATGTTCGTGGAACTGACCGCCGCCGTGAATGCGCTCGAACGCAACCAGAGCGACCAGGCGCAGGCCCTGTACGACAAGGCCACGGCGCGCTCGCAGCGATTCCTGTGGATGGTCACCGGCGCGATCGCGATCGGCATCGTCGGGGCGCTGCTTTGCGCCATTGGCCTGCGCCGTGCCATTTCGGAGCCGCTGGTACGCATGCTGGAAAGCTTTGGCCGGATTTCCCACGGCGACCTGACCGAACGCATTCGCGTGACCAGCCAGGACGAGATGGGCGACCTGACCCAGGGCCTGCGCCAGATGCAGTCGGGGCTGATCGATGCCATCCAGACCATGCGTGGCGGCAGCGATGCGATTGCCACGGCCACGCGCCAGATCGCGGCGGGCAACCTGGATCTGTCGCAGCGCACCGAGCAGCAGGCCAGCGCGCTGGAAGAAACTGCCGCCAGCATGGAACAGCTGACGGCCATCGTGCGGCAGAACGCCGAGAACGCCCAACAGGCCAACCAGCTGGCAGCGGCCGCTTCGGAAACCGCGTCGCGCGGCGGCGAAGACATGCGCAACGTGGTGGCCACGATGAGCGGCATCCAGCATGCGTCGCGCAAGATTGGCGAAATTACGGCGGTGATCGAAGGCATCGCGTTCCAGACCAACATCCTGGCCCTGAACGCCGCCGTGGAAGCGGCCCGCGCGGGCGAGCAGGGCCGTGGCTTTGCCGTGGTGGCCGGCGAGGTGCGCGAACTGGCGCAACGGTCGGCAACGGCCGCCAAGGAAATCGTCCAGTTGATCAACGACACCGTGAGCCAGGTGGAAGCCGGCACGCAGCAAGTGGACAAGGCCGGCACCACGATGCACGACCTGGTGCAGGCGGTGGGCCGCGTGACGTCGATCATGGGCGAGATCAGCACGGCGTCGCGCGAGCAGAGCGCCGGCATCGACCAGGTGGGCAAGGCCGTCACGCAGATGGACCAGATGACGCAGCAGAACGCCGCGCTGGTGGAAGAGGCCGCCGCGGCGGCCAAGGCGCTGGAAGAGCAGGCCGATGTGCTGAAGGCGTCGGTGTCGTCGTTCCAGGTGCCGGCCGTCGTGTGAGTCGCTGGGCCCCTGCGCCCCGCTCAGGCGTCGGTCAGCGGGGCAAAACGCAAGCGCTCATCGTCCAGCCGCCCGTGGAACATCTCCGCCGGCCGCACCCACGGCGACGTGTTGTGCGGCCAGATATGCACGTAGACGGTCAGGATTTCGTCGTTTTCCGAGTGCCTGGCTTCAAAGATGCGCCGGTACAGGCCGCCCTTGTAGTGCCGGTGCGTGGCCAGCTTCAGCGCGTCGGCCTCGCTGGTGACCTGGTAGCGCGGCGTCTTGCCTTCGCCGAATTCACCCACCAGCGCAAAAGCCTGGCGGATGGCGTCGATGTCCGTGTCTTGCATGAGGAATTCCGGTTGGGTCGGCCTGGCCCGTTGCTGGCCCAGGCGGGGCCGGCATTCTACTCCGGGCAGGGCCGACGCTTCTCCGCAGCGCCCCGGACAGCATCACGGCGTGATGGCCACCTTGAGCACCCCGTCGCGCTGGTTGGCAAAGAGGTCATAGGCCGATTCGATATCGGCCAGCTTGTAGTGGTGGGTGACCAGCGGCGCCAGGTTCACCCGCTGGGTCTCGATCACGTTCATCAGGCGGCGCATGCGTTCCTTGCCGCCCGGGCACAGCGACGTGATGATCTTGTGGTCGCCCAGGCCGGCGGCGAACGGGCCCAGCGGGATGCGCAGGTCGGTGGAATAGACGCCCAGGCTGGACAGCGTGCCGCCGGGCTTCAGCACCCGCAGCGCCGCCTCGAAGGTGGCCTGCGTGCCCAGGGCCTCGATGGCGGCATCGACGCCCCGGCCGCCAGTCAGCCGCAGGATTTCATCGACGACATCGGTCTTGCGGAAATTGACGACTTCGTCGGCGCCCATATGGCGGGAGATCGCCAGGCGCTCGTCAATGCCATCGACGACGATGATTTTCGATGCCCCACGCAGCCGTGCGCCGGCCGTGGCGCACAGGCCGATCGGCCCTTGCGCGAAGACCGCCACGATATCGCCAATCTTGATATTGGCCTGTTCGGCACCTGCAAAGCCGGTGGACATGATGTCCGGGCACATCAGCACCTGCTCGTCGGTCAGCCCGTCGGGAATCGGTGCCAGGTTGGCCTGGGCATCGGGCACCAGCACGTATTCGGCCTGCGTGCCGTCGATGGTGTTGCCAAAGCGCCAGCCACCCATCGGCTTGTAGCCATGGCCGTGCGACTGGCCGTCCTGCGACGCGCAGCCGTCCTGGCAGGCGTACGAATAAAAGCTCGGACAAATCGCACCCGCAATCACGCGCTGGCCTTCCTGATAGCCGGTGACATTGCTGCCCAGCTTCTCGATCACGCCGACCGGCTCGTGTCCAATGGTCAGGCCCGGCTGCACCGGGTATTCGCCTTTGAGAATGTGGACGTCGGTGCCGCAGATCGTGGTGGTGGTGATTCGGATCAAGGCGTCGCCGGGACCGACGCTGGGAATGGGCTTTTCCTGAAGAGTGATCTTGCCGGGACCTTGAAAGACGGCAGCACGCATGGTGGGCATGGTTAAGCTCCTGAAGACTTCGGCGGAAGGGGCGGCCGGGGGGGGGGCGAACGGGCGCGCCGCTTTCAGTCTATTGCCACAGATTTGCGCCAGTGTTGATCAGAGTCGGAGAATGCAGACGTTGACCTGTGGCGCTTCTGGCGTGCGTGGCGTCGCTGGCTCTACCGCCCGCCGCGCTCGAGAATCTTGTACAGATGCGACCGCGATATCTGCAATTGCGCTGCCGCGCGTTTCTTGTTGCCGCCGTGGCGGGCGATGGCATCGAGCACCGCCGCATAGGCCAGCCCGCTCATGCCGCCGCCGGCGTCCGTCGGCGGCATGCCGAACGCCGCGCCATCGCTGACGGGGGCGCCGGACAACGGTGTGCCGAATGCAGGTGCCTCCGGCATATCCTGCGCCACAACCGTACCCCGCGCCGCGTCCCCCCGCGCAAAGTCGGCCACCTTCAGCGCGCGGCCATCGCAAAACACCAGCGCCTCTTCCACGCGTTGCCGTAGCTGTCGGACATTGCCCGGCCATGGCTGCCCGGCCAGATACCGCGCCACATCATGTTCGATCCGCGGCGCCGGCATGCCATTGCGCGTGCAGAAGGCTTCGACGAAATGCTGCAGCAGTGCCGGAATATCCTCGCGCCGTTGCCGGAGTGCGGGAATGCGCAGCACCACGCCGCTGAGCCGGTAATACAGGTCCAGGCGGAATCTTCCGGCGTCGATCAGTTCGGGGATATCGCGATTGGTGGCCGATACCAGGCGGAAATCCACCTTGCGGGCGCGTCCGCTGCCTAGCCGTTCGACCATGTGGTCTTCCAGCACGCGCAGCAGTTTTACCTGCATTTCCATCGGAATATCGGCCACTTCATCGAGGAATACCGTACCGCCGGCCGCCTGTTCGAGCTTGCCGGCCTGGCCCTGACGCTTGCTGCCGGTGAAGGCGCCGGGGGCGTGGCCGAACAGTTCGGACTCGATCAGCGTGGCGGGCAGGGCGGCCAGGTTCAGGCTGACCAGCGGGCGCTCGGCGGCGGGGTCGTCGTGGCCGGTGCCGTGGATGGCGCGTGCCACCAGTTCCTTGCCGGTGCCGCTTTCGCCCAGGATCAGCACGGGCACGTCCAGGCGGGCCACGGTCTGGATTTCCCGGCGCAGACGCTGCATCGGCGCGCTTTCGCCGATCAGGCCCATATTCGACTGGCGTTCGCGCAGGCCCTCCACTTCGCGCTGGTAGCGTGCCACCTCCGAACGCAGCGTCACCAGTTCCTTGTGCAGCCGCAGCAGTTCGTCCGGCCCCTTGAACATCACCTGGCCGATGGCGCCCACCACTTCGCCGTGCTGGCGGATCGGAATGCGGTTGACCACCCGGGTGGTGTGATTCAGCTGCTGCAGCTGGCCGATCTCGGCCTTGCCGCTGCTGACCACCTGCGGCAGCCGCGAGTTCGGAATCACCTCGGCCGCCGCACGCCCGATGCCCGCCCCCGGGGCCAGGCTCAGAAACTTCTCGTGGACCGGGCTGATATAGCGCACCAGCCCCGCGTGGTCGACCACAGTGATGGCCTGATAGGGATCGTTCAGGAAGTGGTCGAGTATGGCATCGGCAAACGGTACGGTGCCCAGGAAATCGAACAGCGTGGCCTGGGGGTCGGCGCGATGCAACAGGATCAGGTGCCAATCGGCGTCTTCGAGCGACAAGCCGATGTAGCGCGCCTGTCCGGCTTCCACCGGAAACAGCCGCCGGCCGCTTCCCGGATCGGCGTTTGCCCGGGCAACGCGCGCCGCGTGCGCCACGGCGGGATCGGCACAGACGCCGAAGGCCGCCACGGGGTCGCCATCGCCCTGGCATACCAGCGCGCCAAGGAACGCACCATCCGGAAGCGGATCGCGCTTGGCGACCGTCGCCTGTGTTGTCTCCGTGGACACGCTTGTCTCCTGTTGTGTCCTTGCTGCGGACACTTTGATGTATTTGTCACGGACATCTTAATGACGTCATACGGAATTCTCAATGTAATCAAGGCTGGGACAACTACCGGTAATCTGGCACGACTTGTGCGGAGTGTCTTCGCATCAACACCAGAAAGACAGTCGGAGACAGACACGTGAGTTGGCAGCCTGAAGTGGACGAACTTGCCTGGCGGCGGCGGCTGGCCGCCCGCATGGGCGGTGACAGCAAGGTGGAGCGCCACAAGGCGGCGGGCAAGCTGACGGTGCGCGAGCGGGTCGATGCGATTGCCGATCCGGGGTCGTTTCGCGAGGTGGGCGGCCTGAGTGGCAGCGGCCGCTATGACAGCAACGGTCGGCTGATCGACCTGATTCCGTCGAACCTCGTCATGGGCCGCGCGCAGGTGGACGGCCGTCCCGTGGTGCTGGTGGGCGATGATTTCACGGTGCGCGGCGGGGCCAACGACGGCGCGCCCGGCGACAAGCTGATCCATGCCGAAAAAATGGCCCACGACCTGCGGCTGCCGATGATCCGGCTGGTGGACGGCACGGGCGGCGGCGGCTCGGTGCGCAATATCGAGATCAAGGGCCACACGCTGATTCCAACCATGAAGGTCTGGCAGTACGTGGTGGAAAACATGGCCACTGTGCCCGTGGTGTCGCTGGCGCTGGGCTCGGTGGCCGGCATGGGCGCGGCGCGCGTGGCGGCCAGCCACTATTCGGTGATGGTCAAGGAGACCTCGCAACTGTTCAGCGAAGGGCCGCCGCTGGTGGCGCAAGCCGGTCAGGACATCGGCAAGAACGAGCTGGGCGGCAGCCAGATCCACACCCGCAATGGCGTGGTGGACGACGAGGTGGCCACCGAGCAGCAGGCCTTTGCGCGTGCCCGGCAGTTCCTGTCGTACCTGCCGGCCTCGGTGTATGACCTGCCGCCCCGGACCGACACCCGGGATAGCCCGTCGCGGCGCGACGACTGGCTGCTGGCGGCCATTCCGCGAGACACGCGTGCCTCGTACCAGATCCGGCCGATCCTGGAGACGCTGGTCGATGCCGGATCGTTTTTCGAGACCGGCACGCAGTGGGGAAGGGCCATCGTCACGGGGCTGGCCCGGCTCGATGGCTGGCCGGTGGCCGTGATCGCCAGCGACCCGGGCTGGTACGGCGGCAACTGGGATAGCGACACCGCCGAGAAATTCACCCGCTTTGTCGATCTGGCGCAGACCTTCCATCTGCCGGTCGTGCATCTGGTGGATACGGCGGGCTTCCAGGTCGGGCCGGAGGCCGAGCAGTCCGGGATCATGCGCTACGGCGTGCGGGCGCTGGCCGCCGTCTATCAGGCCACGGTGCCCTGGTGTTCGGTCATCGTTCGGCGCGCCTATGGCGTGGCGGCGGCCGGGCATCAGCACATGGGCCGGTTCAATTTCCGCTACGCGTGGCCGTCGGCCAACTGGGGGGCCTTGCCGATAGAGGGTGGCCTCGAAGTGGCTTACAAGGCCGAGATCGAGGGCGCGGACGACCCCGTGCAGAAGCGCGCCGAGATCGAACAGCGCGTGCGCAGCCTGACTTCACCGTTCCGTAGCGCCGAGGCGTTCGTCATCGAAGACATCATCGATCCGCGCGATACCCGCGCGCTGCTGTGCGAATTCGCCACCGTTGCCGCGCCGCTGCGCGAGCCCGGTGTCAGCCGCTTTGGCGTGCGGCCCTGAGCCGGGACCATCCGACACAAGACACTGGCACACCAGAACACCAGAACACCAGAACAACACAGGAGAGAGACTTGAAGAAGCTGCTGATTGCAAACCGGGGCGAGATTGCCCTGCGTATCTTGCGCGCCGCGCGGGATCTGGATATCGGCACCGTGGCGGTCTATGCGCAGGACGACGTCAGCGCGCTGCATCGCGTGCTGGCCGACGAGGCCGTGGCGCTCGATGGCGCGGGCCCAGCCGCCTACATCGACATCGCGGGCATCGTCGCCGCGGCCAAGGCCACCGGCTGCGATGCGGTGCACCCGGGCTACGGCTTCCTGAGCGAGCGCGCAGACTTTGCGCAGGCGTGCGCGGCGGCCGGCATCCGGTTTATCGGCCCCGACGTCGAGCATCTCGCGATCTTCGGCGACAAGGGCCGGGCGCTGGAACTGGCCGTGCAGAGCGATGTGCCGGTGATGCCGGCCACGCATGGCGGTGCAACGCTGGAAGAGATCACGGCCTTCTTCGATGCGCAGGGCGCGGCCGGCGTGGTCATCAAGTCGGTGGGCGGCGGCGGCGGGCGCGGCATGCGGGTGGTGCGCCGGCGCGAAGACGTGGCCGAAGCCTATGCGCGCTGCCGCTCGGAGGCGGCGTCGGCGTTCGGCATCGACGCGCTGTACGCGGAGCGGCTGGTGGCGCGGGCGCGCCATATCGAAGTGCAGATTGCCGGCGATGGCGTCGACGTGGTGGCGCTGGGCGAGCGCGACTGCACGCTGCAGCGCCGCTTCCAGAAGCTGGTCGAGATTGCGCCAAGCCCGGTGCTCAAGCCTCAACTGCGCGAGGCCATTATCAAGGTCGCGCTGCGGCTGGCACGCCGGGTGCGCTATGCCAGCCTGGGGACGCTCGAGTTTCTGGTCGAGGAAAACGACGCGGGCGATCAGAAGGACTTCGTCTTTATCGAGGCCAATCCGCGCCTGCAGGTGGAGCATACGATCACCGAGCAGGTTACCGGCGTGGATCTGGTGGCGCTGCAGATCGGGCTGGCAGCCGGGCGCACGCTGGGCGACCTGGGGCTGGACCCGGCCGCGCCGCCGCAACCGCGCGGCTTTGCGATCCAGGTGCGCGTCAACGCCGAGATGACCGATGCCAACGGCCTGGCGCGCCCGGCGCACGGCCGCCTGGAGCGATTCGACCCGCCGACCGGGCCCGATGTCCGCGTCGATACCCATGCCTACACCGGCTACGAGCCGTCGCCGAATTTCGACACGCTGCTGGCCAAGCTGATCGTCAGCAGTGGCACGCCGGATTTCGGCGCGGTGTTGCGCCGCCTGCAGCGCGCGCTGGCCGAATTCCGTATCGGCGGCGTGCCGACCAACCTGAACCTGCTGCGCGCGCTGGTGCAGCGGGACGAATTCCGTACCCAGGCCGTCCACACGCGCCATTTCGAGGCCATCCTGCCCGAACTGGCCGCAGCCGCGGAAGCGATTGCCGACGCGGGCCGCGCGCAGGACGCGCTGCTGGGCGGCACGACACGTCCGCCGGTCCACGGGCTGGCGCATGCGGCGGGGCCCGAGGAACAGGTCGACGAAGGGCTGGTTGCGATCCGCGCGCCGCTGACGGGCCGCGTGGTGGATATCGCCGTCGAACTGAGCGCGCTGGTCAAGCCCGGCCAGACCGTGGCCGTGCTCGACGCCATGAAGATGGAGCACGCGATCGTGGCCGAGTGCGCCGGCCGTGTGGTGGACCTGCGGCTCGAGAAGAACGCGCTGGCGGCCGAGAACCAGATCCTGATCGTGCTGGAAGCCGCCGATGCCGAGGGCGTGGCGGCCGACACCGCGCAGGCGCACGATGCCAACGCCATCCGCGCCGATCTGCAGCGCGTGCTGGACCGGCACGCCTTTCTGCATGACGCCGCGCGTCCCGATGCGGTGGCGCGGCGCCGCTCGCGCGGCCAGCGCACCGCCCGTGAAAACATCGCCGACCTCTGCGACGCCGACAGCTTTGTCGAATATGGCGCGCTGGCGCTGGCCGCCCAGGCAAGCCGCCGGACCCGGGAAGATCTGATCGCCAACACGCCGGCCGATGGCCTGATTACCGGTATCGGCAACGTCAATGCCGATCTGGTCGGCAAGGAGCGCGCCCGCAGCGCGGTAATGGCCTATGACGCCACGGTGATGGCGGGCACGCAGGGCAAGCGCAACCATATCAAGACAGACCGCATCGTGGAGGTGGCGCTGCGCGACGAACTGCCGCTGGTGCTGTTTGGCGAAGGCGGCGGCGGGCGGCCCGGCGATGTGGACTTTCCATCGGTGTCGGGCCTGTACCAGCCGTCGTTCGCCGCCTTTGCCGAACTGAGCGGCCAGGTGCCGGTGGTGGGCATCGTGTCGGGCCGCTGCTTCGCGGGCAACGCGGCGTTCCTGGGCTGCTGCGATGTGATCATTGCCGACAAGTCGGCCAATATCGGCATGGCGGGGCCGGCCATGATCGAAGGCGGCGGCCTGGGCATCTTCCGGCCTGAGGATGTGGGGCCGGCGCCGGTGCAGTTCGCCAATGGCGTGATCGACATCCTGGTGGAAAACGAGGCCGAAGCCACGCAGGCGGCCAAGCACTACCTGTCGATGTTCCAGGGCCGCATCGCGCACTGGAACGCGCCCGATCCGGCGGCGCTGCGCCACGTGGTACCGGAGAACCGCCTGCGGGTCTATGACACGCGCAAGGCCATCGAGGGCATTGCCGATGTGGGCAGCGTGCTGATGCTGCGCGGCGGCTTTGGCGCGGGCATCCATACGGCGCTGGCGCGCGTGGAAGGCCAGCCGGTGGGCATCATGGCCAACAACCCATATCACCTGGGTGGGGCCATCGACGCCGATGCGGCCGACAAGGCGTCGCGCTTCATGCAGCTGTGCGACGCGCATGGCCTGCCGATCGTCTCGCTGATCGACACCCCGGGGTTCATGGTGGGCCCCGATGTCGAGGCCCGTGCGCAGGTACGGCACGTATCGCGCATGTTCCTGACGGCGGCCAAGCTGCGCGTGGCGCTGCTGGCCGTGACCCTGCGCAAGGGCTATGGCCTGGGCGCGATGGCCATGGCGGGCGGCGGTTTCCGCTCGGCGAACTTCACGATCTCGTGGCCGACCGGCGAGTTCGGGCCGATGGGGCTGGAGGGCGCGGTACGGCTGGGCTTCAAGAAGGAGCTGGAAGCGGTGCCCGATGGCCCGGAGCGCAAGGCGCTGTTCGACCGGCTGGTGGCGCAATCGTACGAGCGCGGCCACGCGATCAACACGGCGGCGGCGGTGGAAATCGACGCGGTGATTGATCCGGCCGACACGCGCAGATGGATCGCGCAGGGCATTGCGTCGGCGGAACTGCGCGGCCGCCGCGCGCGCCGCGGCTTTGTGGACGCCTGGTGAGCGCCCCCGTGGACGTTCGGAACCCAGGAATCAGGAGACATTCATGACCAGGAATGGTCCAGATCCGGCGCAACTGGCGCTGGGGGGATTGCGCGTGCTGGAAATCGGTACCGGGCCGGCGCTGGCCTACGCGGGCAAGCTGTTTGCCGATTTTGGCGCCGAGGTCATCAAGGTGGAAGATGCGGCCGGCGATGCCTGGCGGCGCATGCCGCCCTTGATCGACCCGCCCGGCGGCGGGCAGCCCGAGAGCGCACTGTTCGCGTGGCTCAATACGAACAAGCGCAGCGTCGTCGCCACGGGCGGCCCCGAGGACGACGCCTGGCTGGCGCGGCTGGCCCGCACGTGCGATGTCGTGCTCGATGCGCGGGCGCTTGATGCAGGCATCGCCGTGCTTGAGCGGCCGGTGTGGCGGGTGGCGGGCGACGCCCACGGCCATGTGCCCATCGACATCGCGCTGACGTGGTTCGGCGAAAGCGGCCCATACAGCGGGTTCGCGGGGACCGAGGCGGTCTGCCGGGGGCTGGCGGGGGCCGTGCATGGCAGCGGGCCGGTGGAAGGCCCACCGCATATGCCGCACGACGTGCAGACCGGCATCGTGGTGGGCCTGAGCGCGTTTTCGGCGGCAGTCGGGGCGTTGCTCGGCAGCAGCCAGGGCAGCCGGCGCTATGTGCTGAGCCTGCACGAGTGCATCTTCAGCGTGGTGGAGATGGAAGCGGGGATGGTGCAGGACAAGCGCCACCCGCTGCGCCGCATGGGCGTGAACCGCTTCTGCGGCACGCATCCGGGTGGCATCTACGAGACTGCCGATGGGTGGATCGGCATCTTCACGCATACCTTGCCGCAGTGGAAGGCGCTGTGCGAGGCGATCGGGCGTCCCGAACTTGGCAGCGATCCGCGCTTTGCCAGCGGGCCAGAGCGGATGCTGGTGGCCGACGAGATCGACGCATTCCTGCAGCCGGCGCTGCGCGGGCGGACGGCCGAAGAATGGTTCGCGCTGCTGGGCGACAAGAAACACCCGGCCGTGGTGGTGCCCAGCATGGCGACGCTGCTGGGGCAGGCCGTGCATCGCGAGCGTGGCGCGTTCGTCCCGGTGGAACTGGACGGCGTGACGTTCGAGGGCCCCGTTGTGCCGCTGCGGCTCGACGATGCCGGGCCGCTGTCCGGCGGCAAGGCCCCCGCGCTGGGTGCGGACACCGTGTTCTATCGGCATGCGGGTCTCGATCATCATCCGCGGCAGGCTCTGGCCGCAGCGCCCGCCGGGCGCCTGCCGCTGGAGGGCATCCGCGTCATCGACCTGACCATGGGCTGGGCGGGGCCGCTGGCCACGCGGACGCTGGCCGATCTGGGCGCGGAGGTCATCAAGGTGGAAAGCACGGGCTATCCGGACTGGTGGCGCGGCGCGAATTTCACCGACGAGTTCTACCGGGACAGGCTGTACGAGAAGAACTCGAACTTCAACATGATGAACCGCAACAAGCTCGGCATCACGCTGGACCTGACGCAGCCGGAAGGCAAGGCGCTGTTGCTGGATCTGGTGGCGCACGCCGACGCGGTGATCGAAAACTACTCGGCCGAGGTGCTGCCCAAGCTCGGCCTGACCTACGACACGCTGCGTGCCCGCAATGACCGGCTGGTGATGGTGTCGATGCCTGCCTTTGGCCTGGGCAACGCGTGGAGCAACACGCGCGCTTATGGCGGCACGCTGGAACAGGCCAGCGGCCTGCCGTGCTACACGGGCCACCCCGATGGTCCGCCGGCCATGACGTCGTACGCCTACGGCGATCCGATTGGCGGGCTGAACGCCGGCGCGGCGCTGCTGGTGGCGCTGTTCGCCCAGCGGGCCACGGGCAAGGGGCGGCATCTGAACCTGTCCCAGGTGGAGGCCATGCTGGCGCTGACCGCGCCGTACATGATCGAGCAGTCGGTATCGGGCCGGGTGGCACCGCGCCAGGGCAATCGCCATCCGATGGCCGCGCCGCACGGCTGCTACCGCTGCGCCGGCGACGACGGCTGGATTGTCGTGAGCGTGACCGATGCCCAGTGGCCTGCGCTATGCCAGGTGATCGGCCGCGTTGACCTGGCCCAAGACATGGCGCTGGCCGATGCGGCCGGCCGGCGCGCGCAGCATGACCGCATCGACGCGGCCATTGCCGCCTGGTGTGCGACGCGCGAGCCCGACGACGCCATGCAGCAGCTTCAGCAGGCCGGCGTCGCCGCCGGCGCGGTCAAGCCCATGTGGCAGGTGCTGCAGGATCGCCATCTGCACGCGCGCGGCTTCTGGTGCGAGGTGGAGCGGCCCTACGTCGGGCGCTATGCCGCCAGCACCAGCTGGTTCCGTGGCATCGACGGTCCCGCGCCGATTCGCCAGGTGTCGCCCACGCTGGGGCAGCACACCGACCAGGTGCTGGCCAGCGTGCTGGGGCTCGGCGCCGAACAGCGCGAGGCGCTGGCGCGTCGGGGCATCACCGGGCAGACCGCCCGGCCCAAGGGCGCCGGGACATCGGCCTAGCCCGATGTCCCGGGCATGAAACACCGGATTCCAAGACCAATACGACAAGGAGACAACATGAACCGACGCGCACTGACCGCCGCCATGGCAATGGGATGCCTGCTGGCCGTGGGGTTCCCCGGCACCGCTGCCGCACAGGGCAGCCAGGCCGGCAACTGGCCGAACAAGCCGATCCGCATGATCGTGCCGTTCCCGGCCGGATCGTTCACCGACACCGTGGCACGCGTGCTGTCGGAACGGCTGACCAGGTCGCTGGGCCAGCCAGTGGTGGTGGAGAACAAGGCCGGTGCCAACGGCCTGATCGGCGTGGGCGAGGCGGCGCGCGCGGCGCCCGACGGCTACACGCTGGTGGTAACCAATTCCAGCAGCGTCACCATCAATCCGCATATCTACAAGAAGGCCAGCTACAAGGCCCGCGACCTGGCGCCGGTCACGCTGGTGCTGGAGGCGCCGTTCATCCTGGTGACCAACCCCGAATGGTCGCAGAAGCATGCCGTGGCCACGGTGCCCGACCTGGTCCGCTACGCGTCGCAACATCCGGGAAAGATCAGCTACGGCTCGGCGGGCCCCGGCAACATCGCCCACCTGAGCTTTGCGATGCTGAACAACCGGGCCCGGATCAACACCACCCATGTGCCGTACAAGTCCGCCGCCCAGGCGGAAATGGCGGTGATCAGCGGCGAGCTCGATACGGCTTTCGATACCTGGACCGCGCTGCCGCAGATCAAGGCCGGCAAGCTCAAGCCCATCGCCGTCAGCTCCACGCGGCGCATGACGCAACTGCCTGACGTGCCGACCGTCGAAGAGGCCGGCCTCAAGCCGTTCAATTCCACGTTCTGGATCGGCCTGCTGGCACCAGCCGGCACCCCGCAGCCGATTGTCCAGAAACTGCACGCGGCCACGCGCGGCGTGCTGGAAGACGAAAAGGCCAAGGCGGCGCTGAGCCAACAGGGCGACGTGGTGATGGTGGACCCGGAGAACTTCGCCAGGCGGGTCGAGAAAGAAGAAGTGAGCTGGGATGCGGTGATCCAGAAGGAGAACATCACGCTGGATTGATCGACGCAGAGGTGCTGGATGGCGCGGCTGGGTGCATCCCCGGCCATGTTCCGAGGCGACGCCTGCGCGGGCCATCAGTACCAATCCCTAGTTGACGCCGTTTTTCATGAGCATAAAATCTGTTTCACAAACATGAAAGCAGAGCGCCAGCCTCCCGGTTCGGCGCCGCCATGGCACCGTCATCTGGAGACAGCCCACCCATGACCGCATCGTCCGCCGCCAGCCAGGCGGCTCCTTGCTATTTCGTTCGCACCGAAGAGGTTGACGGCTATCACCCGGCCAACCATGTCGGCACCCTGAACCGTCGCATCATCGGCCGCGAAAATGTGGGCGCCACGCAACTCGAAGTCATCCACGGCACCATCGAGCGGGGCAAGGGCGCGCTCCCACACGCGCACCCGGGCATCGAGCAGGTCTGCTACGTGCTGGAAGGGCGTGCGCGGGCCGAGGTCAATGGCCAGGCGCGCGAACTGGGGCCGGGTGACTGCTGCTTCTTTCCGGCCGATGCCATGCATGTGTTCACGGTGATCAGCGACGAGCCCGTGAAGCTGCTGGTGATCTATGCGCCACCCTACGAGGAGTCGCCGGATCGCGTGATTCGTCCGGCCTGAACATCGCAGTCAGCTGGACCATCAAGGCCTTGCAGCCGCCCAACACCCTGGAGGAGATCACCATGCCGAAATTCCGCGTGCGGCGCACGCTTGTCGCCGCCATGCTGGCGCTATCTGCGACGGCGCTGCCGCTGGCCGCGCGGGCAGCCGACACCTATCCGAGCCGGCCGATCCGGCTGGTTGTGCCTTTTGCCGCGGGCAGCGGCACCGACGCCGTGGCGCGCATCACGGCCAAGGAACTGGGCGACGCGCTGGGCCAGAACGTGGTGGTCGATAACCGGCCCGGCGCCAACGGCGCGATTGCCGCCGAACTGGTGGCGCAGGCCGCGCCCGATGGCTACACACTCTTCATGACGACGAACACCACCCATTCGGCCAATCCGTCGTTGATGAAGAAGCTGCCCTACGACCCGATCAAGGATTTCACGCCGGTGGCACGCATGGGCAACCTGCCGTTCATGCTGGTCATCAATCCGAAGCTGCCGGTCAAGACGGTGGGCGAACTGATTGCCTACGCCAAGGCCCATCCGGGCATGTCATACGCCAGCGGCAACAGCACCGGCATCGTGTCGGGGGCCACGCTGGGCCGCATGGCCAACATCGACCTGTTGCACGTGCCCTACAAGAGCACGCCGCCGGCCATGACCGACGTCATTGCCGGCCAGGTCCCGATGATGTTCGTCGATGTGGCGGCCGGCATCGCCAATGTCAAGGCCGGCAAGATGCGCGCGCTGGCCGTGACCACCGCGCAGCGCAGCCGGCTGCTGCCCGACCTGCCGCCGATTGCCGACACGCCGGAGCTGAAGGGTTTCGACATCACGTCATGGAATGGCGTATTCGCGCCGGCAAGGACGCCGCAGCCGGTTGTCGAGCGGTTGAACCGCGAATTGTCGAAGATTGCCGTCAGCAAGGAGGTGGCACCGAAGTTCGAGGCGCTGGGCTTCGAGGCCTTTGGCCAGACCCCGCAGCAGTTCACGGCCTTTGTCGGCAGCGAACTGGTGAAGTGGAACAGGCTCGTCAAGGACGCGGGCATCCAGCCGGAATAAGGAGCACCGGATGAATTTCGAAAGGACACCCGAGCAGAACGCCATCGTCGATGCCGTGACGCAGTTGTGCAGCGACTTCGGCCCGGAGTACTGGGCCGAACTGGACCAGAAACACCGGTTCCCCGAAGCGTTCCACCAGGCCATGGCCGGGGCGGGCTGGCTGGGCATCGCCATGCCCGAGCGATTCGGCGGGGCGGGGCTGGGCATCACCGAGGCGGCACTGATCATGCAGACGGTGTCGGCGTCGGGGGCGGGATTCTCCGGCGCTTCGGCCATCCACATGAATGTGTTTGGCCTGAACCCGGTGGTGGTATTCGGCAACGAGGCCCAGCAGGCGGCCGCGCTGCCGCCGCTGATCGAAGGCCGCGACAAGGCCTGCTTTGCGGTGACCGAGCCCGATGCGGGGCTGGACACCACGCACCTGAAGACGCAGGCCGTGCGCACCGCCGACGGCAGCGCCTACCGCGTGGATGGCCGCAAGATCTGGATTTCCACGGCGCAGGTGGCCACGCGCATGCTGCTGCTGGCGCGCACCACGCCGCTGGACGCCGTGAGCAAGCCCACGCACGGCCTGAGCCTGTTCTATACGACGCTGGACCGCAACCACATCGAAGTGCGCGAGATCGACAAGATGGGTCGGGGCGCGGTCGATTCGAACATGCTGTTCATCGACGGCCTGATGGTGCCGGCCGAAGACCGCATCGGCGAGGAGGGCAGAGGCTTCGAGTACATCCTGCACGGGCTGAACCCGGAACGCATCCTGATCGCGGCCGAGGCTGTGGGGCTCGGGCGTGCCGCGCTGGAAGCCGCCACGCGTTATGCCCGGGAGCGCACCGTGTTCGGGCGGCCGATCGGCCAGAACCAGGGCATCCAGCATCCGCTGGCGCAAGCCTGGATGGCGCTGGAGGCGGCCGACATGATGGTGTGGAAGGCGGCCTGGCTCTACGATCAGGGTAAGCCCTGCGGTGCAGAAGCCAACGCGGCCAAGTATCTGGCGGCGGAAGCCGCGCACCAGGCGTGCCAGACTGCCGTGCTGACGCTGGGCGGGATGGGTTATGCGCGGGAGTACCACGTGGAACGCTACCTGCGGGAGTCCTATATCCCGCGCATCGCGCCGGTCAGCGCCCAGCTGATCATGTGCCATATCGCGGAGCGCGTGCTGGGGCTGCCGAAGTCGTACTGAAGCAAACAGAAAAGGAAAAAGGAAAAAGCCCCGGACCTGTGAAGATCCGGGGCCATTTTCAGTGCAGGTTTCCCGCTGCCGCGCCATGACGATCCGTGAGGATCTGACACCGTTGAGTGCCACGCTGCCTTTCAGCGATGAAAACGTCCAATCATCGTTGAAAAACATCTGGGCCGATGCTCATGGCGCGGCGCGCGGCGGCATGTTCTTCCCATCTAAGAGCCCATGCCGCGCAAATCTGGATGACCCTGCCCGCCATCCAGACTGCGGAAATCGTCAATTACTTGCCAAGCTCGTGTCCAATCACGCCACCCACCACGGCGCCACCGACCGTTCCGGCCGTGCTGCCGTGGGTGGCCTCATGGCCCACCACACCGCCTGCCACCGCGCCGGTTGCCGTGCAGCCCGACAGGGCCCAGCAGCACGCGCCGATGGCGATAACGCCTGTGATTCGCTTCCACATGATGTTCCCCTACGTAGGCGCCACGCGGTTCCTGCTGTTGGTGCGCGGCGGCGTCTGTCGTTCATCACGCCTCAAGCATAGGTCCGGGCCGCCGCCGGGCCTTTCCGGCGGGCGCTGATTGCACTGTAGGAATTTGTCGGACGGTCGCAACATCGGGCCGGGACAGCGTGTCAACCGTGCAAACGTACGAAACCGGGGTGTGCGTGTAGCGGCCGCAAGCGCGCTGATGCACAATCCCCCGCTTCAGTCTGGGCTGAAACGACCGATTACCGTTGGCGGTGCCGGAAATTTCACGCCGGGCACGCCTGACCCTTCAGAATGGCGGCCTGCCGCAAGCCACTGCCCCGTCACCCGCTGCCATGATGTCGCCCCGTTTCGACGCCTCCCTCGTCCTCATTTCCGTGCTGGTTGCCGTGCTGGCGTCGTATACGGCGCTCGACATGGCGGGCCGCATTTCCACCGCCGCCCGTGGCCGTTACGCGCGGATGTGGCTGGCCGGCGGTGCCGTGGCCATGGGGCTGGGCATCTGGTCGATGCATTTCATCGGCATGCTGGCCTTCAGCCTGCCGATTCCGCTGGGATACGACGTGTCCATCACCGGGGCGTCATTGCTGATTGCCGTGCTGGCGTCGGCATTCGCGCTGCGCCTGGTCAGCCAGGAGTACCTGCCGCGCAGGCGCCTGGCGCTGGGGGCGCTGGCGCTGGGCGCGGCCGTCTCGAGCATGCACTACACGGGCATGGCGGCCCTGCGCATGCAGCCCGGTATCGATTACGACCCCTGGCTGTTCCTGCTGTCGATCGTGATTGCCGTGGCGGCTTCGGGCGCGGCCCTGTGGATTGCCTTCCGCCTGCGGCGCAGCATGCCGCGCGTGCATCAATTGCGGTTCGGCGCCGCGCTGGTCATGGGCGGGGCGATCGCCGCCATGCACTACACGGGCATGGCGGCGGCGCGGTTTCCGCTGGGCAGCATCTGCGGCGCGGCGGGCTCGGGCGTTGACAGCGGGGCGCTGGCCCTGCCGATCCTGGTCGTCACCGTATGCGTGCTGGCCGTGGCGCTGATTACTTCGGTGCTCGACATGCGCCTGGAAATGCGGACGGCCGTGCTGGCGGACGCGCTGGGCGTGGCCAACAAGGAGCTTGAGTTCCTGGCCCTGCACGACAAGCTGACGCACCTGCCCAACCGCGTGCTGCTGGAAGACCGTTTCCAGCAGGCCATCCAGGCAGCCACCCGGCAGCCAGGCACATTCGCGGTGCTGTTCGTGGACCTGGACGGATTCAAGGGCGTCAACGACACCTACGGCCATCAGATGGGCGACAGCCTGCTGGTGGAAATTGCCGGCCGCCTGCGCGCGTCCGCCCGTTCCGAGGACACCATCTCGCGCGTGGGCGGCGACGAATTCGTCGTGCTGGCCAGGGTGGACGAACCGGCCGACGCCGGTGTGATGGCCGAGCAGCTGATCGAGGCGCTGCGCGAGCCCGCGCACGTGGCCGGCCATGCGCTGCATGTGTCGGGCAGCATCGGCATCGCACTCTATCCGGCCGACGGCGCCGACCAGGACACGCTGATGACCAACGCCGATGCCGCGATGTACCACGCCAAGGCGTCGGGCCGCAACGCGTACTGCTTCTTCGAACGGTCGATGAACCACCAGGCACGCGTCCAGCAGTCGCTGATCCAGGACCTGCGCGGCGTGGTGCGCACGGGCCAGCTCGAACTGCACTACCAGCCCAAGTTCGCGGCAACGGACAGCCGCCTGGTGGGGGCCGAGGCGCTATTGCGCTGGCAGCACCCGGTGCACGGCCTGCTGATGCCTGACCAGTTCATCGGGCTGGCCGAAAAAACCGGCGCCATCGTGCCGATCGGCAAATGGGTGCTGGACGAGGCCTGCCGCCAGCTGGCCGCCTGGCGTGCCAGCGGCCATGTGGACTGGTCGATGGCGGTGAACCTGTCGGCGCTGCAGTTCTGTCACGCGGGGATGATCGAGACCGTGTCCGATGCGCTGAAGCACCACGGCATCCCGGCCGCAAGCCTGACGCTGGAAATCACCGAAAGCACGGCCATGCGCGATGTGGAAGAAACGCTCGCGATCATGACGCAGCTCGACGAAATGGGCGTGCGCATTGCCATCGACGACTTCGGTACCGGCTATTCGAGCCTGCTGCACCTGAAGCGCATTCCGGCCAGCGAACTGAAGATCGATCGCGGCTTTGTGCGCGACCTGGCGGAGGATTCAGAGGATGCGGCCATCGTGTCGGCCATCGTTGCGCTGGGCCGTACGCTGAACCTGCAGGTGGTGGCGGAAGGGGTGGAGACCGCCGCGCAGCAGACGTTCCTGGCGGGGCTGGGGTGCGATGCGCTGCAGGGTTACCTGCTGGGCCGGCCGGTGCCGGCCGCGCAATTCATGAGCCAGGCGGCGACGCGGTAAGCGCCGCCGCCTGGCGGTTCGGGCTGTATCAGCCCGGATCTGGCCCGAGCGGGCCATAGCATGGATCAGGCACCGTCCGTGTACGGGCTGCGTGCGTCGCGCACATCATGCGCGCCATCGACAAACGGGTTGCGCGCATCGCGCACGTCGCGGGCGCCATCGGTGTACACGTCGCGGGCACCCACGCGTTCGACGATGCCATCACGGTTGGTGACACGTGCGCCATCGGTGTAAGGGTCGGCACTGCGCGGGGCGGCGTTGACCATCGTGGCGGCACCCGCCAGCGTAGTGGCGAGGGCGGTATAGAGCAGGGCTTTCTTGAGCATGTGGACTCCTTGGATTCGAGGATGGAGGCAGTTCGGTGTGTCGGTGGTTTGTACCGGTCGTCATGCGACCTTGGCTTGCAGTCTATAAGCCGGGTAGCCACGCCAACATGACCAACGCATGACAGATTCGTCATTCGTTCGCGCGCCGCGCGGCGCCATGGGCACTGCCGAACACTGCGCGGCGAATGCAACATTCCGGCGGTAATCGGCGGATTCCGCGGGAGCCGCGCCAACAAGCTGTAGAATCCGTGCTGGTCCGCCGGATTTCCTGCCCGGACCGCTCCCCCCTTCGAATTCTCCAGCCCGCCCGCAAGGTGGCGGGCGCGCACGATAAGTCATGTCCGAGTCTGATGCAGCCAAACAAGCCGCGGTGGCATGGATCCGCGAGCAGATGGATCACCATGGCCTGACGTTCGACCATCTCGTCGAAGCAGGCTGCTTTACCGATGCCGACACCGATGATGGCGCCGATGTGGCGCCATCCGCCCCCGACGCCGACGCGCCGGTGGCGGGCGCCGCCGCGCCGCGCGCGATGTATCGCAATGCGATGGGTCAGACCTGGGACGGTGTCGGCGAGTATCCGGACTGGCTGCAGCGCGCCGTCAACGCCGGACAATCGATCGACTTCTACCGCGTCGACTGAGGCGCGCCCGCCCGATATTGGCTGCCCGTTACTGCACGACGGCCAGCGAGGTCACCGTCAGCAGCCCGTCGACACGGTCGACGGTGAACCGCACCTTGTCGCCCGCCTGCACCCGCGTCAGCATCGCCGGGTCCTTCACCCGAAAAATCATCGTCATCGCGCCCATGTCGGGGTTGCCGATCGGCCCGTGACGTATCGTCAGCTTGCCGGCCTCGGCATCGACCTTGCGGATTTCGCCGTCCACTTCGGGTAACGGCGCCTGCGCCGTGGCGGCTGCCACCGGTGCGTCGGGCGCGTCGGCCGTCAACGCCATTGCAACGGAGGATGCCCCGGCCAGCAGGGCCAGCAGCGTTGCGGTTGCCATCGTGTGTTTCATTTCTGTCCTTCGGTCGATGCGGTAGAGCGTCTATCGCGTACGGCGCGGCGCCTGCGCCACGGGTTCGGTGTATTCAAATGCCACGGTGCCCCTGGGATGCCGATACCAGCCTGGATCGCGGTAGTCATTGGCTGCCATGCCCGCACGCACCTTGAGCGTGGTGAACATGCCACCCATCTCGATGGGGCCGAAGGGGCCCTGGCCGCTCATCATCGGCAGCGTGTTCTCCGGCAGCGGCATTTCCATGCTGCCCATGTCGGCCATGCCCGCCTGCCCCATCGGCATGTAGTCGGGCACCAGCGCATTCATGCGGCTGGCCAGGTCCTTCTGCTTCACGCCGATCATGGTGGGCAGGTTGTGGCCCATCGCGTTCATCGTGTGGTGCGACTTGTGGCAGTGGAACGCCCAGTCGCCCGGGTTGTCGGCCACGAACTCGATGGCGCGCATCTGGCCCACCGCGACATCGGTGGTCACTTCCGGCCAGCGCGCCGACGGCGGCACCCATCCGCCGTCGGTGCCCGTTACCTCGAAGCGGTGGCCGTGCAGGTGGATCGGGTGGTTGGTCATGGTCAGGTTGCCCATGCGGATGCGCACGCGGTCGCCCAGACGCACGGGCAGCACGTCGATGCCGGGAAACACCCGGCTGTTCCACGTCCACATGTTGAAATTGGTCATCTCGGCCACGCGCGGCGTGTACGAGCCGGGGTCGATGTCGTAGGCGGCGATCAGGAACACGAAATCGCGGTCCACGCGCCGGGCGGCGGCGTCGCGCGGGTGCACGACGATAAAGCCCATCATGCCCATGGCCATCTGCACCATCTCGTCGGAATGCGGGTGGTACATGAAGGTGCCCGCATGGCGCATCTCGAACTCGTAGACGAACGTCTTGCCGGGCGGGATATGCGGCTGCGACAGCCCACCCACGCCGTCCATGCCCGCCGGCAGCAGCACGCCGTGCCAGTGCACGGTGGTGTGTTCCGGCAGCTTGTTGGTGACGAAGATGCGCACACGGTCGCCTTCCACGCACTCGATGGTCGGTCCCGGACTCTGGCCGTTGTAGCCCCACAAGTGGGCAGTCATGCCGGGCGCCATCTCGCGTTCGACCGGCTCGGCCACCAGATGGAATTCCTTCCAGCCGTCGCGCATGCGCCAGGGCAGCGTCCAGCCGTTGAGCGTGACCACGGGCTGATAGGGCCGGCCGCTGGCGGGCGCAAGCGGCGGCTGGGTGGTGGCGCTGTGCTGCAGCGGTGCCTCGGGCAGGGCGGCGGCGCCTGCGCGCGACACCATTGCCGTGCCGAGCATGGCCGCCGCCGATTGGCCCAGGAAGTTGCGTCGGGAAACCATTGTCATTGTCCTTGTGGGGTCGTGGCGGCAGGGGTGGCAGGGGTGGCCGCTGTGGGGGCCGCTGCGGCGTCGGGCAGGCGGCCGCCCAGCGCGCCGCGCAGGTCGGCATCGGCCAGCCAGAAGTCGCGCTGCGCGTCGAGATAGCCGTTTACGGCGTTGACCTGCTCGCGCGCGTCGGTCAGCAGTTCAAACACGCTGACCAGCATGCCGTTGTAGCGCAGCAGGCTTTCATCGACGATGCGCTTGCGCAGCGGTACCACTTCGTCGCGATAGTGCAGGGCGATGTCGTAGCGCGCCTGGTAGCCGGCGTAGGTCTCGCGCACCATCGACCGGGCGTTGATCGCCTGTTCGGCCAGCCGCGCCGCCGCCTGCATGTAGACGGCTTCGGCGCGGGCCACCCGGGCCCCGCCCCAGTCGAACAGCGGCACCTCGATGTCGATGCCGTAGCCGGTTTCGCGCGGCCGGCTGGTCTCCGAGTTATGGATATAGCTGACGTCCAGCACGCTGATGAAGCGCGTGGCGCGGGTCAGGCCGAGCGAGCGCGACAGGCTGTCCAGTTGCAGGCGGCCGGCCTGCAGGTCAAGACGCTGCGACACCGCATAGCCTTCCAGGTCCTGCATGGCCGGACGCGCCCTGGGCAGGTCGGGCAGGCGGTCCGGCAGCGTGTAGGCGATGTCGGCACCCCACAGCCCCAGTTCGCGCGTCAGCTGTTCGCGTGCCGACAGCGCCCGCTCGCGGGCGCGCGCCAGCTGCGCTGCGGCATCGGCGTAGAAGGCTTGCTCGCGGGCATGATCGAGTGCGCTGACATTGCCTGCGCGGGCCAGATCGCGCGCGAACAGCGCGCCGGTTTCGGCGGCCCGGCGTACCTGGTCGGCATAGCGGGCGGCCTGCTCGGCGGCAACGGCCTGCACCCAGGCGCGACGGGTGGCTTCGGCGCGGCGCAGTGTGGCATCGGCCACGGCCAGGCGCGTCTGCGCAAAGCGGCCTTCCTCGATGCGGGCGGCAAAGGGCAGCGCCAGCAGGTTCATGAGGCCGATGGTGACGGCCCGGTCGATCTTGAGTTCGTCGCCCGACGTCTTGCGGCTGAACGAGAAACCGGGGTTCGGCAGGCGCGTGGCCTGCACGTAATCGGCCTCGGCAATGCCCAGGTCGGCGTACTGGGCCTGCAGCCCGGCATTGTTGAGCAGGGCGACCTGGATCGCGGCATCGGCATCTAGTGGTTTCGCAAGCAGCTCGCGCGTGCGCTCGCGCAATGCACTGCGGTCGGCATCGCTGCGCGCCCAGACGGCGTCCTTGGCCAGCCTGTCGCGCGCGGTGTCGGCAACCGGGCCGAAGCCGCCGTCGGGCGCAAAGCCCGCACACCCGGTCAGCAGGATCGCGGCGGCCAGCGGCACTGCTGCGCGACGAAACATAGCGTTCATCATGGCTGGGCTCCGTCAGTGCGCGTGATGGCCGGCATGGCCACTAGGGTCGGTCTGGCCTGCGGCCGGTGCGGATGCCGGCGCGGCAGTGGTGCCCTGCGGCATGTGGTGGCCGGCATGCGGATCGGCCGCCGGCGTGGCGCCTGGTGTGACATCGGCATTCGACTGGCGCCAGGGCGAGACCTTGGGGCTCTGGTAGGGGACGTAACCGGCCATCGGCGCGATGTCGGGCAAGGCCGGCACGGGGGCGGCAGCGTTCAGGGGATCGGGCAGATCGGGCGGGTGGGCCACGGCAGGCGCCGACGCCTGGGCCACGGCAAGGGCCGGGGCAAGCGTCAGCAGCCAGGCCACGGCGACGGTACGCACGGCGGGCATGACAACCTCTTGAATCTTGATCCGCCGCACGTGGCGGTTCAGGCGGTGCGGCAGGCAAATACAGGGGTGGATCGGCGCGGACGATTCAGTCGGCCGCGCCCTCGGCGCCGGTTCAGGCGCGGGGACGAGCGTGCGAAGGACGCACCTCGGGTGTCAGCAGCGACGGGCAGGCGGCCGGTCGGCAGGCAGGGGAAGCTGGCTGGCAAAGCTGGCCGGGGTGGCCGGCGGCAGGGCATGGCGGCGGTGTTGCAACGCCACGAGGGGGATTTCCGGCAGCAGCATGGCGCTGGCTGCGCAGGCACCGCACGCGCTGCAGTGTCCTGCGGCATGGTGCGCATGTTCGGTCGGCTGGTCAGGCGTGGCACCGGCAGGCTGCACGTCGTGCCACACTGGCATATCGGCGTTGTCGCTCGCGCCGGCCTGGTGGCAGTGCGCGTGATCCATCTCGCCCGACTGGTCCATTACCAGCACCGCCTCGGCTTCCGCCTCCGCCTTGATGGCGGCATGGCGTTCCGGCATCGACAAGCCCGCGGCTTGCGTGACGCTGCAGATCATCATGACTGCTGCCGCGGCGCCCTGGATGGGCAACGCGAACATGGCAAGACACAACAGGAAGCTGGCGATCAGACGTTTCATCAGAATTTGACTAGACCTGCCCGGTCAAGGCCGCGGCAGGCTGCCACAATCGGGGCAGCGGGCATTGTACTGTGTTTGAAGGCAGGATTTCGCCGATTGACGATGACATTCCTGCAATGTTCCACAAAATGCGTCTAACCTCGGATAGTGTCTAGGTTCTGCAATAAACCGAACAGGAGGCACCGGCGACGAGCCGGCGCCCGGAAGTGAATCCCCATGCGTATCCTGATTGTCGAAGACGAACCAAAGGCCGGCGATTACCTGCTCAAGGGCCTGACGGAGTCCGGCTTCGTGGCCGACCTGGCGCGCGACGGCGTGGACGGCCTGTCCCATGCCCGCGAACAGCACTACGATCTGATCGTCCTGGACGTGATGCTGCCCGGCATCGACGGCTGGCAGGTTCTGCGCGAACTGCGGCGCGACAAGGACACGCCGGTGCTGTGCCTGACCGCGCGCGACGAACTCTCGGATCGCCTCAAGGGTCTGGAACTGGGCGCCGACGACTATATGGTCAAGCCGTTCGCGTTCGCCGAACTGGTGGCGCGCATCCGCACCATCCTGCGCCGGGGGCCGCTGCGCGAGAGCGAATTCATGGAAGTGGCAGACCTGCAGATCGACACGATCCGGCGCCGCGTCACGCGTGCCGGCCAGAAAATCGACCTGACGTCGAAGGAATTCGCGCTGCTGCAACTGCTGGCGCGGCGTCGTGGCGAGGTGCTGTCGCGCTCGCTGATCGCCTCGCAGGTGTGGGATATGAACTTCGACAGCAATACCAATGTGGTAGATGTGTCGATTCGGCGGCTGCGCGCCAAGGTGGACGACCCTTTCCCGAAGAAGCTGATTCATACGCGCCGTGGCATGGGCTACGTGCTCGATGAGTCGGAAGAAGCGTGAGCGCCGCAGCATGAGGCGCCTCGTGCGCATGCGGCGCGCGCTGAAGGCGTGGATGCCGGCGTCGCTGACCACCCGGCTTGCGCTGGCCTATGGCCTGACCACGGCCGCGATCCTGGTCGGGGTGGCCACCTATCTGTCCAGCGCCCTTGGCAGCCAGTTGCAGTCGCGTGACGAATCCGAACTCGTCGGCGAAGTGCTGCTGGTACGCCATCTGTTGCGCGAAGTGGCCGACGAAACCGAAATCCGCACCGATACGCATCGTTTTGCAGATATTGCGATGGGGCACGAGGGGCTGATCCTGGTCGTCCGCAACGCGTCGGGCGATCCTCTGATCTCGCTGAATCCCCATAACGAAACCCTGCCGCCGCTGCGTGTGCTGCCGCTGTCCACGGCCCCGGACAAGTCGCAGTTGCAGACCTGGCATCCGCGCAATGGCGTGCCGTCGCGCGGCATGGCCGCGCTGGGCCAGATTGGCGACACGGGCCGGACCGTCGAAATCATCGTGCTCAGCGACGCTGGCTACCGGGTGGCGCTGATGCGCGAGTATCGGGGCGAACTGCTGGGCGCGGTGTTGTGCGGGGCCATCGTGGCGGCGGCGCTCGGCTTCGTGCTGGCGCGGCGCGGGCTGCGCATGTTGCGGCGCATGGCCAGCGATGCGGCGGCAGTGACCACCAGCCGCCTGGCGACGCGGCTCGATGTCGGCGGCGCGCCCGAAGAACTGCGTGACCTGGCCGGCGCGCTGAACGGCATGCTGGCCCGGCTGCAGGACAGCTTCACGCGCCTGTCGCAATTCTCGGCCGATCTGGCGCACGATTTCCGGACGCCCATCAGCAACCTGGTGGGGCAGACGCAGGTGACGCTGGCCCAGCGCCGTACGCCGGCTGAGTATGAGGCGGTGCTTGAATCGAACCTGGAAGAGTACGAGCGCCTGTCGCGCATGATCGAGAACATGCTGTTTCTGGCGCGCGCGGACAACGCACAGGTGGCGCTGGGCGCCCGCCCGCTTGATGCCCGGGCGGAACTCGACAAGGTGGCCGAGTATTTCGAGGCTGTGGCGGCCGACAGGAACCTGACGGTGATGGTCTCGGGCCACGCCACGGTCGTGGCGGACCAGACCTTGCTGCGCCGCGCCATCATCAACCTGCTGGACAACGCGCTGCGTCATGCGCCGGTGGGCAGTGCGGTGCGCATGGCGGTGGCCCGCAATGGCACCGACGTGACCGCGATCACTGTCACCAACGGCGGCCCGGCGATCCAGGCCGATGCCTTGCCGCACCTGTTCGGGCGCTTCTACCGCGCCGATCCGTCGCGCCGGAATTCGTCGGGCTCCACGGGGCTCGGTCTGGCGATTGTCGACACGATCATGCGGCTGCACGGCGGCAGCGTGTCGGTGACCAGTGTCGACGAACAGACCCGCTTCGAACTCGAGTTTCCTGACAATTCTGTCAGCAGGGCAGGCGCATAATGGCGCCGCGCGGGCTATCCGTCCGCGGACCCTACAGGAGACCGACATGCAGGTGCAACCGTATCTAGACTT
Organism: Cupriavidus sp. U2; assembly: GCF_009663685.2. Lineage (GTDB taxonomy): Bacteria > Pseudomonadota > Gammaproteobacteria > Burkholderiales > Burkholderiaceae > Cupriavidus > Cupriavidus necator_C. Next base: position 113,996 of record NZ_RCOG02000011.1, on the reverse strand, counting down.
TGGCGGACGCTTTGACGAGGCCATGGCCTTCTATGGCCAGGTAATGGGCGCAAAGGTGACATTCCTGATGCGCTACAAGGACACTCCGCCGGGCGGCGGCGAGCCGCCGTCGGCGGCATGGGCCGAGAAGGTCATGCACGCCAACGTCCAGATCGGCGATAGCCAGATCATGGCGTCGGACGGCCGGGAAGGACAGACCCCGGCGTTTTCGGGCTTCATGCTATCGGTAGGCTACGTGCCGAACGCCGAAGGCAAGCGCATTTTCGATGCGCTGTCCGAAGGCGGACAGGTCATCATGCCGTACCAGAAGACCTTCTGGGCCGAAGGCTTCGGCATGGTGGTCGACAAGTTCAAGATGACCTGGATGGTGAACTGCGAGCATTGAGGTTTGGCCGGCCTCTTTCCCCGGCCTCTTTCCCCCGCCTTTTTGCCCGGCCCCTCCCGCAAGCAGGCGCGGCCGGCCCGGGTCAGTGCCGGACGGAGCCGGCTGGTTCGACCGCTGTTTCCGTCCGGCGCCCATGCGCCCACCTGTACAGCACCGGCAGCACCAGCAGCGTCAGCGCCGTCGATGACAATATCCCGCCGATGACCACGGTGGCCAGCGGCCGTTGCACCTCGGCGCCGGTGCCGGTGGCAATGGCCATCGGCACGAATCCCAGCGACGCCACCAGCGCCGTCATCAGCACCGGCCGCAGGCGCGTCAGCGCCCCGTGGAACACCGCGTCATCGAGCGACTCGCCCTGCTCGCGCAGGCCGCGGATGAACGACAGCATCACCAGCCCGTTGAGCACGGCGACCCCGGACAGCGCGATAAAGCCCACCGCCGCCGAAATCGACAGCGGAATCCCGCGCAGCCACAGTGCCAGCACGCCGCCGGTCAGGGCGAACGGAATGCCGGTGAACACCAGCAGGCCGTCGCGCGCATTGCCGAACATCACGAACAGCAGCACGAAGACCAGCAGCAGCGCCAGCGGCACCACGATCCGCAACCGCTCGGTGGCGGACTGCAGTTGTTCGAACGTACCGCCCCAGGCAATCCAGTAGCCCGCCGGAATCTGCACACGTGATTCGATGGCCGACATGGCCTCGGGCACGAAACCGCCCACATCGCGGCCGCGCACGTTGGCGCTGATCACGATGCGTCGCTTGCCGTTTTCGCGCGACACCTGGTTGGGCCCGGGCGATACGTCGAGCGTAGCAATTTCGCCAAGCGGGATATAGCTGGTGCTGCCATTCGCGCTTCGGGGCAGCGGAATCGGCAGGCGCCGCAGGGCATCCACGTCGGCACGGATGCCTTCGGGCAGCCGCACGCCGATATTGAAGCGGCGGTCGCCCTGGTAGAACACCCCCGCGTCGCGCCCGCCGATGGCGATGGCTACGGTGTCCTGCACGTCGATCATGTTCAGCCCGTAGCGCGCGGCGCGGGCGCGGTCCACATCGACGGTCAGCACGGGCAGGCCGGTGGTCTGCTCGACCTTGACTTCCGTGGCGCCGGGCACCGACTGGAGCACCTGGGCGATCTTCTGCGCCGTGGCGTCCAGCACCGCGTTATCGTCGCCAAATAGCTTGACCGCCACGTCGCTGCGCACGCCGGAAATCAGCTCGTTGAAGCGGAGCTGGATCGGCTGTGAAAACTCGTAGCGATTGCCCGGAATGGTCTCCAGTTCGGCCTCCATCGCCGCGCGCAGCGCGTCACGCGAGCGGCCCGGGTCCGGCCACTGGTCGTGCGGCTTCAGCATGATGTAGGCATCCGACGCATTGGGCGGCATCGGGTCGGAGGCAATCTCGGCCGTACCGGTGCGCGAAAACACGCGTTCGATTTCGGGAAATTTCGCCTTGAGACGGGCCTCGATCTGCTGCTGCATCGCCACCGACTGCGTCAGGCTGGTGCCCGGAATGCGCAGTGCCTGCACCGAGAAGTCGCCTTCGTTCAGGTTCGGGATGAACTCGCTGCCAAGGCGCGTGGCCAGCAGGCCGCTGAGCAGGATGGCCACCACGGCTGCCGTCAGCACCACCGGCGTATTGGCCAGCGCATGCTTGAGGGCGGGCTCGTACCAGCGCCTGGCCCAGCCCATGATGCGGTTCTCTTTTTCGGCCACACGGTCACCGATAAACAGCGCGACCGCCGCCGGCACAAAGGTCACGGACAGGATCAGCGCGCCCAGCAGCGCCACCACGACTGTCATCGCCATCGGATGGAACATCTTGCCTTCCACGCCGGTCAGCGCAAAGATCGGCACGTAGACGATCATGATGATCAGCTGGCCGAATACCAGCGGGCGCCGGGCCTCGCGGGCCGCGGCAAACACTTCCTCGAAGCGTTCCGCGCGCGTCAGGGGGCGGCCCAGCCGTTCCCGGGCATGGGCCAGGCGTCGCACGCAGTTCTCGACGATCACCACCGCGCCGTCGACGATGATGCCAAAATCCAGCGCCCCCAGGCTCATCAGGTTCGCGCTGATCCGGTACGTGACCATGCCCGTGAACGTGAACAGCATCGACAACGGAATCACCATCGCCGTGATCAGCGCCGCGCGCAGGTTGCCCAGGAACAGGAACAGCACCGCGATCACCAGCACGGCGCCTTCGAGCAGGTTCTTCTTGACCGTGCCGATGGCCTTGTCGACCAGCGTCGTGCGGTCATAGACCGTGACGGCCTTCACGCCGGCCGGCAGCGACTTGTTGATCGCGGCCATGCGCGTGTCCACCGCCCGCGACACGGCCCGGCTGTTCTCGCCGATCAGCATGAACACCGTGCCCAGCACCACTTCCCGGCCATTGTCCGTCGCGGCCCCGGTGCGCAGTTCGCGGCCCAGCCCCACATCGGCCAGGTCGCGCACGCGGATCGGCTGGCCCTGCGCCGTGCCGACGATCACCTCGCGGATATCGTCGATCGACTTCACCTGCCCGGGCGCGCGCACCAGGTATTGCTCGCCGCGCCGCTCGATATAGCCGGCGCCGACGTTGCCGTTGTTGCGCTCCAGTGCCTGCACCACATCCTGCAGCGACAGCCCGTAGGACGCCATCTTCTCCGGGCTCGGCGCCACCAGGTATTCCTTGGCGAAACCGCCAATCGAATTGATCTCGGTCACACCCGGCACCGTACGCAACTGCGGCTTGATGATCCAGTCCTGGATTTCGCGCAGGTCCGTGGGCGTGTACGCGGTGCCGTCGGGCTTGCGCGCGCCGGGGTCGGCTTCCACGGTCCACAGGTAGATTTCGCCAAGGCCGGTGGAAATCGGACCCATCTGTGGCGAAATGCCGGACGGCAGGTGCTCGCGGGCTTCCTGGATGCGCTGGTTGACCAGTTGCCGCGCGAAGTAGATGTCCGTGCCGTCCCGGAAGATCACGGTGATCTGGGACAGGCCGTAGCGGGACAAGGACCGCGTCTGCTCCAGACCCGGCAGGCCGGACATCGCCGTCTCCAGCGGATAGGTCACGCGCTGCTCGGCTTCCAGCGGCGAATAACCGGGCGCCTCGGTGTTGATCTGCACCTGCACGTTGGTGATGTCGGGCACGGCATCGATCGGCAGGCGGCTGTAGTTGTAAACACCCAGGCCGGCCATGGCGAGCACGCCCAGCATGACCAGCCATCGCTGTGCGATGGCAAACCGGAGAATACGTTCGAACATGGCGGCCTCCGGTCAGTGCGCGTGCTCGGCGCTGGCCTTGCCCTGTTCCGCCTTCAGCACGAAGCTGTTCGCGGAGACATAGCGCGTGCCGGCTGCCAGGCCATCGACGATTTCAATGCGCTTGCCGTCGGTACGGCCCGTCTTGACCATGCGCGCCGCAAAGCCGCCGGGCACCTCGACGTACACCTGCTGGCGGTCGCCGTCGGTCTGCAGCGCGTCGCTGTCGATGACCACGGCGGCGTCGGTTTCGCCGGTGGCGACGCTGACGGTGACGAACAACCCCGGCCGCCATGCCATCTGCGGGTTGGCCAACGTGACCCGCGCCGTGGCCGTGCGGGTCTGCTGGCCCAGCAGGGCACCCACGTACGAGATCCTGCCTTCGGCGGTGCCGTCGAAGGCGGCCGATGTCACCCGGACCGCCTCACCGAGCCTGACATGGCCCAGGTCCTTGGCCGCGATCACGAACTCCGCCCATACCGTGTTGAGGTCGGAAATCGTGAAGACCGCGGTTTCGGCCGCCACGGCTTCGCCCAGTGCGAGATGCTTTTCCACCACGATGCCGTCGAACGGCGCGCGCAGCTCGAACTGGTTGATGGCGCGGGCCGACGCAGTGGCACCGATGGCGGTCAGCTTCTGCCGCGCATTCTGCGCGGAGATTTCGGCTTCCTGCAGTGCGGTGCGCGCGGCCAGGAAGTCTTGCTCCGCCGACACCTTGTCTTCCCAGAGTTTCTTTTCCCGTGCGTAGGTGGTGCGGGCCAGTTCCAGCCGGCGCTGGGCGGCCAGCAGTTCGCTGCGCTGGTCGGACAGCTGGGTGCTGGCGAATACCGCCAGCAGGTCGCCTTTCTTTACGCGCTGGCCCAGATTGGCCACCACCGATTCGGCAACGCCCGCCACGCGCGGCACGACGTGCGCGGTGCGGTCCTCGTTGAACTTGATTTCGCCGGGAAATTCCACGGCGCTGCGAATCCTGCCGGGCCCTGCGACGGATATCGACAGGCTGGCGTTGCGGATCTGCTCCGGCGTCATGGCGATCCGGCCGGCATCTTCGTCTGCGTGGCCGGCGTGGTCGCCATGACCGGCATGGCTTGCTTCCGTGGCCGAGGCCGGCGCGGCATGGGCAGCCTCGCCTTCGCCTTCATGGCTGTGGCCGTCGCCGCGGCCCGCCAGCAGCAGCGCCAGCGCGGCCATCAGGCCGGCGATCACGATGGCGGCAATCGCCACGCCTTGTTTGCGAGTCAAAGTCATCACGGTGTTCCTTGCGTTGGCGCGTCAGCGGCCAAGAATGCGATCGATGGTGGTGGCGGCCTGCCAGCTGCTGGCGACGACACCGAGATAGCGGATGCGGGCCTGGAACAGCGTGCGCTGCGCATCCAGCACATCGAGATAGTTGAATTTGCCGGCCTCGAAACCCTGGGTCGCCGCCTGCAAGGCGCGCTCCGCGGCGGGCAGGACGGTCTCGCGCAAGGTCAGCGCCGAGGTGCGCGACACGTTCAGCTGGCTGGACGCCTGCTGCAGGTCGTGATCCAGCCGCAGCCGCGTGGCGCGCAGTTCGTCGGCGGCCTTGTCTGCCTGGCGGATGGCGGTGTACAGGTTGCCCTGGTTGCGATCGAACAATGGCAGCGGAATGGCGATGCCCAACACGGGGAATGTGCCGCGCTCGGGGGAGCCGTTGTCGCGCTTGGCGCCCACGCTGAGGGTCACGTCCGGGTACTGGCGGCTGCGCTGCACGTTGATTTCGGCCTGGCGCCGATCCAGTTCGCGTTCGCTGGTCAGCAGCGCCGGCGCGTTGTCGAGCGACTGGCGAAGCAGGGCGGACGCCGGTCGGGCCGGCAGGCTGTCCAGCTTGCCGTCGGCTTCCGAAAAGCGCGGAGACGGATTGCCCCACAGCGTGGCCAGGGTCTGGCGGGCCGCTACCAGCCCGGCATCGGCCTCGGCGCGCTCCAGTTCGGCATTGGCCAGTTCGACCTGGGCCTTGGTTTCCTCGACCGGCGAGATCTTGCCCGCCGCCACACGGCGCGCCGCGGCGTCGGCGCCGCGCCGGGCGATATCGACGGACCCGGCGGCCAGCCTGATGCGTTCCTGGGCGATCAGCACGTTGAAGAAGGCGCCGATCACGGTGGCGCGCAGGTCCGCTTGCAAGGCCCCGAGCTGGGCCTGCGCCACATCGCGTGCGCGCTGTGCGGCACCGATACGCGCGCCGCGCTTGCCGCCGAGTTCCACCGGCAGGTTCATCTGGGCGGTGGTGGCACGCGTGGCCTGCCGCGTGTCTTCCATCTGGACCGACACTTCGGGATTCGGGATCACACGGGCCTGGGTAATGCCGCCTTCGGAGGCGTCCACTTCGATCCGGGCAGCCGACAGCGTGGGGTTTTGCGACGCCGCCAGCGCCAGCGCGGCGTCGAGCGTCAGGGCGCCGGGCGGCTCCTGGACACCGGATGAGGCGTCCTGGGCGAACGCCCCGGGCGTGAAGATCGGGCTGCACAACGCGGCCGCCAGCCCCAGCGGCAATAAAAGGCTTCTCATCGAATTCACCAGATCAGCAGGAGAAAATCGGCGAGACGCGAAGCGATACCGCACCGCGGTATCGGGATGACAGGGTCAGTCGTGCGTCCCGCCGGCTAGGCGAGGCGCAGCCACTGGGGCCGATCGGGAACGGGGGCGGGAATGGAGCCGAACGCGTACTGGCGCGGCGCGTAGCGCAGGGTGACGTAGCGATAGTCACCCGGCATGCGAAGTTCGGCAAAGACGCCGTGCGAACCGGGGAAGTGGCAGGCGGTGCAGTCGCCGTCGGGCAGGCTGGCGGCCTTTGCGGTGGTCTTGCCGGCAGTGTTGCCGGCCTTGTGCGCGTCGTTGCCGTGTTCGTGCGTGTGATGGCCGAAATGGTCGGTCATCGCGGCCGGCAGGTCAGTCGATTCATGTGCGCAATAGGCCGCAGCGCCGGCCCAGGCAAACTGGAGCGGCAGCAGGATCGACAGGAAGACGAGCAGCAGGCGGCGCATGGGCAGCGATTATAGGCTGCCGCACCCGCAGTGGACATTACGTTGATGTCATCGTCGGGGTCTTTCCGGCCGGTGCTTGACCTTGAAGTGGCTACAGGGTCTTCAATAGCACGCAACAACGCAAAAATGGATAACCGCCATGGCTCGTACCACCCCTGAAAACCTGCTGACGCCGGGTTCGGCAGCCCGCGGTCATGGGCACGACCATTCACACGATCACGACCACGATCATGGCCACGACCACGCGCATGATCACGATCACGACCATTCGCACGATCACAGCCATGACCATGCCCGCACCCCGGCGCCTGCCACTTGCGGCTGTGGCACGACCTGCGGCGCCCCGCTGACGGTGGCACCGGCAGTGGCCGCGCCGGCTGGCACACGGTCGGCCGCGTATCGGATCGAGGCGATGGACTGCCCGACCGAGGAAACGCTGATCCGGAACAAGATCGGCAACATGGCCGGCGTGGCGGCGCTCGACTTCAACCTGATGCAGCGCGTGCTGACCGTGCATCACACGCTCGATTCGCTCGATGCCGTGGTCAAGGCGATTGCGTCGCTGGGCATGAAGGCCGAGCCGCTGTCGGACGACAGCGCCAAGGCGGCCGTGGCGGAACCGGGCAAGCCCTGGTGGCCGCTGGCGCCGGCCGGTGCGGCGGCCATCGGCGCCGAAGTGGCCGAGTGGTTCCACATCGGCACGCCTTATCTGCCGGCGGCGCTGGCGTTGGCAACGGTGCTGATGTCGGGCCTGGGCGTCTATCGCAAGGGCTGGATCGCGGTGCGCAACGGCAACCTGAATATCAACGCGCTGATGAGCATTGCTGTCACCGGTGCCATGGTCATTGGCCAGTGGCCCGAAGCGGCGATGGTGATGGTGCTGTTCGCGCTGGCGGAGCGGATCGAGGCGGCCTCGCTGGACCGCGCGCGCAATGCCGTACGGGGGTTGATGGCGATGGCGCCGGAGCAGGCCACCGTGCTGCAGCCCGATGGCACCTGGCAGGCCGTGGAGGCGCGCGCGGTGGCGGTGGGTGCGACGGTGCGGCTGCGCCCCGGCGAGCGGGTGGCGCTGGACGGGCGCGTGCTGCGCGGCCAGTCGGCGCTTGACCAGGCACCCATTACCGGCGAGAGCGTGCCGGTGGACAAGTCGCAGGGCGATTCGCTCTATGCCGGTTCGATCAATCAGTCAGGGGAGCTCGAATACGCCGTGACGGCGCCCGCCAATGACTCCACGCTGGCACGCATCATCCATGCCGTGGAAGCCGCGCAAGGCAGCCGCGCACCGACCCAGCGTTTCGTGGACCAGTTCGCGCGCATCTATACGCCGGTGGTCTTTGCCATCGCGCTGGGCGTGGCCGTGATGCCGCCGCTGGTCCTGGGCGGCGCCTGGCTGGACTGGGTTTACAAGGCGCTGGTGCTGCTGGTGATCGCGTGTCCGTGCGCACTGGTGATCTCCACGCCGGTGACGATCGTCAGCGGGCTGGCTGCGGCGGCCCGGCGCGGCATCCTGATCAAGGGCGGCGTCTATCTGGAACAGGGCCGGCATCTGTCATGGCTGGCGCTGGACAAGACCGGCACGCTGACGCACGGCAAGCCCGCGCAGACCGACATGGCGCTTTTGGTGGACGACGTGCCGCAGGCTCGCGCCATCGCCGCCAGCCTGGCGGCGCGATCGGACCACCCGGTGTCGCGCGCGGTGGCCGCGGCCGCGGACGCCGATGGCGTGGCGCGGCTGGAAGCGAGCGATTTCGCGGCCCTGGCCGGGCAGGGGGTACGGGGCACGGTGGATGGCGTGGCGTACAGCTTCGGTAACCACCGGCTGATCCACGATCTGGGCGCATGTTCGCCGGCGCTGGAAGCACGGCTGGAGGCCATCGAGCGACAGGGCAAGACCATCGTGATGCTCGCGGCGACGCCGGGTGACGGGCAGCCTGCCCGCGCGCTGGCCCTGTTCGGCGTGGCCGACACGGTACGCGAGACCAGCCGGCAGGCCATCGAACAGCTGCACGCGCTGGGCGTGAAGACGCTGATGCTGTCGGGCGACAACCCGCATACGGCACAGGCCATTGGCCAGGCGGTGGGCATCGACGAGGTGCGCGGCAATCAGTTGCCGCAGGACAAGGCCAACGCCATCGCCACGCTGGCGGGGCAGGCGCATACGCATGCGAACAAGGTCGGCATGGTGGGCGACGGCATCAACGATGCGCCCGCGCTGGCGCGGGCCGATATCGGTTTTGCAATGGGGGCGGCGGGCACGGACACGGCCATTGAAACCGCCGACGTGGCGTTGATGGACGACGACCTGCGCAAGATCCCCGCCTTTGTGCAGCTGTCGCGCCGTACGTCGGCCATCCTCAAGCAGAACATCACGCTGGCGCTGGGCATCAAGGTGGTGTTCCTGGCCCTGACCGTGATGGGCATGGGCACCATGTGGATGGCCGTGTTTGCCGATATGGGCGCGAGTCTGCTGGTGGTGTTCAATGGGCTGCGCCTGACGCGCAAGGGCGCCGCCTGACCCCCGATTCGGACGAACCCCGGGGCCGGGCGGTTACGGCTGGATGATCAGCTCGCCGCTGCGGCCGGGGATTTCGCCCCAGGTGACCGGCAATTGCGGGAGGTCAGTGCGGTCGATGTGCCGGTAGTAGGTGGCCATCGATACCAGATCGTGCCCCTGGGCGCGCCAGCCAGCCAACAGCCGCTGGAATACCGGTGCCAGCTTGCCGCCTTCCAGTTCGGTGTGGAGCGTGAAGATGTGGTCGGCGTCGCCTTCGGTCAGCTTCAGCACGGCGTGGTGAACGTTGTCCTCGGTCAGGTCGCCCACGCCGATCAGCTCGTCGAGCGTCGGCAGCGTGGTCGGCATCTGCACGTGGCGGCATGGTTTGCCCGCCACGGTCGGGATGTAGGGCGCCGTGCCCCGGCCATCCGACGCGTAGGTCATGCCCCAATCGTCGATCTGGCGAAACGCCTCTTCATTCATCTGCCAGCCCGCCGCGCCGTGCGTGGTGGGCGGCGTGCCGAAGATCTCCACGAATCGCTCGAACGACTGCTGCATCTGGCGGCGCGTCCAGGCCGCATCGCGATCGCGCACGTTGTCCTGCCAGTAGACGTGGTCCCATGTGTGGATACCGCATTCATGGCCTGCTGCCGCGGCCGCACGCATCTCGGCGGCGCCCTTGCGGCCGATGTCGGGCCCCGGCAGCAGCACGCCGTACATCAGCGTACGCAGGCCGTAGTTAGACACCACCGACGTGCGCGACACCTTCTTCAGGAAGCCGGGACGAAATACGCGGCGCAGCGCCCAGCCCGTGTGGTCCGGGCCAAGGCTGAACAGGAACGTCGCTTCCGCCTGATGCGGAGACAGCATCGACAGCAGCGCGGGAACCCCTTCACGGGTGCCGCGCAGCGTATCGACGTCGACTTTCAGGGCAATGCGGGCCATGTGGAGATCAGTTGCTGCTGTCGACCAGCGTACGGGCGTCCACCACCTTGTCACGGTAGGCCTCGAAGATGCGGCGCAGCGCCTGTTCCATCGTCACCTCGGGCTTCCAGCCCAGTTCGTCGATCGTGTTGTCGATCTTCGGCACGCGATGCTGCACGTCCTGGTAGCCCTTGCCGTAGAACTCGCCCGACGACGTCTCCACGATCTGCGTCTTGCGCGCTTCCTCGGCGTACTCAGGGTAATCGGCCGCCATCTTCAGCATCATCTCGGCCAGCTCGCGCACCGAGTGGATGTTCTTCGGGTTGCCGATGTTGAAGATCTTGCCGCTTGCCACGCCATCCTTGTTCTCGATGATCCGCATCAGCGCCGAGATGCCGTCCGAGATATCGGCAAACGCCCGCTTCTGCGCGCCGCCATCGACCAGCTTGATCGGCTCGCCGCGCACGATATGGCCCAGGAACTGCGTCACCACGCGCGACGACCCTTCCTTCGATTCGAAGATCGAGTCCAGCCCCGCGCCGATCCAGTTGAACGGGCGGAACAGCGTGTAGTTCAGGCCCTGCTCCATGCCGTAGGCGTGGATCACGCGGTCCATCAGCTGCTTGGAGCAGGCGTAGATCCAGCGCGGCTTGTTGATCGGCCCGTAGATCAGCGGCGAGGCCTCGGGGTCGAATTCCTCGTCGGCGCACATGCCGTAGACCTCCGAGGTCGACGGGAACACCAGGTGCTTGCCGTACTTCACGGCGCTGCGCACGATCGGCAGGTTGGCCTCGAAGTCCAGCTCGAACACGCGCAGCGGGTTGCGCACGTACGTGGCCGGCGTGGCGATGGCCACCAGCGGCAGGATCACGTCGCACTTGCGGATGTTGTACTCCACCCACTCCTTGTTGATGGTGATGTCACCCTCGGARAAGTGCATGCGCGGATGGTTCACCAGGTCGCCCAGGCGGTCCGACGACATGTCCATGCCGTAGACCTCCCACTGCGTGGTTTCCAGGATGCGGCGCGTCAGGTGGTGGCCGATGAAGCCGTTGACGCCAAGAATCAGGACCTTTTTCATCGGTTTCCTTTCAAGACTGTGCAGGGATGATGTTCTGGAATTCGGCTGCGGAGACCGGGCTGGCGTGGTCGGCACTGCTGCCTTCCAGCAGTTGCATCACGCGCAGCGCGCCCCCGTCGCCACAGATGGCGACGATACGGCCATCCAGTACGTGCAGACCGGGCCGCAGCCCCGCCGGTGCCGTGCCGCCTTCAAGACGACGGGCCTGGGCCACGATAAAGCGGCGTCCGGCGATGTCCGTGAACGCGCCGGGGTAGGGCGGCGCCACGGCGCGGATCAGATTGTAGACGGCGGCAGCGGGCTGGCTGAAGTCGATGCGGCCGTCCTCGGGCTTGCGGCCCGAAAAATAGCTGCCGTCGGCCAGGCGATTGGGCCGCTTGGGCGTCTGGCCGGCCTTCATGGCGGGCAGCGCACGCCACAGCGTCTGCTCTGCGGCTACGGTGACCTTTTCGAAGACCTGGCCGGCCGTGTCGTCGGGCAGGATCGGCACCGACGTCTGGTCGACGATATACCCGGCGTCGGGCTTGGCCTCCATCGCGTGCAGCGTGGCGCCGGTTTCGGTTTCGCCGTGCAGCACCGCCCAGTTCACCGGCACGCGGCCGCGGTACTTGGGCAGCAGCGAGCCATGCATGTTGAAGGCACCGTGTGGCGCAATGGCCAGCACGTCGGCCGGAATCATGGCGCGGTAGTAGAACGAGAAGATCACATCGGGTCTGGCCGCGCGCACCGCATCGGCCAGGGCCGGGTCATTGGGGTCTTCGGCATACAGGAACGACAGGTTCAGCTCGGCCGCGGTGTCCGCCACGCGCTGGAACCAGATGTTCTCGTCGGGCCGGTCGCGGTGCGTGACCACCAGGGCCACGTCCACGCCCTGCGCGTGCAGCACGCGCAGGCAACGGTCGCCGACATTGTGATAGGCAAAGACTACGGCGCGCACGATACCTCCGGCTTGCTGCCTTGCAAGGGGTCGCGTTCCAGCACCGCCTGGATGCGGTAGCGGGGGCGGTCGCGCACTTCCTGGTAGATCCGGCCGATGTATTCGCCCAGCAGGCCGATGCCGAACAGCATGATGCCGATCAGGAAGAACGTGAAGGCGAACAGCGTGAACACACCCTGCACTTCCGACCCGAAGATGAAGCGGCGCACGAGCAGTATCACGAACAGGCCCGCCGACGAGATCGACAGCATGGTGCCGATGGCCGAGAACCACTGCAGCGGCACGATCGAGAAGCCGGTCACCAGGTCGAAATTCAGCCGGATCAGCTGGTACAGCGAGTATTTCGATTCCCCCGCGTGGCGCTGTTCGTGTCCCACCTCGATTTCGACCGGGTTGGACGCGAACGTATAGGCCAGTGCCGGAATGAACGTGTTGACTTCGCGGCACGCGTTGATCGTATCGATGATGTTGCGGTCGTAGGCGCGCAGCATGCAGCCCTGGTCCGTCATCTTGATCTTGGTGATCCGCTCGCGCAGGCGGTTCATGGCGCGCGACGCGTAGCGGCGCCAGGCGGTGTCGTTGCGCTGGCGGCGGATGGTGCCCACGTAGTCATGGCCCTTGCGCATCTCGGCCACCAGGCGCGGGATTTCCTCGGGCGGGTTCTGCAGGTCGGCGTCCAGCGTGATCACGATACGGCCGCGCGTGTGCTCGAAGCCGGCCAGGATGGCCATGTGCTGGCCAAAGTTGCCGTTGAACAGGATGACGCGCGTGACGTCCGGGCGCTTGTGGTACTGGGCGGCCAGCATTGCGGGCGAGCGGTCCACGCTGCCATCGTTGACGAAGATCACCTCGTACGATTCGCCCATGCCGTCCAGTGCCGGGTACACGCGGTCGAACAGCGCCTGCAGCCCGTCTTCCTCGTTGTAGACGGGGATGACGACCGAGACCTCGACAGGACTTAGTGAGAGAGACGTTTGCATGTTTCGCTAAGAGTTGCACAGACCCGCTCCACGTCGGCGGCCTGCATCGCGGGGAACAGCGGCAGCGTGACGATGCCACGGCCGATGCGTTCGGCATGCGGGAGCATGCCTTCGCGCCAGCCGAGCGAGCGGAAATAGGTAAACAGATGAACGGGCGGGTAGTGGACGCCAGTCCCCACGCCTTGCTCGCGCATCGCTTCCATCACGAGCTTGCGCGCGTCGGCCGGGCCGCCGCGCAGGCGCTCCGTGGGCAGCACCACCTGGAACATGTGCCAGTTCGTGGTGGCCACGGCGGGGTCCAGCGGCAGCGGCAGTTCGATACCCAGGTCCGTCAGGCCGGCCTGGGCCGCGCACCGGAAATAGGTCTCGGCCAGCTCTGCGCGGCGTGCGGTGATGGCGTCCAGGGTCTTCAGCTGCGCCAGGCCGATGGCCGCGTTGACGTCGGTCAGGTTGAACTTGCCGCCCGGTTCCTCGACATCCATGCCGTCCATGCCGGTACGAATCACGCCCTGCAGACGCAGCCGCTCGGCGCGCCGGGCTTCTTCGGGGGTGTTCATGACCAGGCAGCCACCTTCGACGGTGGTGATGTTCTTGTTGGCCTGGAAGCTGAAGCTGACGAGATCGCCGAACGCGCCAATGCGCTGGCCGCGCCAGCGCGAGTCGATGGCCTGCGCGGCGTCTTCGATCACGCGGAGGTTATGGCGCTTCGCGATGGCATAGAGGCGATCCATGTCCACGGGCAGCCCGGACAGGTAGACCGGCATGATCGCGCGCGTGCGCGGTGTGATGGCGGCTTCGACCGCGTCGAGGTCGATATTGCGCGTCACCGGGTCGATGTCGACGAACACCGGCCGTGCGCCGACCGTCAGCACCACGTTGGCGGTGGCGACCCAGGTGATAGGCGTCGTGATGACTTCGTCCCCGGGGCCGATATCGGCGATGCGCAGCGCGATTTCCATCGTGGCCGAGCCATTGGAAAACGTGCGCACCGGACGGCCGCCAAACAGTTCGGACAGCGCAGCTTCAAACGCCTGCACCTTGGGGCCGGACGTGATCCAGCCCGACGCCAGCACCTTGCCGACCTCGGCAATGGTGGCGTCATCGATCTGGGGGCGTACGAAGGGGAGGAAATCCTGCGGAGCGGAAGCGGTCATGGTCGGTCAGGAACGGGCAATCAGAAACACGCCGGCAAGGATCAGCATGATGCCGGCCACGCGCAGCGGGCCAATCATTTCGCCGAACAGCCACCAGGCAGCCAGCGCGTTGACCACGTAACCCAGCGACAGCATGGGATAGGCAATCGACACGTCCACGCGCGACAGGCCGATGATCCAGACGCCGACGCTGATGACATAGCAGGTCAGTCCGGCGATGACCGGCCATTGCGTCAGCACCCGGAAGGCCGTGGTCAGGATGGTGGCGCGCTCGATCGTGATGGCGCCCACGGCATTGGTGCCGGCCTTGAGCAGCAGTTGGGCACAGGCGTTGAGCAGTACCCCGGTGAAGATAAAGGCAAAAGTCGAAAGATTCATCGGGTATTTCCGGCTTCCTGGGCCGGCAGCGGGAAATTGCTGGCGACGACACGTCGCACATCGCGTGCCACGACGTAGAGCGGCACATGCTGTGCCACCAGGCTGTCATAGGTGTCCGGCGACATGATACCGATCGCCGGCTGGCCGTCCTTCCATTTGGCGACAAATGCGTCCATGGTCGGAATCCACTTGTCCGGCTCCTGCTGCGTGCCGAACTCCAGTTCGTCAGGCGCGGCGACCATCGTCAGCGTGCGGCCCAGGTAGAAAGGCAGGGTGTGATCCAGCATGCCCACGCCGTAGATCGGCATGTTGTCCTTCAGCACGGCCTCGATGGCTGGCAGCATGTCCACGCCCGACGCCCGGCGGCCCATCACCTCATGGCCGAGCAGCCCGATCGTGCACGTCAGGAACATCGACAGCGCAAACGCGGCCACGCTCGGAAACACGCCGCGCGTGCGCAACAGCCGGCGTGCCAGCAGCATGCCGGCCAGCAGTACGGCAAACGCCACACCAATATAGACGGCGAAGGCGCGGAACACTTCATTCGGATTGGTTTCGCGATCCAGCGTGGCCACTACCGGTGCGGCCAGCAGGCCCACCACGGCGAGGAGCAGCAGAGCATTGATCTGGCGATTCCACGAGCGGTCGCTGATCTGGTCCAGCGCCACGGCCGCCAGTATGGCCAGCGCCGGGAACACCGGCACGATATAGCCGGGCAGCTTCGACCCCGACATGCTGAAGAAGACAAAGATGGCCGCGAACCACACCAGGCACATCAGCGCCGGCTGGAACGGCTTGCCGCCCGCGCCGCGCTGGGCGCCGGCCCTGTCGCGCACCACTTCCCACATGCGCGGCACCAGGCCGAGCCAGGGCAGCATGCCGGCCAGTAGCAGCGGCACGAAATACCAGACCGAACCCTTGCGAGAGTGCACCGTGGACGTATAGCGGTCCCAGTGCTCGTGAATAAAGAAAAAGTGAGGAAATTCGGGGTTCTTCGTCGAAATCAGCCAGAACCAGGGCACCGTGACCACCAGCATGGCGAAGATGCCGGTCGGCAGATGCAGGCGTCGCCACAGGCCGAGATCGCGTGTCAGCAGCGTATAGACCGCCAGCACCAGGCCGGGCAGGGCGATGCCGACCAGGCCCTTGGTCAGGATGGCGACCCCCATGGCGACCCAGCACGCTAGCATCCAGGCGCGGCGGGCGCCGGGCCGCGTGTCGGGGTGCTGGGCCAGCAGCATGCAGCCCAGCACGCAAGCCAGGGCGCCAGACAGCGTCATGTCCAGCGAATTGAAATGGCCGGCCACGCTCCACATCGGCATGGCCAGCATGACCAGGCCCGCCAGCAGCCCGGCGCGGCAGCCGAACCAGCGCGCGGTGGCCAGCATCGTCACGCCCAGTCCAACAATGCCCGACAGCGCCACGCACAGCCGGGCCTGCCAGTCGCCCACGCCGAACAGTTCGTAGGCAATGGTCGTCACCCACATATGGAATGGGGGCTTTTCGAAGTATTTCAGGGCGTTGTAGCGGATCGTCACCCAATCCCCGGTGACGAACATCTCGCGCGAGATCTCGGCGTATCGGCCTTCGTCCGGTCGCAGCAAATGGCGGTAATCGAGCGTGCCAAACCAGACCAGCAGCACGGCGAGCACGACGAACACAACCATGCCGACAGGCAGCCCGGCTTGGCGCGTGGGCGAAGAACTACGCATATTTCTCCTGAAATGGCCGGGGTCCCGGAGGCTGTTCCTGCATTCGCCTTGTGACGAACACCCCACAACGCGGGACGCCCCGTCCCGGTGGACACGAACGACGCGGCGGGCTGCGCCTCGCGCCAAGGCCCGCAAAAGGCGGGGTCCGGAGGCCAGTTTTCGGGCAAGGCGACCGCTACGGGCGCGCAATGGTAGCACGAGCGCATTTCCCGCCTCGCCGTTTTGGCTCGCAAAGGGCGCCGGGCTTGAACTTGGGGGCGTTTCCGCCGCGCCGATTTCGCGTAATACTTGCGCCATTCCGGCACTTGCCTGGCAGAAACCGACCCTGCCTCCGCCGGCCCTCGATACGGACGATCGCCATGAGACCGGCGTTGCTGGTGTGGTTGCTGACAGGAGTGATGAACGCGGCATTTGGGCAGGCGTCGGCCCCCGATGCTGCGCCGGTGTCGGGCATGTCGCCACCGATGCCCGGCGGCGCGGTGCTTTGCGACGCGCCCTGGTTCCGCTCGGGCTCCCGCGTGCAGCTGGAGGGCGACGGCTCCATGCCGATGTCCATCACGATGACCTTGCGCGACGTCATGCGCACCGCCCGCGGCTGCAGCGCCCAGCTGGAAGTGCGCTCGAAGTCGGCACTGTCGGCCTTGATGGGCCCGCCCGTCGTCATGGATCAGGTCCACGAGATCAATATCGACCGTAACGCCGCCACGGCACGCACGCGAATCGACAGCCGCAATGCCGTGATCAATGCCCGTGCCCGCTACGCGCGCATGTTCGGCGAGGCGTCGTTCAACGGCAGCGGTGTGTTCAACTATGCGGGCCTGGAGATCAAGGAAGGCGCCACGCTGGACGGAGAGTCCTTCCAGTCCAGCGTGTCGCTCAAGATCTATCCGCTGGGCAAGGATGAAGTCGTGGGCACGATGCAGGCCCTGCACGCGTCGATCATCGTCGGCTCGCGCCACGTGGGCCGCAAGCAGATGATCAACACGGTCATGGGCCGCAAGGAGTGCATGCCCATCACCTACGAGAAGCGCACCTCGCTGGGCCCCCTGATGGTGGGCGACGAACTGCTGCAGCTCGAACCGAGCGTGCTGCACGTGACGGACTGGTACTGCCCCATGGAGGCATTCGTGTTGCGCACGGAAATCCGGCAGAACAACGAGGTGCAGCGGGTGGACGTGACGGCGCTGGAAATGTTGCCGGAGGAGGGGCAGTAAATCGGCATCGGCGTTGACCGCGCTGTCATGCGGGGCTAAAATCACGCGCAAACTACGTGCAAGCGGGTGCGAAACCGTAGCGCCGCCTGGGTAACCAGGTCCCACCTGGAGTGGGAATTTTGCCGCAAGGCAGATAGAGATCCCCGCCTACAACGGCTGCCACTGGCAGCCGTTGGTCTTTCTTCTTCAAGGACGAATGGGCCTGCCTTCATAGGCCGCCCTCAGTAACGTCCGTAGCCTGACCTTTCTCCCTTCTTTCTGCGCCCGGGTCAGGCCGCTGTCGAGCAGATATGCCGATTGCGCGCGCAGGATCATTCGCCCTTTGCGACGTGCGTCGCGCTCGACGGTGAAAAACATCGCATAGATGGCGTTTGCGTGGCCGTCGGGCAGCGCACGCCATGTCATGAAATTTCGGCGACGTGCCTGGGCGATGATGATGTGTTGCTTGGGCAAGCTCAGAACGAGGCCACGTAGCCATTGCCGGGACAGGGCATAGCGGGAGGGGTCCAGCAATCGTTGTTCCCGCGCATCGCGGAACACGTCCTCAGAGGGAATGTGACAAGCTTCGGCGGCGGCGCCCGGGAGTCCCCGCGTGAAACAGTGGCAGGAAAAGATGACCACCACGGTGACTTCGAAACCAATATGGCTCCTGAAGGCGAAGGAATCGAGATGACCCAGATCCCATCGGGTGCCGCGGAACTGTACGCCCGCAAATCGGTGGCGGCAGTCGTCAGGCGGATCGATTTCTTTCAGGCACTCTGCATCTTCGACCATGATGTGCCGCGCTTCTGGTAGAGGAAGCTGCACATTGTAGGAAGGAAGAATGCGAGAAAATCACCCTGGTGCATACTGATGCACAAAATCAGAAAGGAGCCCAAGGGCTCCTTTTTTGTGTCTGAATGCCTGGCGCTCAATTCCCTTGCGCTGGCTTCTTCGCCGGGGCCTTTTTCGATTTCGACTGCTTCGGGGCGGCGGTGGACTGGTCGGTCAGGTCCGCACGGGTGCTCTTGTTCGCGCCCTGGGAATACGGGTCGAACTTGTCGCCGGACTTGGCGCCCTGGCTGTAGGTGTCGAACTTCTCGCCCGACTTGGCGCCCTGGCTGTAGGTGTCGAACTTCTCGCCCGACTTGGCGCCCTGGGAATACGGGTCGAACGACTTCTTGTCCTGTGCGATGGCAGCCACGGATGCAGTGGCCAGTCCCAGCGCGACGGCGGTGGCGATCAATTGCTTCATGGAAATCTCCTCTGAGTTGCCGCCCGGGGCAGTACTTGTCGATGGCGGTCGCGTTGTGGCTGGTCCTACCGGACGGTAGAACCAGGCTCAGGCCAGTGTGGACAAGGCCGCAAAGGGCGTCAACTCAGGGCTTTTCCGGGGAGATGCACGGAAAATGCTTATTCCGTCACAGCGTCGGAAGGGTGTTTCCAGGCTTGCAGTACTTCGGTCGAAGGCGCCAGCGCCAGGTTGGTGCCGCGTGTGCCGATCGGTTGCTGGAACCAGCGTTTCTGCAAGGCGGCGGCGTCGGGGCTGGCGAACGTCCTGGCCAGTGTCTGGTCTACCAGCTGCTTCCACTCGGGATCGGCCTTCGACATCATCAGCGCGTTCTGTTCCACCGACAGGGCCGGGCCGACGATCACGTACTGGGACGGGTCCTTCGACTTGGCGCGCAGGCCGGCCAGCAATACGTCGTCCATCACAAACGCCTGGGCGCGTCCCGTTTCCAGCAGCAGGAACGATTCCCCGTGATCCTTGGCGTAGACGTCACGGAAGCCGTATTCGCTCTTCAGGCGGCGCACGTGGCGGTCGCCCGTGGAACCGGCACTGGTTACCACCGTCTTGCCGCGCAGGTCATTGAACGACTTGATGCCGGAATCGGCGCGCACCAGCATGCGCACGGTGGAAACATAGTGCGACACACTGAAGGCCACCTGCTTCTGGCGCTCCAGCGTGTTGGTGTTCGGTGCGCAATCCAGGTCTGCCAGGCCGTTGACCATGGCGGGAACACGATTCTGGGGCGTCAGCGGCAGCCAGCGCACCTTCAGGTCTTTCAGTCCCAGCTTCTGTTTGGCCGCCTCGGCCACGCGCAGGCACAGGTCCACCGCATAGCCGGCGGGCTGGCCCTTGTCGTCGGCGAACGAGAACGGCAGGGCCGATTCACGATAGCCGAGCGTGATCGTGCCGGTATCGCGGATCTTGTCTAGCACGGGGCTAGGGCTCTGTGCGTGGACGACCGGCACGACGGCGGCGGCCAGGGCAACCCCAGCGATCAGGCGGCGGAGGGCGGGAAAAGCGACAGACTGGAACATGTTCGAGGGTGAGGCAGGGGCACGGAAAGACGCAAGGGTATACCCCCAGGGATCGGGCACGAAGAATTTGTTTCTTATTAGCTAATGCCCGAGAGTAGTGCAATGAAAGTTGCCTTTTCGCCACGTCCGTAACCCGATTTACAAGCGTTACGGTGCGGGTTACCAGCCCATCGACGGACGAATGCACCGATGCGGGTACAATTCGGCCCACTTTGTACCCCCGCAAATAACAAATGAGCCCCCGTCCTTCCCGTCTGGCGTGTGTAGACGCTCTGAAGGCGGTCAGCTCGCAGCTGATCGTATTGCACCACCTGGCGTTCTATGGACCGATGTCCGATGCTGCCCAGACCCTGGCGCCCGGCCTGATCGGCTGGCTGGCCGACTACGCGCGCATTGCCGTGCAGGTTTTCCTTGTCATCAGCGGCTTCCTGGCCGCCCGCAGCCTGGCCCCAGGCGGCCGTCTGACCGTGGCGAGCCCCCTGCAGACCATCTGGCGCCGCTATCAGAAGCTGGTGGTGCCGTTTGCCGCGGCCATCCTGGTGGCGATTGCCGGTGCCGCCATCGCGCGCACCTGGATGCAGCACGATTCCATTCCGGCCGCGCCGCACGTGGCGCAATTCGTGGCGCATGTGCTGCTGCTGCACAACATCCTCGATGTGGACGCGTTGTCCGCCGGTGTCTGGTATATCGCCATCGACTTGCAACTGTTCGCGCTGATGGTGCTGGCGCTGTGGCTGGCACGCGCCGTGGCCCGCAATGGGCTGCCGCTAGGCGTGCCGATGGTGGGCGTGCTGGCGATGGCCTCGCTGTTCTGGTTCAACCGCGATGCCGCTTGGGACATCTGGGCCCTCTATTTCTTTGGCGCTTATGGCATGGGATCGCTGGCCTACTGGGCGTCGAATCCGGGCCGCTCGGTCATGCCGCTGCTGGCGCTGGCCGCGATTGGAATGGCCGCGCTGGTGGTGGACTTCCGCCTGCGGATCGCGGTGGCGCTGGGCACGGCGCTGCTGCTGGCCGTCTCGCGTCGTGGCGGCTGGCTGGAAAGCTGGCCCGCCGGGCGCCTGACCGCGTACTTCGGCCGCATTTCGTATTCGGTATTCCTGGTGCACTTTCCGGTCTGCCTGGTGGTCAATGCGGTGGTCACCCACCTGGTGCCGGGCCGGCCCGTGCTCAACGCGCTGGGCATGGGGCTGGCGTGGGTCGCCAGTAACGTCGCCGGCGCGCTGTTCCACCGTTATGTGGAGGCCGCCAGCCCGGTGCGTGCGCTGGTGAACTGGCTGACGGCCGATCTGCCCCAGTGGGGACGCGGGCGCCTCGGTCATCGGGCGGAAGGCTGATCATCCCGCCATGCCAACGCCAGAACGGCACGTTCGACCGAACGTGCCGTTTTTGTTGGTGCCGGCGCAAGATTCGGGGTGGCGCCGGAATCCGGTGCGCGCTGCACCGGGATGTACCGCACGCGCCCTGCGAGGCGCCGGATTCAGGCACGCCGCCGGTGCGTACGGGATGCCACCGACGGTAACAACCCCACTTGGGCGTTGGCATGAACGTTGCCTACTATGAACACATAAACCTGACCATCTGGTCAGGATTCGTGTTCCGGTTTCATACCGGGGAGGCGACCATGTCCGACCATATCGTCCTGACCTCGCATGCGCGGCGCGACAAGCCGGCCGAGCCGATCCACTGGGGCGCGCCGACGGCGGCCGAGCGGGGGCCCGTGATCGCCAGCCTGACCGACCCGACCCAGCGCAACGTGATTGGCACGCACGCCGGGGCCTATGCGATCTACCGGGCGCTGGCCGTGGCCTCGGGCAGCCTGCAGCGCGCGCATCGCCCCGACCTGACGGACACCGCGCCGGCCGAGCCGATCGGTCCCCATGCGCAGTGGGGCGACCCCGACAAGATCGTATCGCTCGATCCGTGGGGCCATCTGGTATCGACGGTCTTTGCCGACCGCATTGCCGCCGGGTTCGACATCCGGCCCACCATCGCCATCACGCGCGCCCATATCAACATGCCGGAATTGCTGGCCGCCATCACGGCGGGCCGCCTGGCCCCGGATGGCGACATCCTGTATCCCAACGGCGATGTGCGCGTCACCAAGGCTGCCATCGATCCGGTCTGGTACCTGCCCGGCATCGCGCGCCGGTTCGATATCAAGGAAAGCGTCCTGCGCCGCAGCCTGTTCGAGCAGACTGGCGGCATGTTCCCGGAACTGGTCACGCGGCCGGACCTGAAGGTCTTCCTGCCGCCTATCGGCGGCATGACGCTCTATTTCTTTGGCGATATCAGCAAGCTGGGCCAGCCAGAGACCAGGGTGGCCTGCCGCGTCCACGACGAATGCAATGGCTCGGACGTATTCGGATCGGACATCTGCACGTGCCGGCCCTACCTGGCGCATGGCATCGAAGTCTGTATCGAGATGGCCCAGCAGGGCGGCGTCGGGCTGGTGGTCTATAACCGGAAGGAAGGCCGCGCGCTGGGCGAGGTGACCAAGTTCCTGGTCTACAACGCACGCAAGCGCCAGGTAGGCGGCGACCGCGCCGAAACGTATTTCGCGCGCACCGAGTGCGTGGCGGGCGTGCAGGACATGCGCTTCCAGGAACTGATGCCCGATGTCTTTCACTGGCTCGGGATCCGGCGGATCGACCGCTGGGCCTCGATGAGCAACATGAAGCATGGCGCGCTGACGGCGCAGGGGATCGAGGTGGTGGAGCAGGTGCCCATCCCCGAGGCGCTGATCCCGGCCGATGCACGCGTGGAAATCGATGCGAAGGTGGCGGCGGGTTACTTCACCAGCTACACGCCGCCGGATGCCAACGAACTCGCCCTGGCAAAGGGCAGGGGGTTGAACGAATGAACGAGTATTCCGCAGGAGGTACGACCGGACACGAACCCGGCGCGGGCAGCGGCTGGCACAGCCCGGTGCCGCCCGGTCATCCCGCTTCCGCGCTCCTGAGCGGCGAAGCGGTGCGCACGCATTGCGCGGTCGTGACCGAATTCGTCGCATCCGGCGAATCTGAACTGTTTACCTGGCACCCGGACCGCATCCACGCGATTGCGGACTACGTGGCCGCCACCATCCGCCGGCGCTACCCGGATCTCCAGGTGCCTTACCACAGCCGCTGGCGCCATTTCGAGAGTGGCGGGCCGGGGCAGGAATCGATCAACCGCTGGCAGATCCTGTGCGAGCGCGCCGGCATGTCGGGCGCCGACCATTGTGCCGAGCGGGCGCGCATCGGCATCGACCTGGTGATCCCGAGCGTGCTGCTCGATGCGGGCGCAGGCCCCGACTGGCGCTATCGCGACCCGGCCAGCGACATGATGCTGACGCGCTCCGAAGGGCTCGGCGTGGCCAGCTTCGACCTGTTTGCCCGGGGCGGCTTCTCGGCCGAATCGGGCGACCCGCTGCGTGCCGATGCCGAGCGGCTGGCCCGTATCGATGCCTCGACCATCGCCACGGCTTTCCAGGTGGCGCAGCACAACCCGCTGGTGGGCCTGGAAGGGCGTGCCGGCCTGCTGCGGCGGCTGGGCGAGGTCATGCAGGCCACCCCGGCAGTCTTCGGCACGCCGGCGCGGCTGGGCAACCTGTTCGACTACCTGGCTGCGCATGCGAAGGACAACCGCATCGAGGCCGGCTTCGTGCTGCGCACGCTGCTGGTGGCGCTGGGCCCGGTCTGGCCGGGACGTGTGCAGATCGATGGTGTGTCGCTCGGTGACTGCTGGCGGCATCCGGCAGCGCCCGGGGGGCTGGTGCCATTCCACAAGCTCACGCAGTGGCTGACCTATTCGCTGCTGGAGCCGCTGGAGGATGGCGGCCTGGTGGTGGTGGGGCTCGACGCGCTGACCGGGCTGCCCGAATACCGGAACGGCGGGCTGCTCTATGACTTTGAGCTGACCGTGCCGCGCGACGGCGATTTCGCCAGCCGGACCCATACCGTGGACGAACCCGAGATCGTCGAGTGGCGCGCACTGACCGTGACGGGGCTCGACCTCGTGGCCGATGCGGTGCGCCAGGCGCTGGGTCTCAAGGAAGAGGACTTTCCGCTGGCGCGCGTGCTGGAAGGCGGCACGTGGGCGGCGGGCCGCCGCATCGCGGCACAGCGCCGGCCGCCGGGCGGGCCGCCGCCCTTCGCGATCCAGAGCGACGGCACGGTGTTCTAGCGGCAACACCGCATTGCACGGCAGTCCTGACAGACAGGCAGCCACAGCGTGGCGGGCCCCGGGGCCCGTCGCGCCCGGCCAGGCGAATTTCGGATGACCAAGGAGCGCACCATGAACGACATGTCGGACGTACCCACGGCCGTCCAGGCCTTTGCCGAAACGGAAGCCAGCGCGGCGCCCGCCGTGATGGTGGTCAACCATCCGCTGGTCCAGCACAAGGTCACGCTGGTGCGCAGCGAGGAGACCACCACCGACAACTTCCGCCGCCTGGTGCGCGAGATCAGCCAGTTGCTGACCTACGAAGCCACGCGCGACCTGGCCATGGAGACCATCGCCATCAAGACGCCCATCGCGCCGATGCAGTCGCCGGTACTGTCGGGCAAGAAGCTCTGCCTGGTGTCGATCCTGCGGGCCGGCAACGGCTTCCTGGACGGCATGCTGGACCTGCTGCCGGCGGCGCGCGTGGGGCATATCGGCCTGTATCGCGACCCCGAGACGCTGGAGCCGATCGAGTACTACTTCAAGATGCCCGAGGATATCCAGGAGCGCTTCGTGATCGTGGTGGACCCGATGCTGGCGACCGGCAACTCGGCCATCGCGGCGATCAACCGGCTCAAGGAGGCCGGGGTGACCACCATGAAGTACGTCTGCCTGATCGCCTCGCGTCCGGGGCTGCGCGCGCTGCAGTCCGCCCACCCCGACGTGGCCATCGTTACCGCCGCCATCGACAGCGAGCTGAACGAGCACGGCTACATCGTGCCGGGCCTTGGCGATGCCGGCGACCGGCTCTACGGCACAAAGTGATGGACGCCCTGGCGCGCGCGCCGTCGCCGGCGCGCGGCATCGAGCCCCGGTCCGGTCCGCCCGGCGGCCGCATCCGGCAGGAAAACGAGGCGCTGATCGTGCGCGCGGCCGAGTACGTCTTCGCGCGGGCCGGCTTTGCCGGGGCCACCATGGCCGATATTGCCGCCCGCGCGGGCGTGCCCAAGTCGAACCTGCACTACTACTTCCGGACCAAGCAGGTGCTGTATCGCGCCGTGCTGGCGCACACGCTGACGCTGTGGCTGTCCGAGACCGACATCATCAGCGCCGAGCACTCGCCACGGCTGGCGCTGGAGCAGTACATCCGCGCCAAGATGCGCCTGTCGGCGAGCCATCCCGATGCGTCCCGCGTGTTCGCCAACGAATTGCTGCACGGCGCGCCAGAGATCGGCAACGTCCTGCGCCAGGCCCTGCGCGAACTGGTGGCGCGCAAGGCGATGGTGATCCGGGCGTGGATCGAGGGCGGCCAGATGGCGCCGGTGGACCCTTACCACCTGTTCTTCACGATCTGGGCCGCCACCCAGACCTATGCCGACTTCGAGGCGCAGGTGTGCGCCGTGCTGGGCGTGAGCCAGCTTGACGCCGACGACTTCGAGCACGCCACCGAGCATCTGGTGGCCTTGCTGCTGCGGGGCTGCGGGCTGCAGGCACCCGACCCCGACCCGGAGCGCGCCTGAGCCGGGCGCCTTCCGTCCCACCACAACCATCAACCACGCGCCATGGGCGCACACAACGCAGAAAAAGGGGAGTGAAGTCATGCACAAGGGAAGCGATCGTCGCACCTGGCTGAAAGCCGCAGCGGTGGCCACTGCGCTGGCCGCCATGGGTCTGCCGGCTGGCGCGCAGGCGCAGTCGAAGATCAAGGTGGCTGCGGTGTACACGGTGCCCGTGGAGCAGCAGTGGGTGTCGCGCATCCACAAGGCGCTCAACGAGGCCAAGTCGCGCGGCGAGATCGACTACGTGTTCTCGGAGAGCGTGTCGAACGCCGACTACGAGCGCGTGATGCGCCAGTACGCCGAGCAGGGTAGCGGCCTGATCGTCGGCGAGTCGTTCGCCGTGGAAGGCGCGGCCCGCAAGGTGGCCAAGGATTATCCGAAGACGGCCTTCCTGATGGGCTCGTCGGGCAAGCCGCAGGCCCCGAACTTCTCGGTGTTCGACAACTACATCCAGGAACCGTCGTACCTGACCGGCATGATTGCGGGCGGCATGACCAAGACCAACCACATCGGCATGGTGGGTGGCTACGCGATCCCGGAAGTCAACCGGCTGATGCACGCGTTCATGGAGGGCGCCCGCGAGGTGAACCCGAAGGTGAAGTTCACGGTCAGCTTCATCGGCTCGTGGTTCGACCCGCCCAAGGCCAAGGAAGCCGCATTCGCCATGATCGACAAAGGCGCCGACGTGCTCTATGCCGAGCGTTTCGGCGTGTCGGACGCCGCCAAGGAGCGCGGCAAGCTGGCCATCGGCAACGTGATCAACACCCAGCCGCAGTACCCGGCCACGGTGGTGGCATCGGCGCTCTGGAACATGGAGCCGACCATCGCGGCCGCGCTGGCCAAGGTCAAGGCCGGCCAGTTCAAGAACGAGGACTACGGCCAGTATTCGCTGATGAAGTTCAAGGGCGCGGAACTGGCGCCCCTGGGCACTTTCGAGGGCAAGGTGCCGGCCGATGTGATGGCCAGGGTCAAGGCAAAGGAGAAGGCGATCCTCGACGGCAAGTTCACCGTCAAGGTCGTGGAGACCGAGCCGAAATCGACGCCGTAACGCCGCTGGCGCAGGGCGCGCAGGGCCCCGTCCGGCTGGACGGGGCCGCTTTATTTCCTTCTGTCTGATTCCGAAACGCAATGCCCCAGGAACCGCCGGTGCTCCGGCTCTCGCACATCACCAAACGGTTTGGCCCGCTGCTGGCCAACGACGATATCTCGCTGGACCTGCATCGTGGCGAAGTGCTGGCCCTGCTCGGCGAAAACGGCGCCGGCAAGAGCACGCTGGTCAATATCCTGTTCGGGCACTACATCGCCGACGCAGGCAGCGTGGAGGTGGACGGCGTGGCGCTGCCGCCCGGCAATCCGCGCGCGGCGCTGGCGGCCGGCGTGGGCATGGTCCATCAGCATTTCACGCTGGCCGACAACCTGTCGGTGCTCGACAACATCCTGATTGGCACCGAGCCGCTCTGGCGCTGGCGCCAGCAGCGTGGCGCCGCGCGGGCGCGTATCGACGATCTGGCGCGGCGCTTCGGGCTGGCGGTGCAGCCGCAGGCGCGGGTCGGGTCGCTGTCGGTCGGCGAGCGCCAGCGCGTGGAGATCATCAAGGCGCTCTATCGCGGCGCGCGGGTGCTGATCCTCGATGAGCCCACGGCCGTGCTGACGCCGCAGGAGGCCGACAGCCTGTTCGCCACGCTGGGGCAGCTGATTGCCGAAGGGCTGTCGGTCATTTTCATCAGTCACAAGCTCGACGAGGTACTGCGCGTCTCGCACCGCGTGGCGGTGCTGCGCGGCGGCCGGCTGGTCGCGGAGCGCCGTGCGGACACCACCGGCAAGGCGGAACTGGCCGAACTGATGGTCGGGCGCCGCGTGGAGATGCCCACGCGCAAGGCCGGCCTGGCTGGCGGCGAGATTGTCGCTGCGCTGGATCGGGTCAGCGTGGCGCCCGTGGCCGGCCGGCAGGGCCTGCGGGACGTGACGCTCGACCTGCACGCCGGGGAAATCGTCGGCATCGCCGGGGTCTCGGGCAATGGACAGGTGGCGCTGGCCCAGTTGATGAGCGGCGTGGTGGCGGCATCGTCGGGCAGCGTCCATGTGTGTGGCGTGGCGCTGCCGGCATCGCCCCGGCGGTGGATCGGGGCCGGCGTGGCGCGCATTCCGGAAGACCGGCACGCTGAAGGCGCGGTGGGTGATCTGGCCGTGTGGGAGAACGTCATCATCGAGCAGCTTGGCAATCGGGCCTTCGTGCGGGGCGGCGTGATCCGGGGCGCGGCGTCGCGGCGCTTTGCCGGCGAACTGGCGAGCCGGTTCGATGTGCGCGGCGGCGGCATCGACGTGCCGACGCGCACGTTGTCTGGCGGCAACATGCAGAAACTGATCCTCGGCCGGGCGTTCTGGGTGCGCGGCGCGCAGGCGCCGGCGCTGGTGGTGGCCAGCCAGCCAACCTGGGGCCTCGACATCGGCGCGGTGGCGTACGTGCGCGGCCAGTTGCTCGATGCCGCGGCGCGGGGCGCGGCCGTGCTGCTGATTTCGGAAGATCTCGATGAACTGATGGCGCTGTCGGACCGCATCGCCGTCATCCACGCCGGCCGGCTGAGCGCGGCCCGCGCCACGCCGGCATGGACGCTCGGCACGCTGGGCCTGGCCATGGCCGGGGCCGACGATGCCCACACGCAGGTGGAGGTGGCCCATGCGGCTTGAAGCCCGGACCGCGGTGTCGCGTACCGCCCTGGTGATGGCGCCCGTGGGCGCGATTGTGGTCACGCTGCTGATCTGTGCGCTGCTGGTGTCGCTGGCCGGCGCGCCTGTCGGCAAGGCCTACCTGCTGCTACTGGAAGGCGGCTTTGGTTCGCGCTTTGCGTGGTCCGAGACGCTCACCCGCGCCACGCCCCTGATCCTGACAGGCCTCGCCGTGGCCGTGGCGTTCCGCACGCGGCTGTTCAATATCGGCGCCGAGGGCCAGCTTTACCTGGGGGCGCTGGCGGCCGTGGCCGTGGGCGGGCAGGTGGATGGCGCGGCAGCGCCGTGGGCTGCGTCGTTGCCCAATGGCGTGCTGTTTGGTCTGATGGTCGCGGCCGGCATGCTGGCCGGCGCCTTGTTGCTGCTGCTGCCGGCGCTGCTCAAGCTCAGGCTGGGTGTGGATGAAGTGGTCACCACGCTGCTGCTCAATTTCATCGTGCTGCTGGGCGTCTCGCTGATGCTCGACGGGCCGATGAAGGACCCGCTGGCGATGGGCTGGCCGCAGTCCGTCGCCCTGGTGCCGGAACTGGAACTGGGCCGGCTGATGGAACGCTCGCGCGTGCATAGCGGCCTGCTGGCCGCCGTGGGCCTAGCCCTGCTGGTGTGGGCGATCAACCGGTTCACGGTCTTTGGGCTGCAGATGCGCGCCGTGGGCGCCAACGCCCGCGCGGCGGCATTCGCGGGCATGTCGGTAACACGCGTGACGCTGGTGGCAGCGGCGCTGTCCGGCGCGCTGGCGGGGCTGGCCGGCGTGGTGGAGGTGGCAGGGCGCACAGGCTATCTCACGCTCGACATGTCGCCGGGGTACGGCTATACGGGCGTGGTGATCGCCATGCTGGCGGGCCTGCATCCGGTGGGCGTGGTGGCATCGGCCATCTTCGTGGCGGGCATCCTGGTGGGCGCGGACGGCATGAGCCGGGCCGTTGGCGTGCCCAACACGATTGCCGATGTCATCGTGGCGGTGGCGCTGCTGTCCATGCTGGTGGCGACCATGCTTGCACGCTATCGCCTGCGTTTCGACCGGATCGGGAAGGTGGCCTGATGGAACTGTTCGATATCGTGGCCGGCGCCCCGTTCTGGATTGCCGTGCTCCGCGTGGCCACGCCGCTGATCTTCGGCACGCTGGGCGTGCTGCTGTGCGAACGCGCCGGCGTGCTGAACCTGGGCATCGAAGGCATCATGGTGGCCGGGGCTTTTTCCGGCTGGCTGGCGGTGTACCACGGGGCGCCGCTGTGGGGCGGCGTGGCGGCGGCGGCCGGGGTGGGGCTGGTGTTCGGGCTGCTGCATGGCTGGCTGACGGTATCGCTGGCGCTGTCGCAGCATGTGGCGGGGCTGGGCGTGACCATGCTTGCCACCAGCGTGTCGTACTACGCCTACCGGCTGGGCTTTGCGCAGGTCTCGACCCCGCCGACGATCACGCCGTTCGCGCCGATGACGTGGTGGGCCGACGTGCCGCTGGTCGGCACGGTGATGGCGGCCGAAACGGCGCTGACGCTGCTGGCGCTGCTGATGGCGCCGGTGCTGGCCTGGCTGCTCTATCGCACGCCGCTGGGGCTGGCGCTGCGCATGGTCGGCGAGAACCCCGCCGCCGCCGAGGGGCAAGGCATCCGCGTGGGGGCGGTGCGGATCGGAGCGATCATGGCCGGGGCGGCGTTGATGGCTGTGGGGGGCGCGTTTCTCACGCTGTCGGCCTTCAATGCGTTCTTCTTCAACATGATCAATGGCCGGGGCTGGATCTGCGTGGCGCTGGTGGTATTCGCATCGTGGCGGCCGGGGCGGGCATTGCTGGGCGCACTGCTGTTCGCGGCATTCGATGCGCTGCAGCTGCGCCTGCAACAGGGTGGGGCCAGCCTGCCTGGCCTGCCGGCGCTGCCGTACCAGGTCTACCTGATGCTGCCTTATATTCTGTCGATCCTTGCGCTGGTGCTGGTGGCGCGGCGCGCGGCCTATCCCCAGGCGCTGATGAAGCCGTACCGCAAGGGCGAACGCTGAACTATCCGGAAAAAGAATCCCATGTTCGATACCATCCTGCGTCACTGCAACCTGCCCGATGGCCGTACCGACGTCGACATCGGCATTTCCGCCGGCCGGATCACGGCGGTCGAGCCCCGGCTGGCGGCCACGGCAGGCGACGAGATCGACGCGGCGGGCCAGCTGGTGTCGCCACCGTTCGTCGATGCCCATTTCCATATGGACTCCACGCTGTCGTATGGCCTGCCGCGCGTGAACCAGTCCGGTACGCTGCTGGAGGGCATCGCGCTGTGGGGTGAGCTCAAGCCGCTGCTGACGCAGGACGCCATTGTCGAACGCGCGCTGGCCTATTGCGACTGGGCCGTGGCCAAGGGGCTGCTGGCAATCCGGTCTCACGTGGACGTCTGCGATCCGCGCCTGCTGGCTACCGAGGCGCTGCTGCACGTGCGCGACCGCGTGAAGCCGTACCTCGACCTGCAACTGGTGGCGTTTCCGCAGGACGGCGCGCTGCGCGCGCCCGGCGCGCTCGACAACCTGCGGCGCGCGCTGGACATGGGCGTGGACGTGGTCGGCGGCATTCCGCATTTCGAGCGGACCATGACCGATGGCGCCGCGTCGGTGAAGCTGCTGTGCGAAGAGGCTGCCCAGCGGGGGCTGCGTGTGGACATGCACTGCGACGAAAGCGACGACCCGATGTCACGCCATATCGAGACGCTGGCCAGCGAATCGGTGCGGCTCGGGCTGCAAGGGTGGGTCACGGGGTCGCACCTGACGTCGATGCACTCGATGGACAACTACTACGTGTCGAAGCTGCTGCCGCTGATGCGCGAGGCGGGCGTGGCCGCCATCGCCAATCCGCTAATCAACATCACGCTGCAGGGCCGGCACGACACCTATCCGAAACGTCGCGGCATGACCCGGGTGCCCGAGCTGCTGGCGGCCGGCATCCCCGTGGCGTTCGGGCACGATTGCGTGATGGACCCCTGGTACGGCCTGGGCTCCGGCGACATGCTGGAGGTGGCGCACATGGGGCTGCACGTGGCGCAGATGACGGGGCAGGACGCGATGCGCGCCTGCTTCCGGGCCGTGACCGAAACGCCCGCGGCCATCCTGGGGCTGGACGGCTACGGCGTGGCCCCCGGCTGCCGCGCCGACCTGGTGCTGCTGCAGGCGCGCGATCCGGTCGAAGCCATCCGGCTGCGGGCGACGCGGCTGCTGGTAATGCGGGCGGGCAAGGTCGTCGCGCGCACCGCGCCGGCCACCGCCACGCTGTCGCTTCCCGGCCGGCCAGCGGAAGTCGACTTCGGGCTACATCGCGGCCAGGTTTTTTGAAGTTTCTGCGAGAGGGGTGTTGACAGGATGCGTGTCACTCAGCATAATCACGTTCTTCGCATCGCCGCAGCAATGCAGTGAAACGAAGCCCAGATGGCGGAATTGGTAGACGCACTAGGTTCAGGTCCTAGCGGTGGCAACACTGTGGAGGTTCGAGTCCTCTTCTGGGCACCAATTCAAGACCCCGCTCAACGAGCGGGGTCTTTTCATTTGTACGCCCAGAAAGGGCAGTCCCTGCGGACTGCCCGAGGGGACTCGAAAAGCTCGCGCCTGCAGGCGCGAGCCGGGGTCGCGCACGGGTGACCGAGTCCTCTTCTGGGCACCAATTTTGAAAGCCCTGCTCATCGAGCAGGGCTTTTTCATTTCTGGACCAGAAAGGGCAGTCCCTGCGGACTGCCCGCGGGGACTCGAAAAGCTTGCGCCTGCAGGCGTGAGCCGGGGTCGCGCACGGGTGACCGAGTCCTCTTCTGGGCACCAATTCAAGACCCCGCTCAACGAGCGGGGTCTTTTCATTTGTACGCCCAGAAAGGGCAGTCCCTGCTTTTTCATTTCCCCAGTCTCTCCTGAATTTGGCGAGTTGCCCGGCTCGTCCGACATCATCTCTCTCAGCCGCGCTCTCCGCCTTTTAGCGGGCGGCACACCCCACATTCGCCTCTAACCATCGCGCGGCCTTTGACCTATGCTCAAGCTGATCGGGCATGGTCCATACAACGCCCGACGAGGTGGTTGCCATGTCCGTACAGTTGATGTGCGGGAGAGAGGAGCGTGCCGGACGGTTGTCTGGCAGGGCGCATGTCGCCCGCCTGCATGCGGGGCACCCCCGTCTCCCCCTGTGTTTCGTACTTGCGCTGCTGGCCTGCGCCGTGGTTCATGCCGAGGAGTCCCTGGACGGCATGTCAGGGCGTGATGCACTGCAGTTCGTGCAGGACGCGCGCGCCCGGGATACACCGCCGCCCGACCAGGCCGCACCACCAGCCATGCCGGAAGACACCGCGCTATCGGTCGTGCCGCCGCGCATGGTGATCGGCAACGACGACCCCGACCTGCCGATTCCCGTCCATGCATCGCGGACGTCTCCGGAATCCGCGCCCGAGGCGGAGCCCATCTCCATCAATCTGGCAAGCATCGATCGTGTCGTGGAGCGATTCAACAGTACGCCCCGGACACCGCTCGTCCATGTTGAAGATGCGACGACCGCCACTGGCCTCGTCGACAGCCGTGCGCGCAGTATGGCCGTGGCGCTCGACGCGCCGTTGTCGCGCAGCGGCATGGGCCTGACGCTGCAATCGCGGGTGGAAATGGCTTATCGGCCAGGCATGGCGCCCGTGCCCAGTAACTGGGATGCGCCGCCCGGCGAGGTCAGTGCCACGGGGCTGGCCGTGCGGCTCTACGGCTCCAAGCCGACGCGGCTGAGCGGTGTCTATCCGTTCGTCGAGGCCGACTGGTGGCAGGACAACCGGGCGAAAACCATCAACATCAATGGCACACGCATCGATACCGATCTGCTGCGCGGTCTGTTCTCGTTCAACATCGGCGCGCACAGCAGTTCCACCACGGGCCTGCGGCTCTGGATGAAGGCACGCGCCGGACGCAACGCGGGCGGGACAGTGGGTGCCCGATACCGGTGGTAAACAGAGATGGCAGCCGCGTACGCAGTCTGCGAAATAATTTTCACAAAGGGCTTGCGCGGAAGGTGAATTGCGATACAATGCGTCCCTCGCGTGCGGCTGTAGCTCAGTTGGATAGAGTACTTGGCTACGAACCAAGGGGTCGTGGGTTCGAATCCTGCCAGCCGCGCCACCTATTGGAAGGGCCTCCAGCAATGGAGGCCCTTCGTCATTTGGGGCCGGTATGTAGGTCCCACCCCAGTCGGCCCCACCCCAGCAGGCGTGACGTCGCGCTCACAATGCGGGTCCCACCTCCATATGCAGTCGGGTCAGTGTTCGGTATCGCCCGGAGCCGCACCCCGGGATCATTGACAGTGGCCGAGTCGCGGGCACATCATTCGTCCGGAACAGATGCGCCTCCGGAGCTACACGCGTCCCCCCCGGACCCGTCGTGCACATTCCCCGGAAGGCCGCCACCATACTGGGAAACGGGGTCATGAACCGAACGATACGCCAACTGGCAAGCGTGGTCGCGCTTGCCGCCTTCCTTTCTGCCTGCGCATCCGCGCCGCCGCCCGCGCCGGACATACCGGCCGCGGAACAGCCGCCGTCGGATCGGGCGATGAAGGCGCTGTCCGCCGAAGTATTTACTTATGGCTATCCGCTAGTGCTGATGGATGTCACGCGCGAGGTGATGACGGCCAAGACCCCGGTCAACACGTTCAACCATAGCCGCGCGTTCCCCGATGCCACCTACACCACCGTGGTGAGCCCGAACGCGGATACGCTGTACTCCACCGCCTGGGTGGACGTGTCCAGGGAACCGATTGTGCTGGCCGTGCCCGATACGGCGGGCCGCTATTACGTCATGCAGATGCTCGATGCCTGGACCAATGTGTTCGCGTCGCCGGGCAAGCGCACCACGGGCACGCGGCGCGGCGCGTTTGCGATCGTCGGCCCTGACTGGGAAGGCACGCTGCCCAAGGGCGTGACGGAAATCCGTGCGCCGACCAGCATGGTCTGGCTGATCGGCCGGATCCAGACCAACGGCAAGGCGGACTACGCCAATGTCCACCGTCTGCAGGACCAGTTCCGCCTGGTGCCGCTGTCGGCGTGGCGCAAGGGCATCCGCACGACGCCGCCGGCCACGCCGCGCGCAGGGATGATCGATACCGAAACTCCGCCCGCCGAACAGGTGGCGGCGATGGACGCGCAGGCGTTCTTCAGCCGCATGGCCGCGCTGTTGCCGCAAAACCCGCCCGGGCCCGATGACGTGTCGATGCTCGAAAAGATGCAGCGCATGGGCGTCAAGGCCGGCGAACCGTTCAAGACAACGGTGCTGGAACCGTCCACGGCGCGCGCCGTGCAGGAGGGCGCCACCGCCGCGTTGGCCACCATTGCCGCCAACGGCCGCAAGAGCGCGGCGGGCAACACGGGCTGGCGACTGCAGCGCGACACCGGCGTGTACGGTGCCGATTTCGACCGCCGTGCCGCGGTGGCGATGTACGGGCTGGGCGCCAACCTGGCAGAGGATGCGGTCTACCCGGTTGCCCGCGCCGACGCGTCGGGTCGTCCGTTCGACGGCGGCAGCCGCTATGTGCTGCATTTCGACAAGGGCCAGCTCCCACCGGCCAAGGCCTTCTGGTCGCTGAGCGCCTACAACGACAAGCAGGCCTTCGCCAGCAATCCTCTGCAGCGTTACAGCATTG
This sequence comes from Cupriavidus sp. U2, assembly GCF_009663685.2. Lineage (GTDB taxonomy): Bacteria > Pseudomonadota > Gammaproteobacteria > Burkholderiales > Burkholderiaceae > Cupriavidus > Cupriavidus necator_C. Next base: position 79,139 of record NZ_RCOG02000011.1, on the reverse strand, counting down.
GCAGCCGCGACCGCCTGCGCTACAACCGCGATGGCTCGCTGGATATCTATATCCAGTACGAACGCCCCGCTTCCAGCCAGGTGACGAACTGGCTGCCCGCACCGCCGGATGCCTTCAGCCTGATGCTGCGGGCGTACTGGCCGGAGCAGGTCCTGCTCGACGGCAAGTGGATGCCGCCGCCCGTGCAACGCGTGAACTGAGCGCGTCCTGCGGCGCCAGCATGCAAAAAAACCCTTCCGGTCTGGAAGGGTTTTTCGTTTGGGGCACCGGCCGCAGGCGTCCGACTAGAACCGGTATTTCACCCCGGCGTAGAACGCGCGGCCGACGCCCGGATAGAACACGGCGGTATTGGCCGTGCGTGCATCGGTGACGGTACTGAAATCACTGATGTAACGCTTGTCGGCCAGGTTGCGGGCGTCCAGGAACAACGTCACGCCGCGCTCGAACTCGTAGCTGGCCTCGATGCCGAACAGCACATACGACGGCACCTTGAGCGTATTGGCGTAGTCCACGTAGGCGCCGGTCGGCACCCAGTCGATCGTGCCCGCCACGCGCAGGCGGCTGTTGCGGCTATAGGCCAGCGTGGTGCGCAGTACGTGCTTCGGCACCCCGGCGATGCGGTTGTTGCCATAGACGGGATCGTTGTCGAAGCGGAAATCGCTGTAGTTCCAGATCTGCGATACGGTGAACTTGTCGCCCTTGCCGACGATATCGCGCAACACTTCGGCGCTGGCGCCCAGTTCCACGCCCTGCAGCACCGTCTTGTTGGCGTTGAAGGTCGATGCCGGAATGTCGGCGCTGACCGTGTATTGCAGCAGCTGGTCGCGCAGGAGCGAGCGGTACGCCGTGACATCCCACGCAAAGCGGTCCCACTTGCCGCGCGTGCCAAGTTCCAGCGTCCAGCCGTGCTGGGCCGCCAGCGGCACGAATTGCTGTGTGGCGCCGATGGTCTGGCTCAGGTCGGTAAAGTCCGGGACGTCGGCGCTGCGCGTGATGTCGATGAACGCCTGGATGTCTGGCTTCGGTTCCCACAGCACGCCGAATTTCGGATTGACGCCGCTGAACGTCGCGCCATCGGACTTGGCGGTCGGGTTGGCCGGCAGGCCGCCGTAGTCGGTGTATTCGCGCCGGTTGCGGTAGGCCTTGGCGCCCGCCATCAGCGCCACGGTGGGCAGCACGTACAGGCGGTCTTCCAGGTACGCCTCGTAGTTGTACGCGTCCTGCTTCGCGTTCAGCGTCTGGGCGCCGCGATTGCCGTTGACATTGACGTACTGCCGCGCGTCGTTGTTGCCGCCGAAGAAGCGCGCCCCGGCGATCAACTGGTTGCGCAGGCCGCCCAGCGTGAAGTTGCCCGTGTAGCGCGGCGCGAAGCCGTAGGTCCAGCTGTCCTGATCCACGACCTGGAAGATCGGGTGGTACAGGCTCTTGTGGATGCCCCAGGCGGTCAGGTCGATCTGGCCGTTATCGAGCTTGATGCTCGTGACGTTGGCCACCCGCTCGGTGCGGGTATTGCGCGCCTGGTCGCCTGCCAGCGCACTGGCCGACGCCATGCGCGGCGTGGTCAGCGCCTGGTTCAGCGTCAGCGCGCCGGGCAGCAGCTGGTCGACGATATAGGCGCCGAAGTAGAACCGCGTTTCCACCGCCGGGCTGAAGCGATAGCCGACGTTGGCGTTGATCTGCTCGTACTGGCCGCGCTCGTGATTGCGCCAGCCTTCGGAATGGCTGACCGTGGCATTCGCCAGGAAGTCCCACTGGCCGATCTGGCGCGATACCTGGCCGCTGCCGCGTATCGTGCCGAAGCTGCCACCGTCCACGCGCACCATGTTCCGGGATTCGGCAGTCAGCGCCGTCGGCGTGGTGAAATTGACCGCGCCGCCCAGCGTGGTGCTGCCATACGCCAGGCCGTTGCCGCCCTTGTAGACCTCGGCGGCCGACAGTGCCAGCGGATCGATCTGGTAGAAATCCCCACTGCCGTCGGCAAAGTTCGTCGGTACGCCGTCCTGCAGGATCTCGATGCCCCGTGTGTGGTAGCCACGCGCCACGCCCGAGCCGCGAATCGACAGGCGCAGTTCCTGGCCGTAGCGTTCCTGCACGTACACGCCGGGCGAATCCTTCAGGACATCGCGCAGGTCGTAGGCATAGGTATTGGTGAACGATTGCGCGTCGACAAAGCCGACCGATCCCGCCGACTGGAACAGCGACTGCCGCTGCTGGGCCAGGCCGGGCGCGGTCAGCGACCCGACGGCGGGAGCCGAGGCGGTGACGGTCGGCAGGGTAGGGACAGGGGCGGCATCCGGGCTGGCGACGGTTGCCGATTGGGCGAAGGCCGCGCTCGAGAGTGCGGCTGCAGGAAGCACCGCGACGCGGCGCCAGGGTGTGGCTCGTTTCATTCCTCTGGGTCGAAGATCACGCCGGATGCCGACGCGACATCGCAATTTTCTTGTTTGGCTCGACCGAAAGGATACGGAGCCGCACGCGGCGCCGCCATGCGACACAGCGACGCAACGTGCGCTCCAGCGCATAAGCTCAGGCGTTCAGCGCATGACCTTAGGCACTGGCTTGCCCCGCGCACGACGGTCCACATGCCGCGCCATGCCCATGCGGGGCGGGCTTGGCCGTGGCGGCGGGCCGCACCACGCGCTTCCAGCTTGCCGGCGCGTGGCCGGCCAGCTTCTGGCGCAGCGCCCGGGTGGCACTGACCATATTTGCCAGGGCCGCCTCGGTCTCGGTCCAGCCACGGGTCTTCAGGCCGCAGTCCGGATTGACCCACAGGCGTTCCGGGGGGATCACCTCGCAGGCCCGCTCCAGCAGGCGGGTCATGGCTTCGACGGAAGGCACGCGCGGCGAGTGGATGTCGTAGACACCCGGGCCGATCTCGTTCGGATAGTCGAAATCGCCAAACCCTTCCAGCAGTTCCATGGCCGAGCGCGAGGTCTCGATTGTGATCACGTCGGCATCCATGGCGGCGATGGCCGGCAGGATGTCATTGAACTCGGCATAGCACATGTGGGTGTGGATCTGCGTTTCGTCGCCCACGCCCGAGGCCGACAGGCGGAAGGCGCTGACAGCCCAGTCCAGATAGGCGGCCCAGTCGCCGCGGCGCAGCGGCAGCCCTTCGCGCAGCGCGGGTTCGTCGATCTGGATCACGCGGATGCCGGCGGCCTCCAGGTCGCAGACCTCGTCGCGGATGGCCAGCGCCAGCTGGCGGGTGGTCACGGCGCGCGGCTGGTCGTCGCGCACGAACGACCACTGCAGCATCGTCACGGGGCCGGTCAGCATGCCCTTCATCGGCTTGTCGGTCAGCGACTGGGCAAAGCGGGCCGTATCCACGGTCATCGGCTCGGGACGGTACACATCGCCAAAGATCACCGGCGGCTTCACGCAGCGCGAGCCGTAGCTCTGCACCCAGCCGTTCTCGGTGAATGCATAGCCGCATAGCTGTTCGCCGAAATATTCGACCATATCGTTGCGCTCGGCTTCGCCATGGACCAGCACGTCCAGGCCCAGCGCCTCCTGCTTGCGCACCGCGAGTTCGATTTCGGCGCGCATGCGGTCCAGGTAGTCCAGCGCGCCGATGTCGCCGCGCTTGAAGGCCGCCCGGGTCTGGCGAATGGCCGGTGTCTGCGGGAACGAGCCGATCGTCGTGGTAGGCAGCGCGGGCAGCTTCAGCGCGTCGCGCTGACGGACGATGCGCACATCGAATGGGCTGTCGCGTTCGGCCATGTCGGCGGTCACGGCTGCCAGCCGTTTCTGCACCTGCTGGTTGACCACGCGCCGCGACGTGCGGCGCGCTGCCTGCGCGGCATCGGATGCGGCAAGCTGCGCGGCCACCGCCGATTCGCCAAGGTTCAGCGCCAGGGCCAGGGTATGCAGTTCATCCAGCTTTTCGGTGGCAAATGCCAGCCAAGCTTTCAGTTCCGGGTCGAGGCGGGTTTCGGCATCGAGCGATACCGGCACATGCAGCAGCGAGCAGGAAGGCGCCAGCCAGAGGCGATCGCCCAGTTGGGCATGCAGGGGCGCGACGGCATCGAGCACCTTGCGCAGGTCGGTGCGCCAGATATTGCGGCCGTCGATCACGCCCACCGACAGCACGGCGCTGCTCGGCAGCACGGCCTGCCACGCGGCCAATTGCTGGGGTGCCCGCACCAGATCGATATGAAAACCGTGTACCGGCAGCGCGGCGACGCGGGCAGCATGATCGGCGGCGGTGTCGAAGTACGTGGCCAGCAGCAGCTTCACGCCGGCATCGGCCAGCGCGGGGTAGGCCTGGTCATAGGCATCGAGCCATTGCGGCGGCAGGTCCAGGCACAGTGCGGGTTCGTCGATCTGTACCCACTCGATGCCGCGTGCCTGCAACTGGGACAGGATGCGCCGGTAGGCTTGCACCACCTTGGGCAGCAGACTCAGCCGGTCGAAGCCGGCGGCGTGCGACTTGGACAGCCACAGATACGTGACCGGGCCGATCAGCACCGGACGCGTGGGCAGGCCCAGCGCCAGCGCCTCATCAATTTCGTCGAAATACCAGTTGGCACCGCCGTCGAAAGTACTGTCGGCGTCAAGCTCCGGCACGATGTAGTGGTAGTTGGTATCGAACCACTTGGTCATCTCCATGGCCGGCTGGGCCGCATTGCCGCGCGCCAGTTCGTAGTACTGCGCCAGCGTCAGCGCGGCCGGATCCAGCCCGAAGCGTTTCGGCAGGGCGCCCAGCAGCGTGGTCAGGCCCAGCATCTGGTCGTACCAGGCGAAGTCGCCGGCCGCCACCGTGGCCAGCCCGGCATCGGCCTGCAACTGCCAGTGACGGACGCGTAGCGTGGCACCCACCTCGCGCAGCGCCGCTTCCGATGATTCGCCGCGCCAGAAGGCCTCTTGCGCAAACTTCAGTTCCCGTCGGGCGCCAATGCGCGGAAATCCCAAAACGTGTGTACGTGCCATGCGGTGCTCCAGTGATGTCTGATCTGGCGCACAGTGTCAGTTCCCGGCTAGAATGAATCAAGCGAGATGTTTTAAACAAAGTATGAATTTCATTCAACTCACTGGTTCGACTGCCGGGAATGGGCCGCGATGATTGAAGTCCGCCATTTCCGGTCGCTGGTGGCGATTGCGGACTCGGGCAAGCTGGCAACGGCGGCCGAGCGGGTGCACGTGAGCCAGTCGGCGCTCTCCCATCAGATCAAGGCCATCGAGGCGCACTACGGCATGGCGCTGTTCGATCGCACGCGCCAGGGCCTGCGTTTTACGCCGGCCGGGGAGCGGCTGCTGACGCTGGCGCGCGAAGCGCTCGCGGCTATCAGCGCCGCCGAGCGCGACCTGCTACGCCTGAAGAGCGATACCCGCGGTGAATTGCGCGTGGTGCTGGAATGCCATACCTGCTTTGACTGGCTGATGCCCGTCATGGACGAATTCCGGCGCCGTTGGCCGGAGGTGGAAATCGACCTCGTGGCCGGTTTCCACGCCGATCCGTTGGGGCTGCTGGCGCAAGGCAAGGCCGATATGGTGATCGGATCGAAGCCGCCGGCCCGGCGCGGGCTGACCGTGGCCCCGCTGTTCCGCTTCGAGATCCTGGCGGTGATGGCCAACGAACACCGTCTGCGCAACAAGCGGCGCATCGAGGCGGCAGACCTGGCTGGCGAAACGCTGATTACCTACCCGGTGCCGGAGCAGCGGATCGACCTGATCCGCGAAGTGCTGGAGCCGGCCGGCATCCAGCTTGAACGGCGCACGGCCGAACTGACCGTGGCGGTGCTGCAGCTGGTGGCCAGCCGGCGCGGCGTGGCGGCGCTGCCCAACTGGGGCGTCAAGAATTACGTCGACCACGACTACGTGCTGGCCAAGCGCATCGGGCCCAAGGGGCTGTGGAGCGAACTCTATGCGGTGCTGCCGTCGGCCATGGCCGATCGGCCGTATGTGGACGACTTCGTATCGATCGTGCGCGAGACCTGTGCGGCGGAACTGGATGGCATCGAACTGCTCGAAGACATCCCGCGCCCAGCGTAATCAGGCCGCCAGCGCCTCGGGTTCGTCCAGGGTTTCCTGTTCGCCCGTGAACGCGGCGTCAACGATTTCCATGTCCACGCCATGGGCCACGCGCCGCACGAACAGCTCCAGCAATTCGACCGTATCGGCCTGGCAGACCAGGCGCGCGACGTTGGCGCGGCCGGCATCGAACGACATCTGCTGAAGCGATAGCCCGGTGCGACGGGCATTGGCCAGCACCCATTCCAGACTGCCGAAGGTGTCGCTCAGCGCGGAGCGGTCGAGTCGCAGGGCAAGATCAAGGGCAGGCATGGCGGGTTCCGGGTGGGCATTGCAGGATGCGATGTGATTCGCAAGGAGTCCGGTAAATTTACCAGTCATGCCGCAAAATTGGCTTCTGAAATTTCCTTGATCTTCCCAGGAATGAAGAAGAATCTGCCGCTATGAAGTAAAATTACGGCAGATTCATCCTATATCTTCGGATTGCCGTGACGAACGTTCCCAAACTCGACGACATCGACCGCCGCATCCTGCGTGAACTGCGCCGCGATGGGCGGATCTCCAACGCCAAGCTGGCCGAGCGGGTGGGGTTGTCCGCCACGCCCTGCTGGAACCGGGTGAAGGCGCTGGAGGACGCGGGGGTGATCGGCGGGTACGCGGCGCTGCTGAACCAGAAGGCGCTGGGGCTGCCCGATACCGTGCTGATCGAGGTCACGCTGGACCGTCACGACGACGATATGCTGCACCGCTTTGGCGAGGCGCTGGCCGAATTGCCAGAAGTGCTGGAGGCCCATCTGCTGACGGGCGAGTACGACTACCTGATCAAGGTGGCCGTGGCTGGAACCGAGGGCTATGAGGAATTCCTGCGCCACAAGCTCTACAAGCTGCCGGGCCTGCGGCACAGCCATTCCACGTTCGTGCTGCGTACGCTGAAGCGCGAGCTTTCGGTCGAGCCCTGAGCAGCGCGATCGGCGAGATCCGCGAGATCCGCGAGATCCGCGAGATCAGAGCGATCCGCGCGACGCCAGGCGGCCCAGCCGGGGTGCCAGCGCCGTGGTCACCACGCCCAGCGCGATCAGTCCGAGGCCAATCGACAGATCGGCCGAAATCCGCTCGTGCCAGGCCACGGCGGACAGCACCAGCCCGAGCAGCGGCACGCCCAGCATGGCGATGGACGTGGCTGCCGGCGGCAGCGACTGGGTGACGTTGAGCACCACGATAAACGTCAGGGCCGTGGCCAGCGGGCCGGTGTACAGCACGGCGGGCCAGATTTCACCCATGGCGGCCAGGTCGGGCGCACCGTCCCGCAACACGGCCAGCAGCACCAGCGGCACCGTCGCCACCGCGCATTCCCACGGAATCATCTCGGCACCGAGCCGCACATGCCGGTGGGCCCGCAGGTGGATGATGCTGACCGACCACGCCAGCGACGCCCCGAGCAGCATCGTCAGGCCCATGACCGTGTGCAGTTCCCAGCCGCCCAGCGCCGGGGCGACGATCACGGCGATGCCGGCGTAGCTGAAGCCGGTAGCCAGCCATTGCCAGCGCGACGGCCGTTCGCCCAGCACCAGCGACGACAGCGGAATCACCCAGATTGCCGTGGCGTAGGCCACCACCGAGGCGCGTCCCGGCGCCACATATTGCAGCGCCCACAGGGCCAGCGCCGTAAAGGCGGCCATCTGCAGCAGGCCGACACTGAACACCAGCGGCCATTCCTGGCGCGACGGCAGGCGCAGCCGTTTGAGCGCGCCCAGTACGACGAAGCTGATCAGCGCCGCCGAGCCGAAGCGCAGCGCGGCAAACCACAACGGGCTGACGTGCGACAGCCCGAATTTCATCACGGGCCAGTTGCCGCCCCAAATGATGACGGCGCCGATCAACGGCAGAAATGACTTGAAGGCGGCGGAGCGGGCGCTGCCGGCGGGGGCAATGGCGGACATGAAATCGTATGGGGGTCGGAGCGGGCCGGGGAGTCGCCGGAATGACTCGCCGAATTTCCAAAAGTCTACGATTCATTGCACCGCAGCATCGGCCGGATCACTTTGTCATCGCGGCCCGTTACAGCATAGAATGCCGGCAAACATGACTATGGAAGCCGAACATGCTGGACATCGATCTGGACGCCACTGACATTCGTATCCTGGGGGAATTGCAGCGTGACGGCAGCCTGACCAATGTGGAACTGGCCAGCCGCATCAATCTGTCGCCATCGCCATGCCTGGCACGCGTGAAGCGCCTGGAAAAGATCGGCGTGATCTCGCGCCGCGTGACGCTGCTCGACGCCCGGCGGCTGGGCCTGAAGGTGGTGGTGTTCATCTCCGTGTCACTGGACAAACAGCGACGCGAGACACTCGATACGTTCGAGCGCAAGATCGGCGCGCTGCCGCAGGTGATGGAGTGCTACCTGATGTCGGGCGATGCCGATTACCTGCTGCGCGTGGTGGTGCCCGACGTGGAGGCGCTGGAGCGGCTGATCATCGACCAGATCACGCGCATTCCGGGCGTGGCCAGCATCCGGTCGAGCTTTGCCCTGAAACAGGTGCTTTACAGCACCGCACTGCCGCTCGGTTGAGGGCGGTTCTCGGCACTGCCGTATCATCGCGGCTTCGCCAGCGGGCAGCCGCCCCCCACGCATCAAGCCATACCCCAAGACGCCCCATGAATCCGTCCGCGCTGAACCCCGCTTCCATTTTCTTCGTCCAGGCTTGCCTGGTCGTCGGCGTGCCGCTGGTGTTGTGGCGCGGCCTGCGCATGGGCGGCATCGTGCCCCTGGTCGTGATGCAGATTGCTGGTGGCATCGTGCTCGGGCCGTCGGTGCTGGGTGCGCTCTGGCCGGACAACTGGCACGCGCTGTTCGGCGCGCAGAAGCTCACTGCGCTGTCGGGGCTGCAATGGCTGGCGGTGGTGCTGTTTGCATTCCTGTCCGGTCTGCACGTCGGCGGCCCGGAGGCCCGGGGCCTGCGCCGTATCGCCCTGTGGGCCGCGCCGGGCTGCGTCGCGCTGCCATTTGTACTGGGGGTGGGCGCCGGTTATGTGCTCGGCGCCTGGCGCCCGACGCTGGCGGGCGAGGCGGCCACCCGCTGGCAATTCGCCATTGCCGTGGGGGTATCCATGGCGGTCACGGCGTTGCCGGTGCTCGGCGCCATCCTGCGCGAAATGAAGCTGACCGATTCCACGGCCGGACGCCTCGCGCTGGCCTGTTCGGCATTCAGCGATGCGGCGATCTGGATCGTGCTGTCATGCATCCTGGCCAGCACCGGCCAGGCCGCCGCGCAGCCGCTGAAGCTGGCGATCGGCGGCGCCATCTATCTGGCCGTGATGTCCGTGCTGGTGCGGCCGTTGCTGGCGCGATGGCTGCCCGCCATGCGCGGGCATGATGCGCGGCTGGCGGCGGTGGTGGTGCTGATCTTTGCATCGGCCTGTATCTCGGAACAGATCGGCCTGCATTACATCCTGGGCGGGTTCCTGGCCGGCGTGGTGCTGCCGCGCCAATTGGCCGCCGATATCGGCAAGCAACTGGAGCCCACCACCGTGGTGGTGTTGATGCCGTTCTTTTTCCTGATGACCGGACTGCGGACCGACCTCAATACGGCAGGGACCGATGCGCTGATCGTCTTTGCCGTGACGACGGTGGTGGCCGTGGCCGGCAAGATGGTGGGCACTGCGCTGCCGGCGCGATGGGCCGGTCTGGGCCGGCGCGATGCCTGGGCCGCCGGCGCACTGGCGCAGACCAAGGGACTGATGGAAGTGGTGGTGCTGGCCATCCTGCTGGAAAACCGGTTGATCAGCACGCCGGCGTTCTCTGGCCTGCTGCTGATGGCGCTGGCCACCACGGTACTGGCCAAGCCGTTTACGCTCGCCGCCCTGCGGATGCGCGACGACTGATACCTCAGCCCGACAACCGCGCCCGCACGGCGGCCTGCAGCGCGGGCAATAGCGCCGACTCGAACCACGGGTGCTGGCGCATCCAGGCCACCACGCGCCACGATGGATGGGGCAGCGGAAACACATTCGGACCGAAATTTAGGTAATCGGCTACCAGTTCGGTCATCGACCGCTTTGGCATCGCCGGCTGCTTCGGCAGATAGGCGGCCTGGGCATAGGTGCCGACCAGCAGGGTCAGGCGGTCGTCGGGCAGGCAGGCCAGCACGCGCTGATGCCACAGCGGCGCGCATTCGCGCCGGGGCGGCAGGTCACCGCTCTTGCCCTTGCCGGGGTAGCAAAACCCCATCGGCATGATGGCGACGCGCGCGGCGTCGTAGAACTCTTCCTTTGTCACGCCCATCCACGCCCGCAGCCGGTCGCCGCTCGGGTCATCGAACGGCACGCCGCTGGCATGCACCCGCGAACCCGGCGCCTGGCCGATCACCACGATCCGCGACGTGCCGCTGAACTGCACCACGGGGCGCGGCCCGGCGGGCAGGGCGGCGGCGCAGTGGGTGCAGGCGGCGATCTCGCGCCGCAGCGTCTGGATGACACCGTGTGCGTGTGGTGGAGACTTCATGGCTGGTCAGCGCGTTTCGTGGGGGTTGCGTATATTACGAGGCTCGATGTATTGCGATGGAATATCACGATGACCACACAAACCGAAACCGCGATCCTGGCCGGCGGCTGCTTCTGGGGCATGCAGGACCTGCTGCGCCGCTACCCGGGCGTGCTGACCACGCGCGTTGGCTACACCGGGGGCGATGTGCCCAACGCCACCTACCGCAATCACGGTACGCACGCCGAAGGCATCGAGATCGTGTTCGATCCGAAGCAGATCAGCTATCGCCAGATTCTTGAGTTCTTCTTCCAGATCCACGACCCGACGACGAAGAACCGCCAGGGTAACGATATCGGCACCAGCTACCGTTCGGCGATCTTCTACCTCGACGACGAACAGAAGAAGGTGGCCGAACAGACCGCGGCCGACGTTGACGCGTCTGGCTTGTGGCCGGGCAAGGTTGTGACGGAAATCGCCCCGGCCGGGCCGTTCTGGGAGGCCGAACCCGAGCATCAGGACTACCTGGAGCGGATTCCGAACGGCTATACCTGTCACTTCATTCGTCCGGGCTGGAAGCTGCCGCAGCGCGGGTAACCGGGCCAGGCGGGCTCAGGCGGGCCGGTCTTCGACCAGCAAGTCCAGCGGCACCGCCAGCGCGGTGGCCAGCGCGCGCAGCACATCGACGCTGCCGTCGCGCTTGCGGTTTTCGATCTGGCTCAGATAGGGCTTGCTGACGCCGGCCGTGCTGGCCAGCGCGTCCTGGGTCAGCCGGCGATGGTCGCGCCACGCCTTGATCGGGTGGTCGCCGGCCAGCAGCGCATCGAGCACGGCAGCCGGAATCCGGAAGCCGTCATCGGCGGCCACGGCGGCGTCGTGGATCCGGACATCTTCCATGGCTTCAAACAGGTGCTGGACGCGCTCCCAGAGGTCGATCGGAACGATCGCATATTCGCGGTTGCCTTCGCGCTGGATGAACTGTATCGCGGTCATTGATATGCACTCCCACGTGATTTGACGGTCAGCACGACGACGACAAGCTGCCCGGCTTCGATCCGGTACAAGACCCGCCAGTCGCCAACGCGCAGCCGAAAGGCGTCCCGGCCCATCAGCTTGCGCACGTTCTGGTTTGGCGCATAAGGGTCCGCTGCCAGCAGACCTACCTTAGCCCGGATGTTGCGGGCTACGTTTCGTGGCATCGACAGCAGCTGCTGTGTCGCCTCCCTGGTGAACTCGATCTCGTGCTGCATCCCGATGTTAGCGCATTGCTAATATTATGCAAACCATGTTTGCTCAATTCGGGGGCGACTTGAACGTGGGTAGGCATTCTGGCGCAAGATTCGCCTGCTGGGATGCATGGCTTCCGAAATCAGAATTGTCTGCTGGCTGTCAGGAAGCCTGTACGTTTATACAGTATAGTTAGGGCACTTCCGCGCCCGCGCGGCGTAGTGAAAAGCTTCCAAAGAACGTTAAATTCTGCATCCAACTCACTGATTCGAGGCAAGAAATTGTCAGATTCCGGTACGATCCGCATTCGCGGCGCCCGTCAGCACAATCTCAAAAACGTTGATCTCGACCTGCACACCGGGCAAATGACCGTGGTGACGGGGCCGTCGGGGTCGGGCAAGTCGAGCCTGGTGTTCGACACGCTGTACGCCGAAGGCCAGCGCCGCTACGTGGAGACCTTCAGCGCCTATGCGCGCCAGTTTCTCGACCGCATGGACCGGCCGCAGGTGGACAAGGTGGACGGCGTGCCGCCCGCCATTGCCATCGACCAGACCAACCCGGTGCGCAGCTCGCGGTCGACCGTGGGCACGATGACCGAGCTCAACGACCACCTGAAGCTGCTGTACGCCCGTGCGGCCGAGCTGTTCGACAAGCAGACCGCGCTGCCGGTACGCCATGACTCGCCCGAGACGATCTACGCCGAACTGCAGGCCCGCACGGCAGCCGGCCAGCCGTTTGCCGATGCCCGGCTGGTGGTGACCTTTCCGGTCGAACTGCCCGAATCGGCCACCGAGGACGAAGTGACGCAATGGCTGTCGGTCAGCGGCTATACGCGGGTGCATGGGCAGCGCATCGTCGAATCGCCAACTGGCAACCGCAAGGTGCTCGATGTGGTGGCGGACCGCTTCCGCCTTGGCAATGTGGAAAAGGCGCGCGCCATCGAGGCCATCGAGGCATCGCTGAAGCGCGGCGGCGGCCGGGTCAGCGTCAATGTGGTGACCGACGAGGGCGAGGGCCCGGTGTGGAAGTTCTCCACGGGGCTGCACAGCCCCGAGAGCGATATCCGCTATGCGGACCCGCAGCCGGCGCTGTTCTCGTTCAACTCCGCCTACGGGGCTTGCGAGACCTGCCGTGGGTTTGGGCGGGTGATCGGCGTGGACCTGGGCCTGGTGATTCCGGACGGGCGCAAGTCGCTGCGCGACGGGGCGATCAAGCCGATGCAGACGCCGGCCTGGAAGGAATGCCAGGACGACCTGATGCGGTATGCGGCCAAGGCCGGCATTCCGCGCGACCTGGCGTGGAACCAGCTCAGCGAGGCCGAGCAGCACTGGGTGATTCACGGGTCGCCTGACTGGAATGGCCAGTGGAACAAGCAGTGGTACGGCGTGATGCGGTTCTTCAACTACCTGGAGTCGAAGGCCTACAAGATGCACATCCGCGTGCTGCTGTCGAAGTACCGCAGCTACACGCCGTGCGAAACCTGCTGCGGCGCGCGCCTGAAAACCGAAGCGCTGCTGTGGCGCCTGGGCAGCAAGGACAACGCCGACGCCGTGCTGGCGCCGGCCAGCCGCTTCCTGCCGAAGGGCGTGGACTGGAACCGCGCCCAGCTGGAAAGCCTGCCGGGTCTGACCGTCCACGATCTGATGCTGATGCCGATTGCGCGCATCCGCCGCTTTTTCGACGACCTGACGCTGTCGAGCGCCTTGCTCGACGATGCGCTCAAGCTGCTGCTGGCCGAAGTCCGCACGCGCCTGAAGTACCTGTGCGACGTGGGCCTGGGCTATCTGACGCTGGATCGCCAGAGCCGCACGCTGTCGGGCGGCGAGGTACAGCGGATCAACCTGACCACCGCGCTGGGCACGTCGCTGGTGAATACGCTGTTCGTGCTGGACGAGCCCAGCATCGGCCTGCATCCGCGCGACCTGAACCGCATCGTCGAGGCCATGCACCGCCTGCGCGATGCCGGCAACACGCTGGTGGTGGTGGAACACGATCCGTCGGTAATGCTGGCGGCCGACCGCCTGATCGACATGGGGCCGGGCCCGGGCGAGCGCGGCGGCTCGATCATCTTCGACGGCACGCCGGACACCATCCGCAAGGAACCGACGCTGACGGGCGACTACCTGGGCGGCCGCCGGCGCGTGACCGATGCCACGGACTGGCGTCTGCGGCCCGTGGACGACACCACGCCGCGCCTGAAGCTGGAAGGGGCCACGGAGCACAACCTCAAGGACGTGACGGTCGAGATTCCGCTGAACCGGCTGGTCTGCGTCACGGGCGTGTCCGGTTCGGGCAAATCCACCCTGCTGCAGGATGTGCTGTATCCGGCCATGGCGCGCCACTTCGGCAAGGCCACCGAATCGCCCGGGGCATTCCGCGACCTCGTGGGTGCCGATCTGGTCGATGACGTGGTCTTTGTCGACCAGTCGCCCATCGGCAAGACGGCGCGTTCCAACCCGGCCAGCTACGTGGGCGCGTTCGACGAGATCCGCAAGCTGTTCGCCAAGGCGCCGCTGGCGCTGCAGCGCGGCTACACGGCCGGCACGTTCAGCTTCAACTCGGGCGACGGCCGGTGCCCCACCTGCGGCGGCTCGGGCTTCGAGCACGTGGAAATGCAGTTCCTCTCCGATGTCTACCTGCGCTGCCCGGACTGCGATGGCACGCGCTATCGCGCCGAAGTGCTCGAAGTGAAGATCGAGCGTGCCGCGCGCGGCCAGGCACCGCGAACGCTGAGCGTGGCCGACGTGCTGGAACTGACCGTCAGCGAGGCGACGGCGCTGTTCGAGGGCGATGCGGCCGTACTGCGCGTGCTGGCGCCGATTGCCGACGTGGGCCTGGAATATGTGAAGCTGGGCCAGCCGGTGCCGACGCTGTCGGGTGGTGAGGCGCAGCGCCTGAAACTGGCCGGCTTCCTGGCCGAAACGGCGGCCGCGCAGCCGGTGAAGAACCGCAAGGCGGTGGTGCTGCCCAGGCGCCTGTTCATGTTCGACGAACCGACCACCGGGCTGCATTTCGACGATATCGCCAAGCTGATGCGCGCGTTCGGCAAGCTGCTGGATGGCGGCCACTCGCTGATCGTGATCGAGCACAACCTCGACGTGATCCGTGCTTCCGACTGGATTGTCGACCTGGGCCCCGAAGGCGGGGACGCCGGTGGCGAGGTGCTCTGCGTGGGCACGCCCGACATGGTCAAGGGCTGCGCCAGTTCGCATACCGGCCATGCGCTGCTGGCCTATGACAAGGCCCTGGGCGAATCGGGCACGCTGGCCGCCGAGCGCGAGGAACAGGCCAGGCACGGTTTGCCGCTGCAGGCCGCGGTGCAGGCCGCCCGGGCGCGCCGCGCCGTGGAAGGCGAGGGCGTGGTGCGCATCGTCAATGCCCACGAGCACAACCTGAAGGCGCTCAACGTCGACATTCCGCACGGCAAGTTCAACGTGATTACCGGCGTGTCGGGCTCGGGCAAGTCCACGCTGGCATTCGACATCCTGTTCCACGAAGGGCAGCGCCGCTATCTGGAATCGCTGAACGCCTATGCGCGGTCTATCGTGCAGCCGGCGGGGCGGCCGGAAGTGGATGCGGTCTATGGCATCCCGCCGACGGTGGCCATCGAGCAGCGGCTGTCGCGTGGCGGCCGCAAGAGTACCGTGGCGACGACGTCCGAAGTCTGGCACTTCCTGCGGCTGCTCTACGTCAAGCTGGGCATCCAGCATTGCGTGCATGACGGGGCGCCGGTGACATCGCAAAGCCCGGCATCGATCGCAGCCCAGCTGCTGCGCGACTATCGCGGCCAGCACGTGGGCCTGCTGGCCCCGCTGGTGGTGAACCGCAAGGGCGTCTATACCGACCTGGCCAAGTGGGCCAAGGCGCGCGGCAATACGCATCTGCGAGTGGATGGCGAATTCCTGCCGGTCGATCCCTGGCCGCGTCTGGACCGTTTCCGCGAGCACACGATCGAACTGCCGGTCGGTGACATCGTCGTTTCTCCAGACAACGAGGCCGCACTGCGCGCCTTGCTGGATCAGACGCTGGAACTGGGCAAGGGCGTGATGCACTTGCTGGCACCGCTGGACGGGCTGCACGACGCCATGCACGACGGCAAGGGGTCAGGCAAGGTCGGCGAAACCAGGGTGTTTTCGACCAAGCGCGCCTGTCCGGTCTGCGGCACCAGCTATCCGGAGCTGGACCCGCGCATGTTCTCGTACAACAGCAAGCACGGCTGGTGCGGCACCTGTGTCGGCACGGGTCTGGCGCTGACGGGCGAACAGCGCGCGGCGTTCGATGACACCGTGCTGGGCGGCGACGACCGGGGCCGCGAGCAGAGTCTGCCGTCCGAGGAACAGGAACCCGAAGGCGTGGCCGATACGCCATGCCCGGACTGCGGCGGCACGCGCCTGAACCCTGTGGCCCGGGCGGTCACGTTCGACGCGAATGCCATTACCGACGTGGCGCAATGGACGGTGTCCGACACCCGCAGCTGGGTCGATGGCCTGCGCCTGAAAGGGCGCGATGCCGAGATCGCCCGCGATGTGGTGACCGAGATCGCCAGCCGCCTGCAGTTCCTGGAAGAGGTGGGGCTTGGCTACCTGAGCCTGGACCGTGCCGCGCCGAGCCTGTCGGGCGGCGAGGCGCAGCGTATCCGGCTGGCGGCCCAGCTCGGCAGCAACCTGCAGGGCGTGTGCTACGTGCTGGACGAGCCGACCATCGGCCTGCATCCGCGCGACAACCAGATCCTGCTCGATGCCTTGCGCAAGCTCGGCGACAAGGGCAACACGCTGGTCGTGGTAGAGCACGACGAGGACACCATCCGCCGGGCCGACCACATCATCGACATCGGCCCGGGGGCCGGCAAGCGTGGCGGTAATCTGGTGGCGCAGGGCGGCGTGGCCGCGCTGTCGGCCGCTGCCGATTCCACCACGGGCCGGTTCCTGGCGCATCCGATGATCCACCCGCTGCAACCGCGCAGGCCGGTCAAGCCGGCGCGTGCCGGCAAGGAAGCCGAGCCGGCCCAGTGGCTGACCGTCGAGGGCGCGCACCTGCATAACCTGCGTGACGTGACCGCGCGGATTCCGCTGGGGCGGCTGGTGGCCATCACGGGCGTGTCGGGCTCGGGCAAGTCCACGCTGGCGCGTGACGTGCTGATGACCAATCTGCTGGATGCGGTGGGGCGCTCGGTGATGTCGTCGCCGGCCACGCGCCGGGCTCGTGCCGCAGCCGAAAAAGCCGGCAAGCCCACGGCCACGAAGGCGCTCAGTGTGGAGCACGCCTGGCACGGCTGCGCGGGCATCAGCGGCTGGGAATCGATCGACCGCGTGCTGGAAGTGGACCAGACGCCGATCGGCAAGACGCCGCGATCCTGTCCGGCGACCTATATCGGCGTCTGGGACGCGATTCGCAAGCTGTTTGCCGAGACGCTGGAAGCCAAGGCGCGCGGCTACAGCGCATCGCGTTTCTCGTTCAACACCAGCGACGGGCGCTGCCCCGCCTGCGAGGGGCAGGGCGTGCGCACCATCGGCATGAGCTTCCTGCCCGATGTAAAGGTGCCGTGCGACGTGTGCCATGGCCAGCGTTTCAACCCCGAAACCCTGGCGGTGACGTGGCGCGGCAAGAACATCGGTGACGTGCTGACGATGGAGATCGACGAGGCCGTGGAGTTCTTCGCGGCCATCACGCAGATCGGCCATCCGCTGCAGCTGATGAAGGACGTCGGGCTGGGCTATCTGACGCTGGGCCAGCCGTCGCCGACGCTGTCTGGCGGCGAGGCGCAGCGGATCAAGCTGGTGACGGAGCTGTCGAAGGTGCGCGATGACATCACGCGGCGCGGCCAGAAGGCCCCCCACACGCTCTATGTGCTGGACGAGCCGACCGTGGGCCTGCACATGGCCGACGTGGCGCGGCTGATCCGCGTGCTGCACCGGCTCACGGACGGCGGCCACAGCGTGGTGGTGATCGAGCACGACCTGGACGTGATTGCCGAGGCCGACTGGATTATCGACCTGGGGCCGGAGGGTGGCGCCCATGGCGGCACCATCGTCGGGGCCGCAGACCCCGAAACGCTGTCGCGCATCAAGGCCAGCCACACGGGCGCGGCACTGGTGCCGGTGCTGGCCCGTACCGCGCCCGACGCGGCCCGCGCCACGGGCTGATCAGCGCGCCCGGGGCGCTCTCGGCGGCTTCGGGGAGGTCGCCAGCCCCGGGGCTGCCACGGATGCCCCGGACGTGCCGGCCGGCGGCGGCCTTGGACCTGCCAGGGCCGCCGCGCAGAAATCGATCAATTCCTCCACGGGCGGCCCGCTGCGGGCCCGCTTGCTGCGTTCCCGCACCCAGTGGGCCAGCGAATAAACCACCGTATCCATGAACCAGATCAGGCGAAGCTTCATGACGTCGCGCGGCACGTCAGGCAGCAGCGCATAGAGGTGTTCGCGCACCCGGTACAGCGCGCTCATGGCGGTCTTGTCGACCAGCCCCTTGTTGAGCAGGGCCGGGCTGAAGGTAGTCTGGGCCAGCACCTGCAGGTAGTTGGTGCCCCAGTCGGTATCCAGCACCACCTCGACCAGCGGACGGATGGTGGCTTCCACCACGCCGTGGATGTCGATGGGCCGGCCGCGGCCTTCCAGTTCGTCCAGATGCCGGTGGCGGATTTCGTTGACCTGGTGCAGGCGCCGGTTCAGCAGGTGGCTGACCAGGGCTTCGCGCGATCCGAAGTGGTAGTGCAGGGCGGATCGGTTGCGCTGGCCGCTTTCCACCACGATCTGGCGTAGCGGCACCTGTTCCACGCCCTGTTCGGCAAACAG
The DNA here is from genome assembly GCF_009663685.2 of Cupriavidus sp. U2. Lineage (GTDB taxonomy): Bacteria > Pseudomonadota > Gammaproteobacteria > Burkholderiales > Burkholderiaceae > Cupriavidus > Cupriavidus necator_C. Next base: position 60,665 of record NZ_RCOG02000011.1, on the reverse strand, counting down.
GCGCTCGGCAATTTCAAGAATGCGCCGCGCGGTATCGGTCAGCCCGTCCGGGGCGCCAGAGGCGGTAGCGGCGGCGTCAGTCCCCGGGGCGCTTTGGGCGCTGTTGGCGTCGGGCACGCCTGCCGGGCGGTCGGCATCGGCGGCAGCGGCCTTGCGACCTGGCGTACGGCGGGGGGCGTGCGCGGGCGGGCGCTGCTCATCCGCGATCATGGCGCGCGCTTGCTTGAGCTTCATGGCGTGGTGGCGTCGCTGGCTGGCTTGTCGTTATCAAAATGAAAGCCTCGCAAGGATACGGAAAAATCCGATGTCCGACATCCATTTGGCGTCGCATTTTCTTCATTTTTGTACCTCTCCGGGAAAGTCCTAACTAACTGAACGTGCGTATGCCGTTAGCCTGCGGTCCATGTCAATTTAATACGAGAGATTAATTTGACGTGACGCGATTGGCGACGATCGCACCCGGGCGCTGGACGGAGGAGACCACTGGCGCCACCAGCCACCACACTCGGAACCGTAAAACAATGAAGAAGACGCTGTTCGCTGCGCTTGCCGGCGCGCTGCTCGCGCCCGCCGCCTGGGCCCAATCGTCCGTGACGCTCTATGGCGTTGTCACGTCCAGCATCCAGTACGTCAACCACGTGCAGAACACCAGCAACGGGGTGCTGGCTCCGGGCAGCGGTTCGGCCGTGTTCATGAATTCGTCGGGCATCGCGCAGTCGCGTTTCGGCCTGCGTGGCGTCGAAGAGCTTGGCGGTGGGCTGAAGAGCCTGTTCGTGCTGGAAAACCAGTTCAACACCGATGACGGCAAGATGGGCAACGGCGGGCTGCTGTTCGGCCGCCAGGCGTTCGTGGGCCTGCAGAACCAGTGGGGCAAGGTGACTTTCGGGCGCCAGTACACCTCGGCGTTCCTGACGATGGGCAGCTTCACGCCGCTGGCATATGCACCGGAATTCGAACCGGTGGTGGGCATCGCCGGCCCGAACTTCCGCGAAAACAACGTGGTGCAGTACCAGGGCACGTTCGGCCCGCTCACGGCCATGGCGCACTGGTCGTTCGGTGAACGCAGCGGCACGTTTGCCGCGGGCTCGGCCTATGGCCTGGGGCTGTCTTATGCGAATGGCCCGTTCGGCATCGCGGCGGCCTATGACGAGGTCAAGACGCTCAACGCCGCGCAGGCCGCCGGCACTTCGGGGTCGAACGACTATGGTCGCGACATGCGCGCGATGCTAGGCGCCAGCTATCGGCTGGGGCAAGTCAAGATGGTGGCCGGCTACCGTTGGGGCAACTCGGTGGCTCCGGCCACCGGCACGCCAACCCTGCTGCCGCACCGCGACGACATGTACTGGGTGGGCGTGAACTGGGACGCCACCGCTGCGCTGCGCCTGTCGCTGGCCTATTACTACGACGACATCAAGTCCGCACGCATCGGCGGCGTGACGACCAACCCCAAGAACCCGCAGCAGTACCTGGCGCTGGCCGACTACAGCCTGTCCAAGCGGACCGACGTGTTCTTCGCCGTGAACTACGCGCGTAACGCGTCGCTGAACTGGGACAACATTTCGTACCTGCCGAACGGCCAGTCGGTAGGCTACCTGCCTTCGACGTCGCAGGTCTATTACAAGACGCCCGATGCCAGCGGCCAACTGGGTGTGTCGCTGGGCGTTCGGCACATTTTCTGATCCGGAGCCGTTCCCAGCTCATACCAGGCAAGCGAGGGGCCCGCGCGGACTCCACGACGCGCAGGCATTGCGGCGCCACGGCCAATGGCCGGGGCGCCTTTTTTCGCTAGGGGCCGCCCTGGATGTCGGCCGTGCCGACGGGGCTTTGGCCGATGCGTGCCGAAAGGTGGGTATCATCGGGCCGATACACCGACAAACGGGAACGACATGCAACGCAAGACTTTCCGCAACATGCAATGCCCGATCGCCCGCAGCCTCGAACGCGTGGGCGAGTGGTGGAGCATTCTGATTCTGCGCGACGCGTTCTATGGCACGAAACGCTTCGACGAATTCCAGCGCAACCTCGATATCGCGCCAAACATGCTCACGCGCCGGCTCAATGGCCTGGTCGAGGAGGGCCTGCTCGAAAAGCGCCAGTATTCGGAACGGCCGCCCCGCTACGAATATGTGCTGACCGACTGCGGGCGCGATTTCCGGCCCGTGTTGCTGGCGCTGCTGGCCTGGGGCAACCGCAATTTCGCGCCAGAAGGGGCCAGCGTGCAGATTGTCGACCGCGACACCGGCAAGGTCGTCGAGCCCCTGCTGGTGGATGCCGCCAACGGCGAGCCGCTGCAGATGGGCAAGCGACACGTCGTGCGGGCAGGGCCGGCGGCGGACGATCGCACACGCGAGCGCCTGTCGTCGGCGGCGTCATACATGACCGCGCCGGCACCGGCCAAAGTCAAGGCGCCCGCCGCCTGACATTGCCGCGTCAGGTTGCTCCGAGAGCATTTCTGGCATAGAGTCCAAGGGATCAGCACCCCGTTTTCCGACGGTTTTTTCGCCGACTCCGGACAGACCCGATGCCACGTTTCACGACTTTGTACCCGTTTTCGACAGCCGTTCTGGCCATGATCCTGGCGGGCTGCGCCAGTTCGCCAATGCCGCCGCCCACGCCGCCGCGCACGACGCAACAGCCGACGACCACCATCACCACGCCGCAGACCGGTGTCAGCCGCGCCCAGCTCGACGCCGCCGGCAATGCCTGCGAAAAACGGGTGGCCGATGCGGTCAAGACGCGCTACCCGCAGCCGGGCAGCGTGATGATGATGCCGGATCGCGAACGCATCGCGCAGCAAACGACCAACCAGACGTCGATCAGCGGCGAAGGCACGTTCGAACCCGACGCCAGCGAAGAGGCCATGGCGTTCCGCTACACGTGCCTCTACAACATGCGCACGTTGCGCGTGGACGATGTCCAGATGAAGTACGGGCCGCACTGAGCGGTCGTCCCGTTACCTCGGCGTATTCCCGACGATTTGCATGATGTTGGCCCGTGTTCGGCGACGAACCCGGGCCAATCTGCTTTGTTCGCCCCGAAAGCGGCATCAGCGCCCCCCGGGGGTTGAAAGCGCCGCCAGCACGCGCGCGCGTTTTGTCGTATCGTCTCGTCTTGCGATACTTGACGGTGCAATGATTGCCACGTCATTTGTGCCGCGGCTTCCCATCCGTTCCCGCTCGCCCTCCGGACCGATATCGTGCAGAACCCCGCCACCCCGCCCGCCGAAAGCGACGCAGCAGCCCCCGCAGGCCCGGCCGTCGCCGCTGCCGTTCCTCCTGCAGACAGCCCGATGACCGCCCGCGAAAAGCGCGGGATGGCCGCCATCATGATTGCCGTGTCGCTGGCCACGCTGGACACGGCCATCGCCAATACGGCCTTGCCGAACATCGCGGCCGACCTGAACAGCACGCCCGCCGCGTCGGTGTGGATCATCAACGCCTACCAGCTGGCGATGGTGGCCACGCTGCTGCCGTTTGCCGCGCTGGGCGGCGTGGTGGGGCACCGACGCATCTATCTGGGCGGCGTGGTGGTGTTCATCTTGTCGTCGGTGGTCTGTGCGATGGCCTGGTCGCTGCCGTCCCTGGCGGCGGCCCGGCTGCTGCAGGGCGTGGGCGCCGCGGCCATCATGAGCGTCAACACGGCGCTGATCAGTGCGATCTTTCCGATTCACCGGCTTGGGCGGGGCGTGGGGCTCAACGCGCTGGTCGTGGGGGTGTCGTTTGCGGTGGGACCGACGGTGGCCTCGGTCATCCTGTCGATCGGCCCCTGGCCATGGCTGTTTGCCGTCAACCTGCCGATCGGGCTGCTGGCGCTGGTCATTGCCTGGCCGTCGCTGCCGCAGACCAGGCGCAGCCAGCATGGTTTCGATCCGGTGGCGGCCGTGCTGAACGCCATCACGTTCGCCGCGCTGATCTTCGCGCTGGGCGAGGGCGTGCAGCGCGAGCCGTTGGAATACGTGCTGGCTGCCGCAGCCATCTTCGTGGTGGCCTTTGCGCTGCTGCTGCGCCGCGAGCGCGGGCATCCGGCGCCCATGCTGCCGGTGGATCTGCTCAAGCGGCCGATGTTCGCGTTGTCGACGGCCACCGCCGTCTGCTCTTTTGCGGCGCAGGGCCTGGCGTTCGTGTCGCTGCCGTTCTACTTCGAACATGTGCTGGGGCGCAATCCGGTGGAGACCGGCTTCCTGCTGACGCCCTGGTCCGCCGTGGTGGCCGTGATGGCGCCCATTGCGGGCCGCTTGTCCGACCGCTATCCGCCGGGCCTGCTCGGTGGCATCGGCCTGGCCGTCATGGCGGTGGGCATGGCGTCGCTGGCGATGATGCCGGCCGACGCCAGCGTGCTCAATATCGGCATCCGCATGGCGATCTGCGGTGCCGGATTCGGCTTTTTCCAGTCGCCCAACCTGAAGGCGCTGATGGCCAGCGCGCCGCGCGAGCGCGCAGGGGGCGCCAGCGGCGTGGTGGCCACCGCGCGACTGCTGGGCCAGGCCACCGGCGCGGCGTTGGTGGCCTTGTCATTCGGCATCGCCGGAGAACACGGGCCCACGCTGGCGCTCAGCCTGGGTGCCGCTTTCGCGGCAGCGGCAGCCGTCGCCAGCGGGCTACGGCTGGTTACGCCACAGAGTGCCGATAGCGCGGCCATGCAGAGCGCCCGCAAATCGTCCTAGGCAGCAAGACCTGCGCGCAGGCCTTGTAGAAACTGCATGGCGCCGGTGCTTCCGGCGCCATTTTTCATGGTGCTCCGCTCCGGTACGAAACTTGCCGGTCTCCATCATCGGGGGCGTTCGTCGCCCCAGCTTCACGGAGGCATGGCAATGAACCGATCAGACGACTACGGCCGTCGCCGCAGGCCCGATCAGCAGTACGGAGGCTATGAAGAGGGCTATGGCAACGTGCCTGGCGACGATCGCCACTGGCGACGCCGCGATCTGTCGGCAGGCCGCTATGGCAACGCCGGCGAACGCAATCCGTATGACGCCTATGAGGATCGCGACGCCCGCCCGCGGGACGAAGATCCGCGCAACCGCGACGCCTGGCGCCAGGGCCGCACGGCACAACTGAGCGGCGGATGGCGTTCACGCGGCGCCACCGTCTACTATCCCGGCCGGCCCACGTACGATGAGTCGCGCGACGAAAGTTCGCCCCATAGCCCAGGCTACGTCAGCGCCTACAGCAGCGGCTATGAGGACGGTTACGACGCCGGTACCCGGACGTCGAACGCGCAGATGCCGGGCCGCGACGAGCGGTGGCGCGGCACGCGCAGCGGCTATGAAGGCGGCTACGAACGTGGCCGCGACAGCGAGCGGGGCTCGGGCTACGAGGACTACGGCGTCGAATCGGGCCGCAATTTCCGGCAGCGTCCGCGCATGGGCCAGGCGGTGCGTGGACGGGGCCCCGAGGTCTATGGCCGCCGCCCGGCCGGCCCCAAGAACTACACACGCTCCGACGAGCGCATCCGCGAAGAAGTCTGCGAGCGCCTGACGCACGCGCCCACGCTGGACGTGAGCGACGTGACGGTGGCGGTGGCGGGCAGTGTGGTCACCCTGACCGGCACCGTGGACAACCGGCGCATGAAGTATGAGATCGAAGATCTGGTCGACGATACGTATGGCGTGTCGGATGTGGTCAACCAGATCCATGTGCGCCCGTATGGCGCGCTGGCATCGGAATAGTCCTCGACAGATTCAGAACATTCGCGGCGCTTATCCGGACCACCCGCCTGCGAGCCCCGGCACTGCCGGGGCTTTTTGCATGGCGCGGCGGTGGGCGTGCGTGCTACAGGTCGCTGCCGCTGGGCGGATTCTCCATCCGCTTGTCGGTCTGGTCGGCGCGATCCACCGGCGTGTCGGCCGGCAGTTCCTCCGCGGCGCGTCGTACTTCGTCGAAAATTTCGTCCTCGGGCAGCTCGTCGTCGTCCGGCTCATGCCGCTCGCGCGATACGTCTCCGAGCTCCCTTTCGATGTCTTCGGTCGCTTCGCTGTCCAGGCGGGGGTCAAGCGTGCTGGGGATGCCTTCCGGGTCTGCGGCCTCCAGGTTGCGGCTCTTGCTGTCGGCGTCCGCTCGGCCGTGTCGGGTGGTCTTGCTCATCGTCACTCCTGTCGTCGTATTGCAGGTCGGGTATGCAGGACCTGCGGCAAGTTGCATGCCAATGTGGGCGCTGCAGCCTGCGGCGGTAATGGATTCGCGTGCGGCGGGCCCTGCGCCTATATTGAGTCAGGGGACCGCCGCAGAACCAGTTGGCCGCACTGCCTGTGAAGAGGCTGGAACGGCAATTGCTGAAACAAGGCAAGCATCGTGCGAGGGAGATAACGATGAACCTGACCGGCGTCCTGGCTACGCTTAGCGTGGCGTCCTCCGTGGCCGTGTCTTCGACGCCCGTCGAGAAACAGCTGCTTGCCATCAGCCCGCACGACTTTGCCCAACAGTTCAACCTGGTAGCCCACGACGCGGGCGCCAAGCTGACGCTGCCCGATTTCCGGGCCAAACCGGGGTGGCACCGCGCCAACACCAGCGAAGGCGTATCGGTCATGGTGCGCGCCGCGCATACCGGGTATGCCATCGACGAAGTGGTGGTGGTGTGCCGGGCCGCCGAGCAGTGCATGATGACGATCTGCACGGCCGCCCGGGCCATCGACGCGACCGTGGAGCCCAATCTGCTGCAGTACTTCGTGGCGGCCCGCATCGCGGGGCATCTCGGGGAAGTGGCCCTGGTGATGTCCGGACTGGTCTATCTGGTGGTGAATCCCGACGACGAGGACTATGTGGCGCTGGTGATCCGGCCCTATCAGCCGCAGCAGGAACTGACCGCGCACCGCCAGGCGGCCATCAAGGGGCCACCGCGCTCCACCTGAACCGGGATGGGCCGGGAACGCCCCTGGCGGTCACCGCACCGGCATCCAACGGACCGGCTGCTACGGCACCGGCCGGACCATGCGGCGCGCGCCCCCGCCCGGAGAGCGCGCCGGGGCGAACTCCATCGCCCGTTGTTCCAGCAGCCGCTGCAGTTCCGTGGCACCGCGATAGTAATGCGCCAGCAGCAGGCGCAATTCCGGATCGGGAAGCGGCTCTCGCAGCAGTTCGCCATAGGCTGCCGCGGCACGGCCAGCCTGCTGGGCGGCATGCCGGAGCAGGGGCAATTCGCCCGATTCTGCGGGCGGCGCGACATGCTGCGGATCGCGCGCGCGGGCTTCGGCACTCCCGTCCTTGCCATCGCCGGCCGCCGCGGCACGCGCGCCGAGTTCGGCCGACGCACAGCGTTGCATATTGGCACGATGGGCAAATACGGCCCGAATCTGCGGGTCCGATGCCGCGGCCGCCACGGCGGACAACGCCTCTGCACACTGCATGGCGTGACGACTAAGCCGCGCCAGCGTGGTGTTCAGTGCATCCATGTACGTCTCCGGTTGATGCTTTAACTGTAGGTGAAGCGCGCTGGCGGACGGCCGAATTGCATGGCCGGTGTGGTTAATCTTTTACAGATCGGAATTCACCGAATTCGATACGGGCGCGTGGTTATCCGATCGAACCTGCGAAACACACGCAAAAAACGCGCCGCACATTGCTCCGGTTTGGGGAACAACGTGCGACGCGCCGCAAGCGGGTCTACGGGGGAGGCCCGTGGAAAGACAGGCCCGCTGGCTTGACCTTGCCGTTAAGGCTTCTGGACCGGATCGGGCGAGTCGCCCTTGGGGCCGGAAGGTGCTGTCGGCGTGGCTACCGGCGAAGCGTCCTGTTCGCGCGGCTTCTTGGCGTGCTGGCCCGTGTTCTTCTTGGTCTTGTGGGCCGACTTGGTTTGCGCGGTCTTGTCGTGCTGCATGGTCGAGTCGCCGCTCATCATCGCGCCGCTGCCCGAACTGCCGCGTTGGGTCGTCGGGCCTTCGGGTGCCGGCGGGGCGCTGGGGTTCGTTGCGTTGGGCGACAGTGGCGGGTCATTCTTGGGCTGGGCCATGGCCGGCATGCAGAGCATGGCGCTGATGGCCAGGGCAGTGGTCGTGAGCAGGCGTTTCATCGATCGTCTCCCGAAAAATTGGTGGCGGTGACTTCACGATACGACTCCGCCTGCGGTGCGCTCAGGGGGAGGCCACTGAATCGGGTGTAGGCCGTTGACTACAGCATGTGAAGCCCGTTTGCAGGATTTATATGGCCATGTAAATCGAACCGGCGCCCGGCGTCGGGGAAGCGCCTGCCGCGCCATGGCTGGCCGGCTGACTGTGCGGGCCGGTGCCAGCGGTATGGAATTTGCGTCGAAGGGTCCGTATTGACCGTATTGGCCGTATTGACCCCACCGGAGACGCTCATGAACCAGGGAAACAACAGGGGTAGTGGTTCGGACGACCGCTACAGCGCCTATGGCGCTGACCGTGACGATCGCAGTGATCAGGACGAACGCGACGACCGCCGCCGGCAGGGCGGCACGCAGCGCCAGCAGGAAGCCTACAGCGGCGGAGACTGGCTCACCCATCGCCAACAGGGCGGCAGCGACTGGCAAGGCCAGGGACGCAGCCAGTCACAACCGGGCCAGCAAGGCGCGGGCAGCGACTGGCAGGGCAGCGGCCAGCAGCCCGGCGGTAGCCGCTGGAGCGGCGGGACGTCGTCGTCGCAAGGTTCGACGTCGGTCTCGTCAAGCGGCTACGGCGGCTATGAAGGCCAGAACCGGCGCTTCGAGGAAGGCTATGGCGAAGGGCGCTATGGCGAGTACGGCGAAGGCCGGCAGGGCGGGCGCCAGCAGTTCGGCCAACAGCCAGGCCCGCAGTCGGGCCGGGAGTTCAGCCGGGAGGGCGGCCGGGAGGGCGGCGAGCGCAATGCCCCGCAGCGGTATGAACGAGAACGCTGGGGCGACTGGCACCAGGAGGGCGGCGCCGGGCACGGCAGCGAATGGTCGAGCCAGCAGGGCAGCCAGGGCGACGAGTGGGGGCAGGGCCGCGGCCGCTGGGATCAGCCGGCACGCGGTGGATCGGCGCAGCGCCAGGGCGGATGGGAACAAGGGCGTGAAGGCCGTCAGCAAGGTCGCCAGTCGGGCCGTGACGCCGGAGGCGCCTGGGGCAGCAGCTGGGAAGGCCCCACCGGGTCGGAACCCGACATGCGCACGCACTATCGCGGCGGCTATGGCGTATCCGACTATGGCGATCAGGACCCGTCTGCCGGCCAGGGCTTCCAGCCCTGGCAGCGGCGCGCTGGCGGCGACTGGCAGCGCGAGCGGCAGGGGTCGGGCCAGGGGTCCATGCGCGACCGTGGCGGACGTGGCTTTGGCGGCAGCACCGGCGCCGGCGGGTACGATCCGAACGAACGGGCCTACGAACATTTCACCGGCGCCGACGAACGCAGCGATCTGAACCGTGGCTATGGCGGAGCCGGTGGCTCTGCGGCGGCACGGCGGGCGCAACGCGCCGGTCCGAAGGGCTACCAGCGTTCCGACGAGCGTATCCGCGAAGATCTTTGCGAACGCCTAGCGATGAGCAGCCGGGTGGATGTCCGCGAGGTCGAGGTCTCCGTCAGCGGCGGCGTGGTCACGCTGAGCGGCACGGTACAGGACCGGCAGCAGAAATACCGGATCGAGGACATGGCCGACGAAGTGTTCGGCGTGAAGGACGTGCACAACCAGATTCGTGTCACGCGCGATTCCGCCATGGGCAGGGAAGGTAGCGGGGGCAGAGAAGGACAGTCCGGCGGGTCGCGCATGTCGCAAGGCATGAGCAGCCCCAGCAGCCAGGGCAGCACCGCGCCCTCCAGTGCGGCAGGCAGCTCGGGCAGCCTCGGCACTGGCATCGGTTCAGCGTCGTTATCCGGCTCCGGCACGACGTCGGGCAGCGCATCAGGCAGCACATCGGGTTCGACGTTGGGCACCACTTCAGGCTCCACGTCGGGCAGGTCGGGAAGCTGACCGCCGACGCACTGCGCCAGCGTGTGGGGATGGCCCCGCGCGCTGGCGGCTTGAGCTGCAAGCATCCATACACCAAGCATTCGAACAAGGAGATGCCCCATGCCTTTCGCCTATGCAGGAACCCGCCGCCGCCGGAATCGCGACAGACGTCGCGCTCACGAATCGCCGGAGAACAACGCCGCAACCCGGGACCGCGAGGGCGCGCCCGATGCCCGGGATTCCCGGGATGCGCGGGAAGAGCGCGATCCGCTGGCGACCCGTGGTGCATCGAGCGAGGAAACCCCCGGCGCGCGCGAGGGACAGCGGGCCACCACACGGCAGGAAGACCAGCCGGCCGGCATCGGAAGCCAGGATCTGCTGGACCCCGGCAGCCGCGAGCCGGATGCGCCGCCGGTCGATAACCGCTCGTAGTCCCGTCAACGGATGACAGGAGCCGCCACCATGCGACATATACCCCTGATTCCGACCCGTGCCCGCCGCGCCTTGTGCGTGGCCGCCTGCCTGTCACTGGGCGGCGTGGCGTGGGCCCAGAACCCCTCCCAGACGCCGAAGGTCGACAACCGCGCACCCGGCACCGCCGCGTCCGATGTGGCGCCCGGGGCACGAGAGTGGGGATTGACCAAGGAGGGGCATCGCAAGCCCGGTAGTGGGCCAGCCCTCAATCAGGGGGCGTCCTCGGCGCAGACCTATGACTATCCCGCTTCCGCGCCAAAGACGGCGCCGGCCAAGCGTCCCTAGCGATATGCGGCAAGCGGACCGGCGCGCATTACGGGTGCACGTCGGCCGCATCCAGAGACCAGTAGCGTTCCGGCGCGCAGACATCGGCCAGTTCGGCGGGTGAGAACAAGGCCAGCTGGCTGGCGTAGGCCTGCACGGCCCGCGCCTTCTGCGCCGTGAAGACACTGATCGGCATGTGGACGGGAGAGGCGAGCAGGCCCTCCTGCCACCAGCCGGCCATCCGGCTTTGCACGGCGCCCGGCATGCGGCGGTAAATGGCTTCTTCGTAGAACATCCATCGGAATGCAGGCACATGCGGCTCGTTCTCGGCATGCGGGACGGTCTCCGGCAAGTCGACAAAGGCTGCTTCGCGCACCAGCATGCATGCGGCGTTGACCAGCATATGATCGGCATGCCGTAGCCCCATCGGCGCCACCACCGTGCCGCCCGGTTGCAATGCCAGCAGGCGGCCGAGCCGCAGCGCGATACTGACGGCGTCGTAGCGTTGGCCGTATTGCTGTTCCAGAAAGTCGAGCCAGACCGGGTCTGCCCCCAGCGCGGACAAGGCGCGGGCGTCTTCATGGCGCCGGGCTTCCATGGCGTGCCGGGCCGATGCAAAACCGGCCGCACTGTCACGGGCCGGCGCCGCCAGATCCGGCCGGGGCAGGCCTGCAAACACCGTAATCACCAGCGCCTGGCGGCTGGCAGCGAGCAGGCTGCCGCAACTGAAGACGGCATCGTCAAGGTGAGGGGAAATTATCGTCAGCGGATGTGGAATTTCCATGATTTTGCAATGCCGACCGGGCAGTAATGAATCCGGCCCGGCCATGGGCCGGGGTTACCCGTGGCATTGCAAGGGGCATGCCGGTCGGTCACACGACGGTATGACAACCGCTGACCGCCGTCGCGCGGCTCATTCCGGCAGCACGGCCACCGCCTCGATTTCGAACAGCATGCCGTCCAGCGCCAGCCTCGGCACAGGAATCAACGTGCAGGCGGGCGCGGGCCAGTCGCCCAGCAGCGCCTGCCAGGCGCGGCTGAAGATGGCCAGCCGCTCCATTGAATGGTCGACGATCAGCACGGTGATCTTGGCTACGTCGGGGATATCGGCACCGCCCGCCTGCAGGGCCACGCGCAGGTTGGCCAGGGCCTGATTGACCTGCACGGAGAAATCGGCGCGCAACCCGCCACACATGTCCTCGCCGCCCTGGCCGGCCGCGAAGATGATCCGGGCGGGGCGGTTGGCGATCGCCACATGGGAATAGCCGTTCAGGCGGGGATCGTAGAGGTCTGGCGGATTGACGAATTGCAGGTACGGCGCGCGGGGCGATTCAAGCAGCATGGCAGGGTCCTGAGTCAGAGTCGCGCCAGTATCGAACCTCAAGCGCACTTGAGGTCAAGCGCCGTTGCGATACCATCTCGCCCTGCAAGGGCTTTCGAATATTCCTCAAAAAAATAGGGATCACCATGCCAAAGACCGTCGCCCCCGACCTTGTCTCCGACGCGGCTCCCCTTCGTACGGAACGTCGGTTGCGCGCACGCGATCCGCTCACCGTCGGCGAAGTGGCCGAGCGCAGCGGCATCGCGGTATCGGCGCTGCATTTCTACGAGTCGAAGGGATTGATCGCCAGTACGCGCAGCGCCGGCAACCAGCGCCGCTATCCGCGCGGCATCCTGCGCCGGCTGGCCGTCATCCGCGTGGCCCAGCGCATGGGCCTGCCGCTGGCGACGATCGCCGACGCCTTCGCACATCTGCCCGCCAACAAGGCGCCGACGGTGGCCGACTGGCGCCGGCTGTCCGCCGCCTGGCGCGCGGACCTCGATGCACGCATCCGCACACTGACCATGCTGCGCGACCAGCTCGACGGCTGCATCGGCTGCGGCTGCCTGTCGCTCAAGGCGTGTCCGTTGCGCAACCCGCAGGACATGATGGCGCAACAGGGGCCAGGCGCCCACATCGAGGAGGGCAGTTGCCAACATCGGCAAAAAGCGATGCGGCGTTGATTGTCACCGCGCCCGCGCCCGATCGTGACAACCCGACAACTTCGTGCGATCTGAAAAAGCCCATTGGGCGCTGGCGTCCATGATGAATCCTGTTCACAACCCCTGCTGACAAGGAGCACATCATGAACACGATGAAGAAACTGCTGATCGCCGCCGCCATCGTCGCGGCTCCCGCCATGTCTTTCGCCCAGAGCGTCCCGGCCGCACAGGCCCCGGTCACCCGGGCTTCGGTCCTGGCCGACCTGATCGCCGTGGAAAAGGCGGGCTACCACCCCGGCCGCAATGACGACAACTACCCCGTCGACATCCAGGCCGCCGAGGCCAAGGTCGCAGCCGAACAGGGCATCCAGCCCGCCCCGGTGGTAATGCCGAAGGTCCAGGCATCCATGCACGCCGCCAACACCGTGCCCCGGATCGATCGTCCGCGTAGTGCTTTTTATGATGGGGCTTGAGGGGTGGGGGGCCTATGCCGCTTGCCTGAAGCCGGCCCCGGTGTCCAGGATGCCGGGGACATCCTTGCGTGGCCCCTTCTCGCCGCACGCAGGCATTAGCCGATCAGCCCCTCAGCCCATTCGCCGGATAGCAAGCTTCGTCAAACTCCCTTGACAACAGGCGGTAGTAAAGCAACTCGCTCGCGACTTGCAACGCCATGCCGGCGAACGCAAACAGCGCGGCCGCCCACCACGGCAAAAGCGCGGTGCGGTCGGCATCGCCGTCAGCCACACCCGGATTCCCGACAAACACTGCCATCGCAATCATGGCGGTTGCCCACATCAGAGAAAAGGGTACTACGCGGTCCTCTCCGGGACGGTCCGGGCTCTCCGGCCGGTTTGCCACGATGTTCACTGCAACGCCTGATTTGCACGGTATTGCAACAAGCTGCGCACCTTGTCCATGCCGCACCATTTTCGCGGCGAGCGATTGCGCCACCCACCCGTTTGCATGTCCTGGCTTGCCGAGCGCCTGGTCGATATCCTGCGTGTCGGCACGTAGCGCCGCGTCCTTGACCGCCACCGTGACGGCATGCCGCAACGGCTTGTTCAGGCCGGTAAGCCAGAATTGCCGGATACGGCCGGCGGCGACCGGTTCAGAGCCGAGCAGCATGGCGATACCTCTATCGACCTCATCGGACTCCGCCACGACCGGCCGATACAGGCAAGCCTGGGGCCTGAGCCCGTGCCGGTTGCGGGCCAACGCGCTCGCGTCGGCAAACAGCATGGCGACCGCCATTTCGGAATACGGCGGCTCGGCACCGGCGCGTCCGAGCTGACACGCAATGAACAGCCGGACGCCGGACATCGGCTTGTGTTCTACCCAAAGCGAATCCATGGGGTCGGGCTGCCCCGGCGATTGCCACACGAGTGTAGGGTGGCCGGGCAGATTCCACGCTGCCAACACACGCCGCAATACCGTCAGGTCATCCTGGTCCTCCGACTGCAACACAATCTGTATCGATTCCGTACGCCCCATGCGCTGCAACGCCGGCAATAGGGAGGCCAGCAGATTCCTTAAAAGATGCTCGATGCGCGCTTCCCCTGGTGCTAGGTCGAAATCGAAGGTGACGGCCTTGCCGACGTTGTCTGGCGGACGGCCTTCGAGACCGAGCATCCGCTCCGCGATTTCGTCTTCGGGCGTCATCACGACGCTATCCACCAGGACGACGTGATCGCGCGTCCAGCAGAGCCAATGGTAATTTCGCCACTGGCACATCAAGTTCCATAGCACGGCGCCCTTCCACGGCATTTCATAGCCGGCGTACACCACTGCCCCGCAGACGGCTACAAAAAACAGAAAAGGCAGGAATGTTGCCTGGAACAGGAACGGGCTCCACGAGATGGCTTTGCCGTCGGGCCATTGCGCGATGGCGATCAGGATGCCAACACCCTGAACGGCAAAGAAGAACACGACAAACAGCCAGATGGGTGGAAAGTCTGGCTCGGGCCGTTCAGCCACTTTGCGGGTGTTCCATTGCAAATTCATTCGATCGTTGCTCCGGACGACGCTGCCATCATCACGCTGCCGCATTCCGAACGGCAGCCATGTACCGCCAGCTTTCTGCCGTTTTCCCGATACCCTGTCCCGCCCTCGACGATGGGATTGTCGCCGTGCTTTGGACAGGAAACGAGATCTCCAACCAACGCGGCGCGGCGACCGTCAATATTGAAGGTCGAGGTCGCTGTTTTCACGCAGCCGCCGTGCGAGGTGGGATCACCGAGTAATACCGGATGGTTCATTTTGATTTGACTTTCGGAAGGTTGGTGGGGCGGATCGAGTCGTCGCAGGAGATGTATTCCTGGCCTGAAGGTGTGCGGAGGCCTTTTAGGTAGTCGGGGCGCTTCGAGGCAGCAAAAGTTTCCTCACGAACGCTAGTTGACTGTACGTCTGTTGAATCGCTGTTGGCCCGCAAGGGATATTGGATGACATAGTGGTCCCGATCTCCCCATTTTTCGGCGACATAGAGGCGATCGGAAGTCGATGCGACGATATAGTCTGCGGAATCCTTATAAGGCGTCCGGGTATTTCGCATGTAATACCAGCCGCGGAATGAACGACCACCATCCGTAGAGTAAACAAACGAGATATTGCAGCCTTTGTCCGGACACACGCCATCCGGCGTGTACGACGAAGGAATCACGATAATCTGTCCCGTTGGGTCCGCATTGATCAGGCGCCCTTGGTAGTTTTCAATGCCGTAGCGTCCAAGCCGGGTGCGAATGCCCTGCCTTGGATCGTTGTAATACGTCGTGCCGTGGTGGCAATCCTTGTAGTTTTCCAGCGAGATATAACGGTGGTCGTCGAACCAGTAGATGGCTTGTGGCGGGACGTCGTAGTCGGGGGGAGGCGTCGCCAGGCGCCAGTTCTTCTGGGCGCAGCCGGTCAGCAATGCGACTGCCACACCGATACACAAATGCATGGATTTTCGTTTTTCGTGTTT
The DNA here is from genome assembly GCF_009663685.2 of Cupriavidus sp. U2. Classification (GTDB taxonomy): domain Bacteria; phylum Pseudomonadota; class Gammaproteobacteria; order Burkholderiales; family Burkholderiaceae; genus Cupriavidus; species Cupriavidus necator_C. The sequence goes on along the minus strand of NZ_RCOG02000011.1, from coordinate 45,133 downwards.
CATGATGCTTCCTGATTTCAGTTTCCCAAATCCCAACGCGGCTGCCTGGTCTGATTCTCGGCTGCAGCACGCGCCGTCGCGTCCTTGACCGTATCCCGGTCGATGGCCGCGGGCATTTCCGGTTTCAGCAACACGCCCGAATTGAAATAATGGTCAGTGAAGTGCGTCCAGTCGGCGTCATGCATGAGCCCGATCCAGAACTCCCGGTCTTCGAAGGCTTCACAAAATCCAATGGGCAGGTCGTAAGCGACGATCCGCCGCATGAACTCCATGTGTTCGGGCAGCGTGCTGTGGTCGGGTGGTTCGGGCTTGTGCCGGCGGAACCGGTCCCGCGCCTCTTCAGCCGATTCCAGCGTTCGAATCGGCCGGTCTCCGCTGTAAATGTCCTGGCCGCGATTTTGGTAACTCGGCTCATAAATCGACTCAAAATACGGAAACTCGGGCTTGAAATACCGGCCCGTGTCGGGATCGATTTCCCCCATGGCTCGCACGTTATCGTCCGTGACCGATTCGTCGAATCCGGCGGTTTCTTCAGGCTTCAACGGATTTGCCACGGCCTCGGCATTGACGGTGACCATCTGGTCGGGATGGGGCACCGTCCACAGTTTCATGGCGTTGAAGAGCGGCCCGTGATTTCCATCCCAGAACGGCTTCGTATTTTTGGGGTCCCAGTGGCTGCCGTATTTCATGTCCGGCAGGGTGCCGAATCGCTTGATGCCGGGCGCGTCGCCGCATGGCGTCAGGCGAGCCAGCATGCGCTGCTTGACCGTATCGCCCAGTTCGGCAAGCAGGTCGTCGGGTAGTCCCTGCCATCCGATGCTTTCCAGCGTCGTCAGGCCCATGACGCGGTCATGCGGGCTGAAATAGACATAGACCCGCCCGTGGTTGTCGCGCTCGCTCACTGCCGGCGTGATCTCGCTGAAGGGGCGCCAACGCTTGCCATTCCGGCCCCTGCCAACCCGCTGCTGTACCAGCAGCCGCTCGTCCAGCAGGCGCCTCTCCGCCTTGATCCGATTGGCGATATTACGAAACGTCTGAACGCGCGCAGCCTCGGAAGGGCGGGCATCGCTCCATGTCGCGCCATCCGCGAGCTTGTCGTCGAGCGCGTAGGGCGAGTTCATCAGAAATAGCGCGTCGGGCGCCCGTGTCTTGCAAAGCGCCAAGGCTGCCAGGGCAATCATCGTGCCCTGACTGTGCGACATCACCGAAATCGTGTCGTGCGGATGCTTTGTACGGATCTTGTCGATCAGGTTGGCCAGCCGCTGCGCGGCATGGGGGTAGTAGTCGCGCGGCGGCGCGTCCTGCAACTGCCGCTCTGGCTCCGTATTCATCGCCTCCAGGTCGACAAAGCGCATGAGGTTGCGTTTGAAACCCAAACCGTTCCACATTTGCTGGAGGCTGTTGGTGCCGTTCTGAAAAGCACCGCCGCCCCAGAACCATGGTCCGCGATCGGTTTCCTCTCGCTTCCAGAAGTCAGCGCCAGCAATATTGCGTAGTGGAATCTTGAAGCGGCCTGGGCTTTCGTCGGGTTCTCGGTAGCCCCAGTAGAAGCGGATGACGGGGGAGTAGCCGGGGTTGTCGGGGTCCACTCTACGCATATGCCCCTTCGGGGAAGGAAACGTTTCACCGTCGCGATATTTGTTCGGCAAAAACTTGTACGCCGATTCTTCCAGCCCCAACCTCTCATTTAACCCCTCACACAACGCCCGCTCGGCCTTGTCATACCACTCCCCCTCCGAGTTCACCCCGTGCACAAAAATGATGATCCCCGGCAAATGCGGCGGCACACGGGCCTCGGCCCTCACCTGGTAGCTGGCAGGGGTCAGAAAGGATTCCCAGTACGGCTTGCCGAATGCGTCGCGTTTCATCGGCACAACGCGTGTGGAGGTGGCGGGCCGCACCTCGGGCTGCTTTTCAACGTCGGGCTTCGTATTGGCGGATTTACGAGAATCGGAAGATTGTTCGGTCATTTCAAAGTTCTCGACTGACATGGAGTAGCTGCATGCCCTGGGCGATATCGCGTGTCAGGATGTCGGTCTCGCCAGCGGCATTCGTACGGCCTTCGACGATGTCGCCATTGGCCAGGCGAATGCGGTAGAGGCTGTTGATGATTGGCGCGCCGTCGGATTCATCCGTCAGCACGAACCGCTCTGTCTGCGCCGCGTCCGTGCGGGCGAAGCCTGGCAACGGAAGCTCCAGCGACCCCGGCCCGGACTTGTCGATTTCAATAAGTTTGAGAATGAGCCGCCCGCTGCCGCCGATCTCGACGTTGTCGCCGTGCACCTTGACGTAGGCGCTGCCGCCGCCGTTCAGCACCACGCCGTTGCGCGCGTTGGCTGTCAGCGTGCCGCTGGCGCTCGCGAGCTGAACGTCCTTGTCGGCCACCAGTTCCATGGCATCGGCCTGAGCCTGGATCAGGACCTTTCCTCGCGCCGCAATCAGCCTGAGACCGAGTCTGTGCGCAAACAGCGATATCGTTTCGCCCGCCGCGATCACGACGTTACGCAGCGCGTGAAGATGGAAGAGGGCAGCGGTCTTGATGCCGATATCCTTGCCGGCGGCCATGGAAATCCGATCGGGCGTGGTGGCGGCAATACCGGCTGGGGCCGACAGCACCACGACGGCTTGCTGCAACTCGACAACGCTGTCCTTGAGCCAGCGATTTTCGGCTTTCAGATCGGCGACTTCGGCGACGGCCAGACGTGCGGCCTCGGCCAGGCCTTCCGCCTGGGCAATGGCCAACTCCATCTGGCTAGAGGCCGGCAAGAGATCGGCCTGAGGCCCGTTGGCTGCCTTTTGAACATCGGCCGTCAGCCAAAGCCCCGCACCCGCGCGGACGCAACCCTTGAGGTCGGTCCGCAACTCGAACCCCTGCCCCCGCTCCTTCATCTGGCGATCCACCAGATACCCGAGGTTCAGTTGCGTCTTGCCGCCGTACTCGGTCGACAGCTTGATCCCCTCATGCCCTTCCCAATCCTCGAAGCGCAGCTTGTTGTTGCGCTGCGTGCGGATCACGTTGCGCGATTGCCAGCCGTCCCGCCCGATGATCAGGTCGGGCTTGTGGCTGTTGTGCAGCGCGTGGGCGATATAGGGGCGGTTCGGGTTGCCGTCGTGGAAGCCGATGGCGACCTCGGTGCCTTCCAGCAGCGGGAAGTGGAAGCCAGTCTGCACGGCGCCGGCGAACGGCTTGGCCAGCCGGCGATCGGCACACTATTGGCCGCAGTCACACAGAATCTGCCGTATGCTGAATTGTTCAGCGTGCAAGCGCGCCCTGTCCGACCCTGCCCGGAGGCGACTCATGCTTGTTGGAAGCGCAGTAGACAAGCTGCGACGTGGGTCGAAGCGGACGGTGTAATGGCCGTCCTGCGTCAGGTAGGCGTATTTGTATTGGCCCGGTGAGGTGACGCGACCGCTCAGCGTGCCGGCGATGCGTGGCCATTTCGTGTCGTCGACCGGCAGACGGAAGCGCCGGTCCGACGGAATCGCCTGATAGGTATTCCGATAAGCCTGATCGCGGGCGCCCGTGTGGATGACTTCGGTGATGACCTGGCCGTTGGGCGCATCCGGCAGCGTCGTGTCCATGCGCAGGATGCGTGCCGGGCGCAACGCCAGCACGTTGCTTTCACCCTGGTAGACAACCTGCCCGGCGATGGCCGCCTCGTGGCGCAGCAGCGCCTCCCACTTCGCGCCGGCCATATCCAGATGATGGGTGCCATGGATATATGGCTCGCCATAAGTCGTCCGATCCTTGTATGCAATGTTGGCGTCGGCCTTGAGCCGCTCGTAGGCGTGCGCGGGGTTGTAGTCCGATGCCAGGACCGATCTGGCGACGGTTCTCGTATTGGTACGAATGGCAAAAACCGCTTCGGTGCCCGACTCCAGCCCGGCCGTCTCCCGATAGGGCACCCGCAGTTCCGGCTGATAGATGTAGTGATCGATGTCGTCCCCGAACACCACAATTTCGCCAAATTTCCCGGGTGCGAAGTAGCAGTACATGCCTTCCTGCTCCATCAGCAGGCGCACGTAGTCCCAATCGGACATCTGGTACTGCAGGCGGAACTTGTGCTCGGGATATTCGCGCCGTAGCCGGAAAGCGAACTGATGACCTTCGAGGTCGTGGCTGCGCAGGATGGCCTCGATGATTTGCGGTGCGGTCTTGTGCTGATAGACACGGCTGCGCGGGGTCAGCCGCAGGCGCGTCACCAGCGGCTCCACGACCATCTCGTAGCCATGGAAGTCACGCGTCTGGCGGGTCTTCGAGAACGCCGGAATCCATCCCGCAAAGCGGCGCGGCTCGCTGCCATCGCCGGGGTCGATGACGAAGGTGGCCGGTCGATTCAGGTAGTCGGCACGGTCGAGTTCCAGCGGATGGGTCAGCTGGACGGTGACCTCGTAAGGCTTGCCGAGCGCCTCGACGGCCTTGAACGAGACCACCGACAGCGCGATGGCGGTGGGGGCGGCGGGGACTTCGAGGCGGTAGGCGGCCCGCCCGGTTGCGAGCCCGGCGAGATCGGCGCCGGATACCAATCGATCTTCGACAACCATGGTTTGCGTATCGATGCACTGGTGTAGTGCGTCGCACGCTACATGGATTGCCCACTTCTGAGACCGCTGAATCGCTGTTGTCTAATTCAGCGCAAGAGAGGAGGGGGTAAAGCAGGAATTCGTGGTGTTGCGATAGACAAGAAACATCCAATGCAATTCCACGGCTCCGGTGTGTCGTCAGATCACTGGCGAGGCGCCGGAGCCAACATCGGAAAACGCCTATTGATTCTTCATCGCCTCGGCCAGGCGCGAGATGATTTCGCCTTCGCTCTTGAAGGCCTTCTGGGCGTAGGCCGCGTACTGCTCAGGGCCCATGTAGTTCGTGACCATGCCGTACTGGCGCGTCACGTTCAGGAATTTCGGGTCCTTGAGCGCGTTGCGGAAGGCGTCGTCGAGGCGCTTGACCACGGCTGGTTTCATATTGGCCGGGCCGATGATGCCGAATGGCGAGTTCGACCACACCGGGTAGCCGATTTCCTTCAGCGTCGGGGCGTTCGGAAAGTCGGCCGCGCGCTTTTCGGAGAGCGTGGCGAGCACGCGCATCTGTCCGTTCTGCACGTAGGGCAGCAGCGTGTTCGACAGCACGGCCACATCGGACGAGCCGCTCAGCAACGCGGTGATGGCCTCCGCGTCGCCTTTGTACGGCACGTGCGTCCAGTTCGATTGCGACACGCGCGCCAGTTCGGAGATCGTCAGGTGCTGGCTGCCGTAGATGCCGGTGGTGCCGTAGCTGATGCCTTTCTTGTTCGCCTTGGCGTCGGCGATCAGTTCCTGCATGGTTTGCCACTTCGCATCCTTCTTCACGGCCACAGCAAAGTTGTAGTCCGCGATCATCGATACGTAGGTCAGGTCCTTGAGCGGGTCGTAGCGCATCTTCTGCACGTGCGGCAGGCGGAAGATCACCACGGGTGCCATGCTGAGCGTGTAGCCGTCGGGATCGGTGGTCACCATCTGGGTGGCGCCCAGCGTGCCGCTGACACCGGGCTTGTTTTCCACGACGATGGACTGTCCCAGTTCGCGGCCGGCGGCGTCGGCCAGCGCGCGTGTCACCTGGTCAGTCACGCCGCCGGCGCCGTACGGCACGATGAGCCGGATCGGACGGGTGGGGAAGTCATCGGCAGCCAGCGCCTGGGTGCCGAGCAATGCCGCCAGCGTCAGGCCGGAAGCGGCCAGCGCGACGCGGAAGAAACGACGTCGTTGCATGAGGTTGTCTCCTGATTGTCTGCCGGATCGGGCATGTCCGGTCTGCGAGGTTGTTCGCGCAGTATGACAATGCCGCCGGGCGGCGGCTATCGGGAAACGGCGGGGGTGCCAGGCTTATCCACCGATTTCATCGCCCGCATGCGGCAGCTGCATGCGGGTTCTGGTCGGGAAAGCGGATGCCTAGCGGTTTTCGATCACGCGCGAGCGGATAAACGCGTCGTGCGCCATCAGCGTTTCGGCCCAGCCGGCCGGCGGCACCAGGCTGATATCGGTAATGACGTAGCCGATGTCGCCTTCGGTCTGCAATTGCTGGGCCTCGATGTTGGCGCCGATTTCGGCCAGCGCCTGGTTCAGGTGCGACAGCGTGCCGGGACGGTTGTAGTGAATGTTCAGGACCCGCGCCGGCGAATCGAGCGGATTGGGCTGGATCTGCGGCAAATTCACCGCGCCAATCGTCGCACCCGTTTCCAGGTAGTTGGCCAGCTTGGTGGCCACTTCCACGCCGATATTCTCCTGCGCTTCCTCCGTGCTGCCACCCACGTGCGGCGTCAGGATCACGTTCGGCTTGCCCTGCAGCGGCGTCACGAACCTGTCGGCATTGCTGCGCGGCTCCTCCGGGAACACGTCGATGGCGGCCCCGGCGATATGGCCATCGTCTAGCAGTTTCGCCAGTGCCTCGATATCGACGACGGTACCGCGCGAAGCATTGAGCAAAATGCTGCCCGGCCGCATCGCAGCCAGCGCCTTGGCATTGAGCAGGTTGCGCGTCTGGGGTGTGGCAGGCACGTGCAGCGTCACCACGTCGGCGGCGCCGAGCGCGTCTTCCAGCGAATGCATTGGTACCGCCCCGCCAATCGACAGGCGAGGGCGGATATCGTAGAACACCACGCGCATGCCCATCGCTTCGGCCAGGATGCCCACCTGCGCGCCGATATTACCGTAGCCGATCACCGCCATGGTCTTGCCGCGGATTTCGAACGATCCCTTTGCCGACTTCTGCCACTCGCCCTGGTGCGCGGCGCGGCTTTTCTCGGGCACGCGGCGCATCAGCATGATGGTCTGGCCGATCACCAGTTCCGCCACCGAACGCGTATTCGAGAACGGCGCGTTGAACACCGGAATGCCGGCATGGGCAGCCGCGTTCAGGTCGACCTGCGACGTACCGATGCAGAAGCAGCCCACGCTCAGCAGCCGTCCGCTGCTGCCGAAGTGCTCGGCGGTCAGGTGCGTGGCCGATCGGATGCCCAGCAGGTCGTGGTCACGTACGGCGGCCAGCAGCGGCTGGCCAGCCAGCGCCTTGCTCTGGGTGGCGACGTCGATATGGTGGCGGCCCAGTAGTTGCTGCCCGCTGGCGTGGATGTTTTCGAGGAGGATTGCGCTTGCCATGATTCGGGCGTGCTTCAGGAGAGTTGAGAAGGCATGTCAGGCGTCCTGTCCCGGACGCGCACACCCAGACCATAGCACCGAACCTTTCCCGTGATGGCGATGTGGGCAAGGCACATCCGACATGGATGTCATCGTACAAGTGCTTGCCGTGGTGTGATTTTTCTCATAGGATGTCGGACAACTATAAAGGTCCGTCCGGACCATTCCCAATCCGATGAGGAGACAGCATGGATACGAAAAAGACCGGCGTGGATGCCCGGCGTCGTCACTGGCTCAAGGCGGGCGCCGCGCTCGGCGCTGCCGCCGCCAGCGGTCAGGCGCTGGCCCAGGCCTTCGACTTCAAGGCCGCGCAGCGCTACCCCGACCCGGCCGTCGAGATCCTTGATCCCAGTTTCGGCAAGTACCGGCTGTTCAGCTCCACCGTGGAGCAGATAGCCACCGGATTCCGCTGGGTGGAAGGCCCGGTCTACTTCGCCGACGGCCGCTATCTGCTGTTCTCAGATATCCCGAACAACCGCATCATCCGGTTCGACGAAACCTCGAACCAGTGGAGCGTGTTCCGCTCGCCGGCCAACTTCACCAATGGCCATTGCCGCGACAGGCAGGGTCGCCTCGTCAGCTGCGAACACCTGACGCGGCGCGTCACCCGCACCGAATACGATGGCTCGATCACGGTGCTGGCCGACCGTTACCAGGACAAGCGTTTCAATTCGCCGAACGACATCGTGTGCAAGTCCGACGGCTCGCTGTGGTTCACCGACCCGCCGTTTGGCATCGCGGGCGACTGGGAGGGCGACAAGGCAGCCCCGGAACTGCCGCACGCCGTCTATCGGATCGATCCGAAGGACAACAGCGTGACGCAAGTCATTGCCGACCTGAACGGCCCGAACGGGCTCGCATTTTCGCCAGACGAGAAGAAGCTCTACGTGATCGAATCGCGCGCCCAGCCGTATCGCGTGATGTGGGCCTACGACGTGGGTGCCGACGGCCAGCTTGGCAACAAGACCAGGCTGATCGACGCCAATGGCCCGGGCGCGCTCGATGGTTTCAAGGTGGACGTGGATGGCAATATCTGGGCCGGCTGGGGCAGCAGCGGCGCACCGGGTGCCGATCCGTCGAAGCTCGACGGCGTACGTGTGTTCAACGCCCAGGGCAAGGCCATCGGCCATATTCACCTGCCGGAGCGTTGCCCGAACCTGTGCTTCGGTGGCCCGAAGCGCAATCGCCTGTATATGGCCAGCAGCCATTCGGTCTACGCGCTGTATGTGGAGACGCGCGGCGCGGTCTGAGCGATTGTCGCCAGCGATCCGCCAATCGCCCGGTCCCGTTGACACAACGGGCCGGGCCGCGATGGATTTACTTCCGCACATTTAGCCCGATGGCGATGGGCCGCTGGAACCAGCTTTCGTAACTGCCCTGCGCCAATACGAAAACGCTGCCCGTGTAACGTCCGGCAGGCAGGTCCGGATTATCCGCCGGACGATATTCGAGTTCGAGATCGCTTTGCCTGCCATATCCTCCGCAAGCAAAGGTGCTGTTCATTCGGACCTTGCCGCATTCGCCGGTCAAGCGTCGCGCGCGCACCACTACGGGATAACGTGCCCCGGTAGCCGTATCGGCAACGGTCAGCTTAAATTTTGTGTCCTGCGGCGCCGTTTCCAGTATTGGCGTTCGGGGTCCCACTGCGCCAGACTGGGCCGGCACCAGAAAACCAATCGTGCCAAGCTTGATATGGCGATCCATGCCTCGCACCGCCACCGGCGTTCCCGGCCGGAGTTCGCGCCATACGCCAGGCACGAATATCCTGATATTGGCATGGATGGAACGCCGGTACGCGGTATCTTTCCAGCCGATCGCTTCTACCATCAGATTTCCCTCATAAAGGCCTTCGGGCAGGCCGCGATTATCTTCGCGATCGAAAAACAGTTCGAGCCGGCTGTTCTTGCGATGCTGGCAATCCATTGCGACATGCATCGCCGCATAGGTGCACCCGTTGTGCCGGTAGCCACGGATATTGACGGTCCGGGTGCTGCCATCGAGCCGGTTTGTCAATGCGACCGAGAACATCGCTCGATCCGCAGCGCCCGCCGACCATACCAGCGACGCCGGGCCGCCTGTGACCCCGGCCTGTTGGGGAACGACAAATCCGACCGTGCTTTTTTCGACGTCCCGGCCAAAATCGATCGGGAACAGCAGACTGCCGGTACGCCGGTTGCCATGCCATTTGTCCAGCGTTCCGCTGACAACGGGCGACACCTCGCCATAGCCCGCGTCACTCCGCCCGATGCGCATATCGCTGACGCGCACCACGATCGGCGGCTCGCTGGTGGTCGAATCCTTGCGCGCCGGCCGGTAGATACCGGTCTTCAGATAGGGCGTGCGGGCGATGGAAAGGTGGTACGCGTTCTGCCCCTTTTGCTGGTACACAAGCGTGCCATCCTTCCAGATCTCGACGATGCCGCTGGCGTCGGTTGCCCATTTCGCGTGTATGACCCAGTTGGTCAATGTACCGGGCACCACATTGCCCGGCAGCTCGGTGGTGGAGCGCTGAATATTGGCGGGGCTGCCCCATGCGCGGGCCACCACCCATTTGTCGCCTTTCTGATGAATGGCCAGGTTCGGAAAATTCCTATTCACCTTGTCCTTGCCCATGACCGCATGCCATTGCAGGACGATATATCCGGCCTGATCCGCGATCTGGTCAACCGCGATGCGCGCGCCGTACCAGCGCTCCTGCAGCCCTTCCTCGGCGGGAAGCGCCAGTTCCGAGCGAAATGCCCCCGGCGTGCCGGGCAGCGTGAATGTCGCGGGCAGGCGGCCAGGCAAGCCAGCCAGCGGCTCCCTGGTAACGCGGTCAGACGTCAATGGACGGACAGCCGGGTCATACAGGGCATCGATCGAAAGCGTCCATTTCCGGAAATCGGCGCGAAAATCGTCCCGGAAGATGACTTTATTTGTCGTGTCGAATACATCCGACGGCTTGAGCTGCCGGGATGCATATTGCGCATTCGCACCCGGCAGCCATGCGTTCGATATCAGTAACAAGGCGACCGTCGCAAACCACCGGCGCCAACGTCGGCGTGCGAGAAAACCTCCATGGATTTGCAGCATGGTGGACTCCAGTTCGATGATGATGGAAGGAAACGAAGGCAAAAAGAAGCGCGGGAATAAAATCCCGCGCCAGATTCCATCAGCACCCGCCGGTTAGTCCGTTGTCTCCGGTCAAAATGGAAACCCCGGCGTACCGGATTTCAAGGCGATGCCACGTTTCAAAAAACATTGAATTCACTCATTTAGAAAAGTGAATTCCAGATGGGCGGGAATCTGAGACGATTCAGTACCTTTTCCGCTACCGCAGCACCCATCGCCCGCTAGGAGGCCCCATGAATCGCGCACGTTCGGCCGTCGTCGGTGTCTTTCCGTGGGGGGTCTGCTGGCGCCATTGGCCGGACATGCCACCGAAGGCGCGCTCGGCCGGCCGGTGGCGGGCACCAGCGTGTCGGCGAACGTGGCGGTGATTCCTGACCAGCCGGTGTGGATCGCCAACCTGCAGCAGCTATATATGGATGGCTCGATCGGCAGCGGCCGCGAGGTGCCGATTGGCGGGCGGACCACGGCGGGCATCGACGCCAAGATCGCGTTCACGCTGGCGACGATCATGAAGGTCTGGGACACCGGGCCCGGCGCCTGGAATTTCGCGTCGAGCTTTACGCTGCCGTATGTCTGGACGACTGTGCATACCAGCGCCGTATTCACCGGGCCCGGCGGCGGCACGTTTTCGCGCGGCGCCTCCGATCGCGCGTCGAACCTCTATGACATGTATTTCAGCCCGCTGATCGCCGGCTACCACTTTTCCAAGACCACCCACATGGCGTTGAGCTTCAACGTCTGGGCGCCCACGGGTCAGTACGACAAGAACGCGCTGGCCAATCCCAGCCTGAACAACTGGACCTTCGTGCCGCAGGTGGCCTTCACGCACCTGATGCCGCAATACGGGCTCGAATTCAACGCCGTGGCGGCCTTCCAGTTCTACACGCGCAATACGGCCACCGACTACCAGAACGCGCCGCTGTTCACGCTGGACGTCATGGGGGTGAAGAAATTTGGCAATTGGGGAGCGGGGCTGGTCATGGGCACGGTCCAGCAGCTCGGCAGCGATACCGGCCCCACGGCCGACCGCCTCAATGGGTTCCGCGGCCATGATTTCACGATCGGGCCGATCGTCACGTACGACACCAAGCTGGGCGGCAAGGCGCCGCTGTCATTCAGCCTGCGCTGGGTGCCCACGGTGACCAGCAAGAACCGGCTCGACAGCACGGCCACCGTCATGGGCACAGCCACGCTGGTGTTCTGATCCCGGGCGCTCGGCCCAAAAATATAACCCAAACATCACATTCTTCCTTCGGTGACGAAGTCATCTTCGCGCCCGAAGATGACCTAGTGCCCCAGCGTCTGGAGCCAGAAGGGCAGGCCGGCGCCCGCCATGGCCACCGCCAGCGGGGCCAGCTGGGCCAGGCCTGCGCCAAGGCTGCGCAGGGTCGGGTAACGCGGGGACAGGAGGGTGCGGGAACGTGACATGGTGCCGGGGTTGTGGGAATCTGGCGGGCATCATGCGCCGTGGCACCTGAATGGCACCTGAGCATGCCGTTCAGGCGGCGTTCAGCTTGCCCGGCCGAGAATGCCGCAAATGACTGCCTCGCCCCCGCCCCCAACCGCCGTCACGGGATTGCCCGCCGACCGTACCGCCGCGCGCCTGCGTGGTGCCTGCCGCGTGCTAACCCTGCTGGCCGTGCTGGCAGCGACGGGCGGTGCCAGCCTCGCGCTGGCCGATACCGACGCCGACCGGGCCCGTGCGGCCTTGCGCTCCGGCGAGATCCTGCCGCTTGCGCGCATCCTCGACACGGTCTCGCGCCAGTACGCCGGTGACGTGATCGACGTGAAGCTGGACCGCGACGACGGCATCTGGCAATACGAAGTGAAGCTGTTGCTGCCCACCGGCTCCGTGGCCAAGCTCGAGTACGACGCCCGCGATGCCAGGCTGCTCAAGGCCAAGGGCCATGATCTCGACCGCGCCCGCAAGCCCTGACCGCCATGCGCATCCTCCTGGTCGAAGACGAAAGCACACTTGCCGCCCAGCTTGCGCAGGCGCTGGCCCAGGCCGGCTATGCCGTGGACCACGCTGCCGACGGCATCGACGCCGAGCACCTGGGCGCCGAACATCCCTATGACACCGTCGTGCTCGACCTGGGCCTGCCCCGGCTAGACGGCCTGACCGTCCTCAAGCGCTGGCGCCAGGCCGGCAACGACGTGCCGGTGCTGATCCTGACCGCGCGCGACAGCTGGGTAGAGAAGGTGGAGGGCATCGACGCCGGCGCCGACGACTACCTGACCAAGCCGTTCCGCACCGAGGAATTGCTGGCCCGCATCCGCGCGCTGATCCGCCGCTCGGCCGGCCGCACATCGCCCACGCTGGCCTGCGGCCCCGTGCTGCTGGCGCCGGGCAGCGGTCAGGTCAGCGTCAACGGCAATCCGGTCACGTTGACCTCCCACGAATTCAAGGTGCTCGACTACCTGATGCACCACCAGGGCGCCATCGTCAGCAAGACCACGCTGACCGAGCATATCTACGCCCAGGATTTCGACCGCGACAGCAATACCATCGAGGTCTTCGTGGGACGCCTGCGGCGCAAGCTCGGTGTTGACGTCATCGAGACCGTGCGGGGCCTGGGCTACCGCATGCGGCCGCCGGCCGATGCCGCATGAAGCGCGCCTCGATCGCCCGGCGCCTGCTGGGTATCGCCACGCTGTGGATCGCCGGCACGCTCTGCACCACCGGCTGGCTGCTCGATACGCTGTTTGGCCGGCACGTCGACCGCACCTATATCGCCGAACTTGACCGCGACCTGACCAGCCTGGCCGCCGCGCTGGAATGGCGCACCGACGGCAAGCTGGAACTGACGCGCCAGCCCGCCGATCCGCGCTTCGAACTGCCGTATGCCGGTGCCTACTGGCAGGCGTCGTCGGGCAGCCAGACGCTGCGTTCGCGTTCGCTCTGGGATGTCGATATCCCCGCTGCCGTGGAACGCCGCGTAGGCGAGGGAGATGCCGATATCCGCGGCGGCCCGCGCGGCCAGTCGCTGCTGGTGAAGTCGCGCCGCCTGCAACTGACCGGCGCCGATGCCCCGGTAGACATCACCGTCGCACTGGACCGCACCGAACTGCGGCAGGCCAAGCGGTCGTTCCGCCATCTGCTGTGGTTGTCGCTGGGCGTGCTGGGGCTGGGCATCCTGGGTGCGGTGTGGGCGCAGATCCGTTTCGGGCTGGCGCCGTTGTCGCGGCTGCGTGCAGCGGTGGCGCGCCTGCACGCGGGCCAGGAACCGACGCTGCAAGGCGCCTGGCCGGCCGAGGTACAGCCGCTGGTCGACGAGATCCACCTGCTGCTGCGGCGCAATCACGAAGCCGTTGAACGGTCGCGCCGGCAGGCCGCAGACCTGGCGCATGCGGTCAAGACGCCGCTGGCCATTCTGGCCAACGACGCGGCAACGTTGCCCGCGCCCGCATCGCAACGCGTGATGCAGCAGGTGGACGCCATGCGCCAGCAGGTGGACCGTCATCTGGCACGCGCCCGGGCGGCCGGGGCGGGTGGGGCGGCCGGCGGGGCGGTGGCGGTGCGGCCCGCCGTCGACGAACTGGTGCGCGCGCTGAGCCGGCTGCACGCCGGCAAGCTCATCGCCGTCGATATCGAAGGCCAGGCCAGCTTTGCCGGCGACCGCCAGGATCTGGTCGAAATGCTCGGCAACCTGCTGGACAACGCGTGGCAGTGGGCGCAGACCAGAATCCGCGTCGATCTGGTGGCGCAGGCGGCCGAGCTGGAAATCCGCATCGACGACGATGGACCCGGCATGCCGGCCTCCGCCATGACGCGCGCCGTGCAGCCGTACGCGCGGCTCGACGAGTCGGCAGAAGGCAGCGGGCTGGGGCTGGCCATCGTGCGCGATGTCTGCGCGCTGTACGGCGGCCGGTTCGAACTGGCCAGGTCGCCGCTGGGCGGGCTGGGCGTGCGCGTGCGGCTGCCCGCGGGGGTCAAGGCCGACTGACGGTCTGCGCCCCGCTCCGGCAAGGGGAGCGGGGCGCCGGTCCGCCCATCGGGTATCATCGCGCCCTTTGCCGTTTGCGGTGTCCCCGCTGTCATCCCTTGTCTTCCGCCGTACCCAGCGCCGGGCAGGCCATTCGCCGGCGCCAGCGCCCGCCGGTCGCCCCGGCGCGTCTGCTCGGCCCACAACACTTTGCCTACTACCGTGGCTACCTGCAGGGTCTCGACCTGGGCCGGCTGGCCACGCGCTATCTGACGCCGGACCTGGACCTGCGCCAGGCCCGCACCACGCTGGGCTGGATCGAGACGGAACTGGCACGCGGCGTGAAGCGGCTGACCACGCGTCAGCGCGCCGACGGCGAGGCAACCATCCTGACCGAGAAGACCTGGCTGGCGATGATCGTGCCGCCGGCAGCCGAGAGCGCCGCGGCACGGCAAACGCGCCAGCGCAAGCTGCTGCGGGCGCTGGATGCGCTGCAGCCACTGTTGCTGGTGCGCCCATTGGCGGGCGATGCCGTGGCCGGGTGGTTCACGCCGGCCATTGCCAGCCGGCTTGCGCAGACGGGTTGGACCACGCTGGCGACGCTGGCGGCAGCCATCGCCGCCGATCCGCGCAGCTGGTATCGGCACGTGCGCGGCATTGGCGAAGCCACCGCGCACGAGATCGAGGCATGGCTGCGGATGCATGCGATGGCGCCGCACCGCGCGGGTATCGCCGACCCGCGACATGCCGAAGCCCCGGCGCTGGTCCCGCTGGAAGCGCTGCGCCACGTACCAGCGCAAGCCGATGTGCAGGCCATCCGGGCCTGGCTGGAAGACTACGGCCCGGAAGGCAGCCACACCTGGCGCGCTTACCGCGCGCAGGCCGAGCGGCTGCTGCTCTGGGCCGTTTTCGTGCGGGGCAAGCCTCTGGCCAAACTGGACGCTGACGACTGCCAAGCCTACCTGGCATTCCTGGCCGATCCCCAGCCGGCCGCGCAATGGGTGGGCCGGCGTGGCGCGCCGCGCAATGGTCCCGACTGGCGGCCGTTCGAAGGTCCGCTATCGCCGTCGAGCATCCGCCATGCGACCCGGATTCTGAAGACGCTCTGCGCGTGTCTGACCCGGCAGGGGCACCTGCGCGACAACCCGTTTGCGTCGGTGGCACAGCCCGCCGCGGCCGCTGCGCCGCGCATCCAGGCCGGGCGCAGCCTCAGCCGCACCCAATGGCAGCACCTGAAGCGGTACGTGGGCGGGCTGCCTGCCGACGATCCGCGCACGGTACGCCTGCAGTTCATGCTGCGGCTGGTCCATGCCACGGGCCTGCGCGTATCGGAGCAGGCGCAGTTGACAGTGGCGCATCTGTCGCAGTCCGACGGCTGGCGGCTGCACGTGCCAGGTAATCGGCCTCGCACGAACGACCTGCCCGAGACGGTGGTCGATGCCTTGCGCGATCACATGGAAGCACGCGGGCTGGGGCGCGACGTCGAGCGGTTGCCGGCCGACACGCCGCTGATCGGCCGCATGCTGCGCGAAGGCGATGACACGCCGCTATCCGTGGCACAGGTAGCGGCGATCTGGAAGCGGTGTTTCACGCGTGCGGGCCAGGCGCTGGCGGACGATGACCCCACGGCCGCCACGCACCTTGCCAAGGCCAGCGCGCACTGGCTGCGGCATACGGCTGGCGCCCACGCGCTGGCGCGAGGCATTGGCCGCAAGGCCGTGCAACACCAGCTGGGTCACGCGTCGGTCAGTACAAGCGCCGCCTATGCCGACCCGGACCTGCACTGAGCGCCACACGTACACGCGTGGCGCGCCTATGCGTGGTCGCGGTGCGGCGCGTTGCCCACGTAGGGAATCGCCTCCTCGACGACATCCCAGATATAGCGGCCGGATGGGCTCTGCTGTTCCTCGACGATGTGGGCCACCAGACCGGCCGCGCGCGAAATCACCGCAAAGCCGCGCATCACGGCCGTTGGCACGCCGATTTCGCCCAGCAGGGCGGCCACGGCACCAGTGGCGTTGATCGTGATCGCGCGGCCATGGACCTCGTCCACGGCGGCGGACAGTCGCTTCAGCGCGCCGATATGCGTCCCTGCCAGATCGGCTTCGGCTTCTCCCAGGTCCAGCAGCTTGTAGGCACGCGGGTCTACCGGCTTGTGCAGATGGTGGCCAAAGCCGGGCACGGGCGCCTTGCGCGCCTTGCAGTCGCGGGCAATGGCTAGCGCCTCGGCGTCAGGGTCCTGCGCGGCCAGGATGCGGTCCAGCAACACCGAGCAGTTTTCCATGGTGCCGACGAACGAACTGCCCACCGCCAGGAGCCCGGCCGACACCGCGCCCTGCAGGTTCTCGGGGGCGCTCATGTAGATCAGGCGCGTGGCAATTGCGCTGGGCGTCAGGCCATGCTCCATCAGCACGACCAGCACCATGTCGGCAATGCGGATGTCCACCGGCCGGGGCGTGCGGCCCAGGATCTGCATCAGCATGACCTCGGTGAACGTGGTCTTGCCGAGCAGGTCGTCCACGAGATTGGCGTCGCCATAGTGAAGGCTGGTCAGCGTGTGGCTGCAGAGGCGGGTCACCGGCTTGTCTTGTTGGCTCATGCGTGGTCTCCGGATGGCAGCGCGGCCACGGCGTGGTCGCGCACGGTGTTCTTCAGTACCTTGCCCACCGTCGAGCGCGGCAGGCTGGCGTGGAAATGAATCTGCTTGGGCGTCTGCACGGGGCCGAGCCGCTCGCGCACGAACGCGATCAGGTCGGCAGCGGCGGCCTGGCAGCCCTCCCGCAATTGCACGGCGGCGTGGACAGCCTCTCCCCATTTGTCGTCAGGCACGCCGAACACGGCGCATTCATGCACGGCGGGATGCTGCCCCAGGGCGTTCTCCACGTCGATCGGATAGACGTTGAAGCCGCCGGTGATGACCACGTCGCGCAGGCGGTCCTTCAGGTACAGGAAGCCGCGCGCATCGATCAGGCCGCGGTCGCCGGTATGCAGCCAGCCGTCGATGATGGTGGCGGCGGTCAGGTCCGGACGCTTCCAGTAGCCGGTCATGACCAGGTCGCCACGCGCCACCACTTCGCCCACTTCGCCGGCGGGCAGCAGGCGGCCGTCGGGCGACATGATCGCCACGTCGCTGAACCAGGTGGCGCGGCCCACGGAGGCCAGGTTGCGCTCGTCGTTGAAATCGTCGGGGCCGATCACGGTCAGCAACTGCGGTGCCTCGGTCTGGCCGTAGGTGGTGGCCACCACGGGGCCGAAGAAGTCGCGCGCCTGGCGGATTTTTTCGGGGGGCATCGGCGCGCCGCCGTAGATCAGCCGGCGCAGCCATGGATAGTCGGCGCGGGTGGTGCCGGGCAGCGCCATCAGCATGTAGATCAGGGTGGGCGGCATGAAGCAGACCGTGCCGCGCCGGTCGCGGAAGGTGGCGCGTACCGCTTCGGCGCCGCTGCCTTCCATGATCACGTGGCAGCCGCCCTGGGCCAGGATCGGCATCACGTAGGTGGACGTGCCATGGGTGATCGGCGCGGCCATCACGTAGCGGTCCGACTCGGTGAATCCCCACGCGTGGATCTGGTTGACGATATTGGCCAGCCACGCGCGATACGGCTGCATGACCCCCTTGGGCGCGCCAGTGGTACCCCCGGTGAACTTGATGGCCTGGGTGGCATCACGGTCCAGATCCAGCACCGGGCGCCCGGCGTCGGCGTGCTGCACGATGGCCGAAGCCAGCGTCCGGCCCCCGTCCGGCGCGTGGTCGGTATGGATCCGCACGCCCGGCGCGCCGTCGAGCAAGGCTTCGCAGGCGGCATCGAGCACGATGATGCCCGGCTCGGTGGCATCGATGATGCGCCGCAGTTCCGGCTGCGTGCTCTTGGGATTGAGCGGCACCCAGATCTTGCCGCTGGCCAGCACGGCCAGCAGTGCCACGATGTGCCGGGCCGAGTTGCCGGCGCAAATGCCTACGCAAGTCTGGGGGGCGGGGTCGAGCTTGATGAAGTGGGCGGCCAGCGCGGCCACCTGCGCCGCCAGCTCGCGGTAGCGCAGCGGGCCGTCGGGGGCATCGATGGCGATATTGTCGGGCCAGCGGTCGGCGGCGCGCCAGAACAGGTCGATCGGAAACATGGTGCTGTCGGACTCCTTAGTTGAGGCGCACGCCCGATTGCCGCACCACGTCGTGCCAGCGCTTGATCTCGGACATCGCGAAGGTGCGGCATTGTTCGGGCGTGCCGGGTTCGGGCGTGGCCGCCAGGTCGCGCATGCGCTCGCGCACGTCGGCATTGCCAAGCGCCTTGTTCAGCGCGGCGTTGAGGCGGTCCACAACGGGGCGCGGCGTGCCGGCCGGAGCGGAGATGGCGAACCACGACTGCACGTCGAAGCCCGGATAGCCGGATTCGGCCACCGTCGGCACGTCGGGCAGGAGCGGCATGCGTTGCGCGCTGGTCACCGCGATGGCGCGCAACTTGCCGGACTTCACATGCGGCAGGGCCGACGGGGTGTTGTCGAACATCGACTGCACCTGGCCGCCCATGAGGTCGGTCACGGCCGGGGCGCTGCCCTTGTAGGGCACGTGCAGCATGTTGGCGCCGCTGCGCGTGCGGAAGATCTCGCCGGACAGGTGGATCGACGATCCGCTGCCCGATGACGCAAACGTCACCCCGTTGGGCGATGTCTTGGCCAGCTTCACGTAGTCGGCCACGGTCTTGACGGGCACGCCCGGATTGACCACCAGTACGTTGGGAATGCGGGCGATCATGCCGACCATCTCGAAATCCTTGGCCGGGTCGTAATTGAGCTTGTCGTAGAGCGTGGCGTTGATGGTGTTGGCGATGGTGTAGACGTACAGCGTGTAGCCGTCCGGCACGGCCTTGGCCACCACCTCGGCGCCCACGTTGCTGTTGGCGCCGGCGCGGTTTTCCACCACCATCGGCTGGCCCAGTGCCTCGCCCATCTTCTGCGCCACCAGCCTGGCCAGCACGTCGGTGGCGCCACCGGCGGCGTACCCGACCACCAGCCGGACGGGGCGGCTCGGAAAGGCGGCGTCGGCGGCCAGAGCCGGCGTGGCACCGCACGCCAGTGCCGCGGCAACGAGAGTGGGAATTACAGCGGGAATAAGCGCGATTCGGCGAAGAAGGCGCCTGCGCGCCCGGCTGCGGATGGTCATGATGGCTGTCTCCTGTTTCTGGATATCGTGGCCGGCACCCGCTGTCCCGATGCTTCTGCGGCATACTGCGGACTGCTTCCCGGCCAGCGAATTCTTTCCCATGCGTGCTCGTACTGCGAATCAAAACGTCCGCCAGACGGACGTTCCCGCTCCGGCTGCCGAAGAGGGCGCACGGGCGTTGCGACGCGGCCTGATGCTGCTCGATGCCATCCTTGCCGGGGGCAAGGACGGGCTGCGCGTGGTGGATCTATGCCGCGCCGCCGGGCTGGAGCGGCCCACGGTCTATCGCCTGCTGGCCACGCTGATCGAATGCGGCTATGTGGTGCAGCGCGGGCGCTTCCGGTATGTCAAAGGCCCGAGGCTGGAGGCGCTGCCACAGCGCGGCGAGTCGGCCGACCTGGCCGAGCGCCTCAATCCAGTGCTGGCCCGCGTCAGCCAGGCCTGCGGCGACGCAGCATTCGCCATCGTGCGCGACGGAGCGCTGTCGCGCTGTATCGCGCGCCATGTCGGGACGCACCCGGTGCAGGTGCTGGTGATCCAGGTGGGCACGCGACAGCCGCTGGGTGTGGGCGCAGCCGGCCTGGCGCTGCTGTCGGCGTTGCCCGACGGCGCCGTGGACGACGTGATCGCCACCAATGCCCATGCCCTGGTGCAGTACGGCGGCATGACGCCGGACCGCATGCGCATCCTGATCCGCGCTACCCGCGAGCGCGGCTATTCGGTGATCGGCAACCACGCCACGCGCGGCGCGCTGGCGGTGGGCCTGGCCGTCGCGGATCGCGATGGCGAACCGGTGGCCGGCATCAGCGTAGCCACCACGCTGGCCCGCATGCCGCGCGAACGCCAGCAACTGCTGGCGCGTGTGATGCGGGATGCGGTGCGGGACCTGCTGCCAGACGGGCTGTAGCGCAGGCCTGTAGCGCGCGCCGCGGCGGGGCCGGTTACCGAAATCGCTAAACATCGGCGCCAAAAACTCTGAATTCGGTTTCCGCCGGTCGCGGCGTAACCTGCCCGCATGCAGTCGGTCCGGCCCGGCCCGGGATGTTCCGACCTGTCACGGGAGGACTCACACGGTGAACGATCTGGCCGATATCGTCACGCCGCCCCCGCCAGCCTGGTGGCCCCAGACGGTGGGCTGGCTCTTGGTCGGCATCTGCGTGCTGTGCGCGTTGCTGTGGCTGGGCTGGCGGACTTGGCGGCACTGGCGCGCCAACCGCTATCGGCGCGCCGCGCTCAAGGAGCTGGGACGCCTGCAAGCCGGGCTCGACGCTAATGGCCCGGACCGCGCGCAGGCGCTGCTGTCGCTGGCCGAACTGCTCAAGCGTACCGCGCTGGCCGTGTGGCCGCGCGAGACCGTGGCGGCGCTTTCCGGCACATCCTGGCGCGATTTCCTGCTGGCCCACGCCGGCAAGGCCGCAGATGCCGTACCGCCGCTTGCCATGCTGATCGAGACCGAATACCTGGACCGCGCCGCACTCGGACGCTGGCCGGCGCAACAGACCCGCGACACCGCCGCCGCCTGCCGCCGGTGGATCGCGGAACACCGGGCGCCGCCCGCATGATCGCGTTTGCCTATCCATGGCTGTTCGCGCTGCTGCCGCTGCCGCTGCTGGTGTGGTGGCGGGTGCCGCCGTACCGCGAGACCAGCGCCTCGGTGCGGCTGCCGTTCTTTGGCGAGGTAGCCAGCGCGGCCGGATTGCAGCCCGCCGCTGGCGCCCACGTGCCACGACGCAACCTGGTGCAGCATCTGCTGGCGCCATTGGCCTGGACCCTGGTGGTGACGGCCCTTGCGCGGCCGCACTTCCTGGAGCCGCCGGTCCACAAGAGCGAGCCCGTGCGCGACCTGCTGCTGGCGCTGGACCTGTCCCAGTCGATGGACACCCCCGATTTCAAGGACCCGGCCGGCGTGGTCGAAGCGCGCGTGCAGGCCGTGCGGCAGGTGGTCAGCAATTTCGTGGCCCACAGGCCCGGGGACCGCATCGGGCTGATCGTGTTTGGCGATGCCCCTTATCCGCTGGCCCCGTTCACGCTCGACCATGCGCTGGTGCGCACGCTGATCGACAACATGGTCCCCGGCATGGCCGGCGCCAGTACGTCGCTGGGCGATGCCATCGGGCTGGGCATCAAGATGTTCGACAACAGCCACGCCGCCGAAAAGGTGCTGATCCTGCTGACCGACGGCAATGACACCGCCAGCCGCATGCCGCCGGCACAAGCCGCCGATATCGCCCGCACGCGCGGCGTCGTGGTGCATACCGTCGGCATTGGCGACCCTGCCGCCACGGGCGAGCAGAAGGTGGATCTGCAAACGCTGCAGCGCATTGCCAGCACCACGGGCGGGCGCTATTTCTTCGGCGCGGACCAGACCGCGCTGGCGTCGATCTATGCCACGCTGGACCGCGTGACGCCGCACAAGGAAAAGACGCTGAGCTGGCGTCCGCGCCGCGAACTGTTCATGTGGCCGCTGGGCGCCGCCGTACTGCTGGTCCTGGCGTATCAGGTCGCCATGGCGGTCTACGCGTACGGCCTGGCACGCGCGCCATTGCCCGCCGCACGCAAGGAGCCCTCAGCATGAGCGACGGGCTCCACGCGCTGGCGCAGTTCCATTTCCTGCGGCCCGCATGGCTGCTGGTGCTGATTGCCGCGGTGTGGCTGCCCTGGGCCGTGCGCCGGCAGGGCGATGTGCGCCGCCGCTGGCGCGGCACCATCGCGCCGCATCTGCTCGATGCGCTGGTGGTGCGCGAGGGCCACCATCGACCGGTGCGCCCGGTGCATATGACCGCGCTGGCCCTGGCGCTGGGCGCGATTGCGCTGGCCGGCCCCGCGTGGGAACGCGAGCGGCCGCCGTTCCTGTCGGACAAGGCGCCGCTGGCCATTGCCGTGGACCTGACGCCCGGCATGGATGCTATCGACGTGACGCCGACGCGTCTGGAACGCGCCAAGCTCAAGATCAAGGCGCTGCTGGCCCATCGCGACGGCGGGCGCACGGCGCTCTATGCCTACGCCGGCTCCACCCATCTGGTGCTGCCGCTGACCGACGACGCGGCGCTGCTGCAGACCTTTGTCGATGCGCTGCAGACGGCCATCATGCCCGTGCCAGGCAAGGATACGGCCCGGGCGGTCCAGACCATCGGCGCGGCATTGTCGAAGGAGCCGGTGCCCGGCACGATCCTGCTGCTGACCGATGGCGTGGAGCCTGCGGCAACGGCCGCCCTGCAGCCGCGCGACAAGCGCACGCAGATCGTGGTGCTGGCCATCGGCACGGCGGCGGGCGGTCCGCTGAAGGCCGGGGATGGCGCCGCCCCGGGGCTCGACGCGGCGGCGCTGCACCGGCTGCGCGACACCGGCGTGCCGGTGGCGACGCTGACCACCGACAGTGACGATGACGTGGCGTGGGTGCAGCGCCACGTCCAGTCGCATGTGGAGCAGGGCAGTGCGCAGGACACGCTGCGCTGGCACGATGCCGGCTGGCCGCTGACGATACCGATCGCCGTGCTGGCGCTGCTCTGGTTCCGCAAGGGCTGGACCATCCGCTGGATGGCCTCGCTGGCGCTGGCCGTGCTGCTGGCCGCACCACAGGCGGACGTGCGAGCCCAGCCCAGCCCGCCGGCACGCGGCTGGCATTTTGTCGATCTCTGGCTCACGCACGACCAGCAAGCGCGGCGCGCCTTCGCACGTGGCGATTACGCGGTGGCGGCCACGCTGTTCGATGACCCGATGTGGCGCGGCGTGGCGTACTACCGCGCGGGGAAGTTCGATGAAGCGGCACGGGCCTTCGCGCAGATCGGCACCACGGACGCCCAGTACAACCTGGGCAACGCGCTGGCGCGACAGAACAAGTACCCTGAGGCGGCCGCCCGTTACCGGCTGGTACTGCAGCAGCGTCCCGGCTGGGCACCCGCGCAGCGCAACCTGGCGCTGATGCAGCAGGCCATCGAGCGCCAGAAGCAGGCCGAGAAGCACGACAAGGGCGACGAGGAGCCGCCCGACCTGAAGCCCGACAAGATCGAGCTGGACCCCAGCAAGCCCGCGCCGCCACCGGGTGGCGACAAGATGCAGCAGGGGCTGGTGCAACAGAACGCCGACATGTGGATGCGCGCGATCCAGACCTCGCCCACCATGCTCCTGGCGCGCAAGTTCGCGCTGCAGTCGCAGGCGCCAGAGGCGCGCCCATGACGATGCGCTGGCTTGCCGTCATGCTCCTGATACTGTCCGGCGTGGCCCACGCCGCCGGGCCGACGGTGCGTGTGCGGGTGCTGGGCCAGCAGCCCGTGGTGGCCGGGCAGTCGGTCCAGATCGAGGTCACGATCCTGGCGCCGAACTTCTTCCTGTCGGCGCCGGCATTTCCGGCGCTGCAGGTGCCCGGTGCGGTGGTCACGATGCCCGACGAGCGCGGCGTGAACGCCACCGAAACCATCGAGGGCGCCAGCTATGCGGGTATCCGCAAGACCTACGTGTTCACGCCGCAGACCGCCGGCGATTTCACGCTGCCGACGCCCGAGATTCATTTCAGATGGTCCGGCGACGATGGCAAGCCGCAAGACGCCACCGTGACCCTGCCCCCCACCACGATCCATGCCGGCGGGCAGCGGAACGCAAGCCAGGCCAGCGCTGTGCAGGCGTCAGGCCCGGCGCCGCTGCTGCCGGCGTCGCCCATCCATATCGGTCAAACCTTCGACCAGGCCATCAGCGGCAAGGACGCCCATTTGCGGGCTGGCGATGCATTGGTCCGCACCATTACGATCTTCGCGCCCGGCACGCCCGCGATGATGATCGAGCCGCCGCAACTGGCAGCGCCACGCGGCGTGCGGCAGTTCCGCGCCGATCCGCAATTGCAGGACGGCGTGGCGGCCGGTGGGGACGAGCCGGCAGGCACCACGGGCGGCCGGCGCGTGGAAACGGTGACCTATGTGTTCGAAGGCAGCGGCCATTACACGCTGCCGGCCGTCTCCGTGGCGTGGTACGACCCGGCCACCGGCAAGCGCGCGCAATCGTCCGCGCCGGCTGTGACCATCGACGTCGCCCGTGCGGCGCCGGGGCTGGGCCTGGCGCCCACGGGTGGTGCGCCGATGCGCCTGCCCGGCTGGCTCGACTGGCGGATGGCGACCCTGCTGGCCGGCGTGGCGCTGACGGCCGGCTACGCGGCGTGGCGCTGGCGCAGAGGCTGGCGTCCCCGCGGACCGGCCCCGCGCGCGGGCAAGACGCACCGCAGCAAGGCGCCGCCGCTACCTCCGCTCAACCCGTAATCAAGAAATCATTCACATCAACATTCCAAAAGTTTGCATTCCGCTCTGGCAGGGACCCCGCCCATACTGGGATGGCTGGATCAGGTGATCGAGTCGTATCGTGCAAGGAGTGTCGATGGGACGGAAGCAGCAGGCCATGGTCATTGCCACCGCCACCCCGGTGTGGCGCCAACGCATGTGGCTGGCGGCGCTTGCGCTGGGCATGGTCGTGGCCGGTGCGGGCGGCACGTGGTGGTATCACGCGAAGGATGGGCGCGCCGATGCGCCGGTCATCCGCGCGGGCGATGGGGTGAACGGTCCGCGCGGCATGGTCCATGTACCCGGCGGCGACTTCCAGATGGGCAGCGATCACAAGATGGCGCAGGCCAATGAACGGCCGGCGCACAAGGTCCACGTCAACGGCTTCTGGATGGACCAGCACCACGTCACCAATGCCGAGTTCCGCAAATTTGTCGAGGCGACGGGCTACGTGACCACCGCCGAACGCGCGCCGGACTGGGAAACGATGAAGGTGCAGCTGCCGCCCGGCACGCCGCGCCCGCCCGACAGCGCGATGGTTCCCGGCGCCATGGTCTTCGTCGGCACCAACAGCCCGGTGCCGCTGCGCGAATACTGGCGCTGGTGGCGTTTCGTGCCCGGCGCCGACTGGAAGCACCCGAACGGCCCCGGCAGCCATATCGAGGGCAAGGACAACCACCCGGTGGTGCAGGTCTCGTACGAGGACGTGCAGGCCTACGCGCGCTGGGTGGGCAAGCGTCTGCCCACCGAAGCCGAATGGGAGTTTGCGGCGCGCGGCGGTCTGGAACAGTCCACGTATGCGTGGGGCGACCAGTTCGCCCCCGATGGCCGCCAGATGGCCAACGTCTGGCAAGGCCAGCAGGTGCAGCCATTTCCGGTGGTCAGCGCCAAGGCGGGCGGCGCGGCAGGCACGAGCCCGGTGGGCACCTTTCCGGCCAATGGCTACGGCCTCTACGACATGACCGGCAACGCCTGGCAATGGGTGGCCGACTGGTATCGGGCCGACCAGTTCCGGCGCGAAGCCCGCTTGACGACGGCCGTGCTGCAGAACCCGGCGGGGCCCTCCGATTCGTGGGACCCGACCGAACCCGGCGTGCCGGTGTCCGCGCCCAAGCGCGTCACACGTGGCGGGTCGTTCCTGTGCAACGAGGACTTCTGCCTGAGCTACCGGCCCAGCGCACGGCGGGGCACAGATCCGTACACGAGCATGTCGCACCTGGGCTTCCGGCTCGTGATGGATGATCGCACCTGGGCCGAAGCGCGCCGACAGCCCGCACTGGCGGCACGGCCGTAGGCCGCATCCCGTCTGCACAATCGAGGAGGAACGCAACGATGCCATTCGCCCTGGCAGGAAGCTACCGGCTTGTTCGCCGCGCGGCGTCCGGCGTGACGACGTTCGCGGCCCTGGCCGTGCTGGCGGCGGCCCTTGGGGGGTGCGCGTCGGCACCCGCCACCGACACCGCCGCTGGCGCGCAGCCGGCGGGCGCGGCCAATGTGGCGGGCCCGGCAGGCGCGGCGGCATTGCCGTCGTGGCGGGATGGCGCGGCGCGCCAGACCATCGTCCGTTTCGTGGAGACAGTCACCCGGCCGGGCACGCCGCAGTACGTACCGCCTGCCGAACGCATTGCCGTCTTCGATAACGATGGCACGCTGTGGAGCGAGCAGCCGCTGTACTTCCAGTTCTTCTTCCTGCTCGACCAGATTCGCGCCGCCGCGCCCCAGCATCCCGAATGGAATAGCAATCCTGCCTTCAAGGCGCTGATGGCCAACGACATGGCCGGGCTGATGCGTGAAGAAAAGCGCCTGCTGCCGCTGATCGCCCAGGCCAACAGCGGCATGACGGTGGACGAGTACGACCGCACGATCCGCGCGTGGCTCGACACCGCGCGCCACCCGAAATTCAACCGGCCCTATACGGACCTGGTGTTCCAGCCACAGATCGAGCTGCTGAACTACCTGCGGGCCAATGGCTTCAAGACGTTCATCGTGTCGGGCGGGACCATCGAGTTCATGCGGCCGTGGTCCGAACGCGTGTACGGCATTCCGCCCGAGCAGGTGGTGGGGTCCACGCAGACGGTGACGTACGAGCTGCGCAATGGCCAGCCCACGCTGGTACGCGGCCCCAAGCTCGAATTCATCAATGACGGCGCCGGCAAGCCCGTGGGCATCTATCGGCAGATTGGCCGGCGGCCCATCCTGGCCGTGGGCAATTCCGACGGCGATCTGCAGATGCTGCAGTACACGATGGCCGGCAGCGGCCAGCGTCTGGCCGTGCTGGTGCACCACGACGACGCCGAGCGCGAGTTCGCCTATGACCGCAAGTCGGGGATCGGCAAGCTCGACAAGGCGCTGGACGAAGCCGTCACGCGCGGCTGGACGGTGATCAGCATGAAGCAGGACTGGGCACGCATTTATCCGGCATCCCAGCCTTGATACCAGACTAGTGGGAGCTTTCGATGAGACCAGAAGCGGGTACGCGCCTGACAAGGCTGGCCACCAGCGCGGCGATTGTCGCCATCCTGGCCGTGGCCGGCTGCAAGAAGGCCGACGAGAACAAGGCGGCGCCTGGCGCTGCGTCGGCCCCGGCCGCCCAGGTACCGGCCGCGCCACCGCCCGTGGCCACCACGCCAACCGCGCCGGTGGCCTCGGCCCCGGCCGCCAACGGCGCGTCACCCGTGGCGGCAGCGCCGGCCAGCGGCACGGTGGCGCAGGGCAGCCGCGGCGGCAAGCCAAACATCCTGGTGATCTTTGGCGATGACGTCGGGCTGGGCAACGTCAGCGCGTTCAGCCATGGAGTGGTGGGCTACAAGACGCCGAACATCGACCGCATTGCCCGCGAGGGCATGATGATGACCGACTACTACGCCGAAAACAGCTGCACGGCAGGACGCTCGACGTTCATCACGGGGCAGTCGGTATTCCGCACGGGCCTGTCGAAAGTGGGCCTGCCGGGCGCGCCAGTGGGCCTGCAGGACCGCGACATCACGATCGCGCAGGCGCTCAAGCCGCTGGGCTATGCCACGGCGCAGTTCGGCAAGAACCACCTGGGCGACCAGGACCGCTTCCTGCCCACCAAGCATGGCTTCGACGAATTCTTCGGCAACCTGTACCACCTGAACGCCGAGGAAGAACCCGAGCGCCCCTACTGGCCGAAGGACAATCCCGACTTCCTCAAGTTCTACAACCCGCGCGGCGTGCTGCACAGCACGGCTGACGGCAAGATCGAGGACACCGGCCCGCTGAACCGCAAGCGCATGGAAACGATCGACGACGAAACCACCGGGGCCGCCGTCAACTACATCCAGAAGCAGGCGCAGGCCAAGCAGCCGTTCTTCGTCTGGATGAACTTCACGCGCATGCACCTGTTCACGCACGTGCGACCCGAATACCAGGGCAAGGCCGGCCTCGGCGCCGGCCATGAGTACGCGGACGGCATGTGGGAAATGGACCAGAACGTCGGCAAGCTGCTCAAGGTGCTGGATGACACGGGCATCACCAACGACACGCTCGTCGTCTTTACCACCGACAACGGTCCCAACTTCTTCACATGGCCCGATGCGGCCAATACGCCGTTCCGCAGCGAGAAGGACTCGAACTGGGAAGGCGCATTCCGTGTGCCGGCCATGGTGCGATGGCCGGGCAGGTCGGCCTGATGTCCGGCCTCGACTGGTTCCCGACGCTGCTGGCCGCGGCGGGCGACGGCGACGTCAAGGACCGCCTGCTGAAGGGCACAAGCCTGGGCGGCAAGAGCGCCAAGGTGCACCTGGACGGCTACAACCAGCTGCCGATGCTCACGGGCCAGACCGACAAGAGCGCGCGTAACGAGTTCTACTACTTCAATGACGATGCCGAACTGGTGGCCATGCGCTATGACGTGCTGACCCAGGGCGCGACGCAGCCCACCGCATGGAAGATCGTGTTCTGCGAGCAGCGGCAGAACGGATCGTTCATGGTGTGGAAGGAGCCGTTCACGTGCCTGCGCGCGCCCAAGTACTTCAACCTGCGCATGGACCCGTACGAACGCGCCGACACGGGGCCGACCAACCGGTACTTCGACCTGGAAACGCAGAACCCATACCTGTTCATCGAGGGTAACCGCCGGGCGATCAACTTCCTGCAGACCTTCGTCGATTACCCGCCAAGCCAGTTGCCGGCGAGCTTCACGATCGACCAGGCCAGCGAGAAGATCAAGCGCCAGGTGGCCGACCAGATGGCCAAGGTCCAGCAACCGCAGCAGAAGAAGTGACGGCAGCCCATCGCAAACTGGAGCCCGGCGTGAAGCGTCAACGCGTCTCACGCCGGCCGTCGGCCTCCGGCTCCGCAGCAGCGCAGGCGCAAGCACAGGCGCGCGGCGGCAGTGCCGGACTGCGGCAGGCCGCAGCGTTGCTGAGTCTGTCCGGCGTGGCCGGTCTTGTCTATCAGGTGCTGTGGATCAAGCAGCTGTCGCTGGTGGTGGGCGTGGACGTGCATGCGGTCACCATCGGCGTGAGCGCATTCTTCGGCGGGCTGGCGCTGGGCGGCTGGGCCGTGGGCCGGCTGGCGGACCGTACGGCATCGGCCTGGCGTCTCTACCTGTGGCTGGAACTGGCCATCGCCGTGCTCGGCGTCGCGGCAACGCTTGCGCTGGCCCGTTCCGCCGCGCCATTCGCGTGGCTCGAAGTGCGGGCAGGGGCCGCCGCATGGGTGTTGCCGCTGGCACTGGTCGGGCTGCCCGCCATCGCCATGGGTGGCACATTGCCGGCGCTGATGCGCGCGTTGCGCGGCGACGGTGTGGCACTGGGTGCCAATGGCGGGCGGCTCTATGCGGCCAATACCGCTGGCGCCATCGCCGGCACGCTGCTGGCTGCCTTTGTCCTGATTCCGCTGCTGGGCATCACCGGCAGCGCCTTGGCGGCGGCCGCGCTCAACGGGCTGGCCGCGCTGGGCGCCTGGTGGTTCGGCCGTTCCTTGACCGATCCTGTCAATGTACCGGCCGCGCCGGCGAACGCCCCACGCGCATCGGGCCAGCGCGTGCTGGCGTTGACGCTGTACGCGCTGGCCGGCGCGATTGCGCTGGGCTACGAAGTGGTCTGGTCGCAGGCCATCGTCCAGTTCCTGAGCACGCGCGCCTTTGCCTTTGCCGTGATGCTGGCAACGTACCTGGCCGGCCTGATGATCGGCAGCCTTGTCGTGGCGCGCCGCGTGGACCGCGCGAAAGACCCGTGGGGCATGTTCGCGCTGCTGGTCGTGGGCGCCGGGCTGGTGGCGCTGGTTGAATTCGCGTGGCTGGGCGAATGGCTGCCCGCCGCACAGCAGGTGGTGTCGCAACGCGTGCTGGGCGCTACTGGCAACCTGCTGGTGGCCACGTGTGCCAGCTTTGCCGTGGCGGCGCTTTGCATCGTGTTCGTGCCGACACTGCTGCTGGGGGCCGCCTTCCCGTACGTGGTCCGCCTGTCGGTCGATCCTTCGCGCACCGGGTCGGGCGTGGGTGCCGTACTGGCGCTGAATACACTCGGCGGCATTGCGGGGTCGGTGCTGGCGGGCGTGTGGCTGGTGCCCACGCTGGGCGTGATGCATACGCTCGGCGTGCTCGCCTGCGCCAGCGGGCTGGTGGCCGTTCTGGCGGTGGCGTTCGGCGACGGCACCGGACGCCGCGCGCGCTTTGCCATCCCGCTGCTGGCCGTCGTCACATTGATCGTTGCCGTGGCCACGCCCGCCGACCGGCTTGCCGCACTGCTGGCCCGGACGCGCGGGGGCGATCTGGTGTTTTACGAAGAAAGCCGCGGCGCCACCGTGGCCGTGGTGGAGCAGGGCCGGGCCGCGCAGCGGTTTCATCGGCTCTACATCCAGGGCGTCTCGAATTCGGGCGACACGATGACGTCGCTGCGCTACATGCGCCTGCAGGCATTGCTGCCGCTGATCGTCCACAACGGCACGCCGCGGGCATCGCTGGTGATCGGCCTGGGCACCGGCATCACGGCTGGTGCCACGCTGCAGTACCCAGGGCTTGAGCGGCGCGTGGTGGCGGAACTGCTGCCCGCCGTGGTGCGCGCGGTGCCCCGGTTCCAGGGCAACTTCGACGTCAGCCGCAGCCCGCAGGTCGATATCCGCCTGCGCGACGGCCGCCGCGAACTGCTGCAGAGCACGCAACGCTACGACTTGATCACGCTGGAGCCGCCGCCCCCGTCGGCCAGCGGCGTGGTCAACCTGTATTCGCGCGAGTTCTACCAGTTGGCCGCCGCGCGGCTGCAGACAGGCGGCATCGTGGCCCAGTGGCTGCCGCTGCCGACGCAGAATCGCGACGACACCCGGTCGCTGGTGCGCAGCTTCCTCGACGTCTTTCCGCATGCCACGCTGTGGACCACCGAACTGCACGAAATGCTGCTGGTGGGATCGCTGCAGCCGATGACGCTGGATGCGGCCACCATCGCATCACGCTTTGGCCAGCCCCAGGTGTCGGCGGCGCTGCGTGCGGTGGGGGTGGCATCGCCGGCGGCGCTTCTGGCCACCTATGTCACCGATCGGGCGGGGCTGGACTGGTTTGCGGGCGATGCGCCAGCCGTGACCGACGACCGGCCGCGCATCGAATACGCCGGGTGGGTGCGGCGGCAGGACTTTCCGCCGGTGCTGCGCGAACTGCTCGACCTGAGCGCCGATCCGCCGCTCCAGGGCGCCAGCGACGCGCTGCACCAGGACATCCGCCGCGAGCGCGCCACCCTGCATACGTTCTACGCGGCCGGGCTCGATGCCTATCGCGGCGACCGCGCGCAGTGGATGCGCGATATCGGCACGGTGATGCGCGCGGACCCCGACAACCCCTACTACAACTGGTTCACCGGCGGACGCCCGGATCATCAGGAGACACGATGAGTGCGCGCGACGACATCCTGCAGCTTCAGGCACGCATGGGCGAGTCGATCGTTGGCCAGGCACGCATGATCGAGCGGCTGCTGCTGGGCCTGCTGGCCAATGGCCACCTGCTTGTGGAAGGGCTGCCGGGGCTGGCCAAGACGCGGGCGATCAAGAGCCTGGCCCGGCATCTGGACGCCCGGCTGTCGCGCGTGCAGTTCACACCCGACCTGCTACCCGCCGATATCACCGGCTCGGACATCTACGTCACCGACGGCGGCAAGGGCGAGTTCCGCTTTCAGCCGGGGCCGCTGTTTGCCAACCTGGTGCTGGCCGATGAAGTGAACCGCTCGCCCGCCAAGGTGCAGGCGGCCCTGCTGGAGGCCATGGAGGAACGGCAGGTGACCGTCGGCGGCAAGACGCACCGGCTCGAACCGCTGTTCCTTGTCATGGCCACCCAGAACCCGATCGAGCAGGAAGGCACGTATCCGCTGCCCGAGGCGCAGATGGACCGCTTTCTGATGCACGTGAGCGTCGGCTACCCGCAGGCCGATGCCGAGGCCGAGATCATCCGGCTGGCCCGCGCCGAAGAGGACGACGGCGGCACGGCAAATCCGCAGGGGCGGCAGGCAGGCGAACAGCGCCTGTCCCCCGAGGCCATCTTTGCCGCCCGCCAGGCCATTCACGGCGTGACGGTCAGCGAGCCGGTGGAACGCTACATCGTGACGCTGGTACAGGCCACGCGGGATGCGGGGCGATTCGACGACGACCTGAAACGGTGGATCCAGGTCGGGGTGAGCCCGAGAGGATCGATCGGGCTCGACAAGGTGGCCCGCGCCATCGCGTGGCTGCGCGGCCGTGACCACGTGACGCCCGACGACGTGCAGGATGTGGTTCACGACGTGTTCCGCCATCGGCTGATCCTGTCGTACGAAGCCCACGCCGCGGCCGTGGGCGCCGACGCCGTGATCGACCGGCTGCTCGAACGCGTGGCGGTGGCGTGACCACGCCGCAGCGCCATCACACGCCGCGCCACGTGCCATGACCCGCGACATCGCCGCGCGCGCCCGCGCCCAGGCCAGCACCCGCGCCACGCCGTCGGCCTCGCGGGCCGTGCCCGGCGTCAGCGTGGACCTTGCCGCGCTGGCCGCCCTGGAAGCCAGCGTGCGGGACTTCCATTTCCGCACGCGGCAGCCCGTGCACAGCCTGCTGTCGGGGCGGCACGGGTCGCGCGTGCATGGCCGGGGCCTGGCCTTCGAGGAACTGCGCCTTTACCTGCCCGGCGACGATGTGCGGACGATGGACTGGCGCGTCACGGCGCGGACCGGCAAGCCGCACGTGCGCCTGTATGCCGAGGAAAAGGAGCGGCCGGTGCTGCTGGTGGTGGATCAGCGCATGAACATGTTCTTTGGCAGCCGGCGAGCCATGAAATCGGTGACGGCGGCCGAGGCGGCGGCCCTGGCCGCGTGGCGGGTGCTGGCCGATGGCGACCGCGTGGGCGGCGTGATATTCGGGGACGCCGACCAGACCAGCATGGCGCCGCAGCGCAGCCGCCACGGCGTGCTGCATCTGCTGGGCGACCTGGCCCGGCACAACCAGCGGCTGCGCGCCGATGCCCGGGCGCAGCGCGGTGCCACCCAGCTGAATGGCGCGCTGGAGC
This sequence comes from Cupriavidus sp. U2, assembly GCF_009663685.2. Classification (GTDB taxonomy): domain Bacteria; phylum Pseudomonadota; class Gammaproteobacteria; order Burkholderiales; family Burkholderiaceae; genus Cupriavidus; species Cupriavidus necator_C. The sequence continues at coordinate 12,013 of NZ_RCOG02000011.1, read as the reverse complement.
GGGCACTGCGGCTGGCGCACCACGACCACCTCGTCCTGGTAATCAGTGATTTCGATGGCGGCGACGACCAGACGCGGCACCTGATGCTGGCGCTGCGCGGGCGCAACGACGTGCTGTCCGTGCTGGTCTACGACCCGTTCCTGCTGGAGCTGCCCGCGTCGGGGCAACTGGTGGTCAGCGACGGCGAGTTGCAGGTGGAACTGGGTTTTGGCCATGAGGCGCTGCGGCGCAACGTGCGCAGCTTTGCCGATGGCCACAGCGCCGCGCTGATGGACTGGCACAAGGCCATCGGCGTGCCGCTGCTGCCGTTGTCGGCCGCCGAGGACACCGCCGCCCAGCTGCGCAGGCTGCTGGGGCGGGCCTCCGGCGCGCCGTAGGGAAACGTCTTGTCACGGGAAATGATAAAGGGCGCCATGATGGCGCCCCCTGGCGATGCCATTTACCGCGCCCGCACATCGCCCGCAATCGGGCCCGGCGGCACTGCGGGCGGCTTAGTCGGCCGTGATGTTGCCGGCCTGGATCACCTTCTTCCAGCGCGCGAATTCCGACGCCTGGAACGCCGTGAACTGCTCGGGCGTATTGGCCACGACTTCGAAGCCCAGTTCCAGCAGCTTTGGCTTGTTGGCCGGATCGTTCATCGCCGCGACCACCGCGCTGTGGAGCTTGGCCTTGATATCGGCCGGCAGCCCCTTGGGCGCGGCAATGGCCTGCCACGAATACACGGTCACACCCTTGTAGCCGAGCTCTTCCATGGTCGGCACGTCGGGCAGGATCGGCGACCGCTTGCTGCTGGTGATGGCCAGCGCGCGCAGCTTGCCGGCCTTCAGGTGCGGCACGGCGGTGTTGATGTTCATGAACGTGGCATCCACCTGGCTGCCGAGCAGGTCGTTCAGCGCCGGCGCGCCGCCCTTGTACGGCACGTGCAGACCCGTGGTGTTGGTCTGCTGCCAGAACAGTTCGGCGGTCAGGTGGTCGCTGGTGCCATTGCCCGCCGACGCGAAGGTCATCTTGTTCGGGTTGGCCTTTTCGTATTGGATGACGTCCTGCAGCGACTTGTACGGCGAAGTGGCGGGCACCGCCAGCACGTTGGGCGCCTGCACGGCCACGCTGATGTAGTCGAAGTCCTTGGTCGGGTCATAGCCGGGGTTCTTCGTCAGATGCGGTCCGATCACGAACGGGCCCAGCGACGACACGAACAGCGTGTAGCCGTCGGCCGGTGCGCGCCTGGCGGCCGCCGCGCCGATCATGCCGGCCGCGCCGGGGCGGTTGTCCACCACGAAGCTGCCGCCAAACGTCTGCTGGAACTTGGCGCTCAGAATGCGCGCGATGTTGTCGGTCGATCCGCCGGGCGGGAACGGCACGATCATCGTCACCGGCTTTTCTGGCCAGGCGGCGTGGGCCGCCGCCATGGTGACCCCAAGCAGGAGCGTTACCAGTGCTTTCTTCATCATCGTTGTCTCCTTGTGTTTCCGTTTTACGGATGTTTGTGGTGATGGTGTCTGACGACCGCGGGCAGCGGACCGTGGATCAGCTGGCGCCGAATTCGGCGTGCTCGCGCGTCCAGGCCCGCGCCTGTTCGCTGACGGTGAGCCCCAGGCCCGGGCGCGTCGGGACGACGATGCGGCCGTTCGCGATGTCGAGCCGCTCTTTGAACAGCGGTTCGAGCCAGTCGAAATGCTCGACCCACGGCTCGCGCGGATACGCGGCGGCCAGATGCACGTGCAATTCCATCGCGAAGTGGGGCGCGATCATCAGCCCGGCATGCTCGGCCAGCGCGCAGACCTTCAGGAACGGCGTGATGCCGCCCACACGCGGGGCATCGGGCATCAGGTAGTCGGCGGCGCGGTGACGGATCAGGTCCCAGTGCTCGGCGGCGCTGGTCAGCATCTCGCCGGTGGCGATGGGCGTGTCGAACTGCTGCGCCAGCGCGGCATGGCCTTCGTGGTCGTAGGCGTCGAGCGGTTCCTCGATCCACACCAGATTGAACGATTCGAAGGTGCGGCACATCCGCTGCGCGGTGGGGCGGTCCCATTGCTGGTTGGCGTCCACCATGATGGGCACGGCATCGCCCAGTTCTTCGCGCACGGCCGACACGCGCTGGATGTCGATCTTGCCGTCCGGCTGGCCGACCTTGAGCTTGATGCCGCCGATGCCGCGCTCCACCGACGCGGCCGCGTTGACCAGCAGTTGGTCCAGCGGCGTATGCAGGAAGCCGCCCGACGTGTTGTAGCAGCGGACGGAATCGCGATGCGCGCCCAGCAGCTTGGCGAGCGACAGCCCGGCACGTTTGGCCTTGAGATCCCACAGCGCCACGTCGAACGCGCCGATGGCCTGCGTGGACAGGCCACTGCGGCCGACCGACGCGCCGGCCCAGCAGAGCTTGTCCCACAGCTTGGCGATGTCGCTCGGATCCTCGCCAATCAAGGTGGGGGCGATCTCCCGGGCATGCGCAAACTGGCCGGGGCCGCCGGCGCGCTTGGCATAGCTGAAGCCCAGGCCTTCATGGCCGCTGGCGGTGCGGATTTCGGCAAACAGGATGGCGACTTCAGTCATCGGCTTCTGCCGGCCGGTCAGCACCTTGGCGTCGCTGATCGGCGTGGCCAGGGGCAGGTAGCAGGACGACAGGCGGATGGCGGTAATCACGTCAGAGGCGGGCGAGGCGGTCATAAGGCGGTGCTTCCTGAGCGAGCGTCCGAGTCTTCGGACATCGTATGACATCGTTGTCAAAAAATGGCCGGATACGGCCCATGTGCGTTGCTATAATGCTGGCCCCGCGATGAGATTACGCCCATCTACGCAACAAGGTACTGCTTGCTATATGCGACGAAAATTCGTCTTCACGCCTCACCTGGATATTGCACAAGACAGCGGGGTGAGAAGAATGCTAACGTTGTCATTTGCGGCGGTCAACCATTGAGGCGGCAGCTGGCGTCGTCGTTTACCCGCACTTCCAACTCTTGATCCGAGCAGGCATGTCCGATTTATCCGGCGGCAAGTCCGTCACGCTGCACGATGTGGCGCGGGAGGCGGGGGTTTCCCTGATCACGGCATCGCGGGCGCTCAGCAATCCGGGGCTGGTCTCCGCCAAGACGATTGCCCGTGTGCAGCAGGCCGTCGAGCACACCGGCTATATCCCGAACCTGCTGGCTGGCGGCCTGAAATCTCGTCGCAGTCTGACCGTGGCGGCGCTGGTGCCGAATATCGCGGTCGCGCAGTTCCTCCCCACCGTCAAGGCGCTGACCGACGCGCTGGATGCGGCCGGCTATCAGTTGATCCTGGGGCAGACCGGCTATGACCATGGGCGCGAAGAAGCGCTGCTGGGCACCATGATCAGTCGCCGGCCCGACGGCATCGTGGTGACGGGGCTGGTCCACGCGCAGGCATCGCGTGACCGCCTGCGCCGCTCCGGCATTCCGGTCGTGGAAACCTGGGATCTGAGCGACCGGCCGGTGGACATGGCTGTGGGGTTCTCGCACCTGAAGGTCGGCAGCGCCGTGGCCGGCTACTTTCTGGCCAAGGGTTGGCGACGCTTCGGCATCGCTACAGGCGACGACCAGCGCGCAGCCGTGCGCCGCGAGGGTTTTATTTCGACGTTGGGCCACGATGTGCCGACCGCGCGCGTGCCCGCGCCCAGCAGCCTGGGCCTGGGACGCCAGGCCCTGCGCAGCCTGCTGGCACAGGACCCGGCCATCGAGGCGATCTTCTGCAGCTCTGACCAACTGGCCCAGGGCGTCGTCGAAGAGGCCCGGGCGCGTGGCCTGCGCATCCCCGACGATCTTGCGGTCTGCGGCTTCGGCGACGCCGACTTCGCGGCGGACATGGCCCCGCGGCTGACCACGGTTCAGATCGATGGCGCCGGCATCGGCACGCTGGCCGCCGGCCTGCTGCTGGCACGCTGCCGGGGCGAAACGGTGGCAGAGCCGGTGGTCGATCTGGGGTTCAGGATTGTGGAGCGGGGAACGACTTGATTAGCGTGGTTCAGCACGGATGGCCGCGCTGCCAATCACCCCCGCCAGCCGCCGCGCCGCTTGCTCGATTTCCAGATCGCCGAATCCACCAAAGCCCAGTATCAGCCCCGCAGGGGGCTTGTCGGCGGCGTACGTAGGCGACACCGCGCGTACCGCTACGCCGGCCTCGGCGGCGCGCCGGACCACCTCCCGGTCATTGATGCCAGGCGCCAGCCACAGCACAAGGTGCATGCCCTGGTCAGACGGCTGAAGCCATGCCAGATCGGCGGGAATCTCCCGTTCGAAGGTCCGGATCACGAATGCTCGCCGCTCGGCATGCACGCCGCGTACGCGGCGGATATGGCGGTCGAGATGGCCTTCGGCGATAAAGGCAGCCAGCACATGCTGGTCTGCCGTGGGCGGATGCCGGTCCATCAACACCCGTGCGCCGATATAGGCGTCGACCAGCGGCTCGGGCACCACCGCATACCCCAGCCGCAGCGACGGATAGAGGATCTTGCTGAACGTGCCCAGATAGACCACGCGCTCCGGCGCCAGACCCTGCAGCGACGGAAACGGGTGGCCGGCGTAGCGCAGTTCGCTGTCGTAATCGTCCTCCACGACCCACGCCTGCTGCCGGTTGGCCCAGGCCAGCAGGGCCTTGCGGCGCGCCATGCCCAGCGGCATGCCCAGCGGATACTGGTGCGACGGCGTGACAAACGCGGCGCGCGCCTGCGGAGCCAGTGCGATGCCGGCTTCGACGTCGATGCCTTCGGCGTCCACCGGCACGCGCACGATGCGCTCGCGCGGCCCGATGCTTTCCAGAATGGCGGTGATACCACGATAAGCCGGATTCTCGGCCCATACGGCATCGGCGGGATCGAGCAGTACCTGGCAAGACAGGAACAGCCCCTGCTGCGTCCCGGTGGTGATCACGACCTGGCTGGCGTCGCAATGCACCGAGCGCGAGCGGCGCAGGTAATCGGCAATCGCCTCGCGCAATGGCAGCGCGCCCTGGGGTTCGCCATAGCCGGCCGGCGCGGCGCTACCACCGGCGCGCAAACGGTTGCCAAGCCGGCGCCAGTCTTCATTCGGCGCGGCGGCGCCGGCCGGCACCGACACCGCGAATGGCACCTGCGGCAGGGCGGTGAATTCCCTGGCGATGGCAGCAAACTTCTGTGCGGCAGGGGGCAGCACGATGCCCTCGCGCGCCCGCCGCCGCGTCAGCGGCGCAGGCGCCAGCGCGGCCACACGCGTGCCGGCGCCGTGCTGTGCGGTGAACACGCCCTCGGCAACCAGTTGCTCGAACGCCTCGACCACGGTGCCGCGCGACACCTTCAGCGCCTCGGCCAGCGCGCGCGTGGACGGCAGCGATTCGCCAGGCTTGAGGTCGCCATGCGCGACGGCGTCGCGCAGCGCCTGCACCAACTGGCGGCCAAGCGGCCCCGCAGCGCGGTCTAGCACGCCAATGAACGGAATCTCGGGCACCTGTGCGGTTCTGGGCATGACGGGCAGAAGGGCGAGGGAGTGGGAGCGGAAAGTGGTCCGATGAAATCGGCACAAACTGGCCCTACACTCTACTCCAGTTTGTGGCCAGAATACGGCTTCAACGTCCCCCAAAACACCACGCCGGAGCAGTCATGTACGTCCCCGCCCATTTCGAACTGGCCGACCAGCAGGCCATGCACGCGCTGATCGGCGCCAACCCGTTCGGCACGCTGTTCACCCACGGGCGCAGCGGCATGGATGCCAACCATATCCCGTTCGAAATCGACCCGGACCAGGGCGAATCGGGCATGCTCAAGGCGCACGTGGCCCGCGCCAATCCGGTCTGGCAGGACGTCGCCAACGGCGACGAAGTGCTGGTGGTGTTCCGCGCCGGCGACGCCTATATCTCGCCGAACTGGTACCCCAGCAAGCACGAAGCCCACAAGCAGGTGCCAACCTGGAACTACCAGGTGGTGCACGCCCATGGGCGCATTACCGTGCATGACGACGAACGATACGTGCGCGGCGTGGTGGCCCGGCTCACGCGCCACCACGAGGCCAGCCAGCCGCGGCCCTGGAAGATGTCCGACGCGCCCGCCGATTTCATCGACACGCTGCTCAAGTCCATCGTCGGCATCGAAATCGAGATTACCCGCCTGCAGGGCAAGCTGAAGCTGGGTCAGCACAAGGACGCACGCGATATCCGCGGCCCCGGCGAGGCGCTGATGACCCAGGGCAATACCGTGATCGGGCAGGCGATGCTGGACCGGGCGGTGGAGAAGGAGCGCGGTTGAGGTGCGTCCCCCCGGACCTTGAGCCTTACCCCCGCATCACCTCGCGTACACACCCCAGGAGCGCCTGTGCCAGCGCGGGCACGGGGTGCTGGGGGTTGATCAGCACGAAGCTCTCGAACTCGATGGCCGGTTCGAATGGCAGCGCCTTCAGGCCCGGGAACCGCAGCGTGCGCACCACCAGCGGGTTGACCACGCTGACCCCAAGGCCCATTTCCACCATCGTGCAGATGGTGGCGGCGTACGGTGTTTCCAGCGTGAGCACGCGCCGATCCGGGATAAACGCGGCATCGACGATGGCGCGGGTGCCGTCGCCGCGCGTCAGCGAGATGAACGGCTCGCCTGCCAGATCGTCGGCACGCACACGTCGTTTTTTCGCCAGACTGTGCGCGGCCGGCACGATGCAGACGCCGGCCTCGCGGTGCAGCGGATCGCTTTGGATACCCGCCATTTCCACCAGGTAAGACACCAGGCCCACGTCGCAGAAGCGCGCCGCCGTCCATTTGGCCACGGTCGGCGAATCGCTCGTGTGCACGGCGATCGGCACGTCGGGATACCGGCTGCGGAAGCGGGCGATCGCCGGGGGCATCACCGTCATGGCGATCGACGGCACCGTGCCCACGCGCAGCGTGCCGACGCCCGCCTCGCGGATCGAGCGCGCGGACGCCTGCAGGCTGTCCAGGCCGACAAAGGCGCGCTCGACGTCGCGGAACATCGCATCGGCCTCCACGGTGGGCGTCAGGCGCCCGGCAATCCGCGTGAAGAGCCGGAAGCCACAAGCCTTTTCCAGTTGGGCGATCACCCGGCTGATATTGGGCTGCGACGTATGCAACTGCGTGGCCGCAGCGGTCATCGAGCCGGACAACATCACGGCACGAAAGGCTTCGATCTGCTTGAAATTCATGTGACAGGCGTGGGTGCGACAGGCTGCGAAGGTGCGCCGATGGTATATCAAATCCGCATGGCGATGATAAAACGTCTGATTTGACGATATGACGAGCCGATTCCCATACTGGCCTCCAACAACGAGGAGAAAGTTGCATGGAATCGAAGGTCAGCCGCCGCCTGACGCAAGCCACCGCCCCCGAAGTCTGCGAGCACATCTACCTGCCGCGGCTGCATCGTGAATTCGGCCCTGGCTTCCGCTATCTCACCGACATCAACCAGGCGCACCTGCTGATGCTGCATGACGCCGGTCTGATTCCGGCCGACGTGGCCGGCACGCTGGCGCGGGCGCTGCGCCAGATCGAGGCGGAAGGCCCGGCCGCCGTGCCGCTGGACCCCGAGCGCGAAGACGCCTATTTCAACTACGAGACTCGCCTGATGGCCGTGGCTGGCGCCGATGCCGGCGGCCGTCTGCATGTGGCGCGCAGCCGCAACGACATCCTCGCCACGCACGACAGGCTGCGCGCCCGCGATACCATGCTGGCGCTTCTGACCACGCTGGCCGATACGCGCGCCGTGGTGCTGCAGCAAGCCGCCGCCCACGCCGATGCGGTGATGCCGGGCTATACGCACCTGCAGGCCGCGCAGCCGATCACCTATGGCTACTACCTGTGCGGCGTGGCACAGGCGATGGGTCGCGACATCGGCCGGTTGCGCCATGCGCTGGAAGGCCTGGACGCCTGCCCGCTGGGCGCGGGCGCGCTGGCAGGCACGGCATTCCCGATCGATCGGGCCGCCACGGCGCGTTGGCTGGGCTTTTCCACTTACGTCCCCAATTCGCTCGACGCGGTAGCCTCGCGCGACTTTGCCTGGGAGATCCTTTCCGCCATCACGATTGCCACCGTCACCTGGGGCCGCGTGGCGCAGGACCTGTACATCTGGGCGACGCCGGAGTTCGGCCTGATCGACTTTCCGGACAGCGTGGCCGGCACGTCCAGCATCATGCCGCAGAAGAAGAACCCGGTCGTGCTGGAATACCTGAAGGGCAAGGGCGGGCACATGATCGGCCTGCTGACCGCGTCGCTGGCCGCGCTGAAGGGCAGCCATTTCACGCACAGCGGCGACGGCAACCGCGAAAGCATGCGCGGCTTCTGGGAAGCCACGGACGAGGCGCTGCGCTGCGCCAGCCTGCTCCGGCTGGTGCTGGAAAACGCCACGCCACAGCGCGCCAGCATGCTGGCCCGCGCCCGGCGCGACTTCTCTTCGGCCACCGACCTGGCCGACATGCTGGTGCGCGACGCCGGCATGTCGTTCCGCGAAGCCCATCACGTGGTGGGCGCGGTGGTACGCGAGGCGCTGGACCGGCACATCCCGGCCTGCGAAATCGACAGCGACATGGTCAACCGGGCGGCCGCGCATCACACCGGCCGTGCGCTGGCACTGGATGCCGCATCCGTGGCGCGCTGCCTGGACCCCGTGCAAGGCGTGGCCGCGCGCATGGCCGCCGGTGGCCCCGCGCCAACCCTTGTACGTGATCAGGTCGACGCCCAGCTCGCCACGCTGGCACAGGACCGCCATGCCATCGACACGCTGCGCGACACCGTGGGGACGAATCGCGCCACGATGAAGCGCGCGGTCGAACAGCTCGCCAGCCGATAACCATGCCACATCACCGACGGTTCTACCCAGCAATCGGCTAGCCGATTTAACCGATATCGATAGACAAAAGTCTTCGTTGTGCGTGAGCGCGCCGCTTCGCAATACTGCGAAGGGAACTGCACTCATCACACAACAATATGGCCTCCGAACTTTTCTCTCGCGCGCCCGGCCGCCGTGGCGCGCTCAAGCAACTGGCATCGCTGGCACTGGCCGGCAGCATGGGTCCGCTGCTGGCCGCGTGCTCGAAGGGCGATTCGGCGGCCAGCACCGCCGCGCCGGCCGCACCGGCCGTCATCGGCAAGGCCGGCGACAAGGTCAGCTTCAAGTATCCGGACAACCCCACCTTCGACCTGGTCTACCTGGCCGACCAGCTGGGCTACTTCGAGGGGACCAATACGCGGCCGAACTACATCGGCAAGGTGGCCGCGCCGCAGATCATTCCGCTGACCGGCACCGGCGAGATCGATTTCGGCTCGCGCATGGTGCCGCTGGTGATCTCGGCCGTGGCGGCCGGGGCCGACCTCAAGATCGTGGCGGCGGGCAACAAGACGCTGCAGGACGCCCCGCACATGAAGTACTTCGTGCGCAAGGACTCGGGTATCCGCGCGCCGAAGGACCTGGAAGGCAAGACCATCGGGATCAACAGCTTCGGCGCCTGCGCCGAGTTCGTGACCAAGACCTTCCTGCGCCAGAAGGGTGTGGACGTCAACAGGATCAACTTCGTGGTGATTCCGGACGACCAGGCCGAGCAGACGCTGGTCACCGGCAATACCGACCTGGCCATCATCCACGCGCCGTTCTCGGGCCGCGCCGACCATGCCGACAAGCTCACGCGGCTGTGGAGCGATTTCGACCTCGATGGCGGCCTGGGCGGCATGCAGCCGTACAGCGTGCATGGCAAGTTCCTGCGCGAGCACCCGGAAAACGTGCGGGACGTGGTGACCGCGCTGGCCAAGGCCGCCAACTGGGTCAACGCCAACCCGGAAGAGGCGCGCAAGCTGGTGTCCAAGCGCATCAACCTGCAGCTGGAATTCGTTGACCGTTACGCCTACGTGGACAACCTCGTGGTCACCGAGCCGCCGATCCAGTACTACATCGACGTGCTGGAGGCCGAGGGCAAGCTGAGCCGGGGCAAGGTGGCCGCCCGCGACATCTACACGAACGATTTCAACCCGTTCGCCAAGGCATAGGACCGACCCCATGAGCCACAAGATCGTGGCGCGCGGTGTCAAGATGGACTATGCCGTGCGCAATGAAGCGGGCCGCGCCGACAACGTGGCCGTGCTGCGCGACTTCGACCTCGATATCCGCGAGGGCGAGTTTATTTCCATCCTGGGGCCGTCAGGGTGCGGCAAGTCCACCTTTCTGAGCATCCTGGCCGGGCTGACCGAACGCACGGGCGGCGACATCGCCATCGACGGCCAGCCGCTGCGCGGCATTCACCCCGCGCAAGGCGTGGTGTTCCAGGGCTATGCGCTGTTCCCGTGGCGCACCGTGCTGCAGAACATCGAGGTCGGCCTGGAGATTCGCGGCGTGCCGAAGGCGAAGCGCCGCGTGATTGCCGAGGAATACCTGGAACTGGTGGGGCTGACCGGCTTTGGCCAGCGTTATCCGCACGAGATCTCGGGGGGCATGAAGCAGCGGGTGGCCATTGCCCGGTCGCTGGCCTATCAGCCCGAAGTGCTGCTGATGGACGAACCGTTTGCCGCGCTCGACGCGCAGACCCGCGAAATCCTGCAGGGCGAACTGCTGCGCATCTGGGAGCAGCGGCGCAAGACCATCGTGTTCATCACGCACAGCCTGGACGAGGCCATCTTCCTGTCCGACCGGATTGCCGTGATGACCCGGCGCCCGGGCACCATCAAGCAGATCATCGACGTGCCATTGCCGCGCCCGCGCGCCGCCGAGGTGCGCAATTCCGAGGCGTTCGTCCGGCTGCGCCAGCAGGCGTGGGACATCCTCAAGGACGAAGTGCAGATGGCCAACCCGGCCGCCGTGCCGCGCCCGCTGGGCGCCACGGCCAACCCCGGCGAACGCCTGCAGGGCGAGCGCGCGCCTGTCGGGCAGGCCGTGGAGACCGGGCAGAAGGCCGTTGGGACCGTGGCGCCGCCCGTGGCAAAGGCGGCATCATGAGCCGCGCCGCTTCGCTTTCCCGGCTGGGCGACCGGGCGCTTGGCCTGCTGGGCATCGTTGCCTTCCTGCTGATCTGGGAACTGGTGCCACGCCTGCATATCGTCAGCGATGCCTACCTGAGCCCGCCATCCCAGATCATCGTCACGATCTGGGATCTGGTCAGCAGCGGCGCGCTGTTCAAGCACCTGTTCGCGAGCCTGCAGCGGTCGCTGTACGGGCTGCTGTCCGCCATCGGGCTGGGCGTGGTGCTGGGCCTGCTGATGGGGTGGTTCAGCCGCTTCGAGGCCATTGTCGATCCCATTCTGCAATTGTTCCGCCAGACCTCGGCCTTTGCGTTGTTCCCGGTGTTCATCCTGTTCCTGGGCATTGGCGAGACGTCCAAGGTGGCCATCATCTTCTGGGCGTCGTTCTGGCCGGTGCTGCTGAGCACGATCAGCGGGGTCAAGCAGGTGGACCGGCTGCTGATCGATTCGGCCCGCTCGATGGGCGCCAACCGCCTGTTCGTGTTCCGCAAGGTAGTGCTGCCGGCGGCTTCGCCGTCGATCTTTACTGGCGTACGGCTGGCGGGCACCTATTGCATCACGGCGCTGGTGGCGGCCGAGATGATCGGCGCGCATTCGGGGCTGGGCTTCCTGACGCTGAACTCGCAGGAAGTCTTCCAGATTCCGACGATGTACGCGGGCATCCTGCTGCTGGCGTTGCTGGGCCTGACGCTCAACTATGTGCTGGCCGTGGTGGAACGGCGGCTCACGCGCTGGCGCAAGGGGTTGACGCTTAATGGAAATACTGTTCAGATACGAAGCACCGGCACTGGCTGATGCCGCAAATGGAGCGCTGCGCCGCGATGCCGAACATTGAAGTTGCTCATCTTGCGCTTGACGCCGCGCGGGTTCAGGCGCCCACGACTGCTCACGCAGCGCCCGCGCGCGATCTCGGCCAGCAGGGCCTCGCGCCAGGCAGGCAAACGCTCAGGGGGAAACGGCCGCAGCTTGCGGCATCTTGCGCTTGATCACGCGCACGGCGTGCATGAAGCTCAGGCGATCCGGATCGAGTTCGCGCGCCCAGGCCGCCTGCGCCATCAACTGGCGGCCGCCTGCGCCATCAACTGGC
>NZ_RCOG02000026.1 GCF_009663685.2 Cupriavidus sp. U2 | reverse complement strand
TGCTCGGATATCCGAGGGCTCTCCGGCTGCCAGCCAGAGAGCAGCCATGAGTGAAGTAGTGATCCACTGCCACGCGCTTTTGCTCGAGCGTGTATCTAGGTTTTGGACGGTAACGCTTTGGTAAGTCGCCGGCAGCCTCGTAGATGTCGACCCACCGCTTCAGGTTCTTACCTGACGGATAGCCCAGCTCACGAACGACAGTTGCCGTCTTTCCCCCGTACTTGAAATAGAGCCTGACCGCCCGGATCCGATCCTCGTACGAATACATGAACTACCTCCAAGTAGTCCAAGTTTTCGTCCGCACCCCCCTTAGGCCAAATAGAAATGTCTACGTATCGACCCCGGACACCCCAAGGGGCTCGTCGAGAAGCGCTTCCCCGACGGCAGGCGCCAGTTCGTGCGCTTCGACCTGGACGGCGAGCACGTCGTCGTCGACAACGTGCAAACGGTATCCGGACCGTCACAGGAACTGTAGAGCAACACCTGCAGAAACGAGGAACCCGGCCAGAGCCGGATTCCTCATATCCGCGCCACTAGTAACAACTACCACCAGCGTTCGAACTCTTTGAACTGCAGCGTTACATGGGCAAACGTTTCGGCATCAATGGGAGAACGGAACGTGGCAGTAGTAACGGCTCCAGAGGTATCACGCTTCTTCATTTCCCAAGCTAGCTCCAAGCGCCCACTCACCACGCCGAGCGTTAGCGCGAAGTGATCACCCATATCAACAAGAGAGACCTTCGTTGTATCAGGCGCGGCTAGCCCCTGAACAAACGTATCCCACGTTGCGCAGTCGAACCATGCATTACCCCTATACGCCAGCTCATGTCCGAACTGCTGCACGTCAACAGCGATCTGCATTCTCATTGAAGGAACATGTTCGTCCGTCTCGACAACGTCAAGGGACAGTCGCAAGGGCTTTTCAATATTGATAACCATGGCTTGTATTACTTTCCTGTAGGAACTGCATGGATAAGGGCTGGCATTTGCCCAGGCTGTCGCGGCGGGGCAAACTTCAACTCCCATCCCGCTACATTCACGAGCTGGTTGTATGGCACGCTACCTTGTGTTGCCGTATTCACGGCTCCCTGCAAGCTTGCCAGTTGTTGTTGTGTCGTGAGTCGAACAACATTTGGAGGATTGTTTGTAGCCACCATCTGAGCATATTCAGCCAAATGCTCGGTCGCATTGCCATGCACCCAAACACTTTGCCCATTTGGCAATGACATCTCAAAAGATTTGGGGATGACGGACCCCGGATAGGTTGGCTGGGTCGCCTTTATTGAGTCCCAGACCGTCCCGGTTGCACCTCCAACAATGCCCTTTGCTGCAACAAACTCACTGATCTTGCCGTAAGCCGCCGCGCCCACCGGGATGGCACCCAGAATCCCCGACAACCAGCGGTCTGCAGTCCCCAGTTCCTGACCACTCAGGGTCTGCCCCGTCACCGCCTGGTAAAGCATCGCTGCCGAACCATAGTACGGCAAGAGATTCGACAGCGTATCGGCCAGCTTCTGTGTCTGCTCTGGCGTCAGGTTGTTCATCTTGGCAAGCGCCGCCGCCGCCTCCACCTGCCGGACCTGGGTATCGATGCGGTTGAAGTCCTCCAGCGTGCAATTTGGCTCGCACAACTTTGTCAGCCGCGCATTCTCACGATTCGCAATGCCGCGTGCAGGGCCTGTCGATGTCGCATTGTTCAGCGCCTCGTTCTGCGCGGCCAGCGCGGCTGACGTGGCGTCCTTGCCCAGCAGGGCCCCGGTTGCTCCGCCGATCAGCGTCGCCAGACCCACCGTGAGCGCCTGACGCACCGGGTCATCGCTGTAGTTCAGCACCGGGCTGTCGGCATACACCGTATCGCGAATCAACGGTGCTGCTATGGCCGATGCCGCCCCGCCAATGGCACCCCCAGCACAATCCCCACCCGTCAACCCTTGCGCCGCGCAGCCGATCAAGGCGTGCGCCGCTGCATTGGCAATGATGGTCTCAGTATTGGCGCCATCAGAGCCAATCCCCGGCAGTTTGACCCCAGCAGCATTCGCGGCCAGCGCCGCCGCATCGCGCACCAGTCCTCCGGCAAACGCCTGCCCGAAACTGCCGCCATACACCGCCGTGTTGATGCCGGCGCTGATAGCTGAGCGAATGACGGTTGCCTGGGCATAGCTCCCAAGTTGGCCAGCCACCTGTGTCCAGTTGCCCTTGGCGATATTGTCGCCAATGCTGCTGATACCGGCGTTGCTCAAGTTCATCGCGCCAAGTGCACCCTGCGTCAACCCCGCTGTCAGGCCCGAAATCGCACCGGTTTTAAGCGCCGCGCCAATATTCAGTGAGCCGGTCGTGATAACTTGGGCCACCATGCTCGAAAGCGTGCCTGCAATCAGCCCGTCGATTGCCACGGCCAACGCCGCTTGCATCACGCTCATTTCTGCCAGCGCAACGCCCATCAGAGCCGCCCCCGCCCCCGCCGTGACAATCGAAATCGCCACCGCCGCCACCATCGCCACAATCTGGCCGATGATGCCGAAGCCCTTCTTCTCCTTGATAAACCGCGTATGGATGTCGTCGGCGACCGTGCCTTCGGTGTATTTCAGCCCCAGGCTTTCCTTGAGCTGCGCCACCAGCGCTGCGCTGGCGTCAGGGTCGACCGAGCCGTCGGTGCGGGTCACGCGGAAGGCGTCGTTGATGGCCCGGATGCTGTCGGCTTCGATGTCCATGTGCATTGCCGACAAGAAGCCGCCGGGCTGCACCACGGTACCGGTCACTACGTTCCAGCCGCCCTGCGCCTTGTAGGCGTTGGTGCCGATGGACACCACGTTCGGGCTCAGTTCTATGCTCTCGGCCTTGACCGTCAGCGTGTCGCGCGCGATGACCTGACCAGAGTTGCGAAGCTGGCCGTCAATGGTCAGCTTGATGTTCTCGCCGCTGATCGTGCCACCCGTAGGCACCGCCAGCGCCTGTGCATAGCCTTCAGGCAGGTAGACCTGCGGCACGAGCGCATTGACGCTCGGGCAGATCGTGCTTGCCAACGTGCATCGAGGATCAGGTACCGCCTGTTCGACGTACCACAGCATCGGCGCGTCCAGCGCCTTCACCTGGTCCGCGCTCAGTGCCTGGCCCAGCGCCAGGTTGTGTTCCTTCGCGTAATCGGCGGCGTTCTTGTAGAGCGCCAGTTTTTCCTGATCGGTCACCGACAGGTTGTTCTGGCTGTCCCACGACAGGCCGCTGATGAAGCTTTCCTGCCCCGTCTGCGCCAGCGCGGCTTGCTGTAGTTGCTGGCCTGCACGTTGACGTTGCGGCCACCGCTGATCAGCGCGCCATTGTGATTGAGCGATCCGGTCTGGATCGTGATGCACCCACGTCGTTGGCACGCGAAATGCGTCCACCCGGGTGCTAAAGGCCTATGTGCAGGCGTGCAAGCCTTCCCCATAGGCATTGCGGGACGAAATGGCTATGTCTACACGCGATGGCAATCTGTGGAAGCGCTTCTTTAGCATCGCCAAGCCATACTGGCTGTCACGGGAAAAGTGGAAGGCGTGGGCGCTGCTGGCGATGCTGGTGTGCCTGTTGTTTGGCCAGACGTGGACCAATGTGCTCTTCAACCGGCAAACGGGGGAGTTTGCCTCAGCCTTGGCTGCCAGGGACGCCGACCGGTTCTGGGACGCCATCGAGGTCTTCGTCTACGTCCTGATTGCCGCCGTGCCTGTCTATGCCTTTTACTACTACACCCGGCACAAGCTGTTCCTCCATTGGCGAGCGTGGATGACGCACCACTATCTGGACAAGTATTTCGGCGGCTGCGCCTTCTATACGCTGAATGCGAATACGGCCATCGATAACCCGGATCAGCGTATTTCAGAGGACATAAGCACCTTCACGCAGCAGTCGCTGTACTTTCTGCTCTTGATGCTGGGCGCGGTGCTGCAGCTGGTCGGGTTCAGCAAGGTACTGTGGTCGATATCGCGCGAGTTGGTGGCGTTCCTGGTGCTCTATGCCATCTGTGGCACGGTGGTCTCGGTGCTGTGCTTCGGCAAGGTGCTGATCGGGCTGAACTTCTACCAGCTCAAATGCGAGGCCGACTTCCGCTTCAGCCTGATCCGTGTGCGCGAGCATGCCGAATCGATTACTTTCCATCGCGGCGAGCAGCACGAATCCGATCATGTGCGCAGCCGATTTCAGCATGTGTTCGCCAACTTCAACAAGCTGATCCGCTGGGAGCTCAATCTCTACCTGTTCCAGTATGCCTACGCGTTCCTGACCCTGATGCTGCCCAGCGTGATCGTCGCTCATCGCGTGCTGGATGGCGAACTCGAAGTTGGCAGTGCGATCCAGGCCGCCGGGGCCTTCGCGGCCGTGTTGGCGGCACTGACGGTCATCGTCGATAACTTCGAGAGCCTGAGCCGCTTCCTCGCGGGCGTGGACCGGCTGACCACTTTCGCCTCTTCGCTGGCCTCCACGCGCATCGTTCGCCGCAAACCTGGCAGCCACATCGAGCATCGTCGGGGCAACACGCTGTCGCTGGAGCACCTGACGCTGCATACGCCCGACTACCAGCGCACCTTGCTCAATGACCTCTCCGTAACGGTGGCGCCAGGCAGGAACCTGCTCATCGTGGGGCCAAGCGGCGGTGGCAAGAGTTCGATATTGCGAGCCATTAGCGGCCTGTGGAATTGCGGTAGCGGCCGAATCGTGCGCCCTGAAGCGGACCAGATGATGATCGTGCCGCAGCGTCCCTACATGGCGGTTGGCAACCTTCGCTGTCAGTTGCTCTATCCCGCCTGCGCGGGGCGGCACATACCGGACGTCGATCTTCTGAAGCTGCTCGATATGGTCAATCTGCCCGACATGGTGCAACGGTTCGGCGGGCTCGATGCGGAACTGGACTGGAGCAAGGTCCTGTCGCTCGGCGAGCAGCAACGCCTGGCATTCGCCCGGCTGCTGCTGGCGCGTCCCCGCTACGCCTTGCTTGACGAGGCGACCAGCGCGCTGGACATCGGCAATGAGACCCGCCTCTACAGCCAGCTGGTCGCCAGCCGCACCACGATCGTCAGCGTCAGTCACCGCCCCACCCTGCTGCCGTATCACAACGAGGTGCTGGAGTTGTGCGGCAATGGCGACTGGCAGCTCTACCCCACGCACGATTACCGGTTCGCCCGTTAGCCACATGCAGGCGTCCTGCATGACTCGCGATCCACTCCAACAAAGGCGCCGCGTATGGCGAGTCTCGGCAGCTTTACAAAACAGGAAGTTCTGTCTTGGTCGGGATTGCTTTTTTGGAGGTGCGTGTGGCCGGGACGTGTCGCTCAGGGCCGGCATGCCGTTTGCTGACCTTACCCCAGTGAGTTGACGGCAGGCATGGGGAGACGCATCGGAAATGAGAATTGCACAAATCGCCCCACTGCACGAATGTTGCCCTCCCAAGCAGTACGGTGGCACCGAGCGAGTCGTCGCCTACCTCACCGATGAACTTGTCCGTCAGGGCCACGACGTCACCCTGTTCGCCTGTGGCGATTCCTCGACACCCGCCCGCCTGGTCAGTTGCGTTGACCAGGCCCTTCGATCCAACCCCGCCGTCAGGGACCCGTTGCCGTATCACATCATGATGCTCGATGAGGTGTGCCGGCGGGCAGACGATTTCGACGTGCTGCACTTCCACACCGAGATGCTGCATTTCCCGCTCGTCCGGCGCTTATCCCAGCGCACCATCACCACGCTACACGGCCGGCTCGATCTGCCTGACCTGAAGCCGTTCTACGAAACGTTCTCCGATGTGCCGCTGGTGTCCATCTCGCTGGCCCAGCGCCTGCCCATGCCGCCGGTCGCTTGGGCCGGGAATGTCTATCATGGGTTACCAGAAGGCTTGCTGGCGTTTCATTCCGTAGCACGGGGCGGCTATCTCGCTTTCCTGGGCCGGATTTCCCCCGAAAAGCGCCCGGACCGCGCCATCGAGATTGCAGTACGCTCCGGCATGGCGCTCAAGATCGCCGCAAAGGTGGACGCGGTTGACCGCGCTTATTGGGACACCACGATCGCACCGTTGATCAGGCGTCACCGGAATGTCGAATACCTCGGCGAGATTGGGGAACGCGAGAAAGCCCGGTTTCTGGGTGATGCCAGCGCATTGCTGTTTCCCATCGATTGGCCGGAGCCTTTCGGCCTGGCCATGATCGAGTCCATGGCGTGCGGCACGCCGGTCATCGCGTTCCGTTGCGGTTCGGTGCCGGAAGTGGTGGAGGATGGCGTGACGGGCTCCATCGTCGATACCATGGATGCAGCGGTGGATGCTGTCCGCCACATCGGCGATATCGATCGCGCTGGTGTCCGTCGCAGGTTCGTCCGGCGATTCAGCGCGACGCGCATGGCGCACGATTACATTGCGCTCTATAACGGCACCAGATACGCCTCGGAACCTGCCAGGCAGGTGGCGTTCCCGACGTCACCTGCAATCGCTGGCCTGGCGGCCTGATCTTGGAGGGCGAACGATGCTAGATACCCCGGAAGACGGCGGCAATCAGACCCCTGACGCCTCCCCTGCCGCACCGATCATCGTCGCGGCCTCACGCTCTCTGCGGGAAGGCCACACCCGTACGCTCAAGCATGGCGACATCTTTGCGGTATTCGATCAGCGCGGCGATGCCGTATCGGGCGGAGGTGGATCGGACGGCCTGTACTACCGGGATACCCGTCACCTCTCGCACTTCCACCTTACCTTTGGCGGCTGGTGTCCGATACTGCTCAGTTCCGTGCTGCGGGACGACAATGCCGCACTCACTTGCGATCTGACGAATCCGGATCTCTTCGATGCCGATGGACGGCTCGCGATGGCGCACGATCTGATCCATCTGCGTCGATCCAGATTCCTGTGGGACGGCACATGTTATGAACGTCTGGCCCTGAGAAACTATGACGAGCGACCCCGGCGGATTGCGATCGAACTGGCCTTTGCCGCGGATTTCGCTGACCTGTTCGAGGTGCGAGGCGCCCGCCGCGTCAGGCGAGGCAAGATGCAGGCAACGGAACTGTGCACGAATGGGGCGACGCTGGCCTACACCGGTCTGGACGGATACGAGCGCACCACACACCTTTGCTTCGACCCGCCTCCCACGCGCCTGAGCGAGAACGAGGCCGTGTTCGAACTGGAATTGCCCCCGCTGAAAACCCAGTTGCTGTATATCGAAATCTGCTGCGATAGCACCCGGCAGGACGAACGTTCGCCGCGTCGGGCGTTTCCGACGGCATTGCGGGCCGCGCGTCGTTCCCTGCAGACGCTGTCCAGCCGTGCGACACGCGTAGTCACATCGAACGACATATTCAACGAGGCGACGGGCCGCAGCATTTCGGATCTCTATATGCTGAGCACCCGCACGTCATACGGCCCGTATCCGTATGCCGGCATTCCGTGGTTCAGCACCTTCTTCGGCCGCGACGCGCTGATCACGGCACTTGAAACCCTTTGGCTGGACCCCGCCATTTCCCGCGGTGTGCTGTGCTATCTGGCCGCAAACCAAGCCACAACCCTGGACCCGGCGGCCGACGCGGAGCCCGGGAAGATCCTGCATGAAAGCCGCCAGGGCGAAATGGCCAATCTTGGTGAAGTGCCGTTCCGGCGTTACTACGGCAGTATCGATTCCACGCCGCTGTTCGTCATGCTGGCCGGTGCCTATTTGGACCGCACCCACGACGAAGCAACGATAAAGGGACTATGGCCGCATATTGATTTGGCGCTTCAGTGGATCGAGGACTACGGCGACCGGGATGGAGACGGCTTTGTGGAGTACGGCAGGTATTCGTCCGATGGGCTGCTGAATCAAGGGTGGAAGGACAGCCGCGATTCGATCTTTCACAAAGACGGCACGCTCGCACAAGGGCCCATTGCCCTTGTGGAAGTCCAGGCGTATGTCTATGGGGCGTGGAAGGCAGCCGCCCGCATCGCGCGCCGCCTGGGACACGGCGAGCGCGCCTCGGCGCTGGAGGCGAAAGCACACGATCTGCGCGCGCGGTTCGACCAGGCATTCTTCGATCCCGAACTGGGCACCTACGCATTGGCGCTCGATGGTGACAAGCGGCCTTGCCGCGTGCAGACGTCCAACGCGGGCCACGCGCTATACACCGGCATCGCCTTGCCGGAACGCGCCGAGTCCGTTGCGGCCGCACTGATGGGAAGCGCGTCGTTCTCCGGCTGGGGTGTGCGCACTGTCGCCGCGACAGAGGCGCGCTACAACCCCATGAGCTACCACAACGGATCGGTATGGCCCCACGACAACGCTATCGTCGCCGCCGGGTTCGCACGCTACGGCATACATGACGCGGCATTGGGCATCTTCGACGGTCTATTTTCGGCCGCGACGCATATTGACCTGCGCCGATTGCCCGAACTCTTTTGTGGTTTCGCGCGTCGGCGCAATCGCGGGCCGACCCTATATCCGGTGGCATGCAGTCCCCAGGCCTGGGCTGCCGCGACGCCGCTGTCGTTGTTGCAATCCTGCCTGGGACTCGATTTCGACCTGGCCGCCGGCGAGATCAAGTTTCGTCATCCGCGTCTTCCCGATTTCATGGACGAAGTGGCGCTGTATGGACTGACGCTTGGCAGCGAATCGGCGGATGTTCTGCTCAAGCGTGCCGCCCGAAGCGTCATGGTCAGTGTCCTGGGCCGGCGCGGAAACGTGGTCGTCACCACAACAAACTGATGGTTGGCCGACATCGGGGGTCAGCGTGGTTTACGACCGGCAAGGCTCTACAACCTGCCTTACCACGCATACTTGATCCCGACCCGTACCGCATACTGATAAAAGCTCTGTGCACCCCAGGCATCTGACACGTTGGTCCACCCCGTCCAGCGTTTGCCCAGATCGGCATTGAGCCCCAGCTTGACCTCGTAGCGGTTCGACGGGTACATGCTGCCCAATGGCAAATCGTTGAACGATATGCTGCTGGTCACACTGGTATGCCACCAGTTCAGCGTCAGATACGGCTGTAGCTTGCGGTCGTCCGGGCGCAGGAACGTTCGATGGAGGCGGGCGCCGAGGCGTGTGATCCAGCCGTGGGAGTTGGCGCCCGTCACGCGCGTACCCCCGGGCTCGGTGATGTCTGATTCGCTATAGCCGACATAGACGACCTGGCCTTGCGGCTCGATCACCCAGTCGTTGCGCAACGGCATGGCGTAGCCCGTTTCGCCGGAAACCGCCCAGCCCTGGGCGTTGTACCGTACCGATGGCAATTGCTGGCCATCGACGTGGTTGGTGAACCAGCCGTACTGGAACCACGTGTCGACATAGGCGCCAAGCTTGTGTTCGTCGTTCTGGTACCAGGTGCCATAGCCGCCCACGCCCCACCCTTCGACGGTTCCCTTGGCGCTGAACGGATTGCCCTGAGCCGTCGCGTTGGTGTTGGCATAGCCGTAGCTGCCCATCAGCCCGACGTGAGCGCGGTCGGCGCCACTGAAGACCTGCCATTTTGCAAGCTCGGCGCCCCCATGCATCAGGAAGGAGTTGGTGCTTGCCTTGAAGATGCCATTGGCGCTTTTGCTGCCCTGCCAGTTGCCAACCACCCGCAGCCATCCAGCGCGCGGCTTGTCCTGGCCGGGATCGAAGCCCTGCCCTTCCACATACTGCGGTTCACCGAGCCGATCGTGCAGGCTATGGACGAACATCTGGCCTGCAAGGTGCTGATTGGCCAGATAGGCCGAGACTTCCGGACGGTAAAGCGGCGTCGGCGGGCCTGGCGGCGCGGGCGGATTGGGCGAAGTCTGCTCCGAACGCAGATACCACGCATCGGCACTCGACCCGTCCGCCGCGCCACGGAAGAGGCGGTATTCGTAGGCGCCAGCCACGGCACGGCCGTCCAGCGCGAAGGCGGTCGCGGCGGTGGTGCCCCCGTTCACGGCATCCACCACCTGTATGCCATTGGCAGTGGTCACGGCGCCAGCGCCACCCGCGTTGGCAATCCGCAGGCCAGTGGTGCCTGCCGCGGTGCCGCCGTTGATCACGATCCTGTCGCTGGCGGCGCCATCGCCAGCCAGCACCGTATTCAATCCAACCGTGCCGTTGCCGCTCAGCGCCCCCTGGATGGTCAGCGTCTTGAACGCGCCGGCAGCGGGCGGCTGAAACTGCACCAGCGCGCCGCTTGCCATGCCAAGGTTGGTGAGCTGGGAATTTGCGGTCATGTTCCAGCGGCTGGTGCCGTCGATGGTCACGCTGACTGGATCGATCTTGCCGGTCAGCACCGCGCTGTTCTGCAGGTTGGCCGTGACGACGCTCGCGGCGTCGGCGGTGATGTCACCGGTCAGGCTGGTGCCATCCATGACGAAGCTGACCCGGCTGCCGCTCGTGCCCGATCTCAGCGCGTTCAGCAACAGGCCGCTGCCGGTGTTGGCCTGCACGCCTCCGGACAGCGTGATACTGGCCGACGTCCCCTCGACACGAAACAGGTCGCCGCCTGCGCGAATACTGCCGCCCTGGACGGTCACGACATTGGAAGCCGGCGCCGCGGGCGGCTCCGCCGTCACGGCCGTCGTCGCACCGTCGCGCACTTCCGGCGGCAGCGCGGCAATCAGTCCCGATTGCGCCACGATGCTGACACCGTGCTGCGCCGCCGTGAGCGCGGTATTTGTGAGTCCGACCGTGCTGTTGCCCACGACCAGCGCCCCGACGCCCGCATTGCTCGCCAGGCTGGCCCCCGTGACGCTGACAGTCGAAGCCCGCGCGGCGATGGCAGCGGCATCGGCGCCGCGCGTGGTGACGCTGCCGCCGTTCAGGGACACCACACCGCCCTCACGGGCCAGCAGGCCGTGCGCCTGGATGCCAGCGGTGTCAATCGTGCCTGTGATACCCAGGGTCAGGGTTGACGGCTTGCCGTTCAACAACCCGCCCGCGTCGGCGCCGTACGCGCGGTCACCCTGGGTCGATATCTTCAGCGTGCCATTGACATTGACGGCCGCGCCCAGCCCGGCGTGGATGCCAATGGCGTCGGCGCCCGTCGTGACGATATCCATGTCGCGCAGCGTGGCGCCGGCGCCGGTCAGCACCTGGACGGCCGTCGAGCCTGCGCCGGCCGTGGTGATCCTGACACCGCTGGCGGTCAGCACGTCGCCGGTAGGGCCCCCGGTCGCCAAGCGATCGGCATACGGGCCGAACGAGTTGGCGCCATTCACCGCCACCGTGCCGCCGGTCAGGTTCACCGTTGAACTCAGCGATGAAGCACCGCGCAGCTGGTCGCCGGTGACAGCAATGTTGGTGTCCTGCGTGGTAATCGTCGCGCCGCCTTGCGCCAGCACGGCCATCGCGGGATCGGAGCCGCTGGCGCGGTTCAGTGTCACGCTGCCGCCATTCAGCGCGATGCGGCCGGCATTGTTGCCGACTACGGCCGACGAGGCCGTGCTGATCACCGCGACGTCGTTGAGCGTGATCGATGAACCGGCATCGCGCGCCAACACCGTATAGGAAAGCGCGCCTGGAAAGCTCGATCCCAGCAATCCACCAGATAGCGTAGCAATTCCGCCAGCTTCAGCGGCAATCGCAGATGCGCTAGATGTATTGGTTGTCGCGGTCAGATTCGTGCCCGTCAATTGCCCCGCGCCCCTGACGTAGATTGCGGAACTGGTACGGCCCGAACTGGTGGCGCTGGCGTATGTGGTGTTGTTCGCCGTGACCGGCGTAACTCCATTGACGATGAGCTGAGCCGCCGCCGCAGTTCCCGGTAAACCCAGCGATATTGCATCGCCGGCCATCGCTGCGAAAAGCAGGCTCCGCCGCATTGCGCGGCGACGGGAATCACGCAGGATTTTCATTTTGGTTTCTGTCCAGAATTCCATCACTCGCCGCACGGATATTGGGGCTTCGTGGAGAATAAGATTGGCAGATCACCAGGTGAAGTGAATCGTTTTTAAACGTCAGATAAACATCTTCTTGTCACTTACGCACATCCATTCCCACCTGCAGATATCTTCGCTATCCACCGGCGACACGGGAATATCCAACAGCTTCTGATTATTCAGAATATTCGGTTTCGTGACGCGCGGATTTTTCCCCGCGCCGTTACCTTCGCGCGCGAGCCCGCTCCACAACCTCGAATACCCCCATGCCGGCCAGCATGGCCGCGACAAAACCGACGGCCTTGGGATACCCCGCACCCAGCGCAACAAGTGCCGGGCCCGGACAAAATCCTGCCAGCCCCCAGCCGATACCAAAGCACGCACTGCCCAGCACGAGCCGCGCCGTGACGCCGGTATTCGCCGGCCACTGCAGCGGCAACCCCAGAAACGTTCGTCCGCGGCGCCGGGCGACAAATACGCCAAGCAAGGTCAGGGCGATGGCGCCGATCATGACGAACGCCAGTGAAGGGTCCCAGGAACCTGCCAGATCAAGAAAGCCGAGTACCTTGGCCGGATTGGCCATCCCGGAAACGATTAGTCCGATGCCGAATATCAGGCCGGCCAGCAGCGCAAAAAGGCATGGCATGCTCACGCTCCCAATATGTGCCGCTGCACGAAGACTGTCAGGAATCCGGCCGCCATAAAGGTCAAAGTCGCCACGATGGACCGGACCGAGCCGCGAGACATTCCGCAAACGCCATGTCCGCTGGTTACCAGCATTATCGTAGTTCCTCAAGAAAGCCGTGATCATGCCATGCACCTTGTCAGGAACCCAAACGCCGTCAAAAGCGCATCGTCGCCGTGCGCAAATGGTGGAGCAGCGCCACGCTATGCTGCCCGTAAAACCACAGATCGTCGGAAACAAGAAAGGCGATCAGCCATGAGGCCGCGACGACAAACAGGTCACAGCGCCCGCTTTTCCACCAGTTCAGCGAATGGCGCCCGGCGATCCACGGCACGCCCAGCGGATTGGGCCAGTCGGCCAGCAGGTGCATGACACCGCCGCAGGCGAAGCCGAATGCCGGCGCAGCCAGCGCATGTGAGCCCAGCGCGTGCCAGGACCACACCAGAAGACCGACCCATGCGACGCCCCAATGCGTCCAGGACCGGTGGGTAATCCAAAGGCGCCGCGACCTTGACCACCACGCAATTTCCAGCCAGTCGGGCGCGGTGCTGCCGCACAACGCGGCCACGAAACCGAGCACGCCCGCCCCATACCACCCGTCCCCGCCGTGCCTGGCGATGACGGCAACGGCGATAACGGCCGCCGCCCATCCGGTGGCGTGATGTGCCTTGTTGGAAGCCATGGTGAAGCGATGCGTATTCGGCGGCGGTGGTCAGCGGGGCGCAATCTTGGCAGATGTCCACGGGAAACGCCAGCGATGCAGGCAACGCCGCCCCTGATTGTCTTGACGAGCGGGCAACCCGGCCCGGCGATCGTAGGACCTTGGTCCAATGGAACACGGGGCTTGATCGGATCCGCGCAGGCCATGGTCCTTGGCGCCATGCTCATCCGCGACGATCTGAGCCGATCCCTGCGTAGGTGCGGCCTGACCCGCCAGCGACGTCCCCGCCCTCCTTCGCGCCAACGTGTCGATGCGCCGATGTACCGCCAGCCGGTACAATCGCCCGGCGGCCATCGCAGCATACGTTCCCCACCCAACAAGATCCCATCGCCCGCCCGGCTGGCAACTTGGCCCGCATCGTGCCGCCGTGCCAGTATTTCCATGAAAACAACCCGCATCGATTCCACCACGCTGTTCCTGCTGACGTTTCCGCCACTGGCCTGGGCCGGAAATGCGATTGTCGGGCGCCTGGCAGCGGGCAGCGTGCCGCCGATCACGCTGAATCTCGTGCGCTGGCTCATCGCGGGCCTGCTGCTGGCGCCCTACGCGTGGCCAGGCGTGGTTGCCCATCGTGCGGCACTGTGGCGGCACACGGGCATGCTGGTCGCCATGGGCGTATTGTCCATCGCCAGCTACAACGCGTTCCAGTACCTGGCGCTGACCACCTCCACGCCAATCAACGTCACGCTGATCGGCGCCTCGACGCCGCTCTTCCTGCTGATTATCGGCGCCTGCTTCTTCCGGGAACGACTGCGGACGTGGCACGTGGCAGGCGCCCTGCTATGCCTGGTGGGCGTGTCGTTCGTATTGATGCGTGGCGAGCCGGCCCGGCTGGCCCAGATGGCATTCGTCGCGGGCGATCTGTTCATGCTGGCTGCAACGATTGCCTGGAGCGTCTATACCTGGCTGCTCCGCAAGCATCGACCGGACCTGCCGCTGCAGGTGTTGCTGTTCGCGCAGATCGTAGCCGGCGTGATCGCGAGCATCCCGTTGGCAGCGTGGGAGATCGGCACCCTGAGCCAACCGTTGCAATGGAGCAGCAAGGTTGGCTGGATCCTGCTCTATGTGGGCACCGTGCCGTCGTTGCTGGCGTACTTTGCGTGGGATCGCGCCATTGCGCGCGCCGGCGCCCAGCTGCCGGTGTTCTTCATCACGCTGACACCGCTGTTTGCCGCCGTGCTGTCGACCGTGCTGCTGGGCGATTCCCCGCATTGGTATCACGCCGCCGGCCTGGTCTGCATTGGCGCCGGCATCTGGCTGGCCCAGCGCCGCTAGGCCACGCGCACAAGGAAGCCCGGCCAGAAGGCCGGGCCAAAAAGCGGGTCAAGCCCGGCGCCAGATCGCTTTACCGCACCGATCTGAACGCCGCCCGCAGTTCCTCCGCAAACAGCTGCGGCTGTTCCCACGCCGCGAAATGACCACCCTTGGCCACCGCGTGGTAGTAGTACAGCGACGGGTATGCCTGCTTGCTCCAGCTTTCCGGCGCCTGGTAGATCTCGTGCGGGAACACGCTGATGGCCACCGGCACCTTGATATCGCGCGTCTTCTGCGTCTCGGCGCTGAAGTTGTTGTTGTTGTTCTCCCAGTAGAAGCGCGACGACGATGCGCCGGTATTGGTGAGCCAGTAGAGCGTGATGTCGTTCAGGATGGCATCGCGCGACAGCACGCGCTCGGGCACGCCGCCACTGTCGCTCCATTCGGCGATCTTCTCGTACGTGAACGACGCCAGGCCCGCCGGCGAGTCCGACAGCGAATAGCCGATGGTTTGCGGACGCGTCACCATCATCGCGCCATAGGCGGCATTGCGGCCGAAGAAGCGGCTCAGGGACTGGTAGGCCTTGCGTTCCGGATCGGTCAGCTCGGACGGCGCCGCATCGCCGGCCAGGATCGACTTCATCAGCGGGCCCGGCACCGTGGCCGGCATGTTCAGGTGGATGGCCTTGAGTCCCGGCGGCGCCTGGCGGGCGAGCGCGTCGGAAATGACCGATCCGTGGTCACCGCCCTGTGACACGTATTGCGTATAGCCCAGCCGCTTCATCAGGGTGTCCCAGGCACGCGCCGTGCGATCCGGGCCCCAGCCCAATTCGGCCGGCCGCGCGGAGAACCCGTAGCCGGGAATCGACGGAATGATCACGTCGAACGCATCTTCGGCGCGGCCACCATACGCGGTGGGGTCGGTCAGCGGCCCGATGGTCTTGGTGAACTCGAAGACCGAGCCCGGCCAGCCGTGGGTCAGGATCAGCGGCAGCGCGTTCGGATGGCGCGACTTCACGTGGATGAAATGGATGTCCAGCCCATCGATCTTCGTCACGAACTGCGGCAGCGCATTGAGTTGCGCCTCGGCCTTGCGCCAGTCGTACTGGGTGCCCCAATACTTGACCAGTTCCTGCACACGGGCGGTCTGGATGCCCTGGGAATCGTCGCTGACGGTTTCCTTGTCGGGCCAGCGCGTGGCCGCGATGCGGCGGCGCAGGTCGTCCAGCTGGGCCTGCGGCACATGCACGTGGAAGGGACGGATGCTCTCGTCGGCGTTGGCCTGGGCGGCGACGGCCTTGGCCTTGGGGGCAGCGTCCGCGGCCCTGGCGGGCTGCAGGTATCCGGCGAAAGCGATGGCCGCCAGTGTGGCCGCGGCGGCAACGGTCCGGCGAGCCGCCGGGAAATCTGGGGTCAGAGCATGCGACATCAATGGTTCTCCTGGTTGGCGCCGCCTGTTTCCTGACGGAAGGAAACCGTAGCGGGCGTGAATGAACCATCGCAGTCTAGAAACCGAATGCACGCGTGAAATGTCGATCCATGCACCTTTTTGGATCGTCATGTATCGCCCAGCCGCGGCGATACAAGGGGATACAGATCGCGCAGCCGGTCCGGCGCTCCGGCGCTTTCCGCAGGCGCGCGGTTCCGACGCGGGGGCGTACACCATGCTTCGACGTGCATCGGACCGGACCGGATGCCGCCACTACCTCGCTTCGACGTACCGTTTGAAATTGTCGAGAATGCTCTGCCAGCCCTGCTGCTGTTGTTCCACCGGGTATTCCGACTCCGGGTCGAAGCTCACGCGCACCGTCACGCCTTGCGGGCTATCGGCAAAATCGACCTCGGCGTTCCGGTCGCCAAAGGCGTACACGATGCGCCGGTTCGGCACGATCTCGGTGTAGGTGCCCGCGAAATCGAAGCCCATGCTGCCGTCCTTGGCCTCCATCCGCGATGAGAACGCGCCGCCAACGCGCAGGTCGACCGACGCGGCCGTGGTGTGCCAGTCATCGGAGGCAGCATTCCACTGCTTGATGTCCTCGGGCGTGGTGTAGGCGCGCCACACCTTGTCGATCGGGGCGGCGACGGTGGTTTGTACGGTGAGCTTCATTGTTGCGTCTCCGAAATAGTTAGCCGGACGGATAACCATAGGTCGCCGTCATGACGAACGCAATCGCCATCTTCCACGGATGCCATCCCTTGGCCGCCTCGCCTGCCACTTTTCCGTTCTTAAGAGGATTATGCTGGAAATAGACGGCATGGCAGCACATCATGCCGTCATGCTCGGTTTCCACCGCGCAATCCGGGACGTTCTGTTCCGGTCCGGCCCCTAAAATCGATGTCACCACAAGGGCATTCGCATCCGGAGACCGATCATGGGCCGCGCCGAACCACTTCAGCCACTGCAGATCGATGGCGATATCGATCCACTGGAAACACAGGAATGGATGGACGCCCTGAGCGGCATCGTGTCGGCAGCGGGGCCCCGGCGCGCGGGCTTCCTGCTGGAACGGCTTGGCCAGCATGCCGCCCATCTGGGTCTGGACACACGCCCGCACCCCTACTCCGCCTACCAGAACACCATTGCGCCGCAGGCGCAGCCGCCCTACCCCGGCAACCTGGCCATCGAACAGCGGCTGACGGCCATCCTGCGCTGGAATGCGCTGGCGATGGTGGTCCGCGCCAACAAGGCGTATGGCGAACTGGGCGGCCACCTGGCCAGCTACGCGTCAGCCGCCGAGATCTTCGAAGTGGGCTTCCAGCATTTCTTTCGCGCCGATACGCCGGAGCGCAAGGGCGATCTGGTCTTCTTCCAGCCGCATTCGGCCCCCGGCGTCTATGCGCGCGCGTTCCTGGAAGGCCGTCTTTCCGAGGCGCAACTGAGCCGCTACCGGCAGGAAGTCGATGGCGGCGGCCTGTGCTCGTACCCGCATCCGTGGCTGATGCCCGATTTCTGGCAGTTTCCCACCGGCTCGATGGGCATCGGCCCGATCAGCGCCATCTACCAGGCGCGATTCCTGCGCTACCTCGCGCATCGCGGCATTGCCGCCACGGCTGGCCGGCGCGTCTGGGGGGTGTTTGGCGATGGCGAGATGGACGAGCCCGAATCGCTGGCCGCCTTGTCGCTGGCCGCCCGCGAAGGCCTGGACAACCTGACGTTCGTGATCAACTGCAACCTGCAACGGCTCGATGGCCCGGTGCGCGGCAACGGCCAGGTCATCAACGAGCTGGAAGCCCTGTTCAGCGGCGCGGGCTGGAACGTCATCAAGGTGATCTGGGGCTCGGAATGGGACGCCCTGTTTGCCCGCGATACCAGCCACGCGCTGCTCAAGCGTTTTGCGGCCATGGTCGATGGCGAGTACCAGAACCTGGGCGCCAAGGATGGCGACTACAACCTGTCGCACTTCTTCCACCAGGACCCGGAACTGAAGGCGCTGGTGGCGGGCATGAGCGCGGCCGACATCGACGGCCTGCGTCGTGGCGGCCACGACCTGCGCAAGCTCCATGCGGCCTATCATGCCGCCGCCCATCATCCCGGCCAGCCCACCGTGATCCTGGCCAAGACCAAGAAAGGCTACGGCATGAGCAATGCCGGCGAATCGCGCATGACCGCCCACCAGCAGAAGAAGCTCGACATCGAAGCCCTGCGCGCGTTTCGCCACCGCTTTGCGCTGCCCATCGACGACGCCGCGCTCGAATCGATGCAGTTCTACAAGCCAGCCGACAACAGCCCCGAAATGGCGTACCTGCGCGAGCGTCGGGCTGCGCTGGGCGGGCACCTGCCCCGGCGCACCGACACCGCGCCGGCCTTGCCGGTGCCGCCGCTCGACAGCTACGCCGGCTTTGCCCTGACGCCCGACGGGCGCGAGGTATCGACCACCACGGGCGTGGTGCGTCTGTTCACCAACCTGATCAAAGACCGCACGCTCGGCCCGCGCATCGTGCCGATCGTGGCCGATGAAGCGCGCACCTTCGGCATGGCCAACCTGTTCCGGCAAATCGGCATCTATGCGCCGCAGGGCCAGCTCTACGAGCCGGAGGACGCCGGCTCGATGCTCTACTACAAGGAAAGCCGCGACGGCCAGCTACTGGAGGAAGGCATTACCGAGGCCGGCGCGATGGCGTCGTGGACGGCGGCGGCCACGTCGTACAGCGTCAGCGGCGAGCCGATGCTGCCGTTCTATATCTACTACTCGATGTTCGGCTTTCAGCGCGTGGGCGACATGATCTGGGCCGCCGCCGACCAACGCGCCCGCGGTTTCCTGATCGGCGCCACTGCCGGCCGCACCACGCTTTCCGGCGAGGGCCTGCAACACCAGGACGGCAGCAGCCAGCTGGTAGCCGCCACGGTGCCGAACTGCCGCGCCTATGACCCGGCATTCATCGGCGAGGCCGCAATCATCATCGACCACGGCGCACGCGCGATGCTGGAGCAGCAGCGCGACGAGTTCTACTACATCACCGTCAACAACGAGAACTACGCGCATCCGCCCCTGCCCGCCTCGGCACACGCCGACGTGGTGCGCGGCATGTACCGCTTCGGCACGCGCGGCGACGGCGTCGCCCGCGTGCGGCTGCTGGGATCGGGCCCGATCCTGCGGGAGGTCATCGCCGCCGCCGACCTGCTGGCGCAGGACTGGAACATTGCCAGCGAAATCTGGAGCGTGACGAGCTTTCCGGAACTGGCCCGCGATGCGCGCGACTGCGAACGCCAGCAGATGTTCGGCACCGGCGCGGCCCCTGCCGACACCACCAGCCATGTCGCGCGCTGCCTGCCCGGCACGGTCCCGGTCATTGCCGCCACCGATTACGTGCGCGCCTATGCCCAGCTGATCGCGCCCTACGTGCCGGCGCGCTATATCGCCCTGGGCACCGACGGCTTTGGCCGCAGCGACACGCGCGGCGCGCTGCGGCGCTTCTTCGAGATCGACCGGCACCATATCGCCGCCAGCGCGCTCTATGCCGTCGACGCCGCGCTGCACGCGCAGGCGCTGGCGCGTTACGGGCTGGCTGCCGGCGCGGCGCCCTGGAGCCGCTGACCGGCAGGCGACCTGCGCCGACTGGCGCGGTCAGTGGCATCGCGATGGGATGCGACGGCGGGTCCCGGCCCGGGGTTCGCAACCGGCGGCGTCAGGGCTGGATGGCGCGCTGTGCCTTGCAGCACTCCCGTGGCAGCGTCACCGTAAATACCGTGTTGCGAAGCTCGGGCGACGATTCGGCCACGACGGTGCCGCCGTGCAGCATGGCCAACTCGCGGGCGATATAGAGACCGAGCCCAAGCCCTTCGGAATGGCTGCCGCCAGTGGCGGCCGCCGTCGCACCCATCCCCGAATGGAAGGCGTCGAAGATATGCGGCAGCACGCGGGCATCGATCGTGCCGCCGTTGGACACCGCCACCGTCACGCGGTCCGGGGCCGTACCGTCCACGCGCACGGTCACCGGCGTGCCGGCATCGCCGTGCTGCAGCGCGTTGCCCACCAGGTTCTGCACCACCTGGGCAATCAGGTCGGGATCGATGGTGGCCCGGGTATCGCCCAGTTGCTCCAGCACCAGCTGCAGCTCGCCGCGCGACGCCTGGCATTCATCGACGATGGCCGCGCAGATCGCGCCCAGATCCGCCGCCTGCGGCATCAGGCTGACCCGTCCGCCATGCAGGCGCGCCACATGCAGCAGCTGGTCCACCATGCGCGCCATGCGCTGGCTGCTGCGGGCAATCCGGTCCGTGGCCGGCTTCAGCTTTTCCTCGCCCCCGAAGCGGCCCAGGAACGACGCCGAGGCGATGATGGCCGATAGCGGCGTACGGAGATCGTGCGCCAGCACGGCCATCAGCATTTCATTGGTCTTCAGCAGCTGCTGGGCGGTTTCCAGCTGCTCGGCCAGTAGCTGCTTTTGCTGGGCCAGTTGCACGAACACATCGACCTTGGCCGACAGCACACGCGCATCCACGGGCTTGAACAGGAAATCCACCGCGCCCGACGCATAGCCGCGAAACGCGCGCTGGCTGTCATGCCCGGCGGCCGTCAGGAACAGGATCGGGATCTGGCTCGTGCGCTTGCTGCCGCGCATCAGTTCGGCCAGCTCGAAGCCGTCCATCTCGGGCATGTGCACGTCCAGGATGGCCAGCCCGAATTCGTGGTCGAGTAGCAGTTCCAGCGCCTGCGCGCCGGAATTGGCATGGACGATCTCTATGCCAGGCTTGGCCAGTACGGCGTCCAGCGCGGTCAGGTTGGCCGCAATGTCGTCGACGGCGAGGATCTTCACGGGAGCTTGCATGGTAGGCGTCATTCAGTCAGGCGGGCCAGCCCGTGGCCGATCGCTTCCAGGGTCAGTATGTGGTCGGCCGCGCCGCGCGCGATCGCCTCTTGCGGCATGGTCTCCACCATGGCGGATTCCGGCGACTGCACCCAGGTGCGGCCGCCCGCCGCGCGAATCACGGCCAGGCCGCGCGCACCATCGTCGTTGGCGCCCGACAGCAGCACGCCCAGCGCGCCCTCCCGCCACGCGACGGCGGCCGACTCGAACAGCACGTCGATCGACGGCCGCGAAAACCGCACGGGCGGCGCCACCGACAGGGCCAGCCGCACGCTGTCCGGCGTGTCGGGGTCCCGTTCCAGCAGCAGGTGATAGTCCGGTGGCGCCAGATAGAGATGGCCCGGCTCGACCGTCAGCTTGTCTTCCGCCTCGTGCACGGGCATCGCGCAACGCACGGCGAACAGTCCCGGCAGCAGGCTCGGGCTCGACGCCAGCTGATGCATGACGACCACCACCGGCGGCATGAAGCGCGCGGGCAGCATCGGCAAGACGGCGTTCAGTGCCTCCAGCGCGCCGGCCGAGCCACCGATCACTACTCCCCTGCACGGTTGCGTCGCGGTCTGCATGATGGAGCCTCAGAGCTTGCGGTACAGCCGCTCGCGCGACGACACCGCCTCGAAATCCTGCACATGGGCGCTGAAGAGCAGGCTTTCCTTGCTGCCCAGCCCCAGGAACCCGCGCCGCGCCAGCGCATCGCGAAACAGGCCGATGGCGCGGTCCTGCAGCGGCCGGTCGAAATAGATCAGCACATTGCGGCACGAAATCAGCTGGGCTTCCTGGAACACGCTGTCGGTCGCCAGGCTGTGATCCGCAAACACCGATTGCCGGATCAGCTGCGCGTTGAACTTGGCCTTGCCATAGGCCGCGTGATAGTAGTCCGACAGCGACGCCCGCCCGCCGGCCGCCAGATAGTTGGCGCCGAAGCTGCGCAGCCGGCCGGCGTCGTACACCCCCGCGCGCGCGATGGCCAGGGCCTCTGGGTTGATATCGGTGGCATAGAAGACGGTGCGCTCGGCCAGGCCCTCTTCCTCGAACAGGATGGCCAGCGACCACAGTTCCTCCCCGCTGCTGCAGCCGGCCACCCAGACGTTGACCGACGGATAGGTCTGCAGCACCGGCACCACGTGCTCGCGAATCGCACGGAAGTAGGACGGATCGCGGAACATCTCGCTGACCTGCACCGTCAGGTACTGCAGCAGCCGGCCGAACAGCACGGCATCGCGCAGCATGCGGTCCTGCAGTTGCGACAGCGTGGTCAGGTTCAGGTCCCGCAACGCCTGCTCCAGCCGGCGCCGCAGCGACGCCCGCGCATAGCGCCGGAAGTCATGCTGGTACTTGCGGAAGATGGCCTCCAGCAGCAGCTCCAGCTCGATGTCGAAGTTGGCGTCGAGCAGCACCGTGCCGTCGTCCCACGAGGCGTCGGACAGTGGTGCCGCGTCCTTCGGTTTCAGTTTGCGTGTAGCCATACGCGACACAGCGAAAGCAGTTTGTCCACATCGATCGGCTTGGCGATGTAGTCGTTGGCACCGGCCTGCAGGCAGGCCTCGCGGTCGGACTGCATGGCCTTGGCGGTGAGCGCGATGATCGGCAGGCGCGCGTACTGCGGCATCTGGCGGATGTGCCGCATGGCCGTGATGCCATCCATCTCGGGCATCATGATGTCCATCAGTACCAGGTCGATGCCGTCCATCCGGTTCAGCAGGTCAAGCGCCTCGCGCCCGCTGCGGGCGATCTCCACGGTGGCGCCCAGCGGTTCGATGACCTTCGACAGCGCGAAGATATTGCGCGCGTCGTCTTCCACCAGCAGCAGCTTGCGGCCGTCGAACGTGTCGTCGCGGTTGCGGGCCGCCCGCAGCATGCGCTGGTGTTCCGGCGGCAGCGACGACTCCACGCTGTGCAGGAACAGCGTCACTTCGTCGAGCAGCCGGTCGGGCGAACGGGCCCCCTTGATGATGATCGACTTCGAATACCGGCGCAGCTTCTGTTCGTCCTCGGCCGACAGCTGCCGGCCCGTATAGATGATCACGGGCGGCATGGCGCCGGCATTGGCCTGCGCCCGCTGCGCCATATGGGCCAGCAGGTCATGGCCGGTGCCGTCGGGCAATACCATGTCCATCACCACGCAGTCGAACGGCGTGCCCTCCAGCGCCGTCGTGGCCGCTGCCACGCTGTCGGTGGTCACGATCTCGGCCTCCAGCGATTTCAGCAGCGCGCGAATGCTCTCGCGTAGCGCCGGGTCGTCCTCGATCACCAACACCCGGCGCTGGCCCGCCGCCATGCGTGCCTCCAGGCCCCGGATCGCCGCCGCCAGCTTGTCGCGCTCGCTGGGCTTGAACGTGTAGCCCACCGCGCCCAGGTGCAGCGCCGCTTCGGCATGATCGCTGACCGATACCAGATGCGTCGGGATATGCCGCGTGGCGGGGTCTCGCTTGAGCCAGTCGAGCAGCGTCAGCCCCGACTGGTCGGGCAGCGCCACGTCCAGCAGGATGCCGCACGGCTGATGCTGGCGCGCCAGTTCCAGGCCCTGCGCCGACGTGGTGGCGTGGATGCAGTCGAAATCGAGTTCGTGGGCCAGGTCGTAGAGAATGCCGGCGAAGTCGATATCGTCCTCGACCACCAGGATCAGCCGGTTGCCGCGCGTGCGATGGTCGCGGTCGTCGGGAATCGGTGCCGGATAGCCCGGCTGCACGCGCTCCATGGGCTCTTGTGCCGGCGCCGGGGCAGGCGGCACCGCGCGCGATGGCGGGGCCATCACCAGCGGTGCCGGCGCGCTGGCCGGCTGCGTCATCAGGCCAGCCTGCGTGGCGGAGTCTGCGCCGAGCAGGCGCGGCACGGTCAAAGCAAACACGCTGCCCTGGCCCGGTTCGCTGGCCACCGAGATCACGCCGCCCAGCAGGCGGCCCAGCTCGCGCGAGATCGACAGGCCCAGGCCCGTGCCGCCATAGCGGCGGCTGGTGGTGCCGTCGGCCTGCTGGAACGCCTCGAAAATGACCTGCTGCTTGTCTTTCGGAATGCCGATGCCGGTGTCACGCACCTCGAAGCGCACCGCGTCATCACCCTGCGCGGCCAGCGCCAGCGTGACCGCGCCCGATTCCGTAAACTTGAACGCATTGGACAGCAGGTTCTTCAGCACCTGCTGCAGACGCTGGTTGTCGGACACGATGGCATCGGGCACGCCGGGCAGGAATTCGACGCGGAACGGCACGCCCTTTTGCTCGGCGATCGGCCCGAACATGCCCTGCAGCGCCTCGGTCAGCGCCTTCAGTTCGACCGTTTCGTGCTCGATCACCAGATGGCCGGCCTCGATCTTGGACAGGTCGAGGATATCGTTGATCAGGTTCAGCAGGTCGGTGTTGGCAGCGTGGATGGTGGATGCGTAGCGCACCTGCTCGGCGGTCAGCGTGCCTTCCTTGTTCTCCTGCAGCAGCTTGGCCAGGATCAGCGCACTGTTGAGCGGCGTGCGCAGTTCGTGCGACATATTGGCCAGGAATTCGCTCTTGTACTGGTTGGACCGCTCCAGCGCCCGGGCGTTGGCGGCCAGTTCGGCCTGGAAGGCCAGCATCTCCCGCTTCTGGCCTTCCAGCCGTTGCGCGTGTTCTTCCAGCTGCACGTTGGTCTGTTCCAGCTCCGCCTGCTGGGCTTCGAGCCGCGCCTGCGAATCCATCAGCGCGCGGCCGCGCTCTTCCAGTTCCTCGTTCGATACGCGCAGCTCTTCCTGCTGGACCTGCAGTTCCTCGCTCTGGCGCTGGGTTTCGCCGAGCAGCTTTTCCAGGCGGCCCCGGTAGGCGGCGGCCCGCAGGGTCATGCCGATCGGGTCGCCAATACGCTCCAGCAGTTCCACGATGTCGGCCGTATCGCGCTGCGTGGCGACAAAGCCCAGTTCCACCACGCCCACCACGTCGCCTTCGGCCGTCAGCGGCGCCGCCACGATCTCGTTGGGCGTCGTCCGGCCCAGGGCCGAGGACACCTGCAGATAGTCGGCCGGCAGGCCGCCCACCGCGATCACGCGGTTTTCCGCCGCCGCCTGGCCAGCCAGCGTCTGCCCCGCCGTCAGCGTCTGCGGCAGCTCGTCGGCGTTGGCCAGCGCCCACGTGGCCACGCGGCGCATCTGGTCGCCATCCACCTGGTACACCACGCCCACGTGCGCCTGGAAGGCCTGCGCCAGCACGCGCACGAGCGCATCGGCCACATTGCCCGCCGACTGCGGATTGCGCACGGCCTGGTGCACCCGCACCTGCGTCTGCTGCAGCCACGCCGCGCGCCGCATGGCCGCCTGCGACAGGATGTAGCGATACACCACGCCTGCCAGAAACCACAGCACGACCACGCCCGCGCCGCGGTTAGCGACGGCATAGATCGGCCGGATGCTGCTGGCAGGCGATACCGCGTAGCCGATGCCGATCAGCACCGTGCCAACGGCGGCGACGATCAGCGGCAGCCTCGGGTCATTGCCGTACAGGGTCAGGCAGACCGGCACGAGGTAGAACAGCCACGCCGCCACCCCAAGCGGGGTGACCGCATCCATGCCGAACACCACGGCCATCGAGACCGGAACAAGGATCGCGCCGAACAGGAAGCGTTGCAGGGAAGACGGTTGCATACCGGCGGGATAGAAGGAAAATCGCGGCTGCGCGCGCACCAGACGACTGCACGGCGCGCAACCACAGGCCAAAGCGACTCATGCTACCCCGCGCCAACCGAAATGGCTGTCGGTGTCGCGCCGACATTGGCCGGGCGACCGAGGGCCGCCCCAGGCCTTGCCGGGTCAGGCCCTGGACCTGGCTTTCGGTTTGGCCCCGGCCTGGTTCAGCGCCACCGCCGCGCGGATCAGGGCCTTGAGGGCGGTTCTGTTGATGGTGTCGCCCTCGCGGAAGTCGATCGCACGGCGCACGTTGCCGTCCAGACTCGAATTGAACAGCCCCTTGGGATCATCCAGCGACGCGCCCTTGGCGAACGTCATTTTCACGGTGGCCTTGTAGACCTCGCCCGTGCAGAGGATGCCGTCGTGCGACCACACCGGCACGCTCCATTTCCACTCCTCGATCCCGTCGGGATCGGCTTCCCGAACGATGGCCCGCAATTGCGCCAGCATCTCGCCGCGCCAGTCGCCAAGCTCCGCAATCCTGGCATCGATCAGCTCGGCGGCCGGTACGCCGGCCTGCGGTTCTGCCTTCTTCATGCTGCTGTCTCCCGGTGAATGGTTGATACATCACTATAAATCACACCCTGACGGAATCCGACGGCGCCGTCCGCTTGACAACGCATTCTCCAATCACAATACTAACCAGACTTTCATTCTCTATCGGAGAACGACACGATTGTGTCGTCGCACAGTGTGGAACTGGCAGAACTCGAGATTTTCCGGGCGGTAGCGCGCGAACAGAGCGTCACCCGGGCCGCCAAATCGCTGGACCGCGTGCAGTCGAACGTGACGACGCGCGTGAAGCAGCTTGAGGAAAGCCTCGGCGTGGACCTGTTCCAGCGCGCGAACAAGCAGATGATCCTGACTCCGGCCGGACAGCGCCTGCTGGGCTATGCGGACCAGCTACTGGCGCTGGCCGAAGAGGCACGGCAGTCCATGCGCGCCGATGCGCCGAGCGGCCGCCTGCGCGTGGGGTCGATGGAAAGCACCGCGGCCACGCTGCTGCCCCGGCCGTTGGGCCGCTTCCACGCCGCGTGGCCCGACGTCGAACTGGACCTGAGCACGGGCACCTCGCAGGCGCTGGCAGACGGCGTGCTGGAACGCCGGCTGGACTGCGCGATCGTGGCCCACCCCGGCACGGGCAACCCGGGGGACATCGACATATCGGAAATGGGTGCGGGCCTGGAAGGGGTGTTCCTGACCACCGAGGAGCTGGTGCTGGTGCTGCCGGCGACCCATCCGAAAGTCCGGCGCCCCGAAGACGTGACGCTGCGCCAGCTGGCCGCGTTCTTGCGCGGCTGCACCTATCGCCGGTGCGCCGAGGACTGGCTCGAACAGGCTGGCGACGATGCGCGCCGCCATCTCGCCGTTATCGAACTCCCCTCGTACCACGCCATCCTGGCGCAGGTGACGGCAGGCTCCGCCGTGGCCATCGTGCCGCGCTCGCTGCTGGCCATGCAGGCCAATATGGGGGCCCTGCAGACCGTGCCGGTCCGCAAGGTGCATACGTACCTGATTCGCCGCTCCGCTTTCACCACCTCCGCCTACGCCGCATTCGAGCAGGAACTGCGCCGTAGCCACCCCGCATGACAAGGAACGCCGCCATGGAAGCCAATCGTCAGAACCCGTCCCGCAACCTGTTGTCGCGCCTGGGCATCCGCCTGCCCATCATTCAGGCGCCGATGGCGGGCGTCAGCACTCCGGCCATGGCGGCGGCCGTATCCGAAGCCGGCGGCTTGGGCTCGCTCGGCGTGGGCGCCATGGACGCGGAGGGCGCACGCAAGGTGATACGCGAAACCCGCGCGCTGACGTCGAAGCCCTTCAACATCAACGTGTTCTGCCATGTGCCGGCCAAGCCCGATGCCGAGCGAGAATCGGCCTGGCTGAAATACCTGGGCTCGGCCTTTGCCGAATTCGGCGCCACGCCGCCCGGCGCGCTGCGCGAGATCTACAAGAGCTTTGTGGTCGATGACGCGATGTACCAGATGCTGCTGGAAGAGAAGCCGGCCGTGGTGAGCTTCCATTTCGGCCTGCCGGCGCAGACATGGATCGATGCGCTGAAGGCGGCCGGCATCGTGCTGCTGGCCAGCGCCACGTCGCTGCACGAAGCGCGGCAGATCGAGGCGGCCGGTATCGACGCCATTGTCGCGCAGGGCTTCGAGGCCGGCGGCCATCGCGGCGCCTTCGATACCGAGGCCGAGGACGAAGGGCTTGGCACGTTCGCGCTGACCCGCGTGCTGGTGGCCCGCACGAACCTGCCCGTCGTCGCGGCTGGCGGCATCATGGACGGCGCCGGCATCGCGGCCGTGCTGGCGCTGGGCGCCGCCGCGGCGCAGCTTGGCACGGCGTTTGTCGCCGCCAGTGAATCGGCCGCCGACGCCGCCTACCGCGCCGCGCTGACCGCCGACGAAACCCGCCCGACCACGCTGACCCGCGCCATCTCGGGCCGCGCGGCACGCGGCTTCACCAGCCGCTTCACGCGCCTGGGCACCGCCGCCGGCGCCCCGGCAATTCCAGACTATCCCGTGACGTACGACGCCGGCAAGGCGCTGCACGCGGCGGCCAAGGCCAAGGGCGTCAGCGAATTTGCCGCCCAATGGGCCGGCCAGGCCGTGCCGCTGGCGCGATCGATGCCCTCGGCCGAGCTGGTCGCCGTGCTGGAGCGCGAACTGCGCGAGACATTGGATCAGTTGAGCAGCGTGCGGGCGGTGTTGGGCTGAGCATGCGTGCGGTGCGCAACGTTCAGGCCAGCAACCGGCTCCGCGCAAACTCGCCCGCCGCCCAGTCCAGGAACGCTCGCACACGAGGCGATAGCTGGCGCGAGCGCGGATAGAGCAGCGACACGGGCTGCGACGGCGGCGGCGTGTCGCGCAGGATTTCCACCAGCGAGCCGCGCCGGAGCTGTTCGACGATATGGAAGCGCGGCACCTGGGCGATGCCAAGACCCAGTTCGATACCGGCCAGATAGCTCTCGGTGCCGGTGACGGCCAGCGGGCACGGCAGCGACAGGCGCTTCAGGTCGTCGCCAACCTCGAACTCCAGCGGCGTGACATTGCCCGTGCTCATCTGGCGGATGCCCACCATCCGGTGGCCGGCCAGCGATGCGAGATCGGTCGGCGTGCCGAAGCGTTCCAGGTAGGCGGGCGTGGCGCAGGTCAAACGATCCAGCATGGCCACCTGGCGGGCCACCAGTTCGCTGTCGGGCAGCTTGCCGTAGCGCAGCACGCAGTCCACGCCCTCCTGCACCAGGTCGACCCAGCGGTCGCCTTCGCTCATCGTGATCTGCAGTTCGGG
The DNA here is from genome assembly GCF_009663685.2 of Cupriavidus sp. U2. GTDB lineage: Bacteria > Pseudomonadota > Gammaproteobacteria > Burkholderiales > Burkholderiaceae > Cupriavidus > Cupriavidus necator_C. Next base: position 209,184 of record NZ_RCOG02000026.1, on the reverse strand, counting down.
GTAGCGGCTCAGGAAATCCGGAAAGCCGGGCATCAGGAAATGGCGAGCCAGGGTGCCCTGGACCTCGATGCGCAGCATGCCGCGCGGCTCGGCGCCGCTGAAGCCGCCCTCGGCGTCCTCGATGTCGTCAAGAATGCGCAGGCATCGGCGGTAATACGCCTCGCCGTCCAGCGTGGGCCGCACCACCCGCGTGGTGCGCTGTAGCAGCCGCACGCCCAGGCGCTTTTCCAGGTCGGCGATCACTTTGGTCACCGTCGACCGGGGCATCTCCATGTCGCTGGCAGCCAGCGTGAAACTGCGGCGTTCCACCACCCGTGTGTAAAGCCGCATTGCGTCGAAGCGGTCCATTCCGCGCCCTTTTCTGTGCCTTTTAGTACGCTTTTTTAAACCATTGTTTCCACGACAGAACAAGTGCTGGCAATTCTAGACCGATTATCCAAACGAGACTATCGCGCATAGTGCAGTGACACCGCAGCCAGACGCGGTTGCCCACCACCCCCGACCGACCGGAGCCCAGCCATGACCGCCACCCTCTCAACCCCCTCCCAGCCGACCCGCGTCGCCATCGTGACCGGCGCCTCGCGCGGCATCGGCGCCGCCATCGCCCGGCGCCTGGCGGCCGACGGCCTGACGATTGTCGTCAACTACGCCGGCAGTGCCCGCGAAGCCGAAGCCGTGGCCGCGGACATCGAGGCTGCCGGCGGCCGCGCCCTCACCCATCAGGCCGACATCAGTGACCCGACTGCCGTGGCCCGCATGTTCGCCGCAGCCGAGGCGGCGTTTGGTGGCGTCGATGTGCTGGTCAACAACGCGGGCATCATGAAGCTCGCCACGCTGGCCGAGACCGATGACGCGCTGTTCGACAGCGTCATGCATATCAACGTAAAGGGCACTTTCAACACGTTGCGCGAGGCGGCACGGCGCCTGCGCGACGGCGGCCGTGTCATCAATCTGTCGTCCAGCCTGGTGGGGCTGCTGATGCCGACCTACGGCGTCTACGCGGCCTCGAAAGCAGCCGTGGAAGCCCTGACCGCCGTGCTGATGAAGGAGATGCGCGGCCGCAATATCACCGTCAATTCCGTGGCCCCGGGGCCGACCGCCACCGAGCTGTTCCTCGACGGCAAGTCGCCGGAACTGATCGACCGCATGGCAAGGATGGCCCCGCTCGAACGCCTGGGCACGCCGGAGGATATCGCCAACGCCGTGGCGTTCTTTGCCGGTGCAGACGGGGCGTGGGTCAACGGGCAGACGCTGCGGGTCAATGGGGGGGTGATTTGATGTCGGTCTGCCGGTTGTTGCTGTCGGTTTGCTCCCCTCTCCCGCAGCGCGGGAGAGGGGTCGGGGGAGAGGGCGCGGCGGTCCAAATCGAGACCCTCGCATCCCGAGAGGCTCGCCCTCTCCCCCGCCCCTCTCCCATAAATGGGAGAGGGGAGAATATCTCTGGCGAAGCCAGCTGTTGTCCGCCCCGCCCTACCCCGCCAGATGCCCTCTCAGCAGCCCGTTCACCTCGCCGGCCTTTTCCATCTGGCTCATGTGGCCGGCATCGTCGAACACCGTGACGGTGGCGCCAGCCGGGGCGTTTTCCGCGTGGGCGGGCGGGACGACCTGGTCACGGGCGCCCCAGATTACCAGCGTGCGTTTGCCCGCCTCGGCCAGGCGCCGGCCCGGTTGCTCGCGCTGGCGGCCATCGGCGAACAGGCTGGCCCCCAGTGCCGCCAGTGCCTCGGGCACGCCGTCAAGCCGCTTGTACCGCAGCAGGTCGTCCAGCATCTGCCGGCTGACCAGATCGGGGTTGGCGAACAGCAGCTCGATGACCGGCTTCAGGTCGCGGCGCGACTGCGCATTGACAAAGCCTTCCGTGTAGCCGTTGTTGATCTCGTCGCCAAAGCCCACCGGGGACACCAGCGCGACGGACAGCACGCGGTGCGGGGCGTCCACGGCCAGTTGCGCGGCAATGCCGCCGCCCATCGAATGGCCCACCAGGTGCGCCTGGCCGATGTCCAGCGCGTCAAGAAAGCGGGTCACGAAGCCGGCCATCTCCGCCAGCGTCGTGCCAGCCAGGCGGGGCGTGGTCTGCCCGTGTCCCGGGAGATCCAGCGCCACCACGGTGTACGTGTCCGCCAGCGGATCGAGGTTGAACAGCCAGTTGTCCAGATCTCCGCCAAAGCCGTGGAGGAAGAGCACCGCCTCGGCGCCGTGGCCCCTGCGGGCGTAGCGGACGCGCAGGCCGTCGACCTCCGCGAACTGATAGGCAGGGCCGGCTTCGTCTTCATCTTCGTCGTCGGCCGGCGTCTCGTAGCTGGCGACATACGCGTCGATTTCCGCATCGCTGACCTCATCGGGTGCGAGTACGCCAAGCAGCGCCTTCACAGGCAGCACGTCGCCCGCATCGGCCACCTTGCGCCGCAACGTGCCGGCGTCGGGGGCTTCCACGGCGTTGGCGATCTTGTCGGTTTCCACATCGAGGATCGGCATGCCCACGGTAATCTCGGCGCCGGTGTCGACCAGCCAGGCATTGACGGTGCCTTCCTTCATCGACAGGCCCCATTTGGGCATCACGATCGGGGTGATTGCTGCGGCCATCAGTGCTTGCCTCCCTTCATGGTCTTGCGCGCGGCTTCCACGATACGGGCTGCGCTGGGGATATACAGGTCTTCGAGCGTCGGCGAGAACGGCACCGGCGTATGCGGCGGGCAGACCATCTCGATGCCGGCCTTGAGCGCGCCAAACGCCTGCTGCACGGTCTGGGCGGCGATGTCGGTGGCGATATTGCAGCGCGGGCTGGCTTCGTCCACCACCACCAGGCGGCCGGTGTTTTCCACCGATTCGAGCACCGTGTCCATGTCCAGCGGCGACAGCGTGCGCAGGTCGATCACTTCGGCCTCGATGCCGTCCCTGGCCAGCGTGGCCGCCGCCTCCAGCGCGCGATGCACCATCAGGCCATAGCTGACGATGGTCACGTCCTTGCCGTCGCGCGCGATATTGGCCTCGCCGAACGGGATCGCGTAGGCGCCCTCGGGCACGTCGCCCTCCAGCCCGTACAGGTTCTTGTGCTCGCAGAAGATCACGGGGTCGTTGTCGCGGATGGCCTGGATCAGCAGGCCCTTGGTGTCGTACGGCGTGGACGGGCACACCACCTTCAGCCCGGGGATATGCGTGAAGATCGGCGTCAGCATCTGGCTGTGCTGCGCGGCCGCGCGGAAGCCGGCGCCGACCATGGCGCGGATCACCACCGGCGTTTCGGCCTTGCCGCCGAACATGTAGCGGAACTTGGCGGCCTGGTTGAAGATCTGGTCGAAGCAGACGCCCATGAAGTCGATGAACATCAGCTCGGCGATCGGGCGCATGCCACAGGCGGCGGCGCCGATGGCGGCGCCCACATAAGCCGATTCAGACAGCGGCGTGTCGAGCAGGCGGTCGCCGTGCCTGGCATAGAGCCCCTTGGTCACGCCGAGCACACCGCCCCAGGCGTCTTTCTCGCCGTCGGCGCCTGCGCCGCCGACAATATCCTCGCCGAGCATGATCACGCTCGGATCGCGGGTCATTTCCTGGTCGATCGCCTCGTTGATCGCCAGCTTCATACTGAGTTTGCGGGCCATGATGCTGTCTCCTTTGTTTTGGAATGGCTTAGTAGCTCACGTAGACATCGGTCAGCAGGTCTTCGGGCCCCGGCAGCGGCGCGGCCTTGGCCTCCTGCACGGCGTGGTCGATCAGCGCGGCCACCTCGCGGTCGATGGCATCGAACTCGTCGCGCGTCACCACGCCGGCCCGGGTCACGGCCCGCGTGAACAGCTTCAGGCAGTCCTTGTTGGCGCGGATATCGTCCAGCTCGCCCGCGCCGCGATAGGTCTGGGCATCGCCCTCGAAGTGACCGTAGAAGCGGACCATCTTGCATTCCAGCAGCGACGGGCCGCCCCCTTCGCGCGCACGCCGGATGACCTCGCCGGCCGCCTCGTGCACGGCAAAGAAGTCGGTGCCGTCCACGGTCACGCCCGGGATGCCGAAGCCGGCCGCGCGATCGACATAGCTGTCGACGGCCGTGCCATAGTCGCGCGACGTCGATTCCGCGTAGCCGTTGTTCTCGATGACGAAGATCACCGGCAGGTTCCACACCGCCGCCAGGTTCAGGCTCTCCAGGAACGTGCCCTGGTTCGACGCCCCGTCGCCGCAGAACGTGATGCCGACCTCGCCCTTGCCGCGAAACTTGGCCGCCAGCGCCGCGCCGCAGACCAGCGGTGCGCCAGCGCCCAGGATGCCGTTGGCGCCCATCATCCCCTTGGACAGGTCGGCGATATGCATCGACCCGCCCTTGCCGTTGCACGAACCGCCCTTCTTGCCGTAGATCTCCTTCATCATCGCCACCGGATCCACCCCCTTGGCGATGCAGTGGCCGTGGCCCCGGTGCGTACTGGCGATGCGGTCGCCATCGTGCAGATGGTGAAGAATGCCCACGCCTGCCGCCTCCTCGCCGGCGTAGAGGTGCACGAAGCCGGGAATATCCCCGCGGCCGAAATCCACATGCAGGCGTTCCTCGAAATCGCGGATCGTCCGCATCTTGCGGTACACGGTCAGCAATGTCTCCTTGTCGAGGGGCAGCTGCGCTGACTGCGAAGTGCTGGCGCTCATGGTCGTCTCCTTTGGTGGTGGTACTGCCTTGTGATGGTGGGATGAAGGGGGGGCGGCTCAGGTCAGCGCCGGCACGCTGCGCATCAGCTGCTCGCACGCGGCGTAGCGCATGCAGGCCGCCACGTCGATGCTGCGGAACGCGTGGTCGTGCAACGTGACGGTTACCTCGTCGTGCGGCCCGAACGCCAGCTCGCGTTCGCCGTCCAGCGCGACGATGCCGGCGCGCTGGCGCACACGGTGCGGCCGCGCGTGCGCGATGCGGTGCCACCCGGCAATCGGCACGGTGCAGAGCAGGCCGGGCGCAATGGGTGCCAACAGATCGAAGGCCCCCTCGCCGGCCGGTGCCAGCTCGATGGCCAGGCCGCCCGGCTCGCGCCGGCCAATCGGTTCCAGCAGCCCGGCAATGGCCGACAGGCCAATTGCCTGCGGATCGGCATAGGCCACGTAGACGGCGGCCAGCGTGTCGGCCCGCCATAGCGCGCGGGCGCCGACGAACTGCTCGTGCGCGATCACGGCATCGACCAGGGCAATGTCGCGCCGGAAGCCACCATCGGCATCGCGAATCACGATATCGAGCCGCTTGTTCGACGCCAGCGCGCGGCCCGCGGGGATCTGCCCGGTGGCGTACAGCCCCGCGGCCAGCCCGGTGATGGTTGGCTCGCGCATTTCGGGGAAGGCGTTGTTGGTGCCGGTGGAAAGCCCGGCAATCGGCACTGCGCCGCATTCGCGCACCACGGCGCGGTGCGTACCGTCGCCGCCCAGCACGATGAGGACGGACACGCCGGCGTCGGCCATATGACGGGCGGCATGCAGCGTATCGTCGACGCGCGCGGTTACCGGCATGTCGATGAAGTCCACCGCCGGCAGGCGGGCATCGGGCCCCTGGTGGCGCGTCAGGTGCCGGTTCAGCATGACGCGCAGGCCCTCGCGGTCCGGCATCATCATCACGCGGTCGATGCCGCAGGCCGCCAGCGCGGCCAGCAGGCGCAGCACGATATTGACGCGGTCCGCCAGCTGCAGGCTGTTGGCGTTGGCGATCACGCGGCGGATATCGCGCGCCGATACGGGATTGGCGATGATGCCGACCAGCGGTACCCCCATGTCCTGTCTCCTGTCGCTCTTGTCGTGACAGGGTCTTTGCAATGGGTGTGCCAGGGACGTGGCGGCGATGCCAGGGCCGGAAACCCCGGGAAATGGCGTGCGGCCCCACGGGATAACCCGGAGGCCGCACGCCATTCCGCCGGGTCAGGGTGTGACAGGTGTCACAGTACAGGTGTCCTGGGCTGGACAGTCGTCACGGCTGGCTGCCATCGCGCCGGTTGGGCGACGCGATGCCGTACCGCTCCATGCGCCGGTATAGCGTCATGCGGCTGATGCCGATCTGCCGCGCCACCGCGCTCAGGTTCCAGCCCGACGCGCGCAGGTACTGCATCAGCAGCATGGCCTCGGGTGTAGCTTCGGGTGCGGCTTCGGGCGGCACCGCCCTGGCCGTGGCGTCCGCCTCGGCCGAACGCAATGCGGCGCCTGCCGGGGCGCTGGCGCCGAATCCGTCGGGCAGGTCATCGGGCGTCACCACGCCACCGTGGCAGATCGCGCAGGCGTATTCGATGACATTGCGCAGCTCGCGCAGATTGCCGGGCCAGCGGTGGGCATGCAGCCGCTGGCGCGCGGTGTCGGCCAGCGTTATGGTCCGCGGATTGCGCGGCCCTGGCGCGGCCGGCTGCCCGCCATCGCCGTCGGCCAGCATCTTGTCGATCAGCCAGTCCAGGTCCTGCCGCTCGCGCAGCGGGGGCAGCTCGAAGCGCGCACCGTTCAGGCGGTAGTAGAGATCTTCGCGGAACTGGCCGGCTTCCACGAGCTGGTCCAGCCGGTGGTGCGTGGCCGAGATCACGCGCACATTGACGGGCACCGGCCGCGTGGCGCCGATGGGCAGTACCTCGCCTTCGGCCAGCACGCGCAGCAGCCGCGATTGCAGATCGCGCGGCATGTCCCCGATCTCGTCGAGGAACAGCGTGCCGCCATCGGCCTCCTGGATCAGGCCGCGCTTGCCGCGCGCCCCGGCCCCGGAAAAGCTGTTTGGCAAGTGGCCGAACAGTTCGCTTTCGATCAGCGTTTCGGGAATCGCCGCGCAGTTGAACGCCACGAATGGCTGGGCCCGACGCGCGCTGGCCTGGTGCAGCGCCTTGGCGAAGTATTCCTTGCCGCTGCCGGTCTCGCCGTGAATCAGCAGGTGGATGCGCGCATCGACCAGCCGTGCCGCGCGTTGCAGCTGCTGTTGCATGGCCGTGTCGCCGCCGCTCAGGGCCGCCAGCGCCGCCGGCAGTGCTGCCACGGGTTGCGCATCGGGTCGCGACTGCCAGCGCAGCGCGGGCGGCATCACGCTCAGGTACAGCAGACCGCCGCTACGGTGCAATGCCACCAGCCGCTGCTCGCTGGGCCGGGAATAGACGAAGCGCCCCAGATCGTCGATCCGGGCATCGAACAGCGCCTCGAACGACTGCCCCAGCACGGGCGTGCCGGGGCTTTCGCTTTCGAGCATGCGTCTGGCGCGGTTGTTGCAGCCGACAATTCGGCCTGCGGCGTCCAGCGCCAGCAGGTATTCGGGGCTGACATCGACGAACTCCGGCGCGACATTGAGTTTCAGGATCCAGTCCCGGTGATGGACGCGCAGGAAGTTGGCGTTCTCGATATGGGCCGCGTAGATGCGCACCATCTGCAGCGCCAGGCCCTGGCTGGCTTTGGCCTCGGGCGACGTCAGCGCCGAGATGTCCAGAATCGCGTTGAGCCGGCCCTGCGTGTCGAACAGCGGCGCGGCGGTACAGGTCAGCGGGATATGCGTGGCATCGAAGTGATCGGCCTGATGGACGGTCAGCGCCTCGCCCGTGACCAACGCCGTTCCGACGGCACAGGTGCCCGCGCCGGCTTCGCTCCATTCCGACCCCAGGTAGAGGCCCGCGTGACGCAGTGCGGCGTCGGTATTGGCATCGCCGATATAGTCGACGGTCACCCCCTGGGCATCGGTCAGGAGCACCACGTAGCCGAGGCCGGCGACATGGCCATATAGCGATTCCAGCCCGTGCCGCGCGATGCGTGCGAAGTCGTCGATGCGCTGCTGGTGCTCGCGCAGGCACGACGGCTCCACGATCCGCGCCTCTTGCATGCGTGACGGGTCCAGGCCGTACTGATGGACGCAGCGCCGCCACGAGTTCTGGATCATCGCGTCGTGCCCGATCGGCGGGGCGGATTCAGCAGGCAGGGGCAGCCAGGTGGTGGCATGCACCACGGTTTCGATGTGCTCGCGTTGCCGCAGGTCCATCGCTGTCTCCTTATCGGTCTGCGGGGTACTGTATCCCACCGTCCTGCCGGCGCAAACGCGGCGCTGCAGCATCGCGCCGCAAAATGCGCTTTCGATCACTTTTTGGCGGTTAATGGCGTTATTTGACTCGCTGTCCGTCCCCGTTTGCCGCCCCATCCACCACCGGTGCGCGTCATCACTGGGCGGTTAATCGCATTTTGTTGTCCGATCCTCAAAACAGCGTTTCCCGTGCCGGGACTTCACTTGCCTCCCTATACGCGGGATCATCCAGGGTTGCCAAAAACCGGAAGAGTCCCCCACATGTTCGAGCGTCGTTATGGGGCCGTGGCCCTGTCAGCCTGCGGCCTGATCGTCCTGACCGCCCTGGCGGCCACGCGTGCCGTGTCGTGGTGGTGGGTGGCGCTGCCGCTGGCGCTATGCCTGGTGGGCGCCCACGACCTGCTCCAGCGCCGCCACGCCATCCTGCGCAACTACCCCATCTGGGGTCACGCGCGTTTTTTCCTGGAATTCATCCGGCCGGAAATCCGCCAGTACTTCATCGAGGACGATACGTCCGAGGCGCCCTTCTCGCGCGCCCAGCGCAGCCTGGTGTACCAGCGCGCCAAGAACGAGGTGGATAGCCGTCCGTTCGGCACCGAATCTGACGTCAAACGCCCGGGCTACGAATGGATCAGCCACTCGCTGGCCCCGACCAAAATCCCGTCGGCCGATTTCCGCGTCACGGTGGGGCCCGATCGCGCCCAGCCTTACGACATCTCGGTCTTTAATGTTTCTGCGATGAGCTTCGGCGCGCTGTCGGCCAACGCCATCCGCTCGCTCAACCGCGGCGCGAAGATCGGCGGGTTCGCCCACGACACTGGCGAGGGCTCGATTTCGCCATATCACCGCGCCGAGGGCGGCGACCTGATCTGGGAACTGGGCTCGGGCTACTTCGGCTGCCGCCGCGCCGATGGCAGTTTCGCCCCCGAGCTGTTCGCCAGGCAGGCAGCCGACCCGCAGGTCAAGATGATCGAGGTCAAGCTGTCGCAAGGCGCCAAGCCGGGCCATGGCGGGGTGCTGCCAGCCGCCAAGATCACGCCGGAAATCGCCGCCACGCGCGGCGTGCCGATGGGTGTCGATTGCGTGTCGCCCGCCGCCCATAGCGAATTCTCCACGCCGCTGGAATTGCTGCAATTCGTCGATCGGCTACGTAACCTGTCGGGCGGCAAGCCTACCGGCTTCAAGCTGTGCATGGGCCATCCGTGGGATTTCTTTGGCGTGGTCAAGGCGATGCTGGCATCGGGAATCCTGCCGGATTTCATCGTCGTTGATGGCGCCGAAGGCGGCACCGGTGCGGCCCCGCTGGAGTTTGTCGACCATATCGGCGTGCCGCTGCAGGAAGGGCTGCTGCTGGTCCACAACACGCTGGTCGGCGCCAACCTGCGCGACAAGATTCGCGTGGGTGCCAGCGGCAAGCTGATCAGCGCGTTTGATATTGCCCGCACGCTGGCGATGGGTGCCGACTGGTGCAATGCGGCCCGCGGCTTCATGTTCGCGCTGGGTTGCGTGCAGGCGCAGAAGTGCCACACCGACCGCTGCCCCGTGGGCGTGGCCACGCAGGACCCGGTCCGCCAGCGCGCAATCGTGGTGCCGGACAAGGCCGAGCGCGTGGCCAATTTCCATCGTCATACAGTGCATGCGCTGCAGGAACTGCTGCAGGCGGCCGGGCTGCATTCGCCCGGCGAACTGACCCCGCACCATATCGTGAGGCGTCTGTCGCCCAGCGAGGTCAAGCCGATGTCCGAGCTGTTCGATTTCCTGCAGCCGGGCGACCTGCTCAACGGCAACCTGCGTTTCAGCCTGTGGGAAAAGTACTGGCCGATGGCCCGCGCGGACCATTTCGGCATCCCGGTCTGATCAGTACTCGCCCAGCGCCCAGCCGCTGATGTAGGGAAGTATTCGCGCATATTCGCCATTCCCGCGTCCACAAGCTGTGTCAGGCGGCGATGCTACAACCGAATGGCGGCCTGGCGATTGTCAGCCGGCAAGAAACTTCACCACCGCCTGGTTGAACCCGTCCACCTGCTGCAGGTTGGAAAGGTGCGCGGCGTACAGTTCGACGTACTGCGCGCCGGGGATGGTGTCGGCCAGATAGCGGCCATCGGCGGGCGGCGTCGGGATATCGCCCGAGCCGGCAATGACCAGCGTGGGCGTGGTGATGCGGCCGATGTCGGCACGCAGATCAGAATCGCGCACGGCCAGGCAATTGGCCGCGTAGCCACGCGAATCGGTAGCGCCAAGCATGGCGCGCAGGTGCTGGACCAGTTCCGGCTGCTGCGCGGCGAAATCGGGGGTCAGCCATTTGTCGACCACGGCGGCGGCGATCGACGCCACGCCATCGCGCTCCACGGCGGCGGCGCGGTTGGTCCAGTTCTCGGGCGGGCCGATATAGGCAGCCGTATTGCAGAGCACCAGCTTCTGCAGGCGGTCCGCGTGGTGCAGCGCCAGCCACATGCCCGTGATGCCGCCCATCGACAGGCCGCAGAAATGCACGCGCTGCAGGCCCAGGTGATCGAGCAGCGCGATCACGTCGCCGCCAAGCTGGGCGATGCGGTACGGGCCCTCGGTCACGGCCGACTGGCCATGGCCGCGCGTGTCGTAGCGCAACACCCGGAAATGCTTCGTCAGTGCAGCCATCTGCGGCTGCCACATCTCGAAGCTGGTGCCCAGCGAGTTGGACAGCACCAGCACCGGCAGGCTGGCATCGCCATCGAGCTGGTAGTGGAGCTTGACGCTGGACGGGGCGGACAGTTCGGCGAAGGGCATGATCGGGCTCCGGCTCAGTTCTGGGCGATGGCCGAACCGTGCTGCGCCAGCGCGGTGACCTTCATTTCCATGTACGGGTACAGCGGCAGCGCCGTCAGGATCGTGTGCAGCTCGTCGGCGTCCTTGACGTCGAAGATGCTCACGTTGGCGTACTGGCCAGCCACGCGCCACAGGTGACGCCACTTGCCGTCGCGCTGCAGTTGCTGCGAGTAGGCCTTTTCGTCGGCCTTGATCTTGTCCGCCACCTGCGGATCGAGCGAATGGGGGATACGGACAGTCATTTCGACCATGAACAGCATGGCGGCTCCTTCTTGGTTAGTGGGTGACAGGCGCGTGGCGGCATCAGACGATGGCAACCGGCGTCACAGGCGAGCCCATCCCGCCGGGCAGCCGCAACGGCGGCGCCGACAGGAAAAAACGGTGGCGGCCTTCGGCACGCAGATATGCCGCCAGGTCGTGCAGGTGCCAGAGCTCGCCCAGCGGCAAACCCAGCTTGAACAGGCAGTGGTGATGCAGCGGCAGCATCGGCACCGGGCCGGCGCTGTCGGGCACCGGCCGCGCCGGATAGCGTTCCACCGCGTAGTTGTCTGCCGCGATCGCGGCGATGCCGGTGTCCGTGATCCAGTGCAGCAGGCGCTCGTCGCGCCCGTCCAGCGCGCAACAGCTGTTGTGCAGCAGCGCGGCGTCGGGCTGGCCCGCCATTTCCACGAGCATCTCGGCAAACCCGGTGCGCAGCACCAGGATGTCGCCGCGGCCTACCTCCACGCGGTCTGCGTCGATCACGCGCATCAGGTCGTCGTAACCCACCGTGCGGCATTCGCGGCCGTAGTGGTGCGCCAGGTCAACCAGCACGCCGCGCGCCTGGATGCCGTGCGTGGCGAAGGTCTCGATGCCCAGCGCCTCGGCGTGGCTATGATCGTGGCCGCAGGCGTGCGCCGCGAAGTGGTCGGCTTCGGCGTAGTCCACCGGGCCGACGATATCGGTATTGGGCCGGAACCCGTTGTAGTACACGCGCTCGGCCACGCCGTCGCCGTCGGCATCGAACAACGCGCCCACGTGCGCCAGCGAATCCCATTGCGTGGAGTACTGCATCGACAGCAGCACCTGGTCGTCGCTGAGCACGTCCAGCGCGCGCGGGTCCACCTTGGCCAGCGGGAAGTTGACGTATGCGACGTCGTCGCGGAACGTGGGCCGCAGCACCGGCGGATGCCGGCGCGGGTTCAGCACGTTGCCGCCGGGCAGATCCAGCGGCAGCGACAGGCAGAACGTACGGCCACTGCGGATTTCCTGGGCGGCGGCCCGCACGCAGTCCGCCGTGATCAGGTTCAGGCGGCCAAGCTGGTCGTCATCGCCGAAGTCGCCCCAGTTGGCGCCTTCGGGTCGTTGCTTCCATCGTTTCATGAGGACTGCTCGGGTATCGGCTCAGATATGGCGGACGCCGTCCAGGTACGCCTTGCGCCAGCGCACGATCCTGACCTCGGCAAACAGGTCGGCCTGGTGGAACGGATCGGCCTCGATAAAGGCCTGGGCGGCCTCGCGCGTATCGACGTCGAGGATGTAGATTCCACCGCCGCCATCGCTGCCGTCGTCGTTCAGCTTCGCGCCGCAAGCCAGCAGCAGCTGCTTGTTGGCTTCCAGGTAATCCAGGTGCGTGGGCCGGTTGGCCTGGCGCACGTGCTGGTGGTTGGGCTTGTCGAAGGTTTCGATCAGGTACGGCATGCGAGGTCTCCAGGTTGTACTGCGAAAAGACTTCAGTGGGTGGCCATGCCCCAGGCCAGCATCGCCACGATGTAGAGGGCACCGACCCAGAACATCATGATCACGGTGTAGCCCATCACGTCCTTGAGTTTGAGCTTCGAGAGCGCAAGCGCCGGCAGGATCCAGAACGGTTGCACCAGGTCGTTCCACGCGTTGCCCAGCATCACCGACATCGACGTCTGCGCCACCGAACTGCCGATGGCCTTGGCCGCATCGACCATGAACGGGCCCTGGATCACCCAGTGGCCGCCGCCGGACGGGGCAAAGAAGTTGATCACGAAGCTGCTGACCAGGCCCCAGAACGGCAGGGTCTGCGGCGTGGCGATATCGACGAACACGCGCGAGATGGTATCCACCAGCCCCGAACCCGCCATCACCGCCATGATGCCCGCGTAGAACGGATACTGCAGGATGATGCCCGAAATCGTCTTGATGCCCTCGTTGAGCTTGGCCACGTAGTTGGCCGGCGTGCCCAGCAGCAGCACGCCGATGAACAGGATCAGGAAGTTGATCAGGTTCAGGTCCAGCGTACCGCCCTGCACGAAGTACAGCACCGCATAGGCCATGCCGCACAGCCCGATCAGCAGGCTCAGCAGGCGGCTGTTGTTCATGCGCGCGGCCAGCGTGTTCTCGATGCCCATGCTATGGCCGCCGGCTGCCGATTCCCTTGCTTCCGGTTCTTCCCTGATCTCGACCACGTCCCTCGCATCGCGCGGATGCAGCATGGCGTTGAGCAGCGGCAGCGTGACGATCACCGCCAGGCTGGTCAGCAGCATCGGCACCGAAAAAATGGTGTCCTTGAGCGCGATGACGCCCATCAGCTTTTCCATCGGGTGTCCCGGCGTGGAGATCAGCACCGGGATACTGGCCGACAGGCCCAGCCCGTACATCGTGAAGCCGCTATAGGCCGAGGCAATGATCAGCGGGTAATGCACGCCCTTGACCTTCACGGCCAGCTTGCGCGCGATGATGCCGCCGATTACCAGGCCGAAGCCCCAGTTCAGGTAGCTGCCGATGCCGCCGACCAGCGTCGCCACGATGATCGCGCCACGCGGCGTGGCCACCCGGGCCACGATGCCGTTCAGGAAGCGGTCCACCAGCGGCGCGGTGGCCAGCACGTAGCCCATGGCCAGGATCACGGCCATCTGCGTGGTGAACGAGAGCAGGTTCCAGAAACCCTTGCCCCAGTTGGTGATGATGGCGCTTGCGCCCTGCCCCTCCACCAGCATCGCCATGACCATGCTGAGCAGCGTCAGGCCGATGGCAAACACGAAGGGGTCCGGCAGATACCGGCGCATCAGTTCCGTAAAGAACCCGGCAACCTTGTTCAAGGCTTGTCTCCTGAGAGTCGAAATGACCGCATGTCGAACCTGCGTTCTACATGCGAACGTCTTTTAGTCGTGCCCGGGAGCGTAAGACTTTGTATCGAGCAATGTCAAGGCAACGAATCAGCCAATTCGTTCCGTGTTACGCAACAATTCGATGTTGCGGCGCAGCGCAACATGACCCTTCGCCCACAGCGCGGGGGCCGGTGTTGATCAGCAGGAAACAGGGATTTTGCGATGCAGCATCGACCTTTCAGGTCAGAAAGGCGGATGTCCGGTATCCGCACAGAACGCGGGGGCCGTCGTGACGGCGACAGGCCAGTGAAAAGGCCCGGCACACGGCCGGGCCTTCGGAGACATATCAAGCTTCAGCGAATGCGCAGTTCGTTACGCACGTCCTTCACGCCCATGACATGTTCGGCGATGTCCTCGATGCGATGCTTCTCGCTCCGGTCATGGGCCGCGCCGCGCAGCGTGACCACCCCGCCATCGACATCGACCTCCACCTCCTGCAAGTCGACGTGGCCGTCGTGCGCCAGGCGCGAGCAGACATCGTCGCGAATGCGCTCGTCGGATCGGACATAGCCCTTTGGCCAGACGGGCTCGGATCGCACCGGCCCGCCGTAGCCGCCACCATAGCCAGCGCCATAGCCACCGCCGTAGCCGCGCTCGGCCTCGCCGGGCACGCCCGCCACACGGCCACCGGCGCCGGCCCGATAGCGCAAGGCGCCGTCCTCGTGCCGGTCCTGCCAGTTCACGTCCGCCGCGCGATGCCAGCGCGCGCGGCCCGGTGCGGTGCGCAGGCCGTCGTCGTCGGCAATGCCATAGGCGGCCGGATCGACATGCGATGACGCATACACGCTGGCGTCGGGCCTGGGGCCGCGCGCCCAAGGCCGCGGATACGAATCCGGGCCGCCAAAGTCCTCGGTCTGGTCGTGCACGGCCCAGTCGCTGCCTTCATTGAGCACACCGGGGCGGAACCAGGGGTTTTTCAGCTTCTGTGTCATCTGGGTCTCCTTAGCGCGTCTGCCGCGATCCCTGGAACCCTGCAATTTCTGTTCCGCTGCCTGTCGGGCCGCAATCGCCCGAACTTTCGGCGGGAACCGCGCGCCGGCCATGTAGACCTGCGCGCGTGCGTGGAAGATTTACCGCACGGGGTGTGTCAGTCAGCCCCCAGCCGCGCGCGCAGGAAATCCACAAAGGCGCGCACTTTGGGCGATGCCACCGCACCGCGCGGAAACACCGCGTTGAAATCCTGCGCAGGCCCAGTCCATTCGGGCAGCACGCGCCGCAGCCTTCCCGCCTTGACATCGGCGGCCATGCTCCGGTGCATGGCCAGCGACAGGCCCTGCCCCGCGCAGAGCGCATCGTGCAGCAGGGCAGGATCGCTGGCGACGATGACCGGGTCCACGGCGAAAGACTGGGTGCGCCCGCCGTCCCTGCGCAGCGGCCACGCATAGCCGCGCTCGCGCCGCGCCTGATGCAGGGCCAGCGTGGCATGGCCCGCGAGTTCGGATGGGTGCACCGGCATGCCGGCGCGCTGCAGATAGCCGGGGCTGGCATAGACGCCCGTGGCAAAGCTGCCGAGCCGGCGCGCCACCAGATCGGAATCGGGCAGCACGCCCAGGCGCAGCGCCACGTCGATGTCATCGGCCACCAGGTCGAGCGGCACATGCGAAGCCAGGATTTCGAGCCTGACCTCGGGACAGACCGTTCGGAAATCCGCCAGCAATGGCGCGATCCACGCCGCCCCGAACGAATACGGCAGCGTCACGCGCAACCAGCCGCGCGGGCCCGCCTGCAACTGGTGGACCGCCGCCTCGGCGTCGTCGATCTGGCGCACCATCTCACGCGCATGGGCGTAGTACAGCCCGCCCGCCTCGGTCAGCCCAAGCCGGCGCGTGGTCCGATGCAGCAACTGGGCACCCAGTTGCGTTTCCAGCGCCATCACCCGGCGGCTGACAGTGGTCTTCGGCATCTTCAGCAGCCGCGCCCCGGCCGTGAAGCTGCCAGCCTGCACCACGCGCACAAAGATCAGCGTGTCGTTGAGATCCGCGGCCATGCGGTCCACTCCCGAAAGCAAAGAGGCCAAGATTGTCCCATCAATGGCCCAATCACGCCCATTTCCGAGGACTAATCAGCATGCGCCGCCATCCCTACGATGCACACATTCCCCTGTCAAGCTGGAGCCAACATGAAACTGAGCGAATACGTGACCCACGATGCGCTGGGCCTGGCCGCCCTTGTCGCCCGCAAGGAAGTCACATCCCAGGAACTGGCCGAACTGGCACGCGCGGCGATCGAAGCCGTCAACCCCGCCATCGGCGCGGTGGTCGAGCATTGGCCACTGGCCGACGCCGGTCAGGTTTCGGTCGATGGGCCGCTGGCCGGCGTGCCCTTCCTGATCAAGGACCTGGCAATCGCCATGGCCGGCAAGCGGCTGGAACTGGGGTCCAGGCTGGCGGCCGGACTGGTGGCGCCGAACGATTCGAACCTGATGCAGCGGCTGCGCGCCGCCGGGCTGGTCACGCTGGGCCGCACGGCAACGCCTGAAATGGCGTTCAGCACGGCCACCGAATCGGTGCAACAAGGCCAGACCAGCAATCCGTGGGATACGCGGCGCAGCGCGGGCGGTTCCAGCGGTGGCGCTGCCGCAGCCGTGGCGGCCGGGATCGTGCCGCTGGCCCATGCCACCGACGCGGCGGGATCGATCCGCGTGCCGGCCTCGTTCACAGGCCTGTTCGGTCTCAAATCCACGCGCGGCCGGGTCTCGAATGGTCCGGCACTCGATGAGGTCTTTGCCGGGCTCGGCGTGCAAGGCGGCATGAGCCGCACCGTGCGCGACAGCGCCGCGCTGCTCGACGCCATCCACGGCACGGCAGCCGGCGAGCCGTACCACACGGCGGCCCCCGCGCGGCCCTTCCTCGCCGAGGTCGGCCGCGACCCGGGACGCCTGCGCATCGGGCTGATGCTGACGCCCTGGAACGATGGCGCGGTGTCACAAGTTGTGACGGATGCCGCCGACGATGCCGCCCGCAAGCTGACCGATCTGGGCCACCACGTCGACACGGTGCGCCCGGACCTTGGCGTGTCCTGGGAAGCCTTCGTCCATGCCAACGCGCAAATCTGGTGCGCCTCGCTGGTGAACTGGATCGACGCCATCGCCGTGCAGACCGGCCGGCGCGTGGATGCCGATACGCTGGAACCTGCCACGCTGGCGGCCTATCGCTACGGCCAGCGTGTCACCGGCACGGCCTTCGCGGCGGCCCTGGATGTCCGCAACGCCGTCACGCGCGCCACGGCCGGCTGGTTTGCCGAGACCGACATCCTCATGACGCCCACCATGCCAGACCTGCCCGAGCCGGTGGGCACCTATGCGGCCGGCGCCGAACAGATGGACGGCCTGGCATGGACCGCACGCGTGTTCCGGCACGCGCCGTTCACACCGGCCTTCAACGTGGCGGGCCTGCCCGCGATGTCCGTCCCGATGGCCACTGCGCCCACAGGGCCGCATGCCGGGTTGCCCATCGGCATCCAGTTCGGCGCCGGCTTCGGGCAGGAAGCGGCGCTGTTGCGCCTGGCCGGCCAGATCGAGCAGGCACACCCATGGGCCGGCCGGCTTCCGGCGGTCTGGGCGGGCCGGATGTGAAGCCCGGGCGGCCGGAAGGGCCGACGCATTAGAATGACGCGCCAGCCCTGCTCCACGTCGCCATCACCGCCCCATGATTCCGTCCGTCTCCGCCCTGCACAACCGCCTGAAGATGCAGCACCTGCGCCTGCTGGTCGCCATCGAGGAACGCGGCTCGCTGCGCCAGGCGGCCGAGGCCCTGACGCTGTCCCAACCGGCGGTCAGCAAGATGCTGCAGGACATGGAAGACCTGCTCGGCGTGGCGCTGTTCGAGCGGCACGCCCGCGGGCTGCGGGCCACGCGCTTTGGCGGCGCGGCCACGCGCTACGCCAAGCTCGTGTTTGCCGACATGGCCGGGTTGCGCGATGAACTGGTGGCGCTGGAAGCGGGCAAGATCGGCCGGGTGCGCGTGGGCGCGGTGATGGCGCCCACGCCGGGGCTGCTCGCCAGCGCCATCCGCCAGCTCAACCGCGACCACCCGCAGCTTGAAATCGCCGTGCAGGTGGACACCAGCGACGTGCTGATGCCGCAACTGGAGCGGGACCAGCTCGACATCGTGCTGGGCCGCGTGCCCGAGGGCTGGGACAGCAGCGCGCTGGATTTCGAGCAGCTTGGCGACGAGGGCCTGGCCATCGTGGTCGGGCCGCAACACCCGCTGGCGGCACGCAGCGAACTGGCGTTCGGGGAGCTGACCCAATATCCGTGGATCATGCAGCCCCGCCCCAGCCCGATGCGGGCGCTGCTGGACCGCTCGTTCGAGGACGCCGGCGTGCCGGCACCGCCATCGACCATCGAGACGGCAGCCGTGCTGATGACCACCTCGCTGCTGATCGACAGCGAACTGATTGCCGTGCTGCCCGCATCGGTGGCCGCCTACTACGCGCAGCTGGGTGCGCTGGCCGTGCTGCCGCTGCCCCTGCCGATCAAGCTCGGGCCGTACGGCATCGTCACCCGGCGCGGGCGCCCGGTGTCGGCGTCGATGAGCCTGCTGATCGATACCCTGCGCGCCCACGCCGCCTGACCACCGCGCTGCCAGCTCAGCGGCCCCAGCGCAGCACCAGCGGATCGAGCCGCCGCGCCACCTTCAGCAAACCCTCGCGCGTGGCCGGATGCATCGGCTGCAGCGGATGCCGCACGGCATCCGAGCGGATCACGCCGCCTTCCTGCATCAGCACCTTGGCCGTGGCCAGCCAGCCCTGTCGGTTTTCGTAGTTGATCAGCGGCAGCCATTGCTGGTAGCGATCGGCTGCCGCGTCGGCATCGCCCGCCTGCCAGGCGTCCAGGATCTGGCGGATGCCGTCCGGGTAGCCGGCCCCGGTCATGGCGCCCGTTGCGCCGGCTTCCAGGTCTGCCATCAGCGTGATGGCTTCCTCGCCGTCCCAAGGCCCCACGATGGCGTCGCCGCCCAGCGCGATCAGTTCGCGCAGTTTGGCGGCCGCCTGCGGCACCTCGATCTTGAAGTACGACACATTGGCCAGTTCGCGGGCCATGCGGGCCAGGAACGGCGCCGACAGCGTGGTGCCGCTGACCGGCGCATCCTGGATCATGATCGGGATGTCGATGGCCGCCGATACCGTGGCAAAGAACTCGTAGATGCTGCGCTCCGGCACCCGGATCGTGGCGCCGTGGTACGGCGGCATGACCATCACCATGGCGGCACCGGCGTCCTGAGCGGCGCGGCTGCGCTCGGCGCAGATGCGCGAACTGAAGTGCGTGGTGGTGACGATCACCGGCACGCGCCCGGCCACGTGGTCGAGCACGGTGGTCATCAGCAGCTGGCGCTCGTCGTCGGTCAGCACGAACTGCTCGGAGAAGTTGGCCAGGATGCAGATGCCGTGCGACCCGGCATCGATCATGAAGTCGATGCAGCGGCGCTGGCCGTCCAGGTCCAGCCCGCCCTGGGCGTCGAAGATCGTGGGCGCCACCGGGAACACGCCGCGATACTGGGTCGGGACGGGCGCCGGACTGCGGGCCGGAATCTGGGTCATGCGGGTCTCCTTGTTGTCTTGTGCCGCCAAATATACGGGCCGCCCGCTGGCCTGCCTATTGAATCCTGCGGATACCCTGATCGCCTGCAGTGATCGCTCGGCGGCAGGCCAGCGCGCCGACGCCGCGTTAACCCCGATATCACCGCCGCTTATCGCCGCTTCAGAAATGCTCAGTTTTCGGGGGGTACCCACCTTTCGTATAGTGGACGTCACGCAGCGCAGACTGCCCATCGACGGAGACAATCATGAAGACATGGATGGCCGGCACCCTGGCCGGTATCGCGGTGTTTGGCATGGCGGCGCCATGCGCCCGGGCCGACGACGCGCGCCCGATCCGCATGATGGTGGGCGCTGCGCCCGGCGGCGGCACCGACATCATGGCGCGCATCGTCTCGGACAAGCTGTCCGCCATCCTGAAGCAGCCCGTGGTGGTCGACAACCGCCCCGGCGCATCGAACACCATCGCCGCCGACATCACCGCCAAGGCACCGCCCGATGGCAACACGCTGCTGATGGGCGTGTCGACGTCGCAGGCGATCGCGCCGCACCTGCTCAAGCTGCAGTTCAACCCGCTGAAGGACCTGGTGCCCGTGGCCCTGGTGGCCCAGGTGCCCAACGTGCTGGTGGTGAACAACCAGCTGCCGGTCCATGACGCCAGGACGCTGGTGGCCCAGATCCAGGCCAACCCGGACAAGTACCGCTACAGCTCGTCGGGCGTCGGCAGCACGCAGCATCTGGCGGCGGCGGCCTTCGTGCACCAGATCCACGGCAAGATGCTTCATGTGCCCTACAAGAGCAGCGCCAGCGGGCTGGTGGACCTGATGGGCGGCCAGGTGGACATGAGCTTCGAGACCATGCCGTCGGTCATCAACCATATCAAGGCGGGCAAGCTGCGCGCGCTGGCCGTGACGTCCGACAAACGCTCGGCGCTGCTGCCCAACGTGCCCACGCTGAAGGAAGCCGGCGTGCCCGATATCCAGGCCAACACCTGGTACGGCGTCTACGCCACCGCCGGCACGCCCCCGGCCACGCTGCAGAAAATCAGCGCCGCCATGGCCCAGGTCATGAAGGACCCCGACACCGTCCGCCGCCTGGCCGACGTGGGGGCCGTGCCCGGCGCGATGGACCCCGCCCAGTTCGACGCCTTCTCGCGCAGCGAATATGCGCGCTACGGCAAGCTGATCGCCGAACTCGGCGTGAAACTGGACTGAATGGAATGAATGGACTGAATGGACGTAATCCTCTGATGGACCGAAACATGCCCCAACGCCCCCGCATTGCCATGGTGCTCGGCGACCCCGCCGGCATCGGCCCCGAACTGATCGCCCGGCTGCTGGCCGACCCCGTTGCCGCGCAGGCGCGCATCCTGTTGATTGCCGACCGCGAGGAATGGCGGCGCGGCATGGACGTGGCGGGCGTGAGCCTGTCGCTGCCCGAAGTGGAGCGGCCCGACTTCCAGGGCACCGAGCAGGGCCCGCGCCTGTATCACTGGAACCTCGACGACAAGCCGGCCTACCCGCGCGGCGAAGCCAGCGCCGCTGGCGGGCGCTACTGCCTCGGTACGCTGCAGGTGGCGCTCACGCTGGCCCAGGGGGGCCAGGCCGATGCCATCCTGTTCGGCCCGCTCAACAAGAGTTCGATGCATGCGGCCGGCATGGGCCACAACGACGAACTGCACTGGTTTGCCGA
This sequence comes from Cupriavidus sp. U2, assembly GCF_009663685.2. Taxonomy (GTDB): domain Bacteria; phylum Pseudomonadota; class Gammaproteobacteria; order Burkholderiales; family Burkholderiaceae; genus Cupriavidus; species Cupriavidus necator_C. The sequence goes on along the minus strand of NZ_RCOG02000026.1, from coordinate 188,049 downwards.
GAAGCTGGGCTACGGCGGCCCGTTCTGCGAATTCAATGTGCTGGACGGCCTGTGGACGTCGCGCGTGACCTCGCACGTCGCCATCAAGGAGGTGCCCGCGCTGATTACCCCGGCCCGCGTGCGCGACGCCATCGACCTGATCGACCACGCGCTGCGCCGGTCCGGCGTGGCGACCCCCCGCATCGCCGTATGCGGCCTGAACCCGCACAACGGTGACAACGGCGCATTCGGCCGCGAGGAAATCGACGTGATCGGCCCGGCCGTGGCCGAGGCGCAGTCGCGCGGCGTGGCGGCACAAGGCCCGTTCCCGGCGGACACCATCTTCCTGAAGGTCCAGGGCGGCCCGGACCAGCGCCAGTTCGATGCCATCGTCACGATGTATCACGACCAGGGCCAGATCGGCATCAAGCTGATGGGCTTCTCGCGCGGCGTGACGGTACAGGGCGGGCTGCCCGTGCCGATCACCACGCCGGCCCACGGCACCGCCTTCGACATCACGCAGCAGGGCCGGGCCAATCCGGGCGCCACGCTGCAAGCGTTCCACCTGGCCTGCCAGATGGGCGCCCGCCGGCTGGCGGATGCCCGCGCCGCCTGACTCCCATCGCCACCAGGACTCCACCATGAAAATCACCAACGTCCGCGCCCGCGTCTTTCAATGGAAAGGCAAGACGGTGCCGCCGCAGGCGCACTTCTGCACCAATGCCACCGACATCCTGTACGACCGCGGCGACGCCATGGGGTCGTTCCGCTTCCACGACTGGCTCGTGGTCGAGGTGGAAACCGACGACGGCCATGTGGGCATCGGCAACTGCGCGCTGGCCCCGCGCGTGGCCAAGCAGATCGTCGACCAGTACCTGGCGCCGATCGTGATCGGGCAGGACCCGTTCGACAACGAATACCTGTGGCAGAAGATGTACCGACGCACCCATGCCTGGGGCCGCAAGGGCATCGGCATGGCGGCGATCTCGGCCGTCGATATCGCGCTGTGGGACCTGATGGGCAAGGCCACCGGCCGGCCCGTGTTCAAGCTGCTGGGCGGCCGCACCAAGGAGAAGATCTGGTGCTACGCGTCGAAGCTCTACAACAACGATGACCGCGACGCCTTCCTGGGCGAAGCGCAGCGTTACCTGGATCAGGGCTTCACGGCGATGAAGATGCGCTTCGGCTACGGCCCCAAGGACGGCCCGGCCGGCATGCAGAAGAACCTGGAACAGGTGCGCCTGCTGCGCGAACTGGTGGGCGATGGCGTGGACATCATGCTCGAGTGCTATATGGGCTGGACGCTCGAGTACGCCCGCCGCATGATCCCGCGCCTGGCCGAATTCAATCCGCGCTGGCTGGAGGAGCCGGTCATCGCCGACGACATCGAGGGCTACGCCGAACTGAAGAAGATGAGCCCGTTCCCGATCTCGGGCGGCGAGCACGAATTCACGTCGTACGGTTTCAAGGACCTGCTGGAACGACGCGCGGTGGACGTGATCCAGTACGACACCAACCGCGTGGGCGGCATCACCGCGGCACAGAAGATCAACGCGATGGCCGAGGCCTGGTCGGTGCCCGTGATCCCCCACGCCGGCCAGATGCACAACTACCACCTGACCATGGCGTCCACGGCATCGCCCATGTCGGAGTTCTTCCCGGTCCACGACGTGGAGGTGGGCAACGAGCTGTTCTACTACATCTTCCAGGGCGAACCCGCGCCGGACAACGGCTACCTGCAGCTGGACGACCACCTGCCCGGCCTGGGGCTGACGCTCAACGAGGCGTATTTCGACCAGTTCGAGATTATCGGGTGATTGCCGGGAGGGCCCACACCATCGTCACCTGTCGCCATAGTGATAGCGGCAGCTGACGATGGACACCGCCGCGTCGTCGGCCTTGTAGACAAGGCGATTTGTGTCCTCAATGCGCCGTGACCAAAAGCCTGTCAGGTTTCCTTTCAGGGGTTCGGGCTTGCCGATGCCTTCAAATGGAGACCGCCGCGCGTCTTCGACCAGTTGATTGATCCGTTTCAACGTCTTGCGGTCCTGGCCCTGCCAGAACAGGTACTGCTCCCACGCATCGGCCGTGAACAGGATGTTGCGCGTCATTCGGCCGCATCGTCCGGGTCGACGAGTTTCCGCTGCTGCATCTCGCCTGCGCGCAACTGTTCCATGGAACGGGCAAGGTGAGCGGCGTTCGCCGGAGAGTTCAGCAGGTAGATCGTTTCCGCCCAACTATCGTATTGCTCCTGTGACATGATCACTGCGTTCGGCGCATCCCGGCGCGTGATCAGCACGGCGTCGTGGTCTTCAATCGCCTGATCGATGACTGCCTTGAGATTGTTGCGGGCGTCTGAAAAATGAACTGTGCGCATTTCATCACTCCAAATACATGTCCAATTAGCTGTACAAGTATAGCGGCATTGGCCCCGGTCCAACAGTCAACCTTGCTGAAGTTGCACTGCACAACAAATAATAGAGCGGCTTGTACCTCACGTGAGTCACCTTCGGGAGCGTCGGATGAACGAGGAAGGCAAGACCGCCGCGGCGCGCGAGCCGCTGCTGATCGACCTGGCGCTGCAGGGTGGTGGCGCCCATGGCGCCTTTACCTGGGGCGTGCTGGATCGCCTGCTGGAGGAGCCATGGCTCGATATCGACGGGATATCGGGCACGTCGGCCGGAGCGATGAATGCCGCCGTGCTGGTCTACGGCCATGCGATCGATGGCCGGGGAGGCGCCCGCCGGGCGCTCGAAGCGTTCTGGCAGCGGGTGTCCGATGCCGCCCGCTTCAGCCCGTTCCGCCGCACCCCGCTCGACGTGATCCTGGGCCGCTGGACGCTCGACAATTCCCCGCTGTTCGTCGCCGCCGACCTGGCCGCGCGCATCTGGTCACCCTATGACCTCAACAAGGTCGGCAGCAATCCGCTGGCCGAGGTGCTGCAGGCCACCATCGATTTCGATGTGCTGGCCCAGGCGCCGATTCATCTGTTTGTCACGGCCACCAATGTGGAAACGGGCCGTGGCCGCGTATTCAAGAACACGGAAGTCACGGCCAGCGTGCTGCTGGCGTCGGCCTGCCTGCCCACGGTGTTCCAGGCCGTGGAGATCGACGGCGTGCCGTACTGGGATGGCGGCTACGCGGGCAATGCCACCATCACGCCGCTGGTGCGCGAATGCCAGTCGCGCGACACCATCCTCGTGCAGATCAACCCGGTGGCGCGCGCCGGCGTGCCCCGCTCCGCGCGCGACATCCTGAGCCGGGTCAACGAGATCTCCTTCAACGCCGCCCTGCTCAAGGAACTGCGCATGATCGCCGTGCTGCAGCGCGTGGCCGACCCTGGCGCTGCCGAGGGCGCCCAGTGGGCCGACATGCGCATCCACCGCATTGCCAGCGAGCGCATGGCCGAATTCGGGTCGTCGTCGAAGATGAATGCCGAATGGCCGTTCCTGTGCATGCTGCGCGACGAAGGCCGCGCGGCAGCCGGGCAGTTCCTGGCCATGCACGGCGATGCGCTGGGCAACCAGTCCTCGTTCGATCTGGACGAACTGCTGCGGGAGGTCTGAACCATGGACTTGCCAGGCATCGTCATCGCCCTGGCGGCGATGGTCTGGATGGCGTTCCGGGGCTGGAGCATCCTGCTGATCGCCCCGGCCGCCGCGCTGCTGGCGGCTGCCACGGCCGGTGACCCGCTGCTGGCGAACTGGACGCAGACCTTCATGGGCACGGCGGCGGGGTTCGTCGCCCAGTTCTTTCCGCTGTTCCTGCTGGGCGCGCTGTTCGGCAAGCTGATGGATGACAGCGGATCCGTCACCGCGATTGCCGACTGGATGACGCGCACGCTCGGCCCCCGCCGCGCGATACTGGCCGTGGTGCTGGCCGGCGCCCTGCTCACCTATGGGGGTGTCAGCCTGTTTGTGGCGTTCTTCGTGCTGGCGCCGATGGCGCATGCGCTGTTTCGCGCGGCCGACATCCCGCACCGGCTGATGCCCGCCGCCATCGTGCTGGGCACCTCGACCTTCACGATGTCGGCGCTGCCCGGCACGCCGGCCATCCAGAACGCGATTCCGATGCCGTTCTTCAGCACCACGCCGTTCGCGGCGCCGGGGCTGGGCATCGTCGCCAGCCTGATCATGCTGGCATTCGGCATGTGGTGGCTGGCGCGCTGCGAAGGTGCCGCGCGCCGCAAGGGGGAAGGCTATGGCGGGGGATTGCCGGATGGCATCGGGGAGGCGGCCCAGGTGGCCCAGGTGGCCGAGGTGGCCGAACGCCCGCTGATCCGCGAGCGCGCCAGCACCGCACATGAGTTCGATCCGGCCGAAGCGCGGCATGGCCGGCGCAGCGCCGAGCCGCCCGGCGCGCTGGTGGCGCTGCTGCCGCTGGCCGTGGTGATTGCGGTGAACCTGACCATGAGCCTGGTCGTGCTGCCGCGGCTGGACGCGGACTATCTGGCGCTGCCGGAATGGGGCGCCACGTCGTTGCAGGCCGTGGGCGGTGTGTGGTCGGTGATCGTCGCGCTGGCGGCCGCCATTGTTTGCCTGGTGCTGCTGAACTGGCGGCGCCTGACCGCGCTGCGCGAAACCATGGGCGCCGGTGCGCACGCGGCAGCCCTGCCCGTGCTCAGCGTGGCCAGCCTGGTCGGCTTTGGCGCCGTGGTGGCGGGCCTGCCGGGCTTTGCCGTGGTACGGGACTGGGTATTGTCGATCGAAGGCGGCCCGCTGGTGTCGCTGGCCGTGGCCACCAACGTGCTGTCGGCGCTGACCGGCTCCGCTTCGGGCGGACTGACCATCGCGCTCGATGCGCTGGGCGGCACCTACCTGGCGCGGGCGCTGGAAATCGGGCTCGATCCCGCCGTGCTGCACCGTGTGGCCGTGATGAGTGCCGGCACGCTCGACACGCTGCCGCACAACGGCGCGGTGGTCACGCTGCTGGCCGTCTGCGGCACCACGCACAAGCAAAGCTACGGCGGCATCGTGATGGTCGGCATCGTCGGGCCACTGCTGGCGCTGGTGGCCGTCATCGTGCTCGGCACACTGGTCGGATCGTTCTGACCCGGCCAGTGCCCCGGCACAGCTTCCAGGCCGCTCGGGCCGCTCGGGGCGATCAGGCCGACTGCACGCGGTAGCGTTCCAGCCAGTGGGCGTACGGCGCGGGCAGCACCCACGACGGACGCTCCACGCCCAGCTTCATCGCGGTCTGGTACGGCCAGTGCGGGTTCGACAGCATGGCGCGGCCCACCATGACCAGATCCATCTGGCCTTGCTCGACCACGCGGTTGGCCACCACGGGGTCGTCGATGCCCCACGACGACGCCACCGGCAGGCCGGCTTCGCGATGCACGCGCTCGGCAATGGGCGCCAGGAATGCCGGGCCCCAGGGGATCTTGGCATCGGGCGTGGAAAAGCCGACGCTGACGTTCAGCATGTCCAGGCCGCCCTCGCGCATGGCGCGCACCAGTTCGATCGATTCCTTGAGCGTCTGCTCGTCGTTGCCGTCATACTCGATCACGCCGAAACGGGCGGTCAGCGGCAGGTTTTGCGGCCAGACCTCGCGCACAGCGGCCAGCGTTTCCAGCAGGAAGCGGCCTCGGCCGATGGCGTCCTTGCCGTATTCGTCGGTACGTTCGTTGCCGTGGACCGAGAAGAAGCTCTGCGCCAGATAGCCGTGCGCGAAGTGCAATTCGAGCCACTGGAAGCCGGCGTCGCGGGCGCGCCGGGCGGCAGCCACGAAATCAGCCTGGATACGGGCGATATCGTCGTGCGTCATCGCTTGGGGCATCTTCGACAGGTTGGCGCCGAACGGCTTGGCCGACGGCGAGATGGTCTTCCACCCACGGTCGTCGCCCTCGGGAATATGGTCGTCGCCTTCCCACGGACGATTGGCGCTGGCCTTGCGGCCGGCATGGGCGATCTGGATGCCGGGAACGGCACCGCCCGCCTTGATGGCCTCGGCAATGCGCGCCATGCCGGCGGCCTGTTCGTCATTCCACAACCCCGTGCATCCCGGCGTGATGCGGCCTTCCGGCGACACCGCCGTGGCCTCGACGATCACCAGGCCGGCGCCGCCTCGGGCCAGGCCGGCGTAGTGGGACAGGTGCCAGTCGTTGGTAACCCCGTCGATGGCGCTGTACTGGCACATCGGCGGCACCGCAATACGGTTGCGCAGCGTAACGTCTTTCAGCGTGAACGGAGTGAAAAGTGCAGGCGTAGTCATGTGTGGTCTCTGCGTGTTGCAATGCAGCGATATTAGCCACGCGCCGTTATAATGAAAACCGTCTACGCGTTATCACTTCGATAAGAGTTCATTATGCTCAACCCCCAATGGCTGCGCTCGTTTGCCATGCTGGCGCAAACCGGCAGCTTCACCAGCGCGGCCGACGAGCTGGGCCTGACCCAGGCCGCCGTCAGCCAGCACATCCGGCATCTGGAAGACGCGCTCGGTCCGCTGCTGATCCGCCGCCCGCGTGCGCTGGAGCTGACGCCGGCCGGCCGCGCGCTGCTGGAATACTGCGCCGACATGGAACTGGCCAACGACCGCCTGCGCGCCCGGCTGGTCGACGATGGCGAGTCCGGCGTGGTCGGGCTGATCACGCCCGGCAGCATCGGCCTGTTCCTGTACCCGCGCCTGCTGGACCTGCAAGGCAAGACGCCGGGACTGATCATCCGCCACCGTTTCGCCCCCGACGCCGAGGTGCTGGAAGGTGTGCTGCAGAACCGCTTCGACGTGGGGCTCGTGTCGCTCAAGCCCGACGATCCCCGGCTGACCGCAACGCCGTTCAGCGAGGAACCCCTGGAACTGGTCTATCCGGCGGGCGAACAGGTGCAGGGCTGGGACGATCTGCAGCGCATCGGCTTTGTCGACCATCCCGACGGCAAGACCATGGCCAACCGCCTGCTGAGCCGGCACTACCCGGGCAATCCGGGCGTGCATACGCTGCCCTGCCGGGGGTTCAGCAACCAGGTGAGCCTGATGCTGGAACCGGTGGCGCGCGGCTTTGGCTTTACCGTGATTCCGCGCTATGCGCGCGAGGCCTTCGTGCAGAAGGACCAGATCCGGGTGCTGGACTGCCACGCGCCGGTGATCGACAAACTCTGGCTGATCCACCGCTCGGAATGGGCCCTGGCGCCCCGCGTGGCGCGCGTGGTGGACTACCTGCGCACGCAGGTGAAGACTGCCGCGTAGGGCCGGGAACGACGTCCCTCAGCGTTGGCGGGGCCGGCGGCCCAGCCGGGCAATCACTTCGGCATGCGCCGGATGCGAGGCCGCCAGCCGCACGGGATCGGCCAGTTCGAATTCGCTGAACTCGAAGCCGGGTGCCACCGTACAGCCGGCCAGCGCATAGCCGGCCGCGCCTTCCGTGGCGGGCACGCGTTCGGCGGCGAACCAGCAGCCGGCCGGCACGACGGCCTGAAACACGGTGCCGGGCCGCGCCAGCGGATTGCCAAGCCGGTGCGTGACGAGCGCGCCGTCGGGCGTCAGCCAGTGCACGTGGATCGGGTCTCCGGCGTAGAAGTGCCACGCCTCGTCGGCGCGGATGCGATGCCAGGCAGAGAAGGCGGTATCGCACAGCAGGTAGTAGATCGCGGTGGAAGCCGAACGCTCGGCGCCATCGGGCACGCGCCGCACACGGGCCGCGTCGCGGAACGTTTCGCGGTAATAGCCGCCTTCCGGGTGCGGAATCAGGCCAAGATCGTCGATCAGGCGTTGCTGCGGGGTATCGGTCATGGTGAAGCGCGGCAGTGGCACGGCGGGCCGCCACCATACCATGGTGCCCCGGGCGAACAGTGCAGGATTTGCCAAGACAGCCCTGCCGCACTGCGCTAGTCTGCCGGCCATGTCCGGAAATCCGCCCGCGTTTCGCCGTTGATGACGATCCGGGCCTGCAAGCTGCCCCTTACCAAGATCCAAGATCCAAGATGTCGCGCCCCGTTCCCGCCTGGCTGCCCGCCATGGCCTTTGTCCTGATCTGGTCCACCGGTTTCATCGTCGGCAAGGCCGTCGTGCCGGTGGCCGATACCAGCCTGTTCCTGCTGGCCCGTTTTGCGCTGGCCACGCTGATGTTCGCCGCCGTGGCCGCCGCCGGGCGCGCCGCATGGCCGCCGCTGTCGCAGGTGCCGCGCCATCTGCTGGCCGGCGCGCTGATGCAGGGCATCTACCTGTGCGCCGGCTATGGCGCGGTGGCGCATGGCCTGTCCCCATCGATCATGGCACTGCTGGGCGCCCTGCAGCCGTTGCTGACCGCCCTGCTGGCCATCCCGCTGCTGGGCGAGCAGCCGACCGCGCGCACCTGGCGCGGGCTGGGGCTGGGCGCGCTGGGCGTGGGTCTGGTAGTCTTGCCAGCCATGCAGGCCGGCGCGCCGCACGCGGTGTCCCCGTGGATCGTGCTGGTCGGCGTGCTTGCGATTGTCTCGATCACGATGGGTACCTTGCTCCAGAAAACCTCGATCCGCCGCGCGGATATCCGCGCCAGTTCGGCCTGGCAGAACGCCGGGGCGCTGCTGGTGGCCGGCGTGGTCGTGAGTGCATCGGGCGGCATCGGCGCCTTGCGCTGGCAAGGCGGCCCCACGCTGTGGATGTCGCTGGGGTGGGCCGCGGTGGTGCTGTCCGGCCTGGGTACGTGGCTGTTGCTGGGCCTGGTGCGGCGCGGCCAGGCGGCCAATGCCGCCGCGCTGATGTTCCTGGCGCCGCCGCTGGCGGCCGTGCAGGCCGCGCTGCTGTTCGGCGACCGCCTTGAGCCCGTGCAGTGGCTGGGCATGGCCATCGCCGGGGTGGGCGTCTGGCTCTGCCAGACCCAGGGTAAGCCGCGTCATGCCGAAGCTCGTTGAGCACGCCTCGCCCCTGGTCGAACCGCGCCGCTATCCGCATCGGCCGTTCGGCCACGCGCACGACTATCACCAGTTGCTGTTTGGCGTGGATGGCCAGACCGAACTGGAAATCGACGGCCACGCCTACCGGGTGGACGGCACGCATGGCCTGGTCATCCCGGCCGGCATGCACCACCTGTGCAGCGGCCTGACCGACAACCTGCAGCTCGTGGCCGACTTTCCGTCCAGCTCCGTGGCGCTGCCGGCACGGCTGATGGCAACCCCCCGCATGTTCCCGATGGATGCCGCCTTTGCCACGCGTGTCCGGCGGCTGGCCACCGCCCGTCAGGCGTCCGGCACCGCACCGGCCCAGCATGCCTGGCAACAGGCAGCGGCGCTGGCGGGCGGGCTGTCCGCCATGCTCGGCCTCGATGACCGGCAGGCCGATGCGGCACGCTTTCCGGTGGGCACCATCGACCACTACCTGCGCACCCATCTTTCCACGCCGTTGCGGGTGGACCAGCTCGCCGCACGCATCGGCTGGGGGGCCCGGCGCTTTCACACGCTGTTCTGCGAGGCATTCGGCGACACGCCCCACGGCTATCAGACGCGCCTGCGGCTGGACCAGGCCGTGCAGTGGCTGATGGCCGGCACGATGCCGCTGGCCGATATCGCGTCGGGCGTCGGTTATCCCGACCAGACCACCTTCACCCGCGCCTTCGCGCGGCGTTTTGGCATGCCGCCGGCCGCGTGGCGCATGGCCGCCGCTGCCTGACGCGCAACTTTTACAAGGCCGGGTAAGGGGCACACGATGCGCGCACGACGCGCGCACGGGGGATAGCGTGAGATCCCCGGCCCAGGCGCGCGGCACCACGCAGCCCACGCGACCGGTACGGAACTTGCGAAGCTAGCCCTTCGCCATGACGAACGTCGCCGAACCCTCCCTGCTACGCCCGGGCCACAACTGCTGGCGCGTGGCCCCGTGCACGCGCTTCGCGATGCTCGTCGATGCGGATGCGTATTTTCCGGTGCTGCGTCAGGCGCTGACCCGCGCAGAGCACAGCATCTTCATCCTTGGCTGGGATATCGACAGCCGTACGCGCCTGCAGCCGGAATCGCCCACCGACGGCCTGCCCGCCGAACTGCGCGACTTCCTCAACGCCCTGTGCCGCCGGCGCCGGGGCCTGCGCGTGTACGTGCTGAGCTGGGATTACGCGATGGTGTTCGCGCTGGAGCGCGAATTCCTGCCGGCCGCCAAGGCGCACTGGCAAGCCCACCGGCGGCTGTCGTTCTGCCTCGACGGCAATCATCCGGTGGGCGCCTCGCATCATCAGAAGGTGGTGGTCATCGACCATCGGCTGGCGTTTGTGGGCGGGCTGGACCTGACCATCCGGCGCTGGGACACCCACCACCACCTGCCCGACGATCCGCGCCGCGTGGACCCCGACGGCAAGCCGTACGCACCGTTCCACGACGTGCAGTGCATGGTCGATGGCGAGGCCGCGCACGCGCTGGGCGAACTCGCGGCCGACCGCTGGCTGCGCGCGACCGGACGGCATCCGCGCGTACCGCCCCCTCTGGCGGCATCGGCCACCGACCTGTGGCCCGAACAGGTGGCGCCCGACATCACCAACGTGCCGGTAGGTATCAGCCGCACATTTCCCATGCGCGACGACGAACCGGGTATCAGCGAGATCCGCACGCTCTACAGCGATGCCATCGGCGCCGCCCGCGACAGCATCTACCTGGAAAACCAGTACTTCAGCTCGGGGCTGATCGCCGACGCGTTTGCGGCCCGGCTGCGCGAGCCCGACGCGCCGGACATCGCCCTCGTATCGCGCCGCACCGAAAGCGGCTGGCTGGAAGAGGCCAGCATGGGCGTGCTGCGGGCGCGCCTGTATCGCCGCCTGCGCGCGGCCGATCCGGAGGGGCGCTTCCAGTTGTACTGTCCGCACGTGCCCGGTCTGGGCGATGCCTGCGTCAACGTGCATAGCAAGATCATGGCCGTGGACGACCGCCTGCTGACCATCGGCTCCGCCAACCTGAGCAACCGTTCGTTCGGGCTCGATACCGAGTGCAACCTGGCGATCGAATCCCGCGGCGACCCGCGCATTGCCGCCGCCATCCGCGCCATGCGCGACCGCCTGCTATGCGAGCACCTGGCCGTCACGCCCGACGCGCTGCACCAAGCCATGGACGCGCACCCGCGCCTGAATGCCGCACTGGCCGCGCTGCACCGGCCCGAAGGGCGCACGCTGCAACCCTTTGCGCCCGCCGTGCCCGACGACGTGGACGCCGCACTGCCGGATGCCACGCTGCTCGATCCGATGGAGCCCATCGACGCCGAACAGGTCATGGCCGAGTTCGTCGGCCCCGACGCCCGCCCGCATGTGGCCAGCCGTGTGGCACTGCTGGTGGCATTCGTGCTGCTGCTGGCCGGCGTGGTCTTTGCCTGGCACTACACGCCATTGCGCGAATGGGCCGATTTCCGCCACGTGCTGGCCTTGGTGCAGCGCCTGGACGACATGCCAATGGCCCCGCTGGCGATGATGGGTGCCTTCGTCGCCGGCGGGCTGGCGCTATTCCCGGTGACGGTGCTGATCGTGGTGACCGTGGTGGTTTTCGGGCCCCTGTACGGTGGCGCGATTGCGCTGGCCGGGACCGTGCTCAGCACGGCGGCCGGCTACACCGTGGGACGCCTGCTGGGGCGCAACGCCGTGCGGCGCTTTGGCGGGCGGCGGCTGAACCGCCTGAGCCAGAAGGTGAGCCAGCACGGCCTGCTGGCCATGGTGGCGCTGCGGCTGGTGCCGGTGGCACCGTTCACGCTGGTCAACCTGGTGGTCGGGGCGTCGCGCATCCGGTTGCGCGACTGCCTGCTGGGCACGGCCATCGGCATGTCGCCCGGCATCATCGTATCGGCGTCGCTGGTGGACCGCATCGCGGCCGTCGCCCAGCATCCCGAGCCGAAGACATTCGCGCTGCTGGCGCTGGTACTGCTGATTCCAGCCGCGCTGTGGTGGATGTTGCGGCGCCGCCGCCAGCGGCGCAGCCGGGCGGCCCATGGTCATGTGCGGGCCGGCACCGGGCCGCAGCCGCCGCACTGCTGCCGCCCGCCGTCCGGCGAGGGTGCCCGATGACGGCCCGCGAACCGCGCCACGCGGCGCCAGCCGCGCTGCATGCCGATATCGCGGTGGCCAGCTACAACATCCACGGCGGCGTCGGCACCGATGGGCATTTCGTGCCCAAGCGCATCTGCGAGGTCATCAACGAACTGCGTGCCGACATGATTGCCCTGCAGGAGGTGGAGACGCGCGGTACGGGGTTCGACATGCTGCGCTTCCTGTCCCAGCACACCGGCCTGCACGCGATTCCCGGCCCGACGCTGGTGCGCGACGATGGCGACTACGGCAACGCGCTGCTCACGCGCTACCCGCCGGTCAAGGTGCGGCAGATCGACCTGAGCGTGAAGGGGTGCGAGCCGCGCGGCGCCATCGACGCGCTGCTGGAATGCAACGCCATCGAATCGGGCACGTTCGCGCTGCGCGTGATCGCCACGCACCTGGGCCTGCGCCCCGGCGAACGCCGCTGGCAGGTGCGGCGCCTGCTGACCGCGCTGGCCGAGGCGCCGGCGCAGCCGACCATCCTGCTTGGCGACGTCAACGAATGGTTTCTGTGGGGCCGCCCGCTGCGCTGGCTGCATGCCTACTTCCAGCGCACGCCGCATGTCTCGACGTTCCCGTCGCGGCTGCCGTTCCTGGCGCTGGACCGCATCTGGACGTCGCCGCGCGCCCATCTGGTGGCGGTATCGAGCCATCGCACGCCACTGGCCCGGCTGGCCTCCGACCACCTGCCGCTGCTGGCACAGATGCGGCTCACTTCGGCATAGCAACCGTTGCATACCACCCCGCGCCGGTCCCGGGCAGGGATTACCCCCCGGGCGAAGCCAGCTGCAACGCGCAGGCGCAACGTTGCACTGCAACGCCGGCATGCGCCACAGGGCGCGTCCAGCATGGCGGGCACCCGTTGCCGCAGGGCCGCAATACGGGTATTTCGCTAGGCGGGCGCGCTAGATTGGGGCCATGACGCTGCCTATACTGACTTGCACACCGTGCATGTCATCGGGCGTGGACGTGTGTTTCCGATAACAACGGGCGGGTGAATGGTGGCCCCGGGAGGACGCCACCGAAGGTCATGTCGATACGGCCTGCCCCATGAACAGGAAAAGTGGAGATGGGCATGCCCAGCGAACAGTTCCTTGCTACCCAGGAAACCCGCCGCTCAGGGCTGCGTGCCTTGCGGGCGGCGTTGCTCCAGGTCCACAAGGAGGTCATCGGCTATGACCGCGGCCAGTATGAAAGACTGCATGGGCCGATTCCCGCAGGACAGTTTGTGCAACTGGTGACGGAAGAATCGTTCTTCCGCTGGCTCGATCCGTTGTCGCGCCTGATCATCGAGATCGACGAGGAACTCGACGGCGACGAGCATCACGATGAAACCTGCCGCGCCGTGGCTGGCGCCACGCAGAAACTGTTCAGCGAACACGGCGACCAGGCATTCCGCCGGCGCTATCAGGAAGCCCTGCAGGACGAAGCATCGGTCACGGTGGCCCACGGCAGGCTGATGTCCGTCATCGGCCAGCTGCGCCAGTTGCCGTAACAGCCACGATCAAGCGAAGGGCGGCCGCCTAGCGGCCCCTGCCACCTCCCCGGCCGCCGCCACGGTAGCCGCCGCCATACGCGCCACCATATCCCCTGCCATACCCGCCGCCGTAGCCGCCGTACCCCCGGTAGCCCCCGCCGTAGCCGTGATAGCCGCCGTGATAGCCGCCGTGATAGCCGCCGTGATAGCCATACCCGCCACGGTAGCCGTAGTAGCCGCGATGTCCGTAATACCCCCGATACCCGCAGCAGCCATAGCCGAACCAGATGCTGCTGTAGACCGGCCAGCCCGCGTAGCCATACGGATATCCGTAGGGATAACCGGCGTAGTAGCCGCCGTAGTAGTTGCCGTAGTAGTACGGATATCCGCTATAGAACGTGCCGTAGGTATTGAGCGGATAGCTGGCGTCACCCGTGCCGGTGTAACTGCTGTAGCTGCCGGCATAGCTGCCATAGGTCGTGCCATAGGCGTCATAGCCCGGATAGGCCACACAGCCGCCCAGCATCACGGCCGTCCCGGCCACGACTCCCGCAAGCATCCCGCGTATGGCAACCATTTCCCGTCTCCCGCCTGCCTTCGGAGCGCGTGCGCCCAGCCTCTTGATTCTATTGCTTATGGAGGGGCAGACAAGCTAGTGCCGGCCCCAAGACGCTGCATGACATTGCATCGAAATAATCACATTGACCGCGGGGTTACTTGCAAATGATAATCGCTCCCATTTTTTATTATTACAACACATTACGCCAGGGAAATGAGCCGTTATCTGCACACTCACCGTATTACCCGGTCGTTGGCCGCTTGCCCGGCCCTGCTCGTCGGGCTGGTTCACGCGCAAGGCGCCACGCCCGCGCCGCAAAACCTGCCGGCGGTCACCGTCAAGGCCGACGCCAGCAAGGAGCTGGGCACCGGGTATAACCCGTCCAACACCGTCAGCGCGACCAAGACCGACGCCCCGCTGCGCGACATTCCCCAGACGGTCAACGTGGTGACTGCCGAAGTCATGCAGGACCAGCACGCCACGTCGATGCAGGACGTGCTCAAGAACGTGCCGGGCGTGAGTTTTTCGACGGGCGACGGGCAGCGCGACCAGGTATCGATTCGTGGCTTTTCGGCCATTGCCGACCAGTTCGTCGATGGCATCCGCGACGACGCGCTGTACTTTCGCGATCTGTCCAACGTCGATCGGGTCGAGGTCATCAAGGGCCCGGCCGCGGTGCTGTATGGCCGGGGTTCGTCGGGTGGCCTGATCAACCGCGTGACCAAGAAGCCGGGGCTCGACGTGACGGACTTCGCATTGAGCTATGGCATGTGGGCCGATCGCCGCGTCGAAGGCGATGTGGGCCGTGTGTTCGCGGATGGCGCCGCGGCCTTCCGCATCACGGCCGCACACGAGGAAGCCAACAGCTACCGTTCGCAGCAGTTCCTGAACCGCACGGCCGTGGCGCCGTCGCTGGAACTGCGCCTGGCGCCGCAGACGACGGTATTGCTGCAGGCAGACTACCTGGAAGACCGCCGTGTCACCGACTTCGGCATTCCGGCGTACAAGGGCCGGCCGGTGGCGGTGGACCCGTCCACGTACTACGGCGCCGCCAATGCCCGCGATTCGGACTACAGCCAGAGCCGCGTGTACTCGGGCACGGCAACGGTCAACCATCGCTTCAACGAGAACTGGTCGATCCGCAATGCCACGCGCTACTACCATTACTCGCTGGAGCGGAACAACACGCTGACCAACACGGTGAACGAAGCGGCCCAGACCTTCACGATGAACCACGGCAATGTCTATCGTGAAGAGCATGGGTGGTTCAACCAGACCGACCTGACCCAGATGGCGCGATTCCTGGGCATGCAGCACGAACTGCTGTACGGCGTGGAAGTGGGCCAGCAGAACAAGGACGTGATGAACTACACGGCGCCGGTGCGAAATTCGGCCGGTGCGGTGGCAAACTTTGCGCTGTTCAACCCGATACTGCCCACGTTGCCACGCCTGGTCGGCGGCAACCCCGGCACGAGCAACCTGGGCGTTTTCAAGACGCTGGGGCTCTACACGCAGGACATGATCCAGTTCTCCGAGCAGTGGAAGGCGCTGGTGGGCGTGCGCTACGACCGCTTCGAGCAGGAGACGTTCCAGCGCGTGCCCGGACAGGCCGACCTGTCGCGCACGGACAATGCGTGGAGCCCGCGCGCGGGCCTGGTCTGGCAACCGTCGAAGCAGCAGTCGTATTACCTGTCGTGGAGCCGGTCGTTCCAGCCGTCCGGCGAAGCGTTTTCGCTGGCCGCCAACAACGCCCAGCTGGCGCCGGAAACCACACGCAATACCGAGGTGGGCGCCAAGTATGACTTCCTGGATGGCAAGGCCAGCACCACGGTGTCGCTGTTCCGCATCGAGCGCACCAACATCAAGGTGGCCAACGCCACCGGTACCGCGCTGATCCCGATCGGCGAGCAGCGCACCGACGGCCTGGAACTGAGCGGTGCCGCGCAACTGGGCGGCGGCTGGCGCATGCTGGCCGGCTATGCCTATCTGGATGCCGTGGTCACGCAGTCCACGCCCGCGCTGCAAGGCAAGCGGGCCACGCTGACGCCGCGCCATTCCGGCAATGTCTGGATCACCAAGGACCTGGGCCACGGCTTCGGCCTGGGCGGGGGGCTGAACCTGGTGGGCGCGCGGCAGGCCGATCCGGCCAACACCGTGACGCTGCCGGGCTATGTCACCGCCGACATGGTGGCGTGGTATCGGCGCGGCAAGTTCGAGGCCCAGCTCAACGTGTACAACCTGTTCAACCAGGGCTACATCGTTTCCGGCCACGGTTCGAGCCCGAACCTGAACCTGCCCGGCGCCCCGCGCAGCGTGATGGCGACGGTGCGGTATCGCATGTAAGGGCTGTCGGTCGATGCCCGGGGCCCCGGCGCCCTGCCCCGGCCTGGCGGGCGGGCGACCGGGTCGCAGCATGCGCCGGCTCCGCCGCATCCGCCGGTGTCACCGGCGCCCCCGGGTGCCCCTCTCCATCGCCCGCAAACCGTTATCCGGCGCGGCTTTCCGCGCGGTGACATGGGGCGACATACTTCGCGCATGGCGCCCCGCCCGATCGCCTCCTACATTTGGCTCACCGACGCAGCGAGAGCTACGCCATCGTCACCGCCAAACCGAAAGGACGATCATGCAACTTCATCAAATCACCCTCCTGGCCACCGGCGTCATCGTCGCCGCGTCGATGGTCGAAGCCGCGTTCCTGGCCCGCAAGGCCCGCCAGCAAGGCAAGACCTATCCGTGGCATGAAATGGGCCTGTCGCTGGTCGACATGATCGGCCGCAAGCTGATGGCCTTCCTTCCGCTGTCGCTGGCCACGCCGATCTTTGCACTGGCCTGGCAGCACCGCATCTTCACGATGGAGATCAACAGCGCGCTGGCCGTGCTGCTGCTCTTCGTCGGCCAGGAATTCTGCTACTACTGGTATCACCGCGCCTCGCACCGCATCCGCTTCTTCTGGGCCACGCACGCCGTGCACCACTCGCCCAATGAACTGACGCTAGGCACCGCGTATCGCCTGGGCTGGACCGGCAAGATCACCGGCACCGCCATCTTCTTCGCGCCGCTGGTGTTCCTGGGCGTGCGCCCCGAGGTGGTACTGGCCACGCTGAGCCTGAACCTGTTGTACCAGTTCTGGCTGCACACCACCTGGATTCCCAGGCTCGGCTGGCTCGAATACGTGTTCAACACCCCGTCGGCGCACCGCGTGCACCATGCCTCCAACGTGGACTACCTCGATGCCAACTACGGCGGCGTGCTGATCCTGTTCGACCGCCTGTTCGGCACCTACGTGGCAGAGCGCGACGACGAACCGTGCCGCTTCGGCCTGGTCCACCCGACCACCACGCACAACCCACTGGTCAACCAGTTCGAACACTGGATCAGCCTGGGCAAGGACATGCTGGCATCGGGCAGCCTGGCGAGCGCCATCGGCTACCTGACGATGCCTCCGGGCTGGGCACCAAACGGCCAAGGCACCACGACCGAGGCACTGCGCCAGCAGCAGACGCTGCAACAGAAGCAGCAGATCGATCGGGAAATGGAGGGGAAGGTGGCAGTCGCGCCGTAACGGGGGGAGTCCCGACGGATGAACGGGCAGCGTGGGCTGCCCGTTCTCTTTTACGGGCCGGGTACGTCAGGCCGTCGGCTTACTTCTGGTCGGTCTCGGGATACCAGTAGATGCGCTTGCGCTTGCCCACGCCGGTCAGCGACACCTTCTGCACGCCCAGCGCCGATTTGTCGTCGCCGCCGGCGCTGCTGTTCTGGTTGCCCACCCCGAACAGCACCGGCACCACCACGGGCTGCCCGTCCTTGTCGACGCTCACCACGCCGAATACCGGCGACGGCGGGAACCCGCCGCCATCCAGAATGATGGAGCGGTCGGGATTCAGCCCCGCGCTGGTCAGGAAGCTGTACGAATAGCTTCGCGCCGTGCCAAGGTTCGGATAACAGACGCCGGCCTTGGGCACCGAGGGCGTGTTCGTTCCGACGCTGGTATAGCCGGCGACGGTAAGCGGTGCGTTCACGGCCTTTTCGCCGGGATTCACCAGCGTGATGTAGAAGCCCGAGCGCGAACCGTCGTAGCCGGCCGTCGTGGCATCGACGAGGCTCGCCTCTGTCAACGGCGTCCAGGTGGACGGCATGCGCGACGTGTTGGTATCGCGGATCATGTAGAGCCGGTTGACCACGTTGTAGGCCGTGCCGGGCGTGGCGGAGGCCGAATAGAGCGGATGCTCGCGGTCGCCGGACCCCAGGGACACCGCGTCGTAGCCGCGCGTGGAAATCACGTCGGGCGCATAGAAGAACTTGCGCGCACTGTTGGTATTGGCCGCGCCGCCCAGCGCGGCGAGCTTGTTCATCGTCCAGTTGGCCGGCGCGGTGCCGCCAGCGGTTTCGAAATCGGCCCGCCAGACGTTGCCGCCCACATCCCCGACGTAGATCCGCTCCACGTAGCCATCGCCGTTGCGATCAAGCGTGGTGACGTCCGACGGAATCGAGCGGGTCAGTGCGGGCACCGCCGTGCAGGCGCCGGTGGCGCCCATGCAGGACGGCTGCGCCGACCACACCATGTTGCCCGTGTAGGCGTCCAGCACCAGCACGCCCCGGCCCATGGTATCGACGCCAGGCGACGGATCGCTGTCCTCGGCCGGATCGTAGCCGGCGCCCATGATGATCACCGGATTCGTATTGCCGCGCACGCGTGCCACCTTCGGCTGCGACCAGGTCTGCCCCAGTTCCGGGATATCGGCGTTGGACCGCTTCCACACAAAGCGCGGGCTCGCGGGGTTGGTGACATCGAGCGCATAGACCAGCCGGCCTCCGCGCCGCGCGGTCAGGTACAGCATCACGCGGGGATTGGCCGGGTCCCGCTGGTCCTGCATCACCGTGGTGCTGCCATCGAAGAAGTAGTCGCGCGGCTTGGGCTCGGGCGAGATGCCTGCCGGCGCTGTCGACAGCTTGACTTCAGGCGAGTTGGTGTAGAGCCGGCTCAGCCTGTCCAGGAATTCCGGTGCAACGAAGCCCCACAGCTCGCCGCCGGGCCGCACCGTGCCGATGCCCTGTGTCTGGTTGCCGTTGACGGCGTGGAATACGCCGTCGTTGGTGCCGTAGAACACCACCACGCCCGTGGTGCCGCCATAGTTGACCACGGCCGGGCGCGAATGCAGCACATCGGCGTGGATCGATGACCGCACCGTGACGGGCGAGCCCGGGCCCGTTTCGCTTTCGATGCCGGCGATGCTCTTGCTGTCGACGGCCGCCTCGTCCTGGCCGCGCATCCAGGCAATGAGCTTGGGCAATTCGGTCGCGGTGATCGTGGCCCCGCCATTGGTGCCGCCATTGAACGCCGCCAGCCCGGTCGAGCCCGTCAGCCAGCTATTCGACGCATCGAAACTCGGGAACGCGGCCGACACCGGGCAATTGCCCACGCCATTGCAGGTCAGCAGCGTGCGCGAGTCCTGGCTGGTCAGCCACTGCACGCGCATCATCTCGCCGACGCCGCCCTTTTCGACGATTTCCCCGTCGGGCGTATCGAGCTTCCACCCCGTGCCTGACGGGCTGTTCTGCCAGTAGCCCGTGCTTGGCCAGTTCTTGACCGTGCCGCCATACTTGCCACCTGAAAACGACAGCGGCGCGTCGGCTGTCCAGAAACTCACCGCGTTCGCCGACACGAACCCCGTCTGGGCGTTGCTGATGGCCGATGCGCCCGTCGCATCCTGCATCACGAGCTTTCCGGTCTTGTCGTAGCCCACCTTGTACTGCTTCAGGTTGCCCATCCAGCGCGGTGCCGCCGTGGCGTCGGGCCGGAACATGCCGATGTACACCTGGTTCAGGAACTGCCCCTGCGCGTTGACCGATGCCGGCAGGCTGACCGACGCGAACACGCTGTTCACGGCCTGCACCTCATTGAAGATCGAAATCAGGTCGGCCGCCAGGCCGTTGGCATCGCCAAGCTGCACCGTATAGGACTTGCCCCCGCCGTTGGTGCCCATGCTCTGGGCCAGCTGCACGTAGTCAGGGTTGTTGTTGTCGGTCACCGCGATCGTGTACGTCGTCACGTTCTGGCGGTTGTCCATGTTGCCCAGCACATCGGTCTGGTTCAGGAACCGCGCCCACTCGTCCCCCCAGCTGCTCTGGTACTTGGCGTTGGTGGCCAGCACGATTTCCTGCTGCTGCGCCTTGGTGGCGCCGGCGCTGACCAGTGAATCGAAGGCGTTCTGTCCGGTGTCCTGCGGCTTGCCGTTGTTGACCGCGTTGCCAATGTAGATGATGAAGTTGCGCTGGCACGGATTGTCGATCGGCGACGTGTACTTGGTGCCGGACAGCCCCGTGTTGCCCGAGAAGAAGGCCCAGGCCTCCTGCATCGCGCCGCCTACCTGCGAGTTGTTCGAATTGTCGGCCTGGCGGTCGATCGACTTCAGGTAGGCAAGGAATGCGGAGATGCCGTTGTTGTCCATCAGCGGCAACTTGTACGGCGCCGCGCCCGGATAGCGCATCTTGCCGCCTGCGTTGTTGCCGGTGCCGAACATCATCAACCCGATGTTGATGTTGCCGTAGAGCGTGGGCGACGTCGTGATCGAGTTGATCGCGTTATAGAGCGCGCACTGCAGCGCGCCGACGTCCTTGCCGGCGTTGTTGCTGCTGACCACACCGTCCGTGGAGCAGGTGAAGCTGGCGGAGGCATCCCACGTCGACGCATTGTCGAGGATGATCAGCACGTTGGGCTTGCCCGCCTGGGGCTGCAGCCCGGTGTAGAGGTCGATATCCTCGGCCAGGCTTGGAGATGCCGCCGTGGCCAGGCTCAGGGCAAGGGCCAGACAAAGAGAAGAGATGCGCATGAGTGCGGAGCCCGGAAGAAGACAGCTAGCTGGAAAACGGTTTGGCGATCGGTCAGGCAATCGGCCGGGCCATGGTCACGACGGACATGCGGTGCCATACGGCACCCGCACGGCAATCCCCTGATGCAGGGTGGTGCGGCTGGCGGTCACGGCGGTATCGCTGACCGTCGCGGCCACGTCCCACTGGGTCCCGTTACAGAGCGAATTGCCGCCCCCGCCGCCGCTCCCGGTCACGATGCCGGTGTTGTTGTTGCCATTGCCCACGAAACAGGACACATCGTCGGCATTGTTCTCGTCGAGTTCGATATTCTTGACCGGCTTGCTGGTCTCGCAGACCGGTGCGGCGACCTGCACGGTGTAGTCGGCCTTGCCGTCGCCAGTCACGTCGACAGGCACGGTCCTGGCCACCGGCGCCGCCGTGAAGTCCTGGCTGATGACCTGCTCGATCCCCTGTTGCGCGGCGTGACGTGCCTCCACGCCGTACTGCTGGTTCGCCGCCACCTTGGTGTTGACCACGCTGGAGCCCACCAGCGAGATGGTCAACATCAGGAACACGACCAGGAACACCAGCGTGATCAGCAGCGTGACGCCATGCTGGCGATGTCGGATCGGACTCATTGGGACTCCCGGGAACCGGCGATGTTGGCCACGCGGGCCAGTTCCGCATAGACGTGGCGCTTGTATCCATCCCGGAACGGGCCGCTTGCCTGGGCCCGCCCCAGATCGTAGGTGCGCTGGTCGGTCCAGCCACTGGTCACCACGGCGGTGCGGGCCAGCAACTGGACCCGCACGGCGGTCACGTTGCGCCAGTTCGTCAGCGGCACGGACCAGTCGTAGGCGGGCGCACCGGTGCAATCTGCCGAGTGGTCGGCACCGGGGTCGCCTACGTAGCAGTCCGGCGCGCCGTTGCCGTCGAGGTCGACCCCGTACGACAGGTGCATGTCCTCGATGCCGTTGGCCACGGACTGCACGCGGAAGCCGCCATTGAACAGTTCCGCCATCTTCAGCGTTGGCTTGCCGTCGCCGGCGCCGGTGCACAGGTCGCATCCGGCCAGATAGAAGATGCGGACCACCGCCGCACGCAGTTCGGACGGCACCGTGCTGTCGCAGGCCTTGGTGCGCAGCTTGAACGCCGGCGCGCTGGCATCGAATACCAGCGATGCCATGTCGTCGGCACAGTAGGAAGCCTGCAGGTATGGCGTCCCGACCACCGCGGCCGACACCGGCGTGGTGCTGACGCGCCGCACGGCCAGGATCTCCGATCCGGCCAGCAGGTTGGGCAGGCATGGCGCCACGGCGCCCGGCGCGAAGCCCTGCACGGCAAGCGGCACGGTGGCGGGCGACGCCGAGAAGCCGAGCGACGCCGGGTCGGTCGCGCACAGGTCGGGGGCCGACACCAGCGCGCCGGCCGCCACGTTGGCAGGCCCGAAGAAACCGGCCAGTTCCACCTCGCGGCTCATGATGTCCAGCGCGTAACGGCCGTTCTCGATCTGCTCGGCGCTGTTTGAAAACGCATTGCGCGCACGGCTGGTATTGAAGTACAGCGTCGCCAGCGCCGTGATCAGCAGCAGGCCAAGCGTCATCGACACCATCAGTTCCACCAGCGACAGGCCTCGCTGGCGGCGCATCGGCGCGATGTGTCGCACGGGAATGTGCCGCGTCATGACAGCACCCCGATACGCACCTGCACGCTGACCGCCCGCCGGTTCGCGTCATTACCGAACTGGTTCTGCCCGCACGGCAACGCCGGCGCCCCCGTTTTGGCCAGGCCTTGCCAGGCTACCGTGACGCGGTACGTCTGCGTGGCGGGATCGATCGCCTCGATACAGCCCAGCGCACCGATCATCGCGCCCACCTTGTTGCCCCCATCGGTCTCGGCACTGCCCTGCAGGGCCGCGCCCCATGTCGCCAGGTCAGCGGCGGCCACCGCGCGTTGCGCGTTGGTTCCCACCGTGCACGCGGCTGGCGGCACTGTCGTGCTGCCTGCCACGGTGGCGTTTGGCCCGCTTGCGTAGCAGCCGATGACCTGCCGGTTGGCGTTGAGCCGCGCCACCATGTCCTGGAGCAGCGTCAACGCCTGCCCACGCTGGTACGACTCCATTTCCGTCTGGCCCGAGCGCGCGATCATCCCGGCTGTGCCGAGCAACGCCACCAGCACGATCACCACCGAGACCAGCACCTCGATCAGCGTCGTCCCGCGCTGCGAGGCTCGCTGGCCGCCGGAACGCCGCCACCGGCGAGTACGGACGGACGTGTTCATGAGCAGGCTCCGCTGACAGTGGCCACCCGGCCGGTGCCGTTGATCTGGATACAGACGACGTTCGACGTGCCGGTGCCCGCCATCGAAACCTGAAACGTCTGGCTGCCGTTGCCGGGCCGGCCATCGTTGCCGACCCACAACGAGTTCCCGCCTGCCGTGCTGACGGTGATATCCGTATAGGGGCCATAGGCACGCAGGCGCTCTGTGCCGGCCGTGACGACCCAGCCGGCCGACCACGTGCCATTGGCCGACAGCGTCGTGATGCCATTGCGCTTGACGGCCTCGCTGCGCATCAGCGTGACCGCCGACGCCAGGTCGCTGGCGGCATTGCGCAGGCGCTGGCCGGCAATGAACTGCTGGAACGAAGGCGCCGCCATGGTGGACAGGATGGTCAGCACCAGTAGCGTCACGATCAGTTCGACCAGGGTAAAGCCCCTGGCCTGCCCATTCGTCCCGGCCATGCGGCGCCGGCGGGTTGCTGATCCCAGATTGACCGGCATGCTTATCTCCAGCAGCCGGCCTGTCCGGCAGCGCCGGTGGCGCTCTTGTCGCCGGCCTGCGTCAAGGCCAGCGTGCCGCAGCTGGTATCGCGCGACGCCTGGCTGCCGATTGGCGCGGCCGTGATCGTATAGGCCGGCGGCGTCGCGGTGGCGGTCACGGTGATCTGGTAGTACGCCGACACGCTGGCCGGCGTGGCCGGGGCGTTCAGCGCCGCCAGGCTGGCGGCATAGGCGCGGTTGTCGACCATGAACCGCTCCTGCAGGCTCGCCAGTTCCAGCATGTAGGACTCGGCGGCCGCGCGGTTGCCGCGGACGACATAACTGGTATACGAGGGAAATGCGAATGCGGCGATGATGCCGATGATGGCGACCGTGATCATCAGTTCGACCAGCGTGAAGCCGGACGACGGCGCGCGGGCGCGTGAAGTGGCCCCCCTGCCCGACCCGATAATCCCGACGATCCCGATAATCCCGTTTGGCGCAGGCGCAAACATGCGTCCGCGACCCGGCTGCCTTGTGGGGCTATGCTTGCCCATTTTTTTGCTCCCGTTCTTTCCGGCTGACCCTAGCCGCGAGGAACCTTTGCCGGCGAGTGTAGAGGCAGCGCTCCAAACGAGTCAACGCTTTGTGAGTATCGATCAGGTACAGCGTTGCCGATTTGCAAACGGACGAAAAATTACGCGATCAGGCGGGCGCCTGTGCACGCGGATTAATGCATGGTTAATGTTTGGCCAGTAGCGTCATTCGGCCAATGACTTTCCGTTCCGGCACATTAGGCTGCTTCCTTTCCCCTTTGGGAAGCAGCCTGTTTTTTTTTGGCGAACGATCAGGCGGGCCCCGACTGCACGGGCTGCACCGCGGGCCGGTCCCCGTCGCCCTCGATCCGCAACCTGGGCAGGAACTGCGGATACTCGCGCTGCATGAAATCGATCAGTGCCTCACGCACGGCGCAGCGCAGGTCCCACGCAAGTCCTGAGGACGCCGCGGTACACAGCACGCGCAACTGCATCGTCTTGTCTGTGGTGTCGCTGACCACGAGATTAAAGAATCGGCCATCCCACTCGGGACGCGCATGGACGATGCGCGTCAGTGCCTCGCGCAACGGCGCCAGCGGCATGCCGTAGTCCACGTGAAAAAACACCGAGCCCATGATCTGGGCGCTGTTGCGGGTCCAGTTCTGGAATGGCTTTTCGATGAAGTACTGCAGCGGAATGATCAGGCGGCGTTCGTCCCAGATCTGCAGCACCACGTAGGTGCTGGTGATTTCTTCCACGCGCCCCCATTCGCCCTCGACGATCAGCACGTCGTCAAGCCGCAGCGGCTGCGTCAGGGCCAGCTGCAGCCCGGCGATCATGTTGCTGAACACCGGCTTGGCCGCAAAACCGGCAATCAGGCCGACCACGCCGGCCGATGCCAGCAGGCTCGCGCCCACCTGCCGGGCGCCCGGGAACGTCATCAGCAGCATGGCCGCGCCCATCACGATGACCAGCGTCATGGCGATCCGCGAGATCACGCGCGTCTGGGTGTGGATGCGGCGCGCGCCCATGTTGTCGGCCACATCGACCGGGTGCTGGTCCAGCACACCCTGCGCGAACCCGGCGATGATGCGCACCAGCAGCCAGGTCATCGACACGATCATCAGCAGGCCGTTCAGATGCCGGACGCTGTTGATCCAGGCCAGGTCGTCGGGCGCGGCCTGCCAGGTGGTCTGCAGCAGGAACAGCGGCACCACCGCCTTGGCGGGCACGCGTGCCTTGACCACCATCGCGTGCAGCACCGGGGTATGGCGGGTCATCCGCAACAGCAGCAGGCCGCCCAGCCGGTGGGCGAGCAGCCCGAGCAGAATGGCGGCAACGGCACCCATCGCCGTGCCAAACCACGGATGACTCGCCACGATTGCCATGTTCATCTGTCACGCCCCCTGCGCTGTTGCATCACGGATATGCAGATAGCGACGCCTGCCGCGCCCGAAAGTTTCCCCAAAGGCAGTTTTCAGGATCAGACAAAGACCGACACGGCGAGATGGCGCACAGGGCATAGGCGTATCGGGGATCTGGCGCCTAGACTCGTATCTGGTACGACGTGGAGTATCGCTTGCGTACCGCACACCCAGACGCACCGGCCGGCACCCCAACCGATGGGCAGGCCGTCGGTGCATTCCACGATCGGATATGGAGTCAATAATATGAAGTATCCCGTCATCGTCGTACTGGCCGTGGCCACGCTTGCAGGCTGCGCCAACATGCCCGCCCCCTACACCCCGCCGCCAACGCCCACCACGCGAGCCGTTGGCGAAAGCAAGCTGGCGCCGAAGGCTGCCGCGCAATGCATCGGGCAGAAATGGGCGGATGCCACCAACCAGCAGGTTTGGATGCAATACATGCTGGCCAATGACCAGGCATTCGATGTCTACGTGCCAGGTCAGCAACCGCCAGCCGGGTCCGCAGCCGTCGTGCGCAAATCCACCAACGGGCCAGGCTCGTGGCTGGGCTTCCGCGGCGACGACAGCAACGCTGCGGGCGCGCTCAGCCAGTGCCAGTAACAGCGCGACCGATGCCAACGGCGCAAGGCGCCTGAGGGCCTGACGGCTGGAGTACGCGCGGCGCGCCCGACCGGCGCGCCGCGCGTGCCTGTCGGGCGGTGCTCACGCCCCGGATCGCCTTGCAGCCGATGCCGGTGCGCTGCGGCCGCGCGTCGCGAGCCAGCACAGGATGGACCCCGCGCAGACCATTGCCGCGCCTTTCCAGAACGACAAGGAAAGCGGCGCGTGCAGCAGCACGGCCGCCAGCGCGGCCGAGATCACCGGGATAAAGTACGACGCGCCCGCCAGCACGGTGACGTTGCCGTGCAGGATGCCGACATTCCAGGCGGCATAGCCAAACCCCATCGCACAGGCCGCGAGCACCAGGTACGTGACGCCCTTGAGCCCGAGCACCATGGTTTCGCCATCGGTAACCAGGTATTTGCCCCATAGCGTCAGCGCCGTCAGCATGAAGAACAGCGTCACGGCGTTCTTGCCCTGCGCGATACGGCTCGTCACGGTGCAATACGCGGCCCAGATCAGGGCGCCGGCGAACGCCAGGCCATAGCTGAGCGGGTTGTCCCGCACGTTGCCGGCCATGCCGGCCAGGTCCAGCCCCTGGTCGCCGCCCAGTACCGACGCAATCCCCAGGATGGCCACCAGGAATCCCGGCACCACCAGCCAGTTGGCCCGCTGGCCGTTGAAGGCGATGGCGGCCAGCATCGTGAAGCTCGGCCACAGATAGTTGACCATGCCTACCTCGATGGCCTGCCTGCCGGTGTTGGCGTATCCGATGGACAGCGACAGGCAGAGCTCGTAGGCCACGAACAGCAGGCTGCCCCAGATCAGGTAGGCGCGTGGCAGCACCCGCGCGCGGGGCGGGCCCACGGTGAGCCAGAGCAGTGCGGCAGCGACCGTATAGACCAGCGCGGCGCCGCCCGTGGCCCCGAAACTTTCACTGACACTCCGGATCAGCCCGACGATCGAACTCCACAAAAGGACCGCGACGAGCCCGATCAGCGTTGCCTGCCTCTTACTGCGCGTGACTGCCATTTGCGTGTGCACTGGGATGGATGCGGGAGGAGCGGCATTCTACCCGCTGGCGTCCCCGAAACCCGCCCCGTGGCGCCCGCTGTGCAGGGTCGGCGGCGCCCGGCCGGTAGAATGCCGCCCATCGACAGACAACCTGCCCCGGATGTACCGCCTCGAATCCATCCAGATGATGCTGGTCACCGCCCTGGCCGCCCTTGTGACAACGGCATGCTCGCGTGAAGCGCAGACGCCGCCGGTCCCGCCTTTGCAGCCCGACGCCCGCAGCGAGCTTGTCGTGTCCGCCGGGCTGGTGCCCCAGATGGACGAAGCCGTGCTGCGCAATACGGTCGACTTCTGTGTCGAGCATGCGCCCCAGGCGCGCAAGGCCGTCGAAGCAGCGTGGACACTCTGGCTGGACCGCAACGCGGCGCGGCTGGCCGTGGCCCGCATCTATCGCCAGCGCCTCGAAGACGCGGCCGCCAATGCCCCCAGCGAAAGCGAGCGGCAGGCCAACCAGACCCTGCTGGACCAGCACGCCACGCTGATCGGCAGCTTTACCAACCAGCAGCTCGACGTGATGCGCGTGGCCCTCGAGCATGAGCAGCCCGAAGCGGTCGAGCAACTCTGCATGGAGCAATTCGCCAAGGTCAACGCCGGCGAATGGGACATCGGCCAGCGAGACCCCGAGATCGCCGCGCTGCTGGATGCGGGGCCGCCAAAGCCGGCCGGCCCGGCATCGGCTCCAGCATCACCCGACGCTGGCCAGCGTTGATTCGCCCGGGCGTTCGCCTCATCGGACGAATCATCCGATCCAGCCATGCCACGGAAACGCCCCCTCACATCGTCGATTCTTTAGTTTCAACGTCTTCAAATTGATCGAGGACAAATTGACGGCCTTCTGGCTCTTGCAAACTTGCGCACATGAATTCGACCTCCCCTTCGTCCGCATCCTCACGGCGTGCTTCCCGCACCGGATCGCTCCCGCCTCAACCACCCCAACCACCCGAATCTGTCGATACCGCTGGCCGGCAGCCGTCGAAGGCCCGGCCGCAACGCCTGGCATGGCTGACCGGCCTGCTCAGCGCCACGCTGCTCGTGCTCAACACGCTGGCCTGCTTTGTGCCGATCGTGCCGCTGGCATTGCTCAAGCTGGCCGTGCCGACGCCAGCGGTGCGCCGCCGCGTGGATCCCTGGCTGAACGGCATTGCAACGGGCTGGGTATCCCGGAACACCCGCTGGATCGCGCGGCTGCAACCGCAAATCTGGGACGTTCAGGGCAATACGGGTTCGCGCCTGGACGACTGGTATCTGGTCAACTGCAACCACTAGTCGTGGGTGGACATCTTTGTGCTCCAGCGGGTGCTGAACAAGCGCATTCCGCTGCTGAAGTTCTTCCTGAAGCAGCAGTTGCTCTACGTGCCGGTGATTGGCCTGGCCTGGTGGGCGCTGGACTTCCCGTTCATGAAGCGGTACAGCAAGGCACAGTTGCGTCGCAATCCGGCGCTGGGCCGCAAGGACCAGGACACCGCGCGGCGCGCCTGCGAGAAATTCAGGCTGGTGCCCACCAGCGTGATGGTGTTTGCCGAGGGCACGCGGTTTTCGGCAGCGCGGCGGCAGGCGCAATCGTCACCGTATCGCCACCTGCTCAAGCCCCGCGCCGGCGCGCTGGCCACCACGCTCAATGCCATGGGCACCCAGTTCCGCTCGATGATCGACGCGACGATCATCTACCCGGACGGCGTGCCCAGCTTCTGGCACCTTGCCTCCGGCCGTGCCGGCCGGATCGTCGTCCGCATTCGGCAAATTCCTATACCCGACGACTTTTGCGGCGCCGACTACGCGACCGACAAGGCTTTCCGGTCGGCGTTTCACCACTGGCTTGCCGATCAGTGGCAAGCCAAGGACCAAGAAATCGATGCGTTCATGGCGGCGCAGCGGCCCACACCGGGCGGCCGCGACTGAGACAAGTCGCACCCGAATTTCAGAAGATTCCGATGTTCGAATGAGAATTGTCTTCTTACACTGCAGTCGCCCGTGCAATGCGGGCGACCCAATGGAGTTCAGGGTTGACCCCTCCCCTGCTCTCTTCACTTCAGATGCCACGCGGTTCCCCGCCGCGTGGCATTTTTTTTGTGCGTGGCCGATGACAGGAGGTCTGCCAGCGCAGGACCGGCCTGCCCGGTACCGGTGACGATGGCGTCAAACCGCCTGGCATCCGCCAGACCTGTCGCCAGAGTCATCGCCAATCCTTTGGCTTGAAATGTCCTTGCCTGCCCCCACACCAGAACCTGTCACCGGCGAACAGCACCAACCGCGTTTTTTTGTTGTAATGCGCCCTAGTCGGCCCTTTTTGCGACAAAAAGCGGGCCGCCGGTTATTGCACCGCACAACATCGTCAAGTATGATGCGCGGTTCCCCATTTTGCGCACACTGGATTCTGCGGGAGGCATTCGGCCTCGACGTTCCGTGCGCCACTCCACGATTTCGTTCGCGCCCGCAGGCTTGACCGACGGTCATGTCCGCGACGATCGTCGGCCACCAGTCCAGGAGAATGTATTGGCAAATCCGGTTCGTGACGATTCCGCATCCCGCATGACGACGGCTATTTCGAAGACCGCCCGCCGCAAGCCGGCCGGCAAGGCCCCGGCCACCGCCGCCCCGCTGGACCACGCCCTGGCGGCGCGCCTGGACGAGGAGCGCCAGCGCCAGATGCGCGCGCTGATCGCGCTTGGCCGGGAACGGGGCTACCTCACCCACGCGGACATCAACGATCACCTTCCCGACAACGTGACGCAGACGGCTGCGATGGAAACCATCGTCAGCACGTTCAACGACATGGGGGTGTCCGTCTACGAGCAGGCGCCGGACGCCGAGACGCTGCTGCTGAGCGATGCCGCCCCGGCTGCGACATCGGACGACCAGGCGTACGAGGAAGCCGAAGCCGCCCTGTCCACCGTGGACTCCGAATTCGGCCGCACCACCGACCCCGTGCGCCTGTACATGCGTGAAATGGGCGCCAGCGAGCTGCTGACCCGCGCCGGCGAGATCGAGATCGCCAAGCGCATCGAAAGCGGCCTGCAGGACATGATCCAGGCCGTTGCGGCGTGCCCGTCCATCGTTGCCGCGCTGCTGGCCGACGTGGACCGCATCGTCGCCGGCGAACTGCGCATCGACGAACTGGTTGACGGCATCAACGACGGCGCGGAAGACGTCGACATGGCCAGTGCGGCCGATGACGCCTCCGACGACGCCGATGCCGACGACGACAGCGCGTCCGACGACGAATCGGACGATGACGAGGACGATTCGGACACCCCGAACCCGGAAAAGGCAAACGCCGCCCGCCTGGAGCAGCTGACCGCCGACAGCCTGGCGATTTTCGCGCGCGTGCGAACCCTGTACGAGAAACTGCCCGGCACCCCGGTAACGGGCAAGGCCCGCTCGGCGGCCGTCGCGCAGGTGCTTGCCGAGATCCAGCGCGAACTGGCGCCGATCCGCTTCGGCGCCAAGATGATCGACCGCCTGTGCGCCAGCATGCGCGAACAAGTTGACGCCGTGCGCGCGATCGAGCGCAACATCCTGGAGATCGCCGTCGAGCGTTGCAGCATGCCGCGCGAGGCCTTCGTGGCGTCGTTCCCGGGCCGCGAGACCGATCTCGGCTGGACCAGCCAGATGGCGGCTACGTCGCCGCAGTTCGGCCCGGCGCTGGAGCGTCACCTGCCGGCCATTCAGGCCTGCCAGCGCAAGCTGGTCGATATCGAGACCGCTGTCTCGGTGCCGCTGCAGCAGCTCAAGCAGATCTACCGCCAGATGAGTGCCGCCGAGCAGAAGATGCGGCAGGCCAAGCGCGAGCTGACCGAGGCCAACCTGCGCCTGGTGATTTCCATCGCCAAGAAGTACGTGAACCGCGGCATGCAGTTCCTGGACCTGATCCAGGAAGGCAACATCGGCCTGATGAAGGCCGTGGACAAGTTCGAATACCGGCGTGGCTGGAAGTTTTCGACGTATGCCACGTGGTGGGTACGTCAGGCCGTCACGCGCGCGCTGGCCGATCAGGCACGCACCATCCGGGTGCCAGTTCACATGATCGAGACGATCAACAAGCTGAACCGCATTTCACGCGAAATCCTGCAGCAGACCGGCCAGGAGGCCCATCCCGCGGTGCTGGCGGAACGCATGGAAATGACCGAGGAAAAGGTACGCGGCATCCTGCGGATTGCGCGGCAGCCCGTCTCGCTGGAAACCCCGGTGGGCGACGACGCCGACGCAACGCTCGGCGACATGATCGAGGACGTGTCGGCAAGCTCGCCGGCCGAAGCGGCGATTCAGGCCAACCTGCGGGCGGCGATCGACGAGGCACTCGACGCACTGACGCCGCGCGAGGCAAAGGTCCTGCGCATGCGATTCGGCCTTGACATGGTGTCCGATCACACGCTGGAAGAGGTCGGCAAGCAGTTCGACGTGACCCGCGAGCGGATCCGCCAGATCGAGACCAAGGCGATGCGCAAGCTGCAGCATCCCAGCCGTGCCGACAAGCTGAAGCTGTTCCTGGAGCGTTAAGCAGGAACCCGGCAGCAAAAAGTGATACGGCGCCCCGTTTCAAGGCGGGGCGCCGCAGATCACGCAGTCAATGCGTGAGGATTTACAGCGGCTTGATCGCGCCTGCCTGCTTGCCCTTGGGGCCCTGCTTCACTTCGAAGCTGACCTTCTGGCCTTCTTGCAGCGACTTGAAGCCGTTGCCCTGAATTTCGGAGAAGTGCGCGAACAGGTCTTCACCGCCGTCATCCGGCGAGATGAAACCAAAACCCTTCGCATCGTTAAACCACTTCACGGTACCAGTTGCCATTTTCTGAATATTCCAACTAAAACGAGATAAAGACGACGCCGCCAGTATGGCGGGCGCGCAGTTATCTTGTATCACACCCCGGGCGTTCGCGACAATCAGGATTGTTCTGACCCCGCCAATTAGGCCTTGTCAGGCATCGCACCGACATTGCGGCCCCTCGGGCGGATGCCCTGCCCCCACTTCCCGGTGTTCCAGACTGCGGGCCAGGCGCCCAATGCTGCCCGCCGTGGCAAACAACATGGCGCACACGGCACCATCCGGCAGCGCGCAATGGGATTACCAGCACCGCCAGCGCCCCATCCTGTCCAGACCAGATGATCGCAAGCGGTATGCAAGACGTGCCCGGACGGCACGGTGCGGGCTGGCGACTGGGCTAGAATGCCAGCCTTTCGGCCACAGCCGCTCCCCAGCCCAGCTTTTCCGCGTCATGCCTCAGCCCCACACCGACACCACGGTTTCCGACTCCCACGTCGAACCCGATCAGATTCACGAGCCCCGGCTCTGGCGCGACAAGGGCTGGACCGCGCGCGTCATCAAGAACGAGGACGGCGACGGCTGGGCCGTCGAGATGATCCGCGACGGCAGCGCCGAACCTGCCCTGGTCGGCCCCTGGACCATGGGCCGCAACAAGGTCGATCCCAAACCGCTCGATGCCACTGCGCACCAAACTCTCGTGAAGACCGCCTCCGAGGTAATCCGCCGCCACGAGCAGCAGTTGCACGCGCAGCTTAACAAGCAAATTACGATTGAAGTGGACGATCAGGTCATCAGCGTCAAGCTGGCCATCACGCCGGACGAGTTCGAGCCATTCGGCACGCTGACGGCCACCAGCCCGTTCGGTGACGTACTCGCCACCACCAATGTGCGGCCCGATTTCCGCCTGACGCGCGAGAGCGCCGGGCGCTGGGCAGCCGACGGGTTCGGCAAGATCCGCTGACCCTTTCAGCCTTCCCGGTGACGCCGGGGCGGCATTTTCCGACGACAACCGGCCACGGCCGGTATCCACGCTATAATCCCGCGTCGTTTACTGAGCTAGAGCAATGGGTTTCGAACAACTGGCAGGACTGAGGGCAAAACTGGCCGAGCAGGCAAAGAAAGAGGCGCGCGAGAAGGCTCCGCGCCAGCCTGCGCCTGCCGCCAAGCCGAACAAGCCGTCGCGGCCGAACAAGCCGGGCGCCAAACCGGGGGCGAAGCCGGCCGCAAAGCCGTCTGGTCAGGCGGCACAGCAGGCCAGGCCGGCGACGCCTGTCGATCCGGTGGTCCGCAATATCGGCAAGCTGCAAAAGAAATTCCCGCTGGCGTTCCCGAAGAACCCCGCGCCCAAGGTGCCGCTCAAGATCGGTATCTTCGACGATCTGCTGACGCACGCCACCGAACTGGGCCTGTCCGAAGCCGAACTGCGCGAGGCGATCCGCACCTGGTGCCGTGGCGCCCGCTACTGGACTTGCCTGACGCAGGGCGCCCCGCGTCTGGATCTGGCTGGCCAGCCGGCCGGCGAAGTGACCGAAGCCGATGCGGCACGCGGCCGCCAGCTGCGCTCCGCCCGCCCGAAACAGAAGCCGGCCCAGCCAAAGCCGGCGGCGCAGCAAGCTGCCCAGCCGGCCGCCTCCCAGGCTGAAGCGCAGGCCGCCCCGCAGCCGGAAGCCGCCGCGGCAGACACGCCTGCCGGGTCGCCCGCCGTTACGCCTGACGTCACACCCGCCACACCCGAAACACCTTCCCAGCCGGAATAACGCGCCAAGGGATACCCCCGCAGCCCGTCGCACGCCCCCGCGTACGAACGGGCTGTTTTCCTGGACGAATCGCCATCCCACGGAGTTTTCGCCGCCGCATACTGCCGCAGTCATGCAGCCGGAGATCCCTACCATGAGCGAATTTCGTCCACAGCCCGCACCCGCCTGGGCCGTCCAGCAATGGTTCAACACTGACCGTCCCCTGTCCATCGAAGCCCTGCGCGGCAAGGTCATCGTTCTGGAAGCATTCCAGATGCTGTGCCCGGGCTGCGTGTCGCACGGCTTGCCGCAGGCGCTGCGGATCCATCAGACGTTTCAGTCGTCCGAAGTGGCCGTGGTCGGCCTGCACACGGTATTCGAGCACCACGACGCCATGACGCCGACGGCGCTGCGCGCGTTCCTGCACGAGTACCGGATTCCGTTCCCGGTTGGGGTGGATATGCCCGACGGCCACGGCGGCGTGCCGCTGACGATGCGGGCCTACGCCATGCGCGGCACGCCGACGCTGATCCTGATCGACGCGGATGGCCTGCTGCGCCGGCAGTATTTCGGCTCGGTCAACGATCTCACGCTGGGCGCCGATATTGCCGAACTGATTCTCGAAGCGCGCGCGGCTTCCCGTGCAGACAAGGGGGAGCCTTCCGCCCTGCCCGCCGGCAACCCGGCCAGCACGGCTGCCGACGACTGCGCATCGGGCGCCTGTCCCGTCGACACCCCATAACCTACCCAAGACACATGGCAGACACCGGGCCCGGCCCTCACGTCGACGATACCGAGCGCGCCGCGCTGTACCGCATCCTGGCGCTGCGGCGCGACTGCCGGCACTTCACGCCCGGGCCCCGACTGCCCGACGACCAGTTGGAACGCCTGCTGCGTGCCGCCCATCAGGCGCCCTCGGTGGGCATGATGCAGCCCTGGCGCTTCATGCGCCTGAGCACGCCGGCCTGGCGCTCGCGCCTGGCGCCGCTGGTGGAAGCCGAACGGCAGGCCACGGCCCAGGCACTGGGCGAACGCGGCGCCGAATTCCTGCGGCTCAAGGTGGAGGGCATGCGCGACTGCGCCGAATTGCTGGCGGTGATCCTGGCACCCGACGACGGCACGGTATTCGGACGCCGCAGCATGCCCGCCGAAATGGCGTGGGCGTCTGCCGCCTGTGCGGTGCAGAACCTCTGGCTGGCCGCGCGCGCCGAGAATCTCGGTCTGGGCTGGGTATCGATGTTCGACCCCGCTGCCCTGGCGCGCGAACTGGGTCTGCCCCCCGGCGCAAAACCATTCGGGCTGCTCTGCCTGGGGCCGGTGCCGGCCTTCTACGCGGCGCCGATGCTCGAGCAGGAAGGCTGGCGCAAGCGCGCCCCGCTGCAGGACATCCTCTGGGAGCCTCCGGCGCCACCTGGACCGCCTACTGCATAGGCAGCCCATACCGGCTTATCGTTCTGCCAGGGATTCCCATACGGATTTGCTATACCATCGCCGCAGCATCCATCCAAAGACCCTGGCATGAAGTTCAAGGAAATCCACGCGTTCCAGGCAGTCATGCGGTCCGGCTCGATGACCGCGGCGGCCACCGAGCTCTATACGTCGCAGCCAAACGTGAGCCGGCTCATCGCCCAGCTCGAATACTCCACCGGCCTGACACTCTTCACGCGCACGGCGGGGCGCCTGCATCCGACCGAAGAAGGGCTGGCCTTCGTGCGCGAGGTCGAACGCGCCTTCGTCGGCCTTGACGCGCTGAAGGACGCCGCGCGCAATATCCGCCAGTTCGGCAAGGGCCGCCTGCGCATTGCCACCGTGCCGTCGCTGGCAATGACCGTGCTGCCGCTCGTGCTGCAGCGGTTTCATGCCGAGTACCCCGACGTCAACGTGGCCATGGAAACCGGCAGCACCCAGCTGGTGGCCGACCAGGTCGGCAGCCGCTACTGCGATCTGGGGCTGGTTTCGTTCCTGCCGCCCGCCGCCGTGACCGAAGCCCGGCCCGTGGCCGAACTGTCGGGCTGTTGCGTGCTGCCGCCCGGACACCGGCTTGCCGCGCTCGATGCCATCACGCCCGCCGACCTGGCCGGGGAATCGTTCATCTCGATGAGCCATGGCGACGGCCTGCGCGCTGCCGTGGATGCCGCGTTCGCCAGCGACGACCGGCGCGTGATGCACTTCGAGACCCCCTACGGTGCCACCATCTGCAAGATGGTCGGCCTGGGCCTGGGGGTCGGCATCGTCAATCCGCTGGTTGCGCGCATGCACGCCGCGGAAGTCGTCATCCGGCCATTCCGGCCGCAGATCCCGTTTGTCAGCTACCTGCTGCTGGCCCGCAACCGGCCGGCCAATGTGCTGGTGGACCGGTTCACCGAACGGATGATCGAGGTGATCGCCACCGAAACGGCATCCCTGCCGGCCACCCTATCAGGTTTTGGTATGACCGCCTGACAGACTCGTATTTGCGTCCGGGGTGCTGGCTCCGCAATACTCGTCCGGACAGACACACCGGCCAGATCGTCCCAGATGGCCGGTGGTGTCACGATTCTTGCGAGTAGCCGACATGAATTCCAGCAGGGCCCAGGGCCCGCACAATCCCCACGGGAGGCGCCGCTGATGGTGGCCTCCAGCCCCCGATACCCCGTATTCGACGTCGCCGTGGTGGGCGGCGGCCTGGTCGGCTCCGCCGTGGCCTACGGCTTGCGCAATCGCGTCGGTACCATCGCCGTGCTGGACGAGGGCGATATCGCCCTGCGCGCCTCGCGCGGCAATTTCGGCCTGGTCTGGCTGCAGAGCAAGGGCTACGGCATGGGTGCCTACAGCCGCTGGACGCTGCATTCCACGCGCCTGTGGCCGCAACTGGCGGCCGACCTGTTCAAGGAAACCGGCATCGACGTCGCGCTGGAACAGAAAGGCGGCCTCACGCCGCTGATGGGCGACTACGAGGTGGAAGCCCGCCTGGCGTGGGTCAATACGCTGATGTCCCAGCCCGGCGTCGAGCCGTACGAGTGGAAGCTGCTCGATCACCATCAGGCGGCGTCGCTGGTGCCCGGCCTGGGCCCGGACGTGACCGGCGCGATCTGGACGCCGCACGACGGCATCGTCAATCCGCTCAAGCTGCTGCGCGCGTTCCATACCGCGTTCAGCATCAGTGGGGTCGAATACCTGCCGCACCATGGCGTCACCGATATCGTGCAGCAGCCCGGCGGCGATTTCGTGCTGACCACGCCGAACGGCGAGGTGCGGGCGCGCAAGATCGTGCTGGCCGGCGGCCTGCGCAACGGCGACCTGGGCGCCATGGTGGGCATCGACCTGCCGATGGCGCCGCAGCGTGGCCAGATCCTGGTGCTGGAGCGCACGCGCCGCCTGCTGGACACCCCGCTGGTCACGCTGCGCCAGAACGACGAAGGCAGCTGGCTGGTCGGCGATTCGCAGGAAGACGCCGGCTATGCCGACCATGTGACCACGCTGCCGGTGCTGGCCACGCTGGCCGACCGCGCCGTGCGGACGCTGCCGGCGCTGCGCGACGTCCGCGCCGTGCGCGCCTGGTCAGCCCTGCGCGTGCGCGCCAAGGACGGCTTTCCGGTCTACGAGCAGTCGGCCACGCATCCCGGCGCGTTCATTGTCACGTGCCATAGCGGCGTGACGCTGGCCGCCACGCACGCCATGCACCTGGCCCCGATGATCGCCGCCGGGGCGCTGGCGCCGGAGCTGGACACCTTTTCGACCCGGAGATTCCATGTTCAAACGAATTGACGCGGCCGTGCTGCAAGGAACGGCGCGCAGCGTGCGGGTCACCGTGGACGGCACCGCGCTCGAATGCCGCGAAGGCGACAGCGTCGCCGCCGCACTGTTTGCGGCCGGCGTGCTGGCCTGCCGCGACACCGCCGTATCGGGCGCCGCGCGCGGGCCGTACTGCATGATGGGCGTGTGCTACGACTGCCTGGTACGCATCGACGGCCGGCCCAACCAGCAGGCCTGCATGACGCGCGTGCAGGACGGCATGAAGGTGGAGCGCCAGCTTGGCGCACGCGAGGTGGCAGCATGACGGTCGATATCACGACGTGCGACCTGCTGGTGATCGGCGCCGGCCCGGCCGGGCTGGCCGCCGCCACCCAGGCCGCCGAACTGGGCCTGTCGACGGTGCTGATCGACGAGCAACCCGCACCGGGCGGCCAGATCTATCGCGCCATCGGCAGCACGCCGGTGCAGAACCGCGCCATCCTTGGCCAGGACTACTGGCACGGCCTGCGCCTGCTGGAGCCGTTTGCCCGCAGCGGCGCGCGCCATATTCCGGCCGCCACCGTGTGGTCGATCCATGCACGCGAAGGCCAGCCGGACGCAGCGGAAACAGGCGAGTCCGCCGGCTACGAGGTGGCCTACTCGATCGCCCATGCCGGCCGGGACCCGCAGGCCGCGTTGCTGCACTGTCGCCATCTCATCCTGGCCACCGGCGCGCAGGAGCGGCCATTCCCGATTCCCGGCTGGACCCTGCCGGGCGTGATCACGGCCGGCGCCGCGCAGATCCTGCTGAAGACATCGGGCGTGGTGCCCGAGGGGCGGACCGTGCTGGCAGGCGGCGGCCCGCTGCTCTATCTGCTGGCCTGGCAGTACCTGAATGCCGGCGTGAAGCTGGCAGCCATTCTGGAAACCACGGCCAGCGGCCAATGGCGCCAGGCGCTGCCGCATGCCTGGGGCTTCCTGCGCTCGCCCTACCTGGGCAAGGGCCTGAAGCTGCTGCGCGCCGTGCGCAAGGCGGTGCCCATCGTCAGCGGCGTGACCGCGCTGGAGGCCGTGGCGGGGCCCGGCGGCCAGGTCGCCGAACTGCGCTACGAAGCCGGCGGCCAGCGCCGCACCATCGCCATCGACCAGTTGCTGCTGCACCAGGGCGTGGTGCCGAACACCAACCTGTCGCGCGCCGTGGGCGCCGAGCATGTGTGGAACGACCGCCAGGATTGCTGGGAGCCGCAGGTCGATGAGTGGGGCGCCACGTCGGTGCCGCACGTCAGCATTGCCGGCGACGGCGCAGGCATTGCGGGTGCCGTCGTCGCCGAGCATCGGGGCCGTATCGCTGCCGCGCATGCGGCCGCTGCGCTGGGCCGCATCAGCACCGCCACGCGCGACCGCACGGCGGCCCAGCCGCGCGCCGAACTGGCACGCGCCACGCGTGGCCGCGAGTTCTTCGAGGTGCTGTACCGCCCGCTGCCGCAGTTCCGCCGCCCGGTGGGCGACACCATCGTGTGCCGCTGCGAGGAAGCCACGGCCGAACAGGTACGCCATGCCGCGCGCATCGGTTGCCAGGGGCCGAACCAGCTGAAGGCGTTCCTGCGCTGTGGCATGGGGCCCTGCCAGGGCCGCTTCTGCGGGCTGACCGTGACCGAACTGATCGCCGACGAGCAGCAGCGGCATCCGCGCGATGTGGGCTACTACCGCCTGCGGTTTCCCACCAAGCCGGTGACGCTTGGCGAAATTGCGACGTTGCCGCAGACCCAGGCATCGCGGGAAGCCGTGGTGCGATTCAAGAAGTAAGCCGCGACATGGCGGCACGCGTGGCCGGATTGCAAGGCCGACCGGCCACGCCAGCAGCACACGCCTACACAAAATGAGCGGGAGCCGGGATACACCGCGCCCCGCCAGTTGGACCAGCACAGCGAGTTCATCCTGAGAGCACTCATCCACCCATCTTTTAGAGAATCAACCATGTTGTTTTCCAAGATCGTCCCCGCTCTCACGCTCGCAGTGGCCGCTGCCTCGGCCGCCATCCCTGCCGTGGCCCAGGAACTGCCCCCGGGCCCGCTCCGCATGCTGGTCGGATTCGCGCCCGGCGGCGGCAACGACGTCATCGCCCGCACCGTCGCCACGCAATTCCAGTTGAATACCAGGACGACGATCGTGGTGGAGAACAAGCCCGGCGGCGGCAGCACGCTGGCCACCGCCGAGATGGCGCGGGCCAAGCCTGATGGCTCGGTGCTGCTGCTGGGCTCGGTTGGCGGCCAGGCCATCGCGCCGTCGATCTATAGCAAGCTGCCCTACGATCCGG
Organism: Cupriavidus sp. U2; assembly: GCF_009663685.2. GTDB lineage: Bacteria > Pseudomonadota > Gammaproteobacteria > Burkholderiales > Burkholderiaceae > Cupriavidus > Cupriavidus necator_C. The sequence goes on along the minus strand of NZ_RCOG02000026.1, from coordinate 148,337 downwards.
TCAAGGGCGTACAGCCGGTGTCGCTGGTGGCCAGGTCCGCCAACGCGCTGGTGGTCAACAACGACCTGCCGGTCAAGAACGTGCAGGAACTGCTGGCCTACGCCAAGGCCCACCCCGGCAAGCTCAACGTGACGTCGCCCGGCAATGGCACGATCTCGCACCTGTCGGCGGAGCTGTTCAAGAGCATGGCGGGCGTGTCCATCACGCATATTCCGTATCGCGGCGATGCCCCCGCCATGCAGGACGTGATGGCCGGCCAGGCCCAGATGACATTTGCCAGCCTGCCGTCGGCCAAGGCCGGCGCCGATTCCGGCAAGGTCCGCATCCTGGCCGTGACCAGCGCCAGGCGCGTGGAAACGATGCCGAACGTGCCGACCATCGCCGAATCGGGCGTGCCGGGCTATGAGGTGGTGTCGTGGTATGGCGTTTTTACGACGGGCGGCACGCCGATGCCGACCGTCAACCGCCTGGCCCAGGAAATTGCCGCCGTGGTGGCGCAGCCGTCGATCCGCGAATCGATCGCCAAGCAGGGCATGGAGCCCAGCGCGCTGGGTCCGGTGGAATTCACGCAACTGGTGAACCGCGACACGCAGAAGTGGGAGAAGGTCGTGAAGAGCGTCGGCATCAAGCTGGACTGACCGCCGCCGACCCGCGTACCGAATGCCGGAGCATCGCAGACAGGGAAGATAGAATTCGCGGCTAGGTCACCCTTCGCGCAACACCGCACAGGACATGGCACACACAAGCCGCGCGCTGCACTGGTCCGCGCTCATGGCCGGTACGCTCGTATTGGGCTATCTGCTGCAACCCGTGATATCGACTGCCAGCGTGCTGGTTGCCGCGATGGCGTGCGCCATGGTCGCCGGTTTCATGGATGTCCGGCTGCGCATCCGCCCCGCGTTGACGGCGTTCGCGCAGGCCCTGACGGGGACGGCCATTGCCAGCACGCTGCATCTGGCGGAACTGCTCGAAGCGGCCTCCGACGGGCTGGTGGTGCTGGGCGTGGCCCTGACCATCGGCAGCGCCGCGGCCGTGGGCTGGTTGCTGGTCCGCTATTCGCAGTTGCCTGGCACCACGGGCGCGTGGGGCAGCCTGCCCGGCGCGGCGTCGATCATGGGCGCACTGGCCACCGAGAACGGCGGCGACGGCATCCTGGTGTCGCTGATGCAGTACCTGCGCGTGGTGCTGGTGGTCGTCACCGGGCCGCTGGTGGCCCATGCCATCGTCGATGCACAGATGGCGACGGCCTCGGCATCGGCGACTGCCGTGCAGGCATTCCGCCATGTCTCGCCGGTCGGCACGCCGGTCGCCATCGGTATTGCGATGGTGGGCTGCTGGATTGGCGTGCGCTTTCGCATCCTGGCCGGGGCGTTCCTGGTGCCGCTGGCGCTGGGCGCCGTGTGGGTGACGGTAGTGCCGGCTCCGGTGGTGGTGCCCACCCCGCTGCTCGGCTGCGGCTTCGCGGTGCTGGGCTGGACCATCGGCCTGCAGTTCCGGCGCGACCTGCTGCGGCCGCTGGTGGCGTCGCTGCCGACCATGCTGGCTGCCATCGTGGCCATGATTGCGCTGTGCGCGGCCTCGGCCTGGCTGATCTCGGCCAGTCACAAGGTCAGCTTCCTGACGGCCTACCTGGCCACCTCGCCGGGCGGCGTGGAATCGATCGTGGCCATCGCGCTCGGGACCAACGCGGACATGAACTTCGTGGTGGCCACCCAGACGCTGCGGCTGTTCTCGGTCGTGCTGATCGGGCCGTGGCTGGCCAGGCGGATCGGCAGGTCGGTTGGCGGGCCGATGGGCTGACGGCGTCAGCCGGCCAGATACGCCGCGGCGCCCGCCCCGGCCACCCGCCCGCTGGCAAAGCAGGCCGTCAGCAGGTAGCCGCCGGTCGGCGCTTCCCAGTCGAGCATCTCGCCCGCACAGAACACGCCCGGCATCGCGTTGAGCATCAGGTGGGCGTCCATCGCCTCGAACCGGACACCGCCCGCCGTGCTGATGACTTCGTCGATGGGTCGTGTGCGCACCAGCCGCAACGGTAGCGCCTTGATGGCTGCGGCCAGCGCCACGGGGTCGTGCATCGCTTCCCGGGTCAGCGCCTCGCGCAGCAGCCGCGCCTTGACGCCGGTAATGCCCAGCCGGCTCTGCAGATGACTGGACACCGAGCGCGATCCTCGCGGCCGTGCGACTTCGGCGGCAACATCCCCGGCAGACCGCCCAGGCGCCAGGTCCAGCGTGATGGTGACGCTTCCTTGGGCGTCGATCAAGTCGCGGATCGGCGCGGACAGCGCGTAGACCAGGCTGCCCTCGATGCCGGTCTCGCTGATCACGAACTCGCCTTGCCGATACAGTACCGTGCCGTCGCGCGCGGTCACGCCGATGGCCACCGACTTGACGGGCTCGCCGGCGTGCCCGGTGCGGAACACGTCGCTCCATTCGACGTCGAAGCCGCAGTTGGCGGGCCGCAACGGCGCCACATCGACACCGCGGGCTGCCAGCATCGGCAGCCACGCGCCATCGGACCCAAGCCGCGCCCAGCTGCCGCCGCCCAGCGCCAGCACCACGGCGCGGGCCGCCACTTCCACCTCGACCTGCGCCTCGCCCTGGCGGGTAGCGAAACGCAGCACGTGCCAGCCATCGACGGGCTGCCCGAAACCAACCCAGCGATGCCGCACATGCAGCCGCATGCCGCCTTCGCGCAGGCGATGGAGCCACGCGCGCAGCAGCGGGGCGGCCTTCATGTCGGTGGGAAATACCCGGCCGGAACTGCCCACGAAGGTGTCGATGCCCAGCGCATGCACCCAGGCGCGCAGCCGGGTGGCATCGAACGCGTCGAGCAACGGCCCGATGCGGTCGGCACGCACGCCGTAGCGGCCCAGGAAGGCATCGGCCGGCTCGGAATGCGTGATGTTCATGCCGCCCTTGCCCGCCATCAGGAACTTGCGCCCGACCGACGGCATGGCGTCGTAGACATCGACCGGCAAACCCTGCGCGGCCAGCATCTCGGCTGCCATCAGGCCGGCCGGGCCACCGCCCACGACAATGGCACCGGCAAGGCGGACGGGTTCGACGGAAGTGACAGCGGACATGGAATCGATGCGGTGGCGAGGGCGGAAAGCCGGCGAATTATAAGCGTAGCGATGCGGGGCATGCCTGGCGCCCCGGTGACGGCGCCTCTGCCGGCAGCGGTTTCCAGCCCATGCCCGGCGACGTGGCCGCCGGCCTGCCTTAGAATCGCTTTCCATCGACATCCGCGGCGGGTGGCCCCATGTTTGCGGCAGGCTTTCCGCAGGTGTCCTTTTCCCCAGATTCGCAGGAGTTCGCCATGCAAGACCCACATAAATCGCCGCCGACCGTTGCCGAGGGCTGGCAGGCGCCGCCGCCGGACCGTACGAGCGTGACCGATGACGCGCATGTGGACGACATCATCCCCCTGCCCCCGCCCGAGCACCTGATCCGCTTCTTCCCGATCCGCGGCACGCCGGTGGAATCGCTGGTCACCCAGACGCGCCAGCGCATCTCGCGCATCCTGCACGGCCAGGACGACCGGCTGCTGGTCATCATGGGCCCCTGCTCGATCCACGACCCGCAGGCAGCCCTGGAATATGCGCGGCGGCTGATGGCCCAGCGCGAGCACTATGCCGACGCGCTGGAAATCGTGATGCGGGTGTATTTCGAGAAACCCCGCACCACGGTGGGCTGGAAGGGGCTGATCAACGACCCGTACCTGGACGAGAGCTATCGCATCGACGAAGGGCTGCGCATTGCGCGCAGCCTGCTGCTGGACATCGACCGGCTGGGCCTGCCGGCCGCCGGTGAATTCCTGGACGTGATTTCGCCCCAATATATCGGCGACCTGATCTGCTGGGGCGCGATTGGCGCGCGCACCACCGAGAGCCAGGTGCATCGGGAACTGGCCTCGGGCATTTCCGCGCCCATCGGCTTCAAGAACGGCACCGACGGCAACATCAAGATCGCCATCGACGCCATCCAGGCCGCATCGCGTCCGCATCACTTCCTGGGGGTGCACAAGAACGGCCAGGTAGCCACGGTCCATACCAAGGGCAACCCGGACTGCCACGTCATCCTGCGCGGCGGCAAGGTGCCCAACTACGATGCCGATGCGGTGGCCACCGCGTGCCGCGAACTGGAAGCGGCCGGGCTGCGCAATACGCTGATGGTCGATTGCAGCCACGCCAACAGCAGCAAGCAGCACCAGAAGCAGATCGACGTGGCGGCCGACCTGGCGCGGCAGATCAGCGCCGGCAGCGGCTCGATCTTCGGCGTCATGGTGGAAAGCCACCTGCTGCCGGGCGCGCAGAAATTCACGCCGGGCGAACACCAGCCGTGCAACCTGACCTATGGCCAGAGCATCACGGATGCGTGCATCGGCTGGGACGATTCGGTCGCGGTGCTGGAAACGCTGAGCCAGGCGGTCAAGGCGCGCCGCGGAGTGGCCAGGCCGCAAGCGGCAAGCTGATCGGCGGCGTTGCGGGATGGCGCCGGCTTGAGGCCGGGTAGAATCCGGCCCCATGTCGAGTGTCATCCATTACCTTCGCGGCGGGGCTGCGGCCATCGCTGCCGGCGTGGCCTGCGCGGCCCATGCCAGCGATATCGCCTGCGAGGCGCCGGCCACGCGCGCCAGCCAGATCATCTGCGAGACCGCACTGTTCTCGATGGGCTACCAGCGCATCCATGCCGACCAGCAGCGGCTACTCAAGGCCGGCGTGATCTCGCAGGCGGACATCGACGCCTTCCGGCGTCAGCGCGACGCCTGCGACACGGCCAGTTGCCTGGATGCGGTGTTTTCCGCGTGGCGGCAGCACCTGACGGACATCGGCGCGCCGCGCTCCCGCCAGGGCCGGTAAGGCAATGCGTCGGGGGCCGCTGCGCCGCCGCGCCGCGTCTCAACCGCCGGCCTGGAGCCCTCGATCCACCATTTCCAGTAACCGCTGCCCGATCACCGCCGCCTGCTCCCTGGCCCGGCTGCGCAGCGGGCCGTCGATCAGCAGGACGGCCAGGCCATGGACCGCCGACCACGCGATGTATTCGGCGCCGGGCCGGCGGTCCGGTGCCAGCAGGCCCGCTTCCACCCAGCGATCCAGTGCGGCGCCCAGCAGCTCGAACGGATTCAGTCCGCTGTTGCCGGCCTTGGCCGGGTCGGTATCGTCTTCCACATCGTCCGGCACCGAAAACGCCGTGCGGAACAGGCCGGTCTCCGCCAGCGCAAACTGCAGATATCCCATGCCGACCGCCCGCAGACTGCCTCGCGCGCGCTCGGCCGGCGACGCATCGGCAGGAATCGCCGCCATCTCGGCCTCCATGGCCATCGCCAGGTTCGACAGGGCCCACGCGCGCACCGCCTGCAGCAAATCCTGCCGGCTGGCGAAATGGCGATACGCGGCGTTGGGCACCACACCCGCGCGCCGCGTGGCTTCGCGCAGCACGATGGCGTCCGGCCCGCCATCGCGGGCCAGGTCGATACCGGCCTCCAGCAGCGCGCGGCGCAGGTCGCCGTGCCGATAGGTCGTGCGCGTGGGCGGCGTTGCAGCAACGGCACGGTTCATGTCATCCCCATGTGGACGGCGTCCACCCCATTTCGTTTCATAGTAGACAGTGTACACAAATCCTGCCAGTGCCTGACACGTCATCCGGAGCGAATATGGAGGGCACGGCAGTTGGAAATCGTCAAAGTATCGGCGCGAACAGCTTGGCCACATGCATGGCCACGCGCAGGATCGCGGGCGAGCCCAGGAAGTCGCTGGGGCCAATCTGGCGCGCCTGGGCAAAATCGGCTTCGAGCATGCGCGCCACGTCCGCGGCGAATTCGGGGTGGGCGGTCATCACCATCAACTCGAAATTCAGGCGGAAAGACCGGTTGTCCAGGTTGGCGGTGCCCACGGCGGCCGCCTCGTCGTCGATCAGGATCACCTTCTGGTGCAGGAAGCCGGGCTGGTAGCGATAGATCTTCACGCCCGCGCGAATCGCCTGGTACGCGTAGATGGTGGACGCCCCGTAGACCACCTTGTGATCGGGCCGCGAGGGGATCAGGATGCGCACATCCACGCCACGCAGCACGGCCAGCCGCAGCATTGCAAACACGGCTTCGTCGGGCACGAAGTATGGCGATGTCATCCACAGCCGGCGCGTGGCCGACTGGATGGCCTCCACAAAGAACAGCGAACAGGTTTCCTGCGCGTCGGCCGGCCCCGACGGCACGACCTGACACACCATGTCGCCCACGTGGCCCGACGGCGGCGTCATCAGATACGGCACTTCCCGCGCTGCCCAGTACCAGTCCTCCGCAAAGGCCATCTGCAGGTCTAGCACCGCCGCGCCCCGGATGGCGATATGCGTATCGCGCCACGGCGCCAGCGGCGGCCGACGGCCCAGGTACTCGTTGCCGACGTTGTGCCCGCCCACGAACGCCTGCGCGCCATCGACGACCACAAGCTTGCGATGATTGCGAAAATTGAGCTGGAAGCGATTGACAAAGCCGGGATGCGTGGAAAACGGTCGCGCCTCCACGCCGGCCTCCTGCAGCACGCGCACGTAGCCACGCCCCAGCGCATGGCAACCGATGCTGTCGTAGAGGAAATAGACCCTTACGCCGGCACGCGCCCGGTCGCAGAGGCGCTTTTGCAGCGCGCGTCCGAGTTCGTCGTCATGCACGATGAAGAACTGCACCAGCACCTGCTCGGTGGCCGCGTCGATGGCGGCGAAGATGGCATCGAAGGTGGCGTCGCCGTTGATGAGCAGCCGCACATCGTTATTCATCAGGCATGGCACACCGGTCAGGCTGGGCAGCGCCCGCATGCAGGCCTGCTCGGGCTGCAGCACCACGCTGGCGGCCAGCGCCTCGCGATCCTTGGCCGTCATGCCGTGCCGGATCTCGCGCAGGCGGTCGTTGTTGAACCGGCGCGCATTGACATAACCGGCGAAACGGCTGCGCCCGAAGATCAGGTACGGGATGATCGTGAAGTACGGCATCATCACCAGCGAGCCCGCCCACGCGATGGCGCCCGGCGCCGTGCGCACGGTCATCACGGCATGCAGCGCCGCGAGGACGCCGACGATATGGAACGCGAGGACAACGGCGGCAATGACGCTGGGACTGAGCATAGGCACTGGCACCACGAACGGCCCGGATTCGATGAGCCGTATTCTGGCATAGCGGATCACTTTGGCGCAGCCGATATCGCGGGCGGCGGGTCCCGCGGCCCAGCTCGGCCCCGTCCCGCCAGACGGATGCCTTCGCCCTGTCTGCTCAAATTTTAATCACACCGATCCGTTACCCGCTCCGCCGCACCCCACCGCCCGTCCCCGCCCCGGTTATCCACAAAATCTGTGGATAACGATGGCTGTCTGCAACAAGCCGTCGGCATGCAAGCGGATCTCCCCCATTTAAAGAAACGCCGATTGTTGGACCTCTGCCGGGCCGATACGCTGCATCGTGTTTGCCCGATTCAATGCGTTTCGCCCGTCCGATAGTGTCCGATAGTGTCGTATGAATGCCCAATCCAATATTGCGCTGCTGGCCAGCCGCAACTCGCCTCTCCATCCCATGCAGGAGCTGCTCTCCATCGCGGGATTCCAATGCAACGTCTTCCAGGCAGGCCGCGACCTGATCCACGGCCTGGGTCATGACAGCTATGACATGCTGCTGATCGACCGCGACCTGCCCGATATCTCCGCCATCGACGTCATCCGTGCCGTGCGCGCGGTGCGCAATCGCGACGTGCCCATCGTGATGTTCTCGGGCGACAGCGACGACGACGACATGGTGGAAGCCCTGGACGCGGGCGCCGACGATTACATCGTCCGGCCGCTCAATGCCCGCGTGCTGCTGGCCCGCATCGCCGCGTTGCGCCGGCGCATGGCCGGCACCCGGCTCAATGCCAGCATGCCGCTGCGTGCCGGCCCCTATGAGCTCAACAACCCCGGGCGCTTCGCCACGCTCCATGGACAGCGGATTCCAATGACACCAAAGGAATTCGACCTGGCCATGCTGATGTTCGCCAATGCCGGCCGCATCCTGGCCACGCAGCGCATCGAAAACACCATCTGGGGACACACGCTGCCGCATTCGTCGCGCGCGCTTGCCGGCCTGGTCTCGCGCATGCGCCGCACGCTCGACCTTCGCGCCGAGAACGGCGTGACGATCACGGTGGTATACGCACAGGGGTATCGCCTCGACATCCTGGACAGCGCCGCGCGGGCCGAACTGACGGCACACCGTCGGCTCGGACTGGTTGGCAACGGCGCGCTCGCCGACTACTAGCGCACTGGCAGTCCAGCTCTCCGCGGGCGGCGAGGTCAGCAATGTCGATACGCGCCACGCCCTGCGCCACCGCCTTAGCCCTGCGCTTGGCCACGGCCGCTGCCGCACCCACGTGCTGGCTGCCAAGCCGCCACGCGGCCATCGCATCGACGCCCACGCGCACAGCGCCGACAGCCATCGTCATCGAGGGAAAGAACATGGGCCGCCCGTGGCGATCTTCCGACTGAATGCCGCCGGCCGCGCGGTCAGACGCGGCATACAGGCACGTATGCAGCCCGCGCCATTGCCTGACAGTCATATGTCCGCCGTATGACAAACGCGCCGCATGCCGTTTGTCACCCAGTCGTCACATGCTTGCCCGACGATCACGCCGCACCGCAACAAGACCCGGCCCCGCGACGCGTCGCTGACGACATGCCTCGCCGAGAGGCCGAACTGCTGCGGCGCAAGGGTCATGGTATGGCGGGGCGTCGCCCCGAAGGAGTTCGTAGTGTTGCAAGCCATCAAGCTGGGATTGCAGGGACGGCGCGGCCAATCCGCATGGCAAGGACTGGCGGGGTTGCCGCTGGTCGTGCGTCTGTCCGCAGCGTTTGCCCTGATCTACGCGTTCGGCGCGATTGTCGGGCTCACCGGCATCGTCAACCTGATCGACCTCAAGCGCGATACCGACAGGCTGTACCAGCGCGACATGCGCGGCGCCATCGCCGCCGAACGCGCGCAGGCATCGCTGGCCATGCTGGGCCGCGCACAGCTTGCGCTGACACTGGCTACCAGTTCCGCCGAACGCGACACCGCCGCGAATGACATCACCCAGGCCTCGAAACAGCTCGACGCGGCGGTCGACGACGTTCGCGTGGCCGCCCCGGCGCAGGCCCGCGCCCTACTCGCCGAGCGTGCCGCGGCCGGCGAACTGGTGACGAAGTACGTCGAATTGATCCGCAAGCAGCCGCTCGATTCGCTGCAATTCGACGCATCGGTTTCGATTGACGGCCACTTTCTAGGAGAACAGCTACGAAAACTTGGCACCCTGATGGAATCTACGCGTACGACGCTGGCACAGCAGGCCGCCGATACTGTTGCCGGCGTGGCATCGGCCCAGGTGACCGCGCAAACGTGGATGAGCGTGCTGCTGGTGGCCAGCCTGGGCGCGGCCGGACTGCTGGCATGGATCGCCGCGCGCAGCCTGACGCGTGAACTTGGCGGCGAGCCGCGTGACGCGGCGGCCATCGCCACGCGCATTGCCGGCGGCGATCTCACCGCCCGCATTGCCTTGCGCGAGCGTGATGGCGGCAGCCTCCTGTTCAACCTGGCGGGCATGCGCGACCAGCTGGCAGGCGTGCTGGCGCGCATCCAGCAATGCGCGCACGAGATATCGGCCGCCAGCGACGGCATTGCGCGCGGCAACCAGGCGTTGGCGACCCGCACCGGGCTGCAGACCGCCGCGCTGGGCGAGGCCACGGCAAATGTCGCCCGGCTTACCGCGCTGGTTCAGCAGGCCCACGCGCAGGCACAGGAATCGAGTGAAATGGCCAGCCGGGCGCGCGAAGCCACGGGCACGGGCATGGCCGCCGTGCGCGACATGAGTGGCGCGATGGCCAACGTGCATGCACAGTCGCGCAATATCTCTGAGATTGTCTCCGTCATCGAGAGCATCGCCTTCCAGACCAATATCCTCGCGCTCAACGCCGCCGTGGAAGCCGCCCGGGCCGGCGAGGCGGGCCGCGGCTTTGCCGTGGTGGCGCAGGAAGTGCGGGCCCTGGCGCAGCGCAGCGCCACCGCAGCCCGCGAGATTGGCGGCATTATTGGCGACGCCGCCAACGAGATGGCCCGGGGCGCCAGCCTGAGCGGCCGCGTGGAATCTGCCATGTCAGGCATCGACGCCGCAGTGCAGCATAGCCACACCCTGGCCGCCGAACTGCGCATGCTGGCCGACGAACAGGCCAGCGGCATTCGCACCGTAGGCGATGCATTGTCCCGCCTGGAGCAGACCAGCGCCGACAACGCCAAGCTCGTCGACGTGGTCAGCGACCAGGCGTCGCGGCTTGACCATCAGGCGGCCGCATTGGAGACCGACGTCGCGCGCTTCCAGTTCTGACGGGCTACCTCCCCCCGCACGTTCGACGCCGCAACCGGAAGCGGGCACCCCGACGCACTGGCCCCGCTTCAGCTTCGTTCCGCCCCGCCGTAATTAAAGAAGATCCGATTCGACGGCACGCATTGCGCCGCTAGCATGGCGATAGCACCGTCGCCCTCCGGCGGCCGGTCGAGACAGGGATCATCGCTGAGGCGGACAAAGAGCGGAGAACACACATGCTACGCAAGGCAGTGGATGACGATGCAGCGTTCCAGGAGGATTTCGAGGCGGCTGGACGCGACTGGGCCCCCAGGCTCAGGCCGTGCGGCACCTGCCATGCCTGCGAGAAGCCGGTCGGCCAGGCCGAGCTGTTCTGCAGCATCACCTGCCAGTACGCGTTCGAGCATTTCGAAATGCGTTTACTGCGCAAGGAATAGAACCGGACGCCCAACGGGCACCACGCCCGCCCCCGCAAATTTCCGCCCCACACCGGACGGCATTCCGGTTGCGCGTGCTGTGTGTCAACGCGACGAACATTTCCTTTCAAATTCCTGTCAACCACCGTCGCCTACCACCCGTTGAGGCGTGCATTACGGCGATATCCGCAACGCGGAGCCGGCCGGAAAACGAGGCCTGGCGCGGCAGGTGTGTCCGCGAGAAACACTTCGACCTACGCAGTAACCGGCATTAACGAGTCACGCGTAAAAGTTACACAACTGTTGCACTTACGCACACTTTGTGTCGCCTTTCCCGCGCAAAAGCCGGATACGCTTGATTCATCCCATCACTGATTGACCGCGAGAAATCATGACTGAACGCCTGATCATGCTGGACGTACCCGGCGTCCTGTATTCGGACCGCTCCGCAGCCCGCCTGGGCGGTACGCCAAACACGGGGACCCTGCGTGACGTCAGGTTTTTCGATCCCATCGCGCTGGGCTTCCTGCGCCGCCTTTTCGGTATCGCCGGCGCCCGTGTGGTGGTTTCCGACGCTTGGCGCCGGGGCACCCCGGCGGCCATCTTCCAGCAGCTTGATCTGCAGGTGGAAGGCATGACGCCCCGCGTGGCAGGTGGCCATGGCGCCGAAATCGACGCCTGGTTCAGCCAACGCCCGGCCCCGGGCGCCTGGGTCATCCTGTCGAGCGCACCGGCATCGTCGTTCACCGAGGCTCAACGCGCGCGCCTGGTACAGGTGAATCCGGCTGAAGGTCTGACGGTGGACAACTTCCGTCAGGCGCTGGACATCCTCGGTGTGGCCTGCCCGTCCACCGTGACGCCCGATTCGCGCGTGGAGCCCGGCCTGAAAGCCAAGCTGCGTCACCTGCAGCGCCTGGCACGCGACGAACCCGAGCGTTTCATGCCGGCACCGGCCGCGGCAGAAGCCCGCGAACTGGCGATGGCCGTGGCTGTGGCCAGCCTGACGGGCAAGCATCTGGAACCTGCCGTCATTCATGCCTGATCCGCGCCGGGTCTCAGCATCCGCCGCAAGCATCACGCCGTGATGCAATAACAAGAAGGCCGCCAGCGTTGGCGGCCTTTTTCATGCGCGTGCGACGCGCAGATCAGCGGGCGGTCAGCTTGACCGCCGGGAAATCCACGGGCACGGCAAATGCCACGTTGATGTAGTTGGTGAACAGATTCAGCGCAACATGGGCGACGATCTCGACGATTTCCCCGTCGTTGAAGCCCACTTCGCGCAGCGCGGCCACGTCGGCACCGGATACCTGACCGCGCGCCTCGACGAGTTTCAGCGCAAACGCCAGCGCCGCCGCCGTCTTCGGGTCATTCGATTGGCCGGCCTGGGCGGCCGCCATCTCTTCGGCCGACGCGCCAGCCTTGCGGCCCAGCGCCGTATGCGCGGCCAGGCAATAGTCGCAGCGATTGCGGTCCGCCACGGCCACGGCAATCTGCTCGCCCAGCTTGGCCGGGATCACGCCAGCGCCGAGCGCGCCAAACGCGGCCCACATCGACTGCAGCGCGGCCGGCGAATTGGACACGGCGCGGAACATCTGGGGCACACCGCCAAAAGCCGACTGGATCTGGGCCAGCGCGGCCTGGCTGCCGGCCGGCGCGGCCTTGGGTTCGGGTACGGAAATACGTGCGGTCATGATGGAATCTCCTGTCGAAGTGATCTGGAAAGTGATCGAAGTCAGGACGTCGCCGTCCATGGGTTCCACTATGGTGTCGCAAGGCGTACGATGGGATACCAACCGTCCCAGAAACGTATCAATTCATCCCGCCGTGACTGCCACCGCTGCACCGCTTACCGTCGATCGCCTGTCCGCGCTGCTTGAGCGGTTCCGCATCCAGGCGCACCTGTTCCATACCGGCCCGCTATGCGGTGTGTCGCGTTTCGACGAGTCCCATCGCGGCTTTCTGCACGTCATGCGCGAAGGCAGCATGACGGTGACGCATCAGAGCCGGGGTCTGCCCCGGCGGCTCGAGGTTCACGAGCCCTCGCTGCTGTTTTATCCGCGTCCCGCGATCCACACCTTCCACAATCCACCGGCCGAAGGGTCACAGTTCTCGTGTGCCACGCTGGAATTTGCAGGCGGTGCCCGCAATCCGCTGGCACGCGCGCTGCCACCGCTGATCGTGCTGCCGCTGGCTGACGTGCCAGGGCTGGCCCCGGCACTGTCGCTGCTGTTCGCGGAAACCGAACGCGTGCGATGTGGCCAGCGATTACTGGCGGATCGGCTATTCGAAGTGGTGGTGATCCAGCTCTTGCGCTGGATGCTCGATCATCCCCAGCAGGTCGGGGTCCAGCCGGGGCTGATCACGGGGCTGTCCGATCCGCGCCTGGCGCGGGTGCTGGTCGCCATGCACGAGGCCCCTGGCGCCCACTGGAATCTGGAAAAGATGGCGGCCTGCGCGGGCATGTCGCGCAGCGCCTTCGCGGCAGCCTTCCGCGACATCGTCGGCCAGACCCCGGCCGACTATCTGACGGACTGGCGCATCAGCCTGGCCCAGGCACGGCTGCGCGACGGCGCGCCACTGAAGCTGCTGGCCGACGAACTGGGCTATGCCAATCCGTCGGCCCTGTCACGTGTCTTCCTGGCCAGGGTGGGCCAGTCTCCGCGCGACTGGCTGCGCGCGGAGAGTCACGGCATGGCCGCGGCTGCGACTCAGTAGTCGACCGTCATCGACACCTTGAACGTACGCGGATTGCCGATGTACAGCGTGCTGGCCGATGTCGACACGCCAGCCCAGTAATCCTTGTTCGCCACGTTCTCGACGGCGGCGCGCAGCGTGTAGCGCATTTGCGAAGCCTTGAAGGTGTAACGCGCGCCCAGGTCGAAGCGGTTCCAGGACGGCAGCGCGATCGTGTTCGTGTTGTTCGCGTACTGGCGGCCGGTCTGGATATAGCGGCCCGACACGGTGGCCCCCGCCAGGAACGGCAGGTCGTACTCGCCGCTCAGCGTCATCGTGTAGTTCGGGACGCCTACGCCCTTCTTGCCTTCCGTCAGCGGGTTGCCGGTGTCCTGGTACTGCGAATCGATATACGACACGCCGCCCAGCAGGCGCACGCCGCGCACGGGTTCGCCAAACACGCTCAATTCCACGCCGCGATTGCGCAGGTCCTGCAGGCCGAACACGTTGCCCTGCATGGTGGTGCCCTGCGGCTGTTCGATCTGGAAGAACGCCAGTGTCGTGCCGAACGCGCCCGCGTCGTACTTCACCCCCGCCTCGTGCTGCTTCGACTTGACCGGCGCGAAGACCTCGCCGCGGTTGACGGCGGTATTGCCTGCTGTCGGACCCTGCGCCAGGCCTTCGATGTAGTTGTAATAGACCGATACGTTCTGGAGCGGCTTGACCACCAGACCGAACATCGGCGACGTGGCCGAATCGCTATAGGTCGACGTCTGGGCACCGGTCGCGGTGGCGTAGCCGCGCACATTGATCACCTGCTGGCGCACGCCGGCGGTCAGCAGCACGCCGTCGTTGAGGAAGCCCAGCGTATCGGACACCGACACGCCATTGAGATTGGTCCGCTGCGTCACGTACGGATCGGACATATTGCCGGTGGCCGGGGCGGCCGGATACGGAACAACCGGCGCGTTATAGAGGTTGGTCGCAAACGCGCCCGAGAATTCGAACGCCGTGGCCCGCTTCTGCTCCAGCCCCGACCAGCTCAGGTTGACCGTATGCTTGACCGGCCCGGTCACGAAGCGTCCGCGCACGCCGACTTCGCCGGAGAACGTGTCCTGCTCGAACGGCACGGTCAGGCGCGTTGCCGTGCCCACGCCGTTGTTGCCGACGCTCGCGCCGCTATAGCTGCCGAATTCGTTGGTATGGTGTCCGCCGAAGGCGGCATAGGCCGTCCAGTCCTTCGTGAGGTCGTACTCGGCGCGGATCGTGCCGTAGATATCTTCGAGCGAAGAATTGGTCCAAGGCTGCGCGAAGTTCGTGCTGGCCGACGGCACCGGTGGCAGCGCCGTGCCAGTCAGGTTGACCGTGCTGCGGCCCTGGTAGATGCGCTGCTTCTGATAGCCGAAATCGGCGTTCACGCGCAGGTTGTCGCCCTGGTAGTCCAGGCCCAGCGTGAACAGGCGCTGCTGGCGGCTTTCGTTGTCGATGGCCGTGTCGCCGCCGCGCGCCATGGCGTTCACGCGTACCCCGAATTCCTTCTTTTCGCCGAAACGGCGGCCCACGTCGATGTGGCCGCCGGCCTGGCCGTCGCTGGTGTAGTCAAGCGTGCCCTGCGTGATCGGCGCGGCCGTGGCGTACTTCGGCACCAGGTTGATCGCGCCGCCCACGGCGGTGCCGGCGGCCGACACGCCGGTCAGGAAGGCGTTGGCGCCGCGGAACACTTCCACGCGCTCCAGCCCCTCGGTCGATGCCAGTTGGCGCGGTGCAATGCCGTACAGGCCGTTGTAGCCAAGGTCATCCGAACTCAGCGTGAAGCCGCGCACGACGAAGGTCTCGGAGAAATTGCCGAAGCCCGAGCTGACGCGGACGGCCGGATCGTCGGCCAGCACCTGGCCCACCGTGTGTGCCTGCTGGTTCTGGATCTGCCCGGCCGTGTACGACGTGACGCTGAACGGCACATCCATGAAATCCTGGTTGCCCAGGATGCCGATACGGCCGCCGCGTGCCACCTGCCCGCCGGCGTACGGCGCGGGCAACTGGTCTGGCGACGACTCGGCCTTGACCGTCACCGTCGGCAGCGTCTGCTGCGTGGGCGGCGGCGCGGCTTCCTGCGCGAAGGCCAGGGACGGCAGCGCGCCCGCGGCAGCCAGCGAGGCGGCCAGAATACTGAGTCGGGCACTACGGGATGAACGAGAAGAGCGGGCAGCGCGTGCGGCATGTGCAACGGCGTGAGGTACGGCAAAAGACAAGATGACACTCCCAAAAATAAACCGATGACGCCTGCACCGCGTTCCCGACGCGGCCAACAGGCATGACCCGTGTCCGTGAATGGCGGCATCGCTCTGTCGGCGATGCTCGTTGGAATTGGTTGTGATGCGTCGGCGCCTTATGACGGCATGAGCCACGGCGACGCCATGGTCGCCGCCATGCCCACCGCGATGGACGCGCGCGCCAGCCGCGGCGTGGCATGCGGCGCCCAGGCAAACGCACCGACCACGGCCAGCGCGCCAAGCGTCAACAGTCCGGCCCAGTAGACGACGCCGAAGGCCCAGCCTTCGGCCAGCACGCACGCGGCCAGGGCCAGCACCAGCGCGAACGAGCCCTGCCAGCGCAGCCGCATGGCCCGGGCCGGTGCCGGCGTGCTGCCGCGTCCGAACATGTCCGCGTGATGGCGATCCATGGCCTGCGCCAGCCACATGAATCCGCCGATCGCGAAGCCCAGGCCCGCGACGCAGGCCGGCCCGACCGGCATCCATGCCACGCTCATTGCGACACCTCCCGCGACATCTCGCCCACGCCAGCTACCGCGCGCGGGGCAGCCGCCTTGCGCGGGGCGGCGCCTTGCTTGCCAAGCACCCAGGCCGCCGCACCCAGGCCGATGCCCAGCGCCATCGCAGTCAGATCGAAGCCAGCGACCACGCCGGGCCCGTGGAACAGCGTCACGCCGAGATGGGTCGATGTGGTCAGTGCATTCAGCACGGGCACGCCGGCAAACAGCGTCGCGGCCACCCACAGCTGCACGCGCCACATGGCGCGCGTGGGGCGCCATTGCGCCAGCAGCGCCGCCACGGCCCAGGCGCCGAAGAATGTCTGGATTTCGGCGGCCTGGCGTTGCGCCAGATCGACGGGAAGCAAACGATTGGCCCAGAAGTACGCACCGATCGCGATCGGCAGGCCCGCAATCACGCCAAGGTTCAGCGCCTCGACCAGCCGCAGGCCGAACGGCGTACGGCCCGTGGCGGCAATCCGTTTGGCATGGCTCTGCCGCGTCTTGACCGCCCATAGCAACGCGCCGGTGGCCACCATCAGGCAGCCGGCGAGACCGGACGCGAAGAACAGCGCGCGCAGCAGCGGCGGCGCAAAGTGCGCCACGTGCAGACCGATCATGGCCGAACGCGTGGTGGCCGCCGGCGCCATCTCATCGCCCAGCGTTGCCTTCCGTTCACCGGTGGCGCCCGTGAAGACCACGGTGGGCGTCGTCGTGCCGAACTGCCGGCCTTGCTCGCGTGCCACGGCTACCGTGGCATTGGCCTTGTTGGGCGCCTCCACCGTGATGCGGCGCGGCGCGGCACCCTGCCAGTGCGCCGTCGCCTGCGCGAGCATCGGCCCGATCGCCGCCAGCGGCGCGGTTTCGGTGGTTGGCTTCACACGGGGCGCGCGGGCGGCCAGCTCGGCGTTGAAGGCCTGCTCGTCGCCCCTGTACACGGCCTGGATGCCCCAGGGCATGTACATGAACAGCAGCGTCACCAGGCCCGTGTAGGTGATCATCAGATGGAACGGCAGCGCCAGCACGGCCACCGCGTTGTGGGCGTCAAGCCAGGAACGCTGTCCCTTGCGGGCGCGGAACGTGAAGAAATCCGCGAAGATGCGCCGGTGCGTGATCACGCCGCTGATGATGGCCACCAGCATGAACATGGTGCAGAAGCCGATGATCCAGCGGGCCCAGATCGCGGGCATGTAGTGCAGGTCGAAATGGAGCCGGTACAGGAATTCACCGCCGCGCGTCTGGCGGGCGCCGGGGATCGGTTCGCCGGATACGGCGTCGAGCGTACGCGTTTCCAGCCGCGCACGATTGGGCTTGCCGGCGTCCTCGGGCTTGGCCGGACGCAGCCAGAACATCGAGATGGCGGGATTGCGCTCGTCAGGGAGTGTGATGAACCAGCGTTCTGCGTCCGGTGCCTCGCGCTGCAGGAAGGCGACGGCGCGCCCGACGGCATCGGCGGCCGGCACGTTCTGGTTCAGCGAAGCGTGGAACTCCGGCTTCATCCAGACGGTGATCTCGTCCTTGACATAGCTGGCGGTGCCGCCGCAGAACACCAGGAACAGCACCCAGCACACCAGCAGGCCCGACCACGTATGCAGCCACGCCATCGACTGCCGCAGGCCCTGGCCTTTCCTGAGCCCGGCCATCACGCGCTCCGCAAGGCGAGCCAGCCCGCGGCCAGCACTGCGGCGGGCACGGCCAGGCCGATCCAGGCACGCCGGGCCGTATCGGCGGCAAACACCCAGATCACCGCCAGCGCAAACCACAGGAACGACAGCAGCGTGGACGTGATGACCGCCTCGACGCGCGCCATGCCCGCCCAGTCGGCAAGCACCAGCGCCAGGCATCCCGTCGCCAAGGCGGCAACGGCGTAGCCACCGAGGATGGCGGCCACTGCGCGCGAGGCAATCGCCATGCGATAGCCCATCGGAACGCCCTGCTTCATGTTTGTACTAGTCCGAAAAATGGAACGCACATGATAAGCGTTCTCATCTCCATTGTCTTTGAAGACGTACGACAAGTCCTGTTACTGGCACAAGACATTGGCAGACATGTCGCAAACACGACAAATCCGGGAGACGAACGGCAAGCGTGGCGCTCCGATATTCGCACAGAGATTCGCGTCTGATTCCGCTATGCAGAACCACTATTCCACCGTGCGGTTGCACTCGTTGAAAAACGATGGGACGATGACCCACATCGAATACCGGCGATCCCAGAGGTCAACGCCGGAGCCTTACCCGGAGACATCATGCGCAGTACCGCTGCACCCGCGACCCATTCCGGGTCCGCACCCGCTCAGGCGCCATCCGCCGCAAACACCCCCGATACGCCGCCCCCGTTCGAACCCGCGTTCGCCCGCTTGCACCAGACCATGGCGCCCTGGGTGGCTAGCACGCCCGAGCGGATCGCGATCATGGATGCACACCGGGCCTTGCGCTACGCCGAACTCGACGTGGCGGTTCGTGAAACGGCCACGACGCTGTCCGAACTCGGTGTGCGCGGCGGCGACCGCGTGGTGCTGGTGACCGAGAACAGCGTGGGCTGCGCGGTGCTGCTGCTGGCGCTGAGCGCCATCGACGCCTGGTCGGTGCCGGTCAATGCGCGGCTGTCGCAGCGCGAGATCGCCAATATCGTCGAGCACGCCGGCGCGCGCGTGACGCTGTATCTCGACAACGATTTCCCCGAGGCGCGCGAGCACGGCCTGGCGCGTGGCGCGCAGTGGGCCGAATGGCCGCACGTGGGCAAGCTGCTGGTCAGCGCCATCGACGACGGCGTCGAGCCCGAACCCGTCGAAGCCGACCCGCGCCAGCAGGTGGCGGCGATGATCTACACGACAGGCACCACCGGCGCGTCGAAGGCCGTGATGCTGACGCACGCCAACCTGATGTTCATCGGCCATTCCAACCGCATGCAGTCGCGCGTGAAGCCCGGCGACCGCATCTACGGCGTGCTGCCGATCTCGCACGTGTACGGCCTGTCCGTGCTGCTGGTGGGCCCGGTATCGAACGGTGCGACGGTGTTCTACGAACCGCGTTTCCGGCCCGACAAGCTGGTGCGTACGCTGATCGACGATCAGCTGACGGTGCTGCACGGGGTGCCGGCCATGTACGCCAAGATCATCGAATGGGGCCGCGCCAACAACCAATCGCTGCGCACGCCGTCGCTGCGCATCGCGCAGTCGGGCGGCGCACCGCTGACGGCATCGCTGAAGGCCGCCTTTGAAGACGCGTTCGGTATCGTGCTGAACAATGGCTACGGCATGACCGAGACATCTCCCACGGTCTGCCAGACCCGGGTGGAACAGCCACGCAATGACTGCTCCGTGGGCCCGGCCGTGCCCGACGTGGAAATCCGCCTGGGCAACCCGCTGCCCGACGGCAGTGGCGAACTGCTGGTGCGCGGGCCCAATGTGATGAAGGGCTACTACCGCAGGCCCGACCTGACCGCGCAGACCATCGACAGCGATGGCTGGCTGCATACCGGCGACCTCGCGCGCATCGATGCCGACGGCGCCGTGTCGATCGTCGGCCGCTCGAAGGAAATCATCATCCATTCGGGCTTCAACGTGTACCCGGAGGAAGTGGAGCAGTCGCTCAATGCCTTCCCGGCCGTGCTGCAGTCGGCCGTGGTGGGCCGCGCCGTCGAAGGCAACGAGGAAGTGATTGCGTTTGTCGAGGTACGCAGTGGCATGGCGCTGGACGAAGCCGCCTTGCGGGCCTTCCTGCGCGAGCGCCTGTCGCCCTACAAGATTCCCGCTGAAATCCGCACGGTGCAGCAACTGCCTGCCGCACCGTCGGGCAAGATCCTCAAGGCCCGCCTGCGCGAGCAGCTGGCGGCCGGCAACGTGTGAGCAGCCTCATGGAAGACACCCTGACCGAACGGCCGGACGCCGCCGACCTTGGCGACCGCGACCACGCCATCGACATGCCGTCCGACACCACCCCCGCACGCAAGGACAACCGCAAGGAAGACCGCCACTTCGTGACGGCACTGGCGCGCGGGCTCGACGTACTAGCGTGCTTTCGCGGGTTCGACGCGGAACTCGGCAATGCCGAACTGGCACAACGCTGCGGCCTGCCGAAATCGACGATCTCGCGGCTGACCCACACGCTGACCGAACTCGGCTACCTGCAGGCGCTGTCCGACCCCGTGCGTTACCGCCTGGGCAGTTCCGCGCTGGCGCTGGCGCCCGCCGGTCAGCAAGGCGCCGACGTGCTGTCGGTGGCCAAGCCCTTCATGCGCGAACTGGCCGAACTGTCGCAAGGCGTGGCGTCGCTGATCGTGCGCGACCGCGGCCGCATGCTGATCTATGAAAACTGCCAGTCGGAAAGCTACCTGACGCTGCGGGTGCCGGTCGGCAGTCGCGTTTCGGGCCTGACCACTGCGGCGGGACGCGCGTACCTGCTGGCCCTGCCGCCCGCCGAGCAGCGCCAGGCGCTGAGCGCATTCCGCGCCGACGACAAGGTCAGCGCCGCGCAGGCCGAAGGCATCCTGTCGAACTGCCGCGACGAACAGCGCCGGCTGGGCTGCACGACGTCGTTCGGGGAATGGCTGCCCGATATCAACTCGATTGCGCTGGCGTTCCGGCCGGGGTCGTCGCTGCCGCCGATGACGTTGAGCTGCAGCGGCCCCAACGCGCTGGTGCCGCCCGCCCATCTACTGGAAAAGGTCCGGCCGCTGCTGCAGCAGCACATCCGGGGCATCGAGGCGGCACTGGGCGTGAGCGCCTGAGCCGGGAGCCTGCCGGACACGCCGCTTCGCGCTCAGCGCGGCGGCGTGTCGGCCCCATCGTCGTCGCCGTCGCGGTATTCCGGGGGTAGCTTTTTGGTCAGCCTGCCGTCGAAGCGGGCATGCAGGCTGTTCTCGAACTTGCCGCCCAGCCGCAGCAGCAGCATGCCCAGCACGAGCGCCATCACCACGATCGCGTAATAGCCGGCGCCCGACGCCGCGCCCAGGATGGCCGCCAGCCAGATACCCGCCGCCGTGGTCAGCCCCTGCGGCCGGTCATGCACGCCGTGCCGCGCAATCACGCCTACCCCCAGGAAGCCCACCCCGGTCAGCAAGCCCTGCAGCACACGCGACATGGCATCGGCAGGGTGTCCGTTGAGCGTCACCACGCACACGGCCGTGGCCGCCCCCAGCGCCACCAGCCCCAGCGTTCGCATGCCGGCCGCCTTGCCGTGCAGGTTGCGGTCCAGGCCGATGATGGCGCCCGCGGCAAGCCCGCCCAGCAGCCGCCAGAAGAGTTCCAGAGAGAATTGGTCCATGTCGGCAAGCTTAGCGCGTGAAGCGTCGACATGACAGCCGGGATTGCCGTACGATGCGGATTCCCTGCCTTCGTCCCACGGAACCGTTTCCATGCCCCATCTGATTGTCGAAATCACCGAAAACACGCGCCTGACCTGCTCCTATGAGGAACTGCTGGACGAAGCGAATGCCGCGCTGCTGTCGAGCGGCCAGTTCCAGGAACCCGATATCAAGTCGCGTTGCGTCACGCTGTCCACGTTCCGCCAGGGCACGGAGCCGGCCGACCGCGCCTTCGTCCATGCCACGCTGCAGATCCTGGACGGCCGCGACCAGGGCGTGCGCAAGCAGCTTGGCGAACTGGTGGTGAATGCGATTTCGGAAATGGTGCGGCCCGGCGCGCCAGGGCAGACCGTGCAAGTCACGGTGAACGTCGTGGAAATGGAGCGCGCCACGTTTTCCAAGCAGATCATTGGCGGCTGAATGGCCAGCCGAATCGGGACGGCGCGATCTCGCGCAGCGCCAATCCTGACCTAAGCTGGAACCTCCGGCTGGCCACGCCGGCCGCCAGTTGCCGGGAGACATCGCCATGGACACCCCCTTCCACCCGTTCTCCGACCTCTTCGCACAGCTTGGCCTGCCGTCGGACGAGGCCAGCATCCGCGCCTTTATCGCCAGGCATTCGCCGGTGCCGCAAGATGTGGATCTCTGGGACGCCCCCTTCTGGACACCGGCACAGGCCGCGCTGCTGCGCGACGAGATCATCGAGGATGCCGACTGGGCCGAGGCGGTCGATCAGCTGAACCTGGCCCTGCGCGCGCCCGCCTGATCCGCGCCGCACGTCGCCCGCGCATAGCACCTTGGGCCGATGGACGCGGGCGCGGGATCGGCGCTACCATCGGCTGATCCACCCTCCAGGGTGGTTGCGACCCGCCACCCGCCGCCCTGCGGCGGGCGTGCCAGTACGCCACGGAGATATCCATGCTGCTGCGCCGTCATGCAAACCGACTCGCATTGTTCGCCGCGTCGTTCGTCATCGTGTTCGCCGGTCTGACGCCCGTTTTCCATGGGCATGCCCAGACACCGCAGCCGTCCCCGGGCGACGCCGCCATCAACGACGCCATTTCCGATGCGGTCCGCCAAGGCTCGATCCGCTTCCAGCCCACACCGTCGCATGCGCCCACGCTCGAAGAGCAATGCGACCAGCTGGCCTTGCAGATCGGCGAAACCCCGCGCCGCAGCTACCGGCCCTCGAACGCGCCGGTCGAAAACAGCCAGGGCAATGAAATCTCGACGGTCGAGCGCGACCGCACCCGCCGGCAACTGCAGAAGGTTTATCAGGAAAAATGCATGCAGTAGCGGACCATCGCTCCGCTACTGCCGGGGAAGGCGGCCCTGCCGTGATCGGATAACGGGGATCACGGCAGAAAGCGCCCTCCTCCGCACTTCCGCTCAGGTCACCGGCGCCGGGTTGAACAGTGCCAGCGAATTGTGCAGGCCATGGTGCTCGGCCCAGGTCTTCTTGCGGCCGCTGGCCACGTCGATCATCAGGCGGAACAGCTCCCAGCCCACATCCTCGATGGTGGCTTCGCCCGTGGCGATGCGGCCGGCGTTGACATCCATCAGGTCGTGCCAGCGGCGCGCCAGATCGCTGCGGGTAGCCACCTTGATGACCGGCACCTCGGCCAGGCCGTAAGGCGTGCCCCGGCCCGTGGTGAACACGTGCAGGTTCATGCCGGCCGCCAGTTGCAGCGTGCCGCAGATAAAGTCGCTGGCCGGCGTGGCGGCGTAGATCAGGCCCTTGGTGCGAACCTTGTCGCCGGGCGACACCACGCCCGAGATCGGCGCGCTGCCCGATTTCACGATCGACCCCATGGCCTTCTCGACGATGTTCGACAGGCCGCCCTTCTTGTTGCCGGGCGTGGTGTTGGCGCTGCGGTCCACGCGGCCACGGTCCAGGTATTTGTCATACCAGTCCATCTCGCGAATCATCGCCTCGGCCACTTCGGGCGTGGCGGCGCGCGAGGTCAGCTGGTCGATGCCGTCGCGCACTTCGGTCACTTCCGAGAACATCACCGTGGCGCCGGCACGCACCAGCAGGTCGGTGGCAAAGCCGACGGCCGGGTTGGCGGTGACGCCCGAGAACGCATCGCTGCCGCCGCACTGCACGCCTACCACCAGCTCGGAAACAGGTACCGTCTCGCGCTTGCGCGCATTGAGCGCCTCGAGGTGCGGAATGGCCATCTGCACGATCGAATCGATCATCGAGCCGAAGCCCACATGCTTGTCGTCCTGCAGGCAGACAACACCCACCTGCACTTCGCCGGCGCCGGTCTGGATCGGAATCGTGCCCGGTGGCATCAGGCGCTCAGGTTGCAGCTTCTCGCAGCCCAGGCTCACCATCATGGCAGTTCCGCCAAAATTCGGGTTCAGCGCGATATTGCGCAGCGTGCGGATCGGCACCACGGCATCGGGCGCATCGATGGCCACGCCGCAGCCGTAC
Source organism: Cupriavidus sp. U2 (assembly GCF_009663685.2). GTDB lineage: Bacteria > Pseudomonadota > Gammaproteobacteria > Burkholderiales > Burkholderiaceae > Cupriavidus > Cupriavidus necator_C. The sequence goes on along the minus strand of NZ_RCOG02000026.1, from coordinate 124,385 downwards.
GTGTGCTCCAGCCCGATCACGTCGTCAACGTTCGGATATTTCGGCAGCAGTTCGGCCTTGATGCGCTTGACCGCGTGATCGACCACGCCAGCCACGCACTGCACGGTCTGGGTGATGGCCAGGATGTTGCGGGTGCCCACCGAGCCGTCCGGATTGCGGAAGCCTTCGAACGTGTACCCTTCCAGCGGCGGCAGCGGCTCGGGCAGGCGCGTGCCGATCGGCAGGTCGGTCAGCCCCGGAGCCACGGGCATTTCGATCACGCGCTCGTTGACCCAGCTGCCGCGCGGCAGGTCCTGCAGCGCGTAGCCGATGGTCACGTTGTAGCGCGTGACCGCGTCGCCCTTTTTCAGGTCCGTCAGCGCCACCTTGTGGCCCTGCGGCACGCGTTCCACCAGGGTCAGGCCGCACGGGAACACCGTGCCGGCAGGCAGGCCGCCGTCATTGGCGACGATGGCCACGTTGTCATTGGCGTGGATGCGGATGTACAGCGGCGGACGTTGCTCCGCGGCCTGGGCGTTCTGTACCGACAGGTCCGACATGGTGGGGATTCCTTCTTTATTGGGGGTGCTTCAGTTCGACACGGCGAATGTCCTTGACGATCACCAGGTAGCTCAGCACGGTCACCAGGGCGTTGATGCCCACAAAGACCAGCGCGCCGTTGAACGAGCCCGTGGCGCTCAGGATATAGCCGATCACAATCGGCGTCACGATGCCCGCGATATTGCCAAACGTGTTGAAAATGCTGCCGGCCAGGCCGATCACTTCCTTGGGCGCCGTATCGGCCACCACGGCCCAGCCCAGCGCGCCAATGCCCTTGCCGAAGAACGCCAGCGCCATGATGGCCACGACCAGCCATTCGGCATCGACGTAGTTGCACGCGATCATCGACACCGACAGCAGCATGCCGGCCACGATGGGTACCTTGCGGGCCAGCGTCAGCGAATGGCCGCGGCGCAGCAGCGTGTCGGAGATCACGCCGCCCAGCACGCCGCCCAGAAAACCGCAGATGGCCGGCAGCGAGGCCACGAAACCGGCCTTCAGGATCGACATGCCGCGCGCCTGCACCAGGTACACCGGGAACCACGTCAGGAAGAAGTACGTCAGCACGTTGATGCAGTACTGGCCCAGGTAGACGCCGGCCAGCATGCGGTTGGTCAGCAGCTGCCTGGCGTAGAACCAGCCGGCCGGATTGGCCGCGCGGCCGCCCTTCTTGGCTTCTTCGCCTTCGCCCATGTGGATCAGGCCGCCGCCCTGCGCGATATGGTCGAGTTCGGCCTGGTTGACGCCGGTGTGCGTGGCCGGGCTGCGCATGACCTTGAGCCAGACCAGCGCCAGCAGCATGCCCATGATGCCCATCCACAGGTACACATGGTGCCAGCCCCAGCTATGAACGATCCACGCCATCAGCGGCGTGAACACCACGGCCGCAAAATACTGCGCGGCGTTGAAGATGGCCGATGCGGTACCGCGCTCGGCGGTCGGGAACCAACTGGCCACCACCTTGGCGTTGGCCGGGAAAGCCGGTGATTCCGCCAGTCCCACGGCAAAGCGCAGCGCGAACAGCACGCTGATGGCCTGGCCGATCGTAGCGAAAACGCCAATCCAGCCTTGCAGCAGCGTGAAGAACGACCACAGGAAAATGCTGAAGGCATAGATGCGGCGCGCGCCGAAACGGTCGAGCAGCCAGCCGCCCGGGATCTGCGCCATCACATAGGCCCAGCTGAAGGCCGAGAAGATATAGCCCATCTGCACCGCCGAGAAGCCGAACTCCTCGCGCATGGCCGGGCCGGTGATGGACAGCGTGGCACGATCGGCGTAATTGATCGTGGTCACGATAAAGATCAGGGCAAGAATCCAGTAGCGGACGTTGGTGCGGCGGGCGCCGGATGCGGCGGCCGCGCTGGAAGCGGGTGTTGCGTTCATCTGGGTCTCCTCACAGCCGGTGGACCTCGATGCGGGAATGCGTCTGGACCGGCTTGTGATATGTCGTCGTACGACCGGAATTATAGAGACGCGGTTCCGTCCACCACAGTGCGCGTTTACCCTGCCTTGGTGCGATGGGCTGTATTACGGTGCGTCAGGCGATCCCGCTGCCTTTCAATTGGCTTGCGGCTTGGCGGGGGATGCTGCCCGGTTTGCGATCCCAACCCGGCGGCCCCGAGCGACGTGTGGACACTCGTCCTGGCCACCCTTTTCCCCGGGGTTTTCCCTTGGTTTGCACCATCCCACTTGCATGGTCAAGTTGTTAGTTGTACGATGACTTATCTCGAAACGTTCACAACAATGGACGGGGACCCACGGGCCTTGATCCACACTTCACCCACCATTCGCCATGTGGCGATCAGGAAGAGCGACATGACTACACCGCAAGAACTGAAGCAGATTATTTCCGAAGGCCTGCTCTCGTTCCCCGTTACCGATTTCGACGCACAGGGCAACTTCCGCGCCGACACCTATACCGAGCGCCTGGAATGGCTGGCGCCGTACGGTGCCTCGGCCCTGTTCGCCGCGGGCGGCACCGGTGAGTTCTTCTCGCTGACGCAGCAGGACTACTCGAATGTGATCCGCACCGCCGTGGAAACGTGCCGTGGCAAGGTGCCCATCCTGGCCGGCGCTGGCGGCCCGACCCGCGTGGCCATCGAGTACGCCAGGGAAGCCGAGCGCCTGGGCGCCCACGGCATCCTGCTGATGCCGCACTACCTGACCGAAGCCAGCGAAGACGGCATCGCCAACCACATCGAAGAGGTTTGCAAGGCGACCCGATGCGGCGTGATCGTCTACAACCGCGCCAATTCGCGCATCGGCGCCGACCTGCTGGCCAAGGTCGTGGACAAGTGCCCGAACCTGATCGGTTTCAAGGACGGCGTGGGTGACATCGAAGCCATGGTGCGCGTGCGCCGCAAGCTGGGCGACCGCCTGGCCTACCTGGGTGGCCTGCCCACCGCCGAAGTCTATGCCGCTGCCTACAAGGCGCTGGGCGTGCCGGTGTACTCGTCGGCCGTGTTCAACTTCATCCCGAAGACCGCGATGGACTTCTACCGTGCCGTGGCCGCCGACGACCACGCCACGATCGGCCGCCTGATCGACGACTTCTTCCTGCCGTACCTGGACATCCGCAACCGCAAGCATGGCTACGCCGTGTCGATCGTGAAGGCCGGCGCCAGGCTGGTTGGCCACGACGCCGGCCCGGTGCGCGCGCCGCTGACCGACCTGACCGAGGAAGAAGTGGCAAAGCTGGACGCCCTGATCAAGAAGCTGGGTCCGCAATAAGCCATACCGTATCGAGTTGAAGCATTGAGAGCCGACACAAGTCGGCTCTTTTTTTTGGAGTCGCCGCCGGCGCCAGCGGTGGACTCGGGCAGACCACTGGCAACCCACCGTTACGCCAATCGTCCGCGATCCCGGCATCCGGATTCACCCTGATTCCGCACCCATTTCGAACAAATCGCGCGATCATTGCGCCATTGACCGATGACGGAGTCCGATATGGCAGCGCAGTCAGACGACAAGGCAACCGAGCCGCTGGTGCTGCGTGACAGCCGCGATGGCGTGGTGACGCTGCGGCTGAACCGGCCGCTGCAGTTCAATGCGCTCTCGGAAGCCATGCTGGCCGCGCTGCACGGCGCCCTCCAGCGCATCGCCAGCGATGACAGCGTGCGTTGCGTGATCCTGGCAGCCCAGGGCAAGGCATTCTGCGCGGGCCACGATCTGCGGGAAATGCGCGGCCAGCCCGAGCTTTCGTACTACCAGGGCCTGTTCGCCCGGTGCAGCGTCGTGATGCAGGCCATCCAGGCGCTGCCGGTGCCTGTCATTGCGCGCGTCCATGGCATCGCCACCGCCGCCGGCTGCCAGCTGGTAGCCAGTTGCGACCTGGCGATCGCATCCATGCAGGCGCAGTTTGCCGTGTCCGGCATCAACGTCGGGCTCTTTTGCTCCACGCCGTCGGTGGCGCTGTCGCGCAACGTGGCAACGAAACGGGCCTTCGACCTGCTGGTGACCGGGCGCTTCATCGACGCCCGGACAGCGGCCGATTGGGGCCTGATCAACGAAGCCGTGGCCGACGATGACCTCGATGCCGCCGTCGCGCGCAAGGTAGCCCAGATCTGCGCGAAAAGCCCGACGGCCATCCGCTATGGCAAGGCCATGTTCTACAGGCAGCAGTCGATGCAGCTGGCCGACGCCTACGCCTTCGCTGGCGACGTGATGGCGCGCAACATGATGGAAGAGGATGCGGGCGAAGGGATCGACGCGTTCCTGCAGAAGCGCGATCCGCGCTGGACCCAGCGATAGCACCGGATGCATCGCCCCGTGCGGATGATGCACCGTCGCCAGCCCATCCACGCACCACAACCGCCCCCCCCATGCGCCAGGAAGGTGAAAAACACCTGGATTTCGTCCGTTTTGCGCTGGCCCAAAACCTGCGATGGTGATGATTGAAGAGTAGAAGCGTTCAACCGCCCGTTTCCTGACGACCCATCGGCGCAGGCGGGCGGCAGGAAATTGCTCTTGATGTCCGCGCCGCTGCGGAACTCGAGAGCCAGAGACTTCCTGCATCCCAGGTATTCCAGGTATCCCGCTTTCCCGGTCGGCCGGACCCGTTCAACTTTTCCTGAACCCGGAACGACATGACCAGGACAACCACCCTCCCCCTGCACGAACTGGCGCGCGAGTCGCGCATGGGCGCCCACGGCACCGAGACCGATGCGCGGGACATCCGCCGCATCGACCTGTCGGATTTTGACCAACGCAAAGCCGAGATTGCCGACCAGCTCTGGCAGGCTGCCGTCGAAATTGGCTTCTTCCAGCTGGAAAACCACGGCATCGACCTGACAGCCGTGCGCGAAGCGTTTGCCATGACCGAACAGTTCTTCGCGCTGCCTGAGACGATCAAGGGCCAGTATCCGCTGCAGAAGGCCAACAACGCCGGCTGGGAAACCCGCGCCCAGGTCCGCCCGTCCACCGGCACGCCCGATCAGAAAGAGTCGTACCAGATCACGCGCCCGCATATGGCCGCGCTGTGGCCCACGGACACCGAGCTGCCCGGTTTCCAGGCCACCATGCTCGCGTTCGAACGGCAATGCTGGGACGTCGGCATGAAGGTGCTGTCCTGCTTTGCCGACAAGCTGGGCTTTGACGCCGGTTTCTTCAGGCGCGCGCACGACCCCGTAGCGCCCGACTATCAGAGCACGCTGCGCCTGCTCCACTACTACGCGATTCCCCCTGAGGCGCAGGACAAACTGGACCTCTGGCGCGCCGGCGCGCACACCGATTTCGACTGCCTGACGCTGCTTTTCCAGCGCCAGGGACAAGGCGGCTTGCAGGTATGCCCCGGCAAGGAGATGGAGGCCCAGGCATGGACGCCGATTCCACCGGACGAGGACGTGATCACCTGCAACATCGGCGACATGCTGATGCGCTGGAGCGACGACCGCCTGCCGTCGAACTTTCACCGCGTACGCAACCCGCTGCCGGGCGAATACATGGGCCCGCGCTACAGCCTGGCGTTCTTTTGCCAGGCCAACCGCAATGCCGTGATCGAGGGGCCGGCGAAGCAGTATCCGCCGATCACCGCCGGCGATTTCCTGCGCCAGCGCGTGGCGGCGAACTTCAAGGCGTACTGACGCCCGGGCGCCGGCCGGGCGCCCATAAACCAAAAGACCCCGTGCTCTTGCGAGACACGGGGTCTTTAGCCGTCCGGCGCCTGCACGGGGCAGGCATCGGGCGGGCGACTACCAAAGTTCGGCTATCAGGCCGCAGCGTCCTTCAGCTTCTTCAGCGGACGGACCTTGACCTTGACGCTGGCCGGCTTGGCCGGGAACCAACGCTCTTCACCCGTGAACGGGTCCTTGCCGAAACGCTTCTTCTTGGCCGGCACTTGCTGCGCGGTCACCTTCAGCAGGCCCGGCAGCGTGAATTCGCCAGCGCCCTTCTTGTTCAGCGCGCTGACGATGGTGTTTTCGAGGTGAGCCAGCACCGTCTTCACAGCCTTGGCTTCGAGCTGGGTTTGTGCCACCAGGTGAGCGACCAGGCTCGACTTGTTGAAGGTGTCCTTCAGCGGCTTCACGGTCGGAGCAGCGGCGGGAGCAGCCTTCTTGGCCGGTGCGGCCTTCTTTGCGGCAGCCTTCACGGGTGCCTTGGTTGCTGCGGCCTTCTTGGCAGCAGGCTTGGTTGCAGTCTTCGCGGTCGGTTTCGCTTTGGTCGCCATATCGATATACGAGAGTTGAAGATTGATGTCCCGGCCATTTGCCATCCATCGCAGCGTAGCACCTGTCATCGCTTGCGAATCGTGCTGGCCGGCACGCACTGAATCATAGCGGAAACGGCCAGAAGTAAAGGGGTTTTCTCACATGCGACAGGTCAAACCAAGGGAAAAACCCGGGTTTTGTCGCTGGTTTGCGTCAGCAGATGCGCTGCGGAGCGGTACGTCCCCCCACTTTCGCACGTGACAGACGCCGCGAACGCGCAAAAGTTTCCGCGAATCAGTGCGCGTGCGCGGCCACCGCATCGCGCGTTTCGCGCGCCAGCCCCATGGCAAAGGCGGCTTCGGCCACCAGAAACAGCGGCCCCACCAGCAGGCCGACGAGGTCGTCGACAAAGGCCGGCTTGCGGCCCTCGAAGTAGTGGCCGACGAACTGGATGACCCACCCTGCCACGAACAGGCCGATCCCCGTGGTCAGCCACGCCACGGTGGACAGCGCGGCAATCCATGCCCCCGCCCACACGAATATGGCCAGGATCGCGGCCATCGCCACGCCAAAGCCGAAGGACAGGCGCAGGTAGAACAGGCAGGCCAGCACATAAACGACGATGGCCGGCGTCAGGAACAGCGCGCCTTCCCCAAGCGGCATGGCGGGGCGGCCCAGCAGCGCGGTAACGGCCAGCACGATCATCGGAATGCCGACGAAATGCGTGACGACGTTACGGCTGTCGCGGTGGTAGGCTGCGTAGCTGGACAGATGATCGATCAGGGTTTTCACGGGGCGTCTCCTCTCTTCTGGCTTTTTTCAGGCGCTTTCTGGTCTCTGCTCGTGCGCGCGGTCGTGCGCGATCGCACCCGCAGGCCGCCGGCACCGCCAGACCACGTTGCGCGCCGGGTTTTGCTGTGGATTTATATTAGTGATGCACCGCGTGCTCCGGAAGAGGGTCAACCCGCCGTTCGAGCCGCCCTACTAATTCTTCCAGTCCCCTCGATATGCGCCACGAAGACGAGATCCCCGCCCTCACCATCGGCCAGCGCGATGCCTGGCTCGAACGGATCGGCATCGGCAACGAGGCCGATCTGTCGCCCACCCTGGACACGCTGAATATCCTGATCGGCGCCCACCTGCGACATATCCCGTTCGAAAACCTGACCCCGCTGGTGGGCTGGCGCGTGAATATCGATCTGCCGGCGGTATTCGACAAGCTCGTCGCGCAGCGGCGCGGTGGCTACTGTTTCGAGCTCAATACGCTGTTTTGCGCGGGCCTCAAGGCGCTGGGATTCGCGGTGACGCCACTGGCCGCCCGCGTGCGCTGGAACGTGCCAGACGAGCGCCCCACGGGGCTGTCGCACATGCTGCTGCGCGTGGAAGTGGCGCACGAAAGCCATGTCGCCGATGTCGGCTTTGGCGGCCCCACGCCGGACCGCGCGCTGGCGCTGTCATTGCCGGCGGCTGCCGCATCCCCGTACCGGCTGCTGCCCACGCCGGCCGCCGTGGCCGGCACGGGCTTCCATTCGTATGACCTGGCCGTGCGTGATCCCGAGGCGAATGCTGACGATGCAGAGGCCTGGCGCGTGCTGTATCGCTTCGACCTGACGCCGCAGCCGCAAATCGACTACGTGGCGCGCAACTGGTACGTCTCGACGCATCCCGACAGCCACTTCACGCAGAAGCTGATCGCCGCCCGCACGGAAGCCGACGGCACGCGGCTGTCGCTCGGCAACGGCAGCCTGACCGCGCGCATGCCGGACGGCAGCGTGCAAAAGACCGACCTGCCGACGGCCGGCCACGTCATCGACGCTCTGGCCGACCGCTTCGGCATCCGTATCGACGACGACCTGCGCGCCGGGCTGGCGGCACGGCTGCCAGCCGTGCTGGCGGCGCCCTGACATTCCGCGCTGCGGCACGGTTCATGCATCGCATGAATTGCCCGCAGAAAGTTTGCTGATATCGGCCCTGCCGTACGAGTCGGGCTGTGGACTGGGAAACGACGCCTGCCCATAATGTCCCGGCCAATTCACGATTCAGGCGGCGGCCAAGACCGCTGCCCATCCCTATCAGGAGACACCATGTCATTGTTCGATCTGTCGGGCAAGGTTGCCATCATCACCGGGTCCTCGCGCGGTATCGGCCGGGCCATTGCCGAGCAAATGGCCGTCCAGGGCGCCAAGGTCGTCATCTCGTCGCGCAAGGCCGAGGCCTGCCAGGAGGTGGCCGATGCCATCAATGCGCAACACGGCGCCGGCACGGCGCTGGCCGTGGCCGCCAACATCTCGTCCAAGGAAGCCCTGCAAAACCTGGTCGACGAAACCAACCGCACTTTCGGCAAGGTCGACATCCTGGTCTGCAATGCCGCGTCGAACCCCTACTACGGGCCGATGAGCGGTGTGTCGGACGACCAGTTCCGCAAGGTGCTGGACAACAACGTGATCTCGAACCACTGGCTGATCCAGATGGTGGCGCCGCAGATGATCGAACGCAAGGAAGGCTCGATCATCATCGTGTCGTCGATCGGCGGCCTGCGCGGATCGCCCACGATTGGCGTCTACAACGTCTCGAAGGCGGCCGACTTCCAGCTGGCGCGCAACCTGGCCGTGGAATTCGGGCCGCACAACGTGCGCGTGAACTGCATCGCCCCGGGCCTGATCAAGACCGATTTCGCCAAGGCCTTGTGGGACGATCCCGTGCGCTACAAGCAGTCCACCGAGAACGCGCCGCTGCGCCGCATCGGCGAGCCGGTGGAAATCGCCGGCGCGGCCTGCTTCCTGGCATCGGCGGCCAGTACCTTCATGACCGGCCAGGCCTTGGTGGTGGACGGGGGCGTCACGATCTGATCTGTCTTGCGCGGGAGGCAACGCATGTCGCAACATCCGCAACATCCGCAGCAACCCTCGCCGGCCGGCCCACAGTGGCCGGTCATGTCGATTGCCGAGGCGCACGCCCGGCTGACCGCCCCCGGGGCGCCGTTCGAAACCGAGACGCGTGTGATCCGGGGCATTCCCACCACGGTCTGGAAGAACGCCCCGCCCACGCTGCGCGACCTGTTCCTGGTCGCCGCGGCCTGGGGCGAAAAGACGTTCGTCGTCTACGAGGACGAACGGGTCAGCTATCGCGCATTTGCGCTGGCCGCCACCGCGCTTGCCCACCAGCTGGTGCGCGACGGCGTGCGCAAGGGCGACCGCGTGGCCGTGGCCATGCGCAACCTGCCCGAGTGGCCCGTGGCGCTCTATGCCGGGCTGCTGACGGGCGCCATCGTCACGCCGCTCAATGCCTGGTGGACCGGCCCCGAACTCGAATACGGCCTGTCGGATTCGGGCAGCCGCATCGCCATCGTCGATCACGAGCGCCTTGACCGCATCCTGGAGCACCTGCCGGACTGCCCCGCGCTGGAACGCATCTACGTGTCCCGTGCGCCGGCCGACGCCACGTTCGACGACCCGCGCATCGTGCCGCTGGCCTCGGTGATCGGCGATTCCGGCGCCTGGCCGTCGCTGCCGTCGCAATCGCTGCCGCTGGTGCCGCTCGACCCCGAAGACGACGCCACGATCTTCTATACGTCGGGCACCACGGGCAAACCCAAGGGCGCCGTCGGCACCCACCGCAACGCCTGCTCGGTGGCCGTCTGCGCGCAGTTCAGCCCGCTGCGCAACTTGCTGCGGCGCGGCGAGCCGGTGCCTGAGCCGAATCCCGATGCCCCGCAGAAGGCCGCGCTGCTGGCCGTGCCGTTCTTCCACGTCACCGGCTGCATGTCGGTGCTGAACGGGGCGCTGGCCAGCGGCGGCAAGATCGTGCTGATGTATCGCTGGGACACGCTGCGCGCAATGGAACTGATCGAACGCGAGCGATGCACGTCGGCCGGCGGCGTACCCACGATCGCCTGGCAGATCATCGAACATCCGCGGCGCGACGAATTCGACCTGTCGTCGCTCGAAAACATCCACTACGGCGGCGCGCCGGCATCGCCCGAACTGGTGCGCCGCATCCAGGCGGCCTTTCCGAACGCCGCGCCCGGCATCGGCTGGGGCATGACGGAAACGTCCGCCACGTTCACCAGCCACAGCGCCGACGAGTACATTCACCGGCCGGACGCCAGCGGCCCTGCGCTGCCGATCGGCGAGATGAAGATCGACGATGGCTTCGGCAATGCGCTGCCGCCCGGGGAGATCGGCGAACTGATGGTGCGCGGCGCCAACGTCGTGCGTGGCTACTGGAACAAGCCTGAGGCCACGGCAAAGACCTTTGTCGATGGATGGCTGCACACCGGCGACGTGGCGAGGCTGGACGAGGAAGGCTTTCTCTACATCGTCGACCGCATGAAGGACATGCTGATCCGGGGCGGCGAGAACATCTACTGTATCGAGGTGGAAAGCGCGTTGTATGCGCATCCGGCCGTCATGGACGCGGCCGTGGTCGGCATTGCGCACCGGACGCTGGGCGAGGAGCCGGGCGCCGTGGTCAGCCTCAAGCCGGGCGCCCGGGCCACCGAAGCGGAGCTGCAGGATTTCGTGCGCCAGCAGCTGGCCGCGTTCAAGGTGCCGGTACGGGTCATCGTCCGGGACGACATGCTGCCCCGCAATCCGAACGGCAAGATCCTGAAATCGAACCTGCGCAAGCTGTTCGAATAGGAAGGCCGGCGTCGCAACGCCCGGCGACGCCGCGAGGCTGTCACTTCACAGGAATCGGCGTCCCGGCGGGCACCGGGACGGCCGTCACCGCGTTCTGCGGGCTGCCGCTGACGATGCGGTCCGAATAGGTCAGGTAGACCAGCGTATTACGCTTGCGATCCACCGCGCGCACCACGTGCAGCGTCTTGAACAGGATCGACATGCGTTCGGAGAACACGTCCTCCTGCGCCTTGAGCGGGCCCTTGAACGCGATCGTCCCCACCTGCCGGCAGGCAATCGACGCCTCGGGCGGGTCCTCGGCCATGCCGAACGTGCCTTTGATGCCACCGGTGCGGGCACGCGACACGTAGCACGTCACGCCTTCCACCTGCGGATCGTCGTAGGCCTCGATCACGACCTTGTCCGACCCCGTCACCCGGAAATTGGTCGAAACGCTACCGATTTCCTCGGCATGGGCGGCAGCCAGCACCGTGGCTAGGCCACAGGCCAGCCCAGCCGCCAGCACAATTCGCAACGGCCTCGGCGTCATTCGGCGGTCGCCCCCTTGATCTCGTCGTGGCGGCGCTCCATTTCCTGACGCAGCGCACGGCGTTGCCGGGCGGCTTCGAAACGCTGGCGCTCCACCTCGTCGCGCGGCTGCAGCGGCGGCACTTCGGCCGGCGTGCCGTTGTCGTCCACGGCCACCATCGTGAAATAGCAGCTGTTGGTGTGGCGAACCACCTTGCTGCGGATGTTCTCGGTCACCACCTTGATGCCGATTTCCATCGAACTGCGGCCCGTGAAGTTCACCGCCGCCAGGAACGTCACCAGTTCGCCGACGTGAATCGGCTGGCGAAAGACCACCTGGTCAACCGACAGCGTCACGACATACCGTCCGGCGTAGCGGCTCGCGCACGCGTAGGCCACCATATCCAGGTACTTGAGGATGGTGCCGCCGTGGACGTTGCCGGAAAAATTGGCCATGTCCGGCGTCATCAGCACGGTCATGGACAGCTGGTGGGACAGATCATTCATCGCAGAAAATCCAGAAATCGAGCATGAGGCGCGGGCAGTGTAACCCGCTGGGCCGGGTCATGGCATATCGGATGCGCGCGATTTCCGCTGCGAAGCAGCAAAACAGTCTGAATACACGGCGGGACAAATAAAAAAAGCGGCCCCGCAGGCCGCTTTCTGTACTTCTGTACTTCTGTAACGCTCCGGACGCGATGCGCTTACTTCTTCTTGTTCACGGCGTCCTTGAAACCCTGGCCGGCCGAGAACTTCACCGTCTTGGCGGCCGGGATCTTGATCGTTTCGCCGGTGCGCGGATTGCGACCGGTACGTGCAGCACGCTTGCCCGAGCTGAAGCTGCCAAAACCCACCAGCGTAACCGAGTCACCCTTCGCAACTGCCTTCTTGATACTGTCCAGCGCAGCGTTCAGCGCGCGCTCGGCGGCGGCGTTGCTGAGTTCTGCTTCCGCGGCGATGGCCGATACCAGTTCACCTTTATTCATGGCTGATTTCCCTTGTTTGGTCGTCGTCACCGGACTTTTGCCAAGTGGCAAAAGTCCGATCGGCGCAGTCTAATCTGCCCTTTACGGCTTGAGCAATCCCCAGTGGCACCGATGCAACGAAAACTGCCGGAAATCGTTCTCCGACAAGACTTAGCGGGGTTTTTACCCCTCTGTTTTTCGAATCGGCACATCACATTTGAGGATCAGGACGTATCGGACGGCGCACTTTATGAAACCGGCAGATTATTGCCGATTATCCACCGAGCTGCGCAATTTCCGCCTTCCGATTTGACGGGGCCGGACTGCCAGCCCACTGCGCGCATTTTCGGTGCATCGCCGTGTCATGCACCAATCGTGGTCTATTCGCGCACTGACATGCGTCTTTTTGGCGCACGCATGCCCCACGATCGCGCCACCCTTGCCCGCTCCGTGCCGTCTACGGGAATGCACCGGCAGCGCGCCCGGTGCGGCGCGCCCAGATTTGGCGCGGCATTCCCCGTTTTGCGCCAAAAACTGGAACGCTAATTGCTTATCCGTGCTCCCATTTTGAGCATGAGGTAACGATGGAGAACCTGAAGACAGGCACGGATGCCTTGTTCATCCTGCTGGGCGCGATCATGGTGCTGGCAATGCACGCGGGGTTCGCATTCCTGGAACTTGGCACCGTTCGCAAGAAGAACCAGGTCAATGCACTGGTAAAGATTCTGGTCGATTTCGCCGTGTCGACACTGGCCTACTTCTTCATCGGATACACCATCGCCTATGGGGTCCAGTTCTTTGCCGGCGCGGAGACGCTGGCAGAGAAAAATGGCCACGAACTGGTGAAGTTCTTCTTTCTGGCGACGTTTGCCGCCGCCATTCCGGCGATTATCTCGGGCGGCATCGCGGAACGCTCGCGCTTCAATCCGCAACTGATGGCGACCTTCGTCCTGGTGGGCTTTGTCTATCCGTTCTTCGAAGGCATCGTCTGGAACAACCGCCTGGGCGTGCAGGACTGGCTGGCTTCGGTAACAGGCGCACCGTTCCACGACTTTGCCGGTTCGGTGGTCGTGCACGCGGTGGGCGGCTGGATCGCCCTGCCCGCCGTGCTGCTGCTCGGCGCCCGGCGCGGCCGTTATCAGAAGGATGGTCGCATCAGCGCGCATCCGCCATCGAACATCCCCTTTCTGGCGCTGGGCGCCTGGGTGCTGGCGGTGGGCTGGTTCGGCTTCAACGTGATGAGCGCCCAGACCATCGACAAGATTAGCGGCCTGGTGGCCATCAATTCGCTGATGGCGATGGTCGGCGGCACGCTGGCGGCCTGGGCGGCGGGCCGCAACGACCCGGGCTTCTCGTACAACGGCCCCCTGGCCGGGCTGGTGGCGGTCTGTGCAGGCTCCGACATCATGCATCCGCTGGGCGCGCTGGTGACTGGCGCCGTGGCTGGCGTGCTGTTCGTCTATCTGTTTACGCTGGCCCAGAACAAATGGCATATCGACGATGTGCTGGGTGTCTGGCCGCTGCACGGCCTCTGCGGCGCCTGGGGCGGCATTGCAGCGGGCATTTTCGGCAGCCACCTGCTGGGCGGGATGGGCGGCGTGTCGCTGGTGTCGCAAGTGGCCGGCACGCTGATGGGGATCGTGGTCGCGCTGGTTGGCGGCACGGTGGTCTATGGCACGCTGAAGAAGCTGGTGGGCATCCGGCTGGACCCGGAAGAGGAGTTCAACGGCGCCGACCTGACGCTGCACCGCATCTCGGCCACGCCGGAGCGTGAAACCAACTGGTAAACCACCGGTTTTGCAGGGCATTGTGGAAAAAAGCGGCCGGGCATTAACACGGCCGTTTTTACTTGGCGCGCAAAAAAGATTGACTTGAACTTTCGCGCGCGAGCGCCCAATAATGCCCTTGCCGTTTCCTCAAACGCCGACACAGGCGTGCCTTGTGATCCTGACATTATCGACAGCATGCTTTCGTTTTTGCTGTCCCTGTTTTTCCTGCCCGTAAATCACAGGAGTATGTTCATGGATACCACCTCGCTGCAAAGCATCCGCGACGTCATTTACAGCTACGCCACCATATTCGGCGTGAAAATCCTGGCCGCGCTGGCGTTCTGGGTGGTGGGCCGCTGGCTGATTCATTTCGTGGTACGGCTCGTACAGAATTCGCTTGCCAGGCAAAGCGTCGATCCCACCCTGCTGCGCTATGTCGGATCGATCGTCACCGTCACGCTGAATGTGGTGCTGGTGATCGGCATCCTGGGATACTTCGGCATCCAGACCACCACGTTCGCGGCGCTGATCGCGGCGGCCGGCGTGGCCATCGGCATGGCGTGGTCGGGACTGATGTCCAATTTCGCTGCTGGCGCGTTCCTGGTGGTCCTGCGTCCGTTCAAGGTGGGCGACTTCGTGACCGTGGGCGGCGTGACCGGCACGGTGCGCGAAATTGGCCTGTTCGCCACGTCGCTCGATACCCCGGACAACGTCCTGACCGTGGTCGGCAACAACAAGATCTTCAGCGACACGATCCAGAATTTCACGGCCAACCCGTACCGGCGCGTGGAACTGAAGGCCCAACTGGCCGGCACCACCGACGCCGTGGCAGCCATCGCGCTGCTCAAGGAAAAACTGGCCGCCATCCCGAACGTACTGGCCGAACCGGCGGTCGACGTCGAGATCCTGGAATTCACGCTTGTGGGGCCGGTGCTGGCGGTACGCCCGTACTGCCACAACGACCACTACTGGCAGGTGTACTTCGACACCAATCGGACCATCCGCGACAGCTTCGGCGCGGCCGGCTTTGCCGCCCCGATGCCGGCGCAGATGGTGGTCATGCAGAACGCCCCGGCCGTGCCGTTGACCCAGCCGGCCAACCAGGCCGCCTGAGCCGCGAGCCCGGCGCGGCCCGGGCCAATCGGCCTGGCCGATCATCCGGGCTGGCGCATGCCGGCTCGCCCGTACAGACGCAGCAGCACGGCGCCGCTGCCGCAGACCGCCATCACCACGGCGAGCGGCAGCGCCGTGCCGTCGTGCCAGACACTGACCGCGGCACCGGCCAGCGTGCCGAAACCGAACTGAAGCGTGCCCATCAGCGCAGACGCCGTGCCGGCCCGATGGCTTTGATGCGCCAGGGCCAGCGCCGAAGCGTTCGGCGTGATGCATCCCAGCCCGGCCAGGAACACGAAGAAACAGCACAGCAGCACCGGCAGCGACGCCACGCCCAGCAGCGTGGCCGCGGCCAGCGTCAGGCCCGCCACGCATGGCGCGATCAGCGCGACGCGCAGCACATCGTCCAGCGCGCGGGCGCGCACCAGCCTGGCGTTGACCTGCGACATCGCGATCAGGCCAAATGCGTTGGCCCCGAAAACAAAGCCGTAGTGGGAGGGATCGATGCCATGCAGTTCGATCAGCACGAACGGCGAGCCCGCGATATAGGCGAACATCCCCCCCTGCACGCATCCGGCGGACAGCGAGTACCCCAGGAATTCGCGGTCGCGCAACAGCTCCCAGTAGCCGCGCAGCACCGTGCCGGGATGCAGCGTGCGGCGGCGCTGCGGGTCCAGCGATTCCTCCATGCGCGTATGGATCAGCCACAGCAGCAGCACGGCCGCGCCGCAGTGAATCCAGAAGATCGCGCGCCACCCCGTGGCCGCCAGGACGGCCCCACCGATCAGCGGCGCCAGGATCGGCGCCAGCCCCATCACCAGCATCAGCGACGAAAAGGCCCGCGCGGATTCGCGTGCCTCGAGCCGGTCGCGAATCACCGCCCGCGAGACCACCAGCCCGGTGCAGCCGCCCAGCGCCTGCAGGAAGCGCCAGACCATCAGCGACTCCACGCTCGACGCCAGCGCACAGCCGGCGGCGGCCACGCCATAGATTGTCAGGCCCGCATAGAGCGGCGCCTTGCGCCCGAAACGGTCGCTGACCGGGCCGTAAAACGCCTGGCCGATGGCCAGCCCCACCAGGAAGGTGCCCAGCGTCAGTTGCACCTTGCCGATGTCGGTATGAAGGTCGGCTGCCAGCGC
Source organism: Cupriavidus sp. U2 (assembly GCF_009663685.2). Taxonomy (GTDB): domain Bacteria; phylum Pseudomonadota; class Gammaproteobacteria; order Burkholderiales; family Burkholderiaceae; genus Cupriavidus; species Cupriavidus necator_C. The sequence continues at coordinate 108,067 of NZ_RCOG02000026.1, read as the reverse complement.
GGGGAAGCTGGGCAGGTACATGTCAATGGAAAGCGGTGCGATGGCGGTGAGCGACGCGCAGATCAGCAGCCAGAGCGGAAAGCGCGCGTCGGTGCGCGCGCTTGCGGAGGACGTCATGAAAGGGATCCGGTAAGACAAGCCGCAATTGTTGCATAGCGGGCAAGCCCCTGGCGGCGCGCGCGTCAAGTCACCAGACGTACCGTGGAAAATCCGCCGCAAACCGGCTGCCCGTGCGGCATCACGGGTGGCGCTGCTTTCACGTGTGGCGGCGTGGAGGGTACAATGCGTGCCTGTCGGGACGGATGTCCCCAGACCACGCAGTCAGACGCATCGCGGGAGACGGATCACGGGACCCGTCCCCGGCAACGTTATCCTGCATGACCATACGACATACGCCGTTTATTGCTTCGCTGAGCCTGGTTGCACTCGCAGCCTTGCCGTCGTTGCCCGCATGGGCCGCGCCTGGCAGGCCGCCCGCCATGGCACCGGCTTCGTCGCCCGCGCCCGTGGCGATCGACGAAGCCGAGGCCCTGTCACGCATGCTCAAGGGAGCGGCCACCGGGCAGAACACCGGCGCGGCCGGCGTTCCCGAACTGCTGCGCAATACCAATCGCCCGGACAGCGTGCTGGCACGCGCCTGCCGCCAGCTCAACGACATCCTGCCCATCGAGATCGACGGCGAGACGCGCCTGCGCCGCTGCCAGTCGATCCCGGGCAAGCACGTGCTCTTCCAGCTGGAACTGACCAACTTCCGCGGCCCGATGCTTGACCTGGCGAGCTTCGAGGTGAATTACGCCGCGCCGCTCCAGCGCAACATCTGCGCCAACCGCGACGTGGAAATCCTGACCAAGCTCGGCGTCAGCATGATGTTCCGCTACATGACGCGTAACGACCGCGGCGAACGCCGCGTGGGCGACGTCTATATCAATGCGCCGATCTGCGTGTCGGCGCTGCGCTGAAACGCTCCGCTGAAACGCTCCCGTTTGAAACGGGCAAAAAAAACGGCAGGCCCTGGCGCCTGCCGTTCCTTATGGTGCGGACCGACGGTCACGCCACCCTTGGCCGCAATGGCAGCACGTTGGGGGCGCGGCGCAGCAGCACCCGCGTTTCCTTCCAGGCGGCATCGGCCAGCGGCGACCCCCAGACCAGTTCGTGCAGCTTCGACAGGGCGAACGGGTCGCCCAGCAGCACATGTTTCTGCGCCGCCGACAGCGAACCGGGGCCATGGGTCAGCGCGTGCTGCACCAGCGACGCATGCTGCAGCCTGGCCGGCTCCGGCTGTACCGTACGCGGCGTGGCCGTGGCGCACATCAGCGCGTTGGTCACCGGATCGACCACGGCATCGACGAAGCGCGGCGTTTCCTGGGCGTTTTCCACATGCTGCTGCGTTTCGACGATCTCGCGCGGCACATAGGTTTCCTCCGGGATCATGAACAGACCCGCGCGTCGCGCGGCGCGGCCCAGCGATACGCGCGACAGCATGACCGACAGCGGAATCGACATCGCCAGCGAGCCCACGATCGGCAGCAGCCACCAGATGAAGCCCGGGCTCAGCCAGTACACGCCCGCGCCCCACACCAGGCCCAGCACCGTGTGCCAGCCGTGGCGGCGGAACGCTTCGCCCCAGGTGGTTTCGGCATCCTCGCGCGGGGGCGACTTCCACGAAATGCCCCAGCCGCTGTACGCGGCGATCACGAACTTGGTATGGAACAGCATGCGCGTCGGGGCCAGCAGCGCCGAGAGCGTCATCTCGATCAGCATGCTCAGGAACAGGCGCACCACGCCGCCGTACTGCTTCGCATCCTTGAGCAACAGGATCACGCTGGCCAGCTTCGGCAGGAACAGCAGCGTGGCCGTGGCCGAAAACAGCATCAGCGCCTTTTCCGGATGCCATTCGGGCCAGGTCGGGAACAGCTGGTATGGCTTGGTGAAATACTCGGGCGGCACCAGCGCATGCTTGGCCAGCGCGGCGGTGGACAGCAGCAGGAACAGCAGCCACAGCGGCGCCGACACATAGGCCATGATGCCGGTCAGGAACACGGCCCGGTGCACGGCGTGAAAGCCCTGCTTCATCCACAGCCGGAAGTTCATCAGGTTGCCCTGGCACCAGCGGCGGTCGCGCTTGACCTCGTCCAGCAGGTTCGGCGGCAGTTCCTCGAACGAACCGGGCAGGTCATAGGCAATCCACACGCCCCACCCCGCGCGCCGCATCATGGCGGCCTCGACAAAGTCGTGCGACAGGATTTCGCCGGACAGCGGCCCCTTGCCGGGCAGCGGCGCCAGGCCGCAGTGCTCCATGAAGGGCTTGATCCGGATGATGGCGTTGTGGCCCCAGTAGTGCGACTCGCCAAGCTGCCAGTAGTGCAGCCCGGCCGTGAACAGCGGACCATAGACGCGCGTGGAGAACTGCTGCACGCGGGCATAGAGCGTGTCGCGGCCCACGGCCAGCGGCGCGGTCTGGATAATGCCGGCACCCGGGTTGGCTTCCATCAGCCGGGCCAGCGTGGCCAGGCAGTCGCCGCTCATCACGCTGTCGGCGTCCAGCACGATCATGTAGCTGTACTTGCTGCCCCAGCGGCGGCAGAAGTCGGCCACATTGCCGGTCTTGCGCTTTACGCGGTGACGGCGCCAGCGATAGAAGATGCGGCCAAAGCCGCCCACGGCACGGCACAGTTCGATCCAGGCGTCGTGCTCGGCGGTGCGCAGGTCGGGATTGCCACTGTCGGACAGCACGAAGAAATCGAAATGCTGCAGCTCGCCCGTGCGTTCCAGCGACTCGTAGGTTGCGCGCAAGCCCGCGAAGACGCGCGTCACGTCTTCATTGCAGATCGGCATGATGATCGCCGTGCGCGCGGACGGGTCGATCGGTGCATCGCTGGCGGCGCTGCGCGAGATCAGGTGCTTGTCACCGCCCTTGAACAGGACCAGGAAGCCCATCATCGCCGTCCAGAAACCGGCCGACACCCACGAGAACAGGATCGCGAACAGCGTCAGGATGGCCACTTCGAGCGGATCGGCACCGTGGTACGGCAGCACACGCGACATGAAGTACGTGGCCATGACGGTCTGGCCCACCACCAGCGCCAGCAGGAACCAGCGACGGTGCGAACCGGCCGGGTGCCACTTGCCTTCGGCGTCGGGGCCGTCGTGTAGCGTATCCCAGGTCTCGGGCACGGGCGGGCGGCCCAGCATCTTGCGCCAGGCATTGCGGATGCCGCCCCAGACGATATGCGGCGGCCACTGGCGCGGCACCATCGATGCGCGCTCGGGCTCCGGCCCCGTATGCACGCGCACGGTGCCATCGTCGTTGCGCCGCAGCAGCGGCTGGCCGTCCACCTGCGGGTTGCCATAGGCCATCGCAAAGCGACGGCCCACCGATGCGTAGGTGGCCCCGCCAGGGGCGTTGCCGTGGTTCAAATCGGGAGCTTCCTTGTCCTTCGGGTCGCGACCGGCCAGGCGCGTTTGCAGTTCAATCATGGCCGACGGCACTTCGATACCCTCGGCCGGCACGCTGGACATCAGCGATTTGGGGGTATCGGCCAGCAGCTCGCTACGCAGTTCGGGCGAAGCCGGCAGGCGGTCGACATAGCGCTCGCATGCTGCCGCCGCCTGGGCCGGGCGCTGCTTTAGCCGGGGGGTAAGATGTAGCTCCATGTTTCGGATTGGGTTGTATTGCCGTTGCGAAGGTAGCCGCGCAACTCAACCGGCTTGTTCTCGTCCTTGCGCCGCATGAACATCGTCATGCGCCAGCCACCAGTGGCTTCGTTGCGCTGGACTGTTGTCTTGAGCAGTTCGCCATTGGCGTCCGCCGATACCACGGGGTCCAGGCGCGCCTCTTCGGGCAGCCTCTTGAACGCCGGTCCCTCAAAATCCACCACCAGCGAGAAACTGGTGTCGTCCGCCTTGCGCGTCAGGCCCTGGCCGCGACGCGTCTGCGTGACCCAAGACATCGGCGGCAGGTTCTCGCCGTCCTTCTGCCACTTGAGCCGGTACTCGTAGTCGAAAGCCTGTTTCGGCTTGGGCGGGTTGTCCGGCACCCAGAACGCCACGATGTTGTCGTTGGTCTCGTCCGGCGTCGGGATCTGCACCAGCTCCACGCGACCCGACCCCCAGTTGCCCCGGGGCTCCACCCAGCCGCTCGGGCGGCGCTCGTACCAGGAACCGATTTCCTGGTAGTTGTCGAAGCTGCGGTCGCGCTGCATCAGGCCGTAGCCCTGCGGATTGTTCGCAGCGAACGACGTCACGAGCAGGCGCTTCGGGTTGACCAGCGGACGCCAGATCCACTCGCCGGTGCCGAGCTGCACCGACAGTCCGTCGGAGTCATGCACCTCGGGGCGGAAATCGGTGGTGGCCGACGGCTGGTTCTCGCCGAACAGATACATGCTCGTCAGCGGTGCCAGGCCAAGCTTGGTCACGTGCTCGCGCAGGAACAGACGCGACTTGACCTCCATCACCGTCTCGTTGCCGGGCTTGATGACAAAGCGGTACGCACCGCTCATGCGGCGCGAATCCATCAGCGCATAGATCGTCAGCTGCTTGTCGTTGGCCGACGGCCGTTCGATCCAGAATTCGGTGAAGCGCGGAAACTCCTCGCCGGAGTTCAGCGCCGTATCCACGGCCAGGCCGCGCGCCGACAGACCGTACCACTGGTCCTTGCCCAACGCGCGGAAGTAGCTGGCCCCCAGGAACGACGCCAGTTCGTCCTTGCGCTTGCCCTGCTGGTTCAGCGGATACATCAGGCGAAAGCCGGCGAACCCCAGGCCCTTGAGCTTGGCGGGGTCCACCTTGTGCGAGCCATAGTTGAACGCCGCGGGATCGAAGCGGAATTCGCGTACGCTGTTGCTGACCACCTCGTTGATCCGCACGGGCTGGTCGAACACCATACCCTCGTGGAAGAACGATATCTCGAACGGCAGGCGCGCCCCGCGCCAGGCAAATCGCTCGGGCTTGTATTCGATCTCGCGATAGCGTTCGTAGGTCAGTTCCTTCAGCTCGCGCGGAAGCTCCTGCGCCTTGGGCGGCTTGTACGGCGATGCCGAGAGCTGGCGCGCACGCGCGGCCACGGTTTCGAAATCGAAGGCGTGGGCGGTCAGCGCCAGCAAGGCCAGCATGCCGCCGCCAATCCAGCGCCCCATCCCTGACATCCGGCCGGATAAACGGCGCGATGGCGCGGCGGTCGGGCGTTGGATCGGCAGGAACGACGTCGGATATGCGGACATGAAGACCGTGAACAGGGTTGGCAGGGAAGCAGGCAGCCGGACGAAGCGGCCGCCCAGGAATACGTCGGGAAACTTCAACGATTTGGCTACAGCAAAAGACGGACCAGCGTGCGGCGCACCAGGCGCGGCGCCGATATCAAACATCGGTGCAGTCGCGCCCAACGCAACGTACGCATGTCGAGATTGTTGCAATGCGAGGCGAAACCTTAACAATTCGAGACTTAAAAGTCACGTTTCGTCCGGGCAACGTTTGCAACAAAATGTCTCACCTGTCGGCTCGAAGGCGCCTCGCGCGCAAGCTGCAAGGCTGATGTCAAGCATAGGTCATCCATCGGACGGCGCCACGATGGTGCCGTGAGGGCGAAATGGGAGCCCACCCGATGCCGGGCGGGCGACTGCGGGGGCCGCACGACCGCCCGGCTGTGCATTCCGATGCACTGCGCTTACAATCGCCAACGTTATCCATCCGCTGTTTCAGCCAAAAGGAATCGTCATGCACGTTCGGCGCCTAACCCGTCCGGCCCTGGCCGCCAGCCTGGGCTGCGCCCTGCTCCTGGGCACCGCGCAACCCGCATTCGCCTATTTCCAGACGTATCTGTCCGGCAGCATCATTGGCACGCTGACCAAGAAGGAAGCGGCCTCGCTGCAGCAGTCCGTCGGGAAGGCGCTCAATAGCACCGAGGACAACCAGGTGGTGGAATGGCACTACCCGGCCGAGAACCGCCGCCAGGCCGTCGATGGCACGATCAGCCCGATCGCCACCAAGACCGACCAGGGCCAGAAGTGCCGCCGGCTCAAGTCCGACCTCAAGCGTGGCAGCGCCACCGAGGCCTGGTCGGGCTGGTTCTGCCAGCAGTCGAACGGCACCTGGAAAGCGCGGCACGTCGAAGACTGAAGCCGCGACAAACGCCGGTGTCGGCCGCGCTCAGGCATCACCGCCTGAGCGGCCTGCTCAGTGGCAGAGGCGCGTCATCAGGTCGCCGGCCAGCGTGCCGGACACCGCTTGCTGCGGCATGCCTGCCTGAGGCCCGCGGATCGTATACAGCGAGTCGCCTCGGGCATAGCGTTTGGCATATAGCGTCTGCTCGATCACGGCATACATGGATGTGGCGCAGTTGAACACCATGCGCTTGAGCGACGAGCGGATGGTGTCGCCGCTGGCGGTCTTGATCACGCCCGGCGGCGCGTTGTGCACCAGCGCGACGCCCACCTCCGATCCGCGCCGGCGAATCGACGTCTGGTCCAGATAGGAAATCACGCCATTGGCGCCCATCAGCGGCAGCCAGCGTTGCGGGTCGGGCGCCCCCGGATCGGGAGACACCACCTGCGTGCATCCTTCACGCGGCGCGCCACGGAAGATGGTGCCGCCATTGGGCCCCTGGCACTGGTACAGGCCGCTGGCCGCGGCCGCGCGCGCAGGCGGATTGACGAGGGACGGCGCGCCATTGGACTCGGCCTGCGCCGCCACGCTGAAACACGCGCCGGCGAGCAGGGCCGTGCGTGCGAACATGCGGAAAAACATCGGGAGGTACCCTCGTAAGGACGGGAAGAAGCCCACGATTTTCGCACAGCACGCGCCCCGGAAGACACCCCGCCGCGCAGGAAAGCGCCGGAAATCGCGCCAGACCGCCATGGGCATACGGCGGTTTCGCGCGATATTCGCGCCTGGCTTGCGCTGGATCAGTCCCGCCGTCCTTCGGCGTTGCCGCGTCAGCCCTGCTGCTCGCGCCACGCCACCAGGTCGGCGATGGTCAGCACCGGCAGTTGGTACCTGTGCGCGAAGGCCAGCGCCTCGGGGCGGCGCGCCATCGTGCCATCGGGATTCATCAGCTCGCACAGCACCGCCGCGGGCGACAGGCCGGCCATGCGCGCCAGTTCCACCGAGCCTTCGGTATGGCCCCGGCGCTTGAGCACGCCGCCGTCCACGGCCACCAGCGGAAACACGTGTCCCGGGCTGACCACCGCATCGGTGCCGGCATCGTCGGCAATGGCGGCGCGGATCGTCGTGATGCGATCGGCCGCGCTGACGCCGGTGGTCACGCCTTCGCGCGCCTCGATCGACACCGTAAACGCGGTGCCGTACTGGCTGCGGTTGTTCTCGACCATCGGACGCAGACCCAGCTTGCGCACCTTGTCGGCGGTCAGGCACAGGCAGACGATGCCGCTGCATTCGCGGATCATCATCGCCATGTTGACGTTGGTCAGGCGCTCGGCGGCCAGGATCAGATCGGCCTCGTTCTCGCGGTCGTCATCGTCGAGCAGCACGACGGGACGCCCCTCGCGCATGGCGTCCAGCGCCTGTGCGATGCGCTCGGCAAGCGGACGCGGGTCGGCTTCCGCCATGGCAATATCGCCAGAGGGCAGGTCGGAAAGAGGGTCTTGATTGAGAGCCAGCATGGGTGAAACGCTCCGTGCAATGAAGTTCATGGGCGTTTCAGGGGAACGATCAGCGAACGTCCGCACGACGCTCCGCCCGCGCCGGACGGACAGCGCCGTTCGCGCGTGGGCATGCCATGCGGATTCCGCCCATCTTCTTTCATCCGGACTATGACCGTCGGCCCTGGCTTCTCACCAGGTCTGCTGACCCCGCACGGGAATGCGGGCGCTCGCGGGCTCGTGGCGCCGCTGTCTTTCGACAGTGGCCACATACCGCCGGTGGGGACTTGCACCCCGCCCTGAAGACGTAACGATGCCGCCGCAGCCTGCAAGCCACGACGGCCGGCCGATGTTAGCACGACTGTGCTTTTCTGGCTGAACTGCGATGTGGAAGGATCTCTCGGCGGCGATCCTGCCGGCTACGGACGGCCTGGCGCCGCCGCCAACGCCTCGAACAGGTCACGGGTCGCATCGTCGGCCGGATAGAAGCACTCGATTCTCAGCTCCTGCAGCGTGACGTCCTGCGGATTGCCCAGCGTGGTCAGCGTGGAGAACAGCGACGCGCGGAACCGCCCCGCATGCACCACCACCGGCAGCACGGGCGGCAGCGGCCCGTCTGCCGGGTCGTCCTCCACCAGCAGCACGCCGCCCTTCCCCACCAGATCCGAATGCCATTCGGCAATGCGACGAAAGATCTCCCGCGCGGTCTGGTCATGCGCCTGCACCTGCAGCTCCTGCCAGACGCGTCGCAGCAGGTAGCGGCCCACCTGGCGCGCATTTTCCAGCACCGGCCACAGCCCGTTCGGGTCGAATACGGCCAGCATCAGGTTGACGCGTCCGCCGTCACCGTCCAGCGTGGCCGGCTGGCGACTGCCCAGCAGCTGTTCGAGCATGCGCCGGTACGCCTGGTTGGCATCGACCAGATGCCAGAAGCGGTCCAGCACCACGGCCGGATACGGTTCCTGCTTGGCAAGGATCAGCGAGATGGCGTGACGCACCATCTGCATCGCGGGCGCGCCCAGCGCGTTTTCGCTGTAGGCCGGCGCATAGCCGCTGGCCAATAGCAGCCGGTTGCGCTGGCGCAGCGGCACGCCAAGCCGGTCGGCCAGCGCCAGCACCATCTCGCGGCTGGGCCGGGCGCGGCCCGATTCGAGAAAACTGATGTGGCGCTGGGATACCCCGGCCGCCAGCGACAGCGCCAGCTGACTGTAGCCGCGCTTGCTGCGCCAGTAGCGCAGGAGTCCGGGAAAGTCGATGGCGGCTTCGGAGCCAGGCGTGAGCGTTTCCATGTGCCGCATTACAGCACATGGCCGGATGTTGCACGACTACCTGCCAGGTAATCGCCGCCATTCATCCGCCCGCACGCCATTCAGACATCGATCGAGCCTCTTTCAGATTCGTCGCATTTCGATTCCGCCCCGTCCCGCCTAGCATGACCACTTTCCCTTTGCCTCCCGCTACCCCGATGCGGGCCGACCATGATCCGTTCCCTTGCCAACAAGACCACGGCCGCGCTGTTCTGCGGCCATGCCGTACACACCCTGCCGCTCGCCATCCAGCCCGGCGCCATGCGCAAGCTGGCCATGCTGGACGCCGCCGTGTGCCCGCCTGACCTGGCCGCCGCGCCGGCCAACGAACTGGAGCCGATGCGCGGCCGCCGCCGCGGCATGTGGCGCGTCCGCATCGAGGGCGACTGGCATCTCTGTTTCCGATTCCTGAACGGCGAAGCCTGGGATGTGGAGGTGGCGCAGTGCCCGGCCGACGAGGAGGACGCATGAGCCTCAAGCGAGACGACCTGTCGCGCAGCGACTTCAGCAGCTACGTTACCGGCGACCCCGTGGCGCCTACCCCGCCCGGCGATATCCTGCTGCATGAGTTCATGGTGCCCAACGCGTTGTCGGCTGGCGCGCTGGCCGTGGCGCTGCGCGTGCCGGTGACAAGGATCGAGGGCATTCTCTGGCGCGAACGCGCCATTTCGCCTGAAACCGCGTTGCGGCTGGCCCGCTTTTTCGGTACGTCGGCCGAGTTCTGGGTGCGCCTGGAAGCGAACCATGCGCTACGCATGGCCCAGGCCTATGCCGGAGCGGCGATCGAACGGGACGTCCAGCCGATCACGGCATGATTCCTGCACACCCATCCGGGTGATGTCCGCGCCACTGCAGCGATGCGCCGTCACATGCGGATGGTATGCTCTGACTTTTCAATTCCCGCGCGCACAGGGCGCGCATCCTGATGGAAATAGCCATACTGCTGGCGCTGATCTTGCTGAACGGCCTGTTCGCCATGTCCGAAATCGCGCTGGTGACCGCCCGCAAGGCCCGTTTGCAGCGCCAGATCGAAGCGGGCGACCGCGGTGCCATCGAGGCGGTCAAACTGGGCGAGGACCCGACCCGCTTCCTGTCCACGGTGCAGATCGGCATCACGTCGATCGGCGTGCTCAACGGCGTGGTCGGCGAATCCACACTGGCCGCCCCGCTCGCCGTATGGCTGCAAGGCTTTGGTCTCTCGTCCACCACGGCGGGCTACATGGCCACCGCCATCGTCGTGGCGGGCCTGACCTATTTCTCCATCGTGCTGGGCGAACTGGTGCCGAAGCGGCTGGGCCAGATGGCACCCGAAACCATCGCCCGGCTGGCCGCGCGCCCGATTTCGATCCTGGCCGTGGCGTCCACGCCGTTCGTCAAGCTGCTGTCCGGCTCCACGCAACTGGTGCTGCGCATGCTGGGCGTGAAGTCCGATCGCGGCCCGGCCGTGACCGAGGAAGAGATCCACGCGCTGCTGGTGGAGGGCTCCGAAGCCGGCGTGATCGAACGCCACGAGCACACGATGGTGCGTAACGTGTTCCGGCTGGACGACCGCCAGCTGGCCTCGCTGATGGTGCCCCGGGGCGACGTGGTCTACCTCGACGTCGAGTCCTCCGAGGACGAAAACCTGCGCCGCATCGAGGAATCGGATCATTCGCGCTTTCCCGTGGTGCGCGGCGGCATGCACGACATCCTTGGCGTGGTAAGCGCACGCCAGCTGCTGGCCCGACGCCTGCGCGGGGAAAAGGCCGACCTGACCGCCGTGCTGCAGGCCGCCGTGTTCGTGCCGGAAAGTGTGACCGGCATGGAACTGCTGGAGAACTTCCGGTCGTCGGGTGGCCAGATCGCGTTCGTGATCGACGAGTACGGCGAGGTCCTGGGCCTGGTCACGCTGCAGGACCTGATCGAGGCCATCACCGGCGAGTTCAAGACTGAAACGGCTGGCGAGGAATGGGCCATCCAGCGCGACGATGGCTCATGGCTGCTGGACGGCCTGATCCCGATTCCGGAACTCAAGGACCGCACGGGCCTGCGCGCAGTGCCTGAGGAAGACAAGGAACGCTATCACACGCTGTCGGGCATGCTGCTACTGTTGCTGGGGCGCTTGCCGCAAACGGCCGATACGGTCCAGTGGCAGGACTGGAAGTTCGAGATCATCGACATGGACGGCAAACGCATCGACAAGGTGCTGGCCTCGAGGGTGCCGCCGGAAGACGGCCCGGAGTCCGAGACTACCGGCTGAGACCGGCCGACAGAATGAAACAACAACGGGCGCACCATGCGCCCGTTTTCTTTGCCGTTTTTCCTTGCTTTTTTTTTGCCGTTTTTCTTTCGCGGGACGGCCATCACGGCCGACTTCCGGCTCCATTGCCGCGGCCGCCTTTTATCGCCAATCACCCTCGATGGTCAAGATAACAAAGGTAGCGACAATTGAGAGCGTTGTTTGAAATCAAATGTGTGCGCCGCACGCGCCACGCCAACATCGGCGTTCTCCGAAATTGTTCGTCACTGCCGTATGATCTCAGCTATGCGGCCCAACAACTAAGTAGTACCACTGAGATGACGGGCCGCGTCATCATAAAAATAATGAAAACGAGCGCGCTTGTCGGATGTGGAACGCGCGCCTTCACGCATGAACGGGAATGCAGTCCGATGTATCGCGGGCGGCCAATGCACAAATGAACTCGCTGCCAGCACGGGTAATAGATGGATCCTGACACCAAAGACACGCCGACGCCCGGCGTCGGTGGTAGCGGGTCACCTGCAGACCCACCCCCCAAGGCCATCCAGCCGGCGTCCTTTCTGGCCGCGCTGGAGGAACACCGCACGCACTTCGGTCCGGCCCACCTGCTGGCCGTGATGGTGATCCGGCTCGACCGTTTCGCCCTCGCCTGTGAAAGCATCGGGCCGCAGCGCGCGCACGACCTCCGCACCCAGGTGAAGTCCCGCGTCACCTCGGTGACCAGCATGCCGGTGGCCATGCAGTGGCTGGGGCCGGCCGATCTTGGCGTGGCCTGCGTGTTGCCTGACGGCGCCGAAAGCGCCCATTCGCTGAGCGAGGCAGTGGCCGGCCAACTCGGCCGGCCCTTCCAGGTAGGCGGCTTCGAAGCCTATCTGTCGTGCAGCATCGGCAGTGCCGTGGACGAGCCCGACACCGGCACCGAACGGCTGCTGCAGCAGGCTTTCGACGCCATGCTGCAGGTCAATCGTCGGGGTGGCGCCGGCATCGGCACGGCCAGCCGCCCCGCCACGCCGCGCATGGCGACACTGCTCGCAGCGTTGCCCAGCGCCATCGAACGTGGCGAACTGAGCCTGCAACTGCAACCGCGTGCATCGCTAGCCACCGCCGCGATTACCGCCTATACGGTACGTCTGCGATGGCAGCACCCGGTTCTGGGTCGCGTGGCGCCGCAAGACTTCCTGCCGGCCGCCGAAGCCCTGGGCCTGATGAATGTGATTGGCGGCTGGACGCTCCAGCAGTTGCTGCAGCTGTTGCGCGATACGGCAACGCTCGGGCCCCTGCAGTTCACGCTGCTGGCCACCAGTTCCCAGCTTCAGGCCGATGACACGATCTGCATGCTGCGTCGGGCCATCGACGCCCATCACGTCAGGCCTGGACAGATCTGCGTCGAGGTGCCGGTCGATATCGTGCCCCCCGCCGAGGCAACCGACAAGGCCCGGCGCCTGCGCGATGGCGGCGTGGGTATCGCGCTGGCGGACTTTACCGACTCGGCGGCCAGCCTGCGGGCGCTTTCACTGGTGCAGCCCGATATCGTGACGCTCGACGCGCGGCATCTCGGCCATGCCAGCCAGAAGCCCGACATGGCGGCAAGCCTGCGCCGTGCCTGCGAATGGGCCAAGGCGCGCGGGGTGGCGGTCTGTGCCAAGGGCGTGGAAACCCAGGCGCAGCTGGATGTGATCCGCAGCTGGGGTTGCGACACCATGCAGGGCTTCCTGCTGGCGCAACCGTTTCCGGCACCGTGGCTCATGCAGACGCACGCCGCCGTCACCGAACGTGCCCGCCTGCTGCTCAAGCCCTGAGCCGCGGAGCCCCAAGGCGCCGGTGTCGGTCTTTGTCTGTCAGACATCTTCGTAGTGCCAAATAGGCACACATCCTGCATCGGCGGAGATGGGGGCGACGATACACTGTGCCCACTTCTCACTATCCCCCGAAAGGAGCCTCTGATGAAAAAAGGATGGATCTGGTGCGTGCTGGTTGCCACGCTGCTCGCAGGCTGCAACACGATGTCCGGTCTGGGGCAGGATGTCCAGAAGGGTGGACAGAAGCTTGAGAATTCGGCCGAGAAATCGAAGTAATCTCCAATTTCGTCATCGCCACCACCCCGCGATGCATGCAAGGGCGCCAGTGGCGCCCTTGTTGCTTTGCAGGGTTCTCGCCCGCCATCGCGCCGGCTTTGTAATTCTTACTGCCAGCGCCGTCTCACCGCCTTGACTCAGGGCTTGCGCAGTTGCGCTGCTTCTTCGGCCAGCCTGCGAATGCGCGCCCAGTCCTTGGCCGCCACGGCGTCCTTGGGCACCACCCACGAGCCACCCACGCACACCACGTTGGGCAGCGCCAGATAGGTCGACGCCTTGGCCAGGTCGATGCCACCCGTCGGGCAGAACTTCAGTTGCGACAACGGGCCGTGCAGCGATTTCAGCATGGGCACGCCGCCGGCAGCCTCCGCCGGGAAGAACTTCAGGAACGAAAACCCGCACTCCAGCGCAAACATCGCCTCGCTGGCCGTCGCCACGCCCGGCAGCAGCGCGATGCCGGCGCCCTGGGCGCCATCGGCCAGCTTCTGCGTAAGCCCCGGCGACACGGCGAACTGCGCGCCGACGTCACGCACCGCGCGCAATTGATCGATAGTGAGCACCGTGCCGGCGCCCACCACAGCCTGCGGCAACGCCTTGGCCACGGCCTCCATGGCCTGCAGCGCCACCGGCGTGCGCAGCGTGATTTCCAGCATCGGCAGGCCGCCCTCGACCAGGGCCTCGCTGATGCGCAGCGCGTCGTCCACCGAGTGGTATTCGAGCACCGGAATCACCGGCACGTTGGTCAGGCGTTCGATCAGCGGAGAAGGTTGGATTTGCATGACAGTATTCATAATGTTCATTGTCCTGAGCCGTCAGACCCGGTATGCCCGGGGCCGGTTCAGGCGATGACCGAAACGCCCCGCTCCAGGCGGGCCAGCACCGTTTCGGCGGTGGGGATCGGCGCCACCGCGCCGTAGCCAGTGGTCGACAACGCCGCCGCCACGTTGGCATAGCGCGCGGCCTCGAACGGATCGGCGCCCGCGGCCAGACGCGCCACGAAGCTGCCGCCGAAGCAGTCGCCCGCGCCCGTGGCATCGAGCGGCCGGACCGGATACGGCGCCACCAGCGTGCGCGACTCGGGCGTGGCCACGTAGCTGCCCTCCTCGCCCAGCTTCAGCGCCACCACCTTTACGCCGCAGGTGAGCAGGTGGTCGACGATCGCGTCGCGGTCATCCAGGCCCGTCAGCACGGTGATGTCGTCCCAGCTCGGCAGGCAGATATCGGTCATCGAGAACGCCTCGCGCATGATGCCGCGCGCCCGCGCCAGGGACCACAGGCGCAGCCGCAGGTTGGTGTCCAGCGACACCTGCACGCCTGCCTTGCGCGCATGCTCCATCGCCGCCAGGCCGGCGTCGCAGGCCGACGTGCTGATGGCCAGACTGATGCCGGACAGGTGCAGGTAGCGCGCCTGCGCAATGGCCGCCAACGGCAGCTGTTCGTGGTGATAGCGGCTGGCCGCCGACCCTTCGCGCAGGTAGTCGAAGCGATGGCCGTGATTGTCGTGGGAAACGAAATAGACCCCGGTGGGGGCCGCGGCATTGATGCTGACGTGCCGCGTGTCCACCCGCTCGTGCGTCCACAATGCCAGCAGCCGCTCGCCAAAGCTGTCGGCGCCCACGGCGCTGATGTAGCCGGTGCTCGCGCCCTGGCGCGCGGCGGCAATCGCAAAGTTGGAGGTGTCGCCGCCAAAACCCTGCAGGTAGCGGGTCGGATCATCGGGCTGCTGGTTGAACTCGACCAGCGGTTCGCCGTAGGCAAGGATGTCGATACTCATGAACGCGCGCCTCTCTTTCAGAAGAACGTCTGCACGATGTCGATAACGCGCAACTGGCCATCCAGCACGGGGATGTGGCGCCACTTGTCGAACGTCAGGCAGGGATGCGAGATATCAAAGGCAATCATATCGCCGACACGAATGTCGTCGCCAGCGGCGATTTCCAGGTAGGCATGCTGGTCCATCATGCCGGTCACCTTCCATTCGGCCGGCGCCGCCACGGGCGCGGCGGCGCCGGGGCGATAGATCTGCGCCGGAATCGGCATGCCGGCGTCGAACGCGGCGTCGCGCTTGCCCATGCCGATGATGGCGCGCCGGGGCTCGGGAATCGACTGCACATAGGCCCACAGCTGCAGCGCCGGCAACAGGCCCTCGCGCATCTTTTGCGCCACCGGGTTGCTGGCCAGGATACGCTCCTGCGCCGCCCGGTAGACACCCACGTCGTGGGTCAGGTAGCAACCGGGACGCAGCACGATGTCGATCGGCGCGCCAATATCGGTCCGGGCGAATTCTTCAGCCACCACGTCGTACCATGCCGAGCCCGCGCCCGACATCACCACGGGACTGCGGCCGAAGCGGCCGGCGGCGGCCAGTTCGCGCGTGACGGCCACGGTGCGCTGCAGGAACCGCCGGATATCGGCCTCCTGCTGCAGCACACCCTCATAGACCTCGACGCCGGCCAGAGACAGCGCGTCAGGCCAGCGCGACAGTGCCTGCAGCACCTCGGCCTGCTGCGCAGCGTCGCGTACGCCGGTGCGGCCGCCTTCCACGCCCAGTTCCAGCAGCACCTGCAGCGTCTGCCCCCGGGCTTGAAAGTACGCGCCAAGCTGGTCGACCAGGGCCGCCGAATCCACCAGCGTGAAAAACTCGAAGCCAGGGTCGCGTAGCAGATCGGCCACGATTTCCATATTGCGGCGACCGACCAGCTGGTTGGCCATCAGCACGCGCTTCACGCCGTGCGCGGCGGCGGCCGCGGTCTGTTGCGCCGTGGCCAGCGTGATGCCCCACGCGCCCTCGGCAAGCTGGCGCGCAAACAGCTTCGGCGCCATCGTCGTCTTGCCATGCGGCGCCAACTGCACACCATAGGCACCCATGAACTTCCTCATCCACTGAAGGTTGTGAACGAGCTTGTCTTCGTAGAGCACGGCGGCCGGCAGGCTCAGTTCCTCGCGCAGCAGATGCCAGCCCGGCTGGCCGGCTTCGGCCGGTGTCAGCGGTGCGTCCAGACGGCCCAGTGCCTTGTTCAGCGGATCGATCATGCCGGTCTGGTACTTTGTTTCACGCATGGCTGACATCACCCTGTAAAAATTCAATTGACGTAATCATAGCCTTGAAACTACGATATTTCATCCTTGTTATAAAGTAACATGCTGTGTCGCCCCAGCGGCCTGCCAGCCCTCGCCATCCGCCATGACCGCACCGTTCGACATCCTGACCCGCATTGCCGAGCGTGGCCCGTCACTGCGGCTGGCCGAGCAAAAGGTGGCGCAAGTGATCCTGGAGGACCTTGCCGGCGCGGCGGCCACCAGCATCAACGAACTGGCGCGCAAGGCCGCCGTCAGCGAAGCCAGCGTGACGCGCTTTGCCAAGGCCATCGGCTGCCGCGACGTGCGCGACCTGAAGCTGCGCCTGGCCCAGGCCACCGCGGTTGGCACACGGTTCCTGCAGCCCGCCCCGGCGCTGGCCGACGACGCCTCGCCGGCCACCATGGCCGAGCGCATCCACACCGACGTGCTGACGACGCTGGAGGTCAACCGCAAGCTGATCGACCCCGAACGGATTGCCGAAGCCGCGCGGCTGTTGCTCGGTGCACGCATGGTCTACGCTTTCGGCATGGGTGGCGGCTCCACGTTCATGGCCGACGAGGCGCGCTATCGGCTGGCGCGGCTGGGCCAGCCCGTGGCGACGTATCAAGACGCGCTGCTGCAGAAGATGGTGGCCGCCACGCTGTCGCGTGACGACGTGGTACTGGCGTTTTCCGCCAGCGGCAACGTGCCCGAGATCCTCGCCAGTTGCGATATCGCGCGCGAGTACGGTGCCCGGCTGATCGCCGTGACGGCGCTGGGGTCGCCGCTGGCGGCGCGCGCCGACGTGCTGCTGCCCGTGCGGACGCTGGAGACCGACTTCATCTTCAAGCCGTCGGCGTCGCGCTACGCGATGCTGATGGTGGTGGACGTGCTGGCCACCCAGTGCGCGATGCTCCAGCAGGACCAGAGCAAGGAAAAGCTGCGCCGCCTGAAATACGTGCTCGACGCCCATCGCGGCGTCAGCCATGACAGCGACGGCCCGGACAGCCGCCAGCCGCTGGGAGACTGACCATGCCACACCTTTTCGATACCCTGATTCGCTGCGTCATGCTGCTGGACGGCTCGGGCAGCGCGGCGCGCATGGCCGACATCGGCATCCGCGACGGGCGCATCGCCCGCATCGATGAAGCCGGCACCATCGATCCCGACACCGCCTCGCGTGTCGTGGAAGGCCACGGCCTGGCCCTGGCGCCGGGCT
Organism: Cupriavidus sp. U2; assembly: GCF_009663685.2. Classification (GTDB taxonomy): domain Bacteria; phylum Pseudomonadota; class Gammaproteobacteria; order Burkholderiales; family Burkholderiaceae; genus Cupriavidus; species Cupriavidus necator_C. The sequence continues at coordinate 90,572 of NZ_RCOG02000026.1, read as the reverse complement.
TCATCGACGTGCATACGCACGACGACACCAATGTCGTGCGCGATCCGGCGATGACGCCGAAGATCTCGCAGGGCGTGACCACGGTCATCGTCGGCAACTGCGGCATCAGCGCGGCGCCAGTGACGCTGGACGGCGACCCGCCCGACCCGATGAACCTGCTGGGCCGCGCCGACGCGTTCCGCTATCCCGATTTCAAGACCTACGTCGATGCCGTCAACGCGGCGCGGCCATCGGTCAACGTGGCCGCGCTGGTGGGCCACACGGCGCTGCGCAGCAACCATATGGACCGCTTCGACCGCGCCGCCACGGCCGACGAGATCGCGGCCATGCGCGCGCAACTCGAAGACGCCCTGGCACACGGCGCGCTGGGTCTGTCCACCGGGCTGGCCTATGCCAACGCATTCAGTGCCCCGACGGACGAAGTCCTGTCGCTGGCCGAACCGCTGGCCGATGCCGGCGCGCTATACGCCACGCACCTGCGCAGCGAATTCGCCGAAATCCTCGATGCCATGGACGAGGCGTACCGCATCGGCCGCCATGCGCGCGTGCCGGTGGTGATCTCGCACCTGAAATGCGCAGGGGTGCCGAACTGGGGTCGCAGCGGCGAGGTGCTGCAGTCGCTGGAAGCCGCGCAGCGTTGGCAGCCGGTGGGCTGCGACTGCTATCCGTACACGGCCAGTTCGTCGACGCTGGACCTCAAGCAGGTGACCAGCGATTTCGACATCCAGGTGACGTGGTCCGAGCCGCACCCCGACATGGGTGGCCGCCTGCTGGCCGATATCGCCACCGAATGGCAGGTGGACATGATGGAGGCCGCGCGCCGTCTGCAGCCGGCCGGCGCCGTCTACCACTGCATGGAAGACGCCGATGTGGACCGCATCCTCAGCCATCCGGCCACGGTGGTCGGTTCCGATGGCCTGCCCAACGATCCGCTGCCGCATCCGCGCCTGTGGGGCGCGTTCCCGCGCGTGCTGGGCCATTACGCGCGCGACCGCGAACTGTTTCCGCTGGCCGTGGCCGTCAACAAGATGACCGGCCTGTCCGCCGAACGCTTCGGCCTGCAGGATCGCGGCTTCGTGCGCGAAGGCTACTGGGCCGACCTGGTGCTGTTCGATGCGGCGACCATCCGCGACGCCGCCAGCTTCACCGACCCGATGCAGCCGGCCGAAGGCATTGCGGCGGTCTGGGTCAACGGCGAGCTGACCTGGCAGCACCGTGCGGCCACCGGCGTGCGCGCCGGCCGCTTCCTGCCGCGCCACACGCAGCCGCAGCCCTGAATCCCCGAACAACCGCATCAACCCCATACCAGGCACAACAGGAGTTCCCATGGATATCAAACGATTCGGCGTCGAAGGCGGCACGGGCCAGGGCGGCTCGCACATGCCGTTCGCGCGCGCGGTGCAGGCCGACGGCTGGCTGTACGTATCCGGCCAGGTGCCGATGGTCGATGGCGAGGTGGTCGAAGGCAATATCGTCACGCAGACCCACCAGGCCATCAAGAACGTGCTGGCCATCCTGGCCGAGGCCGGCTACGGCCCCGAGCACGTGGTGCGCTGCGGCGTCTGGCTGGACGATGCGCGGGACTTCCCGTCGTTCAACAAGATCTTCAAGGAATACTTCGGCGCCAACCCACCCGCGCGCGCCTGCGTGCAGTCGAGCATGGTGGTGGACTGCAAGGTCGAAGTGGACTGCATCGCCTACAAGAAACCCGCGGCCTGAGCCGCACCCCGCCTGCCGACATCGGTGAGCCAACCGATGGCCGGCCGGCTTCATCAACCCGCCGCCAGATACCGGACAGCCCGGGCACACGCGGCATTTTCATAGCGGAAGCGGACCGTCCGGCCGGGCGGCAACCGCCACAAGGAGACGAGACATGGGTGCCGTTACCGGAACCACGCTCTTGATTTACGCGCTGATCGCCGTGATCGCGCTGGTGATTCTGATCGCCAAGTTCAAACTGAACCCGTTCATCACGCTGGTGGTGGTATCGATCGCCCTGGGCTTTGCCGTGGGCATGCCGATGGGTGACATCGTCAAGTCGTTCGAAGCGGGTGTGGGCGGCACGCTGGGCCATATCGCGCTGGTGATCGGGCTTGGCACCATGCTGGGCAAGATGATGGCCGAATCGGGCGGCGCCGAGCGCATCGCCCTGACGCTCATCAACTTCTTCGGCGAGAAGAACGTGCACTGGGCCATGGTGGTCATCGCGTTCATCGTCGGCCTGCCGGTGTTCTTCGAAGTGGGCTTCGTGCTGCTGATTCCGATCGCGTTCAACGTGGCCAAGCGCACGAACACGTCGATGATCCTGGTCGGCATTCCGATGGTCTGTGGCCTGTCCGTAGTGCATGGCCTGATCCCGCCGCACCCGGCCGCGCTGCTGGCCGTGCAGGCCTACGGCGCCGACATGGGCCACACCATCCTGTACGCGCTGATCGTCGGCGTGCCCACCGCCATCATCGCCGGCCCCCTGTTCGCCAAGCTGATCGACAAGCACGTGAAGCTGCCCGAAGTGAACCCGCTGGCCGAGCAGCTGACCGAGGAGGCGGCCACGGCCAAGGGCAACCTGCCCGGCTTCGGCATCACGGTGCTGACCATCCTGCTGCCGGTGTTCCTGATGCTGATCGGCAGCTGGGCCGACCTGATCGCCACGCCGAAGACGTTTGCCAACGACGTCCTGAAGCTGATCGGCAACTCGGTGATGGCCCTGCTGATCGCCACGCTGTTCAGCTTCTACACGTTCGGCAAGGCGCGCGGCTTCACGCGTGAAATGATCCTGAAGTTCACCAACGAGTGCGTGGCCCCCACGGCCATCATCACGCTGGTGGTGGGCGCCGGCGGCGGCTTTGGCCGTGTGCTGCGCGATTCGGGCATCTCGACGGCCATCGTCGACGTGGCCACGCACGCCAATGTGTCGGTGCTGGTGCTGGGCTGGCTCGTCGCCGTGATGATCCGTATCGCCACGGGCTCCGCCACGGTGGCCATGACCACGGCAGCCGGCATCGTGGCCCCGATCGCGGCCAGCGTGCCGGGCACCCGCCCCGAACTGCTGGTGCTGACCACGGGCGCCGGCTCGCTGATCCTGTCGCACGTGAACGACGGCGGCTTCTGGCTGGTCAAGGAATACTTCAACATGACCGTGGCCCAGACCTTCAAGACCTGGTCCGTGGCCGAAACGATCATCTCGGTGGTGGCCCTGCTGTTCACGCTGGCGCTGGCAACGGTGGTGTAAGGTGGTTGCCGGCCATCGAACAGGTGTGGCCTTCACCACGCCTGTCGTGGCCGGCTGACCGTACCACTCTAGACAGTCAGACTGTGAAAGTTTCAACCCTTCTCGTCGTACGAAATCAGCTTCCACGACACGTTCCAGTACTCAACCCGCTCCCCCAGCAGGTCGTCCAGCCATGACAGCCGGCGAGGCTTGGGCATCTCGAATTCCGGCAGGACGTCACCCTTGCGGAAATGCCGAGTTGCCCCGGCAAATACCGTTGCAGCCTCCGGCACGCACCAGATACCGCTTTCCGGACAAGGCTGACCGGTTTTCGCGCGGGTCCCCAACGGCAGTTTCGGTGGCGGCGGCAGCGGCAAACCAGTGGCCGGATCGAGATTCTTTGCCTGGCTGAGACGATTGACCAGTTCCTCGGACGGCTTCTTGGGCGGCGATGCCGCGTCATGCTCCCGTACCCACTGGAAGGTACCGTCCCACGGCGGCAGCTTGGCCGGCGGCAACGGGACGATCTGGTCGATGTCGGGGACTTTGGGGTTGAGGTGTTCGAAGTGTCGTAGGAATTTTCCGATTTTCTTGTATCGAAGGGAACGCTCCGGATCTGCTTTCAATGAAAGGTAATAGAGTCGGTCAGTCTGTGGTGGCCCTTCAAATCCGTGCTCCAATGCGAACGCAGACGACGAGTCCCCAGCCATGACCCCTTGCTGGAAGGCCGTGACTGCTGAGGTGTATTTCCTGTCGGTTTGCAGGCTCACTCCAAGCATCCGCGAAGCTTTGGCGAATCCCTGGTCCGAGGCGCACTGCCACATCTGCTCGGAAACTTCTGGGGCCTTGTCCCAGGGTGCAAGCAACTCTCCGACATAGAACTGGGCGTCAGCGCTACCTAAATCCGCGGCTTTTCGAAAGAAGCGCAGAGCCATCTCCCTGTCCTGCTTCAGCCCATAACCGATCTGCAGATAGTGACCGATATCGTAGTATCCGCCGGGAACTCCGAGTTCGATTAGCTGATTGGCAAGATCGACCACCTCCTTGGATCGAAACGGGGAATATGCATGACCGTAAGCCAGCAAATTCTGCAGATTTCGGTTTGCTTTGTAGTGGCCATGCGCTGCCGCGATACGATAGTAGACCGCCATCTGTTCATAGTCTTTCGGTCCCTGCTTCTTTTGCAAGTATCGGGCGTAGCGAAATAGCTTGTCGGCGTCCGGCTCGATATCGGGCAGGACTTTATCTTCGTGAGCACAATCAAAGGACAGATTGATTCTTACACTACTGACATCCGGCAATGACGACATGGCAGGTACCTTTTTTGAACACGAACCCAGCAGAAAAGCGAGGGAGAGAGCAAAAATAATGATGATTCTCACGATCAATCCATATTGGTGCGTTTCGGTGAATCTCTGTGAAACCGCACGAGTGACGCGTAGGGAATTTCCTTCCCTGAACTCCAGAACTTCCAGTTCTTGTCAGTAATAGAAGTCCACGCCTCAAACGCCTCCCCCACATCTTCCTGCGCCCCCTTCCCTTTCGTATGAACCTCCCATAACCGTCTGCGTAATGGCGTGGTCACCCCAGAATGTTCGTGGCAGATATTCAATTCGCTATCGCCGATCATGCTGCGGGTATTGATATTGGCGGAGCCCAGCGTCATGAATACGTCGTCGACGATCATCAGTTTGGAATGCACGTACACGTAATCCCATTTGCCGGGCGGAGAATCGGGTGCCACCAGCGTGCAGACATGCACCTTGAGTCCTTCGATTTCGGGTGGCGGTCCAACTTCCTCGGCGGGCTTGGCCATTTCCGCTTCCAGATCGGCCTGTTTCTGGCGCGCCTTGCCAAAGCGTTCCCGCGCCTCGTGCAGCCTCTTGATGGCGAATGCCTTGTCGATATGCGCCAGGTCATTCGCCTTGTCCATATCCTGTTTAGCGGCCCTGGCTTGCGCGCCTGCCTCCTTGTGCTGGCGGCGCAGATCGGCCTGGCGCGCGTCCTCGCGTTCCAGCTTCGCCACGGCCGGCATCGCGTCGGCCTTGCCCAGCGCCTCCAGCATCCGGTATGTCTTCAGTGCCCCCGGACCCATCCCTTCGTCGCTCGAATTGGTCACCACGAACAGGTAGATGGGGCCATGCTTCTTCAGGTCGCGGCCGCCGCGCAGTTGGGCCGCCACCGCCTGCTTGATCTTCTCGGCAAGCATCGGCAGCCGGAAATACTGGTTCTCGATATAGATGAATCGCGTGACGTTGTTCACCGCCTGCAGGTACAGGGACTCGATATCGAACCGGTTCCCCTGGGGATTGGTCCGCAACAGCTGCCCCACCACCGGCGTGTTGCCGTCGCGCCGCAACGTGAGGCGCCTGGCAAGGGGCTGCCTTGCCTCCATCAGCCGCTGGCCCGTCACGCCATCCCACGCTTCGCAAAAGTTCTTGTTGAGGTATTTCAGCACCGGGCCTGCGACGCGGGCAGAAATGTCCTGCCGGGGGTGCAGACCGTTCCGGCCAAATCTCGGGTGCTGTCGATGGAAGCTGTGGTCGTCCCGGTCCCAGTAGGTATCGAGCATGTTATGGCCCATGACGAAGCCCACGGCATGCTCGGGCTCCTCATAATCAATCACCACCATCTTCTGATGATGCGTGGGGATGGCGGTCATGACGGCCGCGTTTTTCGCTTTGGTACGCCCGTCGCTCTCCTTGTGATCGCCCTGCAGCAAGGTCCGGTAGGCAATCTCCGCACGGTCCCCAAGCGAGAAGCCGCGGGTCGCGAATTCGATGCCGAGAAACGTCGTGCCCGCTGCGCGGGCCATCCGGCGCAGCACCCGGCGCGCCGCTTCCTCGTCCAGACTGCCCCCTCGCGTCACGTTGTTTCCATTGGCGCGCGCATACCATGCACGGTCGAACTCGCGCTGGAATTTGCTCTGGTAGTCGCGCTGCGCCATGCCCGACACCATCCAGTCAGGCAAGTGCGGCTTGACATACGTTGCCAGGTTGTTGCCCGGTGCGTTGTTTTCGCTCCAGGCCGCCATGGCGAGGTCGTCCTGCCAGCAAAGCAGACGAACCTTCACGCCTTGGGCGCCCTTGTGCGCCAGCAACTCGCCGATGGTCATGACATCCGCATGGCCGCGCTTGAAGTACATCGAGGGCTGGAAACCCCAGCAGATGATGTCCACCGAACGCCGTGCGGCCAGGATGGCGTCGTATACCTCGCCAAACGCCTCTTCGCCGTTCACAAGCGGCTTGAATGTGCATTGCGCCGGGTCATATTCCGAACGTTCCACAAACCACTTCAAGGCGATCGTGGCAGTGCGCGTGTGCGACAGCGCAATCGGCGTCGTGATGGGATTCCGACTCATGCTGGCGGCTCCTTGTCGGTGAGAGGCTGGGACGCGAGGCACCCTACACCGACTACGCCTCCGGAAGTTGCTGACAAAGCCAGGATTTAATTCGACGCAATGCCCGACGCTTTTCGTCGAAATACGATTGATGAAACTGAGGCGATCGACCCCCGGACAAGGCTGCTTGCCACGGCTCTCGGACAAATCGGAAGGGGGGATCACGTTGAATGCGCGGAACCGGAGGGAGGGGAGAAAAAACCCGGGTAGCACAAACCCCGCGCCGCTCCTACACTCCCTGATCGATGCAGCCGTCCGATGCTGCACTTTCGGGAGACCTCCATGACGTTCAGCCTGCTGCGCCGCGCCATGATGGCGTGCGGCGCCGTTGCCGTCCTCACGCATTCCCCGCTGTCCCACGCCGCCGAGCCGGTAAAGATCGGGCTGATTGCGCCGTTCTCGGGCAGCTTTGCCGACTACGGCAAGCAGATGGAAGGCGGCATCAAGGCCTGGCAGAAGCTGAACGGCGACACCGTGGCGGGCCGCAGGGTCCAGATCATCGTCAAGGACACCACCGGCCCGGTGCCCGAAGTGGCCAAGCGGCTGGCTCAGGAACTGGTGGTACGCGACAAGGTGGACATCCTGGCCGGCTTCGGCCTGACGCCGGAGGCACTGGCCGTGGCGCCGATCGCCGAGCAGGCCAAGAAGCCCATGGTGATCTTCAACGCGGCCTCGTCGGTCATCACCACCAAGTCGAACTACATCGCGCGCGTGTCGATGACGCTGCCGCAGATTTCCGCCCCCATGGCCACCTGGGCGGTGCGCAACAACGTCAGGAAGGTGGTGACGCTGGTGGCCGACTACGCGCCCGGCATCGACGCCGAGACCGCGTTCAAGACCAATTTCCTCGGCGGTGGCGGCCAGATCGTCGAATCGATCCGCGTGCCGCTGCGCAACCCCGAGTTCGCGCCATTCATCCAGCGCATCAAAGACGCCCGCCCAGAAGCGGTGTTTCTGTTTCTGCCGGCCGGCGAGCAGGGCGTGGCGTTCATGAAGGGCTTCCGCGAGCGGGGGCTGGCCGATGCCGGCATCCGCGTGATCGCCACCGGCGACCTGACCGACGACCACGTGCTGCCGGCCATGGGCGACGCCACGCTGGGCGTGATCACGTCGTTCCATTACTCGGCGGCGCACGATTCCAAGGAAAACAAGGCCTTCCTGAAGGCCTTCGCCGATGCCAACCCAGGCGCCGGCCGCCCGAACTTCATGGCCGTGGCCGCGTACGACGGCATGGCCGCCATCTACGACGCGCTCAGGAAGACCGGCGGCGCCACCGACGGCGACAAGTTCCTGGCGGCCCTGAAGGGCATGAAGATCCAGAGCCCGCGCGGCGCGATCACGATCGACCCGGGCACGCGCGATGTGATCCAGACCGTCTATATCCGCAAGGTGGAAAAAGTCGGCGGCGAGCTCTACAACGTCGAATTCGACAAGTTCGAGGGCGTCAAGGACTCGGGCAAGTAGGCGTCTGGCCCTGGGCGGGGGGTGCCCCCCGCTGTCGAAATCTTTCATCGCGAAGTCAGGATTGTGCAATTCCCTTGCGGGGAAAGCTGACCTAACCTTGTCTGGCGGCGCCTGTCCGCGCCCCTCACATGACAAGAATTCCGGAGACATCCCGATGAAGAGCTCAGCCGTTGCCTTGGCCGCGTCGCTGGTCGTGGCCGCTTCACCCTTGCTCGCAGCGCCCGCCGACAACCTGCAGAAGCTTCAGGATTTCAAGCAGACCGGGGCGGCGCCCGCCGAGAAAATCGCCCAGGACGGCAAGCATGCCGACGCGCTGCGCGAGAACCTGAAGGCCATCAAGCTGCCGCCGGGCTTCAAGATCGAGTTGTATGCCGTCGTGCCCGAGGCGCGCCACATGGCCATCGAGCCGTCCACGGGCGTGGTGTTCGTCGGCACGCGCAAGAACCGCGTCTGGCAGGTGACCGACCGCACCAAGCGCCGCGTGGCCGATGACGTGGTCCAGTTCGCCAGCGCCATCAGCTTCAAGGTGCCCAATGGCGTGTGCTTCTCGCCGGATGGCGTGCTATACGTGGCCGAGCAGAACCGCGTACTGGCCTTCCCGGCCGCCCAGTTCTTTGGCGAAGGCGGCCCCGACGTGGCCGCTGCCGTGGTGGTGCCCCAGGGCAAGCTGATCCCGACCGAATTCGAGAGCTTCAACCACGGCGCCCGGGCGTGCCGGGTGGGCCCCGACGGCAAGGTCTATATTGCGCTGGGTCAGCCGTGGAACGTACCGCCCAAGGACAAGCTGGCCGCGATGGACAAGAACGGCCTGGCCGGCATCATCCGCATCGGCCAGGACGGCAAGAACCGCGAGGTCTATGCCCACGGCGTGCGCAACTCGGTCGGGCTCGACTTCAATCCGGCCGACAAGACGCTCTGGTTCACCGACAACCAGGTGGACGGCATGGGCGACGACCAGCCGCCCGGCGAGCTGAACCGCGCGACCAAGGCGGGCCAGAATTTTGGCTTTCCGTGGTATGGCGGCGGCAAGGTGCGCACCGTGGAGTACAAGGACCAGCAGCCACCCAAGGACGTGGTCTTCCCGGTGGTGGAATACGCGCCCCATGCGGCCGACCTGGGCATGTCGTTCTACACCGGCAAGATGTTCCCGGCCAAGTACCATGGCGGCGTCTTCGCGGCCGAGCATGGCTCCTGGAATCGCACCAAGCCCATCGGGGCGCGGATCGTCTACACCTCGGTGAAGTCGGACGGCACCGTTGGCGAGACCGAAATCTTCGCCGAAGGCTGGCTCACGCCCAATGGCGAGTACATGGGCCGTCCGGTAGACGTGCAGCAGCTGCAGGACGGCTCGCTGCTAGTCTCGGACGACTTCGCCGGCGCGATTTACCGGATCTCGTACTCGGGCGCGAAATGACCGGGCGACTCCGTATTGGCGCGCCGGTGCTGCTGTCGGGCTGGGTTCTGGTGTCGGCCAGCGTCCCCGCGCTGGCCGCCGACGCCCAGGCCGGCCGGACCAAGGCCATGCAGTGCCAGGCCTGCCACGGGCTCGACGGCAAGTCGAAACTGCCCGAGGCGCCGCACCTGGCCGGCCAGGTCGAGCAGTACCTGGTGAAGGCGCTCAAGGACTACAAGACCGGCGCCCGCAAGGACGAGATGATGACAATGATGGCCAAGCCGCTCAGCGACGCCGACATCGCCAACCTGGCAGCCTTCTACAGCGGTCTCAAGCCGTAGCGCGCCCTCGCCCTGTCGTATTCCGGCAGTCTTCAGGCACGATCAGGTGCCCGAAGGCGCGTGCCCGCGCGCTGGCGGCGGCACGGTGCCGGCGATGACCTTCGACATTTCGGACGTCTGGCGCCAGCCTTCCTGCTGGTACAGCGGCCGGCCCGCCTCCGTGGCATGCAGGATCGTGAAGGTGGCACCGCGCCGCGCCAGTTCGTCCTCGCCCAGCGACATCAGTTGCCGGGCCAGTCCGCGCTTGCGGTGGGTCGGCTCCACATAGACATTCAAGACATAGCCGCGCTTGTCCTGATCCGGATGCGTGGGATGAGGCGGCCAGTCGATCAGCATCAGCCCGACGCCGGCCACCGGCCTGCCGCCGTCCAGCGACAGCAGGCCAAAATACGTGTCGTCGGCCAGCCGGGGACGCAGCCAGTCGCGAAAATGCCGCGTCATCGTGCGCAAGGTGTCAGGGGCAAAGCCGGCCTCCAGGAACATGGCCTCGCGATGGCGGCAAATCAGTTCCAGGTCGTCGGGCTCGATCGGGCGTATTTCCATGTCAGTGATCTGTTGATGGCTCGGGTGGAAGGTCGGATATCACGCCAGGACAGACATTGTGCCTGGCACCGCCCTCCATCGAAATAAGACGAATCTGAAAGAAACTGGGCGATTACTAGCGCGATCCATCGCCCTGGCGCACTGTCACCAGACGGTCGAGCAGCGCCCCGTCGGCCAGCAGGCTGGCACTGTCCGATCGATGCACGACCCTGCCGCGATCGAGCACCATCGCCTGGCCGGTCATCGCCAGCGCCATCCTGGCGTGCTGCTCCACCACGATCACGGCCATCCCGCTATCGGCAATCAGCCGCGCGATCACGCGCTGCAACTCCTGCACGATGATGGGCGCCAGGCCCTCCATCGGCTCGTCCAGCAACAGCAGGGCCGGATTCACCATCAGCGCGCGGGCGATCGCCAGCATCTGCTGCTCGCCGCCCGACAGCTGGTTGCCAAGGTTGCGGCGCCGTTCTTCCAGCCTCGGAAATTCCCGATAGATACTGGCGATATCCCAGGGCCCGGGCCGCGCCACCGCAGTCAGGTGCTCTTCCACGGTCAGCGACGGAAAGATCCAGCGTTCTTGCGGCACCCAGCCGATGCCCGCCTGCGCGCGCCGATGCGATGGCATTTTCGCCAGATCGCCGCCCCGCCAGCTCAGCTGGCCGCCGCGCACGCGCGTCATGCCCATCAGCGTGGCCAGCAGCGTGGTCTTGCCCACGCCGTTGCGGCCAAGTAGCGCCAGACTGTCGCCGGCGGCAAGCGTCAAGTCGATCTGTTCGAGCACGATGGCATCGCCGTAGCCGGCGCTCAGTCCCGCCACACGCAGCAGTTCACGCATGGGTTGTCTCTCCCAGATACACCTCCTTCACGCGCGCATCGGCGACAATCTCGGCCGGCGTGCCCTCCGTCAGCACCCGCCCGCCCACCAGCACCGAAATGCGTTCGGCAAAGCGGAACACCAGGTCCATGTCGTGCTCGATAAAGACAATCGTGATGTCGCGCGGCAGGCCCGCGATCACGGCAAACAGTTCGGCGCTCTCGCCTGCGGGGATGCCCGCCGCCGGTTCGTCCAGCAGCAGGATCGACGGCCGCGTGGCCAGCGCCAGTGCCATTTCCAGCAGCCGCTGCTTGCCGTAGGGCAGCTGGCGCGTCTCGGTATCGGCGTCGCAATCCAGCCGCAGCAGCGCCAGCACCGACATGGCCTCGTCCGCCAGCGCCGCCTGCGACGCCACCGTGCGGGCCCACATCCGGGATGCGCCGGTGCGCTCCGCCACCGCCAGCACCACCGACTCCAGCACCGTCAGCCCCGGAAACAGCGTATTGATCTGGAACGTGCGCGTCATGCCCAGCTTCACGCGCGCGTGCTGCGGCAGCGATGTGATATCACGCTCGCCCAGCCAGATGCGTCCGGCCGACGGCGGCAAGGCCCCCGTCAGCAGGTTGATGAACGTGGTCTTGCCCGCGCCATTGGGCCCGATCAAGGCATGCCGCGCGCCGGGCGCGAATGTCAGCGAGATATCGGTATTGGCGGCAAATGCGCCCCAGGACTTGCAGAGCCCGTCCGTGCGCAGCGCGGCGGTCATGCGTCGGCTCCCCGTTCGTGCGCGGCAGTGGTCCGGCGACGCGCCGTCCAGGCGCCTATAGCCCCCATCACTCCGCCCCGCGCATACAGCACCATCAGCACCAGCAGCAGGCCGATCCAGAACTGCCAGTACACGGGGTTGATCCCGGCCAGCACGTCCTGCGCAATCATGAACAGCGCCGCGCCGATCAGCGCGCCATAAAGACGTCCCGTGCCGCCCAGCACCAGCATGACCAGCAACTCCGCCGAGCGCGGAAAGCCCAGCACGTCCATGCCCACGAACTGCGTGGTCTGGGCCAGCAGGCCGCCGGCCACGCCGGCAATGGCCGCCGACACGGTGAAGGCCGCACGCAGGCGCCGGGGCACATTGGTGCCCAGCGCGGGCATGCGCCGCGCGCCTTCGCGCACGCCGCGCAGCGACAAGCCGAACGGCGACGCCACGATGCGCCGCACCAGCACGAATACCGCGAACAGCACCACCAGGCTATAGACGTAGGCCGTCTTGCCGTACAGATCGAATGCGAACATCCCGAGCAGCGGACGCATGGTCACGCCAGACAGCCCATCGACACCGCCGGTCAGGAAGGCCGCCTTGTTGGCCGCCTCGAACAGCATCAGGCCGATGCCGAGGGTGACCATCAGCCGCGTCAGATCACCGCCGCGCACCACCAGGAAACTGCAGAACCAGCCGGCGAACGCCGCCACCGCCGCGGCAGCCAGCAGGCCCGAGACCGGCTCGCCCCAGCCATGTGCGCCCAGCAACCCGGCCGTGTAGGCGCCCAGCCCGAAGAACGCGGCATGGCCCAGCGACACGATGCCCGCATAGCCCAGGATCAGGTCCAGCGACAGCGCGAAAAGCCCGGTAATCAGAATCTGACTGCCCAGAATCAGGTAGTCGGGCAGCAGGAAGAACACGGCCACCGGCATCAGCCAGAAGACGATTTCGGCCCGGTGCCAGCGGCCGTCGGCCAGGCGATGACGGGTCATGCGGCGCGCCTCCCGTACAGGCCGGCCGGAAACGCCACCAGCAGCAGCACCATCATCGCGTAGATCACGAAGGCGCCCACCGCGGGCACGTAGTACTTGCCGGCCACGTCGGCCACGCCCAGCACCATGGCGGCCACCAGCGACCCGCGAATGCTGCCCGCGCCGCCCACGGCCACCACCAGCAGGAAGTAGACCATGTACTTGAGCGGAAACGACGGGTCGAGCCCCAGCACGTCGATGCCCAGGCCGCCGCCCAGGCCCGCCAGACCGGAACCCAACGCAAAGGTCAGGCTGAACACGCGCCCCACGTCGATGCCCAGGCCGCTGGCGGCCTGCTGGTTGTCCACCGCCGCGCGGACCTGCGCGCCAAAACGGGTGCGGGCTACCAGCCAGCCCAGCGCCAGTGTGATCACGATCACCACCGCCAGCAGGAACAGGCGATAGGCCCCCAGGTCCAGGCCGGCCACCCTGACCTGCCCGATCAGGAAGGCCGGCAGCACCACCGGCTGCTGGCCGGGGCCGAATCCCCAGGTGGCGCCAGCCATCGCCATGAAGGTCAGGCCGATCGAGAACAGCACCTGGTCGAGATGACTGGCCCGATACAGCCGCCGATAGAGCGTGCGCTCCAGCACCCAGCCGGCCATCGCGGCGCCCAGGAACGCTGCGGGCAGCGCCGCCAGGAACGGCACGCCGAGCCGGTTCATCAGCACGACTGCCACGTAGCCGCCCAGCATGGCAAACGCGCCGTGCGCCAGGTTGACGAAGTTCATCAGCCCCATCGTCACGGACAGGCCAATGCTGATCAGGAACAGCAGGCTGCCATATGTCACGCCGTCGAACAGCACGCCGGGCAAGCTCGAAATCACGATCCGGTCCTTGGTATGGGTGGATGGGGGTGGATGGCCGCTGCTGTGGCTGGTTGAAATACCGCGCCGATTGTTCAGTGGGCGCCGCTTTTTTGCAATCGGGCCGGACCCGGGCGGCGCCAGCCCGCACACCGGGCGCAACCAGGGTTGGGCCGACGGTTGCCCCCCCGGTGCCCGGAGCGTTGTCGGGTTTACATCGACTGCCGCACGCGCTAAGGTCATTCGGACCGCCGCCAAGGGACGAACCGTCATGTCAATCGACCGCCGCACCTTTCTGGGGATGTCCGCCGGGCTGGCCGCGCTGCCGGCCGGGCCCGCGCTGGCCGCCGCCGCGCGAGCCGCCACCGTGGAAGCACCGATGCGCCGCAAGGTACCGGCCTCGGGCGAGGCGCTGCCGGTGATCGGCATGGGCACGGCCGACACGTTCAACGTAGGCCGGGACAGCGACGACCGCGCGGCGCTGACCGAAGTCCTGGCCGAGCTGCTGCAGCGCATTCCCAAGCCCGTGATCGACACCGCGCCCAGCTACGGCAGCGCCGAGGCCGTGACCGGCGACCTGCTGCAGGACGCCGGCGCGCGCGGCAAGGTGTTCGTGGCCACCAAGATATCCACCAGTGCCGCCAACGCCATGGCGCAGTTCACGCGATCCCGCGCGGAACTGCATTCGGACAGCGTCGATCTGCTGCAGGTGCACAACCTGATCGACTGGCGCGACAACCTGAAGCTGCTGCGGCAGTGGAAGGAACAGGGCAAGACGCGCTATATCGGCATCACCCACTACCGCGACGATGCGCACGCCGAACTGGCGCAGATCCTGCGCAGCGAAAAGCTCGACTTCCTGCAGGTGAACTATTCGCTGGGCGAGCGCAACGCCGAAAAGACGCTGCTGCCGCTGTGCGAGGAACGCGGGGTGGCCGTGCTGGTCAATCGCCCGTTCCAGGACGGCCGCCTGTTTTCGGCAGTGCGCGGCAAGCCGGTGCCCGACTGGGCCGGCGAGGTGGACTGCGCGTCGTGGGCCCAGCTGTTCCTGAAATTCATCGTCAGCCATCCCGCGGTGACGGCCGCCATCCCTGCCACGTCCAAGCCGAAGAACATGGCCGACAACCTGGGCGCGGCGTTCGGGCGCATGCCCGACACCCGCGAACGCGCGCGCATCGCCGCGGCGCTGGCCTGACTGCGGACCCCCGGCCCCGATCGGCGCATGCATACACCGGCCCCGTCCCCCGACACCGGACCCGGCGAACCGCCAGAGGGTACCGTGCTGGGGCTGCGCGCCGGCGAACGCGCCGCCGTGGTGGCCGGCTTCGTGTTCTTCTTCTGCCTGTTCGCCAGCTACTTCATGCTGCGGCCCGTGCGCGAGACGATGGGCATCGCAGGCGGCGTGCAAAACCTGCAATGGCTGTTCACGGCCACGTTCGTGGTGATGCTGGTGGCCATCCCGTTCTACGGCGCCTGCTGCAAGTGGCTGCCACGCCGGCGCTTTGTGCCGTGGGTCTACGCGTTCTTCATCGCCAACCTGCTGGCGTTTGCCGCGGTCACGCGCGCACTGCCGGACAGCGTCTGGCTCGCGCGCGTGTTCTACGTGTGGCTGTCGGTGTTCAACCTGTTCGTGGTGTCGGTGGCCTGGAGCCTGATGGCCGACGTGTTCCGCCCCGAGCAGGCGCGGCGGCTGTTCGCGCTGATCGCGGCAGGCGCCAGTGCCGGCGGACTGGCCGGGCCGGTCATGGGCGGCTGGCTGGTGGGCCGCATCGGCCTGACCGGCCTGATGCTGCTGTCGGCAGGGCTGCTGGCCGCGACGCTGCCCATGGTGGGCTATCTGTTCGCGTGGCGGCGCAGGCTTGGCGCGGGTGTGGCCGACGGCATGGCGCACGGCGGCCCGGCCGCCCAGGACCCCGCACAGCCGGTCGGCGGGGGACTATGGGCCGGGTTGTCGATGGTCCTGGGCTCGCGCTATCTGCTCGGCATCAGCCTGTTCGTGATCCTGCTGGCCACGTCGAGCACGTTCCTGTATTTCGAGCAGGCCCGCCTGGTGGCGGCGGCCTTTCCCACGCGGGCCCAGCAAACGCAGGTGTTCAGCGCGCTCGATGCCACGGTGCAGGCGCTGACCATCCTCGTGCAGATCTTCTTCTCGGGCCGTCTGGCGCGGCGGTACGGCGTGACGGCGCTGCTGACGGCCGTGCCGCTGGCCGTGACCGGCGGCTTTCTGCTGCTGGCGTTGTGGCCCACATTCGGCGTGCTGGCCGCGGCGATGATCGTGCGGCGCGTGGGCGAATACGCGATGCTGCGGCCGGGCCGCGAAATGCTGTTTACGGTGGTCGACCCCGAGACCAAGTACAAGGCCAAGAACGTGATCGACACCGCAATCTATCGCGCCGGCGACGCGGTCAGCGCGTGGGTGCGCACCGCCATCGATGCCTTGTCCGGCCATCCGGCCACCGTGGCGCTGGCCGGCGCCGCACTGGCCATCGGCTGGGCATGGCTCGGGCTGTGGCTGGGGCGACGGCATGAAGGCCAGCTGACCGCGGCGCAAGCCG
Source organism: Cupriavidus sp. U2 (assembly GCF_009663685.2). Classification (GTDB taxonomy): domain Bacteria; phylum Pseudomonadota; class Gammaproteobacteria; order Burkholderiales; family Burkholderiaceae; genus Cupriavidus; species Cupriavidus necator_C. The sequence goes on along the minus strand of NZ_RCOG02000026.1, from coordinate 74,257 downwards.
GCACCGCGCCAACGGTACTGGCCCGGCCGGCAAAGGAAGGTCAATGACCGCCACCCCACAAGGCCAGCCGATAATCGCGCGCCGGTCTGGCCGCATTGCACCGATGCCCGTATAGTGCTTGCCGTGTTGGCGGCACATGCCGCCCTACCCCATTCGTACAGGAGTTGCCTCATGAAGACCAAAGCCGCCATCGCCTGGAAAGCCGGCGCCCCGCTCACCGTCGAAGAGGTGGATCTCGACGGCCCGCGCGCCGGTGAAGTCCTTGTCGAAATCAAGGCCACGGGCATCTGCCATACCGACTACTACACGCTGTCCGGCGCCGACCCCGAGGGCATCTTTCCGGCCATCCTGGGCCACGAAGGCGCGGGCATCGTCACCGACGTGGGCCCGGGCGTGACGTCGCTCAAGCCCGGCGACCATGTGATCCCCCTGTACACGCCGGAATGCCGCCAGTGCAAGTTCTGCCTGTCGCGCAAGACCAACCTGTGCCAGGCCATCCGTTCGACCCAGGGCAAGGGCCTGATGCCGGACGGCACCTCGCGCTTCTCGATCGACGGCAAGCCGATCTTCCACTACATGGGCACGTCGACGTTCGCCAACCACATCGTGGTGCCGGAAATCGCGCTGGCCAGGATCCGTCCGGATGCACCGTTCGACAAGGTCTGCTACATCGGCTGCGGCGTGACCACGGGTGTGGGCGCGGTGCTGTTCACGGCCAAGGTCGAAGCCGGCGCCAACGTGGTGGTGTTCGGGCTCGGCGGCATCGGCCTCAACGTGATCCAGGCGGCCAGGATGGTGGGCGCCGACAAGATCATCGGCGTGGACCTGAACCCGGGCCGCGAAGCCATGGCCCGCAAGTTCGGCATGACCCACTTCATCAATCCGAAGGACGTCGAAAACGTGGTGGACCACATCGTGCAACTGACCGATGGCGGCGCCGACTACTCGTTCGAGTGCATTGGCAATACGCAGGTCATGCGCCAGGCGCTGGAGTGCTGCCACAAGGGATGGGGCAAGTCGATCATCATCGGCGTGGCCGAGGCCGGTGCGGAGATCTCGACGCGCCCGTTCCAGCTGGTGACGGGCCGCGAGTGGAAGGGTTCGGCCTTCGGCGGCGCGCGCGGCCGCACTGACGTGCCGAAGATCGTCGACTGGTACATGGAAGGCAAGCTCAACATCGACGACCTGATCACGCACACGCTGCCGCTCGACCGCATCAACGAGGGCTTCGACCTGATGAAGCGCGGCGAGTCGATCCGCTCGGTCGTCCTTTACTGAGGCAATGGCCCATGGAACTGCTGTCTGAACACGGCTGCCACGGCGGCGTCCAGCGTTTTTACCAGCACCAGTCGGCGGCCATCGGGCTGCCGATGCGGTTCTCGGTCTTCCTGCCGCCGCAGGCGCTTGCCGCCAACGCGAAGCCGCTGCCGACCCTGTTCTACCTCGCCGGCCTGACCAGCACCGAGGAAACGTTCATGATCAAGGCCGGCGCGCAGCAATACGCGGCGCAGCACGGCCTGATCCTGGTGGCGCCCGACACCAGCCCGCGCGGGGCCCACGTGCCCGGCGAGGCCGATGCCTGGGACTTCGGGGTCGGCGCCGGCTTCTATGTCGATGCCATCGAGGCGCCGTGGCGCATGCACTGGCGCATGGAAAGCTACGTGGCGGACGAACTGTTCCACCTGGTCACCAGCGAACTGCCCGCCGACGCTGCACGCGTCGGCATCTTCGGCCATTCGATGGGCGGGCATGGCGCGCTGGTGCTGGCGCAACGCTACCCGCAGCGGTTCCGTTCGGTGTCGGCGTTCGCGCCAATCGCCGCGCCATCGCAATGTCCGTGGGGTGTCAAGGCATTCACCGGCTACCTGGGCGAGGACCGCAGCCGCTGGGCGCAGCACGACGCCAGTGCACTGATGGCCGCACAGGCATCGGCGCCGTTCCCGGCCGGCATCCTCGTGGACCAGGGCCTGGCCGACAAATTCCTGGCGGAACAGCTTCACCCCGAAGCGTTCGAGGACGCCTGCGAAAAAGCCGGCCAGCCGCTGACGCTACGCCGGCACGCGGGCTACGACCACGGCTACTACTTCATCTCCACCTTCATCGCCGACCATATCCGGCACCACGCGGAACGGCTTTGAGCACGGACACGGCTCCTATCGGCTCCCCTCTCCCATGGAAGTGGGAGAGGGGAAAACACAATCCCTGCGCCATGACCAACTACCGTCCCCACCCCATCGTCATGCTGACCGCCCGGCAGCTTTCCGAGGCGATTCACGCGAAGCAGGTTTCGAGCCGTGAAGTCATGGCGGCCTATCTGGCGCATATCGCTACCGTGAATCCGGCATGCAACGCCATCGTGGCGCAGCAGGACGAGGCCACGCTGATGCAGGCCGCGCAGGCAGCCGACGATGCGCTGGCACGTGGGGAATCAAAGGGCTGGATGCACGGCATGCCGCAGGCGCCGAAGGATCTGGCGATGACGCGCGGCATCCGCACGACGTACGGTTCGCCGATCTTCAAGGACAACGTGCCGGCCAGCGATTCGGTGATCGTCGAACGCATGCGCCAGGCCGGGGCGATCCTGATCGGCAAGACCAACACGCCGGAATTCGGGCTGGGGTCGCACACGTTCAATCCGGTCTACGGTGCCACGCGCAACCCGTACGATCCCGCACGGTCGGCGGGCGGCAGCAGTGGCGGCGCGGCGGCGGCGCTGGCGCTGCGCATGCTGCCCGTTGCCGATGGCAGCGACTTCGGTGGCTCGCTGCGCAATCCGGCCGCGTACTGCAACGTCTTCGGATTCCGGCCATCGGCCGGCCGCGTGCCCTATGGCCCGGCGCCGGAGCTGTTCTTGCCGCAACTGGGCTGCGAGGGCCCGATGGCCCGCAATGTGGCAGACCTGGCGCTGCTGCTGGCCACTCAGTCCGGCCCGGACGCCCGCACGCCGCAGGCGTTGCCCCAAGACCCCGCGCTGGCCACGCTGACGCCGCAAAACGTGGTCAACGCGCTCGATGCAGACATGTCGGGCAAACGCGTGGCGTGGCTGGGCGATTGGGGCGGATACCTGCCGATGGAAGACGGCATCCTGTCGCTGTGCGAACAGGCGCTGCGCTTCTTCCCCGATTTCGGCGCGACGGTAGACGCGATCCAACCGCCCTACCCGCCCGAGAAGATCTGGCAGACCTGGCTCGTGCATCGTCACTTCCTGACGGGCAACGCGCGGCTGGCGCTCTACAACAACCCGTCAACGCGCGCGCAGCTGAAGCCCGAGGCGATCTGGGAAATCGAGGGGTCGCTCGACCTCAAGGCCAGCGACCTCTACGCCGCCAGCACGCAGCGCAGTGCCTGGTATCAGGCGCTGCTGCGTACGTTCGAGACGTTCGACTACATCGCCGTACCGACCGCGCAGGTGTTTCCGTTCGATATCGACCAGCATTGGCCGAAGGCCATCGCCGGGCGGCAGATGGACACCTATCACCGCTGGATGGAAGTGGTGGTGGCGTGGACGCTGTCGGGCTGTCCGGTGATCAGCGTGCCGGTGGGATTCAGTGCGGAAGGCCTGCCGATGGGCATGCAGCTGATCGGCCGTCCGCGCGACGACCTGAGCGTGCTGCGCCTGGCGGCGGCCTACGAGCGCACGCGCGACTGGGTCAACGACCGGCTGCCGCCGGCCATCGACGGTTAAGGCGGGAACGCCTCAGGCCACGCGCCGCAGTTGCCGTGCCGACGCGCCAAACAATGGCGCGGCACGATCGGCGGCCAGTTTGATACGATCGGCCAGCGCGCCGCTGCCCACCTGGTAGCCGTCGAAATCGCCTGTCGACGCATACACGCCGATCGGCAGCGTCAGCGCCTGCAGGAAGCTGAACAGCGGCCGCAGCTGGTGCTCCAGCACCAGCGCGTGGCGGTCACTGCCGCCGGTGGCCGCCAGCAGTACCGGCTTGTCGACCAGCGCATCCATGCCCACCAGGTCGAACAGATGCTTGAAATGGCCCGGGAACGAGCCGCGATACACGGGCGCCGCGGCAATCACCAGATCGGCCGACTCGATGGCCGCGACCTGCGCCTCGATGTCCGCGGGCAGCTCCTGGCGCGTCAGCGCGGCACCCAGCGGGCGGGCGATCTCGCTCAGGTCAACGACCTGGGTATCGAGCACGAGCCGCTGCTCCAGTTCGGCCAGCAGCGCCTGGATCAGCACCAGCGTGCGTGACGGTTGATGGGCGCTGCCATTGACGGCGACAACTTTCAGCGGCGTGGACACAATCTATCTCCGGGGGCGAAAAGGCATTCCTCGTACCTTAGCGCCGTCGTCCGACGATGCGAACGAACCAATTCAAATATGCATAGATGCGAAAACGGCAGCCCGGGCGCGGAGCCCGGCTGCCGTTCGCTGTTGCGCAAATGGCACCAACCGGCTTAGAACGACGGCACCATGGCACCCTTGAACTGGGCCTTCATGAACTGGCGCACTTCATCGGATTGATAGGCGGCTACCAGCTTCTTCACCCACGGCTTGTCCTTGTCCTGCGTACGCACCACGATGATGTTTGCGTACGGGCTGTGGATGTCTTCCAGCGCGATGGCGTTCGTGGTCGGCTGCAGGCCGGCGGCCAGCGCGTAGTTGGTGTTGATCACGGCGGCAGCCACGTCAGGCAGCGCGCGGGCCAGCTGGGCGGCGTCCAGTTCCACGATCTTGAGCTTCTTCGGGTTCTCGGCGATATCCAGCGGCGTGGCGTTCACGCCATTCGTGCCGACGCCCGGCTTCAGCTTGATCGCACCCTGGGCGGCCAGCAGCAGCAGCGCGCGGTTCTCGTTCGACGGATCGTTGGGCACGGCCACCTTGGCGCCTTGCGGCAGGTCCTTGGGCGACTTCAGATTCTTCGAATAGATGCCCAGCGGCGAAATGTACGTGTAGCCGACGCTGACCATCTTGTAGCCGCGCTGCTTGATCTGGCTGTCCAGATACGGCTGGTGCTGGAAGCTGTTGGCGTCCAGGTCGCCGGCATCGAGTGCGGCATTCGGCTGCACGTAGTCGTTGAATTCCACGACCTTCACGTTCAGGCCGTTCTTCTTGGCCACCTTCTGCACGACTTGCCAGACTTCGGCGTCCGGGCCGCTGACGGTGCCCACGCGGACCGTCTGTTCCTGCGCCGCCGCGCTGCCGGCAGCTGCCATGCCCAGTGCCACGGTAGCGGCAGCCAGGGTCTTCGTGATCGAGAGCATCTTCATAGGTATTGTTATCCTGGGAATCGAGGAACGGCCGCACCGGGTAGGCGCGGCCGAGGCGCAAGCTTACCTCAATGCGCTTCCGGTTGATGCCCGGCCGCAGCGCCCGCTTCCTTGCCCACCGGATGGCTGGCGATGGCCGGCGCGTTCTGCCAGCCGCCGCCGAGCGCCAGGAACAGGTTCACCTGATCCATGGCCACCTGGGCGTCCGACGCGGCCAGGGCGGCATCGGTGTTGGCCAGCGTACGGTCGGCATCCAGGCTCTGCAGATAGGGCGACCGGCCGGCCTGCCACAGCAAGCGGTTCTGGCGCGCGGCCTCGTCGGCCTTGTCGCGCGCCGCGCGCAGCGACTGGTTGCGCTCCAGTTCATGCGTATAGGCCGACAACGCCGTCTGCGTTTCGCGCAGCGCCTTCAGCACCACGCCATCGAAATGCGCCAGCGCGCCTTCGGCACCGTACTCGGTGTTGTGGAGACGCGCCCGCGTGCCGCTGGTCGGAATCGTCCACGACAGCGCCGGACCCCAGCCCCAGTGCGCGGTCGGCGCCTGGCCCAGGTGGTCGAGAATACCGGTGAAGCCGGCCGATGCGCCAATGCGGATCTGCGGAAACAGGTCCGCCGTGGCCACGCCGATCTTGGCCGTTGCGGACGCCAGTTCGCGCTCGGCCTGCCGCACGTCCGGGCGACGCTTGAGCAGCGCGGTGCCGTCACCCACGGGCAGCGGCTGCTTCAGCGCAGGCACATGTTCGCAGGCCACGCTGTTCACATCGAGTGCCATCGGCGGCTTGCCCAGCATCACGGCCAGGCGGTATGCCGCGCCTTCCTGCTCGGCACGATACTTCGGCAGCACGGCCCGCAGCGTGTCGGCCTGGGCCTGGGCACGCAACACATCGGTTGGCTGGCCACGGCCGGCATCGACCAGCTTCTGCGCCAGCTGCGCCCCGCGTTCCTGCAGCTCAAGCTGATGCTGGGCCACATGCAATTCGTGCGTGGCCGTGCAGCCTTGCACATAGGCACGCACGGTCTCGGCCACCACGCCCACGCGGGCCTGGTCCAGTGCGGCGTGGCTGGCCTGGGCGGCTGCCAGCGCGGCCTCGTCGGCGCGCTTGAGCTTGCCCCAGAAATCAATCAGGTACGACACCTGGAAACCGATGTCGCCGAAGTTCATCGCCGGGATCTTTTCTTCGTGCAGCAGCGGCTCGCCGGCAATCTGGCCGCGCTCGGCGCTGGCCTTGAACTTGGCCTCGGGCAGGTTCTCGGCTTCCACCTCGTGGTAGACCGCGATCGACCGCTTGAGATTGGCCGCCGCCACGCGCAGATCGGTGTTGGCAACCAGCGCCTGCTGCACGAGGTCATCGATATGCGGATCGTCGTACAGGCGCCACCAGTCGTTCGGCACGTCGGCAATGGATACGGCGTCGCTGTCGCTATGGGCGAACGGGCCGTTGGCCGCGGCAGACTTCACGGCCGCGTCGTCGGGCACCTTGTGGTCGGGGCCGACGGTCATGCAGGCGGCCAGCGCCAGCGGCAACATCGCCGCCAGCGTGGCACGGGCAAAGCGTTTCACTGCAGCACTCCGGTTGTGGACGCGCCCTTGCCGGCCAGCGCGACCTTGTCATGCGAGGCACTCTTGTCAGCCGCCGCCGGCGTGGCAGGCTTGTCGTTCGACTGGCCATCCGCCTTCACGGACACCGTGGCGGTACGGCCCGCCACCAGGCGCACGTCCTCGGGCATCTGGTCGAACTGGATGCGCACCGGCACGCGCTGGGCCAGGCGCACCCAGTTGAACGTCGGGTTCACGTTCGGCAGCAGGTTCGATCCGTTGGTACGGTCGCGATCCTCGATACCGGCCGCGATGCTTTGCACATGACCTTGCAGCACGCGCTTCTCGCCCATGATGCGGATGTCGACCGTGCTGCCGATATGGATGCCCTGCAGCTTGGTTTCCTCGAAATAGCCTTCCACGTGGAACGAGTTCGAGTCCACCATCGACAGCACCGGCTTGCCGGTCACCACGTAATCGCCCAGACGCGGCAGGCGGTCGTTGACGTAGCCCTCCACCGGGCTCAGCACCTTCGTGCGCTCCAGGTTCAGCCTGGCCACGCCGATGGCCGCGTCAGCCTGCGCCAGCTGGGCTTCGCCCTGCTGCACCTTGGCCAGGCCCTCTTCGATGATCTCCTTCGACACCACGTCTGACAGCTTCTGGCTGCGCGACGCCTCGCGGCGCGCCTGGGACAGGCTGGCGCGCACCGCCGCGGCGGTGGCTTCGGCCTGGCGCAGCGCCAGCGCATAGCGTTCGTGGTCGATTTCGAACAGGACGTCGCCCGCCTTCACGTGCTGGTTGTCCTTGACGGCGATGCGCGTGACCAGCCCCGAAACGTCAGGCGCCACCTGCACCACGTCGGCACGGATGTGCCCGTCGCGGGTCCACGGGGCCACCGTGTAGTAGTCCCACAGGTGTTTGACAACGACCGCGCCAGCGGCAGTGACGGCCAGCGTCAACACGACCGGCCCGAGCGAAGAGAGTCTGAGTTTCATGATTGCAGCCACGGCACCATGGCAACCACCCCACCGAGGATGATCGCGTACAGCGCCAGATTGAAGAGGGATCGGTGCCACACGAGCCGGTAGAAGCCCACGCGCGACAACACCGCGCGTGCGGCACTCGTGATGAGAAAGGCCGCGAGCATCCACACCAGCAAGCTGGGGATGAACACGCCATAGATACTGATTTCACCGGGCATCATGCTTTTCCGGAAACGGTTGCCGGCAGCGCCGGCGGAAACAGGGCCACCTGCATGTCGACCAGCGCGGCCAGCGCCACGCGCGAACGCACCTTGTCCTGCGCGTTGGCCAGGCGCGTGCGCAGCGCGGCGGGCGGCGCATCGGCCGAGCCATCGAGCCGCGCCTTGTAGTACGTGGAAATGCTGCGCAGCACGCGGCGCACGGCATGCTGTTCGTCGGCCGGCATATCGGCCATCTCGCGCTGCAGGGCCAGCGCGGTCAGCTCCACGCGCACTTCGCTGAAGCCATCGGTCGAGACTTCGCTGTCGCTGGCGGCCAGCCGCGGCACCAGCTGTGCCAGGCGGTCCAGCATGCGGGCGCGCAGCACGGTGTGCGAATCGGGGTGCTTGCCCAGCGCGTTCTCGGCGATATCGCTCCAGCCGGCCCGCACCAGACGGCGCGTGGCGGCCCGGGTGCCGAACGGACGCATCACCAGCGTCCACACCAGCGCGAATGCGATCCCCGCGATGCCGGCCATGTTGCTGTTGAAGAACGACTGGAAATTGGCGCTGTACGCACCCTGGATGCCAATGTCGTTGGCCGTGACCACCGCCAGCGGCATGCCGATCATCGCCAGGCGCGGCTGCGCCACCAGCAGGCCGATGATCAGGTACGGCACGGCGAACATCAGCACCAGCATCTCGAAGTCATGCGCGACGGGCAGCACGGCAAACAGCATCACCAGCGAGATCAGCAGGCAGACCACGTTCCAGTTGAAGAACGACCGGATCATCGGCGCAGGTTCGTCCAGCGCGGCGAAGAAGCAGCAGGAAATCGCACCCAGTGCCACCGCGCCAGCCCCATCGGCCCAGCCGGTGTGGATCCACACCATGCCCATCGCGTAGATCGCCATGGCGACGGTCACGACCGAAAACAGCAGTATGCCGTGGTCGTAGTGGCGCGCACGGCCCACTTCCCAGCGCAGGAATTCGGGCACCCATTGCCCTTCGACGTGCTTTTCGCCCAGGCGCCGGCACAGCGTCACACAGTCGTGCCACAGCGCCAGCATCTGCTGGAGCCGGTCTTCCGCCGCCGTCACCAGCGCGGCTTCCCAGCCCGCCTGCACGGGCGATGCCGAAAGCACCGGCCGCGCGTCGGCGGCGGCGCCGGCCTGGATCCAGCCCTTCACGGCCTGCATCTGGGCGGCCAGCGGCGCGGGCAGGCCGCCAGCGGCCTGCAGCGATTCGACGATGGTCGCGAACGACGCCATGACTGGCAGCAGCATGGTCATGCGGCCACGCAGTTCGCGCGCGGCACGCACCCGGGCGGCGCTTTCGGCGTCGTAGCTCAACTGGCTGATCAGCTGGTCCAGCGCCAGGATGTCGGCGGCCAGCCGATGGCGGCTGTGATGACGCGACACCGATGCACCAGGCGCCGGCGACAACATGTCCGTGGCCCACAGCGTGGCGTCGGCCATCCACTGGCGGGATTTGTCGCGCAGCACGTTGGCGACGCTGGCCGGCATGATGACGGCACCCACTACGGCCGCGCACAGGATGCCCAGGCAGATTTCCTCGGAACGGGCCACGGCCAGGTCGAAGATCCCCGTCGGATTGTCGACCGACGGCAGTGCCACCAGCGGCAGCGTATAGGCGGCCAGCATGAACACGTAGCTGCGCGGCGTGCGGTGCATCAACGCCACGTAGAGCAGGCAGGCCACCCAGATGGCCACGGCGCCCATCAGCAACGGGGGCGAATTCACGAGCGGCGGCACCATGGCGATGGCGGCAGCGGCGCCAAGCAGCGTGCCAAGCACGCGGTACAGCGCCTTGGAGCGTGTGGCGCCCGTGAGCGGGTGCGCCACGATGTAGACGGAGCCCATCGCCCAGTACGGCCGGGGCAGCCCCAGGTACATCGCAATGTAAAGCGCCAGCATCGCGGCGATGAACGCCTTGAAGGAGAACACCCAGTCCCTGGCGGACGGCCAACTCATCATGGCGCTCAGGACTCCTGCTTGCCAGATGCCGAAGCGGCCGCAGCGGCGCGCGACAGCGCGTCCAGCACCCGCAGCGCGGCGGCCATGTCGGCTTCGCTGACGTCTGCGAACACTTTGGCGCGCAGTTGCTTGAGTTCTGCCTCGATGCGCTCGGCCATGCGCTCGCCGGCATCGGTCAGCGACAGCACATTGGCGCGGCGGTCGCTGGGGTCCACCTCGCGGCGTACCAGATCGGCCGCGCAAAGCTGATCCACCAGCCGCACCAGCGTGGCACCTTCCACGCCCACGTAGTCGGCCAGCGTGACCTGGCGTACACCGCCGCCCAGTCGACGGATAAACAGCAAAGGCGCGGCGGCCGCGGCGGAAATGCCATGGGCGGTCACAGCGGCCTGGCTGATCTGTCGCCATTGACGACCGGACAGCATGACCTGGCCGGTGAAGGCGAATCGGAGCGCATCGATATGTGGCATGGGCCGAATGATAGACGTGAATTAATTAGGATGCAAATGATTTCTTTGCGAATTAGTTCGCCACACGTGCTGCGTCAGGCGCATAACGCGAAGTCGAGGTGGCCACCCTTTCCTGCATTGTTCCCAGAAACGTCTCATTGCAGCCTATTGCGCGCAATTGGCACTCAATTTCAGCAAACGGCGATTTCCGGCCTCTCGTCCATGGCCCACAGTCTGGTCGCCGAACCGGTTCCGGCGACCTGAAAACAACTTTTCAAGGACCATGGACATGAAAAGCACATCCCTGCGGCGCGCAGCCATTCCGTCTGCCGCCTTCGCCTTGCTGCTAACCACCGCAGGCGGCGCCGACGCCGCCCGGCCAACGACCCCGGATGCCTGTCGCACGATTTCGGAATGGACCGGCTTCGATCGCTATCCGCCCAAAAGCTGCGTGACGTATGAAAAACGCGTCTGGGCGAACGACCGCTTCGCGCACCCCGGCCAACGCCCCGGCGTGGATCATGCGATCTACTTCGGCGCGCACCGCAGTCCCACCGCACAGCTGTGGTTCGATATCGGTGAACACGTGCCGCCGTCCGCCACGCCGGACCTGCTCGTGTCGATCCAGGGCGCCGAGCCGGGCAAGCCCGTGGTCTACGTCGTGCCGAACAAGGAAAAGACCAGCGTGCATTTCGTGACGCCGCTGCACGGCAATACGCGCCACAGCAACCGGCCGGCCCTGGAAGGCGAGTTTTCCGTCATCGACGTCATGGCGGAAGACGTTTCGATGCCGGGCCGGCTGGCGCCTGTCCGGCTGCGCGCCCAGCGCAATATGACCGGCACGGGCTATGACGGAAAGCGCGTGCAGATCGACGGCAACGGCGGCCCTGCCGGCCCCGGCACGCTGGTGGTCTGGTACGAACCCGCAGACAATCCGCGCCTGACACCGGGCACGCGCTACCGCACGCCGGCAATGCATCGCGTGAGCGTGCAGGCCGTGGGCAACGACCTGCCGAATCGGCCGGTGCTGAAGACCTTCAGCCTGGGCATCGATATCGTGCATCGCGCGCCGAAGGCAACCACCGTGCAGTTCGATGGCAAGCAGGCACGTTTTGTCCTGCCTCTGCGGACCGACCAGGGCCGCAGCGCCTGGTATGCCACGACGCATGAGCAGACCACCGGGCGCGAGCACGGCACGGGCCATTGTCCCGAGAACGCCAGCGATATCTTCCGCGTGGCGGCGGTTGACGAGAACAACGTGCCGTTCCCGGTAATGTTGCGCGCCCACAAGGCCGCCAGCGCGGACGGCACGGGCACGGGCACGACGGTGGCCTGCCGCCTGCCCAGCACCACGGGCACCGAATCGCTGGTGTTCGAGCTTCGCCCCGAAGACAACCCGACGCTGTTCTCGACGTCGGTGGGCAACCGGATCCGCAACGCGTTCCCGTACCGGATTGCCGTGCGCAACGCCGCGGGACAGGACGCCGACCAGTCCTACCAGACGCTCGACATCAAGCTCGACATGACCGTCGAAAAGGTGGAGGCCGTCCCGCCCACTGTCGACCCGAAGGAACCGAAGGACCCGAAGGACCCGGTCGAACCGAAGACCCCGGTGGACCCGAAGGACCCGAAGGACCCGACCGACCCGACCGACCCGACAGGCCCCACCGACCCTGCCGACCCTGATCCGACCGATCCCGCAGACCCCACCGGTCCCGGCGAGCCAGGTGACCCCGCCAAGCCAGCCGATCCCGCGGACGGACCCGACGTCACGCCGCGCTCGGCAGTGCCCGCGCCCAAGGCCGGCCAGCTTGGCGGCACCTACACGCAAGCCAGCATCTACCAGCGCAACTACCTGATCCGCGATGTGGCGCGGTCCGGCGCGGCCCGCAAGCTGACGTACCTGAATACGGCAGCGCCAACCTGCATCGCGGCGAGGATGGCCTCTACCGCTGCCAGAGCGGCGACACACGCGGCCCGAGCGACCCGTTTGCCGACTATGGCAAGCGATTCAGCGCCACGGAATCGGTGGACGGCAAGGCCGACCCGGCGGGCAAGCACGTGCTGCGCGGCAACTTCAACCAGATCCTCAAGCTGAAGCAGACCTATCCGGTCAAGACGCTGATCTCGATTGGCGGCCCAGGCCTGGGCGACCGCTTCGCCCAGGCTGCCCGGACCGAGGCCGGCCGCAACGCACTGGCCGAGAGCTGCGTGGACGTCTATATCAAGGGCAACCTCGCCGCCAGCCGGTCCAGCGCGGGCGGCAAGGGGCTGGCCAAGGGCGTCTTCGACGGCATCAACCTGGAATGGCTGGCCCCGCGCGCGGCGCTGGTGCGTGACGGCCAGGCCGGTGCCATGGACTGGGGCAACTACCTGGCGTTGGTCAGGGCGTTCCGCGACGCGCTCGAACGCGAGGACAGCCGGCATTTGCTGACGTCCACCATGAACCTGGCCGAAAGCGCGCCGGACGCCAGGACGGCCGTCGCCATCGCTGCCGAGTTGAACTGGGTCAACATCCAGGCCTATGACTTCACCGGCGGATGGGATGCCAGCACCGGCCACGCCGCCGCGCTGCAGGTCGGTCGCGACTCGCCATGGACCCGGGTCCAGGGCATGAAGCAGCGCAGCCTGATGGGCACCATCTGGGACGCATACGAGTTCGACATCCCGCAGGAAAAACAGGTCTTCGGCGTGCCATTCCATGGCCACGGCTGGACGTCGGTCAAGCCGGGACGCCGCAACGGCCTGTGGATGGCCGGTGCGCCGGTCCGCAACGGACAGGGCCAGCGCGACTATCGCGACATCAAGCGCATGCAGAACGGCAAGCTGTTCTCGGATGCCGCGTCCCAGGCCGCGTGGCGCTATGACGGCTGGACCTTCTGGTCCTACGACACGCCGGCCATCGTCAAGGCCAAGGTCGAAGCCGTGCGCAGGACCAGGGCTGGCGGCATGTATGCCAGCGACCTTGGCGCGGACGACAAGGCCGAGCTGATCAACGCCATGGAACCCATCAAACGCTGATCCAGCGTATTGCCCGAGGCGAATCGCCACAAGCGGTTCGCCTCACCCGCCGCCGTGGCCGTGCCAGACATTGCCGCGGCGGCGCCCCGATTCTTCCGAGCCGTCCATGTCCTCGCTTTCGCACATCGCATCCCGCCGCCGCCCACACGGTGGCTTTACGCTACTGGAACTGCTGGTGGTCCTGCTGATCATCGCCATGCTGGCCGGCTTCGTCGGCCCCAGGCTGTTCCGCGAACTCGACAAGGCCAAGGTCAAGACCGCGTCCGGGCAGCTGAAGGCGCTGGGCGACGCGCTGGATCGCTACCGGCTCGACACCGGACATTTCCCCACGACAGAAGCCGGCCTGACGGCGCTCATCGAACCGCCGGCGGATGCCGGCAACCGCTGGCATGGGCCGTATCTGACCCGCGACATCCCCGCCGATCCCTGGGGACAGCCCTACCAGTACCGGCAGCCCGGCACCGACGGCAAGGACTACGACCTGTTTTCCCATGGCGCCGATGGCAAGCCCGGTGGCACCGGCTACGCCAGCGACATTGGCTGGTGAGGGTGTCCGATGCAGTTCCGCCTTACCGTGGCCCGTAGCGGCCAGATCCAGGACATCCGTATATTCGCGCCCTCCGCCGCCGACGCCCGGCGGCAGGCGCAGACGGATGGCGCCAGCGTACTTGCATGCCGCCGCATCGTGATGCTGCGCCGCCAAGCGGCGTTCGGCATCGCCCTGTTCACGCAGGAACTGATCGCCCTGCTGCGCGCCGGGCTGTCGCTGGTCGAGTCCGTCGAGGCCTTGCGGGACAAGACCGCCGGCGCGTCGGAGACCGCCACCCGCACCGTGCTCGATCAGATCGTCGCCGGCCTCTATCAGGGCTTGCCGCTTTCCGGCGTGCTGGCAGGCATGCCCGGCCACTTCCCGACGCTCTACGTGGCCACGGTTGCGTCGGCCGAGCGCACCGGCCATCTTGCCGACGCGCTGGCGCGCTATCACCACTACCAGATGCGCCTTGGCGCTGTCCGCCGGAAGGTCGCCAGCGCCTTGATCTACCCCGCCGTGGTCATAGCCATCGGCGCGGGCATCATGGCGTTCCTGCTGTTCTTCGTGATTCCGCGCTTCAGCCAGGTCTACGCATCGATGCGTGAACTGCCCGCGACCGCGCGCTGGCTCCTGTGGTGGGGCCAGACCGTCGATGCGCACGCCGGCACGATGGCGCTGGGGATGGTGGTGTCGGCCCTGCTGCTGGTTGCCGGCGCCCGGCAAGTACAACTGGTGCGCCGGATTGCGGCACTAAGCTGGCACATCCCTCGCCTCCACGCGTTCCAGCACCTGTTGGCGCTGACCCGGCTGTACCGGACCACCGGCCTGCTGCTGGCCGGCGGCATGGCCGCCATCCCCGCGCTGCGGCTGGCCACACCGCTTCTGCCGGAGCACTTGCAAGGCGCCATGTCGCAGGCCATTGCCGAGATCGAAGCCGGCAAGCCGATGGCCGACACACTGGCCCGGCACCACTTGACCACACCCGTGGCCGAACGGCTGCTACGCGTGGGCGAACGCAGCGGCGAACTGCCGGAGATGTGCGAACGCGCGGCGCAATTCTGCGACGAAGCCATCGACCGGGCCATCGACACCGCCACGAAACTGGTGGAACCGCTGCTGATGCTCGTGGTTGGCGCCCTGGTCGGCGGCATCGTCTTCCTGCTCTACATGCCGATTTTCGAGCTTGCCGGGAGCATGCAATGACACCGCACGCGCCAATCTCCCCACCCATGCCGACCCTGCAGGCGCTACAGGCTCTGCGCGATGCCGAGCCCGGACGCGACCTGCAGGACGTGGTGGCGCAGGCCAGCGGCCTGCCGCCGGACGCCTGCGCCGCACACGTCGCCGCCCTGCTCGGCTTGCCGCTGGTCGATGCCGTGGCCCTGGCCGCTGCCGTGCCACGCTTCGACCTGTTTCCCTATGCCGATGCCGTCGCGGGCGGCTGTGTGCTGGCGCAACTCGAACCGGCGTCACCCGCCCTGACATTGGTCCTGACCGATCCCACGCGCCTGGCCGTGCGTCAGCATGTCGCCCGGCGGCTGGCGCTCGGCGGCCTGTCCTGCGCCGAATGCCTGGGCGCCACAAATCTCGTGCGCGCGATGCTCGACAGCCATGGCGAACGCCAGCGGGCGCTGGATCATGTCGCCACGGCGCCCGGGCCGCATGCGGACGCGTTACCCGACGCCGGCATCTCGCTGGCCAGCCTGGCTCAGGACACCAGCCCGGTGGTCCGGCTGGTCAACTCCACGCTTTACGATGCGTTGCGCATGGCCGCGTCGGACATTCACCTCGAAACCCGGCAAGACGCGCTGGCCGTCAGATACCGCATCGACGGTGTGCTGCTCGATGCCGCCACCGCGGCCGGCATCGATATTGCCGAACAGGCCATATCGCGCATCAAGGTCATGGCAGAGCTGGACATTGCCGAGCGCCGCGTTCCGCAGGATGGCCGCTTCAAGGCAACCGTGGACGGCCGCGAGATCGATTTCCGGGTGTCGATCATGCCGTCGATCCACGGCGAGGATGCCGTGCTGCGTGTGCTCGACAAGCGCGGCGGCAACGCGGCAGGCGGCCGCCTAAGCCTGGACCGGCTTGGCCATGACGCCCAGGCCGTGGCTGCCATCCGTGCGCTGGCCGCCATGCCGCACGGCCTGCTGCTGGTGACGGGCCCCACGGGTTCGGGCAAGTCCACCACGCTCTACGCCACGTTGTCCGAACTGGACACGGGCGCGGAAAAGATCATCACGATCGAGGACCCCGTCGAGTATGAACTGCCGGGCGTGCTGCAGATTCCGGTCAACGACCGCAAGGGCCTGACCTTCGCGCGCGGGCTACTCTCCATCCTGCGGCACGACCCCGACAAGATCCTCGTGGGCGAGATCCGCGATGGGGAAACCGCCAGCATCGCCGTCCAGGCCGCGCTGACCGGCCATCTGGTACTGACCAGCGTCCACGCCAATGGCGCGTTCTCGGTGGTCGACCGATTCCTGCACATGGGCATCCCGCCACACAGCCTGGTGGAATCGCTGATCGGCATCGTGGCCCAGCAACTGATCCGGACGATCTGCCCCGATTGCGGAGAATCTGTCCGCCCGGGCGCCGAACTGCTGGCGCGCTCGGGTCTGGTGGCTGCATCGGTGGCCAATTGGCGCCTGCGCGCCGGCCGGGGCTGTGACGCCTGCCACGGCACCGGATATCGCGGGCGCCGTGCGGTGGCCGAAGTCTTGCGCATCGACGATGCACTGCGCGACGCAATCCTCGGACAGGCGCCCTCGGGCGAACAACGCGCCTTGGCGCGAGCGGGCGGCTTTGCCTCGCTGCGACAGTCCACGCTGGCCCTGGTCGCTCAGGGGGTCACCACCCTACAGGAGGCAAACCGTGTCACGTTCGTCGAATAAGCACGGGCTCTGGATTCTGCGTGACGCCGTCTTCCTGCGCGCTGAAGGTGGCAACGCCATGCATCAAGCACCGGCCCTCTACCGCGAAGCGGCAGGCATCGAAGATACTCTGCAGGCCACCGACGCGCTGCTTGCGCCGCTGTCGGGCCACCGTGTCACGGTACGGCTGGGCTTTCCGTGGACGCGGCATGTCGTCGTACCCTGGCATCCGCGCCTGGTTTCCGAAGCGGAATGGATGGCATGGGCATGCGCGGCCAGCGAAGAACCGGGCGGCGAGGGTGGAACGATTGCCGGTGACGACCGCGACAAACCGCCGCATATCGCCTTGACGGCAGCCCGCCATGGCGCCCCGCGCCTGGCCATCATTGGCAGTACGCCACTACTGAAAGCCCTGATCGCGCAGTGCCAATCGCATCGCGTGCACCTGACCGCCGCGACGTCAACCTTCGCCTATGCGCTGCACCGTTATCGACGCGAGCTGCCGGTCACCGGCTGCGCGCTGGCGATGCTTGAGCGCGGCATGCTGACATGCGCGTTGCGAGACGGACCTTCCATCACGGCAATGACCACGGTGGCCGCGCAGACCGACGTATCGCCACAGATCCATGCCGTGCTGCGCTGCCTGGCGCTGGCGGCGTCGGCGCCGGCGCCGGATACGGTCGCCCTCATTGGCGACGCGGCGGCGCCGGACGAGCGTATCCACTGGCTGGGCGACCATCTGCGCGCCATCGGCGAAGGCGGCCCGGCATGATGGCGCGGCCGCCGAATCTTCTGGCTGCAACGCGGTGCGGCTGGTTACACCGGGCGTCGCTCGGCGCCGGCCTGCTCGCCATCGGCATCGGCGTTGCCACCTGGGCGATGTACGAACACCGCGCCCTCGCGTCGCTGCGCGCCGAACGGGTTGCCATGGAAGCCGAAAGCGCCACAATGCGCCGCAAGCTGGCTGCCCGGCCCCCTGCCAAGGCCACCCAGCAGACTGACGTCGCCGCCAGACAGGCCGAAAAGCTGGTGCCGACTTTGGCGTGGCTGGAGCAGAGCTGGGCCGAAGACGTGGCCATCGCGCGCCTTGACGTGGACGGCGCGGCGCGCACGCAGCGGATCGAACTGGAAGCCGAGCATGCCGATGCACTGCTCGCGCTGGTCGACCGCCTGTCGGCCACGCCTGCCGTTGGACCCGTATCGCTGACCCGCCAGCGGCAAGGCGACCACGCCGTCGAAGCCGAGCTTCGGCTGCGTTGGCAGGATAGGCAGGAACCCGCGCGATGAACCGCTTCGTCTGGATGCTCCGCCGCTGGCGGCACACATTGGGATGGCTGGGCGTGGCCGGCATCGCACTTGCCATGGGGAGTGTCGTGGCCGTCGTCGCGCATATCCGGCCGGAACGCGTGGCGCAAACGGCTGCATTGCAGCAGGAGACCGGGCAAGTCGCCACGTTGAAGCGCGAACTGGCGGCCAGGGCGATGCCGGCTCGCCAGCACAGCCTGCCCGACGCCTCCACGTACACCGAATTCCTGCGTGCCCACGCGGCGTTGGCCACGGCCCGCTCGATCGTCCTGACGGAGATCGACTACACCTCCCGCGCCGAAGCCGGCCAGCGGCTGCTGCGCCATACGATGCGCTACACCATCGAAGGCCGCTACCCCGAACTGCGCGACTACCTCGCAACGTTGGAGGAGATTGCTGGCGTGCGGATCGAATCGATATCGTTCATGCGCCAGTCCGACGCCAGCCGGACGGTCAATGCGCTGGTGCAGATCAGCTATCTCGTGGAGACCGGACCATGAAGATTTCCCGATCCCTTCAGTGCCTGCTGGTGGCCACGGTCTGCGCATCGCTCTACGCCGCCTGGATCGGCCGGTCCGACGACGCTGCCAGTACGACGGATGCCGCAATACGCCAGACACTACCGGCAAGCGCCCCGGCAACGCCGTCCAGACACATAGCCGAAACGCCAGAACCGAGCCGCTCGGTGGACCTGTTCGCGCCGCCAGGGTGGCGACTTGGCGCGATGACCCCTTCGCTGGAGCCATATGCCGAAGCCGACCCGGCGCGGGCAGCGGAATCTGCGCGCGTCACGGCGCGTGCCGACCTCGAAGCCAGCGCAATCTGGCGCGACACCCGAGGGGTGATGGTCGTGCTCACGCTCGGGGAGGCTACCCGCATTGCGTGCGAGCAGTGCGCGACACCCGGCCGGCTACGTCCCGGCGAACGATGGAAGGGATACCGGCTCGACGCCATCGACGCGTCGGGTGCCACCGTGACCGATTTGTCGACAGGAAACCGCTTGCATCTGGGCGTACCCGCCTGACGCCCCAGACACCAGGAGAGTCTTACCTTGAATGTCCCCATGCAGTTGAGCGCCATAGCCGTCAGCGCGCTCTTGCTCAGCGGCTGCGCGGCCTTGCCCGGCCGGGCGCCAGGTGCCGCACCGAACCCCGGCGCGTCGCTCGCAAAGGCCGCCGCCGACGCCGCCGCGGCGCCAGACGATGTCGCCAGCCAGCTTCGCTATCGCGTGGAGCGCGAACAGCGCATCTGGACGCTCGTGCAGCAAGGCGCCGCGCAGCTCGATCTCGGGAACGTGGATGCCGCGGCCGCATCGTTTGCCGAAGCGCTGTCCATCGATCCGGCCAATGCGCGTGCGCTGGAGGGCGCCCGGCGTGCCGCCAGCGCGCAGCCGATGGCTGCAGCGGTCGCAGCGGCACGGGCACAGGCAGACGCCAACCCGGCCGGCGCCATCGACACGCTGGACGACGCGCTGGCCACCGATGCCCGGCACGCCCAGGCACGCGCCTTGCGCGACGAACTGGTGGTGACGCAGGAACGCCAGCGTGGCCGCCCGGCCCGCACACTGGCCGCGTCGCTGCGCCAGCCCATTTCCGTACAGTTCCGCGATCAGCCGTTGTCCACGGTGCTGACCACCATCTCCACGCTGTCGAAGCTCAGCTTCGTGCTGGACAAGGATGTGCCGCAGGACCTGCGTGCCACGGTGTCCGCCAACGACACCTCGGTGGAGGCCATCGTGGATCTGGTGCTGGCCACCAACCATCTAGACAAGAAGATTCTCAACGACACAACGCTGCTGATCTACCCGAAGGTGGCCGATAAGCAGCAGCAATACCGCGATCTGACCACGCGCACGTTCTACCTGAGCAACGCCGATCCCAAGCAGGTGATGAGCATGATCAAGCAGATCGTGAAGACGAAAGACGTCTATGTGGACGAACGGCTAGGCATGCTGGTGGTCCGGGATACCCCCGAAGCCGTGGAAGTGGCCGAGCGGCTGGTAATCGCCCATGACCTGCCGCAATCCGAGGTGATGTTCGATGTGCAGATTCTCGAAGTCAACAACGCCGATGCCCTGAACCTTGGCATTCGCTATCCGTCCAGCGTCTCCGCCTCGGTGGCGGGCGCCGCCGGCAAGGCCGGCACGCTGACCTGGAACGAACTGCGGCATCTGAACGGCGACAAGGTCGGGGTCAATCTCGGCGATCCGGTGGTCACGGCCAACCTGGCGCGCGAGACGGGCCAGGGACAACTGCTGGCCAATCCGCGCATTCGCGTCAAGAATCGGGAAAAAGCCAAGATCATGATTGGCGACCGGCTGCCGGTGGTGACGACTGTCAACGGCAATGGCGTGGTCACCGAATCGGTCAGCTACCAGGACGTGGGCCTGCAGCTCGATGTCACGCCGACGCTGTCACAGGATGGCGAGATCAGTGTCAAGGTGGCGCTGGAAGTGTCCAATGTCGTCAGCACGATCAAGACCCAGACCGGGCTGATGGCCTACCAGATCGGCACGCGCAAGGCGGAGACCAACATGACCGCCCGGGACGGCGAAACCCAGGTGCTGGCCGGACTGCTCAACCGCAATGCGCAGTCGCGCGGCCACGCCATACCGGGACTTGGCGATATTCCGATTCTCGATCGTGTCTTCGGCACCCGCGAGACCAAGACGACCACCACCGAACTGGTACTGCTGATCACCCCGCGCATCGTGCGCAATCTTCCCGTGCCGGCCGCGCACGTCACCGCCTTCAATAGCGGGCCCCAGGCGCCATCACCACCGCCCCGCTGGTGCTGCAGCCTGCGCCCGCCGCCGTCCGGCCCGCGCGCGTGCCTGCCAAGCCGGTGCCGCCCTTCGAGTTCAGTCAATGAGACGCGCCGCAACACGCCTCGGCGCATCGGCGCGCGGAGGCGCAGGCTTCACGCTGATCGAAGTGCTGGTGACGCTGACCCTGCTGGCCACGCTGGCCATGATCGCGTGGCCGCTCGCCCGCATTGCCGCGCAGCAGAATCGCGAGGCCGAACTGCGCCGGGCGTTGTGGCAGATTCGTGAGGCAATCGACGCCCACAAGGCTGCCATGGACGGCGGCCGCCTGACGCGCATGGTCGGGGCCAGCGGTTATCCACCCACGCTGGCGGCGCTGGTCGAAGGCGTGACCGACATCCGCAACCCGGCCGGCGCCAAGCTCTACTTTCTGCGCCGCATTCCGCGCGATCCGATGTGCGCCTGTCCTGGCACCCCCGACGCGGATACCTGGGGCCTGCGCGCCTACGCCAGCCCACCCGATGCCCCCGAAGCCGGGGACGACGTCTTCGACGTCTATTCGACATCGGTCGATGTCGGCACCAACGGCGTGCGTTACAAGGACTGGTAGATGGGACGTCGCATTTTCGCCAACCAACGCCGGGCCGGCTTTACGCTGATCGAACTGCTCGTAGTGCTGGCCATTATGGCCGCGTTGATGACGCTGGTCGTGCCGCGCTATGCCACCCAGACCGACCGCGCCGAAGAGGTGGTGCTGCGGCACAACCTGCTGGCGATGCGCGAGGCGATCGACCGGTTCCACGCCGATCACGGCGATTACCCGCCGTCGCTGGAGGCGCTGGTGGCGCAGTCGTATCTGCGCCAGATTCCGGTAGACCCCATCCTGCGCAGTACCACGGCCTGGCGGGTGGTCCCCCCGCCGATGTCCGACAGCACGGCCTACGGCCGCCCGGCATCCGAAGGCGTTTTCGATGTCCGCAGCACCGCGCCCGGCCAGACCCGCGATGGCACGCCGTTCGAGGATCTCTAGCACCGGCCGCCCGGCCGGCTTTGCATTGGTGTTGTGCCTGGCGGCCGTGGCAGTGACCGGCATCTACCTGATGAAAATCGGCGATGTCTGGCAGACCCGCGCCCAGCGCGAACGGGAGTTCGAGCTGCGCCACGTTGGGCGGGAGATCCAGGTGGCCATCCGGCGATATGTCGAGAACGGCGACGGCAGCTACCCGCGTACGCTCGACGACCTCGTGGACGATCAGCGCGGCAGCGAGCCACGCCGATGGCTGCGTCGCGCCTGGCGCGATCCCATGACCGGCGGCGACTGGCAATATCTCCCCGCGCCCGGCGACGGCTTCCTGGGTGTCCACAGCACGTCGCCGCTTCGCCCGCTCAGGCAGTACAGCCATGCGGCCGAGGAAGCCGCCTTTGCCCACGCCGGCAGCTATGCGGACTGGCGTTTCGCCTGGTGGCCCGAACAGTCGGGCAGCGACTGAACCAGCCCGCCCTTATCCCGCAGCCGCCGCAGCAGCAGCCCCCACGGCCCCCGCCCCGGCCGTTGCCCGCAGGTTCTGCAGCATGTCGTCGACCATCTCCTGCAAGCCGTAATGCGGCTGCCAGCCCCAATCCTGCCGGGCGGCGTTGTCATCGATCGAATCGGGCCAGCCTTGCGCGATGGCCTGCCGGTAATCGGCTGCGTAGCGGATCTCGAAGCCCGGTTCGCGCTTGCGGATGGCTTCCGCAATCTCGGCCGGCGTGAAGCTCATGCCGGCCAGGTTGTAGCTGCCGCGCTCGCGCACCGCTTCGCGCGGGGCTTCCATGAGCTCCAGCGTGGCGCGGATGGCGTCGGGCATGTACATCATCGGCAGGCGCTCATCGGCATTGAGAAAGCACGTATAGGGCTCGCCGCGCACGGCGTAGTGGAAGATGTCCACTGCATAGTCGGTGGTGCCGCCGCCGGGCGGCGTCTTGTGCGAGATCAGGCCCGGATAGCGCACGCTGCGCACGTCCACGCCGTGATTTTCGAAGTACCAGCGGCACCAGCCCTCGCCGGCCTGCTTCGAGATCCCGTAGACCGTGGTGGGCTCCATCACGGTCTTCTGCGGGGTATTCACCCGTGGCGTGGTGGGCCCGAACGCGGCAATCGAACTGGGCCAGAACACGCGCTGGATGCCATGATGGCGCGCGGCTTCCAGCACGTTCAGCAGGCCCGTCATGTTCAGGTTCCAGGCCCATTGCGGCGCCTTTTCCCCCGTGGCGGACAGCGCCGCC
This sequence comes from Cupriavidus sp. U2, assembly GCF_009663685.2. Classification (GTDB taxonomy): domain Bacteria; phylum Pseudomonadota; class Gammaproteobacteria; order Burkholderiales; family Burkholderiaceae; genus Cupriavidus; species Cupriavidus necator_C. The sequence goes on along the minus strand of NZ_RCOG02000026.1, from coordinate 51,101 downwards.
GCCAGCAGGTAGATCTGCGTGATGCCGTGCCGCTCGATTACCGTGGTCAGCTCGCCCCGGTCGGTGACATTGAGCATTTCATGGGCGATGTGCACGTGGCGCCCGGTGGGCACCACGTCGGACGTCACCACCTGCTCGCGGCCGTAACGCTCGGCCAGGGCCAGCGCCAGTTCCGAACCTAGTTGCCCGTTGGCGCCGATGATCAGGATCTTCGGCACCGCGTTGTCTGCTGCATCGGTCATGGAATCAGTCCCAGCTCGCGCCCGGCCTGGGCAAATGCGTCCAGTGCCGGACGCAAGGTGCTTTCATCATGGATGGCGCTCATCTGCACACGGATGCGCGCCTGCCCCTTCGGCACCACGGGGTAGAAGAAGCCCACCACGTAGACGCCCAGTTCCAGCAGGCGGTCGGCCAGCTTCTGGGCCTTGTCGGCGTCGTACACCATGATCGGCACGATCGGATGGTCGCCGGGCTTGATGTCGTAGCCAAGCTTGACGATGCCTTCGCGGAAGAACTTCGTGTTCTGCTCCAGCCTGTCGCGCAGTTCGGTGCTGGCTTCGAGCAGGTCCAGCACGGCGATGCTGCCGCCCACGATGGCTGGCGCCACGGTATTCGAGAACAGGTACGGCCGGGAACGCTGGCGCAGCAACTCGATCACTTCCTTGCGGCCGGAGGTGAAGCCGCCCGATGCCCCGCCCAGCGCCTTGCCAAGCGTGCCGGTGATGATGTCGATCTTGCCGAACACGCCGCGCGCCTCGTGCGTGCCGCGGCCGCGCTGGCCCATGAAGCCGGTGGCGTGGCATTCGTCGATGCCCAGCAGCGCGCCGTGCTCGTCGCAGATCTTGCGGATCTCGTCCAGGCGCGCCACCGTGCCGTCCATCGAAAAGACGCCGTCGCTGAACACGAGCTTGAAGCGCGCGCCCTCAGCGTCGGCCTGCTTCAGTTGCGCGCGCAGGTCGTCCAGGTCGTTGTGCTTGTAGCGGTAGCGGCGCGCTTTCGACAGGCGGATGCCGTCGATGATCGACGCATGGTTCAGTTCGTCGCTGATCACGGCGTCTTCGGGGCCCAGCAGCGTTTCGAACAGGCCGCCGTTGGCATCGAAGGCCGAACCGTAGAGGATGGTGTCTTCGGTGCCCAGAAAACTGGCCAAGCGGCGTTCCAGTTCCTTGTGCAGGTCCTGCGTGCCGCAGATGAAGCGCACCGACGACAGCCCGTAGCCATGCGTGCGCAACGCGGCGTGGGCGGCCTCCATCACCTTCGGGTGCGACGACAACCCAAGATAGTTGTTGGCGCACAGGTTGATGACCTCGCGCCCGTCCGCCGTGCGGATGGTGGCGCCCTGCGGCGTGGCGATGATGCGCTCGCGCTTGTACAGCCCCGCGGCGCGGATGGCGTCGACTTCGGCGCGGATCGATGCATAAAAAGCCTCGGCACTCGACATGGCCAGACTCCCGGTGGTAATGTCTCGGATCGTTCGATCGATAAATCGAACGTGTTCTATATATCGAACGTGACGTGTACTATAACGAACAGATGTCGATGACGCAACCCTCACCCGCCAAGCCACCCGCGGCCGTCGATGGCCCGCCGGCGGTAGGCAGCGCCCTGCAGGCGCTGCGGCAGAGCCAGCAACTGTCGCTGGACGACCTGTCGCGCCGCGCCGGTGTCTCCAAGTCTATGCTGTCGCAGATCGAACGGAACCTGGCCAATCCCACGGTGGCGGTGCTGTGGCGGCTGGCCAATGCGCTCGGTGTGAGCCTGACGGATTTTCTCGCCCAGGGGTCGGAATCGGCCCCGGCGCCCGCCGTGACGGTGGTTCAGGCGCACGCGGTGCCGGCGCTGAAGAGCCCGGACGGGCGCTGCGAACTGCGCATCCTGGGTCCAATCGACCTGGCCGGCCGCTTTGAATGGTATGAACTGACCATCCAGCCCGGGGGCGTGCTGGCGTCCGAACCGCACGAGACGGGCACGCAAGAGCACTTGTCGGTGCTGGGCGGGGCCATGACCGTGCGGTCAGCCGGCGATGAAAAGAAACTGAAGCATGGCGAAACCGCGCGCTACGGCGCCGATGTGACCCATGCCATTTCCAATCCGGGCAAGAGCGTGGCGACGGCGCTGCTGGTCGTCGTGCATCCGGGCTAAGCCGCGCGGGGGGGGGGGTAGAAGTCCTCGATCCGCCGGCGCCGCTGGGCTCACATCTCGTCGATCGCGGTTGACGCGGTGACCACGCCGGCGTCCTTCTCCAGCGAGAAGCGGTCGCGCGTGGTGACATAGAAGCTGGCGCCGAAGCGGCCCACGGGGAAATACTCCTGCAGCCGCACGCGCCAGCGTTCGGTATCGATCAGTCCGTCGCGCGCATGCAGGCGCAGCACGCGACCGATGAAGATCTGGCGGCTTTCCGTCTCCAGCGTTTCCCAGAGCCGGCATTCGAACGCCACCGGCGCCTCGGCGATGCGCGGGGGGGCCACGTCGGTGCACGCAGCGGCCGTCAGCCCCACGTGGGCCAGTTCGCTCATGTCCGGCGGCAGGCGTTCGCCACAGCGATGCATTTTCTCGGCCATCGCCTCGTCGCTGAGGTGCACGACGAATTCCTGCGTCCGCACGATATTGGCCGCCGTATCCTTCAGCGAGCCGTCGCCCAGGCGGTTCACGCTGATCATCACGATCGGCGGCTCCTCGCCCAGCATGTTGAACATCGAGAACGGCGCCGCATTGGCCGTGCCGTCGGGGCCCAGCGTGGTGACCAGCGCGATCGGCCGCGGCACGATCAGGCTGGCCATGAGCTTGTAACGCTGATATTCGGTGATCGCGGTGAAATCAATTTCCATCGTGTTCCTTGGGGACTCCGGTTTCACGCCGCGGCAGGCCCAGCATTTGCGCCAGGCTCTTTTCGCCCTGCATGCGCGACGTTTCGATGCGCTGTTCCAGTTCGCGCAGGTGGGCCTCCATCAGCGTCACCGCGCCCACGGCGTCACGCGCCTCGATGCAGGCGACGATGGCGGCGTGCTCGTCGTGCTCGCAGGGTGCGTGACCCGGTGGCTCGTAAAGCCCCACGATCAGTGAGCAGCGCGAGACCAGTTCGGTCAGGTAGCGTTGCAGCACCGGGTTGCGTGCCAGCGCGGCAATCCGCAGGTGGAAGCCACTGGCCAGCCGCGCCCATGAAGGCTGGTCAAAGCGGTGCATCGCGTCGTGCTCGTCGGCCAGCTGCCGGCGCAGTTCGCGCAGGTCGTCCGGCGTCACGCGCTCGACGGCCAGTTCGACCAGCACCCGCTCCATCGCCCGCCGCGCCTCGAAAATCTGGCTGGTTTCCTCGGGCGTCGGCTCGGCGATCACCGCGCCCTTGTTGGGCCGCAGCGCCACGATGCCGTCGTGCGCGAGCTTTTCCAGTACACGCCGCACCACGGCCCGGCCCACGCCAAACAGCGTGCATAGCTCGGGTTCGGGCAGCTTGGTGCCCGGGGTCAGCCGATGGTTCAGCACGCCGTCGAAGATCGCCTGGTAGATGCGGGTGTCGGCGTCCTGCCGCTCGTCCGGTGCGTCCGGCGCATCCGGGATGGCCGAAGTCGCCGGCGGACGCGCTTGCTCCGCCCTCGGGGCGGCTTTCCTTGCAGCTTTGGTTGACATGGCGTCGGTCAGGGAAACAATGCCCATGATGTTAGCGCGCGGCGGCACTGGCGCTATCCAGCGCCATGGGCACCTGGGCGTCCATGGCGTCGCAGATCGCGCCTGGTGTCGTCAGCCAGACCTCGCCGTGCGACCGCCGCGCGGCAATGTGTGCCAGCGCCCGACGCAGGTGCCTGAGCCGGTACGGCTGCCCCACCAGATACGGATGCAGCGCGATGCCCATCACCAGTGGTTGCGGGTGCTGCGGATGATTGGCCTGTAGCAGCATTTCATCGAACTGGTCGATGATCATGTCGGCGAATGCCACGCCGTCAAGCTGGCGGGCGATGATCATCGGGATGTCGTTGAGCTCCTGCGGGTACGGGATCGACCACAGCGCCCCGCCGTTGCGCGTCTGCATGCGCACCGGCCGGTCGTCGTGGGCCCAGTTCAGGGTGTATCGGTAGCCGGCTTCGGCCAGCAGGTCGGGCGTGACCATCGTTTCGGAAATCCAGGGCGAAAGCCAGCCACCCGGCGCACGACCGCTGTGTTCGCGGATGCGGTCGCGGCAGTGCACCAGCAGCGCACGCTCGCCAGCCTCGTCGAATTCGCTCTGGCGGTGGGCATTCGTATGGCCATGGCCGATCAGTTCGTCGCCACGCGCCAGGCACGCATCGAGCACCGCCGGGCAATGATCGTAGATGGCCGTGTTCAGGATCACGCCGGTGGGCATATCCAGCTGATCGAACAGTTCCAGGCAGCGCCATACCCCCACGCGGTTGCCGTACTCGCGCCAGCTGTAGTTCAGCACGTCGGGCTGCGGCGATACCGGGCCCAGGTTCGCGCCCAGCCCCTCGCCAAACGCGAAGTGCTCGATATTGAAGCCGAGATAGACGGCCAGGCGCGCGCCATTGGGCCAGCGGAAGCCATCGGCGTCAGTGATCGGGCGGTACGGAAAACGGCCGTGATGGCGCAACGGACCGAACGACGGCGCCGCCTGCGCCGCCGCCAGCGGACTCGGATTGAAGGTCATGAACGAGTGCCTTTCTTCTGGTTGGTGCATCCGCCCCCGGAACCGGCACCGCCTTCGTGCGCGATGCCCCGATTCCGATCGTATGCATGAATGTCGCTTAATCGTTCGCAAATTGCGGGCCAGATCGTCTACGTATTGAAATACCGGTTGTCCCGGACTTTCCGGGTGATTCGTCAACGCGATGGCACGGCTCTTGCGAGACAGCCCGCCGACACCAACCCATCCGGAGATCCGCCATGTTTCGTCCCCAACGCCGTGCACTGATCGCTGCCGCTGCGGCCGCCTGCGCCATGACCGCCCTGCCCGCACGTGCCGCCGACACCATCAAGATCGGCCTGATCACGGCGCTGTCGGGCCAGTCCGCCCGGGCCGGCGAATCGCTGACGCGCGGCATGACCATCGCCATCGACGAAATCAATGCCAGGGGCGGCCTGCTGGGCGGTCGCAAGCTCGAGCTGGTGCGCCGCGACGACGAAGGCAATCCGGCCAAGGGTGTGCTGGCTGCGCGCGAACTGATCTACAAGGAGAAGGTGGCCGTGCTGTTCGGCGGGCTCGACACGCCAGTCTCGATGGCCATCGTGCCGATCGCCAATCAGGAGAAGGTGCCGTTCATGGGCCCGTGGGCCGCCGGCACGCCGATCACCCACAACGGCGCGAATCCGAACTTCGCGTTCCGTGTCTCGGCCGTGGACGAGGTGGTGGACAAGGCGATGCTGCAGTACGCACAGAAGGCGTTCAACGCCAGCAAGCCGGGCCTGATCCTGGTGAATAACCCGTGGGGCGAATCGAACGAGAAAGGCATCGTGGCCGCGATGGCCGCCAAGGGCGGCAAGCCGGTGGGCGTCGAGAAATTCGAGGCCAACGACGTGGATGTGGTGCCCCAGCTCGGCCGCCTGAAGGCCGCCGGCGCCGACGTGCTGCTGATGGTGGGCAACGTCGGCCCGTCGGCGCAGGTGGTCAAGTCGCTCGACCGGATGGGCTGGAAGGTGCCGGTGGTGTCGCATTGGGGCCCGGCCGGCGGCCGCTTCACGGAACTGGCGGGACCGAACGCGAAGAACGTCCACTTCGTGCAGACCTACAGCTTCTTCGGCACGCCGACGCCGGTCAGCACGCGCGTGGTCAACGACCTGAAGGCCAAGTACAGCGACGTGAAGGGCCCGGACGACATCACGCCGGCCGTGGGCGTGGCCAACGCCTACGACGCCACGCAACTGGCCGCGCTGGCCATCGCCAAGGCCGGCAGCACCAAGGGCGACGCAGTGCGCGAGGGCTTCTACAAGATCGACCGCTACGAGGGCCTGATCAAGACCTACGTGAAGCCGTTCTCGCCCCAGCAGCATGATGCGCTGACCGAGAACGACTACGTCTGGGCCCAGTTCATCGACAACCGTATCGTGCCCGTGAAGCCGTAAACGCGCGTTGCCGATGTTGCGCCCCGCTTCCGCCATGCGGCAGTGGGGCGAAAACGTAAAGAGAAGGACATCACCATGTTATGGATATCCGCCCTCATCAGCGGGCTGGGCCTGGGCAGCATGTACGGGCTGATGGCGCTGGGGTTTCACATCACCTACGCAGTCTCTGCCACGGTCAATTTCGCGCAGGGCAGCTCGATGATGCTGGGCGCCGTGCTCACGTACACGTTTGCGCAGACGCTGGGCTGGCCGATGCCGCTGGCCATCGTGCTGGCACTGGCGCTGTGCGCGCTGTACGGCCTGGCCGTGGAATTCCTGGCCGTGCGGCCGTTTGCCAGCCGGGGCTCGAACGCCTGGCTGATGGCCACCGTGGCGCTGGGCATCGTGCTCGATAACGTGGTGATGCTGTGGTTCGGCACCGAGCCGCGCAGCCTGCCGTCGCCGCTGGCCGCGCAGTCGGTACAGCTGGGCAGTTCGGGCGTCGGCGTATATCCGCTGCAGCTGGTGATTCCGGTGGTCGGGCTGGTGCTGGCGGCCGTGCTGCACGTGGTCCTGCGCAAGTCGCGCTGGGGCGTGGCCATGCTCGCCGTGGTACAGAACCGCGATGCGGCACGCCTGATGGGCATTCCGATCCGTCGCACCATTGCCGGCGCGTTCGCGCTGTCGACGCTGCTGGCCGGTATCGCCGGCGTGCTGATTGCCCCGCTGTTCAATGTGCAGGCCGACATGGGCACCGTCTTCGGTCTCAAGGCGTTCGCCGTGGCCATTCTTGGCGGACTGTCCAGCGCCTGGGGCGTGATGGTGGCCGGCCTGATCTTCGGCGTGGCCGAGGCGCTGGTGACCGCATCGCTCGGTTCCAGCTACACGCAGATCATCACCTTTGCCCTGGTCATCGCGCTGCTGGCGCTGCGGCCCGATGGGCTGTTCGGACGCGCGGAGGTACGCAAGGTATGAGCGAAGGAACAAGCCAGGGCATGAGCAAGACCATGCCATCCACGGTCTCCACCGCACCGCCGGCCAACCCGGCACGCCCCGCCGCGCCGTGGCTGGGCCTGGGTACGCCGCTGCAGATTGCCGCCATGTGCGCGGTGCTGGCCGCGGCCGCAGGCCTGACCCTGACGCTGAACGGATATTTCGTGTTCGTCATCGCCGGCGTGGCAATGCTCGCCATTTGCGGCGTGGGCCTGAACCTGCTGCTCGGGCTGACCGGCCAGGTGTCATTCGGCCACGTTGGCTTCTATGCGATTGGCGCCTACGCGGTGGCCATCCTGACCGGCCAGGCGGGATGGAGCTTCTGGGCCGCATGGCCGGTGGGCGCTCTGGTGGCCGCCGCGCTGGGCGGCCTGCTGGCGCTGCCCGCGCTACGCGTCAAGGGCCCCGGGCTGGCGATGGTAACGATCGCCTTCGGCTTCATCGTCGAGCACGGCGCCGTGGAATGGCGTGGGCTGACGGGCGGCCAGAACGGCCTGATGGGCATCGCGCAACCGTCGCTGCCCGGTGTGGACGGCGGCGAGCGTGCGCTGGCGCTGATCGCCATCGCGGTACTAGGGCTTGCGCTGGCCGCGTATGCGCGCATTGCGCGCGGCAGCTGGGGTGCCGCCATGCGCGCGGTGCGCGACAGCGAGACCGCTGCCGCGTCGATCGGCGTCAACCCGCTGGTCGTGAAGACGGTCGGCTTTGCGTTCTCGGCGGCGCTGGCCGGCCTGGCAGGCGGCCTGTTCGCGCCGCTGCAGGGCATGGTCACGCCGGGCATGTTCTCGTTCCTGCAGTCGATCCTGTTCGTGCTCGTGGTGATGATCGGCGGTGCCGGCACGGTGGCCGGGCCCGTCGCGGGCGCGGTCGTGGTGGGCCTGCTGCCTGAAATCCTGTCCAGCCTGGAAAACCTGCGACTGCTCTGTTTTGGCGTGCTGCTGCTGGTGGTGCTCTGGGTAGCGCCCAGCGGCATGGTGGGCGTGGTGACGTCGGCGTTCCGCCGCCTGCATCCTGCCAGGCCGGCCGGCCACGACGCCGTGGCTGGCGCCATGCTGCCGCAGCGCGAGGCCGCGCAGCGCCGGGGGCTGTCGGCACTGGGCCTGTCGATGGTATTCGGCGGCGTGCGCGCGGTTGACGATCTGTCGTTCGACTTGCCGCCGGGCCAGGTGACCAGCCTGATCGGGCCGAACGGCGCCGGCAAATCGACCGTGCTCAACATGCTGTCCGGCTACTATCGGCCGCGCTCGGGCGGCCGCCGCCTCGGCGCCGACGCCCTGCCCGCGCGCGGCGCCTGCCACAGCGCGCGCCATGGCATCTCGCGCACCTACCAGACCACGCAACTGTTCACCGGCATGAGCGCGGCCGACAACGTGGCCATCGCCCTCACGCGCGGCAGGCTCGGCACGCTGCTCGGCATCGCGGGCTTCACTGCCCCCGCCGTGCGCAACGAGGCGCGCGCCTTGCTGGCCGCCTGCGGCTATACCGGCGACCCCGATGCCAGCGCCGCCGACCTGGCCCACGTGGATCGCCGCCTGGTGGAAATTGCCCGGGCGCTGGCCACGCGGCCGGCCGTGCTGCTGCTGGACGAACCCGCAGCCGGACTGTCCCGCGAGGACAAGGCAACGCTGGGCCGACTGCTGCGGCGGATTGCCGACAGTGGCATCGCGGTCGGCCTGGTCGAGCATGACATGTCGCTGGTGATGGATGTGTCCGACAGCATCGTGGTGATCGACGCGGGTCAGCACCTGTCCGCCGGTACGCCCGACGCAGTGCGTGCCGATCCGGCCGTGCGCCGCGCCTATCTGGGCGAGGCGTCGGGCGCCCCGGTGCGGCGGCGCGTCCGGTCGGTGGACAACGCCGTGCCGCCGGAAGTGCTGGGCGTCAGCGCACTGCGTGCCGGCTACGGTGCGGCGCCGGTACTGCACGATGTGGACCTGCAAGTCCGCGAAGGCGAGATGGTGGCGCTGCTGGGTGCCAATGGCGCGGGCAAATCCACGTTGATGCGTGCGCTGTCGGGGCTGCATCGTCCCGTACAGGGCGGCATCACGTTCGACGGCACCGATCTGGCCCGGCTCGACGCGGCGAAGATTGCCGAAATGGGCGTGGTACTGGTGCCGGAAGGCCGGCAGGTATTCCCCGAGCTGTCGGTGCTCGACAACCTGCGGCTGGGCGCCTTCCCTTCGGGCCGCATCTCGCGTGCCGAAACCATGCGCCGCATCGAGGCCATGTTCGCGCGCTGGCCCCGCCTGCGCGAGCGCCAGCACCAGCGTGCGGGCCTGATGTCCGGCGGCGAGCAGCAGATGCTGGCCGTGGCGCGCGGGCTGATGTCGAATCCGACGGTGCTGCTGCTCGACGAGCCGTCGCTGGGCTTGGCGCCGAAGGTCATCGAGGAACTGTTCGCGTCGCTGGACGCGCTGCGCGAGGCATCGATCACCATCCTGCTGGTGGACCAGATGGCGGCGCTGGCCCTGTCGCTGGCCGACCGCGCCTACGTGCTCGAAGAAGGCCGCGTGGTGGCCAGCGGCGATGCCGAGGCACTGGCCCAGGACCCGGCGCTGGTACAGGCCTACCTGGGCGGGCAGCACGCATGAAGCATCTGGCCACTTCCAGCGCGGGCATGGTCACCAGCCCGCATGCATTGGCAAGCGAAGCCGGCCTGGAGATCCTGCGCGCCGGCGGCAATGCCATCGAGGCCGCCATCGCCATCGGCGCCACGCTGTCCGTCACCTATCCGCACTTCACGGGCCTGGGCGGCGACGCCTTCTGGATCGTCAGCGATCAGGCCGGCAACGTGCGCGCGCTCTCCGGCATCGGACAGGCCGCAGCCACGCTGCCGGACTACGGCGATGCGATCCCCACGCGCGGCGCAGCGTCGGCCATCACGTCGGCGGCCACGGTCGACACCTGGGACCGTGCGTTCGCCATCAGCCGCGACCATTGGGGTGGTCAGCAACCGTGGAAGCAACTGTTCCAGCGCGCCATCGCACTGGCGCAGGAAGGCTTCGACGTCACGCCGTCGCAGCGATTCTGGCAGGCCTTCCGGCACGAGGAACTGTCGGACTGGCCCGGCTTTGCCGACGTCTTCATGCCCGACGGACGCCTGCCCCGGCAAGGCGACCGGCTGCGGCAGCCCGCCCTGGCCCGCAGCCTTGATCGCATCGCGAACTTCGGTTCGCGCGAATTTTACGAAGGCGAACTGGCCGAGCGCATCGTCGCGGGGCTGCGTGCCGCCGGGTCGCCGCTCGGGCTGCAGGACCTGGCCTGCACCGCGGCGCGCGACGAAGCGCCACTGCGCGTGCCATATCGCGGCGGCGAACTGCTGAGCCTGGCGCCACCGACGCAGGGCGTGACCACGCTGCAGATCATGGGCATCCTGGAACGCTTCGACGTGGCCAGCATCCCCGAGGGCAGCGCGGACTACTACCACCTGCTGGTGGAAGCCGTGAAACAGGCGTTTATCGAGCGCAACCGGCACGTGGCGGACCCCGAGTTCGCCGCCGTGCCCGTCGATGCGATGCTGTCGCCGGCGCGGTTGTCGGCGTTGGCCGCGCATATCGATATGGGCCACGCGATGCCGTGGCCGCATGTCTACCAGCATGGCGATACGGTCTTTCTTTCGGCCGTCGACCGTCAGGGCCGCTGCGTGAGCGTGCTGCAGACCGTGTATTTCGATTGGGGCAGCGGCGTGGTGGCGGGCGACACCGGCATCCTGTGGCACAACCGGGGCGCCGCATTCAGCACCGATCCCACCCATCACAACGCGATTCAACCGGACAAGCGCCCTTTCCATACGCTGAATCCGGGCATGTATCTGCGCGACGGCAAGCCGCGGCTGACGTATGGCACGCAAGGTGCCGACGGCCAGCCCCAGACGCTGGCCGCCGTGCTGACACGGCTGATCGACTATGGGATGGATCCGATGCAGGCGCTGTCCCGGCCCCGGTTTCTGCTCGGACGCACGTTCTCCGACACGCGTGACAGCCTCAAGATCGAGGCCGATGCGGGCGATGATGTGATCGCCACGCTCTCAACGCGCGGTCACGAAGTCAGCGTGATCGAGGCGCAGAGCCCGTTGGCGGGCCATCCAGGCGCCATCGCGTTGTACGACGACGGAAGTTGCGCGGGCGCGCACGATCCGCGCAGTGACGGCATCGCCATGGGGCTGCAAGGGGCATAGACACGGGATCGGAAACGTCAGGCATCATCTGGGCATCCGGGAGAAAACGGCAACCCTTCGCGTGACGCGCACATGAAGGCCCTGCGTTCTGTAGCGGTTTTGTATCGGGCTGGAACCCCTGCCGCGCATGCCCGTCCAATGCCTTAACTGTCGACTGGCCGTCACGATGCGATGCAGCGTGCAAGCGCCGGCGCGATGGTCCACAATCCCGTCGGAGGAACGCACCGCTCCCAGCGGCCCCGCGTTCCCCATGTCCCCAGCAACCGCTCCCCTCTCGCCAAGGAGAACACCGTGCTGAGCCCACATGAACTTGCCACGCTGATGTTGATCGGCAACGGCCCACATACCCGCGACGATACGTCAAGCATCGCCGCACGCGAAATCGACCCCGTCGATCTCGATGCACTGATCACCCGGCAACTGGTGATCCTGGAATCCGAACAGGGCAAACGTCCCTGCCCGCAAATCACCGCGCATGGCCGCTCGATGCTGGCCGCGGTGGGCCGCCTGAACTAGCGGCCCTGTCCCTTCCATTGCTGCCCGCCGCCGATGCGGTGTGATGTTTCGGGTGAGGCCGCCATCTTCAGGGTTGCGGCCGGGGCCTGATAGCCATCGGTCAGCGTCTTCAGGAACGCGATCACATCGCGCATTTCCCCCTCGGTCATCAGCGGCTTGTCGCCCGGCTTGCCGCCAAACGGCGCTTCCATGTTGATGTTCGCGTGATACTGCGCCGGCAGGTCGTCGAACTTCCGCACCCTGCCGTCCGCGCCGCGCGGATACCAATTCTGCGGCTTTACATCGCGCTCGGCGTAGAAGTGCAGCACCTCGTCCAGCGAGTGGAAGATGCCGTTGTGGAAAAAGGCGTGGCGCATTGCCACGTTGCGCAATGACGGGGTACGGAACAGGCCGCAGTAGTCCGCACGGTCCTTGAGGTCGGTCCGGTCCGGGCCGCACAGCCCCATGTCGAAGAATGCCGGATCGGCATTGCCTGCAAGCTTGCGATTGCGCGGCACGCCCACGGCGATAAAGCCGAAATCCGAGAACGCGGGGAATGCGCCTTCCCGGACATCGCCCGGGTGGCAAGCGGCGCAGTTGCCCTTGTTCGGATCGTTGAACACGCGCAGGCCGCGCAGTTCCGCCGCGTTGAGCTTCGCCTGGCCGCGCAGTACCGCGTCGTACTTGCTGGTATAGGGATAGAACTCCGAGGGCGTCTGCTGGAATGCCTCCAGCGCCATCAGCACCGCGCTGAACGCGGTGTCCTCGTCGTCCAGCACGTCCTGGCCCAGCACCTTGCGGAAGGTTTCGGCATGCGGTCCGTGGCGGATGCGCTCGACCACCACCCGTGGCTCGCCGTTGGCCATCTCGTGCGCGGACAGCAGCGGGATGCGGGCCTGATCGTGCGTCGATGCGGCGCGGCCGTCCCAGTTGTGGCCGCCGGTCGGGCCCTGGTCCTCGGCGTCGTTGCCGTCGTTCTCGTGATAGTGGTCGGTGTAGGCCGGGACGTTCTGCACATAGCGCAGCGACGGCGCCGCCCGCACGCCGGTGCGCGTCATGTCCGCACCGCCCAGCTGCACCGACAGGTTGTTCGGCGGCCCATAGGCATGCGCGGGGCTGTGGCAAGTGGCACACGACTGCTTGCCCGATGCCGACAGTGCCGGATCGAAGAACAACGCCTTGCCCAGCGCATTGAGCCGCGCGATGTCGGGATGCCGCTCGGCCATCATCGCGTAAAACGGCTTCGGACCGGCGGCTCCGGGCACGCTGGCCGCTGCCGCCCGCGGGGGCGGTGTGTTCCCGATGGCCGTTGCCGGCGCGGCATCCTGTTGCCCGCACCCTGTCATCAGGCTGCCCAGCAGCACGATCAGCAGGCTGCCCGCCACGCGCAACCAGGTGAAGAGCGACGGGAACGCGGCGTTCCACAACAGCGGCGGCAAGCTCATGACGGAATGATGGCGGCGGGATGACGATGGATGGCGCAAGAGGCTATGCCGGATGGATGACATCCACGTGACACTTCACGAAAACGACACGCCGCCTCCTGACAACGCCGCGCGGTGCAGGTGTATCGGATTTCCCTGCGCCTCATCATCAATCTGACACATGGCGGGCCCACACTCGCGGCGCACCCAGGCAGTACCCACAAGCTTCATCGCAGCACCGCAGTCTTCCCACATATAAGAAAGAGGAAAGCCATGAGCCCTAAAACCCGTCTGTGGCCGCTGGCCGCATTGGCCGCCGCATGCCTGTCCGCCTGTGGCGGCAGCGATTCCGGCAGCAGCGCCGCCACCCCCGCCGCCACCACGTCGGGCGTCGTCACCGGCAGCTACTTCGAGCACGCCAAGGTCTGTATCGACGCCAACAACAACGGCGCGTGCGACAGCAGCGAGGCCTCGGCCTTCACCGACGCCAAGGGCGCCTTTACCGTGAATGGCCAGGGCCCCGTGGTGGCCGAAATCGGCACGGATGCGTTCCGTAACGACGATGCCGGTGGCCATGCCGCCGTGACGCGCAAGCTGGTGTTCCGCGCGCCGGCCAGCGCCAATGGCGTGGTCAGCGCCATCTCCACCGAACTGGCCGCGCTGATGGACGGCAACGGCGGCAACCTCGACGCCGCGCGCAGCCAGCTGGCGGATCGCCTTGGTGTGGCCGCGGACAAGCTGCTGGAAGACCACAACAAGGAAACGGACGGCAAGATCAAGGCTGCGCTGCAGGGCGAGATCGAGCAGGCCATCGACCTGATCGCCAACGCGGTGGCCGCCGGCGGCGACATCGCCACCGCCATCAAGACCGGCGTGGCCCAGCGCGTGGCCATGAACAACATCAAGACCGTGGTGGTGATCTACGCCGAAAACCGCGGCTTCGACAACCTTTACGGCCTGTTTCCCGGCGCCAATGGCATTCCGGGTGTGAACCCGAGCGCCGTCGGCACTCTGACCCCGCAGAAGGACTTCGACAATTCGACGCTGGCGTCGCTGCCGCCGACCTGGGGTGGTTTCACTGCTGCGGGCCAGTCCGTGACCCTGCCTGAAGTCAATACGGTGGGCTGGGCCAACAAGCCGTTCCGCATCGACGATCCGCTGGGCGTCAATGGCACGGGCGTGGTGGTGAACCAGAACGTGGTCACCCGCGACCTGGTCCACAAGTTCTACCAGAACCAGATGCAGATCAATGGCGGCAAGAACGACAAGTTCGCGGCCTTCTCCGACGCCGGCGGCCTCACCATGGGCTACTACGACGGCAGCAGCATGGCGATGTGGAAGGTGGCCAAGGATTTCGTGCTGGCCGACAACTTCTTCATGGGCGCGTTCGGTGGTTCGTTCCTGAACCACCAGTACCTGGTCTGCGCCTGCGTGCCGACCTACCCGAACGCCGATACGTCAGTGGCAGCGAAATCGATCGCGGCCGTGGCAGCTGACGGCAAGAGCCTGCAGCTGACCGGTACCAGCTCCACGAGCATCCTGTCCGCCCGAGCCTCGTACGTGAACGACGGCGCCATTACGCCGAAGGACCCGGCCACCGGCCTGTTCTACGCCGTGAATACGATGCAGCCGGCCTTCCAGCCAAGCGGCAACGCGCCGGCCTCGACCGATGCCACCAAGCTGCTGGCCGACCCGAACGCCGCCAGCACCCTGCCGCCGCAAACCCAGGACACCATCGCCACCTACCTCGACAAGCGCGGCGTGGACTGGGCCTGGTACGCGGGCGCATGGAAGACCGTGTCGGCCGATCGCACCAAGATCTACAACAACACGACGCCGAACTTCCAGGCCCACCACCAGCCGTTCAACTTCTTTGCCGCGTTCAGCCCGATTGACCATGCCGACTACCGCACGGCCCACCTGAAGGATTTCGACAGCCAGTTCCTGGCCGATGCCGCCGCAGGCAAGCTGCCGGCCGTGACGTTCTACAAGCCGCAGGGCAACCTGAACCAGCACCCCGGTTACGCCAACGTGGCCGACGGCGACGCCCACATCGTCGACGTGATCCAGCAGCTGCAGAAGAGCCCGCAGTACAAGAACATGCTGATCGTGGTGACCTACGACGAAAACGGCGGCTTCTACGACCACGCACCGGTGCCGACCGCCGACCGCTGGGGTCCGGGCACGCGTATCCCGGCGATCATCGTGTCGCCGTTCGCCAGGAAAGGCTTCGTGGACCATACGCAGTACGACACGGCGTCGATCCTGCGCTTCATCACGCGCCGCTTTGCCCTGCCGACGCTGCCGGGCCTGAAGCTGCGGGACGATGCGCTGGTGGCCAACGGCAAGCCGGCCATGGGCGACCTGACCAACGCGCTGTCGTTCCCGGCGCAGTAAGACAGGCATCCGCCGACGGCAAGGGGCGGCCCGCGCAAGGGCCGCCCTTTTTTTTGTGGCGGACGCTGGCGGGGCGGCGTCGGCGGATCGCCGACAGGCAGCCGATTGCGGAGTGGCTATAGTCTTGTGAGTGCCATCCCGGCGCCAAGGAGCCCGTCATCGCCGCCTGGCATTCCGATATCCCCGCCCGCCTGGACCGCCTGCCGTGGTCCGCCTGGCACTGGCGCGTCGCCATCGCGCTGGGCATCGCCTGGGTGCTCGACGGACTGGAGGTGACCCTGGTGGGCTCGGTCGGCGCTGTCCTGTCGCGGCCCGACACCCTGGGGCTCGATGCCACGCAGGTAGGCTGGTCCGGCTCCATCTATATATCAGGGGCGGTCATCGGCGCGTTGCTGTTTGGCCGCCTGGCCGACCGGCTGGGCCGCAAGACACTGTTCCTGGCCACGCTGGCGGTCTATATGGCGGCCACCCTGGCCACGGCCTTCTCTCCCAATTTCGCGTTCTTCGCCGTCTGCCGGTTCCTGACCGGACTGGGCATCGGCGGCGAGTACGCGGCCATCAACTCGGCCATCGACGAACTGATACCGGCCCGCGTGCGCGGACGCGTGAACCTGGCCATCAACGGCAGCTTCTGGATTGGCGCGGCACTGGGCGCCGGCCTGAGCCTGGTGCTGCTGGACCCGCGCGTATTCGGCCCGGTATGGGGCTGGCGCGTCTGCTTTGCGTTGGGCGCGGTACTGGCCGTGGCGATCGTCCTGATCCGGCGGCATGTGCCGGAAAGCCCGCGCTGGCTGACGACGCACGGCCGTCACGACGAAGCCGCGCGCGTGATTGCCAGCATCGAATCGGAAGTGGCGCGGCGGCATGGCGTGTTGCCGCCAGTGGGCGCAGCCGCCACGGTGGCCTACGCCGGCAAACCCATTCCCGCGCTGGGCGAGATCATGCGCCTGCTGCTGCGCCGCTACCGCACGCGCAGTGTCGTCACGTTCGCGCTGATGGTGGCGCAGGCGTTCTTCTACAACGCAATCTTTTTCACCTACTCGCTGGTGCTGACCCGGTTCCAGGGCGTGCCCGAGGAACGCGTGGCGCTCTATATCTTCCCGTTCGCGCTGGGCAACGCGCTGGGCCCACTGGTGCTGGGCCCGCTGTTCGACCGGATCGGACGGCGCAGGATGATCGCCGTCACCTATGTGCTGTCGGGCGTCGGCCTGGCCGCCACCGGCTGGGCGTTCATGCAAGGCTGGCTCGATGCACGCGCGCAGGCCCTGTGCTGGTCCGCCGTATTCTTCCTGGCGTCGGCCGCGGCCAGCTCCGCCTATCTGACCGCCAGCGAAGTCTTCCCGCTGGAGATGCGCGCCCTGGCGATTTCGGTGTTCTACGCCGTGGGCACGGGCACGGGCGGCTTTGTCGCCCCCGTGCTGTTCGGCATGCTGATCGAAACCGGCAGCCGGGGCGCGGTGGCCGCTGGCTACGGCATCGGCGCCACGCTCGTGATCTTGGCCGGCCTGCTGGCGCTCCGCTTCGGCGTGGATGCCGAGAGGCGTGCGCTGGAGGATATCGCGCCGCCGTTGGGGGCGGAACGCGATTGACGACGCCCCGGAATTTTTGAGAACCGTCCCATTTCCATGACGGTATCCGGCCTGCAGACTGTCCCTTGACCGCGCAATCCCGTGCGCCCAGACACAGGAGATCGCCATGCAGACCACGCATCCGGGCCAGGCGGCCCTCAGTACCGAGTCCACCGAGCCGACCCAGCCGGCCGAGGAAAGGGAGCGGCCAGTGCCGGCTTCCGCCTGCTGCGTCCTTATCTTAATACATAAGATACTGTAAATATTTATGTTTACACATAAATCTATCTCGTATGCTATGTTAATAAATAGAACAGGCCTGCGACTCGCCTCATGTCCGATTTCGACCACCAACTGCGCGCGCTTCGGAAGCTCCGGAAACTCTCTCTAATGGAGGTGGGCCGATTGATCGGCATGGCCAGTTCCAACCTCTCCGTCGCCCTGAGCGGCAAGCAGGATGTGCGCGCTTCGACACTCGATGCGATTGCCTCTGCGCTGGACGCCGAGTGGGTGCTCGTGCCCAAAGAGCATCTGGCGGAGGTTCGGCAGACGCTGGCCGGCAAGGCTGCCGGACCCGACCGGGGCGCTCCGACTTCCGTCGATTTGCTGCTCGGGGATGAGACATGAGCGACGAACTCCGGCCGCGCTATCTGTCGGTGCACTTGCACGGAGTACTCTGCGGCTACCTCTGCGAAGCCGGGCGAACCACGCGCTTCGTGCCTGGCGAGCAATTTCGCGGCGATCCCGGCCGGCCGACGCTCAGCCTCTCGCTGACCATCCCCGGCAACGAACCGTTGACTGGCACCATCCTGTCGAATCCGTTCCACCCTGCGGTCTACAACGTCGGCGGCGAACTTCCCCCCTACTTTGCCGGGCTGCTGCCCGAGGGCGAACTGCGCAAGCGGCTGGAGGCCACGCGTCACCATCCCGATGATCGCGACGACTTCGGCGTGCTGGCCGCGGCCGGCGAAGACCTGCCCGGTGCCTTGACCGTGCGCCCGGCCAATCTGGACACCTTGCCCGATCATGTCCGCACCATCGGGGTGACGGGCGGCGCGGACAACCTCGAGATCGCCGTCGTGGAAGGCGCGACCGAAGGTGCCGCCTCGGTGTCCGGCGTGCAGAACAAGCTGGCGCTGTCTACCGCGCACGCAGGCAGGCGCTACACCATGCCTACCCACGGGCGGCTGTCCGACCTGATCGCCAAGCTGCCGGCACGCAACGACGACAGCCAGATCTATAACGAATATGTGTCGATGCAGTTGGCCCAGGCAGCCGGCGTGGCGGTGGCCGTGTGCCGGCCGCAGCCGCTGGCGGCCATCGATGTGCCGGGCCTGGCCGATGCGTTGGGCGCGGACCTGCACTTCCTGGCAGTGGACCGCTTCGATCGCGAGCCCGGCGGCCGGGTCCATGCCGAAGACGGCTGCCAGATCCTGACGCGCATGCCGGCACGCAAGTACGCCGGCAACGATGCCTACGTGGCCATCGTCCGGCTGCTGGACCGACTGAGCGTACGCGGCATCGAAGACGTCCGGCAGTTCTTCATGCGGCAAGCCGTCCATACGCTGCTGGGCAACAGCGACGCTCACCTCAAGAATTTCTCGTTCCTCTATCGCAATGGCACGATGCCCGAGCTGTCGCCGGCCTATGACATCGTCAGCGTGGCCGCCCTGCCAGGCTTCGCGGCTTTCGGACAGAACGTCGCCATCGATCTTCTGCAACGCAGCCAGACACTGGAAACCTACCGGGACTTCGCGCGCGAAGCCCGGATTGCCGAGCGCATCGCCGTCGCCGCCGTGAAAGACGCCGTGACGATGGCCCAGGAACGGTGGCCCGCGCTGCTCGATTCGCTGCCGACGCCAGTGGCGATGAAATCCGTGGTTCTCGAACGGCTGCGCACCCTGCCGCTGGCATTGCTGCGCCGCCGATAACGGGGTACCACAATGCGGGACGCATTTTGAGACACGTCCCATTTTTTTCTACTTGACGGCGGCCCAGAATGGTTTCGTCAGGCGCGAATCGCGCCGGCTAAACCAGACAATAGAGGGGTCAATCTCATGCAGTATCAAGCAGAGCAGCATGTTGCGTTGAAGGACGTGGGGGCTGCGGTGGCAGGCCCTGCGGAAGACAGCTTGCGTACGTCGACACCTGGAACCGGAAAGACGTCCTCTCTCCGGGATCTGAAAGGCTGCCTTGCAGGCCGCAAGTCTCCTCCAACGGAACAAGAGATCGCGACAGCTATCGCCAACGCCCAGGATGCCGGCGAGAAGCGAAACGGCGGCACCGCACCAGTCCGGCGCTTTTTGCCAAAGCGTGCCCCGGGTCAGCCCTGTTCGATCAAGGATCTGAAGGGGTGCCTGGCGGGTCGTGGGCAGGGGCCCGTCCCGTCCATAGAGGAAATGGATGAAGTCATTGCTCAGGCTATCTGGGAACGCTATCTCCGGAGCTTTGCATGATCGGCCTGGACACCAATATCCTCGTTCGATACTTCACCCGCGACGACCCGATCCAGACGCCGGTGGCGGATGCCGTCCTCGAGTCGCTGTCCGACCACTGGCGGGGATACGTGCCAATTGTCGTTCTGGCAGAACTTGTCTGGACCATGGACAAACGCTATGGAGCCGGCCAGCCCGAACTTGTCGAGATCATTGAACATTTGATCGAAAGCAATGATCTCGTGATCGAATCGATGGCCATTGTGAAGTCGGCGCTGCGGCTCTTCAAGTCCACGCCCAGCGATTTCCCCGACTGCCTGATCCAGCGGACCTGCCAGAGCGCCGGCTGCCATCACACGGCCACCTTCGACCGCAAGGCCGCCCGTGCCATCGGCATGAGGCTGGCGCTATGAGGCAGGGCGGACGCTCAACTCAGGCCGTCCAGCACCAGATGCTGTCCGTGCATGGCCTCCGACCCGTCCGATGCCAGGAATGCCACCGCCCGCGCCGCGGCGCCGGTGGATACCCACTGCGCCGGATCGGCCGACGACATGGCGTGGCGGTTGGCGGGCGTATCAAGAATGCTGGGGGCAATGCTGTTGACATTGATGCCCGAACTTCTGACCTCGTGCGACAGGCTTTCCACGAGTCGCTGCAGCGCGCTCTTGGAAGCGGTATAGGCGCCCATCGCGGCCGCGCCGTGGGCGGCGCCGCGCGCGGAAACGGCCACGACCTTGCCGCTACGCTGAAACATCATGGCCGGAATGAAGTGGCCCGTGACGGCGACGAACGACCAGGCGTTCAGGTCCATCATGCGCTGCCAGGATTCACGGCTCAGGGCGTGGGTGGGCTCGCCCATCTCGAAGCCGCCGGCCACGTGCACCAGCACATCGACCGTGCCGAACGCGTCGAGGATGGCGGCAGCCACAGGGGCCATCGCCGTATCGGAGGTCACGTCGGCCGCGTGCAGCAGCGTACCGCCGTGGTCGGGCTCCGGGTGCGCAAACACGCTCTGCAGGTGCTGCAGGTTGTGGTCGATCAGCGCCAGCCGTGCGCCCTCTCCGGCGAACCGGCTGGCCACGGCGCGACCCAGCGCGCCGGCGGCGCCGGTAATGACGACATGACGGCGGGGTGCCTTGGCTTCCATGGTGAACTCCGGCAAAAACGGTCCTTCCACCATAGTGCCTTGACCTGGACTCCGCCAGCGCCGGTCCGGGCACTGGCTCGCATTCCGGCCCGGCGCGCCCAACTGTACAGCAAGCGGCACCGGCATCTGTGTATGGCCGCCCAGCCGATGTTCGGGCAAGATGCCGCACCGCCCGTAGCCGGGTCTACCGTACCAGGACAAGGAAGTGCCCCTCACCCGCATCAAGCAGAGCGAAACCCTGCTGGCCGTGCTGGCCCTGATCGGCTCCATGGCGTCGCTATGCGTCGGGACCTCGTTTGCCAAGAGCCTGTTCGGCGCCATTGGCGCCCAGGGCACGGTTGCGCTGCGCGTCGGCTTTGCGGCGTTGATCCTGATCGCGGTCTGGCGGCCGTGGCGCTTCCCGTTGTCGGGCAAGCATGCCCGCGCCATTGCGCTATATGGGGCGGCACTGGGGGCCACGAACCTGCTGTTCTATATGTCGCTGCGCACCATCCCGCTGGGGTTGGCGATCGCCATCGAATTCACCGGTCCACTGGCCGTTGCGGTGTTGTCGTCCCGCAAGGCCATCGATTTTCTCTGGATTGCCTGCGCTGTGGCTGGCCTTGTCCTGCTGCTGCCAGTGGGCGAGGCCTCGACCCATCTCGATCCGGTGGGTATCGGCTATGCGTTGGCGGCCGGCGTTGGCTGGGCGCTCTATATTGTGTTCGGCCAGATGGCAGGCAACGCGCATGGCGGCCAGGCGACGTCGCTGGGCATGACCATGGCGGCGCTGGTGGCGCTGCCTTTCGGCCTTGGCCATGCCGGCACGCAGATTTTCAGCCCCGGGCTGTTGCTCTCCGGGCTGGCGGTCGGCCTGATGTCGAGCGCGATTCCCTATTCGCTGGAGATGGTGGCACTGAAGCGGCTGCCGCGCAGGACGTTTGGCATTCTGCTGAGTCTGGAGCCGGCCATGGGTGCCCTGGCGGGCCTGGCATTCCTGCACGAACAGCTCACGGCCATTCAGTGGGTGGCCATTGCCGCCATCATCACGGCGTCGATTGGCTGTACGGCGACTTCGCGCGGCAAGCACTGACGGCCTGTCAAACCGCCCATGGTGCGCTCGAACGCGAGCTAGTTATCCGCGAACCAGTCGCGCGGCAGCCAATGCGCGCGTTGTGGCCGGGGCGCGCGGTCCTGCGCGTCAACCAGCGACAAGCTGACCTCATGCAGAAAGCTGTCCTCCGTATTGCGACGTGCGGCAAATCCGCAATCGCGCATGATGGCAAGCATGCGCCGGTTCTCGCTGAGCACGTCGCCACGCATACCCTGCAGCCGGCTGGTCCTCGCCATCTGTTGCAGCCGTTGGATCAACCGCCGGCCCAACCCCTGCCCTTGCCAGTCGTCCGCCACCACCACGGCCAGTTCCGCCACGTTGTCGGCGTTCACCACATATTCGGCGTTGGCGACGATCGACTCGCCACCATCCTCAGCGCGCACGGTTACCACGATGGCGGCGTCTCGCTGGGGATGATGGGCGACAAAGCCTTGGATGATCTCGTCCGCCACCCGGCCTCCGGTCAGAAACCGGTAGTAACGGCTCTCACGCGACAGGCCATCGACAAACGCGCGCAGCCCCGCCTGATCCGCTGCCCGTACCGCCCGCACCGTCACCTGTTGGCCACCGCGTGCTGTCCACCGTTCTTCGGTAATCCGCGAACCCGTGCTGCTGTCGCCTGCGTCGTCGCCATCGTTCATGGCCCACCCCTGACTTCATCTTCTGTAGGCAGGACTATAGTCGAAACCCTGACTTTTTCAAATGAAGTTAGAGTGCTATCCTCAAATCATGAATACGTCACTGCCGCCTCCTGTGTCGCCCGAGGCCTTCGCGCAATGCTCGATCGCGGCCACGCTGTCGCTGATTGGCGAGAAGTGGACAATTCTTATCTTGCGCGACGTGTTTTCGGGGGTCCAACGTTTCGATGACTTTCTGGAGCGGCTTCAGTGCTCGCCCGCCGTGCTGTCGGCGCGGCTGAAGACGCTGACGGAAGCCGGCCTGCTGCGCAAGGTCAGCTACAAGGCGCCAGGCGAGCGCGAGCGCTTTGCCTACCGCCCTACTCGTGCCGCCGTGGAGTTGCTGCCAGTGATCGTGGGCCTGATGCAGTGGGGCGATGCCCATATGAAGCCGGATGGCCAGGGTCCGGCGGAGATCCGCTCGCGGGTCAACGGGCTCAAGGTACGCGCCGCACTGATCGACGAAGCCGATCAGCTGGTCTCCCCCTCCGACATGCAGCTGATTTCCCTGCTGCCGCAGGCCGAATAGGCCGACTGACCGCCGGGCCCCCGGACCTGCGCACGCACCGGCGCCGCACATTGCACCGCACCATAGCCGTGCGCCCGCCCAACTCTGGCGCCGCACCATGATGCGGATTAGTGCGCCATACGGCACTAATCAGCGCGTTTTCCCTTCTCGAAGTCTCCAAACCAACACTTGTTGGGGCTGGCACACCGCTTGCGATAGGAAGCGTGGGCCGGTCAACGGCGATCTGCCCACCCCACACAGCACGACTGCTATCCGTAGGTAGCAGCCGTCAGGACAACGGCGTCCCCAGAACTGGCTCATCAGCGCCAGCCTCTCGGGACGCCTTTTGTTTTTGGAGCCCAAGAATGAACGGCAAAGCCACCCGGATCGATCTGCTAAGTCTGAAGACCCCGCAGATGCGCGCCTTCCACCTGACCTGGATGGCGTTCTTCGTCTGTTTCTTCGCGTGGTTTGCCTGCGCGCCGCTGATGCCGGTGCTCAAGGGCGAATTTGGCCTGACCCCCGGCCAGATTGCCAATATCAATATCGCCGCCGTGGCCGTGACCATCCTGGTACGCCTGGTGATCGGCCCGATGTGCGACCGCTTCGGCCCGCGCAAGACGTACACCGGCCTGCTGGCCATCGGTGCGATTCCGGTGATCGGCGTGGCGTTTGCCCAGAACTACGAGACCTTCCTGTTTTTTCGCCTGCTGATCGGGGCGGTGGGCGCGAGCTTTGTCATCACGCAGTACCACACGTCGGTGATGTTCGCGCCGAACGTGGTCGGCACCGCCAATGCGGCGTCGGCCGGCTGGGGCAACGCGGGCGGCGGCGCCGCACAGGGCGCGATGCCGCTGCTGCTGGCCGCCGTGCTGTTCCTGGGCGTGGACCACGCCATGGGCTGGCGCGTGGCGCTGATCGTGCCGGGCGTGCTGATGCTGATCATGGCCGTTGTCTACTGGCGCTTCACGCAGGACTGCCCCGAAGGCAACTTCTCGGACCTGCGCGCCCGCGGCATCGCCGTGAGCGGCGGCAAGGGCGGTGGCGGCTGGGCCAGCTTCCGCGCGGCCAGCGCCAACTACCGCGTCTGGCTGCTGTTCATCACGTACGGCGCATGCTTCGGCGTGGAAATTTTCATCCACAACGTGGCGGCCACCTACTACGTCGACCACTTCGGCCTGTCGCTGTCCGCCGCCGGCATGGCCGCAGCCAGCTTCGGCCTGCTGGCCCTGTTCGCCCGGGCATTGGGCGGCTACGTTTCGGATCGCGTGGCCCGTCGCCGTGGCCTCGACGCGCGGTCGATCGTGCTGTTCGTCTTCATTCTGGGCGAAGGCCTGGGCCTGCTGGCGTTTGCGCATGCCGCGGGCGTGGTCACTGCCGTCGCCGCCATGCTGACGTTCGGCCTGTTCACGCACATGGCCTGCGGCGCCACCTACGCGCTGGTGCCGTTCATCGACCGCAAGGCGCTGGGCGGCGTGGCCGGGATCATCGGCGCTGGCGGCAACGTCGGCGCGGTGGCCGCGGGCTTCCTGATGAAAGGCCTGGGCGACCTGCAGCAGACGCTGACGTACCTGGGCGTGACCGCCACGCTGGCCGCGCTGTGCGCCATCGCCGTGCGCTTCAGCGCCGAGCACAAGGCGCAGGAGCAAGCCCTGTACGACAGCGCGCTGGCCAACTGATCGACGCCAACAAACCAAAGTTACGACTCCTCCGGACAAGGAAAGCATCATGAAGATCATCATCGTCGGGCACGGCATGGTCGGCCACAAATTCCTGGAATGCCTGGCAGAGGCCGGCGCACAAGACCTGGAAGTGACGGTGCTCTGCGAGGAGCCGCGCCCCGCCTACGATCGCGTCCACCTGTCGGAATTCTTCGCCGGCAAGTCGGCCGATGACTTGTCGCTGGTGCCGGCGGGCTTCTTCGACCAGCACAACAACATGCTGCTGCGTCTGAATGCCAGGGCCACGGCCATCGATACGGCCGCGAAGACGGTCACCACGTCTACCGGGGAGACGCTGCCCTACGACAAGCTGGTGCTGGCCACCGGCTCGTACCCGTTCGTGCCGCCGCTGCCGGGCAAGGACCGCAAGGACACCTTCGTCTACCGCACCATCGAAGACCTGGAGGCCATGCTGGAATGCGGCCGCCGCGCCAGGTCGGGCGTGGTCATCGGCGGCGGCCTGCTGGGCCTGGAGTGCGCCAAGGCGCTGCGCGACATGAACCTGGACACCCACGTGGTGGAGTTCGCCCCGCGCCTGATGGCCGTACAGGTCGACGACGGCGGCGGCCGCATGCTGCGCCAGAAGATCGAAGACCTCGGCGTGAAGGCGCACACGGGCAAGAACACCGTGGAGATCGTCGATGGCGTGGACGGCACGCACCGCATGAACTTCACCGATGGTACGCATCTGGACACCGACATGATCGTGTTCTCGGCCGGTATTCGTCCGCGCGACGAACTGGCCCGCGACAGCGGCCTGGCCATTGGCCCGCGCGGCGGCATCGTGATCGACGACAACTGCCTGACCTCGCACCCGGACATCTACGCCATCGGCGAATGCGCGCTGTGGGACGGCAAGATCTACGGCCTGGTGGCCCCGGGCTACGATATGGCCCGTGTGGCCGCCCGCCATCTGCGGGGCGAGGCCGCCCGGTTCACCGGCGCCGACATGAGCACCAAGCTCAAGCTGATGGGCGTGGACGTAGCCAGCATCGGCGACCCGCACGGCAATGCGCCGGGCAGCCGCTCGTACCAGTTCACCGACGAGCGCAAGCAGGTCTACAAGAAGCTCGTGGTGTCCGATTGCGGCAAGTACCTGCTCGGTGGCGTGCTGGTGGGCGATGCCGCCGAATACGGCACGCTGCTGCAGATGATGCTGAACCGCATCGAGCTGCCCGAATCGCCGGAGTTCCTGATCCTCCCGTCGTCGGATGGACAGGCCCGGCCGGCACTGGGCGCCGACGCGCTGCCCGACACGGCCCAGATCTGCTCGTGCAACAACGTCAGCAAGGGCCAGATCTGCGCGGCCGTGACCGATGGCGCCACCAGCATCGGCGCGCTGAAGTCGTGCACCAAGGCCGGCACGGCCTGCGGCGGCTGCGTGCCGCTGGTCACGCAGATCATGAAGGCCGAAATGAAAAAGCAGGGCATGGCCGTGAACAACCATGTCTGCGAGCACTTCCCGTACTCGCGCCAGGAGCTGTACCACCTGGTGCGCGTGGGCAAGATCAAGACCTTCGATGACCTGCTGGCCGCGCATGGCAAGGGGCTGGGCTGCGACATCTGCAAGCCTACGGTGGGCAGCATCCTGGCATCGTGCTGGAACGAATTCGTGCTCAAGGAAGAACATGCCAGCCTGCAGGATTCGAACGACTACTTCCTGGCCAATATCCAGAAGGACGGCACGTACTCCGTGGTGCCGCGCATGCCCGGCGGCGAAGTCACGCCCGACGGCCTGATCGCCGTGGGCCAGGTGGCCAAGAAGTACGGCCTGTACACCAAGATCACCGGCGGCGCGCGGGTGGACATGTTCGGCGCCCGCCTGGAAGAACTGCCGCTGATCTGGGAAGAACTGGTGGCGGCCGGGTTCGAATCCGGCCACGCCTACGGCAAGTCGCTGCGCACCGTCAAGTCGTGCGTGGGCTCCACGTGGTGCCGCTACGGCGTTGACGACTCGGTTGGCCTGGCCATCGACATCGAAAACCGCTACAAGGGCCTGCGCGCGCCGCACAAGATCAAGTTTGGCGTGTCGGGCTGCACCCGCGAGTGCGCCGAAGCCCAGGGCAAGGACGTAGGCATCATCGCCACCGAAAAGGGCTGGAACCTCTACGTCTGCGGCAACGGCGGCATGAAGCCGCGCCACGCCGAACTGCTGGCCGGCGACCTGGACCGCGACACGCTGATCCGCTACGTCGACCGCTTCCTGATGTTCTACGTGCGCACCGCCGACCGCCTGCAACGCACCAGCACCTGGCGCGACAACCTCGAAGGCGGCCTGGACTACCTGAAGGCCGTGGTCATCGACGACAAGCTGGGCATCGGCGCCGAACTGGAAGCCGAAATGCAGCACGTGGTGGACACCTACGAGGACGAATGGAAAAAGGCCATCACCGACCCGGAAACCCGCAAGCGATTCCGCCACTTCGTCAACAGCGACCTGCGCGACGACAACCTGGTCTTCATGGAAGCGCGCGGCCAGATCCGCCCTGCCACGCCGGAGGAACGGAACTTGCAGCGTTCCCGCCTGAGCCACATTCCCGTGGTCGCCGTGCCCGCAAAAGCAGCCTGACACAAGGAGAACGTGATGAGCCAAACCCACCATCCCGAAACCTGGACCGCGATTTGCACCTTGCGCGATATCGTGCCCAATACTGGTGTCTGCGCACTGGTCGACGGGCAGCAGGTGGCGGTCTTCCGCGTCGGCCGCGGCGAAGAGGTCTACGCCATCGCCAATTTCGACCCGAATTCGCAGGCCAACGTGCTGTCGCGCGGGCTGGTCGGCAGCCTCGGCGAGCGCGTGGTGGTGGCGTCGCCAATCTACAAGCACCACTTCGACCTGCGCACCGGCGAGTGCCTGGAGGCGCCCGAGCACTCGGTCCACGCCCACGCCGCGCGCGTCTATGACGGCAAGGTCTGGGTGGCGGCCTCGGTCGTCCAGCGCGAAGCCCAGGCAGGCAAGGTCGAGGAAGAAATGGCCGCCTGACCCGCAGCCCCTGTCTTCGAGCACGCCCGCAGCCAACGCGCCATTACGCCATTACGCCATTACGCCATTACGCCATTACGCCATTACGCAAACAGGCCCCCAGAAGATGATGCCCACGACGCCCCCCGCCTCGTCTCCCGCCACCCCGGCCAAGCCACGGCTGGTGGTGGTTGGCAACGGCATGGCCGCCATGCGCACGGTCGAGGAACTGCTGAAGCTCGCGCCGGACCTGTACGACATCACGGTGTTCGGCGCCGAGCCGCACGGCAACTACAACCGCATCCTGCTGAGCCCGGTGCTCGCCGGCGAAAAGACCGTCGACGACATCATGCTCAACACGCGCGACTGGTACGCGCAGAACGGCATCGAACTGCTGGCCGGTGACCCCGTGGTGGCCATCGACCGGCCGCGCCGCACCGTGCGCTCGGCTTCCGGCAAGGCAGTCCACTACGACCGCCTGCTGCTGGCCACGGGCTCCAGGCCGTTCATCATTCCGGTACCCGGTCATACGCTGGACGGCGTGATCGCCTTCCGCGACATCCAGGACGTGGAAACCATGCTGCACGCCGCGCGCAACCATCGCCACGCGGTCGTGATCGGCGGCGGCCTGCTGGGTCTGGAGGCCGCCAATGGCCTCATGCGGCAAGGCATGGATGTCACCGTGGTGCATCTGGCCGACAGCCTGATGGAGCGCCAGCTGGACAAACCCGCCGCCGACCTGCTGAAGCTGGCGCTCGAACGCAAGGGCCTGCGTTTTCTGCTGAGCGCCCAGACGGCCGGCATTCTTGGCCAGGACCGCGTGGCCGGCGTCCTGTTCAAGGACGGCACGCGGATTCCGGCCGACCTGGTGGTGATGACCGCCGGCGTGCGCCCCAATATCGAGCTGGCCGCCGGCGCCGGCCTGCGTTGCGAGCGCGCCATCGTGGTGGACGACACGCTGCAGACCTTCGATCCACGCATCTACGCCGTGGGTGAATGCGTGCAACACCGCAACGCCACGTTTGGCCTGGTGGCCCCGATCTGGGACCAGGCCCGCGTCTGCGCCGCGCATCTGGCTGGCGCCGGGCATCGGCGCTACGTGCAGCAGGCCACGGCCACCAAGCTCAAGGTGACGGGTGTGGACCTGTACTCGGCCGGCGATTTCATCGGCGCCGAAGGCAGCGAGGACCTCGTCCTGCGCGATCCGCGCCGCGGTATCTACAAGCGCCTGGTCCTGCAGGACGGCCGGCTGGTCGGCGCCGTGCTGTATGGCGACGTGAAGGATGGCCCGTGGTATTTCGACCTGATCCAGTCCGGCAAGCCCGTGGCCGCGCTGCGTCAGCGCCTGCTGTTTGGCCAGGCGCAATGCGAGGCCCTGGCGGCCTGACCCAAGCTCCCCGGCCCGCGCCGCCACCGACCGAAGAGATTCTGCCGTGAACCTGTCCGATATTGCCGTGGTTGCCACCACCTCGACCAAGACGGTCTCCACCACCTGCCCGTACTGCGGCGTGGGCTGCGGCGTGCGCGCCACCGCGCGCGCCGACGGCCAGGTGGAAGTGCAAGGCGATGCCGACCACGCGTCGAACCATGGCCGCCTGTGCGTCAAGGGCTCGGCGCTGGGCGACACGGTCAGCCTGGACGGCCGCCTGCTCCATCCCCAACTGCGCGATGCCGACGGATCGCTGCATCGCGTGAGCTGGGACCAGGCGCTCGACAAGGTGGCCAGCGGCTTTGCCGACGTCATCGCCAGGCACGGCCCCGACGCCGTGGCCCTGTACGTGTCGGGCCAGATCCTGACCGAGGACTACTACGTCGCCAACAAGCTGATGAAGGGCTTTATCGGCTCGGCCAACATCGACACCAACTCGCGGCTGTGCATGTCGTCGGCCGTGGCCGGCCACAAGCGCGCGTTTGGCGAAGACCTGGTGCCGTGCAGCTACGAAGACCTGGAACAGGCCGATCTGGTGGTGCTGGTGGGCTCGAACACGGTCTGGTGCCATCCGATCCTGTTCCAGCGCCTGACGCGCGCCAAGGAAGCACGGCCCGACATGAAGATCGTGGCCATCGATCCGCGCCGCACCGCCACCTGCGAACTGGCCGACCTGCACCTGCCGCTGCGCCCCGGCACCGACGTACGGCTGTTCAACGGCCTGCTCGGCTACCTGGCGCGCCACGGCCACACCGATGCGGCCTTTGTCGATGCGCACACGGCCGGCCTGGACGACGCACTGGCCGTGGCCGATGCCGACGGCTCCGATGCCGGGGACCTGACCGCCCTCGCCCGTGCCTGCAAGCTCGATCCGCAGGACCTGCGGGCGTTCTTCGAACTGTTCGCCGGTACGCAAAAGGTCATCACGGCGTTCTCGATGGGCGTGAACCAGTCGTCGGCCGGCACCGACAAGGTCAACAGCATCATCAACTGCCATCTGCTGACCGGCCGCATCGGCCGTCCGGGCATGGGTCCGTTCTCGCTGACCGGGCAGCCCAATGCCATGGGCGGCCGCGAAGTGGGCGGGCTGGCCAACATGCTGGCCGCGCACATGGAACTGGCCAACCCGGTGCATCGCGACATCGTGCAGGACTTCTGGCAGTCGCCGCGCATGGCCGACAAGCCCGGCCTCAAGGCCGTGGACCTGTTCAACGCCATCGAGGCCGGCCAGGTCAAGGCCGTGTGGGTCATCGCCACCAACCCGGTGGTCAGCCTGCCCGACGCCGACCAGGCACGCCGTGCGCTGGCCAGGTGCGAACTGGTGGTGTCGTCAGACATCGTCACGCACACCGATACCAATGATGCCGCGCACGTGCTGCTGCCCGCGCTGGGCTGGGGCGAGAAGGACGGCACGGTCACCAACTCCGAGCGCCGCATCTCGCGCCAGCGCGCCTTCCTGCCGGCCCCCGGCGAGGCCCGCGCCGACTGGGACATCCTGTGCGACGTGGCCCGCCGCATGGGTTTCGCCGGCTTCGACTACCAGACCCCGCACGAGATCTTCGACGAACACGCGCGGCTCTCGGCCTGGCGAAACGGCGATGCCAGCGACCGCGACGCGCCGCGCATGTTTGATATCGGCGGTCTGGTCGGGCT
This sequence comes from Cupriavidus sp. U2, assembly GCF_009663685.2. Classification (GTDB taxonomy): domain Bacteria; phylum Pseudomonadota; class Gammaproteobacteria; order Burkholderiales; family Burkholderiaceae; genus Cupriavidus; species Cupriavidus necator_C. The sequence continues at coordinate 20,395 of NZ_RCOG02000026.1, read as the reverse complement.
GAGCCAGGACCAATACGACGCCTTCGCGCCGGTGCAATGGCCGTACCGCGCCGCCACGCCGGGTGGTACCCAGCGCCTGTTCGAGGATGGCCGCTATGCCTTTGCCGATGGCCGCGCCCGTTTCGTGCCGACCGCGGCCCGCGCGCCGGCCCACGCGGCCGACGACGAATTTCCGCTGATCCTGAACACGGGCCGCGTGCGCGACCAGTGGCACACCATGACGCGCACCGGCAAGGCAGCGCGGCTGTCCGACCACCTGCCCGAGCCGTTCGTCGACATGCATCCGCAGGACGCGCTGCTATGCGGCGTGGGCGAAGGCAAGCTCGCCCGCGTGACCAGCCGCTGGGGCGCCATGGTGGCCCGGGTGCGGTTTGGCGGCGGCATTGCGCGGGGCAGCGTGTTCGTGCCGATTCACTGGAACGATCAGTTCAGCTCCGATGCGCGCGTGGGCGCCGTGGTCAATCCGGTAGTCGATCCGGTCTCGGGCGAGCCCGAGTTCAAGCACACGCCGGTGCGCGTGGAGGAATTCCGAGTCTCGTGGCACGGCTTCGTGCTGAGCCGCAACGCGCTGCCGGCCGATTCGCTGACCTACTGGACGCGCATCCAGGGCAAGCAGTTTCAGCGTTACGAATTCGCCGGCCGGGAAACCGTCGCTGACCGCGCCGCCTGGGCGCGGGCCCTGCTGGGCGTGCACGATCCCGACGCGGACTGGCTTGAATACGAAGACCGCTCGGCCGGGGTCTATCACGCGGGGTTCGTGGTCAACGACCGGCTGGAAGCGTGCGTCTACGTGTCCACGCGGGCCGATCTGCCGTCGCGCGCCTGGCTTTCGCAACTGTTCGGGCAGGATCGGCTGGAAGATCCCGATCGTATCGGCCTGCTGCTGGGCCAGCCGATGGAAAAGACCGCCGACGCCGGCCCCACGGTGTGCGCCTGCTTCGGCGTGGGCCGCAATACGATCTGCGACGCCGTGCGCAAGCACGACCTCAAGACGCCGGCCGACATCACCGCCTGCGTGAAGGCCGGCGGCAACTGCGGGTCTTGCGTGCCGGAACTGCGCAAGCTGCTGGCGGAGATCCGGATCGCGGCAGCAGCCTGACCGCCTTCACGGATCGGCGATACCAGCGATACCGGCAGATGGCGCGGCAGTCCATGCGGCTCCCGCGCCATTTTTCACGCCCAGTTCTTGACATTTAGTCCAGCACTATACAAACTGTCCAGCATCGAATCTCATCTAATTCCATCGACCGAGATGATGCAACGTACGCCCGAGCAGCGTCTGCTGCTGGACCAGCTCAAGCAGATTGCCGATGGCCTGGGTCAGACGCTGGCGCCGTTCTGCGAGGTCGTGGTGCACGATCTGCTGGAGCCTGGCCAGTCAATCCTGGCCATCCACAACAATCTGTCGGGCCGCGCCGTCGGCGACCCCACCACGGAGCTGGGCGAAGCCCGCATCACGGACCCCGACTATCCACAGGTGCTGGCCAACTACGCGAACCAGTTTGCCGATGGCCGCCTGGCCAAGAGCACGTCCATCGGCATCAAGGACAGCAGCGGCCGCTACATCGCCGCGCTGTGCATGAACGTCGACCTGACGCTGTTCCGCAGCCTGCAGATGGCCATGGGCCAGTTCGTGCAGACCGCCGCCGACGGACCGGAGGAAACGCTCGACCCCGCCAGCACCGAAGTGCTGCGCTCGCGCATCGACGCCTTCGCGGCACGGCTGGCCACCACGCCCCGCGCGCTGAAGACCGACGAGCGGCGCGCGCTGCTGGCCGAACTCAAGGCGTCCGGCCTGCTGGAAGTGCGCCGGGCCATGGAAACCATCGCGGCACACCTGGGCGTGTCGCGCGCAACCGTCTACAGCTATGCACGCTAACTCCGCCGCGCAGTTGCTACTGCTCGACAAGCACGCCGTGGAAGCGGCGCTGGTCCCCGACGATGTCCTGGCCGCCGTGCGCGAAGCCTTTATCCTGCACAGCCATCGCGAGGGGCGGGTCTTTCCGCTGATCCGCGAAAAGCTGGCGACCGGCGGCGTGTTCGGCATCAAGGCCGGCGATGTCGGCCGGCAGAACCTGCTCGGCTTCAAGGCTGCGGGATTCTGGCCGGGCAACCGCGACCGCGGCGGCGAGCCGCATCAGGCCACCATCGTGCTGATCGATCCGGCGACCGGACGGCCCTTGTGCATGCTCGACGGCAACGCGATCACCACGGCGCGCACCGGCGCCGCCGGCGGCATCGGGCTGAAGGCCCTGGCACGCCCGGACAGCCGCCGCGTATGCGTGTTCGGCACCGGCGTACAGGCGCGCGTGCAGCTATCGTATGCGCTGGCGCTGCTGCCATCGCTGACCGACGTGCGCTATGTCAGCGCCAGCGGCGCGCCCAGCGCCAGCTTCGAAGCAGAATTCGCCGGGCGCTGCCACATCGCGCTGGCCACCGACCGCAATGCCGCCGTGGCCCAAAGCGATGTCGTGATCACGGCCACGCCCGGTGGGGGCGCCCTGTTCGACGCCGATGCCGTGCAACCGGGCACCCATCTTACCTGCGTGGGCGCCGACACCACCGGCAAGCGCGAACTGCCCGACGGCGTGCTGGAACGCGCCCGCATCGTGGCCGACGACCTGGAACAGGCGCGCAGCATCGGCGAGTGCCAGTGGTCGCCCGACCTGCACTGCATCGAGATCGGCGACCTGCTGACCGGCGCCGCCGCGTTCCAGCGGCAGGCCGAAGACATCACCGTATTCGACATGACCGGCCTGGCGCTTCAAGACCTGACCGTCGCCCGCTTCCTGCATGAACGGGCCCTGGCCGATGGCACCGGCACGCGCCTGGCCTGGCCCTGGTAAGCCCCTTCCCTTCGTTTCCGGACCCTGCATCCCGCACCCGATACCACCATGACGACCCTGCAACTGCCCACCTACGCCGACGTCGAGGCCGCTGCCAAGCGGCTGGAAGGCTACGCCAACCGCACCCCGGTCAACACCTCGCGCACGCTCGACGAGCGGCTTGGCGCCAAAGTGTTCTTCAAGTGCGAGAACTTCCAGCGCATGGGCGCCTTCAAGTTCCGTGGCGCGTTCAACGCGCTGTCGAAGTTCACGCCGGAGCAGCGCAAGGGCGGCGTGGTCGCCTTCTCGTCGGGCAACCACGCGCAGGGCATCGCGCTGTCGGCAAAGCTGCTGGGCATGCCGGCCACCATCGTGATGCCGCAGGACGCGCCGGCGCTGAAGGTGGCCGCCACAAAGGGCTACGGCGCCACCGTGGTGATGTACGACCGCTACAAGGAAGACCGCGAGGCCATCGGCCGCGACCTGGCCGAAAAGCACGGCATGACGCTGATTCCGCCGTACGACCATCCCGATGTGATGGCCGGCCAGGGCACCGCCGCCCGCGAACTGTTCGACGAAGTGGGTCCGCTCGACGTGCTGTTGGCCCCGCTGGGCGGTGGCGGGCTGCTGTCCGGCACGGCACTGGCCACGCGCGCGCTGGCGCCGCAGTGCCGGCTGTACGGCGTGGAGCCCGAGGCCGGCAACGACGGCCAGCAGTCGTTCCACAGCGGTGCGATCGTGCATATCGACACGCCCAAGACCATTGCCGACGGCGCGCAGACGCAGCACCTGGGCCAGTACACATTCCCGATCATCCGGCGCGACGTCAACGACATCCTGACCGCGTCGGACGCGCAACTGGTGGAAGCCATGCGCTTCTTCGCCGAGCGCATGAAGATGATCGTCGAGCCGACCGGCGCCCTGGGCCTGGCGGCCGCCCAGCAGATCCAGGATCAGCTCAAGGGCAAGCGCGTGGGCATCATCATCAGCGGCGGCAACGTCGATATCTCGTGGTTCTGCGAGCTGATGGGGCGTTGACGTACCGCTGGCGTGCGCCCTGCGGAGAGGGGCCGGGAGAGAGCGAGGCGGCTCTGCTTGCCGACTTGTCGCAATTTGAACGGCTGACCCTCTCCCCCGCCCCTCTCCCACAAGTGGGAGAGGCGAGAAAACCGCGGGCATTGCACTCGCCCTATACCTCTTCCGATGGCTGCGCCCTGGCCACCACGACCTTTTCGGGATCGAGCTGCATGAAGATCCAGGCCGAGGCCGAGGTGATCAGCCCCACGCAGATGAAGGTGGCGTGGAAGGCCGGCAGCACGTCGAAGTGATGGGAGCCGATGCCGGCCTGGAACGTGGCCAGCAGCGCGCCGGCCGATGTCACGGCCAGGCTCATCGACAGCATCTGCACCATCGACAGCATGCTGTTGCCGCTGCTGGCGTTGACCCCGCTCAGGTCCTTGAGCGTGACGGTGTTCATGGCCGTGAACTGGACGGAATTGACCGCGCCGAAGATCGCCATCTGGACGATCACCAGCGGCAGCGGCCGGTCCGGCGAGATCAGCGCGAACGACGCCATCACCAGCCCCACCAGGAACGTGTTGGTGACCAGCACCTTGCGGTAGCCGAACTGCTCGATCAGCCGCGTCGCCAGCCGCTTGGACGCCATGCCGGCCACCGTCACCGGCACCATCATCAGGCCCGCATTGAACGGCGAATACCCCAGGCTGACCTGCAGCGTCAGCGGAATCAGGAATGGCATGGCGCCGTTGCCGATCCGCGCGAACAGGTTGCCCAGCAGGCCCACGCTGAAGCTATGGATGTCAAACAGCTTGAGCGGAAACAACGGCATCTTGCTGCGCCGCGCATGCAGCACGTAGGCCGACAGCGCCGCCATGCTGGCGATCAGCAGCATCAGCACCGTGGCGTGCTGGAACCCCATGCCGGCCAGCCCGTCCAGCGAAAAGGACAGCGTCACCATGGCGATGGCCAGGAACGCATAGCCTGCGATATCGAAGCGTCCCATGCCCGGCAGCCGCGCGTTGGGCATGTATTTCACCGTGGCAATCGCGCCCATCACACCCACCGGCACGTTGATCAGGAAGATCCAGTGCCAGGAAAACGTCTGCGTGATCCAGCCGCCCAGCGTCGGGCCGATCAGCGGCCCGATCATGCCGGGGATCGCCACGAAACTCAGCGCCTGCAGATACTGCTCGCGCGGAAACGTCCGCAGCACCGACAGCCGGCCCACCGGCAGCAGCATCGCGCCGCCCGCCCCCTGCACTACGCGGGCGGCGGACAGCATCGGCAGCGTGGGGGCCCAGGCGCACAGCAGCGACCCCAGCACGAACAGCCCGATGGCGGTCTGGAAGATCGTGCGCGTGCCGAAGCGGTCGGCCAGCCAGCCCGATGCCGGGATGATCACGGCCATCGTGAGCGAATAGGCGATGACCACCGACTGCATGCGCAGCGGGCTCTCGCCCAGGCTGCGCGCCATCGACGGCAAGGCGGTGTTGACGATCGTGGAGTCGAGCGTCTGCATGAAGAACCCCACCGCCACCACCCAAAGCATGATGCGAAGCTTGGGGTCCTGGGGCATGGCGGCGGATTCGGCGGGAGGCGTGGCTAGAGACATGGCAGCGGCACGCTGATCGTGGCTAAAACCGCCACCTTAGGCGTGTGACGCGGCGTTGGCAAGTCAGGCAGGCGGAGATCGCGCAATCCGGGGGCATCACATCGACGCCCGCAGGCCCACGAAGAACCGCCGCCCCGGCGCTGGCTCGTAGTACCTGCCGTTCGCTTCATTGACGATGACCGATCCGATGTAGTGCCGGTCGGCCACGTTGTCGATGCGCCCGAATACGTACCACTGTGTGGCGCCGGTCTTGAACGTGTAGCCGGTCTTCAGGTTGAAGACGAAGTATCCTGGCGCGGCCTGCGTATTCAGCTCGTCCGCGTAGACCTTGCTGTCGGCCCTGGCCTCCACGCCCACCATCCACTGGCCCCACGGCTTGTAGGTCAGCTCTGCCCCGAAGCTGTGGCGCGCCGTGCCCGGCAGCCGGTTGCCGGCCGCCACGGTGGCGCCCTGCGCGTTGACGAAGGCGTCCCCGAAATAGGCATCGAGGTAGGTGTACGCGAGCCCGGCGGCCAGCCGGCGGGCCGGGCCGAATGCGCCGCGCCAGCCCAGTTCCAGCCCGCGCCGGCGTACGCCGTCCACGTTCTGATAGACCGTGCGGCCGTTGTTGTTCGACTGCGGCACGATCTCGCTGTGGCTGTCCGCATCGAACAGTGCCGCATCGATCCGCTGGCCGTCCGATTCCCATTTCACGCCGATCTCGCCCTGCCGGCTGGTCGAGGCCTGCAGCCCCAGGTTGGCACCGACGCCGTTCGGGCCATAGGCCACCTCGGTCAGCGTGGGCGTCTCGAAGCCGCGGCCCAGGTTGGCGTAGACGTTGAGGGTCTCCATCGCATGCCAGACCACGCCCAGCACCGGGCTCAGGTTGCGATAGGTGGACGTGCCGCTGTCGTCGGGGCTGGCCGCCGTCACGTAGTGGTCGTCGATACGCAGCCGCACCATGCTGGCGCGCAGGCCGCCCACGATTTCCCAGGCCGGATGCACGGTCCAGTTGAACTGCGCGTAGGCGCCGTAGTCGGCCGCCTCGTCGGTCTCGTCGCGCCGCAGCGCGCCCTGCTGCCCGTTGTCGTTGACATAGCCGTGCCGGGCGTCGCGCATGCCGTTGACTTCGAGCCCGGCCGTCCACTGCAGCGGCAGGCCGTTGGCCGTGGTCTTGCGCGTCCAGGACAGCGCGCCGCCGCCATAGGTGCGATCCAGATCGACGATGCCGCCCGCCGAACCCGGCGCCGCCCCGCTGAAGCCCAGTCGCTGGGTCAGTTGCCGGCCACCGCCGTACAGGCGGAAGTTCAGGCTGTCGTGATCGGTCAGCTGATGTTCGACCACCACGCCAGCCTGGGTCTGTTCCACGTCCTTGCCGGTGTTGAACTGGGTGGCCGCCGCAATCGCCTGGCGGGGGTTGGCGTCGGCCTGGGCGCGCGTCAGGCCGAGCGGGTCCTCGGCCAGCGGCTGGTTGAAATAGTTGAACTGGCCCGTGATCCGGGTGGCCGTGCTGGGCTGCGCCACGACCTTGGCGTTGAGCTGGTAGCGTTTGGCCGCGCTGTGGTCGCGGTAGCCGTCGGTCTGGTAGGTCCAGGCATCGAGCGTGCCGCCCAGCCGGTCGTTGCCGCCGGCCAGCGAAACGCCTGCCTGCCACTGCCCGTCCGAGCCAAAGCCGGTCGAGGCCCGTCCGGTGAAGCCGGACTTCGGCGGGTCGGGCGTGAACACCTGCACCACCCCGCCCGACGCGTTGCCGTACATCTGGGCGAACGGCCCGCGCAGTACCTCGATGCGGCTGGCATTGGCCAGGTCGAAGGTCGATGCCTGGCCCTGGCCGTCGGGCATGGTCGCCGGAATGCCGTCGATAAACAGCCGCACGCCGCGCACGCCGAAGGTCGAGCGGCTGCCAAAGCCGCGCACGGCAATCTGCAAATCCTGGGAATAGTTCTGGCGGTCGCGCACGGCGATGCCGGGGCTGGTCAGGGTCAGTTCGGACAGGTTGACCAGCGGCGAGGTGGCCGTGAAGGGATCGACCGGGATACTGTCGATGGCGGCGGGGGCGTCGAAGCGCCGTTGCTCGTTGCGGCTGGCGCTGACCACCACGTCGGGTAAGGTAGCTTCTTCGGCGGCAGCCGGCGCACCAGACGCCAAGGCCCATGGCACCACGAGCCAGACGGCTGCGCGGGGGCGCGAAAAAATGGAACGGGCGGAAGTCTGGGTCCTGCCGGCAGCGTGCATGGGGGCGCGTCCCGAAGATAGACACCTCGCACGCGCGAATCGCGCGTGGCGCCTAGTCTACCCTCAGTGGACATGCCGCCGCCGTCGGCCGGATTCCGACAGCGCCGCCCCGGCGCCGTCGGAAGTTGGGGGCGGCGACGGTCAGTTGCTGCTGTCGACCAGCGTACGGGCGTCCACCACCTTGTCGCGGTAGGCCTCGAAGATGCGGCGCAGCGCCTGTTCCATCGTCACCTCGGGCTTCCAGCCCAGTTCGTCGATCGTGTTGTCGATCTTCGGCACGCGATGCTGCACGTCCTGGTAGCCCTTGCCGTAGAACTCGCCCGACGACGTCTCCACGATCTGCGTCTTGCGCGCTTCCTCGGCGTACTCCGGGTAATCGGCCGCCATCTTCAGCATCATCTCGGCCAGCTCGCGCACCGAGTGGATGTTCTTCGGGTTGCCGATGTTGAAGATCTTGCCGCTGGCCACGCCATCCTTGTTCTCGATGATCTGCATCAGCGCCGAGATGCCGTCCGAGATATCGGCAAACGCCCGCTTCTGCGCGCCGCCATCGACCAGCTTGATCGGCTCGCCGCGCACGATATGGCCCAGGAACTGCGTCACCACGCGCGACGACCCTTCCTTCGATTCGAAGATCGAGTCCAGCCCCGCGCCGATCCAGTTGAACGGGCGGAACAGCGTGTAGTTCAGGCCCTGCTCCATGCCGTAGGCGTGGATCACGCGGTCCATCAGCTGCTTGGAGCAGGCGTAGATCCAGCGCGGCTTGTTGATCGGCCCGTAGATCAGCGGCGAGGCCTCGGGGTCGAATTCCTCGTCGGCGCACATGCCGTAGACCTCCGAGGTCGACGGGAACACCAGGTGCTTGCCGTACTTCACGGCGCTGCGCACGATCGGCAGGTTGGCCTCGAAGTCCAGCTCGAACACGCGCAGCGGGTTGCGCACGTACGTGGCCGGCGTGGCGATGGCCACCAGCGGCAGGATCACGTCGCACTTGCGGATGTTGTACTCCACCCACTCCTTGTTGATGGTGATGTCACCCTCGGAGGCGCGTCAGGTGGTGGCCGATGAAGCCGTTGACGCCAAGAATCAGGACTCGCTTTTGGTGCATGGATCGGGAATCTTTCAAAACGAAAAAGGGCCGCGCGGTGTCGGCCAAAACGGGTAGTTCGAAGGTCGGTCTAGCGCGCCTGTGGCGGCGGCTCAGCCGGGACGTTGGTCACCACCACACGGCGCCAGTCGCGCGCCACGACGTAGAGTGGAAGGCCTGGCGACAGTTCCCTGTAGGTCTGGGACGACATGACCGCCATCGCGGGCTCGCCCTGCTTCCAGACCGTTGCGAAGGCCGCCATGTCGGGCACCCATCGCTGCGGTTCCACCGTGGTGCCGAATGTCAGCTCGTCCGCCGCCCCCACCATCGTCAGCGGATGGCCCAGGTAGAACGGCAGTGTGTGATCCAGCATGTTGACGCCGTACAGCTTCATGCCCGGCGTCAGCCGCTGGTGGATCTGCGGCACCAGGTCGGCGCCCGATGCCGGGCCGCCCACCGTCTCGTGGCCGAGCAGTGCGGCGGTGAATCCCATGTACATGCCCAGGGCGTAGACTGCCACGCTGGGCAGCACGCCACGACGCTGCAGCAGCATGCGTGCGGCAAGGATGGCCAGCAGCATCACCACGAAGGCCACGGCGACCCAGACGGCATAGGCGCGGTAGAACGCATTGGGCGTGTGGTTGGCATTGAGCGTGGCCACGATCGGGCTGGCCAGCAAGCCGCAGATCGCAACGATGGCCATGGCCCGCAGCTGGCGGCCCCAGGCCCGCGCATCCATGCGGTCGAGCGCCACGCCGGCCAGGATGCCCAGCGCCGGGAATACCGGCACGATGTAGCCGGGCAGCTTCGAGCGCGACAGACTGAAGAACACGAAGATGGCGATGGCCCAGATGCCGGCCATCAGCGCCGGACGGAAGCGCGCGCGCGTGGTGGCATCCTCGGCCGGGGCCGCGCTGCGCATGGCTGTCCAGAGCCGGGGGAACAGCCCCGCCCAGGGCAGGAAGCCCGCCAGCACCAGCGGCACGAAGTACACGACCGGGCCGCCGCGCGAATGCACGCCCGACGTGTATCGCTGCCAGTGCTCGTGGATAAAGAAGAAGTTCAGGAACTCGGGATTGCGCTCGGACACCAGGTAGAACCACGGCACGGCGACGACCAGCATCGTCACCGCGCCAGCGGTCAGGTGCAGCCTGCGCCACAATCCCCAATCGCGCGTGACCAGCGTATAGACCACCAGCACCAGGCCGGGCAACGCGATGCCCACCAGCCCCTTGGTCAGGATGGCCACGCCCATCGCCGCCCAGCACGCGACCATCCACCGCAGCCGGCTTGCTGGCGAGGCGCCAGGGTGCTGGGCTACCAGCATGCAGGCCAGGATGCACGACATCACGCCCGCCAGCGTCATGTCGAGCGTGTTGAAATGCGCGGCCACGCTCCACATCGGCGCGGCCAGCAGCGCCAGCCCGGCAAACGCGGCGGCACGCGGGCCGAACCAGCGCCAGGTGGCCAGCATCGACATGCCGATTCCCAGCAGGCCGGCCAGCGCCACGGTCAGGCGTGCCTGCCATTCGCCCACGCCGAACAGCGCATAGGTCACGGCGGTCGCCCACATATGGAATGGCGGCTTTTCGAAATACTTGAGGGCGTTGTAGCGGATCGTGACCCAGTCGCCCGTGGCCAGCATCTCGCGCGAGATTTCCGCGTAGCGCCCTTCGTCGGGCCCCACCAGGTGCCGCAGGCCCAGCGTCCCGAACCACACCAGCAGCGCCACGGCCACGAACAGCGCCGTCCAGCCGGCCACGGCAGACACGCGCAAGCCAGCCGGCAGCGAAACCGTACGGGCGCGGTCAGCCGCATCGTGCGTGATGCGTTGCTTACTAGGAGGAAGGTGCATGTCGTGTCCGGATAGGGGCCGCCGAAGTCGCGTTTGTGCCTGATCCGTCCCGCACGCGCATTGATCTCGGAGCATCGAGCGCGCAGATTAGGGAATCTGCCTTAACTTCAGATTAAGCGTGCACCTGGCCCGTCACGATGCTACGCTTGGACCGCTTCAAGTGCATCATGCGTCCCGTCTCATTCGATACCAATAAACAGCCGTTTCAAGCAGTTCGCTCATGAGAATACTTATCGTTGAAGACGACCCCATGCTGGGCGATGGCATGCAGCGCGGCCTGAAGTTGATGGGCCACGCCGTGGACTGGTTCCGTACCGGGGCCGATGCCGACCGCGCCATTGCCGCCATGCACTACGACGCGGTGCTGCTGGATCTGGGCCTGCCCGACCAGGACGGGGTGACGCTGCTCTCGCGCTGGCGCAACCAGGGCCGCCCGACGCCGGTAGTGGTGCTGACCGCCCGCGACGCGGTGCAAAGCCGCATCAGCGGGCTCGATGCCGGCGCCGACGACTACCTGATCAAACCTGTGGATTTGGACGAACTGGCTGCCCGCCTGCGTGCCGTCACGCGCCGGTCGGCGGGCATGCCCGAGCCGGTGTGGCGCCACGGCCCGCTCGAATACCACCCGGCCGCGCGGCTGGCCGTCTGGCAAGGCAAGTCGGTGGACCTGACCAGCCGCGAATCGATGCTCCTGGAACTGCTGCTGGCGCACCCCAACCGCGTGCTGACGCGCGAATTCCTGCGCGACAAGCTTTACGAGTGGGAAAAAGGCTCCGAGAGCAACACGCTCGAAGTGCATATCCACCACCTGCGGCGCAAGATTCATCCCGGCATTGTGCGCACGCTGCGCGGCGCCGGCTACACGCTCGGCACGCTCGACGCGCTGGAAACCCCCTCGACAGACACCGGCAACGGCAACGGCAACGGGGACGATGCATGACCCTGCAGCGGCGGCTGATACTGGTCGTGCTGGCATCGGTGGCATTTGCCTGGGTCCTCACCAGCGTCATGATCTTCCTGAACGCGCGCATGGAGATCAACGAGTTCTATGACACCGCCATGGTGCGCATGGCGCAGCAGATGCAGGCGGTGCTGCCGTTGATCAGCACCGGCGCGGTACCGCCGCACCCGCAGCCAGACGGCATGGTGCCCGGCGATACCGACCTGGGCGACCTCGGCGCCGCCGGGCTTGGCGACATGGCGATCGCCACCTGGCGCGGCACCGGCCAGCCCTTCCGCATCGATCCCGACGGCGACCGCCTGCCGCGCCTGCCCGGCGTGCGTGGCTTTACCGACCGGCAGATCGATGGCGTGCCATGGCGCCTTTACTATCTGGATGGGCCCGCGGCTGGCTGGCGCGTCTGCGTGGGCCAGATCATGGCCGAGCGCGAGGAACTGGTGTGGTCGTACCTGCAGGCGCAGGTCCTGCCCTGGGTGGTGGGGCTGCCGCTGCTGACCACGCTGCTGGTGTGGGGCATCCGCCGGATGCTGCATCCGATGCTGGCGCTGTCGCACACCATCGCCACGCGGGCCCCGGGCGATCCCACGCCGATCTCGCTGCACGATGCGCCGCCCGAACTGGCGCCGCTGGTGCACGCGATGAACCGCCAGCTGGACCGCGTATCGGCGCTGCTCGAACACGAACGCCGGCTGACCGCCGATGCCGCGCACGAAATGCGCACGCCGCTGGCCGCGCTGAAGGCGCAGTGGGACGTGGCCCGGCGCTCCGCCGACCCGGCCGAGCGTGCCCAGGCCGCCATCAACGTCGAAGCCGGCATCGACCGCCTGAGCCATCTTGTATCGCAACTGCTGACGATGAGCCGGCTGGAGGACGAAAACGGCCCGCCTTCGTGCAGCGCGGTGAACTGGCGCGATGTGTCGCAGCAAGTGCTCTCCGACTGCCTCCTGCTGGCCGAACGCCGCCGCGTCGACATGGAGATCGTCTGGCCGCCGCCCGACGCCAAACCCATCGACGTTTGCGGCGACCCCACGCTGCTTGGCACCATGTTGCGCAACCTGATGGACAACGCGCTGCGCTACAGCCCGGCGGGGTCTACCGTCACGCTGACCTTCAGGCCCGACTGCATCGTGGTGGCCGACCGCGGCCCCGGCGTGCAGCCGGACCAGCTGGCGCGGCTGGGCAGCCGCTTTTTCCGGGGCGGCTCGCAGCATGAACAGGGCACCGGGCTCGGCATTTCCATCGCGCGGCGCATTGCCGAACTGCATGGACTGTCGATCGACCTGGCCAACCGGCCGGCGTCGGAAGGCACCGGGCTGGTGGCGACCATCCGCATGAACGACACCAAAGGAAACCAGGCATGAGCGCCGCGTGGGAAGTGTTTGTGGTGTTCCTGCGCCTGGGCCTGACGTCGTTCGGCGGCCCCGTGGCGCACCTGGGGTATTTTCGCGAGGCGTTCGTGGCGCAGCGCCGCTGGCTCAGTGAACACGCCTATGCCGATATCGTGGCGCTGTGCCAGTTCCTGCCGGGTCCGGCCAGCAGCCAGGTAGGCATGGTGGTCGGCCTGTCACGCGCCGGCTACCTGGGCGCGCTGGCGGCGTGGATCGGCTTCACGCTGCCTTCCGCCGTGGCGCTGATCCTGTTTGCGCTGGGCCTGTCGCGCTATGGCAATCTCATGCCGGCCGGCGCGCTGCACGGTCTCAAGGTGGCGGCGGTGGCCGTGGTGGCGCAGGCGGTATGGGGCATGGCCCGGTCGCTCTGCCCTGACGCCCCGCGTATCACGCTGATGGCGCTGGCCGCCGTGGCGGTCAGCCTGGTGCCGTCGCCGGCGTGCCAGCTCGGCGTGATGGTGGTGGCCGGCCTGATTGGCGCGCGCCGCTTCCGCAGCGGCGAGGCCGTGCCGCACGAACCGCTGTCCGTGCCGGTGGGCCATGGCGTGGCGCTGCTGTGCCTGGCGGCCTTCGCGGTGTTGCTGGTGGGATTGCCGTTTGCCGCGCGCGCGTCCGGCGATCACGCGGTGGCCCTGTTCGATGCCTTCTACCGCGCCGGGGCGCTGGTCTTCGGCGGCGGTCACGTCGTGCTGCCGCTGCTGCAGGCCGCCGTGGTGCCGCCAGGCTGGGTGGACAACGATACGTTCCTGGCCGGCTACGGCGCGGCGCAGGCGGTGCCCGGGCCGCTCTTCACGTTCGCCGCCTTCCTGGGCGCCGCCGGTACGCTGGCGCCCAGCGGCTGGGCCGGCGGCGCGCTCTGCCTGGTGGCCATCTTCGCGCCGTCGTTCCTGCTGGTCTTCGGCGCGCTGCCCTTCTGGGAACGGCTGCGCCGCCATGGCGCCACGCGTGCCGCGCTGGCCGGTGTCAACGCGGCGGTGGTGGGGCTGCTGCTGGCGGCCTTGTATCACCCGGTCTGGACCAGCGCCGTGCTGACTCCGGCGGATTTCGCGCTGGCCCTGCTGGCGCTGGTTGCGCTGGCCGTCTGGCGCGTGCCGCCATGGGCGGTGGTGCTGGCGTGCGCGCTGGCCGGGTGGGGACTGCAGGCAGCAGGCATCGCATGAGTCCGGAATCGATGGCGCACGGTGGCGGCCGCCTGACCATGCCCGGCCGCCTGCGCATCGCCCTGACCGGCGCGGCCACCACCTTGGCCACCACCCTGGTCATATACGGCTGCGCCACAGCACCGGCGGCCGTGGCAGCGCCAGCCGTCACCGCCATCTCGGTGGTTGAGCGCGACTGGCACACCGACATCTGCATCCGCAGCGTCGATGCCGATGCGCGGCTCCTGCGCGTGACCCGGGGCTATGACGGTTCCACCTATCTCTGTTTTGGCTTTGGCGACCGCCACTACCTGATCACCGGCGAGCGCGGTCCGATGACACTGCTGTCGGCCCTGCTGCCCGGCGATGGCGCCATCCTGCTGACGATCCTGCGCGACACCCCGGCTGCCGCGTTCGGCGCGGGCAATGTGGTGGACCTGGAACTGGACGAAGCCGGCATCGGCCGCCTGCGCGCGTTCCTGAACCGGACGATCGAGGAAAACGACGCCGGCGAGCCGCTGGGGCTGGGCAACGGCCCCTATCCCGGCGGTCTCTACTTCGGCGCCACGGCGCGCTACAACGGCTTCTATACCTGCAATACGTGGACGGCCGACGCGTTGCGCGAAGCGGGCATCCCGATGCACGGCCCGGTGCTGTTCGCCGAGGGCGTCATGCGACAGGTGCGGGATCTGGCCGCCGCGCGACAGGGCGCACGGCCGGCGCCCTAGCAGGGGCCGGGGCTGCAGACGGTGGTTGCACTGCCGGCAGGCGTGACCACGGTGGACGATTGCGGCGGGTTGGGATCGCTGCTGCTGATCGATACGCAGCCGGCAAGGCTGACCGGCAGCAGGAGGACGGCAATGCGGGCGATCACGGCGATCGCGGCGATTCGGCTAGGTGTCATGGCTGGCTTGGGCTGACTAAGGTTACGGAGAATTTGTTACGGAGAATTTTGGCAGAAGGTCTAACCTGAAGCTATGGAATGGCCCGTTGGCCCACTTCGCTATCCTCCGTACCTTCGATCGCGCATTGCAAAGCACCGCGGCGTAGGCTCAGGTATCGACTACCGCCCTTGGCTCACGGTCAAAGATGTGAAGTCAAAGGGTGACTCAAGTGTTGTCCGCGGAATCTTGGTGCCCAGGAATTACCATTTCCTGTCATCCATCGAACTAGCTTACTTCTTTATCCGCGAACGGCAGCAAGACGTTGTAGACATTCGCGAACAATGGCCGATCCTTGACATCGGCGCCACGGAAATTATCTCCTCTAAGTACGGCTTGCGTCACCCGAACAAAGGGATCTACCCAGAACCGTTTACTGTCGATTTTCTCATCACACGCAAATCTGATTCCGGCCTTCTATATAGCGCACACAGCATCAAGACCATTGATGATCTAGATGATCCCAATGTCAAACGCCGACTCGCGGTCTAGTACGAATGGTGTAAAAATAATGATCTTTCGTGGAAGGTAGTCGACACGTCACTATTCGATCCTTCCAAGTACCCCCTAGTCTTGGATGCGCTAACTTTTATGCGCGCCTGGTTTGTCAATCGGTACACTCCTATTAGTGGACTCCAGAACTATGTCAATGCGTTCCTCAGAACCCATGACCGGGCCGGGACTTTGAACGAGATAATAAGCACCCTATCAAAGCAACTATCCATAAGCAAAAAGACGTCCTTGGACACATTTCGATATTGTGCCTGGAAAGATCTGCTTCGCGTTTCGCTATTCCACGCATTGAAATTATACGCTCCTGTTATTCTGCACGAGTAACATGCTAATAACCACTCCAATATCGATGCCGGCCTACGCAAGGGGGCTGGCAATAAGGACGAAAGAAAGCAGACTTCTGCGTATTACGCATTTATTCGATGATTGCCTTTACGCAATTTTGGTTCGGGACGCCGAATACGCAAGATACGCAAGGCGGCCTCAAAAATTAAATTTACATATTCTGAATTTGAGAACATAATTCAAGAAACTAATACAATATGGGTTAAGATTGATCTTCCTGCCGCACTACTCTTGGAGCCAGATAAGGACACGATCGAATACCATGCTTACATTCAAGCATGGACGGTATTAGAGCCTTTGCTAACCGAGTTTGAAATTAAGAGAAATCTCGAGCGCGATCGCTATACATTTATCATACGTAGATACGCGGAAAGAACCGAACGAAAATTCACGAGCCTGTTCAGGTTAGTTATCAGATATTACTACTTTGGCTGTGATCGGAGGGCTTTAATGGCCCTTCCTCGCGGCACAAAACCAGGCGGCAACGTATCCCAACCGTCGGCCATCGCGACGGAAGGGCGTAGGGGACGTTAACCGGCGATTTCGATCGTTAGAGGACCGAATTCTTTTGTCGTGACCCAAGAGGATATTTGGGACATGAATGTGGCTGCGAAACGTTGCGCGCAAAAACCTACGTTTGTGAGCCAGATCCATGAAGATTATCTTGCTAATGAGTTCCCAAAGAGACACCCAGAAACACATATCGCCTACATCCATAAAAAGATTCCCGAACCTGTTTCAGCGTGCCAAATTCGATATTATCTACAACGCAATTTAATTCTTACCAAAGAAGAACTTGAAAATATCAGGACGCGACCTAACAACCCGGGATTCGCGGGAGCCCATCATTCACAAGGCCCAGGGATCAATTACGAGGTCGATGCCACAGGTGGCCGAATGCATTTACGGTCAAGCGATTCCAACGCAATCCCGCTTCGTACGGCAATCATCTATTTGATTATTGACCGATGGAGTCGCTACGTTGTTTCGGCATATATATCCCTTAAGCCAGCATCCTATGAAGAACTGAAATATGCCCTACTAGTAGCATTCACAGCAAGGACGCCGCGCTTTCCTATCCTAGGAATCGACGTAGACGACACGTCCTGGCCGCGCGGCGTTGTTTGCTTATGCATAACTGCGGATCACGGCTCAGAAATGATTTCTAACGCGACCATCAAATCGGTTACGGAATCTCTTCGGATACGGGCGACATAACATGCCCCCGAAAAATCCTGACGCAAAAGCGATAATTGAGCGATTGATCAAAAGTGTAAAGCAAAGACAGGCTTCCTGCGGACTATCCGGCGCATACATGGATCGCCCCCTGGATCCCAACAGTCGTCAACACTTCAAAAAAGCCAAAGAAGTTTCTGTAAGTTCGCTGGTTGATGGATATAGAGAGTTAGTAAGAATCGTCACTGACTACAACAACACTCCTCATCGCAGTCTCAGGAAGTTGGCCGCCCAAGCGGGTGTTCCACCGACGCCGCTGCCGTCGTCGCCGAGCGTCATCACGTCGGTACGCGTGAAGCCGTTGCCATCGGTGTAGTTGACCGTGACATTGGCCGGATTCAGCGTGATGTATGAGGTCCCGCCCAGCGACGGCAGGTCAGTGAACACCTGGTACGCTGTGCTCATGGCGCGGGCTGTCATGGTCCGCGTGGTGCCATCGGCTTCCATGGCCACGTTGGCATCGTAGTAGCGCAGGTTGCCTCCCCCCGCATCCACTTCGATCGTATAGGTCCCGTCGCTGCGCTGAAGCAAGCGCGCCGCCGATGCGCTGATCGTGGTGCCGCTACTGTCCTCGAACGCTACGGAATCGGTAGCCGGGTCGACGGCCGGCGTCTGGGTCAGGGTCGCAGGCAGCGTGGCAAAGTCCGCAGCGGTCAGCGGCGCGGTCATGTCCGTGGCCGTAGCTGACAGCGCGCCGGACTGGCCGAAGCGGATGGCGGCCGCGTAATAATTGCCCGCCTTCAGGATGAAATACCGCCCATCGTCGGCCTGCACCAACGAGCCGCCGGAAATCGGAGTATTGGTATCGTCCAGCAAGTTTGGCGTACCAAAGCCGCGTGGCGCCACTGCTGCTAGCGCATCGAAGACCAGCGGTCCCGACGGATAAAGCCCGACGTCGCTGAGACCGGTGACCGTGTCGGTGCGGGGTAAATAGCCTACTTCCTGAAAGGTAGGCCGACCGGAGCCATCTACATCCTGCACATAGATATGGCCGCTGGCATCGCGCACAATGTTCGGACTGGTGCTTCCCGCCGGCCAGTGAACGGTGGTGGTCGCGCTGTCTACCTGTACGTTAGTGCTCCGCCCTACCAGCGTGGTGATACCCAGAACCGTATCCGAGATGCCGGCCGCCAAAACCTGCACCACCTAGGTTCACCGACAGTTCTTCTGCGTCATTGGCTCCGACCTGCAGATTGACTGTGCCGGCGCTGCCGTCCAGAAGCCGACGCCCATTGAATGCCGTCTGGCGTGTCAGCCGGTCAATTTCCTTTAGGTTCGAATTGATTTCTTCCTGAATGGCATCTGTATCCGCAAGCGACAGCGTGCCGTTGAGCCCCTGCACACTGAGTTCTCGCACGCGCTGCAGGCGACCATTGAGCGAGTCCAGCGCCCCACTGGCCGTTTCGAGCATCGAAATACCATCGCCTGCGTTGCGGCGTGCCTGGTTTGCCGCGGTGATTTGTCCCCACATGCGATTGGCAATCGACAGTCCCGCCGCATCGTCGCGCGCACTGTTCACGCGTAGTCCGGACGATAACCGTCTGATGCTGTCAGCCAAGGCACTATTGGCCCATCGCGCGTTCGCGGCCGCATTGAGCGCCAGAACATTGGTGGCAATGATGAGCGTCATAATTCCTGTTTTATTGTTTTTGGTATGTGGGTTATCGACCTCATTATCGAATGGCCTGAAGGCGTATTCCCCATACTGAAGTAGGGTCTCGCCGATCTTCGGGACTTCGAACGCTGTTCGGACGCTGGTCTACCTGCGTCGGCGAGGCCGAAACACTACGCTGACGTAGCGGCCAACGTCGCGCTATACGCGGTGCATGACACCGCGTGGTGACTGGGGAAGTATGCGGACCCGTACAGAAGCCAGGCTTGCGACAAGAATGACGCCGAGCGTTGGGAATCTTTGCGCTCGGGTCAGGTCAGCGGTATCATTCAGCCCTCGATGTCGCCGCCGCTTACTTTGAACACTAGGTCAAGGTGCAAGAAAAGATCAAAGGCATCAGCGAGCAGATGTTTTTCTCGCGGCAGCAGACTCGCATATGGCGCATTGCTAGTCGACAGGTGCGTGCCATCCACGCCCACGAGGCCACGGTCCTCCGCAATTTCGAAGAGCAGGCTGGCGAAACCCGCAATATCCTGAGCACCGAGCGCAGAATTGAGAGCACGGGCGATCACCTGTGAGGATGCGTGTTCCCAGTCAGTGACTTCGTTATTCGAGGCGGCACGTTGGGTGATATCGCTGAGGTCCATTAAAGGACTATCGGAAGGATACCGGCTAGCTTGAGATACTTCGATGCCGCCACTGCTTGCGCAACTGGCGAGAAATTCTGATGCTCGAAGCGATTGCTGTGATCATTACCTCATTTGTGTACGAATTGACGCATTTAGTGTCCTATAGGGCAACCGCGGTCGTTGACATCCCAAAACTCATGATAATAGGAATCACTATCGAGGAGATAACCGGCTTGTGCGGAAGCCGCTAACTGCTCACCTTACATGCCAGCATCGGTGATGCGCCTCGCTGCGCCCCCAGCATAATTCACATGCCTTGACTCTAAATCGGGCAAACTTTTATACGATCACCGGGGGCGTTTTCACATTATGACGCTAATGATCGTGTCAAACCGGATGAGCGCCCGATCGCGTGATATTCGATGCCGGCCTGTGCCATGGCATCCGGTTCATAGAGATTGCGGCCGTCGATGATGACAGGCGTCTTGAGCGAAGCACGAATCTGCGAGAAATCGGGGCTTCGGAAGACCTTCCACTCTGTCACGATTACCAGCGCGTCGGCGTCCTTCAGCACGTCCATCTGTGCGTCGCAGAACAACACGCGGTCGACGCCGCCGGGGATATCAGCCAGGTCGGCTTCCAGCACGCGGCGGGCCTCGTGCATCGCCACGGGGTCGTGCACGCGCAGCGACGCGCCGCGCGATACCAGTTCACGGGCCAGCACGCGGGCCGGCGCCTCGCGCATGTCGTCGGTATTGGGCTTGAATGCCAGGCCCCAGACACCGAAAGTCTTGCCGGTCAGATCCTCACCAAAGCGATTGACCACCTTGCGGCCCAGCACCTGCTTTTGCGCATCGTTGACGGCCTCCACGGCCTCCAGCACCCGCATCGGCTTGCCATAGGCGCTGGCTGTGCGCATCAGCGCCTGCACGTCCTTGGGAAAGCAGGAGCCACCGTAGCCGGCGCCCGCGTACAGGAAGCTGTAGCCGATGCGGGGGTCCGAGCCGATGCCCATCCG
>NZ_RCOG02000025.1 GCF_009663685.2 Cupriavidus sp. U2 | reverse complement strand
TTGATGGCGCAGGCGGCCTGGGCGCGCGAACTCGATCCGGATCGCCTGAGCTTCATGCACGCCGTGCGCGTGATCAAGCGCAAGATGCCGCAAGCTGCGGCCGTTTCCCCCTGAGCGTTTGCCTGCCTGGCGCGAGGCCCTGCTGGCCGAGATCGCGCGCGGGCGCTGCGTGAGCAGTCGTGGGCGCCTGAACCCGCGCGGCGTCAAGCGCAAGATGAGCAACTTCAATGTTCGGCATCGCGGCGCAGCGCTCCATTTGCGGCATCAGCCAGTGCCGGTGCTTCGTATCTGAACAGTATTTACCCTAGACAACATTGCCGAGCAGATTCACACCCGCACGCAGACCGCGCTGTTTCGACGCGTCGCAAGGCGCTTGTCGGATGAAGAACGGCAGCGGCTGGACCGGCTTCTGACCCGGGAATTCACCAACCGCCTGACGGCCTACAACAACATCAAGCGCCACGCGCGCCGTCCATCACGCAAGCATCTCAGCCTACTCATAGAACACCTGACCTTACTCGACGGTCTTGGCGATTTCTCTCGCGCAATCGCAGGCGTGCCAGCCTCGAAGCTGCGCTCGCTGGCCAGCCAGGCCATGAGCCTGGACGCGGCCAATCTACGGGAGATCCAGCCTGAGAAGCGCTACACGCTGATCGTCGCCTTGCTCAACCATATGCGCGTGCGCACCCGCGACGATCTCGCGGAGATGTTCATCCGTCGCATGGGCGCCATCCACAAGCGGGCGCGCGATGAGATGGAGCGCATCCAGTCCCGTCAGCGCGCGCAGATGGAGAAGCTGGTCACCTTGCTCGACGGCGTGGTCGATATCGTCGCCGATGGCCAGGACGACGCGCTGATCGGCCGGCAGGTGCGCCGCTTCCTCGCGCCGTCCGGCGATTTGGAGCCGCTGCGCGAGAGTTGCGCCGAGGTACGCGCCTTCAGCGGTAACAATTACCTGCCGCTGCTGTGGCGGCATTTCCGCGCGCACCGCTCCGTGATGCTGCGCCTGGCGCAGGTGCTGGAATGGGAGTCGACCAGCCAGTCGCGCACGCTGCTGGCGGCACTTGCGGTGGTGCTGGACAATGAATCTCTGCATCGCGAATGGATCGCCGCCGGCGTCGATGTGAGCTTCGCCTCGGAACGTTGGCGCAAGCTGGTGCGCCGCCCCCACGACCAGGGCGCCCCCACCAACCGGCGCTACCTGGAACTTTGCGTGCTCTCGCATATGGTCAACGAGCTGCGTTCCGGCGACTTGTGCGTGGTGGGGTCGGATGCCTTTGCCGATTACCGTGCGCACCTGCTGCCCTGGCGCGAATGCGAACGGCGCCTGCCCGAATACTGCGCCAAGCTGGACATGCCGGCCAACGCGCAGGACTTCGTGGTGCATCTACGCCAGTGGCTGACCGACACGGCTCGTACGCTGGATGCCAGTTTTCCCGACAAGCGCCAGCACGTCACCATCGGCCAGGACGGCGAACCCGTGCTCAAGCGGACGATCGCCAGGGAGATCCCGGCCAGCGCGATCGCCCTGCAACGTTCCTTCGAAATGAAGCGCTCGAACAGCAGGTTGCCTCGCGCGGGATCGACTTCTGTAATGCCGAGGCAATAGCACACGGCCGAATTGGCAGCCGACCCACGACCCTGGCAAAGGATGCTTTCGGATCGGGCAAATCGCACTAGATCGTAGACCGTGAGGAAGTAGGGCTCATACTCCATTTCACGTACGAGAGCGAGCTCGTGCTCGATCTGCGCCTGAACCGTATGAGGGATGCCCTTCGGGAAGCGGCGATGGGCGCCTATATACGTCTCCCGCTTCAGGTAGTCGGCCGGCGACACGCCTTCGGGCACGACTTCTTCCGGATACTCGTAGCGCAGCTCGTCGAGCGAGAACTGGCACAAGTTCGCGATGTGGAGTGACTCGGTCAGCAGGCGATGAGGATAGATGTTGGCCAGCCGCAGGCGCGAGCGCAGATGCCGCTCTGCATTGGGAGACAGCGCATAGCCGCACGCCGGCACCGGCTTGCCGATGCGGATGGCTGTCATGACGTCCTGCAGCGGCTTGCGGGATCGGACATGCATGGCGACATTGCCAGCGGCCACCAGCCGGAGGTGGTTGTTCGCGGCCGCCGCCTGCACGGCTGCGCGATGGATGTCGTCGTACGGCCGATAGTGGAGGGTCAGCGTCATCCAGGCCCGGCCAGAAAACGTCTTCGATACCCATGCGGCTTGGGCTTCGAGTACTTCCGGCGCCGCCGCATATTCCGGCGTGAAGAGCACCAGGCAGTCCGGCATGCCGCGCAGGTGGGAGTAGGGTGCTTGCGGCGCGTCGAGGTCGCGAGGGGTGAGCCAATACTCGCCTTTCGACGCCCGCATTCTGGCCAGCGTGATCAACTCGCACAGGTTGCCGTATCCCTCCCGGTTGCGAGCCAGGACGACGATGGAGAGGGCAGGGGAGCCGTCGGCGTTAACCAGACGAAAAGAAGCGCCCACAACCAGCTTGAGGCCGTGGGTTTTCGCTTCCGTATGGGCTCGCACAATACCGGCCAGCGAGCACTCATCCGTAATGGCGATGGCGCGATAGCCAAGGGCGGCGGCGCGCTCCACCAGCTCTTCCGCGCGCGAAGCCCCTTCCAGGAAAGTGAAATTGGAGAGGCAGTGGAGTTCGGCGTACTCGGGCAGTAGGCCGCCCGAAAACTGGCTGGACATGACTATCCGAATAGGCCGTGCAGATACCATCGCGTCTCGTCGCTGTCGCGACTGCCAAGACGCTCCTGGTAGATCCAGTAAAAGCTATGGTCGCCGCCTTGCGCCACATAGTAGTCGCGCGTTTGTAACTCGCCGTCCCACCAGCCCGATTCCAGACGCTCGGGCGGCGAAACGATGCGCAACGGCGACCCATAGTAAGGGCGATGGTCACGCATCAGCAGCGCGATCGGCTTGTCCAGTAGCCACGTCGGCCGCGGCATTTGGGGTAACGGAATCGGTTTGGGCGGCTTGCCAACGGCGGCCACCCAGGTATTAGCCACCTCCGGTCGGTAGTCCGGCACAGGTTCGGGCCGCAAGATATTTTCCGCACCGAGCCGCGCGGTCAGGACTTCCATGACGCGCGCATGATCTTCCAAGGTGCCACCCGGCTCGGGGAACAGTGTCTCACTGGGAGGAGCAAGCGGCTGGACGTCGTCCACCTCCAGTCGCACGGCTATCATGTGGGCCGCGATCTCGATCCTCGCCAGGCGCTCGCGAAGCAGTCGCACCAAATGGCCGTCGCTCCATGTTGGCTCAGCTAGGGCAATATCGATGGTCGTGGGCGGGATCGCTTCCCGACCACGCTCGTGCTCCAGTACGAAATGAAGCCGGGTGACGGCGAGATAGTGCGAGACGAGCCAGCCCACCAGCTGCGCGATGAGACCTTGGCCATAGACAAGCGTTGCCTCAGCATGCTCAATCCGATCAGGGAGTTCCACTCGCGCGGAGAAGGTCGGCGGCGCTTCCAGCCAGCCAAAGACTTCGGGCGCCTCGCCCAAGGCGCAGTCCAAGGCTTCATTGATTGCCTTGCCGCAACGCCGCTGCAGACCGGCGCGTGGCAAGCGCCGCAACTGGCCGAGCGTGCGGCAACCGAGGTTGTCGAGCCATTCCTCGATGGGCCGTGCGGAGGGAAGCAGGGCTACGGACAGGCGGTCCAAACGCCTAGCGAAACGCTCGATTTTCAGCGACGCACCGCCGCCGGCCCGCGCATGGAGCCAAGCGGCTTGGGCAGTGCGTGCGCAGCCGATATCGGCCGAAAAGCCCATCGTCCGCGCCGTGGCCCGAATGCGCGAGCGAAGTCGCCGCAAGCCGCCGAACAGCCGGAGGCTTGTCGAGACCTCGATGAGGACCGACTCCTCCTCGCCTTCAATGACATTGGGCGAGAACTGCAACAACCCAATGGCGACACGCCGCAGTGCCTCGGCTTCTTTGGCAGGCGACCGTTCCAGAAGGAGTGTGTGAGGCGCAATGGTTTGCACGCCGCCGCGCCGCATGTTTGTGCGTACCCCGGCGGCAGCTGCAAGCGGTGTTGCGGCGTACACGCGTTCCTTCTCCAAGACGGCCACAGCCACGTCAGTGGACCAGTTCGGCCGGAAGACTTCGAGGGACAGGCGTGGCAGGCGTAGGCAGATCCACAGGTACGGCATGGCGATGAATCAGGATCGGCGACGGGGAAATCGGTACAAATAGCGGCGTGTCTCGTTGCGGGCCGCGGCGCTTAACAAAGGTGAGTTCGACACCCCCATCTGCCGGCGCCACAGCGATACGTAGCGGAGCGGGTGAGGCGTCGCGGGCACAGGCCAAAGGCCGCACCAGACAGAAGAACGCTTCTCCAGACTGCGCGGCGAGGTTAAGCCGGCGCAGCGCGTCGTTCCTCACGTGCTGCTGCCAAAGGAGCACTGCGCTACAGGTGCCGGCGCGCAGCAGTTGCTCGGTAGCCCAGAGCACATCGGCTGTCCGCTGCGCCTGGATCCACATGAGGCGCTCCGTTGCGATACCCCAGTTGGAGAAGGCATGGACTAGCGGCGTATGCGGCGGAGCGATGAGCGCGATCGGCCGGTTGGGCGTCCGCAACAACGCAGGCCGCAACAGGCTCAGTTCCCCGATGCCGGGCTGTTGCACGAGCATCTCGAACAGCGAACCGAGAGGCCATCCTCCACCCGGCAATTCCGCCGCGAGGGAAGTGTCGCCGGGGGGCAGGGTGCGTGACGAACCCCGTGCCAGTTGAGCGGCACGCCATAGGGAAGGGTGGATAGCTTCGGGTTCGACGGTCAGCATGTTGGTCTCCGTCGAACCAGTGTACTGTATGTTTATACAGTGTTGCCAGTGGTATTTCAGTATGCAAAGGCTACATCACACGTCTGACGCGCGATGAGTGACGCGCCCTTCGATTGGAGGGTCACGCAGGCGGGCCGCAGAGCCTTAAAATGCTTCATCCGCGATACCCATTCCTTGTCCTAGAACAGGTCACCGTTGTCACGGACTATGGCGAAAACGTCCCCCGGTACGCCATCGGAGCGTTTCGAACCCGGTCCAAAATCAGGGAAATCAGGGCCGGGCCCTGCGACTCCATTCAGACCGCCTTGAACACACTCCCATGGTTTTGATCCGGCGCCACCGGGACCACCACCCACTCCGGGGGAGCCCGGTTGGCCAGGGGTGCCCGCAATAGCAGGCTTGAGAAAGGGCTCGAATTTCTCTAAGGACGCGAATTGATTCTGCGGCCCAACGAACAGCAGGGTGGCGCCGTTTCCCCCAGCCCCGGCGTCGCCACCACGTCCCCCCGGGCCACCTTGTCCGCCGTTGCCACCATTGCCTGACGTGTGGCTGCAGACGCAAACGAACAAGAAGCAATCTCGTTCTCCAGGTACGCCTCGCCCTCCTCGACCACCCGCTCCACCCTGGCCACCCCGGCCTCCGTTGCCACCCAAAACGCCTGAACCGTCGATTCTGAGCACCGGAAGCTCTGCTGAAACGGCCGTGTTTATTGTTATGGTTTGAAAGAAAATAAAGACTGCTGGATAAACGTATGTGCCACCCGGTCTTCCGCTTTCACCAGGTTGTCCCGCTCCTCCGTCAGAGCCGTCATCGTGGGGTGACGTCCATCCGGGTTGTCCAGGGCGACCGTCTGCGCCATTTAGGTCTGCACGCCTCACTTGAGGCAAAAGTGTGAGCCTGGCGAGGTCAGTAGCAGCGTTTGGAACATTTATGACGAGACGCTCCGCCGCAATTGCGACGAAATCTCCGGTGTCAGAGGTATTGGGTATGTGCCACTGGAGTTCGGAACTAGGATGAAACACCACGCTTTTGGCGCGCAGGATTTGCTCGCCAAATGGCGTCGTCCCCGACACCGGGAAGATGTCCCTAATGCGCGTCCTTTTAATGCGATCGATAATGTCGGGAGCCACCGCAGATGGTTGGAGCGAATGCCAAACTTGCTCACCCTTCGCTACGAGCGTTGCTGGCTCGACCAAGAAGCCGGCTTCCTTGAGGATTCCCGAACTTGACATTCGTACCATATCGCCCTCCCACCCAATTGTTTGGTATCCCCTGAAGATCTCGCGGCATTGGCAGCCGTTCTGTGCGATGACGAACTTTGTGTTTCTTGTAAATTTGCTATGGCGTCCTGCGATGGATCGGCACTCGTACCTCGACGGCCCACCGTCTATTTGCACAAGCAAGGGCTCAATCTATCGAAGCTAGCCTCCTACCGAGCCTGACGCGTGACATCATTTGGCCACCAGGATCGGCTTTGAGGCGCAGCGCAGCGCTGGACGCTATCCGAAGCGGCTGTCCCGGTCGCCGTTGCAAACGATAGATCATCGACCCAATTTCTTGATCGGCTTAGCCAGCGATTGCTTGGTTGACCAGTAGTCAATCCAGGGGTCTTCGCGCTCAAAGCTCAGGTACTCTCGGGCGTTCCGAATGTTCCAGTTCGCACCGCTCTTGAGATCCTGCAACGCATCCCACGAGACAGGAATCGACACCCCCATGCCCGGGCGGGCCCTCGCAGAGAAAGCCGCGGCCGTCGTTTGCGCGTGGCCGTTACGCAGATAGTCGACGAAGATCTTGCCCTTTCGATTGGCGGGGCCGGATTTTGCGCTGAAGCGCTGGGGCAGGACCGACGCCACATGCTGCACGACAGCGCGAGAGAAATCTTTGACGGTCTCATAATCCTGTCGACCAGTAAGCGGCACGACGACGTGCAGGCCTTTCCCGCCGCTGGTCTTCAGCCAGGAACGAAGGCCCAGCTCGTCCAGAAGCGTCTTCACGAGCAGTGCGGCCTCCTGCATGGTTTGCCAAGCGACGCCTTCGCCGGGATCCAGATCCAGAATGAAGCGGTCAGGCGTATCGATGCGGCGTGCCACGGAATTCCAGGTGTGAAACTCGACGACGTTCATCTGTGCGGCAGCAACGATGGCCTCGACAGAGTTGGCGGCCAGCAGCGCGCCATGTCCCGGCCAGAGCGATGCCGGCAACTCGGTGAGCCCGGGAATGCGAGTCTCAGCGTGCTTCTGGAAGAACTGCGGCTTCGCGATGCCTTCCGGAGCGCGCACGAGGGACAGGGGCCGGTCCTCTAGGTGCGGAAGCATCCGATCTGCGATGCTCTCGTAGTAACGAACCAACTCCAGTTTCGTGATCCCCGTGGTGTCGTCGATGACTCGCCCGGGGTTCGTGACCTTGACAGACGTTGCGCCCTGCGGCGACACGGCCGTCTGGATTGCCTCTCTTCGGATTTCCTTCGGCGGCTTATCGGCTCGCACTCCCTTGAACGAGGCATGACGGACATGCCCCTCAGGCGTCCATTCGGAGAACTCGACTTCGACGACGAGCGTTGGCTTCACCCAATGGACTGGACCTTCACTGCCGCGGCCCCACCGTTTCGCCTTGGTGTAGACATCGAACGGCATCGCATCCACCTCGTCAGCTAGGAGGCGTTGCCGTAGGTCGGCGGCCGTTGCGCTGTCCCAGCCGGTACCGACGCCACCGACGTAACGCAGAGATGGCCCGTCGTATACCCCGAGATACAGTTTTCCGACCTCATTGCCACCGCCGCCTCGTCCGGAGAACCCTCCTACAACAAACTCTTGCCGTAGCTTGCACTTCGCCTTGAGCCAGGTCGGTGTGCGAGCCGAGACGTATGGTGCATCGGCGCGCTTGAACATGAGCCCTTCGAGATGCAGATCGCATGCCGCCTTAAACAACTGCGGCGCCGGCGCGTCGAACGCGTCGCTGTAGCGAAGGCTCTCTGGGCAGTCGGCGAGTACTGTTGCCAAATGCGCACGCCGGGTGTCAAGCCGCAACTGGCGCAGGTCACGGCCGTTCCAATACGGGATGTCGAAAAGGAAATAGACGATCTCGTCGTTTCGGTGCGCCGAAATCGTGTTCTGTAATGCGTTGAAGTCGGGAAGGTCATTACGCAGTACGACGATCTCTCCGTCGAGCCACGCATCCCGGACATCGAGGGTAGCAAGGTCGCGGGCAAGCCGTTTGAACTTGCTCGTCCAATCGTGCCCGTTGCGGGTGAACAGTTTGACAGTGCCGTTCTCGAGCCGCGCTAACAGTCGGTAGCCGTCGAACTTCGTCTCGATGACCCAGTCAGGGCCGATGGGAACCGTTGGTGAAAGCGTTGCCAGCTGCGGCGCCAGTTTTGCGGGCAGCTTTGCTCGCGGCGCGGCCTCCACTGATTGAGTCGTGTCGGTATCGCCTCGGGGAGCCTCCGATGGACCGCTCGGCTCGGGCTCGCCTGAGACGCTGTCCGGCATGGCTGTCAGCACGTCGAACTCGTCGAGCGGCCTTGCCCAGGCGTCCCGCTTCTTGAAGAGTATCCACTGTTCCGACCGGTCGCCGGGCTTTGCGATACGGACCAGTTCCCACCGACCCGTGAGCTTATGGCCGTGGAGGTCCAACAGCACTTTGCCGTCGAGCATTCCTTGCCTCGGGTCGCCGACTGGTTCCCATGTTCCGCGGTCCCACACGATGACCGAGCCTGCGCCATATTGGCCGTGTGGTATGTCGCCCTCGAATGTGGCGTAATCCAGTGGATGGTCTTCTACGTGGATTGCGATTCGCTTCTCGGCGGGATCGAAGCTTGGGCCCTTTGGCACTGCCCAGCTGAGCAGCACGCCGCCAAGCTCCAACCGGAAGTCGTAATGCAGTCGACGGGCCCAGTGTTTTTGGATGACAAAGGAGAGCGGCTTGTTGGGGCGCCGGGAGCGCCTGGTCCGGCCGGAAGGCTCCGGCGTAATAGAGAAGTCACGCTTTGCGTCGTAGCGATCGAGGGATCGAGTCCGCGATGCCATGCCGTCGCATCAGCTCGTGATGATGCGGTACTGGTTGTAATGCCTAAGCGCTTCCTGCTGCCGGCCGGCGCAGTCGTAAAGCCGCCCCAGGTTGAAGTGGGCATCGGCGTTCTTCGGGTCAAGCCGGAGGCAATCATGATAGGCGTGCTGCGCTCCAATGCAATCGCCGAGATCTTCCAGGGCAAGTGCTTGATTGAAGAGCAGGGCGGTGCTGTCCGGATAACGGATTCGAGCCTCTGCCAGGATACGAAGCGCCTCGCCACAGTTGCCGTGGTCGCAGAGCAGGGCGCTCAAGTCCACCCAGGCCGCGTGCAACATCGGATCGAGCGCGAGCGCCTTCCGATACGCCGCCTCAGCCTCGACGTTACGCTCTTGCCTCTCGAACTTTCGCCCGTTCCCGTACAGACGGTACGCCTCGCTTCGATCATCGATCTGGCGGGGGACAACGCCACTATCCTCGCGCTCCGCAAGCTGAAAGCGAAGTTGTCCCGTTTCCGCTTGCCATTCCGCTCCATTCGCTCTCGCAACGATGTTCTTGCCTTCGGCGCGCACCGACGCGGCTGCGGCATCTGCGGCAATCTGCTTTGTGCGAAGCAGTGACTCCTTGATCCGACCGGCAGAGATATGAGATTTACGGAGCGCAGCTGCCATGCGCAGCACAACCAGATCGCGAAAATCGAATCGGTATTCCCCGTGCTTGCCACGCTCTGGTGCGACAACACCGGCTGCAACGAGGCCCATCACCGCACTGCGCGGGGGATTCGGACAATGTCCAGGACTTCACGGATTGAGTAGGAACGCATCACGCATGCTTCCTTGTCTTCTTGGCTGGTACGGGGGTGGGCGTAACGGCTTCCGCACGTTTCGCGCTGCGCCGCGCCGGAGCTTTAGTCTCTTTTGTCGTAGCTTTGGCCGCAGGCGCTGCCTTGGTCGAACCGATGCTCTTCCGCAAGGCTTCCATCAGGTCGATGACCTCCGCGCCGCTCGCTGCTCCAGTGGTTTCGGGAGACACCGTAATGGCTTCGCCCGCAATCTTCTTGTCGATCTGCGCGAGAATCCGCTGCTTCTCTTCGTCGTTGTATTCGGTCGGGTTGTAACCTTCGACGGAATTTTGCTCGATGAGCTGTTCGGCAAGCGACAGCTCCGCTTTGGAGACGTCCACGGTCTCGACATGCAGGTCCGCCATCGAACGAACTTCGTCGGCGTAGAGCAGCTGCTGAAGGATTAGACCGTCCTCGCCAACACGGATTTGCACCATGTATTGTTTGCCTTTCCAGTTCCACTTGGCCAGCGCGCACTTGCCAGTGGCTCGAAGGGCCTCTGACAGAAGGCTGTATGGCTTGCCGCCGCGCTTGTCAGGACCAAGGTAGTAGGCCTTGTCGTAATAGACCGGATCGATGGCGGCCAGCGGCATGAACGCAATAATGTCGATGGTGTGCTGGGTGGCTTCTTCCAGTGCCTTGAGTTCGTCGGGTTCGAAAATGACATACCGGTCCTTTTCGAACTCGTATCCCTTCACCATATCGGCACGGTCAACCACAACGCCTTCACGCTGGCAGATGAGATGTACTGCTGTCGTAGCCGGGACCCGCAGCCCTTATGAAGCAGGTTAAATCCGATCGCCGCCTTGCTCTCAGTGGCGGAAAAGACCTTTACCGGTATGGAAACTAGTCCGAAGCTGATCGACAGCGACGCAATGGAACGTGCGGCCATGGTGGGCTCCCTGGCGTAAACGGAGAGGGATACAAAAAAGCGTAGACCGCCCATGATTCGAATGCCGTAGGCCGAAGACGCTTCGAGCTACCGGCGTCGGGCCGACAGCATTCAAAAAGCCCGCCCCGAGGGGGCGGGCCGCCGGAATACTGCTTGCCGGCAATTGTAAATCGGTGGTCGGTCGGCTAGCCGGGGATGTTGCGGGGGTCGTGCCCGAAAGAGTTGCGCTCGCGAATCTGCCCGTCGCGACCGTGGATAAGCAACTCGACCTTGTCTTGCTTGGCCCGTGCAGTGCCTGCCGAAATGGCTTCTTCCTGAGTAGCGAACATCGTGCGCTTGCCCCCTCCAGCTGCCTCTACGGCCCAACCCTCACCCGCTGGAACCACGTGGATATCGTTGGCCATAATCGTCTCCTTGTTACCCATCTCCAGTGTTCAGCCCAAATCAACCTTTCGGTATCGGTAACCGTCCTACGGTAGCTAGCGTCGGGATTCTTGGCAGCGTGAGGCTGACCCGCAAGAACGCAGAAAATGTGATCTAGAAAGCATAATTATAGTTATGTTAAATAAATTATAAAAATTATTAAGTGGCTCCCCATGCCGTTTAGCCCGCTAAACGGGGGCTGCCAGCGCAGCAGAAAATTCCCGCCCTTGCCTGGCCGTCAAAATTACTGTATCGCCACCGGCCAGCGTGTCTGCACGACCACGGCCCAAGCGCAGCGGATCTGAAACGCGAAGTCCGCGCAAAGCAAACGAGACCCTAAACTCACTTGGGCGTTTTTCGCCCAGGCGGAGCTCGACCGCCGATTCCCTTCGCCACTAACATTACCCATTTGTAAATTTAGTTACTATCCAGTATTCTTTTTTCCGTAGCAGTAGTGCGCGGTCATGGGGACCGACGTCGGATACCGGTCTGCGCGAAATGCGATCAGTGCAGGCGCCCCTCTTCTCATTAATCGGAGGACCTTGCGTGCTCCCAAACTCACACAAGCGTCCAAGTGTTTGGTCGCGCCTGATCCGCCTCCTGGTTCGGAGGATCCAGCTGCGCTCCCGTCGTGGGTCGGACGCACGCCGCTCCAGTTCCCTTCCGCGCCTTATTAACAGCTATGGGAGGCAGCCTATGGCCGCATGAGAGAGAAAACCTATTGCAGTTGTTTTAGCTTGGTTTCGTTTGGAGAATGATCATGCTTCGGTGGATTCCAGGATTATGTTGTGCCATGTTGTTTGCCATTGCCTCAGGATGCGGCGGCGGCGACGACTCCCCCGGTAATGTCGTGCAGGTCGCACAAAACGACAGTCGTTTCACCGTTCTCGTCGAAGCAGTACAGGCGGCTGGCCTGACAGATACTTTAACCGCCTCCAGCGCAGTTACCGTGTTCGCCCCAACCAACCAGGCATTTTCAGCGTTGCTGAGCGAACTGGGCTTGACCAAAGAACAGCTTCTGGCGAACAAGTCGCTGTTAGCAACTGTCCTGAAGTATCACGTCGTATCTGGACAAGTGCAGAGCAGTGCGATCCCCCTAGGCAAATCCATCAATCCGGTTGGAGGTGGTTTTTTCAAGATCGACAAAGCCGGTAACGGTTTCGTTATTACGGATGGTCGCAACCGAACCAGCAACATCATTCAAGCGGACATAGCGGCATCCAATGGCGTCATCCATGCTATTGACAAGGTTCTCCTGCCTGCCGACAAGAACATCGTGCAAACGGCTATTGCCAATCCGGATTTCAGCATTTTGGTGGAGGCGGTGACAGCTGCTGGCTTGGTTGACACGCTCAGTGCCCCAGGCCCTTACGCCGTTTTCGCGCCCACCAATGCGGCATTTGCGTCCTTGTTGAATGAGTTGGGTGTCACCAAAGACCAATTGCTAGCGAACACGCAATTGCTGAATAAATTGCTGACGTACCACGTATTGCCTGAATTGGTCCTCAAAGCCAGTGTCCCATTTAACATGCCAATAAAGACTGTCGAGGGCGAGACATTTAGCGTCGGCACAACGCTAGCCATTACGGACCAGCGTGGCCGCAAGTCCAACATCGTTGCAACCGACACTCTGTGCTCGAATGGAGTCATCCACGTCCTGGACAAGGTCATCTTGCCTGCACCATGAGTGCCCTACCGGTGCGCGGTCTGGGACCGCGCACCCACGGTGCATCCTGAAACCTTGAATGCTCAGGCAGGTGAATGTGGACCCTTGATCCTCAGAGTCGGCGCCGGGCAACATCTTGGGGTATTGCGTGAGCAGCTCAACCGAAACCATGCGTCTTGTGCTGGGGGACCAGCTTCACTGCGGCCACAGCTGGTTTTCTATGGTCGACCCGAAAGTGGTCTACGTGCTGATGGAGGTTCGCCAAGAAACGGACTATGTTCTGCACCACGCCCAAAAAATCCTGGCCATCTTCGCAGCGATGCGCGACTTTGCGGACTACCTGCGTGAGCGAGGTCACCGCGTCCGCTATGTTGCGCTGGACGACCCAAGCAACCGCCACTCCATTACCGGCAACTTGACTGCGCTGGCTGCGCACTACTGCGTTCGTCGGGTCGAGTGGCAACAGCCCGACGAATGGCGGCTGGACGCTCTGCTAAGCAAATGGGGTGGTGACCAGTCTTACGCTACAGAAGTGGTGGATAGCGAGCATTTCTTGACCCAACGCAGCGACCTTGCAGAACAAATGCAGTGCCGCAAGCAATGGGTGATGGAGTACTTCTACCGTGGTATGCGCAAACGTTGGAAGGTGCTTCTTGACGATGCCGGCGAGCCCGAAGGCGGACAATGGAACTTCGATCACGATAATCGCAAGCGCTGGCCGGGAACTCCGCCAGAGCCGCAAGACTGGCGGCCGCTACACGATCACCGAAGCTTGTGGGAAATGGCGAAAGGCGCAGGCGTGCAGAGCTTTGGGGATCCGCAAGCCGACGCCATACGTTGGCCACTCAACCGCAAAGAGGCACTTTCCTGCCTAGAGGCTTTCATCGCTACAGCTTTACCCTACTTTGGTGACTATGAAGATGCGCTGGCCGCCAAAGGCCCGCGCTTGTTCCACTCACTGCTGTCGTTCGCCCTCAACGTGAAGATGCTCAATCCTCTGGAGGTGGTGCAACGAGCCGAGGCCGCTTGGCGCGCCGGCCGCGCACCATTGGCCGCCGTAGAGGGTTTTGTACGCCAAATCCTCGGCTGGAGAGAATACGTGCGTGGTATTTACTGGGCGCACATGCCCGGCTACGAGAAGAACAACGCCCTCTCACATGGGACACCGTTGCCGCGGTGGTTCTGGAGCGGCGACACACGTATGCGGTGCATTCATCTGGCCATCTCACAATCGCTGCGCACCGCCCACGCACACCACATCCAGCGGCTAATGGTGATCGGCAACTTCGCACTACTCGCCGGTCTAGATCCACATGCGCTGCACAGGTGGTATCTGGGCATCTATATCGACGCATTCGAATGGGTGGAGTTGCCGAACACGCTGGGAATGAGCCAGCGCGCGGATGGCGGGCTGATTGCCACGAAACCGTATGTGAGCAGTGCCGCCTACCTTCAACGCATGGGCGACTATTGCCAGCATTGTTTCTACGACCCCAAGCAAAAAACCGGGATTCGCGCCTGCCCCTTCAACGCCTTGTATTGGGACTTTTTCCAACGCCACTTCCCTACACTGCACAGCAATCCCCGACTAGCACTCGTCTATCGCCAGTTGAAGAGAATGCCTGAGACGGAACGTCAGGCCCTGCAGGGATATGCCAACCATCTTCGCGAGCAGCTCGAAACACTGTAGCGGTCACTCGACAAATAGCTCACACCATGAAATCGCTTCCTGCCGGCTATCGCGCCCTTGTTCTCGGAAGTACCGGAGCTATCGGCGCCGCGCTGGTGGCACAACTGCGCACCGACCCCCGATGCGCTGCCGTGCATACCCTGGCCCGCAACACCACTCCTCCGCTGGATTTCTATGACCCGAGCAGCGTTATCCGCGCCGCGGACAGCCTACGAACACGAGGTCCATGGCACTTGATTCTCGTAGCCACCGGCATGTTGCACGGACCAACCGGTACGCCGGAGAAGCGTATGGCTGATTTGAGCGCCGAGCATCTTGCCGCCAGCTTTGCCGTCAACACTATCGGGCCCGCAATGGCACTAGCACACTTCGCGCCCCAGCTGGCGCGCGGTGGACGTTGCCACTTTGCCGTACTATCGGCCAAGGTCGGGAGCATTGGCGATAATCGCCTCGGCGGCTGGCTCAGCTATCGCGCCTCAAAGGCAGCATTAAATATGGTAATCAAGACGGCTGCGATCGAAATGGCACGCACGCACCCACAAGCTGTGCTAGTGGCATTGCACCCAGGCACCGTCAATTCAGCCTTATCAGCCCCGTTCCGCGGTGCGCAGATCGGTCGGCCAGCCAACGACGCGGCTGGCAAAATACTAGCGGTACTCGACCGACTCCAGCCCGAGGACAGTGGAGGATTGTGGGCTTACAACGGTCAGCGCCTGCCCTGGTAGCTGCCTAACGACAAGAAGAAGCACTCTATGCGCATAATGATTACAGGGGGCACAGGCCTCATCGGGCGGGCGCTGTGCGACAACTGGCAACGCGCAGGCCACGAGTTGTGGGTCTTGAGTCGAAACCCTTCGCAGGTACCCGCCCTATGTAGCGGCGCGCGGGGTATCGCGCGGCTTCAAGAGCTCGATGGGAGCTTCCCCTTGGATGCCGTGATCAACCTGGCCGGCGCACCGATCGCGGACCGCCGGTGGACCGCAGCGCGTCGCGATCTGCTGTGGCGTAGCCGCGTGCACTTGACCCGCACCCTCATTGACTCGATGGCTAACCAGTCCACTCCCCCTGCTGTGCTGCTTTCTGCTTCTGCAGTGGGCTGGTACGGCAACGGGGGCGATGTGCTCCTGGACGAATCCAGCCCGCAAGGCATCGCGGACTTTGGAAGCCACCTATGCCAAGCCTGGGAGCAAGAGGCGAACCGCGCGACGACCTTTGGTATACGCGTTGCAACGCTGCGCATTGCTCCCGTACTGTCCCCAAAAGGTGGAATGTTGGCTCGGATGGCACCCCCATTTCGCTTGGGTCTGGGCGCGCAGATGGGCAGCGGAGAGCAGTGGATGCCCTGGATACATCTCGACGACCTGGTCCGCCTCTTTGATTATTTGCTACACCATAGCGAATGCGGCGGCGTCTACAATGCCTGCGCGCCCGAACAGGTGCGCAACAGCGACTTTACTCAAATGCTGGCCCGAGCGCTGCGCCGTCCAGCCGTACTACGAACACCTTCATGGGCGCTGCGTCTGGCGCTGGGAAAGATGTCGATTCTGCTGCTCGGCGGCCAGCGTTTGATTCCCCGTCGGGCGCAAGAAGCCGGTTTCGTATGGCGCCAACCGAATCTCGCTGGGGCGCTGGAGCGGTGCTTCAGTTAGCGGCCTCCGTAGCGCTGGAGAAACGCTTGGGGCGTTATCCCGTTTCCACCTCACCTAGCGAGGTCAGGAGCCGAACCTGCACTGCAGAAATCTGCAGCGGCCCAATCCACGGCAACAACATATCCCGTGCCTTCGTATTGGTAAGCGGCGGTGCACTACTGGGGTCTCCTTTGCAAATCCAGCCGTACCCTGTGTCGGAGTAGTAGGCGTTCGGCACTAATAAAAGACGCTAGCTAAAAGCGCCACTTAAATCCCACCGTCCCCGTATGGTCCTGGTTCCCGCCGTCCAGCCGGCCGGTATAACGGAAGCCGAGCGTGGCCGCGGACGAGATGGCGAAGTCGGCGCGCAGTTCCGCCAGGGGGCCACGTTTTGTGCGATCGGGGCGCCCGTCACCGTAAATGGCTGGCTGGCGTCAAACCCCAGCGTGGTAGCCGGGCGTACGTCGCTGGATAGCTACCAGATATCTGATAGAACGTTTTGCGGTTCAACACCATCGGTCAATTGTATTTTCGCCCCCGGGGAGATTCGCGCGCTCTTGACTTGCAGCGATCGGCCGTATGCTGGAAAGAGCAATTTTCGCCATACCGCAACGATGCCCGCAATTCAGTTCGACCTCTTTCCCCGTAACACTACCGTTCAATTCGACGCGTCAGCTCCGCCGCTGTTGTTCCTCGCCTGTTCTGGAAAAAAAGCCGCGGTCCGCGCCCCTGCCCTGCAGCTCTACCAAGGCGTGATGTACCAGACCTACCGCGCTCACGTTCAATGCGGCGCTGCGCCGGCCGTCGTGATCTTGTCCGCCAAGCATGGGTTCGTCGCCCCCGACGAGGCGCTGGACCCTTATGACCAGCTGATGACATCTGCACGGGCTGACGAGATTCTGGGGCGGCTGCATCAGTGCGTGGACCATGTGGCTTGGCCCAGCCGAGCCAGTATGGTGTTTCTGGCGGGCGGACAGCACTACCGGCGTGTGATGCGCGCCGCGATTGGCGTGGTTGGCACGCCGGGGCTTCCCATCGGCGAAGTCAGTGGAGGGATCGGCTATCAACGCTCCCAGCTTGCCGATTTTCTTGACAGCCAGGCCCCTACCCTTGCCGAACCAATTGGTGCCCTTCCAAATGGCACACCGATCTTCCGTCGACATGGTTGGATCGAGGTGGGCGCCACGACGCGCCTGGTCTACCGTGCCGCACCGCAGTTACCTGCGTGCAAGGCGCGGGTGATGTCTCTCTTCGCCGGGCCAAGCGGGCCCACAGCCGAAGTGGAGGTCGAGTGCGAGACGCGCGGCCGCCCGAAACTGAGCACGCGATGGGTGAGCGTCGCGGATCTGCGGGAGACGTTATGAGCGATGCTGACAATCAGCGTGCCCTGCTTCTAGAAGCACGGCGTCTAGCTGAAAATGTGGACGGTACCGCCGACCAATTGCTTGCCCTTACACATGCCGGCTACCGGACTTGGACGCGAAACCGTCGGCTACATTTTCCCGAGCCACGTCGTCACGCACTGCTGCTCGAAATCCTTCGCTACTGTGCTGAATCGCACCTTCTGGAGTGCTCACCGTTCGACCAAAGCCAGGTAGAGGTGGTAGAGGATGCAATGGATGCCAGCTATCCGCGCTATGCTCGCCTGCGCCGGGCACGCTCAGGCGGGGGGGTATCCCCGCATCTGCAAGCAGTGGGCGGCGCAAAGCGCCGATAGTTGTATGATGGAAGCGAAAATCAGTATATAAATTTCTATGGATAAACTCTGGCTCTCCGACCCCGCCAGGGCCTATGCCGACTGGCAGATCCGCGAAGCGGCCGGCGCAGACCGGCGGCCTTTCTCACAGCAATCGATCGTCCAGCACCGCGCCATGTTCGATCGGTTCCACCGACACCTGGTCGGGCACGGTGCAACGCTGGCCAGCTTCGGTGCAGACCAGATCGACGCGTTTTGGCTCAGCCCCGAGGCGGCCACGTACACGCCGGCTACTCGCATGCGCTACCTGAAGCTGCTCGACCGGCTGTGCAGACACCTGGTCGAGGCCGGCGTACGGAAATCAAATCCAGCTTCCGAGCTAGTCCTAGCGGGCCGCTGGCCGGTAGACGATCCCGAAGTTCATTTCCTTCCCGAGGACGTCGACCAGCGCCTGCAGGACTTCGTCATGCCCCGCCGCAGGGATTCGCCCGAAATGTTGCAGAGGCGCGCGATCCTGGCGTTCTTTCTCGGCACCGGCGTCACGGCAAGCGAGGCGCGTGCCGCGCGCATTCCGGACCTACACCCGAAAGCAAGCCCGCCCTATTTGCACGTGCCAGCACGCCCGCCCAAGATTTCCCGCACCGTGCACCTAGAGCCCTTCGCCATCGCCCCTTTGGCCGCTTGGCATGCTGTACGACATGACTCGCCCGTAGACGGCGACCTGCTGTTCACGCTCAAGCGCACTGGCACACCCATCACGGACATGAGCCTTGGCAAGATTGTGCGCGAGGCCCTCGCCGCCATCGGCCAGGACGTCGAAAACATGAGCCCGAGGACCTTGCGGAATACGTTCTGCCGGCGCCTGCTGATCCGTGGCGTTGCGCCTGACGCAGTCACAGAGCGGCTTGGCCTGGCCAGCAATCGGACAGTTGTGCGCCTTGCGGCCACTATCGACGAGAATTAACCCCTCTTTCGCTTAGCCCAGGCCGCACAGTGAATCAAGACAGTCCTCAGTCGCCCCGCGCGCTCGCAGCCCTTGCCCGTCTACATGACGCCGCCAGGCTACAAGGCCTTGTCTGCCACGCGACGGCATGGCACGGCGTTAGCCTGACGCAGTCACAGAGCGGCTTGGCCTGGCCAGCAATCGGACAGTTGTGCGCCTTGCGGCCACTATCGACGAGAATTAACCCCTCTTTCGCTTAGCCCAGGCCGCACAGTGAATCAAGACAGTCCTCAGTCGCCCCGCGCGCTCGCAGCCCTTGCCCGTCTACATGACGCCGCCAGGCTACAAGGCCTTGTCTGCCACGCGACGGCATGGCACGGCGTTAGCGCCACGATTCTGCTTGAATGCGCTAGAGGGCATCACTTTGAGCGCAGGGCCTACGGTGTCCTATACAAGGCGCCCGGTTGTCCCGAATGCAGCCGAGCCAGCATCGCAGCGAAGTTCGACAAGATCGTGGCGGATCGCGGCGGCCAGTGTTTGAACGACGGTGGATTTCTCGGTGGCGCGGCGATCCATAGAATCCGCTGCCAGCGTGGGCATGAATGGCATCCAGAAGGGCGAAGCGTGCTGGCGGGCTACTGGTGTCCCCGTTGCGCCGGCAAGCCAACGAAGCCTACGCCACACCGGCAAGCCTCAAAGTACGGCTTGGACGACTTGCACGCCAAGGCGGCCGAGCGCGGGGGAAAGTGTCTCGCGGCCGCCTGGAAGACCGGCCGCGACCATTACCCATTCGAATGCGCGGCTGGCCACCGTTGGGAAGCGATGGGCTACAAAGTTCTCAAGCAAGGGAACTGGTGCCGGGTGTGCACCGAAGCCGACTAGGCGCACAACGGACCGATGCCGACGGCTTGGCGCGCATTCACGAAGCGGCCAAAGCACACGCAGGCCAATGTCTGAGTACCGCATACCATGGAACCAACGCCTCATACCGTTTCCGATGCGCGGTTGGGCACGAATGGGATGCGCTCGGGAAAGTCATCCTGAAGCGGATTAGCAGTGTAACCTTGGCCGAGCTTCTCCACGGCCACCACGTGGAACGCGCTCGACAGAATCTCGAAGTTCCGGTCCCAGGTCTGCACGACCGAGGTAGCTGTTGGATTCCCGAAATGACCACCGGTAATCAGCAGCATGGGCTCGCCCTCGCCCTTTGCAAAGTACCTAGTTGCAATCCCGTTTACGTCGACCCAGATCGGCTCCACACCCATAGACATATCGCACCCCAAGAGGACTTCTTGCACTACGAAGGTAACTTGCCGCACCACGACTGAGCCATATGACGGGGCATCTGGTAGGGAAGTAACGTTCGCTCTGTTTCAGTCACTCTACTGGAGGCAACGCTTCCGAATAAGGAGGACGGAAACCATAGCCGCTATACGTCAATTGCATAGGAGCCAGGCTCTGGAGGACCCAGGGACACGCGGAAAGCGTCAGATTCAGGGTTTACGCTGTACCGCTGTCGCCGCCCAGCGAGCAAAGGCGAAACAACATCAGTGGAAACCCTCGTTTGCGGTTCGCCGGGGGGAAGGTGCGCCGCCTACCGCCGGGCATCAAGATTTGCGGACCCCCGGCCGTATCACCTGACGCATACGGCCTCCCGCCAAGACGTGTAACGAACAACGCAGACTGTGGCCGAACGTGCGGCACCTTGTAGCATTCACTCAATACGACTGATCGCCGCTAGGATCGAGGCCGCTAAGGACAGCAAAGGTTTGGCGAGCGTGGCCTCGACCTCTTCAACCGTCTGCTGAGTCGAGATGCTGACATTGAGGACGTAGGTGCCATAGCCCTCGATCTGCATAGGCGTCGCAACTGCCACCACCTGCGGCTGCCACGACGCTACACAGTAGCCGTTCTGTCGCACTGACTGAACCGCCAGCTCGATCTCTTTCCGAATAGACAGCCACGCTCGCCCTGGATTGCGACTGGCCATCTCTCGCATCGTAATGTCAAAGTTGGTCTCAGACAGTGTCGCTAGGTAGGCCCGGCCGAGGGAGGTCAGCGCTATAGGAATACGCAAGCCACTGACGATAGTACGAAGCGATTGGCGCCTGCTGTAGCGAAATGACTCCAGGTACACCATGTCGTCATCATCGGCCACCGCTAGGCCGACGTTTAACTTGTGGCGCGTCGCCACCTCTGTCATGAGGGGAGTCGCCACTCTTAAAACAGTAGAGCCATCGCACATCGCGTGCGCCATGCTGAGGACTGGAACTCCGAGCCTGTAAGCGCGGAATTGAGGAACATACTCGAGCATTCCGCTCTCGACCAATGACTGCGTAAGGCGGCTCACCGTCGACCGCGAGAGTCCAGTTCTATCAGAAATCTCGCTATTGCCGAGCATCGACGAACCTGCCCGAAATGCCCGCAAGACTGATATCCCCCGTTCAAGCGACCGGTTTGGCGTAGCCATTCCCTTTCCCGGTTTCACACGGTCTGGATTTGCAATGGTGTTCGTCATGGTGATCCGCCGGCCGATGTGGCTAGTCAAACTGAATGTTTCGTTCCTTCGCGACGCTCTTCCATCGCGCGACTTCCTGGTCGACCGTGATCGTCAAATCTTGCGGCGCACCTACTCTTCCAGTCACTCCCTCCCGCGCAAGACGCTCGCGATAGGGGCCGCTCGCCGAAGCACTCTCAATGGCTTGATAGAGAACCTGGACGATAGCTGGCGACGTTCCCTTCGGAGCAAAGACGCCGTACCAGACGTCAGCGCTATAGCCCTTCACGCCCACTTCGCTGATGGTCGGTACCTCTGGAAACGTGGGCGAACGTTCCGCAGAAGTCACAGCGAGCGCGCGTACGCGGCCATCTCGGATGAGGCCGGCAGAGCTTGCCATAGTGGCAAATGCTGCGTCGATATGGCCTGCGAGAAGGTCGGAAAACTGAGGTGCGGATCCTTTGTACGGTACGTGTATCAGCCTGATGCCAGACATCGCCTGCAGGTACTCGGCAGCCAGATGAACTGAACTTCCGTTGCCAGCTGAGCCATATGTCAGCTTGCCGGGCGAAGCCTTGGCGACCTGCAATAGGTCCTCCATGGATTTCAACCGACTGTCCTTTCGGACAAGCACAACGTTAGGTGCTCGTCCTAGCAACGCGATCGGCTCGAACGCACGCGTACCATCATATGGCAGCTTGGGACCGACACTTGCCACAATCGCGAGCGCGCTAGTGGTCAAGAGCAGCGTGTACCCATCAGCCGGACTCTTACTCACTTGGTCCGAGCCCATGATGGACGCCGCGCCTGGCTTGTTCTCGACGATGAATGGCTTACCGAGGCGGCGCGAGAGCTCTTCTCCGAGCGATCTTGCAATGGCATCCGTTCCTCCCCCTGCAGGAAACGGAACAATAATCCGAACGGGCCGCTCCGGATACGCTGCTGCCAGAACGGGCAGCGCCGAGACCGCTATGTAGGCGCAGGCCAGCCTCAAGATATTTCTACGCATATCGTCTCCTCCTTGTCTCTGTTCTATTTCGTTACTATGCGAATTCCACTGCTTTCGAACGGTCCATACTCCAAAGTGTTGAAGCAAGCTTCTCTGCCACGGACTGCCCCAAAACAGGAGAAGCAAGTTCGAGCAGCTTCGCGTCAAGGTCTGCGTCAGTGAGAGGCTCCTCAGGGTCGCCCTTACGATTTGGCTGGAAGTGTTCCGCAAGTTGGCCGTCGACCGTCTCAATGCGGATGTTCGCAGCGCGCTTCCCAGGAAACGCCGCGTCAATTTCCGGATCCACCTCAATGGTCATGCAGTCCATCAATCGGCGAGTTTGGGCGTCAGCAATCCTTTCTGGCGTGTACGCCGCAAGCCGCACACTGCCAAATGCCAAAGCCGTCGCGACGATGTACTTCAGGCTGAACTTCGCCTCGTTCTCGGACTTCGGATTTAGATTGCAGGCGATATCGAGCGCAGGCCGGTATGTCGCTACTTGGATGCGTTTGATTTTGCTGGAATCGATGCCGAGCACGGCCTTCAACGCTAGGGCACCATCAATAGCCGCGAACGTGTGGCCGCAACCAATGTGGTTCTTAAAAGTCAATCGGCAGATATGGAAGTCACTGCCGAGCGTCGCCGCCACCGAGCCCCAGTTTGCCCCATCGGACATAGCCTTACCGAGTCCAGCATCACCATCTAGGACATCCAGCGAACCTGTCGCGTCTGCAGCCGCTGCTTTGGCCGCCAGCAGGCCACCCTCTGCAGCGCGCCCCACATGCAGCGGCTTCGACATGGAGTCCATCCGGAATGCTTGTTGCAGGCCTGCTGAGAATGTCGCGGCCGTCGCTAGCGCGTGAGCCAGTTGGGCCGGAGTGGCACCGTAAATGAAGGCGGCTGCGGACGCGGCACCAAATACTCCGACAGTCGCTGTGTTGTGCCAGTATTTGTAGTGACCTCGACCAAGAGCTACGCCAATTCGAGTGGAGATCTCGTAACCGACGACAATCCCCTTAAGCAGCGTATCTCCAGTGGCGCCTACGTCTTGGGCAGCAGCGATAGCCGCGGCAATCGTAGGTGCGCCAGGGTGATACATGGCGTCCTTGAAACTGTCATCGATCTCAGCGGCATGCGCGGCAGCGCCGTTGATTAACGCCGCAGCCCTGGCGGTCGCGGACCTACCAGATGCCAGCTTTGCGCTACCCTTCCCCAGTTCGTCTTCAAGGACGCGCTCAAGGATCCTAACGGCCTCGTGGCTGATACCTGGATAAACCGCGGCATGCCAATCCACAAGTGCGCGTTTGGCATGGTGGATGGCTTCGGGGGGAAGCGGTGCAGACTGGACCATGGAGTAGAACTTGCCGAAGGCTTCTGTTGCGTACACGTTTAGGCTCCTTGCCCGGCACCAGCCGGACTATGTTCTGTGTCCCGCCAAAACTGCAGCAGGAGTTCATTTACCGATTGACTCGCCTCGTACTGAACCCAATGCCCCGCTGCCGGAACAACGAACACGCGTGTGTGGCCATTCAGGTATTGCGTATGAGAACGGGGACGGGAGGCGCGGATGATGTCCGGAATATCGGTAGGGATGACTGTGACGTCTGCATCCCCCCAGGCCATGAGAAGCGGACCCTCAAAGCTAAAGATTGCCTTTTGAAGGCCTCCCTTCCGGGAGATGACCTTGCTGCGAAATCGGGTCGATTGGCATGCCGCCGTGTGGATTTCTAGCGCCTCGTCGTCCACTTCGGTCCACTCCGCGAACATGAATGTGGCAAGGTTATGCCGCAACGCCTCGGCAAGCGCATCTGCACCCGCAACGCGCCTCCAGTCGACTAGATCGCGCGTCAACCTGCGGGAACCGCCATGTCCGACAGGACCAAGCAACGCGAGGCTTCGAACCCGAAG
Organism: Cupriavidus sp. U2; assembly: GCF_009663685.2. Classification (GTDB taxonomy): domain Bacteria; phylum Pseudomonadota; class Gammaproteobacteria; order Burkholderiales; family Burkholderiaceae; genus Cupriavidus; species Cupriavidus necator_C. The sequence goes on along the minus strand of NZ_RCOG02000025.1, from coordinate 43,044 downwards.
CGCCAGCAGCTCATGGTGCACAAGATGAGCTGCAGCAAATCCACCAAACGAGAAACCCACCAGGTCGACGCGTCCGTCACAGGTGGGTAGTTGGTCTATCGATTTCGCCAAAAGGCCGACAAATCCGGCCATGTCAGCCACCGGCGAGTCGTCGGAGTCGCCAAACCCTGGCATATCGGGAATCAGCAGCCGGCGTATCCCCGACAACGATTCGATATTCCGAGCCCAGTGTCTCCACGAGCCATGACCGCCATGCAGAAGAATCGCTGGCGGGCCGTCGCCGACGACCCGCCATGCGACTTTGCAGCCGTCCACCGAAGTCGTCAGGACTTCAGGAACCGAGGACTGCGACTGCATCACCGGCCACCACGCCGCGTCCTTGCGGCAGGACAAAGATGGGGTTGATTTCGGCTTCCACCAACTTTTCACCGAGCGAAGCAACCATGCCTGAGAAGGCTACGATGGCATCTGCCAGCGCATCCACATCCGCCTTCGGCCGACCCCGATAGCCCTCCAGCAGCGGTGCGGTCTTCAACGAACGGATCATCTCAAGTGCGACAGTCTTCGACAATCCGCGGCCCCGTGGCAGCAGCCGCAGGGTCGTGTCTTCGAAAAGTTCGGCGGTGACACCTCCCATGCCAAGGAGAATGCCGGTACCGAGGGGGTCCCGGTGCATGCCGAGAATAACCTCAACGCCGCCCTTCACCATTTCCTGTACCAGGAAGCGAGTCGGGCGCGTGCCGACCGCTTTCTCGACTTGGTCGCCCATCTGAATCAGACGCTCACCAATTTTAGCTGGGTCCACATTGACAGCCACCCCGCCGACGTCGCTCTTATGGGTGATTTCGCCAGAGAGAATCTTCAGCACCACGCCACCCTCGAACTGCCTGGCGGCAGCGAGAGCTTCCTCTTGGCTCTTCACCACCGTCTCTCGCGTCACTGGCACCCCAAACGCACCAAAGAGTGCTTTGCCGGCAGCCTCATCCAGTGAACCCGAACCAAAGCTGTCAAGGTTGGGAGCTGCCTTCGGTTCGGTTCCGAGATCCTCTGCGGTATTAAACGAGCTGGAGTGCAACATCGCTTGGAAAGCCACGGTGCACGCCTCAGGGGCCGAAAACGCCGGCACTGCGCACTGATTCAAGAGCGACGCCACTTCCGGCGCGTGCGGGCTGACGTATGCGATAACCGGCTTGGCGCTGGTCGGCAAGCAATCGCGAATTGCATTCGCCATCAGGTCGGGCATTGCCAGACTCGACGATCCAACAATCACAGTTACTGCGTCGTAGCTCGGGCTGTCCAGCAGAATGCGAATCGCCGCACGAAGCAGGTCCGGCTGCAGGCCGGCTAACGTAACGTCAATCGGGTTTCGGTCCAGCGCAGCATGATCTCCTTTCTGCAGCGCTCGCAGCTTTTCAGCAGTCTCTTCATCTGGGGCCGGAGTCTCGAAACCAGCGACACCCAGGCTATCCGAAACCAGCGTACCAGCACCGCCTGTAGAGGTGAGGATTGCGATTCGCTTTCCCGCCAGTTTTCGCCCCGTGGAGAGCGCGGCTGGGATATCCAACAGGTCTGCGAAGGACTGCGCACGAATGACGCCCACTTGGTCGAACAACGCGTCATACATTCGGTCCGCACCCGCGAGCGCACCAGTATGCGATACGGCGGCACGCGCGCCGCTCTCCGAACGACCAATCTTGAATGCTACAACGGGCTTGCCAGCGCGAGCCGCCTTAAGTGCAGCACGCCGGAAGGTTTCCGGGTTGCGGATGCTCTCGACATAAAGCGCGATTACCTTGGTGGCCTCATCGTCGGCCAGATAATCGACAAAGTCCGCCAGGTCGAGATCCACCTCGTTGCTCGTCGAAACAAGCTTGGACATACCGATGCCTCGCGCCGCGGCACGTGACAGAAGAGCGCCGAGGATGCCGCCGCTTTGCGAAACAACACCGATGCTGCCGGCCGGAAACTTATCCATCTCCAACGCACCGCTAGCAGACAGCGGAATTCCGTCAGTCAGGTTCACCAGGCCGATCGTGTTCGGGCCGAGCAGCCGCATATTCCCCGCAGCCTCAATCAGCTCAGCTTGACGCCGTGCGCCCTCGGGGCCGGTTTCAGTGTACCCGCTTGCCAGCACAATCGCGGCACCGGCGCCCTTGGCAGCGAGATCGCGAACGGCCAAATGCGCACGCTCAGCGCCAAGCAATACGATACCGACGTCGGGTACCTCAGGCAGGGAAGCTACGTCCGGGTAGCACCGCAGACCATCAATCTCACCAACCTTCGGGTTAATAGGATAGATGGCGCCGGTGAACCCGTGCTTACGGAGATACTGGACCGGCCGACCAGCAGTCTTCGTTGGGTCAGCGGATGCACCGATTACAGCGACGCTACGCGGTGCCACAAGGCGTTGGATTGCATTCATGGCTCAGCCTTTGTCTGCGAGTTTATTCAGGAAAGCCAGCACGGATTCACGGTGTTCAGTGCTGGTGTAGCAGATGCCTTGGGCCTGGCTGCCCTGAGCAAAAATCTGATCTGCCGCCAGTTCGTAGGACTGATTCATGATTGTTTTACCCAGCGCGATTGCAGTCGGCGAACCTTGACTCAGTTCTTTCGCCCATGCCACAGCGTCTTCTAGAAGGCTGTCAGCCTGGCTGACTCGATCGACAATGCCAATCTCCTTAGCCTCTTCAACCGCGACCTTCCGACCGGTAAAGACCAGCTCCTTGGCCTTCGCCAGGCCAACCCGTCGCGGCAGGAAATACATGCCGCCACCATCCGGAATCAGACCACGATTGATGTACGACCACGAGAACGACGCATGTTCGGATGCGATGACAAAGTCGCAGCACAACGCCGTGTCAGCACCCAGACCCGCCGCCGCACCATTGACCGCCGCAATAGTCGGCTTAGGCATGGTGTGGAGCAGCTGTTGGGTGTAGTGCACACGCTGCTGGCGGCTCCAACCGTTGAAACCAACCTCGCCTTGTGGTGCTTCCATCCGGCGCTTCATACCGGATACGTCGCCGCCGGCACAGAAACCCTTACCGTTTCCGGTGATAACCAAAGCCCGCACAGCTTTGTCGGCCGTAATGCGCTCGAGTGCATCGATGAACTCGGTTCGCATGTCGTCACTCATCGCATTGCGCTTCTCGGGACGGTTCAGAGCAATGACAGCAATGCCAGACTCGTACTTCAGTTCGATAAGGGAGTAGTTTTCCATGTTTCAATCCAGTTTTCGTGACGGCAACGCGGTCAGTCAGCCGTGATGTTTGATTCCTTGATGATCTTGCTCCAGCGCTGGCTCTCACCGGCGACATACCGCCCAAAATCCTCAGGTGATCCAGCGCTTACAGTGAGACCTTCCTGTTCAGCACGTTTGCGAAAAGCTTCCGTTTGAACTGCCTTCTTGGCTGCAGCATTCAGGCGTGCGATGACATCCTTCGGCGTGCCTGCCGGCACGAAAAGGCCATACCAGCTGTCGGCGGCGTATCCTGGAACACCGCTTTCGGCGATGGTCGGAACCTTGCTCAGACCGCCCGCCTGTGATCGTTGAGCCGTGGTCACTGCAATCGCGCGGAGCTTCCCGCTCTCAAGGTGCGGCCCTACCGCCGCCGCGGTTGCAAACATCACATCGACCTGCCCACCAAGCAGGTCAGTAATTGCCGGGCCCGCCCCACGATATGGGATATGATTCATGTCTACCTTGGCCAGCTTCTTGAAGAGCTCACCGGCCAAGTGGGCCGATGTGCCCGCGCCTTGCGAGGCGTAGCTGATTCTTCCCGGCTTCGCTTTGGCAGCCGCAATGAGATCTTGAACGGACTTAATCGGACTGTCCGGGCGAACTACCAGCACGTTCGGTGAGCGACCGACGAGCATCACCGGCGCAAAAGCCTTTTCCGTATCGAAGGGCAGCTTCTTGTGAAGGCTCGGGTTGACCGCGTGCGCCAGAGTTGCCATCACCATCGTGTAGCCATCGGGCGCGGCCTTGGCGACCGCATCCGTACCGATGATGGTGCTACCGCCAGGCTTGTTATCCACGATAACGGGCTGGCCCAGATCCTCGCCCATCGTGATTCCCATGGCACGTGCAACCAAGTCCGTACCACCGCCAGGAGCAAACGGAACGACTAGGCGAATCGGCTTATCGGGATAAGCAGCAGACACTGCGGATGGCGCCAGAGCCGCTGCCAGCGGAATCAAAGCGACAGCGATGCTTCGTACGAATGTCGCACGGATGATGTTCATACTTGTCTCCTGTTGACGAATGCTTGTCCGCCCGAGATGAGATACGTCTTCTATCTCAGTGCGCTTCTTTGATAGATACAGGTTAGCGACAAGCTTGCGATCGGACATCCCCAAAATTCCATGCAGTGGAATTTACTTCGAACAACAATGGAAGCCGTCGTCGAACAACGCACGCAGGCAAAACAAAAAAGCCCGGTGGTTGGCACTCCGTCGGGCTAACCCTGCCTCAATTCCTGGAGACTGTACGAAGTCGGACAGGGGGTCATACAATTCAGCTGCGTATTACTCCGGCTTCACGCCCCGTTCCGTGATGAGGCGCGACCACTTCTCACCATCCGAACGGATCCGGGTAGCAAATTCCGAAGGAGACGAAGGTGCCGGAGTCATACCCATGGTCGTGAGACTAGCCTGCACTTCCTTGTTCGCGAGCGTCTTGCGAATAGCAGAATTAAGTTCCTGGACAACCTTCTGTGAGGTTCCAGCTGGTGCCATCACGCCGTACCAGTTCTCAGCGATGACCCCTTTGATACCACTCTCTTCAAGCGTTGGTACGTTGGGAAGATAAGGTAGCCTCGCACTGGTCGTGACGGCGATGGGCTTAAGCTTCTTCCCGGTGATGAACGTTAGTAGACCAGAGGCATCGCCGAAAAAAGCATCAACTTGCCCGCCAATGGTGTCGGTGATTGCCGGCGCTGCACCCTTATAGGCAACGTGCAGGAAGTCCGCGCCCGTCGACGCCTTGAAGAGTTCGATAGCCATATGTGGCATGCTACCGATCCCGGACGAAGCGAGCGAAACCGGCTTGCCCGAGCGACTCAAAGCAACAATGTCTTTTGCCGTCGCAAACTTGGAATTCATGGGAGCAACGATGACCTGCGGCGTGGTCGTCACAAGAGAGACGGGAACCAAGTCCTTCTCAGGCTTATAGGACAGGTTCTTATACAACGCCGGATTGATAACGATTGCGCCGGCGCTGGTCAGAAAAAAGACCGAACCGTCAGCGGGCCCCTTCGTTACCGCGCTGACTGCGATAGCGCCATTTGCACCCGGGCGGTTGTCAATAATGACCGTTCGCTTGAGCTCCACCTCGAGTTGCTTTGCAATGGACCGTGCGAGTGCGTCAGCAGGTCCACCCGCCGGAAACGCGACCACCATCCGGGCGATATCCGTCGCCATTGCAGATTGCGAGCAAAGCGCTGCCATTGCGGAGGCCAAAGCCACCCGCAGGAATGTCCTTCTCATATTACTGTCCCCTCTATAGAAACTCTTGTATCGGTGCCTGTCAGCCGCCGATTGCGCCTTGCGTGTTTACGTACAGGGCGTAGATTGACGTGCACGATGCCATAAAAAGTCGGTTACGGTGGCGACCACCGAAACACAGATTAGCGCATCGTTCAGGAAGGCTAATGTGACCAATAGCCTCACCGTCCGGAGCGAAGATCCGTACTCCGTCAAGCTCAGGAGTACCCATTCCCCAACCGCACCAAAGGTTTCCGTCCACATCTACCCTGAAGCCGTCAGGGGTGCCGGGGCCAGCATCAATCAACACCTTGCTGTCCGTCAGGCTTTCACCGTCGCCGGATACGTTAAAGGCACGAATCCGACGTGGACGGGTGCGGGACTCGATGACGTACAGGAGCTTCTCGTCCGGAGAGAAAGCCAAGCCATTCGGACCGCTTACATCGTCTGCAACCACGCTCAGCGCTCCGGTATGCAGATCAATGCGATAGATTCGCTCGGGAAGCTCGGCTACGGCTTTCTCGCCCTGGTAGAACCCAAGGATGCCAAACGGCGGATCCGTGAACCAGATTGATCCATCCGACTTCACAACCACATCGTTGGGGGAGTTCAGCGGTTTCCCGTCGTACTGGTCCGCCAGAACTGTGATGGAGCCATCGTATTCAGTCCGAGTGACTCGTCGACCGCCGTGTTCGCACGTAATCAGGCGCCCCTGCCTGTCGCGAGTATTCCCGTTGGCGTTGTTAGACGGCTTACGAAAGATAGTTGTGTTGCCCGTTTCCTCGTCCCAGCGCAGAATCCGGTTGTTCGGCACGTCGCTCCAAAGCAGACAGCGTGCATCGCCGAACCACACCGGACCTTCATTCCATCGCCCACCGGTAGCGATGCGGTCAATTGCCGCCAGAGGCAAGTGGTACTTTTCGAACCGATGGCTAAGTGCCTGAATGCGTGCGTCCGGGTAGCGAATGGGCTCAACCGACAAGGATGCGTCCTGCATGATGGTCTCCTCTCTGGGATTGTTATTGATACAAGCTGCTGGGGTTCTCAGATAGAACGGCTCTCAGCATTGCTTCATCACCGACAGCGGAACCAAACCAAGAGAGCAGCGCATCGTCCTTAGGCACAGGGTAGGTCAGGTTCGGGTGGGGCCAGTCCGTTCCCCAAATTGCGCGCTTCGGCGCCGCTTCGAGGAGGCGCTGCAACACCGTTTTTGCCTCCGCCGCGTCCAGCCGACCCTTAGTAATACGGTCAACTCCGGAAACCTTAATCCATACGTTCTCCTGGCGAAGCAGCGTGCAGACGTCATCAAGGCAGGCAGCCAGGTCTGGCGCGTCAACGGCGAGGCGAGCCATGTGGTCTATGACGAGCTTGACGCCGTAGTGGCCAGCGGCATCCACGGCCGCAATAACGTTCTTGGGCTCTCCGTGGATCAGTGCGTGCCAACCATACGGTCGGATGCGCTCAACAAGCGCTCGCACCTTTCCCGCATCAAACGAGTTGCCCAGATGGCTCATCAAACCAATCCGAATCCCCTTGACGCCGCGAGTCGCCATCATCGCGAGCTTCTCATCCGAGATGTCAGGCGAAATGACGGCGATACCTCGATACGTCCCTTTGCTAGCATCCAGAGCTGTCAGCAACGCGCAATGATTCGACCCATAGTTCGCTGCCTGGACAATGACACCGTGGGTGATGCCTATCGATTTGTGTACGGCTCGCAGGGCATCGAATGGTGCTGCCTCGGGAACGTAGAGCGCTTCCTTCGGGAGCGGATACCGGTCATACGGGCCATAGATATGGGTGTGGCAATCCCACACCGGAGTGGAAACCGACATACTTTCCCTGCCTTCAATCATTTAGTTCGCCGTAGCGCCAGTCTCTTTGACAACCTTCGTCCAACGGACGTATTCCTTGTGGATGAGCTCGTGATACTGCGCAGGCGTACCGCCGGTGGGATCCGCACCTTGTGCTTGCAGAGCCTTCACGACTTCCGGCGACTTGAGAGTCTGGTTCAGTTCGCGATTCAGTCGCTCGACGACCGGCGTCGGAGCGCCTGCCGGCGCTACGATGCCTTGCCATGTCCCCGAGTCAAATCCAGGGATTACGGTTTCCGCCAAGGTTGGAACATCAGGCAAAACCGACACTCTCTTCGACGTCGTGGCTGCAATTGCGCGGAGCTTTCCATCTTTGATGAATGGCAGGACTGCGTTCAAGCTTCCCGACATCATGAAATCAATACGGCCAGCCAGAAGGTCGGGCAGTGCCGCCGCGTTGCCCTTGTACGGCACGTGGTTGAACTTCGTCTTCGTCTTGTCGGCGAACACCGCACTCGTGAGGTGATCAATGGTGCCGTTACCTGACGATCCAAAATTCAGCTGACCTGGCTTGTCCTTCAGCAATTTGATAAAGTCCGCCGGTGTCTTAACCGGGGACGCCGAGTTCACGATGAGGACGAGCGGCACATTCGCTGCGTAACCGACCGGCGCGAAAATCTGGTCCGGATTCAGCTTCGGAAGGTTGAACAGCGCAGGAGAGATCGCGATCGAGGAGCTGTTATAGAGCAGCGTATACCCGTCGGCCGGCGACTTTGCTACAAATTCCGCCGCAATGTTGCCACCCGCGCCTGGACGGTTATCGACGATAATTTGCTGCCCCAGCCGAGAACTCATGTCTTTCGCAATGACGCGAGCGATGATATCAGTGGGACCTCCAGCCGAGAACGCCACCACCAGCCGGATCGGTTTGTCCGGATAAGCCCCAGCGGCTACGGCGGGCCATGCTACGACCCCCAGTACAGCAGCAGCCACCAGGCCGAGCGACCGACGACGCGTCACGCGAAAACTTGACTTCATTGCGACTCCTAGACTTCTCTTGCTCTGTAATGTGGGATTCGGGGCTAGTCGCAGCGAACGCTCATACCACCGTCGACAACGATCTCAGTGCCGGTAACGAACCGAGCTTCGTCCGAGGCCAGGAAGAGCGCCGCGTTTGCTGTGTCGCGACCATCGCCCATAAAGCCAAGGGGAATTCGAGCCTGACGTTGCGCCAGCAGCGAATCGACGTCGCCGCCGGCTCGCTGGCCCGCAAGACGCGCCTCAACCATCGGCGTGTGCATCTGACCAGGAACAACCGTGTTCACGCGAACGTTCTTCTTTGCATATTCGACTGCGACCACGCGAGAGAACTGGATGATGGCGGCCTTGGCCGATGCGTAACCCACTTGAGCAGCCCCAGTCCAGCGGATACCCGACGTCGACGCGGTATTCACGATGGCGCCGCTGCCCTGCTTTTCCATGTGCGGCAGCACGTGCTTGCACGTCAGGAAGACGCTCTTCAGGTTGAAGTTAAGTTGACGATCCCAGTCTTCTTCACTCAGTTGAACTGGGCCACCCTTCGCGGACCCTCCAACGTTGTTGACCAGGATGTCCACGCGACCAAATCGCTCAACACAGGCCTCAACCATGGCTGCGACGGCTGCAGAGTCAGTCACATCGCAGAGATGCGATGCAAACTCTCCACCAACGGCTGCCAGGCGGTCCAAGGTTTCCACCATCGGATCTTGGTTCTTGTCCACCGCGAAGACCTTCGCGCCTTCTTCAGCGAAACGCACTGCCACAGCACGACCATTACCCCAACCCGGACCAACACAACCTGCACCGGTGACGATGACGACTTTTCCTTCCAGACGACCAGCCATTCTGAATACCTCTATCTGTTGATTCGCAAACGAAGTTAATTGGGGATCTCCGAGCCGTTAGGCTTTCTGGAGCTCCGGCGCGCTCCCGTCGGGAGGCACGACGCCAAACACGTTGATGGTCATGGAGATCAGCGTGTAGTACCCAGCGACGCCCACCAGGTCTACGACCATATCCTTGCCAAGGACATCAAGTGCGCGCTGGTAGAGCGCATCCGAGACATTGCGCGTAGCGTGGAGCTCAGTAATGAAGTCGTAGACGACTGCTTCATCGGCGAGCGAAAACTCCGGCGTCTTTCCAACGCGAATCGCTTCGACCACGTCGGACGGCACGCCAGCCTTCAGCGCGATAGGCTTGTGGGCCCACCACTCGAACTCAGCCATCCAAGTCCGGGCCATTACAAGAATGGCAAGCTCGGACAGTCGCGGCGGCAGGGCCGAGTCATAACGGCAGTACTGGCCAAGTGCTTGGGCGCGGCTGGCAAGACCTGCGCGGTGCAGCCACATGGCCAGCGGGCCACGTACTTGGCCACGTGGACCGGATGCGATAGCGTCGTACACCTCTCGCTGTTCCGGCGACAGTTCTTCAGGCTTGAGTGGCTGGAGACGTTCCATGGTGCTTGTGTTCCGAAGTGAGAATGAACCGGAACACCGCACCGGGCGCCGCCATCGATGAGTATCGATGTGCCGCCAGGTAAGGCTTGTCTCCGTTTCATTTTTGGTTTGATGGCTATATTTTGGGTGGACCGATCGATAGCGTCCAATACAAATTTCGGAAGAGACTAATTCCCGATTAGAATAAGTTAGACCAATCGACACCCTCGTGCTGCGATGCAGCACCTCCTCCAAATGCTCGAACTCAGGACTCTCCGCCTTTTTCTAGTGCTCGCCGAGGAACTCCATTTCGGCCGCGCCGCGCAAAGGCTCTCGATATCCCAACCACCGCTGACAAAGCATATCCAGCAGTTGGAGGAAGATTTAGGCGTGCAACTTTTCGACCGCAACCGACGTACTGTCAAGCTGACACCCGCAGGCTCGGCGCTGGTGCGCGAAGCACGCCGCATGCTGAACCAGCTTGATGCAACGGTAGAGGCGGTCAAGAAGGCAGAACACGGCGACATCGGCTACCTTCGCATTGGTTTTGTAGCGGCTGTCCTCTACATGAACATCGAGAACATTGTCAGGAAGTTCGAGAAAGACATCGGTGAGATTGACCTGACCTGGGAGGAAATCAGCACAGCGGAGCAAGTAGACGCCTTGCAACGCGACCGGATTGATCTTGGATTCGCCCAAATAGGGACACCACCTGCTGAGTTGCGCGCCCACGTCGTTCACAAGGAGCGTCTGGTTGCCGCGTTACCGGACGACCACCCTGCGGCAAAGCGTAGGAAGATCGACCTTTTCCAGCTAGCAGATGTCCCTTTCGTCACAATTCCGCGAGACAGTGCACCCGCGTACTTCGACCTCGTTACCGCCACGTGCGTGCAAGCTGGATTCAGCCCCCACATCCGCCACTATGCCAAGCACCTGCTTTCCGTGGTCAGCCTAGTAGGCTTGGGACGAGGGTTCGCTCTTGTCCCTGCGACGCTTGCTAAAGCTTCCTTGCCCGGCGTAGCACTGAGAGAGCTAAACGATGTCTCAGCCGTGGCGGAGTACTCTGCAATTTGGAACCCCACGAACCAATCGCCGGTACTGCTGCGGGCTTTGAAGGCACTCGGAGTTCGGGACCTGGACAGTTCAGCTACCTAGTTTCGGGGAACGGCCAAGCTAAGGATATCCTTGACGGGCGTCGTGCTCAGCTTTCCAAAAGCAGCGATCAACTCGTCTCCTTGCGCCGGTGACAAGGCAGACTCTGTCAATGCCCTGAACTTCGCAAAAATGGCCGCCGGGCGCTCAGGATTCTCCGCTGAGCCTGACGGATTAGTTCGGTTCGCCCGTACGCGCCTACCATCCCGAGACTCAAGCTCCACCCATCCGCAGAAGCTCGCCGGATACAGCGCATCGAGCTGGGGATCGCGGACGATCTCCATTGCGTTGGCAAGTGCGACAACCTCCGGGTCAGACAGCCGCTTGTCGTCAAACTGGGGAGGGAGGACCTGTCCATCGATAAGGGCCACGGCTAAGCTGTAGCGTCCGCTCATCTGGGCGTTCAGCACGCTTCCCGGCTCATAGCTGTAACCGCACTGCACGTCCACGACAGTAGGCATACCGACCCTGATACTCCCATGGCGAGACCACTTTTCCCTCAGCTGAAGGGCGCAGTCCACGTGCGAGTGCGCACTGCCACAGCAGGCATACGGCTTGAAATTTGTCCGCGGCATACGCCACTCCCGGCCCAAGCCCTCGAGGATTTCGCCCGGTCTAGGATCATCCGAAAACGCCTTCAACCAGCCGCCATCTTCGGTCTCGAACAGCTTTCCTGGCCCCGTGAGTCCGCGCGCCGCCAGCTCGGCAGACATCACGCCAGCATGAGCCCCGCGACCCGGATGGAAGCGCTTCGAGTCGGAACCATCGCATGCGAATGCGAAGAGGCCACCTGATTGGGTACCGGCGAGGCCGAGTGCCCAAGAGGTCCGTAGAGCGTCGAGGCCGAGCATGACCGCCGAAGCCGCCGCAGCACCCAGAGGTGCGCACACGGCAGTCATGTGCCACCCCTTCATGCGGGCAAGCGCAGGCTGCAAAGCGAGGGAGCAGCGGATCATCGTCTCGTAGCCCACGGCGATTGCGGTTTCCACCCGCTCGGGTTCTACATCGTGCAGTTCTGCCAAAGCGAAGACTGCCGGCAACACAACAGCGCCGAGATGGACCTTTGCGTTGTGAAAATCGTCCAGCTCGTACGCGTGAGCCGCTGCGCCATTCACAAGAGCGGCATCGGCTGCGCGATATAGCGGCGTCGAACTGCCCCACGCGCGCGCTCCGTTGACACGCGGAACCTGACTGCCGTCGGCAGCCCAACCTGCGATGGCTTTTGACCACGGTTGGTCATGGCCAGTAAGTCCAGCCCCAAAAGTGTCGAGAGACAGCAAGCCGACGGCCTCTCTTACCTCCGCCGGCAGGTCGGCATTCGTTACGCTAGAAATCCATGACGCAAGCGATGTTGTAATGGCAACATCAGGCCGGTCGAGATAGGCAGTCATTCCTACTTCAATCAATCTGAATGTTGGCCGCCTTGACGATGGCGGATACTTTGGTAAGGTCGGAGTTAATCAAAGCCTTGAACTGCTCTGGGGTCGATTGCACCGGTTCGAACGACATATCGGAGAACCGAGCCTTCACTGCGGGATCTTGAACTGCTTTGTTGATTTCTCGCGAAAGACGTTGCGTGATGTCCGCCGGCAGGTTCGCCGGGCCCCAGATGCCGTACCACGACAGCAATTCAAAACCTGGCAGCCCACTCTCCGCTACCGTCGGGACATTGGGAAGTTGAGGAATCCGCTTGCTGCTGGTGACCGCGAGAACCTTCAACCGTCCCCCCTTCACGAATGGATACACACCAGGCATTGGGGATACGGCAGCTGTCACATGGCCCCCCATTACGTCATTGAGCTGGGGAACTGCTCCCTTGTAGGACACAATTTCCATTTCGAGCTTGAACGAGTGGCGAATCATCTCTTCAGTAAGATGACTGGTAGTGCCTAGCCCGGATGTTGCCCAGGTGTAGGCTTTCGGCTTCGCCTTCGCGAGCTGTACAAGTTCGCGCAGAGAGTTTGCAGGAACATTCGGATTCGCGACCACCAGCAGCGGTACGTGGCCAATTTGACCAATCGCGGTATAGTCCTTGATCGCGTCATACGGTGCGTTCTTTGCAACCAGAGGTAGATAGACTTGGCTAGAGGCGTTGAAGAGAAGCGTATAGCCATCCGACTGAGCCTTGGCAACCGCTTCCGATCCGATCATCCCTGACGCGCCTGGGCGGTTCTCCACAATAATGGGTTGCCCCATCTGACGCTGCAGTTGCGCCGCGACCAGCCGGCCAACCGTATCGATGGATCCGCCGGGGGTGTAGGGAATCACCATCTTGATGGGCCGATTCGGGTAGTCCCCCGCCGCATGCGAGGACAGGCCGATTGCCATCGACAGGGCACCAGCAAGGCCGGTGACGACACGTCGCGTGCTAAATCCAAATACCGCCATGGAAGTCTCCTCCTAAGTGTTCTTATGCTGCTGGCCGGTCGTGAGCACCGACCGCGCATGCAGCCCACTTTAAGAATCGCCCCGCCAAGCGTCCAATACTGATTGCCTCCATGAGTTATAGGGCTGACGAATCAGACAGGCCTCACGTCTTCCCTAGCATCCAAAGAATGCACTTCGAGCTATCCTTACGCTGGGAAACACAAGGGAAGTCGGATGGAACTGCGCCAATTGCTCTACTTCGTCACTGTTGCTGACGAACTGAACTTCAGCAAAGCTGCGGTGCGACTGCATATGTCTCAACCTCCTCTGTCTCAGCAAATCAAGGCGCTGGAAGACGAGATTGGCGTAGAACTCTTCACCCGCAACCGAAGGGAAGTCAGGCTCACCGACGCAGGGCGCGCCTTTCAATCCGACTGCCGCTCAGTTCTCGAGCAAGTGCGGGTTGCAGTATCCACGGCACGCCGTACCGCAGCGGGTGACATAGGTACCCTTCAGATCGGGATGGTCACCTCCGGTATCTATCACGTGTTACCGACGATCCTTAAACGTATGGGCGAAAGCTTTCCGGGTCTGCATATCGCGGTAACCGACATAGGCTCAGCTGACCAGGTGCACGCCGTCATGCAGGGAAAGCTTGATATCGGCGTCGTCCACTCAGTTCCTACGCGAGCAGGTCTCGAAAAGGCCCCTATTTTCACTGAGCACTTTTCGATCGTCGTGCCAGAGGGACATGAGTTCACGACGAAGTCGGACCTCACGATCCGAGATTTAGAGGGTATGCCTTTGGTTGCTTTTTCCCGCGACCATGCGCCGGCTCTTTTTGACGCCATGATTGCATCGTGTCTGGATGCAGGCTTCAGTCCGACTATCGCGCATACAGCGCGTAATCCTCTGACAACCTTTCAGATGGTCAGACTCGGGTTAGGGGTTGCTCTCGTACCTCGCTCGTACGCTCGCGCAGGAATGCCCGGAGTCGTCTTTCGTGAAATTGAAGAAACTGCCGGGCATATTCAGCTCTATGCCATATGGCGCGAGCAAGGACCAGGGGAACTCGTGCGCAAGGTCCTTGCCACCGTTATGAGGGAGCCAATAATTAGCTGACGGGGGTCGCAGGGCTTTCGGCCGCAGCGTAACGCCCCTTGAGGTATCCAACAATTGCCTCGGCCACTTCGTCCAGACGCTCTGGCAACAGTGCATGGGCAGCATTACGAATTGTATGATTCGTGACCTGTTCGCCCAAATACTCGCTGAGGACATTCGCGTACCGCTGAGGCGCAATGACGTCATACTCCGCCTGGACGTTAAAGATTGGCTTGCCACCGCCAGCGAAGAAGTCGTCTACAGGCGTCCGTTTCTGAGCGAAGGTCTGCATCGCCATCAGTTCAGTGTTCCAGCCTGACAACCAACTGGTTGGATCGTTACCCGGCGCGAAGAACACTGCTTTCAGGCTTTCGAGACGGACGTCATCAGGAAGGCCCAGATTTCCGCATTGTTCGATCTTTGCACGAATCTCCGCAGGAATAGGTACCGCATCGACCCCGCGAGGCACCTTGCCGGCAGAGCCTGCTAGCAGCACAAGTGAACTGACTAAGTGCGGATAGTCGCTGGCAGTTGTCCGAGCAATCCAGTTTCCGTGGGCGTGTCCGACGATGACCACCGGTACCTGACCGGAGTGTTCGATCACGGCGGCGATATCGGCAGCCCAATCGTGCAGCGTCTTGTTTTCGAGGGGACCAGTGCTCCGACCGTTCCCCCTAGGTTCAGGACAGAGCACACGATAACCGGCACCCACCAACGGCTCAGCAAGTTCGAGCATGTCCATCGCACCACGACCAAGCGATGGCAACAGCACGACTACGGGACCCTTCCCCGTGGCATATACCTCGATAGAGACCTCGTCGTCGCGACGAACATCGTAACGCTGCACCGACGCCGGCAGCGCGTCGTGCGACGCCTTCTGACAGTCAACTTGCATACTTACCTCTTCAGTGGTGGGCGATCAGACATCGCAGAAAAAGACACTCCACAAAACTGTACCGAGAGGGCAACGCAATATCCAATATGGATTCTGACTGAGAGTTATAGCGGGCACGTTGCTGCGCCCTTCTTGTGTCGTTAGTCCGGCTTCACACCAAGCTTCGTGACGATCCCGGTCCAAGTCGTGACTTCCCGAGAAATCAACTCGCCGAATTGCTGCGGCGTACCTCCTGCGGGCGCTGCACCATCCGTGGAGAACTTCGTCGCCGTCTCAGGCATGGCGAGAATACGGTTCACCTCTGTATTCAATCGTTTCACCACGTCCGCCGGCATGCCTTTCGGTCCGATCAGACCGTACCAGAGCGTTACGTCGTAGTTCGGCAGCCCGCTTTCCGCGACCGTCGGGACCTCAGGGAGCGCCTTCAGCCGCTGTTTAGATGTCACAGCATAGGCTCGCAACTGTCCAGATTTGATGAGGGGTAGCGCGCTGGCGCTTGCTGCAAAGTAGATGTCGACTTGCTTTGCGAGGACGTCGTTAAGCGCTGCGCCGCCGCCCTTGTATGGTACGTGTCGAAGCGGCACCTTTCCATCTGCTCCAAAGCGCTCACCCGCTAGGTGGATTACGCTCCCCGAACCCGACGAGGCAAACGTCAAACCACCAGGCTTAGTCTTGGACAGCGCCAGCACCTCCGCCACGCTATGCGCCGGTAGGTCGGGGTTCGACACAAGAATCAGTGGCCCGGCCGAGACTTGCGAAATTGGCGTAATGTCACGAACCGGATCAAACTTCAGCTTGTAGAGGCTAGGATTTACCGTGTAGCTCGACGAGATAAGCGTCACTGTGTAACCGTCAGGCTGAGCCGCAAGACCGGCGTTAACGCCAATCTGCCCGCCTGCGCCAGGCCGATTCTCAACGATGACCGGCTGGCCCATTGCCCGTGACAGCTTGTCGGCGACGTACCGTCCCACGATGTCGGCACCCCCGCCCGGCACATAAGTGACAATCATCCGAATTGGCTTAGTCGGATACCCTGCTGCAAGCAGAGAAGTTGGAGCAAGGGCAAGAGTCGCGAGAATGGTCGCGACAAGGCCGCGGCAACGGGCCATGAGGCAGTCTCCTGAGTGGTTATTGTGAAGTGTTTCGCGTGGATGATGCCGGAAAGAGATCGCAAAGACCAATACCGTTGGGGAAACACTATGATTCCACTTTGCTAATTCACCGTGGCGTCGTGGTTGCCCAACTTAGTCCCGAGCACCCCAAAAAAGAAGGCGAACCGCCATCGCTGTTTGCCTCTTCCTGACTAAGACCGGCTAACAAAACCATGTCATCGCCACATGGCGGTTGAGCGTTGCCATGTGTCATGGCACGAAAGAAGATCAATAACGAGTTGTGGAAGGCATTGCAGCCGCTGCTGCCGATGGTGGAACCCTCTCCCAAAGGTGGCCGCCCCAGAGTGGACGACCGGGCAGCGCTGAACGGCATCCTGTTCGTATTGCAGACCGGCATCCCATGGGAGGACTTGCCGCAGGAACTGGGCTTCGGTAGCGGCATGACCTGCTGGCGTCGCCTCCGCGACTGGCAGGCCAGCGGCATATGGGAGCGCCTGCACCTGGCCCTGCTGACACGCTTGCGTGAGCATGACCAGATCGATTGGACTCGGGCGAGCATCGATGGCTCAGCGGTGGCCAGCCCCCCGGGGGGCCAGCAGACTGGCCCTAACCCCACGGATCGCGGCAAACTTGGCAGCAAACGACATCTCGTCGTAGACCGACGCGGTGTCCCGTTGGCGATGGCGGTGACGGGGGCGAACCGGCACGACTCCATTGTGTTCGAAGACTTGGTCGATGCAATACCCGCGGTGCCTGGTCTGTCTGGCCGACCTCGGAGCCGCCCCGAGAAGCTCCACGCCGACAAGGGGTACGACTTCGCACGCTGCCGTCGCCATCTGCACAAGCGAGGCATCATCCCTCGCATCGCCCGCCGCGGCATCGAGACGAATGACCGTCTTGGCAAGCATCGCTGGGTTGTGGAGCGCACGCATGCTTGGCTCGCAGGCTTCGGCAAGCTGCGCATTCGCTTCGAACGTCGCCTCGATATCCATCTCGGCCTGCTCAAACTCGCTTGCGCCATCATCTGCTCACGATTCGTTGAGGAGTTTTGTTAGCCGGTCTAAGCCACAAGCCCGTTAAAATTTGTGCCGCAGTCCCATTACTGCGCCAAACTGATTTTTCCCCGGGACAACACTAGTGGGCGCTCCCGAGCGGGAGTTGTATCCCACCAAGCCAAGTTGCGAGCCGTTCTTGTTTCGGGTGAATCCCATATTGAGGTACGCATCCGTGCGCTTCGAAAAGGCGTAGTCGGCTGACGCGACAAACATCACCGGGTCGGCTCCGGAATGCCGGTCATCGGTGTAGTAGACGGCTCCGCTGAGCGTCACAGGACCTGTCGGCGAATACCGAACGCCCGCCCAATATAGATTTGAGCGTGCGGGTGCCGTCGAACTGACGTTGCCGTTCAGCCAGCGGTACCCAGCGAATGCTTTGATGCTCCCGAAATCGTAGGTCGCACCCGTCAGGACGCGTCGGTCGGTCTGATCTGCCGTGCCGACAGTTGTCCCTTGCGACTGGTCGTACACGACACCAACAGACAGGTTGCCCGTATCATATGTCAGCGCGCCACTCATTTCACGATCCACTTTCGGGTTGCCCGGAATCTCACCGGCGCCAGTCCGCGCAAAGCTGTAGAACGCCGAAGCCGTGACCCCGCCAAACTTGACCCGATACTTGATGGCGTTGTCTGCACGGCCTGCGATGGCATCGTCATTGCGGTACAACGAATACCTGGGCGCAAACGCCATCGGATCAAGTTGCAGACCAACATCGTAGACGAGGGTCGCTTGCCGACCGAGGGTAACCGTCCCTAAATCCTTGCTTGCGAGACCCACGAGAGCAACGCGGTCGAAAAGCTTGCCATTTGCTCCGTTCTGATTACCCGTATCGAGCGAGATACCAGACTCTAATTCGAACAGCGCCTTCAGGCCGGCGCCCAAATCCTCGGCTCCGCGCATGCCCCAACGGGAGGTAGACATATTCCCCGAACTCACTCGCACAGCATTGGAGCCGCTGGACGACGCGGATGGAACGTGCGTAGCGAACTCAACACCGACATCGGCGACACCATACAAAGTGACATTGCTTTGCGCCGACGCCACGCTAGCAAACGATGCAAGCGCGACGCCTGCAGATACAGCTACTTTCCTCATTCTGTCCTCTCCTCTTCCTCTGTGAAAAACTCGTGCTGGCCGCCTTCAGGCGGCGATCTGCCAAGCGACGCGGTATGACTCGGCGTGCTTCACAACACCCTGTCGTGCTCATTCGGGGAAAATTCTTTGCGAGACGGCTGCCGACCTTGAGGGAGGCCGATTGTCTGTGCTGTCTAGATATCCAGCGTGCAAACTGCGCTCTGCTTGTGGACAGCGCGCAGTTATGAGCGGATGAGGGCGTCTAGGCTTCTGCGGTCAGCAGCGACAGGCCCAGTCCGGCGCGGCGCCACAGCCACGGGCTCGGACGGTAACGCATGTCGCCGGTCAGGCGGTTCATGTTGCGCAGCACTTCCAGGATCACAGCGGCGCCGATCGTGTCGCCCAGCGCCAGCGGACCCTTCGGATACCCCAGGCCGAGGTTCACGGCCAGGTCGATATCGGTCGGCGTGGCGATGCGCTGCTGCGCGATGTCGCTGGCGATGTTCACGATGCAGCCGATGATGCGCTGGGCGATGAAGCCTGCCGAATCGCGGATCACGGTCACGGGCACGCCATCGCTGGCGAACAGGCCGTGGGCGGCGTCGCGGGCCGCGGCGCTGGTGGCCGGCGTGGTCATCAGCGTGCGGCGCTTGGTGGCTTCAAAGGGCAGCAGCGTGTCGATGGCCACCACGCGCGTGGCGTCCAGGCCTTCTTCCAGCGCGGCGGTGGTGGCGTCCAGGCCCAGCGGCGTGACCACGATCAGCGCATCGGCGGAAGGCTGGTTGCCCGCTTCGACGGTCACGCCGAGTGCGGTCATCAGCTTCACGGTCATGGCATGGCCGCGTTCGTTGGCGCGGCTTACCCACACGCTGGCCGGGCGCGCATCGGGCACCGGCCTTGCGGCGGGCACCTGCTTCTGGCCTTCCGGGTACGCATAGAAGCCGGCGCCGGTCTTGCGGCCCAGCAGGCCACCCACCGAGCGCAGTGCCGTGATCGGCGACGGGCGATAGCGCGGCTCCTGGTAGAACTGGTTGTAGATCGACTCCATCACCGGATGCGACACGTCGAGCCCGGTCAGGTCCATCAGCTCGAACGGGCCCATGCGGAAACCAGCCTGCTCGCGCATGATGTTGTCGATGTCGACGAACTCGGCCACGCCTTCCTGCGCGGCCTTCAGGCCCTCGATGTTCATGCCGCGGCCGGCATGGTTCACGATGAAGCCCGGCATGTCCTTGCAGCGCACCGGCGTATGGCCCATGCGGCGCGACAGCTCCATCAGGCGGTCGCCCACGGCGGGATCGCCCGACAGGCCATCGATCACTTCCACGACCTTCATCAGCGGCACCGGGTTGAAGAAGTGGTAGCCGACCACACGGCCCGGCTTCTTCGCGCCCACGGCGATGGCCGTGATCGACAGCGACGAGGTGTTCGACGCGATCACCGCATCGTCACGCAGGATGGCTTCGAGCTTGGCCACCAGCTCGCGCTTGACGTCCAGGCGTTCGACGATGGCTTCCACCACCATGTCGCAGCCGGCCAGGTCTTCCAGCGCGCTGGCGGCCTTCACGCGGGCCAGCGCGGCGTCGCTGTCGGCGGCGCTGATCTTGCCCTTGTCGGCCAGCTTGGCAAAGGTATCCTGCAGGTACTGGCGCGCGGCGGCCACGGCCTGGGCGTTGGTATCGAACAGGTGTACGGTCAGGCCTGCCTGCGCGGCGATCTGGGCGATGCCGCGGCCCATGGCGCCAGTGCCAACGATGCCGATCACGGCGATCTTCTTTCGCATTCTATGTCCCCTCGTCTGGCTAATAGCCAAGGCCTTTTCCTGCCAGCACACGTCAAGGTTGAACCGCAGGCAGACTGTCGAGGAGACTACACGCTTTGAATTACCGCCACAGCCGTCGATTTCCATGGAATGGAACGGTCGAATATGAGGCCGTTATGAAGGACGGACGGACGGATAAAAGCGGCCAAGTATCCCTTCCGGGTTGCAGCCAATTGGACCTGGCGCCCACCAGCCGGAGGTGGCCGAGTCTGGCCAGGAACAGCCATTGGCGAACCGCTTCATCTACGCCACCGTCAGAGGCGCCAATGAAGGTTGCGGGACGCAATGCGATAAACGATCATCAAATGCCGCCAGAGCCGACGGCTGTATCTGCACGAGGGCGACGTGCTGCGCGCCGATTTCGCCATCTATTCGCACACCTTCGGCAAGCACCACGAGCGCGTGCACCGTCGGGATGCAGCCAAGAGACCGGCCGGCCGTCACGCACATGGGCATGATCGTCAGCAGGGCTTGTTTCATCGTGACCGGGATTCACAAAGAGCACTAGTGCGCGAGCTGCGCGAGGATCCCCGTCGAAGGGATGCGGGCCGCTCTCGAGGTGGGGTTGGTATTGGCGTCGACGGCCCCGCACTGTCCGATCGACGGCAATCGACTCGCCGTCGATGGCGGTGTAATGCGTGGGGCCGAAGGTCGTACCGGCAATTCTAGCGGGCGGGTACTCCAGCCTCGTGGAATGGCCAGGCAGGCATGGCCGGATAGGCGTAGCAAGGCACGGGCTGAAGCGCGCGTTTCGCAGTTTGCTCTGGCTCATACACAGCTGACTGATGTCTGCCGCCTCAGACCGGTCAAGATCCACCTTTCGAAATACATGGCTCGATTGCGCGCAATCTGTCCCTAGGGTCCGAGAAAACTTCGGCCGGCCATGAGCACGTACGCGTGCGGATGCCAGATCACGACGCGGCGGCAACAGGCAGTCGGAACGGCGCACCCAGTCGGTTGAACGCATTCATTGCCGCGATGGTGATCGTGAGGTCGACGAGGTCTTTGGGCGTAAACGCGGCGGAGGCAGCGGCATACGCTTCATCTGAGGCATGCGTTTCGCTGACGCGGGTCACTTCCTCCGCCCAGGCCAGCGCTGCGCGTTCCCGATCTGAAAAAAGGTGGTGCACCTCGTTCCACACCGGCACCAGCGTGATCTTGTCGACCGACATGGTCTTTCTGAGATCGCGGCTATGCATGTCAATGCAATGCGCGCATCCGTTGATCTGGGAGACGCGGAGGAACACGAGGTGGACAAGCTCCTCGGGGAGATCCGTCTTCTTCGTGACATAGTGGTGGATACCAAAAAACGCCTTCGCGCCGTCAGGCGCGATCTCTTGCCAGTTCAAGCGGGTCATCTCGGTCCTTTTCTGTTGATGATGGGGTCTAGCGTCGCGGTCCCCTCGCCCGAGCCGCCTATCGACTTGGGCCGCGATTCATGTCATAACGCAAAGTTACTCCGCTAGGCATTGAAGATACAGGCCCAAAAAGTGGAGAAACGACTGGCCCAAAATGAATCACCCGAATTCGCCCGCCGTGCTGTCCATTCTGGTGGACCGCGCCACCGCCGTGCCGATCGGCGACCAGATCCATGCAAGCCTGCGACTGGCAATCGTCGACGGCCGGCTGGCACCCGGACAGCGTTTGCCGTCTGGCCGGGATCTCGCGACCCAGCTTGGCGTCGCGCGGGGCACCATCCGCGCGGTCTACGATCGGTTGATTGCCGAGAACCTGGTGCTCGGCGCTGGCTCTGCAGGCACCCGAGTATGCGCTCGGTTGCTGGCCGGGCGAGCAGACGAGAAACCGCCACTCGACGGGCCGTTGGCAGGGTTCACACGCCCATATTCGAGCGCTCCGCTGCCATTCCAGATGGGTGTACCCGCCGATGACGCGTTTCCCGCCAAACTCTGGGCCCGCATGCGCAAGCGCGCCGTACGCACCGATGCCATCGCTTTCACGACCTACGCCGACCCGCGCGGCGAGCCCGAGCTACGCGTCCAGATTGCCAGCTATCTGGCCGTCAGCCGGCACGTGCATTGCCATCCCGATCAGATCATCGTCACCAGCGGATACCGGCAGGGCTTGATGCTTGCGCTGACGGCACTGCACGCGCACGGACACAAGGCATGGATAGAGGAGCCAGGTT
Source organism: Cupriavidus sp. U2 (assembly GCF_009663685.2). Classification (GTDB taxonomy): domain Bacteria; phylum Pseudomonadota; class Gammaproteobacteria; order Burkholderiales; family Burkholderiaceae; genus Cupriavidus; species Cupriavidus necator_C. Next base: position 20,545 of record NZ_RCOG02000025.1, on the reverse strand, counting down.
ACCCGCTGGGAAGGCGCGCGCTGGAACTGATGGGAGCCGAAGTTGAACCCGTCCCCGTCGATGCCGAGGGACTGCGCGTGGAAGATGGCATCGCCAGCGCGCCAGACGCCCTGCTGGCGCTGGTTTCACCGGGCCAGCACGCACCGCTTGGCGTGACAATGTCGCCAGCACGAAGACACGCCTTGCTCGACTGGGCGACGACAAAGAATGCCTGGATCATCGAAGACGACTATCTGGGAGAGCTACAGCTCGAAGGCCGCGCGGCGCCGGCCCTTGCGGCAGGTAAAGGCGCGGAGCGCGTGATTCACATCGGCACGTTCAGCAAGACGATCAGCCCGGCGCTGGGTCTCGGTTTCATCGTCGCGCCACACTCGGTGGCAGAGCGTTTGGTCGAGATATCTGCCGTGTCGGCGCCGGCTCCGAACCGGACCACTCAGTTGGCAGTCACGGAGTTTCTGGAGGATGGACACTTTCTGCGGCACCTGCGCCGGATGAAGGCGCTCTATGCCAAGCGCCGCAGTTTTGCGCTAACCCATCTCAACGCTTTCCTGCCTGGCACGCTGACCGCGGGCCTTGGTCTGATCGCACCGCTCCCACCGACCGCCGACGATAGCGCCGTTGTCGGCATTGCCCGTTCACGCGGCCTCGCGCCTTCTGCCCTCTCCGCCTGGTACCTTCGCCGCAGTCACGCGCAACAAGGCCTGCTACTCAGCACGACGAACCTGCGCCCGGACAATATCAATGCCGCTTGCGAGACGCTCGCGAAAATCGTCGCGCCTCTCTGAGCCGTGACCACATTCATCGTAAAGTACCAGTCGCGGGACGTACCGGTACTACGTTCGTTGGCGTGGCGTCTGACCGTCCGCTTCCCAGAAATGCTGCCGACCGATTCGTGTCGGCCAAAGACGTCCATAGTTTCGCAGCAAGCGCAAAAACAGCTCGCGAGCAGATTGCGCCTGCTACCGTCAATCCTTCCCCCGCTCATCCTTACTTGACATTTGTCGGAGCTCGTCGGCCAGTTGGCTGGTCGTCAAACTTGGCGCCGCTTCGCCCCAAGGATCAGGATGGTATAAGCACGCCGTATCGAACGGGAACAGATCTCTAATAGGCAGTGGGTACTGGAACGCAGGGACGGGCTCCAACTCGGCGGCAGGCGTTATACGGAACACCTCCACCAGGCGAAACCTACTGTCGTTGTCCCGTCCGACGACGTAGTAAAGTCGACGTCCCTTCCACTGCAACGACGAGGCAACATAAGGACCGCGGATCCCAGGAATACGGGACAGTCGCTCTGTATAGCGCCTGGCCTCGTCAAGGTGGATCAAGCGTTCCAGTATGGAATCTTCAACTGTGGAATTCGACATGTTACGGGCTGCACGGTTGACCGCCCCTTCATTTGGGCCGGTCAGGATGTTGCATTATGAAACATCGAACCTAGGTCGCAGACATGATACATCGCGTTTTTCCCCTTGAGATCCATTCCGAAACACTGAACTCAATGCGACTTTAGCCGAATGCCGGCATTGGCACCAGAGAACTAGCGAAGCCGAAGCGCCGGCGCGCAAGTGATGCGGCTTCCGAAGAACCGAGGTTTACTGGGGCAGGGATCCGAGGAACCTCTTCGGTCGAACATTTTTTTCATCACGAACGCAAAGATATTCATATCATGTCGTGATAGCCAACGAGCAAGCAAGCTATCCGCGTGGCCCGGCCCGATCCTAGCAATCTCGCTCCCCAATTGCTCTTGCTTGGTCACACCGGGTTCATTGTCTTGACAGTTCGCACCGTCGTTCCTTTAATTAGTTACGCAACACCGGGTTCGTGTCCGGCAGGCCAGTTCATAAGCCGAGGGGGAATATGGATTTAGGCAGCGTTGACGATCCGCACCGCAAGAAGGAAGAAACGCGCAGCTTTCTGTTTCTGACTGCCGTGATGGTGCCGGTACTGTCCGTCATCATCGTGGCCGGCTATGGCTTCATTGTCTGGATGAGCCAGCTGATCAGCGGACCGCCCAAGCATTGACCGGCAGTGCGTTCGTAGAATAGGCGCGGATTGGCCCAACGGCCAATTGCCAAAAGAAGAAAAACCTGCAAAAGCAGTTTTGTCAGGGGATCACGCATGCCTGAAAGACCTTCTATCCCGATTCACCCCGTTGCCTCGGATGACGAATGGCATATCGCCGGCATCATGGTGTTTGCCCATCCCATCAGCCTGGCGCACGTGCGCCGCGCGATCGACGCCATGACTGGCGCCGAGATCCATGCGGCCAGCGACATGGGCAAGCTCGTGGTCACCGTGGAAGCTCCCACTTCGCATGCGATCGTGGCGCAGCTCACCTGCCTGCACCAGATGGAAGGCGTGATCTCCGCCACGCTCGTCTACCAGCACAACGAAGACGCCGCAGCCATGTACGAGGAGCTTTCAGATGTCAGTCACGCGCCGTGATTTCATCAAGCAGACCGCCATCGCCGCAACCGCGTCGGTGGCCGGTATCCCGTTGCCTGGGGAAGCCGCCAACTTCGTCACGGACAGCGAAGTCACCAAGCTGAAGTGGTCGAAGGCCCCCTGCCGCTTCTGCGGCACCGGCTGCGGTGTCACCGTGGCGGTGCGCGACAACAAGGTGGTGGCCACCCAGGGCGATCCGCAGTGCGAGGTCAACAAGGGTCTGAACTGCGTCAAGGGCTACTTCCTGTCGAAGATCATGTACGGGCAGGACCGGCTCACGAAGCCGCTGCTGCGCATGAAGAACGGCAAGTACGACAAGAATGGCGAATTCGCGCCGGTCAGCTGGGACCGTGCTTTCGACGAGATGGAGCAGCAGTTCAAGCGCGTGCTCAAGGAAAAGGGTCCCACTGCCGTAGGCATGTTCGGCTCGGGCCAATGGACGGTCTGGGAAGGCTACGCCGCATCCAAGCTCATGAAGGCCGGCTTCCGCACCAACAACATCGACCCGAATGCGCGCCACTGCATGGCGTCGGCGGTCACCGGCTTCATACGCACCTTCGGCATGGACGAGCCGATGGGCTGCTATGACGACTTCGAGAACGCGGATGCCTTCGTGCTCTGGGGCTCGAACATGGCCGAGATGCACCCGATCCTGTGGACGCGCATCACGGACCGCCGGCTGAGCCATCCCAAGACGCGCGTGGCGGTGCTGTCGACCTTCACGCACCGGTCGTTCGACCTGGCCGACCTGCCGATCATCTTCACGCCGCAGACCGACTTGGCGATGCTCAACTACGTCGCCAACCACATCATCCAGACCAACCGCGTCAACAAGGACTTCGTCAACAAGTACACGGTCTTCAAGGAAGGCGTGACCGACATCGGCTACGGCCTGCGGCCGGACAATCCGCTGCAGAAGGCCGCCAAGAACGCCGGCAACCCCACCGACGCCAAGCCGATCACGTTCGACGAGTTCGCCAGGTTCGTCTCGAAGTACGACGCCAACTACGTCAGCAAGCTGTCCGGTGTGCCGAAGGACAAGCTGCAGCAGCTGGCCGAGCTCTACGCCGACCCCAACGTCAAGATCATGTCGTTGTGGACTATGGGCTTCAACCAGCACACGCGCGGCACGTGGGTCAACAACATGGTCTATAACGTCCATCTGCTGACCGGCAAGATCGCCACGCCCGGCAACAGCCCGTTCTCGCTGACCGGGCAGCCTTCCGCCTGTGGCACCGCGCGCGAGGTGGGCACGTTCTCGCACCGGCTGCCGGCGGACATGGTGGTGACCAACCCCAAGCACCGCGAGGAAGCCGAGCGCATCTGGAAGCTGCCGGCCGGCACGATTCCCGACAAGGTGGGCTACCACGCCGTGCTGCAGAACCGCATGCTCAAGGACGGCAAGCTCAACGCGTACTGGGTGCAGGTCAACAACAACATGCAGGCCGCCGCCAACATGATGCAGGAGGGCCTGCCAGGCTACCGCAACCCCGACAACTTCATCGTGGTGTCGGACGTCTACCCCACCGTGACCGCGCTGTCGGCCGACCTGATCCTGCCCAGCGCGATGTGGGTGGAAAAGGAAGGCGCCTACGGCAACGCCGAGCGCCGCACGCAGTTCTGGCACCAGCTGGTCGATGCGCCGGGCGACGCCCGCTCCGACCTCTGGCAGCTGATGGAGTTCTCCAAGCGATTCAAGGTGGAGGATGTCTGGCCGGCGGACCTGATCGCCAAGAAGCCCGAGGTGCGCGGCAAGACGCTGTTCGACGTGCTCTACCGCAACGGCAATGTCGACAAGTTCCCGATCAAGGAGGTCAATGGCGAGTACCAAAACGCCGAAGCCAAGGCGTTCGGGTTCTACGTCCAGAAGGGCCTGTTCGAGGAGTATGCAAGCTTTGGGCGCGGCCACGGCCATGACCTGGCACCGTTCGATACCTACCACGAGGTGCGCGGCCTGCGCTGGCCCGTGGTCAACGGCAAGGAAACCCGCTGGCGCTACCGCGAAGGCAGCGATCCCTACGTGAAGGCCGGCGCCGGCTTCCAGTTCTATGGCAACCCGGACGGCAAGGCGGTGATCTTTGCCCTGCCCTACGAGCCGCCCGCCGAGTCGCCCGACAAGGAATATCCGTTCTGGCTGGCCACCGGGCGCGTGCTGGAGCACTGGCACTCGGGATCGATGACGCGACGCGTGCCGGAGTTGTACAAGGCGTTCCCCAACGCGGTCTGCTTCATGCATCCCGAGGACGCCCGCGCGATGGGCCTGCGGCGCGGCGTGGAGGTGGAAGTGGTGTCGCGGCGCGGACGCATGCGCACCCGCATCGAAACGCGCGGGCGCGATACGCCGCCGCGCGGCCTGGTGTTCGTGCCGTGGTTCGACGCCAGCCAGCTGATCAACAAGGTGACGCTCGATGCCACCTGCCCGATCTCGCTGCAGACCGACTTCAAGAAGTGCGCGGTCAAGATCGTGAAGGTATAAGGAGACGCCATGAACGCGAGCCGATCCGGGACAGCCTTGCTGGCATACGGCGCCTGGCTTCTGATTGCCCTGGTGGTGCTGCTGGTGCCGCCGGCCGGCGCGCAGGGGCTGACCGACGCGATGCGCGGCCCGACGCCGGTCGGTGAGGAGACCAAGGCGCCGCTGCTGTATCCGACCGAGAACAAGGACATCCGCCGCACGCGCAACTACACCATGCAGCCGCCGACGATTCCGCACAAGATCGACGGCTACCAGCTGGACCGCGACTTCAACCGCTGCATGTTCTGCCACGCGCGCACCCGCACCGAGGAGACCGGTGCGATTCCGGTCAGCATCACGCACTACATGGACCGCGACAACAACGTGCTGGCCGAGGTCTCGCCACGGCGCTATTTCTGCACCCAATGCCACGTGCCGCAGGCCGACACCAAGCCGCTGGTGGGCAATTCGTTCGTCGACGTCGAGACGATGCTCAAGCGCGGCGGCGGCGAGAAAAGCGCCAAGGGTGGCAGTGTGAAGGCTGGCACCGCCAGCGCAAAGTAGCGGAACCGAGACCGACTGGGGCCGAGCGATGAAGCGCAGAATCTGGGATCTCATCAAGCGCTACTGGCGCACGATCAACCGGCCCAGCGCGTATTTCAGCCTGGGCTTCCTCACGGTGGGCGGCTTCATCGCCGGCGTGCTGTTCTGGGGCGCGTTCAACACGGCGCTGGAACTGACCAATACCGAACAGTTCTGCACGGGTTGTCACGAGATGCGCGACAACGTCTACCAGGAACTGCAGGGCACGATCCACTTCACCAACCGCAGCGGCGTGCGCGCCAAATGCTCCGACTGCCACGTGCCCCACAACTGGACGAGCAAGATGGCGCGCAAGATGCAGGCGTCGAAGGAAGTCTGGGCCAAGATCTTCGGCACGGTGAACACGCGCGAGAAGTTCCAGGCGCACCGGCTGGAACTGGCGCAGCACGAATGGGCGCGCTTCAAGGCCAACGACTCGCTCGAATGCCGCAACTGCCACGACTATCAGTCGATGGACTTCACGCGCCAGAGTCCGCGCGCGCAGGCCATGCACTCCACCTATCTCGCCAACAAGGAAAAGACCTGTATCGACTGCCACAAGGGCATCGCCCACCGCCTGCCCGACGTTGCCAAGGCCGAGGAGCAGTAACGCCATGACCGGTACGGTGCTGGAGGGCAGCGATCTGAGCGTCCGGCGCATGGGCCGGGCAGTGTTCCGCGATGTCGACGTGGCGCTGGCACCGGGCTGCCTTCTGCAGGTGACCGGCCCGAACGGCGCCGGCAAGACCAGCCTGTTGCGCGTGCTGTGCAGCCTGCTGCAGCCGGCTGCCGGGCGTCTGGCCTGGCGCGGTCGCACAGTGCGCGGCGGCGATCCGGACTACTTGGCCCGACTGGCCTACGTCGGGCATAACAACGGCATCGATGCCGACCTGTCCGCGATCGAGAACCTGCGCTTCGCCGCACGCCTGACGGGCCAGCAGCCCGAGCCCGGCGCGCTGCGGCTGGCACTGGCGCGGCTGGGCCTCGACGCCGTGGCCGGCAAGCCAGTACGGACGCTCTCACAGGGTCAGCGGCGGCGGGTATCGCTGGCCCGCCTGGCGCTCGCACCGCGCGAGCTCTGGCTGCTCGACGAGCCACTGACGTCGCTGGACCACGATTCCACCGCACGCTTCGGCCAGATGCTGGACGATCATCTGGCCGGCGGCGGCATGGCCGTCGTCGCCACGCATCAGTTGTTGACCGTGGCGAGCTATGTGCTGGATCTGGGCGCCCACGGCGCTCGGCGGCCATGATCGGCGCGCTGGGCGCCGTGGTGGCGCACGACCTGTCCATCGCTTGGCGACGACGCAGCAGCGTGCTGGCCAGCGTGGTGTTCTTCGTGATCGTGTCGAGCCTGTTCCCGCTGGCGATCGGCCCCGACCCGCAGCAGTTGCGCCTGCTGGCGCCGGGCATCCTTTGGGTGGCGGCGCTGCTGGCGTCGATGCTGTCGCTCTCGCGGCTGTTCGCGCAGGAGTACGCCGATGGCAGCCTCGACCAGCTGCTGCTGTCGCCGCATCCGCTGGCGCTGCTGGTACTCGGCAAGATCTGCGCGCACTGGCTGACCAGTGGCCTGCCGCTGCTGGTGCTGACGCCGCTGCTGGCCCAGCAGTACAGCCTGCCCGCCGGTGCCACGCTGCTGTTGTGGGCGTCGCTGCTGATCGGCACGCCCGCGCTGAGCCTGATCGGCGCGGTGGGGGCGGCGCTGACGCTGGGCGTGCGCGGCGGCGCGGTGCTGCTATGCATCCTGGTGCTGCCGCTGTCGGTCCCGGTACTGATCTTTGGCGCTGGCGCCGGGGCGGCGGCCGATGCGGGGCTCGACGTGGTGGCGTACCTGTCTCTGCTCGGCGCGTGCCTGGCGCTGTCGCTGCTGCTGTGCCCGCTGGCGGCGGCGGTGGGGCTGCGCATTGCGATGGAGTGACCCGATGACCCGCCAAGCCTCGCTGCCCGACGCACCCTCGCGCATCCCCGCGCGCACCCGCGCCCGCTGGACGCAACTGGCCGCGCCGGTGCGCTTCTATCCGCTGGCCGGCCGCGCCGCACCCTGGTTCTTCGCGCTGGCGGCCGTCTGGCTGGCCATCGGGCTCTGGCTCGGCTTTGTCGTGGCGCCGACCGACGCTCAGCAGGGCGAGGTCTACCGCATCATCTTCATCCATGTGCCGGCGGCGTGGATGTCGATGTTCATCTACCTGGTCATGGCCGTGTACAGCGCGATGGCGCTGGTGCTGCGCACGCGGCTGTCCACGATGCTGGCGGCGGCGCTGGCCCCGACCGGCGCCATGTTCACCTTTCTGGCGCTGTGGACCGGCTCGCTGTGGGGCAAGCCGACCTGGGGCACCTGGTGGGTCTGGGACGCCCGCTTGACGTCCGAACTGATCCTGCTGTTTCTCTACCTCGGCTACATCGCGCTGGCGTCGGCCATCGACGAGCCGCGCCGCGCGGAGCGCGCCAGCGCCGTGCTAGCGCTGGTGGGCGTGGTCAACCTGCCGGTGATCTATTTCTCGGTGCAGTGGTGGAACACGCTGCATCAGGGCGCGTCGGTCAGCCTGACGTCGGCCCCTTCGATGGCGGCGACGATGCTGGCCGGCATGCTGGCGATGACGCTGGCCTGCTGGATGTACACGATTGCCGTCGCGCTGGTGCGCGTGCGCTGCATCCTGCGCGAGCGCGGCGAGGTGCGGGAGGTCATCGCATGAGCGCGCACGCCGCCTCCCACCTCGCTTACATCGCGGGCGCCTTCGGCATGGCCTTGCTGGCCGTTGCGATCGAGCTCCTTTGGCTGGCCCGGCGCCGCCGCCGGCCGCGCGCCGACCTGGACGACACGCCATGACGCCACGCCAGCGCCGCCTCGGCCTGCTCCTCGCCGCGCTGGTTTGCGGCGGCACGGCGCTTGCGCTGGTGCTCAACGCGTTCCGCTCGAACCTGGTGTTCTTCTTCAGCCCCAGCCAGATTGCCGCGCACGAGGCCCCCGCTGCGCGCGCCTTCCGGCTGGGCGGGCTGGTGGCGCCGGGGTCGGTGCGGCGCGAGGACGGCACCCTGACCATCCGCTTCGTTGTCACCGACACGCGCCACGAGGTGCCAGTGGTCTATCACGGGCTGCTGCCGGACCTGTTCCGCGAGGGCAAGGGCGTGGTGGCGCGCGGCACGCTCGATGCGGCCGGCACGTTCACGGCCAGCGAGGTACTGGCCAAGCATGACGAGAACTACATGCCGCCGGAAGCGGCCGAAGCGCTGAAGCGGGCCGCCAATGACGGTGGTACCGACGGGAAATCGCAACGATGACCGTCGAACTCGGACATTTCGCGCTGATCTGTGCCCTGCTGGCCGCGCTGGTGCAGGCCGCGCTGCCGCTGGCCGGCGCGCCGCGCGGGTTCGTGCCGTGGATGGCGCTGGCGCGTCCCGCCGCCGTGGCGCAGGCCGTGCTGGTGGTGGCCGCCTATGTGGCGCTGACGGCCGCGTTCGTCGGCAACGACTTTAGCGTGCGCTACGTGGCGGCCAACTCCAACAGCGCGTTGCCGCTGGCCTACCGGATGGCGGGCGTCTGGGGCGGTCACGAGGGGTCGATGCTGCTCTGGACGCTGATGCTGGCCGGCTGGTCGCTCGCCGTGGCCGTGTTCAGCCGGAACCTGCCGATGGCCTTCGTCGCGCGCGTGCTGGGCGTGATGGGCGCCATCTCCAGCGGCCTGCTGCTGTTCCTGCTGTTCGCGTCCAACCCGTTCATCCGGCTGCTGCCGCGCGCGATGGAAGGCCGCGACCTCAATCCGCTGCTGCAGGACCCCGGCATGGTGTTCCATCCGCCGTTCTTGTACATGGGTTACGTGGGCTTTGCCGTGGCGTTCGCGTTCGCGCTGGCGGCGCTGCTCGAAGGACGGCTCGACGCCGCGTGGGCGCGCTGGTCGCGGCCCTGGACCATCCTGGCGTGGATGTTCCTGACGGTAGGCATCGCGCTGGGCAGCATGTGGGCCTACTACGAACTGGGCTGGGGCGGCTGGTGGTTCTGGGACCCCGTGGAGAATGCCTCGTTCATGCCGTGGCTCGCTGGCACGGCGCTGATCCACTCGCTGGCCGTGACCGAGAAGCGCGGCGCGTTTCGCGCCTGGACCGCGCTGCTGGCCATCTTCACGTTCTCTCTGAGCCTGCTGGGGACGTTCCTGGTGCGCTCGGGCGTGCTGACGTCGGTCCATGCGTTCGCCGTGGACCCGAAGCGCGGCATTTTCATCCTCACGCTGCTGGGGCTGGTCACGGGCCTGGCGCTGGCCATCTTCGCGTGGCGCGCCCCGCAACTGAAACGCGGCACCGATTTCAGCCTGGGTTCGCGCGAAACCTTCCTGCTGGCCAACAATGTGCTGCTGGCGGTGGCGGCATCGGCCGTGCTGCTGGGGACGCTGTATCCGCTGGTGCTCGATGTGCTGAACCTCGGCAAGGTGTCGGTGGGGCCGGCCTACTTCGAGCAGGTGTTCGTGCCGCTGATGGGCCCCGCCGTGCTGCTGATGGGCGCGGCGCCGCTGGCGCGCTGGCGGCGCGGCGACCTGCCGCCCGCGGCGCGACGCCTGCGCTGGGCGGCGGTGGCCAGCCTCGCGGTCGGCATCGGCCTGTTGCTAGCGTTGCGCAACCAGTCGGCGCTGACGGGCGTGGGCCTGACGCTGGCGATCTGGTGCCTGACCACCGCGCTGGTGAGCCTGGCCTGCCGGCTGAAGCACCCGCGCGGCGTATGGTCGGGGCTGCGGCAGTTGCCGGCCGGGTACTGGGGCATGCTGCTGGCGCATGCCGGCGTCGGGGTCTTTATCGCCGGGGTGACGATGGTGAACAGCCAGGAAACCATGCGCGAACTGCCGATGCGGCCAGGCGAGGCGGTGACCGTGGATGGCTACACCTTCCGCTTCGACGGCGTGGTGCCCGTTGTGGGGCCGAACTACGAAGCGCTGCGCGGCATCATGACCGTGCATCGCGACGCCCGGCTACTCACGTCGCTGGCGACCGAACGACGCATCTACCGCAGCCAGGACATGCCGACCACGGAAGCTGCGATCGACACTGGCTTCACGCGCGACCTGTACGTGGCCATCGGCGAGGTGGCGGGAGCGAACACCTGGGGCGTACGGATCTACGTGAAGCCGTTCGTGAAGTGGATCTGGGCCGGGTGCGGATTGATGGCGCTGGGCGGGCTGGTGGCGGTCTGCGACCGGCGATATCGATCGAGGCGCCGGGCGACGTATGGTCCATATGACGCGGTACTGCCTGGCTCCCCTCTCCCATCCCATGGGAGAGGGGTTGGGGGAGAGGGCGTGGCAGCTCAAGTTGCCACCGCCACGTATGTCGAGCCCCTGCCCTCTTCCCCGGCTCCTCTCCCGCGGGTGGGAGAGGGGAGCTTCCAACGCGACGCAGGGGCACGGCCATGACGCGCTTCCTGCTGCCCCTTGCCATTTTCCTGGCGATCGTCGTCGCGCTTGGCGCCGGGCTGCGCCACGATCCGCGCGAGTTGCCGTCGGCGCTGGTCGGCAAACCGGCGCCTGCGTTTGCGTTGCCGGTGCTCGACACGGCGGGCGGCACGCAGACCTTGCGCACCGCCGATCTGCGCGGCAAGGTCTGGATTCTCAATGTCTGGGCCTCCTGGTGTACCGCCTGCCGTACCGAGCACCCGGTGCTTGTGGACTTCGCGGGCAAGTCTCCGGTGCCGGTCTACGGCCTCAACTACAAGGACGCCGTGCCGGCCGCCCAGGCATGGCTGCAGCAGATGGGCGATCCCTATGTGAAGTCGGGCGTCGACGCCGATGGCCGCGTCGGCATCGACTTCGGCGTCTATGGCGTGCCCGAGACCTATGTGATCGACGCCCAGGGCGTGGTGCGCTACCGGCAGGTGGGGCCCGTGACGCCCGACGTGCTCGAACGGCAGATCAAGCCGTTGCTGCGCCAACTGCAGCAAGGAGGCCCGCGTGCGAGTCCTGCCTAGCCTGTCCGGTCTGCCCCGCATGCTGATCGCCTGGCTGCTTGCCGCGCTGGCATGGCATGGCTCCGCCGCGCCAGCCTCGGACGCCGAACTCGATGCGCGCGTCCACGCGCTGTCGCAGCAACTGCGCTGCCTGGTCTGCCAGAACCAGACGCTGGCCGATTCCAACGCTGAACTGGCCGTCGACCTGCGCCGGCAGATCCGCGCGCAGGTCGCACAGGGGGCCAGCGACACCGCCATCAAGGACTACCTGGTGCAGCGCTACGGCGATTTCGTGCTCTACGACCCGCCGTTCAAGCCGTCGACGTGGTTGCTGTGGCTCGGGCCGTTCGGGTTGCTGACGATAGTAGGGGGCTGGCTCTGGCGCAGGTGGAGGCGCCCATCCTCCGCCATGGGCAGCTCGCCGCAGCCAATGGAAAGCCGCCGGACCATGCCCCGGGCTTCCTCGGCCACCGCGCCGCGTTCGAAGTGGACCAGCGCCACGCTCTGCGTGATGCTGCCCCCGGCGGCCGCCATGCTGTACCTGCACCTGGGCAATCCCGCCGCCGTGATGGAGGTCGACGATGCGCACCCGTTGTCCGGCGACGCGCACACGCCCCAGATCGCGCAGATTGAAGCCATGGTCGACCAACTCGCGCGGCGCCTGAAAGCCCAGCCACAGGATGCCGAAGGCTGGGCGATGCTGGCGCGCTCCTACACGGTGCTGGAGCGCTTCGACGACGCGGCGGCGGCCTACGCGAAGGCGGTTGCGCTGGCGCCGGACGTGGCGGCGCTGCGGGCCGACTACGCCGATGTGCTGGCCAGCCTCGACGGCGGCTCGCTCAAAGGCGCCGCCATGACACAGATCCGCGCAGCGCTGTCGGCCGACCCGGACGATCCCAAAAGCCTGGCGCTGGCCGCCAGCGCAGCGTCCGAACGCGGCGACACCGCCGCCGCCATCGACTACTGGCAGCACCTGTACCGCCTCTTGCCTCCGGACTCGCTAACGGCCGCCCGCGTGGCGGCCAATATCGCGGCGGTGAGCGATGTCCGCACAACATCAAAATAGCTCAGACCAACCAAGCCGCCTCCTCGCTGCGGGAAAGGCGCACGAACTCGATAATTATGCCCCCGGTGTAACATCAGTAGACCGCACGCATTTCGGCCACCTGCGCCAACGCTCGGCGCCGCTAGGGAGAATAAGCAAGAAGCGCGCCTACCCCAGCCCATCGCAACCAACGCCGGTTCGCAATTTATCGATCAGGAGGCGGCTTCTGCAATATTGCCGCTCTTCCCTCCCTGCCCTGAACCCTAGAACCTCCACCGCAATCCCACCGTCCCGGTATGGTCCTGGTTGCCGCCACCGAACTGGCCGGTATAGCGCGAGCCAAGCGTGGCATGGGCGAGATAGCGAAGTTGGCGCGCCGTTCGGCCAGCGCCGTGAACTGCACAGCCGCCAAGCCGGGGCCGCCTGCTACGATGGTCCCCTTGTTGACGATGTTCAGGTTGCTGCCGAGCACGCTGCCTCCGCACGCTCTCGCGTAGCAGCTATAGAGCGATCGTCCATGCTCGTCGAGTACCAAAACTTCCGTGCCCGCCACCGTTTCAATCTCTAGGCGGGCAGTTCAGCCCCATGCGCTTCAGATACGGTGCGTAGCATTGGAGTATGTCTACACCGAGAGGCGTCACTGCCCATTGCTCTTCAGCCATGTGGTCGGCATGTATCCTGGTTATGAGTTTACGGCTGCTCAACTGACGCCACGGTTTCTTGTTGTCAAATGGCTCAGTGCGCCTGTTGTACACCATTGCCCAGAGCAATCGCTGAGAATCTGGGTGTAGCCCGCTAATCTTGTGGTTAGTCACGAAAGCTATTCCGTTGCGTTATTTAAGTAGCCGTGCCGGCTGTCAGAACCGGTCGCTTCTAGGGCTGCACTGCGCCGACTCTGGAATGTCAGCAGTGCCGTCAATGCTGCTCCAATTATCGCCCCGGTAGAGAGAATCTTTCGCCCGAAACACGCATGATTTACCCGAGCTTTCAGGGTCTCTGCTCCATATCGACCGCTTGCCGAAAGAAAAAGCCCCGAGCGTCGACGACGCCGGGGCTTCTTGAAGGGGCTTAGCACAGCAAAAGCTGCGCCGGTTCACTACTGAGGCCTCCCCAAACGGCTCGCGCCGCGGCGGGAAGATCCTCCAAAGGAACAGACCGTGCCAACACGTCCTTGAGGTCGTAGCTCAGCGTCAGCCCCAGGCGGTCCTTGAACGCGGTTCGCCGGGCGATCTCATCGTGCTCCACCTTCTGCGCGTGAGAAAGCGTCAAGCAGCCGTAATGCGCGTACCAGCGATACCCTGCCGTTACCGAGCCCGGCCCTCCGTCTGCGTCGTGCATATCGAGAAGCCGATCGACCTCGAACTCCGCAATGAGCTGAGCGGCTTCAGCGTCCACGTCAAACTGCTGCGCCGTCTGCAAGTCCAACACTGCCCGCCCGTCTGCTGCGAAAATAATGCTGGATTGACATGCACTCCCCTCCGTCAGTGCTTCGCGCATTGGATCGCGCAAGCCGGTCCAATCGGCGTCGGGTGCGGAGTCGTCCCACTCGCTGCCAACATGGAGATATCGAGCGATCGGCATAGCGGACTGGTGAATGTCGGGCACGTCCGGGACGTCGTAACGGATTCCGCGTACCTGAATATCGCGGAGGTCAGCCCAGGCCGCGAAAGGCTTCGCGACACCGTTGAGCGACTGCATTGCGTCGACCGCGATCATCATATCAAGGAGGAGCAACTGGAACTTCGGCTGCTCTCCAACACTGGCTGCCCGCCGCTGCTCGTCGAAATCCAACTGGAACATGTAACGAGTTAGCGCACGCAACATTGAGGGGTGGTACGTGTCCGGCATCACCCTGACGTAGCCACCTCGAATGGTGCGCCCGATCCAATGGCGCCGCGACCAGTCGTAGCGAGTTGCCCGAATGAAGCGATTGAGCTTCTGCAGGCCTGCGGCATAGGCGTACCGGTCGCCGTAGGCCACCATATTCGCGAGGCTCTTATCCTCGGCCATCTGGCAAACGTGACAGCCGAGGCGCGCACCGCACTTCCCTTGCCGCCGGCCACCACCACCGTCCAGTATCGCGTCAGCCACGACAGCACACGAAGTCCCGACAGAATGGGCGTAGATGCGCCGCATCTCTTCGAAATCAGAGTAACCGGGGCGAGCACCACCAGCATAAAGGGAGACGGCCTCCCAGATATCGTCATCGCTCCAATGCGCCACCGGACTGATGACCAGGTCACCATCCTTGTTGCGCGAGGCTGCATTGTCAGAATCCCCGCGCAGGCGCATGCCAGCGGCCCGCCGCGTGCTTTCATCGTATCGACTGCCGAGGCAGGTTACAGGCTCCGCGAGGCCCTGTTGGCGAAACTGACGAAACAGCTTTCGCCGGAAACTCCGCTGCGGCCCGATTTTGAGGTCGATCGAGTTAGGATGATCCGCGGATTGAAGCGTAAATAACACTCAGTACCTCCCTGTTTTTAAATGGAATTTACCTGTTGCCGCGATGCTCGGACGGAGACAGCATCCTTGGTATATGGGCTACGGTGCCAATGTGTCAATAGCGAAGGTTGAGCTTTGCAGTAGAGCAGTTCAATGCCCCCCCCAAGGCAGTTGGCTAACGTCGTTCCCTCGCGGTGCGGAACTTGTAGCGCTACTTGCGGAGGAACCAGAACCGGGCGATCGGAACTAAGAACCTACATGCAGATGCAGGAAATTCCTAAATGAGCAGCGACACGTATTCCGCAATCGTTATCTACCCAGACGGATCCAGTACGGCACTCTCGCTCCCGTTGGCGGCTGATGGGCGTCTGGCCGCCATACAGAAAATAGTGGGCGGGTGCAATGAGGGAATTCCTCTTTCATCCGGTCGATACATGTTTCTGAGCGAGGACGGAAAAGCTAGCAGGCTGCTGAAATACCTCGAGCCATAGTCGGCGCGCGGACATGTTCAAACGTTGATCTGAGAACTCGACACGATCCACTTTCCCAACATCGCATGCGCGGCGCCGACACCTTCACCGAAAGCTTGTTCACAATGCGGCGGCTGGACGATTTCGTACCGAAGTCTCATCCACTGCGTTCGATCCGGACGATGGCCAATCTGGCACTGGCGAAGATGGATCGGCTGTTCGCCGAGATGTATGAGGCCGACATCAAAGGCGGTCGCCCGAGCATCGCACCGGAGAAGCTGTTGCGGGCGATGCTGTTGCAGGTGCTCTACAGCATCCGGTCCGAGCGTCAACTGATGGAGCAAACGCAGTACAACCTGCTATTTCGCTGGTTCATTGGGCTGTCGATGGACGATACAGTATGGGTGCCCACTGTATTCACCAAGAACCGTGCGCGCCTGATCCAGCACGATGCAGTGATCGAATTCTTCAACGAAGTACTGGCCCTCGCGCAGAAGAAGAACTGGTTGTCGGGCGAGCACTTCAGCGTGGACGGCACGCTGATCCAGGCGTGGGCGGGCCACAAGAGCTTCGTGCGCAAGGATGGCAGCGATGGCGACGACGATAGTGGCGACTTCAGGGGACAGCAACGCAGCAACGAGACGCATCAGTCCAAGACCGATCCCGATGCGAAGCTCTATCGCAAAGGCAAGACCGGCAGTGAACTGCGCTACATGGGCCATACGTTGAGTGACAACCGTCACGGCTTGGTAGTCAGCGCGCTGGTGAGCACCGCTGATGGGGATCACCTAAGCGTCCAGGTGGAGACGGACGCAGAGTTGGCCGAGATGCAGACGCGATTGGTCAGCGCCCAGCCGTCCATGCAGTCTCAGTCCGAGATGAACTGCTGTTACGCGACCTTGAACAAGCATTGGTCGGTCGACCCTACCGGCATCGCCTGGGAATCGTTCTACACGCTCGGTGGTGCTCCCACTTTCGGCGCATCGCGCGATCGTAGCGCCGAGGCCGCCGCGTGCTGCGTACCAGTCCCAGTGACCGCCACCCCGAAGCGATCCACTAGCACCACCCGCTGCGCGCCGGAATCCGGCTGCTGCTGAGTTTTTCGCGACGCCACGATCCAAGTCCTAAGGGCGACTGTGCCCTTCTTGATCCTGCACCATGTCTGAACAGATCTACCCCATAGCCGAGGCATCACAACCTAGCGCCATTGGCATGTTCGAACGCTATCTGACCGTCTGGGTGACGCTTTGCATCGTCGCCGGCATCCTCCTCGGCCAATGGCTGCCCCCCGTCTTTCAGGCCATTGGCGCCATGGAGGTCGCACAGGTGAACCTGCCGGTCGGCGTCCTGATCTGGATCATGATCATCCCGATGCTGATCAAGATCGATTTCGGTGCCATGGGCCAGGTCCCGGGACACTGGCGTGGCATCGGCGTGACGCTCTTCGTGAACTGGCTGGTCAAGCCGTTGTCCATGGCGCTGTTGGCCTGGATCTTCATCCGTCACCTGTTCGCGGGCTGGCTGCCAGTGGATCAACTCGACAGCTATATCGCTGGCCTGATCCTGCTGGCGGCGGCGCCTTGCACGGCGATGGTGTTTGTCTGGTCGCAGCTCTGCAAAGGCGACCCCTACTTCACCCTGTCCCAGGTGGCGCTCGACGACGCGATCATGGTCGTGGCCTTCGCTCCCGTCGTCGCGCTGCTGCTGGGTCTGTCCTCAATCACGGTTCCCTGGGATACGCTCATCACGTCGGTCGCGCTGTACATTGTGGTGCCCGTGCTGATCGCACAGGTCATCCGCAAGGCACTGCTGGAACGAGGCGAAGTTACCTACAAGCGAGTGGTCGGTGCGCTGGGGCCCTACTCGATCACCGCGCTGCTTGCGACGCTGGTGCTGCTGTTCGGCTTCCAGGGCAACGCCATCGTCGAGCAGCCGCTGATCATACTCCTGCTGGCCGTACCAATTCTGATTCAGGTCTTGCTGAACTCCGGCCTGGCCTACCTGCTGAACCGCAAGCTCGGCGTGGCCCATTGCGTGGCCGGTCCATCGGCGCTGATTGGCGCAAGCAACTTCTTCGAGCTGGCCGTGGCCACCGCCATCAGCCTGTTCGGTTTACAGTCGGGCGCGGCGCTGACCACGGTCGTCGGCGTGCTGATCGAGGTCCCCGTGATGCTGTTCGTCGTTGGTGTCGTCAACCGCTCGCAACACTGGTACGAAGCGCGCTGAGATACCCCATGACCGTCACCATCTATCACAACCCGGCGTGCGGTACGTCACGCAACACGCTGGCCATGATCCGCAATGCGGGCATCGAGCCGGCCGTTATCGAGTACGTGAACACGCCACCCGACCGGCAGACCTTGCAGGCAATGATCCGCGATGCCGGGCTCACCGTGCGCGAAGCCATCCGCGAGAAGGGCACGCCCTATGCCGAGCTTGGCCTTGGTGATCCAGCACTCACCGACGACCAGTTGCTCGATGCCATGCTGGCCCATCCGATCCTGATCAACCGGCCCTTCGTCGTCACCGAGTTGGGCGTGCGGCTGTGCCGGCCGTCGGAACTCGTGCTGGACATCCTGCCGGCGCCGCAGCAAGGCGCCTTCACCAAGGAAGACGGCGAGGCCGTCATCGACGCGCAAGGGCGGAGGATTCAATGACCGCGGATCTGCCCAATATCGTCCCTGCGGTGCTCGATACGCCCAATCTCCATAAGCTGGAGCCCGCCCGCGTCAGTACCCACCGACCCCGCATCCTGCTGCTCTACGGCTCGCTGCGCGACACGTCTTACAGCCGGCTGCTGGTGCAGGAAGCCGAACGGATCCTGCTGCACTTCGGGGCGGAGACCCGCGTCTTCGATCCGCGCGACCTGCCGATGGCGGACAGCGTGCCCGCCGATCACCCGAAGGTGGTTGAGCTGCGCAAGCTCTCCGAGTGGTCGGAAGGTCAGGTCTGGTGCAGCCCCGAGCGTCACGGCACGCTGACGGCCGTCTTCAAGAACCAGATCGACTGGCTCCCGCTGGAGATTGGCGGCATTCGCCCGACCCAGGGCCGCACACTGGCCGTGATGCAGGTATGCGGTGGCTCGCAGTCATTCAATGCCGTCAACGCGCTGCGGGTGCTGGGACGCTGGATGCGGATGGTAACCATTCCGAACCAGTCGTCGGTGCCCAAGGCGTACCAGGAGTTCGACGCCAGCGGCCGTATGAAGCCCTCGTTGTACTACGACCGGGTGGTCGACGTCATGGAGGAGCTCTACAAGTTCACGCTCCTGATACGGGATCGCAGCGACTATCTGACCGACCGCTACAGCGAGCGCAAAGAGGCTACAGAGGCCAATGCCACGACGCTTGCAGCGACGGCCATGCGCCACGAGAGCGAAGCCCAGACAGTCGACACAGATAGCAGTGAAGTCGAATGATCGATACTGACGAATGCGAAAAACAATCCAGCGGCTGCTTTACGACTGCCTTCGGCCTCCGGTAGCCCGCAGGTGCATGCCCCGCCTTCACTGGCAGCTTCGCTGCCAGTCCCAAAGTATCGATGAACGGGGGATCGACTACCTATAAAGGGTCGCGAACCGTCGAGTGGCCCGCGCCTGACCGGTGAAGCAGCGCCGACGACAGGTCCGACCATTTGCTGGCATTTGACATCCAGAAATCTGCAGTCGGCACGATTGCGTTCATCAGCCGTTCATGGCTCCGGCCAGTCTACGGAGCGTAGGACAGAGTCGGGCGTCAGCTTCGAGTGCGGCGCGCAATGTGAAAGGAGGCGATCGATGTACGAGAAAAGTGAGCGTGCCTCGCAAGGACATTTGCTTTCTGGGCTTCGTCATGGACACGCTCAAAATACGGAAAGTAGATCGATGTCGATGATGAGCTGCTCGACCACCATAGTTGGAGATACCGAGTGGCAGTCGGAGAGCTGGCGAATCGGAGAGTCCGTATTTATGTGTGCCCTACTATCACTCAAATCACCCGTCCTCTGCAGAGGTAGACGAAGCTTGCGTGCAGCGAGGACACCTTGCCGTTGACTGCTAATCGGACTATCTGAGCCTCTCATGCCGCAGACGTCGCAGTTCTGCATAGCCCAGGCGCAGATACCATAGAGTCCGCATCGCCAGTCTGACGTCGCCGCCTTCGCTGAGCGCCTCCCGGAGGCGGCCAATCTGGGCACAGACGCGTTCGCGCGCCCGCCACACTTCATCATCCAGCTCACCGGTGCTCCGTCCATATCTCGCTCGGTATCTTGCCTCGTGCATGATCCGTCCCATTCCCTGCCTATCATGTCGTCACTTTACGGAAAGCCCGGCTGTCAGGCGCTGTCCAAAATGCATGGGATTTTGTACGTCGAGTACCCTTTATGGGGAAGCCCCTGAGCGCGCGTGGTGAGCGACCCCGCGTTTCCGATCTCGCCAGCGATTGCCCGACCGCCCGCACTTCTTGCCTGACCGAATTAGACCCTCAGGCCAACAGTGCTCAACCGCGGAGACGGGGCCGGTGGCGTCGGCGGCTCGTCGCCTGAGCGTTTTTCAGCAGCGAACTGCTCTCGAATCGCGTGCCCTCGCGGGGGTTTTTTTGCTATCACCGCCGCCTTTTTACCAACGCAGCGGTAGATTTCGAAGCATTGTGCCGAGAAGGGCCGGCCAGCGCGCTGTTCTACCCACAAGATTCTGTCCACGCCACCGGCGCGGACGCCGCGTCCATTTCCTTGAACTCCGTACGTAAGGTGTGTCAACGCCAATTGACGAGAGCTCTGAAACGTGGAGCTTAGACACCTCAAGTGCATTTGCGCGGATGCCTTCGCCCTAAACGCGAGTTACTGCGTCTATCCGCTCCGGGCCGCGACCCCCTACTGCTTCTAGACGGCGCTCTAAGTGGAGTTGACCCTGTAACTCAGGACACCCGAACACCGTTAAGTTGATGATGTTGCGGCGCGTCGGAACTCCCGAGGCGAACGATACTTCAACGCTTTATGCGGATGCCAGTCATTGTATTGCTCGAACGCGACCGTTAGCTGAGAGAGCGCGGTCGGCACGTCGGGCTTGTTCATGAACGCGATGTAATCGCGCTTCATGGTCTTGACGAAGGATTCGGCCATACCGTTGCTCTGCGGAGAACGCACCGGCGTGGTCAGTGGCTCCAGGCCCAGTTCCCGCGCGAAGCTGCGCGTACGATGGTCGA
>NZ_RCOG02000006.1 GCF_009663685.2 Cupriavidus sp. U2 | reverse complement strand
CGGTCGATCACGAGTATTTAGCCTTGGAGGATGGTCCCCCCATCTTCAGACAGGATTTCACGTGTCCCGCCCTACTTGTCGCACACCTAGTTCCACAAATCTGTTTTCGCATACAGGGCTATCACCTGCTATGGCCGGGCTTTCCATCCCGTTTTGCTAACAGTTCTGCTAAAGAGTGCAAGGCTCTTCCCATTTCGTTCGCCACTACTCTGGGAATCTCGGTTGATTTCTGTTCCTGCAGCTACTTAGATGTTTCAGTTCGCCGCGTTCGCTTCCCTTGCCTATGTATTCAGCAAGGGATGACCCATKCGGGCCGGGTTTCCCCATTCGGACATCTCCGGATCAAAGCTTGTTTGCCAGCTCCCCGAAGCTTTTCGCAGGCTACCGCGTCCTTCATCGCCTGTGATCGCCAAGGCATCCACCACATGCACTTGTTCGCTTGACCCTATAACGAGTGTGTCTAACGTCTCCGTTATCCACGCTGGCTACAGGTCTGAGTTCTCGCGTTTGTGCCGTATTCCAAGTCATCTTTCGATCACTTAAATACATTTTGGTTGATACAATCACAACCCGGTATCGCGTCTTGTACTGCAGCGTCTCATCAACGCCTCGCGACACCTTTACTACATCCCATATTGTTAAAGAACAGCCGACTTGTCGTCGCTTGGCAATGCCAAATGAAAGCACTCAGCACTGAGTGCTTTCATTTGACTACCAACCAGGTCGTCTCATTACCCCGATCCTCGATCGAGGTAAGTGGTGGAGGATGACGGGATCGAACCGACGACCCCCTGCTTGCAAAGCAGGTGCTCTCCCAGCTGAGCTAATCCCCCGTCGCAAATCCGTGATAACCGGCGCGATACTTTGTCGCTCGGCCGCTTACATAGCTTGCGCTATGCTGCGCGACCTCGCTTCGCGTCTCGCTTGGTTCTCACGCATTTCCGTGGAACTCCCGCTTCACCGTCTGCATCCTGGTGGGTCTGGTAGGACTTGAACCTACGACCCCCGCCTTATCAAGACGGTGCTCTAACCACCTGAGCTACAGACCCTTGGCTGTAACAGCAAACAAACCGATAAGTGTGAACGCTTGACTTGTGAACACAAGCCTCTGGAAAGGAGGTGATCCAGCCGCACCTTCCGATACGGCTACCTTGTTACGACTTCACCCCAGTCATGAACCCTGCCGTGGTAATCGCCCTCCTTGCGGTTAGGCTAACTACTTCTGGCAAAACCCACTCCCATGGTGTGACGGGCGGTGTGTACAAGACCCGGGAACGTATTCACCGCGGCATGCTGATCCGCGATTACTAGCGATTCCAGCTTCACGTAGTCGAGTTGCAGACTACGATCCGGACTACGATGCGTTTTCTGGGATTAGCTCCCCCTCGCGGGTTGGCAACCCTCTGTACGCACCATTGTATGACGTGTGAAGCCCTACCCATAAGGGCCATGAGGACTTGACGTCATCCCCACCTTCCTCCGGTTTGTCACCGGCAGTCTCTCTAGAGTGCCCTTGCGTAGCAACTAAAGATAAGGGTTGCGCTCGTTGCGGGACTTAACCCAACATCTCACGACACGAGCTGACGACAGCCATGCAGCACCTGTGTCCACTTTCCCTTTCGGGCACCTGATGCATCTCTGCTTCGTTAGTGGCATGTCAAGGGTAGGTAAGGTTTTTCGCGTTGCATCGAATTAATCCACATCATCCACCGCTTGTGCGGGTCCCCGTCAATTCCTTTGAGTTTTAATCTTGCGACCGTACTCCCCAGGCGGTCAACTTCACGCGTTAGCTACGTTACTGAAGAAATGAATCCCCAACAACTAGTTGACATCGTTTAGGGCGTGGACTACCAGGGTATCTAATCCTGTTTGCTCCCCACGCTTTCGTGCATGAGCGTCAGTGACGTCCCAGGGGGCTGCCTTCGCCATCGGTATTCCTCCACATCTCTACGCATTTCACTGCTACACGTGGAATTCTACCCCCCTCTGACATACTCTAGCCTTGCAGTCACAAGCGCAATTCCCAAGTTGAGCTCGGGGATTTCACGCCTGTCTTACAAAACCGCCTGCGCACGCTTTACGCCCAGTAATTCCGATTAACGCTCGCACCCTACGTATTACCGCGGCTGCTGGCACGTAGTTAGCCGGTGCTTATTCTTCCGGTACCGTCATCCGCCCCAGGTATTAACCAGAGCGYTTTCTTTCCGGACAAAAGTGCTTTACAACCCGAAGGCCTTCTTCACACACGCGGCATTGCTGGATCAGGGTTGCCCCCATTGTCCAAAATTCCCCACTGCTGCCTCCCGTAGGAGTCTGGGCCGTGTCTCAGTCCCAGTGTGGCTGATCGTCCTCTCAGACCAGCTACTGATCGTCGCCTTGGTRGGCCTTTACCCCACCAACTAGCTAATCAGACATCGGCCGCTCCTGCTGCGCGAGGCCTTGCGGTCCCCCGCTTTCACCCTCAGGTCGTATGCGGTATTAGCTAATCTTTCGACTAGTTATCCCCCACAACAGGGTACGTTCCGATGTATTACTCACCCGTTCGCCACTCGCCGCCAGACCGAAGTCCGCGCTGCCGTTCGACTTGCATGTGTAAGGCATGCCGCCAGCGTTCAATCTGAGCCAGGATCAAACTCTTCAGTTCAATCTCTGTGTGGTGCCGAAGCACCTCGCTCTTTCGAGCGGTCGCTCACTCTCAGAAAACTGACTGGCTCGCGTCTCGCGACGCAAACCAACATGTTTTACTGNTTGTCCAAAATTCCCCACTGCTGCCTCCCGTAGGAGTCTGGGCCGTGTCTCAGTCCCAGTGTGGCTGATCGTCCTCTCAGACCAGCTACTGATCGTCGCCTTGGTRGGCCTTTACCCCACCAACTAGCTAATCAGACATCGGCCGCTCCTGCTGCGCGAGGCCTTGCGGTCCCCCGCTTTCACCCTCAGGTCGTATGCGGTATTAGCTAATCTTTCGACTAGTTATCCCCCACAACAGGGTACGTTCCGATGTATTACTCACCCGTTCGCCACTCGCCGCCAGACCGAAGTCCGCGCTGCCGTTCGACTTGCATGTGTAAGGCATGCCGCCAGCGTTCAATCTGAGCCAGGATCAAACTCTTCAGTTCAATCTCTGTGTGGTGCCGAAGCACCTCGCTCTTTCGAGCGGTCGCTCACTCTCAGAAAACTGACTGGCTCGCGTCTCGCGACGCAAACCAACATGTTTTACTGCGCGAGCACTGATAACTTTTGAAGCATCACGAAGCCGAAGCTCCGTGGCGTTCGCCATCAAGCGCCCACACTTATCGGTTGTTTGTTTGTTAAAGAACCCGAGCGACCGGCTTTGCCGTTCGCTGTCGCTGCGTCTTTTGTCGCAGCGGAGAAACGAGATTATGCAGAGCATTCAACGTTTCGTCAACAGTTTTTGCAGAACTTTTTTCTGCCGGCCGGCGCCGCGAACTTCGCAACRCCAACCTCCTGCCAATCCCGCAACCGTTGTCGCCGCTGCGTTTGCAGCGCGCTTCGTGTTGCGAGGGGGCGAATATTAGATGGGATTGGCGGCCTGCGCAAGGGGTTTCGCAAAAGAATTTGCCCATCCCTTAGAATCGCCGGATGACGACGTTGCCGGAACCGCCCACCTATCTCCCCGAACGCCTGGCCAGCCGGGACGCGGGGGCGCTCGATGCCCTTGCCCTGGCCACCGCCCTGGCCCGCCCGATTGCGTTTGTCGATCTGGAGACCACGGGGCCAGACGCCCAGCGCGACCGAATCACCGAGATCGGCGTCGTGGAAGTAGGCCCCGACGGCATTCACGAGTGGGACACCCTCGTCGACCCGCAGGCCAGCATCCCGCCGTTTATCCAGGGGATGACCGGGATCACCGACGACATGGTGCGCGGCCAACCCACCTTCGCGTCGATAGCCGAACTCTTGGCGGAACGGCTACAGGGCCGGCTGTTTGTCGCCCACAATGCGCGCTTCGACTACGGCTTCCTGAAGAATGAATTTCGCCGGGCCGGTGTGACGTTTCGTGCCGATGTCCTTTGCACGCTGCGGTTGTCCCGCTCGCTGTTCCCCTCGGTGGAGCGCCATGGGCTCGACGCGCTGATCGCCCGCTTCAACCTGATACCGAAGGGTCGCCACCGCGCGCTGGCCGACGCCGAGCTGCTCTGGCAGTTCTGGCAGAAGATCCACGATCTGTATTCGGTCGATCTGGTGGAGTCGGCCGTCAAGACGCTGGTCAAGCATGCCAGCCTGCCCGCCGGCCTGAGCGAGACCGCGCTGGACGACGTGCCGGACCGCCCCGGCGCCTACCTGTTTTACGGTGACGACGACGCGTTGCTATATGTAGGCAAGAGCATCCACCTGCGGCAGCGCATCCGCGCCCATTTTTCCGGCGACCATACCAACCCAAAGGAAATGCGCATCGCACGCGCTGTGCGGCGCGTGGATTGGCGCGAGACTGGCGGGGAAATCGGCGCGCTGCTGCTGGAGGCCCACCTCGTCAAGACGCTGCGGCCGCTGCACAACCATCAGCTGCGGCACAACGACGAGCTGTTCGCCTGGGAAATGATCGATGGCCTGCCCGCGCCGCGCCTGCGCTCGGACCGCCAGATCGACTTCAGCCGCCATACCCGGCTATATGGCGTATTTCCGAGCCGCGCCGCGGCACGCGCACGCCTGGTGGCGCTGGCCGAGGAACATCAGCTTTGCCTGGTCACGCTGATGCTCGAAGCGACGGCCCGACGCGGCCACCCCTGTTTTGCGCGGCAAGTCCATCGCTGCGCGGGGGCCTGCACCGGCCATGAATCGCGCGCCGAGCATCGCCTGCGCACGTTGGCCGCATTGGAAGCATTGGTGGTGGCCCCGTGGCCGTTCGACGGGGCGATTGCCTGGCGCGAAGGCGAGCAACCCGACCAGCCCTGGCATGTGATCGAGGACTGGTGCTACCTGGGCACCGCGCCGACGCTGGCCGACGCCGAAGGGCTGACCGCCCTGCCGGCGCGCTTCGATATGGATACCTACCTGATCCTGGCGCCGCACCTGGCCAGCCTCAGGGCGACGGCCGTGCCGCTGGCCTCTGCGCGCCCGTTCGTGCTCACAGCACCGGTCGCGCCGGCCAAGGCGACGATCACCACGCCCGGCGAAACTCGCGGCGTTACCGGACTCGATACCGGGCTGGCGACAAAGCCACGCGCCACGCCCAGGCGCACGACAGCCATGTCGCACGCCCAGTCATCCCTGTTTGGCTAAACAGGAATCGGCGAGGCCGGCACCGCCCGCAAGGCCACCGGCTGTGCCGGCGTCGATCAATCGATCTTGGCGCCCGATACCTTGACGGCCTGTCCCCAACGTTTCTGCTCGTTGACGATGGTGGCCGCAAACGCCTCCGGCGACTGCCAGGCCGGCTCGGCGCCCTGCGCTTCGAGCTTGGCCTTCGTGTCCGGGTCCGCCAGCACGGTGCGCAGCGCGCCCGACAGCTTGTCGACGATTTCCTTCGGCGTGCCGGCCGGCGCCAGCACACCGTAGAAGCCCACCACCTCGAAACCCTTCAGGCCCGACTCCTCCATGGTCGGCACATCGGGCAGCGCCGGCGAACGCTTGCCCGACGTCACCGCCAGCGCGCGCACCTTGCCGGCCTTGATGTGCTGGGTGAACAGCGGAATCGAGTCGGCCATCATCTGGGCCTGGCCGCCCATCACGTCGGTCAGCGCCGGCGCGCTGCCCTTGTACGGGATATGGACAATGAACGTGCCCGACGCCTGCTTGAACATCTCGGGCATCAGGTGCGAAATGCCGCCATTGCCGCCCGACGCAAAATTGAGCTTGCCCGGGTTGGCCTTGGCATAGGCGATGAATTCCTTCAGGTTCCTGGCGGGCACGTTGTTGTTGACGACCATCACCAGCGGAATCAGCGCGGTACGTGCCACGGGCGCAAAGTCCTTCGGCATGCTGTACGGAAGCTTGGGATAGAGCGATCCGTTGATCGCCATCTGGCCGGTATTGGCGATCAGCAGCGTATAGCCGTCGGGCGCTGCCTTTGCCACGTTGTCCGACCCGATATTGCCGGCGGCGCCAGCCTTGTAATCGAGCACGACGGGCTGGCCGAGGATCGGCTGCAGCTTCTCGGACAGGATGCGCGCATGCGTATCGACCGGCCCGCCAGGCGGAAAGCCCACCACCATGCGGATCGGCTTGTCCGGCCACGCGGCCTGCGCGGCGCCGGCGGCCAGTGCCAGCGGGGAAAGGACCAGGGCAGCCAGGACATGCCGGGCGCGGCGGGAAGCGAACAACGTCATTTCTCTCTCCGGATGCGGCCCCGCTCTACATGGCGGGGACCGGACCGGTATTGTGACGTTTTTGTGACAAACTTGTGAAGGGCTTTCGTCGCCAGGCCTGACCCGAAATCCTCCGCAACTCTCCGCCATCCTCCCCTCACTCCAGTACGATGCCGCGCGCCTTGATCAGCGCGCCCCATTTCCTTACCTCCCCGTCGATGAACGCGGCAAAGTCGGCGCTGCTGCCCGGCGACGGCTGCAGGCCCAGCGCCAGCAGCTTCTGGCTGATCTGCGGATCGGCCAGCGCCTGGCTGGCATCGCGATTGATCTGCTGCACGATGGCGGGCGGCGTGCCGGCCGGCGCCACGATGCCGAACCAGCCGTAGCCGACCACGCCGGGTACGCCCTGCTCGGCAAAGGTGGGCGCATCGGGATAGACCGGCGTGCGCGCATCGGCGGCCGCCGCGATCACGCGCAGTTTGCCGGCCTGGATAAAGGGCAGTGCGGTCGTGATCGCCGTCAGCGTGGCATCGACACGTCCGGCCAGCAGTTCGGTATAGGCCGTGGCGTCGCCGCGGTAATGGACGTTGAGCGCCTTGAACCCCGACTGCGCGGCAAACAGCTCGGCCGTCAGGTGCGGGCCCGAGCCGATGCCAGGCGACGCGAACGTGACGCCTTCCGGCTTCTGCTTCGCCATCTTTATGAAGTCCGCCACGGTCTTCACCGACGAACTGGCGTTGACGATCAGGAACACCGGCCCCAGCACGCGCGGCCCCACGGCGATGAAATCCTTGTGGATATCGAACCGCTGCGACAGGCCGGCTGCCGTGTTGATGGCGAACGGCGCAGCGGCCCACAGCAGCGTGTAGCCGTCGGCGGGTGCATGCGCCACCGTTTCGCTGGCCACGCGCGTACCGGCGCCCGGCTTGTTCTCGACCACCACCTGCTGGCCGTATTTGCGGCTCAGCGCCTCGGCCAGCACGCGCGCCGACGTATCGTTCGAACCGCCTGCCCCGTAGGGCGACACCAGCCGCACCGGCTTGCCGGGCCAGGTATTGCCGAAGGCATGCGGCACGACGCCGGCCAGGGCCATCGCGCCCAGTAGGCGGCGGCGGGTCAGTTGCGATGGGGTCATGATGCCTCCCTGATCCGCTCGATGGCGGGATAGCGATAGGTGCGGTCAAGGTGGTCCGGTTGGGGCACGTACAGGCGCAGCGCCACATAGAATGCCCCGGCCGGCGCCGGCAGCCAGTTGCCCAGCAGCGCGCGGTCCTGCGGCGGCTGCGCCGACAGGTACACCGTCAGGCTGCCATCGGCGCCGCGCTTCAGGGACGGAGACCGATCGCCCAGCGAATAGCGTGCAAGCTCGTTCGGCACCAGCATGCAGTCGCCCTTGTCGTACATGGTCAGCGACCAGAACGCGCCCACGCGTGGCAGGTTGTCGGCCGCGAAGTGCAGCCGGTAGGCGTGACCGCCTTCGAGCGGCGCGCCGTCGGCACAGCGGTCGGCCATCACGTACATGGCCTCCTGCACGCCCAGCGCACCAATATAGTTGCGCGCCACCAGCGCGCGTTGCAGGTAGTCCGTGCCATACGACTCACGCACGTCGACCGACATCGCCCAGCCCCCGCCCATGTCCGACGCCTGCGGCTCGGCCAGGTCGGCTAGCACGCCCTGCAGCGCCGCGCCCAGCGTCTCGACCTGCGCCGGCGTGGGCGTGAGCCTCGGGCCGACGCCAGCTTCGGCGAAGCGGGCCACCATGTCGGCTTCTGCCGGCGGCGGCGGGTTGTCGGCCAGCATCTGGTTGACCACGGCGGCAAAGCGCCGCGGATCGCCCAGATGCTCGCGCGGGTGCATGCCCACATCGAACGCGAACGCGGCCGGTTCCCCGTCGAGCCGCTTCAGCGCGATGGCGTCCTGCAGCGCATGGCCGGCGGCCAGGTCGGCATCGCCGTCCACCAGCAGCCGGCCGATCATCCACACCGCGTTGGTCGGACACGGTACGGCCCGCATGCCGGCAGGTACCTCGCCATGCCAGTCGGGCCCGTGCAGCAGGAAGCGGCCCGCGCCGGTGCCGGTAGTGCGGCTGCCCAGATAGCCGAACGGATTGGTATAGAAATCGAGCAGCCCCAGCACGTAATAGCGGCCGGCGAAGTCGGGCACTTCGAGCACCACGGGCTCGCGCGAGAGGTCGAGCCAGGCATTGGTGTACAGCGTGTCGTTGTTCGGCGTGACAACCTGGCGATGCTGTGGGCCCAGCAGTTCGCGCGTGTGGATCAGGTGGTTGACCCAGCGCAGCGAGGATTCGGGGCCGTCGCCGGCAAACCGCCCGGCCCGGTCGCGGCGCGGACAGGTGGCGGCGCGCATGCGGGCCATCTCGTAGAGCGGCAGCGTGTAGATCACGGCTTCACGGGCAAGCGGCAGGCCAGGGCTGGTGGTGGCGGCGGCGGTGGTGGTTTGCGGCATGGGCCGGTGTCTCCTTTCTCTTATAGCTATTTAGATATGGCGATGCGGGTTCCACGCGGGGCTCAGCCGATCCGGCGCACGGCGGGGATCGTGTACTGGCCGGCGATAAAGCTGGCGGACGGGTGGTAGAGTCGCAGGATCAGGTAGAACGGGCCTTCGGGTGCGGGCAGCCAGTTGGCGTCGTCGGCCGGCCGGGCATGGCCGATGGGAATCACCAGCGTGCCGTCCGGCTCCATGCGAAGTCCCGGGGTGCGGTCGCCCACCGCATAGCGGCCGATCTCGTTGGCCGAGAAATAGCGATCCTCCCCGTAGAGCGATACCGACCAGAACGCTTCGGCGGGCGGCAGCAAGCCGGGCGCGAAACGCAGTTCGTATCGATGCCGGCCGTGCAGCGGCTCGCCGTCCGCGTCAAAGTCAGCCATCGCGTAGACCGCTTCGTCCGCGCGCAGTGCGCCCAGCCCCTTCATCGCCGTGCAGGCGCGCAGCACCCAGTCGTCGCCATAGATACCCAGCCGCATGCTGTAGCCCCACGCCTTGTGCCCCTGGCTGCGGGTATGGGCTTCGATCAGCGCCATGCCCTGGGCATATGCGCTGCGCAGGCCGTTGACGATGGGCGGCCGCAGCGCGGCGATCTCCACATCGTCCTCCAGCCGCAGGCCCACCTTGCGGAGCAGCGTGAACAGGCCTTGCTCCTGTGCGCTGGGCGGGAAGTCCCGCATCGCACGGAACAGGTTCTGGAAGAAATCCACGCCGGCATCGCCGGTGTCCTGCCACTGCGCCACGCTGGCCGGCCGGGCCGGCCCGGCGCTTTGCACTACCTGGAAGCCCTGCTCGAATGCGTTGGCACGCGCCAGGTCGTCAGGACCGGTCACCAGCACCCGGCCGATGATCCAGACCAGCGTGGTGGGCGCTTCCACCACGTGCATGCCGCTGCCCCGCTGGCCGGGTCCGACGATCTCCACATTGGCGCCTTCGCGCGGCACGTTGCGCGGACCCAGGTTGGCGAAGTTGTTGGTATGGGCATCGAGCAGTTCGACCACGTAGTAGCGGTCGGCATCAGGCAGCGCGGGCACGCGGATCGTGGCGGGGCCGTCGGCCAGGTTGAGCCAGCCGCAGAAATAGAGCAGGTCGTTGGCCGGGGTGACGATATCGCGGTCTTCATGCGTCCACTGGCGCGCGCTGGCCGACAGCATGTTCATCGGTGCGCGGCCGTAGCGCGTGGGGGCGTCCACCGATGTCTGCAGCCGGCAGGTGCGCAGGGTTTCGATCAAGGGGTAGCCGTAGATCACCAGTGGCAGCGCGGCGGCGGCCACCAGGGCCTCTTGCGGGCTGGCGTGTACCGGCGCAGCCAGGGCGGAAGGGGTCGTGGCTGGGTTGGCCGCTGGGTGGGGAAAGGCAGGATGATTCATGGCGATGGTCAGGGTGGATGGGGATATCGGTTTCATTCCAGCGCGGCGCCGCTCGACTTGACCAGCGCGGCCCAGGCCCGCGCGTCGTCGCGCATCTGGTTGGTGAACTGCGTACGCGACACGGGCTGGTAGCGCATGCCCATGGCCGCGATCTGCGCCTGCAGCGCGCTGTCCTGCATGGCTTCCTGCATCGCGCTTTCCAGCCGGTCTACGATGGCCGGCGGCGTCCGGGCCGGCGCGAACAGCGCGTACCAGCTGTCGACACGGAACGCGATGCCGGACTCGGCGAACGTCGGCACATCGGGCAGCGCGGCCGACCGCTCCGAGCCCGACACCGCCAACGCACGCACCTTGCCGCTGCGGATCAGCGGCAAGGTGCCGGCCAGATCGGACATGGCGATGGGCACCGTGCCGCCCATCACGTCGTTCAGCATCGGCGCCACGCCCTTGTACGGCACGTGCCGCAGGTGGATGCCGGCAGACACGTTCAGGCTCTCGCCGGCCAGATGGCCGCCCGAGCCCTGACCCCAGGAACCATAGGCCAGGTCCGCGCCCGGCTGCTTCGCCATGGCAATCAGCGCGCGCACGTCCTGGGCCGGAAAGGCCGGATTGGCCACCAGCACATTGCCGCCGTAGGCAATGCGGCCGATGGGTACGAAGTCGCGCAGCGGGTCGTAAGTCAGCTTCGGAAAGATCGCCGGGGCAATCGCGTGCGTGGCCGAGATGCCCAGCAGGAGCGTATAGCCGTCGGGCGCGGCACGCGCCACCTGTGCCGCACCGATGGTGCCGGTGGCGCCCGCCACGTTCTCGACGACCACCGTGCCTTTGAGCACCGTCGACAGGCGCGCGGCCACCATGCGCCCCACCACATCGGTGCCGCCCCCGGGCGGGAACGGCACCACCAGCCGGATGGGCTTGCCGGGGTACGCGTCGGCAGCCACCGCCGCGGGCAACGTCATCCCGCCCGTCACACCTGCCGCCAGGCACAAGGCCAGGGCGTGCCGCATCCTGCGAATTGCTGATCGCATGGTCTGTCTCCGTATTGTCCAGGATGGGTCGCTGCGTCAGCGCAGCGTGATCACGGCATCCGCCGCCACCAGCCCATCGGGGCCGACGATGAACGGGTTGATTTCGAGCGTGTCGAGCCGGTCGCCAATCGCGGCTGCCGCACGCGATACGTTGACCAGCACGTCGGCCACCGCATCGAGGTCGATGGCGGGATGGCCACGGTGCCCGCTGCACAGCGCGGCAGCGCGGCTCTGCGTCAGCATGGCGCGAGCCCGCTGGCGCGACAGCGGCGCCAGCCCGAACGCCATCTGCCGGAATATCTCCACGGCCGTTCCGCCGATGCCGGCCAGCGCCACCAGGCCGAACACCGGATCGCGCCGCACGCCCACCATGATCTCGCCCCAGCCGCGCGCCATCCCCGCGACGATGGCGCCTTCGAACGGCACCGCATTGCCGCCGGCATCGCGTGCCTGCGCTGCGGCCCGGCGCACCTGGGCGAACGCGGCGCGCACGGCGTCGGCATCGCGCAGGTTCAGCGCCACGCCGCCGATATCGCTCTTGTGCAGGATATGGCGCGAGCAGATCTTGACGGCCACCGGGTAGCCGATCGATTCGGCAAGGTCCACCGCCGCTTCGGCATGCTGGGCCACGCCGTGCGGCACCACCGGCACGCCGGCAGCGGCCAGCCATGCCATGGCCTCGGCTTCCGACAGCGCGGTGGCGTCAGGCGGCAGGGCTGGGGGATGAAGAGGCGCGCTGTTGTCGGCGCCAACAGGCGCGTCTGCTGCCGCCTCCATCGCGGCCGCCTTCGCCAGCGCGGCCACGGCCTCCATGGTATGCGCGGGTTCGCGGAACACCAGGCAGCCACGCGCCTCGAGCCAGGCGCGCTTGTCGTCGTCCATCACGCCCGAGATCAGCAACGGCGCGGCGTGCCGGTCGGCTTCAAGCGCGGACACGGTATCCTGGAGCACGGGCCAGAGGCGCGGCGCATTGACACCGCCGGCCAGAAACGCCGCCACCGCGCCGTACTGGCCGCAGCGCGCCACGTTGGCCAGCGCATCGACGAACACCTGCGGCTGCGCCACCACCTGGCCGGTGACGTCGATCGGGTTGGCGGTACTGGCAAACGGGATGGCCGCGCGCAGCGCCTGCGCGGCGGTATCCGGCATGTGCGGCAACGGCAGGCCCAGCGTCTCCGCGCTGTCGGCCATCATGATGCCGACCCCGCCCGATACCGTGACGATGGCCACGGGCGCCACCGCATCGGCGGCCAGGCCCGTTGCCGATTGCCATTTCGCCGGTCGCCGGCCACGCGCCAGCGTATAGCCGAGCCGGAAGAATGCTTCGAGCGTATGCGCGCGATGCACGCCGTATTCGTCAAACACCGCCTGGTACACGGCGTCCTCGCCAGCCAGACTGGCGGTATGCGATTGCGCGGCGCTGGCGCCCGCCGCCGTGGTGCCCACCTTGGCGATCACCACCGGCTTGCCGGCGGCGCGGGCGGCGGCAAGCGCGCGGCGCAAGCGCATGCCATCGCGCGCGCCCTCGACATAGGCCAGGATCACCTGCGTCTGCGGATCGTTGGCCAGCCATTCGATCACGTCGGCCACCTGCAGCCCGGCCTCGTTGCCCGTGGTCACCCAATGGCTCAGGCCCAACCCCGCTTCGCGCGCCAGCGCAAACGCGTACGCGCCAAATGCGCCGCTCTGGCTGACCAGCCCCACGTGGCCGACCGGCGGCACGCCACTGAGCGGAATCGGCGAGAAGGTGGCGAACATGCGCTCGCGCAAGTTCATCGCGCCCAGGCAGTTAGGGCCCAGCAACTGCACGCCGTGCGCATGGGCCTGCGTGGCCAGCGCGTGCTGCAGGGCATCGCCGCCGCCGACTTCGGCAAAGCCGGAGGTGAACACCACGGCCGCCCGCGTGCCGGCCTGGCCCAGTTGCGCCATCACGTCGGGCGCGGCGGGTGCCGGCACGGCGACGATGGCCAGATCGACGGGCTCGCCGATGTCGGCCACGGTCGCATAGGCGCGCAGCCCCTGCACGGTATCGGCGCCCGGGTTGACCGGAAACACGCGGCCGCCGTAGCCAAGTTCGCCAAGCAGGCGAATCGGCACGCCACCCACCTTTTCGGGCTGCGTCGATGCGCCGATCACTGCGATCGATCGCGGGCACAACAAGGGCTGCAGGTCAAGCATGGTGTCTCCGTTGATGACACCGCGGTACGTGCCACGGCGTTCTGTGGTGCGGGCGATCCGGGCCCGCGTCCGGCGGCTAGCGTCCCACGCCGGCCATGTTCTCGATGGCGCGCACCATCTCGCGCAGCAGCGGCGCCACGCGCTTTTCCATCATGCCGCGCCTGACGCGCAGACCCGGCAGCGCGCAGTTGAACAGCAGCGGCCGGTTCAGGTACGTGATGCGCGAATACACGCCCACGCCATGGATGTCCTCGCCGGCATCGCCTTCATTGAGCGTGAAGCCGCGCTTGGGGTAGTGCGCCACGTTGTGGCAGACGGTCTCGTAGCAGACGCCGAATTCCTGCGCACGCTCGGTGCGCGCCTGCATCATGAGCTTCTCGAACTCGCCCTTCGACAGCGTGCACAGGAAGGCCCGCCCCATCGCCGTGGTCAGCACCGAACGTACCGCGCCCACGGCCGGCCGCGCCGACGTGCCCTCCATGTGCGTGCACGACTCCAGGTACGTCACGTCCAGCCGGTGCGCCACGCCCATCGACACCGCGCCCTCCACCTGGTTGGCCAGCGCCTGCATCAGCGGGCGCGCCAGGTGGCGCACCTGCAGGCCGGCCAGGTAGGGATAGCCCAGCGCCAGCACCTGCGCCCCGACGAAATACTTGTCGAGCTTGGGGTCCCAGTCGAGATAGCCCAGTTCGAACAGCGTGCGGCAGATGCGCGACACCGTGGCGCGGGGCAGTTGCAGCCGCTGCGACAGTTCGCCATTGCCCAGCGGGCGCGGATCGTCGATGAAGCAGCGCAGCAGCGCAAACCCCTTGGCCAGCAGCCCGCCGAACGAAGGGTCTTCGCGGCGGCGTTCGGCAATGAATTGTTCGACCGGGGTGTTCATGGGCATGTCGTCTCCTGGATTCCAGTGTGGGCGTCGATTCGGCATCGTGTCAAAAAGCGGAACGTATTTCCATATATTGGAAATTAGGAGCGTAAACCCCGACTTGACGGTGCGCGGGACCGAATCGTAAGGTGCAAAACCGAATCCGAATTCGCATACGGAAAATCGTCATGCAAGCCACTTCCCCAAGTAACGAAACCGCCACTTCCGTATCGGCCTTTCCCCAGGTCGATACGTCGTCGATCCTGCAACCGCCGCGCCAGCGCCGGGCGCGGGAGACCGAGCAGGCCCTGCTGACAGCGGGGCGCCAGTTGCTGGCCGAACGCGACTTCGCGGCCGTGTCGGTCGCGCAGATCGCAGCCGCCTGTCAGGTGTCGGTGGGTGCGTTCTACGGCCGGTTCCGCGACAAGATGGCGTTCTTCGATGCGCTGCGCGCGTCGGTGATGGAGGAATCCGATGCGTCGGTGGCGCGCTACATGGCCGAGCATCGCTGGCAGGAAGCCCCGGCGGCCCAGATTCTCGACAAGACCATGCGCTTCATGGTCAATGGCTGCCGCAATAACCGTGGCGTGATTCGCGCATCGCTCAAGCACGCAACCACGCATCCCGAGCAGTGGCTGCCGCACCAAAAGAACGGGCAGGCGCTGATCGAGCGGCTCGTGATCCTGCTGGTGCCGCGTCTGTCCGGACCGGCGGACGAAGCCGAGCTGCGCGTGCGGTTTGCCATGCAGATGGTGTTCGGGATGCTCGTCAATGCCGTGCTGAACAATCCGGGGCCGCTGCAACTCGATGACGAGCGCCTGCCCGGCGAAATGGCGCGCATGGTGGGCCGCTACCTGGGCATCGAAGCCTGACGGGCCGGGCCACCCCCGCACCGCTTTCCCTCGCTTCATCCGTCCAACCGCCCGCATCAGCCGCAACCATAGCGGCATGTCTGGGAAGCAGACCGGGCACAAAAAGAGGAGACACACCATGAAGCAAACCACGCTGCCGCGCCGGCGGTGGGCGGCTCGCGTCGCCTGCGCGGCGATGTCGTTGCTGCCGCTGGCCGCGCTTGCGCAGGGCGACTATCCGACCAAGCCGGTCCGCCTGGTGGTGCCCTACCCGGCCGGCGGCCTGACCGACACGCTGGCGCGCCAGCTGGCCGACGGGCTGTCCAAACGGCTGGGCCAGCCGGTGGTGGTGGAAAACAAGAGCGGCGCGGGCGGCATTATCGGCACCGATTTCGTCGCCAAGGCGGCGCCCGACGGCTATACGCTGCTGATGACCATTCCGGGGCCGATCACCGCCAACCTGGCGCTCTACAAGAAGCTGCCCTACGACCCGCGCACCGACCTGCGCCCGGTCTCGGACGTGGCGATGGCCCGCACGGTGCTGGCGGTCAACAGCGGCGTGCCGGTCAAGACCGTCAACGAGCTGATCACCTACGCGAAGAAAGAGCCGGGCAAGCTGCGCATGGGATCGTGGGGGCCGGGCACGCAGCCCCACACCATCCAGGCCTACATGGACAAGACCTACGGCGTTGACATCCTGCATGTGCCGTATCGCGGCGAAGGGCCGATGGTGACCGACCTGCTGGCCGGCCAGGTCAACGTGACGATCGGTTCGGTCACTACGCTGCGCCAGCACATCGCCACCGGCAAGCTGCGGCCGCTGGCCGTGGCCGGCACCACGCGCGCCCGGGCCTTGCCCGACGTGCCGACGTTCGCCGAGGCCGGCTATGGCGATGCGGCCTACAAGATCGTCGGCCCGACTACCCTGCTGGCGCCGGCCAAGACACCTGAGGCCATCGTCGAGCGGCTGGGCCGCGAAGTGGCGTCGCTGGTCAAGACGCCCGAGATGCAGGCAAAGATCGACGAAATGGGCGCCGAGCCGATTGGCAACACGCCGGGCGAGGCCGAACGCGCCTACAAGGCGTATCTGCCGGTGGTGCTGAAGCTGACCGCCGATACCGGCGTGACGCTCGACTGACTTCGCGCCCTTTGCCTGCTGCATGCCGCCGGTGCGCGGCATGCAGCGAAACCATGGCCGTCATGAATTCCTGCGGGTCATGCTGGGCCCGCCGGCATCGCGCGACTAGAATCGCGCCATATCCTCTTTGCAGATGCCCACATCATGGCCACGCTCTTCCTGGTCCGTCACGGCCAAGCCTCGTTTGGCGCCGCCAACTACGATTGCCTGTCGGACGTCGGCCGCCAGCAGGCGCGCTGGCTTGGCGAATATTTCAAGGGGCGGGATATCACGTTCAAGCGCGTGGTGGCCGGATCGCTGGTGCGCCAGCAGGACACCGCCGCCGAAATCCTGAACGGCATGGGCGCCGCCGGGACGACCGTGGACACACACACGGGCCTGAACGAATACGACGGCGAATCGCTCTACCGCAGCTTCACCAAGGGCGCCGATCACCGGGCCCACCAGAACGGCGACTACCAGGATTACTGGCGCACGTTCCGCGCGGCATTCGCGGCCTGGACGCAGGACCAACTGACCGGCATGCCCGAAAGCTGGGAAGCGTTCGGGGCGCGCATGCAGGCCGCGCTGTCGACGGCCACGGAAGGCGCGGCGCGCGAGGATGCGCTACTGGTGGTCAGCTCCGGGGGCGCCATTGGCCGGGCCATCGCCGACCTGCTCGGCGCACCCACGCAGACCGCCATCGAACTGAACCTGCAGTTCCGCAACACCGGCTTCTGCGAACTGATCGTCGGGCGCGGCACGCAGCGCCTGCTGAGCTTCAACAACGTGCCGCATCTGGAACACCCCGAGCGGCGCCGCGCCATCACGTTCGCCTGACCGGCACCGCGTCAGCGTTGCGACAGCGCCAGCTTGCCAGCCAACGCCAGGAATACCGTTCCCGCAAACCAGTTGACGGCGCGCTGCACCCGCGCCGAACGCATCAGCACGCGACCGAACAGGCCCGAGAACCACGCGATGGATCCAAACACCAGCAGCGTGGCCGCGATGAAGGCAAAGCCCAGCACCATGATCTGCAGGGCCACATGCCCCTGTTTTGCGTTGACGAACTGCGGCAGGAACGCCAGGAAAAAGATCACCACCTTGGGATTGGTCAGGTTCATGACCACGCCGCGCAGATACATGTTCCTGACCGGGCGCGCGGCGGCGGCGTCCTTGCCGATGTCGCCCACCGGCGCACGAAAGGCCTGCCAAGCCAGATAGACCAGATAGAGCGCGCCAACGATCTTCAGCACGGTGAACGCCACCACCGATGCCGCCAGCAGCGCGGCCAGGCCCACGGCCACCACGGCCGTATGCACCAGCAACCCCGTACACAGACCCAGCACCACGGTCAGCCCGGCGCGCGTGCCGTGCATCGCCGATTGCAACAGGACGAAGATATTGTCGGGGCCGGGCGCCAGGCTGAGCAGCACGGCGATCCCCAGGAAAGGCAGCAGCGTTTCTAACGGTGGCATGCGGGCGCTCCGCAATATGTGAGACGCCATGGTAGCCGATGGCCGCACGGCGGGCGAGCCACCGCTTTTCGACTGGATCGATCAATCCATTCAAACAATCAATTTATCAGCACAATGCTGCCGGCCTATATTCGAGTCGCCCTCCCGCGCAGGACGGGACGGCCATTCGAAAACAAAGACGAGGAGACATCGATGGATGCACGTGCACATGGGCGGCACGCGGCGGCGCTCGCCCTTGCGGCAACGGTAACGCTGCTGGGGGGCTGCGGCGGCAGCGACGACAGTGGCAATGGCGGCAATGGCGGCAGCTCTGCCGGCACCAGTACACCGGCCGCCCGCACGCCGGGCGTGACGCTGAAGATCACCGGCACGCAGGATTTCGCCGGCACCTACGGCAGCGTGGGGCAGTACGAGCAGGTCACCGGCACCGTGAGCGGCGAAGTCGATCCGAAGGACCCCAGAAACGCGGTCATCCAGGACCTGGCGCTGGCACCGGTCAACGCCAACGGCATGGTCGAATACTCGGCTGACTTCGTCATGCTCAAGCCGAAGGACATGAGCAAGGCCAGCGGCGTGCTGCGTTACGACGCGCCGAACCGCGGCAACATCCTGACGATGCCCAACCCGACCGCCTCGCCCAGCGACGCGGTGTACCTGGAGCGCGGCTACGTGCTGCTCTATTCGGCCTGGCAGGGCGACGTACCCAAGTCCACCGCGGCGCGCCTGACCGTGACGGTACCCGTGGCGAAGAATGCCGACGGCACGTCGATCACCGGCACCTATCGCTCGGAACTGGTCCCCACCGCTGCCACGCCGATGATGTCGCTGCCGGGCGGCGTGTTCAACGGCACGATGCTGCCCTACGCCCCCGCCAGCCTCGACAACACGCAGCCCGGCTATTCGCTGACCCGGCGCATCAACGAGACCGATCCACGCGTGGCCATCCCGGCCAGCGACTGGAAATTCGCCAAGTGCGATGCGGGCAACCCGTTCCCGGGCACCGCCGACCCCGCCAACGTCTGCCTGCGGGGCGGCTTCGATCCGCAATACCTGTACGAACTGGTCTACGTGGCCAAGGACCCCAAGGTCATGGGCGTGGGCTTGGCCGCCCTGCGCGATACGGTCAGCTTCTTCCGCACCAGGACCGTGGATAGCACCGGCACGCCGAATCCGCTGGCCGGCCGCATCCGGTACGCCATCGGACAAGGCACGTCGCAGTCGGGCAATGCCATGAAGACGTTCCTGCACCTGGGCTTCAACCAGGCGCTGGACGGCTCGAAGGTGTTCGACGGCATCTACGCCCATGTGGCCGCGCGGCAGACCAACATCAACACGCGCTTTGCGGTGCCGGGCGGCGGCGGCGGCCTGCGCACCGACCACACGGCATTCGGCCAGACCGCGCCGCGCGGGCTCGATGCCAACTACGTGGACGACGTCTCCGGCAAGACCGGCGGTGTGATGGCACGATGCTCGGCCAGCAACACCTGCCCGAAGTTCTTCCTCGGCTTGTCGGGCACGGAGTTCTGGCAGCTGCAGGGCTCGCCGGTGCTGACCGATGCCAACGGCTTCCGTGACCTGAAGCAGCCCGACAACGTCCGCATCTATTACTACACGGGCACCCAGCACGGCGGCGCGGGGGGTGCCAGCAGCATCGCGTTCGCCCCCACGCGCAATGTCTATCCGGCTGGCACGGTGATCCACCACAACGACACGTTCCGCGCGCTGTTCATCGACCTGGAGGACTGGGTGGTCAAGGGCACGACGCCGCCGGCAAGCCAGGTGCCGGCACTGGCCGACGGCACGCTGGTGCGTCCCGCCAGCCTGACGCTGCCGGCAATGAAGGGCACAAGCTGGCCGGTATCTGGCGTATCGACGACGATTCCAGACTTCCAGTACCTGGCGCGCTACAACGGCTATCCGCTGCTGGACTTCGGGCCGCAGTACCGGCGCGAGGATGAATCGGGCATCGCCACGATCCTGCCGCCCGCCTACCTGAACCGCGACTACGCGATCCTGGTGCCGCAGACCGACCCGTCCACCGGCATTCCGCGTGCAGGCATCCATAGCGTGGAAGCCCGCGCACCGATCGGCACGAGCCTGGAGTTCAACTACGTGGCCACGGCGGGCATTGTCGACCTGTCCAACCTGACCGGATCGTTCATTCCGTTCCACAAGACCGAAGCCGCACGCATCGCCGCCGGCGATGGGCGCCCGTCGCTGGAGTCGCTCTATACCAATCAGGCCGGCTATGTGGCCGCGGTGACCGCTGCGGCCAACGATCTGGTGGCGCAACGCTTCCTGCTGCAACGCGATGCCGACGCGATCATCGCCCGCGCGGTGGCGAACCCGGTGTTGCCGTAAGGCGGATCGGGCGGCGGTGGCGGTGCCTACATCAGGCGCGCGATCACCTCCGCCCGGATCGACTCGGCCTTGGCCTTCAGGCGCAGCGCCACATCGGCGCCGCGCTCGTTGGCCACGCGTTCGATAAAGGCGGAACGCAGCACGTCGTTCAGCGTGGCCACGTGCGAGGCTTCGCAGAACATCTTCCATGCCATCGGCTGACCGCTGTATTCGTCGCGGCGGCTCAGCATGGCGGCATCGATGGCGGCGACGATGGCGGCGACGATGGCGGCATCGCGCACGATCACGGCATTGGGGTGGGCGGCAACGGTCTGGAACATGATGGTCTCCCGGTCGGCAAGTCTGGCACTGCGTTTCAAATCGTGTTGTCCGGCCAGGATCTGCAAACGACATGCCAATATTGCCGGGCCGGCGCGGTTTCCATACCCGCGTTTCAATCGGCGCCCCGCCAGGCCGCGCCGCACGGGCGTTCCTGGAATCGTTACCCCACTTCAGACGGGCGTTTGCGGCCCCTCGCAGCGGCTTCCGCCCGACGTTCCACAAACAAAAAAGGCGTTACGGGTTACGTAACGCCTTGTTCGTTTCGGGTAACAGCCATCATGCACGCGCGCCGTCGAGGTACGGATCGAAGGTGCGGGCCGGGGCAGCGGAGACTCCCACGTTATCGAGGCCGTCGACGAAGCGCGCGCCGTTGGTGTACGGGTCGGCATTGCGGGCGCCGTCCAGGTACGGGTCGGCGGTGCGTCCGGGGGCAGCCGAAACGCCTGCCTTGTCCAGACCGGCTACCGTGCGGGCGCCGTCAGTGAACGTATCGGGCTTGCCGACACGGGCGCCGTCGGTGAAGACGTCGTGCGTGCGGAATTCATAACCGTACTTGTCGGCCGAAACCGTCGTGCGGAACGTGTAGCCATACTTGTCCGCCGATACCGTTTCTGCCTGAGCGGCGCCGAGGGCGGCCAGCGACAGAACCAGGGTCGATGCGATCTTGAGGGCGGTGGTCTTGGTCATGATTTCTCTCCGTAAAAATTTTGCAGATTTATTCAGTTTGTATGAATGGTCCGGGTGCGCTATGCCGTCGCTATTTCTGCCTGCGTTGCGTTGCGCGCCGTCCATGAACAGAACTATAGGCCTGTCGCTCATGCTAAAAGTGATGCATTC
Organism: Cupriavidus sp. U2; assembly: GCF_009663685.2. Taxonomy (GTDB): domain Bacteria; phylum Pseudomonadota; class Gammaproteobacteria; order Burkholderiales; family Burkholderiaceae; genus Cupriavidus; species Cupriavidus necator_C. Next base: position 391,662 of record NZ_RCOG02000006.1, on the reverse strand, counting down.
GCGGATAAGTTATTCAGTTTTTTTGAATTCAGGAAATTTGCCATGAAGCGCCGCCGGGCCGACGCGTGGCCGGCCGCCTGCTGCAATGCGCTACAGTGACGCGCATGCTGGCCATCTGACGGCGACCCTTACCGCCCGCGTCCCTTACATGCACAGCTCGCGCCCCCTTTTGACCGCCCTGACCCCGGCCGTGGCCTGGTTCCGTGCCCTTCTGCTGATGCTGCTTCTGAGCAGCCCCGCCTTCGGCGCGGGTTCGCCGCTGCTCGATGCCATCAAGGCCCCGGCCGACAAGCCCGCGTCGGCGCCGGCCGCCAGCGCGGCGCTGGCCAGGTCGCTCGACGAGGTCATCGACACGCTGCAGAACGATGCCGAACGGCGCGCGCTGGTCACGCAGCTGCAGACCCTGCGCCAGGGCCTGGATGCCTCTGCCCCGGCCGCGGCCGCGAGCGCCCCGGCTCCCGGACTGATTGGCGCGGTGGCGCAAGCGTTGCAGGACATCGACAGCACCCCGCACCGCGATCGTGGCCCCTGGCAATACTGGCGCTGGCGTATCCGCTTTGCCGGCGAGGAAATGCGCGAGGCAATCACGATTGGCCATACGCGGGCGGCCCTGGAATCGTGGCGCGAATTCGGCATCGTGCTGGCTGGCTGGGCGCTGACGGGCTGGCTGCTGTTCGAGCTGTCGCGCCGGCTGCACCGCAACAGGCTGCGTCCGGCACGCTCCACCCAGTTGCCGGTGGTGCCTTCGTGGGTCGATGTCGGCATCTATTTCCTGCGCCGGATCGGGCCATGGATCGTGGCCTTCGCGCTGACGGTGCTGCTGGCCTACAAGGTCTTCGGCCGGACGCCCGCAAGCATGGGGGCGGTGCTGGTGGCCTATGCCATCGTGGCCGGCGCGCTGATGTCGGCGGTCTGCCAGGTCATCTTCGCGCTGTTCCAGTCGGGCCACCGCTCCCACGCAGTGCGCGACCTGCTCAGGCATTCGCCGATCCTGCTGTTCGTCACGGGCGCCCTGGCCGCGCTGGGCGAAGCCAATACCGACGCCAGGGTCATTGCCGCGCTGGGCGTGAACCTGTCCGCGCTGGTCAGTACCTTCGCCAATATCCTGGCTGCCGTGCTGATCGGTGTCTTCACGGTGCGGTTCCGCCGGGCCATCGGGCAACTGATCGCCTTCCGCCCGTTTGCATTCCGCCAGGAGCATCCGGCCCTGATGGAGTTGCTGCGCATGGCCGGCCAGGCCTGGTACCTGCCCATGCTGGCGGTGGTGGCGGCGTCGGTCATTGGGACCATCATGGCCACCGGGCGTGCCGACGAATTCCTGCGCCGGGCCGTGATCACCGTGGCGCTGTTCGTGGGCGCCATGCTGCTCACGCTGGTGGCCGGACGCTCGCCCAAGGCGTCGGTACGGGCACCGCGGCTGCGCGACCGCCGGCGCTCGGCCTACCTGCGGCGCTTTGGCCGCTTCGGAGTGGCGCTGGTGCGCGTGATCATCTGGCTGGCATTCCTGGAGCTCAATGCGCGCATCTGGGGGACGTCGCTGATGATGCTCGCCGACTCGACCGTGCTGGGGCGCCATATCACGCGATCCGTGCTCAGCGTGATCGGCGTGGTGCTGCTGGCCTGGCTGGTCTGGCTGCTGATCGATACGGCAATCACCCAGTCGCTGTCTCCCACCAACAACCGCGCCGCCCAGCCCAGCCTGCGGGCCAAAACCATCCTGCCGCTCGTGCGCAACGCGTCCTTCGTGGCCCTGCTGGTGGTAGCGATGATTGCGGTGCTGGCCAACCTGGGCGTCAACGTCACGCCGCTGCTGGCGGGTGCCGGCGTGGTGGGCCTGGCCATCGGCTTTGGCGCCCAAAGCCTGGTGCAGGATCTGATCACGGGGCTCTTTATCGTGATCGAGGATTCGATCGCCATTGGCGATTCCATCGAACTGCCCGACCACGCCGGGGTTGTGGAAGGCATGACGATCCGCACGCTGCGGCTGCGTGATGGCAAGGGTGCGCTACATACGCTGCCCTATAGCCAGATCAAGGCGGTCAAGAACCTGTCGCGCGACTACGCGTTCGCGGTATTCAGCGTTTCCATCGCGTACCAGAGCGACTTCGACCGCGCGCTGGAGATCATTCGCGAGACCGGAGCCGAGGTGGCCCGCGACCACCGCTACTCCCGCAACCTGTTGTCCGGACTGGATATCCTGGGCCTGGACCGCTTCGATCAGAACGGCCAGGTGGTGCTTGCGCAGTTCAAGACGCGCCCGCTGACCCAGGCCGAGATCTCACGCGCCTTCAATGTGCGGCTCAAGCGCAACTTCGACGCGGAAGGCATTCGCATGGCCGCCCCCTATGTGACGGTGCAGGTCGACGGCGGCGGCAACGGCGCCACCGGCGAAGCCGCCTTGACGGCTGCAGCGGGCGCAGGCGCTGAATTAGTCACCTCGGCAAAAGGCAAAGCCTGAGTTGCGCGACCGAAATGTGAAGACCCGGGCGCCTTGACCGGACGTTGTCGCATTTGCGCCATGGCGGCGCGCGAACTTCGCCGTGAATCGTTTGAAATACGCATGTCACGGCATTACTATCTCGCGAACTTCAGTCATCCGCCGCGGCCACTGCCGCGTGCCCGGATGCCGGAAACGCAAGCGGGGCGCCGGAAAACGGCAAGCACACCCCTCCCTTTGCGGGATATTCCCGCACCGTGTTTTTGCAGGATCATCGCCGTACACAATGCCGAGTTCACGCGCTTGCAGTCAATCCGGCCCGGCACTGTGATGACATACAAAAGAATGACCGCGCCTCGACGCAGCGGTCTTGAGGAAAAAGGCGTTTGCCACCGGGGAAAAAAGAAATGGGCGAACACTTGTCTGCCGACGACGTCTTCTATCGTCTGGTTGATTGCATCTATGAATCTGCCATGGACGTGGCGGCCATGCCGGCGGCGCTCGACCTGTTTTCCGATTACACCTGTTCCGCCAGCCCTAGCTACCTGATATGGGACAAGCTTGCCGGCAAGGCGCGTCTGGGGGTCACACCACACGGCTGCTTTACCAGCACCAGCACCATGCCCGAAAGCATGCGGGCGCTGCCGTCGCATGCCGCGCTGGCGGCCGCCACCGCCGACGCCGGCATGCTGCCGGGCCGGGATCCCGAAGGCCCGACGCCGTTCGACTGCAACGGCCTGGCCAATGGCATCCGCCTCTTCGACACGCACGATGTCTGCGTCTGGATGAGTGCAACCCCCGGCTGCAACAGCTGCCGTACGGTCGATTGCAACCAGCGCGTGGCGCAGGTGATGCCGCACTGGGCACGGGCGGCCCGCATGCAGCATCGCAATTTCGAGCTGAGCGGCCTGGCATCGATGGGACTTGCGGGGCTGGACACGCTGGATTTCGGCGTGATGGTGCTGCAGGCCGACATGCGGGTGCGCTACGCCAACAGCTGGGCCGAAGCCCTGGTGCAGGCGGATTCCAACCTGGCGCTCGACAACGGCGTGCTGAGCGCGCACCCGGAATCGTTGCAATCGGTACTGACCAGGCTGCTTGACGGCGCCGTGCACGGCGGCCGCCATGGCGATGCCGCGGCGGGCTCGTGGATGCATATCACCTCGGGCGGCCAGCCCGTGCCGATCATCGTCATGCCCCTGGTATCGCGCCAGCCGGTCGAAGGGCCGTGGCAGCTGCCGATGGCCATGATGCTGCTTGGCAACTCCGAATCGCGCTCGGTGCTGGACGCCGGCGTGCTGACGTCGCTGTTCGGCCTGTCGCGCAAGGAGAGCATCATCGCCATCCGACTGGCGGCCGGCGAAACGCTCAACGAGATCGCCGAGCGCGAATTCCTGTCACCGCATACGGTGCGCGTGCACATCCGCGATACGCTGCGCAAGACCGGCACGCACCGCCAGTCGGAACTGGTGCGCCTGCTGCATCTGCTGCCGGGCGTGGACCTGGAGCGCGCGGGCGCCTGCTCGCCGGCCCGGCCGCGTGGCCAGGCACGGTCCCGATAACATTTCCCCGGGATAGTCCCCGCCCTTCCGGCGGGGACCCAGCCATGAACGCTAGGCAGCCTTGCGATGCTGCTGGTGGCGGCGCTCCGGCTTGCACTCGTACTTGAGCTCGCGCCGGCCGTCCTCGTAGACCACTTCCAGCCGCACCGTGAAGCCCCATAGCCGTGTGACGTGGCGGATCACCTCGTCAAAGTTCTGCGCCAGCGGACGGCGATCCTGCTGCAGATGGCGCAGCGTCAGCGAGCGGTCGCCGCCGATATCGACATTGGTCACCTGGATATTCGGCTCCATGTTCGACAGATCGTACTGGGTCGCCAGCAGCCGGCGGATCTCACGATAGCCTTCGTCGTCGTGGATGGCCGTCACGCGCAGCTTGCCCTCGCGATCGTCGTCCAGCACCGAAAACAGCTTCAGCTCGCGAATCACGCGCGGCGACAGGAACTGCAGCAAGAAGCTTTCGTCCTTGAAGTTGCGCATCGCAAAGTCGAGCGTCTGGCGCCAGTCGCTGCCGGCAATCTCGGGCGCCCAGCGCCGGTCTTCCTCCGTCGGGTTCTCGCACATGCGGCGCAGGTCCTGGAACATCAGGAACCCCACCGTGTACGGATTCAGGCCGCTGTAGTACGGGCTGTGGTACGGCGGCTGGTAGATGACGTTGGTATGCGCCTGCAGCAGTTCGAGCATGAACGCATCGTTGACCAGCTTTTCCTCGTACAGCTGGTTGATGATGGTGTAGTGCCAGAACGTGGCCCAGCCTTCGTTCATGACCTTGGTCTGCCGCTGCGGATAGAAATACTGGGCGACCTTGCGCACGATGCGCACGATCTCGCGCTGCCACGGCTGCAGCTTCGGCGCGTTCTTCTCGATGAAGTAGAGCAGGTTCTCCTGCGGCTCCGGCGGGAAGGTTACCTCGAACTCGGCAGTCTCCTCTTCCTCCCGCAGGGCGTGGGGCCGGTGCTTGGGCAGCGTACGCCACAGGTCGTTGACCTGCATCTGCAGATAGTTTTCGCGTTCCGCCTGCCGCGCCTGCTCTTCGGTGATCGACAGCTTCTTGGGCCGCTTGTAGCGGTCCACCCCGTAGTTCTGCAGCGCGTGGCAGGAGTCGAGCAGCATTTCGACTTCCTGCTCGCCGTATCGCTGCTCGCACTCGGCCACGTAGTTCTTGGCAAACAGCAGGTAGTCGATGATCGCGTCCGCGTTGGTCCAGGTGCGGAACAGATAGTTGCCCTTGAAGAACGAGTTATGGCCGTAGCAGGCGTGCGCGATGGTCAACGCCTGCATCGGCATCGTGTTCTCCTCCATCAGGTACGCGATGCAAGGATTGGAGTTGATCACGATCTCGTAGGCCAGCCCCATGTAGCCGCGCTGGTAGCCGCGTTCGGACGCCAGGAAGTGCTTGCCATACGACCAGTGGCTGTAGCCGACCGGCAGCCCCGCCGACGCATATGCGTCAAGCATCTGCTCGGCCGTGATGATCTCGATCTGGTTCGGATAGGTGTCCAGCCCGAACTCGCCGGCGATGCGGGCGATTTCGCGGTCATACCGCTGGATCAGCTCGAAGGTCCACTCCGAGCCCGTAGAAAGATAGGCCATAGACTTCCCCAGTGACATGCCGGCCCGCGCCGCGCGCAGCGCCGGTTTGCTGCCGAATGCCCTGCTATCTGGCGGCCGGCCAGGCCGCGCGTTTCTGGAACAGGTCGTGCAACACGGGGTAGATCTCGTCCGCACCGATGATGCGCTGCATCGCAAAGTGCTCGAACTGGTTCTTTACCGTGAGGTACTCTTCCCAGAGGTTCTGCGGCTCTTCCGATGCCACCTCCACATATGCGTAGTACTGCACCAGCGGCAGGATCGACTCGCGCAGCAGGCGGCCGCACAGTTCGGAATCCCCCGCCCAGTTATCGCCATCCGACGCCTGGGCGCAATAGATGTTCCACTGGCTCGGCGGATAGCGATCATGAATCACATCCACCATCAGCTTCAGCGCGCTCGAAACCACGGTACCACCGGATTCCCGGGAATGGAAGAAATCCTCCTCCTCCACCTCCTTGGCCACCGTGTGATGGCGGATGAACACCACGTCGATGCGCTCGTAGTTCCGCTTCAGGAACAGGTACAGCAGCATGAAAAAGCGTTTGGCCAGGTCCTTGCGGCTTTCGTCCATCGAGCCTGACACGTCCATCAGGCAGAACATCACCGCCTGCGCCTGCGGCCGCTTCTTGAGCACGCGGTTGTTGTAGCGCAGGTCGAGCTTTTCGATGAACGGCACGCGGTCCACCTGGGCACGCAGGTGGCGCATCTTCTCCATCAGCGCCTCGGCCTGTTCCGAGTATGGCCCTTCCTTCTCGAGCACCTCGTTGTACTCGATCTCCAGTTCGTGCAAGCGCTTCAAGTAGGGGCTGGACAGCGCAATGCGCCGCCCGAGCGAACTGCGCATGGTGCGCAGGATCGACAGGTTCGATGGCGTGCCGTCGATCGAGAAGCCGGCGCGCACCTTGCGCACCTCGGCAATCTTGGCAAGGTGGCGCTTGGCCAGGTCCGGCAGCGCCATGTCCTCGAAGAAGAAATTGAGAAAGTCCTCGCGCGACAGCGTGAAGACGAAATCGTCCTCGCCTTCGCCGCTGTCGCTGGCACGTGACCCGGTGCCGCCACTGCCCTGCTGCTGGCGGTCGAAGCTGTCACCCCGGACAAATTTCTTGTTGCCGGGATGAATCCACTCCCGCTTGCCGCCCTGGCCGTGGTGGAAGATCGGCTCGGAGATGTCCTTGACCGGAATGGACACCTGCCCGCTCTGCTCGATGTCCATGATCTTCCGGCCGGACACCGCCTTCGCCACCGCCTGCCGGATCTGCTCGCGGTAACGCTTGATGAAGCGTTGCTTGTTGACGGCGCTCTTGTTGCCGCCGTTCTCGCGCCGATCGATGACCGTACCCATATGCCGTCTGTCCGCCGTGGTAAGAGACGCCAGAAAAAGCGCGCCGTGGATAAAGACCGCGTCCGGAACCGGTTACGATGATTTCCTGACGCGCAGATACCACTCCACCAAAAGCCGAACCTGCTTGGGTGTATAGCCTTTCTCAACCATGCGGTTGATGAAGTTTTCGTGCTTTTCCTGATCCTCGCGCGACGACTTGGCATTGAACGAGATGACCGGCAGCAGGTCTTCCGTGGTGGAGAACATGCGCTTTTCGATCACCATCCGCAGCTTCTCGTAGCTGGTCCAGACCGGGTTCTTGCCCCCGTTGTTGGCACGGGCCCGCAGCACGAAGTTGACGATCTCGTTGCGGAAGTCCTTCGGGTTCGAGATACCGGCCGGCTTTTCCACCTTCTCCAGTTCGTCGTTCAGCGCATTGCGGTCCAGGATCTCGCCGGTATTCGGATCGCGATACTCCTGGTCCTGGATCCACAGGTCCGCAAACACCACGTAGCGGTCGAAGATGTTCTGGCCGTATTCGGAATACGACTCCAGGTACGCGGTCTGGATCTCCTTGCCGATGAACTCCACGTACGGGGTGGTCAGGTACTCCTTGATGTACGACATCAACTTGGCTTCCTGCTCCGGCGGGAACTGCTCGCGCTCGATCTGCTGTTCGAGCACGTACAGCAGATGCACCGGATTGGCCGCCACCTCGGTATTGTCGAAGTTGAATACCTTCGACAGCACCTTGAATGCGAAGCGGGTGGACAAGCCGTTCATGCCTTCGTCGATGCCGGCGTAGTCGCGATACTCCTGATACGACTTTGCCTTCGGATCCACGTCCTTGAGGCTCTCGCCGTCATAGACGCGCATCTTCGAGAACACGTTCGAGTTCTCCGGCTCCTTGATCCGCGTGAGCACGGCGAACTGCGCCATCATCTTCAGCGTGTTGGGCGCGTTGGGCGCCGCCGACAGCGAACTGCTGCGCAGCAGCTTGTCGTAGATCTTCACCTCATCGGACACGCGCAGGCAGTAAGGCACCTTGACGATATAGATCCGGTCAAGGAACGCCTCGTTGTTCTTGTCGGCCTTGAACGTCTGCCACTCGGCCTCGTTCGAGTGCGCGAGGATGACGCCATCGAACGGAATCGCGCCAAAGCCTTCCGTGCCCTTGTAGTTGCCTTCCTGCGTGGCGGTCAGCAGCGGGTGCAGCACCTTGATCGGCGCCTTGAACATTTCCACGAACTCGAGCAGGCCACGATTGGCCAGGCACAGGCCGCCGGAATACGAATAGGCATCCGGATCGTCCTGCGGGAAGTCTTCGAGCTTGCGGATGTCGACCTTGCCCACCAGCGACGAAATGTCCTGGTTGTTCTCGTCACCCGGTTCCGTCTTCGAGATGGCAATCTGCGCCAGCACCGACGGGCGCAGCTTCACCACACGGAACTTGGTGATGTCCCCGTTGAACTCGTGCAGCCGCTTGACGGCCCATGGCGACGGAATGGTATTCAGGTAGCGCACCGGAATGCCATAGTCTTCCTCCATGATCTTGCCGTCCTCTTCGGGCGAGAAGAGGCCGAGCGGCGATTCATGGATGGGCGAACCCTTGAGCGCGTAGATCGGAATCTCTTCCATCAGCGCCTTGAGCTTCTCGGCCAGCGACGACTTGCCGCCTCCGGGGGGCCCAAGCAGGTACAGGATCTGTTTGCGCTCTTCCAGGCCCTGCGCCGCGTGCTTGAAGAAGGAGACGATCTGCTCGATCGTGTCTTCCATCCCGTAGAAGTCGCGGAACGCCGGGTAGACCCGGATAACCTTGTTGAAAAACAGTCGGGACAGGCGCGGATCGTGGTGGGTATCCACCAGTTCAGGCTGTCCGATAGCGGCGAGCATGCGTTCGGCGGCAGTCGCGTAGGCAGAAGGATCCTTCTTGCAGATCTCCAGGTATTCCTGGATGCTGTATTCCTCTTCCTTGCGAGCTTCGAAGCGCGTGGCGTAGTGGCCAAAAATGTCCATACCTCACTCCCGTCAGAGTCCCACGTCCGAGGCGAAGGTAGTTCTACTCCCTTAAGACTTCGCGGCAACTTTGCTTTCCGCCACCCCGGCTTGGTGGAGTTGCCAAGTTGCGAAGTCTTTACTTCATCATAGTCAAATAACGGTGAACGTGAATCCCGAGTTGACTTCAGTTGCCTGTCGGTTCAGTCGCTCCGATGCACGCTGATGCCATGCACGCATTGCGACTGCACACTCGTTTCATCACCCCGCCGCGACGGGCCATCGACCATGCTTGTGACACACATTACACCTTTCGAGTGCGTCCTGCACAGCGTGTTGTGTAACGACAAATCAAATCCAGAAACATCTGACAGGCGCTGTCGGCAATGGTCCTACACCCATGTCGCTGCTGTGGATGGATGACATTTCCGCCCTGCTCGTCCAAATGCACGATATGCACCGCTTTTCGCATATCGACCTGCGCAATACCCGCTTCACGGTGCCGTGCATTGGCCCACGCCGCCAACTGCTGACGGCGTGCCTTCCTCAAGCTGCCTGTGCGATATGCCCCTGCGCGCATCATGGCTGCCCCGCGCGTCATCCGCTGCGACCACGCGTCGCACCCATCAGCACTGTCCGACCGGGAGTGCCAGTGGGCAGACGCGTGCATGCACCGATTTAGCGTTGGCGCCCGGTCCACGTCGCACAGTCCGAGTGCGTGAGGCCCCCATGAACGGGGGATGAGCAGAATGCGTGCCACGCGCGGGCGAATTGCTGCACCGCAACGCGCGGCGAAGAGGGGCCGACGTCGAGAAACGCCCTGCTGGAAGGCCGACCGCAGGGGTCCGGATCAGATGGGGTCCCAGTTGATGACGTCGGGCGACCGATCCAGCTTGAAGAAGCTCGAACGCATGGCCGGCATGGCGATCTCGGCGACGGTCTCTGGGGTCCAGCCCTCGCTGGTATGCACCGAGCGCACCGGACGCGGCTGGCTCATCAGCATGATCTCGTTGGCGCGTACGGCAAAAATCTGGCCATTGACCTCGCTGGCCGCATCGCTGGCCAGGAACACCGCCACCGGTGCGATCTTGCCGGCCTCCATCTTCTGCAGGCGCTGCACGCGGGCCTTTTCCTCGGGGGTCTCGGCCGGGATCGAGCTGGTCATGCGGCTCCAGGCAAAGGGGGCGATGCAGTTCGAACGCACGTTGAAGCGCGCCATATCCAGCGCAATGGATTTGGACAAAGCGGCAATGCCGAGCTTGGCGGCCGAGTAGTTGGCCTGGCCCAGGTTGCCGATCAGGCCCGACGTCGACGTCATGTGGACGAAGGCGCCGCTTTCCTGATCCTTGAAATAGTTGGCCGCAGCGCGGCTCACGAAGAACGTGCCGTGCAGATGCACGTCGATCACCGAGCGCCATTCCTCCTCGTTCATCTTGAAGAACATGCGGTCGCGCAGGTTGCCAGCGTTGTTGACCACGGCGTCGATGCGGCCGAAATTGTCGAGCGCGCACTGGACGATGGCATTGGCCCTCGCCCACGAGGACACGCTGTCGGTATTGGCCACGGCCTCGCCGCCGGCCGCGCGGATTTCCTCCACCACGCGCTGCGCCGGCCCGGCATCGCCGCCTTCCCCGCTCATCGACACACCCAGGTCGTTCGCCACCACGCGCGCACCGGCCGCGGCCATGCCCAGCGCGATGCCCCGGCCGATGCCGCCGCCTGCGCCCGTCACCACCACGACCTTGCCTGCCATCATTCCACTCATCTTCGACTCCTTGCGTGCGAGATTGCCGGGTTCCGGAACGTCACCCGTTCTATTGCCAACGCGGATACGATAAATTGTCGGCGGAGTTTCTGGAATTCACGAATGACAAAAGTGGGCTTCACGCTCGCTGAACCCATGCACTACGACCTGACCGACCTGCGCCTCTTCCTCAACGTCGGCGAAACCGAGAACCTGACCCGCGCTGCAGAACGCAGCTTCCTGTCGCTGCCGGCCGCCAGCTCGCGCATCAAGCAGCTGGAAGAGGCCTTCCAGACCCAGCTGCTGATCCGCCAGGTCAAGGGCGTGCGCCTGACGCCGGCCGGCGACGAACTGCTGCGCCACGCCCGCGAGGTGTTCCGCCAGCTGGAATGCCTGCATGCGGACCTGCGGCCCTACGCCAAGGGCGTCAAGGGCCGCGTACGGCTGCTGGCCAACACCACGGCCACCAATTCTTTCCTGGCCAACGGCCTGTCGCGCTTCCTGTCGGAGAACCCCGATGTCGACGTCGAACTGGAGGAACACCTGTCCGCCGATATCGTCTCGGCGGTCGGCAACGGCGCCGCGGACCTGGGCATCGTGGCCGGCGAGGTGGCCACGGCCGACCTGGACACCATGCAGCTCTGCAGCGACGAGCTGATCGTGATCGCCCCGGTCAACCATCCGCTGCCGGCCTTCAAGGCGCTTCATTTCGCCGATCTGCTCGACACGTGCCGCTTTGTGGGGCTAAACCAGTCGTCGGCCATCCAGACGTTCCTGGACCGTATTGCCAGCGGCATGGGCAAGCGCATCAGCCTGCGCATCCAGGTAGGCAGTTTCGATGCCGTGTGCCGCATGGTCGAGGCCGGCGCGGGTATCGCCATCGTGCCCAACAGCTGCGCACGGCGCTACGCCAGTCGCAAGGTGCTGCGCTTTATCCGGCTGGAAGACGACTGGGCCCGGCGCGAACTGCGCCTGGTGCGCCGTCCCGGCCGCGAGCTGCCGCAGTTCGCGGAAACCCTGATCCGCTATCTGGCAGACGCGGCGCGAGAGCCGGTGTAGCTTTTGGGGGGCTCCCCTCTCCCGCGACGTGGGTCCGTACACGCCGGGGGAGGCGAGACAACCATCCGGACTGCTCAATCAGCGCGGACTCCCGCTGCCTTGATGATCGGCGACCATTTGTCGATTTCCGACGCCAGCCAGCTATGCAGGCCTTCCGGCGTCTGCTTGTCCGCCGGCACGATCACCGCGCCCAGATCCTTCATGCGGGCCATCACGGCCGGGTCCTTGAGCGCCGTGCGCAGCGCGCCATTGAGCTTGTCGATCACGGCCGGCGGGGTGTTCTTCGGCGCATAGACGCCATGCCAGACCTTGACCTCGAAACCCTTCAGCCCGCCCTCGCGCAGCGTGGGCGTATCGGGCAGCGCCGGGATGCGCTCGGCCGTGGTCACACCGTACAGCTTGACCTTGCCCGACTTGATATGGGGCAGCGTCTGCGTGGTCTGGTCGCAGAGGATGTCCACCTGGCCACCCAGCAGCGCGGTCAGCGCAGGGGCCGTGCCCTGATACGGAATCGTCTGCAGGTCCACGCCGATCGCCTTCTGGAACAGCATGCCGCACAGCTGTGACACGGCGCCCAGGCCCGCATTGGCCAGATTCACCTTGCTCTGGTTCTGCTTGATGTAGCTGACCAGCTCCGGCAGCGTATTGGCCGGCAGGTCGTGGCGGCCCAGCAGCGTCATCGGCACATCGGCCACCTGCCCAACGAACGAGAAATCGGTCAGCGGCTTGTATGGCAGCTTCGAGTACAGCGCCGGGGCCGTGGCCATGCCGTTGTGGTGGATCAGGATCGTATAGCCATCCGGTGCGGACTTGGCCACGTAGGCGGCCGATACGGTGCCACCGGCGCCAAGCCGGTTTTCCACCACCACGCTCTGGCCGAGCGATTTCGACATGGCCGCCGCCACCGAGCGCGCCACCACATCGGTCGGCCCACCAGCCGCGAACGGCACGACCATCGTGATCGGCCGCGACGGATAGGCGTCCGCCGCCCGTGCGATGCCTGGCGCCGCAACGGCCGCGGCGGCTACCGCCAGTGCGGCCCAGGTCACGGATGCTGAAAGTTGCCGGTAGAACGTCATTCACTGTCTCCTGTCTGGTCTGCGCGTATGGCACGCGTCTGGTTGTTCTGGAATCGTGAGCCGCAGGGTGCAAGCAATGGGCGTGGCACACAATTCCGATTTGCCGAAGGGAGGACACGGCCCCGGAAAAGCCACGGGATTACCCTGAGCCGATCCCTGCCCCCATCCCTAAGCCGGACAGAAGCCGCGCTTCAGCAAATGCGAATGTTGCTGCCACGGCAGCTCGGGAATAATGGCCTCACCCCCGACATAGACGGACATTGCCATGCAAGCTGCACAGGACCAAGACCAGATTTACCCCGAAATCCGCGAGGCCGTACGCGACCTCTGCCAGCAGTTCGACTCCGCGTACTGGCAGCGCATCGAGGAACACAACGGCTTTCCGGAGGAATTCGTCCAGGCGCTGACCCAGGCAGGCTGGCTGTCCGCGTTGATCCCGGAGGCCTATGGCGGCTCGGGCCTGCCGCTGACCGCCGCGTCGGTCATCATGGAAGAGATCAACCGCAACGGCGGCAATTCCGGCGCCTGCCACGGCCAGATGTATGTGATGGGCTGCCTGCTCCGCCACGGCTCCGACGCGCAGAAACAACGCTGGCTGCCCGGCATCGCCTCGGGCGAACTGCGCATGCAATCGATGGCCGTGACCGAGCCCACCACCGGCACCGACACCACCAAGCTCAAGACCACCGCCGTGCGCCGGGGCGACAAGTACGTGATCAACGGCCAGAAGGTGTGGATCTCGCGCGTGCAGCACTCCGACCTGATGCTGCTGCTGGCGCGCACCACGCCACTGGACCAGGTGAAAAAGAAGTCCGAAGGCCTGTCGGTCTTCGTGGTGGACCTGCGCGAGGCCATCGGCAACGGCCTGACCGTCCAGCCGATCCGCAACATGGTCAACCACGAAACCAACGAGCTGTTCTTCGACAACCTGGAAATCCCCGCCGAAAACCTGATCGGCGAGGAAGGCCGCGGCCTCAAGTACATCCTCGACGGCCTGAACGCCGAGCGCATCCTGATTGCCGCCGAATGCATCGGCGACGGCTACTGGTTCGTCGAGCGCGCCAGCGGCTATGCACGTGAGCGCATCGTGTTCGACCGCCCCATCGGCCAGAACCAGGGCGTGCAGTTCCCGATCGCGCGTGCCTACGTCAACGTGGAAGCGGCCAGCCTGATGCGCTACAAGGCGGCGCAGCTGTTCGACGCCGGCAAGCCGTGCGGCAAGGAAGCCAACATGGCCAAGCTGCTGGCGGCTGACGCGTCGTGGGAAGCCGCCAACGTGTGCCTGCAGACGCACGGCGGCTTCGGCTTCGCCGCCGAATACGACATCGAGCGCAAGTTCCGCGAAACGCGCCTGTACCAGGTGGCGCCGATCTCCACGAACCTGATCCTGTCCTACGTGGCCGAGCACGTGCTCGAACTGCCGCGTTCGTTCTGACCGCCCGACTCCAACGCCGAACATGCCCAACGACACCTATCCGACGCGCCAGCTCTGTGATTTCCTGGCGCAACTGAAGCTCACCGACGTGCCCGCTCCGGTGGTCGAACGCACCAAGGACCTGTTTCTCGACTGGATCGCCTCCGCCATCGCCGGCAAGGACGCGCCGGCCATCCGCCGCATCCAGGAATTCGCCGCGGCCATGGGGCCGCAGTCGGGCGATGCGGAGGTCTTTGTCGACCGCCGCCGCACGTCGCCCTACTTCGCCGCGCTGATCAACGGGGCGTCGTCGCACGTGGTGGAGCAGGATGACGTCCACAACGGTTCGGTGCTGCACCCGGCCGCCGTGGTATTCCCGGCCGTGGTGGCCGCCGCGCAGGCCGAGGGCAAGACCGGCGCCGAGGTGCTGCTGGCATCGATCGCCGGCTACGAGGCCGGCATCCGCATCGGCGAATTCATGGGCCGCTCGCACTACCGCGTGTTCCACACCACCGGCACGGTTGGCACGCTGGCCGCCGCCGCTGGCGTTGCCAAGCTGTACGGGCTGGACGCCGAAGGCATCAACCAGGCGCTGGGCTCCGCCGGCACGCAGGCCGCCGGGCTGTGGGAATTCCTGCGCGATGCGGCGGACTCCAAGCAACTGCATACCGCCAAGGCCGCCGCCGATGGCCTGCAGTCGGCGTGGCTGGCCCGCGCGGGCTTTACCGGCGCGAAGCAGATTCTCGAAGGCGCGCAGGGCATGGCGGCCGGCATGTCGAGCGACGCCAACCCCGCCGCGCTGACCGACGGGCTGGGCACGCGCTGGGCCACGGCCGAGACGTCGTTCAAGTTCTTTGCCTCGTGCCGCCACACGCACCCGGCGGCCGATGCGCTGAAGGCACTGATGCAGCGCGAAGGCCTGCGGGCCGAACAGATCGACGCCGTGACCGCGCACGTGCACCAGGGCGCCATCGACGTGCTGGGCCCGGTGGTCAATCCGGTGACGATCCATCAGGCCAAGTTCTCGATGGGCACCGTGCTGGGACTAGTGGCCGTGCACACGCATGCCGGCCTGGGAGAGTTCGAGCAGCACGCGCTGCAGGACCCGCGCATCGCGGCCTTCTGCAATAAGGTGACGATGGCGCTGGACGACGAAATCAACGCGGCCTACCCGCGCCAGTGGATCGGCCGGGTGACGGTGCGTACCACCGACGGCCGCGCGCTGGAGGCCAGGGTCGATGTGCCCAAGGGCGATCCGGACAACACGCTGTCGCGCCCGGAACTCGAAGCCAAGGCGGTCCAGCTGGGCGCGTTCCGCCACGGTGCCAGCGAGGCCGAAATGCGCGCCATCATCGACCGTGTCTGGCGCCTGGACCAGCAGGCCAACGTCAACGACTGGCTGCCCGCCAGCCGGTAACCGCCCACCGACTACCATTGCCATGACCATCCCTACACTCGAACACCTGCGCGAATGGATCGGCCGTTCGGAGTCGCGCACCGAGACCCTGGCGGCCGAGCCGGTCCACGCGCTCGCGGCCACCTTCGATCTCGATGGCGCAGCCATCGCCAGCCAGCCGCTGCCGCCGCTGTGGCACTGGCTGTACTTCCTGCCCCGCGCGCCGCAGCATACGCTCGGGCAGGACGGCCATCCCACGCTGGGCGGATTCCTGCCGCCGGTGCCGTTGCCGCGCCGCATGTGGGCCGGCAGCGAGCTGTCCTTCCACCGTGGCCTGCGCGTCGGTGAGACGGTCATCCGTACGTCGACCATCACCGACGTGCAGCACAAGGCCGGCCGCACCGGCGAGCTGTATTTCGTGTCCGTCGATCACGTGTTCACGGCTGGCGGCGAAACTGCCCTGACCGAGCGGCACGACATCGTCTACCGCGCCATGCCACCGAAGGGACAGCCCCAGCCGCCGCGCCCGGCACTTGAGCAGACCGCTCGGTTCGGTCGCACGCTGCAGGCCGACCCCACGCTGCTGTTCCGCTTCTCGGCGCTGACGTTCAACGCCCACCGCATCCACTACGACCTGGACTACGTGCGCGACGTGGAAGGCTATCCCGGCCTGATCGTGCATGGGCCGCTGCAGGCCATGCTGATGCTGGAACTGCTGCGCCACGAGCGCCCCGACGCGCGCGTGACGCGCTTCGGCTTCCGCGGCTTGGCGCCGTTGTTCCACCAGGACACCGTGGCCGTGGGCGGTGCCGACGATGCCGGCACGCCGGGCCGCGTGCTGCTGTGGACCGGCGACAACGCCGGCGGCCAGGCCATGGCGGGCTGGGCCCTGACCGAACGCCGCGCCTAGTGCTTGACCGGGTTGAGGGTCATCATCAACTGCAGCGGCGGGTTGTCGGCGTCGCGGCTGGCGAACGTGTAGAGGCGGTCGCCGCTGCCGCGCAGGCAGAACGCGATGGTGTCCTTGCCTTCCGCAATGGCTTCGTTCATGGCCCTGCTGACGTTGAAGGTGCGGTACTGGATCACATTGTCCAGGTACATGTCCGTCATGGTGCCCTGGCAGGGCGGCGCGTTGCTGGCCGTGATGGTGTCTTCCGTCCAGTCCGTCGACACACGGTACAGGCGGATGATGGCGGCCGTCTTGTCGGTGGTATTGCCGCCGTAGATCCGCAGCTGATAGTCGGGCGTGAAGCGTGGCGGCACGTTGACCGCTCCCTGCGGGATGCGGAACTTCATGTAGATCATCGACTCCGGCGTGGTGCCGCTGGCCCGCTGCGCGTACAGCGAAAGGTCGTTCCCGTAATTCTTTTCCGCCGTGTCGCCGCCGCGTACCGTCGCATCGCCAAGCGGCTCGCTGTACGCGTAGGGCACCTGCTTGTTGCAGAGCCGGCCTGCGTTCAGGCAGTAGTCGGCCATGTAGCGCAGCGATTCGTCGCGCCATCCGTTGAAGAAGTCGGCGTGTGCGGTATAGAGCGTGCCCCAGTTATGCTCCACCACCCTGCCAAACGCGTCCAACGTGGGGTCCATCGACAGCCGGGCCTCGGTCAGGTCGGTCACCTGGCCGATCATGTAGGCCAGGTTCAGGTTCACCTCCGGAATGTGGATGGGATGGGTCGCCGGGCAGACGCCCTGGTTGTCGGGATACACCACGTTTTCGATCACGCCCTTGATGGGCGCCAGGTTCCGGCCGTCCCAGCACGTCGGGAAGTTCACGCCGATATTGAACTGGGTGCCTTTCTCGGGATCGGGCACGCAGTCTGTGGGAATCGTGTTGGTATAGCTGTGTCCGTTACACAGGAACGATATCCTTGGATTGGGCAGCGCGCCGTGGTGGTCGCCGGCCAGCATCCGTAGTCCTGCCGGCAGCGGCTCCACGCGCACGCGGCGCCCCGACGGCACCGCCACGTTCGTGTAGTAGGTCTTCTGGTACGTGGGCGGCACGATCCTGCCATCGGGCAACTTCAGCGCGGGCGCCCAGTACGCCGTGGTGTCGGCCGCGTTCTCGCAGGTCGTGCCATGTTCGGCGCGCAGCGTCTCAGGCGTCGACAAGGCGTTGGCCGTCGTGTTGCCGAGGAAGTCGTGGATCATGGCGATGCCGGGCTTGCCCGGGTAGACGATCGGGTCGTCCGCCAGCGTGTGCGAATACTCGCAGATGACCGTGGCATCGGCGTTGGCCACCGTTTGCGCGGACACGCCGCCCGTCATCGCCAGGCCGCAGCACACTGCGGCCCACTGCATTCCCGAGTTCTTCATGATGTGCCCCCTTTGGACGAAGTACGCAGGGTCATGCTGCTGCGTGCCCGGCCCGGGGGCAATGGAACATCATGGAACATCATGGGTCAGCCGCGGCCCATGCGGGGGCCGGGCTGCCGGTGACGGCCCGCTCAGATCACCAGTTCGATCAGGAACGGCCCCTTGCGCTGGTTGGCCTGCTGGAACAGGTCGTTGAACGCGTCCATGTTGTCGGCGCGTGCCGCTTCGACGCCCATCCCGTTGGCCATCTTGACCCAGTCGAGGTCCGGATTGCCGATGTCCAGCATGTCCATCGCCGTCTTGCCTGGGTTGGCGCCCACGCCAGCCAGTTCGCCCAGCAGGATGGCGTACTTGCGGTTGGCCAGCAGCACGATGGTCACGTCGAGCTTTTCGCGGGCCATGGTCCACAGCGATTGCAGCGTGTACATGCCCGATCCATCGGCCTGCAGCGCCACCACGCGGCGGTCCGGCGCCGCGATGGCCGCGCCCGTGGCCAGCGGCAGGCCGGCACCGATCGCGCCGCCGGTCAGCTGCAGCCAGTCATGCGGCGCGGCGTGGACGGTACCCGGATAGAACGCACGGCCGAAGCTCACGCTTTCTTCCACCACCACGGCCTGCTCGGGCAGCAGCGCGGTCAGCGACTGGGCCACCGCCTCGGACGTGATCGCGCCCTTTGCGGCCGCCACTGGCATCGCGGCCGACGCAGGCAGCTGTGCCTGGCGCGCACCCAGTTCGTCGGCCAGGCGCGCCAGGGCTTCGC
Organism: Cupriavidus sp. U2; assembly: GCF_009663685.2. GTDB lineage: Bacteria > Pseudomonadota > Gammaproteobacteria > Burkholderiales > Burkholderiaceae > Cupriavidus > Cupriavidus necator_C. The sequence continues at coordinate 372,992 of NZ_RCOG02000006.1, read as the reverse complement.
CGAGGTCTTCCTCGGCGCGGGCCAGCACATGGATCGTGGCGTCTTCCGGATACGGGCGCGGTGACTTGCCGGGGTAGGCGAAGAACGTGACCGGAGGCGGCGCACCCACCAGGATCACGTTGCGGATGCCGGCCAGCTTCTGGCGCGCGGCATCGCCCGAGTACGGAATCCGGTCGATCGCCAGCCGGCCGCGACCGCGCGTCACGCGCGCGTTCGACATCGGCGTGATCAGGCGGGCATCGGTGGCAGCAGCGATGCGGTGGGCGTCGGCCAGCGCGCCTTCGCGCAGCGCGCTGCCGGCCAGCACGATCAGCGTCGGCTGCCCGCTGCGCAGGATGCGCGCGGCATTTTGCACGGCGTCCGGGGACACCTTCGGCACGGCCAGCGGGGGCAACGGCGCGGCCACCTGGCCGCCCTCGTCCCAGCACACGTCGGACGGCAGGATCAGGCTGGCCACGCCACCGGGCGCGCTGCATGCAGCCTGTACGGCCACGGCGGCGTCGGCACCCACCGACGCGGCATGCGTGGCGGTGCGCGTCCACACGGACACGGGTCGCGCCCAGCCTTCGGTATCGGCGGTCAGCGGCGCATCCAGCGGGCGATGGTAAGTGGCCTGGTCACCAATGATGTTGACGATCGGCGTCTGTGCGCGGCGGGCGTTGTGCAGGTTCGCCAGGCCGTTGGCCAGGCCGGGACCGCAATGCAGCAGCGTGGCGGCGGGCTTGTCCGCCATCCGCGCGTAGCCGTCGGCGGCGCCGGTCACCACGCCCTCGAACAGGCCCAGCACGCAGCGCATGCCCGGGATGCGGTCCAGAGCGGCCACGAAATGCATCTCGCTCGTGCCGGGGTTGGCAAAGCAGGTATCCACGCCGCAGGCCAGCAGCGTCTTCACCAGGCTCTCTGCGCCGTTCATCTTGTCTTGTGTCTCCATCTTGGGTTCCATGCGGTTGGCGGTGGTCAGCAACGATTGGCGAGCAGGTCGAAATCCAGGCAGACGTACTCGGTGGGAAATTCGATACGCGCGTAATAGACGATCACATCGTCGACGCAGGCAAAGCGGCGCAGTTCGGCCACGGGCGCGCCCACGGCCAGCGCCAGCGCCCCGGCGCATTCCGCGCCAGCCGGCACGATGGACAGGCGCTGCCGGGCGGCATTGACCTTGAGGCCGGGAAAGCGGTCCAGCACGGGCACCGACGCGCCCTGGCGGAACGCCTCGGGCTCGCGCGCGAACACATCGGCGGCGATATAGACCTCGCCCACGGCGAACGGCCGGCCTTCCAGGCGATGCGCGCGGCGCAGGAAATGGTAGGCGTCGGCGCGCCGGGCGGCGCAAGGCATGCCCAGATCGTCGGGCAGATGCACATCGGCAGTGGATTCCACCATGGCCTCGGTGGATAGCTGGTCACCCACCGCCACCGCCTGGTCCCAGCTGATCGGCAGCGCCAGCGGGCGGCGCGAACGGCCGGCCGTCTTGACGAAGGTGCCGCGGCCGCGCGAGCGCGCCACGAGCCCTTCGGCATCGAGCTGGGAAATGGCGTGATGCATTGTCATGCGCGCCACGCCGTACTGGCGGCACAGGGCATCGAGCGATGGCAACTGCTCGCCCTGACGCCAAGCGCCGCTCTCGATCTGGCGGCGGAATATCGTGGCGAGCTGCAGGTAGACGGGCTCGCGGCTGCGGGAAAGAAGGTCGGTGGCGTCCGGCATCGGGGGTACATGGCGCGGCCGGCCGGCGCATGACTGCACCGGCGCTTCCGGCCGATACCGGACTCTATTAAAAGTCTAGCTGGCTAGACTACTAGGGTTTACGCCCCGGCCGTTCTGCCATGCGGGCCCAGCACACCCAGATTGGCGGCCAGCGTTCAGGCTGCCGGAATGACCGCCAGCGCAGACCCATCGTTGCTGGCCGCATCGGCCTGCGGACACAGGCCAAGCGCGACCGCGTGGCGGATCGATGCCGCCAGCGCCTGCTTGCGCCGCCACGCCGAACGCTTCTTCGACGCCACCTCCGCAATGTCGCGCTCGGGTTGCTGCACCGGCAGTTCGAAGTTGCCGCTGGACAGCACCGTGCCGTGGTATTCAGCCCAGAAGCTTTCGTAGTCCGCCTGGATTTCGCGGGGACGGTGGCGCTGGCGTCCGACGTGATTGGCGCGCGACACCGCCACGATCCGGCGCGCGCCGATCTGGCCGGCCAGGGCCAGCAGCGCCTGCATGAGCGCGTCCTTCGGCCGAAGACCTTCGCACGCCTTGGTGGCGGCGCGGATCCAGTCCCGGCTGGCGTCGTGCATCGGGCCCTGCAGCCCGCCTATATAGAGTTCAACGCCATCGGCGGCACGTCGCAGGTAAAAGCTCAGTTGCGCCAGGCTGGCCCCCGTTTCGTTGTCGATCCAGTAAAGCCCGAGTTCGCCTTCCTTGGGATTCGGCCCGGAGTCGGTCAGCCGCAGCGTGTAGCGGCCATCGCCGAAAGCCCAGTCCAGTCCGCCGCCCAGATAGATACGGTCGCAGACGCCAGCCGGTAGCGCATCGTCCATGAGCGAAAAATGCTCCAGCACCAGCCGGGCGCGCTCACCAAAGCACAGGCCGTAGGCCCCAAGCGGCCGAAACGGCTTTTCCAGCACCACCGGACGTGCCGCAATCACCCGCTCCAGCAGGGCGCATGAAGACGCCGCACTCAGCCAGGACTGTGCCGTACTGCGCCGGATGGCCGACAGCGCCACAAGCTTGATGCGCCGCGACAGCCATTTGCGGCTGCCGGTCGGATAGCAAAACGTTGAAACTGACGCGACGGCGCCGAGATAGCGCACATAATCGGCCGGAAAAAGATGAAGAAATCCCCCTGCGTGGCCCTGAAGGCCCTGCAGACATGAAACTGGTCCATGCACGACTAACTGCTCCCCTGGTTGGCATGCCGGTCTTTCTTCGAGACCTGATCACGCAGTGACGACCCTCGCATTCGCGGCCGGTATCCGCCGCAACGCGGCCGACCGCCTTTGTTGGATTTGTTCGTGGGGAAGGCGGCCCGGCTCGTAATAATCCGTAACGCGTTGAAATATTGTCGGTTGACACTGTTACAAATCATCGACAAGCCCGTAACAATCCCGGCAGGCAACCGTTGCCCGATCAACGAAAAAAGGCGGAGCCCGAGGGCCCCGCCTGTTGATCGTCACACGTGTCCGCGCATGACGCGTGGTCCGGCCATGTGGGCCGGGACGTGCTGGCTTACCAGCGAACGTCCCGCTCCCAGGCCTTCATTTCCTCTTCCGCCCGTTCCTTCGTATAGCCGTAGCGTTCCTGGATCCGGCCGGCCAGCTGGTCACGCTTGCCGTTGATGACGGTGATGTCGTCGTCGGTCAGCTTGCCCCACTTTTCCTTGATCTTGCCCTTGGCCTGATCCCATTTGCCTTCGATCTGGTCCCAGTTCATATCTGGCTCCTTCGTGTGTCAGTGGACTGTGGATCATTGCGTTGCGGCGTCACATACGTGCCGGTTCGCGCGTCTGCCCATAGCGGGCTGGCTTGCGTTGGTCTTACTTGGCGTACTTGGCCTTCACGTTGGCCTGGCACTTGTCCTTGGCGTCGCCGGACATCGCGTCGCACTTTTCCTTGTCGGCCTTGTAGGCGGCGTTGGTCGTGTCCTTGCGGGCATCGGCGCGGGCCTCGGCAACGTCAGTGCTGGTACCCGTGGCGGCGGCCTTGTCGACCTTGGCTTCACCCAGGGCGCGTTCGTGCGATGCCTTGGCTTCCTTCACGCACACGTCCTTGTCGTTGCCCTTCTTGTCGTCGCACATTTCCTTGGCCACGTCATAGTCGCGGTCGGCCTTGGTCTTCAAAGCCTTGGCGTGCGCCTTCTCGGTGCCGTCGCGCTTGGCTTCGGCGTTGGCCTTGGCCACATCGTGGTCGCGCTTGGCTTCGGCCTTGCAGACGTCCTTGGCATTGCCGGACATCCCGTCACATTTGCTCTTGGCGGTCTTGTAGTCGGCATCGGCCTGCTTCACGGCGGCGTCATAGTCCGCCTTCGAACCCGCCTGCGCATAGGCCATGCCCATCGGCGCGGCCACCATCAACGAACATACTGCTGCACTCAGCCACTTCTTTGCGATCATGTCGTGCTCCTTTCTCGAGGTGGATACTTATCGGGCCCGGCAATCTCCGCGTTGCAAGCTGCTGGATTGCGTTGTGGCCCCGCTGTAGTTGCAGGTTATGTTTTGCCACCCCGTCGAAGCAGAAGGCCGCTGCTGAAACATTCGTAAGACAATTCCCACAGCATCACATTTGCTTAATGCAAGCGTCAAAGCGGGCCGGCGTGCACGCCATGCGGCATGATGTGGCGGCCAATGAAAAAGGGCCGGCATTAGCCGGCCCCGGGCAATGACTGCAGCCCTTGAAAAACGGCGTCGCGTTCAGTGAGGCACGGAGTCGAGACCCGTTTCCTTCACCACAGCCTGCGCGGCAGGCGCCGCCAGGAATTCCAGCAGGGCCTTCGCCTCGGCGGGGTGCTCTGCCTTGACCGGCACGCCGCCCGCGAAACGCGTGACGGACTGCACTTCCTCGGGAATGCGGCCCACAAACGTCACACCGGGTACGGGCAGCAGTTCGGCCACCTGCTGGAAGCCGATCTCGTACTGGCCATTGGCCACCGTCGACGCCACCGGAATCTTTTCCACCTTCTTTGCCTTGGCCGCCAGCGCCGGAACCCCAAGCTTCGTGAACAGCTCGCGCTCCACATAGACTCCGCTTGCGCTGTCCGAATACGCGATCGACTTCGCCTGCGTCAGTGTCTGGCGCAAGGCGTCCACGGTACGGATATCGGGCACGGTCGCACCCTGGCGCACCACCATGCCGATGCGAGAGTCCGCCAGTTCCACGCGCGACTGCGGATCGACCATGCCCTTCTTGATCAGGTCGTCCAGCGCATAGCCCACCATGATGACCACGTCGGCATGCTCGCCGCGCGCCAGCCGGTTCGGAATGGCCTCGGGCGACTTGCCCATCGACGGCCCGTGCTCGGTCTTTAGCCGGGCACCGTGCTGCGCCGTGAAGCCCGGCGCCAGCTTCTGGTAGGCGGCCGTAAATCCGCCAGAAATCATCACGTGCAGATCGGGCGCCTGTGCCGTGGCCTGCGCGGGTAGTTGGGCAGTGGACTGCGCATGGACGCCCGGCGCCAGCAGCATTGCCGCCGCAGCGCCCGCCGCCATCCAGTTGGTCTTGATCATGTACTTTTCTCTCCTTATGGGTCAGGCGGTACCCGCAGACTATAAGGGATGGCGGGGCCGCGCCGCAAAGTCACATTCCAAGACGACCACTTCACGAATACTGAAGGGGATGAGCCCGAACGAACTTGCGTTTTGTATCGATCGATCTATAATCAGCGCTACGTTTCATACAGATCGATACAAAACGAGATCCTCCATGGCACGACCCCGACAATTCGATGCGGACGCGGCGCTGTCCGCAGCCCAGGCCACGTTCTGGGCCAAGGGCTATCACGCCACGTCCACGCGTGAGCTGACCCAGGCCATGGGGCTGACCCAGCCAAGCCTGTACAACGCATTCGGCGACAAGCGGCAACTGTTCATGCAGGCGCTGGACGACTACCTGAACCGCACGCTGCGCGAACGCATCGACCGCATCGAGGCCAGCTATCCGCCGGCGCAGGCGCTGGTGCAGTTCTTTGCCGAAAGCGTCGAACGCGGCGCCAACGAGCTGCCGCACCGTGGCTGCATGCTGATCAACACGGCGCTGGAGGCCTCGAACGAAGACCCCGAACTGAAGGCCGCCGTGGCGCTGGAACTGTCGCTGCTGCGCGCGTTCTTCGGGCGCGTGATCCGCGCGGCGCAGGCAGAAGGCACCATCGCGGACGTCCATGACCCCGACGACGCCGCAGCCATGCTGCTGTCGCTGCAGGTCGGCATGCGCGTGCTGTCGCGCGTCATGCCGGAACGCGCGCTGCTGGAGGCCTCGGTGCGCCCCGCACTGGCGTCGCTGGGCCTGCAGGCGGCAGACGGCCCGCCGGCCTAGAACCGCCCCACTCCCCCGATTTTCGACACGCTCCCACGCGGCCCGGCGCCGCGTGGCGGAGACGTTCGCCCCGACCTTCGTGAAGGAAAAACCATGTCACAAGATGCACCCGCCGCCGTTCCCGTTCCGGGCGCCCCATCCGACAGCCGATCGCTCGACACGCGCGCCCTCCATGCCGCATTTGCCGGCCTGTCCGCCAGCCTCGTGGCCATCGGTCTGGCCCGCTTTGCCTACACGCCGCTGATTCCGGCGCTGATCCAGGCCCACTGGTTCAGCGCGGCCGATACGGTCACGCTCGGCGCCGCCAACTTTGCCGGCTACCTGGCCGGCGCGCTGCTGGGGCGGCCGCTGGCCGCGCGGATGTCCAACCGTCATGCACTGCGCTGGCTGATGGTGGCCGTCACCACAGCGTTCTTTGCGTGCGCGTTTCCGCTGTCGGTTGGCTGGTTCTTTGTCTGGCGCTTCCTGTCTGGCCTGTCGGGCGGCGCCATCATGGTGCTGGTGGCCACGGCCATCCTGCCGCATATCGCGCCGGCCCGGCGCGCCTTTGTCAGCGGCATGATCTTCCTCGGGCTCGGTATCGGCATCGCCGCATCGGGCACGCTGGTGCCGGAACTGCTCAAGCTCGGCCTGCGTACCACGTGGTTCGGCCTTGGCGCCGTGTCGCTGCTGCTGACCGCGCTGAGCTGGACGGGCTGGCCCGCCACCGACACGCCGCCGGGCATGCCGGCGGCCACCTCGGCCGGCCACCATGCGGCCGACGGCGCGCTGGCGTCGCATCGTCGCGCATTGCGCGTGATCTATATCCAGTACGCGGCCAATGCCCTGGGACTCGTGCCGGCGATGGTGCTGCTGGTGGATTACGTGGCGCGCGGGCTGGGCCAGGGCGCTTCTGTCGGTGCGGGATACTGGGTGCTGTACGGCATCGCCGCGATTGCGGGTCCGGTGGTCAGCAGCTGGCTGGGCGGCCGGATGGGCTTCGGCAACGGCTACCGCATTGCCATGGTGCTGCAGGGGCTGGCGGTGAGCCTGCTGGCGCTGTCGCACCACACGGCGGCGCTGTGGGCAGCCACCATCGTACTCGGCGCCTTCACCCCTGGCATCGTGCCGATGGTGCTGGGCCGCGTGCAGGAACTGCTGCCGAATGACCCCACGGCGCAGCGCGCCGCGTGGAGCCGTGCCACGGCATCGTTCGCGCTGTTCCAGGCACTGGGCGGCTACGGCTATGCGTGGCTGTTCTCGCATACCCACGAGAACTACACGCTGATCTTCGCGTGCGGCGCCGTGGCCATGGCCGTCGCGTTCGCGGCAGACTTCACCGTGCGGCGGACGGCCCCGGAGCGAGGCCAGGCATGAATCCGGACGGCGGCCTCAGCTGCCGTCGGCAAACTTCTGCAGCAGGCGCATGAACTCGCCAAATTCGGCCTCGGAGAAATTGCGCAGGCGATGATTGAGCACTTCGGGCGCGATATGCGGCAGTTGCGCCGCCACGTCCCTGCCCTTGTCGGTCAGGATCAGGTGGATGACGCGGCGGTCCTCGTCGCTGCGCTGGCGCTGGAGCAAGCCCTTGTTTTCGAGCTTGTCCAGCATGCGCGTCATCAGGCCGGTGTCGATGCCCAGCAGCCGGCTGACCTCCAGCGGCGTGCTGGCCATCCCACGCATCAGCGACAGCAGGATGCCCATCTGCTGGGCGGTAATGTCCAGCGGGCGCAGCGCGGCATCCATCTCCATGAGCAGGCTGTTGCGTGCCCGGTTCAGGTGAAAGCCGACACTTTGCGTTAGCTGGAAGTTTTCGCGTGTGTAGTGTTTCACGGCATTTCAGGCAAATCAGGAAATGCCAATGTATCTGAGGCGTCAGAAAAAGAAAAGGACGCCACGGGGGCGTCTTCCGTTTCGATCCGTTTCAGAGCGGACGATTCAGATACGTGCGGCCCCGCCCGGCTGGTCCAGCACGGCCATCACCTGCTTGACCACGGCATCGCCCACGCGCTGCGCTTCGCCGGCAACGCTGTCGCGCCGGGCTTCGGTCGCCCCGTGCAAGCCGGCGCTGGCCGCCGCCGACGTGGCCACGTGGCTGGCCGCCGCGCCCACGCCGGCCATCTCGGCCACGCCGGGCATATGGCCGCTGTCGGCGCTGGTATCGAACAGCGCCAGCGGAATCGGCTGGGCATGTGCCGGCTGGTACAGCACCTGGACCGATGCCGACACATCGCTCTTGCCCGCGCCCAGACCGATCATTGTGCGACGGCGCTGATTGCCTTCGTCGATCCTGTCGAAGCGGCCTTCCACGATCAGGGCGTTGGCATCGGCTGGCACCGGGCCGTCGAGACGCACGGCATGCAGCCCCTTGGCCTGAAGCTGGCGGACGATCTCGTCGGCCGTGGCATTGCGCGCGGCCAGCGCGGCCTGGTCCTGGGCACCGCCGCCGGCGTCGCCAGAAGCCATCGCCTTGATCCGGTGCATCATCGTGTTGTCGACCTTGACCTGGCTGGCACTCACGTCGAAGCCACGCACATAGACCACGTCGGCCTGCACGTGCGACAGCGACGCCGGCACCGACGCTTCCGAGATCATCGTCGTGGCCGACGCGCCGCCAGCCATCATCATCGATGCCGCAGCCACGGCGGCGATGGTCAGTTGCCTGGCGGTGCGCGAGAGGGTCTTGAAAGTGGTCGTCATGATAAGGAGTCCTTGCTGGTAGTTTTGGTTGGCACCGGACATCGGCGCCGGCAGACCCAGTATTGGACGAAGCCGCGCAACAGGCCAGGCGATAACTATTTCATCCCATGTCACGCGGGCAGCGACACCACAACCTCCAGCCCACCGCCTTCGCGCTCGCGGAATGACAGCGCGCCGCCGTGCAGCCGCGCGATGCGATCGACGATGGCCAGCCCCAGGCCCGTGCCGCCTTCGCCATGGGTATTGCTGCCCCGGCTGAACGGTGCGCGCAACAGCTCCAGATCCGCCGCGCCCAGGCCCGTGCCGCGGTCGCAGATCGCCACATGGGCCTGCCGGCCGTCCTGCCAGGTGCGCACCAAAAGGCCCGTCTTGCCGTACTTGATCGCGTTCTGCATCAGGTTCATCAGCATGCGCAGCATGCTCGTGGGCCGATACACCACCGGGGGTAGCGGCCCCAGGTCGAGCTCGAATTCGTGCCCCAGCCCTGCGAAATCGGCCGCCAGCTGGCGCACCAGCGCATTGAGATCACCTGGCTGCGGCGTCTCTTTCTCGCCGCTGCCGGCGTAGTCCATGAACTGCTGCAGGATCATGTCGATGTGATCGAGATACCCTTCCACCGACGCCACGAATGCGTCGTCCGTGCCGCGCGGCAGCGTCATCGCCATGGCCAGGCGCAGCTTGGTCAGCGGCGTGCGAATGTCGTGCGAGACGCCCGCCAGCATCAGCGCGCGCGTCTTCTCGGCCTGGCGCAATGCCTCGGTCATGTCGTTGAAGGCACGGCTGACCTCGGCGATTTCGGTGGGGCCGTTGGTCGGCAAGGCCTCGGGTATCTCGCCCGCATGGATGCGGTTGGCTGCCTGCGCCAGGTCCTGCAGCGGCCGGTTGAGATGGCGCTGCAGCAGGTAGCCGGTCAACGCCGCCAGCAGCGCGAGCGCCGCCGACAGCGCAATGGCGGCCGTGATGCCGCTGGCCTGTGCGTCGGCCGTCATCGGCAGCGCAATCCACGTGGGCGATCCGGCGGCATGCACCTGGATCCACAGCTTTTCGTCATCGCCGCCGCCCTGCCAGCGCACATCGGTGTCACGCGCCAGGTCGCGCCGCAACGCGCGCATGAACACGTCGCGCTGCCACGTGCGGAACGGGTGGGCCGTGTCGGCGCCGGGTGGATCGTCGGGCGGCGGATCGGCCTGGCCGCCCATGCGCGCCACGGCCGCGTGGGCCTCGCCGGCGGGCATGGTGCCGAGCGCGCGGTCCATCAGCATGACGTATTGCGAAAACACGGCGGCGGCCCGCTCCACGCGCGGACGCTGCACGTAGTGCAGCAGCACGAACAGCGAACAGGCCTGCGTCAGGAAGACCAGGATCACCAGCAGGACGATGTTGCGCGCCAGCAGCGATCGCGGCAGCATGCGACGCATCATGCGTCCACGCCCGCCACCAGCATGTAGCCGACGCCCCAGACGGTCTTGATGAAGCGTGGCCGGGACGGATCTTCCTCGACGATCTGGCGCAGCCGCAGGATCTGCACGTCGATGCTGCGGTCCAGCGCGTCGTGGTCGCGGCCCCGGGCGCGCGCCAGCAGGTTCTCGCGGCTGACCGCGCGGTTCGGCGAGGACCCCAGCGCGTGCAGCAACAGCATCTGGGCCGAGTGAACTTCCACGGGCGCCCCGCCGCGCGTCAGCGTCTGCTTGCCGACATCGAAGCGGAATTCCCCGAAGCTCAGGGTCTGGCGGGTCACCGTCGGGTCGCCCGCGGCGATCTTCTGGCGCCGCAGCAGCGCGCGGATACGCGCCACCAGTTCATCGGGCAGAAACGGCTTGGCCAGGTAGTCGTCGGCGCCGGTATCCAGGCCGACCACGCGGTCGGCCGGGTCGCCCTTGGCCGTCAGCATCAGGATGGGCAGCGTCTGGCCTTCGGCCCGTAGCCGGCGGCAGATCGAAAGCCCGTCCTCGGGTTCCATCATCAGGTCCAGCACCAGCAGGTCGTAGGGCTCGCGCTGCAGGTAGCGGTTGAGTTGCTTGCCATCGGCCACGGCCCGCACCTGAAAGCCATGGCCGGTCAGAAAACGCTGCAGCATGTTGCGCAGCTCGGCCTCGTCGTCGAGCACGATGATGCGGTGTCCCTGGTCCATGCCGTCCCTCCGGTTCTTGTGCTTCTGATCCTGGACTGACCTGCCGACCCCGGCAATGCCCCCTCAACGCGACCGCATGCGCTGGGCCATGAACGCCTCGATCTGCGGCAGCGTCAGATAACCCGCATGGTGCGTGTCCATCTCGTCGAAGTGCCGCGCCACCATCGGCATCCCCGCCTGCGCCTGTGCGCGCGTCAGCTTGCCGTCCCGCGTGGTGTTGGCGTTGGCAAAGCGGGTCTGCAGTTCGGACAGCACCTGCTCGGTTCGTGCCATGCGGTTTTCACCGCCGCTGCCCGCCAGGCCTTGCGCACCGGCTCCTGCAGAAACAATACACAAGATCATTACCGTGATCATCTTCTTCATGATGCAACTCCGCTGGTTTGCCGGCATCTGGCGTGCTTGCCCTGGCCGGCGAGGTTGAAATCGTTGCGGCGAACGCCGCCGCTCAGGCGTAATGCGCCGGCACCCAGACGCGGCCCACCCAGTGGCCCGGCACCAGCACGGCCACCCGGGCCGGCGCCACATAGACCGGCGGCGGGGCCACCACGACGGGCGCCACGCGCACCGGCGGGGGCGGTGTGACGACCACCGGCGCAGGCACCACCACGGGCGGCGGAGGCGGCGGCAGGACGGGAGCGGCCGGAGCCACGACTGCCATGGGTGCGGGCGGCGGCACTATCACCGGCACCGGCACCGGCGCCACGACCACCGGCGCAGGGGGCGGCACATAGATCGGCGCCGCACCCACTACCACCGTGCCGCCGGTGCTGACCGTCGCCCCGTGGTAGACGGTGCTGCCGCCGCCGGTCGTCACCACGCCAGGCGCCACGCGGGTGGCGCTGCCGGAATGGGTGACGCTACCGCCATCGCTGTTGCTGACGGTGCCGGACCGATCGCAGGTGTTGCCGGCGCAATTCGTCCCGGCCGAATGGTTCCAGCTGTTGCCATTGCCGCCGGTCACGGTGCCCGACGAGCTGTACTGCCCGGGGCCGTCGCGCGTGACGCTGCCGCTGGTCCTGGCTGTGCGGCCGTTCGAACCGGTCATGTCGCCCGTATGGTCACAGGTGCCGCCCGCGCAGCTGGTGCTGCCGTCGTGCTGCACCGAACGACCGTTCGGCCCGACCGCCGTACCGGCATTCGAGAACTGGCCCGGTGCGTTGCGCGTCACCGTGCCGGTGTTGGTGGCCGTCCGCCCCCAGGGGCCCACAGCACCGCCGGCATGCGAGCAACTGCCACCGCCGCAGGACATCGCATGGCCGCCGCTGAACTCGCCGCGCGGCGTATAGGCATTGAAGTGACCGCCGCTCCAGGCGAAGGCCGAAGCATTGGCAAGCAGCATCAGCGATCCGGCTGCGGCAATCAGGAGGCGGTTGGCCATGGTGTGTCCTCTCGGTTCGATTGACGCGTGGTGTTGCGTCGACGGGCTGAACTCTAGGAGGCGGAGCGCTGGCTGTCGCCCTGGCATTCATGTCGGGATATGTCACGCCGGCCTGGTGTAACCGGGCGACATGATTGGCCGGCGGACGCTGTCCCGCCGCGTGCGCCATGCACATCGCCGGCCCGGTGTGCGATCATCGGGGCCTGTCCCGACTTCCGTCCCGCCGCCCCCAGACCATGCCCGAACGCATCAGCGAAGACATCACGTTCCGCAAGCTCGAAGCGTTGCTCGCGTTCATGGACACGGGCAACCTGGCCAAGGCCGCCGAGGTGCTGGAGGTCAGCACCGTCAGCGTGCACCGGGCCCTGCATTCGCTGGAGGAAGGGTTGCGCTGTGCACTGTTCCGCCACGAGGGCCGCAACCTGCTGCCCACCGAAGCGGCCCACGTGCTTGCCGATGTGGCGCGCGACGTGCTTAAGACCATGGCCGATGGCGTACGCGTGACGCGCGAGGCCGCCGGCTATTCGGCCGACCAGCTCAAGATCGGCTCGCTCTATTCGCTGACGATCCGGACGGTGCCGCAGGTGGTGATCGGCATCAAGATGCGCCGCCCCGAACTGCAGACCGAGCTGGTGCTCGGTTCCAACGCCGACCTGCTCGACAAGCTGCGCCAGGGCACCATCGATGCCACCTTGATGGGGCTGCCCGAGCCGAGTGCCGAGATCGAGTCGATCCCGATGTTCGAGGACGACATCTTCTTTGCCACGCCGGCCGACTCGCACTACGCGAAGCTGCCCGCCGTGGACTTGCGCCTGTGCCGCGACGAGCCATTCGTGTCGCTCGGTGACGGGTTCGTGACTTCGAGTGGGTTTGCCGAGGCCTTCCGCATTGCCGACTTCACGCCCAACGTGGTGATGAAGGTGGGCGACATTTTCTCGCTGATGAACCTCGTGGGCGGCGGCATCGGCTACTCGCTGCTGCCGGGCCGCGTGCGCGACGTGTTCGCGCGCAACGTGGCCTTCGTGCCGCTGACGGCCGACTACGGCATGAAGCAGACCATCGGGCTCAGCTTCCTGCGCCGCCGCGAGCGCGACCCGAACCTGCTGGCGCTGGCCGCCGTCTGTCGCATGCTGACGCAGTCCGGCGGCCGCCCGCCCTGCTGATCCCCCCGGAATCAGCCGCCCACGATCGCCTTGGTGGCCAGGTACAGCACCGACGGCCCGAGCAGGCAGCCCAGCCCGGTGTGGAACGTGGCCACCAGCGCGCCATAGGGCACCAGCCGGCGGTCCGTGGCGGCCAGTCCGGCCGAGACCCCGCTGACCGTGCCGGCCAGCCCGCCGAACACCATGGCGGCGCGCGGGTTGTTCAGGCCCAGGAAGCCCGCGGCGAATGGCGTGCCGACCATCACGATGATGGCCTTGATCAGTCCGGTGGCGATCGACAGCGCAATCACGTCCGAACTGGCGCCAAGCGCCGCGCCGGTGACAGGGCCCACGATATAGGTCACCGCACCCGCGCCGATGGTCGTCATGCTGACGGCGTCGCTGTAGCCGAACGCCCGCGCCACCAGCGCGCCGACGATGAACGGCACCACGGTGCCCAGCAGCAGCGACACGGCGCCCACCATCCCCGCCTTGCGCGCCTCGCGCACCTGCACCTCGAAGGCCGTGGCAACGATGGCGAAGTCGCGCAGCATGGCGCCGCCCATCAGGCCGATGCCTGAGAACAGCGCAAAATCGGCTAGGCCTTTTTCCTTGCCGGTGACCACGCCACCGTAATAGGCCACCCCCAGGCCAATCATGATGGCGATGGCCGACGCATGCAGGCGCCCTTTCGTCAGCCGCCTTGAAATCTGCGAAGACACCCACATCACGATGCCAACCGTGGCAAAGGCGGTCACCAGGCCGTTGTGGAGCAGGACGTTGTCGAACATCATGGCCGGAGCAGCGATAGTCATGGCGATCTCCCGGCTTATTGCGAAACGGCTTCGGCCGGCAGCGGCGGCAGCGGCTCGTGATCGCCGGTGCGGCTGAGCAGCGCGATCAGGCACGCGCAGGCCGCCACGGCCAGGATGGCCGCCAGCACGGCCACCGGTCCGCCGCGCAGCGCGGCCACCACATTCTGCTGGGCCGCCATGGCCACCACCACGGGGATGTACATCGCCCCCCAGAAGCCCACGCCGGCCTCGGTCTCCCTGGGCATCAGACCCCGGTCATGCAGGTAGAGCCGGATGAAGATCAGCAGCAGCATGGCAATGCCCACCCCGCCCACATTCGACTTGACGCCGATGGCGGCGCCGAGCAGGTCGCCCAGGTACAGGCCCACCAGGTGGCAGATGGCCAGTAAAGCGGTTCCGTAGATGATCATGGTTGTCTCCAGTTGGTAGGGCGGGCGCCGCATCCTCGGTGGGGCGGACATTTGCAGACAACTCTAGGAACGGCGGCGCGCCGCATCAATCAACCAGCGGCGCACGATCGTTACGGTCCGGTTAATCGTCCCGTTACCGTGGGGGGGTTTAGTTACGCCCGCCGTAACGGTCCGTCGCCGACGTTGATTGTTCGCCCGCCGCCGCGTGGCCTATCTTTGCCGTAACGACCGCAGCACACCGGAGACGTCATGCTGAATCCGATACCGGAACGACAATGGGACACGCGCCGCACCGAAAAGCGGCGCCGCCAGGACCTGGGCGCGAAGATCGCCACGGGCAAGGTGGTGCCCACCGGCGACATCGTGCGCTTTCTCGAAACCATCACGGCCCCCGGCGACCGCGTGGTGCTGGAGGGCAACAACCAGAAGCAGGCCGATTTCCTGTCGCGTTCGCTGGCCGAGGCCGATCCGTCGCGCGTGCATGACCTGCACATGATCATCCCGAGCGTGAGCCGGGTGGAACACCTGGACCTGTTCGAGCGCGGCATCGCCCGCAAGCTCGACTTCGCCTACGCGGGCGCACAGAGCGTGCGAATCTCGCAGTTCCTGGAAGACGGCCTGCTCGAAGTGGGTGCCATCCACACCTATATCGAGTTGTATTCGCGGCTCTATGTCGACCTGACGCCGCAGATCGTGCTCACGGCCGGCTACAAGGCCGACCGCGAGGGCAACCTGTACACCGGCCCCAGCACCGAGGATTCGCCGGCCCTGGTGGAAGCCGCGGCGTTCCGCGACGGCATCGTGATCGCCCAGGTCAACGAGATCGTCGATGACCCGGCCGACCTGCCGCGCGTGGACATCCCGGGCTCCTGGATCGACTACGTGGTGCAGTCCGACAAGCCGTTCTTCTGCGAGCCGCTGTTCACGCGCGATCCGCGGCTGATCAAGCCGGTGCACATCCTGATGGCGATGATGGCGATTCGCGGCATCTACGAGCGCCACAACGTCCAGTCGCTGAACCACGGCATCGGTTTCAACACCGCCGCCATCGAACTGATCCTGCCCACCTACGGCGAGCAGCTGGGCCTGAAGGGCAAGATCTGCAAGTACTGGACGCTGAACCCGCATCCGACACTGATCCCGGCCATCGAATCGGGCTGGGTGGAAAGCGTGCACAGCTTCGGCAGCGAACTGGGCATGGAAGACTACGTGGCCGCGCGCCCCGACGTGTTCTTCACCGGCCGCGACGGCAGCATGCGCTCGAACCGCGCGCTGTGCCAGCTGGCGGGCCAGTACGCCGTGGACCTGTTCATCGGCTCCACGCTGCAGATCGACGGCGACGGCCATTCGTCCACGGTCACGCGCGGCCGGCTGTCCGGCTTCGGCGGCGCGCCGAACATGGGCCACAACCCGGGCGGCCGCCGCCACGCCACGCCCGCCTGGCTGGACCTGATCGAAACCGACGACCCGCTGGCCCGGGGCCGCAAGCTCGTGGTGCAGATGGTGGAGACGTTCCAGGCCGGCGGCAAGCCGACCTTCGTGGAATCGATGGATGCCGTGCAGGTGGCCAGGGACAGCGGCATGCCGCTGGCGCCGGTCATGATCTACGGCGACGACGTCACGCACGTGCTGACCGAGGAGGGCATCGCCTACCTGTACAAGGCGCGTTCGCTGGAAGAGCGGCGCCGCATGATCGCCGCCGTGGCCGGCGTCACGCCGATCGGCATGCGGCACGATCCGGCCACCACGCGCCAGATGCGCAGCGACGGCCTGATCGCGCTGCCCGAAGACCTGGGCGTGCATCGCGCGCAGGCCACGCGATCGCTGCTGGCCGCGCGCAGCATGGCCGACCTGGTGGAATGGTCGGGCGGCCTCTACAACCCGCCGGCCCGCTTCAGGAGCTGGTGATGACTGCTGCGCTTGCCCCTCTCCCACTGGCCGCCCATGGCGATGTCGCGCCGTCCGGCCTGGCCGGCGCCATTGGCGGCCTGGCCGTCGCCGTGCTGGTCGACGAAGCCCGGCTGGCGCCCAAGCCCGGCCTGGTGGACGCCCGCGGCAACGGCACCCATGCGGACATGTCGCTGACGCTGATGATTGCTTCGGCGCACAGTCTGGGCGACAGCTTCGCGGCCATGGCCCTGGCCGGGCAGCACGCGCGCCGCATCGACGTGGCGCTGCGCGAGCGGCTGGGCGCACTGGGTCGTGAGGCCGAAACGGCCATGCTGCGCGCCACAGGCGGCGTGAACACGCATCGCGGCGCCATCTGGGCACTGGGCCTGCTGGCCGGTGCGGCGGGCTGGCTTGGCAAGACGCGCGGCGCCGTGCCCCACGCGAAGGCCATCGCCCAGATGGCGGCGGTCATCGCCCGCATGCCCGATCGCCATCGTCCGGCCCACACCGGCAACAAGGGCGAGCTGGCCCGTGCGGCCTACGGTGTGGGCGGCGCGCGCGAACAGGCCGAGGCCGGCTTTCCGCACGTGATGGGCATCGGCCTGCCAATGTTGCGAGAGGCCCGCGCGCGCGGCGACGCCGAACCCACGGCGCAGGTCAACGCGCTGCTGGCCATCATGGCGCGGCTCGACGACACCTGCGTGCTGGCGCGTGCCGGCCGTGCCGGGCTGGCCGACGTACAGGCCGGCGCCGAGGCCGTGCTGGACGCCGGCGGCATCGGCACGCTGGCCGGACGCCGGCGCCTGCACGACCTCGAAGCCACGATGCACGCGCGCCGTGCATCGCCGGGCGGCAGCGCCGACCTGCTGGCCGCCACCCTCTTTCTTGATCGGCTTGGCAGGCTTTGGGCCGCGCCATCTGGAGAACACTGATGGAACAGCTCCGTTTCGAATACGCCGCAGGCGCCCCGGCCCCGCACCGCGTACTGGTGGGCGTGGTCGGCTCTGGCGACCTGGAAGTCATCATCGAGCCCGGTGAGGCCGGCAAGACGCTGATCGATGTGACCACGTCGATCAACGGATACGGCCGCGTCTGGGATGCCCAGCTCAACCGCGTGTTCGGCGCCGGGCCGCGCCCCGCGATGAAGATCCGCATCCACGACTTCGGCGCCACGCCCGGCGTGGTGGGCATGCGCCTGGCCGAGGCGTTCGAAGCCCTCGACGACAAGGAGCCGACATGACCCGCGCCGCCCTGCTCTCCCGCGAAAGCTTTGTCGAACTTGGCGCACGCGAACGCGCCCGCGCCCTGCTGGACCCCGGCACCTTCCGCGAACTGGCCGGGCCGTTCGATGGCCTGACCTCGCCGTGGCTGGAACGCCAGGGCGTCGTGCCGCAAGGCGACGACGGCGTGATCGTCGCCAAGGGCCGGATCGACGGGCAGCCCGCCGTGGTGCTGGCCATCGAAGGTTCGTTCCAGGGCGGCAGCCTGGGCGAAGTGGGTGGCGCCAAGATTGCCGGCGCGCTGGAACTGGCCGCCGACGACAACCGCCACGGCGTGCCCACGCGTGCCGTCATCCTGTTCGAAACCGGCGGCGTGCGCCTGCAGGAGGCCAACCTGGGGCTGGCCGCGATTGCCGAGATCCATGCCGGCATCGTGGACCTGCGCCGCTACCAGCCCGTGATCGGCGTGATCGCCGGCCAGGTGGGCTGTTTCGGGGGCATGTCGATTGCCGCCGGCCTGTGCAGCGCGCTGGTGGTCACGCGCGAGGCGCGCCTGGGCCTGAACGGTCCGGCCGTGATCGAACAGGAGGCCGGCGTGGGCGAATACGATTCGCGCGACCGCCCGTTCATCTGGGGCCTGACCGGCGGCGAGCAACGCCATGCCACGGGCCTGGCCGACCGCTATGTCGACGACGACGCCGCTGCGATCCGCGACGTGGTGGCCGAACTGGCATCCGCGCCCGTGCAGGACACCGCGCGCAGCGAACGCTACGCCGACTATCTGCAACGCATCGCCGCCTACATCGCTGGCGACGCCGTCCATCAACCGGACCCGGCCACCGTGCGCCGCCTCTATGGAGACCGTCAATGAGCGCCACGCCCACACAATCGGCACCACACGCCCCGAGCCGGGGCGACACCTGGCTGGCCGCCCTGAGCGGCAACGCCGCGCGACTGCCCGGCTATCCGGCATCAGTCCAGGTGGCTGACGTGGAGGCCGCCGGCCGCACCGCGCGCCTGATCGCCGTGGTACCCGATGCCGCCAGCCCGTTCCCGCGCGCCCGCCAGGGCGAGGTAGGACTGCTCGAAGGCTGGTCGCTGGCGCGCGCCGTGCATGACGCCGTGGTCGCCGACCGCGATCTCCCGGTCAAGCGCGCCATCGTCGCCATTGTCGACACACCCAGCCAGGCCTATGGCCGCCGCGAGGAAGCATTCGGCATCCATCAGGCCCTGGCCAGCGCGGCCGCTGCCTATGCCACGGCGCGGCTGCAAGGGCATCCCGTGATTGCGCTGCTGGTGGGCAAGGCAATGTCGGGGGCGTTCCTGGCGCACGGCTACCAGGCCAACCGCATCCTGGCGCTGCGCGACCCGGGCGTACAGGTCCACGCGATGGGCAAGGAAGCCGCCGCGCGCATCACGCTGCGCAGTGTCGAAGACCTGGAGGCGTTTGCCGCCACCGTGCCGCCGATGGCCTACGACCTCGACAACTACGCCACGCTGGGGCTGCTGTGGCGCACCGTCGCCGTGCAGGACGCCGCCGCCCCCACCGCGCAGGACCTGGCCGCCGTGCAGGGCCAGCTTGCCGAGGCACTGGCCGACATCGACGCCGATCCGCAGCGCAACCTGCGCAGCCGCCTTCACGGCGAAAACCGCAGCGCCACGCGTCAGGCCCGCGCATTGCTGGCCAGCCAGTGGCAGGGCCGGGACTGACATGCACGTCCGGCCGCACGACCTGATCTGGCTGCGCGATCCCGCGGCGTTCATCGCCGAGGGATCGCTGCCGGAATGGGCCGATGCGGATTGGCTGGCGCAGGCGCCGCTGGTGGTGCGCCGCGACCGCGACACGGCCGGGCGCCTTCCGGCGCGTATCCCGGTAGGGGTCCGGGGCCGCACTCGCGCGCAGCGGTACGCCGGCTGGATCGACGCCAACCAGTGCGCGACGGTGGTCTCGCCATTCGACATCGCCCGTGAAGGCTTCTGGCGCCTGCATCCGCGCCGTGACGAGATTCCGGCGCTGCACGCGCTGGATGCACTCGCCCGGCAGCTGGGCGCATTGCCGCAACCGTGGGGCGTGACGGGCGCCGTCGGCTTTACGCTGGCTTCCGGCATCGACGTGCTGCACACCGGAAGCGATATCGACTTGCTGCTGGACGCGTCCGAGCCGCTATCGCCCGCCACGCTGGCAACACTGCAATCGGTGATCGATACCCATACCGATACCGTGCGGCTCGACATCCAGGTGGCCACCCCGTACGGCGCCTTTGCGCTGCGCGAACGGTTGCGTACCGGGGGGCGCGTGCTGCTGAAGACCGACACCGGCCCCGTGCTCTGCGACGACCCCTGGCGCGCGCCATGCCAACCCTGCTGACCTTTCCCGGCCAGGGCGCCCAGCGCCCCGGCATGCTCCATGCGCTGCCCGATCATCCCGCCGCGGCGCGTACGCTGGCCGAAGCCAGCGACGTGCTGGGCGCGGACATCCTGCTGCACGACAATGCCACGTATCTGGCGCCCACGGTATCGGTACAGCTCTGCCTGCTGGTGGCGGGCGTGGCCAGCGCCCGCGCCCTGCTCGACGATGGCGCCGAGGCCCATGCCGTGGCCGGGCTGTCGATTGGCGCCTATGCGGCAGCGGTCACGGCCGGCGTGCTGCCGTTTGCCGATGCCGTACGGCTGGTTGCACAGCGTGGCAGGCTGATGGAGGCCGCCTATCCGTCGGGCTTTGGCATGACTGCGATCCTGGGGCTGGAACAAGGGCCGCTGGAAGCCGTGGTCGCCGATGTGCATCGGCCCGGCATGCCGGTCTATATCGCCAACTACAACGCCGACACCCAGTTGGTCGTCGCCGGATCGGACGCGGCCATGGCGCGCGTGGCGGCGCTGGCATTGGCGGCAGGCGCGCGCTCGGTGCAGCGGGTGGCGATTGCGGTGCCGTCGCATTGCGCGTTGCTGGACGATGCCGCCGCGACGCTGCAGCGCGCCTTTGCGGACATCGCGTGCCGCCGCCCGACGCTACGCTACTTCAGCGCCAGCGCGGCGCGCGAACTGCGCGACCCGGCGCGCATTGCCGAAGACCTGGCGCGCAACATGGCGCTGCCGGTGCGCTGGCATGAAACGATGCTGCTGGCACGCGCCTGCGACATGCGGCTGGCGGTGGAAATGCCGCCCGGCAATGTGCTGACCCGCCTGTGCCAGCCGCTGTTTCCGCAAGCACTGGCACTGGCGGAAACCCGCGCGGACAGCGTGCGGCTGCTGATGGCACGCGAGGCAGCGGCCTGATCGCGGCTTTCCACTCCCACCTGCGGCCCATCGATTGCGGCTCCCCTCTCCCACTCGTGGGAGAGGGGCTGGGGGAGAGGGCAACGACGCCCTGCTTGCCGACATATCGCATGTCGACGCGCAACGCCCCCTCCACCCCTGCCCGCCCAGAAGGGCCAAGAAATCACAGCATCTGGTCGCGCGGCGTTTTCAACGTGGCCTCGACCGCCTCGCGCAGCGCCTGCAACAGCCGGCTGTCCTCGTCCGCCTTGCGCAGCACCAGCGACATCTGCAGCACCGGCGCGTCCGGCCCCAGGCGGATGCGGCGCACCGGGTAGCGGTCCACGACGGTGGGGTCCATCAGTTGCACCACCGACACCCCCAGGCCCGCGCTGACCATCGCCACGATGGCCGTCACGCTGTCGAATTCCATCGCGCTGCGCTTGTCCGGCAGCAGTCCGTGGACGTGGCGCGCCGCCATCGCACCCGACACGGTGGCACGGTCATAACGGATCCAGTCGTAGCGCGCCAGCAGTTCGGCCGGCGATTCGTTGCGGCTGCCGGCGTCGGGCGGCGCAATCAGCATCAGTTCGCGGGTCGCCACCGGATACCAGCGCAGGCTGGCCACGCGGCCCGATTCGGGGCGCGCCACCACCGCCGCGTCGAGCTGGCCGGCCTTGACCATCTCCATCAGGCCCGTGCTGCGGCCCCGCAGCGGCTTGACCGTCAGGCGCGGATAGCGTTCGCGCACGTAGCGCAACGTACCCGGCAGCAGCACCGGCTGCATCGATTCGATCACGCCGAGCCGCACCGCGCCTTCCACCGCCACGCTGGCCCGCCGGCGCAGCGTGTTCAGGTGCCGCAGCCCCCCTTCCATCGACGCCGATACCTCGCGCGCCAGCGCATTGGGGCGCACCTGCAGCCCGGAGCGATCGAACAGCGGCTGTCCCAGGTATTGCTCCAGCTGCTTCATCTGCATGCTGACCGCGCTCGGCGTCAGATGCATGGTGGCGGCCGCCGCCGCGAACGACCCTTCCTCGATCACCGCCGCCAGCGTGGCGAAGGTCTCCAGCTTCATCAAGATTCCTTATCAAGGACGTCAAACAACATCACTTTTTCTTGGTACCAGCCAAGCATAGACTGGCTTCACGACATCGCGCAAGGCTGTCACAGCCCCACTCAACCCCTGGCCTGAACCGATAAAGAAGACGATACCGATGCCTGCACAACGCCCCCAAGCCTGGCGCGCTGCCGATGCCCAGCGCGACACCTCCTGGATCCTGCGCCTGACGGCCGCCGACGTGGCCAGCTTCGATCACGCCCTGGCCCACGCCAAGGCCGTCGGCAAGGCGCCGCTGGACATGACCCGTGACGACTTCCCGCTCGACGACGGCGCACGCCAGACGCTGGCGCGCGCGGTGGACATGACGCAGGGCCGCTGGGGCATGTGCCTGGTCAAGGGCTTTCCGGTGGATCGATGGAGCGAGGACGACACCCGTCTGGCCTACTGGGGCATGGGCCTGCATATGGGCGTGGCCCGCACGCAGAACCGCGCCAGCGATTTCATGAACGATGTGCGCGACGTGGGTGCGGCCTACAAGACCACCAACGGCCGCGGCTACAACACCAACGCCGGGCTCGACTTCCATACCGATTCGGGCGATATCGTGGGCCTGATCTGCCGCCGCGCCGCCAAATCGGGCGGCGAAAGCAAGGTGGTCAGCTCGATCGCCCTGCGTGACGCGGTGGCCCAGCGCCGCCCCGACCTGATCCCGGTACTGCAGCAGCCGTTCTACTACAGCTACCAGGGCGCGCAGGACCCGTCCCAGCCGCCCTACTACCCGTTGCCGATCCTGGGCAGCCACCCGACGGCCTTCGCGTTCCGCATCAACCGCAAGAACGTGGTGGCCGCGCAGCGCGACTTCGACGACGTGCCGCGCCTGACCCCGGCGCAGATCGAGGCACTGGACCTGCTCGACACCTTGCTGACCGATCCCGAGCTCTGCTTTGCCATGCAGCTCGAACAGGGTGACATGCAGCTGCTGAACAACTACGTGACCGTGCATTCGCGCACCAATTTCGAGGACTACGAGGAATTCGACCGCAAGCGTCACCTGCTGCGCCTGTGGCTGGCCGTGCCCGGTTCGCAGCCGCTGCCTGACGACTGGGCCGTCTACTTCACCGACGTGCGCGCCGGCGCCGTGCGTGGCGGCCTGCGTGGCAGCGCCCGCAGCGCGGCATTCGATGCCTTCGAGCAACGCCAGGCCGCCACGATGGGCATGCCGTTGATGCCCTGGCCGGCAAGTCCTGCGGACCGCGCCGCCGCCAGCACGGCGGCGACCACCGCCTGATATCGCAGAGAAGGCGGCCGGCGGCCTGCTGCCGTGACGTACCCCTCACGGCGCCCGACTGACGAGGCGCCGGCTTCATAAAGAGAAACGGAGACAACCCATGCAACGACGCGACTTTCTGGCGCTGCTCTCGGCGGCGCTGGTGTTGCCCCCCGACCTTCACGCCGCCGCGTCCGTGACCAGGCTGCTGGTCGGGGCCACGCCGGGCGGCGGCACCGACATCGTCGCCCGCTCGCTGGCGGCCGACCTGGAACAGCGCCTCAAGCACCCGTTCATCGTCGAGAACCGTGGCGGCGCGGCCGGCAATATCGCCGCCGTGGCGGTGGCCAAGGCCGAGCCCGATGGCGGCACGCTGCTGCTCAGCTACACCAGCCATGCCATCAACCCGGCCCTGTTCGAAAAGAAGCCGTTCGATCCGATCAAGGACTTCACGCCGATTTCGCTGATTGCCAGTTCCCCGCTGATCCTGGTGGCCCGCCCCGGCCTGGAGGCGAACAATGTGCGCGAGCTGATCGCGCTGGCCAAGGCCAAGCCCGGCAAGATCAGCCTGGCCGTGGCCGGCGTGGGCAGCGCCAACCACCTGGCCGGCGAGATGCTCAAGCACGAGGCCGGCGTCGATATCGTCAGCGTCCCGTACAAGGGTGCCGGCCCGGCCGTGGCCGACGTCGTGGGCAGCCAGGCCGACCTGCTGCTGGGCAACGTGGCCACCGTGCAGCCGCTGCTGCAGGCCGGCAAGATCAAGGGGCTGGGGGTCAGCTGCCCGCAGCGGCTGCCGGCGTTTCCGAACCTGCCGCCAATTGCCGATGTGATCCCGAATTTCGATTACCGGTCGTGGTATGGCCTGCTCGGGCCGGCCGGCATGGCGCCCGAAACGGTCAGGGAACTGGAAGCCGCCGCCGCAGCGGCAGTGGCATCGCCGGCCATGCGCAAGCGGCTGACCGGCGAGGGGCTCGACCCGGTTGGCAACAGCGCCGCACAGTTCACGCAGTTCCTGCAGGGCGAGATCACGCGATGGGCCAGGGTGGTGGCGGTGACACACACGCGCCTGACCTGAAGCCTCCGCTGGCCGCAGGCCTGTATGCGGCGCGCAACTGCCCGTGCTCGAGCGGGATGCACACGCTGCCCTCGCGGTCGTATGATGGGGGCTTCCGTCGCCCCCGCCCTTACCGCCATGCCACTCGGGTATCTGCGCAGTCTGACCGCCCACCGCCGCAACCCGGTGTCAAACCGCCGGCTGGCCAGGGTGCTGTGTTTCGTGGCCGGCGCCGCCAACGCGGGCGGCTTCCTGGCGGTCCATCAATACACCTCGCACATGTCAGGGGTGGTGTCCTCCATTGCCGACGAGCTGGTGCTCCATCGCTATGGCATGGTGCTCAACGGCATCGGCGCGCTGGCGTCGTTCATCGGCGGCGCGGCCTGTTCCGCCATGCTGATCCACTGGGCGCGCCGCGCGCGGCTGCGCAGCGAATACGCCATTCCGCTGCTGCTCGAAGCCTTGCTGCTGGTGGGCTTCGGCCTGCTCGGCACGCACCTGGACGACATGGAATGGCTGTTCGTGCCCGCCACGGTGATGCTGCTGTGCTTCATGATGGGGCTGCAGAATGCGCTGATCACCAAGCTGTCGAATGCGGAAATCCGCACCACCCACGTGACCGGCATGGTCACCGACATCGGCATCGAACTCGGCAAGCTGTGCTACTGGAACGGCCTGGCGCGATCCGGCGCGCCCGCTGGAGCGCGCTCCGGACCGCAGCCGGTGATGGCCGACCGGCAGAAGCTGCGGCTGCTGGCCGTGCTGGTGGGACTGTTCTTCCTGGGCGGAGTGGTCGGCGCGCAGGCCTTCAGCGCCATCGGCTATTCGGCCACCTTGCCGCTGGCGGCATTGCTGCTGGTCGTTGCCATCATGCCGGTGGCCGACGACGTGCTGACGCGTGCGCTGCTGCGCGCGCACCGGCACCACCTGGTCAGGCGCGCGCGCCGCTGGGGCGCGCGACGCCAGTTCATCGGGCCACCGCCACCACCTCGAGACTGATCAGGTTTGGTCCCGCGCCCGGCGCTGCGCATCGGTGGCGTCCACGGATTCAGGCTGCCTGGCGTGCCAGCCAGTCCAGCAGCAAGGTGTTGATCGCGTCGTGGGCCTCGTACTGGACCCAGTGCCCGGCGCCATCGATCACCACGCCCTGCCGGTGTGGCCGGCCATCGACCAATGCCGCCAGCACGGCCGACGGGTCGGCGGTCACATCGTGTTCGCCGTAGGCGATCAGTACGGCGCCACCGGCCTGGGCCTGGGACTGGGCCTGAAAGCGGTCCAGCGCGGCAGCCAGGCCGCCCGCGCGAGAAATCTGCTTGCTGCCAAAACGCGTGTGCCGGCAAGACTCGGTGTAGGCCAGCAGCGCCAGCGCATCGATCTTGTCGGGGTCCGCGATCATGAACGCCGCCACGTTGTGACGCATCGCCCCGGTCAGCGCGGCGGCATCGCCAGCGCGCCGCCAGTCCACCAGGTCGATGGTCTGGCGCCGCACGCCGCCGTGGCCGCCGGGCCCCATCAGCGCCAGGCCACGCACGTTGGGCAGTGCGCTGGCCAGGTAGGACGCCGTCAACCCGCCGAACGAAAAGCCCACCAGATCGACCGGCCCTTCCACCGGCAGTTGCGCGAAGCCGGCCGCCACGGTGGCCACCAGCGTCGCCATCTCGCCGTCGGCCGGATCGCCCGAGGCGCCAAAGCCGGGCAGGTCGGGCACCCAGACCGTATGCCGCGCGGACAGCGCCTCGATATTGCGCGCCCAGTGCAGCCAGCTGCCGTGCCCGCCATGCACCAGCAGCACATGCGGCCCCGCGCCAAAGCGGCGCCAGACGATGCGGCAGCCGTCGACATCGGTGGAATGGATATGCCCGTGCTGCGTCAGCCGGTGCACGAAGCCGGCCGCCTGGCGCACATCCGCCGCGCCTGCGGCTGCAATGGTGTCGATCGATTCCGCTTCACTGGCGGCCACATCCGTCATCCTGCGCTCTCCTGTCCGTTACGCGCCGAGCACCGCCACGCCGTCCGCCGCGCGAACGCCCGGGGACGCCGGCAGCACAAACACCGGGTTGATCCCGGCTTCCACGGACGTGGCCCCAAGGCGACCGCCATCCGCGAAAACGCCACGATAGCATCGACTAGCGCATCGACGTCGGCTTTCGGCCTTCCGCGATAGCCATCGCGCAGCGGGCTTAGACCGCCGACGCTTCCTTGCCCTGCTTCACCCTGGCGTCGAGCACCGGCGGCGCGGTAACGATCGACGTCAGCGCGGGCTCGGCCGGCTTGAGCGCGGCCAGGTCCGGCAGCGGGCGGCGCAGCGACGGAATGGCGGCGAATGCCTGCTCCATCGCGTGGGACACGCCCAGCGTCTCGTGGTCCTTGCGGAAACCCCCCACGATCTGCAGGCCGAACGGCATGCCCGCGTGATCGCGGCCGCACGGCAGCGACAGCGCCGGATGCGTGGTCAGCGTGACCACATACGTCAGCGACAGCCAGCGGTAGTAGTTCTCCTGGCGCACGCCATTGATCGATTCGGCGTAGAGCGATGTCCACGGGAACGGCGACACCGGCGTGGTCGGCGACAGGATCACGTCGTAGTCGCGATACAACGGCTGGAACCGCTGCAGGATGCGCGTCTGTTCGGCCTGCGCCCAGGCGCTGTCCACCAGCGACATGCGCGCGCCCATCTCGTAGTTGGCCCGCGTGTTCGGGCCCAGCTTCGACGGGTCGCGCGCGTAGGCGTCGCGCATGCCGGCCACGAAGCTTTCCGCGCGCAGCACGTCGAAGCAGCGGTGCGCTTCGCCCAGGTCGATATCGATGGCGTCGCAACTGCGGAACAGGTGACGCATCGCGGCGATCTTCTCGCGAAACGTGCGGCGGATGCCGTCATCGACATCGCAACAGCCAAAGTCTTCGGTGTACGCCACGCGCAGGCTGCCCAGGTCCACCGGCATCGGCGCCAGGAACGACAGCGGATCGAGCGGGTAGGTCAGCGGATCGCCTGCCGATACCCCGGCAGAGGCCGCCAGCTGCAGGCAGGCATCGGCCACGGTGCGGCCCATCGGTCCCACCACCGAGATCGGCGTCCAGCCCAGCAGCTTGCGCGAACTCGGCACCACGCCCGGCGACGGACGGAAGCCCACCACCCCGCACTTCGCGGCCGGGATGCGCAGCGCCCCCCCGGTGTCCGAGCCCGTGCAGACCGGCAGCAGGTCTGCCGCCAGCGCGGCAGCCGAGCCGCCCGACGATCCGCCGGCGTTGAGGTTCGGATTGAACGGATTGCCCGTGGCGCCCCAGACGTCGTTGCGCGAATTGGCACCGGCGCCCATTTCCGGGATGTTGGTCTTGCCGGCCACGATGGCTCCCGCAGCGCGCAGGCGCGCCACCAGCACATTGTCTTCGGCCGGCACGTTGTCGCGGTACAGCGGCGAGCCGTACGTCGTCAGCAGGCCCGCCGTGGCCTCCAGGTCCTTCACGCCGAGCGGCAGGCCGTGCAGCAGGCCCAGCGGCCTGCCATCGAGCACCGCCCGTTCGGCGGCGCGGGCTTCCTCGCGGGCGCGGTCGAAGCAGGTGGCGGTCACCGCGTTGAGGAACGGGTTCACCTGTCCGATCTGCGCGATGCACGCGTCCAGCAGCTCGACAGGCGAAATCTCCTTGCTGCCGATCATGCGCCGCAGCTCGGTGGCCGGGCGCGCCACCAGCGTCTTCTGTGCTTCGTTCACGACTGTCTCCAGAGGCCGTCTCAATCGGCCGTAATGTTCGCACGCTGTGCCGTGGCGCGCATCAGCGGCAGTTCCTTCGCAATCAATGCGGACACCGCCGCGCCGTTGCCGTCCAGCGGTTCGAAGCCCGCATGGGTCAGCGCCTTGCGCGTCTCCGGGTCGGCCATCACGTCGGCCAGTGCCTTTTCGAGCTTCAGCTTCACGTCGGCCGGCAGGCCGCGCGGCGCCACAAGCGCCAGCCAGGTGTCGGCGTCGATGCCGGGATAGCCGGCTTCGGCGGCCGTCGGCACGTCAGGCAGCAGCGCGGACCGCCTGGCGGTGGTCACGGCAATGGCCTTGACCTTGCCCGACTTCACCTGCGGGATCGCGGCGGCCACGGTATCCACCGTGAACGGGATCTGCCCGCCGATCAGATCGGTCATGGCCGGCGCGCTGCCTTTGTACGGCACGTGCAGCAGCTTCACGCCGGCCAGGTTGAACAGCATCTCGCCGGCGAACTGGGCCGTGGTGCCGCTGCCGAACGACCCGTACGTCAGCTTGCCCGGTTGCGCCTTGGCGGCGGCCACCAGCTGCTTCAGGTTGCTGACGGGCTGGTCCTTGTTGGCCAGCAGGATCAGGCCGGTGCGGCCCATAAACCCGATCGCCTCGAAGCTCTTCACGGGGTCGTACGGCAGCTTGGCTGGATGGCCGGGTTCACCGTGAACGTGGTGCCCGAACTGGCCAGCAGCGTATAGCCGTCCGGCGCGGCCTTGGCGACGTAGCTGGCGCCGACGATGGTGCCTGCGCCGGGGCGGTTGTCGATCACCACGGTCTGGCCAAGCTTGTCGCCAAGCTTCTTGCCGACCAGGCGCCCGATCACCTCCGTGGCGCCACCGGGCGGGAACGGAATCACAAGCTGGATCGGCTTGGACGGAAAGGTGTCCGCAAACGCCAGCGAGGCACCGGCTGCGAGGGTGCACGCAACGACGGCGTGGGCAATTCGGGAAGGCAAACGGGTCATGATCAAGCTCCGCAACGATGCAATCGAAAGATTGGTTCAGGGGACAATCAGGCGGCCAGCGCCGCGCCACGTTCGGCAAAGCGCGCGTATTCCTCGGGCGGCACGAACAGGCCGCCGGTCGTCCACACCAGATGGGTGGCATGGGCCATCGCGCCGTCCAGGTGGTGCTGTGTCAGGTAGGCGCGCCCAGCTTCGGTGCCGGTCAGCATGCCCGGACCGCTGAAGCCGGCCGCGGCGGATGGCTCGATGCGCAAGCCTTCGGCTTCGCGCACGCGATGGAGGTCGGCAAACAGGGTGTCGTCGGCCACGGTGCAGACCCCGGCCAGCAGCGCACGCATGGCCTGCGCGGCCAGCGCCGACGCCTGCGGCACGGCCAGCCCGTCGGCCTCGGTGCGGTTGGTCAGGCCCACGTCGTACACCGTTGCGCCGGGTGCCAGCATTTCCACCAGGAAGCACGGCGACTGCGTGGGCTCGACAAAGACCGGATGCACATGCGGGCCATAAAGCTGGCGCAATCCGAAGGCGATGCCGGCTGGCGCGCCGCCCACGCCGCATGGCAGGTAGACGAACAGCGGGTGCGCGGCATCGACCTTCACGTCTGCGCCGGCCAGCTGGTCGTGCAGATGCAGGGCGGCGGCACTGTAGCCCAGCATCAGCGACAGCGACCGTTCATCGTCGACGAAATAGCTGTACGGGTCGGCGTCGGCCTCGCGGCGGCCGGCCGCGACGGCTGCGGCATAGTCGCCCGTGTGTTCCACCACGGCCACGCCGCGCGCCCGCAGCCGGGCCTTCTTCCATTCCTTGGCGTCGGCCGACATGTGGACGGCCGCCCGGAAGCCCAGCGCCGAGGCCATCACGCCGATACTCAGCCCGAGGTTGCCCGTGGAGCCCACCGCCACCTGGTAGCGGCCGAACAGCGTGCGCGCCGGGGTTTCGGCCAGCACGCCGTAGTCGGCGTCACGCGTCACCAGGCCGTGTTCGAGCGCCAGCGACTCGGCAAACTCCAGCACTTCATGAATGCCGCCGCGCGCCTTGATCGAACCGGCCACGGGCAGGCTGTGATCGGCCTTGATCCACAGCGCGCCGGCCGAGGCCGGCAGACCAAGCGTACGCTGCATGGCCGGCGCTGGCAGCAGGTCCGATTCGATCCGCCCTGCGCTGCCCTGCAGTTCGGGAAACAGCCGCGCCAGCAGCGGCGCAAATCTGTCGAAGCGCGCCCGGGCGGCTTTCACATCAGCTAGACTAATGCCGCGCCCTTCCACGACGGTGGGGACGGCCGCAGCGTCGCTGCGGTGGGGGTTGCCCCAGAAGACCGGGCGGGCGGCCTGCAGATCGGCGAGCAGTTGTTGCGGGAAAGCGGAAAAATCGGTCGGCATGAAGCAAGGAGAAGCGGGAGAGGGGTGACTTCATTCTTGTCCCATTGCACCGTCGTGACAAACCATTTGTACTGATCCGAGCATTAGCCTGACTAATGGCCAACACGCTTTCTGCATCATTATTGGGCTGGCTGCGCTGTTTTGAGGCGGCGGCCCGACATTGCAACTTCACGCAGGCGGCTGCCGAACTGTGCGTGACCCAGGGCGCGGTCAGCCAGCAGGTCAAGCAGCTGGAGCAATGGCTGGACCGGCCGCTGTTCCTGCGCACGCCGCGCGCGCTGGTGCTGACGCCGGAAGGTGAGCGCCTGCGCTTTGTGCTGCGCGAGTCGTTCCAGGCCATCGAAGGCACGCTGACGCAGTTGCGCAGGCCGCGCGACAAGCAGCCCATCGCGCTGTCGTGCTCGCCGTCATTCGCGATGGTGTGGCTCACGCCAAGGCTGGGCAGCTTCTTCCGCCAGCATCCGGACATCGGCTTGCGCGTCTATGGCGAATTCCACGCGCTCGACCGCTCGCGCATGCTGCGCGACGGCACCGAGGCCGCCGTGCGCTTCGATCCCGGTGGCTATCCGGACCTGAAGGCGCATCAGTTCCTGGAGGAATGGCTGATCCCCGTGGCCAGCCCCGCCTACCTCGACGCGCACCCCGAACTGCAATCGCCCGAAGGCCTGCGCGCCGGCATGCTGCTGCACGACGTAACCCCGTGGGACGGCGCCGGCGAGTTCGAGGAATGGCAATGCTGGCTGCGGCACGCCGGCCTGACCCTGCCCGATGCATCGGCCGGCCAGCGATTCAACCTGTCGCAACTGGCCATCAATGCCGCGCTGGCCGGGCAAGGCGTCGCCATGGGACGTTCCGCGCTGGTGCTGGAAGACCTAGAATCGGGCCGCCTGGTGGACCTGTGGGGCATCCACGCACGCAGCCACGCGTCGTACCACTTTGTCTGCGCGCACGGGCAGACCGCCCAGGTGGCCGAAGTGGAAGCCTGGCTGGTGGCCGAGGGCGCGGCATTCGACGCCGCGCGCCGGCGTGTGCTGGGAATCGGCTAGGGCGCGTGGCTAGCGCAGGTGGCTAGGCCTGCATCGTATCGATGTGGACCTCGGATTCCAGCGTGCGATGCACCGGGCACTTGTCGGCGATGGCCATCAGCGAGGCGCGCTGCTCTGCGGTCAGCTCGCCACTGATCGCGATGCGCCGCTCGATCCGGTCCACCATGCCCGCGGTGGTCTCGCAGTTGGCGCAGTCCTTCGCGTGGATCTTTTCGTGCCGCAACTGCACGGCCACGTGTTCCAGCGGCAATGCCTTGCGTTCGGCGTACATGCGCATCGTCATCGACGTACAGGCACCCAGCGCCGACAAGAGCAGCTCATAGGGATTCGGGCCGGCATCGTCGCCGCCCAGCGCAGCGGGCTCGTCGGCAACGAATGCATGGCCGCCCACGCGTACGGTCTGCTGGTATCGGCCCCGATGGCGCTCGGCCACCACCACCACGCCCGGCTCGGGAATTTCGGCCTGGACGTCCTCGGTCAGCGTCGGCAGGTAATGCTGCGCCCATGCCGCGATCATGCTGGCCGCATACGCCGCGCCGGCGCGATTCTGCAGCAGGTGGTCGGCGCCGTCCAGCGCCACATAGCTCTTGGGCTGCGCGGCGGCCTCGAAGATTGCCAGGCCGTTCTGCACTTCCACCGTGTCGTCGGTCGGCGACTGCAGGACCAGCAGCGGCTTGCCCAGGTGGGCCACCTCGTCGAGCAGCGTGTGACTGGAAACATCGTCGATGAACTGCCGCGCGATGCGGAACGGACGCCCCGCCAGCTTGACCTCCAGCTCGCCTTCGGCGCGAATGCGCTCGACGTTGTCGCCCAGCAGCCCCAGCACATGGCGCGGATCGCTGGGCGCGGCGATCGTAACCACGGCTCGCAGTTCGGGCAGGCGGCGGGCCACGCCCAGCACGGCGGCACCGCCCAGGCTATGGCCGATCAACAGCGTGGGCGCCTGGCCGCGCGCACGCATATACATGGCCACGGCCTCCAGGTCGGCCAGATTCGACGAGAAATTGGTGCTGGCGAAATCGCCCTCGCTGGCGCCGATGCCCGTGAAATCGAAACGCAATACGGCAATGCCCTGGGCCGTCAGTGCCCGCGCGATGCGCGTGGCCGCCAGGCTGTCCTTGCCACAGGTAAAGCAGTGCGCAAACAGCGCATGCGCGCGCACCGGGCCGTCGGGCCATTCCATCCGGCCGGACAGCGTACCGCCCTGACTGCCGGGAATCTCGATTTTCTCGACGCTCATCACCGCCCCCTCGACACGCGTTGCGCGAACTCCCGAAGCATAGTCCACGCACCGGTTCCGCGTGAGGGCGCGCCATCGGCGCGGCACCCTGGAGCCTGGCTCAGGCCATATCGATCAGCGCGGGGTCCATGTAGCGTTCGGCGTAGGTGCGATGGATGCCCGCCGCGATGAACAGGTCGAACAGCTCGGCGTCGATATGCTGCTGGTCGCGCAGCCGGGTCATGATGCCCACGGCTTCGGACAGGGTCTTGGCCTTCTTGTATGGGCGGTCGGCAGCCGTCAGCGCCTCGAAGATATCGGCGATCCCCATCATCCTGGCCAACGGGCTCATCTGGTCGCGTTTGAGACCACGCGGATAGCCGGTGCCATCCATCTTCTCGTGATGCCCTCCGGCAATCTCCGGCACATCGCGCAGATGCTTCGGAAACGGCAGGCGCGACAGCATGATCTGCGTCTGCACGATATGGTCCTCGATCTTGAATCGCTCCTCGGCGGTCAGCGTACCGCGCGATATCGTCAGGTTGTGCAGTTCGCCACGGTCGTAGAGAAACTCGGGAGTGCGAAGGCGGAACCCCCACGGATTGATGTCGGCGATCTGGTCCCTTGCGGCACGTTCGATCCGATGATCCGGACGGTCGGCCAGCAGCGGCTCCATGACCGGCAGCGGCACGGCCGGCATGCTGTTCCGGCGGGTCAATTCCTCGTGCGAGACGCCGAGCCGGTCGTCCAGCGTGCGCCGCCAGGTCCGCGTGGCGATCTGTCGCAGGCGGGCCTGGTCCCCGGCATCCATCTGTTCGCCGCCCACATTGCACGCCGCCACGAACGCGAACTCCTCGTCAAGCTGGCGCAGCAGCCCATCCCGCCGCTCGCGCGCGGCCTGCGGGTCTTCGCCATCGGCCACGGCCTGCAGGCAGGCAATTTCCGCGTCGCGCTTCAGCACCTCGAAGCGCATGCGCACTTCGTGGATGCGGTCGTGCAGCGTTTCGAGCTTGGTGGCCTTGTCGATCACGTAGTCGGGCGTGGTGACCTTGCCGCAGTCATGCAGCCACGCGGCCACGTGCAGCGCCTCCCATTCCGTTTCGGTCAGGTCGAACGACCGGTACGGCCCTTCGGTGGCATCGCAGGCGGCCCGGGCCAGCAGCTTGGCCAGTTCCGGCACGCGCGCGCAGTGACCGCCGGTGTGCGGGCTCTTGGCATCGATGGCGCCTGCCAGCAGGCGGATGAACGCATCGAACAGGTCGCGCTGCGCCGTGGTGAGCTCGCCCACCTCCAGCGCGCCGGCAGACAGGCTGGCCATGGTGCTGGCAAATGCCAGCTGCGCGGCTTCGATCGGCGTATCGCGCAGCACCAGCACGACGCCCAGCAGCGCCTGCTGGCGGTTGATCAGCGGAATGACGGCGGCGTGTACCGGCGCGGCGCCCGCCAGCACATCGAGCCGCGCGGCGGCCACGTCGGCCGATGTCAGATGGCCGGCGCGCGCCGTGCCTTCGCGCACGGCCGTGCGCACCAGCGCCAAGGTGTCGTGCGCCAGCGTCTCGCGCATCGTGGTCACTTCGGTGCCACTACGGTCGAAGCCCACGGCGGGACGCAGGCCTTCGTCCTCACTGGCGGCCAGGTACAGCGCCCCGGCCTGTCCGCCTGCGGCGCTCAGCGTCTCCTGCAGCAGCAGCGGCAGCAGCCGGTCGAGGCGGTGCTCGGCCGATACGGCCCCCATGACGTGCAGCATGCGCTGGATGGTGCCGCGCATCTGGTCCATCGTTATGGCCAGATCGTTCACTTCGTCAATTTGCGAGCGGACCGACACGGGACGCACGAAATCGAAGCGGCGGATGGCGTCGGCCTCGGCGGCCAGCGATTGCAGCGGCCGCGCCACGCTGCGCGCGACCAGCCAGGTGACCGGCAACGCCAGCAGCAGCACCAGCCCGGTCATGACCATGCCCCACGCGGCGTGTTGCCGGGCATCGTGCAATAGCTCGGCCTGCGGAATGGCGGATACCAGCAGCAGCGAATTGGGGTCCTTGGGGTCCAGCCAGTCCACCGACGTGTACCAGTCTTCGCCATCGGCGCGTTCCAGCAGCATGGGGTGGGCGACGGCCTGCGGGTCGCCGGGCGCCGCCACCTTGACGGCAAGGCCGGTCAGTACGGCCAGGCCGTAGTCCTCGGGACGACCGGCCGGATCCATGATCACGGTATCGGGCGCGGCCACGGAATCGGGCGTCGTACGGTTGATGGCGACGAGCTTGCCCTTGCGGTCCAGCAGCGCCAGCACCGCGCGTGGCGTCAGCGTTTCGTGGTTCAACAGCTGGCCCAGCGCGTCCAGCCGGAAGTCCCCGCCAACCACGGCCTGCCCGTCAGCGGTGCGCAAGGCCAGCGTGGCACCCGATTCGCGGTCGGAATAGAACATGTACGGATCGGTGCGCACCAGCGTTCCGGACGCCATGGCCGAGGCGTACCAGGGCCGCGTGCGCGGGTCGTAGCGCCCGGCAAAGTCGGCGGCATCGGCCTCGCCGACCGCATCCAGGTCAGACGCCAGGTAATAGTACCGACCCACTGCGCGACCGCTGTCGCGGTCCACGCTTTGCACCAGGAATGCCGCGCGCGGCGGCGCCTTGTAGGCGGCACGCTCGCCCTCGTCGCGCAGCGGGCGCATATAGAAGAAACTGCCGTCCGCGTAGCCGATATACAGCGCCTGCAGGATCGGCGAGCTTTCCAGCGCGTCGCGCATCAGCGCCATGCGCTGCTTGCGCTGCGCCAGCCACCTGGCATCGGCCAGCGAACTGTGGCTGAGCAGCCGGACCGCCATCTGGGCGGGCTGCAACAGGTTCTCGACTTCCTCCAGGCTCTCGCGGCTGACGCGCTGGGTGGTGTCCGTGACGGACCGCTCTAGCGCGTCCTTGGTCATCACGTAGTTGATGCTGCAAATCAGCGCCCCCACCAGCAGCACCAGCGAGCCGAACCACGTCCAGATATGGAAATGGAGCCGCACGCTCCGTCGCACTGCCGTTGCCATACAGCCCCTCCCGATGTGGGGTGCTTCGTGAAATGACAGTTCAGCGTCCGTCGAATCTGCGCGCCAGGCCTTTGCGCTGGAAGGCATCGACGACGAATTCGATGAACACGCGCGTCTTGGGCGGCAGCAGCTTGCGGTTGGGATAGTAAAGCGCCAGAGGGCCGTTGTCAGCACACCAGCCAGGCACCAGGCGCACCAGGTCGCCACGTTCCAGCCATGGCGCGGCATGCGGCATCGGCAGCAGCGCCACGCCCAGGCCCTGCATCGCGGCGTGGGCCATGGCTTCGGGGTCGTCGAAGATCAGCCGGGTACGCGGCTCGGCCAGGGCTTCCTCGCCAATCTGGTTGCGCAGGTTCCACAGCCGCAGGCGGCCGGTGGAGGCAGACCGGCGCACGATGCCGTCAAACGCGGACAGGTCAGCCGGATGCTTCGGAAGGGTCTTCCCTGCCAGATAGGCGGGGGAGGCTACCGCCACCACGTAGGTCCGCGCCAGTTCGCGCGCCACCACGCCCTCGGTCAGTTCGATGCCGCCGCCGATGGCCGCGTCGAAGCCGCCGGCAATCAGGTCCACGCTCCGGTTCTCGAAATGCCAGTCGGGAACGATGGCCGGATACATCGCCAGGAACTCGCCAAGCAATGGCACCAGGTATTCGCGCCCAAACGCCACGCCCATGCTGACTTTCAGCACCCCGGCGGGCTTGCCGTCATCCTGCGCGGCGCTGGCAAACGCATCGCGCAACGTGGAATAGGGGTCGGACACCTGCCGGAAGAACTGCTCCCCGCCCATGGTCAGCGTGAGCTTGCGCGTGCTGCGCTGGAACAGCCGCAGCCCGAGGTGGTCCTCGAGCCGGGCCACGTTCTTGCTCACGGCGGCCGGCGTCAGGCCGAGCCGGCGGGCTGCAGCCGAAAAGCTGCCAGTTTCGGCACTCTGGATAAACGATTCGAGCAGGTTCAAGGCTTCCATGGCGGCAAGCTTATACCAATGGTTGAAAAAGTTGATCCGGATTTATGACTACCGGTAGGGGATCGCACAAACCATACTTCGTTCACCCACCCTCTCTCAACAAGGAACCGATCATGACCTCGCTCTCGAACAAAGTTGCCTTCGTAACCGGCGGTGCACGCGGCATCGGCGCCGCCGTGGTACGCCGCCTGGCCCGGGACGGCGCCGCCGTCGCCTTCACCTACCAGAGCTCCGGCGCCGCCGCGCAGGAACTGGTGGAGTCGATCCAGGCAGCCGGCGGCCGCGCCAAGGCCTATCGCGCCGATGCA
Source organism: Cupriavidus sp. U2 (assembly GCF_009663685.2). GTDB lineage: Bacteria > Pseudomonadota > Gammaproteobacteria > Burkholderiales > Burkholderiaceae > Cupriavidus > Cupriavidus necator_C. The sequence continues at coordinate 336,017 of NZ_RCOG02000006.1, read as the reverse complement.
GCCGACGCCGCCGCGCTCACCGACGCCATCAACGATGCCGCCGTGCATTTCGGCAAGATCGACATCCTGGTCAACAACGCCGGCGTGCTGTTCCTGGGCGCGGTCGAGGACTTCTCGCTGGAAGACTTCGACAAGACGCTGGCCGTCAACGTCCGCGCCGTGTTCGTGGCCAGCAAGGCCGTGCTGTCGCACATGGGCGAAGGTGGCCGCATCATCAACATCGGCAGCACCAACGCCGACCGCATGCCGTTCGCCGGCGGCGCCGCCTACGCCATGAGCAAGTCCGCCCTGAAGGGCCTGGTGCAAGGCCTCTCGCGCGATCTGGGCCCGAAGGGCATCACGGTCAACAACGTGCAGCCCGGCCCAGTCAACACCGACATGAACCCCGAGAACTCCGACTTCGCCGCATCGCTGCATGGTCTGATGGCCCTGCCGCGCCATGGCCACCCGGATGAAATCGCAAGCATGGTCGCCTATCTGGCGGGCCCGGAAGCCAGCTTCGTCACCGGCGCCAGCCTGAACGTGGACGGCGGCTTCGCGGCGTAACGCCTTGCGTCGGTCGCCCGGCGCGCAAGCTCCGGCATCGTCGTTCCGGTCAGCATGGCCCCTCCGCCGCTTGCGGTCGAGGGGCCATTGACCGTCATGCGCGCACGCATGCGGGGCAGTTGCAACACGTACGGCGCCACAAAGTTGCGAACAACAAGCGGTGTGAGACAATCGCAGGCGTTTTCCGGGCCATTGCCCGGCATACCTTTTTAACGCCCCGTACATGTCCAGCACTACCCAGCACATTCCGGCTACCACCGAGGGCATCGATCCCTGGTCGCACCTCGACGAAGCCGGCACCGGGCTGAACGTCAACGACTTCCTGACCACCATGCTGAGCCAGCTTGTGACCGCCCTGCGCAGCAGCGTCACCGAGCCGTATGCGACGCAATTCGACCTGACCGTGCCGGAATGGCGCATTCTGGCGCTATTGGCCCACGGCGAGCCGATGTCCTTCGCGGAACTGGTCAAGCAATCGACGTCGGACAAGGCCCTGGTCAGCCGCACGCTGCGATTGCTCGAAGACCGTGGCCTCGTCACGCTGGAATCGGAGGGCACGACGCCGCGCAAGCGCCTGTCCTGCAAGATCAGCGAAGCGGGGGCGGCCCTTCATGCACAGGTGATTCCACTGGCGCGGCGCGGCCAGGCTTCCGTGATCCGGCTGCTCACGCCCGAGGAGCGGCAGGGTCTCTATGCTGGCCTGCGCAAGCTGCACGGGATCTGCACGGGCCCCGGCAAGGCATAGCAGCACCGTCGCCAGCCACTGGGGCACCGGCGTAGTTAGCGGCGCCTGGCGACGTGATCGAGGACGCGATCCAGCTTGGCGTCCATCGTTGTCAGTTGCACCTCGACCTTGTTCAACCGCTCGTCGGTCCGGTCGGCTCGCACTTCCAGGCGTTCCAGCCGTTTGTCCATGGCAGCGAACCTGCCGTCATAACGCTGGTCCATGGCAGCCAGCTGGCCGTTGAACCGCTTGTCCATCTCGTCGAAACGCATATTGATGCGCTTGTCCAGTTCCTCGATGCTCCGCGTCACGGCAACCAGCTTGTCTGCCATCGACGCGTTGATCGTGGTCATGATGTAGAGCACGAACGTCACGCCTGCGCCGACCATCGCCAGAACGGGCGCCCACTCCGCCACACCGAAGCGGCCCGGTGGCGGCCCGCCTGCATCGCCCGGTGCCCGCGACCTGCCCCGGCGCGGCTTCGCATCGATGGCGTCGTTGGCGCAGTGTTCTGCCATTTCGGCAGTTCGAAGAATCCTCATGATTGACCCCTGAACGAAAGTTGCCCGTCGGTGGCCCGCGCCGTTTTGGGCGGACTTCATCACACGGAACAACCATACCGCAGCGGCCGGAAAGCCGATATCGTATTTGTCTCATCGCGGCCAGATTCAGATTGCTCTCATATGCCGCGAGGCACACGACGACCCCATGGTCGCGTGCACCCAGCGCGCCATGGCGCAAATTACAAACGTCGGTAAGTCGGCGCTGCCAGTTGCCCGGTCAAGTGGCCGCAAGCCACGCGGCGCCCGTGCATTGGCCGCTGGTATGAAACCTGCGCCAGCAGATTTCCGCATACGCACCCAGCGAGGAGACGCCATGGCCGCCTTTGACCCCAACGACACCAATGTATCCAGCAACCAGCAGAAGCTCCAGGCCGATACCCGGCAGCTTGCCAAGGATCTCGATGACCTGCTGGCCCAGCTGCCAAACCTGACCGGCGAGGCCATCGAAACCGCCAAGCAGACCTTCCTGGCGAAGGCCGCGCAGGGAACGGACAAGCTGGCATCGATCAAGGCATCGGTCAGCGACAGCGTGTCGCGCGGCCAGGAATGCGTGACCGACTATACGCACCGGGAGCCGATCAAGGCGCTGGGCATGGCGCTGGGAATTGGCGTCCTGCTGGGCGCGTTGCTATGCCGGCCGACCCGGCATGGCGAGCGCTACGATGACTGACGCGCGGGCCCTGGCGGCTGGCTGAATCAGGCTGCCAGGGCGTCCGGCACCGGCGTGCCGGGCAGCGCCGCGCGCAGGATGTCGGCAAGCCGCTCCACCTCGGGCGGCATCGTGGCCGACGCGCGCACCATCGCGAGCGACATCGACGGCAGCGCAGGCAGGCCATGTTCGCCGGCCTGCAGCGCCCGCACGCCCGCGGGCAATCCGTAGCGCGAGCGCACCGTCAAGCCCAGCCCCGCAGCGGCGGCAGCCCACAGCCCGCCAAGATTCGGGCTCGAAAACGTGATTCGCCACGGAATACCTGCACGGTCCAGCGCCGCCACCGCGGCCGAATGAAACTGGCATGGGCGGTCGAAGGCCACCAGCGGCAACGGCTCGCCATCGTCCGGCTGCCAAGGCATCGTCGCCGCGCCGGTTGCGGCGCCGACCCAGCACATCGGCACGTCGTCGATCCGTTCCACGTACCGGTGCCCCATCGCGTACCCGGCCACATCGTCCGATACGGCGGGATGCATGTCGGCCCACACCAGCGCCAGATCGCACCGTCCGCTGTCGATCCGCTCCAGCAAGTCGGCATTGCGGGACACCACCGCCTCGATGCGCACCCTTGGGTGGGCGCGCGCGAAGCGGCCCAGCACTTCTGGCAGCAAGCCTTCGCCGAATTCCTCCTGGAGCCCCAGGCGGATGCCGCCCGACAGGTCAACCCCGCGTACCGCGCTGACCGCTTCGTCGTTGAGCTCCACAAGACGGCGCGCGTAACCCAGCATCGCCTCGCCCGCGGCCGTCAGCGCCAACCCGCGCCCGGCCTTGCGGAACAGCGGCGTGCCGGCCTGTTCTTCGAGCTTGCGGATCTGGGCGCTGATGGCCGATGTGGACCGGCCCACGCGATCCGCCGCGCGGGCAAAGCTGCCAAGTTCCATGCCGGCCAGCAAGCTGCGCAACGCAGCCAGATCGAGATTGGTTCGGGACATCGCAACCATCCTGTTTTATCGAACGAATCGTGAAGAATTTTCCGATTTTCAGGATGAATTCTCGGTGACAGACTGGATCACGTCAAACAGCTCCGGGATCGCCTGTCACCTATGTCCTCGCAAACCGTTCCGCTTCCCGTACCGCCGGCCCGGCGCCTGACCCCTTCCCATCGTTGGAAGGTATTGGGCGTCGGCGTGGCGGCCAACGCCAGCGTACTGGCCGCCGTGGGCGGCATTCCGACCACAGCCGTCTGGATGCGCACGGGCTACCACCTGGACACCGCGCAAGTCGGCCTGGCCGTCGGCGCGATCGGCCTGGGTACCGCGCTGTCCGAACTGCCGTGGGGCCTGGCCGCCGACCGCTGGGGCGACCGCCCGGTGCTGCTGGGCGGACTGGCCGCCACCAGCGCGGCGCTGCTGGCGATGGCCCTCTGGCTGTCGCCCATGACCGGGCCCTCCGCGCATATCCCCTCACTGTCGTGGCTGGTGGTGGCCATGACGCTGGTCGGGCTGGTGGGCGGCAGCGTCAACGGCGCCAGCGGGCGCGCGGTCATGCGCTGGTTTCACGAAGGCGAACGCGGGCTCGCCATGAGCATCCGCCAGACTGCCGTGCCGATGGGCGGCGGCATCGGGGCGCTGACCCTGCCATGGCTGGCGTCAACCGTCGGCTTTACCTGGGCTTATGGGTGGCTCGCGCTGTTGTGCGGCGTCTCCGCCCTCCTGACCTGGTGCTGGCTCCATGAACCGCCCGACTTCCAGGCCACCTCCGTGGCGCAGTTGCGCAGCCCGAACCCGCTCGGCCGGGCAGGCATCTGGCGCATCGTGCTGGCCATCGGTCTGCTTTGCGTGCCGCAATTCGCAGTGCTGGCCTTCACCTCGATCTTTCTGCATGACTACGCACAGGCCGGGCTGGGTGTGATCACGACCACGCTGGTCACGATCCAGGCCGGCGCGATGCTCACGCGCATCTGGAGCGGCCGCTGGACCGACCGGCACGGCAATCGCCGGACCTATCTGCGTGCCTGCACGCTGATCGCGGCGATTGCCTTCCTGCTGCTGGCCGGCTGCGTGCACGGCAGTGCGGCGGATGGCCGGTGGATGGCGCTGCTCCCGGTGGTGCTGACGCTTGCCGGTATCGCGGTATCCGCCTGGCACGGCGTCGGCTACACCGAACTGGCGGCCATGGCCGGCGCCGACCGGGCGGGCACCTCGCTCGGCATGGCCAACACGGTGGTGTTCTTCGGTTTCTTCGTCACGCCGCTTGCGCTGCCGCACTGGCTGGCGCTGACTTCATGGCCAGTCGTCTGGGCAACGACGGCCGTGGTGGCGCTCGGCGCCTGGCCGCTCTTTCCGCGGCCAGCCAGCCGCTGAAGCCGGGCCGGTCATCTGCGCCGCACAGCGACGAAAAAAAACCGGGGCGCGTTGCCCCGGTCTTCGTTACGGCCCTCCTCGGCTCAATGCGCCATCGAGTCGTTCAGGCGGTTCTCGTTGTTCGACTGGCCTTCCTCGTCCGGCCAGTTGCGGCCCACCATCCACTCGTAGAGCGTCGGCAGCACGATCAGCGTCAGCAGCGTGGCCGTAATCAGGCCGCCGATGATGACGATGGCCAGCGGACGCTGCGTTTCCGAGCCGATGGCGCGCGAGATGGCCATCGGGAACAGACCCAGCATGGCCAGCATGGCTGTCATCAGCACCGTGCGCAGGCGGTCCATCGAACCGGTCAGCACGGCCTGGCGCACCGGCATGCCTTCCTGGCGCAGCTGGTTGAAGTACGTCACCATCACCACCCCGTTCAGCACGGCCTGGCCAAACAGCGCGATAAAGCCGATGGCCGCCGACACCGACAGCGGAATGCCGGTCAGGAACAGCGCGAACACCCCGCCGATCAGCGCGAACGGAATGTTCGAGATGATCAGCGCCGCGCTCTTGAACGACTGGAACGCATTGAACAGCAGCAGGAAGATCAGCAGCACCGACAGCGGCACCACGATCGACAGCCGCGCCATCGCACGTTCCTGGTTCTCGAATTCGCCCGACCAGCTGATCTTGACGTCCTCGGCGTTCACGTTCTTCTTCACCAGTTGCTGCATGTCTTTCACCACGCTGCCCATGTCGCGGTCGTGGATGAAGATGCCGATCGACGTGGTGCGCTGGCCGTTCTCGCGGCTGATGTTCATCGCGCCGGACGCCGCCCGGAACGTCACCAGCTGCGACAGCGGCACCTGCGCGCCGTCGGCGGTCTGCATGAAGATGTTCGGCAGGTTCGGCAGTTCGCGCTCGCCCGGCTTCAGGCGCACCACCACGCTGAAGTGCTTTTCGCCCTCCCACAGTTCCGTGGCGGCCTTGCCGGCCAGCGCGCTTTCCATCAGGTCCTGCACATCGGCCACGTTGATGCCGTAGCGGGCCGCCTGGGCGCGATCGAATTCCAGCACGTACTGCGGCAGCTCACCGTCGCGGTCGATGAACGCGCGCATCACGCCCTTGACCGACTGCACGTTCGCCAGGATCTGGTCGGCCACCTTCTTGTTGTGCTCGAGGCTGTCGCTCTGCACCTTGATCACGATCTGGCCCTTGATCTGCGAGATGCTTTCCAGGATGTTGTCGCGCACCGGCTGCGAGAAATTCGGCTCGATGCCCGGCAGCTGACGCAGGTTGTGGTTGATCTCGTTGATGATCTTGCGCTTGTCGAAGCCCGCGCGCCACTGCTTGTCGGCCTTCAGGTCGACCAGGATCTCCACCGTGTTGATCAGCTTGGGATCGGTACCGTCGTCGGGTCGGCCCACCTTGGAAATCGTGGTGTTTACCTCGGGCGTCTTGCGGATCACGTTGCGCAGGATGCGGGCCTGGTCGCGCGCCTCGACCAGCGACACCGACGCCGGCAGGTCGAAGCTGACCCACATCGAGCCTTCGTCCAGCTCGGGCAGGAATTCGCTGCCCAGGAACTTGCCCACGCCCACGGTCGCCACCAGCAGGCCCAGTGCAATGCCCACCACCTTCTTCTTGTTGTCCAGCGCCCAGGCCAGCATCGGCTCGTAGAGGCGCTTGCAGTAGCGCACCACGAAGTTGTCGTCGTGGGCGATGTTCTTGGTCAGCAGCAGGTGGCACAGCAGCGGCACCACGGTCAGCGACAGGATCAGCGAGCCGATCAGCGCGCCGGTCACCGTGTACGCCATCGGCGCGAAGATCTTGCCCTCGTGGCGCTGCAGCGTGAAGATCGGGATGTGCGCCGCGATGATGATGATCATCGAGAAAACGGTGGGCCGGCCCACCTCGGTGGTGGCCTGCAGGATCGCGTAAAGCCGCGCGCGGCTGTCCTTGATCTGCTGCTCCTTGAGCTCGCCCAGCCGCTTGAAGATGTTCTCGACGACGATCACCGCGCCGTCGACGATGATGCCGAAGTCCATCGCGCCCAGCGACAGCAGGTTGGCCGGAATGCCGACCCACGTCAGGCCGATGAACGTCGACAGCAGCGACAGCGGAATCACCAGCGCCACGATCGCCGCCGCGCGCACATTGGCCAGGAACAGGTAGAGCACGGCCAGCACCAGCAGCGCGCCTTCCACCAGGTTGCCGAATACCGTGTGCAGCGTCTTGTCGATCAGCGTGGAGCGATCGTAGTACGGCACGATCTTCACGCCCTTGGGCAGGATCTGCGAGTCCAGCAGTTCGATCTTCTGCTTCAGTGCCTCAAGCACCACCGACGGGTTCTCGCCCTTGCGCATCACCACGATGCCCGACACGATGTCGTCCTCGTTGTCCTGGCCCATCAGGCCCTGCGGCGGCGCCGAGCCGACCTTCACCTCGGCAATGTCCTTGACCAGGATCGGCGTGCCGTTGTTCTCGGCCACCACCACGTTGGCGATGTCCGCCGACGAGCGGAAGCTGCCCAGCGAACGCAGCAGGTACTGCTGGCGGCCATGGGCCACCGCGCCGCCACCGGCGTTCGAGTTGCCGCGCTGCAGCGCCGTGAACAGCTGCGACAGCGAGATCTTGGCGTCGCGCATGCGGCCCAGGTTGGGGTTCACCTCGTACTGCTTGATCGACCCGCCAATGGTCACCACGTCGGCCACGCCCGGCACCTGGCGCATGTTCTTTTCGACCACCCAGTCCTGCAGCGTGCGCAGTTCCTGCGCCGTATAGCCCTTGCCGGTCAGGCGGAAACGGAAGATTTCGCCGATGGCGGTGGACAGCGGCGCCAGCTCCGGCTGCACGCCGTCGGGCAGGTCCACGCTACGCAGCCGCTCGATGATCTGCTGGCGCGCGGTGACGTCGGTGGCCTTGTCGTTGAAGGTCACCATCATGAACGACAGGCCGAACTGGGTGTGCGAGAACACCCGCACCGAATTCGGCGTGCCGGCCAGTGCCGTTTCGATCGGAATCGTGACCTGGCGCTCCACCTCCTCGGCGGCACGGCCCGGGTACAGCGTGATGATGTTGACCTGGATGTCCGAGACGTCCGGGAAGGCCTCGATCGGCAGGTTCTTGAAGGCGGCCAGGCCGCCCGCGACAAAGATGATCAGGCCGAGCCAGACGAACAGCTTCTGGTGCAGCGCAAAGCTAACGATACGTTGGATCATCGGGCCGCCTTTATTGCTTGGCGGCCGCACGCGCGGCATTCACCGCGGTGGCATCGCGCAGGATGTCCTGCAGGTAGAGGTTGCCATCCGTGATGACAACGTCACCGTCCTTCAGGCCCGCCACCACTTCGGTCGTGCCCGGCAGCGACACGCCCAGCTTGACCTCGCGGCGCTCGAACACGAACGGCGTGGCCGACGTGCGCACGAACACGTAGTTCTTGTTGTCGGCCAGGAACACGGCCTTGGACGGCACCGCAATCCCCTGGAAAGACGCGGCCTGGAGCTTGGCCGTCACGAACATCTCGGCCTTCAGGCGCCGGTCGGCGTTGGGCACCACCAGGCGCACCTTCACGCTGCGCGAGGCGGGATCGACATAGTCGGCGATCTTGACCACGGTGCCCGTGAAGGTCTCGCCGGGATAGGCGGCGCTGACCAGCTGGACGTTGATGCCCGGCTTGAACAGGCCAAGGTCGGCCTCGGCGGCGTCGAGCTGGGCCCACAGCGTGCTGGGATCGGTGATCAGGAACAGCGGCGCATTGGGCTGCTGGTCCGGGCGCACTTCCATGCCGGGATTGATATTGCGTTCCACCACCAGACCGTCGATCGGGCTGCGCAGCGCGAAACGCTGATTCACGGCGTCGCCGCTGCCCGCGCCATACATGCGCAGCGCGGCCTGCGTGCGGGCCAGGTCGGCGGCGGCACGGGCGTTGTCGGCCTGCGACTGCTCCAGGTCCTTCTGGGCGATCACGCCGGCCTGGTACAGCTCGCGCTGGCGGGCCAGTGCCTTGGCGGCCACGGCGCTGTCGGCCGCAGCCTTGCGGGCGTCGGCCTGCGCCACGCCAAAGTCGGGCGATGTCAGCATGGCCAACGCCTGGCCGGCCTTCACCGTGGCACCAGGCTGCACCATGATCTCCATCACGCGGCCCACGAACGGCGTGGCCACGCGCACGGTCTTGTCCTCGTTCCAGACCAGGCGGCCGGGCATGCTCAGCATGCGGTCGCCGCCGCTTTGCACGGGCTGGCCAACCACCCCGGAAAGCGCCTTCACGCTGGCCGGATACGTGATGGTCTGGCCGGTGATCTTCGGCTCGTCATCGTTTTCCGGGACTTCCTTCTTGCCACAGCCGGCCAACGCCAGCGCGCACAGAGACACCACGGCGGCCATGCGGAAACGGCCGGAGAAAGACGGGAAATTATGGGCGCGACGCATCGGTACGAACCTGGGGAAGCTTGTTGATATCGGATTGGGTGGATTGCAGCGCGGTCAGGTAGGCCGACAGGGCCTTGGCATAGTTGCCCTGCGCTTCCACGGCATCCACACGGGTCTGGCGCAGCGCGCGGCGTGCGTCCAGCAGGTCCAGCACGCCGCTGGCCCCCTTGGAATAGGCGAATTCCGCACTGTTGGCCACGCTTTCGGCCGCCGGCAGCACCGACTCACGCATCTGCTGGAGCGACGCCCGGGCGGCGTCCAGTTGCGCACGCAGCCGGCCGATCTCGTTCTGGGCCTCGAGCAGGATGCGATTGCGGTCGTCCAGCGCCGCGTAGTAATCGACCTCGGCCCGGCGCGCCTCGCCGCCGAAGCTGTGGCGCACGAACAGCGGGATCGACACGAACGCGCCGTAGCTGTTGCCGCTGCCGGTGGTGTTGGTTTCGGAAACGGGATAGTGCTCGTACTGCACACCCACGGTCACGTCGGGCACGCGGCCGGCACGGGCCAGGTCGCGCTGCGACGACGCGGCGGCCAGCCGCGCTTCGGCGGCGGTCACGTCCGGGCGGCGCTGCAGCACTTCGGGATCGAACGGCGGCACCGGCGCATCGGGGGCCGGCCAGTCCGCCACCAGGCGGTTGTCCATCAGCGTGCCGGGCACGCCCATGGCGGCGGCCAGCGCGGCCTTGTCGCTGCTGTGGTCGGCCATGGCCGCGCGCAGGTCGTTCTGGGCGCGCAACGTTTCGAGCTGGAGCTTGGTCACGTCCGCGCGCGACACATCGCCCGCCTTGAGCCGCGCCTCGTTGGCCTGCTGGGTCCGGCCGTAGAGTCCCACGGTCTCGGTCAGCACCTCCACGCGGGTCTGGCTGACCACGGCTTCGTACCAGGCCTGGTCCACGGCGCCCAGCTGCTGGGCCACCACCGCCTGGGTCTGCTCGCCGGCGGCGGCACTGGCCTTGCGGGCGACCTCGGTACGCAGGTTGCCCTTGTTGGCCGTCTCGATGACCTGGTCCACGCGAACGGTCGAATCCACCGTCTTGCTGCGCAGGTTGCCTGCGCCCACGCCAAGGTGCGGGTTGATATTGGCCACGCCCAGGCTCAGCACCGGGTTGGGCCGCTGGGAAGCAATCTGGATGTCGGCCTGGCTGGCCTCTTCGTTACGGCGGGCGGCGATGATGTCGCGGTTGCAGCGCAACGCGTCAAGCCGGGCTTGCGCCAGCGTCAGGGCAGCCTTGGGCGGGGGTGGCACACAGGGGCCGTCGGGCGGCATTGGCGTGCTGGCGGCGTGACCAGCACTGGCCACCAGGGCAAGCAGCGTTGCCGCGGCGGCACGGTAAACAGCAGGAAAATGCACGATCGGTCTGGCTCAATTCGACTTGCGGTCTGGAGTAAACGACCGTGCCAGCCGAATGGTGGACCGGGTAAGTGACTTTTATCGTTCTGTTTTACCCGGCGTCCAGTCCATTAATACCGCATGCATGGCAGCGCACGATCTCCCATGCGCATTTGACAGCAACCCCATTACAAATTGCTTTCATCCTGTCGATAAATTTCGACATTTGCATCGAACCCACCGGTCAGGGAAAACACCGATTGGCGCCGTACGGACGCAAATGGCTGCGTCAGGGCTTTATTAGCGAAACATTAACGGCCTGCCGCCGCGACAATACGTTGCGCGCGATCAAGAACGGGTCGGTCGACCATTTTCCCGTCCACCGCAATGGCGGCGCCCTGCGCTGCCGCAGCCTGCTCCACCACGCGGCGCGCCCATGCCACTTCCGCATCGGCGGGCGCCAGCGCCGCGTGCACGCCGGCTACCTGGCTCGGATGAATCAGCAGCTTCGCGCCGAACCCAAAGCGACGCCCACGTAACGTATCGGCCGCCAGCGCCTGGGCGTCGCCGATGGCGGTGCAGACGCCGTCCACCGGAGCCGGCAGGCCGGCCGCCCGGGAATGAAGCACCAGGGCACTGCGGCAGGAGTGCAGCGGAAGGTCGTCGTCGCCCACGTCGAGGTCGAACATCAGGTCGATGCTGCCGAACAGCAGACGTGTGACACCTGGCGCCCGCGCCACGTCCGGCAAATCGGCAAACCCGGCGGCGGTTTCCAGCAAGGCATGGCAAGGGGTATCCGGCAACCGAGCGCGAAGTGCCTCAAGCGACGCATTGTCTGCCTTGGGCAACACGATGGTTTGGACCGCCTGCGTGCGGCAGAAAGCCAGATCGTCGCCAAAATACGGCGTATCCGCGCCGTTCGTGCGCAGCAGCAGCGCCACGCCCGCCGCGTCGGCCTGCTGTTGAAGTGTGCGCCATACTGCATGCAAGCCGTCGCGCGCCTGGGCCTTGGCGTCGGGTGCGACGGCATCTTCCAGATCGACAATGACCGCATCGGCACCGGCCGCGATGGCTTTCCCGATGCGATCCGGCCGCGACGCCGGCACAAACAGATAGCTGCGCGGGACGCGCACCTGGGCAGGAGTTGCGCTCATGCCGCCTCCTCAGACCACGCCGTCGGCGTGCAGGCTGGCGATCTGCGCCGCGCTGCAGCCCACTTCGGCCAGGATGGCATCGGTGTGCTGGCCGACGCCCGGCACGGCATCCATCCGCGCATCCGTCATGCCTGGCGGCAGCAGCGCCGGAATCGGTCCGGCCGGCGTGTCCACCTGGCGCCACCGCGCGCGGGCGGCCAGTTGCGGGTGATGCCACACATCGGCCATGGTATTGACGCTGGCATTGGCAATCCTGGCCTCTTCCAGCCGGTGCACCACCTCGGCGGCGCTAAGCCGGCTGAAGGCCTCGACGATGCGGGCGCGCAGCTGCGCGCGGTTTGCGCTGCGCAGGCTGTTCGTGGCGAAGTCAGCCTGCGTGGCCAGATCGGGCTCCTGCAGCACCACCTTGCAGAACACCGCCCATTCGCGCTCGTTCTGCAGGCCCAGCATGACGGTCTTGCCGTCGCCGGTCGGGAACGGCCCGTACGGATAGATCGTGGCGTGCGCGGCGCCCGCGCGGGGCGGCGGCTCGGCGCCTTCGAACGCGTAATACATCGGAAAGCTCATCCACTCGACCATCGATTCGAGCATCGACACGTCGATGCGCTTGCCGCGCCCGGTCTGGCCCCGCTCGATCAGCGCCGCCAGCACGTTGCTGTAGGCGTACATGCCAGCCGCGATGTCGGCCACCGATGCGCCCGCCTTGACGCCCTCTTCCGGCGTGCCGGTGACGGACACGAAGCCCGACTCGCTTTGCACCAGCAGGTCGTACGCCTTCTTGTCCCGATAGGGGCCATCGCCGCCGTAGCCCGAAATATCGCAGACGATCAGGCGCGGATAGCGTTTCGACAGCGTTTCATAGTCGAGCCCCAGCCGCGCGGAAGCGCCGGGCGCCAGGTTCTGCACCAGCACGTCGGTCTTTTCCAGCAACGCCTCCAGCACCGGCCCCGCGCCGGGCGCCTTGACGTCCAGCGTCAGGCTTTCCTTCGAACGGTTGGTCCAGACGAAGTGCGACGACAGCCCCCGCACCCGGCCGTCATAGGCACGCGCGAAATCCCCGGGGCCGGGACGTTCGATCTTGATGACGCGCGCCCCAAGGTCAGCCAGCTGGCGGGTGCAGAACGGCGCGGCAATGGCCTGTTCGAGCGAGACTACGGTGATGCCTTCAAGCGGTCTGGACATGGCAGTGTCGGGGGCGAAAGATGCGCATGGCGCGATGCCGACAATCTACCTGCCGCCGCCGGCCGTGTGAAATAGGGAATGCGGAAGGCACCATAAGTAGAATCAATACCCTGGCGTTTTCATATCTGATAAGTCGAAGGGGAGAGACCCACCATCATGGACATCCGCGCCATGCGCTATTTCGTGGCCATCGTCGACCACGGCAGCCTCACGCGGGCCGCCGAGGTGGTGTGCGTGGCACAGCCCGCGCTGTCGCAGCAGCTGGCCGCGCTGGAGGACGAGTTCGGCGTGCCGCTGGTGCATCGCGGCGCCAAGGGCGTGCGACCCACCGAGGCCGGCAAGACGCTGTACCGGCATGTGCGTAATATCCTGCGCCAGATCGAGATTGCCGGGGCCGACGTACGCGTGGCCGGCACCGAGGTCTCGGGCACCGTGGCCATCGGGCTGCCCACCACCGCTGCCGCCGCCTTCGGCATGGCCCTGGTGCGGGCCGTACGCCAACGCTATCCGCAGGTGCGGCTGCAGCTCTTCGAAAGCATGAGCGGCTATATCTCCGAACTGCTGAACCAGAACCGGCTCGACTTTGCCATCCTGTTCCGCGACACACCGTCGCGCGCGGTGGAGCCCGAGCCGCTGGCCAGCGAACCGCTCTACCTGATTGGCGCCCCACCCGGCCCAGCGCCGCGCGGCAAGGCCACCGAGACGGTGGCGCTCAAGGCGCTCGACGCGCTGCCACTGGTATTGCCCAGCGGATCGCAGGGCCTGCGCGAGGTGGTGGAGCGGCGCTTCGCCCAGGCCGGCATCGCCCTGAACGTGGTGGCCGACCTCGATTCGCTGCCGTTCCTGCTGGCCGCCGCCCGCGAAGGGCTGGCCTGCACGATCCTGCCGGCCTCGTCGCTGGACGAAAGCGATGCCGCCGTGCCGCGCCGGCGGATCGTGCCCGAACTGCGCCGCACGCTGTCGCTGTGCTGGCCGCGTGCGCTGCCACGTTCGAACGCGGCGGAAGCCGTTGCCGACGTCCTGCGCGACATCGTCAAGGAGAGAATTGCAGAAGGCGGTTCGTTGGCGCCGCCCGCATTGCAAAAGCGCTGACCCTGGGCAACCGCCCGGCAGGGCGCCCCGGGCCGCGCTTGCCACGCGCCGGTTCCTCCCGCATCATCGCCACATCCCACGTCGTTCGTCGCCTACCAGTCAGCCATGGCAACTGCCAGCTACGCGTTCAAGCCGCATGAACGGCCGTCGATGCCGGGGTCACCCGCCACGCCGGACCACCCCACGCCACGGCGCGTCGCCTACTTCTGCGTGGGCGTGCTGATCGGGCTGACCGGCGCCTTCGGCAACGCGCTGGTGGTGGCCAACCTCAACAACATCCAGGGCGTGTTCGGCCTGTACAGCGACGAAGCCGCGTGGTTGTCCACGGTCTATGTCATGACCAATGTCTGCATGTCGATGCTGGTGATCAAGTTCCGCCAGCAGTACGGCCTGCAGCGGTTCACCAAGGTCTTCCTGCTTTCCTACGCGCTGATCACGGGCGCCCACCTGCTGACCCACACCTTCGGCACCGCCCTGCTGGCGCGCGCCGCCAACGGCATCGCCGCCAGTGGCATGTCCACGCTGGCGCTCTACTACATCATCCAGTCGCTGCCGGCGCGGCATCGCATGCGTGCAGTGGTGATCGGCTTCGGCGTGCCGCAACTGGCCACGCCGCTGGCGCGGACGTTTTCCACGGGCATGCTCGAAGCCGGCAACTGGCAGACGCTGTACCAGTTCGAATTCGGCCTGTCGCTGCTGTCGCTGGTAACGGTGGCCCTGCTGCCGCTGCCGCCCAGCGAGCGGATCAAGGCCTTCGAGCCGCTCGACTTCGTCACCTTCGCGCTGTTCGCGCCGGGCATGGCGCTGCTGTGCGCGGTGCTGGGCCAGGGCCGCATCCTGTGGTGGACCGAGGCGCCGTGGCTGGGCTACGCGCTATGCGGCGCGGTGATCCTGATCGCGGCGGCGCTGTGGATCGAGCACAACCGCGTGAATCCGCTGCTCAATACGCGCTGGCTGGGCAGCATGGCGATCATCCGCTTTGCCGTGGTGGCCACGTCGGTGCGCATCCTGCTGTCCGAACAGCCGTATGGCGCGGTGGGCCTTCTGACGGCGCTGGGCATGGGCAACGACCAGCTGATCTCGCTGTATATCGTCGTGTCGATGGCCACGGTGGCCGGCATCGCGGCCAGCGCCCTGACCCTGAATCCGCAGAACCTCGGGCGGCCAATCCGCATTTCGCTGATCCTGATCGCGATCGGCGCGTTTGTCGATGCCGGCTCGACGAACCTGACGCGGCCGCAGAACATGTACTTCACGCAGTCGCTGATCGCCTTTGCGGCAGTCTATTTCCTGGGGCCGACGCTGCTGATCGGCATGGGCAGCGCGCTGCAGCGCGGCATGAGCCATTTCGTCAGTTTTTCGGCGCTGTTCAGCATCACGCAGTCGCTGGGCGGGCTGGCGGGGTCGGCGCTGCTGGGGACGTTCCAGACCTGGCGCGAGAAGTTCCATTCGCATGCGCTGGTGCAAGGCATCAGCCTGTCCGACCCGCTCGACGCCGCGCGCCTGCAACTGCTAGCCAACGTCTACAGCCGCGTGCTGGCCGACCCGGTGCTGCGCCAGACGGAGGGCGCCATGGCGCTGGCGCAGCAGGTCACGCGCGAAGCCAACGTGCTGGCGTTCAATGACGTCTTCCTGGTGATCGGCATCCTGTCCACCGTCACCTTTGTCTGGCTGCTGGCGCTGTACCTGAACCGGGTGGTGCCGGGACATATTCCAGAGAAGACGCCATCGCCAACCCCGCCCCCCACGGAGAAAGGCACTTGACCCCGCCGCCCGACCCGCCAGAACCGCCCGAATCGCCAGCGCAGCCTGATCGCACCCCGGCCCAGCCCCCGGCCGGCAAACCCGAACGGCTTGAAGACCCGGTGGAGGTCGATGCTTCGCCCAAGGGCTGGGCGCCGCCGCGCGGATCGCGCCGGCTGACCGCACTGATCGTCGTCGTGGCGCTGGCCAGCGTGCTGATCATCCTGTACGCCTGGGGCCTGCCGCCGTTCTCGCCGTCGATCCAGAGCACCGACAACGCCTATGTGCGCGGCCAGACCACCATCATCAGCCCGCAGGTAAGCGGCTATGTGACCGAGGTGCCGGTGCATGACTTCGACCTGGTCAAGACGGGTCAGGTGCTGCTGCGGATCGACGACCGTATCTATAGCCAACGCGTGGCACAGGCGCGCGCATCGCTGAACACGCAGATTGCCAATCTGGCGAACGCCGACCAGACCCAGCGCGCCCGCGAGGCCACCGTGAAGTCACAGCTGGCCAATGCCGACAACGCCCGCGCCCAGCTGCTGCGCGCCCAGGCCGACATGAAGCGTGTGGACGAACTGGTGGCCGACGGTTCGGTGTCGCTGCGCGAACGCGACCAGACCCGGGCGGCGCTGCGCCAGGCGGAGGCTGCCGTCGAGCAGTCGCGCGCCGCGGTGGAGATCGCCCGGCAGGACGTGGAAGCCATCATCGTGGGCCGCGAGGGCCTCAAGGCTGCCGTCGAACAGGCGCGTGCCGCCCTGCAACTGGCCGACATCGACCTGTCGAACACGGTCGTGATCGCGCCACAGGACGGCCGGCTCAGCCAGATCGGCGCGCGGCTGGGGCAGTACGTGACGTCGGGCTCGCAGCTGATGTTTCTGGTGCCGCCGCAACGCTGGGTCATCGCCAACTACAAGGAAGCCCAGACCGCCCGCATGGCGCCGGGCCAGCGGGCCACGTTCCGCGTCGATGCGCTGGACAACGCGCGCCTGACCGGCCGCGTGGAGCGCCTGTCGCCGGCGGCCGGTTCCGAATTCGCGGTGATCGTCGCCGATAACGCCACCGGCAATTTCGTCAAGGTGGCGCAGCGCATCTCGGTGCGCATTGCCATCGACCCCGATCAGCCGATGGCCGATCGCCTGCGTCCGGGCATGTCGGTGCAGGCCGAAGTCGACACCCGCACCAATCCGCCACCCACGCGATGACGCACACGCCTGGTCCTTCCGCCTGCATCGCGCTGCGCCTGACGCGCCGCGCCGTGCTGCCCGCCATCGGCCTGCTGCTGGCCGGCTGCATGGGACCGCGCCCGCCCGTGCCGGAGCCCGTCGCGCCGCCGGTAGCCTGGCGTGTGGAGCCCGGCCCCACCGTCGCCATCGAGCGCGAATGGTGGCAGACCTACGGCGACCCTGCGCTGACCGCGCTGGTGGCGCAGGCGCTGGGTCAGAACGACGACATCGCCATCGCCGTGACGCGCGTGCGCCAGGCCGATGCCCAGGCACGCATCGCCCGCGCCGCGCTGTTCCCGACGCTGGACTTCACGGCCGGTGGCACACGCGCCCGCGCCATCAACGCATTCGGCAAGGCCGGCACCGCCAACACCGGCCAGTTGGCGCTGGATGCTTCCTACGAGGTCGATCTGTTCGGCCGTATCGGCGATTCGGTGGGGGCCGCGCGCAACAGCCTGCTGGCCAGCGAGGCGGCGCGCGACACCACCATCCTGTCCGTATCGGCGGCCGCCGCGCGCGGGTATATCACGCTGCGGGCGCTCGATGCCCAGCTCGATGTGGTGCGCCAGACGCTGACGTCGCGCGCCGAAGCGCTGCGGCTGGCGCGCGACCGTGCGCGGGCCGGGTACACGTCCCAGCTCGAATACGAACAGGCGCGGGCGGAATATGAATCGACCGCCCAGGCCGTACCCCAGGCCGAACTGGCCGTGGCACGGCAGGAAAACGCGCTCGGTGTACTGGTGGGCAATCCCGATGCGGGTGCCATCGCGCGTGGCCTGCCGCTGCAGGCGCTGCAGCAGCCGCCCGTGCCGGCGGGCCTGCCGTCCGAACTGCTGCGGCGGCGGCCGGACATCGCCCAGGCCGAATACACGCTGGCCGCCACCGATGCCGGTCTGTCCGCCGCCCGCAAGGCCTACCTGCCCCGCATTCCGCTGACCGCCTCGGCCGGACTGGTCTACGCAACGGGGCTGGCCAATCCGGTCCGAATCTGGACCCTCGGCGGCAGCGTGCTGGCACCGCTGTTCGAGGGCGGCCGCATCGTGGCCGGCGCCGATGCCGCCGCCGCACAGCGCGACGAGGCCGCCTATGCCTACCGCCGCGTGGCGCTGACCGCCTTCCGCGAAGTCAACGACAACCTGGCCGCGGTGCAGAAGCTGGGCGAACAGGAAGCGCGGCTGCGCGAGCAGCGCGACGCGCTGGCGGCGGCCCTGCGCCATGCCACCAACCGCTATCGCGCCGGGTACTCGCCCTATCTGGAACAGCTGGACGCCCAGCGCCAGCTGTTCAGTGCCGAACTGAACCTGATCCAGACTCACGCCGACCGCCTCAATGCCAGCGTGGCCCTGTACCAGGCGATGGGCGGCGGCTGGCAGCCGGCTGGCGGGAGCGGCCAATAAGAAAAGCTTATGGCGCCAGTCGCCGATTGAATTTCTCCTGCGTGCGGGGCTGGGCTAGAGTGGGCCCCACAACACCCGGCAAGACCCCAGAACACGGGCCGGGCCGCTTTCATCAGGAGACAGCATGACCCGTACCCTTCGCGCCCTGGCCGGCGTGGCAATGGCGGCAGCCGCCATCGGCCACGCCCAGGCAGACACCTACCCCTCGAAGCCGATCCAGATGATCGTGCCGCAGGCGCCGGGTGGATCCAACGACATCGTCGCGCGGCTGGTCGCGGCCGACCTGTCGCAGCGGATCGGCCAGCAGGTGGTGGTGGAAAACCGCCCCGGTGCCGGCGGCAACATCGGCACGCAGACCGCCGCGCGCGCCACGCCCGACGGCTATACGCTGCTGATGACCATCAGCAGTACGCAGGCCATCAATCCGTCGCTGTACCGCAGCGTGCCGTTCGACCCGGTCAAGGATTTCGAGCCGATTTCGCTGGTGGCCACGGTGCCCAATGTGCTGGTGGTGAATCCGGCCTTCCCGGCCAAATCGATGTCGGAACTGATCGCGATGGCCAAGGCCAAGCCCGACTTCTATCGCTATGGATCGGCGGGCAATGGCACGCTGAACCACCTGCTGGGCGAGATGCTGAACACGATGGCCGGCATCAAGCTGGAGCATGTGCCCTACAAGGGCGTGGCGCCGGCGCTGAACGACGTGCTGGGCAACCAGGTGCCGATGGCGTTTGCGAGCCTGCCGTCGGTGCTTTCGCACATCAAGGCCGGCAAGGTGCGCGCACTGGGCGTCAGCTCGGCCAAACGGTCGCCGTTCGCGCCCGACATCCCCGCCATCGGCGAGACCGTGCCCGGCTATAGCGGCGATCTGTGGGTCGGCCTGTTCGCGGTGCGCGGCACGCCGAAGGAGGTCGTCCAGAAGCTGTCCACGGCCATGCAGGCCGCACTGGCCGACAAATCGCTGCGCGACAAGCTGGCCGCGCAGGGCGCCGAAACGCTCGGCGGCACGCCGCAGCAGCTGGCCACCACGCTGCGCGCCGATATCGACAAGTGGGCGAAGATCGTCAAGCAGTCGGGGGCCCAGGTGGACTGAGCCGCGCCCGGCACGGCTCGCCCGGACCGCTTCCATCGGCTTCAGCCGTAGTACGGCGCTCTGCTCTCCTGCCGCGGGAATGGAGCGTCGGCCGCCGATCCGGGCCCTGCGCGACCGGCATCGTGTCGATGATTTCCCGAATGTCTGCGCCATGTCCGCGTATCATCGTGCGCTTGCCTGATCCGTACCCCGCCCCTGATTCGCCATGCCTGACCATTCTTTGTTGTCCGCCCTGCTTATCTTCGGACTTGGAGGGCTGCTCGGTGGGGTGGGCGGCCTGTTCGGCATCGGCGGCGGCCTGATCGCCATTCCGGCGCTGGGCCTCCTCTACGGCATGGACCAGCAACTGGCGCAGGGCACCTCGCTGGTCATGATCGCGCCCAACGTGGTGATCGGCTTCTGGCAATACCGCAAGCGCGCCGACATCGACCTCAAGACGGCAATCGTCCTGGGGCTGTCCGCCATGCTGTCCACCTATCTGTCCGCAAGGCTCGCCACGTCGATCGACGCTGCACTGCTGCGCCGCATCTTCGCCGTGTTCATGATCGGCCTGGCCCTCTACTTTCTCTGGCGGCTATTGCCCGGCCGCGCCGCGACACACCAGCAGGCACGGGTATCGGCATCCTGGATTCCGGCCGTCGGCGTGGTCGGCGGCGCGTTCTCCGGATTCTTCAGCGTAGGCGGCGGCGTGGTCGCCGCCCCTGCCCTGGTCGGCCTGTTCGGCATGCGCCAGGCCGCCGCCCAGGGACTGGCCCTGGCCCTTGTCACACCGGGCGCGGTGGTAGCGCTGCTCACCTATGCACACGCCGGCCATGTGGATTGGACCAGCGGCATCCCGCTGTCGCTGGGCGGCATGCTGACGATCTCCTGGGGGGTGGCACTGGCCCACCGCATGCCGGAACGGCGCCTTCGCGCAGCGTTCGCGATATGCCTGATTGCAACGGCGGTGGTGATGCTGGTGCGGGGGTAGGCGGCCTGCCACGCAGCACGGCTATCGGCGGTCCTGTGGGAGATAGCACGGATCGCGGCACAGTTGCCGGTGAATTGGCATATCCTCGAATCTGACCGTGCGTATCGTGATCGCACGCCGCCAGGCACTCAGGTATTCGGAATGAATGGCAATGGCCGAGCGATTGCGTAGCTTCCGCGAAGGATAGCGTATGCCGATGGCGCCGGTGTCTGCATGGAGCTCGGCAAGGACGTGGTGCAGCTCGACGCCGAAGTGCTGGCACCAGGTGTGGTTGGGCTCGGATATCTGGTCGTATATGCCGAGCCGGGCCGCTGTTGGCCCGCCGAGTTCCAGTAGCCGAAAATCGGCCTCCAGCCGGAAAAGCGCGATAATGCCTCGCTCCACCACATCCGGTTGCACATGAAAGAACCCTGGACGTTCTTCACTGCGCTCACAGAAGCGTCCTTCCCAGATCGCCGTGTTCGGATCTTCAGCAACATATAGCCAGTGGAAGGGCAAGCGGGCATCGTTGCCTCGCGCTGAATCTGGAGGTCCCCACCGGTATGCTGTCTTGACCGTGTCCGGTAACACGGATGCCTGCGCTCGGGCTGCCCTGACAAGCCACGTGCCACGACGCAGTACACACACACCGGCAGCAAGGACTTCCTTCAGATGCGCGCGAGCTGGCATCTCGATTCCGAGGCTCGCGGAATTGGTGACATTCATGCGTGAGGCCCGTCCCGCTCCGCCAGCAGTGCCTCATGATGTGCCACCACGATCCGTTGACGTTCTTTATCAGACCTGGCGAGATAGTCGGCCTGTTCCATTGAGACGGAGCGGCGGGTCACAAAGAGCTTTCCGCAAAGGAGTTCCGCCGGCGTCAAGTCGAAGAGTCCCTCGTACCGGATAGTCCAGAAGTAGCGCGGATCTACGCCGCCCGCCTCGTGTACCGCCCGCATGACGGGCGGCAACAGTTGCCGAGCCGGCTCGACGAACTGCCATGCAGGAAATTCCAGGTCGCTTGCCTCCCGGCCGCGCCCTCCACAGAGCCGCCCCGCCGCCAACTCGCGCACCAGATCATCCATCGACATGCCGGCGAAGTGGCTTTCGATAACTTCCGCAGGCGTCAGCGTTGTCAGCGGCAATACGGACAATTCCCGCATTGCCTTCAAAAGATCGCCAGCCACATTGGCGGCGCGGCTGTTTCGCGAAACGCTGCGAACCTCCTGCGCTTGGACTATCGCTACGGCTTCGGCAAACATACTGACCTCCTGGTTGTCACCACGAGACCAAGGCTACGCATGCCATGGGGGCCGCTCAAGCACCGCAACTGGATTATGGCAATCCTTAACCCTTCCGCAACATTCCGTTGCGCGCCGCCCTCAACCGGCCTTGCGGAACACCAGGCTGAAGTTGTTGGCCGGCATGGCAATCGGCTCCGCACAGGTCAAGCCGTGCGCCGCACCCAGGGCGATGACGGCTTCCATGTCGCGTACGCCCCAATCGGCATCGGCCACGCGCAGCTGCCGGTCGAACGCTTCGTTGCTGGGTGCGGTATGCGCGCCGTTGCGGCGGTAGGGGCCGTAGAGATACAGCACGCCACCGGGGGACAGGTGCCGGCCGGCGCCGGCGAACAGCGCCTCGGCGGCGGCCCAGGGCGCGATGTGGATCATGTTGATGCAGACGATGGCATCCACCGCGTCGATGCCCCAGGGCTCCTGCCTCACGTCGATGGGCAGCGGCGGCCGCACGTTCGTGGCCTTGTCGTGGGCCGTCCAGGCCGCGATCGATTCGCGGTACGTGGCATCGGGGTCGCTGGGCTGCCAGGTGAGCCCGGGCAGCGCGGCCGCGAAGTACACCGCATGCTGGCCGGTGCCGCTGGCGATCTCGAGCACCGTGCCGGTCTTCGGCAGGGCGTCGCGCAAGACGGCCAGGATAGGCGCGCGGTTGCGGTCGGTGGCGGGCGCCATGCGGCGCGCGGTCAGGTCTGCGGCGGGCTGTGTCATGGGGATTCCTGTGGGCGTGCGCCGACGATGTGCCGGGCGCCAGCCCACAGGGTAGCAGGCCCGCCGTACCTGCGTGGTCAGACAGCGCAGGACGGCTCTGATGCGCGTCTTGTGCCGCGCTTAGGCGCGGCGGTTCAGCCGCAGCGCCGACGGCGTTGCTGTCAGGTAGCCGACCGCCGCGCCAAAGCGGTCCTTGTAGTTGGCGCGCACCAGCGGGTCCAGCGTGCCCTTCACCTTGTCATGCAGCCCCTTTTCCCAGTCGCCGGCATGCTGGAAGTTGGTCATGATGTAGGTCCAGCCGTGGATCTCGTCCACCGCGTGCAGCCCGGTGGATTCCGCGCCCGCCGGGCACGACAGCACGCGCGACAGCTGCTTCGTGTCCACGTTGTAGGCCCACAGGAAGTTGTTCACATGCGTGTTGCTGTCTTCGCCGATAAACAACGTACGAAGTGTCTCCGAGAACTTGAGGTTGTCCGGCGTGGCCACCTTGTCCGGATTGGCGTAGTTGCCCAGCGCGTCCTGCGCCTTCTTCGGGCCGCCGCCCAGGTCTTCCGACACCAGTGCCGGAACGGCCGCCATGTCGACCGGCACCCATTCGCTGTCCATGCGCGCGCCCGCCCGGTCCGACTGCGCCCCGCGCAGGTTGAGTTCGTAGACCGCGCCCGAGTACGGGCCTTCCACGCGGATATCGCCGGCATTGGCGGCGTGGCCGGCCAGCATGCTGGTCTCGATGCGCGAGATGGCCGAGTACGCTTTCTTGTCCGCGATATTGACGGTCGTGCCTTCCATCTTGGTGAAGCCCAGGCTGCCGCCCACCAGCGCGGCGTAGCGGTGGGTTTCCAGGAATGCGGCGGCCTTCTCCTGCCCCGGCTTGACCCTCACCCAGTTCGGCTTGCCGTCCAACAGTATGCGCGTGAAGCTCGCATCCTCCGGGTCCTTGAACTTCAGGTCCATGATGTCGGTGACCTGGATGCCGCCGTCCACGAGCCTGCGGATCTCGTCGCTGCTGGCACTGCCCAGCGGAATCCACGACAGCGTGGCCGCGCCCGGGCCGGCGCCCGATGTCTGGTGCCACTTGGCCACATACAGCCTGCCTGCCGACAGGTCGCGCGGACGGTCGGCGATGAACAGGAACAGCCCGCCATTGGTGGCATCGTCGCCCATCAGCACGGTGCGCTCGTCGGGCATCACCTGCACCAGTTCGTGCGAGATGCGGCCCAGGCAATAGTGCTTGCGGATCGAACCGGTGCCGTCGGGGTGCACGGTCACCTCCGGCAGGTGGCCGTAGTGATACGGATTGGCGCGGCCTGCATCGCCATACAGGTGCCGGCTGAAGCCGCGCAGCTTCTTGTCGGTGGCGGCCTTGGCCGCGTCGGGCTCGTATTCCTCGCTCGACAGGTGCGTGTTCCACGGCGACAGGCTTGCGCCGCAGGTGATCCACAGGCCGTTCACGCCTGAAGTGTCCACATTGTGATACTGCACCAGGCTCAGCTTGCCGGTCTTGGGGTCCTGGTCCAGCGTCAGCACGGCGATGGGCGACGGCAGCATGCCATGCATCTCGGCATCGGCCTGGTCGCGCGTGGTGTACTCGAACTGCACCACCGCGAACACCGTGTTGCCCTTGACGCCACGCACCCTGGCGTTGCGCAGCGTCAGCAGCGAACTGCCGTCGGGGGCATCGGAATAGAACTGACGCGCCTTGCCCGGCACCGAGTCGTCCATGATCGGACGGTTCTGGATGTCGTAATACCCGCCGGCCAGCACCTTGCCGCCCTTGCCGTCCGGCACCAGGTCGCCGGTGACGAAGAACGGCTGGTAGGCCAGCGTGTAGTCCTGCCTGGTGCCGTCGGCGTACGACACGTTCAGCGACGAACCCACCGTCGTGGTGGCCATGGCCGCCGCGTTGTCCAGCGTGGGCGCGGCCATGCCGGTGAACGTGGCGGATGTAAAGGCAGCGGCCTTGCGGCGGGGCGCGGCGGCAAAGGCGGCCTCCATCGCGGACATGCCGCCGGCCAGGCTGGCGGCAGCGGCACCAAGCGGCAGCATCGGGGCGCCACCCAGGATTTTCAGGGCGCGGCGACGGGCATTGACGGTCTGGTCGGACATGGGATCGAAGTGGGCTCTGTGGGTGTCTGGCAGTTCTTATGAAGCGATGGCGGGTGGCAGGAACGACATCTGCCCGTCCGGATGGTAAGGCGCTTTCATGACAGATGTTTGACGGTCGGCAAACTGTCACGCATTTGGTGCCCTGGCCGGCTGCGCTACACTCGCCCTCCTGCCTGTCGAATTTCCTGCCCTGTCTTGCCAACCTTCACGCTAGCCGCCCCGGTACACGCCGACATCGAGATACGCAAAAGCCGCTTTATCGCGCTGGCCGTGCCGGTGCCCGATCGCGAGGCGGCCATGGGCGTGATCGCGGACCTGCGCGCCCGGCATCCCACGGCCACGCACGTGTGCTGGGCCTTGCTGGCCGGCGGCCAGTCGGGCATGTCCGATGACGGCGAGCCGTCCGGCACGGCCGGCCGCCCTATCCTGGAGGTACTGCGCCATCACGACCTGGATGGCGTGCTGGCCGCCGTGGTGCGCTATTACGGCGGCGTCAAGCTGGGCGCCGGGGGACTGGTGCGGGCCTATACCGACGCCATCGCGGGCGCGCTCAAGGATGCGGAGCGGATCGAGCGCATCACCTACGCCACGCTGACCGTGCTGGTCGATTACCCCGACGAACCGCGCGTGCGCCGCTGGATCGATCAATCGGCCGATGCGGGCTGCACGCTGGCCGAGACCCGCTATGGCACGCTGGCCACGCTGGTCATCCGCCTGCCGGCCGCGTTTCGCGAGCAGGCGCAGACAGCCCTGCGTGACGCCACCCACGGGCGCGCCGGCTTTCCGGCCGACGAGGACTAGCCCCATGGCCGAATCGCAATACGGCATGCCAGCCGACATCCTGGACGACAACCGGGAATTCACCGCGCAGGTGCTGCCTAGCCAGGTACGCTTTGCCGCGCCGGCGTCGCTGAGCCTGCTCGAAAGCGCCCTGCTCGATGGCGTGAGCCTGCCCAGTTCCTGCCGCAATGGCACCTGCCGCGCCTGCATGAGCAAGCTGCACGCGGGAAGCGTGCGGTATCGGATCGAATGGCCGGGGCTGAGCCCGGACGAGAAGGACGACGGGTACATCCTGCCCTGCGTGGCCTGCCCGACCGGCGATGTGGTGTTCGAGCCGGTCGGCGCGGGGTGATCGCGCCAGCTGACGTCCGGCACCTTCATACAGGCTATCAGTGGGTGACGCGGCAGTCGCGGACGGCGTTTCCCGCGAACCTGTCGCCCACACTCAGCCCACGGGATAGCGCGTGTAGGTACGCATCTTTTCGCTCATCTCCAGCAATCGCTCACGCAGCATTGCGTGCAGGTACCGCACGGCCGGCGAAAACTGTCGGCGGTGCGGGCACACCAGATTGAGCGGCACCGGCTCGCCGGGCTGCTCGGGCAGCAGCAGTTCCAGCCGGCCCTGCTCGACGTCGGCACAGACATCTATCCACGACTTGTACGCGATGCCGCGTCCGTCGATGGCCCAGCGCCGCGCGATCTCCGCGTCATCGCATAGCAGCGTGCCCTTGATCGTGATCTGTCGCCGCATGCCGGCCGCTGGAAAGTGCCAGCGATCGTACAGGCGGCCACCCAGCACAAACGGCAGGCATTGGTGCATGAGCAGGTCATCGAGCGATGCCGGACGTCCATGGCGTTGCAGGTAGTCCGGCGAAGCGACCAGGACGCGCCGATTGTGCTCGGCCAATGGCAGCGCCACGTAAGTGGCGCCTTCGTTCGCGCCGTAGCGGATGGCGATGTCCACCGGGTCCCGAAATACATCGGTGACCTGGTCGGACAACGACAGCCGGAGCACCAGCTTGGGGTGCGATGCCTGGAACGCCGTCAGCAGTGGCAACAGGACATTGCGCCCCAGGTCGGAAGGCGCTGCAATCTTCAGGGTGCCCTGCAGCGCCGTCTGCTCGCCATGCATGCGCTCCCGGCCTTCCTTGAGCATCGCCAGCACTTCGTCGGCATAAGGCAGGTACTGCTCCCCCTCCGCGGTCAGCCGGAGGCTGCGCGTCGACCGGGCGAACAGCCGGATATCCAGTTCCTTTTCCAGCCGCAGGATGGCTGCGCTGACCTGGCCGGGCAGCAGATCGGCCTCGCGGGCAGCGTTCGAAAAGCTGCCGAGCGCCGCGGTTCGTACAAAAAGATGAAGGTCGTCGAGTCTGATCATTTTCACTGCACAAGTGAAAGTCGTGCCTGATTATCACAGCTGGATCGACCTGTCCTCGAAAGACCGCATTCACCGCCCGTTTATCGGGCTCATTCCCGCTGGCGCCCGTTCACCGAAAAGAAGCGTAGCGCGATCTTGAGCGCGTCAGGCCCGCTGGGGTCCGAGAACGCCTGTCCGGGCGCGCCGCCGCTCCACGCGTGGCGCAGCCCTTCCACCTTCACCACGCGCAGATAGGGACGCGGCCCCGCCTGCCAGTCGAACACGTCCACCGCGCGCCGCGTGCCACGCCTTACGCGCCTGGCCGGCAGTGCCCTGGGGGCCGGGGTGCCCGGCGGCAACAGTTCCAGCCACATCGCGGCCGTAGACGTGGCGTTGTCGTAGGACACCACGCTGTCTTCGTCGCCGTGCAGCAACAGCAGCGGGGGCGGGGAGCGCCCGGCAAGCGCCAGGCGGGCCGCCACGGCGTCGGGCGCCCGATCGCCGCGCATGGCCTTTGGCGCCTGCGTGGCATTGATGGCGCTAAAGGGCGCGGCGCCCGAATGGGAACCGATGGCCGCGAAGCGATCCGGATAACGCAGGCCCAGCATCATCGCCATGGCGCCGCCCGCCGACAGGCCGAACGCGCAGACGCGATGGGCCAGGATGGCGTAGCGTTGGCTGACATGGTCGATCATCGACATCAGCAGCGCGGTTTCCGATGCACCGCGCGCCGCGGGACGGAACCAGTTCCAGCAACGCTGGGCATTGGCGTGTACCGACTGCTCGGGCATCAGCACGACCCAGCGCGCGTCGCGCGCCACCTTGGCCACACGGGCGCACGCGGCAAAACTGGCGGCATCCTGCCCGCAGCCGTGCAGCAGGACCAGCAACGGCGCGGGCCGGGCCGCGCTGACGCCGGGCGGAACGAACACCCGGTAGCGGCGCTGCCCCACGCTGCCGATCCCCAGGCTGAAGCCCCACAGGCCTTCCTCCCAGGAACCGCCGCTCTTGCTGACCGGCACGCGCGCCGGTGTCACCACGCCGGTCAGGGCCTGGCGCGCCACCTTGCCCACGGCGCGGCCCATGGCCTTGCTGACGGCCTGGCCCTGCTGCCGGGCCGCGCGCACCATCGGATCGGTCACGGTCCTGCTGACCGTGCGGCTGAACTGGCGTGCGCTGCGCGTCGCCTGCTTGCTCAGCGTTGCCCACAATTTGGTGCCGCCCGTGCGCCGTTTCATGCCGCATCGCCCTTTCGTTTCCGCTGCTGCGTGGTCAGACCTCCGCTGCGATGATGCACGAGTCTACGGGACGAATATGTCAGATTGTCATGAACCGGCGCGTCGGAGACCGCCCGGATGCGGTCAATCCGTCAAGCAGCAGTCAACGGCCGCCCGCGTCATGCACGGCGCGGCTATCGGCCGGCGCTTCGTCGCGTTCTCGCAGACCGTAGTCGCGCAACACCTGCGCCACGCGCAGCCGGTAGTTTGCGAACACGCCGCCGCGCCCGGCCGCCTGCGCCTGGCGGTGGTCGAGCGTATTGCGCCAGGCCAGTACGGCTGCCTCATCGCGGAAAAACGACAGCGACAGCAGCTTGCCCGGGTTCGTCAGGCTCTGGAAGCGTTCCACCGAGATGAAGCCGTCGATGGCCTCCAGCGTCGGTTTCAGGTGGGCGGCAATGTCCAGGTAGGTGTCCTGGCGCCCGGGCGCAGGCTCGACTTCGAAGATCACGGCAATCATCGGGGGCTCCTTCTTATGGTTCAGGGTTGTACGTCAAACTGCGGAATCCGGGCGTTGACCGATGGTCGATAGCGTACGCGATCCACCAGTCGCGCCGGCTGTATCCCGCGCGACAGCAGCGCCTGCACGGTACACGCGGCCAGTACCTGGGCCAGCGCATCGCCGGGGCAGCCGTGACGCCCGGCACCGAATGTCCAGGGGCGGCCCGCCGCCGTTGGGGCCACCTCCCCGGCAGCGTCATGCGCGGCGGCGGCCAGCAGCACCAGCACCGCATCGCCGGCACGAACGGGCTGGCCGCACAGCGTGGCGTCGGCGACCATGAAGCGCCGCGTGTTCTGCACGGGCGGGTCCAGGCGGGCCACGTGTGCCACCAGCCCATCGGCGCAACTGTCCGGGCCGGCGGCCTGGCCGGTACGCCCCAGATGGACCAGCGTGTTGCCGATCAGGCCGGCGGTGGCCTCGCACGCCTGGATCATCAGCCCCACGGCATTGGCGACCATCGTCGGGGTATCGATGCCCGCCAGCGCGGTGTCCTGCGACAGCGCATGCAGCAGCGTTCCCGCAGGCGCCGACGGCGTACAGTCATGCGTCCATTGCGTGAGCCATTGCGCGGCCGCCGCGCCCGCTTCCACTTCGGCCGGCGTGGCCAGCGGCGACATCGCCATCGCAAAGGTGGAAACGAAGCCCGCCACCCGCGTGGAAACATGGCCATCGGCGTCGCGTTCGAGCGGTAGGCCCAGCAGGTCCGCGACGGTCAGCACGGGCAAGGTGAACATCCAGCGCATGGCTTCGTGCGCATCGTCGCCCGTCATGCGCGGCAGCGCCGCTGCCAGCGCATGGGCGCGCACGCGCACCAGGCCCAGGTCCAGCCCGACCAGATAGCGCAGCACGATGGCCTTCAGGGCAGCGTGGGCCGGGCCGTCGGTCATGCGAACCAGTCGGCCGAACAGGTCCCCCGCCGGCCCGCCGGCCAGCGCAGGCGGCACCGGCTGCCCAGGCGGACGCACGCGGGCATCGGGATGGTCCAGCACCTCCGCCACGGCGGCGGCGCTTGCGGCCACCCACAGCTTCAGCGACACGTCGTAATGGAACGCACGCGTGCGCGCCAGGCGGCGATACCAGGGATAGGGGTCGGGATGCGTGACCGCCGCAATGGGGTCTGCGGGGCTGGCATGGGCGGCGCGCGCCACGCCAGGAGAGCACAGCGCGGGCAAGGCATCAAGGGACGAATCCATCACGGTTTCCGGGCGAATGGGCGATACGGCCATCTTCGCAGCGCGCGGACCGGAAAAGGTTCGTCCTGTCGTGAAATGTCGAATGCGCGGCCGCGCTGCGCGTGACCCCTGTCAAGCTGGCGCCAGACGCGGACGCGCGGCAGCCCGACAGCCAGTCGCTGCATGCGCAATATCAGATATGTCATGGAGATCGTTCTGCTATGCTGCCTCGCATTCCATCCACCCTGACCCAATGACCCGGCGCCTCTGGCTCTTCATGTTCTGCGCGATCGCGCTGGGCGTCTGCGGCCCGGTGGCGCTCACCACATGGGTATCGCGCGAGCTGGCCGAGCAGCTGTTCCGCCAGCGTGTGGACGCCTTCACCGAACGCGCGCTGCTGCGTGTGGAAGCGGTGGCGCGCGATGCCGTCGAAGCCGCCCGCCAGGCCGACCAGTTTGGCGGCATGCCATGCACCCAGGCCCATCTGGACGCCATGCGCGAGGCCGACCTCCATCACCGCTACGCACGCCAGATCGTCTTTCTCGATGGCGAGCAGCTGCTGTGCGCGTCGTCATCGGTGCCGGGGGCGCTGCGTAGCATCGAAGGCCAGAATCCGCACTGGACCGCGCTGCCGGCGCTGCGGGCCTTGTATCGCATCGATGCCGCCGGGGAGCCGCCGCCGGCCGTCCAGTTTCGCGTGGGGCGGCACGTGGCCGTGGTCGATGCGCAGTTCTTTATTGATATCGTGCCGCTCGATGCGCAGATTCGCCTTGGCATGATCGACACGCGCTCGGGCAAGGCCGTGGCGATCTGGGGCGACACCGATACGGCCACCCTGCAGCGCGCATGGGCCGGGAAGCTCGACGGCAAGGTGCGGCGGGACCGCTATCTGGACGTCAAGCAGTCGCAACACCTGCCATTCGCCGTGGTGGCCTACGAACCGCTCGACGCGATGACGGGCACCTGGCGGCAACTGCTGGTCGTCGGCCTGCCCGTGGCGCTGCTGGTCAGCGCCCTGGCGGCCTGGCTGATGCTGCGCTGGGGCCGGCGCCTGCGCAGCCCCAAGTACCTGCTGCAGGACGCCATCCGCCGCAAGGCGTTCTTCGCCGTCTACCAGCCCGTGATGGCGCTCGACGACGGACGCTGCGTCGGCGCCGAGGCGCTGGTGCGCTGGCGCATGCCGGACGGCTCGGTGGCGCTGCCCGACCGCTTCATTCCGATGGCCGAATCGGTCGGTGCCATCCATGCCATCACCACGTGCGTGATCGAGGCCGTGCTGGCAGACCTGGGACCGCACCTTGCCGCCGATCCGGCCATGCATGTATCGATCAACCTTTCGCCGGACGACTTCCGCGCACAGGACACGCTGCCCGCTATCAGTGCGGCACTGGCGCGCGCCGGCGTGCGCGCCGGGCAGATCTGGATCGAGGTGACCGAGCGCGGCTTTGCCAATGACACCGCCTGCCGCGAGATGATCGCGGCCTTCCGCAAGGCCGGCCACCCGATCCTGATCGACGACTTCGGCACCGGCTATTCGAGCCTGGCCTATCTGCATGACCTGGACGTGGACGGTATCAAGATCGACAAGGCCTTTGTCGGCTCGATGACGACCGATGCCCCGTCGAAGTCGGTCGGGCCCCATATCATCGGGATGGCCCGTGCGCTGGACATCGATATGGTGGCCGAAGGCATCGAAACCGAAGCGCAGCGCGTGGCGCTACGGCAACGCGGCGTGCAGTACGGCCAGGGCTGGCTGTTCGGCAAGGCCATGCCGGTGGCCGAATTCCTGGCGTTCTGGCAACAGCACGCGGGCACCACCGTCGAAGCCTGAGCGCCGATGCCGGCGTCCGCGCGCCAGTTTGCACCTATACCGACATGCTGTTGTTCGCCGACGCGGCCCTCTACGCGGCCAAGCGGGCGGGCCGCAACAGCGTGTACGTGTTCGACGACGACCTGCACCGGCACCTGCAGATGCAGCGCGACATCGAACGCGACCTGCCGCGTGCGCTGGCCGACGACACGCTGGAGGTGTGGCTCCAGCCGATCTTTGCCGAAGGCGGAACACGGGTGCGCAGCCTGGAGGCGGTGCGTCCGATGCCCGAAGCCGAACTGCTGGCCTGGCTGCGCGCGCGCACGGCCACAGCCACCGCGAACAGCGAAGCCAGCATCGACGGCGGCGGGGCCTGACGTCAGCCGCCGCGCGCCCGGCGGGCCTCGTACGCCTTCAGGTGGGTCAGTGCCATGGCGAGCGTGGGCGCGTCGGTGCTGCCCCGGCGTGCAAGCAGGTCGCCGACGATCTGGTCGGATTCGATGGCGGCGCCCCGCTCCACGTCGCGCAGCATCGACGCCGTGATCGGCGAGCCTTCCGTGAACAGCGTGGTCCTGGCTTGCTGCATCGCCGGCTCGCGCACCGGATAGCCGTTGGCTGCCGCGATGGCGGCGCATTCGTCCAGCAGGGCCGCGATGGTCTCGCGGCCGCGCGGCGCGGCAAGGATGTCGCCGATGGTGGCCCGCATCAGGCAGGTGGAAGCCGCCAGCGTGGCCAGGAAGAACCATTTTTCCCACATGTCCTGCAGCATCGCGTCGCTGCGTTGCACGTCGAAGCCGGCGTTGCCGAACACTTCGGCCAGCGCCTGCGCGCGCGGGCTATTGCCCGACGGGCGCTCGCCAAACGACAGGATGTGGAATGCCGACAGATGCAGGATGGTGCCCTGGTCGTCGAGCGTGCTTGAAATCATGCAGCGGCCGCCCATCACGCGGGCCGCGCCAAAGCGGGCATCGAGCTGGTCCAGGTGGCGCATGCCGTTGAGCAGGGGCACGATCACGGTGTCCGGGCCCACGGCCGGGGTGATCGAATCCATGGCGCCGGCCAGGTCATAGGCCTTGCAGCTCAGCAGCACCACGTCGTACGGCGCGGCGATCTGCTCCGGGAGAACAACCGGGGGCGTGGCGATATGCAGATCGCCGTGCGGGCTCTTGACGCGCAGCCCATGCTCGGCAAGTTGCCCAGCCCGCCGTGCGCGCACCAGAAAGGTCACGTCACGCCCGGCCTGCAACAGCCGTGCTCCGAAATAGCCGCCCGTCGCGCCGGCACCGACCACCAGAATACGCATCCTAGACTCCCAGGTCTGGCCCGGCACCTTGCCGGGCGATGCGCCATTCTAGTGGGGTTCCGGCAAGGCTGCCGGAGGCTCGTCGATCCTGCCGATCAGGCCGCATGGATCACCAGCACCGGCCCTTCGGCCAGGATGCGGGGGCAGGACGCGGCCGGAAACGGAAAAGGGGCCGTCAGTGGCGGCCCCCCTCGTCGCGTCGCGTCATGTGAGCAGATTGAACACGAAGCCTAGTGCAATGGCGCCGCCCAGAGCCTCCAGCGTGGCCAGCGCCACCAGTTCGCGGAAAATGCGTGATTCGTCCTGCTTGGTCACCATGGTATTGTCTCCAGTCGGTTTTCCAAACGGCTGGCCGGTGGTGTCGTACCGGTCAGTCACACTGCAACCTGCGACTTCAGTAGACTGCAACGCCGGTGTGCAGAACAGTTGGCATAAACCCGCATGGGGTGATCCCCGATGGCATGCCGCGCTGTGGGTTTCCATCCATGCCAGGAAAACCCCTACAATAGCGCCCCACGCAACGGCACCCGATCCGCTCCGCCAAATGGCAGCGGACAAGCGCGCCGCCTGCATCCTGCTGTACCTGAACCCCTGCATTCCCATGATCTCAAACGCTTGCGGCGTCGACTTCGGCACGTCCAATTCCACCGTCGGCTGGTTGCGTCCCGGCGCACCCACGCTGCTGCCGCTGGAAGACGACAAGTCCACGCTGCCATCGGTGATCTTCTTCCACGCCGAGGATCCGCTCGTCAGCTACGGGCGCGCAGCGCTGGCTGACTACCTGGCCGGCTACGAAGGCCGCATGATGCGGTCGCTCAAGAGCCTGCTGGGCACGTCGATGATGGACGACAGCACCGAGGTCATGGGCCAGGCCATGCCGTTCCGCAAGCTGCTGGCGCACTTCATCGGCGAACTGAAGGGCCGCGCCGAGCGCGCTGCCGGCCGCCAGTTCAGCGCGGCGGTGTTGGGACGTCCCGTTCACTTCATCGACGAGGATGCCGCCGCCGACCAGCTTGCCGAAGACACGCTGGCGGAGATTGCCCGCGACGCGGGCTTCAAGGACATCGCCTTCCAGTACGAGCCGATTGCGGCCGCCTTCGACTACGAGGCCGGCATCGGCAGCGAGGAACTGGTGCTGGTGGCCGACATCGGCGGCGGTACGTCCGACTTCTCGCTGGTGCGCCTGTCGCCGGCACGCGCGAAGAAGGCCGACCGCCGCGAGGACATCCTTGCCAATGGCGGCGTGCACATCGGCGGCACCGACTTCGACCGCGCACTGAGCCTGGCCAGCGTCATGCCGATGCTGGGCCTGAACAGCCAGTTGCGCAACGGCAAGGCGATGCCGTCGGGCCAGTATTTCGACCTGGCCAGCTGGCACACGATCAACCTGGTCTATACGCGCCGCGCCTGGGCCATCGTGATGGACAACTATCGCGATGCCGCCGAAACCGAGAAGCTGGACCGCCTGATCCGCCTGATCAAGGACCGTGCGGGACACTGGCTGGCGATCCAGGTGGAAGCCGCCAAGATTGCGCTGTCCGAGGCGCCGCTCACCACCATGGACCTCGCGCGCATCGCGCCCGATACCACGCTGGAAGTCACGCGCGACGATTTCGACCAGTCGATCTCGAAACTGGTCGACAAGACGGCCAGCACCGTGAAGGGCATGCTGAAGACGGCCGGCGTTCCGGCCGATGCGGTGGATACCATCCTGTTCACCGGGGGCTCCAGCAGCGTACCGATGCTGCGCGAGCAACTGGCGCGGCTGCTGCCCGGCGCGCGGCGCGTGGAAGGCGACCTGTTCGGCGGTATCGGTTCAGGGCTGGCGCTGGACGCGGCCCGCAAGTTCGGCTGAGCCTGATCCCCGGCGCGTGCCCGGGGACGCTGGCAGACCGGCCTGCCGGCCTGCCGACAGATTGCCCTACTGCTCGGCCTTGCAGAGGCCGATCTGCTGGGCCATCAGCACCAGGTCGGCAAAGGTGCGGGCGCGCATCTTGCGCATGGCCTGGCCACGGTGGATCTTCACCGTCACCTCGCTGATGCCGATTTCCCCGGCGATCTGCTTGTTCAGCAGGCCCGAGACGGCCATGCCCATGACTTCCGCCTCGCGCGGCGTCAGCGTGGCGTAGTTGCCGCGAATCTCCTCCACCTTGCGCAGGCCCCGGCGACGCAGCCGGTCCTTCTCGATGGCCGCCGACACGGCGTCGAGCAGGTCCTGGTCGCGGAACGGCTTGGCCATGAAATCCTCGGCGCCCGCCTTCATGGCGGTCACCGTCATGGCGATATCGCCGTAGCCGGTCATGAAGATGATCGGGATATGCACACCCATCTGCGCGAGGCGGGTCTGCAGGTCGAGCCCGCTCGGTCCGCGCAGCCGCACGTCGAGCACCAGGCAGCACGGCACATCAGGCAAGCGGTATTCCAGCAGCTCGGCTGCCGAGCCGAACAGCGCCGCCTGCATCCCCACCGACCGGAACAGATTGCCCAGGCCGGCGCGCAGCATGGCGTCGTCATCGACGATCAGCACCATCGCGTCGTCGTCGCCCGTACCGGCAGGGTCCCCGCTCTGGGATGTCACGGTTCTGTTCTCCAAGGTCCTTGAGGGCATGTTGCGGTGCCGCCCGACGGGCGGCAAGTCAGGCTAAATCCGCGCGCACGGGAGCGACATGGCCCGGGGCGCGCCCAGCATTTCAGCACAGCGGGCGCCGCTTCGCCACCCATACCATTGGCTGAGTGGACAGCGCCGCCAAAACGGCCCGCAAAACCCTGCTTGTCGGCGGGGCCGCCAGGACCTATACCAAGTGGGTATGGCAAAGCCGCGCGCGCCCGCCTACCCTGCGCGTGCCTTGTTATCCCGTCGCCCCCGTTGCCCATGTCCAGTCCTGTCCACTGGCGTGATCGCACGCCCGCCGGTCGCCGCTTGCCCGGCGCCTGCAAGTTCGCTCGCGGACGCCGCGGCGGACCGCTAATCCGTAGACACGATCGCCTAATACGATGGGCCAATGGCTGCAGACGCATGTGCCGTCTAGTCTTGCGTCGGGTCGCATCCTGCCTGTCTCCAGGCATGACGACTTCGATGCAACCCCGGTGCCGGACGGGCCAGCGCACGCTGCGCCGTCCGCGCCCAGCCCCAACCTTCGTTTCAAGGAATTTTCATCATGTCGAACCCGAAGCTCGAAGTACTGACCCCGCAGAACAGCCAGCTGATCATCATCGACCACCAGCCGCAGATGGCCTTCGGCGTGCAATCGATGGACCGCCAGGCGCTGAAGAACAACGTGGTGGGCCTGGCCAAGGCCGCGAAGATCTTCAACGTGCCGACCACCATCACCACCGTCGAAAGCGAATCGTTCTCGGGCTACACGTACCCGGAAATCCTCGACGTGTTTCCGAATGCCAAGACGCTGGAACGCACCTCGATGAATTCCTGGGACGACCAGAAGGTGCGTGACGCCCTGAAGGCCAACGGCCGCAAGAAGGTGGTGGTGGCCGGTCTGTGGACCGAAGTCTGCAACACCACCTTCGCCCTGTGCGCCATGCTGGAAGGCGACTACGAGATCTACATGGTGGCCGACGCATCGGGTGGCACCACCAAGGAAGCCCACGACTACGCCATGCAGCGCATGGTGCAGGCCGGCGCCGTGCCCGTGACCTGGCAGCAGGTGCTGCTGGAATGGCAGCGCGACTGGGCGCACCGCGACACCTACGACGCCGTGATGAAGCTCGTCAAGGAACACTCGGGCGCCTACGGCATGGGCGTGGACTACGCCTACACGATGGTCCACAAGGCCGCCCAGCGCACCGGCACGCCGCATGAATCCATCGCGCCGGTGCCGGCACGCTAATCGGCCCCGTCAAAGACATTCAATTTATTTGAATGAAATGTACAGCGCGAGTGCGGCAGCCACCGCATTCGCGCCGCTAAAGTTCATGCCATCGCAGCACGGCCGGCGAATAGCCAGCAAATGCGCCGGGCCGATAACTCAAACAATCTGAACTACTTCTTGCAGGGATATCTCATGTCCAACATCGCCCCCCAATCCCAGGCCGAACAACACGACGCGTCGCGCCGCAAGCTGCTGGTCGGCAGCACCATGGGCGCAGCCGCTGCCACCGTGGCATCGATGGCCGCGCTGACGCCGGCTGCCGCGGAAGCCGCACCGGCCGCGGGCCGCCAGTCGAAGCAGGGTCACTACGTGACCACCAGGGACGGCACGCGCATCTTCTACAAGGACTGGGGTTCGGGCCGCCCGGTGGTGTTCTCGCACGGCTGGCCGCTCGACGCCGACGCCTGGGACGCCCAGATGCTGTTCCTGGTGCAGAAGGGCTTCCGCGTGATCGCCCACGACCGCCGAGGCCATGGCCGCTCGGACCAGCCGGCGCAGGGCAACGACATGAACACCTACGCCGATGACCTGGCCGCCGTGCTCGACGCGCTGGACATCAAGGGTGCCACGCTGGTTGGCCACTCCACCGGCGGCGGCGAAGTGGCCCGCTACATCGGCCGCCACGGCACGAAGCGCGTGGCCAAGGCCGTGCTGATCGGCGCCGTGCCGCCGACCATGGCCAAGAGCGCCGCCTACCCGAACGGCCTGCCGCTGGAAGTGTTCGACAACATCCGCAAGGGCGTTGCCGAGAACCGCTCGCAGTTCTACAAGGACCTGGCCACGCCGTTCTTCGGCTTCAACCGCCCCAACGCCAAGGTATCGCAGGGCACCATCGACGCCTTCTGGGCGCAGGGCATGGCCGGCGGCATCCTGGGCCAGTACCTGTGCATCAAGGAGTTCTCGGAAGTGGACTACACCGAGGACCTGAAGAAGATCGACGTGCCCACGCTGATCCTGCACGGCGACGACGACCAGATCGTGCCGATCGACAACGCGGCCAGGCTGTCGGCCAAGATCGTCAAGAACGCCACGCTGAAGGTCTACCCCGGCGCTTCGCACGGCATGTGCGTGATCAACGCCAACCAGGTCAATGCCGACCTGCTGGCCTTCCTGAACGCCTGAGCCGCCTGAAACCATGTCAGTTACCCGCCGGCAGTTCATCGCCTCGGCCGCCGCGCTCGGCGCGGCAGCCTCTTCGGAGCTTTTCGCCATGTCACCGAACCCGACTCCCGATCTCATCCTGGTCAACGGCAAGTTCACCACCCTTGACAAGTCCAACCCGCAAGCCGATGCCGTGGCCATCCAGGACCGCCGCTTCCTCAGCGTGGGCACGCGCGACGAGATCATGAAGCTCGCGGCTGCCAGGACGAAAGTGATCGACCTGAATGGCCGGCGGGCCATTCCCGGGCTGATCGACAGCCACATGCACATCATTCGTGGCGGCCTGAACTACAACATGGAACTGCGCTGGGACGGCGTGCGGTCGCTGGCCGATGCCATGCGCATGCTCAAGGACCAGGTCGCCCGCACGCCCGCGCCGCAATGGGTGCGCGTGGTCGGCGGCTTCACCGAGCACCAGTTCGTCGAAAAGCGCCTGCCGACCATCGAGGAACTGAACGCCGTGGCGCCCGATACGCCCGTGTTCATCCTGCACCTGTACGACCGCGCCATCCTGAACGGCGCCGCGCTGCGCGCCGTGGGCTACAACAAGGACACCCCGAACCCGCCGGGCGGCGAGATCATTCGCGACAAGGGCGGCAATCCCACCGGCCTGCTGCTGGCCAAGCCCAACGCGACCATCCTGTACGCCACGCTGGCCAAGGGTCCGAAGCTGCCGCCCGAGTACCAGAAGAACTCCACGCGCCATTTCATGCGCGAAGTGAACCGCCTGGGCGTGACCGGCGTGATCGATGCCGGCGGCGGCTACCAGAACTACCCCGAGGACTACAACGTCATCGAGGAGCTCCACAAGGAGGGCAACCTCACGGTACGTCTGGCCTACAACCTGTTCACGCAGAAGCCCAAGGAAGAACTGAGCGACTTCAAGACCTGGACTACCACGGTGAAGCCGGGCCAGGGCGACGACCTGTACCGCCACAACGGCGCCGGCGAAATGCTGGTCTACACGGCCGCCGACTTCGAGGACTTCCGCGTCGAGCGCCCCGACATGCCGCCGTCGATGGAAGCCGACCTGGAGCCGGTGATCCGCCTGCTGGCCGAAAAACGCTGGCCGTGGCGCCTGCACGCCACGTACGACCAGACCATCGACCGCGCGCTGGATGTCTACGAGAAGGTGGCCAAGGACGTGCCGTTCAACGGCCTGAACTGGTTCTTCGACCACGCCGAAACGATCTCCGACCGCAACATCGACCGCATCGCGGCACTGGGCGGCGGCATTGCGGTGCAGCACCGCATGGCCTACCAGGGCGAGTATTTCGTCGAACGCTACGGCGCGAAGGCTGCCGAAGCCACGCCGCCGATCAAGAAGATGCTGGAAAAGGGCGTCAAGGTGGGCGCCGGCACCGATGCCACGCGCGTCGCGTCGTACAACCCGTGGGTGTCGCTGTACTGGCTGACCACCGGCAAGACCGTGGGCGGCATGTCGATGTATCCGCAAGCCAACCTGCTTGACCGCGAGACGGCGCTGCGCCTGTGGACCGAGGCCAACACGTGGTTCTCGTCCGAAGAAGGCAAGAAGGGCCAGATCAAGGCTGGGCAGCTGGCCGACCTGGCCGTGCTGTCGGCCGACTACTTCGCCGTGCCGGGCGACGACATCCAGGACATCACGTCCGTGATGACGGTGCTGGGCGGCAAGGTGGTCTACGGCGACAACGAGTTCGGCACGCATTCGCCCGCCATCCCGCCGGCCATGCCGGACTGGTCGCCGGCCCGCCATGGCAGCCAGTACCAGCCGCGCCCGACGGCCAAGGCAAGGCAGCTGGCGATGAACACCGCCTGCGGCTGCGCCAGTTCGTGCGGCGTGCATGGCCACGCGCATGCCAGGGCGTGGACGTCCAGCGTGCCGACATCGGACGAAAGCAGCTTCTGGGGCGCCCTGGGCTGCTCCTGCTGGGCGTTCTGACGCCGGCTGCATCCCGCCATCCGCATTGCATTGAACCGGAGACCCGTCATGCCCTATACCTCTTCCCCGCTGGCGGCGGCCGGCGACACCACGCACCGGCTGCCACGCTGGATGCACTGGATCGCCCTGCTGCTGCTGTGCGCGGCGTACCTGCAAGGCGGGCTCGTCAAGCTGTTCGACTTCTCCGGCGCGGTGGCCGAGATGCAGCACTTTGGCCTGAGTCCCGCCGTGCCGATGGCGGCGGCCACGATCGCGCTGGAACTGGCCGCGCCGGCCATGATCCTGCTCGGCGTGTACCGCTGGGTCGGCGCGCTGGCGCTGGCCGCCTTCACGCTGGCCGCCACCTTCATGGCCAACCGCTTCTGGAGCGCCCCGCCCGATGCCTACTTCATGCTGATGAATGCGTTCTTCGAGCACCTGGGCCTGGTGGGCGGCTTCCTGCTGGTCGCCTGGCACGACCTGCGCACGCGGGGCCGCGCATGACACAGGCTGCCGCAACCTCCACGGCCAAGCCGTCCGGCTCGTTCGCGCCGCTGGCCCAGTCGACGTTCGCCGTCCTCTGGGTGGCTACGATCCTGGGCAATATCGGCAGCTTCATGCGCGATGTGGCCAGTGCGTGGCTGGCCACCGACCTGTCGTCGTCGCCGGCCGCCGTCGCCACCATCCAGGCGGCGGCCACGCTGCCGGTCTTCCTGCTCGCCATTCCGGCGGGCGTGCTGTCCGATATCCTGGACCGCCGGCGCTTCCTGATCGTGATCCAGATCGCGCTGGCGGCGGTCAGCGGTTCGCTGGCCTTCCTGTCGTGGCAGAACGGGCTGACGATCGAGATCCTGATCGCGCTGGCGTTTGCCGGCGGCATCGGCGCGGCGATGATGGGGCCGACCTGGCAGTCCATCGTGCCCGAACTGGTGCCAGCGAATACGCTGCGCCAGGCCGTGGCCCTGAACGGCCTGGGCGTCAATATCGCGCGCGCCATCGGCCCGGCCATGGGCGGCCTGCTGCTGGCCGGGTTCGGCGCGGCCGCCACCTACTGTGCCGATCTGATCAGCTATGTGTTCGTGATCGGCGCGCTGATCTGGTGGAAGCGGCCCGTGCAGCCGAGCGATCCGCTACGCGAGCATTTCTTCAGCGCCTTCCGCGCCGGGCTGCGCTTCACGCGGGCCCATAGCAAGCTTCATATCGTACTGCTACGTGCAGCCGTGCATTTCGCGTTTGGCAGCAGCGTATGGGCGCTAC
Organism: Cupriavidus sp. U2; assembly: GCF_009663685.2. Taxonomy (GTDB): domain Bacteria; phylum Pseudomonadota; class Gammaproteobacteria; order Burkholderiales; family Burkholderiaceae; genus Cupriavidus; species Cupriavidus necator_C. The sequence continues at coordinate 295,069 of NZ_RCOG02000006.1, read as the reverse complement.
TGCCGCTGGTGGCCAGGCAACTGCTGCACGGCGGCGCCGGGCTGTACGGCGTGCTGCTGGGCGCGGTTGGCGCAGGGGCCATCCTGGGCGCGCTGTCGATGCCCACGCTGCAGAAGCGCCTCGATGGCGATGGCGTGATCCTGGTGTCCGCCATCGCAACCGCCGTGGTCATGGCCGGGCTCTCGTTCGCGCCGCCGGTGTGGCTGGCGCTGCCGCTGCTGCTGGTGCTGGGCGCGGCGTGGATCCTGGCGCTGACCACGCTGGGCGGCGCGGCACAGGCCATCCTGCCCAACTGGGTGCGCGGCCGTGCGCTGGCTGTCTACCAGATGGTATTCAACGGCGCGCTGGCCGGCGGCAGCCTGCTGTGGGGCTTTGTGGCCCAGGCACTGGGCACGCCGCACGCGCTGCTGATTGCCGGCGCGGGCCTGGTCGTGGCGGCACTGTTGCTGAACCGCATCCGCCTGCCGCGCGGCGAGGAAGACCTGGGGCCGGCGCATCACTGGCCCGAACCCGAGATGGCCGACGACATCGCCCACGATCGCGGTCCGGTGATGATCCTGATCGAATACTGCATTCCGGCGGCCAACCGCGAGGCGTTCCTGCGCGCTGTCCATCACCTGTCCGAGGAACGCCTGCGCGACGGCGCCTTCAACTGGGGCGTCATGGAAGACCCGGCCAACCCGGAACTGCTGACCGAATGGTTCCTGGTCGAGTCGTGGGCCGAACACCTGCGCCAGCATCGGCGCGTGCCGAATGCCGATGCCGACTTGCAGCGCGACGTGGCCCGGTTCCACGTGGCCAGCGAGCCGCCGCGCGTGCGGCACCTGCTGGGCGTGGGGCTGCCGGGCGCCACGCGCTGACCCCGACATCTGCCGTTTCGTTGTTTTGTTGTGTTGTTGTATTGCGAGACCATCATGAAGATCTATCTTGTCTCTCTTGGCGCCGGCATCCTGGTCGGCATCATCTATGCCCTGATGCAGGTACGCTCGCCCGCGCCGCCGGCCGTGGCGCTGATCGGCCTGCTGGGCATGCTGATCGGCGAACAGGTGGTGCCGCCGATCAAGCGCATGATCGCCGGCGAGCCCGTGACCCTCTCGTGGTTCCATTCCGAGTGCGTGCCGAAGATCACCGGCACGCCCGGACCAGCCACGCTGACGGCAAAGGCCGATGAAAAGACCGATGCGGCGCACTGACGGGCTGGCGTTGCTGGCGGCGCTGGCCGCACCCGCATCGGCGCTGGCGGCCGACGCCGTGACGATCTACGGCCGGCTGAACACCGCCATCGAATACTCGCGCGCCAGCACGGCCACCGACGGCACGTCGCTGGGCAGCGTGGTCCGCCAGACCAACTACCGCTCGGTATGGGGTCTGCGCGGCGAGGAAGGGCTGGGCGGCTCCCTCAAGGCCGTCTGGCAGATCGAAAGCAACCTCTCGATCGACAACGGCCAGGGCGGCATCGCCACGCGCAATTCGCGCATCGGCCTGCAGGGCGACTACGGCCTGCTGTTCATGGGGCACTGGCATACGCCCTATACCGAGTCGACCATGGCGTACGACCCGTACTATCCGACCACGGCCGGCTACATGGCGCTGATCGGCAACGGCTCGACGTCCAGCTCGGACAACGTGCAGGACACCAGCTCGTTCGACCGGCGCCAGAAGAACATCCTGCAGTACCGCACGCCGCAGCTGGCCGGCGTCAGCGTCTGGCTGGGCTGGGGCCTGCCCGAGGAGAAAAACACGGTCGCGCGCAATCCGGCGCTGTATTCGGTCGCCGTGGTCTACGACCAGGGGCCGCTGAACGCCACGCTGGCCTACGAAATCCACCAGCACTACCAGGCCGCCGGGCGCAACGACGATGCACTGAAGGTAGGCGTGGCCTACCAGCTGTTCAAGGGCACGCGCATTTCGGCGCTCTACGAACACCTGCACTACCGCACCGACACCGGCGACCTGCAGCGCAACGGCTACTATGCGTCGCTGGTGCAGCAGCTGGGCCCGGGCAGCGTGCGGCTGGGCGTTGCGCTGGCCGCCAACGGCACGGGGTCGTCCACCGATACGATCGGCTTTTTCCGCAGCGGCCCGGAGACCGGCGCCACGCAGTTCACGGTCGGCTACGACTATCCGCTGTCCAAACGCACGGCGCTGTTCGTCTTCTACAGCCGCATCAACAACAGGAAGAACGCGATCTACGACTTCGCGATCAACGAACTGGGCGTCAGCGCCGGGGCCGACCCGCAGACGTTCGCCCTGGGCATGCGGCACAACTTCTGAGGTCGGATGCCACGCACGGGGCGTCACTCATACCTTGGTATGGGTTCGCTCCGATTCGTGGCGGAGCGGGGCCGAAGCGAATATCCTTGTGGGTTTCCGCGCGGATCATGGTCGCTGCGCCGACTTTCGCTGTCGGCGGAACACCGGCAATACCACCGTATGATGTCGAGCATGGCCCGGCGGGATTATGCTGTGCGCGAGCGATGGCCCCTGTCACCGCTCCAGACTTCTCAAGGATTCCGTGTGACTGCCACCCCCGTGATTGCCATTGTCGACGACGACGCCTCCGTCCGGCATGCCATGGGCAGACTGGTGCGCTCGCTGGACATGACCGCGGAACTCTATGGCGGCGGCTCGGAACTGCTGGCATCCGCATCGATCGCCGGCATCGACTGCGTCATCACCGACGTGCAGATGCCCGGCATGAACGGCTTTGCCCTGTGCGAGGCGCTGCGCGCCCGCGGGCACAGGATGCCCGTCATCTTCATGACCGCCTTCGCACAGGAAGGCTACGAACAGCGTGCCCGCGACGCCGGCGCAGCCTGTTTCCTGAACAAGCCCTTTCAGGATACGGATATCATCGGCTGCATCGAGGACGCCCTGCACATCCGCCCCGGAAACTAGGCCCGCTCCCAGGTCTCCCATTTTTCTCCGGCGCCGCCCCATGACGACCGACGAATCCAGCCTGCCGACTCACCTTCGGAACGGCCCGCACGACGCGCTCTCCCTGTCGGAATACTGCTTCGAGGCCTGCGTGCAGGATGGCATCGTGGCGCTCTCGCGCGGCGTGCATGCCCGTACCGGCAGCACGCTGATGCTGGCACACGCGGCGTCCCCGCGCGCGGAGCCCGATGCCGCGCGGCGCATCGAGACCGAATTCGCACTGCGCGGACTGCTGCGCGCGGAATGGGCGCTGGTGCCGCGCGCGCTCACCCGCTACCGCCAGGGCGTGGCAGCCGTCTATGACGACCACGCCGGCACGCCGGTGTCCGCCCTGGCAGGCCGGCGCCTGCCCGTGGCGCAGGTGCTGTCGATCGCGCTCGGTGCCAGCGCGGCGCTGAAGGCCGTACACGAGTGCGGCCTCGTGCATCGGGCCATCACGCCGTGCAGCCTGTTCGTCGATGACGCGGGACGCTGCCGGATCGGCCGCTTCGGCTTTGCTATCCACGCCTCCCAGCCCGACGCCGACCGCCCCGCCCTGACCATGCTGGCGGGCGAAGCCCCGGCGTACATGTCGCCCGAGCATACAGGGCGCACGCGGCATGCCATCGACGCGCGCAGCGATCTCTACGCGCTGGGTGTCATCGTCTACCAGTTGCTGACCGGTCAATTGCCGTTTGGCGTCAGGAACCCGGACGACCTTGGCGAATGGATTCACGGCCACGTCGCCGGCACGGCGCTGCCGCCCGATGCCATCGCACCCGGCGTGCCGTCCATGCTGTCGCGAATCGTGCTCAAGCTGCTCGAAAAAAGCCCGTCGCGCCGCTACCAGACCGCATCCGGACTGCAAGCCGACCTGAACCGGTGCGTCGACGCATGGCATTCGCATGGCCATATCGAACCGTTCGAAACCGGCGAGCGCGACATCTCCGCCGATCTGGCGCTGCCGGACAGCCTTTACGAGCGCAACGGCGAACTTGCCGCCCTGACCGACGCTTTCGCCAGCGTGCAGGCCAGTGGCACACCGGCCGTGGCGGCGCTGACCGGGCCATCGGGGGCGGGCAAGAGCACCCTGACACAGGCTTTCCTCCAGACCATGCAGGCGCGGCGCGCGTGGTGCGCGATCGGCAAAGCAGACCCGTCCCGCGAGGCCGTGCCCTACGCTGTCCTGGCCGATGCCTTCCGCATGCTGGTTCATCAGATCCTCGGCCTGCCCGAAGAGGCGGTGCGGATGTGGCAACTGCGGCTGGCGCAGGGCCTCGGCAGCTACGGGCAGGTTGCGGCACGCATCGCACCGGCCTTGCGACTGCTGGTCGCTGATTTTCCGGCGCCGCCCGCCGCGCAAGGCGCCGATGCCGATGTGCACGTCGGCATCGCGATGCGCCAGCTGGTGCAGGCGTTTGCGCAGCCAGACCTGCCCTTCGTGCTGCTGATCGACGATATCCAGTGGCTCGACCAGCCGTCGCTGCAGCTTCTGGCGCGCCTGGCCGATGCCTCGACGCCGCTGCCCCTGCTGCTGGTCTGCAGCGCGCGCACCGCTGACGCGTCGCCGCTGGCCGCACTGCGCCAGCAGGCGGCCGTACGGGACATCGCCGTGCCCAACCTGTCGGTGGCATCGGTCGCCACGTTGCTCGCCGAGGCCCTGCGCATGCCTGAGCCGGCCGTGCAGACCCTGGCGCAGCGGGTCCACGCCAAGACGCTGGGTAACCCGTTCTTCGTCAGGCAGTTCCTGCGGACGCTGGCCGACGAACGGCTGATCCACTGCTCGGCCCAGGGCGAGAGCTGGCAATTCGACCTGGTGGCCATCGAGCAGCGCAGCTACACCGACAACGTGGCCGAACTGTGCCTCCAGCGGCTGCACCGGCTGCCGGCGCAAACGCGCGACTGCCTGCGCGGCATGGCGTGCCTGGGCAGCCCTTCTCCAGTCGCGCTGCTTTGCGACATCTTCGACCTGTCTGAACGCGCACTGCATGCCCGGCTGGCGCCCGCGCGTGCCGCAGGGCTGCTGATGCTGGCCGAGCAGGCGTACTTCTTCACGCACGACCGCATCCAGGAAGCCGCACACGACGGCCTCGACGCGACCGCACGCGCCCGGCTCAGCCTGCGTGCAGGACGCCTGCTCGCGCAATCGACCCGGCACGATGGGCGCGACGACCTGCTGTTCCGCGCCGCAGACCTGCTGATGCACGGCGAGACGCAGCAGACGTCGATCGACGACGCCCGCGCGATCGCCACGCTGTTTCTGGACGCCGCGCGGCGCGCTCGCAGCACGGCCGCCTACGCCGCGGCGCTGCAATACATCGACAGCGGCCTGCGCCGCGCGTGCGGGCCGGGCATGCCGTCCGCTGCCGCCGACGGGCTGGTGTTCTCGCTGCGCGAGGAACAGGCGCACTGCTGGTTCCTGCAAGGCCGGCTCGACGAGGCGCTGGCGCTGGCCGCCGAACTGCTCCAACGGCCGACCGGCCCGTTGCGGCAGACCGGCGTATACCGGTTGAAGATCGAAATCCACATGCGACGGTCCGAGAATGCACTGGCGGTACAGCAAGCGATCGAGGGGCTGCATGGCTTCGGCATCGACCTGCCGCCGCATCCCTCCGATGCGCTGTGCGATGCGCTGTATGCCGGGATCCGGCCGCAGCTCGACGCCACGCGGCTCGACGCACTGCTTGCCCTGCCGGATGTGGCCGACGCCCGCATCGACGCCGCCATGGGCCTGCTGGCGGCACTGCAGATTCCGGCCAGCTTCACGGACCCGAACCTGGCGTTCGCCACGCTGTGCCAGATGATGCGGCTCACGCTGGCACATGGCATGAACGCATCGGCCACGGCGTCGCTCGGCTGGCTCGGCGTGCTGGTGTGCCATCGCTATGGGGCATACCACGACGGCTTTCGCTACGGGGAACTGGCACGACGGCTGACCACGCGTCCCGGCTACGCCGGGCACGAAGCGCGCACCCTGTTGCCGCTGGACCAGCTCAGCGTGTGGACCCAGCCGCTGTCCTATTCGATCGAGTGCGCACGGGCCGGCTTTGCCGCGGGCGTGGCACACGGCGACATCACCACGGCCTGCTATGCGTGCTGTCATGTCGTGGCCGTCATGCTGGCGCGTGGCGATCCGCTCGACGATGTCGAGGCCGAAATCGCGCGCGGCCTGCAGTTCGTACGCGCCGCCCGGTTCGGCGACGTGGAGGCCATCCTGCTGCTGCAACAACGGTTCGTCGACGGGCTGCGGACGCTCGCCTGGCAGGCCGCTGGCGTGCCGACGGATCAGGCGCCCGCCGAGGAACGCCTCAGCACGTTCGAGTTCTGGCAGGCCGTGTATCGGTCGAACGTCCTGCTGCTGGCCGGCCACGTCGATGCGGCCGCACGGTGTCTCGACCACGCGGCCACGTTCGCCTGGTCGGCGCCGGCCCATATCCATCAGCTCGACTTCCATCTGATGCGTGCGCTGACGCTTGCCGCCCGGCTCGACGCGTCGCCGGCGGCGCCCGATGCGGCAGCCTGGCAGATGCTGCGTGCCGATGCCCGCAAGCTGCGCGACTGGGCGCAGGCCAACCCGTTGACGTTCGCCGACAAGGCGCTGCTGGTGGAGGCCGAACTGGCCCGGCTGGAAGGCGACGCATTGACGGCCATGTCGCGCTACGAACAGTCCATCGCCCATGCCACCGCGCACGGCTTCGTGCAGGTTGCGGCCATGGCCCACGAGCGCGCGGCGCGGCTTGGCGACGCGCATGGACTGGCATCGGCGGCCGCCGCGCATCGTCGCCATGCGCGCGACGCATACCTGCGCTGGGGCGCCGTCGGCAAGGCACGGCAGCTGGAATCCGACCATCCGGAGATCGTGGATGCCACGCCACTGCGTACCTGGCATCTGGGCACCAGCGCGCAGACGCTCGATGCCGAGAGCGTGATCAAGGCATCCCGGGCACTGAGCGAGGAAATCCGTCTCGACCGCCTGATCGACAAGCTGATGACGATCGTGCTCGAGTACGCCGGCGCCCAACGCGGCCTGCTGATCCGCATGCGCCCCGAAGGGCCGGTCGTCGAGGCCAGCGCGGACACCACGGCCGATGGCATTCATGTGCGGGTCACGCAAGACCCGGTCACCGCCAGCGCACTGCCCGTGACCATGCTCCATACGGCTGTGCGAACGGGACAGGCCGCCATGGCCGGCACGTCGGTCGGCGCCAACCCGTTTGCGACCGACCCGTACTTCGGGCGGGGCGGCCACCCGGCGGAGCTGTCGGAGCCGTCGGGCATGGCGGACATCTCCGCGCTGTGCATTCCGATGCTGCGGCACAACGAGGCCATCGGCGCGCTCTACCTGGAAAACCGCCTGGTGCGCGACGCCTTCACGCTGGACCGCACGCGCGTGCTGGAGCTGATCGCCTCGCAGGCGGCCATCTCGCTGCGCACGGCACGGCTTTACGACGACCTGCTGGCCGAAAACGAACGCCGCCAGCAGGTGGAGCGCGAACTGCGCGCCAGCGAGGCATCGCTGGCCATGGGCGAAAGTGTCAGCCACACGGGCAGCTGGCGCTGGGACCTGAAGCGCGACCGCTTCACGGGCTCGGACGAACTGCGCCGCATCTACGAACTCGACCCCGACCAGCACGACCTGCCGTTCGCGGTCTTCCTGTCGCACATGCATCCCGAGGACCGCGAGATGGTGCGGCACGTCACCGAGACCCATGTCGCGCGGCAGGCCACCGTCCGCGTGGAGCACCGCATCGTGCGGTCCGACGGATCGATCCGCTACCTGGCCGCCATTGGCAAGCCGTTGCCCGGCGAAAATGGCGAACTCGATTACGTGGGCACGGTGACGGACATCACCGCGCGCCGCCAGGCCGAAGACGCGTTGCGCAGCGCCCAGGCCGACCTGGCCCGCGTGGCGCGCGCCACCACGGTGGGCCAGCTGACCGCGTCGATCGCGCACGAGGTGAACCAGCCACTGATGTCGATCGTGTCGAATGCCGGCGCCAGCCTGCGCTGGCTGGCGCGGCCCACGCCCGACATCGCCAATGCGCGCGAGGGGCTGGAGGCGATCCGCAGCGAGGGCCAGCGCGCGGGCGACATGATCCGCAGCTTGCAGGCGCTGACGCGCAACGCCGCGCCGGTGCTGGCCCAGGTGGACATCCACCAGGCCATCCGCCATATCCTGGCGATTTCGCGCAACGAGATCGAGCGGCGGCAAATTGCACTGAAGCTGTCGCTCGATGCCGAACCCGCGCATGCCTTTGGCGACGATATCCAGTTGCAGCAGGTGATCCTGAACCTGGTGGTCAACGCCATCGACGCCATGGGCGAGATCCACGACAGGCCACGCTTGCTGCACCTGGCCACGCGCCTGCTCGACGACCAGTGGCTGGAAGTCAGCGTGGCCGACACCGGAACCGGTATCGGGCCGGACCTTGCCGAGCAGGTGTTCGAGCCGTTCTACACCACCAAGGTCAACGGCATGGGCATGGGGCTGGCCATCTGCAAGTCGATTGTCGAAGCGCATCGCGGCCAGTTGCGCGCCGAGGCGCTGGCGCCGCACGGCAGCCGCTTTGCCTTCTCGATCCCGCGCCAGCCGTAGCCGCCCCGGCGCACCGTGCGAATTCGAAAGTGCGGCCACCGGAATACAAGGCTGGCGGATCGGCCCGACGTAGGCTAGGTTGAATCTTTCGCTGCCTGGCTTATCTGACAGGCATTCCTTCCGGACAAGGAGCACAGCATGGCCACGGAAAATGCAGCCGATCTGATCACCTCGGTGCTGCACGGCGCCGGCGTTCGCCGCATCTTCGGCGTCGTTGGCGACAGCCTCAACGGACTGACCGAATCGCTGCGCCAGCGCGGCGACATCGACTGGATTCACACCCGGCACGAGGAAACCGCTGCCTTCGCGGCCGGCGCGGAAGCGCACCTGACCGGCAACCTTGCCGTGTGCGCCGGCAGCTGCGGGCCGGGCAACCTGCACCTGATCAACGGGCTCTTCGATTGCCATCGCTCGCGCGTGCCGGTGCTGGCCATCGCCGCACACATTCCAAGCGCCGAGATCGGCCGCAACTATTTCCAGGAAACGCATCCCGAGCAGCTGTTCCGCGAATGCAGCCACTATTGCGAACTGGTGTCCAGCGTGGAGCAGCTGCCCGGCGTGCTGGAGACCGCGATTCGCGCGGCCGTGGGGCGTCGGGGCGTGGCGGTCATCGTCATTCCCGGTGACGTGGCGCTGCGGGCCGTTGCGACGGCAGGGATATCCGCACCGGCGTCGATGACCCTGCCGGCGCCCGTGGTGGTGCCCGACGCCGCGTCGCTGGACGCGCTGGCCGAGCTGCTGCGTGGCGGCCAGCGCACCACGCTGCTGTGCGGGCGCGGTTGTGCCGGCGCGCACGACCAGGTGGTGCGGCTGGCCGAGACACTGAAGGCGCCGGTGGTGCACGCGCTGGGCGGCAAGGAATTCATCGAATACGACAACCCCTACGACGTGGGCATGACGGGGCTGATCGGCTTCAGTTCCGGCTACCACGCCATGCAGAACTGCGACACGCTGGTCATGCTGGGCACCGACTTCCCGTATCGCCAGTTCTATCCCGAACGCGCCCGCGTGGTGCAGATCGACGTACGGCCGGAAAACCTGGGGCGTCGCACGCGGCTGGATCTCGGGCTCGTGGGCGATGTGGCCGCCACGCTCGACGCGCTGCAGCCACGCCTGACCCCGCAGGCCGACACCGCCTTCCTCGATGCGAGCGTGCGCCACTACCGCGACGCCCGCAAGCAGCTGGACGACCTGGCCACCGGCGACAGCGGCCGGCGCCCGATCCATCCGCAATACCTGGCCCGGCTGGTCAGCGAGCAGGCCGCCGACGATGCGATCTTCACGTTCGACGTGGGCACGCCCACCATCTGGGCGGCACGCTACCTGCACATGAATGGCCGGCGCCGGCTGATCGGATCGCTGGCGCACGGGTCGATGGCCAACGCGCTGCCGCAGGCCATCGGCGCGCAGGCCGCCTTCCCGGGCAGGCAGGTGGTGAGCCTGTCCGGCGACGGTGGCTTTGCCATGCTGATGGGGGACTTCCTCACGCTCGTGCAGCAGGGGCTGCCCGTCAAGGTGGTGATCTTCAACAACAGCGTGCTGGGCTTCGTGGCGCTGGAGATGAAGGCATCGGGCTTTCTGGAGAGCGGCACCTCGCTGCAGAACCCCGATTTCGCTGCCATGGCTCGCGCGGTGGGCGTGCACGCGCAGCGCGTGGAAGACCCCCGCCTATTGCCGGACGCCATTGCGTCGATGCTGGCGCACGATGGGCCGGCCCTGCTCGACGTCGTGACCAACACCCAGGAGCTGGCCATGCCGCCTGCGCTCAAGGCGGAACAGGTCAAGGGTTTCAGTCTGTGGGCACTGAAGGCCGTCATGAACGGCCGCGCCGACGAACTGGTCGAACTGGCGAAAACCAACCTGCTGCGCTAGGCGCCGGCTGCCGCGCCTGGCCCTGGCTGACTCCCCTCGCCCACACGGCCGAGGGGAGTCAGCCATTGCGCCCGCCACCACACTCCTGGCCGCCCCCATCTCATACCTTCGTTTAGCGCGTCACCGACCACGCGGCAATTGAAGCCACCCTGCCCCGACTTCTACGATGCCTGTCAACAAGACACAGGAATCCACGGGAGCCCCCAGATGCCGTTGCCACGCCGATGGTTATCCATCCTCCTCATTGCCGCCATGCTGGCCATCGCAATGGCCGCGTACCTGATGTGGGAGCCGGCTATCGCGCCGGTGGCACCACCGGCTCCGGCATCGTTCGACCGGCAACGCGTGCTGCGCGGCGCCCAGGTGGTGGCGCAGGGCGATTGCGCGGTATGCCACACCGCCAGGGGCGGCAAGCCGTTTGCGGGCGGCCTGCCGCTGGCCACGCCGTTTGGCACGATCTACTCCACCAACATCACGCCCGACCCGCAGACAGGCATCGGCAACTGGTCGCCCGAGGCATTCACGCGCGCCATGCGCCGTGGTATCGCCCGCGACGGGCATCAGCTCTACCCGGCCTTTCCGTATATCCACTTCACGCGCATGTCCGACGACGATATCGCGGCGGCCTACGCGTACCTGATGCGGCGCGATCCGGTACAGACCCGCACGCCAGCCAACGCGCTGGTGTTCCCGCTGAACTTCCGCCCGCTTGTGGCGTTCTGGAACGTGCTGTTCCTGCGGCCCGGCCCGCAGGCCGCCGATACCTCGCGTAGCGCGCAATGGAACCGCGGCCGATACCTGGTTGACGGCGCCGGCCACTGTGCTGCGTGCCACACGCCGCTGAACCTGATCGGCGGGGAGAAATGGAGCCAGGCGTTCGAAGGCGGGGTGATCGACGGCTGGGAGGCTCCGTCGCTGGCCGCACTGGCACACGGCGCCGTGCCGTGGACAGCGCCTGAACTGGTGACCTACCTGCGCACCGGTGTCTCGTCGGCACATGGGGCCGCAGCCGGGCCGATGCTGCCGGTGACGCGCGAACTGGGCACCGTGCCGCAGGCCGATGCCGAAGCCATCGCCGCCTATCTGCTGGACCTGCGCAAGCCCGCCCCCCGGCAGGCCGGCCCCGGCAGCGCACCCGTCGATGCGCAGGCCGTCCAGCGTGGCCAGGTGCTGTTTGCCGGCGCGTGTGCGTCGTGCCATGGCGATCGGTCGCCCATGCAGCAATTCGGCGACCGGCCAAGCCTGGCCACCAGTAGCGCCATCCATGCCACCACGCCGCGCAACACCATCCAGATGATCCTGCAAGGCGTGCCATGGGAAGGCGAGGACGCCCTGCACTTCATGCCCGCGTTCCACCAGGCCCTGGACGATCGCCAGATCGCCGACCTGACCGTCTATCTGCGGGCCACCTATTCCCGCCTGCCGCCGTGGAACGACGTCGCGCAGGCCGTTACCGACATCCGCAAGGGAGATGCCCCGCAATGATCAAGCTCACCGTCAACGGCAGCACCCATTCCCTCGACATCGATCCCGCCACGCCGCTGCTCTATGCCTTGCGCGAAGACCTGGGGCTCAACGGCGCGAAGTTCGGCTGCGGCCTGGGCCAATGCGGCGCCTGTACCGTGATCGTCGATGGCCAGCCGACGTTCTCGTGCCTGCTGCCGGTGTCGGCCGTGGGCAAGCGCCAGGTGCGTACCATCGAGGGCCTTGGCACCACGCGCAAGCCCGGCGCGTTGCAGCAGGCGTTCATCGATCACCAGGCGGCGCAATGCGGCTACTGCATCGCCGGCATGATCATGCGCGCCCAGGCGCTGCTCGATCGCAACCCGCATCCGGACGATGCCGAGATCCGCGCGCACATGGAGCCCAACCTGTGCCGTTGCGGCACGCATATGCGCATCCTCGCAGCCATCCGCGCAGTGGCGGATGCCGGCAAGGCCGGCATCAAACCCGCCACGGAGGCCGCGTGATGAACCCCGCAGACGACATCGCGAACGTGGCCAATCCCGGCCGACGCGCCTTCATGGTGTCCGGCTCGCTGCTGGTGGGCTTCTCGCTGCTGCCGGGCAGGCAGGCGCTGGCGCAGATGGTGCTGGCCGACGAAGGCGCGGCCATTCACGTGGGCAAGGGGCTCGAAAAGCTGCCCGGCAGCCTGAAGACCAACCCCTATCTGGACGCCTGGATCCGCGTGGCGCCCGACAACGCCGTCACCGTCCATACGGGCAAGGTCGAACTCGGTACCGGTATTCGCACCGCGCTGCTGCAGGTGGCCGCCGAGGAACTGCAGATCGATCCGCGCCGCATCACGTTCCTGACGGCCGACACCGTGCGGCTGCCCGACGAAGGACTGACCGCCGGCAGCCACACGATGGCCGACAGCGGCAGCGCGCTGCTGCATGCCGCCGCACAGGTACGCGGCCTGATGACCGATGCCGCCGCGCGCGTGCTGCGCGCGGACCCGGCCACGCTGACCGCGCGCGACGCGCGCATCGCGGCCCGCGATGGCCGCTCGGTCACGTTTGCCGAACTGCTGCCGCATGTGAACTTGCACACGATGGCCACGCCGACGTCGCCGCTGCGCGATCCGGCATCGTTCACCGTGATCGGCACCGCCATGCCGCGCCTCGATATCCCCGGCAAGGTAACCGGTGGACCCAGCTACGTGCAGGACCTGAAGATGCCCGGCATGGTGCATGCCCGCGTGGTCCTGCCGCCGGCCTACGATGCGCCACTGCTGTCCGTGGACGAAGCCGGCGCGCGCGCCACGCCCGGCTTTATCGCCATCGTGCGCGACGGCAGCATGCTGGCCGTGGTGGCCCGGCGCGAATGGCAGGCGGTGCAGGCCCAGCGCGCGCTGTCGGCCGGTTGCCGTTGGGGCAAGGGCCGCGCCCTGCCCCAGCCAGACCAGGTGGCGGCGCAGTTGCGCCAGATCGCCACGGAGCGCATCGTGATTGCCGACACCAGGGCGCCGATGCCGCCGGCGGCGAAGACACTGGAGGCCACCTGCACGAAACGCTACCTGATGCACGGATCGATCGGCCCGTCGTGCGCCGTGGGGCATCTGCAGGACGGCAAGCTGACCGTCTGGACCCATTCGCAAGGGGTCTACCCGCTGCGCGACGGCCTGGCCGAGATGTTGTCGCTGCCGAAGGATGCCGTCCGCTGCGTGCATGTGGAAGGCTCGGGCTGCTATGGCCACAACGGCGCCGACGACGTGGCCGCGCACGCCGCGCTGCTGGCCCGCGCCCTGCCGGGGCGCCCGGTGCGCGTGCAATGGATGCGCGACCAGGAACACATGTGGGACCACTTCACGCCGGCCATGGTTACGCACGTCAAGGCATCGCTGTCGGCCGACGGCACGATCGTCGATTGGGACTATGCGCTGTGGAGCAGCTCCCACAACGAACGGGTGGTCAACGCCGGCCGGCTGCTGCCTGCCACGCAGCTGGCACGGCCGTTCAAGCCGGCCCCGTCCACGCCGATGCTGCAACCCGAGGGCGGCGGCGACCGCAACGCGATTCCGCTCTACCGGCTGCTCGCGAGCCATATCGTCAACAACTTCTCGCCGACCATGCCGCTACGCACGTCGGCCATGCGGTCACTGGGCGCGCACATGAACGTGTTCACCATCGAGACCTTCATGGACGACCTGGCGCGTGCGGCTGGCACCGACCCGGTGGCATTCCGCATCCGCCACATGGACGACCCCCGCGCGCTCGACGTGATCCGCCTGGCGGCACAGCGGTTCGGTTGGCCGCGCCGCCAGCGCAAGCCCGGACACGGCGTGGGTTTCGCCTTCGGCAAGTACAAGAACCTGATGGCCTACGTGGCGATGGCGGTGGAAGTGGCCGTGGAACGCGATACGGGCCAGGTTCGGCTGACACGCGCCGACGTGGCGGTGGACTGTGGACAGATCGTCAATCCCGATGGCGTGCGCAACCAGATCGAGGGCGGCATCCTGCAATCGGCGAGCTGGACGCTCTACGAGCAACTGCGCTTCGATGCCAATGGCGTGCGCAGCTTCGACTGGGGCAGCTATCCGATCCTGCGCTTTTCCGCGGTACCCGCGCAGGTGCGCGTGCATCTGGTGGATCGCCCCGGTACCCCGTTCCTGGGCGTGGCCGAAGCGGCCATGGGCCCGACCGCGGGCGCCATCGGCAACGCCCTGTTCGATGCCACGGGCCAGCGCCTGCGCGACATGCCGCTGGCCGGCGAGCGGCTGCGCCACCTGATTGCGCCCTGAGCCGCTTTCCCGTCCCCATTCCACATATCTCGTTTCCACCCGGAGTCAACCATGCGCACACCACCACGCCCCCGCGCCATCGTCATCGGCGGCTCGCTTGGCGGCCTGTTCAGCGCCGTCTGCCTGCGGGCAGCCGGCTGGGACGTCGTCGTCTTCGAGCGGTCTCCCCAGGAACTGGACAGCCGTGGCGGCGGCCTGGTGCTGCAGCCAGCGGTTATCGACGCGCTCGACTTCGCCGGGATCGATCCGGGCGCCGATTTCGGCGTGCCGTCGCGCGACCGCGTGTTCGTGGACCGAAACGGCGCCGAGCGACGCGCGTACATGCCGCAGACCCAGATCGCCTGGAACGGCCTCTACCTGCGCCTGCGCCGCGCCGTGGACCCCGCCACGCTGCGTGCCGGCGAAACCTTCACGGCGTTCGCGCAGCATGGCAGCCGGGTAACGGCGCGCTTTGCGTCGGGCCACGCCGAAGAAGGCGACCTGCTGATTGGCGCCGACGGCCCGCTGTCGGCGGTGCGCGCACAGCTGCTGCCCGGTGCCCGGCCCACCTACGCCGGATATGCCGCGTGGCGCGGCGTTCTGCCCGAAACGGCGCTCCCGAGCATCAGCGAGCCGTTGCTGCGCAACAGCTTCGTGTTCCAGGACGGCCGGGCGCACCAGTTCCTGTCGTACCGGATTCCGGGCGAAGACGGCAGCGTGCGGCCCGGCGAGCGCCGGCAGAACTGGGTCTGGTATCGCAAGATCGCGCAGGGGCCGGAACTCGATGCGCTGCTGCAGGACCGCGTGGGCCAGCGCCACAACTATTCCCTGCCGCCCGGCGCCATGCGCGATGCCGAGATACGCAACCTCCAGATGGGCGCGCTGGATGTGCTGGCGCCCGCGCTGGCGGGGCTGGTCACCGCCACGCCCGATCCGTTCCTGCAGCTGATTCACGACTACGAGGCCCCACGCATGGTGTTCGGGCGCGTGGTGCTGCTGGGCGACGCAGCGTTCGTCGCGCGCCCGCACACCGGCGCCGGGGCCGGCAAGGCCGCGGCCAATGCCGTGGCGCTGGCGCGGGCGCTGCAGGGGCGCGCCGTTGACAAGGCGGACGGTGCGGGCGGTATCGACCCGGCGCTGGCTGCGTGGGAACAGGACCAGCTGCCGGCCGACCGGCGCCTGGTCAAGTGGGGGATCGCACTGGGTCAGCGGATCATGGGCGCGGCGCAGCCCGCCTGAACGGTGCTGGCCGGCATGACTTTCCCATCAGTCCGCGTCGGCGTCCGGGCCGCCGTCGCCGCCGGGGCCTGTGCCCGGCGTCACCATGCCCAGTGCCTGGGCCATGAGAATCAGTTCGGCAAAGGTTCGCGCCTGCATCTTGCGCATGGCCTGCCCGCGGTAGATCTTGACGGTGGCCTGGCTGATGCCGAGTTCGTCCGCCACTTCCTTGTTCATCAGGCCGTGGACCAGCAGCTTCATGACTTCGCGCTCGCGGCTGGTCAGGGTATCGAGGCGCTCGCGCAGCAGCTGGGTCTGCGAGCTGGCCTGGCGGCGGTCGCGGTCGCGCTGCAATGCCTCGTTGACGGCATCGAGCAGATCCTGTTCGCGGAACGGCTTGGCGATGAAATTGACGGCGCCCGCCTTCATGGCGGCCACGGTCATCGGCACGTCGCCGTAGCCCGAGATGAACACGATCGACGCGCTCTTGCCGGCGCGGTTGAGATGACCCTGCAGGTCCAGCCCGCTGGCGCCGCGCAGGCGCACATCGAGCACGATGCAGGTGGGTTGGTCCGGAAATTCGTGGGCCAGCAGTTCCTCGCCCGAGCTAAAGGACTCGCTGGCGAGCCCGACCGAGCGGAACAGCCCCGAGAGGGCACGCCGCACGTCGAGGTCGTCATCGACGACCAGTACGACACCGTCGTCGGTCGATTCCCGCATCAAGGCGGCACTGCTGTTCATCGTGGTTCTCACTATGCATGGACGTTCTGCCCGGGGCTTGCGGGGGCGGCCCCAGGCGCTGCGCCTGACGCAGCAGAACGGACCGCGCTCCAGCCAGATGACCGAAGATGCACAAGGATTCGATGAAATTGCCGGGAAACGGCGCGATATCGACGTCGGCCCGCCCAACGCGAAGCGGAATTATCGACGCTTTCGATGAAATTGCAAACGACTGTGTGGTGCTGGCGCCGCAGAGGGGCCCCATGGCGCCCCGGCAACGACGGCTACACGGCTTCCAGCGCGCGGCTCAGCGCGTAGGCCGCGCGCACGGCGACATCGAAGGATCGGTCGCAGGCCAGTTCGCGCCCGGCGACGGTGATATGCCACCAGTCCCGGTTGCGTTCGCAAATGAGCCGGTGCTCTTCCATCTGGTCGGAAAACCAGCGCCACAGCCGTGCGTCCTGGCTCAGTGCAGACGCCGCCGCGCGCAGCCGGACCAGTTCGAGCCCATTGGCTTGATCCATGATGTCTCTCCCCAGGGCCAACACCCGCGTGCCCCGTGCGTACATGGTAGGCATGCCCGTCCCCGGTGTGCATTGCCCGTTGGTCCGACAGCCGTAGCGCATCGGCATGCCGGGGTCATACCAAAGACGTATGGGGCGGATTTGAGCGGCGGATTTGTATCCGCATATCGTGCCGCCCGGGTCTGCATACACAGCGATACAAAAACGGGGCAGGCCGACACATGCGGCTTGCGGCACCTCCCTAGACTCGTGCCAACCCTCCAGCACGGGCCGTCCGTCGAAGGCCCATCCCGAGCCCTTCGACAAGGCGATGTGGGAGGGCGCTTCGGCCCGATAGAAGCGAAATACAAGCCACCCTCGAAGTAGAACGCTAGCGTCAGACGCAAAGGAGAAAACATGAGCAAGACCATCGATTTGCCGCGCCGCAACTTTCTTGGCACCGCCGGCCTGGCGCTGGCTGCCGCCCAGCTTGGCGTGATCGGTTCCGCGCACGCGCAGTCGGGCGTGTCGAAGGCCGCGCCACTGGCGCCGGTCACGCCCGGCTCGCATACGTCGTTCGCCACCATCAAGCAGGTCAACGCCGGCGTGCTCAACGTCGGCTATGCCGAACTGGGCCCGGCCGACGGCCCGGTGGCCCTGCTCCTGCACGGCTGGCCGTACGACATTCACGCCTTCGTCGATGTCGCGCCCCTGCTGGCACAGCGTGGCTACCGCGTGATCATCCCGCACCTGCGCGGCTACGGCACCACCACGTTCCTGTCGCCGGAGACCAAGCGCAACGGCCAGCCGTCCGCCATCGCGGTCGACATGATCGCGCTGATGGACGCGCTCAAGATCCGCACCGCGGTCGTGGCCGGCTTCGACTGGGGCGCCCGCACCGCCGACATCATGGCCGCGCTGTGGCCCGACCGCTGCCGTGGCCTGGTCTCGGTCAGCGGCTACCTGATCGGCAGCCAGGCTGCCGGCAAGCTGCCACTGCCGCCCGAGGCCGAACTGCAATGGTGGTATCAGTTCTACTTCGCCACGGAGCGCGGCGCGGCGGGCTACACGAAGTACACGCATGACTTTGCCAAGCTGATCTGGAAGCTCGCGTCGCCGCAGTGGAAGTTCGACGACGCCACGTTCGCGCGCAGCGCCGTGTCGCTGGACAACACCGACCACGTGGCCATCACGATTCACAACTACCGCTGGCGCATGGGCCTGGTCGAGGGCGAGTCGAAGTTCGACGACATCGAGAAGAAGCTCGCCACGGGGCCCACCATCAGCGTGCCCACCATCACGATGGAAGGCGACGCCAACGGTGCGCCGCACCCGGCGCCCAGCGCCTACAAGAGCAAGTTCACGGGGCGCTACGAGCATCGCGACATCACGGGCGGCATCGGCCACAACCTGCCGCAGGAAGCGCCCACGGCGTTTGCGCAGGCCGTGCTCGACATCGACCGCAAGTAACCGGGCCACCATGCTGCATCGACTGCTGATACTGGCCACCATGATGTTGTCGGCGCTGGCGTGCGAACTGGGCGGCGGTGGCGACCGCTGCGCCTGGAAGGGCATGCCCGGCCAGTATCGGGTGGATGCGCCAGGCCGCCGGCGCAAAGGCTAGCGCGGCCGGCGCCGCCGCGCCACCAGGGCGGCCATCCTGCGCGCGGCATTGCCGCCGATCGACGGAATGCGCATGGCCTTATGCGCTCCGGTCGCGTTTGGATAGAAAAAACGCGTCGTTCGTGTACCGGACCCGCCGCAGTATGGTGTCGGAACCATGCCGCGCCGGGGCCCTGGCTGATGACACCGCACAGGGCGGGCGGACCGCCAGCCCGCGCCGCGCATTCCATCGATACGCCATGACCGACCTTTCCGACATTCACGCGGTGGCGCCCGCCACCACAGGCCGGCGCGAGCCGCGCCCGCCCGACCCGTCCCGCGTGCGACGCATCCGCACCGACGCCGAAGCCATCGAAGCCGCGCATACGCTGGCCGGCATCTATCGACAGGGCGCATCGGCCCGCGATCGTGAACGTGTGCTGCCATGGGACGAGCTGGATCTGTGGTCCGAGAGCGGTCTGGGCGGCATCACGGTGCCCAAGGCCCATGGCGGCGCCGACGTGTCGTTCGCGACGCTGGCCGAGGTCTTTGCAATCCTCAGCGCGGCCGACGCATCGCTGGGCCAGATTCCGCAAAATCACTTTGGCCTGCTTGGCGTACTGCGCGAGGCCGGGACCGATGCACAGCAGCGACGCTTTTATGCCGAAGTACTGGCCGGCCAGCGGCTTGGCAATGCCGGTCCCGAGCGGCGTTCGGCGGGCAGCCGCACCATCCTGGATGGCACCACGCGCCTGCAGCGGACGGCCCAGGGGTTGCGGCTCAGCGGCAAGCGTTACTACTCGACGGGGGCGTTGTACGCGCATCGCGTGCCGACGCGGGCGCTGGACGACGATGACCGCCCCGTGCAGGTCTGGGTGCCGCGCGACGCCGCCGGCCTGACCGTGATCGACGACTGGTCATCCTTCGGCCAGCGCACCACCGCCAGCGGCACCGTGGTATTCGACCAGGTATCCATCGCGCCCGATGACGTGATCCCGCTCTGGCAACTTGCCGGCAAGCCCGGGCTCTATGGCCCCAACTCGCAACTGATCCAGGCCGCCATCGACCTGGGTATCGCCCAGGCGGCCTTTGACGATGCGGTGGCCTTCGTGCGCGAACACGCCCGCCCCTGGGTCGATGCCGGCGTGGCACGCGCCACCGATGACCCCCACCTGATCGCAGACGTGGGCCGGCTGGCCATCGACATCGAAGGCGCCCGCGCCGTGCTGCGCGAAGCCGGGCTGACGCTGGACGAGATCGCCGCACAGCCGCTCACCGACGCATCGAGCGCCCGCGCGTCGGTTGCCGTGGCCGAAGCCAAGGTTCTGACCACCGAGGCCGCATTGCATGCGAGCGAGAAGCTGTTCGAGCTGGCCGGCTCGTCGGCCACGCGTGCCAGGCACAACCTTGACCGCCACTGGCGCAATGCCCGCACTCATACGCTGCACGATCCGGTGCGCTGGAAGCTGCATCTGATCGGCAACTATCACCTGAACAACGCGCTGCCCAAGCGGCATTCCTGGAACTGACATGTCGTTGCTACTGACGCCGCCCCCCGCAGATGGCCGGGTGGCCCCCGCCGCTGCGCCCACCGCCGCACCCCATGCCGTTGCGGACGATGCCGAGGCCATTGCGATCGCACACCGGCTGGCCGCGCAATTCGCGCCCTGCGCCGCCAGACGGGACCGCGAGCGCCTGTTGCCGTGGGACGAGCTGGACGCCTTCAGCGCCAGCGGCCTGTGGGGCATCACCGTGCCCCGCGAGCACGGGGGCGCTGGGGTTTCCAGTGTGACGCTGGCGGAGGTCATTGCCATCATCGCCGCGGCGGACGGATCGCTCGGGCAGATCCCGCAGAACCATTTCTACGCGCTGGAGGTATTGCGCGTAGGCGGCACGCCTGCCCAGCAGGCGTTCTTTTACCAGCGCGCCCTGGCTGGCGACCGCTTCGGCAATGCGCTGGCCGAGATCGGCCACAAGGATTTCAGGCGACGCACCCGGCTGACGCGCGATGGCGACGGCTTCCGGGTGGACGGCCAGAAGTTCTACTGCACCGGCGCACTGTATGCGCACTGGATTCCGACGCTGGTGGTGACGCAGGAAGACGGCCGCGAGGTGACGTGGCTGGCGTTCGTCCCCCGCACGGCCGAGGGCGTCAGCATCACCGACGACTGGGACGGCTTTGGCCAGCGCGTGACCGGCAGCGGGTCGGTCACCTTCGACAACGTGCGGATCGACGGCGACTGGGTGGTGCCCTTCCTGGCATCGTTCGAGCGGCCCACGACGATTGGCCCGTTCGCCCAGCTGCTGCACGCGGCCATCGATCTGGGTATCGGACGTGGCGCGTTTGCCGCCACGTTGCCGTATGTGCGCGACCACGCCCGGCCGTGGATCGATGCGGGCGTGGCGAGTGCATCGCAGGACCCGCTGACCATCCATCATGTTGGCGACGTCCAGGTCAGGCTGCGGGCC
The DNA here is from genome assembly GCF_009663685.2 of Cupriavidus sp. U2. Lineage (GTDB taxonomy): Bacteria > Pseudomonadota > Gammaproteobacteria > Burkholderiales > Burkholderiaceae > Cupriavidus > Cupriavidus necator_C. Next base: position 273,951 of record NZ_RCOG02000006.1, on the reverse strand, counting down.
GCCGAAGCTCTGGTGCGCCGGGCCGGCCGCGCCACCGATGCCGCCCAGGCGGCGCCCGGCGAGCAAAGCGTGGCGCAGGCATCGCTGGCGGTGGCTGCGGCCCGCGCATCGACCACCACCGCGTCGCTGCTGGCGGGCACGCGGCTGTTCGAGCTCGGCGGCACATCGGCCACCCTCGACAACCAGGGGCTGGACCGCTTCTGGCGCAATGCCCGCACGCATACGCTGCACGACCCGGTACGCTGGAAGTACCACGCCATCGGCAACTTCCACCTCAACGACACGTTGCCGCCCCGGCATGGAGCCATCTGATGGTGATGGACGATGGTTCGCAACGGCGGCACATCCTGCTCAATGCCTTCGACATGAACTGTGTCGGGCATATCAACCATGGCCTGTGGACGCATCCGCGGGACCGGTCTGCCGACTACAACACGCTCGAATACTGGATCGACCAGGCGCGTACGCTGGAGCGTGGCCTGTTCGACGGCCTGTTTATCGCCGATATCGTTGGCGTGTACGACGTTTATCGCAACAACGTCGATGTGACGCTGCAGGAATCGGTGCAGCTTCCCGTGAACGACCCGCTGCTGATCGTGTCGGCCATGGCCGCGGCCACGCGGCATCTTGGCTTTGGGGTCACGGTGAACCTGACGTACGAGCAGCCGTACCTGCTGGCGCGCCGGTTCTCGACGCTGGATCACCTCACGCGCGGCCGCGTGGGCTGGAATATCGTGACGGGCTACCTCGACAGCGCCGCGCGCGCGATGGGACTGGACGCGCAGCTTGCCCATGACGAACGCTACGACCGCGCCGACGAGTATCTGGAGGTGCTCTACAAGCTCTGGGAAGGTAGCTGGCAGGACGACGCCGTGCGGCGCGACAAGGCCGCGCGCGTCTTCGCCGATCCGGCCAGGGTGCGCAAGGTGAGCCACCACGGCCGGTACTACAAGGTGGACGGCTACCACCTGTCCGAGCCGTCGCCACAGCGCACGCCGGTACTGTTCCAGGCCGGCAGCTCCGGCCGGGGGCAGCGATTTGCGGCACGCCATGCGGAATGCGTCTTCATCTCGCCGCCGAGCAAGGACGCGGCGCGCAAGACGGTGACCGCGTTGCGCGAGCAACTTGTGGCTGCCGGCCGTCATCCGGACGACGTGAAGGTATTCATGGGCGCGGCGGTGGTCACCGGCCGCACCGAGGCGGAAGCCCGAGAAAAACATGCCGAATACCGCGACTACGCCAGCCGCGAAGCCGGGCTTGCCCACTTTGCCGCCAGCACCGGCGTCGACTTTGGCCGCTATGGTCTCGACGATCCTGTTGACTACGGCGGTGGCAACGCCATCGAATCGGCCACCCGCACCGCCGCGCAGCACGGCTGGACGCGCCGCAAGCTGCTGGACCTGTTTACGATGGGCGGGCGTTATCCGGCCATCGTCGGTGACGCGTCCCAGGTAGCGGACACGCTTGCCGAATGGGTCGACGAGACCGGCATCGACGGCTTCAATCTAAGCCGCACCGTGGCGCCCGAGAGCCACCAGGACTTTGTGGACCTGGTCGTTCCCGCGTTGCAGGATCGGGGCCGTTACAAGACCGCGTATGCCGAGGGTTCGCTACGGCACAAGCTGTTTTCCAGCGGCGACCGGCTGCCCCAACGGCATGCCGCCGCCGCGTTCCGCCAGTTCTGATATCACAAGAGAAAAGGAGCCACATGTTCATCAAGACCGGGGTCAAGCTGGTCGCCGCGTTGCTGGCGTTCGGTATCGTGCAGGGATCGCAGGCCGCAGACGCCGACAGGAAGGAAATCCGCTTCGGCGCCACGGCGGGGCCTTACGCGGACCAGGTACGCTACGGCATCAAGCCGATTCTGGAAAAGCGCGGCTACAAGGTGACAATTGTCGAGTTCAGCGACTACGTGCAGCCGAATCTCGCGCTGGCCGACGGCGCCATCGACGCCAACGCGTTCCAGCACGTGGTGTATCTGAAGAAATTCTCGGCGGACCGCAAGCTGCAACTGTCGGCGCTGATCCAGGTGCCCACGGCGCCGATCGGCATTTACAGCCACAAGCACAAGACGCTGGGCGACGTGAAGCCCGGCGCCACCGTATCGCTGCCCAACGATCCGACCAATCTGGCGCGCGCCATTGCCATCCTTCAGCAGATCGGCTGGGTCACGCTCAAGCCCGGCACCGATGCCGTGCGGGCAAGCGAGCGCGACATCGACGGCAATCCGCACAGGCTCAAGCTGATTCAGCTGGAGGCCGCCCAGTTGCCCCGCTCGCTGGATGACGTGGACTACGCCTTCGTGAATGGCAATTTCGCGCTCGCGGCCGGGCTCAAGCTGACGTCGTCACTGGCGCTGGAGAAGATCCCTGACTACTACATGAACCTGGTGGCTGTCAGGACCGAGGACCTGAACAAGCCGTTCGTGTCCGACATTCGCGATGCCTACCGGTCCGCCGACTTCAAGGCCGTGACGCAGCAGCGTTTTGCGGGATTCGTCGCGCCGTCCTATCAGCAATAGCGTGGCGCGTGTGTGCCGGGACGCCGGCCCCAAGCCGCTGACGCGCGTTGCGTGTCGCGTTCAGCTCATGCGCGTGCCGGCAGCCGCGCGCAACAGATCGGCGAGTTTCTCGTTCTCGTCTATCCGTGACTGTTCGATCGCCACGTCGGTGTGGTTGCCCACGCGCCTGGCCCATTGCTGCCGCTCCTGGGCGAATATGATCCGTTCGTGGACGGCACGAAGCGCCCCCCAGATTGCATCGGCAGTCTCCTGGGCGTTCGCGGCGTCGAGCGACAGCGCGGAGAAGGCGTGGCCCGTGTGACAGCGGTATCGCAATGGCCGATCGTCCCGCAGCCGCCACAGCACGCCGTGACATGTCGGGCAAGTCAGTGCCGAGCGATCCGCGATAGCGTCGAGTTGCCGAGGTTCCGCAACGCCGCTGTCCCCAATCCGCTCCTCGCGATCCAGGTCTGTCAGGTTGCTCATGATCGACTCCTTTTGCCGTGCGGCCCCGTTGACGGCAGCCCGTAGCGCATTGGCGAGCCCATCCTGCCCGACAATGGCATCGGCCCCCGCCGCGGCGATTGCGCTGCGAGGCATGGAGGGCGCCTCGCAGTCGTCCGGATCCTGGACGATGCGATAGCCGCCGCGTGCCTCGATCGCCGCAAGGCCCGCCGCACCGTCGTCGAGTTCGCCGCTCATCACAATGCCGACCACACGCTCCTTGTACTGTGCGCTGGCCGACCGGAACAGCGGATCGGCGGCAGGCCGGCAGAAATTCTCCGGTGCCGTCTCCAGCAGGCACACGGTGTCGCCACGCACGACCATGTGTCGATCCGGCGGCGCCACGTAAATTCTGCCGTGTTGAATTGCTTCGCCGTGCTGGGGGTGGTGCGCCGGGAAGCAGCCCCACTTCGACAGCAGTTCCGGCAGGATGCTGCGGTGCCGTCCAATGTGCAGCACCACAAGCATGACAAGCTCCAGGTCCCTGGCCAGGCCTTCGACCAGCGTCTTGAGGACCGGAAGTGCGCCCCGGGATGCAGCTACAACGACAATATCTCTGCGCATGGCTTTTCCTTTTTACGGGAAAAGCAAGTTCCGCACCCGTGACACAACAGGCGCGTCAGTCTTGTGCAGGCCGTCTCAGTCGGACTTGGCGCCGTCCTGCCGGGACACCAGATCGCTCAGCGCGCCGAGCAATTCCTGGAAGTCGAGCGGCTTGGCAAGATGCTTGTTGTATCCGGCTTCCCGGGCGGCTTTGGCATCCTCCTTGTGATCGCGTCCGGTCAGGGCCACCGACCAGATATTCGCCCAGCGGGTGTCCTGGCGGATATTGCGCATGAGCGCGTAGCCGTCCATATCGGCCAGCCCGATATCCGAGACGATGGCGTCGATCGGAACCTCGGCCAGAATCTCCAGCGCCTCGGCACCGGACGTTGCCACGCTCACGCTTGCCCCTTCCAGTTCCAGCAGCTCGGCGAGCGCGGCGGACGTGTCCCGGTCGCCTTCCACCAGGAGAATCCGCAGGCCGGCAATGCTCTGCATGCCGTCCGCGGCGTCCGGGTCCGACGCGTTATCGACAGGCGCGGCGGGCAGCCATACCGTCATGGTCGTACCGTGGCCGGGGCCTTCCGATCTGGCGGTCACCCTGCCGCCGTGCATCCGGGCAAGCTGCTTCACCAGCGCCAGACCAATGCCGAGCCCGCCCTTCGCCCTGTCGCGACCGCCTTGCCGGTACATGTCGAACACGTACGGCAGCAGGGCGGCATCGATGCCTTGGCCGTTGTCGCTCACCTCGATACGCAGCATCCCGCCTTCCCGAGACAGCCGCAGATCGATCTGCCCATTCGCCTCCGAGAACTTCAAGGCATTGGAGACGAGGTTCCAGATGATCTGCTCGCAGCGCACGCGGTCCACCAGGGCGATGGCCGGACGATCCGGCAGCGCCAGCCGCATGGTGATGCCGCGGTCGCCGACATCCTGCTCGCAGGTCCGCGCAATGTCCGCCAGCATCGCCGACAGATCGACGCGCGACACGTCCAGGGCCAGCTTGCCGGTCTGCACGCGCGAAAGATCGAGCAGATCGTCGATGATCTGCGCCTGGCTGCGCACGGCCTGGCGGATGGCGCCGGCCGCTTCGCGGACCGCGGCGACATTGCGCACCTCGGGCAGTCGCGGAAGCATTTCCGCCTTGACGCCAATCAGGTTGAGCGGGTGCTTCAGTTCATGCGAAAGCACGGCAATGAACTCGTCCTTGAACTGGCTGGCATTGAGCGCCTGCTCGCGCGCGGCCTGCTCCTTGGCCAGCGCATCGCGGCTCGCATCCTCATGGAGCTTGCGGGCCGTGAGGTCGCGCACAATCTTGGCGAAGCCGCTGAACGATGTGTCCGTGATGGGGGTGACCACGCCGCTGCAGTAAATCCGGCGGCCGTCCTTCGTGCGATACCACCGCTCGTCGTCCGCACGGCCCTCCTTCATGGCCGTGTCCCGCTCATGGGCGGGCACCGATGTCTGGCGATCGTTGACCTCGTATATCGCCTCCACGCTCTTGCCGATGAGTTCGTCTTCCGTATAGCCGAAGATCCGCTCCGCCCCGGCGTTCCAGCTGACGATCAGCCCTTCGCGGTCCTGGATGATGATGGCGTAGTCCTTGGTGGACTGCGCCACCAGCCGCAACCGCTGCGCCCCCGCACGGGCGGCTTCCTCGGCCTGATGGCGATCCGTCACATCGATCAGCGTGATCACCGCCCCGTCGATATGGTCGTCCGCCGTGCGATAGGGCAGGAGCCGCATCAGATACCACCGCCCCGCCTCGCTCTGGATCTCCCGCTCGGTCAGCCTCAGCGACTGGAACGACTGCCTTACGTCGTCGACCAGGGTCGGATAGCGCAGCGTATGCGTGATGTGGAACAGCGACCGGCCAAGATCGGAGTCGATCAGGTTGAAAATGGCGGTCGCGTTCGGCGTAAACCGCTTGATCCGGATTTCCTTGTCGACAAAGACCGTGGCGATCTCGCTGGAGGCAATGATGTTATGCAGGTCGTCGTTGGCCTTGGCCGTATCCTCGATCCGCGCCTGCATCTCGGCATTCGCCGTGGTCAGCTCTTCATTGACCGACTGCAGTTCTTCCTTACTGCTTTCAAGCTCTTCGCTGGTCGAACGCAGCTCCTCGTTGATTGCCTGCAACTCCTCGTTGGATGCCTTCAGCTCCTCCACCGACGTCTCGTACTGCTCGATGATCGTTGCCAGCTGCTCCCTGCTGTGCTGCAGTTCCAGTTCGAGCTGCGCCAGGACCGGGTCCTGCCCCGAAGCGGCGGCCAGCTCCTCTTCGGTCATGTGACCGGCCACCTCATCGAAGACGACCAGCAGGAAGTCGGCATTGGCAACCTTGTCGTGAAACGGCCGCACCGTCATGCTGATCCACGACACTTCGGGGTCATGATCCCACTTGACCTTGCGCGCCTCCACGCTGGTGCCGGTCTGCAACGCCCGGAAGATCGCCGTGCGCAAGTCGAGCCGCAGCTCGGGGAGCACCAGCGTCATGATGTTCGTGGTCAGTTCGCCGCCCACATGCCGCAGGAACCGGCCCGCATTGTCGGACAAGTGAACGACGTTCGATTCGCGGTCGATGATGACGCTTGGTGGGGAATACGTCTCCAGCGCGCGCTGGTGTAGTTCCGTCAGCGAAAAACTGCGCTGGGGCGAACTGGTCGCGGTACGCAGCGGCATGGTAACGGCCGGCCGGTCGTCGGCCATGCTGGTATCGGCCGGCGTCAGGACCGGGAAGCCAATCGGCGGCTTGGCGCGCTGCGACACCGCGCGTGCGCGATAGACCCGCCACTTCTTGTCCACCACCGCAAACAGGTCATCCGCGGCGTCGGCCGATTCCGCCGTCCCGAGGAACAGCAGCCCGTTGGGCCGCAGGGCGAAGTGGAAGAGCTCCAGGATCTGCCGCTGGACCGCACGTTCCAGGTAGATCAGCACGTTTCGGCACGAGATCAGATCCAGGTGCGAGAACGGCGGATCGCGCAGCAGACTGTGCGGCGCGAACAGGATGCGCTCGCGCACCGCCTTGCTGATGGCGTAGTGCGCGCCCTCGCGGGTGAAGTAACGCTGCAGGAGAGCCGGCGGCACATCGTTGGCGATGGACAGCGGATACGACCCCGTGCGCGCCCGGCCGATGGCCGCCACGTCGATATCGGTGGCAAACACCTGGATGGGCCGGGCCGAGGCCGCCGTCTCGCGCGCCTGGGCCAGCAGGATCGAAATGGAATACGCTTCCTCGCCGGTGGCGCAGCCGGCCACCCACACCCGCACCTGATCGTCGTCGCTGAGCTTGCCGTCGAACAGCGTCGGAATCATTTCCTGCTCGAGAAACTCGAAGGCCTCGCCATCCCGGAAGAACTGCGTCACGCCGATCAGCATGTCGCCCAGCAGCGCGCTGGCCTCGTCCGGCGTTGCCCGGAGGAAATCGCGATAGGCCGCCAGGTCGCTCTGGCCATTGAACTGCATGCGCCGCTCGATGCGACGGAGCACCGTGGCGCGCTTGTAGAAGCGGAAGTCATGCCCTGTGCGCACACGCAGATGCATCAGGATTTCGGACAGCGCCCGTTCCCCGCTCGTCTTGGGCGACTGCCCCGATTCCTGCAAGTCGTCGTCTTCAAGCACTGCATCCTGCGGCTCGATGCGCTGGATGTTCTCCCACAGCTCCATGAGCCGCTGCGGCATCTCGGCCGCAGGCAATACGATATCGACCCAGCCCGCGTGGATGGCGGCGCGCGGCATCTCCGGATGTTCGGCGTCGTCAGGCGACTGCGCCAGCGTCAGGCCGCCGACCTCGCGGATCCGGCCCATTCCGATCGTGCCATCGGACCCGGAGCCGGACAGCACGATGCCGATGGCCCGCCGCTCGTGAGCATCGGCGAGGGTACGGAAGAAATGATCAATCGCAAAGGGCCGCCCAAAGGTATTCGGCTGTTCCAGGACCCTGAGACAGCCATCGGACATCTCGAGATGGGTGCCCGGCGCCACCACATAGATGTGATTCTCCTGGATCGGCGTCGTGGTACGGACTTCGCTGACGGGCATGGTCGTGACACGCTGAATCAGGGCCGCGACCTGGCTTTCGAGGTCCGGCGCCAGGTGCAGCACCACGACGAAGGCCATGTCCATCTGTTCCGGCGCATGCTGGAACAGCGTCTGCAGGGCCCTCAGGCCGCCCGCGGAAGCTCCGATGCCAACGACAGGGAAACGCAACGTACTCTTTACCGCGCCCGCCGGATTTCCCACCTTCTTCTCCTTGAGTTTCTTCCGCGCCATGATTCCTCCCATCCCACACTCGTCGCAGCGGCTGGACGAGGCATCCGAAGGCACAATCGGGGCTCATTGTAGCGTCCCGGGCGCACGAAACACGCCCCCGGGCCAGGCGATCGGCGGGTTGGCGCATGCTAGGCGTCCACGTCCCGGCCGCCAGGGGCGGAAGCGCCGGTATCTGGCGATCATCAGCACTTGCCGTTGCAGCGCGGCAGGCCTACCTTTAGGAATACAGAGCCCATCATGCAACATCCCTCATCCATCCTCAAAGAGCTTGCAACCGCTCGTCAACACGTCACCCGCTGCCGGCAACTGGTGCGGCGGCAGATCGAGATTGTCCGGCTCTGCCAGCACCGCCACCGGGACGAACTGGATTCTGTGAATCTGCTGCGGGAATTGCGCGAAGCACTCGCCATCGGACGCCACCACATGCATGTGGTGGCGCAGGAACTGGGGCGTAACAACTGGTTCGGCAGGCGAAGGCGATAGCCGCCGCCTGCCGAACTGCCGAACCGGGGCACCCGCGGCTACCGGCGTGTGCCGCCAGTGGGCCTGTCCGCGCGGGCATCGGTCTGTTCGGGGACGATGCGCCGGTCCACGATCAGCCGCTTCCACCGTGCCAGCTCCTGTTCGATAAACATCTGGAAGTCCGCCGGGCCGGCATGCAGCACCTTGAAGCCGTAACCGGCCAGCATCTCGTTGAGCGTCAGTTCCGAGAGCGCCTGGCGGATGGCGAGGTCGAGGGTCTCGATCCGGTCCCCGGGGGTGCCTTTCGGCGCCAGAACGCCATACCAGCCGGTGACGAACATATTGCGCACGCCGGCCTCGACAAAGGTGGGCGTTTCGGGAGCAATGGGCAGCCGGACATCGGCGGCCACGGCCAGCGCGCGCAATTTGCCCGAACTGACGTATCTGAGACTATCGGCACCGGCGAACACGGCATCCACATCGCCACTCATGGCGGCCGCCACGGACGGCACGCCGCCGTGATAGGGGACATGCATCACCCGGATTCCGGCCGCCTGCGAAAGCAGCTCGATGGCCAGGTGGCTGGTATTGCCATATCCCGACGACGCTACGGTCACCCTCTCGGGATTCGACTTTGCACGTTGGATCAGGTCGGCGACCGAATGAAACCGGGAATTCGGCCCGACATAGAGCACCAGCGGCTGCTTTGCGACGAGCGAGACCGGCTGGAAATCCTTGATGGGATCGTAGCCGGCCGATTGACTGACAAGCGGACCGATGGCGTAGGCAGCAAGGGCAAGCACGAGGGTATAGCCGTCGTTCCGGGCCCGTTGCACATATCGCAGCGCAATCTGTCCGCCCGCCCCCGGCTTGTATTCCAGCAGCACTGGCGTCCCAAGTCGCTTCTGCAATGCGGCGCCCAGCGGACGCGCGACAAGGTCCGCCGGCCCGCCCGGCGGATACGGCACGATGATCGTGACCGGCTGTTCGGGGTAGGCGGCCCACGCCGGGTGAACCGTGACGAATGCCGCAGCGAGCAGCACCCCGGCTCGCCGGGCAATCGTGCGACGCAATATCTGCAGCCCGGCCGGCGCTGCCTGCCTGATCCGGGTGAAGATGCGTCCGGTGGCCGCGGGAGGTTCAAATCGCATGCTTTTCTGGGAAGGGCTGGAGATCAGGTCACCGGGTGGCTTTCCGGACGAGATCATACCCCTGGCCGCCCACGGCTATTTGATACTATCTGGCCTGCCTGCAGCGCCCCCCTTGAATCCTCGGGTGTTCCCTCCGCCCCTTCGTCAGCATAGCGATGTCATCCATGTACTTCCCCAGGGCCGGTGTCGGCCTCGGTTTCGATTCCACGTGGGATGCAGGCGACCGCCGGTTCGGACGCGGCTGGCTGTTGCGGGAGGACGGCGGCAAGACACCCGCGCTCGGCGTCTGGGCCGCCGACGGGCATCGCGCACCCGCCACCCTCGACCGCCTTGTTCACGAATACGCGCTGCGCGACGACATCGACGCGGACTGGGCCGCCCGCCCGCTGACCTTGCTGCGCGAGCGCGATACCGCCGTGCTGCTGCTCGACGATCCGGGCGGCGAGCCCCTCGCCCCCATGCTGGGCGCGCCGATGGCCGCAGCGGCGTTCCTTGATATCGCCATCGCCATGGCCAGCGCCGTCGGCAAGCTCCATCAGCGCGGCCTGATTCACAAGGATCTGAAGCCGGCCCACTTCCTGGTGGCGGGCGACCGCACCCGCGCCTGGCTGATCGGCTTCGGCATCGCGTCGCGGGCGTCGCGCGGCGCCGAGCCGCTGCCTGAGGCCAGCGAAATCGCCGGCACGCTTGCCTATATGGCGCCCGAGCAAACCGGCCGGATGAACCGGGCCATCGACGCGCGCAGCGACCTGTATTCGCTCGGCATCACTTTCTACCAGATGCTGACCGGCGCGCTTCCCTTTGCCGGCTCGGACCCCATCGACTGGGTCCACGCCCACCTGGCGCGCTTGCCGGCGCCACCGGCCAGCCGCGTGGCCACGGTGCCCGCGATCCTTTCGGATCTGGTCATGAAGCTTCTGGCAAAGGCGCCCGGGGAACGCTACCAGACTGCGGCCGGCCTGCTGCGCGACCTGCAGCACTGTCGCCAGACACTGCAGGCGCACGGCGACATCGCGCCGTTCGCGCTTGGCCAGGGCGACCATTCGGACGTCTTCGCACTGCGCGAACACCTCTATGGCCGCGAGCAGACCGTGGCGACGCTGGTGGATACCTTCGACCGCGTTGCCACCACGGGCTGCAGCGAGATCGTGATGGTGTCCGGGCATTCGGGCGTCGGCAAGACGTCGGTCATGCAGTCGTTCGCGCGAACCATCGCCGGGCGTGGCGGCCTTTGCGCCACCAGCAAGTCGGATGCGCCGGCCGATGCCTCGACCGAGGGCCCGGCCGATGCCGGCGCGCGGCTGCCCTATGCCACGCTGGCGCAGGCGCTGCGGGGCCTGCTCAGGGAACGGCTGGCCTGCGATCCGGCCGACGTGGCGTCATGGCGCACCGTCATTAGCGAGGCCCTCGGGCCGAACGCCGGGCTGCTGGTATCGCTGCTGCCCGAACTCGAAACCATGCTGGGTCCGGTGCCTTGGGTGCCCGACACGCAGTCGCGTGAGGCCGGGCCACGGCTGCAGCTCGCCTTGCACTGCCTCACGGCGGCCCTGGCACGTGCCGCCGGGCCGCTGACGCTCTGCTTCGACGACATCCAGTGGCTCGACAATGAAACCACGGCACTGCTGCACCAGTTGTTGACCGATCCGGCCACGACGCACCTGCTGGTGGTCTGCGCCTATCGCAGCCAGGAAGTGGACGATGGCCATACGGTCACGCACTGCGTCGCGGCATTGCGCGCGGATGGTGCCAGCGTGGCCCATATCGAACTGGGCTGTCTCGACGCATCGGACCTGCTTCGGCTCGTTGCCGAAACACTCCATTGCGACGCCACGGCCAGTGCGCCGCTGGCACGACTGGTGATGGAGAAGACGGCTGGCAACCCGTTCTTCGCCACGCAGTTCCTGAGCGAACTGGCGACCGAAGGCCTGCTGCGCTTCGACCACAGCGCAGCGTGCTGGACCTGGGACCTTGACCAGATCGCGGCAAAGGGTTTCACCGACAATGTCGTGGCATTGATGGTCGGGCGGATTGGCCGGCTATCCGCCCGGACCCGTGCGGCGCTGAAGCTCCTGGCCTGCCTGGGCAACGACACCCCGGTCGAAACTCTGGCGCGCGCCTGGACGCGCGAGCCCGGCGAACTGGACCCGGCGATCCGCGAAGCCGTGCATGCGGGCCTGGTTTCGCGCAAGGATCACGTGCTGCGCTTCCGCCACGACCGCATCCTCGAAGCCGCCTATGCGCGCATTCCCGAGCCGGAGCGGCAGGCGTTCCATCTGCACCTCGGCCGCCTGCTGCTGGACCGCACGCCAACGGAAGAGATCGATGCCAACGTCTTTACGATCGTCGGCCAGTGGAACCGCGCGGCCAGCCAGATCGACACGCAGGACGAACGCGACAGGCTCGCGGAACTGAACCTGGCCGCGGGGCTGCGCGCCAAGTCCACCTGTGCCAACACCGCCGCGCTTCACTATCTTTCAACCGGTCTCGCCTTGCTTGGCGACGACGCCTTTGCGCGCTGCGAAGCCCTCGCGTTCTCGCTGACGCGGCATATGGCCGAATGCGAATTCCTGACCGGGGATTCCGCGCGTGCCGAACCGCGGCTGGCGGCGCTGGCTGCACGCACGTCGTCACTGACCGCGTTGGGGGTTGTCACGCAACTCCAGCTTGGCTTGCTGCTGACGGGCGGGCGGCGCGTCGAAGCGGTGACGATTGGCCTGGCCTACCTGCGCCGCGCCGGTATCGACTGGACCGCCCAGCCTGCTGCGTCGGTCGTGGCGCAGGAAGAGGCGCTGCTGACAAGCCTGCTCGATGGCCGGGACATCGCCAGCCTCAGCACGTTGCCGCCCATGACGGACGCCGGCTGTCTTGCCACGATGCGCGTGCTGACGGCGCTGCTGCAGCCGGCGTGGTACACCGACGATCACCTGCGCACGCTGGTCATCCTGCGCATGGTCAACCTGAGCATCTCGCTGGGGAACAGCGAGGAATCGTGTCTGGCCTATGCATGGCTGGCAATGCTGCGCACCGCGGCGGCGCCGGACGAGACGGCCGGCATCGCGTTCCAGCGCCTGGCACTGACCGTGGCCGAGCAGCAGGGTGTCGAGCGGGTGCGCGCCCGCGTGTACCAGGTTGCGGGTGGCAACCTGCTGCACTGGACGCAACCCCTGCGCGTGGCACGCGCCCTGTTGCGCCAGGCGCTGGCGCTGACCGCGCAGATCGGCGACCTCACCTACGCCGCCTACATCCGCAGCAACCTGATGACCCACGCGCTGGCCGTTGGCGACCCGCTGGGGCGCGTGCAGCACGATGCGGATACGGGCAGCGTGTTCGCGTGGGGACCGCGCTTCGCACTGGTGGCGGACCGCCTTGCCGCGCAGCGCCAGCTCGTGCGGACCTTGCGCGGGCTGACCCCCGTATTCGGACGCTTCGACACGAGGGATTTCAGCGAGGCCGCGTTCGAGGCGCGGCTGGACAGCGACGTGGGGCTGCGCCTTGCGTCGTGCTGGTACTGGATCCGCAAGCTGCAGGCGCGCTATCTGGCCGGCGAAGCCGCGCAGGCGCTGGATGCGGCCGAACGGGCCCGTGCGCTGCTGTGGACGTCTCCCGCCTATTTCGAGCAGGCCGAGTATCACTTCTACGCGGCGCTGGCGCGCGCGGCATGCTGTAATCCCGCCGTCGCGGACGACCTGGCCATCCACCTTCCCGTGTTGGCCGGCCACCATCGGCAGCTGGCCCAGTGGGCCCGGCGTTGTCCGGCCACGTTCGCGCACCGGGCCCTGCTCGTCGAGGCGGAAATTGCCAGGCTGGAGGGGCGCGACATCGACGCGATGCGTGGCTTCGAAACGGCCATCGGATCCGCACGTGACAGCGATCTCATCCACATGCAGGCGCTGGCCAACGAGCTTGCGGCACGTTTCTACCTCAGCCGGCGGCTCGACAACGTGGCGCTGGTCTATCTGCGACAGGCTCGCCATGGCTACCTGCACTGGGGCGCCGACGCCAAGGTCTGGCAGCTCGACCGGCAGCATCCCGCCCTGGCTGCCGACGCCAATGCCGTTCCCGCTTCGACGCCGTTGATGGGCACCATCGGCGCGCCGCTTCAACACCTGGACCTGGCCACGGTCATGGCGATCTCCGAGGCGGTGTCCGGCGAAACCCGCCTGGATCGTCTGCTGGCCACGCTGATGCGCACGGCCATCGCGCACGCGGGGGCATCACGCGGGCTGCTGATCCTGCCGCACGGCACGGAGCATCGCGTGGCAGCCGAAGCTGCCGTTCGCGACGACACCACCGCCGTGGCGCTGACGGACTTGCCGCTCGACGCCGCGGAGATACCGCTGTCCATCGTCCGGCACGTGCTGGAGTGCCACGAGCATGTGGTGATCGACGATGCCGCAGCCCAGCCATCCTTTTCGGCCGACCCTTACATACGCCAGCGCCGGACGCGCTCGATGCTGTGCCTGCCGCTGCTGAACCAGGGCAAGCTGACTGGCGTGCTGTATCTGGAAAACGGGCTGGCGCCGGGCGCGTTCGTGCCGGCACGGATCGAGGTGATCAAGCTGCTGGCGTTCCAGGCGGCCAGCGCCATCGAGAACAGCCGGCTTGGCGAGCAGCGCCGGGAAGCCGACGAAGCGTTGCACCGGGCCCAGGCCGAACTGGCGCACGTCAGCCGCGTCATGACGCTCAGCGCGTTGACGGCGTCCATCGCACACGAGGTGAGCCAGCCTGTGGCCGCGCTGACCATCGAAGCCAATGTCGCCCTGCGCTGGCTCAAACGCGAGACACCCAACGTCGCCGAGGCCGTGGAATCGCTCCACAGCATCGTCCAGCAGGGTCAGCGCGCGCGCGATGTGATCGTCGGCATGCGGGCCATGTTGCGCAAGGCCGGCCCACAGGCGCAACGGATTGACCTCAATGCGATGATCGCCGAGACTCTGCCGCTTCTGGCCGGCGAGCTCACGCGCCACCGGGTCATGCTCAGGACCGAACTGCTGCCGGCGCTGCCCATGGTGTCCGCCGACAAGGTCCAGCTTCAGCAGGTGTTCCTGAACCTGGCCGTCAATGCCATCGAGGCCATGCGCGGCATCGATGCGCATGCGCGCGAGCTGACGGTCCGTTCGTCGGTCAACCCCGCGGGTGAGGTGCTGGTGACCGTGCATGATGTCGGCGTGGGCCTGCCGGCCGATCCCGACGAACTGTTCGAGGCGTTCTACACGACCAAGCCCGAAGGCATGGGCATGGGCCTGTCGATCTGCCGCACGATCCTGGAAGCCCACGGCGGCAAATTGCAGGCGTGGCCGAACCGTCCGAAGGGAGCGGTATTCGGATTCAGTCTGCCGGCCGACGGCACGGCGGGGACAGGCGCGGCACCACGCCAATGACAAATTCTTGATCCGGCGGTTGCTAGCCGTTGTCGCCGCCTGCCACCGGCACCACGGCACCGGTGATGTAGCCCGCTTCGTCGGACGCGAGGAAGAGAATCGGCGCGATCTGCTCGTCGAGCGTTGCGTATCGCCGGAAGAACGTCGACTCGGTTACCTGTTTGACCGCCTCGCCCATCCAGAGTCGCTCTTGCTCGGTGTCTCCTGCCGCATTGCGGGGGACGCGTCGCGGCGGGGCCTGGGTGCCGCCCGGCGCTGCCGCGACCACGCGAATATTGTGTTCGCCATACTCCATGGCCAGTGACTGTGTCAGGGCATTCACCCCGCCCTTCGCCGCCGAGTACGGCACGCGGCGGATACCACGGGTCGCGTTCGACGAGACGTTCACGATCGTGCCGCCGCCTTGCGCCAGCATATGCGGCAGGACTGCGTGGCAGCCGTACAGGGTGGGCATGAGCGAACGGCGAATCTCCGCATCGATCTGGGCGGGCTCGAATTGCGCAAACGGCCGCATCCGGATCGCCCCGCCCACGCCGTTGATCAGGATGTCGATGCGACCGAATACCTTTATCGCGAAATCCATCGCAGCGGCAGCGCCCTCGTAGGTCTCCAGGTCAGCCATGAAGGCGGCCGTGTCAGCCCCCGCCGCCTCGGCCGCGACCTCCGAGACGAAGTCGGCGCGATCGACCAGCAGGACCTTCGCACCTTCCGCCGCGGCCCGCAGTGCCACGCCCCGCCCGATACCCTGGGCAGCCCCGGTGACCACCATCACCTTGCCTTCGAATCGACGGGCGCTCATGGCGTCACCGGCGCCGCGTTGGGCGTGAATTTCTCGTAGTGGAAGCTGGCCGGCTTCACGCCGTTGTCGTCGAAGAACTTGCGCACGGCATCGACCATCGGCGGGGGGCCGCACAGGTACACGTCAACGTCGCCGCCGTTCAGGCATTCCGCCGGCATATGCTGGGTCACCCAGCCCTTGCGCGGGTGATTCGATTGCCCATCCGCGACCACCGTGCTGAACGTGAAATTGGGCAACCTGGCGATGTAGGCCTCGATCGCCTCTACCTGCACCAGATCAAGGTCTCGCGTCACGCCGTAGATCAGGTGCACCTTCTGCTGCGAGTTGGCGCGAACCAGCACTTCGAGCATCGACAGGAAAGGGGCCAGGCCCGTGCCGCCCGCCAGAAACAGCAAGGGACGTTCCACGGTGCGGAGGTAGAAACTGCCCAGGGGGCCGGTCAGTTGCACCTTGTGCCCGGGTCGGGCCGATTCGAGCCAGGTGCTCATCACGCCTCCGGGTATCTTCTTGATCAGGAAGCTGACCTTCGATGCGCCTGGCGGGGACGAGAACGAATACGACCGATGCTGGCCGCTACCGGGAATATCGATGTTCACGTACTGGCCAGCCAGGAAGACCGGGGGAACGCTGTCCACGTCCAGTTCCAGCACGACGGCCGCGTCGTTGTGCTGTTCGAGCTTCGTGACCGTCGCCGCGAATTTGCTTTGCTCGGTCTTGCACATCGCCGACGATGCCGGAACGGCGATGACGCAGTCGCTCTGCGGCACCATCTGGCACGTCAGGACGAGGCCGCCCGCTTTCTCGTCGTCGCTCAGCGCGTCTTCGATGTATTCGTCGCCCAGGTCGTAACTGCCGCTCTCGGCGCGGCACTTGCAGGTGCCACACACGCCGTCGGAGCAATCCATCGGCAGATTGATCCTGGCGCGAAATGCGGCATCGAGGACCTTTTCACCGGCCTTGCATTCGACAAAGCGCGTGACACCGTCTTCAAAATTCAGTGCAATGTTGTAGCTGGACATGTTGCCTCCTGCGTCCTGTCTCGATCCGATCCGCGCGCTCAGACGTGGTAGACGTCGAGCACCTGGCGGATATAGTCATTCTTGAGCGCGATCTTCTTGCTCGAAATCAGCAGGCGATCGCCCACCTTGCGGAAGGTGAGGTAGACCGTGCCGAAGTACTGGTCCGTCACCTTGTAGCGGTGGCTCAGCGTGTGGAAGTTGTAGCGAACGTCGATTTCGTCATCACGTTCGGCCAGCACTTCGACGTTGGTGACGTTGTGGCTGGTGCGCGGCTCCGGCATCGATGCGCTGCTGCGCTCGGTCCGGATACGAAACACCCGGTCTTCCAGGCCGCCACGGTCCGCGTAGTACATGAGGGAAATCTCGCGCTGGGGATCTTCGGTGAGCTTGTCATCGTCATCCCAGGCGGGCATCCAGTACGTGACGTCGTCCGCGTAGCACGCCAGCCATTCGTCCCACTGACGGTCATCCAGAAAGCGCGCCTCCCGGTACAGGGCATTGCAGATGGTTTGATGGTCGATCGTCATACCGCTGCCTCTGCCTGTTCCTTGCGCAGGGCTTCGCGCATCACCCGCATCCAGTATTCGTGCTGCACCACGAAGAGACCTTCGTCCTCGCTTCGCTCGCCCGAGATGCGCGGATTCAGCCCCATGCCCTTCGCGTTCGCGTCGGGTCCGTTCACCCACAACGGCGCACCGCGCGACATGTCGTTCCACATCGACGTCGTGCCAGCGTAACCGGCCTGGCAGGCACGGAACTCTTCGAGGTCATCGCTGGTGCCCATGCCCGACACGTTGAAGAAGTCCTCGTACTGGCGAATGCGAAGGGCGCGGCTTTCGGCGCTCTCGCCCTTCGGCGCAAAGCAGAAAATGCTGACTTCGGTCTTGTCGACGCCAAGCGGGCGGACGACGCGAATCTGGGTGCTGAACTGATCCATCAGGAACACGTTCGGATACAGGCACAGGTTCCGCGTCTGGTTGACGATGTAGTGCGCCTTGTCCTCGCCAACGCGCGCCGCAATCTCTTCGCGATGCTGATGGACCGGCCGAACTTCCGGGTTCATCGTGTTGGTCCACAGCAGGATGTGGCCATGTTCGAAGCCATACACGCCCGCGACCGATTTGCTCCAGCCGTTCGCATCCACGGCCTTCGTGCCCTCGACCCTGCGCCGGCCCATCGTTGCGGCGTAGTTCCAGTGCACGGTGCTGACGTGATAGCCGTCGCAACCGTTCTCCATCTGCATCTTCCAGTTGCCGTCGTAGATGTAGGAGGAGTTGCCGCGCAGCACTTCCAGGCCTTCCGGTGCCTGCGAGACGATCTGGTCGATGATGATCCTGGTCTCGCCGAGGTAATCCTCCAGCGGCATCACGTCGGCGCTCAGGCTGCCGAACAGGAAGCCACGATAGTTCTGGAAGCGCGCAACCTTCCGCAGGTCGTGCGAGCCGTCCTTGTTGAACTGCACCGGATACTCGGTGGTCTTCTCGTCCTTCACCTTCAGCAGCTTGCCCGCGTTCGAGAACGTCCAACCGTGAAACGGACACGTGAAGCTGCCCTTGTTGCCGTGCTTGCGCCGGCAAAGCATGGCGCCCTTGTGCGCGCAGGCATTGATGACCGCGTGCAGTTCCCCAGCCTTGTCGCGCGTGATGACGATGGGCTGGCGGCCGATCCAGGTGGTGTAGTAGTCGTTGACGTTCGGGACCTGGCTTTCGTGGGCCAGGTACACCCAGTTGCCCTCGAAGATGTGCTTCATCTCGAGTTCGTACAGATCAGCGTTGGTGAAGATGTCGCGGCGGCAGCGGAAAACGCCGTTCTCCTTGTCGTCCTGGACGGCGTTGCTCAGCAGATCGTCCAGTTGTCTTGCCTTGTCGATGGTTGCGGGCATGCGTTGTCTCCCTATGCCGGCTTCATGGCGAAGCCGTGGCATTGGTGCAGAGGATTCGTGCGGAAAGGGGGCGACCTGGTCAGCCAGGCCGCAGCGCGGGGTTACGCCGTGGCGGCGGCACGCAGGCGGTTGACGAGCTGGTTGTCCTTGCCTTGCACCAGCGGCGTCAGCGCAATATCGAATTCGATTTCCTTGTACGCATCGGCCTTGAGGCCCAGCGCAATGCCGCCGGTCTTTTCGACGACGTGCGGCACCAGCTCTTCGCGTGTTGCATACGCAAAATCGTCCCAGATCAGCGGATCGCCTTCGATGTTGATCTGCGTCGTCAGCTTGCGCGACTTGTCGCTGGTCACGAAGAAGTGCACGTGTGCCGGGCGGTTGCCGTGGCGGCCCAGCGCATCAAGCAGTTGCTGCGTCGCGCCTTGCGGCGGACAGCCGTAGCCTACAGGCATCAGCGTGCGGAACTCGTACTTGCCGTCAACGCCCGTCCTCACTGCGCCGCGAAGGTTGAAGTCGTCCTGGGCGCCGGTCGGATCGAAGTGCGAATAGAAGCCCCTGGAGTTGGCGTGCCAGCATTCCACCACGGCATTGGCCACGGGCTTGCCGTCCGGGCCGGATACCGTGCCCCGGATGATGAGCGGCCCCGCCGCTTCATCGGCATTGATGTCGATCCGCGATACGCCGTCGCGCACCGGGGCACCGGCGACATACAGCGGGCCTTCAATGGTGCGCGGCGTGCCGCCATGGATATCGGCCTCGCGGTCCGCTGCATCCATGCGGATGTCGAGATACTTTTCGAGACCAAGGCCGGCTGCCAGGAGCGCCGCCTCGCCGTCCTTGCCAAGCTTGTTGAAATAGTTCACGCCGGCCCAGATCTCGTCGGGCGTCATGTCAAGGTCGTCGATGGCCTTGAAAAGGTCGCTCAGCAGACGGTGCGTAATCTGCCTGGCGCGCGCATTGCCCGCGTCGCTTCCCAGATTGGCAGCGGCCTTCAGCAGGTCCTGCACTTCCTTGGTGTCGAATACTTTGGGACTCATGTCTGCTCCTGACTTTCTGTGTTTCTGGTGGGGTTAACCCTCGCTCCAAGCCAATCCAAAGCTACTCGAAAGGTATAATCTGGCGGCGAAACCGAGCGTAAAAGCAGAATAGAGGCGCCAAACGGGCGAGTCCAACACCGTTTTAGTATCGGGCTATATCCTGGAGGTATTGTATGGAGCTACGGCATCTTCGCTATTTCGTAGCGGTGGCCGAAGAACGGAACTTCACGCGCGCAGCACGCCGGCTCCATATTGCGCAACCGCCGCTCAGCCGCCAGATCCAGCAGCTCGAGGAGGCCCTGGGCGTGCAGTTGTTCGAGCGGAACTCCCGGCCGCTCAAGCTCACCGAGACGGGCAAGTTCTTCTACTCCCACGCGGTGCATCTCATTGCCCAGACGAACGAGCTGGAATCGATGACGCGGCGCGTGGGAAACATCGAGCGCAGCCTTTCGGTCGGCTTTGTGGGCTCCACGCTCTACGGCATGCTGCCGAAGATCATCCGGCGGTTCCGGGACGAGAACAAGTCGGTCGAACTGAGCCTGCACGAGATGTCCACCATGGATCAGCTTCGCGCGCTGAAGGACGGCCGCATCGATATCGGATTCGGCCGGATCCGGCACGAGGACCCCAACATCCGCCGCGTCGTTCTTCGCGAAGAGAAGATGATTGTCGCGCTGCCGGTCGGCCATTCGCTATCGGTATCGAAACCGGTGCTTTCGCTTCGCGATCTGATCTACGAAACGCTGATCGTCTTCCCGAAAGCGCCCAGACCCAGCTATGCCGACCAGGTGCTATCGGCGTTTCAGGAACGCGCCCTCACGCCACGCCGCATCTACGAGGTGCGCGAGTTGCAGATCGCATTGGGACTCGTGGCCGCCGGAGAAGGCATCTCGGTCGTGCCGAGCAGCGTCTATGGGCTGAAGCGCGATGACGTGAGCTATATGGCGCTGGATGACACGACGCTCACGTCGCCCATCATCATGAGCATGCGCGCCATGGACGAATCACGGGACATCAAGGAAATGCTGGAAATGATTTATCGGCTTTACGAGGAAGAGCGGATTGCCTACGTCCCGCCCACGGACAAGGGCCAGTAACATGGCCGTTTCTCACCACAAAACACCGCGCATGGCGCAAAATTCGGGGTCTGGGCGCGTGGCGCCCCCCCCTGCACCCCTAGGAGACTGTATGAATACCGCTGTCGGATCCAACCTGACGATTGCGCCGAGCACGACCCCGCTGCCGGCGGCCGAGCGCGAGCGCCTGCTGGAGAGCCCGGCGTTTGGCCGCGTCTTTACCGACCACATGGCCACCATCCGCTACACCGAGGGCAAGGGCTGGCACGACGCGAAGATCGGACCTCACGGCCCCATCCAGTTCGATCCGTCCACCCTGGTGTTCCATTACGCGCAGGAGATCTTTGAAGGGCTGAAGGCGTACCGGCTGCCGGACGGCGGCGGTGCGCTGTTCCGTCCCGATGCGAACGCACGCCGCTTCCAGAACTCAGCCCGACGCCTGGCGATGCCTGCGCTGCCCGAAGAGCTGTTCCTGGAATCGGTGCGGGAACTGGTCCGCCTGGACCGTGCGTGGATTCCCTCCGGGCAAGGCTCGGCGCTGTACCTGCGCCCGTTCATGATCGCCACCGAAGTGGTGCTGGGCGTCAAGCCTGCCGCCGAATACCTGTATTGCGTGGTCGCGTGCCCGGTGGGCGCGTACTTCAAGGGCGGCGCATCGGCGGCGGTCACCTTGTGGGTGTCGGACACCTACACGCGCGCCGCGCCCGGTGGCACCGGCGAGGCCAAGTGTGGCGGCAACTATGCCGCGAGCCTTCTGGCGCAGGCGGAAGCCACCCGCGAGGGCTGCGACCAGGTGGTATTCCTCGACGCCGTGGAGCGGCGCTGGATCGAGGAACTGGGCGGCATGAACGTCTTTTTCGTCTTCGACGACGGCACCCTGCAGACGCCACCGTTGACCGGCACGATCCTGCCCGGCATCACACGCGATTCGCTCATCACCCTGGCACGCGACCTTGGCCTGACCGTGCGCGAAGAGCCCTACGCGATCGACCAGTGGCAGGCCGATGCACAGAGCGGGCGCCTGCGCGAGGCGTTTGCGTGCGGCACCGCGGCGGTGGTGACGCCAATTGGCAAGGTGAAGGGGCGCGCGTACAACTTCACCATTGGCGACGGCGGGGCGGGCGAGATCACGACGCGCCTCAAGGGCGCACTGGTCGACCTGCAGCAAGGCCGCGCGCCGGACCCGCACGGCTGGCTGGACCGCCTGTTCTGACCGGCGGCCCGGCGCACGGTTGAGTCGTGCAAATTAACTTCTGACAAGTTTTGTCGTAAGTCGTTGATTCTTTGTTGCCGTCTGCAGGCCGCCGACGGGAAAGTCTTACGAGAAGCGCGGCTGCCTGGAAATTAACTCCTTACATAAGTTATAAGGTTTGGAGTGACAGGCGGCCGCATTCGCGTGCGGACACCGATGGTTCTGAGAGTGATACATTCGTGACGCAGCCCTCTCGGCGTCGCCTTATACCAGGTGTCTCACGAGGAGCAGCGCCATTACGATCGAACATTGGGACGACTGAAGATTCGCCTTACGCGAATTGGCCAGCGGTCTTGAAATACATCACCCCTTCTTTCATACCGACCGCCTGCTCGCGCAGAGCCTGCGCTGCTGCCGATGACTCCTCGACCAGTGCTGCATTTTGCTGAGTGGCTTGGTCAATCTGGGCAATGGCAAGGCTCACCTGTTCAAGGTTCTTACTCTGCTCGTCGGATGCCGCAGAAATCTCGCCGACAATGTCCGAGACGCGCTCGATTGCCGTACTAATCCGTTCCATCGCGGCACTAACGCCCTCGGCCTGCTGAGCGCCAACTTGCACCTTCACAGTTGACGTCTCGATCAGTTGTTTGATTTCCTTGGCTGCGCCAGACGCCCTTTGCGCCAGCGATCGTACCTCGCCGGCGACCACGGCGAAGCCTCGTCCCTGCTCACCCGCACGTGCCGCCTCAACTGCAGCATTGAGCGCCAGGATATTCGTCTGAAATGCGATGCCCTCAATCATGCCGGTGATCTCTGCGATCTTCTTCGACTCGGCGTTCACTTCACCAACCGTCTGCACCATCGCAGCTACATCGGAACGCCCGGATTCCGTCATCTCTCTGGCACTTCCCGCCAGGGAAGTCGCCTGACGCGCATTGTCGGCATTCAGATTCACCGTTTCCGTCAGCTCGACCATACTGGCTGCAGTCTGCTCAATCGAAGCAGCCTGCTCCTCGGTGCGAGAAGATAGATCCAGATTACCGGATGCAATTTGCCCAGCGGCAGTGGCGACCGCCACACTGGCCGATCGGATATTTCCGACCGTCCCGCGGAGCTTGTCATTCATATCTTTCAGTGCTTGCAGCAGCTCACCGGCCTCGTCACTCGATGTCACGACTATTTCGCTGGACAGATCACCATCGGCCACGCGACGCGACACGCTGACAGCCTGGGCCAGCGGACGGCTGATGCTGCGCGTCAGGAAGTACGCACACATGATTCCAAGGATCAGAATGAGCCCCTCGAGCACGAGCAGTAGAGTGCGGCTCTTGCCCGCAACGCCATCAATCTCCTTGGCGGTATCGTCAATGGTGCGTCGCTGCACTTCAACAAGTTCGCGCATGGTGCCCTGATAGGCGTTCGCCGCCGGGGTGAACACCTTGTCCAGGATACGCATGGCTTCATCGACATTACCAGCCGCTTTAGCCTTATTGATCTCATCGCGAGAACTCAAATAGGCCTTCCGCGATTCTCCGATCTGGCTGAACAGCGCCCTTTCTTCTTCGGTGGAAATCAACGCTTCCACTTTTTTCTGAATTTCGCCTGAACTCTTGGACGACGTCGCCGCTTCTTCGGCGAAATACGGGCCCAACGCAGGATCACTACTCTTCGCGATTGCGCTAGTGCGGCGGATCCCTGATGCCAAATTGGCATACCAGTCGCCAATCAGTCTCTCCTTGAGGAGCGGCTCCTTCATCATCTCGCGCGTCGCGGCCGCGACGTTGTCGAGCCGCCAGATGGCGATAGCGGTAATTGCAATGGAAAACGCCAGAATCAGAGAGAAGCCAAGAGCCAGCCGCTTGCCAATCTTCATGTTGCCGATGAACGCCATTTGTATCCCCATTTTCCCTACGCCCTCGGCAATAGGTCCTACTTGGTTGTTTTTGACTGCCCCGCTGCGTCGTGACGCGCAGGATTAGGCGCTGTCGTTTGCAGATCGGCTGTTCCCAGGGCAGCCTCAACCCCGCTTTAGTGGGGTTGAGGTCGCGACCAGACAACTACGATCGGAAAAGCATGCTTCCAGAACCCGGAAAATGCCATGTGCGGCACTGCTGCTCAGCGAATTCGCTCGTCCGAGCTGCGGGGATACAAGTACACCGCTCCGAATTCACCCGGGACGTCCATCTGCACCGACTCTGTCGCTGATGCGCCGCTTCCCTCATGGCCGCGTCAGAACCCGGTGTTTTGAAGCACGTCTGTCCTTGGCAATATGCGTCGCCTACACTCAGCAGATGTGTCCCCCACGGACTCGCGCTGACCGGGATATTGAAACCTGACGGGAGCCAAGCATGAAACCGGAACCGTTTGCTGTCACTCCTGCGGCATATCCGCGTGCCTTCAATGTCGTAGGTGAAAAAATCACGGTCCTGGCGTCCAGTGCGGCCACGCAGGGATACGAAGTCTTCCTGCAACAAGGGCAGGAAGGCAGCGGTCCCCCTCCTCATTGCCACGATTGGGATGAATCGTTTTACGTGACCAAAGGAGTGATAGAGATTGGATACGGCAAACAGGTTCTGACTGCGAGCCCTGGCACTTTTGTCCATGTGCCAGCCCAGACCATCCACTACTTCCGGTTCGGCCCAGGCGGCGGCGAAATGATCTCGGTGACCAGCCATGGTGGCAACGCGTCACGCCTGTTTGCGCAAATCGACGAAGCCGTCCCCGCCGGCACCGTGGACCTGCAGACATTGCTAGGCGTTGCACATGAATGCGGCGTGACAATTGTGGAGTGATGCGCCGCCCCGCTTTTTCTCACCCGCTTTTACGCTGCGCACACTTTCGAACAATATCGCTGCACCCAGGAGCAGGCATCGGTTGTCCTTGTCCCGCCACGGCGGCTAAGGCCGTCTTCGGATAAAGATAGCTACGCACGATCATTTGCAGACGTGGCACGTAATGGTGCGCGCAGCATCGCGGCCACACCTGGGACAACATGAGCGAAACGGCAAGGATGAGCGACCAGACACACAGGTCGAAGAACGTCGGGAATGTCGTGAAGCAGACAACCACCAGTAGTGCGATCAAAACCGCCCGAGTCAGCACGTCGCGAGATTCACAGGACCGGCTCGTGCCTTTCCCATTGCAAGCGTCGGCATCTCATGGCGCAAGCGCCACGCGGCCAGCCCATCGACACAGCGATGCTCCGCGAAACTGGCGGCTCTGAGCGCGCTCTTATTGGCCCCGCTACTGACAGGGTGCTTCCCATCACGACGAGCGTTCGGAACCGCACGAAGCGTCGCAGTTTTGCTGACGTAGACTTTCCCTGCTCGGTTGGGCGGAAGCTCCCTCGTGTCACGCTGAACCGGGAGAAGCAACCTCCCTTATCCGGAAGGATTCTCCCAACCTCGGGCAACGCTCTTCAGGAAACTGCGACCGGTCTCGGACCGACCCTAAGCCGCCGTCGGGTAGGTCAACCCGCTGCGAGCGTTCGCTATCTTACATTCGCGGTTGTATAGCCGGACAAATCACGAGCAATTACGGGTCGGAATCTTTCCGTACTAGTTAGTCGAGGCGGCCCGAGGAGGCATATCCGTGCCAATGGCCAAATCATCGAGTCGACGTGACGTGTTGCTATTTGGCCTGCCATGCTAAAGCGAATAACAGACCTTCTGCTCGTCGTGGCTCTGGAGCACGTGCCAGGGTCATGGTCAGTTGTGATTGCTGTTTCTTTGTCGAGTCAATCCGCCATTGCCGGCAATATCTATGCTTGTCACCAACCAAATGGCTCAACTGAGTTTCGTGATTTTCCTTGCCAGGCCGCCGTACGACCAGGTCCGCGGAAAGCCAAGAAGGGGATGGATCTGCGGCCTGTGGCCGAGGTTAGTGACATGGGCCAACGCGATCAGGCCTTGACCGAGCCAATGCGACGCCAGGAAACTTGCGGTTTGGGGGATATCATGGACGCGCCACGCTTCTCGGCAAATACAAGCGATCCAGCGAGAGTTTTGGTTGCGCAAAATAGGTGGGCAGACGGTTCACTATCATCTGGACCATCGCCACGAGGGTCTGAGGCGGCCTCCAATCCACATATGTTTGGCACGCCAACCTTTGCATGGCTTATCGACGCCGTCGTCGGACTGTCCATGCTTGCATTTTGCGCGATCAGCGTGTGGCATCGTAGTAAACGCCGCCGTCCAAAACGTGGAAGCCCAACCGCTTCGTCGTGTTGGATGGTGCTTGGCGTCACACCGATCGCATCGGAAGAGGAAATAAAGCAAGCGTATAGGAGGCTCGCGTCTCTTTACCATCCTGACAGGGTGGGGCATTTAGGACCAGCACTGAGAGAACTCGCGGAAGAAAAAATGGCGGAAATAAACCGCGCGTACAAGATCGCTGTGAGCTTCCGGTTCCCCCACAAATAGGTATGCCCTCAGCAGATTATTTGACGAGCCTCTGCTGTTCGAACAAGAGCCGACCCTGGTTCGGCTTTCTTGATTGGCCCAATGGCGCTCGTCCCAAATCGTCTGGCGTCGGCTGGAACGACGGTCAAGCGCCGACGCAGAAGCAACGGCTTAGGGCACAGTGGATAGCGAGACGACCCGCATTATCGACGCGTGGCGATGCCATGAAAACACACGTCGAGCATATGGGAAACGATTTGCTCGTCGTCCATCTTGCCATATAGGCGCAAGTAGTCGACCGCCGGGTCGCACGTACGCGAGTAATAGGAAAAGAGGATGACGTCATCGGGAAGCCCCGCGTCCAAGTCACCTGTTTTCTTTGCTTCGCCCACCAGCCCCTTCAGAACGCCGTTCAGCTTCAGCACGCGCGTTACATAGTGCAAATTGCGCGTGAGCATATCGCGAACGCTTGGGCTCGTTGAAGGCAGGAACGGCAACCCGCCCTGCAGGCGGACTCGCAACGCCCACGCCAGGAGCGCACGCAGGCGAAACGCCGCAGTTTGCTCTTTCGGCAATCCATCCAGAAATTCCAGCGCACCGTCGATCAAGCGAATCATTGCCGCCCCCACAAGGTCGTCCTTTGACTTGAAGTGCTTGTAGAGGATGGGCTTTGAAATTCCCACCTCTCCCGCGACGTCGTCCATCGTCATCAGGTCGAACCCCTTCCCCGCCAGGATGCGTGTCGTGGCATCCAGGATTGCGTCCTCGCGCAACCGGAAAGTTTGGTCCTTGAAGCTTAGCTTGCCCAGAATACCCATTTGTAAATTTCGTTACTATGCAGTAACCTTCTTTCCGAGACAGTAGGGCTATGGTAGCACCCCGGTTAGACGGCGCATCAATAACTGCAAAAAAACTAGGAAGGTGGCTCGTGAGCGCTTCTTCAGTCACTCAAACGGGATTGCGAATTGCTGTGGTTGGCGCCGGGATCTCAGGTTTGGCCAGCGCGTGGATGCTGGCACGGGATCACGCCGTCACGCTTTTCGAAGCGGGTAACTACCTTGGCGGTCATTCCAACACGGTGGACGTGTCCCTTGATGGCCACCTTTGTCCGGTAGACACCGGTTTCCTCGTATTCAACGAGCGCACATACCCGAATCTGGTAGGGATGTTCGAGGCGCTTGGCGTACGGTCTCATGCGAGCGATATGTCTTTCGCGGTCTCACTCGATGAGGGACGTCTCGAATGGGCTGGCACGAATTTGAGCACCGTCTTTGCCCAACGACGCAACGCCTTTTCACCGACCTTTCTCGGCATGCTGCGCGACATCGCGCGATTTAACAGTGCCGCCCAACGCCATCTCGCGTTTGCCGAGCGCAGCGGCTGTTCAGTGGGTGACCTGTTGACGGCCGGCCGATATGGACAGCCCTTCCGTCACCATTACCTGCTGCCCATGGCCTCCGCCATCTGGTCGTGCGCGACAACCGACGTCCTGCGCTTCCCGGCGGCCACCTTCCTGCGCTTTTGCTTGAATCACGCGCTTCTGCAGGTTCGCAACCGCCCGCAGTGGCGCACGGTCGCCGGCGGCGCGCGCGAATATGTCAGACGCATCGCCGCGCATCTCGACGACATCCGGCTGGGCGTTGCCGTGCGTGCGGTACGCCGGGACGAAACCGGCGTGACGGTTATGACCGACGAAGGCTCTGCGCGGTTCGATGCCATCGTGCTCGCATCGCACGCCCCGGATACCCTCAGAATGCTGGCGGATGCGACACCAGAGGAACGTGCGGTGCTGGGCAGTGTGCGCTACGCCCCGAATGTCGCGATCTTGCACACCGATGCAACGCTGCTGCCCAGGCGCTCCCGTGTATGGTCCGCCTGGAATTATCTCGGTCGCCGCCATGACGATGCCGAGCGTGCAGTGTGCGTGAGCTACCTTCTCAACCAGTTGCAACCGCTGCCGTTTCGCTCGCCCGTCGTGGTGACGCTCAACGCCTACCGGGACCCGGCTCCCGGCACGGAGTTGCGTCGCTTTCACTACGAGCATCCTCTCTTCGACCTCGCTGCCATTGCAGCGCAGCGGCAACTACCCGCGTTGCAAGGCAAACGACGGACGTGGTACGCCGGCGCCTGGACAGGCTACGGCTTTCACGAAGACGGCTTGAAATCGGCGCTGAGAGTGGCTCGCGACTTTGGCGCCTTGCCGACCTGGTCAAAACTATGAAGCCCCCTGCATTGCTGTTGCGCTGCCGCGTCATGCACGACCGCCTGCGCCCGGCGCGCAACCGCTTCGTTTACCCCGTGTTTTGCCTGCGCGTCGATATCGATTCGCTGCCAGCCTTGCAACGCTGGTGGTTCGGGGTGGACCGCGGGCGACTTTTCAGCCTGCATACGCGCGACTACGGTCCGCGCGATGGCACAAGCCTGAGCGACTGGATTCGTCCACGTCTCGCAGCCCTGGGGCTGCCCGATGACGGACCGATCTGGTTGCAGACCACACCCCGCATCTTC
Organism: Cupriavidus sp. U2; assembly: GCF_009663685.2. GTDB lineage: Bacteria > Pseudomonadota > Gammaproteobacteria > Burkholderiales > Burkholderiaceae > Cupriavidus > Cupriavidus necator_C. The sequence goes on along the minus strand of NZ_RCOG02000006.1, from coordinate 245,225 downwards.
GGGTATGCCTTCAATCCCGTGAGCTTCTGGTATTGCTACGACAAGGCTGGCGCGCTGCGAGCGCTTGTCGCTGAAGTGAACAACACGTTCGGCGACCATCACGCTTACCTTGTTACGGCACCGGACCTCGGGGCCATCCATGCGCGCACAGTGCTCGCGACCCGCAAGCTCCTGCATGTGTCGCCGTTTAACACGATGCAGGGCCACTACGCGTTTCAAGTGCGCGAAACAGAAAGCACTGCCTATACCGGCATTGACTATTTCGACGACGGTGGCCTGTTGCTTCGCACCTCGATAGGCGGTCGCAAGTTCCCGCTCACCCTGCCGCGCATGCTGATGGCCTTGGCAACCCAGCCCTGGGCGGCAATCGCCGTCATCGTGCGCATCCACTGGCAGGCGTTTCGCTTGTGGCGGATGTCGGTTCCCTTTCATGGCAAGCACCCGCCTTCGGTACCTCCCGTCGGCTAAGACCAACTTCCGTCCGGCAATACCCGCTCATATGACCCGCCTTCCTGACCAACGTGCACTGCTACAACCTTGTATCCCAGCCCTGCTGCCGTCACGAACGTCCGTATTTGCCCGGATGTTCCTGGCCGCGCTCGAGCGCGTGGCCGTGGGCCATCTGGTGCTCTTACGGCCGGACGGGGAGGAGGCGATTTACGGCGATCCGCATGAAGCGCCGGGGGCTCGGCTGACGTTGCGAGACTGGCGCGCCTGCGAGGCCATCCTGCGCGCCGGCGACATCGGTTTTGCTGAGGCCTATCGTGCCGGCTGGATCGACACCCCCGATCTGGTTGCCCTGCTTCGCCTGGCCCTTGAGAACGAATCGGTCTTGTCAGGCGCCATTGATGGTGCATGGCTAGGCCGCCGCTGGTATCAACTGCGACAGCTCTTCCGCAGGAACACACGGCGCGGCAGCCGACGCAATATCCACGCGCACTACGATCTGGGCAACGCTTTCTATGCCCTGTGGCTCGACGAGACGTGGAGCTATTCCGCCGCGTACTTCGACGGGCACAACGAGCGCCTCCTGGCAGAGGCACAGGAAGCCAAGTACGCGCATATCTTCGACACGCTTGGGCTGCAGCCGGGGATGCACGTCCTTGAAATTGGGTGTGGTTGGGGCGGCTTTGCCATGCACGCGGCCAGACGCGGCGTGAAAGTGCACGGCGTCACGATTTCCGCCGCCCAATTGGCGCAGGCACAGATCCGCATTGAGCAGGCGGGCATGACCGACCGTGTCAGGCTGGAGTTGCGCGATTATCGCGACCTGCAAGGCCAGTACGACGCCGTCGTATCCATCGAGATGTTTGAAGCGGTGGGGCAGGCCTATTGGCCCGTTTTCTTTGATCAGGTCTGCCGCAGGCTTCGCCCGGGCGGTCAGGCCGTCGTGCAATCGATCACCATCGACGATGCACGCTTCGATGCGTATCGGTATGGCAGCGACTTTATCCGCGAGTACATCTTTCCGGGCGGAATGCTCCCAAGTCCGGAGAGATTTGCACAAGCCGCCAGCCGAGCCGGGTTTTCAAGCCGTCAGGTATTGGCCTTCGGCAAGGACTATGCCGAAACGCTTCGGCGATGGCGTGAACGTTTCGAGGCACAGACCGGTGCAATCCTGAGTCTTGGCTTCGACGACGCATTCGTACGCATGTGGCGGCTATATCTGTGCTACTGCGAGGCAGGATTCGATGCGGGTCGCATCGACGTCATGCAGTTCCTTCTCGCGCGCGGCGACTAGCATGGGACCGCACCTGGCAGCCTGGACGCTTGCGCTGGCAACTCTGCCCGGTATTGCGGCCGACTCGTGGCGCGACGCCCTGCCGCAAGCGCATATGATCGGGCAAGGTGAATACCGCTGGCTGGGGATGCGCATCTATGAAGCGCAGCTTTGGAGAGACCAGCCTCCCATCCCCGGGGACCCGGCGGGCGTGCTCGACGAGCCGTTCGCGTTGCGCCTCATCTACGCGCGAGACATTGGTGCAAAACGCCTGGTCGACACCAGCATCGAAGAAATGCAGCGCATCTACGGAAATTCGCTGTCCGAATCCACCGTTGAACAGTGGCGACACGCGCTTTCACGTGTGCTGGTCAACGTGCGTGCGGGGGATCGCTTGACTGGCGTGTACACGCCAAAGCTGGGCGCACGCTTCTTCGCCAACGACCGCGAGACTGGCCAGATCGCCGATCCGGTGCTTGCCCGTGCATTCTTTTCCATCTGGCTTGGGCCCTCGACTCGGGATCCTGCACTACGCCAGAAGCTCCTTGGGTTGGCCCGATGACGATACGCTCGACGCAGCTCATCGCCTACGGTGCCCTGGGCCTCCCGCTCGCCATGGTGGCGCTGCCCGTATACGTGCAGGCCCCGGCCTACTACACCTCTCGCCTTGGCATGCCTTTGTCCACGGCTGGCCTGATCTTGTTTCTGGCCCGCCTTGTCGATACCGCACAAGACCCGTTTTTCGGGCGCTGGGCAGATACTCTGGCGCGCACTGGCCGGCTTCCTGCGGCCTTGTGGATCAGTGCTGTGTGTCTTGCCGCCGCTTTTGCGGCGTTGTGGATGCCGCTGGCAGCAGGCACCGCACTGGCCGTCTGGTTTGCCGCCGCCGTTGTTGCGGTATACGCCGCCCACAGCTTCATGAACATCGCGTACCTCGCGTGGGGCGCCAAGCTAGGGGACGATAGCGATGTATTGACTCGGGCGGCGGCCTGGCGCGAAGGCGCTGGCCTCGTGGGCGTCCTCATCGCCAGCGCGGGCCCCTCATGGCTACTGGCAGGCGAAGCGTCGGCGCAGCGGGACGCCATGTCCCCGTTCATTGCGCTTTTCTCGGTTCTGCTAATTGGAGCACTGTGGGCGCTCCGCTTTGCACCGCCCTGGCAGGCAACACGCCTGCCGCGACTTAGCGCCGGGCGCGGGCGAGCAGACCGTTCCGTTCTGAGTGTATGGAGCGCCGTGCGCGACAACGGCTCGTTCCGCAAGATCCTGGTGCCCTACTTCATGAACGGGCTATCTGTCGCCATACCCGCCTCACTGGCAGTTTTCTTTATCGAAGACCGGCTGGGCGCCATGCAGTGGGTCGCTCCCAGTCTTGGTCTGTATTTCCTGGCTGCCGCCCTCGGGCTGCCCCTATGGGTCCGGATTTCCAGGCGCGTGGGTCCACAGCGTGCCTGGGGCATCGCAATGAGCCTGGCGATCATGGCGTTCGTGTGGACCGCGACGTTAGGGCCGGGAGACCTCGTACCGTTCCTCGTGGCCTGCGCCGGATCGGGATTCGCACTGGGGGCGGATCTTGCATTACCGGCCGTCCTGCTGGCCCAATGCATACCTGATCGCGAAGGGTCGGGCGCGTACTTCGGCATCTGGACCCTGACCGGCAAGCTATGCCTGGCACTGTCGGCCCTGATTCTCCCGGGACTAGCCTGGCTAGGCTACCAGCCGGGCACCCCCGCCCTCGGCGCGCCAGGCATGGCGCTCGCCCTTGCCTACGCTGGCCTTCCCTGCCTGCTCAAGCTCGGAGCCCTTATGGCACTGCGCAGGAGTTCGCCCACAGCAACCGTCACGAAGGAACGCCAATGAAGCCGCTCGTCGCGATGATCTTAGGCGCCGCTACGATTCTCGGCACGGCCTGCACGACGCCAGATGTCAGCCTGTATGCACAGGAGCACCCAGTTTTGGACGTGACGCAGTTCTTTGCAGGCAAGACCGAAGCCTGGGGAATGTTCCAGAAACGCAGTGGCGAAATCGTCAAACGATTCCATGTGGCCCTCGACGGTCGCATGTCTCAGGATCAATTCGTCCTGCACGAGGCGTTTCGCTACAGCGATGGCACCACACAGGAACGTACCTGGACGCTCCAACGCGGGCCCGACGGCGCCTGGCGTGGGGAAGCCCCGGATATCGTCGGCACGGCGAGAGGAGAATCTGCTGGCAATGTCCTACGGTGGCGCTATACCTTGCACCTTCCGGTCGAAGGGAAGGTCTACGACGTCCAGTTCGACGACATGATGGTCCTTATCGACCCGCAAACGATGATCAATCGCGCCCGTGTCACCAAATTTGGCTTCGAAGTCGGACAGGTGACGCTCGTTTTCCGCCGTCCGGCACCGTAGGAGCACGAACATGATCCTCGGTTGGCACCTTAACCCCCGCCTGCGCGACTGGCATGGCAAGCGCGTCTGGCTGGTCGGCGCCTCGAGCGGGATCGGGGCGGCACTCGCCAGGGATTTGCTTTCGAAAGGGGCATGGGTCGCAGTGTCGGCGCGTCGCGCTAGCGCACTGCTGGCGGTGGTCGAAGGCCATCCCAATGGCGTCGTGCTGACCATGGATGTGCGCCAGCCTCAAGATTGGAAAGCGACCCACGACGCGCTTTGTGAAGCATGGCAGGGGCTCGACCTCGTGGTCTTCTGCGCGGCAGATTACCGCCCCCTGAGCCCTTGGGAATTGAATGCGCGAGAAGCGCACGACACGATAGAAACCAATGTTTGCGGCGTGTATTACGGGCTGAGCGCCGTTCTGCCTGCGATGCGTTTGCGGCGCTCGGGCGGTATCGCCATCGTGGCAAGCGTCGCAGGCTACGTCGGCTTACCCAACGCCACGCTATATGGACCGTCCAAGGCGGCCCTGATCAACCTGGCAGAGCTCCTGTACGCGGAACTCCGTGCCCACGGCCTCGGCGTGTATCTGATCAACCCGGGCTTCGTCAAATCGCGCCTGACGGCACGTAACGCCTTCCGCATGCCCGCGCTCATGACGCCAGAAGCCGCAGCCGAAGCGATTGTCGACGGGTTGGAACGAGGTCGATTCGAAATCGCATTCCCGCAACGGTTTACGCGCCTGGTTCGCCTCGTCAGTCTGCTGCCGTACCGGTTTAGCCTTGGCCTGCTGCAGCGATTAACCCGTGCATCATGAATCCATTGTCCGACATGCCCGATCAAGATACCCCGACGCCCCATGCCCTCGTCCAGTTATTGGCGTGGTACGAGGAACTGTCGCCCGCCTCGCTCGCGCATCTGGAACACTATTACGCGCCGCATGCGCGCTTCTGCGACCCGTTTAACGACGTCTGCGGAGTCGCCTCGATCCGAGCGGTCTTTGAGCATATGTTCGAGCGTGTCGAGACGCCGCGTTTTTCGATCCAGGCACGCGCGAGCAGTGGGCGTGAAGCGTTTGTTGCCTGGAGGTTCACGGGGAAAGTGCGACGGCATCCCTTCGACGTACCGGGCTGCACCCAGCTTTCCTTTGATGAGGACGGTCTTGTAGCACGCCATCAAGACTTCTGGGACGCTGCCACACTGTGGCGTCAGTTGCCGCTCATCGGCGCTCCCGCAGCGTGGCTGTGCAAACGCTTTTCAGCAACAGTTGCATGACACATGCGCCGAGTGGGCTCTGTCGTACCGTCATGCACCGCTCAGACGTCTGGCGAATTTCCGAACCATGGTCACCATTGTTGTCATCGACGACGAGCCAATGAATGCCGATGTGATGGCCTTCATGCTTTCGGCGGAAGGGTTTTCAGTGCGAACCGCCGCCGATGGCGAAGCAGGTCTGCGTTTGGTGGTAGAGACTCATCCGGATTTGATCATCACGGACTTTATGATGCCTCTTATGACGGGGCTTGAACTTGCGCAGGCGCTGCGAGCCCACGCCACCACCGCCCATATTCCCGTCGTGCTATTGACTGCTGCTCAGGCAGAGTTCGGCCGCCGTTATCCACACCTGTTTGACGCCGTCTTTGCAAAGCCTTGTCTTCCCTCAGACATTATCGGCGCGGTGTCGCGACTACTGAAAAGCCAAACCAGTCGTCGAATATAAGGTATTCATGACTCGACAATGGCTGATGCTTGGGCAGCCAATCTGAAAACAGGCAATCAGCCACACCATCACGGCGTTTGCCCCGTCTCCAATGCCAACATGGTTCTCCATGCAGGGATTCGTCCGGACGTCTCCTGAGCGGCGATTGCGTCTCTTTGGTAAGAACCAAATTTGCTAGTAAGAGCTTGATTTCCAAGGCTCAGCGGTTCCGCCACGAATTGCCTATACTTGCATCCGTCCCTTCAGCCATGCATGAACTATGGAATACGCTCCAGGCATCAGCCAGCTGGCCGGACTGCTTGCCGATCCCGGGCGCGCGGCGATGCTGTGGGCGCTGATGGATGGCAGTGCCCGGCCCGCGGGCGAGCTGGCGCTGATCGCCGGGCTGTCGGCGTCGTCCACCAGCGGCCATCTGGCACGACTGTCCGAAGGCGGCCTGCTGGCCGTGGAATCGCGCGGGCGCAACCGCTACTACCGTCTGGCCGCGCCGGAAATCGGCGTGGCCATCGAGGCGCTGGCCACGGCGTCGCTGGTCAGCCAGCCGCCACGCATGCGGACCGTGCCCGTTTCGCGCGGGACGCCGCCGGCGCTCAGGCAGGCCCGCACCTGTTATGACCATCTGGCAGGGGAACTTGCGGTAGGTCTGTTCGAACGAATGTCGCAGGCGGGATGGCTGGCCGTGGATGGCACGCGGATCGACCTGACCGGCGACGGCACGCAGGCGATGGCGCAGTTGGGCATTGACCTCGACGCCACACGGCGCAAGCGCCGCCAGTTCGCCTGCACCTGTCCCGACTGGAGCGAGCGCAAGCCGCATCTGGGCGGCGCGCTGGGTGCCGCCTTGCTGGAAACCATGCTGGAGAAGGGCTGGATCGAGCCTACCCAGGCGTCACGGGCATTGCGCGTGACGCCGCGGGGGCATCGCGAGATCGGGAAAGTGGCCGCATGACAGGCGCAGCCGGACCACAAAGGAGCCACAGATGGCAATAGAACTGGACGACGACGCGCAGGACGCGGTAAGCCGCCTGTTTGCGCTGATCAATCTGGGAGACACCCAGCAGACCACGCGGCATCTGGCGCTGTTCGAGGAAGCCCTGGACGACGCCGAGGAAGACGAGGCCGACGCCGAGATGCTGCTCTTCCAGATCAAGGAGATCATCGACTGGGAGGCGGGTTTCCATGTCGACTGGAAGGACGTCGAATCCTTCATCGGCTGTCTCACCCAGCTTTGCGAGCGCATCGACCTGGAGATCAACTGGGGCACCGACGACCCCGAGGACGAGGATTTCCTGGAGGGCACCAGCGTGCCCGAGCTGATGGAGCTGGCCACCGAACAGCTGCGCGTGGCCGGCTACACGCTGTGGAACTGGGATACCGGCGGCGACGCCTACGCAGGCTGGATCACGCGCAGCGAGGACGACGACGAAATGCTGGAGATTGCCGACACACTCGGCTTCGACCTGCGCAGCGGCGACCAGCCTTACTGAATCGCCCGCTTTCCAGACCGGCGGATAAGCGCCGGCCGGTCACTCCAGCGTCAGGATCGTGGGCGCGGCTTCGTCCCCGTCCGGCGCCTCGGCGGTGTCCGGCAGCAAGGTGGCGCCCAGGCGCGAAGTGGGACGGCGCGCGTTCTCCGGCACCCCCAGCGTTTCTTCCAGCGCGTTCAGGAAGGCGCGCACGCTGGCCGGCATCAGCTTGCGCGCCGGCATCAGCACATACACCTTGAGCGGCGACGACGAATAGCCGGGCAGCACGCGCACGAGCTGGCCCTGCACCAGTTGCTCGTGGACAAAGCGCGGCGACAGGCGCGTGACGCCCAGGCCATCGACCGCCGCCTTCAGCCGCACCTCGGCGTTGTGCGTGCAGATGCGCGGTGCCACATCCAGCGAAAACGTCTCCACGCCATCGCGCAGGAATTCCCAGTTCGAATCGTCCAGGTTGCCCACGGTCGGCCAGCCCTGCAGGTCTTGTGGCGCGCGCGGCAGGCCGCGTTCGCGAATCAGCGAAGGCGCCGCATAGAACGCGCGCTCGATCAGCACCACGCGCTTGCTGGCGAACGAGCTGTCATGCAGGCTCGTATCGGTCATCACGAAGGCCAGGTCGTACCCATGGCGGATCAGGTCGGGCTGGTCCCAGTTCATGTCCAGTTGCACGCGCAGCGACGGGTGTTGCTTGAGCAACCGGTTCACTGTCGGCGACAGATGCTGCGAACCCACCTCGTAGGGGGTGGCGATCCGGATCGAACCGCTGACTTCAGCGCTGACCGAGGCCGCCTCGGCGCTGATCTCGCGCAGCGCGCCGAACAATGGCGCCACGCGGTCGTAGAGCTGCTGGCCGCGCTGGGTGACGCGGACACGGCGCGTGGTGCGCTCGAACAGTCGCACGCCAAGCTGGCCTTCCAGCCGGGCCACGGCGGCGCTCGCCGATGACTTCGGAACCTCGGCCAGTTCGGCCCCTTGCGTGAAGCCGCCCCCTTCCACCACGCGGCAGAAGATTTCCCAGTCCTTCCAGTCAATCGTTTTCATGCGAAACCTTTCGAAGCTCGGCACCGGGAAAACCCTTACCCGATGGGCCGCGATTGTCCCACAAGACGAACAATGATGAAGTCCACGCTCAATGTAGGGATATTACGAGAACGTGACATCGACGTGACATTTCCAGCGATTGTGCGATGGCAGCCACGGAGCATCGGGAAAACCTATATTGAGAATCGATCTCATTAGGCTCTACGATGCCTGCACCCCGCCCAGATGGGCATATTTGTCCGAGGAGTTGAGCCATGCACAAGATCGTCGTCGCAGCCTTTGTCGGCCTGTTTTCCACTGCCGCGTTCGCAGGCGCCAAATGCGAGAAGCACCCGAAGTCCGAATGGATGCCCGAGGCCGACGCGAAAGCCAGGATCGAGGCCCAGGGCTACAACATCAAGAAGTTCAAGGTCGACGGCAACTGCTACGAAATCTACGGCACCACGAAGGACGGCAAGAAGGCCGAGATCTACTTCGATACCAAGACGCTGGACGTCGTCAAATCGGAAATCGGGAAGTAAGCATGGCCACCCCGGCGGATCGCGTTTATCCGCGCGACACGATTCGCGTCTGGGACGTGGCCGTCCGCTTCACGCACTGGAGCGTGGCGGCCATCGTCTGCTATGACCTGATCGACGATTCGGGCGACTCGTTGCACCGCATCCTGGGCTACGTGGCCGCCGGGCTGGTGCTGTTCCGCATCGTCTGGGGCTTCGTCGGCACCGAGCATGCACGCTTCCGGGCCTGGTTGCCGCGTCCCGCCGGCGTACTGGCCTATGGCCGTGCACTGATGCGCGGCCGCGCGCCGCGCTTCGTCAGCCATACCCCGCTGGGCGCCGTCACGATGCTGGCCATGTGGGCGCTGATCCTGGCGCTGGCCGTCACCGGCTGGATGTCGCGGCTCGACCCGTTCTGGGGCGAGGACTGGCCCATCGACATCCATCGCTGGCTGTCGAATACGCTGCTCGGCCTGATTGCGCTGCATGTGGCGGCGGCCATCGCGATGAGCCTCAAGGGCCGCGAAAACCTGATCGCCGCGATGCTTACCGGACGCAAGCAGCGCGACGCCGACCGCTCGCCCTGATAACCGGAAACGTCGGGCTTTCGGAATTGCCACGCGCTGCCTACGATGGTTGCCAACGCCGCTGCGCGTGCGTGGCCGCGGCGCCAACCAACCCGGAGAACGACAATGAAGATCCTGATGGTGCTCACCTCGCATGACCAGCTTGGCAACACGGGCAAGAAGACCGGCTTCTGGCTAGAGGAATTCGCGGCACCGTACTACGTGTTCAAGGATGCCGGCGTCGACGTCACGCTGGCGACACCCAAGGGCGGCCAGCCGCCAATCGATCCCAAGAGCGACGAACCCGACTTCAAGACCGACGCCACGCGCCGGTTCCAGGGCGACCCGGCCGCCCAGAAGCAACTTGCAGCCACGCTGACGCTGGATCAGGTCAAGGCCGACGACTTCGACGCGGTCTTCTATCCCGGCGGCCACGGCCCGCTGTGGGACCTGACCGAAGACAAGCGCTCCATCGCGCTGATCGAAGCCTTCGACCGCGCCGGCAAACCCATGGCCCTGGTGTGCCACGCACCGGGGGTGCTGCGCCACGTGAAGCGGGCCGACGGCGAGCCGCTGGTCAAGGGCCGCAAGGTCACGGGCTTCACCAATACCGAGGAAGAGGCCGTGCAGCTGACCAGTGTCGTGCCGTATCTGGTGGAAGACGTACTGAAGGCAAACGGCGGGCAGTTCTCGCGCACCGATGACTGGGGCAGCTACGCCGTGGTCGATGGTCAGCTGGTCACGGGCCAGAACCCCGCGTCGTCCGAGGCTGGCGCCCACGAACTGCTGAAACTGCTGAAGCAGTAGCCGCCAGGCCGCCACGTCCGCGCGCCCCGGCCTGACTCAGCGTGCGCGGCGCGGCTTTGCCGCATGCCGCACCTCGCGCGTGAATTGCGCGCAGGCGTGCGTCATCAGGTCCTCGGAGCGATAGACCAGAAAAAGCTGGAAGTCGGGCAGCTCGTCGGCAATCGGCAAGCGCACCAGGGCCTCGGGGTCCAGCTTCAGCGGCCCCGTGCCATCGAACACGTAGTTCGACCACACGCTGATCAGGTCGGTCCTGGTTGCCAGCTGCAGTCCAAGCAGGTTCGACGCGCTCTGCACGATGCGCCTGGGCATGTCCAGGCGGTGCAGGCGCATCAGGCTCGCCAGGGGGCTGCCGGGATCGTCCAGCGGGTCGAGCGTCAGCCAGTCCGCATCGAGCAGCGCACGCAGGCGTCGCGCACGGCGCAGGGGATGCCCGGGCCGCACGGCCAGGCCCATGCCGACCGAAAACAGCGGCTCCCACTGCATGCCGCCGCCACCGGGGCCGCTGTTGGTCGAGATCAGGCCAAGATCGAGCCGCCCCTCGCGCAACCCTTCCAGGATCTGCTGCGGACGCAGCTCCAGCGCGCGCAGCGTGACATTCGGATAACTCTGCCGGTAGGCGGCCATTGCCTCCGGCAGCGCGCCGCTCGACGCCACGGCGGTAAAGCCGATATGCAGCTGTGCCTCGGCGTGCCCGCGAATCGACTCGATATCTTCCAGCGCGTGCCGCAGTTCCTGCTCCACCACGGTGGCACGCCGTACCAGCGCCAGCCCATAGGCCGTCAGGCTCACCCCCCGCACCGAGCGCGACATCAGCGTCACGCCCAGTTCGCGCTCCAGCTCCGCAATGGCCTTCGACAGCGCAGGCTGCGAGGTATGCAGGCTACGCGCAGCCTCGTGGATGCTGCCGTGCTGGGCCACCGCCAGCAGCACGCGCAGTTGTTGCAGCTTCATCAGGGTTTCTCCCCACCGGCTTGCCGCCGATGCCTTGCGATGGTGCGCGCCTGCGCAATTGCCGTGCATGGCACACCGGAATGCGCCGCGTAGGTACTAGTCCTGATGGTACGTGGCCAGTGATGGTGCCGGTGATGCCATTTCGTTATCACGATGACAATAAATGATTTTCGGGGCGGCGTGTTTGCCGGAATACTGCATCGCCAAGGACGTACAACCCGAGCGATGGATGCCCGCCAGGGCTCCACGATTTCCGCAACCCAGTTCGTGGAGCCCCCACATGAACGACGCCACCTTGCCCGCCGGCACGCCGCTCTCCGCTGCCAGCGTCGCCGCCCCCGCCACTTCCGCCACCCCGGCCAGGGCAAAGCAAAGCCAGTTCCGGCTGATCGCCGCATGCTCCATCGGCAATGCGCTGGAAATGTTCGACTTCACGGTCTACAGCTTCTTCTCGCTGCTGATCGGCAAGCTGTTCTTTCCGTCGGATAGCCCGTACGGGTCGCTGCTGCTGGCCGTGGCCACGTTCGGCATCGGCTTTGTCATGCGGCCGCTGGGCGGCGTGCTGATCGGCAACTATGCCGACCGCCATGGCCGCAAGGCCGCCATGACGCTGACCATCGGCCTGATGGTGCTGGGCACGCTGTGCATCGCGCTGGCCCCCACCTACGCCACGGCCGGCGTCCTCGGGTCGCTGACCATCCTGGCGGGCCGGCTGTTGCAAGGCTTTTCGCTGGGCGGCGAGATTGGCGCCTCCACGGCGATGCTGATGGAAGGCGGCGATGTAAAGGGCCGCGGCTGGCGCGTGAGCTGGCAGATCGGCAGCCAGGGCATTTCCGCGCTGGCGGGCGCCGCCACGGGCGCCACGCTCTATGCCTTGCTGCCCACCGCCGCGCTGGAAAGCTGGGGCTGGCGCGTGCCGTTCCTGCTCGGGCTGCTGATCGCGCCGGTAGGTCTCTACATCCGCGCCAATCTCGACGAGACGCACGAGGCCGACGCCCATGCGCCGAGCCCGGTCGGCGAACTGTTCCGCCGTCACGCCGGCAAGGTGGTGCTGGGCATCCTGGCCGGCACCGCCGGTACGGCCACGATGTACCTCGTGGTGTTCTTCATGCCGACGTACATGATCCGCGTGCTGCATATGCCGGCGTCGCTGTCGTTCCTGTCGGGCTGCGTCACGGGCGTCACGCTGCTGGTGGTGTCGCTGGTTGCCGGCACGCTGGCGGACCGCCTTGATCGCCGCAAGCCGCTGGTGGTCGGGTCGCTGCTGTTCAGCCTGATGGCCGTCTATCCCGCGTTCTGGCTGATGAACCACTACCCGAGCGTGCCGCTGGTGCTGGGCCTGTCCGCGCTGCTGACTGCCAGCATCAACCTGGGCACCACGCCGCTGTTCCTGATGCTGCTGGAAATGCTGCCCGCCGGCGTGCGCGCCACGGGCCTGGCCGTGATCTACAGCGTGGGCGTGACGGTGTTCGGCGGGTCGTCGCAGTTCGTCGTCACATGGCTGCTGGCGAAGACCGGCAACCCGATGGCCCCCGCCTTCTACATGATGGCGTGCGGCGTGCTGGCCCTGGTGGCCGTGCTGCGCATCGTCGAGAAACGCGAACACTGATCCCTGTCGATATCCGTCGCGACGCCGCGAATCTGACTTTCCGAGACCTCACCATGACCCGAGAACCGACCCTGACCCCGTTTCAGCTGCTGCCGCACCTGTTGCCTGCCATCGACACCGAGACCTTCGTCAATATCCGCCGCCAGATCCATGCGCAGCCCGAACTGGGCTTCGAAGTTGGCGCCACCAGCCGCCTGGTGGCCACGCTGCTGGAAAGCTGGGGCTACGCGGTGCACACCGGCATTGGCAAGAGCGGCGTGGTGGGCCAGTTGAAGGTCGGCAACGGCACGCGACGGCTGGGCATCCGGGCCGACATGGACGCCCTGCCGATCGTCGAGGCCACCGGCCTGCCCTACGCCAGCAAGACGCCCGGCCGCATGCACGCCTGCGGGCACGATGGCCATACCGCCATCCTGCTGGCCGCCGCCCACGCGCTGGCCAGGTCGCGCAGCTTCGACGGCACGCTGAACCTGATCTTCCAGCCCGACGAAGAGAACCTGTGCGGGGCGCGCGCGATGATGGAAGACGGCCTGTTCGAGCGTTTTCCGTGCGATGCGGTCTTCGCGCTGCACAACATGCCGGGCGTGCCGGCCGGGTCGTTCCGGGTGCTGGAGGGGCCGGTCAGCCTGTCGTCCGACGTGGCCGATGTCACGATCCGCGGCGTCGGCGGCCATGGCGCGATGCCCCATCGTTCGAAGGACCCCATTGCCGCGTCGGCCGCCATCATCACCGCGCTGCAAACGGTGGTGGCGCGCAACGTGGCGCCCGACGACACCGCCGTGGTATCGGTCGGCTTCATCCACGCCGGTGCCACGCACAACGTGATTCCGGAGGAGGTCAAGCTCGGCCTCAATGTGCGCGCGGCGCGGCCCGAAACGCGCGCGCTGGTGGAAGCCCGCATCTACGAGATTGTCAGCCTGACCGCGCAGGCCCATGGGGTGACGGCGCAGATCGACTATCGCCAGCTCACGCCGCCGATGGTCAACGCGGCCGCCCCCACCGCGCTGGCTGCCGAGGTCTGCCAGGAGCTGGTGGGCGCCGAGCACGTGGTCACGCAGGCGCCCAAGGGCCTCAATGGCAGCGAGGACTTCGCCTGGATGCTCGATGCGGTGCCCGGCTGCTACCTGATCCTGGGCAACGGCGAAGGCGAATTCGGCGGCTGCATGGTTCACAACCCCGGCTACGACTTCAACGACCAGGTGCTGCCGCTGGGCGCCGCAGCCTGGGTGCGGCTGGCGCAACGCTTTCTGGTGCCTTCGGCCTGACGGCAACAAACCTGATGGCCGAATCCTTAATTTCTATGGCATAGTGGCCACCGTTGTACCCGCGATATCGGGAGAGCCCGTCGCTGCCGCCAGGCAGCGCGGCGCCGAAGGAGCAACCGCCCCGGAAACTCTCAGGCAAAAGGACCGGTATCGCCATTGAACTCTGAAGAACCCCGGCTTGTACGTCGGCCGGCGGTACCGAAGGAGCAAGCGAGCCCCGGCTCGCGAATCTCTCAGGTCAAGGACAGAGGGGGCGTCCGCGAGAAGCGCATGGTGCGCCGTGGACTGCCACCCCATGACGTCCTGAAAGACCTTCCACATGAAATCCATTGCAGTGATCGGCGGCGGTATTACCGGCGTCACGACCGCGTACGCGCTGGCCAGGCGCGGGTTCTCCGTCACGCTGTTCGAGCGGCATCGCTATGCGGCCATGGAAACGTCGTTCGCCAACGGCGGCCAGTTGTCGGCCTCGAACGCCGAAGTCTGGACGCACTGGTCCACGCTGGCCAAGGGCCTTAAATGGATGCTGCGCGCCGATGCGCCGCTGCTGGTGAATCCGCGCCCCACCTGGCACAAGCTGAGCTGGTTCGCCGAGTTCATGGCGTCGATCCCGCATTACCGCGCCAACACGGTCGAGACCGCGCGCCTGGCCATCGCCGCGCGCCAGCACCTGTTTGCCTGGGCCGACGCCGAAGGCATCGACTTCGACCTGAAGCGGCGCGGCATCCTGCATATCTATCGCAACAAGGCGGGATTCGAGCATGCCGGTCGGGTGTCGAAGCTGCTGGCCGAAGGCGGGCTCGAGCGCCACGCGGTCACGCCCGCCGAGATGCGCGACATCGAGCCCACGCTGGCCGGCGACTACTACGGCGGCTACTACACCGAGAGCGACGCCACGGGCGACATCCACAAGTTCACCAGCGGCCTGGCCGCGGCGATCCGGCGCCTGGGCGTGCACACGCTGTACAACCAGGACGTGCGCTCGGTGTCCACCACGGGCCGGCGCGCGACCGTGGTGTCGGCGGAAGACAACCTGCCCACATCGCGCGAATTCGATGGCGTGGTGGTGTGCGCGGGCGTGGCCAGCCGCGCCTTTGCCCGGCAGCTGGGCGACCGCGTCAACATCTATCCGGTGAAGGGCTACTCGATCACGGTGAACCTGAACGATGCGCAAAGCCAGGCCAGCGCGCCGACGGTAAGCCTGCTCGACGACGAAACCAAGCTCGTGACCAGCCGCCTGGGCGCGGACCGCTTCCGCGTGGCCGGCACGGCCGAGTTCAACGGCATCAACCGCGACATCCGCGCCGACCGCATCCGTCCGCTGGTCGACTGGGTGCATGCCTGCTTCCCCGGCGTCAGCACGCGCAGCGTGGTGCCCTGGGCCGGCCTGCGTCCGATGATGCCAAACATGATGCCGCGCGTAGGCCGTGGCCACGCCGCCAACGTGTTCTACAACACCGGGCACGGACACCTGGGCTGGACGCTATCGGCAGTGACGGCCGAGATGGTGGGGGATGTGGTCCGGCAGGCCGCGACGCAGGACGCGCGCGTTGCGGTGGGCCGGGGCGTGGGCGGCGTGGCAGCTTGATACGCCCGCCCTCTCCCCCGCCCCTCTCCCGCCGTGCGGGAGAGGGGAGCAAACCGCCGCCGTCCACGTGCCTCAGAGAGGGCCAGCCCGGCGAAAGCCAGGGACTGCCCTTTCTGGGCGTACAAATGAAAAGACCCCGCTCGTTGAGCGGGGTCTTGAATTGGTGCCCAGAAGAGGACTCGGTCACCCAGGCGCGACCCCGGCTTGCGCCTGCAGGCGCAAGCTTTTCGAGTCCCACGGGCAGTCCGCAGGGACTGCCCTTTCTGGACGTACAAATGAAAAGACCCCGCTCGTTGAGCGGGGTCTTGAATTGGTGCCCAGAAGAGGACTCGAACCTCCACAGTGTTGCCACCGCTAGGACCTGAACCTAGTGCGTCTACCAATTCCGCCATCTGGGCTTCGTTTCGCTGCATTGCTGCGTTGAAGCGAGACGCGAATTCTACATAAGCTCTGGCGATTTGCAAGCCCTTTTTCACGGGATCGCCAAAATCAGCTGTTCTGCACCCCAAGGTACAGGCTGCCATCGACCACGTAGCGGTTGCGCCCCGCCCGCTTGGCGCGGTACATCGCGCTGTCGGCGCGGTGCAGCAGCGGCTCCAGACGCGGGGCTTCGGGCACCGCGCATACCGCGCCCACACTGATCGTCACGTAGGGCTGCACGGGCGTGCCGTTGTGCGGAATGGCCAGGTCTCGCACCACCGCCACCATGCTGCGGGCGATGGCGCGCGTTTCGTCCGCCGACGAATCCGGCAGTACCACCGCGAATTCCTCGCCGCCCAGCCGGGCGCAGAACTGCGGGCCACGCAGCACGCCGGTCAGGGCTTCGGCCACCTGGCGCAGGCAGTCGTCGCCGCAGGGGTGCCCGTACAGGTCGTTGAATTGCTTGAACAGGTCGACGTCCAGGATCAGCAGGCCGATTTCCTTGTCGCGCTCATGGGCGCGTGCCACGGCGGCCAGCGATTCGCGCTGGAAGTAACGCCGGTTGGGAATGCCGGTCAGCGCGTCGATATCGAGGTCGGCCTGCACGCGCGACAGCTGCTCCGCCGTTTCGCCAAGCTGCGTGGCCAGCGCCTGTTCGCGCGACTGGTAGCGGCTGATATCGCGCATGAACACCAGCAGGCCGATCTGCTTGCCGTCCATCCGGCACACAGGCTCCACCGTCAGTTCGTAGCCCAGGCCATCGGGGATGAACGGCACCACCTCGTCGGGATCGCTCAGCGCGTGGTGCCAGGCCGGCGGCGGCATTTGGCCACGGCGCAGGTCGGGCACCAGCCGGGCAGCGGCGGGATTGAACTCGACGATGCGTCCGTCGGCGCCCAGGATCGCGCAGCCCTCGCGGATCGCGTCGAACACGCGCAGCCGCGCGTAGTGGCCGGTATCGTCCAGGTGCTTGCGCAGCGCGCAGACCCACACCAGCAGGGTCATCAGCGAAAAGGTGGCCGGCGTCAGGTCGCCGCCCAGCGGGCCGGTCCAGCGGTACAGGTAGGCGATGTGCGTCACCAGCGGCAGGAACAGCCCCGCCATCAGCACATTGCGGCCGCGCGCCGACAGCGCCGCGTTCGGCACCTCGGCGGTGGCCAGGAAATACATGCTGAGGCCCAGCATCGCGTAGGTCCAGGCGGCCACCGCGGTGTAGCCGATGCCGTGGCGAAACACCGCGCCCGGCGACACGCCCGGCGGCATCAGTTCGATCGACGTCCAGATCAGGTGGTGGCGTTCGTTGGTGAATACCAGCGCCAGCGTCAGCACCGCGAAGAACACCGGCACCCAGAGCATCGACCACGGCACGACAAAGCGAGGCCGGCTCAGGTGAACCATCGCCACCAGCCAGCCGATCGGCACGGCCACGATGCCCGCATACTGGAACTTGGCCCAGAAGATCCGGCCTGGCAGCGCCGTCTCGCTGATTTCCAGCAACCGGCCGCCGCTCCAGATGGTGACGCCCGCCGCCAGCACCAGGAATGCACGGACGGTAGGGTCATCGCGGCGCGGCCAGGCCGCGACGGCCATGCCCACACTGCACACCACGGCAATGGTCAGGCAAAGGACGAGAGGATACGATGGCATTGACGATGGGCCGAACCGGATGGCAACCCCGTCCGTCGATGCGGGGCGAACCATTATAGGCCCGCACGGTCCGACACTGGCGCCGGGGCATACCCCGACGCCGCCCGCATCCACCGCCCTACCCGCCACCCTTCAGGAATCAGGACGTGCCCTTCATCCTCCTAGGCATCGCGATCCTCGTTGCCTTCGTTTATGGCCTGGTCCGGCTCTACCAGCTGGTGACGGCCGCTTCCGGCACGCTGGCCGGCGCCGCCGCCGACATTCTGATCCTGGCGATACTGGCGGCGCTGTGCGTGGCGGCGCTGCGCCGCTACCGGGCCATCCACGGCCGGCGCGTCAAGGGCGAGCGCATCCTGGCCCTGCGCGGCGAATGGGGGTCTCTCAAGGTCGACGCCGAACGCAAGAACTGCGTGCTGGAGATGAACGGCCAGCGCCAGGTGCTGATCTTCGCGGACATCGAGGCCGCCCGGCCCGAGGCGCGCCAGGGCCGCTGGTATGTGGTCGTTGGCCTGCGCCACGGCAAGCCGGGCGAATGGGTGATACCGGTAGCCGACCGGGACGCAGCCAACCTGTGGGCGAAGATCTTCCGGCTGGCCGCATTGCAGAAGCTCTGAACGCCGGCGCCTGGTCGCCCGGCTTCAGGCTTCCGGCGTCAGGCGTCAGGCCCGGAACGGCTCCCCCATCGGCTTCAGGCGGATGCCTGGCGCCAGGCGCGTCCACGGCAGGTCGGCCGGGTCGGCCGTCATCGGCCCCGGTGCCTTGGCCACCAGCACGGCATGGGCGATTCCCTGGAAGTCCGCGCGAAAATGTACCGAGCTCTTGTTCACCAGAATCTTCATCGCCTCGGGCTCGACCCCGCCCACGCGATACAGGTTGCGATCGAGCATCTGCGCCTTGCCGCCGCTGACCACCACCTGCACGCCGCCGATACCCAGCAGCGCCACGGGCCCGACATCGGCCAGCATGCCGTGCATCATCGGGCCGCCAAAGCGGCAGACGCCGTCCGACAGCCTGAGCACCTCGAAGCGCCCCTGCAGCGGCTCGTCGCCCGGCACGCCCGACACGCCCCCCAGCGCCACGTCGATCACCGCGCCCACACCGGCGCGATGCGCGGCGGCCGCCACGGCCGGGTCCCAGATCAGGCCGATGGCCGCGCCCTGCGCGCCGTTGCGCAGCAGCGCGCGCAGCATGCCCATCGTGTTCGAGTCGCCGCCGGCACCGGGGTTGTCCTGGGTATCGGCGATGACCACCGGGCGCGTGGCGCCTTCGGCCATCCGCATGGCTTGGCGCACCGCGTCGTCGGGGGACAGGAACGGCACCTCCCATGCGGCCTCCTCGGCCAGCATCCGGTCGTAGAGCGACTGCACGGCGGCTTCGGCGGCGGCGTCATCGTCGCCATAGCCCCAGATCACCGGCCCGCACTCCGGAAAGTCGGCGGCCGGGAAGCCGGGCGCGAACGACAGCGACACCACCCCGCCCGCTTCCAGCTCGGCCAGCGCCGCGTACAGGCCGCGCGCGGGCTCCAGCATCGTGCACATGCCGTTGATCGGAATCAGGAACGGCAGGCGGCGGGCGGCGGCACGCCAGCGGCGCGGGCCGGCCAGCAGCGGCTGCAGCAGTTCGGCGGCGCGCACGCCGGTTTCGGCCATGTCGACGTGCGGATACGTGCGATACGCCACCAGCGCATCGGCGGCATCGAGCATGCGCTGCGTGACATTGGCGTGCAGGTCCAGCGACGCCACCAGCGGCACCGCCGGGCCGATCACCTCGCGCAGGCGCGCCAGCAATTCGCCCTCGCCATCGTCGGCATGCTCGGCCACCATCGCGCCGTGCAGGTCCAGGTAGATGGCATCGAAACCGCCCGCGCGGGCCGCCGCGACGATTTCGCCGGCGATGCGCTCGAACGCATCCCGGGTCACATGCGCCGACGGGCTCGCGCCGGCCCAGATCACCGGGCGCAGGGCCCAGCCGTTGCGCTGCGCGGCCTGGATGAATCCGCCCACGGGGATATTCACATCGCGCAGCGCCAGCACATCGTGGCCGCGCGCCATGGCCGGGAAGCCCTCGCCGCGCTCGAAACTGGCGTAGGTGGCCTTGGATGGCGCAAACGTATTGGTTTCATGCTGGAAACCGGCGATCAGGATTCGGGGTGCCAAGGGGCTCTCCATGTTCATGTTGTCGTCAAACCGTGGCCGGACGGGCGTGCGGCGCGGGCATGCGGTTGGCCACCAGCGTCACCGCGCCGGCCACCAGCAGCGCCACCATCACCAGCAGGCCGGCCTGCATGCTGCCGGTCGCCGTGCGCACCCAGCCGATGATGGTCGGGCTCAGGAAGCCGCCGATCAGGCCGATCGTGTTGATCAGTGCGATACCCCCGGCGGCGGCATCGCCCTTCAGGTATTGCGACGGAATGGCCCAGAACACCGTGTAGGCCGTCCACATCATCGCCGTGGCGATCGTCATGCACAACAGCGACACCGCCAGGTTGCCGCTGGACAGCGTGGCCACCGCCAGCGCCGCGGCCCCGATGAAGGCGGGCACGGCGCTATGCAGGCGCCGCTCGCCGCGCCGGTCCGAGCGCCGGCCGATCACGACCATCGCAATGGCGGCCGCGATATACGGGATCATCGAATACAGGCCGATCTGCATGGTGTCGGTCACGCCATCGGCCTTGATGATCGACGGCAGCCAGAAGCTGACCGCGTAGATGCCGCAGATCATCGTGAAGTAGGCGAAGGCCAGCAGGTACACGCGCGGATCGCGCGCCACCTGGCCAAACGAATGGTGGCCCGCGCCGGGCGTGTGCAGTTCAGCGGCAATCATGCGCTTTTCGGTATCGGTCAGCCACTTTGCATCGGCCGGCCGGTCCGCCAGCACGCGCAGCGCCAGCACGCCCAGCAACACGCACGGCAGGCCTTCCACCAGGAACATCCACTGCCAGCCTGCCAGGCCATGCGTGCCCGACAGGCCAGTCATCAGCCACGTGGACAGCGGCGAGCCGAAGATGCCGCCGAGGGGGCCCGCCAGCATTACCACGGCCATCACGCGCGCCATGCGCTGCTGGCCGTACCAGTACGTCAGGTAGAAGATCATGCCCGGCGCAAAACCCGCCTCGAACACGCCGAGCAGGAAGCGCATCACATAGAACGTGGTTTCGTCGCGCACGAACATCATGCCGGCCGACGTGAGGCCCCACAGCACCAGGATGCGGCTGATGGTCTTGCGCGCCCCGATGCGGGGCAGCAGCAGGTTGCTGGGGATCTCGAACAGCACATAGCCGAAGAAGAAGATGCCGGCACCCAGGCCGTACACAGCGTCGGAGAAGCCCAGGTCGCTCTGCATCTGCAGCTTGGCGAAGCCGATATTGACGCGGTCCAGGTAGGCGAACGTATAGCAGAGCAGCAGGAAGGGCAGCAGGCGCCAGTTCAGTTTGCGGTACAGCGCCTGTTGCGCGGCGCGGTCGTGCGCCAGCGTGGTGCATGGGGGCAGTGTGGTGGACATGCGGTCTCTCCCGTGGTCGTCCTTTGGATGCGATGAACGTTGTGCTGTCGCTTTTTCTTGTTGTCGAAGGATCGTCGGCCAGATGAAAAAGCAGAGCAAGAGCAACTTAAGTCGGCTATCGTTGCCCAATCGGCAACAGCTTGGCTTTCGACATGCGAGAACTGAACCAGCGCAGGCTGCGCTATTTCCATGAGGTGCTCACGCACGGATCGATCCGGGGCGCGGCCGACAGCATCAACACATCGCCGTCGGTCATCACGCGCCAGATCCGCCTGCTGGAGGACGAAGTCGGCGCGCCGCTGTTCGACCGCCACGCACGCGGCGTCCAGCCCACCGAGGTGGCGCTGCACCTGCTGGAATACTGGCAGGGCTGCCGGGCGCAGCAGGAGCTGTTCGAAGACCGTCTGCAGGCGCTGCGTGGCTTGCAGCACGGCCAGATCCGCATTGCCACCAGCGAGGGCTATGTCGATGGCCTGATGGACGAGGTGCTCACCGACTTCTGCGCGCAATACCCCCGGCTTGACGTCACGGTGGACATCCTGCCCGTCAACAACGTGCTGCAGGAGGTGGCCGAAAGCCGCGCGCATATCGGCCTGGCCTACAACCCGCCGTCGCATGCCGATGTGCGCTGGGTGGCCACGTCGTCCCAGCCGGTGGTGCTGCTGGTGCATGCCGGGCACCCGCTGGCGCTGCGCGGCACCACCGTGGATGTGCGCGAGCTTGCCGACTACCCGCTGGCGATGATGCCGCCGGCGTTCGGGCTCGGGCAGATCGTGCAGATGCTGGCGTACGCCGAGAACATCCAGATCCGGCCCACGCTGACCACCAATTCGCTGGCCGTGCTGCGGCACTTCGTCAAACGCCACCACGGCATCACGCTGATCGGCGCGTTTGCCGCGTATCGGGAACTGGGCTCGGGCGAACTGGTGACCCTGCCGATCGCCCACCCGCTGTTCGAGGCGGCCAAGGCGCGGTTGCTGGTCAAGGCGGGCCGCCCGCTGGGCGTGGCCGCCGACACGCTGCTGGGCTGCATCGTGCGCGACATGTCGATGTTCGCGGCCCCGGCACCGCGCGGGCGCGGACGCTCCACGGCGCGCAAGTCGCCGTGAACGCAGGGTCCGCTAGAATCGGGGCTCCCTCATACGGCCAAGGAGCCTCTGCATGACTGCACCGAACTGGAAAGGGATGGCCCTCACGGGCGCCGTGGCAATGGCCACGATGATGGCCGGCTGCGCCGCGCAGCCGCAGCCGCCGCAGCCGCCGACTGCCGGCGTGGCCAATCCGGGCCCGCAAGGCGGCCGTGGCACGCCCGAGGGCTGCCAGGCCGACAAGCTCGGCGACAACGCGCTGATCGGCAAGACCGAGGCGGACGCGGCCAAACTGCTCGAAGGCTGCGCATGGCGCTTCGGCAATCGCGAAGGCCAGCATATGCCGGGCACGATGGACTACAACCCGCAGCGGCGCACTATCGACGTGATGGGCGGCAAAGTCACGGCGGTGCGCCGAGGCTGAGAACGGCGGCCCCTGCCGGCCGCCTGCATTTCAATCCATCAGAACTGCAGCGAGGCGTTCATCAGGAACGTGCGCGTGGCCGCCGGCAGCACGAAGCCGTCATAGGTGGTGGTCCAGTAGCGGCGGTTGAACACGTTGTTCAGCACCGCGCGCACGGTCACCTGCTTGCCGGCCATACGGGTGGTGTAGCGCGCGCCGACGTCGGCCGTGGTGTACGACGGAATCTGCTGCGTATTGGCCGAGTTCACGTACATCGAGCCGGTCACCTTGGCGCCCGTCCACAGCGTCAGGCCGGGTACGAACGGCGTGTCGTACTCGACGCGGCCGGTCACGATGTAGTTCGGCGTGGCGAAGACCCGGTTGCCGTTGACCTGCGGATCGTCAACGTCCGTGGTTTTGGTGTGCAGCCACAGCACGCCGCCCATCAGGCGCACGTCACGCGCCACACGCCACCAGCCGCTGGTATCCACGCCCGTGAAGCGCTGCTTGCCGTTCTGCACGAAGACGTTCGACGTGTTGGTGTACTCGTAGCCCTTGTCCACGCGGAACAGGGCCAGGTTGGCGCCCCACCTGTCGCGGTCGGTCTTGAAGCCCACCTCGTACTGGCGGCTCTTGAGCGGGCCGAAGGTCTCGCCAGCGTTCGCGGCGGTCGGGCCGGCCGATCCGCCCGGTTCCAGCGATTCCACGTAGCTCACGTAGGCGGTCGAGAAATCGTCCGTCTTGAACATCACCGCCGCTGTGGGCGTGATCGGGTTGGCGCTGTAGCGCGACGTCCGGACCGCTTCGGGGCTGTAGTTGTCTTGCGAGAACATGTTGTAGCGCAGGCCGGCCAGCACCGACAGGCGCGGCGTGATCTGCACCGTGTCGCTCAGGTAGACCGATTTCTGCTGGATCTTGTAGTCGCGGTACGGAATGTAGTCCTTGCCCACGCCGGCCTGCTCGTCCAGCGCGATGGGGTTGTACAGGTTGTTCATCCCCATGAAGATGCCGTTGCCGCCCAGGCCGTTGTCCAGCTCGCGCACCTGCGACAGGTAGCCCACGCCCGCCACGATCTCGTGCTTGAGGCCCCCTGTGTCGAACTTGCCCTGCACCATCGCGTCGTACGCCTGATAGTAGTAGGCGGTCTTCCAGCGGTAGTTGGTGTCCGAGTAGTTCCCTGCGTCGTCCGTGACAAACAGGAAGCTGTCGGCATTCAGGCGGTTCTGGCGGGCGAAGCGGTACTTGAAGCTGGTCTTCCAGTCGCTGTTGATGCGGTAGTCCACGCCGGTGCCCACGGTCAGCGTGTCGGTCTCGTGCGACGACCACGGCTGGGCCAGGTTGCGCGCCACGCTGCTGGCGGCGGGGATGGTATCCGTGCCGAACGACAGCCCGAAGATCGTGCCCTGCGACTTGCGCTTCCAGTACATGATGTCGGCATTCCACGTCAGGTCCGGCGTGATGCGGAAGTCGGTGGCCAGCGAAAACGTCTGGCGGCGCACGTGCACGCCCTGTTCGCTGGTGTTGCCGTCCTCGTTCACGGCGTTGATGCGGTAGCCGAAGCGGTCGTCATTGCCGAAGCGGCCGCCCACGTCGACCTTCTCGCTCCAGACGTTGTTGGTCTGGTAGCCAATGGTCACCTCGCGCAGCGGCGTGTCGGTGGGCCGCTTGGCCACGTAGTTGATGATGCCGCCCGGCGAGCCAAAGCCGTACATGAAGCCAGACAGGCCCTTGAGCAGCTCCACCTGCTCGAACGGCTCCAGCGGGATGTCGGCATCCCACGTGACGAAGTTCTGGCCATCCACCTTCGTGCCGTTGAGCATGTCCACGCGAATGCCGCGCACGGAGAAGTACGAGTTCTCGGTGCGTGCGTTGTCGCCCAGCACCTGTACGGCGGGGTCGTACTTGAACACATCGTTGGCGGTCTGCGACATGCGCTGCTGGATTTCATCGCTGGACACCGCGTTGACCGAGAACGGCGTATCCACGGCCTTGCGGTCGCCCAGCGCACCGTTGCTCACGCGCTCGACCTTGACCGCCTCGCCGGACCGGTCGGCCACCACGGTGGCCGTGGGCAGCGTGGCGGTGGCGCCCGGATCGGCCGGCTGGGCCTGGACCTGCGCGTGGGCGGGCGCGGACAGCGACAGTGACAGCGACAGGCCCAGCACTGCGGCGGCAACAGGCGACAGCGCGGTGGCTGGCAGCGAAGAACGGACAGAAACGCGCGCGCGCAGGCTGGCGCGACCGTTGGACGGACGGTGCAAGAACATCGGAATTCCCGGGATTGTTATTGGCGGTGTGCTGGCTCGACGTGCACGATGCGGCGTGCGCCGCATTTCAACACAAATCGTAATGCGAATAATTCGTGTTTATACAATGAACGCGCGCTTCACCCGGGAATTAGTTGAGTCTTCAATGTGGATTGTTGCAATGGCGCCACTCGGGGGACCATGCGGACGGCCACGCCGGCCCACCCGGCGCGCCGTGGATAGCCGTTCGCCTATCGCCGGCTGCGTTCGCCGCCGCGCGAGTCCTGGATGATCATCGTCCGGTCCAACACGCCGTTGTCGTCAAAGTAGGCGCTGAAGTGCGCCGGCAGGTAGCCGGGCAGGTACATCCGGTACGACCACGCCTCGCGCTTCATCAGCGCGTAGTACTGGATCGGCTCCTTGGGCCTGCCCCAGCGTTCCAGCACATCCTGCTTGGTCCACTGGCCGGGCCGTGCGGTGTAGATCTCGTTTTCGGTCAGCGTCTGGCGGAAATTCGTCAGCTTGCCGCTGGCATCGAAGTCGGCCGCGTAGATTTCGTAGCCGTACGGCTGTTTGGAATAGATCCACCGCTGGGTGCCGTTGGCCATCTGGAACGTATCGGTGGGGGTGCCGAACGCCTGTTGCACGGCGGCCTGCGGGCTGCCGATCAGCTTTTGGCCAGTCTCCACCGGCTGCAGCGATGCGCAGGCGCTCAGCACAACGGCTGCCGCGACGGCACCCGTCCAAACGGAAAAACGAAACGGCATGGCGGCCTCCGGATACGGGAATGACAGGACGTGCGTGCCAAGCATACTCCACCTCCCGCGCCCGGCACGCAGCCTGCCTGATGCGTAAACACGTCAGGCCAGCCCTTTATTCCATGCAGGCGCTCAAGGCCGCAGCCCCTGCCATGGCGCGCGCACGATCTCGCGGTCGTCGATGGGCCAATGCAACGCCGCCGCGATCACGCCCAGCGCCATCGCACCCATCCACACCAGATCATAGGAATGCGTCAGTTCGAACACCAGCCCGCCCAGCCACACACCCAGAAACGACCCCAGCTGATGGCCAAGGAACACAAAGCCGAACAGCGTGGTGATGTACCGCACGCCAAACACCTGCGAGACGATGCCGCTGGTCAATGGCACCGTGCCCAGCCACAGGAAGCCCATCACGGCCGCAAACCCGTAAAGCGTGAGCGGGCTGAGCGGCAGCAGCAGGAACAGCGCCATCGCCGATGTGCGCGTCAGGTAGATGCCGGCCAGCAGGTACTTCTTCACGTGCCGCCCGCCCAGCCAGCCGAAGGCGTAGGTGCCCGCGATATTGGCCAGTGCGATCAGGGCCAGCGCAATCATCGCGCTGGCCGGCTGCATGCCCTGGTCGCGCAGGTAGGCCGGCAGATGGTTGGCGATGAACGCCAGCTGGAAGCCGCATGCCAGAAAGCCCAGGTTGAGCAGCCAGAACCCCGGATGCCGGAAGGCCTCGCCGATGGCGGCCCGCATCGAAGGCTGGTCGCCCCTGGCATCGCCGCCCGTCGCGCGATCCTGGAACGGCAGCGCCAACGGCACCAGCAACAGGGCCGCCCCGGCAAAGATCATCAACGTCAGCTGCCACCCCGCCACCGACAGCAGCGCCTGCGCCGACGGCACCATCAGGAACTGCCCGATGCCCCCGCACGCCCCGGCAATGCCCAGCGTGCGGCTGCGCTGCGCCGGCGGCACCATGCGGCTCAGCGCGCCATAGACCACGCCGAACGTCGTCCCGGACTGCGCGATGCCGATACAGATGCCACCCGCCAGCACGAATGCCATCGACGACGGCGCCAGCGCCATGCCCCAGAGTCCGGCCGCGTACAGCAACAGACCGGCCAGCATCACCTTCCACGACCCGAAGCGGTCGGCCACCATGCCGGTCAGCGGCTGGGCGATGCCCCACACCAGGTTCTGCACGGCCATCGCAAAGCCGAATGTCTCGCGGGTCCAGCCCCGTTCGGCGATCACCGGCAGCAGGAACAGGCCCTGCACGTGGCGCACCCCCAGCGCCAGGCCCATCACGAGCCCGGCTGCCAGCAGCAGAAAGACGGTGCCGCGCCACCAGGGCGGCGCCCCGCCCGGTTGCAATGCACGGACATCATGCGAAGGCTGGCGAAGCGACATGGCGGGCTCCAGTGGCGGCAGTTCCGATCGGCTTTATTTCAAGCGATTCCGGGCGCCGGTTCAAACGAGATTTCAGGCGTTCTGCCATTCCATCCGCGCATGGCAGCGGAGCGGATTTCCGTGCTGTAATGGGGCTCGCCAGCGCCCCCTTGAGGCTTTGCCATGTCCGTCCCGCTCGTCCGCCTGTTTCCGCTCGATCTGCTCAAGGGCTTTGTGGCCGTGGGCCGGCGCATGAGCATCACGCAGGCCGCCGACGACCTGTGCCTGACCCAATCGGCCGTAAGCCGCCAGATCCGCGCGCTGGAAGACCAGCTCCAGGTACGCCTGTTCGTACGCCAGCATCGCGGCGTGGCGTTCACGCCCGAAGGCGAACGCCTGTTCCGCAGCGCCGACGGCGCGGTGCAGCAGTTGCAGGACGTGGCCGCGGAACTGCGCAAGCGCGATGGAAGCCAGCCCGTCACGGTCACGGCCAGCATCGGCGTGGCCGGCCTGTGGTTGCTGCCACGGCTGGGCAGCTTGCAGCGCCGGCATCCGAAGCTCGACGTGCGGCTGTCCGCCAGCAACCAGATCAGCGACCTGCGCGCCGATGGCATCGACCTGGCCATCCGCTATTGCCCGGCATCGGCCGCGCCGCCCCACGCCGTGCGGCTGTTCGACGAAACCATCGCACCCGTGGCCAATCCGGCGCTGGGCGCCACCCGCGTGACCTCGGCCGAAGCGCTGGCGGCATTGCCATTGCTCGAATTCGACGATCCGCGCCCATGGCTGCACTGGCGCAACTGGCTTGGCGCGCAAGGCTACCGGCAGGCCGCCCGGCGCGGCATCCTGCGCTTCAATCAGTATGATCAGGTGATTCATGCGGCACTGGCGGGACAAGGCGTGGCGCTTGGCCGTCTGGAGCTGATCCAGTCACTGATCGAAGGCGGCCAGTTGAACGTAGTCACCACGGCAGGCGCGGTCATGCCCAGCCCCAACGCGTTCTGGCTGATCCATGCCACCGAGACCCCGCGCGACGACGTGCGCCACGTGGCCGACTGGATTGCCGAGGAAGCGGCGCGCGTCAGGCCGGGCGCAGCGCCAACTGCTGGCTGGCGGCCGGCGTGATGTGGCATTGCACCGCGCCCAGCGCACGCAGTGCGCTCAGGAAATAGACGCCGTCCTCCTCCACGCGGCACTGCTGGCCGGCCGACAGCACGATATCCGCCGACGGCCGGGCGCGCCGGTGCTCGACGGTGATCCACAACTGGCCGGCGCGGCAGGTCACACGGGCGCCCGCGCGCAGTGGCACGGGTACGCAGTCCGATTCGATCAGCAAATCCCAGGTCATGGCAGGCTCCGGTTCATGCCTGCAGTGTGGCAAACGGGCGTTTGCCTGCCATGAGACATCGGGCAGCCTGCCATGAGATCCGCGCCCGCGCCGGGCCGGGCCCGGGTCGTGCCTTGCCGCTAACGAAACGCTTCACCGATCCGTTAACATGGGCGGCAGCACGAAATCTGCCCCGAAGGGGTGGATGCCCGCGCGCCCTGCCCACATCGAGCCACCCATCATGGATCCCCTGTCGTTCGAATTCGTCACGGTCGAAGAAGCCAGGAAGGTACTGGACGGCGACCCGCCTGCCTCGGCGCACGTCGACTGGAGCGAACTGCGCCAGGCGCCGGACCCGATCAACCTGTCGCTGACGCCCGTGGCGCTCAGGTGGCTGGCCCAGTTGCCGCGTGAAGTCCGTCCGCTGGAGCTGTTCTACGCGTATCCGCGCATCGGCAACCAGCTGGCCGCGCTGGGCAACGCCGCCGCCGTATCCGCCTTCGTCGCCGAACTGCTGATCGACAAGCGCGGCGACCGGCAAGGTTTTCCGGGTGGCATCGCCGGCGAACTGTCGCGCCTGCAGGCATACCTGCTGCAACTGCTGCAGCCGGACGGCGGCGGCGAGACCGCCGCGCCCTAGTCTGGCCAGGCCTGCCCCGTGGCGGCCTTGACTACAGTTGCTCGTCCACGGGCAGCAACTGCAGGACGTCGATGCCCATGTGCTGCCACATGCTCATGTCCGGCTCGTGCTCGTAGGTGGTTTCCTTGCCGTTGTCGCGCGTGGTCCACGTCAGCGACTGCGCACCGCTGTCGCCGGTTTTCAGGCCCACGCGGTAGGCGATATCGAGCAGCCGGCGGTCCATGTCCTCCACCAGCAGCCTGGCCAGCGCCGGACTGTCCAGCACCACCCCCATTTCGGTATTGAGCTTGATCGATCGCGGGTCCAGATTCATCGACCCGATGAACAGCGTCTGGCGGTCCACCACGTAGGCCTTGGCATGCAGGCTTGCGCGGCTCGACGCAAACATGCGCGACTTGCTGGCCCTGCTGCGCACCAGGTCGGCATTGGCCGTGGGTTTCAGTTCGTAGAGTTCCACGCCGGCCTCCAGCAGCCGCTTGCGCGTGGGCGCGTACCCGGCATGCACCGCCGCAACGTCGGTGGCGGCGAAGGAATTGGTCAGCACACGCACCTTGACGCCCCGTTTGACCATGGCGGCCAGCCACGCCTCACCGTTCTTGTTGGGCACGAAGTACGGGGAAACCAGCACCAGCTCTGTCCGGGCCTTTTCCATCATCGCGCGTAGCTGCGGAATGGCGTGCGTGGAGGGGTCGTCGGCGGATTCCTCGATCTTGTCGGCCTTGTCGGCAATCACGCGCGCCGCGCCCATGTAGCCCGGCAGGCGGCCCGACTCGATGCCGCGCGCCAGGCCCGAATCCAGCAGTTCCTGCACGAACGGGCTGGCGCGGGCCGTGTCGCCCTTGGCCTCGATCTGCTTGCGGAAGGCGCGCAGTTCGTCGGGGGCCTCCTTGCCTTCCGGGGTCAGCGTGGCCACGGGATAGGCGTTTTCGCTGTTCCAGTATTCGTCGAACACCTTGCTGGCGGCCGGCACCACTGGGCCGGCCACCATCACGTCGAGGTCGCTGAACGCCATGTCGGACTTGGCCGAGAAGTACGCGTCGCCGATATTGCGGCCGCCCATGATCGACACCAGGTTGTCCACCGTCATCTGCTTGTTGTGCATACGGCGGTTCAGGCGGCCGAAATCGAACAGCAGCTCCAGCCAGCGGGCGTTGCGGTTGGCAAACGGATTGAAGATGCGCACCTCGATGTTCGGATGCGAATCCACCGCCGCCCAGATCTTGTCCTGCTTGCCGGTATGGATGTCGTCCAGCAGCACGCGCACGCGTACGCCGCGATCGGCGGCGTCGATCACCTCGCCCAGCAGCGCACTGCCCGTGGTATCGACGTCATAGATGTAGTACTGCAGGTCCAGTGTCTTCTGCGCGGCCCGCGCCAGTGCCATGCGCGCCGTCAGCGCATCGGGCCCCGCGCCCAGCGGATAGAAGATCGACTGCCCTGGATTCTGCCCCAGCCGTGGCGCCAGCGACCTTGCCAGCAGCGTCGTGCCGGTATCGGTCGCGGCGTAGCTTGGCGTGCGCCCGGCATTGGCGGGCAGGCTCGCACAGCCGCCTGCCAGCGCCAGCCAGACCGAGATGGCGAGCACCCACGCCAGCGACCGCACATGCCGCCACCCCGGCACGGGCGCCGGGCCGGGCGTCGCGCCATCTCCATGCCATCGAATCAGGGCCTGCGCCATGGTGTTCTCCTCGACGGTCCTGCCGCCTGCGGCCTGCCGGATGCCAGGGACCCGGTGGCCACCCCGCCCCGCGCTACGGTTGCGCCGCGGGCGCTTCCGGTGGGGGCGCCGTCCCGGAATCCACCGGCCGGCCCTGCGCCCGCTCGCGGTAATAGCCGCGCACGATCTGCTGCGCCACCGCCAGCCGTGCGCTGACCGGCACCGGAAAGCGCACCACGGCGTCGAAGCGGGTCACGTCGAACGGTTCGAATATCACACGTGGCTCGAACTGCGACAGGTCCACGAAGCGCATGTCCCCGTAGCGCCGCAGCGTGCGGCCCGCTTCTTCCATGAAGCCTTCGCACGCGCGGCGCGCCACCTGCACCAGCAGCGCCTCCACCGCTTCGGGATCGTCGCCCACGGCCAGCGGAATCCGCACCATGTCCAGCGTATAGGCGCCGGCCTGCGAATGGTTGCGCACGGCCGTCGTCAGCAGCATGCTGTTCGGCACCTGCACGGTAAAGCCCGTGTACTGGCGCGCGGCGGCCACTTCCACCAGCGTGGTGGACATCACGTCCATGTCGATGACTTCGCCGCCGAACGGGCCGATCTCCACCAGGTCGCCAAGCTGGAATGGGCGCGTGATCATGCGCATGAACGCACCCAGGAAGCACATCACCAGTTCCTTGCCGACCAGCAGCAAGGCCGCCGCGAACGCCGCCAGCGAGATCGCCACGCTCTTGAGCTCGGACACCCAGATGCCCAGCAGCAGCAGGAACACCACCGCCGCCACCAGATTGCGCGACGCCACGGTCCAGGCGCGATAGCTGCCCCGGTTGTCGGCCTGCAGCCGCGCCGAGAAGAAGCGGTTGATCAGCTTGACCACCAGCGTGCCGGCAAGAATCACCACCACGCTGGTGACGATGTTGACCAGGATGCTGTCGTTGGCGTTGAAGTGCATGGGCGATTTGTCTGTTGTTCTGCATCCCGTCCTCCGCCGCCCGTAACACATTGTTGCAATCGGCGCCGCAGGGAGAATGCCCACGGCGATTCTATCCACTTGGCAGTCTGCGGTGCTGGCTGTTTGTCCAAAAGTCGGCTTCGTCCGGTTCGGCTGTCGGCGTTTCTCTTGCAATTGCTGCACCCGCACTTTCCATGCGAAAGCAACAGCCGAATCGGAAAGCCGGAGCAGAATCGGCCCGCCGCGCCGGGGCCGCCGTGCTGGCGTTGCCGTGCGGCGCAGCAAATGCGGCCGTCACGGCCGCGCGCGTTCCTGGTCAGGAAGCCGGTGTGGCCGCTGTGGCAGTTGGCGCAGACGCGGCGGCGGCCGCCGTCTGCCATCCCAGCCCCAGCGACTTCTGCAGCGACACGTAGTCCTTGAGCAGATCCGCATCGCCCGAGATGCGGTTCTGCTGCGCCACCACGCGCGTGCGTTCCACATCGAGCCATTCGAGCATGCTGGCCGTGCCGGCACGGTAACGTTGCTGCTGCAGCGTCGATGCCCGTTCGGACGATGCCTCCACACGGCGCAGCACCACCACGTGTTCGCGCTGATGGCCGTAGCGCGAAAGCGCCACATCGGCATCGCGCAGGGCCTTGAGCACCGTGCTGCGATAGTTGGCGTCGGCCTCGTCGCGTCCGCCCTCCGCGCTGTCCACCCCGGCGGCCACACGGCCGAAATCGAGGATATTCCATTGCAGGCGCGGCAGCGTCAGCCACGTGCCGTTGTCCTTGCGGGCCAGGTGGCCAGGGTCCATCGCGCTGAACCCAAGCGAACCCAGCAGCGACAGCTTCGGGAACCAGTCGGCCTTGCGCACGCCGATCTGCGCCGTGCTCGACGCCAGCCGGCGTTCGGCCGCACGGATATCGGGCCGGGCCTTGAGCAGCGCCGCCGGATCGCCCACCGCCACGGTCTCGGGCACGCGGGGCAACGGCCGGGCGGCCGACAGCGCCGCATCGAGCGTCCCCGGAGCACGGCCGGTCAGCAGCGCCAGCTGGTCGAACTGTTCGGCGATGCTGGCCTGCACCGGCGACATCTGCGCCCGCGTGTTGTCGAGCTGTGTCAGCAGGCGCTCCACTTCGAGCTGCGACGCCACGCCGCGTGCGCGCCGCTGCTGCGTCAGGTCGAGCATGTCGGCCTCCAGCTTCTCGGAATCCTGCAGGTGCGCCAGGCTCGCCTGCTGTTCGCGCAGCGTGATATAGGCCTGCGCCACCTCGGCGGCCAGCTGCACATGCGCGTCCGCCAACTGCGCCGAGGCCGCATCGGCTTCGGCGGAGGCCGCCTCGATCGACCGGCGCGTGCCGCCGAACAGATCGATCTCCCAGCTGGCATCGAAGCTGGCGATGTACAGCGACAGCGGACCGCGCCCGCCACCCGACGATCCATTGCCAGACAGCGCCGACAGGTCGGGCGAGCGGGTGCGCAGCATCGCCGCATCGAAACCCACCTTCGGCAGCAGATTGGCCTTGTTGCTATCGAGCCCGGCCCGGGCCTGGCGCACGCGGGCGCGCGCCACGTCGATATCGGGGCTGTCCTGGAGCGCGGTCTCGATCAGCGTATCGAGCTGGGTATCGCCCAAGGCGTGCCACCAGTCGGCGGCGCGCGGCGCAACGGGCTGAGCCTGGGCCGGCGCGTGCGGGAAGCGTCCCGCGTCGATGGCGGTGCCGGCCACTTCGGGCGCGCTGCGGTAGTCGGGGCCCACCGTGCAGCCGGCCACCAGCCATCCGGCAGCGAGCGAGGCGGCGGCAAGGGTCAGCAGGCGCGGCAGCCTGGCAGATGAAAGGACAGACATGATCAATGACCGGAGGAAACAGGCGCGCCCGGGCGGGGCGGCTTGAGCAGCAGGGCCAGCGGCACGCAGCACAGCAGCGCGATGCCAAGGGCAAAGAAGGTTTCGGAGAACGTCATCACGGCGGCCTGTCGCGCGATCTCGCCGCTGAGCTGGGCCACGGCCTGGAGTTGCGCATGGGCGAAGTCGCCGCCCTGGGCCACGAACCCGGCGATGGTCGACGTCATATGCTCCTGGCCGATGCTGCTGTTGGCCGTGACCGATTCGCGGATGACCGAGTCGTGATAGGCATTGCGGCGGTCGATCAGCGTGCCCAGCAGGGCCAGGCCAATCGACCCGCCCAGGTTGCGCGCCATGTTGTAGAGCCCGGCGGCGTCGCCGGCCTCGTGGGTGGCCACCGCCGCCATCGACGCCTGGTTCAGCGGCATCATCGCCAGGATCTGGCCAAAGCCGCGCAGGATTTGCGAAACGGTGAAGTCGTGCCCGACGCTGTCCACGGTCAGGCCGATATCGAGCATGCAGCTGGCAAAGAAGCACACCAGCCCGCTGATGACCAGCCAGCGGCTGTCGAACTTGCCCAGGATGCGCGGCAGCACCGGCATCAGCAGGAACGCCGGCAGCCCCGACAGCAGCATGATGCCGCCAGCCTGCTCGGCGTTGTAGCCGGCAATCAGCGACAGGAACTGCGGCAACAGGTACGACACGCCGTACAGGCCCGCGCCCACCGTGGTCACGATCAGGATCACGCTGGCGTAGTTCTTGTTCAGCAGCAGCCGCAGCCGCACGATGGGCTGCTTCGCCGTGAACTGGCTGACCAGCATCATCGTCAGCCCGATGACCGACAGCATCGACAGGTAGACGATGAACTGCGACTCGAACCACTGCTCGCGCTGGCCCTCTTCCAGCACCACGGTCAGCGAGCTGAGCCCGATGGTCAGGCCGACGATGCCCAGCCAGTCGGCCTTGAAGAACGCGTCCACGTTGGCGCGCTCGGCCTTCAGGCCGAAATACAGCAGCGGCACCAGCACGGCCGTGATCGGCACGTTCAGGAAGAAGCACCAGCGCCAGTTGATGTTCTCGGCCAGCCAGCCGCCCACCACCGGACCCAGCAACGGCCCCAGCAGCACGATCAGGCCGAACATCGACATGCCGATGGGCATCTGGTGGCGCGGCAGGCGGGTGCGCACGATGGTCTGCGCGGTGGGGATCATCGCACCGCCGGCCAGGCCCTGCCCGATGCGGCCGATGACCATCTGCGGCAGGCTGTGCGACATGCCGCACACCATCGAGAATGCCGTGAACAGCAGCGCGTTCCACATCAGGAAGCGGCGCAGGCCGAACACCCGCGTGAGCCATGCGGTCAGCGGGATGATCACGATCTCGGCCATCAGATAGCCGGTGGACACCCACGTGCCCTCGGTGCCGGCCGCGCCGATCTGCCCCTGGATCTGCGGCAGCGCAGAGTTGGTGATCGAGATGTCCAGCGTGGCCAGCAGCGCGCCGAGCGAACCGGCGGCCACGGCGATCCAGTCGGCCGCCGTGGCGTTCGGCTGCGGCGCGGCCACGGGTGCCGGGGACGCCTGGCCCGGCGCCACGGCCTCAGCCACGGCTCGCGCCGGCGGCTGGCGCCCGCACCTGCGCGGGATTCAGCTCGCGGGTATCGACATCGACCGTCACCGACAGACCCGGCACCAGCACCGGCCGCGCCGCGTTTGGCACATCAACGTGGATGCGCACCGGCACGCGCTGGACGATCTTGGTGAAGTTGCCGGTGGCGTTCTGCGCCGGCAGCAGCGCGAACTGCGAGCCGGTGCCCGGCGACAGGCTGTCGATTACGCCATGCAGGGCTTCGCCGGACAATGCATCGACATGCAGCGACACGGGCTGGCCCGCACGCATGCGGCCGACCTGCGTTTCCTTGAAGTTGGCGGTCAGATAGAGGTCCTGCACCGGCACCACGGTCAGCAGCCGCGTGCCGGGCTGGGCGCACTGGCCCACGCGCACGCCCTTGTCGGCCACGCGTCCGGCCGTGGTGGCGCGCACGGTGGTGTCTTCCAGATCCAGCTTCGACTTGCGCGCACTGGCCTCGGCCACTTCAAGCTGGGCGCGCGCCTGTTGCAGGCGGGTCTGCAGCGTCACTGTCTGGCTCTGCTCCACCTTCAGCGCGGCCTCATTGGCGGCCAGCGTGGTCGATGCGCGCGTCTGCGCGTTGCGCAGTTCGGCGGTGCGCTCCTCGGTTTCGGCGCCGGTTTTGACCAGCGGGGCGTAGCGTTCGACTTGCGATGCCGCGTAACGCGCGTTGGCGCGGGCGCCATCCACTTCGGCGGCAGCCTGGGCGATGCGGGCCTTCTGCTGCTGCAGGTCGGCATCGGCGCGCGCCACATCGGCCTGGCGCGACGCCACGTTGGCCTGCGCCTCGTCGAACGCCGCCTGGTACTGGCGGTTGTCGAGCCGCACCAGCGCCTGCCCGGCCACCACCTGCTGGTTGTCGCGTACATAGACTTCGGCCACGTAGCCGCTGACCTTGGGCGCGACGGTCACGCTGTCGGCCTGGATATAGGCGTCGTCGGTACTTTCAATGAAACGGCCATAGAGCCACCAGCGTGCACCGATGACCAGGGCAATCAGCAGCAGCGCGGCGCCAATGCCGATCAGCACGGTGCGCCGGCGGCTGGCGCGCGACGTTGGGTTATGCTGCGATGCAACATCCACCGGCATGGCCGGCGCATTGGGATGGGGGACTGACATGGGGCGGAATGCGGCGGGGGCGGCAAGAGTCGGGAATGCTGCGCAATTATTCCACTCGGAATAAATCTGTCAACTGATATATTTCAGCCTGTTCACTCGGGGAGACATGTCGACATGGCGCGACACAGGCCAGCGGCCGAAGGCGGCTACCAGCGCGGGGAAGAAACGCGGGCACGGATCATTGAAGCGGCGATGCGGCTGTTCGCCGCGCACGGCTTCGACGGCGCCTCGACGCGCGATATTGCGCGCGAGGCCAACGTCAACGCGCCGGCCCTGCAGTACTACTTCGACAACAAGGAAGGCGTGTACCTGGCCTGCATCGAGTATTTTGTCGAGCGCGCCTGGGCCATGCTGCAGGACGTGGTGGCAGCGGCCGAAGGCTTGCTTGCCCGCCCCGACGCGGCCGATGCGGACCTGATCGACGCCTACCTGGCGCTGCAGTCACGCTTTGCGAACTTCCTGTATGAATGCCCCGAGACCGATCACTGGCGCCAGTTCATGGCCCGCGAGCGGGCCGGGATGGGGCCGCCAACGGCCTTCGAACGCATCGACGCCGGGATCAACCGGCGGATCTTTGCCCTGACCTCCGCGCTGATCGGCCGATTGACCGGCCAGCCGGCCACCGACGAGACCACGCGCATCCGCACCGTGGCGATCGATAGCCAGATCGCCGCCTTCAAGATCATGCGGCGTCACGTGCTGCGTGCCCTGGAATGGGACGGCTTTGGCGAGCCCGAAACCCGCCAGGTGCACGATGTGTTGCAGGAACACACGCGCATCCTTCTGCTGGGGCTGGTTGCACTGCGGGATCAGACCCTCTCGAAAAATTAGAGCAAACACTCTAATCAGGAAGAGGAGATCGATAGAATTCGATCTTTCCTCTTGAAATTCAAAGGGTTATTCCACCACTACATACCGCCCGTCACGGCGCAGCGATCCATATTTCGTACTTCTACGATTGTGCTTTGCAAAAACCCCTTGCTTATCTATCTAGTAGTAGATAATATTTAAGCCATGGACGACGCCTTGCAGCAAGAAGCAGACAGCAAGGCACCTTCCAGGCAACACCAGGCAGTGAATCAGTACCGGAGACGGTTCTTTTTTTAGTCGATCAAATCTACCTACCAGTAGATAGCAAAAAAGAAACCTCCGACATCGCCACAGTTATCCGGCCTGCGCGAACCACGACGTGATCGCCCGGCCACCCAGCAAGGAGAGCCACCATGAATGCCAAGACCATCGTTACCGCCGCCGCCCTCGCAGCCGCTTTCGTGACCGGTGCCGTGCAAGCCGCCCCCGCCGCCCAGAAGGCCGGCGAAGTCTACGGCTACACCTACCGCGTGCAGGATCAACGCAGCGCATTCACCGACGGCGCCCGCCAGGGCAAGTTCGACCCGTTCACCGAAGGCGCACGCGTTGGCAAGGCTGACCCGTTCACGGACGGTGCCAAGGTTGGCAAGGCCGATCCGTACACCGACGGCGCACGCATCGTCGCAGGCCTGGACCGCGTTGGCGTGTCGGCCAGCCCGGCCCGCAAGGTCGACCCGTACTACGACGGCGCCCGCAGCGTGAACCAGCCGCGCAACCCGTTCTATGACGGTGCCCGCGCCCGCGACGTCTACACCGACGGCGCCAACGCCTGATCCCCGCCCGATGCAGGCGGTCCACCTGTTGTAGCCGGAGCCCCGATCGGTTCCGGCCCTCTCTCCACGGAGCCCATCATGTCTTTCCGCAACAGCGCCCTGATCCTGGGCGGATGGCTGGCACTGAGTGCCGCCAGCGGTGCCGCGGCGGCACTCGTCGCCTCGGCCCTCTGAACCGCCCCAGCAAGTGTTACCCGCCCTCCGGGCGGGCTTGCAGTACGTTGATGAAATCGGTCAACGCATACGGCTTGCGCAGCATGACCGCGTTCGGCAACGCGTCGCGCTGCGCAGGCGTCAACACCACTTCGTAGCCGCTCACGAAGATCACCCGCAGCGCCGGCAGCAGCCGGCAGGCGTGAATCGCCAGATCCACGCCCGACACGCCGCCCAGCCCCACATCCGTCAGCAGCACATCGATATCGTCGCCGCCCAGCGCGACCATGGCCTCGGCGTCGTTGCGCGCCTCGATCACGTCGATGCCCAGCGTGCGCATCAGTTCCGCCGTACTGGCCCGCAGCAGGTCGTCATCCTCGACAAAGACCACGCGCTGGGGGCGCGGCATTTCGATGCCCACGCCGTCCGGCACGGCCGCCGCCTGCGTCGGCGCGCCATCCACCAGCAATGCTGGCGCCGCGTCCACTGGCGCCAGCTTCGCGCCGCCGCTCACCAGCATCTGCCGCACCTTGCGCGCCAACGCCTCGTGGGTGTATGGCTTGCTCAGCAGTTCGATGCCGGCATCGAGCCGGCCGGTATGCACGATGGCGTTGTCCGTATAGCCGGACGTGAACAGTACCGCGATGCCCGGCAGCCGCTCGCGCACCTTGCGCGCCATCTCCGGGCTGCGCAGCGGCCCCGGCATGACCACGTCGCTGAACAGCAGGTCGATCGGCACGCCGCTTTCGACGATAGCCAGCGCGCTCATCGCGTCGCGCGCCTTCAGCACGCGGTAGCCGAGCCCTGACAGCATCTCGACCACCGTCGCCCGGACATCCTCGTCGTCTTCCACCACCAGCACGGTTTCGGTGCCCCCGCCGGCCGGCCCGCTGTCGATCGCGACTTCCAGGTCTTCCGGCTCGTCGGCACGCGGCAGGTAGAGCCGCACCGTGGTGCCCACGCCCACCTCGCTATAGATCTTCACATGGCCGCCCGACTGCCGCACGAAGCCATACACCATGCTCAGGCCCAGGCCCGTGCCCTGGCCTTCGGGCTTGGTCGTGAAGAACGGCTCGAACACCTGCTCCTGGATCTCGGGCGGCATGCCCGCGCCGGTATCGGTCACGGCCAGCATCACGTACTGGCCCGGCGCCACGTCGGCATTGTGGCGTGCGTAGACGTCATCGATCGACGCATTGCCGGCCTCCACTGTCAGGCGGCCGTGGCCGTTCATGGCGTCACGCGCGTTGATCGCCAGGTTCAGCAGCGCGATTTCCACCTGGAACGGATCGATCAGCGTATTCCACAAACCCGCCCCGATCACCGTTTCGATCTCGACGCCATCGCCCAGCGCCCGCCGCAGCATGTCGTCCAGGCCGCGCACGAAGCGCCCCAGGTTGACCACCTTGGGCGCCAGCGGCTGGCGGCGGCCGAATGCCAGCAGTTGCGACGCCAGCTTGGCGCCGCGCGCCACGCCGGCCAGCGCATTGCGTACGCGCGCCTCCGAGCGCTCATCGCCCGCCACGTCGCGCGACAGCAGATGCAGATTGCCGCCGATCACCTGCAGCAGGTTGTTGAAGTCGTGGGCCACGCCGCCGGTCAGCTTGCCGATGGCCTCCATCTTCTGCGCCATGCGCAGCGCCTCGTCGGCATGCCGCAGCGCCTGCGCCGCCGCCTTGTCGCCCGTCACGTCGCGGCCCACGCCATGGATGCGGCCGTTCGCAGGATCGAGCGACAGCCGCCAGGCCATCCACCGCTCGGCTCCATCGGCACCGAGCATCCGGCATTCGTAGCGCACCGGCACACCTTCCCGCCGCAGGGCGAGCATCTGTTCGGTCACCGGCACCAGGTCTTCGGGATGCACCAGCACCATGCACGAGCGGCCGATCACCACGCTCGCCGCATGGCCCAGCACCCGCTCCCATGACGGACTGACGCGCTCCAGCATGCCGTCGGCGCCAATCACCATCAGCAGATCTTCGCTCAGTTCCCAGAGCCGATCGCGGTCGGCCACGGTCTCGCCCACGCGCCGTTCGAGCGACGCGTTCATGTCCTGCAATTCGCGCTCGGCCTGCCGGCGCAGTTGGGACAGCCGCAGGTTGCTGGCCACGCGCGCCAGCAGTTCGCGCGCGTTGAACGGCTTGATCAGGTAGTCATCCGCGCCTGACGCCAGGCCGCTGACACGCGCCTCCTCGCCCGCGCGGGCCGACAGCAGCAGTACCGGCGTCTGGCGCAGCGCCGCGTCATCGCGGACGCTGCGCAGCAGCCCGAAGCCATCGAGCCGGGGCATCATCACGTCGGAGACGATCAGGTCCGGCGCAATGCGCCGCGCCATCTCCAGCGCCTGCTGGCCGTCCGCCGCCACATGCACCTGATGCCCCGCCGACTGCAGGATGCGGTGCATGTAGTGGCGCAGGTCGGCATTGTCGTCGGCCACCAGCAGCCGGCCGCGCACCTCGGCGCCTTGCGGGCCCGGCTCGGACATGTCCTCGATCGCCGGCGGCGCCGGCACATCGTCGGCGCCCGGCACCCAGCGCCGGGCGGCATCGACGTAGGCCAGCGCCCGCGCGCTGGTGGCCGCCGGAATGGGCGCCGGCTCCGCCACCACGGCCTCGCGCGGCAGCGTCACGCAAAAGCGCGAGCCCTTGCCAGGGGTACTCTGCACATCGATCCGTCCGCCGTGCAGTCGCACCAGTTCCTGGACCATGGCCAGGCCGATGCCGCTGCCTTCGATGGACCGCCCGACCGCACCCTCCACCCTGTGGAACCGCTCGAACAGACGCGGCAGCTCTTCGGCGGCAATGCCGATACCGGTGTCGCTGACGCACAGCGCCACTTCGCCGGTATCGAGCGGCTCCAGCTTTACCGCGATCTCGCCCGTGTAGGTGTACTTGAACGCGTTCGACAGCAGGTTGAGCACCACCGATTCCCACATCTCCCGATCCACCGCCACGGCCGCGGGCAGCGCCGCGCAATCGACCTCCAGCCGCATGCCGGCCGATTCCACCGCCGAGCGGAACAGCGATGCCAGGTCGGCCGTGAAGGCGGCCAGGTCGGTCGGCTGCGCAGACATCTGCACGCGCCCGGCCTCGATCCGCGAGAAATCCAGCAGCCCGTTCACCAGCTTCAGCAGCCGCTGGCCATTGCGATGGGCGACCTCCGCCAGCGCGCGATCCCCATCGGCCACGCCGTCGCGATGAAGCATTTCTTCCAGCGGCCCCAGCATCAGCGTCAGCGGCGTACGGAACTCGTGGCTGATATTGGAAAAGAACGTGGTCTTCGCACGGTCGATTTCGGCCAGCGCCTCGGCGCGTTGCCGTTCTTCCTCATAGGCCTTCGCATAGCTGATGGCCTGGCTGATCTGTCCGACCACCAGGTCCAGGAACGCCCGATAACGCTCACCGAACAGTCGGCAAGGGTTAAGCCCGACCACCAGCACGCCGCTGGGCACGCTTTCGCCCGACAGCTGCACCGGCAACACCACGGCCGCGCGCGGCGCCATGTGCCAGGCGCCGCCGGGCAAGGGCGCGGCAAAGCGGCTGCCAAGGTCGTCAACGTGTACCGCCACGCCCGTGTGTATCGCCTCGCCGGCAGGCCAGGCTGCCAGCGGATCGGCGGCGTCCAGGGTATGCGGCGCGGCCGGATGGTTCGCGGCGATGCCGGCGCTGGCCGCGAGCGCCAGCGTCTGCTCCCCGCGCCCGCCCATGTACAGCAGCGCGAACGGAATGTCCCAACGGTTCACGTGTAGCGCCGCGACGGCCAGCCGGCTGGCATCGATGCCGCTGCGTGCGTTGGTGGCCGACGCCGCCAGCTCCCGCAGCAGTTTCAGTTGCCGCTCGGCCACCACGCGCTCGGTGTCCTCGCTGTTGGCGCAGATGATGCCCCCGGTGCCGCCGTGGTCGTCTGGCACCGGGCTGTACGAGAACGTGTAGTACGTTTCCTCGGGATACCCGTTGCGCTCCATGATCAGCAGCTTCTGCTCGACGAAGGTGCCTTCCGTGCCCGCCATGGCCGTGGCCAGCAGGGGGCCGATTTCCGGCCAGATCTCATGCCAGACTTCGGCCGTCGGCCGGCCCAGCGCCACCGGGTGCCTGCCGCCGATGATCGCCTTGTACGGGTCGTTGTAGAAGAAGAGAAGATCCGCGCCCCAGCCAATCCAGATCGGCTGGCGCGACGTCAGCATGATGCGGATGGCGGTCTTCAGGCTCTGCGGCCATTGTGCGGGCGGCCCCAGCGGCGTGGTGTTCCAGTGGAACTGGCGGATCAGCGCCGCCATCTCGCCGGCACCGGCCAGGAACCCAGGCCCCCCTCCATCGAAATCTGTCGACGGCACGCTGCCGTCCGTGTTGTTCATTCCAGTTCCCCCCCGTTCCCACCGGTCCGTGCCCGCCAGCCACCCCGAACTTCTCCGGCGCATCTGGCAGCCGGAAACCCGCCTTGTATCCGTTCGCCTGCGCCCGGCATCGCCGCCGATCCATTTACACGGGGCGAGCCGCCGTATAGTCTGGCCTTCTCTCACGCGCCATGTCGGCCATGGATGACACGCCACTCCAGTACCTGATTGCCATCGCGCTCACCGGCGCCCTGACCGTGCTCAGCGTGGGCATCCACTACGAGGCGCTGCGGCTGATCTCGGAATTCCATCCGAAACGGCTCAGCGGCAAGCTCAATATCGGCGCGGTGATCGTGCTGATCATCATGACGCATTGCATCGAGGCCATGGTGTTCAGCGCCGGCTACTGGCTCGGCACCGACGTGCTGCACATCGGCAAATTGACCGGCATGCGCCAACATGGTGCCATCGCCTATATCTATTTCTCGCTGGAAACTTTCACGACACAGAGTATTGGAGATATCTTCCCGGTTGGGCCCTTGCGGCTGCTGGCTTCGGTGCAACCGCTGGTGGGCCTGATTCTGATCGGATGGTCGACTTCGTTCACGTTTCTGATCATGCGACGCGACTGGCGCGGCGACGAGCTGGACGTCAACGACTAGGCGCGCGCATTGCCCCTGCTGCATGGTAGGCGCCATCGGCTGACGCCGAAATCGGCGTCCTTCCTACACGGTTGTGGGATTGCGGGAAGTTACCGGCGGCAGTGTCCGGTGAA
Organism: Cupriavidus sp. U2; assembly: GCF_009663685.2. Lineage (GTDB taxonomy): Bacteria > Pseudomonadota > Gammaproteobacteria > Burkholderiales > Burkholderiaceae > Cupriavidus > Cupriavidus necator_C. The sequence goes on along the minus strand of NZ_RCOG02000006.1, from coordinate 202,100 downwards.
AAGATAAGTTGCCGTCATCCAGACGGCCCGTTGTCCCGTTAGATGTCGATTCCGCCCCGGCCCTGGGGTAACAAGAAGACCGGAGAATCAAGTGTCGATCATCCCGGATAGCCAGCCGTCGTGGCGCGTCCCGTTTCCCACCCTGCCGTCCATGGCTGTCCGCCACCCCTTGCGCCATTGGCCGATCCTTGCGCTGCTCATCGTCCTGGCCCTGCTGTGGATGCCCCGCGCCCAGGCCCAGACCCCGGCGCCGCTGGCCGAATGGCAGTATTCCGTGGGGGTGCCGCTGGAAAAACTGTTCGAGGGCGAGCCCGAGAAATGGGAAGTGCGCGTCGGCGCCGCCGCCAGCGTCCGGCCGTATTACGAGGGCACCACCAACTACTTCGTGCTGGCCGGCCCGGTCATCGACATCCGCTACCGCGACCTGGCATTCCTGTCCACCGGCGAAGGCCTGGGCTGGAACATCATCCACACCAACAACCTGCGCGCCGGCATCGCCTTGACCTACGATTTCGGGCGCCGCGAGAAGCACGACCACGACCATCTCGGCGGGCTGGGCAATATCGGCATGGCGGCGGAGACAAAGCTGTTTGCCGAATACGTGGTATCGAAGGAATTCCCGCTGGTGATCCGCGCCAATGTGCGGCGCCAGTTCGGCGGCGCGAACGGCGTGATCGGTGACATCGGCGCCTACATGCCGCTGCCGGGCAGCAACGAGAACTTCTTCTGGTTCGCGGGCCCCACCATGACCTTTGCCGACTCCGCCTACATGAGCCGCTGGTACGGCGTCACGGCAGAGCAGTCGGCGCGATCGGGCCTGCCGCAGCACCACGCCGGCGCGGGCATCAAGTCCTACGGCGGCGGCATCTCGGCCATGTGGTTCTTCAGCAAGCACTGGTTCACCACGGCCGACGTGGGCGTGTCCGCGCTGGTGGGCGATGCCCGCAACAGCCCGGTGACGTCGCGCTCCACCAGCTGGACTGGCGATATTTCGATCAATTACCAGTTCTGACCCCCGCCGGCCGTGGCCGTCAGGCTTGCGGCCGGCTCAGGTATTCGTCCACCACCTGGCGCAGCCCCGGCAGCTTGCCGGTAAAGAAATGGCCGGCCCCGGGCAGTACCACCACCGGCAATTCCTGAGGCCGCGCCCAGTTGAAGACATTGGCCAGCGGCACGCGCTCGTCGCGCTCGCCGTGCACGATCAGTGCGTGGGCCGCCACGGCCGGCGTGTCATAGGACAGCGTTTCAGACAGCGCGCCCGCCGGCATGCCGGTCAGGATCAGGTGGGCAACCGGCTCGCCGTCCGCCGCCAGCTGTGCGGCGGCGCGGGCCTGGATAAAGCCGCCGAACGAGAAACCGGCCAGCGCGAGCGGCAGGTCCGGATGTTCGGCCCGCAAGTGGCGGATCACGGCCAGCACATCGTCGGTCTCGCCATTGCCATCGTCGTACTGGCCCTCGCTTTGCCCCACCCCACGGTAGTTCGGCCGCAGCGTCAGAAAGCCATGCGCCTGCAGCACGCGGGCCAGCAATTGCGGGATCTTGTGCTCGGCGGTTCCACCCTGGCTGGGGTGCGGATGCGCGACCACGGCGATCCCCCGTGGCGCGCCGTCGGGGGTATCGGCCAGGACTTCAAGTTGCCCGGCGGGGCCGGCGATGAACAGGCGGGAAGAGGCGGCGGTCGTGAATGACGATGACATGAAAGACGGTGACAGGCTGGATGTGGGCATGCCCGCGATGCAAGCGGACGCTTGTGCAGGCGCAGCATACCCGGGGCCAGACCTGGCCGGCAACGTCCGGCGCCGGTGGGCCGCACCGGGCAGCCCCCGTGGCGACCCTCAATGCGGATGATCCGCCCGGATGACCGACGCGATTTCCTGGCGCCGCACGCTGACTACATCGTCCAGTTCCAGCCCCTCGGCCACCACCAGCATTTCGGCGCCGCGATTGATGGCATAGATCACGCCGTACCAGAGGTCGGGCCCCGCCACGGCGTTCAGGCGGACATTGAACTCGGTCTCCAGGTCCTGGCTAAAGACGGTCACCAGATCGCCGACCTCGGGCATGGCGGCCTCCTCCGCCAGCGGATATTCCCGGGCCGCCACGGTCAGTGGCGTCTGCGCAATGCCGCGCGCAAACCTCGCTTGCATCGTTGTCTCCTGCACGTTGTTTTCCCTGTAAGGATATAAGCGCGGTTCGAAAAGGCACGGTAAACCTGCCAAGGGGTGGCGAATAAGCGCTGCATGAGACACTTTTCGCGTATACAGCGACACCGTCACATTGCGGTGCAACATGGGACTTCGCATGCTTCGGCCGAGCCCCGCGCGGACGCACAACCCCGCTCAAGTACCCCCTGCCAGGTGCATGCGGCGTAACGTCGGTCTGGCAGAATGGTCGGGCAATGACCCAACGCTATTCCCCAATGTTCCTGCCGGGCCAGGTCTACAGCGCGCCGCGCTGGGGATTCACGCGCTGGCTGGCGGAGCCGGGCCGGGACGTGCCAGCCGAGATCCGCGACGCACTGGTCGGCAGCCTCTTTGGCACGCTGTCGATCTTTTTCGGCGGCATCCTCAATACGCTAATGGTGGCCACGGTCATCACGCTCCATCTGCGCCGCCCCGAATTCCTGGTCTGGCTCGGGCTTGAAATCGCCATCTGCCTGTCGCGCGTGACCGTGCTGTTGCTGGCCCGCCGCGCCTCGCGCGCGGGGCGCCCCACCCCTACCGACTGGCACATGTTCCTGACGCTGGCCTGGGCCGCCAGCGTCGGCCTGGGCGCGTACCTGAGCGTCGTCAGCGGCGACTGGCTCAGCGCGGCCATGGCATGCCTGTCGGCGGCGGCCATGTGTGGCGGCATCTGCTTCCGCAACTACGGCACGCCGCGCATGACCGCCCTGATGATCCTGCTGAGCCTGGGCCCGATCTGCGCGGGCGCGCTGGTGGCCCACGAACCGCTGTTCCTGCTGACCCTGCTGCAACTGCCGGTCTATGTCATCAGCATGACCAGCGCATCGTTTCGCATGAATGCGATGGTGGTGGCCACCATGCGGTCCGAGCGCGAAAACGCCCACCGGGCCCGCCACGATTCCCTGACCGGCCTGTTGAACCGGTCCAGCCTGCTTGCCGAAATCCGCGAGGCCAGCGCGCATCGCATGGCGGCGGGCCGATACCTGACCCTGCTCTATATGGATCTGGACGGCTTCAAGCCGGTCAATGACTCGCTCGGCCACGGCAGCGGCGACGAATTGCTGGTGCGGGTCGGCGAGCGCCTGCGTGGCGCGGTGCCGGGCCGGGGCCTGGTCTACCGCATTGGCGGCGACGAATTCGTCATCGTGCTACGCAACGAAAGCACGCAGAGCGTGCAGGCGCTGGCGCAGGACCTGCTGCGCGAAGTGAGCGCGCCCTATCTGCTTTCCACGGGCCACCAGGCCCGGCTCGGCGTCAGCATCGGCATTGCCCACGTTCGTCCCGAGGGCCTGACCGCCGACGACATCCTGCACCTGGCCGACCGTGCGCTGTACCGGGCCAAGGCCCAGGGCAAGGGTCAGTTCCAGTTCGCCACGTCCGACGACTGAAGGGCATCGTCCTGGCGGCTGCGGCGCGCTGGCCATCTGCGCGATACGCGGGACGACAGCCGATACTGGCATGCGAACAGCGCGGCCAACGCCACCAGGGCGATCACCGCGATTCCGATCCGACAGGCCATCCACATCGTCATGGCAAGCTCCCTGACTGTCTCATTACGCCTTCAGCCTAAGGATTTCGCTGTCCAGTTACTGAAAATATCCAACTCGGCAATATCAAATTTGTGTCAAAAGGGCGGGCCGTGCTTGAACACAAGCATGCCGTCCATAGCAAAACTCTTAATTCAGTAACCCAAAAGTCTGATGGCCTATCGCAGTCATTGATCAATACGATATGACTTGTCGTAGTCCATCTGCGATAGTTAAATCGACTTCCGCCGGTGCTTCGCGCCATCGGTGTCAGCCTGCTAGTCAGACCCACAAACGTCCAGGCCAGGCCCACGAGGCCCGGCCGTCTGCATCAAGGAATCCCATGAATAAGCTCACGACCGCTTTCGGCGCGCCCGTCGTCGACAACAACAACATCCAGACGGCCGGCCCGCGCGGACCGGCCCTGCTCCAGGATGTCTGGTTCCTGGAAAAGCTCGCCCACTTCGACCGCGAAGTCATCCCCGAGCGTCGCATGCACGCCAAGGGCTCGGGTGCCTACGGCACGTTCACCGTCACGCACGACATCACCCAGTACACACGCGCCAACCTGTTTTCGGAGATCGGCAAGAAGACCGAACTCTTCATGCGTTTCTCGTCGGTGGCCGGCGAGCGCGGCGCAGCCGATGCCGAGCGCGACATTCGCGGCTTCGCCATCAAGTTCTATACCGAGGAAGGCAACTGGGATCTGGTGGGCAACAACACGCCGGTCTTCTTCCTGCGCGATCCGCTCAAGTTCCCCGACCTGAACCACGCCGTGAAGCGCGATCCGCGCACGGGCATGCGTAGCGCCGAGAACAACTGGGATTTCTGGACCAGCCTGCCCGAGTCGTTCCACCAGGTCACCATCACCATGAGCGACCGGGGCATTCCGCGTAGCTGGCGCCATATGCACGGCTTTGGCAGCCATGCGTACAGCTTTATCAGCAAGGACATGCAGCGCCACTGGGTGAAGTTCCACTTCGTGACCCAGCAGGGCATCCAGAACCTGACCGACGCCGAAGCCGCAGAGGTCACCGGCCGCGACCGCGAATACCATCAGCGCGATCTGTACGAAGCCATCGAGCGCGGCGACTTTCCGCGCTGGAAGCTGTTCGTGCAGATCATGCCCGAGGCCGACGCCAGCAAGTATCGCCACAACCCGTTCGACCTGACCAAGATTTGGTCGAAGAAGGACTATCCGCTGATCGAAGTGGGCGTGCTGGAGCTGAACCGCAATCCGGAGAACCATTTCGCCGAGGTGGAACAGGCCGCGTTCGCGCCGTCGACGATCGTCCCGGGCATCGGCTTCTCGCCGGACAAGATGCTGCATGGCCGCCTGTTCTCGTACGGCGATGCCGAGCGTTACCGCCTGGGCGTGAACCACCACCTGATTCCGGTGAACTCGCCGAAGGCAGCGCGGTACGTCAACAGCTATCACCGCGACGGCCGTGGCCGCACCGACGGCAACGCGGGCGGCACCATTGCCTACGAGCCGAACACCCGTGGCGAGTGGACCGAGCAGCCCGACTTCCGTGAGCCGCCGCTGTCGGTGGAAGGCGCCGCCGACCACTGGAATCACCGCGTGGACGACGACTACTTCTCGCAGGCGGGCGACCTGTTCCGCCTGATGTCGCCGGCGCAGCAGCAGGCGCTGTTCGACAATACCGCCCGCGCCATCCAGGGCGTGTCCAAGCCGGTGCAGCAGCGCCATATCCTGCATTGCACGCAGGCCGATCCGGCCTACGGTGCCGGTGTCGCGGCGGCGATCGAGAAGATCGAAGCGAAGTCATCGACGTAAGCCAGGCCCCCCGGTGTTTGCCTCTCCCGCCAGCGGGAGAGGGCCCGGGGCAGAGGGCGGGCGCGTCCCGCCCTCATGACGAAAGCAAGACGAGGCAACAGATGGATCCGACCCAAGCCCCCACCATGACCGCCGATGAAGAAGCCCGCATGATCGCTGCGCTGGGCCAGGTGTTCGACCTGGCACGCAATGGCGAGGCGGCCGCGCTGGCGGCGCTGATCGAACGCGGCATGCCGCCGAACCTGCGCAACGAAAAAGGCGACAGCCTGGTGATGCTGGCCGCCTATCACGGTCATGCCGATGCGCTGCGCACGCTGCTGGCCGCCGGCGCGTCGCCGGATACGCGCAATGCGATGGGACAGACGCCGATTGCCGGTGCCGCGTACAAGGGCTACCGGGAGATCATTGAAATCCTGCTGGGACACGGCGCGGACGTCGAAGGCGCTTCGCCCGACGGCCGCACGGCGCTGATGGTTGCGGCGATGTTCCAGCGTACGGAAATCGTCGAACTGCTCACGCAACACGGCGCCAATCCCGAAGCGCGCGACGCGCGCGGCATGACGGCGGCCGACGCCGCCGCGTTCATGGCCGGCCGCACGGGCCGGCCGGCACACTGATCGGGCAAGCTGCGGTCAGCCGCGCCCGACGAACGGCATCTTTGTCGCCATCACGGTCATGAATTGCACGTTGGCGTCGAGCGGCAGGTTGGCCATGTGCAGCACCGAACTGGCAATATGGGCCACGTCCATCAGCGGTTCCGGACGAATCTCGCCATTGGCCTGCGGCACGCCGCGCGCCATACGGTTGGCCATGTCGGTGCCGGCGTTGCCGATGTCGATCTGGCCGCAGGCAATGTCATAGGCACGGCCATCGAGCGACAGGCTCTTGGTCAGCCCGGTGATGGCGTGCTTGGTGGCGGTATAGGGCACCGTGTTCGGACGTGGCGCATGGGCCGAGATCGACCCGTTGTTGATGATCCGGCCGCCGCGCGGGTTCTGCGCCTTCATCAGCGCGAACGCGCCGCGCGCGCACAGGAAGGCGCCGGTCAGGTTGGTATCGAGCACCGCCTTCCACTGTTCGAAAGACAGCTCGTCGATGCTGATCGCCGGCGCATTGACGCCCGCGTTGTTGAACAGCACATCAAGACGACCGAAGCGTTCGCTCACTTTCTCGTACAACGCATCGACCGACGCCGGGTTGCTGACATCGCACTGCACGGCCAGCGCCGTCTGCCCGGCTGCCGCGGCCTGTTCGGCCAGGGCTTCCAGCGTTTCGGCGGTGCGTCCCGCCAGCACTACCTGATAGCCGTCGGCCAGCATGGCCTGCGCCACCGCCTTGCCGATGCCGCGCGCGGCGCCCGTGACCAATGCGACCTTTGCCTGCTGTGTCATACCCGGAGTCTCCGTTTCTGAGTGGATGGGGGTGCAAGTCCTGACCAGGCGGTCATCGTACAACACAGGCTGCTGCACCGGGGGCGTTCCGCCAAGGATTTCACCGGCCAAGGCAAGCGAAGTTCTAAAGATATAACAACAATGCATTTGGGCCGGCCGGATGGTTGTCGTACGATTCGCGCTGACTGGGCGGGTGCCGGGAGGCGCTCGCCTTCCTTTTCCAGCGCCCTCGTACCCCTACAAATGTCAGTCGATCTCGCCCTGTCGCCCGCCGGCGCCCAGGCTTCCGCCCAGACGGCCGCGCCGCCCCGGGCCGTTATCCGTTCCGCCGCCGATGTGGCACGGCTCGTCAACGATGGCGGCGCCGCCGTCAGCAACGCCCGCATCGTGGTAGCCATCGCGCTGGGCGGCATCTTCCTGGACGCCTATGACCTCGGTGCCCTGGCCTTCGGCCTGAAGGATGTCACCCGGGAATTCGGGCTGACGCCAGCCGGCACCGGCATGGTGGCGTCCGCCATCACGTTTGGTGCGATTGTCGGCGCATTCCTGGGCGGCTATCTCACCGACCGTATCGGCCGCTACCGTGTGTTCATGGCCGACATGCTCTGCTTCGTGATCGCCGCCATCGCCTGCGCGCTGGCACCGAACGAATACGTGCTGGCCGGTGCCCGCTTCGTGATGGGCCTTGGCGTCGGTATCGACCTGCCGGTGGCCATGGCTTTCCTGGCCGAATTCTCCAAGCTCAAGGGACACGGCAACAAGGCCGCGCGGGTGGCGATGTGGTGCCCCACCTGGTATGCGGCGATCTGCGTCTCGTACCTGCTGGTGCTGGGCTGCTACGCGATCCTGCCGGCATCGCACAGCGGCCTGCTGTGGCGCATCATCCTTGGCTTCGGCGCCGTGCCCGCGCTGATCATCATCGCCGTGCGCAGCCGCTACATGAGCGAATCGCCGGTGTGGGCCGCCAACCAGGGCGACCTGGAAGGCGCCGCCAGGATTCTGCGGAAATCGTACGGCATTGACGCCGAGGTGGCGCCCGATGCCGTGGTGGCGCCGCCCAAGCGCCCGGCATCGTGGCGCAACTACGGCCTGCTGCTCAAGGGTGTCTATGCACGCCGCACCGTGCTGGCCACGATCATGTCGATTGCATCGTCGTTCGCCTATAACGCGGTCGCCTTCGGCTTGCCCGTGATCATCGCCAGCTTCCTGGCGCAGACCATGCTGACCACCATCCTGGTGTCGCTGGCGCTGAACCTGCTGTTTGCCTTCGTCGGCGGCCTGATCGGTGTGCATCTGGTGCCGCGGACCGGCGCCTGGAAACTGACCATCACCGGCTACGCGTTCCAGCTGGCCGCACTGGTGGGCCTGGCACTGGTGGGCAAACCTGCCGGGGGCACGGAAGTGGTCATCGCCATTTCGTTCCTCGCGCTGTTCCTGCTGGGCCAGGGCTTTGGCCCGGGCGCGCATACCATGACCTATGCGTCGCTGAGCTACCCGACGTCGCTGCGTGGCGTGGGCGTGGGCTTTAACCAGACGCTGATGCGCGCCAGTTCCACCGCGTCGCTGTTCCTGTTCCCGGTGCTGGCCGCCGCCTTGTCCACCAAGGTGTTCTGGGTCATCGCCCTGGCGCCGCTGGCCGGCCTGCTGGCCCTGCTGGCGATCCGCTGGGAACCGGCCAACTACGACGTGGATGCCGAGGACTTCCAGTCCTGATCGGGTCGCCAGCCGGCTCCGGGGTACCCCGGGGCCGCCGGCTCGCGTATACCGTTAGCGGGCAGCGGCCTCCACGGCCTCGGCCCGCTCCGCCACGATGCGCAGGCGGTCGAAGTTCATGTTCGCCCCGGACGTGATGGCCACCAGCGCCTGCCGCGCATCCTGCGGCAGCCCCGCCGCATACTGCTTCAGCCCCGCCAGTGCCAGCGCACCGGCCGGTTCCACCAGGCTCCGGGTGTCCTGGAAGATGTCCTTGATGGCCGCGCACAGCGCGTCCGTATCGACCGTGAGCACGCCGTCGAGCAGATGCCGGCATAGCCGGAAGGTCTCCTCCCCCACGCGCTTGACTGCCGTGCCATCGGAAAACAGCCCCACCGAATCCAGCGTCACGCGCTCGCCGGCCGCCAGCGAACGGGCCATCGCGCATGAATCCTCGGTCTGCACGCCGATGACCTGTACCTCCGGGCGCACCGCCTTGACATAGGCCGCCACGCCAGCCGCCAGGCTGCCCCCGCCAATCGGCACGAACACGGCATCGAGCGCCCCGCGATGCTGGCGCAGGATCTCCATGCCCACCGTGCCCTGACCGGCGATCACCTCAGGATCGTCAAAGGCCGGGATGAAAGTCAGCGCCTGCTCACGCTGCAGGGCCATCGCATGGTCATAGGCTTCGGAATAGGATTCGCCCGCCTGCACCACTTCCACCATCTCGCCGCCATGGGCGCGTACGGCGTCGACCTTGACCTGGGGCGCGGTCTGCGGCACCACGATGACCGCCCGCACGCCAAGCCGCGCCGCCGACAGCGCCACCCCCTGGGCATGGTTGCCGGCCGACGCCGTGATCACGCCGCGCGCCAGCGCCTCGGCCGGCAGGCTGGCCATCTTGTTGTAGGCGCCACGCACCTTGAACGAGAACACGGGCTGATGATCCTCGCGCTTGAGCCAGACCTGGTGGCCCAGGCGCGCCGACAGCGCCGGCGCCAGGTCGAGCGGCGTTTCGCGCGCCACGTCGTACACGCGGGCGGTCAAGATCCGTCTCAGGTAGTCATCTGCGTCGAACGCATCGGCATCTGCGTGCACAAGCCCGCAAGCTGCGCCGAGGGCGGCGTGCCGGGTGGTGGCGGGGACGGCGGAAACCGGGGATTGCGGCATGGAACGCTCCTGTCTGGATAGGGGGGTGTCCCCAGGAGGCGGCCACAAAAAACCCGCCTCGTTGGGCGGGTTGTTGTTGTCTGTTCCGGACGCGCGCTAACCCACCATTCGAGGAATGGTGCGAATAATCGCGATGATGTTCAGGCCGAAACAGGTCATGGCGTCGAGTGTCACGGATTTATGCACATTGTGTCAATCCCGGCGATGTTCGGCTGCGCGGCGGCCCCGGCCGCCTGTTGCGGCCGCGCCGATTCCCGCAATCCGTTTCCCCATGCGGGGTTCAGGCGGACGCAAGCTCGTATTAGAATCGCCGTTGTCGTCACGTCCGGCCCCGTTGAAGCCAGAGGTCATGTTCCGGGTTGGATATCCGCTCCGGACTGGTTTTGTCCCACGGGCAGCCGGCGCTTCAGTTCCAAAAGAATCCATCCGATATCTGTCCTGCATCCACGGGACTTCGGGCATAACAGATACATGACCGCGCTTGCATACGATGTCGCCCTGGCACCCGAGCCTGCCGATCGCCGGCTGGCCGCTGCCACCCCTGCCGGGGACGAGGCCTGGGCGTTGCTGGAAGCTTCCGGCGCGCTGGCCATGCGGGTCGACATCCAGGGCCGCATCCTGGAAGCCACCGAAACCACGGCCGACCTGCTGGTCTATCCGCTGGACTACCTGCTGCACACCTCCGTACTCGACCTGATCGCGCTGGAATCGCGCGAGCGCGTGGCCCGCATGCTGCAGGGCTGCGCGCAGGACCACGCCGCCCGACGCGAGCGCGTGCGCGTGGTGGGCGGTGGCCGCCCGGGGTGGATCGACCTGCGCGTGAGCCATCACCGTGCCGCCGCCGGCGCGGCCAGCCTGCTGCTGTTCGGCCACGACGTCACGGACTGGGTGGAATCCGAGCGCCAGCTGACCGAGCGTGCCTTCCTGGATCCGTTGACGGGCGTGGGCAACCGCGCCTTCATCCGCAAGCGGATCGAGGAATACACGTCCGGCCCGGTGTCGCGCCAGTCGTTCGCGCTGGCGCTGATGGACCTGGACGGCTTCAAGAACATCAACGATTCGCTGGGGCACGAGTACGGCGATGCGCTGCTCAAGGAAGTGGGCGCGCGGCTGCAGGACACCGTGCGCGCGCACCACAGCGTGGCCCGCCTGGGCGGCGACGAGTTCGTGCTGATGATGGACGGCCTGGAGTCCGAGGCCGAGGCCGTGCGCATCCTGGAGCGCGTGATCCACGTGTGCCGCCAGCCGTTCCTGCTGGGCGGCTGCCATGTGCGCATCACCACCAGCATCGGCCTGGCCTTTTCGACCGAAGCCCCGCAGAGCGAATCGCAATGGCTGCGCCGTGCAGATCTGGCCATGTACGAGGCCAAGGCGCTGGGCAAGAACCGCTACTGCGTCTATTCGCCCGAACTCGACCGCCGGCTCGACGAGCAGTTCCGGATCGAGCAGAGCATGTTCGAAGCGGTGCAGAGCGGCGAATTCCTGCTGCACTACCAGCCGATCGTGTGGCCAGGCTCCGGCGAGATCTGCGCGGTGGAGGCGCTGATGCGCTGGGAGCACGCCGGCGAGTACGTGCGTCCCGACGTGTTCATCCCCGTGGCGGAGAAGAACGGCCTGATCAAACATCTGGGTGCCTGGGCGCTGCGCTGCGCCTGCGCGCAGCTGGCCGCCTGGGATGCGCAGGGCATCCGCGTGGGCCACATGTCGGTCAACGTGTCGGCCGTGCAGTTCCTGCACCCGAACTTCTACGACAGTGTGCGCGGCGCGATTCAGGACGCGGGCATCGGCGCCGACCGCCTGGTGCTGGAAATCACTGAAAGCGCACTGATGACCGACCCGCAGGCCGCCGAGCGCCTGCTGCTGTCGCTGCGCGCGCTGGGCATCCGCTTTGCCGTGGACGACTTCGGCACCGGCTATTCGAGCCTGTCGTACCTGCGGCGCTTCCCGCTGTCCGCGCTGAAGGTGGATCGCAGCTTCGTGGCCGACATGATCGATTCCCCGCACGCGCGCACCATCGTGTCCGCCGTGCTGTCGCTGGCGCGCGAGCTGGGCCTGGTGGCCATCGCCGAGGGCGTCGAGACCGACGCACAGGGCGCGCTGCTGGCCGCGCAGGGCTGCGACCTGGTGCAGGGCTGGCGCTATGCGCGCGCCCTGAGCCCGTCCGACTTCGAAAATGCCGTGCTGGATGGCAAGCTCATCATGGGCCTCGGCGAAGTGTTCGCGCAGCGGGTGGTGTCCTGATGTCCAAGACGGAGTTCTTCGAGACCCTGTGGGCACGCATGGCGCAGCAGGGAGACTTCCCGACGCTGCAGTACTGCGTCGACAACATCTTCAAGACGCTCAACGCCGACCTGACCGTCGGCGAGATGGCCACGAGCGTGCTGTCGGACTTCAGCCTGTCGCAGAAGGTGATCCGGCTGGCCAACTCGGCGATGTACCGGTCTTTCGGCGGCGAAGTCACCACGGTATCCCGCGCCATCCTGGTGCTGGGCGTGGAGGCCATCAGCCACCTGACCCTCGGCATCCAGTTGCTCGACTACTTCCACGGCGTGGCGCCCAAGCGCCCGCAGGCGCTGAAGGCACTGCAACGCGCGCTGGTGGCCGGCGAGATCACGCGCGCGCTCACGCAGGCACGCGGCATCAACGAGGGCGAGGAAGCGGTGGTCTGCACGCTGATGCACCACATGAGCCGCCTGCTGCTGGTGTTCTACTACCCGGACGAATGGGAACGCGTGGAGGCCATGTGCGCCGCGCATCCGATGACCGAGAACGAGGCCGCGCTGGAGGTGCTGGGGGTGTCGCTGGAAGACATCGCCGAGGCCGCCGCGCGCAAATGGCGGCTGCCGGGCGTGATCGCCCATGCCATGAAGCCGCGCACGCTGTCCGCCGACACCGTGCTGGAAACCCATTCGGACTGGCTGTCGGCCATCGCCCACGTGTCTGCCGAGGCCGCCGTCACGATGGTGCGCGAGGGCGACGAGGCGTCCGTGGAGACCCTGCTCAACTCGCATGCCAAGATGCTGGGCCTCAATCCCGGCGATGTCAGCGTGGCCGTGCGCCAGGCCGAGGCACTCAGCACGTCGATCACCGCATCGGAAGCCGCCGCGCCGGCGGACGGCGGCGCCCCCCACGGGCCGCAGCCGGTGAACGTGCTCGAACGCCTGCGGGCGGGTCTGGCCGAAGTGCAACGCGAAGGCGCCGGCCTGACCGTTTCGCAACTGGCGCCGATGGTGCTGGAGACCAGCATGCGGGCGCTCGATTTCTCGCGCTGCTTCCTGATGATGCTGAACCCCACCACGCGCCGCTTCCATGCGCGCCTGGGCTTTGGCGAAGGCATGCGCGAGGCACTGCCCGCGCTGTCGTACGAGGAAGGCTTCGTGCCCGATGTGTTCCACTTTGCCGGGCTGTCTGCCAGGCCGCTGCTGATCGAGGACACGTTCGACGCGGAGATGGCGCAGCGCATGCCACGCTGGTATCGCGATGCGCTGCCCGATGCGCGCACGGTGCTGCTGGCGCCGGTGAAGATCCGCAACCGCTGCATCGCCATGATCTATGGCGACTGGGGCAGCACCCGCATGCCGGTGGTCATCGGCGAGGCCGAACTCGAAGCGATCGACGCGCTGACCGGCGAGATCGCCGCCGGCGTCTTGCGGGCCGCGCCCGACCGCACCCCGCCACGCCCACGCTGATCCCTTGGGCCCGCGCCGCGCCCTTCAGTGGCGCTGTGCCTTGCGCGCGGCCTTGTTGGCGTACATCGCCGCATCCGCTTCGGCCAGCAGGTCGTGGACATTGCCGTGGCGCAGCGGGTCGAAGGCGATCGCCCCCGCGGGAGTCGGGGGCAACTGCATAAGCTTGTCGGCCGTTAAACGGCAAGTCTTGGCGTTGGTGCAACGTGTACGGATTGTTTCACTTCCAAGGCGCCGCCGTATGCGTCAAGCATGCACCAGCACATTGACCAGCCTGCCGAACGGGTCGCGCACAAAGAAGCGCCGCACGCCCCAGGGTTCGTCGGCCGGGCCGTAGGCAATCGGCAGGCCGGCAGCCTGTACGCGGGCCAGCGCGGCGTCGAGGTCGTCCACTTCGATCGACAGGTCCGGCACCGGCGTTCCGGAGTCGCCCTCGGACAGAAAGCTGACCTGCACGGTCTGCGTGGCGACAGACCCGTAGGTGGCGATCCAGCCATGGTCCATCAGCAGGTCCAGCCCGAAGATGTCGTGGTAGAAGCGGCGCGCGGCGGCCGGGTCGGCGGCCGCGACATTGGCGACGATGCGCTTCACCTTCATGCGGCCATCTCCGTCGCGTTGGCGTCCGGATGCTCGGCCAGCGGCACGAACCGGCCGGACTTGCCGTCCAGCGCATCGATCGCGCCGGTGCCAATGTCGTAGTACCAGCCGTGCAGCGCAATGCGCCGCTCGGCCAGCGCCTGGGCCACGCACGGGTGGGTGCGCAGGTGGGCCAGTTGCTCGATCACGTTCTGGCGCACCATGTCCGCCACGCGCTCGGCGTCCGATGCATGTGGCCGTGCCAGGCTGATCTTGCGGGCCCCTGCGGCATGTTCTAGCCATTCGGCCACGGACGGCATATGGTCCAGGCACTGGCACATGGCCACCGCCGTCATCGCGCCGCAGTTCGAATGGCCGCAGATCACGATATCGCGCACCCTGAGGCCCGCCACCGCGTATTCCACGCTGGCCGATACGCCACCGGGCTGCACGGCATAGGCGGGCACGATATTGCCCGCGTTGCGGATCACGAACAGCTTGCCGGGCTCGCTCTGCGTCAGCAGCGCCGGTTCCACGCGGCTGTCCGAACAGGCGATGAACAGCGTGCTGGGACTCTGCTGCGTGGCCAGCTCCTGGAACAGCGCGGAGCGCTTCGGAAACTCTTCGCGCTGGAATTTGAGAATGCCTTGAATCAGGTCTTTCACGATAATCCCCCCATTTGAGCCGCTAGCATGTCGAATCTCGTGCCATTGGTCAAAGACGGGATTATTATGCCTACCATTGGCATTACCAATAGCTGACCCTCTCCATGCTGCTGCGCCACGTTCGCTACTTCCTGGCTGTTGCCGACGCCGGCAACTTCACGCGCGCCGCCGAGACGCTGCACGTCTCGCAGCCCACGCTCTCGCAACAGATCCGCCAGCTCGAAGACACCCTGGGCGCGCCGCTGTTCGACCGCAGCGGCCGCGCCGTACGGCTGACCGATGCGGGGCAGGCCTACTACGTGCACGCGCGCCGGGCGCTGCAGGACCTGGAAGCCGGGCAGCGCGCCATCCATGACGTGGGCGAGCTGACGCGCGGCAACCTGCGCCTGGCCATGACGCCGACGTTCACGCCTTACCTGGTGGTGCCGCTGATCGTGGCGTTCAATGGGAAGTATCCAAACATCACGCTCAGCCTGCGCGAAATGCCGCAGGAACGCGTGGAACCGCTGCTGGCCGATGACGACATCGACATCGGCATCGCCTTCGACGACATCCACCTGCCGGATCTGGAAGCCACGCCGCTGATCGAGGAACCGCTCGCCTACATGGTGGGTGCCTCCCACCCGCTGGCACGGCGTCGCGCCGCGCTGGACGCAGAGGCGCTGGCTGGCGAATCGATGGCCATGCTGACGCGGGAATTTGCCACCCGCGGCTATATCGCGCGCTACTTTGGCGGCCTGGGTATCGAGCCGCGCATCACCTTCGAAGCCAACTCGGTGAGCGCCGTGCTGGATGCGGTACGCAGCGGCCGCCACGCCACGGTGCTGCCGGCTGCCATCGCCGCCGGCCATGCGGACCTGCGCATCCTGAAGCTGGAACGCCCGCTGCCGCCACGGCACGCGGCGCTGCTGCAAAGAAAAGGCGCGTACCGCACAGCCGCGGCACGCGCCTTCGTCGATTTTGCGTTAAGCGAATTCAAGCGTCGTCGGGCGTCCCCAGCGCGCGATTGATGCGCAGCGCGATCAGCGTAGCCACCACCCCTGACAGCAGATACAGCGTCACGGCCACCAGGCCGAACAGCGACGACAGCCCCAGCGCCACCAAGGGTGCAAACGCGGCGCCGAACAGCCAGCCGAAATCCGTGGTCAGCGCGGCCCCGGTATAGCGGAATTTGGTGTCGAAGTTGGACGTGACCACGCCGGCCGATTGCCCATACGACAGCCCGAGCAGACCGAATCCGACCAGAATGAAGGCGTCCTGGCCCGACGCGCCGCCATCCAGCAGCCATGGCGCCGCGAGGCTGAAAATGCCGATCAGCACCGCCATCGTCGCCAGCGTGGTGCGCCGGCCGATGCGGTCGGCCAGCCAGCCAGAGATCAGCGTGCCAATGAAGGCAATGGCCGCGCCGACGATCTGGATCGCCAGCACGTCGCTGATCGCCTGCGTCTTGTGCAGGCTGACCCAGGACAGCGGAAACACCGTGACCAGGTGGAACAGTGCATAGCTGGCCAGCGACGCAAACGCACCGAGAAAGATGTTGAAGCCCTGCGCATTCACCATCTGTAGCGTGCTGATGGGCTCCAGTTCGTCTTCCTCCAGCAGCCGCGTGTACTCGTGCGTGACCACCAGCCGCAGCCGCGCGAACAGCGCCACCACGTTGATGGCGAATGCCACGTAGAACGGATAGCGCCAGCCCCAGTCGATGAATTCGGGCGGGGTCAGGCTGACATAGAGGAACAGGAACAGCCCGCCCGCCACCAGGAATCCGGTCGGCGCGCCGAGTTGCCCCACCATCGCATACCAGCCCCGCTTGTTCTCGGGCGCGTTGAGCGCCAGCAGCGAGGGCAGCCCGTCCCACGAACCGCCGAACGCAATGCCCTGCAGGAAGCGGAACAGCGCCAGCAGATAGATGGCGGTACTGCCAATCGACGCGTACGCAGGCAGGAATGCGATACCCACCGTGGCCGTGCCCAGCAGGAACAGCGACGCTGTCAGCTTGACGCCACGCCCCCAGCGCCGCTGCACGCGCATGAACAGCGCCGTTCCAAACGGGCGTCCGATAAACGCGAACGAGAAGATGGCAAAGCTGTAGAGCAGCCCGGCCAGTTCGCTGGCAAACGGAAAGTAGACCGTAGGAAAAACCAGGACCGACGCGATGCCGTAGGTGAAGAAATCGAAGTACTCGGAAGCCCGGCCAATCACCACGCCTGTGGCGATTTCGGCAGGTGCCACGTCATGGTGGCCGGGCGCCGGAGGTGCAGTCGGCGACGCGCGGTGCTGGTGGGACAGACTGGCCATCGTGGAGTCTCCATCGAGTGCGGAAGGAATGTCGTACTGCACTTAAAGTCCCGCAGTAACAAGAATAGCGCCTAAACTGCCATTGGAAATCGAAAGATTGCGGCGTCTGTCAGCCGTCGACGTTAATCAAACGCCACTTCCAACACCATGCCACGCTTCGAAGCTGCAGTGCCGACGTTTCGTGTGACGGGAAAGATGCTTTTGCGAAGTGCCGCAATCGCCATGCTGCTGGGCCTTGCGGGATGTAGCAACGCCGTGCTGTTGTCGCCCTCCGGCGACATGGCGGTTCGGCAGCGTGACCTGATCATCATCGCCACCTGCCTGATGCTGCTGATCATCGTGCCGGTGATATGCCTGACCTTGCTGTTTGCGTGGCGCTATCGCGAAAGCGCCAAGGATGCGCCCTACAACCCCGAGTGGGATCATTCCACCGTGCTGGAACTGGCCATCTGGGCCGCGCCGCTGCTGATCATCATCGCGCTGGGCGCGGTGACCTGGGTCAGCACCCACCAGCTCGATCCCTACCGTCCCCTGACCCGCCTCGACGAGCACCGCCCGGTGGCGGCCGACGTGAAGCCGCTCACCGTGGAAGTGGTGGCGATGGACTGGAAATGGCTGTTCCTGTATCCCGAGCAAGGCATTGCCACGGTCAACGAACTGGCCGCGCCGGTTGACCGGCCCATTGCGTTCCGGATCACCGCCACCTCCGTCATGAACACGTTCTTCGTGCCATCGCTGGCCGGCATGGTCTACGCGATGCCGGGCATGCAGACCCAGCTGCACGCGGTGATCAACAAGGCCGGCGTCTACGAAGGCATGTCGGCCAACTACAGCGGGGCGGGCTTCTCGCACATGCGCTTCAAGTTCCACGGCATGTCCAACGAGGATTTCGACCGCTGGGTGCAGCAGGCGAAATCGTCGGGCACACCGCTGTCGAAGGACACCTATCTGAAGCTGGCCAAGCCCAGCGAGAGCGACCCGGTGCAACGCTATGCCAGTGTCGAACCCAACCTCTACAAGCTGATCCTGAACCGCTGCGTGGAGGGCGGGACATGCATGGCAGACACCATGGCACAGAACCAGAACCGCAACCGTGCCAGGTTCGATCCGACCGCGGAAATCTGCACCGCGAGCAACACACCGGACGTGGCGCCGGTGTTCGCGCCAGATGCCGCGCTCAATGACGGCAGGCAGGTGTTGCGCTGAGGCGCAACCCGGTTCCACCCCTTCACGAATCCGATTTCGCCAATCATCATTGGCCAGCAGTGGTCAATACAGGCCCAGGTGACAACCATGCCCGAGCGTTCAGAACTCGCCAACATGATCTTTGGCCGCCTGTCGTGGGAATCCATCCCGCTGCACGAGCCCATCCTCATCGGCACCTTTGCCGTCGTCGTCCTGGGCGGCATCGCCCTGGTGGCACTGCTGACCTACTACCGCGTGTGGGGCTACCTCTGGCGCGAATGGTTCACCAGCATCGACCACAAGAAAATCGGCATCATGTACATCGTGCTGGGCATCGTGATGCTGCTGCGCGGCTTTGCCGATGCGGTGATGATGCGGTTGCAGCAGGCCGTGGCATTCGGCGACAACCTCGGCTACCTGCCACCGCACCACTATGACCAGATCTTCACGGCACATGGCGTGATCATGATCTTCTTCGTGGCCATGCCGCTGGTCACGGGGCTGATGAACTTCGTGGTGCCGCTGCAGATCGGCGCGCGCGACGTGGCCTTTCCGTTCCTGAACAACTTCAGCTTCTGGATGACCACCGGCGGCGCCATCCTGGTGATGATGTCGCTGTTCGTCGGCGAGTTCGCGCGCACGGGCTGGCTCGCGTATCCGCCGCTGTCCGGCATCCTGCACAGTCCGGACGTGGGCGTCGACTACTACATATGGGCGTTACAGGTGGCGGGGGTCGGGACGTTGTTATCCGGGATCAACCTGCTCGTCACCATCGTCAAGATGCGCGCGCCGGGCATGACGCTGATGCGCATGCCGATCTTCACCTGGACGTCGCTGTGCACCAACGTGCTGATCATCGCCGCGTTCCCGGTGCTGACCGCCGCCCTGGCGCTGCTGTCGATGGACCGCTACGTCGGCACCAACTTCTTCACCGCGGACCAGGGCGGCAGCGCCATGCTGTACGTGAACCTGATCTGGATCTGGGGCCATCCCGAGGTCTATATCCTGGTGCTGCCGGTGTTCGGCATCTACTCGGAGGTCACGGCCACGTTCTGCCGCAAGCGCCTGTTCGGCTACGCGTCGATGGTGTACGCCACCGTGGTGATTACCGTGCTGTCGTACCTGGTGTGGCTGCACCACTTCTTCACCATGGGGTCGGGCGCCAGCGTGAACTCATTCTTCGGGATCACGACGATGATCATTTCGATTCCCACCGGGGCAAAGATCTTCAACTGGCTGTTCACGATGTACCACGGCAAGATCAAGTTCGAGGCGCCGATGCTGTGGACAGTGGGCTTCATGGTGACATTCGTGATCGGCGGCATGACGGGCGTGCTGCTGGCGGTGCCGCCGGCCGACTTCGTGCTGCACAACAGCCTGTTCCTGATCGCCCACTTCCACAACGTGATCATCGGCGGCGTGCTGTTCGGGCTGATGGCCGGCATCTACTACTGGTTCCCGAAGGCGTTCGGCTACCGGCTCGTGGCGTCGTGGGGCAAGGCATCGTTCTGGTTCTGGCTCACCGGCTTCTACTTCGCGTTCATGCCGCTGTACTGGCTGGGCCTGCTCGGCGTGACGCGCCGGGTGAACCATTTCGAGGATACGTCGCTGCAGATCTGGTTCCTGATTGCCGCGTTCGGCGCGTTCCTGATCGCCTGCGGCATTGCCTGCTTCATCATTCAGCTGGTGGTCAGCTTCATGCGCCGCGAGGAACTGCGCGACACCACCGGCGACCCCTGGGACGGCCGCACGCTGGAATGGTCCACATCGTCGCCGCCGCCGCAGTACAACTTCGCGTTCACGCCGGTGGTGCATGACACCGATGCCTGGTGGCAGATGAAGCAGTACGGCTACAAGCGGCCGATGGAAGGCTTCATCCCGATCCACATGCCGAAGAACACCGCGGCGGGGATCGTGCTGGCCGCCCTGTGCACGCTGATGGGCTTTGCGCTGATCTGGCACATCTGGTGGCTGGCGGCCGTGTCGTTCGCGGCCACGATCATCGCGGCAATCATCCATACCTTCAACTACAAGCGCGACTACTACATCCCGACCGAAGACGTGGTCCGGACCGAAGCGGCACGCACCCAACTGATGACTGGCCATGGCTGATACGACCCTTCCCCTCCACGCGCACAGCACTTCGGCGGCGGATGACGCACCGCCGGGCGGCTACCAGTTCTATCTGACCGAGGAGCACCACCCGCAAAACGGCACGCTGCTGGGGTTCTGGCTCTATCTGATGAGCGACTGCCTGATTTTCGCCTGCCTGTTCGCCGCCTATGGCGTGCTGGGGCGCGAATACGCGGGCGGGCCCACCGGCGCCGAGCTGTTCGAGCTGCCGCTGGTGGCGCTGAACACGTCGTTCCTGCTGCTGTCGTCGATCACATATGGCTTTGCCATGCTGCAGATGCAGCAGAACCGTGTGGCGGGAACGCAGATCTGGCTGGCCATCACGGGCGTGTTCGGCGCGGCGTTCCTGTTCGTCGAACTGTACGAGTTCGCGCACCTGATCCACGAGGGCGCCGGCCCCACGCGCAGCGCGTTCCTGACGTCGTTCTTCTCGCTGGTCGGCACGCACGGGCTGCACGTGACGTTCGGCATGGTGTGGCTGATCGTGCTGATGCTGCAGGTGGGCCGCCATGGCCTGATCACGGCCAACAAGCGGCGGCTGATGTGCCTGTCGATGTTCTGGCACTTTCTGGACGTCGTCTGGATCGGCGTCTTTACCTTTGTCTACCTGATGGGAACGCTGCCATGAGCGCGCAAGACCACGCGATGAACGGCCACGACCACGGCCACGGCCATCACGAAGAAGACATCGGGCCGCACGCCACGCTGGGCGGCTACCTGACGGGCTTCGTGCTGTCGGTGTTCCTGACGGCGGTGCCGTTCTGGCTGGTGATGGGCAAGGTGTTCGACAAGTCGTCAACCACGGCCGTGGTGATCCTGCTGATCGGCGCGGTGCAGATCGTCGTCCACATGATCTACTTCCTGCACATGAACGCGAAGTCCGAGGGCGGCTGGAACATGCTGTCGCTGATGTTCACGCTGACGCTGGTGGTGATCACGCTGTCAGGCTCGCTGTGGGTCATGTTCCACCTGAACAGCAACATGATGCCGCAGATGGAGCACGCCCGCGAGGCCGCGCAGTCGGGCGGCACGATCGTGCCGCCCAGGACGAAGTAACGGCTGCCAGGCCTGAAGCGCGGTGCGGAGCCACGCTTCGGGCCTTCGGTTTCAGGCGGCCAGGCGGAAGGTCGCCACGGCTTCCTTGAGCCGCTGTGCCTGCTCTTCGAGCGAGCCGGCGGCTGCCGCAGCCTGTTCCACCAGCGCGGCGTTCTGCTGCGTCACGGTGTCCATCTGCGTGACGGCCTGGTTCACCTGCTCGATGCCTGCGCTCTGCTCGGCCGACGCGGCGCTGATTTCGCCCATGATGTCGGTCACGCGCTTCACGGCGCTGACAATCTCTTCCATGGTCTGACCGGCCTGGGCAACCAGCTCCGATCCGCGCTCGACGCGATCGGCCGAATCCCCGATCAGCGACTTGATTTCCTTGGCGGCCGTGGCGCTGCGCTGCGCCAGGCTGCGCACCTCGCCGGCCACCACGGCAAAGCCGCGACCCTGCTCACCGGCCCGGGCGGCTTCCACGGCCGCATTCAGCGCCAGGATGTTGGTCTGGAACGCGATGCCTTCGATCACGGAAATGATGTCCACGACCTTGCGCGACGACGCGTTGATCTCGTCCATCGTGTGCACGACCTGGCCCACCACATCGCCGCCCTGCGTGGCTACCTCGGACGCATTCACGGCCAGCGCGCTGGCCTGCTTGGCGCTGTCGGCGTTCTGACGCACGATGCTGGTCAGCTCCTCCATGCTCGACGCCGTTTCCTGGAGCGACGACGCCTGTTCCTCGGTGCGCTGGGACAGATCGGTGTTGCCCGCGGCAATCTGGCTGGTGCCCGTGGCGATGGCATCGGTGCCGACGCGCACTTCCTTGACGATGCCGAGGATGTTGTCGTTCATCTCGCGCAGCGCGTCCAGCAACTGGCCGGTCTCGTCGGTGCTGTCCACCTCGATGCGGCTGGTCAGGTCACCCGACGCCACCGTGCGCGCGAAGCCCACGGCGCGATGCAGCGGACGCGTGATGCCGATGGTCAGCCACCAGGCAAAGGCCACGCCAATGGCCAGCGAGATCACGCCCAGCGTGATCAGGCCGTTGCGGGCGCTCTCGTAGATGTTGTTGATCTGCACCGCCGTGGCATCGATCGAGGCGCGCTGGATATCGAGCAGCTTCTGAATCTCGGCCAGATAGGCATCGCCGGCCGGTACGAATTCCGACTCCAGCACCTTGTTGGCCTCATCGGTCAGGCCTTCGGCCTTGAGCTTGGTGATCTTGTCGCGCGAATCGTTGTACGGGTTGCGCACCACCTGGATCTTCTTGAACGATGCCTTTTCCTCTTCCGTGGACAGGCGCGGCTCGATCTTGTCGCGCAGTTCGGCAATCGCCTTGACCGAATAGGCGGTCTCGGCCGCGAAGAATGCACCCAGCGACGGATCGCTACTGCGTGCCACGGCCGTGGTACGGCGCACGCTTGCATACATCAGCCGATACCAGTCGCTGACCAGACGTTCCTTGGCCAGCGGCTCCTGCATCATCGCGTGCGTACGGCCCGCAACCTCCTGCAGGCGCACGACGCCAAGTACGGTCATGAGCGTAGACAACACCAACACCACGCCAAAGCCGATGCCTAGGCGTACACCAATACCAAGATTTTTCATTGCTTGTACCTGATCCATTGGTTAGTGGCAGGCCGAGTCGCGTGTTGCCCCCGGCCGCTCCTCCTGCGTCAGCCGTACACGTGAATGTACGCACGGACAGACATTGGAAGTCCTAACGGTCTGGCGTAGTCAAACTTGAGCGAAAAATCAGGGAAAACGCGAATTGCGGCCGTAAATTCGCGTTGAAAGCCAACTGTAATGTTGGTGCCTATTTCTGGTGCGAAACGGGCGATGTCGGGCTGAACCAGTACGGCACCAGCGACAGCGCCACGACGGCCACGGCCGAGAAGAAGATGGCCGAGTACGTATTGGCCACGGGCCAGTCGCGCAGATGGCCCACATTGGCGATCAGCCCAAAGCCCCACGATGTCAGCGCCGAGCCCAGAAACACGAACGTGTTGAGCAGGCCCAGCCCGCGACCGCGCTTGGCCGGCGGAATCAGCGCGCGGCCCTGCGCCATCACCAGCGGATGCAGCATGCCGATGGTCGACAGCAGCGCCATCAGCCCAACGCCGGACGCCACGCCGGTATCGGGCCAGATCGTCAGCACGAGGCCACCCACCATCGACAGGCACGCCCAGCCGCCGATGGTGCGCTTGAGCGTGCTACGCCGCACCAGCACCGGCAGCAGGAACGCCGTGGCAAAGCCCGCGAGGCTCAGCAGTGTCAGCGCCACGCCGCGCGTGCCGGGCTGCAGGCCAAACACATCGGCCAGGTACGGCCCGCTCCAGGCGTTGCGGAAACCCGTGCCGGCCGCCATGGCCACGCAAACCGGAATCAGCGTCCACAGCGGCCAATTGCCGAGCAGCTTCACGCTTTCGGCCAGCATCGCGCCCATCGGTGCCTGGCGCGCTTGCGCATGGCCGCTGTCACGCACGTAGCGCCATACGCCATAGCAGGCACCCACCATGCCCAGCGCCGAAATGGCCAGCGCGGGGCGCCAGCCGAAATGCTGCGAGAACCAGCCCAGCGGTGCCGTGGCGCAGAGCGCGCCGATCATGCCCATGGCGTTCGAGCGACTCACCACGCGCATGTATTCCCGCTCGGAAAGCTGCTCCGACGCATAGTGCAGCAGCCCCATGAAGACTGGCGCGCAGGCGAGGCCCAGGCCCGCCTGGGCCAGCATGGCCAGCGCACCGCTGGGCGCCAGCACGAAACCCACGGCGGATGCCGCGCCAACGCCAAGCAGCAACGCGGTGGGACGCCCCACGCCATAGCGGTCGAAGGCAATCCCAACCGGAATCTGCGCCACCGCGAACGACAGGAAGAAGCACGACGACAGCGCGCCGAAGCCAGCTGGCGACAGCCCGAAATCATGCTGCAGCTCCGGCGCGATGACCGCCAGGCAACTGCGATAGAACTGGCTCAGGATGAACGCGAACGTGAGCAACGCAATGCCGCGCGCGGCGGTGCTGTTGTCAATATCGGAGGAAGTCTGGGGACGCCGGTCTGCTGCCGGTTCTGTTGCCGGGGTATTCATTGATGCGCGTCGTGGATGTGGCTCGCGGCCTGTTTTTCGCGACCATTCTACGCGGCCACAACCGCCCCACCCGCCCGCCGGCACGGATAACGCATAAAAGCGGTCGATCACCGCGCAGCCGCGCGGCAGGGTTCCGCCTGGCAGGCTCGCGTCGGCACAGGCGGGCCCCGCCACAACCAGTGCCAGACCACGCAACGGCCAATGCTTCAGGCGGTGCGCCGACGCTGCACTTCAGCGCGCGGTGCGACCACCGTAATACGTGCCGTTGCGGGGATTCGAAACCATGTAGTGATGATTGCGCGCCCAGCGTTGGGCGGCAAGGAAAGCATCGGGTTCACGCTGACTCCATGCACTGACCATCAGCGGCGAAGCATCTTCCTCGGTATTGAGGTAGACCGCCGCCCGATGCAGTGGGCCCTGGCTGTGGGATCCAGGAATCGTCGTGGTTCGAATCGTCACGCGCATCAGATCAAATCTTGAAGCCCAGATGCTACAGATTATGCATAACCCGGCATGACATGGGAATGACCGCGCAGGGGTGGGGGTGCGTATGTGGACACTTCTTTTCCTATGCTGGTCGAATGGCCGCGCCACCCGGGGCTTTCCGGGCAGGCGCGGGTCTTCCCCAGCGTGGCGCGCACGCCACGGATTCGAATTGCAGGAGGCTAGACGATGATGCAATCGTCCACATTGACCCCGGCCAAGGCACTGGCCGAACGCAATCGCGCGCATTTCCCGAACGAAGACGCCGCATACCGCCGGGCCCGCAATGCGCTGCTGGCCGAGGAAATCGAGCTGCGTCGGCACATCGAACGCGTGGCGGAAATGCGCCGCCAGCTGCCCCCGGGCGGCGAAGTGAAGCAAACCTATCAATTCACGGGCGAAAACGGCCCGGTCACACTGGCCCACCTGTTCGGCGACAAGGACACGCTGGTGGTCTACAGCTACATGTTCGGCCCGCAGCGCGAGAGGCCCTGCCCGATGTGTACGTCGCTGATGGCGTCGTGGGAAGGCAAGGTGCCCGACATCGAACAGCGCGTGGCGCTGGCCATGGTGGCGCGCTCGCCGATCGGGCGGCTCAAGGCAGCCAAGGCCGCGCGCGGCTGGACGCAGTTGAAGGTGTACGCCGACACCGATGGCGCTTTCACGCGTGACTATGTGAGCGCGGACGACGCCGACATGCCCGGCTACACCGTCTTTACCCGACGCGACGGCAAGATTCGCCATTTCTACAGCGGCGAGATGAGCGGCGCGATGGCCGACCCTGGCCAGGACCCACGCGGCGCACCCGACCTCGATCCGCTCTGGACCCTGCTGGACACCACGCCCGAAGGGCGCGGCGCAAACTGGTATCCGAAGCTTCAGTACGACTGACGGCAGGCGCGGCGCGGAAGCATTGGCGCAGGCGTCGGCAGGCGCAATGGGTACAATGCGCCGTCCCATCGTCTGCCAACCGCCATGCCAAACCCCAACCGGGCCTTCCTGCTCGGCCCGTTGCTGAAAGGTGTTTCCCGTTCGTTCTACCTGACGCTGCGCGTGCTGCCCGCGGGCATGCGCGACCCCGTCGGGCTGGCCTATCTGCTGGCGCGCGCTGCGGACACCATCGCCGACACCTCGCTGATCCCGCCCGCGCAGCGGCTCGACCTGCTGCTGGCACTGCGCCAGCGCATCAACGGTGCCGACGATGGCGGCGCGCTGGCGCGGCGGCTGGCCGTGGAGGTGGCCGGGCAGCAGACCGTGTCCGACGAGCGGGTGCTGCTCGAATCGATTTCGCCGGCGCTGGACGTCCTGGCGCAGCTTTCGCCCTCGGACCGCGCCGCCGTGCAGGGCATCGTCACCACGCTGACCGAAGGCATGGAGTTCGACCTGCAGACCTTCCCCGACGAACGCTCGGGCCAGGTCGCGGCCCTGCCGGCGCTGGCCGACCTGGATCGCTATACATACCTGGTGGCCGGCTGCGTTGGCGAGTTCTGGACCACCATGACCGATGCGCATCTGCCCGGCACCATGAAGGATCCGCTCGACACGATGCGGCGTCGCGGGGTGCGTTTCGGCAAAGGGCTGCAGATGGTGAACGTGCTGCGCGACGTCGGCAAGGACCTGCGCATCGGCCGCTGCTACCTGCCCGCCGAAGTGCTCGACCGCCATGGCCTGACCGTGCCGATGCTGCTCGATCCGACAAATTCGCGGCGCGCCCGGCCCATGCTGCACGAACTGGTGCGCATTGCGCTCGACCACCTGCGCGAGGCGATGGCCTATACGTTCGCCCTGCCCCGCACGGCCATCCGGCTGCGGCTGGCCTGCCTGTGGCCGATACTGATCGGCCTGGAAACGCTGGCGCTACTGGTGGAAAACGATGCGTGGCTCGATCCCGCCCGTGTGACCAAGGTCAATCGCAACAGTGTGTATCGCGTGCTGTGGCGCAGTACGGCGCTGGTCATGTCCGACGCGGCGCTGCGCAACTGGATGAACGGCCTCGTCGCCCGCATCGACAAAAGCTTGCGCTGAAGCCCCTGGCTTCGGCATTTCCCGCCTTTTCCCGGCCCCTGTTTTCTCTTATGATGCCGCCCACCATGCCGGCCCGTGGAGAGGAGACTGCTGGCCGGCGAACTCCGCCCGAGGCCTCACAAGGGCCCGGACGCATGTCTTATATGTCCACTCAATCGAATACAAAAGAAGGCGCACCCGCGCCCGGGCTGCGCCGCACCCTGCGCGCACGCCATCTGACCATGATCGCCATTGGGGGATCGATCGGCACCGGCCTGTTCGTGGCATCGGGCGCCACGATCGCGCAGGCCGGCCCCGGCGGGGCGCTGGCCGCCTACATCCTGATCGGCGCGATGGTCTACTTCCTGATGACCAGCCTGGGCGAGCTTGCCGCCTACATGCCGGTGTCGGGATCATTCGCCACCTACGGCGCCAAGTACGTGGACGAAGGCTTCGGCTTCGCGCTGGGCTGGAACTACTGGTACAACTGGGCCGTGACCATTGCCGTGGAACTGGCGGCCGCGCAGCTCGTCATGCAGTACTGGTTCCCCGACACGCCTGGCGTGCTGTGGAGCGCGCTGTTCCTGGGCCTGATGTTCGCGCTCAACGCGATCTCGGTGCGCGGCTTCGGCGAGGCCGAATACTGGTGCGCGCTGATCAAGGTGGTCACCGTGATCGCCTTCATCGTGATCGGCACGCTGATGATCTTCGGCATCATGCGCGGCGATTTCGCGCATGTGAACGGCTTTGCCAACCTGACCACCGGCGACGCCCCGTTCGTGGGCGGGCTGCCCGCGCTGGTCGGCGTGGCGATGATTGCCGGCTTCTCGTTCCAGGGCACCGAACTGATCGGCGTGGCGGCCGGCGAATCGGCCGATCCCGCGAGGAACATCCCGCGCGCCGTGCGGCAGGTGTTCTGGCGCATCCTGCTGTTCTACGTGCTGGCCATCTTCATCATCGGCGTGCTGATTCCTTACACCGATCCCAGCCTGCTCAAGACCGACGTGGAAACCGTGGGCGTCAGCCCGTTCACGCTGGTGTTCCGTCATGCCGGGCTGGCCTTCGCGGCCGGCGTGATGAACGCGGTGATCCTGACGGCCGTGCTGTCGGCCGGCAACTCGGGCATGTATGCGTCCACCCGGATGCTCTACAACCTGGCCACCGAAGGCCGCGCGCCGCGCGTGTTCGCGCAGCTGACCCGCAACGGCGTGCCGATGATGGCGCTGCTGGCCACCACGTCCGTGGGCGCGTTGTGCTTCCTGACGTCGATGTTCGAGAGCAAGTCGGTCTACCTGTGGCTGCTGAACCTGTCGGGCATGACGGGCTTCATCGCGTGGCTGGGCATCGCCGTCAGCCACTACCGCTTCCGCAAGGGTTTCGTCGCGCAGGGCCTGGACCTGAACCGCCTGCCGTACCGCTCGCCGTTCTTCCCGTACGGACCGATCTTCGCGTTCGCGCTGTGCATGATCGTGACGCTGGGCCAGAACTACCAGGCCTTTACCGACGGCAAGATCGACTGGGCGGCGGTGACTGCCACCTACGTGGGCATTCCGATCTTCCTGCTGATCTGGCTCGGCTATCGCATCGCGCGCAAGTCGCGCTTCGTGCGGTATGCCGAAATGGAATTCCCACCGCTGCCCGAGCCCCGCCCTGACGCCTCCGCGCGCGGCCTGGCCCCGGCATCCGGTGAATAAGGGCAACACCCCAGGCGCCACCCGGGCGTCATTGACAACACGATAAGAAAAACTCGGCACAACGACCAAGGAGTCATCTTGAAGAAGTCCATTCGCACGAGCCTGCTGGCACTGGCCGCCATGGCGGCCCTGCACGCACACGCCGCACCCACGCTGGTCGAATCCGTCCAGGGCTACACGCTGCAGAACGACAAGGTCACGCAGTTCAGCGGCCTGGTGTTCGACCAGGGCAAGGTGCTGGCCACCGGCGACGCCGCCGCGCTGCGCGCAAAGTATCCCGATGCAAAGCGCATCGACGGCCAGGGCAAGACGCTGCTGCCGGGCCTGATCGACGCCCACGGCCACGTGTTCCGCCTGGGCTTCAAGACCACCGAGATCTCGCTGTCGGGCACGAAGGACCTGAATGAGGCGCAGGGCATCATCCGTGCCTACGGCCAGAAGAACCCGCAGCGCAAGTGGCTGCTTGGCTATGGCTGGAACCAGGTGAACTGGAAGCTGGGCCGCTTCCCGACCGCCGCCGAACTCGACGCCGCCGTTTCCGACCGTCCCGCGCGCCTGGTGCGCGTGGACGGCCACGCCGCGTGGCTGAACACCAAGGCGCTGCAGGCGGCCGGCATTACGCGGGACACCAAGGACCCGGCCGGCGGCCGGATCGAGCGCGATGCCAACGGCAACCCGACCGGCGTGCTCGTGGACAAGGCCATGGCGCTGGTCAACGACATCATCCCGCCGTACACCGACGACGACCGCCGCGCCGCGCTGGCCGCCGCCATCGCCCACATGAACGCGCTGGGCCTGACCGCCGTCGGCGACGCCGGCGTGACCGTGACCGACGACCGCATCTATCGCGAGTTCGCCGACCAGGGCAAGCTGACCACGCGCATCTACGCGATGATTCGCGACACGGGCGACGACTTCAAGGCGCTGTCCGCCAAGGGCCCCGTGGTCGGCTACGGCAACGACCGCTACTACCTGCGCGCCGTCAAGCTGTACGGCGACGGCGCCCTGGGCAGCCGCGGCGCCGCGCTGATGGAGCCGTACACCGACGACCACGCCCACAGCGGCCTGCTGTTCATGAGCGACGCCGCAATGCAGGCCGCCGTGAAGACGGCCATCAAGGCCGGCTACCAGGTCAACGTGCACGCCATCGGCGACAAGACCAACCGCCAGGTGCTGGATGCCATGGAAGTGGCCTACAAGGAAGTGGGCGGCCGCGAACTGCGCAACCGCATCGAGCACGCGCAGGTGGTGTCGATGCCGGACATTCCGCGCTTCAAGAAGCTGGACCTGATCGCGTCGATGCAGCCCACGCACGCCACCAGCGACATGAACATGGCCGAAGACCGCATCGGCCACGACCGCATCAAGGGCGCCTATGCCTGGCAGACCTTCCTGAAGCAGGGCACGGTCATCGCAGGCGGCTCCGACTTCCCGGTGGAATCGGCCAACCCGTTCTACGGCCTGCACGCCGCCGTGACGCGTACCGACCACGAAGGCCGCCCGATCAAGGGCTGGCACCCGGAGGAAGCCATGACGCTGCCGCAGGCATTCCGCGCCTTCACGCTGGACGCCGCCTACGCCGAGCACCAGGAAAAGACGCTCGGCTCGCTCGAAGCCGGCAAGTGGGCCGACTTCATCGTGGTGGACCGCGACCTGTTCAAGGTGCCGGCCAGCGACATCTGGAAGATCCAGGTGCTGGAAACCTGGGTAGCCGGCGAACGCGTGTATGCCAGGGGAGAGCAGTCGGCGCAGCGTTGAACTGCTGCACGCCCCAGGACAAAGGCCCCGCGATGCGGGGCCTTTGTCCTGGTGGCAACCATGTCACTGCTGTGCCGTCGGCGCCTTCTTGTGCGACGTCGATTTGCCCGACGACTTCTTGGTGGTCTTGCTGTCGGTCAGGGCCGACGCCGTGTTCTGGTTCGCGCCCTGCGTGTACGGGTCGAACTTGTCGCCCGAACGGGCCGCGTCCGGCACGTAGCCTTCCTTGTTGGTGACGCGCGCCGGATCGGGCACGTAGCCGTCCTTGTTCGTGGTGCGCATGTTGTAGTCGTAGCGATCGGCAGGGTTGGCCGGGCCGGCCGCCATTGCCATACCGGGAATGCAAATTGCCACCGCCAATGCCATCGTAAACGCCTTCATCGGGATCTCCCTGCACAAGACTGTTGAGAAAGGAATATCGCGCGGCAAATCCGCACGGACCACAGTCAAGCGTAGACGTCAGGCAACCAAAACGCCATCACCGTCGGCGTATGGCGCGCACGTCACCGTGCGAATCGGCAAAAGGAGGCCTTTTCTGGCACCGACGGGACCGGCGGCCGGCGTCAGGGACGCAACAGGTCGAAACCGGCCAGCGCCACCACGCCGCTCAGCACGTCGGTCGACATGGCGCCGTCACCGACGATCAGGATGGCGGCGGCCGCCCACGTGGCGGCGCAGAAGAGGTAGAAACGCTTGTTCATGATGCGGGGAATGCTGGATGACCGGCAGCAGGCGCAGGCAGGTGGACGTGAGTATAAACCCTGATAACGCCCATGGCGGGCGCCTTGGAGCCAGGGCGACGTCACGCCACCAATGCACCACATTGAGGGTGATCAGCCCAGCACCTTGGGCACCGACGCGACCAGCATCGCCATGCCCGAGCAGGTCAGCAGGGTAAGGACGATGCGCCGGAAGGCCAGGTCGCTGATACCGATATAGACGCGCGTGCCGATCAGGGTCGGAATCAGCATGGCCGGCGCCACGATGGCGAACATCGGCAGCATGTCGCGCGTGATGATGCCGGTGCCCATGTAGACGGCCATCGTCACGATCAGCGCGCCGAGGTTGAAGTTCTGGATCACCACGCGCTGCCTGTCCTTGTCGAAGCCGCGCAGCGTGCACCAGAGCGTGGGCGCAATGCCCGTGAATCCGCCGATGCCGCCCATGATGCCGCCGATGACGCCGACGATGCCGTCTGCCACGCGACCGCCATGGCGGAGCGGCGGAATGCGGGCCGAAAACAGCATGATCGGGCACCAGATCACCAGGATCATGCCCAGGCACAGCTTGAACAGGTTGACGTCGAGTCGCGGCAGCAGGCTCACGCCGATGGGAATGCCGACGATGCCGCCCAGCAGGAACGGCAGCACCGTGGAAAGATGAAACTTGCGCCGCACCGTGAACGCCGCCAGCAACTGGCCGGTCAGTGCGCCGAATACGGACATCGCCGCCGCCATGCGCGGTTCCACGCCCCAGGCCCAGAACGACATCGCCACCATGCCGAAGGCAAATCCGGAAAGCCCCTGGACAAACCCGGCGACGACGGCGCCGAGCGCGACGACGACAAACACGGAATCCATGCGGATCCTCTTCTAGTTATGGAGGGTAAGACTCCCCCTCTCCCGCCGGGGGGGAGAGGGGCGAAAGCTATCAGCCGCCGATGCCCAGCAGCTCCACTTCAAAGTTCAGCGTGGCGTTGGGCGGGATCGTGCCCGGCACGCCGCGCGCGCCGTAGGCCGTCGAGGCCGGGCAGGTCAGCTTGACCTTGCCGCCCACCTGCATCTTCTGCACGCCTTCGGTCCAGCACGGGATCACGCGGTTCAGCGGGAACGAAATCGGCTGGCCGCGCTTGTAGGAGCTGTCGAATTCCGTGCCATCGGTCAGCGTGCCGCGATAGTGAACCTTGACGGTGTCCGACGCCTTGGGCGACGGGCCCGTGCCCTTGGTCACGGTATCGACGACCACGCCCGAAGGCAGCGTTTCGGCGGCCGCGGCCAGACCCGAAGCGGTCAGCGCAACGGCAGCGAGGAGCAGGGAGATTTTCTTCATGAGATTCTGTGTCGGGTGACGTGTGTCGTGGGTCCGGTTTTCAGGAGCGGCATCTGCCCCGGCAAGTCGGGCCAGGTGCCAGCCGGCAAGTGTACACGCCATGCCGGCCGGCACCTGTATCCCGCGCGACGCATCGGGACGCCCTTGCTTACGACACCTGGCCCATCGCCGGATCGCTGATCGAGTCCTTGCCGGTCTCGATGCGGCCAGCGATACGGCGGCGCAGCGACGGCGCCACGTCGCAACCGATCTCGAAGTCGTACCAGTTGCCGCTGTCGCCCAGCGTCCAGCGCAGTTCGCCCACCTGCCCCGGCGCCACGGTCTGCCGCCACGGACCGTCGGTGCGATATGCCCGGGCCGTTGCCGCGAACGTGCACGCCTTGTCGCCGCGGTTGTGCAGCTTGACCTGCAGCGTTGCCGGATCGCACAGCTCGTAGCAGACCTGGATATCCACGCCGCCGCCCGCGGCCTGCTCGGACACATCGCCAACGAATTCCCGGTGGTAGCCGTTCGGGCCCAGCACCCAGAGGTCGTACCTGCCGTTGTCGGCCGCCACGCTCCACACGCCGTCCAGGCTCTTGCCCGCTTCCACCACGTAGCGGCGCGGAATGGCATCGAGGTGCAGCTTGTCGTAGACGTGGAAGACCGCGCCAGCCGTGCCGCCATTGACGAAGCTCAGCGTCACCGTCCTGGCGCCCGCGTCGATGCGCGACGTGGTGTGCAGTTCGTAGGGCAGCGCACGCGACGGCCGCGTGCCGGCGGCCTGCGGCGGCAGCACGGCGGTGGTCGGCACCGGAATGGCGGCCGATGCCTTCTGCGTCAGGGCCAAATTATCGACCGCCACCTTTGTGCTGCGGCCGGCCAGCGTGGGCAGCGGGTCGGTGTTCGGGTTGACGAAGTTGAACGCCGACGTCAGGTCGCCACACACCGCACGGCGGTAGGCGCCGATCTGCGGCTCCTTCACGCCGAAGCGCTTTTCCAGGAAGAGCAGCGTCGATGTGTGATCGAACACCTGCGAATTGACCCAGCCGCCACGGCTCCACGGCGACACGATCCACATCGGCACGCGCGGGCCGGGGCCGTAAGGCTTGCCATCGATGGCCGACTGGTTGGCCGTGGCCGGCGTGTAGTTGTGATACTCGAAGGCCATGTCCGCCGCGCTGAGCGTGCTGGCGCCGGCCAGCGTCGCATCGGGGTTGCGCGACGGGGCCGAGGGCGGCGGCAGGTGGTCGAAGAAGCCGTCGTTCTCGTCGTAGTTGATCAGCAGCACGGTTTTGCTGAAGACCTCGGGATTGGCGGTCAGCGCGTCCAGCACCTGCTGCACGTACCAGCCACCCTGCGCCGGGCTCGACGGTCCCGGGTGTTCGCTGTACAGCGACGGCGGGATGATCCAGGAGATCTCCGGCAGCGTGCCGTTCTGGATGTCATCACGGAACGACTGCAGCAGCCCGTCGGGCATGGTATTGCCGAAGCCTTTGGCCAGCGGGCTCAGTGCATCGTCGATGGCCGGATCGTAGGCCGGCGAGACCGCCGGCAGCGCCACCGGACGGCGTGCCGCGGGCATCGACTCCATGGCCGCGCGCCAATGCTGGAAGCTCATCATCTCGTTGCAGCCGTAGTTGTCGGCCAGGCTCTGGTAGACCTTCCAGCTCACGCCGGCATCGACCAGGCGGTCGGCATAAGTCTTCCACGTCCAGCCCTGCGTCGACGGCCCCACGTCGTTGCCGCCGTTGAACTCGTTGACCATGGCCGCCACGTTCGCGCCGCTCGGGCCGTTCGTGCCGGTCCAGTAGAACAGGCGGTTCGGGATCGTGCCGGTGTGCATCGAGCAGTGATACGCGTCGCACAGCGTGAAGGCATCGGCCAGCGCGCGCTGGAACGGCACCTCGGGGGTGTCGAAGTACGACATCGACAGCCGGTTCTTGGCCACGGGCCAGCGGTTCATGCGGCCGTGGTCCCACGCGTTCTGCGCGTCGGGCCAGGTATGCGGCGTGCTGCCCGCGCGTTGCGCGTTGCCCAGCGAGCCATCCAGCCGGTACGGGGTGATCGTGGCGTTGGTGGCATCGGTCTGGAAGAACGCGTTCTGGCCGTTCGCCAGCGGAATCGCAAAGCGGTCGCCGTAGCCGCGCACGCCCTTGAAGGTGCCGAAGTAGCTATCGAACGAGCGGTTTTCGAGCATCAGCAGCACGACGTGCTTCACGTCCTGGATCGTGCCGGTGACGTTGTTCGCTTCGATGGCCAGCGCGCGGCGGATGCTGGGCGGGAACGATGCCAGCGTGGCGGCGGCGGCAGCGGTGCCGAGCGTGTTGCGCAGAAACTTGCGCTTGGATGGGTTGAATGTCATGCCAGGTTGGTGTCTTGGTGTGGGGGTAGGCGCGGGACTCTGCTCAGGGGTGGATCAGGGGCGGGTCAGGGGGCCGGCGCGCAGTGCGCCGTGGTGCAGGCGGCCGGCGTGGTGCCGCCATTGCCGCCATTGCCCCCGTTGCCGCCACCCGTGGCGGGCGGCGTCGAATTGTTGTCGTCGCCGCCGCAGGCGCCGAGCATCAGCGCCAGGCACAGGACACCGGCGCCGAGCATCGGCCTGCGCATGCGCGAATGAACAGTGTTTGTGGTTGTCATGGTTCGAGGTCAGAGAATTTCAGATGACGGTTCGGGCGTCAAACATCCGGACGCCCGCGCACGATCCCGGCCGCCCTTGTCTCCCAATGTCTTGATGTACAAGGCCTACCCCTCCAAGGGAGGGGGGCTGCGGGCGAGAACTGAAGTCTGGACGCTTGTTATGTCAACGATGTGACCAAGCGATACCGATCGCGCGTTTGAACGAACATGCTTTGCGAATGAACGTCGAACCGTCGAACAACGAAATGGCGGCGGCTTCGGCAGCCATCGACCGGCTTCGTGCGTCATCCATGCCACAATGCCGACTGGCCAACTACGCAGACGGAGCTTTCGGGATGTATCGCGGGGAACGGTTCAACGGTTACAGTCACCT
The DNA here is from genome assembly GCF_009663685.2 of Cupriavidus sp. U2. Lineage (GTDB taxonomy): Bacteria > Pseudomonadota > Gammaproteobacteria > Burkholderiales > Burkholderiaceae > Cupriavidus > Cupriavidus necator_C. Next base: position 166,685 of record NZ_RCOG02000006.1, on the reverse strand, counting down.
GGCTGGCGCGGTGCTTTCCGCCGCCGGCATGGCGGTGCTGGTCACTTCGTCGGCGCTCTATCACGACGCCTGGAAGGTGGTCAGCTCCGTGGTCTACGGCACCACGCTGGTGCTGCTCTACACAATTTCCACCGTCTATCACAGCGTGCGCGGGCCGGCCAAGGACATCTTCCGCCGGCTCGACTATTGCGCGATCTACCTGCTGATCGCCGGCAGCTATACGCCGTTTGCGCTGGTCACCTTGCGCGGGCCCTGGGGATGGACGCTGTTCGGCATCAACTGGGGCCTGGCCGCCATTGGCATCGTCCAGGAACTGTGGATCGGCCATCGCACCCGCGTGATATCCCTGTCGATCTACGTCATCATGGGCTGGCTGGTGCTGATCGCCTTCCAGCCGCTTGCAGCGGCATTGCCCACCGCAGGCCTGTACTGGCTGGTGGCCGGCGGCGCGATCTACACCGCCGGCATCGGGTTCTTCCTGTTCGACGAACGCGTGCGCCACTTCCACGGCATCTGGCACCTGTTCGTGCTGGGCGGCAGCATCTGCCAGTTCATCAGCATCCTGCTTTACGTCGACTGACGCATCGATGTCCTATACCTCGGAGATGGCCGCCACCGGCGCGGTCGCTTCCGACACCACCCCCGCCTCCAGCAGCGCGGCAATTTCCGCTTCGCCATAGCCGCATTCCGCCAGCAGCGCACACGTATGCTCCCCCAGCCGGGGCGAGGGCCGGTGATACTGCGCAGGCGTTTCCGATAGCTGGATCGGCAGGCCCAGCGTACGGATCGGGCCCGCTTCGGCATGCTGCTGGCGCACCACCATGCCGCGCGCCAGCGTCTGTGGATGGTTCAGCGCCTCGCCGATCGAATGCACCGGACCGGCCGGCACGCCTGCGGCATCGAAGGCATCGAGCCAGTGCGCCGACGGTTGCGTCGTCAGGATATTGGCCATCTCGGGCAGCAGCGTGTCGCGGTGCCGCATGCGGTCCGCATTGAGCCGGAAGCGCGGATCGTCGATCCACTCGGGATGCCCCAGCACCTGCGCAATGCGCGCCCAGTTCTTCTCGTTGGCACCGCCGACGATGATGTGACCGTCCTGCGTCGGAAACGCCTGGTACGGCGTGGCCAGCACGTGTGCCGAACCGCTGGGTCCCGGCGACTCGCCGGTGGCGAAGTGGATGGCCGCATGCCAGTAGAGCTGCTGCAGCCCGGCCTCGATCAGCGAAGTCTCCACCACCTGGCCGCGCCCGGTCTTCTGGCGGTGCTGGTACGCCGCCAGGATGCCAAAGGCGGCGAGCAGCCCGGCATTGATATCGGCGATGGAATTGCCGGTGCGCAGCGGCGGCCCACCCTCTTCGCCCGTGATGCTCATCAGCCCGGTAAAGCCCTGGGCGATCAGGTCGAAGCCGCCCTTGTCGGCATAGGGGCCGCTGCGCCCATAGCCCGAGATCGCGCAATAGATCAAGCCGGGGTTCTCCTGCGACAGCGTGTCGTAGCCCAGGCCCAGCTTTTCGAGCGTGCCCTTGCGGAAGTTCTCGATCACGACATCGGCGTCGCGCACCATGCGAAGGAACACTTCGCGGCCCTCCGGCTTCTTGAGGTCCAGCGCAATGCCGCGCTTGTTGCGGTTCAGCATCAGGAACGGTGCCGACACGCCATTGATGGCCGGCTCCTTGTAACCCCGCGCGTCGTCGCCGCCGTCGATCTTCTCGATCTTGATCACGTCGGCGCCCAGGTCGGCCAGCATCATGCCGCAGGTGGGGCCGGCCATGATCTGGGCGAGTTCCAGCACACGCAGGCCGGCCAGCGCGCCGGGCTGCATGGAAGTGAAATCGGACATCGGTCTCCTCCGAAACTAGCGGCCGGCGAACTTCGGCGCCTGCTTGGCCAGGAACGCGCGATAGCCGGCGCGGAAATCCTCGGTATCGAAGCAGTCGAAAGCGGCGTCAAGATCGGCGGCCGATAACGGCTTGCCCTCCGCCAGCTGCCGCGCGAATCGCTTGTGCCAGCGTGCCACCAGCGGCGCGCCCGATGCGATGCGCCCGGCCGTGGCGCGCGCTTCGGCGGCCACCTGGTCATCGGGCACCACGCGCGACACCAGCCCCATCGCATGCGCCTCTTCGGCGCCCACGATGCGGCCCTCGAACAGCAGTTCCAGCGTACGCGAGGTGCCGATCAGCCGGATCAGCGGTGCCATCTCGGCGTGCGCCATGACCAGGCCCAGGTTCTTGATTGGCGCGCCAAAGCGGCTGCTCACCCCGCAGATGCGGATATCGGCCATCGCCGCCACCTCCAGCCCGCCCCCCACGCAGATGCCATGGATCTGCGCCACCACCGGATGCGGGCAGTCCTGCATGGCCCGCGCCGTGGCGTGCATCACCGCGCCATAGGCCACCGCCTGCTGCTTGTTGGATCGCGTGGTCTCGAACTCGCCGATGTCGTTGCCGGGCGAGAACGCCTTTTCTCCGGCGCCGCGCACCATCACGCAGCGCACCGAATCGTCGGCGGACAGCGCACGAAACGCTTCGCCCAGCTGGCGCCACATGTCCAGCGTAAAGGCATTCAGCCTGGCCGGCCGGTTCAGCACGATGGTAGCCACCGCGTCGTCGCGCGTGACCAGCAGCGTGCCCTCTTCGATCAGTCCTTCGCTCATTCCGCTGCTCCTTCATGCGCCGACATCATCTTGCGGCGCTTCGTCTTTTCCAGCAGGCCACCCAACACCGGCCAGACCAGGATCACCACGGCCAGCGCCATGATCGTGCCCACCAGGCCGTTGGACCAGAACACGTTCATCTCGCCCTGCGACATCAGCATGGTCTGCCGGAACGCGTCCTCGGCCCGGTCACCCAGCACCAGCGCCAGCACCAGCGGCGCCAGCGGGTAGTCGAGCTTCTTGAGCACGTAGCCGACCACGCCGAAGATCAGCATCAGCCAGACATCGAACATGGCGTTGTGCACCGTGAACGCGCCGATCGCGCAGACCACCAGGATCAGCGGCGCGATGATCGCGAACGGAATGCGCAGGATGGCGGCGAACAGCGGCACCGTCGACAGCACCACGATCAATCCGGCCAGGTTCCCCAGGTACATGCTGGCGATCAGGCCCCAGACAAAGGTCTTCTGCTCGGTGAACAGCAGCGGCCCCGGCTGCAGGCCCCAGATCATCAGCCCGCCCAGCAGCACCGCCGCGGTGGCCGACCCCGGAATGCCCAGCGCCAGCATGGGCAGCAGCGCGCTGGTGCCCGCCGCATGGGCGGCGCACTCGGGCGCGATCACGCCTTCGACATTGCCTTTGCCGAACGTCTCGCGCTTGCGCGAGAACCGCTTGGCCACGCCGTACCCCATGAACGATGCGGCCGTGGCGCCGCCCGGCGTCACGCCGAGCCAGCAGCCGATGATCGACGAGCGGATCAGCGTCATCCAGTAGCGCGGCAGTTCGGCCCAGGTCTTCAGCACCACCTTGAGGTCGATATTGGCGCGCTTGCCGCGGAAGGCGACACCCTCTTCCATCGTCATCAGGATTTCGCTGATGCCGAACAGGCCGATCACCACCACCAGGAAGTCGAAGCCGCGCAGCAGTTCGGTGGAGCCGAAGGTCATGCGCAGCGTGCCGGACACCGTGTCCATGCCCACGGCAGCCAGCGCAAAGCCCATGCACATCGCGATCACGATCTTGGCCTTGGCCTCCTTGCCCATGCCGATGAAGCTGCAGAACGTCAGGAAATAGACCGCGAAGAATTCCGGTGGCCCGAAGCGCAGCGCGAACCTGGCCACCATCGGCGCCAGGAACGTGATCAGCAGCACGCCGGCCAGCGCGCCCAGGAACGACCCCGTGAATGCCGATGTCAGCGCGCGGCCCGCCTCGCCCTGCTGCGCCAGCGGGTAGCCGTCGAACGTGGTGGCCACCGACCAGGCCTCGCCCGGGATGTTGAACAGGATCGACGTGATGGCCCCGCCAAACAGCGCGCCCCAGTAGATGCACGACAGCATGATGATGGCCGACGTGGGTTCCATCGAGAACGTCAGCGGCAGCAGGATGGCCACGCCGTTCGGCCCGCCCAGTCCCGGCAGCACGCCCACCACGATGCCCAGCAGGATGCCCACCAGCATCAGCCCGACGTTGTGCCACGACATCGCCACCGCAAAGCCGCCCATCAGTGCATTGAGTTCTTCCATGCCCGCCCCCTCAGAATCCAAAGGCCGCTTCGAGTGGCCCCTTGGGGAGCGGCACGCGGAACTGCATTTCAAAGATCCAGAACAGCACCGCGTTGATGACCACGCCGGTCAGCACCGCGCGCCACCACGCAAACTTGCCGATCGTCAGCATGAAGCCAGCGATGAAGATGGCCGATGCCACATAGATCCCCAGGAAGGCGATCAGCGCCACGTACACCGTCAGCGGCACCAGGATCACCGCCACCTGCCTGAGCTGGGGCCAGGTCACGAACACCGCGTCGTTGGGCGTGCGCAGCGCCTGCCACAGCACCACCAGGCAGGCCAGGAAGATCAGCGCCCCGATGCGCAACGGAAAATAGCCGGCCTCCGGGCCGTCTGGCGCCCAGCCGGCACCGATCCGGTAGTTGCTGACCATCACCACCATCGCGCCCAGGGCGATCAGGATGGCCACGCCGATCTCGGCGGCGCGCACCGTGATCGCCGCCGGCACGGTGTCATGTCGTTGTTCGCTCATTGGTATCCCCTTGGGTGTTTCGCTCACCTCTGCCACTTGCGCGAGAGGGGAGCAAACAATCAGCCCTTATTTGGCCGCCACGAAACCCGCTTCCTTGATGATGTCCTTGTGGCGTGTCTCGTCGGCCGTCAGGAACTCCACGAGCTTGGGGCCGGCGATGAAGTCGTTCTTGAGCGCGTTTTTCTCCAGGTATTCCTTCCACTCGGGCGTGGCCACCACCTTCTGCATCAGGTCCACGTAGTACTTCTGCTGGTCCGGCGTGACGCCGCCGGGCAGCATGAAGACGCGCAGCATCTGGTATTGCACGTCCAGGCCCTGTTCCTTGCAGGTGGGGATGTCGTGCCAGCTCTGCGTGCCCGTGATCCTGGTGGTGTATTGCATGCGCTCGGGCGCGTAGACGCACAGCGCGCGGTGCTCGCCGGCACGCCACTGGCCGATCGATTCGGACGGGTTATTGACGTTGGAGTCGATATGCTTGCCTGACAACTGCGTGGCCGCCTCGCCGCCACCCTTGTACGGGATGTAGATGAAGCGCACGCCGGCGCGGCGTTCGGTCTGCGCGGTGATGATCTGGTCTTCGCGCTTGGAGCTCGTGCCGCCCATCTTGAACTTGCCCGGCGCCTTCTTCACTTCGGCCAGGTATTCGGATGGCGTCTTGTACGGCGCCTCGGCATTGGTCCAGAGCACGAATTCGTCCATGGCCACCATCGCCACCGGCGTCAGGTCGCGCCAGTTGAACGGCAGCTGGCTGATCATCGGCACGGTGTAGAGCGCCGACGAGGTGACCAGCAGCTTGTGCGCGTCGCCCTTCGAGGCCTTGGTATCCATCAGGCCTTCCGCGCCACTGGCACCGGCCTTGTTCACGACGATCATCGGCTGGTTCATCAGCTTGTGCTTGGCGATGATGCCCTGGATCGAACGCGCCATCTGGTCCGACGCGCCGCCGGCGCTGAAGGGCACGACCACCTCCACCGGCTTGGTGGGTTCCCATGCGAAAGCCGGCGCTGCGGCCAGCGCGACACCAAACAGCGAGGCGCACGCGAGCGCGCGCGCAGCATAACGAAACGTCATGGTCTGTCTCCTTTGGGTGGCGGCGGTGCGCTCTGGCGGCGCATCGGCCTGTTGTCGTGGCGGCCTCTGAAGGGCCGCCTCTTTCTGCTATATCGGTCGGGTTGGCGGGATCGGGATCAGGCTGCGCGCAACGCAGGCTGCGACGCCGCGGCATTGCGCAGGCTTTCCATCGCGGCCAGTACGCCGCCGGCACGGTGCGGCACGCCCGCCAGCGCCAGCCCCATCTCCACGCCGGCCAGCGTGCCCATCAGCGTCAGGTCGTTGAAATCGCCCAGGTGGCCAATCCGGAAGACCTTGCCCGACAGCTTCGACAGGCCCTGCCCCAGCGACATGTTGAAGTTCTCCAGCACGACCTTGCGGAACGTATCGGCGCTGTGGCCATCGGGCATGACCACGGCGGTCAGCGCCGGGCTGTACTCGGCCGGGTTCTGGCACAGGATTTCCAGGCCCCAGGCCGTCACGCAGGCACGCGTTGCGGCCGCATGGCGCTGGTGGCGCGCGAATACGTTCGGCAGGCCTTCCTCCAGCAGCATGTCGCACGCTTCGGACAGCCCGTAGAGCAGGTTCGTGGCCGGCGTGTATGGCCAGAAGCCGTTCCTGTTCGATTCGAGGATCTCTTCCCAGCCCCAGAACGCCTTCGGCAGCTTCGCCTGGGCCGACGCGGCAATCGCCTTCTGGCTGACCGCGTTGAACGAGATGCCCGGCGGCAGCATCAGGCCCTTCTGCGAGCCCGACACGGTGACGTCCACGCCCCAATCGTCGTGGCGATAGTCGACCGAGCCCAGCGACGAGATCGTGTCCACCAGCAGCAAGGCCGGGTGATTGGCGGCGTCGATGGCACGGCGCACGGCCGCTACGTCGGACGTGACGCCGGTCGAGGTTTCGTTGTGCACCACGCAGACCGCCTTGATCTCGTGGCTGCTGTCGGCGGCCAGGCGCGCGCCAATGGCCGCCGCATCCACGCCGTGGCGCCAGTCGCCCACGATGAATTCCGGGTTCAAGCCCAGCTTGTCGGCCATCTTCTTCCACAGCGACGCGAAATGGCCGGTCTCGTACATCAGCACCTTGTCGCCCGGCGACAGCGTGTTGACCAGTGCCGCCTCCCACGCGCCGGTGCCCGAGGCCGGGTAGATGACCACGGGCTGCTCGGTCTGGAAGACCTTGCGGATATCGGCCAGCACCTTCTTGCCAAGCTGCTGGAATTCAGGGCCACGGTGGTCGATGGTCGGGTAGTCCATCGCGCGCAGCACCCGATCCGGCACGTTGGTGGGGCCCGGGATCTGCAGGAAGTGCCGGCCGCTCGGATGGGAATTCAGTCGGATCATGTCGCCTCGTGTCCTTTATGTTTGAATTTTGTATTCAAAAAACGGGGATGCACTGCAGCGCCAGCATGCGGGATAATGTTGGCAAGCATGTCCACCTGCCGCCCCGCATAAAAGCCTTGTAAATCAACAACTACAAGGCCTTTATGCCAGTCGCTGCATGATTCCCGGCACCGAAAATCGCACCGGAACGTGATTCGTGCTTGCCCCAGAGTAGGTTTTGAATACAATACTGTCAAGCTACACGATCCCTGATGAGCACTACTCCAACCCTTTCCTCGCAAGCCGTGGACCGCCAGATCCTGCATGTGGCGGTGGCCCAGCGCCTGCGCACGATGATCATGGAGGGCGATCTTGCGCCAGGCACGCGGCTCAATGAACGCGTGCTGTGCGACCTGCTGCAGGTATCCCGCACGCCGTTGCGCGAAGCGTTCAAGGTGCTGGCCGCCGACGGGCTGGTGACGCTGCTGCCGAACCGCGGCGCCGAGGTGGTGGTGTTGTCGACCGACACCGTCAACCACCTCTTTGAAATGATGGGCGCGCTCGAAGCCATGTCTGGCGAACTGGCCTGCCAGCGCATCACCGAGGCCGAGCTCAACGAGATCCGCGCGTTGCACTTCGAAATGCTGGCCTGCCACGCCCGGCGCGACCTGCCCAATTACTACGCGCTGAACCGGCGCATTCACGACGCCATCAACGCGGCGGCGCGCAATCCGATTCTTGAGGAGACCTATCGACGCATCAACCTGCGCATCCAGGCGCTGCGTTTCCGCTCGAACTTCGACCAGGACAAATGGGACATGGCCGTGCGCGAGCACGGCGACATGATCGATGCCCTGGCCAGGCGCGACGGTGCGGCCCTGCGTGACATCCTGCGCGCGCACTTGGAACACAAGCACGACGCGCTGATCGCCGAACTAGAACGCGCACAGAACGTCGCCGCCTGAACCGAAGCGCCCGCAGCGGGCGCTCCCGGCCATGGCGGCGTCTTCGAGTGTCCGCAACCGGAGACATCCCCGCTCATGGCCTTGCCTGTCACCCCCACGCCACCCGGCGTGCAACCGCTGCGCTTCATGCCCGGCGCGGCCACCGCGCCGGCCCTGCAATCGCCGCTGTACCGGCGCCTGGCCGCCGAACTGCGTGGCGACGTGCTGTTCGATACCGCCAGCCGTGGCCGCTACGCCACCGACGCGTCGATCTACCAGATCATGCCGCTCGGCGTGGTGGTGCCGCGCGATGAAGCCGACGCGCGGCTCGCGCTGGACATCGCCCGCGACCTGAAGGCGCCGCTGCTGCCGCGCGGCGGCGGCACCAGCCAATGCGGCCAGACCGTGGGCGAGGCGCTGGTCATCGACAACAGCAAGTACCTGAACCAGGTGATCGACTTCGACCCACAGGCGCGCACGGTCACCGTGCAGCCCGGCATCGTGCTCGACCACCTGAACGCGTGGCTCAAGCCCCACGGCCTGTGGTTCCCGGTGGACGTCTCCACCGCCGCGCAATGCACGATCGGCGGCATGACCGGCAACAACTCATGCGGCTCGCGCTCGATCCAGTACGGCAACATGGTCCACAACGTGCTGGGCGTCCAGGCCATCCTGGCCAACGGCGACGACGTCCGCTTCGATGCCCGCTGGCCGGCCGAGGATGCGCCGCACCGCGCCATTGCCGACGGCGTGCGGCGCATCGCCGAGCGTGAACGCGAGGCCATCGCACAGATGTACCCGAAGGTGCTGCGACGCGTGGGCGGCTACAACCTCGATATCTTCCAGCCCCAGAACGAGCGGCCGTACACCGCCGACGGCAGCGTCAACCTGGCGCACCTGCTGGTGGGCTCGGAGGGCACGCTGGCCTACTTCCGCCAGATCACGCTGCAGCTTGCGCCGCTGCCCGCCCACAAGACGCTGGGCGTGGTCAATTTCCCGACGTTCTACCAGTCGATGGACCTGACGCGCCATATCGTCGCGCTCAAGCCGGCGGCCGTGGAACTGGTCGACCGCACCATGATCGACCTGGCGCGCAGCAACCCCGCCTTCCGGCCCGTCATCGACAAGGCGCTGATCGGGGAGCCCGAGGCCATCCTGCTGGTGGAGTTTGCCGGCGAAGACCGCGACGCCACGCTGCGCGGCCTGCGCCAACTGGGGGAACTGATGGCCGACCTGGGCCTGCCCGGCTCGGTCGTGGAAATGCCCGACGCCGGCCCGCAGAAGGCGCTGTGGGAAGTGCGCAAGGCCGGCCTGAACATCATGATGAGCATGAAGGGCGACGGCAAGCCGGTGTCGTTCATCGAGGACTGCGCGGTGCCGCTCGAACACCTGGCCGAATACACATCGCGCCTGACCGAGGTCTTCCACAAGCACGGCACGCGCGGCACCTGGTATGCGCACGCCAGCGTGGGCACGCTGCATGTGCGGCCCATCCTCGACATGCGCCGCGACGGCGCGGCCAGGATGCGCGCCATAGCCGAAGAAGCGGCGGCCATGGTGCGCGAGTACAAGGGCGCGTACTCGGGCGAGCATGGCGACGGCCTGTGCCGCGGCGAATGGGTGGCCTGGCAGTTCGGGCCGTCGCTGGCGAATGCATTTGCCGAGATCAAGGCGCTGTTCGATCCCGACAACCGCTGCAACCCCGGCAAGATCGTGCGCACGCCGAAGATGGACGACACGTCGCTGTTCCGCTTCCCGCCCGGCTATACCGTCAAGCCGCTGGAGCCGGCGCTGGACTGGTCGGCCTGGAACGTCACGCGCGATCCTGTCACCGAGGTGGAAAGCACACCGGGCACCGGGCTGGACCCCGCCAACGGCCTGGCGGCCGCCGTGGAGATGTGCAACAACAACGGCCACTGCCGCAAGTTCGACGCCGGCACCATGTGCCCGAGCTATCGCGTCACGCGCGACGAGCAGCACCTGACGCGTGGGCGGGCCAACACGCTGCGGCTGGCGCTGTCGGGTCAGCTTGGCAGCGATGGCCTGCTCGATCCCGCCGTCAGGGACACCATGGACCTGTGCGTGTCCTGCAAGGGCTGCAAGCGCGACTGCCCCACCGGCATCGACATGGCCAAGATGAAGATCGAGGTGCGCGCCGCCAACGCCCGCGCGGGCCGCCTGCGCCTGCGCGACAAGCTCGTGGCCTTCCTGCCGCGCTATGCAGGCACTGCCAGCAAGCTGCCCTGGCTGTTCAACCTGCGCGACCGTGTGCCGGGGCTGCCCCAACTGGGCGAGCGGCTGCTGGGGCTGTCGGCCAGACGCTCGCTGCCGCGCTGGCAGCCGGCGTTCCTGCGCGACGACTACCGGGCACGGCCCGCCGGCGGCAAGGAGGTGGTGTTGTTCGTCGACACCTTCAACAATCACATGGAACCCGGCAACGCACGGGCGGCGCATCGGGTGCTGGAAGCGGCCGGCTATACCGTGCACCTGTCTGGCGTGCCCGGCGAGCGTCCGCTGTGCTGCGGCCGCACGTTCCTGGCGGCGGGTCTGGTCGATGAAGCAAAGGCCGAAGCGAAGCGCGCGCTCGACATGCTGCTGCCGTTTGTCGCGCGCGGCGTGGCGGTGGTGGGCCTCGAACCGTCGTGCCTGCTGTCGATGCGCGACGAATTCCTGCAGTACGGCTACGGCGACGCGGCCCGTGCGCTGGCGGACCACGCGTTCCTGTTCGAGGAATTCCTGGTGCGCGAACACGCGGCCGGCCGCTTCGCGCCGACCCTGAAGCCGATCGGCCACCGGCAGGCGCTGCTGCACGGCCATTGCCACCAGAAGGCGTTCGACGCAGTCCGGCCGGTGGAGCAGGTGCTGGGCTGGATTCCCGAACTCAAGACCGCGCTGATCGAATCGTCATGCTGCGGCATGGCTGGCAGCTTCGGCTACGAGGCCGAGCACCACGACGTGTCGATGCGGATGGGCGAACTGGCGCTGCTGCCCGCGGTGCGCAAGGCCGATGCCGATACGCTGGTCGTGGCCGATGGCACAAGCTGCCGCCACCAGATACACGACGGCGCCGGCCGCGAGGCCTTGCACGTGGCGCGGGTGCTGGAGATGGCGCTGTAGCTTTGGTGAGGCCTGCCCTCTCCCCCAACCCCCACGGCATTTCAAGCCCTGCCGGTTTGCTCCCCTCTCCCGCCATGCGGGAGAGGGGCCGGGGGAGAGGGCGGGCGCCCCCATCCCCCAAGACAAGACAACACCCCCTCACTGCGGCACCAGTTCCACCCGCTCCTTGCTTTCCTTTTCCACCGCCTTGCGCGAATACACGAGCGGGAAGTATTCCCCCCTGGCCCACAGCGGCGCCAGGTCGCGATAGTGCGGGTTGGCCGGATTGCCCGACTGTCCGGGCGTGTTGACCACGCGCGAAGCGTCCCAGTTGCCCACATCCAGCACCATGCGGAACGAAGCACCGGCCGTCAGCTGGAAGTCGCTGTTGCGGTAGCTCGTATTCATCGGCGTAAACGACGACCCGCCGATCGGTCCGGCGTTGACATCGAACTGCTGGCGCTGCGCCGCATCCAGGATCGGATCGAGCGGGTGGCTGAACACGGCCGTGTGCAGCTTGCCCCATTGCCAGGTTCTGGGGTCGCTGCCGAGCTTCTTCTCGATCTCGGCCATCGCCAGCTTCAGCGTGCTGGTCATGATCTCGTTGCGCTTGTCCACGGTCATCCAGGTGTCGGGCCGCTCCAGCACCGCGATCACGCGGCTGGCATCGCCGGGGCCGACCAGGCGCGCGCCTTCCGGCGACAGCGCGGCCCGCACCACGGCCGTGCGCAGGTGCTTGCTGAACCAGACCTCGAACAGCGCGGCGGCGGCGCTGTCGGCCCGCTCGTTGCCGTCCCAGCCGCGCAGCAGGTCCAGACCGCGCTGCACCTGGGCGTCGCTGCTGTTCAGCGGCTTGACCAGCGCCACCACGCGCTGCGCCGGCAGCGATACCGTGTCGTTCTGCCACGCCATCGAATCTTCCAGCGAGCTGCGCGGATTCGCCGCCACCAGCGCCTTCAGCCGGCGGGCCCGCGCGCTGTCGCTCCATTCGTAGCCCACGCCGATCTTCGCGGCCGGGTGATTGGCCGGGATGTTGTTCTCGTTGGCCGTCACCACGTAGCCGGGCGCCGGGTTGAACGCCCACGGCAGTTCATCCATGTTGCGATAGCCGGCCCACTCGTAGCGGCCATCGCCGGGCACCGGCATCAGGCCATCCCAGTTGGGACGGTTGACGGTCAGCCCGCCCGGAATCCAGCCGATATTGCCGGAGCGGTCGGCATAGACCTGGTTTTCGCCCGGCGCGCCCCAGCGGTTCATGGCCGCGCGGAACTGGTCCCAGTTCTGGGCGCGCATATAGTCCATCGAGCCGAAGTACGGCGCCATGCCGTAATCCAGCCACGCCGCCCGCAGCGCGTAGGCGCGGCCGGTCTTGGCATCGGCGTACAGCACCGGACCATGCCGGGTGTAGTCGATCGTCACCTTGCGGGGCGTGGCTTCGCCGCGCACGGCGATCTGCTCGGTGACGGTCTCCATCGGCTCCCACCGGCCCTTGTAGCGGTATTCGTGCGCCTGGGCGGGATTGGTCTCGTAGACGTAGAGGTCTTCCTGGTCCATGTAGAACCGGGTCAGGCCGAAGGCAATCGTGCCGTTGTGGCCAATCGAGATGCCGGGCAGGAACGGCTCGCCCGCGCCGATGACCGACAATCCCGGCGCATTGAGATGGCTGATATAGCGCAGGCTCGGCGCGCCATGCGCCCGATGCGGGTCGTTGGCCAGGATCGGCCGGCCCGTGGTGGTACGGCTGCCGGCTATCACCCAGTTGTTCGAGCCCAGGCTGCGGCCCGTGTCGCTGTTGGCGTCGACGGTGGCGTAGAGCTGGTCCACCGGGATGTTCTCGGCCTTGCTGGCGCCCTGCGACCACCAATCCTTCGGAAAGCGCGGCGCGGCGGTCGCCAGGTCGTAGGCACGCCGCAGCTCGGCAGCCGGCACGGCGCAGGTGTCGAGCCCTTCGGGCACCTTGGGTTCGACGGGGGGATCCAGCTCGCGGCGCACCCAGTCGGCGCGCACGGCGTTGGGCTTCACGTAGCAGAAGATCTGCGCGCGGTCGATCTCGCCCGTGAAGTTCAGCGTCAGCCCATGGTGGCGGATGCGCACGATGTCTTCGGCGTGCCAGCGCGCAGGCTTGTAGTTGAGGATCTTGAACTCGGGCGGCAGCAGTTCCGGATGCGCCTCCACCTGCGCCACATAGGCGTTCACGCCGGCCACGAAGGCCTCCGCCACGCGCTTGGCATCGGACCCGTAGGCCAGCCATTCGCGATACATGTCGCCCCGGAACAGCACCGCACGCGCCATGCGGTCGCCTTCCACATAGGCCGGGCCGAAGTCCCGGGCCATTTCGCCCAGCCCGCGCTTGCGCCACAGGTCGATCTGCCAGAGACGGTCGCGCGCGGCCATGAAGCCCTGTACGTAGAACGCGTCATAGAGCGTGTTGGCGTAGATATGGGGCACGCCCCAGCGATCCACCAGTACCGTGGCCGGCTTTTCCAGGCCGGGCACCGCGAACTTGTCCGGGCCGGCAGCGTGGACGGGCAAGCTGGCGGCGGCCAGCCAGAGGGCGGCAACCGCTGCGCGGCGCCATGGACGGATGGGACGGGACATCGGGACTCCTCGACGGAAACTGACAGCGAGGATAGCGGAATGTGATCGCGGCGGCGATCCTGCGCCGCCGCAAAAAACGCCTGTTGGCGCCGGACGCGGCTAGTAGACGTCGCGCCGGTAGTGGCCGGTATCGATCATCTGCTGCAGGCGCGCATCGCCCAGGATATCGGCCAGCACCGCATGCACGCCGCTGGCCATGCCCTGCAGGCTGCCGCAGACGTAGATGGACGCGCCTTGTGCCACCCACGCCGCGATATCGGCCGCCGCCGCCCGCACGGCGTCCTGCACGTAGTGCGGCACGCCGCCGTCGCGCGACCACGCGCGGTCGATACGCTGCAGCACGCCCTGTTCGCGCCACGCCGCAAGTTCTGCCCCGTGGAAGTCGTCGTGCGCGGCGGCGCGCTCGCCAAACAGCAGCCAGTTGCGATGCCAGCCCTGGGCGGCGCGGGTCTTGATCAGCGCCCGCAGGCCGGCCAGCCCGGTACCGTTGCCGATCAGGATCAGCGGCCGGTCGTCGTCGGGCGCGTGGAAGCCGCGATTGCTGCGCACGCGCAGCGCAATGTGGGCGCCCTCGGCGGCGTACCGCGTCAGCCAGCCCGAAGCCAGACCGAGCGAGCCATCCGCACGCACGGTCTGCCGCACCAGCAGTTCAAGCCTGCCATCGGCCGGCAGCGACGCAATCGAATACTCGCGATGCGGCAACGCCGGCAGCGCATCGACCAGCGCCTGCGGCGCCAGGCCCGCCATCGTCGACAGATGCGCATCGGGCAGGGGCAAGCGCGTGGCCAGTGCGTCGGCCAGCGTCATCGGACGGCTGTCGCAGCGGACCTGGATCGCACCATCGAGCGACAGCTTGTCCAGCAGCCGCGCCACCGCCTCAGGCGGCTGGCAGGGGCCGACTTCGGCGATATCGCCGGCCTGCCACGCCAGATCGCCGGCGGCTTCCGGCACCAGCGCCAGATGCCAGGCCGGCTGCCCGAGACTGCCCGGGTTCAGCAGCCGGCGCTCCACAAGCTGCCACCGCCCGTAGCGCGGCCGCTCCCAATCTTCGATCTCGGCGCCGCCGCACAGCGCCGACAGGTGGTTCTGCCAGTGCCGCAGCGCGCCGGGGTCGCCGTTGTCGACTTCGACCATATCGAACAGCGGCTTGGCCTGATGGCGTTGCAGCCAGCTGGACAGCGTATGGCCGAAGGCGCAGAAGCGCGCATAGCTGCTGTCGCCCAGCGCCAGAATGCCGTAGCGCAGTGGCTGTAGCGCGTCGGGCGTGGTGCCAGACAGCAGCTTGCGCGCAAAGCCCGAAGCCATGTCCGGCGCATCGCCCTCGCCCGTGGTGCTGACCAGGAACAGGGCCTGCCCGCACGCGGCCAGATGCCTGCCATCGAGATCGGCAAACGACAGCAGTTGCACCGGCATGCCCGCGCCCTGCAGCGCCCGAGCTGTTTGCGTCGCCAGTTGTTCGGCAAAGCCGGTCTGGCTGGCGTACGCCACCAATGTCGGCTTGCCCTGGCCGTCGCCGGGTGCCGACAGCATCGCGCGCGCCGCGCGGCGCCGCCGGTGTGCGCCAATCACACCGGCGCAGAATGCGATATAGGCCACGACCACGCCCGCCGCCGCCAGGGTGCGGCCGTGCGCCAGCATGGCCAGCGCCACGCCGGCCGCGAAGACGATGCCCCACAGCCAGCGCGTCATGACAGCATCGCCGCAAAGGCCGGCGTGGTGCGTTCGTCGAAGCCTTCCGGCGTGCGCACCAGGAACCGCGCCGCCAGCGCGTGGCGCTGCGCGAAAGCCATGCCGGCCTGGGGCCCGAGCACGGTCAGCGCGGTGGACAGCGCATCGGCCAGCATGCAATCGCGATGAATCACCGTGACCGATGCCAGCGCGTGGGCGGCCGGATAGCCGGTGCGCGGATCGATCGTATGGGCAATGCGTTGTCCGTCCCGCTCGAAGTAGCGGCGATAGTCACCGGACGTGGCCACCGACAAACCGAGCAGCGCAACCAGCGTACGCGCGGGCGCGGCACCATCCGCCGTAGGCGATTCCAGTTCGACCCACCACGGCATGCCATCGGGCTTGAGCCCCTGGCCGCGCAGCTCGCCGCCGATTTCCACCAGATGGTGCGCCAACCCTTGTGCGTCGAGATGGCGCGACACGGCATCGACGGCAAACCCCTTGGCGATGGCGCAAAAGTCCAGCGACACCCCGCCGGGCTGGCGCACACGGCGCCGACCGGCATCGACGTCCAGCCGCTGCCAGCCACAACGCTCCCGCGCGCGCAGCACGTCGTCCACCGACGGCGTGGCGGCACGCCGCCCTGCCGGACCGAAGCCCCACAGGTCCACCAGCGGGCCGGCGGTGGGGTCATAGGCGCCGCCACTGTCGCGCGCCGTCTGCAACGCCGCCTGCAGCACGCCGAAGCAATCGTCGGGCAGCGTGACCCAGCAATCGGCGGCGGCATGGTTGAAGCGCGACAGGTCCGATGTATCCGACCAGTTGCTCATCTGCGCGATGACGCCATCGAGCACGGCGCGGATGCCGGCTTCGATCGCCTCGCCCCGGTCGTCGGCCTGCCCCGGCGCCAGCACGGCACTGACCGACCACGTGGTGCCCATGGTTTCGCCCGCCCATTGCCGCACCTGCCCCGCCGGAACGGGCGACGGCGGGGGCGCGGCCAGCGCGACGGGGATCAGCACGCGGTGCATGGGCAGTCCGGGGTCGTGCTTATTGCGGCAGCACTTCCACGGTCACGGCGTACGTGGCACGGCGCGCCTTGGCTTCCTTGATCGACGTCTTGTCGTCGCGGGTCTCGGCTTCCATCCAGTACATGCCCGGCGCCGGATACTTGACGCTGAACTTGCCGTCCGCATCGGTCGTGGCCTCGATCTCGTTCAGGCGGTCGCGGTAGCGGATGCCGCCCGGCACCACCGATACCTTCTGGCTGGCGGCCGGCTTGCCGTCGAGCAGCAGGCGGAAGCTGGCCGTTTCACCGGCGATCAGGTCGTTCGGATGAGTGATCGGCGCCAGTTCCAGGCCCTTGCCCGTGGTGTTCAGCACCTGCCGGGTCGGACGGCCGTTCGTGACATAGGTCTCGATGCGGCCGGCGATTTCGTTGACCTGCAGGTCCTGCGCGCCGGCCGGCACGTTCTTCGCGAACGTATCGGCGGCACCGCGCCAGCGCTTGGTCTGGCCGTTTTCCTTCCAGCTCGCGAACACCCCCTGGTTGACCACGGCCACGCGATAGGTGCCAGGCTGGGTCAGGTGCAGGTCGAACGTGCTGCGGTACTTGCCGGTCGATGCGTTTTCCGCCGATACGGCGGTCTTGCCATCGGGCGCGGTCACGGCCAGGTTGTCCAGCCGCATCGGCACGTGTTCGAAGTAGAACAGGTCGTTGGACACCGCGGCGTCCACGGTCACCCAGGCGTCCTTCTCTGACAGCACGGTGGCCGACGGCAGCAGCCACTGGCGGTGCGCGTGAGCGGCCAGCGGGGCCAGCGCGGCCAGCGCCAGGACGGCGAGGCGGGTGGAAAGACGGCTGGAAAAGCCGGCAGAAGCGCGGGCAGGAGGGCGGGCAGCAATGCGGGCAGGCTTGGTCATGGTCGGACTCCGTTCGGTTCGCATCAAGGTTTGACTTCGACGGTCACGCCGCCGAGTTCGTGTTCGCCTTTGGCGCTGGCGGTCTGTGCGGCCTTGGCCGGCCACGAGAACGGCACGCGCACCAGTTCGCGGCCGCCCACTTCGCGCGCGGCTTCGACCACCAGCTGGTAGTCGCCGGCCGGCAGCTTGCCCAGCGGCGCCTTGCCATCCTTGAAGGTCAGCGCATGCTCGCCCGGTGCGCGCGTGGCGCCGGACACGCCGTCTGCGGGCATCTGCATGTCGCGGCCGGCCTTGCGCCACCACTGGCGCATGTCCTTGAGCCACTTCGTGCCCTCGCCTTCCTTGTTTTTGGCGTCGTACCAGACCGCCAGCGTCTGCACTGGGCTCTGGTCGGCGCGCTCGATCCACATCGCCACGTACGGACGGTGGTATTCCGCCACGTTCAGGCGGGGAATCTCCACCTTGACGTTCAGGTCGGCGGCCATGGCGGGCGCCAGCGGCGCGGCGGCAAGGCCGGTCATGGTGACGGTCAGGAGTCGGCGCATTGTCAAAACTACCTTTCTCGATGGAATGGGAAGTGAAGCGGATCAGTGGATGTACAGGATGGCCAGCAGCAGCGGTATCACCAGCCCCGCCCCCACCAGCGGCCACGTGGCCACGCGGCCCGACGCGTGCAGCTTCAGCAGGAACAGGCCAGTCACGCTGAACACCAGACAGGCGATGGCGAAGACATCGATGAACAGGCTCCACGCCCGGCCCGTGTTGCGGCCCTTGTGCAGATCGTTCAGGTACGAGACGGCACCGCGCGAGGTGGATTCGAACTGCACTTCGCCGGAATCGAGCGCCACGCTGACCCAGGCATCGCCGCCGGGACGCGGCAGGCCCACGTAGATTTCGTCGGCCGACCATTCCGCGTCGCGCCCGGCCGCATCGACATCGAGCGAGCGGGCCAGCCAGTCCGCCAGCGCTGGCGGCACGGGCCCCTTCTGGTTCTTTCTGTCGGCGCCGGCCGGCATGGCACTGCGCAGCGCACTGACCACATCGCGCGGCGCCGTCTCGGTACGCGTGACAACCTTGGGCCGGGCCTCGATCTGGCCGGCATGGTTGAGCGTGAATCCGGTAATGGCGAACATCAGCATCCCGATCAGGCAGATCGCGGAACTGATCCAGTGCCACTGGTGAAGATGCTTGAGCCAGAACGCGCGGCGCTGCTGGCCGGAAACTGGCGCGGTGTCGGTCATTCGGATGCTGGAGACGATGCGCGGGGTGCGCCGGACGGCGCGTCATCCGCTGCGGAAACTGGCGATGACATCACAATGTCGCCGCGAGCCGGAAGGATGATAATTGTTCTCATTTGGCGCGGCAACCATGGGCGGCTGCGCGGTGAGGGTGTTTTGGTTACGGTTGATTACGCTGGCGTCCCTGACGATCCCATCTGGCGCCGGGCCGGGCCCGTCGGCAAATCTTGCGTCGCTGCCGGTCGAACCTGCAATCCGTGACGCGCTTGCCCACTTATCGGGCGCGCACGCGCGGACGCTGGCGGGCCACCCGGGTGGCGTGGCGTTTGCAGGCCTTTACTCCACGGGCCTGATTCCCAGGCCGCAATCGGAGACATCTCATGAAAACAGTCTGGATCCTTGTTGCGGACGAGGGTGTCGCGAGGATAGTCGCCGCGCGCGGCGACAATGCGCGGCTGGAAGAGGTCGAGAAGATCACCGATGCCGGCGCCCACGCGGACAATGCCGATCTGAGGCGCGACGCCTACGGCCGGCGGGCGCAGGCGTCCGTTCAGGGCGATGCCGGCCACCCCGGCGCACACGCAGGCCGCATGGCCACGGTGGTGTCATCGGCGGGCGAGGACGAGATTCACCAGGAAGCGCAGTTGTTTGCGCGCCGGGTGGCGAAGATGCTGGAAGACGCCCGCAGCAAGCAGCGATTCGACGAACTGGTGGTGATCGCGCCGCCCCGCTTTCTGGGGCTGCTGCGCAAGGCCTTGCCGCAGTCGGTAAGCGATGCCGTGACGCGGGAACTGGGCAAGGACTATTGCCAGCTTCCTGACCAGGACCTGCAGCAGCGCATGGCCGACGACGGCATCATGCCGGCACGCCGCGATCCGCGCATCGGCACCGGCCAGGGCGGCGGCAATGCCATCGGCAGCCTGCCGATGCGGTAGGCGCCCGCCGACTGTCTGACGAATGCCCGGGGGCGCGCCGTGCCAAGCGCCCGCGGGCAGCCTGCTTCGGGGCAGCAGGGCTTCAACGCTCAGGCCGGTGCCGGCTCCGGCCCGCGCCGGAAGCTGATGGCCAGGCGGTTGAACGCGTTCATCAGGCCGATGGCCATGGTCAGGTCGGCCAGTTCCTTTTCGCTGAAGGCCGCTGCGGCCACATCGAAATCGGCATCGGGCACATGGGTATCCGCCACGCGCGTCACCGATTCGGCCCAGCGCAGGGCCGCCTTCTCGCGGTCGCTGAACAGCGCGCCCGCTTCGTGCCAGGCCGGCAACAGCGCCAGCTTCTGCGGCGACACGCCCTTCTTGATCAGGTCGCGCGTGTGCATGTCCAGGCAGTAGGCGCAGTTGTTGATCTGGCTGACGCGCAGGTAGACCAGGTCGACGAGCACGTCTTCCAGCCCCGACTGCATGATGTAGCCATACACGCCGCCGAAGGCCTTCACGCCGTTCGGCGCTGCCTTGGTGTAGTCCAGTCTCATTTCAGGGCTCCTTGTCCTTTGGTGCGGGATCACTGTTCGTAGGTGGTCAGGTTCTTGTCGTCGGTGTCGACGACAAACACGGCCAGCAGCTTGGCCGGCTGGGTCTTGCTCGCGTTGCGGCTGACCGGGTGGCGCGCGCCGGGCGCCTCGTAGAACGATTCCCCGGCCTTGTAGACACGCTCGGGCCCGTCGTTCACCTTGCTGGCGATGCTGCCAGACACCACATAAGCGTAGATGAATGCCGATTTGGCATGCACGTGCGGCTTCGACGCCCCGCCCGGGGCATAGTCGACTTCCACGGCCACCACTGACTTGCCCGGGATATTGGGAATCGCGTGCGAGAAGTTCGGCTTGACGCTTTCAGCCGCGCCGTGGTCCGTCGTGCCGTGGGCGATGGCCGCGCCGGTGAACGCCAGTCCCGTCGCAGCAAGGATCGATACAAATAGCTTGCCGGATTGCATGTTCCTCTCCTGGTTGATGGATAGAATCATGGACGCCCGGTAGTGCAATCGAAAGAACCAAAAACCGCAAATCCCGCTGTACCAGACGCGATGACGCCCCCGCTCCCCCTACAGCTTGACCTGAAGCTCGACCGCCAGTCGCCGACGTCACTGGCCGAGCAGATCCGGCTCGGCATCGTCAGCGCCATCGAAAGCCAGGTGCTGCTGCCGGGCGCCCGGCTGCCGTCCTGGGTGGATCTTGCGGCACAGCTAGGCGTCGCGCGCGGCACGGTGAAGGCCGCCTACGAACGCCTGGTCGATGCGCAGTGGCTGGTGTCGTCGCGCGCCGGGGGCACGCGCGTCGCCGATCTGGCGCCGAAAACGCGCAACGTGGCCGATCCCGGACGGCCGGTCCAGACCGAGCTGCAAGCGGCGCTGTACCAGCATTTCCTGCCGGGCCCGGCGGTATTCCAGATGGGCGTGCCGGCATCGGATTGCTTTCCGGCCACGCTGTTTGCGCGCTTGAGGGCCCGTGCGGCGCGTGACGAGATCGAGGCGCCTGCGTCCTATCCCGATCCGCGCGGCGAACAGGCGCTGCGACGCGAGATTGCCGCGCATCTGGCGCTGGCGCGCGGCATCGCCTGTCACCCGTCGCAGATCTTTATCGCGGCCGGCTTCACCGGCGCGCTTGGCGTGGCCTTGCGCGTGATCCAGGCGCCGGGGCGGCAGGCGTGGGTGGAAAACCCCGGATTCATGCTCAGCCGCAACGCGCTGGCCATCGCCCAGTTCACGCCGGTGCCGGTGCCCGTGGACGCGGACGGCATGGACGTCGGCCATGGCGAACGCCACGCGCCCGAGGCCGCGCTGGCGATGGTCACGCCGGGCCAGCAGGCGCCGCTGGGTCCTACCCTGTCACTGGCGCGCCGGATGCAACTGCTCGGCTGGGCCAGCCGCGCCGATGCGTGGATCATCGAGGACGACTACCTGGGCGAACTCCAGCTCAGGCGTCGCGCCGCGCCGGCCCTGGCATCGCTCGATCGGGCGGGCCGCGTGATCCATATCGGCTCATTCAGCAAGACCATCAGCCCGACCCTGCGGCTTGGCTTTGCCGTGGTGCCGCCCGGTCTGGTGGGGCAGTTCGAGGAAGCCGTGGCCTGCCTGGGTTCCGCGCCGGGCCCCGCCGTACAGATGGCCACCGCCGCCTTCATGCGCGACGGGCACTACCTGCGGCACCTGCGGCGCATGAAGCGCATCTATGCGGCACGGAGCCAGACCCTGCTCGACGCGCTGGCGGCGCGGCAATTTCGCGCCTATCCGGCCGGCCTGGCCGTGGTCGTGCAGTTGCCCGATGGCGCCGACGACCGTCGCATCGCCCGCGAGGCCTATGCCTACGGCATGGCCCCGGCACCGCTGTCGGGGTTCTATTGCTCACCGGACACACAGCGCGCCGGGCTGCTGCTCGGCGTGGCCACCGCGATCGAGCATCAGGTGCCCAATGCCTGCGATCGCCTGCGGCAACTGATCGATAAATTCGCCTGACGCCTGACGCCCGCCGGCCTTAGCGCAGCACGCGCCAGGTTGACTGCACCAGCCCCGAGGGGAAGTGCCGGCTCGATTCGAGCGCCAGCCCAATGTCGCGCGGCAGGGCGCCGAACAGCGGGCGGCCCGCCCCGATCAGCACCGGCACCGTGGTGACCACCATGTCGGCGATCAGTCCGTCGCGCAGGCACGACTGGATCAGCTGGCCGCCATCGACATAGACGCGGCGCACGCCCTGCGCCGCCAGTTCGGCAAACGCCTGGGCGGGCGTGGTATCCGAAAACCGGACCTTGCCCTGCAGATGGGCAGGGACCGGCTGGCGCGCCAGTTGCCGGGACAGGACGAGCACGGGCCGGTCGTAAAACCAGTCGCCCATCGTCAGCACTTTCTCGTAGCTGCCCCGACCCATCACGATCATGTCCTTGTCGGCGATGAAGTCGGCGTAGCCATGGTCTTCGGCGGGATCGTCCCGCTCCAGCAGCCAGCCGATGTCGCCGTCGGGCCGTGCGATATAGCCGTCGAGGCTGGTGGCAATGAAAACGTGTCCAGTCGTCATCAAGGTTCCGTTGTTATTCGAAGGGCGCGTCCAGCCCGCGCAGGCACAGGGCGAAGCCCAGCGTGTCCGCGCACCGGGCACTGACGTAGCGGACGATACCGCCCCGGTCCACCAGGAACACGGTGTCCTGCGCGCGATCCGCCAGGGCGAGGATAGCGTCTTCGGTCAATCGCTCCATGCCGCTCTCTGTGCGCGCCGCTTGCTCTCGCTGCGTTGTGCCAATCCGTAGTACCTGCGTCAGATTCGACGAATCTGGAGATATTGCCATAGCCAGACACCGCCCGGGCAGTCATCCGCCGCCCAGACATCAGAAAGCGGCGCCCTGTCCACTATTCCCTTACTGGTATCAATCCTCAGTCAAGTTTCCGCTTTGGCTTGCCGTTAGCGCCGCTCATAGAGAGGACGTCTCGAAAAGCGCCCCGACGATCAACGAAGCGAAATGGAGGAGATGGGATGTTGCAAGAACTGAGTCTGAGAAAGAAGCTCATGCTGCCGCTGGTGCTGAGCTGGGTCTGCCTGCTGGCCATCACGTTGTGGAACGTCTGGCAGATGCGCGAGCAGCGGCTGCAGGATCGCAAGGTCGCGCTGGAACAGGTGACGGACACCGCCAATTCAGTGGTTGCCGAATACGAGGCCATGGCCCGCGCCGGCAAGCTCAGCACCGAGGACGCCCAGAAGCAGGCCATCGACCGCGTGCGCGCCATGCGCTTTGGCGCCGACGGCTACTTCACCATCATGCGCTCCGACACCGTGGTGCTGATGCATGCCATCAAGGCCGAACTCAACGGCAAGAACATGGCCGACACGAAGGACGCCAACGGCGTCTACCTGTTCCGCGACATCGCGCAGATCGGCAAGACCACCGGCAAGGGATTCATCGAATACCTGTGGCCCAAGCCCGGCGCCGACGCCCCGCAGCCCAAGCTCAGCTACACGCTGAACTTCAGGCCGTGGGACTGGAACTTCATTGCCGGCCTGTACCTGGACGACATCCACGCCGAATTCCGTACTGCGCTCTGGAAGGCGCTGGGCTGGCTGATTGCCGTGGGCGCATTGATGAGCGTGGTGATGGTGCGCATCTCGATCAGCCTGCAGCGGCAACTGGGCGGCGAGCCTGCCCTGACGTCGCGGATAGCCGCGCGCATCGCCGACGGCGACCTGGGCACCCACGTGGAAACTGCCCCGCACGACCGCGACAGCGTGCTGTACAACATGCAGCAGATGCAGGCGCGCCTGACCGGCGCCATCGGCCAGATCCGTGGGTCGGCAGATTCCATCGCCGGCGCCGCGCGCCAGATTGCGGCGGGCAACGTCGACCTGTCGCGCCGCAGCGAGGAACAGGCCGCCTCGCTGGAACAAACCGCCGCGAGCATGGAAGAACTGACCAGCACCGTGCGCCAGAGCGCCGATAACGCGCGCCAGGCCGCGCACCTGGCCGAAGGCGCGTCGGACATCGCCGTGCGGGGCGGGGAGATCGTGCACAAGGTGGTGGAAACGATGGGCGAGATCAAGGCCGCGTCGGGCAAGGTGGTGGACATCATCGCCGTGATCGAGGGCATCGCTTTCCAGACCAACATCCTGGCACTGAACGCGGCCGTGGAAGCGGCCCGCGCCGGCGAGCAGGGGCGCGGCTTTGCGGTGGTGGCCGGCGAGGTGCGCAGCCTGGCGCAACGCTCCGCCACGGCCGCCAAGGAAATCAAGGGCCTGATCGACAATTCCGCGCAGCGCGTGGAAGACGGCGCCACGCTGGTGGAAGGCGCTGGCAAGGCCATGGAGGAAATCGTCAGCGCCGTGAAGCGCGTGACCGACCTGATGGGCGAAATGCGCGCGGCTACCGAGGAACAAACCGGGGGCATCGAGCAGGTCAACCAGGCCGTATCCCAGATGGACCAGATGGCACAGCAGAACGCCGCACTGGTAGAAGAAGCCACAGCGGCCGCCGCATCGCTGGAAGACCAGGCCGATGCCCTGCACCGCGCGGTAGGACAGTTCCGGTTGGCGGGAGCGTTGTAGGAAGAAGGAAGTCCAAAGAGAAACGCGAGAAAGCTGTATAGCGTTATAGCGTTTTAGCCAGACTTGCCGGCCCGCAGCGATGCGGGCCGTTTTGTTGGGTGTCTGGCGGGCGGGGATGATTTACACAACACACCTTCATCGCTCCGCACAGGCAAAACAAAAAGGGCGACAGCCGAAGCCATCGCCCTTTCCCACCCCAGGTGCACGCCTGAAGCGTTTTACTTCTTCGCGTTCGTCAACGCCTGGAACTGCTGTGTCAGGTAGTTCTTGGTGTTGTTCATCTGGGCCACCGCCAGGTCCAGCGCGGTGAACTGCTTGCGGTAGCGTTCGATCTTTGCGTCGATGCGCACGCTCAGGTCCTCGTAACGCTTTTCGAGGTCCTTCATGCTGCGTTCGATGCCGGTGGTGACCGCGCCGATCGGGCCGCTTTCGCCGGTCATCTTGTCTACCGCATCGGACAGCCGGCGGGCGAAGCCGCCCGTGGTGCCGTCGCCCGCGAACAGCTGCGTCACGGTGGGCAGGTTGTCCTTCAGCGCGGCATCCAGCTTCTTGCTGTCGATCGCCATCGTGCCGTCCTTCTGCATCGACACGCCGATGGCGGCCAGCATGGTCGGGGCCTTGTCCGGCATGCCTGCCTCGGGCGTGTTCAGCACGGCGCGGATGGTCGTCTGGATGCCGCGGATCGACGTGTCGCCGTTCAGCGCGCCCTTCGTCATCGCCTTGGTGTCGAACGCGGTCAGCGACTTGATCGAGGACTGGATGTTGTTGTAGGCGGTGACCATCGCCTGGATGGAATTCTTGATGCTGTCGGTGTCCTGCGTCAGCGACAGCGACGTCGTGCCGGTCTTCTTGAGCGTCATGGTCACGCCCTGCGCGGCGTCCACCACGGTGTTGCTGGTGCTGGTGATGGCGATGCCATTGACCGTCAGCGCCGCGTTGGTGGCGCGCAGCGTTTCCTTCATCGCGTTCGATCCCGGCGTGGTCGGGTCGTAGCCCGCCACCCCCTGCAGTTCGGGCGACGAGCCCGTGATGCGCATGCTCATCGTCTCGCCGGTCTTGTCCGACGTCAGGATCAGCCGGTACGGCGTGGCGCTGCCATCGTTGATGATGCTGGCCTTGACGCCGATGCCGGCCTTGTTGATGGCATCGCGGATGTCCTGCAGCGACCCCTTGCCCGGGTCGATCGTGACCGTGCGGGGGTTGGGTACGGCAGCGGTGGCCGCATTGGGAGTGAACCCGGGGTTCACGTAGGTGCCGCTGGCTTCGTCCCAGCCGGTGGTGGTGCCGAACTCGAACGTCAGCGTGCCCGAACCGATCTGCACGTCCTGCTTGGCGTACCCGGTGCCGGCCAGCGACTGGGCCTGCGCCAGCCGCGTCACATTGACGCTGAGGTCGCTGGGTACGGCGTTGGCGGCGGTCGTCACCGTCATGATGTCGGCATTGCCCACCGCCGACTTGACCGCGCCGAAGGTGTCCCGGTTCATCAGCGCCTTGGCCGTGGCCTGGAAGCTGGTGAGCATGCTCTTGACCGTGCCATAGGCGGTCAGGCGGGTCTGGTAGGCCGTGTGCTGGTTGTCCAGCGCCGTCAGCGGCGCGCGCTCGGCGGTGGACAGCTTGTCCAGCAATGTGGACAGCTCGAGGTTGGCCCCAACCCCGAGGGAGGAAATCGATGCCATGGTTGTGTGCCCTTCTTCTTGTTCGTTTCTTTGTCACCCAGGTGCTGCGTCACCTGAATGTCCTGACATCCACATTTACGTCGCCCGAAAGTGGATCTTTAGCCTTTTTGATACAGAAACGATACAAAGACGATACAAAGCGGGGTTGAACCCGATAATTGAGCCTTACACATCACAAACAAGGCATGACATCAGGCGTTGGCCCAGGGCGGACAAGGCCGCATCGCACTGACGCAGCTGGGCTGTCATCGGTTTGTCATCGGCGCGGCGCCGGGCCAGCGCAGCATCGATCGAGGCGGCGATCAGCCGGCGCTGAGCCGCGATGTAATCGAGGCAGCGGGCTCGCGCCTCGGAGCCGCCATCGGCAAGCACGGCCAGCACGGGCACAAGCGGCAGCGTTCGGTAGCCGGCAAACGGAATCGATGCGATGCCACGCGCCGGGCCCAGCAGTTCAGGCATCAGCAGGCGGCATACGGCATCGCCCCAGACGGCCTTGTCCCGTGCCTCGTCGTCGCGACGCCGGGCCAGCGCCGCGGCGTAGCCGGGCTCGGCAACCTCACTCGCCCGCACGAGCGGGATGACATCCGCCGGCCACGATCCCGACGACACGACGGATACACAGTCAGCGCCGATATCGTGTTCGCCGCCGCGTCGCTTGGCCGCCAGCGACACGGCCTGCAGCCGGTCGGGCACCCAGGCGTCGAGCGGCACCATCGCGCAGGTGGACGGGCGGGACGCGTGGATCGTACAGCGGCCGTCGTCGGCCAGTGCAGGACAGCGTCCGCGCGACGGATAGTCGATGGCCTGCGTGGCGATCATCAGCACGTCGCCATTCGGCAGCGGATGGCCCTGCCGGCGCGCCAGCGCGGCAAACGCCGCCACGTCGTCGGCAGTGACTTCCACGAGGTGCCCGTCCACCATGTGCCGCGTGCCGGCCAGTGGCGGCCGCACGCGCCGCAACGACAGGGCGCCGACAAAGCGGTCGGCGTGGCGGAACAACTCGTCCATGCTCATCAGCGGCGGCGAATTGCAGCACTTGCCGCACGCCGTGCAATGAAAGCCGATCGCGACCGGATCACCGCGGCGCTCGCTGTCTACCATGGCCGACGCACCGAATCGTTGAAGCGCGTCAGGATGAAAGACTTCACCGCCGGGGAATGCAGCGCGCCAACCGTCGGCGCCACCCAGTCCGCCCGGCAGTCCGCCGCCCGTACCGCCAGCGCATTTGCCCACGGCACACGGGCATCCTCGATGCCGAGCGCGTCGCGCGCCGGCGCCAGTCCGGCAGCGTCGGCCACCGCGTAAGGCAGCGCCACCAGCGCGTTGCGGCGCAAGGCGGCAGCCAGCCGTTGCGACGACAGACGTTCGAAGCGCAGCTTGCGCGGATTGTCGGTGATGTCGCCAGGCTGGGGCCGCAGACCGGCCTCGCTATCGATGCGGATCAGCCCGTGGTTCTGCAGCAGCAGCAGCGCGCGCCCCTGCCCGGCCCGGTCTGCCGGGATGGCAATGACGGCGCCCACGGGCACCTCCCGCAGCGCCGCGATCTTCTCCGCGTACAACCCCATCGGATAGGTCACCGTATGGGCCACCGTGCAGACCGATGCATCGCCCGCCAGTGCCTGGGCATCCTCCGCAATCGAGGCGTCGATGCGGCGCGCGCGCAGCGCACGGCGCACGGCGGCGGCGTCCGCGAAGGACACCGCCTGCAATGGCACCGCGCCACCCGCGTTCGCTGCCGCCGCCACAAGCTCGCGGTCGGCCTGGCTGGCCACCCCGATGCGCACGACAGGCCGCGCGTTCACGGCCACGTCAGCGTGTGTCGCGGCCCACACCGGCAGGTGCAGCGCCCAGGCACAGCCCAATCCCAGCCACAGCGCCTTAACCATCGCGAAGCACCGTCCGGAAACCGATATGCGACGTCGGCAGGTCGCGCTCGGCCGGTTCGCGCGCCGAAGCCCGGTAGCGCACGCAGAAGTCCGGCGCGCACAGGAACGAGCCGCCCTTGATGACCGCCATGCGCGTGTCCCGCGGGTGGCCGGACCGGCCCGACAGCGCCGCCACGAACGCGGTATCGCCGTTGGCGTGCGACTGGCGCGGCCCGGTGTACGGGTCGGCGGTCCATTCCCACGCGTTGGCGATCATGTCGTACAGGCCGAAGGCATTCGCCGTGAAGCAGCCCACCGGCGCCAGGCCGTCGAAGCCGTCGCGGGCGCTGTTCAGCACCGGGAACACGCCTTGCCAGTAGTTGGCCGTGGGCGTCCCATCCGCATTGGCTGGCGCGGTTTCCAGCGCCGCGCCACTCTGGCCGGCCTTGGCCGCGTACTCCCATTCGTCCTCGGTCGGCAGGTCGCGGCCAAGCCACTGCGCGTAAGCGCGCGCATCGGCCTGCGTCACCAGCGTGACCGGCTGATTGTCCTTGCCGTCGATGGTCGATGCCGGGCCGGACGGATGCCGCCAGTCGGCGCCGCGCACCATCGACCACCAGGCATAGGGCCGTTGCTGCAGTTCATCGCCGGTCGGCTTGTGGAACACCACGGCCTCGCCGGCGCGCTCGGCGTCGGTGCGATACCCGGTGGCCTGCACGAAGGCGGCGAACTGCGCATTGGTAACTTCGGTACGGTCGATCCAGAAGCTGCCCACGCGCGTCTTGCCGGCAGGCCGTTCATCGGGATAGCCGAGCGTGGTGCCCGGCACGAATTCGCCGCCGCGCACGTGTGCCATGCCTGCCTTGCCCTGCTTGCGCCAGTCATCGGGCAAGCCTGTATAGGCAGCGCACTGGCGCGGCGTGCCGAGCGCCGCCGCGCCGTGCAGCGGCACGGCGCGTACCGCCAGCGTTGCCGCCAGCCCCGCCCCAAAGGCGGCGCCGGCGATCTTCCCCAGTTTGCGGATTCCAGGCAGTGCCACGGCCGCCTCAGTAGATCATGCCGGGAACCTTCGGCAGCACCGCGCCGACGGCCTTGGCATAGTCGTTCCACTTCGCCTTGAGGTCTGCCACCACGTCCGGACGCTGCACAGCGAGGTCGTTGGTCTCGCCACGGTCCGACCGGATGTCGAACAACTGCCATTCGCCATGGGCGGGCCCGAACGGCGGCTCGATCCACGTGGCCTTCCAGTTGTCGGCGTAGACGTAGGTGCGGCCGTAGAGCTCTTCCGCAAAGGTCGTGCGTGCCGGGCCGGTGGCCTTGCCCTGCAGCGTCGGCAACAGCGACAGTCCGGTGATCGGATACACATTGCGGCCGTCGTAGACCACCTTGCCTGCATTGCGGTTGACGCCCTTGCTGTCATAGAGCGGCGCCGCCGGCGTGCTGGGTGCGACCACGCCGGCAATGTCCAGGAACGTGGGCGCCAGGTCCACCACATGCGTGAAGGCGTTCAGTTGCACGGCCTGCTGGGCGGGCGCCGCACCGGGCAGCTTGACGATGGTCGGCACCGAGTGGCCGCCTTCCGCCGGGAACGCTTTCCAGAGCCGGAACGGCGTGGCGCTGACCTCGGCCCAGCGTTGGCCGTAGTCCAGATTGCTGGAGCCCTTGTACGCCGTGGTGCCCAGCGTCGGATAGACGGCCGGGTCCGCGTTCTTCGCGTCGTAGCTTTGGTCGTAGTTGCCGCTGAACTCGTAATAGCTGGCTTCCGGGCCGTTGTCGCTCTGGAACACGATCAGCGTGTTGTCGTACTCGCCAATGTCCTTCAGGTGCTGCACCAGACGGCCGACGTTATCGTCCAGGTTCTCGACCATCGCCGCGAAGATTTCCATGTAGCGGGCCTGTGCGCGCTTTTCGTCGGCAGTCAGGCTGTCCCACTTCTTGTTGGCATTCGCCACGCGGGTATCGACGCCGCCCTGCGCCGCGCTGTGGGTCGACGTGATGTAGTTGGCCGACGCCGTGCCCCAGTTCGCGGACTTCGGCGTCACCGTCAGCGTCTCGTCGCGCCCGGCATTCGGCGTGAAATCGGCGGGAATCAGCCCCAGCGCCTTCTGTCGCGCCAGCCGCGCCGCCCGGATGGGCTCGTAGCCAGCATCGTAGACGCCCTTGTAGCGATCGATGTACGCCGCCGGCGCCTGCAGCGGCGAGTGTGGCGCCTGGTAGGTCAGGTAGGCGAAGAACGGCTTGCCGTCAGCATTCTTGCCGGTGCTCGAATCGATGTACTTGAGGATCGTCGATGTGTAGAAGTCCGACGAGAAGAAGTTTGTCGTGTTCGGCGTCACGTAGTGGTCGTCTTCCACATACGCGGTGCTGCCGTTGCGGCCGAAGTGATCGCCACCGCCGCCCAGCAGGGCGTAGCTCTTCTCGAAGCCCCACGACACCGGCGTCTGGCCCGGCGATGTCGTGCCGACATTCGCCCCCTGGTTGCTGGCATTGGGCAGCCCGCTGCCCAGGTGCCACTTGCCGGCCATGTACGTGTGGTAGCCGCCATCCTTGAGCAGTTGGGCGATCGACAGCGCGCGGTCGTTCAGATAGCCCTCGTAGCCGGGCTTCGGCGCGTTGTTCTCGTCGACGTAGTTCACGTCGGTGGTGGCCATGGTGCCCTGGCCCACCAGGTGGTGATCGGTGCCAGAGATGATCATCGAGCGCGTCACCGCGCACACCGCCGCCGTGTGATGGTTGGCCAGGATGCGGCCCTGCTTTACCAGCGCATCCAGATTGGGCGTACGGATTTCGCTGCCGAACGCCCCGAGGTCCGAATAGCCGAGGTCGTCGGCCATGATCAAGATGATGTTGGGCTTCTTTGTCGCCACCGTTGTCGGGGTGGGATTGCCGGATAAAGTTGTCGGCGCATCGTCGCTGCCGCAGCCGCTCATCAACGCCACGGCCGTGGCGCACAGGCCCGCCAGCACGTGGCGGGCGGGGGTGCTTCGCTGACTACGGGACGCTGCTGTCGTTCTTGTCATACGCCTCTCTCCTGAACCGGATTTTTTTGGAAAGGGGTCATGCTAAGAACACGGCACGCGGCGCCGAACGAATGTTTTTGCCTATCGATATTCGTGCCCCGCGCGCGGGCACCCCGGTAGGAAAGGCCGCACCGACCGCCCCCGATGCCCGCGCGCTTGTAGATTTTGCAAGCCGCGCATGCGCTGCGCTCCCGAGTTGCCGGCCCGGCGCGCAGCCCGGGCGATGCAGGCGTGGCCCGGACCTTGCACCGTTCTCCGTATCCCTCTCTTATTTTCCCATTAAGACGCGAAAAAAGGAGCGCACCATGGCAGCCCGCGAAGATGCATCAATACGTAACGACCAGATCGAGCAGGATGAACCCGACCATTTCGTCGAGACGATCGAAGTGAAGGTCTCGGGCGATGGCAATGGGCTCGTGGACGACGAGACTTCGGGTCATGCCCTGCGGCCGGAACACCCGTCGCCGGGCAAGACCGCGAACGAGCGCCGCGCCGGCGAAGGCGACGCGGACGCGACCAGCCAGTAAGCACGGCCACCGGGCGGGCAGACAATCGATACAACAGCTTACAAAGACACCTGGAACAGGGTCAACGGACCGCGCCGCGCGCCGTTAGTATCGGCATCCACGCAGCAACCGAGCAAAGGTGCTCTCCATGTCCAGGTTCCTCATCGCCAGTCTGATCGGTCTTTCCGCCCTCACGGCCTCTGCCGCCGCCGAGGCGCATGTCAATTTCGACATCGGTATCGGCGTGCCGGCCTACGTGGCCGCGCCGCCGCCAGCGCCGGTGTACTACGAGCCCGCCCCCGTCTACGTGGCACCGCGCCCCGTGGTGGTCGCGCCCCGCCCTGTGGTGGTGGCGCCCGGCTACTACGACGGCTGGCGCGAACAGCGTTGGCGCGAACGCGAGTGGCGCCGCGAGCAACGCTGGCGCGAACACGAATGGCGGCGCGAACGGCGCTGGCGTGACGACGACTGACGCACCAGCGCGCGTCGGGCGCCCACGCCGCATTCCCTGAGCGCGGGCACCCCATCCCTGGCGCCAGATCCCCGCGCCGCATCGCACTACCGCGTCACGTCCAGTACCCACCCCGGCTCGAGATGGTCGGGGTCTTCCGACAGCCGGTACTGCGGGTTCAGGTTCACCAGTTCCCGCAGCGCGAAGTTGCCGACCTGCTCGTCGGGCGTCATCGGAACGGCGTCTGCTGCGTGCTTCTGTTCGTCGGACAGCAGCGTCTCCAGATGCGTGCGCGCAATGCCCCATAACGTGGCGTCGTTCACGGTGGCGGCCGAGTAGGGCTTGACCGTGACCGTCTCGTCCCGTGGGCGCGGCTTCGGCCGGGAGGTGGGCGGATGTCCGGGCCCGGTCGGCCTCGGCCCGGTCTCCGGCGGCTGCGTGGCCGACGGGGACCCGGGCGCCGTCGTCGGCGACGGCGATGGCGCGGGCGTCGGTCCCGATGTCGGATCGGGCGTGGACGTCGGCGTGGGCCTGCCCGTGCCATCCTTCTCGTCTTTGGTCAGTTCCATCACGATCTTCGTGACGAAGTTCGCGATCACGCCCCCGCCCAGCAGCACCAGCCCGTACGGCATGGCCTTGCCGTAGAACTTCCACTTGCTATCCGCGCCCGCGTAATCAACCGGCGCTTCGTTGCGCGCCAGGCGCAGCGCGTTCTTGTCATTGCGCGAGTTCAGATGGGCGCCGGCGCCGAACACCAGCAGGCTGGCAGCCTCGAACGCGCCCACCACGCCGCCCTGGTGCATCACATCGCCCAGTGCCAGCGGCACCGATCCGAGCGCGTAGCTGTTCATCACGAACTTGCGCATCTGCGCGCCCACCACCGCCGACGGCTTGCCACCCACGTGATGCCCCAGCCGGTTGGCCACGTTGAACGTACTCAGCACCGGGTTGGCGGCCGCAAATGCCAGCGTGCTGTACAGCAGCGGATCGCCGAAGGCCAGCCCGTTATGGGCAAACCAGAGCACGCTGTTGCCGTTGTTGACGGCCAGTGTGCCGATCTGCAGCGCATCGTTGATCCGGCCCGGCACGGTGTCAGGATGCAGGATGGCGCCGATCACACCCTTCAGCACCTGCGTCGCGTCGGCGACCTGCTGGCCCGCGTCGGGCGCGTCCCTGCCTTCGCCATGCAGGTGGTGATCGAGTTTCGCCAGCGCATCCCGGGCGTTCTGCTGATCCTCCGCCCGAATGCCCCAGGCATCGGCGCGCCTGCCGCTCAGCCGCGTCGTCAGCCACGCCACGTCGGCGGGCGACGGGTCCTTCAGCCGCGCCTGCAGCCGCACGGTGTGCATGGTGCGGGCCGCCGCCACGCTGCCCCGATAGATAAAGCAGGCCGCGCCAGTCAGCACCGGGTTGACGCCCGTGCCCGACGTGACGGCGTACGTGGCACCGGCCATCGCCGCGCTGCTGGCCGCCGCCACCGTCATCGTCGTGGCCATCTTCCACGGCCGGGGGCCGTTGCTGCCGGCCGGCGTCGGCGCGGCCGGCGCATCGTGCGCGATGGTTCGGCGCTGCATGCCGGCGTCCGGGGCGGCCCCGGCGTTGCGCGCGGCGATCTCGCGCATCCGCTGCAGCGTATGCGCGAACGCCTCGCCCTGGTACTCGGTGCTGTGCCACTCCACATGCGTCAGGTCGGCGACCTTGACCGATCCGTCGGCAAACACGGCGAACTCGCCATCGCCAAGATAGGCGCCCGTATCGCGCAGCACGGCTTGCAGCGCGTCCAGATCCCGCACCGACCTGCCGTTGAGCAGCGCCAGCCTTGGGTCGTCCGCCCGGGCGTGGGCGCCGAACAGATCCTTGCTGCTGACGGCATATCGCTCATACCCGATCGCCGGGATGCCCCATAGCGACATGTCCGCCGGGCCGAACGTGCGGATCGTGGGCACGCCGCCCGCCGTGGCCGCGTCCAGCGCCTCTCGTTCGCTGCGCACCATGATCCCGCTGATCTCGGCATCGTTGGCGATGCCGATGGCCTTGTCCGCGCCCAGCGCAAACACCGTCTTGGCGCCCCCGCTGCCCAGGCGCGGCCCGAGGTAGTCGGCCAGTTCCACCTTCTCGCGGGCCCCGTTCGGCAGCCGCAGGTAGACGCCGCCGTCGGCTTCGATGTCGAAGCGGGCCGATGCATAGGGGTCGCGCGCGGGCTGCAGCCGCCGCCAGTTGCCGGGCTGCGCCAGGTCCACCGACGGGGTGCGGCCGTCCGGCAACGTGCCGCGTTGCAACGGGAATTCGGGCACCACGACCTCGGTCTGCATGACGTCGGCCACCCGCTGGGCCGCCGCGCGGCCTTGCGGCGACTGCGCGCCATCGAGCGCCAGCACCACCGGCTGGCCCGGCTCCCAGAAATCCGCCAGCGCCAAAGCCAGTTCGTGCGCCGTGACCGGCGCGCCGTCCTGGCCGCGCAAGCCGCCGTCCGGATGCACCGATGCCACGACCACCGTCTGGTCGCGCGGCGCGTTCACACTGTGTGGCCGGTCACCCAGCGTCAGATCGGCGCGGCGCGGCGTGGCGCTGGTCCGTGCAGCCGGCACGGCATGCCCGGCAGCCGGCCTGCCGCCGTGGGTCACGCCCGCCAAGGGTAGCCCGGGTAGCGAACCGAAGAAGCGGCCACCATTGGTCACGTGGATATCCGCACCCGAGCGCGCCATCGCGTCTGCATCGCTGTTCACCCTCAGGCCGGCACCGTGCGCGATATCGGCGCCGTCAGGCAGCATCGCGTCGATTTCCAGCCGGCCATCGCCGCCATAGACGGGGACGTTCAGTCCGTCGGCCACCTGCTGGGCCAGCGACACCACGCCGTCCTGTCCGAAGCAGTCGTAGAGCAGCACGGGCATGCCCTCCACATAGTCGGGGTGGGCCTGGATACGGGCGATCAGCGCGGCGGCGCCGTGCTTGACGCCGTGCATGACGATGCCATCGGCCACCCCCGTGGCGCGCACCGTGAAATAGCCCGGCACCTGCGGCACTGTCACCCCCACCGCCTCGCCGTCGAACGTGAGTTGCCCGCCTTCCTGCGCAAGGTCCAGGTGCGCCGGACCGCGGGGAAACTGCGCGAGCTGATCCAGGTGGTCGATACGCCGGCCGTTTTCCCGGCGCGTCAGGGCCACACCGGGCCGGAAGCCCTCGGGCAGTGCCACGCGGATGTCGCCGCCATACGCGCGATTCAACACAAACGGCGCGGCGGTCACGCGCCGCCCCTGCAGCGTCAGCGGCACGTGGCCCAAGCGGTTGCCATCGCCGATGCGGCCCCGGTAGCCCTGCGTCAGCACCTGCACCGTCACGTCGTGCCCGCCCTGCACGGCGGCGTCGGCCGACGCCATGGCCTGCGCCAGCGTATCGTGCGACGTCACCGGCGTATCGTCGCCGCCATGCGTCACCACGTAGCGCACGCCATCGAGCCGGCCACCGCTGGCATGGACCGCATCGATCGTTGCCGCCACGGCGGCAGGATGCCGCGTCGCCTCCAGCAGCGACCAGCTGCCATCACGCACCGCTGGCGTGTGCGCGAGCGCCACGCCGGCGGCGCCACGCTGGGTGCGCGCCTGTGGCATCGCGTCGCCATGCACCACGGCCTGCGCGGCGGCGCCAATCAGGCTGCGTGCGGAATCGGGGCCGGTCGGCCAGGACTTCGGCGCCGCCCCCGGGCCCGACGGTCCCTCGCCCATCGCCGCGTAACGGTAGAACTCCAGGACGGCAGCATGTACATCGGTGGACATGCCATCCACGGTAGGCTGGTATTCGCGCGAGACGCCGTCCACCGCGCCGGCCTCGGCGGCCGCCTTCAACACGCGGCGCAGTTCGGCAGGCGTCTGGAAGCGGTCGATCATGCCGGCGTGGCGCAGCAGCAGCGCGGAGATCCCGTAGGCGCCCCAGTTCGACACGCTGGCCGTGACAACATGATCCGCCGTGACCACGGCGGCAATGTCCTTGCCCCGGCCCGTGCCATCTGCCTCGCCCTTGCCCTTCGGAATCAGGCCGCGCAGCCCGCCCATGCCGGCCTCGTTGCCGCCATCGCCAATCCCCAACGTCAACATGCCGTCGCGGCCATTGGCCTGCAGCAGAATCTCGTCGATGGCCGGATTGAACCCGTCGATCTCGATGCCACGCATGTTGTTCTTCGAGCCGTCCTGCGCGCGCGACGGCAATTCGATGGCCATCACGCGGTCGGGGCGCACACGGTCCAGCAGCGCGTTGGCGGCAACGGTGGCCTCGCCCATCGGCGCATCGAACACCTCGATGTTGTCCACCGGCTCGCCCATCTCGCGCAGCACGGCTTCGAGGATGGGCTTATTGGCCGAATCCACCACGTACGTCACCTGCTTGCCCCGCAGCCGCAGCGCGCGTCCCAGTTCGGCGGTGCCCGGCGGGCCATCCGTTTCGGGCTTGCCCGGCGCCACGGAAAACCCGGTCAGCAGCATCACGTTCTTGCCGGACTCCAGCACGTTCGCCGCACGCCCGGCACCGCCGGGCATGTAGAAATCCCGCAGGCCACGGCCGATATAGTTGAAGCTCACGCGGTCCACCGCGCTCAGGTAGCGCCCGCCGTGCAGCAGGGCCATGGCCGGCGACACGTCGGCGGCGTCGCCGAATGGCGTATGGAATACGCGGATGTCGGTGCGGTTGCCCATCGCATGCGCCAGCGGCGACACACGCGCCGGCCGCCCCGATGTGAACACCATGGTCGGCAAGGTCTGGCTGTCGGGCACCTGTGCGATATCGACGGGGTTCGCCAGTACATCTTCGGGCCGCAGCAACCCCTTCTCCACCAGCACTTCCACCCCCTTGCGGGCCTGGTACTGCATTGGGTCCACCAGCTTCACGTTGGGCCGGCCGATTTCCACCAGCCGCGCCTGGACCAGATCGGCCAGCGCCGGGTAGTGCGTGCAGCAGAACCACAGCGACGTGGTCTCGGGCGGGATGCTCTCGGCCGTAAGGTCGCTGGCGATCCAGCGTTTCAGTTCGGCCAGCGGCGCGCCCTCGGCCAGGTGCCGCAACTCGTTGACCCCACGCGCCCAGTTCGGCGCCGCGATCTCGCCGACGGTCCGGCTGCCGCCGCTCAGTGCCGACACGGCCTTGGCGTACGCATGAAGCTCCACCGTGCGCGGCGTGGCCACGATCACCGGATGCGCACCGCCCTCGCTCAGGATCCACGGCGCCGTCTGCTGGATCAGATCGACCACACGCGCGGCGTCCACCGTGCCGTCCAGCGCCTCGGGGAACGCCGTGCACGCCGTGTTGCACGCGATCAGGTCCACCGTGCCGTCGGCCTTTTGCACCGCCACCATGCCGTCATGCACCTTGGCGATGAGGTCCGGCCGCGAGCGGTTGCCGTAGGTACCGGCCGCGTGGTCCGTGAACGCGATGACCTGGACCGCCCGGCCCGTCATCGCGTGGATATGGCGTGCGATGTTCTGCGCGGCCAGCAGGCCGCCGTTGCTCGAATCGAACGCCGTGACGACGATGACATCGTCGGCTACCTGGATGCCGACGTCGCCCACCCTGACGCCCTCGGGCAGGTTGCGCCGCTGAATGCCCTCGAACAGGGCGGACAGTTCCAGACCCTCGGGCAACTGCTCGGCCGCAGCGGCCAGCAGTTCGTACGCGCCCTTCTGGGCGGTCTTGCTCATGCCATGCACGGTGTTCGCGCCCACTTCGTGGGTGACGCCGTCGCGCGCGCCCGCGTTCGCCAGGGTTTCGAGCATGTCGCCCACCTTCGCAGCCTCGGGCATATGGCCGGCGCCGCGCATGTAGCGTTGCAGCGCAAAGCCAATGGCCTGCGCGGCCAGGTTCGAGTTCATGCCGGTCACCACGCGGTCGGCCCCGACGTCCGACCACATCTCGAACATCGCCTCGCGCTCGGGCATCTGCGGCGTCACCCGGTCGCGGATGGCACGCATGCCGGCCTCGTTGCCGTGATCGCCCACCGCCACGGTCAGCACGCCGTCGCGGTGGTTGGCATCCACCAGCAACTGGTCCAGCCGCACGTTGTTGCGCACACGCTGCCCATTCTGCAAATGGTATTCGCCGTGGGCATTGCGCCCACCAACCTCGATCGAGATCACGGCGTC
This sequence comes from Cupriavidus sp. U2, assembly GCF_009663685.2. Lineage (GTDB taxonomy): Bacteria > Pseudomonadota > Gammaproteobacteria > Burkholderiales > Burkholderiaceae > Cupriavidus > Cupriavidus necator_C. Next base: position 128,491 of record NZ_RCOG02000006.1, on the reverse strand, counting down.
GGGCTGGTGCTGCCCCAGCAACTGCGCCGACCGCCGGGCAGCATCCCCGGCATGGCGTGCACCAAACGTTTCGACGCGGAAGTTCTCCTGCTGCAGGTCCTGCCGCAGCATGCGGCGCAATACCCTGGCGTGGGCCGGATCGGTGACGTAGACCACTTCCTTGCCCAGCGACGCCAGGTAGGCGCCCAACGTGGCGGCGCCCACAATGCCGTTGGTCTCGGCGCCGCCATGGTCGGTCAGCGCGCCCGTCACGATCATCACGGTATCGCGGTCCGCCAGCGCGTGCGCGGCCATTTCGGCGCCGTACGGCGTGCCGATCACTTCCATGCTGCCCGGGATCCAGAGCACCTGGTCGATCGGCGACAGGGCATTCTGGCGCAGCGCCATGGGCCGCGCGCCGGCGGCTTCCGCGCCTTCGGCCTGCTTGACCGGCGCGTCGTGACCGATGGTACGTCGCTGCAATGGCGTACCATCGGCGTCCACGCGTCCGCGCCGTGCATGCACCGGCGCGGCATGGATACGGCGCCGGTGGGCGGCCGCCGATTCCGCGCGATCGTCCGCCGACTGGCGCGACGAACGGCGGCTTTCGGCGGCTCCCGCAAGAAAACGCTCCTGCGCACGGGCCAGCGCGCGATCCATCATGTTGGCGATGACCCGGTTCTCGACCATCGCGCCGCGCACCCGCATGCTGAAGAACGTGGACAGCTTGACCGCCGACGGACGACTGGCGGACGCATCCGCGCCGTCGCGCACCGTTGACGGCGTGCGTGTCGTGGCGCGCGGCGCGGCGGGTGGTGTATCGCCTGCCCTGCGCCCCGCGGCAGTTGCCGGCGTGCGTGGCTGCGCCGCGCCATCGGGTTCGCCACCCGCGCGGGACCGCGCCGTGCCGGCCTGCCCGTTGCCATCGTGTGCGCCACCGCGCCGGCCCGTGGGCGCCGCATCGCCCGGACGTATGGCGCGTTCCGGACCATCGACCCGCTGGCGCGATAGGCCCGGCGCGGCGGCGTCCGCACCGGCAGCCATCGTCCGTGCCGCGTCCGGGCCTTCGCCGGCGCGATTGGCCGCCTGGGCCAGCGGATCGGCGCCGGGGCCGCGCGTGCGCTGGTAGGTATCGCGTACCGATTCGCCGATGCGCTTCTGGATCGCCATCGGCATCATCTGCGTCGCGCCCATCAGCAGCGATGCCGCGTTCTGCACGATCTCGGTGGTACTCATGTCCTTGCCGTAGCGCGCGAACGCCACGGCCTGCTGGCCGGACTGGTAGCCGCCGATACCGAACCCGACACCGTTCATCACCTTGCTGGTCATGCCCGCCCGCGCAGCCTGCTGCATCATCAGTTCGCCCGCCGCGGTGTTGCCGCTGGCGGCCAGCCGTGCACCACCGCGTGCCGCCATGGTGGCGAACCTGGTCAGGCCCATGCCGCCCATGCCGGCCACCGACCCGGCCACGTTCAGCCATTGCGACATGGCTTCCTGGCTGCTGAACGGATTCACCGACCGGCCGTGGTCCGCCATGTTGTGCAGTTCGTACGCCGACGTGCCGATGCCGTAGCCCATGCTCGTGATCATGCCGCCCCAGGCCACCGCCACCAGCGGCGTCAGTGTGCCCCCCGAGCCCACGGCCAGCACCACGCCGGCGGCCGCCCCCAAGGCGGCCGCACCCAGATTGACCCAGCCCATGGCCCGGTCCCAGCCGGTGGTGATATGGGCGTCCATGGTCTCGTACGCGACGTGCCCGTCCTTGTTCCGGTCGAGATTGCGGTCGGCGATGTAGACCGTGCCCTTGTCGGACAGCTGGTTGTTCTCCTGGAAGTCGCGTTTGGGGTCCTTGCCGTCCTTGCCGTAGACCGCGCCCGCGTCGTCCACCCACATCGTGTTGCCTTCGCGGCCCTTGAACTCGAACACGGCCGACTGGTAGGGCGCACCGCCCGGCTGCGTGACGTAGATCGGTACCACCGACACCTGGCTCTTGCCGCCCGCGTTGTCGCGGATCTCCTGCTTGATGGCGTCGATGCCCGCAGGGTCCGCATTCGGCAGCGCCGTGCGAATCGCCTTGTCCAGCGCGGCATCGTCGCCGACGTCGGCGGTCAGGTCCTGCTTCTTCATGGCCAGGCCGTCGAAGGCCTGGTTCAGGATCTCGTCCTTGTCCAGCTCGAACAGCTTGTTCTGCTCGGCCACCTCCTTGTCGTCGGGCGCCGCTTCGCTGAAGCCCTTCTTGTACGCACGTTCCAGATCGCTCGCCGCCATCAGCGGGGCATCGTCGCTGTTCCGGAGCGCCTTCGCCAATGCCACCGACAGGCCGATATGGCCGTGACTGCCTGCGTCGCGGGCGCCACCGTACACGGCACCCTGCTTCACGCCCGCCTGGTTCTGCATCACCATGACGTGCACGTCGTTGTCCCGGTCGGCCAGCCAGCGCGCCGTGTCCTGCGCGGCAGGACCGCTGCCGGGGGCAGCCTTGGGGTTGGCCTGGTAGTACGGCTGATCGGCCTTGTCCACCACGGCCGACAGCCCGCTGTAGAACGCATCCCAGTCGTTGTAGCCTGCGCCGGCGGCGTCGTTGCGGCCGGTCCAGTCGTTGCCATACTCTGCCTTCACCGTAGACGCCAGCGTCCGGGCGTCCTCGGGTATCAGGTTCGGCGCCACATCCTGCATGTACTTGCCGACCTTGTCGGCGTACATGGTCTGCTGGCCCTGGATGAACTTGTTGTCGTCGTCGTAGGTCTTGTTCTTCAGATCCTTGCGCATCGACGCGTCGATCTGCGACTTGAACAGGTCGCTATTGAAACGGTCCGCGCGTACGCCCACGTACTGGCTGCGTTCGTCGTCGGTCAGCGCGGCATCCACGCCGGCCTTGCGCGTCGCCAGCGCACCCGCCACGTCGCCGCGGCCAAGCTGCTGGTCGATCATCGTGCCCATCTTGTCGACGCGCACCTGCGTCGCCACATCGGCGAATGTGAACAGGCGCTGCAGGCTCTGCCTGGCCACCTGTGTGTCCGGCGCCTTCGCGTCGCCCCCCGCCTTCGTGCTCAACTGCTGCACCGGCGTTGACAGCAGCGCGGACATGTCGTGGACCTGCGTGCCGTCCTTCACCTGCGCGGACGGGTCCTGCTGCAGGTATTTGTACAGCACGTAGCTGCCCGGCTGCTCCTTCATCAGCATCCGTTCCGAATTCGGCATGTCGCGCGCCAGCGCCGAGTTTGGATCGTTCTTCGCCTCGGGATCGAGCGTCAGGTCCAGCGTCCGCGCCATCGCCAGCGTGGTGGGATCTGTGGCGGCCAGCTTCTTCTCGAAGTCGGTGCGTGGCACCAGGTGGTCGAGCTCGCCCTGCAACCGGCCCTTCAGGTTCAGGCGATCCACCAGCGCGCCCAGCTGCGGGTCGTTGTCGTACCGATGCTTGACCTGGCCGGCGGCCTCGGTCCGGTACCGCTCCGGCACCTTCACGCTCTTGCCGGCCTGCAGGTCGTTCAGCTGCGTTTGCGCGTCGGCCGCCGCCTGACGCGCGCTGCCGAGGCTCTCCTCGCGCAGATACCGGTTATGCAGCGTCGTGTCGTTGCGGGCGTCGTCGAGCGACGCATCGGCGTCGCTCTTGTACTGCTTGACCGCCAGCGTGTCGATTTCCTTCTGCAGCGCGTTGCCAAAGTCCTGGCCGGCGCGTTCCAGCTCGGCCTGCGCCTGGTTGTCGGCGGTACGTGCCGCCTGCAGGTCGTCATCGAGCCCGGGCTCGGCCCGGCGGATGCCGCCCGGGATCTTCACGTAGTCCGCCTGTTCCTGGGCAAGCTTCGCGGCGGTCTTGTCGGCCTTCTCCTGCGCGACGATGACCTTGAAGCGGGCGCCTTCGGTATTGCGCGCGTCCTGCGTGGTTTCCTTCGCCAGGTAGTCCTTTTTCGTCTCGTCCAGGTTGCCCTGCACGATCGGATCGTCCTTGTAGCGGCCCTTGATCTCCGAAGCCTTGTCGTTGACGGCCTTCGTCACGTCGCCGCCGGTCTTCGCCGCATGGTTGGCGGCCACGCGCAGTTCGTTCTGGACACCACCCATGACGTTGCCGTACTGCTGGCTGAGCGGCTTCCATTCGGCATCGGTCAGCTCTCGGCCGCCGGCCTTCTTCGCCGCCTTGTCGAGCGCGTCCTGCGCATCCTTCTGCCAGCTGTCGGTCAGGGCCTTCGCGTCCTTCTCGTCCTTTTCCCGCTGGGCTTTCTCGGGATCGGGCGGGGGCGCGTCTTGCTGCGGCTTGGCCTCGGTCGTGGCGTTGGTCTGCTGCAGCGCCAGCGTGGTATTGCCGGTGTAGACCGCGTTCTGGACCGTTGGCGTATCCGCCCTGGGTTCGGTCTTCGCTGGCGTGGCCTGCTGCGCCTTGGGCGGTTCCGGCGGGGGCGGCTTGGGCTTGTTGGCCTGCGCCTGGGCCTGGGCCTGCGCGGCCTGGCGGGCCTGCTCCTGCGCGCGGCGCTGCGCCTCCTCGGCCGCCTGACGGGCACGTTCGGCCGCCTCCGCCGCCGCGCGGGCTGCGGCAGCAGCGGCGGCGCGGATCGCATCCATGAAATCCAGCATGTCGCTTGTCTCCACGTGGACGCCGGCGTCGCTGCCGGCAGGCCGGCCGCTACCGACCGACTGGCGGATTGTCGCGCGCCGGTGGGCGTGGCGACACTAAGGAAACTCGTAGGGACGGCCTGCTGCGCGCCCGGTCAGAGCCGGTTGTTGTCCAGGTCGGTGACCAGCATGCAGCCCGGCGCGTGCGTGATGCAGATCTCGGGCCGGGCTTCGCGGATCACCGCCTGCGGCGTGACGCCGCAGGCCCAGAACACCGGAATCTCGTGCGCATCGAGCGGCACGGCATCGCCATAGTCGGGCGCCTCGATATCGTCGATGCCGATCAGCGACGGATCGCCGATATGCACCGGTGCCCCATGCACGTCGGGATAGCGCGCCGTGATCTCCGTGGCCAGGATCGCATCGGCGGCCGACAGCGGCCGCATCGACACCACGAGCTTGCCCGACAGGCGCCCGGCCGGCCGCGTCTCGATGTCCGTGCGGAACATCGCCACGTTACGGCCCAGGTTGATGTGCTTGAGCGGCACATTGGCCGCCAGCAGCGCGTGCTCGAACGAGAACGAGCAGCCGATGGCAAACGCCACGAAGTCGTCGCGCCACAGTTCGGCAATGGAGGTGGTCTCGTGGTACTCGGTGCCGTGTCGGTAGACGCGATACATCGGCACATCGGTGCGGATATCGACATCGGCGCCCAGGTTGCGGAAGACGGGGTCACCGGGATCGGTCACGTCGATCAGCGGGCAGGCCTTGCGGTTGAGCGCGCAGAACTGCAGGAAGTCGTAGGCCCAGTCGCGCGTCAGGATCACGATGTTGGCCTGCACATGGCCGCGCGCCAGGCCGCTGGTATGGCCACGATAGCGGCCCTCGCGGATCAGGCGGCGCAGGGCGGCGGGGTCGTCGGGCAGGATCGATGCGGCGTGCTGGAGCGGGTGGTTCATGGTGCGGCGTGTGTCTCACGGAATCTGGTTGTGCAACCGATTCTGGTGGCCGCGCACGCAGGCCGTCCAACAAATCTTTCGCGCCTCGCGCGATAGACAATTCCGATGACTACGAAGGTCCGTGGGCCGGTGTGGCCATCTCCTCACCCACGTCGGCGCAGAAGTCCGCCACCACCTGGGTGGCCAGCTCCACCACCGATTCGTGCACTTCCAGCCCGGCGCCGATGCGCCATGACGCCACGATCTCCAGCGGCGGCGGGTGGTTGTCGATCTCCACCACCGACAGCGTGCCTTCGGCCAGTTCCTTGCGCACCAGGGCCGGCGGCACGGCACCGATGCCGAAGCCGTCGCCGATCAGTCGCGTCATCGCGGCCACGGAATTCACGCAGTTGATGCGCGGCGACGCCACGCCGTTCAGATGGAACAGGCTCAGGATGTCCTGGTGCGGCCGCGAATTCTTGACGAAGGTGATCACGCGCTCGGCGCCCAGTTCCTCCAGCGACGCGTAGGGGCGGTTGAAGGCGCTGCCGGTGGCCACGATCCAGCGGATCGGGTAGCGCGCCAGCTCGATATTGCGCACCGTTTCCAGCCGCATCAGGTCGGTCTGGAAGATCACGTCGAGATACCCCTTCTGCAGCTGGTCGCAGAGATTCATCGCCGCGTCGGCGGTCAGTTCGATCTCCAGCTCGGGATACGTCGCCATGGCGCGCTTGACCACGGTGGACAGCCAGGTATGGATGACGGAATCCATCGCCCCGATGCGCACCCGCCCGCCGATAATGCGCGACCGGTCCAGCGACTGCCGCATCTGGTGCATCGTGTGCACCATCTTCTCGGCGTAGTCGAGCACGCGCTGCCCCTCGGGCGTGAGCGTGACGCCGCGCGAATCGCGCAGGAACAGCCTGACACCGAGGTCTTCTTCCAGCACCGCAATGCGGCTGGAAATCGAGGCCTGCGTGCTGAACAGCTTTTCGGCTGTCAGCCGGAAGCTGCGCAGCCGCGCCACCCAGACGAAGGTTTCAAGAAAGCGCAGGTTCATGGCGATGAAAGGACCGGCACGATGCCGAAGCAGACCAGACCTTGCGGCCCGCGCGCGCCGCTGTCAACTCCCCTCCATCGAAAACGCCGGCGTGGTGCGTAGCGCCGCTTCCCGTGCCTCGGCCGCAGCCTCGCGCTCGTCGGCCTCGGCGCGCTGCCGCAGCCGCTCCATCGCGCCCAGCATCTCGTCACCAAGCGCCAGCGGGTATTCCGATCCCGCGCCGTTGGGCAGCGCGAAGGGGTCCAGCCATACCTGCCACGTGACGACTGTGGTGCCTGCATCCGGCCCGGCCGCCACCTGCCAGCGGCCGCGCGTGTGGCCCGACAGCTTGCGGTAGCTGTACGACCATGGGCCGCGATCGGTCAGCACGTCCACCGCCGGCAGCCCCCCCGCACGATAGACCATGCGCCGCACCGTTCCCGGCGCGCCGTTGCCCAGCACGACATCGCACCGTCGCAGTGCGGCATCCCATCGGGCGATGGCGCAATAGTCGCCGCCGAGCAGCCACACCCGATCGGGTGATGCCTGCACCAGGATAGACCGCTCCACCGGCGTCATCTGCGCATGCGCGGCGGCACACGCAAGGGCAAGAAGCAAGGCGGCGGACACCGCTTTCAATGGACGCATGATGGGGAAGCTGGCGGCATGAATGGGGACGGGCACAAGCGTAGCGGCTACCTGCGCGCAAGGCCATTACCGAGCACTCGTAGTGCCCCGGCTGCTACGGATTTCCGTAGCGAATGTGCCGGCTGGCGCGCCGTATGCTTACCGCCTTGTCGTGGGTACGGTCCGGGCCCGACGCTCAGGGATTACCCGAAAGCCCCGCGCCGGTGCATCACCCGGCATCCCGCTTTCGTACTGGCTTGCAGCACAGGATTCAATTTTTTTTATCGGACCTTGCCCGAAAAAGTAGTTGGACGTGCAGCGGTCCCGGTTTCAAGAATGCAGGCACCAACGACGCTGCCAGCCTGGGTTCCACGGCCAGCCAGCGCGCTCACCACGAAGAGGATTGCATGGACACGCAGATTGGCAGCATCCCGGGCCCGGACAAGCCATCGTCGCACCTGGCCGGCGCACACCCCGACGCGCAGGCCGAGCCGCAGCGCGGCTTCTTCTCCTGGTATCGCGACATCACCCCCAACGAGCGGCGCACGTTCTGGAGCTGCAAGGTCGGGTACGCGCTCGACGCCATGGACACGCAGTTCCTGAGCTTCGTGATCCCGACGCTGATCGCCACCTGGGGCATCTCGCGCGCAGACGCGGGCTTCATCGGTACTGCCACGCTGTTGACATCGGCGGCCGGTGGCTGGGTGGCCGGCATCCTGTCGGACCGCATCGGCCGCGTGCGCACCCTGCAGCTGACCATCCTCTGGTTCGCGTTCTTCACGTTCCTGTGCGGCCTGGCGCAGAACTACGAACAGTTACTGATCGCGCGTGCGCTGATGGGCTTCGGCTTTGGCGGCGAATGGACAGCCGGCGCCGTGCTGATTGGCGAAGCCATCCGCGCAAAGGACCGTGGCAAGGCCGTGGGCATGGTGCAGGCCGGCTGGGCCATCGGCTGGGGCCTGTCGGCGCTGCTGTACGCGCTGGTGTTCTCGCTGCTGCCGCCCGAAACCGCCTGGCGTGCGCTGTTCCTGATCGGGCTGCTGCCAGCGGTGTTCGTGATCCTGCTGCGCCGGATGGTCAAGGAGCCGGAGGTCTACGTCGAGCACAAGGCCAAGGCCGGCCAGGGCGCCGCCGACCGCAAGTCGTTCGCCGCCATCTTCTCGCCGGGCCTGCTGTCCATCACGGTGCGCGCCGCGCTGCTGACCACCGGCGCGCAGGGCGGCTACTACGCCATCACCACCTGGCTGCCGACGTTCCTGAAGACAGAGCGCAACCTGACGGTGCTGGGCACGGGCGGGTATCTGGCCATGGTGATCGTGGGCTCCTATATCGGCTACGTGATCAGTGCCTACCTGACCGACCGCATCGGCCGCAAGCGCAACTTCATCCTGTTCGCGATCGGGTCGATGACGATCGCGCTGGCGTACACGCATATTCCCGTCAGCAACACGCTGATGCTGCTGCTGGGCTTTCCGCTGGGCTTCTTTGCCTCGGGCATTTTCTCGGGCATGGGGGCGTTGCTGACCGAGCTGTTCCCCACCAGCGTGCGCGGATCAGGCCAGGGCTTCTGCTACAACGTGGGCCGGGCGATCGGTGCGTTCTTCCCGTTCCTGATCGGCCAGGTGAGCCAGCAGATGTCGCTGGGCCACGCGATCGGCATCTTCGCGGCGGCGGCCTACGGCGTGCTGATCCTGGCCGCGCTGACGCTGCCGGAAACACGCGGCAAGCCGCTGGACGCGTAGGTGTCCCCGGCGACATATCACGAAGCGATGCAACATGGCCATGTGTAACCGGCCAGTAACCGAAAGTGGCAACGGCGCCACGGCGCTTGCGGCGACGACACAGACTGGCGTACGCTTCTGACGCGCAGTCGCCCGGTACCTTGCCGCCCAGAAACACAATGACACGGCAGCGTCCGCGCGGCACCCGGCCCTATCCCTCTTACGGGGGCGCGCGAGAGGCCCAGCCCGCCTGCGGTCGGGCAATACGCCGGCCAGCACACCGGCCGGCGTCGCGGTGGAAAAAAAGCGTCAACACAAGAAACGACAGCACGGCCACGGTTGGCCGGGTCAATCGGCAATCCAGACGGGATTCCGGGTCAGCAGCAGTATGTGAGCCAGCCGGCTCGACGTCATGATGGCGCCCCTCGACAAGGCGTGGCGATGCCTGCACCAGTGTTCCGGTGCAGCGATTCGACCATGCCGCCGTGGCGCGAATCCTGGCGCGCTGACGGCAGCTCGAACGGGAGGCGCGGCAGCAGGCTCACAAGGCTGGCATACCGCGCAGCAGGCATACGCACGGAGGCCTTATGACCAGAGTAGAGGCAGTCATGCCCGGCCAGGACGCGGGGGCGTCAGGCATGGATATCGCAAACACGCTGCGCAACACGCGGCCGGCACACACGCCACCATCGATGGCGGTCACGCATCACGGTGTGCGGTTCTATGGCGAACGGCATATCGTTCCCACGCGCGGCAGGCCCCGCCAGGGCGGCACGCCCGGCCTGGTTTCGGCGCTGGCTGCCGAAGGCACGCACGAGGGGCGCTGCGGCGTGATGCAGGCCGCCATTCACGCCATCGGCTTCGACTATCTCGGCTATGGCACCGCCGCCAACGTCGGGGGCCAGATCCAGCCGCGCACGTTCTTCGACACGTACACGGCGCCCGGCTGGCGCGACCGCTATTTCCGCGAGCGGTACTTCGAGATCGATCCGCGCAACCCCCAGCCCGGCATGTTTGGCCTGCCGATGGTGTGGGATGCCGACGACCTCGAACAGGGCATCGACGGCAAGGCCACGCCGCTGCGACTGCGGCGCTTTCTGGACGACCTGCGCGATGCCGGCATCCGCAGCGGGGTATTCCTGAACCTGCCGATGCCCAGCACCAGCGATATCGTCATCATCAGCTTCATGTCGGGCATCGAGAGCCGGCGCTGGATTGGCGACACCGTGCTGGGCCAGGCGCTGACGCTGGGGCTTGGGCTGCATGAATTCCTGACCTGCCACGCGGAGATTCCGGCCACGGCCGAAAAGCCGCGCGAGGGCCTGTCCGATGTGCAGCGCGAAATCCTGGCCTGCCTGGCGCAGGGCCTGTCCGACAAACAGATCGCGCGCCAGATGGCGATGTCGGTCTTCAACGTCGACTATCACATGCGCCGCCTGCGCAGCCACTTTGGCGTTCGCAACCGCGTGCAGCTGGCGGCGGCGGCAACGCTGCTGCGCCCCGCGGGCGTGCGCATCGGCGGGCCGCGCGAAGTGCTGGCGGAGGCCTGAGCGTTCGCCTGACAAGCCCCCGTGGCTCACGTCTCGCCCGTCGCCCAGCGCATCAGTTCAGCCACCCGCTCGAACAGGTCGCGGTCGATCGGGCGGTCCAGCGGCACCTTCAGATAGAGCTGCATCGCCAGGTCCGAATCGAACGCCGACGGAATCAGGTAGTCAGCGGCGGCCTGGCGGATGCGCGCCGCCACCTGCGCGCCACCCTTGGCCAGCACGCGCGGCAATGTGCCGGGCCCGTCGTAGCGCAGCGCCACCGCGTACTGCGTGGAATAGACCACCGCCGTCGATACGCGCACGCGCTCACCCACCCCGAAGAACGCCGCCTCGAAGAACGCGGCCCGCCGCCGGCCGGCCACGATCGGATCGCCTTGCGTCTCGCGGTGCTCGCGGCGGTACTCCTCCACGCTCATGCGCTGCTGCTTCATGAACTCGTGGCGCTCGTGCACATAGTCGATGACCGCCATGACCAGGAAGATCAGCGCTGCCCAACAGCACATGCGCAGCAGGATCCAGGCAATCAGCACCAGGATCTCGGCAGGCCGGGCATGCCCGGTGCGCACACCGTCCTCGATCGCGCCGCGCGCCAGCACGTAGACCAGTCCGGCCAGCAAGGCGATCTTCAGCAGAATCTTGGCCAGGTTCAGCAGGTTGCGAACGGCGAACATCCGTTTCAAACCTTCGGCCGGATTGAGCCGGCTCAGGTTCGGCTTGATCTGCTCGAAAGCCACCAGCGGCCCCACCTGCACGAACGCGCCCACGATGCCGCAAAGCAGCGCCACCACCGCCACGGGCAGCGCGCCCATCAACAGCAGCCGCGCGCTGGCCTCGCCCAGCACCAGCATCTGCTGGTCCTGCAGATGCTGCGGCACCGCACCCATGGCGTTGTGCCACAGTGCCTGGAACAGGCGCACGAAATAACGGCCCAGCACCCACAGCACCGCCAGCACGCCCAGGAACACCACCGCCGACGTGACGTCGCTGCTGCGCGGCACCTCGCCGCGCTTGCGGGCATCCTCCAGCTTGCGGTGGGTGGCTTCCAGGTTCTTTTCGCTGCTGTCGCTCATGGCGAGACCCCTGCCGCGCCGCGCCGCAGCAGTTCGATCAGCAGGTTGTCAGGCCGCAGAAAGCCCTGCAGCGTGTCGACCATCACGGCCAGCATCAGGGCCAGCATCAGCAGGGCGACGGTGATCTTCACCGGCTGGGCGAACTGGAACACGTCGAACTGCGGCACGAACCGCGCAATCAGCGCGAAGCCGAGTTCCACGATCACCAGCAACAGCAGGATCGGCGCGGCAAGCTTGACCACCCACGAGAACATCGTGCCGGCATAGGCGGTGGCAAAGCCCAGCGACGCCAGCGACATCTCCGGCCCGAACGACATCACCGGCCAGAACGCGAACGACTCGACGATCACGCCCGTCATCGCAAAGAAGCCGCCAAACGCGGCGAACAGCGCAATCCCCAGGTGCGACAGCAGGTTCTCCATCGGCCCGTCCTCCTGTTGCGTCACCGGGTCGAAGAACGTCGCGTTGCCCGAGCCGGTCTGGAAGTCGATCAGTTCGCCCACCATCTGGAGCGCCACGAAGAACAGCCCGAACGCCATGCCCAGCAGCAGGCCGATGAACGCTTCCTTGAAGATCAGCGCCAGCCAGAGCCCGCCCGCCATGTGGTCCAGGTCGATACGCGCGCCCGGCGACACGAACAGCGCGATGGCCAGTACCACGCCGTTGCGCGCCACGCCAGGAATGGCCTGCTGCGACAGGAACGGCAGCACCGTGAACGCCGTCAGCAGCCGCGGCATCACCATGACGATGGGCATGATGACCTCGCGTCCCCAATGGAACAGCCACGCCGGATCGATCATCGCGCCCTGCATGCCTAGCCCTCCGACTGGCGATGCCAGCCCCGCACGGCCGCTTCCTCGACCGCGTCTTCCTCGTGCCGGTCCCCTGCGTGACGGGCCTCGTCACGCAGGCGCGACACCAGCTCGCGCACGCCGTGCAGCCGCGCATGCGCGCGCAGCAGTTCCCGGCGGCTTTCGTCGAACGCCGCGCGACGCCGCTCCACTTCGTCCAGCGCCTCGCCCAGCTGCGCGTTGGCGCGTGCGATGCGCGTATCGAACGCCGCCTGCCACCCCTGGGCATCGAGCAGGCCGGCGACCGATACGCCGCCCTGCGCCGCGCCTTCGCGCAGCCGCGTCAGGAATGCGGCACGGTCCGCCAGCGCGCCATTGACCACGCGCTGCGCCGCCTCGGCGGCCTGCAGGCCCTGCATCACATGGGCGCGCTGCTGCTGCATGGCGCGCATGGCATCGTCGTGCCGGCGCTCGCGCACCGCTTCCAGGTCGTCCAGCCGGTGATCGTTCATGCCTGGGCTCCCATGATTTTCGGCGGCTGCACAGCGGCCGCGAGCTTGTCCAGCGCGGCCGCGAAGGTGTCCAGCCGTTCGGCTGGCTGCGACACGTACGCACGGATGGCGCCAATCGCTGCCACGGCCGCATCGGCTTCGGCGTCGGCGCCCGGGCGGTATTCGCCGATCTGCAGCAACAGCTCCATGTCGTGGAACTTCGCCAACAGCTGACGCAGCCGCGCGGCATCGTGCCGGTGCGCGCCGCCTGTGACCTGCGGCATGACCCGGCTGACCGACTTCAGCACGTCGATGGGCGGATACTGGCCCGCGCTGGCCAGCTTGCGCGACAGCACGATATGGCCGTCCAGGATCGAGCGCACTTCCTCGGCAATGGGGTCGCCGTCGTCCTCGCCTTCGGTCAGCACGGTGTAGGCCGCTGTGATCGATCCCTGCGCGCTGGTGCCCGCGCGTTCCAGCAGTTGCGGCAGCATCGAGAACACCGAGGGCGGATAGCTGCGACGCGTCGGCGGCTCGCCACCGGCCAGCCCGATCTCGCGTTGCGCGCGCGCCAGGCGCGTCAGCGAATCCACCAGCAGCAGCACGCGCCGGCCCTGGTCGCGAAAGTGTTCGGCAATCGCCGTGGCCGTGTAGGCGCAGCGCACACGTTCCATTGGCGAGCGGTCGGACGTCGACACCACCAGCACGGTACGCGCCATGCCCTCCGGGCCGAGGTTGTATTCGATGAACTCGCGCACCTCGCGCCCGCGTTCGCCCACCAGCGCCACCACGTTCACATCGGCGCTGGCGCCGCGTGCCAGCATGCCCAGCAGCGTGCTCTTGCCCACGCCGGGCGGCGCGAAGATGCCCACGCGCTGCCCTTCGCCCAGTGTGAGCAGGCCATCGATGGCGCGCACGCCGGTGGCCAGTGGCTCGCGGATCAGCCGGCGCGTCAGCGGGTCGGGCGGCTCGTTGTCGACCGGCACGCGCGTGACGCCCACCAGTTCGCCCTTGCCGTCGATGGGCTCGCCCAGCGCATCGAGCACGCGCCCCAGCAGCGCCGCGCCTGCCGGGCACTGCGGCCCGTGCTTGGCGGGCAGCACTTCGGTCAGCGTGGAAATGCCGGTGGTGCGACCCAGCGGCGTCAACACCGCCGTCTGTTGCATGAAGCCAACCACCTCGGCCAGCAGCGGCGCCTCGCCCGGGGTGACCAGTTGGCAGATCTCGCCGATATGCGCCTGCACACCGGTGGCATGGATCAGCATGCCCACCGCCTTGCTGACGCGGCCGCGCATCGACACCGGGGTGAAGTGCTCGAATGCACGGCCCAGGTCGGCCGCCGCATGGGCCAGCGCAGATTCGATATCGGCGGGTTGCAGTTCGGTGGCCATGGCAGGGCTCCCTCAGCCCGCGCGCAGGCGCCGGGCAAACGCTTCAAGCTGCGCCTGCAGCCCCACGTCGATCGAACCCGATGGCGTCAGGATGCGGCACGCATCGGGGTCGAGGGCCGGCTCCACCACCACGTTGGCGCGGCGCGGCCAGTCCAGCGTCTCGGCCAGCTGATCCAGCAGCGACCGCACGGCCTGCTCGCGGCCCAGCGGAATCTGGATGGTGATGAACGGCTCGGCGCGCACCAGGGCCTCGATACGCTGCAGCGCCACTTCGAGAATCAGATCCGGATCGAGCTCGCCGGCAATCTGCTGCACGGCCTTCATGACGATGTCCGCCATGGTGCGCCGCATGCCAGCCAGCTGGCGCTCGGCCTCGGCGGCGGCGCTGACCTGCGCGGCGGCGTGGTCGGCCTGCGCACGCGCCCAGCCATCGCGGTAGCCGTTCTGGCGGCGCAGTTCGGCTTCGCGCTGCGCCTCGGTGCCAATGTGCAGCGCCTCGCGGCGGGCGGCCTCGATGACCTCCGAGGCGTCCATCAGCGCCGCGTACTCGGCTTCCTTGAGTACCTTGCGTTCCGACAGCAACTGCAGGTTCTCGCTCGTGATCAGAAAAGCCAGTGCCATGTGGAAAACCGTTCGGGAATCAGGTTAAGCAGCATCAGCTCGCGCAACTGCGCCACCTGGCTGCGCGAAAGCGGGGCCGGCGGCAACATGGCCAGCCGGCGCGGCGACTTCTGCATCCACACGCGCCGCAGCGGCGCGCCATAGGCATCCAGCAGGCCGCCCAGCAACCGATAGCCACGCTCCGCCATCAGTCGCGCGGCGCACGCGGGCCGCGCGCGCATCGGCGCGAGATTCATCGGCACGTCGGCCAGATCGGGCACGCGCTTCAGCAGAAAGGCCACTGCCTGGGGATCGATGCGTCGCGCGGCGCGGCGCATCGCGCGTGGCGTGGCACCCACCAGCCGGCTGGCCAGCGGCTCGATGCTCTCGGCGAGTTGCGCCGGCACCATGCGGCGTTCGATGGCAAAGCCGGCCTTGTGGACCGCCAGTCCCATCCAGATCGCCAGCAGGCGCAGCGCGCTGCGTTCGATCAGCACCACGCGTGGCAGGGGGTCGGCGCCGGTCAGCAGGGCCAGCAGGCGCTCCTGCGCCGCTGCGTCGCCGGCCAGGTTCAGCGGCGTCGCAAGCAGGCCGGCGGCGGCATCGCCGAAGCAGTCGGCGCGGCGCAGGCGCAACGGCCAGTCTGCCGGCAGCCAGCTGGGATGCAAATGCATGAGCGGGCGTTGCAGCAGGTCGGCGATGGCGTGCGCCAGCGCCGCGTCGGGCAATACCGGCGCAGCCGGCGACAGCGCCGCGGGCAGGACGCCCGCCGGCACGGTCATGACGCACTCCGCGGGGCAGGCCGACGCGGCCAGCGCAGGTTGCCGCGTCGCCAGGCCAGCACGCCCGCGCCCATCAGCGCCAGCGCCAGCACCGCCATCATTGCGATGGCGGCAAAGCGCGCCACCGGAAACGCGGCTGCGCCGGGATGGGCCGCCACGGGCACCGGCGTGTACGGACGCGCTTCCACCAGCGACAGCGACACGCTGTCATGCGTCACGCCTTCAATGCTGTGCGCCACCATGTCCTTGACGGTCGGCACCAGCAGGCGCAGATCCACGTCGGGCCGATGCTTGATGAATACCGCCGCCGACGACGGCCGGATCTTGTCTGAGAGCGGATCGGTGGCCGGCACCACCACATGCACGCGCGCCGCGACCACACCATCTATATTGCGCAGCGTCTCCGACAGCTCCTGTGACAGCGCGTAGATGTAGCGCATGCGCTCTTCGGTCGGCGTGGCCACCAGCCCCTGCTTCTGGAACACCTGGCCCAGCGATGCGAACCGTTCGCCGGGCAGGCCTTCGCTGCGCAGGATTTCCAGCGCCTGAGGCAGTTGCGATTCCTCCACGCGCACGCTCCAGCCGCCATTGCCGCTGCCGGCCGAATCGCCGTCCGACGCGCGCACTTTTTCCGCGTCGATGCCGTCCGCCGTCAGCGCAGCCAGTATCTGATTGGCCTCGGGCTCGTTGAGCGACGCATAGAGATCCACCTTGCAGCCCGACAGCGCCAGCAGCAGCAGGACAGGCAGGACACGCAGGCAACGGTTGGCGGTGGCGATCATTGCTGGTTCTTGAGCAGGCTGTTGAACAGGTTGGTGCCGGCGCTGCCAATGCTTGACGTGACGTTGATCGACGAGAACAGCTCCAGCGACTGCGTCTGCAGCAGCATGGCCTGGTACACGACGTCACTGGTGTTGCCGGTGTGGATGGCGGCAAACATGTCCTGGCGCAGCGATTCCAGCCGCGCGGCCTGGCGCGCCGATTCCTCGCCAGCCAATACGTAGCCCTGGCGAATGGCGTTGCCCAGCGTCGTCGACGACGGATCGCTGGCGGCCTGCACGGCACTGGCCTGGCGCGAGCCATCGGCGGCCTGTGCGCCGCGGACCATGCTGGCGAAGGACTGGGCATCGGCGGCATCGGCCGTTGCGGCATGCCGCGCGGGTGGCGCCTGGTGCGCGGCCAGCGCGGCACTGTCGGGCGCCTGGACGGCGGCTTGCGAGCCGGTGCCAGCGGCGCCAGCGCCGGCCACCGGCGCCACGGCGGCAATCGTGTTGGGATCCATCATGGTGCTCCCTGGTTCGGCCACGGAAGGCGGGGCGGCGCCCCGCCCGCCCGTGCTCAGTTGGTACGGGATGTCTGCTTCACGTCCTGCATGGCGCCCTGGATCAGGTTCGCCTTCTGCGTGTTGTGGGCCATCTCGCTGCTGACCACCGCGTTCTGGCGCGTCAGCGTGTCCTGCAGATTGAGGATGTTCACCGAGAACTCCTGCGCCTTCTGCTGGATCTCGTTCATCTTGGCGTTGAGGTCGACTTCATTTGCCATGTCAGCTCCTTGGTAGATTGGCGATATCTGCATCGATCGATGCAAATTCCTGGTGCCCGGCCGCGCTAGCGGCGCGCCTGGGCCGGCACGGGGGTGTCCTTCAGCACCACGCCGTCCGCTTCGATCCTTTCGATTTCGGCGCCGTTCTTGAGCACGGCGCCCTCGAAGTACCGGCTGCCGTTGGCCAGCTGAACCGAACGGTTGCCTTCGGCGTCCTCGGTAATGCTGACCACACGCGCCGGAAACACACCCTGCCAGTTGTCGAGGTTGCCGTTGCGCAGGGGCCGGCGGCGGTTGTCAGCCGTCTCCCGATAGTCAATGCGATCCGTCACGAGCACGCCGGGGTGCAGGTCCTCTGTCAGCCTGCGCACCTTGTCCCGGCCGCCCTGCGGATCGGCGGTGCCCGACAGCAGTACGCGGCCCTGGCCCTGGTAGGCGATACCGACGCCCGGTTCGTCCAGGTAACGCTGGATGTGCTCGATCAGGTCGTCGGCCGAGCGCAGCTGCTGCTGCACGCCGCGGCCATAGGGTGCCAGCGCCTGCGCCACGCGCTGGCGGTCCACCCGCGAATTGACGAAGCCGCGCACGGCCACCGTGCCATTGGGCTGGGTCACCACCTCCAGTTCGGGATAGTTCGCCACGGTCTTGCGTACAGCCGCCGGCTCGATCTCGGCGTTGCGC
The DNA here is from genome assembly GCF_009663685.2 of Cupriavidus sp. U2. Classification (GTDB taxonomy): domain Bacteria; phylum Pseudomonadota; class Gammaproteobacteria; order Burkholderiales; family Burkholderiaceae; genus Cupriavidus; species Cupriavidus necator_C. Next base: position 110,744 of record NZ_RCOG02000006.1, on the reverse strand, counting down.
AGCGGCGTGCCGCGCTGTGTCAGCGTGGCTGCCGCCCAGCCTGCGCCCACCAGCAGCACCGTGGCGGCCAGCCCGACAGCCGCCACCATCGCCCGGCCATGGCGCCGCGCGGCTTCTCCCTCGCCATCGGCGTGGCGCTCGGCACGGCGCCCCGACTCCGCCCATGCGAATAACGTGTCGGTTGCCTCGGTGGCGGCAGGCTGCGCGCGCAACAGTTCGACGTCCAGGGAGCCAATGCTCAGGATGTCACCGCCCGCCAGCGCAAACACCCGCTGCGTGGTGGGCCGGCCGTTCAGGGCCACGGCGCCATCGCCCACGCGCTCGGCCGAGACCGCCACCTCGCCAACGTTCAGCACAAGATGACGCGGCAGCACATCGCTGCCAGGCACGCTGATATCGACGTCGCCCGACGCGCCGATCACGTTTTCGCCGCGCCGCAGCGTGACTTGCCGGCCGTAGACATCGCCGCCCAGAAAGCGCAGCGACCAGCTCGATGTCCGTTCATGCGCGAGGTCGCTCATCCGCTCATCCCCGGTACCACCAGCCGTGGCGTCAGCAGGTAAAAGCGTTCCATGTTGTTCTGGCGCTTTTCCTGGTACTTGAACAGGTTGCCGATGATCGGCACGTCTTGCAGCAGCGGCACGCCCGACGTGGCATTGATGCGCTCCTCGGTCGTATAGCCGGCGATCAGCAGGCTCTTGCCCTCCTCCACCATGGCTTGCGTGGTGATGGAACGCCTGCGCACCACGGGAATGCGGTCCACCGTCTCGCCGGACAGATTGCCGTCGGCAATATCGATGCTGAGCATCACGGCGCGGCTTTGCTTTTCGTCCACCACCAGCGGCGTGACCCGCACGGCAGTGCCGGCCGTCACGTTGAACAGGCCCGCGTCCTGGAAGCCGTCCACGCGCACGTAGAACTCCTGCAGGTTCTCCAGCGCCGCCTCGGTGTTGTCCAGTGTCAGCACCTTGGGGCGCGCCACGAAGTTGGCCTGTCCGCGATCGGCCAGTGCCTTCACGCGCGTCAGCAGGAAGCGGGTAATGTCATTGCCGATGGCACCCGTGAACTGCAGGCCGCTGGACGCGGCCGCGGCCGTGGTTCCGGCTTCGGACGTGAGATTGCCGAACGTCAGCGGCGGATTGTTGTTGCCGCCCCCGATCTGCAGGTCGACATGGCGCGTATGCAGGCGCCAGTCCACGCCAAGGCTGTCCAGGTCCTCCTGGCTGATGTCCATGATCGTCACCTCGATTTCCACCAGGCGCGGCTTGATGTCGAGCGATTCGATCAGGCGTCGGTACTGCGCCATGCGATCCGGCGTATCCCGCACCAGCACGGCGTTGAGCCGCGTGTCGGCCTGGAATTGCGGCAACTGGTTGCTACCCCATGGGTTGGCCTGCGCGTCGGTGTTGATCACCCCGTTGCCGCCCATGCTGTCGAGCACCTGCCCCGGGTCGGCACTGGGCATGCCCATGCCGCCGCCATCGCCCGTGCGCAGCTTGGCCATGCGCGTGGCGCCCCGGCTGGAACCGGCATTGGGCGCCCCCAGCGGCGGCAAGCGATTGCGGCCATACAGGCTGCGCAGCACACTGACCACGCCCGGCACGGTGATCTCCTTGCCGGAGCGGTTGATGCGGAAGTCATTGGCCCACGAATACTTGAGCGGGAACAGCTGGACTTCGGCACGCTCGTCGGCAATGGAGCGATCGTCTACCGCTCGCACGGCGGCGCGTACCGTCTCGACGTAACGCTTGGGCCCCGACACCATCAGCGTGCCCTCGGCATCGTTGATGGTGATCGGATAGCGGGAATCCGGCACCTGCATGCGCTCCAGCGAATCGCGCAGGCGCATGCCGGCGCCGCGCGCGATCGGCAGGACCTCGCTGCGCGCCTCGCTGGCCACGTCGATATAGAGCAGCGAGCCATCGAAGTAATAGGTCAGGCCAAACATGGCGCACACGCTGCGCAGCACATGCTGGGCGGATTCGGTGAACTTGCCGTTGATGGTGCCATCCACCTTCGGATCGATGACGGCCGTGGTGCCCTGCGACGCCGCCAGCTCGCGCAGGAAGTCGGGCAGCCGCTTGTCGCTGACCGACGCATTGAACGGCTTGCTGGACCAGCGCAGGTCCGCCGCCTGCGCGGCGGTCATCGCCAGCAGGCACAGCAGGCACAGGAGGCAAGCCACCGGCCACGTCCGCAGCCAGCGCATTCGCGTCGGTTGGTAGTCCTGAAAGTACGGCGTCATGTCGGCTCGTTCATCTTGTCGTTGTTCGGGACACCCTCACAGCAGCGTCAGCATCGTCTGCAGCGCGCGCTGCGCAAAGCGCATCACCTCGCCGCCCAGCCAGCCACCCAGCAGCACCAGCGACACCAGCACGGCGATCAGCCGCGTGGAGGTGCCGATGCTCTGATCCTGGATCTGCGTCACCGCCTGGAGCACCGCCACCACCAGTGCCACCACCGTGCCGATCAGCACGATCGGCAACGTGACCCACAGCACCACCAGCAGGGCCTGCCGCGTGATATCGAGGATGGTGTCGGCAGTCATCGCGCTATTCCGCCGCCGGGTTCTGGATCCAGCCCACCGGCACCAGCGTGACGTCCTCGTCGATTTCCTGATAGGACAGCACGGCCAGACGCGGGGCCACCGGTTCGATCAGCCGCTTCACGTAGCGGCGCACATCGGTGCTGACCACCACCACCAGCCGCGTCTGCCCGGCCTTTTCCAGCAGCACGCGCAACTGCTCGCGGATGTCGCGCGTCACGTCGTGGCTCAGCAGCAGCAGGTTGCCGCGCGCCGCACGTTCAATTGCGCCCTGCACCCGCCCTTCCAGTGCCGGTTCGAACAGCACGGCGTCGATCGATCGCGCGGCACCGACATGGCGGCTCGTGATCAGCCGCCCCAGATCGACGCGAACCAGTTCCGTCAGCGCAATGGCGTCGGTTTCCTTGGGCGCCCAGGTCACCAGGCTTTCGAAGATCGTGCGCAGGTTGCGGATCGGCACCCCTTCCTGCAGCAGGCGGCGCAGCACGTCGGTCACACGCTGTAGCGGCACCACGCGGGCCAGCTCCATCACGAGGTCCGGTGCCTCGGCCTGCACCACGTGGATCATGGCCTGCACGTCCTGGATACCCAGCAACTGGGCCGCGTGCTGCTTGATGACCGCGCCGATATGCACCGCCAGCACTTCCTCGCAGGACAGTGTGCGGATGCCGTCTGGCAGGGGTGTGTCGCCGGTGGGCGCGGCGACCCAAACCACTTCGGCAAAGGGGCCGAACGGGGCCCCGACCTCGGCCTCGCCCTGGTCGATGCGGGCGCGCGCACCGGGCTCCAGCAGGCGCCTGCCGGGACGCAAGGCGCCAGCCGAAGCCACCACGTCCTGCACGCGGATCGCATAGGCATCTGCCTGTCCAAGGCCCGTCCAGACGATGCGCAGACGCGAAAAGACCATCCCGAGATCGGCCTCGACCTCGCCCTTTGCAATCGTCATGCGCTGTTCGAAGAGACGCAGGTCCACGCGGTCGCGCAACGATTCGTCCAGGTCGAGCGCGAGCGGCGGCGCCACCGCACCATCCATGCGGTCCGCGGCTCCGCTCTCCACTTCGATCCATGTCACCGTGCCGGCGCTGCGTTGTGCGCGTCGCATCAGCAGGTAGCCGCCACCGGCCACGACCAGCGCCATGATGGCGAAGGTCCATTTGGGGAACCCCGGCACCACCAGGAATACGGCAATCGCCGCGCCCGACACCACCAGTGCCTTCGGCTGGCCCAGCAGCTGGCTGCCGATCACGTTGCCGAGGTTCAGCGAGCCTGTACGGTCTTCGGCGGAAGACACCCGCGTAATGACCACCCCTGCCGCGATCGACACCAGCAGCGACGGGATCTGCGACACCATGCCGTCGCCGATGGTCAGGATGGCGTAACGCTGCAGGGCATCGCCGATGCTCATGTCCTTCATCAGCGTGCCGATGCAGATGCCGGCCAGAATGTTGACCAGCGCGATGACCACCCCGGCGATCGCATCGCCCTTGACGAACTTCATCGCGCCGTCCATCGCGCCGTGCAGCTGGCATTCCTGTTCCAGCGCACGCCGCCGCTCCTGCGCCTGGCCGGCGGTAATGGTGCCGGCCCGCACGTCGGCGTCGATGCTCATCTGCTTGCCCGGCATGGCATCCAGGGCAAACCGGGCGCCCACCTCCGCCACGCGCTCGGAACCCTTCGCAATCACGATGAACTGCACGATGGCGATGATCAGGAACACCACGCCGCCCACCACCACCTTGTTGCCGACAATCAGCTTGCCGAAGGTGTCGATGATGTGTCCCGCGTTGGCGTGCAGCAGGATCAGCTTGGTCGACGCGATATTGAGCGACAGGCGAAACAGCGTCGTGAACAGCAGCAGCGACGGGAACGTGGACAGCGACAGCGCAGACGGAATGTACGTGGCCACGATCAGCAGCGTCAGGCTCATGCCCAGATTGATCGTCAGCAGCATGTCCAGCAGGAACGTGGGCAGCGGCAGCACGAACAGTGCAATCACCGCGAACAGCAGGAGCGTCAGCGCCAGGTCGGACTGGCGCGACGCGGCGGCCGCCATCTGCTGGAGGCCCGGTGTCGCCGGCCCCAGCCCACGCGTGAATACGGGCAGGTTTGCGGGTAGTTTTGCCATGGCCTTGCTGAACGTTTGCGGGACGATTGCTCGACGCCGGATCGTTGATTGCCGGGAGTTTTGCCAGTGGGCGCAGTGTATGAGGCGCCTCCCCGGGCGACCAGTACCGAGGATTCGTAGCGCGGCCCCGGCAAGGCATCGGCGCCCCTACAAGGGCTCGTAGTGGACGCGGCAGCACCCGCCTGCGTATCGTTGGCGGCAGTTTGATCGCCGCGACGATCGCCCGATTTCGTTCCATGCCATTGACCGTTCATGCCGCCGATGCCGCTGGCAGGCCGCCGATCACCGATCTTGACGCGGTCGCCGGCTTTCCCCATGTGGAGCCCGACATGGCGCGGCTCTCCAACCAGCTCGCCTGCGTGGCGCCCCTGCCCGTGCGCCTGGCCGGGCGTGACTGGCACCTGCACTTTGTCTGCGCCGATGCCGGCAATGCCGCCGCAGCCATCGATAGCGATGTCGTCGCGCCGGGCCCGCATGCCTACCACTTCACGCTGGGGTCTGCGCACGGCCGGCTGTGCCTCGATGCCGCCGCCGAACAGATGCTGCTGGGCCAGCCGGGCACGGCGGCAGCGCTGCCCGAACTGCTGCGCTATGCCCTGCTGGCCGACGCCTGCGCGCCGCTGGCGCATGCGCTGGCCGCCGTGCAGGCCGATCCATTGACATGGCAGCCGGGCGCATCCGGGTGGCCGTCCAACCTTGCTGCCTTCGGGCTGATGCTGACCGCCGTGGGCGATGACGACGGCGACGGCGCAACGACGCGGCTGAGCGCCGTCCTGCAGTTGGACCAGCCCGAATGCCTGTCCCGGCTGACGCGCGGGCTGCCGATGCTGCGGCCCGATGCCGGCCGGGGGTTCGACACGCTGCCGATACCGATTGCCGTGCGCATCGGCACCACCACGGTCGCCATCGGCGACATGCGCGGCATCGTGCCCGGCGACATCATCAGCATCGAGCACTGGCAGTCGCAGGCGGGCGGATTCCTGGTGCGCTGCGGCACCGGGCGTCGCGGCGCGCACTGGACGGCGCTGGCCGAAGGCCGCCGCGTGACCGCATTGCAGGATCTCAACGTACAAAACGGAGCACACATGGAAGCAACCGACACGCTGGGCATGCCGCATCCGGATGCCGCACCAGCGTCGCTGGCGCAACTGGACGGGCTCGAAGTGGAACTGCGCTTCGAAGTGGGTGGCGTGGCGCTGCCGCTGGCGGAACTGCGCACCGTACGCACCGGCTTCGTATTCGAACTGCCACAGCCGCTCAGGCAGAGCGAAGTCCGCATCGTCGCCAACGGCGTCCGCATTGGCACCGGGACGCTGATTGCCGTGGGCAACCGGCTGGGCGTGCGCGTCACCACGTTCGCGGCAGGCGATGCATGAGCACCGGTCTCTACAATCCGGTACTGATCCTTACCATCATCCTGACGTTCGGCATCGCGCCGTTCGTTGCGCTGATGGTCACCAGCTACACCAAGCTGGTGATCGTGTTCGGGCTGCTGCGCGCCGCGCTGGGACTGCAGCAGGTGCCGCCAAACATGGTGCTCAACGGCATCGCTATCATCCTGACCGCCTATATCATGGCGCCGATCGGCTCCGATGCGTTCGATGCGATGAAGCGCCGCGCCGAATCGAACGCGGCATTCAACGTGCAGGACGTGGTGGCGGTCTACGACGCGGTCAGCGGGCCGCTCAAGTCCTTCCTGGTCAAGCACACCGAGGAACGCAACCGTACGTTCTTCGTGCAGTCCGCCAAACGCATCTGGCCCGAAGGGCGCGCCGACGACCTGAAGTCCGACGACATGATGGTGCTGATTCCAAGCTTCACGCTGTCGGAGCTGACCCGCGCGTTCCAGATCGGTTTCGTGGTCTACCTGGTGTTCGTGGTGGTGGACCTGATCGTCGCGGCGATCCTGCTGGCACTGGGCATGTCGATGATTGCCCCCACCACCATTTCCGTGCCGTTCAAGCTGCTGCTGTTCGTAATGCTCGAAGGCTGGACGCAGCTGATCCAGGGCCTGGTCCTGTCATACCGGTAGCCGCTCAACCGTACCCCACCATCGGAGGGCACGCAGTCATTCCAGTCATTGCCGCCACGTCATTGCAGAATTAACAGTCCGTTAAGGATCGATCGGCAAAAAGGTAAAAAGCGCCGCCACTGCACTGCCCAACGTTACGTAACGCGTAACGGCGCCGTGCCGGAAGTACACAGCGGCACGCCAACTCCGGTGCGTTCGCGTGGCTGGAACGGAACTTGCGCCTCAGACGCTTCCAAATCCAGAAGAAAGGGGAGCGACACCATGAAGGCAGCAGTTGTAGAGTCCCGGCCACTGATCGGCTTTGGTATCCAGCAGGTGCTATACCGCATTCAGGACATCGACGATTCGTGTCTGATGTCGCCCGGCCCCGTGCGAGGCCTCACGCTGGACGGCATTGAACTGCTGATCGTGGGCGATTTGCTGCAGGGGTACGACGCAGCCATGCTCGATTTGCTGCGGACCGCTACCGATGTGCGCGCCGTGCTGTACCTGAGCGCCGGCGGCACGGTGCAATGGATGCCCCCGCGCGACATCCCGCCGCTGCTGTCATGGTTGCCGGAAAACGCCTCGCTGGAAGCCATCGAGGGAACGCTGCGCAAGATGATCGGCGCCATGCGCCGGGGATGCTGCACCGGCACGCCCTACGCGCATGCACTGCCTGGCGATGGCGTGACCCCGCCGGCGGCGGCCCGCGACGCGGCCATCGTGCTGCCCATGTCCGTCCAGGCGCGCCTGTCCGATACGCGCCTGCCCGAGTTCGTCACCGAGGCGCAGCTGCTGAGCCTGACGCAGCGTCAGTACGACGTACTGGTGCTGCTGTCCAAGGGCATGTCGATCAAGCTGATCAGCCGCCGCCTGCATATCTCCGTGCCTACCGTGAAGAGCCACACGCTGCAGATCTACCGCCGGCTCGCGGCCAGCAACAAGACCGAGGCGGTCTTCGTGGCACGCGAGCGGGGCGCGCTGCTGACGTCGATCTCGGCGGCGGCCGAAGCCGCCTGACGCGGCGCAGTACGCGCAAGGGCGCCGGCCAGCCTGCCCTGCAGCACGCGTGCCACGGCATCGGTGCGGATATCGCACAGTGCCTCGCAAAACCGGGGCTGACCCTGACTTCGGCTGCAGATTTCCTCACCGATAATCCGCGAAGCCGGGCCCTGCCCGGCCGTAGAGCCCCGGGGCGATGCCACCGGGCGCGGAAGAACATCAGTGAAGGAGATGTAGTGCGTATCAAGCATCAAGCCGCACGCGTGGCGTGCGGGACGGCTGTTGCCATCGCCACCATTTTCACCGCCCACGGCGCGCTGGCCGCCGATGCCTGGCCGACCAAGCCGATCAAGGTCATCGTGCCCTACACGCCGGGCGGTTCCACCGACACCGTGTCGCGCGTGGTCTTCGAGCGCGTCTCGCAGAGCCTGGGCCAGCCCATCATCATCGAGAACAAGCCCGGCGCCAACAGTACGCTGGGCGTGGGGGTGGCCGCGCGTTCGGCACCCGATGGCTACACCTTCGTGTCGGTGCTGGCCGCATACAGCGCGAACATGTCGCTGTATTCGAAGCTCAGCTACAAGCCGTCGGACCTGACTCCGGTGGCGGAAATGGCCGAGCTGCCGCTGTTCCTGTTCGCCAGCAAGAAGGTGCCGGTCAAGACCGTGGCCGAACTGGTGGACTACGGCAGGAAGCACCCCGACACGCTGACGTTCGGCTCCAGCGGCGTCGGCAGCTCGGCGCACCTGACCGGCGAACGGCTGGCGATGGAATCGAAGGTCAAGATGACGCACGTGCCGTACAACGGCAGCGCGCCAATCCTGCCGGCACTGGTGTCCGGCGAGGTGTCGGTGGCCTTCGACCCGCTACTGGTGCCGATGCCTCACGTCAAGTCAGGCAAGATCAACGTGCTGGCCGTGGCATCGGCCAGGCGCTGGCCCGGCGAGCCGAACATTCCGACGATGGAGGAATCGGGCTTCCCCGGCTTCGTGATGAGTTCGTGGACAGGCCTGCTGGCCCCGGCCGGCACGCCGCAGCCGGTGATCGACCGCATGGCCAGGGAAATCGCCGCCGCCACGCGCAGCGCCGACGTGGCGAGGAAGCTTACCGAACTGGGCTTTATCCCGGTGGGCGGTACGCCGGAAGAGTTCCGCAAGCTGATCGAGCGCGACACCACGCGCTACGCGCAGATCGTGAAGGCGGGCAAGATCACGCTGGACTGATCGCCGCGGCACCCGTCGCGACGCCCCTCCCGCCGCGCGGGAGCAGGCCTTGGGGCAGCGGCAAGGCGTTTAACCCTGCCGCCGCTTCCACTCCGCATACAGATCCGCCTCGCCTTCCAGCCGCACGGGCAGGTACTGGATCTTCATCGACTGTTCGGCGAACGGTTTGGCCAGATCCGCGTAGATGGCCGCCGTCGACAGGCCGAACGGCTCCCCATCGTCGTTCGAATAGGCGTACGCCACTTCGGTTACGCCTGCCAGGCGCATGGCGGCCATGCACATCGGGCAAGGGTGGCCGCTGGCATATACGGCACAGCCGGCCAGGCTGGGCGTACCCAGCTTGTGGCTGGCGGCGCGAATCGCGTTCAGTTCGGCGTGCGACGTGGGATCGTTGGTCTTGTGGATCTCGTTGACGGCGGTCGTCAGGACTTCGCCGTCGCGGACGATTACCGCCCCGAACGGGCGCCCGCCCGCCTGCATGTTGGCTTGCGCCAGGCGGATGGCTTCGCGCAGGTACTGCTGTGCATTCGACATATTCGACATGTCCGGTCTCCGGAAAACGCAGGCGCCGATGATAACCGCTTGCCGGCCGTACCCGGCGCACGGCGGGTGCGCTTCACCGGCCGGAAGCCGTGTCCGGCGGGCGCGCCGTGCGGGGCGGCTTGCGCGGCACTGCGGGCCGGCTCCGCTCGCCGATGACACCCTTGGCGGCCGCGCGCAGGATGCGCCGGAACGTCGGGCAATCCATATGGGCCGACGCCGGACAGGCGGCTGCGTGGCGCAGGCCGTCGCGCATCGCCACGAGCTGGCGAATCGTGCGATCGAGGTCGTCGGCCTTGGCGGCCAGCTTGCGGCGGTCGATGTGTACCTGGCCGTCGCGGGCCAGCATGGCGGCAATCTCGTCCAGCGAAAATCCAGCCGCCCGCCCCAGCGCCACCAGCGCCAGCCGGTCCAGCACATCGGGGGCATACTGGCGGCGCAAGCCACGCCGCCCGGAGGACGCGATCAGGCCTTTTTCCTCGTAGTAGCGCAGCGTGGACGCCGGTACGCCCGATTGCCGCGCCACGTCTGCGATGTCGAGCGGATTCACCCTTGACCTCAAGTGGACTTGAACTGGCACAGTGTAGCTTCCCTTCCTGGAGAACCCGCGAGAACGCACGATGATTGCCAATCCGCAGACCAACAGCGACCAGAGCACCCTCTGGAACGGCACGGGCGGCCGTGCCTGGGTCGTGAACCAGACCCTGCTGGACCATATGTTCCAGCCATTCGAGCCGATCCTGCTGGATGCCCTGCCGGCCGGTGACGGACATCGCCGCGTGCTCGATATCGGCTGCGGCACCGGCGCCACCTCGCTGGCCATCGCGCAGCGCCTGGGCGACCGGGGCGAATGTGTCGGTGTCGACATTTCGGCCCCGATGCTGGACATGGCGCGCGAACGCGCCGCGCGCCTTGGCGTGGCGGCACGCTTTGTCCAGGCCGATGTGCAAACCCACCGGTTCGCACCGGCCAGCATCGACCACTTCGCGTCGCGCTTCGGGGTGATGTTCTTCGACGACCCCGTGGCGGCCTTCGCCAACCTGCGCCGGGCCGCGCGGCCGGGCGCCACGATGCGCGCCATCGCCTGGCGCAGCCCGGCCGAGAATGCGTTCATGACCACGGGCGAGCGGGCGGCCGCCCCGCTGCTGCCCGACCTGCCCGTGCGCCAGCCCGACGCCCCGGGGCAGTTCGCCTTTGCCGACCGGCAACGTGTGGCCGCGATCCTGGCGCAAGCCGGATGGTCCGGCATCGACATTCGCCCCATCGACGTGCCGTGCGAACTGCCCGAGCCGGACCTGACCCACTACATTGGCTGGCTCGGTTCGGTGGGCCAGCGGTTGTTGACGGCCGACGAAGCCACCCGCGCCCGGGTCCTCCAGACCGTGCGTGCCGCCTTCGCGCCGTTCGTGCAGGGCGACACGGTGCGCTACACGGCCGCGTGCTGGCAGATCGACGCGCAGGCCGGAGACTGATGTTGCGGCCCCCGGCGGCGCGACTAGACTGGGTACATCATCGCGCGCACGACAGGGGGCAACCATGGCCGCATCCACGGAACACCCGGTCAGCCATTCGACGCTGGCGTTCGGACGCATCTATGCCGACGACGCCGGCGAATCACACTTCGGCGCGCTGTCGTTCGACATGGCCGAGCGCAGCTTTGCCCCGCCCGCCCCGCGGTTCTGGGTGTCGCGCATGGACGAGGCGGTGCGGCAGGGCTTCCTGGTGGTGCCCACCGGCTGGGTGGGCGACCTGCACCCGGCGCCGGTGCGCATGTGGATCTTCCTGCTCGACGGCGAAATGGAGTTCGAGACCTCCGACGGCGAACGCCGCGCACTGGTGCCCGGCGGTACGCTGCTACTGGACGACACGCGCGGCAAGGGCCATCGCAGCCGGGTGATCGGCGGCAATATCGCCACGCTGGCCATGGTGGAAATGCCGGTGCCCGGCCGCTAGGCGCAGCGGATGCTATCCGACATCGGCCCCGATCCACGGCAGGATGGTACTGCGCCGCCGGCATCACCGTCGCGGCCGCCGTTGCCGCCACCCGCGCCGCTGCCGCCCACCGTGCCGTCGGGCTTCCGGCAGGGCATCATCACGGCGATCACGGTGCTGCTGGGGTTTTCGCTGGCGTTCTGGCGCTTCTGGGGGTTCGAAAGCCCGGGCTACTGGAGCCGGGGCTCACTCGCGGCGGCGGCATGCCTGATTCTGGCGGTGGCGCTGCAGATCCTTGCGTTGTTCCGCGCGCTGCGCGTGGAAGACGACAGCATTCCCGAGTACCGCAGGACCGTCCGCTGGTTCATCGCCTCGGCCCTCGCGCTGCTGGCCGGCCTGACCATCGCGATGATGGACGCGGCGCTGATCGAGCAGGTGGACTGACGGGCGCTGCGGCCACAGGGCCGCAGCCGGCTATCGATGCATCAGCGCCGGCGCGTAGGTCTTCACGAAGAACGCCAGCGTGATGCACGACGTGGCCAGCAGCGTGCCGGCCCGCACCACGCGCGGCGGCGTCATGCGGCCAAGCAGTGCGCCGCCATATCCACCCAGCACCGCGCCAATCAGCATGGCAACCGTTTCCGGCCAGCGCACCGCGTTTGCCACGATAAACGCGATCACGGCCACGGCATTGGCCGCGCTGACCATCAGCGTGCGCGGCGCGTTCAGGTTCTTGAGGTCGCGGCTGTCCAGCAGGCCCCACATGGCAATCATCATGATGCCGACCGCCCCACCGAAATAGCCGCCGTAGACCCCCAGCCCGAACTGCACCGCCAGCACTGCGCGCGCATGGATGCGCCAGCGGGCGCGCAGCGCCTCGCCCAGTTGCCGCCCGAACGCCAGCGCGACGCAGGCGATCAGCAGCAGCCAAGGCAGCACGAACGTGAACGCGGCCGACGACGTACGCAGCAGCAGCATCGCGCCGACAAACCCGCCGCACAGCGTGGCCACCAGCAGCGTGCGCAGCGATACCGCGCCCACCGGGCCCAGCCCGTCGCGATAGGCCCAGGCGCTGGCCAGGCCCCCCGGAAACAGCGCGACCGTGCTCGATGTGTTCGACTGAACCGGTGGCACACCGGCGGCAATCATGGCAGGCAGGCTCACAAACGAGCCGCCACCCGCCAGGGCGATCATCGCACCGGCAACAAATCCCGCGCCAAAAACCAGAAGAATTGGGTCCATGGAGCGAATCCTAGCCATCGGGCCGGGCACCCGCAATCTGGCTTTTCCGGTGCTAGACTTCGGCAAAACCGAAAGCTAGAGGAGGACGGGATGCGCTTCGATCTGACCGATTTGCGGCTGTTCCTGAGTGTGGTGGAATGCGGCAGCCTGACTCAGGGCGCCCGGTCGATGCATCTGGCCCTGGCGTCCGTCAGCGAACGGATTGCCGGCATGGAGGCCACGCTGGGGGCGCCATTGCTGGAGCGCAACCGGCGCGGCGTGAGCCCAACGGCTGCCGGCGAGGCGCTGGTGCGGCACGCGCGGTCCATCCTGGGCCAGGTCGAGCAGATGCGTGGCGAACTGCGCAGCTATGCCACGGGCCTCAAGGGCCGCATCCGCCTGCTGTCGAACACTGCCGCGCTGGCGTCGTTCCTGCCGCCGCACCTGCGCCGCTTCCTGGCCGCGCATCCTGACCTGTCGCTCGACCTGGGCGAACGCCCGAGCCCCGAGATCGTCCAGGCGTTGGTGGAGGGACGCGCCGAACTGGGTATCGTGGCCGATTTTGCCGATTTCGCGAATCTGCAGACACACCGCATCGCCGAGGACCAACTGGTAGTGGTGGCCGGCCGCCAGCACCGGCTCGCCGGGCAGCCAGACGTGGCATTCGCCGACATCGTCGGCGAGCCGATCGTGGGCATGGCGGACACGGCACTGGAAACGCACCTGGCCGAGCGCGCGTCGCGGCTGGGGCACCAGTTGCACTATCGCGTGCAACTGCGCAACGTGGAACATGTGGCGATGCTGGTCGATGCCGGGATCGGCATCTCGATCGTGTCCAGCGCGCTGGCCAGGTCGATGCCGCACGGCCTGGCCATCCTGCCGCTGTCGGAACCGTGGGCCACGCGCAGGCTGTTCCTGTGCGCGCGCGATTTTGGCGCGCTGACACCGCACGCAGGTCTGCTGGCGCGCCAACTGATCGGCGGCGGCGAGCCCGACGCCTCAAGTCCGCCCGCCGGAAAGCCGTAAAATCTTGCGACATCGTTTGGAAGCATTCCCATGAAGACCCTGATCCTGCTGGCCGCCGTCGGGCTGGCATCCGTCGCCCAGGCCCAGCCTACTGCTGGCGGCGTGGCCGCCCCCCTTGGCCTGGAGCTTGGCAAGACCTCGTGCGCACGGCTGACGCCGGGCCCGAATCGCGAAAGGACCGGCGCGGCGGCATGGGCCGGCGGCGACGCCTTCGAGCTGAAGCGCCTGGAACGCTTCAACCTGCCGGGCCTGACCCGTGCGGTGGTGAACTGCGACGGCCAGGATCTGGTGACGCTGGTGACGCTGACCTTCGACCGCACCGCGCTCGACGACGTCACCCACAAGCTCGACGCCCGCTACGAATCGAAGCGCAAGACCGAACCTAACGCCCAGAACGGCTACGCGGAATGGGCGGCGTCCAATGGCAGCCTGGAACTGCTGTACGCCCGCGACGGCAAGCAGTTCACGGTGGCGTACTGGGGCAAGGGCGCCAAGGCGCGCTACTTTGCCTACAACAGCAACTCGGACAAGGCGCCGTCAGCGCCGGCCCAGCCTGCGGCGCCGGCAAAGGCGCCAGTGCCGGCGCCCCTCTGACACTGAGGGCAGCCACAGCGCCGTCGGCCGACCATGGATGACGGCCGGGCGCTTTGGTGGACGCTTCGCCACTTCAACTTTTGGTTGAAAATCCTTTTCCGTACCTGTGCCTACCGGGAACAGGTCGCCCCGACCATACTGGCTTCACCTTCCTCTCACCCGGAGCCAGAAATGACCACCCCCACCCAGGTTGCAATCGTCTACCACAGCGGCTACGGCCACACCGCCAAGCAGGCAGAAGCCGTGGCACGCGGCGCGGCGGGCACGGCAGACACCACCGCCCTGCTGATCAGCGTCGACGAGATCGACCAGTACTGGGACAAGCTTGAGCAGGTGGACGCCATCATCTTTGGCGCGCCGACCTACATGGGCAGCGCGTCCGGACAGTTCAAGATGTTCATGGATGCCACGTCGCGCAATGTGTTCGCCAAGGGCTTCCGCTGGGCCAACAAGGTGGCCGCCGGCTTCACCAACGCCGCGTCACGCTCGGGCGACAAGCTCGTCACGCTGCAGCAGATGGCGATTTTTGCCGCCCAGCACCAGATGCACTGGGTCAACCTGGGCCTGGCGACCGGGCACAACAGCTCGACCACGACCGAGGACACCCTGAATCGCCACGGCTTCTTCATCGGTGCCGCCGCGCAGTCCGATGCCGACGTGAGCGCCGAAATGGGCCCGCCGCCTGCCGACCTGCGGACTGCCGAGCACCTGGGCGCACGCGTGGCGCAAGTCGCGCGCGAACTGAAGGCCGGGCGCGCCGCGTTGGCGGCGCTGGACACCGGGCGGGTCGTCGAACTGAAGGCCGCCGCCTGATTCGCCTGCCCGGAGAACCCACATGCCCCACATCACCTCGTTCATCGTCCGCCTGCCGGGCAAGCCGGAGCATCGCGAAGCCCTGCAGGCCCAGTTGCATCAGGTGCTGGAGACCATGGCCGGCGAGCCCGATTTCATCAACACGTTCCTGCATCGGTCCAGCGACGACCCGGACACGCTGGTGGTCTATGAAACCTGGGCCTGCTCGGCGGAGGACTTCCGCACCCGGCATCTTCCCAAGCCGTACCGGCAGGCGTACGAAGCCGCGCTGCCCACGCTGCTCAAGGCCCCGCGCACCATCGAATGGCTTGACCCGCTCAAGGAATACCTGAAGCGTTGATCGCCAGGGTGTAATCTTCAGCCTGCATTGCGCGCCGCCTTTCCCGCGCGTCCGGGATGCCCATCGGCATCCCGGCCAGACTGGAGCCCCACCCATGACCTCCAAAGCATCTTCCCGCAGACAGGCCTTCCGGCAGCAGGTGGCAACGCGCAAGGCGCTGCTGATGCCCGGCGCATTCAATGCCATGAGCGCGCGCGTGATCGAAGACCTTGGCTTCCAGGCCCTGTACCTGACCGGCGCCGGCGTCACCAACATGTCGTTCGGCCTGCCCGACCTGGGCTTCATCGGCCTGAGCGACATGGCCGAGCACACCGCCCGCGTGCGCGATGCCGTCGACCTGCCCCTGCTGGTGGATGCCGATACCGGCTTCGGCAACGCGCTGAACGTTCACCACGCCGTGCGGACGCTGGAGCGCGCCGGCGCCGATGCCATCCAGCTCGAAGATCAGGTCATGCCGAAGAAGTGCGGCCACTTCGCCGGCAAGCAGGTCGTGAGCACGGGCGAGATGGTCGGCAAGATCCGCGCTGCCACCGATGCGCGCGACGACCCCAACTTCCTGATCGTGGCGCGCACGGACGCCGCCGCCGTGCATGGCATCGACGACGCCATCGATCGCGGCCACCGCTTTGCCGAAGCCGGCGCCGACATCCTGTTCCTGGAAGCCATCGAGGATCTCAAGGACATTGAACGGCTGCCCGGGCTGTTCAATACGCCGCTGCTGATCAACATCGTGATCGGCGGCAAGACGCCAGTGCAGGGCCGCGACGCGCTGGAGCGTCTGGGCTACGGCCTGGTGCTGTACGCCAACGCCGCGCTGCAAGGTGCCGTACGGGGGATGCAGCAGGCGCTGGACATGCTGCAGACCAACGGCCAGATGAACGAAGACCCGGCCATCGTCGCGCCATTCGGCGAGCGGCAGCGGCTGGTCAGGAAGCCGCTGTACGACGAACTCGACGGCCGCTACAAGAGCGACGACTGACCATGCCTGGGTGTCAGCCCTAGCTGGCCAATGACACCGGTGCGCCGGACGACAACACCTTCCGCTGGCGTTACCGGTTCTCCACCAGCCGCGTCACTACCTGCACCAGCACGCCAACGTCGTCCGCCACCTTGTCGAGTTTGACTTCCATCCTGTCCATCCGCTCGTCCATCTTGTCGAAGCGGTTGTCCATCTTGTCGAAGCGGTCGTCCATCTTGTCGAAGCGGTCGTCCATCTTGTCGAGGCGGATATCGATCTTGTCGAAGCGGTCGTCCATCTTGTCGAGGCGGATATCGATCTTGTCGAAACGGTCATCCATCTTGTCGAGGCGGTCGTCCATCTTGTCCAGACGGATATCGATCTTGTCGAAACGGTCATCCATCTTGTCGAGGCGGTCGTCCATCTTGTCCAGACGGATATCGATCTTGTCGAAACGGGTATCCATGATGTCCAGACGGATATCAATCTGCTCAAGATGCTTCTCGACGCCATCCAGCCTTGCCACCAACGGTTTGAACTCCGCATGCACGATATCGCGGTTGTGACCGGCCATGTAGGTCATGACGCCCAGCACGATGCCCACGATCGCCGCGGCCAGGATGCCGGCGACAGTAAGTTGACTGACGGTCAGACCTGCATCCTGCGCCTGCGGTGCAAAAGCCCCCACTGCGGAAATCAGCGAATTCATGTTTTTGAGAATATTCGTATAGGCACCGGACCTTGCACTGTCGCTTCTTGTTGTCCTGCTCATCATCGATACAGGGGCTCTCGCGACCTGTCGAACTTCACCCCAGCCGCGCGGCTATTGCATCACGGAACAGCCGATATCCGTGATGGAGTGAGATCAAACGACAACGCACTCGGGCGACAAATCAATCCACCGCCAGCAGTGCCAGCGATGCACCGCCCACCAGCACCAGGCTGAGCGCCCACACCGCGTCGAGATTGAACCAGCTGCGCGCGACGAACTGCGGGCCGAGGTAGCGGAATGTGAGCCATGCCAGCCCGCCGCCGGTGGCCAGCATCGCCATGGTGTGCAGGGCCGTCACCAGCACGGCAGTGCCGGCATTGCCAAAAGCCAGCGCGCCGGCCGCCGCGTGTGCGCCATCACCGCGTGCGACGCAGAGCCCGAGGTAGATCGGCACCAGCATCAGCCCTGCCCCATGGGCGAGGGCGACGGCGAACGACCAGAACGCCAGCCGCGACGGTGGAATGCGCGCCAGCGCGCGCGGGTGACGGCGCCAGACCAGTAGCGCAATGCCATAGGCCACCACCAGCACGCTGGCGGCCAGGCGGATCTGCGTCTCCCACGCCGCCAGCGACACCAGCAGCCCGAACGGCAACGTCAGCGCCAGGATGGCCAGCGCGTGCCCGGCACCCAGGTAGCCCAGCGACATCGGCAGCGTGCGTGCGCTGCGCGTGATCAGCGCACCGGACACCGCAAGCGGCCATCCCATCGCCGGATTGAGCCCGTGGTACAGGCCGCTGGCCAGCACGGCAGCCCACAGCCCCGCCTGCTCCCAGATGGCAGTCAAGCGTCCACCGACGGATAGCAGAACGAATCGGTCGAGCAGTCGCCGCCTTCCAGCCGGATCTGGTGGGCCCGATAACCATCGGGAAACGTGACCCGGAAACGTTCGTCGAGCGTCAGCCCTCCATCGGCGCCGGCATGCGCCATCACCTGCGTACCGGGCACGCCGTCCGGATAGAACTGGTCGTCCCAGGTAGAATACAGCGAATTGGTCCAATAGACGCGGCGGCCGTCACGGCTGATCTCCACCATCTGCGGGCCGCCCGCGAACGGCGAGCCGTCGGGGTGCGGCGTGCGCCGGACGATGCCGCCCAGGTGTACCGATCCGGCCAGCCGGGGTTTGCGCGGATCGCTGACGTCGTACTGCCGCATTTCGCCCGTGCCCCAGCACGACACATACAGAAAGCGGTCGTCGAGCGACAGATCGATGTCCGTCACCAGCGGCGGCACCGCGCCAAAGCCCTTCAGCAACGGGGGCAGATCGTCCGGCGACGTGGGCTCGGGCGCAATCGTGGCCGTCTTCTCGATGTGGAACGCGCCGCCTTCGCGCCACCATGTCCAGATCGATCCCTCCAGGTTCGTGGTATCGACCACCACGCCGACAAACCCGTACTCGCGCACCGGATCGTGCGCGGGCCGCACCTCCAGCGCCATCTGGTGCTGCGCGCCCAGGTCAATCGTCTGCACGTTGCGCCGCCCGCGCAGGTCCCAGAAATGAAGCCGGTGCCCGTAGCGGTTGGCCAGCAGGTCCTCGGGCACCAGGCCGCGCTCGAACTGCGGCGGCAGCGCCCATTCGCTCGACACCATGTAGTCGCGCGGCAGGTTCCACCAGAAGTCGTAGTGCTTGTCCTGCGTGCCGCGGTCGATCTCCCAGCGGCCCAGCACTTCGAACGTCTGGCAATCCATGATGAAGATGCCCGGTGCGCCGTCGGTGCCATCGGGGCCGGCGCCGCCCAGCGTGCTCACATACACGCCTTCCGGCCCGCAATGCACGGTGTGGGGCCGCGAATAGCCGGTCTTGCGGAAGACCTCCTCTGGCTCGATGACCTTGTGGAGCTTCGCTTGCGTCGGGTCCGGCTTCGTATCTACAACATAGATGCGCGAGCTTCGCATGCCGGGAATGATCAGGAAGCGCCGCTCCAGGAACGCATGCCCGGTCAGCGGCGAGAGTGCGGACGAACAGGCGTTCCAGCCGAAATGGTGCAGTTCGTCGCCACGCCCCGTCATCGGCACCGTGTGGACGACGGTGCCGTAGCGCGGCGAATCGGGATTGACGTCGACGACGGCCAGCGCATCGGGCTGCGACCCATCGGGGCTCAGCAGCAGCGTGTACGCGTAGGCTTCCGCCGGGGCTTGCATCGCGAGCCGTGGCGATGCGTGGAAGGTCGGATCGGGCCGCAGGTTCATGGTGAAACCTCCTGGACGTCGGGGGTCAAAGTGCGTCGGTGCGATCTACCAGCATAGGCGCCTGCCCCCCGCAGCGGTAACGAAGATATCCGCATGCCCATATGCCGTCACATCGGATATGGCGCAACGAATTCATTCCTTCGGCCCCGGCGGCAAGGGCGCTTATCTTGGTCCGTCCGATCACAACCATGCGCCCCGATGTCCCTGCCCCACAATCCCGCGCGCCGCGCCGCCTTGCGCGGCATCGCCCGCCACGGCCTTGGCGCCGCCGCGCTGTTCTCCACGTTCGGTGCAGCGGCCAGCGCCCGCCCCGATGTGATCCGTATCGGCGTGGCGCAGCCGGCCACCGGCACGCCGCCAACGTTTGCCGGCAGTTCGCTGGCGATCGCGCATGCCAGGGGCTGGTTCGAGGAAGCCTTCAAGCCAGCCGGCACCCGCGTGGAGTGGTTCTTCTTCAAGGGCGCCGGCCCGGCGGTCAACGAGGCGCTGACCAACCGCCAGCTCGACTTCGCGCTGCAGGGCGACCTGCCCGCCATCGTGGCCCGCGCGGCGGGGCTCAAGACCCGGCTGGTGCTGGCTACGGGCGTGCGCGCCAACATCTATATCGGCGTGCCGCCCGATTCGCCGCTGAAGACCGTGGCCGACTTGCGCGGCAAGCGTGTGTCGCTGTTCAAGGGCACCAACATGCATCTGCCGGCACTGCGGCTACTGGAAGCCAACGGCCTGACGGACAAGGATCTGCGGCTGCTGAACCTGGACACGGCCGGCTATCTGGCTGCGCTGTCCACGCGCGACATCGACGCGGCGATTGGCGCCATGGACATCCTGCGCCTGCGCGACAAGGGGGCCGTGCGCATTCTGTACAGCAGCAAGAACCAGTCGCCGATCTACACGCGCCAGAGCCATGTGCTGGTGACCGAGGATTTCAGCAACCGCTATCCCGAGGCCACGCAGCAGTTCGTGAAGACCGCCGTCGAGGCGGCCCGCTGGGCGTCCGACGAAAGCCACCGCGAGGAGGTGCTGCGCACCTGGGCCCGCGCCGGCACGCCATATGACCACTGGAAGGAGGATTTCGACGGTGAACCGCTGCGCGTGCGCCTGAACCCGAACTTCGACCCGTTCCTGGTCTCCCGCTACAAGGATGCCAGCGAGCAGGCCTATCGCTTCCGCCTGAGCCGTGCGCGGTTCGACGTCGACCAGTGGATCGACCAGCGATACCTGAAGACCGCGCTCAACGACCTGCACCTGCAGAGCTACTGGCCCATCTATCAACCTGACGGCAAGATCCTGGGAGCGTGACCATGGCCGCCCAACCGATTGCAATCAACGTGCCTTCCGCGGTGCAATCCGCGTCGGCCCCATCTGCCACACCAGCATGGCGGCGCGACTGGCTGAGCGCCACGCTGCTGGCCTGGCCCGTGCCGCTGGCGCTACTCGGGCTCTGGTATCTGGCCGCACGCTTCGAATGGATTCCACCGCAGGTGCTGCCCGCGCCGGATGCCGTGCTGGCCACGCTGGAAGACCTGTATCGCAGCGGCGAGCTCTGGTCGAACCTGCAGGTCAGCGCGCTGCGCGTGGCCGGTGGCTTTGCGGTCGGGCTCGCCGGTGGTCTGGCGCTGGGTGCGGCGATGGGCCTGTCGCCGCGCTTTCGCGACTACGTCTATCCCACGTTCAAGGCCTTCAGCCAGGTGCCGGTGCTGGGCTGGTTGCCGCTGCTGATGCTGCTGGTGGGCATCGACGAGGCGCTGAAGATCATCCTGATCGCCAAGGCCGCGCTGGTGCCCATCGCGATCAACACGTACAAGGGCATTCACAACGTCCCCACCCGCTATCTGGAAGTGGCACGCGTGCTGAAGCTCACGCGCTGGCAGACGCTCGCGCGCGTGGTCTTCCCGGCCGCCGCGGCGCCGATCTGGAACGGCGTGCGATACGGCCTGACCCATGCGTGGCTGGCGCTCGTGGTGGTCGAACTGCTGGCCTCGTCGGAAGGGCTCGGCTACATGATCGTGTACGGGCGCCAGCTGTTCCAGCTCGACATGGTCATCGCCGCGGTGATCGTTGTCGGCGCGGTCGGCTTCACGCTCGACAAGGCATTGGCGCTGGCCGAGCAGGCCGTGCTGCGCTGGCGCAAGCCAGGCTTCTGAGGAGCCGCCCATGACCGGATCTGCCATCCGCAGGAGGCTCCGCATCCCCCGTGCGCTGCGCGGCTGGGTATTGCCATTGACGATGGTCCTGCTCTGGTGGGCCGCGGTGCGCTTCGGCTGGTCGACGTCGCCGCTGCTTGTCCCCGTGTCGAAGGTCTGGGCCACCGCCATCGATCAGGTGACCACCGGCAAGCTGTTCGTCGCGCTGCAGGCCAGCCTGTGGCGTGACCTTGCCGGCTTCGCCATCGGCACCATGGCGGGCCTCGCGTTCGGCACGGCGCTGGGCCTGTCCCGGCTGTTCGAGAAGCTTGTCGGGCCGACGTTCCACACCGTCAAGCAGATCTCGCTGTTCGCGTGGATTCCGCTGATTTCTGTCTGGTTCGGTCTGGGCGATGCGGCCAAGGTGGTCTTCCTGTCGCTGGCGGCGTTCTTCCCGGTGGTGCTCAACACGTTCGAAGGCATCCGCGCGGTGCCGGCCGATCTGCTCGAAGTGGCCCGCGTGCTGCGCTTCTCGCGCTGGCAGACATTCCGGCGCGTGGTGCTGCCCGCCGCCTCCCCGTCGATCTTCGCCGGCATCCATCTGGGCCTGATCTACGCGTGGCTGGCCACGCTCGGCGCCGAGTACCTGCTGGTGGCGGGCAAGGGCATCGGCAACACCATGATCGACGGCCGCGAGAACTTCTGGATGGACCTCGTCCTCTTTGGCGTGATCGTCGTGGGCCTGGTCGGCTTCACGCTGAACTGGATCGCCGCACGCATCGAAGCCCGTCTGCTGCGCTGGCGCGGCCGTTCGGTCGCAGCCGCTTGAACTGACATCCCGGAGAACCTCATGCCACACGCCGGCACACTCGACATCACCCATCTGCACAAGCACTACGACGTCAAGGGCAAGACACTGCCCGTTCTCGACGATGTATCGCTATCGATCGCCCCCGGCGAGTTTGTCAGCATCGTCGGCGCCAGCGGCTGCGGCAAGTCCACGCTGCTGCGGCTGGTGGTAGGACTCGAAGACGATTACCGTGGCGACATCCGCCTGGACGGGCAGCGCGTGGCCGGCACCAGCCTGCAGCGCGGCATCGTGTTCCAGGAGCATCGCCTGTTCCCGTGGCTGACCGTGTCGCAAAACATCGGGCTGTCGCTGATCAACAGCAAGCTCAGCGAAGGCGACAGGTTCCGCACGGTGCAGTCGCATATCGAACTGGTCGGGCTGCAAGGCTTCGAGAACGCGTATCCGTACCAGTTGTCAGGCGGCATGTCGCAGCGCGTGGCCATTGCCCGCGCGCTGGTGACGCGGCCCGAAGTGCTGTTGCTGGACGAGCCGTTCGGCGCGCTGGACGCCATCACGCGCGCCCACCTGCAGCACGAGCTGCAGCGCATCTGGCAGGCCGAAGGCATCACGATGATCCTGGTCACGCACGATGTGGAAGAGGCCGTGTTCCTGGGCGACCGCGTCGTCATCATGGAACCCCGGCCCGGCCGCATTCGCAGCGTGCTGCCGATCGGCCTTCCGCATCCGCGCGACCGGGCGTCGCCGGCGTTCGCGCAGGCCCGCGAACAGGTGATGCGCGAATTTGGCGCGCTGCATGCCACGCCCGGCGCCCAGGCTGCGCTGTCCCATTGAACGTTGCTGATCCACTGCCCTACTTGTACCCGGAGCCTCCCATGACGCAAACCCAGCCACAGGTCGAACTCGATATCCACCCCGTAGCGGGACGCATTGGCGCCGAAGTGCGCGGCATTCGTCTCGATGGCGACCTGCCGCCCGCCACGTTCGCCGCCATTCGCGCCGCGCTGCTGCGCCACAAGGTGCTGTTCTTCCGCCAGCAGGCACATCTCGACGACGCCTCGCAGCAGGCCTTCGGCAAGCTGTTCGGCACACCGGTGCCGCACCCCACGGTACCGTCGCGCGACGGCACGGTCCTGCTCGAACTTGACTCGCAACACGGCGGCCGCGCCAATTCCTGGCATACGGACGTCACCTTCGACCTGGCCTATCCGCAGGTATCCGTGCTGCGCGCCGTGAAAGTGCCTGCCGCCGGTGGGGATACGGTCTGGGCCAACACGGCGGCCGCCTACCACGACCTGCCTGCGCCGCTGCGCGCGCTGGCAGACCAGCTCTGGGCGCTGCATACCAACGACTACGACTATGCGGCGTCACGCCCGCTGCCCGACGATGCCGGCGCACGCCGTCATCGCGAACTGTTCACGTCCACGCTCTATGAAACCGAGCACCCGGTGGTGCGCGTCCACCCCGAGACCGGGGAACGCACGCTGGTACTGGGCCATTTCGTCAAGAAGCTGCTCGGCTATTCGTCGGCCGATTCCGCGCACCTGGTGTCGCTGCTGCAGAGCCATGTGCATCGGCTGGAAAACACGGTGCGCTGGCGCTGGCAGGCTGAGGACGTGGCGATCTGGGACAACCGGGCCACCCAGCACTACGCCATCAACGACTATGGCGACGCGCACCGCATCGTGCGCCGCGTCACCATCGCCGGCGACGTGCCGGTCAGTGTCGATGGCCAGCCCAGCCGTGCGGTCAAGCCCGCGCCCGTGGCCGAACAACGCAAGGCAGCCTGACCATGAGCCAGACGCAATCCCCACGGCAGCTCCATCTCGGCGCCTTCGTCATGGCCACCGGCCACCATGTGGCGGGCTGGCGCCATCCCGAGGCCCATGCCGACGCCGGCCGCAGTCTGGCGCACTACGCGGCGCTGGCCCGGCGCGCGGAATCGGCCGGCTTCGACGCACTGTTCCTGGCCGATGGCGTGGCGATTCGCGGCATGGACGATGCCACGCTGCCGCACACGGCACGCGCGGCCACGTTCGAGCCGCTGACGCTGCTGTCGGCGCTGGCGGCCGTCACACAGCGGATCGGGCTGGTGGCGACGGTTTCCACCACGTACAACGAGCCCTATCACGTGGCGCGCAAGTTCGCCTCGCTCGACCACCTGAGCGGCGGCCGCGCGGGCTGGAACGTGGTGACGTCGTGGTCCGATGCCGAGGCGCGCAACTTCAACCTCGACAAGCATCCCGAGCATGCGGACCGCTATGCGCGCGCCGAGGAATTCGTCGATGTGGTGACCGGCCTGTGGGATACCTGGGAAGACGACGCCCTGGTTCATGACAAGACCCGCGGCGTGCATTTCGTGGCGGAGAAACTGCACCGGCTCGATCACCGGGGCAAGCATTTCCAGGTGCGTGGGCCGCTCAACGTATCGCGGCCACCGCAGGGGCATCCCGTGATCGTGCAGGCCGGATCGTCGGAGGCCGGGCAGGCACTGGCAGCGCGTACCGCCGAGGTGATATTCACTGCGCAGCAGTCGCTGGAAGGCGCACAGGCGTTCTACCGCGGGCTCAAGGGCCAGCTGGCGCGGTTTGGCCGCTCGCCGGACCAGCTCAAGATTCTGCCGGGCGTCTTCCCGGTGGTGGGGCGCACGGCCGCCGAAGCCGAGGAAAAATTCGAGGCGTTGCAGGACCTGATCCTGCCGTCGGTGGGGCTGGCACTGCTGTCGCAGCACCTGGGCGGCATCGACCTGAGCGGCTATCCGCTCGACGGCCCGCTGCCCGACAACCTGCAGGAGCCCAATGGCGCCGAGAGCCGCTTCCAGCTGGTGACCGGTGTCGCCCGCGCGGAAGGGCTGACGATCCGCCAGCTGTGCCGGCGCGTTGCCACCGCGCGCGGGCACTGGTCGATCCACGGTACGCCGTCACAGATCGTCGACCAGCTGCAGGCGTGGTTCGAAGGCGAAGCCGCCGATGGCTTCAACGTGATGCCACCGTGGCTGCCCGGCGGGCTCGACGATTTCATCGAACTGGTGCTGCCCGAACTGCGCCGGCGCGGGCTGTTCCGCGAGCAATACACGGGCACCACGCTGCGCGAGCATCTGGGGCTGGCGCGGCCGGCCGGACGGCGGCGCGCGGCGGCGGATGCAAGGGTGGCCTAGCCGACGCTGAAACCGACGAAGCCGGACGCGCGCCCGCGTGCTGCGGCGTCCGGCTTCACTGCGCTGTCTTACGGGCGGGACGGGTATATGCCGTCGGTGCACACCACGTAGTAAAGACCCGTGGGCTCCACGGCGGTAAGGTTCGGCAACGCGAAGTTGTTCTGGCCGTCACCACCAAAACGGGTGCCAAACAACGAAAACAGCGCGGAATACTGGCTGATCGGCAGCAGGGCGCCGTTGGCGCGCATGCCCGCGCCAAAAGGCACGGCGGTCAGCCAGATGCTCCCCATCATGCAGTCGACCCCATTGCCGGCACCGCCGCTGTAGCCTCCGTCGGTGCCGCCAAGGCCCGGGACCGTGCCAGCGGGACCCGTGGCGCCGGTGGCGCCAGTGGCACCCGTCGCGCCGGTTGCCCCTGCAGGACCGGTGGCACCCGTGGCCCCCGTTGCGCCCGCAGGCCCCGTCGCGCCCGTGGGGCCCGTCGCACCGGTCGCGCCTGCGGGGCCAGTAGCACCCGTGACACCCGTGGGACCCATGGCACCTGTCGCGCCCGTTGCCCCGGTAGCCCCGGCCACGCCGGTCGCGCCGGTGGCACCGGTCGCGCCAGTCGGTCCCACCGGACCCACCTTGCCCTGTGCCACATCGTTCGACAATGCGGCCAGCGTCGAATTGGTCAGCTTGAGCTTGGCCGCGATCTCTTCCAGGCGATCATCGTAGTTGTCGCCGTTGCGCGGATTGAATTTCTGGTTGAGCAGGTTCAGCGAATCCGCGTTGACGCCCAGCGTGGACAGGCGCTGCTTGACCTGGGTAATGGCCAGCGCCAGCTTTTCGCTGGCCGCGGCGGCCGATACCGTCGAGAAATTGGTGAAGAACGCTTCGGTGTCGGCATTGCCATAGGCGGCCGCCACAACCAGTTCGGTAATCGGCGTAACGTTGGTTGTGCCGGCCGATTCGATGTACGAGTGCAACACTTCGCCGGTGGCCGTGGTCACGCGCACCACGCACGGCAGCGCCAGGTTCGCCGTGGAAGTGCTCCAGCTACCGTCCGATGCGGTCGTCACGGTGGTCTGGCCGCTCACGCATTTGACCGTCAGTGCGGCATTCGTGATCGGCGCGCCGGTGGCCGCAGTGCCCGAAATCGTCGCGGCCGGCAGGGCTGCCGGGGCGCTGGCCGCACTTCCGGAGCCGTCTCCGCCACCGCAGCTTGCAAGAAGTACCGACGTGGCCACCGATAGGGCGGCAGCCCATTGTTGTTGTTTCATTTTCCCGTTCCTTTTTGAATTGATGGTTTTATTGATGCGCCGCCGGGCCGGTATGCGAGGGCCGCCGCGCTTGGCGCGGCTGCATCTTAGCGATGAACAGGAAGGGGGAAACTTCAAAATCATCCCCCACCTTGGTGGGGCAGACAGTGCCGCACGACCGGCCAGCACCGCGCGGCCAAAAGCGGGTATTCTTCGCCCCGGATTTTTGAGCCAGCGAGGATCGCGGTGACACGCATTTGCCTGAACATGATCGTCAAGGACGAAGCCCCGGTTATCGAACGCTGCCTGGCCAGCGTGAAGCCATGGATCGACCATTGGGTCATCGTCGATACCGGGTCCAGCGACGGCACGCAGGACGTGATCCGCCGCTTCATGGCCGACATGCCCGGCGCGTTGCACGAACGCCCGTGGCGCAACTTCGCCCACAACCGCAACGAGGCCATGGCGTTGGCCCGTACGGCTTTGGGCAACGACAGCGGCGAGGGCGACTATCTGCTGTGCATCGACGCCGACGAAACACTGCGCATGGCGCCGGACTTCCGCTGGCCCGACCTGCAGGCGGATGGCTATCAGTTCCGCTGTGAACTCGACGGCTGGCACTATCTGCGCAACGCGCTGGTGCGCGCCCACCAGCCCTGGCGCTGGGAAGGCGTGCTGCACGAATTTCTGACGCAGGACGCGCCGCACCGCTGGGAGGCCCTGCCTCAGGCCACCATCGTCGTGGCGCGCGATGGTGCACGCGCGCGCGACCCGCAGACCTACCTGCGCGATATCGCCGTGCTGGAACAGGCCGTGCGCGACGAGCCCGCCAACACGCGCTACCGCTTCTATCTGGCGCAGAGCTATCGCGACGCCGGCAAGCTTGACGATGCCGTGCGCCTCTACGACGAACGCGCCGCGATGGGTGGCTGGGACGAGGAGGTCTGGTTCGCGCGCTTTCAGGTCGCCGTCCTGCGCGAGCGGCGCGGCGACGCGCCCGCCGACGTACAGGCGGCCTATCTGGACGCCTACCAGCAACGCCCGACCCGGGCGGAACCGCTGTGCGAACTGGCGCGCTTTCACCGGATGCGCAGTGAATTCGCGCTGGCGCACCTGTTCGCGCAACAGGCCGCCAACCTGCCGATGCCGACCGATGCGCTGTTCGTCGACGAATCGGTCTACGCCTGGCGCGCGCTTGATGAACTGGTGGTCAGCGCGTACTACGTGGGTGCGCTCGACCAGGGCCGCGACGCCCTGCGGCGGTTGCTCGCGGCAAGCCGCTTTCCCGACAGCGAACGGCCCCGCATCGTGGGAAACGGCCAGTATTTCGGGTTGTAGCGGGCAGATCTTGCCGTGCTGTAGGCGGTGCTCCAGTCCGTGCTCTAGGCCGGGTTCGGGTTGGCGTCCTGGCCCGCGTCCTCACCCACGTTCTGGCTCGCGGTCTGGCCCGCGCGGCCAAGCTGGCCGGTGAGCCCCGGCTGGCTAGACTGTTCCGTCCAGCGCGTATCGCCGCTGCCGGGCAGCACCCTGATCCGGTTCTCGACATCCTTGACGCCGTACACCGATGCGGCGATGTCCTCGATGCGGTACTTCTGCGGGCGCGCCGGCACCGTGCCGGAGAGCGTGACCCATCCTTCCGACACCGCCACCTCGACTTCGCGCACATCGAGCCGGCCCGCATGGGCCAGGCGTTCGCACAGGTCTTCGCGAATCCGTTCGTCCGGGCGGGTATAGCCCTTGGGCCCGGCTGGCTGCTGCCGTCCTTGCGGGCGCGCGGAGCCGCCGGGACCATGGCCGTAGGCGCCGGGCAACGCCTGGTCATCGACACCGCTGCCGCGGGCCGTGCCGTAACCGTCGCGCCAGCGCCGTTCGCCGGGCGTGCCGCCATGGCGGTAGACGCCACTGCCATCGTCGCGGTCGCGCACTTCGTCGGGATAACCGTGCCCGATGCCCCAGCCGGCCTGGCCTGTATAGCGCATGCGTTCCATGCGTCGCGGATCGCCACCGTAATCGCGCGGCGGCCCGCGCCAGTCGTCGAGGAATCGATCGTCGCGATGTCCGCCGTCCCTGCTGTCTCGGTTCATGACTTCTCCCGCTGGCTGACTTCCATGGCTGATCGGTGACACGTCAGGCCCCACGGCCCTTTTTCGCGCGTTCATCCGGCGATGACGACGTGGCCTGATGTTGCGCGCCGGGATCTTCGTTGCGGAATCCGCCATAGCTGCTCTGGCCCGGATCTGCGCTGCGGCTCTTCAACTGGTCGGCGCGCCGGTCGGTGCGCACGCCGGGATTGGCGCCGCCGCGCTTTTCGGCTGGCGTGCCGGTATGTGGCTTGCTGGGCATCACGGTCTCCTGATGGCAATCGCGGCCGGAATGCCGCAAGCATCATGCCAATGGCCGCCCGGCCTGCCGGTCCTTGCGCATCCGGCATGGCGCTTGCCTTTCTTCCTTTGCACCGATCCACCACCAAGCGAGGATTGCCATGTCAATATCCACCGGGCGACTTACCGGACTTACCGGTTTCCTGATGCTTGCGGCCGCAGCGGCAGTCATGTCCGTGGCACCCCCGGGCACGCACGCCGCACCGCTGTCGGACCAGCCGGGCACCGCCATGGCCGGCGACGGCGATGTCATGTTCCTGCGCAAGGCCGCCATGGCCGGCACGCTGGAAATCGACGCCAGCAACCTGGCGCAAAGCCGCGCCGGCAGTCCCGCCGTCAAGTCGTTTGCCACGCAGATGATCCAGGACCATCGCGCCGCCGAGGCAAAGCTGAAGCAGCAGGCGCAAAGGCTGGGGGTGCAGTTGCCAGCCACGCCGCTGCAGAAGGACCAGCAGGTGCTGGCCACGCTGGGGCAGCTGAAGGGCGCCGAGTTCGACCGGGCCTATGCGCAGCAGGTTGGCGTGGATGCGCACCAGGATGCCGTGGCGCTGTTCCGCAAGGCGGCAGACGATGCCAAGGACGATGGCGTCAAATCGTTCGCGCGTCAGACGCTGCCCACGCTGGAGCACCATCTGGAGATGGCGCAGAAAATGGCGTCGGAAGTGAAGTAGGGAGCCTTGCCGGTGTTTGCAGATCCAGACGGCGGATCTGCAAACACGGTGCAATATCTTCGCGCCCCGGCGCAGACGTCAGCTGGCCCTGGCGAGGAAATACTGCGACACGATGGCCCGCGTGGTGGGGCTGGTCGTCAGTTTTTCCAGCACGTCGCGCGGTGCCCACTTCAGGTACTTGATCTCGTTGCGAGGCTTGGGCGTGGCAGACTTGCCCACGGCTGCCGCGAACACGTGGTGCACCGTGGTGGCGCCAATGAACTGAAAGGCCGTGGTCAGCGACTTGGCCTCGATCGCAGTTTCCTCGCGCAGTTCGCGCCATGCGGCTTCCACCAGCGATTCCTGGTCGTCGGGTCGCCCGCCGGGCAGGGCCCAGCGTACGCCGTCCTTCGAGACAAGCAGAACGTGCCCTTCGCGGACGCAAATGACCGTAGCTCTGATTTTCGGCTTGATGAATGGCATGTCGGCCGTTCCCACCACTGCATGTTGTTTCATGACATCCGGACCACGCTGTGGCAATGATCCCACTATAAAAGCAAGCCGTCACGCCGCCACGCGGGGCGCTCCACGGGCGGCCTGTGCGAAACGAAGGCAAAGCGGACAAGCGCGTAGTGTCCTCGTCCAGCGCGTCGCTGGCAATGGATGGGATCGCCGCTGTTGCGCAACCACCTCACGCATGGGCCGTGCCAGCGCCGTCACGGCGCGCGGCAGTGGCTAGCGCATGGTAGTGCGCAATCCGTTGTAGCGCCCACAGCGCCGCGGCCTGCCGGATCTGGGTACGATCCCCGCGGAACTGGCGCGTTTCGGTGTATTCGCATATCGGGGTGCCCGGCAAGCGGACCAGCCACGCAAAGCACTGCGTGCCGGGCGGCGTGCCATCGGGCGCCCCATCGTCGGCCACGCCCGTGTTGGCGACGGCCACATCGGCCTGGCTGATCCGCATCACGCCTTGCGCCATGGCCAGCGATACCGCCTCGCTGGTCAGGCCGTGCCGCGCGATCAATTCGGCGTTGACGCCAAGGATCTGCTCCTTGGCGTCGGGCGAATAGGCAACGATGGCGCACTTCAGCGTGCCGCCGCAACCGGGCACGTCGGCAATATGCGATGCAATGAGCCCCGCCGTGCAGGACTCCGCCGTGGCCAGGCGCAAGTCATGGCGCTGCAGGAAGTGTGCTGCGGCCTCAGCCGGGTGCATGGGCGTCCTCCGTTCGGGGGTGCGTGGGCCGTGGCGCGTCGTGGCGCGGCGGGCCGGGGTGTTCGACAAACGATATCTGCCCGTCCCGTTCGAGCACGACATCCCATTGCTTATCACCGCGCCCGTGCCGCTGGTCGTCCCAGCCCGGGGTGTGCAACTTCGCCCTGGCGTTGGCGTCGAGATCTTCGTCACTGAGCATGGCACGCCTGCGGGCCTGGCGATCCTCTCGGCCGTCCTTCACCAGCACGATCGGCCGGCCGCTGACGACACGGTCAATCGCCGGCCATGTCGCGGACAGCATGCAGACCAGGCGATGCATGAAGACCAGCACGGCCGCCGCCGCCAGCGTGCCCAGGATCGGGCTGGCGCCCGCCACCGCGCGCGACAGGATCGCGCCCAGCAGCAGCATGATGCAGAGGTCGAACGCGGTTTTCTGGGCGAAGGTCCGTCGGCCTGCTGCGCGCAGCAACAGCCATGTCGCCAGGAAGACCAGCGCCGCACGCGCGGACATCTGATACCACGCGAGCTCCCGGCCCACGCCGAATGCGGCCTCGAATGCCGCCTCCATGAAGGACCCCGCCCCGCCCGCAGCGTTCAGCCCCGGATCGACCTGGGATCGTGCCCGAACGAATTGCGCGCCCGGATCTGGCCGTCCCGGCCGTGAATAAACAGTTCGACCTGGTTCTGCCGGGCCATCTCGGTAGCCACTGCGATGGCATCCTCCTGCGTGGCAAACAGCTTCCGGCCCGCCGGACTTTTGGCCTCTTCCACGGCCCAGCCATCCGGGGCCGGCACCACGTGTACGTCCTTGCCGCTCATTTCGGTCTCCATGGGTGTCTGTCACATGTCTTACTTATTCACCCAAAATGGCTGGCGCGGTAGTCGGCCGGGGTCTGACAACTGCGTCAGCCAACGTCGATGTTCACAAAACCGGCGTTTACAACGCGGCGCCGCGTCCGGAACGGGTGCTTTCCGTACCGACTGACACCTCCATTTCTGACCTAGATTACTTATGCGCCCGGCGGTCCAGACCTGTCGGGCCTCCCTTGATCCATGGCGCCCGCTCTCCCGGAGGGGCGCTTCTTTTTTTCTCCCGCGGCGTTCACTCCACCGTGACCGACTTGGCCAGGTTGCGTGGCTTGTCGATATCGGTGCCACGCGCCAGCGCGGTGTGATACGCCAGCAACTGCATCGGAATGGTGTGGACGATGGGCGATAGCAGCCCGTAATGCTCGGTGAGCCGGATGATTTCGAGGCCCTCGCCCGGCTGCAGTGCGCAGTCGATATCGGCGAACACATAGAGCTTGCCGTTGCGTGCGTGTACCTCGTGCATGTTCGACTTCAGCTTTTCGAGCAGGCTGTCATTGGGCGCCACGGCCACCACGGGCATCTGGTCGCTGATCAGGGCCAGCGGCCCGTGCTTGAGTTCGCCCGCCGCGTAGCCCTCCGCGTGGATGTAGGAGATCTCCTTCATCTTCAGCGCGCCTTCCAGGGCTATCGGATAGTGCATGCCACGTCCCAGGAACAGGATGTTCTCCTTGCGGGTCAGCTGATCGGCCCAGCCGATGAAATGCGGCTCCAGCGCCAGCACGCGACTCAGTGCGTCGGGCAGGTGCCGCAGCGCGCGCAGGTGTTCTTGCTCTTCGGCGTCGGACAGGCGGCCACGCATCTGCGCCAGCGTCAGCGCCAGCAGGAACAGCGCCACCAGTTGCGCGGTGAATGCCTTCGTGGAAGCCACGCCGATTTCCACACCTGCCCGCGTGATGAACTGCATCGCGCAGGCACGCACCAGGGCGCTGGTGGCCACGTTGCAGATGGCCAGCGTGCGATGCATGCCGCGCTCGCGCGCCGCCTGCACGGCGCCGAGCACATCGGCGGTCTCACCGCTTTGCGACACCGCCACTACCAGCATGTTCGGATTGCTGAATCCGTCGCGATAGCGATACTCGCTGGCGATTTCCACCCGCACCGGCAGGTTGGCCAGCCGTTCGATCCAGTAGCTGGCGGTCAGTGCCGCGTGATAGCTGCCGCCACACGCCAGCAGCAGCACGGCATCCACCGTTTCGAGCTGCCGATACGCGCCGTCGCCAAACAGCTCGGGCATGATCGATGTGATGTCCTGCAGCGTGTCGACCACGGCGCGCGGCTGCTCGAAAATCTCCTTCTGCATGTAGTGCTGGTACAGCCCCAGATCGGCCGCCGCGCTGTGCGCGGCTACCGTATGCACGGCACGCTCCACACGCTGGCCGGCAACATCGACGATCCAGTGGCGATGCATCTGCACGTCAGCCACGTCGCCGTCCTCCAGATAGACGATTCGGTTCGTGACCGCGGCCACTGCGATGGCATCGGACGCCAGATAGTTCTCGCCTTCGCCAATACCCACCACCAGCGGCATGCCGTGCCGGGCGCCCACCAGCCGGTGAGGCTCGTCGCGGCACAGCACGGCAATCGCATAGCTGCCGCGTAGCCGCCGGACGGCCTCGCGCACCGCGTCGAACAGGTCGCCGTTGTAGAGATGGTCCACCAGGTGCGCGATCACCTCGCTGTCGGTCTGGCTGGCGAATTCGTAGCCGTGGGCTTCCAGTTCGCCGCGCAGGGCCTCGTGGTTTTCGATGATGCCGTTGTGGGACAGCGCGATACGCGGTGCGCGATCGTTCGGCGAGAAGTGCGGGTGGGCGTTGGCCGTGACCGGCTTGCCATGCGTGGCCCAGCGCGTGTGAGCAATCCCGGTATAGCCGTCGATGCCCTGATCGGCCACGTCACGCTGCAGCGCCGCCACACGGTCCACGCTGCGCGACCGCACCAGCCGCCCGCCCCGCAACGCGGCCACGCCGCATGAGTCGTAGCCGCGATATTCCAGCCGCTTCAGGCCATCGACCAGTTCTCCAACGATATCGCGCTGCGCCACCGCGCCCACAATTCCGCACATAGACCCTCCGGTTTCGGTATCCCACATCGATTTGATGCGATGGACCGGATGGTAGGCCGCCCGTCATGAAATTTTCTTTCGAAAATATTCCATATGTGATGTTTTTGGTTGGCGTACGATATGTCTGAAATTTTATTTCACTCTCTACGGCCATGACGTCCACCCCCCTCGATGACCTCGATCTGCGGATCCTGCAGGTCATGCAAGCCGATGCCTCGCTGACCAATGTCGAACTGGCGGCGCGCGTCTACGCATCCGCGCCCACCACCATGCGGCGCGTACGTCGCTTGCGCGAGACCGGCGTGATCGCCCGCGAGATCGCCGTGCTGGACGCCGAAAAGGTCGGCCAGGCACTGACGGCCATCATCGAAGTGACGCTCGATCGGCAGACGGCCGAAGACTACGCGGCGTTCGAAAACCAGGTCTGCGCGGAACCGGCGGTGACACAGTGCTACCGCGTCTCGCCGGGGCCGGATTTCGTGGTAATGGTGGCATTGCGCGACATGGCCGCCTACGACGCCTTCGCGCGGCGCCTGTTCCGGGGCGCCAGCAACGTACGCAACGTGCGGACGTTCTTCTCGACGCATTGCGCCCGGTTCGCGGCCAACCCGCCGGTCACCGCGGACCGCGCGGCAAACGCGCCCTGATTCATAACCGCCGCCCAGACACCGCACGACCTCACCCCGCAACGAACTGTTTGCTGCCGGCCGCCAGCAGCCTGGCGCGGTGTTGGCGCGCGGCCAACGTTCGATGGCGATTTTCAGCCCAGGCGCGGCAGCCCCGCCACATTCGGCCCCTCGCATCCACTGGTACGGGAACTGCGTAATAGCAGAAGAACGCCACGCGGCGTTCCGTTGTGTTTCACCTGCCTTTGGAGTTTTGTCATGTCACGCAGATTCACCATTTCCCTTCTCTCCACCACTGCCCTGGCGCTCGGCCTGGCGGCAGGCGGCGCCCAGGCCTCGGGCCCGCACGACAGCACCCATGCTGGCGACAGGTACGGCTACAGCTTCCGAATGGATGCGCGCGATGTCTTCACCGACGGCGCGCGAACCGGCCGATTTGACACGTTCAGCGAAGGCGCACGTGTCGTGGCCCCAACCACGCGCGAAATCGACAACGACCGTTCCCTGTCAGGGATGGACATCCGGGGCGTATCGGCCGAGCCCTCACGTACGATCGACGTCTACACCGACGGCGCGCTGGCCGGCATGGATCGCAGCGGCGTATCCGCCGAGCCCTCGCGCACGATTGACGTCTACACCGACGGCGCGCTGGCCTGAGCAGCAGTAGCGGGGTATCACTGGCGGGGCGCGTCCGACGGCTCAACGCCGGCGCGACGCGGCCCGTCAGACCGCCCTTCGCCGACGTGCCTCGCCCACCGTCAAGCCACCCCGGGGCGACATACGCTGCCTGCGCCACATTCGCGCGCTGCCGCCCTGTGCCTGGCAGGCGATTTGGCCATAGACTGAAACTGCCGTGCGCAGGAAGGCGCGGCTGTAGCACTATCCAACCCCCAGTCAGCGAGCGAAGCCATGTCGATTCCCCACCTGTCTTCCGGCCAGACCGCCAGCGTGCTACCGCTGGGCGCCAACCTCAAGAACACCCCCACCACCGCGCTATTCAAGGCCCCGCACATGGAAGTGGCCCGCCTGGTGATGCTGGCAGGTAAACAGTTGCCCCCACACGCCGTGGCCGGCCCGCTGACTATCCAGTGCATCGAGGGAGAAATCGAAATCGCGCTGGACCACGGCTCGCAACGCCTGAAACCAGGCGACCTGATCTACCTGGCCGGCAACGTCCGGCACGACGTAAAGGCCGTGACGGATGCGTCGGTGCTGTTGACGATTGTGTTGATGGATGGAGGCGAATAGCGACTTTGCCGAGACCTGGTATTTGCGAATGGCTCCGCGGGCATTATCTGCCTTCCGTTACCACCGCCGGCGGGCCATCGGTACTTGTCGTCGGCAAATCGACAGGATCTACAAATTCCACGGATTCCAAAATCGCCTTGATTCGCGGAAGATCGTCTCTGCCTTTTGGATTTGACAACCATTGGACCGGAATGCGCCCACACAAGGCATTTTTCTCATGGACCAAACAAAAGCGGAACCTGCGCGCTCGCTTCCGCTCGTCTCCTGTCGTGTCGTCCGCTGTATATGCGATTCCCAGCCAGTTGCGACCTTTCAGAGGCACCGTCTTCGCATTCGCCTTCTTTTCATAGGGCTCCATTTCCGTACAGGGGTATGAACTGCACCTCCACCAACGACCGTCGATCAGTTTTCCGTCCAGATAAATAGCGATTTTTTCGTCGGTCGCCTTTACGCAAGACAACGAAAAACTTCCCGATTTAAACCTCTGCGGACCCACCCATGGAAGAAAATAAATCCCTTCTTTATCTTTGTAGGTCGCAAGTCTCCCCCCGAACAAATCTTCCATGCGGAATCGACATGGACCAACGACACGCACGTTTGCATAACTGTTATTCGCAGAGCTTTCATGCGAGATTTCCGCCATAGCGATGTTTCCGAAAAGCAACTCACATAGCACGGAAATGAGGATGAACTTCATATTCAACTTGATCATCGGATTTTGTCGTCTCATAAGTCGCCACCCGTCCGGATGACCGTCCAGGCCTACCTGGCGGGCAACGCCGGCGCGTCATCGATACCTGGCGTCGGCAAATCGACAGGATCTACAAACTCCACGGATTCCAAAATCGCCTTGATTCGCGGCAGATCGTCTCTGCCTTTTGGATTTGACAACCGTTTGACCGGAACGCGCCCACACAAGGCATTTTTTTCATGGATCAAACAAAAGCGGAACCAGCGCGCTCGCCACCGCTCGTCTCCTGTCGTGTCGTCCGCTGTATTGGCGATACCCTGCCAGTTGCGACCTTTCAGAGGCACCGTCTCCGCATTCGCCTCCTTTTCATAGGGCTCCATTTCCGTACAGGGGTATGAACTGCACCTCCACCAACGACCGTCGATCAGTTTTCCGTCCAGTAAAATAGCGATTTTTACGTCGGTCGCCTTTACGCAAAACAACGAAAAACCTTCTGATCTAAACCTCTGCGGACCCACCCATGGAAGGAAATATGCCCCTACCTTATCTTTGCGGGTCGCAAGTCTCCCACCGAACAAATCTGCCATGCGGAATCGACATGGACCAATGACACGCACGTTTGAATCATTATTCTTCGCAGAGCTTTCACGCGAAATTTCCGCCATAGCGATGTTTCCGAAAAGCAACTCACATAGCATGGAAATGAGGATGAAGATCATATTGAACTTGATCATCGGATTTTGTCCTCTCATAAGTCGCCACCCCCGTCCGGATGACCGTCCAGGCTTGAGATGCGGATACCGTCGGCCAGCGTGAAGAGGGCGGCGGCATAAGCCTGAAAGCGGGCCTCAATACCGTTGATAAGCGAAAATCTGCTGGATGCATGTCCCACGTTGACGGTCGCAGCTACTCTGCCGAAAGAATCACTGCTGTAGTAGGGCATCTGTAAATTCCCGACCCGTCGGGTTTCGCGCTGAAACCGTGGAAATTGATCGGCTGGCACGGCTGCTTTCGACCACGCCCAATATGCACCTGCGCTGTCTGCTGCATCAACGGGATCACGTGCTACCCAGCGCCTCCATTCCCCGATCTCCGGCGGTAAATGTTTTTCCGCTGCCATCAATGCCGCGTTATTTCGCTCACGATGCGCTTTATCGGCGGCCGCGCGCAGCCGGTTCACCACTGCCTGGTCAATGTCCCTCCCGAGAAACCTCCAGTACTTGATGTAATTATCAGGCCACGTAAGTTGTAGAAAGCCGCGACCGAACCATGGGGAATAGCGTTGGCCCTCCCCCCCATCTTCTTCAAGATGCAAGAACCACTGCGTCTCTTGCATGGCATTGCCTAGAAATGCCGCCTGTCGCAAAGGCGTCTGAATACCAAACTTTCGCATCGCCTTGTTGAGCTCCGCACCAAAAAGACCGATCACTTCCGAGACCAGACGCACACGCTCTGACACCCACCGAGACCCGGCTCGACGCAATGCTGTAGCAGGAGCCGTGTTCTTCATTTCACTATCCGCCAGCCACCCACACCGCCTGAAATGCCGGATAAATGCCAACGGATGGAAGAACCAGAACTTCTTGCCCGCCCCAAGCGGCGTCTTGTCCAGAAACTGCAATTGCGTCAGAAATCGGATGAATCGGTCGTAGCCATCGGGATCCGTCTGCTTGCGTCGGCCGTAAAATCCATCCGGGTCATTGAGCCGCCTGTAGCGGACATCGTTTAAGCTGGCATCCCATTCGCTCGGGGCGTGACAGACAAAGCCGCGCAGTTCGACAAGCACTTCGGGGTTCTCACGGATGTAAATCGCCAGCCTGTCTTCGCGCTCGAAGCCCGGTCGCAGTCGTGCGACCGGGTCGTCCCTTTCATCCACATAGCGGACGATCTGTTTTAGCCTGTCCAGGTCGCACAGCACGTCGTCGGTGAACGGCGTATTGCCTTCGGCAATCTTCTGCCAGCCCATGAAGCGCGGGAAATCCGCGTCCGACAATTTCTGGATGGCACTTTGGTTGATGTCGATATATCCCTGCTTGCCTGCCTCGAACGTCACCGATACCCATGTTTTCCTGGCATCGTTTGGCAGCTTCGGCTCGTCGCTCAGGATGCGTCCGAACCGCAGCAGTTCGTAGCCATCGCTGGGACAGTCGGGATAAAGAGTGGTGGCGCGGCTATACAGTTCGTATTCGTAATCCTGGTAGGGATCTGCCACCGGCTTGGGGCCGGTCAGACAGGTCATCTTCCCGTCCTTTTCCAGCCAGGAGCGCGTGTAGCGTTGCCCTTTGTGAAAATACGCCTCGACATACAGCCGCGAGTTTACGCAGAGCGCACCCGCCTGCAGTTCCGGAAAAAATGGGCATGCGCCTTCTGAACCGGTGGCCGGCTGATGAACGTCTGCCCGCCGGGAATCACGAAATAGCTGTGCCCCCAGTAGTCTTTCGAGACCGGTGTCGTCGGGCTCTGTATCCCGAGCTGTATCGGATGCATCGAAGGTTCAAACCAGGCCGCAAAATCGGGCTCGGTCATGAATATCTCGAAATGGATATGCGGCTGGCCCTGGCACATGCCTGGATATCCCAGAATGTCCTTCCGATTGACCTTCAGGTTGGCGGGAACCTGCACACCGTCGGTCGGGTATGACAGCCACTTGGGCAATACCGTGGCCGATCCGACTTCCGGTGGCATTTTCAGCATCGGCTTGACCCGGTTTCGCGTGTTATCCAGGTCCAGCAAATGCATGTACAGCGAGTAGAACGTCATGACCCGGCCTTCACCGGTTTCGGTGGTATGCCTGAGCAATACGAATCCGGTATTCGAATCCAGATGCTCCGTGCCCTCGTGGTTTTTGCGATGACACGAGATGGCCTTCTGGCGAACGGAATAGGCCACCACCTCGCCGTCCGCGATGGCATGCACGGGTACATATTTGCGGGGATTCAAATGCGTGCCGCAATGCCAGCGGCCATCGAACGCGATCGGATAGATGCCGCTGTGGCCCGATTCATACTTGTCGACCGCATCCATCAGCGGGTCGGGGCCGGCGTTCTTGATGAAGTCGGCGTCGAGGGTTGGCAGGAAGGGTGGGCTGAGGATCATGGCCGGCTCACGTTCGTCACGCACTGTTTGCTGTGCGACGCACGCTACACCGACTTCCTGCCGACAAAGCTACCGATTTCGCAGTGATCTAATCCGACGCAACCGCACGCAAAATTCGTCGGATTGCGATTTACGCGCAAATGAAAAGGGCCCTGCGAAGCAAGGCCCTTTCCGGTTCCGAGACAGGCTCGGACGCTGATTCCTTCACGGCAACAGCGCACTCACCCAGGCTGTGCCGCCTTGCGTTCCGCCAGCAGTTTCTGGATGGCCGCCTCGGTCTCCTTGTAGCGGCCTTCGCCGTAGTGCTGGTACATGATGCGGCCATTGGTGTCGATCAGGTAGAGCGCGGGCCAGTACTGGTTGCGATAGGCCGACCATGTGCCGTACATGTTGTCCTGCGCCACCGGGTAGCGGATGTCGTATCGCTTGAGCGCCGCCTGTACGTTCCCGGTCGATTTTTCAAACGGGAATTCCGGCGTGTGCACACCCACCACCACCAGGCCCTGGTCCTTGTACTTGTCGTACCACTGTTTCACATACGGCAGCGTGTTCACGCAGTTGCCGCAGGCGTACGTCCAGAAGTCGACCAGCACCACCTTGCCGCGCAATTGCTGCATCGTGAGCGGCTCGGAATTCAGCCAGTTGTTGATGCCGACGAATTCGGGGGCGGCGCCCTGGTCGCCCACCTTTGGACTTTCGGCGATGGCGCCGGTGCCGAAGGTATAGATCGCCGCGATGCCGATGGCGGCGAGCATGGCGCGGATTACGTTACGCATGATTCAGGGGCCTCTGTCCGGAAGATGCTCGCCCCGCGTCCGCAGGGCGGACGTCGGGGCGATGGCGCGATGGGGCACTGGTCAGACCAGTTCGGTTTCGATATGGATGTTGCCGTGCAAGGCCTTCGAGTACGGGCAGGTGCGGTGGGCGGTGTCCACCAGCGCCTGCGCCACCTCGCGCTCGATGCCGGGGATATGCACGCGTAGCCGGGCCTGCAGCAGGTACTCCGCACCGGCCGTGCCAAGGTCCACTTCGGCATCGACCGACAGGTCTTCCGGCAGCTTGATCTTCTGCTTGCCGGCGGCCAGGCCGATGGCACCGATGAAGCAGGCAGACCAGCCGGCGGCCAGCAGCTGCTCGGGGTTGGTGCCGTTGCCCTTGCTACCCGGCGACGACAGGTCGATGTCGAGTTTGCCGTCGTCGCTGCGGGCAGAGCCGTTGCGGCCGCCGGACGTGATGTGGACCTTGCCGGTGTACAGGACGTTTTCGATGCGGGTCATGGTGGATTCCTTGTCTAGTTCAGTGGTTGGTTGTGGTAAAGCGGATTCGATGGCGACGGCGCGTGGGAACCGGGCTCAGGCGTAGGCGCCATCCAGGTACGGATCGACGCGGCGCGCCGGATCGGCCGACACGCCGGTGCGGTCCATGCCGGCCACCGTGCGGGCGCCTTCGTAGTACGGGTCAAGCGTGCGGGCGCCGTCATAGAACGGGCT
Source organism: Cupriavidus sp. U2 (assembly GCF_009663685.2). Taxonomy (GTDB): domain Bacteria; phylum Pseudomonadota; class Gammaproteobacteria; order Burkholderiales; family Burkholderiaceae; genus Cupriavidus; species Cupriavidus necator_C. The sequence continues at coordinate 69,793 of NZ_RCOG02000006.1, read as the reverse complement.
ACGCTGGTCTTGCACCGAGCGGGCGCCGTCCAGGTACGGATCGGCCGAGCGGGCGGGCGGGGCCGACACGCCGGTGCGATCCAGGCCGGCTACCGTATGGGCGCCGTCGTAGTAGGGGCTGCGCGGTTCCTGCACCGAGTGGGCACCGTCGTAGTACGGGCTGCGCTGGTCCTGTACCGAACGCGCGCCGTCGCTGAACGGATCGGCCGAGCGGAACGACAGGCTGGCTACCGTGCGGGCGCCGTCGGTGTACGGGCTGCGCGATTCCTGCACCGAGCGGGCACCTTCGGTGTACGGGTCGCGGGCGTCGGTGGCCGCGCGGGCGCCTTCGCTGAACACGTCGCGTGCACCCTGTACGGCGCGGGCGCCGTCGGTGTACACATCGCGGGCCCCGACAACGGAAGCCTGTGCGCCAGCAGCGGCGGCAACCAGGGCAACGGCGAGAACAAGGCGCTTGGTGAGGTTCTTGGACATGATGGTTTCCTTTTCAGTGGTATGCGGTCGATTCGGTGGATGCCGTGGCAGCGTTTGCGCTTTGTCGTTTGTGCGTCGCCCTGCCATGGACCGTATTTAAGGCGGCCCACGTATCGCGCCCGTAGCGAATTGGCGGCCGTTGTGTCAGGGCACGTATCGTCGCGGCGGCCTGATACAGAGCCGTACAAAAAGGAAGGAAGCCTGCCGGGAGGCGAGAACTACGGGAGGGGGGAGAACCGCGGAGGTGCGCCTTGCGGCACGCGTCTTACCCGAGAGGGAGAACGAGAGAGGGTTGGAGGGAAGGGGCTGGCCTGCCGGGTGCGATTTGAATCGCTCGCCCTCTCCCTGGACCGTTCTCCGCCGACGGGAGAGGGGAGCAAACCGAATCGCTGGAGACTATCGCAAGACAGCCTCAGCCCAGCCTGATCTCGGCAGCCAGGCCGCCGCCCTCGCGGTTGCGCAGCGTCAGCGAGCCGCCGATCGCCGCCGCGAGCTGGTGGGCGATGGCCAGGCCCAGGCCGGTGCCGCCGGTTTCGCGGTTGCGCGAGCCCTCCAGACGGACAAACGGCTGCAAGACGGCTTCGAGCTTGTCTTCGGGGATGCCGGGGCCCCGGTCCATGATCGATATGATCACGGCGTCACGTTCACGGTGGACGCCCACTTCGGCCGCCCCGCCGCCATATTTGATGGCGTTGTCGATCAGGTTGGTCAGCACGCGCCGCAGCGCATTGCGGCGCGTCACGATGGCGCCGCCGGCGTTCTCGCCGATCGACACGTCCTTGCCAGTGTCCTGGTAGTCGTAGACCAGGCTTTCGACAAACGACCCCAGGTCGATCTTCGACGCCTCCTCGCCGTCGCCGCCCGAACTGCGCGCGTACGCCAGCCCTTCGCGCACCAGCGTCTGGATTTCCGCCAGGTCGTTGACCAGCTTGCGCTTTTCCTCGGAATCCTCGGCCAGCTCCGCGCGCAGCTTCATCCGCGTGATGGGGGTCTGCAGGTCATGCGAGATGGCGGCCAGGATCTGCACGCGCTCCTCGACAAATTGCGCAATGCGGTCGCGCATGGCATTGAAGGCCCGCGCCGCCTGCGCCAGTTCCGTGGGCCCGTGCTCGTCCAGCGGCTGCGACCGGGTATTCGGGTTGAGCGCGTCGGCGGCGTCGGCCAGCGCCACCAGCGGGCGGATCGACAGGCGCACGGCGAACCAGCAGCACAGGATCAGCAGCAGCAACTGCAGCACCAGCACATAGGGCAGCCACTGCGCGATGGGCGTCATGCGCGGATGCACGTCGATGGTCAGCGGGCTGCCGTCACTCAGCGTCAGATGCGCCTGCAGCTGCTTGCCGTCCCCCGGAATCGACTCCACCGTGACCGGGTAGTGCGTGCCGGTGGCTTCCATGATCCGCTCGGCGATGTCGCGCCCGCGCTGGGTCATCTCCGGCACCCCCGGCGATCCAGGCCCCAGGATGTACTGGTAGTTGCCGCGGTTCACGCGCGGCAGCCACTGCGGGCGCTCGGCGGCGGGTATCCGGTCCAGGATCGCCACCGACGTGGCCACGTCGGTCTCCAGCGTGCCCAGCATGACCTCCCGCGCCGACATGTACCGCTCCGAAAACAGCACGGCAAACGACATCAGGTGTGCGACGATCATGCCCGCCAGCAGGATCAGGAACAGGCGCGACCCCATGGTATGGGGCCAGCGCCAGCGGTGAGTGCTCACTGACGTGCCTCCGTAATCTCCACGGGCATCGAGAACACATAGCCCTCGCTGCGCACCGTCTTGATATAGGCCGGCTCGCGCGCGTCGTCCTTCAGGCGCTGGCGCAGGCGGCTGACCAGCAGGTCCACCGACCGCTCGAACATGTCGGCTTCGCGGCCCTGCGTCAGGTTCAGCAGCTGGTCGCGGTTCAGCACGCGCTGCGGGTGGTCCACGAAGACGCGCAGCAGCCGGTACTCCGCCCCGCTCAGCGCGACGATGGTGCCTTCGTTGTCGATCAGGTGGCGCGCGGTGGTATCCAGCTGCCAGTCGCCGAAGGCCAGCATCTGCCCGGCCTCGGTGATCTGCAGGTTGGGCGGCAGCATCCGGGTGCGGCGCAGCACGGCCTTGATGCGCGCCAGCAGTTCGCGCGCGGCGAATGGCTTGGTCAGGTAGTCGTCGGCGCCCATTTCCAGGCCGATGATGCGGTCGGTCTCGTCATCGCGGGCGGTCAGCATCAGGATCGGCGTGGTCTTGTGCTTGCCCGCGCGCAGTTCGCGGCACAGCACCAGGCCATCGTCACCGGGCAGCATCACGTCCAGCACGATCAGGTCGACCGTGTTGCCGTCCAGGAACTGGCGCATATGGCGGCCGTCCGGCGCCATGGTCACCCGCAGGCCATTCTTGGTCAGGTAAGTGGATACCAACTCACGGATCTCCCGGTCGTCATCGACGATCAGGACATGGTCGACATGCGATTCCATCAGCTTCACCCCTGGGCAGTCTATTTTTCGGAAAATTGTGAACAATCAGTCTGTTGGCGGCATTGTATGGGCGCGGGCGCCGTCGCGTGTATCGCAATGTATCTGGCGGCAGCCGGCCCACAAAGCCATACAACTTTGCCGGTTGGCGACACATTTACGGTAGATCACGGGCGTCTCATTGGGGCATGCCAGATTGCTGGCCTCTCATCCTTGCCGAAAGGAACCCGACCATGACGCTGCTGATCCTTGCCTACCTGGGTGGTGCCCTGACCATCCTGAGCCCTTGCATCCTGCCCGTGCTGCCGTTCGTGCTGAGCGGCAGCGGCCAGCCGTTCCTGCGCGGGCGGCTGCCGATGCTGGCCGGCATGGCGCTGACCTTTGCGGCGGTGGCCACGCTGGCGTCAGTGGGCGGCGCGTGGGCGGTGCGCGCCAATGAATACGGCCGCCATGCCGCGCTGGTCCTGCTGGCGATGTTCGGGGTGTCGCTGCTGGTGCCCCGCCTGGCCGATGCGCTGACCCGGCCCGTGGTGGCGCTGGGCAACCGGCTGGCCGGCGATGGCACGGCCGGCGCCGCGTCGCCGTGGGCATCGCTGCTGCTCGGGGTGGCCACGGGCATGCTGTGGGCACCCTGTGCCGGCCCCATCCTGGGCATCGTGCTGACCACGGCCGCGCTGCAGGGCGCCAGCGTGCAAAGCTCGCTGCTGCTGGTGGCATACGCGGCCGGTGCGGCCACGTCGCTGGCCGCCGCGCTTGGGCTGGGCGGCCGCCTGTTCGCGGCGATGAAGCGGTCGATGGGGGCCGGCGAATGGCTGCGTCGCGGCCTGGGCGTGGGCGTGCTGGGCGGCGTGGCCGCCATCGCCATCGGCGCCGATACCGGCTTCCTGGCGCGGCTGTCCATCGGCAGCCCGGCCCGGCTGGAACAGGCATTGATCGACCGGCTGCACAGTGCGTCGGCGCCGGCCCCGCAGGCGAGCCATGAAGATTCGTCCACGACTGCTGCCGCAGGCACCGCCGGTGCCAGCGCGGGCATGCTGCTGGCCGCCAACGACACCGGCTACGGCTTCGGCGGCCGCTTGCCGGTCGAAGGCCAGTTGCCGCCGCTCGATGGCGCGGTCCAGTGGTTCAACACGGCGAACGGTGCGCCAATCACGCGCCAGCAGTCGCAAGGCAAGGTCACGCTGGTCTATTTCTGGACGTACTCGTGCATCAACTGCATCCGCACGCTGCCCTACCTGCGCGCCTGGGCTGACAAGTATCCGGGCCTGCAGGTCATCGGCGTGCATACGCCCGAGTTCGCCTTCGAGAAGAAGGCGGACAACGTGCGCCGCGCCATCGGCGACTTCCGGATCGGCTTTCCGGTGGCCGTGGACAGCGACTACGCCATCTGGCGCGCCTTCCACAACAACTACTGGCCGGCGGCGTACTTTGTCGATGCGCGCGGCAATATCCGCCATCACCAGTTCGGCGAAGGCGACTACGCCCAATCCGAGCGCGTGATCCAGACCCTGCTGGCCGAGGCCGGCCAGCCGTCTGCGTCGCGCGATGTGGTAGTGCCCGATGCCACGGGCGCGCAGGCCGCGCCCGACCTGCGCAACGTCCGCTCCGGCGAGACCTATGTGGGCTACAACCAGGCGTCGAACTTCGCCTCGCCGGGCGGCATCCGTGCGGATGCACCGCGCGATTACGCCGTGGACGGCAAGCTGCGCCTGAACCAGTGGGGGCTGGCCGGCCAATGGACGGTCGGACCGGAATTCGCCACCGTGGAACGCGCCGACGGCAGCATCCGCTACCGCTTCCAGGCCCGCGACCTGCACCTGGTGCTGGGGCCGGCCGCCAACGGACGCGCCGTGCGCTTCGTGGTGACCATCGACGGCAAGGCACCGGGCGACAGCCATGGCGCCGATATCGACGCCAACGGCAACGGGGCGATCACCGCCACGCGGCTTTACCAGCTGGTGCGCCAGGCCGGCGAAGTGGGCGAACACACGTTCGAGATCCGCTTCCTCGACCCGGGCGCCCAGGCCTACGCGTTCACGTTCGGCTGATCGTCGCCGAAGGCCGGCGCGGCCAGCTTGCGGGCGTGGTCGCGCAGGTCGGCGGGCCACGCCTGGGACAGCGCCACGAAGCGGTCCCGGTCGCCGCCGTACAGCGCGCGGGATGCCTCCTCATAGCCGGGCTGGTTGCCGAGCATCGTCGACATGAACCGGTCCGCCGCGGCCTTGGCACGGCCGGCGACCAAACCCGCGTCGGCCCCCTGGCCCTTGCGCGCGGCGTCCACCAGCTTGCGCAGCGTCACCGACGCCCCGCCCGGCTGCTCGCCCAGCCATTCCCAATGGCGTGGCAGCAGCGTGACCTCGCGCGCCACGACCCCCAGCTTCGGCCGCCCGGCGCCCTTCCTGGCCGGGCCGTCATCGACAGCCGGCGGCGCCAGCCGCGCGGCAATGTCGGCATCGCTGCCGCGCAGGTCGAAATCCAACTGCCGGCCCGTGATATCGCCAAACGCCAGAATCGATTGATGCGGATCGGCACGCAGGGCGGCCGCCACGGCCAGCGCCACTTCCACGGGCTTGCCGGACGCCAGCCGCCGCTCGCCAGCAAAGGCGGTACAAGATTCGTTGTCTTCCATGGGGTCTCCCGACGCCGTTGAGATGGGAGTTGATATTACCCGGGTAATATATCCGCAGTCAATTACATCCGGGTAATATTTTGGATTGGCGGAAGGATGGGCCAAGCCGTGGCGTTTTGACCCGGGGCGCCGCGCATGGCAGCATCGCGGGGCAGATTTTCCAGACCACTTCCTATGAAACCTTCAATGATCGGAATCCGGCCACTGCTGATCGCGGTAATCGTCAGCCCCCTGCTGGCGGCCTGCGCCAGCGGCAGCTCTGTGGAATACCTTGAATCACAGGACGGCAAGCCGTTCCATTCCGACGCCAGCGTAGGCGACATCGTCGTCTGCCTGAAGCAGAAGCTCGGCGACGACGCGAACGTGCTGGCCTATCCCGAACCGGGCAAGGTCGACGTGCGCGTGGGATACGGCCACCGGGCCGACGCCGGCTACTCGTACCTCATCAACCTGCGCGCCGCCCGCCAGGGCACCGACGTGGAAATCCGCAGCGCCGGAGACTTCCGGCCGATGCTGAGCCAGGGGCGCGTGACGGGCTACATCAAGAACTGCCAGCCGGGCACCCCGGCGCGGTAAGCGCGCTTCAGCCGGCCCAGCCCATGGTCCGCGCCTGGGCCAGCACGGCGCGGGCGCGCTCCACGAACGGCCGGTCCACCATCTTGCCGTCGACCAGATAGGCGCCCACGCCGCTCGCGTCGGCCTCGTCGGCGGCAGCCACGATCCGTTGCGCGGCGGCGATTTCGGCGGCGGTCGGCTGGAATACGTCGTTGGCCAGCGCGATCTGGCTCGGATGGATGCAGCTTTTGCCCAGATACCCGAGCCGGCGCGCCAGTTCGGCCTCGGCCCGGTAGCCCTCGGCATCCTTGACGTCAGCGAAGGCCGCGTCATAGGCAAACACGCCGGCTTCGGCGGCGGCCATGCGCATCTGATACATGGTCTGCGCCACGGCCAGTGTTTCGCGCCGATGAATGCCGGCCGGCTCGAACAGGTCGGCATAGCCCAGTTGCAGGCCCGCCACGCGCGGATCGGCGGCGGCCAGTTCATGCGCGCGGCGCAGCCCGCGCGGCGATTCGATATTGAGCAGCAGCTTCACCGGCGTGCTCGCGCCGTTGGCGGCCTCGGCCTGTGCCACGGCCTTGGCGGCCAGGTGCACCTGCTCGACGTCTTCCACCTTGGGCACGTTGACCAGATGCAGCCCGTTGCGTACCACGGCGACGATATCGGGCGCGAAGTGGGCGGTGTCCGGCGCGTTCACGCGCACGATCAGCGTCTTGCCCGATGCGGCCGTGCGGCCCGACGCCAGCAGGTCCTGCAGCGTGGCGCGGGCCTCGGCCTTGCGCGGCTCGGCCACGGCGTCTTCCAGGTCGAACGACAGCGCGTCGGCCGCGCTGGCCAGCGCCTTGTCGAACAGCTCCGGGCGCGATCCCGGTACAAACAGTTTGCTGCGCATGATCGCCTTCATCTTCATTCCGCCCGGATGCTGCGCTGCTTGACCAGCGCCCCCCAGCGCATGGCCTCGCCCTGCACGAACCTGCCGAACTGCTGCGGCGAGTTGCCCACCGGCTCCAGCCCCATCTGGCGCAACTTGTCCTGCACCTGCGGGTCGGCCACGGCGCCCTGCACTTCCTTCGCCAGCCGCGCCACCACCTCGGGCGGCGTGCCCCTGGGCACCCACACGCCGTTCCACTCCAGCACCTCGAAATCGGGCAGGCCGCTTTCGGCCAGCGTCGGCACATCGGGCAGCCCCGGGTTGCGCTTGAGCGACGTCACCGCCAGCGCCTTCAGCTTGCCGCCTTTGGCATAGTTGAGCGTGGATGCCACGTTGCCGAAGTACGCCGACACCTGGTTGCCCATCACGTCGGTCAGCGCCGGCGCACCACCCTTGTACGGCACGTGCAGCAGGTCGATGCCGGCCTTGGCGTTGAGCAGTTCGCCCGCCAGGTGCGACCCGCTGCCCGAGCCGGCCGACGCGAACGTCAGCTTGCCGGGGTTGGCTTTGGCATAGGCGATGAATTCCTTGACCGTCCTGTATGGCGCGTTGGGTGGCACCACGAGGATGTTGGCCGCCGTGGCCACCAGCGAGATCGGCACCAGGTCCTTGAGCGGATCGAACGACATCTTGCGCAGGCCCGGATTCACCGCGAACGCCGATGCGTCGTATAGCACCGTGTAGCCGTCGGGCGTGGCCTTGGCCACCGCTTCCTCGCCGATCACGCCGGCCGCGCCGGGGCGGTTGTCGATCACCACCTGCTGACCCATCGACGCGCTCATGCGCTGCGCGATCACGCGCGCCGTGTTGTCGGCGCCGCCACCGGCGGAGTACGGCACGATCATGCGGATCGGGCGGTCGGGATAGGCTGCGGCGGCCAGTAGCGGCGCGCAGGCGGCCACTGCGACCAGCAGTTTGCGGCAGGTCGGATGCATGGATGGGTCTCCTGTTGTCTGGAAGTCGTGCGGTCGTCAGACCGTGGCAATCGGGTTGGCCGGCGAGCCCACCGCGCGTGGCAGGTGCATCGGCGGGGCGGTCAGCAGGAACGAGGCCCGCCCCGCCCGGTGCAGCCATGCGGCCAGCGGCGTCAGGTGCCACATCTCGCCCAGCGGGATGCCCAGCTTGACCAGGCAGAGTTCGTGCAGGGGCAGCAGCGGCCCGGTGGTGCCGGGCGGCAGTGCGTGGCGGCGCTCTTCCACCGCGTGGTTGTCGGCGGCGATGGCGGCGATGCCGGCTTCGTCGATCCAGCGCAGCAGCCGTGCGTCGGTGCCGTCCAGCACGGCGCACGCATGGCGCAGCCCCGCATGATCGTCGGCCGCGGACAGTTGCAGCGCCATGTCGGCCAGCCCGGTATGCACGCAGAGGATGTCGCCGCGCTGCACGTCCGCGCCATCGGCCTCGATCACGCGCATCAGGTCGTCATAGCCCACCGCGCGCCGCGCCGGGCCGAAATGCCGGTGCAGGTCCACCAGCGTGCCGCGTCCCTGGATGCCGCGCGCCGCCATTGGGGCAATCGACAGTGCCTGCGCGCCGATAAACGTGCCATCGGCCGCGCTGCCGCTGCCCACCGAGTAACCGTTGTAGCCAACCGTTTCGGCCTGGCCGTCGCCATCGGCATCGAACAGGCAGTTCACATGGCCCAGCGCGTCCCACTGCGTGGAATATTGCGGTGACAGCGTGACGTGGTCGTCGCTGATCACGTCGGTGGCGCCCGGCACATCGCCCGCCATCGGGCGATTGAACACGCGCTGGCCGTCCTTTTCGGAGGGATGCAGCACGGGCGGGCGCCGGCGCGGATTCAGCACGCCGGCACGGGGCACGTCGAGCGGCAGGCTCAGCGAGAACGTCAGCCCCTGGCGCACTTCACGCACGGCGGCCAGCACCTGCGCAGGGCCGATCAGGTTGAGCCGGCCAAGCTGGTCGTCGGGACCGAAGTCGCCCCAGTTGGATCCTTGCGGACGCTGCTTCCAGCGCGGGTTCGCCGCCATCATTGGTCCTTGCCGGCGTCGCCGGCATCGATCACCACGCCGGCCGCCTGCAGCGCGGCGATGCGGGCATCGTCCAGCCCGGCCGCGCGCAGGGCTTCGACCGAATGCTCGCCCAGCGCCGGTGCCGCGCGCCGGAAGGCGCCCGGCGTGCCGCCCAGGCGCGGCGAGATGTTGTGAACCGGAATCTGGCCCATCTCGGCGTCGGGAATCTCCACCACGATGTCGCGCGCATGGAAGTGCGGGTCGTGCTCGATGTCGGAGATGTCGTAGATCGGCCCGATCGTCACGCCGGCCTTGTCGAAGAACGCCACGCAATCGGACTGGGTCATCGTGCCCAGGAATTCGCCGATGATGCCGTCCAGCAGCGCGGCGTGCTTCACGCGTTCGGCATTGGTGGCGAAACGCGGATCGGTGATCAGCGCCGGCCGGCCGATGGCGCGGAACAGCCGTTCGGTCATGGCCTGCGTGGACGCCGACAGGCACACCCATTTGCCATCGGCGGTCTGGTAGGCATTGCGCGGCGCGCTGTTGGTGGACCGGCTGCCGGTGCGCGGCTTGACCTTGCCGGTCAGCCGGTAGTTGGCCGCCTGCGCGCCCAGGATGGCGAAGATCGGATCGAGCAGCGGCAGGTCGATCACCTGGCCCACGCCGCCGCGCACTTCCACGTTGCGCACGGCGCTGAGCACGCCGATGGCGCCATACAGGCCGGCGGTCATGTCGCCCAGGTAGATCGGCGGCAGCACCGGCTCGCGATCGGCAAAGCCGTTCATCGACGCAAACCCCGACATGCCTTCGACCAGCGTGCCGAAGCCGGGACGATGCGAATACGGGCCGTCCTGGCCCCAGCCCGATACGCGCACGATCACCAGCCTGGGGTTGCGCGCCATCAGCACGTCGGGGCCCAGGCCCATGGTTTCGAGCGTGCCGGGCTTGAAGCTCTCGACGAACACGTCGGCGTGGGACACGAGATCCAGAATCACGCCGATGGCGCCCTCGGCCCGGAAGTTCAGGCACAGGCTGCGCTTGTTGCGGCAGTAGGCCTTCCATGCGGTGGACACGTCCTTGACCTTCCAGTCGCGCAGCGTGTCGCCGCTGGCCGGTTCCACCTTCAGCACATCGGCGCCCAGGTCGGCCAGCGCCATCGTCAGCGTGTTGCCCGCCACCAGGCGGGAGAGATCGAGGATGCGGATGCCGTCGAGCGGTCCGGTGGCGTCGGGCGCCAGGGCTTGCTGCCTGAACATGGGAAGACTCTGTGAATTATTCGGCGGTGATGTTGCGGGCCTTGGCCACCTGCTTCCAGCGCGCGCTGTCGCGGCGGATATGCTCGGCGAACTGGGGCGCGGTCATCGCGGATGGCTCGGCGCCCTCGCGCGAGAAGATTTCGCGCATTTCGGGCGTGGCGATGATGTCGCGGATCTCTGCGTTGAGCTTGTCCACCAGCGGCTGCGGCGTGCCGGCCGGCGCAAACACGCCCCACCAGAGTTCGGCGGCATAGTTCGGCACGGTCTCGGCCACCGACGGCCACTGCGGCGCAAAGCGCGAGCGCGACGGCGACGTCACGCCCAGCGCGCGCACCTTGCCGCCCTTCACCTGCGTGGCCACCGACGGGAAGCTGGCAATCACGAACTGCACTTGCCCGGCGATCAGGTCGGTCAGCGCATTCGAGATGCCCTTGTACGGCACGTGGGTGAATTCGATACCGGCGTCGCCGGCCAGCAGTTCGCTGGACATCTGGTTGATCGATCCGATACCGGCCGACCCGTAGTTGATCGCGCCCTTTTCCTTCTTCGCGGCGGCAATCAGGTCGGCCACGGTCTTGTACGGGGACTTGTCGGACACGGCCAGCACCATCGGGCCGCTGGCCAGCATCGCCACGGGCGCGAAGCTTCTGTTCACGTCGTAGCTGGTCTTCGGCTGCACGGCCGCATTGGCGGTCAGCGTGGACGACGTCACCAGCAGCGTTGCGCCGTCTGGCGCGGAGCGCGCCACGAATTCGGCCCCGATGGCGCCGCCCGCGCCCGGCTTGTTGTCGACGATGGCCGTGACGCCGAGCTTTTTCGACAGCTTCTCGCTGACCAGGCGCGCGAACACGTCGTTGCTGCCGCTGGGCGGGAACGGCACCACCATGCGGATCGTCTTCGGCACCACCGGCTCGGCCGCCTGCGCGGCGGCCGGGGCAAGCGTGGCACCGGCCATGGCCAGGGCGACGGTGGATGCGGTGGAAAAAGCGGCGGCAAGGGTGCGCAGGCGCGGACGATGCGGCATCACGGCGTTGTCTCCAGATATTGTGCGGTGCGGCACCTGTCGATCGGCGCCGTCTGGCAAGCATCGTAGCCATGCCCTCGCTTGAGATAAAGTGACGTTTTTAAACCTATCGGTGAGAAAAACTCATGAAGGTCGAGTGCTTCCAGACGCTGGCGGCCGTCCTGCGCTGCGGCAGCTTCGCCGGCGCGGCGGCCGAGATGAGCCTGTCGCCCAGCGCGGTCAGCCTGCAGATGAAACAGCTGGAGACCTACTTCGGCCAGCCGCTGTTCGACCGCTCTGCCTTGCAGGTGCGGCCCACGCCGTTTGCGCTGGAGGTCAGTGCCACGCTGGACGGCGCGATGCATGCGATGGAGTCGCTGCGCCGCCGCTCCGCGCCCGTGGTGGAGGGCAAGGTCACGCTGGGCATCATCGAACCGATGCAGGTGACGCTGCTGCCGCCGTTCACGGCGCTGGTGCGCGAGCGTTATCCCAACCTCGACGTGCGGCTGGAACGCGGGCGCTCCACCGGGCTCGTGGACGCGCTGCGCTCGGGCGCCATCGACGCCGCCGTGGTGGCCCAGCCGGAATCGGGTGCCTCGGCCCGGGTGCGCTGGGCGCCGCTGTTCCGCGAGCCGTGCGTGCTGGTGGCACCGCGCGATTCGGCGGGTCGCACCGCGAAGGCGCTGCTCAAGGCCTACGAGTGGATCCGCTTCGATACGTCGACCATTGCCGGGTCGGTGGCCGCGGACTTCGTGCGCCGCACGGCGCCCGACGCGCGCTCGCGCATCGAGTTGCTGTCGATTCCGGCCATCGTGGCCATGGCGTCGCGCGGGCTGGGCGTGTCCGTGCTGCCTCAGCCCGACCCCTATCTGCTTGAGGCATTTCCGGTGCGCGTCATGACGCTGGGCGACGCGCCGCCTTCGCGGCAGATCTCGTTCGTGTCGCGCGTGGCGCCCGCCGACGACCGCGTCATCGCCGCGCTGCTCGACACCCTGCGCAGCGCCGCGGCCGGAAAGGTCTGAGCGCCGGCGCGCCAGACCGCCTCCGCGTCAGTTAAACGGTTTCGACGAGCGATCTGACTCATTTCGCAAGGTGCTTCCACGCTGGTTGCCTTGCGGCATACTGGCCCGCGATGTGGCCTCCCGGCCACGCTTCCTTGACTAAGGTGAGCCCGTGGAAAAGACGCAGATCGTCAAAGTGGTCAACGCCATCGCGGTGGCCGCCCTCGCCGGTGCCGGCATGGCCCATGCGCAGGACAAACCCGCCGCCGAAGGCACCCCGGTGCCGGTTACCGCCGACAACTTCGTGCGCGCCGAATCGGACATGTACCTGGCCGGCCTGGCAAAGCAGGGCGGCGTGGGCAAGCTGCTGCACCGGCGCGAACCCGCGTCGATCGACCACCAGACCGTGATCCGCCTGAACCGCGACACGCTCTACTCGTCCGGCGTGTTTGACCTCGACGCGGGCCCGGTGACCATTACCATGCCCAATCCGGGCAAGCGGTTCATGTCGATGCAGGTCATCAACGAAGACCACTACGTGCCGGCCGTGTACTACGGCGCTGGCAAGCATGTGCTGACGCGCGAGAACGTGGGCACGCGCTACGTGGTGGTGGGCATCCGCACCCTGGTGGACCCCGCCAGCCCCGACGACATCAAGCAGGTCCACGCGCTGCAGGACGCCATCCAGGTCAGCCAGAAGGCGCCGGGCACCCTGCAGTTGCCGGACTGGGACGCCGCCAGCCAGAAGAAGGTGCGCGACGCCATCCTGGTGCTGCAGTCCACCCTGCCCGACTTCAAGGGCGCTTTCGGCAAGAAGGGGGAAGTCGATCCGGTCCGGCACCTGCTCGGCACGGCCGCGGGCTGGGGCGGCAATCCCGACAAGGACGCCACCTATCTGAACGTGACGCCGCCGAAGAACGACGGCAAGACCGTCTACCGGCTGCATGTGAAGGACGTGCCGGTGGATGGCTTCTGGTCGGTCAGCGTCTACAACGCCAAGGGCTACTTCGAGAAGAACCCGGCCGGCGCCTATACGCTGAACAACCTCACGGCAAAGCGGGATGCGGACGGCGGCATCACGATCCAGTTCGGCGGCTGCGAGGCCAGTACGGCCAACTGCCTGCCTGTCGTGGACGGATGGAACTACACGGTGCGGATGTACCGCCCGCGCCATGACGTGCTCAGCGGCCGGTACCAATTCCCGGCGCCGCAGCCGGTGAACTGAACGCTGCCGGCCGGCTGGCGGCCACGCAGCAAGGCAAGAGGGGGCGTGCTGACACGCCCCCTTTTTCTTTTTTCTATTGGCATCGGCGCCCGCCAGGCGCCGCCGGCCAGTGCCTAGTGTTTGCTGTCGTCTTCGGGATGCGACGACAGCAGGTCGAGCATCTCGTCCGCGTGCTCTTCCTCGACGGCCAGGATGCTCTCCATCAGCCGGCGCGACGTGGGGTCTTTCTGGCCGATGTACTGCACGATCTCGCGATAGGTGTCGATCGCGATCCGTTCGGCCACCAGGTTTTCCTTGATCATGTCGGTGAGTGACGTGCCTTCCACATATTCGGCGTGGCTACGCGACGCCAGCCCGTCGGGCGACAGGTCGGGCTCCCCGCCCAGCTGGACGATCCGCTCGGCGATCTGGTCGGCATGGCCCTGCTCTTCGTTGGAGTGCGCCAGGAATTCTTCCGCCACGCTCTTCGAGTTCGGCCCCTTGGCCATGAAGTAATGGCGGCGATAACGCAGCGTGCACACGATCTCCGTGGCCAGCGCCTCGTTCAGCAGCTTGATCACGGTGTCGCGTTCCGCATCGTACCCAGCGGTCACCGCGCCGTCGTCGATGTGTTGGCGGGCACGCTCGCGAATGGTCTTGATGTCCGTCAGGAACGGTTGCTTGTCAGACATGAGGGGACTCCTTCGTCATCGTTCGAATGGTCGCGCGCCCGCTGCAGGCGGGGGCGGCTCTTATCGCTGCAGGCAAAAACGGTGCCATTCCGCCCAGTCCTGATCCGGCTGGGGTCCGGCAGCCCGCCGCCCGTGTGTTTTTTACAAAAGCCGGGCACCGGCGCTTGCAAACTCACGTTGCAATCCCACGCCGCCACCGCGCCGGTTATCAGCCACAAGGCTTACCCCCACTACTGCAAGGCCCAACTTGCCGCTGCCCGGCAATCCGCGTAGTGTGACGATTTGCGTACATCTGCAACACCTTGCAGATGCCAAACCTCGTTCACTCGGAGAACTACGATGGAATCGCGCCGCCTGCCCCGCGCCCGCATGTCCCCTTCCCCGCTGTCTTCGCTGCTGTCCCGCCTGTCGGCTGCCGCTACCGCCACCGCCGTGGCCGCCGTGATGGCCACCGCGCTGCCGCTGGCGGCCAGCGACGCCCATGCCGCCCCGCCCGCCCAGCAGAAGACGCAGGTGCCGGGCTACTACCGCATGATGGTGGGACAGCTTGAAGTCACCGCGCTCTACGACGGCTATATCGATCTGGACCCCAAGGTGCTGAAGTACACCAGCGCGCGCGAGGTACAGAGTCTGCTGGCGCGCATGTTCGTGGCATCGACACCCGGCATGCAGACGGCGGTCAATGCCTATCTGGTCAACACGGGCACGCACCTGGTGCTGGTGGACACCGGCGCGGCCGCCTGCTTCGGCCCGACGCTGGGCGGCATCGTGCAGAACCTGCGTGCGTCCGGCTACACCCCGGAACAGGTGGATACGGTGCTGCTGACCCACCTGCATGGCGACCACGCCTGCGGCCTGACCGCCGACGGCAAGCCCGTGTTCCCGAACGCCACGGTCTACGCCGACAAGGCCGATGCCGACTACTGGCTCAGCGAATCGGCGGCCGCCAGCGCCCCCGAAGGCGCCAGGCCGCTGTTCGGCATGGCGCGCGATGCCGTGGCGCCGTACCAGGCCGCCAGCCATTTCCGCACCTTCAACGCCACCGCCGGCGAAGAACCGGTTCCGGGCGTGCGGGCCGTGCCCACGCGCGGCCACACGCCGGGCCATACCGGCTACCTGTTCGCGGCGGGCAAGGAAAACCTGCTGCTGTGGGGCGATATCGTCCACAGCCACGCCACGCAGTTCCGCCGCCCGAACATCGCCATCGAGTTCGACGTGGATAGCCACCAGGCCGTGCTGACGCGCCAGCGCGTGCTGGCCGATGCGGCAAAGGGCAAGCTGTGGGTGGGGGGCGCGCACCTGCCGTTCCCGGGGCTGGGGCATGTGCGGCGCGATCAGGTCGGCTATACCTGGGTACCCGTGGAATTCGGGCCGATCCGCAGCGATCGCTGAGCACCACACCCCTCTGTCGGCCGGCGCGCCGGCGTGCGAACATGGCACCTTTGCCCCGATGTCCGCACGCCGATGATTACCCGCCCGCCGCTTCACTGGTTCAGGATGCTGTTCGTGCTGCGGGGGTCGGTCCTGCCCAGGATTGCCCCGCAGCTCGTCACGATCACGCTGTTCGCCGCGGTCATCACGTTCTTTCACGGGCGGATCGGCGAATGGAAGGTGTCGCTGAATTTCGTGCCGTTCTCGCTGATCGGTCTGACGCTGGCCATCTTCCTGGGCTTTCGCAACAGCACCAGCTACGCGCGCTTCTGGGAAGGCCGCACGCTATGGGGCAGCGTGCTCAACGAATCGCGCTCGCTGACCCGCCAGGCGCTGACGCTGGTGGCCGACCAGCACGACGCGCGGCGGCTGGCGTACCGGCTCTGCGCCTTCGTGCACGCCTTGCGCCACCAGTTGCGCGGCACCGACGCCTGGCCAGACGTGGCCCCGTTCCTCGACGAGGCCGATGCCGCCCGGCTGCAGGCGGCCAGGTTCAAGCCGGCGATCGTGCTGCTGATGGCCGGCGAATGGGTTGGCGAGCGGCTCCGGGCGGGCCAGCTGGCGCCGGCGCTGGCCCAGCCGATGGAGATGTCGCTGAACCAGCTCAGCACCGCGCTGGGCGGCTGCGAACGGCTGGCCGGCACGCCGATTCCGTTCACGTACTCGGTCATCATCCACCGCTGCATCTATCTCTATTGCGTGCTGCTGCCGTTCGGGCTGCTTGACTCGATCCGCCTGATGACGCCGGTCATCGTCTGCTTCATCGCCTATACCTTCTTCGCGCTCGAAGCCTTGAGCGCGGAGATCGAGGAGCCGTTCGGCGAGGAACCCAACGACCTGGCCCTGACGGCGATGTCCTACATGATCGAATCCACGGTGCTGGAAATGATCGGCGAGACGCCCAAAAGCGCCGCGCCGTCGCCGCACGACTTCATTCAGGTCTGACGCCCCCGGCACCGATCCCGACTGGCTCGCCTTTCCCGCATGGCGGGAGAGGCGTTGGGGGGATAGGTGCTTACCTCGGGCGCTTCACCGCGCGCACCTTGCCGCTGTCGCCGCCACCGCAATAGAAGCGGTCTGCGCCGTCCGACTCCAGGCCCGACACGGCCATGCCGGCCGGCATCTCCACCGCTTCGAGCACCTTCCCCGATTGCGGATCGACATGGCGCAGTTCGCTCTGGTCGTTCTCCCACGTGCCGTGCCAGAGCTGGCCATCGACCCACGTCACGCCGGTAACAAAGCGGCTCGATTCGATGGTGCGGCGGATCGCGCCGGTGCCGGGATCGATCTCGTGGATCTTGCGGTCGCGATACTGGCCCACCCAGAGCGATCCTTCGGCCCAGGCCAGCCCCGAGTCATTGCCGTTTCCCGGCGCCGGGATCGTTGCCACCACCGCCCCGGTCTGCGGATCGATCTTCTGGATGCGGCGCTCGGCGATCTGGAATAGATACCGGCCATCGAACGCGGTGCCGGCATGCGCCGGCACGCTGATCGCGCGCCCGGCCTTGCCGCTGGCGGTGTCGAGCGCCAGCAGCCGGTCGCCCACGGCGAACCAGACCTGCTTGCCGTCGTACGTCAGGCCGTGGACATGATCGACACCCGGGAAGGGGCCGTACTCCTGGACAATCTCTGCGGCAATACGCTTCATGATGATTTCCTTTGGACGTTTGCAAGCGGCGCATGGCTGCGCGCCTGCGTGGTGGATCTGGAAACCATGCTACGCGCCGGGCAGCGGCGGCGGGAGTAACAAGGCCGTCGCGAATCCAGCCATCGGCGGCGTCATCCAGCGGCGCGCGCGGCCGCCGCCCACCGGCTGGACCTTGCCCGCCCCGGCCAGCGCGTCGAGCGCGCGCTGCACCGTGCGCTGGCTGGTGCCCAGTGCCAGCGCCAGTGCCGAACTCGACCACGATTCGCCGTCGGCCAGGCACGCCAGCACCGCCGCGTGGGCTTGCTCGACGGGATGCGTCATCACCACGATCTCGACCCCGGCAGGCGGTAGCAGCGCAAACCCTTGCGGCGTGGCGTGAATGCGCGCCAGGTCGCCCAGCGCCTTGCGCAGCCGTCCGATTTCCACGCGCAGGCGTGCGCGGTGCGTGTCGTCGGGGTGTCGCATGCGGAAGGCCGTGGCGATCAGCGCGTCGCGCGGCACGTCGCCGGGCCACGCCTGCGCCAGCGCGCGGGCCAGCGCAAACAGCACCGGCCGCCGCGCCAGCGGCACGACGGCGCCGCGCTGCCGCACAGCCATGCGGCAGGCATCGACGATCAGGGCACCGGACGCAAACCAGGCTTCCACCGCATCGAGCCGCAGGGGCTGCTCCTTGCCCCGCGCCAGCAGACGTGCCACCGGCGCGCGCAGGGTGTCCAGGGCGCCATCGACTTCCGCCGTCAGCGCGGGAATGCCGGCCTGCCGCGCCGCGATGCCGGCACGCTGCAAGGCATCGCGCGCAGGCGAGAACGACACGCGACGCATGGCGATGCCGGCCGCCACCAGTTCGTGCGCGGCGCGCAGTGCGGGCGGCAACGGTGCGGGATCGATCGTGGCGATGGTCTGCTCGGCATCGTCGAGCTGGCCGGTAAGCAGGTGATGCCGCGCGATCAGGTAGCGCGCGTGTGCGGCGTTGAGCGTGTCGCCATGGGTGTCGAGCACTCGCCAGGCCGTGTCCAGCGCCCTGGCGGGCCAGCCAAGGTCGCGCGAGGCCAGCGCGATCTCGGCTTCGGCCACGGTGCAGCGGGCACGCGCGATATGTTCCCGGGGACCAAAGGCACGCGCCGCGCCGCGCAACAGCGCGCGGGCACGCGTGAAATCGCCCAGCTGCGACATGGCAATGCCGCGCAGGGCCAGCGCGGCGGCGTCATCGCGCAGGGCGATGCGGTTCAGCGCGCCAAGCGGGTCGCCGGCCGCCAGCGCGCGCGCCGCCGCCGTGATCAGTGAGTCCATGGGAATCCCGCCACACCGGTTACTCCCCATGCCGGGAGCCGGCGCCTAATCTAGCACACGACCTTCGCCGATGATGGGCACCCCACGACGCCCCCGCTGCCGTCTGTATCGACCATGCACATTGCGGCGACATGGCGCATACGCAGCCGTGGCGCGGCGCCTCCCCCGGCAGTGCGGCAATGCAGCAGGCGTCCGATGTTATCGTTGCGCCTGATCCCCGCCATGGCCGCCGTCCGGGCCCCTCGTCCATGCCAGAACGCACGTTGCAGGCGCCGGCCACCCCGCTCTGGCTCCGCCTGGCCCCCGCCCTGTTCCTGCTGCTGTGGTCCTGCGGCTTCGTCTTTCTGAAGCTGGGCCTGCAGTATGCCGATCCGCTGACATTCCTGGCGCTACGCTACGCCTGCGTGGTGGCGCTGCTGATCGGCCCCTGCCTGTGGCTGCGCCCGCCGATGCCGCGCGGCCTGGCGCCCTGGCTGCATCTGGCGATGATCGGCCTGCTGATCCAGGCCGGCTATTTTGCGTGCACCTATCTAAGCCTCAAGCTCGGCATGTCGGCGGGCGCGGTGGCGCTGGTCACGTCGCAACAGCCGATCCTGATCGGGCTGCTGGCGCCAGCCATCGCCGGCGAGCGCGTGGACCGCGTGCGGTGGGCGGGTCTGGCGCTCGGGGTGGCCGGTGCCGTGATGGTCATCACGGCCAGATCGCCGGTGCAGATGACGTCGCCGCTGGGCCTCGCCTTCGCGCTGCTGGCGCTGCTGGCAATGACCAGCGGCACGCTATGGGAAAAACGCTTTGGCGCGCCGGTGCATCCGGTACTGGCCAACACGGTGCAGTACACGGTGGCGCTGCTGGTCACCGCCCCGCTGGCCTGGTGGCTGGAACCGATGCACGTGCAATGGACGCCAGGCCTGTTCGGGTCGCTGGCGTACCTGGTCGTCGGCAACTCGCTGGTGGCGATCTCGCTGCTGCTGGCAATGATCCGGCATGGCGAGGCGTCGCGCGTGTCGGCGCTGTTCTTCCTGGTCCCGCCGGCCACGGCGGTCATCGCGTTCGTCCTGCTTGGCGAATCGCTGGCGCCGATGGCCTGGCCCGGCATGGCCATCGCGGCGGCCGGGCTATATCTGGTAATGCGCCGCCGCTAGGCCAGCGGCCCAGGCCGGTTCCATGCAAAAGCGGGCCACGCGGGCCCGCCGTGTACTGCCTGTGCGTCAAGCGGTTCGGGCTCAGCGCGAAGAGCTGCCCGAAGTGGCGCCGCTGCCGCTGGTGCTGCCACTCGTGCTGCCGCCAGGGGCCGAGCCATAGCCGCCGCCTCCGTAATGGCCGCTGCGCGAGCTGCCCGAATCCGTCGGGGTCACGGCGCCGGAGCCTGCCACCGAGCCGGAGCCCGTACCACTGCCAGCTGCCGTACAGCCGCCGAGCATCATCATCACCAGGGCCAGTGCTGCTGCCGTCGTTGTCGTCTTCCGCATGGTTTCCTCCATCGAACCGTTAGTCACCCCCCCAGCCCGGGCGGAAGCCCAAGGGGACTCCCCCGCCTGTCACGCAAACGCCGTTCCAGTGCCCGGGGGCGCAGGACGACAGACATTTCGTGATCCTGCAGTCAGGCAAGGCACCGCCGGATGGCAGCGGCTACTCACGGTTGTAAGCATTGCCCGGGACGGCGGCTGTGCATGGGTTGCTTACTTCAGAGAGGCGGTCGTGCGCTGATTCCACGTCGTGGATCAGCGTTTGATGCAACGCAACGCGAATAGCAATATCGCCAAATTCTCGTGATGAACGAACTACGATCAATGGCGTCGGCGTGCGCCATTACCCTGCACGTCCGCGTATTCGCCATGGCCAAGAAATTTCCGATTCATCCGAAACATCCCGAGCGCATCTGCTGGGGCTGCGACAAGTACTGCGCAGTCGATGCCATGGGCTGCGGCAACGGGTCGAGCCGGACGCAGCATCCGATGGAACTGCTGGGCGCGGACTGGTACGAACACGGCGACTGGGGCATCGACGTCGAGCATGCGCCCGCGCCATCGGAACGAGCGCGTCGTTGAAGCGCGCCGGATATCGCTCAATACGGGGGGCGCTCCGGCGCCGCCGTGGCCGGCGAGGGCCGGCGTCGATCCGGCTCTCGCCCCTGTACTGCCTGTACTGCCTGCCTCAATAGCCGTAGTACTGCTGCGGCGGGGCGTACTGCACCGGCGCCGGACGGCCGCACGGCACGTAGCCGCCCTGGTAGTTGCTATAGCAGTAGCCCGGCGGCACGGCCGGCGCGGCATAGGCCACCGGCTGCGGCGGCGCGTAGACTGGCGCCGGCGCGGCGTAGGCCGGCTGGCTGCTGGCCACCAGCGCGCCCAGGGCCAGGCCCGCCACGGCCGCCACCGCAATGGCGGCACCTGCCGAAGATCCGCCACCGCCACGGTGATAGCGGTCGTGGGCCGAGGCGGTCCCGGCGACCAGCATGGCGGCACTCAGGACAGCGATACCGGTGTAACGAATCGACTTGCGCATCTTTCACTCCTTCAGTCGGGCCAACCTTGGCCCGCTCTACGGACTGCATGATGGACGCCCGATGATTACAGTGGGTTACGCCGTCGTGAGCAGATGTAAGCGCAGGGAGACATCGCTACCCGGCGGACGGCCTGCCGGCGCGCACGGATAGCCGTTTCTTGAATTTGGCGTTACAACTTCCTGCGGCGTCCGGCCCGGCCCTGGTGGGAAACGCCGGTTGACAGGGCATCGGCGCATGCAAATACTCCACCTCGCAACGCCTCAGTGCCTGCCCGAATCTCCCCCTGAAGCGGTGCGGTTTTGGCAATGTCGAGACAACTTCAACCAGGGACGACCATGATCACACGCCGCCTTCCGGGGCTTTCGCGCCTGCCATCCTGTGCGCCACGCTTGCTGCTGGCTGGCGCCATCGGGCTGCTCGGCGCCTGCGCCACCAGTGTTTCGCCTCCACCCGTGCCGGCACAGCCGGCCGCCGCTGCCACGGCGCCAGTGGCCGCGGGCAAGACCGAAGTCCTGTGGCTGGGCCAGTCGGCCATGCGCATCACCACGCCGGGCGGCAAGGTCATCGTCGTCGACCCATGGCTGACCGGCAATCCGAAGACGCCCGCCGAATACAAGCAGTTGTCCGCGCTGGGCAAGGTCGACCTGATCCTGGTCACGCACGCGCATGGCGACCACCTGGGCGATGCCGTCGCGCTGGCTAAGCTCACCAACGCACCGCTGTGGAATGCCGGCGGCCTGAGCCAGCAGCTGGTGACGCTGGGACAATTGCCGGCCACCCAGGCCATGCGCTTCGGCAAGAGCGGCACCATCGCACCGCTGGGCGACAATGGTCCGAAAATCACGGCGGTGCACGCCGAGCATTCATCGGAACTGGTCTGGAAGAATCCCGCCACCGGCAAGGACGAAACCCATTACGGCGGCGAGCCCGTGGGCTACATCATCGAGATGGAAAACGGCTTCAAGATCTGGCACATGGGCGATACCGGGCTCTACGGCGACATGATGATGGTGGCCGACCGCTACAAGCCCGACCTGGTGCTGATCCCGATCGGCGGCCACTTCACGATGGGCCCGCAGGACGCCGCCATCGCGCTGCGCGACTTCATCCGGCCCAGGTACGCGATCCCCATGCACTACGGCACCAGCCCGATGCTGCGCGGCACGCCCGCCGAACTGAAGACGGCGCTCGGTCCATCGGCCACCACGGCGGTGATCGTGCCGGAACCGGGGCAGAAGGTGGATTTTTGATGGGGGGTGTCCGACCGCGGCTGGAGAAAGAAAAAACCCGCTGTGAAAGCGGGCTTTTTCGTTTCAGGCATCGGGCCGTCAGGCCGTTGTCAGGCCATCACTTCGGCCGGTTCACGGAGATGTCGAAATACGGTTTCGTCACGTGCAGACCAAGGTTCACACCGATGCCGGTGTTGCCCAGCGTCAGCTGGACCGCCTCGTCGGCGCCCACGCTGCGAGCGCGATAGCGCAAGCCGGTCAGCGGATAGTTCTGCCGCCACATGTCCAGACGATTGTCTTCGATACGGGTACGGGTGTACGTGCCATTCACGGTGTCGACCGAGGTGATGCGGGTCGATGCCTTCGTGAACTGGCTCGACATGTCGCCGAAGGTGACATAGTCCCAGTAGGCATTGGTCGCACCCACTACCGGCAGGTCGCGTGAAACCTGCTTCGTGGCGATCATCAGCCCGGTCTGCTGGCTGATTACCGCCGTCACCTGGCCGTCAGTCCCCTTGAATGCCACGCCTACGCTGGGGCCCGTCACATCGGTAATCAGGAAGTAGCCGCCCGGCTGTTTCGTAATGGTAGAGAGTTCATTGCCGGTCCAGGCCACGCACGCATTGTCGTCGTTGCACTTCGAACCGGCCGTCATCTTGCCATTGGCATCCAGCGTGAAGGTCGCACGCGCTGTCGTAAAGCTGGCGCCACCCGCACCAACCATTGCGAAGGCGTTCCAGTTGCCTGCAAGTTCTGCCAGGGACAACTGCTGAACTGGGACGATCACGGCCGGCGCACCATTGGGCGCGGAGACCGTCCCTGCGCTCGGCATCGCCAGGGCAATGCCCGCCGACGAGACCAGCATGCTGAAGGCGTTGTTATCGACATCGAAGCGGCATGCTTCGCCGGAAGCCGGCGACATTGCCAGCGAAGCAACCGTCGCCAGCGGGGCCACGACGTTTGCCGGCACGTTTGTCATGGCTTTGGGCGTCAGCGTCAGCGCCTTCGCATCGATCGACAATGCACCGACCGTACCCCCTGGGGCCAGCAACACGTAGTCGCCGGTCCGCAGCCCGGCGCATGTTGCCGAAGCCGTCTTCAGGATCGTGCCGATGGCCTCGGAGCCCGCATTGCTGCCGATGGCGGTCGCCAGGTCCGCCACCGTTGCCCGGGACGTGGCAAGCC
Organism: Cupriavidus sp. U2; assembly: GCF_009663685.2. GTDB lineage: Bacteria > Pseudomonadota > Gammaproteobacteria > Burkholderiales > Burkholderiaceae > Cupriavidus > Cupriavidus necator_C. Next base: position 46,329 of record NZ_RCOG02000006.1, on the reverse strand, counting down.
GATCACGCAATTGGTCGAGCAACTGGTCCATGGCGTTGCCAGGCTTGCCGTTGTTGGCGGCAACCAAGGCCCCCTTGAGCGGGTCCACGCCAGCCAGGTCAACCACGCCAGTCAGCGTCAGGCGCACCGTATCGGTCGCCGTCGAGAGGCTGGACGCCGTCAGGCGCGCCTGGGCGGCGGCATCGAATTGGCTGAAAAACTTGTCGGTACTGCCCTGAGCGAGCGCAGCAGTCAGCAATTCCGTGAACGGCGAGACATTTGCCGTGACGCTGGTTCCCGAACCGGCTTCCACGACCGAATGAAGGACCGTGCCGTCCGCCGCCGTCGCGCTCAGCACGCAGGGGCGGCTGGCATTGTCGATGCTGATCGTGAACGTGCCGTCCGCAGCGGTCACCGCGCTGCCGCCGCCGGATGCGCACTTGGCGGTTACCGTCACGTTGGCCATGGCGGCACCGGTCGCTGCCGTACCACTGATTTTGGTCGTGGTGGCCGCAGGCGTCGCCGTGCCGCCGTTGCCGCCATCCCCTCCACCCCCGCACGCCGTCAGCACGACAGCGGCCAGACCCGTCAAAAGAAGTCTCGATTTCATCCCTGTTGTCTCTTTCTTTGGTTGATTTGACGCGCCACGTGCCGGGTTTTTCCGGCCTGGGCTGCCCTGAACGTGGGCGCGCCTAATACATCACACGCAGGCTTTATGCAACCGCATTACCAGGCGGCGTGGAGTGTGTCCGACTCGACTTGCGCCGCATAACCCACATCAGGGGCATTGACAGGTGACGAATTTGTAATATTTGGCATACATAGCTGTTACATTCTTCATGCAGTGCGCGCGGCATGAGCCGATTTCGAACGGCCGTGGGCCATGGCTCCCGCAGCGCCCACGCGCAAAGCCATATGTGACGCGCAAGATAGCCTGTCCCGTCACAATCCCGCACCGCACATAGCGAAAACGCCACTATTGCCTATACTCGTCCTTGTCCTCGCAGAACGTCCATGACCGGACGGCGGTCCGGTCCCAGGAGGTGTACCCATGGTTACGATGAACCGCCGACAGTTCCTGAAGTTCACGGGAGCGTCGCTGGCGGGGTCAAGCCTGGCGCTGATCGGGTTCGCGCCCGACGTGGCGCTGGCGGAGGTGCGGGCCTACAAGCTGGCACGCACCACCGAGACCCGCAATACATGTCCCTATTGCTCGGTGGCGTGTGGGCTGCTGATGTACAGCCTTGGCGACAATGCCAAGAACGCAAAGGCCAGCATCATCCATATCGAGGGCGACCCCGATCACCCGGTGAACCGCGGCACGCTGTGCCCCAAGGGGGCCGGCCTGATCGACTTCATCCATAGTCCAAACCGCCTGCAATACCCCGAGTACCGCGCGCCGGGCTCTGACAAGTGGCAGCGCATGACGTGGGACGACGCGCTGGACCGCATCGCCAAGCTGATGAAGCAGGACCGCGACGCCAACTTCATCGAGAAGAACGAGCAGGGCGCCACGGTCAACCGCTGGCTCAGTACCGCGATGCTGGCGGCGTCCGCCAGCAGCAACGAGGTGGGCTACATCACGCACAAGACTATCCGCAGTCTTGGCATGCTGGGATTCGACAACCAGGCACGTGTCTGACACGGCCCGACGGTGGCAGGTCTTGCCCCGACGTTTGGCCGTGGCGCGATGACGAACCATTGGGTCGACATCAAGAACGCGGACGTCATCCTGATCATGGGCGGCAATGCCGCCGAGGCACACCCGTGCGGATTCAAGTGGGTCACCGAGGCCAAGGCGCACAACAAGGCGCGGCTGATCGTGGTGGACCCCCGCTTCACGCGGTCGGCATCGGTGGCGGACTACTACGTGCAGATCCGCACCGGCACCGACATCGTGTTCCTGGGCGGCGTGATCCGCTGGCTGCTGGAAAACGACAAGATCCAGCACGAGTACGTGAAGAACTACACGGACATGACGTTCATCGTCCGCGAGGATTACCAGTTCAAGGACGGCATCTTCTCGGGCTACGACGCCGAGAAGCGCCACTACCTCAAGGAAACCTGGGACTGGGAAATGGGCGACGACGGGTTCGTGAAGACCGACCCCACGCTGGCCCACCCGCGTTGTGTCTACCAGTTGCTGAAGGCCCACTACGCGCGCTATACGCCCGAGATGGTGGAACGCGTCTGCGGCACGCCGCAGGACAGGTTCCTGAAGGTCTGCGAGATGATGGCTTCGACGGCCACGCCCGACCGCGCCATGACGATCATGTACGCGCTGGGCTGGACGCAGCACTCGATCGGCTCGCAGATGATCCGCACGGGCGCCATGGTGCAGCTGCTGCTGGGCAATATCGGCATTGCCGGCGGCGGCATGAACGCGCTGCGCGGGCACTCGAACATCCAGGGCCTGACCGACCTGGGGCTGATGACCAACCTGCTGCCCGGGTACCTGACGCTGCCGTCAGACTCCGAGACGGACTACGACAAGTACATCGAGGCCCGCGCGTTCAAGCCGCTGCGGCCCAACCAGCTCAGCTACTGGCAGAACTACGGCAAGTTCCACGTGAGCCTGATGAAGGCCTGGTGGGGGCCGGCGGCCACCAGGGACAACAACTGGGCGTTCGACTACCTGCCCAAGCTCGACAAGCCGTACGACATGCTGCAGGTGTTCGAGATGATGAACGCCGGGCGCATCAACGGCTACATCCTGCAGGGCTTCAACCCGCTGGCGGCGGCGCCCAACAAGGCCAAGCTGCTCAAGGGCCTGAGCCAGCTCAAGTTCATGGTGGTGATGGACCCGCTGGCCACCGAGACCAGCGAATTCTGGCGAAATTACGGCGAATCGAACAACGTCGATTCGAAGTCGATCCAGACCCAGGTGTTCCGCCTGCCCACCACCTGCTTTGCCGAGGAAAACGGCGCGCTGGTCAATTCGTCGCGCTGGCTGCAATGGCACTGGCAGGGCGCCGATCCGCCGGGCGAGGCGCGCAGCGACATCGAGATCATGGCGGCGCTGTGGCTGCGCATCCGCGCCATGTACCAGAAGGAAGGCGGCAAGTATCCCGATCCGATCGTCAACCTCTGGTGGCCCTATGCCGTGCCGCACTCGCCTTCGCCCGAGGAACTGGCCAAGGAGTATTCGGGCAGGGCCCTGACCGACCTGGTGGACCCGAAGGACCCGACCAAGGTGGTGCGCAAGGCCGGCGAGCAGCTCAACAGCTTTGGCGAGCTGCAGGCCGACGGCAGCACCATGAGCGGCTGCTGGATCTACTGCGGGTCGTGGACGCAGGCCGGCAACCAGATGGCCAAGCGCGACAACAGCGACCCCACCGGCATCGGCCAGAACCTGAACTGGTCGTGGGCCTGGCCGGCCAACCGCCGCGTGCTGTACAACCGGGCGTCGTGCGACGTGAGCGGCAAGCCGTTCAATCCGGCGCGCAAGCTGATCGCGTGGAACGGCAAGAGCTGGACCGGCTTCGACACGCCCGACTTCAAGCTCGACGAAGACCCGGCCAACGGCATGGGCCCGTTCATCATGCAGGCCGAAGGCGTGGCGCGGTTCTTTGCGCGGCAGACCATGGTGGAGGGGCCGTTCCCCGAGCACTACGAGCCGTTCGAGAACCCGCTGGGCTACAACCCGCTCAACGGCAAGGACTCCAAGGTCATCAGCAACCCGGCGGCGCGCGTGTTCAAGGACGACTGGGCGCAGTTCGGCAAGCCCGATGCCTATCCGGTCATCGCCACCACGTACCGCCTGACCGAGCACTTCCACTACTGGACCAAGCACGCGCGCATCAATGCCATCCTGCAGCCGGAACAGTTCGTGGAAATTGGCGAGGAACTGGCCAAACAGGTGGGCGTCAAGGCCGGCGACCGCGTCAAGGTGACGTCGACGCGCGGCTACATCCGCGCCGTGGCGCTGGTGACCAAGCGCATCAAGCCGTTCAGGATCGACGGCAAGACCGTGCACATGGTCGGCATACCGCTGCACTGGGGCTTTACCGGGCTGACCAAGCCGGGTTTCCTGGCCAACACGCTGACGCCGTTCGTCGGCGACGGCAACACCCAGACGCCCGAGTTCAAGTCGTTCATGGTCAAGGTCGAACGGGCATAGGAGACCGACATGGCACTACAGTCCCTGGATATCGTGCGCCGGTCGGCCACCACCACGCCGTCGCCCAGCGTGCGCGAGCCCGTGACGGGCAGCGTGGCCAAGCTGATCGACACCACCAAGTGCATCGGCTGCAAGGCCTGCCAGGCCGCGTGCATGGAGTGGAACGACCTGCGCGGCGATGTGGGCACCAACGTGGGCGTCTATGACAATCCGGCCGACCTGGACGAGCATACGTGGACGCTGATGCGGTTTACCGAGTACGAGAACCCGAACGGCAACCTCGAATGGCTGATCCGCAAGGACGGCTGCATGCACTGCGAGGACCCCGGCTGCCTTAAGGCCTGCCCGGCGCCGGGCGCCATCGTGCAGTACGCGAACGGCATCGTCGACTTCCACGAGGAAAACTGCATCGGCTGCGGCTATTGCATCACGGGCTGCCCGTTCAACATCCCGCGCATCTCCAAGCAGGACCACAAGGCCTACAAGTGCACGCTGTGCTCCGACCGCGTGGCCGTGGGCCAGGAGCCCGCCTGCGTGAAGACCTGCCCAACCGGCGCCATCGTGTTCGGCACCAAGACCGACATGATCCAGCATGCCGAGGAACGCATCGTCGACCTGAAGTCGCGCGGCTTCGAGAAGGCCGGCCTGTACAACCCGGCCGGCGTGTCGGGCACCCACGTGATGTACGTGCTGCACCACGCCGACCAGCCGAGCCTGTACCACGGCCTGCCCGACGATCCGCATATCAGCCCGCTGGTAAGCCTGTGGAAGGGCCTGGCCAAGCCGCTGGCCGTGGCGGGCATGGCCATCGCGGCGCTGGCCGGCTTTTTCCATTACATCCGCGTGGGCCCGAACGAGACCGGCCCCGAGGACGAAGCGGCGGCCGAGGACGAGATCGTGCGCTGGGGCCGCGACAACCCCCGGCCGCGCGGCACGCCCGATGAAGTGGTGCCCCCCGAGGAGGTCCGCGATGAGAATCGATAAGCGCCGCGAGGCAACCATCCGCCGCTACACCGCCGGCGAACGCACCAACCACTGGATCGTCGCGCTCACGTTCGTGCTGCTGGCGCTGTCCGGGCTGGCCTTGTTCCATCCGTCGATGTTCTGGATGAGCGCGCTGTTCGGCGGTGGCACCTGGACGCGCATCCTGCACCCGTTCCTGGGCGTGGTGATGTTCCTGGCCTTCCTGATCCTGGCCCTGAAGTTCTGGCACCACAACCTGCTGACATGGAGCGACCGCGAATGGCTGCGCCACGGGCGCGACGTCCTGACCAACCACGAGGAAAACCTGCCGGACGTGGGCCGCTACAACGCCGGCCAGAAGCTGCTGTTCTTCCTGATGGTGGGCTGCCTGGCGCTGTTGCTGCTGAGCGGCATCGTCATCTGGCGCACCTACTTCTCGGCGTTCTTCCCGATCTGGGCCCTGCGGGTGGCGTCGGTCGTGCATGCCGTTTGCGCCTTCGCGCTGATTTGCGGCATCATTGTCCACATCTATGCAGCCGTATGGGTCAAGGGTTCCGTGCAGGCCATGACGCGCGGAACGGTCACGCCCGGCTGGGCGTGGAAACATCATCGCACCTGGTTCCGGGAAACCTTCCGGCCAGGCGACAAATAGCGGGCCGGTGGCGGGAAGCCGATACGCCAGACACGCCGGACTGCCAGAGGATGACGACGGATGGTGCAGCGCATTCTGGAGCCGGCGGAAATCGAATCGATCGACCACATCGCCATCGCGCGTGTGCGGCTGCCCGATCGCGCGGAGGTGTTTGCCGCGCGGGCGCAGCGGCTGCGCCAGCTGGCGCCCGGCAACCCGATCGGCCCCTACCTGCTGCTGATGGCCGCCGTGGCCGACGCGCAGCATGTGGTGGCGCAGTCGCTCGCCGAGTCTCCCGGTTTCGCGGCCCTCACCCCTGCAGCCATCGACCGTGCCGGCGAGCACTGCATGCCGCTGCTGCCCGCGCAGGACGCCGGCGCGCCCCATGCGGCCGCCGCGCTGTTCGACCGGCTGGCCACCACCTGCCCTGAACTCGCGGTCCCGCTGGCTACCCTGCGTGCGATGCCGGCCGATGCGCTGGCCAACGCCGTGCAGGGACTGCTGGGGCTGCGCCATGCGGCCGACAGCCCCATCGACACCGCCACCGCGCCGCTGCTGATGGCGGCCCTGCAACTGGACCGCACCGTGCTGGCCAGCCAGCTGCGCGAGCAGGACCTGCCGATGCTGGACGTCCACACGGTCTGCCCGGTCTGCGGCACGCCGCCGGTGGCCAGCATCGTGCGCATCGGCGGACGCTACCAGGGGCTGCGCTATCTGCACTGCGGCCTGTGCGCCACCGAATGGCATATGGTGCGCGTCAAGTGCAGCCATTGCGAAACCACCGAGGGCATCAGCTACTACGCCGTCGAAGGCCAGGGCGACGCGCTCAAGGCCGAGACCTGCGGGCAATGCCATCACTACCGCAAGATCGCCTACATGGAGAAGGACCCGATGGTCGAGCCGCTGGCCGACGACCTGGCCTCTCTGGCGCTCGACGTGATGATGGGCGAAGCCGGCTTCGGCCGCGCCAACGGCAACCCGCTGCTATGGCTGGCCGATGACGAAGACGGTGACGGCGGCGTGGAGATGCCGGAGGTGCGCGGATGAACGACACCGTGTCGATGCCCGCCCGCCCCGCAGACATCCCATCGGTCGACCGCGTGCTGCGGCTGCCCGGCCTGCAGCCGTTGCTGGACCGCTACGGCCGGGCACCGGCCACCAGCGCCCTGCGCCGCCTGCTCGACACGCTGCGCGCCCAGGCCGTGGCCGGGCACCTCGCGCGCCAGGCCATCGGCGACGACGCGCTGTGCGCGGCGCTGGCCGCGCAACTCGCACGCGACGCCGCGCCGCGCATGCGCGCCGTGTTCAACCTGACGGGCACCGTGCTGCATACCAACCTGGGCCGGGCACTGCTGCCCGACGGCGCCGTGCAGGCGGTCGTCCGCGCCATGACCACGCCGGCCAATCTCGAATTCGACCTGGACACCGGCGGCCGTGGCGACCGCGACGATCTGGTCGCCGGCCTGCTGTGCGAACTGACAGGCGCGCAGGCCGCCACGGTGGTCAACAACAACGCGGCGGCCGTGCTGCTGATGCTCAATACGCTGGCGCAGCGGCGCGAGGTGGTGGTATCGCGCGGCGAACTGGTGGAAATCGGCGGCGCCTTCCGCATTCCCGATGTCATGCAGCGCGCCGGCGTCAAGCTGGTGGAGATCGGCACGACCAACCGCACGCATCCGCACGACTACGCCAACGCCATTGGCACGCGTACGGCGCTGCTGATGAAGGTGCATTGCAGCAACTACGAGATCACCGGCTTCACGCGCAGCGTGGAGGTGGCCGACGTGGCGCGCATTGCCCAGCCGCTGGGCCTGCCCGTGGTGGTGGATCTGGGCAGCGGCACGCTGACCGACCTGTCCCAGTGGGGCCTGCCGCGCGAGACCACGGTGCGCGAGACCATCGCCGCAGGCGCGGACCTGGTCACGTTCAGCGGCGACAAGCTGCTGGGCGGCCCCCAGGCCGGCCTGATCGTCGGACGAGCCGACCTGATCGCGAAGATCAAGAAGAACCCGCTCAAGCGCGCGCTGCGCGTGGGCAAGCTCACGCTCGCCGCGCTGGAGCCGGTGCTGCGGCTGTATCGCGATCCGGACACGCTGGTGCAGTCGCTGCCCACGCTGCGCCTGCTGGCGCGGCCGGCCGGCGAGATGGCAGCCATGGCCGAGCGCCTGCGGCCCGTGGTCGAGGCGTCGCTGGGCGATGGCTGGCAGGTCGCGGCCGTTCCCATGGTCAGCCAGATCGGCAGCGGAGCGATGCCCGGCGGGCAACTGCCCAGCTTCGGGCTTGTCATCGGCCCGCGCGACGCCGGCAAGCGTACCGGCCGGCGTCTGCAGCAGCTGGAGGCCGCGCTGCGCGCGCTGCCGCGCCCCGTGATCGGCCGCGTCAGCGAAGACGCGCTATGGCTGGACCTGCGCTGCCTGGAAGCTGGGGATGAAGCCGCGTTCACGGCGCAGTGGCCCCTGCTGGCGGAGGCGCTGCGCTCATGATCGTCGGCACGGCCGGACATATCGACCACGGCAAGACCACGCTGGTGCGCGCGCTGACCGGCGTCGATACCGATCGGCTCAAGGAAGAGAAGGCGCGCGGCATCTCGATCGAGCTTGGCTATGCCTACACGCCGCTGCCGGATGGCGACGTGCTCGGCTATATCGACGTGCCCGGCCACGAACGCCTGATTCATACGATGGCCGCCGGGGCCAGCGGCATCGACCTGGCCCTGCTGGTGGTGGCCGCCGATGATGGCGTCATGCCGCAGACGCGCGAGCACCTGGCTATCGTCGAGCGACTGGGCGTGCCGCGCGCCGTGGTGGCACTGACCAAGGCCGACCGGGCCGATGCCACGCAGCTGGCCAGCGTGCGCGGCGAGATCGAGGCGCTGCTGGCCGGCACCCCCTATGCCGGCGCCGACGTGTTCCCGCTCAATGCCACCGACGATGCCGATCCCGGCGTCGCGGCCCTGCGCACATGGCTGCAGGACACCGCGCAGCATACGCCGGCCCACGGCGCCGGCGGGCTGTTCCGCCTGGCGGTGGATCGCGTGTTCACGCTGGGCGGTCATGGCACGGTCGTCACCGGCACCGTGTTCGGCGGCCGGGTGGCGGTGGGCGACGTGATGCAGGTGGCGCCGTCGGGCCTGCCCGCGCGCGTGCGCAGCATCCACGCCCAGAACCGGCCGGCGGAGGCCGGCCTGGCGGGCCAGCGTTGCGCGCTGAACCTGGCCGGCATCGACAAGGCAGACATCCATCGCGGCGACTGGATCGTCGATCCTGCCCTGATGGCGCCGGTGACGCGTATCGACGTCCGGCTCACGCTGCATCCGGGCGCCGGTTCGCGGATCGGTCACTGGTCGCCGCTGCACGTCCATCTTGGCGCCGCGCATCGCATGGCCAATGCCGTGCTGCTCGACTGCGAAGCCCTGGAGCCAGGCGGCACGGCGCTGGCCCAGCTTGTATTCGCCGCGCCGGTCTGCACGGTGGCCGGCGACCACTTCATCCTGCGCAATCCGCAGGCCACGCAGACCGTGGGCGGCGGCGTGGTGCTCGACAACGTGGCACCCGAGCGCCATCGGCGTGCGCCCGGGCGTCTTGCCTGGCTGCTGGCAGTGGAGCAGATGCTCGGCGGCGCCGGCATCCTGCCGTTGCTGGACCATGCGCCGCACGGCGTGGCCGAGGCCCGGCTGGTACGCCTGACAGGCCTGCCGGCCAGCGCCATGACGATGCCGCCCGCTGTGCTGCGCATCGGCGAGACGCTGATCCTGTCGCGCTATCTCGATACGCTGCGCAGCGGCGTGCTGGACACGCTGACGGCCTTCCATGCGCGCATGCCCGACGAGCCCGGCCTGGGCGCCGGTTCGCTGCGCCGGGTGGCATTTGCGGGCGCGCCGATTCCCGACGCGCTGTGGTCCGCCCTGCTCGACACGCTGCTGCAGCAGCGGGCCGTCGAACGGCATGGCGGATGGCTGCGCCTGCCAGGCCATGCCATCACCTTCACCGATGCCGAACAGGCGCTGGCCGCGCAGTTGCTGCCGCGCGTGGCGGCGGGGGGCTTCGACCCGCCCTGGGTGCGCGAGCATGCGGTGGCGCTGGGCGCGCCCGAGGAACAGGTCTGCGAGGTGCTGCGCAAACTGGCGCGCCAGGGCACGGTGCATCAGGTGGTGCGCGACCTGTTCTATGCCGAAGCCGCCATCGAAACCATGGCCCGGCTGTTCGGCACGATGGCTGCGGCGCAGGGTCGCGTGGAGGTGATCGCGTTTCGCGATGCCGTGGGACTGGGCCGCAAGCGCACGATCCAGGTTCTGGAGTTCTTCGATCGCGCGGGATACACTCGCCGCGTGGGCAATGCGCGCATGCTGCGCCCCGATAGTGAATGGCGCCCGCTGGCCACGCCTGCCCGGCCAGCGCCGTCATAGATCCGCAAGGGAAGGCATCCGTATCCGGTGATGCGGCCGGGCTTCAAACCCGGTTGGGGACGCCAGCCGTTCCCAGGTAGGTTCGACTCCTGCTGCTTTCCGCCATTCCTCTTCGGTTTCCCGCCGATTTCCCTGTTGCCACGCGCATGACCTACCATGCATAAGCAGCGGTTGGGCATGTTTCGAGTCTCGAACTTCTCATCCAGAGGAATCATCATGGACAGACGCGCATTCCTGCGGCTGGGTGCCGCAGTACCGGTTTCCATTGGCGCGGGCGTCGGCCCGGCTTTCTGCGCCTCCTCCGCCCCCTCCTCTCCCGCCGACCCGTATCCGGCCTCCGCCGGCTGGCGCGTCTACGAACTGACCACCGAAGTGCACCTGCCGGCCGCCGCGGCGCCGGCCACGGTGTGGCTGCCCGTCGCCGCCCCGCACCTTGGCGACTATCAGCACACCGTATCGAACGAATGGATTGCGCCCGGCGCGCAGGCCCGGGCGGCGCGCACCGGGCGCTACGGCGTGGACATGCTGGTCATCGACTGGCCCACCGCCACGCACGGCGCACCGCTGTCGGCCCGGCTCACCAGCATCGTGGCGCTGCGCGGCCGCGATGTCGATCCTGGCGCGGCACCGTCGCGCAATCCGGCGCGGTCGGCGCAGGCGGCGGAGTCCGCTGCCACCCTGGCCGAGTATCGCCGGCCCACGCAACTGATGCCCACCGACGGCATCGTGCGCGACACCGCGCTGGCCATCACCGCCGGCCTGACCGACGACATGAGCCGCGCGCAGGCCATCTACCAGTGGGTGGTGGACCATACCTGCCGCGACGCCAGCGTACGCGGCTGCGGCACCGGCGACGTGGTGACGATGCTCAAGACCGGCGGCATCATGAATGGCAAGTGCGCGGACATCAACGGCCTGTTCGTGGCGCTGACGCGCGCGCTTGGCATTCCGGCGCGCGATGCGTACGGCATCCGCGTGGACGATTCCCCGCGCGGCTTCCGCGCGCTCGGCAAGGCTGGCGACATCTCCAGGGCCCAGCATTGCCGGGCCGAGTTTTATGCCGCGGGCTATGGCTGGATTCCGGCCGATCCGGGCGATGTCCGCAAGGTGGCGCTCGAAGAGGTGCCGGGCGGCCTGCCGATGACGGACAGCAAGGTCCTGGCCGCCCGCGCGCTGCTGTTCGGCGCCTGGGAAGGCAACTGGGTAGCCTACAACCACGGCCATGACGTGCGTCTGCCCGGCAGCGGCCTGGCGCCGGTGCCCTTTCTGATGTATCCGCAGGCGAAGACCGTGGCCGGTACGCTGGACAGCCTGGACCCGGCGGCATTCGGCTATCGCATCGCATCGCGGAGGGTGGCCTGATGACCGCATCGATCGAACACAAGGCCGGTGAAGTCCGTCTGACATCGCTGGCGCACGGCGGCGGCTGCGGCTGCAAGATCGCGCCGGGCGTGCTCGGCGACATCCTGCGCAACACGCGGCACTTTCCGGCGCCGCCGGGGCTGCTGGTGGGCATCGAGACCAGCGACGACGCGGCGGTGTACCGGCTCAACGATACGCAGGCGCTGGTGGCCACCACCGATTTCTTCATGCCCGTGGTGGACGACCCCTACGATTTCGGGCGCATTGCGGCCACCAATGCGATTTCCGATGTCTATGCGATGGGCGGCACGCCGATCATGGCCCTGGCGCTGGTGGGCATGCCCGTCGACAAGCTGTCGCCCGAGACCATCGGCAAGATTCTGGAAGGCGGCCAATCGATCTGCGCGGCCGCCGGCATTCCGATTGCCGGCGGCCATTCGATCGACTCTGTCGAGCCGATCTATGGGCTGGTAGTCATGGGCCTGGTGCATCCCGACCGCGTCCGCCGCAATCGCGACGCGCGGGCCGGTGACGTGCTGGTGCTGGGCAAGCCGCTGGGCGTGGGTGTCTATTCGGCCGCGATCAAGAAGGAATCGCTGGACGACTACGGCTATCGGCAGATGATCGCCAGCACCACGCAGCTCAACACGCCCGGCAAGGCGCTGGGCGAACTCGACGGGGTGCACGCGATCACCGACGTGACCGGCTTTGGCCTGCTGGGCCATCTGCTGGAAGTCTGCCGGGGCAGCGGGCTGGGCGCCACGATCGACATGGCCCGCGTGCCCCTGCTGCCCGGCGTGGCGGCGCTGGCCGAAGGCGGCGCGGTCACGGGGGCTTCGCGGCGCAACTGGGCCAGCTACGGCCACGACGTCACGCTCGAATCGGGCGTGTCGCACGTCCAGCAGGCGCTGCTGACCGACCCGCAGACCAGTGGCGGCCTGCTGGTGTCTTGCGCACCCGATGCCGTCGATGCGGTGCTGGGCGTCTTCCGCAAGGAAGGATTCGGGCACGCCGCGGTGATCGGCGCCATGGCCGAAGGCGATCCGCGCGTCACGGTGACGGGCTGACACGGCGCTGCCCTGGCGCGAAGCGATCACCCCGCAGGCCCCGCACGCGCAGGTTCCCGCACGTCGCGCACGCTGTGTGCGCTACCCCACGTTGGCGTAGGCGTTTCCGTGAAAATCTACACGCCACGCTACCGGATTTTCCGCGTTGCAGCCGCGCGGAAGGGGCGCCAGCGTCTGAACGTACGCCAACCCGCGCAATCGCCTCCGCCGGAGGCGGGGAGCCACTCCATGACCCAGATTTCGGTCGTCACCGTCAACTACAACAACCGCGCCGGGCTGGGCCGGACGATGGACAGTGTGGCCATGCAGCACGCCGACACGTTCCAGGTCCAGTACCTCGTCATCGACGGCGGCTCCACCGACGGCTCGGTGGAACTGGCGCAGTCGCGCGCCGCCGAGATCGACGTATTCGTCAGCGAACCGGACAACGGCGTCTACGCCGCCATGAACAAGGGCCTCGCGCGCGCCACCGGCGAGTGGGTGCTGTTCATGAACTCCGGCGACTGCTTTGCCAGGCCCGACGCGCTGTCCATCATCGTGAAGGCCGCCCACGAGCACCGGGGCGCCTGGCTGATCTACGGCGACAACATCAGCCCGCGTGGCCTGGAGCCGGCGGCGCCGCTGCACCGGCTGAAGGCGGGCGTGATCCACGCCTGCCACCAGGCCATGGCGTTCCGCGTCTGCGACCTGCGCTACGATGAAAAGTGGCGCATCTACAGCGACCTCGATTTCGTCCTGCAGTACTACAAGCGGTTCAAGGCCAAGGCGTTCCGCCACGTGCCCGTCGCGTTGTCGCTGATCGAGGAAAGCGGCCTCAGCGCGTCGTTCCCAGGCGCCAAGCGCCGCGAGAAGTTCGGCATCGTCTACGAGCGGATGGGGCTGGCAGGGCTGATCTTCGCCCTCGCGTCATCGGTGCTGGCCGCCATCGACCTGCTCTGACCCGCCGCGCTGATATCAGTTGGCGTCGTGGAAAATGATTCCCAGTGTCTGCCGATGACCGCTGCGCAGCCGGCTGACACCGTGACGCAACGTGACCCGGTACGTCCCCCGCGTGCCTTGCACCGGCCGCTGATGCACGGCAAACACCACGGCATCGCCCTTGCCCAGCGCCACCACCTCGGCGCGGGACTGCATGCGCGGGCGCTGCTCGGTCATCACGAATTCGCCGCCAGTGAAATCCTTGCCCGGCTCCGATAGCAAAATGGCCACTTGCAACGGAAACACGTTGTCGCCATACAGGTCCTGATGCAGACAGTTGTAATCGCCGGCCTCGTAGCGCAGCAGCAGCGGCGTGGGGCGCAGCGGGCCGGCACGGTGGCATCGGGCCAGGTAATCGCCGTGCTCGGCGGGATAATCGACGTCGATGCCCATGGCCGCGTTCCACCGGTTCGCGATGGTAGCCAGATGTGGATACAGCGCGGCGCGCAAGGCCCCCACGACGTCCGGCAGCGGATAGGAGAAATACTTGTACTCGCCGCTGCCGAAGCCATGCCGGCGCATGTCGATACGCGAGCGGAACAGCGCTTCGTCCCAATACAGCGCGGCCAGTTCGTCGCATCTTGCCGGAGATATCAGTTCCCGAATCACGGCACAGCCGTAGGCGTCCAGGTCGTGGCTGACGGCCGGCCAGTCCAGTGCATCGACCCGATGCTGGACGGCGGCGGATGGAGATCGTGTCTTCATGTCGAATTACCCGATGCCAGATAGGTCTGTGGTACCCCGGTGTCCGCAGGCCTTGTATGTGCGCACTGGCACGTTGGACGCCGCGGGCGACTGCTACGCTGCGTCAACTTCATGGAAACCGCCTCTGGCGTACGCGCGTGCCCTCTTCGATCCGGGGTCGATTCAGCGGTGATCCCGCCTCCCAATGGCTGCCACGCGCCGCCTCGGTGGTGCTATTTGTTGCACTTTGCGCGCTGGTCACCCATTGGGTGCTGACGTTCAGCGCGATGCGAACCATTCCCGTACCCAAGTCCGCGCGCATCGCCCGCACCGACGCCGTGGAGACCGGCGCCATCGCCACGCTGTTTGGCGGCAGCGCGCAGCCGGGCGTGCGCGACATCCAGTTGATCGGCGTGGTGGCCGATCTCGATGGCCCTGGCCGATCTGCCGCCATCATCTCGCTCGATGGCGGCTCGCCCAAGGCAGTCCGCGCCGGAGCGTCGCTGTCCTCGGAGATCCGCCTGACCGAGATCCATGGGCGCAATATCGTCATCGAGCGCAATGGGGTGCGGCAGGAAATCGCGCTGCCACTGCAGGACACCGCCTCGGCGGGCCGCCCGGGGAATGTCCCCGCGTCGCCCCCGTCTGGCGCCGCTGCCCCGTTGGCGACGCCGATGCCTGCCCCGATCCAGTCGTCGCCGCCGCAATCTGCCAACGCATCAGCGCGGCAGCCCTCGCAGCCGCCGCAACAAGACGTCCAGCCCCAGCCACCACCGCAGGCCGAGCCCCAGCCGAGCCCGCAGGAGATCCCGCAGATTCCCGGGCAGCCGTTCAGGGCCGTACAGCCGCCCGGCGGGTGATTCAGCCCGACCCAGGCACCGCAAACCCTACTCACCTTCATGGACAAAAATATTCCTTGAAATGAGATCGATTCCCATTTACTATCCAACCACTGTCTGACGCACGGCCCCGCCGGGGCGGACAGGAACAGATTGCTGGGCGTGGTAGCGATGGATCGATACGGCGCCCGATACCGTCTTTTGTGGGGACCGCTCCGACACACGGAGCGTTTGGTAGTAGCCAGCTCCAGGAAGATCGGGAAAACATCCAGACCCCGTTTTCCCGATCACGTCATCCTGCAGCAAGCCAGGCCACCTTTTTATTCCGCGCGCCACGCAGGCACAGCGCGCCGTCCGGAGCGATGCAACGTGTTCGATCCGACGCTTCCCGCCTGCTTCCGCCACGATCTGGCGGAAGGTTGGCCGGCCAAGGGCGCCGGCCCCAGCTTTCCGCCGTGGATCCACCGCCTGGAGTATTAACCGTGCGTCCCAGTGGGGCGCGAGCCGCCGCATGACTACTTCCACAGTGAACTCCGAAGCCGTACCTCTCAAGCGCGCGGGCCTGAAAGCCACGTCCCCGCGCATGCACGTGCTGGAAGCGTTCCGCAATAGCGACCGCCGCCACCTGAGCGCGGAAGACGTCTATCGGATCCTGCTCGACCTCGATGTCGATGCGGGGCTGTCCACCGTCTACCGCGTGCTCAACCAGCTGGTGCAGGCCAATATCTTGCTGCGCCACAGTTTCGAGTCCGACCATGCCGTGTTCGAACTCAACGAGGGCGGCCATCACGACCACCTGATCTGTATCGCCTGCGGCGTGGTGGAGGAATTCAGCGACGAAGGCATCGAGGCGCGCCAACAGCAGGTAGCCGCGCAGAACGACTTTGTGCTGCGCGAGCACATGCTCGTGCTCTATGGCCTGTGCCCGGCCTGCAGTCAGATGTCGAGACGGCCACCGGCATCCTCCGGAAGTAACGCGGACGTTTCTTACACAAACACGAAGTGCCGTTACAAAGGCGTGCAATCGGTAATACGCCAGATGGGTAGAGTGGAGCCATAGCACCTTACCCACTGGTGATCACGATGAACAAGCGCCCCCTGTATCTCTCCCTCCTCGTTGCCGGCGCCGCCGCGCTGGCCACTTCCACTGCCGCCATGGCGCGCGTCGATGTCGATGTGAATTTCGGCGTGCCCGTTGCGCCGGCGCCGGTCGTCGTGGCGCCAGCCCCGGCCTATGTGCAGCCCCAGCCGGTCTATGTGGCGCCGCCGCCCCCGCCGCCGGTGGTCTATCGCCCGGCACCGCCCGTCGTCGTTGCACCGGCACCCGCCCTGGTGATCGGCTGGCATAACGACCGGTACTGGGACGGCCGCCGCTGGTACGACCGCCGCGAATATCACGCCTGGCACGACCATGGCCGGGGCCCCGACCACTATCGCGGCGATGATCGCGGCTACTACCGCCGCTGAGCGCCGGCTCTCGGTACGCGTTGCATCATGACCGCGCCACGGCCGGCGCTGGCGCAGGCGTGGCGGGCCGCAACACCAGCCAGACCGCCCCGCCGATCAGCAGCATGCCGGCCGCGTGCGCCCACGACAGCGTCTCGCCCAGGAACATCCAGCCCCACACGATGCCGAACGGCGGAATCAGGAACGTGACGGTCAGCGACCGCACCGGGCCGAGATCGGCGATCAGCCTGAAATACAGCACGTAGGCGATGGCGGTGCAGAACATGCCCAGTCCAAGCATGCCGGCCCACACACCCATGCCGGCCGCAGGCAGCGTGTTATCGCGGATCAACGCCGCCGCGCTGAAGGGCAACAGGAACAGCGTGGCACCGACCAGGCTGCCGCCCGCCACAAGCCGGCTGTCCAGCCCGCCCCGCGCAGTGATCCAACGACGCGTCAGAAATCCGGCCAGCCCATAGCACGACGTCGCCACCAGGCACGCCAGCGCGCCCAGCAACACGTCGTGCGAGAAGACCACCGGGCCCGTGCGCGTCAGCACCGCCACGCCGGCCAGGCCCAGCAGCACTCCCGCCGCCTTGGCGCGCGTCAGTTTCTCGGCAAAGAACAGCGAGCCGATCACCACCCCCATCAGCGGTGTCATGGCGTTGAAAATGGCCGAATAGCCAGCCGGCAGCCACAACGCGGCCACCGAATACATCACGAACGGAATGCCCGAATTGATGACGCCCAGCATGACCACCGCTGGCCACTTGCCTTGCATGTTCCATTTCAGGCCCAGCATGGGCAGACAGGCCGCCAGCGTGATGGCGCCAATCAGCACCCGGAAGAACGCCGTCGGCAGCGGCCCCAGGACCGGCGCGGCAATGCGGATGAACAGGAAGCTGGCGCCCCAGATGGCGGAGAGCAGCAGGAGGCGAAACAGATCGGCAGGCTTCATCAGTTCGATTCAGGCAATGATTGGGTTCAAAGACAGCAAACCGTTGCAGTAACGCGACAAATGCTGCACTTTACAATGCTTCCATGCGATTCAGGCGCAAATCCATGATGCGCATTTCAGCGCAAATCCACGCGCGTGGCTGGCTGGAAGCGGACATGCGCCCCGAGCGCGCGTACGGCCGAAGGGACGAAAAACTGGCGAAATCACGCCCAAAAATGGGGCAACAGCGGCGTTTGTTGCGCCTTCGCCGCAATATCGCTTTCGAAAGCCTTACGGAATCACCCCCCGGTGGTAGGGGTCACTACCACAGGGCGTGACATCGCGTATTCAGTTCCATTAAAATCTGCCCTGCGCCAGAGTTAATTGACCCCTCCGACGCATTCCCGACAAGCCGCCAGGCAACCCTGGCGGCTTCTTTTTTTTCTGGCGTCGAGAATCACGTATCGTAACGACTACGGAGCGTGCAAGGGGATGGGGCGCTTCGTTCACGTTGCATTCCCGCGTCAACCGCCACCCCGGCTTTTGCGTTGCCTGCCACATGAAACGACAGTTCCTCGGCTTGCTAGCCCGCGTCTACGTCATGCAATTCGCCATGGAGGTGCCCGCCACCGTGGCCATGCTTGCAGAAATGCTCATGGAATACGGATTCCAGGTGGACATCGGCACGGTACGACCTCTGCTGCGTGCGCTGCAGATGGAAGGCTATCTCGAAAGCGTCCTGCGCGATGGCATCGGGCGCGTCTACCTGCTGACCGAGCAGGGCCGCGAAGAGCTCGCGAGCAGCCGGTCGCGCATCGACGACCTGTACCGGCGCCTGCACAATCCCACAGGGGTCGGAGAACCGGCCGTGGTCACCACGAATACCTGAGCGCCCCCGCTCTCACCGACAACCCGGCGTTGCGCGCCATGCGCGAGCCGGGTTTCTTTTTGGCCGGGGCGTACCCGTTTCTGCGTGCGTTTTTGTATGACGCGCCGCTCACGCCGCGTCGGCAAACCCTTTTCCGCCCAGCAAGATCTGGCGCAGCGCATCGAGCCCCACGGGCTGGCAGAACAGGAAGCCCTGCACCGCATCGCAACCTTCGCCGCGCAGGAATTCGAACTGCGCCTTCGACTCGACACCCTCCGCCACCACCTGCAGGTGCAGCTGATGGCCTAGCGCGATGATTGCGGCCGCCACGGCGCGGTCGTGTCCCGGCATGGCCAGGTCATCGACAAAGGACTTGTCGATCTTCAGCTTGCTGATTGGCAGGCGCGTCAGGTAGCCCAGGCCTGAATAGCCGGTGCCGAAGTCGTCGATCGACACACCGACGCCAAGCTGCCGCACACGGCGGAACGTCTCGATCGTCTTTTCGCCACCGTCCACCAGGATGCCTTCGGTGACTTCGATCGTCAGGCTGGCCGCCGGCAGGTCGGCGGCTTGCAGGCACTGCGCCACGGTTTCCGGAAAATTCGCCTGCCGCAGTTGCAGCGGCGAGATGTTGACGGCCACGTCGATGTCGAGCCCCAGCTCTTGCCGCAGCGACTGGATCTCGCGGCAGGCCGTGGCCAGCGTCCACGCGCCCAGCGCGCCGATCAGGCCGCACTGCTCGGCAACGGGGATGAACTCGGCGGGCCGCATCGGTCCGCGCTCGGGCGTTTCCCAGGCGATCAGGGCTTCCACGCCCACCACGGCAAGCGTGGCGACATCGACGATCGGCTGGTAGCGCAGCCGGAACTCCTGCTCGGCCAGCGCACGGCGCAGCAGCGCCTCGATCGTGAAGCGGGCCAGCGACGCCTGCGCCATCTCCGTGGCAAATCGACGTAGTTGCGCGCGGCCATCCTGCTTGGCGGCGTACATCGCCGAATCGGCCGACTTCATCAGGTTGGTCAGCGTGTCGCCGTCGTCGGGATAGACGGCCATGCCCAGCGACGGCGTCACACGCAGCGACTGGCCCGCGATCTGCAGGTCTTCCGACACCCGCGCCAGGATCTTGGCCGCCGCCAGTTCCGCTTCGCTGTCGTGACGCAGGCCGCCCAGCACCACGGCGAACTCGTCCCCACCCATGCGGGCCACCACGTCGCGCGGCCGCACCGCGCCGCGGATGCGGTCGGCGATGGTGCGCAGCACGTCGTCGCCCACCGGATGCCCCAGCGTTTCGTTGATGTGCTTGAAGTGGTCCAGGTCCAGAAGCAGCAGCGCCACGCGATGACCGTGGCGGCGCGCGTCGGCCAGCACCGTTTCAGTACGTGCGTTCAGTTCGGTGCGATTGGGCAGGCCGGTCAGCGCATCGTGCTGGGCCAGATGCCGGATGTATTCGTCCACCCGCCGGCGTTCGGTCAGGTCGTGGGCGATCACCAGAAAGCCGCCTTCGGTGCTGCCGTCGGCCAGCGCCGTCACCGTCAGATGCACGGGCAACCGCGATCCGCCCTTGCGCAGGTACGTCCAGTCGCGGCCATCTGTCACGCCCAGCCGGGCCTTGGCCACCAGCGCCGGCAACCCCGGCTCGACCGTTTCGCCGATCTCGCCCGACAGTTCGCGCGCGTGCGCGGCCACCTCGTCGGCATCGTGCAGGCTGGCATAGGGCATGCGGCCAACGAGTTCGGTCTCGGCGTACCAGAGCATGCGCTGCCCGGCCCGGTTGATGCCCGTGATCATGCCGTAGGCATCGAACGTGATGACGCAGAACGGCGCGTGATCCATCAGCCGCGCGTAGCGCAGGCTGGCGGTGGCCGCGCTCTGTTCGGCACGGGCCAGACTTTCGCGCAGGCCGGCGGCCACCGCGCTGCCCGCCTGTCCGGCCAGCGACGCCTGCCGGCGGGCATCGCGCCGTTCCCGTGCCAGCCGGAACGCCAGCCATGCCATCAGCCAGGTGGCCAGCGCGCCCAGCGCGAGCACGCGCATGCCATAGCGGCCGGCGTGCGCGGCCTCGAAGCCGGGCCGCGTGGCGGCGCGCAGCGTCCAGGTGCGGCCGCCGAATTCGATCTGCCGGTCGGCCTCGATCATCGGCTTGCGGTGGTCGTCGCGGCGTTCGGCCTCGGGCACACCGCCTGACAGCAAGGCGCCGGCGGCGGCCGAAGGTCCTTCGAACAGCGTCAGCACCAGATCGCCCGACACGCCGCTGCTCACGCCGCGCATCAGGTCGCCAAGCCGCAGCGAGACGTACACCACGCCGGACAGCGCATCGCGCCGTTCGGTGGAGGTGGCTGACGGTACCCCGGCCGGGAACACCGGCGCATAGAGCAACGCACCGCGCTGCGGCGCCTGCGCTTCCACCTCGCGGATCAGGGCCAGGCCTTCGGTCAGCCTGGGCTGGCCGCTGTCGCGCGCGGCTTCCAGCGCCGCGCGGCGCGCCGGGTCGGTGAGCAGGTCAAAGCCCAGCGCCCTGGCGTTGCGGCCGCTGGGCGGCTCGTTGAAGAGAATCGGGGCGTACTGCGCACGCTCGCCCGGCGGATAGACCTCGAAGTCGCTCACGCCATCGGCATGGGCCCCAGCCACGACGCCGGCCAGCTGTGCCTGGGGCACGAGCGGGGCGTAACCGATCGACTGGGTGCCCGTCGGCAGTTCGTCAAGTTGCGCCGAATAGAGGTAGTTGCGCCACTGCGCCCGCGTGGTGTGGCCATTGGCGGCCATCAGGGCGGCGGCCCCGCGCAGCAGGCGTTCGTTTTCCTGCAAGCGGTCGGTCAGCGCATCGGCGGTGCGGCCCAGCATGGCGCCCACATCCTGTTCGGCCACCCGGCGCTCCAGGCCCGTGGCCAGGCGCCAGGCTCCCGCCGTCAGCAGCGCCCCCCCTGCGGTAACCAGCAGCGAGAGCACGACAGGAGACAGCAGGCGCAATTTCATGAATGAAGGGGGCGGGACAGGATCATGCCAAGCCTGGGCATACATTACGTAACATGGATCGCCGCACTATAACCTGCCCCCAAGCGCCCGCACAGTGGCGTCACACACACATGCGTGCGGGCGGCGTAAAGGTGGGGCTGGGCCCCTGTCACGCGATTGTCAAACCCCGGATTGCCCGGGCTGAACCAAACGGGTGTGCCGTGATACCGTTCGGCTGCCTTGTCGTACCCTTGCACTGGATGTCCAGGCGCGACGAAAGGCCTTTCGGACGCCGTGGCCCCTGAGGCGCCCTGACCTCTGACATCCCGCATTGCCGTGCCGGCGTCGTATTTGGACCCATGCCCCGATTTTTGCCATCGCTCAAGGCGCGCATTGCGCTGATCACCACGGTACTTGCAGCCGTGCTGGGCAGCGGCATCGTGCTCGGTTCGCTCTTCTACGCACACCGCGACCTCGAGGATGTGCTGCAGAACCAGCAGGACTCGATCGTCAAGCTGTCGGCCGACCAGCTGGACACGGCCATGGAAGACCGCATCGTGATGCTGACCCACCTGGCGCCGCAGCTGAGCGCGCCGTTGGCGGCCGCGCACGGCATGTCGCCCGACGCGCTGCGCAACCGGGTCAAGGATGTGGTGACGCGCACGGTGCCGGTGCCCGAGGCATTCGATTCCGTCCTGGTGGCCGACGCCAGCGGCACCCTGCTCAGCATGAGCGGGGCCGCCCCGGCCGACATCAGCGACCGCACCTACTTCCGCGAAGCCGCCCGTACCCGCAACGTGGTCGTGGCCGCCCCGTTGCGGGCACGTATCGACGGCTCGATGGGCGCGCTGCTGGCGGTGCCAATCCTGTCGCCATCGGGTACGTTCCTGGGCCTGGTGGCCGGCTGGCTTAACCTCGGGCATCCGAATTTTCTGGTCGAAATCGGCCACAGCCGGCTGGGGATCACCGGTTTCTACTGCCTGGTGTCGGCCGGCGCGGCGCCGGTGTACATCCAACATCCCGACCCTGCGCAGGCCCACCAGCCCGCCAGCGCCGCCGGCAATACCTGCGGTGTCGACGACACTGCCGCACCACTGGAATTCCTGACGCCCACGCGGCCCGTGATCGCCCGGCGGCTGATGGCCACCACCGGCTGGGAGCTGGTGGCCGTGCTGCCCGCGCACGAGGCCTACGCACCGCTGCGGCAGTTGCAGCGGCGCTTTCTGATGATGTCTGGCATCGTGCTGGCCGTGGTGGCCCTGCTGATCTGGCTGGCGGTGCGCCGGCTGCTGACGCCGTTGTCGCGGCTGCACCAGGTGGTGCGCGACAGCGCCAGCGACGTGGACGCCTTCGAGCGCCTGCCGAAGCGGCCCCAGCGCGACGAAATTGGCGACGTCACACGTGCCTTTATCCGCCTGATGCAGGACGTGCGGCAGCGCGGGCAGCAACTGGCGCGCAGCGAACGCCGGTTGCGCGCCGTGACCGATACCCTGCCCGCGCTGCTGGCGTTCATCGACAACGACGAGCATTACGTCTTCAACAACGCGGCCTATGAACGGGCGTTCGGCCTGTCTGTCGAGCAGATCCGCGGCATGACCGTACGCGAACTGCTGGGCGAGGAACGCTATCTGCGCGCCCGCCCGTACCTGCAGCAGGCGCTGGCGGGCAGCGTGGTCAGTTTCGAGGGCGAGTACGAGTTTCCGCGCCACCACTGGATGGAAACCACCTATCGGCCCGAATGGAGCGAGGACGGCAAGCAGGTGGTGGGCGTGCATATCCACGTGCTGGACATCACGCAGCGCAAGCTGGAGACCCAGCGGCTATCGCATCTGTCGCGTACCGATCACCTGACCCAACTGCAGAATCGCAGTGCGTTCGAGGCGCATCTGCGCGATGCCATGGCCCTTTCCCGAAATGAGGATCGCCTGATGGCGCTGCTCTACCTGGACATGGACCGCTTCAAGGCCGTCAACGACATCCACGGCCATGCCACTGGCGACCTGCTGTTGCAATCCTTCGCACTGCGGCTGCGCCGCTGCGTGCGCCACCAGGACCCTGTGGCCCGGCTGGGCGGCGACGAATTCGCGGTGATCCTGGCGGACATCGAATCCCCGCTGGCGGCGCGGCGCGTGGCCGAGGCCATCCTGGAATCGGTGGGCCGGCAGTTCTATTTCGATGGGGTGGTGACCGACGTCGATGTCAGCATCGGCGTGGCCTTGTACCGGGGCGAGCCGCTCAGCGAGGATGCACTGATGCGCATGGCCGATGTGCTGCTGTATCGCGCCAAGGCAGCCGGCCGGGGCCGCTATGAAATCGGCCCCGAGGCGCTGCTGGCAATGCAAGCGTGACCCGGCTGGCGGCGGCCGGTGCGGGCCACTGACGACTTTCGGCGCTGAAAGCCGCCCCTGTCGCCGGGTCGGTGCGTCGTCAATGTTTGGTCGACTCGTCGGAAGCGTCCGATGCCAGCGGTGCGTCGGCGTCGAACGGCACGTGGCGGCCGTCCGCCGACTGGTAACCGAGCTTGGCGTTTTCGCCCATCATCCGCTCGTAGGCCAGCATGGCTTCGGCCACCGCCTTCGATTCTCCCTTGAACACCACCACGTCGTTGCCGCAGTTCGGGCACTGGCCGCCGAACACGGCGTCGATACCGTGCAGGCCCGGCGCGGGAATGGCATCGAAATTCGTGAATGCGGTCTTGCAAGATCCGCAGACCAGCTGTGCCGGCCGCAAGGCGTCGATGCGTGCCCGTGCCTGTTGTGCCCGTTCCTCGGGCGTACCCCGCCGTTTTGCGTCACCCATGATGCTGTCCTTTCCACTGGCGGATTGTGTCAATCACTGCCTTCTGCGCGCTTCGTCGGTCATCCGCCATTTGCATGGCCGACCATGAACGCCACAGAAACA
Source organism: Cupriavidus sp. U2 (assembly GCF_009663685.2). Taxonomy (GTDB): domain Bacteria; phylum Pseudomonadota; class Gammaproteobacteria; order Burkholderiales; family Burkholderiaceae; genus Cupriavidus; species Cupriavidus necator_C. Next base: position 22,197 of record NZ_RCOG02000006.1, on the reverse strand, counting down.
ATGCAGTGGCGGCCATTGTAGAACAGTCCGGCGGCAGGGCCATCAACGGGGCGTGCCGGCCCGGCGTGCCGGCATGGTCGCGGTACGCCTGCTATTGTGGATAACGGTTGCCTACCCCTTACCCCCCTTAGGAGGACACCGATGATTCGACCCAACGTGAAGGAAAACTTCAACCGTTACGCCGACTGCATCGCCGCGTGCAATGCGGCCGCGGCGGCCTGCCTGAAATGCGCCGCCGCGTGCCTGGAAGAGCCCGACACGAAGAAAATGACCCGCTGCATCGCCCTGGACATGGATTGCGCAGGCATTGCCAACCTGGCTGCGTCATACATGCTGCGCAACAGCGAATTCGCGCCACTGGTGTGCGAAGACTGCGCCGAAGTGTGCAAGTGGTGCGCCGAGGAATGCGAGCGCCATGACCATTGGCACTGCCAGGAATGTGCCAAGGCGTGTGCCGCCTGTATGGAAATGTGCCTGAAAATGACCGCGTGACCCCGTCGCCCGCGTTGACGGCCCCATGGATCGTTACGCCGGGTCGACGCGGGCATTTCGCCAGGCAACCGCCGCCGGCCGCGCGCACAAGCACACGCCGGCGGCAGGGCCATGCGGCGCATATGCCACCGGACGGCTATCCTGTTGGTCTGCTCAGCTTGAGTTGTGACCTCTTTCCTGAAGGAGTCAGTCCATGTCCGACAAGTCCACCGCCACCCGCATCGAGAAAGACAGCCTGGGAGACGTTGCCGTCCCCGCCGATCATCTCTGGGGTGCGCAGACCGAAAGGTCGCGTCAGAATTTCCGCATCGGCAGTGAAAAGATGCCGCCCGCGCTGATCGAGGCCTTCGCGGTGCTGAAACTGTGCGCCGCGCGCGCCAACCGCGAACTGGGCGTACTGAAGCCCGACGTGGCCGACGCCATCGAAAAGGCCGCCGAGGAAGTGATCGCCGGCAAATGGCCCAACGAGTTCCCGCTGGTGGTCTGGCAGACCGGTTCCGGCACGCAGACCAACATGAACCTCAACGAGGTCATCTCGAATCGCGCCATCCAGATGCTGGGCGGCGAGGTCGGCAGCAAGAAGCCGGTGCATCCGAACGACCACGTCAACGCCAGCCAGTCGTCGAACGACAGTTTTCCGACGGCGATGCATATCGCCGCCACGCGTGCCATCCAGCAGACGCTGTTGCCGTCGCTGGAGAAACTGCAACAAACCTTCGCAAAGAAGGTGGAAGCCTTCTCCGATATCGTCAAGGTCGGCCGCACCCATCTGCAGGATGCGGTGCCGCTGACGCTGGGCCAGGAATTTTCCGGCTACATGACGCAGGTGGCCGATGCCCAGTCGCGCCTGCAGCAGGCCATGCTGCGCGCGATGCCGGTGCCGCAGGGCGGCACGGCCGTCGGAACGGGCCTGAATTCGCCGCAGGGCTTCGCCGCCGCGTTCGCGCGGGCGCTCGCCGGCTACACCGGCCTGCCGTTCGAACCGGCGCCGAACCGCTATGCGCTGCAAGCCGCGCACGATGCGCTGGCAGACCTGTCGGGCGCGCTCAATACCACCGCTTCGTCGTTCCTGAAGATTGCCCGCGACTTCATGCTGCTGGGCTCGGGTCCGCGCGCGGGATTTGCCGAGTTGCAGTTGCCCGCCAACGAGCCCGGTTCGTCGATCATGCCCGGCAAGGTCAATCCGACCCAGGCCGAGGCGCTGGCGATGGTCTGTTGCCGCGTGATCGGCAACCACACCACCGTGACGCTGGCCAACAGCCTGGGCACGCTGGAGCTGAACGCCTACAAGCCGGTCATCATCTACAGCTTGTTGCAATCTGTGACATTGCTGGCCGATGCGGCCGCCAGCTTCGCCGAGCACATGGTGGAAGGCGTGGAACCCGACCGTGCCCGCATCCAGGAACTGCTGGAACGGTCGCTGATGTCGGTGACGGCGCTGAACCCGCATATCGGCTACGACAAGGCTGCCGAGATCGCCAAGCTCGCGGTCAAGAAGAACCTGTCGCTACGTGAAGCGGCCATCGATTCGGGCCACGTCACCAACGAGCAGTTCGACCAGTGGATCGACTTCAAGGCGCTGACCAGAGAAGTCTGACGCCGATCTCACACGGCGAAGCGGAACGGCCGGCGGCGTAGCACGGTCTATGCGAAACCCCGGCCGCGCGGCGCAACGCCGCGCGCAACTCAAGAATCTGCCATGTTCCGCTTTCGCCTTTCTATCGCCTTTGCCCTGCTCGTGGCGCTGGTCTGCATCCAGGCCGGCTTTGTCTACTGGGGCGCCAATCGCGTCAATGACTACGCGCAGCACAGCCGGCTGGCCAGCGACATCCTGTCCGAACTGCTGGACCTGTCCGCCAACAAGCAGCGGCTGCGCGTGTGGGCATCGCAGCGGCTGATGAATGCCGATGCCGCGCCCGAGGTGCGTGACCGGCTGCTGGACACCATGAAGCGCGGCGCCGCCCGGCTGCAGGAACTCGCGCAGCGCGACATCGTGCTGTGGAACGAGATCTCCGCGCTCGACGGCGTACCGATCCCGCCGGAAGTCAACGCGCTGGCCAGCATGACCGACCTGCTCGGCGACAACATCGTCGCCGTGGAAAAGCGGCTGGTCGCCCTGCAGCCGTTGCCGCGCGACGCCGACTTCGCCGGGGTATGGCGGGAGCTGAACGACGTCTTCGACAAGGCGCGGGGCCGCGATTTAAGAGAATTGCTATATGGCGCGATTGATCGTCAGCGCGCCGCCGTGCCGCTGGCGCGCGCTGCCACCGAACGTGGCCTGGACCGCGTGCGCGCGCAGGCCTTCGGCATGGCGGCCGTCACGCTGCTGGCTGCCATCGTGCTGGCCTGGCAACTGGGGCGCCGGCTCAAGCGTCCGCTGGACCAGCTGCTCGAAGGCGTGGGCGCGCTGCGGGCCGGCGCACTCGACTACCGGCTGCCGATTCGTTCGGGTGACGAATTCGAACATGTGGCCGAGGGCTTCAACGCCATGGCTGCCGAACTGCAACAGCATCGTAGCGATGCCGATGCCGCACGACGCCGCCTGGAAGACGCCGTGCAGGCCCGTACGGCCGAACTGAGTTCCGCGCATGAAACCCTCCAGCGCATCGACCAGCGCCGCCGGCAACTGTTTGCCGACCTGGGGCATGAACTGCGCACGCCCACCACGGCCATCCGCGGCGAGGCCGAGATCGCGCTGCGTGGGGGCGAGAAGCCGGCGCAGGAATATCGCCATGCCCTGCAGCAGATCGTCGGCGCGGCCGAGCAACTGACCGGGCATATCAATGATCTGCTACTGATTGCCCGTGCCGAGGCTGACCAACTGGTGATGCAGCCGCAACGCGTGGCCCTGTTGCCGCTGCTGCAGGACGCCGCCGACTTTGCCGATGCGCTGGGCGCCGAGCATGACGTGCGCATCGCGCTGCAATGGCCCGAAGCGGCCGGCGGCATCACGGTCATGGCCGATGCCGACCGGCTGCGCCAGGCCATCGTGATCCTGCTGGATAACGCGATTCGCTATTCGCCGCGTGGCAGCACCGTGTATCTGCGCTGTCACGTGGTGCCAACCGGCGTGCGTATCGAAGTGGAGGACCATGGCATCGGCATCGATGCGGACGAACTGGCATTGGTCTTCGAGCGTTTCGTGCGGGGCCGGCGCGCGCGGGCACATCGCGCCGACGGCACCGGCATCGGGCTGTCGATCGCGCAGGCCATCGTCCAGGCCCATCACGGCAGCCTCACGCTGGGCCAGGTCGACCCGCACGGCACGCGTGCATGCATCGACATCCCCGGCGGCCACCAACCCGCCGTCACCGCCAACGCCATCGCAAGCCATGAACATCCTGGTCATTGAAGACGACGCCCGCGTGGCCGATTTCCTGGTGCGCGGCCTCCGCGCCGAGGGCTACCTCGTCCAGCTGGCCCGCACCGGCCCCGAAGGCCTGGACATGGCGCGCCGGGGCGATGCCGCACTGTTGCTGCTCGATCTGATGCTGCCCGGCATCAATGGCCTGGAGCTGTGCCAGACGTTGCGCGCAGAGCGCAATCACGTGCCGATCCTGATACTGACCTCGCTCAGCGACGTGGGCGACCGCGTGGCAGGCCTGCGTCTTGGCGCCGACGACTACCTGACCAAGCCGTTCGCGTTCGAGGAACTGCTGGCACGCATCGAGGCACTCCTGCGGCGCGGCCGGGAACAGCAGCCCAAGGCGCAGCAGTTGCAGGTGGCCGACCTGGTCCTCGACCGCGAACGCATGCAGGTCTCGCGCGGTGGCAATGCCATCGCGCTGACAGCCAAGGAACTGGCCTTCCTGGAACTGCTGATGAGCGCCCCGGGGCGGGTCTTCAGCCGCGAGCGCATCTTGTCGAACGTCTGGGGCGCCAACGAAGACCCGCTGACCAATATCGTCGATGTCTACGTGCGCCGCCTGCGCGGCAAGATCGACGATGGCCACGCGTTGCCGTTGCTGAAGACCGTGCGCGGGCTGGGCTACCGGATCGACGACACGCCCTGAGCAAGGCGTGAAGCACACTGCAACACCACTGCGACACTCTGTTCATCTTCCATTCATCTTTTCGTCAGCATCGCTTCATCGAACACGCCGGCTGCGGTTAACGTTGGCGCCCGAGAATCAACCTGTGCCGATTCACCGGCGCCGTACCCGCAGGGTGCGATGACGACTCTGATCACAGGAAACTTCGATGAAATACGTGGGTGCCGCTTCTCTTATCACCGTCGCCGCAGGCGTTCTGTTTGCTTCGATGCCCGCCACCGCGCAAACTGCCGCCCCGGCGTGCGCGCCCGCGACCGAGCAGCAGATCGCCGGCCTGTTCGATCGCTGGAACGATTCGCTGCGCACCGGTGACCCGGACAAGGTGGTGGCCAACTACGCACCCGATGGGGTGTTGCTGCCGACGGTGTCGAACCAGGCCCGTAACACGCCGGCCGGCATCAAGGACTACTTCGTCAAGTTCCTGAAGGGCAAGCCGCAGGGCTCGATCGACGACCGCTTCATCCGGATCGGCTGCAACGTGGCGCAGGACGTGGGCAACTACACGTTCCGCTTCGCCGACGGCAAGACGGTCCATGCCCGATACACCTATGTCTACGAGTGGAAGGACGGCAAATGGTTGATTGCCCACCACCATTCGTCGGCCATGCCCGAGCCGACCGGCAAGCACTGATCGACGGTCGATTGCCCGAATGAAAAAAGGCGCCGGAGTGTATCCGGCGCCTTTTCGATTTTTAGCTGGCTATCGCATCGTTGATGCGGCGAATTGGCGATTCAACGACGTCCCCGGCGCTGGCAGGATCACGTCCACTGCGCCAGTACGAACACCCCTGCCGCCGCACCGCATACCACACCAATGCCGCGGCCGATCAGCATGTTGTCGAGTTCATCGTCCAGCACAAACGGGTCCTGGCCGTGCCACACCGTGCGCTTGAGCAGCGGGCGCGGAAGGACGATGCACGCGGCGATCGCCACGCCGACCAGCACGTGCGCGATCCGGCCGATGCCCAGATCTTCCAGCGGCAGCGTTGCCAGCAGCACCATCACCACCACCGTCACGATCACGGCCAGGAAGATGCCGCCGAACAGTCGATCAACTGGATGTTTCATGATTCACTCCTGACCAGACAGCGCGCCCGATGGTTCGCCCGATGGTTCGCCTGATCGTTCGCCGGACTGTTCCTCGTGCGCGGCAGCCAGCCCAAGCAGATGGCCGTTGACGCGTGTCACCACCTCGCTCCAGCCACCCGCACCCTGATTCCGGAACAGCCGCATCGTGGGATACCACGGGCTATCCTCGCGCACCAGGTGCCAGCGCCAGTCCGCATAGGCGGGCAGCAGCAGCCACACCGGCTTGCCCATCGCGCCGGCAACGTGGGCAACCGAAGTGTCCACTGTCAGCACGACGTCCAGCGCGTCGATGGCCCGCGCCGTGTCCATCATGCTTTGCAACGTGGCGCCGACATCGTGGAAGTTGGGCAGGCGCGCCGCCCAGGCCGCGGCCTCGTCGGCGCCCTGGCCTTTCTGCAGGCTGTAGAACTCGATGTCGCGATGGGCGAACAGCGGATCGAGCACCGAAAGCGACGGCAACGACCGGAACCTGTCGTTCTCGTGATTGGGCGCCCCCTTGAACGCGATGCCGACCTTGAGCGCGCCGCCCCCACCCGGGAGGTCGAACTTCGGCGATCCGGGCGGTATCCGCAGGTAAGGCACCGAATCGGGCAGAACGTCGAGCTCCACCGGCAAGAAGGCCGGGATGTCGTGCGGGTAGACCCAGTAGTCATGCGCCGGCAACGTGGCCGTCTGATCGACAGCCACCACGGCGTCCGCCTCGCCCGATGCCTCGAACAGCGCCACCAGCGGCTTCTGGCACACCACCGTCACCGTTGCCGCACCGGACTGATCGCGCAGCATCCGCGCAAAACGCAGGAAGAAGATCTCGTCGCCAAGCCCGAACTCGCTCCAGATCACGATGGACTTGCCGAGCAGCGGCTGACCTGTCCATTCCTCGATGTGCTTCGGCGGCTCGGCCGTGGTGCGGCGTTGCCACGGCCAGCCCCGGACGCGCTCGGCGCGCAGCGCGAATCCCTCGTGGATCTTTCCGCGCGAAATCATGAACAGGAACTGGTACAGCTTCGGATTCCATTCGTCCGGCAGCCGTTCGACGGCCTGCTCCCATAGTGCCTCCACCTCGTCGTCGAGCTGCCATCGCTGCAGCAGCATCGCCGCCCGTTGCGTGACGTCGAAACGATAGGGATAGGTCCGCACCGCGCCCAGGCATTCCCGCAGGCAGGCTTGTGCGTTCTGGGCGCGTCCGGCAACCAGGAAGAATTCATCGGGTGTGGGAACCTGCCGCTTGCGCAGCACGACTTCAATCGCCCGTTCGGCCAGCGGCCCGCCGGCCGCACCCTCCGTGCCACTGTTTTCAACATGGTGATCGCGGACCACGGCGATGCGTTCGCAGGCTGCCACCGCGGCGACCGACCGCACCACATCCAGCATATTGACCGACGCCGGCAGTGCACTGGCCGGCTTGCAGACCGTAAAGCTTGCGCGACGCGAGGGATCGATCTGGCTGGGCCACTTGCCCTGTTCCTCCAGATCCTCGTCGGGGACGGTCAGCACCAGATAGCCACCCGGCTTCACCAGGTCCAGCCAGCGCGCCACGGCTTTGGTCGGATTGGCCACGTTTTGCAGGCATTGGCCAGCATGGACGAAATCGAACGCGCGCTCTTCCACGCCCGGCACTGCAGCGACATCGCCGTGCCACGGCACCACGCGCACCACCCGGGGGAACAGGCTGCTGCTTGCGGCGAGGTCCGATTCGCGAACGCCGATATCGAGGCCAACACCGGCAAAGTAGTGCTGAACGAAACACGGGTCATGCGCGCGGCGCAGGACCGCCTTGATCGACGGGTTCATGATGCTTGCGCCTCGCCGGCAGGCAGCTTCTGGCTCCAGATTTCCTCGATCCGTTCGCCAAGGATCTCCGGCCGGCCCTTGAAGATCAGCTTCTCGATCGCCTGCGGGCCCGCCAGCTGCGCGGTCAGTGCATCCCGCTCCTCCTTGTCTTCGATCATGCGCAGCGCGGCATCGACATACGCTTCCTTCGTTTTGGCGATGGTCCACTCCGGAAAGCCAAGCCGATGGAACATCCCCTCGTCGATATGTTCGTGGACTTCCCGCCCCGTCTTGCACACCCCGACCAGGCCGGCCCAGACTGTATCGACAATGCCATTGGTGTTGCCGAACGGGAACGGGTTCAAGAACATGTCGCAATCTGCAATCACCTTCATGTAGCTGTGATAGTTCTGGTGCTTGTACACCACAGCATCTTCACCGACGATGCGCCGCACCAGGTTGCGCACCTGCGGGAAGACCAACCCGCTGGCCTGGCCCACCAGGAAGTGGAACTGCACAGGCACCTTGGACTGGCGCGCGATCGTCGCGCAGGTTTCAAGGAAGCCGGGATTGAGCTTGATCGTGGTGCCTGCGACGGCGATCTTGACCACGTCGGACGTCGACGGCGTCTTCGTCGGCAACTCAAGCTCGAGCATGGCGGCGGGCGGCCGATACGGCATGCCATCGGATGGCAGTTTCAGCAATTTTTCGCTGAAGCACGATTCGTCGCCCACGTAGTCTTCTTCCACCACCACGTAGTCCATCGCATGGCCGTGGGTCGTGGCCGGGTGGCCCAGCGCCATCATCTGCAGCGGCGCCACGCGCAGGCAGCCCAGCACCATGGTGATGGGGAACATGCCGACGCTGGGCATGTACATCACCTGCGCCTGGTATTTCTCGCTCGTGTCGCGAATGTGCCGCGCATGGTCCCAGACGCTGTTGCCCTCGATCGTGATGAACTCGTGGAAGACCTCCCGGCCCGCATCGTCCACGCGGTCGCCGTAGCCCATCCCCACCAGGTGGAAGCGGTCGCGCATGGCCACCATGGTCTGCGAGTGGGTGCGATAGATCGAGTGGTTCTTCGAGAACCACTCCAACACCACCAGCAACACAGGCTTGCCGTTGGCGGCCACGGCGGCGGGGCGTTCAACATCGAACATGCCAAGTGTTGCCAATTTGCGCCGGATCAAGGTGTTGATGGGCTTCTTGATGTCGTGCTTGCTCGCGATGTCGGCATAGCTGCAATGCATGTAGACATCGTGCATCACACCCATCGGCAACATGTCGACGCTGTCGATCTGGTCCAGACGTTCCGGCAGCCAGCGCAGCAGCAGCTCGCGCTTGGCATGGGCCGAAGGCGTGGCCAGGAAGCGCGACGACATCATGGCCATTGCCAGCCCGGCCGTCACCACCTTGTTGTGCTCCCAAAGGGCATCCCAATCGAGCCGGACTTCGGACTCCGGCAGATAGAACAACTGAAACTTGCGCAGATCCGACGTCCGCAACTGCAGCGAATAGCGCGCCTCCTCATCCAGACCCAGCGTACGCAACACATGATCCGCATTGCGGAAGGGGCTGGCCGCAAACATCGCCGCCAGCCATCGCTGGTATTGCAGCAGCAGCGCGCCGCCGTGATCGGTAATCCGGAATTCCGGGTCGGTGGCCAGGCTGCTGATGGCCGACGTCAGACGCGTCAGCAGATGGTCGTCCATGATGTCGCGCGCTTCGCCCGACTGCGCCCATTCGTCGATATCCATCAGGATGCCGTAATGGTTGTCGATGCGACTCAGCAAGGCCACCAGTTCGCGCCCCGCTTTCTCGTGTTCGCGGCGATAGCACAGATATTCGAACTTGTTAATGCTGAAGATCGAAGGTTTTGTCATGATCATTTTCCTGTAGAGGGACAATCGTTCCGGTTTTGCGGACACACGCCAGCCGCGTCACGGATTTATTTGCTCCATGTCACCGATAACCAGTACTGCACGGGTTTCTTGCCAGGGTCTACCCAAGATGTCGAAGAGAATCCGTATGCCTTGGAAACGGATGCGGAAACCGTGGCGCCTATCGGCGTCAACCAGTCGATTCCCAGGCCATATCCCGAGAGAATCCGACGATTGCTGACGTCGGACATGCCGATATAGGTCGATTCCCAGCCGCCCCAAGGGTTGTGGTTGACGCGGCCGATGGCGAAATCAGAGAAAATGCCCAACTGCACCTGGTGGCCGGCCGCCACCGGAATACGTTGGTAGAGACCGGCGTTCAGCACCACGCCATCGTCGAACGACCCTTCATCGGCACGATAGGCACGGACTGCATTGGGGCCACCCACGCCGAGCTTTTCGCTTGGGTCCAGGTTCTTGCTGGCCAGTTGACCATTGATCTGGCCGGTCAGAAACAAATCGCCACTGCGATTCAACCCGTATTTTCCGAAGCCGGTCGTCGTGAATTTTCCGTAGACGCCGGCCACCTGCGTGACGCTATTTAAGTAAGGCACGTCGTTGCTCTGATGGCCGACCGTCAGCGCCAGCTCGCCGCTCCAGATGTCGCTGCGCAATTGCTGCGCGCGGTCGCCATTGTTCGCCTGGAGCGAAAGCCGCAGCGCATTCAGCGTGCTGTGCGCCACATAGAGGTCCTTGTAATCGGTATTCGTACGGCTATGGAGATATGACGCGCCGGCCCAGATATTGGCATCGAGGCCACGCGTAATGGGATATTGCAGCCCCGCCTGCAAAGTGTTGGCTACGCCTACGACCTGCGTCACGGCATTGATCGTGTATTGCTGGCGGGTAAAGCCGCCCGTGACACGCAAGCCATCGTCAAGAATTGGAACGCTGCCCGTCAGCGAACCGGTCCACATCTTCTTTTCGGTGCCGGTCAGGGTCAGTGCGTAGGCCTCGCCCAAACCAAAGAAATTGTTACCCGCTGCAGTGACGCCGAGACGGTACAGGCCTGTTGACTCGATACCCTTGTTGTCGATAAAGACATCGCCGGTGATCGGATCGCCCCGCTGCGCGATGCTGAAACGCACATTGATATCGCCGGGGCCGCCGCCTGGGGAAAACTGCGGCGCGGCGGCAATCGCCACGCCGGGCACGTCCTGCAGCAACTGCGTGGCGCGCTCCAGACGGCTGGTCTGCAACAGACACACGCTGTCCAGCGATTCGCCCCCACACAGTGCTTTCGTGATCAGACGATGCAGTCGTTCGTCCTTGACGCGCGACTGGTTTTCGATCTGGACATCATGGATGCGGCCCGGGAAGGCCGTGAACACCAAGGGCTGGCCTTGCTGGGCTGCGCGCCAGTTCTGATCGGTCAGCAATACCTGCCCAACCGGGAACCCGCCTTGGCGCAGTGCGTTGGTGAGACTGTCGGACCACTGATCCACTTCGGCCAACGTTGCCGGCGCGGCGCCCAGCCGCGATGCCGCGCTCTGCAGCACGCGCTGGACTACGGCTGCGGCGGGGCTACCTGCGGGAAACACGCTGAATTCCACGACCTTTTGGGGCGACACTGCAGCGGTATCTGTCACCGCCGGTTCGGCATGGACGGCGACCATCAACATCACCCATGGCAATGCACAGGCGGCACGCTGGAATTTTCGCTTTATGTTCTGGAAGTACCGCGACATGGAAGTGGATGGACTCGGTGAATGTTCTGCGCTTGCTACAACTGCGAATCGAACTGCTGATCAGTGCGTCGCTGTTTCTGTAAAAATGGTAGAGCGGCATACGCCTACGCCGAATAGCAAAATCTTTGAATTTCACGAATGGAATCGGCATCCGCATCGCACGTCCAAACAGCGGTGAGCGCGCGATTCCGTGTACTGCCATCACACGATGCTTCTGGCGCGAGTTTGGCAGCTAGTTTCGAAAACCGAAATGAAAATGGTCTCTTCCAATTTCCGACAAAACAGAATCAGAAAATGGAAGAAACCAGACGAACAAATAGCGTAAGTGTGAAAGGCGCCAACGCTCGAATTCGAGCGTCTGGCGCGAACTGAAGCATCGGCGAAGACGGACCCAGCCGGCGCCATGTGGCACCGGCTGAGTTCCGATTAGCCGCCGATCCCAGCAGCCGCAGGCGTGGCCGGCGACGCGGCTGACTCGGTCGACGCCTTCAACCAGCCGTGAGACTTCACCACGTACGGCTTGCCGTCCTTGACACCGCTTTCCGTATAGAAGAACTCACGCGTCTGCGCGTTGACCGACAGATCCGCCTTCATCTTCGTTTGCGGGTCTTCGGACACGTAGTGCTTGACGCCGTCGGCCCCATCGCGGAAGTCCAGGCTGCGCTCCAGCGGCCCGGAGCTGGTCGCAATCTTCACCTTCGCGACGTTGGTACTGGCATCCACGTCAACCGCCTCCAGCGTGGCGCCGGCCCAAGCCTCTTCACCAAGCTCCACCGTCATCGCTTGCGGCGATGCCAGGTGCCAGTTGGCGCCGAACAGATCGCTCCAGAAGTACGCGACCCCCGCACCCAGGCCGATAGCTCCGGCAGCGCCGGCCACGGCCGCACCAGCTCCGCCGCCGCCACCACCGCCCGAGTCGCCAACCGAACTGCCGTTCGAGCCATTCGACCCGTTGGACCCATTCGATCCGTTCGAACCATTGGAGCCGTTCGAACCATTGGAGCTGCCATTGCTGGAACCGTTACCGGAGATATTGGTCACCGATCCGTTTGGCCCGGTATTGATCGTGCCATTGGTGTTGTCGATGCCAGAACCGTTGGACGAATTTCCGGTGACATTGGTCGACCCATTACCGGTGGTGTTGATCGTGCCGTTGCCGTTATCGACGCCGGTGCCGTTGCCTGTGGTACCCGTGATATTGGTCGAGCCGTTGCCGCCGGTATTGATGGTTCCGTTCCCGTTATTGATGCCGGTGCCGTTGGTCGAATTGCCGGAGATGTTGGTCGATCCGTTACCGTCGGTGGTAATCGAGCCATTGCCGTTATCGACGCCCGTACCGTTGCCAGTGTTGCCCGAGATATTGGTCGAGCCGTTGCCTCCGGTGTTGATGGAACCGTTCCCATTGTTGATGCCGGTTCCGTTTGTCGAGTTACCCGAGACGTTGGTCGAGCCATTGCCCTGGGTGTCGATCGTGCCGTTGCCGTTATCGACGCCCGTGCCATTCGTGGTATTGCCCGAAATATTCGTCGAGCCGTTACCCCCGGTATTGATGGTCCCGTTACCGTTATCGACGCCGGTGCCGTTGGTGGTATTGCCCGAAATATTCGTCGAGCCATTGCCACCGGTGTTGATGGTGCCGTTGCCGTTGTTCACCCCGGTACCGTTTGTCGAGTTACCCGAGACGTTGGTCGAGCCGTTGCCGTCGGTAGTGATCGAGCCATTACCGTTATCTACGCCGGTGCCGTCCGTCGTATTGCCCGAGATATTCGTCGAACCGTTACCGCCGGTATTGATGGTCCCGTTACCGTTGTTGACGCCGGTACCATTGGTCGAGTTACCCGAGACGTTGGTCGAGCCATTGCCGTCGGTAGTGATCGAGCCATTACCGTTATCTACGCCGGTACCGTTGGTGGTGTTGCCCGATATGTTCGTCGAGCCGTTGCCACCGGTGTTGATGGTGCCGTTGCCGTTATCGACCCCAGTACCGTCAGTCGTATTGCCCGAGACGTTGGTCGAGCCGTTGCCGCCCGTGTTGATTGAGCCGTTGCCGTTGTTGACGCCAGTGCCATTGGTCGAGTTACCCGAGACGTTGGTCGAGCCGTTGCCCTGGGTGTCGATCGTGCCGTTGCCGTTGTCAACGCCGGTGCCATTGGTGGTATTGCCCGAGATGTTCGTCGAACCGTTACCGCCGGTGTTGATGGTGCCGTTGCCGTTATCGACACCGGTGCCGTCCGTCGTATTGCCGGAGATGTTTGTCGAGCCATTTCCGCCGGTGTTGATGGTGCCGTTTCCGTTATCCACCCCGGTGCTGTTGCCGGAACCACCCGAGATATTCGTCGAGCCGTTGCCTCCCGTGTTGATTGAGCCGTTACCGTTATTGACGCCGGTGCCGTTGGTCGAATTGCCCGAGACGTTGGTCGAACCGTTACCCTGGGTGTCGATCGTGCCGTTGCCGTTATCGACACCGGTGCCGTCGGTGGTATTGCCCGAGATGTTGGCCGAGCCGTTGCCGCCCGTGTTGATCGTACCGTTGCCGTTATTGACGCCAGTGCCATTCGTCGAGTTACCCGACACATTGGTCGACCCGTTGCCATCAGTGTTGATCGAGCCATTGCCGTTATCGACACCGGTGCCATTGGTGGTATTGCCCGAGATATTGGCCGAGCCATTGCCACCAGTATTGATGGTGCCGTTGCCGTTATCGACGCCAGTACCGTCCGTCGTATTGCCCGAGACGTTGGTCGAGCCGTTACCGCCCGTGTTGATCGAGCCGTTGCCGTTGTTGACGCCGGTGCCATTGGTCGAGTTACCCGAGACGTTGGTCGAGCCGTTACCGTCCGTGTTGATCGAACCATTGCCGTTATCAACGCCAGTGCCGTCGGTAGAGTTACCCGAAACATTGGTCGACCCATTGCCACCGGTATTGATCGTACCGTTGCCATTGTCTACGCCTGGACCGCCGGTCGAGTTACCCGAGATATTGGTCGAGCCGTTGCCACCGGTGTTGATGGTGCCATTGCCGTTATCGACACCTGTGCCGTTACCGGAATCGCCTGTGACGTTGGTCGAGCCATTTCCCCCGGTATTGATGGTGCCGTTGCCGTTGTTGACGCCGGTGCCATTGGTCGAGTTACCCGAGACGTTGGTCGAGCCATTACCCTGGGTGTCGATCGTACCGTTGCCGTTATCGACGCCCGTACCATTCGTGGTATTGCCCGAAATATTCGTCGAGCCGTTACCCCCGGTATTGATGGTCCCGTTTCCGTTATCAACGCCCGTGCCGTTCGTCGAGTTACCCGAGACGTTGGTCGAGCCGTTGCCGCCGGTATTGATGGTCCCGTTGCCGTTATCAACGCCAGTACCGTTGGTCGAGTTGCCCGAGACATTGGTCGACCCATTGCCACCGGTATTGATGGTCCCGTTGCCATTGTCTACGCCCGGGCCGCCGGTCGAATTACCCGAGATATTTGTCGAGCCGTTGCCACCGGTGTTGATGGTGCCATTGCCGTTATCGACACCTGTGCCGTTACCGGAATCGCCTGTGACGTTGGTCGAACCATTTCCCCCGGTATTGATGGTGCCGTTGCCGTTGTTGACGCCCGTGCCGTTGGTCGAATTGCCCGACACGTTCGTCGAGCCATTACCCTGGGTGTCGATCGTGCCGTTGCCGTTATCGACACCGGTGCCATTGGTGGTATTGCCCGAAATATTCGTCGAGCCGTTACCCCCGGTATTGATGGTCCCGTTACCGTTATCTACGCCAGTTCCGTCCGTCGTATTGCCGGAAACGTTGGTTGAGCCGTTGCCGCCCGTGTTGATCGAGCCGTTGCCGTTGTTGACACCCGTGCCGTTGGTCGAATTCCCCGAGACATTGGTGGAACCATTGCCTTGAGTGTCAATCGTCCCGTTGCCGTTATCAACGCCGGTGCCATTGGTGGTGTTACCCGAGATATTCGTCGAGCCGTTGCCACCGGTGTTGATCGTGCCATTCCCGTTGTCGACGCCGGTTCCGTCCGTCGTATTACCGGAGATATTGGCCGATCCATTGCCGTCGGTATTGATCGACCCATTTCCGTTGTTGACGCCGGTGCCGTTGGTGGAGTTACCCGAGACATTGGTCGAGCCATTGCCGGCCGTATTGATGGAGCCATTGCCGTTATCGACGCCGGTGCCATTGGTGGAGTTGCCTGTGACGTTGGTCGAGCCGTTACCGTCGGTATTGATACCGCCGCCATTGTCGACACCCGAGCCATTGGTCGAGTTACCGGTAACGTTGGTCGAACCGTTTCCGCCCGTGTTGATGGAGCCGTTGCCGTTACTGACCCCCGTACCGCCGGTCGAATTACCCGCGATATTGGTCGAGCCGTTGCCACCGGTGTTGATGGAGCCATTGCCGTTATCGACGCCCGGGCCGCCGGTCGAATTACCCGAGATATTGGTCGAACCATTGCCCTGGGTGTCGATCGTGCCATTGCCGTTATCGACACCTGTGCCGTTACCGGAATCGCCTGTGACGTTGGTCGAACCATTTCCCCCGGTATTGATGGTGCCGTTGCCGTTGTTGACGCCCGAACCATTGGTCGAGTTGCCGGTGACATTGGTCGAGCCATTGCCGCCCGTGTTGATCGAGCCGTTGCCGTTATGGACGCCGGTACCGTTCGTGGAGTTGCCCGACACGTTAGTCGTGCCGTTGTCGGTCGTATCGATCGTCCCATTACCGTTATCTACGCCAGTACCGTCCGTAGTGTTACCGGATATGTTGGTCGAGCCATTGCCATCGGTGTGAATCGACCCGTTTCCGTTATCGACGCCGGTACCGTTGGTGGTATTGCCCGAGATATTGGTCGAGCCATTGCCGCCAGTATTGATGGTGCCGTTGCCATTACCAACGCCCGTGCCATTGGTCGAGCCGCCCGTGACATTGGTCGAGCCGTTGCCGTCAGTATTGATGCCGCCGCCGTTGTCTACGCCTGAACCATTGGTCGAATTACCGGTGACATTGGTCGAGCCATTGCCGCCGGTGTTGATTGAGCCGTTGCCGTTACCGACGCCCGCACCATTGGTCGAGTTGCCCGAGATATTGGTCGAGCCATTGCCCTGGGTGTCGATGGTGCCATTACCGTTATTGACGCCCGTGCCGTTGGTCGAGCCACCGGTGACATTGGTCGAACCGTTGCCGTCGGTGTTGATGCCGCCGCCGTTGTCGACGCCGGAGCCATTGGTCGAGTTGCCGGTGACATTGGTGGAGCCATTGCCGCCGGTGTTGATCGAGCCGTTGCCGTTACCGACGCCCGCACCATTGGTCGAGTTGCCCGAGATATTGGTCGAGCCATTACCCTGGGTGTCGATGGTGCCGTTGCCGTTATTGACACCCGTGCCGTTGGTGGAACCACCCGTGACGTTGGTCGAGCCGTTGCCGTCGGTGTTGATGCCGCCGCCGTTGTCGACGCCCGAGCCGTTTGTGGAGTTGCCCGACACGTTGGTCGAGCCGTTTCCGGTCGTGTTGATGGTGCCGTTGCCGTTATCTACGCCAGGGCCACCCGTGCTGTTGCCGGAAATATTGGTCGAGCCATTACCGCCCGTGTTGATCGAGCCATTGCCGTTGCCAACCCCCGCGCCATTGGTCGAGTTACCGGAGATATTGGTAGACCCGTTGCCGTTTGTGTCGACTTCTCCACCGCCGTTCTTGACGCCAACGCCGTTAACGGAAGTCCCCGTAACGTTCGTGGTGCCGTTGTCCGTTGTATTGATGGAGCCATTGCTATTGTCTACGCCAGTACCGTTGGTGGTATTGCCGCGGACGTTCGTCGAACCATTGCCGCCCGTATTGATTGAGCCGTTCCCGGTGTTGTCGACACCCGTACCTTCGGTGGATTGGCCCGAAATATTGGTGGAGCCGTTACCGCCGGTGTTGATTGTGCCGTTGCTATTGTCAACGCCAGCGCCGTTTTGCGAACTTCCCGAGATGTTCGTTGACCCGTTGCCACTAGTGGCGACCGATCCCGTGGTACCCGCCGTATCGTTCACCCGTCCGATAACGACACCCGTGCCGTTCGTGGAGTTACCGAAAATATTCGTTGCGCCATTGCCGTCCGTACTCACATTGGCACTGACTTGTACACCCGTACCGTTGGTCGACGTTCCCGTAATGTTGGTTGAGCCATTGCCCGTTGTGTTGAGTGTTCCGTTGCCTACATCACGCAGGTTAACGCCAGTGCCATTGTTCGCTGTCCCGGCGACGCCGAGCGAGCCATTTCCTGATACGTTGACCGCATCACGGAACCACGCGCCCGAACCGTTGCCAGTGGCTACCCCTCCCAGATTTGCCCCGGCCTGCCCTGAAATATTCAAGGTGCCCGAGACGAACACCCCAACGCCGTCTACCGTGGATCCTGTGGCATTCAATCTCGCGTTACCGGTGAAATCCTTGGTTCCAGCAATGTCTACGCCTCTGTGACTCGTGGAATTACCGACCAGGTTCACGCCTGCGCCGCCAGACGCATTAAGGGAGCCGGCTACAAAGATCCCCGGACCAGCAGTCGAGCTTCCCGTTGCATTGAGTGTGCCATTGCCAGTTACATTCTTGCTCCCCTGCAGATTCAAGCCGAAGGAGTTAGTGGAATTGCCCGAGAAGGTCAATGCGGCATTACCGGAAGTATTCATAATTCCAGTTGTCACAACGCCGGCGCCATTCGTCGACGTTCCCGCAACATTCACCCTGCTATCGCCCTCGAAGGCGTTGGCGCCGTGAAAATCGACGGCCGTGCCATTCGTGGAGTTACCAACCAGGTTCACTCCCGCCCCGTCGGACGCATTAAGGGAACCCGATACATAGATTCCCGAACCATTGGTCGAGCTTCCCGTTGCATTGAGTGTGCCATTACCGGTGAGATTTTTTGCTCCGGAAATGTCTACGCCTCTGCCATTCGCGGCGGTACCAGTGAGGTTCGTTCGGGCACCATCAGCGATGTTCAGTTGGCCAGAGACAAACACGCCAATACCAGTCGTCGTGGTGCCTGTGATATTCGCCCTGCTATCGCCCTCGAAGGAGTTGGCGCCGTAAAAATCGACGGCCGTGCCATTCGTGGAATTACCGACCAGGTTCACTCCCGCCCCGTCGGACGCATTAAGGGAACCCGATACATAGATTCCCGAACCATTGGTCGAGCTTCCCGTTGCATTGAGCGTGCCATTACCGGTGAGATTTTTTTCTGCGGAAATGTCTACGCCTCTGCCGTTCGCGGCAGTACCAGTGAGGTTCGTTCGGGCACCATCAGCGATGTTCAGTTGGCCCGCGACAAACACGCCAAGACCAGTCGTCGTGGTGCCTGTGATATTCAGCCCCGCATTGCCTGTCAGATTGGCACGCAACAGTTCAACGCCTCTGCCGTTTTCAGTGGCGCCCACGACGTTCACTCCGCCGCCATCGGAAATGTTGAGCGTCCCGGCGATAAAGACACCGCTACCATTCGCCGATGTTCCCGTAGCATTCAGTGTGCCATTGCCGGTTACATTCTTGCTCCCCTGCAGATCCAGACCGAATCCGCCAGTGGAATTGCCGGAGAAGGTCAATGCGGCATTACCAGAAGTATTCAAGGTCCCAATAGTGAAAACGCCGGAGCCATTCGTCGACGTTCCCGCGACATTCACTCTGCTATCGCCCTCGAAGGCGTTGGTGCCCTCAAGATTAATGCCGACGCCGTTGGTGGAATTACCCGAGAAGGTCAATGCGGTATTACCGGAAGTATTGAAGGTCCCAGCCTGGTAAACGCCACTCTCATTCGCCGATGTTCCTGCGACATTCACCCTGCTGTTGCCTTCAAAGGCGTTCGTGCCATGAAAATTAACCCCGCGACCGTCTGTGCTCGTGCCGCTGATATTCAGCGATGCATTTCCCGTGGCGTTGAGATCGAGTACATTTGTGCCCATACCACGAGTGCTCGTGCCGCCGATATTCAGCCCTGCATTTCCCGCTACGCGGAAACCGCTTCCAATTACGCCCGAACCATTGGTACTCGTACCGGCAATATTCAGCGCTGCATTACCTGTGGCGGTGGTTGCCGCTAATGCGACGCCATGACCATTGACGCTGGTCCCCGAAAGACCTAATGCGGCGCCGTCAGTCAAGTTAAGGGTGCCAATGTAGGCGCCTGTATTGTTCGTACTTGTTCCAGAAAAATTCAGCGTGGCATTGTCCGTCCCACTGATATAGTTGGAACCAAGGCCCGTCCCGTTGGTACTCGTGCCAGCCATGTTCAGCCGGGCGTTTCCAGACACAGTCCCATTATTGAGAGCCGTTCCATACGAGTCCACGCTGGTACCGATCACATTCAACACCGAGTTTCCGGCGATATTGAGATTATTGAGATTTGCGCCTGAGCCACCAATGCTGGTACCCGTGATATTCAATATTCCGCCCGTTTGAGCCAGACCTCCACCACCGATGAAGACACGCGAATCGATCCTCCGCCAATATTCCCCCAGGTGCCATCGAGAGACACTGCGCGTTGATTCGCGGTACCCGTCGTGTTGCCAGAAACATCGAGCCTGCCGCCGTTCAGGTCGTATCGCCCATTGGTGGCCGTGGCCACCTGGCCGCTGTTTCCACCCATGGCAGCCGTCAGATTCAGATTCAGCTGATTGGACGTCGAGGTGATATTCCCGTTCAGCGTGATGCTGCCGTTGGCAGCCAGGGTCAGGTTCGCTGTGCCCCCCCAGTCTTGCTGATATCCGCACCACCTTGCTGCGTGATGTTGCCCGTGGCCGTGCCCGAACTGGCGGTGGTAATCGTGACGTCCGTACCGTTGTTCAGCGCGTTGTTGATCGATGTGTTACGGACCGTTGCCGTATTGTTGGTGCCCGCGTCGAAACCGCCGGAGAGGTTGCCGTTATAGCCGGCATCGGCACCCGTGCCGATCGTGATGTCCGTAGGATCGATCAGCCAGTGGCCGGATTTGCCATTCGGTGCCGCAGCGGTCACCGTGCCTTGCACGTTGAGCTTGTGGCCCGACGTTTCAACGAAACCGCCATCGCCGTTGAGCGCGCCAGCGTCGATGCGCGCGCCGCTATCCACCTGCGTGAAATTGGCGAACGCCACGCCATCCTGCAGCAGCCGGGCCGCGTCCGTGCCGGCCAGCTTGCCAAGGCTGTCGCCGCCCAGCACCACCTTGCCGCCGGCTGCGTCGCCCTTCACGTTGATCGATGCATTGCCGAACACGCCCACGCGGTCGCCGGACAGCACCACCGTACCGCCCTTGCCGCCAGCCGCTGTTCCGGACGCATCGATGGCGCCGGTCATCGTCACGTCGCCAGTCTTTCCGGCGTCCGCCACCACCGTGCCGGCGCGCACCACGCCGCTCAGGTTCACCACTGTCTTGAGCAGCGTGTCCTTGCCGCGCGCGGTCAGCAGCACCGTGCCGTCCTGGGCGCGGATATTGCCGCTGTTTTCCACCAGCGCGTTGGCTGTGGCATTGGTCAGCGTTACCGAGATGCCCTGGCCGTTGTTCAGCGCGAACGTGGCGCTGTCGCCAGCCGCCAGCACGACCTGTCCGCCAGCGCCAGCATTGATCGAACCACTATTGCGAACCTGGTCGCCAACCAGCGTGACAAAGCCGGCGGCGTTGATTTCGCCCTCGTTGATGACCCCTGCCTTCTTGCCGGTTGCGCTCAGTGCCAGCGGATTGCCCGCCATGAAGGCGTTGACATCGATGGATTTGGTGGTGGCCAGCAGCGAGCCCACATTTACCACCGCGCCCCGGCCGAACAGCACGCCGTTGGCGTTCTGGATCAGCACCTGGCCATTGGCCAGCAGCGAGCCCTGGATGTTGGACGGCACGCCACCGGTCACACGGTTCAGCGCCTGCGCCTGCGCGTTGGGCTGGTTGAACTGGACGGTGTTGCCCTTGCCGATGTTGAAGGTGTTCCAGTCGATCACGGTGCGCTGGCTGCCCTGATCGATGTGCATGGTGTTGCCGTTCGGCTGAGAGATCGTGGCCTGGCCGGCCACCACGTTGCCGTTGGTCGGCAGGGCCTGCGCGAAGGCCGGCCCGGACTCCAGAATCAGCATGGCCAGCGCGATGGAGGTCATCGCGGACACCACGCCGAACTGGGCGCCATTCGCGTCGCCACCCCCCTCGCCGGGGCGCTTGCCCTGGCTCTTCACGTTCTCCGCAACGGCCACAAGCATGCCGAGACGCTTGCTGAATACGCGACGATACCGATTCTTGTTCATGGACTAGTCCTAAAAATTGATTGCACAGCATCCGTCCCGAAGGCGCGGTGACGGATGAGAGCGCAGGCATTGCGGTGGACATCGCCACTGCGATGTCCGGCAGGCAAGCCCTGCGATGTCTCGTTACTGGGAGTCGGGACCGCGGGCGCACACGTCTGGTGGCTGTCGCGTTCGTGACCTTCTGGCGAATTCGCCAGAACGCCTTTTTGCGATTCCTCGCTTCGGATCGTATGGAAGACGGCTTCGCTGCGTAATCGCAGATTTCCTAAAGTTCGGCATTGCGCGGAAAACAATGCAGTCGTGCGGACCTTGCACAAAGGACAAGCCGCAAAACGTGAATAGCAATTCGACGAAATTCGGCCCAATGCCACTGCACTGCGCCAAATTCGAGTTAGTTCCATAGGCGGATATCGGTCTATTCAGCAGACTCGTCAGATTGCCTTTTCGCAGTCAGCCATTTCTGGATATGGCGCACGCATCGGGCAATCCGATTCAGCGGGAAATGGAAATGGAAGTTTTTCCATGGCGGTTTCAAGTCTGAGATGCAACACCAGTTCGTAATTTGTTGATCTCTTCGGCCATGGCTTCGGCGGGAGTGGCGAAGTCGAGAACCGCCCGAGGCCGATAGTTCAGCGCCTTCGCGACTCTGTTCAAGTACCCCTGCGAGAAGACCGATAGATCGTCGCCCTTCGGTAGATACTCTCGAACCAGTCCGTTCATGTTCTCGTTGCTTGGCCTCTGCCACGGACTGTGCGGGTCGGCAAAGAACACTTCGATACTGACTCGCCTGGTCAACTCCGCGTGATGCGCCATCTCTTTGCCCTGGTCGTAGGTCAGGCTCTTGCGAAGCGCCAGCGGCACACGACGAAACTTCTTGGTCAACGCCTCCAGCGCTGCCTCCGCCCCGCAACCGTCCATCTTCGCCAGCACCACGA
>NZ_RCOG02000021.1 GCF_009663685.2 Cupriavidus sp. U2 | reverse complement strand
GCGAGGCCGGGACCACAGCTTCGCCAGCGCTCACAGCGGCCAGGCTTCCTTCCTGGTACTGCTTGCGCCATGCGAACACCTGATTGGGATTGAGCCCATGCCGTCGGGCAACCGCCGAAACCGTGGCACCCGGCTCCATCGTTTCCTGAACGATGGCGAGCTTTTCTTGGACTGAACGGCGCCGCCGCCGCTCAGGTTCGGTAAGAATTTCGATGCTTTCCACGATTTGCCTAGGCTTGAAACTAGTCACAAGACTACCTCTTATTGTAAGAGGTGCCGGGTGTCCTGAGATTCAAGGGGCCGCTCCATTCGGCACCAGGTGCGTGATACCGTGGGGCATATTTAAGACAACGGATGTTTCACGCTTGTACTAATCGCAGGTCGGCACCGTCGCGGCACGTATTGATGGCGCCCCGTGATACAGACGAATACAAAGATTTTGGTAAAAAAGGCCCGGTAGCTCTTGAATACGAGGGGCGCTTCAGGCAGGAAAGCCTCCGCGAGATCGTAGTCTTCTCCACTCAACCAACTATGGATTAGGTCATGCTGTACGCGAGGTCGTCGGCACGTTCTGCGCGCTGGTTGCGCTCGGCAGTAGCCGGTGCGCGTAGCGAGCAATCGGGAAATCGAAAGTACCACGCAAGTTGATGCCTTCCAAACGAGTCGGAGCGATCTGGCGTAGGTCTCCGGCACGCATGGATTCTCCGCCGATGACCTCTATTGCCTCCAGAGCCTGCTGCATGTGCAGTGTGTTCCAGGCCATCACGGCGTTGGTCAACAGCGTCAACGAAGACGAGACCGCTGCCAGCGACGCATCGTGCCGAGCCAGTTCCAAGGGGATTTTTCCGTAGTGGATGGCCCGCTGGACGGTGTGCACAGCCTCGCCGCGATTCAAGGCATGCTGCATCTCCTGGCGGAACGCAGAGTTCGTAAAATAGTCGACGAGGAAAATCGTACGGAATAGCCGTCCCAGGTGCACCCCCGCGTCATACACGTGCTGGCCCCTCGCCGCCGCGCCGAAACGTGTCAGCGCCTGCACCGCCGTGCATTGGCCGGTCTGGACCGATGCCGCAATCCTGACCAGTTCATCCCAGGCAAGTTCGATCAATACCAGACGGACGTCGGCGTCCGCTACTGCGGCCAGTTCTGGCGGCACTTCATGGCCTTTGGGTACATGCAGCCGGCGATCACGCAGATGAGAAAGTCGCGGGCAGAGATCGAAGCCGAGCAGCCGTGACAGACTCATGGCGAAGTCGGTGTAGCCGTGGGTATCAACGGCGAGCTGCGTTACGTCTTCCCCGCCATTCTGGCGAATCACGCCCTCGATGGCGGCGCCGGCTTGTCTCTCATTCAGGAGGATTGGCTGGTCGTAGAAAATGCCCCACCGGTCGCGGACATGGGTGTACATCCCAATCGAAGCGGTACGCCGACGTGGGTCAGCCCGCGCTTGCCAGACCGAGCGCGTCGTCTCCAGCGACATCATGTCGGAAGACGCCAACTCGGCGCGCCCCCAATGCCGGGCGATGGGATGCTGATGCATGAAAGCAAGCACTGAATCAGCGGCTTTACGCAGTTTCCGCTCGTCCGCGATACGATGCATCATCTGACGAATCGCGCTTGGTGAAAGTTCCGGCACCATGCGAGCGAGGTCCGTCGCAGACATCGAGGTCCCGTGCGCGAGCACAGCGGCGTAGACCATGAGCAGCTCACTGCGAGAATACGGTTCTCGCCCCAGCAGAAGCCAACTGAAATGAGTGTGGCTGTCGATTTCCAGAAGAATTTCAGGCAGTTGTCCGTCTGGGTGCCGGTCAAATAGCGCACGCCGCAGGGCCTCAACCGAAGCTTCGGGCCGCTTCGCCTTTAATGGATCAACATGGATGGCGCTATCGATCCTTAGCTCGCCCCGCACGGCGGCATCGCGCAGCCGGGCGAGCCCCGCGTCGAGGTGCTCGACCACAGGTTCCAAAAATGCTCTTGCGTCCTGCGGCAGTTTGAGATGGCCATAGAAGTGGTTGCGCCGCGCCTGCCAATCCTGGCCGGAAATCAGCATGGTTGCTTGGCTGCGGAAGGCGAAGCTGTGATCCAGGAATACCGAGCCATTGCGTAGCGCCACCCGCAGGGCAAACAGCGTTCCCCATTCGAAGGCGGCCAGCGCTCGCTTACGGTCCTGCCCCTCCAGTACTGGCTGCCAGGCTCGCCCGAAGCGCACGGCAACCCGATTTGGTAGCCAATTAGCCTTCCGCGCATAGAGATTGTGCAAGATCTCCATTGCCTCTATCACTGGATGGGCGGACTGCGTGGCGAATGGCAGCTGGACCAGCCTGCCCAGCATGGCTCTCGCAAGCCGATGCCGCAACAGCAGTTGCTCTCGAATCATGCTGGCACGGCTTCGCAGGCGATGCTGGCTCGTTGCGGCGTCGGCCAAAGCATCCAATTGTTGGCAGAGCGTTTCTCGTGTGAGCGTGTCATCAGCGATGAGCCCTTTGACGGCTGCCGCAAATTCTCGCAGCTTGATTTCTGGATCCGGCCGGCCAGCGTCAATGAGCCGTCCTGCGTCGTTGACGGATTTGCGGATCCAGTGGCGCAGCATGGACGACATCTGGTCCGTGGCAGCACACAAGGCATAGCGCAAGAAGCAAGCAGACTCCAAGCGGCGGGATTGCTGCACCATGCGTTTGCTGACCGAGGCCGGTCGATTGGCGCAACGTCTCGCGTAGTGCCGTACCACCGCCTCATTGCAGACGGCCGGCCAGCGATGTTGGACGCCCAACTTGTACAGCCGCTCGATCTTGTCAAACAGCTCCCCCATTTGATGCGTGGAGCTGCGCAATGGAACCGCCCACAGCCATTGCTGCAGACTTGCTTGATTGCCTTCCGGACGAGGTAGCAATGCCCCCCAAGCGTCAAGCGATGCCTCGCCATATGCGAGCACCAACGCGTCAGTCAATGCCGCCTCGGAAACCTCCACGGCCTGGCTAATGAGGCGTTTCAGCGCACGGTCATGCGGGATCAGAACACGATGCTCGTACAGCCACCGCTTGAGCTCGTGCAGCATGTCACTGCGACTAGGTTGTCCCGCTAAGCGCTCTTTGAGCCAACGCGTCACGTAGCGTCGCTGATGCTCAGCCATCGGGCTGAAACCGAGCGCCTGATAGGCGAGCATCTGATGGTCCACCAGCGTGTCGGTGCGCCGGTCATAGAGGGCGCTCAGCGTGCCCATATCCGGTGGCGTGATGCCGAGTTGGGCGCCAACATATGCCCAGAGAAATTTCGGAACCTGCTTGGAGGCGTCAAGGGTGCGGCCCGTCATACGCACAAAGCCGATGTGGACGGCGCAGGCCAGCCGGTACAGCTGGCTGCGCCGTGCGTCGATCAGGGCGCGCTCCTTGGGAGAGAAAGTGAAGAAAGTGGCTAGCTCGAACTCGCTGAGCTCGCGCGGCATCTGTCGCATGCCGAGATACGCCAGTTGCCAGTGATCCATCGCGCTTTTCTCCCAAGCGGTAGACGGACCGCCGAGATTAACGGCAAGGACACGGAGACGCAATGAGCTGCCTGATACGTGCCTCGTGCGCCACTTATTACGTGCAAAATCTTGAGTCAGTAACCCATTGATTTACATGGCTATCGTGTTGGCCGTTGCCCGGAAACCCGCATGAATACTCGGGGTCGCTATCCCGGCAAACTGCAGCAATATCAAGGGCACCCCTATTCCGGGGCATAAACTACAGGGTGATTTTTCCGTTGTGTAGGATTCATGCCTTGTGTGGCGTGCCCTAAGCCTGCCCGAACACTGTGTTACTCGCGCATGGGCTGATCGCTACACCACATCGTACGCACTAGGTTCAAGATCCGAGCGCATCGCTCGATCACGGTTGGAGTTGAATACCATTACGCTTGGCTGGCCTCGCCCAGCAGGGCAAGTGCTACTTGGTCAGTTCGTTCAAGTTGATGGCCTCGATGAAGTTGAAGTCGCTGAAGTGACCCCTACCGAGTCGCCCAAATCCCTTGAGCCGCTCATTCGCGCTATCCAGCTTTGCTTTCAAGGTGGCACCCGTATCCACTCCTAGGGCGGCGTGAATTCCCCTTCGGACTTCTTCGTCTGCTGCTCGCATGAAGAGCGGAAACTTGCTCGAGTACGAGCAGTACACCGTAGTTCTCGCCCCCCAAATGCCCGGCCAAACGTTGCTCGGTTGTACACCGAGCCGCGCAACGCTCTCCAGCATCAGGAAAACGTCCGCTTCCATGAGTTCAACGAAACTCGTCTTATCGGCGGAGCATCGCTCCTTGAGGAGGTCTGCGCTGACTGATACTCGATTCAGCTTCAGTTGCTGGTTGCGATGCTCGTCGAGAGATACGAGACCTGCATCGAACACTGTGCAGCTTGACGCCTTGAATTCTCCTTGACTGCTTTTAACGACGTACGCAGCGCTGACAAGTCTGCGCAACGACTTCCAGCGCCCGTGCCGAATAAGCGCAGCGGTTTGAATAAGAAACGCTTCAAGTGCGAAATACGAGAATAAGTCGGACCATCCCGGGTAGTACTCCCCCGATGCAACGGGAGGTCCGAAGTGCCCACCGATTCCCTCCATCAGTTTCAGGAATGGGGAAACCGAACTCGGGTCGTCGAGCGAGAACGCGGCCACGGTTTCCGCGTAGTCAGCAACCTGGTCCCGGAGGCCTTTCGTGCTCGCGATAGCCTGGTATACACCTTCGTGATACCCATTCCCGGTGGGCGTAACGTACAGCTTTTCGAGCTCCGTTAGTACACCCTTAATGAACAACATTTCTAGGCCCTGCCGGTTCGGCTTGCCGTCCTGGACGGCTCGAATCGCAGCTCCCAACTCCTTGACGTAGCTTGCCCCCCCACTGGTCACAAAGGCCGGAATGCCGCCGAGCTTTGGCTTCTGATGGAACGGTTGCTCATAGATAAGTCTCAAGAGTTGGTCAAGACCGTTGCCGTACAGTTCTTCCGAAGATACGTCAATGTAGATGAGGCCTTTCATGAAGACCGGAAGGCACGGTTGTCCCTCGTCGTCATACTCGCAGACGACAGGGATGAACTTGTTTTGCTTGACCTTCCCGTAGAGCTCTTGCGAGATAATTTGCGACTCTGTTCCAACGCCGCCGGCACGATAGTTTGCCTTCTCCTGGTATTTTCGGTCGCACAAGACTAGAACCTTCAAGACGTCCGCGTCGACGACCATAGATTCCATGAAAACATACTTGTCCTGGCCGGGCTTGAGGTCCCATTTGTCGAGAATCGCATCAACTCCATGGTTGCGTAGCGAGGTCGCCAAGCCCAAGACAAATTGCTCGTGCTCTGCATCCGTCCAACTGTACGAAATGAAAACCTTTGGGTGATGGGTAGTCCTGCTCATGTCTCAGTGGATTTCCGTTGTTCTACTTGTTCGGCAGCTGATCCCACATGGGATGCCGCAGCGGCCGATCACCTCGCGGCAAGAAAATTGAAATCACTTGCTCCCATGGTCCGACACCCTGCACATCGAGCTTGAATCTGAAGTCTTGCCAATCGGTGTCCCGTTGCGCCGCAATCTTCTGAACATCATGTACGCGCAGCACGCTCTGAAGCAGGGTATAAGCGCTGTTCTGCACGCGGTCGCGGTACGGCACGCATGCCAGCCTTATAACCTCCAGCTTGATCCGGCGCTGCAACCACGGGGAATCTTCGAATTCGTCAAAGTATTCCTTTATGCGGGAACCTGCTTTGGGATGGAACGGAGACTCGCCCTGCAGCATGGATAGAGTTTCTTTGATCCGCTGAGGCAACGCATCGATTCCTGAAACCATTCCAATGTCACCATTCTCGACGAAGAGATCGTTTGCAGCATTTGTTGCCAGGGTCGCCCCTAGCTTGTGAGCGTCGACGCAGGGAAAACGGTCTTTGACTGTGCACATCAGTTCAATTGAATTTCCCCGCCGAAGCCACGACGGCTCCGTGGCAAGCTGCCGACCATCACCAAGCGCATTGACGACAAGATAGCGGTCGAAAGGATCATGAGCATCAAATCGCTCGCTAAAGTCAATCAGTGCTCGAATGTCTCCATCAACAAAGTGGTCAATCCGAACTGACCAGTTCTTGCCGGAGGTGCCCAAGAGCTCACCGACACCGACGACATGCGGGCCTACGGCGACGAGATCTGCACCACGCATGAATCCGCGCCCTGCGTTCAGCTCGTTCGCAATGGCCTGCTCGTGGTCGTTCTTCATCCGCCTGAGGACGTCAGCGGTGTAGCGAACCACGTCGCGATCAATTTCGACGCTATGCGTCGCACAGAGCCAAATACCGTTCCGAATGTTCCTCCGTTCATCTCGCGTCATATTCGCGTCGTAACGTCGGCCATTAGGTGCCGCCGCATAGATGTGCGCGGCTACACCTACGTCGACAACTGCGTGAGGCGATTCGTTGCTGGGACCGGTGGTCAAGGCGCCACAGCCTGGCATTGAGCAACGGAAACCGGCCCGCATCGCAAGGTGGCGTCTCGTCTCTGGTCGAAACTCGTCTCGCTTACTGGAGGCCATGATTTTCCGAAAAATGTTGTTAGCACTTATTCGAGCCAGTTCCAGGCGTAGGCCCCGGCTAGAATCACCAGAACGACTAGCATTAGAATTCGCCTTCCCCCGCGCGTTGTCGGCGAGTCCCCTTGGCCACCGGAGAGCACGCCTACCACAATCATGGCTAAAACAGCCACCGCGACCACGCCTTTCGCCAAGCCTCGGAACACGGATTGAGCGGCCCTCGCCGCACTAAAGCGGGGGCGGAACAAACGCCGCGAAGGCTCAATCCCCCGCTTAAACTCGGTCACATACCGTCACCTCTTTTCCATTTTCTAAATCGCCCCAGCTTTTCGAACCATGAGTTCGGTAGCAATTGCGTCGAGCGCTTGCACCACGTTCGCTTCGGGGACCTTCTCTTGGAGCTGCTTGTTAACAACGCCACTAAGCAGCCAATGCATTTTGGGCGCCCCGTGCAGCAGTTCCCACAGCAGTTCGACTGGCAGCTCCTTCGCAAGGGCAACCAGCGCAGCGTAGTCGGCAAGAGTCGGCTCTGCTCCATCAACAAGGGCATTGAAACGTTGCAAGTCCACGATATCGCTCCAACCGGCTACCGGTCGGCAACGGGACGCTCGCGCGCCAGTTTTCTCGACGTTCGTACAGATTGCGGAGCTGCATTTCCAGGCACCCCATCGGTCAACACAGCGCCATGCCTTTCAAATTTGATCCAGGCGCTGTCGACGATTGTGCGAATATGCGAAAACTGCCGGACGAATTGACAGTATGCGGGATTTTCCACACCGGTCTCACGTTCCTGCACGCTCCTGATGAAGCTGTCCCATGGCCTCGCATCCGCAAACCATGCACATATCCGGCTGATCTTCTCTTCGTCGCTCATACTTTTCCGTTGATCTAGAGGCCTGCTGGCAACTTATCATGCGGCCCGGACGGCATTCGGTGACCCTCGACCACGCATCCTTCACAACGTTCGGTGAATGTCGCTCAAGCTCAAGGAACTGCTGGAACACGGGCACCCGGTGAATGACTCCCGTCCAAAAATGCCCTTGCGAGACAACATTTACCCCCAACGCCGATAGCTCCTTGCCTTGGTCCTATTCCAGCCGCGCTTTCCGTGGGCTGCCTTGCGAGGCTTGGAGTCGGTCGCCTTGCAAGACATGCACACGCGCCCGTAGCCGCCCTGCCCCGACTTGAGCGCAGGATCATAGAAATCCCCTAACGAAAGTATCTCTTCGCAACGTGAGCAGGCCTTCATCTCCTTGCTGGCAAGCCCGGCCGCCTGGGTCTGCAAGTCCACAACGCTTTCGGAGATCATCTCTCCCAAGGCCATTTCGACCAAGTCCGTCATTCGGCCCGACAACGTGAGGATCGGGTCCACACCCAGATTGAATCGATTAATGCGGAGGAAGCGATAGCCGTAACTCTCCAGGGTCAGTTGCCGCTCAACATCCGCGCCATTGAGGTAGCGTTGGTGGTTCCCAACATGGATCTGCCGCCCTTTCTGGAAGTGGAACTCGAATCCGTCATACTCGATGACGATATGTAAAGGGCCCTTTTCAGTGCGGTAGATCACAAGGAAGTCCACGCGCCAGGCTGGATGCTCATACGTAGGATCAAGCTGGCGGAGATAGTCGCCCACCGGGAACTGGGGAATGATTTCGATCTCGTCCTGGTGTTCC
The DNA here is from genome assembly GCF_009663685.2 of Cupriavidus sp. U2. Lineage (GTDB taxonomy): Bacteria > Pseudomonadota > Gammaproteobacteria > Burkholderiales > Burkholderiaceae > Cupriavidus > Cupriavidus necator_C. The sequence continues at coordinate 98,148 of NZ_RCOG02000021.1, read as the reverse complement.
TGCACAAACGGTGTCTGTTGGAGCCAATCGAGGACCTTTGCCTCCATTGGACTGGACGCATCCGTTTGGTCGGCCGAGGCCGCGCCCCGTTCAAGGATATTGGCGTAGTAGTTCAGCGCCTGCCCTATCGCTCCTTTGTATTCGGAAAGGGGCATTGAGTGGACAAACCACACCATCTCCTGAGCCCGGCTGAATCCGACGTTCAGACGCTGCACCTTGAGCTTGTCTTCGACCGACTCCTGTGCGTTCTCCAGGGCCACCGGGAAGATGAAATTGAGTGCATCATTGCCAGGCGTTGCCACCAGCGAATACATGATAAGGTTGCGCTCCTCGCCCTGACACGAGTCGAAAGTCATCACCTTTAAGCGAAGCTTGTCCTCGAACTCGCGGCCTCTGGCGTGACCGAAAAGCAGCTTCGAGAGGTAGGTCTGTTGCTCCCTGAATGGTGTAATGACGCCCACCGTCGGCGGGTCCTCTTCCTCGATCAGATCGAGGAGCTGCTCAAGAATGAAATTCCCCTCGGCCTCATTGAATCCCCTTGTGCACCGATAGTCCTCGGTATCCACCTCGTCGAACTGGACGACCTCATCGACCGGGACGCCGCGGATCTTGATCGCTTGTAGCTGGTGTCCATAGAACGTGCTCGACGAATAGCCGATCAGTTCCTTGTAGGAACGGAAATGCTTGCGCAGCATGACGGAGTAAGACGCCCCGAGATTGCAGAACTCGAGAATCGACCGCTTCACGTCGAACATCGAAAGGCGCTCAAGGGCATCGGCCTTATCGCTGATCTCAGAACGGAAGTGGTTGACCAAGTCCGCGCGATACTTGTCATTCGTCGCGATGCTGGCGTTCGATGACTTGACGTTCGAGAACTGCTTGCTGTCGCCCAGAACGACAACCTTCTTCGCGCGCAGCAGCGCTGGCAAAGCTTGCGCCACGCTCACCTGCGACGCCTCGTCGATCACCACTACATCAAACAGATCCGGCGCCAGCGGCATGAACTCACCGAACTCACGGATGCTCGCGACGATCACCGGGAATGAGTTTCGAACGCTGGCGAACTTCTCTTCCGGAAATTTCTGCCCACTTGCGATCACGCCTGCCAACGCACGCGCATCCGCACGATGCTCGTCCATGAACTTGATCAAACGTCCATCCACGTGGGAGTTCATGATCGACGTATTGAGGCGCTCAAGCGAATCCTTGGTTCCTACATAGTCGAACGCCGGGGCTTTCGCGAAGGCGGCGTGGTTCTCAAGCCATTCGCGCAGAAACACGATGGCCAACACCCACAGGCTGGCGTCCGCCTTCGGTTGCGCCATCAGTGCGTCGAAGATTGCGGGATTCGCCTTCTGCAGAGCGCCGAAAGCCTTTAGCGCGATAGCTGCGGCCGGGGATGGTTCCTCCCCACGCGCCAGACGTTGATACGCGAGCGCGAAGTGGGCGTCGAGTTTCTCTGCCTCGAGAGCCCGTTGTAGCAGATTGGCACCCACCACAAGGTCATAAAGTGCGAAGGCGTCTTGCTTAAGAAAGAGCGGTCGGCTCGTTGGAAGCTGATTGAGCCTTTCCTCCAACTCCCTTACCCTGGCTCCTCTGAAGAGATAGCCGAATAGCGGCATCCGTAGATGCTGGTATTTAACGAGAAGATCCTGAGTCGCTCTCACCTGTTCGGGCGTGAGCTTGTCAAAGAGGTTCCAGCTCGTTGACTCCGCGCGCGGCGCGGTCGTGCTCATGCATGCGTCCAGGCGCACCCGCTCTCGCAGGGCCGTCGCGTCGTCAGCGCCGTCAGCGATGAGCTGCGCCAAGTACTTTTGAAGCGCCTCACTCTGTTCGACGATCGCCGCCAACTCTGGCAGCAAGCTTGAATCGGAAACCTTGCGAATTTCCCCGAGGATGTTCGGCGCACGGTCCGCCAACTCGAACTCGTGCTGATGCATTTGCTGGAGGGCGGCGATTCGCACCTGGCCCAGAACCTCGACAGTTTTGTCAATCGATTGCTTGAGTTCCGTGGTGCGCATCTCACGCTCGGCATCCAGTGCCTCGCGATTGGCCCGCGTCGCTTTCGCGTAGGCGCCGATTTGCGTGACGGTGGCGTTAGACGTCAGCTTACGGAAGTTGGCGTTCTGCTGACCCAGGCGGAGGATGGGATTGGGGAAGTCGCGATCATGGCGCACCCGGGACATCGCCTCGGAAAGCTTCGATACGACGACATCTAGCGCCTCGGTCTTGTCGGACAGGACCAGGCATGACTTGTTGTTGAAGGCGCAGTCTGCCGCAATCGCTGTAATCGTGTGTGACTTCCCGGTGCCCGGCGGCCCCTCGACGACGACAATCTTGCCGTTTGGATTCCTGACCGCGAGCAGCACCTTACGCTGCTCCTCGTTAAGCGGGATGGGTGAGTCGAACACCATCCGCTCCACCAGCGGCAACTTCTCCCATTCCTCTTCGACCTCGGCGCGAATCGACCCCGCGTTGCCCATCAGGACACCTTCGACAAGTCCCTTGAACAGATCCGCAACGTTCGAGCCGCCGCGGTTGAACTGATCGATGATCTCCTCGTAGTCGTTGATGAGCGCCTCATCTGAACGCTCAAAGGCCGCGAGGTAGAGAGCGCTCGAGAGAGACACGCTCGCCGTCGCCACTTCTGACGCGGTCGAGGAAAAGTCGATCTGGCCGCCAAGATCCGTTGCATTCGCCACCTTGCGAAAGAGCGTCCGTACGACCTCAAAGATGCTCTGCTGAGGTGTGATGTAGGTAATGCGTTCAGTGATTGGGCTGACCCACTCCCGCTTCAGACCAGCCCCCAGTTCTTGAAGGACGAAGTCGATCGCCGAGCGGTTCGCGTAGAGATGGTTGACGATCTTCAGGGAGTAGCCAGTGCCATCCTCGCTGCGCGTGACATGGATGGGGACGAAGAAGAGCGGGTACTGAGCATTGCGATACTTCAGCGCACCGAGATAAAGATAGAGTTGCATGGAGTCGCCGGTGGCGACATACGTCTCAATATCCCTGAACTCAAGATATGCATCAGCCGCGACGAAGTTCTCAAAGAATGCCTGCAGGCCGGCACGCATCCCTTCCATGTTGAGGAAGTTGATTGCGGCATCCACGAGCGCCGCATCCTCACTTGTCGCCAGAAGCTTCGCCAACACCTCCGGCAAGACCCGATTCAGGTCACCGCAGACGCGGGCGATCAGGTCGGACTCTGCCGCGAGCAGCGAATCTATTACCGAGTAGGCTTGCTGACGCAGGGGGCCATCAAGGTGCGCCACCAACGGCCTGATCACCTGCGCCCCGACCTTCTTAGCTAACTCTTCTTGGACTGAATCGATCCACTGCTCGGGATTCTCGACGGCGGAAGTGTAGGTACTCCGCGCAAATTCAATGACGGCATTGCGGACTGAGACAAGAGCCGTTTCGGGAATGGCGTGGATCTGCTCTTGAATGACCTTGCGAAGCGAGGCGCTGACCGGGCGGGTATAACGCCTTGGCGTCATCGGCAAGGTCAGCTCTTCCCCCGTTGGCTTGCTCAGCAACGCCCACAACTCCAGGTCGAGCGCAGGATATGGAGCGGTCCGCATCCCGGCCCGAAAGCCCGTGTCGGACGTCAGGACAATCCGCCTGCGGGGCGCTTGTGCGCGCTTAAAGTCACTTTGGAGGAAGTCCCGAAAATAGCGAGACACACGAATTGCAATTTCGCTCAGCTTGTGGTCGTCCATTTTGTTCGATGGTGGATTTTTTGACCCGCTAACACGGAGGCATAGCTCGCCGTGGAAGGCTGATCAGCGATTAAAGGCACAACTAGGTCCGCTACCGAGACAATACGGAATCGGTCGCTTCAAGCGCCTGCATACACAATTCGACCACTAGGAAGTCGCGATCCTACGATAACTCGAAGTACTCACATCCAGTCAAGCCGCTTCGGGAGCAGTTCCGACCTTAGGCGCGCTTACTTCCGAGGGCCGCGAGGTCCTTAGACACCAGCGCGCTAAAACGCCCGCTACAGCCCAGGCGGGAAAAATGGAACATTTCGCGCACGCCTTGGGCGGTCGAAAGGCGGAGGGTTTCATATCGGACGACTGGAATCTGTCGATTGTCCTTGAATCGGCGATCCGGTGATCCATTTCGATTTACGTAGCGCCAAGTGTGTCCGATGACCTCTGCGTCTGACGGCACGTTGTCACTCTCGATGAACTGTGTCTGCCCACTTTCCGCCTCGAGACTTTGGTACGAACACGCGGCAATTCGCTTGCCGTCTTCCATCAGTATCCGGTCCGGATAGAAGAAAAATCGCATCCGGCCCGTAGTGATAGAAGGCACATCGATATTGCACTTGATGATTGCCACATTTCCGTAGCTCATGCTCGCCGCCTTGCGAATGACCTGAGAGCCCGCTCCGGCGTGATAACGACCATCCAGTACCCGGCCTTCTGCCTCAACGCGCCAGGCACGATTGCAGGTTCGCATCTCGTCAAATCCCGAGAGCATGCGTTCATAAGACTGGTTAAAATCTTGCTCGAGGTCATAAATCAAGACCACGGAACGCCGTGCTGAATCCCAAAGATACAGCCAGACTGTAGCAACAATCACTGTGATGAGTGCCAAGAGGCCTACCCCTTGCATCGCACGATTTGCCGGCTCTGCATTGTTAGCCGCCAACAGCATCGCCAGCACAGCAGTTGCCACAAGCGGAATGGGCCATACCGGGTTCATTTTGCTTTTGGCATCAATCTCCGAGAACAACGCATCGGCACTGGAATCGGACAGTTTCCCAATATCCGCTGATTGAATCACCTCAAGCGGCGCAACCGTGGAACTACCGCTGGGTAGAAAGCGCTGGCCTGCGGCAGCATCTCCGTCAGCCGGGGGCTGCGGGAAGCGTTCCTGATGGTCAGCTCCGCTCGAATGCCGATGCCGGCCACCCAGCGATTGCCGGTAGGTAAAGCCGCCAGCAGACACCGACACGTAGTGCCCACGCGGGCCTGAGCCAATACGAAAGCCTGGCACTCCGACCGAGACACCGACGCCCTTGCCCGAAATATTGAAGCGAAATGGCCCTGCCGAAATCGATTTGCGGTAAGACAGCCCCATATCATCCCCCCCCGTCTCAAATTGTTTTCCGGGCGGCCTCCACAGCCAGATTGCGACCATGCTCTCGTCGCAATTTCGGCGCCTCACGCCTAGCACGGTATCCCCTAGACATCGGGATTCCCGCGCCTTCGCGAACAAGGCGCTGTCCATGAAAGTCATACACAAGGCCTTTTCTGCCACCCAAACGCAAATGCTAGCACCTCGTGACGGCTAAATGTATGCCTCACAAGTAGGTCGCAGTATCTCGAATGCCCGAGGCGGCGATATCCGATACCAGGCGTTCGGCCGGCTCCGCCGTCTGCGGCTGCTGCTCGTCACGCTCTATTCGGCGCTGGTGGAAACCAACCTGTCTGATATTCCCTGATAAATGACTTCGCGACAGCTACTGCCTGAGTTCGCCGCCACAACACACTGCTATATCGATAACAAACATTATCGATACCGATGCGTTTTTGTGGCAAACTACACAGCAGCAATTTGCGTGTCTCTCCCATGCCTCGCTCGCGATCCGCCACCTCTCCGCTGCCGCTCGATCCCTCCGCATCCTGGCCCCGCGCCGATGCGCTCGCGGCCCTGCGTGCCTGGTACGAAGGCACGCCGTCGCGCGCGGCCGTCGCCCGCTTCTGGCCGGACGCGCTGACGCCGGGCCGCTCCGCACGAGGCGTGATCGGTGCCCTCCGGCGGCAGATGGCCGAGGCCGCCCGACTCCGCCAGCGCGAAGACCTGGCCGCCCTCTTCACCTGTACTGCGGAGGGCCGGACCGCCCATGCGGCAGCGGTCGTCCGGGCTCTGGAGACCCTGCGCCAATTACCAGCTGCCCTTCCGCAGATCACGGACCCCGTCGAAACCTGGCTGCCCGCGCGCGCCGCGGCGGCGCTGCAGGCGCACGGGCTGAAAACGCTGGCCGACCTGACCGTGCGGATCCCGCGCCGCCAGCGTTGGTGGCTCGCCATCGACGGGCTTGGCGAGCGCAGTGCCCGCGCCATCGAAGCGTTCTTCGCCGCGCATCCTCAGTTGACTGAGCGCGCGCGCGCTTTGGTCTCCCGTCATGCAATGGCTGCGTCGGGCCCTCAAATCGTGCCGTGGGAACGTATCGAACTGCCGCAATCGGTGAACGGCTCACGCGGGGCGTTCCGCGCGCCCCGCGCGATGTGCTCGCTGACCGCGGACAATGACTACGACGCCATCAATGCCTGGCTCGGCCTGCACGAGGCACCGGCCACTGCGCGGGCCTACCGCAAGGAAGCCGAGCGTTTGCTGCTCTGGGCGATCCTGGAGCGCGGCAAGCCGCTCTCGTCGCTGACCGCCGAAGACGCCACGGCCTACCGCGCCTTCCTGCGCGCACCCACTGCCCGCTGGGTGGGTCCTGCACGGCCCCGGCCATCTCCCGAATGGCGGCCCTTCGCAGGGGCCCTGGCGCCCCGTTCCATCGCCTATGCCCTGGGTGTCATCGCCGCGCTGTTTCGTTGGCTGATCGCCCAGCGCTATGTACTCGCCAACCCGTTTGCAGGGCTCAAGGTGCGGGGCGCCCAGCGCGCCGCGGATCTCGACACGTCAAGGGCCTTCACGGAAGGGGAATGGGCGCTGGTGCGTACTCTCGCCGATGGCCTGGAGTGGTCGCACGGCTGGACGCCGGATGCCGCGACACGGCTGCGCTTCTTGCTGGATTTCGGGTATGCGACGGGCCTGCGGGCGGCCGAGCTGGTCGGGGTGACCCTTGGCGGTATCGAGATTGGGCCGCGTGGCGAGCGCTGGCTCCACCTGGTCGGCAAAGGCGAGCACCGGGGCAAGGTCGCGCTACCCTCCATGGCCAGCCGGGCGTTGGACCAGTATCTGGTCTCGCGCGGTCTGCCTGTCACGCCCGCGAAGTGGGACCACAACAGCCCCATCCTGGCGCACCTGGAGAACGGATCACCGATTACTACGCCGCGACTGCGGGCCGTGCTGCGGCGCTTCCTTACCTTCGCTGCCAATGAGATCGAGTCGGACCACCCTCCACTGGCGGACAAACTCCGGCGCGCGACACCTCACTGGCTGCGTCACACGCATGCGACGCATGCGCTGGCGCAGGGGGCATCGCTGACCACAGTGCGAGACAACCTGCGGCACGCGTCCATCACGACGACCTCTCGTTATCTGCACGACGACGATGTGCAACGCACCGATCAACTCGAAAAAGTTTTTGCCCGGCGATAGCAGGGTATTCCGCGCAGCGCCGCAACGAATGTCATTTTCGCCTCTCGACTTGCCGCGATATGGGTGTCATCCCTTGTACTTCGCCGCTTTATTCGCTGGCAATCGCCCGGCTTTGCATTCTCTTCTCTTCTCTTCTGCTCGCCTAAGGCGGAACGCATAGCACTCTAGGATGCGCCTCCGGCGTCGATACCGCATCCGATGCGCATGCTTAGGTCAGTTGTCCAAAAGGCACTTGGCTCTGGACGAATATCTCGTCTCACGCGGTTTGCCTGTCACGCCGGCCAGTTGGGACCGAAACAGCCCCATTCTGGCGCCTTGGAAGACGAATCGCCGATCACCACACCACGACTGTGGGCCGTGCTGCGGCGCTTCCTCACGCTCGCGCCCGAGAGATCGAGTCGGATCATCCTCCATTGGCCGACAAGCTCCGGCGGGTGACACCCCACTGGCTGCGCCACACTCACGCGACCCACGCGCTCGCCCAAGGGGCATCGCTGACCACAGTACGCGACAATCTTCGACACGCGTCCATCACGACGACCTCACGTAACCTGCACGACGACAAGGTGCAACGCGCCGATCAACGCGAAAGAGTCTTTATCCGGCGATAACAGAGCGCCGCGCCCCCAACGAACGTCGCTTCTCATCTGGCCGTGTCGCGATATGGGGTCACATTTCCTCGCCGCGCTATTTAATGGCGCCCCGCTTTGCATCAATGGGGTTCGCTTGACGCTTGGCTATGACGAGCCTCCCGGCACTTATCCAACAAGCTGTTGGATGTCGCTGCGGGGGCGATCCCAAATGCAGCGCAATTCGCGACTACAAAAGTGCATTAAAAATATCATTTAGCCGGTTCTCACGCACTTTCACACTTGAAAGCGCTTTTTTCTGTATTAGGAGGGCGGTTTCAAGTCTGAGATGCAACACCAGTTCGTAATTTGTTGATCTCTTCGGCCATGGCTTCGGCGGGAGTGGCGAAGTCGAGAACCGCCCGAGGCCGATAGTTCAGCGCCTTCGCGACTCTGTTCAAGTACCCCTGCGAGAAGACCGATAGATCGTCGCCTTTCGGTAGATACTCCCGAACCAGTCCGTTCATGTTCTCGTTGCTTGGCCTCTGCCACGGACTGTGCGGGTCGGCAAAGAACACTTCGATACTGACCCGCCTGGTCAGTTCTGCGTGATGCGCCATCTCTTTGCCCTGGTCGTAGNGGGTGGCAAACAAAACCTCATCCGTTCTAGCATATAACGCAACGAATACATCAGGGTCATCATGAAGAAGACGACATTGGCGGTATATTCAACGGCGGCACTTCTAACGATATATTTTTCTATAAAATTTTTGTCGCCGCCAAATTCAAGCCAATCAGAGGCTCAGCACCGTGAGAAGAATGACCTGGCGGTTTCAAGTCTGAGATGCAACACCAGTTCGTAATTTGTTGATCTCTTCGGCCATGGCTTCGGCGGGAGTGGCGAAGTCGAGAACCGCCCGAGGCCGATAGTTCAGCGCCTTCGCGACTCTGTTCAAGTACCCCTGCGAGAAGACCGATAGATCGTCGCCTTTCGGTAGATACTCCCGAACCAGTCCGTTCATGTTCTCGTTGCTTGGCCTCTGCCACGGACTGTGCGGGTCGGCAAAGAACACTTCGATACTGACCCGCCTGGTCAGTTCTGCGTGATGCGCCATCTCTTTGCCCTGGTCGTAGGTCAAGCTCTTGCGAAGCGCCAGCGGCACACGACGAAACTTCTTGGTCAAAGCCTCCAGCGCTGCCTCGGCCCCGCAACCGTCCATCTTCGCCAGCACCACGAAGCGCGTCTTGCGCTCCACCAGCGTCGCCACCGCGCTGCGATTGCCCGCGCCCTTGATCAGGTCGCCTTCCCAATGTCCGGGCACCAGCCGATCGAACACCTCCTCGGGCCGCTCGTGGATCGAGCGCATATCCTGCAGCTTGCCTCGGCGATCGTTCCCCGCGCCCCGTGAACGACGCTCCTTGTGGGCCTTACGCAGGCTGCCGATTAGCTCGCGGCGCAGCTCACCGCGCGGCGTGGCGTAGATCACGCAGTAGATCGTCTCGTGGGACACATGGAACTCCGGCTGGTGGGCATACATGCGCCGGAGTCTGCCTGCAATCTGTTGCGGTGAATAGCCCACGCGCAGCCATGCTCTCACCAGTTTCAGCAGCGCCGTGCCTGCTGCCAGCTTGCGCGGNCGGCGATCGTTCCCCGCGCCCCGTGAACGACGCTCCTTGTGGGCCTTACGCAGGCTGCCGATTAGCTCGCGGCGCAGCTCACCGCGCGGCGTGGCGTAGATCACGCAGTAGATCGTCTCGTGGGACACATGGAACTCCGGCTGGTGGGCATACATGCGCCGGAGTCTGCCTGCAATCTGTTGCGGTGAATAGCCCACGCGCAGCCATGCTCTCACCAGTTTCAGCAGCGCCGTGCCTGCTGCCAGCTTGCGCGGCCCACGTCGACGCCTTCTCAGCGCCATACCCTGCGCGCTCGCAGCATCGTAGGAACGATGACTTCCGGCCCGGGCAACCTCGCGTGAGACAGTCGACGGACTTCGCCCCACCACTCTCGCGATCTGACGCAGGCTGCACCCCTCGTTTAGTAGGCGATGAATCCAGTTACGCTCTTCGATACCCAGTTGACTGTAGCTTTGTCCCATCCCAACACCCTAACATCAGGGTGTTGCACTTCATTCTAGAGACCGCCGAGCCTTTTGCAACGACGAAAGTGCCTTGTAAATCGCTCAACGCTATGGACATCGCCAAGGCAGACTACAAGGAGATCTGCAATAGCTGTACAGAAAGTCGCCAGCGTGTAGGACCGATGGAACACACCCAGCACAGGCCGCGACGATGAAAATGCGTTCGGCGTTAATGATGGCCTTGCAGGGCTATATCGCTCGCAAAGGCATCACGCAACGCGACATTTGTCATGTGCCGTAGAGGAACGGGCGCACCTATGATGGATCGCGAAGACTATGGCGCGGCGGCGGACAGGGGCAGATACACGCCCCAACCTTGCTCAGCAGCCACAGCGAGAAGCATGTCCAGCGCCTCCCGCCGAGTGTAGCCATACGCAATCCGGCGACCGTCGGAAAGGGCCTAGTGGTACTTTCGATGAGCGGGGCCTACCTCGTCTGCGGGTACCGTCGTGATTGTCATCGTTGCATCCAACTGGGACATTGCCCCTGTCGTGTACAACTGACGAATACCGCGGCAAGCTCTTGCGTCGTGTAGCCAACCCGACCGCACAAGGTTAGTGCGAAAGGACTGCGCCGAGATTGAGTTCATCGACAACTTTCTTTAGTCGCTTGTCGCGAGTCCAGATGGTGATACCCGGCTGCAATCGCGCGGCAGCCAAGAGCGATGTGTCGACGTATCCGATCCCACGATTGAACAAGTTCTCGCGTTCGATCAAATAGAAGACCTCTTCATGGGTTGCGACCGGCGCTCGCGGCAAATCCTGCAGTGCGCCAAGCACCGCGCCTCGGTTCCGCAGGCTACCGAGCGAAATCTCGCCTATTACATATGGATGAATAAGAACACGCTCCTCAGTTAAGAGGCTAATGAGCATCGAATCAGAAGCGTTCAGGTGGTCGATCCAAACCGAAGTGTCGACAAGAATCATTCGATGTCCTGCCGACGACGTGGTACCCCTTCGATGCCCGGCTGGCTCCCGCCAAGGTTCGCCAGTCGCTTGGCAGCTTCACGCTGGATCAGGGCCTTTAGCGCTTCGCGCACAAGCGCGGTCTTCTCCTCCAATCCTGTGTAGGCTTGGGCCTTGGCCAATAAATCATCATCGAGCGCAATGGTGGTACGCATGAGAACCCCTAGTATGAGCATAAATTATAGCATCAAATGATGCCTATAATGACGCACAAGGCGTTTCGGAGCCTCGGATAAATGCTATTTGCAAATTTAATGCAAAAACATACAATTCGGCGGGGCCTCCTGCATCCAAAACCCACACATGGCAAAAATGCGCAACAAGCCACTCCACAATCTTATGGCGCAAGCGCCACGTGGCCAGCCGATGGACACACAGATGCTCCGCGAGATTGGCGTGTCTGAGCGCTCCCTTAGCCATATGGTCAGCGAAGCGTGGCTCGAACAGCTTGGGAGGAGCGCCTACTTGCTTCGAGGCGACAAACCCACCCGTGACGGAATACTGGCGTTCTTGAGTCGTCGGATCAAAGGTCTTCACGTCGGGGGAAAAACCGCTCTGGATTGGCATGGCGCCCCCCACAACATTGCATTCGGCGAGAACGTCATGCTCTGGGGTCAGAGTTCATACCGGTTTCCGGAATGGGTCGGCAAGTACCTCACCTACACGTACCAAACGACCAATCTGTTCGACAATTCGCTCCCCTACGACCAAGGCCTCAAGCCAACATCAGAAGAAAATCCATCTGTTCTCGTCTCCGTGCCAGAACGCGCCTTCCTGGAACTCGTCAGCGATGTAGGGAAGGGACAAACCCTCGAGGAGGTCAAGAACATCACCGTCACAATGCCAAGCCTTCGCCCTGCCGTCCTCCGCAACTTCCTGGACCATTGCACACGGTTAAAGGTTCTCAAACTGGTGAAGACGCTCGGCGAAGAAAGCGGCCTCGCTTGGACGCACAACCTGAACGAGCATGTCCAACTACGCGTGAAAGCTAAACAGGCGGCAAGGAAGCTGATAGCCAGCGTCATCCAAAGGCCATGAATAACAGCTACCTCATTGCCGATCGGGCGTCGGGAACCGACGCCAGGCTGTGAAGAAGGCAACCCTTCAGTATATAAATCTCCGCGGACAAACGAGGGTTGGATGACGGTCGCTGGCTATATCAGTCGGCGCTCAATCTGCAGCTTGAGGGCGTGGTCGGCCTGTCCCAGGCGACGGTCACCGCCTATTCGACGCACTATCACCGGCTCGACATGCTGGCGCACGTAGCCATGCGACAAGACGCAGGCAACTGGCTGGACAGCGACGAAGCGTTGCCAAGGCAGGAGCTGCTGCGTTCCGAGTTTTATACGGACTATCTAAAACCGCACGGCCAGGCTCAGATCCTCGCACTGATGATCAAGCGGAATGAGCACGGCCTCTGCGCTATGGCATTCCAGCGTTCGCGCATCGAGCAAGGAGCCCGTCAGCGATTGGCTTCGGACGAAGCCGGGATTTTTGTCGGCCCCTTACCGCGAGATCCCAGGTGGCATCTTCCGACGATGGTTCGCTCGCCGCGTATGTCAATGGCCGCGGCGAGTTCGTCTTGCGGAAGCTCGCCAACGGGGAAGAACAGGTGCTCCGATCCAACTTTCCGCTGGACGACATCTATTTCTTTCAGATCCTCGGCAACCGGTTCATTGCCACCTCCGGCACGAATCCCGAGGTCTTCGACGCGACCGGCAAATCCCTGGCAGCGTCGTACCGGCAGAGCGCGGCAATGGTCGGCAACCGACTACCGCCCGCTATGTTCGGCGGCACTCGCCGCCTAAAGCGCCTACGGTCTGCTCCAAAGAAAACAGCCGACATCGTCGGCTGTCTTCTTTGCGGGCCCGCCTGTGGCGTCAACTCGCAGACCTACTGTCGCGATTACTGCTTCTTGACGGCGGCTGCGGGCGCGGCGTTTTCTGCCTTGACCGTAGCCTTCTCGGCCTTGGCCGGCGCAGCAGGCTTCTCGGCGCTCACCTTGGTTGTCTTGGCGTGCTTGGTGGCGTGCTTGTGGGTCGCGGTAGCGGCAGGTGCTTTCGCGGCTGGCGCCGTAGCTGCCGGAGCGGCCGTGGCGGCGGCCGGGGTAGCACCCTGAGCAAAAGCGGCGCCAGTGATGGCGAAAGCGGCAATGGCAGCGAACAGCTTCTTCATGATCGACAATCCTTCTGAGAGGTTTAGGCGCTGCGTTGTGCCGCGCTTAGCCAAAAAACGGGGCAGCTTCACGCTCAGTTGACTGCTGACTCGTGACAATCCGTAAGGAGTGTTTCCGCAGAGGCAAGGCCGCGTTACAGACGACCCAAACGTGTCGCAATCAAGGACAACCATCCGTAGAAGTCGCCCCCGCCGCAGCACGCCTTACGATCTGCAATTGCACCTTATTGATATCGCAAGGTGGGGGCTGCTACCGGCCAGGAACTCCGAGCATGCCCCTGCGGATGGTGCCATGCAGAGGCCGCCTTCCGGAGCGGCCGAACCGCCCTCCTCGCTCGCCCTCAACGCTAGAACCTCCACCGCAATCCCAACGTGCCGGTATGGTCCTGGTTGCCGCCACCGAACTGGCCGGTATAGCGCAAGCCAAGCGTGGCCATGGGCGAAATGGCGAAGTCGGCGCGCAGTTCGGCCAGCGCCGCGTTCTGCGCAATCGGTGCACCCGTCACCGTGAAAGGCTGGCTGCCGTCGAAAGCCAGCGTGGTAGCCGGGCGTACGTCGCCAAACGCATGGCGCCAGCCGGCTCCGACGTAGAACGCCGCGTCAGTGCCGCCAAACTGGACGCGGGCGCTGGTACGCAGGCCGAGCGTTGTGGTGGTCAACGTGTTGCTATCGCCAGGGCTGTGCAGGGCAGCCGAGCCGCCCGTCTCCGCGAAGCTGCGCGTGCGTGTGTCGCTCCACGCCACGCCCCCGTACGGTTCGAGCTGGATGGTCGCCGATAGAGGCATGGCGAAGCCGGCTTCCGTGAAGACTTGCGCCGTGCTGGCGCGATAGCTGGCGGTTAGGGACTGCACCGTACTTCCGCCGAGGCTGGCCTGCCGATCCGTGTCGGCGTCGTGCCAGCTATAGGCGGTACCGAACAGCCATTTGAGCTTGCCGCCGCCAAGCGCGAATGCGCGGCCGCCGTAGAGCGTGGCGCTGAATGAATCGGTGATGGCGCGCGACGACCGTTCGCTCACTCGCAGCGTACTGTTGGCGTAGCCGAACGCGCCGCCGATGCGCCAGCCTTGCCCCACCGCACCGTCGCCACCCAGATAGAAGCCGCCAGTCTGCTGGCGCACGCGCGCTGCATCCGCGCTCCCATGAAAGTTCTGCCAGTTGCCAAGCACTTCCACCCACAGCGGCTGGGCGGCGGAAATGGGCAGTGCCGCAGCCGGCAGGAGGCCGCCAAGCTGGGCGATGGGCGCGCCGGGCAGCATGCCGGCGGACAGGCTGTCATTCAAATGCGCCAGCGGCAGCGCCCGCGCCCCACCCGCCAGGGTCATCAGACCCGTGGACACGCTGGCGTGGGCCTCCCCGGAAAGGCTGTCGAAGACGGCCGGCGGCGCGCCCTCGGGCAACGTCACCACGGCTTCGTGCACCGGGTTGCTGTCCGTCAGGGTCTCCAGTGCGTTAGCCACGGCACGCTGGTTGCCGGTGACTGCGGCATCGGCAAAGCGCATCGCACGCGGGGTGCCCCCGCCAGCGCCACCACCTGCGCCCGGAACTAGCGGCGAGACGGGCGGCGAGACGGGCGGCACGGGGTCCGTCACCACCTTGCGCGTGAGTGCCAGGGTGACTTCATTGGCGCCATAGGTCAGCGTCGGGTCGAGGAACGCGTAGTTCGAGCTCACCGATGCAAAGCGGCCCTGCACCGTGCCGGCGGTAAGGATGCTATAGCGGCGCGTGGACGCGAAGTTGCCGTCGGGGCCGACATGGACCACCGCACCGCCCAGTGTGGCTGTACCGCTCACCGCAACGCGGTCGCTGGCCGACGATGCCGGGTCGGCTTCCACTCGATAGGTCGAACCCGACGCCAGCGTCAAGTTGCCGTTGACCGTCAGCGTGCCGATGGAATTGCCCGGTGCCAGCGTGCCGCCCGATGCAATCACGGTACTGCCGACGCTGCCAGCGCCGCTCAGCGTGCCGCCGTTGTTCACCGTGACCGCCCCTGCCACACTGCCGTTCACGGCCAGCGTGCCCGCGTTCACCGTCGTCGCCCCGGTATAGGTATTCGCGCCGCTCAGCGTCAGCGTGCCAGCGCCGATCTTGACCAGTCCCCCGCCGCTGCCGCCACCGGCCCCGCCGTCCTCGATCGTGCCGCTCACGGTGGTGGACGTGTTGTTGCCTCCAACGGTCAGGAGGTTCTGGCCAAGCTGGAAGCGGCCCGCCCCGGCGATGGCGCCGGCGGTAATCCGGTGGTCGAACGCCGGACCTGACGTGCCCGAGAAATCGACCCAGCCCCCAGACTCCGTCACCAGCGAGGCGTTGTCAGCGGTACTCCAGCCCCAGAACTCGGTGTAGCTGCCACTGCGGGTCGTCACCTGGCTGTTACCGCCGGTGCTGCCCTCCTGAAACGACATCACGCCGCCGTTGTTGATGATCGTCGCATTGGCCGCCGTGCTGCTGCCGAGCAGGTATGTGAACCCGCCGAGGTTCGTCACCTGCGCATTGCCGAGGGTGCCTGCGCCAAAGAGTTGGATGTAGCCGGAACGATTGACCACCTGCCGGGCACCGAGATCAAAATTCCCATAAAGACGAAGCGTGCCGCCATCGACACTGACCCCGCCAGTGCCCAGCGCCCCATTGACGTTGGCGCTCAGCGTGCCAGCACTAACCAGCGTGCCACCGGAATAGGTATTGACGGCGTTCAGGTCGAGCGTGGCGCTCCCCGTCTTGGTCAGGCTGCCGGGGCCATCGATGACACCGTTGTGCGTGAGCGTGCCGTTCGTCACCTCGAACGTACCGCCCCCAGCCCCGAGCGTCGTTGCACGCGCCGTGGTCATGGCTGCGGTAGTCTGCAGCGTGCCGCCGTTCAACCCAAGTGTGCCGGCTGGCGCGCCAAGGTTGGCGTCCGAGGCAATCGCAAGCGTACCGCTCAGGATTTGCCAGCTTGTGATATCGGTATTGGTACCGGCGAGGGTCCAGACCGAGGCACCGATCTTCTGGAAATGCTCGAAGCCACGATAAAGGCCGGCGTTGCCGATACCGCCAGTCAATGTGGCAGCGCCGGTGTCGCCAGCCAGCACAAACGTGTCATCCGTGCCGTAGGCTTCGATTCTCCCCACCACGCTGTTGGTCCAGAACTCGAAGCGGTTCGTGCCGCCCGTGAACTGGACAGCCGCCAAGCCGGGGCCACCTGCTACGATGGTCCCCTTGTTGACGATGGTCAGGTTGCTGCCGAGCACGCCCACGCCGCCGGCGCCTACGGCGCCGTTTGCTGCCCGCGAACCATCCATGTTCATGCCGCCCGAGCCACCGGCGCCTCCCGCGCCACCCATGATCATGCCCTCGTTTAGCAGCGTGGACCCGCTGGCCAGCTCCATGCCGCTGCCCCCCACCCCGCCCTTTCCTCCCAGGCTGCCATAGAGATCGTAGACGCCGTCGCCGCCGTTGCCCCCGGCCCCGCCGTTGCCGCCCGCCACCACGGCATTTGCTTCGATATGTACGGTGGCCGCACTGCTCACCAATATGCCGACACCGCCGTCGCCGCCGTTGCCGGCGCCCGAGAAGCCGGGCATCGGTTTTGACGCGCCGCCATTCCCGCCGCTGCCACCCGAGCCGCCGTACACCGCGCCGCCCGCCTTCACAAGGATATCGGCGCTACCCGCGTGGATCAGGCCGTATCCGCCTTCGCCGCCACCGCCGCCGCCGCCCTGGTAGCCCGCTTGCGGGTCGGTCGCATCGCTTCCACCGTTGCCGCCCCGGCCGCCGTTGCCGCCGAACACTGCGGTGGAGATGGTAGTCGGCACGGCAGCCCTGACCATGCCATCTGCCCCACCTCCGCCGCCGCCGCCACCGCCCCCTGTGAACCAGGCATAGTCGAATTGCCCGTCGCCACCATTGCCGCCGAACTGGCCTGGCGCGGTACCTGCTGTGCCGGCCAGCCCCAGCGGCGTTGTCTGAGACGAACTGATGCCACCCGAGCCACCGGCCCCGTTGCGAGCGCCACCGCCGCCACCAGTCCCGTCGCCATCGAACACCGTAAGACCGCTCTGCCCAGCCTGGCCCGCGAGGTAGCCGCCCCACCCACCTGGTAGGAAGGCAGTGTAGCCCCCGGCACCGCCGTTCCCGCCAGAGGCTTGTGCCAGCGACGCGGCAACGGACATCGTGAAGAGGGCGACGGCGCCGGCAATGGCGCGCAGGCACGGCTGTTCACCGGCGGAGAGACTCGAATGTCTTGTCATGCAGATTTTTAACCGGCCAAGCCGGCGACCCTTTTTACGCGCGGCAGCCGTCTGCTTGCTGGCTATGTCCGCGCTTTCATTGTTTTAATGTGCGGGCGCCCGTGCGAACCTCAGCGGCGTCGGCGAAAAGCCGCAACGGCATAGGCGACTGGTCCCTCGGGACCGGATTTTCGCATTTTACGGATCGAAAGATGCGTTTACGTGGCTTGGAAGCGTTGCGGCCTGCAGGCTCCGTGTTGCTTTTGAACCACTCCGAAAGGCTTCTGTCGATTCCGAGGCATCATCGATCAAACATCGACTGGCATAACCGAGCGGCGATAAGAGGTGCCGGCCACAGATGCAGAAGCGCCCTTCAACGCCACCCGAGACCGGGAGACACCTGCTGCAGAACGGTCTCAATGACGTGGGCGCAATATTCCACGCCGAGCTGGTTCGGGATCGTCAGCAGTAGCGTATCCGCCGCGGCGATGGCCTCATCCTTTGCCAACATGTCGATGAGTACGTCAGGTTCTGCAGCGTAATTCCGCCCAAAAATCTTCTGCACGTCATCCTCGAGGAAGCCGAAGGTATCCGCGGTCTGCGTGCCACGGCCGAAATAGGCCCGGTCCTGCTCGTTGACCAAGGGGAAGATGCTACGGGTAACCGAGACCCGCGGCTCCCGGGTATGACCTGCCTCTTTCCATGCGGCACGGTAAGCGCGAATCTGCTCGGCTTGCTGGATATGGAGCGGACGGCCGGATTCGTCGTTCTTCAGCGTCGAGGTCTGCAGGTTCATACCCATTCTGGCGGCCCATTGCGCGGTCGCATTAGAGCCCGAACCCCACCAGATGCGGTACCTGAGCCCATCGGAATGCGGCTCCACGCGTAGCAGGCCGGGCGGGTTAGCGAACATCGGACGTGGATTGGGCTGCGCAAAACCCTTGCCTTGCAGGACTTCGTAGAACACCTCTGTATGCTGCCGTGCCAGATCGGCGTGGCTTTCGCCTTCGGCAGGCGCGTAGCCGAAATAGCGCCACCCGTCCACGACCTGCTCACCGGAGCCTCGGCTGATGCCAAGCTGCAGCCGGCCGCCGGAAATCAAATCAACCGCACCGGCTTCCTCCGCCATGTACAGAGGGTTTTCGTAACGCATGTCGATGACCCCCGTGCCGATCTCGATGCGTGTGGTTCTCGCGCCGACTGCCGCAAGCAGCGGGAATGGCGAGGCCAACTGCTGCGCAAAATGATGGACGCGGAAGAATGCCCCATCCGCGCCCAGTTCCTCGGCGGCGACAGCCAAATCGATCGACTGCAGCAACACGTCTGCAGCGGTTCTTGTGCGAGAGCTTGGGCTTCGGCCCCAATGGCCGAAAGAGAGAAATCCGATCTTTTTCATGACGGTGTACTACAGTGGTGCTCCGATTCGGGTTGGGGGGTCGAGCGTCAGTCGGTCAATCAGCGGGTAATCCGGGACGGCGGCCTATTCCGCCGGGAAGTCTGTCGAGGCTGACAGCATCTTCCATATTTCCGTTTCCGTGGCCACATACGCGTTTTTCTCGGCGATAGCTTGCAGCGTATCGGTCCCGAGCGGCAAGCGCAACGGCGGTGTTTCCGCGTCGACCAGCGCGACGACAGCAGTTGCCAACCGCTCTGGATCGCCGGGCTGGTTGTGATTGATGACAACGGCAAGCTCGCGCAGCTTGCCCGAGCTCTCGGCGTAGTCGTCGATGACGTCCGTGCCGACCACAAGCGACGATGTGTCAAGGAAATCCGTGCGGAAGAATCCTGGCTCGATCATTGTTGCATGGATGCCCAGCGGCTTCAGTTCCGCGTGCAGCGCTTCCGTAATGCCCTCGACCGCGAACTTCGTCGAGCTATACACGCCCACGCCCGCTGACGCCTGATAACCCACGATCGACGACAGGTTGATGACGTGGCCCGAACGCTGCTTGCGCATCGTGGGAAGCACCGCTCGTATCACGCCTAGCAAACCGAAAACGTTGGTTTCATAGATACGGCGGATGTCGGCGTCGCTCGATTCTTCGATGGCAGCAAGCAGACCGAACCCCGCATTGTTGATCAGTACGTCGATGCGACCGAACCTGTCGATGGCGGCATCGACGGCGGCGTTGACTTGGGCTTCGTCCGTCACGTCGAGGGGAACCGCCAGCAGCGCAGGCGATTCGCCCAGCCGCTCGACGATTGCGGAGGCATTTCGACCCGTGGCAACTACCGCGTTGCCATCGGCAAGGGCTGCCTTCGCCATCAGCGCGCCAAGACCGCGCGTTGCACCGGTAATGAACCAGACGCGCTTGAACTGCTCTTTCGTATGGGTAGTCATGAGTTGCTCCTGAGTGGGGGTGAAATTCGATGAACGGGCTCAGCATTGCTGGCGTCCCAACACCGCACCCGCCCGATCCGGGATGATGCGGGGACTTCTGGCGGCGAGGGCGATCACCGTCGCGACACCCAACGCCAGGCCACCGATCAATGCGCCAGCAACACCGATCTCGCGCAGGCCCAGCGCGCCGATGACGTTGCCGCCAACGACCGCACCCATACCGATTCCGGCGTTGAAGATGGAAACGCTGAGCGATGCCGTCACGTCTTGTAGCTCAGGAGGCACTGCACGAATCGTCCGCACGTGGTTGGTCACGAACCCGGCCGCGTGTGCGGCTCCCCAGACCGCGAGCGCCGCCATAGCGGCGAGATGGCTATCTAGTAGGTAGGGAAAAGCGGCCATGGCGGGTCCGGCGATGACAACGGCGGCAACTGCCGCCCGTAGAGGATTCTCATCCACGAACCGGCCCGCTATTTCATTGCCAACGATGCCCGCAACGCCGAACCCCATCAGGATCCAGCCGGTCGAGGTACTGCTGAAATGCCCGACCCGCGTCAGTAGGTCGGCGAGGTAGGTGTAGGACGTAAACATGGCCGTCAAGGCGAGAAAAGACATCGCCAGATGGCTCACGATTTTGGGTTGGATCAGCGACCTGAAAGACGCATGGGGGGTGTCCTCGGGCAGCGCCTCCATGCGGGGAAAGAACTTCCACATCAGGAGCGCCATGGTGGCGCAGAGTGCGGCGCCGGCGGCAAATGCCATCCGCCATCCAAACGCGTCGGCCAATATCGTGGTGATAGGCGATCCGATGACGCTCGCGATGGACACGCCGGCGAATACTGTGGAGATGGCGCGTCCGGCGTTGCCTGGCTCGGATATCCGGGCCGCTGTCGATGTAGCCATGCTCCAGAACACGGGCAGCGCCAGGGCCGAAGCGATCCGTCCGGCCGCCAGTACCCCATAGTTCGGTGCCATCGCTGCGATGGCCGCACCGACGGCGGTGACCGCGAGGACGCCGGTGAAGAGCTGTCGCCGCTCGACCCGTCGCAATGCGAGCGTCAGGAAGGGGCCCGTTATCGCCACGGTGAAAGCGAAGGCAGTGACCAGCAACCCGACCTGTGGCACCGGCACGTCAAGATCCTGCGCGATCAGCGGAATGACGCCGATGATATTGAATTCATTGGTGAGTATAGCAAAGGCGGCTGCGGCCAACAGGGGAACCGGAAGTTTCATGATCTCTGTCCTCGCGCGCGGTCCCGGCCTGGCTGGTGGCTGCACCGCATGATTAATCGGGGGGGGGCGCCAACCGCAAAGGCCGGCGCGTGGAGACTTTTCCAGAGGCGGCGGCGCGATACCGGCCGCCTGCTTCTTAGAAATCCTGCACCGTGGGACGGATCACGATCTCATTCACGTCGACGGACGCAGGCTGGGCGATGGCATATGCGATAGCCTGGGCAATCGCATCGGCCGGAATGGCCATCTTGTAGAAATCGACGACGAAATCTCGGCTGTCTTTGTCACCGGAGCCGAACTTGAGATCGGTGTCGATCGCCCCAGGTGAGATGACGGTGGTGCGAATGTTGCCGCCGACCTCGTGCCGCAGTCCTTCGGAAATGGCGCGGACCGCGAACTTGGTGCCCGAATACACCGTACCGCCCGGGCTGAAGACTTTCAGCCCGACAACCGACGCGATATTCACAAAATGACCGAATTGCTGCTGTTCAAAGACCGGGAGCGCCGCAGCAACGCCGTAGAGAAGCCCTTTGATGTTGATGTCGATCATGCGGTCCCATTCTTCGGTCTTCCGAAGCGTCAGAGGCGCGATGGCCATCAGCCCGGCGTTGTTCACCATCACATCCAGACGGCCGTGCTGGGCGACGACATTGCTGACCAGGCGATCGACCTGCGCCTGGTCGGTGACATCGACGTGGTGCGCGGACGCCTTGCCGCCTTTTGCCTGAATATCGGCAGCGATTTGCTTGAGCTCGTCTATGCGACGCGCGGCCAGTGCGACGGTTGCGCCTTGCGAGGCCAGCAGCCTTGCGGTGGCTTCTCCGATTCCACTCGATGCACCGGTGATGAGGACGACTTTGCTTGACATGACTGTTCTCCAAGGGAGGTTGAACTGCTTGGAGACAAGTCTCGGCCACGGAGCGATCTTTGATTAGAGTAGAATATCTGTAATCTCTTTTCCACGTATGCAAAAGTCGCCATGACCGAACTTACGGATCTGAACGACATCGCCGTCTTCGTGCGTGTGGTGCAGCTCGATAGCTTTAGCCGCGCAGCGCAAGCGCTGGGCATGCCGGTCTCGACGGTGAGCCGGAAGGTTAGCGCCCTGGAACAACGCCTCGGCGTGACGCTCTTGCAACGTACGACGCGCAAACTCAGCCTGACGACGCAGGGGCGCGCTTACTACGACCAGTGCAGTGAGCCGTTGAGTCACCTTTTCGACGCGGAGCACGCGATTACCGAGACGCAGCGCAAACCGGAAGGGCTGCTCCGAGTATCGGGTCCGGTAATGCTGGAATATGAGCCCTTCTATACATTTCTATCGGCATTCTTGAACAAGTATCCAGGCATCCAAGTGGACCTGTACTTCACCAACCTGTTCGTGGACCTGATCGCGGAGAACGTGGACGTCGCCATTCGCTTCGGCGATTTGCAAGACTCCAGCCTGGTCGCGCAACGCGTAGGAAGAAGCGTGCGGTACTTGGTTGCGTCGCCGGAGTACGCGCGGACTCATACCCTCCCCGCTCGGCCAGAAGACCTCCGCGAGCATCCATGCGTTCTGATCAATGCTCGGAACAATGAGACGGACTGGCACTTGATGAGCGGCCGAAAGTCGGCAAAGATCCGGGTGACCGGCCCTGTCGCCGCACGTGACTTTCACATCGTGAACGCATTTGTACGTCGCGGGCATGGTATCGCGCTCCTTCCTTCCGGATATGCCGATGCGCAGATCGCCAGCGGCGAGCTTGTGCGCATCTTGCCCAACTGGTCATCACCGGAGATATCGGTGCACGCCGTTTATCCGACGCGCCGCTTTATGCCGTCGAAGCTAAGAGCTTTTCTTGACGAGTTGAAGGCTTGGGACAGCCCTCTTTGGCTTCCGCAGTGAGTCGCGAAACCTAATTGCAATGGGGGAGACTTTCGAAGACGGTGGTGAGCAAGGCCGGGCGTGGGCCAGTGGCTGTACACGACCCTTCCCACCTGTCGCGCCCGGGCGCACGCAAGGCCATCAGCGCCGTCGCCACGCCAGATTTTTGAAGATGTGGTTCTCATTGACTGCATCCCGAGTACTTTCGGCACACAGAGTCGTCTAAAATTCACGTGATCCGAAGCGCGCAGAGGCTGAATTCCCCCCCATCCCGGGTCGGGCCACATCGCCATCTGTCCTGACATTGAATTGGCTATGACAAAAGAGCTTGTCCGCGTACAAAGCGGCGTTCCCGGCCTGGACACGATCCTCTGCGGTGGCCTGGTGAAAGGCGCCGCCTATATCGTTCAAGGCAGCCCTGGTGCCGGAAAGACCATCCTGGCCAACCAGATCGCATTCAACCAGATCCGCGATGGCGGCCGGGCGCTATATGTGACCCTCCTTGCCGAGTCGCACGACCGGCTCTTTCAAGCCCTCTCGATGTTCGACTTCTACGATCCGTCTGCAGTCGGGCGGGATCTGTTCTATATCAGCCTGTTCAAGGTACTACGTGAGGAAGGGCTCGCCGCACTGGTCAACGCATTGCGCAACGAGCTTGCACGGCATCACTGCACGACCCTAGTGCTCGATGGACTGCTGATCGCAAAAGACAAGGCGGAGTCCGCGCTTGACGTCAAGACATTCGTGGCCGAGCTGCAGAGTCATACCGCTTTCACTGGCTGCACGGTGCTATTCCTGACCAGCGCCTCAATCGACGATGTCAGCCCAGAGCACACCATGGTCGACGGGGTCATACAGCTCAAGGAAGAACTAGTAGGTATCCGCACGGTCCGTCAGTTGCGCATTTCCAAGTCTCGAGGCAGTGCCGCCCTGGGTGGCTTGCATCAGTACCGGATTTCGGAGACCGGCATTGACGTGTATCCCCGGCTGGAGGCACTTCTTGGTACGCCGTCGAGCGAGGAATGGCTGCGCGACGAGCGCATTGCAACAGGCGTACACGGCCTGGAACAGTTGATCGGAGGCGGCCTGCCCCCTGCGGCCGTCACCCTCCTGATGGGCCCTGCCGGCAGCGGCAAAACGACCTTCGGGCTGAACTTCCTAAGTCTCGCGACGCCCGAGAAGCCCGCGCTCTACTTTGGCTTCTATGAATCGCCACAACGACTGAAAGCCAAAGGCCGAGCACTCGGGATTGATCTGGAGGCACTGGAACGCGCCGGTGCGCTCATTATCCTTTGGAACCCGATGACCGAAAACCTGCTCGACTCTCTCGGTCATCAGCTTCTCGATACGGTTCGCCAGCGACGCGTGCATCGCCTGTTCATTGACGGTATGACCGGATTCGAACGGGCGGCGGTTTATCCAGGGCGGCTGAGCGAATTCTATACGGCCCTGACGAACGAATTGCGCGCCATGGGTGTGTCGTCCGTCGCGACGCTGGAGATGCGAGACCTTAACGGGCTTGCCGGTACAGACCCCCTTCCTGAATTCACCAGCTTGATGGACAACCTTGTTTTGTTGCGACAGGCAGGCATGCACGGCGAACTGAGGCGGTTTATTGGCGTGGTGAAAATGCGCGACAGCGCCTTTGATACTGCCTTCCACGATGTCGTCATTGGCCCCGGGGGCTTGCAGGTTGCGAACCGCTTGATCATCCCAGGCGATACGGTCGACAAAGACGCTAGCATCGCATCCCCAAGTGTCCAAGCGCCCTCCGGGGCCTGAGTATCATGGCTACTGTAGTGGTCATCGACGACGAGACCATGAATGCCGACGCCCTGGCATTCGTGCTCACGGCCGAGGGACTGGAGGTTCGAACTGCAGCGGACGGCGAGGTCGGATTGCGGCTAATCTCGGACATACAGCCGGATGTCATAGTCACTGATTTCATGATGCCGATCATGACAGGATTTGACCTCGCACGCGCTGTTCGCGCCGACCCTTCGCACGTAATCTCCAAGATTCCAATCGTTCTCTTAACTGCGGCACAGGCAAAAATCGGGCGCAGCCATCCTGATTTGTTCGACGTTGTCTTTGAAAAGCCTTGCTCGCCCAAGGAAATTGTTGCGGCAGTGCTTCGTCTGGCGAAACAGCAACGCAACACGTGAATGCCCGTCTGGTGCGCCTCGCTGGCTGCTTTTGGCCATGGGTGCGCCAGCCTAGCAATCGCATAGCATTTCCCGATTTGAAGATCACGCAGCGTGGCCACTCGTAACGCTCCAGCGAGACCGTTTTCCGCAATTGAAACCGTGGAGGCGATCATTGAGCGCACCCCTGCACTCGTGGCAGAGCTCGATGAAAGGGCAAATCCTCCTCCCCGCATTGCCAATCCTCAGGCCCTGACGCTGTGTAGACGCCCCCCAACTTCGAAAGCGGCAAAGAGCCAAAGAAAAGCCCCAACGAACCGGGCGGGACGTCGGGGCACAATGGTTTCGACCAAGTCGCGGAACGTGGCCGAGCTGCAATTTCAGCGCAGAAATTTCGGCTTCGCAATACCTCAGCTGCGTTAGCCGCGTTTTGATGGGTCAACATGCCACAGCACAAACACCAAGGAAGTTATCAACGGGCCGAGACGGCAACGGCGGACGCTGACCCGTCCCAGTGGAGCCAGCCGCACACTCAACACAGACCAGCACCGGTTTCGATCCGAAATCACGCAGGGGAGGGCGGGCGAAGAACGGCCATCACAGCCTCTCTTGGGAGTCGAACGGCAGTTATCACCTTAGACCGTTCATCGTCGCTGTTCCTTAGTTGTGGCAGCGGCCCATTGAGCACAAAAGCCAAGCAGTTCCAGAATGCGGTCTAGCATCTCGCTTTCCTGGCCTGCCCGCGTTGCCCCACCCGTTTCCGCGGATCAACATATCTACCTTCAGTTCCTATGAGTTAGATGATTTCGCTCGTCGTGATGAAACTTTTCGCGTGAGCCGGGATGCCGGTTGTCGAGGCAGGCAGCGCTAGGTAATGTGGACAACGGTCAACCCCAATTCCTAAGAGGGTGAGCGCGATGATCGGGACTGTGTTTCTTGTTGATGATGATGTAAGCGCCAGAAAGGCTTTAGGCCGGCTGCTGCAGGCAAAGTGCTTTGCCACAAAGAGCTTCGGTTCGGCCGAAGAGTGTCGAACAGCCCTCGATACCGTTTATGGCCCTACATGCGTGGTAGCCGATCTGATCCTGCCAGGTATCACCGGCCATGAACTGTTGAAGCGGCTGCCACCGCACGTGCCCTTCATCATGCTCACTGGCCACGCGGACGTGAAACAAACCGTTGAGACGATGATGGCTGGCGCCGTGGATCTTCTTGAAAAGCCAGTTGACGAGCACCGACTCGTCATGGCGGTGCGCAGCGCACTCGAATTGGCAGTCCAAAGAGGAATCGAACGCGATGTCAAGGCGGCGCTTGACACAAAGATGCAACGGTTGACTCCTCGTGAAAGAGAGGTCATGGCCATGGTGACGACGGGCCTTCGAAATAAGGAGGTCGCCAACATCCTCGGAATTGTCGAAAAAACCGTGAAAGTC
This sequence comes from Cupriavidus sp. U2, assembly GCF_009663685.2. GTDB lineage: Bacteria > Pseudomonadota > Gammaproteobacteria > Burkholderiales > Burkholderiaceae > Cupriavidus > Cupriavidus necator_C. The sequence continues at coordinate 71,788 of NZ_RCOG02000021.1, read as the reverse complement.
CATCGCGCCAACATCATGGGCAAGCTGGAGATCGATTCTCTTGCGGAGCTCGTGCGCTGCGCCGATAGATTGGGAATTACATACACCAGACCTGCGCGCTGTCCGGAGCACGGCGTCGCAACTTTGCACTTTTCCTTTACGAGTGTGAAGAATCGCGCCTTGCCTGTGGATGGGCCGCCCAGCTCACCGGCTCCTTCCTCCGCACGCACTTGATCCAAGCTCGCCTACGAAGGAGAATATTTTGTCCGCGCTCGGCACACGACCCATCTTGCAGAGAGAAGCGCATTGGGGCGACCCACTATTGTCGGCGTGGAATATTGAACCCCCGTGGGCCGATATAGGGACGACCAGTCGCATAAATAGGCGATTGTCGCGCAGGAATGAGGCCGGCGCGGATGCACCTTAAGCTTGTTTGGCGGCAGGAAATGAAAGCAAAACGAATTTTCATTTCTAATATCAATGGGCGTTGGCACGCAGTTGTTATGTTTTCTGATAACTCAACTGCCAACTCCGTTTCTTTCTACACTGAAGATGGGGCAACAGGGTGGGCGCTTTTTCGTTACCCGACGATCCCCGTCACATTGCGTCGAAAAGCGAAGTACCCGCCACCCAAAAAATGGCATGTACCGTGATTCGATCTGTTGTGAAATGACGGCTCGCGACTAAAGTCGTCTGCGGAACGGTGCTGCTACGCCCTAGCGTTGCCAGGAGCCCTGCTGTAGCGTGCCGAGACCCGTCGGACGATCCCTAGTTTGGCGCCACAGGGACGGCGTCGGGCGCCGGTGAAAACAAGAAGGACCCGCGATTCGGAGAATCGCCGGTCGTGGCACAGAGCGACCAGAGCCACGGGGAGGGAGCGAAAGGAGCAGTCTGCAACACTACGCAAACTTTCCTTTAGGATAGTTTCTGCAGGCGTCCCCCGCTATCCAACCAACAGCTAGCGCCCCCCGCAGTCGGAGCGAAAAAGGTTGGCCGTCGCGTGATTGTGCGATTGTGCTCGCGTGCAGGGCATACTCTATCGCGTCGAGTCAGGTGCAACCGTCCGTCACTTCGGCACTGAAGTAAGTGAATAAGTGCTTCGATCTTTCGTTGACGGTTCCGAGGTCCGCTTGGCTGCGTGCCCACAAGACATTCTGCGTCAGCAGTACTGATCATTTGAGCGTCAACGCGAAGGACAGATGCTTCGTTCTATTAATATCAGTTCGTTATGATTCGGAGGCTCGGTGTTGGACCCGAATATGGAAGCCGCTACTCGGGATTGGCTAGAGGCGATGGAGGCGGTGAGACGATGCATGGAGCAGATCCGGCGCAACGATATTGATGAGCACATCGTGCTCACAGTCGACAGGGCGCTCGCCGTCCGCAGCAAGATGCGGAAACTGGTTAGAGCCACTCCACTTCACAATCCTCCCGGCTTTCCGACGAGGCCGTAGTCTCTGACTGGATCGGCAAAGTCCTTCAGTAGCGGCGTGGCGTTGCGCCTAGGGCCCTCTGCTATCAAAGGTTTCCCGGACCTTTGCTGCGAGATCGTCGAACGAAAATGGTTTTGCCAGTAGCCGCACCCCGCGGTCCAGCCGACCGCCGTGCATGATGGCATTGCGTCCATATCCGGTCGTAAAGAGCGCTTTGATGGCCGGGCGTAGTGTTTGGGCGCGCGTGACGACTTCGACGCCGGTCATTCCACCGGGAAGGACCACATCGGTAAAGATGAGATCAATCTCGTTTGCCTCCAGTATGGCCAGCGCGGCGGGGCCACTGCCGGCTTCGAGTACCTGATAGCCAAGCTCCTTCAGCGCAGTGACCGTGTAAGTGCGAACGTCTGGATCGTCCTCTACGACAAGCACGCACTCATGCCGCTTCGAGTGCACGGTGGGAAGCGTCAAGTCGGCGTAAGCCAGATCGCTGTGCTCGCCCAATCGCGGCAGAAAAATCCGGACCGAGGTCCCATGGCCAGGCTCAGAATATAGCTTGACGTGACCTTTTGATTGCTTCGCAAAGCCATATACCTGGCTCAGACCCAAACCAGTGCCTTTTCCCTCCCCTTTCGTTGTGAAGAACGGCTCAAACGCGCGCGACAAAGTGGCAGCATCCATTCCCATACCGGTGTCGGTCACGGTGACCGCCACATATTGCCCTGCCTCGACATCCACAAGGCGCGACACGTAAGCTTCGTCCAGCGTCTCGTTGGAGGTCTCGATGGTTAATATCCCGCCATCAGGCATCGCATCGCGCGCGTTTACCGCGAGATTGAGCAAGGCGGCTTCCAATTCGTTCGGATCGGCCTCAGTCCGCCAGAGGTCCGTTGCGAGCGCAGTGTGCAATTGCACGTTCTCTCCAAGCGTTCGATGAAACAGTTCCTGTACGCCTTGGACAGCCAAATTGATATTCAGCGGCTTCGGATCGAGTGGCTGCCGCCGGGCAAAGGCAAGAAGCTTCTGCGTCAGCGCGGCGGCACGTCGCGCGCCGGTCATTGCGAGCGACGCCGCCCGGCGCTGCCGGGGCATCTCTTCGGGCAAGGTTCGCGTCAACAAATCGAGATTTCCGACGATCACTTGCAAAAGATTGTTGAAATCATGTGCGATACCCCCCGTTAGCTGGCCGACTGCTTCCATTTTCTGGGCTTGTCGCAACGTCTCGGCGTTCTTAACCAGCTCCTCGGTGCGCAGCCGAACCTGCTCCTCGAGGCCAAGGTTCAGTTCCCGCAGGGCGGCTTCCGCTTGACGACGCTCCTCGATCTCCCGCTGTGTACTTTCGTACAGACGGACATTGTCGATGGCAACCGCCGCCTCGCCCGCCAGACCGCTCAAACTCAATTCAGACGCTTCGGTAAAAACACCCGGTGTGGCGTGGCCGAAAAATAGGCCGCCCAGGACGCCCCCGGATCGCGACAAAACAGGAACTGCCAGATAGCTTCGAACGGGAAGATGGCCTTCCGGCATCCCAGCATACGGTACGTTGTGACCATAGCGCGGATCCTGCGTAATGTCGGCAGAACGAACGATGCCTGTTCCGGAGAAGGTCGGGGCGAACACAGCCGTGTTTCGGGGCATCGGAAATTTGGTAAAGCGCTCGCGCGGCGCCCCCGAAATTGTGTAGAGCGTATAGCTCTCACCCGTCGCATCCACCATGTTGTAGAAGAACGCACCAAACTGGGCGCCGCTGAGTTCCACTCCTGCATCGGTGACGGTCTGAAGGACGGCATGAAGATCGGTCTCCTTAGCCAAAGTCGTGCCCGCGCGATTGAGAATCTCCAGGGCGCGCGTCCTCTCCCGCAGTGTAGCCTCAGTCTCTCGCTGTGCCGTTCGGTCGCGAAGCACCTTAACCAGTCCGGCGTCCGCACGCCCGTAGGCAAGAGGCTTCATCTCCCCGACCGCCCAAATCCGCGTGCCACTTTTTGTGACTCGCCATCCCTCTGCGCCACCGCTGCCCCCTTCCAAAGCCCGCGAGATTTCCGTCCGAAGGATTGCTTCTCCGCCTTCGTCGTCAGGAATAATGCGGCTTAGCGATTGTCCCAACATCTCCGCTTCGGTCCATCCAAGCAAGTGATGGGCGCCTTCGCTCCACCCTGTGACGCGCCCCTCTTCGTCGAGGGTGATGATGGCTGTCTCCACTGCACTGTTCAAAATGCAACGATAGCGATCCAGGAGACTGATGTCCGGGTTTTCGATCTGGACGTCGCCGGGCTGGCTTTGTGTAGACAGAGGGACGAATGGACTGACGGCCGAACGCATGGGTTTTCTCCGGTCTTCTCTTGTACGGACTGTCGCTGCCGAAGCTGCTTTCGCCATCACGAGCATTGGAGACCCAGGTTCTCCTGGGGCGAATACGACACCTTAACTGCATTTCGCATCTTTCGGACAAAATCCTACAGCGAAGAAACGGCTCCTCTCATAAGGTAGTCGTACATCCACCGTGCGTCGATGCCCTCCCGACCTTTTCCTTGCTCGCCTCTGGCGGGCTCTTTTTTCAACGTCTAATTCGGTCGTGGCGGCTGCGATCCCGGCCTGCCCCCGGGTCTACCTACTGTGAGAAAAAGTGGACGAGCGTCGTGTTGGCACCCTCAATATTCCGCAACGTGCCCGAGTCTGAGCGCTGCATCGTCGAAGTCTCGCGCAAAATCGAGACTCTGCGGCGCTATGTGCAGTTCGTTGAATCACAGGGCGGAGAAGCCTCCCACGCCAAATATGCCATGCAAAGCATGTGCAGCGCGCTCGTGGTTCTCCGACGTCAACGGAACGCGACCTTGGAGCTCATAGGCGCTCTCAATTCGGTATCGACAGCAGACTTAGCAATCGCCAATACTTCCGGCGCATCGGCTGAATGAAGATGCAACTTAAAAGAGCCTGAGCCAGGAGGGGTCATGGTTGAACAGCCCTCGGCGAGTCGCGGTTTCCGGTTTGTTTGTGATCCGGCACGGGCGGCTCAACGAAGTGGAATTCGTAATATTCAGTTCTTGATCTGCACATTCAGGTCCGTGCCGGTAGCATTGACCTGCCACTGCCACACTAACCGTCCGACCTCCAGCGCGGTCAAGACGCTGACAAACAGTCCGACAGACAAGGCAATGGCGCCAAACAACCCGGAACCATAAAGAAGCGATCCCATGTCTGCCTCCCCTGAATCGCGCGCGATTCGCTACAAATTGGCTGCTCCGATATAAGCAGCCCATTCATTTCAACTCACCCGGAAAAGCTGTGTCCATTGGGCGAAGGTCCATCGCAGAGTCTGGGAGGTTGACCCGTGCCGCTTGCCCCTATAATCTGCGACGGGGTGTCCGTTTGCGTCAGGTAGCGGGCAGGTTATTTGCGTCGGTCGGGCCGCCACGCGGAACGACCACGATCATGATGCGACACCCCGACTATCGAGATATCCCGCGGACGCAACGTCTTGCCCAGCAGGCTCTAACAACTCTGGACCGGTTTTTTCACGTCGAAGCCGTCAGCGGTATCGTGCTGCTGCTTGCGGCCGCAGCCGCCCTCCTTTGGGCCAATCTTACAGACTCACACAGTTACGAGGCCTTGTGGCACACGCCGGTAGCTTTCGGAATCGGGTCCTATCAATTTGCCCGGTCGTTGCATTTCTGGATCAATGACGGGGTCATGACAATCTTCTTCCTAATCGTCGGGATGGAGATACGAAGGGAAATTCACGAAGGTGCGTTGAGCCAGCTTCAACAGGCGGCGCTGCCCTTGGCTTCCGCGCTCGGGGGCGTGGCGGTACCCGCCATGATTTACGTCAGTCTGAATAGCGTGACGCCCGGCAGAGACGGTTGGGCGGTGCCAACCGCCACCGATATTGCCTTCGCGGTTGGCATTCTTGCCTTACTGGGGCGCGCCATCCCCTCAAACGTGCGGGTCTTCCTACTGGCGCTGGCCATCATCGACGATATCATCGCCGTTCTGATCATCGCTCTGTTTTATTCCGCCAGCCTGCAGCCCGCCGGTTTCGCGATTGCCGCCGGCGGCCTGATGGTCGCCGCAATCATGCAGCGCGCGGGCATCAGCGTCGCCCTCCCGTATGCGGTACCCGGGGCCGTGGTGTGGGCAGGGCTGCTTTTTGCCGGCGTCCATCCTACTCTGGCTGGCGTCGCGCTGGGCCTCATGACGCCCGTGCGGCCGACACCCACCCGCGAACGTCCTAAAGATATTCTTTCCCGGGTCGCCGCCGATCTGCAACAACGCGACGAAGATCCACACGCTGGCATTGAAGAACTAAACCAATCCAGGAAGGAACTGCTTCTCGCCCATCGCGAATTGCAACCGCCCGTGGTGCGCGTGCAAACCGCGCTCCATCCTTGGGTCGCCTATGGCGTAATGCCCTTGTTTGCGTTGGCAAATGCTGGCATCAGCTTGGACGGTGTCGACTTAGCTCCGCGACGCAGCTCGCAGTGCTATTCGGGGTTGCCGTAGCTCTGGCCATGGGAAAACCGGCAGGCATACTGGGCGTGGCTTGGATTCTGGTAAAGCTAGGATGGTGTCGGCTACCCCAAGGAGTAACGTGGCGTGGTGTCATTCTCATCGGCCTTTTGGCGGGCATCGGGTTCACCATGTCCATTTTCATTGCCATGCTTGCCTTCGACGATCCCGCGCTGCTAGCGGCTGCGAAGTCCGGTGTGCTGGTTGGCTCCATTGTGGCGGCAGCCTTTGGTTTGACGTGGGGGTTCTACGCCGTGAAGCCCACGCCCGAAAGCAAGGCGGCCGACGCCTGATCACCTAATGCCCCGATGAAGGGGTCATGTCGTTTCGGTGTCATTGCCAGCGATGGGTGGCGATGCAAGAAAGGCCCGTATTATCGCTCGCCGACGCTGCACCCACAGAAGATCGGCGTGACGCCTTCGCAATGCGCCAAGGACTGCCATCGCTAAGGCAACGTCCCCGCCGTCGTCGCGTACGACGCGCACTCGAGGTGCCTGGGCCCATGCAAGCCGGCGCGCCTGGGCAATATGAGCCCGAAGGACGTCGTCGCGTGTTTCTTTTCCGTTCAACATCTCGTACATGTTCCGCCGTCAAACCGACCTTTTAGCAGCATCCGGCTGCGCCAGGGACGTGCGAATAAAGCACATTTCGGACAGGGAGGGGACTTGGGTAGCCAAACGAGGTGTCGCCCTTGCGCGTGGATTGCGCGTTGCTACGCTAGAAGTGCCACCGGAAGTCGGCTGATGCTCCGCTATGTGGGAGATGACAATGGATAAGTCGTTAGCTAGAAGCCCGGTCGACGTTCCTGTCGTTGCCGTCGGCGCGTCGGCCGGCGGCATCACCGCCCTGCAGAAGCTTTTTGAGGGACTTCCTGCCAAGCTGCCGTTTGCGCTCGTCGTGCTGCAGCATTTGCCCAGCGACCGCCCCAGTGGTTTGCCAGATCTGCTGGCGAGATGGACCCGTCTGCCGGTCCAGGTCGCTGCAGACGGCATGCGACCCGAAACGAATACGGTGTACGTCCCAGCGCCTGATCATATCCTGACGCTTGAAAATGGCCGGTTTCATACAAGCCAGGCGCAAGGCGGCGGTCGACGGCCCGGCATCGACACGATTGACGCATTCCTTGAAAGTCTGGCGCTGCGTGAGGAACCGCGCTCCATAGCGGTCATCCTGTCAGGTACCGGCATGGACGGAACCGCAGGTGCGGTCCGCATTCGTCAGGCTGGCGGCATCGTCATCGTACAGGACCCCCTCACGGCCTTGCATGACTCGATGCCTCAAGCCGTCATCCAGCGCGGCATCCATGACCATATCCTGCCTGTCGGCGCGATGGGTCGACAACTGGTGGCCTGCGCCGACCCAGCTTATGTACGTCCTACGGGCTCCGCGGACTGGACAGGTGGCATGTCGCAGACGCTGGGCCGGATAATCGAACTGGTGGGACAGCGGGCGGGATTCAACTTGAGCGGATACAAGCCTTCGCCGCTGCTTTGGCGCGTCCAACAACGTATGGATATGCGAAAGGTCTGGTCGTTCGACGACTATGCCCTGCTTCTCGAGGATGATCCCGTCGAACTGGAGGCACTGGTGCGCGGCATCCCCATCCATGTTACCGAATTCTTCCGTGACAGCGATGCCTGGGAGACCCTGGGCAACGAAGTGCTCAGACCGCTGGTCGCCGCGGCCGGAACCGCTCGCACGGTAAGGGTATGGACGCCGGCATGCGCGACGGGCGAGGAGGCGTACTCCATAGCGATGCTCCTCGACGAAATCGCGCACGAATTGGCCACCCCTCCGGACTTCCAGATCTTTGCTACAGACGCTGCGCCGGAGCTCGTCGCGAAGGCGAGTCGTGGCGTGTTCCGAAGTGAGGCTCTGACGGGGCTATCGCCCGCGCGCCAGAGCCGGTACCTTTACCAGGTCGACGCGTTCTTCCGCGTGAAACGGTTCCTGCGTGAAAAATTGGTGTTCGTGCCGCAGGATCTACTCTCGGACCCACCGTTTGCGGAACTCGACCTGGTCACCTGCCGTAACCTGTTCATCTATCTGGAGCGAGAGACAGTCGAGGAAGTCTTGTTCCGTCTTCACGGTGCGTTGCGCACTGGCGGCGTCCTATTTCTGGGCAGGAGTGAAGCCCTGCCTGCTAACGCCCAAGGCTTCGAAGCGGTCTCTGCAAAATGGAATATCTATCGCAAAGTCGGCCCAATGCCAGGTGTCCGACGCCACCCCGTATCGACTGCTCCGAGTAGCACAGCGCGGACAGCGGCTGCGCTTCGCGTAGCCCATGAGCAATTCGACGTTCCGTCGGCACTGATCGACCACAGGGGCGACGTGCTAAGGACATACGGTAGCACGAAGGGTATCTTGACACTGCCCGCCGGGGAGCCCTCCCTCAATCTCACGGATCTCGTCCCACGGGAATGGGTGTCACAACTTCAATACGGCATCCGCCAAGTGCTGGAAGCGCACGAACCTCTGACCATGACAAACCTGAAAGCCGGCGTTGCAAAGGACACTCAGCTAAGCATGCGACTTACCCCGCTCCAAACCTTGGGTGGAGGTGCATGGGACCGTATTCTGGTGTCGTTCATACAGGAGCAAGACTGTGCTGACGCACTTGGTGCGGGCGACTCCGACCTTTTACACGACGATCTCGCTGCGGGCGCCAGCGTCAACTGGAAAGACGAAGCGCGCACGTCCCGCGAGGAGCTGGAAGCGTCGCGCGAGGAATTGCAGGCCCTCAACGAGGAACTCAAGGCGTCCAACGAACAGCTCAAACAGAGCAACGAGGATCTCAACGATGTCAATCGCGACCTGACGAGGAACATCGAGCGGCTCGCGATGCAAAGCCGCGTGTTGCTTTCCGGCCAGGTCATGGCTCTTTTTCTTGATCTGGAACTGAGACTTCAGTGGTTCACCCCGACGATGCGGGACGTATTTCCACTGAGGCCGGCCGACACCGGGAGGAAAATCGCTGACCTCGTGCCGATATTCCGCGACCCTGACTTCTATAACGACATCCAGCATGTGGTCCGCACCGGCGAATCGCGCGAAGCCGTCACACGCGACGACAAGGGCCGAAGCTTTCTGCGCAAGACATTTCCGTACCTCTCAGAGACAGCCGCGATCGCCGGTGTGGCAATTACGTTCGCCGATATCGGCGCTTATATAGGCTCAGAGGCGCTAGACAAGCGAGGAGCCTAGGACCCAGAGTAAGGTACGCATGGCAGGCGGCATCCCCGTGTCAGATACCCGCCAGCGATTCGCCGCTGACCAATCCTTCGATGATGTCCGTCCCGTGCTGGACCGCTGCGCGCTTGGCCACACCCAAATCGGCCCACTGTGCATCCGGTACTTGAAAGACTCGCCCACTGTCGGCTGTCGGCGCGATACCCTCCCGACAGATCACTACGGAGGCGCTGTAGCTACGGTCCGGCCTTCGTTCATGCCATTCACGCGGCGGATCGTATTTGTAGACTAGCGGGTAAATGTCGAAGCCTTTGCTGTTTGCTGCCGGATAAGTGTCCATGCCATGCTCCCAAGGAGAAGTCTCCCACTCTACGCTGATTGTCCGCGACGGCCAGCATTTATTTTTGGGCCTGGACGCACCCTAGACGACGTAGGACAACGGCCTACATCCCTCGACGATGTTCCCGTTCAGCATGACAGTCTCTCGCAAACTCTTGCGACACGGGCTAACCGCCGCATTGATCAACTTCACCGGGGCGTAGCTCTTGGCCGATCCAGCAGACACGACCGCGCATAGCTATCGCGGGCTAGTACTGTCCGTAAAGGTATTTCTTGAGGACTCCGATCCCCTGAAGTTCAGTACTGGCTGGGGCTATGAGGTATGCGTCGATGAGGTGCAGCACGGCACGCGCGTTTGGGGGCCGCTTCATTCAGGCACCCCCTATGAGTCGCATGGTTGCGCCGAACACGCAGGTGTTCAGCGAGGCCGTCTCGCCATCGACCTGCTGCTGGGCCTGCTGCAGGCTTCTTGGCGCTGATCTGGAGGCCCCACGCTCTGTCAGAGAGACTACGCCTGAGCCATGGCAGATCCCGCTGGAACGCATCCCAGCGGCGTTCGTCGATGAAGCCATGGAACCGAAGAATGGAACGCGGCAATGGAAAACCCAGATCATGGAAGGCGGCCAGCAACTGAGCGCGGATCACCAGGTCGAGATGGCGCGTGTTGTGGCGAGCGGCATGCCAATGCCGGCGGCAGAATCGGTCAGAGCCTCGATTTCGATGTAGGGCCGCTCCGACCCGACCTTGCCGAATATCGCGGCAAAGGGAACATCGGCGGCATCCCGGCCGGTGCCGATGCGCAGCAGTCCGGTCGGAATGGACATCCCGACGGATCAAGCAAATACCAGCCGTTCGAGAGATACACCTCGAGCACCGCATGGAAATCGGGTGGCCCCATCGCCGGATCCGCGCCATAGTCCAGGCTGCTGGAAATACGGGCCTGGATGCTCAGCGCGCGACAGATGGCGATCATCAAATGAGCGAAATCCCGGCACACCCCCGTACGCTCCATGAGCGTATCGATCGCCGACGTCCCCTCGTTGGTCGACCGTGAAAGAAAGCGCACATGGTTGCGCACCCACTCCCGTATCGCATACACGCGCGGGTAGCCCTGCCGCATGCTGCCAAACTCGCGCATCGCAAATTCCATCATGCGGTCAGATTCGCAATAACGGCTCGGGGCCAGGTAGGGCAGCACTTCGAAAGGCAGGTCGGCGACCGCGACCTGCGATAGCGTTTCGCCATCATCGAGCCAATGCTCGATCTCCACCACTGCCTCATACCGAATTCCCAAGCGGCCCTTGTTCTTTACTCAGGACACGTTGCTCGCTGTCTCACGTACCTCGCTAACTAGACGCCGTATATTGACCCGGCTGAGCCACCTGCTGAGGCCGACCGTCACAACAGTACGCTTGCAACGCTTTTATGATTCGACTATAGTCGAATCATGGAAACCGATAACGCCCTGGAAGCGCTTGCCGCGCTCGCCCACGCCGTCCGTCTGGCTGTGTTCCGCCTGCTCGTGCAGGCCGGCCCCGAAGGCCTGCCGGCTGGCCGCATTGCCGAACTGATGGAGATGCCGGCCTCCTCGCTGTCATTCCACCTCAAGGAATTACACCGCGCCGGTCTGCTGGCCAGCCGCCAGGAGGGCCGCTCGATCATCTACATGGCGCGCTTCGAGACCATGAATGCCCTGCTTGGCTATCTCACGGAGAACTGCTGTGGCGGCCATCCGTGTTCGCCGGTGTCCTCCTGTTCCGTCGCCACGGGGTCCTGAACCATGAAGCGCTTCCACGTCCATGTCAGCGTGGCCAATCTGCCGGCCAGCATCCGCTACTACTCGGCCCTGTTCGCTGCCGAACCCATCGTCGTCCGGGACGACTACGCCAAGTGGGCGCTCGACGACCCGCGCGTGAACTTCGCGATCTCCAATCGCACGGAGAAGCTCGGCGTCGACCATCTCGGCATCCAGGTAGAGACCGACGCGGAGCTGGCCGAGATGCAGACGCGCCTCGCCAGCGCCGACCTGCCCCTGCATTCCCAGTCCGAGACGAACTGCTGCTACGCAACTTCGAACAAGCATTGGTCGGTGGACCCAACGGGGATCGCCTGGGAATCGTTCCACACGCTTGGTGGCGCGCCGACCTATGGTGAGTCACGGGAGCGGAGCGCCGAGGCCGCCGCGTGCTGCGTGCCGGTCCAATTGAGCGCCACGCCGAAGCCAACCGCCAAAACCGCCTGCTGCACGCCGGAATCCGGCTGCTGCTGAGCACTCCCTAACCCGCCTCCCGCATCGGGACCTCGCGCGAGGAGGCACCCGCTCGCCCCAACGTCGCTCAATCGCCCAACAACCACCATGTCCGACAAGACTTTCAACGTGCTGGTGCTGTGCACCGGCAATTCCGCCCGCAGCGTCATGGCCGAAGCGCTGTTCAATGTGCTCGGCAAGGGGCGCTTTCACGCCTACAGCGCCGGCAGCCATCCCTCTGGCACGGTCAATCCCTTTGCCATCGAGCGCTGCCAGTCGATCGGCTACGACACGTCCGGCCTGCGCAGCAAGAGCTGGGACGAGTTCGCCCTGCCCGATGCCCCCGGGATGGATTTCGTCATCACCGTCTGCGACCAGGCCGCAGGCGAGGTGTGCCCGATCTGGCCTGGCACGCCCATCACCGCACATTGGGGCTTCATGGACCCCGCCGCCATCCAGGGCTCGGACGACGAGAAGCGCAAGGTGTTCGACCAGGTCTTCCGTCAGATCCTCAATCGCGTCAGCCAGTTCGTGAACCTGCCGCTGCACGTGCTGGACCATAACGCCATCCAGAAGGAGATGCGCGCGATCGGCGAGCAGCCTGTGGAGGCCGGGCAATGAGCACGGCGCAACGGGCCGCGGGGGTCGCGCAACCCAGCGCCATCGGCTTCTTCGAGCGCTATCTGACCGTCTGGGTGGCCCTCTGCATCGTGGCCGGCATCCTGCTCGGCCAATGGCTGCCGCCGGTCTTCCAGGCCATTGGCGCCATGGAGGTCGCACAAGTGAACCTGCCGGTCGGCATCCTGATCTGGATCATGATCATCCCGATGCTGATCAAGATCGATTTCGGTGCCATGGGCCAGGTCGCGGGACACTGGCGCGGCATCGGCGTCACGCTCTTCGTCAACTGGCTGGTTAAACCGTTCTCCATGGCGCTGCTGGGGTGGATCTTCATCCGTCACCTGTTCGCGGGCTGGCTGCCAGTGGATCAACTCGACAGCTATATCGCCGGCCTGATCCTGCTGGCGGCGGCACCCTGCACGGCGATGGTGTTTGTCTGGTCCCAGCTCTGCAAGGGCGATCCGTACTTCACGCTGTCGCAGGTGGCGCTCAACGACGCGATCATGGTCGTGGCCTTCGCGCCCGTCGTCGCGCTGCTGTTGGGTCTGTCGTCGATCACCGTGCCGTGGGACACGCTGATCACGTCGGTCGCGCTCTACATTGTGGTGCCGGTGCTGATCGCGCAGGGTATCCGCAGGGCGTTGCTGGCACGCGGCGAAGCCACCTACAAGCGAGTGGTCGGTGCGCTGGGGCCCTACTCGATCACCGCGCTGCTGGCGACACTGGTGCTGCTGTTCGGCTTCCAGGGCAATGCCATCGTCGAGCAGCCGCTCATCATCCTGCTGCTGGCCGTGCCGATCCTGATTCAGGTCCCGCTGAACTCCGGCCTGGCCTACCTGCTCAATCGCAAGCTCGGCGTCGCCCACTGCGTGGCGGGCCCATCGGCGCTGATCGGCGCAAGCAACTTCTTCGAGCTGGCCGTGGCCACCGCCATCAGCCTGTTCGGTTTCCAGTCGGGCGCGGCGCTCGCCACCGTCGTCGGCGTGCTGATCGAGGTCCCCGTGATGCTGTTCGTCGTCGGCGTGGTCAACCGTTCGCAGCACTGGTACGAATCGCACTGAGATACCCCATGACCGTCACCATCTATCACAACCCCGCCTGCGGCACATCGCGCAACACGCTCGCCATGATCCGCAACGCGGGCATCAAGCCGACCGTCATCGAGTACCTGAGCACGCCGCCCGACCGGCAGACCTTGCAGGCAATGATCCGCGACGCCGGGCTCACCGTGCGCGAAGCGATCCGCGAGAAGGGCACGCCTTATGCCGAGCTTGCTCTCGCCGATCCCTCGCTGACTGATGACCAGTTGCTGGACGCGATGCTGGCCCATCCGATCCTGATCAACCGTCCCTTCGTCGTCACCGCGTTGGGCGTACGGTTGTGCAGGCCCTCCGAGCTGGTGCTGGACATCCTGCTGGCGCCGCAGCAAGGCGCCTTCACAAAGGAAGACGGCGAAGCCGTCATCGACGCGCAAGGGCGGAGAATCCAATGACCGCGGATCTTCCCAATATCGTCCCTGCGGTGCTCGATACGCCTGAGCTCTATAAGCTGGAACCGCCACGCGTCAGCACCCACCCGCCGCGCATCCTGCTGCTCTACGGTTCGCTGCGCGAGACTTCCTATAGCCGGCTGCTGGTGCTGGAAGCCGAACGGATTCTCCAGCACTTCGGGGCGGAGACCCGCGTGTTCGACCCGCGCGACCTGCCGATGGCGGACAGCGTGCCCGCTGATCACCCCAAGGTGGTCGAACTGCGCAAGCTCTCCGAGTGGTCGGAAGGCCAAGTCTGGTGTAGCCCCGAGCGCCATGGCACGGTGACGGCCGTCTTCAAGAACCAGATCGACTGGCTCCCGCTGGAGATTGGCGGCATTCGCCCGACCCAGGGCCGCACGCTGGCCGTCATGCAGGTGTGCGGCGGCTCGCAGTCGTTCAACGCCGTCAACACGCTGCGCGTGCTGGGCCGATGGATGCGCATGATCACGATTCCGAACCAGTCGTCGGTGGCCAAGGCGTACCAGGAGTTCGACGGCAACGGCCGCATGAAGCCGTCGTCCTACTACGACCGCGTGGTCGACGTCATGGAAGAGCTCGTCAAGTTCACACTGCTGGTACGTGACCGCAGCGACTACCTGACGGACCGCTACAGCGAGCGCAAGGAAGCCGCGCCCCCCAACGCGACGGCGCTGGCAGCGGCGGCCATGCAGCACGAGAACGAGGCCCAGACCGGCGACACCGACAGCAACGAAGTGGAATAACCAGGAACGGGACGGCCATGGAGCCAAGCAGTAGCGTGATCGCCAGGCTGGGAATTGCCCAGACGCTGGCCTGGGGTTCGACCTACTACCTGTCGGCCATGCTGGCAACGCCCATGGCAAAGGATCTTGGTGTCTCCGCGCCGACGATCTTTACTGCCTTCAGAATCGCCCTGGTGGTGTCCGAATTGCTGGGACCCGTCTCCGGGAGGATGATCGATCGGACGGGCGGCCGGTCGGTGCTCGTGGCCACGAGCCTGGTATTCGCAGTCGGACTCGCCGGGCTCGGAGTGGCCCAAGGGGCCGTGGGCCTCTTCGCCGCCTGGGTGATCCTGGGTATCGGCATGGGCGCAGGGCTCTACGAAGCGGCGTTCGCCACGCTGGTCGCGCTGTACGGCCACCATTCGCGCGGCGCGATCACCGGCATCACGCTGATCGCCGGCTTTGCCAGTACGGTCGGCTGGCCGCTCTCTGCTTACATTGAGGCGCACATCGGTTGGCGAGGCGCCTGCCTGGCCTGGGCGGCGCTACATCTCACGCTTGGGCTGGCCCTGAACCTGAGCATGCCGCGGATGGCAGCCGGAGCGAATGCGCCCAGCGAAGCCGTGCCATCAACGCGTAGGATAGGCCGCACCCGGGTGACGAGCGTTCGCAGCGGACGGCTTCCTATGCGCTGACCTTCGTTTTCGCGGCGACCTGGTTTATCAGCACAGCGATGGCCGTACACCTTCCGCGGCTGCTGCAGGCGGGTGGGGCGTCGTTGGCCATGGCCGTGATGGTGGGTGCGCTGATCGGACCGGCGCAAGTCGGTGCCCGGATCCTGGAGTTCGGCCTGCTGCGCAAGGTCCACCCCTTGCTGTCGGCGCGGATCGCGGCGGCGCTGCATCCCATTGGCGCATTGGCGTTCGGTGTGGCCGGAGCGCCCGCGGCGGCCCTGTTTGGCGTCCTACACGGGGCGGGCAACGGCATTCTCACGATTGCCAAGGGCACGCTGCCGCTGGTTATTTTCGGGCCGGGCGGGTATGGCCACCGTCAGGGCTTGTTAATGGTGCCGGCCCGCGTCGCCCAAGCAATGGCGCCGTGGCTCTTCGGCATGCTGCTCGATTCCTTGGGCGCTAGGGCGCTCTGGGTGTCGTCGGCTCTTGGATTCGCCTCAATCCTCACGCTATTTCTTCTGCACGGACAGAGGCGCACGGCAGCCGCCGCTGCATAAGCCACGGTTCGCTTGCTTTCGAACGACCGCTTTGCGGCGGTGTGCTGCCTCTGGGAGCGCAGTTGCTGGCTGGCGGGAATAGGCGGTCACCGCCCACTCATCAAGACCCACCTCCGTCCCGGACAGAAGCTCGGCGATTGAATCTCGGCAATCAGTGAATCGGCAAGATCCGAAACTGCCCCCGCACGAAAATGTTGGTCCTATGCTTGCGCTCTTCGGAGCCTGCTGTGCCCTCGCGCGCATCCTGAGAAAGATTGGCAACTCGCTGATCCATGGAGATCTCCGGCCGTCACATGCTGTAATCCCCTTTTCTGCCATGGAGATACGCGATGGATGACCATACCCAAATTCTCGTCTGCAAATGCGGCGTCACCGTCCGGATCCGCGAACTGCACTTTGAGATTGGAGGCAATCAGGCCTTGGACTGGGCGCCATGTCCACTGTGCTATCGGAAGCTCTACCAGATGAGCGTCGAAGGCGTCGTGTCAGCGGAGTTGGTTTCGGAAGCAGAGTGGGACTAGCGCCCGCCACTTGAGAGGTTCCGGCACAGGCGCAGAATGGGCTCCCATCCACTCCAGGAGTGAGTCATGACTACCTCCCAACCATCTGTAAGCCGCCGTGCCCCGTGGAACAAGGGAAGACTGACGGGGCAGAAGCCTCCTCTGAAGCTGTCCGAGATTTGGGCAATCCGTACGCGCCTTCAGCTCGCCGCTAGCACGAGAGATTTGGCGATGTTCAACCTCGCCATCGACAGCAAGCTGCGCGCTTGCGATTTGATTCGTCTCCGCGTACAAGATGTCAGCGTAGGAAGCCAAGTTGGCATGCGTGCGACGGTCATGCAACAGAAGACGCATCGACCCGTGCAATTTGAGATTACTGGACAGACTCGGGAATGCCTCCAGGCCTGGATACGCGCACGGGGATTGAGCTGCGGCGACTTCTTGTTCCCCAGTCGTTTGCGCTCGTCGCCCCATCTATCGACCCGACAATATGCCAGGTTGGTCCATCGCTGGATAGCGTCAATCGGCCTTGACACTTCCGCTTATGGGACGCATTCAATCCGGCGAACCAAGGTCTCGCTAATCTATAGACGGACCAGAAACCTGAGAGCTGTCCAACTGCTCCTCGGGCATACAAAGCTCGAGAGTACCGTCCGGTATCTGGGAATTGAGGTAGATGACGCCTTGGAGATTGCTGAGCAAACTGAAGTCTGACCATACTTCTGGCCGGCAGGCGGGCGCTTGCCGGCCAGGAACGGCCGCATCGCCCAAGCATTCCGATGACCGTTTTGGTAGAGGAATCTGCCCACTGCGCACCGACAGCGTTGTCGTTGTCGTCGGCAGCCGTCAGAGGGCTCGCCCCTAGACCCACGTTTCATTCGGCATGCCGGTCAATTGATCGATACCAAGCAGGCGGTCGCCGAGCGTTACCGCGCGACGCAGGATTCGCGTCAACTGCTCATCGGAAACCAAGCTCCATTCGAAACTGCAATAGAGGTTGCGTTGGCGGTAAGTCGATTTTGCACGGCTGAGACCTGATTCTAGGGCGGACGACGAGACGACAAGAATGTTGTCGACGCCACGCGTTAACACGCGAACGTTGCATTCCAGTCCAAGGCGGCTCAGTTCGGCCGTATCCCGCCACGCGCTGGCATAGTCCAACTCGAGATCAATGCCTCGATGGCCGCGGAGCGCTTTAATCGCCTCGGCCTTCGATCGAACGATAACGCGAGTCATGTAATCCCGTGGACCAGGCCAGGTCTACTCGACCTTCGCGCCCGATTCCTTGATGACGCGTGCCCAGCGAATCGATTCACTCTGCATGTACTGCGTGTACTGCTGAGGTGTTCCGCCAAGAATCTCCGAACCCTGGTCTTGCAGCTTCGTGCGAACCGCCTTGTCTTGCAGGGTGCGTTCAGTGGCGTCGCGTAGACGGGCGACAATGGCGTCCGGGGTCCCCTTCGGCACCAGAATTCCCTGCCAGGCACCCATCACCAGAGAATCGAGACCAGTAGCTTCTTTGATGGTGGGGACGTCAGCAAGGATCGGCGAGCGCTTGTCGCTCGTGAGAGCAAGAGCCTTCAGCTTTCCCGCCTTGATGTGGGGCGTCGCCTCATTGAGCGGCAGGAACATGAACTGCGTTGAGCCGGAGATCAGATCCGTTATGGCCGGTGCGCTCCCCTTGTAGGCCACGTGCGTGACCTGTATGTCCATCTCTTTCGCAAACAGGGCACCTCCGAGATGCAGCAGGGCTCCAGAGCCCGACGAAGCATAGTTCAGCTTGCCAGGGTTCGCCTTCGCATAGGAGACCAGGTCCTTTACGTTGTTCACCGGGAGTTTTGGGGTTGCCACCAGGACGAGTGGGATGTTCGCCGTCAGGCTGATAGGGACGAAATCATTGAACGCATCAAACTGCACGTTTTGATACAGCGATGGTGCCAGTACGATGGCCGAGGTACTGTAGAAAATCGTGTAGCCGTCAGGCGCCGAACGCTTGGCTTCCGTCGCCGCAATATTGCCACCAGCGCCAGGCTTGTTGTCCGGCACGATAGACGTCGACAATTGAGACGCCAGTCCCTGCGCCACGATGCGCGCATTGATGTCGGCCGAACCCCCTGGAGGGAATCCGACTAGCATGCGCACAGGTTTGCTCGGGTATTTGTCCGCTGCATTGGCGGACGGTGCGATGACGGCAAACGAAATGACGGCTGCCGACGCGGCGAGAAGAAGTTTCTGCATTGCTGTCTCCGGATGCTTTTGCATTTTTTCTGTTAAGCGGCCTGCTTGAGCAGCCACTGAAGGGCGTCTTCCAGCGAGGGGTTCTCACCAACTGGATGTGTGTCGATTGCTGCAGCGGTGTTGGCGAAGCGCGCTTCCACGCCGGGCAGCACGAGAGACGTCAGCCCCGCCCCCTGCAACTCCCTTTGCGCCTCTGCAACTTCATGCGTGCGTCGCTTGGCATGAATCGCGTGCGTTCGCACGAGCATGTTGATGAAGTCCTCGAGCGGACTCTCGTCGATGTCCTTCAGGACGCCATATAGCTTGTCGCGAACCCCCTGTTTTTCCGCGGCCATCAGCAATTCCACCGACAGCGCTTCCATGCCCTTGGTAAAAACACTGCGCAACACCTTCAGGGAAATTGCGTCCCCTGCAGCACCACCTTCGACAACGCGAGCGTTACCCCCGGCACGCTGAATGAGTTCAGCGAATTCGCTCGCGCCGTTGCCCGCACACAATAGCGGTGTGCGCGACAACGCCAGTGAGATGGCTCCCATCACCGCAACGTCGGCATATCCAAGGCCCTTGGCTTTGGCGCGCACGGCTGCCACGCGCTTGTCTGCCGGGCTGGCCGTGGTCAGGTCGGCGTATCGTGCGCCCAGCTTCATGTGGTCAAAGCACTGACCTGCAACATCGAGCGATACAGCGCCGAAAACGCAGGAAAGGACCCAGTCTGCATCAGCCAGCCACGGGCCGACTTCGTTGTGAACGGTCAGCTCGAACTTGCTGGCCATGTCGCGCCCGGCTTGCGAAAGATGGGAGTCGCAAAATTGAAAGGTCGTGCCCGGGATGGTTGCGAGTGCGGTCACGTAGCAGCGGCCCACTTCGCCCAGGCCAATGATTGCGATGTTCAAGACTGTCTCCTGGCTAATGAAGCCGAAGAGTACAAAATAAAAACAGTCGGAACAATATGAATTCGCGAAGTCGCGGGTAAACGCGGGTGAATCCGGGCTTCATGGCTAATGAAAGTGTCATTATCGCCACGTGTTGTTCTATTTTTGTATGGGGCCAGTTCTTGATTCAAAACTGTCCAGGCGGCGGCTCATGAATCGCTGGTTCGAAACGAGCAGGTGGACCGACATGAGTTGTTCGGCCAGGTCGCCATCGTGCAACTCGACGGCCATGGCGATGTCCCGATGGTGCTGAAGGCTGCGAAGCAGGTCGTCTTGCTCGTACAGAAAGAACGATCGGGTGATGATCGGCATATCAATCATCGTTTCCAGGATGGTCTTCAGGCGCTGCGACCCAGCCGCGTCGAGCATCAAACGGTGGAAACGACTGTTCGCCGCCTGTATTTCCACGATACCGTCATCGGAGCCGCCGGAATTCGCAATGGCGCGAGCCATTTCCTCGTTGCATTGCTTGAGTTGCGCGATGATCTCGCCATCGGCGCGCTCGGCCGCAAGCCGCGCCGCGAACGGCTCGAGCCGAATACGCAGGCGGAACATGTCCTCGATGTCCCACCTCGTCCATCCAGCCACAAACACCCCCCGGCCAGTCTCCTGAACAGCCAGCCCATCGTCGATGAGACGCTTGAGCGCGGCCCGAACAGGGGTGCGACTGACGCCCATATCCTCAGCGATGTGCTCTTCCTTCAACTGAGTACCGGCCGTGTAGTGGCCCGCCACGATTCGCTTCTTCAGCACTTCGTAGGTCTGCTCGCTGCCCTTTTTCATCGCTGTTCTTTGATTGTTTCAGTGCGTCGGCGTGGCCGCGCCTCCTGCCGGACCGCAATGAGCACGGCTCACGCTGCAATCGTACCAAACACCGGGCGCAACACTTCGATAAGTGGCACTGGAGGCAGTTTACCCCACAAATGTACTTTTGTTGTACGCGACCTCTACTTCAACCCCTCTTTTTTCCACGTATACCCGTATCGCTGTAGATTCGTCTTGCCGCCTCTTGTTTTTATTTTGTACTATCCGCACATCAAACAAGGATTTGATTCACATCGACACAGGAGACGACATGTCCGCCAACAAACAGCAACTCGAGCGTCTGAAAGCCCTCGGCACCGCAACAGTCCATGAAGCCCAAGGCCAAAAAGGCGCCTTGGACTCAGGGCTTAAGCCGCTGGACCCGACGCTGCGCATGGCGGGCCCAGCCGTCACGGTGGACATTCGCCCGAGCGACAACCTAATGATTCACTATGCGCTGACCAAGGCAAAACCGGGCGACGTACTGGTCGTGGACGCAAAAGGCTTCCTGGAAGCCGGCCCCTGGGGCGACGTCCTGACCCTGGCCGCCCTCGAACTGGGCCTTGCCGGCCTGGTCGTCAATGGGTCGGTTCGCGATGGCAACGCCATTATCGAGATGGGCTTCCCCGTGTTCTGCCGCGGGCTTTCGATCAAGGGCACCGGCAAGAACCAGCCGGGCAAGGTAAATGTGCCAGTCCACTTCGGTGGCGTGCAAATCAATCCGGGCGACATCATTGTCGGGGACCGTGACGGCCTGGTGGTTGTGTCCCCGATTGAAGTCGACAGCGTCATCGACAAGAGCGTCGAGCGCGAGCACAAGGAAGAGGGCATGCGTGTTGCCTTGAAGGAAGGCAAGACGATGGTCGAGCTTTTGAACCTGAGTGAAACACTGCATCGCTTCGGCCTGCAGTAAATGCACGCTGCGCCCGGCTGACGGGCACATCTTCCTTATTCGTTTGAGCGCTCGCAGAAGCGCCTTCCCAAACAATCGGAGACATCTCATGCACATTCTCATGCGCATGCTGGTGGCGCTCGCCATGAGCGTCACCGTATCGACTGCAGCGTCCGCTGCCGAATACAACGGTCCCATCCGTATTGTCGTGCCGTTTGCCGCAGGTGGCGCGACCGATGCACTCGCTCGCCTCTTGGCGCCAGGGCTCGCCAAGGAACTCGGTCATACCGTCGTCGTGGAAAACCGACCTGGTGCAAGCGGTCAGATCGGCACCGCTTACGTCAAGAACGCGCCGGCCGATGGCTCAGTCTACTTGCTTGCTCTCGACCACTCGGTTGTCATCGTACCGCTCATGACCCCGTCAGCCGGGTACGACGCACTGCGCGACTTCGCCCCCATAGGTACCGTCGCGCGATTCCAATGGGTGCTTTCCGTGCCCATCTCGAGTCCCGCGACCACCCTCCAACAGTTTATGGACCTTACGAAGAAAGATGCCAGCAAACGCAACTACGGCGTCCCGCTGATGGGCGGTATGCCAGACCTGATTGGTGCCAGCATAGGCGGAAAGGCCGGTGTCGGCATGGAAGCCATCCCTTTCAATGGGTCGGCGCAGATGATGCCGCAGCTAATTGGTGGACAGCTTGCCTCAGGCGTAACAGGTTCTCCCGAGGCAGTCACCATGTCGCGCGCCAGGAAGGTGCGGTTGCTGGCGGTCACGGGCGACAAGCGCTCCCCACTGCTGCCGGAAGTTCCAACCTTCGCGGAGGCCGACGTCAAGGGCTTGAACCTCAACAGCTTCAACGCGTTCTTCGCACCGAAGAATTTGCCGCCGCCCATCGCGGACAAATTCAACGCAGCATTGCGGAAGACCCTGGCCGACCCTGACGTTAGAAAGCAGGTCGGCGACATGTCTCTGGATATCGTGGAGTCATCATCGATTCCAGAAGCCAAGGCGGAACTGGAACGCACTTATCGGTTCTGGAACTCCGCGGCCGCTGCCAAACACTAATCATTCCATGAAGACAGGCAGCAATGGCAGTCTTGTGACCGTAGCCCATTCAGCAGCCAGCGATGCCCCATCGTTTGCACTACCGGCCGACGCATGCGACTGCCACATGCACGTCTTTGACCCCGGCCTGCCATTTGCTGCGAACGCAGTGCTGACGCATGGGGCGGCCACACCACAGCAATATCGGTATTTGCAGCGGCGACTTGGCACAACGCGCAACGTCGTCGTCCAACCCTCCTCATATGGCATGGATCATCGAGCCATGCTGGCAGCTCTGCGGTATTTCGGCGAATCAGCACGTGGCGTCGCCGTTGTGACACCAGATACCCCAGACGCAGAACTGGACCGGTTGGCTGAAGCTGGGGTTGTGGGAGCTCGATTGAACCTAGTCCAACGGGGGGCTACCGAGATTGCAATGGCTCGCCCGTTGGCGTCACGGCTTCGACGAATGGGTTGGCATCTGCAGGTTCATATGCTGCCGGAAGCTTTTCTCAACAACGTGGACTCGCTTCTGGCCCTCGGCATCGACGTAGTCGTCGACCACTTCGCACGGGTATGCAGCGACGAAGCGTTGACGCCTCTGATGGAGCGAGCTGTTCATGAACTGCTCGCAAGTGGACACGGATGGCTGAAACTCTCGGGCGCCTATATGGCAGTACCAGCCGGAAGCCATGACTTGCACCGACTCGACGAGTTCGTCATCTCGATTGCGCAGCAGTTTTCGTCGAGGCTCGTGTGGGGAACCGATTGGCCTCATGCAACCGAATCAGACAAGCCCGATGACACGGCCCTCACGAATCTCTTGCTGCGATGGTTTCCGGCTTCTGACGCAAGAGATCGGTTACTCGTGTCCAATCCGGCCGCGCTATACCAGTTCGACGGCGCCAGAACCCTTTAGCAGCTTGATTTTTTTTGCACGGTGTCCGTGGTGGTACTCCAAAGCGACCGGACACCGTTTTTTGAAAGAGCTCTCCACGCTTCCGTAGTACGCGGTTCAACGCAATTGGCTGTGACTGCAGTGCGCCCCTGTTCAGTCATTCCCACCGCACCAATCGTATGGCTCAAATGGGTCGGCTACGGAAGTTTGGCGCCGCGGCGCGGACAGGTTGCCGTTGGGCTTCCGATCTCGGCCATTTGCTGCCGCTCGACATCCAGTTTCTGCAGTCGGCACTATTGCGTTCATCAGCCATTCCTCGCTCCCACGGGCTTGCGGGGCGTAGGACAGCGTCGGGCATCAACATTGAGTTGCAGCGCGCACGATGTCATGAAAGGGGGGCGATCGACGCTGCCGCAAATGTGACGGTGTGCGTGCCTCGCAAGGACATTTGCTATCGGGGGTCTTTAGTCATGGACACGCTCAACATACGAAAAGTAGAGCAGTATCGGGGACTGATACTGCATATGGCGGTGTTTCAGATTGATGTCGACGATGAGCTACCCGGCCACCACAGTTGGGGATACCGCGTGGCAGTCGGCGAGCCAGCGAATGCAGAGAGTCCGTATTTATGTGGACCTTACTGTCAATCATCTCCATACCCGTCCTCCGCGGAGGCCCATACAGCTTGCCTGCAGCGAGGACATCTTGCCGTTGACCTTCTACTTGGTACTATCTGAGCTTCTCATGCCGAAGCGACGTAGTTCCGCATAGCCCAGGCGCAGACACAGCAGAGTCCGCGGGGGGCCAGTCTCCTGCACGGCAACCTCGCTATCGGGCATGCTCCTCACCGGCCGCTCAGTTGCCTAATCGGACGCAATTCGCCGAGTCGAACCAAATTTCCGCTGTATCGGCCCTCCCCTTGGCCCGTCGTAACCTGCCGCGCTACCTGCGATGACTGCGAGTGATCGAGGCTGTGTGAAAACGTCTCGATCACCTAGACTGAGTCAACGCATTCAGATTGGGGGATCGGATGAAGCGATTCATAGAGGGAGAAGATAGGAAGCAAGCCACACTGCTTCCAGAATGCCTCGATGACTTCATCGCCGAGGACAATCCAGCCAGGATCATCGACGCTTTTGTTGAGGAACTAGAACTAGAATCGCTCGGCTTCGAAGGGGCGATTCCTTCGACCACGGGGTCGCCCCTCGTACCATCCAGCGGTTCTGTTGAAGATATACATCTACGGCTACCTCAACCGTGTCCAATCCAGTCGTCGACTGGAGCGCGAATGCCAACGCAATATAGAGCTGATGTGGCTGACCGGTCGACTGGCGCCGGACTTCAAGACCATTGCAGACTTCCGCAGGGATAACGGTACAGGCATCCGAAACGTCTGCCGTCGTTTCATTGTTCTGTGCCGCGATCTCAAGTTGTTCTCACAGGCACTGATCGCGATTGACCGTAGCAAGTTCAAGGCGGTCAATACCCGGGACCGAAACTTCACAGCCGGCAAGGTCGATAAGCGCCAACAGCAGATCGAGGAAAGCGTCCAACGGTATCTCAGTGCGCTGGAAACTGCTGATCGCACCCAGTCGGAGGATATGCAGCTAAAGACCGATCGACTACAGGAGAAGATCGCACAGCTTCGGGAGCAGATGCACCGGCTTGACCAGATAAAAGACGAGCTCAAGGTGGTGCCTGATGGCCAGATATCGATGACGGATGCCGACGCGCGTTCGATGGCAACCAGTGGTAAGGGTTCGGGAATCGTCGGCTACAACGTGCAAATGGCCGTGGATGCGAAGCACCACCTGATCGTTGCTCATGAAGTCACCAATATCGGCAATGACCGCGCACAGCTCAGCTCGATGGCCCGTGCCGCTCGCGACGCCATGGAAAAGCCTCGGCTTAAGGTTGTCGCAGATCGCGGCTACTTCAGTGCACAACAAATCAAAGCGTGTGCTGATGCTGGCATCGCGGCCATCTTGCCCAAGCCAACCACATCCGGCGCGAAGGCTGAAGGTCGATTCGATAGATCTGACTTCATCTACATCGCCCGCGACGACGAGTATCAGTGTCCTGCCGGAGAACGGGCAATCTACCGCTTCACAAGAGAAGAGCATGGCCTGCAGATACGCCGCTACTGGAGTAGTGCTTGTCCTCAATGTGCGATGAAGGCGCAATGCACGCCAAGCCCTTACCGACGTATCTCGCGGTGGGAGCATGAAGCTGTGCTCGAGGCCGTGCAGCACCGGCTCGACAGAACCCCTGACGCGATGAAGATCCGAAGGCGCACTGTCGAGCATGTCTTCGGTACCTTCAAGCATTGGATGGGCTATACGCACTTCCTAACACGAAGGCTTCCCAATGTCGGTACTGAGATGAGCCTGCTCGTACTGGCCTACAACTTGAAGCGCGTGCTCCGCATTCTTGGATATGCGAAAACGATGAAGGCAATGAGCCTGGTGGGGGCGTAAGCTCCCTTTTGGAGGAGAAAATCCGCCCCAAATGCGGCTCTCCAAGCCGCTCGCCAAAATTGCGCGATCCGTCACGCTCCCCAGCCCCATCGTCTGATATCGCCGTTTGAACGAATATGGACACCTACAAGGAGGTGCTATGCAGTTCCAGCGGCGTTTCCACACGGCCTCGACCCGAAGCAGCCATCCAAAATTCTTTCTGCCACCTTTCGCTGGGAGCGACTCAGAATAACAGAGAGCGAGTTGAACTCACAAACGACACCCGACAGAACAGGCTTCGCCGTCCAGGATTGTGCCGCCCGGCATGTCGGCGACTGCGGCCGCAACCTCGGGAAACCAGCTCGTAGCGTCACCCGCCGCGGCTCTTCAGTCGGGCGGCGGACCCGGTACTGGCCAAGACGCGGTATCCGTCGTACTTGATCTCGTAGAGCCAGTCGCCCTCGCGCGGTATAGCCTTGCGCTCGACCAGCAGCATGGGAGAGAGCTGATCCAGCGTCGGCGCGGGCGTGCCGCGCGGCATGGGATTTAGCCCTTGATGTCGCACGGGTCATGACCGAAGGAATTCCGCTCACGGATCTGTCCATCGCGTCCGTGGATCAGCAGTTCGACCTTGTCGCGCTTCGCTCGTTCGGTGCCGGCAGCAATCGCTTCTTCCTGAGTGAAGAACATGGTGCGTTCGCCACCGCCCGCGACCTCGACCGGCCATTCGTTGCCGGCCGGCACGATGTGAATGTCCTTGTTTGCCATGACTGTCTCCTATGCGTTGTGGTCTGTGGACAGTTTGCTCGCTCGCACTCATGGGGATCTGTCAGCGGACGTCCGACATGGCGTTGACCGCCGCTGTACGGAACGGCTTGGATTTCGACAGGTTTGCGATTACAGCGCCGTAGTACAGTAGATCGTGTTCGGTAATGTTTCACCGAGCTTCGTTCGGCCGCGACTGACGCGGCCTCTTTTTTTGAGACCGAATTGAAGTCGTCCGATTTGCAATCGTTCTACGTGACCCGCAATGCTTCGTTACTTGAGGTGCGAATTGATGCTGCCCGAAAGCGAGTTCGTGCGCAGATCGGTATCGTCCGGGCGGCCCGCGCGGATGGCGGTGATGTCATGTTGGCCGTACGTGTTCTACAAAATCTGCGCTCTGGATATTTGGCGCTGTTGTACCTCCGGTACAAGGAGCCAGAAGCGGAATGATCGGTCTCCCCAGCGGGATAGGGAAGATCAATGCTGGAGATTTTTCGGTTTCGTCCGACCCGGCGGCGCAGGGATGTCTGGCGTCTCGTTCCGCGCCGCCAAGAGGTCTTCGTTCCAGCGAAGGGCCGCCAAGCTACGCAGCATTGAGCGCAGCACCCTTTCGGCCAGAGCACTATCGCCGGCGTCGAGGCGTATCGCTCGGATAAGCTGAATCTGCTCGCGGATTCGCCGCCGCGTATCGACGATGGCGGGGCGCTGCAGGCGCGCTTGGGCCTGGCTCCTACTGGGTTTCATAGTGGTTTTCGTCCCAGCTGGAGAAAGGGTAAGACTAAAGACTACTCGCTATTTGCTCGGCGAGGCAAAAAAAAGCCACGCATCTACTGCGTGGCGGGACGGAAAAATCGCGGGGTCAATGCGCGACTGGTCATTTTGACCACCGAAGGTGATCTTGTCGCCCCTACAGAGGCGGGGGTTAGGTTCAAATACCGCAGACAATCCGCGTCGCGCATCGCCTCAGGTATGGGAAGGTCCATCTTACCAAGCCCGTCTGTCGGCTCGCTCTCGATAACCGGCTCAACCTTTCGCTGGGAGGCCAATTCATTCTCCTTCATTGAAGTCACTGCACGTGCAGTCGTTTCTTAATCCCGTGGACGGTGAGACCTTGTCTCATGCGTGTCGCGTTGCGACGCTAGCCGAATGGGCGGTGCCGCTGCATCGAACGTTCTCACGTGTTATGAGAATTCTCAAAAAGCGTGAGAATAGATGAGAACGACCTTCCAGACCATTGGCATTTTGCTCTTCCGGAGTTAGTTCCGAGACGACCCTTCGTGCGATGTTTGCCCGATCGTCAGAGCCGTGGCCGACGAGGTCATGAAGCGCGGGCATCTCTACCTCGCGCCGCAGAAGTGCCACCTGGTCGTTTCAAGCGGCGGCACGCTGGCGTTGGATGACGGGCCCCGCGTGAACTTCGTGCGTCCGGCCGGTAACCCTCTCTTTGCCTCAGCCGCGAGCGTTTTTGGGCCGCGCGTCGTCGGCGTGGTGCTGACTGGGTGTGATGGCGATGGCGCGGCGGGGCTGCGGGCCATCAAGCGGGCTGGCGGCATCAGCATCGTCCAGCATCCCGGACAGGCCGAGGCGCCCGACATGCCAATGCATGCCCTGAATCACGTCAGTCCGGATTACCCGTCTCGCTGCCCGAACTGGGTCCCCTGCTCTATGCCTTGGCCCAAGGTCGTGACCCCCACGCACATAGAGCGTGAGGCGGGGCGGACGCCCCTCGAAGGCGCGTCGCCGGCGGCGGTCCGGTACTACCGATCGGCAAAACAGGGACGCGGCCCTGATGGCAGCGGGGCGATTCCGCACTCGCTCTTTGTCGGACATGGCGAGTTCCCGCGGGGCACGCTATAACGCAGACGAGACCCAAGTCGGCAACCGGCAGGAGAGACAATGCTTGAGGACGCAGACTTTGTGGTGTACCGCCTTGAGACGGCCATCGCGAACGCG
This sequence comes from Cupriavidus sp. U2, assembly GCF_009663685.2. Taxonomy (GTDB): domain Bacteria; phylum Pseudomonadota; class Gammaproteobacteria; order Burkholderiales; family Burkholderiaceae; genus Cupriavidus; species Cupriavidus necator_C. Next base: position 43,527 of record NZ_RCOG02000021.1, on the reverse strand, counting down.
CGCGATGGCGGCGACGTGGCGCTTGCCATGGCGACCCTCCGCTGCCTACGCCAGGCGGCGTCCACGCTCACGCAACTCAGGCGACAACTCCGCGTCCACAGCGACGCATGATGAAAGGACGGACCGGCCAGAAACCCACCCGCTCAAGCTGAGTGGGGTGGCGCAATATTTCCATTCGGCGCATGCCGGGAGTGTCGCTTGAGGGCTTAACACGTGACGGCACGCAGCCGCGGTGCGCATACTAGACTGAGGACATTCCCCGTCAAACGGCTGCCTCGCCATGTTAAGTCGAAAACGAGAACTCGAACACCTGGCGACGGCACAACGATATGTGATCCGATGCAGGCAACTGATACGCCTCCAGATCTCGATTTTACGGTTGGAACGCACACACTGTTGGGACGACCGCGTCTCGCTGCAGTTGGTTGGGGAACTGCACCATTCAAGCTGCGGCCGCGACCATCTACACGCCATCGAGCAAGCGTTTGACAGCCTTGACCGCCTCGGTCGCTGGGGCCGCCGGGTAGCGCGCCAGGTGCCTACGCACAGAGCCATGTGTCCGGCACGCCGCCTCGGTGCCCACCTGCGGTTCGCTTCTGGGGCTCCGCGGACACTGGTCATTGTCCTGTCATGGCACGGCGCCACCGCGTGTTCTACAGTAGAAGTCTCCTAGCCGACTCCCGCCCCCGCAGATGTCTGTTCGTACCCCTACCGAAGCGTTTCATCCGCACGCTGCGGGCCCGCCCCGGGCATCCGTGAGCCCTGTCCCGCCACCGCGTGACACGCGTGCCCTCGTCGACCGTTGCGAGACGCAGGCGTCCCGGGCAGCCGAACACATCGAGGCTTCGAGGTGCCGCATTCGCAGCCAGTTGGCCTTGATCCGCACGTTTCAGGCAAACGGGCATGACACCGCTGGTGCCCGCGCCGTCCTGCGACAGCAACGAACCCTGTTGGCCGCCCAGCGCGGCCACCTTGCGGCATTTCTCCGGCTTGTCGCCACGTTTCAGGCCCAGGCCGGCCGACCGCGCTTTCCCGGGCTGGCCATCACCCTGTACCGCAACGATAACCGCGCGTTGTTGCTGCCGCGTGGCACCTCTCTGGCGTCTTGCCCGGCATGCGTGCGCGACTGGCTGGGCTTTCCCACTTCCGCGGTCCCTACCGAACTGACCCCCGACACGCCCATGCCCGGCATCAACGCCATGCACCTGCGCGAGGATCTGCTGCGCCAAGGCTATTGCGCGCTGGACATGCACGGTGTGGTAAGGACATTCGGGGGGCCGAACTCGGACGGACCACCCGTATGACGTGAAAAAAATCCCCGACGCCGGGGCGTCGGGGTTGCGAGAAAATGTGCGGCACGTCAAGCCGCACTTAACTCTAAAACCGGACACCCGTTTGAAATCAGGTCCGAACGCCACTCTAGGGACGTGCGGAATCGGTCCAATCCGGACGGGGCTGCCCTTAGGTACATCCCGAATGCGATGAACCGGGGGCCGTGCTACAAGGAAATGTGGCCAAGCAGTCGGGGCCCCTTTCTGACTTGTCCGCTCGTGCCCTGCCATGAGCGTTTGTCTAGATGTCTGCCCACTTTTGCAGCTTGGACCGTTTGCACGCGCCATGCACATTGTCCTGTTCCGCCACGGCACCCGCGCGCTGTTCCTGCGTACCGGCAAACAACTTATTGATTGCCCTCGCACGTCCGCCTGTGGCTCGGGGGGCCTGTTACCGAGGACCATACGATACTGACTCTGGACACCCCGATGCCGGGAATTGAGCCGGCCGCCGTACTGCGCGAGTTCCTCGCAAAAGGCTTCTGTGCCCTCGACGAATACGGGGTGGTACACGAGTTTCAAATACCCGTGTCGCAGCGTACTGTAGAACGCAGTGCTACGGATTTTCTACACGACGAAGGTCCGAGAGACCCTTTTGGTTAAGCCAGGGTCAGGCTTACTTTGCACAGGTCCGTCGGTCCGATTTTGACGAGCGTCGTATTTCCAGTGGACATCAGCCTTGCGGAACGTTGCAACGAAAGGCCGAGATGGGTCGGCAGTCGCCTCTGGCGCCGGCGAGCCCCGCCGCCGGTAGCCCTAGGGCCGAGACCGGCCAACTGCAGCCATTGTCCATCGTGCTAAGGTGGCCATTCGAAGGGCAGCCCCGCGTCAATCAACGGACTTTCATGCTGGAGAATCGAAAGATTTATCACCCATTTCCGACACTTTTACTACAATGATCTTGGGCCGACTGCTGGACAACACGCCGACGCGGTCATTGATATCAGAAAGCTGCACTTGCGGGCAGATGCCGTTTTTTGAAGACGTGCTTGATGCCGGCCATCGCAGCGAGTTGCGAGGCACCTGGCACCGGATTGGCCCAAAGCCGATCCGCTGCCGATGGAAAGCGCCAATGGGCCACTGTTGTTGATGTAGCCTGCCGTGGCCGACAACCTTGCCTGCTCACGTTGATCGAAATTCAGACTCTTCAATCTGTGTAGCGCTCCACGATCGGCGAAGCGCGGCTGGTCGCAATAATGGGCGCGCAAGATCGATACCAGGCTGAAGTTCTCGCCGGCAGTTGAGCGAGTATTTGCATTTTGGTAGGAGCACGTGTCGCGAGAACAGGGATTCCGGTTTTCTGTCTGTACGGCAACTGCCGGGTTCAGTTCTTGCGCAAGTTTTGCTGACGATCTTCGCAATGGGCTGCAATCGCGGACCTACGCAAGCAGCCCGCCACATGGACGTGTGGGTGAGAATGTGCAGCTAACGTCCATTAGCACTTGCAGAACGATCCGATGCATCAGGAGGCGTTAGCCGCCTTCCGTGTCCGTACGTATAGTGCAAGAAAAGGCTGCGCCCGATGGCGCAGCCCAGTCTCAGCCGGTGACACGGCAACTACGGGGCTCGGACGCTGCCAAGTGATGCTTGCACCTGCGATGTCGACATGGCAACTGGTCCACAATGGAGGTGCTAACTGTCCTTGCGCATGTAACTGAATGCTGACCGCAACTCCTTGCTGAACAGCTCAGGCTCCTCCCAGGCCGCGAAATGACCACCCTTATCGACGCGGTTGTAGTAGACGAGCTTTGGATAGGTCTGTTCCAGCCAATGTTTCGGCGGTCGATAGACTTCGCCGGGGAAAATTGTAACTGCCACTGGCACTGTGACGGGCGCGCTCTTGGCGCCTGCAACACTCGTTTCCCAATAAATTCGTCCACTTGACGCCCCGGTATTCGTTAGCCAGTAGAACGTGATGTTGTCCAACAGGGCGTCTCGTCCCAGTGCCCGTTCAGGGTCTCCCCGTGTGAAAACCCAGTCCGCCTGCTTGTCGTAAATCCATGCCGCCAGTGCCACAGGCGAGTCTGCCTGACCGTATCCAACCGTCTGAGGTCGCGTTTGCATGATGGCCGCGTAGCCGAACCCCTTGTTCAGGAAATCCCTGGCCTCGTCGAGGACCAGCGTTTCTTCGGCAGTAAGATTCGCTGGGGCGGGGCCCCCGGTCTTCAATGCCATGGCTATGGGGCCCGGCAATGTGGTGCCGCGTTCGATCCGGTTGACGTGGATACCCAGCAACCCTTCAGGCGCAAGTCTTCCGATGGCATCGGAGATGATGGCGCCCCAGTCCCCGCCTTGGGATACATAGCGGTGATAGCCCAGACGTTTCATCAACGTATCCCAGGCATGTGCAATCCGCTCCGGATTCCACCCCCCGTCCATCGGTTTCTGCGAGAAACCGAAGCCGGGGATCGATGGCAACACCAGATGAAAGGCATCCTCAGCCGTACCTCCGTGGGCGGTAGGGTCGGTAAGCGGGCCGATAGTGCCCAACAGTTCAAAAATCGATCCGGGCCACCCGTGCGTCATCACGAGCGGCAAGGCATTGGCATGCCGAGAACGTACGTGGACGAAATGAACGTCCACGCCATCGATTCTTGTGACGAACTGCGGGTAGCCGTTCAGCCGCGACTCGGCCTTGCGCCAGTCGTAGCTGGTGGCCCAATAGCGCGTCAGCGACTGCATCTTGTCCAACTGGACGCCCTGTGACCGATCGGCGACCGGCCCGGCGTCGGGCCATCGCGTGGCGGCCAAGCGTCGCTTCAGATCGTTGAGCGCGGCTTGGGGGAAATTCGCCCGAAACGGACGAATATTGTCCTGAGTCGCGTCGAGGGCTGCCCGGGCAGACGCGGCGATAGCCGTGGCGCCAGGCATCATCGCCAGGGCGCCCGAAGCCATGCCACCGAGCAGCAGCCTGCGGCGCGCGCGATCCGGAGTGCCGACGAGTTCGTCGGCGATGGGGGAGTCGTAGGAAGTCATTCTGGATCCTTCAAGAGATGCGTCTCGCGCCGATTACTTCGCTGGCGTCACCAGCGGCGCGTCTTTCTGGACGATGTACGTGGCAAGCTCCGAGGCTTTCCCTTTGCCAACGTTGCGTGCGGAATGCGGCATCCCTGCCGGGATGAATAATGCGTCCCCGGCCTGCAGCGTTACGGGCACCTGGTTGCCGAGCTGGTATTCCAGCGTGCCCGCCAACACAAAGGCGATTTCCTCGCCGGGATGCACATGCTTCGGCGCAAATGCACCCACATCGAAGTCGACCTTGACTTGCACGCCCTGATGGCCAGGCAGGACGAGGTCGCGCTGGATCAGATCGGTTCGATGGATCCCGGGCGCTTGCGCCAGCCCGGGTGCCGTGTGCAGCGCGCCGGACGCCGCAAGCAATGCCGCAAAGAGAAGCCGTGTCGTTGTCATGTCGCGTCCTCAGAGGATATGGATCTGGACGTCGACATTGCCGCGTGTTGCCTTCGAGTACGGGCAGATCTCATGCGCCCGGCCGGCAAGCGTACGCGCCAAGGCGGGATCGACGCCAGGGAGGCTGACATTCAGCCGCGCAGCCAAATGGAATGCGTCACCGGCCTGAACCAGGTCGATGTGCGCTTCCACCGCTGCGTCGGCCGGCAGGGCGACGTCTGCAACAAGTGCCGCCTTGCCCATTGCGCTCAGGAAACACGCTGACCAACCTGCGCCAAGAAGCTGTTCGGGATTGGTACCCGCGCCATGGCTGCCGAACTTCGACAGCGCAACGGCAAGCCGGCCGTCCGAGCTTGTTGCGCTGCCATTGCGCCCGCCCGTGACGCGCGTGGTACCGGTATAGATAACCTTATCGTTGGAGGTGCTCATGATGGTTTGCAGGGAGTGGATGGGAATCCGCCACGGATTTTCTGAAATCGCGCCGATGTGGCGAGGCCGGCGCGACACGTTTCATGCGTTCAAGGCAATGCCGCCCGGATTTCGCGCACGGTGTGGTGTGGGTGCTGCAAGTGGGGGTAATGACCGGTTTGCGCAAGCAATTCAATCGGCGCACCGATTCGCCGCGCGAATTCGATGCCCATTTCCTTGTGGATGTAGAGGTCTTGCTCTCCCCAGATGACCTTGATCGGCGTTTTCAGCTTGTCTAGCCTCGCCTCGAATGCGTCCTGGTCGCGCGTGAAGTGCGAGTAATAGTGATAAAACGCATCTGCCGAAGTCAGCGCGCCGTTTTGCCACCCGTGCGCCAGGTCGGCCCTGTACGTGGCAGACAACTCGTAGCGCAGTGCAGGGGCGAGGCCGCGCGTGAAGGCGTTCTCAAGGATTTCGTCGCGCGTGGTGTTGAAGGCGTCGCGCACCGCCTTTGCGGACTTGGGGTCCTTCAACGCCTGGAGCCGCTCCTGCATGAACTGGGGGCGATCGAAGGGGGCAAAGTCTCCAACAATGATGGATTTGGCGATGCCAGGGTCGTCCATGGCAGCGATCAGTGCAGGCAGTGCGCCGATATCGGTGGCGTAGATCACCAGGTTGCTTTTGTCGATGCCTGCACGGTCGATATAGACCTTGAGAACCTTCGCGTAGTCCACGGGCGCGTAGGCAAACCGGTCGGGTGTCGGACGCGATGACTCGCCATACCCCGGCCAGTCGAAGGCGTGGACTTCATACTCGGCGCCGAGTGTCTGTGCAATGTCGTCCCAGGCATGCAGGGTTTCCGGGAAACCGTGCAACAGCAATACCGTCCCTTTTGGATGATCGTTGTGCGTGACCATCCTCCGAAGTTGCATATCGTCATGGATTGCCAGATGACTGATGTCGGGCCCTGCGGCGTCCGCATGCGCCGGCGACAAGAGCGCCGCAGCAAGTGTCATCCCGACGGCGGCAGCCGTACGTTTCACAGTGGCAATCGTGCCGTGCAAATTAGCCTGATGTTGCGTAGTCATATCTTTCACCTCGACATACGGCCCGGAACCGAACAGCGTATCCGTCGGAACGCTCGTAATATTGCATATGCAGCATTAAATGAAATCGATGTATCTAGCGTGTGGCATCGACGCACCCAAAACGTATCTGTGTGTATCAGAGGCTAGCTCAGTTACCGTGGCTTACAAGACTGGGCGGGGCGCCAAAGATGAGTCCTGCCTTCGGCGAGCGGCAGCACCCTGCAGAGATCTGCTCTAGACTTACGGGTGTTTGACAACTAAGCGACTGCCGAAATGAGTTCCGCTACGCGACCCTCAATGGCCCAGGAAATCCTAAAAAACTGCCTGATCACGCGAACACGGCAAATTTCCAGAGTGCTGACCGCGGTCTACGACGAGGCGCTACGCCCGTTCGGCATCAATGCCCCGCAACTGACGCTTCTAGTTTTGGTACATGAACTGGGACCTATCAGCCGGGCCGAACTGGGGCGGCGAAACCATCATGACCGATCCACGATGACTCGCAATCTGCGCCCACTGCTTGCACAGGGATGGGTGAGCGAGGGATTTCCTGAGGAAGACGGGCGGAGTCGGCCGCTTTGCATCACAAGGGCTGGAATGTCGCTGTTGGGCCGTATTGGTCCAGCATGGGCGCGTGCGCAGGCAGCGGCCAAGTCGCTGGTCGGTCAGGATGGCGCGGATGCGATCATGCAAATCGCTTCCACGCTTACCCGCCGCGGACAGGGCGCAAGCAGAGGTCCCACGATTAGATGAGTGTCACAGACTCCGTCGGGCGCACCGTTCTTCGCGCTCCCGCAAACGGCTCAATCGGGAAATGGGTAGGAGGCCTATGGCCAGGTTGTCCGTACATAGCCTCGCAATGCTGGCAGTCTTGGAAACGGCCGGAATTCTAGGCATACCAGTCGTACACACTTGACGAATTCGACGTCTCAGATGGGTCGTCATGAGACAACCAACGTCCCCCCAATTCAACGACGAACCACAAAAATGCAGGCTGTGAAGCCTGCCCTCACCGCGATGGTCGATGGCTCCGCCCCATGTCAGGCGCCTGTTTGCCCATCAAGGGGCAACGACTGCCTTCCAAAGGACAAGTGCGCCAATGTTCAGGACCACTGTCGCCCAGAAGACAACCTGAAACTCGTGCTTCCGGTTCTTATGCCGAAGCAGGTGTTGGGCGGCCAGCGCGCCTGGCCATCCTCCGCAAAGTGCAATGAGATGAAGGTTCGCTTCCGGAATACGCCAGGCCTTGCGATTTGCCCGAACCTTATCCTCGGCGTACGCGATGAAGGCTATGAAACTGGCCATCAAGCTGACAATGCCAACGAGCCGAGGAAGATAGCCCTCCAGAGCACCCAGGGAGATCGCCGCCAGTGCCACCATTCCAACGAACGCCGGCAACCAGTTCGCCCCGTCGCCAGAGCCTGGCTTTGGGGCGCCTGCAATGGTGACGTTGATCGCCTGCATGCGACCATCCTTGCCCTTGGCAAGCTCGAAACTCGCGCGGTCGCCCACCTTTGGCTGAACAACCCGCGTCCGTAGCGCACTGACGTGAAAGAACACGTCCTTGAGATCCGCGTGGATGTCGATGAAGCCATAGCCCTTGTCGGCATGCCAGGATTTGATCCGCCCCGCTTTTTTCATGTTCTTTGGGTGGTCTTCTAATTGGTGTTGCTAGTGGGTGTTGCGCTGCAGGCACGCAGTGTACGCGAAGGGCGCCGGTAGCCGGCGTAATCGCGCTCCGTTCTGTGGGCGTCGGCGCGATAAGGCGCTCCGGACGACCTGGAGCCGACTGGCGATGCGCCGCAGCACCGGCTATCCTCCTCCATGGGCCAAAGCAAGGAGCCGACATGGCAAACCCTCAGCATTTCCACGGCGAATGGCTGACTGTGCTGGGCCTGTCAGGCGTACTCGCCTCGTGTGCCACATTCCGGATAGCGGCCCCGCCCGACCTCCAACCCGCCGATGTGCGTGGAACGGTCGCCGTGCTGCATGCCGATGGGACGCAGAACTATCAGTGCAAGCGAGCCAGCGACGGCCGCTTGCTATGGACCCTCGTGGGGCCAGATGCCACCCTGAAAGATGACCTCGGACAGGTCGTTGTCAAACACTATGCAGGGCCAACCTGGGAAGCGCCGGATGGCAGCAAGATAACCGGCAAGGTATTGCGACAGCTACCGAACGCCCAGGCGCCGGATAGCATTCCACTCTTGCTGTTGCAGGCGACCAGCAGCGGTGGACGTGGCCTGCTATCGCCGACGCGTTACGTGCAACGTCTGAATACGCAAGGCGGTCAGGCTCTCCCTCAGACGTGCACCCAGGAGGGACAGGAAAATCGAGTGCCCTATCGGGCTGACTACGTCTTCCTGGAATAGCAAGGCGAATCCAGACAGAACGACAGATCAACCAGAGACTGCCGTCAATCAGACGGGTGGACCTCGACGTCCATACGCCTGAAACGTCATATTCAGATCCTGCAAGCGGCCTCCGGCCGGTCCCCCTGCACAGCCTCGCCCCTCTGCCAACCTTGCCCTTTGCCGGTTGCCAACTACGATGGAAGCGCGATGAAAATGGCGCGACCCTCAGACCTGCATCGTTTTCATTTGCCTTCGCTCGCCCCGTCATCTCAAATAAGGAGTCAACTCAGCAGGCCCTCCACGCATCGCGTGGTCGCCTGGCCGTACCGATGCCGCCGCCGGCGGACAGTTCTCACCCATGCACGCCGAGGCCCTGGCATGGCAAACAGCGAAATCGTCCGGTACGCGCTTGACCTCGGAGACAGCCTGCGGCGCGTGCTTGGGCCCGTGGCGCCCGTCACAAAGCTCGATGACCTGTCGGCCGCCGCGCAGCAACTGGCGAACGTGGCGGACAACCCGCCCTCCGTGGACGTCTGGCAGACCGCCGTCACGGCATGGGAGACTGCGCGCAACCAGCTTACCAGTGAACTTCGTCAGTACCTGCTCGAAGGCCTTCCCGACATCCCCGGCCTCTCCGATCTCGCCGGCTCGCTCGAGTGGAATAGCCCGCAGGGTATGAGCGGCACCTTGCCGCTCGGGCCGCTCACGCTGACCTTCGCGTCGTCGTCGCTCGTGCTCCAGCCGAAACTGCCGGATGGCACGATACTGCCACCGCTGACGGTCGGACCGTTTCAACCGTCGGGGATTGCGGCGTCGCTGGCCTCGCCGTTCGGCGGAAGCATGCCGGGAGGGGGTTCGATCGTACGGTTGGCGCCGGGTCCAGGTTTTGGCGGCACGCTCAACATTCCCCTCGGTGCGGTGGCGGTCAGCGCGTCGGCGGTGCTGGAGCGCATGCCCGACGGGCTGCCCTCGTTCATTGCGCTGATGGGCGTGCAGTTCAGTTCGCCAATCCAGCTTTCGTTCGGCTTCTCGCTTGACCGCGTGGGCGGGCTGGTGGGCGTGCATCGCCGCGCCGACACCGATGCCCTCGCCCTCGCCGTGCGCACTGGCGCGGCGGCCGACACGCTTTTCGCGATCCGCCCGCCCACTAACCCCAATGCCTTCATCGACAGCCTGCGCCGCTTCTTCCCGGCAATGAACGGCCGTCACCTGATGGCGCCCACCTTGCGGCTCGCGTGGCTGTCGGCAGGAGCCGACAGCTTCCTCTCGCTCGACCTCGGCGTGGTGGTGGAAATCCCCACGGGCAAGGTCGCCCTGCTCGGCGTGGCGCGGGCCGGCATTCCGGGCGCGCCCGGACTGGTGCAACTGCGGCTCGACGTACTTGGCCTTATCGATCCCGCGCAGTCGATGGTCTCGGTCGATGCGAGCCTCGTCGACAGCCATGTACTCGGCATCTTCTCGGTCTTCGGCGACGCGGCCATGCGCCTGAACTGGGGCAGCCAGGCGTACTCGGTGCTCTCGGTGGGCGGCTTCTACCCGGGCTTCAATCCCGAACCCGCGCAACTGCCGGCGCTGCGCCGCGTCGGGCTCTCGCTCGACATGCCCGGAGGCCTGATCGAGATCCGTGCCGAGGGCTATCTCGCCATCACCACCAACACCATCCAGCTCGGAGGCCGGCTCGACATCACGATCTCGATGGGCCTGAGCGCCCACGGCTTCCTGCAGGTCGATGCACTGGTGCAGTTCCGTCCGTTCGCCTTCATCGCCAGGGCCGCAGCCGGCTTCGACGTACGCGCCGGCGGCTTCAGCTTCGGCGGCGTGCGGCTCGACGGCACGCTCTCCGGCCCCGGACCGCTAGTTGTGCGGGGCCGCCTCACCATCGAGACCTTCCTTTTCGATATTTCCTGGGACGAGACCTTCACCCTCGGCTCCGGCCCCGGCGACATGGCGCCGAACCCGGGCGATCTGCTCGCCATCCTCCAGTCCGAAATCACGCGTCCCGGCAATGTGAGGGCGACTTCGGTGAACGACCCCGCCGTGGTGCTCGCGCCGCGCCCTACCCGCCCCGGCGTCGCCGCGATACCGCCCACCGGCGCGCTGCAATGGTCGCAGCGCCGCGCGCCGCTCGGTTTCCCGATCGACCGCCTGGACGGCCTGCCGCTGCCGGCCCCTGCGGGCGCACGCGTGACCACGGCCGGCGCGCCGGTGACCGAACGCTTCGCACCCGGCAACTACTGCAACCTCAATGCCGCCGAGCAACTCAACCGCCCGCCCTTCGACATGCTCGACGCCGGCCTCGTGCTCGGCAGCGGCGCGGCGCAAGCGAGCCCACCGCACGACGACTCACGCCAGGTCGACGTCATTGTCATCCTGCCCGCCAGCTTCCTCACGCTCGCTTGCAATCCCACCCTGCTCGGGCCGGCCAGCGCCTTGGTCACCGCAAGCCAGCGCCCACCGGCGCTTGGCAGCAGCGATGCGCTGATCCAGGCCACGCGCGAGACATGGGCCACGGTGCCGCCGACCAACTATCCGGCCTACGCCAGCGCCACTGCCGCGCACGCCTTCGCGCGACGCAACGATGCGGGAGGTGCGGTGCCGATGGCCGACCTGCAGGCGCCGGTCGATCTCGCGGGAGTCTGAACATGGCCAATTTCCACGCCTGGTGGGTTTCGCCGCTGCGCCATGGCGCAACCGCCAACGTGGTGGCGGGCCGCCTGCAGGCTGGCGCCACCGTCACGCTCGAAGAGATCGTTGTCGGTGCGCCCCGCACGGTCACGGCGCCCGCGCCGTACGAGCTGTTCGGCCCGGGCGACGTGCAGCGGCTTGCACCGGGTGTCATCACACGACGATTCCCCTCGCCAGGCGCCGTCGATGCCGAGGACACCAAGCGGGCGCTGGTCGAGTTTAGCCACGACGACACGCTCGACCTGCCGTGGCGCTATTCGCCCGATGCCGGCCTGCCTGGCTCAATCCGTCCGTGGCTGGTGCTGGTGGTCGGCAAGCCGGCAGACGTGATGCCGGGCCTCGATGGCCGCGTCACGCTGTCCGCTACCGCGCAGTCCGACCACCCGCTGAATCGTTCGCACCGCTGGGCACACGTGCACGAAGTCGACGGCACGCGCTACAGCCGTGTGCTGAGTCCCAAGCTATTCGAGGCGAAGACGGCCTACAACGCCGTGCTCGTCCCCGCATGGATTGTCGAGCCCGACGGCACGCTGCGCGACGCATGGCCCCTCAACGGCGGGCCGCCGGTGCGGCTGCCGTGCTACGACCAGTGGGGTTTCCGCACAGGCGAAGACGGCGATTTCGGCGACCTCGCACGCCGCCTGCGCACGCCCGCCGCAAGCGAACTGAAGGAGACGTTCGGACGGGCTGCGCTGCACTACCAGCGGCGCGGCCAGCCCGCGCCCGGCGAACCGGCGAGCGTCACATTGGCGACGGGGGGCGCACTGCAGCGTGTGACGACGGCCGGCACCGCGCCGGCACCGGTCGACGCCTGGCTGGCCGCCGAAACCGCCGCACTCGCCAGCGTCCTGCCTGCGCCCGGCGGCCGCTGGATCCTGACCTCCCCCATCTATCACGCCCCGTTCACCGCCCCCGGCACACCTGCCGCCGCCGGCTGGAGCCGCCAGTTCCTCACCGATCCGCGCCATCGCGGCACGGCCGGGCTGGGCGCGTGGGCCGGCATCGCCTGGCAGGACCGCATCGCGGCAGCCGCCGCCACGCGCGCGGGCGATCTCGCTATCGCACGCGAACGGGTCGGCAACGTCGCACTGGGCGTGGAGGTGTCGCGCTCGCTGTGGGTTCGGCGCATGCCCGCCGACGACATCGACAAGCTTGCCGTGCTCAGCGCGATGCTCGGGCGCATGCCGGCCAGTGATCAACAGACCGTCTCGATGGCACTCGACGGGCGCACGCCCGGCATGAGCCCCGCAATCTGGTCGTCGGCGGCCCGGCGGGCGCTGCGCCCCGGTCCGGCGCGCTCGGCGTGGACACGCGACGGCGTGATTCCGTGGCGCTGGCTGCTGGAAGCGGCGGCGGCCTGTCCCGACGACCCAGACGACCCGGACAACCCAGACGACGTATGGGGCGCGCCGCGCACGGGCGACCCCGCGAAGGTCGTCGGCGAGGCGCTGCGCAGGGCGCTGCGCGATGACGACGAGGCCGACGCCTTCCTGCGCCAGCTCACGCAGTCCGGCGCGCTCGCCAGTCTCGATCGCCTGGCCGGCGTCTTCAATGCCCTGACGCCCGATGTCAACGGCAATATCGACCGGGAGCGTCTGTTGCGCGTGCTGCGCAAGCCCCCCGATCTGATCGACGTGCAGAGCGTCGGCCCGTGGATAGAGCGCATTGGCGGCACGCGCCTGCCGTGCCAGCCGGTCGATCTCGGCAAGCTCGGCGGGCGCATCGCGGACGCCGTCGATCCGTTCGCAGAGCGCCCGCCCGCCGTGATCCGCGTGCTCGGCACGCTGCCGGGCATTGCCGATATCGGCCCGATCGAGATCGAACCCGAACTGGACCTGCCGCTCTGGCAGTTCCTGCGCGACGCGCAGCCGGACTGGCTGCTTCCCGGCGTGGGCGACCTGAAACCCGACCGCGTGCTTGGCCTCGCCACGCATCCAGCGTTTGTCGAAGCCTTCCTGGTCGGTGCCAACCAGCAGGCACTGGGCGAACTGCGGTGGCGCAACATGCCAATCGGCACCCGCTGGTCGCCGCTGCGCAAGTTCTGGCAGCGCGCCAGCGGCGAGATGGACATCCTGCCCATCAAGGGCTGGCCGGTCGGCACCGAACTCGGCGGCGCGGGCCTGGCCCCTGCCGGGCTCGACACCGAGGCCGTGGTACTGTTCCGCACGCCCCTGTTCCGACGCTATCCAGCCACGGTGGTCTACCTCTACAGGAATACCGACGGTTGGAAGGTGCCCGATCCAGACACGGCGCTGGACGAAGGTCGCAAGTCGTTTCCCACGTTTGCCGGGCGCATCGGCGACGACGTTACGTTCTTCGGCTTCGGGCTGGCGCCGGCGGAACTGGCCAACCACTGGGTGGTGCTGGAGGAGCCGCCCGCCGGCTATCGCTTCTACGGCATGCATCTCGGACAGGTCATGCCACCCGGCGATCCGCCCAACCCGGGCGACGGCGACGGCGCCACGTGGGGCTCGGGCACCTTCGCGCCGCCGGTGCGGGTGATGATCGGCAAGCTGGAGCTGGCATGAGCAGCGTCGAGGTCCTGGCGCCGCTGCGCATCGAAACGCGCTTCTACGCGCCAGGTCCCGGCCATGCCGGCTGGCGGCTACGCCTGCGTGTCTGGCCAGATGAATTCTCGATGGCGCGGCGCCCCGCGCCACCCTCATCCGCCGAACTGGACCTGTTCGACGACTTGCTGCGCCAATACCCCGACGATGCCGGCACGCAACTGCACGTGCTGGCCGCGCGCCTGGGCATGGAGCGCGCGCTGTGGCTGCGCCGCACGGTCGCCATCATCGCCGGCATCGACCCGCCCCGTACGGACCGCATCGCCACGCAGGACCGCAACCCGGCGGACTACCCCGACGTCCACCAGCCCTACGGCCTGCCGCCCGCCTTGCAGGTCTGGTTCGTTGCGCCCGGTGCGGGGCCCGTGCTGGCTACGACGATGTATCCGGACCGCGAGCGCATTGCCGCAGATCTCGGCCTTTCCGCCTTCGCCGGTCCCGCCGCCAGTGGCGAACTGCCACAGACGTGGTGGACCTCATTCAACGTGGCACTGGCTGCCGGCCTGGCCATCGAGATTCCGTTTGCCGATGGCGCGCCGCCGCCCGTGCTGGATGCCATTGTCGTTACGGGACTGGGCGATGCCGAACCCGCCACGCTCGCCGCGATGCACGCCGCCACCGGCCGGCTCTCTGTGCTGCGGCCCGGCACGCCCACCAACACCGTGGACGGCGAAGCCACCGCCGAGACCGGCGCCGATCCGTCCGCGTGGCAGGACGTCGATGGCAGGCCACCGGACGCGGACAGCGCGTCCGTGGCAGTGATGCAGGCGCTGGCCGGCCCCGACGCCGAGCCGTTCCGCCTGCAGGGTGGCGATGTGCCGGCGGCGGGCTACGGCCACGTTATCGTGCGTGGGCTTTGGCCGGTGCTGTGGGGGCATGCCATGCGCGATGTGACCGGCGCAGGCGAAGCCGAACCGCACCTGGCCGAATGGGCGGCCGACTGGCTCGCACCCCAGGGGCCTTATCCGGCCATCCGCGTCGGCCCGCAGCCATACGGGCTGCTGCCGGCAACGCTGCTCGCGGCGCTCGATGGCATCGACCAGGCTTCCTGGCAAATCCGCGAATGGGCCGTGCCGTGGCGCGATGCCGCTGCGCTGGACGCCGCCGCGAGTCCAGGCACCGTGGTCGGCGCCACACCTGAGCAAGCCATCGATCTGTTCGGGCAGGACGCGCCGACGCGGCGCTGGGCGCTGCGCCTTGTCTCGACGCTGCCCGTGGTCAACGCCATGCGCGCCCTGCGCGGCCTGGCGCCGCGAGCGCCGTCGGCGTGGGACGGCGACACCGCAGCCGCACTGGCCGGCCGCAAGTTGCCGCTCGCGCCGCTGGCCGCCTTCGCACGCCAGTCTGCCCTGCCCGCCAGCACCCCCGAAGCCGATTACGACGATCCCGATTCCCTGCGCCGGTTGCTGGAAACCGAAAGCGAAGCCTTCCCGCAGCGCTGGGACCGCAAGCTCGGGCTGCTTGGCCATCTGGTCTTCGACTCGCTCTGCCTGCTGCGCGCCACCGTCGGTCTGGCGCGCGACACCATCGACGCCGGCCAGCCCGTCGATCCCGCCGCGCCACTGCCGGTCCAGGCCGGCATCGATGCGCTCGTCGCGCTGGTGCGGCGTGGCCGTGCGGGAACGCCCGGCGATCCGCAGGTCGACGATCTGCTTGCTGCCGACGCGGGCGCGCAGCAGGTGGCCAAGCGCTGCATTGCCGGCCTGCAGGCGCTGCGCGAACTGGTGGAAGCCTATGCGGGCGATCCGTCCGGCGTGTTCGAAGGCGTGCTGGCCGCGCTCGATACGGCCAGCCATCGCGTGGACCCGTGGATCACCGGCCTTGCCCACGCGCGCCTGCGCGCGCTGCACGATGCCGGCGCGCGCTGGTGGCTGGGTGCCTACGGATGGGTGGACGCCCCCGCGCCCTACGATCCCGCCAACCCTGGCCACGGCTTGCCGCCCGGCCCGACGGTGGCCGGCCTGCTGCACGCGCCGTCGCAGACGCAGGCCATGACCGCCGCGCTGCTGCGCGACGCCGCCGTACGCTATCCGGGCGACACGCGCTGGCAGTTGCGCATCGATTCAGCCGGCGTGCGCGCCGCGTTGCGGCTGGCCGAGCGCGTGCGGCTCGGCCTGCATCCGTACGAGGCACTCGGGCTGGAAGTGGAACGCATCGTCGGCGACTGGGACACCGTGCGCCAGTTGCGGCAGGACTATCCGCTGCGCGCCACGCACGCAGGCCAGCGCTGCTGCGACGGCGCGCGCGTGCTGCGCCTGTTGTTCCGCCACCGACCCGGCGATCCGCCCGCGCCCGCGTTGCCGGCGGCGGTGCGCGACGCGCTGGCGGTCTGCAACGTCGCGCTCGACACCTATGCGGACCTGCTCGTCGCCGATGGCATCCACGCGCTGGTGTCCGGGCAAGGAGGCCTCGGCAACGCGGCCATGGAAGCCGCCGCCGGGCTGGGCACGCCGCCCGAACTGCGCGCCGTCCGCACGCCGCGCGAATCGGCCAGCGCGCGCGTGACGGTGTGGGCAGTACTGCCGCCCGGCCGCACGCCTGACGATGCCGCACCGCCGGCCGTCGTGGCGGACCCCGCCTTCGCCGCGCTGCTCGACCGCGAACTCGGTCCGCCATCGGCATGGACGTGGACGGTCGCAGACGCGGCCGGCGACAGCACCGTCAGCCTCGCCAGCCTCGGCCTACATGGTGCCGAAGCCCTCGCCCTTGGCGATGGCGAACTCGTGGACCGCCTGCGTACCGGCCGCGACCCGGCCGCTGCCATCGCGCCGCTCACGGGTGCCGACAAGCTCCAGCGCGCCGGCCGGCTGGCCGATCTGCTCGGCGGCGGCGACGCCAATCCGCCGGTGCCCGGCGCAGCCGACGGGCGCGACGACGATGGCGCCGCCGCCTCGCCCTTGCGCGATGCCGCGTTGGCCGACCTGTCGGCACGACTCGACCGCGTGCGCACGCGCCTGCAGGCGCTGGTGAGCACGTTCGATGCGCTCGACCTAAACGACCCGACCTCGGCCACGTGGTGCCTGAACCAGTGCCGCGCGTGGCGAGCGGTACAGGCTGACGACCTAGAGCCGCTCGCCCAGGCACGCGCCCGCTTGCAGGCGCGGCTGACGGCGGCCACGCCGGCCGGCGTCAATGGCATCCGGCAGTCCATCCGCGCGCTGGCCGGTAACGCGCGCCTGCCAGTGCTGGCGCTGGTGCCCGTGCACGTCGTCGGCACGCTGCGGGCAGCGGCGCTCGGCACCGATGCGCGCCCCGCCACCGACCGCGACTGGCTGGAGATCGTCGCCGCGGTGCGGCCACGCGTGGCGCTGCTCGAAGGCCGTCAGCTCGACCCCGCCGCCACGCCATGGCGCGCCGCCGTCCGCAATGCCGACGGCACGGCCGACCCGTGGCACGCGTCCGGCGCGGTGGTGGCGTATGGGCCGGACCCGGCCGCGCTGGCGGGCAACGTGGGCAGAGTCGCGCTCACCGTGATCGATGCGTGGCAGGATGCAATTCCCTCGACACGGCACACCACGAGTGCCGCCTTCGGGTTCAACGGCCCCAAGTCGCGCGCGCCGCAGGCCGTGCTGCTGGCTGTACCGCCGGATGCCGGCCAGCGCCTGACTGACGACCAGCTCGCGGCGCTGGTGCTGGAAACGCGCCAGTTGGCCCGCGCGCGGGCCTGCCGGCCGCACCCCGGGCATCGCGTGGCCACGCCGGGCGCGCTGTCGTCTTTCCCCGCGCAGTTCTGGAGTCCATGGACATGACCAGCCCGTTTCATTTTCGCCTTGAACCGCTGACCCCGCTGGCGGACTTCCGCAACGGCCTGCGCGCCCGCGTGGCTGATCCGGCCTGGTTTCTCGCGCGCCAGTGGCAGCTTGGCGAACTGCAGGGCGAAGACGCGTCCAGCCCGGTCTCGGTGGCCGTCAGTGTCACCCATGAACCGCTGCGCTACGCGCCGCGCCGACCCGACCTCGATCCCACGCGCACGGCCGCCGAGCCGCTGGTGGAGGCGGAGCCCGGCGACTGGTGGACCATTGGGCGCCGCGTGCGCTTGGGCCGTGCCGCCGCGCCACTGCTGGCCGCGCTGGTGCCGCCGCTGCCGGCGCAGCGGCTGGCGCTGCTGCGCTTTGGCGAACTGCCGACGCCCTACGAGGCGCTGGCGGGAGAAGTGGATGGCCGCGCGGTGTTCACCGCCGGGCTGCTTGCCGGCAACGCGTTGTGGGACGAAGTGCCATCGCCGCCCGCCGACAACTGGTCCTCGCGCCGCCTGACCCACGATGCGCGCTTCAATGCGGGATCGCGCGGGCTCGATATCCGCGATCACGATGGCGGCGATCTCGACTGGTTTTCCGCCGATGCCGGGCCCGACGTGGTGCGGCCGGTCGGCAATACGCCGGCCGAGCCGCCCCCGCCGCGCAGCGTGCTTGCGAGCCGGCTGTCTTATCCTGGCGCGCCCAATCCGCGCTGGTGGCAGATCGAGGATCAGGCGGTGGACCTTGGCGCCTTCTCGCCCGACCGCTCGCACCTGGGCACTGCACTGCTGCTCGACGTGGCGCTTGCCCATGCCGATGACTGGTTCTGGTTTCCCGTCCCGCCACCGCTGCCCGATGCGGACGGGAGCGAGCCGCCCTCGGCCGGCGTGCTCGTCACGCTGCGTCAGACCACCGTGCTCGACAGCTTCGGCGACACATGGCCCCTAGCCGCGCCGCCCGTCGATGGCCCGCAGGGCTGGTCGCTCTTCCATACCCGGGGCCTGGATGCCGGCGCCCTGCTGGTCTGGCCGGTGGCCGTGGCGCCGCATGCGGGTCCGCTGCTCGATGAGGTCTCGCTGGGCATCGACGAGGACGCAAACGCCGCCTGGGCCGTCGAACTGCGCGCCGATGGCCGCGTGCTGCTGCCCGACGACCGCAGCGACGCGGCGCTCGCGGAAACCAGGCGCACCGGCACGCGCGCGTTCCGCTACCTGCCGTCCACCACGCTGCCTATCCATTGGCACCCGTATCGGCGCGCGCAAGGCAGCGGGCTGTACGGCGACTGGCAGCAGGGCTTGGTGGCCGACCTGACCGTGGCGCTGCCGCGCCTGCGCCCGGGGCCGCTCTCGCGGCTGATCGGCGGGCCGTCCGGGCCGGGCTTCGGGCGCGGGCACGAGATCGCCGCCGAGGCCATCGCCAGCAGCGGCGTGGCGCTGCGCCGCCGCGCACGCCTGGCGCGCGATACCGACGGACGACCAGTGCTGTGGGTGGAACGCAGCCGCGCCCCGCTGGCCGGCCCGCCAGTGTCGCACCTGCGCTTCGATGTGATGGCGGAGGACTATGTGGCACCCGCAGCCGGCGATGGCAACGGCGACGGCAATGGCAATGACGGAGGCGGCCATGGCTGACGCGCTGATCGACGTGAAGCTGGTCGAAGGCTTCGTGCTGCCCTACGAGAGCGGCGCCGAACAGTACCTTGGCGATTTCAAGACAGTCTGGGACCAGTTCTTCGCCGACTATCCGGACCTGCATCTAGATCCCGCCTTTGCCGCCGAGGAAGTGCCGCTGCTTGCCGACATGGTAGACGTAGCGCGCACGCTCGACGGCGAGCCGCCCGATCCGTTCGCATGGTTCGCCGTAACGTGCGACGAGGCAGTGGCATCGACCGTTGCGGACCTGCTGTTCGGGCTGCCCTTCGTGGAGTCCGCGCATCCGCGTCCGCCGAGTGTGCCCGTCGGGCGCATTGCTTACGGCACCAACGAATACGCCGTCTTTGCCAGACAGGTGCGCGAGGCGCCAGTCGGCATTGGCGCGCGTTTCGCGTGGCGCGTGCCGGGCGGCAGCGGGCGCGGCGTCCGGGTGGCGATCATCGACCAGGGCTTCGGCCTGGCGCACGAGGACCTCGTGACGGTGCCGGTCACGACGTCGATCTTCGGCGCGGCCGACCTCGACCACAGGAATCACGGCACCGCGGCACTCGGCATCGTGGTGGCCGCCGACAACGGCGCGGGCATCGTCGGCATCGCGCCGGACGTCGATCCATATGCCGTGAGCGATACGCGCGAGGACGGCGTATCGCGGTTCCATAGCGCCTTCGGCGTGGCCCAGCGCTTCGTCCAGCCCGGCGGCGTGGTGTGGTTTCCGCTGGCCTTCCCGGTGCCGGGAGCGCCGGCGAACGCCCCCGGCGCGTATCCGATGGAAGGCCAGGACGTCATACAGGACGCGATCCAGTTGGCGTCGTTCTTCGGGATTGCCGTGGTGGAACCGGCCGGAAACGCCGGCGTCAATCTGGATACCCTGCCCGTCGCCCAGCGCCTGAACCCTGCCAGTTCGCGCTTCCACGACTCGATGGCTATCGTGGTCGGCGGCGGCCAGCGCCAGGACGATGGTACGTGGATACGCGACCCCGGATCGACCTTCGGGACACGTGTCGACTGCTTCGCCAGCTTCAGCCACCTCCAGGCGCCCATCGACAATCCCGCGAACCCGGCGGTTCCCTATACCGAGTTCGCCGGGACATCGGGCGCGTCATCGGTCATTGCCGGCGTGGTCTGCGCGATCCAGGGCATGTGCCAGGCGGCCACGAACGGACAATGCCTGCATCCGATTACGATCCGTGCCTTGCTGCGCGACCCGGCGCTCTGCACGCCGGCCGATCCGCCAGGCCGTATCGGCGGTATGCCGGACCTGCGCCGGATTGCGGCGCGCATGGGCTGGGCGCGCATCCTGCCCGCACCGGCAGCAGTGGCCGTGGCCGGCGACAGCGCCCTGCTCGTCACGACCGGCGACGACGACCAGCTCCGCTTTCGCATCTGGTCGCGCCTGACCGGCCTCGATACCGAACTCCTGCATCCCGTTTCCGACGATCGCCACACACGCTTCGACGTCCAGCCAGCCCTGCTGATGACGCTGGAAACCGCACCGCTGCTACGCACCGTGTTCGAGGTCTTCATGACCGCAGCGAACGGCTCGCTGCGCTACTACTACTGGGACACGCTCGGCAACACCGGCGACATCGAGCGCGAACGCACACCGCCTTTTACTTTCGCCCCGGGATACGACGTGGCCGCCTGCCATCCGTTGTATGAGATCACGACGATCGTCGGCACCCAGATGACCGGCAAGCTGGTGGCCGTGGACTATGACGCCACGGTGATGGGTGACCATGACTTCTCCGATCCCGTCGCGCTCGACGATCCCAGCACCTACCGCCGCGCGCCGGGTCCGGCGATGTTGAGCCGCAAGCCGCGCACGCTCGACGTGGCCGCCATCGACGACGCCGGCGCGCTGCGCTGGATCGCCGGCACGATTCCCGCCGACAGTTTCACGACGTTCTGGCGCGCGCCGGTGGCGGCGCAATGCGGCGTAGCGATGGACCCGGGCGCGAAGCCGGGCATGGCCGGCAATCTCGGCGGCGTAGCCGTGCTGGCAGTGGGCGTGGACGGGTTGCTGTATGCCTGCGGCTTCGGCCTGCAACCGGCTATGATGGAGACGCTGACGACGGTATCGCAGGCCATTTCCTTCGCCGCGCAAGGCCCGGTGGCGCTGGCGATGCTAGCCGACGATATGCTGCTGGCGGCTGCCGTGGGCGGCGACGGCCTGGTCTATGCGTCGACCCGCGCGCTGGTGATGGGCGGCCGGTGGTCGGCGATGGTGGCGGTCGATCCCGCCCAATCTGTCAGCCCGGCCGGCGGCGTCACGCTGGTCGCTCAGGGCAACGCCGCGATGCTGTTCGCGGTGCTGCCCGACGGACGACCGGGGCGAGCCGATTTTACCGTGGCAGGCGGGTGGTCGACGATGACGGCGGGTTGAGATGGGGCTCTCTCTGCTCACACCCGAGGCGGGTCGGCCATGAGTGGCCACGGGACATCGTGACGGTTGGGTCGTGCAGGCTCGCAGGGGCAGAAGCGGGCCATCATGCGTCATTAACCGTGAAAATCAACTGGACATTCCGGCGTCCGCGGCAGCCGGAACGCGGACACTCGATCGGGTCGCGTGCAAATGCGTTTCCACCTCGGTTGAGCACGCGTATCGCTGCGACGAGAAACTCTTCGGCGCAGCGTGGCGGAGGCGGTCCTGGGCCTAGCCGTCGACTTTTCTAAAGGCCATTTTAAGGTCAGCGTTTTTTCGGGGTACGCACGCCCCCGGCTGGACGCAGTTCGTGAACCAGTTCGATGAGTGCGCGCAGACGCGCGGGAACGAAGCGGCGTCCTGGATAGTAAAGCCGCAATCCGCCAAAGGGCTGACACCATGGCGTCAGCACCGGCACTAGCGCGCCTGAGGCCAGCTCCCGCTCGATAAACCATTCGGTGATAAAACCGATCCCGTGCCCCTGCAGCACTGCTTCCTTAATGGCCGGCGATTCGTTGAACGCCATCCTCACCGGCAAATCCATCTGCAGCTTCTCGCCGTCGCGCTCAAGCTCCCAATGGTAGATACCGCCGTGCGACATGCGCATGCCGATGCTCTGATGTCTGAGCAATTCGCCTGGATGTTTCGGTGTGCCATGGCGCTTCAGGTACTCGGGCGTTGCCACAATTAGCATGCGGAAGTCGCCAGTCAGCGGCACCGCAATCATGTCCTGCGGAACTGACTCGGCGAGGCGGATCCCCGCGTCAAAGCCCTCGCCGATAATATCAATCATCCGCGACTCGCCCACGATATCCACGCGCACCTGTGGGTACCGCCGCACGTACTCGCCGATCAAGGATTCCATCAGCAGAAGCGCCACGCCCTGCGGTGCGTTGATCCGCAGCGTGCCGCTCGGCGCATCCGGCCCGCTACCCGCCTCTTCACCGGCGCTTTGGATTTCTGCCAGTGCCGGCGCAATTCGCTCTACATAACGCTGCCCGGCATCGGTCAGCGCGACACTGCGCGTCGAGCGGTTGAACAGGCGGACCTTAAGGCGCGCCTCCAGCCCGGCCACAGCGCTGCTCACCGCTGTGGTGGACATGCCGAGCTCCTGCGCAGCGCCACGGAAACTGTTGCGACGCGCGACTGCTAGCACAACTTCCAGCTCCGTCATTCCTGTGCGATGCATTCGATTATCCTGATTTTCGGCATACCTCATCCAGCATAAGGTGCCTTATCAGGACAATAAACCATGCCTAGACTTCTTTCCACCCCATCCATCCCATCCATCCCCCCAACCCAAGCTCAAGCACCGTCTGCCGACGGGCGAAACGCGGGTCCCCAAAGGAGTCGAGATGCAGCGCATTGAACATATCTATATCGACGGCGAATTCGTGACGCCGCACGGCCTGGAGTGGTTCGATCTTTACAACCCGAGCACCGAGGAAGTCATTGGTCAAGTGCGGCTTGGCGACGAGCACGATGCACAGCGAGCTATCGCAGCCGCTAAGGCCGCCCTGCCGGCTTGGTCACGGACCACACGCGAAGAGCGTCTGGCTGCGCTGCGCCGCATGCATCAGGCCATCGCCACACGCCAGGATGCTCTGATGGAAGCGATCGTGAAGGAGTACGGTGCGCCCGTGACTCGCGGACGCTGGATGGCGACTTACCCGGCCGATGTGATCGCCCAGGCCATCGAGACGCTGGAGTCCTTCGAGTTCGAGGAACACGTCGGGATCGCCCGCGTGATCCTCACGCCGGTGGGCGTGGCCGGTCTGATTACGCCGTGGAACAGCAATGCGGGCTTCATCTGCAACAAGCTTGCGGCCGCGCTCGCAGCGGGCTGCACTGCCGTCATCAAGCCCAGCGAGATGAGCGCCCTGCAGACGCAAATCGTGATCGAGGCGCTGCACGAGGCTGGCTTGCCCAAGGGCGTCTTCAATATCGTCAATGGTCGTGGCGACGTGGTTGGCGAGGCAATCGCGCGCCATCCGGATGTCGCCAAGATTTCGTTCACCGGTTCGTCCGCGGTGGGCCAGCATCTGGTGGCAACCGGTGCGGCCACCATGAAGCGTGTCACGCTGGAACTCGGCGGCAAGTCGCCGACCATTGTGCTCGACGATGCCGATTTCGCCAGCATCATGCCGCTGGTGCTGAACGCCGGCTTCATGAATAGCGGCCAGGCCTGTATCGCAGGCACCCGCATCCTGGTGCCGCGCAGCCGGCTCGCCCAATTCGAGCGGGCCGTCAAAGACGCTCTCTCGCAGTTCAAATCCGGCGATCCGCGCGATCCGGAGACCGCTATCGGCCCGATGGTGAGTGCGAAGCAATGGGAACGCGTCCAGAACTACATTCGGATCGGCATCGACGAAGGCGCGACGGTGCTTGCGGGCGGCGAGGGAAGGCCCGACGGATTGCAGGCCGGCTGGTTCGTCAAACCGACGATCTTCACAAACGCCACCAACCAAATGCGTATTGCGCGCGAGGAGATCTTCGGTCCGGTGCTAACAGTGATTGCTTACGAGGACGAGGCCGATGCGATTGCGATCGCGAACGACACGCGCTACGGTCTGAACGCGATCGTGCTGGGTCGGGATGTCGAGCGTTGCGAACGCGTGGCGCGTCAGATCGATTCAGGGCGAGTGCTGATCAATACGCTTGCGCATGAACCACGCGCGCCGTTCGGCGGTTTCAAGCTTTCGGGGCTTGGCCGCGAAATGGGCAGATGGGGAATGACCGCGTATCTGGAACCGAAAGCGCTGCTGAAGGCATGAGGTGGGTCAGCCGAACTCGCGCTGCGCGTCAAACCCCCAGAGCCATGGTCATGGGACCAGGACCCCTGACAATCGTGCGTCCCACTCGCGACGAAGTCGGCCAAATCTGGGTCGGCGGCAATACGCGCATGCATGTCGAAGGCCGGCTCCACGGCCTTTGAAAACGGCCGACGAAAAAGAGGCAACTGGATGCTCGGGGTGCTGGCGACATTAAGCCGATCCCGATCGCCCCATACGCCGGATAGCTTGCTCGCAAACAGATTGCCGGCGCGACGCGACAGCATCGGATCAGCTCGATCAGCATTTTGACATTCGAAAACACACCAGGATTCTCACCACTCTTTCATGATTCGGCGGCAAGCCGGTCGGGAATTGAACTACGCGATTCGGATTTCCTCCCGCTACCGGGTCGGCCTAGGCGCCTCATCCGAGACGTCTGGCTCACGGATTTCTAAGAGGGCGTACCCGCTGTCAGCCGTGTGACCTGCTTGCAAGTCGCCTACAGTAGGGAGCAGGCGCGGAGATATCGACGCATACACAAAAGGAGCGCGGCATGGCGACACTCACCCTGTCCAGCGGCACGACGATCGACGAGATAGCAAACCAGATCTATCGGATCGCGACCCCGGTCACGCTCCCTGACGGAGACGGATTCTCCTTCAACCAGTACTTAATTGACGACGACGCTCCGCTACTATTCCATACCGGTCTACGCAAGCTCTTTCCTGTCGTTAGGGAGGCGGTCGAGCGTGTGATGCGCCTCGAGCGCCTGCGCTACATTGGGTTTTCGCACTTCGAAGCCGACGAGTGCGGTTCGCTCAATGCGTTTCTCGCTGCGGCGCCGCGCGCCGAGGCACTGTGTGGCCAGGTCGCGGCCATGGTATCGGTGAATGACTATGCCGATCGACCGCCGCGCTCGCTGGCCGATGGCGAGACCGTCTCGCTCGGGAAGCACTGCGTGCGCTGGCTGGACACCCCGCATTTGCCTCACGCATGGG
The DNA here is from genome assembly GCF_009663685.2 of Cupriavidus sp. U2. Classification (GTDB taxonomy): domain Bacteria; phylum Pseudomonadota; class Gammaproteobacteria; order Burkholderiales; family Burkholderiaceae; genus Cupriavidus; species Cupriavidus necator_C. The sequence goes on along the minus strand of NZ_RCOG02000021.1, from coordinate 18,103 downwards.
AATGCGGGTTCCTGATGGAGACCATATCGGCCACCTTGCTTTGTGGCGATCTATTTACACAGCCAGGATCCCGTCATCCCTCGCTGACCACGCACGATATCCTCGCGCCAAGCGAGGCCTTTCGGCGCGGGCTGGACTATTTCTCGCACACGAAGCATGCCAGGACAATGCTAGACCGTCTCGCGGGGCTACAGCCCACCACGCTTGCCTGCATGCACGGCAGTGCATGGCAGGGCGACGGGGCGGCCTTGCTGCGCGCATTGGCAGACAGCGTCGAGGTATAAGCGCGGGCGTCCCGCGCAAATTGATGACGCCCTTCGCCAAGGCCCTCCTGCAATGAACGCAATCTCTGTACGGTCCTCCGACGCGCGACATGCGGTGCCGACTCTCGCGTTGAGACACTGAAATCCGTCGGACTGGACGCCCGCGGCCCTTCGGCAAGTGCCTCAGGCGCCATGTGGAACTGCTCTAAAGTCGGGGCCATTTGCATCCCGCTGACGCGCAGTTTAATACGTCTTAATGCATCCAATACAGGGCCTTATCCGCATATCGACACCATAATGAAGCCTTTCGGGTGCATTATGGTCTTGACAGAAAGCGCGTAGGGACGTAGTGTTCATAGCGCAGCCTATTAAGTGCATTAATGACATTTTTTGTCGATAACTCACTCTATAACGTGCACTACACTACAGCAGCGTAGATGACGACGATTCGCAACTCTTCGACGGGTGACGAGATTGCCGCAGAAATCGGCGCTCGATTACGACTTAAACGCCTAGAGCGAAACCTGACCGCCGATGAACTGGCCAAACGGGCTGGACTCGGACGAAACGCGATAGGCGATATCGAGGCAGGCAAAGACGTGCGGGTTTCCACCCTCATCAAAGTTATGCGCGCGCTCAGCATGCTAAGCAATCTTGACGCTGCTTTTCCGGATGCCTTACCTACGAGCGAAGCGCTCAACAAACGAGGTCAGGTCAGGGAACGTGCTCGCAAAACCTAGGAGATACTGATTGGCTACTGCAAAGAAGTCCGCCCAGCCAGCGCGCAAACGAGTCTCTCGCCCAGCCCCGGGAGTCTCGGTGAGTGCACAGGTGCGGATGCATGGCCAGACTATCGGCACCGTCACGGAATTTGACAGCGGGCGGATCGGGTTTAACTACGACCCCGAGTACCTCAGCACCGGCGGTACCAGCATCTCGCCTGAATATCTGCCGGCTGAAACAGGCTCGTTTGAGTTTCCCGAACTAAGGCGAACCGAGGCCTTTCTTGGCCTCCCCGGCGTATTGGCGGACGCGTTGCCCGACACCTTCGGTAATCTCATCATCAAGAAGTATTTCGCTGATCGCGGCGAGCCTGAAAAGGCGATGAGCCCAGTTCAACGACTGCTCTACATTGGCGACCGCGCCATGGGCGCGCTCGAGTTTCTGCCCCGGATCGATCGCACGCCCACAGCCAACGAGGCCGAAGCCCTCGAAGTCGGCGCCCTGGTTGAGGCCGCTCGAAAGATTGTGGCCGGCGAACAGGACGGCGCGATCGCAGAACTCATGCGTATTGGTGCGAGCGCCGGCGGCGCACGGGCCAAAGCCCTTATTCTCTGGGACCGTGAAAACAAACAGATTCGCTCTGCTTTCGTCGAGCCACAGCCTGGTGAGGAACATTGGCTGATCAAGTTCGGCGGCGTGGAGTCCGCCAACCCGAAGGACCACCAGGCACAACCGTTCAATCGGGTCGAATACACGTACGCACTCCTAACGAAAGAACTCGGCATCGACATGGCGCCAGTGGACTTTATCGAGGAGCCGAGCGGTCGATTCCACTTTTTGACGAAGCGATTCGATCGCACTGCGGATGGTGGCCGGATCCATATGCACAGTCTGGCAGGCCTCGCACATATCGACTACAACATCCCACGCGCATACAGCTACGACCAATACTTCCGCTGGATTCGCACCTTCCTGATGCCCCAGCGCGCGATCGACGAGGCGTACCGCCGGATGATCTTCAATGTTGTGGGCCGTAACCAAGATGACCACGTAAAGAACTTCGCTTTCCTGATGTCACCTGCCGGCGAGTGGAGCATGTCACCGGCCTATGACCTGACGTTCTCCGCAGGCAACGGATACACGCTGCAACATCAGATGACGATCAACGGCAAGGCGGATGACTTTACCGTCGAGGAACTGATAGCCTTCGGCGACAAATTCCAGGTCACAAAGCCGAGGCAGATCATCCAGCGAACAGTCGAGGCGTTCAGCGGCTGGGCCGCCCTGGCTGCTCAGTGGAACGTTGCCGCCAACGAGATCCAGGCGCGTGCCAGCCGCCTTCGGCTGTTTAAGACCTGACTAGCTAGATGTGACGTCGCGACGAGCAGCGTGTTCTTTCTCGCGATCCTGGTCTTCACGGTGGCGTCCCTGCTGTGCGGACTGGCCAACAACGTGTGCCACATTTCGTCGCGGCGCGGTTGCTGCAAGGCATCGGCGGTGCGATGATGGCGCCGATCGGCCGGCCGATCGTGGTGCGCAGTACCATGCTGCTTGCCACCGCACTCGGCAACCTCGGCATGAAGGCGGTGACCAGCCATATCCTGCGGCGCCGGGGCTTCAACAAATGGGCGTCGGTAGTTGATGTCATCGTCGCCCCCATCTTCACGATTCTCTGCGGGGTGTTGACGCCGGATACGCCGCTCGTCTGGAACCTGATCGTCGTCTTTGTCTACGATCTGGCCCGCGCGATGCATTTCACCACGCTGGCGTATGCCGACGTGCCCCTGCGCAGATGAGCGGCGCCAGCACGCTCTGGAGCGTGGCGGGCCAGATGATGATTGGGCTCGGGGTTGCTTTAGGCGCCGTTTCGCTGCGCCTGGCACCCGAGTTCCACGGCGAAAAACGGCATGGACAACTCGCATTTCTCGTTGCCGATTTTCGCATTGCCTTCTTGTTGTCGGGCGCGCTGACCCTGGTTTCGCTGATCGGATATCCTGGATTGGCCAACGACGCCGGCCGGAACCTGGCCGACAAGACCGGTGGGGAGCCGACCGGGACGCCGAGCAAGGCTGCGAACTGATCCCCTGCCGTTCGGGCCGGGCTCAATGAGCTCGGCCCAGCTGGGTAATTACGCCGTGGTCAGCGAGCGGGGTTCCCAATATCGCCGACCCTTTTCAAGGTGGCTCGACATAGCTGACGAGCGGGGCGAACTGGTCGCGGCCTCCTCTGCATATTTGCGGCTCACGTTAACAGCTGCCCGCCGTCGACCACCAAGGTCTGACCGGTGATCCAGCCCGCGTGTTCGCTGGCGAGGAACAGCACTGCGCTGGCGACCTCGCCGGGTGTCCCGAGCCTGCCGAATGGGACCGAACGTAGTGTCCGATCATAGAGAGCGGGATCGGAGGTCTTCCGCTGCTCCCACGATCCGCCCGGAAATTCGATCGAGCCGGGCGCCATCGTGTTGACCCGGGGCACGCGGAGCACGATTTCCTGCTCGGTCAACGCAATCGCGCTCTATAAAATGTCATGTGGGATGTTTCGCTAACTTTCACACTTGAAAGTGCTCCGGTTTTCGAAGGCTAGATTTTTCTCGCACCCGAGTCGCCTTTCATCTAGCCCTGCGACTCGTAAGCGCGCCGCGAGGCATAGTTGGCCCGCTCTCTCTTCCTCAAGGTCTCGTCGACAATGGCTCTTTGAGCTTGCTCCCGCCTGAGCAAGGCGAGGCCCGCAACGCGCGCCGGCAAGAGCGTGTGAAAACACGGACCCGCCCCGTATCTATATGGAAGGAAGGCGCGAGATGCCCTATTGAGGATGCTTATACCTAGCTATACGCGGTATAGCACCCCGGTTGGCTCTCGATAATCATTCTCGTAAGAACCGCTACGCCCTGCGGCGTAGTGCCCTAAAATAATTTGCATTGCATTTCACTCTTCCAAAGTGACCAGATCGACGTGCTGCCTGCCACTTTTCGCGGTAAAGCCTTGATTAGCAAAGGCTTAAGCGGGCTGGCGTTCCCGGGCCCAGATGTCGACTATCGCTGGCTTCCGGGTCGCATTGTCAGCCTGACGGTCGTCGTACTTGGGCTAGGTCGATCGAACAAGCGGTTGGCCCGGTCATGCCGCTACCGCATCGGAAAAGCGCGCCGCGCTTCGACCATGCCAAGGCTACCTCTGTTTCGGCATCCCGTGGCACCGCGCGCTACGGCCGGGTAAGGTCGCCTATAAGCGTATGGGGTCGGCATACTGCCAAGGTCCTATCCCGAGACTCATAGCGGAGCAAAAAGCAGGCACTGCACGCTGTGTCGTGACGAGGCATAAGCGATGTATGCGAACACAATCGAGCAGATCGTGCTGAAGCTGGATAAGTTTAGCTGGGCTCTCGTGTATCTACACCGGGCACCGGCAAAATGTGTTTTCGCCCGCCCCTTCCAAAACATGGGATGTCCGTAATGATGCTGGGGGAAGGTCAGGCGTCAGGCCGGACCAGCGGCGAAGGCTTACGCCCTCAGCGGATGGTCGACATGATTACGCCGCGCCGATAGCTGCACGACGCGACGCTGCTAAATAGCAATTTATTATTTTTATAAAATACTTACCGCAAGCTCTTCGTGAACGCTCCGCCCCGCCTCGCCGAGACTTCCGGCTCAGAATATCCCGGTCTGTATTTCGACCACAACCGCAGCGCTCGCAGACTTAAGCACACGATGATCTGGCCCGCTCGGGACTTTCACGCTTGAAAGTCGCCGGGCTCAGGCAGCCAGCTATTCCGCCGTATCGCTAGTCTCATTCGAATCCCCCGTTTGTCACCCAGCACATTGCGACAACGCAATGGCAAGTCGCTATACAGCTGCCCAAGGCCACGTCGGCCCGCTTAGCAGAGTCTGGACCTTCCTTTGTCGGGAGTAATGCCTGCCGCGCTCCGAAACGCTTTCATGCTTGAAAGGACGTAGAGTCGATTCCATTAAGAAAAACGAGACCCACGGAGTTAGCCACCCGCATACGCTTCCGTCGAGATCAACTTTCATACGTGAAAGTTGCTTAAGACCTAGTGAGCTTAAACCGATCTCCAAAAATCTCCGGAGCGGAATTTTGACTCACAGCATCGGACATTTCGAGCGCGGGAGTAAGAAACGATAGACGCGGCCACGAGACTTGCAACCATCGGAAGGTCCGCCCAGCATCCTACCCACGCAGTGGTTGTCCGGCGACGACTAACGAACCGACGCGACTTTCATGCTTGAAAGTCGCTGAGCCCGGTCTCACGCAATTTCGCGTCTCATCTAGCCGAAAACGTAACCGCTGAACGTAAGGTGGCGGCGCCAAACCCTCATGAGGCGCTGGAAATCTTTGCTCGCACAACTTCCCTTCGAACGTTGCGCGACCACAGACCTAGGGCAGTTAGCAGGTAGTCAAGCCACCGGACTTCATCCCAACAACTTTCATACTTGAAAGCCGCCCTTCAACGACGAGCCCCGGACAGAAAGAGCGTCGCAAAGCTGCAACGGCAATGTGGAGTTTTCCTTGTCTTAATGCAATGGGATGGTCTATTACCACAAAGACTCGCGTAGGACACATCAGTTGTGATATTCTATAATATATATTTTTTAGGGGGAAATTTATGGCAGCTAAGATTGTTACTGTCTTCAATCAGAAGGGCGGCTGCGGAAAAACCATGACGTGCATGCAGTTGTCGGCCGCCTTTTCGCTGCGAGGTTTTCGCACCCTGCTTGTCGATATGGACAAGCAAGGGACAAGCACAATTTGGGCAGGGCAGGGGGGTAAGGAACGCTCATTCCCCGCAGAGGTAATAAGTCTGGCCCCCCTGCGCGAAAAAATGCTCGGCGAGATCGAAAAGCGCGCCGACGTCTACGACTTCATATTCATCGATTGCCCTCCTGCGATCGAATCGTCTATTCCGTGGGCGGCGCTGAACATTTCCGATATCGCGTTGATTCCCGTCATTCCGCTGATGGACAACGTCTGGGCAAGTCGCGAGGCAAAGGAACTTGCACGCCGGGCAAAGTCGGAAAATCCGACGCTATTGACCTATTGCATTCCCTCGATGTCGCGCCGAGGGAACGTGTTCAAGGCATGCACCGAGATTCTTCAAGATGATCAAGAGATTCCGTTGCTAGATGCAGGCCTTCAGCAGCGCAATGCATATGGTGAGTCTCAAATGTTTGGGCTCAGCGTGCACGGTGTATCAGGAGCTTCGGCGGCAGTAAAAGAAGTCGAGGCGCTTGCCGACGTCGTTCTTCAAAATCTCGGATTCACGGTGCAGAAGAAGCAGAGCAAAGGCAAGACCGCAAAGCAGAAAGAGGAGGTGGTTTGATGGCAAAGAGTCGACTCGAACAGATGCGAGATCAAGCGGCTAAAGCCCTGTCGGCGGCGCCACCAGCAGATCGATTTGCGCGCGCCCAGGCACTGGTAGAGCGTCAGCCAAACGGCTTTGCTGAAAAGCGGCCTGAAGAACAGAACACGAGCGTCGCCGTAGCCCCTCCGCTTACCGCTACGGTAGTCAATTTGCACACAGTCGAAGCGGAAGCCCCAAAGGATGGTGAGCCATACTTCGAGGAAGTCGATATCGGCTTGATCGATGAGAATCCGTTTAATGCTAGACGGCTCTATCGCCCCGAACGTGTTCATGAACTCGCCGGTGAAATTCGGGCAGACGGACAGCTGGTCCCAGGGCTTGCTACCATCAGGAATGGGCGACGCGTGCTGGCCGGTGGCCACTATCGCCTTCGAGCCCTCAAGGCAGCAGCGAAGACGAAGATGAAGCTCATGATTCATCCGAATCTGACCGACCAACAGCTCTATCAAATTTCCTACAAAGAGAATGCAGAGCGCGAACAGCAGTCGCCACTGGACAATGCACTGGCTTGGAAGGCATTGATTGACGAGGGAGTCTACCCGAGCGAGTCCGCCATTTCTGAGGCCACTGGCATGTCTCTGCCAAATGTCAACAAGACTATGGCCATCCTCAAGCTGTCGGAGGGCATCCTAGATATCGTCAAAGAAAGACCCGAACCTTTCGCATTGTCGACCCTGTATCAATTGACGCTGCTAGAACGAGTAGCAGGCGTGTCGGTTGCAGCTGCCATGGCCGCTAAGGTGAAAGACGAAGAGGCAGTGTGTCGAGATGTCGAGGACGCACGTGCGCGGTATGAAAACAAGCCTGCGCGCAAGCAAAAGGAAACCTCGAGGCAGCATAAGTTGCATGCTGCTGATGGAGCTCCGCTGGGCGTTCTCAAAGACTGGGATTCGGGCAAGGTTACCTTCGAAATTACGCTCCAAGACCCAGTTAAGCGCCAAGCGCTGGTCGATGAACTGAAAGCAAAGTTTTCGGCGATGCAATGACATCGACCCGCGGCTGTATCAAACCAGCCGCGCCGTTCCTTGGCGACAGGCCAACGAGTATTCGATTTGCACGGAAGACGGACCCAGCATTTGCATCGAAGATTGACCCACCCCCGAGGGTCGTGCCTTCTGTTGAGATGGTGTTTGCTTGTCGGTTCGTTTTTCCTCCTTGGGTTGGAGCGCTGCTGCGCGCGAAGCGATAGCTGTAGTCGCCTGTCTCCGCGATGCGGCAGCGATGTGTGAGACGTCCCAGGCGGTGGCGATCTTGCCGCCACCGAACGCGGCTGCCCCCCCGCCAAAGCTCAGAATCGTCGTGATGACACACTTATGCACTCGTTGAGCTTGCTGATGGGGTGAAACAGCATGGCGTCTCCCGCCTGGCTGATTGGTGAAAGCCCAATTCGCCCAGGATCACCAGTTCCGTGCAAGTGAGTCGCGTTGCCATCTGGCCCTAGTCTCCGGTCGACTTCTCTAGCTCCGGTAGGTGTCCGGATCGACCGTCGATAAGATCCTGACTTGGCGACGATTTGTGCGCGCCACTCGCCGTGCTGAACGCAACCTGTCGTGTTTGTGGAACAGGCCGCCGATGTTTCGTGAAGGACTCTATCGGGTTGAACGGATGGGCACCGTAACGCGGCACGCATGTAATGGCGAACTGTCTTGCGCGAAGTACGCATCGGGATCTCGCGAAGCGGAGTGCCAGCTGCCTCGTCGATCACTCCGAGATCCCTCCCGTTGGGAAGGCACCTATTCCAGGCGTGGGTCAACATTCGATGCAAATTTGTCCGGTGCGGTGTCAGTGGTCGATTCCAACGGGTCTTTGTGTTCTGTTCCCCCAATCTTGTTCACCCTTTGCTAGAGATCTCTGGGAATGCACCTGACGTTTACGTGCTTTAGTAAGCACTGTAAACCCTTTAGTAAACCTTTAGCTTGTCTAAGTCATTGATTTCAATGAAATTCTAGCTCTCAAGGTGAACATCGGTGGGGATTTGGTGAACCCCTTTGGGGCGAAGGGGGTGTGGATTTGGGGAATAGGTGAAACCGTATGAGGCCAAAGGGTTGTGGATTTGGGGAAAGGGTGAAGGCGATTGGGGAGCGGGGACTACCTTAGAAATGGTGAACAGTTTTGGGGTCGCTTAAGGTGAACCTTATTGGGGCCGTCTAGTGCCTGGCGTCGCACCTCTAGTTATGAGGTGAAGATCTTTGGGGTAAAGCAAAGGTGAAACTCTTTGGGGCGTTGAGTGAGGCCGGCTCTCCGGAAGCGGCTCCAATATGCCAAGGTGAACATTTTTGAGGCGCTCATAGGTGCAAAGATTTGGGGATAGTATAGTTGGTGTGTACTTACTTACTGTGCGAATAGACTCAAAGGTGCATAGATTTGGGAACTCTCAGGTGAACGACTTTGGGGGCGTGTCCCTGGGTAACCCAGCGCTCCATAGGCCCGTCAGCATCAATCCTCAAATTGATTCACCTTTTCCCATTCACTGGCCTCAAATGAGTTGCCCTTTCCAGCGCGTTTCAGCCTTCGAACTCGAAAGGTGCATGAATTTAGGGAGCTTTCGCTGCTATCAGGTGAACGCTTTTGGGGCAGCGGCACCTTTGATCTCTAGCTGCAGCTTGCTGATTCGCAACAGTTTTTCGCGCCAGGCGCGCGTCTGAGTAGAAAACTGCATTTCCGCTTGATAGGTGAACGCGAGGAGACTAAGATTTCACCAATTCAAAGTTCGGAAACAGTGATGACGCGAGCGAAAGCGCCTTCCAAAGGGTCCCAGATTGCGCTGTTCCAGCAGCCCGAGGTGCCGGAGCCCTTCAAGAAGGCGGTTCAAGCCATCCACGTTTCACCTGTCGGGGGCGCGCTAACGCTGCAGCAGCGCAGGCTTTTCAATGCCCTGATCAAGAATGCCATCGAGCACCGGCTAAGCCAGCAAGGCGCGGTGGACACATTCCAGATTTCGATACCGGAAATGATGTCCAACCTGGCTCTCACTACCAAAGACACCGGGTATATCAAGGAAACGGCGAAGTCGCTAATGAGGACCGTCGTCGACTGGGACCAGTTGAATAGCGATGGAACAGCAACGTGGACAGGTTCGACTTTGCTGGCTGGGGCGAAGATCACTGGGTCACAGCTATCGTATTCATTTGCCCCGCAGATCCGGGAAGAGCTGCTAAACCCGGAACGCTATGCCATGATCGACATGCGCATCGCGAAGCTGTTTCGCCGCGCCCATTCGCTAGCATTGTGGGAAAACACGGTCCGCTACGAGCGGGTCGGAATCACGGCGCGAATCCCTCTGCCAGTTTTCCGGAATCTGATTCTGGGGCGCGAAGAAAGCGAAACAAAGTATAAGGAGTACAAGATCTTCAAGCGTGCAGTGTTGAATCCCTGCATCGCGGAGATATGTGACGTCTCGGATCACATGCTTGAACTCATCGAACACAAGGTTGGTAGGTCAGTAGCCGACCTTCAGTTCAAGATCACGCGGAAGGAGCAGGCTGTCACAGAGGATGACGTCGCCGGAGGCGAGCTTGTGCAAGCTATGGTCAAATTGGGACTACCTACTAGCGAAGCCCGCAAGCTAGCCAAGACTCACAGTCATGGTTCGCTGCGCGATGCTTTGGCCTATGTTCGCGCGAGGCTTGCAAAGAAAAACGCAGCGCCAGTCGAGAACGTTCCCGCCTATTTCCGAAAAACGCTAGCCGAAGCTTGGGGCCGAGGAATGGACGCCGAGGAAGTTACGGAAGAGTCGGCGAGTACCGCCGTGCCGAAGGCGAAATCCGCAGCAGAGGCAATGGAAAAGTACATCGCAGCCCGATTGCCTGTGGCCCAAGAGTACTTTGCCGAATTGTCTGCGGAAGAACAATCGACATTGATCGATCAATACAACGAGCAATGCGTTGCCATAGATCTGAAGCTGGCCGCAAACAAGCGTCCTTCGAAGCTGGCCCAGACAAGTTTCTATAAATGGCTTTCCGACCATACTTGGGGCGTTCCGACGTCGGAAGATATTCTCTCCTTCGTGCTCACGGGCAAAGTCGCAGGTTGATCATTGGAACGGTCCGAAGCAGCGCGAACGGCGAACCGGTCCAAGGCCAATCGCGGCGGAGCAGTGCGGCTCATGCCGCCACGCGACGGCGAGCTCGGCATTGCGGAAGGGCTTGAAACGGCGTACGCCGCATACATGCTTTTTGGCATCCCGACCTGGTACAGCCTGAATCGTGTGTTGCTGAGTCAGTTCGTGGTCCCGGATGGCTTTGGGATTCACACCATTCACATCTTCGCTGACTTCGATGAGATCGACGTGAAGACTGGAAAGTCGCCCGGAATGGCCGATGCGCTCAGGTTGCAAAAGCGCCTTCGCAGCGAAGGCTATAAGGTCGTACTGCATCGCCCCAAGGTTCGCGGAACAGACTTCTGCGACGAGTGGCGGACTGCATATCAGCTGCGGCAATTGTCTGAACAGGCGATCGCCGCCTAATTTCAGCCGCCGGTAACGGCGGTTCATTCAAATCTCTGCCCTGTGGGTTCTCCCACAGGGGCGAAATCCATGGTGGCAGATCCTCTCCGGAGAACGCAATGCCACAGAAAGGCTTTACTGTCATCGTCAACAAGCTGCACATCCACGCCATGCGTAGTACGGCCAATCAGGACGTCCAGGCATGGAAGTCCGATGCTCAGTTCTTTCACGTCTACCGAAAGGACGGCAGGGACACCTTCACGCTGCTGGAGAGCAACCTGTCCTTCGATTCAGCCGTGGATTTCTGCCTTGCACCTTGCACGCTTCACTGAAGCATGCCGACCTCTTGAAACACAAAGCCCAGCGATCACGCTGGGCTTTTTTCGTTTCTAGGTCGGTGATTGGTTACGCCGTTCTCCGCGCCTTGATCCCACGGTAGAAGCCGACGCAGGCCTCAAGCACACAGTAGCAAATCACGGTAGCGAAAACGAAGCGGGTGACATCGTGAGGGGTGGAAAGAAACTCAAAGAAGCGCATGGCTGTTTTCTCCTGAACGGTTTGTTATAGATTGCCACAGCAATGTTGTTCGTCAAGTCGCGTCAGTATCGGGCGAGAGCTTGAGTGAGTGCGGCGACGTCGATCCCGGCCAGCGGGTCCGCAGGCGTGTCGGCATCGGCCCGAGTCTGCGCATCAGTGTCCGCCTGCTTCGTTGTTGCCAACGTTGTCGGCGTGACGGCTGGCGGGATGACAGGCGCGATGACGGGCGCTGGTGCTGCGGGCGGTACCGATGCCGGTGCCGACGCGACTGGCAACGGTGCTGTGTCACCCGGTGACGAACGAGCATCGATGGCAAGCTGGCCCTCGAGCACGGCAGACGAGCCCGCCACCCCGAATCCAGGTATGGGCAGCCGGGGTGTGCCGTTAGCTACCGCCACGCCCATTGCCTGCAATCCTTGTCTTGCCAGCATGCGCAAAACGAAGGACCGTTCGCGAGCGGACGGAAACTGCTGCAGGTATGTGATCAGGTCGGACTCGACCAGGGTCACAGTCATCTGGAGCTTTTCCATGGAAGCCCTTACGCGGCGCGCTGTGCTTGGCGCGCTGCCGCGCCGATGGTGTAGAAGCCCCGCACATTCGCAAAGCACGGCGAGTCCATCATGTGGATCGGGTTAAGGGGAAACGCTGCCCGGATCGCCGGTGCATAGAGTTGGGCACCGCCGCCAGTCAGGATGATGGCGCGCAAGTCGTCGGTACGGCCCACGCGGGTCTGCACTTCCTTGACCGGCTGCTGGGTGAGCGCCATTGCTTCAGAGAGATACGGAGTCAGGTCGAGATTCTCCCCAAAATACACGAGTGGTTTGGCCTCGCGAATCGCCTTGTCGATACGCTCGATGCCGGCATCGGGCTGGCCGCGGTCGGCGGAGATGAGGCTCGCGACCTGCTGATAGACACGCGCAGCGCCGCCAGGAACGCCTCCGCTGCGCGTATCGTCGACGGTGTAGCCCCGGGCCACCACCCAGTCGGTCGTGAAGTAGCCCACATCGATGACCAGGTAGGCATTGTCGGGATCGTACTGCTTGCCGCTTTGCTGAATGTAATGAATGAGCGTCCCGAGCGGTTGCGGCAACGGCAGCACGCTGCCGACATGGATGTCGCCCCACCCGAAATCGTGCGTGCCGGCGAAGCGGTCCTTCAGGTGTGACGCGTACTTCTGTGTGTTATGGACGGGAAGGCCGAGCACGAGCCGGTCGACCTCCCTTGCGCCGGCGTAGTGAAGTGCGCCGGCGAGGAGGGCGGCGTAGCCCGGCGTGGATGCGAAATCCTCGGATAGCGAGCGGCCCGTATGATGCGCACCGCTGATTGAGACGTCCGGCCCCACCTCGTAGCGAGCGCCATCCACTTCGACGGTCAGAACATTGCGGCCCTTGAAGACGCCGCCCCCAAATGCGTTGAGAGAGCTGTTCACTGCTAGCGGTGCAAGCGACGGGAACATGTTCGTCGCGATCTCGGAGCCCATCGCCCAGGCGGTCTTGGTGTTGCCATATCCGACGTCGATTGCGATGGTCGGGTGCTTGATGTGGTCGATTTGTTGCTTCATTGTCAGCTACCTTTCAGATGGATTGGCTCGTTTTCGTCGATGTGTCGCGGTCGGAGCTAGTCTTTGCAAGTCCCGGTTGATGGCGCTTGGTCCCACTTAGTGGCACTTGGTGCCACTAAGTCCTTTGAACTCGGGCCAAGGGGTGGCACTTGAAGGGACTTGGTGGGACATGCTCAGGCATGGACCGACTTCGGGGCACATTGCTATCACCAACTCTACCGGCGAAAAAGCGAAGTCAAGTTCCGAAAGCTGGGCGATTTGGCGTGCGAACCGTTGCCCAACAATCGCATCCTGGTTTATTCTTGGTGCACCCACCGCGTCCCCGACGCATCGACCTCGCCGCCATCTATGCGGCAAATCCCCCCCGAATCCGTCTTACACATGGGATCGGGGCGCATCTGTCTGAGCCGCACAATGTCGCGGCATTTTTTTCAATCGGCTCAGGTACATACTGGACCACACTGAGTACCCCGTACACCGCGATACCAATTGGCTTTGCGGTCGGTTTTGGGCAATGAGCTGAAATGAGGACATGTGCAAGCCGGACACCCGGACACATTGGTACCTCGAACTATTCCACTAGCCCAGCGGCGAGAAGCGGGGTGAGCGAACGTTGAGCCCGATACACGGCGGTTCAGATGTCGCTACCTGAAGGGCAGGACGTAGGTTGATTTGATCAACCGGACGCTCCAACACCATACGAACGGCGTGCGCGGCCGTAGAACAGAACAGCGCAACAAGAGTTACGCGGGCGGCGTGGCGTGGTGCTTGCACCAAGCGGCGTTCATGCTGGGGAGCGGTTCCCCTCAGCAACCGGGTAGCCCGTCGAGCGTATTGCGCGAAGCGCAATAGGTTCGGTCGGGACAGTCATGCACGTTTCTTCCACGTGAGGGCTGACCAGCCATGGAATCGCTAAAGGACCTGGAAGAGCAGGGCCACCACTGGTGGATAAAGGGCAAAGTGGGGCGTAGATACGACACGCAGTGTTACGGGGAACACTGTGGGGATGTAGAACGCCGGACGTGGGAAATGGGAGGGAACGATGCGCCAGATGGCGGTATTCAACGTACGTGGATTGTTAGCAAAATACGAACTGCCTACTCGAATGAGGTCGGAGTTAGAGGTGGTATTAACCGACAACCTGAGGAAGATCCTCAGTCAGACGAGAGTGAGTCTGAAAAGCGCGTCGCTGAAGACGCAGGAAAGGCGAATGTACACAGTGTGCCGCTCGTTTGTGGAGTTACGTGAGCGAGGCTTCATGCTTGAGAGCCCGTACTCGCTGCGGCACAAGCACGTCCAGGCACTGGTAAATGGATGGGTGGAAGAAGGGCAGACAGGGGGGACGATCGAGAACAAGCTCAGTCACCTCAAGGCGCTCTGCCAGTGGCTTGGAAAGCACGACCTGATTCGCCCCCTGGGAGACTACACGGACAGGGAGGCGCGTGGACTCGTCCGTTCCTATGTGACGAGGAAGGATAAGTCGTGGGAAGCGAACGGCGTAGACGCTATGGCGGTGATCGCCGACATTGAGAAGGACGACCCACGAGTCGCTATTCAGCTGAAACTGCAGTCCGCATTCGGACTACGCGTTGAGGAAAGCTGGTCGCTCAAGATTGCTACGGCGCTGAAGAATTTGGACACACTAAGGGTGGTCGACGGTACGAAAGGGGGGCGGAAACGAGAGGTGCCCATTCGGCTTCAACTTCTGGTGCTTGAGCAGGCCGCCAGGCTCGTTGATCCGCTGAGCGGCTCGACAACGCCATCGTCTTACAACATCAAGCGATGGAGAAGCCGTTACAACTCAGTGCTCCGCAAGCACGGCGTGTACAAGAAGGGGTTGGGCGTTACTAGTCATGGCTTGCGTCATGGGTGGGCGCACCAGATGTATGAGGAGTTGGCCGGCGTCCCTGCGCCCATTAAGGGCGGCGAGGCGCCTGATCTGGAGGCCCATCGACAGGCTATTCAGGCGATCGTGCTTGCCGCCGGCCATAGCAAGCCGTCCAAAAGTGGTGCTTATCTTTCAACGTTCGCAGCCATGGCTGCGGTCGATAGGCCACAAGTCTCAAAGGAAGATGTTATGGCGGCTCTCCGTCGGCATGGAGGGAACAAGAGCAAGGCAGCTGCAGAGCTGGGAATAACGCGCCAGAGTCTTTACCGACGAGTTGCCAACTGAGTGAAGGAGTTCACGTGCACGAAAACAAGGAATACACACAGGCGGAATTGGGAGCGATTGTGAAGGAAGGCATTTCCGTGGCAGCTATAGACCGTTGGCCTTTTATCAAACTTCCTGAATCGCTGAGCACGGTAGCACGCGCTACCTTAATGGAAGATCCTGACGACGCGAGCGCTCAGGAGGAGCTTGATCGTGCCCTACTCCCTCGGCACGGCCTACGTACCGCCTGGGGCTGTATCGTGGTGGAGTTCTCGGCGTCCGACTTGACGGACGGTACAGTGATGGTTGAAGTGTCCGGATACTTGAATGAGGATCCGTACTTGCAGCTATCTCATTTGCGACAGGGCGTCGAAGAGGTGGGGCTGTTCCTGAGTGACGTTGCGAACGCGATGTTGGAGTCTGAAGCAGAGCTATCGATGTGGGACTGCGATCTGGAATGGCAGGACAACTACACTACGAGCCAGCTTTTTAATCTGTTGGGGTTCATTGGCGTTGCCGACAATGTCGCTTTCATGAGGGCCGGCGGCCAGATCGGTGATTGGCTTGCGAAGACTGACATACATGCGATCTTGCATGCCTGCCGTGATCCGAAACTGCTTTCCTCTCTTGACGACGAGTCTCGCCTTCCGATTACTCGGAGCATCGTCGAATAGTCGTCAACTGACAGCGCGTGATTTTGAGCGGTTTTCTTGAGCGTGCTCATGATAAAAACCCGGAAAGCTCGCGGTTTTGTACCGTCATTCCGGGTGACTTGCCGATGTGGGCATGGTTGAATCGGAATTTCCAAGACCAGTACGGAGAAACTTGCATGACCAAATCTGAACTAATTGACGCTATCGCTGCTGGTGTCGAGGGCCTGTCCAAGGCCAAGGCAGAGCACGCCCTGAACGCCACCCTCAATGCCATCATGGATGCCGTGGCCAAAGGCGACACGCTCACGTTGGTCGGCTTCGGTGCTTTCAGCAAGGGAGAGCGAGCTGAGCGGACTGCGCGCAATCCGCGCACCGGCGAAGAAATCACTGTTCAGGCCGCCAAAACGGTGAAGTTCAAGGCCGGTCAGCGATTCAAGGATGCCGTAAACGGTGACGCCGGTGCAAAGTGACCAGACGGGCGCGGCCTCGCCGCATTACGTGCCAGTCGCACAGCTGCTCGCCGATACCACGGAGCTCCCCCAACGCATCGACGCAACGGTCGTGCGATATCGGGGCGTCACGTGTCACGTTTATGGAGTTCTCCACGGTCTGACCGGCGGCACCAACCGGCAATACAAGGCCCTGGTGGAGCAGGCCATCGAAGATGCCCCGGGCGAGCTAGTCTTTGGCGAGACGAAGTTCGGGAAGCTCTATCGAGGCATCCAGGTGGAGATGGACGACTGGACCGAGATTCCGCTGCGCGACGCCTCGGATGCAATTCAAGGCGGCGCTGACGCCGATGCGAATGTTCATGGTGGCCGCCGGCATGCGTCGTGAGCGCCGAACTGAGGTTGACCGCTTTGGAACGGGCGGTGTTCGTCGCCTGCAGGACATCGGCGGCTCCGCGGCCTTCCATGCCTTGTCGCCCGATGAACGTCGCAGGCTTGCCGGATTTCCCGATCCTTACTCGTACCTGGTGGAGAACTGCCGTCGCCGCGCGGGCGGTGGTGACCGCAACGGACCTGTGTTTCCCGACCCGGATTGGCGTTGGCTCGCGATGATCGAGCCGGAGCTCAACATTCCGTTGCGCAGCGTCTTTATGTTGGAGTTCGCCGTGGAGCGCGCTCGAGTACTCGGGGGCAGCGAGATCTCGATTTTTGTGGGCGAGATTCACAATTCGGACATGGCCTGGCTGGCGGGCTTCGACGAGACCCTGTTGGACCAGTCGGTCCTACGCACGGTGAACGACGTTCGGTCGCGCGCCATAGAACTCGCCCGTGCGCGAGGCCGGCCATCACGCCTCAGGTTCGCCCTCGCCGCCCTGGCGGGAGCCAGCATTCCACTGTCGATCTATTTTGGCTTTGGTATGTGGCTCTGGGCCAACCGGTAGACCAGAAAACCGGTATCAAGAACGCGAAAGGCACGTCTACGGGCGTGCCTTTCGTCCTTTTTGAAGGGAACATGTTCCTTCGACTACTTGTCCGGTGGGCTATCGTGCGTAGGCCAGAAGCAAGGTAGCCAGGGCGCCGGCGTCGCCTACGAGTCGATGGATCGAGCCTGCGGGAGATTTGTCTGCCAGTGATTCGCCCGACACCAGCCAAGAGAACTTCACGCGGCGGGACGGCTTTTCGCCGGGATGAGGCGTGGGCGCGGGAAGATCAATGGGCTGCGACCGCTGCGCGCGAGTGAGCGCGGGGAAAGGATCGACGCCCGTGAAGTGCGTCAGTTCATCGATGCTGATAGCGCTGTAAGCGGGCGTCGCATCGTTGCGGACAACGTAGGCGGCCGCGCCGACACCGGGCACATAGATGGCCTTCCAAAGGAAGTCGGGAATCCGAACGCGGCTGTTGAGGGTCGCGCTGGTCTTCGAGAATGCCGGACCCGTGACGACCTGGATGGCGCCGTATTGGCGAGCCAGCCGGCGTGTCGACGTCTCGATGTGGCTCCAGGTGCGACGGTTGGAGAGGCTGTTCTGCGGAACAACGTTGGCCAGGCTGAAGCTTTCGGCTTGCGATGCCTTGTCTGCGACATCCCCACTTGGGGCAAGGTGCCCACGGTCCATTCCAGATCGGCTGAAGTCCTGCAGGTGTGCGCGGTCGGCGGCCGGAAGGCGTTCCTCCTCGTAGAAATCGCTGTCGCGCGGCAGCGAGCGTGCGGCTTCTACGGATTCCCTCGTGAGCCGCTCGGCCGACCAAAGCGCGGTGCGAGTCTGGGCGGAGTAGAGGACGGCGTAGGCACGGTAGCAGAGCAGCTGGGTCCTGCCTGCTGGTTGGCTAAGGGCTGGTTGACCGTTGCCCAGTACGTGGGCGCATTCTGCGGGTTCTTTCGCGCTGGCAGTGGCTGCGACAAGCGCGAGGCTGAGGGCGACTACGAAGTGGCGAGTCATGGCTGAAGGTC
>NZ_RCOG02000015.1 GCF_009663685.2 Cupriavidus sp. U2 | reverse complement strand
TGCTCGGATATCCGAGGGCTCTCCGGCTGCCAGCCAGAGAGCAGCCATGAGTGAAGTAGTGATCCACTGCCACGCGCTTTTGCTCGAGCGTGTATCTAGGTTTTGGACGGTAACGCTTTGGTAAGTCGCCGGCAGCCTCGTAGATGTCGACCCACCGCTTCAGGTTCTTACCTGACGGATAGCCCAGCTCACGAACGACAGTTGCCGTCTTTCCCCCGTACTTGAAATAGAGCCTGACCGCCCGGATCCGATCCTCGTACGAATACATGAACTACCTCCAAGTAGTCCAAGTTTTCGTCCGCACCCCCATCCAGTCTGCCGGGCTCGACTTCGATGCCGAGCTGGCCGGCCATTTCCACCACCAGCGCCTGCAGCCGTGCCACCTTGTCTTCGAGCGCGCGATGGCTGATGCGCAGGGCCTCGAATTCCGAGGGCGACGCCGTGGCTTCCACGCCGCCGCGCGACGACGTCGCGGCCGGCTCCGGCATGGCGACTTCACCACAGAGCAGGTGCATCCAGCGGCTTTCGCGCTCGCCGGGCGCGCGGGGCAGCTTCACGACAAGCGCCGGCGAGCGTTCGGCCAGCTCGTCCAGAAAGGCCTCTACCGAGGAAATGTCCGCGAAGGCATGCAGCCGTGCCGAATTCAGGCGCAGTTCGGCAGCCGTTTGCGGACCGCGCAGCATCAGCGTGGACAGCAGCGCCGCGGACTGGCTCGGCACGCCCAGCACCTTGCCCAGGTTCTGTTCGAAGCGCGGCACGCGGCTGCTGCTGCCCTCGAAGACCAGGCTCAACGACTTCAGCCCATCGATCGCGGTCAGGATCTCGGCCTCCGTCACGCTCATCACGGGCGAGCGCGCGGTCTTCTGGTTGCAGCCAGACGCCAGCGCGTTCAGCGACAGCGGGTAAGTGTCGGGCACGGTGAACTGCTTTTCCAGCAATACGGCTACCACGCGCGCCTCGAGCGGTGTGAGCGTGCGCAAGGCGGGACGCGAGGGAGTATCGGGGGTCTGGTCCATGGATGACATCGGCAGGTTGGCGGGGCCCGAGGGGCCAAGGCGCCCATTGAAGCGCAAGGGCGGCGGCGATGCAACCTTCCAGGGTCAAGCTGTGCCGGCAAGTCCTCAGTGCGGCCCGCGTGGGTTCTGACGTGCCGCAAGGCTGGCCGATCATCGCTGAATTCGCGGGCCGCCTGCCTGACACCCCCGCCTTCGCGCGGAACCCGCCGCCGCGCACAGCATAAGAAACCGCGAAATCATTCGTTGGTGCGCGACGGGGGCAGGCGTACGGTCTGGCTTTCCGCCATCCACCTCGTACGCACGCATGTCCAGCTCCCGCCGCCAGTTCCTGCACGCCGCCAGCGCCGGCGCCTTGTCTGCCCTGCTGCCCGCTGCCGCGCGGGCCCAATCCCGCCCGGTCTTGAAGGCCGGCGACCAGAAGGGCGGGCTGCGCGCGCTGCTGGAGTCGGCCGACGCGCTCAAGGGGCTGGCCTATGACATCCAGTGGACCGAATTCCCGGCTGCGGCTCCGCTGGCGGAGGCGCTCAATGCGGGCGCCGTGGACAGCGGGCCCATCGGCGATGCGCCCGCCATCTTCGCGCTGGCTGCCGGTACGCGCATCCGTCTGATTGGCGCCAACCGTTCCGACCCCTACGGCACCGCCGTACTGGTGCGGCCCGATTCGCCGCTGAAGAGCGCGGCCGACCTCAAGGGCAAGCGCATCGGCACCAATCGCGGATCGATTGGCCATTTCGTCGCGCTCAAGGCGCTGGCATCGGCCGGCCTGAAACCCGAGGATGCCGATTTCCGCTTCCTGCCGCCCGCCGACGCCAAGCTGGCCCTGACCAACGGCTCTGTCGATGCGTGGTCCACCTGGGAGCCCTATACGGCCATGGCCGAAACCAGCGGCCATGCGCGCGTGCTGGTGAGCGGGCGGGGGCTGTGGTCGGGCCTGAGCTATCTTGCGGCAACCGACGCCGCGCTGGCCAGCAAGCGGGCCGTGCTGGCCGACTTCCTGCAGCGCGTGGTGCGCGCCCAGGTCTGGTCCTATCAGCACGTGCCCGAGTACTCGGCCACGCTGGCGCGCATCATCGGCATTCCGCCCGAGGCGGCGCGGCTGCAGTTCGAGCGCCGCCGCACCCAGTGGCAGCCCATCGACGCGGATCTGGTGGCCATCCAGCAGCAGACCGCCGACTTCTACCTGAAGGCGGGGCTGCTCAAGCAGCGGCTGGACGTGGCCACCACGTTCGATCGCGGGTTCGCGCTCAGCGCGTAGCCGTCGGCCTGGCTGGCCGCTTTGCCAGCAGCGGTTCGCCGACGCCGTCCACCCCCACCAGGCCCAGCACCGTGGTCAGGCCCCATTGCGCGCCTTCATGGGCATTGGTGGGGTCGAACCATTCGTCGCGCGAATGCGATCCACCCGACTTGCCGCCGCTGCCGATGATGATGGCCGGAATGCCCAGCGCCATCGGCACGTTGGCGTCGGTGCTGCCGCCGCGCAGCGACGGCGCTTCCTTGCCGTGCGCCTTGATCACGCGCACGGCCGACTGCACGATTACCGAGTCGGTAGGCGTGATGCCGGCGGGACGGTCGCCGATCATGCGGGCCTGGTACGTGATTTCCTGTCCCTTGGCCGGCTTCCAGCGCGCATTCTCGTCCGCCACGCCCGCGGCGATGGCGTCCATGATGTGCTTCTCGGTTTCCAGCAGCGACGGCGTGCCGTTCGAGCGGATATCGATCGCCATGCGCGCGTCGCCGGCAATCGCGTTCACCGACGTACCGCCGCCGACCGTACCCACGGTGAACGTGGTCTTGGGGTCGGCCGGCGTTTGCACGTCGCCGATCTTGCCGATGGCGCGGCCCATCGCATGGATCGCGCTGGGCAGGCCGAAGGCCCCGAAGCTGTGGCCGCCCGGGCCCTTGAACGTCACTTCATAACGATGGCTGCCGGTGCCCTGCGTCAGCACGCGTTCGCCGGTGCCCGGCTCGATGCCGACCATGCCGTCGATATCGGGGTGATCGCGGAACACCGCCTTCATGCCGCGCAGGTTGCCCAGTTCCTCTTCGCCGACGTTGCCGACGAACACCAGGTCGCCCACAGTACGCACCTTGTTTTCATTGAGCACCTTCAGCCATGACAGCAGCACGGCCAGCCCGCGCGTGTCGTCGCCGATGCCCGGCGCGTACAGCTTGCCGTCACGCGACTTCACCGTGACGTCGGTGCCTTCCGGAAAGACGGTATCGAGGTGGGCGGAAATCAGCAGCCGGGGGCCGTTGCCGGTGCCCTTGCGGATGCCGATGGCATTGCCTTCGGCATCGATATGCGCATCGGTCAGGCCCAGCGCCTTGAGTCGCGACACGAAATACTCTGCGCGCGCCTTCTCCTTGAAGGGCGGCGCCGGGATCTCGGTCATGGTCTTGAGTTCCGCCAGCGCCCGCGCGTCGTCGGCGCGCACGTCCGCCATCAGCTTCTGGTAAAGCGGCGCGGCTTCGAGCCGGGCATAGGCACTGTCAACACTGGGGGAAACCTGCGGGACGGTCAGCGTCTGACCCTGGGCGATGCCGGCGAATGCGGAAACTGCGGCGGCAACGGAGACTGCAACGACGGTACGGCGAGCATGCATGGGGGCGATCCTCTGGCAGTAGGAAACCGTGGTTGCCCACGATTGTGCCAGCGAATGCGCCGCCATGTGACGAAAAACGCGCGTACGGCGCATCGTCGCGACAAGCCCGGGACGCGCCGGCGGGATGGCCGGCGCGTCCCGCTTGCCGGGCTCAGAAGCCCAGGCTGGCCAGCAGGTCGTCCACCTGCGACTGGTCCGACACTACGTCGGTCTTGCCTTCGGGGTTGATCTGCGGACCGTTCATGAGCGTGGGGGGCGCTTCAACGCGCCGCTCGGCCGGCACGTTGTCGATCAGCACCTGCAGCAGTTCCTGCTCCAGGGTGCGGATCATGTCCATCATCTTCTTGATCACCTGGCCGGTCAGGTCCTGGAAGTCCTGGGCCATCATGATTTCAAGCAGGTGGCTGCCGGTCGCCTTGGCCTTTTGCGGAACGTCGGTCAGGAATTCACGTGTGTCCAGAACCAGTGCGCGGGCGTCGCCCAGCTCCACGGGTTGCGCGAACCACTCGTCCCAACGCTTGTCCAGCGCGGTGGCCTTGCTTTCCAGATCTTCCTGCAGCGGCTGCGCCAGTTCGACGGCGGTGAGCGTGCGCTCGGCCGCCTGCTCGGTCATGGCGGCGATGTAGCTCAGGCGGTCGCGTGCATCGGGAATGGCCAGGGCGGCCTTCTCGATTTCCTTGTCGAGCCCCAGCTCCCGCATGTTGTCGCGCAGCATTCGCGTCAGGTTGCCGATGCGATGGATGATCTGCTCGGCCGATTCTTGGCTGAAAGTCGGAGTCGTCGACATGTCGCGTACCTCTTCTTATTGAGCCAGCTTCTCGAAGATCTTCGTGATCTTTTCGTCCAGCGTCGCGGCGGTGAACGGCTTGACCACATAACCATTGGCACCAGCCTGCGCGGCGGCAATGATGTTCTCCTTCTTGGCCTCGGCCGTCACCATCAGCACTGGCGTCTTGGCGATCTCGGGAATCGCACGGATCGACTGCAGCATGGTCAGGCCGTCCATGTTCGGCATGTTCCAGTCCGACACCACGAACTGGAAGCTGCCGTCCTTGACTTTTTCCAGGCCGGCGGCGCCATCTTCGGCTTCCTCGACGTTGGTGAACCCCAGCTCCTTGAGCAGGTTGCGAATGATCCGACGCATGGTCGGGAAGTCATCGACCACGAGGATCTTGATGTTCTTGTCCACTTTACGGCTCCAATACGGTTACGGATGACACGGCCATCCGGTTGTTGTTGCTAATCCGACCTCTCTCGCGCGCGATCCAGGACTACACGCGCTGCGCCCGTGCGCCAAACGTGGCCAGGTGCGCCATGACGCGCTGGCTCATCTGGTTCAGGGGCACGACTTCATGCACGCCGCCGGTGGCGATAGCCTCCTTCGGCATGCCAAACACGATGCAGGACTGTTCGTCCTGCGCCAGGTTGTACGATCCGGCCTCGCGCATGCGCAGCATGCCGCGGGCGCCGTCCTTGCCCATGCCGGTCAGGATCACGCCCGTCACGTTCTTGCCGCCGTGGATCGCGGCGGAATCGAACAGCACGTCCACCGACGGACGATGCCGGTTCACCGGCGCCTCTTGCGACAGGTGCGCCACGTAGTTGGCACCGCTGCGCGCCAGCAGCAGGTGGGAGTCACCCGGTGCGATATACGCATAGCCGGGCAGCACGCGTTCGCCGTGCTCCGCTTCCTTGACCGTGATGCGGCACAGCCCGTTCAGGCGCTGCGCGAACGACTTGGTGAAGCCGGCCGGCATGTGCTGCACGATCATGACTGCCGGTGAATCGGGCGGCAGCGGCATCAGGAATTCCTTGATGGCCTCGGTGCCGCCGGTCGATGCGCCGACGATGATCAGTTTTTCGGTCGACAGCAGCGGCGCGCGCAGCATCGGCGCGGCCGGCGCGCTGCCCGCGGGCGCCTCGGACCGGGCGCGCACGCGTGCCCGCGACGCCGCGCGCAGCTTGTCGGCGATCGTGTCGGTGTATTCGATCAGGCCCTCGCGGATACCAAGCTTGGGCTTGGTCACGAAATCGACCGCGCCCAGTTCCAGCGCGCGCATCGTGATTTCCGACCCGCGCTCGGTCAGCGAGGACACCATCAGCACCGGCATCGGGCGCAGGCGCATCAGGCGTTCCAGGAAGTCGAGCCCGTCCATCCGTGGCATTTCCACGTCCAGCGTCAGCACGTCCGGGTTCAGGCGCTTGATCATGTCACGCGCCACCAGCGGGTCGGGGGCGGTACCCACCACCTCCATGTCCGGCTGGCTGTTGATGATCTCCGTCATCAGGCTGCGAATCAGCGCGGAATCATCCACGCACAGCACCTTGATCTTCGCGGCGGTCATGTTCGTCTCTACGTCTTCAGTTTTCAGGTCGGCGACTTGGCCGATGCCTGCCGCGTAAACAAAGCCACGGCACCACGAGCGGGCGCCTTTGTGGATGTGGAAAGCGCGCGTGCCAGAGCACGCTCGTCGCGCTCCACGCCAACGGTATCGTCCGAGCGGGTCAGCCGGCGCACCAGCGCCAGACCCGTTCCGGGAAAATAGCTGACGCGTCGCGCGTGTGGCCCCCGCAGGTCCTGCGCGGCCACCCGTATCTCTTCGGTGCGCAGGTACTTCAGTACGAAATCGGCATTCCGGTCCCCAATATTGAGGGTCGTCATGTTCGCCAGTACCGCGCCGCCGCCAAATACCTTGGCTTCCAGGCGCTCGCGCCGGGCGCCCATCTTCAGCAGTTCATTGATCAGCACTTCCAGCGCGTAGCAGCCGTAGCGCATCGACGCCGAAAGCATGCGGTCAGGGCCGGCGTTCTCGTCATCGGGCAGCATGAAATGGTTCATGCCGCCCACGCCCGCCACTTCGTCACGGATGCATGCGGCCACGCACGATCCCAGCACCGTGGTCAGCACCACGTCATCGCCGGTCACGTAGTATTCGTTGGGCAGCAGCTTGATGGCCTGCTTGCCGAATTCGCGATCGAAGTACTTTCGCGTGGCAATGGCCTCTGGCATCTGGGGCGTGCCGCGCATCATGCGCCTCCGCCTTTGCCCGCCAGTTCATACACGGTCTGCCCGCGCAGCTGGAACGCGCGCGTGACATACGAGAAGTTCTCCGAGTGGCCGGCAAACAGCAGCCCGTTCGGCTTGAGCAACGGCGCAAACCGCTCCAGGATGCGGCCCTGGGTCGGCTTGTCGAAATAGATCATCACGTTGCGGCAGAAGATCGCGTCGAACTTGTCGCGAATGCCCCAGTCCGGCGCCAGCAGGTTCAGCGGCTGGAACGTGATGGTCGATGCCAGCTCCGGCTTGACCTTGACCGAGCCGGCGCGCGCGCCCGTGCCCTTCAGGAAGAAGCGCTTGAGCTGCTCTTGCTGCAGCCGGGACACCTGCTCGGTCGTATAGACGCCGGCGCGGGCCTTGGCCAGCACCTGGGTGTCGATGTCGGTGGCCAGCACGGTCCCGGCGCGGTCGCCCAGCGCCTCGGCCAGCGTGATGGCGATCGAATACGGTTCCTCGCCGCTCGACGCCGCCGCGCACCAGACGCTGTAGGGCCGGCCAGTCTTCCTGGCGTGCTCGGCCAGCAGCGGGAAGTGGTGCGCCTCACGGAAGAACGACGTGAGGTTGGTCGTCAGCGCGTTGGTGAAGTATTCCCACTCGTCGGACCGGTCGTCCGACTCGAGCAGTTCCAGGTAAGTGCCGAAGTCGCTGAGCTGCAGCGAGCGCAGCCGCCGCGCCAGACGGCTGTACACCATCTCGCGCTTGTGGCTGCCCAGCGAGATGCCGGCGCGCTTGTGGATCAGCGCGCGCACCTTCTCGAAGTCGCGCTCGGTCAGCAGGAAGTCACGCATGTCGTCGCGCAGGGGCGCCAGCACCGGCGTCGCCGCGCTGGCGGCCGCGCCTGGCTTCCCGGTGGCGCTGGAGGAAGAACGGAGCGGCGTCATGAGTGTATGTCGTCAGGGTTGCCGATGATCGGCGGTACAGGCAGTTGGGGGCGATCCGGCGCGCGCTCAGGCGAACTCGGCTTCGATCAGTTCCATCTCGGCGCTGGTCATCATGCGTTCGATGTCGATCAGGATCAGCATCCGGCCTTCCACCGAACCGAGGCCGGTCAGGTGCTCGTTGGATACCGATACGCCGAATTCCGGCGCGGCCTTGATGTCGTCGCCGGTCAGCGTGAGCACGTCCGACACGCCATCGACGACGATGCCCACTACACGCCCCGCCACGTTCAGGATGATCACCACGGTCTGGTGGTCATAACGCACGTTGGCGAGGTTGAACTTCAGGCGCAGGTCCACGATCGGTACGATCACGCCGCGCAGGTTCGTCACGCCCTTGATGAAGTCGGGTGCGTTGGCGATGCGGGTTACCGTCTCGTAGCTGCGGATTTCCTGCACTTTCAGGATGTCGATGCCATATTCCTCGGTGCCCAGCGTGAAGACCAGGTATTCCTGGCCAGAGGCTTCGCTGCCCTGGGTATCGATGTGTCCGATGCCGGCCATGTCCGTTCTCCTTGCTGTCGATTACAGTGCCGCCGCCATGTCCTGGCGGCGCACGCCGGTGCGCTGCAGCGCGGCCACGTCCACGATCAGCGCGACGCTGCCGTCGCCCAGGATCGTCGCGGCCGAAATGCACGGCACCTTGCGGTAGTTGGTTTCGAGGTTTTTCAGTACCACCTGGTGCTGGCCGATCAGCTGGTCCACCAGCAGCGCGAAACGCTTGCCTTCGGCGGCCAGGATCACGGCGATGCCCTGCGTGGGCTCCTGCACTGCATTGGCCACGTTGAAGACCTTGTGCAGCTCCAGCAGCGGCAGGTATTCGCCACGTACGTTCATCACGCGCTCGCCGTTGGCCGCGGTGTGCACGTCGTCGGCCTTCGGCTGCAGCGACTCCATCACGCAGTTCAGCGGCAGGATGAACGTCTCTTCGCCGGTGCGCACCGACATGCCGTCCAGGATGGCCAGCGTCAGCGGCAGCACGATGCGGGTGGTGGTGCCCAGGCCCTGGCGCGAGCTGATCTCGACATGCCCGCCCATTTCCTGGATGTTCCGCTTGACCACGTCCATGCCGACGCCACGGCCCGACACGTCGGTCACCACCTCGGCGGTGGAGAAGCCCGGCGCGAAGATCAGCTGCCAGACCTCGTCGTCGGGCATGCTTTCGGACACGCCCGGCAGGTTGTTCTGCAGGGCCTTGGACAGGATGCGTTCCCGGTTCAGGCCACCACCGTCGTCGCTCACTTCGATGACGATGTTGCCGCCGGCGTGCTGTGCCGACAGGATCAGCTGGCCGGTCGGCTCCTTGCCGGCCGCCACGCGCTTCTCGGGCGTTTCGATACCGTGGTCGAGGCTGTTGCGCACCAGGTGCGTCAGCGGGTCGATGATCCGTTCGATCAGGCTCTTGTCCAGTTCGGTCGCCTTGCCGAACGTGACCAGGTCGATCTGCTTGTTCAGCTTGCTGGCCAGGTCGCGCACCAGACGCGGGAAGCGCGAGAACACGTAGTCCATCGGCATCATGCGGATCGACATCACCGCTTCCTGCAGGTCGCGCGCGTTGCGCTCCAGCTGGCCCATGCCCGAGAACAGGCGGTCGAACAGCACGGGGTCGAGCGACGACGCGGTCTGTGCCAGCATCGATTGCGTGATGACCAGTTCGCCCACCAGGTTGATGATCTGGTCGACCTTCTCGGTCGGCACGCGGATCGAACCCGAATCGGGGCCATGCGCGGCGGCGGCGGCCGCAGGCTTGGCCTTTTCCTTTTCCTTGTCCCTGGCTGCCGGGGCGGCGGCCGGGGCAGCGGCCGCCGGGGCCGGTGCGGCAACGGGCGCAGGCGCCGGTGCGGGCGCGGCGGCGGCCGGTGCCTCGCCGGCTGCCACGGCTTCCACGACGATCTGCTTCTCGTCGATCACGAAGCAGCAGACCGCGATGATGTCGTCGGTGCCGCACTGGCTGTTCAGCCAGATGGTCAGGTCGCCATCGGCCTCTTCCTGGCCGGTGATCTCGCCCAGGTTGGCCAGTTCCTCGCGCAGCAGCGCCTGGTCCGCGGCCGATACCTTGATCAGGCGAACCTTCAGGTTGCCGCCGGCCGGTGCGGCGGCCGGTGCGGGGGCTGCCACGGGCGCGGGTGCGGGGGCCGGAGCGTGGGCCGCTTCGCCGCCGGCTTCCTGGGCCAGCTGCTGCAGGACGGCGCAGATGCGCTTGAACGTTTCCGGATCGGGTTCGGTGCCGTTGCGATAGGCATTGAGCTGGTCTTGCAACACGTCCTTGGTTTCCAGAAAAGTGTCGATGATGACCCGCGTGAGGGCCAGTTCCCGCCGACGCGTGCGGTCGAGCAGGTTCTCAAAGATGTGCGTGGTTTCGGTCAGGGCCGTGAAGCCGAACGTCGCGGCACCGCCCTTGATCGAATGCGCGGCACGAAAGATCGCGTTGAGCGCTTCGGCATCGGGGGACTCGATGTCCACCTCCAGCAGCAGCTGCTCCATTTCTACGAGCAGTTCCTCTGCCTCTTCGAAGAAGGTCTGGTAAAACTGCGTGATATCGATATCGACAGACATGATCGTCCTGGCTCGCTAGATTTCCTGGGAAGACACGCCACCCACCGCGGCGGCGCGCCCTCGTTCCTACTTGCCCTTGGGCGTGTTGGCAGGGCCTGCCGCGGATGCCGGGGCGGCTTCCGCCTGCGACGGCACCTGCGACTGCAGCTCTTCGGCCATGCGTCCCTTCTGGGCCTGCACCGAAACATCCGCCGCGCTGGCGTTTTCGGACTCGAACTGGGCCTGCGCGCGCTTGTTGAGCACCACAATGCTGATGCGACGGTTGGTCGGCGCCAGCGGTTCGTTCTTCTCCAGCGGCATGGTGTCGGCCAGGCCCAGCACCCGCAGCACCTTGCCTTCCTGCATGCCACCGGCGATCAGTTCCTGGCGCGACGCGTTGGCGCGGTCTGCCGACAGTTCCCAGTTGCTGTATGCGCGCTCGCCCATCATGTAGGTAGCCGAGTCGGTATGGCCCGACAGGCTGACCTTGTTCGGCATCTCGTTGAGCACCGGGCCGATTTCGCGCAGGATGGCACGCATGTACGGCTCGACGGCGGCGCTGCCGGTACGGAACATCGGCCGGTTCTGTGTATCCAGGATCTGGATGCGCAGGCCCTCGCTGGTGATGTCCAGCAACAACTGCGGGCGGAACTGGCGCAGCGTCGGGTTGTTGTCGATGATCTGTTCCAGACGGCCCTTGAGCGCGCGCAGGCGCTCGCTGTCCATCTGGTCGCGGCGGCGCTGGGCGTCGGCCGGATCGTTGGTCAGGGCCTTCATGACCTCGCCGTCCTTGGCCATCGGGTCCTTGCCGCCGCCGGGGATGACACTCTTCGACATGCTGCTCTTGTCGCCGCCGGCCACCGCCACCTTCAGCGGCGTCTTGAAGTATTCGGCCACGCCCACGAGCGTTTTCGGGGAAGACGAGCTCAGCAGCCACAGCACCAGGAACAGCGCCATCATGGCCGTCATGAAGTCGGCGTAGGCGATCTTCCAGCTGTGGTTGCCGTGCGGCTTGGCGTGCGACTTCGCCTTCTTGATGATGATCGGACGCAGGTCCTGGGCGCTGCTCATGGCTGCTCTCCCGTCAGGTCAGGCTCTTGACTTCACGCACGTGGTCGTCGAGCTCGAGGAACGACGGACGTACCGTGGAGTACAGCACCTTGCGGCCGAATTCCACCGCCACCAGCGGGGCATAGCCGTTCAGAGATGCCAGCAGCGTGACCTTGATGCACTCGTACATCTTGATGCTCTCGGACACCTGGTGCTCGACGCGCGACGCCAGCGGCGACACGAAGCCGTAGGCCAGCAGAATGCCCAGGAACGTACCGACCATGGCGTGGGCAATCAGGGCGCCCAGTTCTGCCGGCGGCAGATCGGCCGAGGCGAGTGCGTGCACCACGCCCATCACCGCGGCCACGATGCCGAAGGCGGGCAGGCCGTCGCCGACGCGCGACAGCGCATGGGCGGGAATCTCGGCTTCGTGGCGGAACGTCTCGATTTCGTGGTCCATGAGCGCCTCGATCTCGAAGGCGTTCATGTTGCCGTTGACCATCATGCGCAGGTAGTCGGTCAGGAACTCCATCATCTTGGCGTCGGCCAGGATGCGCGGGTACTGACTGAAGACGCTGCTCGATGCGGGATCGGCAATTTCCTTTTCGAGGAACAGGATGCCCTCGCGACGTGCCTTGGACAGCAGCACGTACAGCAGCGCCATCACGTCCAGGTACAGTTCCTTCTTGTACTTGGAGCCCTGGAGCAGCGAAGGCATGGCCTTCATCGTGGCCTTGATGGCCTTGCCGCTGTTGGAGCTGATGAATGCGCCGACGGCGGCACCGCCGATGATGATGAGCTCCGCCGGTTGATAAAGCGCGCCCATATGTCCGCCGGTGAGGGCGTAACCGCCCAACACCGCCCCGACTACGACGACATAGCCAATAACTACTAGCACGATCGGATCCCCGTCTGAAAAACACGCGTCAGGCACGCACTGGGCATCCGGCGCGGACGAGCGGGGTCACCACCCGCCGTTACCGGGGCCCACCTGCCACGCGGACGTCAGGCCCGGTGAGTCAGGCTGGCGTCTGCGCGGATGCGGCGTCCTTCGAGAGCTTCTTCACCTTTCCGGCGCGCGAAGGCGGGCGGCACAGGCTGCAGACGAAGTTCGCGTGCGGCTCATAGGCATGCGTCAC
Organism: Cupriavidus sp. U2; assembly: GCF_009663685.2. GTDB lineage: Bacteria > Pseudomonadota > Gammaproteobacteria > Burkholderiales > Burkholderiaceae > Cupriavidus > Cupriavidus necator_C. The sequence goes on along the minus strand of NZ_RCOG02000015.1, from coordinate 74,150 downwards.
GAACTGACCGCCGCAACAGGTGCACGAGGAAAGCTGCAGCATGTTGCTCTCGAAAAACCGTACTAACGTCCAGGCACGGGTGAAACTTAAGACGATTTCGCCACCGAGCAGCGAAACGTGCTCGAGGTACAGACGGTAAGCGGCCACTACGGCACGAATGCCCGACGTCTCGCCTTCCTGCACCATGAACTGGTAAGCGGAGAAGAACAGCGACGAATGGATATTCGGCAGCCAGGTGGTGAACCAGTCTGTCGAGAAGGGGAGCATGCCCTTGGGCGGCGATGCGCCCCGCAGCTCCTTGTAGAGGCGGATCAACCGGTCGCGCGAGAGCGTGGTCTCGGCTTCAAGCACCTGCAGGCGCGCACCCAGGCCGATCAGCTCGATGGCGAGCTGGGTCTGGTTGGCATCCTGCAGGACGCTCTTGCGGTTGGGGACGGGAGTGGCCGTGAAACTGCGGGCCGGCTGGGCCTGGAGGAGCGCGGTCAATTGAGCGACTCCACAGGTTGCCGGGCCAGCAGGATAGCAGCGTGGATCTGCTGCATATCGTGGCTCTTGGCCGTGTGTGTAAGGGTGGACAGCAACGCGTGATCGTCAAAGCGGAACCGGCACAGCACCATGTTCGATGCAGCCAGCTTGACGAGTTGCGCCGAGGTCAGCTTGGCGAGGATCTCAGCAATTTCCTTGCTGACACCAAGCCTGAACATGGCTTCCACCTGGTTTTCGCGCACCAGTCGTTGCGCAAGCAGAAGATAGGCGAGGTTAACCTCCCTGATCTCCTGGAGAACTTCACTGCTTTCCAATTTTTCCCCGCTACCAAAAAACCCCTCGACCGCTTGTCCGGCGCTTACCAGCAAGAAAACCCTGCCGGCGACCAGATCGTTTGTTGCGTGTTCGAGTGGGTACGACGTACTACGAAAGAACTTCGCCCGGTTACACCTGAACTCTGAAACGTTACAGATGTTACAGAGTGTAAGTGAAACTGTTACGTTTATATCGGCATTCCGCCCACCATGCCAATCCCTACTTACGTTGGGGATTGGGGAATGTCGTAAGGAAAAGACATGGGCCCGGAAGTTTGTAACAACAAACGTGACTGTCGTCTGATTTTCATCAAAGGTGTAACAGTTTGTGCACTGAACGGAAACGGATTTCCGACGGTGGACACGCAACGCACGAAAGGGGGTTGCTGGTTTCCACTATTGACGAACAAGCGCACCTTGGCTAAACACGCGACGCAGCCACGCCGCCAGCCGTGCAAACACGTCATCGGGTGCTTCCCGGAACAGGTGCGGACGCGCCCGCTCCACCTGCTCCAGCACGCGCGCGGCTTCCTCGGCGCTCACCGAGCCATACTCCAGCGCCAGCCCCAGCAGCGCACGCAACTCGCCCACCTTGCTGCGGCCAAGCGCCTCGCTTTGCTCGGTCTGCAGCGCGTACATGACGTCGTAAGCGCGTTGCCGCAGGCTGTCAGCAATGCGCCACGCAGGCGTGCGCATGCGCTCCTCGATCGTGCGCACGTCGACAGCAGAGGCCGATATCTGGGCCGCCAGCGCCTCGGTGAACGCGGCATCGGCGCCCGCTTCGGACAGGATGTTCGCGGCCCACTCCCTGGCATGCTCCACGCGCTGCTGCGACGTCCAGTCAGGCTGCACGGCCAGCGCGAAGCCGAAACGCTGCGCGTCGCGCATGAGCGCGGCCAATGCGTTCGGCAGTTGCTTGTCGAAGACCTTGCGGGCCCAGCCGTACTCGCCGCTGGCCAGCAGGCGCATGACGGCACGCTCTGTGAGCGGCCCATCCTGCTGGATCAGGCGCGCACGCAGGAAATCGTCGAACGCGGGCGGAACGAACTGCGGGTCGAGTCCGGTGGAAACTTTTACAAACGCATCGAAGTCTGCGCGCAGCCGCGCTGCGGCTTCGGCCGACAGGGACAGACTGATGTCGGTGTTCATGGTGTTCTGCAGACGAGTGAACGCCCCGGCGCAACAACTACAACGCTGCGCCGGGACGCTGCCGTCTTTTCAGACGACGATTATGTGGCGGTCCGAAGTTGTCCCGATGACGCTCAGAAGGCGCTCCAGTCGCCGTTGTCCGATGCCGGGCTGGCAGACGCAGCCGCCGTCAGCGCCGGACGCTTCTTCTGTGTATCGGCATCCGCGCCCGCAACTTCAGCCATAGCCGGTGCGGCAGCCGCCAGCGCGGTGCTGGTCCTGGCCGGCTTGCCCCGCTTGCCGCCCTTGGCCACGCGGTTCACCGGGGCCTTGGCGGCGGGCCTGGCCACCGAGCGCACGGCGGGGGCCGCCGGGGCGGCGAGCATCGGCACCGATGCCGCCGCTGCATCGTCGTGCGACAGGCGGAAGCCCGACACCGATTCCAGCAGGCGCGAAGCCTGGTCCTGCAGCGAACCGGCTGCTGCCGCGGCCTGCTCCACCAGCGCCGCGTTCTGCTGCGTCACTTCGTCCATCTGGGCCACGGCCTGGTTGACCTGCTCAATGCCCGAGCTCTGCTCGGCCGATGCCGCGCTGATCTCGCCCATGATGTCGGTCACACGCTTCACGGCCTGCACGATCTCGTCCATCGTCGTGCCGGCCTGGCTCACCAGCGCCGCGCCGGTATCCACCTGCGCCACCGAGTTGTCGATCAGCGTCTTGATTTCCTTGGCGGCATTGGCGCTGCGCTGCGCCAGGCTGCGCACCTCGCCGGCCACCACGGCAAAGCCGCGGCCTTGTTCGCCCGCGCGGGCGGCTTCCACGGCGGCGTTCAGCGCCAGGATGTTGGTCTGGAAGGCAATGCCCTCGATCACGCCGATGATGTCGACGATCTTGCGCGATGCATCGTTGATCTCGCCCATGGTGTCCACCACGCGGCCCACCACCTCGCCGCCGCGCACGGCCGTGTCCGACGCATTGGCCGCCAGGCCGCTGGCCTGACGGGCATTGTCCGCGTTCTGGCGCACGGTGCTGGTCAGCTGCTCCATGCTCGAAGCCGTTTCCTCCAGCGAGGCGGCCTGCTGTTCGGTGCGCTGCGACAGGTCGTTGTTGCCGGCCGCAATCTCGCGCGACGCCGTGCCGATCGACTCGGCCGACTCCTTGAAGTCGCGGACCATCGACGACAGCTGCTGCTGCATCTGCGCGATCGCGTGCAGCAGGCTGTGGTCGTCGCCACGGCGCAGTTCCACCTTGGCCGAGAAGTCGCCATCGGCGATCCGTGCGGCGATCGACGCGGCATAGCCCGGTTCGCCGCCGAGCTGGCGCGACAGCTGGCGGGCCAGGAACCAGCCCAGCAGCACCGAGATCACCACCCCGCCGAGCACCAGCAGCAGCATCAGCACGCGCGAGCTGTTGTAGACGCTGGTCGATTCTTCCATGTTCAACTTGGCACGTTCGTCGCGGCGTTTGACCATCTTGAACAGCACGTCTTCCAGCGCGCGGCTTTCCTTGAGCAGGTCGGCACTTTCCGTGAACACCGTGCTTTCGAACTGCGACGTGTCCAGCGGCTGCTTGCTGACCAGTTCCACGTACTTCGTCATGCGGTCGCGGAACGGCGGCAGCAGCGTTTCATACTGCTTGAACAGCGCCTGGCCCTCGGGCTGGCTGAACGAGCTCTTTGCAGTTTTTACCCGCGCCTCCATCGTCGCCAGCGATTTCTGGATCTCTTCCTTCTCGGTCGCGCGTTCGCCCATGGTCGATGCCGACAGCAGCGCGATCTGCGCGCGGCTGGCGTAGACCAGGTTGATGTTGCCGTCCTGCACGGCCTTCAGCGCCTGCAGGTCGGTGTTGTAGATCTTGCCGGTCCATTCCGCCATGCGCCCCATGTTGACCACGCCCAGCAGGCCGATGACGGCGCCGATCACCGATACCACCAGGAAGCCAGCTATCAGCCTGGTCGTAACGCGTAGTTGATTGAACCACTGCATAGAACTATCCCCTTCTTCTGTCAGAAATGACCGGGATGGGCAATGCCACCCGGATTGTTGTCGCGGCCGCCTGCGTGGGCGGCTGCTCTACCCCGTTCCTGATGCCGCGTGTTTCGGCGCGGCCCTTTCTGGAATGGCCCCTGCCCTGCCGGGCGCGGACCGGCTCCCCACTTCAGCCCGCCGCCTCCGCCATCGTCTCCATCTGGCGCGGGCGCGCGGGCCGGACCTCGGCCTGGGTGCTCACGCGGAATGTGGAGATCGACTCGCGCAGGCGGTCGGCCTGTTCTTCGAGCGCGCCGGCCGCCGCAGCGGCCTGCTCTACCAATGCTGCGTTCTGTTGCGTGCTTTCATCCATCTGCGCCACGGCCTCGTTGACCTGCTCGATGCCTGCGCTCTGCTCGGCCGATGCCGAACTGATGTCGCCCATGATGTCGGTCACGCGTTTCACGGCCTGCACGATCTCGTCCATCGTCGCGCCGGCCTCGCTTACCTGCGCCGCGCCGTTTTCCACGCGCGACACCGTGTTGCCGATCAGGCCCTTGATTTCCTTGGCCGCGTTGGCGCTGCGCTGCGCCAGGCTGCGCACCTCGCCAGCCACCACGGCGAAGCCGCGGCCCTGCTCGCCGGCACGCGCCGCTTCCACGGCGGCGTTCAGCGCCAGGATGTTGGTCTGGAAGGCAATGCCCTCGATCACGCCGATGATGTCGACGATCTTGCGCGATGCCTCGTTGATCTCGTTCATTGTCTGCACCACGCGCCCCACGGCCTCGCCGCCGCGTACGGCCGTCTCCGACGCATTGGCGGCCAGCCCGGTGGCCTGGCGCGCGTTGTCGGCGTTCTGGCGGACCGTGCCGGTCAGCTGCTCCATGCTCGAAGCCGTTTCCTCCAGCGAGGCGGCCTGCTGTTCGGTGCGCTGCGACAGGTCGTTGTTGCCGGCGGCCACCTGGTGCGTGGCCGTCGAGATGCTGGTCATGCCTTCCTGGATGTCATGCACCACCGACAGCAGGCTGCGCTGCATCGTGCGCATGGCGCGCGCCAGCGCACCCACTTCGTCGCCGGCCTTGTGCTCGAACGTCGTGGTCAGGTCGCCGGCGCCCATGCGCAGCGCAAAGTCGAGCATCTCGCCCACCGGCTTTTCCACGCGGGAGATCAGCAGGGCGCCCGAAGCCATCGACGAGATCACGCCCAGCGCGAAAGTGCCCCAGAGCCACGGCCACAACGGGGCCGCGGCGTCCGCCGACATCCAGTGCACGCCAGCCAGCGCCACCAGGAACCATGCGAGCCCGGCCACCTGGGCCCAAAGAATGCGGCGGCGCAGGTTCATGCGGGTCAGGCGGCCGAAGAAGCCGGCCACGCCGGTCCGCACCACGGCCCCGTCGCGGATCGCCAGCCCGGCGGCGCGCTGCTCGCGAAACCGCTTGTAGGCAGCCTCGGCCGCGTCGATCTGCTCGCGCGACGCCATCGACCGCACCGACGTATAGCCGATGATGCGGCCGGCCACGCGCGTCGGCGTGACGGTTGCCTGCACCCAGTAGTGGTCGCCGTCCTTGCGGCGGTTCTTGACGATGCCGACCCACGACTTGCCGGCCTGGATCGACGTCCAGAGATCGGCAAACGCTTCCGGCGGCATGTCCGGATGGCGCACCAGGTTGTGCGGCGCGCCCAGCAGCTCCGCCGACGAGAAGCCGCTGGTCTCCACGAACGCCCGGTTTGCGAACGTGATGCGACCCTTGAGGTCGGTTCGGGAGATCAGGTAATCGTCCGGCGAGAGCGGATGCTCGCGCTGCGTGACAGGCTGGTTGTGGCGCATGGGTGCTCGAACTGCGTTGAAGGCTCCGGCACCGGCGCCCCCGCATTCGCGCGGGCGCTACGGGCCGCTTGTTACGGGGTGGGTCAGGCGGTGCCGGCCGCGGCGTCGAGCGCCGCGAGGTCGTCGACGTCCATCAGCTTCTCGATATCGGTCAGGATCAGCATGCGCCCCTCCAGCGAGCCAAGCCCGCGGATATAGTCGGTGGCCACGCCGCCGGACAGCGTCGGCGCCGGCTTGATCTGCGACGGGGTCAGCGTGAGCACGTCGGATACGCCGTCAACCACGATGCCCGTCGTGCGTTCATGGATATCGACGATGATCACCACCGTGTACTGGTCGTAGCTGATCTCGGCCTGGTTGAACTTGATGCGCAGGTCGATGATCGGGACGATGGTGCCGCGCAGGTTGACCACGCCCTTCAGGTAGTCAGGCGCGTTGGCGATCTGCGTGACCGATTCGTAGCCACGGATTTCCTGGACCTTGAGGATGTCGATGCCGTATTCCTCGCGGCCAAGCCGGAAGGCCAGGAATTCTTCTCCCGCGCCGTCCGCCCGGTTGTTGCTGGTATTCATGTTGCCCCCGCTGGCAAGGTTGGTCGTGGCCGAGGGATGACGTGCCCCTGGCTGCTGGCGACCCGAGGCGGTCTGCCGGCCCGCGGCCCAATGGGCCGGGCCGGACCACCTGCTATGGCCCTCCAGTATTTACGGCACGATGCGGGGTGAATTAAGGACGACTTGGCGCCCGGCTTACCCCTCCGTGGGAGGGTCCAGCAGCGCGTGGACGGAGGCCAGCAGGTCTTCCGGATCGAAGGGCTTGGCCAGGAATCCCGACGCGCCGGCCTCGCGGGCCTGGTCCAGGATGCGGTCGTCGTGCTCGGTCGAGAGCATCAGGATCGGAATCGACGCATAGGCCGGTGTGGCGCGCAGCGCGCGGATCAGCGACAGGCCGTCCATGACCGGCATCACCTGGTCGGTGACCAGCATGCCGAACTGCTCTTCCATGGCCACCTCGTGCGCCTCCTTGCCGTCGGCCGCCTCGGTCACCGTGAATCCGCCCGCGCGCAGGCAGGCGCCCGTCATGCGGCGCAGGGATGGCGAATCGTCGACGACGAGGATGTGCGGAAGGGACATCGGGGACTCCGTGTGGGTTGGTCCGCCAGTGGCAAGGCAGCGCGGCCGGCGACGGACAGGCCAGCTGGCTCGGGCGTGCGACATCCGGCATGCGCCACTGCCCTGTCACCTTCATAACGACACGCCAGGCACGCGCTTTAGCGTTATCGACAATTTTTCACGTTTCGCCACCGGCGCTCAGGCGCGCAGCGGGTGGGTGCCCTGCAGCTGTTCGGCGAACGCCGGAGCGTCGAGTGGCATGGCCATCAGGTAGCCCTGCACCTCGTCGCAGCCCATGCCGTCCAGGATGTCCAGCTGCGATGCCGACTCCACCCCTTCGGCCACCACCTTCATGCGCAGTTCGTGGGCCAGCGCCACCATCGACCCAACGATTGCCTGGCCCTGCGGGTCGGCGTCCAGCCCGCCGATCAGCGTGCGGTCGATCTTGAGCGTGCCCACGCGCAGCCGCTTCAGGTAGCCCAGGCTGGAGTAGCCGCTGCCGAAGTCGTCCAGCGCCACGTGGATGCCCAGCGACTGCAGCTCGGCCAGCGTCTCCATCGACTTGCCGATGTCCTTCATGGCCGCCGTCTCGGTAATTTCGAGCGTGATGGCCGACGGCGGAATGTCGTGCTGGTGGATCTGTTCGAGCAGGTACTGCGGGAAGTTGCGGCTGGCAAAGCGCAGCCCCGACACGTTGATCGCCACCGGCACCGTCGCCAGCCCGGCGTCCTGCCAGGCGCGCACCTGCGCGCAGACCGTCGAGATGACCCAGTCGTCGAGCTTGTCGATCTGGCCCGACTGCTCGGCCACCATGATGAATTCGGCAGGATTGACGGGGCCGAGCGTCGGATGCCGCCAGCGGCACAGCGCCTCGGCCCCCACCACGCCGCGCGACTTCACGTCGTATTTCGGCTGGTACATCAGCGACAGCGCGTCGTCCTGGATGGCCGGCCAGAGATCGCGGCGGATGACGCGCATGCGGCGCGCCCGCTCGCCGGCGGCGGAATTGAACACGCGCATCTGGTTCGACCCGCTTTCGCGCGCCTCCGACAGGCTGACACGCGCCGCCTGCATCAGCGATTCCGACGTGGCCGCATCGCGCGGATAGATCGCGATGCCGATGTTCACGCCAATCTGCATCTGCAGGCCGCGCGCGGCCACAAACTCGGACAGCGACCCCAGCACGCGCGCGCCCAGTTCGTGCGCCCGGCTGTGCTGCACCAGTTCGGGCACGCCCACCGCGAATTCATCGCGTGCCAGCCGGGCCAGGAAATGATGCGGTTCCAGCGCGGCCTGCGCCAGCGCGCCGGCATCCTGGGCCAGGATGTCGTCGGCGCGGACTTCGAAGACTTCGTCGACTTCACGGAAGTCGGCAATATGGATCAGCAGCACGGCGCAGGCGGTTTCCGACAGGCGGGCGTGCGCGATGGTCTGGTCGAGCCAGCGCGCGAAGGCGGTGCGGTCGGGCAGGTCTTCGTTGCTGACGCTGTATTCGCCGACGGGCGGCTGGTCGCGGCCCGCCGAGCGTACGGTCAGCCCGCCCATGCGACCGTGGCCGCGCCGCACCAGGCGCGGCTCGCCGGCACGCGCGGCAACCGGGAATTCGTCAGGGGCGTCGTCGGCCAGCGCCCCCTCGGCATAGGCCCCCGCCCACCGGCGCGACTGGAGGCGATGCATCGCATAGAGCGCGGAGCACAGCAGCGCCAGGCCGCCGGCCAGCCACGCCGACCCATGCGGGCCGGCCACGTCCAGGCAGTCGCGCGGGGACATCGACAGACCGCCGCAGGCCCGGCCCAGCCGTGCACCGGCCACCGCCACCATGCCGGCACCCGCCAGCATGGCCGTGACGATGGCAACCTGCCAGCCACGGCTGCCCTGGCGCACCCAGTGCCAGGCAGGGGCAATCAGGTGCGACGCGGCCATGCTTGCCGCCATCGTCGCGGCGAAGGTTGCCGCCGCGTCGGCGCCGCGATTGGCGGCCGTCAGCGTGCCCGAAGCCACCGCCACCCAGAGCGGCATGCCCGTGGTGGCCTGCGACAGGAGCGCAGCCGACCATGCCAGCGACCGGACAGCCTTGCGCCCCGGCTCGCCTTCCGGCTTGGCAGCGCGCATGCCTCGCGCGGCAACGACGCCGAGCGCGGCTGCAAGCAGCAACAGGAGGGTATTCGTGGCAATCATTGGGGCTGCGCGAAGGGAAACGGCAAGGGCGCGGGGAACACCGGGATGCGGGGCAGACAAAACCCCGCATCATGGCATCTTGCGCGCTCCGTGTGAACCTCGTGGCACTCAGTCCTGTTTATATCGGGCTCGAAACCATCAGAAGGCCGCCCAGTTGTCGTCCGGGTTCGACGCGCCGGCGGGCTGGCTCAGCGCGGGGCGCAACAGCTTGGGTTCGCGGGTCTTGCGCACCACGGGCGGACGCTCGGCGGCGGGACGCACCGGCGCACGTTCCGCAGCGCCGGCGACGGCGGTGGACCTGGCCGGCGCAGCCGGGGCAGCCACGGGCTTGGCCGGCGCCGGTGCGTGCGCGGGCCGTGACGGCGCTGCCAGCAGGCGCGGCGCGCCGCCGTCGGACGCCAGCGAGAACACCGACACCACGCTCTTGAGCTTCTGCGCCTGCTCTTCCAGCGCGCCCGCGGCGGCAGCGGCTTCCTCCACGAGTGCCGCGTTCTGCTGCGTGACCTGGTCCATCTGGGCCACGGCCTGGTTCACCTGCTCGATGCCGGTGGTCTGTTCCTGCGACGCGGCGCTGATCTCGTTCATGATGTCCGTGACGCGACGCACGGCCTGCACGATCTCGCCCATGGTGTTGCCGGCTTCGGCCACCAGCTTCGTGCCGCTTTCCACACGCTGGCCAGATTCGCTGATCAGCGATTCGATTTCCTTGGCGGCATTGGCGCTGCGCTGCGCCAGGCTGCGCACCTCGCCGGCCACCACGGCAAAGCCGCGACCCTGTTCACCCGCGCGGGCGGCTTCCACGGCGGCATTCAGCGCCAGGATATTGGTCTGGAAGGCGATGCCCTCGATCACGCCGATGATCTCGACCACCTTGCGCGATGCGCCGTTGATCTCGTTCATGGTGTCAACCACGCGGCCCACCACGTCGCCCCCCTTCATGGCGATCTGCGAGGCCTCGCCGGCCAGCACGCCAGCCTGGCGGGCGTTGTCGGCGTTCTGGCGTACCACCGTGGTCAGTTCTTCCATGCTGGCGGCGGTCTGCTCCAGCGAGGCCGCCTGCTCTTCGGTACGTTGCGACAGGTCGGTATTGCCGGCCGAAATCTGCTGGGTGGCCGAGGCGATCGAATCGGTGCCGGTACGCACTTCGGACACGATGCCCGACAGGCTGTCCTGCATCCGTGCCAGCGCCTGCATCATGCGGCCCACCTCGTTCTTCGACATGCTGCTGATGCGCGACGTCAGGTCGCCGGCGGCCATGCGTTCGAACACGGACAGCGCCTCTTCCACCGGACGCACGATGGCGCGGTGGAGCATCATGGCGGCCACCACGGCAATGACCAGGCCGAAGACGATCAGCAGGATCGACATCGTGCGGATCACTTCAAAGCGCGACTGGGCGGCCTCGAAGTTCGCCTTGCCCGCGTCCATCTGGAATTTCTCGAGCTTTTCGTGCGCGGACGACATGCTGCGCTGCAGTTCCGGCATGACCTCGCGCGCAATGCGCAGGGCTTCCTCGCGGTTTCCGGAGGTCAGCGCCTGCTGCCACCTGGCGACGCCCGCCTCGAAGAACTCCTGGCGCTTGGCAGCCAGCGCGGTGGCCAGCGCCTTTTCCTCGTCGTTCTGCGGCAGCGCCAAATAGCGTTTCCAGCCCTTTTCAGACGACTCGACAAAGAGCTTCGAGCGTTCGACGTGCTTGTTCATGTCCTCGCCCTCGCTGCCGGGCATGACGGTACGGTCCAGCGCCAGGCGCAGGCGCGTGGTGCCGATCATGGCATCGGCCAGCGCCTGGGATGAAGCCAGCTGGTTGGCATAGGTCTCCTTCAGCGCATCATTGGACTGGGAAATGCCATGCAATCCCGCTCCGCCCACAACCAGCAGGATGGCCGCCAGCGCAGCCATGGCGCCCCGTAAGAGGGTCTTGATCTGAATATTCTGATGAAAGGACATGATGTGCTGATCATTAGGAAATTACCCGAAGCCACTCCCTTGCCTCGGTCCGGCAGACCGACACCCCGTGCGGCCCGCTCACGACTCGATAACGGCCGGCGCCCAGCCTTCCTTGAGTTGCGCGGCAAATGGTTTTCGGGTATGGCGACTGACGCACTTTCAATCGCCTGCGTAAATGGCCCCTGCTGCACCACGAGGGGTAAGCCAGCGCACGCCGGCAAATAAATATTGCCGGCCAGGCCGGAATGGAGCGTTCGCTGAAACCCGCTTGCGCCGGACTGCAACTCCTATTTCCCGCATTAAGTTTTGATTCATGTTTCAGCGGCGATGCAAGATGGCCCGTGCACCGCGCGCTATCTACGGCGCCGGTGCATTCTGGCATCCTCGTGGCAGCACACGCCCGACTATCGCCCTTGTCATAAGTTCAGTAATTCTTCTTAATTGAGATTTTTCGTATTTTTTGGCGCGCAGCCGCAAAGCATTTGCAGCATGGCCGACAGTGGTTATAATGCTTTTCGTCTATTCACGGACCCACCAGTAAATCGAGGGATACAAATGGCGACATATCAGGAAATCGTTCAGAAAATCAGCGAACTGCAGCGGGAGGCCGAAGAGATCAAGGCGCGCGAGCAAGCGGCGGTGATCGCCGAGATTCGCGAGAAAATCGAACAATTTGGCCTGACCGCCGAAGATCTCGGATTTGGTGGCAAGGGCGTGGCCGGCAAGAAAGCCACTACCGCGCGCAAGGTCCCGGTCCGTTATCGCGATAGCGCCGGCAATACCTGGACCGGCCGCGGCAAGCGTCCGGGCTGGCTGACCCAGGCATTGGCCAATGGCAAGTCGATGGAAGACTTCCTGATTCGCTAAGCCGCAACGCCACACGCGCGCAAAGACGGCGCAAAGAAAAACCGGGCCATGGCCCGGTTTTTTTATTGGCTCGCCCCGATCAAGCCCCAAACCCCTGGGGATTCATCGACTGCCAGCGCCAGGAATCCTCGCACATGCGGTCCAGATCATGACGGGCCTGCCAGCCCAGCATCTGCTGCGCCAGCGCCGGATCGGCATAGCACGACGCAATGTCGCCCGGACGCCGGTCGACAATCTGGTAGGGCACGGCCCGCCCACTGGCACGTTCGTAGGCCTTCACTACCTCCAGGACGCTGTAGCCACGGCCCGTGCCCAGGTTGACGGTCATCCCGCGCGGATGCTGGCGAAGGTAGTTCAGCGCCGCCACGTGGCCATCGGCCAGGTCGCAGACGTGGATGTAGTCGCGCACCCCGGTGCCGTCAACGGTCGGGTAATCGCCACCGTAGACACTGAGCTTTTCGCGTCGTCCGCCGGCCACCTGGGCCACGTAAGGCATCAGGTTGTTCGGAATACCGCCCGGATCTTCGCCAATCAGCCCGCTTTCATGGGCCCCGACCGGATTGAAATACCGCAGAAAAGCGATGCGCCATTCGGGATCGGATTTTTCCAGATCGCGCAGGATCTGTTCGCCCATCAATTTGGTCTGCCCGTACGGATTGGTCGCCGATAGCGGGAAATCCTCGAGAATCGGCACCGTATGCGGATTGCCATAGACCGTGGCCGACGAACTGAACACCAGTTGCCGCACACCAGCCGCCTGCATGGCGCTGCATAGCGTGATCATGCCTTCGAGGTTGTTTCCGTAATATTCAAGCGGCTTGCTGACCGATTCACCCACTGCCTTCAGCGCCGCAAAATGAATCGCCCCCGCAATCTCGTGCTCGGCAAACAGGCGGTCCAGCAACGCGCGGTCACGCACATCGCCTTCGACGAAATGGGGTGTAGTCCCGGTAATGCGGGCCAGCCGGTTGATCACCTCGCGGCTGCTGTTACACAGATTATCGAGTCCGATCACTTGATAGCCCGCCTCATGCAACGACACCCAGGTGTGCGAGGCGATATATCCGGTTGCGCCGGTCAGCAGTAACGTTTCAGCCATGGAAATTGTCAGTTCGGTAAGTGTTTCAGGACGCTGGCCGAATCCCGGTCGGGATTCGCAGGTCGAATCGAGATCTTATCCCGTCCATTTTACGGCCGCCTCGTACATTCGAATGATTGTCAGGATTCGCGGGCGCGCGCCGCCTGCGGTGTCATCAGCGGCAACCCCGCGCGTGCCTGCCACGCCTCGTAGGCGGCGTGCAGTCGCCAGCCTGATTCGAGATCTCGCATGCCCAGCAGCTGGGCCACGGCAGCCGGGGTGGTACCGGCGTCGAAATGCATCGCACCACACGTATTGCGCAGCGTCTGGGGCGACGCCCGCTCGCTGCGGCCAGCCAGCACCCCGGCCTCCTCCAGCAGGATTTCAATACGGCGATAGATCGACGCCGCATGCATCGGCCGTCCATTGGCCATGGCCGGGAATACCAGGTCGCCCAGCGATTCCGCCGCCTGACGCACCGCCAGCCAGCGGCGCAGCGGCGCATGGGCAAAGGCGAACAGCGGCACCATATAAGTCCGTCCGTTATCGGCGCGAACCATGCGGATGGCCATGGCACCGTCGTCGATGCCGTCGATGGCTTCCAGGCGCAACGCGCGCACCTCGGCCACCTTCAGGCCGCCGCCCAGCAACACGGCAAGCAGCGCCACGTCCCGGGCGCGCTTCCATGCCGTGGGCGACATCTCGCCCGTGGAATCCTTGCCGGCCGGCAATTCGGGCTCTGGGGCCAGGATACGGGCGACGAGCAGGTCGCGCTCACCCGGCAACAGAAAGGCCGTGGGATCGTTCTCGCCGTCGGCCAGATGCGCCCTGACCGCCTGACTGGCCGGATTGTGCAAATTTTGTTGCAGTGTGGCCAGGTGATGAAAGATGCGCTCTATTAATCTCGCATATCGATAGCGGTGGCGCTTGTGCAGATGCTGGGCATCGAGAAAGGCGCCGATCTGGGCGGCCGACCATTTCAGTGGCGGCAGACCCTGCTCCGCGGACCAGCGCAACAGCTTGCCCCACATCGCGCGGTACACGATGGCCGTACCGGGGCGAAAGCCATGCCGGGCCAGCCAGCCGTCGAACGCACGTTCGGGCTGCCGATACCAGGCGGCAAGGTCGGCATCGAACAGGTCGTCAGACACCGGCTGCGCCCCGCCGGCGGGGCCGGCGTCGATCGCGGGGTGGGTCACCACTTCATCTCCTGCATGGCACATAAGGCAATGGGGCCATTGTAGACAATGCGCCACTGGACGCTGCGGCGATGCCGCAAATAGTCTCTGCAACCAGTTGCACGTGGCCCGGCGAACGTGATACCTTGCGATTCATCATGCAACTGGTTGCATAGCAAGTCCGATTGCCTGATCGCCTGCCTGCCTCGCCGCGTCGATGGCATGTGCTCCACGATTTGCCGCCCTCCTCCGAAGGAACTGTCATGGCCATTCCCGCCCTGCTGCAAAACCTGTCGCTGCCGGCCGTCTGCTCGCCGCTGTTCATCATTTCCAATCCCGACCTGGTCATCGCGCAATGCAAGGCCGGCGTGGTGGGCTCGTTCCCTGCGCTCAACGCGCGCCCGGCCGAGAAGCTGGAGGAATGGCTCGACCGCATCACGACCGAGCTGGCCGAGCACGACGCAAAGCACCCCGACCGTCCCGCCGCCCCGTTCGCGGTCAACCAGATCGTGCACAAGTCCAACGACCGGCTCGAACACGACCTGGAAATGTGCGTGCGCTACAAGGTGCCCATCGTCATTACGTCGCTGGGCGCCCGCGCGGAAGTCAACGAGGCCGTGCATTCGTACGGCGGCATCGTGCTGCATGACGTGATCAACAATACCTTTGCCCGCAAGGCGATCGACAAGGGTGCCGACGGCCTGATCGCCGTGGCGGCCGGCGCGGGCGGCCATGCCGGCACGCTGTCGCCGTTTGCGCTGTTGCACGAAATCCGCGAATGGTTCGATGGCCCGCTGCTGCTGTCCGGCGCCATCGCCAGCGGTGACGCCGTGCTGGCCGCCCAGGCCGCCGGCGCAGACCTGGCCTATATCGGCTCGGCCTTCATTGCCACGCTGGAAGCCAATGCCCAGGACGCTTACAAGCAGATGATCGTCGACAGCAACGCCGACGACATCGTCTATTCGAACCTGTTCACGGGCGTGCACGGGAATTACCTGCGCGAAAGCATCGTGCGCTCGGGCCTGGACCCGGAAGCACTGCCGACGTCGGATGCCACGGCCATGAACTTCGGCTCGACCCGGGTCAAGCCGTGGAAGGACATCTGGGGCGCCGGTCAGGGCGTGGGCGCCATCAAGCGCGTGGTACCGGCAGCCGAACTGGTGCGCCGTTTCGTGGAAGAGTACGCACTGGCACGCCGCCGCCTGGGCCTGGCGCCCGCGGAAGCCGCCGCGCATGCGGCCAGCGTCGCCTGATTTGGCGTTTTTCTGATGTATTGCTGATGTCTTCCTTTCCCGCCCCGGTGCAGCCCGGCGGGAAAGGGGATTGGCAGCCGGTGCTCCGCCGTTAGCCTTCGCCGGGTATTTCCAGCAGCGGCATCAAGTCGCGCCCCCACTTCACCCAGTCCTCCTGGAACCGGATGCCTCGCCGCAGCAGCGCATACTGGATTTGCTGGCGCCGATCGAGCGTGCCGCCGAAATCCTTGCGTTCGATATCGCGGTAGAGCGCCAGGCGATCCTCGTGCAGGGCGATCAGGCGCCGCATTTCCTCGTCCAGCCCGAGCGGCCCGATTGCAGCATCTGCACGTAGCTTGACCAGAATTTCCTCACGCTGGTCCAGCCCCGCACCGGGCGACAGCACCCATCGCACCAGTTCGTCGCGGCCGGACGGCAGCACGTAGTACACCTTCTTGCGATTCTTTTTCTCCGCCGGCGCCCCGTGCGGTGCGCTGGCCGGAGTGGCCGGGGTTGCCTGATCCTTGCCGCCGTCTTCGGCCGCAATCCAGCCCATTTCGGCCATCCGCCCCAGTTCGCGGTAAATCTGCTGGTGCGTGGCGTGCCAGAAATAGCCGATGGACTTGTCGAAACGGCGCGCCAGGTCGTAACCCGACGACGGCTTTTCAATCAGGGAAATCAGGAGCGCGTGCTGGGTGGACATTCGCCGTGCAAGTGGTGGCCCGGGGTTGGCATGAAGGTTGCTGCCTTGAGCCGGGAATGTTCAGGGTGGCGCTATGGTAGCGCGCAAGTCGGGGCGCGTCATGCCGTTAACCCTTGCAACGCCTGTCGGGCGGCGCCGGCGCGGGACCACCATCCTGATATCGACAGCCCAACAGATTCCTAAATATGACAATTTAGGCAATTATCCTGAAACTGATGTAAAAAAATCGAAATGGCTTTTCGCGACCGCCTGCAATACATTCCAGACATTGCCACCCGCATGCGCGCGCCTTTTCCTTGCCGGCCCAACGTTCAGCGCCATGCGTCTCCTGGGAGTCGTCGATGAACGCAAGACCGGAAATCACCGAAGGCACGGCAGCGGGCGAGTCCTCGGTGTCCGTCAGCGCCGCGCGCGCACGTGCCGGAACGGCACCGATCTACTACCGGCTGCCCGATACCCCGGACGGCCACCATATCAAGGAATACGCCAGCGGCCTGCGCCAGCTGGTGCGCTTCGTCGGTGTCGAGGAACAGGTCGTCAAGTACAGCCTGACCTGATTGCCTGCAAGCGGCCAGGGTCCGCCTGGCCGCACGCCGAAGCCGCAGCTTGTCTCCTCCTGTCCTCACGGACCTGGGATTTGCGCCCGCGACAACCTTGCGGGCGTTTTCTTTGGTCCGCGTCTTTTGGCACGCGTCTTTTGGCGCGGGCAATAAAAAACCGGCCGCCGGGCAGGCGCCCGGGGCCGGTTCGAGTACTGCCGTACTGCTTGCCTGCGTGCTACCGACGCAGGCTCAGGCGATCAGTCCACCGTCGCGCCCGAAGCCTTCACCACCTTGGCCCACTTGGCGGTTTCCGACTTCATGAAGGCGGCCAGCTGGGCCGGCTTCTCCGGGTTCGGCTCGGCGCCTTGCTCGGCCATCTGCTTCTTCACTTCCGGCATGGCCAGGATCTTGACCACTTCGGCGTTCAGGCGATCGACGATCGGCTGCGGCGTGCCGCCGGTGGCGTACAGCGCGAACCACGACGTGGCTTCATAGCCCGGCACCCCGGCTTCGGCCACGGTCGGCACGTCCGGCAGTGCCGGCGAACGCTTGCCCGAGGTCACGGCGATGGCGCGCAGCTTGCCGGCCTTCACGTGCGGGTACGACGAGGGCATGTTGTCGAACATCAGGCCGATCTGGTTGCCCAGCAGGTCGTTCACGGCCGGGGCGCTGCCCTTGTACGGAATGTGCTGGATATGCAGGCCGGTCATCGAGTTGAACAGTTCGCCCGACAGGTGCATCGACGAACCGCTACCCGACGAACCGTACGACAGCTTGTCCGGGTTGGCCTTCACGTAGGCAATCAGTTCCTTGATGTTGTGAACCGGCACCTTCGGGTTGACCACGACGATGTTCGGCACCATGGCCACGCGCGTGATCGGCGCGAAATCCTTGACCGGGTCGTACGGCAGCTTCGAGTACAGCGACTGGTTGATCGCGTGCGTGCCGATCGTGCCCATGAACAGCGTGTAGCCGTCGCCCGGGGCCTTGGCAGCCAGCGACGCGCCGATGTTGCCGCCCGCGCCCGGACGGTTGTCCACCACCACCGGCTGACCCAGCGCCTTGCCCAGTTGCAGGCTGACGATACGGGCCAGGATGTCGGTGGTGCCACCGGCCGAGAACGGCACGATCATCGTGATCGGCTTGGTCGGGTAGTTGCCCTGCGCCTGCGCGCCGGTCATGACGGCAAAGCCGGCGGCCATTGCGACGCCAGCGGCCAGCAGGCGTCTGCGCGCCTTCGAGGTTTGATTGGTGATGCTCATCTTGTGCTCCAGGAATTGATGCACACCGGCGGACGAACCTTGTGAGCGGCCGCAGGCGCAATGCTTGTGTATCGCTATTCCACCCCGTGCCTTGGGGCGGGCAACTTTCTTATACGGGTGCCACCCCCAGCGTGGTTCCGCCGCAGACGTACAGCACTTGTCCCGTCACGAAACCATTCTCGGGGGCGAGGAAGAACAGCGAGGCACGCGCCACGTCTTCCGGCGTTCCCATTCTCTTCACGGCGATGCTTGCCAGGATGCGCCGTGTCTGTTCGCTGCCCTCCGGATTGCTCTTTCGGAACAGCTCGGTGGCGATGGGACCCGGTGCCACGGCGTTGACGGTGATGCCGTCGCCGCCCAGCTCCATCGCCAGCGTTCGGGTCATGCCAACCAGCCCCGCCTTGGCCGCGGAATACACCACGCGCTCGGGCTTGCCCAGCGCCGCGCGCGAGGCCATGTTGACGATACGCCCAAAGCCGGCCGCGCGCATGGCGGGCAGGCAGGCCTGGGTCAGCAGCATCGTGGCCTGCAGCGTCAGGCCGACGACGTAATCGAGATCAGCGGCGGTGGCCGTGTCGGCCGTGCCGGGACGCGTGGCGCCGGCGTTGTTGACAAGCCGGGTCACCGCGAACTGCGAGGTCACCGTCTCCGCCACCGCGCGCGTGGCGTCGGCGTCGGTCAGGTCGGCCTGGAAAAAGGTCAGGTTCGGATGCGACCACGTCGGCTCTGCATAGTCGACATTGATCACACGGGTCACACCATCGGCGAGCAGCATTTCTGCAATCGCACGGCCAATGCCGGAACTGGCGCCGGTGACGAGCGTGGCAACGGGAAGGGACATCTCAGAACTCCGCACCGGCACACATGAGCCGGGTCAGTCAGAAAAAGATGCGGCAAGACCGGCGAGCCCGTCGGCCTGGCCGCAATGCTCTACCTCGTTGGGGAAGAGACACCACTGAAACTTCCCACCTGTATTAACGGCGGGAAGCGAGGGGAATTAAGCGGATGATGAACTGGTCGGTTGCCCCATGTTTGCTAGCCTCTCCCGCAAGGCGGGAGAGGGGCGCGCACAACGACGGCACTCAGTCCTGAACCATCAAACCCGCTCGATCACCATGGCGATACCCTGGCCCACGCCGATGCACATCGTGCACAGCGCGAAACGGCCGCCGGTACGCTCCAGCTGGTACAGCGCCGTCGTCACCAGGCGCGCGCCGCTCATGCCCAGCGGGTGGCCCAGGGCGATCGCGCCGCCGTTCGGGTTCACGCGCTTGTCGTCGTCGGCAATGCCCAGCTGACGCAGCACAGCCAGGCCTTGCGCGGCAAACGCTTCGTTCAGTTCGATCACGTCGATCTGGTCCAGCGACATGCCCAGCTGCTTCATCAGCTTCTGGGTGGCCGGTGCCGGGCCGATACCCATCACGCGCGGTGCCACGCCGGCCGTGGCCATGCCGACGATGCGGGCACGCGGCTTCAGGTTGTGCTGCTTCAGGCCCGCTTCGCTGGCCAGCAGGATGGCGCAGGCGCCATCGTTCACGCCCGAGGCATTACCGGCGGTCACGGTGCCGTCCGGGCGCACCACGCCGCGCAGCTTGGCCAGCGCCTCCATGCTGGTGGCGCGCGGGTGCTCGTCGCGGTCGACCACGATCGGGTCGCCCTTCTTTTGCGGAATCGTGACGGCGGTGATTTCCTGGGCCAGCGTGCCGTCGGCCTGGGCGCGCGACGCCTTTTCCTGGCTGCGCAGCGCCATCAGGTCCTGGTCTTCGCGGCTGATCTTGTAGTCCGTGGCCACGTTCTCGGCGGTCTCGGGCATCGAGTCCACGCCGTAGGCGGCACGCATCGCCGGGTTGATGAAGCGCCAGCCGATGGTGGTGTCGAAGATCTCGGCCTGGCGCGAGAACGCCGACGTGGCCTTGCCCATCACGAACGGGGCGCGGCTCATGCTTTCCACGCCGCCCGAGATCATCAGGTTGGTTTCGCCCGACTTGATGGCGCGCGCGGCAGTGCCGGTGGCGTCCATGCCCGAGCCGCACAGGCGGTTGATCGTCGAACCCGGCACGGCCTCCGGCAGTCCGGCCAGCAGTGCCGACATGCGCGCCACGTTGCGGTTGTCTTCACCCGCCTGGTTGGCGTTGCCGTAGATCACGTCGTCGATGGCCGACCAGTCCAGGCCGGCGTTGCGTGCCATCAGTGCCTTCAGGGGCACCGCGCCGAGGTCGTCCGCGCGCACGCCGGACAGGCTGCCGCCGCAACGGCCGATGGGGGTACGGATGGCGTCAACGATAAATGCGTCGCTCATGTTCTGTCTCGCTCGGTTTTGGTGGTCTGGGTGGTGGATCAGGCGGTTTGCGCCTGCTTCAGGGGCACGCCGGTCAGACGTTGCAGTTCGTCAAACGACAGGCCTTCCGCGAGGTCGCGGGCAACCAGGCCGTCCGGCGTCACGTCGAGCGTGGCCAGATCCGTGTAGATGCGCGTCACGCAGCCGATGCCGGTCAGCGGATAGGTGCATTCCGGCACGATCTTGCTCTCGCCCTGCTTGGTCAGGTGCTCCATCATCACGAACACCTGCTTGGCGCCGATTGCCAGGTCCATCGCACCGCCCACGGCGGGAATGGCGCCGGGGGCACCGGTATGCCAGTTGGCCAGGTCGCCCTTTTCGGACACCTGGAAGCCGCCCAGCACACAGTAGTCAAGATGGCCGCCGCGCATCATCGCGAACGAATCGGCGTGGTGGAAGTACGAACCACCGGCCTTGATCGTCACCGGCTGCTTGCCGGCGTTGATCAGGTCGCCGTCTTCTTCACCGGCAGCCGGGGCGGGGCCCATGCCCAGCAGGCCGTTTTCGCTGTGCAGCAGGATTTCCTTGTCAGCCGGCAGATGGTTGCCAACCAGGGTGGGCAGGCCGATGCCGAGGTTCACCACGGCACCGTCCGGAATGTCTTTGGCCACGCGGGCGGCCATCTGGTCGCGGGTCAGGCGTTGCATGTTCTTTCTCCTTCTAAGCTCAGGCGGCCTGGGCAGCCGAGCCGCCCACCTTGACCACACGCTTGACGAACAGGCCCGGCGTGACGATGTGCTCGGGGTTCATGTCGCCCAGTTCGACGACGTGGCTGACCTGCACGATCGCGCACTTGGCAGCCATGGCCATGATCGGGCCGAAGTTGCGTGCGGTCTTGCGGTAGGTCAGGTTGCCCCAGCGGTCTGCCGTGTCGGCCTTGATCAGCGCGAAGTCGGCGTGGATCGGCTTTTCGAACACATAACCCTGGCCGTCGATGATGCGCGTTTCCTTGCCTTCGGCCAGCGGCGTGCCGTAGGCCGTGCGCGTGAAGAAACCGCCAATGCCGGCACCGGCGGCGCGGATGCGCTCGGCCAGGTTGCCCTGCGGCACCAGTTCCAGTTCGATCTCGCCCGCATGGAACAGCGAATCGAACACATACGAATCCACCTGCCGCGGGAACGAGCAAATGATCTTGCGCACGCGCTTGGTCTTCAGCAGTGCCGCCAGGCCCGTGTCGCCATTGCCGGCGTTGTTGTTGACGATGGTCAGGTCACGCGCCCCCTGGGCGATCACCGCGTCGATCAGTTCCGCCGGCATGCCAGCCAGGCCAAAGCCGCCGATCAGGATCGTGGCGCCGTCGTGGATGCCGGCCACTGCCGCTTCCACCGAGTCATATAGCTTGTTGATCACTTGCGTTCCAGTACGGAAGGGTCCGGCATCGCGCCGGGACCGGCCGCAAGAGGGGCGGCACGCAAAGATGTCTCCGGCAGACTGCTCGGACGGGCGTCCCGCGCGCCGACCCCGTGCTCGGCACGGCGACGACATCGGGACAGGGTCCACAATCTTGCAGTTGTCTTGATGAGCCGTCTTGCGGCGGCTTCGGTGATGGTCGGCGGATCGGGCGTGCAGCGGTGTTCGCTATACGAACCCCAATTCGCAGAATGAACAAAGGTTACACCCGGCGTCAAAACAGGGTCAATAAGGGTCTGCGCGTGGCGGGCGATAATCGGTCACGCCCGGCGCACGCAGCGCACGCTCAGGGCAAGCGCAGCACCGCCTGGCTGCCGTTCGCGCCGGGGCGTACCTCGAGCCGCACATCGATCCGTTCGCGCAACTCTGCCACGTGCGAGATGATGCCGACCAGCCGGCCGGCCTGCTGAAGATCGAGCAGCGTGCGGATGGCGAAGTCCAGGCTTTCCGGATCGAGCGTGCCGAACCCTTCGTCCACGAACAGCGTGTCGAGCTGGATGCCGCCGGCGCGCGACTGCACCACGTCGGCGAGCCCCAGCGCCAAGGATAGCGACGCCAGAAAGCCCTCGCCACCCGAAAGCGTGTTGGCCGGCCGGGTGGTGCCGGTGTCGTGGTCGAACACCTCCAGGTCCAGCCCGCCGGCCATGCGCTGGTCCCCCTGCTCGCGCACGCGCTGCAGCGCGTAGCGGCCGCGGCTCATGCGCAGCAAGCGCAGCGACGCCGCCTCCAGCACCTCGTCGAGCAGCGTCGCCAGGACAAAGCGTTGGAACGTCATGCGGCGCGGATTGTTGCCATTGGCCACTTCCGACAGGCGGCCCAGCACCGCATAGCGCGTTTCCACCTCGCGCCCTTCGGCCGCCAGCGATTCCACCTGCCCCTTGCATTGCAGCAGCGTGTCGCGCGACGCGGCCACTTCGCTGCGCTCGCGGATGGCGGCTTCGAGCCTCACGGCCGCCTGGTCGCGCGTGGCCAGCAGCGCGGGCATGTCGGGGACCTGCAACGCCTGGGCGATGGCGGCGGTGCGGGCATGCCATTCGGCTGCACGGGCCAGCTCGACATCGAACGCACGGATCGCATCGTCCAGCGCCGACATGTCGTCGGCGGACAGGCACGCGGCAGCGTAAGCGTCTTCATGGTCGAAGGCGGCCGCGCGCATGGCGTCGGCCAATGCCGCCTCGCGCTCGGTGACGCGCGCGTCGGCCTGGGTGACGTTGTCCCGCGCGGACGCCAGCGCCGCCGCCGTTGCGGCCTGCAGCGCGACGGCGTCGCGCTCGGCGCCCTGTGCAGCCTGCAATGCGGCTTCGAGCGCGCCGGCTTCGCGCCGGGCAGCCTCCAGCGCGGCCGTCATCGTATCGGGGTCGCGCGAATCCTCGGGCACCTGTTCGCAGGCGGCCCGCCATTCGCCATCCAGCCGCGCGTGTTCCTGCGCGGCTGTGCGGGCGGCCGTGTCGGCAGCCTGGGCCAACACTTCGGCGGCCTCGACGGCCTTGCGGGCGTGCGCCGCCTGCGCCGCCAGCGCCTCGGCGCGCCTGCCTGCCTGTTCGGCTTGGCGGGCAGCCTCGGCCAGCGCGGCGATCTCGGCATCGAGCGCGCTGGCGCCCGCCCCGGAAACATCGCCAGCGGCCTCGATCAGATCCGCCAGCCGCGCCTGCCATTGCGCGGCGCTGGCGCCCGCCCGCTGGTGCGCGGTGCTGGCCTCGGCCAGCGCATCCTCGGCCTTCTGCAACGCCAGCCGTGCGGCATCGAGATCGTCGTCGGTCACCAGCGCCAGCGTCTGTTGCGCCAGTGCCGGATGATCCTTGCCGCCGCACACCGGGCACGGCTCGCCGCGCCGGACGCTGCCGGCCAGGCGCGCGGCCTGCCCGTGGCGCCAGTCCACCTCGGCCTGGCGCATGGCCACGCGCGCCGCATCGCGGGCTTCGGTGGCAGCGCGCTTCAGCGCCTCGCTGGACGCCAGTGCCGCGCGCAGCGGCCCAAGCTCGGCCTCGATCTGGCGGTATTTCGCAATGCGGGCGGCGCGCTCGCGGGCCTGTTCCAGCCGCAACTGCAGCGCCTGCATCCCCGCCGCGCCCGCGCGCGCCTGTTCGGCATCGGCCTCCAGCGCCTTGAGCGCCCTGGCGGCGGCCTGGAAAGCGTCGATCTTCGCCGCGCAAGCCGACTGCGCCATGGCCAGCGTGGTGCCGGCCTGTGCCACGGCATTGCGCTGCACCTCCAGCCTGCGAGCGTGCGGCAGCAGGTGTTCGAGCCGGGTCACCGTGCGTTGCGCGGCGGCCCGGGCCTCCTGGCGCGACAGTTCGGCGCGCAGCGCACGGGCGGCAGTTTCCGCCGCCTGCGCGGCCCGCGTGGCCGATGTCTCGGCTTGCGCCTGGGCCGCGCGCACCCTGGCCTGATCCTGCCGGGCTGCCTGCAGTTGCTGCACCGCCGGCGTGACCTGCGCGGCGCGCCGCGCCGCCTGCAGCCGCGCGCGATCGCCGTCCACGGCCGCCACCTTGGCATTCAGCATGGCATGCGCGCCCTCGGCTTCGCGCCAGGCCTTGATCTGGGTATGTTCGAGCTCGCCCTTGCGCAGCGACGCCTGCGCGGCCTCGCTGTCGGCGCGCGCGACGTCCTCGCGGCGCAGCAGTTCGGCCAGCGTGATCTGCAGCGCGTCGATGCGATCGGTCAGGGCGTCGATCGACGCCAGCCCGTGCTGGTCCAGCAACGTCTTGCGGCGCACGGCAATCTGCTCGGCCTCGCGCCGGATGCTGGCGGCCTGCTCCTTGAGCTGTTCTTCCACGCGGCGATACAGCTCGGTATGGAACAGCCGCTCCAGGATGCCCTGGCGCGCTCGCGAATCGGCGGTCAGCAGCTCGCGAAAGCGGCCCTGTGGCAGCACGATGACCTGCCGGAACTGCGCGCTGTCGAAGCCCAGCAGATCGCGCACGGCGTCGCTGACGCGGCCCGGCTGGCTGGCGTGGCTCTTCCAGGCGCCGTCGAGCATCACGTCCAGCTGCGCCTTGGCGGCTTCCTTGACGAAACCGCCCGCCGCGCGCTGGCTGGGGCGGTCCTGCGTGGGCGAGCGCGACACGCGGTAGTGCATCGCCCCCAGCCCGAATTCCAGCGTGACTTCGGTGCGCAGCGCTGGGTCGGCATTGGCGCTGCGCATGTCCTGTGCGCTGCGCTCGCCGCCCGACGTATCGCCGTAGAGCGCAAAGCAGATGGCATCCAGCAGCGTGGTCTTGCCCGCGCCCGTGGGTCCGTGGATCAGGAAGAACGCCTGCTCGCCGAGCCGCGTGAAATCGATGGTCTCGGTGGCGGCAAACGGACCGAAAGCCTGCAACCTCAGGTACAGCGGTTTCATGCCGATTCCCTTTCCGAAGCCTCCATACCGGCCAGAAGATGGTCCAGTGCGCGGCGTTGGTCGCCGTCCAGGTCCGCGTCAGCCACTTCGCGGAAGAAATTCGCAAACAGACTGCCGGTGTCCAGCTCGCGCATGCGCCGGCCCGCCTCGCCGGCCTGCCCGCTGCGTGCCAGGATGGCGCGTTCGATCGCCAGCGCGTTCGGATACGCCTCGCGCAGCCGCGCCATCGGGTCCAGCAGCGCGCCGGTATCGGTCAGCACCGCATGGACGTAGTCGTCGCGGCGCGCGTCCGCCAGGCCCGCCTCCACCAGCGCGGCCAGTTCGCCGGTCAGGATGCGCAGGTCGCGGCGCGGCTTCAATGCGATGGGCTCGATGCGCACGGCGCCTTTATCGTCCAGTTCGACCAGCGACACGGTCTTGTGGTGATCGGCTTCCGACAGCGAATACTTGAGCAGCGACCCGGCGTAATGAATCCGCTCGCCGATGGTCTGCGGCCGGTGCAGGTGGCCCAGTGCCACGAAGTCGAAACCGTGGAACAGGTCCGCCCCCACCGCCCCGCTGCCGCCCACCGACAGCGGCCGTTCCGATTCACTGACCGCGCCGCCCACCACGAATGCGTGTCCCACCGCCACGGCGCGCACGCCGGCCGGATGGCTGGCCCGGATCGCGTCGAGTTGCGCGCCCAGCGCCGCCTCGTGCGATGACAGCTCGACACCGAGCGCGTCGCGCACCACCGCCGGCTCCGCATACGGCAACGCGTAGATCCGCACTTCGCCGTGGGCGTCGCGCAGCGACACACAAGCCGCTTCCGGCCCCGTGCGGCCCGCCACATGCAGGCCGCGCGCGGCCAGCAGACGCGCGCCGAAATCCAGCCGCTGCGCGCTGTCGTGGTTGCCCGCGATCATCACCACCGGCACATCGGCTTCCACCACGATGCGCGCCAGCACGTCGTCCAGCAGCGCCACGGCCTCGGGCGGCGGCACCGCGCGATCGTAGACGTCGCCGGCAATCAGCACGGCATCGGGCCGCACCTCGCGCACCAGCGCCACGAACTGGTCGAGCACGTGCGCCTGGTCTTCGATCAGGCTGCGGGCATGGAAAAGCCGACCGAGATGCCAGTCGGCGGTGTGGAGAAAACGCAATTCGGGTCCTTCGGCGCGGTGGCGCGTAATGCACGGCCTTGCCGTGCGGTCCCGCATCATAACGTCCCGATGCCGGCAGGCGGCCTTCAGACCGGCTCCGCCTCGCTGTCGGCGATCTGGAACTTGCGCATCTTCTCCCGCAGCACCTTGCGGCTGATGCCCAGGCAGGCAGCCGTATCCTGGCGCCGCCAGCCGTTGGCGTCGAGCGCGGCGATGATGCGGCGGCGCTCCTCGACATCGGCGCGCGGATCGCCCCGCTCGGAACCATCGAACGCACCCGGACGCAGCCCCCGGAACAGCGGCCGTATGCGGTCCTCGTCCCAGCCGCCATACTGCCGCGCGGTGATGCCCACGCGCTCGGCCAGGTTGCGCAGCTCGCGCACGTTACCGACGAAGAACGCCGTGCCCACGGCCCCCTTGAGCCAGTCGGGCATGGGCGGCAGCGCATCGTAGGCGGCCGCGCCCATCATGTGGCGCAGGAACGATTGCAGCAGGCCCACCTTGTCGCCCGGGCCACGATCCTCCAGGCTCGGGATGCGCAACTCGATCACCGCCAGCCGGAAATACAGGTCGGCCCGGAAGCGGCCCTCGCGCACCGCCTCGCGCAGGTCCTTGTTGGTGGCCGCCACCAGCCTGAAATCGAGCTTCACGGCCATGGTCGATCCCAGCCGCGTCAGCGCGTTTTCCTCCAGCACGCGCAGCAGCTTGACCTGCTGGAACAGTGGGAGGTCGCCGATCTCGTCCAGGAACAGCGTGCCGCCGGTAGCCTGTTCGAAAAACCCCCGGTGCGCAAACATGGCGCCGGTGAAGGCGCCCTTGGCATGGCCGAAGAACTGCGACTCGAACAGTCCGTCGGGAATCGCCCCGCAGTTCACGGCGACGAACGGCCCCTTGCCATACTGGCTGTTGCGCTCGTGGAACAGCCGTGCGATGCGCTCCTTGCCCGCGCCGGTCTCTCCGTACAGCATCACGTTGCTGTCGAAGTTGGCGAAGGTCTCCACCTGTTCCAGCAACTCCTGCATGGCCGGCGATCCGGCCACCAGGTCGGCCACGTCGGGACGTGCCTCGCCGGCGGCCAGCAGCTGCGGCATCAGCTTGACGATCTGGTTGCGCAGGTCGCCGCCATTGAAGTCGTGCGGCAGGATGTACGCATACTCGGGCGGAAAGCGGCCCGGATCGGTCTCGCGGTCCGGCGCGCCCACCCAGATCACCGGCATGCCGTGGGCGGCTTCCCAGTCCAGCGTGAACTTGGCCGAGCCGATCGCCGATGCGCTGATCACGGCAATGCACGGCTTCACGCGCGCCTCGTTCGGCAGCGCGTCCAGCGCCCCGGCACGAATCACCTCGGTCCCCAGCGGCGTCAGGAATCGCGCCACGCGGTCGGCAATGTCGTACTGGCCTTCCCACACATAGACTTCGAGGCTCTCGTAGGCCCAACGCTCTGCTTTCATGATGGCTCAGGATTCAATACACAAGTTCGGCGTTGTTGCAGTCCACGCTGTTCAGCCGGACGTTGGCGTTGGCGATATCGATGCCCAGCGTGGCCAGCAGCCAGCCTGCCACCCCGTCGATCAACGGCCCCAGCGGATCAATCAGCGGCGTGAGCAGATCCCCCGGGGCGATGCTCGGCACCTTGAGACCCAGCACATCCAGGGAAAGAACAGGATTGAGATTCCGCAGGAGATCGCCGACGGTGCGACTCGCCGGCGCGGTCGCCGACGTGGAGGCATTGGCGCCAGGGTGCAGCACCAGGTCCGTGCCGGGGGCGGTCGATGCCGTTTGCAGGGTCGGGTGGGCGATCAGGTCTGCCTGGGCCAAGCTGCCCGGAATCAGCGGCAACGGCAGCGTCACGACACTGACGGTGCCCACCCGCAGTTGGCTGGACGACGTGCATTGCAGCTTGTTTTCGGTCAGGCATGCCACCATCAGGCTTGGGTCTACCCTGATGGTGGCGGTCCGCTGGTCTGCCGTGGCGGCGCACTGCAAGGCGGTCAGGTCCGCCTTGGCCTGCGCAACCTTGAGCAGCAGCGGCAGGTCGACGCTGGCTGATACCAGCGGCGGCAAGCCAATATTGGCATGCACGGCCAGGTTGACGCCCAGCTGCGCGGTGGACGCCGTCGTCTTCCAGCTGCCGTCGGGCAGTTGTTTCGCCGGGCCCACCGCCACCTTGGGCGGATCAATAATGGTCAGCGATGCCGTGGCAGTGGCGCTGCCCACCGGTTGCAACGGCACGTTCAGATTCGGAATGTTGAGCGCCACCGCGCTACTGCCGCGCGCCACATAGGCGGCGGTGGTCAGCAGCGATGCCACGT
Source organism: Cupriavidus sp. U2 (assembly GCF_009663685.2). Lineage (GTDB taxonomy): Bacteria > Pseudomonadota > Gammaproteobacteria > Burkholderiales > Burkholderiaceae > Cupriavidus > Cupriavidus necator_C. The sequence goes on along the minus strand of NZ_RCOG02000015.1, from coordinate 45,789 downwards.
TCAGACCCACTTCGGCCGCCGACGACGCGGCGGGCGTAAGCACGCCGAGATCCAGCAACCGCGCCAGCGTCAGATTGGTGCCGAGCCCGTTCAGGCCGAGCTGCGTCTCGGGGCTGCCCAGCGCCGCACCCAGCAGCGCCTGCCGCCCGGCCGCATTCAGTACCAGCGCGTAGAACTCGCGGATCGACAGCGTGGTGTTCAGCAGCGCATCGACCGTTCCCACGCCAAGCTGGAGCCTCAGCTGCTCCAGCGTGACGTTGGCATTTGCCAGTCCGTTCCAGTCGGCCACCGAAAGATTCACCGTATTGCCCAGCAGCAGGCCCAGCACGCCGCTTGCCGAGTTCAGGTTCAGCAATCCGCTGCCCAGCGAAAACGACGCCACCGGCGGGCTGGCTGCCGCGATGGCCTCGGCATGCAGCTGGCGCGACGTGCCGCCGGGCAGCACGAACAGCAGCGGCACCGTCAGCGTGCCCTGCACCCGCACCGCATTGGGCGATAGCGCCGCCGCGTCGTAGGCGGCGTTGAAGTGCCGAACGCTGTCGCCGTTCACGGCATCGGCCGGGTCCCACACGCCCAGGCACGTGCGCATGCGGTCGGCAGCGTCGGCCGCCGCGCCGGCACAGTCCGCGCCCACTGCACCGCGATAGCCGTTCTGGCTGGCCGCTGCCGTCACGGAAGCCATCACGTTGGCCGTGGTGGTCGGCAGGTCATCGGCACGCTTGAGCTGCTGGGCGCCCGACAGCGCCGCCAGGTCCACCGCCTTCTGCAACTGCCGCTGGCTGTAGAACACGAAGCCGACATCGATCGACACCATGGCACCGATGACCACGGTGGCGATCAGTACGGCGGCCATCAGGCTGATGGCGCCGCGCTGTCGATGGAGATCGGCCCGATGCTGCATGGCGTGTCGCTATTGCCCGTTCATCGGCTGGCTGCCCGCGCCGCCGCGCAGCGGGCTGCCGGTGGAAATCGTCGAGAAGAACTCGGGCAGCGGATGGGTGAAGCTGCGCATGTAGCGCGCGTACCCCAGCGCGGCCTGGTCGCCGGTCAACGGTTGCTGCGGGCCGGCCTGCGATCCGCTGCGCTGGATGTCGAGCAGGCTGCGCGTGGTGTCGCCTACCGCTGCGTCGTTGGGACGCACCTCGGCGGGCGCCGTCGGCTGCTGGGCCATGGCCGGCGCGGCTGCCACCAGCGCGGCGAGCGCCGCCATCCGGGCCAGGCGCGGTGCAAACGGGAAAAGGGTCACGGTCTGGCTCCTGCGTTGAGCGCCACGGACTGCGCGGCCGCCGGGTTCGCATTGGAGTCCGGCATGGGGTTCGCGGCGGCATTCGGATGGGCGTTGCCGCGTGGCGCCGTCCTGTCGCGCAACTGCGCGGCGCGGGTCACGCGGTCCGCTTCCTTGCGGATGGCGGCGCGCGTGGGGTCCGGCATCGCGGCACGCTGCATCATCGCGGTGGCCTCGCTGCGCTTGCCGGTGGCCAGCATCCACACCACGGCATTGCTGATGACCCGCGGATTGTTGGCGTCCAGTTCCAGCGCCTGCATCACCGGCACGCGCGCATCCTGCAGCGCGCCACCACGCATCAGCGCATAGCCCAGGTCGTTGGCCACCTGCGCGTTGACCGGCTCGAGCACCGCCGCCTGGCGCAGTTCCACGGCGGCGCGCATGAAATCGCCCTGCCGGCCCAGCACCAGGCCGATGCCGTGGCGTGCGCGGGCGGCGCGATCGGTGTTCAGCAGGTCGCGATAGGCCTGCAGCGCCGCGTCGTCCTGGCCGGTCTCGCGCAGCGCATCGGCGCGCAGTACCTGCAGCGCGGTGCTGCTGCCGTACTTCTGCTGGTACGCGTCGATATGGGCCAGCGAAGCGTAGTACATGCCTTCCTGCTGCATCTTGCCGATCAGGCCCAGGTAGACGTTCTGGTCGTTGTACTCGGCGCGTGCGGCCTTGTCCTGCAGCCGGGCCAGCTCGATCTGCGCATCGGCCTGGCGTGCCATGGCCTCGGCGCTGTTGGGCGTGCTGGCACAGCCGCCCAGCAACGCCATGGCCGCCGCAAGCGAGCCTGCCAGCAGCGGGCGGGATAGTCTTGTCATCCATGTCCTCCGTTCATGCGGGCCAGCATCCGGATCACGCCGAGGAAGCCGGGCCCCGCCGTCAGGATCAGCAGCACCGGCAGCAGGCTGACCACCATCACGCCGGTCATCTTCACGGTCAGCCGGCCGATCTTGTCCTTCATGCGCGCCTTGCGGGCCACCTGCAGCCGCTCGCCAAACTGGCGCAGCGGCTCCTGCACCGCGCCGCCGTGCTTGTCCACCTGCGTCAACAGCGTGATCAGGCTCTTCAGGTCTTCGTCGTCGAACAGCTTGCCGATGCGCTGCAGCGTCTGTTCCCGCGAGCGGCCCGACGCAAACTGCTGATTCGCACGCTGCAGCTCGGGCCCCAGCACGCGCAGCATCGCGCCGAATTCGGTGACGATGACCTGCAGGCTCTGGTCGATCGACAGGCCCACGCCCTGCAGCAGCCGCAGCATGTCGATCAGCACCGGCAGTTCCTCGGCCACTTCGCGCTGGCGGTTGCCCGCCCAGCGGCGCAATGCGATCTTCGGCAGCAGGTACGCCGTCGCGAATGTGGCGAACCCCCAGGCCAATGCCTGCGCCGTCGGGCCGTCGATCCGCCAGAGCAGCACGGCGCCCGCCAGCGCGGCAGGCACCAGCACCCGCAGGCCGCCGAATACGGCGCGCGGCTGCAGGCCATAAAAGCCGCACTGCTCCAGCAGCAACTGTTCCTCGGCGGCGACCACCGCACGGCCAAGGCGCGATTCGAGCCACGACTGGTTGAAACGGTCGCCGAACGCCGCGCCGAGCCTGGCGCCGAGCGTGGCGGGCGCTGGTCTGGCTGCCGCAGCTGGCCGCGCAGACGCTTGCCCCAGCGCGGCGGCGGCCGCTGCCGCGCGCGCCGACATCTGCGGGGCGGCGGAAGTTGCAGCGGCCGATGCGGTGGCCGTCGCCTGTGCGGCGGCCCCGGCTGCCTGCGCCTGCCCCGGTGCGGCCTCGCCCTGCGCGGCGGCTACACCGTGCATGGCCTGCCGCTGCAGCGCGGCGTCGATGGTCCGTGCGGCCTCGCGCCGCTGCCGCCATTGCCGCAGCAGCGGCCAGGCCAGTACCAGTAGCGCCATCGCGGCCGCAGCCAGGCTCGCGGAGATCAGGGTGGTGGCATCGATCTGCATGGCCAGCGGCTCCTAGATCGACTTTGCCAGCCGGTACAGCATCAGGATGCCGGCCACTTCGAGCCCGGCGGCGCCCAGCAGCATGATGCGGCCGGTGGGGTCCTTCCACATCATCATGATGTAGCCGGCGTTCATCATGAACAGCCCGCCCGCCACCACCAGCGGCAACAGGCCCAGCACCCAGGCGGACAGGCGCGTCTCGGCCGACAGCGCCATCAACTCGCGCTGCGCTTCCTCGCGGTCGCGCATGAAGGTAGCGGTACGCTCCATCACCACGTCGGCACGCCCGCCATATCGCTGCGACAGCCGCAGCACCGACGACACGATGACCAGCTCGTCCAGGTCATAGGCGCGGCCCATCTGCATCACGGCCTGGTCCAGTTCCTTGCCGGCCCGCTGCAGGTGGATGGCCTGCACCAGGCATTGGCGCAGCGGCGGTTCGGTATTGGCCACCGAATTCTGGAACGCGGCCGGCACGCTGCTGCCGATCGTCATCAGGCGCACCACGCCATCGAGGAAGCCCGGCAGCTGGCGCAGCATCTTGCCCTTGAGCCGGCTGATGCGCAGCCACAGCACGAAGGCCGCCGTCGCCACGGCAACCACCAGCATCGCCACCAGGCCGATGGCACCGCCGGCCGCCGCGCCCGCCACGACCAGGCTCAGCATGGGCACGCCCCAGCGCAGGTATGTGCCGCGCGTTGGCGCCATGTCGGCGCGGCGCAGCAGGTCGGCCCAGCGCCGGCGCAGGTCGCGCACCGCGCCATGCGGCTCCGGTTCCGTGGCCGATGCATAACGGGCACGCACCTGTTCGGTCTGCGCGGCCAGGTGGGCGCGAGCGCGCTCGGCGTTGGCCCGGCCACGGGCCGTTGCCAGCATCAGCAGGCCCAGCCCCAGCAGCACCAGGGCAAACGTGGCGATGAACAGGCTGGCGCTAGAGATCAAAGCGGTCGTCCAGGGCAAAGGTGGCCGGACGCATGCGCGCCAGCTTGGGCGAATGGGGCAGGATGCCAAGCGAATGCCAGCGGTCGGTCTCGGTGCCGTCGGCGTTGATGACGGGCTCGTGGCGGTACAGCTCCTGCGTGGAAATGATGTTGTCGCCCAGCCCGGTGACCTCGGTGACCGACAGGATGCGCCGGCGTCCGCTGGACAGCCGCCCGATCTGCACGATGAAGTCCACGGCATTGGCAATCTGGCGGCGCAGGCTCACCTCGCTGCCCTGGAAGCCGGCAAAGCCGGCCAGCATTTCGAGCCGGTACAGGCATTCGCGCGGGCTGCTGGCGTGGATGGTGCCCATCGACCCGTCATGGCCGGTACTCATGGCCTGCAGCATTTCCAGCACCTCGCCGCCACGCACTTCACCCACGATGATGCGGTCGGGGCGCATGCGCAGGCTGTTGCGCAGCAGGTCGCGGATGGTGACCGTGCCCGTGCCCTCGAAGCCGCCGGGACGGCTTTCCAGCCGCACCACGTGCGGATGGTTCAGCGCCAGCTCGGCGGTGTCCTCTATCGTGATCACGCGCTCGCCCGCCGGCATGAAGGTGGCCAGCGCATTGAGCAGCGACGTCTTGCCAGAACTTGTGCCGCCGCTCACCAGGATGTTGCAGCGCGCGCGCACCGCCGCTTCCAGCAGTTCCGTGATCTCGGGGCTCATGGTGCCCAGCGCCTGCAGGTCGGCCGGCGTCAGCGGGTCCTTGCGGAATTTGCGGATCGATACCACGGGGCCCGCCAGCGCCAGCGGCGGGATGATCACGTTGATGCGGCCCCCGTCGGGCAGGCGGGCGTCGACCATCGGGTTCGATTCGTCCAGGCGCCGGCCGATCGGCGCCAGGATGCGTCGCACGATGCGCAGCAGGTGGCCGTTGTCGGCAAAGCGCACGGGTATCCGCTCCAGGACGCCGTGCCGCGACACGTAGACGTCGAGATGCCCGTTCACGAGGATGTCTTCCACGGCCACGTCGTGCAGCAGGTCCTCGATCGGGCCAAAGCCGGCCAGTTCCTTGGTCAGCGCCTCGGAAATCTGATGCAGCTCGGCCTCGTTGATCGGAATGCGGCGCAGGCGCGTGAAGCTTTCCAGCTCCAGATCGACAAACCGCTGGATGGCGGTGCGCGTCCAGCGGCCAAACTCCGCCCCAAGTTCCTCGATCCGCGTCAGCAGATGTTCGTGCGCGGCTTCCTTGATCTTGTGGAATTCCTGGGAAACAGGAAACGGCGCGGCGGCGTTATCCGAGAATTCGATGGCTTCGGTCATGTCAGTTCCCCGCCCGTGCAACGCGTGCAACACGCAACGCCTCGGGCAGCTTCTCCTTGATCCGGGCCAGGATGCCGCGCTCGGAAGCCTGTTCCGTGCGGTAGCCCAGCCGTTCCATGAGCGCGCCCACGGCACGCACGTAGGGGTCGGCCGGTGCGGCCTCGGCCAGCACCGCGCCGCGATTGGCGGCCTGCACCAGCGCCGCGCGCCGGTCGGGCAGCGTATCGACCGTTGCCACGCCGATGCGCTCGGCGATCTGCGCCGCATCCACGCCAAGTTCGGGATCGAAGCGCGACACCATCAGATGCAGGTCGGGGCGGTCGATCTCGCGCTTCTTCAGCTCGTGCAGCAGTTCCGCGGCCGAGACGATGGCACCCACGCTCTGCTCGGCCACCATCACGACGGCATCGGCGGCCTTGACGATCTGCGACATGAACTCGGCATTCGAAAATCCGCCCAGATCGATCACCTGGAGGTCGAAAAACGCACGCAGGCGGTCCAGCAGCGCCAGCGCCTCGGAAAACGACACATCGCGCAGTTCGGCCAGCGCGGCCGGCAGCGGCAGCACCGACACCCCGCTGACATGCCGTGCCAGCGCGGTATCGACGAACACCTGGTCAAAGCGGCGCAGGTTGCGCACGGCCTCGACGAAATGGAATTCGGGCGCGATGTTCATGTAGAGCGCGCCGTCGCGCACCGGCAGGCCAAGGTCCAGCAGCAGCACCTCGGCCGGCGGGCCCGCCCCCTCGCGCTGGCGCACGCTCGCGGCCAGGTTCACGGCCAGCGTGCTCACGCCGACACCGGGCCTGGCCCCCAGCAGCGCCACGATCTTGCCGTGCCGGTGCGTGGGCGTCACGGGCCGCACCTGGGCGCGGGGCACCATCAGCCGCCGCACGGCGTCGGTGGCCTGGGCCGGCGCACCGCGCAGGTCGATGAAGTCGCGCACGCCGGCGCGCAGTGCAGCCAGCATCGCTTCCGGTTCGCCGGCGTTGCCGATGGCCACCAGCGGCAGTTGCGGAAACAGCCGCGCCACCTGCTCGGCCAGCCGGGCCGAGGCCTCGGCATGCAGCGCGCCGAAGTCCAGGAAGACCAGCCCGGGACGAACGGCGCCGACCTGCTCGATAAAGGCTTCCTGTGCCCCGTCCTCGGCCACCAGCGTGCCGGCGCCGCCCAGCGCCTGGTCCAGCCACTGGCGCAGGGTCTCGCGCCGGGTGTTCAGCAGGAAGGCATCCATCCTCGTCACTCGCTCCATCTGCCGCCGCTACCGCGAAAAACCCGGCAGGGTCGGATCTGCGTACTCGCCCAGCACGAAGCGCCCCCAGATATTGGGGCTGGCGCTCGTGCGGCCGTCGTTGGCCACGTTCGCAGCGGCCTGGGAATCCCGCGCCAGCGGTTTCACCAGGCGCGGCGTGACCACGATCATCAGTTCGCGGTCCTCCTGGTGGAAGTTCAGGTTCTTGAAGAAGCTGCCGATGATCGGCAGGTCCCCCAGGAACGGCACCTTGCTCACATTGCTGACCGTGTTGCGGCTGACCAGCCCGCCAATCACGAAGCTCTCGCCGTCGCCCAGTTCCACCGTGGTATCGGCGCGCCGCGTGACAATGGCCGGCACCGACGCCCCATTGATGCTGATGCCGCGCGACGGATCGAGATCGCTGGCCTCGGGCGCCACCTTCAGCGCGATGCGCGACTTCGACATCACCGTCGGCGACACGGTCAGGCCGATGCCGAATGGCTTGAACTGGATCGTCGTGGTGCCCAGCGCCTGCGGCACCGGGATGGGGATCTCGCCGCCCGCCAGGAAGCTCGCGCTCTGGCCCGACAGCGTCACCAGGCTTGGCTCGGCCAGCACCCTGACCAGGCCATTGCTTTCCAGCAGGCTCAGGTTGGCGAAGATGCCCTCCTTGGCCCAGGCCGCCACCAGATTGAACGCGCTGCTCATCGGCAACGCGCTTTCGAAGGACGGCGACGGGCCGATCGTGGCCTTTGTCAGCGACGTCGGGCTGAACTGCCCGAACGTGAAGCCGCCGCTGCTCTTGACGAAATTGAGCCCGACCTCCTTCAGCACGGTCTTGCTGATCTCCACCACTTTCACATCGACCTGCACCGTGTTCGACACCGGCACCACCGAGCGGTCGATCACCACGCCGCCCTTGCCGTCCGGCCCGCCCACCGCCGCCCGCGCCGCCTGCTGCGTGCGCGCCGCGGCGGCGGCGTCGCGCGATTCGCCCCGGATGGTGGCGCCAGCGGCGGACAGGTCCACCTGCGCGCCGTCGGCATCCGGTGCCACCGCATCGACCTGCACGCTGTAGGTCACCGGCGCCGCGTTGCGGCTCCAGACCATCATGTCGGTCACGCCCGGCTGCTTCGCCACCACCAGCACGGTGGGCGCGCCATTGCGCTGCTTGAGCAGCAGTGCATCGGCCACGGCGGGGTTGCCCACGGCCACGCGCTCCAGCGCCTGGCCCGGCTTGATCTCCTGTTGTGCGCCGGCCATCAGGCGCAACGTGCGCGCGGCGGGCGGCGGCCCGGCGTCCTGCGCCATGGCCGGATGCATCGCCCCGGCCAGCACGGCCGCCATCGAGACGGCAGCCGTCATCATCGCGGCCCATCGGCGGTGGATACGATCGGTGTCGATCTGGCGCGCACGCGCCCGTTCACGGTCTGTCGTCAATGTGGGCATGCCGTGTCGTCCGCTATTCGATCGCTCGCTTGCCGGCGCGGATCACTTCCACGCCGTTGTTGTTGTCGGGGATTTCGCGTCGTGGCGCCGAGGCCGTCAGTGACGCCATCGGCTGCGCGGCGGCGCGCATGGACGGCGCGGGGGCCAGGGCGCGCGGCGCGGTGTTGCCCGCTTGCGCCTGCCCTACCAGTCCGGCCAGGCTCATGCCGGCCGCGGCCTTGTCCACGGGCGCGCGTTCGGCTTCCGGCGGCACGCCGGCGCGGGCCTGCAGCACGGTGGGCGGTTCGGCGAACATGCCGTCGCTGGGCATCGATGCATCCGACGGATTGCGCAGCGCCAGCACCAGCCGCCCGGCCTGTTGCGCCATGGCCAGCTTGCCGACCTGATCCACCGGCACGGATAGCACGGCCGTCTTCGCGCCGTCGCGGCGGGCCATCATCTGTTCGCCCTGCACCTTGCGTGAGTCGTTGACACTGCCATTGCCGTACGCCAGCACGCGCAGGCGCGACAGCAGCAGGCGTGTCTGGCTTTCGGCAATCTCCTGGTTGTCGCGGCGCAGGATCACGAACACATCGACAAAGTCGCCGGGCTGCACCTGATGGCCCACGCCGACCGCCTCGTCCACCGACACGGCCAGCGCACGGTCGCCCTCCGGAATCTGCCGCGCCAGCCCGGACAGCAGTTGTCCTTCCAGCACCGGCACGTTGCTGCCCAGGTTCACCACCGGCACCTGGCCGACCACGCGGGCCGCGTCCTGGTAGGCGCCGGCCGGCTCGATCGGCAGTTGCATGACCGCGAGCGCGTCGGCGCTCAGGGGCTTGCCGGCTTCCACGGCTCGCGTGGTGACCACCACGGCATGGGTCGGGGCGGTGCGCGCAGTCGGGATCGGCACCGCCTGCTGGCGTGCCACCTGCCACGCCAGCAGCGCGAGCAGTCCGGCCAGTATCAGCAGGACGGTGGCCAGGATTCGAATCTGTTTGCTGCTCATGTGTCCTCAGGTATCGGGAGAGAGCTGGACCACCGCGACGCCGGTCAGCGATGCGGGCACTGGCACGAACGGCACCACCGGCAGGAACGTTTGCGTGGGGAGATCGAGCGTGACCTGCACGCATTGCGTGCCGGGCGGCGCGCTGCAGGCCACGGCCTGGGCCAGCGAGCCTGCCGCGAATCGGTTGGCGATATTGGGTGGCAGCGTGCTGCGCGCGGCCAGGTCGGCGGCGATGACCCGCTGGGCGAGCGTGGTCGCCAGCGTGCCGCCGTTCGCGGTGAGCGGATAACGCAAGGCAGCCCGCGCACCTTCCTCGGCGGCGAGCGTCAGGACTTGCTGCAGGGCCAGCACCATGCCGTAGTAGACGATGCCAAGCATTACCGCAAACAGCAGCGGAAACACTATCGCGAACTCGATTGCGGCCACTCCGCCTGCGCGGCGCCGGTTCGCGTTCCCCCGTAATGCCATGCTTCACCCGGTTTTTTTCAACTTGCATGCATTGGCGACACATGACACCGTGCGGCGGACACCGGCATGGCTGCGCGGTGCCCGCTGCGGCGTGCCCCACCGGGCTGTGCCGTACTACGTTACGCGACTTGGAACCACTCTTACCGATCTTGCCCGGCCGTCCATAGCCCTGCCCGCGGCCAGTGCCTACCGCCACCACTTCTGCCACTGCGTTCCGGCGGGCACGAAGACGCCCGCCGCGGCTGGCATGGCCGCCAGCACGGTGCTCTGGTAAATGGTCTGGAGACGTCAGGTCAGCATGAAAGACGCCGTGAGCGATGCACGGACGCCGCTTATGCTTTCCGGATGGTCAGTTGGAGTCTGTCGGCAGGTCAGCTGCCGTTGTTCTTCGCGAACATGGTGGTGACCCGGGCGGCAAGGGTAGTGAAGCCGTCGCTGATACCTGTGCCGAGGGCCTGTGCGCCCACGACGATGCCTAAAGCAATCAGGCCTACGATCAGGCCATACTCGATGGCAGTGGCGCCGCGTTGGGTCTTGCGATGACGCGCCAGATTTTTTTGCATGATGTTCACTCCCGAAAGTGCGTAACCCCTGCATGGATCCCCAGCAATACGCTCCTGACCCCGATCCGACTGCCATCTGTATGAACTGCCACTGTGGCGTTATTGTGATTTTTGCGCTGGTGGATACATTTATAAGACAGGCTTTGTTTCAACCATACCCCCCATTCGGGCTAATGGTTGTCCCAGCTTAAAGTAGGACAGACGTTTGAAACAATGCGGCCGCCTTCCTCCATCGGAATGAAATCATTCGAATTGTTAAAGAGCGCGCAACAAATGAAGCGTGCCGTGCGGCGCCCTGCACGCAGTCATGCAGGGCGGCCTCACGGCACGAAATAAAAGGATGCGCCGCGCGGGGTAAGGACGACAGCGCACCGTAAATTAGCCGGGGCGGTTGACAGGGAAAGTCCCGACGCCTTCCGCGTTGTATTTCAGATCAATGGTGCGTCAGCCCGCCGAGCAGGCCGGTGACAGGCGCCAGCGCACTGCTGCCGCTGGACGAGCCGGCGCCGCTGGCCGCGCTGGTCAGTCCGCCGGTGACCGTGCCCAGCAGGCCCGTGACCGGCGCCAGCGGATTGCTGCCACCCGAGCCGCCACCTGCCGCGCCGCCCACCGTGCCGAGCAGGCCGGTCACAGGCGCCAGGGGATTGGTGCCCGATGTGCCGCCAGCGGCCGCGTTCAGGGGCAGGTTGTTCAGCAGCCCACCGAGCGGATTGCCGCCGGCGCTGCCATTGCCGTTGAGCAGCACACCTGCCACCGCCACCGTCTTGCCCGCTTCGTTGACGACGCCGCCGAGCGGCGACACCACCGGCGTGTTGGTGTTGGCGATCATGCTGCCCGCCGTGGCCACCGTGTTGCCGACCTGGGTCAGCAGGTTGTTTACCGGCGCGCCCAGGCCCGTCGCCGCGCCTACGGTCTGCGTGGCGTTGGTCAACTGCGTGGTCAGCGGCACGATGGCCTTGCTGGTGCTGTCCGTCAGTTGCGCGACCGGCCCGGTGGACAGCGCGTCGCCCAGCTTGCCGCCGAGGCTCATCACCCCTGCCCCCACGGTCTGCACCACGCCGCCGGCGGGATTGGTCACGGGCGCCAGCGGCGACAACTGGTCGCTGCCCAGCGCCTTGACGAGGCTGCCCGTGCTGACCACCGTGGCGCCGGCCTGCGTCACGACATTGCCGGTGTTGGCAACGGTCACGCCCACCGGGTTGTCCACCGCGCCAATCTGGCCCAGGCCATCGCGCACCCCCGCGCCGAGCGTGGCAACGGTCTCGCCGGTCTGGATCACCACATCGCCGGTCGCGTTCTTCGCCGTCGCCGGTACCAGCGGCAAGCTGGTGTCCTTGATCTGCTGGCCGATCTGGCTCACCGCGTTGCCGGTGGATACCACGGCGCCGCCCGCGCCTTCCACCACCTTGGCCGTGGGCGTGGTTTCGGCGGTGGGCTGCGGATTCGTCGTCCCCGGATTGGTCGGCGGGGACGGCGTGGACGGATTGGCCCCGCCGCTGGAAGCGCCCGAGGCGCAGCCCGCCAGCAACGTCACCGCTGCGGCACAGGCAATCGCCATCACGTTGAGGGGGCGCGTCTGCTTGGTTGCATGCATGTCCTGATCTCCTGAGTTTGTTCTTTGCGAGTCCGCTGTCTTCATGTCCGCGCTGCGCACGCGCTTCGCCGCGACCCGGTCGGCGATCTGGTTCGTCTGGCGTGGCTGCGGACCGATAGCGCAAACGGTGTGCCAGCGTCAATCGCATGTTCGATACGGGCGCTGGATGCGGGGGACTGCAGGGCTGGAACCCGTTGTGGCGCAAGGCTTTCGGGGATGCAGGCCGGTGGCTGCGCGCGCCGCTGGATGCGTCGTGCGGGACGGCGTTGTGGTGTTACGTGCTACGTAACGTGTTCCCGGCGGGCGTTACGCCAGACGGCCCCGGGCACGAGGCCAGGACAGGCGCCGTGGCACGGCCATGTCACCGCACATGTCACGCGACGTTACGTAACGCGTAACGCCAAACACGGGCCGCGCCACCACCGCGCGCTTCATGCGCGCGTTTGATCCATTTGCCGCAAAGCCTTGCCACACGGGCGTTTGCGCACCGCACCCCCTGCTTTGGCATGGCGTGGCCGGCAATGGCCGGCGTCACTGGCACACCGCTTGCGCAATACAGCGCAGCCACGGCACGTCACGCAAGCCCTCGCAACGAAGCGGCATGCGATACGTGAACCAGGGTCGGGAACATTAAAAAAAGGAAAAAGGTCATGCGCACACAAGAACATTCCGCAAAGCAACTGGTCGTGACGGTATTGATGGGGTCCATGCTGGTGCTGGCGGGCTGCGCCAGCGGCAGCGGTTCGACGTCGATGGGTACCAGCGGCACCGGCAGCTCGGCCGGCACCGGCAACGCGGCCAATACCAGCGGCACCGGCGGAACCGGTGGCACTGACGCCGCCAACAACGGTGGCACGAACAACAACGGTGGCGGCGGCGGCGGCGGAAACAACAACAACGGTGGCGGTGGTGGTGGTGGCACCGCTGCGCTGACGCCCACCAGCGCCATCGTCAGCAACGCGGGCGGCATCGTCACCGGCGTGGGCAGCACGGTCGGCGGCGTGGGCGATGCGATCAAGGACGCGAACGTGCCAGTGGTGCCGGCGCAGACCAAGGATGGCCTGGCTGGCGTGGTGAGTTCGGTGGGCGACGCGGTCAGCGTGCTCGGCACCGGCGTGCAGTCGGGCCTGGGCAATATGCCCAACGCCACGAATCCGGTGGGCACCACGGTGGCCAGCACCGGCGGCGTGGTGAGCGACCTGGGCAACGCCGTCAGCCATGCCGGCAGCGCGGTCAGCGGCCTGGGCAGCGGGCCGCTGGCACCGCTCGCCGCCGTGACGACGCCGCTGGGCGGCGTGGTCTCGCAAGTGGGCGGTGCCGTCAACAATGTCGGCGGCCAGTTGGGGACTGCGCTGTCGAGCGGCCCCGTGGAACAGCTGACCAGCGGCGTCAGCAAGGCCATCGTGCCGCTGACTTCCACACTGACCAGCGGCACGCAGACACTGGGCGCCGCCACCGGCCTGGGCCAGCCCGTCAACAACCTGCTGGCGACCGTCGGCGGTGCGCTGGCCACGGCGGGCACGCAACTGACCCATACGAATACGCCGGTCGTGTCCGGCGTGGGCGGCATTGTCACGGGCACCGGCACGACGGTGGCATCGCTTGGCGGCGTGGTGAACAACCCGGCCGGCGGTGCGGCGGGCAGCCCGCTGGCGCCCGTGACGGGGCTGGTCGGCGGCCTGACTGGCGGCCTCACAAGCACCACCGGCGGCGCGTCCGGCCCGCTGGCACCTGTTACCGGACTGGTCAGCACTGTCACCAGCGGCCTGGGCAGCGCCACCGGTGGCGGCGGCGCAAGCCCGCTCGCGCCTGTCACTGGCCTGGTCAGCGGCATCACCAACGGCGTCACGGGCGGGGCGGCCAGCACCACGGGCGGCAGCGCCACCCCGCTGGCACCGGTCACCGGCCTGGTCGCCGGCCTGACCGGCGGCAATGCGCCGGCCAGCAGCACCCCCGCATCGGGCGGCACGGCGGCGGGCACCAAGCCCGCCAACCCGTTGGCGCCAGTCACCGGGCTCGTCGGCGGGCTGGTTGGCGGCCTGACCGGCGCAATCGGCGGCAAGCACTAGTTTCACGGGGCGCATGCGCGCCCGTTCCAAGCAAAGCGTCACGGCCACCCATGGGCGGCGGGGAAGCGGCATCCCCTCCGTCCCGTGGCACGCGACCTCATAGCCGCAATGCAGTTTTCCATCGAGGGGTAAGACCATGCGACCACGCAATCGCGTTGCCGCGCTGATGATCAGCGTCGGCGTCATCCATAGCGGCCTGGGCCACGCCGAACGCGGACCCGTGCAGGGCGATCCCACCCAGACGCTGCCCAGCATCGCGCCAAGCAAGCCGGCGCAATCCAATGTCACCGTGCAGGTGGAACGGCCTGATTCGGCGCTGCAGAACCTGCTGGCCTCGCGGCTTACGCCCCGGCATTTCCAGATCGAGGGCGCGAAGACGCTGCCGTTCGAGCAGATCGCGGCCAGGTTCAGCCCGCTGGCCAATCGCGAGATCACCGTCGCGGAACTGCTGCAGGCCGCGGAGTCGGTCACGCAGATGTACAAGGACGCCGGCTATCCGCTGTCGTTTGCCTTCGTGCCGGCGCAATCGTTCGAAAACGGCAACGTGCTGATCACCGTGGTGGAAGGCTACGTGGCCAACGTCACGGTCAAGGGCAAACCCGGGCCGGCGGAGGCGCGGCTGCGCAAGATTGCCGACCAGCTGAAGAAGGACCGTCCGCTGCGCCAGGAGAGCTTCGAGCACTATGTCAACGTGCTGGCGCAGCAGCCCGGCATGCAGGTCAACGCCACGGTGCAGCCGCCCACCACCACCGATGGCGCGTGCGACATGGTGCTGGAGGTCAGGCGCAAGCCGTTCACGTTCGGTACGGGTGTCGAATGGATGTCGCCGGGCGTGCGCGCCATCGCCACGGCCACCACCAACAGCCTGACACCGCTGGGCGAGCAGTTGTCGTTCTCCACACTGTTCCCCAGGGGCCGCGACAGCGAGGAGTACTACGCCGCCACCTACGCCCAGCCGCTCGGCACCGAAGGCATGCTGGGCAAGATCACCGCGTCGCACTATCGCGGCGTGCCCGAGAACAGCATGCTGGCCCCGATCGGCTTCAACCCGCGCTACGTGAACGACTCCAAACGGCTGGGCGGCACGCTGAGCTACCCGGTCATCCTGAACAACCGCCACGCGCTGACGCTGACCGGCGGCTTCTATGCCAACAACCAGTTCGAACGCTATACGCAGGCCGTACAGCCCGGCGCAGGCCGCCAGGTGGAACTGTCGACCAGCGTGCGCGTGGCCAGCGCCGAGGCGTCATACCAGCAACGCGGCACAGGCGTGACGCGCAGCGCCACGCTGGGCGTGTACAAGGGCTTCGATGCGCTGGGCGCCGATCGCCAGAACAACCTCAACGACCTGAGCTTCTGGCGCACGCGGCTGCTGGTGTCGCAGGCCACCGACCTGCCGATGGGCTTCGGCATGGCGCTGTCGGCGGCAGGGCAGTACAGCGGCAACCGCCTGGCGTCGAGCGAGCAGATCAGCTTTGGCGGCCGCTTCTTCGGGCTGGGCTACCCGGCCGGCGAGATCGCGGGCGACAAGGGCTGGGGCGCATCGGCCGAACTGAACCGGCTGTTCGCAGTGGATTTCACGTACCTGAAGACGCTGCAGCCGTTCCTGGCCGCCGACATGGCGCGCGTGTACTCGAACAGCGTCTCGCTGTCGCACCGCACGCTGCAGTCGCTGGCCATCGGCCTGCGGTTCTCGGACCGGCGCTACTACACGATGGACGTCTCGCTGGCCCAGCCCGTGGGCGACAAGCCCACCAATGCCAGCCACCGTTCGCCGCGCATCAACCTGCTCTGGTCGTACCAGTTCGATTAAGCGGTGGGCCGGCGGGTGGCGCGGCCTGCGCGTCAGGTCACACGGAAGCCGATCTTCAGCGTGACCTGGAAGTGGCCGACCTTGCCGTCCGTCACATGGCCGCGCGTTTCGACCACTTCGAACCAGTCGATATGCTTGATGGTCTCGCCGGCCTTGGCCAGTGCATTGCGGATGGCCTGGTCGCTGCCATCGGGTGACGATCCGACGATCTCGACGAGCTTGTAGGTGTGGTCGGACATGCGAGGCTCCTTGTATTCGCGATGGATGCGGCGGCACAGCATGCCCCGCCGCGACACGATGCCTTCATCATAGGCACCAGTCGGGTCGAGTCCCAAGGCGCCGCCGCAGTTCCCCAACCCGGCCGCCATGCGTTTCCTGTTGCGAACTGGGCGCATGGCCTGTTACGCTGCCTGCCCTCGATTTCCTGTCATCCGTAACCTGATGTTTCCTTCCTTGCTCCAATGCAGGCGGCTTGCCACGGCGGGCATGCTCGGCCTGCTGGCCGTCGCGGGCACCGCCCAGGCCCGTACCAGCTCGATGTTCGATCGCGCCATCGAGACGCTGACCACCCCGCGCGCGCAGACCAGCCAGTTCGCCAGCGGCAGCACGTACACGCTGTGTTTCGTGCCGGACGGCCCGAGCTGCCAGGACATGATCGTCGACGCCATCAACCGCACGCGGCACAAGCTGCTGATCCAGGCTTACTCGTTCACGAGCGCGCCCATCGCCCGCGCCGTGGCCGAGGCGCACCAGCGCGGCGTGGACGTGCGCGTGATCGTCGACAAGAGCCAGGCTTCCGAGCGATACACCAGCGCCACCTTCCTCAAGAACGCGGGAATTCCGGTGGTGGTCGATACCAAACCGGCCATCGCGCACAACAAGGTGATGGTGTTCGACGACCAGGCCGTGTTCACGGGGTCGTTCAACTTCACCAAGTCGGCCCAGGAGCGTAATGCGGAGAACGGCATGCTGATCCGGGGCGACAGCGCCGTAGTCAAGGCATACAGCGACAACTGGCGCACGCGATTCGAGCAGTCGTCGGCCTACTGATCGCCGGCCGGCAAGTCACAGAATGAGAGGGGCGCCATGTGAACGGCGCCTCTCTTTGCGAGCTTCCCGCACGAATAGGGGCAGAACTGCCCGCTGTTCGCGCCACGCCCCAGACTCTTCCCGCAGCAAGATCAGTGAATCGCTGACAGACGCCCCAGGTGCAGTGGTGTGTACTTCAGGTACGTATCCCGAGGATGCGCGACAGGCCATCGTCCAGGCCTGCGTACCTGCCCTGAACCTGCCTCACGGCTGCAATGCCTGCATTGGGTACCCGTCGCTCATCCCGTCAACCTGGCAGGAGGAAGCGATGCAAACGCAAAACACGACGATCACTCGACAGGTACGTGTCTGGTGCGCAATCGGCGCCGCTGCGGCGGCGATGGGCATGGCAGGGTCCGCTCACGCGGACATGAAGACGTCGACGGCCGGCCCGTTCACCTATGTTTGCGGCGGCGTGGCTGCCGACGAACAAGCCGAAATGCGTAGCGAGGCGTCCCAGTACGACATGGGCCTGCTGTTCACGCAGGGCGGCCGCGGAGAATATCTGTCGGACGTCAACGTGAAGCTCATGCGCAATGGCCAGCAGGTGGCCGAGTTCACGGCCACGGGCCCACGGTGCCTGATCAAGGGGCCGCGCGCCGCTTATCAGGTCGTGGCCACTTACGAGGGCACATCCAAGCGCACGACGGTGAGCCCTGGAGAAAAGAATGTGCAGATGCGCTGGTAACCGGCGCGGATGAACAGTCAGTCAAGCAGTCCTGTGCCGCGCCGCTGGCGCGGCCGCCATGCCGGCTACCCCTCCCGCGGGTGCCGGCATATTTTTTTGCCGGTCGGCTACCGGCCAGCCGCGCTGCACGATTGCCGCGGCGGTGGCACACTTGGCAGTCTCTCGCCGATCCCCCGGATCGCGCGGGTCCGGCGCCCGCCCCCACCGCGCCTGCCCTGACAAACCCTGGAGTCTTCCAACATGAGCACCACGCCCAACAGCCGCTGGATCCGTATCGACACCGCCGACGGCAGCTTCGACGCCTATCTGAGCCTGCCGCCCGGCGGCAAGACCGCCGGCAACCCCGGCATCGTGCTGGTACAGGAGATCTTCGGCGTCAACGAACACATCCGCAGCGTGGCCGACCAGTACGCGGCCGACGGCTACGTGGTGCTGGCCCCGGACGTGTTCTGGCGTTCGGCCCCACGCGTTGAGCTGGGCTACAGCGGCCCGGACTGGGAAAAGGCCATGGAACTGCGCAAGGCCGTGAACCTCGAAGACACGGTGTCGGACATCGCCGCCACCGTCGAGGCGCTGCGCAACGAAATTGGCGAAGGCGGCAAGGTGGCCGCGGTAGGCTATTGCTTCGGCGGCCTGGTGTCGTACATGGCCGCGGCGCGCGGGCTGGTGGATGCTGCGGTGCCCTACTATGGCGGCGGCATCCAGAACAACCTGCAGGAGGCAGCGGCCCTCAACGTGCCGGTGCAGTTCCACTACGGCGCACTGGATGCCCATATCAAGCCCGACGATGTGGAGAACGTACGACAGGCCGTGGCCGGCAAGCGAGGCACCGAGGTCTTTGTCTACGACCAGGCCGACCACGGCTTCAACTGCTGGGCGCGCGCGTCGTACCACCAGCGTTCGGCCGCGCTGGCGCATGGCCGCGCGCTGACCTTCCTGGCCAACGCGCTCTCCTGATCGGCCAGACAGCCAAAGAAAAGCCCGGCCTTGGCGCCGGGCTTTTTTGTTGCTGGGTGTCGACGACCGATCCGGTATGTCAGTAGGGCACGGCCGTGCCGTTCTGCACCTTGACGCGGTCGCCGATGCGCAGGTTGTAGGGGCTGGCCTGCGTCAGCGTCATATAGGCGTTGTCATTGGTACGCACCCGCACGCGAAATGCCGGCGGCGTGGTGTGGGTGCGCTTTTCCACCTCGTTGCCGGCCAGCGCGCCGGCCACCGCGCCGCCGATGGTGGCCACCGTGTTGCCACGACCACCGCCGATCTGGTGCCCCAGCAGGCCACCCGCCACCCCGCCCAGCACAGCGCCCACGCCGCTGGCGTTGGCCGGCTGTCCGCCCACCTGCTCGATCGACTCCACCCAGCCGTAACGCACCGCGTAGGGGTCGTTGTAGCCGGCGCTGTTGCCGTAGGTGCCGTCGTAGCTGCCCTGGGCCTGCTGCGGGTAGCCATACTGGTCATAGCCGGGCTGCTGCGGATAGGCGGGCTGCTGGGCCTGCTGCGGGTAGGACGACTGGGGATAAGTCTGCTGCGGGTACGACTGCTGCGGATAGGCAGGCGCGCCACTGATCTGCGTGCCCGAGGTGCCGTAGGCCGATCCATATCCGGCATTGCCATAGGCACCCTGGTAGCCAGCACCCTGGTAGCCGGCGGTCTGGTAGCCGGTCTGGTAGCCCGTTCCATAGCCATCGCCATAGCCGGCGCCATAAGGGGCGGCGCAACCCGCCAGCGCCAGCGTTCCGGCAGCCGCGGCGGCCAGTGCAAGCGTGCGGGCGGCCGGGCGAATCGTGATGGACATGATGGGGACTCCTGCGACGGTGCGCGTGTTGATATTGCGCGGGAGTCTAGTGCCGCGCCATGCCGGCAGGTGTCACCGGAGATTGTGATGGGTAACCGGCTGTAACGCGGCGGGCCCGACGTGGGAGAGGCGGCGCTCAGCCGCGTTCGGACTCGTCGTCGTTGAAGGCCGTGATGCGCGCCACCCGAAACGCGCCACGCAGCGATTCCAGCTCGGCCCGGTGCAGCGCGGCCAGCCGGTTCAGGCATCGCTCGCCCTTGGCCAGCAGATGGATCTGCACCACGCGGCGGTCGTCGGGATCGGTCCGGCGCGTGACCAGTCCGGCCGCTTCGCAACGGTTGACCAGCGCCACCACGCCGTGCTGCTTCGCCTGCAGCCGCTCGGCCAGCTCGCCCACGGACGCCCAGTTCTTGTCGCGGCTGCCGCGGATATGCAGCATCAACAGGTATTGCTGCACGGTTACGCCTTCGGCCTGCGCGGCATCCTCGGAAAACCGCAGGAAGCGGCGCAACTGATACCGGAAATCGGACAGCGCCTCGAAGTCACGCTTGCTCAATACGTTGGCATCGTTCGAAGACTTCGCGGGAGCGGCGGGGCGGGGCATGGGCGGGGAGGCGGCTGCGCGTGCGGTATCGGACAAGGCGCCCATTATATGGGGGGCATGGCCGCGCCCGGTGCGATGACACGCATTGCACCCCTATTTTCCACGGGGCCTGGGCAGCGGGGTATGGCAGAATCTGTGCGGTCGTCGACACCCTGTCGCCCTCTAACGTATTCAAGGGAAAATCCGCCCGATGTTCACGGAAATCATCCTCTTCCTGCTCGATACCGTCTTTACGCTCTTCGGCATGGCACTGCTGCTGCGGCTGTGGATGCAACTGACACGCCTGCCATCGCGCAATCCGGTATCGCAGGGGGTGTTCCAGGTCACGGACTGGCTCGTGCGCCCGCTACGCCGCATCATCCCAGGCCTCGGCGGCATCGACTGGGCCACCGTGCTGGCCGCCTACCTGACCGCCGTGGCGTTCCTGGTGTGCCGCGCGCTGGTGCTCGATGCCGATCCGCTGGCGTTCCTGCCCGTGATCCTTGGCCTGGCCGTGCTGAACCTGCTGAAGTGGGGCATCAGCATGGTGATGTGGGTCACGCTGCTCATGGCGGTGCTGTCGTGGGTCAATCCGCAATCGCCGCTGGCCGGCCCGATCTGGCACCTGACCGCGCCGCTGCTGCGGCCGATCCAGCGCGTGATGCCGCGCCTGGGCGGGTTCGACATGTCGCCGCTGGTCCTGTTCGTCATTGCCCAGATCCTGCTGATGCTGATTGCCGGCGTTAGCCGTGGCGTAGTGTAAGCAACCACTAACCTTGCATCGTTGACCGGTGGCGGCGTGCCACCGTACCACAAAATGTATCCCTAGGGTTTACCCCTAATGTCCAGACGGCTGGACAGTCTGTCGAGGATTCGCCCTTTTTCGTGCGCGTGCCGACGCCTACATTACAGCCACCGCGGGCCCACCGCGATCTCTGCCAACAAGTAGGAACAGCACACCATGAAGACCCTCGCCCTCTCCCTGCTCTGCGCCATCGGCCTGTCGGCTGGCGCCACCGCCGCCCAGGCTGCGCAACCCCTGTCGGACCTGGCTCGCCTGGACGGCAGCATCGGCCGCAAGATCGATCCGTACCTGGACGGCGCCCGTGGCGTGACCGAAAAGCGTGACGTGTATTCGGAAGGCGCCCGCTCGGTGACCGACAAGCGCGATGTGTACTCGGAAGGCGCCCGTGGCGTGACCGAGAAGCGCGACGTGTACAGCGAAGGCGCCTAAGTCCTTACCCGCTGCAGCGGCTTCGCCTTTCCCCCAAAGGCGAAGCAGGCCCGGGGCACGCTCCCCCGCGTTCCGCCGGGCCACCTTCCCTACCCCCTCTCCCGCGTTCCCCCGTACCGCATCCCCCGCTGGGCCAGTTACTGCCCCAGCGCGTCAAGCTCCGCCCCCATCATCGATTCGATGGCTTCCATGAAGGCCCGCACCTTGCGCGGCTGGAGCCGCCGGTCAGGCAGCAAGGCAAACACCCTCAACGGCGGCAACGGGTAATCGGGCATTACCCGAACCAGCCTGCCCTGCGCGATTTCCGTTTCCGCGGCCGTCATCGGCACCCGCGCGATCCCCAGCCCCGCCAGCGCGGCCTGCATGCGCAGTTCGGCGTTGTACGTCTGCATGCGCGGCCGGATCGGCACCGGAATTCGCTGGCCGTCGCGCGAAAATTCCCATACCGACGCACCGGGCGTGGCCAGCGTGGGCATGTTGGACAAGTCTTCGGGCTGCATCTGCGCCGGCAGGCTGGCTGCCAGGCTGGGCGCCGCCACCAGCCCGCGCTCCACATGCCAGATGCGTCGCGCGATGGTGCCGGAATCGGGCAGATCGGTATCCACGGTCACGAAGGCGATGTCATAGCCTTCCCGGATCGGATCGACCAGCCCCTGGGCAATTTCCACCGTGATATCCAGCGCCGGATGGGCGGCCAGCGTGCGGCAGATGACGCCGCCCAGCTGCTGCGCCCCGAATTCGTAGGGCGTGGCAATGCGCAGCATGCCCTGCACGCGTTCCTCGCGGGCCAGCGTTTCCTGGCGGATTTCACGCAGCCGGGCGAACAGCGGCGCCACGTCGCGATAGACGGCGCCGCCGGCATCGGTCAGCCGCATGCGGCGCGTGGTGCGTTCCAGCAGCTTGGCGCCGATGGCGGTTTCCAGCCGGATCACCGCCGCGGACACGCGCGATTTCGGGCAGTCCAGGGCCGCGGCCGCGGCCGTGAACGTGCCCTGCTCCACCACGCTGCAAAATGCCTCCCAATCATTCCACTGGATTGTCTCGCTCACCGAACCCATTCCCTTGTATGACACTGTTGTCGTGGCCGCCCGTCGTGGCCGCCTTGTTGACGGCATCTGCCGCGCCGGACGGCCGCACATTATGCGGTAGACAGATTCGTCTCGTCAGTGCCCCCGATAGTTCCACGCGGCCTGTGGCACTGCGGTAAAGGTTGCTCCGGACTGGCAAAGCAGGCACATTTCCTCTACCCTTTCGGCCTTTCCGAGGCTTTCCGAACTTTCTCAGACCCCATGGCGCATCCTGCCGATTCCGCTACGTCCCGTGCGCCCGCCGCCGGTACGACCGAAAAGCCGAGCGACAGCTATGTGCAGTCATTTGCGCGTGGCCTGTCGGTCATTCGCGCGTTCAACGCCAGCCATCCGGCCCAGACGCTGACCGAAATCGCCCAGGCGAGCGGCCTGACCCGGGCCGGCGCGCGACGCATCCTGCTGACGCTGGTGGGGCTGGGCTACGTGCAGAACGACGGCCGGCTGTTCCGGCTGACGCCCAAGATCCTGGACCTCGGGTTCGCCTACCTGACCTCGATGCCGTTCTGGAACCTGGCCGAGCCGGTCATGGAGGCGCTCTCGCAATCGGTCCACGAAAGCTGTTCGATCTCCGTGCTCGACGGCACTGAAATCGTTTATGTACTACGCGTGCCGGCCCGCAAGATCATGACGATCAACCTGTCGATCGGCAGCCGGCTGCCGGCCTACTGCTCGTCGATGGGCCGCGTGCTGCTGTCCGGACTCGACGACGCCGAACTCGACCGCGTGCTGCAGGCGTCGGACCTGCAACCGCGTACCCGCCGCACGGTCACCGATATCGCCGCGCTGAAATCGCTGATCGCCGATATCCGCAGCCGTGGCTGGGCCCAGAACGACCAGGAACTCGAGGAAGGCCTGGTGTCGCTGGCCGCCCCCATCCGCAGCCGCACCGGCCAGGTTATCGCCGCGCTGAACATCAGCGGCCAGGCCAATCGGACCAGTGCGCAGGAAATGACGGACCAGTTCCTGCCGCCGTTGCTGGAAGCCGCCGAGAAGATTTCGGCGATGGTCAGTTTGCGGACCTGACCGGCCCCCCTTTCGTTTCAATCCCCGCCTTTTTTCCAGCGCACCGGGTCATGCCCGGTGACGCCGGGCATTCCTGCGCGTCTCCATGGCATCCGGGCGCTTTTGCATTCGACACATCGGATTTTCCGGTCAGCCATAGCGAAATAACTTGTTTCGCCAATATGGCGCACTACGATTACGCTCAACGGCTCCGACACCGATAAAAAAGCGGCCGATCCCGGCTGCCCGCGAGGAGACAAAATGGCCAGGAAACCCACAAGAGGCGACATCGATCCACGGCGTCGCGGCGTGCTGATGGGCGGCGCTGCCCTGACGCTGCAGGCGTCGCTCGGATTTAGCGCCACGCGCGCCTTGGCCGCGGCCAATACCACCGAAATGCCATTCGAAAACGGGCATCGCGAACTGGTGGCATTTCCGCAAAAACGGCCGCTGATCCTGCTGACCAACCGCCCCCCGCAACTCGAAACGCCATTCGAGGTATTTGGCGAGAATGTGATCACGCCGAATGACGCGTTTTTCGTTCGTTATCACTGGAGCGGCATTCCCACTTCGATCGACGCATCGACCTATCGCCTGAATATTGACGGCCATGTGACGCGCCCCGTGTCGCTGAGCCTGCAGGATTTGCGAAAGCTGGGCGACCCCGTGGAAATCGTCGCGGTCAACCAGTGTTCGGGCAATGGCCGCGGCTATTTCTCGCCGCGCGTCAATGGCGGTCAACTGGGCAATGGCGCGATGGGGAATGCGCGCTGGACGGGTATCCCGCTGCGCACCGTGCTGGAAAAGGCCGGCATCAAGGCCGGCGCCGTACAGGTCAGTTTCGACGGGCTGGACCGCCCGCCGCTTGAAAACGGCCCTGACTTTGTCAAGGCGCTGTCGATGGACCATGCCATGGACGGCGAGGTCATGCTGGCCTGGGCCATGAACGGCAAGGATCTGCCGATGCTGAACGGATACCCGCTGCGGCTGGTCGTGCCCGGCCATTACGGCACCTACTGGGTCAAGCACCTGTCGCACATCGAGGTCCTGGACAAGCCCTTCGAGGGCTTCTGGATGAACCCGGCCTATCGTATTCCGGCCAACGACTGCGCCTGCGTGGCACCGGGTACCGCACCGGCCAGCACCGTGCCGATCGGCCGGTTCAACGTCCGCTCCTTTATCACCAGCCATATGCCGGGCAGCTTTATCAGGTCCGGACAGCCCACCGTGATCAAGGGCATTGCATTCGACGGCGGCCATGGCATCGCCGATGTCGCATTTTCCGACGACGGCGGCGCCAACTGGCGCTCCGCCGAACTGGGCAAGGACCTGGGCCGTTATTCGTTTCGCGAGTGGAGCATCGCTTTTCAGCCGACGCGAAAGGGAGAATTCGATTTGCGGGTGCGTGCCAAAACGCGATCGGGAGAACTCCAGCCGCTGACGGCAACCTGGAATCCGGCGGGATATATGCGGAACGTCGTGGAATCCACGCGCATTCTGGTAGTTTGAGGGGGCCAATCATGAAACCGCACTACACCTTCATGCTGGCCATCGCCTGCGCATTGGCCCCGGCGCCCGGGTCAACGTATGCCCGCCCACTGGAAATCAAGCTGCCGCAGGAAACGGCCAGCTACAAACCCAGCACGCTGCCCGGTTATCACCTGGCGCTGCAGAATTGCATGACCTGCCATTCGGCCCAGTACGTATCCACGCAGCCATCGACATCGACCCGCGCGTACTGGGACGCCACCGTCAAGAAAATGAAGAAACCCTTCGGCGCGCCGCTGAAGGACGAGGATATTCCGGCGATCGTGGATTATCTGACGAAGACTTACGGGGCGGAACAGGCGCAGGGGACATCGAACGCTGCCGTGACCAAATAGCGAATGCGGGGGCGGATCTTTCCACCCCCGCATTCCATCTTCCATCCGCTTCCGGCCTCGATTACCGCGGCCCCGTCCTCGGTTCCCACGACACCGCCACGTCGCCCTTGATGAACGTCTGGCATGCCATGCGATAGCCGGCGGCCAGGTCGTCGTCATTCAGGTGCTTGCGCTCCTTGGGCTTGACGGCGTCGGTATGTTCCAGGCCCTGCTCGATCCGGCACTTGCAGGTGCCGCAGATGCCGCCGCCGCACTTGAATGGAATCCCGCCCTGCTCGCGCAGCGATACACGTAGCAGATTGCTGTTTTCCGGCGCGGTCACGGTCTTGCCGCTGTTGGTCACGAACGTGATTTCGACGGTGCGCGTCTGTGGCGTGGCGGCGCCGTGGGTGTCGGTGTGTTCGGTCACGGTGGCATCGGCTTCGGTGTCGGCCTGCATCATTGTTTCCTTATCGAGAGATCCATGCTGCCGAAGTGCGCCAGCTTCTGCAGCGCATCGTGGGCAGCGTCGAGCGTGTCGAAACGCTCCAGGAATTTGGTCGGCACGTGGTTGATCACGGGGTCGGCGTCGGGCGCGGAGGATTCCTCGATCACGCGCACCTTCACCGGCTGTTGCGTTTCCGTCAGTTCGGCAATCACGAAAATCGCCTTGGGTCGCCCGTAGAACAGGTATTCCCAGGTTTCGCGGGGTTCCACGCCGGGCACGGCCTCGGTGCGAAACTGGCCCGGCTTGCTGGTCAGGATCACGAACATGCTGAAACCACCATTTCAGGCTGTTCCAGTTCGATGTCGTGCGTCAGCCAGATCTGGCAGGCCAGCCGGAAGCCCTGGTCCAGCCGCTCGCCAAGCTGCTTCTTCTCTTTCCAGTTGGGCGGCGGCAGGTGTTCGGCGCCGGCCAGCACCTTGCAGGCGCACTTCGAGCATTTGCCCATGCCGCATTCGTAGCGCAGGTTCGGATACGGAAACTGCTTGATGCCGGCGCGCACGACGAGATTGGTCTCAGGCTTGACCTCGTCGACAAATACCTGGCCGTTCTTATGGAAGGTGACTTTCGGCATAACGATTTCTTTAATCTGGAATGACTCGGCTCAACGCCACAGGAACATGGCGCAGATCGTGGAGACAAACAGGCCGGCCAATACCGGCAACAGCAGCGCCCGCACCGCATCGAGCACCGGCACACGGGCAAAGCCGGCCACGGCGATCAGCGACGACCACGCGATCAGCGTCCCGCCGCCCGTCCACACCGCGCCCATCTGGCCCACGGCCGCGAGCGTGGCCGAATCGAAACCGACCACCGGACCCAGCGCACCGGCCAGCGTGCCGGTCAGCGGCAGACCGGCAAAGCCCGATCCGTCGATGCCGGTGATCATCCCCACGAGCAGAACGCCGAACGCCACCAGCACGTGGTTGTCCGGAATCATGTGCTGGTAGGCCTGGATCAGTTCGAACAGCAGGCTCGGTGCGCGACCTGCGTCCACACCCAGGATCTGCGCGGCGGTTTCGCCGGCACCCACGAAGAAGAAGCCCGCGATCGGCAGCACTGATCCCATGGCCTTGAACGCAAACACGAAGCCGTCGGTGATGTGGTCGGGGCAGACGTCGAGCATGCGGCGCGGGCCTTCGGCGGCCAGTGTCGCCAGCATCATCAGCAGCGCGGCCACGCCGCCCACCAATGCCGCGGCGGCGCCGCCCTTCAGGTCGGGCATGCCCGACGAGATCTTCGGCAGCACCATCAGCGTCACCACGCAGATGAACGCCAGCGGCGTCAGCACGGCGAAGAACTTGGACCACTTCACACGGCGGCGCGCCACCATCGCCAGGCTCTGCTCGATGTTCGCGTCGGTAGCCAGCGGCTCTTCATGCGATGTGCCGCGTGCGATCTCGGCCTTGTCGAATGTGCCGGTGGCCTCCACGGCGGTGTCCGCCCCGGTGGCGCGGGCCTGCCAGCGATCCAGCAGCGCGCCGCTGGCCGGCACGATATGGCGGCGCATCGACAGGTAGGCCAGCGACAGCGCGATGGCGCCAGTGATGATCGACAGGATCAGCGCGCGGTCCGCCACCACGGCAGCACTCACCGCCGCACCGGCCGCCTTGGCGCTGATGCCCGGCGCCACACCGATCACGTAGTCCGATGACAGCGCCATGCCCTGGCCGGCGATGGCAATGGCCATGGCCCCCGCCAGCGGCGGCAGGCCGGCTGCAATGGCGGCGGGCAGAAGGATGGCGGACACCAGCGGCACGGCCGGCGTGGGCCAGAAGAACAGCGAGATGACATAGGTGATGCCAGCCAGGATGAAGTAGGCGCTGTGTCCGTTCTTCATCACCACCCGGAACGGCTCGACCATGCGGATATCGGACCGCAGCGTCTTCAGCGCATTGAGCAGCGCCGTCATGAACGCAATCACCAGGAAGATGTTGAACAACTCCTTGGCCGCCACCAGGCTTGCCGAGAAGATGCCGCCCAGTGCGCTGATGGGGCTGCCGGTGATGGCCAGGATCACGAGGAAAGTGCCGACGATGGACGGCACCACGACATTGGCCCGCAGGATCATGGTCAACACGATCACGGCCACGCCTAGCAGATACACCCAATGTGCCAGGCCAATCTCAACAGCATGTTGCATGAGGCTCCCCTTTCCTGGAGGCCCTTGTGGGGGCGGTATAAGAATTCTGTAGTGCGACTGTTTTTGTATACTATATCCCGTGCTCGCTTCGAAACAAGCGAAAACTGCGCGACCTAGGGAAATCACCCGATCGGTGCGGAGATTGGCCTGAAAGCACGGTTTGCGCGCATTCCGCACCACTCCGGACATGCCGCACGCCCCGGGAAAACCCTGTGGTTTTCTTCGAAACTATGTGTAGACTGTATACCGAAATAGCTTCCGAGACGATTTCACCATGCTCCATGTCACCGACGCGATGATCGACCGCCATGTCACGGCCGCCGATGCCCAGGCCGCGATGCTCGAAGCCTTCCAGAGTTTCGGGCGCGGCGAGGCCGCCATGCAGGAACGAATCCGCACGGAAGCCGGCGGCGTGAAGCTCTCGACGCTGGGCGCCGTCATTCCGGCCCAGCAGGTAGCCGGCGCCAAGGTGTATACAACCATCGCCGGTCAGTTCTCGTTTGTCATCCTGCTGTTTTCGACGGTTGACGGACGTCCGCTGGCGTCGTTCGACGCGGGCGCCATCACGCGTTTGCGCACGGCGGCCTGCACGGTGCTGGCCGCGCGCCGGCTGGCGCGTCCCGATGCCGAAACGCTGGCACTATTCGGCGCCGGCACGCAGGGCGTGCAGCATGCGTTGCAGTTGTCGGCCGCGTTGCCGCTCAGGCGCATCCTGGTCTGCGATCCCTATGCCGATGCGGCCGCCGCCGAGCGTCTGGCCGCGCAGTGCGGCATCCCGGTGACCTTTGCGCAACCCGAGGAAGCAGCCGCTGCGGCAGACATCATCGTGACGGCCTCGCGCTCCACCACGCCGCTGTTTTCGGGCGCCATCGTCAAGCCCGGCACGTTCGTGGCCGCCATCGGTTCCAGCCTGCCGCACACCCGCGAACTCGATGACACGCTGCTGTCGCGCGCCGCCACCGTGGTCGTCGAATGGCGTCCGCAGTCGCTGCGCGAAGCCGGCGACCTGGTGCTGGCCGACAAGGCCGTGCTGCCCGACGACAAGATCGTTGAACTGGCCGATGTACTACTGAACGGAACCGATACCCGCGCGGCGCGCCGGCAACCGGACGACATCGTGATCTACAAGTCGGTCGGTGTCGGCCTGGAAGACGTGGCCCTGGCAGGCGTGGCCTGGCAGCGCATCGCTGCGGCGGAGGCCGCGGCCGCCTGATTTCGCACCACCGAAGTCGCCGCGTGCGCGCGGTTTTTTTATCGTCTGAACGATGTTGTAGAAAGTATACAAATTCATTCCACCCCGAACGCAGACAAACAGGAGTCCCCAAAATGGCTGAACTGATGAACCGTGAAGAATTCCGTGCCGCCCTGGAAAACGCCATCAAAGGCAAGAGCGCCAACCAGGCGCCGTTCAGCAAGGCATGGGCCAGCGGCACGCTGAGCCGCGAGCACCTCGCGCGCTGGGCCGAGAACCACTACCACTACGTGGGCCCGTTCGCCGACTACCTGGGCTATATCTACGCCCGCACGCCCGACCACATGACCGAGGCCAAGGACTTCCTGCTGGCCAACATGTACGAGGAAGAAATCGGCGGCGACCGCCACACCGACCTGCTGATCCGCTTTGCCGAAGCCTGCGGCACCACGCGTGAGCGGGTGGTGAGCCCCGACAACATGTCGCCGACCACGCGCGGCCTGCAGAGCTGGTGCTACGCGGTGGCCATGCGCGAAGACCCGGTGGTGGCCGTGGCCGGCCTGGTGGTCGGCCTGGAATCGCAGGTGCCTTCGATCTATCGCAAGCAAACCCCGACGCTGCGCGAAAAGTACGGCTTCACCGACGAAGAGGTGGAGTTCTTCGACCTGCACATCGTGTCCGACGAAATCCACGGCGAACGCGGCTACCAGATCGTGCTGGAACACGCGAACACGCCCGAGCTGCAGCAGCGTTGCCTGAAGATCTGCGAGATCGGCGCGCAGATGCGCCTGCTGTACACGACCGCGCTGTACTACGACTACGTCGACACCAAGCCGGAAGCCGCTGCCGCCTGAGGCATACCTGTCAGGAAGTCCGGACCCGGCGCCCTGCACGGCGCTGGTCCGGCGTCTCTCCGAACCCGAACAAGGCCCCGCAAGATGACCGAGACGTACCGCAACTACATCGACGGCGAATGGTGCGATAGCGCCAGCGGCCGCACGCTCGACAACATCAATCCCGCCGACACGCGCGACATCGTCAGCCGCCACGCGGCGTCCGACGCGCGCGATGCCGCCGCCGCCGTGTCCGCCGCAGCCGCCGCCTTCGACAGCTGGAAGAAAACGCCGATCGGCAAGCGCGCGAAGATTCTCAACGACGCGGCCGCCCACCTGGAAGCCAACGCCGACGCCATCGCCGCCGAACTGACGCGCGAGGAAGGCAAATCGCTGAACCTGGCGCGCGACGAGATCATGCGTTCGGCGCAAACCCTGCGCTTCTACGCGGTGGAAGGCCAGACCTTCAGCGGCGAAAGCTATCCGAACGACGACCCGGACATGCTCGTGTACAGCCTGCGCGAGCCGCTGGGTGTGGTCACCGTGATCTCGCCGTGGAACTTCCCCGTGTCGATCCCGGCGCGCAAGATCGCACCCGCGCTGATCACCGGCAACACCGTGGTGTTCAAGCCGTCCTCCGATGCGCCGCTGTCCGGCTATCGCCTGGCCGAGGCCTTCGTCAAGGCCGGCATCCCGAAGGGCGTGCTCAACTTCCTGACCGGCAGCGCCGGCGAGGTGGGCCCGACCATCGTCGAATCGCGCGCGGTGCGGGCGGTGTCGTTCACCGGATCGACGCAGGCCGGCGAACAGATCCACAAGTCCGTGCCGATGACCACGCGCACGCAGATGGAACTGGGCGGCAAGAATCCGCTGATCGTGATGGAAGACGCCGATCTCGACCGCGCGGTGGACCTGGCCGTCAAGGGCGGGCTGTCGCTGTCGGGCCAGGCGTGCACCGGCACCAGCCGCATCCTGGTGATGCGCGAGGTCAGGCAGGCCTTCACCGACAAGCTCGTGGCCAAGGTCAAGACGCTCAAGATCGGCAGCGGCATGACCCCGGGCATGGACCTGGGGCCGCTGGCCACGCGCAATCAGTTGCAGACCGTGCTGGGCTATATCGAGGCCGGCAAGCAGGAAGCCACGCTGCTGTGTGGCGGCCAGCAACTGACCGATGGCGATTTCGCCAATGGCTTCTACGTGGCGCCGGCCGTGTTCACCGACGTCACGCAATCGATGCGCATTGCCCGCGAGGAAATCTTCGGCCCGGTGCTGGCCATCATCGAAGTGGACAGCTACGCCGACGCCATTGCTAAGGCCAACGACACCGAGTACGGGCTTTCCGCCGCCATCGCCACGCGCAATCCGCGCTACATGCACGACTTTGCCCGCGACATCGAATCGGGCACCGTGAAGATCAACCGCACCACCACGGGCAACCTGATCAACGCGCCGTTTGGCGGGCTGAAGCGGTCCAGCACATCGACGTTCCGCGAATCGGGCCGCGCCGGGCTGGAGTTCTACACGCAGATCAAAACGGTCTACCAGGGCGTCTGAAGCCAGGCCGTCCGACACAAATTAAGGAAACAGCCATGAAGAAAGCCATCAAGCTGGAACTGAGAGAAGCGCGCCACATGGTGGCCGCCGCCGTGCGCAAGGCCGAGGAAATCGGCGTGCTGGAATCGGTCTGCATCGTCGACGACGGCGGCTACCCGCTGCTGCTCGAACGCATGGACGGCGCGCGCATCACGGGGCCGCAGATTGCGTGGAACAAGGCGTTCACCGCGGCCGGCCACAAGCGGTCCACGCACCTGTTCAACACCGCGCCGAACGGCCCGGCGCTGCCCGGCAACGAGGCATTCGGCATCCAGTGGAGCTTCGAGGGCAAGTTCGCCGTGTTCGTGGGCGGCTACCCGATCGTGGTCAATGGCGAAGTGATCGGCGGCGTTGGCCTGTCGGGCGGCAACGGCGAACAGGACACCGCATGTGGCGTCGCCGCGCTGGAAGCCCTGCGCGACCTGCTGGCGGCCGAAGACCTGACCGTGCTGGCGCAGGCCGATATCAAGAAGTAAGCAAGGGGGAATCGTCATGTCCCATCGGGTGGAGATTGCGGAAACGCAACAGGTGTTCATGGTGGCGCCCGGTGAATCGGTGCTCGACGCCGCCCTGCGCTGCGGCGTGGAACTGGCGCACGAATGCACGTTTGGCGGCTGCGGCACGTGCCGCATGCGCGTGGTGCAGGGATCGGTCTCGTACGAGGATTTCCCGATGGGGCTGACCGAGGAAGAGCACGCCGACGGGTTTGCGCTGGCATGCCAGGCGCGGCCCGACGGCGACCTGGTCATCAGCACCGCACGCGCGGCCGGCCCGCAGGTGCCGGCCCGGCGCGCCACGGCCACCGTGCTGTCGGTGGCGCCGCTCGGCCCCGACGTCATGCATCTGCGCCTGGCGCTGCCCGGCGACGAGCCCTTCGTCTACGAGCCCGGCCAATACCTGAAGGTGCTGATGGACGATGGCACGCATCGTAGTTTCTCCATGGCATCGGCACCGGCTGGCAATACCGTGGACTTCCACGTCCGGCAGATCGCCGGCGGCCGCTTCACGTCCACGCAGCTGCCGCAGTTGCGCGCGGGCGACCGGCTCGAAGTGGAATTGCCGCATGGCAATTTCAGCTTGCGCAAGGAAGACTACCGGCCGCTGCTGATGGTGGCCACGGGCACCGGTCTGGCGCCCATCAAGAGCATGCTCGAATCGCTGATGGACGATCCCGACTGCCCGCCGGTGTGGCTCTACTGGGGCATGCGCTCGGCGGCGGACCTGTACTTGCACGACGAGATCGCCACCTGGGGCGAACGGCTCTATGACTTCCAGTACGTCCCGGTGCTGTCGCGCGCCGACGACAGCTGGCAAGGCCGCCGGGGCTATGTCCACGAGGCCGTGGCCGCCGACCTGGGCGACCTGTCCGAGCACGCCATCTATCTGTGCGGATCGCCGAACATGATCCACGACGCCAAGCAGACGTTCATGGTGCTGGGGGCGCAGGCGCCGTTCATCTATTCGGACGGCTTCACGTTCCAGCACGCGGGAGGCTGAGGCGCCAGGCAGGCTGAAAGGGCCGAGGGAGGCCGGACGCCGCACCGGCGGAATGCCGGTAGATGTCTACCCTATGTCTTCAATGAGGAGGTGACGGTATACAATAGCGGCATTCACGCCGCGGCCCTTCGACCGCGGCCCATCACCGATATCCGACGGCCGATCCCGATCATGAACGACGCCACCGCTGCCCTGAAGCCGGGTCCGGACACCCCGGCCGCAAGCCTGGGCGCCCAGCATTCCCCCCTGTTCGCGCTGGTCACGGACACCCTGCGGCAACGCATCCTGGGTGGCCAGTACGAACAGGGCGAACGTCTGGTGGAAAACACGCTGTCCCTGGAACTGGGCGTATCGCGCATCCCGGTGCGCGAAGCGTTGCGCGCGCTGGCGGCCGAAGGGCTGGTGCGCATCGAGCCGCGGCGCGGTGCATCGGTGGCGCGCCTGTCGCCCAATATCGCGCGTGAAATGGTGGAAGTGCGAGCCACGCTGGAAGGGCTGAACGCGAAGCTGGCAGCCCAGCGCCGCGACCCGGCACTGATCGCGGAACTCGAAAAGGTCCTTGAGGAAGGCAACGATGCCGTCAACAGCGGCCAGACCGAGCGATTCGTCGAACTGAACTCGCGTTTCCACGAGGTACTGGGCAATATCGCGGCGAACAGCGTGCTGCAGGACATGATGCGGTCGCTGCGCGAACGCACCGCGCTGCTGTTCGCCCCGGCAAACCTGAGCCGCGCCCGCTTGAACTGGGACGAGCACGCGCAGATCCTGCAGGCCGTGATTGCCGGCGACGCCGACCTTGCATCGCTGCTGGCCACGCGGCACGTCTACAGCGCGGCCAAGGCCGTGGAATCGATCAACGGCGCCGAAGCGGCAGCCAACGCACACCCGCCTGCCTGATAGCGATACGCACCGGCAGCCGTTCCCGCAGCGCGCTGCGGGAACACATCTTGCCCCGCTTTCTACGCACCACTTCGACTCAGGCAATCCCTTGTTGCGCACCACGAAATGGCGCAGCGCACCATCCGAGTGTATACTGTAGGCGTTTCTTGACCGCAATAGGGATTGACCATGAACTACCCGGATGCTTCGTACCTCGACCGTCCGGTGGGCGAGCAGCTTCTGAGCCACTTCGCACGCCGTGACGCCGTCCGCCATGCCTCGCCGCTGCTGCCGTTGCGCCTGGCCGACCTGCTGGCACTGTTTCGCGGCAACGCCTCGCGTCACAAGGCCGTGTGAACCCGGCGCGTGACCAAACAAGAAGCCGCCCAATCCGGGCGGCTTTTTTTTGCTTGGCGGCCAGCGGTGTCAAAGCGCGGCCGGGGGCATCTCCACGCTGCCGAACTCTGCCGAGCGCGAGCCGGTGACCGGGCGATTGCTGGCGCCGAAATAGGCGAACGCCACCGACAGCTTCACGGCCTCGGAATCGTTGCGGCCTGCCGCATGGAACAGCCGGCTGTCAAACATCAGCACGTCGCCGCGATGCAAGGCCAGCGGCATCGCCCCCTTCAGCAGCATCTGGCTGGCCGGATGCGCCTCGACCAGAAATTCGGCCGGGTCCAGCTGGGCCGGATCAAGCTTTGCGCGATGCGAACCCGGAATCACGCGCAGCACGCCGTTGCGCTCGTCTTCGTCACCGAGCGCCAGCCACACGGTGACCAGATCGGGCTTCATGAACGACCAGTAGCGCGTGTCCCGGTGCCAGCCGGTCTGGCTGCCATAGTGCGGGTGCTTGGTCATCACGCAGTTGTGGTGGGCCAGCGTCAGGCGGGCGGGTTCGCCCAGCAGCGCCTCGACGGTGGCCACCAGTTGCGGATGGCTGGCCCAGCGGCGGAAGACCTCGTCGCGGCCATACGCCTGGCGCAGGCGCCGCACCGTGTGGCCGCCGGCTGCCTGGCGCGTGGCTGGTGCTCCGGGGTAGCCCAGGTCGGCCTCGAACTCCACCGGCGGCACGGCCGCCGCCAGATGCTCGCGGGTCACGGCCTCCAACGCCGCGCACGTGGCCTCGCTGGCAAAGTTGCGCAGCACGATATAGCCGCCCGCATGGAATTCGCGGGCCAGGCTGGCCAGCGCCGCCTGGTCGGCCAGCGGCGCTGAAGAGTCGAAATCGAGTGAGGCAGGCGCGCCAGACACGCGCGGTGGCGAAGCAGTCATTGCAGCGGCTAGGACGATTCTGAAAAGTGGCAGGGTGCCAACAGTTCGATGATGCCAGAACGCGCGAGATCCGGCGCGGCGCGGCGCCCGATTCCGGTGCATTCCCGGACTGTCTGTCGCGTACAACCGTGCGGAAACCCACTGTCCGATGCGACCTCCACGCCGCTACAATGGCCTGACCTTGCCGGACCCTGCCGCACCCGGCGCGCATCGCAACGTCATCGCCAACCCGCCATCGAGGCCGCCTAACGTGACAGCCAGACCCAGGATTACCGCCTCGCTGGCCGAGGCCCAGGACCAGCTTGGCCGCATCGTGCTGGGCAAGCCGCGCCAGGTGCGGCTGGCGCTGGCATGCATGCTGGCCGGCGGCCACCTGCTGCTCGAAGACGTGCCGGGCGTGGGCAAGACCACGCTCGCGCATGCGCTGGCGCAAACCCTGGGCCTGCAGTATCAGCGCGTGCAGTTCACCAGCGACCTGCTGCCGGCCGATCTGGTGGGCGTCTCCGTCTATATGCGCGACACCGGAAATTTCCGGTTCCATCGTGGCCCGGTGTTTGCGCAGCTGGTGCTGGCCGACGAGATCAACCGCGCCCCGCCGAAGACGCAGAGTGCATTGCTCGAAGCCATGGCCGAACGCCAGGTGACGCACGACGGCGTCACGCACGCGCTGCCGGCGCCGTTCTTCGTGATCGCCACACAAAATCCGCTGGAGCAGATCGGCACGCATGCGCTGCCCGAATCGCAGCTGGACCGCTTCACCATGCGCATCTCGCTGGGCTACCCGGACCCCGCCTTCGAGCGCGTGCTCTATCTGGGCGGCACCGCCGCGCAGGAGGCCTCGGCCGTCATGGATGCCGACCAGGTGCTGGCACTGCAGGCCGCGGCCAGCAGCGTGTACGCCAGCCCGGCGCTGGTGGATTACGTGCTTGCGCTGGTGCAGGCCACACGTGCGGACGCCGGCTTCGTGGCCGGGCTGTCGCCGCGCGCTGGCCTGGCGCTGCTGGCCTGCGCGCGCGCCTGGGCATTGCTCGACCAGCGCGACATGGTGGTACCCGAGGACGTGCAGGCGGTGTTCGCCGCCGTGGCCGCGCATCGGCTGTTGCCGGCGGGGCAGGCGGCCACCGCGCTGGATCGCCTGATGGCTGGCGTGGCGATTCCCTGAAGCGCGACGTTTTCCGCGTCACGCACCCCACCATGCCACGTGCCCCATCGGCGTCCGTGAAGGCGCCCCAGGCATCCGCACCCCACCGCTCCGCGCAGGCAGGTGTGGCGAC
Source organism: Cupriavidus sp. U2 (assembly GCF_009663685.2). GTDB lineage: Bacteria > Pseudomonadota > Gammaproteobacteria > Burkholderiales > Burkholderiaceae > Cupriavidus > Cupriavidus necator_C. The sequence goes on along the minus strand of NZ_RCOG02000015.1, from coordinate 9,610 downwards.
GCCGCGCCCCCGCCGTCCGCGCAAGCCCGTCAATGGCGTGGTCACGCTGGACCGGCGCCATCTCTATATCCTGCCCACCCGCAGCGGGCTGGGCTTTGCCATGCTGCTGCTGGCCATGCTGGTCACATCGCTGAACTACAACATCAGTCTGGGCTTCGCCCTGACATTCCTGCTGGTTGGCATCGGCATGTCGTGCATGTGGATGGCCTATCGCAACCTGCTCGATCTGGAAATCTCGGCGGGGCCCGTGTCGGCGCCGTTTGCGGGCGACGTGGCGGTGTTCGCGCTCAACGTCGCCAACCACGACAGCGGCGCGCGCATCGGCATCGAAGCCGTTGCGTCGTCCGGTGGTGCGCCCGAGGCTGCGCCGGCACTGACGCTGGATGGACTGGGCCAGGGCGTGCTGGCGGTGCGCATGGCTGCGCCGCGGCGCGGCCGGCTGGCGTTGCCGCGCGTCACGGTGTCGAGCCGTTTTCCGTTCGGGCTGTTCCGCGTCTGGAGCTACGCCGATTTCCCGGTCACCACGTGCGTCTATCCCGCGCCCGAGCGACACGCGCCGCCGCTGCCGGTCGTGGCTCACCCCGACCAGGACGGCGACGACGGCGACATCGGCGCGGTGTCCGAAGACGGCATCGACCAGCTGCGCAGGTATCGTCCGGGCGACCCGCTGCATCGCATCGCCTGGAAGCACAGCGCACGCACCGGCCGCTGGCTGAGCCGCGCGGGCCACGTGCCGCGCCTGCCGGGATGCTGGATCGACTGGAATGCCTTGCCGACGACGATGGACGCCGAGGCCAGGCTGTCGCGGCTGTGTGCATGGTTGCTGGCCGCCGGTGATCAGTTCGACATCGGCCTGCGGCTGCCGGGCGTGGAAATTCCGCCGGGTCACGGCGCGACCCATCGCCGCGCCTGCCTGGAGGCGCTGGCCGTCTGGCCGGAGCGGCGTGCGCCATGAAGGCATCGCTTCCCCCCCGCGCGCTCGGCCATCAGGAACACGGCATGCTGATCGGCCAGCTGGCGCTGGTGCTGGCGCCGCAGCCCCGTTCGCTGCCCGTGTCCGTCAGCGTGCTGCTGGTATTGCTGCTGGCATGGCGCTGGCTGCTGTGGCGCCAGCGGGCCCCGCTGCCGTCGAAGCTGATCGTCGGCACAACGGCGATGCTGGTGCTGCTGATTGCCGGGGCGCTGGTCTGGCGCGGCGGGGGCGGCCTCGGGCGCGAACTGTGCGTGGCCTTGCTGGCCGCGTTCGTGATCCTCAAGCTGCTGGAAACGCGGGCGCTGGCCGATGCCACGCTGGTCACCCAGCTGTCGTTCTATCTGCTGCTGACGCTGTACCTGGAAGACCAGCCGTTCTGGCTGGCGCTCTACAGCATGGCCATCGGCGCGTGGATCCTGCGCAACTGGCTGCTGTTCCATCATCCCGAAGCGCGTGGGCGCCTGGCCATCTGGCCGCTGCTGGGCCGCATGGCGCTGTTCGGTCTGCCCTGGGCGCTGTTCCTGTTCGTGCTGTTTCCGCGGCTCGATCATCCGCTCTGGCGCCTGCCGCAATCCGAGCCAGTCGGGCGCACGGGCATGAGCGACACGATGCGCCCCGGTAGCATCGGCCAACTGATCCGCTCGCCCGAGGTGGCCTTCCGCGCCGATATCGACGGCGATGCGCTGCCCGTCAGTGCCTTGTACTGGCGCGCCCGGGTGCTGTGGAACTACGACGGCGCGGCGTGGCGGCCCGACGATGAACCGCCGACGCGACAGGCTGCGGGCTTGCGCAACGAGGGGGATGGCGCTGACCACGTCGCAGCCGGGCCGGGCGGTGCGAGTCCGCGCGAGTACAACGTGACGCTGGAGGCCACGCAGAAGACCTGGCTCTATCTGCTGGACCGTGGCGTGGCGGTGTCGGACAGCCTGGCCGCCTGGCACTCGGCGGACGGTGAGTTCTTTGCCCGCAGCCCGGTGGACCGGCCCCTGCGCTATCGCGCGCGGTCATGGCTGCAGGGGGTGCCGCAGCCGCTGACCCGCCGCGCGCTGCAAATGTCGCTGGCGCTGCCCGAAGGCAACCCCCGCAGCCGCGCGCTGGCCGCCGGCTGGATGGCGCGCTACGCCGACCCATGGCAGCGCGTGCAGGCCGCCATGCGGCTGTTCGCCGAGGCGCCATTCGCGTACACGCTGTCGCCGCCGCCGCTGGGCAAGGCGCAGGTCGACAGCTTCCTGTTCGATACACGGCGCGGCTTCTGCGAACACTACGCCAGCAGCTTCGTCTTCCTGATGCGCGCCGCCGGCGTGCCCGCGCGCGTGGTGATCGGCTACCAGGGCGGCGAGTACAACCCGCTGGGCAATCACTATGTCATCCGCCAGTCGGATGCCCATGCCTGGGCCGAGGTCTGGCTGGCCGGACGCGGCTGGGTGCGGGTGGACCCCACCAGCGCCGTGGCACCGAGCCGCGTGGAAAGTGGCGTCGATGCGGCGCTGGCAAGCGAGGACCTCGGGGCGCTGCGCGACCTCCGCGCGCCGGGCTGGCTGCGCGAGCTGCGCTGGGGCCTCGACGGGCTGACCTACAAATGGCAACGCTGGGTGCTCGAATACGATCGCGGCCAGCAATACCGCCTGCTGGAACAGGCCGGTCTGGGCGACCGGCTGCCACAGTTGCTGGCCATCGGCATCGGCCTATTGAGCCTGGCCGCGCTGGCACCGATGTGGCTGCGCCGCCGTCGTGTGGACCCTGTCCAGGCGCTGTACGACCGGTACTGCGCCGTGCTGGCGCGCCAGGGCATTGCGCGCGGCATGGCGGAAGGGCCCCACGCCTTCGCGACACGGGCCGAAACCGCACTGCCACACGCTGCATCCTCAGTGCGAGCGTTCACTGACATTTATGTGGCCTGGCGCTACGGCGTGCCCGATGCGACGACGCAGGCCAACATCGTCGCCCGACTGCGCAAGGCGTTGCGCGAACTGGGACGAAGCCTGGGACGCGGCTGAGTGGCCCGGATACCGCAGATCCTTTAAACGCCGGATCGTCCGGCTGGCCGTCCACACCGTCCAGCCGGAGAACCTTGCGGGGTCACAGATCCACGCATATAGTTTCATACGTAACTATTACAGATGAAACTGATATGTCGTTTGAACGCCGCATCGACCGGTTCTGCGCCGAGCACCCCGACGCCCCGCGCGACCTCATCATGGCCTCGCGATTGCTGCTGCGTTCCGCAAGGTTGCTTCGGCTTCACATCGAGCGCGCCCTGGCGCCCTTCGAACTCGACCTGAGCCAATACCTGGTGATCAGCATGCTGGCGATCGACGCGGGCGAGCCGACCATGCCATCGGAACTGGGCATGTCCATCGACGCCACGCGCACGCAGATGACGCGGTTGATCGATGGCCTGCAGGCGCGGGGCCTGGTACAACGCAAGACGTCGGAGCACGACCGGCGCAGCCTGGAACTGACGCTGACGCCGGCCGCCCACGCGCTGCTGGATCGCGCCGCGCCCGCCGTGCATGCCGCCTATGGCCAGGCGTGGGCGCCACTGGGCCAGGACGGCCTGGCCACGGCCACGCGCGACCTGGGCACGCTGCACGAGCATCTGGCCGCGCTGGCAGCAGGCAAGCCGTGACGATGCAGGCAAGCGCGTGGCACCGTTTGCGCGCCGGCATGCGCTGGCTGCGGCTGCTCAGTCATCGGCAGCGGCAGACGTTGCTCATGATGCTGCTGGGCCTGACCACGGGTGTCGAGTTCCTCGAAAACATCATGTTCGTGTTTGCGTCGAGCCATATCGTCGGCGGCATCGACGCGGACCCGCGCAGCTTCGCGCTGGTGCAGGCCGCATACGCGGTCGGCAGCATGATGATGATTCTCAAGCAGCAATGGCTGGCGCAGCGTTTTGGGTACCGCTACTACCTGACCGGATCGCTGCTGCTGTTCATGTCCGGCACGGTCGTGGCGGCCACCAGCACAGGCTTGCCGCAAATGGTCGTTGCCCGCTTCATGCAGGGCGTGGGCGGCGGCGCGCTGTTCACAAGCTGCCGCATCCTGGTGAACCTGATGTTCGCGCCCGCCGACCGGCCACGCGCGTCACGCTTCTTTATGCTCGGGATTTTTTGCGCATCGGCCATGGCGCCGGCGTTTGCTGCCGAACTGGTGGAGCACGGCGTGTGGCAGGACGTGTTCTACGGCGTGCTGCCGTTCGCGGCGCTGGCCGCCGTGGGCACTTGGCTGCTGCTGCCCGATGCCGAACCCCGCGCCGATCAGGAAGGTCCGGCGCTGGGTCCGCTGCTGCTGTTCGGCGTGGCGGTCGTCGCGTTGCAGGCGTCGATGACCGAAGCGCGCTTCGACATCTTTTCGCATCCGCTGCGCGTGGGCGTGGCCGCGGCGGTCGCGCTGGCCCTGCTCGGTGTGTTCCTCTGGCAGCAGTGGCATCACCACACACCGGTGCTGCATCTGCGCGCGCTGCGGCAACCCGTGTATATGACGGGACTGGCCATGTATTTCGTCTATTACATGATCAGCAACCTGAGCAGCTATGTGTTTCCGATCTATGCCGAGCAGGCCCTGCGCTTTCCGCTGGCCACCACCGGATGGCTCAACACACTGGCTGCGTTGATCAGCCTGGCGGGCATCTGGGTCTACCTGCGCGTGGCGCGCCGGCTCGCGCACAAGAAGCCGGTGATGGTGACAGGCCTGCTGCTGATGGCGGCCGCGATGGCGTTCTTCTCGTTCATGCCACCGGACATCGCCCCGGCGGCCCTGGTGCCCGGACTCATCGCCAAGGGGCTGTTCGGCGTGATGGTCATCATCCCGATTGCCGGGCTGACCTTCCGCACGCTGAGCGGCGATGACTTTGCGCACGGCTATCGCAGCAAGAACCTGGTGCGGCAGATTGCCAGTTCGTTTGCGTCATCGCTGGGCGCGGTGCTGCTGCAGAACCGCCAGTTCGCGGTGCATACGAGCCTGGTACATGCCATCGGCCAGCGTCCGGCCGAAACCGACGGCTGGATGCACACGGCACAGTCCCTGCTGGCGGCGCGCGGGTTCGATGCCGGGCAGGCGCATGCCGGCGCCCTGGCGCAAATGGCTGCGATCGTCGACCAACAGGCGCGGCTGATTGCCTGCGAAGATCTCTATCGGTTGATTGCCGCGATCGCGCTGGTGGCTGCGGTCTTCATGCTTGTGCAACGCCGGCTGGACTAGCCTGGCAGATGCAATGAGATGCAATGCGGAGGAGGTACTACCGGGACGCTGGCGACAGCGCGGCAATGGCGGCGGTCATGCCATCGCGGAGAGCATGCATGCCTGTGTCAGGCACGCGGTTCAGTCTCGGACTGTTCGGCGGAAGCTGTGAAACGCCAGCTTCAGAACAACGACAGCTGGCGCATGCCGAAGCCAACCGTTTCTTCCACACGGGCGCGTGCATGCGCGAGCGAGCCCTCGGCGCCGGAATAGTTGCCGGCCGCCCAATGGTAGACCACGGGCAGATCGCCGCGATCGGACAAGCGGACTTCGCCGAGCTTGTCGCCACGTTCGTTACGGTAGTAGTGGGAGCGGTAGCCGCGCTCCCAGTGGGGCGGGACTTCCTTCTTGCGCCGACGTGCCGTCGCCTTTCTGGCAACTGGCGCCAGGCGCCTCGCCAGATCGGTGCCGGGCGAGATGGGGGCGCGGTTGAAATCCAACTGCATAGACTTCCTTCTTCTGTCGATTCAGCAAGAACCTGAAGTGGTGACGTGAGTCACCACACGCTTCATGCATCGCAGTCGAGATCATACCTGTTCAAACATCTCTTTGGGGTGTTTTGTCGCCCAGAATTCCGCTTCTGGCAAGGGTTTGCGGGCGTATACGCGTATACGTATACGCCCGCCGGACACCTGTCGTATACCTGCCGTATACGTGTTTTGCGAAGCGTAAACCGCTTGCGCCAGAGGTCAGCCGAGGTCGAGCGGAATGAAGATCCGCGCGTCGTCGCGCTGCACCAGCAGGGCCACCTGCTTGCCCGATTTCGACACCAGCGAACGCAGTTGCTCGGCCGAGGAAATCGGCGTGCCGTTGAGCGACAGGATGACGTCGCCGGGCTGGATGCCGACACGCGCGGCCGGCCCCGCCACGTCTTCGACCACGAGGCCGCCATCGATACCGCTGTCGCGCCTTTCGGCCGGCGTCAACGGCCGCACGGCCAGGCCCAGACGGCCACCCACTTCACCACCGCCCTTGCCCTGGGCCACGGCGCTGTCCTTCACGGCGCCAATCTTCACGCTCAGCGTCAGCGGCTCGCCCTTGCGAATCACCTTGAGATCGGTCTTGGTGCCGGGCTGCAGGTCTGCCACGTGCTCGGGCAGATCGCCGGAGTGGTCGATCACGTCATTGCCAAGCTGCACGATCACGTCGCCGGGCTTCAGGCCGGCCTGCGCGGCCGGGCTGTCCGGCTCGACCGAGTTCACCAATGCGCCGGCCGGCTTGGGCAACTTGAACGACTGCGCCAGCGCCTGGTTGACTTCCTGCACCGAGATGCCAAGGCGGCCGCGCGTGACCTTGCCGTGGGCAACAAGCTGCTGCTCGACCTTCCTGGCCACGTCGATCGGAATCGCGAACGACAGGCCCTGATAGCCGCCGGTCTGGCTGTAGATCTGCGAATTGATGCCGATGACCTCGCCACGCTGGTTGAACAGCGGGCCGCCCGAGTTGCCCGGATTCACGGCCACATCGGTCTGGATGAACGGCACGTAGGTATCATCCGGCAGCGAACGAGACTTGGCGCTGACGATGCCCGCCGTCACCGTGTTCTCGAAGCCATAGGGCGAGCCGATGGCCAGCACGGGTTCGCCGACACGAATCTTCGACGGATCGCCGAGTCGTACCGTCGGCAGGTCCTTGGCATCGATACGGATCACGGCGATATCGGTCTGCGGATCGCTGCCCAGCACCTTGGCCTTGAACTCGCGGCGGTCGGTCAGCTTGACGGTGACCTCCGTGGCGTTGTCGACCACGTGGGCATTGGTCAGGATCAAGCCATCGGGACTGACGATAAAGCCCGAGCCCAGGCCTTTCACAAGCTGCGGCTGCTGGCTCTGCGGCCCCTGGAACTGCGGACCGAAGCGCTTGAAGAACTGGAACAGCGGATCGTCCGGGTCCATGCCCGACGGCACTTGCGCCGAGGTGCGCTGCGCGCGGGCCGTCACGCTGATATTGACCACAGCGGGACCGAACTGGTCGACGATGCCCGAGAAGTCAGTCGGGGTGGCCACGGCGGCGGCGGCGGCAACGGCTGGGGTCGGCGCTGCATAGCCGGGGGTGATCGCGTCTTTCTGGAGATAGGCGTATCCGCCGGCCAGGGCAGCAAGCGCGGCAACACCGACTGCGGAACGGGCAAGAGTCTGGCGAATCATGGTGCTTTCCTTTCTGGATGAGGGACAGCGCCGGGTGGGCGCGACAGGGCCATCCTATGCACCCACACTTAAACCAGACTTAAGGCTTGTCACCGGGGCGACTGTACAAAGGTCGTACGGCATCCGCCTTTGATCCGCTTTGATCTGTCACGGCCCGCCCCTATCCTTCATAGGGCCGATAGAAAATTTATCTTGCACACAATTTAATTGTGTATAAGATATAGCCATGACGACGCAAACGACGACCCCTTCCAAGACAGGTGACTGGCTGCAACTGGACCAGCAGCTCTGTTTTGCCCTGTATTCGACGTCATTGGCCATGACCAAGCTCTACAAGCCGATTCTTGGTGAGCTTGGACTCACTTATCCGCAGTATCTAGTGATGCTGGTGCTGTGGGAGCATGACGAGGTCAGCGTTTCGGAACTGGGCAGTCGGCTGACGCTCGATTCGGGCACGTTGACGCCGCTGCTGAAGCGGCTCGAGTCGGCGGGATTTGTGCGTCGCGGACGCGACGCCGAAGACGAGCGTCGAGTGCTGGTCAGTTTGACGGATGCCGGGCGTGGCCTGCGAAGTGCCGCAGCCGACATCCCGGAACGGTTGTTATGCGCGATGCAGTGTTCCGTGGAAGAGATCCAGGCCCTGACATCGCGACTGCATGGCTTACGGTCGACGTTGGAACACGCGCGATCGGAAGATTGACAGCCGACTCGGTCGGCATCTTGAAACTGCTGCCCGCCCCCGGGCAAATCTAGGAGAGTGCAAATGAAACTGGAAAAAGTCCTGTACACCGCCCACGCATCCGCAACCGGTGGCCGCGACGGCCGCGCGACGACGTCGGATGGCCAACTGGACGTCAAGCTTGCAGTGCCCAAGGAAATGGGCGGCGCTGGCAACGGCCTGAATCCGGAGCAACTGTTCGCGGCGGGTTACTCGGCCTGCTTCCTCGGTGCGATTCGCTTTGTCGCCGGCCAGCAGAAGATTACGGTGTCGCCTGATGCCAAGATCGAAGGCGCCGTCGGCATCGGCCAGATTCCGCAGGGCTTTGGTATTCAGGTGGAACTGAAGATCTCGCTGCCGGGCATGGAAAAGGAAGCCGCCCAGAAGCTGGTGGAAGCCGCCCATCAGGTGTGCCCGTACTCCAACGCCACGCGCGGCAATATCGACGTGAACCTGATCGTGGTCTGACAAGGCCCGATCGGCAAAGTAACACGCCGGCCATTGGCCGGCGTTTTTTATGGCGAATCGACGGTAGCGGGGGAATCCGGCTCCGGCCCCGTTACAGCGGCGGCCGTTTGCTGCAGCGTGCCACACATCGCACGTTTTTGGGCCGGGGTCATCCGCTTGGTGCGGATTTCCGCCTTGAGGGCTTCGGACTTATTCGGAAACGCCATCCAGCCGAGCAGCCGCAGCGGCTTGCGAGCACGTGTGTATTTGGCGCCGATACCGGCAATATGCTGGGCATATCGACGGCTAACGTCAGTCGTCACGCCGGTATAAATCGTATTGCCCTCGCATTCGAGCAGATAAAGAAACCAGACCGTATCAGTGCTGACCTCGATATCCGTGTCGGTATCGGCAGCAGCGTCGGTGTCGTCGGAGGAGAGTTTTTCGGCGGTCATGTCAGCGCCGATCATACGCGGGCACCGAGGCGTTTGCACCGATGCCAAGAGCGACGAGATTCGCGTTGTCGTATTCGGTCGCACGTTTCGCCCGCCCAAAAGCAAAACCCCCAAGCTTTGGGGCTTGGGGGTTCTGGGTATAAGAGCCTGGCGATGACCTACTTTCACACGGGTAGTCCGCACTATCATCGGCGCAAAGTCGTTTCACGGTCCTGTTCGGGATGGGAAGGGGTGGTTCCAACTCGCTATGGTCACCAGGCATGAGGGGTTGCCGCGCTGAGATGCATCAGCGCAGCGAATCTGGGGTGTAGTAAGGGGGTTGTGTTGTATGCCTGTGGCACACGCGGACTCGGGTCCCACCAGGTCAAACACACTGGTTATAGGATCAAGCCTTACGGGCAATTAGTACTGGTTAGCTTAAYGCATTACTGCGCTTCCACACCCAGCCTATCAACGTCCTGGTCTCGAACGACCCTTCAAGGAGGTCAAGCCTCCAGGGAATCCTCATCTTCAGGCGAGTTTCCCGCTTAGATGCTTTCAGCGGTTATCTCTTCCGTACATAGCTACCCTGCGATGCCTCTGGCGAGACAACAGGTACACCAGCGGTACGTCCACTCCGGTCCTCTCG
>NZ_RCOG02000024.1 GCF_009663685.2 Cupriavidus sp. U2 | reverse complement strand
GCCGAAGCTCCGTGGCGTTCGCCATCAAGCGCCCACACTTATCGGTTGTTTGTTTGTTAAAGAACCCGAGCGACCGGCTTTGCCGTTCGCTGTCGCTGCGTCTTTTGTCGCAGCGGAGAAACGAGATTATGCAGAGCATTCAACGTTTCGTCAACAGTTTTTGCAGAACTTTTTTCTGCCGGCCGGCGCCGCGAACTTCGCAACGCCAACCTCCTGCCAACCCCGCAACCGTTGTCGCTGCTGCGTTTGCAGCGCGCTTTGTGTTGCGAGGGGGCGAATATTAGATGGGATTGGCCGGGGGCGCAAGCCCCTTGTCATCCATCAGTGGAAAAATCCCGAAAGATGCTATTACGCCACTTGGGCGGCAGCCGGGGCGGTGCATGTATAGAATCAGAGTCGCCGGGCTGCCCGCCCGCCTTTTCACCAGAACACAGGAACCAGGAACACCACCGATGACAATCCAAGCTAAATGGCTAGCCGATGCCGGCTCGAGCGTCTGCGATCTAGGCAACGGTACGGCGCAGTGGCAGGCCGACCTTGATGCGCCGATGGGCAATCCGGCGATTCCAAACCCGCACGACTTGCTGGACTCTGCGCTGGCGGCCTGCACCACCCTCACGCTTCAGATCTACGCCAAGCGCAAGGGTTACGACCTTCAGGAAATCCATGTCAGCGTGGCCCACGAGGAAACCCCGGGGTCCTACAAGCTGATCCGCCATATTGCACTGCGCGGGGAATTGGCGCCGAAGGTACGGGAAGACCTGCTCCGCGTGGCCAACAAGTGCCCGGTACACAAGTCGCTCAGCGCGCAGATCACGATCGACACCACGCTGGCCGCCTGAGTCCGATATAAAGCATTGACTGCACAAATGATAATGGTTATCATTTGTGTCCTCGGGTTCTGACACGACCTGAGTCAGCAAATGGGTTACCGGACACCTCCGTGTCCGGCCTTTTTCTTTGCCCTCTGCCCTCCCCTTTCCCTTCGCCGTTTACCGATCCCGATCCAACAGGCTCGCATCGGCAGCGCGTCATCTTCCTGTCCCGTAACGCGCGCACTGTGTCCTGCAGCGTGAGACAAAACCGACCCTGAATCGCATCCCTCAAACGCGGGGCACGTTTTCAAACTTTGTTCGATGGCCCACGGAGCCTGCGTCGCAATGCGATGTATGGCGCACTAATTCGCTTGGTCGGCACTTCATCGGGGCTTAATATGGACGCAAAAAAGAACATCGGTTGCACAAGGCAGGGAAGCATCGGGAGCGGGGACATCTTGGCGAATTACCTAGAAGAGTATTGCGCGCGCATCCGTCGTGGCGGCATTCGCGGTATCGCAGAAAAGCCAGTCGTTGTGGATCAGGACGGTACCTATGTCATGAAGTACGTCCCGTTCGAGCATCGAAACGAAAACGCCAGACTGATACTGGTCAGTACCACGCCGGGCCATGCGCATGTGCAACTGGCTGCGACGGTGACCGACGAGTTGCTGCGCGCACACGCGCCCGGCCGCGTCATTCAGCGCGAACACAAACGGCGGGTGGAACTGGGCGGGCACATGGTTCGGCCCAATCTGATCCGGATGCTCGATCATTTCCGGATTCCCGAGCTGATCGGCCAGCCGCACGCCGCCGCACTCTGGAACGATGGATTCGAAGCGATCCAGCCCTTGGCCGTGTTGCCGCACGCCACCACCCGGCGCGGCCTGGTGTTCGATGGCACGCTGGACGACCTGCTCGATGCCCCCATGCTGCGGATAGTGTTCGACAACCTGTTCCTCGGGGCGCTCCGGCAATGCCGCCCCGATGCCGTGTATGTCGCGCTGGGCCGTACCGCATGGGCCGCCTTGCAGCACGCGGCTGCCCTGGGGTTGCTTGCACACGACCGGTTGCTGGGCATGATGCCCGTGCCGGCACGGGCGGGCAGCATGGTGCGCTACTTCCTGCGCGAAATCAGCGAGCACGACCTTTCGCCCAACGATCCGGTGCGGCATCGGATCGATTGGCTCGATGCCGCTCATGCCGAGGTCGAAGTCGCGGTTCGCCGCCTGCGGGCACGCGCGGCGCCGGCCACCCGGCCTGACCGGCTGATGGCATGACACGGCGTGCGGCATGGACCCGGTCATTTGTGCCGCATGCCCCACCTCGGTGGGGATCAGCCGACCTGTGAAGTGTCGATAACTGTCCTTGAGGAATCTGACCTCCTCGCATTCCCGATTCGCGGCCCCCGTAATCACGGCGGGTCGCTATTTTTTTGGCCGGCGCAACGCCGCGCCGTGCCGGAGCGACTGACGTAACGCGGACTTTCTGCAACTTTCAGACTCGTTGCGGAAATTTCCCACAGCAATTGCGGAAGCGTCGCATTTTCGGCGGGGGGAGCCCTCCTTATACTGGGTCGCCATGTGAAACAGTGGCCCATCCCGTTGGCCATGCGAGCAAGGCATGACAACCATCCTGATCGTCGACGATCACCCGGCGTTGCGACTCGCCCTGCGGGCACAGCTGTCGCAGCTGCCGGACATCAAGCGCATCACCGAAGCCGACAACGGCCAGACCGCCGTCGATCTGGTCAGGCAATACCGGGCCGACCTCGTCATCCTGGACCTGGACATTCCGCGCATGAGTGGACTGGACGCCGTACCGCGCATGCGGGCGGCCCACCCTGGGGTACGCGTGCTGGTGCTGACCGCGCAGGATGCCGTGCCGTTCGCTGCCCGCGCGATGCAGGCCGGCGCGCAGGGCTTTGTCAGCAAGACCCAGGATCTGGAAGCCATCGTGCGCTGCGTGCAAAGCGTGCTTGGCGGATTTTCGGTGTTTCCTTCGTGCACGCCGCGCGACATGCCGCGCGACCCACAGCGCGACGGGCAATCTCCAAACGACACCCAAGGACTGGGAAAGCTGACCGACAAGGAGATGGAAATCCTCCGCATGCTCACGCGCGGCATGACGAACAAGGCCATCGGCAAGGCCCTGTTCATCAGCAACAAGACCGTGAGCAGCTACAAGACACGCATCATGAACAAACTCGGCGCCGAATCCCTGGTCGATCTGGTCGACTTTGCGCGCCGCTGCCGGCTGGTTCCATGAACACTGGCACGGCATGCATCCATCTCACCGCCGAAGAACGCCACGCCATCGGCGTCGCGGTGCGGGGTGCGGCATGCCACGACGCCACGGTGCAAGCCATGCTGGTGGCCCGCCTGCTGGACGGCAATGCCGCCGACGCGCGCGCCTTGCGCAAGGCCATCGCCCTGCGGGACTGGGTCGCTGTGCAGCGCAGCCTGCATCGCATCAAGGGCAGCGCCGCACTGGCGCGCTGCAACACGCTCGTAGCGGCCGGCAAGTCACTGGAATCGGCAGCCGGCCAAGCCAATGCCGCGGTCGTCAACACACTGTTTCCGCGATACACCGCTATCCTGAAGGAGTTCAATGACACACTGTTGGCCTTGCGTCCGGGGCAAGGCGGCGCTGGCGAGCACGACCTGGACGCATTCCCTTCAACGAATTTGAAGTAAGCCGGCGATTCAGCCGCGTGCAAGCCGCGCGGCGCGCTGGCACACTACACACCGGTCCGGCGGTGCCCCCTTGCTTCAATGCCGCCGGCAATGACCAAATGCGGGAGACATGTCGTGGGTGATCTGCAGGCCTTGCTCGAGGGCCATGGATTGAGTCTGGTATTCCTGAACGTGCTGGCCGAGCAGGCGGGTCTGCCGGTGCCGGCCTATCCGATGCTGTTCGTGGCCGGCGCACTGTCGATGCAGGAGACCGGCCCATCGATCGGCGCGGTCCTGTTCGCGGTCATCGCCGCCTGCCTGATCGCGGATAGTGCCTGGTATTTCGCCGGCAAGCGGCTGGGCCAGCCCATGCTGCGCACGATCTGCCGGGTGTCCCTGTCGCCCGATACCTGCATCCGCCAGACCCAGTCGCTGTACCTGCGGGTGGGTCCGCGATCGCTGGTATTTGCCAAGCTGCTGCCGGGTGCAGGAGCACTTTCCACGGCCATGGCGGGCATGACGGCCACACCCTTCCTGACTTTCCTCTGCTACGACGCGCTCGGCGCACTGGTCTGGGCCGGCGGGGCGCTGCTGGCCGGCGTGGTCTTCAGCGACTTCGTCGACACGATCCTGGCGGCGTTCAGCGCCTATGGCCACGTCGCCGTCCTGGTTGCGCTGGGCGGATTCGCCCTGTTCATCGTCTGGCGCTTCTGGCAACGCTGGCGCCTGCTGCGCCGCACGGGTCGCATCCCCCGCATGACCGTGATGGAAATGGAACAACGCCGTGGCGCGGCCGACCGCCCCATGGTGGTGGTCGATGTCCGGGCGCATGGCTCGACGCCGATCGAGCGTATTCCCGGCGCCCTGGTCATGGAAATGCGTGGACCGTTCAGCGCACTGGCCGATCACGACAAGGGCACCGACATCGTCGTCTACTGCGCCTGTCCGCATGAAATGTCGGCGGCCGTGCTTGCCGAGCGGCTGCGTGCGGCCGGCTACCCGAACACCTGGGCGCTGGCCGGCGGGTTCGATGAATGGAAGCGCCTGCAAGGCGCGCTGAATCCGCTGCCGGCCACCACGCCCGACGCGCCGACCCAGGCTGCCGCCCACTAGGCCCCCGCCCGGCCCAGGCCGATCGCCGCTTTCCATTCCGCTGCCGCTCCTATACTGGCCCCAGACGGTCTGTGCGCGAAAGGGGCGGGCATGCCGCAAGGCAACCAGGGCTGGGACGATTCCGGGTGGGACGATGAAGCCGCCCGTGTGGCGCATCGTCGTCGCGCGCTGCGGCTGCCCATCGCGCCGGCCGCGCGCCAGCGCGTGGCTCTGGCGTTGTCCGGCGGCGGCCTGCGGGGCGCCGCCTTTTGCCTGGGCGTCATGCAGGCGCTGTCCGAGTCAGCCTGTCCCCCGTCGCCCCTTTCCACAGACAGTGGCATGCCAGCCTCGACGCCGCCAGCACAATCGCTGCTGGCCCGTTTCGACTACCTGTCGACTGTTGGCAGCGGCAGTTTTATCGGCGCATTCTTTACCAGCCTGTTCATACCTGGCCGGCTGGAGCCAGGGAGCACCCCCCGGCAAGCCGCCGAATCCGCCTACGGCACCATGCAAGGCAATGCGAACGCCCCGGCCGGGCGCCGCGCCATGGCGTGGCTGCGCGAGAGTAGCCATGCGCTGACATCGGCAGATGCAGGCGACGGCCTGTGGGCGGCCATCGTCGTGGTGCGCAACTGGTTGGCGATGCAGTGCATTCTCGGCAGCATGTTGCTGGCGATGCTGGCCCTGCTGGCGCTTGGGCTGCATCTGATGATCGGCGCGTGGCCCGGCGTGGGCCGCGAAGAGATGACGCTGCTTTACGCCGCGCGACGGGCCTTTAACGAGAACCTTCCACCCGTCTGGTGGAGCGAATACCTGTGGCTGCCGATCGCGTCGGCGCTGTTGCTGGCCGTACCGCCGGCCATGGCGTGCTGGCTCCTGTATCCGCGCACGGACGATGCCGGCCAGCCAGCCCGTGCCTTGACGCGGGCGGTGCTGCTGACCGGCATGGCCGCCGCGCTGGTGCTGATGGAAACCTTCAAGACGGCCCTCCTGATCTGGCTGGTTGTGGCCACGGGACTGGTCGTACTGCTGCCGGCGCCACGCACCGTGGCCGCGTACCGTGCGCGGGCCGCGCGTGCGTTGCGCGCCGCGGCCACGCTGACAGCCGGGCTGGCGGCGCTGGGTGTGGCCGACACCATCGCCCGCAGCTGGTATCTGTATGGATCGATGGCCGCCCACCCCTGGCGCCTGGCCGGCCCGGTCCTGACTGCGGGCGCGCTGGCCTGGGTGGTCCATCACGGCGCCACCCGCCGCGACCCCGCCCCGCGCGCTGCCACCGCCGCGACGGGCTCGACATGGCGCCGGCTTCCCGCACCGTCTTTTGCCGCACTGCTGACAGGCGCCGCCGCGGCCACGCTGGCGCTTCTGCTCGTCGCGCTGTGGTCGTGGCTCGTGCTCTGGGTGCGCTGGGACGGCGGGGAACCCGTCGATTGGCTGGTCTTCGGCAAGGCGTGGACCACGTCGTCCCTGGTCGCGCTGGCCTTGATCGCGGTGGCCGTTGCCATCGGCGTGGGGCGCAGCGTTGGCCTGGTGAATCTGTCGACGCTGCAGCCGCTTCATGCCGCGCGGCTCACGCGTATTTATCTAGGTGCCACCAATGGGCAGCGCCATGCCGCTACCGATGCGGCAAACCGGACCACCCCGACGCCCGGCGACGCGCTGGCGCTCGACGCCTATTACGATCCGCGCGCGTTGGCGCCGCTGCATCTGATCAATGTGACGCTGAACGCGTCGATCGACCTGGCGGGACAGCGGATTCCGCGCGGCCGGCGCGGACGGCCGCTTTGCGTCGGACCCGGCTCCCCCCAGGTATCGCCACCCGCCGCAGGGCCCGCCACGCCGGGCCACCACGTTCGGGTCACTGTCGATGGCATGCCAGGCGGCGCGCGGCTACGCGCCGTCGGCGACTGGATCGCGCTTTCCGGCGGTGCCGTGCCCATCGGGCCGGGCAATGCCGCCACGCCGGGCGCTTCGCTGCTGGTGGGGCTGGCCAATCTGCGTCCCGGCGTATGGTGGCAAGGGCGCATGACGGCCAATGGCGTCAGTCATCCACCCCATCCCGGCTGGTTTGGCCAACTGTTCCGCACCCAATACCAGTTGGCCTGCGAACTGACGGGGCGCTTCCACGGCATGCGGGACGGCTGGCAGTATCTGTCGGACGGCGGCCACTTCGACAACACGGCGGTCTACGAACTGCTACGGCCCGAGCGGCAGGTGAGCCTGATCGTGCTGTGCGATGGCTGCGGCGATATTGGCCGCGATGGCGGCAACCGCTTTGCCGACCTGGACAACCTGATCGCGCGTGCGCGTGCGGACCTGGGCCTGAGCATCGAGGTGGACCACGCTGCCGCACGGGACCCCGTGCTGGGCACGGTTTTCGGCACGCCAGATGACCTTTCCGGCAACACTCCGGCCGATGCCGGCGACAAGTTTGCAGTGCTTCTGAATGTCCACGAGGCGGGACAGGCCGGCCCGCCCCGGGCTCGCATCATCGTCATCAGGCCGTGCCTCACCGGCTGGGCCCCCGACGCGGTACGCCAGCACGGCACGGGGCATTCGGCATTCCCTCCCGGAGACCCCGCTCACGCATTTTTCGGAGATTTGCGATGGGAACACCATCGCGCGCTGGGGCGGGCGCTTGGCCTGCGCATCGCCACCGGGCCGATCGGCGCACGACTGTTCGCGCGTGTTCCATGAGGCCCCACGGCCAGCATGGCCTCTTGCGCGGCGCCAGCACGATCGCGCGGCTGTGACTACCATAGCCCGTCCCTGAATTCAAAAGACGTGCGGCATACGTCGCGCGTGGCAACCCATGATTCCCTATTCCCTGCTCGATCTTTCGCCGATCGCGGAAGGCAGCGACGCGGCCCAGGCCATGCACAACACGCTGGACCTGGCCCGGCACGCGGAACGCCTGGGCTTTCGCCGCTTCTGGCTTGCGGAGCACCACAACATGCCCGGCATCGCCAGCGCGGCCACCGCCGTGCTGATCGGCTACGTGGCACAGGGCACGTCGACCATTCGCGTCGGCTCGGGCGGCATCATGCTGCCGAACCATTCGCCACTGGTGGTGGCCGAGCAGTTCGGCACGCTGGCGTCTCTCTATCCGGGCCGTATCGACCTGGGCCTGGGCCGCGCGCCGGGATCGGATCAGGCCACGGCGCGGGCGCTGCGTCGCCATCTCGATCACGACACCGCCGACAGCTTTCCGCAGGATGTTGAGGAGTTGCAGGCGTACTTCGAAGACGTGCGCCCAGGCCAGCGCGTGCGCGCCGTGCCTGGCGCCGGGCTGAAGGTGCCCCTGTGGCTGCTTGGCTCGAGCCTGTTCAGCGCCCAACTGTCGGCCGCAATGGGGCTGCCCTTCGCATTCGCGTCGCACTTTGCACCGGGTTTCATGCGCCAGGCCGTTGACCTGTACCGCCGCACGTTCCGGCCATCCGCTCAACTCGACCGGCCGCACGTGATGCTGGGGCTGAACGTATTCGCCGCCGACACCGACGACGAGGCGCGCCGCCTGTTCAGTTCGCTACAGCAACAGTTCCTGTCGCTGGTGCGCGGCACGCCCGGCCAGCTCAAGCCGCCCGTGGACGACATCAGCCGCCTGTGGGATGCCAGCGAAGCCGATCACATCCGCCGCTCGCTGGCCTGTTCCGTGGTGGGCGACCCGTCAACGGTACGCGACGGTATCCAGCGATTTGTCGACGACCTGCGCCCCGACGAACTGATGCTGACCGGCCAGATCTATGACCACCCGGCACGCCTGCACTCCTTCGAGATCGCGGCGGAGGCGATGCAGGCAGTACAGAGGACGGCGGTGATTTGAGGGGCGGTGGGCCTGCAGCGATCCCTCAAACAAAAAACCGCAGCCAAAGCCGCGGTTTTTTTCATGGGGCCGATGGCGGCGACGCCGCCGCGTTGCTTCAGACCCCCGCCAGGCGGAACGTCGAGACCGCGCGCATCATCGATTCGGCCTGCTCGGCCAGCGACTGGGCGGCGGCGGCGGCTTCTTCCACCAGTGCGGCGTTCTGCTGGGTCACCGAGTCCATCTGCGTGACGGCCTGGCCGACCTGCTCGATGCCGGTGCTCTGTTCGGCCGATGCGGCACTGATCTCGCCCATGATGTCGGTCACGCGGCGGACGGCGCCGACCACTTCCTGCATGGTCTCGCCGGCCTTGGTCACCAGCGTGGAGCCGTTGTCCACCTGCGCCACCGAATTGTCGATCAGTGTCTTGATTTCCTTGGCCGCGTTCGCGCTGCGCTGGGCCAGGCTGCGCACCTCGCCGGCCACCACGGCGAAGCCACGGCCTTGTTCGCCGGCACGGGCGGCTTCCACGGCGGCATTCAGCGCCAGGATGTTGGTCTGGAAGGCGATGCCTTCGATCACGCCGATGATGTCCACGATCTGGCGCGATGCCTGGTTGATCTCGCCCATCGTGGCCACCACCTCGCTGACCACTTCGCCGCCACGGTTGGCGATCTCCGAAGCGTTCACGGCCAGCGCGCTGGCCTGACGCGCATTGTCGGCATTCTGGCGAACGATGCCCGTCAGTTGTTCCATGCTCGATGCGGTCTGTTCCAGCGCCGAGGCCTGTTCCTCGGTGCGCTGCGACAGGTCGTGGTTGCCGGCCGAGATCTGGTTGGTTGCGGTGGCGATCGAACCGGCTGCGCCGCGGATGTCGCCCAGCGTGGCCGACAGGCGGTGCTGCATCTGCTGCATCGCGGCCAGCACGCTGTGGTGGTCGTCGGCACGCAACTGCACCGGCACGGTCAGGTCGCCGCCGGCGATGCGCGCCACGGCTTCCACGGCATAGGCCGGCTCACCGCCCAGGCTGCGCTTGACGGTCCGCATGATCATGCCCATCACGGCGGCGATCAGCGCGCCGATCAGCAGCGTGCTCAGCAGCGCGTTGATCAGGTTGGCGCGGAAGGCGTCCTCGATGTCGATCAGGAACACGCCGGTGCAGACAAACCAGTCCCAGTCGGCCACGTAGCGGCCATAGGTCAGCTTGCGCTGCGGGTTCTCGGTGCCGGGCAGGCGGCCGCGATAGGTGGAAAAGCCGGCGTCCTCGCCAGTGGTGCGGCGCGCACCCTCGATGATGGCGCGGTACACGTACACGCCGTCCGGGTCCTTGAATTCGCCAACCTGGTTGCCCTCGGTCTGCGGCAGGCCCGGGTTCAGGATCACCTGCGGCTTGGAGTCGACAATGAACAGGTAGCCGTTCTGGCCGAAGCGCATGGCGCGCAGCGCGTCCTTGGCGGCCTTCTGGGCGTCTTCCTTCGACATCGCGCCCTTGGCGGCGCGCTCGGCATACAGCTTGACGATGCCCTCGCCCGTCGCCACCAGCGACTGCAGGCCGTCGCGGCGCTCGGCCATCATCACGGACTTGGTGTGGAAGGCGTTCCAGGCGCCGAGCGCCAGCAGCAGCATCCACATGACGGCGAGTGCCGCCCAAAGTTTGGCATTGAGGGTAAGTCGGTTCATGATGCGACAGGCTGAGGTGTAGGGGAGAACTCCGCGGGACCCTTCGCGGGAGGTCTTTGTTTGCCTCGGAGATAACGGCATTTGCGGCGCAGCTTTTTAGCACCAGACTGGCGCATGGCGTAAGCTGCACGTGAGATCCATGACCGGACGTTGCCAGGCCAACCTTTCGAGCTGCCATGACCTTGATGCACGCCACGACGTTTTCGTTTGTCGATTCACACCCCACCGAGACCGATCCGCTGCAGGGCGAACTGACGCTGCTGGACCACGCCGCCCGTTCGGGTCCGGTAGCCCAGTTGTGGGAAGCGCCACTTTCGCTGGTGATTCCGCGCAGCTACCTGCGCCAGCCCGGCATCGAGGCGGCCCGCGCGGACTTTGCCGCCAAGGGGTGTCCGGTCTGGCTGCGCATGTCGGGCGGCGGCCTGGTGCCGCAGGGGCCGGGCATTCTCAATGTCAGCCTGGCCTATGCCGTGCCCAAGGGCGCCGCCAGCTGGATGGAACCTGTCTACCTGCACCTGTGCGAGGTCATCGCCGCCGGCCTGCGCCAGGTGGGCGTGGAAACGCACTGGCAAGCCGTGGAAGGATCGTTCTGCGATGGCCGGTACAATCTGGCCTGGGGCCCCGGCGACCGCGCACGCAAGATCGCCGGCACCGCCCAGTACTGGCGGCGGGCGCCGGCCGACGTGCAGACGCCCGACGGCCAGCGCCATCTGGTGCTGGCGCACGCCATCCTGCTGGTGGATGCCGATCCGGAGGACATCAACGCGCGCGCCAATGCGTTCGAAGCGGCCATTGGCAGCGGCCGGCACTATGACCCGGCCAAGGTGGTCAGCGTCAGGGAAGCCGCCGGGCTGGACGACGCCAGCGGCCTCACCGCGCGCGTGTCATCGGCGATTCAGGCGGCCATTGCGGTCTCCACGCCGCCTGGTAGTTAAGGGCGGCGCGCCGGGGGCTACTTGCCGGGCTGGAAGCCGATATCGCCGTACCAGGCCCGCGCCGTGGCGCCGGTGTTGTCAGTGTCGGTCAGGATGCCGTAGCCGGTAAGCTTGCCCGGCGCTTCGTGGAACGCCTTCTGGAAGTCGCTGACCACGTTGCGGCGCAAGGTCTGCCATTTGCCGGCCTCGTTGCCCACCACGATCATCTGCACGCGGCTGGTATGCGGATTGGCGATGACGGTGCCCACCGGCGCGCTGTTGGTCCAGATATACATCAGCGTGGCGTAGGGCAGCTTCTCGCCTGCCACGCCGGCGGCCAGCGCCTCGGCACGGTCGCCGATCGACAGGTTGCTGCTGCGGCCGTCGAAGAAGAACACCAGGCGAGCCGGGGCATCCTCCCTGGCGCCCACGTTGTTGTCGGCACCAGGGATGGCCGCCGCCACTTTCCATCGCCATTCGACGACCGGCGTCTTCGACAGGTCGATATCGCCTTCGTGGACCAGGCCCGACGCGGCGCCAGCGGCGTCGGCCTGCAGCACCGTGGTACCGTTCGAGGCGACCAGCGCATAGCGGGTCAGCTTCTTGCCGGATACCACGGGGCGGTTCTGCCAGCCATCGGGCAGCGCGCCACCGGGCTTGCCGGCCGAAAACGAAACGCCGGGGCCGTCCGCCAACGCCGGCAGGGCGGCGCAGCACAGCAGGGCGGACAGCAGGACTGCAATAGGGGGGCGGACCATGGGACGGCCTTCGTGTTCGGGTGAAAGGGTGCGCGAGAAGCGTCGCGAGTTCCCCATCATTCTAGATAGCCTGCCAGCAACGCGCCGTGAGCGGGCGACTGATTGCACGATCGGACGGGCGCTGACATCCCCTCGACGACGGGAAAAGGAAGCCGTAGTCGTTATTTTGAAATTGCTTTGAAGATCACTTTTACTTTGCGCCCCACCGTATTACCGATGTTCCGTCCCCTCGCCGCAGCGGCCATCGCCGCCACGCTGGCCTTGTCCGGCTGCGCGGTGGGGCCGACCACACCCCTGCCGCCCGACACCGCCGCCCGCCTGGCGCCGGTGCGCTTCCTGCTGACGTTGGACGATGGCCCGGACACCGGCCCCTTTGGCGGGACGCCGCTGATCCTGCGCCAGTTCGCCGACAATCCGATCACGCCGGGTGTCAAGGGCATCTTCTTCGTCCAGACCGAAAACCCGCGCCGTGGCGGCGGCCCGGAAGGCCGCGCGCAGATGCACGAAACCTGTGCACAGGGCCAGCTGATGGCCGTCCACAGCGGCATGGTGGGGGGCCATATTTCCCATACGAAGCTGGCGCCCGACGTCCTGGCGGCATCGCTGCGGCGCGGCCAGGCCGACATCGCGGCCCAGTGCGGCCACGCGCTCGCCGTGGTGCGTCCACCCAACTGGGCCTACAGCGCCGGCACGCAGGCCGTGTATGCCCAGGCGGGCCTGGGGATGCTCATGGCCGACGCCAGCGCGCGCGACGGCAAGATCTATGGCTGGACCATCAGCCTGCGCCGACGCCCGCACATGCGCCGCGAACTGGAGAACGTGGGCCAGGCGATGGTGAACCACCGCCTGCCGGCCGTGGACGGCGTGACGCCAGTGATCGTGGCCTTCCACGACTCCAACGGCTTCACGGCATCGCACATGACGGAATACCTGCGCATCCTGGTGGAAACCGCCCGCGACAACGGCTTGCCACTGGCCGACCCGCCGTTCTATACCGATACTCAGGCAGCCGCGCGTGCAGCACTGGCGCGCGCCGCCGCAGGCGTCTACGCACGCGAAAGCTGGCCCTGATTCCCGCTATGCCTTATGCGGCATGGGGAAATACGCGCATATCGCGGAAGTGCTACGCTTGTCGGCCCGTGGTGCCCGAACCAGGAGAAACACCGTGCCCCGCAAGACCCCCATCGAACGCTACCGCAACATTGGCATCAGCGCCCATATCGACGCCGGCAAGACGACGACGACGGAGCGCATCCTCTTTTACACCGGCGTGAATCACAAGCTGGGGGAGGTCCATGACGGCGCGGCCACCATGGACTGGATGGAGCAGGAGCAGGAGCGCGGCATCACCATCACGTCGGCCGCCACCACGGCGTTCTGGAAAGGCATGGCCGGCAACTATCCCGAGCATCGCATCAACATCATCGACACGCCGGGCCACGTCGACTTCACGATCGAGGTGGAACGCTCGATGCGCGTGCTCGACGGCGCCTGCATGGTCTACGACGCCGTGGGCGGCGTGCAGCCGCAATCGGAAACCGTCTGGCGCCAGGCCAACAAGTACAACGTGCCCCGCATCGCCTTCGTCAACAAGATGGACCGCGTGGGCGCCGACTTCCTGCGCGTGCGCGACCAGATCCTGAGCCGCCTCAAGGGCAATCCCGTGCCGATCCAGATTCCTATCGGCGCCGAGGACAACTTCCGCGGCGTGGTCGATCTGGTCAAGATGCAGGCCATCGTCTGGGACGACGCCAGCCAGGGCGTGCGTTTCGAATACACCGACATTCCGGCTGACCTGAAGGACCTGGCCCAGGAATGGCACGACAAGATGATCGAGGCCGCCGCCGAGGCCAGCGAGGAACTGCTGGAGAAATACCTGGGCGGCGAGGCGCTGAGCGAGGCCGAGATCAAGGCCGCGCTGCGCAAGCGCACGGTGGCCGGCGAGATCCAGCCGATGCTGTGCGGCAGCGCGTTCAAGAACAAGGGCGTGCAGGCCATGCTGGACGCCGTGATCGACTACCTGCCCTCGCCGGTGGACGTGCCCGCCATCATGGGCCACACCGAGGACGACAAGGAGGCCGAGCGCCATCCGAGCGATGAGGAGCCGTTCTCCGCGCTGGCCTTCAAGATCATGACCGACCCGTTCGTCGGCCAGCTGATCTTCTTTCGCGTGTACTCGGGCGTGGTCAATTCCGGCGATACGGTCTACAACCCCGTGAAGGGCAAGCGCGAACGGCTTGGCCGCATCCTGCAGATGCACGCCAACGTGCGCAACGAAATCAAGGAAGTGCGCGCCGGCGACATTGCCGCCGCCGTGGGCCTGAAGGAAGCCACCACGGGCGACACGCTGTGCGACCCGGACAAGGTCATCATCCTGGAGCGGATGTCGTTCCCCGAGCCCGTGATCTCGCAGGCCGTGGAGCCGAAGACCAAGGCCGACCAGGAAAAGATGGGCATCGCGCTGAATCGCCTGGCGCAGGAGGATCCGTCGTTCCGCGTGGCCACCGACGAGGAATCGGGCCAGACCATCATCTCTGGCATGGGCGAACTGCACCTGGAAATCCTGGTGGATCGCATGCGGCGCGAGTTCGGCGTGGAGGCCTCGGTCGGCAAGCCGCAGGTGGCCTACCGCGAGACCATCAAGAGCGCGGCCAAGGACGTGGAAGGCAAGTTCGTCAAGCAGTCGGGCGGGCGCGGCCAGTACGGCCACGTGGTGCTCAATGTCGAACCACTGCCACAGGGCGGCGGCTACGAATTCGTCGACGCGATCAAGGGCGGCGTGGTGCCGCGCGAGTTCATCCCGGCGGTGGACAAGGGCATCAAGGAAACGCTGGAGACCGGCGTGCTGGCCGGCTACCCGGTGGTCGACGTCAAGGCGACGCTGGTATTCGGTTCGTACCACGACGTGGACTCGAACGAAAACGCGTTCCGCATGGCCGGTTCCATGGCCTTCAAGGAAGGCATGCGCCGCGCCAAGCCCGTGCTGCTGGAGCCGATGATGGCCGTCGAGGTGGAGACCCCAGAGGAATTTACGGGCAACGTGATGGGCGACCTGTCGTCACGGCGCGGCATCGTGCACGGCATGGAGGACATCGCGGGCGGCGGCGGCAAGATCGTGCGCGCCGAGGTGCCGCTGGCGACGATGTTCGGCTATTCCACGTCGCTGCGCTCATTGACGCAAGGCCGCGCCACGTTCACGATGGAATTCAAGCACTACGCGGAAGCGCCGGCCAATGTGGCCGAGGCCGTGATCAGTTCGCGCAAGACCTGAGCTGCCCCGGGCCCGCCGGCCTGAAGGCAGCGCTGCGCGTCAGTGCGCTGGCGCGCCGCCGATGTACCCCGGTTCGTCACATGACGGTGGCACAATGGGCCACCGGTCCCTCTTCGCAACGGAAGGAGCGCATCATGATGGCATTTCTCGGTACGGTATTCGTTGGCCTGATCGTCGGACTGATTGCGCGGGCCATCAAGCCCGGCGACGACAAGATGAGCTGGATCATGACCATCGTCCTTGGCGTGCTGGGCGCGCTGCTGGCTGGCTATGTGGGTCGCGCGATGGGGTTCTACCGCGCGGGTGAGCCGGTAGGCTGGATCGCCTCGATCATCGGCGCCATCGTCCTGCTATTTATTTACGACGCGGTCCGCCGCAAGCGCTAGGTTTGCCGGCGCGGGGTCATCGGCGGCGGGCGCCAGCGAGGCCGTCGAAGGCTGGATCGCCATCATGCTGGTGTCTTGGCAGCGCAGCAGCGCGGCGTCGCTGCCAGGCGCGGCCATGGCCGTGATCTGCGGGGCCAACGCCCGCAGCACCCGCACCGCCAGCGCACTGGTGAACGAGTAGCGCGCCGCATACGGCTCGCGGACGTGCAATGTCACCGTGCCGAAGTACCGATTGCCTACCAGGAAGACAAACGTCGCCGAGCGGTTCACCGTGCGCGACGCGATCACGCGTCCGCCCGGCCCGTAGGTCTGGAACACCTGCTCGCCCGTGCCGGTCTTGCCGGCGACCAGCAGCGGCGCCCCTTGCGGCTGGCCCTTGTGGTTCACCGGCACGAAAGCGCCGTTGATCGACTTGGCCGTGCCGCGCTGTACCACGTCCAGCATCGACTGCCGCACCAGCACCGCGATTTCAGGCGCGAGCAGCGGCTTGCCCGGGCTGGGTTGCAGGCTGTACGTGGTGGCGTATGGCGTGGCCGACGCAAAGGCGAACGTGCGCACCGTGGACGGCTGCGCATCCACGCCGTTGTTCAGGATGATGCCGGCCAGCTCGGCCAATGCCGAAGGCCGGTCGCCCGAGGCACCGATCGAAGTGGCGTACGACGGCGTCAGCGTATCGAACGGATACCCCAGCCGCTGCCAGCGCCGGGCGATCTTCTCGAAGGCCTCGCGTTCCAGCAGCGTGCGGATGCGGCCATCCTGCCCCAGCTTGCTGCGTGTCTTGAACAGCCAGACGTACACGGCCTGCCGCTCCTGCGCGCTCTGCTGCAGGACGTCCTTCAGCGGGGCGTCGGGATGCGTGCCCAGGTACTCCACCATCCACAGTTCCAGCGGATGGATGCGGGACAGGTAGCCGCGGTCGTTGAGGTTGAACTTGTCGTGGCCGTACTTGGCATAGAGCTTCTGCAGATCCTCGTCATCGAACTTCTGCTTGGGCATCCACTGCCGCAGCGTGCGGGCGAAGGTCTCGTAATCCGTATTGGGCCGCGCGCTCAGCAACGCCACCGACAGCCGCACCGCGCCCAGGTGCGGCGTGGGCTGCTTCACGCGGCCGAGCAGCACCTGCAGCCGCTCGTCGTTGGTCTTGCCACGGTAACGCTGCCAGAAGTTGACCATGAACGCGCTGCCTTCCTCGTCGGCAAAGCGTTCCAGGTAGGGGCGGCGGCCCGGGTCGTTGCGATCTTCGATCAGCGATCCGGCCTCGGGATGCGCCAGGAACACCTCGTAGCGCACGATATCGCGCATCATGCGGATGAACACCAGGTTGACCGAATGCTGGAACCCGATGCGCACGGTCATTTGCCGCTCGCCTTCCCACTTCTCGAAATTCGTGAAGCTCTGCATGCCGCCGCCTGTATAGAACGCCTCGCCGGGATTGCCCGAATACTTGCGTTCCATCGCGGCGTCGAGCATGGCGGCCCGCTCGCGTTCGGCCGGCTTGGCCTTGATCAGGTAGTCCACGGCCCACCGTGTCAGCGCGTCCTGGCGCGGCACCTGCACCGCCTTCAGTTCGGCCACGCTCATGCCCGCATAGCGGTCGTGCAGCTCGTTGATGACTTCCAGGTAGGTGACCAGCGTGCGCAGCTTGGCGGTGGACCCCAGGTTCAGCCGCGCTCCGGCATTGATGTCGAACGGCTGGTCGACGTTGTCTGTCTGCACCCGCACGACGGCCGCGTTGCCGACGCGCTCGAACAGGGTGAAGCTGGCCACGAGCCGCGACGGGTCGTCGCTTTCCTTGAGCAGATTCTTGCCATAGAGCCCCATCTCGTGGGCGCCATCCTTGGTACCCACGCGCAGCAGCGTCTCGGTCACCTTGCGCTGTGCCTCGCGATTGATGGTGCTGTCCACGGTCAGGTCGAGCCGGTCCAGGTCGTAGCGGCTATCCACATGCAACATGTGCTGCACGTCGTTGCGCACCTGGTTGACCGCCTTGCGCGTGACCCAGGGCTCGGGCGCAGGCCGCTTCGGCGGGGCCGCCTTGTCCAGCGACTGCGCCAGCGCGGCGTCGCGCAGTTCCGGCGTGATGGCGTTGGCCGACGCCAGCAGGCGCAGGTAGCTGCCGGTCAGTGCATCCAGGTTGGTGTCGTCGCGCCGCAGGTGATACGACGGGCGCCGCTGCGAGATGATCAGCGACAGCACGCGCTTGTACACCTGTGCCGCGCGCGGCGACGGGTTGCGCGGATCCATCTCGCGCAGCAGCTGGTTGGCTTCGGCGAAGTCTTCGCCATACCAGACGTACAGCGCGTCGCCGACACCCTCGATTTCGCCATGACCCGCCCGCGCCGACAGCGGCACCGTGTTGACATAGTCAACCACGATGTTCTCGCGCGCCCGCTGCGTGTCCGGCCCGTCGCGGTAGGCACGCAGTGAAGCGGAGGTCATCTGCCGCAGCTTGTCGGCAATCGATTGCGTCTTCCCTTCGGGCGAATGCCGGTATTTCTCGATCTGCGTGGCCAGCGTGCTGCCGCCGGGATGGCGGTGGTTGCGATCGACCAGGCGGATGCCCTGGTCCATGACAGCACGCGAAAACCGGCGCCAGTCCAGCGCCGGATTCATCATCGGGTATTCGGGGTTGAGCAGGTTCTGGTTTTCGACGAACAGCAGCGACGTGACCAGCACCTTCGGAATCGAATCGAAATTCTCGTACTGCCGCTGCGGATAGCGGTCGTACGACATCGTCAGCGCATTGCAGTCGCGGATCAGCAACCCGGCCTGGGTCTTTTCCCGATAGGGCGGGAAAATGCCCTGGTCCATCAACCGGATCATGTCATATGACATGCGCGACTGCGATGTCGTGACGTAGCCTTCTCGAAGTAGCCGTTCGCCGAATTCGCCAAGGCGTTCATAGCCAAGACGCAGATCGTAGGGGCCGGAGTGCGGATAGCGGATGCTGTCGCTGGGGCCGGGCAAAACTTCGAAGGTCAACGACTTGCCCAGCCGGCTCATATAGCGAGCCTGCCATTGAGAGGTCTGCGCCTCGTTGGAGACGAGGCTCACGACCATGTACGCGCCGCCGCATACGGCGACTGCCATCCCTGCAAGGACCCAGCCACGACGTGACACGTTTTGCATCCGGTTGCGCCGGGCCCACCGTCTCGGCAGGCATCGCCGGCTCAAAGCCTGCGCCACATGACCTTCATTCGAAGGCCACCGCGTGTATTTATATTACGCGGATCGCTGCGGAATGTGCGACCGAAGTTGGCAACCGCACGTATTCAAACGCACCGGCGTGCGCGGCGCGCAACAGGCAGCTTGGGCATCACACCCCCGTGTATTTCAGGAGCGCAATGCCGGCTGCCTTTGTCGTTTTTACGCCATGACGGCGACGTTCAGGCCGCAGTGACGGGACGTCCGCCGAACGGATAGTTCGGGTCGTTGTAGCCATGGGTGGATGCATGGCCGCGCGGCACGAGGTCGTCGATCATCGCCTCTTCCTGCGGCGAAATGGCCGCCCCCACTGCACCAAAGTAGTCCTCGAACTGCGCCAGCGTGCGCGGGCCGGCGATGACCGCGCTGATGATCGGATTGGCCAGCACCCAGGCGGTGGCGAACTGGCCCGGCGTCAGGCCGCGGCCTTCGGCATGCGCCTTCAGCGTCTGCGCGATGACCAGCGACTCTTCACGGAATTCGGTTTCCATCATGCGGCGGTCCGCGCGGCCGGCGCGGGTGTCCGCCTGGGGCGCCTGGCCAGGCAGATACTTGCCGGTCAGCACGCCGCGCGCGATCGGGCTGTAGGGCACCACGCCCAGGCCGAAATGCTGGCACGCCGGCAGGATCTCCACTTCGGGCATGCGGTTCAGCAGGTTGTAGTACGGCTGGCATGCGACCGGACGCGGCACGCCCAGCTTGTCGCACAGCGCGGCAATCTCGGCAATGCGCCAGCCGCGGAAGTTGGACACCGCCCAGTAGCGGATCTTGCCGGCGCGGATCAGGTCGCCCATCGCGCGTACCGGCTCTTCCAGGTTGGCACCGGCGAAGTCGCGATGCAGGTAGAGGATGTCGATGAAGTCGGTATCCAGCCGGCGCAGGCTGTCTTCCACCTCGCGCAGGATCCAGCTGCGCGAGTAATTCTGCTGGTTCGGCCCGCTGCCCATCGCATTGCCGAGCTTGGTGGCCAGCACCCAGTCGTGCCGCTGCCCTTGCAGCAGGCGGCCCACCATCGATTCGGACGCGCCCTTGGTGTACACGTCGGCCGTATCGATGAAGTTGACGCCGTGCGCGCGGGCGCTGGCAACGATGCGGCCCGCCTCGGCTTCATCGGTCTGGTCGCCGAACATCATCGTGCCAAGGCACAGGGTGGATACGTTCAGGTTGCTGACGCCCAGGCGGCGGTACTGCATGGTGAAATCTGGCATGACGAGGTTCCCCGATTAGCGAAGCCGAAGCAGAAAAGGCAAGCGGCCCTGAGATCCATCCGGGCCGGCATCGCATTGTGCCGCGTTGCGGCGCCGCTTGCAGCGCCGGCTCGCTTGTCTGCTATGTATCGGCCGGGGTAAAACCAGGCAGCGCCGGCAGGCGCTCGGCCAGGAACGCCAGCAAGGCGCGCGTGCGGGCCGGCTGGTACCGGCGCGATGGATAGACCAGGAACGCCTCCTGCGGCGGGCCATGCCAGCCGGGCAGCACGGGCACCAGATCGCCACGGTCCAGCAGGTCCTGCACCAGCCAGGCCGGCGTCAAGCCCAGCCCGGCTCCGGCCAGAAAGCTCTCGCGCATGGCCAGCGAGTTGTTCACGCGATAGCGGCACGTCGCCTCCACACTGGCGGCGCGGCCACGTGCATCGGTCAGCACGATGTCTTCGCCAGCCGCCAGCCACGTGAAGCGCAGCAACCGATGGCCGACCAGGTCGGCCGGCTGCCGCGGCGGCGGATGATCTGCCAGATAGCCGGGCGCGGCCACAAGCATGCGTGGCGATACGGCGATGCGACGCGCCACCACGTTGGGCGGCAGCGACGCACCGAGGCGCAGCGCCACATCGACGCCAGCCTCCACCAGATCGACAAAGCGGTCATCGAACCGCAGGTCGACATCGACATCAGGAAAGGCCTGCAGGAATTCGAGCACCAGCGCGTTGAGCCGCAGCACGCCCAGGCTGACCGGCGCGCTGACGATGATCCGGCCGGATGGATGGTCGGCCAGGCCGCGCGCCTCGCCCACGGCTTCGCCATAGGCGTCGAGCACGGTCAGCGCCTGCGCGTAGAACCGGCGGCCCGCTTCGGTGGGCGTCAGCCGCGTGGTCGTGCGCTCCATCAGGCGGACGCCGAGGTCTGCCTCCAGCGCGGCCAAGGTCTTGCTGACGGTGGGTTGCGATGTGCCGAGTTCGCGCGCCACCGCCGACAGGCTGCCCAGTTCCATCGCCCGGGCGAAGACACGCATTGCCTTGAGGGTATCCATGGCAGCTCATTCTGAATTGGCATGAGTGATATGCCATTCTGCCAGCTACCTGCAAGGATCGGAATGAGTGACATTGGCTCCTCACCCTTACTTCAGGAGTCAACGATGTTCTCAACGTCATGGATTCGTGCGATGGCCATGTCCGGCAGCCTGCTTTCCGGTGCGGCACTGGCCGGGCAGGCCCCGGCCGACGCCGCCCACGCCGCCACCTGGACCACCACCTGGATGGCCAGCCAGCAGCCGGTCTGGGCCCCAGACGCCCAGCCGCTGCCCACGGGCCTGCCCGAAACGATCCAGGACGCCACGATCTTGCAGCGCGTGCGCATCAGCGCAGGCGGCCGGCGCGTGCGGCTGGTGCTGTCGAACCGGTATGGCCGGCAGGCCGTCCACGTTGAAGCGGCGGGCATGTACGGCTTGGCGGCCCGCCTCGGGCGCCCGGTCACCTTTGCGGGCCGCGCAGCAGTGACCGTGCCGGCCGGCGGCATGGTGACGAGCGACGCGGTGGACCTTGATGCGCCGGCGCTGGATACCGTGACCGTCAGCCTCTACCTGCCCGGGCCCACGACGTTGGGATCGTTCCATTGGGATGGCCGACAGACGGCATACATCGCGCCCGGCAATCAGGTCAATCTGGCCAGACCGGCCGGCGAGCCAGCGATGCGCGCGGCACGCACGTTCCAGGCACGCATCCTCCTGGCGGCCATCGAAGCCGAAACGCCGGTACCGCGTCCCACCGTCGTGGCCATCGGCGATTCCATCACCGAAGGCAATGGTGCGACACCGGATGCCGACCGCCGCTGGCCCGACCAGCTGGCGAACCGGCTGGCGCATCAGCGCGCCGCCGTCCTCAATGCCGGCATTTCGGGCGGCCAGTTGCTGCGCGACGGCATGGGCGAATCGGGCCTCGCCCGCTTCAGGCATGACGTGCTGGCCGTGCCGCATGTGCGCAGCGTGGTGGTGGCGCTGGGCATCAACGATATCGCGTGGCCCGGCTCGACGTTTGCACCAGACCGCAAACTGCCAACCGTGGACGAACTCGCCGGCGGGTACCGCAAGCTGGCCGCGCAGGCCCGCGCAAGCGGCGTGCGCGTGATCGGCGCCACCATCACGCCCTTTGCGGGCGCGCTCGATGGCAGCCCGATCCAGGGTTATTTCTCGCCGGAGAAAGAGGCCCTGCGGCAGCGCGTGAATCACTGGATCCGCACCAGCGGCACGTTCGACGCGGTAGCCGATTTCGACGCCGCCGTGCGCGATCCGGCCCACCCCGAACGCCTGCTGCCGGCCTTCGACAGCGGTGACCACCTGCACCCCGGCGACCAGGGCTACGCGGCCATGGCGGCAGCCATCGACGACGCGCAACTGTTCTGAGCCATAAAAAAACCGGCACGATCGCGCGTGCCGGTTTTCTGTTTCCGCGTGCGGTTGCGGCCGCCGCAGGGGGCTCAGTCTTCGAGCTTGGGCAGCGCGGCGCTGGTCTGCGACGACAGCAGGCCGGTCTTGGCATACGTCTGGAGCTTCTCGCGCGTGTCGACGATGTCGAGCGTACGCATCGTCAGCTGGCCGATACGGTCCAGCGGCGTGAACATCGACTCGCCCTTTTCCATCGTCAGGCGCTCGGGCTTGTACGTCAGGTTCGGCGAGGTGGTGTTCAGGATCGAGTAGTCGTTGCCGCGACGCAGTTCGATGGTCACTTCGCCGGTGACGGCGCCTGCCACCCAGCGTTGTGCGGTTTCGCGCAGCATGATGGCTTGCGGGTCGAACCAGCGGCCCTGGTACAGCAGACGACCCAGGCGGCGGCCGTTGTCGCGGTACTGCTCGATGGTGTCTTCGTTGTGGATGCCGGTGATCAGGCGCTCGTAGGCGATGAACAGCAGCGCCAGGCCCGGGGCTTCATAGATGCCGCGGCTCTTGGCCTCGATGATGCGGTTCTCGATCTGGTCGCTCATGCCCAGGCCGTGGCGGCCGCCGATGGCGTTGGCTTCCATGAACAGGTCCACGGCGTTGGCGAACGTCTTGCCGTTCAGCGCCACCGGCTGGCCTTCCTCGAAGCGCACGGTCACTTCCTCGCGCTTCACTTCCACTTCGTCGCGCCAGAACTGCACGCCCATGATCGGCTGGACGATGCGGATACCCGAATCCAGGTGCTCCAGATCCTTGGCCTCGTGCGTGGCGCCGAGCATGTTCGAATCGGTCGAGTAGGCCTTTTCGGCCGACATCTTGTACGCATGGCCGTGCTGGCGCATGAATTCCGACATTTCGGCCCGGCCGCCCAGTTCGTCGATGAACTGCTGGTCCAGCCACGGCTTGTAGATCTGCAGGCCCGGGTTGGTCAGCAGGCCGTAGCGGTAGAAACGCTCGATGTCGTTGCCCTTGAACGTGCTGCCGTCGCCCCAGATGTTGACGCCGTCTTCCTTCATCGCGGCCACCAGCATCGTGCCGGTCACGGCACGGCCGATCGGCGTGGTGTTGAAGTACGTCACGCCGGCGGTGGAGATGTGGAACGCACCGCACTGCAGCGCGGCAATGCCTTCGGCCACCAGCTGGGCGCGGCAGTCCACCAGGCGGGCGGCTTCGGCGCCGTAGGCCATGGCACGGCGCGGAATGTCGTCGTAGTCCGGCTCGTCCGGCTGGCCCAGGTTGGCGGTGTAGGCGTAGGGAATGGCGCCCTTCTGACGCATCCAGAGGAGCGCGGCGCTGGTGTCCAGGCCGCCCGAGAATGCGATACCGACGCGCTGGCCGGAAGGAATGTGCTGCAGGATGGTAGTCATCGCCAGAAAACCAGGTGAATTTGTCGGCTCTTGGGGCGCCCCCGCACGATCAGGCCGTGCGGCGAGCCGGTCCGGCGCCCGAAACTCGTAACCTTGAATTGTGACATGGCACGGCGTCAGCGCCAAACGCGTGGCGGCCGAAAATAAATGTGGACATCGTACAGACCGTCGTCTAGTCTATTGTGGACGGCGTACACAAGCGCCGCTTCCGCACAACGCCCGGGGCTGCCGGGCCCAACCCAGCAGGAGATGTCGATGTCTTCGAAAGTCCAGTCGTACCTGTTTTTCGATGGTCGCGCAGAGGAAGCGGCCGAGTTCTACAAGACCGCCATCGGTGCCAAGGTGGAAGGCTTGATGCGTTTCAAGGATGCCCCACCGGACGCGGGCCCTGGCTGCGGCCCGGCCGCCGTCAGCGGCGACAAGGTCATGCACATGGCCCTGCAGATTGGCGATACCACGATCATGGGGTCCGACGGCGAGAACAAGGGCCAGGCCGAGTTCAAGGGCTTTGCGCTGTCGATCACGGTGGCCAACGCGGCCGAAGTGGACAAGACCATCGGCGCACTGTCGCAGGGCGGGCACGTGGTGATGCCGGCCGCGCCCACGTTCTTCAGCGAACGCTTCGGCATGGTGGCCGACAAGTTCGGCATCACGTGGATGGTGCTGGTCGCCCCCAAGCAATAACGGCGGCGGCGCCGCTGATCCATCGGACTCCGGCTGGGCAAGGTCGTAGCATCCCCTACAATGCCGCACCCAACCGGAGAATCGCTGATGGAATCCCGCCTGACCGATCTCGAAATCAAGGTTGCCTTCCAGGAAGACCTGATCGAGACGCTCAACCTGACCGTTGCCCGCCAGCAGCAGCAGCTGGACCTGCTGCAGGCCCAGTTCCGTGCGCTCTACCAGCAGGTGCGCGCCGCCGCACCCTCGGGCGCGGAAGGCAACCCCCAGCACGAGATTCCGCCGCACTACTGAAGCCCAGGCGGCGCATGAAGCACAATCCGGAACGATCGTCGCGATGGCCGGGTCACACCGGCTATCGACATACCATTCCGCATCCATGCCCCAGACCGCCCCGCCTTCGCGCCCCGTTCGCCACGTGCGACGATTCCTGGCCGTGGCCCTCGCCGCCACGGCGCTTGGCACGGCCCACGCCGGCTACAACGTCTGGACCGGCGAGTACACCTTCACCAAGGCCGAACTGCAGAGCGCCGTGGATAAGAAGTTTCCGACCACCCTGCGCTATGGCGAGCTGGTCAGCGTCCAGTTGTCGAATCCACGGCTGGTGCTCGACCAGGCCACCAACCGCGTGACCACGCAGATGGACGCGGTCATGTCCAACACGATCCTGCCGGCGCCGCCGGTCAACGGCACGATGTCGCTGAACAGCGGCGTGAAGTACGACCCCACGCGCCGCGCCGTGCTGCTGGACAATCCCACCGTGCAGGACGTGCAGGTACAGGGCATGAGCCAGTACACGCAGCAGCTCAACGCGATCGGCGCCGTGGTGGCCGAACAGCTGCTCAGGGACTATCCGCTCTACACGTTCAAGCCCGAGGAACTGCGTTTCAACGGCAAGGATGTGCAGCCGGGCGCCATCACCGTGACGCCCGGCGGCATCAGCGTGAAGGTGGATCTGCGCTGATCCGGCGCCATTCCCGCGCTAGCGCGCGGGCCGGAACACCAGCGCCAGGCCCACCGGTATCGCCACCATGCCGACCAGCGCCAGCGGCGCCGGACGATTGCCGAGGAACAGGTAGTCCAGCAGCACGGTGGCCGGCGGCACCAGGTAGAACAGGCTGGTGACGTTGACGAGGTTGCCGCGCTGGATCAGCCGGTAGAACAGCAGCGTGGCCACCACCGAGATCACGATCCCCATCCATAGCAGCGGCACGAAGAAGCCGGCAACCGCTTCGAAGTGGACCGGCTGGAACGGCAGGCAGGCCAGGCACATCAGCAGCGCCACGGTGTATTGCAGCGGCAGCACGTCCATCGGCGCCTGCTTCACGCCCTTCTGCCAGACGGCGCCGCTTGTCATGCAGGCCAGCGCACCCAGTGCGCAAACCCAGCCGCCGGCCGACAGCCGCGCCGCCAGCAGGCTGTCGGCCACGATCGTGACCAGCCCGCCCAGCGCCAGCACCAGTCCGGCCATCCGCACTAGCGACACGCGCCGCTCCGACCAGAGCAGCGTCAGGATCGGCTGCACGCCCAGCACCGTGGCCAGCACGCCCGGCGTCATGCCGGCATCCAGCGCCAGCAGGTAGCAGATCGAATAGCCGCCGATCATCAGCGCGCCCGCCAGCGCGACGCGGCCACGGGTACCGGCGGCCGGCAGCAGGTGGCGCCGCAGCACCCCGACCGACGCGAGCACGCCGAGCGCGATCAGGAAGCGCAGCGTCAGGAAAGCAAAGGGCGAGGCGTGCGCCAGGCCCCAGCGGCTGAAGATCGCGCCGCCGCTCCACAGCAGCACGAACAGCGGGGTGGCGCCATGTGCGGCCAGCAGGCGCGCACGCGTTTGCGTGGCAGCCCCTGCCGCCACGGCATCTTTCTGGAAAGTCATGATTGGGTCCTGTCGAAACCACGCAGGCCCCGGCGCGTGCTGACGCAGCGGGCGTCGGCACGTGATCCATCAGGAAAGCCGGGGACAAAAAGCGGCGGAAATCAGCCGCGAGGGGGCGCCGTCGGAGGCGCCATGGGCGGCGCGAACGGGGGAGGCGCGACAGGACCGGCACCAAGCAGACCGCGCTCGCGCGCTGGCAGGCCGCACGGTTCGGCGGCAGCGGCAGCAACAGCGATGGTGGCGATGGCTCGGGGCGTCATGGGGTGATCGGTAGACCGGGGTGTCAGCCTTGCAGCAGCAAGGGCAGCGCAAAGGCGCCGGCAACGGTCAGATGCTAGCCGTGCCGGCGCGTGTGGTCAATCGGTCAATCGGCTTCGAGCCCGAGCGATGCGGCCAGCGCGGCCAGCGCCGGCCCGATCGGGGCGGAAATCTTGCAGGCCAGCAGCGGATCGGCCCGCGTGGTGCCCAGGTTCAGCGCCGCGATCGGCAGCCCGCGCTCGGCGGCCCACAGGCAGAAGCGGTAGCCCGAGAACACCGTCAGCGACGAACCGATCACCAGCATGCCATCGGCCATATCCAGCGCCTGGCGGCCCGCGTCCACGCGGTCGCGCGGCACCGATTCGCCGAAGAACACCACGTCCGGCTTGAGCACCCCGCTGCAACGCTCGCAGTCCGGCACCGCGAAATTGTCGAACAGGGGCGACTCCAGATGCGCGTCGCCATCGGCCGCCGGCAGCGCCGATACATCGCGGAAATCGGGATTGTGCAGCCACAACCAGCGTTGGATATCGGCGCGCGGGTATCGGGTTGCGCACGACAGGCACACGACGCGGCCAATGCTGCCGTGCAGTTCGGTCACATCGCGGCTGCCAGCGCGCTGGTGCAGGCCGTCCACATTCTGGGTGACCAGGCCCGCCACACGCCCGGCGTCGCCCAGACGCGCCACCACCCGGTGGCTGACGTTCGGCTGCGCGGCGTCCGCCACGGGCCAGCCCACCATGCTGCGCGCCCAGTAACGCTGGCGCGCCGGGTGCCCGCTCAGGAACGCCGTGATCGTCATCGGCGCCGAACGCTGCCAACGCCCCTGTTCGTCGCGGTAGCCCGGAATGCCCGAATCGGTGCTGATACCGGCGCCCGTCAGCACGAACAGCCGCGGATGGCGTTCGACAAAGTCGCGCAGCGCCGCGCCGCGGTCGCCGCCGTCGTCCCCGTCGTCGCGGTAGGCGGCGTGGCTCACCGATCCACCTTGACGCGCCCGACCTGGCGCGCTTCCCAAGCCTTCAGTTCCTGCCGGTAGCGGTCCATCTCGTCGTTGTAGAAGTCGAACACGCACGGATCGCAGCCGCTCTGGCAGCACTCGTTGTCGCCGGGGCGTTCCGGCGGCAGCGGCTTGGGATCATCGGGCGGGGGGAAGGAATCGGCGGCAGATTCGGCGGCGGACACGGCAAGACTTTGGAAGAACAGAACCGCGCCAGTATATGACGCCCGCCCGATCAGGGTCTTTGGTCCAATGCACGCCGAGGCAATCCCTGATATGCAGGAAACCGGGGCGATATTGAATTGTTTCGACAAGGCTGTGCCGGGCTGGGCGCTGCTGATAGTGTGGTGCGCCGAACCGGTACTCGGCGGACTGCCTATTGCCATGGTCACTGCCACGCGCGTCATTTCCGCATTGCATCGGTCCGCCGCAGGCCTGGCGGCCATGCTGGCCTGCGCCGCCGCCATCGCGGCCGACGCGGGCCGCGCGCTCTTGCCGCCGCCCAACCCGGCCCCCACCGCCCCGCCGGTACTGACGCCGGCCACGCCGGACCAACCTGTCACGCGCCCCGCACTGCCGCCACATCCGGACGGACGGCCCCGCATCTGCCTCGTGCTGTCCGGCGGCGGCGCACGCGGCGCGGCGCATATCGGGGTGCTGAAGGTGCTGGAATCGCTGCGCGTGCCGGTGGACTGCATCGCCGGTACCAGCATGGGATCGCTGGTCGGCGGCGCATACGCCACGGGAATGAGCACCGCCGATATGGAAAAGCTCGTCGCCGGCCTGTCGACCGATGCGCTGTTCAAGGAACGGCCGCCGCGCCAGGACCTGGCCATCCGGCGCAAGATCGAGGATCACACCAACCTGGTGACGCCCGAGATCGGGGTACGGTCGGACGGCCTGCTGCTGCCAAAGGGGGCGGTATCGGGCGTGCAGCTCGAAACCGTGCTGCGCCAGCTGGCCAATGCGCCCGGCTATCGCGATTTCGACTCGCTGCCGATTCCCTACCGCGCCGTCGCCACCGACCTGGTGGCCGGCACGCCGGTGGTCTTCAGCGAGGGCGAACTGGCCAATGTCATGCGCGCCAGCATGTCGGTGCCCGGCGCGGTGGCGCCCACCGAGTACGAAGGCAAGCTGCTGGTCGATGGCGGGCTCACCGACAACCTGCCCGTGGACGTGGCGCGGGCCATGGGCGCCGACATCGTCATCGCCGTGAACCTGGGCACACCGCTGATGAAGCGCGAGGAACTGACCTCGCTGATCGGCGTGACCGGGCAGATGCTCAATATCCTGACCGAGCAGAACGTGCGCACGTCGCTGGCGTCGCTGAAGCCGACCGACATCCTGATCGAGCCGGCGCTGGGCGATTTCTCGGCGGGCGACTTCAACCACCTGCCCAAGACCATCCCCATCGGCGAAGCGGCCGCCCAGCGCGTGGCCGACCGGCTGTCGGCGCTGTCGCTGCCGGAAGACAAATACGCGGCCCTGCGCGTCGCGCAGCGCGCCCTGCCGCCGCCCGACCTGCGTCCGGTCGACGAGATCCGCTTCGCCCCGCTGGATCGCGTCAACCCGGCCTTTGCGGCCGCCACCATGGAAACCCGGCCCGGCGAGCCGATCACGCAGGCCACGCTGGACCGCGACATGCGGCGCCTGTTCGGCACCGGCGATTTCGAGCATGTGAACTACCGCTTCCTGGAGGAACCGGGCAAGCGGGTGCTGAACGTGGATGCCGTCGAAAAAAGCTACGGTCCCGACTACCTGCGCTTCGGGCTGGGCCTGAGTTCGGACTTCCGTGGCAACGCCTTCTTCAACCTGCTGGCCAGCTATCGCCGCACCTGGCTCAATTCGCTCGGCGCCGAATGGCGCAACGACGTGCAGGTGGGGCAGACATCGAGCCTGGTCAGCGAGTTCTACCAGCCGCTCGATACGCGCCAGCTGTTCTTCGTGGCGCCGCGCATCGAACTGGAACGCCGGCCCGTCAACGTGTTCAGCGGCAACAGCAAGATCGCCGAATACGACCTGCGCCGCACCGATTTCGCGTTCGATGTGGGCAGCCAGTTCACCAAGTACGGCGAAGCCCGGCTGGGCGTGGTGATCGGGCATCAGAACGTGTCGCTGTCCACCGGCCCGGAATCGCTGGCACCGGCCGCCGGCAGCGACGTGCAGCGGCGGGCCATCACGGGCCGGCTGCTGTTCGATCAGCTGGACAGCATCAACTTTCCGCGTTTTGGCTATGGCGGATCGATCAACGTGTTCTCGTCGCAGGCCAGCATGGGCGCCACCGATACCTACACGAAGGGCGAGCTGACGGCGACCGGCGCGTATTCGTTTGGCAGCAGCACGGTGAACCTGGGCATCCGCGCCGGCAGCAATATCGGCGGCCCGGGGCTGCCCCGCTACGACCTGTTCCAGTGGGGCGGCTTCCTGCAGCAGTCCGGCTACAGCACGGGGCAGCT
This sequence comes from Cupriavidus sp. U2, assembly GCF_009663685.2. Taxonomy (GTDB): domain Bacteria; phylum Pseudomonadota; class Gammaproteobacteria; order Burkholderiales; family Burkholderiaceae; genus Cupriavidus; species Cupriavidus necator_C. Next base: position 114,091 of record NZ_RCOG02000024.1, on the reverse strand, counting down.
GATCGGCGGCAATATCCAGTTCGCCCGGCTGGTCTACTACAACAAGCTCGTCAAGCAGACGCTGCTGGAAGGCGTCTACGCCGGGGCGTCGGCGGAAATTGGGCGGGTGGGCGCGCCGCTGGTCGCGGGCAGTCCCACCGGGGCGCTGAAATCGGGGTCGCTGTTCCTGGGCGTGGACAGCCCGATCGGCCCGCTTTACCTCGCCTACGGGCGGGCGGCCGGGGGCCACTACGCGTTCTACCTGTTCCTGGGCAAGCCGTAGCCAGCCTGGAGCGGGCCTCAGCATGGCGACTGCGCCACAGACTGCGCCACAAAGTGCGGCGTACCGAACCCCCACCTTCGTTGTATGTAATGTCTCTGTGCGGTTCTCTATACTCGACGATGTCGGTAGGACCCCCGTCCTCTTGACACCCCCTTCCCCGGTCGCCGCTCCAATCGGCGACATTTTTTTGTCCGGAATTCGGCAATCTACGTGCCGGAGCGTTAAGATGCGCGATTATCGAACAGCGCATCGCCCCCGCCATGGACGCCCCCAATCCCATCCATCTCAAGCCAGCCCAGGCTGACACCGTCCGCGCCGCCCATCCGCCGGCCGATATCCTCAACAGCTTTGCCGGGGATCCGAACTTCATGCTGTCGCTGGCGCGCGGCCTGACGGTGCTGGAGGCGTTCTCCGAGCGCAAGCGGCCGCTGACGATCTCGCAGGTGGCCCAGCGCACGCAACTGTCGCGCGCCTCGGTGCGGCGCTGTCTCTATACGCTGGAGCAACTGGGATACGTGAGCCAGCAGGACGGGCATTTTGCGCTGCGGCCGCGCGTGCTGCACCTGGGACATGCCTATTTTTCGTCGACCTCGCTGGTGTCGTCGGCGCAGCCCATCCTCGACACGCTGAGCGCGCGCGTCCACGAGACGTCGGCGCTGGCCATCCTGGACGGCATCGACATCCTGTACCTGGTGCGCTCCGAGGTGCATCGCGTGCTGACCCACTCGCTGGGCATGGGCAGCCGCTTGCCGGCCTATTGCACGTCCACGGGCCGCCTGCTGCTGGCCCACCAGCCCGACGCCGTGCTCGAAGCGTTCTTCGAACATGCCGAGCTGCGCCCGCGCACGCTGCTGACCAAGGTGTCGCGGCCGGAGCTGGAAGCGGCGTTCCAGCGCGCGCGCGAACTGGACTATGTGCTGATCGACGAGGAACTGGAACCGGGCCTGCGGGCGATTGCCGTGCCGGTGCGCGCCCAGACGGGCATGGTGGTGGCGGCCATCAGCGTGAGCGTGAAGGCCAACAAGGTGTCGGAATCCGAGATGATCGCGCGGCTGCTCGGCCCCATGCGAGAGGCGGCAGCCGCAATCGGCAAGCTGGTCGGAAGCTGACGAACCCCGCCGCGGCTCAGCCCCGGTGCGCCAGTTCCAGCTGGAACACCAGGCGCTGCAGGAAGTTTTCCATGCGGCCGTCCGGATTCAGGAACGCGCAGCCGTAGTGGTGGACGGTGTTGTCGTCAAACCCGACCAGCCAGTGGCCGACCACCTGCATGTCCAGCTCCAGGCGGCCCAGCTCGGCAAAATCGAGGCGGCACTTCTTGATGACCGTGCCCACCGGCAGCTGGTCGGCGCCCACCTGGCGCGAACGCAGGCCCACGCCGGACAGCGAAAGATCGGCGATATCGAGCTGCAGCGTGGACTTGTCGGCCGACGCCGGCAGCACGACCTCGCACCGATAGCCCTTGGTCAACAGCGTGCGCGCACGGAAATGGCGGCGGCGCTGGAAGTGGTAGAGCTTTTCGGGGAAGTCGGCGATAAAGGCCGGCCCGCCCTCGAAGCGCGTGGCACCGGGCGTGCCCACCACGAAGTTCACCGGAACGCCGCGCAGCAGGCCGGAAAAGGCATTCTGGTCCGACCCCATCAGCGCCTGGCGTTCGCCATCGGCACGGCACCAGTCGAAAATGAACGTCTTGTTGGCCGGATCGACGTGCAGGATCGACGTCACGATCTCGGAGCCATTGCGCGAGCGCACGTTCAGCAGGCATTTCTGCCACGCCATGTCGCGCAGCACCGTGCCGATCTGCGAACTGTGCGTCAGCCGGTAGCGTTCATCCGACTGCGCAGCGTCCCGCTCGTCGGACTCGCCCTCGAACTGAGACAAGGATTGGCCTGCCTGCGGCCCGCGGGGATCTTGAAGACTCATGGAATACGCTACGTCTAATAGTGGTTGCGCCGCGGATCGCCGGGGCGGGCGGGCAATGGATCTGTCAGCGCGCGGCGCGCCAGCCGCCGCATGGTAAGCGCGCCACCCAAGCGGCGCAAGCATATGCCATGGCCTTCGGCAAAATACGACGTAACTTTAGGAACCGACTTCGGTGGGGTAGCTTCCGCTACGCTTTCGGCGCCGCAAACCCACGGCGGGTGCAGCGTTGGTCATTGCGGGGCCCGGGCGTCCGGTTCCCCCATGGGCGCCCGCGCCAGCTCGGCACGCAGCCAGTGCAACAGGGCCGCGCGGCGCGGGTCCCTGGCAAACGGCACGGGCGATATCAGGTGGTACGCCGACCCGTCGGGCACGAATCCCTGCGGGGCGGTCAGCCGGCCATCGGCCAGTTCGTCGGCGGCCATCCATTCCGATGCCACGGCCCAGCCCAACCCGGCAGCGGCGGCCTGCAGGCTCAGGTAGAAGTGTTCATACCAGGCGTCGCGCTGGCTGCCGGGCCCGTCGGGCGCGCCCGGCAGGGCCACCCCGGCGCTGCGGGCCCATCGCTGCCAGGCATCGGGACGCGTACGGGTATGCAGCCTGACCGAGTCGGCCAGCCCCGAAGCCGCCTGATCCGGACGGCAGACCGGACCGACGCGCTCGGGCGCCAGTTCGCGGGTGTGCCAGCGCGGATCGAACGCAAAATCGTTACGCCGCAGGGCAACATCAATGCCTTGCCCGGCAAAGTCCACGGGGCCGCCGGCCGCCATCAGGTGTAGCGGAATGCCCGGATGGGCCGCCGAAAAACGGCCGAGCCGGGGGATCAGCCAGCGCATGGCGATGGTGGGCTCGCACGACAGCACCAATGCGGTAGCCGGCGTCGGCCCACGGATCCGTTCGGCTGCCGCCGCCAGCAGATCCATCGATTGCGTGGCCGCCGCATGCAGCGTCTGGCCGGCCTCGGTCAGGAAAACCGCCCGGTTGCGCCGCTCGAACAGGGGCACGCCCAGCGCGTCTTCCAGCTGCCGGATCTGGCGGCTGATCGCGCCGTGCGTCAGGTGCAACTCTTCGGCCGCGCGCGCGAAATTCTGGTGCCGCGCCGCCGCCTCGAAAAAGCGTATCCAGCCCAGCCAGTGCATCGAAGCCATGCGATCAGTCAGTTTTACTCACGGAATTGCGCCAGTATAAATCGCTTTGCGTACCCGTTTCTGCGCGACAGAATCGTGCCGGCACGCGCCCCCCGGCCGCCCCTTTCCACAACGAAAACTGACCCGAAATGACATCGCTCGCCGAACTTGCCGCCGTCGCCACCATCACCGTCCTTGCCGTGATCAGCCCCGGGCCGGACTTCGCCATGGTCACCCGCAACAGCTACCTTTTCGGCCGGCGCACCGGCTTGCTGTGCGCGCTGGGCATCGCGCTGGGTGTGCAGGTGCATGTGGCTTATACGATGTTCGGCGTGTCGCTGCTGATTGCCCACGCCCATGGCGTGCTGTCGGTCATCAAGCTGCTGGGCGCCGGCTATCTGGTGTGGATCGGCATCCAGACGCTGCGCAATCGCAAGGCGATCACGGTGGACACCACGGCCGCGCCAGCCATTTCCGGCGCAGCGGCATGCCGCATGGGCTTCCTGACCAATGCGCTGAACCCGAAGACCACGCTGTTCGTGGTCAGCACTTATACGCAGGTGGTCAGTCCCCATACCCCGCTCGCGGCGCAGTTCGGCTACGGCCTGTTCATGTCGCTGGCGCACCTGATCTGGTTCGGCATCGTCGCGTGGTGCTTCGGCTCGCCGGCACTGCGCGCGGCCATGCTGCAGCGCCAGCGGCTGCTGGACCGGGTCATCGGCACCACGCTATGCGGGCTGGGGGTGGCGCTGGGCGTCAGCAACCTGGGCTGACCGCCCGATACGTGTCGCGCACGACATGCCGCGCGCCGTCCTGGCCAAGAAAGCTCTCATAGAGCAGGAAACGATCGACGTGCCACGGCGGCGCCGCGAGGTCGCGGAATGCGCCGAGCCAATCGCGCAGCAGCGGCTCGGGCACGCCCGGACGGCAGCGCGCCAGCGTCAGATGCGGGCGGAAGCGACGCGGATCAGGCGCGATGCCGTGGGCTTCCAGCACGGCGCTGATCTGATCGACCAGACCCTGCAATGGCGCCGATTCGGCCAGCCCGGCCCAGAGGATCGACCCCTGCCGGCCCCGAAAACGCCCGACGCCAAGGATCTGCAGCACCATGGGCTTGACGGCCACGCCCCGCAGCGCCTGCGCGATGGCCGTCGTGACCGCTGCATCGCACTCGCCCAGGAAGCGCAGCGTCAGATGCAACTGCGCGGCTGGCGTGGGCCGGATATCGCGATGGGCGGGCAGGGTTTGCAGCAGCGCGTGCGCCAGCGCGGCCGGTGTGTCGATCGCGATGAAAAGCCGCGGCACCGTTCAATAGAGCGCCAACACAGCCTGCCCCGCCCGCGCGCGGCCGGCCGCGCCCGGACCATTGCCCACCTCGCCCGCTTGCAGCGCGCCCTCCAGGCCCAACAGCGCGCGTTTGCGATCGACTCCGCCGGCGTAGCCGGTCAGCGCCCCTGACGCGCCCAGCACGCGATGGCACGGCACGATGACCGACAGCGGATTGCGCCCCACCGCCCCGCCCACCGCACGTGAATGGCTCGGTGGCAGGCCAAGGCCAGCACCCAGTTGTCCGTACGTCGAAGTTTCGCCAAATTCGATATCGCACAGGGCTTGCCAGATCCGTTGCTGGAACGCACTGCCGGCAAACCGGATCGGCACGGTGAACGTATGCAGCCGGCCGTCGAAGTAGGCGTCGAGTTGTTCCGCCGCCTGCGCCAGCACGCGCGCGTCGGCGTCGGATACCGGCGCCGTGGCGCTGGCCTGGCCCGGGTGGTATTTCTGCCCCGCGAAGAACGCGCCTGTCAGCAGGCCGTCTTGCGCGCGCAGCAGGATATTGCCCAGCGGGCTGTCGATGATCTGATAGCTGTTCATGCTGCTGCTTCCTCGCTGTCCTTGATGTTGCTGTCCTGGATGTCGATGCGGTCGGCGCCGGTGCCCGGCGTCTGCGCAGCGTCCTTGATCTGCTCGTAGCGATGCCACAGGTGGATCGCCGCATAGGCGCGCCACGGCGCCCATTGCGCAGTCCTGGCCTGCATCGCCCGGACGGTGCTCACGTCCAGCACCTTGCGCAATGCGTAGTCGGTGCCCGGAAACGCATCGGGCCAGCCCAGCGCCCGCATGGCCACGTACTGCGCCGTCCAGTCGCCAATCCCGTCGATCGCGCACAGCCGCGCGACGGTGTCCTCAGGTGCCGCGTGCGGATCGAGCCGGATCTCCCCGGCCGCCACCTGCCGCGCCAGGGCCCGGATTGCGCGGATCTTCGGCACCGACACGCCGGCCGCCTGGTAATCGGCATCGGGCAGCGCGGCCAGCGCCTGGGGGGTCGGGAAGGCGTGGGTCACGGGCGCCGCCTGGGTGGCATCGGCCGGATTCTGGAGGCCGGCCAGCGCCTGCGGCGGCAACGGCTCGCCCGCGATGCGCACGAGCCGCGCCAGGATACGGCGCGCCTGGACCACTGAAATCACCTGTCCGACGATAGCCCGCACCGCAATCTCCAACCCGTCGAACGTGCCCGGCAGGCGCATGCCCGGCGTGCCGGCCGCCAGCTCGCCCAGGTGCGCATCGACGATATCGGGCCGGCAGCCCAGATCGCAGAGGCGGCGCACCTTGCCCAGCGCCTGCGGAATCACGTGCGCCAGCGAACCGGACAGCGTCACGCGCACCACCGTGCGCTTCGGCACGTGTTCCAGCCGGACCCAGCCAAGGTGCCGATGGCCGCCCGCGTCGATGGCCATCGAGCGCGTGTAGACGCCGGCGTGGCATTGGTCGATACCGTCAACGGCCCGCACGGCCAGGAAGCGGAGCCATTCGGCCCAGGCCAGCGGCGGACGATAGCCGAGTTCGAAAACCAGGCGATCCGCCATGCCATCGGCCGCGCGCTTGCGCATCGCCAGTGGCGTCAGGCCATACCGCTCCTTGAGCACATCATTGAAGCGGCGCACGCTGCCAAACCCGGCCGCCAGCGCCACTTCGGTCACGGGCAGCACGGTATCGGTCAGCAGGCGCTTGGCCAGCAGCAGCTTCTGCGTCTGCGCATATTCATGCACCGACACGCCAAACTCGGCATCAAACAGCCGGCGCAGATGGCGCTCCGTCACGCCGATGCGCGCGGCCAGCTGCGCCACGCCGGCACCGGCCATGAAGCCCTCGTCGATCAGCGTGGCAGCGGCCTGCGCCAGCCGTCCGGAGATGTCGGCCAGCCCATGGCCCGGCGCCAGTTCCGGCCGGCAGCGCAGGCACGGCCGGAAGCCATGCTTTTCCGCGGCCGCCGCGGACTCGTAGAACGTGCAGTTTTCGCGCTTCGGCGTGCGCACCGCGCAGATCGGCCGGCAGTACACGCCCGTGGACGACACGCCTACGAAGAAGCGTCCGTCGAAGCGGCGGTCGTGTGATGCAACGGCCTTGTAGCAGGTGTCGGGATCGAGTTCCATGGCATGCATCCTACGCCAGTGCGGCACGTTGAATGCGCTGGAATCGGACATCCGCCTGAAGCGGTTCTGAAGGAAGGACGACGTCACTTTGCGCCCGATTCTGAAAGTGCGGTCGGCCGCGTTGCACGGCGCGCCGCTGAGGCTAGAATCTGCTCACCTGCGGCGTTGCATGCCGCTTCTGGAGTCTGCATGAACCGTCGTCGTCCCGTTGCCGGCATGACCCGAATCGCCGGCATTGCCATGGCCATCGTCTGCGGCCTGAGCGTCCCCGTCGTCCATGCGGCGCGGACGGGTCCGCTGGCTGCGCCCCCGGCCGCCGCGCCGGTGGCACGCGCCACACCCGTCACGACCGTCGAAGGCATCACCGAATACCGGCTGCCCAACGGACTGCGCATCCTGCTGGCACCGGACGACGCCCAGCCCACCACCACGGTCAACATGACCTATCTGGTCGGCAGCCGCCACGAAAACTACGGCGAAACGGGCATGGCGCACCTGCTCGAGCATCTGCTGTTCAAGGGCACGCCGTCGCTGCCGGGCAAGACCATTCCGACCGAATTCGCGCGGCGCGGCATGCAGTACAACGGCACCACCAACCAGGACCGTACCAATTTCTTCGAGACCTTCGCGGCCAGCGAGGACAACCTCGACTGGGCCCTGCGCATGGAGGCCGACCGCATGGTCAACAGCTTCGTGGCGCGCAAGGACCTGGACAGCGAAATGACGGTGGTGCGCAATGAAATGGAGATTGGCGAGAACAATCCCATGCGCATGCTGCAGCAGCAGATGTACGCGGCCGCCTACCGCTGGCACAACTACAGCAAGGCGGTGATCGGCGCGCGCAGCGACGTGGAGCGCGTGGGCATCGACAACCTCCAGGCGTTCTATCGCCGCTACTACCAGCCCGACAACGCGGTGCTGGTGGTCACGGGGCAGTTCGACCCGGCGCGCACGCTTGCCCGGATCGAACAGGCCTTTGGCGCGATTCCGCGTCCGACGCGCGTGCTGCCGTCCGAGTACACGGTCGAGCCGGCCCAGGAAGGCGCGCGCGAGCTGACCCTGGTGCGTCCGGGCGACAGCAGCATCGTGTCGGCGATGTATCACGTGGCACCGGGCGCGCACCCCGACATCACCGCGCTGGACATGCTGGCGGTCATCCTGGCGGACACGCCGGGCGGCCGGCTCGAGCGCAGCCTGGTGGACACCCGCAAGGCCGCGTGGCAGGGGTCGTTCTTCACGTCGATGAAGGACCCGGGGGTGATCCAGTTTGCGGCGGGCACCAGCAAGGATCGTCCGATCGCACCGGTGCGCGATGCGCTGATCGCCACGGTGGAGGGCGTCGCGACGCAGCCCGTCACCGACGAGGAAGTGGAGCGCGCCCGGGTGCGGTTGCGCAATGGCTACGAGAAGACGCTGAACGATCCGGCCGCCTACGGCGTGGCGCTGTCCGGTGCCATCGCCAAGGGCGACTGGCGGCTGTTCTTCATCAACCGCGACCGCGTGGAGACCACCACCCGGGCCGACGTGCAGCGCGTGGCCGAAAACTACTTCCGCCCGGCCAACCGCACGGTGGGCGAATTCGTGCCGGGAGACAAGCCACAGCTGGCCGCCATCCCCGCCGCGCCCGACCTGGCCGCGCTGACGCAGCACTACACGGGCAAGCCGGCGGCGCAGGCCGTGGCCGCCTTCGACCCAACCCCGGCCAATATCGACGCCCATACCGTGCGCCAGACGCTGCCCAACGGCATGCAGCTTGCCTTGCTGCCCAAGCCCACGCGGGGCGGCGCAGTCAACGGCACGCTGGTCCTGCACATCGGCAATCTGCAGGCGCTGCAGGGCAAGAATGCGGTGGGGTCCATGACGGGCGCCATGCTCGACCGTGGCGCCGGTGCGTTCACACGGCAGCAGATCGCCGACCGCTTCGAGGCGCTGAAAGCCAACGTGTCGATATCGGGCAGCGACGAACGGGTCACCGTACGCTTCGACACGCGGCGCGAATACCTGCCCGACCTGCTGGCGCTGCTGCGCACCGTGCTGCGCATGCCGACCTTCCCCGGCAATGAACTGGAGACACTGCGGGCCAGCAGCGTCGCCGGCATCGAAAGCCAGCGCAAGCAGCCCAACGCACTGGCGCCGAATGCCCTGGGGCGTCACGGCAATCCGTACCCGCCCGGCGACCCGCGCTACACGCCAACGTTCGACGAAAGCGTGGCCGATCTGCGCGCCGTATCGGTCGCGGACCTGCGCGATTTCCATGCGCGCTTTTATGGCGCGGAGCATGCACAGCTGGCGATCGTGGGCGATTTCGATGCCGATGACGCGATCCGGCAAGCTGCATTCCTGTTCGGCGACTGGCGCGCCCAGGTACCGTTCGAGCGGGTGGACCGGCCGTTCGTGGCGATTCCCCCGACCGACTTCACGCTCGACACGCCGGGCAAAGCCAATGCGGTCTACCTGGCCTCGCAGCCGGTGGATCTGGTCAGCGACTCGCCCGACTACCCGCTGATGCTGATCGCGAGCCGCGTGTTCGGCGGCACCGGCATGCGCAGCCGTCTGGCCGACCGCCTGCGGCAACTTGACGGCATCAGCTATGGGGTTTCCAGTTCGCTGACGGTCGGCGCGCTCGACCGCGCGGGCCGGTTCGGGCTGTGGGCGGCCTATGCCCCGCAGAACCTGCCCCGCCTGCGCAAGGCCGTCGACGAAGAAATGGCGCGCTTCGTCCGCGACGGCGTCACGGCCAGCGAAGTGGCCGAGGCGGCCAGCGGCCTGTTGCAGCAGGGCATGGTCAGCCGCACGCGCGACGGCGCACTGGCCGGGGCGCTGGCCAACCAGGCGTACCTGGGCCGGACCATGGCGCACACGGCGGCCATCGAGGAAGGCATCCGCACGGCCACGCCCGCAGCCGTCAACGCCGCGATCCGCCGCTACCTGGGCCCGGCCATGCTGACGCAAGCATTCGCCGGCGATTTCGGCGCGAGTACGACGGCGCCGACTGCGGTTCCTGCCGAGGCCGGGACCCCGGCGGCCGCCGCGCCGCCGGACGCCAGCAAGCCCTGAGCCTCACAAGCACCGAGCCGCCTGGGCTGCGGGCTGGGGGGCCGTGTGAGCCGCTGGCGCCTCACCAACCCTTGAGGCAAGCATCGGAACACTGTATATTTATACAGTCTTTCTTGAGACTTGAGGTGTGGATGTCAATTGTGCGAGCTGGCAGCAAGGCGGAAGCCCTCAGGCTTCTGGCCTCGGAGCAGGCGCTTGGGCTTGAGCTGGACTATGAGACGGGGTGGCAGGACGCCATCGAACTCGGCCGGCTTGGCGAGAAGCGCGGCATCAAGGTGCAATACCGCGGACAGGAAAGTGTCGCCGTCCGCACACCCGAAGCCCTCCAGGCAGGGCTGGGCAGGCCCAAGACCACGTTCCGGCAGCGCAACCTGTACTGCCAGTTCGACCTTGGCCTGCTGGCCGACCGCGACTTGCTGGATCTGGAAGCCAAGGCAACGCGCCTTGGCGACTACATCCTGGCGGGCCATTTGCTGCGCGACGTCGACGCGGTTTGGGCCTGAGCCCGGATCATGCGGGCAGCGTCACCGCCTGACGGCAGGTGACGCGCTGACTGCCGGAATGACCGCCCGGCTAACTGTTGGACTTATTGCCAGACGCGCGTGGCGCCGGCCCAGCGCGCGGCCGCCGACACGTGCATCAGCGCACAGTCGGCTTCCGTGGCAGGCATGGGAGCCTCGGCAGCAGTCGTCACGTTGGAGCACAGTACCGCCGTGACCAGCGTCTTGATATGGCCGCGCCCGCTATCGGCCAGTTCGACCAGGCGGTCGTAGCCATCGAGCACGATCAGGCTGTCTCCCGCGCGCGGATCGAGGTCCAGCGAATACAGATGGTCGCATTCGCAGCGCATGGTGCCGCCGGCCACCGCCACGACGATGGCACTGGGCAGCGCCAGCCCGCAATCGCGTACCGCGTGGTGCAGGCGGTCCAGATGCGCCTGGGCGCGATAGTCGCGTGCCGAATGCGCCGGCTCGGGGCCGGTTGACAATGCCATCAGCGTGTCTGCGGACACGACCAGCGTGTAGGCCTGCAGCGTGGTGCGATACGTGGCCACCACGGCCCGGAGCCGGTGCACCGCGCCGTGGTCTGCAGCGGCCGTCCCCTGTGGGGCCGCAACCTGGATCTTGCTCATCCTGTCTCCTATCCCCTCGGGTCGGTCCGCTGCGGTCAGCCGGATCAGTCGCGCAGCAGCTGCTTGGCGATGATCAGTTGCTGGATCTGCGTGGTGCCTTCATACAGGCGCAGCAGACGCACGTCGCGGTAGAACCGCTCGGCCTTGTATTCGGCGATGTAACCGGCGCCGCCGTGGATCTGCACGGCGCGATCGGCCACGCGGCCCACCATTTCGGTACAGAACATCTTGGTGCAGGACGCCAGCATGCTGACTTCAGGGTCGCTCTGGCCGGCCGGCTTGGCGTCGTAGCGTTGCGCGCAATCGCGCACCATCGACAGGCCGGCGTACAGTTCGGCCTGGCTGTCGGCCAGCATGGCCTGGATCAGCTGGAAGTCGCCAATCGGCTTGCCGAACTGCTTGCGCTCCTTCGCGTAGGCGACGGCATCGGTAATCAGCCGATGCGCCATGCCGCAAGCCAGTGCGGAGATATGCAGGCGGCCACGGTCCAGCACCTTCATGGCCGTCTTGAAGCCCACGCCCGGCACGCCACCGATGATGTTCGCAGCCGGCACGCGCACGTTTTCCAGTACCACGTCGCACGTCTTGGTGCCGCGCTGGCCCATCTTCTTGTCGGGCTTGCCCAGCGAGATGCCCGGGGTGTCGGCCGGCACGATGAAGGACGAAATGCCCGAGGCACCCGGGCCGCCCGTGCGGGCCATCAGCGTGAAGGCGCCGGCGCGCGGCGCGTTGGTGATGAACCGCTTGGTGCCGTTGATGACGTAGTGGTCGCCATCGAGCTCGGCACGCGTCTGCAGCGATGCGGCGTCCGAACCGGCGTTCGGCTCGGTCAGCGCGAAGGAGATGACCAGCTCCCCGCTGGCGATCTTGGGCAGGTAGGTCTGCTTTTGCTCCTCGGTGCCATCCATCAGGATGCCCTGCGAGCCAATGCCCACGTTGGTGCCGAAGACGGAGCGGAACGCGAAGGCCGTATGGCCGAGGTCATAGACCACATCGCATTCCTGCGACATCGACAGGCCGATGCCACCGTAGTTTTCCGGGATGGAGATGCCGAACAGGCCCATCTCCTTCATGTCGGCCACGATGTCGGCCGGCACGTCATCGATTTCCTCAAGGGTATCTTCGGCCGGCTTCAGGCGCTCATCGATGAAACGCTGCACCGAGGCGCGCAGCAGGGAAAAGGATTCGGCGTCGAGGGCCATGACAGTCTCCGGGTGAGTCGGTACGACAACAATGGCCGCCAATGGTACGCCGACCATCGATTTTGACAATCCACGCCGACTTGGACAGAACCGTCAAGATAATTTGACAATCCCCGAACCAGCCCTAATAGTCACATTTCTTGCGGGCCAGCTTTTCCCGGGTGTAGCCATGGCCCACCCGCAATTGGTGCTCGATCTCGTCGGCCTGGTCCAGGCAGGAAAACACGAGGTCATCCCGGAATTTCTGCGTCACGCCCTTGAGCCGGGGGGCGTCATATGAAATCTGCCGCGCCCGGCAGCGCAGGAACAGCAGCGTCTCCTCGGAAGCCGTCCGCAATTGCGCCTGGTTGATGCGCTGGCACTGCACGAGGTTGGGATCGCCCTCGGCAAGTACGCCCGCGGCGGGCAGCCACAGCAAAGGTGCCAGCAGGAAGGGCAGGAGACGCGGATTGGTCATGGACAAGGGGGGTCGAAAGGCACGGCGTTCAGCATCGCCCTGCATGATTGCGCAGCCGTGCGGCCCACGCAAGTTAGCCCGGCGGCGACGGTCACCCGCCAGGATTTTCATGCCGCGAGGGCGCGCTTTGTAAAAACTCTTTCCAGCCCATCGGACAATGCGGCGCAAAACCGCTGGTGGCAAGGCATTTGCAACAGGGCCAGGGGGATTGCGAAAGCCGCCCCCCTTGGGGGGGCAGGCCGTTCCGCGTTACGCTACGCCGGCACACGGGCCCGGACTTGCGACGCCCCCAGGCCGGCTGGCGGTTTTGCCGGTCCACGTCGCACCTTGCTCTCCTGGTCCGTATCCTCCAGCGGCGCCCCCGCCGCCAAGTCAAGAACAGAAGGTCCTATGACAGACATCGCCTCCTCCGCCGTCAACGGCACGGCACCGTCCCCCGAAGAAACCAGAAAGCGCGTCTTTGCCATTGTGGCTGCGTCGTCGGGCAACCTCGTGGAGTGGTTCGACTTCTATATCTACGCCTTCAGCGCGATCTATTTCGCGCCGGCCTTCTTCCCGAAAGGCGACCCCACGGCCCAACTGCTGAATACTGCCGGTGTGTTCGCGGCGGGCTTCCTGATGCGACCGATCGGCGGCTGGCTGTTCGGCCGTATCGCCGACCGAAACGGCCGCAAGAATTCCCTGCTGATCTCGGTGGTCATGATGTGCTTCGGCTCGCTGCTGATCGCCTGCTTGCCCACCTACGAGACCATCGGCAACTGGGCCCCGGCGCTGCTGCTGGTGGCACGGCTGCTGCAGGGCCTGTCGGTCGGCGGCGAATACGGCACCACCGCCACGTACATGAGCGAAGTGGCGCTCAAGGGCCGACGCGGCTTCTTCTCGTCGTTCCAGTACGTGACGCTGATCGGCGGCCAGCTGCTGGCTGTGCTGGTCATTGTGCTGCTGGAGCAAATGCTGACCGAAGCCCAACTGAAGTCCTACGGCTGGCGCATCCCGTTCGTGGTGGGTGCCATCACCGCGGTGGTGGCCCTGTTGCTGCGCCGCACGTTGCATGAGACCACCACCGCACAGCAGCGCAACAGCAAGGGCGCCGGCACGGTGAGCGAGATCTTCCGGCACCACAAGGCCGCGTTCTTCACGGTGCTCGGTTATACCGCCGGCGGCTCGCTGATCTTCTACACGTTCACCACGTATATGCAGAAGTTCCTGGTCAACACGGCCCACCTGCCGATCAAGACCACCAGCTACGTGATGACGGTCTGCCTGTTCCTCTACATGTGCATGCAGCCGTTGTTCGGCGCGCTGTCCGACCGCATCGGCCGCCGCCACAACATGATGCTGTTCGGCGCGCTCGGCGCCATTGCCACGGTACCGATCCTGACCGCGCTGAAGACGGTGTCGAGCCCCGAAATGGCCGGCCTGCTGATCTGCGTGGCCCTGGCCATCGTCAGCTTCTACACGTCGATCAGCGGCATCGTGAAGGCCGAAATGTTCCCGCCCGAAGTACGCGCGCTGGGCGTGGGCCTGGCCTATGCCATCGCCAATGCCCTGTTCGGCGGTACGGCCGAATACGTGGCGCTGGCCCTGAAAAAGGCGGGTCAGGAGGACACGTTCTACTGGTACGTGACCGCCATGATGGTCATCGCGTTCCTGGTCAGCCTGCGCCTGCCACGCCAGGCAAAGTACCTGCATCACGAGCATTGAGACGCCCGCTGACGGCTGGATGATCGGCCCTGTCGGCTTTCGCGACGGCCCGCCCCCCGGCGGGCTTTTGTCTTTCAAGTGATTGATCGGCAAAGACAAACCTTATAATCTGGCCGTATGTCACCCTGCCGCGAGGCACCATGAGACGCCATCAAGCCGTAACGCCGCTGCCGACGGATCTCGATGCACTGCCCACCACCATGGTCAGCGAGTTCGTTCGCGAGTTCGCAGTGGCCCACCATGTCAGCTTCGAGCGGACCGGGCTCGACGACTGGGCCGAAGCCGCCACGCGCGCCGCCGGCGACGATGTCTCGCTGGACGCCACGGAAAAGCTTCTTGTGACCCTCAAGAAACGGCACCTGATCAGCGGCCGCCAGATGGCACGCCTGATGACGAACCACATGCGGGAACGCAAGCATGTTCGACCCGTTCGGTGACTTCGACACTGCAGGGTATCTCCGAAACTTTGAAAAGCTGAAGGACCTGGAAGAGGTCAAGATCCAGGAACATGCGTTTTTCGAGGCCAATCTCGAGGATGCACTGGCATACCTGAACGCTGTGCCAGGCCCACTGGACTATGAGAATTTTCTTGAAGTCCACAGCATTCTGTTTCGCGACTTTTACCCATGGGCAGGCCAGGACCGGCGGATGCTGGACACCGGGCGGCTGGTCGGAAAAGGCGAAGTGCAGTTCGAGGCTTCGGAACGATGCCGGCAAGCTGTGGAATGGGGCCTGCGCATGGGCAATGACCCTTCGGCCATGCGAAGGAAGCCCGGCGTCGTCATGGGCGCCTTCGCGTGGGGGCATCCGTTCCTCGACGGCAACGGTCGGGCCATGCTGCTGGTCCATACCGTGCTTTCAGCACGGGCGGGCTTTTGCATAGACTGGCCACGCACACGCAAGAACGATTACCTGCGAGCACTGACAGCGGAATTGCAGACACCGGACAAGGGCATTCTCGACCGATATCTGGCGCCTTTGGTCCGGCCGCTGACCGCAGCGGAAGACTGGATCGGGCAGCTGCTTGCGCTGCCGGGGCTCGATGGAAGTAGCCAGAAAGACGACAATATCGCCTACCGGGACAATGATGCTGCTGCGCTGGCGCGATATCGCGACGTCAGGAGAACCCGGGAACAAAGCCTTGGCCCGGACACGTAGCGACCCACCTTGCCTGGTTGCCGCCATGGCAAACTGAGGGGCCTTCGGGTCCCTTTTTCATTCCCGCGCCAGTATCGCCATGGATCTCAACGCCCTGCGCCTGTTCGTCGATATCGTCGACGCAGGCAATCTCAGCGCCGCCGCGCGCAAGCTCAAGATGACGCGCGCCAATGTCAGCTACCACCTCAAGGCACTGGAGGAGGAACTGGGCGTGCAGCTGCTGCGCCGGACCACGCGCCACGTGGAAGCCACGCCAGTCGGCGCCGGGCTCTACGAGCACGGCCGCAACATCCTCGGCGAAGTCGCGGCCGCCAATGCGCTGATCAGCAGCATGGGCAAGAGCCTGCAGGGCCATGTGCGGTTGTCGGTACCCACCGGCCTGGGGCACGCCATGCTGTCGCCGCTGCTGGTGCAGTTCAAGCAACGCTATCCCGACATCACGCTCGACGTGGTGTTCGACAACCGCATCCACAATCTCGTGTCCGAGGATGTCGAGGTAGCGCTGCGCATCATCTCGACGCCGCCAGATTCGGTCGTGGCCACCGAGATCGGCACGGTCGACTGGATTGTCTGCGGCGCGCCCGCCTATCTGGCGGGCCGGCCGATGCCGGCGGTACTGGCCGACCTTGGCGCCCATGCCATCGTCTGCGCATCGCCAATTGGCCAGAAACTGAAGGCTTCGGGTATCCGCCACGCCACCGGGGCGCGCGAACAGGTGGTGCTGGCGCCCACGCTGAGTTCGGAGAACTTCGCGTTCCTGAAGGATGCCGTGGTCAGCGGGCTCGGCATCGGCATCTTCCCGCTCTATGCGGTGGGCAAGGATCTGGCGGACGGCACGCTCGTGCCGCTGCTGCCCGACTATCGCATCAGCGTGTTCGGCAGCAAGCTTTACATGCTGACCATGCCCAACCGCTACCAGACCATGGCCACCCGCTACCTGCTCACCTTCCTGAAGACCGAGCTGCAGGCAATCTGGCCTCGCATGCGCGGCGACAGTGCCTATAGTGAGAACACTCAGGACTAAACCGCGCCCTCCCTGCGCGGGAAGGAAGACGATCATGGCAATGGCAGGCACCCTGGCTGGCCGGCTCAGCCGCATGAACAGCCGGTTCGACATCATTCGTCACCCCTACAGTCTCAGCAGCATGGCCACGGCGCACGCGGCACATGTACCGGGGCATCGTCTGGCCAAGACGTTGCTGCTGGAAGATGAAGGCGGCTACGTGGCCGCCGTGATCCCGTCGAACCACCATCTGCAGCTATCGGCCCTGTGCGACATGACGGGCCGCAAGCTGGTGCTGGCGCACGAGGACGAAATCCGCGAGGTCTTCAAGGATTGCGATCTTGGCGCCATCCCGCCGTGCGCGATGTCGTACGGCATGCAAACCTATGTCGACGAAAGCCTGTTCGCCGAACCCGAAGTCTGGTTCGAGGCGGGCGACCATCTGGAACTGGTTCACATGGACCGCGACCAGTTCATGATGCTGATGGAAGACGCACAGCGCGGCAGGTTCTCGCGCGTGATGATGTCGTAGCCTTGTAGCCCTCCCGGGCGCATCACGCCCCTGGCAGCGTCGCCGCACTGGCGGCGCTGTCGTCTTTCAGGTCCACCCCGGACCGCCCCAGCGCCACTGCCCCACGTAGCAAAAACGCCAGTCGGTCAGCCGCCTGCGCATAGGGAAGCCCTTCCGGGCGCACGTTCGAGATGCAGTTGCGCTGCGCGTCGGTGCGACCGACACGCGGATCGTAGGTCAGGTAGATGCCGAGACTGTCCGGCGAACTGAGCCCCGGGCGCTCGCCGATCAGCATCACCACCTGACGCGCCTGCAGCCGTTCGCCGATCTCGTCGCCCAGGGCCACGCGTGCCTGCCGGGCCACCACTACCGGGCCGGTCCGCCATGTCGGCAGCCGCGCCAGCACCGCCTGCAGCAGCGGCACCGCGTGGCGTTGCGCGGCCAGCGCGGACAGGCCATCGGCGATCACGAACACCACGTCGAACGGTTGGGCGCCGGCCCCGGTATCGGCCGCCAGCGCCGCCCGGCTGTCGTCGTCGAGCCGGCGGCCCAGATCCGGGCGACGCAGGTACTGGTCCCGGTCTTGCGCGGCGCTGTGGACGTGCACTGTGTCCAGCCCGGCATCCTGGAGCGCCGCGTCGATGGCCTGGGTATCGAGCGGCAGGTGTACCGCATCGCGTGCCTGCGCGTGGGCCAAGCCGAAGGCCAGCACGGTTTCGGTGGTCTGGGCATGGCCGGTGCGGCCGATGGCCACGCGGGCGCGCGTGAACTGGCGCAGGCGTTGCCAGGGATCGGCGGGATGCTCCGGGGGTGCTGGACGATTCGGCATCGGATGTCTCCTGATCGGGTCACAGCGATTCGGCCATGCCCAGCAGCGGCTGGCGCGCGGAAGGTGCCAGCAGGCGGCCCGCGCTGTCCAGCATGCCCATGCGCTGCAGCCATGCCTCGAACTCGGGGGCCGGCCGCAGGCCCAGCACCTCGCGCAGGTACAGCGCATCGTGGAACGACGTGCTCTGGTAGTTCAGCATGATGTCGTCGGCGCCCGGCACGCCCATGATGAAGTTGATGCCGGCCACGCCGAACAGCGTCAGCAGCGTGTCCATGTCGTCCTGGTCGGCCTCGGCGTGGTTCGTGTAGCAGACGTCGCAGCCCATCGGCACGCCCAGCAGCTTGCCGCAGAAATGGTCCTCCAGGCCGGCCCGGATGATCTGCTTGCCATCGTAGAGATATTCGGGGCCGATAAAGCCCACCACCGTATTGACCAGCAACGGCTCGAAGCGCCGCGCCACGGCATAGGCGCGGGCCTCCATGGTCTGCTGGTCGATCCCGTGGTGGGCGTTGGCCGACAGCGCGCTGCCCTGGCCGGTCTCGAAGTACATCACGTTGTGGCCTACCGTGCCGCGCGCCAGCGATAGCGCCGCCTGGCGCGCCTCGTCCAGCAGCGCCAGCGAGATGCCGAACGCCGCGTTGGCGGCCTGGCTGCCGGCCACCGACTGGAACACCAGGTCAACGGGCGCGCCCTGCTCCATGGCCCGCAGCGTATGGGTGACGTGGGTCAGCACGCACGATTGCGTGGGCACGTCGTAGCGCGTCCGGATATCGTCGATCAGCTTCAGCAGCGTGACGATGGTGCCCAGGTTGTCGCCGGCCGGATTGACGCCGATCGTGGCGTCGCCGCACCCGTAGAGCAGCCCATCGACGATGGACGCCGCAATGCCGCGCGGGTCGTCGGTCGGATGGTTGGGCTGCAGCCGCACGGCCAGGCGGCCGGGCAGGCCGATCGTGCCGCGAAAGCGCGTCACCACCCGGCACTTGCGCGCCACCGCCACCAGGTCCTGGTTGCGCATCAGCTTGCTGACGGCCGCCGCCATCTCCGGGGTGATACCGGGTGCCACCCGTGCCAGCGTGGCCGAATCGGTCTCGTGGCGCAGCAGCCAGTTGCGGAAGTCGCCCACGGTCAGGCTGGCGATCTCGGCAAAGGCAGCCGCATCGTGGCTGTCGACGATCAGCCGCGTGACTTCGTCGTCCTCGTACGGAATCAGCGCCTCGGTCAGGCAGCGGGACAGCGGCATGTCGGCCAGCGCCATGCGGGCGGCCATCCGCTCTTCCTCGCTGGCGGCGGCGATGCCGGCCAGCGCGTCGCCCGAGCGCGCGGGGCTGGCGCGGGCCAGCAGCGTGCACAGGTCGGCAAACACATGCCGGCGGACGCCGACGGTCTGGGTAAAGGCCATGGCAGGCGGTCTCCTGGCGCGGCTGCGCCGTCTTCTGCTCCCCAATATAGGCCACGGCGACGACGCAAGTTCCGCGCCCGGCGCGGGCAGGATCGCTTGTCTGCGCAAGCTGTCTTGCCATTGTTACGCACCACGTCGACAATCCGCCTACTCATTCCAATTCAATCGTGCTCAGCCGAGACATGCCGCAGCTGGAAAACCCGGAAGACCGCGCCAACCATGGCGCCCTGAACGACGCCACGTCCTCATCCCCGCCCTCCCCGTCATCGGCCCGCCCGCGCCTGGCGCCAAGCGGGTTCAACGTCACGGCGGTGTCCTATGTCCTGACCGCCGGCGCGCTGCTGCTGGTCATGCATGCCAACCTGGTGGCGGCGCTGCTGGCGGGGCTGCTGCTGTATTCGCTGGTCGACGTGCTGGCGCCCCGCCTGACCCATTCCCGGCGCGATGCGCTGGCCGTGGCCATCCTTTCCGCCATCATCGTGCTGGCCCTGACCGGCGGCATCTGGGCGCTGGTGCATTTCCTGAACGTGGACAGCGCCACCGTGGAGCGGCTGCTGGACCATGCCGCCGACATCATCGACCAGTCCCGGACCCAGCTGCCCACCTGGCTGAGCGATTACCTGCCCAGCGGCACCGAGGAACTGGTCACCACGCTGCTGGGCGCCATGCGCGAGCATGCCCAGATGGCGCAGCGGCTGGGCACCGATATCCTCCGCACCCTGCTGCATATCCTGCTGGGCCTGATCATCGGCGCCATGGTCGCGCTGTACCGCGCCATTTCGCGGCCCAACCGTCGGCCGCTGGCCGGGGCGCTGATCGACCGCGCGCGCACGCTGCAGCAGTCGTTCGCCCAGTTCATCTTCGCCCAGATCCAGATCTCGTCGATCAACACCATCCTGACATCGATCTACCTGCTGGTGGCGCTACCGCTGTTCCACCAGCACCTGCCGCTGTCCAAGACGCTGGTGGCCATCACCTTCGTTGCCGGGCTGCTGCCGGTGCTGGGCAACCTGATCTCGAACACGGCCATCGTGATCGCGTCGCTGTCGGTGTCGCTGCCGATCGCCGTCGTGTCGCTGTTCTTCCTCGTGGTGATCCACAAGCTCGAATACTTCCTGAACGCCCGCATCATCGGCGCGCGTATACAGGCGGCCGCGTGGGAGCTGTTGACCGTGATGCTGGTGATGGAAACGCTGTACGGCATCCCCGGCGTGATTGCCGGACCGATCTTCTACGCCTACGCGAAGCGCGAGCTGACGAATTCCGGGCTGGTGTAACCCGCCGCGCCAAGTCACTGATTCCATTGGGAACGGGTACGCAGCAACTGGTACGACCAATTACGGCCAACGGCGCGCGCAAGCCGCCCGGCCGTGCCCCGGCGGCGCCGCTCAGGCGCTTTCGCCGTCCACCTTGCTACGCACGAAGTCGATATGGGTCTGCATGGCCGTGCGCGCCTCTTCGGGCCGGCGCGCCAGGATGGCTTCGCATAGCGTGCGGTGCTGGCGCAGCAGCAGGTCCGACGATTCCCCGTCGGCCTCGCGCAGGCCGGTGCCGTTGATCGTGATGTGTTCGCGCAACATGCCGATCACACTCGTATGCAGGTGCAGGAACATGGTGTTGTGCGACGCCTGTGCGATCGCGTCGTGCAGCTTCGCATCGGCATCGGCCTCGCCGCCCTTGTCGTCGGCCTTGCGCGCGCGCTCCAGCTCCTTGAGCAGGGCACGTATACGCTTCAGATCGGCAGCGTCGGCGCGCAGCGCGGCAAAGTAGGCGGTGGCGCCCTCCAGCACCCGGCGGAACTCCAGAATGTCGTCGCGCAGCGCCGGGTGGTCGGCCACCAGCTGGCCCCAGGGCGACGCAATGCCGGTGCGCAGCTGATCGGTGACGTATACGCCGGCGCCGCGCCGGCTCTGCAGCAGCCCGCGCGCCGCCAGCCGCTGGATTGCCTCGCGGATCGTGTTGCGCGCCACCGCGTACTGCTCGGCCAGCACACGTTCGGCGGGCAGGCGGGTGCCCACGGGCCACGTGCCGTCCAGCAACGCGGTCTCCATTCTGCGCATGATGTCTTCCACGCGGTTGCGTGCGCTGCCCCCCATCGATCCCCTTCCCAGTCCCCTGTTGCCTGTCCCGCTGGCCGGATTGGTCCAACCAATTTGTGCTCCGGCGCGGGAGCGGGAATTATGCGCTCAAAAATGCCGCAAAGCGCGTCACCCGCGCCGGCGCCATACCGGAGGCAGACAATGCAATCCAGGCAATACCCCACGACCGCCCCGCAACAGGTCTATCTGTTCGGCACCTGTCTCGTCGACCTGTTCGTTCCGCAAGCCGGCCTCGACGCCGTGCGTCTGCTGGAGCGCGAAGGCCTGACCGTCCACTTTCCCCGCGGCCAGAGCTGCTGCGGGCAGCCGGCCTACAGCAGCGGCAATCCCGAGCAGGCCCGCAAGGTGGCGCGCGCCCAGCTGGAACTGTTCCGCGAGCCCTGGCCGATCATCGTGCCGTCAGGGTCGTGCGGCGGCATGATGCGCCACCACTGGCCGACACTGTTCGCCGATGACCCGGACGCGGCTCGGCTGGCCAGCGACATCGCCGGCCGGGTCTACGAACTGGCGGAATTCCTGCTCCATGTGCTGCATGTGCGCTTTGACGACGTGCCGGCCGGCGATCACGAACGCGTGGTGCTGCACACCTCGTGCGCCGCACGGCGAGAAATGGGTACGCGCGCCCATGGCGTGGCGCTGCTCGATGCGCTGCCGGGCGTGAGCCGCGTCGAGCACGTGCGGGAATCGGAGTGCTGCGGCTTTGGCGGCACGTTCTCGCTCAAGCACGCCGATATCTCTGGCGCCATGGTGCGCGACAAGGTGGCTTCCGCCTGCGCCACGGGCTGCGACCGCCTCGTGTCCGCCGACTGCGGCTGCCTGCTCAATATCGGCCACGCCGCCGCCCACGCGGGCGCACCGCTGCCGGTGGAGCACCTGGCGTCGTTTCTCTGGCGCCGTACCGGAGGTGCCGCATGACCGCCATGACCGCCCGCGAGCGCATGCTGGGCCGTCTGCGCGCCGCCGTGCCCACTTCCGGATCGACCCTGGCCACGGACACCGCCGCGCTGGATCGCCGCATCGACGCACATTTCGACACCCGGCGCGGCGAGCGCCCATCGGTTGACGCCATGGTCGCGTCGATGCAGGCCGCGTTAAGCGCGTCGCATGCCGAGGTGTTCTGTAGCAACGCTCCCGACTGGCCCGCCTGGGTGGCGGCGCGGCTCGCCGCCGAAGGTGTGCGCCGGCTACTGCTGGATACCGCCCGCCCCGAAAGCGCCGCTTTGGCGCAGGCGCTGCCGGCCGGCATCGCCACGCAGGATTTCGACCGCCCGATCGACGCATGGAAGGCCGAGCTGTTCGATACCGTCGATGCCGGCTTCACGGTCGTCCGCTCGGGCCTGGCCGCCACCGGCACGCTGGTGCTGGCCCCCGATGCCGGGTCGCCGCGCACGATGTCGCTGGTGCCGCCGATCCATGTCGCGCTGGTCTACGCCTCCACGCTGCATCCCGACCTGCACAGCGCCGTGCGTGCCGAACGCTGGACCGATGGCATGCCCACCAACCTGGTGATGGTGTCGGGCCCGTCCAAGACCTCCGACATCCAGCAGACGCTGGCCTACGGCGCCCATGGCCCGCGCCAGCTCTGGGTGGTCATCGTCAACGATCACGCCGGAGGCGCCGCACAATGAGCCAGCAGACCCTTCATTTCGTTCCCACCGCCGACTTCCGTGCCCGGGCGCGCGAGGCGCTGGACGATCCCAAGCTGCGCCAGAGCTTTCGCGGCGCGATGGATTTCCTGCAGCAGAAGCGCGCCGTGCAGTTTCCCGACGGGGACGAGCTGGAACACCTGCGCGACCTCGGCGAAGCGGTGCGCCAGCACGCGCTGGCCAACCTGCCCGACCTGCTGACGCAGCTCGAAGCCAACCTGACCAGGGCCGGCGTGCAGGTCCATTGGGCCGAGACGGCCGACGAGGCCAACGCGATCATCCATCGCATCGCCCAGACCCACGCCGCGAGGCGCGTGATCAAGGGCAAGTCGATGGCCAGCGAGGAAATGGAGCTGAACCATTACCTGGCCGAACGCGGCATCGACTGCATCGAATCGGACATGGGCGAGTACATCGTCCAGATGGCCGGCGAGAAGCCGTCGCACATCGTCATGCCGGCGATCCACAAGACCAAGGCCGATATCGCCACGCTGTTCGAACAGCACATCCCGGACACGCCCTACACCGAAGACGTGGACGCACTGATCCAGACCGGCCGGCGCGCGTTGCGCCAGGCGTTCGTGGAAGCCGACATCGGCCTGTCGGGCGTGAACTTCGCGGCGGCCGACACCGGCACGCTGTGGCTGGTGGAGAACGAAGGCAACGGCCGCCTTTCCACCACCGTGCCCAACGTGCACGTGGCCGTCATGGGCATGGAAAAGGTAGTGGCCAGCCTGGCGCATATCGTGCCGCTGTCGAGCCTGCTGACGCGCTCGGCCACGGGCCAGGCCATCACCACGTACTTCAACCTGATCTCCGGCCCGCGCCAGCCCGGGCAGATGGATGGCCCGCGCGAAGTGCACCTGGTGCTGCTCGACAACGGCCGCAGCCAGGCCTATGCCGACGCGCAGTTGCGCGCCACGCTGCAGTGCATCCGCTGCGGCGCCTGCATGAACCATTGCCCGGTCTATACGCGCATCGGCGGCCACGCCTACGGCACGACCTATCCGGGCCCGATCGGCAAGATCATCTCGCCCCACCTGCTGGGTCTCGACGCCACGGCCGACCTGCCGACCGCATCGAGCCTGTGCGGCGCCTGCGGCGAGGTGTGCCCGGTGCGCATTCCGATTCCGCAACTGCTGGTGCGGCTGCGTACCGAAGCGAACCGCAACCCCGACGAGGCCGTGCCGCATCCGCTGAAGGGCCAGGGCGCCAAGTACAGCAGGCGCGAACACCTGGTGTGGCGCTTCTGGAGCGGGGCGTTCGCGCATCCGGCCGCCTACCGCGTGTTCCGCTGGGCCGCCACGCGGCTGCGCGCCTTCACGCCGGTGGCGCAGATGGGATGGACCCAGCACCGCAAGCCGCTGACGCCCGCGCCCAGGAGCCTGTCGGATTTGCTGGCCGAACGGAACCAGCCCGGGTAGCCGCGTCGGCACCCGCGCCACCACCACAAGAATTCAAGAACCCAAACACCAACGAGGAGACATCCCGTGCAACCCTGGACCCAGCTCTATACGCCGCTGGGCAGCCTCTGGCTGTCCGCGCTCGCCGCGGCGGTACCCATCCTGTTCTTCTTCGTCGCGCTGGCCGTGCTGCGCATGAAAGGCCACGTGGCGGCCGCCGTCACGCTGGCGCTGGCACTGGCCGTGGCGATCCTGGCCTACGGCATGCCCGCGAAGCAGGCATTTGCCGCCGCCGGATTCGGCTTTGCCTACGGGCTGTGGCCCATCGCCTGGATCATCGTCACGGCGGTGTTCCTGTACAAGATCGTCGTGAAGACCGGGCAGTTCGACGTGATCCGTGCGTCGGTGCTGTCGATCACCGACGACCAGCGCCTGCAGATGCTGCTGATCGGCTTCGCGTTCGGCGCGTTCCTGGAAGGCGCGGCCGGCTTTGGCGCGCCGGTGGCCATTACCGCCGCGCTGCTGGTCGGCCTGGGCTTCAACCCGCTGTACGCGGCCGGGCTCTGCCTGATCGCCAACACGGCGCCGGTGGCCTTCGGCGCGATGGGCATCCCCATCATCGTCGCCGGCCAGGTCACCGGCATCGACCCAATGCACATCGGCGCGATGGCCGGCCGCCAGTTGCCGCTGCTGTCGCTGGCCGTGCCGTTCTGGCTGGTGTTCATGATGGATGGCTGGAAGGGCGTGCGCGAGACGTGGCCCGCCGCGTTCGTGGTGGGCGGCAGCTTCGCGGTGACGCAGTACTTCACGTCGAACCACATCGGGCCCGAGCTGCCGGATATCACGTCCGCACTGGTCAGCCTGATCGCGCTGGCGTCGTTCCTGCGCGTGTGGCAGCCGCGTTCGGCATCGCAGGCGGCACGTGGCGCGTCCGCCGGCACGATGTCGGGCGGCACGATGGCCATGGCCGGCTTTGGCGGCGGCCTCGGTGCGCCGTCGAACCGCAAGCCGTCGCCTTACACGTTCGGCCAGACCGTTCGCGCCTGGGCGCCGTTCGGCATCCTGACGGCCATTGTCACGGTGTGGAGCCTGCCGTCGTTCAAGGCGCTGTTTGCCGGCAACGGGGCGCTGGCCGGTTCGGTGCTCAAGTTCAAGGTGCCGATGCTGGACCAGCTCGTCATCAAGGCCGCGCCAATCGTGGCATCGCCCAAGCCTTACGAGGCCGTGCTGAAGCTCGACCTGCTGTCGGCCGTGGGCACCGCCATCCTGCTGACGGCGGTCATCTCGGTGGCGCTGCTGCGCATGAGGCCGCGCGACGCCATCGCCACGTTCTTCGAAACGCTGCTGGAGCTGCGCCGCCCGGTGCTGTCGATCGGCCTGGTGCTGGCATTTGCCTTCGTGGCCAACTACTCGGGCATGTCGTCCACGCTGGCGCTGCTGCTGGCCGGTACCGGCGCCGCGTTCCCGTTCTTCTCGCCGCTGCTGGGCTGGCTGGGCGTGTTCCTGACCGGCTCGGACACGTCGTCGAACGCGCTGTTCTGCTCATTGCAGCACACCACGGCGCACCAGATCGGCGTGTCGGACACGCTGCTGGTGGCCGCCAACACCACGGGCGGCGTGACGGGCAAGATGATCTCGCCGCAGTCGATCGCCGTGGCCTGCGCGGCAACCGGGCTGGTCGGCAAGGAATCGGAGCTGTTCCGCTTCACGGTCAAGCACAGCCTGCTGTTCGCGTTCATCGTGGGCGTGATCACGATGATCCAGGCTTACTGGCTGACGGGGATGATTCCGGGGTGAGCGACACCGCTTGTTATGCGCTCCCCTCGCCCATTTATGGGAGAGGGGTGGGGGAGAGGGCGTTGAGGTTCACATTGCGATTTGCCGTTGTTTGAACTGCCGGCCCTCTCCCCCAACCCTCTCCCGCTGTGCGGGAGAGGGGAGCAACAGCCACCTCAATCGTTCGCCGCTTCTCTCGGCAGGAACGCATTACCCTCCGTCAGCGGCGCATACCGGTACGTGGCCGGCGTGCGGCTCAGCTTGACCGGGGCGCCCAGGCCCTTGTAGCCGCCAGGCATTTCCACCACCATCTCGCGGTGCGCGGTGTGCGGATGCGTCAGCGCGTCGGGCACCGACAGCACGGGCGCGCACGGTACGCCGGCCGCCGACAGTTCGTCGGCCAGCGCCTTGCCGTCCCACGCGGCCAGCTTCGATTCCAGCGTGCCCTTGAGCTGCGCCCGGTTGACCGAGCGCGCACCGGCCGTGGCAAAGCGTTCGTCGTCGGCCAGTTCCGCCACGCCGATGTGCTCGCAGAAGATACGGAACTGCCGGTCGTTGCCCACCGCCAGGAAGATCGGATCGGTCGCCGTGGCCACCGTGTCGTACGGGTAGATGTTGGGATGCGCGTTGCCGGTGCGGCCCGGCGTCTTGCCGCTCATGAACCAGTTGGCCGCGTGCGGATGCAGCAGCGACAGGCCGGAGTCATACAGCGCCGCCTCGACGAACTGTCCGCGCCCGCTGCGCTCGCGCTCCTGCAGCGCCAGCAGCACGCCGAGCGCCGCGTTCAGGCCCGTCACCATGTCGACCACCGGCAAACCCACGCGCAGCGGGTCGCGGTCGGGTTCGCCATTGATGCTCATGATGCCGGCCATCGCCTGGATGGCGGCGTCGTAGCCGGGCAGGCCGCCCAGCGGGCCATCGGCACCGAAGCCCGACACGCGGCAATGCACCAGGCGCGGAAAACGCTGCGACAGCGCGTCGTAGCCCAGCCCCCATTTCTCCATCGTGCCGGTCTTGAAATTCTCGACCAGCACATCGGCATCGGCCAGCAGGGCCAGCAGCACCGCGCGGTCGGCGTCGGCGCTCAGGTCCAGCTTCATCACGCGCTTGTTGCGGTTCAGGCCGAAGTAGTACGACGCCACGCCGTCGCGGAACGGCGGCCCCCAGGTGCGCGTGTCGTCGCCCTGCGGCGGTTCGATCTTGAGCACGTCGGCGCCGTGATCTCCCAGGATCTGCCCGCAGAACGGGCCGCCCAGGATGCGTGACAAATCCACTACGCGGATGCCGGCCAGCGCGCCGCTCGTGCTGCTCTTGCTGCTGGTGCCGGTTTGGGATGGCGTCATGTCTCTTCCTTGTGATGCTGTTGTCGTGATGTCAGTCCAGCTGTGCGCCGGATTTCTGCACGACGGTACGCCACTTGCCGACCTCGGCCTTGACGAAGTTGCCCAGCTGTTCCGGCGACGTGGACGGCGCCAGTTCCAGCCCCTGCGCCAGCAGCGTCTTGCGGACTTCGGGCTGCTGCAGCGCATCGGCGAACGCATGGTTCAGCTTGCCGATGACGGCAGCGGGCGTGCCCGCCGGTGCCACCACGCCAAAGAATACCGAAACATCGAACCCGGCAACACCCTGTTCAGCCACGGTCGGCACATCGGGCAGCGCCTGCGAGCGGCCCTTGGTGGTCACGCCCAGCGCGCGCACCTTGCCGCTCTTGATGAATGGCAGCGCGGTCAGCACGTCGGTGAAGGTCATGCTCACCTGCCCGCCCAGCAGATCGTTCAGCGCGGGGCCGGTGCCCTTGTACGGCACGTGCTGGAAGTCGGTGCCCGCCAGGTTGTTGAACAGCACGCCGGCCAGGTGCGACGACGCCCCGTTGCCCGACGACGCGTAGCTAAGCTTGCCCGGATGCGCCTTGCCATAGGCAATCAGCTCCTGCACGTTCCTGGCCGGCACGGCCGGATTCACCACCAGCACATTGGGCAACTGGCCAATCTGGATCACCGGCGTGAAGCTCTTGACCGGGTCGTAGTTGATCTTGCGATACAGACTCACGTTGATCGCCAGCGGCGCCGATGTGCCGAACATCAGCGTGTAGCCATCGGGCTCGGCCCGCGCCACCACCTCGGCACCGATGTTGCCGCCCGCACCGGCGCGGTTTTCCACCACCACGGGCTGGCCCAGGCTGTTCTTCAGCGCGGCGGCCAGCGTGCGGGCCATCGCATCGGTGGGGCCGCCAGGCGGGTAGGTCACCACCAGCATGATGGGCTTGCTCGGGAAATCCTTCTGCGCGAAGGCAGGGGTGGCCGCTGCAAGCAGTGTGCAGGCGGCCATCGAGGCAAATGCGGCCAGGGCCGCGCGGCGGTGCCATTGGGGCATGATGCGTTGTCTCCGGTGAAGCTTTTTATATCGGGCGCGCGATTCGGGTGGGTGGCGCGCGCCCGTTCAGGAACAGCAGACTGCGGAACGTCAGAACACGTTGACCTGATCGACCGGACCGGCGGCGCGCACCACGCCATCGGCGGGCGGGGCCACGGTATCGGCCAGCCAGTCGGGTTCGGTGCCGCCGCCCAGCGGGTCTTGTGGCAGCACGCGATGGACGAGCACCAGTTGCGCCAGGCGCATGCGACGCACCGAGCCGATCCGGCCCGCTTCCCAGGCCATGGCGACGGCACTGGTCACGTGGTACAGGGCCGACGCGGCCTGGCGGGCCAGCACGTCGCCATCGGCACCGGCATCGGCTGCCCGCGCGGCCAGTCCGGCGGCGTTGGCGATGGCCGCGGCAAAGACGTCGCGCGCCTGCGCCTGCAGCGGCGTGTCCTGCAGCAGACCGGCCAGATGCGCCTGCAGCACCGGCAGCGAGCCTTCGCGGCGGATGGCGCGCAGCACGTCGAGTGCGACGATATTGCTGGTGCCTTCCCAGATCGATCCCAGATGGGCGTCGCGCACCAGGCGCGGATCGCTCCATTCCTCGATGTACCCGCAGCCGCCGCGAATCTCCATCGCATCGCCGGTCACCTTGCGGGCGTCGCGGCAGGCGCGGAACTTGATCAGCGGCGTCAGGATGCGCATCAGCGGATAGGCGTCGGCCTCGCCCGCGTCGGCTCGGCGCAGCGCCTCGGCGGTCTGGAACACCATCGTGCGGGCCTGCTCGGTGGGCAGCGTGAGCTTGAGCAACTGGCGGCGCATCAGCGGCATGTCGGCCAGCCGCTTGCCAAAGGCGCGGCGCTCGCGGGCGATGAACTGGCCCTCGGTCAGCGCGCGGCGCATCAGGCCGGCCGCCCGCACGCCATTGGACAGCCGCGAGTTGTTGATCATGTCGGCCATCTGCACGAAGCCACGGCCCAGTTCGCCCACCAGGTGCGCGTGCGCGCCTTCCAGACGGATTTCGCCGCTGGCCATCGATCGCGTGCCAAGCTTGTCCTTGAGACGGATGATGCGGTAGTGGTTGGCGCTGCCATCGGCCAGCGTGCGCGGCAGCAGAAACAGCGACACGCCCTTGATGCCGTCCACGGCCGTGCCATCGGCCTCTTCGACGCGCGCCAGCACCATGGCCAGTGCGGCGTCGGGGTTGGAGCAGAACCACTTGTCGCCCACCAGCCGCCAGCCGCCTTCGGCGCTGTCGTCGCGGATCGCCCGCGTGGCCGTGGCGGCCACATCGGAGCCGGCACCCTGTTCGGTCATGAACATCGCGCCCTGGTACAGGTCGTCGAACACCTGCGTGGTCAGGTTCGGCAGGAATCGGTCCACCAGCGCCGGGGCGCCGAACTTGCGCAGCGTGCGCGTCAGCGAATCGGTCATCGACAGCGGGCAGCACAGGCCGAATTCGGCCTGCACGAACAGATAGGTCAGCGCGTACTTGGCTGCCGGCGGCATCGGCTTGTCCCAGCCCAGCACTCCGCCACGATGCGACGCGGCGGCCAGGCCGAATTCCGAGAACGCCACGCGTTCCAGTTCGACGTAGGCCGGATGCTTGTGGATGCGCTGGCCGTCCAGCCCCGTGCGCGTCCGGTGCGACAGCGTCGGCGGCGCGTGGTCGGCCACGTTGGCCAGTTCGTCTAGCACGCCGCCGGCCAGCGCGCCCATGCGCTCCAGGTGCGGCAGCAGGTGATTGAACAGGTCGGCCGGCAGGTACAGCGGCAGCAGCGCCCGCAGGTCGGGGTCGGCCGTGAACAGGCTAGATCCATGGCGGTCGGGCACCGGATGGGCATCTGGCTGTGCGTCAGGCCGGGAATCTCGCGCGGGTTGCGATGCGGCGGGGCGGGTGGCGCTGGTCGGCATGCGGTGTCTCCGTTGCTCCCTGCCCTGCGGAACGGCGGGCGGGATGGTTTGGGATCCATTATTTGGTGGCCAGCGATTCGCGTCCAATTCTAAAATTGGCTTGATCAATACAAAATTTGTATCGCCATGGAATTCCGCCACCTGCGTTACTTCCTCGTACTGGCCGAGGAACTGCACTTCGGCCGCGCCGCCCGGCGCCTGTCGATTTCACAGCCGCCGCTATCGCTCAATATCCAGCAGCTCGAAGCGTCCGTGGGTGCCCGTCTGTTCGAGCGCGACAGTCGGGGCGTGCGCCTGACCGCCGCCGGCCGGGCATTTCAGGAATCGGCTATCGCCTTGCTGGCGCAGGCCGAATCGGCGCGGCTGCTGGCGCGCGAGATCGAGGCTGGCGCGGTGGGCCGCCTGCGGGTGGGCTTTGTCGGGTCGATGCTGTATCGCGGGTTGCCGCAGCGGCTGCAGGAATTCCAGCGCCGCTATCCGGGCATCCACGTGGCGCTGACCGAACTCAATTCGCAGGAACAGATCGACGCCCTGCTGCATGGCGAGCTCGATGCGGGCTTTGTCCACACCAGCCGGGTGCCCGATGAACTGGCGGCCACGCTGGCGCATGCCGAGCCGTTCGTCTGCTGCATGCCAGCCGACCACCGGCTGACCGCCAGCGATACGGTGGCCCTGACCGACCTGCGCGGCGAGCCGTTCGTGCTGTTTTCGCGCAAGGCCTCGCCCGACTATTACAGCCGCATCTTCGACATGTGCGCCGCACATGGCTTCTATCCGCGTATCCGGCACGAGGTGCGCCACTGGTTGTCGGTGGTGTCGCTGGTGTCGCAGGGCATGGGGGTGGCCGTGGTGCCGGCAGCCATGGCGCGGTCCGGCATGGCGGGGGCAGCGTTCCGGCCGCTGGCCGACGCCACGGTGCCTTCGGAGGTCTATTGCGTGTGGAAGCAGGCGCCCGATCATCCCGCACGCGATCACTTCGTGGCGACGGTCAGGGCGGCCGCGCAGGCCGGCGTCTAGCTGGGGAAGGCCAGCCCGGGGCAAAAGAAAAAGCCACCGGCCCAGGGGCCAGTGGCTATGAAGTACGCGTGGAACGGGGTGTTCAGCGTGCGTGAAGCTTAGGCCCGGGGCGTGCGCCGTACCAATACCGCAATTGTGTTATTCGACGACCAAATGGCGATTACGCCGCGGATTCGGGCTCCCTTCGGGGTAATCCCTAGCATTAACCGGCATGGTTCAGGTATCGCCCGGCGCAACGGCGCGCTGCACGGGCAGCGCGGCCGGATTGTCGGTCGGACTGACCACCGCATATAGATACCGGCCATTGCGCCAGTACTGGGCCATCAGGTTGCCTTCGGTGCGCGACCCGTTACGCAGGCGTAGATCGCCCTGCGGCCGCACGTAGTAAACGATGGCCTGCATCTGCGGGTTCCGGTACAGGATCATCGCCGCGGGGCCTTGTTCGGTCGACATCAGGCGGCCACCCACGGGATGAAACCCGTAGGTCGAAAAATCGGGCAGCGGGGCCGGCTGCACGAAATGGCGATTCAGCCATGACTGCAGTTCGCGCGCGTCGGCGGCCGTGCCATCGACCTTCACATCGACCATCTGCGGCGTGGCGCTGACCGCGAACAGCCGATAGGCCGACATCGCATCGGCCATCGGCGGATAGCTCTGGCGCAGCGCCAGCTCGCGCGACTGCCACCCGCCCATGCCGCCCACGGCCAGCGCCATGACCAGCGACGCGGCGATGGCCGCGCGGTGCCGCATGCGGTCGCGCAGGCCGCGGCGGATGCGGAACGGATCGAGTCGGGCCGGCGTGTCGGCCGGGGGCGGCTCCATGCTGGCGCGCAGGCGTTGCATGTCGAGCCGGATCTCCTGCACTTCGCGCGCCAGGTCCGGGTGGCTGGCAATCAGTGCGTCGATCTGCAGCCGGCGCGTTTCGTCCAGTTCGCCATCGACGTAGGCGTGCAGTTCCGGTTCGGTGGGCATCAGGGTATTCATTTGAGCACCTGCAGGGGAGAATGGACGACCTTGCCGTCGGTGAGTTCGCGCAGGGCCTTGCGCGCCCGCGAGATGCGAGACATCACGGTGCCGATGGGCACGTCGAGCGCATCGGCGGCCTCCTGGTAGCTAAGCCCCTCCACCGTGACCAGCATCAGCAGCGCGCGCTGTTCGGCTGACAACTGGTTGAAGTTATCGAGCGCCGAGCGGGTCAGCACCACATCTTCGGTGGAGGGGGCGCTGTCTTCGTCACTGCCCACGCCGAACAGCGTCAGCAGGCCCGCGTACCGCCTGGCGCGGCGCTGGCCGTCGAGGAACAGCCGGTAGAGGATCGAAAACAGCCAGGCGCGCAGGTCGCCGCCGTCACGCCGCGTCACACGGCGCGACAGCGCGCGTTCCAGGCACGCCTGCACCAGGTCGTCCGCGCTGGCCTCGTTGCGCGTCAGCGACACCGCAAAGCGGCGCAGCCTCGGGATCACTTCGCGCAGCGCATCGTCTGAGAAATCGTTGTCCATCGGTTTGGGGGGCGGCGGAGGGCGGTCCGAGAGAGTGGTTACCTGGTAAACGTCCGGCAGGGCGAATTATTCCGTCCATATGACATACAGCTGACAACGGTGTGGCTTCAGCGCGCAAATGGCGCGGATGCTATACAATCGAGAACGATTTCTATTTACGTACCCAGCAGGATTTTCCCTGCCGCGCGGCGGCGATCCCGCCCTTGGACTGGAAGCATATGCGGTTGTCTGAACTGCCCCGGCGCACGGTCGCCATCGTGAAATCGGTGGACGATGCCACCCCTGGCGACCCTGTTGCGCGACGCCTGCGCGATCTTGGCTTCGTGCCCGGCGAATCCGTGCAGATTGTCACCTTCGGCCCGTTCGGCAAGGATCCGTTGGTTGCTCAGGTAGGCTACACGCGCTTTGCACTGCGCCGCTCGGAGGCCGACCGGATTGCCGTGGAGGTGGCCACCGCCACCGTGTCGCGCATCGCGCCGGCAGGCCAGGCCGATATGGCCAGGACGGCCGATACGACCGACGCTTCCGATTCCGACGCCCAGCGCATCGCCTGACGGCCCCCGCGCGTCGCCTGACCCTATCCCATCATGTCAGTTGCCCAGAATGCCTCCGCCTTGCGCATCGCGCTGGTAGGCAACCCCAATTGCGGCAAGACCGCACTGTTCAACCGCCTCACCGGCAGCCGCCAGAAGGTGGCCAACTACGCCGGCGTGACCGTCGAGCGCAAGGAAGGCCAGTTCGTCTCGCCGGCCGGCCGCACCGTGCGCATCCTGGATCTGCCCGGCGCGTACAGCCTGCATTCGGCCAGCCTGGACGAAGCCATCACGCGCGAGGTCTGCATGGGCCAGCGTGCCGGCGAGGTGAGGCCCGACCTGCTGGTGTCGGTGGTCGACGCCACCAACCTGCGCCTGCACCTGCGCTTCGTGCTGGAACTGCGCCGCCTGGGCCTGCCCATGGTGGTGGTGCTCAACATGAGCGATTCGGCGGCACGCCGTGGCATCGTGATCGACCGCGATGCGCTGTCGCGGGCGCTGGGTGTGCCCGTGGTGCAGACCGTGGCCGTCAAGCGCGACGGCGCCGCCGCGCTGGTGAAGCTGTTCGACGAGACGCTGCCTCCGGCGCCGCCCGCGCAGGCACTCGACAGCGTGTCCGAGCTGGATACCCACGCCGAGGTCAAGCGCCTGCTGGACGCCGCCGTGACGATGCCCACGCGCACCGCACGCTTCGACGACGCCGTGGACCGCGTGGTGCTGCACCCGGTGTTCGGCCTGGTGATCCTGGCCGTGCTGCTGTTCTTCATGTTCCAGGCCGTGTTCTCGTGGGCCGAGCCGATGATGGACGGCATCGAGGCCGGCGTGCATGTCTTTGGCGAATGGATCGGCGGCCTGATGCCCGACGGCATGCTCAAAAGCCTGCTGGTGGATGGCCTGATCGCCGGCCTGGGCAGCGTGATCGTGTTCCTGCCGCAGATCCTGATCCTGTTCCTGTTCATCCTGACGCTGGAGGAATCGGGCTACCTGCCGCGTGCCGCGTTCCTGCTGGACCGGCTGATGATGGGCGCGGGCCTGTCGGGCCGGTCGTTCATCCCGCTGCTGTCCAGCTTTGCCTGCGCGATTCCGGGCATCATGGCCACCCGCACGATCCAGGACCCGCGCGACCGGCTGACCACCATCCTGGTGGCGCCGCTGATGACCTGCTCGGCGCGCCTGCCGGTGTATGCGCTGCTGATCGGCGCATTCATTCCGCAACGCACCGTGGCCGGCCTGTTCAACCTGCAGGGCCTGGTGCTGTTCGTGCTGTACGTGGCCGGCATCGTCAGCGCGCTGCTGGTGGCCTACGTGCTGAAGTGGTTCCGCCGCGACCGCACCGACCATCCGCTGCTGATGGAACTGCCGTCGTACCGCGTGCCGAATCCGCGCGATATCGGCATCGGCCTGTGGGAGCGTGCGCGCATCTTCCTGTCGCGCGTGGGCAAGGTGATCCTGACGCTGACCGTGCTGCTGTGGTTCCTGGCCACGTTCCCGTCGCCGCCGGAAGGCGCCACCATGCCGCCGATCGACTACAGCTTCGCCGGCATGATCGGCCGCGCGCTGGAGCATGTGTTTGCCCCGATCGGCTTCAACTGGCAGATCTGCATCGCACTGGTACCGGGCCTGGCCGCGCGTGAAGTGGCGGTGGGTGCGCTGGCCACGGTGTACGCGCTGTCGGGCAGCGACGATGCCGTGGCGGTGCAGCTGGCGCCGATGATCGCCGCGCAATGGTCGCTGGCCACGGCGCTGTCGCTGCTGGCCTGGTATGTCTTCGCGCCACAGTGCATTTCCACGCTGGCGGTGATCCGTCGCGAGACCAACTCATGGAAGGTGATGGCGGCCTCGGCCGCCTACCTGGCCGGGCTGGCCTATCTCGCGTCGTTCATCACGTACCGCGTGGCACTGGCGCTTACCTGACTGCGAGGAAACTGACTCGCTGCCTTCGAGTCCAACGGCCATGACGCTCTATCACGCCTTCGAAACCCTGATCGTCCCGCTGATCGTGCTGGCATGCGCCATCCACGTGGCGGGCCGCTATATGCCGCGCACCCGCGAACGCGCGAAGGCACGGCTGGCGGCGATGCTGGGCGGCGCAGCGGCGAGCGGGTGGCGCGGATGGCTGGCACGACGCCTGGCCCCGACCCAGGCCGCAGGGTGTGCCAGCGGCTGCGACACGAACAGCGGCTGCGGCACGTGCGACGCGAACACGTCGGGCGCCGGTTCCGGCGATACGGGCAGTACCGCTCCCGGCGGCAGCAACGAGCAGGTCATCCGCTTCGTGCGCAAATCCTGATGACGGCACCGGCCCGAGCGGCTCGGCAATGACAACGGCGATCCCTTGGGGTCGCCGTTTGGTTTTGGCGGGACCTGACTGGACCGCACGCAGAAACGGGTACGCTTTGCACTGGACCCCGCCTGTTTGCTCCCCTCTCCCGCAACGCGGGAGAGGGGCCGGGGGAGAGGGTCCGGAGGTTCAAATCCCGCCAATCCTTGTTGAAACGCCTGCCCTCTCCCCCACCCCTCTCCCATTCATGGGAGAGGGGAGCGCATAACCGGACGTCGGGGAACGCTACGCAGAAACGGGTACGCCCACCCAACGAACAACCCGCTGTCGCCCCCACCCCCAGCGGGCATTCGTCCACCCGGCCTTATTGCGCCACACCCGGAATCGTCAGCGACACCGGCATGGCCTCGGTCCCGGCGGTACATGAGACGATCACCGTGAAGGGTCCCGAGCCGGAGGGCACCACCGACGCCAGGTTGCCCCCGTGCGGCACGATCGACACCGGACCGCTGCCCACCTGCCAGTTCCACGTACCGTTGCAACCCGTGACGCCTTCGTCGATGCCACGGTGCAACAGGTGGGCGGAAACCGGTGCCCCGCCGTTCGGCACGATGAACGGGCTCGGGCCGCTGTAGATCAGCCCCCACGTCGGCTGCTCGGTCACCAGCAGCTGGGCGCGCGGCTTGGCGGTGAGGGTCAGGCTGCCGGCCATTTCCTCCAGCACGCTTTGCAGCGGGGCGATGCCGGTCGGGCGGCTGGTGCTGACCGTGGTCACGCGCGTGGACGCGTTCGGCACCACCGCCAACGACGGCGAGGTGGTCATGTACGTCCACAGCCCGGTGAAGTCGGCCGTGGCATCGCTCTCGTCATTGCGCAGCACGCGCGAGTCGTAGGTCTGCGGGTAGCCATTCAGCACGTTCAGCGCGTTGATCTGCTTGCCGTACTGCGACAGCACCAGGCGATAGGTCGACACGCTGGTCTTGAACACCGACACCAGGAAGGCGCCGGTCAGGGTATTGCCGTCGGGCGCGGTGACCTGCACCGTCACCACGGACTGCGCCGTGGTGTCACTGGTGTTGACGCCGCGCAGTGTGCCCACGTTGGTGGAGCCGGTGGCCTGGACGGCCGTCGTGCTGCTGCGCCACGTCCAGCCGGTGGCCGCGCCCGAGCGATCCGCGCCGTCGCTGTCGATCAGCGATGCCGTTACCGGCAGCACCTGGCCGTTGGTCATCGACAGCACCGGATACGGCAGCGCCAGGCTGTACGTGCGCGCGCCCGGTGCCACCACGGTGATCGTGGCGGCCACTTGCGGGAGTACGGTGGTGGTGCCATTGGCGCCGGCCACCGTCGCGGCCACGTTCACGGCCGTGGTGCCCACGCCCACGCCTGTCACCACGGCGCTGCCCGGGATGGTGCCGTTGGCCACCGCTGCCACGGAGCCGTTGCCGCTGGTCCAGACGAAGGTCGTGGCGCCCGTGACGTCGTTGCCGAGATCGTCGACGACCGATGCCGTCAGCGAGAGGGTGCTGCCCACGCCTACCTGACCCGACGTACGGTTCATGACCAGCGTGTACGACTTGGCGACGGCCGTGCTGCCGCTACCACCGTTGCCGCCTGCGCTGCCACCGGCATCGCCGCCGGTTCCCGCGGGTGCCGTCGCGCCGGCGCCCGAGCTGCCGCCACCGCCTCCACATGCCCCCAGCAGCATGGCGGTCGCCATGCACGCGATCCACCCCGTCCACGTACGTGTACGCATGATTGCCCCCTCTGTCGTTATCGATCCCGTTCCTGCTGCTGTCAGCCTAGGCGGGAAGTGGATGGCGATGTACCGGCCAGAGGACTGAGCGCCAGCCCACAGATCGGGTGGAATTCATCCGTTCGGGGTAAGGCTTTGACGTGCGGTGCCTCGCATTCCATGCCGAATCAGACTTGTCAGACGATATGCCGACGGTTGACGCTGTGGCCCGTTTTGCACTACCCTCATCCTGTTCGTCCGTGCCAGATGGCGCGACGATATCCTTCTCGCACGATGCCAGCCAACGCCTTCACCCTCCGCCACGCCGCAGATGCCTCGCGCATCGGTGCCGCCGTGCGCGCGCGTGTTGAAGGTTCGCTGGCCGCCCCGACGTCGTGCCGCGCCCTGCTGGGCGCTTCCTCGCTACTGCTAGGCCTACCGATCGGTTGCCGGGCCTAGCGCCCCGTGGCAGTTCGGCAGCCTTTCGCCACCCTTTTTCCGTTTTCCTGTTTTTCCGTTCACACGAAGCCCTCGTATCGCGAGCCGCTTCCTGATGCTTCCTTAGCGAGGAAGGAGATACCCATGCCCATGTTGCGCAACCCCGCCGCCAAATACCGTCCCGCCACCGTTGTCGATTTGCCCGACCGCGCGTGGCCATCGCGCCAGATCACCCGCGCACCGCGCTGGATGAGCACCGATCTGCGCGACGGCAACCAGGCGCTGATCGAACCGATGAACAGCGCCCGCAAGCTGCGCTTCTTCGAACAGCTGGTGAAGGTCGGTCTCAAGGAGATCGAGGTCGCGTTCCCGTCTGCATCGCAGACCGATTTCGATTTTGTCCGCATGCTGATCGAGGAAGACCGCATTCCGGACGACGTCACCATCGTGGTGCTGACGCAGGCGCGCGATGACCTGATCCGCCGCACCGTGGAATCGGTGCGCGGCGCCAAACGCGCCACCGTGCACCTGTACAACCCGATCGCCCCGGCCTGGCGGCGCATCGTGTTCAATGCGTCGCGCGACGAGATCAAGGAGGTGGCAGTGTCCGGCACGCGCCTGATCCGCGAGCTGACCGATGCCATGCCGGAAACAGCCTGGTCGTACGAGTATTCGCCGGAGACCTTCAGCCTGGCCGAGCTCGATTTCTCGCTGGAAGTGTCTGACGCGGTGTCGGCCGTCTGGCAACCGGATGCCACGCGTCCGATGATCCTGAACCTGCCGACCACGGTGGAATGCAGCACGCCCAACATCTTTGCCGACCAGATCGAATGGATGCATCGCCATCTGGCGCGACGCGAACACATCGTGTTGTCCGTCCATCCACATAACGACCGCGGCACCGCCGTGGCCGCCGCGGAACTGGCCGTGATGGCCGGCGCCGACCGCGTGGAAGGCTGCCTCTTCGGCAACGGCGAACGCACCGGCAACGTCGATCTGGTCACGCTGGCACTGAATCTTTACACCCAGGGCGTAGACCCCAAACTCGATTTTTCCGATATCGACGAAGTGCGCCAGTGCGTGGAACACTGCAACCAGCTGCCCGTGCACCCGCGCCATCCGTATGTGGGCGACCTGGTCTTCACGGCCTTTTCCGGCTCTCACCAGGACGCCATCCGCAAGGGCTTTGCGCAGCAGAAGCCCGACGCCATCTGGGAAGTGCCCTACCTGCCGATCGACCCCGCCGACCTGGGCCGCAGCTACGACGCGGTGATCCGCGTGAACAGCCAGTCGGGCAAGGGCGGCATGGCGTACTTGCTGGAGCAGGCCCATGGCATCTTCATGCCGCGCCGCCTGCAGATCGAATTCAGCCGCGCGGTGCAGGTGATGACCGACCAGACCGGGCTCGAAGCCAGTGCAGAGGACCTCTACGCGCTGTTCCGCCGCGAATACCTCGACGTAGAGGCGCCGCTGCGCTATGTGTCGCACCGCATGGTGTCGACCCGCGACAACGCGGTGGAAATCGAGATGGAAGTGACACGCGACGGGCAGCCCGTGCGGGTGCGCGGTGCGGGTAACGGGCCCATCGACGCCACCGTCGATGCGTTCTCACGCGGTCTGGGCATTGCCGTGCGGGTGATGGACTATCACGAGCACGCCATGACCACTGGCGCCGATGCCAATGCGGCCTGCTATGTGGAAGTTCGTGTTGGCGATTCGCCGACGGGCTTTGGCGCCGGCGTGGACGCCAGTATCGTCACGGCATCGCTGAAGGCCATGGTGTCGGGCGTCAACCGGCATCTGCAGGCGCAGGATCAGGACCAGGCCGAGGCGGCGTGATCCGCGGCTTGCGCTGATCGTCCGATCTGGCTGAAAAACGGTGTGCCCTGCCCCCACAGGGCACACCTGAAAAGACGTCCTGGCGGACGCCCACGACATGCGCGGTGCACAACCACGAGCCCACAGCGTACGGGCCGCAACGCGCGTGCGCCACGAATAAATCCGCATGTCCATAGAAGCATTCACCGCGTGTCGCAAGCCCCTGCCGGGCTGCGCCACCGCCGGTGTCGCGCATTGACGACGCAGTTCCATCCAATTTGCGTGGGCTGCACTTCACTTGTCCTGCATCAAGGTTTGGGGGCCTCGCTCAAGACACACTGGTCGCACTTTTTCGATGTTTTGTGCCTGACCAACATGACCACTGCAACTTCTCCCCGCCGCAAGACCCTCGTTTCCTCGATCTGCATGGCGCTCGCCGCCGCCACCTTCGGCAGCATTTCCGCGCCGGCCAGCGCCGCTGACGAAGCGCAGGGCAACTGGATGGTCCGCCTGCGCGGCACCTATCTGGACATGGCCAACAAGTCCGATCCCGTGGGCGGGGTGGGTGCATCGGATCGCATCCACGTCAACAACAAGTGGATCCCGGAAGTCGATATCACCTACTTCATCGTCCCGCATATCGCGGCCGAACTGGTGCTGACCATTCCGCAGAAGCAGGACGTAAGCCTTGACGGCACGAAGATCGGCACGTTCAAGCACCTGCCGCCGAGCATCCTGCTGCAGTATCACTTCCTGCCGAACGGTACGTTCCGCCCGTACGTCGGGGCCGGCGTGAACGCGACGCGCATTTATGGCGCCGATCTGGCCGGTGGCACGCTGGGCCTGGACAAGTGGAGCGTGGGTCCGGCCCTGCAGATCGGCATGGACTACAAGCTCACCAAGAACTGGTTCCTGAACGTGGACGCCAAGAAGGTCTGGATTTCCAGCAACGTCTACGCCAATGGTGTCAAGGTGTCGACCGTCAACCTCGACCCGTGGCTGTTCAGCGCCGGCGTGGGCTATCGCTTCTGATGGGTCTACGAAATTAAGGTTTTTCCGAGACTTTCCACTTTGTCTCCTCGAGGGAAGGCCGCCTAACCGCCGTCCTTCCCGCCTCACTGCGCGCGGCAATGCCGCGCGCTTTTTTATTTCTGTTTCCCGTCGAAGGGCGTGAGGCAGGCCTTGATCGCCGGGCCCCCGGCGTTAGCGGAACGCCGGTTCGTCGAAGCTGCGCAACTTGCGCGAGTGCAATTCCTCGACGCCGTTCTCCCGCAGGATGCGGATGGCTTCCAGGCCAATCGTCATGTGCTGGCTGACGCGCTGGCGGTAGAACGCATTGGCCATGCCGCGCAGTTTCAACTCGCCATGCAGTGGCTTGTCGGATACGCACAGCAACGTGCCATAGGGTACGCGCAGGCGGAAGCCATTGGCAGCCACGGCCGCGCTTTCCATGTCGATCGCAATTGCCCGCGACTGGTTGAAGCGCGCGTACAGCGCCTTCGACTTCAGCTCCCAGTTGCGGTCGTCGGTCGATACCACCGTACCGGTACGCATGCGCGTCTTCATCTCGGTGCCGGACAAACCCGTCACGCGGGCCACCGCTTCCTGCAGCGCCACCTGGATTTCGGCGATCGGGGGCACCGGCACCCACGGCGGCAGGTCGTGGTCCAGCACATGATCGTCGCGCACGTAGGCGTGGGCCAGCACGTAATCGCCCAGTTGCTGCGAGCGGCGCAGTCCGCCGCAGTGGCCCACCATCAGCCAGCAATGCGGCCGCAACACGGCCAGGTGGTCGGTCATGGTCTTGGCGTTCGACGGCCCCACGCCGATGTTCACCAGCGTCACGCCGAGCCCGTCCTCGCGCACCAGGTGATAGGCCGGCATCTGCGGCAGCGCCTTGGGGCGCGACGCGTCGTCAGGTTCGACGCCGCCCAGGTCCTGCACCACATCGCCCGGCTCGACAAACCGCACATAGCCGTCGCCACCATCCCCAGACATCAGGTTGCGCCCCAATGTCACGAACTCGTCGACATATCGCTGATAGTTCGTGAACAGCACGAACCGCTGGAAGTGATGCGGCGCCGTGCCCGTGTAGTGGTAGAGCCGCTGCAGCGCCAGGTCCACACGTTCGGCCGGGAACAGCGACAACGGCCAGGCTTCGCCCGGTGTGGGCTCGTAGGTGCCGTTGGCAATCGAATCGTCGATGCGGCTCAGCTCGGGCAGCACGAACGAGGCTTCCAGTTCGCGGGCCTGGGTGTAGCTGATGTCCGTGGTCGATGCCTCGATCACGAACGGCAGCGGAATCGGCCGGCGCGACAGGCCCACCACCACCGGCACGCGGTGATAGCGCACCAACCGTTCGATCTGGTCGCGGTAGTAGTCGCACAGCAGATCCGGCCGCGTGACCGTGGTGCCGTACACACCGGGGTAGGCCACCGTGCCCCACGACGGGCGGCTGTCGGTGACCATGGTTTCCAGGTTGACGGAGATGCCGAGATACGGGTAGCACGCGTGGGCCGCCGATGGCAGCGGCTTGCCCTTGGCAAACGCGTCGAAGCGCGCACGCACGGCCGCCACGGAGCTGTCGTAGATCTCGCGGATACGCGCCATGGCGCTATCGGCATGACTGAACTCGGCCAGCTGATCGGCCGGGTGTGCGGAGGAGAAGATGGGGGCGTTCATGGCAGCCATCATACCGCCAGCTTCCGGCGCGCGACAGGCCGTTGCGCGCCGCGCATCGGGACGCGCCCGTGCGTGCGGACGGTCGCATTTTGCGGACAAAGTTGTTTGACGCCGCCGCATCGGCTTCGCTACACTCTGCGCCGAAATGCGCGACAA
Organism: Cupriavidus sp. U2; assembly: GCF_009663685.2. Taxonomy (GTDB): domain Bacteria; phylum Pseudomonadota; class Gammaproteobacteria; order Burkholderiales; family Burkholderiaceae; genus Cupriavidus; species Cupriavidus necator_C. The sequence continues at coordinate 71,541 of NZ_RCOG02000024.1, read as the reverse complement.
ATTGTCGCGACATATCGCGCGAAAACGCGGCGCAGCCGCTCTGCGCCCCCCACTTCTGGAGGGTCTGCATGCATGCGCTCCGGAATCACGCAGGAGGAATTGTCGATGGAAATCCGTAATCCGTTGCCCGCAGAGGTGGAGGCGGCCCGGCTGCTGCTGGCTGCCAACGGTTGGGAACAACGGGTCGGCAATCCCGAGCGGTTCGCGCAATTGATCGCCAACTCCCAACGCGTGGCGGTGGCGGTGGAAAACGGCGAGGTCATCGGCTTCGCCCGAGCACTCTGCGACGATATCTCCAACGGATACATCTCGATGGTCGCCGTGGCGCCACAGCATCGCCGCCGCGGCATCGGCCGCGCTTTGCTGCGCCACGTGATGGGCAACGACCCGGACATCACCTGGGTCCTGCGCGCGGCGCGCTCCTCGGAAGCCGCATTCTTCGGCCAGCTGGGCTTCACGCCATCGATGGTGGCCATGGAGTGGCGCCGGCGCTAACGCGCTGCCGCCCCCCACTAGCCCCGGCCAGCTATGGCCGGTCCAGACTACGGCTGGTCCATCGCACGGCGAAATTCTTCGGCAGTCCCCATCTGGCGGAACAGCTTGCCACCGGGCGCGAACCGGTCGGCACTGGATAGCCCCCCAACCACCACTGGATCGAACCCCGCGTCGCGCACCAGCCGGGCCGCCACGGACAGCGCCTCGGCGTCGTTGCCGGCCATCGGCACCGCCATCAGCGGCGGCTTGCGGTGGCTTTCGCGCGTGAACTCGGCCGCCCCCGTGAAATTGAACACGCGCACGATTCGCGCACCGGCCAGGTATTTGGCCGTGGTGGCGCCAATGCCGTTGGCCTTGACCTCGTCCACGATGGCGCCGTCGCGGGCCGCCACGGCGTTGGTGGCATCCAGCACGATCTTGCCCTGCCAACGGTTCTGCTGGCCCACATCCGGCACCGCACCGTACGGCACCGCCAGCAGGATCACGTCAGCAAATGCCACGGCCTGGGCGACGGTACCGGCCTGGGCCAGCGGCCCGAGCGAATCGGTCAGCGCCTTCAGTTCCTCGGGATGGCGCGACGCGAACATTACCGGGTGTCCCGCCTTCACCAGCAGGCTGCCCACCGCGCTGCCCAGCCGGCCCGAGCCGACCACGCCAATCTTCGATTTCGCCTTGCCCTGCACCGGCTGCGCCATGGCATGCCAGGCCGGCGCCGCCAGCAGCATGGACCACCCGCCGGCGATCACAAGCCTGCGCCGCCCCCGCGACATTCGTTGGAATCCGTGCGCCATTGGCCGCCCTCCGTTTGCCCCGCTCCGATCACTCTAGGCGAATCGCCAAGAAAAATCCGGGGATGTCGGGGCGGCAGGCTGTCACGGGTACGTCAGTCCTGGTTCATCGTCTGTAGCGCGGATATGTGCCGCATACGACTCACATGCCGAACTGCTGCACGCTTGACGTTCCGGCCGGCGCAAGCTGGCTTAGCCGCTGCGCCAAGTGCCGGGCGCTCAGAAGGCCAAGGCGAACACCCCAGCGCCTGGAGGCAGGGCTCGGGTGTTTTTGCTTGGGGCATCGCCCGGGGGCAATGCACGGCCGATCAGTTGGCCACGATGCCCGACGTCTCGGCCGACAAGGTGTCCACGCGCAGCAGCGGCAAGCCGCTCAGCTTGACCGGGCCGAGGCCGGGCGCCAGCCAGACAGTCGCCTCAAGGTTGGGAAAGTAGCTCCCCGGCTCACGGTCAAACCGGATCTTGACCTTGCACGTGTTGGCGTAGGACTTGCCCATCGCGGCCACGTCTTCGCGTCCAATGTATTGCACCGTCAACTGGGCCTTCCGATAAACGCCATGGGTAAACGCCGGCTGCGGATCGGTGGCCAACGCGGACTCCCGCTCCTCCGCCATGGTCACGGTGCGCGTCTCGTTGGGCTGCATGCCCAGCAGCGACAGCCTGGCCGGCTTGCCCGCAGCATCCTCATAAGTAAAGCGCCGATACTTGACCCAAGGCCCATCAGGATAGCCACGGTGCCCGAACTCGGTCACGCCGAGCGGGAACAGCACGGTTTCCGGATCCAGATAGATGCGAAAGTTGGACGATACGGCGTGGAACAGCGTGCCGCTGGCCTGAACGTCGATGGTATCGAGGCGCTTGCCATCGAACGTGGTCTGGCCGATGTGCTTGCCTTCGAACGTCACGACCTCCGTCACCGGACCGGCATTCGCCGACACGGTCATCTTCTTGCCATCCCCCATCGGCGTCAGGCAAGTCGCATCGAGCGGCGCCATCGTGTTTGCAGTGGAACCGGCGGTGGCGCCGTTGGTGCCGGCGCTGTTCGTGCCTTCCCCGTCCGAGCCGCCACAGGCGGCGATGACGGCGGCGGATGCCAACAGCGTAAATGCGAGCGTCTTCTTCATGGATAGTTGACCCCTTGCGGGCATTGAGAGAGCGGGCAGTCTGTGCTGCCCTGGGTTGGGAAATCGAAGGCTAAGTGAGAGAGGTCTGTTGGAATGCTGGACGGCTGAGGCCGACCGCGAGTGACCGGCAGCAGCAATGTGAGACCGTTTGAAAGACATCGGCGTAACACGGGCCAGACGGGGCGTTCGCACCCGCCGAGGCACCGGGAATCATCTGGGTTGGTGTTACTCGACCGTTGCGGGCGCGGGCTCGACTGCCGACTCGGCTGCGGGTGCATGCAGTGGTGCGGTCACCGGTTCGGCGGCTACAGCCTCTGCCGACGACGCATCCTTCGGCGGGCCCTCGTCCTTTACGACATAGGACGGGTCACGCACCCACCGGGCCATATCCTTGGCAATCACGATGGCGCTGCGATCCAGGATCGAGCAAGTTCCCTTGAACGCGCCCCAGAATCCGCCGATAGACCAACGATTTACCTTCGTATTCCGGACGAGCTTGCCATCCTCGAGCAACTCGGCATTGACGGTGATGGCCTTCGGACCCGTCCACGCACCGCCGCCAATGCCGAGCACATGGGAATCTGAAGCCTTAGAACTTGCGACCCGCTGGTATCGGCGCCCGCCGCTACCGTGCCGGGGCCGCCTTTGTTGCGCTTGCGGAGGACGTCTCCCACCCGGGTGGCCAGCATGTCTTCGATATGGCATTCGTTTTTGACCTGCTGGACGACCTCGGAGCCGGGAGCGTAGGTTACCGGGGTTTCCAGGACGACGGCTTGCGTGGCCGCCATGGCGGTGGCGCTAGAGAAGGATAGGGCTGCGAAAAGGGGAAACTTCATGTTAAGTACGACTTGTTATATTGTCCAAAGGGAGTAATCGGCTTTGCACCATTGGCATGTCGCCGGCACCTAGACCGCAAGACCCTACCCCCGGAAAGGAAAACATGCGACAGCTTATCGAGGCTCAACGTCGTCCATAGCCCAAAATCCGCAAATCTTCTTCAAACTCATGCCGTTCCTCGTCCGAAAGACCCTCAATTTCCGCCCCGAGATCACAAGATTCTATCAATTTTTCCAAAATATCTCGGTGATAACTAACACCTATTCCACGACCACCGGACAGTATTAGAGTCAAAACTTCCAGCATTATTTTTTCAATGACAATGGAAAACGAATCCTTGAACTCGTCATACGCGAACGCATACTCGTACTCACCTTCCATCCAATCACGGCCATGAAATAATTTTGCTCGACAATAATCATAACAACAATCGAGAAGCCAACCCTTCATTTCACGGTACTTTGTTCTATCTTTCATTTGGAAACCTCAACGACGCCGCAAAACGATACATCTTGATAACATCAGAGCAGCTCCCACAAGGGGCTCGTTCAGTTAATAAATTAATCGTTCCAGATGCCTTCACATTGGCACCAAGAAGGGTGGCAATGTTATTCAAAATCTTAGCTTCGGAAGCTACTACTCGTCCGACAAGCCCTAACATCCTTTGGTCTGACGAGGGATTATCAATACGACTCGACGCGGCCATAGTTGTCGGCACGCCATCAATGTCGATCTTGGCAAAGCCCATATTGCCGCCTTTTCGTGCTGCGGATGGCAACCTGCTTCTAATCTCGCTGATTTGCTGAACCATAGATGCACGGCTCAACGTCTCCGAAACTGCTGAGCCGACCAACAATTTCGACGGCGCGCCAAAAAGCAACGTTGCGATTGCCTTGTCAGTCTCACTTATTGACGAAGCGGCACCACGAACGATTTCGTCCTGAGTAATTCCCGAAACAAGCTGCGCGATCTGTTTGTTGATGATTTCGACACTGCCAACATCGTCCTGATAGAGAACGGATGCCTTTTGCAGAGAGTCGATAGCATTCGCAATAGCGCCGAACTTATCGCCACAATCCAATTTGCACGGCTGGCCAACGTAGTCCAGAGCTTTTGTCACTGCGCGACTCGCGAACTCTCCTGGTGTCTTTGTGCCAAATCGAGCCTGTTGCTCTGGGGTCAAGGAGCCATTCGCATTACCGCCAGCAAGAGGCTTGTCCCACATCTCGTCCTTATTGAAAAGATTGCTCGGTGCGTTAGATGAGATGAATCGCTTAGCATCACGATCACTTGTGCCCGTGTCGGAAGCGAATTTGTCTACGTTCGCGTATCCAGCGGAAAGGAGCCGTTGGTAGGCGTCTTCATCACTGATGGTCTTGCCCGTTTCTCGCTCGTAATACTCTGCGAAAGCCTTGGCATTATCCTTCGCCCACTTGCGCTCATCCGGGTGCAGTTGCCGGTTGTAGGCATCCGCCATCCCAGCCGTCCCCGCCGCCGCATTACCTCCAATCGCACCGGCCACAGCCGTACCCACCGACTGCAACAGCTTGTCCTTCGTAGCCGGATCAACGCCGAGACTACCGAGGTTCTCGTCCAGCATCGCAACCGCTGCAGTCGCTGCGGCCACCCCGGCCGCGCCCGTTCCGAAGTCTCCGCCCAGGGCCTTGCTGACCAACCCGCCAACGAGTCCGTGGACGGCGACCTTCACGTATTCCGGCCGGTCCTTGAGCGCATTGCCCACCTGGTTGTAGATGATCGGAGCCGCCTGCTGGATCGTCTGGCCGGTCAGTTGTCGGAGCGCCTGACCTGCGGCAGCCCATTCGGCGTGTGGATCACCGTGGGACGATTGGCGCCGGCATTCGGGTCGGCCACGATCTGGGCGCCGGCCACCATCGGCAGCCCCATGCAGGCCCAGACGGCCAGCTGGATCGCCGGCACGCCGAGCCATGCCACCTCGGGCAGCGCATGGCGCGTGCTGCCGCGCTGTCCGCTCGGCTTGCCGCCTGCATGACCCGAAGCCGTCTCCGCTACGGCCATCAGCATGGCGCGTGGGCGGTTGAAAACAATGCGATAACAAAGCCGATTCATCGTGACCCGTGGCTCCGGCGTGGACGCGGCTTCTTGCATCATGCCGTGCAATTCCGGACGTTCATGACCCGATAATCTGCCAACCGCACGCAACGCCGCTTGTAACCGGATGTAAGCATCCAAAAACGGCTCGCAGGGTAAACCATGAATGGAAGTGATGGATACCCCCCTTCTTGCCTAGGCGCTTTACCTTTCCGATCACAAATCTGTTACGCCTGCAATCCCGCCGCCCGGAATGCCGCGCCGGTCAAGGGAGTGAGGAAGACGATTTCGCCGAAGCGCCAGAAACGAATATCGGATGTGCCTGATATGAGACTTTCTTAACTCTGATTTCGGTGATGTGCGGGGACAACGGAGTGCAACGATCTTGCGACAGGCGTACCCGTTTCTGCGAAGGCGGGACCGCTGTATCAAGGTGCGGGCGGGGTGAGGCAGGTGTAAGGGCAGGCTGGCTGGGCCGGCCTGCGTGGCCGTCCCGGTCCCTTCGTCCGCCTGGGCGGCAGGGACGAAAGGAGCGCGGGAGGAAGGGGGCTTCGGGCTTATTCGGGCTGGATGTTGGCGGCCTTGATGATGCGGCCCCACTTGTCCGATTCCTGGGTCTGGAACTTGGCCAGTTCGGCCGGCGTGCTGGTGAACACTTCGGTGCCGGTCGACTTGTAGAAGTTCGATGCCGTATCGCTCTTGGCGGCCTTGACCAGCATCTGGTTCAGCTTCGTGACCACTGCGGGCGGCGTGCCGGCCGGGGCATAGGCGGCGAACCAGTAGCTCATCTCATAGCCCTTCACGCCGGCTTCGTCGATGGTGGGCACGTCCGGCGCCAGCGGCGAGCGGGCCTTGCCCGACACGCCCAGCGCGCGCAGCTTGCCGGTCTTGACCTGCGGCAGGCCGGTGGCGGTGTCCGTGATCATCATCTGGATCTGGTTGCCCAGCAGGTCGGTGATGGCCAGCGGATTGCTCTTGTACGGTACGTGCAGCAGTTGCACATGGGCCATCTGCTGGAACAGCTCTCCGGCGATGCGCGACGACGAACTGCCGCTGCCGAAGCTCAGCTTGCCCGGTTCCTTCCTGGCCAGCGCGATAAACTCGCCGACCGTCTTGGCCGGCACCTGCGGGTTCACGACCATGATCTGGCCGCCGCGGCCCAGCGCCGACACCGGCGCGTAGTCCTTCACCGGGTCATAAGGCAGCTTCTTGAACAGGTGCTCGTTGGCGGCGTGGGTCGTGTTGGTGGTGATCAGTACCGTGTAGCCGTCCGGCGCGGCCTTGGCCACGTCGGAGGCGGCAATGAAGCCGTTCGCGCCGGGCTTGTTGTCCACCACGACGGTGGCCTTGCTGTCCACCGTCATGGCCTGTCCGATGGCCCGTGCAAGCTGGTCGGTGGCGCTGCCGGCCGCGAACGGCACGACAAAGCGGATCGGCTTGTCCGGGAAGTCCGCCCATGCGCTGCCAGCGGGCAAGGCCAGGCACGCGAACGTGGCGATAGCGGCGGCAACGGCCTGCGGCCTGCGAATTCCGTACATCTGTGTCTCCTCGAATCGTTTTGACATATGGGACGGCTCGGCACTCATGCGGCGCCGCCGGCGAGCCGCGGCGGCAAGGGGATCGGCAAACCCAGCAGCAGAAACGCCAGCGCCTTGCCGTGGGTATCAAGATTCAGTGCATCGTTGACGCCGCCGTCCAGCACGCCGTCGATCACGAAGTTCATGGCCTGGATGGACGGCACGACGTGGCGCTTCACGGCCCGGGGCTGGCGCGCGGCGAACAGCGCGCGCACGGCGTCTTCGGTGACATGGGCCACCAGATGGTCAAAATCGCGTGCGTCGTAGGCAATCACGCTGATGTTGGAACGGTCGCCCTTGTCGCCGGTACGGCCATGGGCGAACTGGTAGAGCGGCGCTTGATGGGTTGCGGTCATGGCGGGCTCCGGTCAGGCAGTCACGAACGAATGGGACGCCGCCACGGCCTGCCGCGGTACCAGGCAGGACGTGGCGTTCAGGCGCGTCCGTAGCGCGGTGCGTACGCCGCCACCGCCGGCCGGTCCGCAGGTATAGAGCGCGTTGACTTCGCGCAGCAGCGCCTGCGCCACGGCCTTGTCCTCGTGCGCCAGCGCAGCGCGCATGCGCACGTCGCGGGCTTCGGCCTCGCCAGGCTGTGGCGCGGCCAGCATGGTGCCGGCATCGTCGCCAAACACGCTCAGCACGCCGATCAGGTCGAAGCGGATCGGCACGTCGAACCCCAGCCCCTGCATGCGCTTGCGCACGATGTCGGCGGCCAGGCGCGCCCGGGCGGCGGCATTGGGGCCCGCGTAGGAAATCTCGCCTTCGGCAAACCAGCCGCCCAGGTGAAACAGATTGGCCTTCAGTTCCGCCGGCCGCGCATGGCCGCGGATATTGCGCACGGCCACGCGATCGGGGCCGATCTGCTCGACGGTGACCTGGCCGATATCGGCCACCACGTCGGGCGTCAGGTAGGCACACGGGTCATGCACTTCGTACAGTAGTTGTTCCTTGACCGTGCGCAGGTCCACGCAGCCGCCGGTGTTGGCCGCCTTGAAGATCTCGATGCCGCCGTCGGCGTCGAGCCGGGCAATCGGGAAGCCCACGTCGTGGACGTCGGGCACATCCTTCATGCCGGGGTCGGCAAAGTAGCCGCCACTGACTTGCGCGCCGCACTCCAGCAGATGGCCGGCCATGGTGGCGGCGGCCAGGCGGGTCCAGTCGTCCCAGGCCCAGCCGAAATGGGCCATTGCCGGGCCCACGGCCAAAGCCGGGTCTGCCACGCGGCCGCAAACCACCACCTGCGCGCCGTCGCGCAGCGCGTCGGCAATGCCCTGGGCGCCGATATAGGCGTTGGCGCAAACGAAGCGCGCTTCGGGAAATGCATCGCCGACGATGCCGCGCAGCATGGCGCGGCCGGCGTCATGCGACAGGTCGTCGCCCTCCACCACCGCCACGCGCGGGGCGGCCAGGCCCAGTTCGGCAGCCAGCGCCAGGATGCGGCGCGCGGCGGCGCGCGGATTGGCGGCCCCGAAATTGCCGATGATCGGGATGCGGTTGGCCAGGCAAAGGCCCAGCACGGGCGTCAGCAGGTGGTCCAGCAGCGGCTCGTAGCCGTGCTCGGGGTTGTCGCGGCGAGCCAGTTGCGCCAGTGCCAGCGTGCGCTCGGCCAGCGTTTCGAAAATCAGCGCCGCCGGCCCGCCGGCGGCGATCAGCGTACGCACCACCGGCAGGGCGGCGTCGGTACGGTCGCCGGAGAATCCGGCCCCGGACCCGATCAGCAGGGGAGCAGTCATGGGCGTTGGCAACGTCTGGAGAAATGACTCTTCGGCAATGGGTGCTGGCCAGACCGACCACGGTGGCCGGGTTGGCAGCGGTCTCATTCTAGGGCCGGGTTCTGCCACGCGAAAACGGATTATTTGGATTAATCTATCGACTTCCTGGATGAATCCGCCGCACTATCCCGCCATGCTGTCGAATCTCTCGGTCAAGCACCTGCGCGCCTTCGTGGCGCTGGCCACGCATCGCAATTTCACCCGGGCGGCTCAGGCCTGCCACCTGTCGCAATCTGCCTTCAGCACACTGATTCAGACGCTGGAAGACCAGGCCGGGAGCCGGCTGTTCGAGCGCACCACGCGGCACGTGGACCTCAGTGCCGACGGCAAGCGGTTCGAGGAAGTGGCGCGCCGCCTGCTGGCCGATTTCGAGAGCGCGTTCGAAGACCTGCGCGACCACGCGGAACGCCGCAAGGGGCGCGTGGCCATTGCCGCGCTGCCCTCGCTGGCGGGCGGCGACCTGCCGCCGCTGCTGGCGGACTTTCATCGGCGCTATCCGGGCATCTCGCTGGAGCTGTACGACCAGCTGGCCGATGGCTGCATCGACATGGTGCGACGCGGGCAGGCCGACTTCGCGCTGGCCCCCGCCCCGGCGCAGGACGCCGACCTGCGCGTGGAATCGCTGGTCCATGACACCTTCCACCTGGTGTGCCCCGCCGACCATCCACTGGCCACGAGGCGGCGCATCGCCCCACAGTCGCTGGCCGGGCTGCCGTTCATCCAGCTGTCGCGGACCAGCAGTGTGCGGCAGCACCTGGACGCCGCCATGCATCCGCTGAAGCTGCACGGGGTGATGGAGGTGGAGCACCTGGCCACGGTGGCCGCGCTGGTTCAGGCGGGCCTGGGCGTATCGGTGGTGCCGGCGCTGGCGCTGTTCCAGTTCCGGCGCGAGGGGTTGGCCATCCGGCCGATGCAGATGCCCGCGCTGGTGCGCGAGATCTGCCTGGTGCGGCTCAGGGAGCGCAGCGATTCGGCCGCCTCGGCGGCCATGATCGACGCCCTGCGCGCCCACTATGGCGAGAGCAAGCGGATCTGAATCGTCCGGGAGACCGGCGGCTTGCCGACGTCAGAAGTGGCCGAGGTAGCCGCCATCGACGGCCAGCACCTGGCCGGTGACGTAGGACGCGGCAGGCGAGGCCAGGAAGACCACGGCGCCCGCCACCTCGGCAGGCTGGCCCCAGCGGCCCAGCGACGTGCGATTGCGCAGCCATTCGGCCACGGATTCATCGTCCACCATGGCCTGGTTCGGCTCGGTGGCAAAGTAGCCGGGGGCCACGGCGTTGACGGTGATGCCGAACCGGCCCAGGTCTGCGGACATCGCACGCGTGAGCGCGTCGAGGCCGCCCTTGGTGGCGGGATACAGCACGTCGTTGGCGCGCGCCACCTGCCCGGCAATCGACGTCACGTTGACGATGCGGCCGTACTGTCCCTGCTGCATCAGCCGCGCGGCGTGCCGGCACAGCGCGTAGGGCGCCACGAGGTTGGTGTCGAGCATCGCGCGCAGGTCATCGGCATCCAGGTGCGCCATGCTGTTGCGATTGCGCGTGCCGGCGTTGTTGACCAGGATGTCGAGCCGGCCATGCCGGGACGCGATGTCTTCGAAGGCCTGCGCGATGGCGGCCGCGTCGGTGATGTCCAGCACGAGCGCTTCGGCCGTGGCGCCCTGCGCCTGCAGTTGCGATACGGCATCGGCCACGCGCTGCGCGTTGCGCGCGCAGACCAGCACATGCGCGCCGGCATCGGCCAGCGCACCGGCCATGGCCAGGCCAAGGCCCTGCGCGCCGCCCGTGATCAGGGCCACGCGTCCGGCCAGCGAAAAAGGATGAGCTGCGTTGGAAGTCGCCATGGCGGCAACTATACCGCAGCCCTCGGCCCGCGTTGGCGGCCGGCGGGGCGGGCGAGCCGCCGGTCAGCGGATCAGCTTGCCGGTCGACGAAACGATCGACATTTCCACGAAAGATGACCCGGTGTGACGCGTGGGGCTGTAGCTGATCAGGATGCCGCCCAGGTCGTAATCGCGCAGACCCTCCAGCGCGGCCACCAGCTTTTCGCGCGTGGGCTCGGGGCCGGCACGGCGCAGCCCTTCCACCAGCACCTTGGCCGACATGAAGCCCTCCATGCCCGCGTTGCTGGGTTCCAGTTTCTGGGCCTTGGCCAGGCCGCGATACTCGCTGGCAATGCTCATCTGGCTCGAATTCATGCCCGGCACCACCTGGGTGATGATCAGGCCCTTGCCATCGTCGCCCAGCTCCTTGATGAACGAATCCGCCGCGTTGTTGGACAGCGTGACGAACTGCGCCTCGCTGCCGGCCTTCTTCATCTCGCGGATGATCCGCGCGGCCTCCGAGCCGGAGCCGATCACCATCACCGCCTGCGGGTTGGTCTTGTTGACGCTGGCCACGCCCTGGCTGATGTCGCCCATGGGACGGTTGAACGACGCCGCGCCCGCCGGCTGCACGCCGCGCGCCTGCAACGCCGTGCTGAACCCTTCGAAGACGTCCTGCCCGAAGCCATCGTTGGCGTAGAAAATGGCGATGCGGCTCATGCCGGACGTCGCCAGGTGGTTGATGGCGCGGGCCACTTCGTCCTGGTACTTGGCGCGGACGTTGAACACGTAGCGGTTGACTGGCCGGTGCAGCGTGATGGCGCCCGTCAGCGGCGCGATCAGCGGCACCTTTTCGGCCCCGATGATCGGCAGGATGCTCTCGTTCTGCGGCGTGCCGCGCACCATGAACAGCGCGAACACCTTGTCCTCGCCGATCAGCTTGCGTACGTTGTCGGGCGTGCGCCTCGCGTCGAAGCCATCGTCGTAGGTCAGCAGTTCGATGCGCCGGCCGGCCACGCCGCCATTGGCGTTCACGTGGTTCAGGTACACCTGGGCACCCGCGATCTGTTCCTTGACCGATCCGGCCACGGGCCCGCTGACACCGGCCGACTGGCCGATCCGGATGGCTGACTTGGTGATGCCGGGTTCCGCATGCGCCGCCATGGACGTGAAAAATCCGAGCGTGACGGCAAACATGCCGCACGCGATGTATCGTGCGTTCCTCATTGTTGACCCCTCCTGAAGCTGCTGGCTTGAATTGTTTTGTGCCGCTGCCGGCCGCGCGGCAGTATGCATCGTCACGATGCACCACACGGCGGCATGGCGCAAAGTACCTCATCAGAGGTAATTGTTCAAACGCTGGAACAATCGAGGGCGGGGAACTGTTGCTGCGGCATCACACCAGGGCCTGATTGGTCCGTTGGCGGTCCGGTTTGGCCGCAGCGTGGCGCATGGGGGAACATGCGCCGGGGCGCGCCCCGTGGGCGCGCGAAGACGATCGGGATGGCAGCCCGGACACGGCGCGTCCGGCTGCCGGCGTACGGATCAGGGGAAGGCTGGCACCGCGGGATCGAGCCCCGCGAAACGGGCTTCCGGATGGGCCCTCTGCAGCAGCGCCTCGATTTCTTCCACGCGGCCGCGCGGCACGTCCACCATCAGCAAGAGCCTGCCGGCCTCGATGTCCTTCTCGAAGCCTCGCAGCCGGCTGTTGGGCGCCGAACTGCCGATCATGCTGGCGGCCCAGGCACCGAACACCGCGCCCAGCACGGCGAGCACACCGACCAGGCCCCATTGCGGCGTATCGCTGACGATCGGGAACATCGCCACCACGACCCCGGCCACGATACCGACGCCACCGCCCACCATCAGGCCCATTTCCGCCGCGTGCACGATGTCCGAGGTCTGGAACAGGTTCGCTTCGTGCAGGCCGGTCATGTCCGCGCCATCGCGGCCGACGAAGTGGATGTGACTGTTCTCGATACGGGCCAGCAGCAGGTCGTCCATGGTACGGCGCGCGCTTGCCAGGTCGGGCAACAACCAGAAGATCCGTTTGCGCATGACTTGCCTCCTCTGTCAGGCCGCCCCGGTGTCCGGGTCATCCGTCTGGGACGGTTTCGTTTCGTTCTACTCTCTCCGCAAGGACTGTGCAAGGTACCGAACGGCTGACTTGCGCACGAGGCGCGCCGGAAGAATTCCGGGCGTCACCTCGCGCCGCATCATGCGTTCAGAATGTGATCGGCAGGCGCACCGTCACAGTGAGATCGGGCGTGTCGCGCGTCAGGCCCGCGCCCACCGAAAGGTTCAGCGTGTAGCGGTTGTTGAAGCGGTACGAATAGCCCACCAGCAGCGTGCCCTGCGTAATGCGCACCGACCCCGGCACGGTCTGGCCGTTCTGCTTGGTTGGCCAGATGATGCTCTGGTCGTAGCCGATCGAGAACGACGCATGCTCGTTGAGCGACAGGCCCATGCCGAAGTTGAACTGGAAGATGTCCCCCGGCGCGATCTTGCCCAGGTTCTCGGTCTGGCCATTGAGCACCGTGCGGCTGACGTTGTCGCGCGCAAAGTTGTGCAGGTAGCTGAAGGTGCCGAAGAACACCGCGGGGTCGGTCGGCAGCAGCCACGTCACGCCGGGCTGGATCGCCTGGAAGCCCGTGCCGGTCGGCATGCCCAGCGGCAGCCCGGTACCCGTGGTGTTGCTCACGCAGCGGGTCACGCAGTCGGTCACCACCTCGAACGGATCGCGGCCCGTGTTCGACTTGTAGCGCAGCCAGCCGATGAAGAACGGCATCTTCTCGTTGCCGTAGTTGAGCTGGTAGCGCAGCGTCGCTTCCACGTCGCCCAGCCCGCTGCCGCTGGAATTGAACACGTTGTCCACGGCGGTGCCGGTGAACACCTCGCGGCTGACGGTGTCGCTGCTCGCATGCACGTACGGAATCTTGGCTTCGATTTCAAGCCGCTTGGTGATGCCGTAGCGGAAGGCCAGCGCGCCGACGTACGTGGACGTCTTGACCTGGCGCACATCGACCAGCCCGATCAGGATGGCGGGGATCACCGTGTAGCCAACCAGCGCCACACGGTCGCTGGACGAATAGCCGTACTGGAGGCTGGGTTCGACGATGATCTTGCCGGCGGGCGTCAGCACGCCAGGCTGGTCGAAGATCGGCGCGATCTCCGGCGGACGCGTGTCGCGCTCCGGCGGCTTGCCCACGGGCTCCTCGATCCCCGCGGCCGATTCGCCGGGCTGCGCGGCCTGGCCCTGCGGCGGCGCGTCAGGCGGCGCGGCTTCCGGGGCCTGCTGGGCCTGCACGCCTTGCTGTGCCGTGTTGTTGATCTGCGTGGCGCTGGCTGCCGCGCCCGCGGCGGCGGCGTTGGTCGCCATGTTGCCGCCCGTCACGCCGGCACCCTGCCCGCCGCGCTTGCGCTGCAGCGTCTCGCTGTCGACGGTGCGGCGCAGTTCGCGGATCGTGGCCTGCTGTTCGGCCAGCGCCCGCTTCATTTCCTCCAGCTGCCGGGCCTGGGCCGCCAGTTCCTTTTGCAGCAATTCAAGCCTGGCGGCGGCCGGCGGCCCCGCATCGGGCGGCGTCTGGGCCTGGGCCATGCCACCCAACAGCAGCATCGAGCATCCGGCATAACCGATGCCCTGCAGTGAACGCTTCTTCATGACGTCTTCCTCCCCCGGGGCTGCGGGCATACTGCGGGGCCCGCGCCTGTTCATGACTACACGCGACTACCTCATTGCGGCTGACCTTTGAAGAACGCTGTTCAGCGCGGTGTTGGCCATTTGTGTACGGAATGCGGCCAGGGTATTCACGCTTGCGTTGAGCGTCATCAGGCTTTGGATATTCTGGTTGTTGAGATTATTCTGGATCACAGTCCCGGGCATGTTCGATACCGCACCGAGGTTGGCCGTATTGCCGGCGCCGTTCTGGATCACCGTCAGCAACCCGTTGGTCACCACCGTGCCCGTTGCATTGGCCACGGCCTGCTGCGCCACGCCCGCCGCCCCGGCCGCCATGCTCGAGGCGCCCGTGGCCGCGGCGCTGGCCGTGCTGCTGGCCGTGCCTGCCGCACCCTGCGCGTTGGCTGCCGCGCCCTGGGCGGCGGCCACGGCGGGTTGTCCGGCTCGTCCGGCGGCGGCCACGGCGGCGTTGGCCGCGCTGTTGGCCGCCGTCACCGCCACGGTCACCTGCCCCAGCGCCTGGGCCAGCTGGCTGGCCTGCGCGGCGGTGATGCTGCTGACATCGGGAATGGTGATGCTGGTGGACACCGCCAGCGCGCCGTTGACGAACACTGCGCGATCGATGCCGAAGCCCACCTGCAGGCCCCCGGCATCGAAGCCGCCGCGTGACTCTTCAAGCCGCGCCTGCGCGACCGGCTTCCACTTGGCCATCTGCTTGCGCGCATCGGCCACCAGCGCACCGGGATCCCGCCCGGCCAGTGTCATGGCCACCGCGAGCGGATCCTCAGGGGGGTGATGCCGGGCCACGCTGGCCTTGTCGACCGGAACCACTCGCGCAGGCGCTTCGGCGACCGCTGCGACCACTACAGGTTCTGAAACGGGTTCGGAGACGGATGCTGCCCTGGCGGCGACATGGTCCGGAACAGTCGGCACGCCCGGCAATCGGGCCACCACGGAAGGCGAATCGGCCGCGGGTTCAGCCAGTGGCGCCAGTGCCGCCAGTTCGGTGGCGGCCGGCGGCGCGACCATGTCGATCGCGGTCGGAATCGCCACGGCGGCGTTCTCCACGACATCGGTGTGTTCCGTTTCCGTGGCCAGCGCGCCGGCGCCGGCATGCGCATTGCCAGCGCAGGCCAGGCCCGCGCCAAGCAGCACGGCAGCGGTGGCTTGACCGGCTGTGCGTCTGGGCGCGTTGGAATTGCTTGTCTGGGCCATGATGTTCCTCAGCTCAAAAATCAGAGGCGCCATGCTTGGGCATGACGGTGAAGAACAGGTTGTCTCGGGGTACTCCCATCCAGTAAGGGCCGCTCGGCGCGACACGCCAGTCCGCGGCCATGTTGAATCGCGCCTGCTCGGTGCGGTTGTGGATCACGAACAGCAGGCTGCTGTCCCAGATCTGTTCGAAGTGCGCGCGCTCCAGCGCACGCGTGCCGCGCGCCGGATCGCCAATCAGGACACGGTCGCCCTTGACGCCCTTCACGACGACGAAGTGGTGATAGCCGTTCTCGACGATCAGCACGATCGCCGGAATCTGCGCCTCCTCCAGTTTCGACAGCGGCATTTCGTAGCCGTCGGCCTGGAAGCCGCGCGACTCCAGGAACCGCTTCATGTCGAGCAGCGAAAAGCCCTCGGCGCGGATCTTCGCCTGGTCGCCGTTGACGTACATGTTGGCGAAGACCGTCTGCTCCGACGTCGGCACGTTGTACTGGTACGTCAATAGCGTGGCCACTGCCGCCGAGCCGCAGCTGAAGTCGTACTGCTGGCGGATCGTGGTCCGGAAACGCGCCTCGCGCAGGCTGGTGACCGGCACGTAGTACGAGTTGCCCTGGTCGCCCGGCACGCGGATCGTGTCGGCGTGGGCGGCCGCAATGCCGCCCAGCACCGCCATCGCGCAAGCGGTCTTACACAGCAGGCTGCGCATGATCATTTGAACTGGACGTTAAGAATGGTCGCGTTCTGGATCAGTACGTTGTTGCCCGTGTTCTGGATCACGGTCGGCAAGCCCGAAGCGTTCGAGAACGATCCTTCCGACACGATATTGCTGCCGGAGAATGTGTTGATGGCCGCGTTGTCGCCAACCGTGCCATGCAGCCGCATGTCGTTGACCACCACTTCGGCGCCACCGCGCACATCGTCGAGTTTCTCGGTCGCCACGGCAGCTGCGGACGTGCCAAATATGTTCAGTTTCGGACCTGTGGACGGCGCTGTCGCCGACACACTGGCCACCGCGCCGGCCACTGCCGTGGCTGCGCCCGTGTCACGGCTTGCGACCGCTACGGCCGTGGCGGAAGCCTCGGCGCCGGGCGGCCCTGCATTGGCCTGCATGAACGGCCAGGCCAGTAAGACTGTCGAGAGTGTCACGACAGTTGCGCGATGCGATCGCATGGTGCGTCTCCCCTCGTGCTCCGTGGACATGGCCCCCATCCGGACCATGACTTCGGACCTGCAGGCTTTCGACATGACAGCGCAAACGCAACCGCCGCGCCGCGCTGTCCTGTCATTCGATCCTGGCGGGCCGTGCCGCTCCGTGCGGAGCGGCACAGACCACGCGTCAGGACGGCTTACTTCCCAACTTGCATGTTGGCCTGCACATTGACGCTTTGTTGCACCAGCGATGCCATGCCGCTGTTCTGGTTGGCGATCATGATGCCCGCGGCCGATTGACCGACACTGGTCATGGCGTTGGACATGTTGAAGGTACCGGCATCGACATAGTTGGTACCGCCAGAGCCGCCAGCGCCACCGACCGCACCGTTGCCGGTACCGCCCGTGCCGCCCTGGCCAACACCGCCAGCACCGCCCACACCGCCAGCACCCGAGGTGGCGCCCACGGCGCCGTTGCCGGCCGTGGCGCTGCCATTCGAGGCCGAGGTCGATGCACCACCGTTGGTGGCAGTACCGCCCGCGCCGCCGTTGCCGGCTAGGCTGGTTTGCGCACCGCCGTTGCCGCCGGTACCCGAGCCGGCACCGCCCGTGGAGGCGCCTGCCGTCGCGGTGCCAGTACCGCCAGCGCCGCCCGTGCCAGTGCCCGCACCGGCGCTTGCCGTCGCCGCTGCGGCGCCGCCTGCCGCGCCTGCACCGCCCGTGCCCGTGCCGGTTGCGCCCGTGCCCGTGCCAGTGCCAGTGCCGGAGCCCGTACCGGTGCCGGAACCCAGGCCGCCAGCGCCGGCCGTTGCCGTGCCGGTGCCCGCATTGCCTGCGCCACGGTCATTCGACTGGTTCGATGAGCCGCTGCTGCCGCCAGCACCCAGGCCGCCGCCCAGGCCTGCGCCCAGACCGCCACCCAGGCCGGAGCCGCCGCTGCCACGAGCCGAGCCACCGTCGCCGCCCGCGCCGCCACGCGACCCGGAGCCTGCGCTGCCGCCCGCGCCCAGGGCAGAACCGCCACGGCCGCCAGCACTGAGGCTGGCCGACAGGGCATCGCCGCCATAGCCGCGGCCGCCGCTGCCGGCGCCGCCAAAGCCGGACGCCGCGCCGCCGGCGCCGCCGGTGCCAGCCGTCGAGCTGCCATTGCTTGCGGCACCCGCCGTGGCGCTGCCGTTGTTCGCCGCACCGCCGCTGCCGCCAGCGCCGCCATTGCCGCTGGCGCCGCCATTGCCGCCATTGCCGCCCGAGCCGCCTTGGCCCGTGCCGCCCGTACCATTTCCGCCTGCGCCGCCGGTCGCGCCGTTGGCGCCACCGCTGTTCGTGGCGTAGTTGCCAATGTTGGAGATGGCATTGCCTGACACCGTGCCGCTCAGCCTGCTGAGGGCCAGGGCCCGGCTGCTGTTGAACGAGTTGGTGAAGTTGGCGGTAGCGGAGCTGCCGTTGGCGGCAGCCGCGTTACCGTAGCCGGACATGTCCTGGTCGGTACGGTTGCGCGAGTTCGTGGCGGTCGACGTCCGGGTGGACGTCCGGTTCGACGTCAGCGTTGCCGTCCGTGTATCGGTGCTGGTGGAGGTGCTACGGTCGGAGTTGTCCTGAGTCGCAGTGGAATTCTCGTTGGCGTGGTTTCCCGGTCCGGACTGCGTGGAAGTCGCCGTGGCCGTCTGATCGTTTCCGCCTCCGGTGGTGTTGTTGTTCGTCGGATTCGCCCAGGCCGTGCCTGCAAAAACCAGGGTAATCGCCGACGCAAGTAAAGTCTTTTTCATACGAAGCTCCCAGGAAGTTTGTACTGCGGCTCAGCCTCCGGCCGGCGCTCTCGAGAACATCGGCTGGAGGTTCAGGTCCGGCACGGTGACCAGACCAGCCTCCCCTTGCGCATATTCAGTGCCAGCCCGCAAGCACATGGCAGAATTCCGTTGAAATACAACGGCTGCCGGACGCTCTGGAAGGAACTTTCAGGACGGATTCGCGCCTATCGGCCCGCGCGGGCCTGTGCTTGGCAGTAGACATGTCACAGGGCTGTGACACGGGTTCCGGCCGGTAGTCGGCCAACAGCCAACACCCCGCCGAAAACCGGCCTCCATTCAATGAGTTAGCGCGCACCTTCCCGCCAACCCGCATGGCCACGCGGCGTAACGGCCATGAAACAGGCGCCCGGCGATGATCTGTACGCCGCTCCAAGCGGTTGCGGCGATCCACGGGGTTCCGAGAGGTCATCCATGCGGCGGCACATGGGACAGGGTGCCCGCGGGGTGCCCGGACAGGCGATCTGCACGCGGGGGAATCGCATGGATCAGGCAGCGTTTCTTGCGGAACCTGGATGCTGCGACGGCCGCCTCCTTTAAATGTGTCGTAACACAGTAGCCGGGCCGCCGCAGCGGTGTTTCATGCTAGGCTCTATGTCTGATTTACAGTACATTAGTCGCGTCAACACTTGTTAGCGCATTCGCCAGGGCAAACCATGAGTGAAGCCGTCGTCCCCCTGTATCACCAGATTTACGTGGTGCTCCGCCAGCAGATCGTGGAAGGCCGTTTCGGCCAGGGTCCGCTGCCTGGCGAGATCGACCTCGCCAAACAGTTCCATGCGTCGCGCGTGACGATGCGTCGCGTGTTCGACCGCCTGGTGCAGGAAGGCCTGGTCCGCCGGCACCGCGGTCTGGGCACCTTCGTGAACCCGCACCCGGTCAAGCCCCAGGCCGCCGAGGAACGTGTCACCAGCCTGCTCGGCACCATCATCGACATGGGCGAGAAGACGGCGGTCAAGGTCATCTCGATCGACGAAGTGCATGCCACGCCAGAAGTGGCCGAGGCACTGCAGATCCAGGCGGGCGACCCCGTCATCAAGATCGTGCGCGTGCGCCACTACAAGAGCCGGCCACTGTCGCACATCACGACGTACCTGCCTGCCGACCTGGGCCGCCCGCTGGCGCGCAAGGACCTGGAGTCCACGCCGATGCTGCGCCTGCTGGAAGCCGCCGGTGTCGAGCTGGGACGCGCGTCGCAGGTGCTGACCGCGCGCCTGGCCGATGTCGTCGTGGCACCGCTGCTCGACGTCCCCGTGGGCGGCGCGCTGCTGGCGGTACGCCGTGTGGTGCTGGACAAGGCGGGGCGCCCGGTGCAGCTGCTGATGGGCCAGTATCGTCCCGACCGCTATGAGTACCGGATGGAACTGTCCCCCATGGGCGGCGGCGACAGCGCGAACGTGTGGGTGGAAAACGAAACCCGCACCGGCCTGCGCGACTGATCGCGGCGCAGGGATATCCCTGCGCCCCAAAGCCTTTTCCGGGCCAGACATTTCGGGCCATACTGCGCACTCCAGATCACACTGCGAGGAGCCTTTGTCATGCCAGTCATTCGCCCGGGCGCGCATCATCCGGCCCGCACCCCCACCCGACCAGGCCGCCGCCGCGCGCTTGCGCTGCTGGCCCTGGCATCGTTGCTGGCAGTGCCGGCAGCCCATGCGGCCATTGCCGGCGGCAAGCCGATCCGCATTCTGGTGGGCGCTCCCGCCGGCGGCACCACCGACACACTGGCCCGCACCATCGCGCAGGAACTCTCGCAGACGCTTGACCAGCCCGTGGTGGTCGAGAACCGTCCCGGCGCCGGCGGCAACATCGCCGCCGACATGGTGGCCAAGAGCCCGGCCGACGGCACCACGCTGCTCATGAGTTTCACCAGCCATACGATCAACGCGTCGCTGTACAAGAAGCTGCCGTTCGATCCGGTCGCGGACTTCACGCCGATCACGCTGGTGGCCAATGTGCCAAGCGTGCTGGTGGCCACGCCGAAGCTGCCCGCCAACAACATTCCCGAACTGATCAGGCTGGCACGCGCCGAACCCGGCAAGCTCAATTTCGGCATCGGGTCAGTGGGCTCGTCGGTGCATCTGGCCGGCGACATGTTCAAGATGATGACGGGCACGTACATCGTCAATATTCCGTACAAGGGCACCACCCCCGCCATCACCGATCTGCTGGCCGGCCAGGTGGACCTGATGTTCGCCAGCACCATCAACGTGGCGCAGCATGTCAAGGCCGGCAAGCTCAAGGTGCTGGGCGTGACCAGCCCCACGCCGCTACCGCAGTTTCCCGGCGTGCAGCCGATCGGCGCGACCGTGAAGGGCTTTGAGTCGAGCGCCTGGTTCGGCCTGTTCGGTCCGGCCAACCTGCCGCCCGAGATCACACAGACGATCTATCAGGCAGCACGCCATGGCCTGGAACAGCCGGCCGTGCGCAAGCGTCTGGAAAACGACGGTGCGCAGCCCAGCGCCATGCCGCCCGCCGAATTCGCCAGTTTCGTGAAGCAGGACGTCAAACGCTGGGCCACGGTGGTGAAGTACTCCGGAGCCCAGCCGGAATGACCCTGTCCAGCGGCAACGCCGTCGACCCCCTGCAGCTGCCCGCGACGCTCGCGCAAAAACTCGTTGCGCGCGCGGCCGGCACGGCCCATGTCACACCGGGCAGCATCGTGATGTGCAAGGTCGACCTGGCGATGTCGCACGACTCCAGTGGGCCGCGCCGCGTGGCGCCGCTGTTGCGGGAACTGGGCGCCCGGGTGTGGGACCCATCGCGCTATGTCGTGGTCACCGACCACTATGTACCCGCGGCGGACCCCGATGCCGAAGCCATCGTGCGCTTCACGCGCGACTGGGTGCGCGAGGCCGGCATCCCCCATCTGATCGACAACCAGGGCATCTGCCATCTGGTGCTGCCCGAGCGGGGCTTCGTGCTGCCGGGCCGCTTCATCGTCGGTGGCGACAGCCACAGTCCCACCGGCGGCGCCTTTGGCGCGTACATGTTCGGCGTGGGCGCCACGGAAATGGCCGGGGTACTGGCCACGGGCGAAATCTGGCTGCGCGTGCCGCAGACCATCCGCCTGGACTGGCACGGCAAACTGGCCGAGGGTGTCTGCGCCAAGGACATCATGCTGTTCCTGTGCGCCACGCTGGGCCTGGCCGGCGGCCGCTACGAGGCCATCGAGTTCACCGGCACGGCGATTGCCGCCATGCCGATGCAGGAGCGCATGACGCTCACCAACATGAGTACCGAACTGGGTGCGCAGACGGGACTGATCGCGCCCGATGCCACGACCATGGCGTGGCTGGCGCAGGCCGGTGTGGCCACGGCAACGCTGGCGGCCATCGACCCGCGCCAGTGGCGCAGCGATGCCGATGCGCCGGTGCTGCTGACGCATCGCTTCGACGCCACGGCGCTCGTGCCGTATGTGGCCGCGCCGCACAGCCCGGCCAATGGCGCGCCGGTGACGGAGGCTGCAGGTCAGGCGATCGACATCGCCTATATCGGCGCGTGTACCGGCGCCAAGCTCGAAGACCTGCGCATGGCGGCAAGCGTGCTGCGCGGGCGCAAGGTGGCCGCGGGCATGTCGCTGCGCGTGGCGCCGGCGTCGGCGCGCGACCAGCAGCTGGCCCTGCACGAAGGCACGCTCGGCGCGCTGCTGGATGCCGGCGCCGAACTGCTGCCGAACGCATGCAACGCCTGCGCCGGCTACGGCGCCAGCCGCTTTCCGGCCGGCAGCCGGGCGATAGCCTCGACCGCACGCAATTTCGCGGGCCGCATGGGCGACGCCGGCAGCGCGGTCTGGCTGGCATCGCCGATGACCGTAGCGGCCACCGCCGTCACCGGCAGGATCACCGACCCCCGGACGCTGCTCGCATGACCGTTGCGCCCGATTTCTCCCATCCGCCCGCAGGACGCATCTGGCGCTTTGGCGACGATGTCGATACCGACGCCATGGCGCCCGGTCCGTACATGAAGTCCGGCCTCGACGAACTGGCGCGCCATTGCCTGGAGAACCTGCGTGCGGACTTTCCCACGCATGTCCGGCCGGGCGACATCGTGGTGGCGGGTACGAATTTCGGTATGGGATCGTCGCGCGAGCAGGCCGCGCAGGCGCTCCGGCATCTGGGCGTGGCCGCCGTACTGGCCCGGTCGTTCGCGGGCCTGTTCTACCGGAATGCGATCAACATCGGCCTGCCCGTGCTGGTCTGCCAGCAGGCCGATGCGCTAATCGATGCCACGCGCGTCTCATTCGATCTCGACGGCGCGAACGTGCGGCTGGAGGACGGCTCCCGCGTGGCATGCGAGCCGGTGCCCGACTTCCTGCGCGCCCTGCTGCATGCGGGGGGCCTGGTACCTCACCTGAAAGTGCGCCTCAGCGGGCAAACGGGCCGTCCCTGAGCGGCAGATCGCCACGGGGGCGTGCCGCCGGGTGCGGCAGCGTGGACGCGCACTGGGCCTCGCGCAGCAGCGTCATGGCCTCGTCGTCGGACGTCTGGGTGAAATCGAGATAGAACGCACCGACCGCGCCGAAGCTGGCGGGCGTGTTGAGGCAGACGACTTCGTCGGCGACTTCGCGCAGCGTGTCGAGCCCCTGCGCGGAACCCACCGGCACGGCGGCCACGATACGAGCCGCCCGCGCCATGCGCGCGGCATCGAGCGCGGCACGCATCGTCGCGCCCGTCGCCACGCCATCATCGACCACGATCACGCATCGGCCTGCCATTGCCACCACAGGGCGCCCCTGGCGATAACGCTGCTGGCGACGGCAGATCTCGCCAAGCTGCCGTCCGCGTTCGGCATCGAAGGCGCCCGATTCCACCGCCCGCTGCACCCAGGGGTCGTCGTTGATGACCGTATGCGGGCCGTGGCCGCTGTCATCCCCCTCCACCACGGCACCGAGCGCCAGTTCGGGGTAGCCCGCTGCGCCGATCTTGCGGACTAGCAGGATGTCCAGCTTGCCCTCGAGCGCCATCGCCACCTCGTGGGCGACCGGGACACCGCCGCGCGGCAAGGCCAGCACCAGCGGCGGATCGCCGTCGGCACGACGCGCATAGCCCAGTTCGACCAGGCGGCGGCCCAGATACTGGCCCGCCTCGCGGCGGTCGGCAAAGCAGGGCGGCAGGCTCATGGCGGGCTCCCGCATCAGATGGCATGAAAGTGAATAACCGCTTACGAATCGCTTGCGGCGCGTTCCACAGCCACTATAGACGCCGGGCGTGCGGGCGGCGGGGGATTTTCTCTGTCCGTGTCGCGGCAGCCCGGCTGCGCGGTTTGTTGCGCATACGCCGCTATGAGGGCGATAGGCGCTGGCGATTGATCCGCGAACTGGAACAGTCTTTTCAGCGTCCGCCCGATGATCTCGGCGCGATCGTTCCGTAGGATTGCTGCGGGGCGACAAATTCCGCCCGACGACCAATCCCGTGCAACGCGGCGGCCCACAAGCCGCCCCCGACTGAGTGAGCGTTATCGTGAATCCGCAACACATCTCCCGCCCTGACGACGTGGCCGATCGCACCGAGGCCGATCTCGACATCCCGTTTGGTTCGCTGGAAGCGGCCGCCATGGCCGAACTGCCGTACACGTTCCGCCCGACGGGCACGTGCGCGCGCTACTACCAGGAATACTTCGGCTGAATCGGGGCCGGCCTTGCGCCGGCAATGGGGCAAGGCCGCGCAAGGCGGCCGCCCCCCAGGGCTTCAGTAGGTCTTGTAAGGCAGGAACTTCCCGGACATCTCGATCCGCACGCGGTCTCCGTTAGGATCGGCCTCGCGCTGCAGGTCCATCCGGAAATCAATGGCGCTCATGATGCCGTCGCCGAATTCCTCGTTGATCAACGCCTTGAACGTGGTGCCGTACACGCTGATCAGTTCATAGAACCGGTAGATCAGCGGGTCAGTGGGTACTTGCGTCGGCAGAGAGCCTTTGTAGGGAACGGTTCGCAGCCACGGCTCTGCCTCGGCGGGCAGGTCGAAGATCTCCATCACGGCGCGCGCGCCGGCCTCGTCGAAGGTCATCTGGCCCAGGCAGGCGGCGGTCGTCCATTCCTTGCTTTTGCCCACGCGGTCGGCCACCTGGGCCCACGAGATGCCGCGCGTTACCTTGGCTTCGATGATGAGGTCGGTCACGTCCTGGCGATTCATGTCGGTTGCTCCGGTCTGGTGTGGATGGTGTTTCCCGGAGAACCGGCGCGCCGGCGCGCGGCTAGGGCGACTGCGTGCGCTCGATGACCGCTACGGCATCGGCCGCGCCATCGTCGAACCTTGCCCGTGCGAACTGGGGCACGGTAAGCGGGCTCAGCCCTTCAAGTGCCTGCAGAACCAGCACGATGAACATGACCGGCATGACGTCCTCCCTCCGGGAATACGGCAAATAGACTGGCGCAAGCTTCGTGCCATCGCTCCGGCACGTACTTTGGGATATTCGGCGGGTGCGATGACGCATCGTGGGGCGTTCGACATCGCGCCGCCACCCCCGATGGCGCGGTCCACGCACCGCCACGGGGAACCGGCAACGCATCCGGCATGCTCGAAGCGTACCCGTTTCTGCGGAGAACGTCCCGGACGTCGCTTGCGATGACAGGCGCAGCCAGGGCGTGCGAGGCACCCTCGCAAATGGATATGACATCGGCCACCAACCGCCTCGGACATCGCCGAATCTTTGCAGGACTCATTTCCGATGTAACGCCACATTACCTGCCGCTGACCCGTCAGACATCTTTCGGCCGCCTACGTCACATTCCTGCAAACCCTTTTGCCATAAGGCTTTGCGGGTGTCATCGGCATGCACGGGGAGACTGGCCGGGACTGGGCCGCATGTGAGACAGCCTTACAAGTGCAACCGCGTTCGCACAGTGTGCGCCGCTAGAGTGAAGCCGTGTTCAACGCGAACCGGATACGGAGTCCCCTCTCATGAAACGCGCAATCGCCCTGGCCATCCTGCTGACCACCACCAGCGCCCTGCTGTCGGCGTGCATCGTGGTGCCGCCGCGTGGCCCGCACTACCACCACGACTACTACCGCGGCGGCCGCTACTGAGCGAATCGCGCCTGACGATCGCCCGCTTGCTTCCCTCATATTTCCGGCGCCCTCGCCTCAAGGAGATCCACATGAAACGCCAGATCCTGCTTGCTGCCACCGTCCTTGCCACGGGGGGCGTCTTTGGACTGCTGTCGCCTGCCGCGCAGGCCCATGGCTACTACAACAACCCGCCCCCAGCCCCGCGCCACGAGGTACGGCCGGCACCGCGCCCGGGCCAGGTCTGGGTGCCGGGACACTACGACCGCGCCAGCAACGGGTATGCGTGGCGTGGCGGCTACTGGCAGTCGGCGCGCCACGGCCAGCGTTATGTGCCAGACCGCTGGGTGCATGGCCCGCACGGCTGGTACAAGCGCCCCGGCTATTGGGGACGCTGATGTCCGGCAACGCCGCTTAAGTCCGCGCATGCTCGTGTCCGGCCGTTGATGCCACGGACGATCATGGCAACCGATGCGGCATCAAGACAGCGAAGCGGGCCGGACCCACGGGCATGGGGTCCGGCCCGCGACGCTTTCCGCGACGTGCCGCAGCAGCCACCCCCGGCAGGTCGAAGGCCAGGAGATCGCAACGGTACAAAGCGATTTTCTTTCGTGCCGAGGCACGATCCGCCCTTCATCCTTTTGCACTAGTCCGACGGAATCCCCACCAAAGTCGCAGCGGAAAATACTGACATCCGGAATATTTTCGAGGGGTTTCAGCAATGCGCCACCAAACACCATTTCCGTTAATGCCACACCCCCCAAGCGGGTGAGTTTTTGATATTCACCACACCATTTTCATTCCGATCGGTTGCATGCGTGAAACAACTCCCCGACGTGACGTATCAATCGTGAAACCCCTGTGGCAGGGCCGGCTGGATGGCTTTGCAAATACTTCTCCAGCCAAATGCACGATCCAGGCAATGGATTATGAGGTGGAGTGCATTACATCCCCACATCAACCCCAACCCATGCGCTTGCATTCGTACCAACCAGCCCATAAGATGAATTTAAGTTTCGATTTAGGAGCGAGATTTTCTTTCGGGTTAAGGTACGGGTCATACTTCTGGTCGCGCGGACAAGCCCTTCTAACAAGCGGGCATCGACAGACACGGAAGCACGGGGTTACAGCTGAAGCAGGCGGTGCCATCCACGGTGGTCCGCACAGTCCAGCGGTGTAGTTCCCACACGCAAAGCGTCCCGCATCTCACCCACAAACGGGGAGTCAAGAAGAATGAACGCCTTGCTGATCGAGGAGCATCCGCTGCTCCGGCTCGGGCTGCTGCAGATGCTCGAAACCATCCAGGAATCCGGACATGTACTGGCGCTGGCGCCGGCCGACATCAACCGCCTGGAGATCCCGCACCGAAACGCCGACCTGTTGGTCTTCGGCATGCCTGCCGACGAGGCCACTGGCTGGGAACAGCTGGAACAGGCCCGGGAACGGCTGACGCCACAGCGCATCCTGGTTCTGTCGGACAGCCTTCCGCTGCATGTGCCGTCGCCCGACGCCGCGCGCGGCATCTGCGGCTGCCTGCCCAAATCGGCATCGCTGGCCGTGATCGAGGCCGCCATCCGCCTGGCCATATCCAGCGTGCAGGGACTGATGTTCGCCGGTGACGCGACGGCCCCGCCCGTGGCCTCGCGGTCTGCCATGCCGGCCACCACGTCGCTGGCGTCTGCGGCCCCGTTGCCCCTGTCGCCAGTCACACCGCAGGACGCGGCATCGCCATCGGCCTGCGCCAGTGCCATGCGTGCCGCAGTGGCAGTCCGCGACCTGACCAGCCTGCGCCCCGGCAAGCCCATTGCCGCCGCGCCCGTCGCGCCTGTCGCGCCCGCCCACGGCCTGCCGATGGCCGAGGAAGAGCCCAGCTACGACGAAGCGGAGATGCTCAAGATCACGCCGCGCCAGTACGAAGTGCTGGTGCTGCTGGCGCGCGGCTATCCGATCAAGACGGTCAGCCGCATGCTCAATATCTCCGTGGCCACGGTGAAGAGCCACGCCTGCACGCTTTACCAGCGACTCAAGGTGCGCAACAAGGGCGAGGCGGTCTATGCGGCTCTGCAGCGCGGCGCGACGCTGGAGTGGGTCAATGGCGACCCGCATTCCGCACGCGCGGCCAGCGCACGCAAGCCGCTTTCGCGCCTCGACGACGCTTCCTTCGAGACCGGTCTGCCTCTCTAGAAGACGCTGTCGCGCTAACTCAACAGTCGGGCGCCGGCATCACGCGGCGCCCGCTTTGTTTGGGGACAACGCATTGCGCGGCGTTCTGCCGACGGTCCTGTTTCATGCGTGCGTTTTCGCACATTTCCACCTGGCGTGATCGGCAACGATTGCCTCTCGCCCCACGGCGGCCCAACGTGACAGGAGGAACTTCCATGCTCGGCAGCCCGAAAGCCGATCCGCGACATCCCCCACACTCTGGCGTCTTCGGCCATACCAGCACCATGCCGGACCAGCCGAGCCCGATAGAGCCCACCTGGATTCGTACTGGCACGCCAGTCACCCGCTGCCGCGATCACTCCGCGACGCACGACGGCGGCGCCTGGACCACGATCTGGGATTGCACCCGCAGCAAGTTCGACTGGCACTATCAGTTCGACGAAGTCGTCGTCATCCTCGAAGGCAGTGTGCGGGTCACGGACTGCCATGGCATGAGCCGCACCCTTTGCCAGGGCGACGTGGCGTATTTTCCGTACGGCTCCTCGTGGGTGTGGGAGGTTGACCACTACGTGCGCAAGATCGCCTTTTGCCACGCCTCGATTCCGCCCGGAATGCGGCTCCCAGTCCGCGTGGCGCGCCGTCTGGCGCGTGGGCCGCACGGCAAGGTGGGGCTGCTTGCGCGCTTAGGCGACCGGCTGGCCCCTGTGCTGCGTCGCGCGGGACGCGTGGCCGCCACCGTCGTCCTGATGGGAGTGCCGCTCTGAGGCCGTACTGCGTGCGGGAGGGCCGGCCCGACTATGTGGGATACCAGACAGTGACACCCCTGCGCCGCCAATAGAGTCCATCCCATCCGCAACCAACATGTGACGGTCATGGGCGCAAGCGATCTGGAAAAACTCGACAATCAGGCGGCGCAGCTGCCGCGTGGACGCAACGGTACCCGTCGCGCGCTGATCACTGGTATCACCGGCCAGGACGGCTCGTACCTGGCGGAATTCCTGCTGGAGAAAGGCTACGAGGTCCACGGCATCAAGCGGCGCAGTTCGCTGTTCAACACGGATCGCATCGACCACCTTTACCAGGACCCGCAGGCGGACAACCGCCGGCTCATCCTGCATCACGGCGACATGACCGATACGGCCAGCCTGGTGCGCGTGGTGCAGCAGTCCCAGCCCGACGAGATCTACAATCTGGCCGCGCAAAGCCATGTCCAGGTGTCGTTCGAAGAGCCCGAATACACAGCCAACACCGATGGCGTCGGCACGCTGCGGCTGCTCGAGGCGATGCGCATCCTCGGGCTGGAAAAGGACACGCGGTTCTACCAGGCGTCCACGTCCGAACTCTACGGCCTCGTGCAGGAGATCCCGCAGAAGGAAACCACGCCGTTCTATCCGCGCAGCCCGTACGCGGCCGCCAAGCTGTACGCCTACTGGATCACGGTGAACTACCGCGAGGCCTACAACATGTACGCCTGCAACGGCATCCTGTTCAACCACGAAAGCCCGGTGCGCGGCGAGACGTTCGTCACGCGCAAGATCACGCGCGCGATCGCCCGGATTGCGCTGGGGCTGCAGGACACGCTTTATCTGGGCAACCTGTCCGCGCTGCGCGACTGGGGCCATGCCCGCGATTACGTGGAGATGCAATGGCTGATGCTCCAGCAATCCGTGGCGGAAGACTTTGTCATTGCTACCGGCGAACAGCACAGCGTGCGCGAATTCGTGGCATGCGCGGCGCAGCGCCTGGGCATCACGGTCACGTTCGAAGGCAGCGGCGTGGACGAGGTGGGCATCATTTCGGCGATCCACCACGATGGCCGGCAGTTGTCGTCCCGCTGCAAGGTGGGCGATGTGATCGTGCGCGTTGACCCCCGATACTTCCGGCCCACGGAGGTGGAAACGCTGCTTGGCGACGCCACGCGGGCTCGCGAAAAACTGGGCTGGACGCCGCGCATCGGCTTCACGGAGCTGGTCAATGAAATGATCGAGGCGGACTTTCTTTCGGCCCGCCGCGATGCGCTGGTCAAAATGGCAGGCTTCAGGACATACGACCACCATGAATAAAGATATCCAGAGAATCTTCATCGCAGGCCACCGGGGCATGGTCGGCTCCGCCATTGCCCGTGCACTTTCCACGCGCGATGACGTGGAACTGGTCTTGCGCACGCACGGTGAACTCGATTTGACCGACCAGCTGGAGGTCCGGCACTTCTTCGCGACCGAGCGGATCTCCCAGGTCTACCTGGCGGCCGCCCGCGTCGGAGGCATCCACGCGAACGATACGTACCCCGCCGAATTCATCCAGCAGAACCTGATGATCGCGGCCAATGTGATCCACGAGGCGTGGCGCAGCGGCGTCAACCAACTGCTGTTCCTGGGGTCGAGCTGCATCTATCCGAAGCTTGCGGCGCAGCCCATCCAGGAATCGGCGCTGCTCAGCGGCCCCCTGGAGCCCACCAATGCGCCGTATGCGGTGGCCAAGATCGCCGGGATAATGCTGTGCGAAAGCTATAACCGCCAGTACGGCTCCGACTATCGGTGCGTGATGCCCACGAACCTGTACGGCCCGGGCGACAACTACCACCCCGAAAACAGCCACGTCATCCCGGCACTGATCCGGCGCTTCCACGAAGCCAAGCTGGCTGGTGCTTCGGAAGTCAGCATCTGGGGGTCGGGCGCGCCGTTGCGCGAATTCCTGTACGCGGACGACCTCGCGCGCGCATGCGTGCACGTGATGACGCTGCCGAGCCAGGTCTACCGCAAGCATGCGGGCGCGCCCGGCTTCCTCAACGTGGGCACCGACGAGGAAGTCACGATCCGCGACCTGGCACTGCTGGTTGGCAAGGTGGTCGGCTTCGAGGGGAACATCCGGTTCGACACCACGCGCCCGGACGGCACGCCGCGCAAGCGGCTCGACAGCAGCGTGATCAATGGCACCGGCTGGCGGCCCCTCATGGCGCTGGAGTCGGGCCTCCGGATCGCGTACCAGGACGCGCTGTCGACCAAACGGCTGCCGGAATTCCTCGCCATGGAAACCCCCGCATAGCAAGTAGGGAGGATGTCATGCGCCTGTCGGCCGGGTCCCTCTGGGACATGTTGCTGGCGACGACGCTGTTCGGGATCGTGGGCTATTGCCACGCGATCTCGAACATCGATTCGCCGATGCTTCTGCTGTCCACCCTGTTGCTGGCGGCGACCGTCGTCATGCACTGGATGGTCCACGCGCGCGAGCGGGAGCCGTCGCTGGGAGACTCGGGGGTCCTGCTGTTCGAGATCCTGTTCCTGGTCGTGGCGCCCGCGGTGCAGCGCGCCTACTTCGACGGGCAGATGGTGAACACCGCCACGCTGTCCGAGGCGCCCGCCGTGGCCACCAACCTGCTGTGCACGCTGTTTATCATGGTGTATGTCGGCGCGCGCTGCTACATCGCCAGGCGCGACCGGTACCAGCGTCCGCGCCCGGGCCCTCGCCAGGCGCATCCCGCCCACCACGGCTACGCGGCACGGCTGACCGTGCCGCGCGGCTTCGTCCTGGCTGGCGTGGCCGCCGTGGCCGCGGCACTTTCCTGGCAGTCTATCGACCTGCGGGCGCAGTCCGAAATCATCGAGGCTACGCCGCAGTACCTGCTGCAGCAGAAGTTCCTGTGCTTCCTGCCCGTTCCCGCCTTGCTGATGCTGGTGAACGTAAAGGGCTGGAAACTGCTGCGCCAGCCGTTCTGGCTGCTGTTGGCCCTGTTCCTGCTGGTCTGCGTGTTCTTCGCGCAGAATCCGCTGATCGAGAAACGCAACGCCATCGGACCGGTCTACCTGGGTCTCATGCTGCTGGTGGTGCCGTGGTTCTCGCGCACGTCACGCCGGCAGGCCGCCACGCTGGTGTTGCTGACCGGCGTCTTCTTTCCGTTGCTGTCGGTCTTCACTCACGCGGACATGACGTCCTGGCATCCCACCGACGTGCTCGACCCCTGGATCTACTTCGAGCACTTCATCGACCTGCACTACGACGCCTGGGCCAACATCTCCACCGTGCTCGAAATGGTGAACATGAACGGGGTGCGCTATGGCGAACAGCTGCTGGGCAGCCTGCTGTTCTTCGTGCCCCACACGCTCTGGGAAGCCAAGCCGCATGCCACTGGCATCGATATCGGGCAATTCCTGATGGTCTACTACAAGCTCGATTTCGATAACCTGTCGGCGCCGCTGATCGCGGAAGCCTATATCGACTTTTCCGTGTTCGGTGTCATTGCCTACGCCGTCGGACTGGCGTGGGTCGTGCGCCTGCTCGACCGCCTGTACCGCGCCGATGGCCCCGTGGCCCGGCCCGCCGGCATCTATTTCGCCCTGTTCCTGATCTTTGCGCTGCGTGGCGCCTTGATGATTGCGGTGGCCTACGGCAGCGGGGCCGTGCTGGCGTTCATGACGATCGGCTGGTTCGTCGGCGGCAGGCGGAAGCGTCGTGTCCCGCGCAGCCAGCGCGTGCAGCTGCCACGGACACAGCCGGCCCGCGCTGCGCACTGACATCGGCCGGGCGGTTCGCTGCCCGGTGGCATCGCCAGCCTCGCTGCAGCCAGACAAACAAAACGCCCCGCGGCATTCGGCACGGCGGGGCGTTCTGCATTGGCTCCGGGGTGTTTCGCTGCGAATGGCGAATCATGACCGGCCACACCGGCCAACCGTTCCCGGCCGGCCATTCGCGACGGCACTGGCGCCGAGTACCGTCGCTGGCAGCTCCTGCCGCACGGCACCCGGGCCTACGACTGGCCTCGCGACCCCCGCCCTCTCGGCGCCTTGCGCCGCCAGATCAGTGCCGTCCGGCAAGCCGGCCGCGACGGATCAGGCCCACGGCCCGGGTCGGCGTCATCCAGAGCGCGGTCACCGCATTGGCGGCGATCAGGATGGCAACGATGTTCGGAAAGTTCACGGCGTGGCAGGCGTAGAGCACGATGCAGCCCACGGAGGCGGCCACGAATTCCATCGTGCCGATGTTGCCCAGGCTGCCGAATGCCTGGCCGCCCATCAGCACGGGCGTGCTCGCGGCCGATGTCACCAGCACGGCGAAGTACACGGCACACAGCGCCGCCAGGCCGTTGGAGATCACGTACTCGTGCGCGGTCCAGAGCGATACCGCCGCGCTTCCGGCCACGGCCGCGACGGCAATGGCCAGCAGGCCGTAGCTGATGTAGCACGTGGCCAGCCTGCGGTACGTGCGCGACACCCAGCGCCAGTCGCCCGCCAGCATGTTGCGATGGATGATGGGCCAGAGCGGCTGGTTGATCATGAAGACGAAGCTGTGCAGCAGCATGATGGCCCGGAACAGCAGGGCCAGCAGCGCGGCGTCGCGCGGCATGCCCATTTCGTAGCAGAGCAGCACGGTGCCCTGCTGCAGGAACGCCACCGCAAGCTGGGCCTGCACCAGCGCCCGCGTGTTGCCGGCCAGCTCCCGGGCGAACGATTTCCCGGGATACGAGCGTGGCCGTCCGACGCGTATCAGCACGGTCGTCATATTGAACAGGCGCAACAGGATGAAGCCGAGCTGGCTGGCCACGAACAGCAGCGTCACGTCCACATGTTCCTGGCCGGGTTCGCGCGCGAACGTCACCAGCAGGATGAACACGACGTTCAGCACGCTGCCCCCCGCCGTGATCAGGTTGTTGACGTGCTGGCGATGCTGCCCCTGGTTCACGGCTTCGCCCACGGACAGCACGGTCAGCATGGCGTAGCAGACCAGCGCCGCCGTGAACAGGCCGTAGTGATTGGCGGAGAACAGGTTGACGCCGCTGGACTCCAGCGTCGGCCGCAGGATCAGCACCAGCGCCACCACCGACGCGAAGATGGCGGACAGGCCGCCGACCGACACCGCCAGCACGCCCGGAAGCAGGCCACCCTTCTTGTCGTCGGCGGCGATCGACGTGATCGTGGGCCAGACGCCGATCGCCACGAGCGACAGCCATGCCGAGATGCCGAAATAGACCATCATCGCGCTGAAATCGTCGGGGTCCAGCACCTTGGCAAACAGCGGGATACTCACCACCTGCAGCCCGATGCTGCACGCCTTGGACACCATCGAGCTTGCGACGGCCAGGCGCAACGCCCGGGTGGCCTGGCGCGCCCGTTCGGTCGCGCCCTGATCGCGGGAATCGCTTCCCGGCGGCGATATGCCCACGGTCGTATCGCTGTCGAGCAGCCCGCCTTTTGTTGTCGTCACGCACGCCTCCGCATTGCCAGCAACCGTTGCACGCCCGCCCCGAATGGCCTGTGCGGCACATGCTGGAGCGTGGACTTCCGCAACGATGGAAAGTCCCGTCGCAGTGGAGGGTAGCCGCTTGCACCTCACATCTCTGTTCGCTCCCCCACAGGTGCGCAGCGCCGGGCACAGAGCGTGCGGCCTCGAACATTGCCGACGGCACGCGCTGCGTAGACTGCGAAGCTGGCTCGCTGTGCGGGGGTAGGCGCGCCCGGCGCAGTGCCATCCACGCCCCCCGCATCCGCCACACGGCGCCAGGACAGAACAAGCGATGAAAATCCTGCTCTATTGCCTCAACTATGCTCCCGAACTGACCGGCATCGGCAAGTACACCGGCGAGCAGGCGGAATGGCTGGCGGCCCGCGGCTACGACGTGCGGGTCATTACCGCACCGCCGTACTATCCCGCCTGGAAGGTCGATCCCGCCTACGCCGGCCTGCGTTACCAGCGAGAGATGCGCAATGGCGTCGATGTCATGCGGGCACCGCTCTGGGTTCCCGCGCGCCCGAGCGGCCTGAAGCGCGTGCTCCACCTGGCGTCGTTCGCGCTGACCAGCATCGGCTGGCTTGTGCGACAGGCAAAGTGGCGCCCCGACGTGATCTTCATCGTCGAGCCGCCGTTGTTCTGCAGCCCCGCGGCATTGCTGTTCGCGCGGCTGACCAATGCCAAGATCTGGCTTCACATCCACGACTACGAAGTCGATGCCGCGTTCGAACTGGGCCTGCTCAAGGGCAAATGGCTGCGCCGCATGGCCACGGCCCTGGAACGCTTTGTACTGACGCGCTTTGACCATGTCTCGTCGGTCTCGAACGCGATGGTGGCCCTGGCCAGGCGCAAGGGCGCCGACGAAAGCCGCCTGACCATGTTGCCGAACTGGCTGGACCTGCAGGGCCTTGCGCGCCGCAGCGACGCCGACTACCGCAAGCGGCTCGGCATCCCGGACGATGCCGTGGTGGCCCTTTACTCCGGCACCATCGGCGCCAAGCAGGGCATCGAAATCCTGGCGGAGGCGGCGGAGCACCTGCGCGAACGGGAAAACCTGCATTTCGTCTTCTGTGGCGAGGGAGCCGGCGTCGAGGACCTGCGCATGCGATGCAAGGGCCTGCCGCGCATCCACTTCCTGCCCCTGCAGCCGTGGGCGGATTTCTCCGCACTCCTGGCGGCGGCCGACATCCACCTGATGCCCCAGCGCGCCGACGCGGCGGACCTGGTGCTGCCGTCCAAGCTCGCGGCGATGCTTGCCAGCGGCAAACCCGTGGTGGCCACCGCCGCGCCGGCAACCGAACTGGGCAAGCTCGTCATCCAGTGCGGCATCGTGGTGGAACCGGGCGACAGTCTCGCGCTTGCCGAGGCCATCGTCACCCTTGCCGACGACCCGCTGCGCAGCCGCATGCTTGGCGCGGCGGGCAAGGCGTGGGCCGAGGCGCACCTGGACCGGGACGCCGTGCTTGCCACGTTCGAGGAAGCCTTGCTGCGCCTGCATGCCGCCGACACGGTCGCCACCCCCACCACCGCCACGGTCGACTCCGTCGGCGACTCGTGACGGTGCAGCGAGCTGGCGTGCGCCACGGTTCTGTGGGCTTCCGTACTGTAGATGCGGCGCTGCAGCGCCAGCATCGGGTCATCGTTTCCGGTTCGCCGGATGAAGGGAGCCCCAACATGTTTCAGGATCTGTCGACCTTCCGGATGCCGCCCGGGTTTCGTGGCCGCTCGGCGCTGGTCGTGCAGCTCTGGTGGTGTGTGCAGAGCCTGCTGTTCCATCGCTCGCCCCAGTTTGCCAACGGCTTTCGCCGCTGGCTGCTGCGCTGCTTCGGCGCCCAGGTGGGCCGCGACGTGGTGATTCGCCCGAGCGTACGGGTGACCTACCCGTGGAAGGTCAGGATCGGCGACTACGCGTGGATTGGCGATGGCGCCGAGCTGTACAGCCTGGCCGAGATCGAGATCGGCAACCACGCCGTGGTATCGCAGTACACCTACCTTTGCGCCGGCGACCACGACTACCGGCGCAGCGACTTCGCCATACGCGGCCGTCCGATACGCATCGCCGATGAAGCGTGGGTGGCCAGCCACTGCTTCGTCGCGCCGGGCGTCACGATTGGCCGCGGCGCGGTGATCGGCGCCCACAGTGCCGTGTTCCGCGACATGCCTGCCGGCATGGTCTGCATGGGAAGTCCGTGCCGCCCGCGGCGTCCGAGGCTGGACGACGCGCCGCCCGGCGACACATCGCCATCGCTTTCGGCCGGAGCGCCGCTGGACGTGGAAGCACTCCACGCCGACTAGACGGCCGCCAGGTCATTTCGCAGCCCAGGGACTGACGATGATCGACATCTATCACAACATGCTTTGGCCCAAGTACAAGGGCGCCGTGTTCACGGAGGCGTTTTCGCACGCGCGCGGCAAGGGGCAGGACGTACGCTTCTTCCACATCTCCGCCACCGGCTACGGCCGCTCGGCCTACAGCAGTGTCGACACCAGCTACCACCGGTATCCGTACCAGATCCTGTTCGACGCGCCCTACGAAACCATTCCGGCGTGGAAGGTATCGCTGCGGCTGATGCGCGAGGTGTTCCGCTCGCGCAGCCGGCTGATCCTCATGCCCGGCTATCACCGGGTGGAGTTCTGGGCCATGTTGGCCGCGTGCATGCTGGCGGGCAAGCGCCGCGGCGTGTTCTGCGATTCGACCATGCGCGACCAGGCCGATCACCCGCTCAAGCGGCAGCTCAAGCGCTTTTTCTTCCGCCAGTGCGACGGCATCTTCGTCTACGGCCAGCGTTCCGCCGAGTACGTGATCGCCATGGGCGCCGATCCCGCGCGCATTGTCTACCGCTGCCAGGCCGCAGCACTGCCGCACACCTACAGCACCGAGTCGGCCGCCAGCATGCGGCTGGCCAACGCGCCATCGCCGGATCGCCCCCGCTTCCTGTTCGTGGGGCTGGTATGCCGCGCCAAGGGCATCGAGGACCTGTTACGCGCCTTTGTCGACGTTCGCCGCCAGCAGCCGGCGGCCACGCTGGTGCTGGCGGGGCCGGTCGTCGAGTCCGAACAGATGCCGCAGCTTGCCGAATCGCTAGGCATCGCCGATGCGGTGCAGTTCCTGGGCGCCATGGATATCGACCAGCTGGCGCAACAGTATTGCCGGGCTACCTGCCTCGTGCTGCCCAGCCACACCGAGGCCTGGGGCCTCGTCGTCAACGAGGCACTGAGCTATGGCTGCCCGATCGTGGTGAGCGATTGTTGCGGCTGCATTCCCGAGCTGGTCCAGGACGGCCTGACCGGCCACACCTTTGTCACGCGCGACGTGGCCGACCTGAGCCGTACCCTGCTGCGTGCCACCCGGAGCTTTGCCGACGTCGCCGTGACGATGCGGCACTGCCTGGACGTGGCCGCGCAATACTCGCCGGAGTGCGCCGGCCGCTCGATCATGGAAGGCTGCCTCAAGATACTGGAGGATGCACGAGCATGACCATGCCCAACGCTTTCGGGCCGATTGCCAAACAGCCCGCCGAAGCCGGCACGCCACCCGCGCCCACGCCGCGTATCGAGTCCGACCGGCCGCCTGCGGCACTGGCCCGGCCCGTGGTCTTCCTGGGGCCCCTGCCACCGCCGCACAACGGCTTTTCGGCATCCAACCAGCGCATGCTCGACCGCATTCGCGAACGTGCGCCGGTCGAGGTGCTCGACGTGGCCAAACGGGCCTCGGGGCGCGCGGCCGGCCTGAAGGCACTTGCCAACCGTGCACGGCAGTTGTGGCGCCTGAGCCGGCTGATCGTGAACGAGCGGCCCCACACGCTGTATCTCGGACTCTCGGGCGGGCTCGGACAGTTGCTCGACGCACCGTTCGTGGCGCTGGCGAACCTGGCGGGCATGGCCATCTACTTCCATCACCACAGCTTTGCCTACATCAACCGCGCCACCTGGTACACCCGCCTGATCCTGCGTTGCGCGCCGCGCGGCCGGCACCTGGTTCTGTGCGACACGATGGGCGCCGAGCTGTCCCGCATCTACGGGTTGCCGCCCGGCAACGTCCAGGTGCTGTCGAACCTGAGCCTGATCGACCTGCCGGACGCGTCCGCGCTGGCGTCGGCCGACGCCCCGCCCCCGGAAGCGGCCGACGAGGCGATCCGTGTCGGCTTCCTGTCGAACATCACGGCGGCCAAGGGCATCTTCACCTTCTTCGAGGTCGTGCGGCTGGCGCAGGAAATCGGCATGCCGGTCTGCGCGCGTATCGCGGGGCCCGTGGCGCCCGACATCCGCGCCCGGTTCGATGCCGAGCTGGCCCGCACGCCGTGCGTGCGCTACCTGGGGCCGGTGCACGGCGCACAGAAGGAAGCATTCTTCCGCCATCTGGACGCGCTGCTGTTCCCGACGACCTACCACAACGAGGCGGCGCCGCTGATCCTGCTGGAGGCACACAGCCACGGCGTGCCCGTGATCACCAACGATCGCGGCTGCATCGGCTCGATGATCGATGACTGCAACGGGGTGCTGGTGCCGCGCGACGCCGACTTCGCGGAGTACGCCATCGCCTGGCTGCGCAAGCTGATGACACCGGACGGCCACGCCGAGGCCCGGCGCGCCGCGCTGCTCATCCATTTTCAGGCGCAACGACAGCGCGCCGAGGACGTGCTGGACCGCACGATTGCCGCCATCAGCGCGCACAAGGCGAACAGCAACGCCGCCCACAACGCGTGACCCAATGACAGCCGGCCTCGAAGATCGAGGCCCGCGACGTCGCTGGACAAGGGAACGAAGCCCGATGGGACCTCAGATGTCGTGGTAGCGCATCAGGGTGATGCCGGCATCCTTGAGCACGGTGTGGAGCGGACCCGGGTCCATCAGCGGTGCGCCCTCTTCCTCGCGCCACGTCTCGGTGTAGCCCGGATGCACCGACATCTCGGTGACCCCCTCCGGCAGGATGGCGGGCAGTTGCAGCGCCCAGCCGCGCTGGCGCGTATCGGCGCCGACATAGAAGTCCGGGCTGCGCAGGCCGCCAAAGTGCCGCAGCAGCAACACGTTCATGGCGCCGCGCACGTGGTTCTTCATGAAGTAGCAGTTCTGGGGCCGCCGCACGCGCGAGATGCCGGCGCGCAGCATTTCATCGCGCAGCACGCGCATGATCGCCGGGTACTTGTGCATGTGGCCGTGGCCATCCACGTGCGACACATCCACGCCCTGGTCGCGCAGCTCCTCCAGCTGCAGCCGGAATTCGCGCCGGATATCGGCCGCGTCGATCAGGCCGGCCATGGCCCGCGCGCGCTGGATCTTCGGCGGGAACAGCGACCCGTCCTTGCGGCACAGCGAACTCGACGCGGGCGGGCGCCAGCCTTCCACGATGTTGAAATGCAGCCCGAAGGACTGGCGGTGCTGGTTGTCCCGGGCGTACCGGCAGGCCTGCGCCGTGGCGGGCCGGCCGGCCAGTATCGTGGCGCTGGTCAGCAGACCTGCCTCGAAGCAGGCGACCGTGGCCCTGAAGGTATCTTCGTCGTAGCCAAAATCGTCGGCATTGATGATCACACCCCTCATTGCTCTCTCCGTGGTTTTGCAACGCCAAAGGCCCATGGCGGATGCCAATCCGCCGCCTTGGGGTCACGATATGCGGCACCGCAGCGGGCACTCGGTGCGATACGCAACGTTAGCTGGGCGGGCTTCTGCACCAATGTGCGAGAGCGCACCGATAGTGCACTTTGCAGACTCCTACGATGCATTCAGTCGCGATGCACAGCGATGCGCGTCTCGTTTAATCGACTGGGGAGAGGATGCCGTGAAGACTAGCCATTACCACACAGTCAGCCGGTGCAACGCCAGATCGCCTCGATCACTGGCCGCCACGCTGGCCATGGTGTGTGCCGCATTGCTGCTGGGCGCCTGCGCGGCGTCCCCGGGCATGAAATTCAGCGCCAGTCCGGTCGGCGGCGTCAGCCCCGATTCGATGCCCGAGGTCACGCCGATCACGCTGGAACTGGTCCGCGAGCAGCAGGCCCATGCCAAACCGGCCAATGCCGGCGTCGAGGAACTGTTCGGCACGCCTGCGCCCTATCGCATCGGCGCCGGCGACATCATCTCGGTGGTGGTCTGGGACCACCCCGAACTGGTGTTCCCGACGCAGACGTACAGCATCGGGGCCGCGTTCGAGATTCCGACTTCGAGCGGTGGCTCGAACATGCCGGGCTACGTTGTCAGCCCCTCGGGCGATATCCAGTTTCCCTATGCCGGCGTCATGCGGGTCGCCGGCAAGACCGCCAACGAAGTCCGCGACGAGATGGCCCGCATCCTGTCGCGCGTGGTGCGCGATCCCCAGATGACGGTGCGCGTGCTGGGCTTCCGCAGCCAGCGCGTGTACGTGGACGGCGAAGTCAAGACGCCTGGCATGCTGGCCATCGACGATGCGCCGATGACGCTCGTCGAAGCGCTGAACCGTGCGGGCGGGGTGCTGAACCTGACCGGCGACAACAGCCGCGTGCGGGTCACGCGCGGCGAACGCAGCTGGTACGTGAACATGCCGGCGCTGCTGGCCAGGGGCATCGATCCGTCGCGCATCCTGCTGCGCTCCGGCGACATCGTGCGCGTGGAGCAGCGCGAGGACAGCAAGGTCTTCGTGACAGGCGAAGTGGTCAAGCCGTCGTCGCTGCTGATGCGCAATGGCCGCATGACGCTGAACGAAGCCCTCGGCGACTCTGGCGGCGTCAGCCCGCAGACGGCCAACGCCGAGCAGATCTTCGTCATTCGCAAGACCAACGATGGCAAGCCCAAGGTCTACCACCTCGACGGCACCTCGCCGGTGGCCCTGGCCATCGCGGAAAGCTTCGAGCTGGAGCCGAAGGACGTGGTCTACGTCGATGCGCGTGACCTCGTACGCTGGGCCCGTGTGATGACGCTGCTCGTCCAGCCGGTTGTGGGTACGGCCAGCATCGCGCGGCCATGATCGTCACCAGCGGACGCGACATGGTCAGGTCGATCCTCGTGATCTGCATTGGCAACCGGTGCCGCAGCCCGATGGCGGCGGCACTGCTGAGCCGGGCCTTGCCCCACTGCAATGTGCTGTCGGCTGGCCTGGCGCCGCCCGTGGGCGCCACCGCGGACCCTCGCGCGGTGCGCCTGCTCGCCATCGAGGGCGACGACCTGAGCCAGCATCGCGCCCGCGCCGTGGACCAGTCGCTGGTCACCGACGCCGACCTGGTCCTTGTGATGGACGAGGAGCAGCGCGACGCGATCGAGACGCTGTACCCGCAGGCGCGCGGCAAGACGCATCGCCTCTGCGAACAGCAGAAGGCCGATGTGCCGGACCCTTTCGGCGGCTCGCAGAACATGTTTGTCATCGTACTTGGTTTGATCAAGAAGGGTGTTGAATCCTGGTCGGCACGAATCCATGCGGCAGAGCCGGCCCATCGCCACGGAGAGGCATGATGAGTATCGTACGGAATTTCCGGGACACGGCTCCTGATACATGGGAAGACAACGAGAAGCCCATGGACATGACGTCGTACGTCGACGTCCTGGTCCGCTACCGGTGGACGTTCGTGACAGTCGCCGCGACCATCCTCTGCGCGGGGCTGCTGTATGCGTTCCTGGCGCGCCCCGTCTACCGCGCCGACATCGTGGTCCAGGTGGAAGACACCACCCCGGGCAACTCGGCCAGCAAGCTGGCCGCGAACATCTCGCCCGTGTTCGACGCCAAGCCGGCGGCCTCGGCCGAGATCGAACTGCTGCGCTCGCGCATGGTGG
This sequence comes from Cupriavidus sp. U2, assembly GCF_009663685.2. GTDB lineage: Bacteria > Pseudomonadota > Gammaproteobacteria > Burkholderiales > Burkholderiaceae > Cupriavidus > Cupriavidus necator_C. The sequence continues at coordinate 30,076 of NZ_RCOG02000024.1, read as the reverse complement.
TCGGCAAGGCCGTGGACACGCTGCGGCTCGATGTCGAGGCGGTGCCCCGCTACCTGCCGCTGATCGGCGCCGCGATCGCCAGCTACAACCGGGAACTGTCCACCCCCGGCCTGTTCGGCTTTGGCGGCTACGCGTGGGGCAGCGAATCGATCGTGGTCGACCGCCTGGACGTACCGCCCCAGATGGAAGACCGCCGCATGGTGGTCACGGCGCTGGGCGACGGCAAGTATCGGCTGGCGTTCGCCAGTAGCGACCAGACCGCCGAAGGCGAGGTTGGCCATCCGCTGACGGTGGCCACCGGCAGCGGCTCGGTGACGATCGACATCAGCCGCCTGGACGGCCGTGCCGGCGCGCAGTTCTACGTCCGTCGCGTGCCGCGCGGCATTGCCATCTCCAGCCTGCAGGACCAGCTCATGATCAGCGAGCGCGGCAAGCAGAGCGGCGTGATCGGCGTGGCGCTGGAAGGCACGTCGCCGGCGCGTACCGCGTCGACCCTGAACGAGATCGGCAACGAGTACGTGGAGCAGAACCTGCGCCGCAAGGCGGCCGAGGCCGAGAAGTCGGTCAACTTCCTGGAAAGCCAGCTCCCGCAGCTCAAGCAGCAGATGGAGACGGCCGAATCGCGCTACAACGCGATGCGTAACCAGCGGGGCACCATCGACCTCAGCGAGGAATCGAAGCTGATCCTCTCGCAGTCGGTTCAGATCCAGACCAAGCTGCAGGAGCTGCGCCAGAAGCGCCAGGAACTGATCGCGCGCTTCACGACCAATCACCCGACCATCGAGATCCTGGACAACCAGATCGCCGGTCTGACCGGGCAGCTGAACGGCGTCACCGGCAAGATCCAGAAGCTGCCGGACGTCGAGCAGAACGTTCTGCGGCTGATGCGGGACCTGAAGGTCAACACCGAGCTCTACCAGTCACTGCTGAACGACGTGCAGCAGCTGCGGCTGGTCAAGGCCAGCAAGGTCGGTACGGCGCGCCTGATCGACGGCGCCGACGTCCCGCTCAAGCCCGTACGTCCGAACCGCATGCTGATCGGCGCGACGTCCGGTGTGCTGGCCATCGTGATCGCGCTGATCGTGGTGGCCATCCGGCGCGTGTTCGATGGCGGCGTGACAGATGCCGACGAGATCGAGTCGCAATGCGGCATGACCGTGTACGCGACCATCCCGATGAGCGCCCAGCAGGCCCGGCTGTCGCGCGTGAAGAGCGGTGGCGGCGATGTGCTGGCCATCGGCGAGCCCGACGATCCGGCCATCGAAAGCCTGCGTGGCTTCCGTACCGCGCTGCAGTTCGCGCTGCTCGGGGCCCAGCGCAACAACGTCGTGGTGTTCACCGGCCCGGCCCCGGAAGCCGGCAAGTCGTTCCTGAGCGCGAACTTCGCCGTGGTCGCGGCGGCAGCCGGTCGCAAGGTGGTCCTGGTGGACGGCGACCTGCGACGCGGCGCGTTGAACGAACGCTTCAACGTCCCGCGCAAACCCGGCCTGACCGAGGCGCTGACCAGCACGCGCCTCGACGACGTGATCCAGCACGACGTGGTGCCGGGACTGGATTTCATCGCCACGGGCGCCGAGCCGCCGCTCGCCGCCGACGTGCTGCAGAGCCCCGTTATGGATAGCCTGCTCGCGGAACTGCGTTCCCGGTACGACCTGGTGCTGATCGACACCCCGCCGGTGCTGGCCGCCGCCGACGCCGGCATCCTGGCGCCGCGAGCCGGTGCGGTGTTCCTGGTGGCACGCGCCGACAAGACCACCGCCGCCGAACTGACCGCCGCGCGCCGCGTGATCGAACAGGCCGGCGGCGAGGTCAAGGGCGTGCTGTTCAACGGCCTCGAGGTGGAAGGGCGCTGGTACCGTTCGCACTACCACTTCGGCAAGTACCGCTACCTGAACCGCTACGGCAGCGTACAGGCAAAACGGGCCTGATCCTGCAAATCGCCGCCCCGCCTGGAAGGCCCCGAAGGCCGCTTCTTCCGAAGCGGCCTTTTTCATTTGCCGCTGGTTGCGTGCTTTTGACGGGCGGCGGTGAAACGACAAGGCGCCCCTTGGGGCGCCCTGCGGTCATCTCCGGATGTGTTGGGGAACTTGCGGGCCCTTTGGGCCTAGCCGATGTACTCGATCAGGGCGACCGCCTCGGCATTGGCCGGCTGCTCGGTGCCGGCGCCGGGAACCAGGCTCAGCGTGCAGCGCTGGCGCGTACTGCAGCGAAACAGCATGCGTTCGTCGGCCTGCCGGGTGGCCTTGAGCAACGTGGTGGGAGACGACTCGCCCGTCACGATCGAATAGTTGCCGGCGCCGCCGGCCACATCGACGATGACCCGCGTGACGATCGCATTCAGCGGCAGGATTACCGTCGGCGCGCCATCGGCGCGGGCCGGCAGCCGCCCGAAGGCGTTGCGCAGCGATACCACCTTGGTCCTGACCGTCGCCGATGCGGCCACGTTCCAGCCGATTTCGGCGTCGGCATAGACCCCGGCGGCGCTATTGCCCCGGCAGCCCTCGAGCGTCACGACGCGCCTTCGGCCGAGCTGGTTGCCCGACTCGGAAAACATCAATCCCTCGTCTGGATGCGCGAAATTCACGAAGTCGCAGTTGCGGTACACGGCGCGGCCCTGCGCGGTGGGACCCTGGCCCGAGACATACTGGTGCCGCCCCATGATCTGGCAGTTGTCGAACACCACCTGCGCGCCGGCCGTGTTGCCCGGCGAAAACACCGCCGACACCGTGCCCGCCGCGAACTGCTGGTAGCCCTGCGAGCCGAAGTCGCAGTCCTTGAAGCCGATATTGCCTTGCTCCCACTCGCAGAACATCACGCCGGCCTGGCGCGACTTCTGCTCCACGCGCAGGCCCTCCGCCTTGAACGAGCAGACGCCCATGGCGTGGTTGTTGCCGCGCAGGTTGAACAGGTGGGTCTGCACGGTAGGCTCGTAGCCGCTTACGTCGCAGTCGGTCAGCTTGATGCTGCCGCCGCGATGCATGTCTATCCACGCGCTGGAGCACCAGTACTTGCAGTGGTCGAACCAGTAGTTCAGAAACTGGTCGGACGTCCGCTTGTCGCCGACGTACAGGAAGGCCTTCCACTGCCCGGCCCAGGCGCAGCGCCAGAACTTCCACTCGCTGTTGCAGTTGTCACCCGTCAGGTTGACGCCGTAGCGCCACTGGCCCGTGAACAGGCAGTCGTCGAACGCATAGTCCTGGGCGCCGCCGCTGCTGACGCTTTCGATCAGGTCGCAGTTGGGGGCATTGCCGTGGAACTGCAGATTGCGCAGGCGTACCACCAGCGCGGCATCCTGGTTGCGGAACAGCGCCCCGTCGCCGCGTGGTTCGTAGATGATGACGACGGTGCCGGAAGGGCCGTCCCCTTCGATCGTCAGGCCCTGCGTCCTGCCCCCCAGCGCAGCGCTGTCGAACAACGCGCCCGGTCTGGTCAGGCGGTAGGTGCCTGGCGGCACGATGATGCGCCTGCCGCCGATCTGGTTGGAGTTCTCGCCGGACTGTGCCTTGCGCACCTGGCGGGCCATGGTGCGCACCGCGCTGGCGAATGCTGCGTCGGACGGTGTCCTGCCGCTGGGGTCGCATCCGTCGAAGTCGGCAATGGAGACGGCTCGCTCGCGCGACGCCGGCAGCACGGCTTCGCCGGCCTCGCGCCCGGCAGCCCCGGCGGCGGCGGAGGCGACGCTCGCCCCGGTCAGTACGCCCAGCCGGGCCAGGAAACTGCGTCGAAGATTGGGCATGGAAAGCCTCCGTTGGCAGTGTTGGCGCGGCGCGAGCCTGGCCCCTACTGCGTCAGCAGGAATGACCAGATTGCCGTGCACTCTGGTTCGGATAACGGGTACTGGGGCATCGCCTTGGACAGCATCACGCCGGTGTTGTCGACGCCCTCGCTCACGACGCGGCAGAAGCTGTCCCGGTCATACGCCGATGGCGGCCCGCCGCGTCTGGGTGCCAGCGTGAGCAACGAATCGGCGGTCAGGCGCGGGCCGAAGGGCTCGGCGCCCCTGGCCGCGGCGTGGCAGTTGGCACAGCGCGCCGCCGAGGCGGGCAGCGCGCGCGCTTCCCAGCGCAGGCGCGCCGGTGTGCCGGTGGGCACCTGCCCATAGTAGAGCGACCGCCCGAGATCGACGAAGTTGGGCGTGGCATCCTGCGCCAGCCCGGACAGGGGGCTGCCGACGGCCAGAACGGCCGCCAGCAGCATGGCCGGGCGCATCAGCGCACCCGGATGGTGGCCGCCACGCTGGGCACGCCGGCCGCGTTCATCGCGAACAGCATGTAGTACCCCGGCACCGCCACGCCCGGATCGGCCGGGATCTGCAGCTTGTACTCGCCCGACGTGCCCACGGTGAACGTCAGCGGCACGCGGCGCTGTTCGTTGTTGACCGAGTGGGTCACCGACGACATGCGGACCATCGCGAACGACTTCATGCTGGCCGTGGCATTGACCGTGATCGTCGTCCCCAGATACGCCTCGGTGGGCGCGGACGTGATCGACGGGCGCGTGGCCGAAGTGCCGTCCGCATTGAGCAGGTAAGGCGGTGTCAGGATCTCGACGTTGGCGTGGTTGGTGGTGCACGCGCCGCACAGCCCGCCACCGCCGCTGAGCACCCGGCCGTCGGGCAGCAGCAACGCCACGCTGTGATACGTGCGCGGCGTCTGCATGGCAGCCAGGCGCGAGAACTTCTCGGTGGCAGGGTCCCAGAGCTCCGCCACCATGACAGCGCCATCGTCGCTGAACGTCACCGGCCACGCCTGTCCGCCGACCACCACGACCTGGCCATTGGGCAGCACCACGCTGTTGTGGAAGGCGCGGGCGTACGACATCGACGCCACCTTGCGTACCGTGGGCGTGGCGGGGCGGATGTCAATGACATGGGCGTTGGAGGTGGCGGCGGCGTTCTCGTAGTCGGGCGCACCGCCCACCGTCAGGATGCGGCCAATGTCGTACATCACGGCATTGCCGTTCATCGCGTCGCCATCGGCCGCGCGCGTGCCGGCCGGGGTCACCGAACCGTCGCCGGTCGTGTCCACCCAGTTCATCTGCTTGCTGGGGCCGGCGTGGAAGACGCGGCCATTGCCGGCGGCGAAGAGCCAGGCATGGTTGTCCGATCGATAGAGGCCAGCCGTGTCGCCGGTCAGGAAGTAGTCGTCCCAGACGGCACTGTTGAGCCGCCAGCCGGTATTGGCGTGCCAGGTCTCGCCATCCTTGTCGCCGATGTCGCCGCTCCACGAGCCGCCGACCGTGAACACGCCGCCGTCGGGCAGCGTCACCGCGCCCTGGTAGCCGCGCCCCTTGACCATCTCTGCCGCGACAGTCCAGGCGTTGGTCGAGGGATTGTAGATACTGGTCTTGGTGCTGCTGCTGCCGCCATTGACGAGGATGCGGCCGTCCGGGAGGTTGGCCGTGCCCGGGCAGAACATGTCGTGGCCCGTATTGGTGACCAGCTTCTCGGTCGATGCGCCCGTCGTCGGGTTGAACAGCGCCGTATAGGTCCGGCCGTTGTCGCCGCCGAAGTTGTTGCGCTCATAGGCGGACCACACCAGCACGCGTCCATCGGGCAGGTTCGCCGCGGCCACCGGGATCACGGTCAGCGCCTTGGGTGCGGCCCATTTCGACGGCAGTACCGTGGTTTGCGCCACGGTGATGTTCCAGGTCTGTGCCGCGCTGCCGTTACAGGTTTTCTGCACGACCGCCTGGCCTTCTACCGCGGACGCCGGCACCAGGCACAGCCCGCTGTGCGCCGCGACGATGGCGTAGCCGCCGTTCTGCGCCCGCAGCGTGAAGCGCTGGTTCGTTGCACCGGTGCATTGCCACTGCAGCGCAGGGGCGCCCACGTCGGTGCTGGCGTACTGGATGTCCAGGCACTTGCCGCTATGCTGGGGCGACATCTGGTACTGGCTGCCGAACAGCGTCAGCCCCCACAGCTGGTTCAGATCTCCATGGCAGGTCCAGATGATTGCCGGCGCATCGTTGTCCACCACGGCGCCGCTGATATCCATGCAGAAGTTCGTACCGCTGAGCTTGATGGTGGTGGTGGTCTGCGCCTGGGCGGGCGTGGGTGCGGCCCACAGCCAGAGTGCCAGCAGGCACAGGCCCACACACCTCGACAAACGCATCACCGCACGCGCCGGGTGCGATCCCGGGATGAGATTCATGATTGACTCCCTTGAAGATGTTCTCTTTATTCGATCGGACGCCTCCGCGTCACGCCCCGGCGAGGAAAGCCATGATCGCGACCACATCCTCGGGCTGCGGCAGCGCCTGACTGCGCCAGCACATCTGTGCCGACGCATTGAAGAAGTAAACCTGGGTAGCATGCTTGTCGAGGTTCTCCGACGGCGGGCGGCCGGCCAGCCTGGAGCGCAGCGCCACGACATCGCCGGAAGGGATCACGCCTTGCCATGCGCGGCCAGCGCCCATCTTCTTGAGCCATGCCTGCATGGCTTGCGGCGAATCGCCCAATGGGTCGATGCTCAGCGACAGCAACTGCATCGGATAGCGGCCTTTCTTGCCGGCAAGCCCCCCCTGCACGGCGCCGAACATGGCGCCCTGCAGCGGGCAAACGGAGCTGCAACCCGTGAACATGGTCTGGAGCGCGGTGACCTTTCCCTGCATCAGTGCATCGAGCCGCTGGCGCTGCCCCGCCGCATCGACGACCAAGACATCGGGCGCGGGCACGAGCGGTTCCACCGCCCCGGCGCTGACGTGCGCCATGGCGCCCCGCGACGCAGTCGCCACCACACTGGCGGATAAGGCGCGCATCCACGCGCGGCGAGTCCAGCTCATCAGTACGCTCCCTCCCAGGCATCCCGTCGATCGATGACCCTGACAAGCTCACGTGTGCCAGACCATCCTTGACATCTTGCGATCACACAACCGCGCCCTCCGTACGGCAACGCACGAAGCCCCAGCGCGGAAACGGCCAGCATCCGCATGAACGTCTGCGTTGGAAAACACACCGAACGCGCACCGCTGACGTTCCTATACTCGAGCCAGCAGAACCGGGCGCAGCACAACAAGAAAAGGGAGGGCCGCGTGATACCAGAACATCTTCAGGGTGCGCCGAAGGCGTGCCGCGTCGCAGTCATCATTGCCACCAAGGGACGCCCCAAGGCTGTCTCGCGCGTGCTGCGCCTGCTGGAGCAGCAGACCTTGCAGCCATCGATCGTCGTGGTGTCGGCCAATACCCGGCTGGACGTCGAGGACGTCGAGGACTTCGAGGACTTCGCGACGCAGCACCTGCCCGTCGAGTATGTGTTCGGACCGGCCGGCCTGCCCGCGCAGCGCAATCGCGGGCTGGATCGGGTAATGGGCCAGGCCGATATCGTGGTGTTCTTCGACGACGATTTCGTGCCCGCGCCAGGCTGGCTCGAGCGGTGCGCCGAAGCGTTCGCGGCGCGCCCGCGTGTCGTCGGCATGACGGGCGGCGTGGTGGCGGACGGCGTGCGGGGCGATGCCATCGACTGGGACGAAGCCAGCGAACTGCTGGCGGACGACGCCGCGCGCACCCAGCCCATGGGCCTAGTGCCGGTCCAGAAACTATATGGCTGCAACATGGCTTATCGCGTCAGCGCCATCGGCGACCTGCGCTTCGACGAGCGGCTGGTGCTGTACGGCTGGCTCGAGGACATGGACTTCTCGCGCGCGATGAACGGCAAGGGCCAGCTGCTGCACGTGCTGGCGGCGCGCGGCGTGCATCTTGGCCTGCGCTCCGGCGGCCGCACATCGGGCCGGCGCTTCGGCTTCTCGCAGATCGTCAACGCCTGGTACCTGTACGGCAAGGGTGCGCTGTCGGCGCGCGAGGTCTGGGAAAACACCGCCAAGGCCCTGCTGGCCAATAGCGCCAGGTCCCTGTTCCCCGAGCCGCACATCGACCGGCGCGGACGCCTCGCAGGCAACCTGCTTGGCGTGCGCGAACTGCTGCTGGGACGCTGTCAGCCCGAACGCGGCGGCGAGCTCTGAGCGAACGGCTCGGCGCCGCCCTCGCCACCGCGCGCACCCTTCTTCCTGGACGGCTTCGGCGATTTCGTGTCCGACTTCGCCGCAGCCATTCCATGATGGGACTTGCGGGTCGGCTCCGGCTGCCGGCGCGGCGCCGGCGGCGCCACCGGCTTGAACGAAGCCGATGCCTGCGGCATGGTGCGCAAATGCGCCAGCAGTTGCGCGGCGAACGCTTCGCGGCTTTCGGTAAGGAACAGCGAGTGGTCGAGTAGCGGCATCGTCTGCAGGCGCACATGCCGCAGGCCGTCGATGGCCTCGAAGCGCCGGCCCAGCCCGAGATGCGCCTCGTGCAGACCCACGTCGCTGGCTCCATAGAGGAACAGCGTGCGCACGCCGCGCCGTTCCAGCGCCGTCACGGCGGCGCTGGCGAAGTCCTGCGTGGTCTGGCCGGCCTGGCCCTGCGCGCCCGGCGTTGCTGTCGGGACATCGTGCTCGCGCAGGCGCACGACGATCCTGCGCGACATCGCCGCCAGCAGCCGCTTCAGGCCGAGTTCTCCACGAAACAGCCTGCGCCAGTTTTCCCACCGGCAGGCCGCGGCCAGATATACGCGGCCCGGCCGCAGACGATCCGACGCGGTGGCCTGGTCGGCGGCATCCCAGCGGAATTTCACCAGGTTGACGAGCATGAGCCCGTTGACACCCCGGTTATCCAGCGCGGCGTGAAGGCTCAGGAACGCGCCCGAACAGATGCCGGCAAGCACGATGCAGCGGAAGCCGCGCGCCCGCAGCCAGTCCACCGCGGCCCCGAGATCGCGCCGGGGCGCGGTGCCATAGATGGTGTTGAGGTCCATCTGCCGCGCGGCGTGGGGGCTGTCTCCGATCGATGACACATCGAGGCGCAAGGCGGCAATGCCCTGCCGCGCGAGCTGCCGCGACACCGTGACGAACAGCCGGCCATCGCCGACATGGTGATTGCCGCCCGTATTGGGAAAGATCACCGCCGTCGCCGGCCGCGCCGGCGTGGCATCGCGCAGCGGCGGCATGCAGAGCACGCCGAACAGCCGCGCGCGGTCGATCCACACCGGGGACTCGACGACGTCCCCCGCAGCCAGCGCATCGTCGGGAGCGCCGGCCAAGCCGGGCGCAAACGCCGCCGGCCGGCCGGGCGGCGTGACCTGCATGCGTGACGTGATCCAGCCGATGACGCGCTCCCAGGCGCGCACGGGTACATCGGCAAACTCCGCCGAGCGCATGACGTCGGGATACTCGCCAAACCCTTCCAGCGCGACGTCCGCGCCGGCCTGGGCAAGTCCGCCCGCCAGCGCCGCAACCGGCGACGACGGATCGGGCCAGGCGTCGAGCAGCAGCACGCGCGGCAGGGGCAGGCTGGCATCGAGCCGGATCGACTGGATGCCAGCGACCGCGGCAGGAGACAGGCGGAAGCTCAGCACATCCTGCACGCCACCGGGCGGCGGCGGGACATCGAGTTCGGGGATGGCGCTATGGCGCCAGGCGGCGTGCAGCGCGCGCAGTTCCCGCAGGTACAGGCGGCCATCGATGACCGGCGCCAGCATGACCACGCCGGCCAGTTGCGGCACCCGTGCGGCCGCCAGTGCCGCCAGCGAGGCGCCGAGCCGCAGGCCGCAAAGCACGACCTGGCTGACCTTGGCCATGCGACGCAGCGCGGCGCAGGCGGCCACGATGTCGTCGATGGCCGATGCCACCGGATCGTCCCCGTCGTGAAGGTCGGCGGCGTCGCCGCTGCCCCGGTAGTCGAACCGCAGTACGGGGAGCCCCGCCTGCGCCATGTCGTCCGACAGATGCCGCCATGCCCGATGCGACCACATCATCTCGTGGCCCTGGGGAGCACACATCACCACGCCGACATTGCCCTGCGAGCCGTGCAGCCAACCTGCACAGCCTTCAAACATGACCCATTTCATCCACGCGTCTCCTGATAACGCCGACCGGGCAGCCGATGCCGGCACCCGCAGAAACGGGTACGCCAGCACCGGTGACCGGTTCGATCAGTCGCCGGTTTTTCTTATGCCGCCGGGGTATGACCGATCTGCTTGAGTGAGGGTGCCGTCACCGGCATGCCGAGGTAGGGATTCATGGCGGTGAAGTCCGTGCGGTTGCTGCGCTTGGGCACGACGCCATTGAGAATGCCGCCTAGCAGCGTGGCTTTGGCACGCGCCAGGCGCTTCAGCGATTCATCGACCTGCGAAGGCAGCGTGGTGTCGGCGCGCAGCACGAGCAGCGTCGCGTTCACGCAGTTGGCCACCAGCGCCGCATCCGCGACGGCCATGATCGGCGGGGTGTCGATCATCACCAGGTCGAAGCGCTCCGCGCACGCCTGCAGGGATCTTGCGAACGCGGGGCTCATCAGCAGTTCGGATGGATTGTCGGGCGGCGCACCGGCCGGCAGCACCGACAGCCCGTTCACGGCCGTCAGCTGCACGGCATCGGGCAGCGACGCATGGCCGGACAGCACGTCGGCCAAGCCAGGGCCGGTATGCAGGTCCATCCAGTTCGCCACCTTGCCACGCCGCAGGTCGGCATCGATCAGCAATACCCGCTGGCCGGCTTCGGCGAACAGCACGGCAAGATTGACCGACGCGAACGTCTTGCCGGCGCCCGCCGTGGGACTGGTGACGGCCACCACGCGTTGCGGCGCGTCGCGCAGCGAGAAATGCAGCGCGGCGCGGACGTTGCGCAGGCCTTCCACGGCCATCGAATGCGGGGCGTTGCGCGCCAGCAGGAACTGGTCGTGCAGCCCGAGCCTGAGCAGGCGTTCGGCGCCGTCGATATCGTCGTCTGCATGCTCGGCCAGTTCGTCCGGATCGACCAGCGCGTGACCCGACTGCGGTGACTGCTGCGCCAGCAGCCCCGCCACCTCGCCGTCCGGCCAGGCGGACCGGGCTCGCGCGTCGACCAGCCGCTCCAGTTCCACCTGCTCCTGGCTGAAGACGATGTCGCCGAGCATCGGCAGGCCCAGGCGCGCCTCGGCTTCGTTGACGTTGTCGAGCGTGGGCCGCACGCGCTGGCGCACCGCCACGCATGCCATGGCCAGGCAGAGCCCCATCAGCGCGCCGGCGATGGTGGCCGGCCACGGACCCAGGCCGACCGGCCGCATCGGCAGCAGCGCGCTGTCCAGCACCCGGACCTGTCCGGTGCGGTCCAGTTGCAGCAGCGACAGCTGTTCGGCCTTGTTGCGCAGGGTCATGTACATGTCCTCGGCCACCTTGACGTCACGCGTCAGTGCCACGGACTCCCGTTCGGTCGATGACAGGTTCTGATAGCGCGAATCCATGTCCTTGCGTTCGCGCACGAGCTGCTGGATCTGGTTGTCGACGGTCTTGACCTCGTTGGCCTCCTCGGTAAACCGCTGCAGCAACTTCATGCGTTCGAGCTTCAGCACGGCAATCTGGCGCTGGTAGTCCATGCTGCCGGTCAGGTACGACTGCGCGTCCTGGGTCGGCGCGATAGACCCCGCCTTCGAGCGGTATTTCGTCAGCGCCGTCTCGGCACGCTCCAGCTCGGCCTTGACGCGCGGGATCTCGCCGGACAGGAAAGCCAGCGTCGCGGCGGTGTCGTCGCGACGCTGCATCGCCTGTTTGCCGATGAACGACTCGGTAATGCCGTTGACCAGCGCCGCAACGGCCGTGCGGTCGGCATTGCGCCAGGCAATGCTGACGGTGCCGGCGTCGCCGGGCTGCATCTCGATGCGCAGCCCGTTGGCCACGGCGTCGACCGTCTGCACGAGATCATGGCGCGTGACCACGAACCGGGTGCCCGGGCGCGCGTCGATGCTCGCCACCTGCATCGCCACGCCGTTGGCTTCGGCCGGGTTTCCGACGCGGCCGGACAGCAGTTCGGTGTCCCGGTCATAGAGCCGGTAGCCGCCATTGGGCAGCACCTGCAGCGTCAGCGGCACGTTCAGCAGTCGTTCGGGCACGGCCAGCCGTTCCACGGACAGCTGCTCCCCACCCCAGGCATAGCCAAGGCTTTCCGGCCAAGGCCCGGACAACTGCCCCGGCGTGGCGAAGTGGGCGGCCAGCCCGCCAATCAGCGGCGCGCGCAGCGGCCGGGCCGAGATATCGAGATGAAGGCGCTCGACCACGGGCGCCACTACGGTGCGGCTGCGCAGCAGGCCGACATCGAATGGCATCGGCGTCGCCGTCATGTTCAGCGCGTTGGTGCGCGCCGTGGCCGCGTTCTCGCGCGGCTGCTGCACCTGCACCAGCGCGCTGGCACTGTACTCATGGGGCTGCGATACCGCGAAGACCCATGCGATGGCGCCGCCCGCCAGACCCGCGCCGAGAATCCATCCGGCACGATCGAGCATCGCGCGCCACGGGTTTCCGCCCGCTTGCGCCGCTGTTGCCGGCGCGGCCGGCGCGGCACCGGCCGCAAAAGACATGTTGGTCACAACGTCCCCCTATTGCTTCGAATGCCCGCCGGCGCCTGCCGGCGCGCAACGCTACTTGCGCCCGTAGTTGTCATCGAACCGTACGATGTCGTCCTCGCCCAGATACGAACCCGATTGCACCTCGATGATCTCCAGCGGCGTCTTGCCCGGGTTCTCCAGCCGGTGCTGCGTGCCGATGGGGATATACGTGGACTGGTTCTCCGACAGGATGCTCACCGTATCGCCACAGGTCACGCGCGCGGTGCCGCGCACCACGACCCAGTGCTCGGCGCGGTGGTAGTGCATCTGCAGCGACAGGCTGGCGCCCGGCTCGACCACGATCCGCTTGACCTGGAAACGGTCGCCGTGATCGATCGAGTCGTAGCAGCCCCACGGCCGCTGCACCTTGCGATGGTTCACCACCTCGCTGCCATGCTCGGCACGCAGGCGCTGCACCACGTTCTTCACGTCCTGGACGTGCGCCTTGTCGACCACCAGCACCGCGTCGGCCGTCTCCACCACCACCACGTCCTGCACGCCCACGCAGGCGATCAGGCGGCCTTCGGAATGCGCCAGGCACGACGAGGCGCCGTCGAACACCACACGCCCGCGCGCCACGTTGCCCGAAGCATCCTTCTCGGCGATGTCCCAGATCGCTGCCCACGATCCCACGTCGGACCAGCCGGGGTCCATCGGCACCAGCATGGCCGGCACGTCGGGCAGCGCCTCGATCTTCTCCATGACCGCATAGTCGATGGAATCGGACGGGCAGGCCTCGAAGGCTTCCTTGCACAGGCACAGCGCATCGCCCTTGGCCGCGCGTTGCGCCTGGTCGTAGGCCGCCTGGCATTGGCGCATCATGTCGGGCTGCAGTTGCGCCAGCGCGCGCAGCCATACCGAGGCCCGCACCACGTAGACGCCGCTGTTCCACCAGTAGTCGCCCGACTCCACATAGGCGGTGGCCAGTTCCAGGTGCGGCTTCTCAACGAAGCGCTCCAGCGTCAGCGCGCCTTCCTGCGACAGCTTGCCCGTGCGGATGTAGCCAAAGCCGGTTTCCGGCGTGCTGGGCCGCACGCCGAGCGTCACGATCGCGCCACGGTCGGCATGGCGCACGGCGACGGCCAGTGCGGCGCGGAACGCCTCGGTGTCGAGCACCGCATGATCCGCCGGCGTGGCCACCATCACGACGTCGCCCGCTTCGCCGGCATTCGCGATGGCATGCAGCGCAGCCATGGTCAGTGCGGGCGCGGTGTTGCGTCCGCAGGGTTCGGCCACGATGTGCGCCGGCTTGCCCGAGCGTTTCATCATCGCCGCGATCATGAAGCGATGCTCCTCGCCGCAGACGACGATCTGTGGCGCCTCGACGCCCGACGGCCGTCCCGCCATCAACGCGATGCCTTCGAGACGGCGTGCGGTAGCTTCCAGCAGGGTGTTCTCCGCCACCAGGTTCAGCAACTGCTTGGGATGCTGCTCGCGCGACAACGGCCAGAGCCGGGTACCGGCGCCGCCCGCCAGGATGACCGGCTGGATCGCGGCCAGCCGCGCCGGCGCCGCGGAGGCTCCCTGACTGGCGGCTTCCACCATGGTGGGGACGGGGGCGGAGGGAACATTGCTCCCTCGGGTCGGAATTCTCATCATGCCTCCTGCTTGGGACTGTCCGTTTTCGGCTCGGATCCGGGATGACCCGGGCAACCTGTGCTGTCGCGACAGACGCCTCGGGCAAGCATCGACGCTACGCGCCAGAGTGGATGGAGCCAGTGTAGGAAGCTGCTCTGGCACGGCTCTGTTCGATTCCGCACATGCTCGACGCGCCACCGTACGCGTTGCCCGACAACGCCGGCTTTGTTGGAAAACGTACCGATTTGCCCGGTCCGAACGGCTCCAATTCGGTGGACCGCGCTTCTCGCATGGCCGGCCTGCCGCCGTTGCCGCCCCAACCCGGAGAACTGAAACAGATGGTTCAAAGCACAGCGAATGCCCCGGAGTCGGCGACGCCCGAACCGGCGGCCGCACGCCCCATCGTGGCGCCCCAGCGCCTGCTGCATGGCGAATTGGCGATCTGGCCGGAATCGAACTGCTACATGGACCTGTGGATCGAACTGCTGTATGGCTGGCACCTCGACCCGCGCGCGGCGCTGCCATTCACCGTGGCACAGGATTTCGAGGGCGACCATTTCACCTTCTTCAAGTATCCGCAGGCCGATCTCGAACAGCTGTATGGCACGGTGGTGCAGGAGTGCGCCGTCTACGACACGCTCGAAGCGCACGTGGCCGAGCAGGTTTCGCGCGGCAAGACCATGCTGGTGGAGGTGGACAGCTTCTACCTGCCCGACACGCGCGCCACGGCCTACCGTGCGAATCACGTGAAGACGACAGTGGCGATCGACGACATCGACACGGCGCGGCAAACCCTGTCCTACTATCACGGCCTGGGCCACTACACCGTCGAAGGCGACGACTATCGCGGCCTGATGCGGCTCACGCCAGACCTGCGCGACAACGGCAATATCCTGTTCCCGTACGTCGAGTCCGCCGCGCGCGTGCGTCCGGCGCTGCAGGGACGCGAGCTGGCCAACGCGGTGGCACGGCTGATGCGCAGACACCTGGGCCGGCGCCCGGCCCAAAGTCCCATCGTGCGGTGGCGTGCCGAGTTTCCCGCGCACGTCGACAAGATCCTCACGCGTGGCGACGCGTACTTCCACCACTACGGCTTCAATCTCCCCCGCCAGCTCGGCGCGAACTTCGAGATGCTGCAGCATTGCCTGAACTGGCTCGACGAGCATGGCTACCGCGTCCCGGCGGCCCTGCGCGCACTGCCCGGCACCATCGCGGCCGAATGCAAGGTGCTGCAGTTCCGCCTGGCGCGCGCCGCGGCACGCGCGCGGCCCGACCCCTGCACCGAGTGTCTCGACACGCTCGAATCGGCCTACGACATGACGATGGCGGGCCTGGTGTCGTCGTTCGGCAGCACGGATCCCGCGCACGGCTGAAGCCCGCCAGGGCATGCCACAAGCACTGGACGCCATCGCCACGCGGCGAGCGGCATCCGGTGCATGCGGCATTGGCGCCGCGGTCAGACCTGTGCCAGCGCGAGGGCCGGCAGCAGGCGATCGTATTCGCGCTTGACCAGCTTGTAGCACTCGCAGGAATGATGCTCCAGGCCGCAGCGGTCCAGCACGGTGATATGGCCGCGGCTGTGGTGGATCAGGCCCAGGTCTTCCAGCTTGCCGGCCGCTTCCGTGACGCCCTCGCGGCGTACGCCGAGCATGTTGGCGATGACCTGCTGCGTGATCACCAGTTCGTTCGAGTTCATGCGGTCGATGGCCAGCAGCAGCCAGCGGCACAGCTGCTTGTTCAGGGAGTGATGGCGGTTGCAGGCAGCCGTCTGCGCGATCTGCGTGAGCACGGCCTGCACATAGAGCAGCGTCACGCGCTGCAGCGCCGGCAGCTGGGCCAGCTCCGCACGCAGCACACGCGCCGGAATGCGGTAGGCGAAGCCGGGGCTGCGCACTTCCACGCGGCTCGGCATCGTGTCGCCGCCGGTCACCACGGGGATGCCCACCAGCCCTTCGTTCCCAACCGCGGCGAATTCCACCGTGGCGCCGTCTTCCAGCAACGACAGCAGCGAGACGACCGACGTGGTGGGAAAGTACACGTGGACGATGCGCTGGCCCGAGTCGGTCAGCAGCTCCCCTGCACGCAGGCGGACGAGTTCGAAGTGGCGCGACAACGCGTCCCATTCACGACGCGGGAGTGCATTGAGCAGATGATTGACATGCAGGTCCGACCGTTGCGTAATCATTTCTTCCTCCGTGTGACCCCGGAGCAATGACGTCGGAACGCCGCAGTACCTGCGAGACGCGTGACCCGACATCGCCGCTCCGCTTTTCTATTAGCAAGCTTGCTGGCGAATGCCCGGCGGCCCTGAGGCCGCCACCCGTGAACCCTGCCGGAGCGTGTTGCCGTGGGTGCTCCGGTTTCGTCTTCGTTGTTGGCTGTATTAAGTGCCATGGAGCACAGAACTGACAGTAGGCAGACGGATAGGTCAGGGCGTCATCCATGGGTAGGTTGGATGTAGGAAAACGGGGGAGGCGTGGCGGCGGCTGCACGGGCGTGCATACCATCCGGCAGGAGGGGGGAAATGTGTCCTGCCGCGCCAGAAGCGGCCTGGCGGGCAGGTGGAGAAGGATGAGTTCAGCCGTCGTAGCTGACGGAGCGAGACGCGTTTAAGGCAGATACTTCACCCGAAGGGATGGCTCCCGCCCGGGTAGCATCCGCCCCATCGTGCATCAGGCGGATACGGCGCGACTCCCCGGGCCCCAGGTGGAACCAGTTGGTTTCAGGCAACCAGGCGTAATCGTCGACATGGACCCACCGCGCAAAGCGGCGGGCGCTGACGGTCAGCCACCAGACGCCGTCCTCGCACGCCACGCTGGCGGCGAGGCCCGGGTCCAGCAGCGCGTCGGCGCGGCGGTCCGGCAGGTACGCCGACTGGCTCAGCAAGAGGCTCGCCGGCGGGTCGGCACCGGCATCGGGCGACGCTTCGTGCAGCGTGGCCAGCACCACGTCGTGCGCGGGCGGTCCGAACCGGTACGCGTAGGTGAAATCGAAAAAGTGATCGAGAAGTTCCGCCGCCACCAGACGCCGGGTCTCGCGGGGCGCCAGCGTCAGCGTCTGGTCGGCCTGGGCGACCACGGCCTCGCCGTCGCGCAGGCAACGCAGTGCCAGCCGCACCGTGCGCGGGGCCGCGGTCTCGTTGACCAGATGGATGTGGAGCCCGTTGAGCCCCTCATCCGTCAGGATGACCTGCAGCGGCTGCCAGACCTGGCGCAGCGCATGCCAGGCCGATTTGGGCCGCGCATAGGCATCGACGATGCCCCATCCCGCACCGGGCAGCAGATCCTGCAACTGCCAGACCAGCCCGCCCCGACAGGTCGAGCCGGCGCGGCGCCATTCGCCGAACACGTCGGTCATGATCTCGGCCACCACGGCGCGCGACAGCTGCAGGTAGCGCGCTGGCCGTTCGTACCGCAGGCGCGGCGGATCGACGTCGAACAGCGCGCGCAGGTAGAAGTCGCGGATATCCTCGAAATCCCAGCCGGCGCCGGCATCGCGCGGCACACGGGCCTTCCAGCGCGGATCGTGGTATGGCTGCGACATGGCCGCGTCGGCCAGCGTGCGCGTGCACGGCACGTTGGCAAAGGCCAGGCATTCCGAGGTGAAACGGACATTGGCCAGGCGCGCATCGCTGAGCGGACGCTGGTAGGCGCCCACGCCGTAGTAGTGCGATACGCCGGTATCGGCCTGGAACGGCCAGGCGCCTTCGCTGGGCGAATTGCGCACGTAGATCACATCGGGCCGATGCTCGGCCACCAGCCCCGGAATCAGTGTGTCGAACAGCGGCTGGCGCCATGCGCCGCGCGGCACGCCCATCATCGCCGCCTGCTGTTCGGCCTCGCTGCCGCCGCACAGCACGGCCAGGCTGGGGTGGGCGCCAGACGACGCGAGCCATTGCGAGACTTCGCGCCGCGCATCATCCATCCACGCCGCCCCGGTGTCGCCGCCATAGTCGAAGTTGGCGAACATGAAGTCCTGCCACACCAGCAGGCCCAGTGCGTCGCACTGCCGATAGAACGATTCCCCCGGGTAACAGGTCACGCCGCTGACGCGCACCATGTTGGCCCCGGCGTCGCGCGCCAGCCGCAGCCAGCGGGCCACGGCCTCGTCGGTGTCCGCCAGGCCGGGCAGGTCGTGGCTGGACACGCACGCGCCCCGGCAGAACACGCGCTCGCCGTTGACGCGCAGCCCGAACGCGCCCGGCTCGCCATCGCGGTCCTCGGTAATCGTGCGGAAGCCGACATTGCCGCAGGCCAGGACGTGGCCGTCCATGCTCGCGTCCACGCGATACAGTGCCGGGTCGCCGTGGGTATGCGGCCACCAGCGCCGTGCGTCGGGTACGCGCAGCGTGCCCGCCAGCGTGTGCGGGCCGGTGCGATGCAGATCGCCACGCCAGATGGCATGGTCGGGGCCGATGGCCGAGAACGCACCGTGCCCCGGCGCGGCGCCCGGAAAATGGAGCTGCAGGTCCACCACGCCCTCGGTGCCGTCGATCCGCCCCGACATCTCGGCGCGTACGCCATGCGTGGGATCGGTACCGAGCGGGTCCAGCAATTCGATGTCGCGCCACGGCCCCACCGCGTGCACCGGCGGGCACCAGCCGGGCATGTGCCCGAGCAGCGTGGTACGCACGGTCCGCAGCGACGGCGGCTGGATCATGCGCGGCTTCCAGCGTACGGGCCCGCGCTGCGTGCGCAGCCACGGATACAGCGCGCGAAAACAGATATGGAGCACGTTGTCGTCGCCGGCCAGCTCCACCTCCACCTGGTGCGCGGCGAACATGTGGCGCGTGGTCAGTACGTGCCGGCCGTTGAGCCAGACCTCGGCAATCGTCGCCAGGCCGTTGAAGCGCAGCAGGCGGCGGCCGCTGCCCGCGAAATGCAGCCGATACCAGTAGTCGTGCTGGTGCAGCGGTGGCGGCGATGCATCGTCCCAGCGGCCGGCCGCGCCCAGCGCGCTGGCCACCGTACCTGGCACCGTTGCGGGCAGCCAGTGCCCGGTCTCCGACAGTTCGCCCGGATGAGCGGCGGCGTTGGCGAAGGTTTCGAGGAAGGTCCAGTCGCCTTCCAGACGCGCCCGGCCCACGGCCACACCGGGCCGCAAGATGGGCAGGAGAGCCGGTTCCGGATCGCGAGCGGTCATGTGACGGTTTCTCCGAAGTGGGCCGCCAGCGCCGGAACCGTGCCCTGATAGGCCAGCTCGAGCTGCTCCAGGCAGTCCTCGCAGCTGTCGGCCTTGTGGCTGATCACCGCCCGCATCAGGCGGAACTGCATCACCATGGCCTCGGACGCCATCGTGTAGCACGCCTCGGCCACGGAGTCGGGCAAGGTCTCTCCGTGCATGACCAGCCACCGTACATAGCGGCCCAGCAGCTCGAAGTTCGCGCCAAGCTGGCGCAGCACGCTGGCCGCGTAGATCTGGAAGTTGGGCTCGCCGCGCGCCATCAGTTGTTCCAGATGCGCCGGAAACGCGGCCCGGAACGCCTGGATCGGATTCTCTCGCGGGCGCCGCGCCAGATGGCCGCGCAGCAGATCCAGCGACGCGCGCTGCAGCGCATCGTCGGTCAGCCCCGGAAAGCGCCGGCGCACCACCTCGGCTTGCGGAAAGGTGGCCACGCCCCACATCGTTTCATGAGCCGGCATGCGGAAGATGGCCAGGTAGTCGTCGCCGCTCGCCGTGTGATAGCCGTCATGGTGGTAGTAGCCCACCGCAGTGGCCTCAGGCACCAGTACGTCGATGGCGATGCACGCCCGCGCGTGCTGCCGGCGATAGGCGCCCGCCGGCTGCGGCAGCTGGAAGCTGTCCACCTCCAGCAGTACCGCGTTGCCGCGATTGGTCTGCGCGGCCACATGCGATTCCAGCCGGCCGTAGGTCGACAGTTCGTCCTTGACGATGCCGTACAGGCGCTCCAGGTCTATCGACGGGATGTTCGAGGACGTGAACTGGTCGCCTTCGAAGTCGAGCGTGACGGTGAACGGCAAGGCGGCAATGGGTTCGAAGTCCCATCCATGCAACAGTTCGACCCACAGGTCGATATGGCGGTTCGCATGCGACCACACCGGATTGCCACCGTGCAGCGCATGCGCGCCGCCGCGCGCGCGTACCGCCTTGCCGTCTCCGTACATTTACACGCCTCCCAGCGTCTCGCGCACCGCTTGCGGCCACTGTGCCGGGTTCAGTCCGTGGTGCTTGAGCAGAGCCAGCGTCAGCCGCTCGATGCCGAAGCCCACGCAGCCCGTGTGGGCCACACCGCCATCGGCCAGGCCGATGTGCCACAGCGCTCCGAAATGGTCCATGTGGTAGTTGAAACTCATGCACGCGGTGGGTGGCGCGCCATCGTTGACCGGAATCAGCAGTTCGAACTTGAGCTTCAGCTCGCGCTGGCTGTCTGCCACGATCTTGCCGCCGCGGCCGAAGAACGGGTCGTTGGCCACATCCACTTCCACGGGCAACTGCAGTGCCTCGGCCAGTGCCTGACCGCGCTCCATCCACAGCTGGCGGAACGCCACGATGCGCTCGGCCGACCCCAGGCATACGTACTCGCGCTGCCGGAACAACTGCATGCGCGTCGGCTCCAGCGACGGCTCGTGCCGGTAGCAATACGACAGCACGTCCACCACCTTGCCGTCGGGCGGCAGCGGCCCGCGTCTGGCCACGACCGGATAGATCGGATAGCAGGCGGCCGGCGTCAGCACCACGCCCGTGAATTCCTGCTGGTCGGTCCAGTCTTCCTTGTCTTCCAGGCGCGCCAGCAGCCGGCGGTGCGCGCGGTCGTCGCCGCAGAAGCTGTGAATCGTGCCGGCCAGTTGCGGAAAGTTCTTCAGGTATTCGCTGGCTTCGAAATCCTGCTGCCCCAGCGCGGGCGGAAAGCGCAGCACTTCGGCGCGCTGGTCGGCGCCGATCCGCGTGATGGCGAGGTTCAGGCCGTCGGCAATCGCCTCGAACTGCGCGCTGCGGCCATACAGGCCCTTGACGCCGGTTTCGATCAGCAGGCCGGCAGCCAGCAACTGCTGGAGATAGGTGGGTGCGGCGGTCAGTCCGCCGGCGCCGCCTCCCGCGACGGCGTCGGTCAGTGCGTGGGCATCCATCGATGGCTCCTTACGAACGGTCGGCCAGCAACAGATTGGCCGTATTGGTCTGGATGCGATCGTTGTTGATCATCAGCGGCGCCGACCACAGGTCGCGCAGGTGGCGGCCCAGGCTGAACGGCGTGCCGTGCTTGTAGCCAGCCATGCCACAGACCAGCAGCGCCTGCTGCACGACATCGAGCGCCATCGTCGACATGGCAGTCTTCAGGCTGTTCATCTCGGCCGCCAGCGCGAAGGCGGCCGAGACCGAAGCGCCGGCGTGGCGCGCGCGCTGGCGCTCCAGCGCCATGTCGACACGGGCTTCCATCATCTGCAGCTGGCTCACCGCCTCGGCCACGCGCAGCGCCGATGGCGGCAACTGCCCTGGCCGTGCACGCGCCTGGCCCTGGAAGAAGGTCTTGGCCCGCGACACGGCGTCGCTGGAGATGCCCAGCCACAGCGCGCTCCACAGGATGTGCGACACCGGCGTCATGGTGGCGTCCGCGATCTCGCCGAACGGCACTGGCAGCACCTGATCCACCTGGCCGGTGGCCTCGAGCCGGAATCCGTTGCTGCACGTGCCGCGCATGCCCAGCGTGTCCCACACGTTCAGGCTCTGCAGCGTGTAGTCGCCCTTCAGCGCGCAGACCAGCACCTGGTCCGACGGCGATGCATCGGCGTGGCGCCGGGCGGTGATCAGGATGCCGTCGGCGTGCGCCCCATAGGAGATCGTCGGCGCCATCTTCAACAGATGAAAGCGGTCGCCTTCCACGTTGACCGCGCAGCCGCTGCTGCGTAACGCGCCGCCAATGGCTTCCTCGGACGTGGCGGAGGCCAGCAGCAGTTGTTCTCCCGCCACGCGCGCCAGCATCTGCTGATGCCACGGGCTGCCCGTGCCATGTTCGAGCAGGCAGGCCACCTGGATCTGGTGCATCGCGTAGATCATGCCGGTGGATGCGCACGTCTCGCCCAGCACCCGGCAAATGGCCGCAATGGTGGCCAGCGGCGCCCCGCTGCCGCCCAGCACCGCCGGCACCATCGCGCCGAGCAGGCCCTTCTGGCGCAGCACGTCGAAGGCCTCGTGCGGAAAGCGCGCCTCGTGGTCCACGGCGTCGGCAAATCGCTGCGCCACCGCGGCGACCTCGCGGGCGGCCGCGATCAGTTCGTCGCCAGCCATGGCGCTGCCCCCTGCCGGGTTGGCATGCGCCAGCGCGACCTTGGCGGTGCTCATGCTGCCTCCTGCTGCCGGCGAATGGTTTCCACTGCCGCCGCAAGCGAATCGACGCTGCGGAAGAGCTGACGCGTCAGCATTTGATCCGGAATCTCGATATCGAACGCATTTTCCAGCGCCAGCATCACATGCACGGTGGCCAGCGACGACAGGCCTGCTGCGTACAGGTCGTCGTTATCGGCCAGCGTGGCCAGCGGCACGTCGAGGCGGGCCACTTCTCCCAGGATGTTGCGGATTGTCGTTTTCATTCGAAGTCTCCGATTCGGAAGGCTTGATGCGGCCTCCATTCCAGATGTTTTGGACGTCGGGCTCGGTGCGATGTCGCACCAACCGGACGCCGTTGTGCGGCGCTCAGTAGGCGGCCGTGCCCGTCCAGCCGTGCAGGGCCGTACGCAGGATGATCCGAAGGTCCAGCTGGAACGACCAGTGCTGGATGTAATAGATGTCGAACTCGATGCGCTTGCGCATCTTGTCGATCGTGTCGGTCTGTCCGCGCAGGCCGTTGATCTGCGCCCAGCCCGTGATGCCAGGCTTCACGCGATGGCGCAGCATGTAGCGATCGATCAGTTCCTTGTAGATCTCGTTGTGCTCCATCGCGTGCGGGCGCGGTCCCACCACCGACATCTCGCCGCGCAGCACATTCAAGAACTGCGGCAGCTCGTCCAGGCTGGTGCGGCGCAGGAAAGCGCCGATGCGGGTCACGCGCGGGTCGTCGCGGGTAGCCTGCGTCACGCCGTGGTCCTGGTGCATGCGCATGGTGCGGAACTTGTAGACGCTGAACGGCTGCCCGTCGATGCCCAGCCGCTTCTGGCGGAACAGCACCGGCCCCGGCGACGACAGCTTGACCATCAGCGCGATCAGCAGCAGCACCGGGCTCAGGCCGAGTATCACGGCCAGCGCGAACACGCGGTCGAAGCTCGCCTTGACGATGCCGGTCACGCCCGATACCGGCGGGCTGTTCAGGTCGATCACGGGCAGACCCATGAAGTCGGTGAACCTGTGCCCCAGCAGTTCGACCGACGCCACATCGGGCACCCAGCGGATGTCGATCAGTTCGTTGCGGAACTGGCGCACCACGTCGGACAGGTCGCGGCAGGCAGCCATCGGCAGCGTGAGCCAGATCTCGCGCACGCCCTGGCTGCGCACCATCGCGCTGACTTGGTCCATGGTGCGCAGCGGCTCGACGCCGGCCGGGATGTTCTGGCCGTCTTCGTCGTAGATGCCCACCACGCGATAGCCGGCGGCGCGAATCTGCTGCACGCGCAGGAACATCTCGCGGCCCAGCGGCCCATACCCGCAGATCACGACGCGCTTGGCGTTGATGCCCTGCTCGCGGACGTTGGCAAGCATGCGGAACATGATGGCGCGCGACACCAGCAGCAGCACCATGGAGCTGATGAACCAGCCCAGCGACCAGACACGCGACACCGCGGCGATCTGGTGGATCAGGAACGCGCCCATCAGGCCGGTCAGGAACACCGTCGCCCACGCGGCGCAGGCCCGCAACGCCAGCACGGCCTGGCTGCGGCCGCGCCAGGATTCGTAGAGGCCGAACGCCGGAAACACAACCAGCGCGCCCAGCGCGCACAGCATCGTCAGAAAGCCGTTGACGGGCGCCGCCTCGCGGATGCCGCCCGGAAAGTAGATCGCGCCCATGCCGATGCCTGCCGCGGCAATCAGCAGCGCATCGCAGAGTCTGTAGAGATAGTGAAGCGCCGAATTACGCTCGGCTGCCACATTCCAGTTCGACGCCATGACCACCCCATGCCCCTCGCGGGAAGCTGTTTCGGGTCATGGTTGCGCAGCGGGTCGACAACGTCTGTTGGGCGGCGCACACAGGTCCGGGGCGGCTTCGGCGGCCTACCGGGACGCGTGCCGGAAATCGCTGGCGGCGCGCATGCCAGCCCCGGGCAGCGCCGCCCACTCGCCGCGGTGGTACAGGTGATCGCGCCCCGAAAGGAACATGGCAAGCTCCTGCACCATCACGTCGGTCGCGCCGGCCAGGCCGCCGGTGGGCAACACCATCAGCGCGGCCAGCATGGCGCACATCGCCAGCATCGTCCGTGGGCTGCGGGGCACGCCGTGCCGCACCACGATCGGCAGGCTGACCAGGAAACCAAGCGTCAGGCCGCTGGCCACCTCGGATAGCGAATGCGCTTGCAGCGCCAGCCGCGACACGCCCACTGCCAGCGCCATCAGCACACCGCCCAGCGCGGCCAGCAGGCCCAGGCCTGGCCGCCTGTCGGGCATGGCGATGTAGCAGGCCACTGGCAGGATCGACGCCGCCATCATCGCGTGGCCGGAAAACCCCGTGAAGTTGAGCGATGCACTGCCGATGCCCCAGCCCATGAAAGCGAGCTTGGAAGCCAGCACCACGAGTGCCGTGCCGGTGAACGCGAGCATCCATTGCCGCGCCACGCCGGTGGCGCCGTGCCAGCGCATCCACGCGTAGAGAAAGCACGCGCAGGGCAGCAGGAAGGCGGATTCGCCAAAGTGGGTGATCAGTTGCCAGCCGTTCATCAGGGTCTTCGGTGGTGCCGCGAAATTGCGGTGGAAAGGTGCGTGGCGGCAGCGTAGCACCCCTGCGCCCGCTGCGTACGCCAAATCATTTGATGGATCATCCCCCGGTTTCCATCCCGAAGCATGAGGGCCGCACGCGGGTGCCGGATGCCCTGCGCCGACGGCCGTGGTCCGCACGGGCGCGCCAGCACTGGGGCCGCCTTCGCGCGCCGCCCGCAAACCCAGGGATGAGATGCCGGGTTGCCATGCGTCTTCTGGTTGATACTGTCCCGCACGACGATTCGATATGGTCCATGCAATGGTCGCGCACCACGTGTGCGGCCATTTCAAAGCCCGCATGGTCCCCCGGTCGGCGGGCTTCTTTTTTGGAGCCGCCGGATCGACCGGACGCGCATCGCACAGGGTCGCTGTCACGGGGGGGACGGGTGTCAGGTGGGCGGCGGCGTGCGTGTCAGCGCGACGAACAGCGCGCGGGCGGTGTCCAGGTGACGGCTTGCTTCGCGCTCGCCGATTTCACGGGCGGCAACGATGGCGGCATCCTCGGTGGCAAAGCATCGGCCATGCAGTTCGCCCCGATACAACAACGGCCCGCCAATGATGGCGAGCCGTATCTCATAGCAGCATGCCCACTTGCCCCGGCCTTCGCGCACGGCGAACCCGCGGACAATCAGGATATCCAGACTGTGTTCCATACGACCCCCTGCTCCCCGCGGCGGCCGGCCTCTCCGAGGCGCCGGCTTCTGGCCGTGGGCAAATCCAGCATAGTCGTATCAACGCGCGGACGCCCTCATCCGATGGCAGTAGTCCCATCGGGACTTACCCGCGCCGCAGGGATGAAGTGAGGGGCTGGCGTGGGCGCTGCCTGCGTGCCGTGCGGAGGCAGCGATCTCAGCAGCGTCAGCGCGCTGCGAGGAAAACACTGTCCGCCTGCCCACACCAGCGTGGCGGCAGCGCACACCAGTTCCACCGGCGCCGGCACCGCCAGGCATCCGTTGGCACCAAGCAGCGCGGCGTGCGCCATCAGCCTGGCATCCAGCGCATCGGACAGCACCAGCCAGCGCCGGGGCGCGAGCCGCTCGCGCACACGGTCCAGCAGCGCGCGCGGGTCGCCCGGCACGCCGCTGCAGTCCACGAGCGCCATTTCCACCGGCTCGTCCGGCAGCGGTTCGGATGCATCGGGATTGTCGATCGACGGCATGCGCATCGTGACGGGATCGTCGTCGAGCAGCCATTCGGGGCCGTGCCAGCGCACCGGTGTCGGAATATCCTGGCCCTCCATCCTGCGGGCGAGGATACGGCACATCATTTCGTTGCTGGCGATGAGATAGGTCGTCATCTATTTGCCATCCGCGCATTGTTGCGCGCGTGTATCCGCGGGGTGTGGTGCCCCCGCGGGACGCCCTGGAGGGACGCATCGTATTCTTGTGGAATGATGGCGAAGAGGAGTGCGTGCCGGAGATTTCGATGATCTCCGCGGCAGCCCCCGGCGCCGCGCCTGCTTACAACCTAGCAATCACGGCAGCCCGCCGCCTCATGCTTTTGGATGAGGGGCGGGCCGGCGAATGGTGGAAGCGTGCCGTTGGCCGGCAACGCGCAACGACTTCCCTTATGCGGCCTCACAGGCCTCCCGTGCGCTCAATGACGACATCGGGATATGCGTGGGCCTGGCCGGCGTGGGGCCGGGCCAGTTCAGGGTGGCCCCGCGTTGCAGCGCCACGTACACCGCCTCGCCCTTGTTGCGCACATGCAGGCGCTGGTAAAGCGTGCAGGCATGGGTCTTGGCGGTGGCCACCGAAATGTTCAGCAGCCGGCTGACTGTCTTGACCGGATAGCCGCGCGCCAGCAGGGCCAGCACTTCGTACTGGCGTTCGGTGATATTGAGCAGATGCGCGCCGGCGGCTGGCGTTTCCAGCGGCACGGCCTGAGCGTGCGCTGTGGCATCGCCCAGTTGAGCCGGCACGCCATGCAACGGCACCACGATCGGCGCGGCATCATGGCGCGCTTCGGCGGTACCGGATTCGGCGTGACGCGTCGGGGGCAACTGGGACGGAAAGCATTCGCCACCCGCCAGCACCAGCCGGATGGCAGCTTCCAGCGCATCGGCCGAACAGGTCTTGGCCAGCAGACCGCGCACGGCCTCGGGCATGCCGGCCTCGGGCAGTGGCACCGGGAGCTGGTCGGCCAGCACCAGCACGCGCAACGGGGTCAGGCGTCGGCACAGTTCGGCCAGCGTGTGCCAGCCCTGTTCCGCATCGGCCGGCAGGCCGAAGACGAGCAGATCGGCGTGGTGTATCCACGGATCAGGGTCGTGCAGGACGGCGGGATCGAGATCGACGAGATCGCCTGGAACATGCGCCTGCGCCAAAAGGTGGCGCAAACCGAGACGCAACAATGGATGTGGCTCGAGCAAAAGGATGGTGGCCATGGCCGCTCACTTCTTATTGGCGCGTCGATGCGATGGTTGGCTGTCCGCATGGCGCGCTGTTGGAGGCGCTCCGCTTATTGGCGCGGTTGCACTTCCATACGGTCTGCATCACCTCCTGAGCCTTCGCAGCGTTTCCCGTCCTGGCTTGCTGCCGACTGCTTCGGGCCCTCCCTCGGAGGATGTCAGACCGCCCCGTTTGCGTATGTAACGCGTTAGATGCTTCTCAACTCAGATACAAATTAAATCTAATTCTGGTGTTCAGCATAGGCAGCACGCCCTGCGATTGCAAGGCGATGCTGCAGTGCAGCGGGTTTTCCCTCGGTTGTATGGCAGGTGTCTTGTATCGATATGGCAGGCGGCCGACAGGCCTCGAACGATCGTTCGGAGGGGGTGAAAGTGATGCCGGGGCCTCTATGTTGCGCCGCACTAAAGTCGGCCTCGCGCGCGCCGTCAATGCGTTGGCAATTCAATCGCCCGGACCCGGGCCAACCTGAGAGAAGAGTTCATCACATGCTTTCCTCGCTTCGCGCGCGAATCGTGGCCCTATCGGTGGCCATCGTCATCGTGGCGCTGGCAGCCAATGCCATCGTCAACCAGTTTGTCGCCCGTGCCTATAACAACGAGGCCATCGACAACAACCTCGCCGCCGTGCAAAACGGCCACGTGGACGCCATTGCGGAATGGGTGTCCAGTCACACGCAGATGATCGCGTCGCTGCAGGACGCCGCGCTGCAGGACGATCCCATTCCTGCGCTGCGGCTGGTTTCAAGCGCCGGCGGCTTTATCAAGACCTACGTCGGCTATCCGGACAAGAGCCACCGCTTTTCTGACGCGGCCGGCCTGAAGCCAGACTACGATCCCACCGCGCGGCCCTGGTACAAGCAGGCCGTGGCAGCGGGCAAGCCCATCGTCACGCCGCCCTACATCGCGGCCAGCAGTGGCAAGCTGGTGGTGACATTTGCCGTGCCGGTGGTCCGCGACGGCGGCGTCAAGGCCGTGATTGGCGGCGACGTGGCCATGGATGCCGTGGTGGCCAACGTCCGGTCGATCCATCCCACGCCCGCCAGCTTTGGCATCCTGGTGGCGCGCGACGGCAAGATCGTCGCGCATCAGGACGACAGGCTGACGCTGAAGCCCATTGCCGATCTGATACCGGCGCTGGACGGTGACAAGCTTGGCGCGCTCGTATCGGCCACCGTGCCGCTGGACGTGAGCGTGAGCGGCACCAGCAAGCTGCTGCGTGGCCGCGAGATCGCCGGCACCGACTGGGTGGCCGTGATCGCGCTGGACAAGGCCGAGGCCACGGCCGGCATGCGGTCAGTGCTGATCGCATCGCTCATCTCGCTGGTCATCGTGGCCTGCGCGGCGGCGCTGATCGTGGCAGGCGTGACAGCGGTCTCGTTCCGGCGGCTGTCGGGTATCCGCGATGCCATGGTGGCGATCGGTTCCGGCGATGGCGATCTCACGCGCCGTTTGCCTGCCGAGGGCACCGACGAGGTGGCGCAGATCGCGCGAGCCTTCAATGCGTTTGCCGACAAGCTCGTGCACGTGATGCGCCAGATCCGGGACGCGAGCGAATCGGTACACGTGGCCGCCAACGAGATTGCGGAAGGCAATGCCGATCTGTCGCGCCGTACCGAATCGGCCGCCGCCAGCCTGGAACAGACCGCGGCGTCGATGGAAGAAATCACCGCCACCGTGGGCCAGTCGGAAAGCGCGGCCCGCCAGGCCGACGATACGGCCACGCAGGCGCAGCAGGTGGCCACCCAGGGCGGCAGCGCCATCGCGGGGGCCATCGACACGATGGGCGACATCGAACGCGCGGCCGTGAAGGTGTCGGACATCATCGGCGTGATCGAGGGCATCGCGTTCCAGACCAATATCCTGGCGCTGAACGCTGCCGTGGAAGCGGCCCGCGCCGGCGAGCAGGGCCGCGGCTTTGCCGTGGTGGCGGGAGAAGTGCGGGCGCTGGCCCAGCGCAGTTCGCAGGCCGCCAAGGAAATCAAGACGCTGATCGAATCGACGGTGGGCAGCGTCAATGCCGGTTCCGGCCAGGTGCGGCTGAGCGGCGAAACGATGCACGAGATCGTCGGCAACGTGGGCCGCGTCACGCAGATCATTGCCGAGATCACCAGCGCCGCGCGCGAACAGACGCGCGGCATTCAGGAAGTGAACGTGGCGGTCAGCCAACTCGACCAGATGGTGCAGCAGAACGCCGCCCTGGTGGAACAGTCCACCGCCGCCGCAGCGGCGCTCCAGGGCCAGGCGGCCACGCTTGCGGACGTCGTGCGGACCTTCCGCCTGGACTGACGGCAGCCAACGCAGCCCGGCTCACGGCCGGGCCCATCCTCGCGCGGCCCGGCGCGCCCTCCCCTAGGGACCAACATCGGGCGTGACGCCTGGTACCTCGCGCACCAGCGCTATTTCCCCTCGATACTGAACGCTCGGACTTGCGGCCCCCAGAGGGCGCGCAAGCGGGATGGGCGTGGGCCGCCGCAGTGGGTTTCAGGTAGCTACCGGCGACGATTCTTCAATTCAATAATTTTGAATAACTATGAAGACGATAGCCCACTTTATGCAGGGCGGCGGTCGCTATAGTTCTGCACATGGACAGCGCAGCAACGCAGCGAAACGAACGAAGCGAAGCCAGCGCCGCCCGATAAACCTCAAACTTATTGAATCGTTTTTAATACCGGAGCCCATCATGTCGAACGCCAAACTGCAAGTCCTGACCCCGCGCAACAGCCAGCTGATCATCATCGACCACCAGCCCCAGATGGCCTTTGGCGTGCAGTCGATGGACCGCCAGACCATGAAGAACAACGTCGTGGGCCTGGCCAAGGCCGCGAAGATCTTCGACGTGCCGA
>NZ_RCOG02000002.1 GCF_009663685.2 Cupriavidus sp. U2 | reverse complement strand
AAATACTGTTCAGATACGAAGCACCGGCACTGGCTGATGCCGCAAATGGAGCGCTGCGCCGCGATGCCGAACATTGAAGTTGCTCATCTTGCGCTTGACGCCGCGCGGGTTCAGGCGCCCACGACTGCTCACGCAGCGCCCGCGCGCGATCTCGGCCAGCAGGGCCTCGCGCCAGGCAGGCAAACGCTCAGGGGGAAACGGCCGCAGCTTGCGGCATCTTGCGCTTGATCACGCGCACGGCGTGCATGAAGCTCAGGCGATCCGGATCGAGTTCGCGCGCCCAGGCCGCCTGCGCCATCAACTGGCGAATCGCAAAGTGCGCCAGCAGCAGCCCCCACAGCTCCTGCTGCACCAGCTCGGGCGTCTTGCTGCGCAGCACCGTGCTGTTGGCGCGCAAATGCGTCTTGAACTCATCGAACACCCCCTCGATCTCCCAGCGCTCGTGGTACAGCGCGGCCAGCTCCAGGGCCGGCGCCGCATCGGGGTCCAGGAGGTTGGTCAGCAGCCGGTAGCTGCCCTGCGCCGGCGTGGCCGAGCCCTCGAGCGCGTAGTCGATCACACGCACCGTTTGCCCTGCGCGCCGCGCGCGGTCGTCGCTGTCGAACACGCGGCTCAGGTACGAGCCATCGGGCAACATCTGCTCTACCGGCAGCTTGAGGTTGGATTTGACCCGCCAGGCCAGCTTGGCGCCCGTAGCGCAGGCGGTCTGCCAGAGCTTGAAGCCGTAGAAGTTGCGGTCGGCCAGCACCAGCATCTCGGGCGTGAGCTTGGCGGGCAGCAACTGGGCGGCCATGACCTGCTCGCTGTGGCCGTAGGGTGCGATGCCGGCTGCCACCACCGCGTGCGTGCCGCATTCCACCAGGCCCAGAACGCGCGCCTGCGGGAAGGCGCTTTGGCCGCGCGAGGCGCCCGGGTAGCCGAAGAACTTGGCGTTGGCCGCCTCGTCGGCCACGTCCATGCAGCTGCCGTCCAGGGCCATCACGCGCAATCCCCGGTACCACGCCCCTGGCGCCCCCGGCGCGGCCAGCGGGCGCAGCACCCGATCGGCCAATTGGCGCATGACCTCGGGGCCCAGCCGGCTGCGCGCCTGCGAGATCGCGGACTTGCTGGCCTGCACCGCCTCAGTGTGGCCGCCGCCGAGCCATTGCAGGCCTTCGCACACCACGCGCAGCACTTCCTCCAGCGGCGCTTCGCGCCACAGCGCCAGCGCCATCACGTAATACACCACTGCCGGCGCGGGCAGCAGCCGCTCCCGCTGGCTGGCCTTGCCGGTCTCGGCCAACACTTCTTCGATCAACGTCCGTGGACACACGCTGGCCAGCACCCCGGCGCTGATCAAATGCGCAACGTCAACTCTCGACGGCAGCGTCTTGCGTGTTCTGGCCATCACCCTCATCCATTGAAGCTTCGATGGATGAGGATTATGGCTTTAAAAATACTATCTGAACAGTATTGCAGCTGCCGTCCAGGGCCATCACGCGCAATCCCCGGTACCACGCCCCTGGCGCCCCCGGCGCGGCCAGCGGGCGCAGCACCCGATCGGCCAATTGGCGCATGACCTCGGGGCCCAGCCGGCTGCGCGCCTGCGAGATCGCGGACTTGCTGGCCTGCACCGCCTCAGTGTGCCGCCGCCGAGCCATTGCAGGCCTTCGCACACCACGCGCAGCACTTCCTCCAGCGGCGCTTCGCGCCACAGCGCCAGCGCCATCACGTAATACACCACTGCCGGCGCGGGCAGCAGCCGCTCCCGCTGGCTGGCCTTGCCGGTCTCGGCCAACACTTCTTCGATCAACGTCCGTGGACACACGCTGGCCAGCACCCCGGCGCTGATCAAATGCGCAACGTCAACTCTCGACGGCAGCGTCTTGCGTGTTCTGGCCATCACCCTCATCCATTGAAGCTTCGATGGATGAGGATTATGGCTTTAAAAATACTATCTGAACAGTATTGGACCGAACAGGGTCTCGAGGTTGGCTTTTTGTGCAGCTGCAACTTGTTCCGGGGTCAGGATCATTGCTGGTCTCCAGTGGTGAACTTCAAGGTCAAGCAAAAGTAAAATTAAGCCGCCCAGATGTCAGAGCCATGACTTCAGTGTCTGGCCAGCCCGAGCGTACCTTCGTATGTCTGTCGGCGTTTCAGAGATTCTTTCGGTCTTTGATGCGCCGCAACAATTCCAATTCTAAGCAAGACAGATTGGGTGTCAAGCGGTTTTTGTGCGGCGCACCAAAAATACTGGCAGATTGCAGCGGGGAAGGGCATCGCGGGCCACTATCCCGCCATGGGTAAGGGTTTTTCCCGATCCGGAGGGGCGCCGCGGAGGTGGTGCGATGCGAGAAAAACGGGCGTTTCACACACCTGCGTCATCGCCACGGGCCGGGCGCTGGAGACGGTGCTACCATCGCTGACTGTCCGGTCGGGAAATGACTGCAACGCGTCACTTGTCGACCATGCCTCCAGCGCCCCGACTCCCAAGCGCCCAGATGTTTGCCTTCTACGCCGACCACTTCGTCCTGCCGCTGCCCCCTGGGCATCGCTTTCCCATGCGCAAGTACAGCATGCTGCGCGATGCCGTGGTGCGCCAGGTGCCGGGGCTTGAACTGCATGAAGCACCGCGCGCGGATGACGATGCATTGGCGCTGGCCCATTCGGCCGACTACATCGCCGATGTGTCGGCAGGGCGGCTGGACCCGACGCGCCAGCGCGAAATTGGCTTCCCTTGGTCGCACGAAATGGTGGAGCGTTCGCGCCGGTCCGCCGGCGCGACGATTGCGGCGTGCCGCACCGCGCTGACGCAGGGCATCGCGGTCAACCTCGCTGGCGGCACGCACCACGCCTACGCCGACAAGGGAGGTGGCTTCTGCGTGTTCAACGACGCTGCCATCGCCGCGCGCCAGTTGCAGCGCGATGGCCACGTGCGGCGTGTGGCCGTGATCGATCTCGACGTCCACCAGGGCAACGGCACGGCGTCGATCCTGCGCGACGACCCGACTGTATTCACGCTGTCGCTCCATGGCGAGAAGAACTACCCGTTCCGCAAGGAAGCCAGCGATCTCGATGTCGGGCTGCCCGATGGCTGCGACGATGACACCTATGCCGCCGCTCTGGCCGGTGCGCTAGAAGCGCTGCAGGCGCGCTTTGCTCCCGATCTGCTGATCTACCTGGCCGGCGCGGATCCGCATGAAGACGACCGGCTGGGACGCCTGCGGCTGACAATGGCAGGCCTGGCCCGGCGCGACAGCATGGTGTTCGACTTTGCCTTGTCGCAGCGGCTGCCGATCGCCGTGGCGATGGCGGGCGGCTATGGCAACCAGATAGAAAACACCGTGGCTGTGCACACGCAAACCGTCGCGCTGGCCGCGGCGTGTCACACCCGTTACGGCGCAGGGGATGCCGGCCTTGCGTCGCCCATGTCGGCAGCGGCCGCATGACGCGCTTCTTTGCATCGCAAAAATTTGGAACCTTGTGACATACCGTGCGCTCATACGGTCCTTGCATGTGGCTGTTACGGCGCTGATCCCGTTTCGCTCAACGATGTCCCGAACCGATTCCGATGAAGCCTGAACCCGATCGCCGTAGCGCGTACGCCCACTTCCTGCCCATCACGACGCGTTGGATGGATAACGATGTGTATGGCCACGTGAACAACGTTGTCTACTACAGTTACTTTGATACCGTCGTGAATGCGTACCTGATCCGGGAAGGCGTGCTCGACATCGAAGCCGGTGCCACGATTGGCCTCGTCATCGAAACGCAGTGCAACTACTTCTCGTCGCTGAGCTTTCCCGACACGGTCGTGGCGGGCCTGCGCGTGGCGAAGCTTGGCAATTCCAGCGTCCGATACGAAGTGGGGCTGTTCCGCAACGATGAGGATGTGGCGGCGGCGCAGGGGCATTTCGTGCACGTGTACGTGGATCGCGAAACGCGCAGGCCGGTGGCGTTGCCGCCGGCGCTGCGCCAGGCATTGCAGGCGCTGGTCGTTGGCCAGCCAGAATGAACAAGACTTGAGGAGACCCCAGAGCATGTCGCACGCAGATGACGCCGCGATTGTTGATCGCGCCATCACGACACGCCGTTCGGTTCGCGCGTTCCTGGATACACCGGTGCCGCGCGAGACCATCGAGGACATTCTTGCGGTCGCCAGCCGCGCGCCGTCGGGCACGAATACGCAGCCGTGGAAGGTCTACGTACTGGCGGGCGATGCCAAGGCACGCTTCTGCGCAGATGTGCTGGCCGCTTACGACGACCCCGAGCGCGACGCCAAGTACCGCGAAGAGTATCCATACTATCCGCGCGAGTGGGTCGACCCGTACCTGTCGCGCCGCCGCAAGGTGGGCTGGGACCTGTACAGCCTGCTGGAGATCAAGCGCGAGGACAAGGCGCGCATGCATGAGCAGCACGCCCGCAACTTCCGCTTCTTCGATGCGCCGGTCGGCCTGATCTTCACGATCGACCGGATCATGGAGCAGGGCAGCTGGCTCGATTACGGCATGTTCCTGCAAAGCATCATGGTGGCTGCGCGCGCACGCGGGCTCGATACCTGCCCGCAAGCGGCGTTCACGCAGTTCCACGCAATCATCAAGCAGCACCTGTTGCTGACCGAGGAGGAAATGGTGGTGTGCGGCATGTCGCTGGGGTATGCAGACCCGGGCGCGACAGCCAATCAATTGACAACCGAACGTGAACCGGTAAGTGGGTTCGTGCGTTTCCTCTCCTGAATTGCTCTGACAGATATCAGGATTCCGCCATGCAGACCGTTATCGACAGGAGCCGGCACCATACAAGGCGTCTCGACGTGCCCCGTGGCCGACGACGACGGCGTGACGCCTGAGACTCAGCAGGTCAAAAACTGTTGTATTTGCGTTAGCAGCGATGTGATTCATCTGGCTCTTTTACCGCAATGCGGAAATGTTTGCGAATGAAACTTTAAAGAGCCGCTGTAAGTCATTAATCTTGCTAAGAATTTCTTAATTTCCTACACTAGCGCCATTCCGTATTCGCGCTGAACAGATCATGTTCCGGACCGATTCCTTCATGTCCCGACTCTTTGGCCTTCCCCAACTGACCGCTATCGCCACTTCGGCGCTGGTGTCCGTTGCCCTGCTGGCCGCGCCGGCAGCGTACGCATCGACGAAGTCGACTGCGACGAAAACTTCCTCCAAAAAGACCGAAAAGTCCGCAAAACCCATCAAAAAGGTGGCTTCTGCGAAGGCGGAGGCGTCTCCCCGAAAGGTGATTGTCGTCAGGAACGGCAAGCGCACCGTGGTCGCCAGCCATGCGGCGCCGGTGCGCGCCGCGTTCGTGCCGGCCAAACCGTCGTTGGGCGAGGCGATGGGCCTGCGCGATACCGAGGACGCGCTGTCGCTGCGTTCGTCGGTGGCGCTGGTCATGGACCAGAACACCAACGAGGTGCTGTTCCAGAAAAATCCGACCGCAGTACTGCCGATTGCCTCGATCACCAAGCTGATGACCGCGCTGGTGGTGATGGATTCGCACCTGCCGATGGATGAAATGCTGACGGTGACCGAGGACGACCGCGACAACGAGAAGCACAGCAGCTCGCGCCTGCGCTTCGGCACGACGCTGACGCGCCACGAGATGCTGCTGCTGGCGCTGATGTCTTCGGAAAACCGCGCCGCGTCGGTGCTGGGTCGCAGCTACCCGGGCGGCCTGCCGGCCTTCGTCGGGGCGATGAACAAGAAGGCGCGCGAACTGGGCATGAACGACAGCCACTTCGTCGATTCCAGCGGCCTGTCGAGCAGCAATGTGTCGAGCGCGATGGACCTGGCCCGCCTGGTCAACGCCGCTTACCGCAACCCGACCATCCGCGAATTCTCGACGCAGCCGGAACACGAGGTCAGCGTGTCGGGCCGTACGATGCACTATGTCAGCACCAACCGTCTCGTGCGTGGCGGCAGCTGGGATATCGGCTTGCAGAAGACCGGGTATATCTCCGAAGCCGGCCAGTGCCTGGTCATGCAGACGCGTGTGAACGATCGCAACGTGGTGATGGTGTTCCTGGATTCGGTGGGCAAGCTGTCGCGCTTTGCCGACGCCACGCGCGTGCGCAACTGGCTTGAGCACCAACCTCCGTCGGCAGGGGGCCAACCGCGCCCTTTCCCGTCAACGCCCAATCTTACGCAGGGTCCTAGATCCCCTGCGGCGGTCCTGGTATCGCAGCAGTCGCATGGCACCTGAGCGGTAGCCATTGCGCCATGGAAAACGCGCCGTGGGGTTCAGACCCCCGGCGCGTTCTTTTTTGCCAGGCCAACGTGGCCGTCTGGCCGTCTGGCCGGCGAGGTCGGTGCAGGTCAGGCGGCGGGCTCGGGCACGTAGCCCATGCCGCGCGAAATCTGCAGCGCGGTCTCCTTGAGATTCTGCAGCCAGCTGTCCTGCAGCCGATCGGCCGGGGCCGACAGCGACAGGCCGGCGACGAGCCGGCGGGAATCGTCATAGATGCCCGCGGCAATGCAGCGCACGCCCAGTTCCAGTTCCTCGTTGTCACGCGCATAGCCGTTCGAGCGCACCCAGCTCAGTTCGCGTTCGAGCTTGGCCAGCTCCGTGATCGAGGTGCGCGTATGGCCAGCCAGGCCGGTGCGCGTGGCATAGGTGCGCACGCGCGTGGCTTCATCGGCAGCCAGGAACAGCTTGCCTACCGATGTCAGGTGCAGCGGGGCGCGGCCGCCGATCGCGCGCACGACCTGCATGCCAGAGCGTTCGCTGTAGGCGCGTTCGATGTAGACGATCTCGTCGCCCTGGCGCACCGACAGGTTCACGGTCTGCCCCGTCACGCGGTGCAGCGCGCGCATCGGCGCCAGCGCCGCATCCCGTACCGAAAGCCGTGCCTTGACCAGGTTGCCCAGCTCCAGCAGCCGCATGCCAAGCCGGTAGCTGCCCGGATCCGACCGGTCGACAAAGCGGCACGCCACCATGTCGTTCAGGATGCGGTGCGCGGTGGACGGGTGCAGGCCGGTGGCCAGCGACAGCTCTTTGAGGCTGACGGGGTCCGCGTGCTGGGCGAGCGCGTCCAGCAGCGTCATCATGCGCTCGATCACCTGGATCGAGGTCTTGCCGGGTGACTTGTCTGCTTCTGCCATGTGGAAAAATGTTGCCGTGCGGCAAATTAAGCGTTTGCCTGATTCTATCTCGCATCGTGAAAATTTCAACAGGTGAAACGTGATTTTCGAGATTTCCCTCGATTGATGCGGCCCGGGGCCCGGCGTGGGATGAGCGGCTTTGCATCGCCAGATGAACAGGATTGCGGCGCCGGATGCCCGCAGGGGCAGGGCAAAGGGGCATAATCACGGGGTTTCCGGGTCTGGATAAAGAAAAAACCATGCGAATCGGACTGTTCGCCACCTGTCTGGTGGACCTCATGCGCCCGGAAATCGGGTTTTCGGTGCTGAAGCTGCTGGAATCGGCCGGCTACGAGGTGATGGTGCCCGAGGCGCAGACCTGCTGCGGCCAGCCCGCGTACAACTCGGGCGAGCGCGCTGTGTCGCGGGATCTGGCCGAGAAATTCCTGCGTGAATTCGAGATGTTCGACTACGTGGTGGTGCCGTCCGGCTCTTGCGGCGGCATGATCCGCCACCACTACCACGACCTGCTGCGCGACGATCCCGAGCTGAACGGCCGCTACGAGCGGCTGCGCGAACGCGTGTTCGAACTGACCGATTTCCTGGTCAACGTGGCAAAGCTCGACAAGCTCGATTCCGGCTTTGCCGGCCACATCACCTATCACGATTCGTGCTCGGGCCTGCGCGAACTGGGCGTCAAGCAGCAGCCACGCGCCTTGCTGGGCAAGCTGCCGAACGTGCAGTTGACCGAGATGAAGGACTGCGAGGCCTGCTGCGGGTTTGGCGGTACCTTCTCGGTCAAGTACGGCAATATCTCCACGGCGATCGTCGACGAGAAATGCGCCAACATCAAGGCCAGCGGCGCCGACGCGGTGGTGCTGGGCGACCTGGGCTGCATGCTCAATATCGAAGGCCGGCTGCGCCGCTCGGGCGATGCACAGACGCGCGTGCTCCATATCGCGCAGGTGCTGGCTGGCGACGCCTGACGCCTGACAGCGCGAACTTTCAGGAGAGCCCCCACGATGCAAGTGCACAGCATGGAATTCAAGGCGCGCGCCGGGCAGAAGCTGGCCGATCAGCGCCTGCAGCAGAACCTCAAGAAGCTGTCGACAAAGTTCGTGACGGCCCGTGCCGACGCCATCCGCGACATCGACTTCGATGCCACGCGGGCCGCGCTGAAAGAGCGCCGCAACCGCGCACTGGAAAATCTGGACGTCTGGCTCGCTACTTTTGAAGAAAATGCGACTAAACGCGGCGCCACGGTGCTGTTTGCCGAGACCACGGCCGACGCTGCGAGGCTGGTCGCCGAGATTGCCCAGAAGCACGGCGTGAAGAAGGTCATCAAGAGCAAGTCGATGGTGACCGAGGAAATGCGCCTGAACCAGGTGCTGGGCGAGATGGGCGTGCAGAGCATCGAGACCGACCTGGGCGAGTACATCCTGCAGATCAACGATGCCGAGCCGCCGTCGCACATCATTGCGCCGGTGATCCACAAGGACAAGGACGAGATTGCCGACCTGTTCGCCAAGGTCCACAACAAGCCGCGCCTGACCGACATGACCGAGATGACGCGCGAGGCGCGCGAAGTTCTGCGGCCCGAGTTCCTGTCCGCCGACATGGGCGTGACGGGCGGCAACTTCATCATTGCCGAGACTGGCTCGGTGGCCGTGGTCACGAACGAAGGCAACGAGGGCATGTGCACCATCATGCCGCGCGTGCACGTGGCCGTGACGGGTATCGAGAAGGTATTGCCAACGCTGGAAGACCTGGCCACCGTGATGCGGCTGCTGCCGCGCTCGGCCACCGGCCAGGCGATCTCGAACTACTTTTCGCTGCTGACAGGGCCGCGTGCCGAGGGCGAGCGCGATGGCCCCGAGCACATGTACTTCGTGCTGGTGGATGGCGGCCGTAGCGGATTGATCGGCGGAGAATTCCAGGAGATGCTGCGCTGCATCCGTTGCGGCGCGTGCATGAACCATTGCCCCGTGTACCAGAAGATCGGCGGCCATGCGTACGGCTGGGTCTATCCCGGCCCGATGGGCAGCGTCCTGACGCCGAGCTATGTCGGCCTGGCCAATGCGGTGGACCTGCCGCAGGCCGCCACGCTGTGTGGCGAATGCAACCGGGTGTGCCCGGCATCGATTCCGTTGTCCGACCTGCTGCGCAAGCTGCGCGAGAAGCAGATGGAGCGCCACCTGCGCCCGTGGCAGGAGCGCGTGGCGCTGCAGGTCTGGGGCTATGTGGCCCGGCGCCCGGACCTGTACGCCTTTGTCACCCGCATGGGGGCGCGTATGCTGTCACGCATGGGCGGCCGCAGCAAACTGATTGCCAGTCTGCCAATGGCAGGCAAGGGCTGGACCGAAACACGCGACATGCCGGCCCCGAGCGGCCGCACGTTCCGAGAGCTATACAAGGAAAGGAGGGCGCGTTCATGAGCGCCAATCAGGAAACGCTTGCCGTGATGCGGCAGGCTCTGGAGGCCCATCTGGCCGGCACGCTGCCGGCCGGTGAGCTGATCGCCCGGTGGCGCGCTGCGGCGCCGTCGCTGACGCTGCCGCCCGTGTTCGGGCAAGCCATGGAGGAATTGCTACGTCGCATGGAGATGGCGGCGGTCTTCGCGCAGGACAGCTGCTCGTTTTCGAGCACGGCGGTGACCGATCAGCTCCAACGCTGGCTGGACAAGGCCGCGACGGTTTGAATGGCTGAGTGCACGTCCCCTCTCCCACATGCAGGAGGTGATTAGGGAGAGCGTATTGAAGTTCTGCTTGCCGACCTGTGGCAGTTTGAACCGCTGACCCTCTCCCCCCGACCCCTCTCTCAATGCGGGAGGGGAGACGGCTCACCCCAGCAGCAGCGCGTCGTCATCGAGCTGCTCATGCCGCGTCTGCTCGAACATCTTGAGCAGGTCGGGCACATCTAGGCCCTTGCGCTGGTCGCCCGACACATCGAGGACCACCTGGCCCTGGTGCAGCATCACCGTGCGCTGGCCGTAGTCCAGCGCCTGGCGCATCGAGTGGGTGACCATCATCGTCGTCAGCCTGCTTTCCTCGACGATGCGCGCAGTGAGTTCCAGCACGAACGCGGCCGTCTTGGGGTCCAGCGCCGCCGTGTGCTCGTCCAGCAGCAGGATGCGCGAGGGCTGCAGTGATGCCATCAGCAGGCTCACCGCCTGGCGCTGGCCGCCCGAAAGCAGCCCAATGCGGTCGGTCAGGCGGTTTTCCAGGCCCAGGTTCAGCAGGCGCAGCTTGTCGCGGAACAGTTCGCGCGCCGTCTTGTTCAGTGCCGGACGGAAACCGCGGCGCGAGCCACGTGCCATGGCCAGCGCCATGTTTTCCTCGATCGTCAGCGCCTCGCAGGTACCGGCCATCGGATCCTGGAACACGCGGGCCACCAGGTGCGCGCGATCCCAGGCGGGCTGGCGCGTGACGTCGGTGTCGTCGATCATGATGCGGCCGCTATCGACCATCGTGTCGCCACTGACGGCGTTCAGGAAGGTCGACTTGCCGGCACCGTTGGACCCGATCACGGCCACGAACTGGCCGGCCGGGATTTCCAGGCTCAGGCCGCGCAGGGCGCGGTTTTCGATCGGCGTGCCCGGGTTGAAGGTGAGCTTCAGGTTTTCAGCGCGCAGCATATCAGGCACCTCCGTTCTTGCGGGCGAACAGCTTCTTGCGCGTCGCCGGCAGCACCAGCGCCAGCGTCACCAGCGCAGCGGTCACCAGGTTCAGATCCTGTGCCTTGAGGCCGATGAACTCGGAATTGAGCGCCAGCGCGATGAAGAAGCGGTACAGGATGGCGCCCACCACCACGGCCAGCGTCACGTACACCAGGCGTCGCGCCGGGATGATGGTTTCGCCGATGATCACCGCGGCCAGGCCGATCACGATCGTGCCGATACCCATCGAGATGTCCGATCCGCCCTGCGTCTGGGCGAACAAGGCACCGGCCAGTGCCACCAGCGCATTCGACAGCGCCATGCCGGCCAGCGTGGCGCGGCCGGTGGGCACGCCCTGGGCACGCGCCATGCGCGGATTGGCGCCGGTGGCACGCATGGCCAGGCCAAGCTGCGACGAGAAGAACCAGTCCAGCGCGAGCTTGGCGATGACCACCACCACGAACAGCACCAGCGGACGCAGCACGTAGTCGGGCATCCATTCGGGCTGCAGGATCGTGAAGATCGTCGGCTCGGTGATCAGCGGCACATTGGGGCGGCCCATGATGCGCAGGTTGACCGAGTACAGCGCGATCATCATCAGGATACTGGCCAGCAGGTCCATGATCTTCAGGCGCACGTTGAGCCAGCCGGTGATCCAGCCGGCCATGGCGCCGGCCACGATGGCGACCACCGTGGCAATGAACGGGTCCTGTCCGGCGGAGATCAGCGTGGCAGCGACGGCGCCACCGAGCGGAAAGCTGCCGTCAACGGTCAGATCGGGAAAATTGAGGATGCGGAACGAGATCAGCACCCCGAGCGCCACGAGGCTGAAGATCAGGCCGATCTCCAGGGCGCCCAGCAGGGAAAAGAGGGACATGGGGGGAAATCCTTTGCAGGCCGTCCGGCTGGCCCGGATAGGGCCATTGGGGGCGCTTCGCGCCGCGCGCCACAGGGTAGGGCGCGCGGCATCGGCGGTATTACTTGATGACGGTCTTGGCTTCCTTGACCAGGTCCGGCGACAGCGTGACGCCTTGCTTCTCGGCGGCGCCCGTATTCACGAACAGCTCGAGGTTGTCCGACGTCTGCGAGGCAATCGCGCCCGGCTTCTCGCCCTTCAGGATGCGTACCACGACCTTGCCGGTCTGATGGCCGAGGTCGCCGTAGTTGATGCCCAGCGCGGCGATGGCGCCACGCTTGACGCTATCGGTATCGGAAGCCACCAGCGGAATCTTCGATTCGTTGGCCACCTTGACCAGCGATTCGTAGGCCGACACCACGTTGTTGTCGGTGTTCGTATAGATCACGTCGACCTTGCCGATCAGGCTCTTGGCGGCCGGGCCGATATCCACCGTGCGCGGTGCGGCGGCTTCCTTCAGCGACATGCCCTGCTTGGCCAGCAGATCCTTCAGTTCCTTGACCACCACCACCGAGTTGGCTTCACCGGGGTTGTAGACCATGCCGACGGTCTTGGCCTTGGGCACCACGCGCTTGATCAGCGACACCTGCTTGTCCAGCGGCAGCTTGTCCGACACGCCGGTCACGTTGGTGCCCGTCGCGCCCCAGCTCTTCACCAGTTGCGCAGCCACCGGATCGGTCACGCCCGAGTACACCACGGGCACGGTCTTGGTGGCGGCCACCACGGCCTGGGCCGACGGCGTGGCGATGGCCACGATCGCGCTCGGCTGGTCGCCCACGAACTTGCGGGCGATCTGGGCGGCAGTGCCCGTGTTGCCCTGGGCGCTCTGGTATTCCCACTTCAGGTTCTTGTCGGCGTCGTAGCCGGCCGTCTTCAGCTCGTCGCGCACGCCATCGCGGATGGCGTCGAGCGCGGGATGGTCCACGATCGACAGGACCTTCACGGTGGCCGTCTGGGCCTGCACGGCGCCGCCGTAGAGCAGGGCCAGCGCCACTGCGCTGCCGAGGATGGACTGGGTGGTGGATGCCTTGAAACGCAGCATGTAATTGTTCTCCCCCGAGGGTTCGGTGCTTTTCAGTCAGTCAGCCGCAAACGGTACGACAGCCGTCCTGACGGGCGCCGGCAGGCCGAAAGGGCATCTGCGGGGCTGCCCGGCGGTCCATATGCGGACGCGGCGTGCCCGGCGGCAGGTACGGGCACGCGCGTGATCACAGCGGATACGACGGCGCGAAGCCTGCGAGCATACCATTTTCGGCCCCTGCTGGGTTCGCTTTTGGTGCTGCATCGCGCCATATCCTGCTGAAAAACACCTTCCAAAGAAGGGTGTGCCGCAAGATATTGCGCGAGATTGCCATTTTTCGCGTGAATGCGCCCGATGGCCGACACGGCGCGGACGCCCCGGCGATACCGTCCG
Source organism: Cupriavidus sp. U2 (assembly GCF_009663685.2). GTDB lineage: Bacteria > Pseudomonadota > Gammaproteobacteria > Burkholderiales > Burkholderiaceae > Cupriavidus > Cupriavidus necator_C. The sequence continues at coordinate 647,355 of NZ_RCOG02000002.1, read as the reverse complement.
CAGCCTACCGGCGCAGGGCGGCGGCGCAGTCGCGGACCAGCGTCGGGCCGCGATAAATCAGGCCGCTATAGACCTGTACCAGCTGCGCACCGGCATCGATTTTGGCGCGCGCGCCGGCGCCGTCGAAGATGCCGCCCACGCCAATAATTGGCAGATCATTGCCAACGACGCGGCGCAGTTCGCGCACCACGCGCGTCGATGCCTCGAAGACGGGACGGCCGGACAGGCCTCCGGCTTCGTCGGCATGGGGCAGGCCCTGGACGGCGTCGCGCGAGATGGTGGTGTTGGTGGCGATCACGCCGTCGATACCGTGGCGGACCAGGGCATCGCCGATATTGCGGATCTGGTCGTCGTCGAGATCGGGCGCGATCTTCAGCGCCACCGGCACGTACCGCTTGTGCTGGTCGGCCAGGCGCTGCTGGGCCGCCTTGAGCGTGGACAGCAGGCCGTCCAGCTCGCTGGCGCCCTGCAACTGGCGCAGGTTCTTGGTGTTGGGCGACGAAATGTTCACCGTCACGTAGCTGGCGTGCGGATAGACGCGCTCCAGGCAGTACAGGTAGTCATCGGCCGCGCGCTCGATCGGCGTATCGGCGTTCTTGCCGATGTTCAGGCCCAGCACGCCGCCTTCGGCCTTCCAGCGAGACGCCTGCACGTTGCGGATGAACGCATCGACGCCGCCATTGTTGAAGCCCATGCGGTTGATCAGCGCATCGGCCTGGGGCAGGCGGAACATGCGCGGACGCGGATTGCCGGCCTGGGCGCGCGGCGTGACGGTGCCCACTTCGATAAAGCCAAAGCCGAACGCCGCCAGCCCGTCGATATAGGCCCCGTCCTTGTCGAGCCCCGCGGCCAGGCCCACCGGGTTCGGAAAGCGCACGCCCATCACGGTGCGCGGGTCGTTGGCGATGCTGTTGCCGATGCAGCCGGCCAGGCCCATGCGCCTGGCGCGCATCAGGTTGTTCAGCGTGAAATGGTGGGCATCCTCCGCGTCCATGGAGAACAGGGCGGGGCGAAGCAGGGGATAGAGCGCGTTGAGCACGGATGGGGGGCGGCCGGAGCCGGAGAGGAGTCGGAATCAGGGCGGCATTGTAGCCGTTCAGGCTGCACTTGCTCCCAATTCCGGCGGGCTCGGGCGCTTATTCCTGTGCCGGGCCGGGATTGGCCGGCGATGGCGGCTCCGGCGAGGCGGGCGTGCCCGCGAACGCGTGCCACTGGTTGCCGGTCAGGACCTGCAGCGGCTGGAAGCGCGCCTTGTAGGCCATCTTGCGGCTGTCCGCAATCCAGTATCCCAGGTACAGATGCGGCAGGCCCAGCTCGCGGGTCTCGTTGATCTGCCAGAGGATGTTGTAGGTGCCATAGCTGGTGCCGGTCACCAGCGGGTCGTAGAACGTGTAGACCGACGACAGTCCATCGTCGAGCACATCGATCATGCTCACCATGCGCAGCTTGCCTGCCTCGGGCGAACCAGCCGGCTCGCGGAACTCCACCAGCCGGGAGTTGACACGGCTTTGCAGCAGGAACTGCTCGTACTGGTCGCGGCTGTCCTGGTCCATGCCGCCGCCCGCATGGCGCATCGACTGGTAGAGCAGGTACAGCGCGTAGTGTTCTTCCACATAGGTCAGCGGCGCCACCAGCGCCTGCAGGCCCTGGTGCTGCTTCCACGCGCGACGCTGGCTGCGGTCGGGCTCGAACTGGTCCACCAGCACCCGGCACGGCGTGCAGGCGCGGCATTCGTCGCAGTAGGGACGGTATGTGAAGATGCCGCTGCGGCGAAATCCGGCCCGCACCAGCCGCGAGTAGACATCGGCGTTGATCAGGTGGGCGGGGGTGGCCACCTGCGAGCGGGCCATGCGGCCTTCCAGATAGCTGCAAGCGTACGGCGCCGTCGCATAAAACTGCAGCGCGGAGAGCGGTAGTTCCTTGAGCTTGCTCATGACGTCGAATGAGGGGGCGGCGCGTCGGACGCCGGCATTGCCGGTCTGAGTGGCAGTCTATCAGAGCCCATTGGGGCACGTCTGCAAGCGGAATTGGCACGGCCGCCAGCATTTTGAGATTCCTCGCATTGTTTTCAGTGCGGCGGCTTTCTACGATGGGCTCTCTGATACTTCAGGAGCACATCATGGCATCCATGCCCTTCGAGGAAGGTTCGGCAAGGACGCAGTCCGGCGCGACGCTGGCCGCTGGCCACCTGGTCGGGCGGTGGACGCGCTACGCGGACATGGCTGCGGTGGCTGGCGTCGGTCTCGGGTTGCTCGCCGCATTGTTCGGCATCCTCGATTACCAGCGCACGGTCTACGGCGACATGTTGAAAACCGAGATTCGGGCCGTCGTGTCCACGATGTCGCAAATGGACAAGCGGCTCAGTGGCGAAATCGTGGCGCTTGACAAGAAGCTCAGCGGGGACATCGCGGGGCTGGACAGGAAGCTCAGCGGAGAAATCGTGGCGCTGGACAGGAAGCTCAGCGGGGAAGTCGCGACGCTGGACAACAAGCTGACCGGGGGATTGAAGGGCTTGGAAGCCCGCCTCGGCGACAAGATCGACGCCACGAACCGCCGCCTCGATGAAACCAATCAGCGCCTGGCCGGGCTGGAAAAGGACGTCGGCGGCATCAACGTCCGTCTGGGCCGGCTGGAAGGAAAGGCTGGCAAGTGACGGCTCATGCGGCGCCGTTACCGGTCGCGCCGGTCCAGCGGCGCAGTTCGCCCTTGTCGAAATGCCATGGCTCGATCGCGGCAGAGGCTGCCGCGGCCCGCACGTGCGCGATAAATTCGGCGCGCGGGATCGGCGCCGCGCCAAGCGATGCAAGGTGGTCGGTTTCCTGCTGGCAATCGATCATGGCCACGCCGTGGCGTTCCAGGAATGCACAGAGTGCCGCCAGCGCAATCTTCGAGGCATCGGTCCGATGCGCGAACATCGATTCCCCGTAGAACATGCGTCCCAGCGCCACGCCATACAGACCGCCCACGCGCTCGCCCTGGTACCAGGCCTCGACGGAATGCGCCAGGTCCAGCCGGTGCAGGGCGGCGTACGCGGCGATGATCTCGTTCGTGATCCATGTGCCGAGCTGGCCGTCGCGCGGCGTCATGGCGCAGGCGCGCATGACCGCCGTGAAGTTGTCGTCGACGCGGATTTCCCAGTCGGGATCGCGCAGCACGCGCCGGAGGGTCTTGCGGAACGAAGGCGAAACCTTGAGCGCGGCCGGCACCAGTACCATGCGCGGATCGGTGCTCCACCACAACACGGGCTGGCCTTCGGAATACCACGGGAAGATGCCCTGGCGATACGCCAGCAGCAGGCGTTGCGGGGTCAGGTCGCGGCTGGCCGCGAGCAGTCCGGGCGCGTCGCTGGCGGGGCCGAGCGCGCGCTCGACCGGCGGAAACGGATCCTGCGGGTCGAGCCAGGTAATCATGCCGGGAAGATGGGCGGGGCCGCCTGGGTCGCGGTTACGGTGTGACGGTGGCGCGGCTGGTAAGCGGCCGCATCGGCTTGTCGATATCGAGCGTGTGCAGACGGAAGTCGCCGGCGGCGATCCTGCCTGCTGCGCGGTCGGCAAAGAAGCAGCGCAGCGTGTGGATCACGGTCGGGAAGGCCAGGTCGTCCCAGGGCACGTCGGCTTCATCGACGAGCTTGACCTCCAGGCTTTCTTCGCCCGGGGCGATGTCCAGGTCGTTCAGTTTGGCCAGGTAGAACAGATGCACCTGATGCACATGCGGCACGTTGAGCATCGAGAAAAGCTCGCCCACTTCCACGCGTGCGCCGGCTTCTTCGAGCGTCTCGCGAGACGCGGCCTGGGCCGTAGTTTCGCCAATTTCCATGAAGCCAGCGGGCAAGGTCCAGAAGCCGTAGCGCGGCTCGATGGCGCGCTTGCAGATCAGGATCTTGTCTTCCCAGACCGGAATCGTGCCCACGACGTTGCGCGGATTGACGTAGTGGATAGTGCCGCAGTTATCGCACATGCTGCGCGGGCGGTTGTCGCCTTCGGGCACGCGCAGCACAACCGCATGACCACAGTTCGAGCAGAATTTCATGGGAGGCGTCCGGGAAGAATGGGGGCAAGTGTATCACCGCGCCGGAGACTCGCTTTGGCGGCTGTGTGATGTCCCGCCCCCAACGCGCTAATGGGGCGCCCATGGTGCACCGCGCCTGACATGCGGCATGGTCGGGGCCGGGATGCAAAACAAAAAACCCGCCGGTTTGGCGGGTTTGCTGTGTGACTGCTTGACGGTTCCGATCCATGATGATCGGTTGGTTGCGGGGGCAGGATTTGAACCTGCGACCTTCGGGTTATGAGCCCGACGAGCTGCCAGACTGCTCCACCCCGCGTCCGTCGAAGCTCTGATTATAGGTGACCTGTTTTCGCATTGCAACAGAAACTTAAAAGTTCTGCGATGGCAGCCCGTCAGGCGCATGCATGCAGCGCCCGACCTGCCTGACTATTGGAGCGTTTTCGCGGCGGGGCGTTCAGGCCGGTGGGGGATTTTCACTTGTGCGATGCGGCGGCGGCCAGCGGGTACTTTCGAATTCGAAGCTGTCGCGCTGTCGCAAGTCATCGCGTTGCCAGATCACGCGGTCGTGGCGCACCGTGAGCATCCACGTGGTGGTGGCCAGCGGTTGTGACGGGTCGAACGCGCGCGGCGTCAGCACGGCCACGCCGACACCTGGCTCGGAATCGCGCACCGACGTGTAGCGGATCAGGCCAACGCCGGCTTCCCGGGCGATGCGCGCAAAGGCCTGGCAGGGGCCGTATTCGTCCGGGTGCGTCCACTGCGCGGCGTCCTGCGCGAAGGGCAGGACGTCCAGTGCCACGCCATCGCAGCGGACACCCACCTGGAACAGCGTCTGCGCGCGCGCGTCGATGCGGGGCAGGGCCGGGCAGTCCATCACGAAGCGCCAGCGCCAGTAGCCCAGTTCGGCGCAGGCGGTACGGATCGATTCCGCGCCGTAGAACACGCCGGGGTCCTGGCCACCCCGGAAGCGCGAGCCCCATTCGGTGGTCGGATAGCGGAATGGCGTGAAGATCAGGTAATGCAGGGCGCGTGCGTCGGGTGGGACGACGGGTTTGCCGGCATCGATCACCGCTTCCAGGACGGCCTGTTCTTCGAGTGTGTCAACCAGGGGCATGGTCGAGACAACATGCTGGGCTTCAACGGCCCGCCACAGCGTGAGCGCGAACAGCTTGCGCTCAGATGCGACCGCGGGTGGCGTCCAGGTAGTGAACGACACGAACGAGGCCCTCAGTGGTGCGGATCAGCTCCAGCGGCTTGCCGCCAAGCGCGATGTTGTCGTGAGTCAGCCAGAGTCGCGCCTGCTCCTCATGGCCGAGGATGGCGTCGAGCGACCGGAACAGGCGGACGAACAGGACGGCGAATTCCCATTCCTTGCGATGCGTGTCGAGCACATAGCCGCCAGAGGCCATGCGGGATACCGACGCGGTGCTGATGCCCAGCACACTGGCGACGATGGCCTGGCTGATGCCCAGGAAGCCGGCCGCTCGCATCACTGCCTTGGTCAGCGTCACGCCAGCGTCAGGGCTGCCGGCGGGCGCAGTCTCGGGGATCTGCCTCGATTGCATCGCCTATGGTCTCCTGTTTCTTGAGAAACATTATAGGCGGCAGGTTTCAGTTGGGAAGTCGCAAATCGAGCCCGTTCCGGACACTCCCGATCAATAGGTTTCGATGTGCAGCCGGCCTTCGGCGCGCAGACGGGTCTCGACCTCGGCCCACGACAGCCCGGCCGTCGCGCATACCTCGGAAAATGCCTCGAGCACGCCTTCCTCCATGCCCTTGAGCCCGCAGATGTAGACGTAGCCATGCGGGTCGCCAAGCAGTGCGGCGACATTGGGGCCAGCGTCGCGTATCGCATCCTGCACATAGCGGCGGGGCACCTCGGGGTCGCGCGACAGCGCGAAGTGGATGTCCAGGAAATCCTTGGGCAGCTTCAGCAGCGGGCCGAAGTACGGCAGTTCGCGCCGGTTGCGGGCGCCGAAGAACAGCAGGCGGCGGCCGGCGAAGTGGCTCATGTTGCGCCGCATCCGCTCCGTCATGGCGCGCATCGGGGCCGATCCCGTCCCGGTGCAGATCATCATGACGCTGGCCTCGCGGTGGTTCGGCATCAGGAACGTGTTGCCGAACGGGCCGACGACCTGCACTGTGTCGCCCTTGCTCAGGTCGCACAGGAAATTCGAGGCCACGCCACGGACCGGATTACCGTCGTGGTCGGTGTCCACGCGCTTCACGGTCAGCGCCAGGTTGTTGTAGCCGGGGCGCTCGCCATCGCGCGGGCTGGCCACCGAGTACATGCGGATGTAATGCGGCTTGCCTGACGCATCGGTGCCAGGCGGGATGATGCCGATGGCCTGGCCTTCCAGCACCGGAAAGAACTGGTTGCCGAAGTCCAGCACGATATGGTGGATATCGCTCGACGCATCGGCCTCGGTCAACCGGTAGTTGCCGGCCACCGTGGCGGGCAAGGGTTCGCGTACCCCATGCAGGTTGACGTACGGATGGGCCGCCGACCACGGCGCCTTGGGCGAGGTATGGCGGCTGGTTTCCACGGCCTGCATCGTCACCGGCTTGCTCGATGCCGCGGCCTCGCCGATTGCCTGGTCGGCGGCTGCCGCGGCGTCGATGGCGGCGTCGATCACCGCATCGGTCAGCGGCACCTCGGCGGGCAGTTCGTCCCAGCCCAGTTGCGCCTCGATCGTGTAAGCCTGCCCCTTGAACATGGTGCGCCAGTTGTCGATGGCGCCCGTGGGGCAGGGCGACAGGCACGCCCCGCAGCCGTTGCAGACGTCGGCCTTGACCACGTAGTTGCGGTCGTCGTGGGTGATGGCATCGATCGGGCAGGTGTCTTCGCAGGTGTTGCAGCGAATGCAGATTTCCGGATCGATCAGATGTTGCTTGATGATGTCGGCGGCGCCCATGATCGTCGGTTCCTTCGCAAATTCAGTTGAAGCGGACGTATTCGAAGTCCACCGGCTGGCGGTTGATGCCGATAGCGGGAGGTGCGATCCAGTTGGCGAACTTGCCCGGCTCGACGACCCGGCCCATCAGCGACGCCACGTACCTGCGGTCCGCGTCGGTGGCCAGCCACTTGTCCTTGTTGGCGTGCCACTCGGCTTCGCCGATCACATCGCCGGTGGGCGACACATGCAGGTTCGCGAACGTGCCGATCTTGCGGTTGAACGCCTTGTGCGGCACCGTCAGCCGGAACGGGATGCCGGCTTTCTCGATCACCTTGTTCCAGCGCGCCACCCCGCCCACGGAGTCCTTGATGTAGTCGTCCCGCAGCACCTCGTTCAGCGCGTTGAGCATCGGCACCTCGCGCTCGGCCAGCTTGCCGTCCCGGACTTCCAGGATACGGTACACGTCCCCCTTGAGCACGTGATCGTCGGCGCGCTTGCCTTCCTCGAAGCGGCCCTTGAGGCCGGCGCTGTAGAACGTGGCGGCGTTGGACGACTGGTCCGCGCCGAACAGGTCGATCGTTACGCTGTAGTGGAAGTTCAGGTAACGCTGGATGGTTTCGAGGTCGATCACGCCGGCGGCGCGCACATCGGCCGGGTCCTGGATGTCGCGCTCGCGCATGACCTCGCAGGTGCGCTGGATCACGCGAGAGACGCCCGATTCACCCACGAACATGTGGTGGGCTTCCTCGGTCAGCATGAAGCGCGTGGTGCGTGCCAGCGGATCGAAGCCCGATTCGGCCAGTGCGCAAAGCTGGAATTTGCCGTCGCGGTCGGTGAAGTACGTGAACATGAAGAACGACAGCCAGTCGGGCGTGCGTTCGTTGAAGGCGCCCAGGATGCGCGGGTTGTCCTCGTCGCCGGAGCGTCGGCCCAGCAGCGCCTCGGCCTCCTCGCGGCCGTCGCGGCCGAAGTGGCGGTGCAGCAGGTACACCATGGCCCACAGGTGGCGGCCTTCCTCCACATTGACCTGGAACAGGTTGCGCAGGTCATAGAGCGATGGCGCGGTCAGGCCCAGGTGGCGCTGCTGCTCCACCGACGCGGGCTCGGTGTCGCCCTGCGTGACGATGATGCGCCGCAGGTTGGCGCGGTGCTCGCCGGGCACTTCCTGCCAGGCCGCCTCACCCTTGTGCTCGCCGAAGTGGATCTTGCGCTCGGCATCTGCCGGTTGCAGGAAGATGCCCCAGCGGTAGTCCGGCATCTTTACGTGGTCGAAGTGCGCCCAGCCCGACGGGTCCACCGACACCGCCGTGCGCAGATAGACATCGAAATTGTGCGAGCCGTCCGGACCCATGTCGCGCCACCAGTCCAGGAAGGCCGGCTGCCAGTGTTCCAGTGCGCGCTGCAGCGTGCGGTCTTCCGAAAGGTTGACGTTGTTCGGAATCTTCTGGCTGTAGTCGATGCTCATCGCGGTCTCCTTTTATCGTTGTCAGGGGTGGCGGGCGGCGCTCAGACCCGGTCCCAGTCGAAGCGTGCCTTGTTGCCGGTGCCGAAGACCTTGAGCGCCCCGTACTCGCCCACGGCGTTGGGGCGGTTGAAGATCCAGTTCTGCCAGGCCGTGAGCCGGCCGAAGATCCGCGTTTCCATGGTCTCGTGGCCCCCGAAGCGCAGGTTGGCCTCCAGGCCGGTCAGCGCATCGGGCGACAGGCTTGCGCGTTCCTCGATGGCGATGCGGATCTCGTCTTCCCAGTCGATATCGTCCAGCGCGGCCGTGACCAGCCCCAGCGCCTCGGCCGTGGGGCCGTCTAGCGGTTGGCCCGCCCGCGCGCGCACGGCTGCCAGCGCGTCGGATTCTTCGTAGAACCGCGCGGCGATGCGCGTCAACCCGTTCGGCATCGGATAACGGCCAAAATTGGCGGCGTCGGCATGCAGGTGCGGGGCCTCGCCGGGGGCATCCGGCATATGCAGCATGTAGGTGCGGTCGGCGGCCAGCGCCAGTTCCAGCAGCGTGCCGGCAAAGCACGAACCCGGTTCCACCAGTGCGAACAGGCTGCGCGAGGACACATCCAGCCGTGCCAGCGTCCGGCGCAGCATGCCGATGGTCTCGCGCACGAACCAGTGGCTGGCGTGGGCCTCCATCAGGGCATCGGCGGCCAGCACCTGCGCGGCGTCGCCCGTGGTCTTCAGGATCCACATGCCGATGTCGAGATGGTTGGCACGCAGGGTCAGGATGGCGTCGTCGAGCTCGCGGGCCATCTTCAGCGGCCACCACTGCGCGCCGGCCGCAACGATGCCCGCCACGTCCGTGGGCAGCTCGCCGGTAGGGGCGCTAACGGTGATCGTGGCGTGGCGCGCGTCGCGGTCGATGTCGACGCGCACGGTGTCATAGCGATAGCCGGTGTCGCTGGTCTGGCGCGCCAGCGGCGTCAGCGCCACGCCGGCCTCGCCGGCGGGCCGGTCGCTTTGCGCGGCCAGTGCCTGCGCGCGTTCGCGCACGTGTTCGGTGAAGCGGGCGGGCTTGACCACGTCGTCCACCAGGCGCCAGTCCTTGGCGCGCTGGCCGCGCACGCCTTCGGTGGTCAGGCAGAAGATATCGGCGTGGTCGCGGCGCACGCGGCGCTTGTCGGTCACGCGTGTCAGCCCGCCGGTGCCGGGCAACACGCCCAGCAGCGGCACTTCGGGCAGGCTCACGGCCGACGACCGGTCGTCGATCAGCACGATTTCGTCGCAGGCCAGCGCCAGTTCGTAGCCGCCGCCGGCGGTGGTGCCGTTGCAGGCCGCGATGAACCTGATGCCGGAGTGGCGGCTGGCATCCTCGATGCCGTTGCGCGTTTCGTTGGTGAATTTGCAGAAGTTCACCTTCCAGGCATGGCTGGATTTGCCCAGCATGAAGATATTGGCGCCCGAGCAGAAGATGCGGTCCTTCGCGCTGGTGAGCACCACGGTGCGGACTTCGGGATGTTCGAAGCGGATACGCTGCAGCGCGTCGTGCAGTTCAATGTCCACGCCCAGGTCGTAGGAATTGAGTTTCAGCGTGTACCCGGGCCGCAGGCCGCCTTCCTCGTCGACGTCCATGGACAGCGTCGCAATCGGGCCATCGAACGTGAGCTTCCAGTGGCGGTAGTGGTCGGGATGGCGCTCGAAGGTCACCGGGGCAGGGGCGGTCGTGGCGATATCCGTCGACATGGGGGCGTCTCCTTGATGCACTATAGTTCCGTATCGTTTGCGATGAAATATAGTGCATCGTCGCGGACGATGCAAGCCCCGCACGCGCTGGAGATCTTCCCGTTGGCCCCGGATTGTCCGGGCCGGCAGGCAGATCTAGTGGCGAAGCTGGCGCAGTTGGGCCTGGAGCGCCTGCAGCGACGACGCGGCGTCCTGGCCGCTGGTGTCGATCGACACGTCCGCGCGCGAATAGAGCGGGGTGCGCGCCTGCAGGATGCGGCGCAGGTCGGTCATGGCTTCGCGGTTGCCCTCCATGGGGCGCATGTCGCCCTGGGCGACCACGCGGGCCATATGTTCCTCGGGCGACGTCCGTACCCAGACCGTCAGGCAGCGCGACAGCAGCAGGTTGAAGGTGGCGGGCTCCGATACCAGGCTGCCCGGCGTAGCCAGCACCATCGTGTCGTGCTCGCGCAGCACACGTTCGAGTGCGCGCATTTCATAACGGCGGTAGGCCGCCTGGCCATAGAGCGAGTGGATCTCTGACAGGCTGGCGCCGGCCTCCTGCTCGATCGCCACGTTCAGTTCGACGAACGGCATGCCTTCGGCGGCCGCCAGTGCGCGGCCGATCGTTGATTTGCCGGCGCCGCGCAGCCCGATCAGCGCGATGCGGCGATGCCGCGCGTCGCGCGATTCCGCTGGCGACAGCGCATGCTGCGCCGCCTCGCGCACGCGCGCCAGGTCGCTGGCGGGCAGTTGTGCCAGCCACTGCACCAGTTGCGAGAATTCGGCGGCAGCGGGGTCGCCGTGCCCGGTGGCGTGGCCGTCCACCTCGGCCAGTACAACGGGCAGCGGTACGTCCAGCGCGCGAGCAACCTGGCGCAGCAACAGCACCGATGCATTGCCGGTGCCGGTTTCCAGATTGGCCAGGTAGCGTTCCGAGACATCGGCGCCGCGTGCCAGGTCCTTGCGCGACATCCCGCGCGCCGCGCGCAACGAACGGATGCGTTCGCCAAGCTGCGTCAGATAGGGGTCGCGCTCGCCCGTGGCGCGGGACTCCGCGCGCGGGTCGGCGCGGTCGTCAGGAGGCAGGAGCGTGTCGGGGTCGCGACGCATGCTGGTATCGAAAATGGGTCCGTTGGATCGGGCGACGCATTATACGGACACGGCATGCGTGCGAGTGCATGGTCGCTGCGGCTATATAGTGCATACCCTTGCTTGCATAATAGTCGATATGAAATAAAATGCATCGACATCACGGCGGCGCTGCGCGTGGCTGTCGGTACAAGAAGACAAACTGCTGGAAGCCATACCGGACGGCGTGCTGTGGCTGGCGACGATCCGGGTGGCCAGAGGAGTGGAGACATGACGCCCCCGATCACTAGCACCGCGGCTGCCGGCACGGCAGCGCAGGCGGTGTCCTCGGCTGTATCCCCGGCTGCATCCATGGCATCGTCTTCCGTGTCGGCTGGCGAGGCGCCCGGCTCGGCAACCGCGACGGCCGCCTTCGCCGTGACCGCGCTGCCCGCCCGCTACAACGCCGCCGACGACCTGCTCGCGCGCCACCGGCAGGCCGGGCGGGGCGGCAAGCTTGCCTATATCGACGACACCGCCACGCTCACCTTTGCCGAACTGGACGATCGCTGCCGCCGCTTTGCCGGCGCGCTGCACCGGGCCGGGTTCCGCCGCGAGGAGCGCGTCCTGCTGTGCGCGCTCGATACGATCGACTTTCCCACGGTATTTCTGGGCTGCGTGCTGGCTGGCGTGGTGCCGGTGGCCGTCAACACCCTGCTGACGGTCGACGACTACGCGTACATGCTGGCGCACAGCGGCGCCCGGGCCGTGGTGGTGTCCGCGCCGCTGCTGGGCACGATGCAGGCCGCCATCGACAAGGCCGGGCTTGCGCCCGACGTGATTGTGGCCGCGCCAGGGACGGCGCCGATGGCCGACGTACCGGGCCCCACCGTTGCCAGCATGGTGGCCAGTGCCGATCCCGCGCCCACCGTAGCCGCCACGGGCCCCGACGACATGGCGTTCTGGCTCTATTCGTCGGGCTCGACGGGCCGCCCCAAGGGCACGGTCCACACCCACGGCAACCTGTTCCACACGGCCGATCTGTACGGGCGCCGGGTGCTGGGCATCCGCGAAGACGACGTGGTGTTCTCGGCCGCCAAGCTGTTCTTTGCCTATGGGCTGGGCAATGCGCTGACGTTTCCGCTGTCGGTGGGGGCCACCACGGTGTTGATGGCCGAGCGGCCGACGCCCCAGGCGGTATTCCAGCGCCTTGTCAAGCATCGGCCGACCGTCTTCTGCGGGGTGCCGACGCTGTTCGCGGGCATGCTGGCCGCCCCCGACCTGCCGCCGCGCGCCGATGTGGCGATGCGGGTCTGCACATCGGCCGGCGAGGCGCTGCCGCGCGATATCGGCGACCGCTTCCTGGGGCATTTCGGCTGCGACATCCTCGATGGCATCGGCTCCACCGAGATGCTGCACATCTTCCTCTCGAACCGGCCGGGCGAAGTGCGCTACGGCACCACGGGCCGCCCGGTGCCGGGCTATGAACTGAAGCTGCTCGACGAGCAGGGCGAGCCGTGCGCGCCGGGCGAAATTGGAGACCTGTTTATCAAGGGACCGTCGGCCGCGCTGATGTACTGGTGCAATCGCGACAAGAGCCGCGATACCTTCGTGGGCGCCTGGACGCGCAGCGGGGACAAGTATGTCTGCGATGCCGACGGCTACTACACCTACGCGGGCCGCAGCGACGACATGCTGAAGGTCGGTGGCATCTATGTGTCGCCGTTCGAGGTGGAGGCCGTGCTGGCCCAGCATCCGGCGGTACTGGAGGCGGCCGTGATCGGCGTGCCCGATGCCGACGACCTGATCAAGCCGAAGGCCTTCGTGGTGCTGCGCCCGGGCCAGCAATGGCACGACGGCATGGCCGCCGAACTGCAGGCTTTCGTCAAGGCGAAGCTGGCGCCGTACAAGTATCCGCGGCAGATCGAATGCGTGGAGGAGTTGCCGAAGACGGCCACCGGCAAGATTCAGCGATTCCGCTTGCGCCAGCGTGAGGAAGCCGCGCGGCAGTCGTGAGGTATCGTTGACGGCGTGGCGCCGGGCAGTCGGTCTGGCGGGCGCGGGCAGGCGTGGTGAAGGGGTAGTGACATGGGTAGCGAACTGGTTCGGATTCCGTTTGACGGGCGGCAGATCGACGTCGAGTACCAATGGCTGAGGCCGGCACGCACGCGGCGGCCGCTGGTGGTGTTCCTGCACGAGGGACTGGGCTCGATCAGCATGTGGCGCGACTTTCCGCGCCAGTTCTGCGACGCCGGCGATTTCCGGGGCCTGGTGTTCTCGCGCTACGGCTACGGGCGTTCCACCCCACGGCCGCATGACGAAAAATGGGGTGTCGATTTCATGCATCGACAGGCCCGCGAGGCGTTGCCGGCGCTGTTCGATGCGCTGGGCATCGGCCCCGGCCGCCAGCATGGCAAGCCGTGGATGCTGGGCCACAGCGACGGCGGGTCGATCGCGCTGATCTACGCGGCAAGCTTTCCCGATGGCGTGGACGGCCTGACCGTGCTGGCGCCCCACATCTTTGTCGAGGACCTGTCGGTGCACAGCATCGCTACCACGCGCGATACCTACCGGCACACCGATCTGCGCGCCCGCCTGGCGCGCCACCATGCCGACGTGGACTCGGCGTTCTGGGGCTGGAACGATATCTGGCTCAACCCGGATTTTCGCCATTTCGACCTGCGCCCGCTGCTGGACGGCATCCGCTGCCCGGTGCTGGCCGTGCAGGGCGAGGACGACGAGTACGGCACCATGGCCCAGATCGAGGGTATCCAGCGATATGCCCCGCAAACGGTACTGCTTAAACTCGCGCGCTGTGGGCATTCGCCGCACCGCGACCAGGCGGGTGCATTGACGGCGGCGACCGCGGCGTTTATAACGGCAAATACTTCAATCCTAAAATAATTGGCGGCGACAGCCGGGCCGGCACCGGTCCGGTGCGCGCGGCGCCACCGGCTTCAGACCACCAGGAGGAGATTCCATGCATCGCAATGCATTGCGCAGGCTGCTGCACGCGCGTCGTCTGTCTGTCGTCACCTTGGCCGCCAGCGCGCTGCTGGCAACCGGCGGCGCCGCCCTGGCCCAGACGGCGCCGGCCGCCCCGGCCGGTGGCAAGGTCAAGGTCGGCTTCATGCTGCCGTACACGGGCACCTATGCGGCGCTGGGCACGGCCATCGAGAACGGCTTCCGGATGTATGTGCAGCAGCAAGGCGGCAAGCTGGGCGGGCGCGACGTGGAGTACTTCAAGGTGGACGATGAATCCGATCCGGCCAAGGCACCGGAAAACGCCACCAAGCTGATCCGGCGCGATCAGGTCGATGTGGTGGTCGGCACCGTGCATTCGGGCGTGCAGATGGGCATCGTCAAGGTGGCCAAGGAAAACAACACGCTGCTGATCATCCCCAACGCCGGCGTGGACGAAGCCACGGGCCCGCTGTGCGGCCCCAATATCTTCCGGTCGTCATTCTCGAACTGGCAGCCCGGCTACGCCATGGGCCACGTGCTGGCCGATCGTGGCATGAAGAAGGTGGTCACGCTGACCTGGAAGTACGCGGCCGGAGAGCAGTCGGTCAAGGGCTTCAAGGAGGCCTTCGAGGCCAAGGGCGGCAAGGTGGTCAAGGAACTGAGCCTGCCGTTCCCGAACGTCGAGTTCCAGGCGCTGATCACCGAGGTGGCGTCACTCAAGCCGGACGCCGTGTTCGTGTTCTTTGCCGGCGGCGGTGCGGTCAAGTTCGTGAAGGACTGGCAGGCAGCCGGGCTGAAGGACAAGATCCCGCTCTACGGTTCGGGCTTCCTGACCGATGGCACGCTGGAGGCGCAGGGCGCCGCCGCCCAGGGGCTGGAGACCACGCTGCACTACGCCGATGGCCTGAACAACGCGCGCGACAAGGCCTTCCGCCTGGACTACGCCAAGACCTACAAGCTGCAGCCGGACGTCTACGCGGTGCAGGGCTACGACGCCGCACAGCTGCTGGCCGCCGGCGCCAACGCGGTGAAGGGCGACATGACGCGCAAGCCGGACATCATCAAGGCCATGGAAGCGGCCAGGGTGGACAGCCCGCGCGGCGCGTTCACGTTGTCGAAGGCACACAACCCGGTGCAGGACTTCTACCTGCGCCGCGTGGAGGGCCGCGAGAACAAGGTCAGCGCCGTGGCGGTGAAGGCGCTGGCCGATCCGGCGCGCGGCTGCCGCCTCTGATCCGGCGCGGCCACAGGCGTTCCGCCCAGCCCCAACGGCACCTACGACCCACCACACGGCACGGCCGGTTTCACGATGGACATCGTTTCCTTCCTCATCCAGTGCCTGAACAGCGTGCAGTACGGCCTGCTGCTGTTCCTGGTGGCCAGCGGGCTGACGCTGATCTTCGGCATCATGGGCGTGATCAACCTGGCCCATGGCAGCTTCTACATGCTGGGGGCCTACCTGGCGTTCACGCTGGCCAGCCTGACCGGCAACCTGTTTATCGCGCTGCCGCTGGGCATCGTGCTGGCCGTGCTGTTCGGCTACCTGCTCGAATGGGCGTTCTTCAGCTACCTGTACCAGCGTGACCACCTGCAGCAGGTGCTGATGACGTACGGGCTGATCCTGGTCTTCGAGGAACTGCGCAGCCTCCTGGTGGGCGACGACGTCCATGGCGTGCCGGTGCCCGCGCTGCTGGACGGGGCCCTGCCGATCGGCAACGACATGACCTATCCGGTGTACCGGCTGTTCATTTCGGCGGTCTGCCTGCTGGTGGCGGGCGCGATGTACTACGTGATCCGGCGCACGCGGGTGGGCATGATGATCCGCGCCGGCGCCACCAACCGCGAGATGGTGCAGTCGCTCGGCATCAACGTGACGGTGCTGTACCGCTTCGTGTTCGCGCTGGGCGTGGCGCTGGCCGTGCTGGCGGGGATGATCGCGTCGCCGGTGTCGTCGGTGTACCCGGGCATGGGCGGGCAGGTGCTGATCATCTGCTTCGTGGTGGTGGTGATTGGGGGGATCGGGTCGGTCAAGGGGGCGCTGGTGGCCTCGCTGCTGATCGGCTTTGTCGACACGTTCGGCAAGGTGTTCTGGCAGGACGCCGCCGGCGTGCTGGTGTACCTGCTGATGGCCGTGATCCTGCTGTGGAAGCCGCAAGGGCTGTTCCGCGCGGGTTGAGCAGGAAGGGAACATGCAAACCGACATCTCGACAACCGCGCCCCAGCCAGTGCGGCGCCCCGCGTGGCTGGCCGCGCTGGGCTGGATCCTCGCGCTCGCCGTGCTGTGCGCCGCGCCGCTGGTGCTGACCGCCGACAGCCACAAGTACTACATCGAGCTGCTCAGCAAGGTGATGATCATGGCGATCTTCGCGCTGTCGCTGCAGTTGCTGATCGGCTACACCGGGCTGGTCAGCCTGGGGCACGCGGCGTATTTCGCCATGGCGGCCTACGCCACCGCCATGCTGGCGCCCCAGAGCGGCGCGGGCAACGGCTGGCTGCTGTTGCTGGGCGCGGTGGGCGCCGCCGGCGCGCTGGCACTGGTGGTGGGTACGCTGGTGCTACGCACGCGCGGCATCTACTTCATCATGGTCACGCTGGCCTTCGCGCAGATGGTGTATTTCGTGTTCCACGACACCAAGATCGCCGGGGGCAGCGATGGCACCTATATCTACTTCCGGCCCGAATTCGGCCTGTTCTCGGAACTGCCACTCACGGTGAACGATCCGGTGCGCTTCTACTGGCTCGTGCTGGCCGCGCTGGTGCTGACCGTGGCGCTGCTGGCATTGCTGCTGCGCTCGCGTTTCGGCCACGCGCTGGTGGGCATCCGGCATAACGAGCAGCGCATGCGGGCGGCCGGCTTCGGCACGTATCGCTACCAGCTGGGCGCCTTCGTGGCGGGCGGCATGCTGGCCGGGCTGGCGGGATTCCTGTATGCGATCCAGTTCGGCTTCGTGAACCCAGAGATTGCGTCGTGGCACCAGTCGGGCAATGCCATGCTGATGGTGATCCTGGGCGGCGTGGGCAGCCTGGCCGGGGCCGTGCTGGGTGCGTTCTCGTTCGTGCTGCTGGCCGAGTGGTTCGGCACGCTGACCCGGCACTGGCAGCTGCTGATGGGCGGCTTCATCATCGTCGCGGTGGCGCTGCTGCCGCGCGGGCTGGTGAGCGTGCCGGCGGTGCTGCGGCAGCGTGGGCCGCGCCGTGCGCGCCGCCATGCCGGCGCCGCCGACCCGAACGCGCAGAGCCGGGAGGCCGTATGAACCATTCCACATCGGCGCCGGTGATGCAGGCCGAGATGCTGTCGCGCCGCTTTGGCGGCCTGACGGCGGTCAACCAGGTGGACCTGTCGCTGCACCTCAATGAAATCCACGCCGTGATCGGTACGAACGGCGCCGGCAAGTCGACGCTGATCAACCTGCTGTCCGGCGAGCTGCCGCCGTCCGAAGGCCGGCTGTATCTGCAGGGGCACGAGGTCACCGGCTGGGCGCAGCCAAGGCTGGCGCGCCACGGGGTGGGGCGCAGCTACCAGCGCAACAATATCTTCCTGCCGCTGACCGTGCGCGAAAACTGCCGGCTGGCCGCCCAGTCGCGCGCCCAGCGTGCGTGGCGGCTATGGGAATCCGCACAAGGCTGCCGCACCAGCCGGGCGCTGGCCGACGAGGCGCTGGAGCGCGCCGGCCTGGCGCAGCATGCGGGCCGCGTGGCCAGCGAACTGGCCCACGGCCAGAAGCGCCAGCTGGAAGTGGCGATGTGCCTGGCCACCGAGCCCGTGGCGCTACTGCTGGACGAACCGCTGGCCGGCATGGGCGCCGAGGAATCGGCCCGCATGCTCGACCTGCTGCGCCGCCTGCGCGAAGGGCACGCGATCCTGCTGGTCGAACACGACATGGAGGCCGTGTTCGCCGTGGCCGACCGCATCACGGTCATGGTCAACGGCACGGTCATCGCATCGGGCGATCCGGCCAGCATCCGCGCCAATCGCGAGGTACAGCTGGCCTACCTGGGCGAAGAGGACGAGATGGGCCAGCGGCAGGAGGCCGGCGCATGAGCACCAACGCCATCATCGACGCCAGCGGCGTCAACGCCTGGTATGGATCGAGCCACGTGCTGCGTGGCATCGACTTCCATGTCAACGCGGGCGAGACCGTCGGGCTGCTGGGCCGCAACGGCATGGGCAAGAGCACGCTGCTGCGTACGCTGCTGGGCCATGTCCGGGAACGCGCCGGTACGATCCGCGTGGCTGGCCGCGAGATGTCGCGCGCCCGGCCGCACGAGGTGGCCCGGCTTGGCATCGCCTACGTGCCAGAAGGGCGTGGCATTTTTCCGAATCTGAGCGTGCGCGAGAACCTCGTGATGGCGGCGCGGGCCGGCTGCGGCGGTCGCAAGGACTGGGACGAGGCACGCGTGCTCGACCTGTTTCCGCGACTCAAGGAACGGCTATCCCATGGTGGGCAGCAGCTGTCCGGCGGCGAGCAGCAGATGCTGTCGATCGGCCGCGCGCTGATGACCAACCCCGACTGCCTGATCCTGGATGAGGCCACCGAGGGCCTGGCGCCGCGCATCGTCCACGAGATCTGGAACGTGATTGCCACCGTGCGGGGGACCGGCATCGCGTCGATCGTGGTCGATCGCAACTACCGCGCGGTGCTGTCGCACGCCGACCGCGTGGTCGTCCTCGAAAAAGGGCAGGTGGTCATGGCGGGGCCCGCCGCCAGCCTGGCCGCCACGCCGGCGGCGCTGGACCGCTACCTGGGCGTCTGACGTCTGTTTGAAAAAGTAACGTATCAGACATTTGGTGTCGTGGCTTCACAACGTGCCGACGGTGGGTGATCCCACGGTGCCGGCATCGGCGGGGCTTGACCATGCCCGGCTTCTTTCCCATGCTTGATCGGTCGTGGCCCGTGACGTCGGCATTTCCATAGTGGTCGCCGCACGACACTTCATCTAGAATGCGCGCGTTTGTGCATCGCAATAGAAACTGAGAAGGCCAACACGCCCCATCGGGGACCGGAGCCGCTAGCGTGAGAGAAATCGTGCCTGATGAAGCACTTTGGAGGGACTGTCCGTCTGGCGCCATGCCAGGGCAGCCAAAGGCAGGCACGGGAGGCGCGAGCCGGTTCACCTGACCCAATTCCATGACCCAATCCGCAACCACCAGCCATTATTTCGTCGAAAGCCAGAGCACCCGTGCGCTAGTGATCGGCGCGATCGGCGTCGTCTTTGGCGACATCGGTACCAGCCCCCTGTATTCGCTCAAGGAGTGTTTCAGCAAGGACCACGGCATCCCGTTTAGCCCCGAAGCGGTGCTGGGCATCATTTCGCTGCTGTTCTGGGCGATGATCGTCGTCGTGTCGATCAAGTACGTGCTCTTTGTGATGCGCGCCGACAATAACGGCGAGGGCGGCGTGCTGGCGCTGATGGCGCTGGCGCTGCGCACCGCGGCCCCAAGGTCGCGCATGGCCCGGCTGATCATGATGTCGGCCATTTTCGGCGCCTGCATGTTCTATGGCGATGCGGTGATCACGCCGGCCATCTCGGTGCTGTCGGCCGTGGAAGGGCTGGAGATTGCCGCGCCGGCGCTGTCGCACTTCGTGATCCCGATCACGCTGTCCATCCTGTGCGTGCTGTTCTTTATCCAGCGCCACGGCACCAGCGCCGTGGGCAAGCTGTTCGGGCCGATCATGGTGGTGTGGTTCCTGGCGCTGGGCGGGCTGGGCATCCTGCATCTGGTGCAGGCGCCGGACATCCTCAAGGCCGTCAACCCCTGGTACGGCATTTCGTTCCTGATCGAGCACTCGCTGCTGGCGTTCATCGTGCTGGGCAGCGTGTTCCTGGTGCTGACGGGCGCCGAGGCCCTGTACATCGACATGGGCCATTTCGGCGCCAAGCCCATCCGCTATGGCTGGTTCGCCCTGGTGATGCCCTGCCTGATGCTGAACTACTTCGGCCAGGGCGCGCTGCTGCTGGGCAACCCGCAAGCCATCGAGAATCCGTTCTACCTGATGGTGCCGCAAATGCTGCAACTGCCGATGGTGCTGCTGGCCACGGCGGCCACGGTGATTGCGTCGCAGGCGGTCATCTCGGGCGCGTTCTCGCTGACCAGCCAGGCCATCCAGCTTGGCTTCCTGCCGCGTATGCGCATCCTGTACACGTCGGCGGCGGAAATCGGCCAGATCTACCTGCCCGTGATCAACTGGGCGCTGCTTGTGCTGGTGATCGCCGTGGTGCTGTCGTTCCGCAAGTCGGAAAACCTGGCTGCCGCCTACGGCATTGCGGTGACTACGACGATGCTGATCACGACGTTCCTGGCGGTCATCGTCATGCGCCGGTTCTGGAAGTGGAACCGGGTGCTGGTGACGCTGCTTGGCGCATCGTTCCTGATCGTCGACCTGTCGTTTTTCGCGGCCAACCTGCTCAAGGTGGCCGAAGGCGGCTGGTTCCCGCTGCTGATGGGCAGCACGGCGTTCTTCCTGCTGATGACCTGGCACAGCGGCCGCAAGCTGCTGCGCGCGCGCAGCCTCGAAGACGGCATTCCGCTGGAGCCGTTCATCGCCGGCCTGCTGGCCCATCCGCCGCATCGCGTGGAGGGCACGGCGGTGTTCCTGACCGGCAGTACCGAATCGGTGCCGGTGTCGCTGCTGCACAACCTCAAGCACAACCGCGTGCTGCACGAGCGGGTGGTATTCCTGAGCTTTGTCACGCGTGACATTCCGTACGTGGACGACGACCACCGCCTGACCTGCAAGGACCTGGGCGGCGGCGTGTTCATCCTGGCGTCGGAGTACGGCTTCAAGGAAACGCCAGACGTGAACCGCGTGCTCGACCTGGCGCAGCGCAAGCTCGACATGCACTTCGAACTGATGGAGACCTCGTTCTTCATCGCGCGCGAGACGGTGATTCCGTCCAAGCTGCCCGGCATGTCGATGTGGCGTGAGCGGCTCTTTGCCTGGATGCATCAGAACGGCGCCAAGCCGTCCGACTTTTTCTCGATTCCGGCCAACCGGGTGGTGGAGCTGGGTACGAAGGTAGAAATCTGAGCCGGCTTGCGGACTGAGCCAAAAAAAACGCCCCGCATCGAGCGGGGCGTTTTTCGTTCTGGCGTGCGTTGCCGGCTTGCCGGTGGCTTAACGCTTCAGCTTGGCAAAGGCCGCGGCCATGGCGCCTTGCGCTTCGGGCTCGCGGCGGGCGTTGCCGCCTGCGCCACGGTTGCCACCGCCGCCACGCTGGCCCCGATCGGCCGGGCGGTCGCCGCCGCCGGCTCGGGCGGTCTGCTGGCCGGGCTCGTCGTCCAGGCGCATGGTCAGGCCGATGCGGTTTCGCTTGACGTCCACTTCCATGACCTTGACCTTGACGATCTGGCCGGCCTTGACCACTTCGTGCGCGTCCTTGACGAACTTGGTGGACAGCGCCGAGATGTGGACCAGTCCGTCCTGATGCACGCCGATGTCGACGAACGCACCAAAGGCTGCCACGTTCGTGACCACGCCTTCCAGGATCATGCCCGGCTGCAGGTCCTTCACGTCTTCCACGCCTTCCTGGAAGGTAGCGGTCTTGAACTCGGGGCGCGGGTCGCGGCCTGGCTTTTCCAGTTCGGTCAGGATGTCGCGCACGGTCGGCAGGCCGAACTTGTCGTCGGCAAACTGCTGCGGCGACAGGCCACGCAGGCTCTCGCGGTTGCCCATCACCTCCGGCAGGCCCTTCTTGATATGGTCCAGGATCTTCTGCACCACCGGGTAGGCTTCCGGGTGCACAGACGAACGGTCCAGCGGGTTGTCGCCATTGTTGATGCGCAGGAACCCGGCGGCCTGCTCGAACGTCTTGTCGCCCAGGCGCGGCACCTTTTTCAGCGATTCGCGATTGCTGAACGCACCGTTGGCATCTCGGAATTCGACGATATTGCGCGCCAGCACCGAGTTCAGGCCCGACACGCGCGCCAGCAGCGGGGCGGATGCCGTGTTCACGTCCACGCCCACCGCGTTCACGCAGTCTTCCACCACGGCGTCCAGCGCACGGGCCAGCTCGCGCTGGTTCACGTCGTGCTGGTACTGGCCCACGCCGATCGACTTGGGATCGATCTTGACCAGCTCGGCCAGCGGGTCCTGCAGACGGCGGGCAATCGACACCGCGCCGCGCAGCGATACGTCCAGGTCCGGGAATTCCTTGGCGGCCAGTTCCGACGCCGAGTACACCGACGCGCCGGCTTCGCTGACCACGATCTTGGTCAGTTTCAGTTCCGGGGCACCCTTAATCAGGTCCTGCACGAGCTTGTCGGTCTCGCGGCTGGCCGTGCCGTTGCCGATCGAGCAGAGCGCCACATTGTGCTGCCTGGCCAGCCGGGCCAGCGTGGCCAGCGAACCGTTCCAGTCACGGCGCGGCTCGTGCGGGTAGATCGTCGCGGTATCGAGCAGCTTGCCGGTGCTGTCCACCACGGCGATCTTGCAGCCTGTGCGGATGCCCGGGTCGATACCCATCACGGACTTCGGACCCGCCGGCGCGGCCAGCAGCAGTTCGTGCAGGTTGCGGCCGAACACCTTGATGGCCTCGGCCTCGGCGGTCTCGCGCAGCTGGGTCAGCAGCTCGGTTTCCAGGTGCGGCTGCACCTTGACGCGCCAGCACCAGCGGCACACGTCGGCCAGCCATTTGTCGGCCGGACGGTTGCGGTTCTCGATGCCGACATGGCGCGCAATCATGCCTTCGCACGGGTGCGGCACCATGGCGTCCTGCTCCTCGCCCAGGCCAAGCTTGACCAGCAGCACGCCTGCGTTGCGGCCGCGGAACAGCGCCAGCGCACGGTGCGACGGCACGGTACGGAGGGTCTCGCTGTACTGGTAGTAGTCGCGGAATTTCTCTTCCTCGGCGGTTTCCTTGCCTTCCATGACCGTGGACGACACCACGCCGTTGTTCCACAGGTGGTCGCGCAGCTTGCCCAGCAGCTCGGCCGTTTCGCCAAACTGCTCGGACAGGATGTCGCGGGCGCCGTCCAGCGCGGCCTTGGTGTCAGGCACGCCGCCTTCGGCGGTGGGGTTGCCATTGACGTATTTGGCGGCCTCGACTTGCGGATCCAGTGTGGGGTCGGCCAGCAGTGCCTGCGCCAGCGGCTCCAGGCCGCATTCGCGGGCGATCTGGGCGCGCGTGCGGCGCTTTGGCTTGTAGGGCAGGTAGAGGTCTTCCAGCGTCTGCTTGGTCTCGGCGCCCTCGATGGCGGCGCGCAGCTCGTCGGTCAGCTTGCCCTGTTCCTCGATCGACGCCAGGATCGTGGCGCGGCGGTCTTCCATGTCGCGCAGGTACAGCAGGCGCTCTTCGAGATTACGCAGCTGCGTATCGTCGAGGTTGCCCGTCACTTCCTTGCGGTAGCGGGCGATAAACGGCACCGTGGCACCTTCGTCCAGGAGGTCCACGGCAGCCGCCACCTGGCGCGGTTGCACGGACAGTTCGGCCGCGATCAGCGACACAATCTTTTGCAGGACGGAAGCAGGCAGATTGGACATCGAGAAAACGAGTCAGTCGAAAGCGGGGCATTGTGCCACAAGCGCGGCGCGCTTCCGGTGACGGGAAGACACCTTTTACACTGTCTTTTCCGCGGCTGGCGCGGGGGGTGCCCGCACGGCACCCGGCGCCCGGTTCGCGGTGCGGTCCGAGGGGTCCCCGGATGCTAGAATCGCGGCATGATCGTCAAGCCCCTTCCGGCCGTCATGGCTCGCCCGGTTTCCATTTCCGCTTTCCCGATTGCCACGCTGGCGCTGGCCGCGCTGCTGCTGGCGGCGCCGCTGGGCACCGCGCACGCGCAGGCGTCGGCACCCGCTGCCGCTCCTTCGTTCGCGCCGCCGTCGGCGCCCACTGCGGCACCCATCCCGCCGGACCCGGGCAAGCCCCGCGATTTCGAGGCCGAGCGCAAGGCCATCAATGATTCGCGTGCATGGACCAATTACCGCTTCGCGGTGGCCGAGCGCGCGTGCTACAGCAAGTTCCTGGTGACCCACTGCATCGAGAAGGCCAAGGACGTGCAGCGCGAGGAACTGCACGTGCTGCGCGCCAGGGATCTGGAAGTTGGCGATGCCGAGCGGGCCTACAAGGCGGCAACGCGCGATCGCGAGCAGGCCCTGCGCCGCGCCGAATACGAGGCCGGCCAGCCGGGCCGGGCGGCCAACGAGCAGGCCAGCCGGGAAGCCTTCGAACGCAAGCAGCAGGAACAGGCGCTGCGCGATGCGCAGGCCACGGGGCAGGCGCCCCAGCGCGCGGCCAATGCCGAGGCCTACCAGAAGAAGCAGGACGATTACAACGCGCGCATGAAGGAAGCCCAGCAGAAGGGCGCCGAAAGCGCGCGCCAGCGTCAGGAAAACGTCAAGACTTACGAGCAGAAGCAGGCAGACGCCGTGCAGCGCCAGAAGGACCTGGACGAGCGGCGCGCACGTGCCGAGGAGAAGCAGAAGCAGGGCGGCCAGAATTCCGGGCCGAGCCCGTTCGGTTTCTGATTCGTTGGCAGGGTCGGGCGGGGCCGCTGGCCGCCGCCCTGGAGTACGAAGGCGCACCATGGATGAAAATCTCAACACGCTGGCGCGGCAGATCATCGAGTTGCAGATCGAACACCGCGACCTCGATTTCCTGATCGACCGGCTGTCCGCCGATCCCGCCCACGATGAACTGCAGCTGCGCCGCCTGAAAAAGCGCCGCCTCAAGCTCAAGGACGCGATCACCTTGCTGCAGCTGCACCTGGAACCCGATGTTCCGGCCTGACGCCCCCGCAGCGGCGCGCTGGGCCGTCGATCCGGCCAGCGCAAGCGCGGTACACGCACCACACATCTCCCGTGGCACGCCCACCGGCCACGGGTATCGAAGAAAGCCCCACCTTGCCAGATCCCACTGACGACCTCCTGTCCGATGCCGCCGAGGCGCCCGATGCCCACGAACCTGCCGAATCGCCAGGCGACGCCGTGGCCGCGGCATCGGCCAGCCAGGCGGCCTCGCAAGCCGCCCAACTGTCGACGATGTTCGCCGACACGGGCACGCTGGCCACGGCCATCCCGGGCTACCGTCCGCGCGCGTCGCAGTTGAAGATGGCCCAGGCCGTGGCCAATGCCATCGGCCAGAACGACACGGTCATCGTCGAGGCCGGCACCGGCACCGGCAAGACGTTTGCCTACCTGGTACCCGCCATGCTCTGGGGCGGCAAGGTCATCCTGTCCACCGGCACCAAGAACCTGCAGGACCAGCTGTTCCTGCGCGATATTCCGACGGTGCGCCATGCGCTGAACGTGCCGGTGTCGGTGTCGCTGCTCAAGGGGCGCGCCAATTACGTGTGCCACTACCATCTGGAGCGCGCGCAGGCCAACGGTCGGCTTGCGTCGAAGCAGGATGCCGCGTGGCTGCGCGACATCGGGAAATTCGCCAAGACCACGGCGACCGGCGACAAGGCCGAACTGGCGGCCGTGCCCGAGAACGCGCCCGTCTGGCAGATGGTGACGTCCACGCGGGACAACTGCCTGGGCAGCGAATGCCCGAACTACAAGGAGTGCTTTGTGATGCGCGCCCGCAAGGAAGCGCAGCAGGCCGATGTGGTGGTGGTGAACCATCACCTGTTCTTTGCCGACGTGGTGCTGCGCGATACCGGCATGGCCGAACTGCTGCCGGCCGCCAACACCGTGATCTTCGACGAAGCCCACCAGCTTCCGGAAACGGCGACGCTGTTCTTCGGCGAAACGCTGTCCACCAGCCAGTTGCTCGAACTGGCACGCGACACCGTGGCCGAAGGGCTGTCACATGCCCGCGACGCCGTGGACTGGGTCGCGCTGGGCGCGCCGCTGGAACGCGCCGCGCGCGACTTGCGGCTGGCGTTCGGCCGCGACAACGTGCGCATGGCGATGGGGCAGATCGATGCCGATCCGCGCACCGCAGAGCCGTTCTACGAAACGCTGGACGCACTGGAAGAGGCGCTGTCGGGGTTTGTCGAGGCGCTGGAATCGCAGGCCGAGCGCGCCGAAACGCTGGAGCAATGCCATCGCCGGGCCGTGGAGCTGGCCAACAAGCTGGAAGTCTGGCGGGACGATCGCGCTGCCGCGCCGGCCTCGGCCCCCGCGTCGTCCGGCGAGACGGCGGCGGAGGCCGCCGGGGGCGACGCCGAGACCCCGCCGCCGCCCGCGCCTGCCCAGTTCGGCCCGGATACCGTGCGCTGGGTCGAAGTGTTCTCCCACACCGTCCAGCTGCACCGCACCCCGTTGTCGATCGCGCCGATCTTCACGCGCCAGCGCGAAGGCCATCCCCGCGCCTGGATCTTTACCTCGGCGACACTGTCGGTGAAGGGCAATTTCGCCCACTACGCGGCGCAGCTGGGGCTGAACAAGGATCAATCGCTGACGCTGCCCAGTCCGTTCGACTATGCGAAGCAGGGCCTGCTCTATGTGCCGCGCGACATGCCACCGCCGAATTCGCCCCAGTTCACCGAAGCCGTGGTCGAAAGGGCGCTGCCGCTGATCGAGGCGGCTGGCGGCCGGACATTCCTGCTCTGTACCACGCTGCGCGCGGTGCAGAAGGCGTCGGACATGCTCTACGACCTGTTCGCCGCGCGCGGCATCAACCTGCCGCTGCTGGTGCAGGGGCAGGCCAGCCGCACCGAACTGCTGGACCGCTTTCGTCAACTCGGTAACGCGGTGCTGGTCGGCAGCCAGAGCTTCTGGGAAGGCGTGGATGTGCGCGGCGAGGCGCTTTCTCTGGTGGTCATCGACAAGCTGCCGTTCGCGCCGCCCGACGACCCGGTGCTGGCCGCCCGCATGGAGGTGCTGCAGAAAAAGGGCCTGAGCCCGTTTGCCGTACACCAGCTGCCGCACGCGGTGATTACGCTGAAGCAGGGCGCCGGGCGGCTGATCCGTTCGGAATCGGATCGCGGCGTGCTGGCCATCTGCGACACGCGACTCGTAGAAAAGCCATACGGCCGGCAGATCTGGCAGAGCTTGCCGCCGTTCACGCGTACGCGCGAGGCCGAAACGGTGGTGCGTTTCCTGGAAAGCCTGCGCCAGCCGGCCGGTGAGGCAGGCGCGGACGCCACGCCTGGCGGGGAAGCGGGCGGCGATGCGGGGGATGAAGGACAGCGCGGCGAGGTATAGACGGGGCGGGCGGGGCCGGAAAAGCGCCAGCAAGCATCCAACACCATCGCCAAAAAACGAAAAAGCCCGACCTTGCGTCGGGCTTTTCTCATGCTCCGGCCAGGCCGGGCGTCGTCAGAACACTTCCCACCAGGACTTGTCCTTGCGGCGTTGTCCGTACTTGATGAAATCGCTGTTTGGGTAGTTGCGTTCCATCACGCGTGCCGCGTCGTCGCGCAGGTCTTTCATGCCCAGCGCATCGTACGACCGCACCATGATGTACAGCGCCTCTTCGTTGGCCGGCGCGCCATCGTAGTCCTTGAGCGCCTGCTGCGCGCGGTTCACGGCCGCCAGGTAGGCGCCGCGGCGGTAGTAGTAACGCGCGGCGTGGACTTCGTGCTGGGCCAGCGCGTTGACGATGTACTGCATGCGCAGCGTGGCGTCCGGCGTGTACTTGCTGTCCGGATAGCGCGTGATCAGGGTCTGGAACGCGTCATAGGCGGCGCGGGCTGCCTTGGGGTCGCGTTCGCTGAGATCCTGGCCCGAGAAGCGGCCAAGCCAGCCAAGGTTGTCGTTGAAGTTGATCAGGCCCTTGAGGTAGTAGGCGTAATCGATGTTCGGGTGGCTCGGGTGCAGCTGGATGAAGCGGTCCACGGCAGCCAGCGCGGCAGCGGTCTCGCCATCCTTGTAGTTGGCGTAGGCGGTATCGATCTGGGCCTGCTGTGCATAGCGGCCAAACGGATAGCGGCCCTCGAGCTTTTCGTACAGCTTGACGGCGCGCGTGTAGTCGCCGCCATCGAGGGCATCCTTGGCTTCCGAATATAATTTGTTGGCCGACCAGCCGGCGGTTTCGTCAGGCTGGTCTCCCAGCAGGCCGCATGCCGATAGCATGACGCATCCGCCTGCGAGCAAAACCGCTCCAATTTTCGCGCGCCAGTTCGCGCGTTTGATGCTCTGCAATTGCATGGGCAACCTGTTCCGGATGAAAAAAAATAGCGCCAAGCATTATAGCCGAAGCCCCAAGACCGAAACCGGTCTGGAACGCCACACCGCAAAAGCCGACGTGACCCACGAGGAATCCGAAGACTTCGACGACCATTTCGACGACGGCGACGAAGGGGGGGCGACGGACGAATTCAATGACGAGGTGCCTGCCACGGCGCCTGCCGCGCCTGACCTGATGCCACTGTACCTGGAAGTCGATAGCGCGGCGCACGGCGAGCGGCTCGACAAGCTGCTCGCGCGGCATTTCAACGAATTTTCGCGCAGCCGCATCCAGCAGTGGATCGAGGATGGTGCCGTCCGCGTGGACGGCGAGCCCAGCCGCGCCAAGGCATCCGTCCAGATGGGCCAGCAGATCGAGATCCGGCCCCAGGCCGCGCCGGAATCGATGGCGTTTACGGCAGAGGACGTCCCGCTGGACGTGCTGTACGAGGACGACGCCCTGCTGGTCATCAACAAGCCGGCCGGGCTGGTGGTGCATCCTGCCGCAGGCAACTGGAGCGGCACGGTGCTCAATGGCCTGCTGCATCGCGATCCGCACGCGGCGCGCCTGCCGCGCGCCGGCATCGTGCATCGGCTGGACAAGGAAACGTCGGGCCTGATGGTGGTGGCACGCACGCTGACCGCGCAGACCGACCTGGTGCGGCAGCTGCAGGCCCGCACGGTCAAGCGCACGTATATCGCGCTGGTCTGGGGCGAGACGCCCGACGAGGGCACGATCGATGCGCCGATCGGGCGCGATCCGCGCGAGCGCACGCGGATGGCCATCGTGCATACCAACAGCGGCAAGCCGTCGCGCACCCATTTCGAAACGCTTGGTACGGTGCCGCTGGGCCGCTCGAAGGTGTCGATGGTGATGTGCCAGCTGGAAACCGGGCGCACGCACCAGATCCGCGTGCATTTCGAGTCCATCGGCCATCCGCTTGTGGGAGATCCGGTCTATCACAAGGCGACGCAGCGCGGCCAGCGCCCGGCCGTGCGCGTTCCGCTGCCGGTGCCGTTCACCCGCCAGGCGCTGCACGCATACCGGCTGGGGCTGATGCATCCGGTGACGGGCCGCAAGAAATCATGGGAGGCCGAGCCGCCCGAAGACCTGCAGGCGCTGATCGATGCGCTCGACTTCGAGCGGTATGCCGAGGAAGACGACGAGGACGAGGGCGAGCCCGAGTGGTACGAAGGAGAGGCCGATGACGATGACGACTGACCGCGCGACGGTTGACCCGATGGCCGGTGACGCGGCCTGGATCGTCCCGGACTGGCCGGCGCCGGCCCGGGTGCGCGCGCTGTCCACCACGCGAAAGGGGGGTGTCAGCGCGGGCCAGTATGGCCTGGCAGACGGTAGCGCCGGAGGGCTCAACCTGGGCACGCACGTCGGCGACGATCCGGCTGCCGTGGCCACCAACCGCGCCCGGCTGGCCAGCTACCTGCCGGCCATGCCTCGGTGGCTGGAGCAGGTGCATGGATGCGGCGTGGCGACAGCCGATGACGCCGGCCAAGGCGACGATGTGCCGCGCGCCGATGCCAGCGTGAGTGCCACGCCCGGACACGTCTGCGCGATCATGACGGCCGACTGCCTGCCCGTATTGCTGTGCAATACGGAAGGCACGGTAGTGGGTGCCGCTCACGCCGGCTGGCGCGGGCTGTGCGATGGCGTGATCGAGGCCACCTTGGCACGCATGGCAGCACGAGCGGGCGCCCAGGCGCAGTGGCTGGCCTGGCTCGGGCCGGCGATCGGCCCCGATGCCTTCGAAGTGGGGCCCGAAGTACGCGAAGCATTCCTGCAGCAGGCCTTGCCCGACGAGCGTGCGGCCGTGGCGGCGGCGTTCATCGCGGGCGGATCGGGCAAATTCCTGGCTGATCTGTATGCACTCGCACGCATTCGCCTTGCCCGCGCCGGCTGCACGCAGGTGTTCGGCGGCAATGCCTGCACGGTCCGCGAGGCCGACCGCTTCTACTCTTACCGCCGCGACCGCACCACGGGCCGCATGGCCACGCTGGTCTGGCTGGCCGACTAGGGCCCGGCAGCGCCATCGTCCGGAAGCCGCGCCGCCTGTGCCGAGGCGGCTTGCGCGGCGTCACGGCCTTCCTGCGCACGGCGCCTGCGACGCCGGCCCGGCGTCCCCATGATGTACATCACGATCGACACCGGCGCCAATCCGTACAGCAGGAACGTGGCCACACCGGCGACGACGCTGGTCTCGGTGATGGCCATCATCAGGGCGACGTAAAGCCAGCCAATTGCCACGATATACATCAGGCTTTCATCTTTCTCGAATAGAGGTTGGACCGGCCCGGCAACCCGCGCCAGCGTTACCGTCCGGTAGGTCGGGCTTCACTTATTCGCCCCCCGCATCGCAATGCGGATTTCCGCATTGACAGTCTCTCCATTGCAAGGCAACAATGCCTCGAAATGTATCGGAACCGAGGAACGATTCCAGGGTTTCGCCGGCAAGCATAGCGTAAGAGCCAAGCAGCCCTGGGCAGCTTGCGGACGCAACCCGGGATATGGGGCGGGTCGGGAGACAGTTACCCCGAGCCCGTCATCCACTACGACAGGCAGAGAGACGATCACATCATGGCGACCGGCAAAGGTGCGGCAGCTTCCGGAAAGGAAGACAAGTCCCAACCGTTTCAATTTGCGCCGGGGCCATTCGATCCAGCTGCATGGCTGGAATGGTCCCGTCAGTGGGCCCCTGAAACCAACGGCGAGATGCCGGCCGGTTTCCCGGCGGGTCTGGCCGGTGCATTCCCCGGTGGCTTTCCCGCGGGCGATGCCTTCGCCAAGGCGTTTCAGCAGGCGTTTCCGACTGGCGGTGCGAACGGCGGCGCGGTGAAGATCTCGCCGGACCAGCTGGCCGGCATCCAGCAACGCTATCTGAAGGACTTTGCCGAGCTCTGGCGCGAAATGGGCGAGGGCGCCATGGTCGCCAACGGCCATCCGGGCGGCAACGGCAATGCCGGTGCCAGCGAACGCTTGTCCGATCGCCGCTTCGCCAGTCCTGCCTGGCGCAACAACGCACCATACCGGTATACCGCTGCGTTCTATCTGCTGACGGCGCGCGCCATGACCGAACTGGCCGATGCCGTGGAAGCCGACCCGAAGGTACGCCAGCGCATCCGCTTCGCGGTGTCGCAGTGGGTCGATGCCATGTCGCCGGCCAACTTCCTGGCCACCAATCCCGATGCCCAGCAGCGCCTGATCGAGTCGGGCGGTGAATCGCTGCGCAACGGCGTGCGCAACATGCTGGAAGACCTGCAGCGCGGCAAGATCTCGCAGACCGATGAGAAGGCCTTCGAAGTGGGCCGCAACGTGGCGGTGACCGAAGGCGCCGTGGTCTACGAGAACGAATACTTCCAGCTGCTGCAGTACAAGCCGCTGACCGACAAGGTCTACGCCCGGCCGCTGCTGCTGGTGCCACCGTGCATCAACAAGTACTACATCCTCGACCTGCAGCCCGAAAGCTCGCTGGTGCGGCACGCCGTGGAAAACGGCCACACGGTCTTCCTGGTGTCGTGGCGCAACCCCGATGCCTCGATGGCCGAGCGCACGTGGGACGACTACATCGAGCACGCGGCCATTCGGGCGATCGAGGTGACGCGGGATATCAGCGGGCAGGACCAGATCAACGTGCTGGGCTTCTGCGTGGGTGGCACCATCATCTCCACCGCGCTGGCCGTGCTGGCCGCGCGTGGCGAACGGCCGGCAGCCAGCCTGACGCTGCTGACGACACTGCTCGATTTCTCCGATACCGGCATCCTCGACGTATTCGTCGACGAAGCACACGTGCAATTGCGCGAAGCCACGCTGGGCGGCGCGTCCGGTGCGCCTTGCGGCCTGCTGCGCGGCGTGGAGCTGGCCAACACGTTCTCGTTCCTGCGACCCAACGACCTGGTGTGGAACTACGTGGTGGACAACTACCTGAAGGGCAATACGCCGGTGCCGTTCGACCTGCTGTTCTGGAACGGCGACGCCACCAATCTGCCTGGCCCGTGGTATTGCTGGTACCTGCGCCACACCTACCTGCAGGATGAACTCAAGGTGCCTGGCAAGCTGACCGTCTGCAACGCCCCGGTGGACCTGGGCAAGATCGACGTGCCGACCTATATCTACGGGTCACGGGAAGACCATATCGTGCCGTGGATGGCTGCCTATGCATCGACCGCGCTGCTGAAGAACAAGCTCCGCTTCGTCTTGGGCGCCTCTGGCCATATCGCCGGCGTGATCAATCCGCCGGCGAAAAAGAAGCGCAGCCACTGGACCAACGATGCGCTGCCCGAATCGGCCCAGGAATGGCTGGCGGGCGCCCAGGAGCACCCGGGCAGCTGGTGGCCCGACTGGATGGCCTGGCTGGGCAAGCAGGCAGGCCCGAAGCGCGCCGCATCCGACGCGCTGGGCAACGAACATTACCCGCCGGTGGAGCCGGCGCCCGGCCGCTACGTCAGACAGCGCGCCTGATTTCATGCGGGCTGGCCGTGACGGCCGGCCCGGTTTCGAACCGATCCGCGATTCGCTTTCTCGAAAGGACCTGAAATGACCGACATCGTCATTGTTTCCGCAGCCCGTACCGCAGTAGGCAAGTTCGGTGGCTCCCTGGCGAAGATCCCGGCGCCTGAACTGGGCGCCATCGTGATCAAGGCCGCGCTCGAGCGCGCCGGCGTGAAGCCGGACCAGGTGAGCGAAGTGATCATGGGCCAGGTGCTGACGGCCGCTTCGGGCCAGAACCCGGCGCGCCAGGCATCGCGCAAGGCCGGCCTGCCGGACATGGTGCCGGCCATGACCATCAACAAGGTGTGCGGCTCCGGCCTGAAGGCGGTGATGCTGGCCGCCAACGCCATCATCGCCGGCGAAGCCGAAATCGTGGTGGCTGGCGGCATGGAGAACATGAGCGCCGCACCGCACGTGCTGCCGGGCTCGCGCGACGGCTTCCGCATGGGCGACACCAAGCTGGTGGACTCGATGATTGTCGACGGCCTGTGGGACGTCTACAACCAGTACCACATGGGCATCACGGCCGAAAACGTGGCCAAGGAATACGGCATCACGCGCGAAGCCCAGGACGAGTTCGCCGTGGGATCGCAGAACAAGGCCGAAGCCGCCCAGAAGGCCGGCAAGTTCGACGAGGAAATCGTGCCGGTGCTGATTCCGCAGCGCAAGGGCGATCCGGTGGCCTTCAAGACCGACGAGTTCGTGCGCCAGGGCGCCACGCTGGACAGCATGGCCGGCCTGAAGCCCGCCTTCGACAAGGCCGGCACGGTGACGGCCGCCAATGCATCGGGCCTGAACGACGGCGCCGCCGCCGTCGTGGTGATGTCGGCGGCCAAGGCCAAGGAACTGGGCCTGACCCCGCTGGCCACGATCAAGGCCTACGCCAACGCCGGCGTGGATCCGGCCGTGATGGGCATGGGTCCGGTGCCGGCCAGCAAACGCTGCCTGTCGCGCGCCGGCTGGGGCGTCAAGGACCTGGATCTCATGGAAATCAATGAAGCCTTCGCCGCCCAGGCCCTGGCAGTGCACAAGGAAATGGGCTGGGACCAGTCGAAGATCAACGTGAACGGTGGCGCCATCGCCATCGGCCATCCGATCGGTGCATCGGGCTGCCGCATTCTGGTGACCCTGCTGCACGAAATGAAGCGTCGTGACGCGAAGAAGGGCCTGGCCTCGCTGTGCATCGGCGGCGGCATGGGCGTGGCGCTGGCAGTCGAGCGCTGATTGCAGGAGGCATGCCGGCGGCGCGTGCCGAGGAACGTCTACCTGCCGGCATCGATACAGACCTGAGCATCGATAACAACGATCGAGCGAGCCAACTAGGAGTGGATATGACTCAGCGCATTGCATATGTGACCGGCGGCATGGGTGGCATCGGAACCGCGATTTGCCAGCGTCTGGCCAAGGACGGATTCAAGGTGGTGGCGGGCTGCGGCCCGAACTCGCCACGCCGCGAGAAATGGCTCGAACAACAACGCGCGCTCGGCTACGAGTTCGTGGCGTCCGAAGGCAACGTGGCCGACTGGGATTCGACCAAGGCGGCCTTCGACAAGGTCAAGGCAGAAGTGGGCGAAGTGGATGTGCTGGTCAACAACGCCGGCATCACGCGCGACGTGGTCTTCCGCAAGATGACGCGGGCCGACTGGGACGCCGTGATCGACACCAACCTGACGTCGCTGTTCAACGTGACCAAGCAGGTGATCGACGGCATGGCAGACCGTGGCTGGGGCCGGATCATCAATATTTCGTCGGTGAACGGCCAGAAAGGCCAGTTCGGCCAGACGAACTACTCGACGGCGAAGGCAGGCCTGCACGGCTTCACGATGGCGCTGGCGCAGGAAATGGCCACCAAGGGCGTGACCGTGAACACGGTGTCGCCGGGCTATATCGCCACCGACATGGTCAAGTCCATCCGTCAGGACGTGCTGGACAAGATCGTCGGCACGATCCCGGTCAAGCGCCTCGGCGAGCCGGCCGAGATTGCTTCGATCTGTGCCTGGCTGGCATCGGAAGAATCCGGTTTTTCGACCGGTGCCGACTTCTCGCTGAACGGCGGCCTGCACATGGGCTGACGCCGGCGGCCTGCGTTGGCGCGTCGGGTTGATGCGGCGCATCCAGCGCAGTGCACAAGCGGATATTCCGGGCCAACCGATCGGCGCCTGAAACAGGCCGCCCGCATGCCATTCGGCGCGCGGGCGGCCTTTTTTTCAGGCCTTTTGGGTATACGGCCGGGGTTTGCTGCGGGTTTTCCATAAACACTGCCGACTTTCCATAGTGCTTTCTTGAGCATAGAATCAGGGCAATGGCGCAACCGGCACCAAAGAAGAGCGTTTCTCACGGGTCTGGTCCGGTTGTATCTTGCGCGCCTGCGGCGTCGATCCCGCCCGGGACGACGCGTCCATTGCGCACTGCACCGCATGCGGTGCAGCAGCGTTGCGACCAGGCGCAGCAGCGGATGCCAACCGCCGGCATCAGCGACGACAAAAGGATAGAGCACCGATGGCCACGACCAAGAAAGGCGCAGAGCGACTGATCAAGAAATATCCCAATCGCCGGCTCTACGATACGCAGACCAGCACCTACATCACGCTCGCGGACGTCAAGCAGCTGGTCATGGATACCGAGGAATTCAAGGTCGTCGACGCAAAGACGGGCGAGGAACTCACGCGCAGTATCCTGCTGCAGATCATTCTGGAAGAAGAAACGGGCGGCGTGCCGATGTTTTCGAGCGCCATGCTGTCGCAGATCATTCGTTTCTACGGCCATGCCATGCAGGGCATGATGGGCACTTACCTGGAAAAGAATATCCAGGCCTTCATCGACATCCAGAACAAGCTTGCCGAGAACTCGAAGGGCCTGTATTCGGGCGAGGCGTTCAGCCCGGACATGTGGTCGCAGTTCATGAACCTGCAAGGCCCGATGATGCAGGGGATGATGAGCAACTACATCGAGCAGAGCAAGAACCTGTTCGTGCAGATGCAGGAACAGATGCAGAACCAGGCCAAGAGCATGTTCGGCACGTTCCCGTTCAACCAGTCTGACAAGAAGTAAGCGGCCTTCCGCCCGCGCCGATCAGGCCCTGCATGTGCAGGGCCTTTTTCGTTGTGCGGCGGCGACGAGATGTTGCGAATGTCTGGCGAATTGCCACATTGGTGTTGCACTCCCCGGAGAGCGATGTTCGCGGCAAGTCTTCTGTGGTGCAATCGGCCGAACCCTGAGCAACGGGTACCCGCTGATCCCAATTTCTTTCGCTGCACGATGGCATCTCGCGCGCAAACGCATATGGGGCGCGCCGCCATCGGGCCCGAACTGGAGGCACGTCCATGTCCAGCCAAGCCGCTACCTGGGGCCTTGAGCCCGATCCTGTCGAATCGCCGCAATTCACGAATGTCCTGGAGTTTGCACTCGGTCTGTACGGCCAGATGGCCCATATTCAGCACGAGGTCGGCGCGTTGTCGGCGGCTCAGCCGCGGATCGAGGAGCGAATCGATGCGACGCAGGCCATGGTCGGCGCCGTCGAAACCCGTCTCGGCGGACAGATCGTTGAAGCCGAGGCGCGGCTGACGGACCGGATTCGCGAATCGGAAGCCCGCATGACCCAGGCTCTGGCCGCGTCGGAGAAAAGGGGCGAGTCGCTGATCGCCAGGGTGCTGCAGGAAATCGACGCCCGTTCCGAAGCGCGCTTCAGCCGGATGGACGCCAGGTTTGACGCCATCGACGCGAAATTCGAAATCGTAGACGCCAGGTTCGATGCCATCGATGCCAGATTCGACCAGATGGACGCCCGGATGGACAAGATGGACGACCGGTTCGACAGGGTGGACGACAGGTTCGACAAATCTGATGCACGGGTGGACAAACTGGAAATCACCCTTGGAGATCGCATCCAGGCCGGTAACGAAAAGATCTCCGCCCTGAAAGACCGTCTCAACAAGGTCTTCTGGGTGGCCTCAGGCGGCGGCATCGTGCTCGGCCTGGCAGTGGGGTGGAAGCCGATCATCGAACGTGTCGGAGGTCTGGCGGGCCTCTCGTAGCGTGCTTTCCGCCCATTTGGTTCCCCCGTGCGCCAATCCCGCCTGCTCGGGGTAAAATCTCGGCCTTTCATGGCAATGACGGCGCCCGGCAGGCTCGCCGGGTGCCACTAGACCAGCGCGGCGCACCACCGGGGACGGTAGGGCGCGCCCAGATCCCACATTCGCGGTGCCCCATGTCGTCTGATACCAATCTGTCCAACCCTGCGCCGAAAGTCGGCTTTGTTTCACTTGGCTGCCCCAAGGCCCTGGTCGACTCCGAGCAGATCATTACGCAGCTGCGCGCCGAAGGCTATGCCATCAGCGGCACCTACGACGGTGCCGATCTCGTGGTAGTCAACACCTGCGGGTTCATCGACGAGGCCGTGCAGGAAAGCCTGGACGCCATTGGCGAGGCGCTGACCGAAAACGGCAAGGTCATCGTGACCGGCTGCCTGGGGGCAAAGAAGGATGCGGCCGGACACGATATCGTGTCGTCGGTGCACCCGAAGGTGCTGGCGGTCACGGGGCCGCATGCGCTGGGCGAAGTGATGCAGGCGGTGCATACGCATCTGCCGAAGCCGCATGATCCCTTTACAGATCTGGTGCCGGCCGCGGGGATCAAGCTGACTCCCAAGCACTATGCCTATCTGAAGATTTCGGAAGGCTGCAACCATCGGTGCTCGTTCTGCATCATCCCGTCGATGCGGGGCGACCTGGTTTCGCGCCCAGTGGCCGAAGTGATGCTGGAAGCCGAAAACCTGTTCAAGGCCGGCGTCAAGGAACTGCTGGTGATCTCGCAGGACACCAGCGCCTACGGGGTGGACGTCAAGTACCGCACGGGCTTCTGGGCGGGTCGGCCGTTGAAGACGCGCATGACCGAACTGGTGGCGGCCCTTGGCGAGCTGGCCAGCCAGTATGGCGCCTGGGTGCGGCTGCACTATGTCTATCCGTATCCGCATGTGGACGAGATCATTCCGCTGATGAACCAGGGCAATGTCCTGCCCTACCTCGATGTGCCGCTCCAGCACGCGCATCCGGATGTGCTCAAACGCATGAAACGTCCGGCCAACGCCGAAAAGACCCTGGACCGCATCCGTGCATGGCGCGAAATCTGTCCAGAGCTGACGATCCGCAGCACGTTTATCGCCGGTTTTCCGGGTGAAACGGAGGCCGAATTCCAGACGCTGCTCGACTTCATTGCCGAAGCCGAGCTGGACCGCGTGGGTTGCTTCGCCTATTCACCGGTCGAAGGCGCAACCGCCAACGACCTGCCGGGCGCGCTGCCCGACGAGGTGCGTGAAGAGCGCCGCGCGCGGTTCATGGAAGTTGCCGAGGCCGTATCGGCACGCAGACTCCAGCGCAAGGTGGGGCAGACGCTGCGGGTACTCGTCGACGAAGTGAACCAGGACGGCGGCATTGGCCGGTCGTCCGCCGATGCGCCGGAAATCGACGGTTTGGTCTATATCGACCCGGCCGCCAAGCCGTCGCAGCGTTTCAAGACCGGGGACTTTGTGAACGTCAAGATCACCGGTGCCGACGGTCACGACCTCTGGGGTGAAATCGCATGAGCCTCGGTATCGGCTTTGGAGGCCAGACCGGCAGACCAAAGTGTGCCTGTCCAGACAATTAGGTAAAAGTACGGTCGTTCGCTTTTGCGTGGCGGCGACTATACTGTGCACCGCAACATAACGCATGGAGACAAGACATGACGCGTGAAGTGGTGGTTGTCAGCGGTGTGCGCACCGCAATTGGTACCTTTGGCGGCAGCCTGAAGGACCTGGCCCCGACCGAACTGGGTGCGCTGGTGGTACGCGAGGCGCTGGCCCGCGCCAATGTGTCAGGCGACGACGTGGGTCACGTCGTATTCGGCAATGTGATCCAGACCGAACCGAAAGACATGTACCTGGGCCGCGTGGCGGCCGTCAACGGTGGTGTTTCCATCAATGCGCCCGCGCTGACCGTAAACCGCCTGTGCGGTTCGGGTCTGCAGGCGATTGTCAGCGCCGCGCAGACGATCCTGCTGGGCGACGCCGATGTGGCCATTGGCGGCGGTGCCGAAAGCATGAGCCGCGCCCCGTATCTGGCGCCGATGGCCCGCTGGGGCGCGCGCATGGGCGACGCCAAGCTCGTCGATATGATGCTGGGCGCGCTGCACGACCCGTTCCACACGATTCACATGGGTGTGACGGCCGAGAATGTCGCGAAGGAATACGACATTTCCCGCCAGCAGCAGGACGAAGCCGCGCTGGAATCGCACCGCCGGGCGTCGGCCGCCATCAAGGCTGGCCACTTCAAGGACCAGATCGTTCCGGTCACGTTGAAGTCGCGCAAGGGCGATGTCGTTTTCGATACCGACGAGCATGTGCGTCACGAAGCCACCATGGAAGACATGACGAAGCTGAAGCCGGTTTTCGTCAAGGAAAACGGTACGGTGACGGCTGGCAATGCCTCGGGTCTCAATGACGCCGCCGCGGCAGTGGTGCTGATGGAGCGGGCAGAAGCGGAGCGCCGTGGGCTGAAGCCGCTGGCGCGTCTGGTCTCCTACGGCCATGCCGGCGTCGATCCCAAGACGATGGGGATCGGCCCCGTGCCGGCGACAAAAATTGCGCTCGAGCGTGCCGGCCTGTCGGTCAAGGATCTGGACGTGATCGAGGCCAATGAAGCGTTCGCGGCGCAGGCCTGCGCCGTGACCAAGGCGTTGGGGCTGGATCCGGCCAAGGTCAATCCGAACGGTTCGGGCATTTCGCTGGGCCAT
Organism: Cupriavidus sp. U2; assembly: GCF_009663685.2. Classification (GTDB taxonomy): domain Bacteria; phylum Pseudomonadota; class Gammaproteobacteria; order Burkholderiales; family Burkholderiaceae; genus Cupriavidus; species Cupriavidus necator_C. The sequence goes on along the minus strand of NZ_RCOG02000002.1, from coordinate 607,927 downwards.
CCGATTGGTGCCACGGGCGCCCTGATCACCGTGAAGGCGGTGCATGAATTGCAGCGCGTCCAGGGTCGTTACGCGCTGGTGACCATGTGCATCGGCGGCGGACAGGGAATCGCCGCGATCTTTGAGCGCATTTAAAGGCACTTTGCGCGATTGCCGAGGAAGCCGTCTTGTCCCGTACCGTTCTGTCCTGCCTGCTGCATTCGATCATCGTGGCCACGACCCTGGCGCTGCCGGCAACGGCCATGGCTGCCGCTGACGAGCTGTCGACAGGAACCGGGCAGGGCGGCGGCTTCGGCATCAACGACGCCATCCGCGCTGGGGAAGCCGCGCGCGGGTCGTCGCTGTCAACCGGACCGGTTCGCATGCTGTCTCCCCGCCAGGAGTACGCGCACTATCCGACTTACGTCGGCACGGTGGGCGACAAGCCAGTGCGCATGCGGATCGCGCCGAAGACCGACACACGAGACAGCCTGCAAGGCGAGTACCAGATTGGCGATGGGAAGGGCGTGCGATTGCTGTCCGGTGAATGGGACAACGGCGCATTCCTGATGGAGGAGTCGGACGACGGCACGCGTGTGTCCGGCAACTGGGAAGGTCAGATCGACCGGAACGGCGCGGTGCGCGGCACATGGACCGATGCGTACAATCCGGCGATCGTCTTGCCTTTTTTTATTCGCCCGTTTGGCGGATATCTGGTGATTCCGCCGTTTGACACCAATCCGGGCAGTGGCGTCACCTATGCGCCGCCGGCCCCCAAGTCAACGATCTCGACGGGCAAGTCCCGCTAACGGGTCGGCGCCACATCACGTGGCGAGCGCGGCATTTGCTGGTAAGCTCGGACGCCTGATCCGAATTTTCCAGGGAATACGCCGTGTCTGCATCTGACTCGTCCCGCAATGCCCCCCGCTATATCCAGACCACCGCGGTCCAACCTGAACTGGATATCGCGCCCGGTTTCGATTCTTTTTCCACGCCCACGTACCGCGGCTCGACGATCGTCTTCCGCAATCTTGCCGAACTGCGCGCCTATGGTGATCGCAGCAAGACGTACTGGCGCTACGGCCTGCATGCCACGCCCACCAGCGAGGCACTGTGCCAGCAACTGGCCCAGATTGAAGGTGGCCGGCACACATTGCTGCTGCCATCGGGCATGGGCGCGATCTCGCTGGTGTACTTTGCCTTGCTGCGGACCGGCGACGATGTGCTCGTGCCCGACAACGTCTATGGCCCGAATCGCGACCACGGCGAATGGCTGGCTCGCGAATTCGGCGTGACGGTGCGCTACTACCATCCGTCGATTGGTGCCGGAATCGCTTCGCTGATCCAGCCCAATACGCGGCTGATCTGGATGGAAGCACCGGGCTCCGTGACGATGGAGGTGCCTGACACCACCGCCATTGCCTCGGTGGCGCGGGCGCGTGGCGTGCTGACCGCCATCGACAATACGTGGTCGGCCGGCGTCTATTTCAAGCCCTTCGAGAAGGGTATCGATATCTCGGTGCAGGCGCTGACGAAATACCAGTCCGGGGGCAGTGATGTCCTGATGGGTGCCGTCATCACGCAGAACGACAAGGTGCATGACCGCCTCAAGCGTACCCGCATGACCATGGGCTGGGGCGTGTCGGCGGACGATTGCTTCCTGGTCTTGCGCGGGCTTGCCAGCATGCCGGTACGCCTGGCGGCGCACGACCGTGCGGCACGTGAAGTTGCCGAATGGCTCAAGCAGCGTCCGGAGGTGACCCGCGTGTTGCATCCCGCCTTGCCCGATTGCCCAGGCCACGCGGAATGGTTGCGCGATTTTTCCGGGGCCAGCGGACTGTTTTCGATCATCCTGCATGACCGCTTTTCGCGCGAGCAGGTGGATGCGTTCGTCGAGGCCCTGAAGCTCTATGCGATCGGTTGGTCCTGGGGCGGCGCGCATAGCCTGGCGGTGCCGTACCACATCGACACGATGCGGCCGGCGGGCACCTGGCCGCCGGAAGGCTGGACGAACGCCGGTGAGCTTGTACGCCTGTACATTGGCCTGGAAGACACACGCGACCTGATTGGCGATCTGAAGCAGGCGATGGAAAGCTGCCTGCGCTAGCCGTCGGCGCCCGTAGCATTAAAAAGCCCCGCCGAAGCGGGGCTTTCTGTTTGCTGGCCAGTCAATCAGGAGGCGTCGGCCTTGCGCATCGTGGCTTGCGGCGCCGTCTGGGCCGCTGTGCCGCGTGTTGCCCACACCGATTCGGCGGGGCCGTTCTGCGCGCGGCGCCAGCTCACCCGGGCCAGTGCGAGGTATCCGGCAGCCATGGCAATGGCGCCAATATCGAAGCCGGCGATGACCCAGCGGCCATGGAGTGCGGCGGCAAACAGGTGGTCCCCGGTCAGGATCCAGTTCGACAGCGGCACGGCCAGGGTTGCCAGCGCGGCCACGCAGAGCAGTTCCACGGCGGCGCGAATGGGGGGCCTTGCCAGCGCCCACGCCGCGGCCAGTACGAACACGGGCCAGAATACATAGCTCACGGCGCGGTCCGGCCACAGCAGGGCAGCGGGGAAGCACAGCGCCACCCCGATGCAGGTGCTGATGCAGACGCCAACGGTGGCCTGGGCCAGCAGCTTGTGGACACGAGGCTGTTCGGTCTGCCGGGACTTGCGGCGTGTCTCGATCCACAGCAGGTTGCCGGAATAGAACAGAAACGCGCCGGCCAGCCCGGCGACGAGGTAAACCAACCGCATGGCCAGGTCGCCATACGTGCCGTAGTGGAGCGCAAACATGGCGCTATAGATCATGTGGTTCGTGTCGCGGGCGCCAGCCGTCTGGTTGGCGATCAACTGGCCCGCATTCGGCTCATTGGCCGCCGCGTGGATGCCTACCGCGCCGCCGTTGCCGAGCGCGCGCGTGCTATCGCCTCGTACTTCGGCCACGGCGTTGGCATCGCCATACCGCTGGAAGCGGATGGCATTGGGCGTGAATCGCTCGCCGCCGTGCTCGCGCGCAATCGCCAGCAGCTGGGCCGAACTCATCGTCGGGGATGCGCGGCCCGAGGCCACGACTTCGGGGGCCGCACCCGTGACGCGCGGCACCACTTCGAACAGCTTGCCGTCGAACGTCAGCGTGTTGAAGACCATGACCATGATCAGCGACAGGCAGAAAAACGCGCCGGTGATGGCAAAGATCAGGTGGAAGGGCAGGCTGAACAGGCCTAGCACATTGTGCGTATCCATCCAGAAACGCTTCAGGTTGCGCCCGGGCCGCACCGCGAACAGGTCTTTCTTCAGGCGGGGCAGGTGCAGGATCACGCCCGATACGAGTGCCAGGCCGTACAGCACGGAGACGATCCCCATGAAGTACATGCCATTGATGCCCAGCCCGAGCGAATAGTGCAGCGCGTTCAAGAACGCCGACAGCTCGCCCGTCACGTGGTCGAGCGACGTGTTGTGCTGCGCCGTCCTGTCGCCGTTCAGGCGCTCGCCGTTCATCGTGTGCCATTCACCGGCCTTGTCCTGCCAGTACGCATTGAAGTCCGGTTCTTCCTTGCTGGGCAGGCCGACGTAGACGCTGTTGGCCGCGTCCGGATGCACGGCCACCAGCTTCTGCACGAAGGCGTCGATGGCAGGCCCGTCCACCTGGACTTCGGTGCCGTGTTGGCCCTCCAGGCGCGCCGGGTTCTGCCAGACGTGCAATTCGTGGTGGAAGACAGTGATTGCGCCCGCGAAGAAGGCGATGAACAGCGCCCAGCCGGCCATCAGGCCGACCCAGGTGTGGAGCGTATTGAAAACGCGCAGGGTATTGGGTTTCATGCGAATGCCTCGGTGGCCCGGATCAGTGCCCAGACAGGGCAGACAGTGTCGATGCCGGCGGCATCGCGTGCATCAGGCGGACCGCCCACAGGATGCCGTAGCAAACCAGGTTGCCGCCAAGCAGCCAAAGCCAGGCGGCGCGGCTGGTCTGGAACAGCAGGCTCAGGCTGATGATGGTCACCCACAGCACGAAGCTCAGCGTGATGGCCAGCACGATGCCGCTTTCCCAGCCGCCCGGCAGCCACAGCACGCCGAGTGTGCACAGCGCGACGGCCAACGGCAGGCCCAGCAGGGTTCCGGCGAGCCACTTGGTTCCAATCATGGAGCACTCCCTTCGCCGGGCATGTCGTCGTAGCGTTTGTGGTGAATCCACGTGCCGATGAAGGGCCATGCGGACAGGGCGCAGGTCAGCGTGACCAGCGTCGCCGCGATCGCCACGGGCCAACCTTCGGGGATGCTCATGACCCAGGTGCCGGCGATGGCAAGCAAGGCGCCCAGCCAGCGCAGCAGCCGGGGCGGCAGCGGCGCGCGGCCGTTATTGTCGGCGTCCACGCACAGCACCTGATTCGGCGCGGAAAGATAGAGGCACGCGGCGGCGGCCAGGGATAAGAGAACGGCTAACGCTTGCATGCGTCGGGCGACCGAGGGGACGGTGTTACGGGAAAGGAATAATAATAATGATTCGCATTTGATTTCACAAGGCACTTACGGCATCAGCGGACCCCTAGGTCCAGCTGTGGCCGAAACGCGAATAACGCAAATGTAATGTGACAGCCGCACGGAAATGTGCGCAAGACGCCCCCGGAATTCGAGGGCAGCAACAGGCACCGCGAACGGGTGCCCGGCGGGAAATTGCTTAGTGCGGGAACAGGTTCAGCAAGCCGTCCAGGCCGACATGATTGAACGCGACGCTGGCTTGGGCCCGCACCACGGGTTTGGCCCGGAAGGCCACCGAAAGGCCCGCTACGGCCATCATCTTGAGGTCGTTGGACCCATCGCCCATGACGATGGCCTGCGAAGGATCGGCGCCGATCTGCTCGCAGACTTCCCGCACCGTGCGTGCCTTGACGTCGGCATTGACGATTTCGCCGACCACATTGCCGGTCAGCTTGCCGTCGACGATTTCCAGGGTATTGGCGCGCGTGACATCGAGCTTCAGGCGCGGCTTGAGCTGGTCGGTGAAGTGCACGAATCCGCCCGATACCAGCAGCGTCTTCATGCCCAGCGCCTGGATCGTCTGCAGCATGCGCTCGGCGCCCGGCGACAGCTTCAGGCGTTCGGCGTACACGCGGTCGAGCACGCTCGCGTCCAGGCCCTTCAGCAGGGCTACGCGGCGGCGCAGGCTTTCGTTGAAATCGGTGATTTCGCCGCGCATGGCGGCTTCGGTGATGGCGGATACCTCGGCCTTGAGTCCGCAGAAGTCGGCGATCTCGTCGATGCACTCGATCGTGATCAGCGTGGAGTCCATGTCCATCGCCACCAGCCGGAAATCCGACAGCTTGCGGCCCGCCGGCACCACGGCCCAGTCGATGGCACGTTCGCCGCACACGTCGTCCAGGGCATCGCGCAGCGCCGGGGTCAGCGGATTGCAGTGGTCGGCGGCGGCCACGTTGTCGGCGCGCAGCGCGAGATCGGAGGCATTGGCCACCGTGCGCACGGCGTCGAGGTCGGCGGCGGACAGCGGGGACAGGCTTTGGAGAATCAGGGGCATGACGGCAGGGAATCCGGGCGATGCGGGAGGGCGACAGGAAGAAGGGCGGTATTGTACTGCGCTCCCGCTCCCTGATCGCGCCTTGGGCGGTGCCGGTCAGGCCACACGCAGGCTGTCCACCACCTTGTGCAGGAACGCCTCGCAGGCAGCCAGTTGGTCCAGCGCCACGAATTCGTCGGGCTTGTGGGCCTGCTGGATATCGCCGGGACCGCACACGACGGCCGGAATGCCGGCACGCTGGAACAGGCCGGCCTCGGTGCCGTAGGCCACCTTGTTTGTATCGCGGTCGGCGGTCAGGGCACGCACGAGCTGCGTGATTGCATCGGATTCTGCGGCGTCCAGCGACGGGGCCGCGGCGATCTTGCTGATGGCCATGCCCGCGTCCACATGCTCGGCACGCATCTTCGGCACCAGCACGTCGTTCACGTACTGCTGGATGCGCGCCAGGATCGCTTCCGGGTCCACGCCCGGCAGGTTGCGGAACTCGAACACGAACTCGCATTCGGCCGGGATCGTGTTCAGCGCGATGCCGCCGTGGATCGTGCCGGTGGACGCCGTGGTGAACGGGACGTCGAAGGCCCGGTCGTACGGGCCGTTGGCCTTGAACTCGTCGGCAATGTCGCGGATGTAGCAGATCAGGCGCGCCGCGTATTCGATGGCGTTGACGCCCTTGGGCGTCAGCGACGAATGGGCCGCCTGGCCCTTCACGCAGCAGCGATAGGCATTGATGCCCTTGTGCGCCACGATCACGCGCATGCTGGTCGGCTCGCCGACGATGCAGCCCGCCGGCTTCACGCCGCGGTCGCGCAGTTCGGCCAGCAGGTACGGCGCGCCCATGCAGCCGATTTCCTCGTCGAACGACAGCGCGTAATGCACCGGCTCGCGCAGCCTGGCGTCGAGGATGGTGGGCAGCAGCGCCAGGCTGGTACCGATGAAGCCCTTCATGTCGCACGTGCCCCGGCCGTAGAGCTTGCCGTCGCGAATCACCGGCTTGAACGGGTCGGTGGTCCAGCTCTGGCCGTCCACGGGGACCACGTCGGTGTGGCCGGACAGCACGATGCCGCCGTCGGTGGCGCCGTTCGCGGCCGGAATCGTCACGAACAGATTGGCCTTGTCGCCCTGCGGGTTGTAGCTCAGATGCGGACGCAGTCCCTTTGCCAGGAAGTGGTCGCGCACGGATTCGATCAGGCCCAGGTTCGAATGGCGCGACGTGGTGTCGAACGACACCAGACGCTGGGTCCAGTCCAGCGCGCTGCCGCGTGGCGGGGCTTCGGCGTGGGTGTTGCGGGTGTCGGCGGCAGCTTGCATGGGATGGTCAAACAGTTGATTCGTCAAGGATGTGATCCTACACCGGTCGGCGCGGTCAGGCCAGTTGGCGCAGGGTGTGCTTGATGGTCTGCGCCCGAGCGCCCACGTCGGGCATCTTGGCCTCGATGCGCAGCTTGTCCTGGCCGGCCAGCTTGATGTGCTTGTTCTTTTGCACGAGGTCGATGATGCGGATGGCGTCGATTGGGGGATTCGGCACGAACTGCATGCTGACCGTGGCCTCGCCGGCGTCGATCTTGCGCACGCCCAGCGGCGCGGCGGCAATGCGCAGCCGGTGCGTTTCGATCAGTGCCTGCGCCTGGGCGGGCAGCCGGCCGAAGCGGTCGATCAGCTCTTCCTGGATGTCGTCCACGCGCTCGCCGGTTTCACAGTTGGCCAGCCGCTTGTAGAGCGACAGACGCTCGTGCACGTCGGCACAATAGTCGTTCGGCAGCAGCGCAGGCGTGCCAAGGTTGATCTCGGTGGTGGCCGCCAGCGGGGCCATCAGGTCGGGTTCCTTGCCGGCCTTGAGCGACTTCACGGCCGCGTTGAGCATGTCGGTGTAAAGCTGGAAGCCGATTTCGTGGATCTCGCCCGACTGCTTGTCGCCAAGCACCTCGCCGGCGCCGCGGATTTCCAGGTCATGCATGGCCAGGTAGAAGCCCGCGCCCAGTTCCTCCATCTGCTGGATCGCTTCCAGCCGGCGCTGCGCCTGCTTGGTCAGGCCGTCCACGTCATGCACCAGCAGGTAGGCATAGGCCTGGTGGTGGCTGCGGCCCACGCGGCCGCGCAGCTGGTGCAGCTGGGCCAGGCCGAAGCGGTCGGCGCGATGGATCAGGATCGTGTTGGCCGTGGGCACGTCGATGCCGGTTTCGATGATCGTCGTGCAGAGCAGGATATTGTCGCGGCGGGCCACAAAGTCGCGCATCACGCGTTCCAGCTCGCGCTCGTGCATCTGCCCGTGCGCCACGGCGATGCGGGCCTCGGGGACCAGTTCGGCCAGCCTCGCGCGCTTGTTCTCGATCGTCTCGACTTCGTTGTGCAGGAAGTAGACCTGGCCGCCGCGCTTGAGCTCGCGCAGGATGGCCTCGCGGATCACGCCGTCTTCCTCGCGGCGCACGAAGGTCTTGATGGCCAGCCGCTTCTGCGGCGCGGTGGCGATGACCGAGAAGTCACGCAGGCCTTCCAGCGCCATGCCCAGCGTGCGCGGGATCGGCGTGGCGGTCAGCGTCAGCACGTCCACCTCGGCGCGCAGCGTCTTCAGCGCCTCCTTCTGGCGCACGCCAAAGCGGTGTTCCTCGTCGATGATGACCAGCCCCAGGCGCTGGAACTTCACCTCGTCGGACAGCAGTTTGTGGGTGCCGATGACGATATCGACCGTGCCGTCGTTGATCTGCTTGATCGCGGCGTCCACTTCCTTTTTGGTCTTGAAGCGCGACAGCTCCACGATGCGCACCGGCCACTCGGCAAAGCGGTCTGACAGGGTCTGGAAATGCTGCTCGGCCAGCAGCGTGGTCGGCGCCAGCATGGCCACCTGCTTGCCGCCCAGCACGGCCACGAACGCCGCCCGCAGCGCGACCTCGGTCTTGCCGAAGCCCACGTCGCCGCAGACCAGGCGGTCCATCGGCTTGCCCGAGGTCATGTCGGCGATCACGGCTGAAATGGCGGCGGCCTGGTCGGGCGTTTCCTCGAAGCCGAAGCTTTCGGCGAAGGTCTCGTAGTCTTTGGGCTGCAGCGGGAAGGCAAAGCCCTGGCGCAGCGCACGGCGTGCGTACAGGTTCAGCAGTTCGGCCGCCGTGTCACGGATCTGCTGCGCGGCGCGGCGCTTGGCCTTGTCCCACTGGCCGGTGCCCAGCGAGTGCAGCGGGGCGGTGTCCGGATCGGCGCCCGAATAGCGCGAGATCACATGCAACTGGTGCACGGGCACGTACAGCTTGCTGGCCTTGTCGTAGTCCAGGTGCAGGAATTCCTCGTCGCCCTGGCCCATGTCCAGCGTGACCAGCCCCTGATAGCGGCCGATGCCGTGCTCGCTGTGCACCACGGGGTCGCCGATCTTGAGCTCTGCCAGGTCGCGCACCATCGAATCGACGGTGCTGGCCTGTTCCTGCTTGCGGCGCCCCGTGCGGCGCGCGGTGCCGGCATACAGTTCGTTCTCGGTGACGAACGCGAATGGCACGGCGGGCAGGGCAAAGCCGCTCTGCAGGGGCGCCACCACGATCGAGAAATGCGAATCGCCGGCCAGGAAGGCCGCAAAGTCCTCGACCACCATCGGACGCAGGCCGCTTTCGGCAAACAGCTGCATCAGCGTTTCGCGGCGGCCCGCCGAGTCGGCGCACATCAGCACGCGCGTGGCCTTGTTCAGCAGCAGTGCTTCCAGGTTGACCAGCGGATCTTCGGCGCGGCGGTTGACCGACACATCGGGCAGGCTGGCCGAGAACGCCGGCACGTCGGCTGCCACGGCCTCGCGCTGCAGCACCAGCCGGGCCAGCGGCTTGGCCCCGATGAAGAACTGCTCTTCGGACAGGAACAGGTCCGCGGGCGGCAGCAGCGGGCGCTCGCGGTCGTGGCGCATGAAGGTGTAACGCTGCGTGGTGTCGGCCCAGAAGCGGCGGATGGCTTCATCGACCTGGCCTGCGAAGGCCAGTTGCGTGCCGGCGGGCAGGTAGTCGAACAGCGTGGCGCTTTGCTCGAAGAACAGCGGCAGGTAGTACTCGATGCCCGCGGACGGTACGCCGTTGCCGATGTCCTTGTAGATCGGGGATTTGGTCGGATCGCCCTCGAACACCTCGCGCCAGCGGCCGCGGAAGGCGGTGCGGGCGGCGTCGTCCAGCGGAAACTCGCGGCCCGGCAGCAGGCGCACTTCCTTGACTGGATACAGGCTGCGCTGCGAATCGGGATCGAACGCGCGGATGGTCTCGATCTCGTCGCCGAACAGGTCGATCCGGTACGGCAGGGCCGAGCCCATCGGGTACAGGTCGATCAGCCCGCCGCGCACGCTGTACTCGCCCGGTCGCATGACCGCACTGACGTGCTCGTAGCCGGCCAGCGTGAACTGCGCCTTGAGCGCGGCTTCGTCGAGCTTTTCGCCCTGCTTGAAGAAGAATGTGTAGGCGGCCAGGAACGAGGGCGGCGCCAGCCGGTAGAGCGCGGTCGACGCGGGGACGATCATCACGTCGCACTGGCCGCCCTGGATGTCGTGCAGCGTGGCCAAGCGTTCCGACACCAGGTCCTGGTGCGGCGAGAAGCTGTCGTAGGGCAGCGTTTCCCAGTCGGGCAGCAGCCGTACGCGCAGTTCGGGAGCGAACCATGGGATTTCCTCGGCCAGCCGCTGCGCGTCCATGGCATTGGCGCAGACCACGGCCACCATCGGCACGCTGGCGCGGTGCTGGCGCGCATAGGCGGCCACCGCCAGGGCGTCGGCGGACCCGGTCAGGCCGGTCAGGGTATGGCGCATGCCAGCCTTGACCAGCGGCAGGGTGGCGAAAGGAAATGCGGTAGCGTTGTCAGGCATTGGCAGCATCGGGCGCAAAAACGGCGACACCCCGCCGGCACATGCGAAAGGCATGCCACGGGCAGGGGTTGTCTGTCATGCCAGCCGGGCCATGCCAGGATTCATGGCGGCGGGCGAGGGCCGTATTATAGAATGCGCTCCGGCCGGCCCGCTGGCCGTGCCAAATATTCAAAGGCCCTCAGAACCTGTGTCCGATCGTCGATTCGCCCTGATTCCCTGTGCCGGTACCGGCAGCCGTGCCGGTGGTGCCGTGCAGAAGCAATACCAGACCGTGGCCGGCCGGCCGATGCTCTGGTACGCCCTGGCGGCGTTTTCCGCCAGCGACGCCATCAGCGCCACGGCGCTGGTGCTGGCGCCCGACGACATGCCGCTGGAGTCACGGTTCGGCGCGCAAGCGTTTGCGGGGCTGCGCTTCGACACCGCGTTCGTGGGCGGCGATTCGCGCCATGCGTCGGTGCTTGCCGGCCTGCATCATCTGGCCACGCTGGGTGCAACCGATACCGACTGGGTGCTGGTCCACGACGCCGCGCGCCCCGGGCTGACCAGTGCGATGATCGATACGCTGGTGCGGGCGGTGGAATCCGACGATTCGGCCAGCGAGCCGATCGGCGGCATCCTGGCCGTGCCGGTGCCCGACACCCTGAAGCGTGCCGATGCCGGCGCGCGCATCGGCGGCACCGTGCCGCGCGAGGGCCTGTGGCAGGCGCAAACACCACAGATGTTCCGCATCGGCGTACTGCGCCATGCGCTGGAAGACGCCATGGCCGCCGGTGCCGTGGTCACCGATGAAGCCAGCGCCATCGAGCGCCTGGGCCTGCATCCGCGGCTGGTCAACGGTTCGCTGCGCAATTTCAAGGTGACCTACCCCGAGGACTTTGCGCTGGCCGACGTGCTGCTGCGCACGGGCCAGCCGGCGTCGTGATCCATTTTTGCAAGGAGTCGTTTTGAATCCGTTCGATTTTCGCGTAGGGCAGGGCTATGACGTGCACGCCCTGGTGCCGGGCCGCAAGCTGATTCTCGGTGGCGTCGATATTCCGCACGACCGTGGCCTGCTGGGCCACTCCGATGCCGATGCGCTGCTGCACGCCGTGACCGACGCGCTGTTTGGCGCAGCTGCGCTGGGCGACATCGGCCGCCATTTCCCGGACACCGATCCAGATTTCAAGGGCGCCGACAGCCGCGTGCTGTTGCGCGAGGCCGCGCGCCGCGTGCGAGCCGCCGGGTTCGAGATCGGCAATGTCGATGCCACGGTCATCGCGCAGAAGCCCAAGCTTGCGCCGCATATCGCCGGCATGGTGGCCAACCTGGCCGAAGACCTGGGCCTGCCCGTCACGCATTGCAACGTCAAGGCCAAGACCAACGAGAAGCTCGGCTTCGAAGGCAAGGAAGAGGGGATCGTCGCGCAGGCGGCGGTGCTGATCTACCGCCGCACGGTCGACGTGCAGGATTGATTGCGCGACTGGCTCAGGGGGCTGGCGGCGACGGCGCGGCCGGTTCCTCGGCCGTGATCGGATACACGTAGTCGATCAGCCGCGCCATGGCCCCATGGCGCGATCCGGCTTCCGTCCGCCTCTGGAAGCCCATCTGCTCGCACAGTTTGATGGCCGAATCCATCTCGGGCATGGTGCGGCAGATCAGCGCCAGGGCGCCAATGTCGCGGGCACGCTGGATGCAGATCTGCATCAGCCGCTTGCCCAGCCCGAGCCCGCGCGCCTGCGGGCTGACCGACAGCAGCCGCGCTTCGGGCTGCGTCAGCGTGATCGTGGAGTCGTCCAGCGCCGTCAACGTGGCGCCCGGATGGCAGAACAGCACCGCACCGCTGATGCCGTGGTCGGTTTCCGCGACCCACCATTCCATGTCCGGATTGTCCTTGGCAGCCATCACGGCCTTCATGCCGCGCTGGAACGACGCCCGGCAGTCTTCCATGATTTCGAGCTCATATTGCCCGTAGGCCTGCTGCGTGACCGCGGCGATGTCGCCCCAGTCGTGGACCGCGGCCAGCCGGAAGCGGAAGCGCGGCGAATTGGGTGAAGGCAAGGTGCTCATGGCAGCAGCGAAGTTCGGGACCTTTCGTCGATTGTAGGCCGCGCCATGCACAAATGCACCGGTTCGATTGGCTGTAAGCGATGTCGGACAATACCCCGATTGACGATTGCGCAAGCGCATCCATGCACACGGGCGGACACCTCTCAGTGCCCGCCCGTGTGGGTGACTGGCGTTGCGGCACGGGCGACGCCGCCCGCGATGAACGCCCGATTGGCGCGCTTCGGTTGCGATCTGGCGTCTTATTCCGCGACGATCACATTGGCGGCGGCGCCGATCACGGCGGCGATGCGGCCGACGTCACGCAGCTGCTGGGCGCTCATGCCCTGTTCATTCTTCAGCAGCTGGTAGTGCGACTTCACGCAGAAGTGGCACTTGCCGATGATCGAGGCGGCCAGTGCGTACATCTCGAAGCGGCGCTTGTCCACACCACCATGGGTAGCGTAGGCGTTCATGCGCAGGCCGGCAGGCTGGCTGGCCAGGTCCGGATCTTCGGCCATCTCGACGTACGGATACCAGATGTTGTTCATGCCCATCAGCGCGGCGGCGGTCTGCGCGGCGGTGACTTCCTCGGGCGAGAGCACGTTGGCGTTGCGAATCACGTCGACAATCAGCTTGCTCTTGGCCGCGAAGGCCGCCGCCAGCGCCACCCCGACTGCGTCGTTGCCTTCCAGCGACGAACGCGCGATGGTGCCATCCACATTCAGGCGGATGTCCTTGGCGTAATCGGGGATTGCATTCTTAATCGTGCTGAGGAATTCCATTTATTTCTCCTATCGACAAGGGCTCAAAAAACCCGCACATAGCGGGTTTCGACATGAAAGGGCGCCAGGCCCTTCCATGCGATGTGCCGGGTCACGCAAGGTGCCTGGCAGGCAGGGCCAATTACAGCGTGGCGCCGCCGACAGCGCGGTTGCACGGGCACAGTTCGTCCGTTTGCAGACCGTCCAGAATACGCAGGACTTCTTCCGGGTTGCGACCGACGTTGAGGTTGTTCACCGAAACGTGCTGGATCACATTGTCCGGATCGACGATGAACGTTGCGCGCAGGGCCACGCCAGCGGCCTTGTCACGCACGCCGAGCTGGTCGACCAGCGAGCCGGTCACATCGGCGAATTGCCACTGGTTCAGCTTGTTCAGATCCTTGTGTTCGCGGCGCCATGCCAGCTTCACGAATTCGTTGTCGGTCGAGCCGCCCAGCACGATCGCGTCACGATCGGCGAAGTCGTTGTTCAGCTTGGCGAATGCCACGATTTCGGTCGGGCACACGAACGTGAAGTCCTTCGGGTAGAAGTAAATGACCTTCCACTTGCCTTCGAACGACTTTTCGGTGATGTCTTCGAAAGCCGACTGGCCATTCTCTTCGTGGTTGTTGAAACCCGGCTTGACACCAACGATGCTGAAGGCTTCGAGCTTGTCACCAACGGTCTTCATTGACTTCTCCTAGATACGGTTGAACAGATTGAGGCTTGCAATCTTACGATTCGGTTCCCGCGGCAGCCGGGGATGTCAATCGTATTTGCACGAAAGCTCCGAGTATGCGCATTCGGGCGCACCAAGGCCAATTGGTTTTCTTAAACGGACCGATAGGCAGCGTCTCGCGCTGCGCAAAAACTCGCCGCAAGTATGCCATGAGTGCCAAATGGTGACGGCTGTCCGGAAAGCAAGCGCGCCGCCATCACATACCTGCCACGCGAACGTGTCAGGCACATGAAGGCGGCGCGGGCCGCACGCATGCGGCAGGTACGCCGGAGGCTCAGGCGGCGTGCAGCGCCGCGCGCTCGCGCCGGGCGCGGAAGATGACCAGCGTGGCCACCAGGCCGCAAGCTGCGGCAAACATCAGCCACAGGCCGGGGGCTGCCTTGTTGCCGGTGCTGTGGATCAGGTACGTCGAGATCGCCGGCGTGAAGCCGCCGAACAGCGCCGTGGCCAGGCTGTAGGCCAGCGAGAAGCCGGCGGTACGCACGGCGGGCGGCATGACCTCGGTCAGAGTGACGACCATGGCGCCGTTATAGCTGCCATACAGGAACGACAGCCACAGTTCCACCATCAGCAGGCGCTCGAAAGACGGCGCCGCCACCAGCCACGACACCGCGGGGTAGGCCGTGACCAGCGTGGCGATCGTGAAGAACACCAGCAGCGGCTTGCGGCCGATACGGTCGGACAGGGCGCCCATCAGCGGCAGCCAGATGAAGTTCGACAGGCCCACGCACATCGTGACGATCAGGTTGTCCACGTCGTCGAGCTTGAGCACGGTCTTGCCGAACGTCGGCGTGTACGCGGTAATCATGTAGAACGACACCGTGGTCATCACCACCATCAGGCAGCCGGCGATGATGATGCGCCAGTTGTCGAGCATCGAACGGTAGATCTCGTTGATCGACGGACGATGCTTGCGCGTGCGGAATTCCTCGGTTTCTTCCAGCGAGCGGCGGATCAGGAACAGGAACGGCACGATCAGGCAGCCGATCAGGAACGGCACGCGCCAGCCCCAGCTGTCCATCTGTGCGGGCGCCAGCGTGGCGTGCAGGATCACGCCGAGCAGGCCGGCGAAAATCACGGCCACCTGCTGGCTGGCCGACTGCCAGGCCACGTAGAAGCCCTTCTGGCCGGGCTTGGCAATCTCGGACAGGTACACCGATACGCCGCCCAGTTCCACGCCGGCCGAGAAACCCTGCAGCAGGCGCCCGAACAACACCAGCAGCGGTGCGGCCACGCCGATCGATGCATAGCCCGGCACCAGCGCGATCAGCAGCGTGCCCAGCGCCATCAGCGCCAGCGTGATGATCAAGCCCTTGCGGCGGCCGTGATGGTCGATGTAGGCGCCCAGCACGATCGCGCCAAGCGGTCGCATCAGGAAGCCGGCGCCGAACGTGGCCAGCGACAGCATCAGCGATGCAAACTCATCGCCGGCAGGGAAGAACGTACGCGCGATGGCGGCGGCGTAGAAGCCGTACACCATGAAGTCGTACATTTCGAGGAAGTTTCCGCTGACGACGCGGAACACGGTCCGGAAACCGTGCTGGGGGGTGGAGCTGGAGCTTGACATGGCTGTCTCTCGGTCGCCGTACGTGGGGTCGTGCGGCATGTTGTCGATTGTTGTCAGCCATGGCGGAAAAGGGGTGCTGCGGCAGGCGGCGCCATGACTTCGGATGCCGTTGTATGCATCGGCCTGTCGATGGCCTGAAGTGTGCGCAATGACGCTGTCATTCCCCTGTCAGCAACCTTTCAAAACCATATCAAATGCTGAAGAAAACCTGTCAATGCGCCGCATGCGGGGCATGCGGGCACGCAAGTGGGGCGCGAAGGGGGGGAAGCGGCGGGTCAGGCGCGCCTGAATCGCGCGCTGACCACGAGCCCCGTTTTCGGGGCGGGGCGGTTGGCCAGGATCAGGCGGCCGCCATTGCGCTGCAGGATACGGTTGACGATCGACATGCCCAGGCCGGCGCCCTTGGCCTCGCTGCGCGCGCTGTCGAGCCGGTAGAACGGCCGGGTCAGCAGCGACAACTGCTCGTTCGGCACGCCGGGCCCGCTGTCGGCCACCACCAGCACGGCTTCCTTGTCCTCCACGCGCGTGGAGATTTCCACCTCGGCCATGCCCGATTCCTCGTCCTTGGCATAGCGGCGCGCGTTCTCGACGAGGTTGTCCAGGATGCGCTGGATCTCCATGCGGTTGGCCACGGCCATGACCGGGCCATTCGCCCGCACGTGCACGCGCACGTCGTCGTGCGCGGCATAGACGCCAACAGATTCCTGCACCAGCGTGGACAGGTCCACCGGCTCCACCACTTCCTGGCCCGGCCGGGCGTAGTTCAGGAACTGGCCGATGATGGCATCCATCTGTTCGATGTCGGCAATCATGGCGTCGCGCGTGGTGGTGTCCACGGGCGACATCTCGGTTTCCAGCCGCAGACGGGTGAGCGGGGTACGCAGGTCGTGCGAGATACCGGCCAGCATGACCACGCGGTCGTCGTCGAGCTGGCGCAGGTCGCGCACCATCTGGTTGAAACTGCGGTTGGCCTGCGCCACTTCGCTGGCGCCCTGTTCGCGCAGTGGCGGCGCTTCGCCCCCGGAGCCGATCAGTCGCGCGGCATTGGCCAGCCGCTTGAGCGGGTAGTTCACGCGCGCCGTGATGAAGGCGGCACCGATGATCGACAGCAGCAGCGCGGCAATACTCCACCAGAGCCACTGGATACCGGGCACGCGTTCGAAACGCTCGGGACTGATCGCCACCCAGTAGTCGTCGCCTTCGATCTCGAAGCTGACCCACACGCCCGGAATATCGTTGACCGTGGTGGCCAGTACGGTGTCTTCGCCCAGGCGGCTGCGGATTTCCTGCTGGACGAGCTGGGTCAGGAAGGGGTTGGCCTTGGGCGCGGCAAAGTCGTCGTCCTTTTCGCGCGGATAGACCTTGATGCCCTCGTTCTGGACGAGGTCGAGCAGCAGGAACCGGCGCCGGGCCGGGTCCGAATAGAGCAGGGCTGCGCGGGTGAGCTTGACCACGCTGACCACCTGCATGGCGATCTGCTGGGCGCGCGGCGCGCGTTCGAAGAGCCGATAGCTCTGGAACCAGATACCCAGCGAGATCGCCAGCAAAAGGGCGATCAGCATGAAGGTTCGCCAGAATAGCGAACCGAAGAACCGCGTTGCGGTACGGCCGAGGGCGGTCGCCACGATGAGGCTGCGGTCGACCGGACTTACTTCACGCCATCGGGGATGAAGACGTAACCCAGGCCCCAGACCGTCTGGATGAAGCGCGGGTTGCTCGGGTCAGGTTCGATGAGCTTGCGCAGACGCGAAATCTGCACGTCCAGGCTGCGGTCGAACACCTCGTATTCGCGGCCGCGCGCCATTTCCATCAGCTTTTCGCGGGACAGCGGCTGGCGCGGGTGGCGGGCAAAAACCTTGAGCACCGAGAATTCGCCCGTGGTGAGGGTGATTTCCTCGTCGTTCTTGGTCAGCGTACGGGTGGCCAGGTTCAGCACGAAATCGCCGAACGCAAACGTTTCAGGCGTTTCGGACGGCGCGCCCGGTACTTCGGCGGGCCCCTTGCGACGCAGCACGGCGTGAATCCGCGCAATCAGTTCGCGCGGATTGAAAGGCTTGGGCAGATAATCGTCGGCACCCATTTCCAGGCCGACGATGCGGTCGACGTCCTCGCCCTTGGCGGTGAGCATGATGATCGGGGTCTGGTCGTTGGCGCCGCGCAGGCGGCGGCAGATGGAAAGCCCGTCTTCGCCGGGCATCATCAGGTCCAGCACCAGCAGATCGAAACGCTCGCGCAGCCAGAGCTTGTTCATGGCCGTGGCGTTTTCCGCCACGAGAACCGTGAAGCCCTGCTCGCCAAGGTAGCGGCGCAGCAGGTCGCGCAGGCGCGGGTCGTCATCCACGACGAGAATCTTGTGGCTGGTATTTTCCATGGCGGTATCTTAGCGACTATCGCTTTCGCTCAAAATGGCTTAACAAAACGTTACATACTTTACCCCGTGGTATGGCGGCATGCACCTTTTGTGCATTTACACTCCGCAAACCGTTTTCCCAGGGACGCCTTTTCGCCTGGGAACTGAACGGTCACCACGGGCATCGTACTGTTCCGGCCATGACACTGGCATTCGCCTTGATGTCCTTGGGGCGATGCCGGTGCGCTGCCCCCGGGGATCCTGAAGATCGATCCGGAAGCCACGGTCGAAACCGCCATTATCCAATGAAAGTGAAGCATAACCGGCACGGGCAAACCCTGCGTCGCACAATTTGCGCGCGAGTGGTCTGTCTGGCCGGCCTGACCCTGCTGATAGCCGCGGCGCCTGCCCCGGCATTCGCCCAGTCGGCGGGCATGGCGCATTTGCTTCATCCCAAGGGCCAGCCGCCGGGCGGGCCCGGCAGCAGCCCGCCGGCACCCGAACGCAACCGTCAGCCACCGCGCCGCAATGATCGTGCCGAGACCGAGCGCGACATGGCCGAGCGTGCCGCGCGTCAGGGGCAGCGCGGCGGCAGCCAGCGCCTGTCGCCCGACGAACGCAAGACGCTGCGCAAGAATCTTTACGACATCGGCAAGGAAATGTACCAGGGCGGCTGATCAGCCCGCCGCCCGGAAGTGCCGCAGGAAGTCCACGAATACCTCGGCGGCCTGCTGGGCGTCTTCCACCGTGATCGTTTCCGCCGGATTGTGGCTGATCCCGCCATTGCCGCAGCGCACGAACAGCATTGCCACATCGGTGATCCGCTGCATCATCATCGCGTCGTGCCCGGCCCCTGAGGGCAGCTCGAACGCCTCCAGCCCACGCTTTCTCAGCACCGCCGCGAACTGGTCCATCAGCCAGCGCGCGCACGGCGCGTTATTGACCGGCGTGACCCGTTCCACGGTGACCTGGAGCGATCGCCGGGCCGCAATGGTCTCGATGCCCGCCACGATATCGGCGATGGCCGCTTCGCGGATGCCGTCTTCGCCCGCGCGGATGTCCATCGAAAATACGCATGCGGCCGGAATCACGTTGCTCGATCCGTTGGGCACCTGCAACTGGCCCACCGTGCCGACGAGCGTCGGCACCTGGCCGCAGCGCTGCTCTACCAGCAAGATCATTTCCGCCGCCCCGGTGGCCGCGTCGCGCCGCATATCCATTGGCGTGGTGCCGGCATGGCTGGCCAGGCCCTCCACATGCACCTGGAAGCGGCTGCTACCGGCGATCTGCGTCACGATGCCCAGGGGCAGGCCGCGATTGAGCAGCACCGGGCCCTGTTCGATGTGGACCTCGACAAAGCCGGCCAGCGTGGCGGGATCGACCGCCGCGGCGCGCAGCGCGTTCAGGCTGCCCGCGCCCGGGAAGCCTGCCTGCGCCAAGGCTTCGCGCATCGACACGCCATCGGTGTCCACGCGGTCCAGCAACGCCGGATCGAAGCGGTTCGCCAGCACGCTGCTGGCCAGGAAGCTGGTCTTGAAGCGCAGGCCTTCTTCTTCGGCAAAAGCCACGACCTCGAAGTGGTAGGGCAGGCGGATGCCCGCGTCGCGCAGCGCGCCCACCACGGCGATGGGCAGCAGGATGCCCAGCCGCCCGTCGTAGCGTCCGCCGTTGCGCACCGTGTCGAAGTGCGACCCGGTCATCAGCACCTTGGGGTCCGGCTCGGCCGGGTCGGCGGCATAGCGGCCGATCACGTTGCCGATGGCGTCGATGCGCACCGTCATGCCGGCATCTTCCATCCAGCGCGCCAGCAGCGCCTGTGCCTGGGTATGGGCGGGCGTCAGGTAGGCGCAGGTCAGGCCGCCTTCCATATCGGAGTGCCGGGCCAGGGCGTCGGCGCGATCAAGAATCAGCTGGCCAAGAGAGGGCGTGGCAGTGGTCATGGCATCAATACTCTGAAACGACTGGCCGCCAGGGACTGACGGCAAGGGACGGCGAAGGCAGCGGAAGGGGTCGACCCGGCAAGGCACCCGCGCTCAGCCATTCCTGAGCCAGGTCTTCCACGCCAGCCACAGCTTGCGCATGGGCGTCAGCGCAATGCGCTGGGTCAGCACCTGGAAATCGCTGGCTTCGATCTCGTCAAGCAAGGCATGGTGGATGGCCGCCAGCGCCAGCGCCGCGCGCTGGGCCCGGCGGTCGGCGCGGGGCAGCAGCGCCAGGGCTTCCTGGTACAGCGTGCGGGCCAGCGCAGCCTGTTCGCGCATCAAGGTCACAAACTGCGGGGAATGGCGCGACTGCATGATGTCGGCCACCGGCACCTCGAATCGCTGCAGGGTATCCACGGGAATGTAGACGCGGCCCTGACGGGCGTCGTGGCCCACCTCACGCACGATGCGGATGCGCATCTGCGACAGCCCGAGCTTTTCGGCCGACTCCAGCGTAAGTTCATCGGTAAAGCCCAGCAGCCGTGCCGACAGCTTGCCCAGCGTACCGCCCACAAGCCTGCAGTACCGGCCGAGCGCCCCCTCGTCGAAATAGCGCGACTGGGCTAGGTCCATCTCGGTGCCATCGAGCACCTGGGTCATCTCTGCCTGGGGCAGGCTGGCCACGTAGGGCAGCAGCGCGTGGCTGACGGGATGATTCGGGCTGCCTTCGTACAGGCGGCGCAGTTCGGCGCGCCACCAGTCCAGCCGCTGCAGGGCCACGCCGGCATCATGGTTCTCGTGAACGATGGCATCGAGCTCCAGGCGCCAGGCTTGCAGGGCCGTCAGCGCCCGGCGGCGTTCGGGGGGCAGGAGCAGGCTGCTGTAATGGAAGCTGGAGCCGCTTTTCGCGGCCTTGTCCTGGCAATACTGATCGGGCGTCACGCCAATCTCTTTCTGGTGGGGCGGCGGGGGCGGCGCCAAAGCGGCGAATTGTAACATTGGCCACCTGGAGCGGCCCCGCCGATTGCGTGATGAAAAAGGCCCTTATTGCGTGCCGCGCCGGGAACGTGGCGTTTTGTCGCGGAATACAGCCGTTCGTCATCCGGCGTTTGACGCACTCATGGACGCTCGCTATATTACTGACCGCAAAGTTATTAACTCCCCATGGCCGATTTCCGGAGTTCCGGGAATCGACCGGAACGGCGGCAACGCGCCCGACCCGAGGCGCCAGCGAGACACCATCCGGCCGCAAGGCCGCGCAGTACCGCTGCCGGATTCAGCCCGAGTTTCAGCCGGTTTTTGCTGCACCCCAGCTTCATCTTTCCACCGACTCAAAGACGCTTGTCCATGCCAGTGCCCGTTGCCAGGCCGGAAGTTGCGGCCGCTGAAGTTGATCTCGTTCCCAAGTCGCGCCTGGCCGTACGCCGCCCGGTGCGGCCGGTGCGGGCCCGTGCGGCCGCGGGGCTGCTGGCCATGGTGGGGCTGCTGGCACTGGGCGGATGCGGCAAGCAGGCCGAGCCTGTGGAGGACGTGCGGCCGGTACGCCTGATGCAACTGAGCCCGGCGGCCGGCAAGACCGAGTACGAGTTTTCGGGCGAGGTGCGCCCGCGTATCGAGTCGCGGCTGGGATTCCGGGTGGGCGGCAAGATTGCGGTCCGTCTGGTCGATGTCGGGGCCAGCGTACGCAAGGGGCAGCCGCTGGCCCGGCTTGATCCGACCGACCTGGCATTGGCCGAGTCCGGCGCGCGGGCCCAGTACGATGCGGCCAGAACCGACCGCGACCTGGCCGCCGCCGACCTGAAACGCTACAAGGAACTGGCGGCCAGGAACTTCATCAGCGCGGCGGAGCTGAACCGCCGCCAGGCGACCTTCGATTCGGCCGCATCGCGGCTGGAACAGGCGCAGGCCAGCCTGCGCAACCAGTCGAACCAGACCGGCTACGCGGTGCTGACGGCCGACGCCGACGGCGTGGTGACCGCCATCGACACCGAGGTGGGCCAGGTGGTCACGCCGGGCCAGCCGGTCATCCGTGTGGCGCAGACCGCCGAAAAGGAAGTGGCCATCGGCCTGCCCGAGGATCAGGTCGACATGCTGCGTGGCATCACCGATGTGTCGATCCATACGTGGTCGGACCCCGACCGCACGTTGCCGGGCCGGGTGCGCGAGATTTCGGCGGCCGCCGATCCGGTCACGCGTACCTATCCCACCCGCGTCAGCATTCCCAACCCGCCGGCCGACCTGCGCATCGGCATGACGGCCGTGGTGTCGTTCACCCGGACCGGCGATGCAGCCACGATCCGCGTGCCGCTGACCGCTTTGCTGCAGGACAAGGGCGCCAACCACGTGTGGATCTACCAGCCCGGGCAGGGCGGCAGCGGTACGGTCAAGCCGGTGCCGGTGACGCTGGGCGAGGCGCAGGGCAACCTGATCGAGGTGCGGCAGGGTCTGACGCCGGGTCAGACCATCGTCACGGCCGGCGTCCATCTGCTCAAGCCCGGGCAGAAGGTCAAGCCGATGCAGAGCGTGGCGCCGGCCCAGCCGGCCTCGAACCCCGGCGCGCAGCTGAGCGCCCTTGACCGCCGCCTGGGCTGAGGGCGGCGCATGGAACATTCCCGTTTCAACCTGTCGCGCTGGGCGCTCGAACACCAGCCGCTCACGCGTTACCTGCTGGTCGTGCTGCTGCTGGGCGGCCTGCTGGCGTTCTTCCAGCTTGGCCAGGACGAAGATCCGCCGTTCACGTTCCGCGTGATGGTGGTGCAGGCCTTCTGGCCCGGCGCCACGGCCGAGCAGATTGCCGTGCAGGTCACCGACAAGATCGAGCGGCAACTGCAGGAAGTGCCGTATGCCGACAAGATTCGTAGTTTCTCCAAGCCGGGCGAGACCACGGTGATTTTCCAGCTGGCCGACAATTCGCCGGCCAAGGACACGGCGCAGATCTGGTACACGGTGCGCAAGAAGATCGGCGATATCCAGCAGACCCTGCCGCAGGGCGTGCGCGGGCCGTTCTTCAACGACGAGTTTGGCGACGTTTACGGCTCGATCTACGCGCTGTCAGCCGACGGCTTCAGCTACAAGGAACTGCGCGAATACGCCGACCTGGTGCGGCAGGAACTGCTGCGCATTCCGGCCGTCGCCAAGGTCACGCTGCTGGGGCTGCAGGACGAGAAGATCTTCATCGAGTTCAACCAGGCGCGATTCGCCCAGCTGGGGCTGGACATCAACGCCATCGCCAACCAGATCTCGGAGCAGAACAATCCCACCGGCAGCGGCGTGCTGGTGACGCCCACCGACAACCTGCAGGTGCGCGTCACGGGCCAGCTGGGCGACGTGGAAGACCTGCAGAACCTGGTGCTGCGCGGGCCCAACGGCATCGCCAATATCCGCCTGGGCGACATCGCGCACGTGTACCGTGCCTATGTGGACCCGCCCGTCAGCAAGATGCGCTTCAACGGCAAGGACGTGATCGGGCTGGGCATCTCGATGGAAAAGGGCGGCGACATCATCGCGCTGGGCCAGGAACTGCGCCGCGTGACCGATGGCCTGCGCGGGCAGTTGCCAGTGGGCATCGAGATGGACCAGGTGCAGGACCAGCCGCAGGCCGTCAAGCGCAGCGTGGGCGAATTCGTGCACGTGCTGATCGAGGCCGTGGTGATCGTGCTGGGCGTGAGCTTCGTGGCGCTGGGCCTGCATACCCGGCCGCTGCGCCTGGACGTGCGGCCTGGCCTGGTGGTGGCGCTGACCATCCCGCTGGTGCTGGCCGTGACGTTCCTGTTCATGAACATCTTCGGCATCGGCCTGCACAAGATATCGCTGGGGGCGCTGATCATCGCGCTCGGGCTGCTGGTCGATGACGCCATCATTGCCGTGGAGATGATGGTCCGCAAGCTCGAGGAAGGCTTCTCGAAGATGGAGGCGGCCACCTTTGCCTACACCTCGACGGCCATGCCGATGCTGACCGGCACGCTGATCACGGCGGCGGGATTCCTGCCGGTGGGGCTGGCGCGCTCCACGGTGGGCGAATACACGTTCGCGATCTTTGCGGTGACGTCGCTGGCGCTGGTGCTGTCGTGGCTGGCGGCTGTCTATTTCACGCCGTATCTGGGCTACCTGATCCTGAAGACACGCACGCAGGACGGCGGCCATCACGAGGTGTTCGACACGCCGTTCTACGCGCGCTTCCGGCAACTGGTGAACTGGTGCGTCACGTGGCGCAAGACGGTGATCGCGATCACGCTGGTGGCGTTCGCGCTGGGTCTGCTGGCGTTCAAGTACGTCGAAAAGCAGTTCTTCCCCGATTCGAGCCGCCCGGAGCTGATGGTGGAGCTGTGGATGCCCGAGGGCACCGCCATTGCCGAGACCGAGGCCATGACCAAACGCTTCGAGGCCGCCATGCGCCGCGACAAGGGCGTGCAAAGCGTGACTTCGTTCGTCGGCACCGGCGCGCCGCGTTTCTACCTGCCGCTGGACCAGATCTTTCCGCAGTCGAACGTGGCCCAGGCCATCGTGATGCCGGTCACGGTGGAAGCGCGCGATGCGTTGCGCAAGCGTATCGAGCGCGTGCTGGTCACGGAGTTTCCGCAGTTGCGCGGCCGCGTGAAGCTGCTGCCGAACGGGCCGCCGGTGCAGTATCCGGTGCAGTTCCGCGTGATCGGCCCCGATGCCGGCGGGGTACGCAAGGTGGCAGACCAGGTGCGGGCGATCATGACGGCCAACCCCAACACGGTGGGCGTCAATGACAACTGGAACGAGAACGTCAAGATGCTGCGCCTGGAACTGGACCAAGACAAGGCGCGGGCGCTGGGCGTGACGACCAACGCCATCGCGCGGGCTACCCAGGCCGTGCTGACGGGCGTGCCGGTGGGCCAGTATCGCGACGCCGACAAGCTGATCGACATCATCATGCGCACGCCGCGCAGCGAGCGCGACACGATGTCGGACCTGAACAACGTGCTGGTGCCCACCAGCACCGGGCGCGCCGTGCCGCTGACGCAGGTTGCGCGCGTCACGCTGAAGTCCGAGCCTGGCGTGATCTGGCGCGAGAACCGCGATTTCGGCATCACCGTGCAGTCCGATATCGTCGATGGCATCCAGGGCCCGACCGTCACCGCGCAGATCAATCCCAAGCTGGACCCGATCCGGGCCGCGCTGCCGGCCGGCTACCGGATCACGATCGCCGGTGCCCAGGAGGAAAGCGGCAAGGCCGGCGCGTCGATCGCGGCCCAGCTGCCGCTGTGCATCTTCCTGATCTTCACGCTGCTGATGCTGCAGTTGCACAGCTTCTCGCGCGCGGTGATGGTGTTCCTGACCGGGCCGCTGGGCCTGATTGGCGCCGCCGCCACGCTGCTGCTGCTGCATTCGCCAATGGGGTTTGTCGCGCAGTTGGGCATCACGGCGCTGCTGGGCATGATCATCCGCAATTCGGTGATCCTGGTGGACCAGATCGAGCAGGACATCCGGTCCGGGCTGCCGCCGTGGAACGCCATCGTGGAATCGGCGGTGCGCCGTTTCCGGCCGATTATCCTGACGGCCGCGGCGGCGGTGCTGGCCATGATCCCGCTGTCCCGATCCACGTTCTGGGGGCCGATGGCCGTGGCCATCATGGGCGGGCTGGTGGTGGCCACCGTGCTGACGCTGCTGTTCCTGCCGGCGCTCTATGCCACGTGGTTCCGCATCAAGCCGCCCGAGGACGAGCGCGGAGTGATGGCGGGCTGATCGGGATCGGGGGCGCTGGCCTTACGGCCGGCGCTTCTTCCATTCGTAGTCCGGCGCCGGGTCTGCCGCGCCGGGCTTGCCCACCGAATTCGGGTTTTCCGAACAGAGCGTCACAAAGCTCACCGGCTCGCCCGCGAACTGCCGCCGGCGCAGCGCCTCGGCGAACTGCAGGGCATCCCGCAGTGCGTCGCCCGGGAACGATTGGGCGTGCGGGGCCATGCCCTGGGCAGTGGCCTCGGTCCAGTAGATCATGTACATGGGATGTCTCCGGTGCGGCGTCGCGGCCGAGCCGGCCGCCCGTCGCAAGCTGAAGCCGGCTGCGCGTCAATTGGCCAGTGACTCGGCCAGTTAGCGGGCCAGCAACCCGGCCAGCTACTCTGCCAGTTCGAACACCACGTCCTGCGCGCCTTCCCAGAGCACCTTGGTGCCCAGCGCGCGCAGGTTGTCCTTGCCTTCGACGATGGTCAGGAAGTGGTTGCCGGCCAGCTGGCCCATCTTGCTCGCAAAGCAGCAGCTGCCATAGGCCAGGATGATCTCGGTCTCGCTGTAGCCGCCCGGATAGAACAGGATATCTCCCACCGAAGGATGGCTGGTGTGGTTTTCGAAGCCCACGCCGAGCTTGAATTCGCCCAGCGGAATCCAGCAGCCTTCGCCGCTCCAGCGCACGTGGATCAGCTTCTGCCGGTAGGGCAGCAGCTTCATGAAGGCGGCCACGGTATCGGGGGCGTCCGGGTTCGTCTCGGCGATGAATGTGTGGCCGGCGGCGGTGATGCGGAGTCGGGTCATGGAGTGTTCCTGTTGCGTGTCGGTCCCCGCCGGCACGGGGCGGCGGGGTCCAGTGGAGCGTAGCCTATGCCGGCCCGTCAGACCAGTGCCGTCATCAGCGTCTGCGCCACGGCGATCAGGCTGCGGTCGCTGCCCTTGGGCCCCAGCAGCGAGATGCCCAGCGGCGCCCTGTCCCGCCCCGACAGCGGCAGGCTCAGTTGCGGAAATCCCGACAGTGGCGTCAGGCACAGCGTGTGGGCGGCCGCCGTGCGGTAGTCCTCCAGTACCTCCATTGGCGTGGCGCGCAGGGGGGCGATGTCGGGCATGGTCGGCAGCACCAGGATGCCGTCATGGCCCAGCAGCCGGCCCAGGTGCGCGGTGAACTCGCGGCGCACGGCGCTCGACTGTTCGAACTGGGCCCGCGTCACGCCCTTGCTGAACGCAAAGCGACCGGCGACATCGGGCCCGAGCTGCAACCCGTAGTTTTCGATCAGCGCACCGTCGGCCTGCCAGGCTTCCCAGCCTTGCACGTAGCGGAACGCCCAGTACAGGTCTGACAACGGACGGTCCGCCACGTCCACCGGCGTGGCGCTGCCCAGGATGGCTTCGATGCGCGCCACGGTCGGCGCCAGCGCGGCGCGCGCGGCCGGGGTGGGCAGTTCGAACAGGTCGGACGCCAGCAGCAGCCGGGGCCGGGCCGGCAGCGGATCGCCATCGGCGCCGCACAGGACATCCGCCACCCGGGCGAACGTGGCGATATCGCGGGCAAAGAAGCCGCAGGTATCGAGCGATTCGCAAAGGGGCATGCAGTCCTGCAACGAAATGCGGCCATGCGAGGGCCGGATGCCGAACAGCCCGCAATGGCTGGCCGGCGCGCGCACCGATCCGCCCGTGTCGGTGCCCAGCGCGAAGTCGCAGAGCTGGTGTGACACGGCCGACGCCGATCCCGACGACGACCCGCCGGTGATGCGGTCGGGCGCCGCGCCGTTGTACGGGCCGCCGTAGTGGTAGTTCTGGCCATTCATCGAGAAGGCCAGCTCGTCGGTGTGTACCTTGCCGATGAACCTGGCACCGGCGTCGAGCAGCTTCTGGACGGTGGGCGCCGTGGTGGTCTTGATGCCCGAGCGTGCCAGCACATGCGGATTGCCGCCGCCGGTGGGGTAGCCGGCTACGTCGAACAGGTCCTTGACCGCGAAGGTCAGGCCACGCAGCGGGCCGGTGCCCGCGTTCGGCACGGCGGCATCGGGGTAGGGCAGGAAGGCGCGGGCGGGATGGGTGGCCAGGCTCATGGTGTTCGGTTTCCTTGGTCGAGAAGGTAAGGGGTCATGCCGCGCATTCGCTGGAGGCGCTGGCGGCGGGTTCGGATACCAGCACGCAGCTCACGCGGTGGCCGCCGCCCAGCGATACCGCCGGCGGCACGGCTGACAGGCACTCGGGCCGCGCCTGCGCGCAGCGCGGCGCGAACGTGCAGCCCGGCGGCAGGTTGGCCAGGTCGGGCGGTGCGCCGCCGATCGTCTGCAGGCGCTGGCCGCGGTCCATGCCATGCTGGCGGCTTTGCAGCAGCGCGATGGTGTAGGGATGGCGTGCCTCGCGCATCAGCGTGCGGATCGGACCTTCCTCGACGATACGGCCGCCGTACATCACCGCCACGCGGTCGGCAATCTCCACGGCCGCGCCGATGTCGTGGGTGACGAAGACGATCGACAGGCCCAGTTCGCGCTGCAGTTCGCGCAGCAGGATCAGCACCTGGATCTGCACCGTGGCATCGAGCGCCGTGGTCGGTTCATCGGCCAGCAGGATCTTCGGCTGCGCGGACAGCGCCAGCGCAATCATCGCGCGCTGCCGCATGCCGCCCGACATCTCGTGCGGATAGGCGGGCAGGCGGCGCTCCGGGCTTGGGATCCGCACCGATTCCAGCGCCTTGAGCGCCAGCGCCTGGGCTTCGGCCCGCGATACCTTGCGATGGGTGCGGATGCATTCCACGATCTGCTGGCCCACGGTGTAGACCGGGTCGAGCGCCAGCAGCGGCTCCTGGAACACCATGGCGACGATGCCGCCGCGCAGGCGGGCCAGCGCGCGCTTGTCGAGCTTGAGGACGTCCTGCCCGGCGACGCGGATATCGCCCTGCATCGTCGTGCGGCGGGGCGGATGCAGGCGCATCAGGGCGCGTAGCGTCACGCTCTTGCCCGAGCCCGATTCGCCGATCAGGGCAACCGCTTCGCCCGGCGCGACGTCGAGCGACACGCCATTCACGGCACGGATGGTCTTGCCGCCGCCCGAGAACGTCACCCGCAGGTCACGCACCGAGACGGCCGGCGGGGCCGGGCTGGCGGCGCCGGCGGAGACGGCGGGGCTGGAGGAGGATCTGGTGGAGTCTGTGGACATCGAAATCTCCCGCAATTCAGGGCGTGGCGGCGTGCAGGCCGGGCGTCATGCGGCGCAGCGGCAGCGAATGGCCGCCGTCGGGCATCGCCATCAGGCACGACACCGGGTGGCCGGCCAGCGCATCGGACAGCATTGGCGCGCGGCGTTCGCAAACGGGCTCGGCGCGGGCGCAGCGCGGATGGAAGCTGCAGCCGGACGGCGGGTTGATAGGGTTGGGCGGGTCGCCGGCCAGCGGCGCGGCCTGTGTGCGGTGGTCGGGGTCCATCGACGGCATCGACGCCAGCAACGCGCGCGTGTACGGGTGCGCGGGGTTGGCATAGACCGATTCGGTGTCGCCGATCTCCACGACCTTGCCCAGGTACATGACCATCACGCGGTCGCACAGGTAGCGGATCACGTTGAGGTCGTGGCTGATA
Organism: Cupriavidus sp. U2; assembly: GCF_009663685.2. Classification (GTDB taxonomy): domain Bacteria; phylum Pseudomonadota; class Gammaproteobacteria; order Burkholderiales; family Burkholderiaceae; genus Cupriavidus; species Cupriavidus necator_C. The sequence continues at coordinate 578,975 of NZ_RCOG02000002.1, read as the reverse complement.
AAGACGTAGGTCAGGTCGAATTCGGCCTTGAGGTCCAGCAGCAGGTTCAGCACCTGGGCTTCGACGGATTTGTCCAGCGCGGACACCGCTTCGTCCAGGATGACCAGGCGCGGCCGCAGGGCCAGCGCGCGCGCGATATTCACGCGCTGCCGCTGGCCGCCCGACAGTTCGTGCGGATAGCGGCCGGCAAATCGCTTCGGCTCCAGGCCCACGCGTTCCAGCAGATAGCGCGCCCGCTCGGTGGCTTCCCGGGACGGCACGCCATGCACGCGCGGCGTGAAGGCGATCGATTCCTCGATGGTCAGACGCGGGTTCAGCGACGAATAGCTGTCCTGGAACACCATCTGCACCTGGCTGCGGAAGGCCTTCATCGGCAACTGCGGCGAGCCCACGCCCTGGGCGTCGAAGATCAGTTCGCCGCTGTCGTGCGGCGTCAGCTGCATCAGCAGCCGCGCCGTGGTGGACTTGCCGCATCCGGATTCGCCCACCACGCCCAGCGTTTCGCCCTTGCGCACGTCGAAGCTGACGCCATCGACAGCCCGCACCACGCCTCCGGCGCGGAACGGCACCGCAGATTTCAGCGGGAAATGCTTGACCAGGTCGCGTGCGATCACCAGTGGCTGGGCGGGGCCGCCCACATCGGCGGCGGCACCCGGTACGACGGGATGGGGGGTTGCCAGCATCTCGGCCATGCTCACTCCTTGATTTCCATGGCCGAGCGGATGCCGTCGGCCAGCAGGTTGAACGAGATCGAGGTCAGGAAGATCATCGCGCCGGGCAGCGCCGCCACCCACGGCTGTGTGTAGATGGCCGTGCGCAGCGTGTTGAGCATCAGGCCCCATTCGGGCTCGGGCGGCTTCACACCCAGGCCCAGGAACGACAGGCCGGACGCCAGGATCATCGACACCGAGATCAGACTGGTGGCGTAGACGAAGATCGGCCCCAGCACGTTGTTGAGCACGTGCGCCCGGACGATGGTCAGCGACGAGGCGCCCGAGGCGCGCGCCGCATCGACAAACTCGCGGTTGCGCACCTGGGTGGTCACGCTTTCGGCCACGCGCACGATCTGTGGCACGAACACGATGGTCAGCGACAGCAGCGCGTTGCCCACGCCGGCGCCGAGCGTGCCGGACAGCGCGATGGCCAGCAGCACCGACGGGAACGCGTAGAGGATGTCGGTGAGCCGCATGATGACCGTGTTGGTCCAGCCGCCGGCATAGCCGGCCACGATGCCGATGGCGCTGCCGATCACGAACGCCAGCAGCACGGGCGTGATGCCCATGAACAGCGACAGCCGCGCGCCGAGCATCAGGCGCGACAGCATGTCGCGGCCCAGCTCGTCGGTGCCGAGCGGATAGCCCGCGAAGCCGATCGGCTTGAGCCGCTTGAGAATCGACGATGCGTACGGGTCGGCCGGCATCAGCGCCGGGGCAAACACGGCCATGGCGATCAGCGCCAGCAGGATCAGCGCGGCCAGCATCGCCAGCCTGTTGCGCAGCAGGCGCCGGCCCACGGTGGTCCAGTAGCCGGGGGAGCGTTCCACCGGCAGCGGCGCCACGGCCTTGTTCAGTGTCATTTCCATGGCAGGCTCCTCAGTTCCGTTGGATGCGCGGGTCGAACAGCGTCTGCAGCGCGTCGACCAGCAGGTTCAGCAGCACGAAGAACACGGCCAGGACCAGGATCGTGCCCTGCAGCAGCGGAAAATCGCGCTGGAAGATCGCCGAGTTCAGCAGGAATCCGGTGCCGGGCCACGAGAAGACCGTCTCGATCAGGATCGAGCCGCCCAGCAGATAGCCGAGCTGCAGGCCCATGACCGACAGCGCGGTGGGCGCCACGTTCTTGACCACGTGCCGGAACACGGCGAACTCCGACAGCCCGCGCGCGCGCAGCCCGACGATGAACTCGTTGGACAGGATTTCGGCCACCAGCGCCCGGATCGTGCGGGCGACGATGCCCATCGGGATCACCGACATCGTCACGGCCGGCAGCAGCATGTACTGGATGTGTTCCCAGTCCCACCGCCAGGAGCCCGAGCCATCGGGGCCGGCGCCGGTGGCCGGCAGCCAGCCCAGCAGCACAGAGAACGCGATGACCAGCACCATCCCCAGCCAGTAGTGGGGGATGCTGACGCCCAGCACCGACAGGAACGACGCCACGCGGTCGGGCACCGAATCGCGCAGGTAGCCGGCCACGAAGCCGAACAGGCTGCCGAACGTGAAGCCGATCAGCGTGGCCACGGCGGCCAGCCGGATCGAGTTGATGACCGCGTTCGACACTTCGGCCATCACGGGCCGGTTCGTCGCGATCGACGTCCCCAGGTCGCCATGCAGCGCGCGCGCGAGCCAGTGGAGGAATTGCTCCAGGAACGGCTTGTCGAAGCCGTACAGCGCGGTCAGCTGGCGGCGCAGGTCTTCGGACGCATCGGGCGGCAGCACCGACACGAGCGGATCGCCGGGCGCGATATGAACCAGCGAGAAGCAGAGCAGGGCGACCCCAAGCAGGATCGGCAGCGCATACACGATGCGGCGGAGCAGGTAAGTCATGGTCTGTGGCCGGCTTGTGGGGGTGGCGAGGACGTTTCCATACGGCTCCCCGCTCCCGCGTGCGGGAGAGGGGTGGGGGAGAGGGCGGCAGTTCAAGATTCGACAAGTCGCGTCTGGCCGCCATGCCCTCTCCCCCCGGCCCCTCTCCCATTGACATGGGAGAGGGGAGCAACCGGCAGCATTTGCATGCCGGCTCAATCCATCGACATCGTCGCAATGTCGATGAACCAGCTTTGCGGCTGCACCACGCCCTTGACCTTCTTCGAGATCGCGCGCGGGCCCACGTCGTGGGCGATCAGCACGAACGGCGCTTCCTCGACGATGCGGGCATGCAGCTTGGCCAGCGCGGCGTCACGGTCTTTCTCGCCGAACGACGTACGCGCGGTTTCGATCAGCTTGTCGAACTCGGCATTGCCGAAGTAGCCCCAGTTGTTCGAAACCGGCGGCTGGGTTTTCGTGCTGACGAAGCGGACCATGGCGAAGAACGGGTCCATTGCCGCAAAGCTGACGTTGATGGCGTTGGTGCCGTGCGCGCTCGGGTCCTTGGCGCCGATGCGCCAGTTGGTGAACAGCGTGTTCCATTCGACCACGTCGAAGTCCACGTCGAAGAAGCATTCCTTGAGGTTCTGCTGCACGTATTCGTTCATCGGCAGCGGCTGCATCTGGCCCGAGCCCGATGCCGACACCTGCACCTTGACCTTGACCGGCTTGGCGGCCGAGTAACCCGCCTCGCTCATCAGCTTGCGCGCCGCCGCAGGGTCGTACTTGATGTCGAACTTGGGATTGCCCCACCACGGGTTGCCGGCTTCGACAATGCCCTTGGCCTCGGCCATGTAGCCGCCCAGCAGCGTTTTCAGGCCGGCACGGTTCACGCACAGGTTGGCGGCCTGGCGCACGCGCTTGTCCAGCCACGGCGAATTGGGCGCGAACGACAGCTGCCACGGCCACATGTGCGGCTGGGCGTTGGCGTAGACCTCGAAGCCACGGCTCTTGATCTGCGCGATGGCGTCAGGCGCGGGGGCCTCGATCCAGTCCACCTGGCCCGACAGCAGGGCGGCCGTGCGCGCATTGGCCTCGGGCATCGGCACCATCACGACCTTGTCGAGCTTCGGCGTGCGCTTCGGGTCCCAGTAGCTGGCGTTCCTTGCCAGTTCCAGGCGCTCGCGCGGCACGAATCGCGTCATCCTGAAGGGGCCAGTGCCCGATGCATCGGCGGCAAACGCCACCCATGCCTGCTTGCTGCGCTCGGCCGGGTCGGTCACCGACGCCGGCACGGCGGCCAGCTTCTTCTCCCACTGCGCGGGCGACGCCATGAACAGGTTCGACACGTTATAGGGCACGAACGAATCGGGCTCGGACGTCACCAGTTCCACGGTCAGGTCGTCGATCTTCTTCGCGCTGCGCAGCGTGGGCATGCGCGATGCCGTGACCCCGACCTGGCTCGGATCGAACTGTTTGGCGGTCTTGTCGAGCACCTTGTTGACGTTCCAGACCACGGCGTCGGCGTTGAACGGCGAGCCGTCGTGGAACTTCACCCCGGGACGCAGCTTGAATGTCCACCTGGTCTTGTCCTTGTCGTCGACCTTCCACTCGGTGGCCAGGCCCGGCACCAGCAGGCTCGGGCCGTTGCTCCGGGACAGGTCCCAGGCGGTCAGCGCGTCGTACATCGGAATGCCGGTGAAGCGGTTGCCTTCGAAACCCTGGTCGGGCTGGCCCAGCGTGCGCGGGATATCGGCGGCGGTCATGCCGATGCGCAGTACCTTGTCGGCCATGGCTGCGCCGGGCAGGGCCAGCAGCGACAGGGCGACGGCAGCCGAGGCCGAACGGACGACAGCGGAGAAACCTTTGGCGCGGGGATACGTGGAGAGGGTCACAGGCAGGGCTCCTGATTGGGGGATGGGTTGAACGCTTGTGTTCGGTCTCGAACTAGCAAGTGATGTGCCAGTGCCCATGCACCATCGATGGATTACCGGCACCCGTGGTCTGCTTCTTGCTGGTTCGACGCTCGATGTTCACTCACTGCAGACAACACAGACATGGATTCGCAATTCACTCCCCGCATCAATGGCGCCCGCCTGTGGCAATCGCTGATGGACCTGGGCGCGATCGGCGCCACGCCCCTGGGCGGCGTGTGCCGCATCGCCCTGACCGATGAAGACCGCAAGGGTCGCGACCTGGTGGTGCAGTGGTGCCGCGAGGCCGGGCTCGACGTGCGCGTGGACGAGATCGGCAACGTCTTCGCGCGCCGCGCCGGCACCGACCCCAACGCCCCGGCGGTGGCCACCGGCAGCCACATCGACACCCAGCCATCGGGCGGCAAGTTCGACGGCAACTTCGGCGTGCTGGCCGGGCTGGAGGTCATGCGCACGCTCAATGACCTGGGCATTGCCACGCGCGCCCCGCTGGAAGTGGCGTTCTGGACCAACGAGGAAGGCACGCGCTTCACCCCGGTGATGATGGGGTCTGGGGTGTTCGCCGGGGTATTCGACGGGGCGTTCGCGCGCGCGCAGCAGGACCGCGACGGGGTGAGCGTGGGCGAGGCGCTCGAAGCCATCGGCTACCTGGGGACGCAGCCCGCCGGCCAGGTACCGGGCGGCATGTACGCGGCCTATTTCGAGGCGCATATCGAGCAGGGGCCCGTGCTGGAAGCCGCCGGCCTGCCGATTGGCGTGGTCAGCGGCGCGCTGGGCCAGCAGTGGTACGACGTGACCGTAACCGGCCAGGACGCCCATGCGGGCCCCACGCCGCTGGCGCTGCGCCACGACGCGCTGCTGGCATCGGCGCGCATGATCGAGGCCGTCAACCGCATTGCGCGCGACGAGGCGCCGCATGGGCGCGGCACCGTGGGTTTTGTCGAGGTCAAGCCGAATTCGCGCAACGTGATTCCGGGGCGCGTCGATTTCTCGGTGGACTTCCGCAACCTGTCGCAGGCCGGGCTCGACCGCATGGACGCGGCGATGCGCGCCGCGTTTGCCGGCATCGCGGACGCCGCCGCCGTGACGGTGGCCGTGCGTCAGGTGGTCAAGTTCGAGCCCTGCATCTTCGCGCCCGCGTGCGTGGACAGCGTGCGGCGCGCGGCCGCGTCACTGGGGCTGCCGCATATGGATGTGGTGAGCGGGGCAGGGCATGACGCCGTCTACGTGGCCCAACGCGCGCCCACGGGCATGATCTTCGTGCCGTGCAAGGACGGCATCAGCCATAACGAGCTGGAAGATGCGCTGCCCGAGCATATCGAAGCCGGCGCCAACGTGCTGCTGCAGGCGATGCTGGAGCACGCGCGGTAAGCCTGCCGCCAGCGAAACGGCAGAGTCAGTGGGCGATCGACCGCGAGATCGCCCACGCGCATTCGATCACCAGAGGCCCGAGCTTCTTCTGCGCGTCGGCCATGGTCCAGCGGCTGGCCGGCGGCGATACGTGTACCGCGCCAACGGCCTCGCCACGGCTGTTCACGATGGGCGCCCCCACGCCCATGTCGCCGAGGAACAGCTCCTCCTCATTGCACGCATAGCCCAGGCTGCGGCATGCCACCACCTGCTCGAAGATCGCCTCCACATCGGTCAGCGTGGCCGGCGTCCGCGCCTGCCGCGTGGAGGCTTCGAGCATCGCGCGCACCTGCTCGTCTGGCAACTGGCTCAGGTAGGCCCGGCCCGAGCTCGTGCAGTACATCGGAATCCGCATGCCCACCGGCGTCAGCACCGGCATGTGCTTGGCGGTCATGAGTTGCGCGACGTAGACCATGTCGAGCCCCACGGGCTCGGTCAGGTTGGCCGTTTCGCCGCTGGCATTGGCCAGTTGCGACAGATAGGGGCTGGCAATCGGGATCAGCGCGTCGGCCGCCAGGTAGTTGTAGCCGATCTCCATCACCCTGGGCGTCAGCCGGAAGCGCCGCGTCTGCGGGTGCTTGTCGACGTAGCCGAGCCGTTCCAGCGTATGGACGGTGCGCTGGGCCGAACTCCTTGTCATGCCGGTGAGGGTGGCGATTTCCACCAGGGTCAGCGTGCGATGCACGGCGCTGAACGCGCGCAGGACTTCGAGCCCTTTTTCCAGGGACTGGTTGAAGAGCGGGTCGGGACGGTCGCCGTCGGTGATGGCCATGGGGAGATCCGGATTCGGCACCATCGTCGTGATCCGCTGCACCACGATGGCTGCATATTGCACCAAGATATTGATGTATCGATTATCGATTCATAGCGGACGGCTCATGATAGGCGCAACGGCCGTCACATGGCGCGCTGTCGGGCGATACGTGGTGTTTACCCCTAGGAAATTCCCGGTTGTGTCCAGTGAAATATCACACTAGTATCACAGCAACTTCAAACGAACCGACCGTGACCCTGCCGTGGTGAATCCGATTCGACTGGTTGGCGCCGCCGACCCCGCGCCCGCAGCGCCGACTGCCGCCCAGAGCGGCGCGGCAATGCGCGAGCAGGCCTATACCGAAATCAAGCGCCGCATCATCGCGTGCGAATTCCGTCCGGGCGAACCGCTGAACGAGGCCCAGGTGGCCGCGCTGCTGGGCCTGGGCCGTACGCCCGTCCACCAGGCGCTGCATCGGCTGGAAGTGGAAGGGCTGGTGTCGATCCTGCCGCGCAAGGGCGTGCTGGTGACGCCGCTGTCGCTCAATGAAGTGCTGGACATGATCGAAGTGCGCGCCACCAACGAGGTGCTGTGCGCCACGCTGGCTTGCGAGCGCGGCCACGACAGCGATTTCAAGGCGATGCGCGACATCGTCGACCGCTCTCCCGAACTGGTCGCCCGACGCGACATCCCGGCGCTGGCCGCCCTGGATCTGAAGTTCCACACGGCCATGTCGGCCGCCTCGCGCAACCGCGTCCTGGCCGATCTGCTGCGCGGCCTGCACGAGAAGCAGGCGCGCTTCTGGTTCCTCTCGCTGTCCGATCCGCAGCACCTGGAGAACGTCTACCAGGAGCATCTGGAGATCGTCGACGCCCTGGAGCGGCGCGACGTGCCGGCCGTGCGCGAGGCCATCCGCGAACACATTGACGAATTCCGGAAGAACATCATCCGGACACTCTGACCCGAACTTTTTCCTCGTAACAAGGTAGTACGCAATGCCGACACTGCATCTCCAGGTAGCCGGCGGGGGCGCGCTCGCCCTCGACATCGAACGACTGATCATCGCCGGCTGGACTGGCCGCGACATGGAAGCCGTCCAGCACCATATCGACGAACTGAAGGCCATCGGCGTGAAGCCGCCGGCCACCGTGCCCACGTTCTATCCGCTGGCCGCCCAGTTGCTGACCACCGACGACGTGCTGGAAGTGCCGCGCGACGACTCGTCGGGCGAGACCGAATTCGTGCTGCTGCAGGGCGCCGATGCGCTCTATATCGGCATCGGATCGGACCACACCGACCGCAAGGTCGAGGCGTATGACGTGACGGTGTCCAAGCAGATGTGCGCCAAGCCGATGGGCCGCGACGTGTGGCGATTCGACGAGGTGGCCGATCACTGGGACGCCCTGGAAATGCGCTGCTGGCGCGTGCGCGACGGCCAGCGCGCGCTGTACCAGGAAGGCAAGGTGACGCGCCTGCTGGACCCGCGCGACGTGATCGAACGCCTGACCGGCGAATCGCAGTTGCCGCCCGGCACCGCGATGTTCTGCGGCACCCAGGCCGTGATCGGCGAGATGGGCCACGGCGAGTCGTTCGAAGTGGAACTGCACGACCCCGTGCGCAACCGCAGCCTGCGCCACGCCTATCGCGTGCAAACGCTGGCCGTTGCCGAGTGAGCATCGCCATGACTGCTAGGACCATTGCAGAACTGGCCGCCGCGCTGGCAGCCGGCCGGACCACCAGCGTGGCCCTGACCGAAGACGCGCTGGCCAGGATCGACCGTCATATGCAGGCCGGCGGCGCGGCGTTCATGAGCGTCGACGCCAAAGGCGCGCTGGCACAGGCCCATGCGGCCGACCAGGCCCGCGCCGCCGGCTACGTGGCATCGCCGCTGGCCGGGCTGCCGGTCTCCATCAAGGATTTGTTCGATGTGCGCGGCCAGGTGACGCGTGCCGGCTCGAAGGCACTGGACGGCAGCGCGCCGGCCCAGGCCGACGCCCCCGCCGTGGCGCGGCTGCGCGCCGCTGGCGCCGTGCTGATCGGCCGCACCAACATGAGCGAGTTCGCGTTCTCTGGCCTTGGCCTGAATCCGCACTACGGCACGCCGCGCACGCCGTTCGATCCCGATCGCATCAGTGGCGGTTCGACCTCGGGCGGCGCCGTGAGCGTGGCAGAGCAGATGGCCGTGGCCGCGCTGGGTACCGATACCGGCGGCTCGATCCGCATTCCGTCGGCGTTCTGCGGCCTGACCGGCTTCAAGCCCACCGCGCGCCGCGTGCCGCTGGACGGTGCCGTGCCGCTGTCCACGTCGCTCGACTCGGCCGGCCCGCTTGCCCGCTCGGTGGCGTGCTGCGCGGCGATGGATGCGGTGCTCAGCGGCCAGACGCTGGACACGCGCGCGGCCGATCTGCGCGGCCTGCGCTTCTACGTGACCCGCGACTTCGTGGCCGACGGCCTGGATGCCGAGGTGGCCCTGGCGTTCGAGGCCGCGCTGGCGAAGCTGTCGGCGCAAGGCGCGCAGATCGTGGAATTTGCTTTCCCCGAACTACGCCGCCTGCCCGAGATCAACGCTGCCGGCGGCCTGACCGCGGCCGAAGCGTGGACCTGGCATCGCGAACTGCTGCAAACGAAGGGCGACCAGTACGACCAGCGTGTGGCCCAGCGCATCCGCCGCGGCGAGAAACTGACTGCCACCGACTACATCGTCCTGCTGGCAGAACGCCGCGCCATGCAACAGCGCGCGGCCGAACTGCTGCGCGATGCCGATGCCTGGCTGATGCCCAGCGTGGCCGTGCGTCCGCCGCACCTGGACGCGCTGCAGCGCGACGAGGACTTTTTCGCGATCAACGGCCTGGTGCTGCGCAACCCGAGCGTGATCAATTTCCTCGATGGCTGCGCGGCGTCGCTGCCGATAGGCGAGGGGATCGGGCTGGGCGTCTGCGGCCTGCATGGCAACGATGCCCGCGTGCTGCAGGTGGCCGCCGCCATCGAGCCGATCCTGTCCTGATGTATTACGCGTAACACCGGCCGGATTCCCACGGCCGCCGCAGCAAGCGCCAGCACAGCGCAATGCGAGAGGGCGCCGCCAACGTAGCGGCGCCCCGCCAACCACACCCAAGGAGTAGTCACCGATGTCTTCCGTGATGAGCGGCGCCCCCGGCGCCCTGGAGAACCTGCCGCCCGCGCAACTGGCGCAGCAACGCAACGAGGCGTACCGCAAGATCACCGTGCGCCTGATTCCGTTCCTCGTATTCCTGTTCATCCTGGCCTGGATCGACCGCGTCAACGTGGGCTTCGCCAAGCTGCAGATGCTCCAGGACCTGCAGTTCAGCGAAGCCGTGTACGGGCTGGGCGCGGGGATTTTCTTTATCGGCTACTTCCTGTTCGAGGTGCCGAGCAACCTGCTGCTGGAAAAGATCGGCGCACGCAAGACGCTGGCGCGCATTACGATCCTGTGGGGCCTGGCGTCGATGGCCATGATCTTCGTGAAGACGCCGATGCAGTTCTACACGCTGCGCTTCATGCTGGGCATCTTCGAGGCCGGCTTCTTCCCGGGCGTGGTGCTGTACCTGACCTACTGGTTCCCGGCCGCGCGGCGTGCCCGCATCAACGGCCTGTTCATGACGTCGTTTGCGATCGCAGGCGTGGTCGGCGGCCCGCTGGCCGGTTTCATCATGAGCGCGATGGACGGCGTGGACGGCCTGGCCAACTGGCAATGGCTGTTCGTGATCGAAGGCATTCCTTCGGTGCTGGCCGGTATCGCCGTGCTCATGTACCTGCCGGAAAAGCCCGTCAACGCCAGGTGGCTGTCGCAGCAGGAGCAGGCCATCGTGACGCGCGACATCGAACAGGAAGCCCGCGATCCCGCCAAGCATTCGTCGCTGAAGGGCGCCTTTGCGAACTCGCGCGTCTGGATCTGCGCGGCGATCTATTTCTGCGTGGTGAGCGGCAACGCCACCATCGCGTTCTGGTCCCCGTCGATCATCAAGGAACTGGGCGTGCAAGGCAACCTGCGGATCGGCCTGGTCTCGGCCATCCCGTTCGTGGCAGGCACCATTGCCATGGTGCTCAACGGCATCCACTCGGACCGCACCGGCGAGCGCCGCATGCACTGCGCGCTGGCTACGCTGCTGGCCGCCGTGGGCCTCACGCTGACGGGCTTCTGGCTGCACAGCGCCGTGCTGGCCCTGATCGCGCTGACCGTGGCGTCGGTCGGCATCCTGGCCGCATTCCCGGTGTTCTGGTCGCTGCCCTCGGCTTTCCTGGCCGGCACCGCCGCCGCCGGCGGCATCGCGCTGATCAACTCGATCGGCAACCTGGCCGGATTCGTGGCGCCGTACATGATCGGCTGGTTCAAGACCACTACCGGCCAGCTGGCTTCGGGCCTGTACTTCGTGGCCGCCCTGGAGGCCTGCGCCACGGTCCTGGTGATCGCCTTCATCCGCGCCCGCCAGTAAAGTGGAAAAGTGAAGCGGCATTATCGGCCGGGCGGGCGGGGGGCTGGATTCCCCCGACGCCTTGCGATACAATCCGCATCCTTATTGCGCCGCAGGCTGAAGTTACGCCGGCGGCACGAACCGGATCCCGGCGCGCAATGCGCCAAAGCAAGCCACAAGCAGGAAAAGGCGGGCAGTCCAGCCGCCTTTTTTGCTTTGTGAATGCCCGGTTCCAGGACTGCGAGGGTGGCGAAATTGGTAGACGCACCAGGTTTAGGTCCTGACGCCAGCAATGGTGTAGGGGTTCGAGTCCCCTCCCTCGCACCAACCTACCTTTTTGTTGCGTAATCGCAACTTTTACACTCTGCGCCATTTGGTGGCACTAGACGCCGGAAAGTCAGGGCCAGCTACACGCACCATAGTGCGTTCCCCTCGCGCGCACGTACCAATGGCTTGTCGAGCTTGGCTTTCTGCACCGAGCAAAAGCCGCGCCCAGCGCGAACAGGCGAGACCTCGGTGCTGTACGCAGGCTCTCGTCTATTTTTCAAATCACTCAAGGATTAACCGCCGATTAACCAGTGTGGGGATACCCACATGTGCCCGGCGGGCCAGGCAACTCAGGGGCCGCGGCGACCCTATACTTCGGCCCCATAGAGCTGACTATCTCCAGCGCAGTCGAAAGCAGCCATGAATCCATTTGACGCCAGCCTGTTGCACGCGCTAAACCACTTTGCGTTCCGCTCGGAACTGTTCGATCGGCTGGCCATGGCGACCACGCAGTTCTACCTGCTGCGCGGCGTGCCGCTCATCGCTATCCTCTGGTGGCTGTGGTTCCATGAGTCGGACCCCGCCCGGCGCGACAGGAACCGGGAGATCATCATTGCGACCGTATTGGCGGGGCTGTGCGCGTTGCTGATTGGCCGTCTCCTCGCCCATTGGGTGCCGTTCCGCCTCCGGCCCTTCGCCAATCCGCAGCTCGGCCTGCACTTCCCTATGTCGTCCGAGGACCGGATCAGAACGTGGAGCGCCTTTCCCAGCGACCACGCCATGCTTTGGTTCGCCATTGCCACGGGCATCTGGGTGGCTTCGAAGCGGCTGGGCATTGTGGCACTGCTCTACACGCTGGTATTCATCTGCCTGTCGCGGGTGTACGTGGGCCTGCACCATCCGACCGACGTATTGGGTGGCGGCGTCATCGGGATTGTCGTCTGCCTGGTAATGACGCGCCCCTTCTGTCGCCGGCTCCTCGCCGAGCCATTCCTGGTCTTGTCCCGACGATTCGAAGCCACGTTCTACGTTTGTATGTTTCTGCTCAGCTTCGGGCTTGCGACACATTTCGACGAGGCGCTGATGATCGGCTCAGGCGTCCTCAAGACCCTCCGCAGCGACCACGAACGGCCACCGGCCTCCTCAGCCAGCGCTCGGTTCTAGACAACGCCGATCGATGCCCTGAAAACGCAATGCGCGGGAAACGCAGCATCGTAGATCATCAGCCGGCCACTGCTGCCTCAAAAGGCCCCAAGCACCTCAACAAGTGCGCCGCGATGGCTCACCCGAGGGGTTGGTGAATTCGGGTGCCGTCGCCCCATGCCGCCGCACCACGATGATGACCAAGGCAATCATCACGGCCGGGAGAATGTTCAGGTATTGGTGAAGGTACGCCGAGAGGACTGCTTGTGCTGGCGCCAGCCAGGCTGCGCCGATGACAATCCATTCCATGCGTCCCAGCGCCACGGTCCGGTGGTCACGAACGAGAAAGACAAGCGGCAAGATCAGCCACACCAGGTCGTAGAACATGATGTAGGGCTGCACCAGCAACGTGGCGATAATGAGCGAGGCTGCGCGAAGTTCGAATCTGGCCCGCCGCATCCACAGGTAAGCCATCGCAAGCACTGCAGGTGCCGCGACAACGCCGTGCAACAGATAAGAAGCATTGACTGACAAGCCGGCACTGCGGCCAAGCGCGAAGGCGGTTGGCATACCCGGCCACATCATGATGCCACCTTGCTCTACCGCCAGCGTGCTGAATTGCGGCAGGAATTCTGCAAATGCCAGCCAGGCATCCACGCCGAACGCCACAAGGCTAGCCCCGACGATTGCGAGGGTGCAGAGTGCGGAGACGCCAAACGTCTTCCATTGTCTGCCGCAGATCAGGGCCAAAGGAAACAGGACGCCAAACTGCGGTTTGATGGCAAGTATGGCGATGCACGCTCCGGCAAGAGCGGTTTCAACCTCGATCATGGCCAGTGCAGCACCAGCGGCCGCGACCGTGAACAGGGAGTTCTGCCCCAGCCCGATCGCAATGGCGACGCCGGGGAATGCCAGCACCAGCGGCAAATATGCGCGGTCGATCCCGCGGCAGAGTCGCGCGAGCACGGCCCCATAGGCCAGCAATCCCAGTATGGAGTAAATGGACAGGGCAATACCAAACGGCAGCCGTCCGAACGGCAAGACTGCCAGCAGAAAAGTCGGCGGATAGGGCCAGGGGGAATAGTTGTCGAGCCCCAGCGCGAGCTCCATCGGCAGCATCCACTGCGGCGAAAAGACGTAGGCGGCCCCATGCGCCATGGCCACCCTTGCCGCTGACCAGAAAATCGCGAAGTCGATACCAACCATCGGAGACGAGTGGTCTTCCAGGATGTAGAACCGGAAGATCCATATCCCCAGTGCAAGGATCTGGATGGCGAGAGCCGCCAAGGCGTAGACCGTCACGCGGCGCGTGGCCGGGCGCTCGTTATTCGTCGACGGCATAGGCTCCCTACGGGATGGCTCGTTTGCCGAGTCTACTTCCCTGAACTCCGCGCACACACCGCCCAGTAGGGGGAAGTGTTTTCCCTCACCAACCGGGGCCTAGGACGGAAACTGGCGACGCGCGATGAATCGGGCCCACCGACGGCGCAAACTTGTACGTTGAAAGTGCGCCACTCGGCTCTTTATCCCACCGGGGGTTCAGGGTCGGATGCCGCCGGATGTCGATCGTCCGGCGCGGATCGCGCGAAAACTGAGTGCCATCCCTATCGCGATGCCCAGCACATCGACCAGCAGGTCAGCCCAGGACGACGTGCGATAGGGCGTCAACGACTGAAGAACCTCGATTGCCGCGCCGTAAGCCGTCAGGGCCAGGGCCAGCTGCCAGATCCGCCCGGGCCAGGCGCGGAGGCCCAGTACGGCCAGTGTGCCGAACGCCAGCAGGTGATTGGTCTTGTCCCAGCCCGTGGTTGGTTGCGCCATATCCGGCGGCAACAGCGACAGCACCAGCACCGCCAGTGCGCAGATCGAGAAGAGCCAGCGATAGTAGGTTGGTGTCAGGCGTGTCACGGCAATCTCGGCGGTCCGGGCATCTGCGGGAATCTGTCATCATCGCGCGCCCGATCGCGTTCATCTGTGTGCTGCGGCACAGAAGGCCCCGCGCCCGCACCGTCAGCTGTCCAGCGATTCCAGGGTGAAGCCGGCGCCGGCGTCCTGCCCTAGCAATTCCACGAGTTTTGGCATCGCTTCCTGCAGTGCAGCCTTCAACGTCCAGGGCGGATTGACGACGAACATGCCGCTGCCATGCAGACCCAGGCCGCCTTCCACCGGATGCTTGACGGTCAGCGTCACATGCAGCCAACTCTTGAGCGGCAGCCGCTTCAGTTGCGCTGGCAACTGGACAGACTCGCGCCGCTGCACTTCGGGATACCAGATCGCATAAACGCCATTGGCGAACCGTTCCAGCCCGGCCTTGAGTGTGTCAACCGTGCGCGCATAGTCCTGCTTGTCTTCATACGACGGATCGATCAGCACCAGCGCGCGGCGCGGTGGCGGCGGCAGGATGGCCTTGATGCCGTTGAAGCCGTCGCCGTCGTAGAGCATGACCTTGCGGCCGGCGCCGCGGAAGTTGTCGCGGAGCACCTGGATCTCGGTGCTATGAAGCTCGAACAGCCGCAAACGGTCGGCATCGCGCAACATCTGCCAGGCCAGCCAGGGCGACCCCGGGTAGTGCTTGAGATTGCCATCCTGGTTCAGCGCGCGAACCTGCTCGAGATAAGCGTCGAGCAGTTCAGGCAAGGCCTGGCCGCTGGCCGCGGCCCGCCAGAGCGGCCCCACAC
The DNA here is from genome assembly GCF_009663685.2 of Cupriavidus sp. U2. Lineage (GTDB taxonomy): Bacteria > Pseudomonadota > Gammaproteobacteria > Burkholderiales > Burkholderiaceae > Cupriavidus > Cupriavidus necator_C. The sequence continues at coordinate 563,834 of NZ_RCOG02000002.1, read as the reverse complement.
CGGTTTCGAATTCCGACTTCTTCTGGGCGTAGGCGTGATCCAGTGCGTACAGGCCGGCCCCGGCGTGCGTGTCGACGTACCAGAACGGTTTGTCCTTCTGCGTCAGATAGTCCAGCAACTGGACGACAACGGCGTGCTTGAGGACATCGGCGTGATTGCCGGCGTGAAAGGCGTGACGATAACTGAGCATGGCAAGGCGGGATGACGGCGCGCAAACTCCAGTCAGAGAGGGGCAGGCGGGCGGTTGGCGCGAAGGGCGCTATGCTACCATCCGCCGCCATTTCCGGCCGTTTTCCTGTCGTTTTTCCCTTTTTTCCGTCCTTCCATGCCGCGTACCCTCGAGGCCGCCGAGCCCATCCTGTCCGATGACGGCATCCCGTATTCGCCGCGTTACGACGATGTCTATCACAGCACCGCGGGCGGCCTGGCACAGGCCCGGCACGTCTTCCTGGGCGGCAACGGATTGCCGGGCAACTGGGCGGGGCGCGAACAATTCGTCATCGTCGAGACCGGTTTCGGGCAGGGGCTGAACTTCCTGGCCACGTGGCAGGCATGGCGCAACGCGCCGCAGCCCTGCGCGCGCCTGCATTTTGTTTCCATCGAAAAGCACCCGTTCACGCGGGAAGGGCTGGCGCAGTTGCATGCCCAATTGGGCGACCTGCTGCCGCGGGCCACGCAACTCCAGCAGCAGTGGCCCGACGCGCTGCCGGGCCTGCATCGCCTGACGTTCGAGGGCGGGGCGGTGACGCTGACGCTGGCGTTCGGCGACGTGCAGACGATGCTGCCGAAGCTCGTGGCTGGCGCCGACGCGTTCTACCTCGACGGCTTCTCGCCGTCGCGCAACGCCGACATGTGGTCAGACACCGTGTTGCGCGGGCTGGCCCGCCTGGCACGGATGGGGGCGACGCTGGCCACCTATACGGCGGCCGGATTCGTGCGCCGCGGCCTGCAGGCGGCCGGTTTCGAAGTCAGCAAGGCGCCGGGGTTTGGCGGCAAACGCGACATGACGGTCGCGCGCTTTGCGCCCGTCTGGAAGAATCGCCGCCACGCGCCGCCGGACGCTGCCCGCTGGGCTGCGCGGCATGCCATCGTCATCGGCGCGGGGCTGGCCGGATGCGCAGTCACCGAGCGGCTGGCCGCGCGTGGCTGGCGCGTCACGCTGTTCGATGCCCACGACGGACCGGCGCGCCAGACCTCCGGGCATCGCGCGGCGGCCATGCACGCGCACGTTTCGGCCGACGACAGCCTGCTGTCGCGGCTGTCGCGCGCCGGCAACCTGCATGCCCTGCGCGCGTGGCAGTCGCTGGCCGATGCCGGTCACCCGGTGGGGTGGCATGGCTGCGGCGTGCTGCAGACCGGCGAGGACGATACCGAAAATGCGGCGCAACATGCCGCACTCGATGCACTGGGCTTTCCTGAATCGTTCGTGCGATGGATGGCGCCCGACGAGGCTGCGGCGTCCCACGGCGCCCCGGTGAGCCGTGGCGGGCTCTGGTTTTCGCAGGGCGGGTGGGTGGCGCCTCCCGATATTTGCCGCGCCCAGCTAGCCGCCGCCGGCAACCGGCTCGATGCCCGCTTCGGATGTCGGGTGGCGGGCATCGAGCATGTCGATGGAAAGTGGCTCGCTCGCGATGCCTCGGGCGCGGTACTGGCCAGCGCGCCCGTACTGGTGTTGGCCAATGCGCACGAGGCCGAACGGCTGGTGCCGGCCCGCTTCCTGGCGCTGCGCCGCGTACGCGGGCAACTGACCGACCTGACCCCGGCCCAGGTCGAGGCGCTGGGCGGGTGGCCCGACTGCGTGGTGACCGGCAGCGGTTATCTGTTGCCGCGTGGCGAGCAGGGTGGGGCCCGGGTGGGGTCCAGCTATGAACCCGATACGGGCCCGCTGGCCGAAAGCGCCGCAGTGCATGCCGCCAACCTGCGGCGTGTGGCGTCGCTGCTGCCCGACCGGGCGGCCGCGCTGGCCCGGATCGACCCAGGGACGCTAACGGGTTATGTCGGCGTGCGCACCGTCACGCACAACCGCTTGCCGCTGATCGGCCGCATGGCCGACGAGGCGCAGGCGCTGGCACATGCGGGTGCGCTCCGCGGCGCGCACTTGCGCGAGTTGCCTCGTCTGCCCGGGCTCTACGCGGCTCTTGCATACGCGTCGCGCGGCCTCACATGGGCCGCACTGGGCGCCGAACTGATCGCCTGCCAGGTTGAGGGTGAACCGCTGCCACTGGAGGCGGATCTCGCCGATGCCGTCGATCCGGCCCGTCTGCTGCTGCGGGCCCTGCGTCATGGGCAGGCGGCAGACCCGTCGGGGCAGGATCCGGGCCGGATCCTGACTGACTAGGGTAAAAACTGCCGGAAGCGAATGAAAACCGTGCGATAATCCGCGTTTTCCGTTTGCGCGGAGACCTCCGCTCGCGAGCACTGGCCGCGGCCAGGCGGCAAGGTGCGCAGGCGGATGCGCTGACAACAACTATTTCTGGATTGGATTAACGACCATGTCGAACGTCATTGAAAACCTCGGCAAGCTGGACCGCAAGGTGACCCTGGCTATTCCCAAGGCCGAAGTGCAGAAGGAAACGCAGGAACGCCTGGTACGTCTGTCGAAGACCGTGAAAATGTCCGGCTTCCGTCCGGGCAAGGTGCCGATGAAGATGGTCGAGAAGCAGTACGGCCAGCAGGTGGAATTCGAGGTGCGCTTCGACAAGGCCGCCCGCAAGTTCTTCGACATCACCCAGGCCCAGGACGTGAAGGTGGCCGGTCAGCCGAAGTTCGACATCAAGACCGAAGGCGTTGCCGAGGACGAACTGGCTTTCGAAGCCACCTTCGAGGTGTATCCGGAAGTCAAGATCGGCGATCTGGCCTCGGCCGAAGTGACCCGCACGAAGACCGTGATCGGCGACGCCGAGATCGACAAGACCGTCGACATCCTGCGCAAGCAGCGCGTGCACTACCACCACCGCGGTGAAGCCGGCGCCCATGGCGACGGCGGCGGCGAAGTGGATGCCAAGAACGGCGATCGCGTGACGATCGACTTCGTCGGCAAGATCGACGGCGTGGAATTCGCCGGCGGCAAGGCCGAGGACTTCGTGTACGTGCTGGGCGAAGGCCGCATGCTGCCCGAGTTCGAACAGGCCACGCTGGGGCTGAAGGAAGGCGAGAGCAAGACGTTCCCGCTGACCTTCCCTGAGGACTACCACGGCAAGGAAGTGGCCGGCAAGACCGCCGAGTTCACGATCACGCTGAAGAAGGTCGAGTGGGCGCACATGCCGGAAGTGGACGATGCGTTCGCCAAGTCGCTCGGCATCGCCGACGGCAGCGTCGAAAAGATGCGCGCCGACATCCGTGAAAACCTGGAGCGCGAAGTCAAGCGCCGCACGCATTCCATGCTGAAGGACGAAGTCATGGAAGCCCTGCTGAAGGTGAGCGAGCTGGACGTGCCCAAGGCCCTGATCGAACAGGATCAGGAACGCCTGGTGGAAATGGCGCGTCGTGACCTCGAGCAGCGTGGCATGCCAAACGCCAAGGACATGCCGATTCCGGCCGAGATGTTCGCCCAGCAGGCCGAGCGCCGCGTGAAGCTGGGCCTGATCCTGGCCGAGATCGTCAAGGCCAACGGCCTGGAAGCCAAGCCGGAACAGGTCAAGGCCGAGATCGAGGACTTCGCGAAGAGCTACGAAGACCCGAAGGAAGTCATGCGCTGGTACTACGGTGACCAGCAGCGCCTGGCCGAGATGGAAGCCTACGTGCTCGAAAACAACGTGGTAAATTTCGTGTGCGACAAGGCCAAGGTTACGGACAAGTCGGTGTCGTTCGAGGAACTCACCGCCGCGCCCGCACAAGCCTGAGGTCGGGCAAGGCCGGATGCCGCGCATTGACGCGGCGACGGTCCGTGTCAACCGGCCTCGCGCGCTGGCCGGTTGACACCATTCCTGAATATCTGGAGAACCTGCATGACCCGCAATGATTTGCTTGATCGTCTCGCCACCACGCAGGCTTCTGCCCTGGAGACCCAGGGTCTCGGACTGGTGCCGATGGTTGTCGAGCAGTCCGGCCGGGGCGAGCGCGCGTATGACATCTACTCGCGCCTGCTCAAGGAACGCGTCGTCTTCATGGTTGGCGAGGTCAACGACCAGACCGCCAACCTGGTGGTGGCCCAGCTGCTGTTCCTGGAAAGCGAAAACCCGGACAAGGACGTGTCGCTGTACATTAATTCGCCCGGCGGTTCGGTTTCGGCTGGCCTGGCGATCTACGACACGATGCAGTTCATCAAGCCTGACGTGCAGACCCTGTGCATGGGCATGGCGGCGAGCATGGGCGCTTTCCTGCTCGCTGCAGGTGCCAAGGGCAAGCGCAGCGCGCTGCCGAACTCGCGCATCATGATTCACCAGCCGCTCGGTGGTGCACGTGGCCAGGCCTCGGACATCGAGATCCAGGCGCGCGAGATCCTGTACCTGCGCGAGCGACTGAACAGCATCCTGTCGGAAGTCACCGGGCAGCCGGTCGAGAAGATTGCCCGCGATACCGATCGCGACAACTTCATGAGCGGCGACCAGGCGGTGGACTACGGTCTGATCGACAAGGTGATCACCCGCCGCAGCTGAAATCTGGCCGGTGTGCCGGCACATGGGCCCGGAGGCATCCTGTCGGAAGCATCCGGGCGGTGACCGCAGGCCGGGCACCTGCCGTATTGGCCTGCGTCGTGCGCCAAATGACGAAGGCTACACCGGAACGAGGCTGTGCGCCTCGTTTTTGCGTTTTGCCCCACACGCAGGGGATGCCGCCGACTGTGCCAATTGTTTTGGCGTATGATGCGTTTAATGCGTTTCCCGCCGGGACGTTTCTGGCGAGATCCACACTGCTAATGTGACTGATTCCTATGGCGGACAAAAAAGGTTCATCCAGCGAGAAACTTCTCTACTGCTCGTTCTGCGGCAAGAGCCAGCACGAGGTAAAGAAGCTGATCGCGGGCCCGTCGGTGTTCATTTGCGACGAATGCATCGACCTGTGCAACGAGATTATCCGTGACGAGGCCGCCGCGACCGACAAGGACGCCGCCGCTGTCACGCGCTCGGATCTGCCCACGCCCCACGAAATCCGCGAAAGCCTTGACCAGTACGTGATTGGTCAGGAACAGGCCAAGAAGATTCTGGCCGTGGCGGTCTACAACCACTACAAGCGTCTGAAGCACCTCGGCAAGAAGGACGACGTCGAGCTGTCGAAGAGCAACATCCTGCTGATCGGGCCCACCGGCTCGGGCAAGACGCTGCTTGCCCAGACGCTGGCGCGCCTGCTGAACGTGCCGTTCGTGATCGCCGACGCCACCACGCTGACCGAAGCCGGTTACGTGGGCGAGGACGTCGAGAACATCATTCAGAAGCTGCTGCAGAACTGCAATTACGAGGTCGAGAAGGCCCAGCGGGGCATCGTCTACATCGACGAAATCGACAAGATCTCGCGCAAGTCCGACAACCCGTCGATCACGCGCGACGTGTCTGGCGAGGGCGTGCAGCAGGCGCTGCTGAAGCTGATTGAAGGCACCATGGCCTCGGTGCCGCCGCAGGGCGGCCGCAAGCATCCGAACCAGGACTTCCTGCAGGTGGACACGACGAACATCCTGTTCATCTGCGGCGGCGCATTCGACGGCCTGGAAAAGGTCATCATGCAGCGTTCGGACAAGACCGGCATCGGTTTTGACGCGCAGGTGCAGAGCAAGGAAGAACGCGAGGTCAGCGAGGTGCTTCCGCAGACCGAGCCCGAGGATCTGATCAAGTTCGGTCTGATCCCGGAACTCATCGGGCGTCTGCCGGTGGTGGCAACGCTGGCCAAGCTGGACGAGGCCGCGCTGATGCAGATCCTGGTCGAGCCGAAGAACGCGCTGGTCAAGCAGTATCAGAAGCTGCTGGCCATGGAAGGCGTCGAGCTGGAGATTCGCCCGGCTGCGCTGACCGCCATTGCGCGCAAGGCCATCCGTCGCAAGACGGGCGCCCGTGGCCTGCGTTCGATTCTCGAACAATCGCTGATGGACGTCATGTACGACCTGCCCAATTACAAGGGTGTGCAGAAGGTGGTGATCGACGAAAGCACGATCACTGGCGACGCACCGCCGCTGCTGATGTACGAAGAGCAGCAGCCCAAGGTGGCAGGCTCGAACTGAGCGAGGTCCAACTGACGCCGAACGTGCCGGACCCGCGTGGTCCCAACCATACTGGCGACACTTTCAAGCTGCCGTTCGCTGGAAAGCGAGCGGCTTTTTTTCTTCAATTCCACAAACTAACGGGAGCAAACGCGGGTATGCTGTTTCAGAGTGGGTCCCGGGTGCAGTTTGCGGCACGTTTTTTAAGTGCCGGGAATTGATGATGGGTATCTTGCAATCGAATCCCGAGACCCTATTTACGCCTTAAATGACTGACTGGGGAAAATGATGTCCGGAACACAACTCCTCCCGGCTGAGCCGATTCGCCTGCCACTGTTGCCGCTGCGCGACGTGGTGGTGTTTCCGCACATGGTGATCCCACTGTTCGTGGGACGCCCGAAGTCCATCAAGGCGCTCGAGACTGCGATGGAGTCGGGCAAGAGCATCATGCTCGTGGCACAGAAGACGGCCGCCAAAGACGAACCGACAGCCGAAGACCTCTACGAGGTTGGCTGCATCGCCAATATCCTGCAAATGCTGAAGCTGCCCGACGGTACCGTAAAGGTGCTGGTCGAGGGTACGCAACGTGCAAACATCACCGAGGTGAGCGAGGACGATTCGCACTTCATGTGCGAAGCCGTGCCTGTGCCGCCCGCACCGGCTGAATCGGCCGAGACCGAGGCCCTGCGCCGCGCGATCGTGTCGCAGTTCGACCAGTACGTAAAGCTCAACAAGAAGATCCCGCCGGAGATCCTGACGTCGCTGTCGGGCATCGACGAGGCGGGCCGCCTGGCCGACACCATTGCCGCGCATCTGCCGATCAAGCTCGAGCAGAAGCAGAAGATCCTGGAAATGGTGAAGGTGACGGAACGCCTGGAGAGCCTGCTGTCGCAGCTCGAGGGCGAGATCGACATCCTGCAGGTAGAAAAGCGCATCCGTGGCCGCGTCAAGCGCCAGATGGAAAAGTCTCAGCGCGAGTACTACCTGAACGAGCAGGTCAAGGCCATCCAGAAGGAACTGGGCGAGGGCGAGGAAGGTGCAGACCTTGAAGAGCTGGACAAGCGCATCAAGGCCGCACGCATGCCCAAGGAGGCCAAGAAGAAGGCCGACGCCGAGTTCAAGAAGCTCAAGCTGATGTCGCCGATGTCGGCCGAGGCGACCGTCGTGCGCAACTACATCGACACGCTGGTCAACCTGCCGTGGCGCAAGAAGAGCAAGGTCAATAACGACCTGGCCAACGCCGAGCGCGTGCTGGACGAAGACCACTACGGTCTCGAGAAGGTCAAGGAACGCATCCTTGAGTATCTTGCCGTGCAACAGCGCGTGGACAAGGTCAAGGCGCCGATCCTGTGCCTGGTCGGGCCTCCCGGCGTGGGCAAGACGTCGCTGGGCCAGTCGGTGGCGCGCGCCACGAACCGCAAGTTCGTGCGCATGGCGCTGGGTGGCGTGCGTGACGAGGCCGAGATTCGCGGTCACCGCCGTACCTACATCGGGTCGATGCCGGGCAAGATCCTGCAGAGCCTGTCGAAGGTTGGCGTGCGCAATCCGCTCTTCCTGCTCGACGAGATCGACAAGATGGGCATGGACTTCCGTGGCGACCCGTCGTCGGCCCTGCTCGAAGTGCTGGACCCGGAACAGAACCACACGTTCCAGGACCACTACATCGAAGTGGACTTCGACCTGTCGGACGTGATGTTCGTGGCGACGTCGAACTCGCTGAACATTCCGCCGCCGCTGCTGGACCGGATGGAAGTCATCCGTCTCTCGGGTTACACCGAGGACGAGAAGGTGAACATCGCCACGCGCTACCTGCTGCCGAAACAGATCCGCAACAACGGTCTGAAGCAGGGCGAGATCGACGTCACCGAGGCGGCCATCCGCGACATCATTCGCTACTACACGCGTGAAGCGGGCGTCCGTTCGCTGGAACGCGAGGTGTCGAAGATTGCCCGCAAGGTGGTCAAGCTGCTGCTGCTGAAGAAGGAGTCGAACGCGGTCAAGGTGGATTCCGAGAACCTCGACAAGTTCCTTGGTGTGCGCAAGTACGACTTCGGCCTGGCCAACAAGGAAAACCAGGTGGGCCAGGTGACCGGTCTGGCGTGGACGGAAGTGGGCGGCGATCTGCTGACCATCGAAGCCGCGATCATGCCGGGCAAGGGCAACATCTCGCGTACCGGCTCGCTGGGCGACGTGATGAAGGAGTCGGTCGAGGCCGCGCGGTCGGTGGTGCGTTCGCGGGCACGTCGCCTGGGTATTACGGATGAGATGTTCGAGAAGCGCGACATCCACATCCACGTGCCAGAAGGCGCCACGCCCAAGGATGGTCCGTCGGCAGGTATCGCGATGACCACCGTGCTGGTGTCAGTGCTGACGGGGATTCCCGTGCGTGCCGATGTGGCGATGACCGGCGAGATCACGCTGCGCGGCGAAGTGCTGCCGATCGGTGGCCTCAAGGAGAAGCTGCTGGCTGCCCACCGTGGCGGTATCAAGCTGGCGCTGATCCCCGAGGAAAACGTGAAGGACCTGGCGGACATCCCCGACAACGTCAAGAACGCCATCGAGATCGTGCCCGTGCGCTGGATCGACAAGGTGCTGGAGCTGGCACTCGAGCGCAAGCCCGAGGCGCTGCCCGAGGAAGATGCCAAGCCTTCCGAAGTGGCGGACAAGGGCGAGGCCAAGGTCGAGCGCATTCATCACTGATCGACGCCATCGTTGAAACGCCAAAAGCCGCGGGTTTGCGCCCGCGGCTTTTTGTTTGCGTGGCGCGCGTGACGCAAGAGAATCGTGCAATCAACGCTTGGCAAATTGAAAAGTCTCGTATTACAATCGCGGCCTCGCAACGCAAACAGCGGCAACGAAGCAGCAACCGCCGAATCGTGCGTAGCGAGAATTACCTTGCAGGCAACTGGCTTGCGTGGTCCATGTGGGTGCTTAGCTCAGCTGGTAGAGCGGCGCCCTTACAAGGCGTAGGTCGGGGGTTCGAACCCCTCAGCACCCACCACACTGGATCGCAGCGCACAGGTCTTGCAGGAACACCGACGCAAGGAGTGGTAGTTCAGTCGGTTAGAATACCGGCCTGTCACGCCGGGGGTCGCGGGTTCGAGTCCCGTCCACTCCGCCAACATAAAAGCCCGCATCTGCGGGCTTTTTGTTTTTGCATATTCTGATCCGCGCAGCGGGCGTTCCAGTTCGTTGGCGCGAACGTGCAGGCATCCTGACCCAAACGCACTCCGCGCCACATATTCCGCAGGTCTGGCGTCCCGCTCCTGATAGAATCGCGAAGTTTGACTGTCGGCCCAAAGGCCCCAACCCTTTCACCCGAAAAGCATGCTTGATTTCGTACGCAACAACCGGCGCCTGATGCTTTTGCTGCTGCTGGTGCTTGTCTTCCCGTCGTTCGTGTTCTTCGGTGTCGAGAGCTACTCGCGCTTCATGGACAGCTCGCATGACGCCGCCAAGGTCGATGGCCGTACCATCACCGTGCAGGAAGTCGACAACGTGGTGCGTGACCAGACCGAGCGCATGCGCCAGATGCTTGGCAGCAATTACGACCCGCGCATGTTCGAGAGCGCCGCGGCACGCCAGTCGGTGCTGGACCAGCTGATTCTGCAGCGCGTGGTGGCCGACGCCACGGCCAAGAAGAATCTGACGGTGTCGAACGAGCAACTGCGCCAGGCCATCGAGTCCATTCCGGCGATCGCCCAGCTGCGCAGTCCGGACGGCAAGCTCGACGAGAAAGCCTATATCCAGCTGCTGGCCCAGCAGGGCATGACGCCCGAACAGCTCGACGCTCGCATGCGCTTCGAAATGGCGACGCAGCAACTGGGCGGCGCGGTGGGCACCACCGCTTTCGTGCCGAAGTCGCTGCTCGATCGACTGATCGCCATCCGCGACCAGCAGCGCGACGTGCAGGCCCTGCTGATCAAGCCCGCTGATTTCACTTCGAAGGTGACGCCTGATGCCGCCGCGCTGAAGGCCTATTACGAGTCGCATCTGTCGGCCTACACCACGCCCGAGCAGGCCAAGGTGGAGTACGTGGTGCTGTCTGGCGATGCCATGGCAGCCAGCCAGGCCGTCACGCCGGAAGAGCTGAAGTCCTACTACGACAGCAATGCCCAGCGTTTCCGTACGGAAGAGCAGCGTCGCGCCAGCCATATCCTGATCACGGTTCCGAAGGATGCCAAGGACGCGGATCGCAAGGCTGCTAAGGAGAAGGCCCAGAAGCTGCTGGACGACGTGCGCAAGCACCCGGAAACGTTCGCGGACGTGGCGAAGAAGAACTCGCAGGACCCGGGCTCGGCAGAGAAGGGCGGCGATCTGGGGTTCATGGGGCGCGGTGCACTGGTCAAGCCGTTCGAGGACGCCATGTACGCGCTCAAGGACGGCCAGATCAGCGATCTCGTGGAGACCGACTACGGCTACCACATCGTCAAGCTGACCGGCATCAAGCCTGCTGCCACCCAGCCGCTGGACGAAGTGCGTCCGGAGCTTGAGGCGGAGCTGAAGAAGCAGCTGGCCAGCAAGAAGTACACCGAGCAGGCGGACGCCTTCGGCAACACGGTCTACGAGCAGTCCGACAGCCTGAAGCCGGCTGCCGACAAGTTCAAGCTGACGATCCAGACCGCCGACAATGTCACGCGTCAGCCGAATCCGGCCCTGGGCAAGGACAATCCGCTCAACAACGACAAGGTTCTGAAGGCCCTGTTCAGCGACGACACGATCAAGAACAAGCGCAATACCGAGGCCATCCAGGTGGGCCCGACGACGCTGGTGGCGGCGCGTATCGTCGACTACCGCCCGGCGACCGCGCGCAAGTTCGAGGACGTGGAAGCCCAGGTGCGCCAGGCATATGTTGCGCAGCAGGCGGCCGAACTGGCCCGCAAGGATGGCGAGGCCAAGCTTGAGGCGCTGAAGAAGGCCGACAGCGCCAGCGGGTTCGGCCCGACTGTTACGGTGTCGCGCGCCAAGGCCGACAACCTGTCGCCGAAGGCCGTCGATGCCATCATGCGTGCCGACGCCACCAAGCTGCCGTCGGTGGTCGGTGTGGATCTGGGTGCGGACGGCTATGCGATCTATCGCATCAGCAAGGTCAGCACGCCGACCGAAGCCAATGCCGCGCAGCGCCAGGCCGATGCGCAGCAGCTGAGCCAGCTCGCTGGCCAGACCGAACTGGCAGCCTACTATGACGCCCTGAAGGCCAAGGCGAAGGTCAAGATCCTGCATCCGGTGAAGTCGGAGGACCTGGCCCCGGCCAGCGAAGCAGCCGCACACTGATACGCCGTCGCGACGCCGGATGGCAAAAAGCCCCTGCAGTTCACACCGCAGGGGCTTTTTCTTTTCTGCCGGGGACGCCCGGCGCAGGATCAGTGGCGCCTGGCAGGCGCCTTCAGCAGCGGCTTCAGCGCGGGCCAGACCGTGTCGAGCAACGCGGGCTGGGCGGCCGATGTCGGGTGAATCCGGTCCTCCTGAAACCACTCCGGGCGTGTCACCACCTTGTCGAGCAGGAACGGTACCAGCTGGGTCCGGTATTCTCCCGCGAGCTTCGGGAAGAGTCCGAAGAACCGTTCGGTGTAGTCGGCCCCGTAGTTTGGTGGGATGCGCATGCCCACCAGCACCACTTGTGCGCCGGCCTTCTGGGCATCCCCGATGATGCTGCGCAGGTTGGTTTCGGTCGATGGCAGCGACAGGCCGCGCAGCGCGTCGTTGGCGCCCAGTTCCACGATCACGATGGCGGGCTTGTGCCGCTTGAGCAGGTCCGGAAGCCGGGTCTTGCCGCCGACCGTGGTCTCGCCGCTGATGCTGGCATTCACGACGCTATAATCAAACCGCTCGCGGCGCAGGCGTTCCTGCAGCAGGCTTGCCCAGCCCGTGCCGCGTGCAATGCCATATTCGGCCGACAGGCTGTCTCCCAGCACCAGCAGCGCGGGCCCGGCCGACGCAGTGGCCGCGCCCTGCGCCATGGCGCGCGGCGTCAGCAGTGAACCGAACAGGGCGACCGCTGTCGCACTACAAGCTGCCAGCATCCGCCGGCGACCAACGTTTGCCATCCTCTCGCGCATGTCCTCTTCCATTCTTGCTGTCGAGTCACTCGGAAAGACCGTAGCTGACACGACGGGTTCGCTGACGATTCTGCACGACGTCTCGTTTTCCGTCACGGCCGGCGAAACGCTGGCCATCGTCGGCGCTTCGGGGTCGGGCAAATCCACGCTGCTCGGCCTGCTGGCCGGGCTTGACCTGCCCAGCAACGGATCGGTTCGCCTGCACGGGCAGGATATCTTCCAGCTCGACGAAGACCAGCGCGCGGCGCTGCGCGGGCGCCATGTCGGCTTTGTGTTCCAGTCGTTCCAGCTTGTCGGGCACCTTACGGCGCTGGAAAACGTGATGCTGCCGCTGGAGCTGCGCGGAGAAACCGCGCGCGTACGCGAGCGTGCCACGGAAATGCTCGAGCGCGTGGGACTGGGCAAGCGCCTGACGCACTATCCGCGCACGCTGTCGGGTGGCGAGCAGCAGCGCGTGGCGCTGGCCCGCGCCTTCGTGGCACGGCCGGACATCCTGTTTGCCGACGAGCCCACCGGCAGCCTGGACACCGCCACCGGCGAAGCCGTGATCGCGCTGATGTTCGAACTCAATCGCGATGCCGGATCCACACTGGTACTGGTGACGCACGACCGCTCGGTGGCCGCGCGTTGCGGACGTGTCCTGACGATCGATGCCGGCCGGGTGGCCAGCGACGAACTGATGGGAACGGAAATCTAGCCGGCTACTGGCCACGCAAAAAGGCAAGGGCTGCGAAGGCAGCGATCCCGCCGCCCCCTCAGCCGCGCCCGAGCACGCCACGTGCGCGGGCGATCAGCGCAGCGGTCGACGCATCATGCGTGGCTGTGCCTTGCCCGGTCAGTTCCTGTTCGATCGGCCGCGCCAGGATCTTGCCCAGTTCCACACCCCACTGGTCGAACGAATTGATGTTCCACACCACGCCCTGCACGAAGGTGCGGTGCTCGTAGAGGGCGATCAGTGCGCCCAGCACGTGGGGCGTCAGGTCTTCCATCAGCAGCGTATTGCTGGGGCGGTTGCCCTCGAAAACCATATGCGGGATGCGGGCCTCGTCGGTGACACCGGCGGCGCGCAGTTCATCGGCGCCACGGCCGCGCATCAGCGCCTCGGCCTGGGCAAAGCAGTTGGCCAGCAGCTTGGCGTGATGGCCGGGCAGGTCGCGCGGCGGCACCAGCGGCGCCACGAAGTCCACGGGCACGATCTGCGAACCTTGGTGGATCATCTGGAAGTAGGCATGCTGGCCGTTGGTACCCGCCGTGCCCCAGACGACAGGCGATGTTTCCGCGTGTACCGGGTCGCCGTTCAGTTGCACCGACTTGCCGTTGCTTTCCATCTCCAGTTGCTGCAGGAAGGCAGGAAACAGTTCGAGCGAGGTGGAATAGGGCGCCATGCAGCTGGTCGGCATTCCAAAGAAATTGCGATACCAGATGCCCAGCATGCCCATGACCACGGGCATGTTGCGGGCCAGCGGCGCCGTGCGGAAATGATCGTCCATGGCCCGGCCACCGAGCAGCAGGTCTTCGAACGCGTCGAAGCCCACGGCCAGCGCAATCGACAGGCCAACCGACGACCAGAGCGAGAAACGGCCGCCGATCCAGTCCCAGAATTCGAACATGTTGGCCGGGTCGATACCGAACTTGACCACGGCTTCGCGGTTGGTGGACACGGCAACGAAATGGCGTGCCAACTGGTTCTCGGCCACGCCGTGGCGCAGGAACCAGTCGCGCATGCTGCACGCGTTGGCCATGGTCTCCAGCGTGGTGAACGTCTTCGAGCACACGATGACGAGCGTGCGCGCTGGGTCCAGCCGTACTAGCGTCTCGGCCAGTTCGGTCCCGTCGACATTGGACACGAAATGCATGCGGGGCCCTTGCGGGTCCGCCAGGTGGGCCAGGGCGCGGCACACCATGCGTGGCCCGAGGTCCGAACCGCCGATGCCGATGTTGACGATGTCGGTGATGGTCTGGCCGTTGAAGCCAGTCCAGCCGCCGTTGCGCACGCGGGCGGCGAAATCGCGCATGCGGCCGAGCACGTCGTTGATGCCGGGCATGACCGATGACCCGTCCACCTTGAACGGCGCGTCGGGCAAGGCGCGCAACGCCACGTGCAGCGCGGCGCGGTCTTCCGTCGTATTGATATGCTCGCCGGCGAACATGGCATCGCGGCGCTGGGCCACGCCCGCTTCCTCGGCCAGCTTCATGAGCAGGGCGAAGGTCTCGAACGTAATGCGGTTCTTCGAGAAGTCGAGGTACAGGCCGGCGGCTTCCAGCGAGAAGTCCTCGACGCGGCGGGCGGCTTCGGCCTCGGCGAACCACTGCTGCATCGGCGTGTGGCGGATGGCATCGTAGTGGTGGCGCAGGGCAGTCCAGGCGTGGAGTTCAGTCGGCATGGGGGTGTTCTGGAGATCTCGGGCATTGGCCAGCCGTAACGGGCCTGAGCGCAAGTATATCGCTCCGATGTGATGTCAAAAGCCGAAAGTAGCAGCAAAACGTAACGCCACTTGCGGCATCTGCAAAACCTTAACAGTCGAGTCGCTCCCGCCGTATCGGGCGTTGTCCGACGTGGGGCCGGGTTTGTGCGCGGGGCTGCGCAGTGGTTGTGCGCCGTCACGAACGCGGAGTATGTGCGCCAGCGCGCGTTCGCCGCCGTCGGCGGCAGCCTGGGGCGACTAGCGGCGTAGCCGCGTGGCCACCCGGCGCAGCACGGGTTCGCCGCCTGCCACGCACAGGCCGCCGGCGCAGATCACCGCAATGCCCAGGGCGGTGGTCCAGTCCGGCAGGTGGCCGAATGCGAAGTATCCGACCACGGTAGCGGAAAAGATCTGCAGATACAGGAACGGGCTCAGGAACGAAGCGTCTGCATACTGGAATGCGCGGATCACAAAGTAGTGTCCAAGCGACCCGGTGAGGCCTGCCGAAAGCAGAAGCGCCGCTTGCGTCGGCGTCGGCACGGACGCGAACCAGAAGAACGGTACCAGCAGCGTGGTCAGCGCGGCACCCGTCACGCCGCTCTGGATCAGCGTTGTCATGGGCGCGTCATGCGCGGCGATGCGGCGCGTCAGCATTTGCAGCAGCGCAAACAGCAGCGCCGACAGCAGGCCCAGCCCCACGCCCACGGCGTCGAGTTCGCCGCCGGGGCGGACCACCACCAGCATGCCGGCGAAGCCGATGCCGACGCCGATCCAGCGCGTCCATCGCGCATGTACGCCGGGGCGCTCGCCCAGCAACCACGGCGACAGCGCCACGACGATCAGCGGCGCACAGAAGTTCAGCGCGGTGGCGGTGGCCAGCGGCATCAGCTTCAGCACGCTGAAGAACACCAGCGTCGAGGCCAGCATCAGCGCGCCGCGCAGCCACTGCAGGCGCGGCGCGGCGGGACGCGACTGCCGTTGCCAGCGCGCCGGCCCGATCAGCAGGAAGATCGCCACGACGTGGCCCAGATAACGGACCCACGCCACGGCCACCACGGGCAGGCCCTGCTGGGTCAGCGTCTTGCCCGTGGCGTCGAGCAGGCTCAGAATCCATTGCCCCATAACCAGCAGGGCGATGCCGGTCAGCAGGCGCCGCCGCGCGCCATCGCCATTTTCGCCGCCGGCCAGTGTGCCAACCTGGGTCATGCCGCGCCGCCTTGCAGCAACGCGTTGAAGATGGCCCGTGCGGGCAGGTAGAGCTCGCTCGCGGTCAGACCGGCGGGACCGGTGCCGGCGTCCACCAGCCGATCGGCGGCGCGCCCGTGAATCCATACCCCGGCACGTGCGGCGGCCAGCATCGGCACGCCTTGCGCCAGCAACGCGCCGATCATGCCGGCCAGCACATCGCCGGTGCCGGCCGTGGACAACCCGGCATTGCCGGTGGGATTGAGGGTGGCGGGAGCGCTCTCGGCCGTTGCGATGACCGTGCCGGATCCCTTCAGTACGACCGTGGCTTGCCAGCGGGTGGCCAGTGCGTGCGCGGCAGCCAGGCGGTCGCGCTGCACGTCGGCCACATGGCTGCCCAGCAGGCGCGCGGCTTCGAGCGGGTGCGGCGTCATCACGTAGTCCAGCCCGCTGTCGATCAGCGACTGGTTCAGGGCTTCGTCAGCCGCCAGCAGGTTCAGGGCATCGGCGTCGAGCACCAGCGGCAGCTCCGCATTGGCACAGAAGTCGATCAGCTTGACCAGTTGCTTGCGCGCTGCCGTGCCACTGCCCATGCCGGGCCCGACCACGAAAGCCGACATCGCATCGAGCGACAGTTCGTTCACCTGATGCAGCATCAGTTCCGGGTGAACCGGATCGATGGCCGGTGCCGGCTGGGCCAGGAAGCCCACGTGCACGCGGCCCGCGCCGAGATGCAGCGCGGCGCGCGCACCCAGCAGCGGTGCGCCGGTCATGCCATGGTTGCCGCCGATCACGGCCAGGCTGCCGAAGCGGCCCTTGTTCGCGGCGTGGTCGCGGCGCGGCAGCGCATGCAGGAACGCGCCGGGCTGGTTGACGATGGCCACCGGCCGCTCGGCAGGCGGATAGTCCGGGCCTAGCGGGGCGATGTCGATGGCGCCCGCGCAGTCGCGGCCATCCAGTGTCAGCAGGCCCGGCTTGGCGGCCAGGAACGTCAGCGTGCGGCGCGCCCGGACGGCCGGCTGCCCTGCGCCCGTATCGGCAAAGAGCCCGCTCGGGATATCGAGCGCATACACCGGCAGGTGCGACGCATTCAGATGCGCAATCCAGCGTGCCATCTCGCCATCGGCGGCACGGTTCAGACCGATGCCGAGCAAGCCGTCGACGACCGCGACGCAGCCGGTGGGCCAGGGCGGCAAGGCCGCCTCGGGGTCCGGATGCGTGGCCAGCAGCGGCACGCCGGCGGCGCGGGCGTCGAACCAGGCGCGCGCGGCATCGACCGGCAACTGGTCTGCTTCGGCGATCAGCCACGCTTCGACCAGGCGCCCGGCCTGATGCAGGCGCGTGGCGGCCGCCAACGCATCGCCGCCGTTGTTGCCACGGCCGGCCAGGAACAGGATGCGGCCACTGGGCACATGCTGGTGGATCCAGTCTGCCGCGGCGGCGCCCGCGCGCGACATCAGCGTGAAGGGCGCCGTGGCGTCCAGCCCGGCCTGTTCGACCCGGCGGATCGCCGCCACGTCGTAGAGCGGGGTCGGATCGTCTCCGGCCGCATCGAGCGGGAACCAGACGGGCGCGGCGGCGGTCTCGGCCGGCGTGCCCGGCTGGGTGGCGGACAGGGAGGAAGCGGTGACGTCGGTATTCATGTCGGGCTCACGCATCCGGGTGGGTTTCCTGAGGATGACTGCGGGTGTCCGGAGCTTACTTGAGCTCCTTCGCCATCACCACGTCGGGCAGCCAGGTGACCACGGTGGGCCACACCGTGATGATGCCGATGGCAACGACCATCATCATGAAGAACGGCAGCGACACGCGCGCTATATAGTTGCTGTCCTTGCCGGTCATGCTCTGGAGCACGAAGAGGTTGAAGCCCACGGGCGGGGTCACCTCGGCGATTTCCACCAGCAGCACGATGAAGATGCCAAACCATACCAGATCGAACCCGGCCGCCTGCACCATGGGCAGCACCGTGGCCGTGGTCAGCGCGATCATCGAGATGCCGTCCAGCGCCGTGCCCAGCAGGATGTAGATCACGGTCAGCACCGCGATCAGCGCCCACGGCGACAGGTGCAGCGCGGCAACCCACTCGGCCAGTGCCCGCGGAATGCCCGTGAAGCTCATGGTGACCGACAGGAACGACGTGGCGCCCAGTACGAACATGATCATCGCGGTCAGGCGGGTGGCCGACATCAGGCTTTCCCAGAACGCCTTGCGTGTCAGCGATCCGCCCGCCCAGGCCAGGCCCAGCGATGCCACCACGCCGTACGCGGCCGCCTCGGTGGCGGTGGAATAGCCGGCCATCATGATCCAGGTGATGAAGGCGATCAGGATGATGCAGGGCATCAGTTGCCGGATCGAGGCCAGGCGGGCGCCCCAGCCGAAGGTCTCGGCCGGCGGGGTCCGGTTCGGATTCATCAGCGCCCAGACGACGATATAGCCCGAGAACAGCAGCATCAGCAGCAGCCCGGGCAGGAAGCCGGCCAGGAACACGCGGATGATCGACACATCGGCCGATACCGCATACACGACCATCGTGATCGACGGGGGTATCAGGATGCCAAGCGTGCCCGCGCACGACAGCGACCCCAGCGTGACGCGTTCGTCGTAGCCGCGCCGGGTCAGTTCGGGCAGGGCGGACTTGGCGATCGTGGCGCAGGTGGCGGCCGACGAGCCCGAGACCGACCCGAAGATGCCGCAGCCCAGGATGTTGACGTGCATGAGACGCCCGGGCAGCCAGTTCAGCCACGGCGACAAGCCGTTGAACATCTGCTCGGACAGCTTGGTGCGGAACAGGATTTCGCCCATCCATACGAACAGCGGCAGAGACGCCAGCGTATACGAGGCGCTGGACGACCACCACGCGTTGGCCAGGTTCACCAGCGCGTCGTGGTCGGAGAAGATCACCAGACCCACCCATGACGTGACGGCGATGGCGACGGGGATCCAGGCGCCAATGGCCAGGAAGACGATCATGACCAGCAACAGGACCAGTGCAACGAGTACGGTGCTCATCAGATGGTCTCCCCGAAATCGCCGGCGGCCAGCTTGGCTTCCTGCGCCAGCTGGTAGCGCGGCTTCTGCCGGCGCACCACGCGCTGCCATTCGTCGGCCACGGCCAGCAGGAAGCCGATGGCGCCGAGCACGGCAAAGCTCTGCGGAATCCAGAGCGGGATCACGATCTGGCCTTGCGAAACATCGTTGATGTCCCAGCTTTGCCAGGCGAACGTGCCAAGCGCCCACGCGGCATAGCCAGCGAACACCACGCAGATCGTGAGCGATACCACCTCCAGCGGCCAGCGGCGGCGGGGGCCGACCGCATCGAGCAGCATCTCCACGCGCACGATGCCGCCGTGCTGGAAGGTCTGGCCAAGGATCAGAAAGGCCGATGCCGCGCACAGCCAGGCGACGATGTCGTCGCCGCCCTTGAGCACGAACAGGGTCTCGCGTGAGATCGACATCGCGATCATCATGATGCAGACCGCCAGGATGCAGAGCGCACCGAGGACGGCAAACGCGTCAAGCAGATGGTCGAGCCATCGCTTCTTGATGAGAGGGGCTTCCATGAGATAACAGGCTACCGGTAATACTGCGGACAGCATGGAACAAGCCCGGCGCGATGCCCTGCGGCATGCGCGCCGTGCCGGTGGAACAAAACGCGTGGCCGGCGTTCAAGCCGTGGTCGGCTGCTTATTTGCGATAGGCGTCGAGGATGGCCTTGCCGTCGTCGCCGGCGCTTTTGGCCCATTCGCCCACCATGACTTCGCCCACCTTCTGCATGTCGGCCTTGAGCTGGGGCGACGGCGGGGCCACGGTCATGCCGTTCTTCGACAGCGTGCCCAGGTATTCCTTGGTCTTCTGTTCCGAGACCTGCCAGCCGCGCTTCTCGGCGTCCGCCACGGCCTTGAGCAGGGCGTCCTGGGTAGGCTTGTCCAGCGCGTTGAACGCCTTCTTGCTGACCACCAGCATGTTCTTGGGCAGCCAGGCATCGACGGTGTAGAAGTACTTGACCGATTCCCAGACCTTGGTGTCCACGCCGGTGGCGCCCGACGACATGAACGAGTTGACCGTGCCCGTGGCCAGCGCCTGGGCCAGGTCGGCGGCCTGGATCGTCACCGGCTGGGCGCTGACGAGTTCGGCGATCTTGGAGGTGGCCGGGTTGTAGGCGCGCCATTTCAGGCCCTTCATGTCGGCGGCGCTGTTGATCGGCTTGTTCGCGTAGATGCCCTGTGGCGGCCAGGCCACCGCGTAGAGCAGCTTCATGCCCTGGCGGTCGAGCACCTTGTCGGTGACCGGCTTCGAGGCCTGCCAGAGCCGGTACGAATCGGCGTAGCTGGTGGCCAGGAATGGCACCGCATCGACGCCGAACACGGGATTCTCGTTGGCCAGCAGCGACATCAGGATCTCGCCCATCTGCACCTGGCCGGTCTGCACCCCGCGCTTGATCTCGTTGGCCTTGAGCAGCGAGCCGTTCGGATGGATGACGATCTTGAGCTTGCCGCCCGTGGCCTTTTCCACGTCGTTGGCCATCTGCTGCAGGTTTTCGGTGTGCAGGTTGGTGGCCGGGTATCCGGTTGGCAGGTCCCACTTGGTATCCGCCCGTGCCGCCGTGGCGGCCAGCAGCAGTGCCGCCGCCGCGACTGCCATTGCCTTGACTCGCATCTCGATCTCTCCTGGTGTTGCGCTCGGGCGCCTGCCCGGCTGCGCGGGTTTGGAACTACCTGGAACTGCCGCCGCGCTGGGCCTCAATGTCTGAGACATAAGCGCGGTACCGCGGTCACGGCGCGGGCCTGGCTCAGCCTGCGTGCTGTGACGGTCGAACGATCGATTCCAATGCAAGGGCCGTGCCTAGCAGGTGCGCGTCGCGCATCGGGCCGTGCGACAGCATCAGGCCCACTGGCAGTTCGTCCGGCGCCTGGCACGGCAGCGACACCGAGCAGCCGTCCAGGAAATTGAAGGCCGACGTATTGCGCAGTAGCAGGGCATTGGTGCGGAAGAACAGGGCGTCGTCGGCCACCAGCGGGGCAATCGGCGGGGCCACCATCGGCACGGTCGGGCAGACCACGGCATCGAACGGTGCCAGGCGCGCTTCCATGCGGGCAATCCAGTCCAGCCGGGCGCGGTGCAGCGCGATGTAGTCGGCCGCGCTCATCGCGGCGCCGCGCTCGATACGGCTCAGCACGCGCGGGTCGTAGCGGTCGCGATGGGTGGCCAGCAGGGCGCGGTGATACGAAAAGGCCTCGGGCGCCGAGAAACCGCCGGCCGCGTTGAGGCCGGCCAGTTCGGCCAGCTCGGGCATGTCCACGTGTTCCACGTGTACCCCCGCCGCCGACAGCCGGCCCATGGCGCGGTCGAAGGCACGCGCCACGGCGTCGTCCATGTCGTCGAGCACCAGCTGGCGCGGAATGGCCAGCCGCAGGGCCGTGGGCGCGTTGACGACCGGAATGACCGGGGCGTCGGCGATGACGCTGTCCACGGCAATGCAGTCGGACAGCGTGCGTGCCATGGCGCAGGCCGTGTCCAGCGTGGAGGAGAGCGGAAACGCGCCGGTCAGCGGCACACGGCGCGCGGTGGGCTTGTAGCCGGTGATGCCGCACAGGGCGGCCGGAATCCGGATCGATCCGCCTGTGTCGCTGCCCAATGCCGCCACGGCCGTGCCCAGCGCGACGGAAACCGCTGCGCCCGACGAAGAACCGCCCGGAATGCGTGCGGTCGTGTCGTCGCACGGGTTGACCGGCGTGCCGAAATGGGGATTGATGCCGACGCCCGAGAACGCGAATTCGGTCATGTTGGTGCGGCCAATCAGGGCCGCCCCGACCGCGCGCAGCCGGGCTACCACGGCGGCATCGGCCGTGGCGGGTGCCGCGTCCTCACGGGCGGCCGACGCGGCGCGCGTGACCTCGCCGGCCACGTCGTACAGATCCTTGACCGATACGGGCAGGCCGGCCAGCGGATGCAGCGGCTTGCCGGCGCGCGCGGCGGCGTCGGCGGCGTGCGCCACCTGGCGGGCGGCATCTAAGGTGGTGTGAAGGTAGACGGCCTTGCCGGCGGGGCTCGCGGCCCGGGCGGCCGCGTCGGCGATCAGGTCCGCGCGGGACGTCTGGCCGGCGCGCAGGCTGGTGTGGATCGATTCAAGCGATTCGAGCGGATCGGGATGAGGCAGCATGCGGCGGCGTGACGATGAAAGGCGTTGCGGAACCAGACCGCATCCACGCATTGCCTCTGTGAATTAAGGTATTCATGCTGAGAATTCGCCGATAAACTGTCAAGCTGAAATTGCCCGAACCCGCTTCGGGCTTTCACCTATCGCCACCGTGGCCACCTTGGCCATCACCCGCTGCACCCGCCGACCTTACTGGGAGACCCATTCATGGCCCGCAAGCCCGCCCCGGAACGCCACGCCGATGCCGCCGAGGGCGCGACCCTGGACGCCCCGGCACGGACCGCGCCGCTGACCCGGGCCGCAGGCGTCAACATTGTGTCGTCGTCGCACCTGGTGTCGGTACGCAGCCCGGAGCTGTCCGAGTTCGAGTTTGGCCTGAATACGGCGTACAACGCCTATAGCCGCTGGGTGGTCCGCTGCATGGGCGCGGCCGGCGTGCGGGATTTGACCTTCCTGGATGTGCTGGTGCTGCACCATGTGAACCATCGCGGCCGGGCCAAGCGGCTGGCCGATATCTGCTTCGTCCTTAACGTCGAGGACACCCACCTGGTGACATATTCCCTGAAGAAGCTTGTGGGGCTTGGGCTGGTGGCCGGCGAGCGGGTGGGCAAGGAGGCCACCTACGCCACCACGCAGGCCGGTACCGAGGCCTGCGCCCGGTATCGGGAAATCCGCGAGCAATGCCTGACCAGCAATTTCACGGAGGGCAGTGATGAAAACGTCGAGATCGGCGAACTGGCGCGGCTGTTGCGCGTGCTGACAGGTCTCTACGAGCAGGCCGCGCGCTCCGCCACCTCTCTCTGAAGGCACTTTTTCGGGCGATTTTGCGCGGCTTTCGCGTGAAATCGGCCACTTTCGTGTTTTCGCGGAGATCAGGCCAGGGTGGATTGACGACGGCGTTCGAGGCGCCGGATGCGCCACGAGCCAGGCCAAATTGCGGTCCCGGGTCAGACTTTCCCGGGGCTGTCCGTCCGCGCCGCATTGCGCAATGCAAAAAGCGGCCGCCAACAAGGTACAATAGCGGTTTCCCGCATGCCGGCATTCCATTCAGCAGTGCCAGCCGCCGTTTAGCCTCACCTTCCTACGCCTCCTGACCGTACCGATCATGGCGCATTTCTCGTGCTTCCCCGGCGCTTTGGCGCTTTCCGCTTTCCGTCAGCAACGCCTGCTTGCCGCCCTGCAACAAGTCGACGCCGATATTGAGTCCGTGCATGGCCAGTTCGTGCATTTTGTCGATTCGGACACGCCGCTGTCCGCCGAGGACCAGACGCGCATCGGCGCGATGCTGACCTATGGCGCGCCGTTCACGGCCCAGCCCGAGGGCGACCGTTTCGTGGTGATTCCGCGCTTCGGGACCATTTCGCCGTGGGCCAGCAAAGCCACCGATATCGCCCATAACTGCGGCCTGACGCACGTGCACCGCATCGAGCGCGGCATCGAGATCACCGTGGTCTGCAAGAAGGGCCTGCTGCGCGGCCGCAAGACGCTGGACGCCGGCACCCGTGCCGCCGTGGCTGCGCACCTGTTCGACCGCATGACCGAAACCGTGATCGCCTCGCGCGAGGAAGCGGCCGGCCTGTTCCAGGAACTGCCCGCCAAGCCGCTGCAGTTCATCGACATTTCGGCAGGGCGTAGCGCCCTGGTTGACGCCAATACGGCCATGGGCCTGGCGCTTTCCGACGACGAAATCGACTATCTGCTGGAAAACTACGGCAAGCTCGGCCGCAACCCGACTGACGTCGAGCTGATGATGTTCGCCCAGGCCAACAGCGAACACTGCCGCCACAAGATCTTCAACGCCACCTGGACCATCGACGGCGTGACGCAGGACAAGTCGCTGTTCGCGATGATCCGCAACACGCACCAGCTGAATCCGCAGGGCTCGATCGTCGCCTATTCGGACAACTCGGCCGTGATGGAAGGCGACGTGGCCGAACGCTGGTTCCCGCGCGGCGCGGACCAGAAATATGGCCGCCACGAGGCGCTGACCCACACGCTGATGAAGGTGGAAACGCACAACCACCCGACCGCGATCTCGCCGTTCGCGGGCGCCTCGACCGGCGCCGGCGGTGAAATCCGCGACGAAGGCGCCACGGGCCGTGGTGCCAAGCCCAAGGCCGGTCTGACCGGCTTCACGGTGTCGAACCTGATGCTGCCCGATGCCGTCGAGAGTTGGGAAAATGCCCGCGACGCCGCACAGCCGGTGGCACATCGCAACCCGGACGACAAGCCCGGCGTGACCGGCAAGCCGGACCGCATCGCATCGCCGCTGCAGATCATGATCGACGGCCCGCTGGGCGGCGCCGCGTTCAACAATGAATTCGGTCGTGCCAACCTGGGCGGCTACTTCCGTGTCTACGAGCAAAATGTGGGCGGCACGGTGCGCGGCTACCACAAGCCGATCATGATTGCAGGCGGCATCGGCAATATCGACGCCGGCCATACGCACAAGGACCCGCTGCCGGCCGGCACGCTGCTGATCCAGCTGGGCGGCCCGGGCATGCGCATCGGCATGGGCGGCGGTGCCGCCAGCTCGATGGCGACCGGTACCAACACGGCCGACCTCGACTTCGATTCGGTGCAGCGTGGCAACCCTGAAATGGAGCGCCGTGCCCAGGAAGTGATCAACGCCTGCTGGCAACTGGGCGACGACAACCCGATCCTGTCGATCCACGACGTCGGCGCAGGCGGCATTTCGAACGCCTTCCCGGAACTGGTTGACGGTGCCGGTCGTGGCGCACGCTTCGAATTGCGCCAGGTGCACCTTGAAGAGTCTGGCCTGTCGCCCGCCGAAATCTGGTGCAACGAGTCGCAGGAACGCTATGTGCTGGCCATTGCGCCGAACGACCTGCCGCGCTTCCAGGCCATGTGCGAACGCGAACGGTCGCCGTTCGCCGTGGTGGGTATCGCCACCGAGGAGAAGCAACTGCAGCTGGTGGACGCCGATGTGGACGCCGCGCTGAAGGAGCACTTCGCAGTCGACATGCCGATGGACGTGCTCCTGGGCAAGCCGCCGCGCATGCATCGCGACGTGCAGCGCGTGGCGCGCGAACTGCCGCCGGTGGACGTGACCGGCATCGCACTGGAACAGGCCGTGAGCGACGTGCTGCGCCACCCGACCGTGGCCAGCAAGTCGTTCCTGATCACCATCGGCGACCGTACCGTGGGTGGCATGAACGCACGTGACCAGATGGTGGGTCCGTGGCAGGTGCCGGTGGCGGACGTGGCGGTGACCACGCTCGACTACAAGGGCCGCGCTGGCGAAGCCATGACGATGGGCGAGCGCACGCCGCTGGCCGTGATCGACGCCCCGGCCTCTGGCCGCATGGCCATCGGCGAGGCGCTGACGAACCTGGCGGCTGCCCCGGTCAAGGATCTGAACAAGGTCAAGCTGTCGGCCAACTGGATGGCCGCGTGCGGCGTAGCCGGCGAGGACGCGAAGCTGTACGACACGGTGCATGCCGTGGGCATGGAACTGTGCCCGGCGCTGGGCATCAGCATCCCGGTGGGCAAGGATTCGCTGTCGATGCGCACGAAGTGGTCCGATGCCGATGGCGACAAGGAAGTGGTGGCGCCGGTTTCTCTGATCATCTCGGCGTTTGCCGCAGTGGATGACACCAACCGGACGTTGACGCCGCAACTGCGTACCGACCTGGGCGATACCACGCTGATCGCCATCGACCTGGGCCGTGCAAAGAATCGCATGGGCGGCAGCATCCTGGCGCAGGTGACGCAGCAGGTGGGCGACCGCGCGCCGGACGTGGACAGCCCGGAAGACCTGAAGAACTTCTTCAATGTGATCCAGCGTCTGAACCGCGAAGGCAAGCTGCTGGCCTATCACGACCGCTCCGACGGCGGCTTCATGGCAACCGTTGCGGAAATGGCCTTCGCCGGCCGTACGGGCGTGTCGCTCAACGTGGACATGCTGACGCTGGACCCGAACCAGGAGCAGGACTACGGCGACGCCAAAAACTGGGCGCAGCAGGTTGCCGAACGCCGCAACGACCAGACGCTGCGGGCGCTGTTCTCCGAAGAACTGGGCGCGGTGATCCAGGTGCGTGCCGAAGAGCGCGATGCCGTATTCGCGGTGCTGCGCGAGGCCGGCCTGTCGGCGTGCAGCCACGTGATCGGCAAGCCGAACACGAACGACCAGATCGAGATCTATCGCGACGCGAAGAAGGTCTTCGGCGCTGCCCGTGCCGATCTGCAGCGTACCTGGACCGAGGTGAGCTGGCGTATCGCGCGGCTGCGCGACAACCCGGCCTGCGCCGACAGCGAGTACGACCGCGTTCTGGACGCCGCCGATCCTGGCATCAGCCCCGTGCTGACCTTCGATCCGGCGCAAGACATTGCTGCGCCGTTCATCGCCACCGGTAACCGTCCGCGTGTGGCGATCCTGCGCGAGCAGGGCGTCAATTCGCAGATCGAGATGGCCTACAGCATGGACCTGGCCGGTTTCGACACGGTCGACGTCCATATGAGCGACCTGATCGCCGGTCGCGCCACATTGGCCGATTTCAAGGGTTTCGTGGCTTGCGGCGGCTTCAGCTACGGCGACGTGCTCGGCGCCGGCGAAGGCTGGGCCAAGACGATTCTGTTCAACGGCCAGATGGCGGAGCAGTTCGCGGCGTTCTTCAACCGCCAGGACACTTTCGCGCTGGGTGTTTGCAATGGCTGCCAGATGCTGAGCAACCTGGCCCCGATCATCCCGGGCGCCGGTGCATGGCCGAAGTTCACGCGCAATCAGTCCGAGCAGTACGAAGCACGCTTCGTTACGGTGGAAGTGCAGCAGTCGCCGTCGATCTTCTTCGCCGGCATGGAGGGTAGCCGCATCCCCATCGCCGTGGCGCATGGCGAAGGTTTTGCCGATTTCTCGCAGCAGGGCGATATTGCGAAGGTTGCCGTGGCGCTGCGCTTCGTCGACAACCGCGGTGTCGTGACGCAGACCTATCCGCTGAACCCGAACGGCTCGCCGCAGGGCATCACGTCGGTGACGACCGTGGACGGCCGCTTCACCGCGCTGATGCCGCACCCGGAGCGCGTGTTCCGAACCGCGACCATGAGCTGGGCACCTGACGCATGGAAGGACATCCCCGATGGTGGCAGCCCGTGGATGCGCATGTTCCGCAATGCGCGCAAGTGGGTCGGCTGATAGAACCTGCTGCTTCGAACGAAACGCCCGCGCAAGCGGGCGTTTTTTATGGCCTAGGGTGCGGTGTCATCGCCTGACCAGATAGAGCCATGCGAAAAAGAAGATAAAGGTGAACGCCGCGTAGGCGATGATGCCCCACTCGGCGCGCTTCAAGACCTTGAACTGAAACTCGTCATCTTCGAAAAACCGGGTCAGAAACTTGCTCATGATTTTCTCCTCGTACGATTTGCGGAAGCCCCTTGACGAAGGTCAACTGGCAGTCGAAGTCAGCGCCAGACGGGCCGATGTAGACGCCGCGGCACCAAGAAGGCTCAGCAAGACCGAAAGGCGTAGAACGAGATTGATTTCCGCGCGCTTGCTGCGACCCCTGGGGTGGGCATCCATCGCGCCAAGCAGCACCAGCAGGCAGCCGGCGACGATCAGCAGGACGTGCAGGCACAAGAACATCCAGGCGCCCAGATGGGGGCCGTCGGTCTGATCGATCCACCCAGCAAGCCCATAACAGGCGCTGGCGCTCAGCGGAATTGCCGCCCACAGCAACTGCCCATCCTGAACCGCCCGCCGCACAATCCCCTGGCCGCGTGAGCGCGAGAACACTGCCACCTTCGCAAAGGGCAGCAGGGCGAACGGCGCCAGCAGCGGAATCGCCACGTTGAAAACAAACCAGCCGAACAGTTCGGATACGCCTGTCATACCACTCCCTGAAAGCCATTGGACAAGACTGCGTGTGGGGCAATGCATGCCTTCACGTTCGCAACGCAGTGATCCTAGGCCTCGAGAATGGGTGCGCCAAGAGGGGTTTTGTGAACTTGTGTGTCCAGAAAACCGGCGCTTGCTTCAGGTCATGAGAAAGATCTCAGACTGTGACAGGAGCGGGGAGGTCGACGGGGTGTTCGCCAGTTTGCAACGGCTGGGCTTGCTGCGCGCGCAGGCGCTCGCTCCATGGCAGGTAGCGGGAATAGAGCAGGCGCATACGGTCTGCGCCGGGCGGTACGGGGATTTCGCCACGTACTTCCATGAACGCGACGGTCGCTTGCAGCAGCTTTGACTGGGCGTAGCGGTCGCGCGTCGGCAGGTGAGGATGAAGGTCGCGCCATCGGCGGCCAGTGCATTCGATATGGGGCATGCCTAGGGCGCAGTAGACCATGCCGCTGGAATAGAGATGCCACATGTACCAGTAGCCGCTCATCATGCCCATAGCAATATGCCCTCGATCCTGACGCTCGATACCTTGGCGGGACGGGTGTCCGGCTTCGTCGAGCCCTTCGATATTACTGGGGCCGGAGGAGCGATGGAACCCGCCAACTGCACTAGAATGTTACCGAGCGCGCCAAGGTGCGCCCCAAAAAGAGAAAACCGGCGCACAGGCGCCGGTTTTTGTATGCAGCAAGCAAGGGGATTACTGGATCTTGGCCTTGTCCTTGAGCGACTTCATCATCGCCTGGAACTGCTCGCGCTGCCATGCCTGGTCGCCCATCAGCATCTGCTGGAGCTGAGGCTTCACTTCCTCGAACGTCGGGATCTTCTGGTCGCGCACGTCCACGAGTTCAATGATGTGCCAGCCGAACTGGGTCTTGACCGGCGTATCGGTCATCTGGCCCTTCTTCAGGCCGGTCATGGCCGCCGAGAATTCCGGCACGTAGCTGCCGCTGTTGGCCCAGTCCAGGTCGCCGCCATTGGCTGCCGAGCCGGTGTCCTTCGACGATGCCTTGGCTACGTCTTCAAACTTGGCGCCGCCCTTGATCTTGGCGATCAGTGCCTTGGCGTCCGCTTCCTTTTCCACCAGGATGTGGCGGGCGTGGTATTCCTTGCCATTGCCGAACTGGCCCTTGATCTTCTCGTATTGCTTGCGCAGTTCGTCGTCGCTGGCGCCATGGGTCTTGACGTAGTCCTCGAACACCGCACCGGCCAGCACGTTCAGGCGGGCCTGTTCGAGCTGGTCCTGAACGTCGTCGCGTTGCAGGATGCCGCGCTTGGAGGCTTCCTGCACCAGCAGTTCCCGGTCGATCAGCATGGTGCGGGCACGGTCGCGCAGTTCGGGCGAGGCGGGCTGGCCGGTGCCGGCGATCAGCTTGTCCACCTTGGCCGACGGGATGGGCTTGCCATTCACAACGGCGGCGTTCTGGGCGAACACGGGCAGGCTGCCAGCAGCGAGCACAGCCGCCAGGCTGAACGAGAGGACGGTGGTCTTCATGGAGTCAGGTCTGAGAGTAGCGAGAGCGCGTCGCGTCATGCTTCGCGGGATTGATATTCTTGGTCGGTGTACGCGCTGACGGCCAGCGCATGGATCTGCGCGGGGAATAGTTCGCGCAGCGCATCATACACCATACGGTGGCGGGTCACGCGCGAATGGCCAGCGAACCGGTTGCTGACGATCAGAACGTTGTAATGACCCCCACCCGACGCCGCGCCGGCATGGCCCGCATGGGCCGCGCTGTCGTCGTGGACGTGCAGGTGGGAGGGTTCGAGCGCCGCACGCAGCAGCGCGTCGATGGTGGCGGGATCGGCGGCCATCGGTTAGTCCTTCGGGATTGTCATCGGGTGCGGCAGGGCGGCTGCGCCTATTCGGAGCGGCCTTCCCGCGACGGGGTTTCCTCGATGTGGCGCGACAGCCAGATGCTCTGCGCGACGATGAAGACGACCATCAGGCCCATGCTGCCAAACAGCTTGAAATTGACCCAGGTATCGGTGGAAAACTGATACGCCACGTAGAGGTTCAGCACGCCCATCACGGCGAAGAACGCGGCCCATGCAACGTTGAGCCGGCCCCACATCGCGTCCGGCATCGTGACCTGCTTTTCCATCATGGCGCGGATCAGGTTCTTGCGCCAGCCGATGACCGAGCCGATCAGTGTGACCGCAAACAGCCAGTAGAGCACCGTGGGCTTCCACTTGATGAAGGTTTCATTGTGCAGAACGATCGTCGCGCCGCCGAAAACGCCGATGATCAGCAGGCTGACCCATTGCATCGGCTCGACCTTGCCATGACGGATGCGCACCCACGCGATCTGCAGCACCGTGGCCACGATGGCCACCGCGGTGGCCGGATAGATGCCGAACAGCTTGAATGCGACAAAAAACAGGATGACCGGGAACAGGTCGAACAGGAATTTCATGCGGACCAAATCAGGTTGGCGAGCCCGGCATGCGGCCGGGCCCGCTGGGAATCCGCCAGGCGGATCGGACGTGGCGTCCGGTGTGCGGGTGGCGTCACCCGCGATCAGCCGGATCGCGATCGTCGAATTTTAGCGCAGCCGAGTTGATGCAATAGCGCAGACCGGTCGGGGCCGGGCCATCCTCGAAGACATGGCCCAGATGGCTGCCGCATTCCTTGCAACGGACTTCCACCCGCGTCATGCCGTGGCTGTGGTCCACGTGCTCGGCAATCACCTCGCCGTTGATCGGACGGAAATAGCTGGGCCAGCCGCAGCCGGCGTCGAACTTGGTGGCCGACTCGAACAGCGGGGTGCCGCAGCCTACGCAGTGGTAGATGCCCTGGTCCCAGTGGTCCCAGTAGCGGCCCGTGAACGGACGCTCGGTGGCGGCCTCGCGCGTCACGCGGTACTCGATGTCGGACAGCTGGTCACGCCATTCGGCGTCGGTCTTGGTGGTAGTCATCTCGTTTCCTTGTTGCGATCCCGGGCAGGCTGCCAGGCTCACGACGAACAGCTGACTTCGAGCCCCGAAGCCCAGTCGGGCGGCAGGGCGGCATAGTGTTCCGCATCGGGCTGCTCGTCGAAGGGCCGCGACAGCACGGCCAGCAGGCGGTCCACCTCCGAGAAGTCCTTGTCGCGCGCGGCACGGATCGCGGTTTCGGCCAAATGATTCCGGAGCACGTATTTCGGGTTGACTTGCCGCATTGCAACCCCGCGGGCGGCATCGTCGGACTGTTCCGCCTGCAGGCGGGCGCGGTATTCGGCGGCCCATGCGTCCCAGGCCGCGCGGTCCAGGAACAGGTCGCGCACGGGCGCATCGCGCGATCCGTCCTGCGAGCCCACCTGGGCCAGGTTGCGCCAGAACAGCGTGTAGTCCACGCGATTGGCGTGCATCACACGGAACAGGTTCGTCATCAGCGTCTCGTCCTGGTCATGCGCGGTGCGCAGGCCAAGCTTGGCGCGGTAATGGCGGAAGAAGGCCTCGGCATAGCGGTCCCGGAACGGGTCGAGCGCCTCGCGAGCGGCTTCCACGGCTTCGTTCTTGGCCGCTTCGGCATCGGTGGCATCCGCGTCGCGCCACAGCGGCAGCAGCGCCTGGGCCAGGCACTGCAGGTTCCAGAACGCGATCTGGGGCTGCTGGCTGTACGCGTAGCGGCCCTGCTGGTCGGAATGGTTGCAGATGTGGTTCGCGTCGAAGGCGTCGAGGAAGCCGAACGGTCCATAGTCGATGGTCAGACCCAGGATCGACATGTTGTCGGTGTTCATCACGCCATGACAGAAGCCCACGGCCTGCCAGTGCGCCACCATGTCCGCCGTGCGCAGCGATACCTCGCGCAGCAGCGCCTGGTACGGGCTGGCCGCGTCGCGGCAGGCCGGATAGAAGCGGTCGATCACGAAATCGGCAAGCTGCTTCAGCGAGGCGTGGTCCTCGCGGGCGGCGAAATGCTCGAAATGACCAAACCGGATGAAGCTCGGCGCCAGCCGCGTAACCACGGCCGATGTCTCGATGGTTTCGCGCCGGACCGGCGCGTCGGAGCCCATGATCGCCAGTGCCCGCGTAGTGGGCACGTCCAGCGCATGCATGGCTTCCGAGCAGAGGTATTCACGGATCGACGAGCGCAGCACCGCGCGGCCATCTGCCATGCGCGAGTAGGGGGTCAGGCCGGCGCCCTTGAGCTGGATCTCCCACGGACCGTCGGGCATCGCGGCCTCGGCCAGCCGGATGGCGCGGCCATCGCCAAGCTGCCCGGCCCACACGCCGAACTGATGGCCGGAGTAGACCGTGGCCAGCGGGTCTGCCCAGTCCGGCACGGCGTTGCCGGTGAAGGTGTCGACGAACTTCGGATCCTGCGTGGCGGCGCGCAGGCCGGTTTCATCCCATCCGAGCAGGGCCGCAGCCGCGGGGGCTACGCTGACTACATAAGGCGAAGGCAGGGCGGTCGGCGCCAGCCGCGTAAAAAACCGCTCGCCGAGTGCCGCCATGCCGGGTGCGGTCTTGAACGGCACGGGCAATGAAATACGCGGCAGGGCGTCGTTGGATTCAGTAGACATAGACGGCGTGCATGACGCTAGGGGAAAACGACATATTGAGGCGCTTCAGGGCTCGCAGTATTGTACTTGCACCGGTTTTCTCCTGCCGGCCAAGGGTTGTCCGCTGCTCGCAGACCATTCAAAAAGCGACGCAAATATCGGACATCAATCCGGTGCATGGCAGGGTCTGCGTATGGGTGCCAGGAGCGCGCGCCCACTACGTGTCAGTCCACCAACAACACCAACAAGTTTCTTCATTTTTTGTCGATGCTTTTGCAGGGTGTGGGATAGTCGGCCAAAAATAAGAACGGTTGTTCGTTTTTTCCGAACCAAGGAGACCGTTTCATGGCATTGATGGGTCAAATGATGAGCGCGCCGCTGCTCATTTCCTCCATCATCAAGCACGCTGCGCGCTACTACGGCAGCACCGAAATCGTCTCGCGGCGAACCGAAGGCGACCTTCACCGATATACCTACCGCGACTGTGAACTGCGTGCCCGCAAGTTGGCCCAGGCGCTGGAGGCGTTGGGCGTGGCGCAGGGCGAGCGTGTGGGTACGCTGGCCTGGAACGGCTACCGGCACCTGGAAATCTACTACGGCGTGTCGGGCATGGGCGCCGTCTGCCACACGATCAATCCGCGCCTGTTCCCGGAGCAGATTGCCTACATCGTCAATCACGCTGACGACCAGTTCATCTTCTTCGATGCCACGTTCCTGCCGCTGGTGGAAGGCGTGGCGCCGCACTGCCCGAACGTGAAGGGCTGGGTCATGATGACGGACCGCGCGCATATGCCGGCGGAATCGAAGGTGGACCTGCTGTGCTACGAAGACCTGATCGACGCCCACGACGGCGCCTACGAATGGCCGGAATTCGACGAGAACCTGGCGTCGAGCCTGTGCTACACGTCGGGCACTACGGGCAATCCGAAGGGCGCACTGTACTCGCACCGCTCGACTGTGCTGCATTCCTATGCGTCGGCACTGCCCGATGCCCTGGGCTGCTCGGCCAAGGACGTGATCCTGCCGGTGGTGCCGATGTTCCACGTCAACGCCTGGGGCCTGCCGTATTCGGTGCCGCTGGTGGGCGCCAAGCTCGTGTTTCCGGGCGCCAAGCTCGACGGCGCATCGCTCTATGACCTGTTCGAGCAGGAGGGCGTGACGTTCTCCGCCGGCGTGCCCACCGTCTGGCTGGGCCTGCTGCAATACGTGCAGGCCAACAAGCTGAAGTTCTCAACCTTCCGCCGCACGGTGATCGGCGGTTCGGCCGCGCCGCCCGCCATGATCCGCACGCTCGAGGCGTTGGACGTGGAGGTCATCCACGCCTGGGGCATGACCGAGATGTCGCCGCTGGGCACGTCATGCAAGCTGCTGGCGCGCCACAAGGACCTGCCCGAGGACGCCCGGCACAAGATCCTGGAAAAGCAGGGCCGGGTGATCTACGGCGTGGACATGAAGATCGTGGACGGCGAAGGCCAGGAACTGCCGTGGGACGGCAAGGCCTTCGGCGACCTGCTGGTGCGCGGCCCGTGGGTGATCGACCATTACTTCCGCAACGACAACAACCCGCTGGTGGATGGCTGGTTCCCGACCGGGGACGTGGCCACCATCGACGAAGACGGCTACATGCAGATCACGGACCGCAGCAAGGACGTGATCAAGTCCGGCGGCGAGTGGATTTCGTCGATCGACGTCGAAAACGTGGCGGCGGCGCACCCGGCCGTGCATATGGCCGCCTGCATCTCCGCGTACCACCCCAAGTGGGACGAACGGCCGCTGCTGGTGGTGGTCAAGCGCCCCGGCATGGATGTCACCCGCGAGGAACTGCTGGGCTTCTTCGAAGGCAAGGTCGCCAAGTGGTGGATTCCCGATGACGTGGCATTCGTGACCGAGATTCCGCTGACGGCCACCGGCAAGATGCAGAAGCTCCGGCTGCGCGAGCAGTTCAAGGAATACAGGCTGCCCGGCGTCTGAAGGCCGGACCCCGGCATTTCCGGGCCGGCAGGGCAGCAACAGGCATTTGCGGTGTCCCGCCATGGCAATCGGATGGCGGTCACAGCGCAGACGCGGCGGCCTGGCGCGAGGAGGGCACGGGCCGCCGCCCATCGCCAATGACAACAAGTGAAGGAGACAGGTATGACAAGGTTGCGTCCGCTGGTACGAGGTGTGGCTGCAGTTGTTGCTCTGGGTTCCGCGCTGGCATCGGGCGCCGCGGCGGCCGATACGGTGAAGATCGCCTTCATCGATCCGTTGTCGGGGCTGATGGCCCCGGTGGGGCAGAACCAGCTCAAGAGCTGGCAGTACGTGGCCGAGGTGGCCAACCAGAAGGGCTGGGGCGGGGCGCACAAGTTCGAGGTGGTGGGCTTCGACAACAAGCTGAGCCCGCAGGAAAGCCTGACCATCCTCAAGCAGGTGGTGGACCAGAATATCCGCTACATCGTGCAGGGCAACGGCTCGTCGGTGGGCCTGGCGCTGGAAGACGCGGTGGCCAAGCACAACGAGCGCAACCCGGGCAAGGAAATCGTCTACCTGAACTACGCCGCGGTAGACCCGGATATGACCAACAGCAAATGCAGCTACTGGCATTTCCGGCTCGATGCCAATTCCGACATGAAGATGGAGGCCCTGACCACCTATCTGGCCAAGGACCCCAGCGTCAAGAAGGTCTACCTGATCAACCAGAACTATTCGTTCGGCCACCAGGTGGCACGGGCGGCCAAGGACTACCTGAAGCGCAAGCGGCCTGACATCCAGATCGTTGGCGAAGACCTGCACCCGCTGGCGCAGGTCAAGGACTTCGCGCCGTACGCGGCCAAGATCAAGGCGTCGGGTGCCGATACGGTGATCACCGGCAACTGGGGCAGCGACCTGGCCCTGCTGATCAAGGCGGGCAAGGATGCCGGCCTGCCGGTCAACTACTACACGTACTACGCCGCCACGACCGGCGTGCCCACCGCCATGGGCGCGGCCGGCGCCGAGCACGTCAAGTACGTGGGTTACTACAACCCGAACAACGCCACTTTCCGGGGCGGAGACATCGTCGAGGGCTACAAGAAGAGGTACAACGACGACTTCTACGTGATGGCGTCGTACACGGGCGTCGCCATGCTGGCCAAGGCCATCAAGGACACCGGATCCACCGATCCGGTCAAGGTGGCCAAGGCGATGGAGGGCCTGAAGGTGGAAAGCATGAATGGCACGGTGGAGATGCGTGCCAGCGACCACCAGGCCCAGCAGCCGCTGGTGGTGGCCACCTGGACCAAGGTCAACGGCAAGGACATCAAGTACGACCAGGAAAACACCGGCTATGGCTGGAAGACCAATGCGACGCTTGACCAGTTCGTGGCGGCGCAGCCCACCTCGTGCCAGATGAAGCGGCCGGGCAGCGGTAGCTGACACCGCGACGGGTGGGAAGGGGTTCCCCGCCACGCGGGAACCCCTGACAATATGGCTTTTGTCGGGTCAGGCTCCGGCTCCGGGAGCAGGCCCTGAGGACTTGCCGTGGAATTCTTCATCATCTCGCTACTGAACGGCGTCAGCTACGGCTTGCTGCTGTTCATGCTGTCATCGGGGCTGACGCTGATCTTCAGCATGATGGGCGTGCTCAACTTCGCCCATGCCAGCTTCTACATGCTGGGCGCCTACTTTGCCTACACCATCGCCACCAAGGTCGGCTTCTGGCCGGCGCTGATCCTGGCGCCGCTGCTGGTGGCCGGCGCCGGGGCGCTGGTGGAGCGGTTCGGCCTGCGCACGGTCCACAAGTACGGCCATGTGGCCGAACTGCTATTTACTTTCGGCCTGGCCTACCTGATCGAGGAAGGCGTCAAGCTGGTCTGGGGCCTGGCCGCCGTGCCGTACCGCATCCCGGCCGAGCTCGATGGGCCGCTGTTCACGGTCTTTACCTCGTCGTTCCCCAAATATCGTGCATTCATGATGCTGGTGTCGCTGGGCATGCTGGTGGCGATCTACCTGGTACTGACGCGCACCCGCATCGGCCTGGTCATCCAGGCGGCGCTGACCCATCCGGAGATGGTCGAGGCATTGGGCCATAACGTGCCGCGCGTATTCATGCTGGTGTTCGGCGGCGGGGCGGCGCTGGCTGGCCTGGCCGGCGTGATCGGCGGCAATGCGTTTGTCACCGAGCCGTCGATGGCGGCGGCCGTCGGCTCCATCGTCTTCGTCGTGGCGGTGGTGGGGGGCATGGGATCGCTGGTCGGGGCGTTTATCGCATCGATCCTGATCGGCGTGCTGCAGACGTTCGCCGTGACCATCGATGCATCGCTGGCCGGCCTGTTCGGCAGCTTCGGCATGGCGGTCAACGATGCCACGCCGCTCAGTTCGGTCTGGAAGCTCACCGTGGCGCAGGTGGCGCCGGTGCTGCCGTACCTGCTGCTGGTGGTCATGCTGATATTCCGCCCACGTGGGCTGATGGGCACCCGGGAGAGCTGAGCGATGGAGTCCACGACGATGCAACATAGCTCCAACCCGGTCGTGACCGGACGCACCCTGCGTTACCGCCCGCTGAACCTGGCGCGATGGATCATCTGGACCACCACGGCACTGCTGATGCTGGTGGCGCCGCTGGCCTTCACGGGCGGGTTCGCCGTGACGCTGATGTCCCAGATGGGCATCATGATCATCTTCGCGCTGTCGTACAACATGCTGCTGGGCCAGACCGGCATGCTGTCGTTCGGGCATGCCGTGTACTCGGGCCTGGGCGCGTTCATCGCGGTGCATGTGCTGAACATGATCGGCGCGGGCAAGGTCTGGCTGCCGGTGTCGATGCTGCCGCTGGTGGGCGGGCTGGCCGGCGCGTTCTTCGGCGTGCTGTTCGGCTACGTGACGACGAAGAAGTCCGGCACCACGTTCGCCATGATCACGATGGGCATCGGCGAAATGGTCTTTGCCAGTTCGCTGATGTTCCCCGATTTCTTCGGCGGCGAAGGCGGGATCTCCACCAACCGCGTGGTCGGCGATCCCTTCCTGGGCATTACCTTCGGTCCGGGCCGGCAGGTCTACTACCTGATCGCGGTCTGGTGCTTCCTGTCGATGGTGGCCATGTACGCCTGGACGCAGACGCCGCTGGGCCGCATCGCCAACGCGGTACGGGACAATCCCGAGCGGGTGGAATTCATCGGCTACAACACCCAGCGCGTGCGCTACCTGGTACTGATCCTGTCGGCGTTCTTCGCGGGCATTGCCGGGGCGCTGTCGGCCATCAATTTCGAGATCGTGTCGGCCGAAAACGTCAGCGCGGTACGTTCCGGCGGCGTGTTGCTGGCTGCGTTTATCGGCGGCGCGGGCGTGTTTTTCGGCCCGGTCATCGGCGCCATCGTCTTCACGCTGTTCGCGGTGGCACTGTCGGACCTGACCAAGGCCTGGCTGCTGTACCTGGGCCTGTTCTTCGTGACGATGGTGATGTTCGTGCCGGGCGGCATCGCCAGCCTGCTGCTGATGCAGATGCCGCTGCTGGCGAAGAAGCAGTTTGGCCGCATGCTTCCGTCATACGCACGGGCCGGCGTGGCCGGACTGGTGCTGCTGGCGGCTGTGATCCTGACCGTGGAAATGGTCTACAAGGTGCAGGTCGACAGTGCCAACGGCACGGCGATGTCGTTGCTGGGCATCGGGTTCGACGCCGGCACGCTGCCGCCGTGGATCGTGGCGGCGGCGCTGTGGGCGCTGGGCTACGCGGCCTGGCGCTGGGCGACGGCGAAGGTGCGCGCCGAACTGGACGCCATCCAGGCGGAAACGGGAGGTCTGGCATGAACGCCGCACTCGAACTTTCGGATGTCCGCAAGCGGTTCGGGCAGACCGAGATTATCCGCGGGGTGACGCTGACCATCGGCAAGGGCGAACGGCATGCGCTGATTGGCCCCAACGGGGCCGGCAAGTCCACCACCTTCAACCTGATCTCGGGCAGGTTCGCGCCCACGTCCGGGGCGGTGAAGCTGAACGGCCAGAGCATTGCCGGACTGCGGCCATTCGAGATCAACCGCATGGGGCTGTCGCGCAGCTTCCAGATCACGAACATCTTCCACCGGCTGTCGGTGTTCGAAAACCTGCGCTGCGCCGTGCTGTGGTCGCTGGGCTACAAGTATTCGTTCTGGCACCGGCTGTCGGCGTTGCGCGATGCCAAGGCGCGCGCCGACGAGGTGCTGGAACTGATCGGCATGCAGCACCGCCGCAATACCCAGGCCGGTCTGCTGACCTACGCGGAGCAGCGGGCGCTGGAGATCGGCATCACCATCGCCGGCGGCGCCGAGGTCATCCTGCTGGACGAGCCCACCGCCGGCATGAGTCGCTCCGAATCGGACCATGCCGTGGAGTTGATTCGCAAGGTGACGGTAGGCAAGACCCTGGTCATGGTGGAACACGACATGAGCGTGGTGTTCGGCCTGGCCGACCGGATTTCGGTGCTGGTGTACGGCGAGGTCATCGCGACCGATACGCCGGAGGCCATCCGCAACAACCGCCGCGTCAAGGAAGCCTATCTGGGCACTTCGCTCGACGAACCCGCGCTGGCAGGAGCCCACGAATGAGCAAGCCCATGCTGGAAGTCACCGGGCTGCACGCCTACTACGGCAAGAGCCATATCCTGCACGGCGTGGATGCCCGTGTCGACGAAGGCGAGATCGTGGCGCTGCTGGGCCGCAACGGGGTGGGGCGCTCGACCATGGCCAAGGCCATCCTGGGCATGGTCAAGGCGGAAGGGTCCGTGCGCTTTCGTGGCGACGAGATCCTGGGACGGCGTACATTCGAGATCGCCCATGCCGGCATCGGCTATGTGCCCGAGAACCGCGACATCTTCCCGACGCTGACCGTGCGGCAGAACCTGTTGCTGGGCGAGAAGCGCAATCCGCGCCAGCAGAAGCCGCGCTGGAGCGTGGAGGACATGTACCGCATGTTCCCGCGGCTCAAGGAGCGCGAGAACACGTCGGCGGGCGTGTTGTCCGGCGGCGAGCAGCAGATGCTGACGCTATGCCGCACGCTGATGGGCGACCCCGACCTGATCCTGATCGACGAGCCCACCGAAGGCCTGGCGCCGATGATCGTCACGCTGGTGGGCGACTTCCTCAAGACGCTCAAGGAGCGCGGCGTGTCGGTGCTGCTGATCGAGCAGAAACTGGCCATTGCGCTCGACATTTCGCAGCGCGTCTACGTGATGGGCCACGGGCATATCGTGTTCGAGGGCACGCCCGCGGCACTGAAGGCCAATGCCCAGATCCGGAAGGAATGGCTGGAAGTGTGAGCAGCTCCACGCAAGTTATCGGGTGTCGTCGCTGCCGCCTGGCCTATCTGTGCCGGGGGTCGGCGGCCGGCATGCGCGCCGCAACCTGATCGAGTACGACTTCCGGCTCATCCGCTTCGATATCGGTCTCGCCGTCTAGCCGGCTATGCATCCGCTCGACGTCCAGGTCGCCGGTCCACTTTGCCACGACGACCGTGGCGACGCCGTTGCCGATCAGGTTGGTCAAGGCGCGTGCCTCGGACATGAACCGGTCGATGCCGAGAATCAGGGCAAGCCCCGCGACCGGCACATGTCCCACCGCGGAAAGCGTGGCCGCCAGCACGATGAAGCCGCTGCCGGTCACGCCGGCGGCGCCCTTCGAGGTCAGGAGCAGCACCAACAGCAAGGTGATCTGCTGGGTGAGGGTCATGTCGGTATTGGTGGCCTGGGCGATGAAGACCGCCGCCATGGTCAGGTAGATCGAGGTGCCATCCAGATTGAAGGAATAGCCAGTTGGGATCACCAGGCCGACTACCGACTTGCGGGCGCCCAGGTTTTCCAGCTTGGCCATCATCCGGGGCAACACCGATTCCGAGGACGACGTGCCGAGCACGATCAGCAGCTCTTCCTTGATGTACTTGATGAACTTCCAGATCGAGAACCCATGGAATCGCGCGATGGACCCCAGCACGACGAAGATGAAAAGCAGGCAGGTGGCATAGAACGTGGCCATCAGCTGGCCAAGCTGGAGCAGCGAACTCACGCCGTATTTGCCGATGGTGAAAGCCATGGCGCCGAACGCCCCGATCGGCGCGACCTTCATGATGTACCCGACGATGGCAAACAGCACGTGCGAGAATTTTTCGATGAAGTCGAAAACCAGCGTGCCGCGCCCGCCGAATCTGTGCAGCGCAAAGCCGAACATCACGGCAAACAGCAGCACCTGAAGGATTTCTCCCTTGGCGAACGCATCCACCACCGTATTCGGGATGACGTTCATCAGGAACTCCACCGTGCCCTGCATCTTGCCAGGACCGGTGTAGGCGGCGATGCCCTTGGTGTCGAGGGTGGCAGGGTCGACGTTCATGCCTGCCCCGGGCTTGACGATATTGATGATCAACAGGCCGACCAGCAGCGCAATGCTGCTGACCACCTCGAAATAGAGCAGCGCCAGGCCGCCGGTCTTGCCGACCTTCTTCATGTCCTCCATGCCAGCGATGCCCACCACGACCGTGCAGAAGATGATCGGCGCGATGATCATCTTGATCAGCTTGATGAAGCCGTCGCCCAGCGGCTTCATGGCCTCGCCGGTCTGGGGAAAAAAGTGTCCCAGAATGACGCCAAGAATAATGGCGGTAATGACCTGAAAGTAGAGAGACTTGTAGAGCGGCTTTGAATGTTCGGCTTTTTCCATGATCGTCTCCATTGCTGGTTCAGTGTCGGAAGCCGGACATCGACCGCGTCGTCTTGGCCATCTCGCTCGAGCCTCGGGCCGTATTCCGGAAACACGCTAAGGCGAGCTTAGTGCCGCGCAGTTGGGCTTGGGTATGGACCGAAAGACCTAGGTCCGCAACTGGGCCCCGTGACCGAATCCGGCCGGCGAATTCATATAAGTGAAGAAAAAGGCATTCCGAGCGCGATCGGATGATGACCTGCGTCAACTCCAGGGCGGGATGTGGACCAAAGTCCATTGTGGGAAGCCCGTGGACGCCACATATTGAGAGCGCACAGGCCGGTAATCGGCCATCGAGACACTGATATTTGCCGCATTTTTCACGCAGGGAGGTCCAAAGCAATGCTGTCCAAGGTGATAGCGATGTATCGCTACTTCATGTCAGTCGTGCCGTTTCGGCTGACGCCCGCCATCATCGCCACGGCTGTTCTGGTCACGCTGCTGCTGCTCCCGGCGCCGGAAGGTCTGAAACCCGAGGCCTGGCACCTGGTGGCGATCTTCCTGACCACGATTGTCGCCATCATCCTCAAGGTCATGCCAATCGGCGTGATGGCCATGATGGCGATCGTGATCGTGTCGCTCGCGCAGGTCACATCGCCGACGTCGAAGGGCGCCATTGCCGACGCACTGAGCAGTTTCTCGAATCCGCTGATCTGGCTGATCGTCGTGGCGATCCTGATCTCGCGCGGACTGAAGAAGACCGGGCTGGGCAACCGGATCGGCCTGATGTTCATTGCCCTGCTGGGCAAGCGCACGGTTGGCATCGGATACGGACTCACCATCTGCGAACTGGTGCTGGCGCCGTTCACCCCCAGCAATACGGCGCGCGGGGGCGGCATCGTCCATCCGATCATGCGATCGATCGCCGGCGCCTTCGACTCCGACCCGGCCAAGGGGACGCAGGGCAAGGTCGGCACATACCTGGCGCTGGTGAACTACCACGCCAACCCGATTACCTCGGCCATGTTCCTGACGGCCACCGCGCCCAACCCGCTGGTGGTGGACTACGTGGCCAAGGCCAGCGGCCAGGCGCTGCACCTGACCTGGACCACCTGGGCGCTGTGCATGCTGCTGCCAGGCCTGCTCTGCCTGCTTGTCATGCCGCTGATCATCTACCTGCTATCGCCGCCGGAACTAAAGGTCACGCCGAATGCGGTCGACTACGCCCGCGGCGAGCTTGCGCGCATGGGGCCGCTGAGCGGCAAGGAACGCGTCATGATGGGCGTATTCGCGATGATGCTGATCCTGTGGGCCAATCTGCCCGCCATGATCTTCGGGTCCGCCTACACGCTTGACCCGACCGTCGTGGCCTTTCTTGGCCTCTTTGCGCTGATCATCACCGGGACGATCGACTGGGACGATGTGCTGTCCGAAAAGAGCGCCTGGGACACGCTGGTCTGGTTCGGTGCCCTGGTGATGCTGGCCGAGCAACTCAACAAGCTGGGCGTGATCGCCTGGTTTTCGGCCGACATGCGCGACGCCATCTCCGCCAGCGGCATGGAATGGAAGGGGATTGCCGCCGTGCTGGTGCTGGCGTTCGTGTTCTCCCACTACCTGTTCGCCAGTACCACGGCCCATATCAGCGCCATGATGCTGGCATTTCTGACGGTCGGCGCGCATCTGATTCCGCCGGAGTACATCCCCCCGTTCATGCTGATGATGACCGCCGGGTCGGCGATCATGATGACGCTGACCCACTACGCGACCGGCACGTCGCCGATCATCTTTGGCAGCGGCTACGTCACGCTGGGGCAATGGTGGCGGACCGGCGCGGTGATGTGCGTGTTCGAACTGGTGGTCTTCGCCGTGGTCGGGGGCCTTTGGTGGAAGGTGCTGGGCTTCTGGTGAAGCCGGCCGGTCTTCAGGCGGCTTGCGTGGCCGCTGGCGCCGGCGTCAGGTCATCAGCAGGGTTTCGTATTCCTCGCGAAACTGGTGCATGGAGCTTTCCACCACCGTTACCGCACCGTCGATCAGTCCGCAACGGCCGCTGCCCGGCAGGATGCTGCAGAGGTTTTCGAGCGCATCGAGGTCTGCCCGCACCCCACGGCCGGTGTCGATCCGGTTGAGCAGCCGCATCAGCTGAAAGGTGCCGCCCTTGCAAGACGGGCACTGGCCGCACGACCCCTGGGCAAAGAAGCTCACGTACTCGGCAACCTTGCGGACGATGCTGGTGCCTTCCGAGACGACGATCATGGCCCCGGTGCCCAGGCTGGAACGCCGCTGACGCACCGAATCGAAATCGAGCGCGACGTCCAGGTCGCGCTTGGTCAACAGGGTGTTGGAAGGGCCTCCCGTAAAGACCGCCTTGAACTCCTTGCCCTGCAGCATGCCGCCGCCGTGCCCGAACACCAGCGATTCCAGGCTCGTCCCCATCGGCAGTTCGTACAGGCCCGGGCGCAGTACGTCGCCTGACAGGGAATAGAGCTTCGTGCCCACCGCCCTGCCGAGACCGAGATCGCGATACCACTGTGCGCCATGGCGAAGGATGCCCGGCACGTGGGCCAGCGTCTCGGTGTTGTTGACGATGGTCGGCGCGC
The DNA here is from genome assembly GCF_009663685.2 of Cupriavidus sp. U2. GTDB lineage: Bacteria > Pseudomonadota > Gammaproteobacteria > Burkholderiales > Burkholderiaceae > Cupriavidus > Cupriavidus necator_C. The sequence continues at coordinate 520,345 of NZ_RCOG02000002.1, read as the reverse complement.
CATGGACGCCGTGCTCGGCCGGGTAGGGCGGCTTGCGGCGCGGGAATGGAAATCCACCTTCGACGCTGGCAATCACCGCTGTCTCCTCGCCGCCGATGTACAGGCCCGAACTCGGCATGACTTGCAGCGAGACGGCGCCGCCGACCACGGCCGCCAGCCGTTCGAACAGTGGATGGGTCTGCCATTGCTGCACAGCCAGCCGCGTGACCGCAAGCGATTGCAACTGGTGCGGGTTGACGTACAGGACGACGTGGTTGGCCCGCGTGGCCGCCGCCGCGATCAGCGCGCCCTCGATCACCTGGTGTGGCGTGTGCTCCAGCAGGAAGCGATCCTTGAAGGTGCCCGGTTCGTCTTCGTTGCCATTGCAGACGACGTACTTGTCCCCGGCAGGCGCCGCGGCGACCGGTGCCCATTTTCGATGCGTCAGGAACCCGGCACCGCCCATGCCACGCAACTCCGCCCGTTCGATTTCGCCGATGATCGCGGCCGGATCGTCGAGGGCCCTGGCCAGCCCTTCGCCGCCGCCGTGTGCGAGCCACGCGGCCAGATCGGCACCGACCTGGATGTCGTCATTGAGCAGGACCTGGTTCGGGCGTTCCATGGCGTGGCTCATCGCAGGCTCCCCACCGTACGGCCTCGCGCACCGGCACGCAGCCCGGCATCGACACGCAGATCGAAATGCGCGTAGCCCGGAAAAAGCTGGGGCGCCTGGACGTGCAATGGCAGGCCGGCCAGCGTCAGTTCGCGCTGCCATGCGTGCACGTGGCCGATCCCGGCGCGGCTGGGCAGCGCACCGCGCATCGATTCCGCCGCCTTTGCGCCGGCCCGGCGTCCCATGCTCAGGATGTCCAGCAGGGCATTGCCCATCAGCCGGTTGCGTCCGTGGAGGCCGCCGGTGACTTCTCCCACGCCAAACAGGCCCGGCACGTTGGTCGCGCCGTCCTTGTCGATGGCCATGCCGCCGTTCTGATAGTGCAGCGTCGGGTAGACCAGGAAGGGCACCTGGGCCGCGTCGTGCCCGCATTTGTGCGCCAGATGGGTCAGGGTGACCAGGCGTTTGGCGAGGATGCCAGGGTTTTCCAGCTCCAGCGTGGGCGTGTCCAGAAACACGCCCACCTGTCCGTCACGGCTGATACCGCGGCCTTCCGCGCATTCGCGCAGGATGGCCGAGGCCACGACGTCGCGCGGCTTGAGTTCGTCCACGAATCGCTCCCCTTCGCCATTGATCAGCTTCGCCCCGGCCGAGCGCGCGGCCTCCGAGATCAGGCCGCCTGCCAGGTGGGGCGGATAGGCGATGCCCGTGGGGTGGTACTGGAACGAGTCGAGTTCCCGCAGCCGCGCCCCCATGCGATAGGCCAGCACCAGGCCGTCCGCGGTGGCGCCATAGTGGTTGGACGTCGGGAACGCATTCAGATGCAGCCGGCCGGCGCCGCCCGTGGCGAGGATGACCGCACGGGCGCGCACCAGTACGAAGGCCCCCCATTCGAGGTTGTAGATTACGGCCCCGGCGCAGCGCCCGCGCTCGTCGGACAGCAGTTCGACCACCGGGCAGCGATTCCAGACGGCAACACCCGGATCAAGGTCCACCGCCTCGCGCAGCACGCGCATCATTTCCAGGCCGGTGTAGTCGCGATAGGACAGGATGCGCGCCGCGGACGCCCCACCGGGCTTCTTGCGCAGCAGGTTGCCACCGATGGCCCGATCCTCGGTCTGGTCGAACATCATGCCCAGCCGGATCAGCCACCGGATCACGTCGGGTCCGTCCGAGACCATCTGCGCGACCAGTTCGCGGTCTGCGCAGTAGTGGCCGGCGCGCAGGGTGTCCTCGAAATGCATTTGCAGGCTGTCGTCCTCGCCGATGGCTGCCTGGATGCCCCCTTCGGCCATCACGGTGTTGCTGTCGCCAAGGCGCAGCTTGGTGGCAAGGACGACCTGGGCGCCCTGTGCCGCAGCGGTCAGTGCCGCCGCGCAACCTCCGCCGCCGCCGCCAATGACCAGGACGTCGGTCGTGACCAGTTGCGCGCCGGCGATATCGACGTCGTCGATCAGCGCGTTGGCCTGAATGCTGCGCGCCAGGTCAGGCTGGCACGGGTCGCCGCGGTTCGGCCCGACGGACAGGGCGACTCTGGCGTTCGGCCCATGATCGGGGTGATAGGCCTTGAGGAGCGCCTCGACGGACGTCGTGTCGTCGCGCATGGCGGGCGTCACGCCACGCTTGTAGCGTTGGCATGCCTCCTGGTAGGGGATGCTGGCTGGCATGGGTGTCGGCTCTCAACCCTGGTGTGGAGGCTGCGCGCCCGGCGCATCCAGATCGATCGTCATCTCGCCACGCTCGATCTGCTGCAACCGCTGCATCAGGTTCGCCGGCCGCAGCGACAGCGAAGCGATCATGCGCCGCACGAACAGGCCAAGGTGGTTGGGCTGGATCAGTTCCGGGCAGGCCAGCGTGCAGAGGTTGCACATGACACATTCGTCGAAGACCTGCGCCGACGCCGCCAGTTCGCCCGCTACGGCAAGATTGACGCCGCGCTGGACATCTAGCTGCTTGGGGCAGGCACGATCACAGCCGCTGCAGTGCCGGCAGTGGGCCGCCTCCGGAAAGGTCTCGGCAATGGTGCCCAGGATCTGCCAGCTGTCGCCGATATCCTCCATCCGATAAACATGGCGCGATGACGAGGTGAAGTAGTCAAGGAAGGCCACCTGCATGCCGTCCTCGACCATCGTCTCGCAGGCCAACGCCGTCTTGACCTCCGGCTCGCCCTGGCGCCGGACCATGACCCGGCAGGAGCCGCACACCCCCTGGCCCATGCAGCCGACACCTTCCACGAGCGTCTCGCCCGCGTGGACGAACGCCTGCAGGATCGAACAGTCGGCCGGCGCCGCGATTTCCCGTCCATCTATGTTCAGACGTGCCATGCTTCCCGCGCCTCCTGTTTTGCGGTGGTGGCCTGACCCTGCCTGCCTTTCAACAGGCCGTATAAACCATAGCACAGGGAAGGTTATTGCCAAACGGATCGCGTGTTGCCGTCGGCATCGGCAGGTCTGCAGTGGCGACACTTTTTTCCGATTGGAGGGCTATGTCAAAAATTCGCCGGCCATGGTCGCCTGCCGGTCGATGGGTGATTCATGGGGCATAAATAACCCGATTCCGTCGCGCGTCCTACGGGTTCCCCCTGAGGGTTTGAACCCCTCGGCAGGCTCAACATGAACGCCGGAAAAAGCTGCCATGAAAGGCGCGCATGACGGTATTTCCGCGGCCGAAAATTGAAATTGAACGACCGTGCTATTTTGTGTATGCTTGTCCCGCTTTCGAGCCAAATGGCTTGTGGCACAAGGGATTGCGGGCCATCGCGCAGCTGGCCCGGAGTTCCGGCAGGATCAGAGCAAGACTGCATTCGAGAATTCGAATCCCGAGACAACCCATGAGCCCCTAGGAAGACGAAGGGCTCGCAAATACCAAAGGAACGCGTATGACAGCGCAGTATCAGGTACAGGACGGCGTAGCCGTTATCACGCTCGACAATCCCCCGGTCAACGGCCTCGGTCACAGCACCCGCCTGGGCATCGTCGAAGGCTTGACCCGTGCGCTGGACGATGCCGCCGTCAAGGCCGTCGTCATTACCGGCGCTGGCAAGGCGTTCTCGGGCGGCGCCGACATTCGTGAATTCAATACCCCCAAGGCCACGCAGGAGCCGACGCTGCATTCGGTGATCCGTGCGCTGGAAGCTTCGACCAAGCCGGTCGTGGCCGCCATCCACTCCGTCGCCATGGGCGGCGGCCTGGAACTGGCCCTGGGCTGCAACTACCGCGTGGCCGCCAAGGGCGCGCAGATCGCGCTGCCCGAAGTCAAGCTCGGCCTGCTGCCGGGCGCGGGTGGCACGCAGCGCCTGCCGCGCCTGATCGGCCTGGAGCACGCGCTGAACATGATCGTTTCCGGCACGGCCATCCCGTCGGAGAAATTCGCCGGCTCGAAGCTGTTCGATGAACTCGTCGATGGCGACGTGCTGCCTGCCGCCATCAAGTTCGCCCAGAACGTGGCCGCCGCCCCCGGCCCGTACCCGAAGGTGCGCGACCTGAAGGTGCGCCACGAAAACGCCGAAGGCTTCCTGGCTTTTGCCCGGAACACCGTGGCCGCCGTGGCCAAGAACTTCCCGGCGCCGTCGAAGTGCGTGGAGGCCGTGGCCGCTTCGCTCAAGCCGTTCGAAGCCGGCCTGAAGGAAGAGCGCGAAGGCTTCATGTACCTGGTCGGTACGCCGGAATCGCGCGCGCTGCGCCATGCCTTCTTCGGCGAGCGTGCCGCCAGCAAGATCCCCGATGTGCCCAGCGACACCCCGGTCCGCAAGATCGAGCGCGTTGCCGTGATCGGCGCCGGCACCATGGGCGGCGGCATCACGATGAACTTCCTGAATGCCGGCATCCCCGTGACGATGCTGGAGACCAAGCAGGAGGCGCTGGACCGCGGCGTGGGCACGATTCGCAAGAACTACGAGAACAGCGCCAAGAAGGGCAAGCTCACGCAGGAAAAGGTCGAGCAGCGCATGGGCCTGCTGACCACCACGCTGTCCTATGACGACATCAAGGACGCCGACATGGTCATCGAGGCCGTGTTCGAGGAAATGGGCGTCAAGGAGATCGTCTTCAAGAAGCTGGACGAAGTGATGAAGGCCGGGGCGATCCTGGCCTCCAACACGTCCACGCTCGACGTGAACAAGATTGCCTCGTTCACCAAGCGCCCACAGGACGTGGTAGGCATGCACTTCTTCAGCCCGGCCAACGTCATGAAGCTGCTGGAGGTGGTGCGCGGCGAGAAGACCGGCAAGGACGTGCTGGCCACCGTCATGCAGATCGCCAAGAAGATCAAGAAGACGGCCGTGGTCTCGGGCGTCTGCGACGGCTTCATCGGCAACCGCATGATCGAGCAGTACAGCCGCCAGGCGGGCTACCTGCTGGACGAAGGCGCGCTGCCGGAGCAGGTGGACCGCGCAATTGAAAAGTTCGGCTTCGCCATGGGCCCGTTCCGCATGGGCGACCTGGCCGGCAACGACATCGGATGGGCCATCCGCAAGCGCCGCGCCGTGGACAAGCCGGACATCCAGTATTCGAAGACCGCCGACAAGCTTTGCGAAATGGGCCGCTTCGGCCAGAAGACCGGCGCCGGCTGGTACGACTACAAGGCGGGCGACCGCAAGCCGTACCCGAACGCGCAGGTCAACGAGATGATCGTCGAGCATTCGAAGGAACTCGGTATCACGCGCCGCAAGATTTCCGATGAGGAAATCGTCGAACGCCTGGTGTTCGCACTGGTGAACGAAGGCGCGAAGATCCTGGAAGAGGGTATCGCGTCGAAGGCGTCGGACATCGACATGGTCTACCTGACCGGCTACGGCTTCCCGCTGTTCCGCGGCGGGCCGATGCTCTACGCCGACCAGGTTGGCCTGTTCAACGTGGCCCAGTCGATGAAGCGTTACGCCAAGGGGTACCACGGCGAAGCCTGGAAGGTGGCCCCGCTGCTGCAGAAGCTGGCCGACGAGGGCAAGGGCTTCAACGGCTGAGACACGACGGCCTGAATCGACAGGAACAGGGAACAGGGGACACGGAACCATGGCCTACGGCGCGCAGGACTGCCTGCTGGTGATCGACGTGCAGAACGACTTCATGCCCGGTGGCGCGCTGGCCGTGCCGCAGGGCGATGAAGTCGTGGCCGTGATCAACCGGCTGGCGCCGGCATTCGAGCATGTGGTGCTGACGCAGGACTGGCATCCGGCCGGGCATGCGTCGTTTGCCACCAGCCATGCCGGGCGCGCGCCGTTCCAGACCACCACGCTGCCGTATGGCGAGCAGGTGCTGTGGCCGGACCACTGCGTGCAGGACACCCCGGGCGCCGCGTTGCATGCGGACCTGCGTGTTCCGCATGCGCGGCTGCTGATCCGCAAGGGTCACCATGCCGGCGTGGACAGCTACAGCGCCTTCCTGGAAGCGGATCGCACGACAAGGACCGGCCTGGGCGGCTACCTGCGCGAGCAGGGCGTCCGGCGCGTGGTCTGCGTCGGACTGGCGACCGACTACTGCGTGGCCTGGAGCGCGCTCGATGCGCGCGCGGCGGGCTTCGAGGCAGCGGTCGTGGAAGATGCCTGCCGGGCGATCGACCTGGACGGATCGCTGGCCCGCGCCTGGCAGGAGCTGGCCGCGGCCGGCGTCCAGCGTACGACGTCAGCGGCGTTGCTGGCCGGCAGTGCGAACCACAACCCCTGGCTTCCCGAGTCCTGACGATTCACGTCGACATACCGAATATTCGTCGCAAGTTGGCTAGAGATAGCCAGAGACACCAAGATACCGAGGAGCAACACATGAACGAGGCAGTCATCGTATCCACCGCCCGTACCGGGCTGGCCAAGAGCTGGAAGGGCGCTTTCAACATGACCCACGGCGCCACCCTGGGCGGCCACGCCGTCCAGCACGCTATTGCGCGGGCCAAGATCGAGGCCGGTGAAGTGGAAGACGTGCTGATGGGTTGTGCCAACCCCGAAGGCGCCACCGGCGCCAACATCGCGCGCCAGATCGCCCTGCGCGCCGGCTGCCCGGTGACCGTGCCCGGCGCCACCGTGAACCGCTTCTGCTCGTCGGGCCTGCAGACCATCGCCATGGCCGCGCAGCGCGTGATCGCCGACGAAGGCGATATCTTCGTGGCCGGCGGCGTGGAATCGATCTCGTGCGTGCAGCAGGAGATGAACCGCCACATGATCCAGGAAAGCTGGCTGAACAAGAACAAGCCGGAAATCTACTGGAGCATGCTGCAGACCGCCGAGAACGTGGCCAAACGCTACAACATCTCGAAGGAGCGCCAGGACGAGTATGGCGTGCAGAGCCAGCTGCGTGCCGCTGCTGCCCTGGAAGCCGGCAAGTTCAAGGACGAGATCGTGCCGATGACGGTGCTCGCCGGCGTGGCCGACAAGGCCACGGGTCAGTTGATGACCAAGGAAGTCACCATCGACGCCGACGAAGGCATCCGCGCCGACACCACGCTGGAAGGCGTGTCGAAGATCCGCACGGCCATGCCCGGCGGCGTGATCACGGCCGGCAACGCGTCGCAGTTCTCGGACGGCGCTTCGGCAGCCGTGGTGATGAACGCCCGCGTGGCGGCCGCCAAGGGCCTGCAGCCGCTGGGCGTGTTCCGCGGCTTTGCCGTGGCCGGCTGCGAGCCCGATGAAATGGGTATCGGTCCGGTGTTCGCGGTGCCCAAGCTGCTGAAGAAGACGGGCCTGAAGGTCGAGGACATCGGCCTGTGGGAACTGAACGAGGCGTTCGCGGTGCAGGTGCTGTACTGCGCCGACAAGCTCGGCATCCCGATGGATCGCCTGAACGTCAACGGCGGTGCCATCGCCGTGGGCCATCCGTACGGTGTGTCCGGCGCCCGCCTGGTAGGCCATGCGCTGATCGAGGGCAAGCGCCGCGGCGTCAAGTACGTCGTGGTGACGATGTGCATCGGCGGTGGCCAGGGTGCCGCCGGCCTGTTCGAGGTGCTGTAAGGCTTCTCGGCTGCATGTTGTCTCCCCTCTCCCAGGTAATGGGAGAGGGGCGGGGAAGAGGGCGGGTGTATCACTCTGCGATATCGCGACTTGAAACGCGATGCCCTCTTCCCCAGCCTCTCTCCCGCATGCGGTAGAGGGGCGCTTTTCCTCCCCTTATTTCAGCCCGGAGCCTCGCTTTCCATGTCGCTGATTCTCTCCCGTCGTGATCTCAATTTCGTCCTGTACGAATGGCTCGATGCCGAGTCACTGACCCAGATTCCCCGTTTTGCAGACCATTCGCGCGAAACCTTCGACGCCGCGCTCGATACCTGCGAGAAGATCGCCACGGACCTGTTTGCGCCGCATAACAAGAAGAGCGACGCGCAGGAACCGCACTTCGACGGCGAGACCGTCACGATCATCCCCGAAGTCAAGACCGCCCTGAAGGCGTTCTGCGAAGCCGGCCTGATGGCCGCCGGGCAGGACTACGAGTACGGCGGCATGCAATTGCCGGTCACGCTGGAGAAGGCCGCGTTCGCATATTTCAAGGCAGCTAACGTTGGCACCAGTTCGTACCCGTTCCTGACCATCGGCAATGCCAATCTGCTGCTGACTCATGGCACGCCGGCGCAGATTGACACCTTCGTGCGGCCGGAGCTCGAAGGGCGCTTTTTCGGCACGATGTGCCTGTCAGAGCCCCAGGCCGGGTCGTCGCTGTCGGACGTCACCACGCGTGCCGAGTACGAAGGCGAATCGCCGCTGGGTCAGCAATACCGGCTGCGCGGCAACAAGATGTGGATCTCGGCCGGCGAGCATGAGCTGTCCGACAACATCGTGCACCTGGTGCTGGCCAAGATCCCGGGCCCGGATGGCAAGCTGATTCCGGGCGTGAAAGGTATTTCGCTGTTTATCGTCCCGAAGTACCTGGTCAACGCGGATGGCTCGCTGGGCGAGCACAACGACGTCGTGCTGGCCGGCCTGAACCACAAGATGGGATACCGGGGCACCACCAACTGCCTGCTCAACTTCGGCGAGGGGATGAAGTACAAGCCGGGCGGCAAGGCGGGCGCCATCGGGTACCTGGTGGGCGAGCCGCACAAGGGCCTGGCCTGCATGTTCCACATGATGAACGAGGCGCGGATCGGCGTGGGCCTGGGCGCGGTGGCGCTGGGCTATACCGGCTACCTGCACGCGCTCGACTACGCCCGCAACCGTCCGCAAGGCCGGCCGGTCGGGCCGCAGGGCAAGGACCCGGCCAGCCCGCAGGTCAAGCTGGTCGAACACGCCGACGTGCGCCGCATGCTGCTGGCGCAGAAGAGCTATGTCGAAGGCGGCCTGGCGCTGAACCTGTACTGCGCACGGCTGGTGGACGACGAGCACGCCGCAAAGGCGGCCGGCGAGGCGGCAAGGCAGCGCGAGCTGTCGCTGCTGCTCGATATCCTGACGCCGATCGCCAAGAGCTGGCCGTCGCAGTGGTGCCTGGAAGCCAACAGCCTGGCCATCCAGGTGCATGGCGGCTACGGCTATACGCGCGAATACAACGTCGAGCAGTTCTATCGTGACAACCGCCTGAACCCGATCCATGAAGGCACGCACGGCATCCAGGGCCTGGATCTGCTGGGCCGCAAGGTGGTCATGCAGGACGGGGCGGCCTTCCAGTTCCTGGGCCAGCGCGTACAGGCAACCTGCCAGCGCGCCGCAGCCAGCGGCGACAAGGTGCTGGGCGAACAGGCGCATGCGCTGGGCGCGGCGGCCGCGCGGCTGGCCGAGGTCACGCAGACGCTGTGGTCGGCCGGCGATCCGAACGTGACGCTGGCCAACGCATCGGTCTACCTGGAAGCGTTCGGCCACGTCGTGGTGGCGTGGATCTGGCTGGAGCAGGCGCTGGTGGCGCAGGCGGCGCTGGCCGGCGCGAACGGCGAGGATGCCGATTTTTATCGCGGCAAGCTCGCGGCGGCGGCGTACTTCTTCCGGTTCGAGCTGCCGAAGGTGTATCCGCAGCTCGACCTGCTGGCGTCGCTGGATCGCACCACGCTGGACATGCAGGACGCCTGGTTCTAGATCGCAAGCAACCATGCACCATAAAGAAACGGAGACAACATGAGAACCATCCAGCAACTGTTCGACCTGAAGGGGCGCACCGCACTGATCACGGGCGGCTCGCGCGGGCTGGGCCTGCAGATTGCCGAGGCGCTGGGCGAGCAAGGCGCGCGTCTGGTGCTGTCGGCGCGCAAGGCCGACGAACTGCAGTCGGCGCAGGCCCACCTGAAGGCGCGCGGCATCGAGGCCGACTGGATCGCGGCCGATGGCTCGCGCGACGACGAAATCGCACGCCTTGCGGACGAGGCGCTGGCCAGGCTGGGCCACGTCGACATTCTCGTCAACAACGCGGGGGCCACCTGGGGCGCCCCGGCCGAGGATCACCCGATCGAGGCCTGGGACAAGGTGATGAACCTGAACATCCGCGGTCTGTTTCTGCTGTCGCAGAAGATCGGCAAGCTGTCGATGATCCCGCGCCGCCATGGCCGCATCATCAATGTGGCGTCGATTGCCGGCCTGGGCGGCAACCCGCCGGGCTCGATGGAGACCATTGCCTACAACACGTCGAAGGGCGCGGTGATCAATTTCACGCGCACGCTGGCTGGCGAATGGGGCGAGCACAACATCACGGTCAACGCGCTGGCCCCGGGCTTCTTCCCGTCGAAGATGACCAAGGGGTCGCTGGACCGCCTGGGCGTGGACAAGATGTGCGAAGGCGTGCCGCTGCACCGGCTGGGCGACGACGAAGACCTGAAGGGCGCCGCGCTGCTGTTTGCGTCGGACGCCGGCAAGCACATCACGGGGCAGATCCTGGCGGTCGATGGCGGGGTCAGCGCGGTATAAGTGCCGTGTAAGTGCCGCGCCCGCTCTCCCAACCCCTCTCCGGGACACGGGAGCGGGACGCGAAGCCGGCGCATAATTCAGGCCGAAGATTTTTTCAATTGCCCCAAACATGACCCAGCGCCAACTCAATATCCCGTTCCTTGCCGATCTCGGCGTGCTGTGCAACACCATGGAAGGCGGCCGCAGCGAGATCGAGCTGGATCTGCAGACGCGCCACCAGAACAGCTGGGACATGGCGCACGGCGGCGTGATCATGACCCTGCTCGACGTGGCGATGGCCATCGCCGGCCGCTCGTCTGACGCCGAAGGGCGGGGCGTGGTGACTATCGAGATGAAGACCAGCTTCATGGCGCCTGGGCGGGGCAAGCTGACCGCGCGCGGGCAGACCGTGCATCGTACGTCGACGATGGTGTTCTGCGAAGGCGAGATCGTCGACGCCGACGGCAAGATCGTGTCGAAGGCCTCCGGCACGTTCAAGTACATCAAGCGCATGCCGCCCAAGCGGGAAACCGGGGCGGCGGATTCAGGTGCCGACGGCTGATCCCGTCGCGCCAGCAGTACTTCCATCCCAATAAACCGCGCAACACCGCGCAAGCCACGCGCAAACCGAGCGAAGGAATCCACACATGTCGAAGCAAACCTACAAGCGCATCGTTCTGGCCTCGCGTCCGGCCGCAGCCGTCACGCCCGAGAATTTCCGCCTGGAAGAGGTGGCCGTGCCGGAGCTGGCCGACGGCCAGGTCATGGTGCGCAATCATTTCCTGTCGCTCGACCCGTACATGCGCGGGCGCATGAGCGACGGCAAGTCGTACGCCGATCCGCAGCCGCTGGACGAAGTGATGATCGGCGGCACCGTCGGCGAGGTCATCGCCAGCAAGAACCCCAAGTGGAATGTCGGCGACCAGGTCGTGGGCATGTTTGGCTGGCAGGAAATCGGCGTGACCGACGGGGGCGGCATGCAGAAGGTGGACACCACGCATATCCCGCTGTCGGCCTACCTGGGCTCGGTCGGCATGCCCGGCGTGACCGCCTGGTATGGCCTGAACAAGATCATCGCCCCCAAGGCCGGCGAGACCATCGTCGTCAGTGCGGCCTCGGGCGCCGTGGGCAGCGTGGTTGGCCAGCTGGCCAAGCTGGCCGGCTGCCATGTGGTGGGCGTGGCCGGCGGCAAGGACAAGTGCGACTACGTGACCCGTGAACTAGGCTTCGACGCCTGCGTGGACTACAAGGCGGCCAAGGACGCCAAGGAGTTGTACGCGATGGTCAAGGCCGTGACGCCCAAGGGTGTCGATGGCTACTTCGAGAACGTCGGCGGCGACATCCTCGACGTGGTGCTGGCCCGCCTGAACCCGTTCGCGCGCATCGCCGTGTGCGGCCTGATCGCCGGCTACGACGGCCAGGACATGCCGATCCGCAACCCGCGCGCCATCCTGGTGTCGCGCTGCAAGATCGAGGGCTTTATCGTGTCCGAGCACATGGACGTCTGGCCGCAGGCGCTCAAGGAACTGGGCGGTTTTGTGGCGCAGGGCAAGATCAAGTTCCGCGAGAGCATCGCCGAAGGGCTGGCCAGCGCGCCGGAAGCCTTTATCGGCCTGCTCAAGGGCAAGAACTTCGGCAAGCAGCTCGTGAAGATGGTCTGAGCGGCACCCACCCCACAAAAAAGGAGACAGCCATGAACGCCCCGCAAACCGCCAATGCCAAAGATGACATGGCCGCTGGCCTGTCCGAGGAGGTCAAGGCCCGCTACCGCAACCTGCCGCGCCCGCCGAAGTTCGACACGCCGGCCCAGGAACGGCTGCACCGCAAGCAGCGGCTGGCGGCGGCGTTCCGGCTGTTCTCCAAATTCGGGTTTGACGAAGGCGTGGCCGGCCATATCACCGCGCGCGACCCCGAGTTCACCGACACGTTCTGGGTCAACCCGTTTGGCGTGCATTTCAGCCACGTCAAGGTGTCGAACCTGATCCGCTGCGACCACCACGGCAACGTGGTGGAGGGCGACTATCCAGTGAACGCAGCGGCCTTTGCCATTCACTCGCGCGTGCACCAGACGCGTGAAGACGCCGTGGCCGCGGCCCATTCGCACAGCACGTACGGTCGGGCGTGGTCCACGCTGGGGCGCAAGCTTGATCCGCTGACCCAGGACGTCTGCGCGTTCTACAACGACCACGCGTTGTACGACGACTTCGGGGGCGTGGTGGTCGAACTGGACGAAGGCCAGCGTATCGCCAACGCGCTGGGTCCGAACAAGGCGGCCATCCTGCAGAACCATGGCCTGCTGACGGTGGGCAAGACCGTGGACGAGGCCGCCTGGTGGTTCATCACGATGGAACGGTCTTGCCAGGTACAGATCCTGGCCGAATCGGCGGCCGCCCGGACGGGCCAGGCACCGAAGGTGATCAGCGATGCGGCGGCCAGCCAGGCCTACGCGATCGTCGGTACGGCGCAGGCCGGCTGGTTCCAGTTCCAGCCGTTATACGCACGTATCGTTAAAGAACAGCCGGATCTGCTCGATTAAGCAGGAGTCGATCTCCGCGATCTCTCTCCTCCTGAAAGGCCAAGATGCCCGACATCATCCTTCATCAATACGCAACATCGCCGTTTTCCGAGAAAGTCCGTCTCGTGCTGGGCGCCAAGGGCTTGTCCTGGTGCGCGGTGGAAATCCCGCCGATCATGCCCAAGCCCGATGTCACGGCGCTGACCGGCGGCTACCGCCGCACGCCGGTCATGCAGATCGGCGCCGATATCTATTGCGATACGGCATTGATCTGCGCGGTGCTGGACCGCATGGCGCCCAATCCGCCGCTGTATCCGGTGGCGCAGGCCGCGCCGTCGCGCATCATGGCGGCCTGGATCGACAGCGCGTTGTTTACGGCCACCGTGACCTACGCGATGCAGCCGGCCGGCGTGCAGGCGATGCTGTCGCACCTGTCGCCTGGGCAGATCCAGGCCTTCATGGCCGACCGCAAGGCCATGCGCGGCGACTCCAACGCGCTGCGCATGCCGTTGCCGGAGGCGGCGGCAATGCTGCACGAGACCTTCGCGCAGTTGCAGGAGCAGTTGTCCACCGGCCTGCAGCATGTGGCCGGGCCGGAGCTGTCGATTGCCGATTTCTCGCTGTTTCACTGCATCTGGTTTATCCGGCGGGCCCCGGCGCTGGCGGCATTGCTCGACGGCTATCCGCTGGTCAAGACGTGGTTCGCGCGCATGCAGGCGTATGGCCACGGCAAGCTGCGCGTGATTCCTGCCGAATCCGCCATTGCCGATGCCTATGATCACGACCCGCTGCCGCACGACACGACCATCCTGCCCGGCGCCGGCTTTGCGGCCGGTGACGCGGTCACGGTCACGCCCACCGACTACGCGAAGGACCCGGTGGCCGGTGTACTGCTGACGCTGACCGAGCACGTGGTCACGATTCGCCGGCAGGACCCGCGCGCAGGCGCGGTCAACGTGCATTTCCCGCGTCAGGGCTATCACGTGCAGGCGGCGGGCTAAGGCACGCAGTGGTGCAGTGTTTCCCCCTCACCCCCTTTGCGGGAGAGGGGAGCAAAGACCATCAACACAAGACATATCCGAACATATCCGGACATATCCGAGAACGGAGGAGACACCCATGAAGCAGTTCGAAGGCAAGGTCGCCGTCATTACCGGCGGCGCATCGGGATTCGGCAAGGAGTTCGCGCGGATTGGCGCCCAGTCGGGCATGAAGCTTGTGCTGGCCGATGTCCAGGAAGACGCGCTCGACGCCGCGGTGGCCGAATTCAAGGCGCAGGGCGCCCAGGTGATCGGGCTGCGCACGGATGTCTCGAAAGGCGAAGAGGTTCAGGCGCTGGCCGATGCGGCCCTGACGGCCTTCGGCGAGGTCAACCTCGTTTTCAACAACGCCGGCGTCGGTGCGGGCGGCCTGCTGTGGGAAAACTCCGAGAAGGACTGGGAGTGGGTGCTCGGCGTCAACCTGTACGGGGTGATCCACGGCGTGCGCATCTTCACGCCGCTGATGCTGGAGGCCGCCAAGAAGGACCCCGGCTTCCAGGGCCACATCGTCAATACGGCGTCGATGGCCGGGCTGCTGAACCCGCCGGCGATGGGCGTCTACAACGTGTCCAAGCATGCGGTGGTGTCGCTGACCGAAACGCTCTACCAGGACCTGAGCCTGGTCACCGAACAGGTGCGCTGCTCGGTTCTGTGCCCATACTTCGTGCCGACCGGCATCAGCCAGTCGCAGCGCAACCGGCCTGCCGGCCTGGCCAACGACGCGCCGCCGACGCGCTCGCAGATGGTGTCGCAGGCGCTGTCGGACAAGGCAGTCAATTCGGGCAAGGTCACCGCGGCGGACGTCGCGCAGATGACGTTCGATGCCATCCGCGACGAAAGCTTCTATATTTATTCCCACCCGCAGGCCCTGGCCACGGTGCGCAACCGCATGGAGGACATCGTCAACCAGCGTAATCCTGGCGATCCGTTCGGCGACAAGCCCGAAGTCCGCGCCGGCCTGGTTGCCGCGCTGCGCGGCTGACCTGGCCACTTTCTTGCATCGTCGATCGGGAGACCTGTGATGGCAGACATAGCCAGGGAGACAACGATGACCGCACCCGCCGTGATCCATCATTTGCAGTTCGCCAACCTGCCCAACGGCACGCGGCTGCATTACGGCAGTGCGGGCGAGCAGGGCAAGCCGCTGATCCTGTTCGTGCATGGCTTCCCCGAGTTCTGGTACGCGTGGGAGCGGCAACTGGCGGAATTCGGCCAGACCCACTTCGCGGTGGCGCCAGACCTGCGCGGCTTCAACCTGTCGAGCAAACCGGCGTCGGCCGACGCCTACAAGCCGAAGCTGCTGGTCGAAGACCTGGTGCAGTTCATCCGGGTGCTGGGCTACGAGCGATGCACGATCGTGGCGCACGACTGGGGCGGGGCGGTCTGCTGGAATCTGGTGGCGCAGTTTCCGGAGCTGGTCGAACGCTTTGTCATCATCAACTCGCCTCATCCGTACCTGTTCGCCCGGGCGCTGTCGGCCGATCCGGCGCAGCAGCAGGCGTCGGCTTACATGAACTGGCTGCGCAAGCCCGGTTCGGAGCAGGCGCTGGCGGCCAACGACTTTGCCTTGCTGGAAAAGATGCTGACGGGCGAGGCGGGCGCCGTGCCGGCCTGGTTCACGGGCGAGACCCGCGCGAAGTATCACGCGGCATGGTCGGCGCCCGGCGACGACGATTCGCACCCGCTGACCGGCGGCGTCAACTACTACCGGGCCACGCCGATGCACCCGCCGGCGCCGGGCGAGACCGCGCCGGATATCTCGCGGCTGGACCCCGCGATGTTCGTGATCCGGGTGCCGACCCTGGTGATCTGGGGCGAAAACGACCGCGCGCTGCCAAAGTCGCTGGTGGACGGGCTCGAAAATTTCGTGCCGGACCTGCGCCTGGAGCGTATTCCCGAAGGCACGCACTGGGTCATCCACGAGCAGCCCGAGCGGATCAATCTGCTGATCCGCAGCGCGCTGCCGTAGTGGCACGTGGGAAGGAAGGCCGCGCACTGGCGGCTCGAACCGTAGCCGCCAGCGCGCTGCCGCCTATTTGAGCCGCTCGCGATACAGCTTGTAGTTCTCGTCGTCGAAGCAGACAAAGGTCACCTGCTCGATCGACGGGGCGCGGCCCAGCGCGTCGCGTACCGCCGCGATGGCGATATCGACGGCGCGCTCGCGCGGGAAGCCGTAGATGCCCGTGCTGATGTTCGGAAAAGCCACCGTGCGCAGATTATGTTCGCCCGCCAGCCGGATGCTGTTGCGATAGGCGCTGGCCAGCAGGGCATCTTCATTCTCGCTGCCGCCTTTCCACACAGGCCCCACGGCGTGGATGACATAGGGGGCCGGCAGCAGCCCGCCCGTCGTGATCACCGCCTCGCCAGTCGGACACCCGCCCTGGGCATCGCGAATCGCCCGGCAAGCGGCCCCGATGGCCGGCCCGCCCGCGCCGTGAATGGCGCCGTCCACGCCGCCTCCGCCCAGCAGCCCGCTATTGGCCGCGTTGACGATGGCATCGACCTCCATCCTCGTGATATCCCCATGCACAACCTGCAAGTGTTCGCCTGTCATGGTGTCTCCTGTTTAGTCGGGGTGCCGTGCTGGCGTTGCACGCCCCTACAAGCATAGGCGCGGAACGTGCGCCCGGCAGCATCGCAAGCATGGCCGGTGATCGCGCAAAAGGTGCTTCAGGCGTTGTCTTGAGGGTTATTTCGTAATGCTGCAGGCCGGAAAGGCTGGCATGATACGGAAATCGAACGACCGTTCACAATTCGAATTGTTGTTGAGCCTGTGATCCCGGTGTGCCCCCGGTCGGTATCGGTCTAACATGGCCGATTATCCGATTTCGACTGTTCCTATGTCCGCTCAGCCTTCTCCGTCCGTTCCCGGCTTGCCTGCCCAGCCGCTCGACCCCCAGGTCGCGCAGCTGCTGGAACTGATTGCGCGGGCCAAGCGTCCGGCGATCCATACGATGGACCCGGCGGACGCCAAGATCGGCTACGAAAAGAGCGCGCCGATTCTGGACTTGTCGCCGGCCGCGGTACACAGCGTCGAGGATTTCGCGGTCACGGCCCGGGATGGGTACGCCATTCCGGTGCGGCTCTATGCGCCGCGCGAAGCCAGCTGGGCCGACCCGCTGCCGCTGCTGGTCTACTTCCACGGCGGCGGGTTCACGGTCGGCAGCATTCATTCGCATGACTCGCTGTGCCGCGTGTTCTGCAATGGTGCCGATTGCCTGGTGCTGTCCGTGGATTACCGGCTCGGCCCGGCGTGGAAATTTCCGACCGCCGCCAACGACGCGTTCGACGTGCTGCATTGGGTGTTCGACGAAGCGGCCCGCCTCGGCGCCGACCCCGCCCGGATCGCCATCGGCGGCGACAGCGCGGGCGGTACGCTGGCGGCGGCCTGTGCCGTCGAGGCGCGCGATACCGGCCTGAAGCCGGTGCTGCAGATGCTGATCTATCCCGGCACCAGCGCGCGCCAGGACACCCCATCGCACCACGCGCTGGCCGATGGCTACCTGCTGACGGCCGACATGATCCAGTGGTTCTTTGGCCAGTATCTGGACCAGGATGCCAGCCGCGACGACTGGCGCTTTGCGCCGCTCGACGGTGGCGGGCACGGGGCCGACGTCCGGGGCGTATGCCCGGCGTGGATCGCCGTGGCCGGCTACGACCCGCTGCACGACGAAGGCGTGGCCTACGCCGCCAAGCTGCAAGGGGCCGGTGTGGCCGCCACGCTGGCCGACTACCCGACGATGATTCACGATTTCTTCAAGATGGGACGCTTTATCCATGCCGTGGCAGGCGCCCATGCCGACGCCATCGCTGCGCTGCGGGAGGCGTTCCAGACATAGTCAATTAACGAATTTTGGCCTGACCCCTGCCCATAACAACCGGGGCGGGCCTGCATCTGTTTCACGGTTTATCGAAGTCGCAACAGTGCATTTTTGCAGCAGAAGGAGACAACACTCATGCAACGCCGCCACTTTATGGCCCAGGTGGGCCTGATCGCCGCTTCGGCCGCAGTTGGACTGGCCGCCATGCCGGCACACGCCCAGGCGGACAAATTCCCGAATCGCCCGATTCGCCTGATCATCGGCTACACGGCCGGCGGTTCCACCGACATCCCGTTCCGCGTGCTGGCGGAAAACGCCTCGAAGATCCTGGGCCAGCCCGTGATCGTCGAGAACAAGCCCGGCGCCGGCGGCGTGCTGCCCGCGCAGATGATGCAGTCCACGGCCCCGGACGGCTACACTCTGGCGCAGGTGGCCATGCCCGTGTACCGCCTGCCGTACACCACCAAGATCAACTGGGACCCGGTCAAGGACCTGAGCTACATCATCAACCTGGCCGGCTATTCGTTTGGCCTGGTGGTGCCGGCCGATTCGCCGATCAAGACGATGCAGGACTACATCGCCTACGCCAAGGCCAATCCGGGCAAGCTGACCTACGGTTCGCCGGGGTCGATGACCACGCTGCACCTGACCATGGAAGACCTGGCCATGCGCCAGGGCGTGCAGTTCTCGCACATCCCGTACAAGGGCAACTCGGAGTCGATGCAGGCGCTGCTGGGCGGCCACGTGATGTCGGTGGCCGATACGCCGGCCTGGGCGCAGTACGTGGAATCGGGCAAGCTGCGCCTGCTGTCCACCTGGGGTGAAAAGCGTTCGGCACGCTTCCCGAACGTGCCGACGCTGAAGGAACTGGGCATGGGCATCGTGCAGACCTCGCCGTTTGGCCTGGTGGCGCCCAAGGGCACCGATCCGGCCATCGTCAAGAAGCTGCATGACGCGTTCAAGCAGGCCATGGAAATGCCGAACTACCGCGAATCGCTGGCCAAGTTCGACATGGAGCCGTACTACATGAGCTCCACCCAGTACGCGGCGTTTGCGGCAGACACGGTCAAGCGCGAGCGCGCGATCATCGAGAAGCTCGGGCTGAACAAGCCGCAATAAGCCTGTCATCGGACGGGGCGTTCCACGGAGCGCCCCGTTTTTCATTGGGAGCCTGTGCCAGATGGCCAAAGAGGATTTCCGCCACAGCATGCCGCTGCGCGTGCGCTGGGCCGAAGTCGATCCGCAGTCGATCGTCTTCAACGCGCACTACCTGACCTACTGCGATATCTGCGTGACCGAATACTGGCGCGCGGTGGGCATCCGCTACCCCGAAGACGTGCTGCACGCGCATGGCGTGGACATCTTCGTGGTCAAGTCCACGCTCGAATACCACGCCTCGGCACGCTTCGACGACATGCTCGATATCCGTGGCCGCATGGCGCGGCTGGGTCGGTCGAGCCTGCTGTTTCGCGTGGAGATGTACCGCGGCGACGAACACCTGATCACCGGGGAGATCGTCTACGTGTGTGCCGATCCGCAGACGCAGAAGTCGGCGCCGATTCCGGCGCAGGTAAGGGAGCAGATCGAGGCGTGGGAGGTAACGAAGCCTGCTGCGTGAAGCGTGGGGAGGGTTTGAGGCGCTCGCCCTCTCCCCCGGCCCCTCTCCCGCAAGGCGGGAGAGGGAGCTCAACAGCGGTTGCCGTGCCCCTTGCTTCTCCCTTCTCCCGCTCTGTGGGAGAGAGGCCAGCGGTTGCCGTGCCCCTTGTTTTCTCCCCTCTCCCGCTCTGCGGGAGAGGGGCGGGGGAGAGGGCCAGCGGCTCAATAGCGATACGGCTAACTCAAAGCGAGATCCCCGCATCCTCCGCATAAGCCCGAATCACATCGTCAAAGCTGGCATCGCTGACAAAGCCCAGTTCCAGCGCGCGGGAAGGGTCCCACGCCGCCGGCCACGTACCAACGATCTTCTCGATGCGCTCTTCGCGCTGCCATGTCACGCGGTCGGCCACCGCATCGCCGGCCACGCGGCGCAGGGCGTCCACCATCTGCGCGGCCGTCACCGACAGTCCCGGCAGGTTCACCACGCGACGGTTGCCAAAGCGCGCGCCGTCCAGTTCGATGCCATTGACCAGCGCCTGGATCGCCCCGCGTGGCGACAGCAGCCACAGCGCGGTGTCCGGGTGTACCGGGCAGTTGGCCGCCACGCCCGACAGCGGTTCGCGGATGATGCCGCTGGCAAACGACGACGCGGCGGCATTGGGCTTGCCGGGGCGCACGCTGATCGTCGGCAGGCGCAGCACGCGGCCATCGACAAAGCCCTTGCGACTGTAGTCGGACAGCAGCAGTTCACCGATGGCCTTCTGCGCGCCGTACGAAGACTGCGGATTCAGCGCGGTATCGTCCTGTACCACGCCCGGCAGCTTGCCGCCATAGACGGCCACCGAACTCGTGAACACCACGCGCGGCACGTGGCCGGCCTGGCGGCACGTTTCCAGCAGTGCCCGCGAGGCGTCCAGGTTCACGCGCATGCCCAGGTCGAAATCGGCCTCGGCCTGGCCGCTGACCACGGCGGCCAGGTGGAAGATCGCGCCGGTATCCCGGTCGATGGCCTGCGCCAGCACGGCCGGGTCGGACAGGTCGCCCGTCACCACGCGCACGCGGGCATCGTCGATCTGGGGCGCCACCACGTCGAGCAGCGTGAGCCTGTCGATCGTGACGGCGCGTCCGTCCAGGTTCAGCGTGCCGCGCTTGAGCAGCAGGCGGGCCAGTTGCAGGCCCAGGAATCCGGCACCGCCGGTAATCAGTACGTTCATGGTTGCAACAATCCTGTGGGTTTTCAGAGGATCAACGCTTCAGGTACGGCTTGAGCCAGCCCAGGCCCTCGGACGTGCCGGCACGCGGCCGGTACTCGCAGCCAATCCAGCCCGTGTAGCCGAGCCGGTCGATCACGTCGAACAGGTACGGGTAGTTCAGTTCGCCGATGTCCGGCTCGTGCCGCTCGGGCACGCCTGCAATCTGGATATGGCCGATGCCACCAAAATCGCGTGCCAGCTTCTTGGCGATGTCGCCTTCCACGATCTGGCAGTGGTAGCAGTCGAACTGCACCTTCAGGTTGGCGGCGCCCACCTGCTGGCAGATGGCCTGGGCGTCGTCCTGGCGGTTCAGGAAGTAGCCCGGCATGTCGCGCGTGTTGATCGGCTCGATCAGCACCGTGATGCCGTGCGCGGCGGCCGACGCGGCGGCGTAGGCCAGGTTTTCCAGGTAGACGGCACGGCAGCGGGCGCGGTCGGCGTCGGCCGGAACGAGGCCGGCCATCACGTGCACGCGGTCGTTGCCGATCACGGCCGCGTATTCCAGCGCCTTGGCAAATGCGTTGCGGAACTCGGTCTCGCGCCCGGGCAGGGCGGCGATGCCGCGCTCGCCGGCGGCCCAGTCGCCTGGCGGCGCGTTGAACAGGGCCTGGGTCAGGCCGTGCGCGTCCAGCCGCTGGCGGATCTCGGCGGCCGGATGGTCGTACGGGAACAGGTACTCCACGGCCTGGAAGCCGTCCTTTGCCGCAGCGGCAAAGCGGTCCAGGAAGTCGTGTTCCGTGTACATCATCGAGAGGTTCGCGGCAAAGCGCGGCATGTCAGGTCTCCTTGAACGTCAGGTTCGATCAGCGGTTGACCAGCCGGGCCGGGGTCAGCCACACCAGCAGGGCGCCCACGATCAGGATGGCCGACAGCACATACATCGGCAATTGCGTGCTATGCGTCAGGTCCTTGAGCGCGCCCACCATGTACGGCGACACAAAGCCTGCCAGGTTGCCCACCGAGTTGACCACGGCGATGCCCGACGCGGCGGCAATGCCGCTCAGGAACGCGGTCGGCAGCGACCAGAACAGCGGCGCGCAGGTCAGCACACCGGCTGCGGCCAGCGACAGCGCCGCAATGGCCACCGGGGTATTGTGGGTGAAGGACGCCGCAATCGCAAAGCCCGTGGCACCCATCAGCGCGGGCACGATCAGGTGCCAGCGGCGTTCGCGGCGGGCATCGGCGCTATGGCCCAGGATGTTCATGACGACGATCGCGCAGATGAACGGGATGGCGGACAGCAGGCCGATGTTGAGGTTGCCCGTCACGCCGCTGGCCTTGACCAGGGTCGGCATCCAGAACGTCAGCGCATACTGGCCGGTCACGAAGCAGAAGTAGATCAGGCACATCCACCAGACGCGGCGGTCGCTGAACACGGCGCCCAGCGAATGCATGTCGCGCTGGCCATTGGCCGCGGCGGCGGCCGATGCGGCGCGCTCGTCTTCCTCGATATTGCGCTTGAGCACGCGCTTTTCGTCATGGCTGAGCCACGGCGCCTTGTCGATGCCGTCGCGCAGCACGAAGATCGTCACGATGCCGATGGCAAACGCGGGCAGCGCCTCGATAAAGAACATCCATTGCCAGCCGGCCCAGCCGTGGGTGTCGTGGAACGCGTCCATGATCCAGCCCGACAGCGGGTTGCCGAACATGCCGGCCACCGGGATGCCCGACATGAACAGCGCGATCATCCTGGCGCGGCGGTGCGACGGATACCAGTACGTCAGGTACAGGATCACGCCCGGATAGAAGCCCGCCTCCGCCAGGCCCAGCAGGAAGCGCATGACGTAGAACTGCGTGGGCGTCTGCACGAACACGAACGCGGCCGAGATGATGCCCCACGTGATCATGATCCGCGCGATCCAGACGCGCGCGCCGATGCGGTGCATCAGCAGGTTGCTGGGCACCTCGAACAGGAAGTAGCCGATAAAGAACAGGCCGGCGCCCAGGCCGAACACGGTCTCCGAGAACTGCAGGTCCTGCGCCATCTGCAGCTTGGCGAAGCCCACGTTGACGCGATCGAGATAGGCGATCACGTAGCACAGCATCAGGAACGGCATGATGCGCCAGAACACCTTGGTGTAGGCGGTCTTTTCGGTGGCGGCGTCGGCGTCGAGCCGTGCGTCGGCGGCAGGGGTCCCCACCGCGGGGTTGGAAGCGGTCATCTGGTCAGTCTCCACGTGTATTGAAAATTCAGCCGGTTTGCTCCCTCTCCCGCAGGGCGGGAGAGGGTTGGGGAGAGGACAGGGGCGTTTATTTTGTGGCGTCGCCTGGGGGATGCGCTGGTCCTCTCCCCCGGCCCCTCTCCCGCCAGGCGGGAGAGGGGAGAAACAATCAGTCGGTAGGTATTACTTGGTTCACCACCTCGCCTTGAACGTGTCGCGCAGTTCCGCCAGCGCGGCTTCATCGAGCGGGGCGGGCTTGTCCCGCAGCATCATCCAGAGCCGGGCGGTTTCCTCCAGCTCCTCCAGCGCCCAGGCCGCGCGCGACACGCTGTCTTCCCACACCACCGGGCCCAGGCGCGCCAGCAGCACGCCCCGTACCTCGCGGGCCAGCTGCGCCACGCGGGCGGCCACGGCGGGGTCGCCGGGGCGGTGGTACGGAATCAGCGGGATATGGCCCACCTTCATCACGTAGTACGGCGTGATCGGCGGCAGCACGTCGTCGGGCTGCCAGACGCCGGCCAGCGTCAGGGCCACCAGATGTGTCGAATGGGTATGCACCACGCCGTGGGCGTTCGGGTTGTTGTCGTAGACGCAGCGGTGCAGCGTCAGCGTCTTCGACGGCTTGTCGCCCGATACCCAGGTGCCGTCGGTGGCCACCTTGGCCACCCTGGCCGGATCGAGCGTGCCCAGGCAGGCATCGGTGGGCGTGATCAGCCAGCCGTCTTCCAGGCGGGCGCTGATGTTGCCGGCCGTGCCGACCGTGTAGCCGCGCTGGAACAGGCTGGCGCCGACGCGGCAGATCTCTTCGCGCAACGCGCTTTCGTTCTGGCTCATGGTCAGGCTCATCGCGCGGCTCCCAGCGCTTGCAACGCTTCGTCGAAGAAGTTCTCGCCGCCGAAGTTGCCCGATTTCAGGGCCAGCGCCAGCGGTTCGGCATCGAGCGTGACCGTGGCCGGCACGCCGGGGGCAATCTGGCGGCCGATGCGCAGCGACTGCACGCCCAGCGCCTGCACCACCGCGCCCGACGTTTCGCCGCCAGCCACCACGAAGCGGCGGGTGCCGCGCGCCTTGAGCGTGGCCGCAATGCAGGCCAGCGCGTGCTCGACCAGTTCGCCCGCGCGCGCCACGCCCAGTTCGGCCTGCACGGCCTTGACCTGTTCGGGTTGCGCGGTGGCGTAGATCAGCACCGGCTCGTCATGATCGCGGGCAAAGGCCAGGGCCTCGTCGGCCACGGCCTCGCCACGCGCCAGGCGCAGCGGATCGATCCGCAAGGCGGGGCGTTTCTGGGCGATCCAGTGCGCCACCTGGCCGTTCGTGGCGCGCGATGCGCTGCCGGCCAGCACCACGCCGTGGCCATTGACGGCCGGCACATCGGCGGCGTCGGTGCGCGCGGGCAGCAGCCCGGCACGGCGGAAGTTCTGCGGCAGGCCCAGCGCAATGCCCGACCCGCCCGTGATCAGTGGCAGCGCCGCGCAGGCTTCGCCCAGCGTGAACAGGTCGGCGTCGGAGATCGCATCGGCAATGGCCAGCTTCACGCCCTCGGCGCGCAGGGCGTCGATGCGGGCGCGCACGGCCTCGGGCCCCTTGGCCACGGTGTCATAGCGCAGCAGGCCCGCCTTGGCCCGGCTCTGGCGCTGCAGCACGCGCACCAGGTTGGCATCGGTCATCGGCGTGAGCGGATGGTGCTCCATGCCCGATTCGTTGAGCAGGGCATCGCCCACGAACAGGTGGCCACGGAAGATCGTGCGGCCGTTTTCGGGAAAGGCCGGGCAGGCGATCGTGAAATCGCTGCCCAGCGCGTCGAGCAGGGCCTCGGCCACCGGGCCGATATTGCCGGTGTCGGTCGAATCGAACGTCGAGCAATACTTGAACACGAACTGGCGGCAGCCCTGTTCACGCAGCCAGGCCAGCGCCGCCAGCGATTGCGCCACGGCGTCGGCTGCCGGAATCGTGCGCGACTTCAGCGCGACGACGATGGCGTCGGCTGCCACGGCCGATGTGGGCACGCCAATGGTCTGTACGGTGCGCATGCCGTTGCGCACGAGCGTGTTGGCCAGGTCGGTGGCGCCGGTGAAGTCGTCGGCGATGCAGCCCAGCAGGGGGGCATTCGGGCCATTCGGGCGGTTCTGACGGTCGGTCGTCATCGCCTTACTCCTTGCCCTTGCCGGCCGGCAGTTCGATGCCGGGGAAGATCTTGATGACGGCCGAATCGTCCTCGCCGCCGTGGCCGGCGGTGGACGCCATCATGAACATCTGGTGCGCGGCGGCCGACAGCGGCAGCGGGAATTTGCTGGTGCGCGCCGTATCGAGCACCATGCCCAGATCCTTGACGAAGATATCGACGGCGGACAGCGGCGTGTAGTCGCCGGCCAGGATGTGCGGCACGCGGTTTTCGAACATCCACGAATTGCCGGCGCTGTGCGTGATCACGTCGTAGAGCGCGTCCGGGTCCACGCCTTCGCGCAGGCCCAGCGCCATGGCTTCGGCCGCCGCGGCGATATGCACGCCAGCCAGCAGCTGGTTGATGATCTTGACCTTCGAGCCGGCACCATGGGCGTCGCCCAGGCGATAGACCTTGCCGGCGATGGCGCCCAGCACGTCTTCGGCCAGTGCGTAGGCTTCGGCCGGTCCCGACGTCATCATCGTCATTTCGCCAGTGGCCGCGCGGGCGGCGCCGCCCGAGACCGGCGCGTCGATCAGCAGCAGGCCCGTTTCGGCCAGGCGCTTGCCCAGCGCCTCGGCAAAGCCGGGGGGCACGGTGGCGCTGGCGATCACGAGCTTGCCGGCGGCCATGGCCGGCACGGCACCCCGTTCGCCGAACAGCACCGCTTCGGTCTGCGCGGCGTTGACCACCAGCGTGATCACCACGTCGCAGCGTTCGCCCAGTTCGGCCGGGCTGGCGCAGGGCACGCCGCCGGCGTCGGCAAAGCGGCGCAGCACTTCTTCGCGCAGATCGAACGCATGGACCTGGAAGCCGGCGCGCAGCAGCGACTGCGCCACGCCATAGCCCATCGCGCCCAAGCCGATGACACCAATATTCCTGGACATGGAAATCTCCTGAAAGCGGGATTAATGCGACGGGCCTTGCGGCAGGTCGCCAGCGGCAGCATCGTCGTCGCCCAGTTGCGACAGGCGGCGCGCCGCGTTGTACATGTGGTTCTGCGCGGCATTGCGCGCGGCGTCGGCGTCGCCGGCACGAATTGCGGCGACGATGGCCTGGTGTTCCTCGCGCACCTGGCGCGAGAAATCCTCGCGGCGCGCCTCGTTGGTACGGGTCACGCGGGTGGCGGTTTCCAGGTACTGGCTCAGGAACGCCAGCGTCTTGAGAAAGTAGGGGTTGCCGGTGGCTTCAGCGATGGCGCGGTGAAAGCCCACGTCGGCGTCCACGCCGTCGCCGCCGGCGGCCACCTCGGCATCCAGACGGGCCAACGCGGCGTCGATGCCGGCCATGGCGGCATCGGTGCGGCGGCGGGCGGCCTGCGCGGCCACCTCGGCTTCGATGGAACGTCGCAGTTCGACGATCTGCAGCACCGATTCAAGCGTGCCGACGTCGGTGTAGTCGATGCGCAGCGGCCGGATGCCAGCCTGTTCCGTGACAAAAACGCCGCTGCCCTGGCGCGATTCCACGAGCCCTTCGTACTTCAGGCGGGCAATAGCCTCGCGGATCACGGTGCGGCTGACGCCGAATTCCTCGGACAGTACGGCCTCGGTGGGCAGCTTAGCGCCACGCGGAAAAGCGCCGCCTTCGATCTTTTCGAGTAGCTGTTCGGCCACGCTGTCAGTCAGCGCACGGGCGGGAATCTTCTGGAACATCGTCGTCACGTCATCGGGTAGTCAGGTCATCATACAATTTCACCAAGGGTTGGCAGAGGGGGTAATCCCTAGGATGGTGCGGTGGATGGCCGATAATCGCACGGCCCTGCTGCACCACCTTGACCGCCGTCACGGGCCTGCCGGCGTATGATTGCGTCTTCCCAGACTTCCCTGCCCCTCGAACATCATGTCCGTTTCCGCCGATTCCGTACTGGTCTGCCCCTGGGAGGAAGCCCGCGAACGTGCGCGCGCCATCCGCTACAGCGTATTTGTGGAGGAGCAGGGCGTGCCGGTGGAACTGGAGTGGGATGACATGGATGCCCCAAGCTGGCACGCACTGGCGTTTGCCGCCGATGGCACGCCCGTGGCCACGGGCCGGCTGCTGCCGGATGGCCATATCGGCCGCATGGCCGTGCTCAAGGTGGCGCGCGGCACCGGCGTGGGCGCCATGGTGCTTGACGCGCTGATGGCCAAGGCCGCCGAACTGGGCTACCCGGCACTGATCCTCAATGCCCAGACCCACGCCGCGCCGTTCTACGCGCGCGTGGGCTTCGAGCAGGTGGGTGAGGAATTCGAGGAAGCCGGCATTCCGCACGTCGAGATGCGCAAGCGCATCGGCTGAGGCTGCCGGTTCCTCGGTTTTCGGCTACGCGCCGAACTCACGCAGCAGCGCCTCGCGGTCCTCATCGAGCCGGGGCGCCGGCCGCACCGCGCCGGTCTGCCAGGCGTCGCCGATCTTGATCGGATTGCCTGCCACGCGCAGCGACTTGTCGGCGCCGATGCCAACGTCGAGCAGCATCTGCCGGGCCTCGACGTGGGCGTTCTCCATGATCTGCGGTACCCCGTTCAATGGACCATGCGGCACGCCGGCGGCCTCCAGGATGGCTTCCCATTCCGCGGTCGGTGCCTCGCGCAGGCGCGTT
Organism: Cupriavidus sp. U2; assembly: GCF_009663685.2. Lineage (GTDB taxonomy): Bacteria > Pseudomonadota > Gammaproteobacteria > Burkholderiales > Burkholderiaceae > Cupriavidus > Cupriavidus necator_C. The sequence continues at coordinate 492,852 of NZ_RCOG02000002.1, read as the reverse complement.
TCGAGGCACTGCTTCAGGTCGGCATGGTGTTCGTTGCGGGCCGGGACCGACGCGAACCGGGGGTCGTCGGCCCATTCCGGCCGCGCCAGCGCACGGCAGAGCCGTTCGAACAAGGCGTCGTTGCCCACCGCAATCACGATAAAGCCGTCCCGCGTGGCAAACATGTCGAACGGCGTGATCGACGGGTGCCGCGTGCCCAGCGGCTTCGGCACGTTGCCGGTGGCCGAAAAACGGGCGATGGGATTTTCCAGCAGCGCCACCTGGCAATCGAGCATCGAGATATCGACCCGTTCGCCCAGCCCGGTAGCGGCGCGCCGCAGCAGCGCGGCCTGGATGCCGATGGTGGCATACAGGCCCGCGCCGATATCGCCAATCGACACGCCCACGCGCGCCGGATTGCCGCCGGGCTCGCCGGTCACGCTCATCAGCCCGCCCATGGCCTGCACCACCATGTCGTAGGCGGGCCGGTTGCGGTAGGGGCCGGTCTGGCCGAAGCCCGAGATCGACGCATACACCAGGCGCGGATACCGGGTGCGCAGCATCTCCCAGGTGTAGCCGAGCTTGTCCATCACGCCGGCGCGGAAGTTTTCCACCAGCACGTCGGCGCCTTCCAGCATCCGTTCCAGCACCGCGCGGTCCGACGCGTCCTTGAGGTCGAGCGCGATCGACGACTTGTTGCGGTTCACCGATGCAAAATAGGCCGACTCGCCATCGACGAACGGCCCCACCTGGCGCGAATCGTCGCCCCGGTCGGGATTCTCGATCTTGATGACGCGGGCGCCAAGGTCGGCCAGCATCATCGTGCAGTACGGGCCGGCCAGCACGCGCGTGAGGTCCACGACCGTGATGCCGTGCAGGGGTCCGTTTGGCGTTGTCATGCTTGACTCCTTCAGGTTCGATGCGCGGGCCGGCATCAGTCGATCTTCGCGCCGCTGGACTGCGCCAGGTCCACGCCGATCTTGCCTTCGCGGGCCGCAAAAGCGCGGAATTCAGCCACCGATGCCGACACCGACACCTCGTCGCCCTGCGCCAGGAATCGCTTGCGCAGTTCGGGGTCGGCCATGACGCGGGTGGTCGCTGCGAACAACTTGTCGATGATCTCGGGCGGCGTTTTCGCGGGGGCGAACAGCCCGTACCAGGCCGACAGGTCGTAGCCCTTGACCCCGCTTTCGGCGATGGTCGGCAGTTGCGGGTTGGCGTTCGAGCGTTGGGCCGATGTGACCGCGATCGGCACGACCTTGTGGGTGTCGATCATCGGCTTGACCGATGGTGCCGTGCCGAACGTCACCTGCACGTCGCCGGCGGCCACGGCCTGCGCCGATGGCGCGCCGCCCTTGTACGGCACGTGCGTCATGCGCACGCCGGCCAGCTTGGTGAAGTAGACGCCAGCCAGGTGCGTGATCACGCCATTGCCCGACGACGAATAGTTGATGGCGCCCGGGTGCGCCTTGGCCTGCGCGATCAGGTCCTGCACGTTCCGGATGCCTGTGTCCTTGTTGACGGCCAGGATCAGCGGTGCGGCCGACAGTTTCGTGATCGGCGCGAAGTCGGACGGTTCGTAGCGGATGTTCTTGTAGAGCACCTTGTCGCCGCCCATCAGGCTGGCCGTGGCGATGTAGAGCGTGTAGCCATCGGGCGCCGACTTGGCGACGTACTCGGCGGCAATCGTGGTGCCGGCGCCGGGCCGGTTGTCGACCACGACCGGCTGCCCCAACTCGCGGCTCAGCGCATCGCCATAGAGCCGCGCGGTGTTGTCCGCGCCGCCGCCGGCCGGAAATCCGATCACGAGCCGGATCGGCTTGTTGGGGTAGGAAGTCTGCGCCGATGCGGCAACGGGCAGCGCCGCGAACAGCGTGCCGAAGATGGCCAGCGCGGTGCGATGGGGCAGGGTGGTCAGGGTGGTCGTCATGATGATGTCTCCTCCGTAGCTGTTTCGCCACTTGAGTGAATGGACGCGGCGGTGCCTGGCGTGGCTATCGGCCGCGGAACGCAGGGGTTCGTTTCTCCTTCCATGCCGCCGCGCCCTCGCGCAGGTCTTCCGAGGTTTCTGAGCGGTGGATGTCGCGTTGCAGCGCGTCGGCGTCAAGCCGGCCGCAGGCGATGTCGTTGAGGTGGCGCTTCATGCCGGTCAGTGCGATGGGCGCCATGCCGGCCAGCTGGGTGCTCAATGCCGCCACGCGCGCGGCCAGCGCATCGGCGCTCACCATCTCGGTCAGGAAGCCGATGCGCAGCATCTCGTCAGCCTCGATGCGGTCGGCGGTCAGGAACAGCCGCTTGGCGGCGTTCAGGCCCAGGCGCGAGACATAGCGCTCCATGCCGCCGCGATAAAAGTGCAGGCCCAGCCGGGCGGCCGGCATGAACATGTCGCATCCCGGCACGCCGATCCGGAAATCGCACGCCAGGCACAGGTCGGTGGCGCCGCCATAGACGCCCCCTTGGATCGCGGCAATCGTGACGGGCCGCGCGGCGTCGATGGCGTCGATCACGTCGCCGAAACTGGCCGCGCCTTCCTCGGGCTTGCCGCCCAGCGATCCGATGTCGTAGCCGCTGCAGAAGTACTTGCCCGCGGCGGCGAAGCACAGCACCAGCACGTCGGGCATGGCATTGACGGCGGCAACGTGGTCGCGCAGGGCAATCAGGTCGGCCGGGCTGAGCCGGTTGGCCACATTGGGCCGGCGCAGCATGATGGTGGCAACGCGGCCTTCGATGGCCAGGGAGGGTGAGGTATCATCCATCTCGTTATATCTCATAGCCGATTTGATATATCAAAAAAGGCTACAGATATTTTTATACAAAAGGTAGAGGGTAAACCCATGCAATCGCTACAAGATCGGATTCGCGAAAGCGTGATCGCGGCCATCCAGGCGGGCGATCTGCGGCCCGGTGCGCAGATTGACGAGAAGATGCTGGCCGAGCAGTTCGACAGTTCGCGCACGCCGGTGCGCGAGGCGCTGCTGATGCTGGCCGCCCAGGGGCTGGTGTCGATCGCGCCGCGTGCCGGCATGTTCGTCCACAAGCCCAGCGCGGCAGAGCTGGTGGCGATGTTCGAGACGCTGGCCGAGATGGAAGGGGTGGTGGCCCGCCTGGCCACCCGGCGTATTTCGGCCGAAGGGCGCCGTGCGCTGGCCGAATCGCACGAGGCCGCCGGCGTCCCGGCGCGCCAACGCGATGCGCTGGCGTACGCCGACGCGAACCGTGTCTTCCACGAAGTGCTGTACCAGGCGGCGGCCAATCCGTTTCTGTCGGAGCAGATCGTGCAGTTGCGGCGCCGGCTGGCGATCTACTGGCAGCGCAAGGACCTGATCAACGAGGCACGCGTGGCGACGTCGTACCGCGAGCACGGCCAGGTGGTCGAGGCCATTCTGAGCGGGCAGGCCGATGCTGCGGCCGAGGCCATGCGCACGCATATCTCGGCGGGCGGCAAGGCGCTGGCGGACCTGGTGCTGCTGGCCGACGCGGCGTCGGCATAGTGTTCGCCGATTGGGGGATTCGGTCGCAGAGGGCTGCGGAGGAACGGATTTTGCGGGATGGCGTGGCCGTCTACCTGAATCCGGAGGCCATCATGAGCATCTTCAAGGACATCCTCAACAAGCTGCTGCACCGCAGCCAGCCTGGCGGGTCCGCAACCGCCAGCGCCACGCCGGGCACGACGCCGAGCGCGACGACCGGCACCACATCGCCATCGGCCAGCCCGAACGCGCCGTCGCCGGGCGCCGTTCCGCCGCCGGGCAGCGCGCCCGCGCCGTCCGCCGCACAGGCGCAGCCATCGTTGTCACAGGTCGATGTGGAAGCGGTCATGGACAAGGCGGCCAGCGAGGCCGGCCAACCGCTCAACTGGCGCACATCGATCGTCGATACGCTGAAGGCGCTCGGCATCGACAGCAGCCTCGAACATCGCAAGGCGCTGGCCAAGGAGCTGAACTACACCGGCGACATGAACGATTCCGCGGCGATGAACATGTGGCTGCACAAGCGCGTCATGCAGGAACTGGCCGCCAATGGCGGCAAGCTGCCGAAGGACCTGACGGACTGACCGAAGGATGGACTGGCGGTTCTGCTCGCGCCGTGAAAGTTTGCACGCCAGGGTTGCAAACGGCGGCGCGAGCCCGGGCCCGGGGGCGGCCCGGCTGCGATGACGATTACCGGGGTGCCGGGACGGTCCCGGTATCGCGTGCCACCTTCAGGCGGCCCTGGTACGACACCTCGCCAGTCTTGCCATCGGCATCGAAGCTGCGCTCGACAAAATCGAAGCGGCCGTCGTGCCGCACGCGCAGCACGGTGCTGGCGCGCGTGCCATAGCTGGACGAACGGATAAACGCCGACGACAGCAGCTTTTCCCATTCGGGCGCCACGCCGGTACTTGGCAGTTCCCAGTCGGGCGCCTGCTTTTCATCGGCCAGCAGCTGCAGGTAGGGCTCGGGGTCCGATCCGGACTGTCCGCGGTCGGCAGCCAGTACCTCGCACATGGCGCCCACGCGGCTGCGCACCTTGGGCCAGGGCGTATCGAGCAGGGCGTTCGACAGGCCATACAGGCCGGGCTTGAGCTTCTGCGGCTGGCGCGACTTGGACCGGTTGCTGTACCACCAGAGATCATGCAGGTCGCTGGCCAGCAGGTTGAAGCCGTTGTACGCGCCGGGCGCGCGGGCCAGGTCGTGCAGATACTCGTCGGCGGTCTGGTTGCCGCGCAGGAAATGCGACACCAGTTCCCCGCGCGAGCGGGCATCGGTACGTTTTTCGGAAGGGGCGCGGTAATTGGTCAGCGCCGCAAAGCGGGCGCGCGAATCATCGGGCCATTCGGGCGATTCGGCGTTGGCGACGCCCATCCACGTACCGGCATCGCCAATCACCTCCGCCAGGTCGCGGCCGCCCAGCACTTCGTGGGCATCCTGCCACCAGTGCGCGGCCGCCGCCGGGCGGGCATAGAATTCGTCGCGGTTGCCAGCAACCACCAGGGCATAGTCCGGGTGCGATTGCCAGGCCACCAGTATCAGACACATGGGGGCTTCCTTTCTACGGCTTCTCTCGCGCGGTCAGAGCACGTCCAGATCGATGAACCGCTCGCTCATCCGGTCGCCGCTGATCCACTGCGCCAGCCCGCTCTGGCGCCACAGCCCGTCGAGCGTGGCATCGAACGCGGGCGGCACATCGGCGTAACTCTCCATCCACGTCTGCAGGCCCGCTCGGGTCTCGGGCCTGCGCATCAGCGTACCACCAATTCCGGTCGCCTCGGCGACCGTTTCCATCCAGCGGTGCCAGTGCGGCAGCGCGTCAGCCGCGTGCGCATCGGGTATCTTGAAGTAGACGTAGAGATGATCGCTCATGGCGGCGTTCCCGGGGCGTTCAGCTGGCCGATTCGGCCTCGTTCGGCAGCGGCACTTCGTACGGCAGCGCACGCGTGGACAGTGCCGGTCCGTTGGCGGCGCCCAGGTGCAGCGCACCGGCGGCGGCGTCGATCTTCAGTTCGGCCAGGCCGTCCCAGCCGCCCAGCGGCGACGCGGCGGCGTTGACGACCATGCCGCACGGCTGTTCGGGGTCTTCCGGACGGAAGATCTCGGCGGCGGCGGCCGGCACGGGGCCTTCGCCCTGTACGCGCCACATGCGCCGCTTGAGCGTGCCGCGATACTGGCTGCGCGCCACCACTTCCTGGCCGGGATAGCAGCCCTTGCGGAAATTGACGCCGCCCACCAGCTCGAAGTTGATCATCTGCGGCACGAATTGCTCTTGCGTCGGGGCCGTGATGCGCGGGATGCCGGCGCCAACCTCGAGCCAGTCCCAGAATGCGGGGTCGGCGGCCGCCAGCGTGGCACCCAGCGTCTGCTGCAGGGCATCGGCGCGGTCGGCGGCGGCAACCAGCTGCCAGCGCGCCTCGTCTTCTGCATCGGCCAGGCGGATCACCGTGACGCCATCGGCGTGGGCCACGGCCAGCGGGCCCTGCGGCGCGGGCAGGCCGGCCTGGCGCAGCGCGGCCTCGGCACCGGCGCCGGCCACGCCCAGCACGCGGTGCGTGGCGGACAGGTCTGACAGTTTGGCCTTGGCGCGCAGCACGAACATGGTCAGGCGCTTCTGGATGGCGGGCTGGATGTCGGCCGACAACTGCAGCACGACGCCTTCGGTATCGCGCCACATCAGGAAGCTGGCCATCAGGCGCCCCTTGGGCGAGCAGTAGCCGGCCAGCCGCGCCGCATCGGCGGGCAGGTCTTCCACGGCATTGGTCAGCTGGGTGTGCAGGAAGGCAGCGGCGTCGTCGCCGGCCACGCGGATCAGGCCCAGGCCGACGGGCGCGGTCACGATACCGGCGGCGGGCAGGGCGGCGAAGCTGTCGGCGAGGGTCGGGAATTCAGTGGCGGACATGCGGACGGTCCTGAAAATCGGATGGATGGGTAAATTGGGGGCGCAAGTGCGGAACACAACGTACGGCCACGCCGGCGTGTCCGGCGGCACGCGATCGGCGTTACCAATCACTGCGGGCCTTCAGGTGACACCCGTCAGGTAACGCTCGGTGACACATTGGCCACAAGGCTCCCGGTATTATATGGGCCTGTCGCCATTCCGACCGGCCGCCCCAATGATCCCGACCCGCCGGCGGGGGCATGGCGGCCGGTACTTATTCTTACGCCATGAAACGTCTGTTCCTGCGCCTGGTCGGGGTATTGCTGGTCTTTGCCATGGCCGCCGCCGGCGGCTTTGCCTGGTGGGCCCGCCAGCCGCTGGCGCTGTCCGCGTCCCCCGTCGAAGTCATCATCAAGCCCAATTCCGGCGTGGCCAGCGTTGGCCGCCAGATCCAGCGCGGCGGCGTGGGCATGGACCCGCGCCTGTTCCAGTTGCTGGCCCGCGTGACAGGCCATGCCGCCGAACTCAAGGCTGGCGGATACCAGTTCGAGACCGGCGTGACGCCGCTCGATGTGATCGAAAAGCTGGCCAAGGGCGAGGTCACGCACTATGTGGTCACCGTGATCGAGGGCTGGGAATTCCGCAAGATGCGCGCGGCCGTGGATGCCAATCCGGCCTTGAAGCACGACACGCAGAACCTCTCCGATGCCGACCTGATGAAGGCCATCGGTGCGGCCGAGACATCGCCGGAAGGCATGTTCTTTCCCGATACCTACCTGTTCGCCCGCGGCAGCAGCGACGTGGATCTCTACAAGCACGCCTACCGGGCCATGCAGAAGCGCCTGAACGATGCCTGGAACGCGCGCTCGCCCGACCTGCCGTACAAGACGCCGTACGAGGCGCTGGTCATGGCATCGATCGTCGAGAAGGAAACGGGCCAGGCGGCCGAGCGGCCGCTGATTGCCGCCGTGTTCGTGAACCGGCTGCGCAAGAACATGATGCTGCAGACCGACCCGACCGTGATCTACGGCATCGGCCCCGCCTTCGACGGCAACCTGCGCAAGAAGGATCTGCAGACCGACACCCCGTACAATACGTACACCCGGACCGGCCTGCCGCCGACCCCGATCGCGCTGCCAGGCCTGGCCTCGCTGGCCGCAGCCACCACGCCGGCGCCCTCCGATGCGCTGTACTTCGTGGCCCGAGGCGACGGCAGCAGCCATTTTTCCAGCTCACTCCCCGAACATAATCGCGCGGTCGACAAGTACCAGCGCGGAAAGCCCTGAATTCATGCGCGGCAGATTCATCACCTTTGAAGGCATCGACGGCGCCGGCAAGAGCACCCATATCGAATGGGTAGCCGGTCGCCTGCGCGAACGCGCAACCGTTGTAACCACCCGCGAGCCGGGCGGCACGCCGCTGGGCGAAGACCTGCGCGGCCTGCTGCTGCACCGGAAGATGGACCTGGAGACCGAGGCGCTGCTGATGTTCGCGGCGCGCCGCGAGCATATTGCCGAGGTCATCGAACCGGCGCTGGCGCGCGGCGACTGGGTCATCTCCGACCGCTTCACCGACGCTACCTTTGCCTACCAGGGCGGCGGCCGTGGCCTGCCGCGCGAGCGACTGGAAGTGCTGGAGCAATGGGTGCAGGGCGATCTGCAGCCCGACCTGACGCTGCTGTTCGACGTGCCGCTGGAGACGGCGGCGCAGCGCCTGGCCAGTGCCCGCGAGCCGGACAAGTTCGAGGCCGAATCGCGCGCATTCTTCGCGCGCACCCGGGCCGAATACCTGCGCCGCGCAGCCCAAGCGCCGGGGCGGTTCCGCGTGATCGACGCCACGCGGTCGATCGACGACATTCGCGTGACACTTGAGAAAATCATCTCAAGCCTCTGATTTATTGGATATATATGCGCACGCTGATGTGGACGGGCAGGGCTCGGACAATACATGAGGCGATCGCGCTAACTTACTGATCCGGCATGCTTTATCCCTGGCAACGAGAAGACTGGCAACGGCTGGCCGCGCTACGCGACCGGCTGCCGCACGCGCTGCTGCTGCATGGGCAGCAGGGCATCGGCAAGCGCGACCTGGCCCTGCATTTCGCCCAGGGCCTGCTGTGTGAATCTCCGGTGGCCGATGGCCAGCCCTGCAATACCTGCGGCGCCTGCCACTGGTTCAGCCAGGGCAATCACCCCGATTTCACCGTGGTACGCCCCGAGGCGCTGGAAGCCGGCACGGGCGATGCCGATGGTGACGGCGAAGGCGGCAGTAGCAGCAAGAAGAAGGCGCCCAGCAAGATCATCCGCATGGAGCAGGTGCGAGGGCTGATCGAGGCCGTGGGCGTGGGCACCCATCGCGCGGGCCTGCGCGTGGTGGTGGTCTACCCGCTCGACGCGCTGCAGACCGAGGGCGCCAACGCGCTGCTCAAGACGCTGGAAGAGCCGCCGCCGTCCACCGTGTTCCTGCTGGTGACCGACCGGATCGACCGCGTACTGCCGACGATCCTGTCGCGCTGCCGGCAGTTTTCGGTGGCGCGTCCCACCCACGCCGCCGCGCTGGAATGGTTGCGCAGCCAGGGCGTGGCCGATGTCGAGGCCCAACTGGCGCTGTCGGGCGGGGCGCCGCTGACGGCGCTGCATGCCGCGGAGGCCGAGGAACAGCCGCTGCAGCGTTTGCTGGTGGGGCAGCTGGGTGCCGGCGCCGCGTTCGATCCGCTGGCGGCGGCCGAGCAATTGCAGAAGCTGCCCGTGCCGGCCGTGCTGGGCGTGCTGCAACGCTGGACGTACGATCTGCTGGCGCTGTGCCTGGGCACCGGCGCCGTGCGCTATTTCCCGAAGGAGCACGCTGCGCTTGGACGCTGTGCCGGTGCCACCGATGCCCATCGGCTGCAGGGGTTTGCGGCCCGGCTGGTCAATCATCGGCGTAGCGAGAACCATCCGCTGGCGGCGCGCCTGGTCCTGGAGTCGGTTTTCCTCGATTACCGGCAATTGTTCCGCTGAAAGCGACAAAAAAAAGACCGAAGCGGCCAAAAGCATAGGCATCGATGGGCACGCGTGGTAAAAGTCGAGCCACGCAGTTCCCATATTCCATAGCCCGCCTGAGCGGGCAAATCACAGCAGGGGTCAAACATGAATGCACCAGTCACGATGCCGCCGCGTCCGGCGACGGCTGCACCCGTCAATCCGGCGGGGCCTGTCACGGGCGGCGCGCCGCAGCGGCCGAATGTGCTGTCGCTGTCGATCAAGGATCAGGCGGGGCTCTACGCGGCCTACATGCCGTTCCTGGCGCGCGGCGGGATCTTTGTACCGTCGAACCGGCCGTTCCGGCTGGGCGAGCAGGTCTTCCTGGTGCTTTCATTGCTGGACCGGCCGCAGAAATACCAGGTGCAGGGTACCGTGGCCTGGATCACCCCGGCCGGCACGCCGATGAAGACGCCCGGCGTGGGCGTGCATCTGCCGGACGACGACAATGGCCGCATGCTCAAGCGTGCGGTGGAAGAGCTGCTGGGCAAGACCATCGAATCGGGCCGGCCCACGCAGACCCTGTAACTTCATGTGAAATGCGAAGCCTGCTTCGCAAGTATTTGTTTTTATGAGTAATAGCGGTTTTTCGGTGCGTCTGGCGACGCGTGACGACCTGGCTGGCATCGTCGAGATCTACAACAGCACGGTGCCGTCGCGCATGGTGACTGCCGATACGGAGCCGGTGTCCGTGGCCTCGCGCGAGGCCTGGTTCGCGGCGCACCTGCCAGAACGCCGCCCGCTCTGGGTGTGCGAAGCCGCCAATGGCCGCATGGCCGGCTGGGTCAGCTTCTCAGACTTCTATGGCCGTCCGGCGTACGGCGCCACCGCCGAAGTCTCGATCTACCTGCACGAGGATTTCCGGGGCCAGGGCCTGGGCCGCTTCCTGCTGGAGCAGGCCATTGCGCATGCGCCCCGGGTGGGCGTCAACACGCTGCTGGGCTTTATCTTTGGCCATAACGCGCCGAGCCTGGCCCTGTTCGAGCGCCATGGCTTCTCGCGCTGGGGCGACCTGCCGCGCGTGGCCGTGCTCGACGGCGTCGAGCGCGACCTCCTGATCCTGGGCCGCCGCCTCGGCTGAGCGCGAAGGAATACACCATGTTTGTCGATTCCCATTGCCATATCGATTTTCCGGAACTGGCGCAGCGCCTGCCCCAGTTGCTGGAAAACATGAAGGCCAACCAGGTCACGCATGCGCTGTGCATCTCCGTGACGCTGGAGGATTTTCCGCGCGTGCTGGCGCTGGCCGAACAGCATCCCAACCTCTACGCGTCGGTGGGGGTGCACCCCGACTACGAGGAAGACGCCGAGGAGCCGACGCTGGAGCGGCTGGTGACGCTGTCCGCCCATCCGCGCGTGGTGGGCACCGGCGAGACCGGCCTGGACTACTACAGGCTCAATGGCCGCAGCGTCGATGACATGGAATGGCAGCGCGAGCGTTTCCGCACCCATATCCGCGCTGCCCGCCAGACCGGCAAGCCGCTGATCATCCATACGCGGTCGTCGGCCGACGACACGATCCGGCTGATGCGCGAAGAGAATGCGCGCGAGGCCGGCGGCGTCATGCACTGCTTTACCGAGACCTGGGACATCGCGAAGCAGGCGCTCGACGAAGGCTTCCATATCTCGTTCTCGGGCATCGTCACGTTCAAGAGCGCGGCCGACCTGCAGGAAACCGCGAAGAAGGTGCCCCTGGACCGCATGCTGATCGAGACCGACTCGCCGTACCTGGCGCCGGTGCCGTATCGCGGCAAGACCAATGAACCCGCCTGGGTACGCCATGTGGGCGAGTTCATCGCCCGCCTGCGCGATGTGCCCGTGGAGGCGGTGGCAGAACAGACGACGGAAAACTTCTTCCGTCTTTTCAAGCACATAGACAGGAATGCTCATGCTTGACATCAAGATTAGACGCCTGGCATCGGCCATGGCCCTGGTAGGCCTGACCGCGATGTCGGGCTGCGCGCTGGTGCAGGCCGCACCGGCCGACGACATGCGCAAGGCCGTGGAATTCGACGACGGCAACACCGTGCAGAAGCTGCTGGCCAAGGGCGTGGACCCGAACCTGGTGGACAACCGCGGCAACCCGATGCTGGTGGTGGCGCTGCGCGAAAAGTCGAAGAAAGCGGCCACGGCGCTGATCAAGGCCAAGAACATCGACTTCGACAAGACCAACCCGGCCGGCGAGAACGCGCTGATGATGGCGGCGCTGAACGGCGACCTTGACATGATCAAGCTGATGGTCGATGGCGAGGAGGCCGAGGTCAACAAGAAGGGCTGGGCGCCGCTGCACTACGCCGCGACGAACGGGCACAACGACGTGGTCAAGTACCTGGCGGACCATGCCGCCTATCTGGACGCCGAAAGTCCGAACGGCACCACGCCGCTGATGATGGCGGCGCGCGGCGGGCACATCGACACGGTCAAGCTGCTGCTGGACGAAGGCGCCGACATGCGCCTGAAGAACCAGCAGGGCATGACGGTGATCGACTTCGCCGAGCAGTACAACCAGAAGGAAATCGCCGACGGCCTGAAGTCGCGCTGGCAGAAGCTCTACGGGAATGTGCCGGCACCGGCTCCCAAGCCGAAGCCCTACGTGGCGCCCAACGGCCAGCCGCAGCCCAAGGCCTATTGATCCTTGTTGAGCCCTGTCGATACCTGTGGATCCCCGTTGATCGCGTGCCCGCGCCTGCGGGGGCCGGCGTCCCGTCGCCGGCTCAGGGAAATTCGCGCTCGGAGATGGTCACCGAGCGCGATGTGCCGCCCGGTACCGCGTACAGCTTGAAGACATTGCGATTGGCGCTGGTGCCGGCCGCCTCGCGGATTTCCGATAGATCGAAGCGTTCCGAGCGGAAGATCTCGCCGGTGTCGAGGCTCTGGTAGCGCAGGTCATAGGCGCCGGGCGAGATATTTTCCATCGTGAACGACGATCCGCTGCGCACGAAGCTGGTGCGCACCGGCAGCGGCGCATTGCCGTCGACGGCCACCAGTTTCAGGATCACGTCGGACGCACTACCGGAGTTGTCGACCGTCAGCGTGGACAACCCATTCCCGTTGAGTACCGGATAGCCCGGCAGATAGCCCGAATGATCGGGCCAAGGCATGCCGCGCGGCGTCAACGACGGCCGGGTATAGCCACGCTCGCCGGCCACCCGCTGCACGCCCGGCAACACCGATCTGACCAAGGCCTGTGGGGCGCTGGCCGGCACGGCCCGCGCGTCGGCGCTACCCGCTGTGGCTTCGCCGGAGCCCGACCAGTCTCCCAGCATGATCACGATGATGGCGCCGATGGCCGCGTAGAGCGCGGCCGATCCGTATTTTGGCAGCGGTACGGCGGGTCCATCTGGGGCACGCTCGCGGGCGGCGCGCCGGGGGCGCTCCTGACGGTCCGGACGCGCCTTGCGTGAACGGAAGGGCGGCGCATCGGTGGGCTCCGGATCGGCGGCACGCGCCTGCTGCGCGGGGCGGGAGGCCGCCTGACGCGCGGCCTGCTGGCGCTGTGCGGCCTGGCGCTGGGCCTGGGCCGCCGCCGCCCGCTGGGCCTGCGCCTGGCGCTGCATGCGCTCGGCCTCGCGTCTTTCCTCGGCAAGAATCCACTGGTCGTGCTCCGCGCGGCGCTCCGGGTCGCGCAGCACTTCATAGGCGGCGTTCAGCAGCCGCATGATGCGGTTCGCTTCCTCGCTGTCGGCGTGCCGGTCAGGATGATATTTCTGGCTCAAGGACTTGTAGGCGGCCCGAATCACTTCGGTCGGGGCGTCGCGTGAAACCTTGAGGTTGTCGTAGTGGGTGTGCATCAAGCAGGAAGACGCAATGGCGGTGGTCGACAACAGATAACGGCAAGTCGCCGCGAATATCAAGCTGAACGCGCGGGCCGGGCCTGGCGCGGACAAGTCTCGCGCAACCGGGGGATGGGGTCTGCGGGGTGGCGAACAAAGCCCCGCCGGGCCACCGGGCGCAGCGCCCGATGCCGGGCTGCGCCGTTGCCGGTGGTGTTGTTTTTTGGCGGCAATATGGTCTGAGCGAGCCTGGCTTTGGCATGCTGCAGGATGCGGACGCCGCAAGATCGGCGTGCCACGAAAACAATAAAAAAACACTAAAGAAATCCGGCCGCCTGCCGATAATGGCGGCCAATGATAAGAATCAGCGCGAGGGGCCGGCCTGACCAGAGCCCTGCCTGAACGGGTACGCGGGCATGGGCTTCGTGGGCCATTTGATAGGGGCGATTGCATGCTGAGAAGAATCAAGGCGGAACAGCTGCAGATTGGCATGTTCGTGGCAAGGCTGGGCGGGCCGTGGATCAACCACCCGTTCTGGCGGTCGCGTTTTCTGGTGACGAGCGACGAGCAGGTGGAGCAGATCCAGTCCGCCAACGTGCAGGACGTCTGGATCGACATCCTCAAGGGCCGGAACCTGCCGACACCGGCGGCGCCGGAGATGATGGAGGCCAACGACGCCAGCGACGCCAGCGACGATCCCGAGTCGAGCTTCGAGGACGAACTCGAGCGTGCGCGCGAACTGATCAAGACCGGCCGCGTGCTGGTCGGCAACCTGTTCAACGACATCCGCATGGGCCGCGCGCTCGAAACGCACGGCGCGCTGCTGCTGGTGGATTCGGCGTCGACATCGCTGTCGCGCCATTCGCAGGCGCTGCTGGCCATGGCCCGGCTCAAGGTCAAGGACGACTACACGTACCTGCATTCGTTCTCGGTCTGCGCGCTGATGATTGCCGTGGGCCGCAACCTCAAGCTGCCCGACGGCGAGGTGCGCGAACTGGGCCTGGCCGGGCTGGTGCACGATATCGGCAAGCTGACGCTGCCCGAATCCCTGCTGATGAAGGGCGGCGACCTGTCGCCGTCGGAAGAGGAGCAGATGCGCCGCCATCCGTCGGCCGGCTACCGCATCCTGAACGAGGCACGGCTCTACACCAACATTCCGCTCGATGTCTGCGTGCACCACCATGAACGGGTGGACGGGCGCGGCTACCCGTTCGGGCTGCTGGAGCACGAGATCAGCGTCCACGCCAAGATCGCGGCCATCTGCGACACCTACGATTCGCTGACCTCGCCGCGCCCGAAACACCCGGCGTGGTCGCCGGCGCGCGCCATGGAATACATCGCGGTGCGCGTTGACACGCTGTTCGACCGCCGCGTATTCAAGGCGTTTACGCGCACCATCGGCATCTACCCGCTGGGCACCGTGCTGCGGCTGCGTTCGGGCCGGCTGGCGGTAGTCTGCGGCCAGAACGAAGGCGAACCGCTGCGCCCGCGTGTGATGGTGTTCTACTCGGTGCCCGACGCCAGGCCGTTGCCACCCGAGGTGCTGGACCTGACCCAGGCGGACGACACCGTGATCGCGTTCGAGGACGCCCGCCAGTGGGGCTTCAGCGACGAGCAGCTCATGGCGATGTACGCGCCGCACGCAAAGTAGGGCGGCGCGCAGGGCGTTTCAGTCCTGCAGCACCCAGGGCGACAGCCGCAGCGCGTCGGTGACGAAGTCGTTGAAGGCGCGCACGCGCGCGCTGTGGCGCAGGTCCGGATGGGTCAGCAGCCACAGCGGGGTGTCCAGCGCGGGGTCGGGCTCGGCCAGCCGCACCAGCGACGCGTCGGCATCGCCGAGCATGCATAGCAGCATGCCGGCGCCCATGCCAAGCCGGACGGCCTGCGCCATGGCCACCAGGCTGTCCGCGCGCACGGCGCAGCGGTCCGGGGACACGTTGGCCAGCGCCCAGCGGGCCTGCGCCAGATGCGCGAGGCTGTCGTCCGGCACCACCCACCAATGGCCGGGCCAGTGCGCGTGGGCCGGTGCTTCCATCCGGTCCAGATAGTCGCGCGACGCATAGGGCGCGGTCTGCAGCCGTCCCACGTGCCGGCCCAGCAGGTGATCGGGCGGCGCCGAGGCCGGCCGCACGGCCACGTCCGCCTCGCGGCGGGTCAGGTTCAGGAAGTTGTTGTGGATCACCACCTGCAGTTCGATACGCGGATGCCGGACCCGGAAATCGGCCAGGATCGGCATCAGCAGCCCATAGGCGAGCGTATCGGTGGTGGTCACGCGCAGCGGGCCGCCCAGTTCGGTGTCGCGCCCGGCCAGCACGCGCTGGGCGGCGTCGATCTGTTCGCCCACGCCGTCAAGCTGCCCGGCCAGCGTTTCGCCGGCCGGCGTCATCACATAGCCGCCCAGGTCGCGCGAGAACAGCCGCGTGCCAAGGTCTTCCTCCAGCTTGTTCAGCCGCCGCAGCACGGTCGAATGATTGACCCGCAGCGCCCGCGCCGCCGCCGCCAGCGACCCGTGCCGGCTTACGGCCAGAAAGACGCGCAGGTCGTCCCAGTCTGCCTCCTGCATTTTTGCATTGCCTTTCCGCGATTTACGCGAATTGTTATGCCGATTTGCATAGCCTACAGTGTGGCGCAAGGAAGGGCAACCGGGGTTGCCCGATTTGAGGAGAACACCATGGCATGGACGCTGCTGGTCGTGGCAGGACTGATCGAGATCGTGATGGCGCTGGCCCTGAAACATACGGATGGCTGGACGCGGCCCGGGCCGACGCTGCTGGGCATTGGCGCGGCGCTGGCCAGCATCTACCTGCTCAGCGCGGCGTTGCGGCAACTGCCGGTGGGCACCGCCTATGCGATCTGGACCGGCATCGGGGCCATCGGCGTGACGCTGGTGGGCATCCTGTTTCTTGGCGAAAGCGCGTCGCCGGCCCGGCTGGCACTGATCGCGCTGATCTTTGTCGGGATCGGCGGCCTGAAGCTGCTTCCGGCGTGAGACACGTCCGAATTTGCAGGATCAGGCATGCAAAGTGTGGCGCCCGGGCGCATGGCTAGTAGACTTGTCGCCTGTTCCGAACCGATTGCCTTTGCATTGCCTTGATGACATTTGACGCCCTGCTGGACCTGTTCCAGCAACGTATTCCCGCCCATCCCTGGGCGCAGATCTCGCTGTATGTGCTCGCGCTGCTGGTGATTGCCGCCATCGCGCAGTGGCTGGTGGCCCGTGTGGTGGGCCGTGTGGTGTATCGCGTGCTGAGCCTGTCGGGCAACCGCGACTGGGCGGCCGCGCTGATGCGCCACCGCACCTATCGTCGGCTGGGCTATGCGGTGTTCCTGGCCGTGATCACGGTCGGCATCAGCCAGGTGCCCGACCTGGGCAAGTTTTCGATTCTGATCGAGCGGCTGGCGCATGCCGGCACGTGGGTCAGCGTGTTCCTGATGCTGTCGGGCGTGCTCGGCGCCTGGCAGACCGTCTTCGCCAACAGCCGCCGCGCGCAGACCCGCTCGATCAAGGGGTACGTGCAGATTGCCCAGCTGGCGCTGTGGCTGGTGTGCGGCGTGCTGGTGCTGTCGATCCTGATCGACCGCTCGCCGCTGTGGATGCTGTCAGGCATTGGCGCGATCTCGGCGGTGCTGCTGCTGGTGTTCAAGGACACGCTGCTGTCGCTGGTGGCCAGTACCCAGCTGACGTCGAACGACATGCTGCGCATCGGCGACTGGATCGAGATGCCGCAGTCCAATGCCGACGGCTTCGTCATGGACATCGCCCTGCACACGGTCAAGGTGAAGAACTGGGACAACACCGTGACCACGGTGCCGACCTACAAGCTGTTCTCGGAGAGCTACCGCAACTACCGGCACATGTTCGAGTCCGGCGCGCGGCGCATCAAGCGTACGCTGCGCATCGACGCCACGTCGGTACGCTTTCTGGACGATGCCGAAGTGCGCGCGCTGATGCGCTTCCGGCTGCTGCACGACTACCTGGAGGTCAAGCAGCAGGAGGTCGAGCAGACCAACCGGGCGCTGCAGGGCCCGGACGCCGACCCGGTGAACCGGCGCCGGCTGACCAACCTGGGCACGTTCCGCGCCTATGGCATCGCGTTCCTGCGCGCGCATCCCGATATCCATCACGACCTGCTGCTGAACCTGCGCATGATGGAGCCGGACTCCCAGGGGATTCCGATCGAGGTCTACTGCTTCAGCACGCGTACGGGCTGGATGGACTACGAGCGCATCCAGGGCGACATCTTCGACCACCTGTTCGCGATCCTGCCGGAGCTGGGGCTGCGCCTGTACCAGTCGCCGTCAGGTGCAGACCTGAGCGGCCTGCGCGATTCCCCGCGCGGCGCGCATGCGGCGCTGGCCGCGGCGGCGGCCGACCCGGGCGCGCGCGAGCCGATGGCGGCGCCGACGGATCGGGCAGACCGGGTGATGTGAGGGGAGAAAGCCCTCAGGCCGTGCTCAGGCTGGGCTCAGGCAGGAGGGCTCAGGCTGGGCTCAGGCCTTGCGCGGCTTGACCTTGCCGGCGGCTTCCTTGGCGCGATCGCGGGCGGTTTCCACATCGGCGGCGTAGGCCAGCGCCACGCCCATGCGGCGCTTGGTGAACGACTCGGGCTTGCCGAACAGGCGCAGCTCGGTCTGCGGCACGCGCAGGGCCTCGTCCACGCCGTCGAACACGATGCCTTCCGCGTCGACGCCGCCGTAGATCACCGCGCTGGCACCTGGGGCGCGCAGGCTGGTGTCGACCGGCAGGCCGAGGATGGCGCGGGCGTGCAGCTCGAATTCGTTCTGCCACTGCGAGATCATCGTCACCATGCCGGTGTCATGCGGACGCGGGCTGACTTCGCTGAACCAGACCTGCTCGCCCTTGACGAACAATTCCACGCCGAACAGGCCCTGGCCGCCCAGGTCCGCCGTCACCGCGCGGGCGATATGCCGGGCCGATTCCAGTGCCTTCGGGTGCATCGGGTGCGGCTGCCAGCTTTCCACGTAGTCGCCCGCCACCTGCACATGGCCGATCGGCTCGCAGAATTGCGTTTCCACCTGGCCGTTGGCACCCACCGCGCGTACGGTCAGCAGCGTGATTTCATAGTCGAAATCGATGAAGCCTTCGACGATGACGCGGCCGTGGCTGACGCGGCCGCCGGCCATGGCGTAGTCCCACGCCGCCTTGACATCCTCGGGGCCGTCGATCTTGCTCTGGCCCTTGCCAGAACTGCTCATGACCGGCTTGACCACGCACGGGTAGCCAATGCCGCCGTCGATGGCGGCCTGCAGTTCTTCGAGCGAATCGCAGAACTTGTACGGGCTGGTGGGCAGGCCCAGCGTTTCGGCGGCCAGGCGGCGGATGCCTTCGCGGTCCATGGTCAGGCGCGCGGCGCGGGCGGTGGGGATCACGCGGACCACGCCGGCGGCTTCCAGGGCTTCGAGCATCGGCGTGGCGATGGCTTCGATCTCGGGCACCACCAGGTCGGGGCGCTCGGCCTCGATCAGCGCCTTGAGCTGGTCACCATCGCTCATCGTGATGGTGCGCGCGTGGTGTGCCACCTGCTGACCCGGCGCGTTCTCGTAGCGGTCTACCGCAATGGTCTCCACGCCCAGACGCTGCAGCGCGATCAGCACTTCCTTGCCAAGCTCGCCGGAGCCCAGCAGCATGACTTTGGTGGCGGACAGGGAGAGGGGGGTTCCAAGGGTGGTCATGGCGGGGGGCTCGGCGGGAAGGAAAAACCGCGATTGTATATCCTAGTACGCGATCTTCGCGCTCAGGCTGAGGGCGCGCGGGTCCGCCGGCTGGGCGTAGTTTTCGTACTGGAAGCCCCAGTATCGCTTGTTGGTCAGGTTGGTCAGCGCCGCGCGCAGCGTCAGCTCCTTGCCGGACACGCGCGTGTTGTACGTGGCGCCGAGATTGAACACCGTGTAGCCACCCAGGTTCAGGTGGTTGGCGGCGTCGGCCTTCATCGGGCCGGTGTACTTGCCGTCCACGCCCACCTTCAGGCCGGGCACGAACGGGATGCGGTAAGCCACACGCCCGGTCAGCATGAAGTTCGGGGCGCCCGCCACGCGGTTGCCGATGTTGGTATCGCCTTCGGTGTACTCGGCGTGCAGGAACATCGCGCTGCCGCCCACTTCCCACTGCGAGCCGATCCGCGACGAGCCGGCCAGTTCCAGGCCCTGATAGACCGACTGGCCATCCTGCACGAAGGTCGGCAGCGCGCCCGCGCCGTTGTCGCGCGCGAATTCGCTGCGGCGCTCGATGCGGAACAGCGCCGCGGTACCCGTCCAGATGCCCTGGTCGGTCTTGGCGCCCACCTCGTACTGGCGGCTCCGGGCCGGCGTCAGGCCCTGGCCGGCGTTCGCGTAGTTGGAGGCCACCACGCCGCCACCGTCGAACGACTCCACGTAGCTGGCGTACAGCGTGGTGCTTGGCATCGGCTTGAACATGATCGCCGCGGTGGGCGTCAGCAGCCCGTTCCGGGTGAAGCTGGTGTCACCCGAACCGGTGCCAGTGAAGCTGTTCTGCTCGTAGTTGGTCACGCGCAGGCCGGCCAGCACCGACCACTTGTCGGTCAGGTGCATCGTGTCGCTGACAAAGGCGGCCTTCTGGGTGGTATCGCCGGCGCGGTACTTCTGGAACGCCGTGTTGCTGTAGTGCACGCCCGTGTACGGACCATACAGGTTGCCGGATGCCAGCGAGGGGTCGTTGAAGAAGTTGCTCGTATAGCGGTCGATCTGCTGCTGCCAGCTCACGCCGGCCACGAGTTCGTGGCGGAACTGGCCCGTGCGGAACTTGCCCTCGACCATCGTCGTCCAGTTGCTGAACTGCTGGTTCTCGGCCCCGTCGTAGCGCGAGCTGGTGTAGTTGCCGGCAGCGTCCGACACGAAGAACGTGCTTTCGTTACGGCTGCGCGCCTGCTTGCTGAAACTGTAGGTCGTGCTGACCGTCCAGTCCTGGTTCAGGGCGTAGCGCAGGCCCGTCTGGTAGACCTGGAGGTTGGAGTAGAAATGCGTGTCCGGGCCGGCGTAGAGACCGCCGCGGCCGCTGATCACGCCGGGCAGCTGGTTGCCGGCGAGGCTGCCAAAGTAGAACGACGGCGTGGCGCCCCAGGTATTGCGGTCCTGGTAGAGGCTGTCGAACGTCCAGGTCAGGTCGCGCGTGAGGCGGGCGTCCAGGCCCAGCGACACCGAATTGCGGTTGATGCCCACGGCATTGGCCGGCTTGCCTTCCTCGTGGGTCACGTTCAGGCGATAGCCAAACATTTTGTCCGGGCCGGCCCGGCCGCCCACGTCCACGTGCTCGGTCCAGACATGCGACGACCGGTAGCCCAGTTCCACGCTGGCCGTGAACTGGTCGGTCGGCTTCTTCGTCACGTAGTTGACCGTGCCGCCCGGATTGCCAAAGCCGTACATGAAGCCGGACGCGCCCTTGAGCAGTTCCACCTGTTCCAGCTGTTCGTAGGGCAGCGTAATGCCGTAGGCGATGAACGGCATGCCGTTGATCTTGAACGCATTGCGCCAGTCCAGCTGCAGGCCGCGCACGGTGGCGTACGACGCCCAGGCGTTGTTGCCGTTGCTGTTGTCCGACACCGAGGCGTCGTTGAAGAACACGTCGCCGACCTTGGTCACCTGGCGGTCAGCCAGGTCTTCGCCGCTGACGACCGTGGTGGAAAACGGCGTGTCCAGCTGCGAACGGCTGCCGAGCGCACCGCCGGAGGCCTTTTTCTGAAGCTGCGGACCCAGATCGATGTCCTGCGTGGCGCTCACGGTCACCGACGGCAGGGCCTGTTCGGCCGGTGCGGTCTGGGCCATGGCCGTTCCGCAAAGCGGAAAACCGGCCACGACAGCCATGCGGGCAAAGGCGGCGAGAGGGCGGATGCGCGAGGGCGCGTGCTGGCGGCGGGATGCCGGCGACGGACAGGACGTCATGGTGCGGATTGGCTCGTCAATGAAAACGTAAACCGTAATACGAACAAGTCGCATTACGGTATCGAGGGGCGAATGATGCCCATTGAACCGTTGCACCGTCAAGGGAAAGCCGTGGCTTGCCCAGGGGCTTCGTCATATTTCCAACATGTCGCAGTGGGAATGCAATCCGGACAGGACAGGCGCCGGTCCGCTGACGGCCGGGGGGAGGCCGGCCGTCAGCGCAGTCCGAGCAGGTCTTCCAGCGTGCGCGCCAGGGCGACCAGGCGTGGCCCGACGCGCTTCTGCACGGTGTCGAACGTGCCCGGCCGCGCCGGGACGCCGCCATTGACCACGAACCATTGGGAATCGACCGGCTTGCACAGCGGCACGGCGAAGCCGAACACGTCGTGTCGCCATTCCGCCCGGTTCGAGCAATAGCCGAGCACGTCCAGATCCTGCCGCGCCTGGGCCAGGGCCGGTTCGGCGCGGCGCCAGGCGTCGGGCGACGCCAGCCGCAGGCGGTTCAATACCGGATCGCGCAATTCGGCCGGCACGCGCCACAGCCATGCCTTGCCGATGGCGGTGGTCAGCATGGGCAGTGCCGCGCCGATATCGGGCGGCATCACCAGGTTGTCGGTCGAGCGCGCCGTTTCCACGTAGATCATCTGGGTGCGGTCGCGGATGCCCAGCGACACGGCGCCGCCTGTTTCATCGGCCAGCGCCTTCATCAGCGGGCGCGCCACCTGACGGATCTGCATGCTGGCCAGCAGCGGGTAGCCGGGCGCCAGCACCGGCGCCCCCAGGCGGTACTTGCCCAGCGCCGCCTCATGGCGCAGGTAGCCCAGCACGGCCAGCGTATGGGTAAGCCGCGCCACCGTGGATTTCGACAGACCAGTGCGCTGCACGAAATCGCGGTTGCCCAGCAGCGCCTCGCCGGGGCGGTAGGCCAGCAGGATGTCGATGCCGTTGGCCAGCGTGCGGGCGAACTGGCGGTCGGCCGGATCGTCGCCCGCGGCTGGCAAAGGCGGGGCGGGGTTGCCGGGGAGGATGTCGCGTGTCATGCCAGCAGCGCCTCCACTTCTGCCACCAGTTCGATCAGGCGCGGTCCCATCTCGCGTTCGAGCTTGCCGGGCCTCATGCGGGTGGCGGGCACGCCGCAGTTGAACATCAGCGTTTCGCCATCGGTCGGCTGCCGCATGGGCACGGCTACGGCGTGGACATCGGGCAGCCAGTCGCCGGGCGAGCGCGTGAAGCCAAGCGTCGCCAGATCGTCGATGGCAGCCGGGATGGCGCCCGCATGGCGCTGCCAGTCGTCGGGCTCGGCCTCGCGCAGGCCCGCCAGCACGGTGGCGCGCAGGTCGGCAGGGGCCTGGGCCAGCCAGGCGCGGCCGATGGCCGAAGCCAGCATCGGCAGCGACGCGCCAATATCGGGCCGGAACGCGATGGCGTCGTGGCCCCGGCTGGTTTCCACATAGACCATGCGCAGGCGGTCGCGCAGGCCCAGCGACACCGACCCGCCCATGCGGTCGGCCAGCGTCTTCATCAGCGGGCGCGCCACCTGGCGCACGCGCAGGCTGGCCAGCAGCGGATACCCGAGCGACAGCGCCGTCGATCCCAGCCGGTAGCGGCGCAGCCGGTCGTCGTAGAGCAGCAGCCCGCGCACGGCCAGCGTGTAGGTCAGCCGGCTGATGGTGGCCTTGGACAGCCCCGTGCGTTCGGCCAGCTCCCTGTTGCTGAGCACCGTTTCGCCCACCCGGAAGCACTGCAGCAGCGCCAGGCCGTGCGCCAGCGTGGTGGCGAAGGCCGGATCGGGATGGTGGCGGGGGGATTTGGGTGCGGGCATCGGGTTGTCATCCTACCGAAGCCAGTATGGCGCCGGACCGTCCGGTGTTCAAGATAGCGAAACAATGCTGCCGGCATATCGAAGCGGGCGGTACGCTTGGGCCCATCACAAGAGAAGAGATCGAGGGAGCGAGACGATGATTCGTGATCCGGACGTATTCCAGCCGTTCCTGCAGTCGCTGCGCCGTTTCGTGCGCGAGCGGCTGGTTCCGCGCGAAGCCGAGGTGGCCGCGCGGGACCTGGTGCCCGACGACGTGGTGGACGCCATGGCCGCGCAGGGCATGTTCGGCTATTCGATTCCGGAGGAATACGGCGGCGCGGGCATGACCACCGAGGAACTGGTGCTGGCCGCGATGGAACTGTCGCAGTGTTCGGTGGCATTCCGCGCCCGTGTGGGCACCAATACCGGGATCGGCTCCGAGGCCCTGGTGGCCGACGGCACGCCCGAGCAGAAGGCGCGCTACCTGCCGCTGCTGGCCAGTGGCGAGCTGACCGGGTCGTTCGCGCTGACCGAGCCCGATGCAGGCTCCGACGCCACCGCGCTCAAGACCACGGCCGTGCGCGATGGCGATCACTACATCCTGAACGGCACCAAATGCTTCATCACCAATGCGCCCATTGCCGGGCTCTTCACGGTGATGGCGCGCACCGATCCGGACAAGGCCGGCGCGGGCGGCATCTCGGCGTTCATCGTGCCGCGCGGCACGCCGGGGCTCGGCACCGGGCAGCCGTACCAGAAGATGGGGCAGGCCGGATCGCCGGTGTCCGAGGTCTATTTCAACGATTGCCGCGTGCCGGCCGCCAACCTGATCGGCGGCGAGGAAGGCCAGGGCTTCAGGACGGCGATGAAGGTGCTGAACAAGCAGCGCATCCACCTGGCCGCGTTGTGTACCGGACCGGCCATCCGCATGCTCGACGATGCGGTGCGGTTCGTCACCGAGCGCAAGCAGTTCGGGCAGGTGCTGGCCGACTTCCAGCTGGTGCAGGCGATGATTGCCGACTGCCAGACCGACATCCACGCGGCCCGCGCGCTGATCCTGGACACGGCCCGCAAGCGCGACGACGGGCAGGACGTGACGATGGAGGCGTCGATCTGCAAGTATTTCGCGTCGGAGATGTGCGGCCGCGTGGCCGACCGCTGCGTGCAGCTGTTTGGCGGCTACGGCTATATCGCCGACTACGGCATCGAGCGTTTCTACCGCGACGTGCGACTGTTCCGGCTGTACGAGGGCACCAGCCAGATCCATCAGCTCAATATTGCCAAACGCACGTTTGCGCAGGCCGGCACCCGCTGAGCGGCAGCCGTACCATGGATAAAGACGGAGACGACATGTTCAAGCCCATCCTGATTGCCGCCGGCCTGGCGTGCGGCATGGCCCTGACGCCGATGATGCCGGCCCACGCGGCCGACGCCGATGCGAAATATCCCAGCAAGGTCATCCGCCTGGTGGTGCCATTCGCGCCGGGCGGGTCCACCGACATCGTCGCGCGGCTGATTTCAGAGCCGTTGCGCGAGGAACTGGGCCAGACCGTCATCGTCGAGAACCGGCCCGGCGCGGGCGGCAATATCGGCGGCGATATCGTGGCCAAGGCCGCGCCGGACGGCTACACGCTGCTGATGGCCGCCGCCGGGCAGATCGCCATCAACCCGAGCCTGTACGCGAAGATGAGCTACGACCCCGCGCGCGACCTGGCGGCCGTCACGATGATTGCCCGCGACCACAACATGATGGCGGTCAACGCGTCGCTGCCGGTCAGGAACGTCAAGGAGTTCGTCGCCTATGCCCGCGCGCATCCGAACCGGATCACCTTCGGTTCGCCCGGCAACGGCAGCCCGGCGCAACTGGCGGGCGAACTGCTGAACCAGACCGCCGGCCTGAAGATGCAGCATGTGCCGTACAAGGGCAGCGGCCCGGCCGTGGCCGACCTGATCGCCGGCCATATCACGCTGATGATCGACAACATGCCGGCGATCTGGCCGCACGTGCAATCGGGCAAGCTCCGGGCACTGGCCGTGACCAGCGACAAGCGCGCCTCGGGTGCGCCAGACGTGCCCACCGCCGAGGAAGCCGGGCTCAAGGGCTACGTGGTGACGGCGTGGAAGGGGCTGATGGTGCCGGCCCATACGCCGCGCCCGATCGTCGATCGCCTGAACCAGGCCATGGTCAAGGTATTGGCGCGGCCCGAGATCCGCAAGCGGCTGATCGAACAGGGTGCCGAGCCGGTAGGCAATTCGCCCGAGCAGTTCGCGCAGCAGATCCGGACCGATACCGCCTGGTGGGCGGCGCTGGTGAAATCCACCGGCACCACGCTGGACTGACGATGACGCA
The DNA here is from genome assembly GCF_009663685.2 of Cupriavidus sp. U2. Taxonomy (GTDB): domain Bacteria; phylum Pseudomonadota; class Gammaproteobacteria; order Burkholderiales; family Burkholderiaceae; genus Cupriavidus; species Cupriavidus necator_C. The sequence continues at coordinate 467,661 of NZ_RCOG02000002.1, read as the reverse complement.
CGCATCCACTCACGCAACCCCGCACGCATCCGCGCACGCCGGCCCGGGCCCGCTGGCCGGCATCCGCATTCTCGACATGGCCACGGTGCTGGCCGCGCCGTTTTCCAGCACGCTGTGCGCCGACATGGGCGCCGAGGTGGTCAAGCTGGAACTGCCCGACGGCAGCGATCCGCTGCGCGGCCTGGCGCCGGTCAAGGGCGATCTGGCGCTGTACTGGAAGGTCACGAACCGGGGCAAGCGCGGCATCACGCTCGATGTGCGCAAGCCGGCTGGCCGTGCACTGTTCCTGAAACTGCTGCCCGACTTCGACGTGCTGGTCGAGAACTTCCGCACCGGCACGCTCGACCGCTGGGGCCTGGACCTGGCCACGCTGCATCGCGCCAACCCCCGGCTGACGGTGCTGCGCCTGACCGGCTTCGGCCAGACCGGCCCCTACGCGCAGCGCGCCGGGTTTGCGCGGATCTTCGAGGCGATGAGCGGATTCACGAACCTGACCGGCGAAGCCGGCGGCGCGCCGCTGCACATGAACTATCCGATGGGCGACATGGTGGCCGGCCTGTTTGGCGCGTTTGCCATTGCCAGCGCCATGGCCGAGCGCCGCCGCGCGGGCAACGAGACCATGCCGGGCCAGGAGATCGACCTGGCGGCCACCGAGGCGCTGTTCCGCGTGCTGGAACCGCTGGCCGTCGAATACGAGCAACTGGGCCAGGTGCGCGAGCGCGCCGGCAACCGGGCCACGTACACGGCGCCGTCGAACATGTACGCGACGGCTGACGGCCAGTGGGTGTCGCTGGTGGCCTCGTCGGGACCGATCTTCCGGCGGCTGTGCCAGGCCATTGGCCAGCCGGCCATGGCCGACGATGCGCGCTTTGCCACCAATCCGTCGCGCGTGCGGCATCTGGACGCCCTGGACGCGGCCATCAAGGACTGGTTCGCGGCGCATGCCTACGCGGACGTGGCGCAGGCGCTGGCCGCGCACGAGATTCCGTTCAGCAAGATCTTCTCGATTGCCGATATCGTCGACGATCCGCACTTCCGGGCGCGCCAGGCCATCGTGCGGCTGCCCGATCCGGATCTGGGCACGATTCCGGCCCCCTGCGTGGTGCCAAGGTTTTCCCGGCATGCGCCGGCCCCGGCGCGCAGCGGGCCGGGCGTCGGCGAACACAATGCCGAGGTGTATGGCGGGCTGGGGCTGACCGCCGACGATATCGACGGGCTGAAGCGCGACGGGGTGGTCTGAGGGAGGCTGCCGGCGGGAAGACCGGCGGTCAGGCGTCGATCACCCGCCGCGCGAACCGCTCCAGATAGTCCATCAGCAGGTCGGCGCCGCGCGCGGCTTCGGCCTCGTTGCCGCTGGCGATGGCGCTGGCCATCGCCAGATGCGCCTGGGCGCCCTCGGCAATCTCGCCTTCGTGCTGGTACGCGTACCAGAAGCGGCGGCACTGCACGATCAGCGGGATCACGGCCTTCACGGCCGACCGGTTGCGGCAGGCGGCATGGTTGACGTGGTCCAGCGCCTGGTCGGCGGCCATGTATTCGTCCAGGTTGCCGCGCTGGGCCGCCTTGACCATCTTCTGGGCGCTGGCCAGCAGCGCCTTGCGCTGGGCGTCGGTGGCGCGCCGCGCCGCGCTGGCGGCGATCAGCCGTTCCAGCACGCGGCGGGTGGCAATCACGTCCAGGTGGTCCATCACGTCGATGGTCGACACCATCAGCCCACGCCGCGGCTGCTGCACGATCAGGCCCATCGACACCATGCGCATCAGCGCCTCGCGCACCGGCGTGCGGCCCAGCTCGGTCATTTCGGCCAGTTCGGCCTCCACCACGGGGCTGCCGGGCGCGATCTCCAGCTTCGAGATCATGGTCTCGATCCGGTCATAGGCGATATCGGCGGCGCGGCGCTTGCCGGTTTCCGGCGCGTGTGTGGTCGTACCCAGGGAACTGGAAGCGTTAGGCATCTCGAACGAAGGAGCGGGGCCCGCCAGCCGGCGGGGCTGGCGGTGGCCGTCATTATGCCGCAGGCGGGCGGTGCGTCAGAGCGTGGCGCCGATCTTGCGCAGCTCGGGGATGGCCGGGGCCTTGGCCACCCAGAGTTCGTCGAACTTCTTCACGACCGGCTGCGGGTCGTAGCTCGATGCGCTCTTGAAGGCCACAGACGATTGCTTGAGCTTGTCCACCAGGCCGGCTTCGGTGGTCACGATGTCGTTGATCTGCGCCGTCAGCGCCTGGTTGACCAGTTGCCGCACCAGGTCGCGGTCCCTGGCATCGAGCCCGGCCCAGATGCGGCCCGACACCAGCGGCGCGAACGGCATGAACAGCGCGTTCATCGGCAGCAGCGCCTTCGAGATCTTGTCGTAACGCTGGTTCCACGACAGTTCGATGTCGGCTTCCAGCCCGTCCACCTGCCCGTTGGTCATGGCGTCGAACACGGCCGGGGTGGGAATCGGCGTGGGGGCGGCGCCCAGCATCGAGTAGAAGTCGCGGTAGACCGGCGTGGGGTTGATCCGCAGCTTCATGCCCTTGAGGTCGTCGGGCGAGCCGATGTCCTTGGTGGCGAACACCACGCGCATGCCCGTGATGCCCCAGCCCAGGCCGATGGTACCGGTCTCGCGCGGCAGCGCATCGAGCAGCTTCAGCGCGGCCGGCGTGCGCACAAGCCTGGCCACGCTGGCCGTGGAGCGCACCAGGTAGGGCGCGTTGATGGCGGCCACGCTCGATACGCGCGAGCCCAGTTCGGCGGCCTGGATCCAGCCCATGTCCAGCGCGCCCGACTGCAACTGCTGCATCATGGCCGATTCGTTGCCAAGCTGGCCCGAGTGGAACACCGTGACGCTGAGCCGGCCGTCGGTTTCCTTCTTCAGCGATTCACCGAACGCCACGGCGGCGCGGTTCCAGGAATGCCCCGCCGGCGTGATCAGGCCCAGGCGGAATTCCTTCGTGGTAGCGGCGCGCGTGGTGGACGTGATCACCAGCGGCGCGGCGGCGGTGGCCAGCGCGGTGGTCTTCAGAAAGCGGCGGCGGGTGAAGTGGGACATGGCAGGCTCCTGTACGTTTCGGGGGAAGTCGAGGTGGGAGAGGGAAGGGAAGCGGCTACTTCAGCAGTCCGATGGACAGGCTGGGGAACAGCGACAGCAGCACCAGTCCAACGCAGCTGATCAGGAAGAAGGGCAGGGTGATCATGAACATCTTGCCGGGCTTGGCGCCGGTGACGGCCGACGCCACGAAGAAGCTGAGTCCCACGGGTGGCGACATCAGCCCCAGCACCAGGTTGATCACGATGACCACGCCAAAGTGGCGCGGGTCGATGTGATAGACCTCGGTGGCCACGGGCAGCAGGATCGGCACGGTCATGATCAGGCCCGGAATGCCGTCGATGACGGTGCCGATGATCAGCAGGATGACGTTGGCCAGCAGCAGGAACGCAATCGGGCTGTGCGCCACGGTCTGGATCCAGGTGGCCACCATCTGCGGGATCTTCCCGTAGATCAGCAGCCACGAGAACACGGCCGCCGCCGCCACCAGGAACAGCACGATGGCCGAGTAGATGGCCGAGCGCAGCAGGATGGCCGGCAGCGTGCGCAAGTCGAATTCCTTCGTGACATAGCGCCCCACCAGGGCCGCGGCCAGCGCGCCCACGGCGGCGGCCTCGGTGGGATTGGCCAGGCCGGCCAGGATCGAGCCGACGATGACGATCGGTATCAGCAGCGTCGGGCTGGCCTGCAGCACGGTCGTCGCGCGCTCGCGCAGCGTCTGGCGGGCGCTGCGCGGGTAGTTGTAGAACATCCCCATGATGGCGATGATCACGAAGAACAGCAGTGTCAGCAGCACGCCGGGCAGGATGCCGGCGATCAGCATGTCGCCCACCGCCACCTGGGCCAGCACGCTGTAGACCACGAACATCACCGACGGTGGAATGATGGGGCCGAGCATGCCGCCGTAGACGGTCAGGCCCGCCGCGAAGGTCTTGTCGTAGCCCTGCTTTTCCATCTCGGGCACCATGACCTGCGCCATGATGGCCACCTGCGCGGTGGCCGAGCCGATGATCGACGACACCAGCATGTTGGCCAGGATGTTCACGTACGCCAGGCCGCCCTTGACCGAGCCGACGAAGGCCATCGACAGGTCCACCAGCCGGCGCGTGATGCCGCCGCTGTTCATGATCTCGCCGATCAGGATGAACAGCGGGATGGCGATCAGGCCGTAGCTGTCCACGCCGGCGAACATCTGCGTGGGAAACGACTGCAGCAGCACGGTGTCGCCGGTGCTGAAGATAAAGGCCAGCCCGGACAGGCACAGACAGATGCCGATGGGCACGCCGGCCAGCATCACGGCGCAGAAGAAGAAGGTGGTGGTCATGGCTTCAGTTCACCGATTCGGCATCGCCGACGTAGAACTCGGGGTACGCCCGGCGCGGCGCCAGGTCCAGGTCTTCGAGCAGGTTGGCCAGCGCATGCAGGCTCAGCGTGCAGGCGAACAGCGGCATGATCAGCTGCAGCACCCACATCGGCCATTCCAGTGTCTGCGTGTGCTCGGTGTAGAGGAAGTTGAACGACTGGGCCGCGTATTCCTTTGCGTCGAAGTGGAAACTGGCGATGCCGACCGGGTCCATCCACAGCCAGCACATGGCGATCATGGCCAGGCCAAACACCAGCACGCCGCCCGTGGCGATGACCTTGGCGGCCTTTTGCAGCCGGGGCGGCAGCTGCTCGGTCAGCAGCCCCACCGCGAAATCCAGGCGCAGGCGCGTCATGACCGATGCGCCGACGAAGGTCAGCCACACCACGGAATAGACCGACGCCTCGTCCACCCAGTACAGCGGCAGGCCGGCGTAGCGCGTGGCCACGTTCAGCAGGATCAGCAGCACCAGCAGCGTCATCAGCCCGCCAAGCGCCAGGCGCTCCACGGCCAGCACGGCGTCGGAGGCGCGCAGCACCCAGCGCACCGGGCGCGCCACGGGCGGGCTGGCGGGCGCTGCATCCGCCGTGATCGAGGAGAGGTCGGGCATGGCTGTAAAGCTCCTGTGCGTGGATATCGGACGGGCCGGATCGTGCAAGTTGGATGCCAGTCGGCGCGCTGGTCGGCGCCGGCCGGCATCGCGCGCGTCAGGCCACCGACTGGTACTGGGCCGGCCGCGTGGCCAGCGCCTGGCGCACGACCTTTTCGACGAAGGCGCGTTCCTCGCCGATCAGCGGCAGGCGCGGGCGGCGCATGTGTTCGGTGCCCACGCCCACGATGGCGTCGATCAGCTTCAGGTTCTGCACGAGCTTGTTCGACACGTCGAGATGGAGCATCGGCGTCATCCAGCGGTAGAGCTTCAGTGCCTCGGCGAAATTGCCGGCGCGCATGAGGTCGAACAGCGCCACGGTCTCGCGCGGGAAGGCGCAGCCCACGCCGGCCAGCAGGCCGTCGCAGCCGAGCGCCAGCCCTTCGTAGGCCAGGTCGTCCACGCCCATGAAGATCTGGTAGCGGTCGCCCACGGTGTTGCGCAGGTCGGTCACGCGGCGGATGTCGCCGGTGCTTTCCTTGACGGCCGCGATCCACTTGCAGTCGGCCAGCTCGGCCATGTGCTCGGGCTTGAGATCGACCCGGTAGGCCACCGGGTTGTTGTAGACCATCACCGGCTTCTGGGCCGCCTCGGCCATGGCGCGCACGTTCTGCATGGCCTCGCGGGCGTCGGCCACGTAGATCACCGACGGCATGACCATGAAGCCGGCCACGCCGAGCTTGTTGGCGCCGTCGATGTAGCGCAGCGCGTCGCGCGTGCTGGTCTCGGACACATTGGCCAGCACGGGAATGCGGCCGTCGGCGGCCTCCAGCGCAATGCGCGCCACGTCGAGCTTTTCTTCCAGCGACAGCGTGCTGGCCTCGCCCAGCGATCCGCACGTGACCAGGCCGTGGATGCCGTTGCGGATCTGGAAGTCGATATGGCGGATGGTGCCTTCGGCATCGATGCGCTCGTCGGCGTGGAACTTGGTCGTGACGGCCGGGAAGATGCCGGTCCAGCGCGGATTGCTCATGAGGAACTCCTCGGTTGGGAAGGTGAGGCTGCGCACCGGGCGGTCTGTCGAACGCCCCGGTGCGCCGCGTGAAAATATCTTTTAAATATATTAAGGATATCTTTGCGAAATAATCCAGCACGATCCATGCCAGTGGAAACCCGAATAGGCGGTGGGCCGGAAAACGGCGTCAGGCGGCGGATTGGCGGGGGACACGCCGGGGCAGGCGCGGGTCAGGCCGGGCAGGGCCGGGGTCTGGAAGGGGCTCGATGGGACATCCCGGGGCACGCATGCACGCCGTCATGCACCGCAGGCGGGGGCATGCACCGAGACGGCTCGCGTGGACGGGCATCGGTTGGATCAGGCACGGCGACGTCGCGGGGGCCGTTCAGCAGGCAAGCCATGCCCCGGGGCCGGTCTTGCCGCCCCAGGGCCTGCCGCTTTTTTGTAGCGACTTAATTCAGTTCGTCATCCTTGTAGTACTTGGTGCCTTTGGCAGTCAGTTCCAGCGCCAGGCCCTTGTCCGTGATCTGGTAGAGCCAGATTCCCGGCCCGACGGCCAGTGCGCCCTGGTAGGACGAGCCGCTGTCGCCGGCCTTGGCCGCGGCGGTCGACTGTCCGCCGAAGGTCCAGCCTGACTGGATGAAGTCGTTCAGCGCGGATTCCTTCTCGAACACCCAGACCAGCTGGAACTTCTTGACCCCGATGCCAAGGCCCGCCTGCAGCTCGACCATCTTCATGTAGGTCATGGCCTTGGTCTTGTTGTTGACCGCGATGCCTTCACCCGTGCCGCTGCCGGCAAGCAGGATCTTCATGCCGAAATTGCTGAAAGCCGCATAGCCGGCCGCCGAAGCCACGGCGCTGCGGGCCGATGGCTGCGCCTTGTAGAGCGCATCCAGCGCCTTCTGCGCAGCGGTGCGCACCTCGGCCTGCTTTTCGGATTTGCTTGCGCCCAGTGCGATCGCCGGGACTGCGATCAGGGTGGGGAGTGCCAGGATGGCGATTCGTCGATGCATTGCTGCCCCCTTTCTTCGTAACGGGGCGCCAGGCCCCTTGCTTTTGCAGCGCCGGCCAGTGTGCAGCATGCCGGTTGCCTCGTTCGATCGCCGGTTCACCGTACTGTCGTGCGCCCGGGGGCAGCTCTTTCTTGTGAAACGCGGGAACGTATCCCAGACTAGACGATGGAAGGCAGTGCGGCAATCTGGCCTGGATGCGGCCAGCTTTCGGCCTGCTCCGAACCCGTGACAGTCGGTTCCGCGTTCGCCGGGGCAGCCATGAAATCTGCCGCTATGGTTTGTGCGTCGATGGCGTTGCTGGTGTTGGCGGCTTGTGCCGCGCCGGAGCGCCAGCAAGCAGTGGGCGACTTCCGCTCGCGGGCCGTCACGCGCGCCGACGGCGGCGTCAGCGTGGCCGTCTCGGTCCTGTCGGCGCGCGAGAGCGCGGACGTCTATGGCGTGCCGTTGGCCGACAAGGCCACGCAGCCGGTCTGGGTGCAGGTTCGCAATGACGACGACCGGCCGTACTACCTGCTGTTCCCCGGACTCGATCCCAACTTTGTACCGGCCTCCGAGGCCGCCGACGCGTTCGCCGCAAACGAGTCCGCCGATGTGAAACGCCAGCTGCACGACCGCTTTGCGGCGCTGGCCTTCCGCAATCCGGTGCCGCCCGGCCAGACCGTCTCGGGCATGGTGCTGACCAGCCTGGAGGAAGGCGTCAAGCTGGTGCAGATCGACCTGGCTGCCGATGGGCGCACGCGCACGTTCTCGGTCTTCACCGTGGTGCCCGGCTTCCGAGGCGACTATCACGCCAGCAAGGTCTTCACGCGCGAGATCTATCCGCCCGGGGCCATCCGTGACTTCGACGACGATGCCGCATTCCGGGCCGCCCTGGAGTCGCTGCCATGCTGCGCCACCAATGGCGACGGCTCGCGCAACGGCGATCCGTTGAACCTGATCATCGTGGGCGGCCTCGATGACGCCTTCCCGGCCCTGGTACGGCGCGGCTGGCGTCCGACCGAGACGAAATGGTCGGGGGCCATCATGCGCGTGGTGACATCGGCGCTGTCGGGCGATCGCTACCTGAACGCGCCGGTCAGCGATCTCTACCTGTCGGCCGTCCGCAGGACCTGGCGCTGCAGAAGGCCCGCGATTCGGTTCACCAGCGCAACCACCTGCGGCTCTGGCTCAGCCCCATGCGCTATCAGGGCAAGCCGGTATGGGTGAGCCAGATCAGCCGCGATATCGGCAGCCGCATGACGATCCATTCCCCCACGCTGACGACCCACAAGATCGACCCCGATGTCGACGAGGCGCGCACGGCGCTGGCCGAGGACATGGCGTACTCCCAGAGCCTGGCCGTGGTTGGCTATGTGGGTGGCGTTGGTCCGGCGCCGCAGCAGGCGCCGCGCCAGAACCTGACCACCGACCCGTATTACACGGACGGTGACCGCCTGGTCATGGTGTTCTACCAGCGCCCGGTGTCGCTGTCGGCGATCCGCCGCTTCAGCTGGCATGACGAGAACGGGCCGGACGGGCGCCGTGCCACGGGTGTCGGGGTGGGGCGATGATGGCCACCCCGGGTGTCCGGCACTGGGCGGCTGCCCTGGCGCTGATGGCCTGCCTGGCGTTACTGCTGGCGGGATGCACCACCTGGCAACGGCCCGCCCCGGACGGCGACGCGCCGCTGCGAGCCCGGGCGGTCAGCGTCACGAAGGAAAGCATCACGCTGCGCGCCGCCGTATTGGGCAAGATGGAAAGCCACCGCCTGCTGGGCGCGAATATCGGTGCGTTGGGGGTGCAGCCGGTCTGGATCGAGGTGCGCAACGACACCCCGCAGTCGCTGGCGCTGCTGCGCACCGGAACCGATCCCGACTACTTCTCGCCGCTCGAAGTCGCGTGGTCGCTGCACGGGTGGTTCAGCGGCAGCAGCAATGCCGAGATCGACGACTGGTTCAACCAGGCGGGATTCCACAATCCCGTGCCGCCCGGTGAAACCCGCTCGGGCATCGTGTTCACCAACGCCGCGCGCGGCACCAAGCTGCTCAATGTGGATCTGCTCGGCAACCAGCACCTGGTGGTCTTCACGCTGTTCCTCAGGGTGCCCGATGACGCCGATGACCCGAATTTCTCGCGGTCGCTGTTCACGTACCCCGATCCGCAGGTGACGGACTATCAGGACCTGGCGTCGCTGCGTGCCGCGCTGGAACGCCTGCCATGCTGCGCCACCGACGCCAGCGGCCAGCACGGCGGCGATCCGCTGAACGGGGTGGCCATCGGCGGGCTGGAGGATTTCGGGGCGGCCATGGTGCGCCGGAATTACCGCCGCAACCACCAGCCGCTCGACGACACGCAGTATGTGTTCGGCCGCGTCCCGGACGCCGTCCTGCGCAAGCAGGGGCCTGCCGGGTCGGTGTCACCAAACTGGATGCGTGCCTGGCTGGCGCCGTTTCGCTATCGGGGGCAATCGGTCTACGTCTTGCAGATTGGCCGGCCAGCCGGTGGCCGTCTCGGGGCCGCGCCGGCGCAGTCCATGTTGCACGAAGACGTGGACGAGGCCCGGAACATGGTGGTTCAGGACTGCATCTACTCCGAAGGCCTGGAAAAGCTCGGCTTTGTGACCGGGTGGGGCCGGTCATCCGGCAGCAGGAGCGCAGCAGCCTGAACGGGGCGCGGTACTTTACCGACGGTCTGCGCGCGGTCATGTTCTTCGTGACCCGGCCGCTCAGCATTGCGGATCTTGAGATCCTGGACTGGGTGCCCCTGGGCCAGCCCGCGAAGACCGACGCCACCGAAAAGGATCAGCATGCCGCCGAGGACACCGCGCAGGCGCGCTAGGCTGCCGTGGGGCGGGGCACTGGCCTGTGCCTGTCTGATGCTGGCCGGCTGCGCATCGAAGCCACTGGTTCCGTATTCCGCGGACACGCCGCCGCTGGCGCTGGTGCCGGCCGCCAGTGCGGGGGTGCGCGACGCACGCGGGCGCTTCCGGGAGATCTATTGCGCCGTCCTGAATGCGCGCCAGCAGGACCTGCCTGACCACCGGCCTTGCGAAGACGCGCTGACGCGTGTCGGCACCGAGCCGGCCGGCACCGGCAAGCCGGTCGATCTGGGTCCGTCGCGGCGGCATCTGGTGGCGATGATCGTGCCCGGCATCGGCTACGAGTGCTTCGAGCCGTGGCTTGACCCGCCCGGCACGGTGGCCACCCATGTGCGGCAGTTTGGCTACGATGCCGTGCTGCTTCGGGTGGATGCCCTGTCCGGCTCGGCGCACAACGCGCGCCAGGTGCGCGATGCCGTGCTGGCGCTGCCGGCGGGCCCCGATGGGCCCTATGTCGTGCTGATCGGCTATTCCAAGGGCGCGCCCGACATCCTCGAGGCCGTGGCCGGGTATCCGGAAATCGGCAGCCGGGTGGTGGCAGTCGTTAGCGCGGCGGGTGCCGTGGGTGGCTCGCCGCTGGCCAACGACGCCGAGCAGTACCAGGCCAACCTGCTGCAGCACTTCCCCGGGTCGAAGTGCGAGGCCGGCGATGGCGGGGGCGTGGAAAGCCTGCGGCCGGCGGTTCGCAAGGCGTGGCTGGCTGGCCATGCGCTGCCTGGCTGGACGCGCTATTACTCGCTGGTGACGTTCCCGGCCCCGGACCGCATTTCGTCGATCCTAGAATCGAGCTACGAAAAGCTGGCGCGCATCGACGGCCGCAACGACAGCCAGGTGATCTTCTACGACCAGATCGTGCCGGGCAGTGCGTTGTTGGGCTACGTCAACGCCGACCATTGGGCGCTGGCCGTGCCGGTCGCGCGCTCGCGCCCGACCATCGGCGCCATCTTCGTGACCCGCAACGCCTATCCGCGCGAAGCCCTCACCGAAGCGCTGCTGCGGTTCATCGAGGAAGATCTCGCGAGCGGGGCCAGCAGGTAAGCGCGTCCAAAAAAATGCCGCGCCCAGGGAGGCGCGGCCGTCAAGCACCCGCAACCGGGATGTGTCCGGGCGCGTCGCCAATCTAGCGGATCGAACGTGCGACCGATTGTGTCCGTATAGATATCTTTATGGACATGCAAAATCGGCTCAGGTCCGGTATCTTTGGCGCGTCAGAGGGGATAGCTCACGCCGTGATGTGAGCCATGTCACAGATCAGGAGATCGCGATGGTACGCAATGCCTTACGCGACGCGGCGATGCTGGAGCAGTACGTCAAGTATCTGCAGACCCGGGTCGCCAAGCAGCGGGCTGTTGTCGCGCAGCTTAGGGAATGCGGGCTGGACCCGCACGAAGATCAGGTCGTCCTGGAGAATCTGGAGGGCGCCGCCGAGGCATTGGCGCGCCAGCTCGCCCAGCTCCGGGCCCGGCCAAGGCCGGCGCTTGCGCTGGTCTGAGTCACGCAAGGTGCGACGGGCGATGCGCCGCGGCGCCGGTCGCTATGGCGCCGGGGCCATCGCCGTCTCGATGGCATCCATCAGTTCCTGAAGCCGCAGCGGCTTGCCGCACACCGCGTCGAAGCCCGATTCGATGGCGGCGCGGCGGTCCTGCTGGCGCGTGAACGCGGTCAGGGCGACCGCGGGCACGCGCTGCAGCGCCTCCACGGCCTCGCGTACGCGGATCTCGCGGATCAGGTCATTGCCGTCGCGGCCGGGCAGGCCGATATCGCTGATGACCAGATCCGGCGTGACGCGCGCCACTTCGTCCAGCGCCTCTTCGCAATCGCGCGCCGTACGCACCCGGGCGCCGTACTCCGTCAGGATCGCGGACAGCGCCGCCGCCGCGTCGGCATCATCCTCCACCACGAGCACGTCCAGCGCCGTCAGCGGCACCGATTGCGGCAGCGGCGGCACCGCTTCGGTGGCGGCGGGCACTTCCGGCGCGCCGGCATCGGCGAGCGGAATGATCACCTCGAAGGTGGCGCCCCGTCCCGCCCCGGCGCTGAACGCCCGCACCGTGCCGCCGTGCATTTCAGACAGGTGCTTGACGATGGCCAGGCCCAGGCCCAGTCCGCCGTGCTTGCGGCGGTTGGTGTCCTCGCTCTGGGTGAAACGGTCGAACAGCAGCGGCAGGAAGTCGGCAGGGATGCCGCGGCCGTTGTCGATCACGCGCACGTGCAGGTAGTCGGTGTCGGACGACACGTCGATCCGCACCGTGCCGTCCTCGGGCGAGAACTTGATCGCGTTGGACACCAGGTTCCACAGGATCTGCTGGAAGCGGGCCGCGTCCAGCCAGGCCGACTCCGCCGTGGCCGGGGCCAGATGCAATTCCAGCTTGATCTGCCGTTCGGCGGCCTGCGCCTGCATGGTGTCCAGCGCGCCGCGCACCACCTCGGCCACGTTGGCGCGCTCGCGTTCGAGCTTCATCTTGCCGACATTGAGCATCGACACGTCGACCAGGTCTGCCACCAGCCGGCGCTGGATGGCCACGTTGCGCTCCACGGCGGCCAACCCGCGCCGGCCTTCCTCGGTATCGATATGGCGCGCCAGCACGTGGGTCCACACCGAAATCACGTTGAGCGGGTTGCGCAGTTCGTGCGACAGGATGGCGATGAAGTCGTCCTTCATGCGGTTCAGCCGCTCCACGGCGGCCCGCGCGGCCTGCTCGCGCTCGATCAGCTGCTCGCGCTGTCGTTCCAGGTTGATGTGGTCGGTAATGTTGGACACCACGGCCACCTTGACCCCCGTTTCCAGCACCGGCGAGATGCTCCACTCCAGGTGCATGGTCTCGCCAAGCGCGTCCTCCAGCGGGAACGTGCCCTGCCAGCCGTCCACCCGCGCGTGGCCGGTGGCCTCGGCAATCTTGTCGCGGTACGCCGCCGGGGCGAAGGCCGCCACGGGCTGGCCCACCAGTTCGGCGTCGGTGCGCTTGAGCATCGTCAGCATGGCCGGGTTCACGTCGACAAAGCGGCCGGCCAGGTCCAGCGTGCAGATGCCGCCGATGGCCTGGTGATAGATCGCGCGGAAGCGTGCCTCGCTCTCGCGCATCGACCGCTCGGCGGCGCTGGCGCGCAGCAGCGACGCAATGGTGGCCACCAGCACGCCCGGCTCGGCCGGGTGGATCAGGTAGGCGCTGGCACCGGCATCGAGGCCGCGCACCTTGTCGTAGTCGGCCACGTAGGTTGCGGACAGGTGCACCACGGGCACCGTCGCGGTCTGGGGCCGGTCGCGCAGCATGCGGCAGACCTGGAAGCCGTCGATATCGGGCAGGTTGACGTCCAGCACCACGGCCGACACGCTGGTGTCGGCCAGTTGCAGGGCTTCCTGCCCGCTTTCGGCCTCGATCGTCCGGTAGCCTGCGGCGGTCAGCACGCGTACCGTGGCGTAGCGCGTCACCGGGTTGTCGTCGACCACCAGCACCAGCGAGTCCGAAGCGCCGGGCAGGCGTGCATTGCGGTATTCATCCGGCATGGTCATCTCCGGAGCCGGTTGCCGGGGCTGCAGAGGCTGCAGGGCGACTGGCATTGGGCGCGGTGGCCTGGCTGGGGTAGGTGGTGGGCAGCGTCACGTAGAACCGCGAACCGACGCCGACCTCGCTCTCGAAGCCCACGTAGCCGCCCAGCAGTTCGGCCAGCCGCTTCGAGAGTGCCAGGCCCAGGCCGGAGCCCCGATAGCGGCGTTGCAGCGGCGAATCGATCTGCACGAAATCCTGGAACACCTCACCGTGCGATGCGGGCGGGATGCCGATGCCGGTATCGCGCACCGAAAACGTGATCGTGTCCGGCGTGTCGCAGGTGGCCGACACGCGTACCTCGCCGCTGGGCGTGAACTTCAGCGCGTTCGAGATGTAGTTGCGCAGGATCTGCGACACCTTGCGGTTGTCGCTGAACAGCTTCGATACACCGTGCGGTTCCTCGAAGATCAGCGACACGTCGGGGTTGGTCAGCACCGGCTTGAACATGCCGCGCAGGGCGTCGAACAGCGCCACCATGTCGAACCAGGCGGGCGACACCTCGACACGGCCGGCTTCCAGCCGCGCCAGGTCCAGCAGGTCATTGACCATCTCTGAAAACTCCGCGGCCGTGTCGCGCACGAAGCCGACCTGCTTTTCCTGCTCGGGCGTGAGCGGGCCGTCCACGCGGTCCATCAGCAGCCGCGTAATGCTCTGGATGGCCACGATCGGCGTGCGGAACTCGTGGCTCATGTAGGCCAGGAAGCGGCTCTTGAGCTCGGTGGCGTGGCGCAGCTTTTCGGCCTGGATGTCCAGTTCGGAATAGAGCGCCACCACGCCGCGGTTGGTTTCCTCGATTTCGGCGCGCAAGGCTTCCACCTCCTGCGTGCGGGCTTCCAGCGCGGCGCGCAGCGCGGCCACGTCGTCGGACGCATCGGAGGTGGCGGTGGGGGATGGCTCGGATGGATGGGGCATGGCGTGGTCCGGGATCGCGTCCTGGGCAGTCATCTCAGATCTTTCGCGCGGCGGATCACCACCACGGTGGCGTCATCCCGCCCGCGGGCGAATTTCCAGAGTACGAAGGCGGCCACGATGGCCGGGTCGCGCTGCAGCACGGTGGCGTCGTCGAGCTGCCAGCGCGACTGGATGCCGTCGGAATGCAGGATCACCAGCGCATGGGCAGGCCAATCCAGTTCCTGTTCCTGCACCGAGCGCATCTGGATGCCGGCCGTGCCGTTCTGGCTGACCAGCGTGCGGTCGGCGATGCCGGAAATCACGCGGCCCAGGATGTTGCCCGCCCCGGCAAAGCGGATGCGCTGGGTGCCGCCGTCGATGCGGTAGGCCCCGATGGCGGCGCCACGCGTGCCGCGCAGCGCGGCATGGGCGCGTTCGATGTATTGCCCCGGGCTGCCGCCGCGCTGCGGGTCGAACACCGTGAGCGCCGCCGTGGCGGCGGCGGCGGCATCGGGCCCGTGGCCCAGTCCGTCCACCAGCACCACGTCCGCGCGACGATCGTGTACGGCCACGCCCCAGCCATCGCCGCTGACCTGCTCGCCGGGGGCGGCCAGGCAGATCGCGCCTACGTCGAAGCCACCGTCCAGCCGGCGCGGCTTGCCGGCGGCGTCGCGGTCGCGATAGAAGCGCGCCAGGATCAGGCTGCCCGCGCCCGGATGGGTATGCACATCGAAATCGTCGGCCAGCCGGCTGACAGCGCCCAGGCCCTGGCCGGCGCTGCCGGCCGTGGAGTAGCCGTCCTGCATGCAGGCCTGCAGGTCGGCCATGCCGGGCCCGTCGTCGATCGACATCAGTTCGATGGCCAGGCTGCCGTCCACTTCGCACGCGGCCAGCAACAGCCGGCCACCCTGCGCGTGGCGCACAAGGTTGTTGCCCAGCTCGTTGACGGCCACCGCCAGGCGGCCGCACTGGATGGCGTCGAACCCCAGCCGTGCGGACATCTCGGCGACGTGGCGCCGGGCTTCGCCCACGCGGCTGGGGTCGCTCATCGGCACCGCGTGATGCGGGCCGTGGCCCTTACTTCCACCGAGTGATGCTGACACAGGTTCCCTCGCCAACTTGCGTGCGGATTTCGAACTCGTTCACCAGCCGGCGCGTGCCCGACAGGCCCATGCCCAGGCCGCTGCCGGTGGTCCAGCCGTCGACCAGCGCCTGCTCGACATCGGGAATGCCGGGGCCGTGGTCCTCGAAATGCAGGCGCAGCCCGCGCCGGATGCCTTCGGCCAGGATTTCCCAGCGCATCTCGCCGCCGCCGCCGTACACCATCGTATTGCGTGCCAGCTCGCTGGCCGCCGTAATCATCTTAGTCTGCTCCACCAGCGAAAACTTCAGCTGGGCCGTCAGTGTGCGCACCACGGCGCGTGCGTGCACGATGTCGCGCTCGTCGCGGATGGGGGCGCTGCCCGCCTGGGCAAGTTCGGTCGTCACGTCAGAGCACCCGGGCGGCGTCGAGCATCGCCATGCCGCGTTCCACGTTGAGCGCGGTCTTCACCCCGCCCAGCGACAGCCCCAGTTCCACCAGCGTGATGGCCACGGCCGGGCGGATACCCACCACCACGGTCATGGCGCCCAGGATGCGGCTGATGTCGGAGATGCTGACCAGCATGCGGCCGATGAAGGAATCGACCATTTCCAGCGCCGACACATCGATCAGCACGCCATGCGCGCCGGTTTTCTCGACCATCGTGGCCAGGTCTTCCTGCAGCAGCAGGGCGGTCTGGTCCTGCATGTCGATCTGGATGGTGACGAGCAGGTGCTTGCCCATCCGCAGGATTGGAATTCGTTCCATGGCTGGCTCGCGGTTCAGTTGGCGTCGCGGGTCACCGTGTGCCCCGTCATGCGCATGGCCGTGGCCAGCGCGTCCGCCAGCGTCGACTTGGTGATGATGCCCTGCAGGTCGATGCCCAGATGCACGATGGTCTGCGCAATCTGCGGCCGGATGCCGCTGATGATGCTTTCGGCGCCCATCAGGCGGATGGCGGTCACGGTCTTCATCAGGTGCTGCGCGACCAGCGTATCCACGGTGGGCACCCCGGTAATGTCGATGATGGCCAGTGGGGAGCCGGTTTCCACCAGCCGTTCGAGCAGCGATTCCATGACCATCTGCGCGCGGCTGCTGTCCAGCGTGCCGATCACGGGCACGGCCAGCACGCCGTCCCACAGCTTGATGACCGGCGTGGACAGCTCCATCAGTTCGTGCTGCTGGCGCACGATGATGTCCTCGCGCGTCTTCTGGTACGCGGAAACGGTCCACTGCGCCATGCGGTCGACGATGGCCGAGGTGGTCCAGATCACTTCGATCTGGCCGTCCACGCCGCCGGTCTGGCGCTGCAGCGCATCGAAGATCGGGCGTTTCATCGCCAGCACGAAGCCGCTGGTCACGTCGGCCGTCTCGCCCTGGGCGGCGCGGTTGCGGGACAGGTGCGCCAGGGCGTCGCGCAACGTGCCCCACGGGCCGTTGTTGAAGTTGCTGGCGTCGCCGTCGGCGCGCAGGCCCGCTTCCAGGCCTTGCAGGATGGCCGTCTGTTCGGCCGCCACGTTCTGCGTCAGGCCGCGGCCCTCGGCATAGTTATGGTATTCCGCCGTCCAGCCGTGCAGGATGTCTTCGTGTCCGGTGCGCAGGAGGTCGGCAAGTCGCAGGTTTTCGGTCCGCATGGCGTGGCTAAGATGGGGGTTGTGGGGAGCCGGCCGCAGGACTGTGGCGGCGGAATGGTGATCCCAACCCATTCTAGGAGAGATTGATAGCTCACACTATCGGCGTCCGGCTGATTGACGGCACAACCGAAATCGGCGTTACCGGCCGCGGTGCGGCGCAGACGCCTTATCGGTAACATCGTCGCCCTTGTGAGAATGCGCCGACACGGGAACGGGACCGCCCCGGCTGACGGCGCCGCACGCCCCTGTCTAGTCTGTAGCATCGGACAAAGGAGGGGTGACTGTGGACTGGCTTGACGCGCTGCAATGGCCCGCGATGGCTGTGACCGTGCTGGCCACCTGGCTGGTGGGCAGCGAATCGGCACGCCGCCGCAAGACGGGGTTCTGGGGCTTCCTGGTCAGCAACGCGATGTGGGTCGGCTGGGGATGGCATACGGGCGCCTGGGCGCTGGTGTTGCTGCAGTTCGCGCTGGCCGTGCTCAATATCCGCGGCCAGGCCAAGGCCGACCGCGCCCAGCATGCCGGCAAGTCCGGCCAGGAAGGCGCCCCCGGCTGAATCCGGATGGATATCGGGATGGACAGGACATCGGACCTGATCGTGGCAACGCCGCAAGGGCTGTACTGCCCGGCCGGCGACTTCCATATCGACCCCTGGCGGCCGGTGGCGCGGGCCGTCATTACCCACGCCCATGCGGACCATGCCCGCCCCGGCAATGGCCATTACCTGTGCGCCGAACCGGGCCGGGGCGTGCTGCTGGCACGCCTGCCGGGGATATCGCTCGATACGCTGCCATACGGCCAGCGCATCACGCACCACGGCGTGACGCTGAGCCTGCATCCGGCCGGGCACGTGCTGGGGTCGGCCCAGGTACGGCTGGAACATGGCGGCCAAGTCTGGGTGGCCTCGGGCGACTACAAGGTCGAGCCCGAAGGCACCTGCGCGCCGTTCGAGCCGGTGCGCTGTGACACGTTCATCACCGAAAGTACGTTCGGCCTGCCGGTCTACCGCTGGCCCCGCGAGGCCGCCCTGATGGCCGAGATCTTCGGCTGGTGGCAGGACAACGCGGCGGCGGGCCGCGCCAGCGTGCTGTACTGCTACGCATTCGGCAAGGCCCAGCGCATCCTGAACGGGCTGATGCGCCATGCCGGCGCGGCGCTGGCGATGCCGGGCCCAATCGTCGTCCATGGCGCGATGGCCGCGCTGAATCACGCTTACGCAGCAGCCGGCGTGGCCTTGCCGCCGACCATGGCCACCGCGGACCTGCCCGCGCGCAGCCCGGCACTGCGCCGGGCGCTGGTGCTGGCGCCCCCATCGGCGCAGCGATCCACCTGGCTGCGGCGCTTTGGCGAGGCGTCCGACGCGTTTGCCAGCGGCTGGATGCAATTGCGCGGCACGCGCCGGCGGCGCGGCGTGGACCGCGGCTTTGCGCTGTCCGACCACGCGGACTGGCCAGGACTGCTGTCGGCCATTGCCGCCACGGGTGCCGCGCGCGTGATCGTCACCCATGGCAACGTGCCCGTGATGGTGCGATACCTGTGCGAGCAGGGCCTTGACGCGCAGGGCTTCCGCACCGAGTTCGGCGACGACGACGATGCCACGGGCGCCGCCGCCGAGCCGGCTTCCGACGCCGCCACAGCGGACGCACCGGCCGGGGAGGGCGCCGCATGAAGGCGTTTGCCGACCTCTACAGCGAACTCGACGGCACCACGTCGAGCAAGGCCAAGCTCGCGGCGCTGGCGCGCTACTTTGGCAGCGCCGCGCCGGCCGACGCCGCCTGGGCAGTCTACTTCCTGTCGGGCGGCAAGCCGCGCCAGATCGTGCCGGTGGCCGCGCTGCGCGCGCTGGCGCAGCGCGCGGCCGGGCTGCCCGAATGGCTGTTCGAGGAAAGCTACCAGGCCGTGGGCGATCTGGCCGAGACCATCGCCTTGCTGCTGCCCGACGCCGATCATGTCGACACGGCCGGGCTGGCCGAATGGGTCGAGCAACGCGTGCTGCCGTTACGCGAGCTGGCGCGCGGCCAGCCGCCCGAGGTGCTCAACGATGCGCTGGACGCGCTGTGGCGGCCGCTCGATGCGCGCGGCCGGCTGGTGCTGTTCAAGCTCATCACGGGCAGCTTCCGCGTGGGGGTGTCGAAGCTGCTGGTCACCCGGGCGCTGGGCGAGGTGGCCGGTATCGATCCGAAACGCGTGGCCGAGCGCCTGGTCGGCTACACGGACATCCGCTCGCTGCCCACGCCAGAGCGGTTCCTGGCCCTGATCGCGCCGGAGCGGGCCGAAGGCGAAGCGGGCGGCGGGAGCCCGGTGCGCGGCGGCCAGCCATACCCGTTCTTTCTGGCCCATCCGCTGCAGGCGCCGGTCGAGGAATTCGACGCCTTGCTCGGCGCCCCGTCGCGCTGGCAGGTGGAATGGAAGTGGGATGGCATTCGCGCCCAGCTGGTGCGCCGCGCGGGCCAGACGTGGCTGTGGTCGCGCGGCGAAGAGCTGATCACCGAGCGGTTTCCGGAGCTGACCGACGCGGCGCAGCGGCTGCCGGACGGCACCGTGCTCGACGGCGAGATCATCGTCTGGATCGATGGCCGCGTGCAGCCGTTCGCGTTGCTGCAGCAGCGCATCGGCCGCAAGACCGTGGGCGCGAAGCTGCTGCGCGACGCGCCGGCCATCCTGATGGCGTATGACCTGCTGGAATGGCAGGGGCAGGACTGGCGCGCCCGGCCGCAGGCCGAACGCCGTGCGCAACTGGCCCGGGTGGTGGCCGACCACATCCACCCGGCGCTGGAACTGAGCCCGCTGGTCGAGGCCGACGACTGGCCGCACTTTGCCCGGCTGCGCGACACATCGCGCGACCTGGGCGTGGAGGGCTTCATGCTCAAGGGGGCCGACGCCGCCTACGGGGCCGGGCGCACGCGTGACGTGGGCCTCTGGTGGAAGTGGAAGATCGACCCCTACACCGTGGACGCCGTGCTGGTCTACGCCCAGCGCGGCCATGGGCGCCGCGCCAGCCTCTATACCGATTTCACGTTCGCGGTCTGGAACGCGCCGCCCGGCACGCCCGACCGCGCGCTGGTGCCGTTCGCCAAAGCCTATTCGGGGCTGACCGATGCCGAAATGCGCGCCGTGGACGCCATCGTGCGGCGGACCACCGTGGAACAGTTCGGCCCGGTGCGCAGCGTCACGCCGAGCCAGGTGTTCGAACTGGGCTTCGAGGGCATCGGGCGCAGCGGCCGCCACAAGAGCGGCATCGCGGTGCGTTTTCCGCGCATGCTGCGCTGGCGCACCGACAAGCCCGTGGAAGATGCCGACACGCTCCAGACGCTTGAAGCGATGCTGCCGGCGGCCGTGGCGAAGGACGCGGCATGAGCGCCGACGACGCCCCGTTCGTCCAGGCCCCGCCGGTGGCGGAATCGCTGCCGGCGCTGTTCGCGGCACGGCACTGGCAGCCGTTCGATTTCCAGCGCGCCGTCTGGCAGGCCATCGGCGAAGGCAAGAGCGGGCTGCTGCACGCCACCACGGGCACCGGCAAGACCTATGCGGCGTGGCTGGGCGCGTTGCTGGCCTACGCGGTGCCGCCGGCGCGGGCGGGCGCGCTGCCGCCCCCGCTGACCGTGCTGTGGCTGACGCCGATGCGCGCGCTGGCCGCCGATACCACGCGTGCGCTGCAGGCACCGCTGGCGGAACTGGGGCTGGACTGGACCGTGGCGCTGCGCACCGGCGACACCGGCAGCAGCGAACGCGCGGCCCAGGCCAGGCGCCTGCCGACCGCGCTGGTCACCACGCCCGAAAGCCTGTCGCTGCTGCTGACCCGGGCCGATGCCCGCGATGCGCTGGGCCGCGTGCGGCTGGTGGTGGTCGACGAATGGCACGAGCTGATCGGCAGCAAGCGCGGCGTGCAGGTGCAACTGGCGCTGGCACGGCTGCATGGATGGCAGCCGGATCTGTGCGTCTGGGGCCTGTCGGCCACGCTGGGCAACCTCGACCACGCGCGCGACGTGCTGCTGGCCGGTGTTCCCGAGCGCCGCCGCGTACTGGTGCACGGCCATACGCCCAAGACGCTGATCGTCGATACGCTGCTGCCCGATGCCGCCGGGCGATTTCCGTGGGCCGGCCATCTGGGCCTGTCGATGCTGCCGCATGTGCTGCGCGAACTGGAGTCCAGCAGCACGTCGCTGGTCTTCCTGAATACGCGCTCGCAGGCCGAAATCTGGTATCAGGCCATGCTCGACGCGCGGCCCGACTGGGCCGGGCAGATCGCGCTGCATCACGGCTCGCTGGACCGTGCCGTGCGCGAATGGGTGGAACTGAACCTCAAGAACGGCGCGCTGCGTGCCGTGGTCTGCACGTCGAGCCTGGACCTGGGCGTGGATTTCCTGCCTGTCGAACGCGTGCTGCAGATCGGCTCGCCCAAGGGCGTGGCCCGGCTGCTGCAGCGGGCCGGGCGATCGGGGCATGCGCCGGGGCGCGCATCGCGCGTGACCGTGGTGCCCACGCACAGCCTGGAACTGGTGGAATCGGTGGCGGCGCGCCTGGCGATCGAGGCTGGCCGCATCGAGGCTCGCGAATCGCCCGACAAGCCGCTCGACGTGCTGGCGCAGCATCTGGTGACCGTGGCGCTGGGCGGCGGCTTCCGGGCCGACGCGCTGCTGGCCGAGGTGCGCCAGGCGTGGGCCTATCGCAACCTGACCGACGACGAATGGCGCTGGTGCCTGGAATTCGTGCGGCAGGGCGGCCCCACGCTGTCCGCGTATCCGGACTACCGGCGGGCCATGCCTGACGATGCGGGCGTCTGGCGTGTGCCCGATGCCCGGCTGGCGCGGCGGCATCGCATGAGCGTGGGGACCATCGTCAGCGACGCATCGATGCAGGTCCGCTTCTGGACGCGCGCGGGTAGCGGCGGGGCATCGCTGGGCACCGTGGAGGAGGGGTTCATCGCGCGCCTGGCACCGGGCGACTGCTTCCTGTTCGGCGGCCGGCTGCTGGAACTGGTGCGCGTGCAGGAGATGACGGCCTATGTGCGGCGCGCCACGGGCAAGCGGCCCTCGGTGCCGCGCTGGAACGGCGGCAAGATGCCGCTGTCGACCGAACTGGCCGACGCCGTGGTGACCACGCTTGACGCCGTGCAGGCCGGCCGGCTGGACCCGGCCGTCACGCCCGAACTGCCGCTGATCGCGCCGATCGTGGCGTTGCAGGCGCGCTGGTCGGCGCTGCCGACGCCACAGACGCTGCTGGCCGAAAGCCTGCATTCGCGCGAAGGCTGGCACCTGTTCCTGTATCCGTTCGCGGGGCGTTCGGTGCATCTGGGGCTGGGCAGCCTGCTGGCGTGGCGCCTGGGCCAGAAGGTGCCCGCCACGTTCTCGGTGGCGGTGAACGACTACGGGCTGGAACTGCTGGCGTCGGCGCCGGTGGACTGGGCACACTGGCTGCCACGGGTGCTGGCCGAAGAGCGCCAGCG
This sequence comes from Cupriavidus sp. U2, assembly GCF_009663685.2. GTDB lineage: Bacteria > Pseudomonadota > Gammaproteobacteria > Burkholderiales > Burkholderiaceae > Cupriavidus > Cupriavidus necator_C. Next base: position 445,195 of record NZ_RCOG02000002.1, on the reverse strand, counting down.
CGACCTGGCTGCCGACGTGCTGGGGAGCCTCAACGCCGGCGAACTGTCGCTGCGGCGCTTTCGCGAGATCGCGCGCGTAGCGGGCCTGATCTTCCAGGGCTATCCCGGCGCGCATCACAGCGCGCGGCAGCTGCAGGCATCGTCGAGCCTGTTCTACGAGGTGTTTCGCAAGCACGACCCGGGCAACCTGCTGCTGGGCCAGGCCGAGCGCGAGGTGCTGATGCAGGAACTGGACGCGCACCGGCTGGCCGACACGCTGCAGCGCATGGCGACGCGGCGGCTCGACCTGCGCGTGCTGCAACGGCCATCGCCGCTGGCCTTCCCCCTGATCGTGGAGTTCCTGCGCGAAAAGCTCAGCACCGAGAAGCTGGCCGACCGCATCGCGCGAATGCTGGCCGAACTGGAGCAGGCGGCCGCGCAGCCAGAGGACGAACCCGGCGGCAAGGGCAGTACCTACCGCGGACCGATGCACGACAACCCGCCCGCCGTGGACGCCGGGCGCGTGGCCGAACTGGCGCGCTTCGGCATGGCGGACCACGCAGGGCCGGCCGGCCCGCGCAAGCCCCGGCGGCCACGCAAGCCGTCGAAGCCGCTGCCGCTGTTATGAACCTGGCTGCCCTGACACCGGACGAGGCCGGGGCCCAGGCCGTGACGCTGGCCGGCGAGACCGTCTGGCTGCTGCCCGAGCACGCGGTCTGGTGGCCATCGGCGTCCATGCTGATGGTGGCGGATGTCCATATCGGCAAGGCGGCCGCGTTCCGCGCGCTGGGCCAACCCGTGCCCCATGGCACCACGGCCGACAACCTGGCCCGCCTGCTGAGCCTGGCGCGGCGCTATCCGGCGCGGGAGCTGGTGTTCCTGGGCGATTTTCTGCATGCGCGGGCCGCGCGCACGGCGGCGGTGCTAGTGGCGCTGCACGATTGGCGGCGGGCCATGCCGTCGCGCGCGCACTGCACGCTCGTGCGGGGCAATCACGACACGCACGCGGGCGATCCGCCAGCCGAGCTGGGCTTTGCCGTGACCACGGAACCGTTGGTGGCGCCGCCATTCGCGCTGTGCCACGAACCGGGCGCGCGTGCCGAAGGTTACACGCTGGCCGGGCACCTGCATCCGGCCTGCGTGCTGCGCGGCACGGGCGCCGACGCGCTGCGGCTGCCGTGCTTCGTGGTGGGGGAGCGGGGGATGATCTTGCCGGCGTTCGGTGCGTTTACCGGCCACGCCACGGTGCGGGCGGGGCAGGGCGAGCGGCTCTATCCGGTCGGTGACGGGCGGGTGTGGACGCTGCCCGGTGGATGACGTCCCGCGCCGGATGCGCCGTGCCCTCTCCCCCGGCCCCTCTCCCGCCCTGCGGGAGAGGGGAGCAAACCGTTGGAGACTGCCATGCCTGCAGGTTGTCTGTAGTGGTCAAGTTTTTTCAGACAGGTGTTAGGGTGGTCTGTTGGAACTTGTCCTCGTAGTCTGTTGGCGACGCGTAGCCCAGTGTCGAATGCAAGCGCACCGGGTTGTAGAAGCCCACGATGTACTGTGTGATGTCGCGCCGGGCTTCGGCGCGGTCGGCGTACCGCCTTTGCCAGACGCGCTCCATCTTCAGGTTCAGGAAGAAGCGTTCGGCTACGGCGTTATCCCAGCAATCGCCCGACCGGCTCATGCTGCAAACCAGGCCGTGGCGCGCCAGCAATCCCTGGTACTCCTCGCTTNCCTCTCCCCCGCCCCTCTCCCGCAAGCGGGAGAGGGGAGAACACCGCACGCCATTCAACCTCCGTCGGCTTGCTCCCCTCTCCCGCACGGCGGGAGAGGGGTTGGGGGAGAGGGCAACGGCAGTTCTGCTTGCCGACTTGTCGCAGATTGAGCGGCCCGCCCTCTCCCCCCGCCCCTCTCCCGCAAGCGGGAGAGGGGAGTGTAGTGGTCAAGTTTTTTCAGACAGGTGTTAGGGTGGTCTGTTGGAACTTGTCCTCGTAGTCTGTTGGCGACGCGTAGCCCAGTGTCGAATGCAAGCGCACCGGGTTGTAGAAGCCCACGATGTACTGTGTGATGTCGCGCCGGGCTTCGGCGCGGTCGGCGTACCGCCTTTGCCAGACGCGCTCCATCTTCAGGTTCAGGAAGAAGCGTTCGGCTACGGCGTTATCCCAGCAATCGCCCGACCGGCTCATGCTGCAAACCAGGCCGTGGCGCGCCAGCAATCCCTGGTACTCCTCGCTTGCATACTGGCTGCCCCGGTCCGAATGCACGATCAGCCCAGGCGCCGGATTGCGCTGCACGATGGCCATCTTCAAGGCCGACGCCACCAGCGCGGCGGGCATGGCCGCTGCGCTGGCCCAGCCCACTACCTTGCGCGAATACAGGTCCAACACCACCGCCAGATACAACCAGCCTTCCCCCGTGCGCACATACGTGATGTCCGACACCCAGGCCCGGTTGGGCTGTGCGGGCCTGAACTGCCTGCTCAGCACGTTCGGCGCCATCGGCCTGCCATGCCGGCTGTCAGTCGTCGCCACGAACTTGCGCTCCCACACCGGGCGCAGATTCTCCTGGCGCATCAGCGTGCGGGCCCGATAGCGCCCGATCTTCAGCCCCTGCTTGTCCAAATCCTGCGCCACGCGCCGGCTGCCGTAGGTACGTCCGCTGGCCTCGAACGCCGCCCGCACATACACCGCCTGCCGCAAGGCCTTCTCGTTGGCAGCAGGCGCTCGCCCGGCCGCGTAATACCCCGCCCGGCTCACGCCCAGCACCCGGCATGCCCGACTGATGGAGATCGCCTCCTTCTGCAATCCGCTAACCACTCGATAGATCACTTGAGTTCGCGGGCGAAGAAGGCCGATGCCTTTTTTAGGATCAGGTTGTCCTCCTTCAGGCGGCGGTTTTCCTCTTCGAGCTGGCGAATGCGCTGCTGCTCAGGCGTCAGCGGCTTGCCCACTCCCTTGCCGCCAGCCACTTCAAGGTCATACTGGACCAGCCAGCGCCGTAGGGCAGTCTCCCCAATCGCCATCGTGTGGCAAACCTCAGCGACCGATAGGCCCTGATCCCGGACCATCCGGACTACCTCCAGCTTGAAGGCGGCGTCAAACTTGCGGCGTTGCTTTGTCATGTCGTCTTTCCTCGTCGATCGTGATTTTCCACCTATCGACCTGTCTGAGGAAATTGGACCACTACAGTCCTTCAGGCGGCGGTTTTCCTCTTCGAGCTGGCGAATGCGCTGCTGCTCAGGCGTCAGCGGCTTGCCCACTCCCTTGCCGCCAGCCACTTCAAGGTCATACTGGACCAGCCAGCGCCGTAGGGCAGTCTCCCCAATCGCCATCGTGTGGCAAACCTCAGCGACCGATAGGCCCTGATCCCGGACCATCCGGACTACCTCCAGCTTGAAGGCGGCGTCAAACTTGCGGCGTTGCTTTGTCATGTCGTCTTTCCTCGTCGATCGTGATTTTCCACCTATCGACCTGTCTGAGGAAATTGGACCACTACATCCCCTCTCCCGCATCGCGGGAGAGGGGCCGGGGGAGAGGGCGCGGTGCTTCCATTGACGGCATGTCGGCAAGCAGGGCCTCGATGCCCTCTCCCCCAACCCCTCTCCCATTGCATGGGAGAGTGGAGCAAACCGGCAGTGCGCTAACGCCCTACTGGCTCTATCGCCCCATCGAAAATGACTCGGGTACCAGCGAATACACCGCCGCCGGCACGGGCCGCCCGCGCAGGATCAGGCGGTTGCGGGCGATGCACTCGAACGCGGCACCGATCTTCTCGGCGACGGCGCGGCTTGCGAGGTTGGTCTCGACTGCCACGATCTCCAGCCGCGTGAGCCCGAGCGTGTGAAAGCCGTAGCAGGCCATCATGGCCGCCGCGCCCGAAGCCAGCCCCTTGTGCTGCTGGCTTTGGCGGATCCAGTAGCCCAGGTTGCCTGTATTGTCCTCGCGGCGGATCTGATTGATGGCCACGCCGCCGTAAAGCTCGCGGCCATCGGGCGAGAACACGCCGATGTCGTACGCCGCGCCCTCATCCATCATCGCCGCGCACCGCTCGAACCACTCGCGCGCATCGTAGATGCTGTAGTCGGCCCGCGCCCACGGCATCCACAGCCCCACCGTCGGCATCGACTCGCGCACCGCCATCACGAACTGGGCCTCGTCGCTGGCGCGGAACGGCCTGAGCTGGAACGCCTGGCTGCGCAGCGGCTGCATGGTCAGTCCCGGTTGGCCACCAGGTTGCCGTCACGCTGCAGCGCGCCCGCTTTCTCCAGCGCCTGCAGGGTCTGGTCGAACACCGCTTCCAGCGACTGGCCAGGCGTAAAGCGCGCATGCATGCGCCGCATCAGCGGCGTGGCGGCGAACCATGCGAACAGCGCGTCGCGCGGCAGCGACCGGGCTTCCAGCAGCTTGAACTTGGCCAGCACGCGCATCGCGTGCGTGGCGTTGCGCAGCGGATCGGCCCGCAGGTAGTCCAGCCGGCTTCGCGCACGGGCCACGGCGCCGGCCACATCGTCGAACAGGCGGCCGTGGCCGGGAATCACCAGCCGGACGTCCAGCGTGTCGATCCGAGACAGGACCGCTGCCTGCTCCGCGAATCCGCTTTCGCCGTCAAGCTCGGGGAAGGTCACGCCAAAGCCGTTTTCCCACAGCGCGTCGCCCGAAATCAGGATGCGCTCGGCTGGCGCGAACAGCATCACCGCGTGCGGGTCGTGCCCCGGCGCGGCGATCACGTGCCAGTCGATGCCGCCCAGCCGCAGCGTGTCGCCGTCGTGCAGCACGTCGTCGAACGTGAAGCGCGCGCACTGCTGGCCCGTGGCGTCGAAGGTCAGCGCATCGGCGTCCCAGGCCGAGACCGCCGCGGCCTCGGCGGCAGGGATGGCCGTGCGCGGTTGCCAGCGTTGCTGCAGCGCCGCGTTGCCGCCGCAGTGGTCGGAATGCAGATGGGTGTTGATCACGCGCCGCAGCGGCCGGCCGTCGAGCGCGGCTTCCACCAGCGCCACGGTCTGGGCGGCATGGGTGACGTAGCCGGTATCGACCAGTGTGGTGTCCTGCGTGGCATCGTCGATCCACAGCACGTTGTTGGCGGACAGCCAGCCGCGTTCGAAGACGCGCATCGTGGCGGGCAATCCCAACGGCGCCGCCGCGCTTGCCGCGCTCATGCCGCACTGCCTTCGCAAAGCTGCGGCACGCGCGCCGGCAACAAGGCCCAGACGCGACGGCGTTCTTCGTCATCGGCACCCGACCAGGCGGCGATCTCGGCGATGGTCCGCAGGCAGCCCTCGCAGTAACCGCTGTCGCGGTCCATCTTGCAGATGCTGCGGCACGGTGACGGCACCGGCGACACGATCTGCGCCGCCGCCGCACCGCGCACCAGGTCAGCCAGCAGCCGGCGACGGGCGGGCGTCATGCCTGGGCCTGCGGGCCTTGCGCCACGTCGGCCACTTCGGCGCCGGTCATGGCCTGCAGCTGTTGCGGCGTCAGGTTGAACACCGCATGGGGATGGCCGGCAGCGGCCCACACGCTGTCGTACCGGAACAGGTCGGCGTCCAGCAGCATCACCGGCTTCACCGCATGACCGATCGGGCAGACGCCGCCAATGGCGTAGCCGGTCTTCTCGCGCACGAACTTCGCATCGGCCTTGCCCAGCTTGCCCACGCGGGCTGCCACCTTCGACTCGTCCACGCGATTGCTGCCGCTGGCGATCACCAGCACCGGCACATCGTCCTCCACGCGGCGGAAGATAATCGACTTGGCGATCTCCGCCACGGTGCAGCCCAGGCCGGCAGCGGCCTCGGCCGAGGTCTTGCCGGTGGCCGGTAGCATCACCACCGGCCGGTCGTGGCCGATGCCGGCCAGCAGGTCCGCCACGCGTTGCGCGGATTCGGGAAGCGTCGGGTTTTCGCTCATGCTTGTTGTTCTCCTGGTTCAGACACAGACCGTGGCGTCGGCCGCTGCCGCCCACTTGGTCAGCAGCGCCTTGCCCACGCGCGAGCTGTTGGCGCGGCCGATGGCCTGCGAGATATAGTCGCCGGCCCGCACCACGGCCTCCAGATCGATGCCGGTGTGCAAGCCCATGCCTTGCAGCATGTACAGCACGTCTTCGGTGGCCACGTTGCCGGTGGCGCCCTTGGCATAGGGGCAGCCGCCCAGGCCCGCCACCGATGCGTGGAAGATGGCGATGCCCACTTCCAGGCTGGCCAGGATGTTCGACAGCGCCTGCCCGTAGGTGTCGTGGAAGTGCCCGGACAGCCGGTCGATCGCGAATTCGGCCGACGCCGCGCGCATCACTTCCTGCACCTTCAGCGGCGTGCCGACGCCGATGGTGTCGGCAATGTCGATCTCGTCGCAGCCCAGCTCGCGCATGCGGCGCACCACATCGACCACGGCATGCACCGGCACCTCGCCCTGGTAGGGGCAGCCCAGCGCGCACGAGATGCTGCCGCGCAGGCGGATGCCCGCCTCCTTGGCGGCGACTGCCACCGGCTCGAAACGCGCGATCGACTCGGCGATCGAGCAGTTAATGTTCTTCTGCGAGAACGCCTCGCTGGCCGCGCCGAAGATCACCACCTCGTCGGCACCGGCCGCCACCGCGCCTTCGAAGCCCTTCATGTTCGGCGTCAGCACCGAATACAGCGTGCCGGGCCGGCGTTCGATGCGGGCCATCACCTCGGCCCCGTCGGCCATCTGCGGCACCCACTTGGGCGACACGAACGACGCGGCCTCGATGTTGACGAAGCCGGCGTCGGTCAGCTTGTTGATCAGCGCCACCTTGACGTCGGCCGGCACCATCGCTTTCTCGTTCTGCAGGCCGTCGCGCGGCCCCACTTCGACGATCTTCACGTATTGGGGGATGGTCATGCTTGTCTCCTCGGTCCCTCTGTCCTCTTGTCCTGCCGCCGTGGCGTTCCTGGGCGGCCCGTGGTCTAGTAGCCGCGCTGCAGGTCCACCACGCCGGCAATCGGCTTGCCTTGCGCCAGCAGGCGGATCTTGCCGGCGATCTGCGCGATGCTGTCCTCGCGCAGCGTCAGCGCGGAAATATGCGGCGTGATCGTGATGCGCGGCTCCTGCCAGTACGGATGGTCGGCCGGCAGCGGCTCGGTGCGGAACACATCCAGCGTGGCGCCTGCGATCTGCCCGTCCTGCACGGCCGCCAGCAGGTCGGCTTCCACCAGGTGCTGCCCACGCGCCACGTTGATCACGTAGGCGCCCCTGGCCAGCTTGTAGAGCAGGCCGGTGTCGATGATGTCCTCGGTGTCGGGCGTCAGCGGCAGCACGTTGACCAGCACCTTCAGGCCGTTCAGGAACGCCGCCTGGCCGTCCGCGCCGTGGAACGACTGCACGCCCTCGACCGTCCTGGCCGACCGGCTCCAGCCACGCACCGGGAAGCCGAAGCCGGCCAGCGTGCGCGCGATGTGCGAGCCCAGCGTGCCGATGCCCATCACGCCGATCGTGAAATCGGCGCGGCGGTGCGGCTTCAGGAATTTCCACGTACCGGCCTGTTCCTGCGCGGCGTAGGCATCGAGCTTGCGGAAGTAGCGCAGCACGGCGGCGGCCACGTATTCGCTCATCTGGGCGGCCATGCCGGCGTCGTCCAGGCGCACGATCGGCACGCCAGCGGGCAGCGCCTCGGGGTCGTTGTCGCGCAGGCGCAGGATGCCGTCCACGCCGGCGCCGAGATTGAAGACCGCCTTCAGGTCCGTGCGGCCGCGCAGCATTTCCAGCGGGGGGCGCCACACCACGGCGTAGTCCGCGCGCTGGCCCTGGCTTTCCTCCCAGGTCACGCATTGCGCTTCGGGCAACACTTCGGCAAAGCCCTCGATCCACGGCGCGTAGCGGCCATCCGGCACGTACAGCTGCAACTTCATCTCGACTCCATCGTTATACGGGTTAGGCCAACGATTATGCGCGCTTTCGGTTTCGCCGTCGGGCGGGTGTGCGATTACCGGCAGGAGGATGCGCGTCCCGGTGTTGCTCCCCTCTCCCATGCAATGCGAGCGGGGAGAGGGCATCGAGGCTCTGCTTGCCGACTTGTCGACATTTGCACCGCCGCGCCCTCTCCCCCGGCCCCTCTCCCGCCCGGCGGGAGAGGGGAGCAAACCGTCAGGCAGCAACGCCTGGACCGGCGGTTTCGCTCCCCTCTCCCATGCAATGGGAGAGGGGTTGGGGGAGAGGGTATCGAGGCTCTGCTTGCTGACTTGTCGACATTTGCTCCGCCGCGCCCTCTCCCCCGGCCCCTCTCCCCGCCAGGCGGGAGAGGGGAGCAAACCGTCAGGCAGCAGCGTCTTCCGCCTGTGCGAACGCCAGCAGCTGGGCGCCCTCGGTCACCTGTTCGCCCACGCCGTAGAGCACCTCGCTGACCACGCCGTCGGCCGGGGCGGCGATGGTGTGTTCCATCTTCATGGCCTCCATCACCAGCAGCGGCGTGCCGCGCGTGACCTTGCTACCGGGCTCCACCATCACGGCGATGACCTTGCCCGGCATTGGCGCGGTCAGCTTGCCGCCCTCGCCCTCGGCTTCCCCGGCGTGGGACAGCGGATCGAGCCACTCCAGCACCGTATGGCGGCCCGCGTGGAACACGTGGAAGGTGTCGCCCTCCAGGTGCACCTGGCCGTGCGTGCGGCGCGTGCCCAGATCCACACGGATGTCGTCGGCGTTGAAGGTGTAGGCGAACGGTGCGGCCTGGTCGGCGTAGATCAGCGTGCTGCGGCGCTGATCCGGTATCGCGCGCGCATCGCCCTTGAGTACCACTTCCAGCTTGTGGCCGGCGCCCTCGAAGTACAGCGTGCGCACGTCGCGCGCGTTCAGGCGCCAGCCGCCGGCGTGGGTCCATGGCGAGTGGCGGTCGGCCTCGTCCACGCGGCGCTCGCGCGTCTCGCGTTCGAGCAGCGCCGCCACGGCCAGTGCAATGGCCTCGATGCCGACCGACTTCTGCGGCGGGAACAGCACGGTCTGGTTGCGCTCGATCAGGCCCGTATCGAGATCGGCGGTACGGAAGGCCTCGGACTTGACCAGCCGCTGCAGGAAGGCCACGTTGGTGGACAGGCCCACCACGTGATAGTGGGCCAGCGCCTGCGCCATGCGCGACAGCGCCTCGTTGCGATCGCGGCCCCAGACGATCAGCTTGGCGATCATCGGGTCGTAGAACGGGCTGATGGTGTCGCCCTCGCGCACGCCGGCGTCGATCCGCACGCCGGCCGGGCCATGGGCGTCGCCGCCGCGCATGAACTGCACGGCCGGCGGCGTGCGCAGGAAGCGCAGCGTGCCCGTCGAAGGCAGGAAGCCCTTGTCCGGGTTCTCGGCGTAGATGCGCGCCTCCAGCGCGTGGCCGTCGATCTTCAGTTGGTCCTGCGACAGCGGCAGCGGCTCGCCGGCCGCCACGCGCAGCTGCCATTCGACGAGATCCTGGCCGGTGATCATCTCGGTGACCGGGTGTTCCACCTGCAGGCGCGTGTTCATCTCCATGAAGTAGAACGAACCGTCCTGGTTGGCGATGAACTCCACGGTGCCGGCGCCAACGTAGCCCACGGCGCGCGCGGCGGCCACGGCGGCTTCGCCCATCGCGCGGCGGCGCTCTTCGGTCATGCCGGGGGCCGGCGCTTCTTCGAGCACCTTCTGATGGCGGCGCTGCACCGAGCAGTCGCGCTCGAACAGGTAGACACAGTTGCCCTGCGTGTCGGCGAACACCTGGATTTCGATATGGCGCGGGCGCGTCAGGTATTTCTCGACCAGCACCTTGTCGTCGCCAAAGCTGGCCGACGCCTCGCGCTTGACCGACGCCAGCGCGGCCTCGAAGCCGTCACCGGCGTCCACCACGCGCATGCCCTTGCCACCGCCGCCGGCGCTGGCCTTGAGCAGCACCGGATAGCCGATGCGGTCGGCCTCGCGCCGCAGCAGCGCCGCATCCTGGTCTTCGCCGTGATAGCCGGGCACCAGCGGCACCGCGGCCTTTTCCATCAGCTGCTTGGCCGCGCTCTTGCTGCCCATCGCATGGATGGCATCCGCGGGCGGGCCGATGAACACCAGCCCGGCCTCGGCGCAGGCGCGCGCGAAATCCTCGTTCTCCGACAGGAAGCCATAGCCCGGGTGGATGGCCTGGGCGCCGGTCTCCTTCGCCATCTCGATGATGTGGTCCGCGCGCAGATAGCTGTCGCGCGCGGCCGCACCGCCGATATGCACGGCTTCGTCGCAGAACGCGACGTGACGCGCGTCGGCATCGGCGTCGGAATAGACGGCCACCGTACGAATGCCGAGCCGGCGGCACGTGGCCGCCACACGGCAGGCAATCTCGCCACGGTTGGCGATCAGGATCTTGTTGAACATGGCTCCTCCCTTTGTCTCCGGGTCAAGGCGAGCTAGGCTCCTTCGGATCGGCAGCTTGTCCGTCGCTTACCCCGCGTAACCTTCGGTGCGGATATCGAGACGTGCCAGCAGGGCGCGGTCGCGCTCGGCTTGCGGGTTGCCGGTCGTCAGCAGCTTCTCGCCATAGAAAATGGAATTGGCGCCGGCCATGAAGCACAGCGCCTGCAACGCTTCGTCCATGGCCTCGCGGCCGGCGGACAGGCGCACCATCGCGCGCGGCATCGTGATGCGTGCCACGGCGATCGTGCGTACGAACTCGAACGGGTCCAGGGCTTCGGTGCCCGCCAGCGGCGTGCCCTCCACCTGCACCAGGTTGTTGATGGGCACCGACTCGGGGTACGGGTCCATGTTGGCCAGCTGCGCGATCAGGCCGGCCCGCGCCTCGCGCGCTTCGCCCATGCCCACGATGCCGCCGCAGCAGACGTTGATGCCCGCATCGCGCACATGGCCGATGGTGTCCAGGCGGTCCTGGTACGTGCGCGTGGTGATGATCTTGCCGTAGAACTCGGGCGACGTATCGAGGTTGTGGTTGTAGTAGTCCAGGCCCGCGTCCTTCAGGCGCTGCGCCTGTTCGGCCTTGAGCATGCCCAGCGTCACGCAGGTTTCCAGGCCCATCGCCTTCACCTCGCGCACCATGTCGATGACGGGCTCCAGATGGCGGTCCTTCGGGCTGCGCCAGGCGGCGCCCATGCAGAAGCGCGTGGCGCCGTTGGCCTTGGCTGCCTTGGCGGCGTCGAGCACGGCTTCCAGGTCCATCAGCTTCTCGGCCGTCACGCCGGCGTCATGGTGCGCGCTCTGCGGGCAGTAGCCGCAATCTTCCTCGCAGCCGCCGGTCTTGATCGACAGCAGCGTGGACAGCTGGACCGTGTTGGCGTCGAAGTTCTCGCGATGCACCTGCTGCGCACGGAACAGCAGGTCGTTGAACGGCAGCGCAAACAGCGCGGCCACGTCGTCCACGCGCCAGGCGTCGCCCTCCCGGGGCGCGGCGGCGGCGATGTTGCGGGCCGACTGGCGCAGTGCTTCGGCGGAGATGGTGGCGACGGTTTGGGTTTCAGCGATTTGGGTCATGTTCTGGGAATACGTATTCGGTTTCACGATGCGCGGGTCACGCGTGACGCGGCGCGGCGAGGCTGGACGGTGCAACCGGCGGCATGCTGGCCAGCAGCGGCGCAAGGTCCAGATGTTGGGCGGCGACGGCCGGCGCCACCTGCCAGGGCAGTTCGCCCAGCATCGGGGCGTCCAGCGCGTCCTGCAGCGTGACGATGTTCTCGGTGGCCAGCAGCATGTCCGGGTCGATGCGGTTGGCGATCCAGCCGGCCAGCTTCAGGCCGCGTGCGCGCACCGCCTCGGCGGTAAGCATGGCGTGGCTGAGGCAGCCCAGCCGTACCCCCACCACCAGGATCACGGGCAGGTCCAGCATCACGGCCAGGTCGGCGGTATTCCACCGCACCGCGCCCACGTCCAGCGGCACGACAAAGCCGCCCACGCCCTCCACCACCACCGCATCGGCCTTGGTGCACAGCGAATCGAACGCGGCGCGGATCGGCCCGCGCGTGATGCGCTCGCCTTCCAGCGCGGCGGCCAGGTGCGGCGATGCCGGCGTGCGGAAGAAGAACGGGCACATCTCTTCCTGCGGCACGATTACCGAGCCCGCCGCGCGCAGCTGATCGACATCGTCGTTCTGCCAGCGGTCGTCGAGCCACTCGCCGCCGGCCGCCACGGGCTTCATGCCCACCGTGCTGTAGCCGGCCCCGTACAGGGCATGCAGCAGCGTGGCGGTGGCGTGGGTCTTGCCCACGCCGGTGTCGGTGCCGGTGACGAAGCAGGCAAAGCGTTCAGGCTTGTTGGCGATCATGCGGCCTCCTTGTGCCGGCGCGGCATGGCGCGCGCGATGGCGTCGAGCAGGCGCGTCACGTCGGCGGCCGTATGCGAGGCCGACAGCGTGATGCGCAGCCGTGCCGTGCCGGCCGGCACCGTGGGCGGCCGGATCGCGCCCACTCGGATGCCATCGGCTTCCAGCGCCGCCGACAGCGCCAGCGATGCGGCGTTGTCGCCGACGATCAGCGGCTGGATCGCGGTATCGCTGTCGCCCAGCGTCCAGCCGGCCTGCGCGGCCAGCGTCGCCAGCCCTTGGCGCAGTTGCGCGATCAGTCCGGCCAGGTGCGCGCGGCGGCTGCGTCCTTCGTCGCCGGCGATGATTTCCAGGCTGGTCAGCAGCGCGTGCGCCACGGCCGGCGGCGCGGCCGTCGTATAGATGTACGGGCGCGCCGTGTTGACCAGGTGTTCGATGACGGTCTCGTGCGCCGCCACGAAGGCACCCGCCACCCCGGCGGCCTTGCCCAGCGTGCCGATATAGATCAGCCGTTCCGAGCGCAGGCCCAGATGCTCCAGCACGCCGTGGCCGTTGTCGCCCAGCACGCCGAAGCCGTGCGCATCGTCGACGATGATCCAGGCGTCGTGGCGCTCGGCCAGTGCCAGCAGCGCGGCCAGCGGCGCGAGGTCGCCGTCCATGCTGAACACGCTGTCGGTGACGATCAGCTTCAGCCTGCTCTGGCTTGCCTGCAGCAGCGCATCGAGTGCCTGGGTGTCGCCGTGCGGATATCGCTGCACGTCGGCACGGGCCAGCCGCGCGCCATCGATCAGCGACGCATGGTTGAGCGTCTCGCAGAACAGCGTGGCCTCGGCCGTGCCCAGCGACGTCAGCACCGCCAGGTTGGCCATGTAGCCGGTGCAGAAGTACAGCGCCTGCGCCTGCGGGATATAGGGCGCCAGCCAGCGCGCCAGCGCGTGTTCCAGCTCGGCGTGCGCCAGCGAGTGGCCGCTGACCAGGTGCGAGGCGCCGCTGCCGGCGCCGTAGCGGTGCGCGCCCTCGGCCAGCGCGTGGGCGATCGACGCGTGATTGGCCAGGCCCAGGTAGTCGATGCTGCAGAAGGTCAGCAGCGGCGTGGGCGTGGCGCCGACGGCCCCGACCGACTGGTGCGGGGCGCAGGCCGTATGCGCGATGCGGCGGCGGCGCGTCAGCGACTGCGCTTCGCGCTCGGCGGCCGCGCGTTTCAGGTGCTCAAGCAGCATGGCGGGCCTCCTCGGCGGGTGCCAGCACTGCCTGCAGCGTGTCCAGCAGTTGCGTGCCGAGCCAGTTGGCCAGCGCGGCGTCGAACACATAGGGCGGCATCACGTACAGCGTGTTGCCGATGGGCCGCGCCAGCACGCCGCGTTCGCGCGCGGCCAGGTGGAAGCGCGCGGCAAAGTCGGTGCCGGCCGCCTCCGGCTCGATATCGGCGGCCCAGATCATGCCGCGCTGACGCACATGGGACACGCGGGCATCGGCGGCAATGCCGGCCATCGCGTCGGCCAGCCATTGCGCGCGCTCGCGGTTGCGGGCCAGCACGTCGTCGGCATCGAACAGGTCCAGCGTGGCCAGCGCGGCGCGGCAGGCCAGCGGATTGCCCGTGTACGAGTGCGAATGCAGGAAGCTGCGCGCGATGTCGTCGGCCACGAAGGCCCGCTGGATTTCCGGGCGCGACAGCACCAGCGACAGCGGCAGGTAGCCGCCCGTGATGCCCTTGGACAGGCACAGGAAGTCGGGCCAGGCATGCGCCGGAACCGGATCGCCGCCGCGGGCCTGCTCCCAGGCGAAGAACGTGCCGGTGCGGCCGCAGCCTACCGCGATCTCGTCGGCGATCAGGTGCACGCGGTAGCGGTCGCACAGCGCGCGGGCGCCTTCGAGGTACGACGGGTCGTACATCGCCATGCCGGCGGCGCCCTGCACCAGCGGCTCGACGATCAGCGCGGCGATCTGGCCGGCACGCTCGCGCAGCAGGGTTTCCAGTTCGGCCAGTGCACGCCGGGCCACGTCGGCGGCCGATTCGCCACGACCGGACTGCCGGGCATCGGGCGACATCACCACATGGGCGCGTCGCGTGAGCGGGTCGTAGGCGTCGCGGAAGATCTCCACGTCGGTCACGGCCAGCGCGCCCACGGTTTCGCCGTGGTAGCCGTGGCGCAGGCACACGAACTCGCGCTTGGCCGACAGGCCCGTGTTGCGCCAGTAGTGGAAGCTCATCTTGAGCGCGATTTCCACTGCGGATGCGCCATCGGACGCATAGAACGCATTGCCCAGCACGCCGCCGGTCAATGCTTCGAGCCGTTCGGCCAGTTCCACTGCCGGCGCGTGGGTGCAGCCGGCCAGCATCACGTGTTCCAGCGTGTTCAGCTGCGCGACCAGCGCGGCGTTGATCGCCGGGTTGGCGTGGCCGAACAGGTTGACCCACCACGAGCTGATGGCGTCGAAATAGCGACGGCCATCGGCATCGATCAGCCACGGCCCTTCGCCTCGGACGATGGCCAGCGGCGGCTCGTTGGCGGCCGCATCGGGGCGCAGGCGCGTACACGGATGCCAGACAGCACGCTGGCTGCGTGCCGCGAGCGTCATGTCATCGGCTGCTACGCCGGCGGGATTGGGGACAGGATGTGTCAAGGGGACCCTCCTTTGATTGCCAGGTCCGCCCATGCCGGCGCCGGTCACGGCAAGGCCGGGACGCGCTGGGGCTGCGGGCGGATTGGGGAGGCTCATGTTAGGAAGGTCCGTCTTGTCTTGGCAAACCAGGCACTGTCAGCGCGTTGGCATCAGGTTGAGCGACGTAGCGCGATGTTGCTGACCGCCGTGCCGCGCATGGCACCGGGAATCCTGCTTCTCGCGGGTAACGTCTGGTAAATGGGGGTTAAAAAAATGTGTGGCGGCCACTGTCTCTGCAAGCGTCTGATTGCTCCCCTCTCCCACTTGTGGGAGAGGGGTTGGGGGAGAGGGCGAGCCGCTCAAGATACGACGTCCGCCATTTGAACCGCCATGCCCTCTCCCCCGCCCCTCTCCCGCTCGCGGGAGAGGGGAGAACACCCTCAGTCGTTGGCACGCCCCCCCTACTGCGGCTTCCACGATGGGGCGCGTTTTTCCAGGAACGACCGTACGCCTTCGCGCCCTTCTTCCGACGCGCGGATGGCGGCGATCCGGTTGGCGGTGTCGGCCAGCAGGTCGCTGTCGATCTCGCGCCCCGCCACTTCCTGCACCAGTCGTTTGCTTTCGCGCACGGCGTTGGGGCTGTTGCCGGCCAGCGTGGCGGCAATCTCGGCCACTTTTTCGTCCAGGTCCTGCGGCGGCACCACCGCGTGCAGGAAGCCCAGGCGCAGCGCCTCGGCGGCATCGAACCGCTCGGCCGTGATGAAGTAGCGGCGCGCGGCCTGCTCGCCCATCGCGCGGATCACATACGGGCTGATCGTGGCCGGCAGCAGGCCCAGCTTCGCCTCGGACAGGCAGAAGTTGGCCGTGGCCGACGCCACCGCGATGTCGCAGGCGGCCACCAGGCCCATGCCGCCGGCGTAGGTGTCACCCTGCACGCGCGCGATCACCGGCTTGGGGCAGACCCAGACCGTGTGGAGCATCTGCGCCAGCGTCAGCGCATCGGCACGGTTCTCGTCGTCCGAGTAGCCGGCCATCTTCTTCATCCAGTTCAGGTCGGCGCCGGCGCAGAAGGCCGGGCCGTTGCCGGTCAGCACGATTGCGCGCACCTCGGGGGTGTCGCCCAGCGCCCGGAAGGCGCCGGTCAGTTCGGCGATGACCGTCTCGTTGAACGCATTGCGGACATCGGGCCGGTTCAGCGTGACCGTGGCGATATGGCGCTCGGCGGTCACTGAAAGCGTCGTGAATTGCATGTCTCCTCCGGGTTCTTCGATTGTCAGGATGTCTGGCCGGCGGTCTTCGACCTGGCAGGCTGGGTCTGTTCGGGTATTTCGTCGAACGGCAAACCCAGCTGCCGGAAGAACGCGTCCACCTCGGGCAGCCACACCGCCACGCCTGCGCGGTTGCTGAACAGGCGGTGCGAATCGCCGTCGAACTCGCCCACATCGACGAAGCGTGCATCCTTTGCCGCCCCGCTCGCGTTGGCCTTGTAGCTGTTGAACATGCGCTCGGGCAGCGGCCACGGCCAGTAGCTGTCGTTGTCGCCGTAGATCCACAGCGACGGATAATGCGCCCCGCGCCCGTAATCCCCAAACGCGTCGATCAGGTTGTTCTCCCAGCCCACGCAGTTGTCGTTGCGCAGGCCGCCCGCGAAATTGACCACGCCCACCACCCCGGGGTAGCCGATCGCCGACAGCGCCATGGTCGACAGCCCGCCATGCGACTGCCCGATGACGACGATGCGCGTGGCATCGACATAGGGCTGCTGCACCAGGTAATCCAGCGCGGCCACCACGTCCTCGGCCTGCATCATGCCGTTGCGGCGCACGTCGCAACTGCCGCCCACGTACTGGCCGCCCGACTTGGAAAACCCCTGCCGCATCGGCAGCGCCACCACATAGCCACGCCGCACGAACTCGGCGGTCTGCGCCGCAAAGCGCGCACGGCCCTGGAACGCGGGCTTGCCCGGCGCCTTGCCGTGGTTGATCACCACCATCGGAAACGGACCTTCGCCGGCCGGCCGGAAGATCGTGGTTTCCAGGTCGACGGTGGCGTCCATTCCCACCTTCGGCACCATCACCACCTGCTCGACCGACTGCGCCGGCATCGCCACCTGCGCGATGGCCGGGCCGCACCCGACGGTGAAGGCCAGCGCGGCCAGCGCAACCATTGCGCGGCAGGTGGTGGGGGCAACTCGGGACATGACAACAACCAACCTTCCAGAAAAAAAACCGATCAGCCAACAAGAAACTACATGCGAAACACGCCGAACTTCATGTCGCCGATCGGCGCATTGAGGCTGGCGGAAAGACCAAGGCCCAGCACGGTGCGCGTCTGCGCCGGGTCGATGACGCCATCGTCCCAGAGCCGCGCGCTGGCGTAGTACGGATGCCCCTGGCGCTCGTACTGGTCGCGGATCGGCGCCTTGAACGCTTCTTCGTCGTCGGCGCTCCACTGACCGCCTTTCGCTTCGATACCGTCGCGGCGCACCGTGGCCAGCACGCTGGCCGCCTGCTCGCCGCCCATCACCGAGATGCGCGCGTTCGGCCACATCCACAGGAAGCGCGGCGAATAGGCGCGGCCGCACATGCCGTAGTTGCCGGCGCCGAACGAGCCGCCGATGATGACCGTGAACTTGGGCACCTGGGCGGTGGCCACGGCCGTCACCATCTTGGCGCCGTTGCGCGCGATGCCTTCGTTCTCGTACTTGCGGCCTACCATGAAGCCTGTGATGTTCTGCAGGAACACCAGCGGGATCTTGCGCTGGCAGCACAGTTCGATGAAGTGCGCGCCCTTGAGCGCCGACTCCGAGAACAGGATGCCGTTGTTGGCGATGATGCCCACCGGGTAGCCCCAGATCCGCGCGAAGCCACAGACCAGCGTGGTGCCGTAGCGCGCCTTGAATTCGTCGAATTCCGATGCATCGACGATGCGCGCGATGACCTCGCGCACGTCATAGGGCTTGCGCGTGTCGGTGGGGATCACGCCATAGAGTTCTTCCACCGGGTACAGCGGCTCCTGGGGCGCGTGCAGGCGGATCTGGTCCGGCTTGCGGCGGTTCAGGTGCTGCACGATATTGCGGGCCAGGCTCAGCGCATGGTGGTCGTTCTGCGCAAAGTAGTCGGCCACGCCGGACAGCCGCGTATGCACGTCGGCACCGCCCAGGTCTTCGGCGCTGACTTCCTCGCCCGTGGCGGCCTTCACCAGCGGCGGGCCGCCCAGGAAGATCGTGCCCTGGTTCTTCACGATGATCGACTCGTCGCTCATCGCCGGCACGTAGGCGCCGCCGGCCGTGCACGAGCCCATCACCACGGCGATCTGGGGAATGCCCTTGGCTGACAGGTTCGCCTGGTTGTAGAAGATGCGGCCGAAGTGGTCGCGGTCGGGAAACACGTCGTCCTGGTTCGGCAGGTTCGCGCCGCCGGAGTCCACCAGGTAGATGCACGGCAGGTTGTTCTGCTCGGCGATCTCCTGCGCCCGCACGTGCTTCTTGACCGTCATCGGGTAGTAGGTGCCGCCCTTGACCGTGGCGTCGTTGCAGACGATCACGCATTCCTGGCCGGCCACGCGGCCGATGCCGGTGATGACGCCCGCGCCCGGAGCGGCATTGTCGTACATGTCGTACGCGGCCAGTTGCGACAGCTCCAGGAACGGCGTGCCCGGATCGAGCAGTTGCTGCACGCGGTCGCGCGGCAGCAGCTTGCCACGGCCCAGGTGCTTGGCGCGGGCATCCTCGCCGCCGCCTTCGGCCAGCTTGGCGATCTTCTGCCTGAGGTCGGCCACCAGCGCCTGCATGGCCTCGGCATTGGCCTTGAACGATTCCGAGCGTGCGTTCAGTTTGGTTTCCAGCGTGGGCATGTCTCTTCCTGTGTTCTCTTGCTTGTCGTGCCGGTTCAGCCGGTAACGTGCGCCGCGCGGGCGCCGCACGTCATTCGTTTCCTTCCTGTTCCTTCAGGTCGCCATCCACGTAGAGCCAGCGGGCCGGGGTGCCGGGCTCGCGCGGCTCGAAGACGAAGCGGCTCAGCTCTTCCAGCCGGTGCGCGCGCCCGCCCACCTTGTAGCGCGCCACGAAGGCCACCGTGGCGTGCGTGTCGTCCTGCTGCGCGTGGGACTTCACCGTCAGCCCGAGCCAGCGCGTGCCGGCATCGGCCGACAGGTCCTGCGGACACGTCGACACATGCCAGGTCTGGCGCAGCCAGCTTTCGTCGCCCAGCACATAGGCGCTGTAGCGCGAGCGCATCAGCGCCTCGGCCGTGGGCGGCACCGCCTCGCCGCGATGAAAGCGGCCACAGCATGTGGCGTAGGCGCCATTGCCGCAGGGGCAAGGCTCGACGCCGGCACCGGACTGGCGCTTCCTTGTCATGCGATCAGCTCCGGCAGGTCGCGCATGTCGGTGAAGATGGTCTTTACGCCCGCCGCCCGGAGTTCGTCGGCGTCGGTGCGCGCGGCATAGCCGAACACGGTCATGCCCGCCGCCACGCCGGCGGTGGCGCCGGTGGGGCTGTCTTCCACCACGGCGCAGCGCGACGGTTCCACGCCCATCGTGCGTGCGGCCAGCAGGTAGACGTCCGGCGCGGGCTTGCTGTGCTCGACTTCGGTGGCCGAGAAGATGTGCTCGCGCTGGTCCCGCGGATCGACGAACAGCCCCAGCAGGTCGGTATGCGTCAGCTGGAGCTTGACCTTGATGCGGTCCGCGCCCGATGCCACGCACACCGGCAGGCCGCTTGCCTTGATCGCCTCGATCGTCTGGCGGATATGCGGCACCGCTTCCAGTTCCTCGATCAGCGCGGCATCGCGCCGCACGAACCATTCGGACAGGAAGTTGCGCGGCAGCGGCTTGCCGAGCCGCGCCTCGATATTGCCCAGCTCGTCGCGCACCGCGCGGCCGAGGAACCACTTCATCGATTCCTCCAGCGTGATCTCGATGCCAAGCTCGTTGAGCACGCGGTTCAGCACGCGATGGACGATCGGCTCGCTGTCGACGAGCACGCCGTCACAGTCGAAGATCACGCAATCGAAGCGTGCGGCCTGGTTTGCTGCGGTCATGCGGGTTTCTTTTCCTTGTTGAGTTCGTTGCCGCCGACGGCGCGCAGTTCGGTCTGCCGCCGGCTTTTCAGGTGGGCCTCGATCTGATCGAAACGGTCGAAGCCCCAGAACGGTTCGCCGTCGATGATCACGAACGGCGAGCCAAACACGCCCTTGGCCATCGCCACGTCGATCTCCGCCTTGAGCTGGTCCTTGATCGGGTAGCTCGTGGCGCCTTCGTTCATCGCCACCGGATCGACGCCCAGCGCATCGGCCAGCTTTGCCAGTTCGGCCGGCTCCGCGATGTTCAGGTCGTCGACGAACAGCGCACGGTACACCGCCTTGGCAAAGGCGGCCGCCAGGTCGGCGCCGTGGTGGTTCTGCAGCCACAGCATGGCGCGGGCGGCGTGCTGCGTCGGCAGCGGGAAGTGCGTCGGGCGCTTGTACTCGATGCCGTGGAACTGCGCGGTGCGCTCGAAATCGCGCCAGCAGTACTCGCCCTTGAGCGGAATCGACGGCAGCGGCGACGAGCCGGTGGTCTTGAACACCACGCCCAGCAGCACCGGATGCCACATCACGCCCCGGCCATACTTCTGGGCCAGTTCGTCGATGCGGGTGCTGGCGAAATAGCCGTAGGGCGAGGAAAAGTCGAAGTAGAAATCGATCGGTGCGGTCATCGCAGGTGGCTCCGGTTCAGGGGGCGACGGTTTGGGGGGAACGGCTGGTCTGTCATCCAAGCGCGCGGGCGATCAGGATCTTCTGGATGTCGCTGGTGCCTTCGTAGATCTGGCACACCCGCACATCCCGATAGATCCGTTCGACCGGGAAATCGTTCACATAGCCGTAGCCGCCGAACACCTGGATGGCGTCCGAGCAGACACGCTCGGCCATTTCACTGGCGAACAGCTTGGCCATGGCGGCCTCCTTCAGGCAGGGCCGGCCGGCGTCCTTGAGCGATGCCGCGTGCCACACCATCTGCCGTGCCACGTCGATCCGGGTGGCCATGTCGGCCAGGCGGAACTGCACGGCCTGGTGCTGGAACAGCGGCTGGCCGAAGCTCTCGCGCTCCTTCGCATAGGCCAGCGCGGCGTCGAACGCGGCGCGCGCCATGCCGATGCTCTGCGACGCGATGCCGATACGGCCGCCTTCCAGCCCCGACAGCGCCATCTTGTAGCCGGCGCCTTCCTCGCCCAGCAGGCAGTCGGCCGGAATGCGGCAGTCCTCGAACAAGATCTGCGCCGTATCGGACGAATGCTGTCCGAGCTTGTCTTCCAGACGGGCGACGATGTAGCCCGGCGTGCTGGTCGGCACCAGGAAGGCGCTGATGCCGCGCTTGCCGGCCGCCTTGTCGGTGACGGCCATCACGATCGCGACGTCGGCATGCTTGCCGCTGGTGATGAACTGCTTCACGCCGTTCAGCACGTAGTGATCGCCATCGCGCGTGGCCGTGGTGCGCAGCGCCGAGGCATCGGAGCCCACATGCGGCTCGGTCAGGCAGAACGCGCCCAGCATCTCGCCACGGGCCAGCGGCACCAGCCAACGCTGCTTCTGCGCGTCGTTGGCGAAGGCCATCAGCATGCTGCAGACCGGGCAGTTGTTGACGCTGATGACGGTGGACGTGCCGCCGTCGCCGGCCGCGATCTCTTCCAGGATCAGCGCCAGCGACAGGTAGTCGAGCCCCGCGCCGCCCAGTTCCTCGGGCACCGCCACGCCGTAGGCGCCCAGGCGGGCCAGTTCCTTGTGCACATCCTTGGGGAAGGTCTTGTCGCGGTCCCACTGGGCGGCCTGGGGCGCGATGACTTCCTGCGCGAACTGCCGCACGGCGTCGCGGATCATTTCCTGCTCGGGGGTCAGCAGCATGAGCGTCGGTCCTTACCAGGGGATGGTCGTGCCATCGTAGTTGTGGAAGCTGCCGTTGTCGTTGTGCGTCAGGCCAGCCAGCGTGCGGCGCATGCCGGCCACGCTCTGCTGCGGGGTCAGGTCGGCGTTCGGGCCGCCCATGTCGGTCTGCACCCAGCCCGGATGCAGCGCCACGCAGATCGCGTGGCGGGCGTCCAGCGACACGCCCTTGAGCACCGCGTTGGCCGCCGCCTTGCTGACGCGGTACATCCACGCGCCGTTGCTGTCCATGCCGCCGATACTGCCCATCTTCGACGACAGGACGGCCAGCACGCCGCCCCGGCCATGGTTGCCGGTCTCGACGAACGGCAGCAGCAGCGGCAGCGCCATCATCGGACCCAGCACGTTGGTGTGCATCACGGCGTCGAACTCCGGCTGTGCGATGGGCTGCGCGCCCTCGGTGCGCGGGCCGATCACGCCAGCGTTGTAGATCGCCACGTCGAACGACTCGCCATCGAGCTTCCAGCCCAGCCCCGCCACCGCGCCGGCGTTGGTCAGGTCAAGCTGGTGGGCTTCGGCGCCCAGCGCCTTGAGCGCCGCCACGCCGTCGGCACTGCGCGCGGCAGCCACCACGCGCCAGCCATCGGCACGGTACTGCCGGACGAATTCAAGGCCGAGACCCCGGGAAGCACCAAGGATGAGCGCGGCAGGCATGGCGAGACTCCTTCTCGTTGTCGTTTGCTGTGGCGTGTGTCGCTCAGACGATTTCGATGCCGACGGCCGTGGCTTCGCCCCCGCCGATGCACAGGCTGGCCACGCCGCGCTTGCCGCCAGTCTTGCGCAGCGCGCCGATCAGCGTGGTCATGATGCGCGCGCCGGAGGCGCCGATCGGATGGCCCAATGCGCAGGCCCCGCCATGGATATTGACCTTGTCATGCGGAATCTTGAGGTCGTGCATGGCAGCCATCGGTACGACGGCGAACGCTTCGTTGATCTCGAACAGGTCCACGCTGTCGGTGGTCCAGTCGAGCTTGCGGTACAGCTTGGCGATGGCCTCCACCGGCGCGGTCGTGAACCAGCCCGGCGCCTGTGCGTGCGACGTATGGCCCAGCATGCGCGCGACCGGCACCAGGCCCAGCCGCTTCGCGGTGGATTCGCGCATCATCACCAGCGCGGCGGCGCCATCGTTGATCGACGACGACGAGGCGGCGGTGATCGTGCCGTCTTTGGCAAAGGCCGGCTTCAGCGACGGAATCTTGTCCACCTTGATGCGGCGCGGGCCTTCGTCGGTATCGACGACCGTGTCGCCGCCCTTGCCCGACACCGTGACCGGGGTGATCTCCCAGCGGAAATCGCCGCCCTCGGTGGCACGCTGTGCGCGGCGCACCGATTCCATCGCGAAGGCATCCTGCTGCTCGCGCGTGAACTGGTACTTGGCGGCACAGTCCTCGCCGAAGGTACCCATGGCGCGGCCCTTGTCGTAGGCGTCTTCGAGCCCGTCCAGCATCATGTGGTCGTAGATCATGCCGTGGCCGATGCGATAGCCGCCCCGGCCCTTCGGAATCAGGTACGGCGCGTTGGTCATGCTTTCCATGCCGCCGGCCACGGCGATGTCGAACGAGCCGGCCAGCAGGCCGTCGTAGACCGACATGGCCGCGCGCATGCCCGAGCCGCACATCTTGTTGACCGTGGTACAGGCGACGTCCAGCGGCAGACCCGCGCCCAGCGCGGCCTGGCGGGCCGGCGCCTGCCCCTGCCCGGCCGGCAGCACGCAGCCGAACACCACTTCCTGCACCTGCTTCGGCTTGATGCCGGCCCGCTCCACCGCCGCGCGGATGGCGGCGGCGCCAAGCTGCGGCGCGGTCAGACTGCTCAGTTCGCTCTGGAACGCACCCATCGGGGTGCGCGCCGCGGAAACGATGACGATCGGGTCGTTCGGGTGTTGCATGTCTGTGTCTCCTCGAAGCAGGTGGGCTTCAGTCGTAGTGATTCAGCGAATCGATGCTTGTGGCGGATCGCCGTATTGCTGCAGGGCCGCGGCAATCTGCGTCTGCAGTTCCTCGTTGCTGCTGGCGGCCATGCCCAGGTCGCGCAGCAGGCCGTCGGACACGCCGTAGATCCAGCCGTGCACCGTCACCTGCTGGCCCCGGTCCCAGGCGTCCTGCAGCACGGTGGTCTGGCAGATGTTGTTGACCTGCTCGATCACGTTCAGCTCGCACAGGCGCGTGTGGGCGTCGTCCTCGCGCAGCACGGTGCCCAGGTAGGCCGAATGCTTGTCGGCCACGTCCTGCACGTGGCGCAGCCAGTTGTCGCACAGGCCCACGCGCTCGCGCTTGAGCGCCACCTTCACGCCGCCGCAGCCATAGTGGCCCACCACGGTGATGTGGCGCACCTTCAGCACTTCCACGGCGAACTGGATCACCGACAGCGCGTTCAGATCGCTGTGCGAGATCACATTGGCGATATTGCGATGTACGAACACCTCGCCCGGTGCCAGGCCCAGGATCTGATTGGCGGGCACGCGCGAATCGGAGCAGCCGATCCACAGGTATTCGGGCGCCTGCTGGTTGGCCAGACGCGTGAAGAATGTGGGGTCTTCCGCGTTGACCCGATCTACCCACTCGCGATTGTTGCGGAACAATTGGGCGATGGCATCACTCATGCTGCCCTCCTTGCGTCGTCGGTTGGTGCTGCGCCGTAGCGATGGATGAAGCGTTCTTGTTGTGGATAGGCAAAGAAGTCATGTACATGGCCGGCCAGCAGCCGGTCCTTGTGTTGCTGCCACATGGCAGCGTCAAAGAAGTCGGAATGGTGCCGCAGGAACGCGGCCCGCACGCGCGGGTCCCCAAGCAGGAACGTGCGATAGGTCTCCGGGAAGATGTCGTGCGGATGTACGGTGTACCACACCTCGCCGGACATTTCCTCTTCCTCGTTGCGCGGCTCGGGCACGCGGCGGATGTTGCAGTCGGTCAGGTACTCGATTTCGTCGTAGTCGTAGAACACCACGCGGCCGTGCCGGGTGACGCCGAAGTTCTTGTAAAGCATGTCGCCCGGGAAGATGTTTGCGGCGATCAGCTCCTTGATGGCGTCGCCATATTCCCGGATGCCGTGGTCCACCTGGGCGTCGGTGCCTTCCTGCAGCCAGATGTTCAGCGGGGTCATGCGCCGTTCGATGTACAGGTGGCGCACCACGATTTCTTCGCTGCCGTCGCTGCTGCGCTGGTATTCGAGCATCGACGGCACGTGCCGGGTCAGCTCGCGCAGCAGCGCATCGTCAAAGCGCGACAGCGGGAACGCCACGTTCGAGTATTCGAGCGTATCGGCCATGCGGCCCACGCGGTCGTGCTGCTTCACGAGCTGGTACTTCGATTTCACGAGCGCGCGCGTGGTTTCCTTGGGCGGCGGAAATGCATCGCGGATCACCTTGAACACATAGGGGAACGACGGCAGCGTGAACACCAGCATCACCAGCCCCTGGATGCCGGGCGCCACGACGAACTTGTCCGACGAATGCTGCAGATGGTGGAGGAAGTCGCGGTAGAACAGGTTCTTGCCCTGCTTCTGCAGGCCCAGCGACGTGTAGATCTCGGCGCGCGACTTGCGCGGCAGCAGGTCGCCCAGGAAGGTCACGTAGGCCGACGGGATTTCCATGTCGACCAGGAAATAGGCATGCGCGAACGAGAACAGCACCAGCAGCTGTTCCGGGCGCAGCAGCACGGTGTCGAGGACCAGCTTGCCGGACGGCCCGTGGATCACCGGAATCGCCATCGGATAGGTCTGGTCGCCGTTCAGCACCCGGCCGATGATGAACGCGGTCTTGTTGCGGAAGAACAGCGACGACAGCGTATGCACCTGGAAATTGGGCGCCACGCGGAATTCGCCCGCATGCTCGTCGAGCGCGCGCAGGACATAGCCGACGTCGCGCTTCAGGTCCTCGAACGGCGTATCGAGCTGGAAATTGTGGACGATCCGCTCGAAGCAGGCGGCCATGCCCTCGCGGCTGCCCGGGTAGTAGGCCCGGTAGGTCGGCCGGGTGGGCGACTCCTCATTCTCGATGTACTCGGTCGAAACGGCCGGACGCACGAAGATGAAGTCATTGTTGAAGTACGACCGATGAAGGATGCGCGTGCAGACCGAGTTGAAAAACGTCTCGGCCAGTTCGGGCTGGTGGTGGTTGGTCAGCAGGCCGATGTAGTGCAGCTTGATCTGCTGCCAGATATCGTCGTCGAGCTGCTCGGCGTCGTATTCGTCCTGCAGCGTCACCACGGCCTCGTGCACCCGGTCGTTGTAGAACGCGATGCGGTCGCGCTGCAGCGCCTGCAGGCCGTGCCAGTCGCGGGCCTCGAAACGCGCCTTGGCCGTGACGCCGGCCTCGCGGAACAGCCGGTAGTGCTTGTCGAATCCGTCGAGCAGGGTCCGCGCCACATCGTAGGCAATCTGCGAGGCGAGCAGCTTCGGGAAGTGGGACATGACGCGAAGTTTCCGGACGGGCGCGAGAGACGGCTGGCAGTCGAAATTGTAACGGCGTTCGGGAGCGACCCCCGGGGGACATCCACGAACGCCTTTTGAGGCACTTTCTGCTTTTTTCCTCCGTTTACATCGTCTCCGCGAACAATTCGCGGCCAATCAGCATGCGGCGGATTTCCGATGTACCCGCGCCGATCTCGTACAGCTTGGCATCGCGCCACAGGCGGCCCACCGGATATTCGTTGATATAGCCGTTGCCGCCCAGGATCTGTACCGATTCGCCAGCCATCCAGGTCGCCTTCTCGGCCGTGTACAGGATGACGGCCGCGCAGTCCTTGCGCACCTGGCGCACGTGGTCGGTGCCCAGGGCGTCCAGGTTCTTGCCCACCGTGTACAGGTAGCTACGGGCGGCCTGCAGCGTCGTGTACATGTCGGCCACCTTGCCCTGGATCAGCTGGAATTCGCCGATGCTCTGGCCGAACTGCTTGCGGTCGTGGATATACGGCGTGACCACGTCCATGCAGGCCTGCATGATGCCGACCGGCCCGCCCGACAGCACGGCGCGCTCGTAGTCCAGCCCGCTCATCAGCACCTTGGCGCCGCCGTTTTCGGCCCCCAGGATGTTCTCCACCGGCACCTCCACGTCCTGGAACACCAGTTCGCCGGTGTGCGACCCGCGCATGCCGAGCTTGTCGAGCTTCTGCGCCACCGAGAACCCCTTCATGCCCTTTTCGACGATGAAGGCGGTCATGCCGCGCGCGCCCAGGTCGGGTTCGGTCTTGGCGTACACCACCAGCACATCGCAGTCCGGGCCGTTGGTGATCCACATCTTGGTGCCGTTCAGCACGAAGCGGTCGCCCTTGAAGTCGGCGCGCAGCTTCATGCTGACCACGTCGGACCCGGCGTTGGGCTCGCTCATGGCCAGCGCGCCAATCCATTCGCCAGACACCAGCCTGGGCAGGTACTTTGCCTTCTGCGCGGCCGTGCCATTGCGGTGGATCTGGTTCACGCACAGGTTCGAGTGGGCGCCGTACGACAGGCCCACCGATGCCGACGCGCGGCTGATTTCCTCCATCGCGATCATGTGGGCCAGGTAGCCCATGTTGGCACCGCCGTACTCCTCGGCCACGGTGATGCCCAGCACGCCCAGGTCGCCCATCTTCTTCCAGGCGTCCATGGGAAACTGGTCGGTCCGGTCGATCTCGCCAGCGCGCGGCGCCAGTTCGGCCTGGGC
This sequence comes from Cupriavidus sp. U2, assembly GCF_009663685.2. Taxonomy (GTDB): domain Bacteria; phylum Pseudomonadota; class Gammaproteobacteria; order Burkholderiales; family Burkholderiaceae; genus Cupriavidus; species Cupriavidus necator_C. The sequence continues at coordinate 417,858 of NZ_RCOG02000002.1, read as the reverse complement.
CCAGCTACGCACCGATTCGCGCAGCATTTCGATGTCTTCGCCAAGGTCGAATTTGAGGCCGGGAAGTTCGGTCATGGTGTGGTCTCCTGGTTCTGTCGCTGGTTCTGTCTCTGTCGCCGGTTCTGTCGCCAGTGCGGTCGCGGTCGGCGCAGGGTTGGTATCGGGATGTCGGGAGCTATTTTATTGACGTTTACGTAAACGTCAATTGGCGTTGCCACGAAGTGTCGGCCTTGGGGCAGGATCAGGCCGTGTGGGTGTGGCCCGCGTCATGGTGTGCTGCCAGCAGCGCCTTGCACTGGCGCTCGTGCTGGTCGATCTCGGCCAGCTGGGCCTGAAGGTCGTCGAGCTGCCGCTCCAGCGTGCCGCGATGCTGGGCCAGCAGGTGCAGGAAGCGTTCAAGCTGCGGCGCGGTATCACGTGGCGACTCGTAGAGATCCAGAATTTCGCGGATTTCATTGAGAGTAAGCCCTAACCTCTTGCCACGCAGCGTGAGCTTCAGGCGCGTGCGTTCGCGGCCGTTGTAGACGCGTTTTCGGCCGCTCGGGCCTTCGCGGTCCGGCGACAGCAGGCCCTGGTCCTCGTAGAAGCGGATCGCGCGCGGCGTCACTTCGAATTCGCGCGCAAGATCGGTAATCGTGTAGGTGGCGGAAGATGGCTGAGCCGACATATGGCGTCCTGCAAAAATGAACGGTCGTTCGCGGATTCGTTGCATCATCAACTTTTTCGTCTAAGATGACGTGCATGGCTTGCGAATTGACGTTAACGTTAGCGTCAACTGTCGCGCATGACAATCCGAACAAGAGCGTGCCCGCCGAGTACGCCGCTATCGAAGAGACAAACCCCATGAACGCACTCGAACATCAGCTCCAATATCCGTTTGGCGACACCATGCCCGAACCCGGCACGCGCCAGGAAGTCGCGCCGGGCGTGTACTGGCTGCGCATGCCGCTGCCCTTCGCGCTGGATCACATCAACCTGTGGCTGCTGCGCGACCGCATCGACGGCCGGGACGGCTGGACCATCGTCGATTGCGGGATCACCAACGACACCATCCAGGCGCACTGGGAAACCATCTTCGCCAATGAGCTGGAAGGCCTGCCCGTGCTGCGGGTGCTGGTCACGCACTGCCACCCCGACCACGTCGGCCTGGCGCACTGGATCTGCAAGCGGTGGGATGTGCGGCTGTGGATGAGCCTGGGCGACTACATGTCGGCCCGCGTGATGGCAGGCGGCTCGGGCGTCGGTTCCAATGCCGGTGGCGACTTCGCGGCCAGCCACTTCGCGCGCCATGGACTGACCGACCCCGACAATCTCGAAAAGCTGCGTGGCCGCAAGAGCTACTACCCCTCGCTGGTGCCCGACCTGCCGACCCAGTACCGCCGCCTGATGGACGGCGACACCGTCCAGATCGGCGCCGATCCGGCCAGCGCGGCGTGGCGCGTGATCACGGGCTACGGCCACGCCCCCGAACATGTGGCGCTGTACAACGCGGCCACCCACGTGCTGATTTCGGGCGATATGGTGCTGCCTCGTATTTCGACGAATGTCAGCGTGTTCGACATGGAGCCCGAGGCCAATCCGCTGCAGCTCTATGTCGATTCGCTGGGCAAGTACCTGGACCTGCCCGAAGACGTGCTGATCCTGCCGTCGCACGGCCGGCCGTTCCGCAATCTCCACACGCGCATCCAGCAACTGCGCGAACACCATGTCGACCGCCTGGCCGAGACGCTGGCCGCCTGCGCCGAGAAACCGTGCAACGCGCACGACATCGTCGGCGTGATCTTCCGCCGCCAGTTCGACATTCACCAGCTGACATTCGCGATGGGCGAGGCGCTGGCGCACCTGCACGCGCTGTGGCATCGCGGCGAACTGGTGCGGCAGGTGGGTGACGACGGCGTCGTCCGCTTTACGAAGGCCTAGAACCCTTCCGCCAGCGTCTTCAGGTAGCGCGCGCCGGCCACGGCGCGGCTGCCGTACCACGACAGCATCTCGCCATCCACCAGCAGCACCGGCTTGCCGATCTGCCGCTCCAGCGCGTCGGCGTGGTCCTCGGTGAAGCGGTACGGCTCGGTGGACAGCAGCACGGCGTCCAGGTCGCGCACCAGCGCATCGCTCCAGCGGAAGGTCGGATACCGGTCGCCAGCCGCGTTGGGCCGGCTGCAATCGCCATCGACACACGCCTGCGGCATGGCGTCCGGCCAGGTGGCCCAGTTCACCAGCGCCAGCATCTGGCTGATATAGGTATCGCGCGATACCGTCATCCACGGGTCCTGCCAGATCGCGTAGAGCACCCGCCGCGCGGGCCATAAGCGGGTGCGCAATGCATCGAGCCCCGCCCGCAGGTCGGCCGCCAGCCGGTCCGCTTCGGCCTGCCGCCCGAAGATGCCGCCCAGCAGCGCATAAAGCGCGAAGTTGTCCGCCGGCCGGCACGGATGGGTGACGATCACGTGCGGCACGAAGCTTCGGATATCGTCCACGGTCTCGCGCCGGTTCTCGTCGATATTGACGATCACATGCGTCGGCGCCAGCGCGCGCAGGCGGTCGAGCTTGACGTCCTTGGTGCCGCCCACCTTCGCCACCGCGCGGACTGCCGGTTCCGGATGGATGCAGAAGCCGGTGCGCGCCACGATCTGGTCAGCCAGCCCCAGGTCGAACAGCAATTCGGTGATGGACGGCACCAGCGACGCGATGCGCACGGCGCCTTCGGCCGGGCCGTGAGACTGGCCAACCGCATCGGTCCACATCATGCGCGCCTGGACTGCCGCGGCTTGCGCGGCGCGCGCCGAAACAGCGCGTCGTAGAGCCAGCGCGGCATCACGTGCAGCAGCGACGCCACCACGCCCATCTGCCACGGAATCACCGCAAAGCGCGTACCGGCGCCGATCCTGCGTACGGCCTTGCGCGCAAACACGTCGGCGTCCATCAGGAACGGCATCTTGTACGGGTTATGCGCAGTCATCGGCGTACGGATGTAGCCCGGCGCAATCGTCACCACGCGAATCCGCTCGCGCGACTGTTCCAGCCGCAAGCTTTCCAGCAGCTTGATCACGGCCGACTTCGATGCGCTGTACGCGCCGCCCCCCGGCAGCCCGCGCACGCCGGCCACGCTGGCAATGCCGACCAGCGTGCCGCGCCAGCCGTCCGGCCCGACCGGCTGCGCGCGCATCGGCGCCAGAAATGGCTGAAATGTGGTCAGCGTGCCAAACCAGTTGGTATCCATCACCGTGCGGAAGACTTCCAGGTCTTCGCGCTCGCTGGCGACGGTGCCCACCGAGACACCGGCGTTGGCGACGACCACGTCGGGGCATCCGACATTGGCCAGGAAGTCGGACGCCGCCGCGTTCATGGCGTCGGCGTCGCGGACATCGACGGCGTAAATGCGCACGGCGGCGGGATCGGGCAGGCTGGCGGCAAAGGCGCGAAGCGCGTCCTCACGTCGGCCCACCAGGCCAAGTGTCGCGCCCTGTTCGGCATAGGCGCGCGCCAGGGCCTGGCCAATGCCGCTGGACGCGCCGGTCAGGAAGATTTTCTGGGGGTTCATGGGTGGGAATATAGCGCGGGTGGCCGTCGAGAGGCCGGCGCGTCAAGGTGCCGGAAGCGCCAGAAGCAAAACAGCCCGGTGCATCGGCTGCACCGGGCTGTTGGTATCGATCCGGCCGGGACGGCGGTCGATCAGAGCTTCTTGTCGCGCACGCCGGTGACCAGGAAGTCCATGGCCTGGACGGCGGCGGACTTGGTGCCGGCGATCGACGGCGAGGTCTCGTACTTGCCCTGCACCACCACGGTCGGCACGCCATCGATCTTGTAGGCGTCGGCGATCTTGTTGGCACGCTGCGCGTTGGTGGTCACCGAGAACGAGTTGTAGGTGTCCAGCCACTGCTTGCGGTCGATGCCGTTGGCGGCCATGAAATCGGCGATTTCATCGGTGGTCAGCAGGCGCTTGCGCTGCTTGTGGATGGCGTCGAACACCTTCGTGTGCATGGCATCGACCTTGCCCAGCGACTCCAGCGCATAGAAGATCTTCGTATGCGGCAGCAGGTCGTCGCGGAAGGCCACCGGCACGCGCTTGAACACCACGTCCTTGCCCTGCTTCTTGACCCAGGCTTCCAGCTCGGGCTCGAAATCGTAGCAGTGCGGGCAGCCGTACCAGAAGAACTCGGTCACCTCGATCTTGCCAGCCGGCACCGGCTGCGGGGCTTTCAGAACCGTGTAGTCCTTGCCTTCGGTCGGCGCGGCCATGGCGGCGGGCGCGGACATCAGCAGGCCGCCTACGGCGGCAGCGGTGGCGATCAGTGCGGCGATTTTCTTCATGTCAGAAGGGCCTTACGGGTTGAACGTGCTCGACGAGCGATGGGATAGCGTCTAAGACCGGGGCGGCGGCACATGGTTCGCGCCAGCCCGCCCCGGACAGAATATTTCGCCGGATTACTGCTTCGTGAAACGGATCACCGAAGCGTCGAAGCCGGCCGACTGCAGGCGGTCGCGCGCACGGTTCATGTCTTCGATCCGGTTGAACGGCCCCAGGCGGACGCGGTACATCTTGACGCCGTTGACGTCGCGGTCGGTCACCTTGGCCTCGAAGCCCTGCATGGCCAGGTTGGCCTTCTGGCGATCGGCGTCGTCCTGGGAGCGGAACGCGCCCACCTGCAGCAGGTAGCCCACCTTGTTGGCATCGGCCTGGGCAATCTCGGCGATGGGGTCGGCCACCGGCTTTTCGGCCGGACGCGCGGCGGGCTTTTCCGCCGGCTTTTCGGCCGGCTTGCTGGCCACCGCGCCATTGCTGGCGGGCGCCTCGGCCGGACGGCTGGGGGCCACGGGCGGCTGTGCGGCCGGCTGTTCGGGCTGGCCCACCGGCTTGGCGGGCGTCTTGCTCCACAGCGGCTTGTTCGGATCGGCCGGCTCGGCGCCGGGCTGGGCCTGTTGCGCCTGCTGGGTCGGGTTGGGCAGCGTGCTGGCCACGTTGCCGGGCTCGGTCGGACGCGGCGCCGGGCCGCTGTTCCCATTACCCTTGAACGGCGCGGGCGACTTGGTGATGTACAGCGCGATGACCACGGCAATGGCCAGGCCGACGATCAGCCCGAGTACCAGGCCCAGGAACGTGCCGCCACGCTGCGTCTGGCGATGGCGGACGGCGCGCGGGGCGCGCTTTGCATTGTGTTGCATGGAGTCCTCTTCGGTGTTGCCGGGGATTATAGAGCCAGTCCGATGACGCGCAGTTCAGGCCGCGGGCGTTTCCTGCTCGGGGGCACGGTCCATTCGTTGCGGCGCCGATACGCCGATCACGGCCAGGCCGTTCTTGAGCACCTGCCGGGTGGCGGCCAGCAGCGCCAGGCGGGCGCGCTTGACCGTTTCATCGTCCACCAGCACGCGGTCGGCGTTGTAGAACGCGTGGAAGTCGCCCGCCAGGTCGCGCAGGTAGAACGCCACGGCGTGCGGCGCCAGTTCGCCTGCGGCGGCGGCCAGCATGTCCGGGAACTCGGCCAGGCGGCGGCCCAGCGCGATGGCCTGCGGGCTCACGTCGGCGGCGGTCACGGCCGCCAGGTCCACGCTGGCCAGTTCCGGCAGGCGCGCCTGCCAGTCGGCGCCGCCCCAGGCCTCGAAAATCGAGCAGATGCGCGCGTGGGCGTACTGCACGTAGTACACCGGGTTCTCGTCGTTCTGCTTCAGCGCCAGGTCCACGTCGAACACGAATTCGGTGTCGGCCTTGCGCGACAGCAGGAAGAAGCGCACGGCGTCGCGCCCGCGCGTGAAGTGCGCCGGCCAGTCGGCCACGCCGGCTTCCAGGCAGCCGCGGATGGTCTCGTCGCCGCCGTTGCTCCATTCGATCAGGTCCCGCACGGTCACGTACGAGCCGGCGCGCTTGGAGATCTTCACCTCCTCGCCGTTCTTCATCACGGTGACCATCTTGTGCAGCACGTAGTCGGGGTAGCCCTGCGGGATGCCGATATCCAGGCCCTGCAGGCCGGCGCGCACGCGGGCGATGGTGCCGTGGTGGTCGCTGCCCTGCACGTTGATGACCTTGGCGAAGCCGCGCTCCCACTTGGTGGTGTGGTAGGCCACGTCCGGCACGAAGTACGTATACGTGCCGTCGCTCTTCTTCATGACGCGGTCCTTGTCGTCGCCGTCGTCGGTCGTGCGCAGCCACAGCGCGCCTTCGCTCTCGTACGTCTTGCCGCGGCCGGTCAGCGACTGCACGGCGGCTTCCACGCGGCCGTCGCTATACAGCGACGATTCCAGGTAGTAGCGATCGAACTTCACGCCGAACGCCTGCAGGTCGATATCCTGCTCGTTGCGCAGATAGGTCACGGCAAACTTGCGGATCGACTCCAGATCGTCGACGTTGCCCGACGCCGTCACCGGTTCGCCGTCCGATGCCGAGACCGTCTTGCCGGCCAGGAAGTCGGCGGCGATGTCGGCGATGTAGTCGCCGTTGTAGGCCGATTCGGGCCAGCCGGCGTCGCCCGGCTTCAGGCCGCGCGCCCGTGCCTGGACCGACACCGCCAGGGTGTGGATCTGCACGCCGGCGTCGTTGTAATAGAACTCGCGATGGACCTTCCAGCCCTGCCAGGCCAGCAGGTTGGCCAGCGCGTCGCCCAGCGCGGCCTGGCGGCCGTGGCCGACATGCAGCGGGCCGGTCGGGTTGGCCGACACGAACTCCACCAGCACCTGGCCATGCTCGCCGGCCGGACGGGCCCCGTAGCGGTCACCGTCGCCCAGCACCGCGCGCAGCACCTCGGCGCGGGCCGCCGGGCTCAGGCGCAGGTTGATGAAGCCGGGACCGGCGATCTCCAGGGCCGCCACCAGCGCCGATGCGCGTGGGTCGGCGGCAACCGCGTCCACCACCTTCTGCGCCAGTTCGCGCGGGTTGGTCTTCAGCGCCTTGGCCACCTGCATGGCGATGTTGCACGCCAGATCGCCGTGAGCAGCCTGCTTGGGGCGCTCGAACGTGACCGCGGGCAGGGCGGCGTCGGCCGGGGCGAGCGCGCGTACGGCATCGGTGAATGCGGCGGCGAGTTGGGAGGTCTGAACAGGCAGCATGGATGTCTGGGCCTTGGAAAGCTGAAATGCCGCCGGGGCTCGGGCGGGCCGAAAAGTGAAGGCCCCGCCCCGTGCGCCGGCAGTGGAAATCGGGAAACGCGGAATTTTATCAGGTGCTATGCTGACATCATGCGACGACCTCTGCGCCCCGCGCCACCCATGTCGCCACTCGTGAAAGGAAACATCATGCTGATCACCTTCAAATCCCACGCGGCGCAAGACCTGATCATGATGAAGGATCTTGCCATCACGCTGCTTGGCATCATCGGCAAGCATCTGGGCGAACGTGGGGTGATCACGACCGAGGAATTGCCGGCGGCGATCCGCAAGCTGGAAGCCGCCGTCCAGGACGCCAGGAAGGTCCACCCGGCCGACACCACGATACACCCGGGCCCGGAAGACGACCGGGAAGAGGAGCCCCTGCACCTGGGGCAGCGCGCCTACCCGTTCCTGGACATGCTGCGCCTGTCGCAGAAGGAAGGCTCCGACGTGATGTGGGGCGTCTGAGCCCGCATCGCCGGCAGCCGCCGGCCTGATCCTCAACCCCACCGGCGCGCCATGCGCGACGCCGGTGCGCGCCTCCGAACGGCGGCCCGTCCGCGCCGCCCGCCCCGATTTGCCTCCCCGCAGAAAGCAAACTGAAAGGTTGTCGCCATCGATGCGTGGCGCGCAAAAAAAGAACCCGGACACCGCTTGGTGCCCGGGCGTCCCGGATCAGGGATATATCCGGAAAGGGGGTTGCTGCAGGGGTAAGGGGGAGAGACCCTTGAACGTCTTGTTCTACCTGCGTATCCCTGGGGCGCCGGCGACCTGGGCCGCCAGCCGATGATGATCTAGTCGTCGTTGCGCCGGCCGGCCAGCATCAGGCCGATACAGGCCCCGATCAGCGCGGCCACGCCGACCGCCTTCAGTGGCGAATTCACCACGCGCTGCCGGCCGTGGTCGACGGCCACATCCACCTGATCGCGTGCCCAGTGCATGCCGTCGAGGCTGCGATCGCGAACGCGGCCGCTCAGCTCCTGCGCGCGGGCGCGCAGGCGACGGCCAGCGGCCATGCCTTCGGCGGACCCTTCGTGCGCCAGCACGTCGATCGTTTGCTGCAGTTGCGCGATCAGCGCCTTGACCTCGCCCGACACCGGCCCCACCGCATCGCGGGTATCACGCGCGGCATTCCGGATCTGGCGCACAGCCGAATCGGCGCTGTCCTGCAAATGATTGATTTCCTTGCGGATCTTTGGATTCTGCGTGAGCATGGGTACTCCTATGTCCAGTCCCTGGCGGAGTTGCCCGCCGGTCCCCCGGTCAGGCAACGCATGCTGCTGCGCTTACCGTCGACGCACCAGCCCCATTACCGCGGCAACCAGCGCCACGACCAGGAAGATAAAGAACAGGATCTTCGCGATTTCCACCGCGCCGGCCGCAATACCACCAAAGCCGAAAAGCGCCGCCACCAGGGCGACAATGAAAAAGACGAGTGCGTAGTACAGCATGACCAGTCTCCCGAGGTTAGCGAGCACACCCGCCTGGCGGCCGGTGTTGCGTTCGGCTTGCGCCACGGTGCGCAAGCTCATAGCCTCATCGTAGGGTTCCACCCTTGGACCGCACACCGATTCCAGACCGATTCAGATGTCAGCCAAGTCCTACAGCGCGCGCCGCTCCGCGCCGGATGCGGTACGCCAGCCGCCCCGGTACGATTGACCGCACCATGACGATGTGATTCCATGGCCGCTCTTCCGCCCCGGCGCGGCGGCGCATCCACCAGCAACCTCCGATGGCCAAGCATTCCCTACTCCTGAGAAACACCCTGCTGCTCGCCGGCGGCATCGTGCTGACACTGGCCGTGCTGATTGCGTCGGAGACCGGCAACCTGCGCCTGCGCGAGGGCTACACCGAAGCCATCCGCTCGCAGCAACTGCAAAGCGACCTGGGCGAGCTGATTGCCGAACTGGTCAACGCCGAGGCCGGCCAGCGCGGATACCTGCTGACCGGCAAGGAAAGCTACCTCGACCCGTACTACAAGGCGCTGCCGCACATCAGCGAACTGATGTCGCGCATCCGCCAGCACTACGCCAATGATCCGGAAGGGCTGCGCCAGTTCGGCGAGGCGTCGCAGTTCGTCACGCGCAAGCTCAACGAAATGGCGCTGACGCTGGTCTACGGCAAGCGCGACGTCGATGTGGCGCTGGACATGATTCGCACCGACTTCGGCAAGCAGACCATGGAAAGCGCGCGGCGCGGCCTGGAACACCTGCAGGTGCGCGAATCGGGCACCGTCACCCACAACCTCGAAGCCGCAGAGCACGACCTGCAGCTGTCGCGCTACGGCATCGGGCTGCTGACGGCCATCAACATCCTGCTGCTGGTGGCCGTGGGCATGGGCCATCAGCGCCGCATGACGATGGCCGAGGCGGCGCGCGAACAACTGGAAGAGGAAAGCGCGCGGCTGGATCGCAAGGTGCGCGCGCGCACGCGCCAGCTGTCGGCGCTGGCAGCCCACCTGCAGCGCGTGACCGAGGACGAAAAGACGCGGCTGTCGCGGGAACTGCACGACGAACTGGGTGCCATCCTGACCGCCATCAAGCTCGACCTGCACTGGGTAAAGATGCGGGTGCAGCAGACACACCCCGAGGCGCGCGACAAGATCACGCGCGTGATGCAGCATGCCGACCAGGCCATCCAGATCAAGCGCCGGCTGATCGAGGATCTGCGGCCCACGGTGCTGCTGAACCTGGGGCTGCGCGAGGCCATCGTGCAGCAGGTGGAAGACGTGGGCACCCGCAACCAGTGGGAAACCCATGTCGACCTGCCCGAGTCGCTGCCGCCGCTGCGTGACAACGCGGCCATCGCGCTGTACCGGATCGTGCAGGAATCGCTGAACAACGCCAGCAAGTACGCCGAGGCGCGGCATATCTCCGTGTCGCTGGCCTGCACGCCGCAGCAGCTGACGCTGACGATCCGCGACGACGGCCGCGGCCTGCCGCCCGATTTCGACGCTGGCAGCACCGCCGGCCATCATGGGCTACTGGGGATGGAACAGCGGGTGCTGGCGCTCGGCGGCACGATGCACATCGATTCGGCGCCTGGCCGGGGGGTCTCCATCCGCGTCGAGGTGCCGCTGACCACGTCGGTCCTGGCGCCGCCGGAAGAGACCACCGAAATCTGAGTGCCCGGCCAGGGCGGATCAGAAGCCGTGGGGGTGGGCCCGCTCGTCAAACGGCTATCCACAAGTGCAAGCTAGGAGGCGGAGGTCGCGTAGTCCTCGATCACGCGGAACACCTGCTCCAGTTCGAGCGACTTGTCGAAGAAATAGTCGGCGCCGGCCTCGGTGCATTGACGGCGGTACATCGACACCTGCGCATGGTTGGTGTAGACGATGCGGATGCCGGACAGGCCGGCCTTCTGCATTTCGCGCAGCACGTTGATGCCATTGCCCTGGCGCAGTTGCAGGTCGACGATCGACACATCGTACCGGCCATGGGTGGCCAGCTTCACCGCCCCGCTTTCGGTATCGGCCCAGTCCACCGACTCGACGAACGGAAAGGCCGTCAGATATTCCAGCAGCATGCCCCGCAAGACTTCGGAGTCCTCGATCAGGAGGACCCGCAGCGAACGGTTCGGGGAGGCCGTGGCTTGCTCCGGCATGGCGCTTGGCACCTGTCAGGCGAAGAGATGGACGATCAACGGTTCTGGCACGAAATCCAAGCTCCGCCCTATTCCACGAGCCCGTTCTTGATGGCGTAGTAGGTCAGGTCGGCATTGGTCTTCATGCCCATCTTCTCCAGGATGCGGGAGCGGTAGGTGCTCACGGTTTTCACGCTCAGGAACAGTTCGTCGGCGATCACCGAGACCGACTGGCCGCGTGACAGCTTGCAGAAGATCTGGAATTCGCGCTCGGAAAGCGTCTGGTGCACCGGCTGTTCGGTCGGCTTGTCGAGCCCGCCGATCAGCAGGTCTGCCACGGTGGGGCTCACGTAGCGGCGGCCCTGGGCCACCGTGCGGATGGCCTTCACCAGGTCGTCCGGCGCCGACTCCTTGGTCAGGTAGCCCGACGCGCCGGCACGGATCAGGTTGATCGCGTACTGGTCTTCGGGATAGGTGGACAGGATCAGCACCGGCAGGTTGGGCAACCGCTGCCGGATCAGCTTCAGCACATCGATGCCGTTTCGGTCCGGCATGGAAATATCGAGTACGAGTACGTCGAACTCGCTGTCGCGCAACTGCGCCATCACTTCGTCGCCGCTGGCGGCTTCGCCCGTCACCTTGATGTCGGGTTCCTCTGAAATGAACTGGCGCAGACCGGCACGCACGATCTCATGATCGTCGGCGATCAAGACGCGGATCATCGGTGTCTCCACGGTGAGGGGGGCGGCCCGCGTGCCGAAGCACGGCCCGGGCCGGTTTCCTGCATTGTAGTGCCGGCACGACGCCGAATATGTCGGTGTCAGGCTGACATGACGCGCCACGGCGACATCCGCAACCCGGGCCGCGCCGCGCCGCGCGCCGGCGCAGGCGGCCGGAAAATGCTGCAGTGCGACGCGTACCGCGTGACGCTTCCCCAAATGCAAGACGGACGCCCGAAGGCGTCCGTCAGTCCATTTGCATACTGCCGGGATGGGGCGGTCTGGAGGGGCCCGTCCGCATCCCGTCCGGCGCTTACTGGAGCTTGGTGCCGGCGTCCGCGCCGGCTCCGGCATTGGCGCCCAGGTCACCCTTCTTCGACTTGGCCTTGGCGTGCCCGGTGTGCTTGCCCTTGTTTTCCTTGTCGGTCGGGGTCGACGACAGCGAGGTGTCGGCGCCCGACTTCGCACCCAGGCCGGCCTTGCTGCCCGGGTCCGCCGAACTCGGGCTGGCCGGGGTCACCGCCCCACCGGCCGCGCCGCCGGCATTCAGCCCGGCATTCGGGCTGGCATTCTGCGAGGGGGCGTTCACGGAGGCGCCGACGCCCGTTTGGGTGCCAACCGAGGCACCAGTGCCTTGGGCCATCGCAAACGACGAGGCGGCAGCAATCGACAGGGCGGACAGGGAGATCAGCAGCTTCTTCATGGGAGAGACTCCTTTACTGAATGCTCCGCAGCGAAACATTCGCTGCGGCATTCACGCGGTGTCACGTGAACTGGGTTCCAGTCTATGGAGCCGGCCCCGGCCGGGTGTGAGCACTTGTCAGCTTCTGTAAGCAGTCGTGAAGACATTGCAAACATTGCCTGCCGATCGCCCTGCACGCCGGCTGGCCAACGATTTCATCGTATTTCCCTTATGTTTCAACGACCGTCGCAGCGTTATCGGCAGCAGGCGCGCCATAAAAAAACCGGGGCGCCGCTGTTACGCGGCGCCCCGGTCATTGCAACTGCTTACAGCTGCAGCGAAGCTGCTTACAGGTTCGGCGCGAGCGCGCGTTCCAGCGTCGTACGGTCTTCGCCGCGACGCGCCACCATGTCGTCCAGCTGGTCCTGGCCAATCTTGCCGACGCTGAAGTACGTCGAGTCCGGGTGCGACAGGTAGAAGCCGCTCACCGACGCGGCCGGCGTCATGGCCAGCGACTCGGTAATGCCCATGCCGATCTCGGCGGCGTCCAGCAATTCGAACATCGGCGCCTTGACCGTGTGCTCCGGGCAGGCCGGATAGCCGGGCGCCGGGCGGATGCCGCGATACGCCTCGGCGATCAGCTGGTCGTTGTTCAGGATCTCGGCCGCGTCGTAGCCCCAGAGGTCGGTCCGCACGCGCTGGTGCAGGCATTCGGCAAAGGCCTCGGCCAGCCGGTCGGCCAGCGCCTTGAGCATGATCGCGCTGTAGTCGTCGTGGTCGGCTTCGAACTGCGCCTCCTTCTTGTCCACGCCAATGCCCGCCGTGACCGCGAATAGGCCGATGTAGTCCGCCACGCCGCTCGACTTCGGCGCGACGAAGTCGGCCAGGCAGCGGTTCGGACGGCGCACGCCGTCCACCACCGGGCGTTCGCTCTGCTGGCGCAGGTTGTGCCAGGTCAGCGCCACCTTGCTGCGCGACTCGTCCGTGTAGATCTCGATGTCGTCGTCATTGACGGTGTTGGCCGGCAGCAGCGCCATCACGCCATTGGCGGTCAGCCAGCGGCCCTGGATCAGGCGGGCCAGCATGCTCTTGCCGTCCGAATACACGCGGCGCGCCGACTCCCCGACGATCTCGTCATTGAGGATGTCCGGGAATTTGCCGGCCAGGTCCCATGTCTGGAAGAACGGGCCCCAGTCGATGAAGTTGGCCAGCTCGGACAGGTCGTAGTTGCGGAATACCCGCCGCCCGATGAATTTCGGCTTCGGCGGCACGTAGGTACTCCAGTCCAGCGGCGTCTTGTTGGCGCGCGCCTCGGCCAGCGACACCATCGGCGTGGCCTTCCTGTTGGCGTGCTGGGCGCGGATGCGGTCGTAGTCGGACTTCAGGTCGTCCAGGTACTTCGCCGCGCCCTCATCGGACAGCAGGCTCGACGCCACGCTGACCGAGCGCGAGGCATCCGGCACGTAGACCACCGGGCCCTCGTAGTTCGGCGCGATCTTGACTGCCGTGTGCACGCGCGACGTGGTAGCACCGCCGATCAGCAGCGGAATCTTCTTCACGCGGAAGTAGTCGTCGCGCTGCATCTCCGAGGCCACGTAGGCCATTTCCTCGAGCGAAGGCGTGATCAGCCCCGACAGGCCCACGATGTCCGCACCCTCGACCTTGGCCCGCGCCAGGATCTCGTTGCACGGCACCATCACGCCCATGTTCACCACTTCGAAGTTGTTGCACTGGAGCACCACCGACACGATGTTCTTGCCGATGTCGTGCACGTCGCCCTTCACGGTGGCGATCACGATCTTGCCGCGTGCGCGCACGTCGCCGCCGGCCTCGGCCAGCAGGCGCTTTTCTTCCTCGATGAACGGCAGCAGGTGCGCCACGGCCTGCTTCATCACGCGGGCGCTCTTGACCACCTGCGGCAGGAACATCTTGCCCGCGCCGAACAGGTCGCCGACGATGTTCATGCCGTCCATCAGCGGGCCCTCGATGACCTCGATCGGCCGGCCGCCGCGCGCCGCCACCTGCTGGCGCACTTCCTCGGTGTCCTCGACGATGAACGTGGTGATGCCGTGCACCAGCGCATGGGCCAGACGCTCGCCCACCGGCACCGGCGCCTCTGGCGTGCCACGCCAGGCCAGGTTCTCTTCCTTCTTCTGGCCGCCGCCCTTGAAGCGGTCGGCAATCTCCAGCAGACGGTCGGTGGCGTCGTCGCGGCGGTTCAGCACCACGTCTTCCACGCGCTCGCGCAGCTCCGGGTCCAGCTGGTCGTACACGCCAAGCTGGCCGGCGTTGACGATGCCCATGTCCATGCCCGCTTCGATCGCGTGGTACAGGAACACGGTGTGGATGGCCTCGCGCACCGTGTCATTGCCTCGGAACGAGAACGACACGTTCGACACGCCGCCGCTCACCTTGGCGTAGGGCAGGTTCTGCTTGATCCAGCGCGTGGCTTCGATGAAGTCCACCGCGTAGTTGTTGTGTTCCTCGATACCCGTGGCCACCGCGAAGATGTTCGGGTCGAAGATGATGTCCTCGGGCGGGAATCCCACCTCGTTCACCAGCACGTCGTAGCTGCGCTTGCAGATCTCGGTCTTGCGCTCGAAGGTGTCGGCCTGGCCCTTTTCGTCGAAGGCCATCACCACGCTGGCGGCGCCATAGCGACGGATCAGCGTGGCGTGGTGGCGGAACTGCTCCTCGCCTTCCTTGAGCGAGATCGAGTTCACCACGGCCTTGCCCTGCACGCACTGCAGGCCGGCCTCGATGACGTCCCACTTCGAAGAATCGATCATGATCGGCACGCGCGCGATGTCCGGCTCCGACGCGATCAGGTTCAGGAACCGGACCATCGCGGCCTTGGAATCGAGCATCGCCTCGTCCATGTTGATGTCGATGATCTGGGCGCCGTTCTCGACCTGCTGGCGGGCCACGGCCAGCGCCTCGTCGAACTGGCCGTTCAGGATCATGCGGGCGAATGCCTTGGAACCGGTGACGTTGGTGCGCTCGCCAACGTTGACGAACAGCGTGTCGTCATCGATCAGGAACGGCTCCAGGCCGGACAGGCGCATCGGACGCGGGGGCAGCTTGCTCTGGCTCATGATGTGTCTTCTCTAATGCTCGGTGCGTACGATGTGTTCAGGCGGCCTGTTCGGCGTCTTCGCGATACTGGCCCGGCCAGGCACGCGGCGTCTTGTCGGCCACGCGGCGGGCGATGGCGGCGATGTGATCGGGCGTGGTGCCGCAGCAGCCGCCCACCAGGTTCACCAGGCCCGAGGCGGCGAATTCCTCCACCAGCGCGGACGTGACATCGGGCGTTTCGTCGAAGCCCGTGTCGCTCATCGGATTCGGCAGGCCGGCGTTCGGATAGCACGACACCGCGGCGTCGCACACCTTGGCCAGCTCGGCGATGTACGGGCGCATCAGCGTGGCGCCCAGCGCGCAGTTCAGGCCGAACGTGACCGGCCTGGCATGGCGCAGGCTGTTCCAGAACGCTTCCACGGTCTGGCCCGACAGGATGCGGCCCGATGCGTCGGTCACGGTGCCCGAGATCATCACGGGCACGCGCTCGCCGGTGTCCTCGAACAGCTGGTCGATCGCGAACAGCGCGGCCTTGGCGTTCAGCGTGTCGAAGATCGTCTCGACCAGGAACACATCGGCGCCGCCTTCGAGCAGCGCCTTGCCCTGTTCGTAGTACGAATCGCGCAGTTCCTCGAAGGTGATATTGCGCGCACCGGGGTCGTTGACGTCGGGGCTGATGCTGGCCGTCTTCGGCGTCGGGCCGAATGCGCCGGCCACGAAGCGCGGCTTCTCGGGCGTGCTGTACTTGTCGCAGGCAGCGCGCGCCAGGCGGGCCGCCTCGACGTTCATCTCGTACGCCAGCGACGCCATCTTGTAGTCTTCCTGCGCCACGCCCGTGGCACCGAAGGTATTGGTCTCGATCAGGTCGGCGCCGGCGGCCAGGTACTGCTCGTGGATCTCGCTGATGACCTGCGGACGCGTCAGCAGCAGCAGTTCGTTGTTGCCCTTCACATCGACCGGATGGTCGGCGAAACGCGTGCCACGGTACTCGGCCTCGCCCAGCTTGTAGCGCTGGATCATCGTGCCCATGGCGCCGTCGAGAATCAGGATGCGTTCACGCAGCAGCCGGGGCAGGCTGGCGGCCCGGGTATAGGGGCGGGGGGCGGAATGGACTGCGCTCATGGTGGGGCCTGGTCGTGATGCGCGCGCCCGGCCGGCCGGCCGAATGCGCAAATTTGGGCAAGAGGGCGATTTTATCAGGTAGATCAAGGGATTGCGGGCGGGCGCCCGGCCCCGACCTGGCGCGCCCGGCGCGGTTGTCAGCCGGAGACAGCGCGCCTACACTAGGAGACGTATTCGCCACGAACCCACCTTCATTCCGTCGGCTATCGTTCGCTTTCGTCCGATTTTCGTCAGTTCCCATGCAACACTTGAGCCCCAACGATGCCCTGGCGCTGCTCGGCTCCGAGCCCGATGCGCTCTTTATCGACTGCCGCAGCGAGATGGAATACCTGTTTGTCGGCCATCCGCAAGGCGCGCACAACGTGCCCTGGAACGACGGCCCCGACTGGGAGGTCAATCCGCACTTCGTCCAGGCTGTGAAGAAACTGGCCGGACAGGTATCGGCGCGGCCCGTGGTGCTGATCTGCCGCAGCGGCAACCGCTCGTCGGCGGCCGCCCGGGCGCTGGAGGGGGCCGGCTTCACCACCGTCTACAACGTGCTGCACGGTTTCGAGGGCGATCTCGACGCCCATCGCCATCGCAATACCGTCAACGGCTGGCGGCACGACGGGCTGCCGTGGGAGCAATACTGAACCACCCCGCCGCCCTGACGCGCCAATGAAAAACGCCCGCTTGGCAAGCGGGCGGCTTTCATTTGGGCCGTGCCGGCAATGCTCAGTGCATCACCAGCGGATTGTTCATGACGGTGTCGAACTTGCCCAGAAACTCGTCGACTTCCTCCACGGATGGCTCGCTTTCGATCAGACGCGTCACGTCGGCGCGGAAGGTCTCGGCCATATGACCGCCGAGGAAAATTTCGCGTTTCAGGTTCTTGTCGACGATTTCGTAGCCGCCCGAGGCAAGGGTCGCATGCTCGACATCTGCGCCAAACTCGACAATGCAATAGTTGTCGCTGTTGTAGATCATTTGCATCGCACTACCTCCTGGCGTATGGTTGGCGCCGGTCCCAAGCCTGCCGGGATGACGCGATTTCCTCTCCAAGCTGAGGGTAGTCGTCCGTAATTCAAGTTTTTGCTGCCCGGACGAACCTTTGCGTGCCGTTGCTTCCCTCCTATGTTTGGGCATCGGCGCCCGCCGCAAGTTTCTTGAGCGCCTGACATTACTGTGTTGCGATCTTCCCAATGGCGTTACGGAATATCACACTGCCCGCCACATGCCGCATGCCCCAAGAACGCATCGAAGATCGCATGGAAGCGTTCCGGTTGTTCGATAAACGACAGGTGCGCGGCGTCGGGTAGTACCTCCAGCTTCGCACCGTGAATTTTCTGCGCAATGGATTGGGCCATCGAAACCGGCGCGCCTTCGTCCTTATCCCCTGTCACCACCAGGGTCGGACAATGGATACGGCCGATCGCGTCCGCCAGGTCGAAGGCCACGATGGCCTGCGCCACGCCCACATAACCCTGCACTGGCGTGGCCAGCAGCATCCGGTTGATACGTTCCACCTGGTCGGGATGCTGCGCGCGGAACGGCTGCGTCAGCCAGCGTTCCATTGTCGACGGCGCCAAGCCCGCCATGCCGTGCGCCTCGGCCTGCCCGATCCGGTTGGCCCACATCGGGTGGGCTTCCATCGGCGTATGGTCGATCGTATCCACGAGGGTCAGTGACAGCAGACGGTCCGGATGGCGTACACCCAGCGTCTGGGCCACCATGCCGCCGACCGATACGCCGCAGACATGGGCCTGTCCGATGTCGAGCGCGTCCATCAGCGCCACGGCATCGTCGGCCAGCCGGGTCATCGTGTAGGCGCCCACCGGCGCGTCGCTGCCGCCGTGGCCGCGCAGGTCGAATCGCAACACGCGATAGCGGTCAGACAAATGACGGGCGGTATCGTCCCACAGGGTCAGATTCGCACCGAGCGCATGTATCAGGACCACCCATGGCCCTTCCCGGCCATCGATGCGCGCCTGCAGCTGGACGTCGCCAGCCCGTATTCGCTGCGCCAATGTGTCAGGCATGTTTCAGTCTCCCGCGTGGTCAACACGTGTCACCGCGGCTACGGCATCACCGCCCTTCACTACTACGATAGACCAGATCGATCTGAGTGCCATCGGGCTCCGTCTGACGAAGCCGCGCAGGCATCCAGTTCAGCGACGGCGCCAGCCAGATTTCCACGCGCCGCTTGTCATTGGGGTGACGCGCAAGCCTCACGAAGTGTCGCGCCCGCACCACGTCGGTGCCGATGTCGATATCTTCTTCGCCCACGTACTGGACCTGCATCGGCTCGACTTCGCGGGTGTCGGCCACGTTGAACGACTCGACCACGCCCGGCGTGGCATAACGCTGCGGGTCGCCGCGCGCCCAGCCCACCAGCTGCAGGAAGATGCTGAAGCGGTCCTGGAAGGCGGTGGGCATCGGCACCTGGCCGCCACGCGTTTCAAACACCACGGTATTGGCAGCGCGATCGAAGCGTGCCACTTCCACCTTGCTGCGGCGCGCTTCCTCGTAGCGCGTGGGAGCCAGTCCGCGATCGGTCATGTCCCCGCTGCTCTGGAATGCAAAGCGGAACCACAGCACGCGCGTTTCAACGGCCAGGCGGTAGTGCTTGCCGTCCTGTTCCCATCGGATGATGCCGTCGGGGTTTTGCACGCCATTGACGAAGCTGGCGTAGCGCAGGGTGACCGAAGGGGGGGCCATATAGCGCGGCCCGGGGGGTGTGGGGGGCGCCGGCGTCTCGGCCGGCGCCGGCTGGGCGCTGGGGCTGGCGGTGCCTGTGCCGGTGCCGCCCGCGCCCGTGCTGGCCGAGGTATCGCCGCTCTCGGCCGTGGCCAGCGCCGGCGCGGCAGGCTCCCTGGCAGGTTCGGGGGCAGGAACGGGCGTTTGGGTCTTCGGCGCGGGCTTTGGCGCCGGACGCGGCGGGGCGGGCGGCGCCGGGGGCTTGGGCGGAGGCAGCAGCACCGCCTCGACCGGCGGCGTCTCGCGCGGATCGGGCAATGCCGGGATCGGCGCGCGCACCAGGCTGAACAGCAACAGCGCGTGCACGATCGCCACCAGTGCGATCACCGCCATCCATCGGCGCAGGCGCCGTGGACGCTTATGAGGGGTCTCCGTCCCTTGCGGACGGCTGGCTGTCGCCAAGATAACCAAGTTCCGACGAAATCTGTCGCGCGATATCGCGCACACGGCGGTCTACCGCGCCGCCCCATTCTGCATCGAATACGCTTTGCGCGCCCAGCACGATCAGCGCCATCGCCAAATGACCGTTGGCGTCGAACACCGGCGTCGAGATGGCATTGATGCCCGGCAGCACGCCGCCACGCGTACGCGCCGCGCCGCGCTTGCGCACGTCGGCGCAGATGGCATCGTAGTCGGCCAGCGACGCGGGCATGTCGGGCAGGGCGGCATTGCCGCGCGTGGCCAGTTCACGCTCGATCAGCGGCAGTGTCTGGCGTCGGGACAGGTACGCGCCATAGAGCCGGCCCGTGGCGGAATTGAGCAGCGGCATCACATCGCCCAGCCGCAGGCTCACGCTGACCGGATGACTCGATTCTTCCCAGTGGACGATGGTGGGTCCATGGTTGCCCCACACGGCAATCCCGGCGGTCTGGTCGATCTCGTCGCGCAGTTGCGACAGGATGGGCCGCGCCTTGCGCACCGGGTCCAGCCGGTTGAGGCCGGCCAGGCCAAGCTGCAGCGCGAACGGCCCCAGGTCGTAACGCTGGCTCACGGCGTCCTGCGTGACGGCGCCCAGGCGCTGGAAACTGACCAGGTAGCGATGCGCCTTGGCCGGGCTCATGCCGGCGGCGGCGGCCAGGTCGCGCAGCATCATCGCGCGCGGCGATGCGGCCAGCGCCTGCAGCAGCCGGAATCCCACCTCGATGGACTGGATGCCGGCGCGTTTGGCGTCGTCGCGGCCATCCTCGTGTGCCAGGTCGTCGCGGGAATCGTCATCGTCCACAGCGGTCATGCGCAGCTCGGGAAACAGGAATGTGATGCCGGCCATTCTATACGCGGCCCGCGGCCAGCCCGGGCCGCTCCGGTAGACTACCGGCCATTCATTCCTGCCAATGTTCGATTTCGCATGAAACTCGCCACCCTGAAGGACGGTACGCGCGACGGCCAGCTGGTCGTTGTCTCGCGTGACCTGAAGACCGCGCACTTTGCCACCGAAATCGCCGGCAAGCTGCAGACCGCGCTGGACGACTGGCCCTTTTACGCGCCGCAGCTGCAGGACCTGTACGACGCGCTGAACGCGGGCCGGGCGCGCCATCCCTTCCCGTTCCAGCCGAAGGACTGCATGGCCCCGCTGCCGCGCGCCTACCAGTGGGCGGACGGCTCCGCCTACGTGAACCACGTGGAACTGGTGCGCCGCGCGCGCGGCGCCGAGATGCCGCCCGAATTCTGGACCGATCCGCTGATGTACCAGGGCGGGTCCGACGATTTCATCGGCCCGCAGGACGACATCGTCTGCCCGAACGAGGCGTTCGGCATCGACTTCGAGGCCGAAGTGGCCGTGATCACGGGCGACGTGCGCATGGGCGCCACGCCCGAGCGGGCCGCAGAGGCCATCCGCCTGGTGATGCTGGCCAACGACGTGTCGCTGCGCAACCTGATTCCGGCCGAACTGGGCAAGGGCTTCGGCTTCTTCCAGAGCAAGCCGGCCACCGCGTTCTCGCCCGTGGCGGTCACGCCAGACGAACTGGGCGACGCCTGGCGCGACTGCAAGGTCCACCGGCCCATGATCGTGCACTGGAACAGCAAGAAGGTGGGCGCGCCCGACTGCGGCACCGACATGGTGTTCGACTTCGGCCAGCTGATCGCCCACATCTGCAAGACCCGCAATGTGCGCGCCGGCAGCATCGTCGGCTCGGGCACCATCTCGAACGTCGACCGCAGCAAGGGGTACGCCTGCATCGCCGAAAAGCGCATGATCGAGACCATCGAACATGGCAAGCCCGAGACCGAATTCATGAAGTTCGGCGACGCCGTGCGCATCGAGATGTTCGATGCCGACGGCAAGTCGATTTTCGGCGCCATCGACCAGGTGGTGGCGGCCCGCTGACCGGGCCGGCCAGCCGGCGCCGCAAGCGGGCGCATCGGGCCAAACCCGGCTTGCGGCAGACCGCACGGTTGCGCCTATAATTTCCCGACCGCCCGGTCGGGAAATCGGCCGGATCATCGCCTTGCCCCGCGCCCTTGCCGGCGCCTTCTTTCCGGAATTCGCCCCATGACCGCCGACGCCAACACGCTCTCCCCCCGCCTGGCCCGCTACCAGGCCCTGACGCTGCGCCGCCACGGCCCGGTGCTTGAAGTGATCATGGGCGCGGCGCAGTCGGCCAACCAGAAGCTGGCCACGGCCGACGCCAACATGCACCGCGAGCTGGCCGAGATCTGGCGCGACGTCTCGGCCGATCCCGACATCCGGGTAGCCCTGATCCGTGGCGAAGGCAAGGGTTTTTCGGCCGGCGGGGACCTGGCGCTGGTCGAGGACATGGCCAACGATTTCGAAACCCGCACGCGGGTCTGGCACGAGGCCCGCGATCTGGTCTACAACGTCATCAACTGCGACAAGCCGATCGTCTCCGCCATGCACGGCCCGGCGGTGGGCGCCGGGCTGGTGGCGGGGCTGCTGGCCGATATCTCGATCGCGTCGAAGACCGCACGCATCGTCGACGGCCATACCCGCCTGGGCGTGGCCGCCGGCGATCATGCCGCCATCGTGTGGCCCCTGCTGTGCGGAATGGCCAAGGCCAAGTACTATCTGATGCTGTGCGAGTCGGTCAGCGGCGAGGAAGCCGAGCGGATCGGCCTGGTATCGCTGGCGGTGGAGGAAGACGAACTGGTGGCCAAGGCGTTCGAGGTGGCCAACCGTCTCGCGGCGGGGTCGCAAACCGCCATCCGCTGGACCAAGTACGCGCTCAACAACTGGCTGCGCATGGCCGGTCCCGCGTTCGATACCTCGCTGGCGCTCGAATTCATGGGCTTTGCCGGCCCCGACGTGCACGAAGGCATGGCGAGCCTGCGTCAGAAGCGGCCGCCCGAATTCCAGTAACCGGCCGTCGCCCTTGCGCGCGGATGGCCCACACGACAGGGGTGCCGCACCATGTTTGGACAGATTCCCGATTTCGGCAACAGCTTCGAGTTCCTGCGCAAGCTCTGGGCCACCGGCAGCGGCATGCCCGGCGGCCTGATGCCAGGCCTGGGCGCCATGACGCCGCCGATGGATCTCGATGAGGTAGACAAGCGCATCCACGACCTCAAGGCCGTGGAAAGCTGGCTCCAGTTGAACGCGAACCTGCTGCGCACGACCATCCAGGGCCTGGAGGTACAGCGCGCCACGCTGGTCGCCCTGCAGACGTTCGGCAACGCGCTGTCGCCCGAGGCCATGCAGAACGCGATGGAAAACGTCGCCCGCGCCGCCAACGCGCCCAGCGCGCATCCCCCGCAGCATCACCACCCGTTCGGCACGGGCCAGACTGTGTCCGAGGCACAGGCCGACGCCGAAAACGACGAGCCGGACGACGATGACGCGCCACCCGACGGCGCGGAAGCCGCCGAGCCTGCGGCCCAGGCTGACGGCGACGCGGCATCGGCCCGGCCCGGCGAGGCCCCGCTGCCGCCCAACGCGTCGCTGTGGTGGAACCTGCTGCAGCAGCAGTTCTCGCAGATCGCCAGCAGCGCAGCGGCCGCCAGTGCCGCGGCAGCCGGCGCCACGCCATTTGCCGGCATGGCCGGCTTCGGCGCGGGGGCAGCCCCCGGCGCCGAGGGCGTGGAGCCCGGCGTGAAAGGCGATCCGCCCGCGCAGCGCAAGCCGGACGCCAATGGCAAGGCCCGGCCTGCAGCGGGCAAGGCCGCCGCGAAGAAGCCTGCGGCAAGGAAGCCTGCAGCGAAGAAGGCCGCTGCGACGGGTACGGCCAAGGGCGCCGCAGGCAAGGCGCCGGCCAAGGGTGCCGCCACCAGGTCCCACACCGGCACGCCGGGCGCGCCCGAGGACGGCTCCGAGTGACCACGGCCACGCCCGCCAGCGCCTTCGCACGGGCCAGCCAGCGCCAGAGCACGGCGCTGGTGATGATGGGCGGCGGCGCGCGGGCCGCATATCAGGCCGGCGTGCTGTCAGGCATCGCAAAGATCGCGGCGCGCCATGGGCTGGACCACTGCCCGGTGCCGTTCGGCATCATTGCCGGCACGTCGGCCGGGGCCATCAATGGCGCCGGGCTGGCTACCGGCGCAGCCGATTTCCGCACCGCGGCCGACACGCTGGCGGCGCTCTGGCACAGCCTGCATGCCGACGACGTGTACCGGACCGATGCGGTCCAGATGGGTGTGTCGGGCGCGCGCTGGCTGTCGTCGCTGGCCTTCGGCTGGATCACCCGCCGCGCACCGCGCGCGCTGTTCGACAATGCGCCGCTGGGCAGCTTCCTGACCGAACTGTTCGAACCCGGGCGGGTGCAGGCCAGCCTCGACAGCGGCGCGCTGCACGCGTTCGCCGTGACGGCGCTGTCATACAGCACCGGGCGCCACATCACGTTCTACCAGTCGCACCGCCGTATCCATCCGTGGCAGCGCAGCCAGCGGCTGGCCGTCGAGGCCGCCATCGGCGTGGATCACCTGCTGGCCTCGTCATCGATCCCGTTCCTGTTCCCGGCCATGCCGCTGGAAATCGAAGGCCATCACGAATGGTTCGGCGACGGCACGATGCGGCAGATGTCGCCGCTGTCGCCGGCCATCCATCTGGGCGCCTCGCGCATCCTGGCCATCGGCGCGGCGTCGCGCCAGCGCGCGGGGTGGTTCGATACGGTGCCGTCAGGCGGTTACCCGTCGCTGGCGCAAGTGGGCGGCCAGGCGCTGGCCAGCATCTTCCTGGATGGCCTGCAGGCCGACATCGAACGGCTCATGCATATCAACCGGCTGCTGTCGCGCATGCCCGAGATGGCCAACGATGCCGAAGGCTGGCGCCCCGTGCAGGTGATGACCGTCTCGCCCAGCGAACCCATCGAGGCCATTGCCGCCGAGCACCTGCACCGGCTGCCGCGCACCGTGCGCGCGCTGCTGTCGCCGCTGGGCGGCACCGAGGCACGCGGCGCCGCGTTCGCCAGCTACCTGCTGTTCGAGCCCGAATTCACACAGGCGCTGCTGGCGCTGGGCGAACGCGACGCGGCCGCCCAGGCCGACGAGATTGCCGCCTTCCTGTACGGCGTGGTGCCGGAAACCAAGCCCACGGCACAGGAAATGTCGGAAGTGTCGTAGCCGCGACATTTTTAACGCCTGCCAGGCGCTCCGCCCGGGCAATCCATCGCATCAGGGCTAAAACGGAGTAGAGAAAACATTCGAGAATGATTCTTGTCTGGTAGAATCCGCCCGTAATTTCAAAGGCTTAGCATGCTCTACCCCGAACTGTTCAAATCGTTGGAAGCGGTCCGCTGGCACATGGACAAGGACATCCCCTGGGATACCTTCGACCCGAGCCTGCTGACTGACGACCAGGCGAAGACCATCCGCATGAATGCGATCACCGAGTGGTCGGCCCTGCCCGCCACGGAGATGTTCCTGCGCGACAACCGCCACGATTCCGACTTTTCGGCCTTCATGAGCATCTGGTTCTTCGAAGAGCAGAAGCATTCGCTGGTGCTGATGGAGTACCTGCGCCGCTTCCGCCCGGACCTGGTGCCGACCGAAGAGGAACTGCACGCCGTGCGCTTCGAGTTCGACCCGGCCCCGCCGCTGGAAACGCTGATGCTGCACTTCTGCGGCGAGATCCGCCTGAACCACTGGTACCGCCGCGCCGCCGAATGGCACTCGGAACCGGTCATCAAGCACATCTACCGCACGCTGTCGCAGGACGAAGCGCGCCATGGCGGCGCCTACCTGCGCTACATGAAGAAGTACCTGCACCAGTTCGGCGACAACGCCCGCGCGGCTTTCGCCAAGATCGGCGTGCTGATGGCATCGGCCCGCCGCACGGAAAAGCCGCTGCACCCGACGAACCTGCACGTGAACAAGGCGCTGTTCCCGAACGACACCGTGCAGTCGCGCCTGCCGGACCCCGACTGGCTCGAACACTGGCTCGACGAGCAGATCCGCTTCGACGAGGTCTGGGAAAAGAAGGTGATCGAGCGGATTCTGCACAATATGTCGCTGCTGTTCGAGCGCACGTTCGAATCGGTGCAGGACCTGAACCGCTACCGCAAGGAACTGAACGCAAACCTGCAGGCCGCCCAGGCCTGACGGATTTTCCGGTTCCGGCCGCTGCAACGAGACCCCGTCGGCTACGATGGGGTTTTTCATTTTGGGCGCCGCCGCCCCTCTCCCGACCCGATCCATGACCGCACCCGCCTTCGAATCCAAGCTGGTACCCGCCGACGACATCGCCGCGCTGCACGCCGCCGTGGCCGCGCTGCCGCGCCCGCTGGTCTTTACCAATGGCGTGTTCGACATCCTCCATCGCGGCCACGCCACGTACCTGGCCCAGGCGCGCGAACTGGGCGCCAGCATGGTGGTGGGCGTGAACAGCGATGCGTCGGTGAAGATGCTGGGCAAGGGCGACGACCGTCCGCTCAACCACGAAGCGGACCGCATGGCCCTGCTGGCCGCGCTGGAATCGGTGGATCTGGTGGCGATGTTCCGCGAGCAGACCCCGGTGGAACTGATCCGCCTGGTGCGTCCGGACATCTACGTGAAGGGCGGCGACTACGACATCGATACGCTGGAAGAAACCCGCCTGGTGCGCAGCTGGGGCGGCCAGGCCTATGCCATCCCGTTCCTGCACGACCGCTCGACGACCAAGCTGCTGACGAAGGTGCGGGCGCACGGCTGACACCTTGCCGGCCGCCATGGTGATGCGGCCCTGGTGGCGCGGCTCCCCCTACCCCGCCCGCGCGGCGCTCCCTTCGCCGCGCGCCTGCGTCATCCCCTTGCAGGACTGCAGCAACTCCGCGCCGTAGCGCAGGCGGACTTCATCCATGCGGGTCCGCACAGCCTCGTCGGCGTGCGCCACGCGCAGCCACTGGCGCGACACGGCACGCGGCGCGTCGCTGACCAGCGCGGTGCGCACCCCCAACCCGCGCAGCGTTTCCAGGAAGCGGTCGGCCCGCTCGCGCTCGCGGAACAGGCCCAGCGATACCGTGTACGACTCGGGGTCATCGGCGCTTACGACCGACACATCGGTCACCTTGCGGCGGCGCAGCTCGGCCAGCTTGCGGTCGGCGTTCTCGCGCGTGGGCTGGGGCGGCAGATGGACCCACCAGCGCACCTGCTCGCTGCGTTCGAACTGTTCCACCGTCAGCGGCGAGCCCGCCGCGACGGCGGCCAGGTCTTCCTTCGCGCGCTGCACGGTCTGCGACGTGAAGCCGCCCATCTCCAGGCAGGCATCGGCCGGCGCGGCGGCCAGCGTCACGCTGCCCGGCGCCGCCTTGCCCGCGGGCGCTGCGCCGGCGGGCATCTCGCTGCGTGGCGCAAGCGCCGACGCCTCGGCGGGCTGGGGCAGCATCTCCATGCGCTCGCGGCGCACCTGCTGATCCACACGTTGCGGCTCGCGTGGGCTCTCCAGCGTGCCGCCAAGCGGATGCGGCCCAAAAACGCCCAGCACGGCCGCCAGCATCAGCAGGTTGGCGATCAGCAGGATCAGCAGCAGGACAGTCAGGCCTCTCCGGGACATTTGGCGCGAGTCGGTCGAGTGATGGGCACCGGCAAAGGCTGGCCGGCGAGGATGACAGGGGCTTAGGCGGGCAGCGCCATCGCATGCAGCCCAAGCAGCACAAGATTATCGTGCATCTCGAACGGCATCGCGAGCGCCCCGGCCACCGCGTGCCGCGCGCCGCCCGACAGCAGGCAGCGTACCGGGCCGCGTTCGGCCAGCGCCCGCCATGTACGCTCGACCGCGCCGGCCTGCGCGGCCAGGCAGCCCGCCGCAATCGCATCGTGAGTGTTGTCTGCGCCCAACGCCCGCACCGCGCGCGTGGCGCCGGCGCCGGTATCGCGCACATCGAGTTCGGGCAGCTGCGCGGTATTGCGCGCCAGTGTGCCCAGCATCAGTTGCAGGCCCGGCAGGATCAGGCCGCCCTCGAACCGGGCGCCATCGGGCGTGGGGGTCACGATGTCGAGTGTCGTGGCCGTGCCCGCCGTGACGATCAGCAATGTCTGATCCGGCAGCCAGCGATGCGCGCCGATGCTGCCCACCCAGCGGTCCACCCCAAGCTGGGTCGGCTCGCGATAGCCGTTGGCCAGCCCGCCATGCGCGGCCGTGGTGCGTACCCATGTCAGCGCGGCCGCGCTGCCGAAGGCCTCCACCAGCAACGCATCGACCTTGCCCGCCAGCGTCGGACCGGCCACGTTGGCGATCCACACCGCCGGTACGCGGCTGCCCGCCAGTTGCTGCCACGTGCCCAGCAGCGCGGCCCGCTCGGCGGGCGCGGCATGTGCCGTCGCGCCGGCGTGCTGCCAGGGCGTGGGCAGTGCGCCGGCCGCGGGGGCCGGAGCCGGCACGTCATCGTCGCACCAGGCCCATTTGAGCCGTGTATTGCCGATGTCGATCAGCAGCGTACTCATGCGGTGGCTCCGCGCAGCGACACCTCGCCGCTGGCAATGCGTTGCAATCCATCGGCGGTTTCCAGCAGCAGGTGGCCGTCGCTGTCCACGCCACGCGCCAGGCCTTCGGTCAGCACCTGCCCGTCATGCAGCAGGCGCACAGGCTCGTTGCGGAAGGCATCGCGCGCCGACCACGCCGGCGCCAGCGGCGCAAAGCCCTGGGCCAGAAACGTGGCGCGCATGGCGGCCAGCCGGTTCAGCACGGCGGCCAGGATGCGTGTGGGGTCGCGCTGCGGATCGAACGACGCCATGGCCTCGGACACACCTGCCAGTTCGCGGCCCAGCGCCGCTTCCATGCCGGCGTCGCGTATCAGGTTCAGCCCGATGCCGATCACCGCCCACAGCCGCTGCGGCCCGGCCGGCACCGATTCGATCAGGATGCCGGCCAGCTTGCGACCGTCGATCTGCAGGTCGTTGGGCCACTTCAGGCCCACGCGCGCGCCGCAGGCGGCGTCGCAGTCTTCCAGCGCCTGGGCCACGGCCAGCCCCACGGCCAAGCTCAGGCCGCTGAGCCGCGCCGGCGCCAGCGCCAGCGGCATCGCCACCGAAAACATCAGCCCGGCGCCCTGCCAGGGCCGCCCCTGCCGGCCACGACCGGCGGTCTGGCGGTAGGCCACGCGCACGTGCGCGTCGTCGGCCCATGGCGCGCTGCGGCTGGCCTGGGTCAGGTCGGCATTGGTCGAGCCGGTTTCCGCCACGACCTCGACCTGCCATGACCGAGCGGGGCCGCCAGCGAGCGCCTGGCGCAGGGTGTCGGTGTCGATCCGCCATGCCGGCAGGGCGGCGGCATTGGCGGCATCGGCGGGACGGTGGTCGGGGGCGGCATCGGGAAAGTCTGGCATGGGGACGGCAGGCATCTGGAATCCATCCGGCGGGGCGAATCATGGCGCGGAGTCTGGCGAGATTGTAGCCGTGGCCGTGTCAGCGGATGTCCGGTCGCGTGACCCGGGTTGGTAGCATAGAATCGAGACTCCGCCATCACATCATCGCCGCTTTTGGATCGCCAGCCGACGCCCGCCATTGATATCTCGCGCCAGGACGGAGCCTGCAGCATACAGCTGCAAGGGGACTGGACGGCTCTTGCACTTGCCGGCTGCCATGAGGCGCGCGGCCTACGCGCCCAGCTGCATGAACTGACCGAGGCGCCCCAGCATGCCGAATGGTCGCTGGCCGGCGTGACCCGGCTCGACCATATCGGCGCGCAACTGATCTGGCAGGCCTGGAACGGCCGCATGCCCGAGCGCGTGGCCCTGAACGACGGCCAGCGCCGGGTGTTCGAGCGCATCCAGAACCTGCGCACCGACGGCTGGCGCAAGACGATGGTCGACCGTTTCAATCCGGTGACCCTGCTGGGTGCCAAACTGCTGTCGTTCTTCGCCCAGCTGGCCAACGGCATCACCATGCTGGGCCAGCTGGCATTCGACCTGCTGCGGTTTGCGCGCGCGCCGCATCGCGGCCCGTGGCGCGAGATCTCCGCGAATGTCTACAACGTGGGCTATAAGGCACTCGGGATCACGGCGCTGGTCGGGTTCCTGATCGGCATCGTGCTGTCCTACCTGTCGGCCAACCAGTTGCGCACGTTCGGCGCCAGCACCTTTATCGTCAACATCCTGGGCATGGCGGTGATCCGCGAACTGGGGCCGGTGCTGGCCGCCATCCTGATTGCCGGCCGCTCGGGCTCCGCCATTACCGCGCAGATCGGCGTGATGCGCGTGACCGAGGAACTCGACGCGATGAGCGTGATGGGTATCTCGCACGGCTTCCGGCTGATCATGCCGCGCGTGATCGCGCTGTCCATCTCGATGCCGCTGCTGGTGGCGTGGACCGACGTGATGGCGCTGGCCGGCGGCATGGTGGCCGCGCGCTACCAGCTCGACATCAGCTACGCGTTCTTCCTGCGCCAGCTGCCCGATGCGGTGCCGGTGGCCAACCTGTGGCTGGGCCTGGGCAAGGGCGTGGCGTTCGGCATGCTGATTGCGCTGACCGCCTGCCACTTCGGGCTGCGCATCAAGCCCAACACGCAGAGCCTGGGCCAGGGCACCACGGCATCGGTGGTGACGTCGATCACCGTGGTCATCCTGGCCGATGCGGTCTTTGCCATCCTGTTCAAGAACGTCGGGCTATGAATACCATCGCCACGCCGCAAGTCGGCCCCGACACCCCGCGCGACAAGATCATCGAGGTGCGCAACCTCGTCAAACGCTATGGGGACAACGTCGTGCACGACGGCCTGAACCTGGACGTCTATCGCGGCGAGGTGCTGTCGATCGTGGGCGGCTCGGGCACGGGCAAGACCGTGCTGCTGCGCCAGATCGTGGGGCTGGAGCGGCCGACGTCGGGCACCATCAAGGTGTTCGGCGAGAACCCGGCCAGCCTGAACGCCGCGCAGCTGCAGACGCTGCGCAACCGCTGGGGCCTGCAGTTCCAGCGCGGCGCGCTGTTTTCGGCGCTGTCGGTCATCGACAATATCGCGCTGCCGCTGCGCGAAATGCGCGCGCTGCCCGACAACCTGATCTGCCAGGCATCGCTGCTGAAACTGCAACTGGTGGGCCTGTCGGCCAAGGACGCCGACAAGATGCCGTCTGACCTGTCGGGCGGCATGATCAAGCGCGTGGCGCTGGCGCGTGCGCTGGCGCTGGAACCCGAACTCGTTTTTCTGGACGAACCCACGGCGGGCCTTGATCCGATGGCATCCGACGACTATGTGGCCCTGATCCGCGAATTGCGCCGCGAACTGGGCCTCACGGTGGTCATGATCACGCACGACCTGGACACGCTGGTGGCGCTGTCCGACCGCGTGGCCGTGCTGGCCGACCGCAAGGTACTGGCCGCCGCGCCCATTGCCGAGGTGATCAAGGTCGATCACCCGTTCATCCGCGAATATTTTCTGGGCGACCGCGCCCAGCGCGCGCTGCAGGCGCTGCCCGCCCTCAAGGGCCCCGGCAGTCCGGCCGCGCCAACTGGAAATACTGGAGAGACCTGATGGAAAACAAGTCAAACGCCTTCCTGGCAGGCGTGTTCACCATCGGACTGGCGATCCTGGTGCTGTTCTCGCTGTTCTGGTTCAGCAGTGACCACGCCGTGCGCGTGCCCTACGACCTGATTACGCGTTCGACGGTCAACGGGCTGGGACCGCAGGCCGACGTGAAGTATCGGGGCCTGGATGTCGGCAAGGTGTTGTCGATCAAGTTCGATCCGCAGGTGCCGGGCCAGATCATCGTGCGCATCAGCGTCAACCAGGACACGCCGATCACGCGCACCACCTATGCCACGCTGGGCTTCCAGGGCGTGACCGGCATCGCCTATGTGCAGCTGGACGACACCGCGCGCGAGGATGGCGCTGCCGCCAGTTCGCCGCCGCTGCATACGTCGGCACGCGAACCGGCGCGCATCGTGATGCGGCCGGGCTTCTTCGAGGAACTGGAAAAGCGCGGCGACTCGCTGCTGACCCAGACCGAAACGCTGATGTCGTCGCTCAACGAGATGTTCCAGACCACCAACCGCGACGAGCTGATGGCCGCCATCAAGTCGGTCCACAAGACCGCCGACGACTATTCGAAGCTGGCCGCGTCGCTGCAGCCCGCGGCCGCCCGCCTGCCGCAGGCCGTGGACAACCTGAACGCCACGCTGGCGTCCACGCGCCGGCTGGCCGATGACCTGGCCAGCCCGCATGGCACGGTGATGAGCACCGTGAACCGCGTGGGCGAAAACATGCAGGGCGCCGCCGATTCGGTGCAGCAGGCGGCCGGTATCTTCACCCAGGAAACGCTGCCGCAGATCAACGGGCT
Source organism: Cupriavidus sp. U2 (assembly GCF_009663685.2). GTDB lineage: Bacteria > Pseudomonadota > Gammaproteobacteria > Burkholderiales > Burkholderiaceae > Cupriavidus > Cupriavidus necator_C. The sequence continues at coordinate 386,230 of NZ_RCOG02000002.1, read as the reverse complement.
GGCGCGCGATGCCCGACAGGCCACACGCAGCATCGACCGTGCGGCCGGCCAGTTCAACGACCAGCCAAGCAGCGTGCTGTTCGGCGGCTCGGCCGTGGCCCCCGGACCCGGCGAGCCGGGCTTCCGCGCCCCCTGAACCGCCGCCACGCCATGCGTCAGACCCACCGTCGGGATCCACCATGAAAACCCGTTCCGCCCTTGCCTCGCTGGTCATGCTGATGGCGCTGTCCGCCCTGACCGCCCTGTCCGGCTGCAGCGTGCTGTCGCCCGCCAAGCCAAGCACCACCTACGACCTGGGCCCGCTTGCCGCCGCACCGTCCCAGCCGCCCGCCCGCCTGCCCAAGCTGCGCGTGGCCGATACCGGCGGCCCGACGTGGATGGACGGCCGGGGCATCTACTACCGGCTGCAATACACCCAGGCCCAGCGGCTGCAGGCCTACGCCACGCAACGCTGGGTGGACGCTCCGACGCGGCTCTTCGACGACCGCCTGCGCGACGCGGTGTCCGGGCGCGGCGAACTCACGTGGTACGGCGACACCAGCGTGCCGGCCGTCAAGGTCGACCTGCTGGGCTTCGAGCAGGTCTTCGACTCGCCCACCAGCAGCCGCGGCGTGGTGCGCGCGCGGGCCACGGTATTCCACAAGGCACTGATCGGACAGAAGACCTTCGTCGCCGAGCTGCCGGCGCCCAGCCCCGACGGCGCCGGCGGCGTGAAGGCGCTGTCGGCCAGCAGCGATGCGGTGATCGCCGCCATCCTCGACTGGGCCGCCACACTGCCGCTGGAAGCCGCCGCCGCAGCCGGCCCGGCGCCGTTGCCGCGCGCGAACCCGCCCGGGCGCAACGCGGTGCCGCTGCCGACCGACGAAACGCCCACGCCCACGCCCCCGCGCCAATGAGGCGCGGAAAGCCTATAGTGCGAATCAGGCCGTAAGGTTTCACGCAGTCAATGGCACCGGATACGCACCTGCCTCCTTCGCCCCCGACGCCCCCAGAGGCCCCGCCGCAGCCGGAGCTGGAGGGCTGGTTGCCACGTCATTCGCCGCTGGCGCGTGTGGGGCTGATCTGCTTCACGCTGCTGGTGGTCTACGCCAGCCTGTATCCGTTTTCGGGATGGTTGAACAACGGCATCTCGCCGTTCGCCTTCCTGACCGCGCCCAAGCCGCGCTACATCACCGAATTCGACCTGCTGACCAATGTGCTGGGCTACTGCCCGTTCGGCGCGCTCGTGGTGCTGTCGCTGCATCCGCGCGTATCGGGCGCGCGCGCCACGCTGATCGCGCTGGTGGCCGGCGCGCTGCTGTCGTCGGTCATGGAAGCCCTGCAGACCTGGCTGCCCACCCGGATCCCGTCGAACATCGACCTGATCACCAACGCGCTGGGCGCGCTGCTGGGGGCCGCCGTGGTGGCGCCGTTTACCAGCGCGCTGATCGACCGCGGCAACCTGACCCGCCTGCGCATGGCGTGGTTCGAGCCGCATGCCAGCTTTGCGATCGTGCTGATCGTGCTGTGGCCGTTCGCGCAGGTGTTTCCGCAGGAACACCTGTTCGGCATGGGCGGCATCGTGCGCGAATGGCTGACCGATCCCGATTCCTGGCCGATGATGTGGGTACAGGCCTACTTTCCGGCGCTGATCGCCTGGCAGGACAGCATCAACCTGCGGCCCGACGACCTGCAGAACCAGTTGCTGCTGGAAACCATGGTGACGGCATCGAGCTGGATCGGCACCGGCCTGTTTGCATCGGTGGCCATGCGGCGTACCGCGCCGATGCTGCGCATCCTGGCGGCGCTGCTGACCGCCGCGCTGATGATCAAGGCCGGCGTCGCGGAACTGCAGTTTCCCGACGACAACGCGTTCAACTGGCTGTCCGAAGGCGGGCGCTTTGCCCTGCTGACCAGCTCGCTGGTGCTGGTACTGCTGCTGCGCGTGCCACGCTGGCTGCGCGCCGTGCTGGCCGTGGTGTCGCTGACCGGGCTGGTGATACTGACCAATATCCTGCCGCCGAACCCGTATGCGTGGATCTCGGAGCAAGGCTGGCGCATGGGCCGCCTGGTGCACTTCAACAGCCTCGCGCAATGGCTGGGCTGGGTATGGCCGTTCCTGGCCTTCTTCTACGTGGTCTGGCGCTTCGAGCAGATCACGCTGCGGCGGCGACTGCAGAAGCGCGCCCAGCGCCGCGCAACGGCGCGGGCCGTGGCCGCCGCGACGGAAACCCGGCAGGAATCGAAGTAGGCGTCAGCGGCGCATGCCGCTGGCGACGTGTCAGTGCAGCTGGCCGCCCTGCTCGCGGATATCGGCATCGGTCGACAGCGACGTGGCCACCGCCACGCGCAGGCCGGCGACCAGCGTGTCGAGCGCCAGGCTGGGCGCGCCGGGATGCCGCGCGGCCTGCTCGGGCAGGTAGGGGATGTGGATGAAGCCGCCGCGTGTGGCCGGGGGCGCTGCGTGGCGTTGCGCCAGCGCATGCATCAGCCCGTAGAACACATGGTTGCAGACGAAGGTGCCGGCCGTTTGCGACACCATCGCCGGCACGCCGGCTGCGCGCATGTCGCGCACGATGGCCTTGATCGGCAGCGTCGAGAAATACGCCGCCGGGCCATCCGGCGCGATCGTGTTGTCGATGGGCTGGGCCCCGGCGTTGTCGGCAATGCGGGCATCGTCCACATTGATCGCCACGCGCTCGACCGACATCTCGGTGCGGCCGCCAGCCTGACCCACCGCAATCACCACATCTGGATTCAAGGATTCTACGAGTTGCGCCATCGCGTCGATGGCGTTGCCGAACACGCACGGCAACTGGCGCGCGACAATTACCGCATCGCCAACGCGCTCGCCATCGAGCGCTCGCACCGCCTCCCACGAGGGATTGATCGGCTCTTGTTCAAACGGCTCGAAGCCGGTCAGCAGGACGGTACGAACGGACATGGCATTTTCCTTACATCAGGAAGTACAGCAGGAAGATATTGGCGACCAGGATGCCGAACGCGGTGGGCAACTGCGCGCGGATCACGGCGTTCTTGTCTTCCAGTTCCAGCAGCGCGGCGGGCACGATGTTGAAGTTGGCCGCCATGGGCGTCATCAGCGTGCCGCAGTAGCCCGAGAACATGCCGATGGCCGCCATCACCGCCGGGTTCGCGTGGAACATGCCCACCAGGATCGGTACGCCTACGCCGCCTGTCATCACCGGGAACGCGGCAAAGCCATTGCCCATGATCACCGTGAACAGCGCCATGCCCACGCAGTAGACCGTCACCGCCACGAACTTGAAGTCCATGTTGATGTACGACGTGGTCAGGTGCGCCACCGCCTTGCCCACGCCGGCATCGGCGAACACCAGGCCCAGCATGGCCAGCATCTGCGGCAGCACCAGCGCCCAGCCCAGCGCCTCGATCAGGCGCCGGGATTCGCGCATGCTCTGCGCCGGCGTGTCGCGCGTCAGCCAGCAGACCACGAACAGCGACACCAGGCAGCCGACACCCAGCGACACGAACGTGACGTTCTTCGGATCGAGCAGCGGCAGCCCGGCAATCCTGACGTCCTTGAACAGCACCGTGCCCAGCACCGTGATGAGCGGAATCAGCAGCGCCGGAATGAACAGCTTGTTGCCCAGGCGCTGGGCGCTGGCGCGGCGCTTGTCTTCCGGCAGCGTGCCGTGCTTGCCATGGCCCACACCGCCAAACCCGGCGATCAGCGCCATCACCACGGCACCCACGCCGACCACGGCCGGCGGGATCTTGTCGCCGATCAGGAAGATGACCGCATAGAGCAGCCAGAACAGGCCCGTGGTCAGACGGCGCGGATGCGTCTTGTCCGTGAACGTCATCAGCGCGGTGATCAGCAGGACAAAGCCGGCCAGCCAGTAGAGGTATTCGATCGAGATAATCATCGCTTACTCCCCCTTGGCCGCAGCGGCGACGGTGGCCGACGTGCCGGCCGGTTGCTTGCCCCCGAGTTCGCGGGCCAGCCAGCCGTCGAGGCGCTTCAGGCGCACGGCATGGATCAGGAAGGCGCAGATCGCGGTGGGGATGCCCCACACGGCAATGTGCAGCGGCTCGACGTCGATGTTCGACGACAGCAGGAACGTGTGCATCAGCGCGATGGCACCGAACGCCACGAAGATGTCCTCGCCAAAGAACAGGCCCACGTTGTCGGTGGCCGCGCAGAAGGCCAGCACGCGCTGGCGCACCGGCTCGGGCAGGTGGCCGAAGCGGGTCTCCGCCGCGCCTTCGGCCATTGGGGCCAGCAGCGGGCGCACCATCTGCGGATGGCCGCCCAGGCTGGTCAGGCCCACGGCGGCAGTCAGCTCGCGCACGGCCAGGTAGACGATCAGCAGGCGGCCGACGGTGGCCGATGCGATGCGCGAAATCCACGCCTGCGCATGCTCGCGCAGCCCGTGGCGTTCCAGCAGGCCGATCACGGCCAGCGGCAGCAGGATGATCAGCGGCAGGTTACGTGCCTTGACGAAGGCCGTGCCGATGGCAGTGAATATCTGCATGACCGGCATCGACGCGGCCAATCCCGTGACAATGGCGGCTGCCGCCACCACCATCATGGGATTGAACCGCAGGACGAAGCCGAGGATGATGACGCCGACCCCGAGCAGGGGCCAAAGATTGACAGCCGATTCCATGGGAAACACCTGATAGCGAGTGAAGCAAAGCCTGCGCCTGACGGGGGGCCGTCAGTTGCCGGCCCGGATGGCGATGCCTTCCGCGCCGAGCCGTTCCCGGATGCGGCGCGCAAAGGCAAGCGCGTGGGCGCCGTCGCCGTGCAGACACACGGTTTCGGCGCGAATCGGTACCCAGGTGCCGTCGATTGCGCGGACCTGCTTGTCGCGAATCATCGAGAGCGTCTGGTTGAGGGCGACGTCTTCGTCGTCATGCAGCGCGCCGGGCGTGCCGCGCTTGACCAGCGTGCCGTCGGGGTTGTAGCCGCGGTCGGCGAACACTTCTTCCTTCACGCGCAGGCCCGCGTCGCGCGCCATGGTGATCATCTGGCTATTGGCCAGGCCGAAGAAGACGAGGTCGGAATCGTAGTCGCGTACGGCGCGGATGATCGCGTCGCACAGCTTTGCGTCGCGCACGGCCATGTTGTACAGCGCGCCATGCGGCTTCACGTGGGCCAGCTGGCCGCCCTGCGCCCGCACCATCGCGTCGAGCGCGCCGATCTGGTACAGCACGTCGGCATAGACCGCCTCGGGGTCGCGCTGCATTTCGGTACGGCCGAAATTCTCGCGGTCCGGAAAGCTCGGATGCGCGCCAATGGCCACGTTGTTGTCCAGCGCCCACTTCACGGTCTGCAGCATCGTTGCCGCATCGCCCGCGTGCCAGCCGCACGCCACGTTGGCGGAACTGATCAGCTGGATCAGGGCTTCGTCATTGCCGCAGCCTTCGCCAAGGTCGGCATTCAGGTCGATTTGCATGGGGCGTTCTCCGGATGTGTGGGGACGATTTAAGGGTTATGCGACGAACCGGGTGGTCGTGCGGCGGCGCGCGGCAATCTGCAGGCCCTGGCTCTGCCAGCGCAGCGCCTGGTCGATCTGGCGCAGGTAGCGATCCACCTCGGCCTGGGCGGCGGCGGCCTCTTCGACGGTCACCTGCCGGAAGCGCACCGTGGCGCCCAGCGGCACCTGGGCCAGGCGCCACAGGTCGGCGCCGATCACGGTGCCGATCTTCGGATAGCCGCCGGTGGTCTGCGCGTCGCTCATCAACGCGATCGGCTGGCCGTTCGGCGGCACCTGCATCACGCCCGGCACCACGCCGTGCGACAGCAGATCGCCCGAACGGTCGGCGCGGCGCGCCAGCACGGGGCCCTGCAGGCGCAGGCCCATGCGATTGCTCTGCGGCGTGATGGACCAGTCCGACGACCACAGCGCCGCCTGCGATTCGGGCTCGAAATCGGGATACTCGGGGCCGGCCAGCATGCGGATCACCAGCGCATTGCCTTCGCGGTTGACGGGCAGCGCCCAGCCCGGCGCGGCCACGCCGACCCAGTCCTGCTCGGTGTCGATGCCGGGGCGGCCTACGGGCAGATGGTCGCCTTCCTTCAATACACGGCCTTCGAAGCCGCCGAAGCTGGACTTGAGATCGGTGCTGCGCGAATGCATCACCAGCGGCACATCGATGCCGCCCGCCACACACAGATAGGTACGCGAGCCGCCGCGCGGCGCGGGCAGCGTCAGCGTTTCGCCACGTCGCACATCGAACGCATGCCAGGACCAGACCGGCACGCCATCGACATTCGCGCTGCACTCGGCGCCGGTCAGCGCCACGCGCATGTCTGCCTCGAAGCGCAGCGCCGCGCGGCCCAGCGTGAATTCGATGGCCGCCGCGTTCGGGTCGTTGCCCAGCAGCCGGTTGCCCACCCTCAGCGCCAGCCCGTCGGCAGCACCCGACCGGCCCACGCCAAAGCGGCGGAATCCGGTACGGCCCAGGTCTTGCACCGACGCCTGCGCACCAGGTCGGAGGATCTCGATCACAGCAGCACCTCCTCGGCAACGAAACGCACGGTGTCGCCGGGCGCGAACAGCGATGGCGGATCGCGGTCCGCCACGAACAGCTGCGCGTCGGTGTGGCCAATCAGCTGCCAGCCGCCGGGCAGTACGGCCGGATAGATGCCGGTCTGCTCGCCGCCAATGCCCACGGCACCGGCCGGCACCGCCAGGCGCGGCTCGCGGCGGCGCGGCGTGGCCAGCTCGGGCGCCATGCCGCCCATATAGGCAAAGCCAGGCTGGAATCCCAGGAAATACACCACGTATTCACCCGCAGCGTGGCGACGCACCACTTCGTGCGGCGTCAGGCCGGTATGCGCGGCCACATCGGCAATATCGGGACCGAACTCGCCGCCGTAGCGCACCGGAATCTCCACCAGCTTGCCCGTGGTGTTGCGCGTCTCGCCCGATGCCCACGCGAGCTTCAGGTTGCGCTCCAGCGCCGCCACATCGGCGGTGTCGTCAAAGGTCAGCGTGAGGTTGTTCATGCCCGGCACCACGTCCACCACGCCACGCCAGTCGGCCGCGCGTTCGGCCATGGCCCAGATGCGGCGCTGAACTTCCAGCGAGGCTGGCGGCGCGACGCTGTAGAGCAGCGCCTGTTCGGCCAGACGGTGAACGGAGCATTGAGGCATGGACGGGCTCGCTGGTTGGGGGCGGGGCTTTGTTCCCTGCAGTGTAGGCACCGCACGGACCGCGACATGGCTCGCCAATGAACCCGATGTGACTCAATCGAATTTCATCAACGATTTATCGATAAATTCATCATATCGAAACATGGCAATGCCCGGCACTCGGGGTAGACCCTAGGTAGTTATGCACCGTTAGCGGCAATTTCGCACCAAAAGCGGATCAATATGACTGATGAAGCGCTAGCGCTGAAAGTTCGTTGAAAGGCGACCAGAAGACATCCAGCCGCGTGCCTGAAGGCCCGGTCGCTTTTGACCCCAGGCAAACGAAGGCGAACCTGAAACGACCGCCCCGGATGGCGCTGCTAGATTGGCCGTCGCTTCTAACCCAAGGGGGAACGCGATGATCCGATGCAATCTGGTGGAGGGAGATCAGTCGAGCGCCAACGGCGTGACGCTGGAAGGGATGCCGCACGACACCATCAAGGGCAAGCGCATGGCATTTTTGGGTGCCAGGGTGTATTGCCCCGTGTGCAGGACGACCGGAGCTCACGGGTGGCCACATTGACCTGTGGAATGGCTCGCGATTGACGATCACCAGTCCAGCGGGAGCGATTTACACACTCGGTCGATGGGCAGGCATACGCACCGCCTTCGTACCGGGCACGAATACCGGTTACTCGGATTTGGGCGCTTCCGTTGAAATATTGCTCTGGGAAATCAAGTGAAGCGCCTACTGATCATTGCCTCGGGATGTCTCGGCGGCCTGGCTCTCACGTGGATATGTCTGTACGTTTTCAGCCGGCTCGACTGGCCCGAAACATGGCCAACCGCCAGAGACAAGAAAATCGGTTGCTGGGGCCTCGAACACTGCGCCAATCCCCCGGCAACGGTTTATGTCTATCTGGCGCTATTTCTGCTAGGGCCCGCCATATACTTTTCCACGATCAACGGCCTCGCGTATCGCAACTGGCCACTGAAGAAGTGGGCGTGGTCTGCCGGTATAGGAGCCCTGCTGGCGATCGCATTTTATTATCTGTCGTACGCGTGGCCTGGCGTCATCGCGTACTTGACGAATGCTCTTTCTCTTTGAGTGAATCAGGACGCCGCCCTACGTTTCGACGCGCAAAGGGCGGCGGCCAATTCAATCAGGCAAACCCCGCCTGATGCGCCTGCTGGTCGGCGTGGTACGAGCTGCGGACCATGGCGCCCACGGCGGCGTGGGTGAAGCCCATCTTGTAGGCCTCTTCCTCGAACATCTTGAACGTGTCCGGATGCACGTAGCGCATCACCGGCAGGTGGTGGTTCGACGGGGCCAGGTACTGGCCGATGGTCAGCATGTCGATGTCGTGCGCGCGCATGTCGCGCATGACTTCCAGGATTTCCTCGTCGGTCTCGCCCAGGCCCACCATCAGGCCCGACTTCGTGGCGACGTCCGGGTTGCGGCGCTTGAATTCCTGCAGCAGCTTCAGCGAGTGCGCGTAGTCGGCGCCCGGGCGGGCCTGCTTGTACAGACGCGGCACCGTTTCCATGTTGTGGTTCATCACGTCGGGCGGCGCCGTCAGCAGGATGTCCAGCGCCTTGTCCAGGCGGCCACGGAAGTCGGGCACCAGCACTTCGATGCGGGTGTTCGGCGACAACGCGCGCGTCTGCGAGATGCAGTCCACATAGTGCTGGGCGCCCCCGTCACGCAGATCATCACGGTCCACGCTGGTGATCACCACGTAGTTCAGCTTGAGCTGGGCAATGGTGCGCGCCAGGTTGCCGGGTTCGTTCACGTCGAGCGGGTCCGGGCGGCCGTGGCCCACGTCGCAGAACGGGCAGCGGCGCGTGCACTTGTCGCCCATGATCATGAACGTGGCCGTGCCCTTGCCGAAGCATTCGCCGATGTTCGGGCAGCTGGCTTCCTCGCACACGGTGACCAGGTTGTTGGCGCGCAGGATGTCCTTGATCTCGTAGAAGCGCGAGTTGCCGGTGGCGGCCTTGACGCGAATCCAGTCCGGCTTCTTGAGCTTTTCGGCCGGCACGATCTTGATGGGGATGCGTGCGGTCTTCTCGGCCGATTTCTGCTTCTTGGTGGCGTCGTATTCAGGCGTTTGCGGGGCTTCGCTGGACGTGGCGATCAGGGCGTCGCTCATACTGTTCTCCGCACGCGCAGCCGCGTGCATGTTTGGCGTTGATTCGGGGCCGGGCGTGCCACGGTTCAGGCAGCCTCGGCAGCGGCATTCCCGTGGGCCTGTGCGCGCGCCTCGCGTGCGGTCAGGACCTCGCACAGGGCCGCCGCCAGGCGTTGTGCGATTGCGGGTTGTTGTGCCGCGGTGACGGGCAGCGGGCCGGCATCGTGCGCCGCCACGAAGGTGGCGCCCGCAGTGGCCATGTCGACCGTTTCCAGTCCGGCATAGCCGCAGGGGTTGATGCGCAGGAACGGGGCCAGGTCCATCTGCACGTTCAGGCTGACACCGTGGTAGCTGCAGCCGTTGCGGATCTTGAGGCCGAGCGCGGCAATCTTGGCGCCCTGGTGCGGACCCTCGGACAAATAGATGCCGGGCGCGCCGGGCTTGCGTTCGGCTGCGAGATTATACGCCGCGAGCGTGTCCAGCACGGCCTGCTCGATGTCGTTGACCAGCTCGCGCACCATGAGGTGCCGGCGCCGCAAATCGAGCAGCAGGTAGGCCACGACCTGGCCGGGTCCGTGATAAGTGATCTGGCCGCCACGGTCGATCTTCACGACTGGGATCGCGTCGTCGGGGGCCAGCAGGTGTGCGGGGTCTCCGGCCTGCCCGAGCGTATAGACCGGCGGGTGTTCGACCAGCCAGATCTGGTCGGGCGTCTCGGGCGTGCGGGCGGCGGTGAATGCCCGCATCGCGTCGAAACAGGGCTCGTACGGCTGGCGGCCCTGATCGATGACTTGGATCGGATGCATGCCCGAGAGTGTAACGAAAAGGGCCGGTCTGCGCTGAGGCAGACCGGCCCTGTTTCCGGTCAAGTCTTGTCCGGCGGCGGCCATACGCGCCTCAGCCGCCGCGCGCCCGGGTCATGAGGCATGGATCTTGTCCTGCCCCGGCGTCCACTCCGTGCCTCGAACCAACCGCCGCACTGCGCGCAACACCAGGTGCGGCAGGTCGGCCAGGGTCAGCACCGGCCGCCGGGCCTCGGCAATCAGTGCCAGCCGCACCGGGCCCTTGGCGCGGGGGTCCACGCTGAGCACGATCTCGTCGCCGCGACGCAACAGCAGACTTCCGCCACAACGCAGCCAGTAATCCTCGGAATCATTCTCGCGGGTCACCCATACATCGACACCCTTGGCATCTTCCACAAACAGGCGCTGGGCGGCATGCACCGACAGCGGGGCAACCTCGCCGGGGCTCAGCGTAAAAACGGTCGTTGTGAGTAGGGCTTTCATGATGGCTTCTCCGTGAGTCCGGGGGCCCACCGTGTTGTCGGCGTCGCCGGAACTGGCTTGGTCATTGGACCAGCACAGTTCAGGGCTTAGTTTGGCGGGTTCCGGTGAAGTGAATTCTAGTGATGACCCCGCCGCTGGCAAAACGATATATATTCTTGGGTCTTGTTAGCTCATCTCACATAGACGAGGTCCATCATGGTCTGGAGCGGCACCTGGAACCCGGACGATCCCCGTAGCTGGAAACGCGAATTTCCGCGCCTGCCGGCCTTGGCCGCCTTGCGCACGTTCGAGGCGGCCGCCCGTCACGAGAGCTTCTCGCGGGCTGCCGCGGAGCTGTTCGTCACCCATGGCGCCGTCAGCCACCAGATCCGGGCGCTGGAGGAAGAGCTGGGCCAGCCGCTGTTCGAGCGGCGCGGCAAGCGCGTGATGCTGACCGCCAACGGCCGGCTCTATGCCGAACGCGTGCGCGACGCGCTGCTGCAGATTGCCGATGCCACCCGCGCGCTGCAGGCCGGCAACCGCGAAAAGCGGCTGACCATCAGCACCATGCCGTCGTTCGCCGCGCGCTGGCTCACGCCGCGCATCGGCAGCTTCATCGAGCAGCATCCCGAATTCGACGTGGAACTGCTGTCGTCGAACTCGCTCGTGGATTTTGCCAATGAAGAGGTGGACGTGGCCCTGCGCATGGGCGGCGGCCAGTACCCGGGTCTCTACGTCGAACGCCTGCTGGACGATGTGTTCTTTCCGGTCTGCAGCCCCAGCTTCAATGGCGGGCGCCTGCCCGAGCAGCCCGCGCACATGGCCGGCATGCCACTGCTGCGCGGCGAGGGCGATCCATGGAAGCCCTGGTTCGAGGCGGCCGGACTGGCCTGGTCCGAGCCGACCAAGGGCCTGATGATGCAGGACTCGTCGCTGCTGCTGCAGGCGGCGGCCGAGGGCCAGGGCATTGCGCTGATCCGGTCGTCGCTGGCCTATAACGACCTGCTGTCGGGCCGCGTGGTGCGTCTGTTCGACGTGAGCATTCCGTGCCCGTGGCTGCTGCATTTCGTCTGCACCCATGCGAGCCTGGCCACGCCGAAGGTGCAGGCCTTCCGGAACTGGCTGCTGCCCGAGATGGAGCGGTTCCGGAACATTCTTTCGCAATGGACCTAGCGGTCCGGGGCGTCCGTACTGTCGGTGCTGTCGGTGCTGTCGGTGCTGTCGGCGCCGCCGGCCCCGTCCCGCTCATCGGCCCCCGCTGGCGCTGATCCGGGTACGCCTTTTTTCTTCCGGCCGGCCCGGGGATGGGCCTGGTCGTAGACCTTGGCCAGGTGCTGGAAGTCGAGCGACGTGTAGACCTGCGTGGTGGTAATGCTCACGTGGCCCAGCATCTCCTGCACCGCGCGCAGGTCGCCCGACGACTGCAGCACATGGGTGGCAAACGAGTGCCGCAGCATATGCGGATGCACATTGGCCGGCACGCCGGCAGCCAGCGCCTGTTGCTTGATCCGCGTCTGTACCGTACTGCCCGACAACCGCCTGCCCCGGGTGCCCAGGAACAGCGCGTGCTGGTCCTCCGGCAAGGCGCCGGGCCGCAGCAGTGTCTCGCGTACCGAAAGCCAGGCCTTCAGCGCCTCCAGCGCCTTGCTGCCCACCGGCACGGTCCGCCTGCGCGATCCCTTGCCGATCACCGTGACCTCGGCACCCGCCAGATCGAGCCAGCCCGCCGACCGGTACTCGCCTTCTTCGGTATAGCGCACGTCGAGCTGGATCAGCTCCGACAGCCGCAGCCCGCTGGAATAGAACACTTCGAAAACGGCCTGGTCGCGGATGGCTTCGGCCGTGTCGCCGCGCCGGTGCGCCACCAGCGCCACGGCGTGTTCCACCGACAGCGCCTTGGGCAGCGGCTGCCCGCGCTTGGGCGCCCGCACCCCATCCACCGGATTGGCGGTCACGCCATGGCCATGCCGCGCCGCCCACAGAAAGAAGCCGCGCCAACCGGACAGCGTGCGCGCGATGGTGCGCGCCGACAGGCCGCTGCCGTGCAGCCGCGCGGCGAAGGATCGGATATGTCTGGTTTCCAGCGACAGCAGCGGCACGCCAGCGGCAAAGCGCGTGGCGGATTCCTGCAGCACGGACAGATCGCGCGCGTAGCTGGTCAGCGTGTGGTCGGCCAGCTTGCGATTGGTGGCGAGCCAGTCCAGGTAGCGCAGCACCAGCGGATCGGGAACTGGCTTTTCCGCCATGGCGGTGGCCGCTGGGTCCGCTGGGGCCGGTGTGTCCGTCACGGCATCACCCTTGCCCGGCTGGCGCTTGCGCATGGTGGAACAGCGAGACTCAGTCGCGCAGGCGGTTCAGGGCGGCGCCGGCCACTTCGCCGATTTGCCCCAGGTAGGCGGTGCCCATGCCTTCGTGGAAGCGGCGCGGCTCGGGCGAGCCCAGCACCAGCAGGCCGAACGCGGCGCCCGGGCCATCGTCGCCGGGGCGGGCCGGCACGCGCAGCGTCACCATGGCCAGCGACGCGATGTCGTCGCGCTCCAGCAGGCTGGCTGCCTCGAAGCCGCTGTTGGCGCCGCAGTACGGTGCGCGCAGGCCTTCGGCGAACAGGCGCAGGTCGTCGCTGGCGCCCTGCGCCACTTCGATATGGGCAAACGCTTCGCCCACGTTCCACAGGCGCAGCGCCACGGCCGGCACATCGAATACCTGCTGCAAGCCGTCCTGCACCGCGTACGGCAGCGCGTGCGAATCGGCCTCGGCCAGCAGGCGCAGCTGCCAGGCGTGCATGCGCTGCTGCGTGCGGTCGTTCTCGTGGCCGTGCCGAACCAGATCGGCCAGCTTCAGTTCCAGCCCCTTGTTCTTCTCGCGCAGGATTTCCATCTGGCGCTCCTGGAGCGACACGGCCCGATGGCTATGCGGACTGGTCAGTTGCACCGTGGCCAGCAGTTCGGCATGGTCCTCAAAGAACTGCGGGTTGCTCTGCAGATAAGCGGCGACGTCCTGGGCGTTCATAAGCTTTTACCGATTCAATTTTTTCGGTTGGCAGTGTAGCAAAGTGACGTTGGCGCGAGCGGGTCAGGTCTGGATGAGCCGCTTCTGTCGCGAAATGCTCATCAGGATGCCGATCCCCATGCCCAGCGTCACCAGCGCGGTACCACCGTAACTCAACAGCGGCAGCGGCACGCCCACCACGGGCAGGATCCCGCTCACCATGCCCATGTTCACGAAGGCGTAGGTGAAGAAGATCAGCGTGATCGAGCCGGCCAGCAGCCGCGAGAACAATGTCGGCGCGTTGGCCGCAATATAAAGCCCGCGGAAGATCAGCAGCAGATACAGGACCAGCAGCACGGCATTGCCGATCAGCCCGAATTCCTCCGAAAACACCGCGAAGATGAAGTCGGTGTGCTTTTCGGGAATGAACTCCAGGTGCGTCTGCGTGCCCTTGAGCCAGCCCTTGCCCGTGACGCCGCCCGAGCCGATCGCGATGATCGACTGGATGGTATGGAAGCCCTTGCCCAGCGGGTCGGTGGTCGGGTCCAGCAGCGTGCACACGCGGTGCTGCTGGTAATCGTGCAGGATCGGCCAGCTCACGCCCGGCGCGCAGATCTGGCTTTCATAGCTGATCAGCAGCGTGATCGCCACGACGCCCAGGCCCAGCAGCGGCAGGATGATCTTCCACGACAGCCCGGCGAAATAGATCACGTACAGGCCGGCGGCCAGCACCAGCAGGCCGGTGCCCAGGTCCGGCTGCTTGGCGATCAGGCCCACCGGCACGCCCAGGATGATCAGCGCCACGACGAAGTCGAACCACCGGATCACCCCCTCCCGCTTCTGGAAGTACCACGCCAGCATCAGCGGCATCGAGATCTTCATGATCTCCGATGGCTGGATCACCATGCCCACATTGAGCCAGCGGCGCGCTCCCTTGCGGATCAGGCCGAACATGGCCACCGCGATCAGCAGCGCCACCCCGACGGTATAGAGCGGCACGGCGATCCGCATCAGCAGCTGGGTCGGCATGTAGGCGATCACGATCATCACGACGTACGACAGCAGGATGTTGCGCAGCTGGTCTTCCACGCGGCCCGGCATGTCGATCGCGGCCGAATACAGCGCCACGATGCCCGTGGCGAACAGCAGGAAGACGATCAGCGCCAGCGGCTTGTCGAAGCCGGTCAGGGCGGTCTTGATCGTCGATGCGACGCGGCGTTTGTCCATGGCGCGTCTCCTTTTACTCTGAAACTGGTTTCTTGCCGGCGGCGTCGGCCTGGGCAAGGTTGGCGGTCCTGGCCGGCCTGATGCGCGGTGCCGGGGCGGGTGCCGATGCCGGTGTGACGTGCGGCGGCGGTGCCTTGGGCGCCGATGCCGGCGGCTTGCTGTGGCCCAGCGCCTGCAGCATGCGGTCGTCGAGCGTGACCACTGCCGATGCCGGCGCGATGGCGGCCGGATCGAGCTGCATGGCGATCGACTCGGATGCGGCAGTCGCCCGGGCCGCAGGCACCGGCACGGATGCCCCGGCCACGGCGCTGGCCCCCGGTGCGCTGGCGACAGCCTCGGCGCCCGAGGCGGCCGCGACGGCAGCCGGTGCGGTCTGCATCACGGTGGCGGTTGCCGCGTTGGCGGTGTCGCCCGTGGTGAACACGCTCGGCGTATCCACCGGCGGCCGGTTGCCGGCGCGCAGCGCCTCTTCGGGCGGCGGCGCGGTGGCCTGCAGTTCCTCGGGCCACTTGCGCAGCAGGTAGTAGTCCATCACCTTGCGGGCGATCGGCGCAGCCACGGCGGCGCCGAAGCCGGCGTTCTCCACGATCAGCGCCAGCGCGATCTTCGGATGGTCGGCCGGTGCGAACGCCGTGTACAGCGAGTGGTCACGCTTGCGTTCGTCGATCGCGTGGTGGTTGTACTTCTCGTTCTTGCCCAGCGTATAGGTCTGGGCCGTGCCGGTCTTGCCCGCCGACTCGTACGCCGCCCCGGCAAACACCCGCGCCGCCGTGCCGTTGTGCGTCACCGCCACCATGGCGCGCTTGATCACGTCGATATCGGCCTGCTTGAACGGCAGCCGGTAGCTTTCCTTGGGCACGGTCAGCGTGCGCTTGCGGTTGACCGAATCCTCGACGGCCTTCACCAGGTGAGGCTTCATCGCCACGCCGTTGTTGACCAGGATCGACACCGCATTGGCCAGCTGCAGGATCGTGAAGCTGTTGTAGCCCTGGCCGATGCCCAGCGAGATGGTCTCGCCGTCATACCACTTCTGCTGCTCGGGCTTGCGGTAGGCCTTGCGCTTCCACTCGGTGGACGGCAGGATGCCGCGGCTTTCGCCCTCGATGTCGATGCCCGTGATCTGGCCGAAGCCCAGCGGCTTCATGAAGTCGTGGATCGCATTGACGCCCATGTCTCGCGCCAGTGCGTAGTAATAGGTATCGCACGACTGCACGATCGACGCCTGCATGTCCACCCAGCCATGACCGCCCGGCTTGTCGTCGCGGAACGTGTGGTTGCCCAGCGTGAAGAAGCCCGGATCGTGCATGCCCCAGGCCGCCGTGCGCTTGCCCGTGGTCAGTGCCGCCAGCGCCATGAACGGCTTGTACGTCGAGCCCGGCGGATAGGTGCCCCGCAGGGGCCGGTTCAGCAGCGGCTTGTCCGGCGATCCGTTGAGTTCGTCCCAGGTCTTGGAATCGATCCCCTCGACAAACAGGTTCGGATCGAAGGTCGGCTTCGAGACGAAGGCCAGGATGTCGCCGGTTTCCGGCTCGATGGCCACCAGCGCACCGCGGCGGTCGCCGAATAGCTGTTCCGCCAATTGCTGCAGGCGGATGTCCAGCGACAGGATCAGGTTGTTGCCCGGCGTGGCCGGCGACGTGGACAAAGTACGAATCGGACGGCCACCGGCGCTGACTTCCACTTCCTCGAAGCCGGTCAGCCCGTGCAGTTCGGTCTCGTAACTCTGCTCCAGGCCGATCTTGCCGATGTAGTTGGTGCCCTTGTAGTTGTCGATATCCTTGCGCGGATCGTACTTGGCGGGATCGGCGTCGTTGGCCTCGTCCATCGCCTCGATCCGCTCCTGGTCGCGCTGCGAGATGCGGCCCAGGTAGCCCACCACGTGGCTGGCCGACTCGCCCAGCGGGTACTGGCGG
Source organism: Cupriavidus sp. U2 (assembly GCF_009663685.2). Taxonomy (GTDB): domain Bacteria; phylum Pseudomonadota; class Gammaproteobacteria; order Burkholderiales; family Burkholderiaceae; genus Cupriavidus; species Cupriavidus necator_C. The sequence continues at coordinate 369,603 of NZ_RCOG02000002.1, read as the reverse complement.
AACAGGCGCGCACGCACGTCCACCCCGGGAAAGCGGAAACGCTGCGCCGAGAACTTGGCCACTTCCTCGTCGGTCAGCTGGCTGCGGATCGGCAGGCTTTCAAAGCTGCGCGATTCTTCCAGCAGGCGTTTGAAACGGCGGCGGTCGCGCGGCTGGATATCCACCAGCCTGGCCAGTTCGTCGATCGTGTTGTCGAGCGTGTCGGTCAGCTTGGACGGCGTCACTTCCAGCGTGTACGCGGAATAGTTGCGCGCCAGGATCACCCCGTTGCGGTCCATGATGATGCCGCGGTTCGGCTCGATCGGCGCCACGGAGATGCGGTTGTCCTCGGCCTTGGCCGAGTACTGGTCGTGCTTGTACCACTGCAGCCACAGGAAGCGGGAGAGCAGCAGGCCAAAGCAGATGACCGTGAACAGGGCTGCCGCCGCCACGCGGATGCGGAAGCGGCCGATTTCCAGTTCGACGTTGCGGATTTCGGTCATGGCGGTACTGCGGGCGGCGTGGCGGTGTCAGGGAGGATGAAGGGCTAGATCGGACGCGTTTCGTCGATGTCGGCCGAGCGGCGCTGGGGCGCCAGCAGCAATGCGGTGGCCATCGGCCAGAGCACGGCTTCGATCAGCGGCGCCACCAGAAGTTGCCAGCCCGGCAGCGGCGCGCCCATCGCCAGGCGGATCACCACCGGCACGGCATGGGTGATGAACAGCAGCGGCATCACATGCAGCGCCTGCGTGTAGACCGAAAACCACAGCACGCGGCGGTGGATCGTGATCGCGAAGTACGCCAGCAGCGTATAGGCCAGCGCGTGTTCGCCCAGCAGCCGCGCATCGTGCACGTCCATCAGCAGGCCTAGCAGAAACGCCACGCCCATGCCCACCTTGCGCGGCTGGTGGATGTTCCAGAACACCAGCACCAGGGCCACCATGTCGGGGATCCACAGCGTGGTGCCCCAGGGCATCAGGTTCCACAGGAAGGCCAGCACGAAGGTCAGCGTGATGAACGCGGGATTGACCGGTCGCAGCAGGTATTGGGATGTCGTCACTGGGAACGCTCCGGGGATTTCTGCTTGTCGGCGGCCTTGTCGGCGGCCTTGTCGGCGGCCTTGTCGGCGGCCTTGTCGGCGGGCTTGTCGGCGGCCTTGTCAGCCGCCTTCTGCTCGGCACCGGCGCGGGCCGCCGCCGAACGGGCGCCCTTCTCGGCCTTGGTCGGGGCGGCTTCTTCCTGCGGGCGCGGGCCCAGTCCGGACTCGTAGCGCACCACCAGCAGCTGGCGATGCGAGCGCACGCCGGCCACCGGTTCGCAGTACACCCGCGAGAACGCGGTGTCCGCCTTGCGCTCGATCTGGACGATCTTCGCCACCGGCAGGCCCGGCGGATAGGTGCCGTCCAGCCCGGACGTCACGAGCAGGTCGCCCTGCTGCAGGTCGGCCGACGCGGCCATGAAGCGCAGGTCCAGCAGCCCGGCACGCGAGCCGCCGAATGCCACGCTGCGCAGGCCGTTGCGCACCACCTGGACGGGAATCGCCTGGTCCTTGTCGGTCAGCAGCGTCACTTCGGACTGGAACGGCGACACGCGCGTGACCTGGCCGATCACGCCGCGTTCGTCGATCACCGGGTAGCCGGCGCGCAGGCCGTGCGCGCTGCCATGGTCGATGACGATGCGCTGGCTGTACGGGTCGCGGGCGTCGTAGAGAATTTCGGCCGCCGTGACCGGCGTGGCCGACTGCTGTTGCAGGTTCAGCAGCTTGCGCAGCTGGTTGTTCTCGGCTTCGAGCTGGGCCTGGCGCACGGACGCATTGGCCTGCTCCACCGAGCTGCGGCGCAGTTCGCGGTTTTCATTGGTCAGCGTGACCGACGACTGGGCGTAGTCGAGGACGCCGCGCAGCGCGTCGCGCGGCACCAGCACCAGGCGTTCCACGGGCATGAGGACAGTGGCGGCCACCTGGCGCGCGACGCGCATGGCGTCAAAGCGCGCATCGACAATCAGCAGCGCCAGCGCGATCGCCACGAAGATGACCAGGCGTGCAACGGCAGATGTGCCTTGCTTGAAGAGCGGCGGTGGAGAGTAATCCATTTACCGGTGCGCAGGCGAAACCATTCCGCCAGCGCGTCCGCCCGCCCCTTGGTGGGCATGGCGGTCCGGGCTGGCGGGGGAAGACATCAAAGGGCGCGGGGACGGGGCGACGCAGGCCACCACGGTCCCTGCCTCGTATTACTCGTAGGAGAAGATGCTGCCGAGCTTGTCCATGCGCTCCAGCGCCATGCCCGAGCCGCGCACCACGCAGGTCAGCGGATCTTCGGCCACCAGCACCGGCAGGCCGGTTTCCTCGGCCAGCAGGCGGTCCAGGTCGCGCAGCAGTGCGCCGCCGCCGGTCAGCATCATGCCGCGTTCGGCAATGTCGGCGCCCAGTTCGGGCGGGGTCTGTTCCAGCGCGATCTTCACGGCGGACACGATCTGGTTCAGCGGATCGGTCAGGGCTTCGAGGATTTCGTTGGACGACACGGTGAAGGCGCGCGGGATACCCTCGGACAGGTTGCGGCCCTTCACTTCCATTTCGCGGACTTCGGAGCCCGGGAAGGCCGAGCCGATTTCCTTCTTGATCGCTTCGGCGGTCTGCTCGCCGATCAGCATGCCGTAGTTGCGGCGGATGTAGTTGACGATCGCTTCGTCGAACTTGTCGCCGCCCACGCGCACCGAACCCTTGTAGACCATGCCGCCCAGCGAGATGATGCCCACCTCGGTGGTGCCGCCGCCGATATCGACGACCATCGAGCCCGACGGCTCCGACACCGGCAGCCCGGCGCCGATCGCGGCCGACATCGGCTCCTCGATCAGGTACACCTGGCTGGCGCCGGCGCCCAGCGCCGATTCGCGGATGGCGCGGCGTTCCACCTGGGTGGAACCGCACGGCACGCAGATGATGATGCGCGGGCTCGGACGCAGCAGCTTGGTGTCATGCACCATCTTGATGAACTGCTTGAGCATCTGCTCGGTCACGGTGAAGTCGGCGATCACGCCGTCCTTCATCGGGCGGATGGCCTCGATGTTGCCAGGCACCTTGCCCAGCATCTGCTTGGCTTCCTTGCCCACCGCCGTAATCGTTTTCTTGGCGTTGGGACCGCCTTCCTGACGGATGGCCACGACCGACGGCTCGTCCAGGACGATGCCCTTGTCGCGCATGTAGATCAGGGTGTTGGCGGTGCCCAGGTCGATGGCCAGGTCGTTGGAGAAATAGCTGCGGAGAAATCCGAACATCAGGAATCCTGTCTTCTGTTGGTTCGCGGGTATGCGAAGCGGCCGGTGCCTGTAGCGGCCCGGCCACGAATACGTTTGCAAGGGTGATGGTTCACGGCTCCCCCGGTGCGTGCGGCTGCCGCCGGCACAAGCCGGCGCGCCCCGGTACCCCTGGCGCGGACAAGCCCCGGTGCGCCAGCGGGAATCCGCTTCGCCGGCGCATGCCTGCACGCCGGACCTACGGGAACCTTTGATTAGACTCTGCGCGAAAGTTCGCGGACAGATGCGCGGGACAGGGCAGGAACACGCCTGACGTGTGGCAGTAGCCTAATCGGAGGAACCAGTTTCTTACGAGTGAAAATACGATGAAAACGGGCCGCTAATCCGCGGCGTTGCCCTGATGCTGGCACATTACTGTTGCATGGTTGCGACGCCGGCCACGGTATGCCGCCCGATCCAGCACCTTGGCACCCCGGCGATTGGCGCCCGGAACCCGGTCCTGGATGCTGCGACTGTGCCGACGGCATCACCACCCGCCCGCTTTGCCGCAACCCAAGTGGCGCGCGCGTTGCGGGAAGACAGCAGCGCGTAATGATACCTTATAATTCACGCTGTTTCGGGGCGTTTGGACCCTGAAAAACTTGTAACTTCGACGATCCTGGGGTGCCCCCCGGGCGCACCAGTCCGGCACGCCTTGGCCACCCCGCCAGACGCCGGGCCCATGGCGCCCTTCCAGGCACCCCGACGGCCACCCGACGACGGTTGGGTGGACGCCGGCTCCGAACCGGCGTCCGCTCCCCCGCCCGGCCGCAACATCTCCAGTCCGCAGGACTGAATCCGGCGAGAAGCGCCGCACCACGCCATGGCTCTCGAACTTTCCGACGTCAAGCGCATCGCGCACCTGGCCCGCATCGAAACCAGCGATGCCGAGGCCGAGCATACGCTTGTGCAGCTGAACAACTTTTTCTCCCTGGTCGAGCAGATGCAGGCGGTGGACACCACCGGCATCGAGCCGCTGGCCCATCCGCTGTCGGCCGTGCGCGACATCGCCCAGCGCCTGCGCGACGACGCGGTGACCGAATCCGACCGCCGCGCGGACTACCAGCGCCCCGCCCCGGCCACCGAGAACGGCCTGTACCTGGTGCCCAAGGTCATCGAGTGACGGCAGCGCGCTGCCCTGCCTTGTCGCCCATCCAGACGCCATCCGACCCGATATGACCTTTTCCGCTGATCACCAGACCTCGCTGCGCCAGATTGCCGATGCGCTGGCCGCCCGTTCCGTGTCCGCCGAGGAACTCGCCCGCGACTACCTGGCCCGCATCGACGCCGCCAAGAGCCTCAATGCCTTTGTCGACGTCAACCCCGACCTGACGCTGGCCCAGGCCCGCGCCGCCGACGAGCGCCGCGCCAACGGCCAGGCCACGCCGCTGACCGGCGTGCCCATCGCCCACAAGGACGTCTTCGTGACGCGCGGCTGGAAGTCCACCGCCGGCTCGAAGATGCTGGCCAACTACGAAAGCCCGTTCGACGCCACCGTGGTGGAGCGCCTGGGCGCGGCCGGCATGGTCACGCTGGGCAAGACCAACATGGACGAATTCGCGATGGGTTCGTCCAACGAAAACGCGTACCAGGGCGCCGTGCGCAACCCGTGGGACACCAACCGCGTGCCGGGCGGCTCGTCGGGCGGCTCGGCCGCTGCCGTGGCCGCGGGCCTGGCGCCGGCCGCCACCGGCACCGACACCGGCGGGTCGATCCGCCAGCCGGCATCGTTCTCCGGCATCACCGGCATCAAGCCGACGTATGGCCGGGTGTCGCGCTACGGCATGATCGCGTTCGCGTCGTCGCTGGACCAGGGCGGCCCGATGGCCCATACGGCCGAGGACTGCGCGATGCTGCTCAACGGCATGGCCGGCTTCGATCCGAAGGATTCCACCAGCCTGACCCCGGAACTGGGTGGCGTGGACGAGGACTTCACCCGCCTGCTGGGCCAGCCGCGCGCCGGCGCCACCGCCGACAAGCCGCTGGCCGGCCTGCGTATCGGCCTGCCGCGCGAGTATTTCGGCAAGGGCCTGTCCGCCGATGTGGAAAAGACCGTGCGCGCCGCGCTGGCCGAGTATGAAAAGCTTGGCGCCACGCTGGTGGACGTGTCGCTGCCCAAGACCGAGCTGTCGATCCCGGTGTACTACATCATCGCGCCGGCCGAGGCTTCGTCGAACCTGTCGCGCTTCGACGGCGTGCGCTACGGCCATCGCGCCGCCGAGTACCGCGACCTGCTCGACATGTACAAGAAGAGCCGCGCCGAAGGCTTCGGCCCGGAAGTGAAGCGCCGCATCATGGTGGGCACGTACGTGCTGTCGCACGGTTATTACGATGCTTACTATCTGCAGGCGCAGAAAATCCGCCGCATCATCGCCGACGATTTCCAGCGCGCGTTTGCCGAGTGCGACGTGATCATGGGCCCGGTGGCGCCGAGCGTGGCCTGGAAGCTGGGCGAGAAGACCGCCGACCCGGTGCAGATGTACCTGGCAGACATCTTCACGCTGTCCACCAGCCTGGCCGGCCTGCCCGGCATGAGCGTGCCGGCCGGCTTTGGCGACGGCAACATGCCCGTGGGCCTGCAGATCATCGGCAACTACTTTGACGAAGCGCGCCTGCTGCAGGTGGCCCACGCGTTCCAGCAGGCCACCGACTGGCACCTGCGCCGTCCGGCCTGATCGGCGTCGCCAAACCGCCCACTGCCCCGAGCCATCATGCGCATGCACGCCCTGCCCCGCATCCCGCTGAGACTGGCCGCCGCCCTGGCGGTGGCCGTGACGCTGGCCGGCTGCCAGATTCCGTTCGTTGGCCGCTCCACGCCCATCGCGGCGCGCGACATCGACCTGGCTGGCAACTGCCAGCGCACCGAGGAAGACGGCTTCCGCGAGGACGCGCAGCTGCGCGTGGCCGACAACACCGTGCAGCAACTGCAGTGGAAGCTGTGGGTGGGCAAGCGTGGCTCGTGCAGCTTCAACCTGGCCGATTTCCGCCAGGTGCGCAAGACGCCGCACATCGAGCTGCGCGCCAACGACGGCAGCGCCTGCAAGCTGATGATCTGGCAGGACCCGCGCCGCGTCACGCTGGCGCACGCAAGCTGCCAGTCGCACTGCACGCCCGGCATCTATGAAGAGGCGTGGCCCGTGATGTTCGAACCGGGCACCGGCGAATGCGCGCGCACGCGCTGAGCCCCGGCTGAATTCGTCGATCGACCATGCCACGCCTGTTCCCGCCCACCTTGCCGCCGAAGGCCTCGCCGCTGGTTCCGACCACGGTGGGCCGCTGGCTGCGCGGGACGCTGGCCGGCGTGGCGGTGGTGGCGGCGCTGATGCCGGCCGCACCGGCCCAGCCGGCGGTGTCGATGGCACCGCTGTCGCCGCCGTCGCCCTTGACCGCACCGGTCGGCCCGGCCAGCGCCGCCGTTGTGGCAGCGCCGGCCACCGCGACCGAACCGGCCACCGCGCGGGTGCGGCTGCCCGCCGATCCGGGGTCGCCGGCGCTGACCGCCTACTGGTTCATGCCGCGCGAGGGCACCGTGGCCCGCAGCCAGCCGCTGCCTGTGGTGGTGGCGCTGCACGGCTGCGGCGGCCTGGTCGACATGAAGGTGGCAGCCAGGCGCGCGGGCACGATCGAGGAAGTGATCGATCCTGCGGCCGGCCTGCAGGCCCGCTATCGCGAGTACGCACACTGGCTGACCGAGCGCGGCTACGCCGTGCTGATGCCCGACAGTTTCAGCGCGCGCGGCAAGGCCCAGGGCATCTGCACGGAATCGTTCGACGCCCGATCCATCGACGACAAGACGCGCCGTGCCGACGCCATCGCCGCGTTGCGCTGGGTGGCAAGGCAGCCGGGCATCGACACGCGCCGCATCGTGCTGCTGGGCTGGTCCAACGGCGCGCAGGCGGTGCTGGCCACCATCGACGCCAGCCGGCCCTGGCCCGCCGATGCGCCGAACGTGGACCGCGCCGTGGCGTTCTATCCGGGCTGCAAGCGCGCCGTGCAGCAGCACGATTTCAGGCTGCGGTCGCCATTGCTGCTGATGATCGGCGGCGCCGACGACTGGACGCCCGCCACGCGCTGCGCAATGCTGCAGAATGCGGTGCAAAGCCGGCAGCCCAAGGCCCGTTTCCGCCTGGAAATCTATCCGGGCGCGTACCATGGCTTCGACGGCACCAGCGAGCTGCACGTACGGCGCGACGTCGCCGCCCGCAACGGCTCCGGGGTCACCGTCGGCGGCGACGCCGTGGCGCGCGTGGCCGCGCTGGCACAACTGGACTCATGGCTGACGAGTTCCGACCCCTGACGACACAGACAGCGCAGGGCCTGGAATTCGGCAACCGAAGCAACCTATACAGAAAAGCACTCAGATTAGGAAAACCGCCATGCAATGGGAAGTGGTGATCGGCCTGGAGACGCACGCACAGCTCTCCACGGCCTCCAAGATTTTCTCCGGCGCCTCGACCGCGTTCGGTGCCGAGGCCAATACGCAGGCCTGCCCCGTGGACCTGGCGCTGCCGGGCGTGCTGCCCGTGCTGAACAAGGGTGCCGTCGAGCGCGCCATCCAGTTCGGGCTGTCGATCGACGCGAAGATCGCGCCGCGCAGCATCTTCGCGCGCAAGAATTACTTCTACCCCGACCTGCCCAAGGGCTACCAGATCAGCCAGTACGAGATCCCGGTGGTGCAGGGCGGGCAGATCACGGTGCAGGTGGAAGGCAAGCAGGGCGTCTACGAGAAGACCATCAACCTGACGCGCGCCCACCTGGAAGAAGACGCCGGCAAGTCGCTGCACGAGGACTTCGCGGGCATGACCGGCATCGACCTGAACCGTGCCGGCACGCCGCTGCTGGAAATCGTGACCGAGCCCGACATGCGCAGCTCGGCCGAAGCCGTGGCCTATGCGAAGGCGCTGCATTCGCTGGTGGTGTGGCTGGGCATCTGCGACGGCAACATGCAGGAAGGCAGCTTCCGCTGCGACGCCAACGTGTCCGTGCGCCCGGTGGGTCAGGAGAAGTTCGGCACGCGGCGCGAGATCAAGAACCTGAACTCGTTCCGCTTCCTGCAGCAGGCCATCGACTACGAAGTGCAATGGCAGATTGCCGAAATCGAGGATGGCCGCGAGATCGTCCAGGCGACGGTGCTGTTCGACCCGGACACCGGCGAGACGCGCGCGATGCGCACCAAGGAAGACGCGCACGACTACCGCTACTTCCCCGACCCAGACCTGATGCCGCTGGAGATCGACGCGGCCTGGATCGACCGTGTGAAGAGCGCGCTGCCCGAGCTGCCGGCCGCCATGCAGGCACGCTTTGTGTCGCAATACGGGTTGTCCGCCTACGATGCGAGCACCATCACCGCGACCAAGGCCCTGGCCAGCTACTTCGAGGCCGTGGTCAAGGAAGTGGGTGCCGCCAGCGCCAAGCCCGCCGCCAACTGGCTGATGGGCGAGATCGCATCGCAACTGAACCGCGACGGCATCACGATCGACGCCGCGCCGGTGAGCCCGGCTCAACTGGCGAAACTGCTATCGCGCATTGCCGATGGCACGGTATCGAACAACACGGCCAAGAAGGATGTGTTTCCGGCGATGTGGGCCGGCGAATCGGACGGCGACGCCGACGCGATCATCGCGGCCAAGGGCCTGAAGCAGATGTCCGACACGGGCGAACTGGAAAAGATCATCGATGACGTGCTGGCCGCCAACGCCAAGTCGGTCGAGGAATTCCGCGCCGGCAAGGAAAAGGCGTTCAACGCGCTGGTGGGCCAGGCCATGAAGGCCACCAAGGGCAAGGCCAACCCGGCCCAGGTCAATGAACTGCTGAAGAAGAAGCTGGGCTGATCGCCGATCCGATCCTGTTCTAAAGAAACGGCCACGTGTAATGCACGTGGCCGTTTTTTTTCGCCCCGACCAGCGGTCGGCACCTTATCAGGCGGATTCCAGCGCGGCCAGGCGTTCCTGCAGGCTGGCCAGCAAGGCGTCGCGCTCCGCCAGCATGGCGGTGAGCTGGCCGACGTTGACGGCATCGGTCGATGACGTGCCGGCTGCCACGTTGATGATCTGCCGCTGCAGGCTGGCGCGGCCGACCGACACCGACTTGGCGCGGTCGCAGTTGGACTTCGCGCCAAGCGCGACACCATTCGTCACCGAAGACATGGCATTGGCGCCCACCACCACGGACGTGGAGCCCGAAGCCGTGGCCGAGCCGCCAATCGCCACATTGTCGGCCTTCGACGCCGATGCGGCAGCGCCGATGGCCACCGCGTTGTTGGCCGACACATACACGGCATTGCCCAGCGCAATCGACCCCTCGCCGCCCCCGCCAGTCTCGATGCGCGCGCTGCGGCCCATCACGATGCCGCTGCCAGTGCTGGCCATGGTCGCGCCGTCGCCCAGGACGATACTGCCGTCGCCCCTGGCCGTGGCCAGCGGGCCGATGGCGATGGCGTTGTTGCCGCTGGCGGTCGCGCCCGCGCCGGTGGACTTCACCTGCAGGTACTTCAGGTCCGCATCGCCGCTGCTGATGCCTGCCACGGTCTCGGCAAGATCGGCGATTTCCTGCGCGTTCTTCGTCACCTTGGCGTTGGTCTGGAACAGCTGGCCGCCCGTCACCGCATCGGTGCTCAGCTGGGTCAGGCTGGCCGCGCGCAGCCCTGTCACCAGCGTGTTGTCGAGCGTGGCACGGGCCTTCGAGTCGTCGTCGTAGGCCAGGAAGGCGTTGCCGACGTTGCCCGACGCGTTCACGTCCAGCCCGGCCGTGCGCAGCTGCCCGACAGTCACCGCGTCGTTGTCCGCCACGCCCGCTTCCACGTTGACGATGCGGCGCCGTGCGTCGGCCGCCCCCACCGACACGGTGTTCGGCCGGTCCGCCACGCTGCCCTGTCCCAGCGCCACGCTGTACGAGCCCGAGACACTGGCCCCCGCGCCCAGCGCCAGACCTCCCGCCCCAGTCACCGCGGTGGCGTCGCCCACGGCCACCGCCCCGGTGCTCTTCGCCGAGGCATTCGGGCCGATGGCCAGCGCATTGGTGCCGCTCGCATCGGCATCCGACGCGGTCGAATCGACATGGAAGTACTTCACGCCGGCGTCACCACCGGTGATGTCTTCCACCGCCGTATTGATCTGGCTCAGCGCGTCGAGGGCCTGGCCGAGCTGCTGGTTGGTGGCGAACAGCTGCGCGCCTGTCACCGCATCCTGGCTGCCCTCGGTCAGTTCGCCGGGTACCAGGCTCGTGACCAGCGTGTTGGCCAGCGTCACGCGGCCCAGCGTGGCGTCGTCATAGGCCACGAACGCATTGGACACTTCGCCGGCTGCATTCAGGTTCAGCCCGGCGTCCTTGAGCTGGCCCACCGTGGCGGCGTCCGAATCGAGTTCGCCCCTCATCACATGCACGATACGGCGGGGCTTTAGCAGCGTGCCGACCGATACCGTGCCCTTGCGGAGCGCCACGCTGCCGTTCCCGATGGCCACGCTGTCCGCCGCCGATACACTGGCCTGGTGACCGATCGCCACCGATCCGGCGCCGCCCGCGTTGGCGCCCGTCCCCACCGCCAGCGCGGCCGTGCCGTCGCCATTGGCCTGGGTGTTGACACCAACCGCGACATCGCCAGAGCCAATCGCCACCGACCGGCTGCCGATGGCCTGCGCCCAGTCCGCGACGCTGGCCGCATTGCTGCCCAGGGCCGTCGAGTTTTGCCCGTTTGCCACCGCTTCCAGGCCCAGCGCCAGCCCACCGCTGCCCGGTGCATCGGCCAGCGGCCCGACCGCGATGGCGTCGCTGCCGGTGGCCTCGCCGTCCGGCTTGGAACTGTTGGCGTGGAAATACTGGAGATCGCCCACGCTGCCGCCTCCGCCGCCTAGCGCCGCGTAGAGCTGGCTGCCGTTGATGGCGTCGGTGCTGCTTTCCGACACCTCGCCGGGCGCAACGTTGACAATGGTGCGCTTGAACTCGCTGGTGCCGACCGAGACCGTCCCATCGGCTTCGGCAACGCTTCCGTGGCCCAGCGCGACGCTAAGCTCTCCCCTGGCCTTGCTGCCGGCCCCGAAGGCGATGGCCTGAAGCGCGCTGGCGTTCGCACTTTCGCCAATTGCGAACGCGCGATTGCCCGTGGCGCGCGCGCCCGCGCCAAAGGCGATCGTGCTCTGCGCTGTGGCCCGCGCGTCCCAGCCCATCGCCATCGCGTCGTAACCGCCCGTTGCCTGCGCCCCGTTGCCGATGGCGAGGTTGTTCCTGCCCGATGCGATGCCGTTCGGGCCCACCGTTATCGCGTTGCCCCCCGTGGGAGAGCCGTCGGTTCCATCCGTGTTGGCACGGAAATACGTGATACCCGCTGCGGCCTGCACGCCCACCTCATCGCGCCCTGCACCGCCAGCCTGATCGCGCGCCCCGGGCGAATCCGGGTCTCGCGCCAGTGCGGCTTCCTGTTCCTGCTGTGTCATGTCGAACTCCCAATCGTTGGCCTGGAGAAGCCGCTCGTTGCCGATGGCCACGCCCCGGACAATGGATTCGAATGACACAAGGATGATCCATCGGGAATGTGCCGCGCGGGGCGCCGCGCATTCCCGGTACGGTGCCGCTCAGGCGACGGGCCGGACGGCACCCGCCACCGGCACCACGCTGACCTCCACCTCCACCGTATGCTCGCCGCCGCCGACGATCACGCCATGCAGCAGTGGCACGTCGCTGTAGTCGCGCGCGATGGCCAGCGTCACGTGGCGCGTGTCGGCCAGCACGTCGTTGGTCGGATCGAGGTCGATCCAGCCGTTGGCAGGGCACCAGACGCCGGCCCACGCGTGCGAGGCATCGGCACCCAGCAGGCGCGGCTCGCCCGGCGGCGGATCGGTGCACAGATAGCCGCTGACATAGCGCGCGGCCAGGCCAATCGACCGCAGGCAGCCGATCATCACCTGCGCGAAGTCCTGGCACACGCCGCTGCGTAGCCCAAACGCCTCCAGCGCGGGCGTATGCACTTCGGTGGTCTCGCCGTGGTACGCGAAGTCGGCGTGGATGCGATGCATCAGGTCGATGGCGCCGGCGGCCACCGTCACACCGGGGGTGAAGCTCTGCAGCGCGTAGTCGCGCAGGTCCGCGTGCAGCGCCACGTTCGGCGATGCGTAGACGAATTCCGTCTCGGGGTGGAACGGCTGGCCGGCGCGGTAGCGCAACTGCTGCGCCGCCGCTTCCCATGGCATGCCCTGCGCCGCATCGAACCCGGCCCAGCGCGGCATCAAAGTGACCGTGCTGCGGGTGGTCAGGCGCATCGTCTCGTGCGGCACATCGAGCATGAAATGCAGCACGTTGTTGCCAAACGCATCGGTTCGCATGTGCTGGTGCGTCGGCGCGGGTTCCACATCGGTCCGGTGCGCGCCCACGGCCTGCCACGGGTACGACGGCGGCGTCACCACGGCACGCTGCTGCGCATGTTCCACGGGCCACGCGTACTGGTAGGTGGTGACATGGTGCACGTCCAGCGTGGTGGGCATGTCCGGTGGCGTGGCCGGTGCCGTGACCGGTGGCGCGCCGGCCGGCTCGGGCGGCCCGGCTTCAGCGTGGGGATTGGCCGGCAGGCTGCTCATGGCAGGTCCGTCTCCGGTGCCACGCCGGCATGGCTGAAGTAGCGGCCGCCGATTTCGTCGGACAGCTTCGCCATGCGCGCGCCAAGCTGATCGCACAGCGCCGCCAGCTTGGGATAGCGGTCCTTGTCGCGCTCGCACAGCAGCGAGCGCGACGGCAGCGCGGTTGCCGGCGGCAGCAGTTCGGCCAGTGGCACGCGCGTCTGGCCGGTGGCGCCGGTCGGCAATTGCGCGAGCTTGTCGCGCAGGCGGTCCAGCACGCCGTAGAGGCCGCGCGGATTGGTCGGCTCCAGCACCAGCAGATCGACCAGCGCAGCCACGTCGCTACGCCCCGGGAATAGCGAGCGGTAGGTCAGCGTGCTGTCGAACAGGTGCAGCAGCATGTCGAAGCCGCTGCGCGACGCCAGCGCGCCGCTGCCTTCGGCCAGTTCCAGGAACAGCGCCAGCGTGCCGAGCCGTTCGATATGACGGCCGATAAAGACCAGCCGCCACGCTTCGTCGCGCGTCATGCGGTCGCCCTGCGCACCGCTGATCGCGCCCAGCTGCATCGCCAGATGCTCCAGCGCGGCCAGCACCTTCGAGCGGTCGTAGGCCCCCTCGCCGTGGCCCGCCGTGCCGGACGGGCATGCCGCATCCGCCATCGCGTCCTGGAAGTCGTTGCGCGCGGCCAGGATGGTGCGCCAGTGATCGTTCGACAACCGGTTGCGGATCTCGTTGGCGGCACGCGCGTGGCTGGCCAGCGTCGGCATCAGGCCCGTCGCGGCATTCGGATCGGCCAGCGTGGAAACCAGGCTGCGTTCGAACACGCGCAGCGACGCCTGTGGCGACGGCGTGTTCGGGGCCACCAGCCCGAACCACTGCGCCAGCAGGCCCAGCATGTTCAGCGTGCCGTCGTCGGTCTCGTCGTTCGATTCGATGGAGCCAAGTATCTGGCGGCACACGCGCACCACGTTTTCCGCGCGCTCGGCATAGCGGCCGGCCCAGTACAGGTTCTCGGCCGCGCGGCTCGATACCGCCAGCGGCCGGGGCACCGCCGCCGGGCCCAGCGACGGCAGCGCAGTACGCGGTGGCGGCGCCGATGCCGGCCCGCCGCGCGCACGGCCGGCCAACGTCGGCATCAACCCCTGCGCCGGCTGGTTCGACAGCACCCAGGTGTCGGCACTGGTGCCGCCAAGCTGCATCGACACCGCTTCCAGATGGGGCGGTGCGAGCCGCGTGAAGCCGCCCGGCATGACCTGCCAGCCGCCATTGCCATCGGCAACCGCAAACACGCGCAGCATGGCCGCGCGCGAGCCAATCCGTCCGCCGCCCTTGCCGTCGGGCTCCCAGCAAGGCGTGTGCGAGAGCGGCAGCGGCGCCTGCAGCGTAAAGCGATCTGGCGTTTCTGCGATGCGGGCGCGCCATGCATCGAGCGGCTGCAGACCCTTTTCCATGCCCAGCAGCGCATCGGCGGGCGTGCGCGGATAGGTGGGCATCACGAACGCTGCGTCGAGCAGCCGCAGCGCCGCTTCCTGCGCGGCGGCCTCGCCGCACCACCAGCTCATGACCGACGGCAGCGCCAGCGGCTCGTCCAGCAACGCCTGCGCGATGCCGGGCAGGAAGCCGTGGATCGCGGGCGACTCCAGAAAGCCCGATCCCGGCACGTTCGACACCGCCACGTTGCCCGCGCGCATCGCTTCGAGCAGGCCCGGCACCCCCAGCATCGAATCGCTGCGCAGTTCGAGCGGGTCGCAGAACACATCGTCAAGGCGGCGCAGGATCACGTCGACGCGCTCCAGCCCGCCGAATGTCTTCAGGTAGACCACGTCGTTGCGCACGGTCAGGTCCTTGCCCTCGACCAGCGTGATGCCCAGGTAGCGCGCCAGGAACGTGTGCTCGAAGTAGGTCTCGTTGAACGGCCCCGGCGACAGCAGCACGATCTGCCGCCCCGCGCCCGTGGCCGCGCTGGCGCCCTCTTCGGCCAGGCCCGCCGGCGCCGCGTGCGCCAGCGTCGAGATCAACTGCGAGAAGGTCGGCGGCAGGCGCCGCACGCGCAGTTCGCGAAACGCGTCGGCGTACTGGCCCGAAACGATCAGCCGGTTTTCCAGCGCGTAGCCCATGCCCGAAGGCGTCTCGGTCCGATGCGCGATGACCGTCCAGCCGTTGTCGGTATGCACGAGATCCACCGCCACGGTCTGCAGGAAGCTGCCGCCCGGCGGCTGGTAGCCCTTGAGCGGGCGCAGGTAGCCGGGATGCCCGTAGACCAGCCCCGGCGGCAGCAGCCCGCGCGTGAGCAGTGTCTGCGGCCCGTAGATATCGGCCAGGATGGCGTTGGCCAGCGTGGCCCGTTGCGTGACGCCGGCCTCGATCACCGCCCAGTCGGCTTCGGACACCAGGAACGGAAAGACCTCCAGCTGCCAGGCCCGCGCGCCGCCCTGGTCGGCGTAGACGTTGTATGTCACGCCGTTGTCGCGGATGCGGCGCGACACGGCCGCCGCATGGGCGTTCAGCGCGGCGGGACGCAGGTCGTCCAGGATGCCGAAGAAGCGTGCCCACGGTTCGCGCAGCGTGCCGTCGGGCAGCCGCAGTTCGTCGCGATGGCCGTCGGGCACGGGCAGCGCCAGCCGGCCCGCCAGGGCGGCCGGCGCGTCGGCAATATCCGATCCTTCGAAAGGCAGCGACGACTGCAACGGCACGGCTGACGGTTCTCCTGTAGGGCGGGCACGCCAGATGCGCTAGGCCATGTCGCGCAGGTCGAGCGTGAACGGGAATTCCAGGCTGCGGCGTGGCGGCGGCGCCACCGACCGCCCCGGCGTATGCCCGATCGCGAAAAACCGCGCCAGGCGCCGGCTTTCCGCCTCGTACGCATTGACCGGGAATGTCTGGTAATTACGGCCGCCCGGGTGCGAAACATGATACTGACAGCCGCCCAGGCTGCGGTCCATCCACGTATCCACCACGTCGAAGGTCAGCGGCGCGTGCGACGGGATGGTCGGATGCAGCGACGATGGCGGCGCCCAGGCGCGATAGCGCACCCCGGCCACGTACTCGCCGGCCCGCCCGGTAGGCTGCAGCGGAACGGTCTGGCCATTGACCGTCACCACATGCCGGTTGTCGTTCATGCCCAGCACCGTCACCTCGATGCGCTCCACCGACGAATCGACATAGCGCACGGTGCCACCGGCCGCCCCCTCCTCGCCCATCACATGCCATGGCTCCAGCGCGGTGCGCAGCGTCAGCGACAGCCCGGCCACGTCGATCTCGCCCACGCGCGGGAAGCGGAATTCGAAGTGCGGCGCGAACCAGCTGGACTCGAAGACAAAGCCGGCGGCGCGCATTTCGGCCAGCACATCGTCGAAATCCATCTCCACGAAGGTGCCGAGCATGAAGCGGTCGTGCAGCGCCGTGCCCCAGCGCGTGAGCCGCGCGGTGTACGGCGTGCGCCAGAAGCGTGCCACCATCGCCCGCAGCAGCAGTTGCTGCACCAGGCTCATGCGCGCGTGCGGCGGCATCTCGAACGCGCGCAGTTCCAGCAGGCCCAGCCGGCCGGTCGGCCCGTCGGGCGAGTAGAGCTTGTCGATGCAGAACTCCGAACGGTGCGTGTTGCCCGTCACGTCCACCAGCAGGTTGCGCAGGATGCGGTCGATCAGCCACGGCGGCACCTCGCCATTGCCGACCACCTGGCTCAGGTCAAGCTGGCGGCGCAGTTCGTCGAACGCGATATCGAGTTCGTAGACCTGGTCGTTGCGCGCCTCGTCCACGCGCGGCGCCTGGCTGGTGGGGCCGATGAACAGCCCCGAAAACAGGTACGACAGCGACGGATGGTTGTGCCAGTACGCGATCAGGCTGGCCAGCACGTCGGGCCGGCGCAGGAACGGGCTGTCGGCCGCCGTGGCGCCGCCCAGCACGAAGTGGTTGCCCCCGCCGGTGCCGGTGTGGCGCCCGTCGAGCATGAATTTCTCGGTGGACAGATGCGTCTCGTGCGCGGCCTGGTACAGGTAGTCGGTGTGGTCCACCAGTTCCGGCCAGTTCGCGGCGGGATGGATGTTGACCTCGATCACGCCCGGATCGGGCGTCACCTGCAGCAGCTTCAGGCGCGGGTCGCGCGGCGGCGGATAGCCTTCCATCACGATCCTGACGCCCAGTTCGGCGGCGGTGGCTTCCACCTCCGCCACCAGCGCCAGGTAATCCTCCAGCACGGTCAGTGGCGGCATGAAGACATAGAGGATGCCGCGCTTGTCATCCATCGACTGCGCTTCGACGGCGGGGCCGGCGGCGCGGCTCGGGTGGCGGACCTCCACGCAGACTGCCGTGCGGATGGTGTCGCTGGACGATTCTCCGCGCGCTGGCGCCGTGGCCTGCGTGGCGGATTTGCCACCCGGGCGTGGCTGGCCTCGCGCTTCGGCCCTGCGCGCGGCCATCGCCGCCGGGGTGTACGCGGCGGCCGGCGACTGCGCGCGCAGCGGCGCCGCGGCCGGCAGCGGCGCGCGCGGTGCGAACGGGTCCTGCTCGAATTGCCACGGGTAGTCGGCCTTCGACACCCACGGCAGCGAATCGAGCGGCAGCCGGTAGCCCATTGGCGAATCGCCGGGCAGCAGGTACATGCGTTCGTCGCGCACGAACCAGCGGCCGGTCAGCCAGCCGCCATGATCGTCGCGCGCCAGCGGCAGCACGTAGCCGGTGACGCTGGACAGCCCCGCGTCGAACACCCGCCGCAGCCGTGTGCGCTCCAGTTCGTCGTCGAGCTTCGCCTCGAACGGATCGACGTTGACGGGCAGCCGGCGCTCGCGCCACAGGTAGTACCAGACGTCCTCGTAGCCGGGCGTGATGGTGTCGGCTTCCAGGCCCAGCCGACGCGTCAGCGTTTCGAGGAATCGCCGCGCATCGGCCGATGTGTAGGCGTCGGGCTCGCGCTCGTCGGCAAACAGCGACGGGTCCTGCCAGCAAGGATGCCCATCGGCGCGCCAGCAGATCGACAGCGCCCAGCGCGGCAGCTGTTCGCCGGGATACCACTTGCCCTGCCCGAAATGCAGGAAGCCGCCCTCGCCGTAGCGCGAACGCAGCTTGTGCACCAGTTCGGTGGCCAGCCCGCGCTTGGTGGGGCCCAGCGCATCCGTGTTCCACTCGGCGCCGTCACGGTCGCGCGCGGCGACGAAGGTGGGCTCGCCGCCCATCGTCAGCCGTACGTCGAGCGCCTGCAACTGGCGGTCCACGGCCAGGCCGGCCGCGTCGATGGCCGTCCACTGCGCATCGGTATAGGGCTTGGTCACGCGCGGCGACTCGTAGATCCGCGAGATCGACATATGGTGCCCGAACGTCACCTCGCATTCGTCCACCGCGCCGCTGACCGGTGCCGCGCTGCTGGGCTCCGGCGTGCAGGCCAGCGGGATATGGCCCTCGCCGGCCAGCAGGCCCGATGTGGGATCGAGCCCGATCCAGCCCGCGCCCGGCAGGTAGACCTCGCACCAGGCGTGCAGGTCGGTGAAATCGGCCTCAGCCCCGACCGGGCCATCGACGGCCTTCACGTCGGGGGTCAGCTGCAGCAGGTAGCCGGACACGAAGCGCGCGGCCAGCCCCAGATGCCGCAACGTCTGCACAAGCAGCCAACCGGTGTCGCGGCAGGACCCCGACCCGTTTTCGAGCGTGGTCTCCGGCGACTGCACGCCCGGCTCCATGCGGATCAGGTAGCGGATCTCGCGCTGCAGCCGCTGGTTCAGGTCCACCAGGAAATCCAGCGTGGCACGCGGCGCGCGGTCGATGCTGTCGACAAAGGCGGCAAGGCGCGGCGTCAGCGGGTCTTTCGCCAGGTAGGGCGCCAGGTCGTGCGCCAGCCCGGCATCGTAGGCAAACGGAATCTTCTCGGCCGACGGCTCCAGGAAGAAATCGAACGGGTTGTAGACCGCCATCTCGGCGATCAGGTCCACCGTCACGCGGAATTCCGTGGTCGGCTCCGGAATCACCAGCCGGGCCAGATAGTTGGAAAACGGGTCCTGCTGCCAGTTGACGAAATGCTGCACCGGTTCGATGCGCAGCGAGTAGGACAGGATCGGCGTGCGGCAATGCGGTGCCGGGCGCAGGCGTACGACTTGCGGCGACAACTGCACCGGACGGTCATAGCGGTAGTGTGTGACATGACTCAGCGCGACGTGCGTGACCACTGGCGACCCCCGGGGTTGTGTGTAGCGTCAGGCCTAGCAAGACTTGTACCGCCTGCCCGTGCCTGCCTACGGGCGGCGGCCGGCAACCGCGCCGGCCTACATCTGGTTCTTCGCGCGCAGGCCCTCTTCCAGCAACGACCGCAGCTTGGCCAGCGCGCCGGGGTCGCCGTGGGCGGCTGCCCGGGCGTACCAGATCTTGGCCTGCTCGATATCCTTGTCCACGATGCCGGGGTAGCCGCGCTCGTAGTAGCTGCCGACGATGTACTGCGCCCCGCCGTCGCCGGCGGTGGCCGCCTTCGAGTACCAGGTGAACGCGCGGCCGTAGTCGAGCGGCACCCCGCGCCCCGTGAAGTAGTTGGTGGCCAGCGCCACCTGTGCCTGGATATGGCCGCCCTGCGCCGCCCGCTCATACCAGCGGTTGGCCTCCTCCAGCGACTTCGGCACCAGTTCGCCGCGCTCGTTCAGGTCCCCCAATGTGTACTGCGCATGTGTCATCTGGTTGTCGGCGGCGCGCCGCAGCCAGACCAGTGCTTCTTGCGGCCGGGCTGTCGTGCCTTCGCCACGCAGCAGCATCATCGCGTAGTTGAACTGGGCCAGCCGGTTGCCCTTCTGGGCAGCATCGGCAAAGCCCTTGATCGCCGCATCGAAATGGCCGGCTTCGTAGGCGGCCACCGCTTCGCGGGTCTGGGCCTGGGCCGGCGCGGGCGGTTCGGTGGCTGCGTTGGCGTGGAAGCCGGCGACTGCGGCGAGGACCAGCATGGCCAGACGGATCTTCGAGGTAACGGATGCGGGCATGGTGGAACTCCGAAGACCGATAGGACCGGCCCGCGAACGCGGGGCGCGACCAATTCAGTGTAGTTGGCGATTCATCGTTCCGTTTATTCTTGCGAGTGATTTATTCGTTCATGCGTATGCACAAACATTCTTCGTAGGAATAGCCAAGCGCCTGGCGCCCCACGGAGGGTGCGCCAGGGCGATGCCCGAACGCCGATCCAGAATCAGGCGCCTTCCAGTGCCGACACCCGCGTGGCCAGCGCCGCGATCTGACGGTTGATAGCGACCAGTTCCTGGCGGAGCTGGTCAAGATTCACGGCGTCGGTGCCTTCCGTGCCGGCTGCCACGTTGACGATCTGCCGGGTCCGGACGCCTGCGCGGCCGACCGATACGGACAGCGGACGGTCGCAAACCGATTCGTTGCCCAGCGCCACGCCGTAATCCACGTTGGCCTTCGCCTGGCTGCCCAGTGCGAGGCTGAAGATTGCCGTGGCGGTCGAGCTGGTTCCCAGGGCGACGGCCCCGGGCTGCGTGGCTTGCGAGTTCGCCCCGATTGCATCGGCAAACAGGGCGCTGGCGCTGGAATACGACCCGATCGCCACGGCCTGCGAACCACTGACATAGCTCTGATCGCCAATCGCGATGCCGCGCACGGCCGATACCACGGCCAGGCCCAGCGCGATGGAGTTGGCCGCCGACGCGCCGGCCTTCGTGCCGATGGCGATGGCGTCGCTGGCGCCGGCAACGCTGCCCACGCCGATGGCCACGCTGTAGGGCGCCGTGGCGTTGGCCAGTTGTCCCAAAGCCGTCGCGCTTTCGGCAACGGCGGCGGCCTTGATGCCCACGGCGGTGGTGTTTACCGCCGATGCAACGGTGGAACTGCCCAGTGCCGTGCTGTTGTCGACGGTGGCGGCACTGCGGGCGCCCAGCGCCGTCGACCACACTGCGGTGGCCGTGGCCTCACGGCCCACCGCCGCGCTGTAGCTCCTGCCGCTGTGGGCGCCCGTGCCGATGGCCAGCGTGTTGTGATCGCCATCCGCCAGGGCGGTATCGCCGATGGCAATCGAATCGCCCGCCGTGGCGGCAGCCGATTGCCCGATGGCAATCGCGTTGCCGCCGCTGGCGTTGGCGTCGGGCCCGGTGCTGTTGGCGCGGAAGTACTGAACGCCCGCGGCCAGTGCGGCAGCCTGCTGAGATACGTTTTGTGTCATTGCGTCGCTCCAGATATCGGATTCGGAAACGCCTTCCCGACAGCCGGCTGTGCGTGCCATGGCTGCCACGGATGGCGATCCAATCGTTTCAAACTGCGACGCGCGAGACCATGGAATCTGGTAGGCCAGGACGGTTCCATGGCGCGCCCCGGCTCCCTGTGGTCAGGGACGCGGCACGGCGCGGATGCGGCTACCCGGCAAACCGGTATCCGACCCCCACCTCGGTCAGCAGGTGCACGGGCTGTGCGGGGTCCAGCTCCAGCTTGTGGCGCAGGTGTCCCATGTAGACGCGCAGGTAGTGGCTGCTTTCCGAGTGAGCCGGGCCCCAGACTTCGCGCAGCAGTTCGCGATGGGTCATGACCTTGCCGCGGTGGGCGATCAGCACCGCCAGCAGCCGGTATTCGATGGGGGTCAGATGCACCTGCGCGTCGCCGCGCGTGACCAGCCGGTTGGCCATGTCCACGCGCACATCGCCGAACGTGATCTGCGGCGTGCCCTGCGGGTTCGTTCTGGCGTGGCGGCGCAGCAGCACGCGCACGCGCGCTACCAGTTCGCCCACGCCGAACGGCTTGGTCAGGTAGTCGTCGGCGCCGGCATCCAGCGCCGCGATCTTGTCGGCTTCGTCGGTGCGCGCGGACAGCACCAGCACCGGCACCTCGGTCCAGGTGCGCATTTCGCGGATCAGCGTCATGCCGTCGCCGTCGGGCAGGCCCAGGTCCAGGATCACGATGTCCGGCTGGCGCGTGCCAGCATCGATCAGCCCGCGCTTGAGCGTGTCGGCCTCGTGCACGGTGCAGCCCTCTGCCTGCAGCGATTCGCGCACGAAGCGGCGGATATGGGGTTCGTCCTCGACCAGCAGGACGGTCGGCGAATAATCGAATGGCATCTCAGTGCGGGTCAGGAACGATGGCGTCGAGCGGCTCGGGCTCGACGGCAGGAGGATTGCCGCGCGGCAGCGCCAGCGTGAAGCGGGCGCCGGGGCCGGCCGACTCCACCCAGATGCGTCCGCCGTGGGCCTGCATGATGGCGTCGCACACGGCCAGCCCAAGGCCCACGCCGGCGGTGGCCGATTCGCGCTGGCCACGCGTGAACTTCTCGAAGATGTGGCGCTCCTGGCCCGGCGCCACGCCGTGGCCTTCGTCCTCGACGATCAGGCGCACTTCGTCGTCCAGCAACTCGCCACGGATGCGCACGACCGTGCCGGGCTCGGTGTACTTGGCCGCGTTCTCCAGCAGGTTGCACAGCACGCGTTCCATCAGCACGCCGTCGCACTCCACCAGCGGCAGCGCGGACAGGTCGGCCACCTGCACGCGATGCGCCTTCAGTGCCTCGCGCATCGACGCCAGCGCCGCGCCCACCAGTTCCTCCAGCGATTGCCAGCCGCGCTGCAGTGCCACGTCGTGCTGCTGCAGACGGGCCATGTCGAGCAGGTTGACCACCATGGTGCGCATGCGCAGCGCCTGGCCGCGCATGGCGTCCACGGTCTCGGCCACGTCGCCGGCCAGCGGCGGTGTGGCGCGCTGCAGCGTCTCGGCCATGCCGATCAGCCCGGTCAGCGGCGTACGCAGGTCGTGCGACACGGCAGCCAGCAGCGAACTGCGCAGCCGCTCCGATTCGATCGACACCAGCGCGCGCTGCGCCACTTCCACGTAGTGCAGCCGCTCGATGCCGATGGCGATCAGCGTGGCAAAGACATCGGCCTGGCGCCGCAACCCGGGTTCGGCCAGCGCGTGCCAGGCGCGCGGCTCCACGGCCAGGACGCCGCGCGTCTGCATCGGCGCCTTGAGCGGCAGGTACAGCACCGTGCTGCCCGGCAGCGTATGGGTGCCGGTGCCGGCCGGCTGGCCGTGGTCGAATACCCACTGCGCCAGCACCGTGTCGATGGCCTCGCCCTTGTCGGTCTTGTCACCGGCCTCGCCCGGGGGGCCGCCTGCCATCGGCAGCAGCCGCCCCTGTTCGGACACCAGAAAGAACGTCACATGGGCCTCGAACGCGGCGCGCATGAAGCGGCTGCCGATCTCGACCACCTGATCGGTGGTCAGCGCGGCCGACAGCTCGCGGGCCAGTTCGTACAGCGTGCGCGCGTCGGTTTCGCGCCGCACGGCCACCTGCGCCTGCTCGCGCAGGCCGGCGGTCAACTGACCGATGACCAGCCCCACCGTCAGCAGCACGAAGAACGTCAGCAGGTACTGCACGTCGCTGACGGCGAACGACATCCGGGGTGGCACGAAGAAGAAATCGAACGCGGCCACCGCCAGCACCGATGCCAGCGCCGCCGGCCCCCGGCCATGGCGCAAGGCCACGCCGACCACGCCCGCCAGGAACAGCATCGCAATGTTGACGAGGTCGAACCACGGGCGCGCCAGCATCGACAGCACCGTGGCACCGGCGCACCACACCACGGCGAACGCGTAGTCGCGCCGGCGCGTGCGCGCCAGTTCGGCTGCCGCCTGCGCATCGGCCTCGGGGTGGGCCTCTGCGATCCGCGGCGCGCGCGGACGCAGGTCGGCACGCGTGGTGTCGGCGGCCACGCGGATCACGTCGATCTCGGGGCAGCCGGCCGCCAGCGCATCGGCAAATGTCTGCCGGCCGATCAGCCGGTTGCCGGCCCCGAGCACCGGCGACAGCGCGCGCGCCAGCCACATGCGCGCCCGATCGATCAGGCTGCCCTCGGCGTGCCAGTCGTTGCGGGCACGCCCCACCAGCACCTTGGTCAGGTTGTGGCGGCGCACGTAGCCGGCCACCGCCTTGACCATGTCGTGCCCGGCCAGGGTCTCGGCGCGGGCGCCCAGTTCCTCGGCCAGCTGCATGGCCGCCCGCACGCGCACGCGCACGCGGACCGGGTCGGCCAGCGGCATCAGCCGTGGCGTGGCGATGGTGACCACGTGCCAGTCGCAATCGAGCTGGCTGGCCAGGCGCCGCGCGCTGCGCACCACCTGTTCGGCATCGTCGCCGGTGCCAATGCATGCCAGCACGGCCTCGCGGGTGCGCCAGACCGGCTGGATCGCCTCGGCATGGCGGTAGGCGCGCACGTCGTCATCGACGCGGTCGGCGGTACGGCGCAGCGCCAGTTCGCGCAGCGCGATCAGATTGCCCTTGCGGAAGAAATGCCGGGCCGCGTGGCGCGCCTGCTCGGGCAGGTACACCTTGCCTTCGCGCAGCCGGCGCAGCAGTTCGTCGGCGGGCAGGTCCACCAGCACCACCTCATCGGCGCCATCGAACACGGCGTCGGGCACGGTTTCCCAGACGCGCACGCCGGTGATGCCGCCCACAGCCTGGTTCAGGCTGTCCAGGTGCTGGACGTTGACCGTGGTCCAGACGTCGATACCGGCGGCCTGCAGCTCCTGGATGTCCTGCCAGCGTTTGGGGTGGCGGCTGCCCGCCGCGTTCGAGTGCGCGAGTTCGTCGACGAGCACCAGCGCCGGGCGCCGGGCCAGCGCGCCATCGAGATCGAATTCCTGCAGCACGCGATCCCGATAGGGCACATCGCGCAGCGGCAGGCGCTCCAGGCCGTTCACCAGCGATTCTGTTTCGGCGCGGCCGTGGGTTTCGACCACGCCGATCGCCACGTCCACGCCCTGTTCGCGCAAGGCGCGCGCGGCGGTCAGCATGGCGAAGGTCTTGCCCACGCCGGCCGATGCACCAAAGTAGACCCGCAGCTTGCCGCGCGCGGCGCGCACGCTCTCCGCCTGCATGGTTTGCAGCAGGGCGTCGGGGTCCGGGCGGGCGGCGTCAGTCATCGTGTGTGGATTGTGCCACGCAGGCATTCGCGGTGTGTGCATGCGCCGACCCTCTCCCCCAGCCCCTCTCCCGCGCGCGGGAGAGGGGAGCAAACCACCAGCATCCGATATACCCCTGGTGTTCTCCCCTCTCCCGCCTGCGGGAGAGGGGCGGGGGAGAGGGCAAGCGCATCGACCACCACGACATCTATTTCAGCCCATCCAGTGCAAGATTCAACTTGAGCACGTTCACCGCCGGCTCCCCGAGCACCGCCATGCCCGGGCCCTCGGTGTTCGCCGCGATCAGCGCCTTGACGTTCGCCTCCGGCAGGCCGCGCAGGCGCGCCACGCGCCCCGCCTGGTATTGCGCCGCGGCCGGGCTGATGTGTGGATCGAGGCCGCTGCCGGAGGCCGTCACCAGATCCACCGGGATCGCTGCCTTGTTGTCCGGGTCGGCGGCGTGCAGCGCATCGATACGCGCTTTCGCCGCATCGGTCAGCGCCGGGTTGGTCGGCCCCAGGTTCGAGCCCACCGACGCCGCGCCGTTGTACGGCATCGGCGCCGTGGCCGACAGGCGGCCCCAGAAGTATTTCGGGTCCGAGAACGGCTGGCCGATCAGTTCGGAGCCGACCGTCCTGCCGTTCTGCACGATCAGCGACCCGGCGGCCTGGTGCGGAAACACCGCGCGCGCGATGCCGGTGACCACGCCCGGATAGAGCAGCCCGGTGACGATCGACAGGCCGACGAACACGGTCAGCGCCGGGCGCAGCAGGCCGGTCTGGCGCGCCGGCTCGGCCGGCAGGTTGATTTGGGCTTGTGAAGGCATTGCAGTTCTCCGTACTCAGATCCAGCCGAACATCGTCAGGAACATGTCGATCAGCTTGATGCCGGCAAACGGCACCAGGATGCCGCCCAGCCCGTAGATCAGCAGGTTGCGGCGCAGCAGGATGGCAGCGCCCAGCGGGCGGTACACCACGCCACGCAGCGCCAGCGGAATCAGCGCCACGATGATCAGCGCGTTGAAGATCACGGCCGACATGATGGCCGACGCCGGCGTGGACAGGTGCATCACGTTCAGCAGGTTCAGCTGCGGATACGTGGTGGCAAACGCGGCCGGGATGATCGCGAAATACTTGGCCACGTCGTTGGCCACGCTGAAGGTGGTCAGCGACCCGCGCGTCATCAGCATCTGCTTGCCGATCTCGACGATCTCGATCAGCTTGGTCGGGTTGCTGTCCAGGTCGACCATGTTGCCGGCCTCGCGCGCGGCCTGCGTGCCGCTGTTCATGGCCACCGCCACGTCGGCCTGCGCCAGCGCGGGGGCGTCGTTGGTGCCGTCGCCGGTCATCGCCACCAGGCGGCCCTGCCCCTGGTATTCGCGGATCAGCGCGAGCTTGGCCTCGGGCGTGGCCTCGGCCAGGAAGTCGTCGACGCCGGCCTCGGCCGCGATCGATGCCGCCGTCAGGCGGTTGTCGCCGGTGATCATCACGGTGCGGATGCCCATCTTGCGCAGTTCGCCGAACCGCTCGCGGATGCCGGTCTTGACGATGTCCTTGAGTTCGACCACGCCCAGCACGCGCACACTGTCCTCGGTGCCCTCGGAGACGGCCTCGGCCACCACCAGCGGCGTGCTGCCGGCGCGCGCCACATCGTCCACGGCCTGCATGACGGCGTCGGGGAACTTGCCGGCGCGCTCGGTCACGTAGCGGCGCACCGCATCGGCCGCACCCTTGCGCACGCTGCGCACGACGTTGCCTTGCGCCACATCGACGCCGCTCATGCGCGTCTGCGCGGTGAACGGCACGAAGACCGGGGCGGCCAGTCCGCGCGCGCCCATCTCCGGCGCGGCCACGCCGGGCTGCTGGCGTGCCAGCGCGACGATGCTGCGGCCCTCGGGCGTTTCATCGGCCAGCGACGACAGCCAGGCGGACTCGGCCAGCTGGCGCTCGTTCACGCCCGGGGCGCAGAGGAAGCGCGCGGCCTGGCGATTGCCGTGGGTGATCGTGCCGGTCTTGTCCAGCAGCAGCACATCGACGTCCCCGGCGGCCTCCACCGCACGGCCCGACGTGGCAATCACGTTCGCTTCCATCATGCGGCTCATGCCGGCCACGCCGATGGCCGACAACAGGCCGCCGATCGTGGTCGGGATCAGGCACACGAGCAGCGCCACCAGCACCGTCACCGATACCGGCACGCCGGCCTGGGTCACCAGCACCGCATAGAGCGAGTACGGCTGCAGCGTGGCCGTGGCCAGCAGCAGCACCAGCGTCAGGCCCACCAGCAGGATCGTCAGCGCCAGCTCGTTCGGCGTCTTCTGGCGCTTGGCGCCTTCGACCATGCTGATCATGCGGTCGATGAAGCTTTCGCCCGGATTGGTCGTGATGCGGACCACGATCCAGTCGGACAGCACGCGTGTGCCGCCGGTCACCGACGAGAAGTCGCCGCCCGATTCGCGGATCACGGGTGCCGATTCTCCCGTGATGGCGCTTTCATCGACGGAGGCCACGCCTTCGATGACCTCGCCGTCGCCGGGGATCATCTCGCCGGCTTCGACCAGCACGATGTCGCCGCGACGCAGGTCGGTGGCGATCACCGGCTCGGTGGCGCCGGCGGCGCGCGCGTCGCCACGGCCCGGGCGCACCACGCGGGCCATGGTGGTGGTCTTGAGCCCCCGCAGCGCGGCGGCCTGCTGCTTGCTGCGGCCTTCGGCCAGGGCTTCGGCAAAGTTGGCGAACAGCACCGTGAACCACAGCCACACGGCAACGGCCAGGATGAAGCCCGCGGACTCCGTGCCCTGCGCGTGGCCGAGCCACGCACGCAGGAACAGGATCGTCGTCAGGATGCTGCCCGCGTAGACCACGAACATCACGGGGTTGCGCAACTGCGCGCGCGGCGTGAGCTTGCGCAGCGCATCGATCATGGCCGGCTTGACCAGTTCGGGCGAGAACATGCCGCGCGCGGGGCGGGGGTGATGCGGCATGCCGCCGCCGGCCGCCGTGGCCGTCGTATTGGCTGCCGTGCCGGCGGGACGTGACGGCGCGGCCGGGGTGTTACGCGTCGCCGGGGATTGTTGTTGCATGAGAATCTCCGCGAATTACTTGGCGGCCGCCGCTACGGCGGCGGGCTGCAATTGCTCTGCGACCGGGCCCAGCGCCAGCGCGGGCACGTAGGTCAATGCGCCAACCAGCAGGACCGAACCCACCAGCAGCACCACGAACAGCGGGCCGTGCGTGGGCATCGTGCCGGACGTGGCCGGCGTGCGGCGCTTGGCGGCCAGCGAGCCGGCCATGGCCAGCACCGGGACGATGATCCAGAAGCGGCCGAACCACATCGCCGCGGCCAGCAGCACGTTGTAGAACGGCGTGTTGGCGGACAGCCCGGCAAAGGCACTGCCGTTGTTGTTGGCCGCCGACGACAGCGCGTACAGGATCTCCGAGAAGCCGTGCGTGCCGGGGTTGAATACCCCTGCGCGGCCCGGCTCCGCCATCACCGCGATGGCCGTGCCGACCAGCACCAGCAGCGGCGTCACCAGGATGGCCACGGCGGTCATCTTCATCTCGTAGGCCTCGATTTTCTTGCCCAGGTATTCGGGCGTGCGGCCGATCATCAGGCCCGCGATAAAGACCGCCAGCACCGCGTACACCAGCATGCCGTACAGGCCCGAGCCCACGCCGCCGAAGACCACCTCGCCCAGCTGCATCAGCAGCATCGGCACCAGCCCGCCGATGGCCGTGAACGAGTCGTGCATGGCGTTCACCGCGCCGCACGACGCGGCCGTGGTGATCGTCGCGAACAGCGCGCTGGCCGAAATGCCGAAGCGCACTTCCTTGCCTTCCATGTTGCCGCCGGCCTGCAGCGCCGATGCCACATGGTCAACCGGCAACGCCGACAGCGCGGCGTTGACCTGCTGCTCGGACGCCATCGCGGCCAGCGCCATCACCACGAAGATCGCCGTCATCGACGCGATCACGGCCACGCCCTGGCGGCGGTCCCTGACCATCTCGCCAAACGTGAAGCACAGCGCGGCCGGAATCAGGAAGATCGCCAGCATCTCGATCAGGTTGGACAGCGGCGTCGGGTTCTCGAACGGATGGGCCGAGTTGGCGTTGAAGAAGCCGCCACCGTTGGTGCCCAGCATCTTGATCGCTTCCTGCGACGCCACCGGACCCATCGCCAGCGTCTGCGTGGCGGTCTTCCTGTCCTCGGTCACGGGCTTGCCATCGCGGTCCAGCACCGGCTGCCCGGCCGCATCGACCACCGGTTGCGTGTATTCCACGGCCGACACCAGCGACACATCCTTGTAGCGGTCGAAGTTCTGGATCACGCCCTGTCCCACCAGTGCCACGGCCATGACGATCGACAGCGGCAGCAGCACATACAGCGTGCTGCGCACCAGATCGACCCAGAAGTTGCCGATGGTCTGGGCGCTATGGCGTGCAAAGCCGCGAATCAGCGCGAACACCACCGCGATGCCGGTGGCCGCCGAAACGAAGTTCTGCACCGTCAGCGCCAGCATCTGCGTCAGGTAGCTCATGGTGGACTCGCCGGCATAGCCCTGCCAGTTGGTGTTGGCCACGAAGCTGATGGCGGTGTTGAACGACGAATCGGGCGACACCGCGCCAAACCCCTGCGGGTTCAGCGGCAGCATGCCTTGCAGGCGCTGGATGGCGTACACGGCCATCACGCCGATCACGTTGAACACGATCACGGCGACGGCGTACTGCTTCCAGCCCATTTCGGCATCGGCGCGCACGCCGGCCAGGCGGTACAGCACGCGTTCGAGCGGACGGCCCCATGCCGTCAGCCCATAGTTGCCCTCTTCGACGGCGCGGCGCATGTAGCGGCCCAGGAACGGGCCCACCACGAACAGCACGGCAAGGAACAGGGCGAGCAGCCCCAGAAACTGGGAGAAGGTTGACGTGGGCATCAGAATTTCTCCGGCCGGAACAGTGCAACGAGCAGGTAAATGAAGATCGCGACGGCCAGGCCGCCGCTGAGCAGGTCGGTCCAGTCCATCAGAGCCTCCGGTCGGTTGCCGAATGCCTGGTCTGGGCGGGATGCGCGCCGGTGTCGTCGGAGCCAGCACGGCCAGCGGGCAGGTTGGCGCCCAGCGCGGCGCACAGGGCCAGCAGCGCGCCCGTCAACGCGCCGAAGGCCAGCAATACGAGGAAATAGATCCCGTCCATGATGTGTGTGCAGGCGGGTCGCCTGCAGAGTGATTCACGGATAGGAGGTTAGGGATCGGGGGGTAAAAACGGGGTAGAGAGCGGGAGAGGGGGTGTAAACGAAATATAAAAACGCGAAATATAAAAATGGGCGGCGCCGTGCCGCCCGGACGCGATGTTGCCCCTGCTGCCGGGCGGGAGCCGGGAGAAAACAGCCGCGTCAGATCCAGCCGGCCCGGTGCAGCTTGCGCCAGAGCAGTCCGCAGGCCGTGACGGTGAAGCCGAGCACCACCGGATAAGCGTAGTGCCACTTCAGCTCGGGCATGTCGCTGAAGTTCATGCCGTACAGCGAGAACACCACCGTCGGCACGGCCAGGATGGCGCCCCAGCCGGCCAGCCGCTTGACCACCTCGTTCTGCGTCACCGTCACGAGCGCCAGGTTGACCTGAACGGCCGTGGTCAGCATCTCGCGCACCACGTCCAGCGAGCGGACGATGCGGCTGCAGTGGTCCTCGATATCGCGGAAATACGCGCGCAGTTCCTTGGGCACCAGGTCTTCATGCAGCCGGATCAACTGGCCGCAGATGTCCTCCACCGGGTACACGGCATTGCGCAGCCGCAGCACCTGGTGCTTGACGTGGTACAGCCGCTCGATGGCCGCGCGGTCGAATTCGTCGCGGAAGATGCCCTGCTCCAGCTGTTCGAAGGTGTCTTCCAGCCGCGTGACGATGGGCAGGTAGTGGTCGACCACGAAGTCCATCAGCGCGTACAGCACGTAGCCCGGGCCATTGGCCAGCCCCTGCGGGTCTTCCTCGCAGCGTTGCCGCACGGGCGCGTAGGTGGAACTGGCCCCGTGGCGCACCGACACCACGTAATTGGGGCCGACAAACAGGTGGGTCTCGCCCACCACCACGTCCTCGCCGGCCAGCTGCGCGGTGTTGAGCACCACGAACACCGAATCGCCGTAGGTTTCGAGCTTGGGCCGCTGATGGGCGTCCAGCGCGTCTTCCACGGCCAGGTCATGCAGCCCGAAGGCCTGCTGCACCCGGCGCAGCAGCGTCAGGTCGGGCTCGTGCAGGCCCAGCCAGACGAACGTGCCCGGTTCCGCCAGCACCTGGCCGATATCGGCGAAGTCCACCTTGCCAAGCTTCTTGCCATTGCGATACGCCGCACAGTTGACGATGGCGCCCATGGCTCCTCCGCGATCAAGATGCGCAATCGTAACAAGGGCGGCAGAACCGTGCGATAGGCGTTGCGCTGACATCAGGGTGTACCCGAAGCCGGGCCATCCCGGTACCCATACCGCCCCGCCCGCCACATGCGGGCGCCCTTGCGGGGGGCATATGGTCCGCATGGTTCACCCCCTGCGGGCCGACCAAGATTTGTTACAGTTCCCGAGAAATCCGACGTTAGAATGTCCCATTTCCACGGTCACCCGGCTATGTCCCAGAAGAAATCGCCACGCTTCGAGCTGCGCAGTGGCAATGTCGACGCCCTCCTTCTCGCCCTGCAGACCGCGGACATCGACGCGCTGCGGG
Source organism: Cupriavidus sp. U2 (assembly GCF_009663685.2). Taxonomy (GTDB): domain Bacteria; phylum Pseudomonadota; class Gammaproteobacteria; order Burkholderiales; family Burkholderiaceae; genus Cupriavidus; species Cupriavidus necator_C. The sequence continues at coordinate 338,226 of NZ_RCOG02000002.1, read as the reverse complement.
ATGACCTTCTCTCCCGCTTCGAATCGACCCCCGATTTCTTCTCCGACGACGTGGTGGCGCTGGACCTGCGCCGCCTGGACGGCGACAGCGCACTGGCGCTGGACCGCGTGATCGACACCCTTTCCACCCTGAAGGCGCGCGCCATCGGCGTGGTGGCGCGCCCCGACCAGCGCGGCTGGGCGGGCGGCTTCGGGCTGCCGCTGCTGGACAGCCAGAGCCGGCGCGGCGGCCGGGACGACGCGGCCCGGGACAGGCCGGACGCCGAAAAGGGGACCGAAAAGGGGGCCGAAACGGCTTCCGGACAGGGTGCCGCCGATGACGCGTCCGCCAGCGCCAACCCGGCCGGTAACGGTGTGCAGGGCGCCGAAGCGGGCGCGGCCAACGGCAGCGCATCGGAAATCGCCGAAATCATGGCCGCCGCCAACGCCGCGGCCGCCACGCCGCGCGCCATCCCCACGCTGCTGATCGACAAGCCGCTGCGCTCGGGCCAGCAGGTGTACGCGCAGGGCGACGTGGTGATCCTGGACCTGGTCAGCTACGGCGCCGAGGTCATCGCCGAAGGCAACATCCATATCTACGCCCCGCTGCGCGGCCGTGCGCTGGCGGGCGTCAAGGGCAACCCGGACGCGCGCATCTTCTGCACGTGCCTGGAGCCCGAACTGATTTCCATCGCCGGCATCTACCGGACCGCCGAGCAGACGCTCCCGGCCGACGTGCTCGGCAAGTCGGCCCAGGTGCGCCTGGCCGACGAGAAGCTGATTCTTGAACCGCTGCGGATGAAATGACGCCGCCGCGCCCATCACGACGAACCACTTTCATACCGGACCAAGAGCCATGGCAAAAATCATCGTAGTGACCTCCGGCAAGGGAGGCGTCGGCAAGACCACCACCAGCGCGAGCTTCGCCGCCGGCCTGGCCCTGCGTGGCCACAAGACTGCCGTGATCGATTTCGACGTCGGCCTGCGCAACCTCGACCTGATCATGGGGTGCGAGCGCCGCGTGGTGTATGACCTGATCAACGTGGTGCAGGGCGAAGCCAACCTGCACCAGGCGCTGATCAAGGACAAGAAGTGCGAGAACCTGTTCATCCTGCCGGCGTCGCAGACGCGCGACAAGGAGGCGCTGACGCGCGAGGGCGTGGAAAAGGTCATCAACGACCTGAAGGCCATGGATTTCGAATTCATCGTCTGCGATTCGCCGGCCGGCATCGAGACCGGCGCGCTGATGGCCATGTACTTTGCCGACGAGGCGCTGATCGTGACCAACCCCGAAGTCTCGTCGGTACGTGACTCGGACCGCATTCTCGGCATCCTGGCCTCGAAGACCAAGCGCGCCAGCGAAGGCGAGACCATCAAGGAACACCTGCTGATCACGCGCTACAACCCCAAGCGCGTGCATGGCGGCGAGATGCTGTCGCTGACCGATATCCAGGAAATCCTGCGCATCAAGTTGATCGGCGTGGTACCGGAATCGGAAGCCGTGCTGCATGCTTCGAACCAGGGTACGCCGGCCATCCATCTGGAAGGCACCGATGTGGCCGACGCCTATGGCGACGTGGTGGACCGCTTCCTGGGCAAGGACAAGCCGCTGCGTTTCACTGACTACCAGAAGCCGGGGCTGCTCTCGCGCATCTTCGGCAACAAGTAAAAGGAGGGCTCATCCATATGTCGATCCTGTCCTTCCTGCTCGGGGAGAAGAAGAAGTCCGCGTCGGTCGCCAAAGAGCGGCTGCAGATCATTCTCGCCCACGAACGGACCGGCCATTCGGCGCCGGCCGACTACCTGCCGGCCCTGCAGCGCGAGCTGGTGGCCGTCATCTCGAAGTACGTGAAGATCAGCGACCAGGATCTGCGCGTCAGCCTTGAGCGCCAGGACAACCTGGAAGTGCTCGAGGTCAAGATCGAGATTCCGCAGGCCTGACCCGCCGCGGCGCCAGCAACGTCGGCGCCGCGGCCATGGCCATCCGCACCGAGGGATAACCCTTCCCCACATTCGTTGGGGATATTGCAGCGCAACAACCGCCCGGCGCGGCGGTTGTACGGCGCGCTGCCGCCCGCCTCCTTTCCCGCTCCCCCCCTGACCTGCACCGCCATGGCGCATGGTGCCATGCACCAATTCGCGGGCCTTCCGACATTGTGTAGCGGCAAACCAACGGATTTGCACCAAATGTCTTCCCGGAACACGCCTGCGCTTCGGATTTATGTCCGAAACAGCCGCCTTTTGTTAAATTTTCGCGGCGTTTAGTGCAAACGTTATCCACAAAGACGGACGCGCCGTGATCCGGGGCGATCCGACCACAAGACAGAAAAGGAGCACCATGAAGAAATCGCTACTGGCCCTCGCCGTTGGTTCGCTGTGCGCAGGCAGCGCCTTCGCGCAATCGTCGGTCACGCTGTACGGCATCATCGACAACAGCGTTCACTACACCACCAATGCCGATGCCCAGAACCACGGCCAACTGGCCCTGGACAATGGCGCGATCACGCAAAGCCGTTGGGGCATCAAGGGCTCGGAAGCCCTGGGCAACAACCTGAAGGCGATCTTCCAGCTGGAAAACGGCTTCAACGGCGACAACGGCACGATGAGCTCGTCGGGCCAGATCTTCAACCGTCAAGCCTATGTTGGCCTGGCCGGCGACTTCGGCTCGGTCAAGCTGGGCCGCCAGTACACCGAAGGGTTTAACTTCTTCGGCGACTACGATCCGCTGACCATCGGTAACTACGGTGGCAACTCGTGGATGTACTACAGCCTGACGCAGCTGCGCCGTAACAACGTGATCAGCTACAGCGGCTCGTTCAGCGGCCTGGACGTCGGCCTGAGCTACGGCTTCGGCGAAACCCCGGGCAGCTTCACGAAGGCCAGCGGTTCGGGCGCAGGCACGAACTCGCCGTACTTCGGCGCACGTGTGGCCTACAACTGGGGTCCCCTGGGCGTGGGCGGTGTGTACCAGGAAATCCGTGACGCCAACGGCAACAAGCAGCAAATGTGGGGCGCTGCCGGTAAGTACACGTACGGTCCGGCCAAGTTCTTCCTGGGCTACATCGGCGGCAAGGACAAGACCGGCGTGATCGACAACACGCTGAACAACGCCCTGGTCGTGTCGACCACCCGCTGGAACAACCCGACCGGCGCCCAGCTGGCTGGCCTGGCTCCGGCCAACCCGCGCAAGGACACGTTGGGCTACGTCGGTGTGACGTACAACGTCACGCCGGCCCTGGCCCTGACCGGCGCCTTCTACGGCGACTACGTCGAGAACAAGAACGGCGTCAACGACAACAACGGTCGTCGCTACACCGCCGCGTTCATCGCCGAGTACTCGCTGTCGAAGCGCACCCAGGTCTACGGCGCCGCCGACTGGAACAAGGTCTCGGGCGCAACCGAAACCGAACTGCCGGGTCGTGGCAACCAGACCAGCTTCGGCGCTGGCATCCGCCACATTTTCTGATCGTTCACTCGATCGGCTGTTCTGGGAAAGGCACCTTCGGGTGCCTTTTTTTTCGTCCGGCCCCGGCCAGTGCCGCCTGAGCGGCCGTGTCGCGGGCGGCCCCGTCGTCCAGCAGTTCCAGCCGGTAGCCGTAGGTGTAGACCGGCACCACGCGCACCCCGTTTTCGTCCCACAGCCCGAGCTTGTTGCGCACGCGCGAGATATGCGTGTCGATGGTGCGCGACATCGGCGAGAACTCGCGTCCCCACACCGCCGTCACCATGTGGTCGCGCGGCACCACGCGATTGGCATGGCGGAACATCAGCAGCGCCAGTTCGAATTCCTTCGGCGTGAGCGGCACCACCGCGCCGTCACGCGTGGCCCGGTGCGTCACGATGTCGAAGGCGTAGCGGCCCCAGCTCAGGCCGTCGTCGTCGCGCTGGCGCGTATCGGGATAGACCCGTCGCAGCAGCGCCTGGATGCGCGCGGACAGTTCCACCGGCCGGATCGGCTTGACCATGTAGTCGTCGGCGCCGGCGTCCAGCGCCACCGCGATATCGGCCTCGGCCTGGCGCCGGGCCACGAACATCACCGGCAGGCGCGGGTCCAGGTGCGTGCGCACCCAGTGCAGCACCTCCAGGCCGGATACCTGCGGCACGTCCCAGTCCAGCAGCAGCAGGTCGAATGTGACCTTGCGCAGGGTCAGCAACATGCGGCGGCCGTCGGTAAAGGTCACGCATTCATGGCCGGCGCCGTTCACGATGGCGCGGATCATCGCCGCCTGGGCGCTGTCGTTCTCCAGGGAAGCCACCCTCAGTCCTGTCTTCGTCATGCGTCGTCGCGCGCCCCGCTTCGGGGCCCCGTGAATAAGTCCGACGACCATTAGATGCGGAGTTGCGCACAAACCCTATAAGACGATGCTCATTTTTGTGTCCGCCACAAATGTTTACTTCGTCCTCGGCGGGCCGCGACCTACCATGGGCCGCATTGAATGACTGGCAAGGACCTGCAAGGAACCCAACGTGAAGATCGCCGCGCTTGAAGATAATCCGGCTCGCATCATGGTGCTGGAGCGCGCCCTGCAACGGGGCGGGCACCATCTGGCACGCTTTCGCTGCGGGCCGCCCCTGGTGGACGCCATCCACGCCGAGCCCTTCGACATGCTGCTGCTGGACCGCGACGTGGCCGACGCCGATGCCGAGGAATTGCTCGACTGGGTCCGGCGCACGCTCGGACATGCCCTGCCCGTGATGATGTTCGGTGCCAGCGACGCCGAATCGGATGTGGCGCGTTGCCTGATGGCCGGCGCCGATGCCTATGTGCCGCAGCCGGTGCGCGACGGCGAACTGCTCGCGCGCATCGAGGCCCTGGGCCGGCGCGCCGCCACGCAGCCCGTGCGGCCGGCCACCGCGCCGGCCGGGGTGCTGGACGACGGCCCCGACCAGCTGGTCTGCGGGGAATTCCGCTTCGCGGTGGCCGAGCGCCAGGTCTGGGTGAAAGGCATGCCGGTGACGCTGTCGCCCACGGAATATGCGCTGGCGCTGCTGCTGTTCCGCAATCTCGGCACGCTGGTGACGCGCCGGACGATGATCGACAAGGTCTGGCGCGGTGCCGACATGGAAGAACAGTCGCGCACCATCGACAGCCATCTGTCGCGCATCCGGAACAAGCTGGCGCTATGGCCGTTCAACGGCGTGATGCTGCGCACGGTCTACCGGCTGGGCAGCCGGCTCGACGTGGCTTGAAGAAAGTACGATGAGGGCGCCATGGGGGCGATCCGGGCGAAAGCCCTGCCCCCGGTCCCTCGTTTCGCTCAGTCCGCCTTGATGCCCGCTTCCTTGACGATGCGGGCGTTTTCCTGCGATTCGGCGTGAATGGCCTTGGCAAACTGCGCCGCCGAGCCGCCGGTAGGCACTTCGCCGCCGCGCAGCAGGCGGTCTCGCACCTCGGGCTCGGCCAGCGCCTTGTTCAGTTCGGCGTTGAGCTTGTCGATGATGGCCGCCGGCGTCTTGCCCGGCGCGAAGATGCCGAACGTCGAGGTCAGGTTGGCCTTCGGATAGCCGAGTTCGTCGAAGGTCGGCACGTTGGGCAGGCTGTCGAGCCGCCTGGGCGCGCCCACGGCGATGGCCCGCAGGCGGCCAGCCTGCATATGCTGCGTCAGCATCGGGCTGGCGTTGGTGCTCATCACCTCGAACTGGCCGCCCAGCGCATCGTTCATCTGCTGGCCCGCGCCCTTGTAGGGGATCAGCGTGATGTCGGCCCGGGACTTCGCGCGCACCTGTTCCAGCATCACGTGGCCCACAGTGCCCAGGCCCGACGTGGCCCAGCGCACCGAGCCCGGCCTGGCCTTGGACTGGGCGATCAGGTCCGGGAACGCCTTGCCGGTGAAGCTGGGCGTGGCGATCACCAGCACGGGCGAGTACATCACGCTCATGACCGGCGCCACATCGCGCTGGGGGTCATAGTTGACGTGTCCCACGTGCGGATTGAGCGTCAGCGGGCTGGTCGAGGCGAAACCGAGCGTGTAACCATCGGGCGCGGCCTTGGCCACGGCGTCGATGCCGATGCTGCCGCCGGCGCCGGCCTTGTTTTCCACCACCACCGACGTGCCCATCTGGACCGACAGCTTTTCGCCCAGCGCGCGCGCCACGGCGTCGCTGATGCCGCCGGTGGGATAGGCCACGATCATGCGTATCGGCCGGCTCGGGTAGTTGTCGGCGGCAAGGGCGGGGGCAGCGGCGGCGGCCATCAGCGTGACGGCGAGGCAGGCGGCGCGCAGCGGCAGGAGACGGAAAACGGCCATGGTCGGGCTTGGAAGCGGGAAATACGTGGGGATGGGCGCGTATGCGGCGCGCGGAGACATCGTCTGGGTACCGGGTGGCGCGCGTCGGCGGCGTCCGGCCAGCCGCTATCTTAGCTGATCGGCTTTGCCACTCCGGCCGTGCGGGCGGCTATCGCACCAGCGGGTGTCGGGACGGCTATCGCACCAGCGGGTGCTCGGGCACCCACGAGACGAAAAGTTCGTTGGCGCGGTCGTAGAGCCGCCAGCCCGTCCCGCACTCGCGGCAGGTGAACGACATCATGCTAAAGGGCACGCCAGCCGCACTCTGGCTGACCAGCGGCGCCGTGTTGCGCAGCGCCAGGCACGGATGCGGCTCGCGGCGGCGCGGATCGTCGGCAAGGGCAAGGCAGTGGGCGCAGGCGGGACGGGCAGACATGGCGGGTAATGCGGAGGGCTGGGGCACGGCGGACTTCATGACCCAGATGATGCCGCAAAACCGATGCCAGGGTACTGGACCCGTGCGCGTTGCGCGCGCAACATGTGGGCTTCACACCACCAGGAAGAAAGAGGAGTCGCTTCGTGTCAGTCCCCCGCCCCGTGTTTCGTCATCGTCCTGTCACCCTGCCGTCGGTCGCCCTGGCCGCGGCGCTGTTTGCCGGCACCGCCGCAGCCGCGCCGGTCGAACCTGTCTACCGGCTTGCCCAGCAGGAAAAGCCCGCGCTCATTGGCACCATGAAGGACCTGGTGTCGATCGAATCCGGCAGCAAGGACATCGAAGGCCTGGACCGCATTGCCAACCTGATCCGCGACCGGCTGGCCGCCATGGGGGGCGACGCCCGGCTGGTGGCGCCGACCGAGGTCTACCGCATGGAGGACACGCCAGAGACAGTGGGCAAGATGGTGCATGCCACATTCCAGGGCACGGGCAAGCGCAAGATCATGCTGATCGCGCACATGGACACCGTGTACCTGCGCGGCATGCTGGCACAGCAGCCGTTCCGCGTGGAAGGCGACAAGGCCTACGGGCTAGGCATCGCCGATGACAAGAATGGCGTGGCCGTGATCCTGCACACCGTGGCGATCCTGCAGAAGATGAACTTCAAGGACTACGGCACCCTGACCGTGCTGATCAACGGCGACGAGGAAATCAGCTCGCCGGGCGCCCGCGCGATGCTGACGAAGCTCGGTTCGGAGCAGGACGCCGTGTTCTCGTGCGAGGCGACGCGCGTGACCGGCGACCGCCTGTCGCTGGCCACGAGCGGCATCGGCGCTATTGCGCTCAAGGTGGACGGCAAGTCGTCGCACGCGGGCAGTTCGCCGGAACTGGGCCGCAATGCGCTGTACGAGATGTCGCACCAGATCCTGCAGATGCGCGACTTGTCGAATCCCGATACCGGGCTCAAGGTCAACTGGACACTGTCGCAGGCCGGCACCAATCGCAACGTGATTCCCGCCGTGGCCACGGCCCAGGCCGATGTGCGCGTGCTGCGCACCGCCGACTATGACGGCCTGGAGAAGACGTTGCAGGAGCGGACCAGGAAGACGCTGATTCCCGACACCAAGGTCGAGGTCAAGTTCGAGCGCCGCCGTCCGCCGCTGGAAGTCACGCCGGCCGCGCGCGCCCTGGCCGCCCATGCCCAGGGCATCTATGCGGAAATCGGTGAAAAGCTGGCCGTCTACGACACGGCCGAAGGCGGCGGCACCGATGCCGCATTCGCCGCGGCAGCCACCAAGGCCCCGGTCATCGAGCGTTTCGGCCTGCGCGGGTTCGGCGCCCATTCGAACGATGCCGAGTATGTGGACCTGAACTCGGTCACGCCGCGCCTGTACCTGCTGACGCGCATGATCATGGATGTGTCGCAGGACAAGGCTGGGAAGTAAATAACTCCCCTTGGTTTTGCTCCGCTCTCCCGCTCGCGGGAGAGCGGAGAAAACCGGCGGGTGATTCAAATCAGGCCGTCTTCGCGCGTCCCCGCAGGTCTGGCAGGAACACCGCCAGCAGCCCCAGCAGCGGCAGGTAGGCGCAGAACTGGTAGACCGATTCGATGCCATGGGCGTCGGCCAGCTTGCCCAGCACAGCGGCGCCGATGCCGCCCATGCCGAATGCGAAGCCGAAGAACAGGCCCGACACCATGCCGACCTTGCCCGGAATCAGTTCCTGGGCAAACACCAGGATGGCCGAGAACGCCGACGCCAGGATGAAGCCGATGATCACCGTCAGCACGGCCGTCCAGAACAGGTTGGCGTGCGGCAGCATCAGCGTGAACGGCGCCACGCCCAGGATCGACGCCCAGATCACGCGCTTGCGACCGATGCGGTCGCCGATCGGGCCGCCCAGGATCGTGCCCGCCGCCACCGCGAACAGGAACAGGAACAGGTAGACCTGCGACGTCTGGCGCGTCAGCCCGAACTTCTCCATCAGATAGAACGTGTAATACGTGTTCAGGCTGGCCATATAGAAATACTTCGAGAAGATCAGCAGCAGCAGCACCGTCATGGCGCGCACCACGGTCGACGTCGGCAGCTTGGCCACCGCGCCGGCGGCGGCCTTCTTCTTTGCGGCGCGCTCGGCCAGATGGCGGCCGTACCAGCCGCCGATCTGCCACAGCACCGCAATGGCCAGCAGGGCCGCCAGCGAGAACCACGCCACGCTCCCCTGCGTATGCACGATCCACGCCGCCAGCAGCGGACCCATGGCGCTGCCGCCATTGCCGCCCACCTGGAAGATCGATTGCGCCAGGCCATGCTGGCCGCCCGACGCCAGCCGCGCCACGCGCGACGACTCAGGATGGAAGATCGACGATCCGGTACCGACCAGCGCCGCCGCCACCAGCAGCACGCCGTAGCTGGGCGCCACCGACAGCAGCAGCAGGCCCCCCAGCGTGAAGCCCATGCCGATGGCCAGCGAATGGGGCTTCGGGTGCTTGTCCGTGTACAGGCCGACGATCGGCTGCAGTAGCGATGCGGTGATCTGGTACGTCAGCGTCAGCAGGCCAATCTGCGCGAAGCTCAGGTTGAAGCCGCCCTTTAGCATCGGATAGATGGCCAGGATCAGCGACTGGATCATGTCGTTGAGGAAGTGCGCGAAACTGATCGCGTACAGCACGCGGAAGCGCGTGCCCTCCTCGCGAGGCGCCGCGGCGGCGGCGGAATGGACGGTTGTGCTCATGGTCGGGGGCGCATTGGCCAGTTTTCTTCTCAGGAATCTTCCCGGGGCCCGTTCGGCGGAATTAAAGGAAGTGTGACGATGCTAATTGGCAAACCTGCGCCTGTCCTGCGAGAATGAGGCCGTAACCTTGGAGAAAAGGACATGCCGGGTACCCCGCGACCGCCACAGCGCCGCAAGCCGACCGCATTACCAAAATCCACCGCCCACCCTGCCCCACGCATCGCCTGGGTCGATCACGACACCCCAGGCAGCAGACCCCTGCCCCCCGATGCGCCGCGCGATCCCGCCATGGACGCCCGCGCCGACACCTATGCCGAGCGCCCCGCCTATGTCCAGTACGACCGTAGCCCGATGCCCGTCACGGCCATGGCGGCCGACTATGTGCCGGGCCACGTCACCAAGCCCCACCAGCATCCGCATGCCCAGCTGATCCATGCCATGCATGGTGTGATGGTGGTCTCGACGCCCGAAGGCCAATGGACCGTGCCGCCCACGCGCGGCATGTGGATGCCGGGCGGCACCACGCACTGGATCCGCATGGTGGGCCGGGTGCAGATGCGCACCGCCTATATCCGCCCCGACGCCGCGCCCGATCTGCCCACGGCATGTACCGTTCTGGGCATATCGCCGCTGCTGCGCGAACTGATCCTGGCCGCCATCGACGTGCCTGCTCTATATGACATGGATTCCCGCGATGGCCGCCTGATGCGGCTGCTGCTCGACGAAGTGAAGCTGGTACCGACGCTGCCGCTGCACCTGCCCCGCCCCACCGACCCGGACCTGCGCACGATCTGCGACCAGATCGTCGGCGAGCCCGATACCGGCCTGACCCTGGCCGACTGGGGCACGCGCCTGGGCGTGGACCCGAAGACGATCCAGCGGCGCTTTGCGCGCGAAACCGGGATGACCTTTGGCCAGTGGCGCCAGCAGGCGCGGCTGCTGGCCGCGCTGGAGCGCCTGGCAGCCGGCGACAAGGTGGTGGATGTGGCGCTCGACATGGGCTACGACAGCCCGAGCGCCTTTGCGACGATGTTCCGGCGGCAGTTTGGCGTGCCGCCGAGCGCCTTCTTCAAGTGACCTGCCCTGCCCTCGGGGCCTGTCGATCTGCAAACCTGCGGCGGCTCGATCGTTATTCCGCCAGATATCGTTCCACCAGACGCGTCCAGTACGCCGCGCCCACGGTCAGGTTGTCGTCGTTGAAGTCGTAGCCGGCGTTGTGCAGCAGCGGCTGGTTGGCGCCATTGCCCATCCGCACGAAGCAGCCCGGGCGCTGCTGCAGGAAGTACGCGAAGTCCTCGCTGCCCGCGATGCGATGGAAATTGCCGATCGCCCGCTCCGGACCCACCAGTTCCTCGGCCACCTGCCGCGCGAATTCGGTCTCCGCCTCGCTGTTGACCAGTACCGGATAGCCGCGCACGTAGTCGATATCGGCGGCGGCGCCATAGCCTTCGGCATGCGCCGTGACCAGCTGGCGGATACGCGCTTCCATCGACGCCCGCACCTCGGCGCTGAACGACCGCACGCTGATTTCCATGCGCGCGCTGTCCGGGATCACGTTTGGCGCGTGGCCGGCGTGCAGCGTGCCGATGGTGACCACGGCGGTCTCGTTCGGATCGACATTGCGCGCCACGATCGATTGCAGCGCCATCACCAGGCTGCCGGCCACCAGGATCGGGTCGATCGACTGGTGCGGGCGGGCCGCGTGGCCGCCCTTGCCGCGAATGGTGATCGTCACCGTGTCGCACGCGGCCATGAACGGCCCCGCGCGGAACATGAACGTACCGGCTTCCACGCCAGGGTGGTTATGCAGGCCGAAGATGGCGTCGCACGGAAACCGTTCGAACAGGCCATCGGCCAGCATGCGCTCGGCCCCGCCGCCGGCGCCGATTTCCTCGGCAGGCTGGAAGATCAGGTGGACCGTGCCGTTGAAATGGCGCGTGCGCGCCAGTTGGCGGGCAGCGCCCAGCAGCACGGCGGTGTGCCCGTCGTGGCCGCAGGCGTGCATCCTGCCTTCGTTGACGCTGGCGTATCGCAGATTGGTGCGCTCGTGGATCGGCAGCGCGTCCATGTCGGCACGAATCCCGACGCTGCGCTGGCTGCTGCCCGCCCGCAGCGTGGCCACCACCCCGGTGCCGCCCACACCGCGCGTCACGGTGTAGCCCCACCCTTCGAGCTTGCTGGCGACAAGCTCGGCGGTACGGACTTCATTGAAGGCGAGTTCGGGATGCTGGTGGATGCTGCGGCGGATGTCCTGCAGTTCGTCACGCGAGTCGAGCGTGTCATGCAGGGTGCAGAAGGTGCGGGTGGGACCGTTCCGGGCGAGGCTGACCGGGACGGTCTTCAATATCGACTCGATTTCGGGGGCGTGTTCAGACATGGCATTGCTCTTGTTTGGCAGACATCATGTAAGAACAGTATTTCACGCACCCCCGGGAGGTAAAACCCCGAATGGGAATTTCGTGCGAAAGCGCCCCATATGGTCCCAAAACTGTTGCCCTTAACGGACGCTTTGTTTGAAAACGCGACGCTTTGCAAGACGATGTTTCAGCGGGGAACCTCGCGAGGCCACGCGTTCGCCCCGCATTTTTCACATCGCAGAATCTAGCGTTCGCCGTACGCCACAACCTTCTGGCTCTGTTCGCCCAGACCCTCGATGCCCAGGCGCATCACATCGCCGGCCTTCAGGTAGCGCGGCGGCTTGAAGCCCATGCCCACGCCGGGCGGCGTACCGGTGGCGATCAGGTCGCCGGGTTCCAGCGTCATGAAGCGGCTGACGTAGCTGACCACCGTAGCCACGTCGAAGACCATCGTCGCGGTGCTGCCCTTTTGCATGCGCTCGCCGTTGACGTCGAGCCACATGCCCAGCTTCTGGGCGTCGGGCACCTCGTCGCGGGTCACCAGCCACGGGCCGACCGGACAGAACGTGTCGCAGCCCTTGCCCTTGTCCCACGTGCCGCCGCGTTCGAGCTGGAATTCGCGCTCGGACACATCGTTCACCACGCAGTAGCCCGCCACGTGCTCCAGCGCCTGGGCCTTGGACACATTGCGCGCCGTGGTGCCGATGACCACGCCCAGTTCCACCTCCCAGTCCGACTTCTGCGACTCGAACGGCAGCATCACGGTGTCGTTCGGGCCGTTCAGCGAGGTATTCGCCTTCAGGAACACGATCGGCTCGGCCGGCAGCGGCATGCCTGCCTCGGCGGCGTGGTCGGCGTAGTTCAGGCCGATGGCGATGATCTTGCCGATGCCGGTCCAGGGCACGCCATGGCGCTGGCCCTCCACCACGGGCAACGTGGCCGGGTCGATCGCGGCCAGCCGGGCCAGCGCCGCCGGCGCCAGCTCGCCCGGGCCGATATTGCCGATGACACCGGACAGATCGCGCACGCGCCCATCACGGTCAACCAGGCCCGGACGCTCGGCGCCGGGGTTTCCTACACGGACTAGCTTCATCTTGTCTCCTATGGGGGTCAGGTCAGCCTCGCGAGCATATCGCAAGCCAGCGGCCCGCGCGCGGCCACGGCACGCCCATCCCCGAGCGCCCTGCGTCGGCATTCTTCTGACACATCATGCAGGCCATGCATCTTTGCATACCCGCTGTGCATCGCCACGCATTGTGGGGGCCCGGGCCGCTGCCTAGACTGCCATCACCGCACGTCTCACCCCGCGCCGTGCCATCTCCCAAGGAATCCCATGAAGCTCTACTACTCGCCCGCCGCCTGCTCGATGGCCGTTCATATCGCCCTGCGCGAGGCCGGCCTGCCCGTCACGCTGGCCCGCGTCGACCTGATCCATCACACGCTGGCCGAGCCCGAAAACGGCACCAACGACTACTACGCCATCCACCCGCGCGGCTATGTGCCACTGCTGCAGCTCGATGACGGGTCGCGCCACAGCGAGGCATCCGCCCTGCTCCAGTTCATCGCCGACCAGGTGCCGGCACGCAACCTGCTGCCGGCGCCCGGCAGCCAGGCGAGGCTGGAGGCCGTGGGCTGGCTGACGCTGATCTCGACCGAACTGCACAAGGTGTTCAGCCCGTGGCTGTGGCACAAGGAAACCGACGCCAGCACCGTCGAGGCCTGCAAGGCCAAGCTGCACAAGCGTTTTGGCGAACTGGACCAACACCTGGCGTCGCGCGATTACCTGCTGGGCAGCCAGTTCAGCGTGGCCGATGCGTACTGCTTCACGATCGTCAGTTGGGCCCGGCTGCTGCACCTGAAGCTCGATGCGTACCCGAGGCTGCAGGAATACCTGTCGCGCGTGGCCGCGCGCCCGGCCGTGCAGGCGGCAATGCGGGCCGAAGGCCTGGTGCGCGACTGACGGCGCGCCCGCAGGTTCAGCGCAGGACCTGCGTGGGCACCTGATAGTGACTGGCGTCGATCAGATCCAGCCCGCACTGGAGCTGCTCGACCCAGTCGATGAACCGCGCCACCATCTGGCGCCCCCGGATCGACGGCCCGTGCTGCGGCACGATGCACTGGATATCGAGCGTGCGCGCCATGGCCGCCCACAGCCGGCAGGCCTTGTTGCCGCTCATGTAGCGGCGGTGGAACCCCAGCATGCGGGCCGCGTGGGCATCGAAATCGGTCACGTCGCCGCGCGCGTCTTCCGTCGAGGTCATCGACGCCCCGAGATCACCCGAGAACAGGATCCTGCTGATGGGATCGAAAAACTGGAAATTGCCCTCGGAGTGCAGGAAATGGGCCGGCACGGCCATGATCGACGACTTGCCCAGCGGCACCACCATGCCCGCATCGGGAATCGGGACAATGCGCCCGGCGGTCTTGCCGGTCTGGCAGAAATGCGGCAGGAAGCGCGCCCAGACCTCGGAGATCAGCACGCGGCTGTCGGACGCCGTCAGCCAGCGCCCCACCGACGCCACGATGTCGGGATCGGCGTGCGACGCCAGTACGTAATCGAGCTGCTTGGGCGGGAAAAAGCGGCTGATCGTCATGTACAGCTCGCTATAGGTCATCTGCCCGCCCGGGTCGATCAGGGCCGCGTGCCCGTGATTGACCACCAGGAACTGGTTGCTCTGCACCGCATCGCCATGCGTATCGTCGACCAGGTCCGTAAACGCCAGGCAGACATGCCCGTTGCATTCGTAAAGCACCTTGCTCATGACTCCCTCAACCGCTTGTGGTTATTTTTAAGCGGCGAAAGTACTCAGTTGCGCGGTGTTTTCAATTGATGTGAATCAAAAATCCTGGAAAGCGGGACGAAAAAGCCGGACGGGCGCCGGCGGCGGGGCCATTCAGCGCGTGGACAGCAACTCTTCGATCTTGGCCACGAACTGCTTGTCGTCGGGCTTGACCATGCTGTTGTAGCTGCCCACGACCTGGCCCTTGCGGTCGATCAGGTATTTGTAGAAATTCCACTTCGGCGCGGTGCCGGTTTCCTTCGTCAGCAACACGTACATCGGGTTGGCTTCGCCGCCGCGCACGTGGGACTTGCCGAGCATCGGGAACTTGACGCCGTAGGTGTTGTAGCAAAAGTCCGAAATTTCCTTCGCCGAACCGGGCTCCTGCGAGAAGTCGTTCGACGGGAAGCCCAGTACCACCAGGCCGCGCTCGCGGTACTTGGCGTAAAGCGCCTCGAGGCCTTCGTATTGCGGCGTGAAGCCGCAATAGCTGGCCGTATTGACCACCAGCACGACCTTGCCGGCGTACTGGCACAGGTTCTGGGGCGATTCATCCTGCAGACGCGGAAAACGGAAATTCAGGGAAGCTGGGCAGTTGCCGGCCGGCTGTGCCGACACCGTGGCAGACTTGTCTGCCGCGCGGGCAGGGTGCGGCAGCATGGCGGCTGCGGCGGCCAGGCCCAACGCGCCGAGCAGGGCGGTGCGCTGGAGGCGTTGCCGCATCCGGTCCATGTGGACTGCAGTTGCCAGGGTGCGTTCGCGAGACATGGGTACGGGCTCCGGTTTCCTTTAGTGCAGCAAAGTCTACGCTCTCGGGCGATTCGCGTCATGACGCGGGGCGGCAGCGACAGGCGCCGCCGGCCCCGGACGACCTTCAATCCATATGCATCTTGGCGGCATGTTCGGTCACGCTGCTGCGCAATTCCAGGTCCGGCATGCGTCGCACGATGACCAGCGCGATGATGGCCGCGACCGCGCCCGCCGCGAAGATCATGTGAAAGCCCGATTCCACGCCGCCCGCCAGCACGCGGTGCACGGCCGGCGACAGATGGGCCATCGCCTCGCTGCCATGGCGCAGCGAGCCCAGGTCCAGCGCCTGGTTCACGCCCGAGCGCGCCAGCGCGTCGCGGAATTCCATCGCCAGCAGCGTGCCGGCCAGTGCGCCGCCAAGGGCGCTGCCCAGCGAGCGGATCACCAGCAGCGCGCCGGTGCCGGCGCCCATGTCGCGGCGTTCCAGCGCGTTCTGCACCGAAATCAGCGTGCCCACCATCGACATGCCCAGGCCGATGCCGGCAATCGTCATTGCCACCAGTACCAGCGTCGTGGGCACGGCGGCCGTGACCGTGGCCAGCGACACCAGCCCCACGGCGGCGGCCACGTAGCCGCCGGTCAGGATCTCGCGCATGCGGCCCAGGCGAGGCGCCAGCCACGCCACCACGAAGTTGCCGGCCACCGTGGACAGCAGGAACGGCACCACCAGCAGGCCCGACGTCGAGGCATCGGCATCACGCACCAGCTGGAAGTGCAGCGGCAGCGCGAAGATGCACAGGAAGATGTTGAGCGCAGCCAGCGACGAGGCGCCCACGCCCATCACATAGGCGCGGTTGGCGAACAGGCGCGGCGGCAGCATCGGATCGGCGGCGCGCCGTTCCTGCCAGGCCAGCAGCGCCACGGCCACCAGCGTCAGCAAAAGCATGCCGCCCATTTCCAGCGAGATCCAGTCGAAGGCTTCGCCCGCCCAGCTCATCGCCAGCAGAAAGGCGACGATGGCGACCGCCAGCAGGCTGGCGCCAAGCCAGTCCACCTGCGGCCGGCCGCCGCGGGCACGCAGGTGCGCCAGCCCGCGATAGCACATGGCCATCGCCAGCAGGCCCAGCGGCACGTTGATCCAGAACAGCCAGCGCCACGACATGTGGTCGGACACCCAGCCGCCCACCAGCGGTCCCGCAATCGACGAGACCGCCCAGACCGTCGCAAGGTAGCCCTGGTAGCGGCCGCGCTGGCGCGGCGCCACCACATCGGCGATGGCCGCCTGGGCCAGCGACATCAGCCCGCCGCCGCCCACGCCCTGCAGCGCGCGGAACAGGATCAGCTGCGTCAGCGACTGCGCCAGCGCGCAGGCCACCGATGCGGCGATAAATAGCGAGATCGCCAGCATCAGCAGGCGCCGGCGGCCGAAACTGTCAGACAGCTTGCCGTAGAGCGGCGTGGTGACCGTCGACACGATCAGGTAGGCCGTGACGATCCACGACAGATGGCCGAAACCGTTCAGGTCGTTGGCGATGGCCGGCACGGCCGGAATGACCACGGTCTGGTCGAGCGCAGCCAGCAGGATACAGAGCACGATCCCGCCGATCACGCGCATGATCGCGGCGTGGTCGTGGGCATCGGGAGCAGCGTCCAGCGTGACGGACTGGGAAGGCGAGGGCGATGACATGCAATGGATGCGGATGGTGTGGGGACGCCGATGGTGCAGCGCAGGTCACAAAGACCACCGGCCGCACAACATCGACGCGGCCTTATTCAGTGACCGCATAATTATATGCATGCTTAGTATTTTTTCGCTCGAGCCGTTTGGCCGCAAAAAGCGGCGAGGGGATAAAAACCACAGGCCGAACGACGCCCCGGGGCACGTTCGCCACATGCCCGGGGTTGAGACGGTTGGATTGGACCGCGCTGAGGGCGGCTAGCGTGAGCCGCCTGTGATGTAGTGTTCCAGCTGTTCGATCGTGAAGCGCTGCTCGCTGATGATGTCGTTGACGAGGTCGCCAATCGACAACATCCCCAACAGCGTGTCGCCTTCCATCACCGGCAGGTGACGCAGGCGATGCCTGGTCATCAGCGCCATGCAGTCGTCTGTGCTCTGATCGGCACGTACATAAATCACGGCCGTGGTCATGATTTCCTTGACCAGCGTCTCGCGCGACGTGCGTTGCATCAGGATCACCTTGCGCGCGTAATCCCGTTCGCTCAGGATGCCGACGATCTTGTCGTGTTCCATTACCAGCAGCGCGCCGATGCCCTTGTCGGCCATCAGCTGCAGCGCCGCGTACACCGTCGCCGTGGGTGGAATACTGTAGATGGCGTGATTTGCCTTGTTTTCCAGAACCTGCCGTGCGGTCTTCATGTCACCGACTCCTTGTTGCCGTTTTGGAAACAGTCGCTGCCCAGACGCGATCGATCTGCGGTGCTGCGCAATAGCCCGCACCCCCCGGGGATCTGGCCGCGTCTATCCAGATTAGCAAACGAAAGCGCCGCCTTACAGGGTGACTTTCACGAATCTTCGTCGGGCAGTACTGGCATGGCGCGCGGCGTCAGACAGACGGCTGCTCGCCCATCCCCAGCCGGACGGCGCGCGGCTTGCGCTGCCATTGCCGTGCCAGACGGACGATTTCCGGCGGCGGATCGGCGTCGGGAGACGCATGGAACAGCAGCGTCTGCCGCGACTTCGGGCAACGGCTGGCCACGAAGGCGATGTCATCGGCAAACCCCATGTCGAGCATGGTGTCGGCGGCTTCGAAGATGACCGTGTTCACCGCACGAAGATCCAGGCTCGCCGCATCGATATGGTCGAGCATGCGGCCCGGGGTGCCCACAACGATATGCGCGCCGTGAATCAGGCTATCGATTTGCGCCCGGATCGGCATGCCGGTGCAGAGCAGCGCCACCTTGACCTGGCCGGCCACGCGCGCCAGCTGCCGGATGCGCCGCGCCACCATGTCGGCACGATCGCGCGTGGGACACAGCACCAGCGCCTGCACGTCGAAGCGTTGTGGATCGAGCCGGTGGAGCAGGGCGATCGCCAGCGTGGTGGCCCTGCCGCCCTGGCGCGCCTGCACGATCAGGTCGTGCCCGGCAAGCGCCAGGGGCAGGGCGGCGGCCTGCAGCGGCGTCATCGAAACGTGGCCCGATTGCGCCAGCGCGTCGAGCCACATCGGTTCCAGCGGCAGCACCGAAAAGGGTTCGCGCCGAAGCGCAATCACCGGGGATGGGGGCCGGCTGGCACGCATGGCCTTACGCGGCGGCGCGGGTGGCTTTCTTTGCAGCGGTTTTCTTCGCGGGCGTCTTCCTTGCCGGAGGTTTCTCCACCGAAGCCTTGTTTGCGGGGGCCTTTGTTGCACGGGCCTTTGTTGCCGGGGCCTCCGCGGACCCCTCGACGGCAGCCGGCTTCGACACCGCAACCTTCACCGGGACCTCTTCGGTCGGTGTCCAGCCCAGCCGTTCGAGCAGGGCGCCGGCCGCAGACGGCGCCCGCTCCTTCGCACCGTTGATGAAGAACAGGTAGACCGTCTTCGGCTTGAGCTTCGCGCCCGGCTTGTCTTCCACCACCGGCAGGTCGTCGGGCGCCTTCCCTTCGGCCCAGCTTGCGACACGTCCGGCCCACTGGTCCAGGTCTTTCGGCGCGTAGCCGGTCGCCAGCTTTTCCTGTGCATTCATCAGGCGCGCGTAGACAAAGTCGGCGGTCAGATCGGCAAATGACGGAAATTTTGGAGAATCGGTGAATACCGTGGCCGCCTTGAACTTGCGTGCCAGCTTCAGGTATTCGTCGCACATGAAACTGGCATGGCGCACCTCCAGCACGTGGCGCAGCGACACGCCTTCCACGGCATCGGGCAACAGGTTCAGGAAGGCCTCGAAGTCATCGGGCACGAACTGCTTGGTCGGTGCGAACTGCCAGACGACGGGGCCAAGCTTGTGGCGCAGCTCGGCGATGCCGCTGTCGATAAAGCGATGAATCGAATCGGCGCCCTCGGCCAGAATGCGCCGGTTGGTGGCGAAGCGCGACGCCTTGACGGCGAACACGAAGTCGTCGGGCGTGGCATCGCGCCAGTTGGCAAACGACGTGCGCTTCTGCGTGCCGTGATAGGTGCTGTTGATCTCGATCGCGGTCAGGTGGCGGCTCGCATATTCGAGCTCTCTGGCCTGCGGCAGGCCCGCCGGATAGAAATTGTCGCGCCACGGCGCGAAATTCCAGCCGCCGATACCAATGTGGACATTGCCAAATGACTTGCCTTGCTTGCGCACTGCCATGGCGCCATCTCCGCGAAAGACGATGGACCAAGTCTAGCCGCATTTCCCGCACGCGGCTGTCAGGATGCGGACACGTGATTCGCGCGCGGCATGCTGATTCGCGCCCCGGCCTACTTTCCCTCGTCCGGCGCCGGATACTTGCGCGCGTTCATCTCCATTTTGGCGCGCACCGCCGCATCGAGGTCGACGCCCAACGCCGTCACCAGCTGCGTCAGGTAGATCGTGATATCGGCCAGTTCCTGCTCGACGTGTGCACGCTCGGTCGTCGACATGATGCCGCGCGACTCTTCCTCGGTTTGCCACTGGAAGATTTCCACCAGCTCGGCCACTTCCACACTGAGCGCCATCGCCAGATTCTTCGGGCTGTGATACTTGCCCCAGCCCCGCGCCTCGCCGAAGGCGAGCGCCGCTTGCTGGAGGTTGCTGAGGTCGATAAGAGCCATGGTCTGCCTGGTGCGAATACGGGATCAGGCGGCATTGTCCCATTGATCGTGGACGATTTACGGCGCGACAGCGCGATGCCGGCAGGCATACCCTCATGGTCGGTTCGCTAGGATGAGTACTGGTGTTCCGATCCCTGATCGGTGTGATGCTGACTGCGCTGATGCTATGGCCACTGATCTCGCGAATCCGGGCCGAGGAGGCCCTGCTGCGCGAGACGTTTGGGGACAAATATGCGCGCTATCGCGCGCGGACATGGCGGATGGTGCCGGGGGTGTGGTGAAAGCGCCAAAAAAAACCCCGGCCTTGAGCCGGGATTTCTGTGCGTCTGCAACCTGTAGACAGGTGCATATCCCGAGAAACTGCCCCTTGTGGACGAGGGTCTCCAGCCGCGGCGGACTCATAAACCTGAGAAAAACGGACGCATAACTTGGGAAATTCCAACCGAGGCCTCTCGAATTCGCCTAGTCGAAGCCTCAGGAACGAAGGTCTCCCGTCATCATCCATGGTCCATACCGACCGAGACACGCACGAAAAACTGCCTTTAAAACAAGGGAATTCTAGCGGATTTCACGAAGGGCTGGTGTCGTCGTACGTGGCGGACCGGCGGAGAAAATTGGCCGGCGAACGGCTATCTCTCGCCGTATCGCGGCGGAGCACTTGAGCACTGCCTGGCGCAGGCGGGCCTCGTCCCATCAAGTTTGCGCCAGAGTTAGCGCCGCCAATCGGTCAATTTCCCCCATTTGGTCAGCCCACCGCTCAAGGCGTGCCTGTTTGATGTTACCCGGCATCTTGTGGCATGCAGGCTCCGCACTCTTGGTGGCCTCCCGCCAGCGGCAGAACGTGGGGGTCTCGACGAACCTCGCAGAGCGCCCGGCCGCGGCGCGCACAAGCGCCACTTCGAAGCCCTCGGCGATGACCGGATTTGCGCGCGCGTAGGAAAAGCACGCCGATGGATGGTTGACTACTGCAACTGGCACGCTGCCGGAAAGTGCGCGAACTCGCGCACCATTGCGCGAACTGAAGCAGAGCACCAACTCTGGTTGCAGCACCTGCAACACCTCGACGAAAGCTGGCTTTCCTCGCGCCCATGCTCCTGCAGGCGGCTTGTCGCGAGATTTCGCCATGAACTGCTGGATGAAGTTGTAGTAGGCCACCGTCTCCCAGAAGCATGCTCGTTGTTCACGGTTGAAAACACCGGCCGTCGAGCGGTTGTTCGTCGCGGCGAATATCTTGGCGTAGTGCGGATGCCGGCCGAACCTGCCCTGTGTGTGCTTGTGTCTTAGTCCAAGCGCCAACGCCTTAATGATTTCCGGGGTGACGTCCGGGCGCTCATACCTGCTGTCGCCGTAATGAGACTCAGATACCACAAGCACCCGTAGGCCGCGAAATCCAACAGTCGCGTACTGCGCCCCGACCCAGGGGGCGAACCGAACTGAGCTCATTGCACACGTCGCTTCTTGGACTCGGTCACAGGCTTCAGACCTGTCGTCACATCCCCCAAAGTCCCACCGTCTTCGCCGTGTTCAATGCCGCCCAGCCAGAACTTGGTGTTTTCAAGATTCCCGCCATCGCTGCCGACGAAGGAGCGGAAGTAGCCGCACCGCTTATCTTTCGTGAATGACTTCATCTATTTGTTGTTTGCAGCCCTGTACTCCGCGCATCTAGCGTTCAGCTGCGCTTCGGTTCTTCGCTTTGTATGACAGGTACGATTCGAGAAGCCCCTGAATGTTAGCGGCACCGACCGGATTTGCACTGTGAACCGAGAAATCAAACTGGTCAGGGATGAATCGTCCCGAGCAGTCAAGGTCGGTGTCAACCAACCATCTCACAACGACTATCGCGGTATCGTCTCCTCCCAGGTCGTGGTCGAACGAAACTCTTGATGGACAGCCCCACTCCTTCATGAGCGCAATCGCCTCGGCTGAGGAGCGCGCGACCATCCATTCCACACTCGGCGCGTCTCGTATGTCATCGATGAATAGCCAGAAAACCGCGTCGCCCATCAGTACCTCCGACGAAAAGAACTCAGACGCGATGCCTACAAGTCCGCGATACGGTGATACGGCACACGCGTTAACTCTTGAATTCCTCAAAAAATCGAGCGTCGACGGCAAAGGTTCGCATAGGCTTCAATCCCAATTCCAAGTGTTCCATCATTTCGACAAGCTTTTCGCCATCGATAAGTTCGATTGGCGGGACGCCGTCGCGACCGGCTTCGCGGCGCGCTTCCGCCGTGAATGTTCCCGTCGTGATGATGATGCCTTTATCAGTTCGACCAGACATTGCCCCTCGAAAATCGCGAACTTGAGATGGCGAAACTGACCCCACGTAGCGTTTGCATTGAAACAGAACTTTAAACGACACAAGCGGGTTCATTTGAAGCGTGCCATACCCATCTATGCCTCCATCACCGCTCCTGCCAGTTACCACCACTTGTACAAAGCCGGCCTCGCGAAGAAGACGCTGAGACAAACGCTCGAACCCCGACGCTGGTAGCGTTTGGAGTACCTGAATGAGCTCGTGGCGATAGTCACTGGGAGCCGTGTCTGGGAGCCCTGAGCCCTCAGCTGAAATAGGCTCTGAGTTATCAGTTCTCGCTCGCCGCTCTTCTTCGAAAATTCGGTTCCATTTTGTAGCTATGTTGCGCGACTGTTCAATCGAAAGGCTCGTGTTTCGACCAGATTCGGTGAGCGACCAGACTCCGCGTTGAGACGAGTCGACCAACCCCTCTCGCACAAGGTAGAGTCTTGACCAGCGCACTCGGTTGCGGAAACGTCCTTCACCTGAGGGCAAGGTTTCATTCTGTACCTCATCTGAGATATCAAGGTCTTGCGCAATACGTTCCACGACTTCGTCTGGCGTGCCGGAACCGCCAAGTGCTCTGAGCGCATCTAAAGCAGGTCCCATGTAGTGAAAATTCTTAACAGATTCTTTCTTTTGTTTTGGCATCTTCGCGTGTGTATCTCAAAAGCCGATACCTCAATTCATCGAACGGCCCGAGGTCAGCTTACAGTGACTGTTCCGGAATACTACCGCCCCTAGCAGGCTGCCCCCGAAATAGCGCCGGTGTGGTCTTCTAACCGGGGCGGTAAACATTGAACGAAGTGACCCGACGACACTGAGACCGAAGCGATGCGCGGAGCGGTCACCCCGGAGAAGCTGATTCGCACGTTGCTGTCGCAGGTGCTGTACAACATGCTTTTTCGCAGGTTTGTCGGCCTGGCGATGGACGATACGGCAGTAGCTCAAGCGGCATACCTCCAACCCTCTCTCTTGGAGACGCGCGTGGCCCCCCGGCGTGTCCGAGCTACGTGACTATTCTGACGCTGCAGCCTCCAGAAGCAGCGTGTTGAGCAGATTGAGCTCATTTGATGCCATGAAGTAGCGGTCATCAAATACCAAATCGAGCTTGAGTGGGTTGACCTGCCCAACGGATGCGGCCCACGGGAATGACTCGAAATGAGGAATCGGCGGCATCACCGCTGAAGTCGCTCCGAGCGACTTCGCAAGTGCATCTCGCCACAGCTCCGGCTCATCGGCAACGAAGCGCCGTCCCTCTACCGAGTTGGCGCTGTAAAGGAACTGGGCATACCCAGTCGGCATCGCTACCCACGTATTGGGCGACTTGAGGTCTTTCAGCGTATTAAATTCGTTCGCTGCTTCGTCCTTTTCCCGGCTTATCAGGCGGAACAGATTCAAGGCCGGTTGCCTGAGCGAGGATGGGAAGCGATGGTCTTGGTCAATCCGATAGAGTTGCCCGAGCAGTTCCTTGCTGCACTGAGCAATTTGCGTCTCGTGACCTTCGAAGGTGAAGACCTCCTGCTTTGCAAAACCTTCCCAGTCCTCCAGTACTACGGGCCCGGAAAAATAGACGTGCTCAGGAATGCTTGTGCCGTCATGCTCGACTAGTAGCGGTGCGACGCCGGCTATCGTGATGTCGCGCAGGCCTTGCATCTCCGTCAATTTGACCATGGTTCGTCCATCCCGGTCTCGCTGACTGTTCGCCTGAAGCCGCGTACGCGAGAAGAGATTGTTCACGTTCGCTTGCGCATTCTTGACCAAGCCAATGAGCGTGCGGTCGGACGCGCGCCGCTGAAATACTTCAGCTTCGTGCATGAACTTCGAAACATTTTGGGACATTAGACTGACAAGCTCTTCGACACCAACGGCGCCCACAGGTACAAGTGCGAGTTTCTGTCGCAATCCCGCAGCACCTGTAATCCGAGTGAAGATGGTAGCCCGCAGCATTACCAGCAGCGTCATGAGGTCAAGGGATTGCCGGAGCCACTGGCGCTGGTCAATCTCCTCGTCGCAAATCATGAAGTCCTCGGTCAGCATCACGAGGTGTCGCTTGGCGAAGTCGCCTGACACTGACTCGCCATTGTCATTGACATACATGCCGCGCCCTCTATAGATGAGCTGGGCGATTTCCATGAGCGCAGCTTCAACGTTGAAGCGCGGCATATTCGCAACTATCCAATCAGTCTTTGGAAAAGATACTCCGCGCGCACCAGACGACGTCATCAGGAACACCCGAATAGCGTCTCGCCGCTCAGGTTTCACCAGTTCGGCACGCTTCCAACCAGGTACTGAGGAATCAAGAACTTCAACCGTATCGTTCGAGAGTCCGTGACCTTTTTCCTCCGAGAGTCGCCTTCGAAGGTCGCTCAAGAAGTTCTTGTCCTGCGCAAAATAGATGACCTGCACAGCACCTTTTTCAAGCGCTGTACAGACTTCGTTCACGGCTGTCTGCATCAATGCATCTTCCGCGACTCGGCGAATTGCCTGTCTCGGCGTCTCTGGTACGCCAGTTCGGCTTTCCTCTATGCTGACTGCGGTCAATTTTGCCTGGTAGCGGATGTGAAGCTCACTAGCAGGAAAGCTATTCGTCATCACGTGATACGTCCGACGAGTGCCGCCGCCTATCCGCACTGGTGTGACCGCGACCGCGAATGGCTGTTCACCACGCGAGGGCGAAATGAGTACCTTATCTGGAGTACGCTTGCCCGCGTTTAGATAACGGTCGAGCACGACTTCGTTTCCGAGGGACGCGTCCGATACCACGAGCGTGACAGTGAAAGGGCTTACTTCATTTTCAAAGCAATCCACAAATTCATTGTTCAGCCATCGCGCGACCGCATCCACAAACGGAGCACCCGCTCCGTCGCCGGCAAGCTCGTCAACCATCACGACAACGTTCGGAATACACTGGCTGAAGCGGCGACGTTCGGCGACGCCGGCCGTCGACTCAGCCTTGTTTTCGAAAAGATTGGACAATGCATCCATCGTTGTCTTGCCGCCACTGCGCTCACGGAAGCCCTGTAACGCAGCCGTAATCACCACTCGATTGACATGCCCGTTGAGCTTCAGCAGCTCGCGAGTCATCTGTGATACGCCGGCGAGAACGCCCATCCGTCGCGCATCAAGCACCTGGTCTTCCGACTCTGACAAGGTCGCTTTGCGATAGCTCTCGCCAGCGAAGTGCGTGTCAATCGCTGTTTCTTCCTCCGGGCTCAACACAAGGATGGTGCTTGCTTCCGGAGAAACAAGGTTGCGGACGCCATCAGCGACCACGGCACCTTCGACTAGCCTCAGCTCCGCGAGACCTTCAGCAACCTTCTCGGCGTGGAAGCGTTTTGCCGCTGCATTGAGCTGTGCATTGGACGTAATGGTCAAGATGCCCGTGGGTTCACCGTCTTTTCTCGCAAGGCTCTCGGTTACGTCTCGGTTAATCACCACACGCGGACTGACATATAAGAAGAGGTATCCCTCCGGCTTGGCGGATAGATACCGACGGACTGCTGTAGTCTTGCCGATTCCAGGATTACCTTCGAGTGCGACTACATTCAGTTCACCCGCCTTCGCCTGCTCCATACCGGCGACGATTGCTGACGCGTGCATGTCGCGCAGTGAAATGCGGCCCGTAGCTCCGGCTGCATCTCGCATCTTGGTACCGATTGCCGCCCTGGCTGGCCCAACGAAGTAGTCGTTTATTGCAGGAGTCTCTTCCACCATGGAAAGTGCGTCGTCCAATGCATACGTCTGCATTGGATTGGCGAAGGACGGAACCTCTTCCTCGAACTCAAAGAGGTAGTCTTCCCCAGGAGTGGGAATTCTTCGTAAGCCTTTCATCCCTTCCTGCAGTTCACGAGGAAGCTTTCGCAGAAGGCTGTTGAAGACCGACGCGACCTTCTGAGTCAATCCTTCGTTGTCCCCGTCGGCGAGCTTTGGCGCACGTCGGTAGGCTTCGCCCATCTGCTCCATCAACCTACGCCGAGGTTCTTTTGGTCCTTCATCGTCAAATCGCGCTGCGAGACTCTCCAGCCCATTCGGAGTGATGGCAAGCGCTCGAACAATAGCGGGCTTTTTCAGTAGGCCCGCACGGGTCAGGAAGCCTGCAGTGGATTCGCCATAACCGCAGGCCTGGCAAAGCTTGAAGAAAGGCTTGTTCTCGCTCGTCAAGGCGGTCAGGTGCTGGCGGATGTCGTCCGAAATATCGAACGCTTCGCCATCAATCTCTGCTGCCACCCGGGCGAACACGCTGCGCGAGTCGACCAACCGCCGATACCGTAGTAGTTCGTCAAGGTGGGCCTGCTGGTGCCGAAAGTCCCCTATATCGCCGGGCATGTCAAACGAGTACTCCTGCACTAGCAGATAGTCTTCCCGATGAGTGCCCGATAGCCAAAGCATGAAGTCGGCATTTGCCGGCTGCCCCTTTGCTGATAAAGCTGGGTCGACCGGCCCGAGTAGCCCTAGTTCCGCATGGAGTTGTTCCCGCGCCTCCTGGCGCATTTCAGGCGCCGCCGTCGACTCTCCTGGCAACGTCAACGGACACCATAGCGCGCGCACCTTGAGTTTCCCGTTTGTTACCGGCTTCCCGACGTGCTTGAGATACTCGCGCATGGCCGTATAGCCGACCCCGTAAGCTGTCAATGCGATATGGTCGACGGCCGCTTTGATGAGTTCACGTGCGTTCTCGTCGATAACGTCGAGGTGCTTTGCGAGAGTCGCAGAAACCTTGGTCAGACGTATCTCACGCCAAGGCTGAAGTGCCGGATGCCCATCGCTTAGCAACTTGCGCTCAAGCAGGCATGCGAGCACCCCACGCTTGACCAGAATTTCATACGCCTGCCCCCACAGTTCAGCCTGCTTCTGAAAAGGCAATGTCGAAGTGAACTCACTCATTCCGCATCCTTGTGCAGAACTTTGGTGACGTGCGCCAGTACCGCTGGCACAGACAGCAAAACGGAGCGAGACCCTCGGCGGGTCATGATTTCAACTTCGCCCGCTGCTGAGGTGCGTGTGGGACTCGCCCAGTCAAACGGGTCCAGCACAGGCAGCAGTTGGGTCTTGAAAGCAGGCTTCTCGCTTTCCATGAAATGAATGGCGCGAAGCACGCTAATAAGAGAGGCTCGTGTGTTCTGGGCTTCCCCTTTCCCGATGCCCAAAATATTCTGACGAACTGTCTCTTTCAGCTCGATGTTGCTAAGTCGCTGTTCCGCGTCAAAAAAGTATGTGCAGAAACCAGACTGCGGTCTTGATTCTTCACCGACGACCACAAGCGTCGCGAAGGTGTAAATCGGCATAAGAGTGCGAAGGTCGCTACCCTCGAACTGGTCGTACATGGCTTGATGGTCTGCAAAATTGACGACCTCAAAGCCACTTTCCATTGTTCCACGCTTTCGCAGCCTTGTTGCCTTAAAGACATCTCGTCGCAATGGATAGACATGAACCCCGGGAAAGCGCTTCCCTGCCTCATCTAGGAACTGCAGCGTGCCATGCGGGGCGTGTCGTTCCGCTGCGCGGCCGATATGCCGGTTACCGAAATGATGAGACAGCAGCATTATGTGCTCGAAGCCGTCTTTCTCAAGCCTCGCGATTTCCTCGAGGATAAGCTGCGGTGCCTGAAAATCCTTCCGGCTCTCGACGAGGCGTGACTGCATCGAATGCACTCTAAGAGTAGCTACTCCGTTCTCGCGCACGGCACGATAGGTGCGACTTTGGAAGAGGAATCCATCTGCATCAGGAAACGAGGGGTGCGTATCACATGGGCGCGTTACATAGGTCACCAATGCAACCTTATCGAGTAACCCCTCCATCCGAAAGTTAAGCGGTTGTCCGCCGAGCAGAGCATTGAGCGCACCCCGTCGCTTCCAGCGCAGGCTTTCGTTCTGGTCCTTGGTTTGAGTCGTAAGTCCTTGAAGCTTGACCGGCATTTCCCGCGTCAACGCCTTTTCTATTGCCTGGCTAATCGCAAACACCACCGTGTTGGCATCGTGCGCGTCGGCCTCACGGCTGTTTTGTTTGCCGGTATGCTGGAGCCGCACCATCGTCATCGACAGGGCTGCGCCTGTCGCAGTTCGAACGCGACGCGACAGCTCCCAGAGCGTGATGTACACAAACAGCGCGAATGCAGTTACTGTCGCCGCACGTAGCTGCTCGGAAGCTGCCTTTTCATCGTCTTTCGTTCGAGAAAGTTGCAGATACTTGAGAGAGTATTCGATGTCGACTCCCACACCGGCATCCATCACACGCGTATCGACACTATGTGGCACCCATTCGCCGGCGTTGTTTCGCGTGTACGGCAGATACCTAATTGGAAGGACCGGATGCTGAAGCTCACGCCGCAATTGAACTTCCACAGCACGACCCGCCGCAGTCAGCGAGCGCTCCTGCAGCGCAATCTCAACGCAGTACGATGCAATGCTGCCTGGCACCATGGCACTGTCTGCCACGGTCAAATGGTTGAACCACTCAACGGAGTCGGAGCCGCGCTCTCGGCTAACCAGAATGTCGGTCGACGAAGACGACATCGATTCCACAGCTTCCCAGTTCACGATGCTTCGCGACACAGCAACAGTAAATTTGTCGGCACTACGGCCGGCAAACTGGATGAGGTTGGTCGACTTAGTCTTCAAGACCTCCACCATTTCGGTGGCAACATCATCCATTGCCTTGCATCGTTCCATCAGGTCCGCGTGCAATTTGCGCAAGGTACCCAACGGATTTCGTTTCAATCCAGCAGCAACATCCGCCGCTGCTTGAACCACATCCAAAGAAGAAGGATTCGTGAGCGAGTCGGGAACAACAAGCCAGAGGAACACCAATTCCGCCACTTTCCATTTAACGTTGATGTCGGCATTCGGCTCGTCCAGTACGCGCGCGTAAATGTTATCGAGTCGCGAATCGAACGCAGCCTTCCCGGTTTGTGGATTGGTGCCGTTAACGCGGAAGCAATACGAAACTTCGCGTTTAGTCTTGAAGCCTTGTGAAGCGTCAGCGCGCCCTTCGAAAAGTTGTACCGACCACTCCGGCCATGCGGGAAGGCAACTGTAGAAGCCAACCGTGCGCAGGTGTTCATGAAACTGAGGGCAGTTGTGCTGGCCGTACAGTGCACTAATGTCAAGGGTGAGCGCACTGCCGTCGATGCCGGCAAATGCATTGAAGCATGTGACAGTACGGCTTACATAAGCCTTCAAGCCCTCTTTGGTTGATTGCGCGGCAACCGCCTCCATCAGTCGCATAGTTACCTGAAGTCGCACCCTCGACAGCGCTTCATCGTCGAGGAAATCCAGGAACCGCGCTATTTGACTCCCAGGCTGGCTGCGTTGCGTTCGGATGGCAACCAGGATGTCGTCGATTTCTTCTGGCTCGACGTCGTTGTTGCGCAATCGCGTCGCAATGCCATTCAGAAGCGCATCAAGCCAGTCTTTGCCATCCACAGTTTCAATTGCTGACAGCACGCGCGCTAAATCTTGGCCGCGTTCGTCCGCGTTCCGCCCAGGCTGACCGAAGGCAACCGGCACCATGCTGGCTGATGCCGGAAGGTCCGGCATACGCTCGCTGATTGAGGCAGCCAATGTCCCAAGCAGCTGCTCCATGGATGAGACCGTCAATTCACTCAGGTTCGCGGCGGCCAACGCTGCGTCTAACTCACTAGAAATTGCCTCGTGCAGAGAGGTAATTGCCTTTGAGGTAGCGGCGGCCGAACCATCAAGCAGTCGGCCACCGACGCGCGCCGTCGAGCCGAATGGAGGCATTTCCATGTCCCGCACGAATCCTGTCTCAAGACCGGGCGTAAAAGCATTTTTGAAGTCGCTATTCAAGAACGGCTGGAGCACCGCACGGGTATTAACCCGAATGCGCGGGCCATCGAGATGAACAATAGAAGAGGTAGACGCTGCCTTGCTATCACGAATACTTCGGGCAAGCAGGTCTGCAACTTTTGCCAGTTGAAGGGAGGGGGACCGGTCACGAGCGGAAACGCTCGAGCCGCCTTGCGGGCGCGAGGATGTCATTGGTCGGCTCCTTTATTGGCTAGCTACGCCACTTCACCCGACCAGACGACCTATCTGGGGGGTGGTTTCAGGGTTAAGTGCTCCCAATATAACAACAGGCTTTTGTTTCGAGGCAACAACTCACAAACTATCCACAATTTTGGTGCCAGATTTGGCCTAAAATGGTCAATCATGACGCCAGAACAAGAATTTGCGTTACTTCAGACCCTGGATGAAACAGGCCTCTGTGGATATCTCGCCATGAGAGTAAGACGCGAGAGAAAGAAGGCGGGACTCTCTCAGGCAGAATTTGCGGTCGCCGCGGGTATCGCGCTGAGAACCTACAAGCGATTTGAGACGCACGGGCAGGGAACCTTGGAGACGTTTCTGCGGGCGCTCAAAGCCCTTGGTCACACCCGCAACCTGTTCTTACTGTTTCCGCTGCCACTACCGACTCGGAAACTGTCGCTAGAGGAGCGTATTGAAGCAATTGCGCGGCGTCCAAAACCGCCGTCACTTTAGGCAAGACTGTTGTCGGGCAGCAAGATGGGAATGCACCGCTCAGAGGCGCTGCGGCTACATTTGATTGTCGGCTCGACTCTAGCGCAACGCCGGCCAGCCACGGACAGCAATCCGGACTAGTTCGGCGTCATGTTTTCGCTGCGCATGAACTCCCGGTGAAAGCGAACCTTTCAGAAGCCGAACTCGCACTCCAACTTCGTTTTCAGGTCCTCAAAAACCGTGACGTCGGCAATGCCAAGCACGGGGTCAGCCCGCACAACGTTCTGCGAAGCCCATGTAGGCCACTCGCCAGGCCAGTCATCGACGGCAATCCACTTCTCAGGCTGTCTCCTTTTGACGTCCAAAACGACCTGCTCGGGACGCGACATACCTTCGAACCAAGTCTTGCGATTGACGCGGCGGTTATAAGTCCCACCTATGCACCGCGCCTGCAGACCTGCGGAAAGCCTCGATTTTGCGCCCTCGTAGCCGCCTTCGATGAGCTGCCACGAGGTAGACAGAACTATCCTCACTTCGGGATATGGCTTCAATGCATCATCGAGCAAAGGCACGTGCTCGAACAAGCTGCGCCCTGGATAATGAAGCAGCTCAATACCGTTCCTCGTTCGAAAAACAGAGTCAGGGTGGAGGACGCCGTCGAAATCGAGGTAGAGCACCTGCAGAGACCTGTCGAAAGCATCTTTGTCCATGACTATCGCTCGTTTTGGACCACATGCGCTACATATCGAAAAGAATCCGCTCAGTTACTCACCTTCGTCCGCGTCTCCCGGCCTTGGCTGAGCCAATTATCCCTGCCGAGCCGGGCTCCGGCAATATGCAAAACATTCAGAGCTCGCAGGGTCTTAGCTGACAAACTAATGTCACGGCCTAAACCATGGGAGACATCTGTGACTGAACCGAAAAAAGCGGTTGACCGTGAGACGCTGTACGAAGAAGTCTGGACGGAGCCGGTGACCGTTGTGGCTCCGCGCTACGGTCTGTCGGATGTCGGACTTGCCAAAATTTGCCGGACGTTGGCAATACCCCTACCGAGCCGAGGGTACTGGGCAAAAGTGAAGGCCGGGAAAATCATGCACCGCGCTCCGCTTCCTCAACTGAATCAGGAAGCGTTGTCGAACACAGGCCTGATTAAGTTACCTCCGGAGCAAGCCGAAATCCGAGAGGCCACGAGAAAGGCGTCCGCACAACTCCGCAAGGAACTCAATGTAGCGCCTTTTCCAGTACAAACACCTGCTTCGCTGCACCCGCTTGTTCGCGCAGCCTCAGAGCGCTTGCGCCGACGAGACGGCTGGCCAGAGGATACTTTGCTACGGTCTGCGCCGAAGGAAGTCCTTAACCTTTCCGTGACAAAGGCTTCCCTCGATAGGGCTCTCGGCATCGTCGATGCTCTGATTAGGTCACTAGTTACGCAGGGCTTCGAGTTCGAAGTCAATCCAAGCGGTGGCGAGACGCTCATCCGATGGCTGGAAACCGGCGCGACAATGGTCTTCTCACTCACGGAGCATGTGAAGAGACTCCCCCATGTAAATACACCGGCAGAGGAACGTGCACAAAAGCGCTATTGGGGGAGGTCTCGGTGGGATAGCTCCGTGGAGTACCCAACCATCCCCAGATATGACTTCACCCCAACAGAGGTCTTGGCAATCGAAGTTGGACGCTGGCCTTCGCGGTCGTCGTGGAAGGACACCCCCAAAACCCGGCTTGAACAGCGGCTGAATGCCGTTGTCGCTGGCATCGTGGACCTGGCACGGCAGACTCATGCGCATCAACTAGAGGAGACTCGCCGCAAAGACGCTCACCAACGCGCCGTCGTCCACTATGAATTTCTGACGAAACGGCACACTGATGAGGCCGAGCGCTTCAAGCAACTGGAGACGCAGGCAACCGACTGGGAACGCGCTGCCCGGCTTCGCCTATATGCGAATGCGGTTGAAGAGCACGCGGCCGCTACGGGAGGCCCGTCTGCTGAACAAGTCGACTGGCTTTCCTGGGCACGGGCGAAAGCTGATTGGCTCGACCCACTCATTCACGTGTCCGACCCGATTCTGGATGCTCCGGAACCGAAACGCCCGGGCTTCGGATGGTGATAAGGGGGTCTTCGACATGCCCGTGTCGCCGCTATCGAGCTTGGACCGACCTAGCTTCGTCCGCTCAATTCTTCATCTGCGCCGATGTGGCTTGCTCCGCTGCGAACGGCATTTTTCGAGCTCTCGCGACAGCGCATCGATTTCGGACTGCATGTTGGCAGCCCGTTTGAGCAGTTGACTAACCCGATACCAATACTCGTAGCCCAAATCGCCATCGGCTAAGGCAAGTTCGTGCAACTTGCGCAGTGCGATGTCTAGGTCAATTTGATTTTCTGACGACATCATCGTGCTCCTTTTGCCCGCGCGCCAGGCTCCTTCCTGCGATTGCCGTGAGTGGCGACACTCGCTTCATAGTTGTCTAGACCTCTCCCCATCCCGCTCGGCTCATCGACCGTCCGAATCAACCACCCCACATGCGCGATATCTGGCTGGCGCGCCCTAGCTCAGTCACTGACAATGGACGCTGTAATGTCGACTGCGCTTGAACACTTTGCAGAAGCAGTTTCATGCTCACCGACCGTACATATACTCACATGCAGGGACGTACATGCCATCCGCCGCGCGCAACGCCGCCGGGTGGTGAGGGCCGCCCCGTCACGGATGACGGGCTTCGGTGATGTCGTAATTGCCGCTTGCGCAGACGGGGTTTCAACCGCCAGGGCGCGAGGGAAATCGAGC
Organism: Cupriavidus sp. U2; assembly: GCF_009663685.2. GTDB lineage: Bacteria > Pseudomonadota > Gammaproteobacteria > Burkholderiales > Burkholderiaceae > Cupriavidus > Cupriavidus necator_C. The sequence goes on along the minus strand of NZ_RCOG02000002.1, from coordinate 304,676 downwards.
ACTGGGGGGATGCCTTGAGAAGCTCGACGCGCTGGCGAAGATAGAGGCGCGAGGCGAAAGTCTGTCGGGCGAGGCCGGCTCCATACCGTAGTGGTTTGGGTGGCGGCTGAGTGAAGGCGCATCCCGGGCAAACTTGCCAGGGAGGGCTAGGCTCAGCCTCACCACCCGTAGGTAAGCGACGAAGGTGTTCACCTGCTTTTTGGCTGAGCCAAATAGGTAAGCGAGAGAAATACGGAACATCGTCCAGTTTGGCCTACGCCTGAGGAAAGCCACGATTACGACAATCATCGAACATCGATATGCCGGTAAGCGCCCTGCCTCCCCCATGTGCTGGGCGGCCGACTCCTTGCCGATTGACGTCTCCCGGATTACGCATCATTGGCGGACTTTTCTCAGCTTATGATGTCCGCAGTCATCGCCCATCATCACGCGAACGATTGACGGGTTCGCCTGCGAGAGCTGCTGCAATTCCGCGTGGTAACCATATAGCCGATGCAGCGCTAAGGCAATTGCACATGAGCGCGAGTATCCACCCTCACAGTGAACGACCACCGATGCGATTTCATCAGGCAGGGCTTCAATGAACGAACGGATAGCCTGAGCGTGAGCCTCGGTGAACGCATGGACAAGTTTCGCCTGTGCCCGGCTCGATAGATTCGGACTCAGGAAATCTACATCAGCGAAACTCAGACGCAGCACATGGGCGAAGCTCCCGAGGCTCGCTGGCGGGCGCTCAGGGGCCACAACTGAGATGACCGCAATCGATGGCAGTGGCGGCAGCCTCTCCGCGTCTGAGCGAGACAGCGCAATCACCTGGCGCGCCCCATCCGACGAAGGCTTGTACAACTTTCCAATGACGTCCTGGAGTCGCTGTGGCATCTCGTCTCTCGCAATGGTCGCTCTCGACAGGGGCGCAGACTGCTTATGGTCATCGCCACAGTTCGCACCAAGCCTTCCCCCAAACCAAGCCGCGCTCCCCGCTCGTTCCAGCGCGAGAGTAAACGCACGCCCATCAGAACAGGCGTTCGTCATCCTTCGCCTCCGTCGCTGCTCGCTGGACTTGACAGCAGCTCACGCGTCCGCTTCATCGTCCACGCTACTTCGGCAGGAGAGAATTCCCAACTTCTCGTACTAACTTTCTTATTCACACTCGTTTCAACTCGGCGAAGTACGTCGTCCAACAGCCAGCCGTGCTCGGTCATCTTGCGCGCGGCGTAGCCCGCGAGCTGCTGAGCCAGGTCCTCGCATATGTCGTAACGCCCCCACAGCTCGTCCTCAGTGAGACCTGCGTCGTACTGTCCGTCAATCAAACGTACCAGGAGTTTTGGCTGTGCGCCTGTGACCGCACCAAGGGGCTGCTCTCTGGGGAAATCATCGGGAATTACGCGCTGAGTCATCATCCTCTCCGAATTGTTTGCATGACCGTCGCACATTGACCTTTGGATGTGCCTGGCGGCCGGCTCGTGTAACGAGCACGTCAATGCGCGTCAGGTTTGCGGTAACTGCAAGCCTGCCGCGCTCCTGGTGCGTGAGCTGCACGAAGGTTTGCCAAGTCTTCTACATACTCGCCCCTAAGCAGCTACGTCTCACGCGCCCGTCCATTGCACCGGCGATGCGGATACGAACAGGTCATGTCCGGCCCTTGCACCCAGAACTGCGAGCCGGCCCAATTCTGCGATGCGAATCAGCCCGCCACGAGCGCCTCCACTTGGTAACTGCTGCGCACCAACCAGCTCAATCCCCGAGAGCAATCGCGACAAAGCAGACGACTTGGTGCCCATGCCGCGCGCCAAATCTGCAAGGGGGACATAGGTTTGACGGAACGCCAACAACTGATGAGGAAGCACGACTCGGCACGGCTGGCCTCGCAGCACAATGGAGTGCGAATCCAGCAGCCCCGCGGCAATCCAGTGTGAGATGCTTTCCCATTTCCAACCAGTGACCTTCGACAGTTGTTGAATCGACATGCCGGCTTCGAGCAACGGCGTGCCGAAGTACGATGCAACATCGGCCCGTAGGAATGCCATGTCCCCGAGCTTGCGACCGCGCACGACAGCCTTCACCTTGCCTTCAGCGATTGCCTGCATCAGGGACTGGATGGCCTGCCGGTCACCCATGCGTCGACTGGTCAGCCCCGCCCACACGACTCTCTCGTCTTCCGGGGGCCCGACAGGGTCTGCCGCCTCCCGGATTCGCTCGACGAGTTCCAGAATGGACCGGCGCTCAACCACGCCTCCCTTGAGGATGTCGTGGCGCCATTTCACGTCGGACCGAATCACACCAGCTGCCATCATGTGCTCAAGCACTGACGGCGACACACCTGCCAACTCGCAGGCGTCTGGGCCCGTCATCCATTCACTGCGCTGCTCCTGGATGCGCGCGACCTCCGCCCGTGGGAGTTCGTATAGGAGCCCAAGAGTACCTGCGCGACGCGTGCGGTAGCTGCACTTTCCAGCCTGGACGGCGTCGTGCATATTGGAAACACTGACACCGATGGCTTTTGCGGCCTCAGCCAGTCGCATGTACTCGGTCACGTCCTCGGCCAAGGCTTTGGCCGAATCCAAACCGAGTGCTCCGTCAAATTGGACTGCCGCGACTTCGATGACGATTTTGAGGAATGGCTCAAGTGCCGTGCCTTGGCAAAGCTTCCGCAGTCCGATATACCAAGAGCCGAGCAATGTGTTTAGGGTTCGTGCATCGGGCTTGCCTGCGGCAATGCGCTTCTCGACATGCGACTGGAATCCCGCAGGCCAGTCACCGAGCAGACTGTCGAGAGGTGCGAGCAAATCGATAGCTTCAGCGATGGACGTCGGCAACGCAGCTCCTCGACGGGGAGCTGGCATTGTCGGGTCGGCATGCAGACAAAGTGTCCGGACAACCTGGCACAGAGCGTTGATATCCACGCTGCGCAGCATGGGCTCGACGCCGCCCGACTGCTTACCAGCACTCGCAATAAGTGTAGAAAGCCAGTGCTGAGCGCGAGTTGAGGCAATGCGAGGAAGCATGCGGAGGTCTTGACCACAGTCGCATTGGCCAATGTGATAGCGATTAGGCGATAGAAATGCTCCACAGTCACTGCATCTGTCGATGAGCAAGATTCGATGGTCGGCACACGTGGTCACATAGGCGTGCCCCCAGTAGTGGCGCATGTATTCAGCAGCAGCCAGACAGGCAGGGCAGACGGCGTCAGTTTGTACGCGATGTAGCCGACCCCAGCTCCTGCAGACTGCTTCCTGCTGCCCTGCAAAGTGCGCCCACTCACTTTCGAGACCAAGCTGTCCAGCCACAAACTCCGAGTGTGCGAACAGCGCACCGCGATTGCGCTGCACGCCGGCGAGTCCGGCCAATTCCCGCCAGCCGGATAGTACGTTTGCTGCGGCAAGCGCTCGGTAGTAGCCGAATCCCGATTCGTCGTCCCGAGGCGCACAAGTTACGACGAGACTCATTGGGCGCCTCCCTCATGCAGAACAGGAACCGCAATGTCATTGTCATTCATCACCTGAACAAAGGCTTGATGAAGGGCTGCGGGGGCGACGTCGGCTTGCAAAGCTTCGGCAGACCCAAACGCTCGGAAGTGACGAGAACCTCCGGCCTCGATTGCATTCGCCGCTGCCTGACAGTCCGCGAAGGTCACGGTACGCGGTGCCTCATACGCTAGCTGACTGGCCAGCTCCTGCATGAACCGACTCAACACGCCAATCAGCCCCCCAGTCAGGAGGTAGCACTGGAACGTGAGCGCTGGCGCCGGTAGGTCAATCGGATAGCCGGATTCGCGAAAAAGATTCGCATAGGTCGCCACGCAGGTATGAAATGCTTTCATGTTCTCTGGAATACGGGAGTCGTAAGGCAAGAAATAGCGGGCGGCCGACGACCGTAGGCGCAATTGCTCATTGCTGTCGAACAAACGCTGGAGACGCGGCACGCCGAATAGAAACAGCGTCAGGTTGTGCGAATCTGCCAGGGTCTTGAACCAGTCGCCGGCCGAGCGCTGTGGCACGCGCGCGCCCAGTTCAACCAGGTGACTGGCTTCCTCAAAAAGCACGGCACGCGTACCAGTAAGCTCCAGTTGCTTCAGCATGCGTGGTCCGATGGTGCGGGATGTGGTACTGCCTTGCACAGGTAAGCCAAGTGCGTCGAGCACGCTCGAGGGCAGCAGCAGTGGTGACACCGGCGACGGCACCGGCACCACTAGGACTGGCACATGGCGACGCCCATTAATCTTAGTTTCCGGGAATGTGCGCTTGAGCGCATTGATTAGCATCGACTTACCGGCGCGCGATGGCCCCATCACGCGCTCAATGCGGCTTGCGGCTCCGTCCAATGCATCCGCAATGCGCTGCTTGAGCGGGTTGAACTGCTGAAGGAACAGCGGATGAGGAAGCTCGCAGCTTTCAATCGCTACACGTAGTTGCTTCGCGGCTGTCATATCTCAACACCATTGGCTCGGTCCAGGACCGGGAGCAGGCCCGCATCATCAAATATCGAGCTATTAGATTGCGCGACGATAGGCGCTTCTTCCGAAGCTTTGTTGGGCCTGCACGTCTGCGAGGGCGCCCGTGGACTCGGGTTCCTTGATGCGCGCACTACGGCTTGCTGCTCCTTCTCCCGACGTGCGGTTTCACGGTTTCGCTCATGCTTGCTCTGCTTTCTGCGCTTCGGGGCAAGCGAGTCCGCGACGACCTGCTCATGCAAGTCGCGGTCGAATTTTTCTGCTTGAGGCGCTGGTTTTGCGCTGGCCTTCTGGCTCTTGAGCCGCTCCTTCGCTTCGGCGAACGACCACGCTGGCGTCTCGGGTCTCAGGTGCTCGTGCGGCAGCGTGACGAGTGGGAAGTCATCGCCCTCGTAGACATGAACATGCCGAAAATCGTCCGGGTTGAACAACACACGAAGCTGCCTCTGTTCACCATACTTATTTATCAGAGCCTCAATGTCATCGCTCTTGTAGTGCAGGCCGTCTATGGTGATGCCTGTCTTTCGGCTCACGCTGCGCTCCTTGTGCTCGTAAAGCGCTGCTAGCCACTCGGCACGTGATGGTGGAAGGGAGATTGCGAAGCACGACTCCTCGAAATGCTTCCAGCGCTCGGCTGGGGTGTTCCCCTTAAGCGAATCCGTGAGGACCACGTCCCATTGCAAACGCTCAAGCGGGGTGTGAATCCACTTTTCGTAGTACCAACGGACAATCCAGCGCTGCAGCTCCTCCAGTGTCGGAAGTTGGTCGCCTAGCGCAATGGGGTCGCGCTGCCCATCTTTGCCGTCTACACGTGTGCAACCCGCGAGCCCTTCCAGAGCCTCCTTGAGCGAGCGGTTGAAACGCTCGACAAATGGCTTCTCCTGGCCGGCACGGGCTCTACAGTGCTTAACGTCAACGCCGAGTCGCTCTAGATTCTGGATGCGGCCGCCTTTGGCTTCGGCGCCGTTATCAAAAACGAGCTGTCCCGGCGTGCCACACACGTTCATGTCGTGGTCGATGCCTAGCTCCTCGAAGCGCTTCTTTTTGAGGGGAGCCATATACATCTCCGCGCATGCGAGAGAGTCGGTATCGGTGGGAGCTCCCACAACCAATTGCCAGCCGAGGGGATAGCTTGTACAGCAGTCGATGGCGTGGACGAGCCAGACCTGACTGCTGATGCCGCTCGGTGTATCGACCTCAAATGGCAAATGCAGCGCATCCTGTTCGACGCGCTCGAATGGCGCTTCAGCGCGAATGCGCTTCTTCGCAAGGGACTTCGCGGCTACTGCGTCTGTGGGAAGCATCCGCTCAAGTTCGGGGTCGGCGCTGACAACGTTCAGGATAGTGTTGTTCACGTACCTGGCGCTTACCGGACGGGATGTTGCGGGGAGAAGCGTTCCCAACACCGAGCGATTTACCTCTGCGGTGACCCTCTTGAGTGACCAGCGGGAGTGTGGAACCAGGAAATGCTGCTCGGCGACCGAGCGAATGATGTTGACGACTTCCCGCGGATAGCGTGGGAGGCGATTGCCCTTGTTCCTATCCCCACGCAAAACCGGAAGGCCAGCCATGTCGCACTTCCGGTACCGATACATGGTCGATTGTGGTGGAAATGGCCGCGCGTCAGGCAAGGCCTCCTGCCTATACTCTTCCGCCGCGAGACGGTACGCCTGGCGAAAACTCACACGTTGCCGTTTCTGCATGTCCCGGACGCGCAAGATAGCCTCTCGAACGAATGTGCTCCGCTCGTGAAGCGCCTTGTCGTCTGGTTGCGCTGCATGGCTGAAAAGAGGTTTGCCCTTGCGAAGCACGGCAAGTTTTCCTGCGTGAAGGTCCGCAAGAATGCTTGCCATCTCCATGTACCTGTCCTCGCGCTTACTGGCATCAAATACCTTGATGCATCCACTGCGCGGGTGGGGGTCGAGTACCTCCAGGTAGGCGTCGTGGTTCCCAGGAGGGGCGAGTCGGTCGCGAGCGAGGAGGGAGCGAATCATTGCTCAACCCCTTCAAGCAGACAGAGGTGGCCGAGGTCACCATACGCCAAGGACAATTCCAGCGTGCCGCAGATGGAACGATGGGTAAGGTCGCCGCCAAGGACGCCGCTGACGAGCAAGACCGGTATCAACCCAGGCAAAATTTGCAGGTCCTCGCATAGTGCGCGCACCGAGACAGGGCCATCGCCACAGCGGCGTGTGACACGGTCGACGAGCTCGTCTGTCCGATAGGCGCGGACTTGGTGTGACGCCTGCTTGAGCGCCCGAGAATTCATCCGAATGGGATGGCTGGTGCTAGCAGGCAGGACCAGAGTGCGCAGAGGATAGCCGTTGGCGGCCAGAATCGGACGAGCATCCGCGACCTTTTCCCAGTAGACCTCATCTCCCTCGAAGCCTTCAGCTTTGACCTCGACTGCGTGATGCAGTCCGTCTTGCCAGTCCACCCTGAAGTCCACCGTATAGAACTTCGGGCCCGCGACATTGCGGTGCTTGTGCCAGGCTTCCCCCATCGCTTGACGCGTGAACAGCAGACGCTGGTCAATCAGGTCGACACAGAATGGTTGCGGTTGAAAAGCCCTGACACGTGGGTCAATCTCCAGCAGATGGGACACGAATCGTTCGGCATCGGACTCGACGTTGAGGTGACCGCTCGCCTTCTCGCTGTACGTGCCAAATTTCGCCTTGCCGTACGTTGATGCTGTACGGCGGATGCCGGTATTGGCTGCGTTCTGACGGCCACGACGGCCATAGGAAGGGGGCGCTTTGCTCATGACGCGTCTCCATTGCCTGCTCGGCAAAACAGAGCGCTCTGGCCGCGTGTCACGTTGCGCGTGAGCATGCCCGTGAGGGTCTGCCGGTACGGAAAATCTGGGATGCTGTTCCTGTTCATCATGCGGTCAATAGGGCTATCAGCCGCATAGCTTACGGAAGTGTTTTCGCGAAAAATAGAGGGGTGTTGACCGGCGTTACACGCAAAGGCGTAGACAACGCTTGATTCGACGCAGTTTCCTCTACCGAGATTTTTTTTCGCGTTACGCGCGTGTAACGCCATCGTTACGCCGTGTAGTGATGACGTGACGTGACGCCAAAAATCGTGGCTTCCGATGGCCAGAATACGCTGGGGGGAACGGCGGGTGACGTTGCTGACTGGAAAGTCTGGGCGCTGGCAACAACGACCTGAATCCTGGGGATGAGGGAGAAAGAAATATCCAGCGCCCCGGGCCGACCGCCTCAGTCGCTCACAAGCGACACCTGGCTGTCTAGGGCTTGCAGCATGGAGAACCCAGCCACCGAAGGCATAAATGCGCGCCCTCACCTTCGCCCAAACTACACCTGACTGCGAACTGCAGATGACCTGTTTCATCGCTCGCTCCCGCGTCGTACCCTCTCATAAAAAGGGGGCTCGACCGCGTTAGCGGGTCATATCGGCGAGTTCAGGTCCATTCTCTGTGCTGCACGACGGCATTGCACCGACGCCGGTTTACCGTAGTCAACGTTGGGAAGATTTTCAAGCCGGATGGAACGCGTTTCGGATTCGTCCTCCGCCTGCTCAGCTCCACGCCTTAGCTGTGGCCAGAATTCGAACACGTCGCCCATGTGCTTTTTGCTCAAAGCACGATATACGGCTATCTGCTAAATCCATAGCTAATCAACTCACTGCTGGAATACCGTCGTAGGAGATGGGGACGCATTCCATAATGGAATCCAAATCACGCACAACAAGCCTGCCGAGCAAGGCCCTCCCTCCCAGCAGGCAGCTCGCCCTCCCGCGCAACAACCACTAAGTTCGTCCCGGCCGTTGTCAACGAAAAGCCATCCAAAATATACTCCCCGTACATTGTTATAGCTGCTTTAGAAGCCACTCGTCGGCCGTGCACCTATCTTGTAGCCTCCAGTGCTTGCATAGAATTTCGATGAGTCGGTCCTGCCGTGCATTGAGGACGTTCACAGTCCAATCTGTCTGGCTCAGTACTTCTGTAGTAAGAGCGAAGGGCGAAACCCCTTTATGAAAAAAATAAGCTTTCTTTTTTTTATCGAAGTCCCAATTGCGCGCTGAACTATTCTTCCGACGCGTCAGTAGTGCCAAGTTTCCGAGCTTGTGAACAAGCGCGGCCCGCTGCGCCGGCTCCGAAAACCAGCTAAGCCACTGGCTACCGGCCGGTGGGCTCTGAGGCAAAACATGCTCAATGGACACAACGCTGTAGTCATAGCTCGCCCCTCCGCCCGAAATCAGACTATCGAGACGAAGCAGCACGGGAAGTCGGGCCTTCGGCAGGTCGTCGTACAGATTTCCGTTCAATGCTGTGAAGAATCCCATCTGCTCGACAGGCGTCAACTGCAATGACGAACGCTCCAAACTTAGATTGCTGTCATCGTCAATTTCCCGAGTTACCTTTGCAAACCGGTCGATGCGCTCGTTAATTCCTGCTCTAGTCACCAGCAGGAAATATGCGAGCCTTTCCATATCTCGAACGAAGTTAAGAAGTGCCTCGGGCTCCTGCCTATATCGGACAAAGAATGCAAGGGTTGGCGGCACCCAATCGTTATACTCTAGCCGATTGAGACACCGCAAATGCTCATTTATCATCTCCGAATGCGTTGGCGCAGAATATGAAGCCGCTACGACATCCGAAAATGCCTGCGACATTGGCAAGAGCACTTCATCGATGAATTTTTTCGAGTCAGAAAGCCCAGGTACGTACTGTTGAAACTCCTTTACCAAACTCTCTTTCGCCTTGGCTTTTCTGTAAACAGTTCTAATATGTCCAAATAGTGTATTAAAATCATCGCGCCCCAAATCCTCCTCTGCATCCTCCCACTTTACATTGTAGGAATTGCGCTCCAACCCATCTATAGCCCCGACAATGCTTGCTTTCAATATGTCCGTAGGCGCAAGGTCCAACCCGCGGCTATTCAGTACGGAAAAAATTCTAACAGCCGATTCTTGGTCAGGAGTTGACACGACGACCAAGAAACATTTTTGCAACACGAATTTCACCAACTCGACTTGCCGCGTTACCGAGATTCCAGAAAGCACCTTCCTGAAGAGTTGAGCATTGGCTCGAAGATTCAACTCGCTATCGCTAAGTTCAGTTTTGAGTTTTATTAACTCCGAAAATCCTTCTTCTCTCTGCACGTAGTGTCGAAAAAATTCCTCGTCTCTCGCCCTAAGAGTCAAACGATACCTCGCCTTCGTGCCAGCAAGCTCGTCACCCGCCTCATATAGACGAGAAGTAATCTTTCGTTTGAAATCTTCCCCTACATTCTCTCGTATTGCGGCCAGCAATAGTGTCAACGTAGTAAGTCGTTGCTGACCATCCACTACATCGGCAACTGGACCCTCGCCCTTGATAAGAACCACGCTTCCGAGAAAATACGCGGGAGCATCTTCCAAAGACTCATGCTCAGAGGGCATTGCTCCGAGCAGGTCATCGATAAGCTCCTGTGCCTGCTCCGTACCCCATGCATATGGTCGCTGGAAATCGGGGATTTTGAATACGTACGCATTGCTGAACACGCTCAAGATGGACTGCTCATGCGCCTCAAGGCTTTTTTTCATTCTATTTTTCGCTTTGTAATTTTTGAAACCAGCTCAACCCATTAGTCAGTCCGTTTCCTTCAGTGGTCTTACTGCCTGACCTGCAAGCCTACGGCTGACGATTTGCATCGAACTCTTATGCCTTTACTTTCTTGCCAACCGCACTGAAAGTCGAAGCATAGCGTGAATATAGCTCGCGTACCGCCGGCGTTTTTTGCGCATCCAACGTAGTCGCAAATACATCATAGTAGGCTGAAAATCGCCTTTTATCGCTCGCCCATTTCCACGTCCAACCCACCCCCTTCTCAGAAACAGGTGTCAACTGTGCTGTTGCAGCTCGCTCCAATATAAAGCCACATACTTCGTTATTTACCGCCTTTACCAATGTAAAGAGAACATCAGTTATATCCTCGAGATGAGCTCGCCGAATAGTGATTGACCTCCCTAAAGCTCCGCTGTGCCTCCCCAATCCCAGCGCCACTGCATTCTTCGCACCTAATCTTCCAAATCTATGGACGCAGCAGTGGCGTAGTTGGCATATTTGTTCGTACTGGTCCAAGTGGGGAACTAGCGATTTTGGTATGCTTTGAAAACCAATGAATTTAGTTAGACCGCTGCTGAGTTCCTTCTTACTCGAAAATGCTGTCTCCTCGAGTAGTGCCTCAGGAAGTTGGTCTTTAGAGTGATGGATAGCGGCCGCAAACGATACTTGAAAACTTTCACACGTCTGCTGCATGAAGGGGTCAATGCGGATAAGTCGCCTTATGAGACTACGCATATATCCCTCGACGGCCGAAACGTAACCCAGCAGGAGAAGATTCGCAAACTCCGGCAATATATCGCCAAGAGGGCTACCTGGGGTGGCCTTAAGCCATAGAGCGTTCAAACGCAAGCAGTTACTCAAGAACTGGTCGAGTGGTGAATGAGTTTCCGCCACCTCGCTTTGGTCAAAGAATAACGTCGTGTCAAGCGTAGCTGTACGTTCTGGAATAGTGCAGACCGCACCATAGTCGCGAGAAACTGTGGCCATAGTCAAGACAAATAGTCATCCATGAAGCTTTCGAGAACGTCTACAACCTTTGCCGTACGCTTATCTCCAAATCCAAAAATCTTCAAGAGGTCAGCAGCCGGGTCCTGCTTCGCAGCGTAATCGCCCAGTGTCTTCATAGCCGGCAGTTCTTTAGAAATTCGCTCCTTCTGCCATGCAGTGAGGCCTGGTACACTTATAATTGGAGTCTTCAGACACTCATTGAATGCCGAGGCATCAACCAATTGATGGCCACAGTGATGACAAAATTTCTGGTTGTCGGCAAGTCTACGCTCGTGACAATTTGCACATCGCGGTAATGCAAATTGCAGTGCTGCAAGCTCGTCTTTCGGCGCAAACTTGCTTAGCGATTTTCGAAGCGGATGTTTTGTTCGTTTGCGGGCCAAACCCGCCAGAGATTGCTTGATGGAACCACCTTTTCCATCGGACGAAAATGCCCTTACACCTAGCAAGACCGCCAAGTGCGGAATGTAGCGTTGATAAATTCGCTCCGGAGTACCATGTTTTACTCTCCCTTCATCAAAGACTAATCCGGCCTCTACTAGGAGCTTGAACATGCGCTCCACCATCGGGGTTAGCTCCGAAGACTCTACGCCGACAACCCATTGCTTCTCGTCTCGGCCAGCGATAAGCTGATTCTGCAGCTTGAGTTCGCGGCACATTCCATCTAGGACCTTCTCTCCCGTTTCTATTAGCCGCTCAAGCTTCGGTACTTTTTTTGCAATTGAGCGAAACTCCGCTCGCCTTGCCTCGAGATGTTCGCTCACAACACTATTTGCTCGTTGCTGAGTAGTCCTATGCGCTCCCCGAAGATACTCCTCCAACATCGTTAGGTAGGCTCGCGGGATGCCAAATGCAGCAAATCTTAGCAACTCCTGAACATCTGCTGGAACCTCACTAAGTTGTGACACTCTAGTCTGTGCAATCGCCCGCATTGCATCGTGATACTGGTCGCTCTCCACAGAAATCCAGACCGACGTCGATACGGTGTCTTGCCCCTCATGAAAGCGCGGGCTTACCTCGGTTGTTCCAGGATACACCGAGGCCTTTGGTGCGACCGTGATGCTCTTCAACGAACGCACAATGTCCAGGAATTCGACCAAATATTCTGGAGTTAGCGACAGAGCCGCATCATCCATCAGGAGAACAGTAAACTTTCGACCTGACTGAACGCGTAAGGCGTCCAATATTGAAAGTGTCTTATCAATGGATAGTGCGGTGGAAAGGACCTCCATCTCCTCGCCCAACGGAGTTTGCCGCTCGATTCGACTAACAAGCTCTGCCAGCTGGTCCACATGTAAGCCAGCCTCTAGAAAGACATTTTTCCAATCTGGCTGGAATTCTTTCCATGCCTTAGCGCTTTCAACGGCGGCCAATAAGACTCTGGCTAAAACCCATGAATGAAAGTATTGCAGCGCACCTGCTCGACTTGAAAGCAATGGCTCCAGCCTGAAATAGCGCAGGAATGACGCATATACGGCGAAAGGTTTTGTCGGGGTGTCGCGGCAACTAAGCCAAGCAAAGCGCATCAGATGCGTTTTTCCGCATCCACGTGGCCCGACAATGGTTCTGAGCCCACGGTTAGTGAGTTCCTTCTGCACTAAACCAAAGAGGTCCCCCACTTGCGCAGTCTCCGCAGCGAGGTCCTCAATTGGAATAAAGTCCGCCCTCTGCTGAAGAGTTGACTCCAGTTCCTCGCTGGAAGCCTTCTTATCTATCAAAGCATTCATAGACTCAGATTCAGTAGTGCCTTCTTAGTTATAAATTTTGCGCTAACCCCGTGCGACAGCGCGCTGAGTTGATTACGGCCGGCATCACTGCAAAGAAATTCAATTAGTTCTGTATACTTCCCTGACTTTGGCTTCAAACGAAACACACAGTCAGATAGCACTATCTTTCCCGACGCGACCACGGCAACTTTTTGCTCCAGATTTCTACCAACTCGGGCGATAAGGATGTCGCCCTTGGATGCAACAATTGCACCCTCATTGCTTGTAGCAAGCGCCCTTGGTAGTCGAAATTCTCTAGGAACCGCGCTACCAATCCCCGGAAAGTCGGTGGTATGGAATACTGGGTACTGCTTTGCCTTCCGTTCGGAAGATGAAATGTTCCCTCGCTTTATTTCGGCGAGCAAATCTCCAAGCTTTCCACTGAGGCTCCTTCCGCCGCCTTGTAGATAGTGCGAATAGTCGAGCCTACTCTCGGCGTGGTCCTTAGGAACTCGTAGTGAAGTCGGAGTACGCTTACCGCCAGCATCGAGGCCTTCAATGACTACGAACTCCTGTCCTGGGCGATTCTTCTCCAGGACAAGTACATGAGCTTTTGCATCAGTACGCTGGAAAATTCCTCTTGGCAGTTCGATAACTCTCTCGATTCGATGCTGGGCCATAAGCGCCCTCCTTGCTGCGGCATGTCGCTCACCGGCGACAAACCCATCTGGGAGTATGAAGCCTAGTCTTGCGCCGTCTCGGGCAAACCGAAGGCTCTGCGCCAAAAAGAGCAAGTCAGCACCTACGTCCTGTATCTGCGGCATCACGCCACTTAATCCAACATCTTCAAGCAGCTCGCCAAAGCGCTTTCTCCATCTGGAACGGATATAGGGTGGATTGCAAACGGTACCATCTACGGTACCGAGCGCTACCCCAAGCCGTTGGTCCAAGTCCAACGACAAGGCATCTGCGAAACAATGCTGAAACCTTGGCCCCTCCTTCGTTGGAAGGCTCGCGCAAGTGGCACTCTCGTCGATGTCGACAGTGATGAAGTTGCAGTCACTCCATACTTTCGCTGCGGCGAGCGTCAGAGCGCCATCCCCCGCGCCCAAGTCGAGGATGGTGTTGGGTTGAGCAATGCCCATCGCTTCCACCAAGATTGCTCCGACAGCTTCACGAGTGAAATAGCGGCCCAGGGGGTCAGAGTATCGTTTGGTGGTGCCTTTATGCATTCCAAATATTGCTCTTTGAATTTGTCCAAGCTCTTGGGACTCGTTGGCACGAGCAAGGGCCCCGTTCCTCATAATCGTGCACTGTAAGTCCGCATTTGAGATACAGGCAGCGAGTAATCTAGGATGTGCCCAAATTATCCCTTCCTATATATGGGAACGCAACGCAATGCTCTGCAAGGCGAAAATCGTTGAAATCGACACCTACCTCGCCGTGCACGCAGTTGCTTCTGCAAATTAGCCTAGTATCGCGATGCGGCGCCTGCGGAAGGGGAACTCTGGTCTCAAATGAGCCCTTGGCGGAAGGGTTCGGGGTGGACGTCGGACGCGGCGGAAGACGGTCGCGGGAGCAACGCGCAGTAGCGAGGCTCGTCGTGGGCGTCGAGATGTGTTGGCAGTGCGGGGGGTAGCGGCGCACTCACTCCACTTGCGCCAACTTCGCGAGATTCCACGTCTTGTCTACATCGAACTAGAAGACATCGATGGTCAGAGGCACCGGTGTTCATCGACGAATCGCCCACAGACCCGGACTATCAATAAAAAAGACCCATAAATTTCTCAACTTATGGGTCCCAATTTCTCAGCTTACGTGTCTATCTACACAACCCATCAAACGTCGATATTCCGCGCCACCAGCGCGTTGCTCTCGATGAAGTTGCGGCGGGGTTCCACTTCGTCGCCCATCAGCGTCGTAAAGATCTGGTCCGCCGCGATGGCGTCTTCGATCTGTACCTTCAGCAGGCGGCGTTGCGTCACGTCGAGCGTGGTTTCGAACAGCTGCTCGGGGTTCATTTCACCCAGGCCCTTGTAGCGCTGACGCGAAACACCGCGCTCGGCTTCGCTCAGCAGCCACTGCATGGCCTGGTGGAAATCCGCCACGGTCTGCTCGCGCTGCTTTTCGCCTTCGCCGCGCTTGACCTTGGTGCCGTCCGGAATCAGGCCCTGGAACGTGGTGGCCGCGCGCGACAGGGCCGCGTAGTCGGCGCCATGCACGAAGTCCGCATCCAGGTGCGACAGGCGCACATTGCCATGGTGGCGGCGGGCGATCATCAGGCGATGCTTGTCGGTCTTCTCGTCGAATTGCGCGTAGACGTCGGCCGTGCCGTCATCGTTCACGGCGGCACCGATCAGCGTCTTGGCGTGCATCTCGGCAAGCTTGGCCTTCAGCGCCACGGCTGAGGCCTCGGCGGCTGCGGCGCTGTCGAGGTCCAGCGACACGCCATCGGCGATCGCCCGCAGTGCGTCGACATCGACGATGCGCGACAGCCGGCCGATCACGCCTTCGGCCAGCTGGTACTGGCGGGCCAGTTCGGTCAGCGCATCGCCATTGATCTCGCTGCCGTCCGGACGCACCAGGCCCGCCTTTTCCATTGCAAGCTTCAGCATGTACGCGTTCAGCTCGGTGTCGTCCTTGATGTAGCGTTCTTCCTTGCCGTGCTTGATCTTGTACAGCGGCGGCTGCGCGATATAGACGTAGCCACGCTCGATGATGTCCGGCATCTGGCGATAGAAGAACGTCAGCAGCAGCGTGCGGATGTGCGAGCCGTCCACGTCCGCATCGGTCATGATGATGATGCGGTGGTAGCGCAGCTTTTCGAGGTTGTAGTCGTCCTTGCCGATGCCCGTGCCCAGCGCCGTGATCAGCGTCAGCACTTCCTGGCTCGACAGCATCTTGTCGAAGCGCGCACGCTCCACGTTCAGGATCTTGCCCTTGAGCGGCAGGATCGCCTGGAACTTGCGGTCGCGGCCCTGCTTGGCCGAGCCGCCTGCGGAGTCACCCTCCACCAAGAACAGTTCGGACTGGGCCGGATCCTTCTCCTGGCAGTCGGCCAGCTTGCCGGGCAGGCCCATGCCGTCCATCACACCCTTGCGGCGCGTCATTTCGCGGGCCTTGCGGGCGGCTTCGCGCGCGCGGGCGGCATCCACGATCTTGCCGCAGATGATCTTGGCGTCGTTCGGCGTTTCCAGCAGGAAGTCCGTCAGCGCCTTGCCGACCAGATCTTCCACGGGCAGGCGCACCTCGGACGAGACGAGCTTGTCCTTGGTCTGCGAGCTGAACTTCGGCTCGGGCACCTTCACAGACAGCACGCATGCCAGGCCTTCGCGCATGTCGTCGCCGCTGGTTTCGATCTTGGCCTTCTTGGCGATCTCGTTTTCTTCGATGTACTTGTTGATGACACGCGTCATCGCCGCCCGCAGGCCGGTCAGGTGAGTACCGCCGTCGCGCTGCGGAATGTTGTTCGTGAAGCAGAGCACCTGCTCGTTGTAACCGTCGTTCCACTGCATGGCCACTTCCACGGCAATGCCATCCTTCTCGGCGTTCGCGTAGAAGATGTTCGGATGCAGCGTGGTCTTGGCGCGATTGATGTACTCCACGAAGCCCTTCACGCCACCCGAGAAGGCAAAATCCTCTTCCTTGCCCGTGCGCTGGTCCTGCAGCTTGATATGCACGCCGTTGTTCAGGAACGAGAGTTCGCGGATGCGCTTGGACAGCACTTCGTAGTGGAACTCGACGTTCGTGAAGATTTCCTCGTCGGCCAGGAAGTGCACTTCGGTGCCGCGCTTGTCGGTGGCGCCCACGATCTTCATCGGCGAGACCTCCACGGGCTGCCCATCCGGGCCGGCCACGGTCTCGATGATGCGGTTCTGCACCTCGCCCTTGGCGAATTCGATCAGGTTGACCTGGCCATCGCGGCGCACCGTCAGGCGCAGCCACTTCGACAGCGCGTTCACGCACGACACGCCCACGCCGTGCAGGCCGCCAGAGACCTTGTAGCTGTTCTGGTTGAACTTGCCGCCGGCATGCAGCTCGGTCATGGCGATCTCGGCGGCGCTGCGCTTCGGCTCGTGCTTGTCGTCGAACTTGACGGCGGGCGGAATGCCACGGCCGTTGTCGACGATCGAGATCGAGTTGTCGCTATGGATCGTGACCTGGATCTCGGTACAGTAGCCGGCCAGGGCCTCGTCGATCGAGTTGTCGAGCACCTCGAACACCAGGTGGTGCAGGCCGGTGCCGTCCGATGTATCGCCGATATACATGCCGGGACGCTTGCGCACCGCTTCCAGGCCTTCCAGGATCTGGATCGAAGAGGCGCCGTAAGTGTTTTCCTGCTGCGGTTTCTGCTGATCGGTCATGTTTTCCTACTCACGATACTCACGGCAAATGCGGAGAAATCCGAACCTGCGCCGGACGGCGACGGGTGCAGAACATCCGCATTCGCGGGTTACTTAAAAACGGCAAAAGGGGCGGATCCCGTGGACCCGGCCCCTGCTGCGGTGTGTGCCCGATTGTGTATGGATGGCGACTCGGTGCTGGCCATCAAATGCGCATCGGCATCACGACGTACTTGAAGTTGTCGTCTTCCGGCACGGTAATCAGCGCACTCGAATTGGAGTCGCCGAGGCTGACCTGCACCTGCTCGCTCTTGAGATTGCCGAGTACGTCGAGCAGGTAGGTCACGTTAAAGCCGATATCGAGCGCGTCGCCCGAATAATCGAGTTCCAGTTCTTCCTGCGCCTCTTCCTGGTCGGCGTTGGTCGAGCTGATCTTCAGCACGTGCGTGTCGAGAATGCAGCGCACGCCCTTGAACTTGTCGGTCGTCAGGATCGCGGTACGCTGCAGCGCCTGCTGCAGCTGCACGCGGTCGATCGCGAACGCATTCTTGTAGCCCTTCGGGATCACGCGCTGGAAGTCCGGGAACTTGCCCTCCACCAGCTTGCTGATCAGTTCCACGTTGGCAAACGAGAACTTGACCTGGTTGGCAGCCAGCTGCACCTGAACCGGATCGTCGTTGTCTTCCAGCAGGCGCTGCAGTTCCAGGATGGTCTTGCGCGGGATGATGACTTCCTGGCGCGAACCCACGCCAGTCGCCTCGTTTTCCAGTTCCACGCCACAATACGCCAGGCGGTGGCCATCGGTGGCCACGGCCATGACCTTCTTGCCGTCCACCACCAGCAGCATGCCGTTCAGGTAGTAGCGGATATCCTGCTGGGCCATCGCGAAGTGCACCATCGCCAGCAGATGCTTGAACGTCTTCTGCGGCAGGCTCACGCTCGCATTGAATTCGGCGGCCTCTGCAACGGTCGGGAATTCTTCCGCGGCCAGCGTCTGCAGTGCAAAGCGGCTCTTGCCCGATTGCACGGTCATGCGCTTGTCGTTCAGCGACAGCGCCACGTCGCCGTCAGGCATCGCGCGCAGGATGTCCAGCAGCTTGCGCGCGGCCACGGTGGTGGCCACGTCGTCGCTGCCCACGCCGCACTCGGCGTGCGTGGTGATCTGGATCTCGATGTCGGTCGAGAGGAAGGACACGTTCGAGCCGGACTTGCGAATCAGCAGGTTGGCCAGGATCGGGAGGGTGTGGCGGCGCTCCACGATGCCGCTCACGATTTGCAGCGGACGCAGCAGGTTGTCTCGCGAGGTTTTGACCAATTGCATTGAATTTATCCTTCGTCGTTTGTCGTCGGCGACCGCGGAATCAGGTAAAACTCCGATATCCAATTTCCACTTTGGAATCAAAGAGTTAATGCCGGATTGTACCAAGGATAAGCCGCTGCGGTGAAGCGGGGCGAATCCGGCAGGGCGCCGGGCTGTGCACAAAAAGCCACGCTCCGGGCGCCTACGTCCGCCAATTCGTCCCGACTCACCGCAAAGCCTTATCTGAGGCCGGTTTCCCGCGATGCAACAGTTGCTCTGGCGCCCGCTTGCCGCCGGACGCGCACCCAGTAGTATGCCAGCCCGGCAAGGCCGCCCTGCAATTCCCGCGAATCAGCCCTTGAGCGTCTGTTCCAGCACGTGCAGTTCGTGATTCAGCTGCGCGTCCTTGCCACGCTCGTCGGCGATCTTGCGCACGGCGTGCAGCACCGTGGTGTGGTCGCGTCCGCCGAACAGCTCGCCGATTTCCGGCAGGCTCTTCTGCGTCAGTTCCTTGGCCAGGTACATCGCGATCTGGCGCGGCCGCGCAATATTGGCCGGCCGCTTCTTCGAGTACATGTCCGCGACCTTGATGTTGTAGAAGTCGGCGCAGGTCTTCTGGATGTTCTCCACCGAGATCTGGCGGTTCTGCACGGTCAGCAGGTCCTTGAGCGCCTCGCGCGTAACCTCGATCGTGATGTCCTTGCCGTGGAAGTTCGAGAACGCCAGGATCTTGCGCAGCGCGCCTTCCAGTTCGCGCACGTTGGAGCGCAGGTGCTTGGCGACGAAAAATGCCACTTCTTCCGGCACGCTCACGTTCTCGGCGGCGGCCTTCTTCATCAGGATGGCCACGCGCATTTCCAGCTCGGGCGGCTCGATCGCCACGGTCAGGCCGGAGTCGAAGCGCGAGATCAGCCGGTCATCGATGCCGGTGATTTCCTTCGGATACGTATCGCTGGTGATGATCACCTGCGCGCGGTTGGCGATCAGCGCCTCGAACGCGTAGAAGAATTCTTCCTGCGTGCGGTTCTTGCCCGAGAAAAACTGAATATCGTCGATCAGCAGCAGGTCGAGCGAGTGGTAATACCGCTTGAACTCGTCGAACGCCTTACGCTGATAGGCCTTCACCACGTCCGACACGTATTGCTCGGCATGGATATAGCGGATGCGCGCGCGCGGGTTCTCCATCAGCATGAAGTTGCCGATGGCATGGATCAGGTGGGTCTTGCCCAGGCCGACGCCGCCATACAGGTAGAGCGGGTTGTACGACTTGCCCGGGTTGTTGGCCACCTGGATGGCTGCGGCGCGGGCCAGCTGGTTGGCCTTGCCGGTCACGAAGTTGTCGAACGTCAGGATCGGGTTCAGGCGCGAACGCTCGTGCACCGTGTCGGTCGGCTGCGTGCCGGCCGCGGCCGGCTGCTGGGCCGGCACGCGATAGGAACGCGCGCTGGCTTCGGACGCATCCATCTGGGCCACGTCGATGTCGCCCATGTCCTGCATCGGCATATTGGAGGCCGCCTGCAGCGGATGCCCGGTCGGCGCCGCGCCGCGATGCGGCATGCCGCCAGGGCCGGCCGGGTAGGGCACCTGGCCGGCCGGCGCACCATAGCCGGGCTGGCCGCCGTTCGGCTGGCCGGCGTGCTCGTGATAGCCGCCCGCCTGGAGCGACTGCGGATGCGGCGCCGGCGCGTGACCATAGGCCTGGCCCGGCATGCCGGCCGAGGCCCCGGGATAGGCGCCGCCGCCCGTACCCATTGCAGCGGACGTCATGCCATCGTGGCCGCCCTGCTGCATGGCTTGTTGCGTATAAGTGGCCGCACGGCCCGAGGCCGCGGGATCCAGAACGAAGTGAACGCTGACCTGCGTTTCCCAGTATTCGCACGCAAGCGCGGTGATCCGTCCCGAAAACTGGCTCTTGACCCAGTCGAGCTTGAAGCGGTTGGGCGCGGCAATCCGCAGCGCATGCGCTTCCTCGTCGAAGGCGACGGGCGCCAACGGCTTGATCCAGGTTTTGAATTGTTGGGGCGTCAGTTCGCGCTCGAGTTGCGCGGCTGCAGCCTGCCAGAAATCTTGCATGTGTTCTTCTGAGTGACCGTGCCATCGTGCCGATGCCACGTCACGGGTGGACGCGGCGCTTGCGTTCCGGGCCCCTGCACGTGCCTTGCGCGTCATGTCTCGACGGCGAAAGGCAATAAGCCGTCCACGAATGCAGTGCATCGAAACGGCAGCTCGATCGGGTATACGTCACGGTATACCGAGGCAGGCAGACCCGGGTTGCGCGTGCGCCACGCGGCCCGTGTAGTGTTTGGACCCGGATTGTACCCCCCGCCCCAAGTTATCCACAAAGGATAACCCTGTGGACAAGTTGTGAAAATTCAGTGGATTTGTGTGCACAACCGACGCGCAAGCCGCGCCACACAAAGGCCTTACGCACCCGATAATCCATCGGAAACAAGGACTTGACCCGCTGCGCTACCACCAATAGGTGACCGGGAATACCCACAGAGTTACCCACCGACCGTTGTGGACAATGGAGCACTGCGGTGGACAG
The DNA here is from genome assembly GCF_009663685.2 of Cupriavidus sp. U2. Classification (GTDB taxonomy): domain Bacteria; phylum Pseudomonadota; class Gammaproteobacteria; order Burkholderiales; family Burkholderiaceae; genus Cupriavidus; species Cupriavidus necator_C. Next base: position 283,746 of record NZ_RCOG02000002.1, on the reverse strand, counting down.
GGGCTTGCACCGCACATGTCGCGCGCATGCCGGAAGTGGCCGTCCAGCGCCTTGACACTCGCGTCGAAAATCGGTTAAATGGCGGGTTCTGCGATGCGGCAGGGGATCACGTATGCGCATCGCCGGGTCTGGCCCGTACCGCCACATGTCAAACATGTGCGGCATCAGGCAAGCGGCCTGATCCCCGCCAGCGCCTCCGGCCCATACGGCCAAGGGCCAGCGGCGGCCGGCAGCAAGACAGAACCAGAATCGTCGGCATCGCCGCAGCAACCTCAACGGATACCGAGCGTCTGCATTGCGGCAGCCCCATGCGAACCATACGCGGCGGCCAAGGCGTCCCGGCAACGGCCGACGCCCGGAAAGCCCGGATCAACCAGAGAGTGCAACATGAAACGTACCTACCAACCTTCCGTTACCCGCCGCAAGCGTACCCATGGTTTCCGCGTGCGCATGAAGACCCGCGGCGGCCGTGCCGTGATCAACGCCCGCCGCGCCAAGGGCCGCAAGCGCCTGGCAATCTGAGGGCCGGGCGACCGGCCCGGATGGCAGGCAGCGTGACGGTTCGTCGTCCGCGTTGCATCCGTCGTCCGGTCCAGCGCCTCGCACTCAGGATGGCCAGGACCGCCGCCGCCGAAGCCCGGCTTGTCCGCTAGCTTTGACCAGCGTGTCGACCCATGCCTTTCCCAAAGCCGCGAGGCTGACAAAGACGGATGAATTTTCATCCGTTTTTGCTTTGCGGCCCCGGCGTCGCAGTACGCATTTCGTGCTGTATGTGCGGGCCAATGGCCAGCCGCAGGCCCGGCTGGGCATCGTCGTAGGCAAGAAGTTCGCGCCGCGGGCCGCGGAGCGCAACCTGGTGAAGCGCATGGTGCGGGAACTGTTTCGCAGCCGGCAGGACCAATTCGCGGGCCGCGATATCCTGTTGCGGCTGCAGGCAAAGTTTCCGCGTGCGGACTTTGCCAGCCGGTCGGCCATACGGCGAGCCTGCCAGGCCGAACTCGGCAGCTTGCTGGATGTGGCCGCCCGGCCGCTGCCACCTGCGCCAAGTGTCCCGGCATCCGGCGAGCCGCCTGCGTCGGCCGCACCTGCCGCGCCACCCGCGCCTGCCTGATCATCATCATGAAGCGAATCCTGCTTGCCCTGCTGCGCGTCTACAAGATCGCCCTGAGTCCTTACCTGGGCTCGCAGTGCCGCTTCCTGCCAACGTGTTCCGACTATGCCCGCGACGCCATCATCAGCCATGGCCCCGCGCGTGGCACGTGGATGACCGCGTGCAGACTCTGCCGTTGCCATCCTTTCGCAAAGGGCGGGTATGATCCCGTGCCCGAGCCTGTAGTACACGGAAAGGCCTCCGCGGTGCCTCCCGCAGCCACCGCATCCGCCCGCCCGTCCATCACGGTCCGGCTTCCCAGACCCTGATTCCCCCAGACCATAGCGAGACATGGATATCAAACGCACCATCCTGTGGGTCATCTTCTCGATGTCCCTCGTGCTGCTCTACGACAACTGGCAGCGCGCCAACGGCCACGCGTCGATGTTCTTCCCGAGCGCCAACACGCAACAGCAGGCCGCCCCGGCCGCTGGCGCAAGCGGCGCCACGGCGCAGGGTGACGTGCCCAAGGCCAAGGCCACCAGCGCGTCGGCCCCGGGCGCCGTGCCGGGCGCGCCGCAGGCGGCTGTCCAGCCCACTGGCGAGAAGGTCATCGTCACCACTGACGAAGTGCGTGCCGAGATCGACACCGCAGGCGGCATCCTGTCGCGGCTGGAACTGCTCAACGAGCACGAGAAGGACGGCAAGCCCGTTGTATTGTTCGAACGTGATGCACAGCGCACCTATCTGGCGCGTTCCGGCCTGATCGGCGGCGACCTGCCGAACCACACCACGGTGTTCACCGCCGCCCCGGGTGCCCGCTCGCTGGCACCGGGCCAGGACAAGCTCGACCTCGTGCTGACCGCCGAGAAGAGCGGCGTCAAGTTCGTGAAGACCTACACGTTCCGCAAGGGCAGCTACGTGGTCGACGCCCGCTTCGACGTGACGAACACCGGTACCGCCCCGGTTTCGCCGACGCTGTATCTGGAACTGGCGCGTGACGGCACCAAGGTGGAACAGTCGCAGTTCTACAGCACGTTCACGGGCCCGGCCATCTACACGAACGCCGACAAGTACCACAAGATCACGTTCGACGACATCGCCAAGGGCAAGGCCTCCGTGCCGGCCGCCACCGACAACGGCTGGGTGGCGATGGTGCAGCACTACTTCGCGTCGGCCTGGATTCCGCAGAACGGCAAGCAGCACAGCTTCTACGCCGAGCAGATCGACCCGAACCTGTACCGCGTGGGTATCCAGCAGCCGCTGGGCCAGCTGGCGCCGGGCGCAACGGTGAGCACCGATGCCCGCCTGTTCGCCGGCCCGCAGGAAGAGCGCATGCTCGAGCAGATCACGCCGGGCCTGGAACTGGTGAAGGACTACGGCTGGCTGACCATCCTGGCCAAGCCGCTGTTCTGGCTGCTGGAAAAGCTCCACGGCTTCCTGAACAACTGGGGCTGGTCGATCATCGCGCTGACCGTGCTGATCAAGCTGGTGTTCTTCCCGCTGTCGGCTGCCAGCTACAAGTCGATGGGCAAGATGAAGGACCTGCAGCCGCGCATGACGGCCATCCGCGAACGCTACAAGGGCGATCCGCAGAAGATGAACCAGGAAATGATGGCGCTGTACCGCACCGAGAAGGTCAATCCGCTCGGCGGCTGCTTGCCCATCGTGATCCAGATCCCGGTGTTCATCGCGCTGTACTGGGTGCTGCTGTCGTCGGTGGAAATGCGCGGTGCGCCGTGGCTGGGCTGGATCCATGACCTGTCGGTGCCGGATCCGTTCTACATCCTGCCGATCGTGATGGCCGTGTCGATGTTCGTGCAGACCAAGCTGAACCCGACGCCGCCGGACCCCGTCCAGGCCAAGGTCATGATGATCATGCCGCTGGTGTTCTCGTTCATGTTCTTCTTCTTCCCGGCCGGCCTGGTGCTGTACTGGGTTGTGAACAACATCCTGTCGATCGCCCAGCAGTGGCAGATCAACCGCATGCTCGGCAAGGGCAAGACCGCGGCAGTGGCCAAGAGCTGATCCGGCGGTTGCAAACCCTATCCACGAAAAACCCGGCTGCCAGCCGGGTTTTTCTTTTTCGGCGTATGCTTCCAGTCTTATGTCTTATATAAGACTTGAGCCCATTAACCGGACAAGGGGATACGCCATGACGTGGTCGGCCAGCCAGTACGTGCAATTCGAGGATGAACGGACCCGCCCGGTGCGGGATCTGGTCGGGGCCATCCCCACCGCCAACGCCGCGCGCGTGGTCGACGTCGGCTGCGGGCCCGGCAACTCGACCGAGGTCCTGGCGGCCCGCTACGGCAGCGCCGAGGTCACCGGCCTGGACAGCGACGCCGACATGATCGCCGCCGCGCGCAAGCGGCTGCCAAACCTGCGCTTCGAGATCGCCGACGTCACGCAATGGGCTGATGGCGGCCCCTGGGACGTGATCCTGGCCAATGCGGTGTTCCAGTGGGTGCCCGATCACGCCACGCTGTTTCCGTCGCTGGTCCGCAAGCTTGCGCCGGGCGGCAGCCTGGCCGTGCAGATGCCGGACAACCTCAACGAGCCGCCGCACCTGCTGATGCGCGAAACGGCGCTGAACGGCCCCTGGGCGCCCAAGCTGGCCGCCGCCGCCGATGCCCGCACCGCACTGGCATCGGAACGCTGGTATTACGAACAGCTCAAGCCGCACTGCTCGCGCGTGGATATCTGGCGCACGATCTACCAGCATCCGCTCAAGGGCGGCGCGGCCGCGGTTGTCGAATGGTTCAAGGGCAGCGGCCTGCGGCCCTTCCTGGCGCCGCTGGACGAAGCCGAGCGCGCCGAATATCTGCGGCAGTACGAAGCCGCGCTGGCCAAGGTATTTCCCGCCATGCCCGACGGCACCGTGCTGCTGCCGTTTCCGCGCGTGTTCATCGTGGCGACGCGTTAGGAATCAGACGGCGGCGGACGGCGGCGGCGTGCGCCATCGCCTACACTAGACGGACGTTGCGCAGTAACTCTCTTTCCACTTCAGAGACATCGCAATGAGCCGTCAGCCTGTGCTGCACCGGAAAATGCGTCCCGCCGCCGCGTTCGTTGCGTTGGGCGAAGCGGGCCTGAGGGCCGTTCACGATCGTCTGGACGCACTGCAGCATCGCGACGAGGTCGAGGATGTCCACGCGCTGCGCGTCGCCGTTCGTCATCTTCGTGCCGTGGCATGGGCGTTCGGGCCCGTGCTGCAGGGCCAGGTAAAGGCCCGCTGGAAACAGGTGCTGCACGATGTCGCCGACGCCGCCGGCAATGTACGCGACTGGGACGTCTTTATCGCCGAGACCCTGGCCCCGGCCCTGGTGAAGCAGCCGGAAGACGCCATGCTGGTGGCACTGATCGACACCGCCCAGGCCAGACGCACGATCGCCCACGCCGAGATGATGACAAAACTGTCACGTTACCGGCAATCCCCGCTACCGACGTTGAAACGCGACCTGCTGCATCTGTCGGAACAGGATGCCAAGGGCAGGCTGGAGAATTTCGCGTCCAAGCGGATCCGCAAGGCGCGCGACAAGGTTCGCGAGCGGGCTCGCATCGCCCGGGACGGGAAGACCGAACACGTCCACAAGCTGCGCATCGGCAACAAGCGGCTGCGCTATGCGATCGAGGCGCTGTCGGACGTCTTGCCCGGCCGCTACCGCAAACGCCTGCGCAAGAAGCTCGTGGCGCGGCAGTCGGAACTTGGCGCCGTGATCGACGGTGCCGTGGCGCGGCGGCTGCTGTGCGAGTGCCTGTCCGTCGACCCCCCGGGCGACTCGCCGGCATGAGCCGCGGCCCATCCTGCCGGCTGGGCGATCTGCGACAATACCGCACATGACAGCAACCCAGCTTCCCATCGCCGCCATCGCCACCGCACCGGGCCGCGGCGGCATCGGCGTCGTGCGCGTATCCGGCCCCGATGTTGGCAGCGTCATGCGCGCCGTCTGCGGCCGCGCGCTGCAGCCGCGCCATGCCACCTACCTGCCGTTCCTGGACGGCCACGGCAAGGTCATCGACCACGGCCTGGCGCTGTACTTCCCGGCACCCAATTCCTACACCGGCGAGGAAGTGCTGGAACTGCAGGGCCACGGCGGACCCGTGGTGATGCAGATGCTGCTGGCGCGCTGCCTGGAAGCCGGCAAGGACATCGGACTGCGCGTGGCCGAGCCTGGCGAATTCACGCGCCGCGCGTTCCTGAACGACAAACTCGACCTGGCGCAGGCCGAGGCCGTGGCCGACCTGATCGAAGCCAGCACCGCGGCCGCCGCCCGTTCGGCAGCGCGCTCGATGGAGGGCGAGTTCTCGCGGGCCATCCACGCGCTGGTCGAACAGGTCATCCACCTGCGCATGCTGGTGGAAGCCACGCTCGACTTTCCCGAGGAAGAAATCGACTTCCTGGAAGCGTCCGACGCACGCGGCCAGCTCACGCGCATTCGCGAAAGCCTCGCTGGCGTGCTCAAGCAGGCGCGGCAGGGGTCGCTGCTGCGTGAAGGGCTGTCGGTGGTGCTGGCCGGGCAGCCGAACGTCGGCAAGTCGTCGCTGCTCAATGCGCTGGCGGGTGCGGAGCTGGCCATCGTCACGCCGATCGCCGGCACCACGCGAGACCGGGTGCGCGAAACCATCCAGATCGACGGCATCCCACTGCATATCATCGACACCGCCGGCCTGCGCGACGATGCCGCCGACGAGGTGGAACGCATCGGCATCGAACGCACCTGGGACGCGATCCGCCGCGCCGACATCGTGCTGCACCTGGTGGACGCGGCCGACTACCTGGAACACGGCATTTCGGAAATCGACGATCACATCGACGACCGCCTGAGCGGCCAGCTGCCGCCGGGATCGCCGATCGTGCGCGTGGTCAACAAGATCGACGTGGCGCCGGCGGCCGGCCAGATGGGCTTCGGCGGCAACCGCCCGCACGTGGTGGCCGCCAACGGCCCCAATCCCACCGAGATCTGGATCTCGGCGCGCACCGGCGCCGGCATCGACCTGATGCGCCGCGAACTGCTGCGCCTGATCGGCTGGCAGTCGGGCAACGAAGGCACCTTCCTGGCCCGCGAACGCCACCTGACCGCGCTGCGCAATGCCCAGTCGCACCTGGACTGCGCCGTCGAACGCGCCGAGCAAAACGCCCAGGCCCTGGACCTCTTCGCCGAAGAACTCCGGCTCGCGCAGGACCACCTGAACAGCATCACCGGCGAGTTCACCAGCGACGATTTGCTGGGGACGATCTTTACACGGTTCTGTATTGGGAAGTGAGTGCAGGTCAGTGGTCCAAGCCGTGGGCAGAACCTGCGCGATCACTGAGCAGGGTCAAGCGGGTATCCCGCGCAACGCCCGCTGCGCCATCGCCGATTTCGGTAGAATCGGCATCGGTCGAACTCAAGTCACAACGGCGCATTTTAATGGGGAGGATTTATGAAGCTGACAGGCATCGGCCTGTATACCTTTCCAGAAGCCGCCCGGCTGACGAGGATTCCCATCCGCGATCTTCGCCGTTGGCTCGACGGCTACGCGTACAAGGACAAGCGAAGCCAGACAACCGCCGCTGTCCCGCCGCTCTGGGATACAGAGCTTTCGCACGCGGAACTCGATGGCATCAGTTTCCATGATCTCCTGGAGGTCCGTTTCGTAAAGGCATTCCGACAGCATGGCGTAAGCCTGCAGACAATCCGCGTGGCTAGTGTGCGTGCACGTGAATTGTTCGCAAGCGACTATCCATTCACGTCCCGGCAATTCAGGACGGATGGACGCACGATCTTTGCGTCCGCCATGCGCGAAACAGGCGAGACGGAACTGCTGGACCTGGTAAGGCAACAGTACGCATTCCGCAAGGTCATCGAGCCATCGTTGTATCGGGGTATCGAGTTCGGTCCCGACGAATGTGCCGCACGCTGGTATCCGTCCCCGCGTAGCAAGGCAGTCGTTCTGGATCCCCAGATTGCCTTCGGCAAGCCGGTCGTGACCGACGGCGCCGTCAAAACCTCAATCCTTCATGAGGCCTACCTCGCGGAAGGCGACAAGGGTCTCGTTGCAAAGCTCTACGACGTACCTGTTGCCGCAGTCGATGCAGCCATCGCCTTTGAGGAAGGGTTGGCATAGTGAAGTTCTTCGTCGACAACAATCTCCCTCCAGCCTTGGCAAAAGCACTTCACGCACTGTCCGAGCCACATGGACACTCGGCTGCTCATCTGAAGGACATGTTTCCACCCAACACTACCGACGAGGCGTGGATCGAAACTCTGTCCAAGCAAGGCGGCTGGTCGATCGTTACACACGACAAGCTCAACAAGGGCCTGGAGCGGGAAGCACTGCGCAGAGCGGGCTTGATCGTGTTTTTGCTGGACAGAGGATGGTCAAATCACACGTTCTGGGATAAGGCGCATAACCTTGTGCGGTGGTGGCCGCGGATCATCGATCAATCTGGCGGCATGCGGGGCGGGGCTGCCTTCAAGGTTCCTTACAATTTTTCCGGAAAAGGGCAGTTCGAACAGGTTGTGCTTTAACACACGCTGGCCGCATACGTGTCAGTCATGCCTCCGCGACCCACCAACATGTCTCGCCCCCTCACCCCCGGCGAACAATCCCTCGCCCGCTCTGTCTTCGGCGATGCCATCGACTACGCTGCTGTCCGCGTTCACCATCGCAACTTTGTCTTCTGGCAGGGCGCGCACTACATCATCACGCCCGATGGTCACATCTATCTGGGCCGCAACCTGCGCGGGCTGACCGACTTCAGTGCGGCGGGCCTGGCGATGCAGGGGCTGTTCATCCACGAGATGGCGCACGTGTGGCAGCACCAGCGGGGCATCAACGTGCTGGTGCGCGGCGGGCTGGAGCAGATGCGGCATTTCTGCGGTTTCAATCAGTACCGGTACCGGCTGGAATCGGGCAAGGCGCTGGACCAGTACAAGCTGGAACAGCAGGGCGAGATCCTGCGGCATGTCTTTTTGGCCCGACAGGGCCAGCCCACGCCGTACACCGCCGGGTAGTACCTGGCCGCGCTGGGTAGTGGGGGGCCGACCATCGTGTGATGCGTCGATGGCATCGTGAGTGAAGGCAGCCTCCATGCCGTCGCGTTGACTTGCATGGCGATGTGGCGGACCATCGTCCCCATTGCCATCTGGAGTAGATCATGCCCCGCGTATCGAAAGCGGAAGCGGAGAAGAACCGCGCCATCATTGAGCAGGTGTCGTCGCGGCTGTTTCGCGAGCAGGGCTTCCACGGCATCAGCGTGGCAGACCTGATGGGCGCCGCCGGGCTCACGCATGGTGGCTTCTACGGCCATTTCGAATCGAAGGACGCGCTCGCGGCCATCGCCTGTACCCGGGCGTTCGAGGAATCCGAAGCGCGCTGGCGCAAGCGCGTCAATGAGGCGCCGGACCACGCCACGGCGCTGTCGTCGCTGATCGAGGCCTACCTTTCCACGCGCAACCGGAACAACGCGGGCACCGGCTGCGCGGTGGCGGCGCTGGCCAACGACGTGGCCCGCGAGGCCGACGACAAGCCCGTGCGAGCCGCCTTCCACGAAGGGCTGGAGACGTTGATCCACATCCTGGCCGAGGTGCAGCCCGATGCCGATGCCGACTCACGCCGCAGTGCGGCCCTGGCGCAGATGGCCACGCTGGCCGGCGCGTTGATCCTGTCGCGGGCCACGCAAGGCACGCCGCTTTCCAACGAGATTCTCGCCGCCACCCGCGCATGGCTGCTGGCGGAAGGCTGACGCGGCGCCGGGGCGCGCTACACTGGCGGACTTCGCCGTGCCGCATTCCGGTCCGGCGCCCCTGAAGCCCCCTGAAGTCCCCCCTGAAGCCCGCCCGATGTTGAGCCGCACCAGACAAATCCTGATCGCCGTTGTTGCTGTCGTCGTCCTTTTCCTGCTGTGGTTCGTGGGCAATGAGAAGCACGACACCGCGCCGCTTGCCTCCGTCTCCGCTCCCGACGCGCCCGCCAGCGTGCCGCGCGGCATTCCGCGCAACGGCACGCTCGATCCGATCAGCATCGATCCCAACCGCCCCGCCGATTTGCTGCCCCAGTACCAGGCAGACGGTCTGGCCGACGACTATCGCAGCGACGCCGCCGCGGCGGACGACCGCTATCGCGGCCGCTATTTCATCGTCGAAGGCGTAGCCAGTGGCGTGCGCCGCGACGGCGACAACCTGGTGCTGGAAATCCGTACCGACAACCCCGGCCAGGTGGTCCGCGCGGCGCTGCTGCGCCAGCAGATCTGCGGCCCGGGCACGCGCGCCTGCGAAGTCGAAGCCCGTGCCACGATGGTCCGGCGCGGCCAGAAGGTGGCCGTCGAATGCACGGGGGCGGGCCAGGGCGAAGGCGGCACCCCGTTGCTGTCCGAGTGCCTGCTCCGGGGCGGCGCGAACTGACCCAACGGCCCGGCCCTCCGCATCAGGCCGTGCCCCACGCATGGTTTGCGACGCACTTTTGCGATTTGCGGCATCTGTCGCCCGCTGTTCCCCGCATTGATTGCCCGCCTGCACGCCTACATTACGCAGGCATGCTGCCGGCAATGCGTCCCTGAACCGCCTCGCTCGAAGTCTGAAGCGGACCCGGACGGCCGGCACCCTCGCCGACGCGCATCCAGGATCCAAGATGAAGAGAGCAACGATAGCCGCCACGCTGGCCCTGCTGGCCACGGGCTGTTCCACCTACCAGAGCGTGACGCCGGTCGACCGCGCAGACCAGGTCGACCCGATCGCCGGCTACCAGAACGGCGCCTATGGCGGTCCGGCGCAGTTTCGCGTGGACGGCAATCGCGTGGTGGGCGCCGATGGCGCGCTGTTCTGCGTGATCACCCACCAGGTCAATGGCAACGCGTATGTGGAAGAGTTTGCCAACTCGCTGCGGGCGCGCAACTTCGAGGTGAAGATGCTGCCGCCGTATTCGTCGGTGGCGTCGTGCCCGATGACGGCCGTCTACACGGCCCAGCGCCAGACCTACATCACGCCGTTCCTGGTATCGGCCGACATCACCGTGTTCCGCAACGGCGAGCGCGTGGGCAAGGCCGTCTTCAATGCCAACCGCAGCGCGGGCGGCATCAACCTGAGCCATCTGATCCAGCCCGATGCCAAGATCGAGGAACTGGTCGACCGGCTGTTCCCGGGCCTGAAACCCCAGCCGGCGCCGGCCCAGGCGTCGCCCGCACCGGCACCGGCAGCGGCCCCCGCGGCCTGACGCCGAGGGGGTGCCGGGAAGCTCTGGCTGGTCAGGCCAGCCGGAATACCTCCACCGCCTGGCGCAGTTCCTGCGCCTGGTGATGCAGGCTTTCGGCCGCAGCGGCCGCCTCTTCGACCAGGGCCGCGTTCTGCTGCGTGACCCCGTCCATCTCGGCCACGGCACCGCTGACCTGAGCCAGCCCCTGTGACTGCTCGCGCGATGCCACGCTGATATCGCCCATCAGCGCCGCAATGCCTTCCACGCGGCGCACCACGTCGTCGATGGCCGTTCCGGCCTGCTGCACGGCCTCGTTACCGCTCTTCAGGTCGGCCACGGTCCGTTCGATCAGCTGCTTGATCTCGCCCGCCGCACTGGCACTGCGTTGCGCCAGGCCGCGCACCTCGCCAGCCACCACGGCAAAGCCGCGCCCGTGCTCGCCCGCACGCGCGGCTTCCACGGCGGCGTTGAGCGCCAGGATATTGGTCTGGAACGCGATGCCGTCGATCATGCCGATGATGTCCACCACCTGCTGCGCATTGCGATGAATGTCGGCCATGGTGCCCACCACGCGGCCCACCGTGCTGCCGCCCGCGCGTGCTGCATCGGCGGCACTGGCCACGGCCGCGTTGGCGTCGTGCGCGTTGTCGGCGTTCTGCTTCACCGTGGCGGACAGCTGCTCGATGCTGGCCACCGTGCGTTCCAGGCTGCCGGCCTGCGACGCCGTCCGCGCGGACAGATCGGCATTGCCGCTGGCAATCTGGCTGGTGCTGCCGGCGATGGCGCCAATGCTGCTGCGTACCTTGTCGACGATGCCGGTCAGGCCCTGGCCCACGCCGTCGATGGCACGCATCAGCTGGCCGATCTCGTCGTTGCGGCGCGTATCCAGTCGCGCGGTCAGGTCGCCCGACGCCAGCCGGCCCGCCGCATCGGCGGCCTCGCCGAGCGGATGGCTGACCATCCGGCGCAGCAACCACCAGAACGCGGCCGACACGGCCAGCGCCACCAGCAAGCCAAACGCCAGAAAGCGGTTGCGGCTGGCCACGAGTCCATCGCGCAGCGAAGCCATCGGCACCGTGCCCGCGATCAGCCATTGCCATTCGGGGTAGGTCACGAAGGCGGTCAGCCGTTCGGCGGGCGCGCTGTTGCCGATGGCCACCGTGCCGACCACGGCACCGTCCCTGGCGGCGATCATGTCGCGAATCCACGGTTTGCCGTCGGCGTCCCTGGCGTCGATCTGCACCGTACCTTCCGAGCCCGAGCGGTCCACCAGGATCTTGCCCTGGTCGGCGCCGGCCTTGGCATCGATGACGATGAACTGGCCGTCGGCGCCAATCGTCTTGCGGCGGATGCGGTTCTTCAGCGCGGCCAGTTCGGCCTCGACGTTCACGCCCACGAACAGCGCGCCAACGATCTTGCCTCCGGCGTCGCGCACGGGCTCGTACTTGCTCATATAGGGCTTGCCGAACAGCCACGCCAGCGATCGGTACGACTTGCCCGACGCCACCGCGGCGTAGGCCGGGCTGGTGCGGTCCAGCAGCGTGCCCACCGCGCGCTGTCCGTCCTGCTTCTTGAGCGACGTGGTCACGCGAACGTAGTCGTCGCCGGTGCGGGCGAACACGGTGGCCACGACGCCACCGGTATTGGCGAAAAAGCGATCCGGCACCTCGAAGCTGTTGTTCAGCAGCAGGTCGCCGCTTCGGAAGGCCGGCGTGGCCTTGCCCGACACTTCGATGGTCTGGGACGGGTCCACCGCGTACGGGCCGGGCAGCACCGACGCAAAATTCAGCATGAAGCGGTCCGCCTCCTGCAGCATGGTGTCATCGAGCTGGGCCACCAGTTCGCGCAGGGTCTGGCTTTCGGCGCCGATGGCGTCGCGGGACTGCGATTCGAGCTGGTTCATGCTGCTCAGCGACAGCGCCAGCGAGAACGCGCAGAAGGCAATGATCTGAACAGCCAGCACAACCAGCGCAATGCGCGTGCCGATGCTCCAACTGCCGGCAACCGCGCGCACGCGGTCCGCCGCAGCCTGCCGGGGCAGGGTAAGGGATGAGGTAGAAGACAAGGGGCGCTCCGTGAATAACGCCATGCGCCGTTGTGACGCACGGGCGACGTCCGCTCTGACGGCAGATCGTCACATCGCTGTTATCGGATGACGAGACAACACCCTTGAATTAAAGAAATGCTTAATCTAGCCGTCGCCACACATATCACGGCATGACAGGAAAAACGGGCACCGGGCGCGGCCTCTTGTGGGGGCCGCTTGCCGGTGCTGACCGCTGAAACACCGCTATGCAACCCGTTTCAGTGCTTCTATCGTGGGCTTGGTTTTTCGATTTTTTCCTGTCGCGCGCCGTGGTTCAGCTTTCAAGCTGCCCCAGGCGTACGACCGTGACGCCGGGACGCAGCTGGCGCAGCGACGGCATGACCAGCACGCAGTTGGCGTACGGCGTGGTCACCGGCTGGCCATCGCGCCAGCCGATCACGGTACCGGCGTCGGCAAAGGTTTCGAGCCCGGTGTAGGGGCCCGCAAACCGGAAGTCCATGCTGCTGGCGACCACGGGCTCGGTCACTCGCACCACACGTTGCGCGGCTGGCAGCGGCCGCAGCCAGCCGGCCGGCAGGTCGGCTTCGTCGATGATGCCGGCATGGAGCAGGAAGCGCGCGGTGCTGTCGCGCGCCACGTCCACGGCAGCGGTCTCCCAGTGCTGGCCGCATTCGATCAGCAGCGCATTGCGCGGGCTGGCGGCATCGCCAAAATCGGCGTAGTCGCGCATGCGGCGGCCTTCGGGGTGGCCTTCGTCGACGATGATGTCGGCCGGCGCGCCCACGGCACGCGCCAGCGCGATGCCCTTGTCCAGCGGGCCCGATACGATCAGCGGGCGGCTTTTCTCGTGCATCGAATGCAGGTCGAGCAGCAGATCCACCGTGTCGACCACCGGACGCATGGCGCGCGCCCGGCGCAGTTCGGACGAATCGCGCGACAGGTCGTCCAGCACGGCAGCCGTCCACACGCGGTTGAAATCCTGGTCGACAAAGCGCGAGGCGTCGGGCCGGGCCGCGTCGAAGGTGGCATACGCGTCGACATTGGCAAAGGCCAGCGTCAGCCGGCCGCGCCGAGGACGCAGGCCGTGGTCCAGCAGGCCGGCCACGGTAATTGCGCCGCACACCTCGTTGCCGTGCGTTAGAGCATTGATCATCACATGCGGACCAGGCCGGCCGCTGTTGAACGTATGCACGTAGGCGATGCCGGTGTTGCCTTGGGCATAAGGGCGGATATCGGGAAACTCGACTTCGACCGGATAAGCGTCGAAGGCGGGGGCACTCTGTGTCATCTGGACTTCCTTGGCTGCCCTCGCGCAGGGCAACTATTGTTATCACCTATCATACTTGGCTATTACGCCAAGTCGTTATTCTTCGCGTTTATTCCCGGATGTCGGCGGCCTGCACGATCGTCTTGTACTTGGCCGTCTCGCGCTTCACGAAGCTGCCGAACTGGGCCGGATTGGCCGGTTGCACTTCCACACCGGCCTCGGCCAGCTTCTTGCGCACGTCCGGCAGCGCCAGCACGGCCTGCATTTCAGTATTCAGCCGATCGATAACAGGCTTAGGCGTGGCGCTGGGTGCCATCAATCCGAACCATACTCCCATATCCACGCCCTTGAGCGCCGAGGTCTCTGCCAGGGCCGGCACGTTGGGCGCCACGCTGGCGCGCTTGGACTCGGTCACGCCATAAGCACGCACGCGCCCGGCCTGGATATGGGGCAGGGCCGACGACAGCACCATTACGGCCAGGTCGATCTGGCCGCCGAGCAGGTCGGTGGCCATGGCCGAGGCGCCCTTGTACGGCACATGGGTAATGTTGACCTTGCCCTGTTGCTTGATCAGTTCGCCGGCCAGGTTCAGCGGCGTGCCCACGCCCGACGACGCGTACGACAGCGCGCCCGGCTTGGCCTTGGCCAGTGCAATCAGTTCATTGGCGTCCTTGGCCGGCAGCTGCAGCTTGCCGACCAGCACCATCGGCTGGGTGCCGACGAAGGTGATCGGCGCCAGGTCTTTCTCGCCGTCGTAGCGCACCGCCGGATTGGTCAGGCGGGCAATCGACACCTCGCTGCCCGAACCCATCAGCAGCGTGTAGCCATCGGCTTCGGCCTTGACCACCTTCTGCGCGCCGATGGTGCCGCCGGCGCCGCCCAGATTCTCGATCACCACGCTCTGGCCCAGGCGCTTGCCCAGTTCGGGCGCGACGGTACGCGCCACGAGGTCGACGCTGCCGCCAGCGGTGTAGCCCACCACCAGCGTGATCGGCTTGGTCGGATAGCCGCCGGCCGCCCCGGCGCTGGCCGGGACGAGGGCACTACTGGCAAGGGAAACGGCGGCAAGCGCGCGCAGCATCGGGTTCATGATTTCTCCGGCAGGTCTATGGTCTATGAATGTTTTCCGGCGATGGTAGAGAGCGCGCACTGCTGCGGCATGCGGCTTTGGCAATCCGGATTGCCATTTCGGCAAGGACGAAAATGGTGCGCGCCGGCGCACACGCACTACTTCGAGGCGGCCCGCCAGAACGCTTCGGCCAGCGGACGCATCGCCGCGCGCGGCCGGTACAGGCGGATGTCCAGCGCCAGGTCGGCGCTGTCGCCACCGTGCAGGTCGGCCCGCACCAGGCGGCCGGCATGCAGGTCGTCGGCAATCAGCCGCGCCGGCAGCCAGGCCAGGCCCATCCGCTGGCGCACCATCTCGTGAACCGACTCCGCGAAATCGCTCACGGCAATCACATCGAGCCAGCTTGCCAGCTTGCGCCGTGCGATCTCCTGGTTGACCATGCGGCCCATGGTCAACGTCTCGGCATAGGCAATCATCTGCACCGGCACCGGACGCGCCCCGGCCTTGGGCTTCTGCAGCCGGAACGCGGGCGCGCCGCGTGCAGTGGCGGCCGACACGCAGACCAGCCGCTCCACACCCACGGCGTGGAAACGGTAGCGCGCGTCATCGAGCATGATCGGCAGGTCGTGCGGGCTGTAGCAGAGCAGGAAGTCGGCGTCGCCTTCGGTGAACATTTCCAGCGCGTCGTGCGTGGCGTGCGTGGATAGCCGCGTGCGAAAGCCCGCGCCGACAGGATCATCGCGCAATGCGTCGCGCAGGCCAGCCAGCCACGCCGGCACCATCGACCGCGCCAGCGTCTTGCCCGTAGCGATGGTGATGGTGCTGGCGTCGGCCCGGTGCGCAGCCCGCAGCGCCACACGCGTGTCGTCAAGGGTGCGCAGCGCGGACTGGGCAGCCTCAAGAAACTGCCGCCCCTCGTGCGTGAGGCGCACCGGAAATACGCTACGGTCGATCAGCGGCGCGCCGGCCCACACCTCCAGTGCCTGCATGCGGCGCCCGAACGCCGGCGGCGTAACGTTGCGCAGCTCCGCCGCACGCGCAAGGCTGCCAGCCTGGGCCAGACAGACGAAATCTTCGAGCCAACGGATATGCATGGGGACCGGGAATGTTGTGGGCGCATTGTAACGTCGCTGTCACGATGTGCCGCCGGTCATGCCGCCACCCGCTCGGTTAGAATTTTCGCCATGCCTCCACCCAAACGCGGCGCCAGCCCATCCTCCTCCGCTGCAGGCCCGTCCGATGCGACGCCATCGGACCGCGCCGCCTTTCCCGAATACACGATCGACGAACTGGCACGCGCGGCCGGCACCACGGTGCGCAACATCCGTTCGTACCAGGACCGTGGTCTGATCGACCCGCCCGAACGGCGCGGCCGGGTGGGCATCTACACCCAGACCCACCTGGGCCGGCTGCGGCTGATCCATCATCTGCTGGCACGCGGCTACACGCTGGCCAACATCATGGAGCTGCTCAAGGCCATCGTCGAAGGCCACGACCTGCGCTCGATCCTGGGCCTGGAAACGGCCATCAGCAGCCCATGGAACAGCGAGGCGCCGCGCCACTATTCGTATCTGGCACTGGCCCGGCTGTTTGGTCGCGCGATCTCGCGCCCGGCGCTGGCCAAGGCCATTTCGCTGGGATTGCTGGAGCCCGACGGCATCGGCTACCTGGCGCGCAGCCCGCGCGCGCTGGCGGCCGGCGCGGAAATGGCCCGCGCCGGCTTTCCGCTCGAAGACGTGCTGGACATCATCGACCACGCACGCGGCCACTTCCAGGCCGTGTCGGACCGTATCGTCGGCATGGTGGTGCGCGAACTCGACAAGTTCGGGGAAGGGCAGTTGCCGCCGCCATCGGAAGTGCCGCGCATCGTCGATGTGCTCTGGCGCATTCGCCCGCTGGCGCTGGTGGCGCTGGAGACCGAGATGATGCGATCGCTGGAGATTTCGGCGAACAAGTATCTCGGGGACCGGGTGGCGGCGATTCTGGAACATCTGCACGACAAGGATCGCGTGGCAGGCGATTGATGCGCCGGCCCTCTCCCCCGACCCCTCTCCCGCCTTGCGGGAGAGGGGAGCAGACCCGCTGCATTTTCAACCACCTGTGGTTGTCTCCCCTCTCCCGCCAGCGGGAGAAGGCTAGCAAACCCGCCGCATTTCAACCACCTGTGGTTGTCTCCCCTCTCCCGCCAGCGGGAGAGGGGCTGGGGGAGGGGGCATGCGCCTGAGGCACTACCGCCTCACACCGCGCTCCGGATCGACGGCGCGCGCGTACTGGCCCCTGCGCGAATCGCCGTATCTTCAATTTCTGCGATCAACGGCACGATCCGATGCAGTTCGGCGCGGTTGTCCTGGTCCCACGGATGAAAGCCCGGGCGGAAGTAGTCGAACCACTCCGGAATCATCTTGCGCAGCACGCCGGGCGAACCCCACAGGAAGTTCACCACGCGGCCGAAGCCCAGCAGCTTGTTGCGGCACGTCTTGTCGGCCATCACCAGCCGCACGTGGAACACGAACACCAGCGCCCAGAACGTGACGGTGGTCGTCAGCATCGTGAACGTGCGCAGCAGGTAGCGATACGGCCCCGGCTTCATCACCGTATTCCAGACGTCGTAGGCCACGGCCTTGTGCTCGGTTTCCTCCAGCGCATGCCACGTCCACACCTGCCGGTAGCCGGGTTCCGATTCGCCCATGTGGCGGGGGTCGGACAGCATGCCGCCGGCCAGCATCGCCGTGTAGTGCTCCAGCGCGATGGTGTGCGCCAGCTGCCACGACTTTGGCAGCACCCTGCGCAGCAGGTTCAGCAGCTTCGCCACCGCGCGGTCGAGCTTTGACGCGGGCAGGCCGGCATCGTCGAGCAGCCTGTTGTAGAGGATGTGCTCGCGCGTGTGCATCGCTTCCTGCCCGATGAAGCCGGCCACGGCCTGCTTGAGTTCGGGGTCGGTCACGCGGTCGCGGTAGTTGCGCACGCTGTCCATGAAGAAGCGTTCGCCGGCCGGGAAGAAGATCGACAGCGCGTTGATGAAGTGGGTCACGTGCTGCCCGCGCTCGTGCCAGTCGCAGATGCGTTCCGGCGGGAGGTGGGGATGCACGTCGCGGCGGACTGGCATCATGGTGTGGGCTCCGGTTGCTGGGTGGCTGGCGCCGCGCGGGCGCCGTGCAGGAAGCGCAGCAGGTCGGCCGCCACGCGCTGCGGGTCTTCTTCCATCGGCACATGGCCAAGACCCGCATAGCGGTGCAGCGTCACGTCGGGGATACGTGCCGCGAACTCCGCGGCATGCGCGGGCGGGATCCAGCGGTCGCGGTCGCCCCACAGCACCAGCGTGGGTTGACGCACGCCGCGCAGCCGCTCGGTGTCGAGCTGATCGAAATCGAGCTTCGGCACCATGCGGCCCACGGCTTCGCGGCTGCCTGCTGCGTAAAAGAAATCGACGTAGCGGCGGAACGTGGCCTCGGGCACGCGCGCGGCATCGCCATACACATCGCGCGTGGCCGCGCGGATGATCCATTCGGGCAGCAGCCACGGCGCCGACCAGCGCACCGCGGCGTGACGGAACAGGTCGATGTAGATCGGCAGCTTCATCGGAAAGCCTGCGGCGTCGATCAGCACCAGCCGGTTCACCATGGCCGGCCGGCGCGCCGCCAGATCCCAGGCGATCAGGCCGCCCAGCGAGTTGCCGATGAAGGTGGCGCGCGACAGGTTCAGCGCGGCCAGGAAGCCATCGATGAAGCGGCGGTAGACGTCGATATCCATCGTGGCGATACGGCCATATGCGTCGCGCAGCGGCCCGGTCAGGCCGAACGGCGCCAGGTCCAGGCGAATTACCCGGTATTGCTGGCGCAGCGCGGGCATCAGCCCTTCCCACGTGTGCAACGACGCGCCGAAACCGTGGATCAGCACCAGCGGCTCACCCTCCGGCACGCCTTCCTCGGTGTAGTGCACGAGCGCGCCCATCACCTGGATCCAGCGCGAAGCGGGCAGTGCGTAGCGGCGCGCCAGCGTATCGCGCGACAGGCTGACCAGGCCCAGGCGGCCCTGGCCGAACCAGCGCGTGAACGTGCCCGGTGGCGACTGCAGCGCGGCCTCGCGGGACAGCGTGGCGCGTGTCATGCGCGCTCTCCGCCGCGCGCGGGTGCCGTGGCGGCATCCGGCACGAGCTGCTTGCGCTTGCGCCGCGTCTCGCGCACCACCAGCGACTGGTATGCGGCCGGCAGCAGGCGCGCCATCGCGTCGGCGGCCACCGCGTCGGGGCCGATCAGCACGCGACGCCTGTTGGCACGCACGCCGTCCAGGATCACGCGCGCGGCCTTGTCGGCCGTGGTGATGAAGAACTTCTCGAATTCCTCGCGGCCCTGTTGCGCGTCGCGCACCAGCAGGCCGTTGACGCTCGGCGATACCCGGCTGGCCCGCGCGATATTGGTCTTGATGCCGCCAGGATGAACGGTGGTGGCCGACACGCCGCAGTCCATTAGGTCCAGTTCCTGGCGCAGCGCCTCGGTGAAGCCACGCACCGCGTACTTGCTGGCGTTGTAGGCGCCCATGCCGGGCTGTGCGAACAGGCCGAATACGCTGGACGTATTGACCACGTGGCCTTCGCCGCTGGCCTTCAGGTACGGCAGGAACGCCTTGGTGCCGTACACCACGCCCCAGAAATTGATGCCGATGATCCATTCGAGGTCGTCGTAGCTCATGCCCTCGACCGTGCTCGACAGCGCCACGCCGGCGTTGTTGAAGATCAGGTTCACGCGGCCGTGGTCGCGCGCCACCGCGTCGGCCCAGGCGTAGACGGCCGCACGATCGGCCACGTCTACCGGCGCGATCGTGGCGCGTACACCGGGCGCGGCACGCTGCACGTCGGCCAGCGTCTGCGCCAGCCCGGCTTCGTTGCAGTCGGACAGCGCCACGTGGCAGCCTGCCTGCGCGAGCTGCACCGCCAGGCAGCGGCCCATGCCGGAGCCGGCGCCGGTGATCGCGGCCACCCTGTTGCGGAAATCCTTCATGCCTTGCCTCCTGAGTTCTTGTGTCGGGTTCGGATGCGTAGTGTCCTGCGGGTGCGCGGGGCGCCCCTGTCAGGCGCGGATCGGCGCAGCCTGTCCGGTCGGATCGGTCTCCGCCAGCGGTTCGACGCTGGCGTGGCGCACGGGCCAGCGTTCGTAGTCGCTCATGCGGAACGATTGCGTGGCACGGCGGAACTGGAACGTGAAGCCCGGCCACAGGGTGGTGTTCTTCTTGCTGCGGGGGTCGATGTACCAGCTTGCGCAGCCGCCGGCGGCCCAGATCGCGTGACCGAGCTTCTGCTGGATGCCACGGTTGAACGCGGCCTGCACGGCCGGGCGCACGTCTACGGCCTGCACGCGCTCCTGGCGCATCTGGCGCAGCGCATCGAGCACGTAGTTCACCTGCGACTCGATCATGAAGACCATCGAGCTATGACCCAGGCCGGTGTTGGGGCCGACGATCATGAACAGGTTCGGAAAGCCGGCCACCGTGGTGCCCAGGTACGCCTCGGCGCCATCGCGCCAGGCATCCAGCAGGTCGCGCCGGTCCCGGCCGACGATCACGCCGCGCGGCAGCGGATCGGTGGCATGGAAGCCGGTGCCAAGGATGATCGCGTCGGCGGGCCGGCGCGTGCCGTCGCGCAGCACCACGGCGTCGGGCGCGACGTGGTCGATGCCCGTCGTCACCACATCGACATTGCTGCGCGTCAGCGCCGGGTAATAGTCGTTGGAGATCAGCACGCGCTTGCAGCCGATGGTGTAGTTCGGGGTCAGCGTCCGCCGCAGCGCAGGGTCTCGCACCTGCTTCTTCAGATGGCGGCGCGCCACGCGTTCCACGGCCTTCATCAACTTGGGGTGCACCACGAAGCCAAGCACGCGCGATTCCAGCATCCAGTACAGGCTGGTGCGCACCAGCGCCTGCGTGAAGGGCAGATGGCGAAACAGCCATCGCTCGGCGGCCGTCACCTGACGGTCGGGCTTGGGCATGATCCACGGCGGCGTGCGCTGGTACAGGTCGAGCTTCGCCACCTGCGGCGCGATCTGCGGCACGAACTGGATGGCGCTGGCGCCGGTGCCGATCACGGCTACGCGCTTGCCGGCCAGCGGATAGTCATGGCGCCACTGCTGCGAATGGAACACGGTGCCGGCGAAGCGATCCAGCCCGGGGATATCCGGAATCGATGGCCGGCTCAGACCACCCATGCCGGCGATCAGCACGCGGGCACGCACCCTGCGGCCATCGCGCATCCGCAGGCGCCAGAGCGCGGCGGGCGCGTCCCATTCGGCGTGCGCCAGTTCGTGGCCCAGCCGCAGATGCGGGCGCAGCGCGAAGCGGTCGGTGCAATGTTCCAGGTAGCGGCGAATCTCGGGCTGCGTCGAGAACATGCGCGACCAGTCGGGATTCGGTGCAAACGAGAACGAATAGAGATGCGATTGCACGTCGCAGGCGCACCTAGGGTAGTGGTTGTCGCGCCACGTGCCGCCCACTGCATCGGCCTTCTCGAAGATCAGGAAGTCATCCACGCCCGACTGCTTGAGACGGATACCCATGCCGAGCCCGGCAAACCCGCTGCCGATGATGGCGATGTCGCAGGCCTGCTCCGCTTCGGTCGGAAGATGAGCCTGCAGGTCCAGAGGTGCATTCATGGGGCGGCTTTCCGGTGCGGCGCGACGGGTCATGGCCGGTTGGCGGGACGTCGTCGACACCGTTGATCGTGACATTGAACGATGTCATCGTAGGCACCGAATATGGGCCGGTCAATGCGGTGGTTTGAAGAATCGTTCTATTTTTGGCGGTTTTCCAGCGTCGTTGGCATCACATTAAACGACGTTCGTGCCGCAAGACCCGCCTCGGGCGCCCGGCTCAGTCGTGCGTTTGAAACCCGTGCACCAGGGCGAAATATTTTCCGGCGCTTCGGCAGAATCGCAACGCCGCCACCACAAGAAACCCATCACGGAGACACGATGCCCACACCTGCCCGCGCGACCGCACCGTCCGCTTCGCCCGATTTGCCCGATTCGCACGAACCGCATGACGCATCCCGCCGCCTGTTCCTGAAGGTGGGGGCAGGCTTTTCGGCGGCCATCGCGTGCTCGACGCTATTGCCCGCGCTGACTGGCTGCTCGGCGGCCAACACGCCGCCGCCGCCCGACATGGCCTTTCTGCGGCCCGCCGATATCGCGCTGTTTCGCGCGCTGCTGCCGGCCGTGGCGATCGACCTGCAGACGCTCGACGCCGCCGCGCGCGGCCGGCGCGTCGATGCAGCCATGAAGAACATCGACGGCACGATCGCCGCCATGGGCCAGAACGGCCAGCGCGAACTGCGCAAGCTGCTGGATCTGCTGGCGAGCACGCCGCTGCGATGGGCGCTGGCAGGCGTGCGGGCGCCCTGGGACCAGGCCACGCCCGAACAGATGACAGCCTTTCTGGCGCGCTGGCGCGGCAGCCGCTTCGCCACGCTGAATGCCGGCGGCGTGGTGCTGGTGAAGCTGGCCAGCGTCGCCTATTTCGTGCTGCCCGATACCTGGACGGCCAGCGGCTACCCCGGCCCCAATCCCGCGATCTATCGCGCCCTTCACAGCTGAGTTTCCAGCGGATTTCCACATGCCGATCAACGATATCTACAGCGCCGGCATCGCGTCCGGCTGGAAGGTGCTCGACGCCGCCACGTTCACCGCGCCCCGTACGTTTGACGCCGACGTCGCCATCGTCGGCACCGGCGCGGGCGGCGGCATCGCCGCCGAGGTGCTCAGCGACGCCGGGCTGACCGTGCTGCTGCTCGAGGAGGGTGGCCTGCATACTTCGGACAGCTTCCGGGACATGGACGAAGCGCGCGCCTATCGCGACCTGTACCAGGAGGCCGCCGCCCGCGCCACGTCAGATGGCGCGATCTCGATCCTGCAGGGCCGTGCCGTGGGCGGCAGCACCACGGTGAACTGGTCGTCCAGCTTCCGCACGCCGCCGCAGACGCTGGCGCACTGGGCCGCCGAGCACGCGGTGGCAGGCCACGGCCAGGCCGACATGGCGCCCTGGTTCGCGCAGATCGAGGAACGCCTGGGCATGGCGCCGTGGGCGATGGATCCGAACCCGAACAACGCAGTGCTGCGGCGTGGCTGCGAAAAGCTGGGCTGGGAATGGCACGTGATTCCGCGCAACGTGAAGGGCTGCTGGAATTCCGGCTATTGCGGGCTCGGCTGCCCGGTCAACGCCAAGCAATCGATGCTGGTGTCGACCCTGCCGAGCGCGCTGGCGCGCGGCGCCACACTGGTGCACCGGCTGCGCGTACGGACCATCGACCACGACGGCAAGGTCGCAAGCGGGCTGACTGGCGACGCCCTGGGGCAGGACGGCTACACCCCGACCGGCGTCAGTGTCAGCGTACGGGCCCGGTACGTGATCGCCGCCGGCGGGGCCATCAACACGCCGGCGCTGCTGCTGCGCTCGCGCGTTCCCGATCCACACGACCGGGTCGGGCAGCGCACTTTTATTCATCCAGTGAATTTAAGCATTGCCGAAATGCCGGAGAAAATCGATCCATATTATGGCGCACCGCAATCGGTGGCTTCCGACCATTTCCAGTGGCGTGACGGCGCAACGGGGCCGATGGGGTACAAGCTGGAAGTACCGCCGATGTTTCCGGGCATCAGCGCGGGTGTGTTCAATGGCATGGGGCGGGCGCTGCAGCGCGAAATGGCCGCGTTGCCGCATACCAACGCCATGCTGGCCCTGCTGCGCGACGGGTTCGTACCCGACAGCTCGGGCGGCCGCGTCAGAATTGCCGACGACGGCAGCCCCATCCTGGATTACGAAGTGAGCGACTACCTATGGGATGGTGTCCGGCGCGCGTACCTCAGCATGGCCGAGTCCCAGTTCGCGGCCGGCGCCGTTCGCGTACGGCCGGCCCACCTCGATGGCAGCGACTACACGACGTGGGCGCAGGCCCGCGACGCCATCGGCCAGTTGCCGCTGAAGAAATTCCGCGTGCTGCTGTTCAGCGCCCACCTGATGGGCGGCTGCGCGATGAGCGAAGACCCTGCCCGCGGTGTGGTGAACAGTGCCGGCCGCCACCATCATCTGCAGAATCTGTACGTGTTCGACGGCTCGGTGTTTCCGACAAGCATCGGGGCCAACCCCCAGTTGTCAGTCTTCGCATTGACGGCGCAGAATGCCTCTGTGTTGCGCAAGACCATCATGGCGTGACCGGAGGACTGCCAGGCAAACGCGGTGCGTGGCAGGGACTTGCAATTTAGAGCATGTCTTCGAAAAATGGTCTTGTGAAACGCTCGGGGCGCTGGATAGGCTCCCTACAACCGTTTGAAGCATCCGTATGCCAACAGAGCAAGGAGCGGACGGTTGTGGATTTGTAGTTTTTTTTTGCAGGGGTCCACAGCGGTTTTTCAGCGAGAGACGCCCCCATGAAGACCGGGAAAACCACGGCAGGAGATACCAAGGCTCGCATCCTCGATGCGACCGAGAAGTTGTTCATTGAGGTTGGCTATGAAGCGACTTCGCTCAGGCAGGTAACGTCCCGAGCGATCGTCAATCTGGCCGCCGTCAACTATCACTTCCGCAGCAAGGAAATCATGATGCAGTCGGTGTTGAGCCGCCGACTGGATCCGCTCAACACGCGGCGGCTTGCATTGCTGGATGCCTGCGAGGCACGCTGGCCCGGCAACGCCATCCGCTGCGAACATGTGATGGGCGCCCTGTTCGTGCCCGCGCTGCAGATGGCGCGCGAGCCCGACATTGGCGGCCCCTCATTCCTGCGCCTGCTTGGGCGCGTGTATTCCGATACCTCACCGTTCATCCAGTCCTGGCTGATGGGGCACTACGCACCCGTGTTCGGACGCTTCTTCGAAGCGTTTGCGCGCGCGCTGCCCGACGTGCCACGGCAGGAGCTTGGCTGGCGGCTGCACTTCGCCCTCAAGGCGCTGGCCGGTGTGCTGGCCGGCGACGAGCTCGGCAACCTGATGCCTGCGTTCACGCAAGGCAAGCGGATGAGCGATGCGCAGGTGCTGGCGCAACTGACATCGATGGTGGTGGCCGCCCTCAAGGCGCCATCGCCGGCGGTGCAGGAGCTTGGCGCCCTGCAGGAAGTATTCGAGATCGGCGAGGCCCAGCAGGCCGACGAGCAGGCCAGCATTGCGGCGATGGCCGCCACGGCCGAAAACGAGGCCCAGGAGCTTGCTGCCGCGACGGCTGCCGCCATGGGCCGCGCACGACGCAGCGCACGGGCCGCGCGCAGCGAATCCGCAACGCGCCCGCCCACCGCCAGCATGACGGTGCGCCGCGAGCATTGCGCCACCTTCCCCAGCAATCCGCTCGACGACTGGATGCGTACCCGCCCCAGGACATAGCGGCACGCCGCCGCGGTCTCCACCGGGACCGCGGCGCGCGCTGCGGCGAGCCGCGACGGTAACCGTCGCCTTCACCACCGACCTGTCGATCCGCCACGCCCACCGCGAGGCGTGACCCGCTGCGCGCCGCGGTTCCGGTGCGCATCCAGCCTGCCGTGTTCCGCGCGGCCGGAGGGGCCCCGTCTTGCCTGAAGAAAGCAAAACACACTGGAGACTCGCAATGAAGCAGATGTTCGTGATCGCCGCGTTCGGCGGCATCCTCGGATTCGTGGCCACGCCGCCCGGCAGCCTGTTCGAAGCCCACGCGCAGGGCGCGCCGGCCGCGCAATCGGCCCGTACGCCCACGCCGTACGACGGCCTGCCCACATCGCAACAGACCGCGCTGCTCGGCAAGCAGATTGCCAGCGGTGAACTGGCGGCGATGACCGATGCGCAGGTGCTGGCCGTGTTCGACGCCCTGCAGCCCGAGGCGCTGCTGACGTGGGCGCGGCAGGAAATCAACCGCTATCCCGAGTACGAATACTGGATGACGCGCCAGGAGCGGCTCAACGGCCAGTGGCAGGACAAGCCCGCGCGCATGATGATCCGCTACCGCCATATGCCGCGCCAGCTCTATGCGAAGTGGCTGCCCAACGGCGTGCAGGCCGGACAGGAAATCATCTACGACGAGACCCGGCGCAAGGAAGAGATGTACGGCCACCTGGGCGGCATCATGGGCTTCACGTCGATCTGGACGGCCATCGACGGCACGCTGGCGAAATCGCAATCGAACCATACCGTGCGCGACCTGGGCTTCCAGTTCGTGCTGTCGATGCTGGAGCGCGACGCCAAGACGCTGCGCGCCGCGGGCCTGTCCGAGAAGTACACCCGCACCGAGATCGTGCAGGAGCAGGGCACGCGCATGGTGGCGCTGACCTGGGACCTGCCCGAAGGCGCGCCCAGGTATTACGCCAAGAAGGTGCAGCTGATGTTCGACCTCAAGCATCCGTGGCCGCGCATGGAAACGGCCTGGGACACCGACGGCAACATGGTCGAGAAGATCGTCTTCGAAAAGGCTGTGAAGAAGACCTTCGATGCCTCGGCATTCGACCCCGCCAACAGCGAATACAAGTTCTGACACCGCCGGCACCAGGCGCCACCCCCCGTTTGAATATGCGCACGTCGGGCCGTGCACACGGTTTGAACAACGGCGCGAGGCGCTTGGCGGACAACGGCAGACGGCACAGCGGCAATGTTTGGAACATGCGCTCTATTGCGCGCAGGCGCTTGAAACGCGAGATTCCGACCACCGTGCGACACCTCGGCCAGTGCCGGTGCGCCCGTCATAAGAACAAGGAGACCACCATGAAACTGTCGAACTTTCGACGCACCGCCTTTTGCCTGGCTGGGGTAAGCCTGACGATCGCGCTGTCCGCCTGCGGCGGCGGCGACGGAGACCCCGGCAGCAGCACGCCACAAGCCACCGCGCAGCAATGCGCCACCAATGGAACGTGCAGCCAGTCGGGCCCCACGGTCAACCAGCCCGTGGCCGCCATCTGCCCGAGCGTGCTGGACTACCGCACCACGTACACCGGCGGATCGGGCGCAGGCGAGTTCGTGAAGATCCAGCTCGACAGCACCAAGGGCACGTATCGCATCCAGTTTCTGGAATCGCCGGTGCCGAAGACCACTGCCGACATCTACCCGACGCGCGCCGGCGTCACCATCACCGGGACGATGTCCCATCCCACCCGGCCATTGCCCACTGAAGCCCAGAACCACTGCGCATTCGAACTGAAGACCGCGACGGCATCAGACGGCACGTCGCAGGCGCTCATCGATCCGGCCCATCCTCCCATCCTGTTCGTCGGCAATGGCGTGGCCGGCGGCGGCATTCCGGGTGCCACGATCAAGTACAACGGCCTCGGCGGCACCGACGCCGTCCCCGGCTTTGGCGCCATCCCCGCCACGACCTTCGCGATGTATCCGGTGCTGGCCTTTGCCGAAACCGAGACCGATTTCAGCAAGGTGGCCGGCAGCTACAACGTGCTGGGCTACCACCTGATTCCGTCAGGGGGCAATCCGCTCTCGACGAACCACTTCGTGCCCACGGTCGCCAACAAGGTGGAGACCCTCAACCCGGACGGCACCTGCATGGTGGCTTCGGGCAACTGCGTGACCACCGGCAAGGCCTGGAAGCTGCGTGCAGACACCGACGGCGCCTTCGAGAGCTTCGACTCCAGCGGCCTGAAACCGTATCCGTTCTTCTTCACCCAGACGTTCGCGGCCGGCAACCAGACGCTGGCCAAAGGCGTGCTGATCGTGGGCAAGCTCGAAGGCAAGCTGGTGCCGCTGCTGGTACGCGTGGGCTACGCGCGCGTCGACTTCTCCGACATTTCCAACATCATCCTCAGCGTCGACGACGAATCGGGCATCGCGCTGCTGTCGCCGACCACGGCGACCAGCGCCGCAGCCCTCAAGGGCGGCTACATCGGAGCGGGCAGCGACTTCAAGTACGTGGCGTCGTCGCTGCACGACAACGTCGGTGCCTGGCTCGATCCGCAAGACCCGTCACTCACGCCGATCGGCGGCTTCCAGATGGATCTCACGCAGGCCACGCGGCCCGGCGTGGTGAGCACGGTCGACAACAGCGGCAAGGCCGGTGCGCTGATCACCACCGGCCCCGTGTACGCCCACCTGTTCGGCGACGCCTCCGATCCGACCTTCCGCGTCAGCGCGGTGGCCAACCGCTAGCGCGCGCCGCGTATCCAGAACCCTGCCTCACACATAAGAAAGCACCAAGGAGACATCATCATGCAGCTGCCGCAATCGCATTCGCCGCGCACCGCCGGCGCCCCCTCGCAGCGGACCTGGATGCCGCGCCTGGCGCTGGCGCTCGTCACCACCGCCTTGCTGGCCGCCTGCGGCGGCGGGGGCGGCGATGGCGGCGGCGGCAGCACGCCCGCCGCGGTGACGCCGCGCCTGTGCCCTGCATCGGTCGATTACTCGACGCCGTATATCGGCGGCACCGGCTCCGGCGAGCTGGTCAAGGTGCAGATCGACACTACCCAGAAGACCTGGGCCGTGACGTTCCTGGATTCGTCGGTGCCGCGCACCACGGGCACCGTGTCGCCGACGCGCTCGGACCCCACCGGCGGCAAGAACGTGATGACCGGCACGCTGGCGCAGGAAACCGGACTGCCGACGCAGAAGCTGAACCAGTGCGCCTTCGTGCTGCAGGGTGCGAGCCTGGACCCGGCCCGCCCGGCCAAGCTGTTCCTGGGCGAGGGCGTGATGGGCGGCACCATCCCGGGCGCCCGCATCCAGTTCAACGGCCTGCTCGGTGCGGGCGCGGTACCCGACACCACGTTCCCGTACTTCCAGTTCATCGGCTTCGCGCAGACCGAGACCGACCTGGGCAAGATCGCCGGGCTCTACAACGGATCGGGCTTCCACGAGATCCCGTCGAAGAACTTCGCCCAGGTGGCGCAGGACTACAGGATGTCGCTGGCTGCCGATGGCTCGTTCACGGTCTGCGACAACAAGGCGGGCGGCACCTGCAAGCAGAAGGGCAACAAGTTCGTGGCGCAATCGGATGGCGCACTGGTGTCGACCAACTATGAAGGCGAACAGCCGCCGACGCTGGGCAATGTGATGGGCCGCGCGTACCTGATTGTCGGCAAGCTGCGCGGACAACTGGTGCCGGTGATGATCCGCGTGGGCTATGCCAGCGCCGACAAGCTGCCGCTGGGCGCCGACGACGAGATCGGCATCGGCATGATGGCGCCTGCCGTGGCCGCCACGCAGGGCACCGTCAATGGCGAGTACGTCGGCGTGGACAGCAACTTCGACTACAAGACCACGGCACTGGTGGGCGCGGATGCCGCCATGCTCGACCCGTTCCACCCCTCGGACGCCACGCGCGCCGTTGCGCTGAAGCTCGACTTCTCGCAGACCACTGCAGGCGTGATCACCACCACGCGCAAGGAGGGCACACCCGGCATCACCGGCAAGCTGATGTTCACTGGCGGCGTGTTCGGATTCCTGGAAAACCGCAACGGCAGCCCGTACTTCACGATCGGCGCGTTCGTCGAATAACAGGAACCAGGGAGACATGACCATGCAGAACAAGCGACTTGCCGTGAAGCACCTTCTTGCCCTGGGCGCCACCGTTGCCGCGTGCCTTGCCGCGCCCGCCCACGCCCAGAAGGCAGGCGACAACGTGGTGTCGGCCGGCTGGTTCCATATCCAGACCTTTGGCACCAGCGGGCCGCTGACCACCAACGTGGTGGATGTGCCAATCAACTATCCGCTGGGACTGCCGTCGACGTTCTCGGCCCCGGGCAGCGGCCTGTCGTCGTCGAACGCCGACACGCTGGGTCTCACGTTTAGTCACTTCGTGACCGACCACATCGCCA
This sequence comes from Cupriavidus sp. U2, assembly GCF_009663685.2. Classification (GTDB taxonomy): domain Bacteria; phylum Pseudomonadota; class Gammaproteobacteria; order Burkholderiales; family Burkholderiaceae; genus Cupriavidus; species Cupriavidus necator_C. The sequence continues at coordinate 254,347 of NZ_RCOG02000002.1, read as the reverse complement.
TTACCGCCGTGGGCGGCATTCCGCCGACCTTCAAGATCTACGGCCATGGCGAGCTGATTCCGCCGGGACCGGCCGGCGCACTGGGCCACCAGAGCCTGGGAGACCCGTCGCTGAATCCGATCATCACGCAGGCGCGGCAATGGAGCCCCGCCGCCATGGTGCAGTATCACTTCCGTTCGCCCGGGGTGACGTTCCGGCCGTTCGTCGGCGTCGGCGTGTCGTATAACTTCTTCACCGATATCAAGGTGAATCCGGCCTTCGCCCAGTCGGTCAACAACAACCTGGGCGCCATCCTGGCGGCGGGGGCCGGCATCCCGGGGCAGACTTCGGTCAGCGCCGATGCCTCGTCGTCATGGGCGCCGGTTTTCAACGTCGGCGGCACGTACAACGTCAACGAGCACTGGGGCGTGACCGGCGCGGTGACTTACATTCCGCTGAAATCGGAATCCACGATGACGATCAAGGCATCGGACGGCACCGTGCTGTCAACATCGAAGACCACGCTGCGGCCCAATCCGCTGGTCTTCTTCCTGGCGGCGACATACAAGTTCTGAGCGGCTGTCACGCGCGCAAGAAAAAGGGCGAGGCCATCGCGGCCTCGCCCTGTTTGCGTCTGCTTCCGGATCGATCCGTTACTGCGTGGTCTGCGTCGCCGGCTGCGGCGCCGCCTGGGCCACCGCGCCGGTTTCCTTCAGCCCGCCGCCCAGTGCGCGATACAGGTCGATGGCATTGGTCAGGCGCAGCTGCCGTGCCTGCACCAGTGCCTGCTCGGCCGAGAACAGCTGGCGCTGTGCATCGAGTTCGTCCAGGTAGCTGGCCACGCCGCTGCGGAAACGCAGACGCGACAGCTCGTAGCGCGCGGCTTCCGCATTGCGTTGCGCCTCCTGGCCCGCCACCTGCTCTTCGAGCGTGCCGCGCGCCACCAGTGCATCGGCCACTTCGGCAAACGCGGTCTGGATCGTCTTCTCGTAGTTGGCAACCTGGATGTTCTTGCGCACGTTGGCCAGATCCAGGTTCGACAGGTTACGGCCGTAGTCGAAGATCGGCAGCACCAGTTGCGGCGAGAACGACCACACGCCGGCACCGTTGTCGAACAGGCTGGTGAACGACGTGCTGATGTTCCCGGCGCTGGCCGTCATCGTGATCCGCGGGAAGAACGCCGCGCGTGCCGCCCCGATGTTCGCGTTGGCGGACAGCAGCGCCTGTTCGGCCTGGCGGATATCGGGACGCTGCGTCAGCAGTTCCGAGGGCAGGCCCTCGGGAATGTCGCTGATGATGCGCTCGTCGGACAGGCGCATTGGCGCCGGCAGGTTCGGGATCTCGGCGATCGGCTTGCCCACCAGCACTTCGAGCGCGTTCTGCGCCTGCGCACGCTGGCGCGCCAGCTGCGCGGCAGAAACGCGCGCCTGGGCCACCAGCGATTCGTTGTCGCGCAGGTCCAGCGCCGAAGTGGCACCGGCATCGAAACGCTTCTTCGACAGTTCGTACGTGCTCTGGCGCGCCTCCAGCGTCTCGCGCGCCAGGTCGTACTGCTCGGCGGCGGCGCGTTCGGCCAGATAGGACTTGGCCACTTCCGACACCAGCGAGATATAGGCGGCCCGATGTGCTTCCTCGGTGGAGAAGTACTGTGCCAGCGCGGCATTCGACAGGCTGCGCACGCGGCCGAAGAAGTCCAGCTCCCACTGCGTCACCGACAGGCCCACCTGGTAGATGTTGCCCGTGAACGACTGGGATACGCCCGAGGTCGTGCCCGAGAACCGCCCGCGCTGGAAGCTCGCGTTGCCGTTGATGGTCGGCAGCAGGTCGGCGCGCTGGATCTGGTACTGCGCGCGCGCTTCCTCGATGCGCAGCGCGGCCGTGCGCAGGTCGCGGTTGTTTTCCAGCGCCGTGGCAATCAGCGTCTGCAGGCGCGGATCGGTGAAGAACTCGCGCCAGCCGATATCGGTGGCCTGGCGTGTTTCGCCGCTCTTCACCTCGGCCGTGGCATAACCCTCCGGCGCAGCCGGATAGCTGCCAGCCACGGGGGCGGCGGGGCGGTCATAGTGCGGCGCCAGCGTACAGCCGCTCATCACCCCGGCCACCAGCAGCAATGTGGTCAAAGTCTTGGTCATTGTCAGATTTCCCTCTGGCTGCTTTCCAGGCGCGCCTGCTCACGTTCGTGCTGGGCGCGGCTGCCCTTGAACCGGCTGCGCACCACGACGAAGAATACCGGCACCAGGAAGATGGCCAGCAACGTGGCCGTGATCATGCCGCCCATCACGCCGGTACCGATGGCGCGCTGGCTGCCCGAGCCCGCCCCCGTGGAGATGGCCAGCGGCAGCACGCCCAGGATGAACGCCATCGACGTCATCAGGATCGGGCGGAACCGCAGGTGCACCGCTTCCAGCGTGGCATCGACCAGGCTGCGGCCCTGCGCCTGCAGGTCCTTGGCGAATTCCACGATCAGGATGGCGTTCTTGGCCGACAGACCGATCGTGGCGATCAGGCCCACCTTGAAGTACACGTCGTTGGGCATGCCGCGCAGCGTCACGCCCAGCAGCGCACCGATCACACCCAGCGGCACCACCAGCAGCACCGATACCGGGATCGACCAGCTCTCGTAAAGGGCCGCCAGGCACAGGAACACGATGATCAGCGACAGCGTGTACAGGATCGGTTCCTGCGATCCGGCCAGGCGTTCCTCATAAGACTGGCCCGACCACTCGAAACCGAAGCCAGGCGGCAGCTTGGCGAAGTTCTCTTCCATCACGCGCATCGCCTCGCCCGTGGACTTGCCGGGTGCGGCCTGACCTGCCAGCTTCACGGCCGGCATGCCGTTGTAGCGTTCCAGGCGCGGCGAGCCCATCACCCACTGCGACGTGGAGAACGCCGAGAACGCCACCATGTCGCCGTTGGCATTGCGCACGCGCAGCTTGCCCAGGTCGTCGGGCAGCAGGCGGTCAGACCCCTGGGCCTGCACGATCACGCGGCGCACACGGCCTTCGTAGATAAAGTCGTTCACGTACGACGAGCCGAACGAGATCGACAGCGTCTGGTTGATGTCCGCCACCGCCACGCCCAGCGCACGCGCCTTTTCGCGGTCGATGTCGATGCGCAGCTGCGGCGCGTCTTCCTGGCCTTCCGGACGCACGCCCACCAGGGCCGGCGATTGCGCGGCCATGCCGAGCATCATGTTGCGCGCTTCCATCAGCTTCGCGTGGCCCTGGCCAGTCCGGTCCTGCAGGCGGAAGTCAAAGCCCGACGAGTTGCCCAGCTCGGAAATGGCCGGCGGGTTCAGCGGGAAGATGATCGCGTCCTTGATGAACGACAGCGCGCCGAATGCACGGCCCACCAGGGCCTGCGCGGTCTGGTCCGCACCCGGACGCTCCTTCCAGTCCTTCAGCCGCACGAACGCAATGCCGCCGTTCTGGCCACGGCCGAAGAACGAGAAGCCCGCCACGGTGATCATCTGGTCCACCACCTTCGATTCCTTCTGCAGGTAGTAGTCCTCGATCTGCTTGAGCACGCCGATCGTGCGCTCTTGCGTGGCGCCCGTGGGCAGCTGCACCACCGTGATCATGTAGCCCTGGTCTTCGTCAGGCAGGAACGACGACGGCAGGCGCTGGAACAGCAGGACCACGCCGGCGATGATCACCGCGTACACGATCAGGTAGCGGCCCGAGCGCCTGAGGATGCGCGCCACGATGCCCTGGTAGCCGGTCGACGCCGTGGCGAACGTCCGGTTGAACCAGCCGAAGAAACCCTTCTTCTCGTGATGATGGCCTGCCTCGACCGGCTTGAGCAGCGTTGCGCACAGGGCCGGGGTCAGCGTCAGGGCCAGGATGGCCGAGAACACCATCGACGAGATCAGCGACAGCGAGAACTGGCGGTAGATGTTGCCGACCGAGCCCGAGAAGAAGGCCATCGGGATGAACACGGCGGTCAGCACCAGCGTGATGCCGACGATGGCGCCCGTGATCTGGCTCATGGCCTTGCGGGTTGCCTCGCGTGGCGAGAGACCTTCCTCGCTCATGATCCGCTCGACGTTCTCGACCACCACGATGGCATCGTCCACCAGAATACCGATGGCCAACACCATGCCGAACATGGTCAGCACGTTGATCGAGAAGCCGAACGCCAGCATGGCGCCGAACGTCCCCAGCAGCGCCACCGGCACCACCAGCGTCGGAATCAGCGTGGCCCGGAAGTTCTGCAGGAACAGGTACATCACCAGGAACACCAGCACCACGGCTTCGAGCAGCGTCTTGACCACTTCCTCGATCGAGATCTTCACGAACGCGGACGTGTCGTAGGGAACGCTGAATTCGTAGTCGGGCGGGAAGAATCGCTGCAGCTCGTCCATCTTCGCGCGCACGGCGGTGGCCGTGGCCAGCGCGTTGCCCGTGGGCGACAGCTTGATGGCGATGGCCGAAGCCGGCTTGCCGTTGATGCGGGCCAGCGTCGAATAGTCGGCGCCGCCCAGTTCCACGCGGCCCACGTCCTTGATGCGTACCGACGAGCCGTCCGGATTCACGCGCAGCAGGATGTTGGCGAACTGTTCGGGCGTGGTCAGCCGGCTTTCGGTGTTGACCGTGGCGTTCAGCTCGGTGCCGCGCGGCGACGGCGTGCCGCCAAGTTCGCCCACGGCCACCTGGATGTTCTGCTCCGACACGGCAGCGGTCACGTCCAGCGGCGTCAGGTTGTAGCCCGTCAGCTTGGCCGGGTCCAGCCAGATCCGCATCGCGTACTCGGTGCCGAACAGGTCGGCGGCACCCACGCCGGGCACGCGGCGGATCGAATCCACCACCTGCGCCGACACGAAGTTGCCGAGCTCGATCGCGTCGGATTTACCCGACTTCGACGAGACCGTGATGAACATCATGTAGTTGTTGCCGGCCTTGTCGACCCGCACGCCCTGCTGGCGCACCTCCGCCGGCAGACGCGCTTCCACGCGCTTCAGGCGGTTCTGCACTTCCACGGAGTTCAGGTCGGCGTTCGAGCCCGGCGCGAACGAGATGTTGATCGTGGCCAGCCCCGACGATTCGCTTTGCGATTCGTAATAGAGCAGGTTGGGTGCGCCGTTGAGCTCCTGCTCGATCGGCGTGATCACCGAGTCCTCGATCGTCTTGGCCGACGCACCGGGGTAGGTGGTGGTCACCGTGATGATCGGCGGGGCGATATTGGGGTACTGCGCAATCGGCAACTGCACGATCGACAACAGACCGCCCAGCGCGATGATCAGCGCGAGCACCCACGCGAACACCGGCCGGTCGATAAAAAACTTCGCCATGAAACTGGCTCCCTTTTATGGCTTTGGTCGAGGGCCCGATCAGCCCTGCTTGGCGGCCGACTTGTCGTCGGCCTTGGCGTCCTTGCCGTCCGCGGCGGGCTTGTCGCCCTGCGCGGTGGCGGCCGGCGCCGATGCCGGGGCATCGGCCGTCTTCGGGGCCTGGAACGGCACGGCCTTGGCCGGCGCGCCCGGGCGCACCTTCTGCAGGCCTTCCACGATCACCTTTTCGCCGCCCTTCAGGCCTTCGGTCACGACCCAGCGGTCGCCGATGGCCTGCGGCGCCTTGACCGGCAGTGCGGCCACGTTGCCGTCGGCGCCCACCACCAGCACGCTGGCGCCCTGGGCGCTGCGGATCAGCGCGCGCTGCGGCACGGTCAGCGCGTTCTCGTCGACACCCTGCTCGATCTTCACGCGCACGAACGTGCCCGACAGCAGTTCACGCTTCGGATTCGGGAATTCGGCCCGCAGCGTGATGGCGCCGGTCGTCGGGTCGACGGTCATGTCCGAGAACAGCAGCTTGCCCGTCGCGGCGTATTCCTTGTCGCCAGCTTCCGGGTACAGATGCACCTTGGCCCCGCCGTTCACCCCCTTGACCTTGCCCGATTCGATGGCGGCACGCAGGCGCGCCACTTCCGAAGCCGGCTGCGTAAAAGTCACCCAGATCGGGTCAACCTGCTCGACGGTGGTCAGCTTGGTGGCTTCTCCCTTGCCGACCAGCGCCCCTTCGGTCACCAGTGCCCGGCCTACGCGGCCCGAGATCGGCGACGTCACGGTCGTGTAGCCAAGGTTGATCTGGGCCGTGGTCACGGCGGCCTTGGCGGCGGCGATGTCGGCATTGGCCTGGCCTGCGGCGGCCACGGCCTCGTCATATTCCTGCTTGCTGACCGCGTTCACGGCCACCAGCGGCTTGTAGCGTTCGGCCTTCTGGCGCGCCGAGACCGCATTGGCTTCGGCGCGCTCCAGTTGCGCCTTGGCCGAGGCCAGCTGCGCCTGGTACGGGGCCGGATCGATGCGGAACAGCACCTGGCCGGCCTTGACCTCGCCGCCCTCGGTGTAATTGCGGGACAGGACGATGCCTTCGACGCGCGCACGCACTTCGGCAGTGCGCACACCTTCGAGCCGGCCCGGCAGTTCATTGACGACGGCAACCGCGGACGGCGTGACGGTGACCACACCCACTTCCGGCGGCGGCATCGCGCCGCCCTGAGCCGCCTTCTGGCCACAGGCAGACAGCGCCAGGGCAGCGGCAGTGACGGCGGCAGCAACGGCTGCGCTACGGATACGTTGGGACTTCCTCATCGATAACCCCATGATGAAAATTTGAGATCTGCCGCGCCGCCCCCAACGCCGGGCTGGAAGCAGGCGCGCCCCGGGGGCGGGGCGCGGCGGCTAAAAAAGTGATGCTTGAGTCGATCGGACACAAGGTTTGCGGTTGGCTGATCACCGCAACCGGCCAAAAAAACGGCTTGGCCGAAATCCGGACAGGCGAGTAGTATAGATACATTCGCGCATGTATGTAAGTCCCGGTTACGAAATTAGCGCAGTTAGCAACACATGGCACCTGTTGTGTGCATTGGAATGTTCCGCCCCTGTAAGCACGATTGTTCCATTCAAGGTACGATGCGGCCGCCGGTGCGGTAGAGCAATTTGGAAAGAGAAGGCCTTCGGCGCATTTGCGCGTTGGCATCAGGAGACCCGGACGGCCATCCCCTGGCCCCGGGAAAAGAGGAAATGGTCAGACGTACCAAGGAAGAAGCACTCGAGACGCGCAACCGGATTCTGGATGCGGCGGAGGCCGTGTTCCACGCCCGTGGCGTGGCGCGCCCGTCGCTGGCGGACATCGCCGAGGCGGCCGGTGTCACGCGCGGCGCGATCTACTGGCACTTCAAGAACAAGAGCGACGTGTTCGCCGCCATGGCGGACCGCGTGAACCTGCCCGTGGAAGCGTTGTGCGCGCCCGAGCGGCTGGCGCTGCAGGAAGATCCGCTCGGCGGCATCCGCGACATCTGCGCCTTCGTGTTCCGTCAGACCGTCACCAATCCCCAGTGGCGCCGCGTCTTCGAGATCATTTTCCACAAGTGCGAGATGGTGGAGGACAACGGCGCCATCTTCGAACGCCAGCGCGCGTCGCACCAGGACGGCACGGTCAAGATGCGCGAGCATCTGCGCCTGGCGATGGAACGCGGCCAGTTGCCGGCGGACCTGGATCTGGACCTGGCCGTGATGGCATTCCACGCCGCGATCGGCGGCGTACTGGCCCACTGGCTGTTCTCTCCGACCGATTTCGACCTGAACCGCGAGGCCGAGCGCCTGGCGGACACCTTCATCGATACGCTGCGCCTGTCCCCGGCCTTGCGCGTGGGCTACGTGCCGCGCCCGATGGCGCCACTGGACCAGGAAATGGCGGCGCTGTGCGAGCGCCAGCCGCAGGTCGCCGCCGAATAGCATCCGGTGCCGGCAGCTTCAGCCCTGCCGCCCCCACCACCGACCCCGCCCGACTCAACCCTTGAGGGCCTCGCGCCAACGCGCGAGGAAGGCCTTCTTGCGCAGGGCATCCTGCGCAGCGAGCAGGCCGGGCCCCACGCTGATCGGCTTGAGCGCGTAGCCCAGCCGCTCTGCCAGGGCATTGGCCGTATGCGCACTGTCGGTATCGGTGCGGATGGTATAGAGCTGCGACGTGGACTGCCCCAGCAACGCCTGGCCTGCGCGCGACAGCAGGTAATCGAGCCATAGCCGGGCGGCATTGGGCCGCGGCGCCCGGCGCGCGATAAATGCCACGCGCGACATCACCAGCGTGTAGTCGCGCGGCGCAATCACGCCGATACCGGCGCCGCGCTCCATCAGCGACAGCGCGTACGACCCCAGCAGGTTGTAGCCGAGCACCAGTTCTCCGCTGGCGATGCGCTCGACCATATCGGCCGTCGATGCCGACATCTGCACCTGGGCACGCCCCAGCGCCTGCGCCAGGTACCAGAATTCGTTGCCCATGCGGGCGTCCTGCTGCGCCAGCAGGTAGCCCACCCCCGAACGCTCCACGTCGTACGTCACCACCTTGCCGCGCCACTGGGGCGCATGCTCCTGCAGCAGGCGCGCCAGGCCACTGCGGCTGCCCGGCACATGCGCCGACGCGAAATGCTTGCGGTTATAGACGATGACGGCCGGCTCGAACGTCGTGCCCCAGGCTTCGTCGCGCCACACCGCCCAGCTGGGCAGACCGGGGCGCTCGGGCGACTCGTAGCGTTGTGCATGGCCATCGTTGACGAGCTTGATCTGCAGGTCCATGGCCGTGCTCCACAGCACGTCGGCGTAGGCGGCGTCGCGGCTGGGTGGCGCCGGGCCCATGCCCGCGCTCTCGGCCAGGAACCGCTCATGCAGTTCCAGCGTGTTGAGGTCCTGGTAGCGCACGCGCACGCCGGGATAACGCGCCTCGAACCCCTGGATTAGCGGCTGCACCACTTCCAGGTCGGTGGATGCGTACACCGTGACGCCCCCCTCGCGCTGGGCGCGGGCGATGACGTCGGCGTAGTCGCCCGGATATCCATCCGGCACACGCGGCCCTGGCTGGGCCAGCGCCGGGAGCCCCATGGCCATGGCGCCACCTGCCAGCAGCAACTGGCGACGTGTGAAGCAGGACGGTTCCGGGGGCGGGGGCGGCACGGGCGGCGGAGAAGACAGGACGATGGTGTGCGGACGTGGGCGAGGCAGCCAGCAGACACCTGCGGGCAGGGCGGGGGTATTATAGGCGCCCGCGGCACGCAGGGGCGGCCCGCGAGACACGACAAGAGCGGGCAGAGGAGGTCCGGCATGCGCATCCTGCTGGTGGAAGACGAAGTGGAACTGGCCCGCTGGGTGGCACGTGCGCTGGAGCAGGGCGGCTTCGTGATCGAGCACGTCGCCGATGGCCTGCAGGCCGAAGCGCGCCTGATGGCAGAGGAGTACGACGCCGTGGTGCTGGACCTGCGCCTGCCCGGCAAGGACGGCCTGGCAGTGCTCAAGTCCATGCGCGGCCGCGACGACCGCACCCCGGTGCTGATCCTGACCGCCCAGGACACACTCGATGAACGCGTGCGCGGCCTGAACCTGGGCGCCGACGACTACCTTCCCAAGCCGTTCGCCATCGCCGAACTCGAAGCCCGCATCCTCGCCCTGATCCGCCGCAGCCGCGGCCGCGCGCATCCGCGCCTGCAATGCGGCACGCTGGTGTTCGACGGCGAGACCCGCAGCTTTACGCTGGGCGGCGCACCGCTGTCGCTGACCCCGCGCGAATCGACGCTGCTCGGCGCCCTGCTGGCGCGCAGCGGCCAGCCGCTGACCAAGGCGCAACTGCTGGACAAGGTATTCTCGCTCGATGCCGACGTGAGCCCCGACGCCATCGAAGTGCTGGTCTACCGCCTGCGCAAGAAGCTGACCGGCCACGGGGTCACCATCGTCACGCTGCGCGGGTTCGGCTACCTGCTGGAACCCGAAGCCACGGAACCGCCCAGGGCCGGAGCCTGACATGTGGCGCCGCCACCTGCGCCAGCGCGCCCGCCTGCCGGTGCGGCTGTGGCTGCGCGGCAGCCTGCGTCGCCAGCTGCTGATCCTGCTGGTACCGGCGCTGGCGCTGATGATGGCTGTCGACACCTGGTTCACCTACGGCACCCTGCGCGATGCCGCCAACACGGCCTACGACCGCTCGCTGTACGGCTCCATCCGCACCATCGACAACGCCATCGGCATGGCTGGTGAAAGCGTGCAGCTCACGCTGCCCGACGCGGCGATGGAGATGTTCGAGACAGCCGCGCAGACCCATGTGTTCTATCGCGTATCGATGGAACGCGGCGGCGGCATCGAGACCGTGACCGGCTACGACGACCTGCCGCTGCCCAAGGGCCCGCTGGTCAACAACGTGCCGCGCTTCAACGACGCCATCTACCACGGCGATCCCGTGCGCGTCGCCACGATGGCGCGGCCCATCTACCGGCCCGACGCCAACATGCGCGTCATCATCCAGGTGGCCGAAACCGCAGAGCCGCGCGCCGCCCTGATCGGCAACGTCTGGCGCAGCGCACTGCTGCGCGATATCGCGCTGATCGTGCTGTCGGCCGTGATCCTGGTCGGCGGCATCACCTACGTGCTCAAGCCGCTGCAACGGGTACGCGACGACGTCCGCGCCCGTTCGCCCGACGATCTCGCGCCACTGGCCTTCGACGTGGTGCCCGTGGAGGTGCGGCCGCTGGTCGATGCGGTCAACCTGCACGTATCGCGCTCGGAGACCATGGCGCAATCGCAGGCGCAGTTCATTGCCGACGCCGCGCACCAGTTGCGCACGCCGCTGGCCATTCTCAAGACCCAGGCCGAATTCGCGCAGCGGCAGTTGCAGATGCGGCACGACGAGCCGGCCCGCGAAGCCGCCGCCGAAGCCGTCGGCGGCATCGTCACGCAGCTGGAACAGGCGGCGCGCCTGACCAACCAGCTGCTGGCCCTGGCGCGCGTGCGGCAACCCGGTCGCGAAGGCGCCACGCAGGACGACGAAGCGGGCATCATCGACGCCGTCACGGTGGCCGAACACGTCGCGCTGGACTACCTGCCGCTGGCACGTGGCAAGCAGCAGGATTTTGGATGGGAGCGGCCTGCCGGCCTGGCGCTGCCGGTCCGTGCCGACGCCGCCCTGCTGCGCGAGGCGCTGGCCAACCTCGTACACAACGCGATCCAGTACTCGGGGCGCGGCAGCCGCATCACGCTATCGGCGGCACAACGCGAAGGCCGCGCGCTGCTGGTGGTCGAGGACGATGGCCCCGGCATTCCGGAGAGCGAACGCGAGAAGGTGTTTGCGCGCTTTTACCGGCGCGTGGAAAACACCGAGCCGGGGTCGGGTCTCGGGCTGGCGATCACGCGCGAGATGGCGGCCAGGTTTGGCGGCAAGGTGACGCTGCGCGATGCCACGCAGGGCCGGGGATTGCGCGCGGAGCTGAGTTTCGCGCTGGCGGATACTTAGCTACTGCTGTCCGGCTCCCCTCTCCCGCGAGCGGGAGAGGGGCTGGGGGAGAGGGCGTGGCGCATCCAATCCCGTATTCGACAAGCAGAACCTCAATGCCCTCTCCCCCGACCCCTCTCCCATTTCATGGGAGAGGGGAGCAATGCAAGCAGGCAGGCGGCTCACTCTTTCATCGGCTTCCCCATCACCGCCCCCTTGCACGGGTCGTCGCGCTCCTTCGCCGGTACGCGCACCACGACGTCGAAGCCCTTGTCGGGCGAATCCGATTCGATATACCCGACGCTGAGCACACGCGAACCGTCCTCGGGCAGCCAGCGCGGCACGCCGATGTCGCGCCGCACGTGGCCGTTGCCGGCGATCAGCACGGCGCCCCGGCTGGCGTAAGGCCGCAGCGTCTGCGCCATCACGGCGTCGCGCGCAGCCTGCGCGTTCAGCATGCCCGGCAACATGGCCTGCGGAAAATGGCCGCAGTGGCCGGCGTCGAGCACGGCGGTCTGTGCCGTCACGATGTCGGCAGGCAACGCGCCATCGAGCCCCAGCGCCGCCTGCTGGTCCGTGGGGAAGACATCGCCATAGCCACCGCGCACGATCCTTGCCGCGTCGGCGCGCGACAGGTTGGCCGCACGCAGCGGCAAGTCGTACTGCAGCGCCAGCGCCACCACGGGCTTGTACAGCGCCCAGTCCCATCCGCTCTGGCTGCCGGCCGCCTGTTCGATCAGGTAGTCGGCATCGTGCGGCCGTTCGCGCCGGGCCCGCTCGATATCGGGCTGACGCTCGCGGTCGAACTGCTCCATCGCGATGGCCGGACGCCAGCCCGCTTCCACCGCACGCGTCAGCGCCTGCAGGCGCTGCTGCTGGGCTGGCGCGCTGTCGTGGACTTCGCCCAGCAGCACGTATGACTTGTCGGGGAACATCAGGCCGATCGCGGCCGGCGTGGCGGGCGGCGGCGGCACGGCGGTCGATGCGCAGCCGGTGGCAAGCGCCACGGCCGCCACCATCGCCAGCAGGGCAATGGGTGTGCGCATCATGGCCTGGCGGGCTCCGGCTGCGTTTGTGCCTGGGTGCCGCCGTTCGCTGCCGCCGGCGTCTCGGGTACGTAGACCATCGATCCATCCTTCATGCGATAGGCCACGCCGGCCTTGATGCCGTCGCCGGACCCCACCTGGCCGCTGGCCTGGTAGCGCACGATCTTCTCGCCCTGGCGCGACACGATCTCCATGTTCGGCTTGCCCGGGTTGGAGATGATGGTCACGTCCTGGTGCGTGAACGGATTGAGCGGGTTCTGGGCGATGGTCACCAGCAGGGCGGCAATCACCACCAGAAACACGTCGATCAGGTTGACGACCGACAGGATCGGATCGTCTGCCTCGCTCTCCTCCAGGAACTTCATGCCTCGGACTCCCATTGCGGGTGCGACTGGCCCAGCCAGACCAGTTCCTCGGCCAGCCAGCGCCGGCGCACATTGACCACCCAGAACGTGATGCTGGCCGCGATCAGCGCCAGGATCACGGCCGAGAACGCGATGGTCAGGTTCTCGCCCACATTGGCCAGATTCCCGCCGGACAGGCTCTTGAGCGCCGGCCCCATCGGGATCATCGTGGCCACCAGGCCCAGCATCGGTGCCACGCGCGTGGCAATGCGCGGGCGTTCCAGCAGCTTGTGCGCCGTGACGTCCAGCGCGTCGGGGTGGCTCACCTTGTGCCGGCGCGCCCAGGCGACCAGCGGATAGCCGCGGCCCGAGCTGACGGGATGGCGGCCGCGCAGCCAGGCCTGCATCGCAAAATCGCCAAGCGCCCAGAACGCGTAGAGGAACAGCAACCCGATCAGCGCCAGCGTCGGATACAGGAACAGCTGGCCAACGTCGTACATCAAGGTTTCAAGCAGGGTAGGGGTCATGGTGTAGCGCGATGACGGATATCTATGCAATGAATAATCGAACGCATATATGTCGAAATCTAATTCTTCGTGTAGATCGATATGCGAATCTGCGCCGCCCGGCCCGACGCCAGGTGTTGCAGTTGCCAAGGCATGGCCCCGGGCCAGCCAAGATAGCATCGGCACGATGGCTGTGACAGGTGAATTGCGCACCTGTTCTCGGGAATCAGTCGGAGAGAAGGCGGGGATGGCGGACCGGAGTGGCGCCCCGTCCCGCGCGGGACGGGGGCACACGCGTGGTGTCAGTCAGTGTGCAACCGGCTCGGGCTGCTTCTCTTCCAGCAGATTGCCTTCCGAGTCGATCTGCAACGGGCCGGTGCCCGAGTAGCGGTCCAGCGCCAGGTAGATCACCGGCGTGATGAACAGCGTGATGACCTGCGAGAACAGCAGGCCGCCCACCACGGCCAGGCCCAGCGGCTGGCGCAGTTCGGCGCCAGCGCCCAGGCCCAGGGCCAGCGGCAGGGCACCCATCACGGCGGCGAACGTGGTCATCATGATCGGGCGGAAGCGCAGCAGGCAGGCCTGGCGGATGGCCTTGCGCGGCGCCATCCCTTGTTCGCGCTGGGCCGCCAGCGCGAAGTCGATCATCATGATTGCGTTTTTCTTGACGATGCCGATCAGCATCAGCACGCCGATTGTTGCAATCAGCGACAGTTCGACGTTGAAGAGGAACAGCGTCAGCAACGCGCCGATGGCCGCCGACGGCAGCCCGGCCAGGATGGTCAGCGGATGGATGTAGCTCTCGTAGAGCACGCCCAGCAGCGTGTAGATGACCGCGATGGCCGCCACCAGCAGCACCACCTGCGTGGCCTGCGACGACTGGAACACGGCGGCGTCGCCACCCCAGCTGGTGAAGATCGACGACGGCATCTCGATTTCGCGGCTGAAGCGGTCGATCAGCTTCGAGGCATCGCCCAGCGCCGCGCCCGGCGCCAGGTTGAACGACACGGTCACCGACGGCAGCTGGCCCTGGTGGTTCACCGCGATCGGGCCCACCCGGCGCTCGGTCGTGGCGAACGCCGACACCGGCACCATCTGCCCGGTCTTGCTGCGCACGTAAAGCTTGGAGAAAGCGGTCTCGTCCACGCGATCGACATCGGCGGCAGTGAGGATCACGTAGTAGTTGTCGATTGGCGTATAGATCGTCGACACCTGGCGTTCGCCAAAGGCCGTGTACAGCGCCGCGCGGACGTCCTGCATCTGCACGCCCATCGCGTTGGCCTTGTCGCGGTCGATGGTCAGCTGGGCTTCCAGGCCCGACTGCTGCGAATCGCTGGTCACGTCGCGGAATACCGGCTCGGCGCGCATCTTCGCCATCAGCTTGTCGCTGTACTCCTGCAACTGGCCCGACTTCACGCTCTGCAGCGTGTACTGGTAGCGGCTCTTGCTCTGCCGGCCGCCCAGGCGCAGGTTCTGCACCGGCGAGAAATACACCTGCAGCCCCGGCACGCCCGACACATCCTTGCGCAGCGATTCCACCACCTGCGGCATCTTCGGGCGCTCGCCCAGCGGCTTCAGCTCCACGAACATGCGGCCCGTGTTGATGGCCGGCGACGGTCCGCCGCCAATCGACGCCACCACGCTCTTCACCGCGGGGTTGGCGCGGATGCGCTCGGCCGCATCGCGCAGGCGGTCTGACATGGCGTCGAACGAAATATCCTGCGGGCCTTCGGCGTTGACCTGGATCTGGCCAATGTCTTCCTCGGGGAAGAAACCCTTGGGGATCTTCACGAAGAGCACGGCGGTCAGCACGAACGTCAAACCCGCTGCCGCCAGCACCACGCGGCGGTGCGCCAGGCACCAGTCCAGGCCACGCGCATACTTGTGCAGCGTCCACTCGAACAGGTCTTCGAACCATTGCGTGGCGCGCAGGCCGATGGTCTGCTTCTGCTGCACCTGATGCAGGGGCGCGCCGGGCGCGTGATCCCCATAGGCATGTTGCGATTCGTCCACCGGCACGTTCTCGGCCGACAGGAAGCGCGCGCACAGCATCGGAATCAGCGTCAGCGACACCAGCGCCGACACCAGGATCGACAGCGACACCACCGCGGCGAATTCGTGGAACAGCAGGCCGATCACGCCCGGCATGAAGAAGATCGGGATGAACACCGCCACCAGCGAGATCGAGATCGACAGGATGGTGAAGCCCATCTCGCGTGACCCCACCAGCGCCGCCTTCAGCGGCGGCACGCCTTCCTCGATGTGGCGCACGATGTTCTCGAGCATCACGATGGCGTCGTCCACCACCAGGCCCACGGCCAGCGTGATGGCCAGCAGCGACACGTTGTCCAGGCTGTAGCCGAACGCCTTCATCAGCGCCACGGTGCCGATCAGCGAAATCGGCAGCGACACCGTGGGAATCAGCGTGGCCGCCGCCCGGCGCAGGAACAGGAAGATCACCATCACCACCAGCGCCACGGTCAGCGCCAGCGTGAACTGCACGTCGTGGATCGACTCGCGGATCGAGTTCGAGCGGTCGTTCACCACGCTCACGTTGACCGACCCCGGCATCTGCTGCACCAGGCGCGGCAGCGCGCCCTTGATGGCATCGACCACGGCCACCGTGTTGGCGTCGGGCTGGCGCAGCACGGCCAGCACGATCGACCGCTCGTTGTTGAGCCAGCTGCCGGTCTTGATCGTCTCGACGCTGTCTTCCACGTCGGCCACGTCAGACAGCCGCACCACGGCGCCACTGGGCTGGCTGGCCACGATGATGTTGCGGAATGCGTCGGCGCTGGTCATCTGGCGGTTGGCCTGGATGGTCAGCGTCTGGCGCGCGCCGTCCAGCGTACCCACCGGCGTGTTCGCGTTGGCGCGATTGAGGGCGGTGGCCAGCTCGTCGAGCGTCATGCCACGGGCCGCCAGCGCGTCGGGGTGGGCGCGCACGCGCACCGAAAAACGCTTCTGGCCGAAGATCTGCACCTGCGCCACGCCGGGCAGCGTGGCCAGCGTGGGCGAGATCAGGTTGTCGCCAAACGCGTTCAGTTCGCCCAGGCTCATCGACGGCGAGTTGATCGCCAGCAGGATCACCGGCGCATCGGCCGGGTTCACCTTGCGGTACGACGGCGGCACCGTCATCTCGATCGGCAGCGACCGCTGCGCGCGGAACAGCGCGGCCTGCACATCCACGGCTGCGTCGTCGATATTGCGGTCGCTGTTGAATTCGATCGTGATGCTCGAATTGCCAAGCGTGTTGGACGAGCTGATCACCGTCACGCCCGGAATCGTGGCGAACTGCTTCTCCAGCTGCGTGGCCACCGAAGCGGCCATGGTCTCGGGGCTGGCGCCGGGCAGCGTGGCCGTGACCTGGATCACGGGCGAGTTGAAGCTCGGCAGGGCCGCGATCGGAATCGTCGGGTACAGCACGATGCCCGTGACAATGACGGCCAGGCACAGCAGCACCGTCATCACGGGCCGGCGGATACAGAGCTCGGACAGCGACATGGTCTTAATGTCCGCGATTGGCCGATGCCGGCGCTGCGGCGGCCGGCGCCGAAGCGCCACGCGCTGCGGCCTCGCGCACCAGCGTGCCCGGACGCAGGTTCTGCGCGCCTTCGGTCACCACGCGGGCACCCGGCTGCACGCCTTCCACCACCGCGGCGGCGGCGGTGGTCACCACCACCTTGACCGGCACGCGGGCCACCTTGCTGTCGGGCTGCACGATATAGACAAAGCGGCCTTCCGGCCCCGTCACCACGGCCTGGGGCGGCACGCTCAGCGCGTTCTTCAGCACCTGCACCGTGGCGTTCACGTTGGCGTAGGTGCCGGGCCAGAGCCGGTGCTCGTCGTTGGGAAACATCGCCTTGACGCGGATGCTGCCGTACTGCGGGTCCACCGTGTTGTCGACGAACGTGATCTTGCCGCTCACCGGGGCCGGATTGCCGTCGTTGGGTTGCGCGGATACCGTCACCGGGCCCGCCTGCAGCGCCTCGCGCAGCGAGGCCAGCTGGCGCTCTGGCAGCGTGAACATGACCGTGATCGGCGCGATCTGGGCAATCGTCACCATCGCGGGCGTGGTGGTGGTGTTGGCCGGCGTCACCAGCGAGCCCGGGAACACGTTGATCACCCCGGTCCGGCCGCCGATGGTGGCGCGGATCTGCCCGTAGCTGACGGCGACCTGCCCGGCCTCGATGGCAGCCTGGTCGGCCCGGATCGTGGCCTCGAAGCCGTCCACCTTGGCCTGGGCGGTATCCACCGCGCTGCGCGAGATGAAATTGCGCTGCAGCAGCTCCTGGCTGCGAATCAGCGTGCGGCGTGCATCGGCCAGGTCGGCCTGGTCACGCATCAGCTGGGCGCGTGCGCGGGCCAGGTTGGCCTCGTCCATGCGCGTGTCCAGCGTGAACAGCAGGTCGCCCGGCTTCACGGACTGGCCTTCCTTGATATGGACGGTACGCACGGTGCTGGAAACCTGCGGACGCACGTCCACGGTCTGCATCGCGGTTACGGTGCCGTTGGCGGTGACCTCCACGGGCACGTCTGACTGACGGACCACGGCGGTGCTCACCGTGGTGACGGCCGGCCCCTTGGCCGCCGGCTTCGGTGCCAGCCACGCCTTCCAGCCAAACCAGCCTGCCAGTGCCAGAACCACCAGCCCTGCGATGGCCACCCAGGGCAAAGCGCGGCCGCGTCCCGTCGAAGTGGACGCGCTCCAGTTGCCATCGACGAAGCCTTTCGGCTGGTCGATCCCGTCTGTTTTCATGTGAGGACCCTCAAATGCCGCATGGCGCGCTCCCCAAATGGCCGCGGATTCTTGGATCCGGTCATGCCCGCGCAAATCGCTACTAGTACCGCATTGGCCTTTCTAGGCAAAGTACGACGTATTACAAGCCGTTACAGCATCTTGGGGGAGGATGTCCGGACCAGCGGGAAAGAGTCGGTCGAATTGCTTGTATCTGAAGCAAAACATTATCAGAAAAGCGTGACGACTCAACTTGGGACTAACGCGGTCTTGCCGGCCGGTCTTGCCGGCGCTGCGCCCGCCCGGTGGTGCATCACGCGCCGGGGCGCGGGTTCAGGCAGGCCAGCGGGATCTGGCGGGGGCCTGGCAACAGCAGCAGGTTGTCGCCGGCGCGGATCACGCCCGGCCGGGCCACGCTCAGGTAGACGCCGGAAAAGCCGCTGTGCGTCATGTCACGCACGGCCTGCGCATAGCCCATCGCTGCGTTGAGCTTGTAACAGGGGCGGCGTGGCGATTCCACCACAAACTCGACCTCGCCGACGCGCACACGGTCGCCCACCCACAGCGCGGTCTCCAGCAGGCCCTGGGTCGTCAGGTTTTCGCCCAGCGCGCCAAAGGCCAGCGGCCGCTCGGCTTCTTCCACGCCGGCCTCGCGGCGGCGCGTGTTCCACCATGTGTAGTGTTCGATCGGATAGGCATACACGGCCCGGCCCGGTCCGCCATGGATGGTGCGGTCCACCTGCTCGTCGCCCGCCAGCCCCAGGCGGTGCACACCCACGGCGATCGGATGATGCAGGGTACTGAGCGGATGCTTGCGGATGGCAGACATGACGACGGCCTCGGTGCCGGCCCCGGCCACCACCAGGGGCAGGGCCACGCCGACATTGATCGCCAGCAGACGGCCTACGGCCTTGCCACCGGCGCCTGCGGGATTGGGACGCGGATCGGATTCGGCCACGGG
This sequence comes from Cupriavidus sp. U2, assembly GCF_009663685.2. Taxonomy (GTDB): domain Bacteria; phylum Pseudomonadota; class Gammaproteobacteria; order Burkholderiales; family Burkholderiaceae; genus Cupriavidus; species Cupriavidus necator_C. Next base: position 235,527 of record NZ_RCOG02000002.1, on the reverse strand, counting down.
ACGCCCTCCTTGCGTGTGCGGGGCCTGCGCGCATGCACCGGAACGCAGGTGCCACGCGCTGACGTTTTGAACCGAGTGTACCGGCTCGTCCGCTCGCTGGAAGGGGTGGAATGTGGGCAAACAGACGCACGCGGCGGGCACGCGGGCGCACGCGGCGGCGTCTCTGCGGGGCGGCCGGCGCCGGAGAAACGGCGCCCGGCCGGTCCGTCGGGTTCAGCGGTTCAGCGGTTCAGCGCGGGCGTGAGGGCCTTGGGATTGACGATGCTGTCGTGCTTGCCTTCCAGCACGTCGAGAATGTTCTGGAACGCAGTGCGGAAGTACAGCTCGTAGCTGTCGCGCTCCACATATCCCAGGTGCGGCGTGCAGATGCAGTTTTCCATGCGCAGCAGCGCGTGGCCCTGCAGGATAGGCTCCGACTCGAAGACATCGATGGCCGCCATGCCCGGGCGCCCCCGGTTCAGCGCCGCCACCAGCGCGTTTTCCTCGATCAGCTCGGCGCGGCTCGTGTTGACGAACAGAGCCGTGGGCTTCATGCGCTGCAGGTCGGCCAGCTTGACGATGCCGCGCGTCTCGTCGGCCAGGCGCAGGTGCAGCGACAGCACATCGCTGTCGGTAAAGAGCTGTTCGACCGATTCGGCCACATTCAGGCCGTCCTCGCGGGCGCCCTGTTGCGACGCCTCGCGCCCCCAGACCAGCACGTTCATGCCGAAGGCGCGCCCATAGCCGGCCAGCAGGCGGCCGATCTTGCCGTATCCCCAGATGCCCAGCGTCTGGCCGCGCAGGACCTGGCCCAGGCCAAAGTTGGGCGGCATGGTGGTCGACTTCAGGCCCGACTGCTGCCACGCCCCGTGCTTGAGGCTGGCCACGTACTGCGGAATGCGTCGCTGCGCGGCCATGATCAGGGCCCAGGTCAGTTCCGCCGGCGCCACCGGCGACCCGACGCCCTGCAGCACCACCACGCCACGGTCGGTACAGGCCTCCAGATCCACATGGCTGCCGGCACGTCCGGTCTGGCTGATGATCTTGAGCTTGGGCAACTTTTCCAGCAATTGGCGCGTCACCCGCGTGCGTTCGCGGATCAGGACCAGCGCCTCCACGTCCGACAGCCGCGCGGCCAGCTGGCCCACGCCCTTGACGGTGTTGTTGAAGACCTTGACGTCGTGCCCTTCCAGCAGGGAAAAGCACGGCAGCTTGCGTACAGCGTCCTGGTAATCGTCGAGAACGGCAATCTTCATGGGTGACTCTTTGACCTCGGGGGCTTGGTGCGCGCGGCCACAGAATCAGCGCGCGACCGACAGTATTGTTGACTACCCTGACGCAACATTGACAGATGACAGTCCCGGCGGGCAATCCCCGCGAGGCCAGGTTGCGCGGGTCGTTCCAGGCATTCTGGCAGGGGAGACAATGCTGCGCAGCAAAAAACAGGGCGTCCGTACAGTGGTATTCTTGCCCGCCTCCGCGGCGCAACAGTGCGGTCGAGCCCAGCTCCCGCCCCCTGTTCGCCGCCGGACAATGCCCGACCGGACCCTGCCGCCCGCCAAAAGCGGGCGAAGCGCAACTGTAGCGCAGCCGCAGGGGCCCCCGCGACCATTTGCGCGGAATCGGTCGTCGCCGAGTTGTAACGGGATGTGACGGTCACAGAACGAGTGCGCCATGCCCAACGTGGCACGCCGCGCCGGCGTCCGCCTTTCCCCGCCAGACCCGGCATCGACCCTGATCGGGCATGACAAAGGTTTCCCTTTTGCTTTGGAGCAGTCAGATGAACCACCCCACCATGCAAGGCACCCCGGCACTGAACGTGCCGACCTGGGTAAAGAACCAGAAACTGGTCGCCTGGGTTGCAGAAATCGCCTCTCTCACCAAACCCGACCAGATCTATTGGTGCGACGGCTCGCAGGAAGAATACGACCGCCTGTGCGAGCAGATGGTGGCCGCGGGCACCATGCGCCGCCTGAACCCGGCCAAGCGCAAGAATTCGTTCCTGGCCCTGTCCGATCCGTCGGACGTCGCCCGTGTGGAAGACCGCACCTTCATCTGCTCCGAGAAGAAGGAAGACGCGGGCCCGACCAACAACTGGACCGCCCCGGCCGAAATGCGCACCACGCTGGCCGGCCTGTTCGACGGCTGCATGCGCGGCCGCACCATGTACGTGGTGCCGTTCTCGATGGGCCCGCTGGGTTCGCCGATCGCCCACATCGGCGTGGAACTGTCCGATTCGCCGTACGTGGCCGTGAACATGCGCATCATGACCCGCATGGGCCGCGCCGTGTACGACGTGCTGGGCACCGATGGCGAGTTCGTGCCGTGCGTCCACACCGTGGGCAAGCCGCTGGCGGCCGGCGAGAAGGACGTGGCCTGGCCGTGCAATCCGACGAAGTACATCGTCCATTTCCCGGAATCGCGCGAGATCTGGTCGTTCGGCTCGGGCTACGGCGGCAATGCGCTGCTGGGCAAGAAGTGCTTCGCACTGCGCATCGCTTCGACGATGGGCCGTGACGAAGGCTGGCTGGCCGAGCACATGCTGATCCTGGGCGTGACCTCGCCCGAAGGCAAGAAGTACCACGTGGCCGCCGCGTTCCCGTCGGCCTGCGGCAAGACCAACTTCGCCATGCTGATCCCGCCCAAGGGCTTCGACGGCTGGAAGATCACCACGATCGGCGACGACATCGCCTGGATCAAGCCGGGCAAGGATGGCCGCCTGTACGCCATCAACCCCGAAGCCGGCTACTTCGGCGTAGCCCCGGGCACCAGCGAGAAGACCAACTTCAACGCGATGGCGACCCTTAAGGAAAACGTCATCTTCACCAACGTGGCGCTGACCGACGACGGCGACGTGTGGTGGGAAGGCATGACCAAGGAGGCCCCGGCACACCTGATCGACTGGCAAGGCAAGGACTGGACGCCCGCCATCGCCAAGGAAACCGGCGCCAAGGCTGCCCACCCGAACGCGCGCTTCACGGCACCGGCCTCGCAATGCCCGTCGATCGACGAAAACTGGGACAACCCGGCTGGCGTGGCCATCGATGCATTCATCTTCGGCGGCCGCCGCAGCACCACGGTGCCGCTGGTGACCGAAGCCCGCAACTGGACCGAAGGCGTGTACATGGCTGCCACGATGGGTTCGGAAACCACCGCCGCCGCCGCCGGCCAGCAAGGCGTGGTGCGCCGCGACCCGTTCGCGATGCTGCCGTTCTGCGGCTACAACATGAGCGACTACTTCGGCCACTGGCTCGCGCTGGGCAAGAAGCTCGAAGCGGCCGGCGCCAGGCTGCCGAAGTTCTACTGCGTGAACTGGTTCCGCAAGGACGCCGACGGCAACTTCGTGTGGCCGGGCTTTGGTGAAAACATGCGCGTGCTGTCGTGGATGATCGACCGCGTGGAAGGCCGCGGCCAGGGTGTGGACCACGTGTTCGGCACGTCGCCGCGCTACGCCGACCTGAACTGGGACGGCCTGCCATTCACGGCCGAGCAGTTCGACCTGGTCACTTCCATCGATCAGGACGCCTGGCAGAAGGAACTGGCCCTGCACGACGAACTGTTCACCCAGCTCCAGCACAACCTGCCGCAAGCCCTGGTGGAAACCAAGGCCGCACTGGCCAAGCGCCTGGGCTGATCTCCGGCCGCACTATCGAAAGCCGACCGGCCTTGCCGGTCGGCTTTTTTGTTTGCCGGGGCGCCGCGCGTTCAGCCCTTGATGGCCTTGCGCTGGCGCTTGAACGCCGCCAGCGCCGCCACGGCAAACAGCTGGCTACGCCCAACCTCGGCATGGGGCGTCAGCTTCCCATCGCGGACAAGGCGCCGAAAATCTGCAAGGCTATGCTCTGAGATGTCGACTGTGAATGAGAGGGTTCTTAAAACGCAAAACTTGCAGGCGGGCAAGGCTGCCGACAGCGAAAGACCACCGTCCTCGATTACGCCGGATCGTTCTCGATCCCCAGTTGCTGGACGGCGTACTTCACCAGCTCGGCGCGGCCTTCGATGCCGAGCTTGCGTTTCAGGTTGAGGCGGTGGGTTTCCACGGTGCGCACCGATACGCCCAGGCGTGCCGCGATGTCCTTGTTGGACTGGCCGCGGCCAATGCCGTGGAGGATGTCGCGTTCGCGCGGCGTCAGGGCGTCGAGCGGGCTGATCGCATGTTCGGCCATGCCGCGGGCGATGCGCGCACTGTAGAACACGCGCCCGGCCAGCACGGCCTGGATGGCGGCCATCAGTTCGTCGGCCGGCGCGTCCTTGAGCACGTAGCCGCGCGCGCCCGCCCGGATGGCCTGGCGCACGTATTCCAGGTTATCGTGCATCGATACGATCAGCACGGCCACTTCGGGATAGGCATCGTGCAGCGCCCCGGCCAGCGCGATGCCGCCCATGCCGCGCATGCCGATGTCGGTGATCACCAGCTCGGGCAGGTTTGCCGGTCCGGCGCCGGCCAGCCACGCCAGCGCGGCCTCGCCGTCGTCGGCTTCGCCTACCACCTCCAGGCCGGGCTGCAGCGTCAGGTGCATGCGCATGCCGTCGCGCACCAGCGCGTGGTCGTCGATCAGCAGGACCCTGGCCTGTGCGGTCGGTGGCGGAATGACGGGCTCGTCGTCGTGTGCAACGGTCATAGGGGTCAGGACAGCGGAATTTCGGAAGGGAGAGTGACCAGCGGCAGCATCGCCACGAGCCGCGTGCCCGACGGCATCGACACGATGTCGAACTGGCCGCCCAGCGCCGCCATGCGTTCGCGCAGATTGCGCAGGCCGATGCCGCGCTGCGGGTCGTGCTGCATGCGGGCCACGTCGAAGCCGGTGCCGTTGTCGCGCACGGTCAGGCGGGTGGCCGATGGAGAAAATTCGAGTTCAACGTCCACGCGCGAGGCATGCGCGTGCCGTTCGACATTGGTCAGCGCCTCCTGCGCAATGCGGAACAGCGCCGTCGCCTGCTCATCGGCCAGTTCGCGGGGCTGTCCGGTCTGCGTGACCTCCACCCGCAGCGTGCTGCCGGCCTGCATCTCGCGCGCCAGGTGCTGCAGGGCCGCGTACAGGCCCAGGTCGTCGAGCAGGGCCGGCCGCAGGTTGCGCGATACACGTCGTACTTCATTGAAAGCGGAATCGAGCCGGTTCAGTGCCATGCCCAGGATGGGGGCGACCGAGGCGCCTTCGGACGGCGCCAGCCGAATCCGGTTGGCGGCGGCTTCCAGCACCAGTTTGACCGACACCAGCAACTGCCCGATGCCGTCGTGCAGTTCGCGCGACAACCGCGCGCGTTCTTCCTCCTGCGACTGCACCACGCGCTGGGCCAGCTGGCGCAGCTTGGCATCGGCCTCGCGGTGTTCGCTGATATTGAGCGCAAGCCCGCTGGCGGCCACCAGCAGGATGCTGATGGCGGCAATCACGCCGATCCAGGCCATGGTCTCGCGGATATCGGTCTCGGCGCGTGCGTCGAGCTGGCGCAGCGTCTGCTCCACATCGTCCAGGTAGATCCCGGTGCCCAGCATCCAGCTCCAGCCGGGCACGGCCACCACGTAGCCCAGCTTGGGCACGGTCTGTTTCGACGACGGCTTCTGCCACATGTAGCGCACCGAGCCGCCGCCCGCCTTGGCCGCCGTCACCAGTTTCTGGATCGTCAGCGCGCCTTGCGGATCACGCATCAGCCACAGGTCCTGGCCCACCAGTTCCGGCTGGCGCGGATGCATCAGATTCCGACCCTGCAGGTCATAGACGAAGAAGTAGCCGTCGGGGCCGTAGTCGAGCCTGGCCAGGGCTGCCATGGCGGCCTGGCGCGTGGCGTCGTCGGTACGGCCCGACTGCACCATCGGCGCGATGGCGCTCTGGGCCAGGTCCACATAGTGGCGCAGCTCGGTTTCCTTGCTCTGCAGGTAGGCGGCTTCGACCAGCGCGCGCTCGTGGCGGGCCAGCGCGGTGGCCTGGAAGCGCACGGCCAGCGCAATGCCCAGCATCGCGACAGCCAGGGGCGCCACGGCGAGCAAAAGTATCTTTTGGCGGAGTTTCATCTGAACCGGGGGTAAACACCGATGCCGGGAAGGCCGCTTGATTTCGTCGGTCTAAGTACTACTACGCAGGGGTGTTGCGTAGTTTCGCGCTTGTGTCGACATGGGCGGGTGTCAATACTACACGCCGGACACGCGCCCGGGCCCGCCCGCGGCGCAAATCCGACGCAGTAGGTGCTTCCTGGCCCAGGCGATCCCGCCCCTGGGGGGCACTGCCTGCCTGCACGACAAGATCCGGGTCCAGACGAGAAACAGACCGGACGCCGCAGACATCCAGGAGACTCCCTTTCCGCGCGATCGTCGTTGGCGCCATCCGGCACCGCCCCCGCTGCCCGGGCTCCCTGTCGCCGCAGGTTCTTTCAGCCGGTCTGAGGAGACCCTTCAACATGAATCGCATCGGACAACACCTGTTGTGGCTGGCCGTCGCCGTACTCGGCGCGTTTGCCTTCGCCACTGTCGCGCTGTCGCGCGGTGAAGCCGTCAGCGCACTGTGGATCGTGGTTGCCGCGCTCTGCATTTACCTGATCGCCTACCGCTACTACAGCCGCTTCATCGCCGACAAGGTGATGCAGCTCGACCCCAAACGCATGACGCCCGCGTGGCGCCATAACGACGGCCTGGACTACGTGCCGACCAACAAGGCGGTGCTGTTCGGCCACCACTTTGCCGCCATCGCCGGCGCCGGGCCGCTGGTGGGCCCCGTGCTGGCCGCGCAGATGGGCTACATGCCCGGCATGCTGTGGATCCTGGCTGGCGTGGTGTTTGCCGGCGCGGTGCAGGATTTCATGATCCTGTTCATCTCCACGCGCCGCGACGGCCGTTCGCTGGGCGACCTGGTGAAGTCCGAAATGGGCACCGTGCCGGGCATGATCGCGCTGTTCGGCTGCTTCATGATCATGATCATCATCCTGGCGGTGCTGGCGCTGATCGTGGTCAAGGCGCTGGCCGGCTCGCCGTGGGGCACGTTCACCGTGGCGGTGACCATCCCCATCGCCATCTTCATGGGCATCTACACGCGCTACATCCGTCCGGGCCGCATCGGCGAGGTGTCGGTGATCGGCTTCGTGCTGCTGATGCTGGCCATCATCGGCGGACAGTACGTGCACGAAAGCGCCGCGCTCGCGCCGCTGTTCACGTACGACGGCAAGGCGCTGACGTGGATGCTGATCATCTACGGCTTCATCGCCGCCGTGCTGCCCGTGTGGCTGCTGCTGGCACCGCGCGACTACCTGTCGACCTTCCTGAAGATCGGCACCATCATCGCACTGGCCATCGGCATCCTGATCGTGGCGCCGGAACTGAAGATGCCGGCGTTCACGCAGTTCGCGCAGGGCGGCGGCCCGGTGTGGTCGGGGAACCTGTTCCCGTTCCTCTTCATCACCATCGCCTGCGGCGCGGTGTCGGGGTTCCACGCGCTGATCTCGTCGGGCACCACGCCCAAGCTGCTGGAAAATGAAACGCACGCGCGCTTCATCGGCTATGGCGCGATGCTGGCCGAGTCGTTCGTCGCCATCATGGCCCTGGTGGCCGCGTCGGTGATCGAACCGGGCGTGTACTTCGCGATGAACAGCCCGGCGGCCGTGATCGGCACCACGCCGGAGGCCGTGGCCCAGGCCGTGTCGACCTGGGGTTTCGTGATCACGCCGGACGTGCTGATCCAGACCGCCAAGGATGTTGGCGAAAATACGATCATCTCGCGTGCCGGTGGCGCGCCGACGCTGGCCGTGGGTATCGCGCACATCCTGCACCAGGTGGTGGGTGGCCAGGCCATGATGGCGTTCTGGTACCACTTCGCCATCCTGTTCGAGGCGCTGTTCATCCTGACAGCGGTTGACGCCGGTACCCGTGCCGGCCGCTTCATGCTTCAGGATCTGCTGGGCAGCTTCGTGCCGTCCCTGAAGCGCACCGAATCGCTGCCGGCCAACCTGATCGCCACCGCGCTGACCGTGGCGGCCTGGGGCTACTTCCTGTACCAGGGTGTGGTCGATCCGCTGGGCGGCATCAACACGCTGTGGCCGCTGTTCGGTATCTCGAACCAGATGCTGGCCGCCGTGGCGCTGGTGCTGGGCACCTGCGTGCTGGTCAAGATGAAGCGCGGCCAGTACGCCTGGGTGACGCTGCTGCCCACCTGCTGGCTGCTGGTCTGCACGCTGACCGCCGGCTGGCAGAAGCTGTTCGATGCCGACCCGAAGGTGAGCTTCCTGACGCACGCGTCGAAGTTCAGCGCCGCGATTGCCGAAGGCAAGGTGCTGGCGCCGGCCAAGTCGATGGAGCAGATGCACCGCATCGTCTTCAACGACTACCTGGACGCCGGCCTGTGCGCGCTGTTCATGTTCGTGGTGCTGTCGATCGTCTTCTACGGCTTCAAGACCGCCATGTCGGCCCGCAACCAGGGCAAGCGCACCGACCGCGAAACGCCGTTCGAGCCGCTGCCGGCCCAGGCATCGGCCGCCTCGCACTGACCCGAAGGAGCCACACATGCTGGATCAGATCGGAAACATGGGACGTTACCTGGGCCAGTCGCTGCGGCTGATGGTGGGCCTGCCCGACTACCAGACCTACGTGGCCCATATGGAAAGCACCCATCCGGACCGCGCGCCCATGACGTACGAGGAATTCTTCCGCGAACGCCAGGAGGCCCGGTACGGGGGCGGACAGGGCAAGTGCTGCTGACGGCGGCGCCGGCCCGGCCACCCGGGTAACAGGAGAAAGCGGCCCTGCGGGGCCGCTTTTTCATGCCCTCCGCGGCGCTGGCCTGTGACGTATCATGGCGCGCTGTTGCGCCGGAACATCGCTTTTTAACGGTTCGATACCGTTTCTGCAGCGGGTTACAGCACCTCACAACTGGTTACAGCAAGGGTAGGGCTGCTTCTCTACACTCCGTTTCCAGATACACACCACATAAGGAAAACACGATGTCTCGCCATCCTCTCCGCAATCTGACTCTGGCTCTTGCCCTCTCGGCGGCTACGCTGCCGGCGTTTGCAGGAGGTGATCTGAACAACGCACTCGGCGGTGGCCTGGGTGGCGTGGCAGGTGCCGCTGTCGGTGGTGCCCTGGGCGGCAGCACCGGCTCGATCATCGGCGGCGCAGTCGGCGGTGGCGCCGGCGGCGCACTGACCTCGAATCGCCGCGAGCGCACCGGCGCCATCATCGGCGGCGCACTGGGCGGCGGCGCAGGCACCGCAGCCGGCAACGCCATGGGCGGCCGTACCGGCGGCCTGGTAGGCGCCGGTCTGGGCGGTGCAGCAGGCGCCGCACTGGGCGGCAATGTGTCGCGCAGCAACTCGTACGACGATGACCGCCGCTACTACAAGCGCAGCAAGCATCGTCACCATCACCACGATTAATACAGAACGGGCCCTGCGGGGCCCGTTTTTACGACGGCATGACGTTGCTGACGGCCGACACCAAGATGCGTGCGTATCGGCCAACCCCGCGGGTCGTGTGACACCCGCCGTCAGAAAACAAAAAACCCGTACCAATCGGTACGGGTTTTTTTCGGAATGCCTGGCGGATCAGATCTTGGCGCCGTCCGAGTAGACGTCGAACGACTTGGCGCCGTCGGTGAACGAATCGAACTTGCCAGCCTTGGCACCGTCCGTGAACGTGTCGAACTTGCCGGCCTTCGCGCCGTCGGTGTACGGGTCGAAGCGGGTGGCCTTGGCGCCATCGGTGTAAGGGTCGAACTTGCCGGCCTTGGCGAAGGCGGGCGCGGCGGACAGGGCAACAACGGCTGCAGCGATCAGGGCGATTTGGCGGTTCATGGCGAATCCTTCACTTTGTTCGAGGATGCCGCCGTTCTGGCTATTGCTGCGTCGCGGCATCGGTTAGCGTGATATTAGGCATTCCCCTGATATGAATAAATAGCCGCGTCCACAATGATTGATTGTGGTTTCAACAATAAACTACCCGTACCGTGTAAAAGTTCACGGCGGAAGCGGGAGACTATGTCATGGATCGGCTGCAATCGATGCGCGTCTTCGCCAAGGTAGTCGAACTTGGCAGCTTCGCCCGTGCGGCGCAGCAACTGGAAATGTCCAACGCCGTGGTCACGCGCTATGTGGCCGACCTGGAAAGCCATCTCGGCACGCGGCTGCTGAACCGCACCACGCGCAGCCTGTCGCTGACGGACGCGGGCGAAACCTACTTGCAGCGTTGCGCCCAGATTCTTGAAGACGTCGAAGAGGCGGAGTCGATCGTCACCGCCCGTAGCCAGTCGTTGTCCGGCACGCTGCGGCTGGTGGCGCCGGTCATGTTCGGCCTGCACCTGCTGCCGCACACCCTGGAGCGGTTCCACCAGCGTTACCCGGACGTGGTCTTCGACGTGCAGTTGTCCGACCGTGTGATCGATATCGTCGAGGAAGGACGCGACGTCGGCGTGGTGCTGTCTGACCTGGGTCTCGGTTCCCACCTGGTGGCCCGGCCGCTGATCTCGGCCGAAATCATCCTGTGCGCCTCGCCGGGCTATCTGCGCGAGCATCCGCCGCTGCGCACCGCCCACGACCTGTCCAATCATCGCGCCATCGCCATGCGCATTCCCACGGCCGAGCATGAGTGGACGCTGTCCGGGCCGGAAGGGGAGGTGACCGTGCCGATTCGCCCGGGCCTGCTCTGCAGCAACGCCGAACTGGCACACCAGGCGGCGCTGGCCAATATGGGCATCGCGATGCTGTCGTCGTACCTGGCCCGGCCCAATATCGAGGCGGGACGCCTGATGCACATCCTGCCGCAGTACCAGTTGCCGCGCCGCGACGTGAGCGTGGTCTACCCGAGCCGCAAGTTCCTGCCCACCAAGGTGCGCGCCTTCATCGACTTCCTGCTCGACGAGGGCAAGCAGCGGGCTGGCGAGAATCTCGTCAAGCTGGCCAGCCAATAAAAAAGCGAGGCGCCTGCCTCGCTTTTTCGTTTGCCGTCCGGAGAGCCTGGCGAGTGCTTACTCCTCGGCTTCCGCCGTCTGCTTCGCCTTCCTGGCCGCAGGCGTCTTGGCAGCCGTCTTCGTGGCTACCTTCTTGGCCGGTGCGGTCTTGGCGGCAGCCTTCCTGGCAGGCGCTTTCTTGGCAGCCGTTTTTGCAGCCGTTTTTGCGGCGGCCTTGGCCGGCGCGGCCTCGGCTTCGTCGCCCTTGGCTGCCGACTTCGCCGCCGCGGACTTCGCCGCCGGCTTGGCGCCTGCCTTGGGCTCGCGAGCCTCGAACTCGAAGCCGATCTTGCCGTCCGGCTGCTTGACCAGGAACGCCTTGAAGTTGCGGCCCGTGCGCGACGACTTGAAGCCCGTCAGCAGATCCGTCTTGCCGGCGGTCAGCAACTTGCCGATCTGCTCGCGCGAGATTTCCTGCTGCAGGATGATCTTGCCGGTCGTGAAGTCGCAGGTCTTCTCGCTGCCCACGGCGTTCTCGCAGACGTACTTCATGCCGTGCTCGTAGACCCGGCCGTTGCACTTCGGGCAGTGGCCCACCGGCGTCTGCCCGCTGAAGTCCACCGGTTCGTCGTCTTCCTCGTCGTTCTGCCCGAAGTCGAACTCCATCTTCCAGTGGCCTTCGTCGTCCTTGGCCAGCTTCAGGATGGCTGCGAATGGACGGCCCATCTTGCTGCGGAAGCCCTGCAGCGGACCGATTTCCTTCTTCTGCAGCAGTTCCTCGACTTCGTCGATCTCGAACTGGCGTCCGCCCGGGATCTTGCTGATCGAGAAGTCGCACGCCGTACAGGCAAAGCGACGGTAGTTTTCCTTGACCTGGCCCCCGCACTGCGGGCACGGCGTGTTCAGTGTGGCGTAGTCGCCGGGGATCGTGTCGCTGTCGTATTCCTTGGCGCGCTTGACGATCTGCTGCGTCATCTGCGCGATCTCGCGCATGAATTCATCACGCTTCAGACGGCCGCGCTCGATCTGCGACAGCTTGTGTTCCCACTCGCCGGTCAGCTCGGCCTGCGTCAGTTCCTGCACACCCAGGCCGCGCAGCAGCGTCATCAGCTGGAACGCCTTGGCGGTCGGAATCAGCTCGCGGCCCTCGCGCACCAGGTATTTTTCGGTCAGCAGGCCTTCGATGATGGCCGCGCGCGTGGCTGGCGTGCCCAGGCCCTTGCCGGCCATGGCCTCGCGCAGCGCGTCGTCGTCCACCAGCTTGCCGGCACCTTCCATCGCCGACAGCAGCGTCGCTTCGTTGTAGCGGGCCGGCGGGCGGGTGCTCAGGCCGACGGACTCGACCTTGTCGGTCTTGACGCGCTCGTCCTTCTGCACCGGCACCAGGTTCGCATCCTTGTCGTCCTTGCCCTGCGCTTCGCGGCCGTAGATCACAAGCCAGCCCGGATTGACCAGCACCTTGCCTTCGGTCTTGAAGTGATGGCCCGCTACCTCCGTGATCCGCGTGGTCACCTGGAACTCGGCCGCCGGGAAGAACACGGCCAGGAAGCGGCGCACGACCAGGTCGTACAGCTTCTGTTCGGGCTCGGACAGGTTTTTCGGCGCCTGCAGCGTCGGGATGATGGCGAAGTGATCGCTGATCTTGCTGTTGTCGAAGATCTTCTTGTTCGGCTTCACCCAGCCTTGCGACAGGATCTTCTTGGCGTGCGGCAGGTAGTTCGGCGAGCTGTCGGCCAGCATGTCCATGGTCTGCTTGACCGTGTCCAGGTAGTCCTCGGGCAGCGCGCGGGCGTCGGTACGCGGGTATGTCAGCACCTTGTGCTTTTCATACAGCGCCTGCGCCAGGCCCAGCGTGTTCTTGGCCGAAAAGCCAAAACGCGAGTTGGCTTCGCGCTGCAGGGTGGTCAGGTCGAACAGGGCCGGCGACTGCTGGGTGGACGGCTTCGATTCCTCGGTGACCGTGCCCGGCTTGTCGCGGCAGGCCGCCACGATGCTCTTGGCCTCGGCTTCGCTCCACAGGCGCGACTCGCGTGCCTCGGCGTCGAACTCGTTCTTCTTGAACTTCGGGTCGAACCAGCGGCCCTCGTACAGGCCGGCGGCGGCGATGAACTCGGCGCGCACTTCCCAGTAGTCGCGCGGCACGAAGTGTTTGATCTTCTCTTCGCGCTCCACCACGATCGACAGCGTCGGCGTCTGCACCCGGCCGACCGTGGTCAGGAAGAAGCCGCCGCCCTTGCTGTTGAAGGCCGTCATCGCGCGCGTGCCGTTGATCCCGACGAGCCAGTCGGCCTCGGAACGGCAGCGGGCCGCGTCGGCCAGCGGCAGCATTTCCTCGTCCTCGCGCAGCGCGGCAAACCCGTCGCGGATCGCCTGCGGCGTCATCGACTGCAGCCACAGCCGGCGCACGGGCTGCTTGGCCTTGGCCTGCTGGGCGATCAGCCGGAAAATCAGTTCGCCTTCGCGCCCCGCGTCACAGGCGTTGATCAGCGCGGTCACATCCTTGCGCTTGATGAGGCGGTTGAGCACTTTCAGGCGCGATTCGGTCTTGGCGATCGGGCGCAGGTCGAAGTGCGGGGGGATCACCGGCAGATTGGCGAAGCTCCACTTGCCTCGCTTGACCTCGTAGTCGTCGGGCGCGGCGATTTCCACCAGGTGGCCAACCGCCGAGGACAGCACGTAGTCGTCGCTCTCGAAATACTCGTCGTGCTTGGTAAAGCCCCCGAGGGCGCGCGCAATATCGGCAGCGACCGATGGCTTTTCCGCGATGATGAGGGCTTTAGACATTCAACGGGTCCTTGTGGCGCCACCGCGTGAAGTGCAGTGGGCGCCTCTTGAAATTCACGGCAAACTATGTAAACAGCAGGCCTGGGCTTTGAGGCGCCAATAATAAGCGCGGTTCCGACGGGCGTGCAAGCGACCGCCGCCGCCCGCCCTGACCCCGCTCAACCGTTATCGGCACCGCTGCCAAGCAACCAGGGCAGCACTTCAGGGATGTCTGGCGCCGTGCCGGACATGGTACCCGCACGCGCCAGCATCCGATCAAGCACATCGAGGTGGGGCAGCACGGTTCCGTAAAACTGCGGTGCGCCGCCACTGACGGGCTGAATCAATACAGTAGGAAAGTTTTCGATGTCGATGTCCTCTCCCAGATAGTCGGAGTGGGTTTCGACATCGATCCAGACGAAACAGTCGTCCGGATAACGTGCCGCCAATGCCGCAAAGCCCGGCAGGTAGTCCTTGCACGTGCCACACCATGCGGCGCAAAGGCAGGCCACCAGCCGTCCGTGCGGACGGGCATGAAGCGCCTGGCGCAGGGCTGCGGCATCCTGCTCGGGGAAGTAAACGGCCATTCCAGTCGAAAAGTGAGGCAAGGGCGATACCGGATCATGCCAGACGCCGGAAACGATTGCCTGGCAAGCGCTCGGCCGCGCCGGCCAGTTCCAGTTGCAGCAGTTCGGCCGATACCGCCTCCGCCGCCATGCCGGTGCCCTCGCACAATGCATCGAGCGTGACAGGATCATAGGCTAGCGCCGCCCCGAGCGCGTCGGCCGCCGCCGGCTGCGGGGTGGCCAATACCGATACTTGGCTGGCCTTCGTCCTCGCCGGCGTCCTTGTTGCGCTGCTGGCCCCGGTTGGCGCCAGGTCGGCGAATTCCTCGAACACGTCGGCCGCCGACTCCACCAGCTTGGCGCCCTGGCGGATCAGCTTGTGGCAGCCGCGCGAAAGCTCGGCGTGGGTCGAACCGGGGATCGCAAACACCTCACGGCCGATTTCGGACGCCAGCCGGGCGGTAATCAGCGAACCGGACCGCTCGGCGGCTTCCACCACCAATACGCCCCGCGCCAGCGCCGCGATGATGCGGTTGCGACGCGGAAAATGGTTCGGCAATCCCGGCGTACCGAGTGGGAATTCGCTGACGATGGCGCCGCCGGTATCGACGATCTGGTGCGCCAGCTTGTGGTGTCGGGCGGGATAGACGATGTCCACGCCGGTGCCCACGATGGCGACCGTGCCGCCGGGCCCATTCAGTGCCGCGGCATGCGCTGCGGCATCGATGCCGAGTGCGAGCCCCGACACCACGGTCAGCCCGGCATCGGAAAACGCCGAAGCGAACGTCTGCGCATTGCGCACGCCCTGTGCCGTGGCATGCCGCGCGCCGACGATACCCAGTGACGGCGCCTGCAGGCGTGCGGCCTGGCCGTTGACGTAGAGCACCAGTGGCGGATCGGCGAGGTCGAGCAGGCGCGCCGGATAAGCGGCGTCGCCCATCGTGACCAGATGGTGGCCAGGGCTGTCGAGCCATTGCAGGGTGCGATCGATCCGGGCGGATACGTCGGCGTCGGGCGGCGCAGCGAGCACGCGCGCCACCGCGGGCTCCGCGGCGTCGCGGAGCCTTGCAGGGTCCTGGGCCAGCACGGCCTGGGGCAGCCCGAAAGCCGCCAGCAGCCGGCGGCCGGCCTGCACCGAAATACCGGGGGTGGCCGTCAGCCGCACCCAGGCAGCCACTTCGGCTGGATCGCGAGTCGAATCGGTCATCGAACAACGCGGCGGCGCGTGCTCGCGCACGCGCCCGCCGGTTACTGCGGGCTGGTGGCGCGGTCGCCGACCTTCATCACATTGCTGGCATCGGTCACCAGCGCGTAGGCGATGCCCGGGAAGACGCGATACACGTAGGCCAGCCCATAGCGGTCATCGGGCAGCGTGATGCTGCGGTTGCCGTCGGTCGGATCCTTGGCCACGCCGCCCACGCGCGACAGCGCCAGCACGTGACCCGGCTCCAGGCCACCGTTGGCGCCCAGGTTCAGCACCACCACCTGCTTGGCACCACCGTACTCCACGCCGCCATAGACGGCGGCGATGCGGGCCTCGACGTTGCCTTCCGGCGCATGGGGCACGTAGCGCACCAGTTCGCGCGCCGGCTGCGGCAGCAGCAGCGAACCCGCGCCCATTTCCTGCGGCGACTGGGTGGCCTGGACCGTGGTGACCGCGTCCGGGCCTTCCGGACCGCGCATCACGCGCACGCTGCCCTGGTACTGGGCTTCGAAGCCGATCACGGCATTGCTGACGGGGTCGCGCACCGGCAAGGCCGGCTTGAACGCCTGCCAGTCGCTGCCGATCGCCGCGTCGGCCGATGCGATGCCGCGCACGTAGCCGGTATCGCCACGCCCCATGTAGACGCGGGCATCGGTCAGCGCAACGATGCGGGCCGACGAGTCCACCGCATCCTTTTCCACGACCAGCGGACGCGTCAGGAACGGCTCGATGTCGGACGCAGGGATGCTCAGGATGGCCTCGCCGTTGCCGCCCTCGCCGCGCACGCGCGGCGACAGGCGGGTGTCGCCCTGGGCGCCACCGGGCGCCGTGGTCGACAGGTACGCGCGGCCATCGCGCTGCACCAGGTAGAGGATCTGCCCAGGGTAGATCAGGTGCGGATTGCGAACCTGCTGGCGGTTCATGCCCCACAGCGCCGGCCAGCGCCACGGCTGGCGCAGGTACTGGCCCGAGATGCCCCACAGCGTGTCGCCCGAGCGCACGGTGTACTGGCCTGGCGCATTGGGCGCCAGTTCGGAAACGGGGATACCCTGCTGGGCGGTCGCATCGGCCTGGGCGAGCTGTGCCGCCGAGACATTCAGATCGGCCGCCTGAACCGCCATGCCGGCTCCGGCTGTGACGCCGGCGACACATAGCATGGCGAGGGTGAACGCGTGCAGCCCGCGGCCCGACGCCGCCTGTTCTTTGGTAAGATCGCGCATTTTCCTGACCGGTCGGGAGAACGACCGGATTGACCCTAGGTAGAGCGTGCCTGCTGCGGCGCGCCTTGAATTTTTGTACTAGCGCCCCGATTCTGCATGGAAACCCCGCACGCCGCAACGGCGGTCGGACAGTGGACAGCACCCGGCGTTGCGCCCGAGCATCATGGCCAAACTCGACATCCTCACCTACCCCGATCCTCGCCTTCATACCGTGGCCAAGCCCGTGGCGGTGGTGGACGACCGTATCCGCCAGCTGGTCCAGGACATGGCGGAAACCATGTACGACGCGCCCGGCATCGGCCTGGCCGCCACGCAGGTGGACGTGCACGAGCGCGTGATCACGATCGACGTTTCCGAAACGCGCGACGCGCTGATGGTGTTCATCAACCCGGAAATCGTCTGGGCCAGCGACAACCGCAAGGTCTGGGAAGAGGGCTGCCTGTCGGTGCCCGAAGTCTATGACCGCGTGGAGCGTCCCGACCGCGTCAAGGTGCGCGCGCTCAACGAAAAGGGCGAAACGTTCGAGCTCGATGCCGACGATCTACTGGCCGTATGTATACAGCACGAGATCGACCACCTGAACGGCAAGGTATTCGTGGAATACCTGTCGCCGCTCAAGCTGAACCGCATCAAGAGCAAGCTCCAGAAGCGCGTCCGCTCGCGCATGTAAGGATGTAACAGGGACGTGCCACGCGGGTGGCGTCTGCTATCGTTACATCTTCCAAGACACATCACGTACCGGCCGCTATGCGGCCGGTGTCGTTTCCACCTGCGGATTTCCGTCATGACTCAAGCCCAGCCACTGCGCGTCGCGTTTGCCGGCACACCCGAATTTGCGCGCGTTGCCCTTGAGGCCATTCACGCCGCCGGCTTTCCGGTGGTGGCCGTCCTGACCCAGCCGGACCGGCCTGCCGGCCGCGGCATGCAGCTGCAGGCCAGCCCGGTCAAGCAGTTCGCGCTGGAAGCGGGGCTGGGCCCCGTGCTGCAGCCGCGCTCGTTGCGGCGCAACGGCAAGTATCCCGAGGAAGCCGGCGCCGCCGTCGACACGCTGGCGCAGATCGCCCCCGATGTCATGGTGGTGGCCGCCTATGGCCTGATCCTGCCCGCCGAGGTTCTCGATCTGCCGCGCCATGGGTGTCTGAACATCCATGCCTCGCTGCTGCCGCGCTGGCGCGGCGCGGCGCCGATCCACCGCGCCATCGAGGCTGGCGACGCCGAGACCGGCATCACGCTGATGCAGATGGACGAAGGGCTCGATACCGGCGCGATGCTGTCGCGCGAATCGGTGGCGATCGGTCCGGAGGACAGTACCGGCAGCCTGCACGACACGCTGGCCGCACTGGGCGGCCGCATGATCGTCGATGCCTTGCGCCGGCTGGCCGCCGGCCAGCCGCTGGCGGCCACGCCCCAGCCCGAAGCCGGCATCACCTACGCCGAGAAGATTGCCAAGGACGAAGCGCCGCTGGACCTGACCCGCCCGGCCGCTGCGCTGGCCAGCCAGGTGCGCGCCTTCAATCCGTTCCCGGGGGCCACGATCCAGGTGGGCGACACCGTCATCAAGTGCTGGCAGGCGCTGCCGCTGGCCGCCGCCACGAGCCTGCCGCATGCGCCGGGCACCGTGCTGGCGGCGGACGCCGCCGGGGTGATCATCGCCTGTGGCGACGGCAGCGCACTGCAGGTGACCGAATTGCAGAAGGCCGGGGGCCGCCGCCAGCCGGCGCAGCAGTTCCTGCAAGCCATGCCGCTGCCGCCGGGCACGCGCTGCCTGGTACGCGGCGCGGCATAAGTTGCGCTTGCGCCGCTTTGCGTCGTAAAACCCTGTCATCCGCATTGAATTCCTGCGGTCCTGGCCCTATCTAACGAACATCGCGTCCCGCAGGGGTGGGTACGCGCCCGAATCGATCTCTCTGGAGACCAAGCCATGTTCAACTGGGTCAAGACCTTCATGCTGATGGCCGCCATCACGGCGCTGTTCATCGTCATCGGCGGCATGATCGGCGGCCGTAGCGGCATGATGTTCGCGCTGCTGATCGCGCTGGGCATGAACTTCTTTTCCTACTGGTTCTCGGACAAGATGGTCCTGCGCATGTACAACGCGCAGGAAGTGGATGCCAGCACCGCGCCGCAGTTCTACAACATGGTGCAGGAGCTGTCCCAGCGCGCGGGCCTGCCCATGCCGCGCGTGTACCTGATCAACGAGGACGCGCCCAACGCCTTTGCCACGGGCCGCAATCCCGAACACGCGGCCGTGGCCGCCACCACCGGCATCCTGCGCGTGCTGTCCGACCGCGAATTGCGCGGCGTGATGGCGCACGAACTGGCGCACGTGAAGCACCGCGACATCCTGACGTCGACCATCGCCGCCACCATGGCCGGTGCCATCTCGGCCCTGGCCAACATGGCGATGTTCTTCGGCGGCCGCGACGAGAACGGCAACCGTACCAACCCGATTGCCGCGATTGCCGTCGCGATCCTGGCCCCGCTGGCCGCATCGCTGATCCAGATGGCGATCTCGCGGGCGCGCGAGTTCGAAGCGGACCGGGGCGGTGCCGAGATCAGCGGCGACCCGCAGGCGCTGGCCAGTGCGCTGGACAAGATCCATCGCTATGCACAGGGCATCCCGTTCCAGGCGGCCGAGGAACATCCGGCCACGGCGCAGATGATGATCATGAACCCGCTGTCCGGCGGCGGCATCGCCAACCTGTTCTCGACGCACCCGGCCACCGAGGAGCGCATCTCCCGCCTGATGCACATGGCGCAGACCGGCAGCTATCCGGCCTGATGCCGGCGCCGGCGGCGGGATTTGGCCGGTTTGACCGGCCAGTCCGCGACAACGGGTAAACTGCCCGCTGTGTTCCCCCGGGGACCGGCGGGCATTCTTGTATCCGCCCGGCCCGACGCCCGTTGCGTCACTCCTTTTCCTACGTTGCCTGTCTGATTTTCCGTATGCGCCTGCCTCACGATTCCCTTGCCTTCCAGATGCTCGGTGCTGCCGCGGCTGTTCGCGGCGTACACGAAGGCGCGGCCCTGCCGCAGGCCATCGAAGACGTTGCCACCCACTTGCGGCTGGACCGCGTGCGCGACGCCGCCACGCGCGGCGCCATCCAGGATCTGGCGTATCGCTCCGTGCGCCTGTTCGGCACCACGCGCGCCCTGGTGACGCAACTGGTGACGCGTCCGCCCGGGGCGCTGGTCGATTCCCTGCTGGCCGTGGCGCTGGCCCTGCTGATCGAGGGCGAGGAGGGCGATGGCAGCAAGGTAGGGCGCGGCGGCTATTCCGACTTCACCGTGGTGGACCAGGCGGTCAGCGCGGCGGCCTCGGAGCCCAAGACCGCGCATGCGCGCGGCCTGGTGAATGCCGTCCTGCGCCGCTTCCTGCGCGAGCGCCGCGCGCTGATGCCGAAGATCATGCAGGACGAGGAAGCCCGCTGGAACCTGCCCTCGTGGTGGCTCGCGCAACTGCGCCGGGCCTACCCCGACCAGTGGATGGCCCTGGCCCAGAGCGTCAACGAACGCCCGCCGATGACCTTGCGCATCAATCCGCGGCGCATTTCGGTGCAGGCGTATCTCCAGGCGCTGGCCAATGCCGGCCTGGCCGGCAGCGCCGTCGGCGAGCAGGCCGTGCGCCTGGCACGGGCCTTTCCGGTATCGCAGATCCCCGGCTTTGCCCAGGGCGACGTCTCCGTGCAGGACGCCGGCGCGCAACTTGCCGCGCCGCTGTGCGAAGTGTCCGACGGCATGCGCGTGCTGGACGCCTGCGCGGCGCCTGGCGGCAAGACCGGCCATCTGCTGGAGCTTGCCGACATCCACGTGACCGCGGTGGAAAGCGACGCGGAACGCGCCGCGCGCATCCACGACAACCTGGCCCGCCTGGGACAACGCGCCGAAGTGATCGTGGGCGACGCGAGCCGCCCCAAGGACTGGTGGGATGGCCAGCCGTTCGATCGCATCCTGGCCGATGTGCCATGCTCGGCGTCGGGCATCGTGCGGCGGCATCCCGATATCCGCTGGCTGCGGCGCGAGTCCGACGTGGCCAAACTGATGACCGAGCAGCGCCGCATCGTTTCGCAACTGTGGCCGCTGCTCAAACCGGGCGGCATCCTGGTCTACGTGACCTGTTCTATTTTCCCAACGGAAGGCGAGGAGCAGGCGCTCTGGTTTGGTGCGCAGCTTCCAGATGCGATACGATTGCAGGCGCCGGGGCAGCTGCTGCCCGGGATCAAGGCGCCTGAAACGACCGGCAGCGGGACCGCCGGCAAGGCAAGCCTGCCATCGGATCACGATGGCTTCTACTACGCCCGCTTCCAGAAACGCGCCTGATATTTCCACCAATGCCGAACCTGCAGCGCCTGCTCGTCCTACGTGCCCCCGGCCGCGCGGTGCGCGAATGGCCGGCAGCACCGCTGGCCGGCATCCTGCGCACGTGGTACGCCACCGCTTTGCTGCTGCTGGCGCTGCTGGTGTACATGCCCCATGCTGGCGCACAGCTGATTGAAACCACCGAGGCACGCATCGACTATCAGGACGGCGGCTTCGAGCTTGGCGCCTCTTTCGACTTCGATCTCCCGCCCGCACTCGAGGACGCCCTGCACAAGGGCATCTCGCTCTATTTCGTGGTGGACTTCCAGCTGTCGCGGGCGCGCTGGTACTGGTTCGATGAAAAGCCGGTCAACACCTCGCGTTCGGTGCGCCTGTCGTATCAACCGCTGACGCGGCAATACCGCGTATCGACCGGCGGGCTGCAACTGCCGTTCAACCGCCTGAAGGGCGCGCTGCAGTTCATCCAGCAGGTGCGCGGCTGGCGCGTCTTCGAACGCCGCGACGTGAAGGCTGGCGAAACGTATCACGCCGAGACGCGCATGCGGCTGGATCTGTCGCAACTGCCCAAGCCGTTCCAGATCAACGCCGTGAACACGCGCGAGTGGAACCTGTCGTCGGAGTGGAAACGCTTCAACTACACGGTGCCGACCAACCTGGACGCACCGCCTCCGCCGCCTCCGCCACCACCGGTGGCACCGCCCGCGCCACCGGCCATGCCGGGGTCCGCGCCGTCCGCAGCGTCGGCCGCCTCCGCCGAACTGCGCGCCCCGTTCGCGCAAACCGTGTCGAACGTGCTGTCGCCGAGCCAACTGGTCCAGCCGGCCAGCCAGCCATGAACGGCAATCCGTGGGATAGCCGCTTCCGCCGCGTGCTATACCGCGTGGTGGTGGGCATCATCGTCTTTCTGGCGCTGGTGCTGGTGGGCCTGCTGGCCGGCGCGTCGGCAAATACCGAATTCTTCGACCGCTACTTCACGCTGCTGTTCAAGATCAACCTCGTCGTCGGGGCGTTGCTGGTTCTGACGGTTGGCGCGCTCGCGTTCACGCTGTGGGTACGCTACCGGCGCGGCAAGTTTGGTACGCGGCTGATGAGCAAGCTGGCCGTGTTCTTTGGCGTGGTGGGCGTGCTGCCGGGCGTGCTGATCTACCTGGTGTCACTGCAGTTCGTATCGCGCAGCATCGAATCGTGGTTCGACGTGCGCGTGGAAAACGCGCTGGAGGCGGGGCTGAACCTGGGCCGCTCCACCATCGACAGCCAGCTGGCCGACCTGCAAGGCAAGGCGCGCCTGATGGCCGACCAGCTCACCGGCGCGTCGAGCATGGCGTCGTCGCTGCAGCTGAACCGGCTGCGCGAGCAGTACGGCATCCAGGAAGCCGCGATCTTCACCGGCAGCGGCCGCGTGCTGGCCACGGCGTCGAGCAGCTACGCCACGCTGGTACCGGACATTCCATCGGGCGTGCTGGCCGAACAGGCGCGCATGGCGGGCGGATACGCGGCCGTGGAAGGCGGCTCGGACCCCACCGGCAGCGACAAGGCCCCGGTCAATCTCGACAGCAGCCACCTGTACCGCATTCGCGTCATCATTCCGCTGGGCCCCGCGCCGGCCGCGACCACACCCGATGAAGCGGCGCAGGCTTCGGTCAGCATCAGCGCCAGCGCGGCGGCCGCGGCCGCCGCGGCACGGGCTCGCACGCGGCTGGCGCCGCCGGGCAGCCGCTGGGCCGGCTCGGGGCTTTCCATCGAACGCCGCCCCGAGGATGCCCCGGCCACTGGCTTCGGCCTGGTCGGCGACACGGTCCGCGAGGAACGCTACCTGCAGGTGCTGCACCCTGTGCCAGCGGTGCTGGCGCGCAATGCCGACGAAGTCCAGCGGGCCTACCAGGAGTATCAGGAAAAAGCGCTCGGACGTACGGGCCTGCGCAAGATGTACATCGGCACGCTGACGCTGACGCTGTTCCTGGCGGTGTTCATCGCCGTGATGCTGGCGCTACTGCTGGGCGGCCAGTTGGCCCGGCCGCTGCTGATGCTGCTTCAGGGCACGAAGGAAGTGGCCGAGGGCGACCTGTCGCCCAAACGCGAGCTGAAGAGCCGCGACGAACTGGGCCAGCTGACGCAGCAGTTCAACCAGATGACGCGCCAGCTGTCCGAAGCGCGCATCGCCGTGGAAGACAACCGCGTGGCGCTGGAACAGTCGAAGGCCTACCTGGAAAGCGTGCTGCAGAATCTGACCGCCGGCGTGCTGGTTTTCGACCGCCGCTTCACGCTGATCACGGCCAACCCCGGTGCCGAACGCATCTTCCGCCAGCCGTTCTCGGGCGTGCTGGGCCAGCCCGTGGAACAGATTCCGGGCATGGGCAACTTTGCCGACATCGTGCGCCAGGCATTCTCCGAGCAGACCACCCGAGAGGTGCTGGGCGGCTCGCAGCACTGGCAAAAGCAGATCGAACTGCCGCAGGGCGACGAAGAACAGCCGCTCACCTTGCTGGTGCGCGGCGCACACCTGCCGGGCGGCAGCCGCGACGAGCCCGGCTACGTGGTGGTGTTCGACGATATCTCCGATGTGATCTCGGCCCAGCGTTCGGTGGCATGGGGCGAGGTGGCACGCCGGCTGGCGCACGAAATCAAGAATCCGCTGACGCCGATCCAGCTGTCGGCCGAGCGCCTGCAGATGAAGCTGTCGCCCAAGCTCGAACAGGCCGATGCCGAAGTGCTAAAGCGCGGGGCCACGACGATCGTTAACCAGGTAGCGGCGATGAAACGCATGGTGGACGATTTCCGCGACTATGCGCGCACGCCGCCCGCGGTGATGCAGTCGCTGTCGCTGAATGCCCTGGTCGCGGAAGTCCTGCATCTGTACGGCATCGACGATCCCGCTGTGCATGAACACCCGGTGATTCATGCTGCGCTGGGCCCGGATCTGCCTGAAATAAAGGGCGATCCGACACAGTTGCGGCAGGTGATCCACAACCTGTTACAGAATGCGCAGGATGCGGCTGCGGACAACGTGGCGGCCGGTAGGGCGGCGCCCCATATCACTCTGCACACCGAGACTGTAGAATACAAAGATTCCGCCGGCGAAGACCGGCAAGCCGTCAAGTTGTCCATTACGGACAATGGTCCTGGATTCGCACCACGCATCCTGAGTCGTGCGTTCGAACCGTATGTGACTACCAAAGCCAAGGGTACGGGTCTCGGGCTTGCGATGGTGAAAAAGATCATTGACGAACATGGCGCGCGCATTGAATTGCGCAATCGCATGAACGGTACCGAGATCGCCGGAGCGCAGATCTCGATCCTGTTCGTTAAACTGGCTTAAATCTTGCGCGCCGGCGCCTCCGGTTGCGCTGCGGTGGGGTTAAGAGGGGAAGTATGGCAACCATCCTCGTAGTCGATGACGAAATGGGAATCCGGGAGCTGCTCTCGGAGATTCTCAGTGACGAAGGGCATGTGGTCGAGCTTGCGGAAAACGCCCAGAAGGCGCGTGAATACCGTGCGAACGCCACGCCTGACCTGGTGCTGCTCGATATCTGGATGCCGGATACCGATGGCGTAACGCTGCTCAAGGAGTGGTCGGCGCAGGGCTATCTGACGATGCCGGTCATCATGATGTCGGGGCACGCCACGATTGATACCGCCGTGGAAGCCACCAAGATCGGCGCGCTGAATTTCCTTGAGAAGCCCATCGCGCTGCAGAAGCTGCTGTCTGCCGTGGAAGCCGGCCTGGCCCGCGGCATCGAGCGCCCACGCACCGCGCCTGCGGCCCCCGCTCCGCTGACCGCGACCGGCATGCCGGAGGCGGCCGCCGCCACCGTCGCGCCGGCCGAGGCACCTGCCGAGGTGGCCGCCAACGGCAACCCGTCGCGCGGCGTGCCCGAGGGCGAAATGCAGTTCTCGTTCGACATGCCGCTGCGCGAGGCGCGCGACCTGTTCGAACGGGCGTATTTCGAGTATCACCTGGTACGCGAACACGGCAGCATGACCCGCGTGGCGGAAAAGACCGGCCTGGAGCGCACCCACCTGTATCGCAAGCTCAAGCAGCTGGGTGTGGAGCTGGGCCGCAACAAGCCCGAACCGACCGAACAGTAGGCCGTGGCGCAGAAATCGCTTGACGAGGGCCAGTCCCACGGTTATAGTTTCGCTTCTTTGGCCCGGTAGCTCAGTCGGTAGAGCAGAGGATTGAAAATCCTTGTGTCGGCGGTTCGATTCCGTCCCAGGCCACCAGATTCAAGAAAACGGACGCTCAGGCGTCCGTTTTTGTTTTTGTGGTGCCGGCTTTCGACGGACACCCACCTATTAACATCCAGCTGATCATGGAAGTGACGGGACCCCTGCATTCGTCGTCATTCCCTATACGGAGTACCTCGACACGTATCGCGATGCACGCAGACTGGTGCCGCATGCGGTGGTCAAACGTGTGGTCGGGGGTGCTACGCCGGTACGCGCGTGGCGAGAGCACCTGGGCTTGACGCAGGCCGTCATGGCGGAGCGGCTGGGCATTTCCCAGTCTGCGTACGCGCAGCAGGAGGGCCGCGCGACGCTGCGCAAGGCGTCACGCGAGAAAGTTGCCGCGGCCCTCGGTATTCGGCAGGATCTGCTCGATATCTGAACCGTCCCGTCGATCACGATGCCTCCTGATCAAAGCGCCTCGCTCCCCCTGACCCAACGCCTGCGCACCTGGGCGCGTGCCGTCAAGCGCGATGGCGTTGCGCTCTGGTTCGCGTGCCGGCATCCCGATACGCCCTGGTATGTCAAGGCGCTGGGCGCGTTCGTCGTGGCCTATGCGTTGAGTCCGATCGACCTGGTGCCGGACTTCATCCCCGTGCTCGGCTATATCGATGACGTGCTGCTCTTGCCTGCGCTGATCTGGCTGGCGGTCAGGCTGATGCCCGCCGCCGTGCTGGCTTCGTCGCGGGAACAGGCGAGTGCGTGGATGGCCGCCAGCGGCGCGAAGCCGCGCAGTCGCTGGGGCGTTGTCCTGGTGGTGAGCGTGTGGGCGGTGGTGGCCTATGGCATCTGGCGCTGGCTCGGGCCTCCACCCTTCGCCAACTAGCCAAACAGCTCTTCGGCCACGGTGGGATGCAGCGGCATGGTGGTTTGCAGATGCGAGGCCTTCGCGCCGAGCCGCAGCGCCAAGGCCATCGTCTGGACGATTTCCGGTGCGGCGCCATCCATCAGGTGGACGCCCAGCACCCGGCCGCTACGCGCGTTGAACACGAGTTTGAAGACCGATTGCTGTGGCACGCCGCCGAAGCGGCTTTCCAGCGAGACAAAACGCTTGATCTCGGTGCGGATGCGGTCGGCCTTGCCCCCGGCTTCCTCCAATGCCTGGGCCTCGGTCAGCCCCACGGCGCCAATTGCCGGCTCGCAGAATACGGCCGTGGGCAGGAATTCGAAGTCCGTCATGTCACCGCGCCGGCCGAATAGCCGATCCGCCAGCCAGCGGCCTTGCGCAATCGCCACCGGCGTCAGGTGCACGTTGTCTGCCATGCAATCGCCGATGGCGTGGATCGACCGCACGCTGGTGCGGAACTGCCGGTCCACCTCGATGCCACCCTTGGCATCGCTCTTCACACCCAGGTCGTCGAGACCCAGTCCATCCACATTCGGCTTTCGGCCAATCGCGGCCAGCACCGCCTGGGTGCGTACGGTCTGCGTGCGACCCCGATTGTCTTCCTGCGTGTAGCAGACGTCGAATGCACCGTTCGACTGCGACACCATTGTGACATCTGTGCGGAAATGTATGCGTATGCCCTTGGCGATCAGGGCTTCTGTCAGGGCAGCGGCAATATCGTGATCGAACTTTGGCAGCAGCCGGTCCTCACGCACCAGCAGATCCACCTTCACGCCGTAGCGAGACAGGATCGATGCCATCTCCACGGCGATATAGCCGCCGCCGATCACGACTATCGAGGCGGGCACGGTCTGCCACGTGAACAGGTCGTCCGAAGAGCTGACAAGTTCGCCGCCCGGCACCGGGAGATCGATCGGGCTGGCGCCCGTTGCAATCAGCGTCTTGCGGGCGCGGATGACTTCATTGCCGACGACGACATCGCCGCGCGCGTTGAAACCCGCCTCGCCGTGCCAGATCTCCACGCCGGCCTCGTTGAGCCGCTGCTTGTACGACGCATTGAGCCGTGCCACCTCGGCATTCACGCGCACGATGGCATCGCGCCAGTCTTCCTTGCCGCCCGTGTGCGACAGGCACGTGGACAGGATCGATGCCCATCCCGCACCGTACGACAGCATTTTCTTGGGCACGCAACCGCGATTGACACAGGTGCCGCCGACGGCATCGCGCTCCACCAGAATCACGCGTGCGCCATGCGATGCGGCGCGCCGCGCGGCGGCCACGCCGCCCGAGCCCGCACCGATCACCACGAAGTCGGCTTCGCGTGTCTTGGGGCGGGCATCGCGCTTGCGCGGCACCCGTTCGACAACGGGTTCGGCGCTGGCCTCGCTGGCGCGCCGACGCGTCTTCACGGTCCTTGCCTGGGTTGCGGTTTCGGTTGATGCCTGACGCTTTGTCATTCAATCCTCCTTGCCTGCGCGGCACCATCGCCGCATGCCAAACAATTGACCGGCGCCACGTGGCGCTTTGGCTATGACGCCGGCAACAGATCCTGCTGGATGACGGGCCAGTCGCGCAGGAACGATTCCGCGTCGCGCCGGCCCAGGTCATACGCATGCGTCATGGCTTCGGGCCTGGTGTAGTCCCAGCTCGAAATCGGCACGCGTTGCGAAGGTTGCAGATACAGGCGGCGCTGGCCGCCCGTGTCGATGACGAAGCGGCGCGGCCGCGGATACAGCCGCGTCACCAGCACCAGGACATTGCCCGGCGTGGCATCGAGCGCATCGACCGGCACGTTGTCCACCAGCCCGCCGTCCAGCACCGCATGGCCATTGCGGCGCAGCACCGGCGTAAAGGGCGGCGTGGAGGCCGATTGCAGTAGCAGATCGGCCAGATCCTCGGGCGAGCCGCAGTCCTGCGCCAGCACGAATTCGGGGTGGAAGCCAAGCTTGCGGCCCAGGCGCGGATGCAGTGTCTTGAGCAGGTGCTTGTCGATGTTGTACGCCAGCAGCCCTGCGGCCACGGCCAGGCGCGGCCCGGTCCAGCGCGGGATATGGGCCACGCCAATGCGAATCTCGGGCGCCTGTTGCAGCCGGTGCAGGCGGTTATCGCCAAACAGCGAGAGCAGGGCGTTGCGATAGATGCCGTAGTGCGGAAACACGCGCTCGCGCCGCAGCAGGTTGCCCCAGTAGGCGTTGCGCGAATTGTTGGCCAGCACCTCGCGGTAGTAGGCCATGGTCTGGTGCGAATCGTGCGCATAGACCATGCACGCCGTGGCCGCGCCCGCCGAGATGCCGGCGATGACGCGCGGCCGCAGGTGCAGTTCGGGCGCCACGGTATCCCACCATCCAGCCTGCCACCAGCAGCGGTTGCCGCCGCCGGCAAAGACGATCTGGTCAAAGGGTTGGGGGCTGAGGTCGGACATCCTGGATTTCAAAGCAGGGCGTAGGTGGTGGTGGCCTGCACCGCGACCTTGCCGTCCTGGCCGGTCAGTGCGATTTCGCCGAAGACCACGGTCTTGCCCAGGCGCAGCACGTTGGCACGCACCAGCACATCGCCGTCGATCACGGGACGCATGAAGTTGGTGGTCAGCGTGACGGTGGTCATTGGCCGGAATGCGCCCAGTGCGGCAGAGATGGCGACGATCATCGCGGTATCGGCGGCCGACATCAGCACCTGTCCGCACACCACGCCGCCGGCATGGCGAAACGCTTCCTGGAAGGGCAGGCGCAGGGTCACGCCGGTGGCGTCCGCTGCCTCGGCGCGCAGGCCCAGCTGGCGCACCCATGGCGCCAGCACGCGTTCGAGCGTGGCATCGATATCCGCGATGGTGAAAGTGGCAGGCACGTCCCGGTCTCCTCGGCGCGCGGCATGTTGTTGGCGCCAATGATACAGGGGGCCGAAGCCCCCTGCCGATTCCTGCCAGGAACGCCCGGGCGGACGTCAGGCCGCGTTGTCCGCCTCGGCGCGCGCCGACGAACGGTTGGCGTGCCAGCGCAGCACGCGCGGCACCACCACCACGGCCACCGTCATGGCCAGGATCGTGGCCGAGATCGGCTGCTTGACGAACAGGGTCCAGTCGCCCTGGCCGATCGACAGCGCATTGCGCAGCTGCTTCTCGGCCATCGGCCCCAGGATCAGGCCGACGATCACCGGCGCGGTCGGGAAGTCGAAGCGGCGCATGGCCATGCCCAGCAGGCCGATCACGAACAACAGCAGCAGGTCGAACCACGACTGGCGGATGCCGTACGCACCCAGACCGGCGAAAATCAGGATGCCGCCGTACAGCAGCGGCGTCGGTACGCGCAGCATGCGCACCCACAGGCCGATCGCCGGCAGGTTCAGCACCAGCAGCATCACGTTGCCGATGTACAGCGACGCCAGCAGGCCCCAGACCAGGTCGCCCGAGGTCTGGAACAGCATCGGACCCGGCTGCAGGTTGTAGTTCTGGAACGCCGCCAGCAGGATGGCCGTGGTGTTCGAGGTCGGGATACCCAGCGTCAGCAGCGGGGCCAGCGTCGCCGTCACGGCGGCGTTGTTGGCCGCCTCGGGGCCGGCCACGCCTTCGATGGCACCCACCTTGCCGAATTCCGCCTTGTGGTTCGACAGCTTCTTCTCGGAGGCGTACGACAGGAAGGTCGGGATCTCGGCACCGCCGGCCGGGATCAGGCCAAACGGAAAGCCGATGAACGTGCCGCGGATCCAGGCCGGGATCGACCGCTTCCAGTCCGACTTGCTCATGTGCACCGAACTGAGCTTGTTGAACGAGCCCTCCGGCTGCGGGAAGAACGCATTGAACAGCGCCTCGCCCACCGCGAACAGGCCCACGGCCACCACGACGATGTCCACGCCGTCGTACAGTTCCTGGACGTTCATCGAATAGCGCGTCTGGCCAGACAGCGAATCCATGCCGATCAGGCCAATGCCCAGGCCCAGGAACAGGCTGGTCATGCCGCGCAGCAGCGACGAACCCAGCACGGCCGACACCGTGGTGAAGGCCAGCAGCATGATCATGAAGTACTCGCCCGGGCCGAACTGCAGCGCCACGTCGGCCGCCACCGGCGCGAACATCGACAGCAGCACGGTGGCGATCGTGCCGGCCACGAACGAGCCGATTGCGGCGGTGGCCAGCGCGGGCCCCGCGCGGCCATTCTTGGCCATCAGGTTGCCCTCCATCGCGGTGACCATCGTCGACGATTCACCCGGCGTGTTCATCAGGATCGACGTGGTCGATCCGCCGTACATCGCGCCATAGTAGATGCCGGCGAACATGATCAGCGCGGCCGTGGGCTCCACCTTGGCTGTCAGCGGCAACAGCATGGCCACGGTCAGGGCCGGACCAATGCCGGGCAGCACGCCGATGGCGGTGCCCAGGAAGCAGCCCACCAGGGCCCACATCAGGTTGATTGGCGTGATGGCCACGGCAAAGCCGTGCATCAGCTGGTTCAGGGTATCCATGTCAGTGTCTCCCGTAGGCGTGGATCAGAAGCCCGCGACGGGCAGCAGCGGCAGGTTGATGCCGAGCAGGAAATCAAACAGCGCCCACATCGGCAGCGTCAGCATCAGGCCGATCAGCGCGTCGCGCACGATGCGGCGGCTGCCGTAGCCGCGCGCCACGCACACCATCATCAGCGTGGACGAAAACACGAAGCCCAGCGTGCCGATCAGCGCCATGTTGGCCACCAGGCCGGCGGCCACCCACAGGAAACCCTTGAAGTTGTGCGGCGCCGCGGGCAGCTCGGCATCTTCCTCGGGCATGTTCCGGAAGCCGCCGCGCACGCCCTGCCACAGCAGCAGCGCGCCGCAGACGGCCAGGCCGATGGCCACCAGCGTGGGCACGAAGCGTGGCGACAGGCCGGCATAGCCCTCGTCGCCCGAAATGCCCGGTATGCCGGCGAAGAAGAACACGGACAACGCCAGGACGGCGACGCCGATGGATACGTGGGATGGTTTCATGGTGGGGCTCTCGGATGGTCCTGCCACCCGCGCGGTCACGGGGCCCGGTGACGTGATGGGTCTGTTTTTCGGTGTTGCGCAGGGGATGGCGGCACCGGGGCCCCGTGCCGTCCTCCGTGCGTGCCGATCTCGGATCGGCAGCCGGGCGGGAACGACAGGGTGAAGCAAACTTCCGCGACTCGGGTAACGAAATGTTGTACTGCTGTCTCGTATTACTTTTTCGTACTTCTACTACTTCACTGGCGGCGCCGGCGGCGGTGGCCGGCCGGTCGTCGACATGCGGAACCGAGGCGGCCGTGCCGATATGGCGTGGCGTGCGCCCGGTCCCTTGAGGCAGGTCTTACTTCGCTACGCCCAGTTCACGCAGCGTGGCGCCCAGACGGGCGGATTCGGCTTCCACGAACTTGCCGAACTCGTCGCCGGTCAGCAGGAACGGCGTCCAGTCGTTCTTCTGCAGCGCGTCCTTCCAGACCTGGTTCTCGGTGCCCTTCACCACGGCATCGATCAGGGCCTTGCGCTGGTCGGCGGTGATGCCGGGCGCGCCGTACACGCCGCGCCAGTTGTAGATCTCGACGTTCACGCCCTGTTCCTTCAGGGTCGGGATGTCGGCGGTGCGGTCCTTCGACGTCACGGCCAGCGCGCGCATCTTGCCGGTCTTGATGAATGGCAGGAATTCCGACACGCCGGCGATGCCGACGGTCACGTGGCCACCGAGGATCGACGCCGAAGCCTCGCCACCGCCCTGGAACGGCACGTAGTTGATCTTCTTCGGATCCACGCCGATGTCCTTGGCGATCAGGCCGGCCAGGATGTGGTCGATCGAACCCTTCGAACCGCCGCCCCAGCTGACGCTGCCCGGATTGGCCTTGAGCTGCGTGGTCAGGTCTTTCATCGACTTGATCGGCGAGCTGGCCGGCACCGTGATCACCATCGTGTCGGCGAACAGGCGTGCGATCGGCGTGGCGTTCTTGAGCGTCACCGGCGGGTGGTTGGTCTCGATGGCACCGACCATCACGGCGCCCGTCACGATCAGCGCGTTCGGGTTGCCCTTGTCGGTGTTCACGAACTGCGTCAGGCCGATGGTGCCGCCCGCGCCGCCCTTGTTGTCATACGAAGCCGACTTGGCCGTGCCAGCCGCCACCATGGCCGCGCCCAGCGAGCGGCCGGTCTGGTCGAAGCCGCCACCGGGGTTGGCGCCGATCATCACCTTGAGGTTGTCGACGGCATAAGCCGGTGCGGCCACCACGGCAGCAGCCAGCGCAGCCGAAGCGACGAAGACATGGGTAAAGCGGGCAAGCGCGCGAGGCATCGCGTGTCTCCTGTCTTATTGGAATTTGGGTTGTGCTTTTAGGTTTTTGGCTATTTACCACCATCCACGAAGAGACAGCAGTAGCCATGGCCCGAATTCTAGAAGCGTGAAACTGTCAAAACCCTGTCAAAACGTCTGCTTGATGCTCGGGGTTTACGTGGTGTTGTCTGCTTTGTCTGCCTCTCTCCCGTCCCGGCCGGACCGGGCGCCTGTCGTTTTTTGGCATCGTTGTACCTGCCAGATCAGATCTGCACATCTTTGACTTGGCTCAGGTCGGACATCTCACTACGATTTATCTCAGTTGGCTGCCGCACCGACAGCGTCGTGCTGAAGCTGCGGTGCGACACGGCGACCACAAACAATGCAACAAGGTTGAGATGGACCATCGCACAACGAGGCGCTGGCCGATTCGGGATATCCGGTCTTTTCGGTTTTCGGGTGAAGTGACAAACAAGAAGTCTCAGGGGTCAATCATGGATACAACGATCAAGGCGTCGGACGTCTGGTCGCCGGAACGCGACGCAGGCGCCGACCGCGGCCTGTGGAAAAGCACCGTTGCGGCCGCCAACCAGGCACTGGAGGCGGCCAAGGGCATGCAGGCGGCCGTGGGGCAGACGCTCAAGCTGCAGCACAAGATCATGGCGCTGCGCGACGAACTGCATCGCGCCGAAGCCGAGCGCGACATGTATCGCGACCTGCATGCGCGCACGGTCGACGAACTCAACCACACGCTGGACCTGAGCCCTGCCGAATGGCAGCGCCTGCGCGCCGACAACGAGACGCTGCAGATCCGGCATCGCGCCTACAAGCTGCTGGTGCAACACTACGCGCGCGCTGGCACGCCGATCGATCCGGCCACGTTTGCCGAGCAGCGCAGCCGCGTGCAGCAACACATCCTGTTTCAGCGTCGCAAGGGTATTCCGGTGTCGGTCATCACGGCCGACGACATCGCATTCCTGTTGCGCTAGGCAAAACCGCGGCGGAGACGTCCATGAACTGTCTTATCCCTGAACAGATGGCGCCACAGTATTGCCGGCCGGCGCATCAGCCGCGCACACCCGGTTACGGCCCGCTTGCTTGGCGGCATATAGACGGCGGTCGGCCGTCGCCAGCATGGCATCGAGTGTCGGGCAACCGTCGCTCACGGCTTCTGCGACGCCAATCGATACAGTGAAATGAATGCGTCCGTCGCCCTCGCCGGGCGACGGCGCATCGGGTGCAGGTTTCACTGGCGTGGCCTGCACGGCGGCGCGCAGCCGTTGCGCGGTTGCCTCGGCTTCGGCCAGCGTGGTCTGCGGCAGCAGCACCGCGAATTCCTCTCCGCCAAGCCGCGCCGGCAAGTCTATCTCGCGCAGATTCCGGCGCAGCACGTCGGCCAGCGCCACCAGCACGTGATCGCCGCTGGCATGGCCCCAGCGGTCGTTCACGCGTTTGAAGAAGTCGATGTCGAGCATCAGCATCGCCAGCGGTGCGGGCGCTGATGCATCGACACGAGCCGGGGCGCCGCCGGCCAGGCTGTCGTCCGCGCCGGCAGCCTCGCGCTCGCGCCGCCGTCGTGCCGATTCCCTGCCGAACGCCTCGCCGAAGTGCCGCCGGTTGGCCAACCCGGTAAGCGGGTCAGTCTCGGCCAGGCGCTGCAGTGTCTCGCCGGCTGCCACGTAGTGGCGGAACAGCAGCGTCACCACGCGCAATGTGACAAACATCAACAGCGGCAGGGCCAGCCAGATCGACAACAGCGGTGTGCTGGTGCGTTGCAGGACCGCGCGCCATACGTCGGCATCGCTGAAGGATTCCACCAGCAGCCACGTACCGCGCTGGCCCACCGGCTGGTAGATCAGATATTGGCCATCCGCGTGCCGCATGCCGGCGCCTGCGTGGAACAGGTCCTGCACGGGAACACCGCGCCAGGCCCGGTCCACATCGTCGGGCCAGTGCATGTCGATGCGCACGTTGTGCCGGCTCGACGCGATGATGCCGCCGCGATAGTCCATCAGGTATCGCGTGGTGCCGGCGTCTTCCGGCACGCCGATCAGGTCGCGCAGACGCGCCAGTTCCACGTCGATGGCCACCACGCCGCGAAAACGGTTTTCCACATAGACCGGAATGCTCAATGTCGTGCGCAACTGCGTGCTTTCGAACTGCGTGTAGACCCGCGTCCAGCGAATGTCGCGCGACGCATCGCGCTCGGGCAGCATGTCGCGGTAATACGAGATATCGCTGAACCGCCTGAAGAGTGCCGGCGCCTTGTCCGGCGCCAGCGGCGGGTAGGTGACGTAGAGCCCATTGCTGGAGATATAGCTCACGGTACCGCCGGCATTGTCGTCGTCGCGCAGTCGCAGGCTCAGGCCCAGCACATGGCTGAGCTGACGCGCCGCGTACAGGTCGGCCCGCAGGTCGGCGTCGCGCCGTTCGAAGCCTTCGAGCTCGTCGAGCACCGCGGG
Source organism: Cupriavidus sp. U2 (assembly GCF_009663685.2). Lineage (GTDB taxonomy): Bacteria > Pseudomonadota > Gammaproteobacteria > Burkholderiales > Burkholderiaceae > Cupriavidus > Cupriavidus necator_C. The sequence continues at coordinate 200,836 of NZ_RCOG02000002.1, read as the reverse complement.
CGCCGTGCCGATCACCGGAGAATCGCCAAGCGGCACCTCCATCTGCCAGATACGCTCGTTGCGCTGCGCGAAGGCCCGCTCCACGGCGGGCTCTGCCGGGGCCGCGCCGTTGTCGTAGAGGGTGATCAGTTGCTGCGCATAGTCGCGCACGAAAACCAGCCTGGAGCGTTCGGCGGCGAAGACCGCTTCGCCGCCCAGCGCGCGCAATGTCAGGTCGTGGTGGCGCGATGACAGGACACGGTCGCGCAGCAGGTAAAGGTCACGCGCGCCGACGATAAGCATCAGCAGCATCGCCAGGCTGAAGCCGGCGATGACCACGCGCTGCGGGTGCATCAGCGCCGCGCGCGGCAGCCAGCGCGGCCTCGGCAGCAGTTTGCGCCATGACATCGATCGTCTCCCCGGCAAGGCCCGCCCACGGGACGGGTAGTAAAACGGCGACTTTTACCTGCAACATCGACGGCGGGCACGCCAGGGCGTGGCGCGCCGGCTCAGTGTAGTGCAGCCGCGCGGCGCATGCCATCATGAAAGCCTGACAACCATCAAGGGGGATTTCTCATGCCACGGCACATCGGTATCGCGGCCTGTTCCGCCGAAGGCGCGGCACTGTGTTATCGCACGATCTGCATGGAAGGGGCCGGATTCCTCGGCGCGCACGGACATCCGGAAATCACGATGCATACGCCATCGCTTGCCACCTATGTGGCCTGCCTGGAGCGCGGCGACCTGCAGGGCGTGGCGAACCTGATGCTGCGCTCGGCGTACAAGCTGGCCGCGGCCGGCGCCGATTTCGTGATCTGCCCCGACAACACCATCCATGCGGCGCTGGACCTGGTGCGGCCCACGTCGCCGCTGCCGTGGCTTCATATCGCCGAGGTGGTGGCCGACGCCGCCGTGGCACGCGGCTTCCATCGGCTTGGCATCACCGGCACGCGGTGGCTGGTGGACAGCGAGGTATATCCGGCCGCGCTGGCCGCACGCGGGCTGGAAGCGGTGCGCCCGCCGGTGGAAGACCGCGCATTGATCGACCACGTGATCATGAACCAGCTGGTGCCCGGCATCGCCACGCCGGAAGGGGTAGCGACATTCCGGCGCGTGATCGATGACCTGCGGAACAACGGTTGCGACGCAGTGGTGCTGGGCTGCACCGAGATTCCGCTGATCATCGACGACAGCAATTCGTCGTTGCCGACGCTCGATTCAACCCGTCTGCTGGCGCGCGCGGCATTGCAGCGCGCAGTGGCCGCGTAGCCGACCGAGTTGGCTGCTCAACGACGTTCCGTGCGGAAGTACAGCAGCGCGATGGCGGGCAGGGCGAAGCCGATCCAGCTGGCCAGGGGCCAGCCCGCACGCGCATAGGCCCACGCGCCCACTGACGATCCGATGGCGCCGCCCACGAAGAAGATGGCCATGTACAGGCCGTTGAGGCGGCTGCGGTGTTCGTCGGACAGCGAGAAGATCGCGCGCTGGCCGATCACCAGATTGGTCGACACCGCGAAGTCGAGCAGCACGGCGGCCACCGTCAGCGACAGCAACGACAGCAGCGAACCCTCCGCGCCCACCCGGCTCAGCAGGAACGATGCCGCGCCCAGCGCCAGCGCCAGTGCGGTCATCTGCCGGCTGTGGCCACGGTCGGCGTAGCGGCCCGCCATCGGCGCGGCAATGGCACCGGCCACACCGACCAGCGCGAAGATCGCGATACCGGTCTGCGACATATGGAACGCAGGCGCGGCCAGGTACAGCGGCGTGGTGGTCCAGAACAGGCTGAAGACGCCGAACATGGCGGCCTGGTACGCGGCCCGGCGGCGCAGGATCGGCTGGGTACGCAGCAGATGGCTCATCGAGCCAAGCATCTGGATGTAGTTGACGCCGGGCGCCGGCCGGCGCTGCGGCAGCTTGCGCGCCAGCACGATGCCGAGCAGCACCATCGCCACGGCCGACGCCGCGAAGATCGCGTGCCAGCCGAACAGGTCTGACACCAGGCTCGACACCGGACGCGCCAGCATGATGCCCATCAGCAGTCCGCTGGTGACATTGCCGACCGCACGGCCGCGCGCATGCTCGGGAGCCAGGTGCGCCGCGAACGGCACCAGCACCTGCACCGCCACCGAGCACAGCCCAATCGCGCAGCCCGCCACCAGGAACACGCTGGCATGCGTGGCCAGCGCCGCCGCCAGCAGGGCCGCCGCGCACCCGCCCACCAGCGTGAGCACGAGCTTGCGGTTTTCGACGATATCGCCCAGCGGCACCAGCAGCAGCAGGCCCACGCAGTAGCCGATCTGGATCAGCGTGACGATCAGGCCGGCAATTTCCGGCGACAGCTGCAGCGCACGTGCAATCGGCCCGACCAGCGGCTGTGCGTAGTACAGGTTGGCGACGATCATGCCGCAGGCCACGGCCAGCAGGGGCGTGATCCAGGCGGCCGGGGCGGCGGTACGTTGGGCGGGAGCGGCGGTTGTCATGGGGCGCGCGTGGGCGGAGGGTGGGGCGTGGCGCTCTCGATGGGCGCCCGTCGAAGCCGCCGATTCTACCGGGAGATAGATAGGGCCGTATGACGTGGGGATTTTGGCGTATTGAGGCGATCGGGGGCGGCGCCGCGTCCGGGCGGCGCGGAATGGCTGTGGACGTGCGGAAACGCTGCTGGAACGGCCTGGGATCGGCCCGGGATCGCCTGGAGGAAGGCCGTTCAGCCTTCCGCCTCGTCGTCGAAGCGGAATTCCTCTTGCACCGGCGCGGGATCGTCCCCTTGCTCGGCCGCCGGGAGCAGGGCGCTGACGCGCACGCCCAGCAGCCGGATGCGCCGCTCCAGCGGTATCCGCTTCAGGCACTCGGTGGCACCGCGCCGGATCATCGCGCCATCGGCGGTATGGGCGGTCATGGTCAGGTCGCGGGTCACGGTGTGGAAATCGTCAAAGCGCAACTTGATGCCCACCGTGCGGCCCACGTACCCCTTGCGGCGCAGGTCGTCGGCCACGCGCATGCACAGCCGGGTGAACTGCTCCGACAGCACGGGGCGATCGGTACGCGGATGCAGGTCGCGCTCGAACGTGGTTTCGCGGCTCATCGACTTGGGTTCGGAGCTGACCACCACCTGACGGTCGTCGCGGCCATGGGCCACTTCCACCAGCCAGCCCGCGTAATTGCGGCCGAAGTGCGCCTGCAGCAGCGCCAGGTCGGCCTCGGCCAGGTCTCCCACGGTGTCGATGCCGATGGCCTGCAGCTTCTCCGCGGCCTTGGGGCCGATGCCGTTGACCTTGCGCGCCGGCAGTGGCCAGATGCGCGTGGGAATATCGGCCGGGGTCAGGATGGTCAGCCCGTCCGGCTTGTCCAGTTCGGACCCGATCTTGGCCAGGAGCTTGTTGGGGGCCACGCAGATCGAACACGTCAGGCCTGTCGCTTCATGGACAGCAGCCTTGATGCGGGCGGCTACCTCGTGCGGCTCGCCCTCAATATCACTTAGATCGATATATATCTCGTCGATCCCGCGATCTTCTATTTGTCCGGTGAATGTTCGGACGGCTGCCTTGAAGAGGCCCGAGTAGCGGCGGTAGGCGTCGAAGTCGGTCGGAAGCAGGATCGCGTCGGGCGCCAGCTTGGCGGCCTTCATCATGCCCATGGCCGAGAACACGCCCAGGGCCCGGGCCTCGTAGGTGGACGTGGTGACCACGCCCCGCCCCACATAGTCGCGCAGCCGGGCATAGCGGCGCGATCCGTCGGGTAGTACCTCGGGCACCGCATTGCGCCCGCCGCCGATCACTACAGCCTGGCCACGCAAGTCCGGATAGCGCAGCAGTTCCACCGAAGCGTAGAACGCGTCCATGTCGAGATGGGCAATACGCCGGGAAGCGTTCGGGGGCATGAGCGTGGAGAGGCGATCGATACTGTATATCCGTACAGTATAGTGTGGCGACGTTGTTTCCGGAATAGCGCGCGGTTGCCACGTATATTCACATGACGGATAGAGGAAGCTATTTTCTACGCAGGTTCATTTTTCGCGCTGATGGACCGCTTCGCATTCAGACGCGTGACCAGCAAACCCTCGGCCGCGTAGATGGCCAGCGAGATCCAGATCAGGGCATAGCCGATCTGCTTCTGTGCCGGAAACGGCTCGTGGTAGAGCCAGATGCCAAGTACCAGCTGGATGGTGGGCCCGGCGTATTGCAGCAGGCCGAGCAGCGACAGCGGGATACGGCGGGCGCCGGCGGCAAAGAACAGCAGCGGCACCGCCGTGAGCGGGCCGGCCAGCAGCAGCAGGATCTGCGTACCCGTGCCTGCGCTGCGCGTGGTGTCGTGCCCGGTCAGAAGCAGGAAGCCCAGCGCCGCAGCGGCCAGCGGGAACAGGATCAGCGTTTCCAGCGACAGGCCTTCGAGCGCACCGAGCGCGCCGGTCTTCCGTAGAAGACCATAACCGCCGAACGACGCCGCCAGCCCCAGCGCAATCCATGGCAGTTGTCCGGCCGACCATGTGAGCCAGAACACACCGGCCGCCGCGATGGCGATCGACAGCCACTGGGCCGGCCGCAGCCGCTCGTGCAGCAGCAGCACCCCCAGCAGCACACTAAATAGCGGATTGATGAAATAGCCCAGGCTGGCATCGACCACGCGATCGGCCGACACCGCCCAGATATAGAGGAACCAGTTGCAGCACAGCAGCCCCGCGCTGGCCGCGAAGTTCAGGATCAGGCGCGGATTGGCCGCCACGTCGCGCAACCAGCCGAAATGACGGCGCCACAACAGTATTGCCCCCAGGAATACCAGCGACCACACCATGCGGTGCAGCAGGATTTCCAGCGGCGCCACGCCGTGCAGGGACTTGATGTAGAGGGGCAGCAGGCCCCAAATGATGTACGCCAGCAGAGCGTAGAAGATGCCGAGTTGCATGGGAATGTTCCGGGTAGAGTCCGGTTGTGGGGCGGATTCTACCGGGGTGTGGGCAGGCGCGTGGCGCCATGAAAAAACCCGGCCGGAGCCGGGCTTTTCCTGAGCGAAATGGCCGAATGGCCAAATCATCGGTTCGCTTAGAGCTTGCGCGCGTAGCTGAACTGCGCGAACGCCTGCTCGGCCACGTTGAACCAGGCGGCCTCGTTGTTGCGGAACACGCGCCAGTCGTCGTAGATCTTCTTGAACGACGGGTTCTTGGCGCTTTCGTCGGCGTACGCTTCCTGCGTGGCCTTGAAGCAGGCTTCCATGATCTCCTTCGAGAACGGACGCAGCTTCACGCCGCTTTCCAGCAGGCGGGCCAGCGCCTGGGGATTCACGGTGTCGTACTTGGCCATCATGTTGGTGTGCGCCTCGATAGTGGCCGTTTCCAGCGCGCGCTTGTAGAGCGCCGGCAGCTTGTCGTACTCGGGTTGCGATGCGTAGAACGACAGCTGCGCGCTGCCTTCCCACCAGCCCGGGTAGTAGTAGTACGGCGCCACCTTGTAGAAGCCGAGCTTTTCGTCGTCGTACGGACCCACCCATTCGGCCGCGTCGATCGTGCCCTTTTCCAGCGCGGGGTAGATGTCACCGCCGGCAATCTGCTGCGGCACCACGCCCAGGCGTGCCAGCACCACGCCGGCAAAGCCGGCCACGCGGTACTTCAGGCCCTGCAGGTCGGCCACGGTCTTGATTTCCTTGCGGAACCAGCCGCCCATCTGGGCGCAGGTGTTGCCGCCCATGAAGTTGACGACGTTGTATTCCTTGAAGAACTCGCGCATCAGCTTCATGCCGTTGCCCTGCATCATCCAGGCGTTCTGCTGGCGCGCGGTCAGGCCGAACGGGATGGTCGTGTCGAAGCACAGCGTCGGATTCTTGCCGAAGTAGTAGTAGCCGGCCGTGTGGCCGATCTGCACGGTCTGGTTCTGCACGGCGTCCAGCACCTGCAGGCCCGGCACGATTTCACCGGCGGCGAACACCTTGATGTTGAACTTGCCGTCGGTCAGTTCCTTCACGCGCTGGCTCAGCAGTTCGGCCCCGCCATAGATGGTGTCGAGCGATTTCGGGAAGCTGGACGCCAGGCGCCATTCCACCGCCGGGTTGCTGCCGACCACGGCGGGCGCGCCCGGCGCGCTGGCCGATGCGGCCGGGGCCGCGGGCTTTTCTTCCTTGCCGCAGGCGGCAAGTGCACCCGTGGCAGCTACGGCCGAAGCCTTCAACAGGAAGGAACGACGTTCCATGGACATCTCCTCTTTTATAGATATATAGGCGTGACTGCCTTGCACCCGTTATGCGTTGCCCGGAAGACAGGTCGGACGATTATAGCGGTGGCGTTTTCAGCACGGATGCCCTCAGGGATGGGGGTTTTCGCTAGGAATTCGGCACTTCTGCAACGCTTTTGCCATGTCGCCGGGGCATGCTTCGAAACGGTGCAATTCGCGTTCCGCAATGTGGGAATCCGGACGCATTTCCAACGCTTTGTGACGCGATCGCGGGATTTTGTAACCCGGCTTGCGGTCAAAAAGTTCGCCTGTTAAAAACTGAGCCCTCCCTCCGGAGTTCTTCCACGCCGGCCCTGTTGTGTCCATGCTGCAATCCGTACTGCCTCCCGCCCGCCCATTTGCCCGTCGCCGCCTGACTTTTGTCGTCCTGGCCGCCTGGGGGCTCAGCGCGTGCGCGCAAACAGGCACTTCGGTAGCGCCGCCGCCGATGATTGCGGAGAGCACGACCCAGCTGACGACCTCCGCCGTGGCGGCCGGCGCCGTGCCTGTCACCGCACCTGCCGCCCCACCTGCCAGCGTACCGGCGACCGTACCCGCCGCTGCGTCCGCTGATCCACTGGCGGACCTGATTCAGTCGGCCAATGTTGCCGATGGCGCCGATGCCGCAAAGGACCGGGCTGCCGCGCCGGCCAATGCGGCACTGGCGGCCCAGGCTGGCGAAACGCCCGCGGCCGCCGAGGGCACCGCTCTGGCCCAGATGCCAGCCAACGAGAATCCGGACTTCGTGGGTCCGCCCGACTCGCTGGCCCCGCCGCCCCCGCCACCGCCGCCGGTGGTGCTGTTCCCGCATCGGCTGGGCGAATTCCCGGCACTGCCGCAGGACGGGACGCCAACACCAGCGCGGCATTCGGAAAACGCCGATATCGCATCGGAGACCCCGTCCGACGGGCCGCCAGTGCTGCGTTCGCAACTCCCGGCCGACGACCCAGCCGGGGGTTCGGTCTGGCGCCTTGGCTACAGCGGCCGCGCGGCGGTCGAAGACCGCTCCGGCACGCAGCGCGCGTGTCCGGGTGGCGGCACACCATCGGCAGGGTTTGGCCAGGGTCTGGCCTGCACCAGTTCGGGCGAGGTCAAGATCCGCGAATCGGTGGCGGATATCGGCGGCGGCGCACAGGTGCAGCTGGTCGCCCAGGCCAAGGGCACCAATGCCACATCGGTCAACGGCAATGCTGCCGCTGTCGATCCATACGCGCTGGTGCCGAACTTCTATACCTCGGTCAGCGGCCTGTCGGGGCTGACCGTGCTCGACGGCGCCAGTGTCTGGGCAGGGCGTCGCGACAGCAATCCGTTCCTGATGTCGTCGGGACTGTTGCCGCCGAATTCGCCATCGATGCGTTTTGGCATCGACAACGCCAAACTGGGCGAATTCGGCGTGAGTTATCAATACACCGCGCGTAACGACCTAAATGGCGCCAAGCTTCCCAGCTATCACTCGGTGCTCTCGACCCCGATCGACACCAATGACAAGGGTTCGGTACGGGTCGGCTTTACGCGGGTAGAGCCGCTGTCGCAAATCGAAGACACCGGCAGCGCATGGTGGGCATCGGCCATGCACGAGCAAAAGGGCGTGCTGTATGGCACCAACCGGCTGGGCTTCCAGTACGGGCAGGGGTCGCGCACGGCCATGACCGGCTATTCGGGCATGGGTAACGCGCTGTCGCGGGTACGGGTGTCGGAATCGATGGAGTGGAAAGGCCGCTCGGGCCTGGCCGGCTCGGTGGAATCGAGCCTGCAGCTGGATCGATCGGGCATCGGCACGTTGCAGTGGGCCGCCACCCGCGTGCGTCCGGCCTTTGTGGCCAGCGACCAGTTCAAGCTGAGCTTCGAGGTGGCGCACGACCAGATCTCGTCGGGGTTTGGCGTGGGTGGCCAGCGCACCGCGTTCACGGTGGCACCCACGATGACGCTGGGCAAGGCCACCGGCAATGCCAACCTGCGCGCGTTCTATACGTACAGCCGTGCCAGCGACGTGGACGGCATCACCTTCGCGGCCCCGGCCGACGCCTGGGCTTCGCAGACCAGCGGCTCGATCTTCGGCGTGCAGCTCAATCGGCGCTGGTAAGCCCCGGATGGCCTTTCCACCGGCGCCTGGACAGGACTCCCGGCGCCATCGTCACCGGCGGACACAGCCAGTGGAACAGTAGCGTTGCATTCATCGCACCAAATGTCTGGGCGAGAATAAACGCGGGAATATCCATCAAGCGAATACCCGTGAACGTATTGGTCAGCGCGCAGGCCAGTGTCAGGGCGGGGTTTGCGAACGACGTCGAGGACGTGAACCAGTAGCCGGCGGTGATATAGCCCGCCACGACAAACGGCACCAGCCCTGGCCGCGACCGCCCGGTGGCGATGGCCAGCCCGATCAGCCCGAACGACGCCAGGCATTCGCTCCACCACATCGGCGCCCCGGTGCGCGCCTGCGTCGACAACGACAGCGCGGGCAGGCCGAACATCGCATGCGCGGCCATCACACCCAGTACGGCACCCATCAGCTGGACCACCACATAGCCGGCGGCTTCGCGCGGCGAAAGCCGTCCCTGGATCAGGTTCGACAGGCTGACCGCCGGGTTGAAGTGCCCGCCGGACACCGGCCCCAGCGACACCAGCAGCGCCACCAGGCCGGCCCCGGTAGCCAGCGCGTTGCAGAGCAGAGCCAGCGCGGTATCGCCGGCGGCCAGCCGTTCCGCGCGGATACCCGAGCCTACGACGATGGCCACCAGCAGGGCCGTACCCAGTGCTTCGGCCACCAGGCGGCGCGCGAGATCGGGAGGGGAAAGGGGGACGGGCGAAGAACTGGAAGAAGGAGGAGGCGCTGCGGCGGACATGCGAAAGATCGTCGAAATACGATCGCGCAGTGTTTCGCGGCGGGGGACGGCCCGTCAATGCAACGGGGCGATGTTGAGAAACTACCGCCGGTACCGAATCGGCCTGACGGCGGCAGTGATGACTGCGATTACTGCAGGTCGTTACGCAGGATCAACAGCCACGGCATGTGCGAATTCGTGAAGCCGTCGAGCTGGCCCGCGTCGTTCAGGTCGATCACATCCATCGATACCGACTGCTGGACGTTGCCGCCGATTGCCTTGACCACATTGGCGGCACGATCCACCTCGACCACGATGTCGCAATGCATGGGCGTGGTGCCGAAGCCGATTTCGGACGGATCCGAAAGATATTTGTCACGCCCCCGGCCCGCGCAGATCATGTCGCCAGGGCGCGGCACGGCGGGCACCCGCTCCACATGGAACGCCGGGCGCGGCAGGATGCCATCGCGCGCGTCCACCACGTACATCGAATGGGACTGGCCCGTCAGGAACTGGTCGTTATCGAGCCCGGCCTTGCGCATCACCCATGAAATGAACACGGCCGACCACGCCCACGCGCCCTGCGTGACCTGACGGCAGTCCGGCGCCTCGCCAACGATGCCCCAGTAACGCTGGGCCATCCGGCATCCCTGCGGCGTGGCCTCCATGCCGGTGCCATCGGGAAAACGCAGGCATTGGCTGTCGCCATCCTCTTCCATATCGATGTCGGCTGACGGCTGCATCGCCGTGCCTTGCCCCCCGGCGCCATTGGCAGGCAGCGCGGCGGCCGGGGCGGGCAGCGGACTCTGGGTGACGCACGCCGAATCGTCACGACCGATCCGCACTACCTGGCTGCCCCACTTGCGCCATTCCTGCAGGGCAATATCGACGATCCGCTCACGCGCCGTGGCGCCGGGCGGCGTGGCCACGCGCCCGTAGTCGGGCAAGGGCACGGCCTGCGGCCGGGCCGTACGTGTCGGCGAGGTACTGCAACCGCACAGGACGGCCAGCGCCACCACCGCCATCGCACCCTGCCAGGTACGCGTGCGTGCCTGTGGAGAATGCTGTGGAAGTTTGTGTGGAAACTGCTGTGAATAAGGCTGTGGAAATGTGCGCTGCGGCAAGCGGAACGACATGTCAGGCTCGTGATTCCTGATCTCGCGCAAGGCCTTGATTAGCCAAGCGTGGATGACATTTTCGCGTGGTCGCTGCAGGCCTGTGAAGGGGCCTGGCCAACTGTGCGATTCTCCACGCGGAGCTGGGGGAAAAATGGTGTGGATAACGTCCCCGCGCGCTGCGCACCTGCGCCGCTTTCGGGCTATGGCGGCGGCACGGCGGGGTCATGCGAACCGGGCGACAAGCTTGCCCGTCGGCATTACTGGTTGACGGCGTCCTTGAACTTCTGACCTGCCTTGAACTTCACGGTCTTCGCAGCTTCCACCTTGATTTCTTCGCCGGTGCGCGGGTTGCGGGCCATGCGCTCGCCACGTTCGCCCTTGCTGAAGGTACCGAAGCCGATCAGGCTGAGGGTCTCGCCCTTGGCCACGGCATCCATGATGGCGTTCAGGGTCACGTTCAGGGCCTGTTCGGCCTTGGCCTTGGTCAGACCGTCCACGCCTGCTGCGATCGCGTCGATCAGTTCAGTTTTCGTCATGCTTCACTCCGTATCGAGTTGAAAAAACACTGACGTCCGGGCCGGCGACTTCGCTGGAAGCCGCGCTGGCAAAGACGCCGCGGGCCACATCATACCGTGTCGGACACGCCGCACCGGGAACAGTTTGTTACCGGCCCTTGGCGTGCAGGCCGCGTCAGGTCAACGTTGGCGGGTTTTTTACGAAAGAAGCGCGCGCCTGGAGCGCCGGTATACGCCCAGGCTCACCAAAGGATGGCGGGGCGCGGTATACGGCCCTGGAGCCACGTATACGCCCCAGGACGCGTTCTGGGGCCCCGGAGAGGCTCGGGCAGGCCAGGAGACGTATACGCCCTGAGAGGCCTGTATACGGCGCTGCAAGGCTGTCGAGTGCCCATTGTGGCGATCAGGCCTCAGGTGACGGCCCGACGTATACCGCCTGCCTCCATCCCCGTGGGGCCTGCCCAATTTTTCATCTTGCGTGAAAGCGTGCCGATCGCGACGGCACCGCCTGTGTTGCATCGGACGTTCGCCGTATACGCACCGGCTGCGGTCCTCCTGCGTATGGTTTACATCTTTCTTTCATGTATACAGATAGTAGTGATAGGTAAACCCCCTGCCTTTCTGTGGATAACCCGGTATACGCCAATCGGATCAACCGTTTACGTATACCGAAAGCACAGGGATGACATGTTGGCGCGCGTGGATGACTCATCCTTCGGGATGGGATGAGGGACGTATACCCGCCAGGTTGTTCGTATACGTTCCCCATGCCAGCCCCAGGCAGCCCACACCAAACCCATGCGCTTATCCACAAAAATGGCCCCGGTTATCCACATTGGCACCGGCCGGTATACGTCGCCGTGCCCGGTAAACGTGCCCGGCCCGGTCCGGGCGCCGATGCGTATACCTGACACAGCCGCACGGGTATCATCCGGTTCTCCGGACTGGACCGGCCCACCACCGCAGGAACATCAGACATGTCGGACAAGGCCAACGACGCCAAGGATCAGAAGAGGCAGGCGGGCAAGAAGACCGCCAGCGACCGTATCGAGGTGCGCCAGTCGGGCGTGCATGGCAAGGGTGTCTACGCGATTGGCGCCATTGCGGCAGGCGAGCGCGTGATCGAGTACAAGGGCGAGCACATTTCCTGGAAGGAAGCCCTGAAGCGCCACCCGCACGATCCGGCGGACCCGAACCACACGTTCTATTTCAGCCTGGACGACGGCAACGTCATCGATGCCAAGTTCGGCGGCAACCGGGCGCGCTGGATCAACCACGCCTGCGAGCCGAACTGCGAAGCGCGCGAGAAGAAGGGACGCGTCTTCATCCACGCCCTGCGCGATATCGCCGAGGGCGAAGAGCTGTTCTATGACTACGGCCTGGTCATTGATGCACGCTATACGAAGAAGCTGAAGAAGGAATACGAATGCCGTTGCGGCAGCCCGAAGTGCCGCGGCACGATGCTGGCGCCCAAGGAGAAGTCGGGCAAATAAGCCGCCCGGTCCGGTTTAGGCCGGCGTGGTGCCAGGTGCCTCGCACGGGATCCGGATCACGAAGCGCATCGACGCGCGGCGTGCCGACGCATTCGACGATGCGGACGTTTCCGGCGATGCGGGGGCATGCGGCGAAACCGCGCCCGCACCATCGTCCGGCCCGCCGGCCATGGCCGGCGTGACCGGGACGGACGCGGCGGCGGACGCCGGCACATCCTCGATCCGGATCGTGCCCTGGTGCAGGGTGATGATCTCGTGGACGATGGCCAGACCCAGGCCGGCTCCGCCGGGCGAAGCCTGCAGGGTGGGCGTGCCGGGTGTGTGATCGCCGCGGAAGAAGCGTTTGAACACCTCCTCGCGGCGGGCCGGCGGAATGCCGGGGCCGTTGTCTTCCACCATCACCACGGCCATGCCACGGTGGCCCATGGCCTCGCCGCCGGCGCGCACCGTAATGCGTCCACCGGCCGGCACATACTTCACCGCGTTATCGATCAGGTTGGACAGCGCCTCGCGCATCAGCAGCCGGTTGCCGCGCACCACGGCCGGGGCCCCGCCGGTGAACGTGGGGCCGGGCAGTACCTCGAAGCCCAGGTCCACACGCCGCGCCAGTGCCTGGGGCACCCATTCCGCGCCAATCTCGAACGCCAGTTCCGCCAGGTCGAAGTGTTCGACCGGGCCCAGCCGCTCCAGCGACAGGCCGGGCTCCGCGCGCGCCAGCGACAGCAACTGGTTCGACAGGCGCACCGCGCGGTCGGCGGCGGTCTGCACCTCGCGCAGCGCATGACGCGCCACATCGAGCGAATCGGCTTCCACGGCGCGGTCGGCATGCAGCTTCACCGCCGTCAGCGGCGTGCGCAACTGGTGCGCGGCGTCGGCGATGAACTTGCGCTGGGCATCGAGGGCATCGCGCAGGCGCGACAGCAGCGCGTTCAGGGCGCGGATCAGCGGCTCGACCTCGGCCGGCACCTGGGTCTCGTCCAGCGCCGCCAGTGACCGCGCGGTCTGGCGGTTCAGCTTGTCGGTCAGGATCTGCAGCGGCACCAGTTCTTCCTTGAGCACGTGCGACAGGATCAGGCTGCCCACCAGCAGCAGCAGGATCAGCGGCACCGACACCGACAGCAGGATCTCGTTGGCGGCCGTTTCGCGCCGGTCCAGCAGTTCGGCCACCTCGACCACGATCGGCCCGCGCGGAATCTGCGCCTCGGACGGCGTCGTTGCCAGTTCGTCGGCGGCCGGGCTGGGCAGGCTCACCGGCAGGCGCACCGCGCGCACCTGGCGGCCGCTGAACCACGCGTAGAACAGGCGGGCATCGTGCAGCGATGTCTGGCCCGTGCCGTAGCCCAGCCAGGTGTCCATGCCGCCGATCAGCCCGTCCGGACCATGAATGCGCCAGTAGATGCGGTCGGTGCCCTCGGCCTCGACCAGCGTCTGGGCGATGATCGGGATGTCCTGCTCCAGCCGCGGACCCGCAATGCGGATCTGCTGGGCAATGTTGTTGGCCACGCCATAGAGTGCGCGATCGAAGACCTGCGTGGTGTAGTGCGCCGCCAGCCAGTACGACAGCGATCCGCTGGTCAGCACCAGCGCGAACAGCGGCGTGGCCAGCGCGCGCAGCAGGTGGATGCGCAGGCTGGGGTTCGATGTGCCGCGTGCCGCCGCGCCGGCACGGCTGCGTCCGCCGCGTGCGCGCTTGCCCGTGGCGCTCGCATCGCCAGGCGGGGCAGAAGAAGATTGCGAACGCGGCCACATGGCGGGTCAGGACTTCCGGTTGAAGGCGGCCGCCACCCGGGCGGCGCGTGCCGGTCGCGGGCTCAGTGGCCCGCGCGGATTTGTAGCAGATAACCGAAGCCGCGCACCGTCACGATCTCGACATCGGCATCCTCGAGCTTCTTGCGCACGCGATGCACGTAGACCTCGATCGCAGTGTCGCCCACCGTGTCGCCGCCTTCGCCGGCCGGGTGCGCGAAGGTGGCCAGATGGTCCTGCAGCTGCGCCTTGCTGACCACACGGCCCTGGCGCTGCAGCAGCAGTTCCAGCACGGCAAACTCGCGCGGCGACAGTTCCAGCGGGCGGCCATCGACGAACATGCGGCGGTCGTTACCCGACAGCCGCAGCCGGCCCAGGCGCACGTCGCGTTCCGGCGCGGCTTCGCCGTGCTGGCTGCGGCGCAGCAGCACGCGCACGCGGGCTTCCAGTTCGGGCAGGGCGAAGGGCTTGACAAGGTAGTCGTCGGCGCCCGCGTTCAGGCCCGACAGCTTGTCTTCGAGCTCGTCGCGCGCGGTCAGGATCAGGACGGGGGTCGTGCGGTTGCGGGCGCGGTAGCGAGCCAGCAGCGTCATGCCGTCGATGCCGGGCAGGCCCAGATCCAGGATGACGAGGTCGTGCTGCTCCTTGAGCAGGTGGTCGGTGGCGTAGACGCCGTCATGCACCACGCGTACCTGATGGCCGGCGCGGGCCAACCCGGCTTCCACGCCGCTGGCGATTTGACGGTCGTCTTCGATCAGCAGGATACGCATGGCGGTACAGGTGACATTGGATGGAAAACAATGTCGCCGATTGTACAGGGCAGGCCCGCGGCCTGCCTTTCAGTTGCCCTACAGCCGGGCCGGCGCCGCGTTCAGCGTGCCAGGCCGGCGGCGGCCTGTTCGATGAAGCGGGCCAGGTCGATATCGCGCTGGGTCAGGCCGTTGGCGTCGTGGGTGGACAGCGTGATGTCCACGCGGTTGTACACGTTGAACCACTCGGGATGATGGTCCACCTTGTCGGCCTGCAGCGCCACGCGCGTCATGAAGCCGAATGCGGCGTTGAAATCGGCGAACTTGAACGATTTCCGGATGGCATCGCGGTCCTGGACGGGGGTCCAGCCCGGCAGTGTTGCCAGCAGCGGCTGGCGGGCGTCTTGCGAAAGTGGGGTCATGATGGGCTCGATCTGAAGGGTTGTCTGTGGCTGCACGGGGAACACGACAAAAGCCGGCCCGCCCCGGCGCGCACCGGATGACCGGCGGCCAGGGCATTCCGGCATTGTTTCACAAAGTGGGATAACGGGCGGGGCCGCTGGCGGGCAGCGGCCTTCGCCCGGCGGCGCGTCAGATATCGTCGCTGCTGGCCCAGCCCTCGCGGGTGCCAACGTTGATGACCTGGTCGCCCTCGACGATGTCGCCGGCGCCCAGCGTCGGCAGCGCGCGCAGCGCCGGGTAGAGGTCGGTGAAGTCCGGGCGCGTGGCATCGAACAGCTGTTCGAAGCTGTCGATCACAAAGTACGTTTTCTGGAACGTGTCGATGCGGTAGCGGGTGCGCATGATCCGGTGCAGGTCGAAGCCGATGCGGTTCGGGCTGGCCGAATCGAGGCTGTAGACCGACTCGCCCTGGCTGGACAGGATGCCCGCGCCGAAGATGCGCAGGCCCTGCGGCGTGCGGATCAGGCCGAATTCCACCGTGTACCAGTACAGGCGCGCCAGCATGTCCAGCGCACCCAGCCGGGCCGCCTTGAGACCGCCCTTGCCGTACGCCTCCATGTAGTCGGCGAAGATCGGATTGATCAGCAGCGGCACGTGGCCGAACACGTCGTGGAAGCAGTCGGGCTCCTGCAGGTAGTCGAGCTGTTCCGGCTTGCGCATCCACCAGCTCGCCGGGAATCGCCGATTCGCCAGATGTTCGAAGAACACCTCGTCCGGCACCAGGCCGGGCACGGCCACCACCTGCCAGCCCGTGGCGCGCATCAGCATGTCGTTGAGCTGGTCGAATTCGGGCACGCGGTCGCGCGCCATGCCCAGCGTGGCCAGGCCCTGCAGGAATTCGTCGCAAACCCGGCCTTGCAGCATCGACGCCTGGCGGTCGTACAGCTTGCGCCATATCGCGTGGTCGGTGTCGGTATAGCGATGCACCGGCTGGGCGATGGTGAAGTCGGGGCGCAGTTCCTGGCCGGACAGCAGGCCGGCATCGAACTGTTCCTTGAGCTTGGCGGTCATCGTGCCGGCAAAGTTGCCGGTGTCAAGGGTGGCAGCCGAGGGCGTCATGCGTTGTGTCTCCAAAACTTGTGGTCTGTGTTCCGATCGGATGCGGAATTTATGCATAGTCTAGCGAGCGGACGCCGCAAGATGGCCGCATAATCCACGTTATCCGCCGTCACGGTGCATATAATCCGCACATACACGAAAATCGATGCGGGATATCTGCGGACATGAACCAAGCCAACCTGGACCCCTATGACCTGGCCCTGCTGGCCGCCCTGCAGGCTGACGGCCGCTCCACCCATCAGCAACTGGCCGACCGGGTGCACCTGTCGGCCAGCCAGGTGGGCCGGCGCCTGGCCCGGCTGGAAGCCGACGGTGTGATCACCGGCTACCGGGTGAACCTGTCGCCGCAGGCGCTGGGGCTGGGCGTGATGGTCTTCATCAGCGTGAAGCTGGCGCATCATGGCGACACCATGGTCGAGCGCTTCGCCGAGGAGATCCTGCTGCTCGAAGAGGTGCAGGAGTGCTATTCGGTCGCGGGCGAGGCCGATTACCTGATTCGCGTGGTGGTGGCCGACCTGCCCACGCTGGCCGATTTCACGATGAAGCGGCTGATGCGCGTACCGGGCGTGGAGAGCGTGCGGTCGAACATCGTCCTGACCGCGCTCAAGCGCGAAGGTCCGCTGCCACTGTCACATTTGCGTTAAACCACAAGGCCTTTCTTCCGAAATGTGCAGAGGCTTGCGCTTGCCACCCGCGCATGTCACGCTCGCGCGGAGCCAATTCGGGAGAAGGCAGCATGATCGGGAGGATCGCCACGGCGGCCACGGCCACCGCAGCAGGTCTTGTATTCAGTGCGTTGACATGGGCGCCGGCCGCATCGGCCGCGCAGATCACGCGTTTTTCACCCGAAGGGGTGAACCCGCAGGTGCGCCAGGTGGCCATCCGGTTCGACGAACCGATGGTGCCGATGGGCGACCTCAAGGCTGCCGCGCCGGCATCGGTGTCGTGCGTGGGCGGCGTCGGCGGCAGCGGGCGCTGGGTCAACGCCACGAACTGGGTCTACGACTTCGAGCGTGACCTGCCGCCCGGCGTGCGCTGCACCGTACAGATCACCCCGGCCCTCAAGAGCGTGGCCGGCAAGGCGTTCGCCGGCAAATCCGAATACCGGTTCGAAACGGGCGGTCCGATCGTGATCGCCGCGCGCCCGTCCGGCGGCCAGGTCGAGGAAGACCAGGTCTTTGCGCTGCGCTTCAACGGCGCGGCCACGGCCGGGTCGATCCGGTCCCATGCCTGGTGCCAGGCCGAGGGGCTGGGCGAACGTATTCCCGTGCGGCTGCTGGCCGGCAAGGAACGCGACAGCGTCATCGAGGCGCTGCACTGGAAGGAAGTGGTCAAGCGCGACGGCGATGCCGTGCATCTGCTGGCCTGCCAGCAGCGCCTGCCTGCCGGCGCACGCATGCAACTGGTGCTCGATGCGGGCATTGCCACCCCGTCGGGCCTGGCCACCACGGCGGCCCGCCGCTTCGACTTCCAGGTGCGCGACCCCTTTGCTGCGGGCTTTACCTGCGAGCGCGAGCGTGCCGAAGCCCCCTGCACGCCGCTGCGGCCGATGACCGTCACATTCACCGCGCCGATTTCGCGCAAGGCGGCCGAAGGCATCGTGATGAAGACGCCGTCCGGTCCGAAGGCGCCGTCGTTTGATCCGGACGAGGCCCCCGATGCGCCGGTATCCACCATCACGTTCAAGGGTCCGTTCCCGGAAAAAGCCAGCCTGACGATCGAGGCGCCGAAGGATCTCAAGGACGAAAGCGGCCGGGCGCTCAGCAACGCCGACCTGTTCCCGATCAAGCTCACCACGGCGGCGCTGCCGCCGCTGGCCAAGTTCGCCGCCGCGCCGTTTGGCGTGGTCGAACGCTTTGCCGACCTGCCGCGCGGAAAATCGGCAAACGACTATCCGCCGCTGCTGCCCGTGACGCTGCGCAATGTCGAAGCCGACCTGCCCACGCTGGCCGTGCGTGCCGAGGCCGGCACCGTGGCGCGGCTCAAGGTCGATGACGACGGCGCCATCCTGCGCTGGTTCGGCATGGTCAAGCGCATGCACGAGAACAGCTGGACCGGGGAGCAGATCGCCGCCATCCGCGCGGGTCAGGCACCGTATTCCGTCCAGAGCCCGCGCAACGCCCCGTCGATCGAGACGCGCTCGGTGTCGCTGCTCGAAGGCGTGGCTGGCGCCAGGACGCTGGCCATTCCGAAGTCCACCGACACCACGCCGCGCCCGTTCGAGGTGGTCGGCATTCCGTTGCCCGAACCCGGGTTCCACGTGGTGGAGATCGCCTCGCCGATGCTGGGCGAGGCGCTGCTCGGCAAGAAGGCGCCGATGTACGTGCGTACGGCGGCACTCGTTACCAACCTTGGCGTGCATTTCAAGCTGGCACGTGGCGAGGGCGACGGCGACATGAGTGGCCTGGCGTGGGTGACCACGCTCGATGACGGCAAGCCCGTGGCCAATGCCAGGGTGGCCGTCCGCAGTTGCGAGGGCGAGCTGCTGGGGCAGGGCACCACCGATGCCACCGGCGTGGCGCGCTTCGCCAAGCTGGCCGACCGCCGCTACAAGGATTGCGCCAACGGCATGGACGGCTATTTCGTGTCGGCCCGCATCGCGGCCGACCATGCCCAGGCGCGCGGCAAGGCGGACATGGCCTTTGTCATGTCGGACTGGAATCGCGGCATCGAGACGTGGCGCTTCAACGTGCCCACCGATCTGAGCCCGAAGCAGACCGTGCGTGCCCATACCGTGTTCGACCGCACGCTGCTGCGCGCCGGCGAGACGGTGTCGATGAAGCACCTGATCCGTAACGAGACCGCGCAGGGTTTTGCATTGCCGCAGGCCATGCCGGCGAAGCTGCTGATCACCCATGAAGGCAGCGGACAGAAGTACGAGATGCCGCTCGCCTGGCGCACCACCGCCACGGGCGGGCGCAGTGCCGAGAACGCGTTCCAGGTGCCGTCATCGGCCAAGCTCGGTGTCTACGACGTGGCGCTGGTCTACGACAACGATCGTACGCTCGATAGCGGCAGTTTCCGCGTCGAGGCCTTCCGCCTGCCGGTGCTGTCCGGCACGTTGTCGGTGACCCGGGACGCCAAGGCCAAGGGCAATGCGCTGGTGGCGCCCGCCGAGGTGCCGGTGGGCGTGGAGATCCACTACCTCAACGGGGGCGGTGCGGCCGGCCTGCCGGTGCGCCTGTCCGCGCTGATGCGCAACAAGGCGGTGAACTTCGCGGACTACGACGACTACGCGTTCAACCCGCCACGCGCGCAGCGGCAGAGCGGCAGTGGCGACGAGGAAGACGACCCGGACAGCGAAGGATCGCACGACGAATCCGAAAAACTCGTGGCCGACAAGCTGCCGCTGACGCTGGACAAGGATGGCAACGGCAAGCTGACGGTGAAGAACCTGCCGAAGGTCGATGCCCCGCGCGATCTGGTGCTGGAAGCCGGTTTTGCCGACCCGAACGGCGAGATCCAGACGCTGCGCCAGACGGTGCCGCTGTGGCCGTCGGCCGTGGTGGTGGGCATTCGTGCGGCCAACTGGGTATCGGTCAGCCAGAAGCTGGCCGTGCACACCGTGGTGCTCGATACCCAGGGCAAGCCGGTGGCCGAAGCGCCGGTGCAGATCAAGGCACGCGCCCGCATCACCACGTCGGCGCGCAAGCGCGTGGTGGGCGGCTTCTACCGCTACGACAACCGCAGCGAGACCAAGGACCTGGGCGTGGTGTGCGATGTGCGCACCGACGCCCAGGGCCGCGCACGCTGCGAGGTGGAACTGACGCAGGCCGGTGAAGTGGAGCTGATCGCCAATGCGCGCGATGCCGACGGCCGCACGGCGCAAGCCGCCACGACGGTATGGGTCACGCGCCAGGGCGAACTCTGGTTCGGTGGCGAGAATCATGACCGCATGGATGTGCTGCCCGAAAAGAAGGCGTACGCGCCCGGCGACACCGCCGTGTTCCAGGTGCGCATGCCGTTCCGCCGCGCCACGGCGCTGGTGGCCGTGGAACGCGAGAGCATCCTCGATACGCAGGTGGTGGAGCTCAACGGCAGCGACCCGACGATCAAGCTCAAGGTCAAGCCGGAATGGGGACCGAACGTGTACGTGTCGGTGCTGAGCCTGCGGGGCCGGCTGCGCGAAGTGCCGTGGTACTCGTTCTTCCAGTGGGGCTGGCGCCAGCCGCTGGACTGGTGGCACGCATTCCGTAGCGAAGGGCGCGAGTACGTGGCGCCGTCGCCGCTGGTTGATCTGTCGAAGCCGGCGTTCCGGCTGGGGCTGGCGCAGATTCGCGTCGGCAACGAGGCGTACCGGCTCGACGTGAGCGTGACACCGGACAAGGCGAGCTACCCGGTGCGGGGCAAGGCGCGCGTGACGGTGCAGGTCAAGCTGCCCGACGGCAAGCCCGCGGCCAATGGCGAGGTGGCGCTGGCCGCCGTGGACCAGGCGCTGCTGGAACTGATGCCCAACACGAGCTGGAACCTGCTCGACGCCATGGTGCAGCCGCGCAGCCATGGCGTGGAAACCTCGACGGCCCAGATGGAAATCATTGGCCGCCGCCACTATGGCCGCAAGGCGGTGCCGGCCGGCGGCGGCGGGGGCAAGAGCCCCACGCGCGAGTTGTTCGACACGCTGCTGGTGTGGAATCCGCGCGTGCAGCTGGACGGCGAGGGCAAGGCCGCGCTCGAGGTGCCGCTCAACGATTCGCTGACCAGCTTCCGCATCGTCGCCGTGGCCGATCTGGGCGTGAACCGCTTCGGCAGCGGCAGCGCCAGCATCGCCGCGACGCAGGACCTGCAGATGATCTCGGGCCTGCCGCTGTTGGTCCGTGAGGACGACAAGTACCGCGCGATGTTCACGCTGCGCAACACCACGCAGCGCGCGATGACCGTGGAAGCCACGGCACGCGCCACGCTGGTGGACGCACAGACGCTGCCGGCGCAGACCGTGCAGATTCCCGCCGGCGAGGCCCGCGAGATCGGCTGGGACATCACCGCGCCCGCGCTGCTGGCGTACAGCCGCAGTGGCACGATCCTGTGGGAGGTGGCCGCCGCCGAGAAGGGCACGGGCGGTGCCAGCGACAAGCTCAAGGTGTCGCAGCAGATCGTGCCGGCCGTGCCGGTGACCGTGCAGCAGGCGATGCTGGCGCAGCTGACGCCGAACATGTCGGTGCCGGTGCAGGCGCCGGCCGGTGCGCTGGCCGATCCGTCCGGCAAGCTGCGCGGCGGCATGCAGGTGACGCTGCAGTCGTCGCTGGCCGGCGGCATGCCTGGCGTGCGGGAATGGTTCCGCAATTATCCGTTCAGCTGCCTGGAGCAGCGGTCGTCGAAATCGCTCGGGCTGGGCGATGCGGCGGCCTGGGACGCGCTGATGGCGCAACTGCCGTCGTACCTCGACACGAACGGGCTGGCGTCGTACTTCCCGCTGCGCAGCGACAGCCAGTCGGGCAGCGAAGTGCTGACGGCCTACCTGCTGGCGATTGCCGACGAGGCGTCGCGCGCAGGGCTGCCGATGCGGATTCCCGACGCACAACGCGACCAGATGGAGCGTGGCCTGACAGCATTTGTCGAAGGGCGCATCGCGCCGCCGCGCTGGGCCCCGTCGTCGGCGACGATGGATCTGGACGTGCGCAAGCTGGCGGCCATCGAGGCGCTGTCGCGCAGTGGCAAGGCGCAGGGCCGCATGCTGGGATCGATCCAGATCCTGCCCGACCAGTGGCCGACGTCGGCGCTGATCGACTGGCTGGGCATCCTGTCGCGCGTACAGGACATCCCCGAGCGCGACAAGCGCATGGCCGATGCCACGCAACTGTTGCGCAGCCGCCTGACGGTGCAAGGCACGCGCCTGGTGTTCTCGACCGAGCGCACTGACAACTGGTGGTGGCTGATGGCGGGCGGCGACGTCAACGCGGCGAAGCTGCTGGCGCTGGCGTCGCAGCTGCCGGCCTGGAAGGAAGACGTGCCGCAGCTGGTAACCGGCCTGCTGGGCCGCCAGACGCGTGGGGCGTGGTCGACGACCACTTCGAACGCCTGGGGCGTGATGGCGATCCGCCGCTATGCGCAGGCCTACGAGAAGACGCCTGTGGCGGGCAGTGCGCGTGCCACGCTCGGCGACGTGTCGCGCACGTTCGACTGGTCCAGGGCGACGCATCAGGACGGCGTGGCCAGCGGCATGGTCGACCTGCCGTGGCCGGCGGCCTCCGCCAGCGCGCCCGTTGCGCTGCAGGTGGAGCAGCAGGGCACGGGCCGTCCGTGGGCCACGGTGCGGGCGCTGGCCGCCGTGCCGCTGCGCGAGCCGGTGGCGGCGGGCTATCGCATCCGCCGCAGCGTCACGCCGGTGGAGCAGGCCGTGGCGGGCAAGTGGTCGCGTGGCGACACCTATCGCGTCAAGCTCGATATCGATGCGCAGGCCGACATGACGTGGGTGGTGGTCAGCGATCCGGTGCCCACCGGTGCGACGATCCTGGGCAGCGGCCTGGGTCGCGATTCGGTGATCGCCACGCGCGACCAGAAGTCGGCATGGTCCGACTTCACCGAGCGCACGCCCGAGGCCTATCGCGAGTACTTCAGCTACGTGCCCAAGGGTGGGCTGTCGGTCGAGTACACGGTGCGGCTCAACAACGCGGGCGAGTTCGCGCTGCCGCCGACGCGTGTCGAGGCGATGTACGCCCCGGACGTGTTCGGTGAAGCGCCCAACGCGAAGCTGACGGTGGGAGCGGCCAAGTGAGCTGGATCGCCATGCGGATTCCCCCACGCGTGCGCGAATGGTGGATGGCCGGCGCACTGGCCGGCATTACCTACGGTGTGCTGCTGTTCCAGGCATCGCTTGAACTGCCGCCCAATACGCCGCTGACCGGGCAGATCGCGTACCAGCCGGTCTGGAAGACGGCGATGGTGCTGCTGCTGGCGCGGGCGGCGTGGTTTCATCGCCCGTCGGCCGAACGGCGCTGGCTGGTGATCGCGCTGGTCTTCTCGGGCCTTGGCGATTTTCTGCTGGCGCTGCCCGGGCTCCGCGTGTCGTTCGTCGGTGGGCTGGGCGCCTTTCTGATGGCGCATCTGGCCTATCTGCGGCTGTTCGTGCCGCTGGCCGGCGACATGCGTCCGCAGCGGCTGGTGGGCTGCGGGCTGGTGCTCGGTGCCGCCGGTGCGTTGCTGGGGCGCTTCTGGCCCAACCTCGGACCATTGATGTGGCCCGTGACGGTCTATATCGGCGTGCTGGCCGCCATGGCGTGCGCGGCGCTGCTGGCGCGCCTGCCGACGCCGCTGACGGCGCTCGGGGCGCTGTGCTTTGTGGTGTCCGACGCGCTGATCGGCACCGCGAAATTCCTGTCGGCGTTCGACACATACCAGCTCGGCATCTGGTGGACCTACGCCATTGCGCAGCTGCTGCTGGTGGCCGGTGTGGTGTCGGGGCGCGACGCGCACGATTGAGGCACCTGGTGCAGGCAAGGCGGGACGAAGCATGCGAATGAAGCGAAGTGCATGGGTGGTGACAAGCCTGCTGCTGTGGTCGGCCGGCGCGGCCCATGCCGTGCCCGGTTTCCGGGAGGTGCGCGACAACTGGCGCAGCGCCGATATCGTGGTCACGGATCGGCACGGGCAGACGGTGGCGCGCGTGCGCGACGACTTCCAGGCACGGCGTGGCGACTGGGTGACGTTGACCGATACCTCGCCGGCCTTGCGCACGGCCATCGTGCTGTCCGAGGACAGGCGCTTCTATGCGCATAGCGGGGTGGACTGGCAGGGCGTGGCCGCGGCGGCGTGGGCCAACCTCTGGAACACGCGCACGCGCGGGGCATCGACGCTGACGATGCAGTTGGCCGGGTTGCTCGACGCCGATCTGCGCGCCGGCCGTGGCCGCAGTTTCGGGCAGAAGATGGGGCAGGTGGTCAGTGCGTCGTCGCTGGAGCGCGGCTGGAGCAAGGATCAGATCCTGGAGGCCTACCTGAACCTGGTGCCGTTCCGGGGCGAACTGGTGGGGCTGTCGGCGATGTCGCAGACGCTGTTCGGCAAGGTGCCGAGCGGGCTCGATGCGCGCGAGTCGGCGGTGGCGGTGGCGCTGGTGCGCAGCCCGAATGCGTCGGCGCTGCAGGTGTCGAAGCGGGCGTGCGGCATCTTGCGCGACATGAAGCTGCCGCGCGAATGCGACGGGCTCGACGGCTTTACCACGCTGGTGCTGGCAAAGTCATCGGGCGCGGCGGGCGATGCGATGAACGCGCGCCGCGACATCCAGCTTGCACCGCATCTGGCGCGGCAACTGGTGGCCCAGGCGCGGGTTGCGACGCCGGCCGGAAAGCCGCTGCCGCCGCGCATCGAATCGACGCTCGACGCCGAATTGCAGCGCGTGGCAGCGGACAGCCTGGGCCGGCATCTGCGTGAACTGGCCGGCCGCAATGTCGAGGACGGTGCGGTGGTGGTGATCGACAACGCCAGCGGCGACGTGCTGGCCTATGTGGGGTCGTCAGGCGTGCTGTCGGCGGCGGCACAGGTCGATCACGCGGCCGCACTGCGGCAGGCCGGATCGACGCTGAAGCCGTTCCTCTATGCGCAGGCGATCGAGGAACGCCGGCTTACCGCCGCATCGTTGCTCGACGATCGCCCGGTCAATCTGCCGACCGGCGGCGGCCTCTATATTCCGCAGAATTACGATCATCGCTATGCCGGCTGGGTCAGCCTGCGGGCCGCGCTGGGGTCGTCGCTCAACGTGCCGGCCGTGCGCACGCTGGTGATGGTGACCCCGCATCGCTTCCATCGCCGCCTGGTGTCGCTGGGTCTGCCGCTAACGCAGTCGGGCGATTACTACGGCTACAGCCTGGCGCTGGGCAGTGCCGATGTGTCGCTGCTGTCGCTGACCAATGCCTATCGTACTTTCGCCAATGCGGGCGCGTACTCGGCACCGCGCATGACGGCGGGGGCCGCGATGCGCGCGAAGCGTGCGGTGATGACCCCCGATGCCGCGTATGTGATCGGCGACGTGCTGTCGGACCGCCATGCGCGGGCGCGCACATTCGGGCTCGACAGTCCGCTGACAACGCGTTTCTGGACGGCGGTGAAGACCGGCACCAGCAAGGACATGCGCGATAACTGGTGCGTGGGATGGTCGCAGGCCTACACGGTAGGCGTATGGGTGGGCAACGCAAGCGGCGCGAGCATGCACGACGTGTCGGGGGTATCCGGTGCGGCGCCCGTGTGGCACGAAGTCATGGAGGCGCTGCACCGGCGCAAGCCGAGCCGGGCGCCGGCGATGCCGGCCGGTGTGGAGCGCGTGGCGCTGGATTTCGAGGACGACCTGGAGCCCGCGCGTGACGAGGTGTTTCTGACGGGTACGGCCGTGCCGCACATCCGCATCGGCAAACCCGGCAAGACACCCGGTACGCCGGCGATTGCAAGCCCGGCGGACGGCACGATCTTCGCGCTCGATCCCGATATCCCGCTGGCGGCGCAACGGGTCTGGTTCCATGCCGACGGGCTGACCGGGCAGACTGCCAACGCCGTGACATGGCGCATGGACGGCAAGCCGCTGGGCAAGGGGGGCCAAGTGGGCTGGCTGCCATGGCCGGGACGGCATCGTGTGCAGCTGGTGGATGCCGGCGGCAAGGTGGTGCACGAGATCGGCATCGAAGTGCGCGGCGCCAGCGTGCGCGCGTCCACGGCGCAGAAGGTGTCGCTGCGGCGCTGACGCCGCGCCGCCAGCCGGCGGCTACAGCGGGGATTGCGGCAGTTCGCGCGCCTTGAGGAAATCGACGAACACGCGCAGCTTGGGTGGCATCAGCGCGCGGCTCGGGTAGTAGAGGTAGAAGCCCGAGAACGGCGGCGTCCAGGCATCGAGCACGGTGACCAGCGCCCCCGACGCCAGCGCCCCGGCGATATGGTGCGGAAACTCGTACACCAGCCCCAGCCCTGCCAGTGCGGCCTGATGCAGCATGGTCTTGTCGTTGGCGATCAGCGCGGGCCGTGTGTCGACGGTGAACGGGCGGCCGCCCGCGCGCGAAAACTCCCAACGGTACATCGACCCCATGGGCCCGAAACGATATTGCAGGCAGGCATGCCGATGCAGGTCATGGGGCGTTTCCGGCGTGCCATGGGCGGCCAGGTAGTCCGGCGAGGCGGCTACCACCATGCGTAGCGGGCCTGTGACAGGAATCGCGACCATATCCTGCTGCAGGGCTTCGCCCAGGCGCAGGCCGGCATCGAACCCTTCGGCGATCAGGTCGATGAAGCGGTCGTCGGTCACCAGATCGACGCATATCGACGGGTACGCACGCATGAAATCGGTCAGGATGGGCCGCAACGCGATGACCACCGCCGAATGCGAACTGGTGAGCCGCAGCGTGCCCACCGGTACGTCGCGCTGCTGGCGTACGTCGTCGGTGGCGGCATGGATTTCGGCCAGGGCCGGTGCCACGCGCGCCAGCAGGGCCGCCCCAGCCTCCGTCAGGCCCACGCGTCGCGTCGTGCGTTGCAGCAGGCGCACGCCAAGCCGATCTTCCAGATGGCGCACGGTCTGCGAAATCGCCGAAGGGCTGACGCCCAGGGCGGCGGCAGCAGCGGTGAAACCCCCAAGTTGCGCCACGCGCGTGAAGGCGGCCAGCGCGGGCAGGGAATCAGGGTCGATTGTGAAGTCAGGCTTCATGATGCGTGCAGCGTAGCACGCTGTTTCCCAATGCGGGGGATGGCGATACTGGCGCTCATCCGGTTGGGACGCGCTGGTTGTTCTGGTGCCCGCCGGGACTTGAAACCACAAGGAGTCTCCCGATGACGGCAATGCGCAAACTGGGGCAGGTTGGCCCCGAAGTCTTTCCCCTGGGCCTGGGTTGCATGGGCATGAGCGAGTTCTATGGCGACCACGACGACGCCGAATCTATTCGTACGATTCATTACGCTATCGATAAAGGCGTAAATTTTATCGATACGGCAGATATCTATGGTCCGCACACCAACGAGCAACTGGTGGGCCGGGCATTGGCCGGACGCCGTGACAAGGTGGTGCTGGCCACCAAGTTCGGCATTGTGCGCGATCCCGCCAATCCGGGGGCGCGCGGCGCCAATGGCCGTCCCGAATATGTCCGGGCGTCTTGCGATGCCAGCCTGAAGCGGCTGGGCGTGGATCATATCGACCTGTACTACCAGCATCGCGTGGACCCGGACACGCCGATCGAGGAGACCGTCGGCGCGATGGCCGATCTGGTCAAGGCCGGCAAGGTGCGGTGGATCGGGCTGTCCGAGGCCGGCACGGCTACCATCGAGCGCGCCCATGCGGTGCATCCGGTGACGGCCCTGCAGACCGAATACTCGCTGTGGACGCGCGACGTGGACGAGAACGGCATTCTGGCCACCTGCCAGCGTCTGGGCATCGGCTTTGTGCCATACAGCCCGCTGGGGCGCGGCTTCCTGACCGGGGCCATCCGTACGCCCGACGATTTCGCGCCGGACGACTATCGCCGTACCAATCCGCGCTTCACGGGCGAAAACTTCGCGCGCAACCTGAAGCTGGTGGATGCCGTGCGCGAGCTGGCGGCAGCCAAGGGATGCACGGCGGCGCAACTGGCGCTGGCCTGGGTACTGACGCGCGGCGAGCAGGTGGTGCCGATTCCCGGCACGCGGCGAATCGCCAATCTGGACGACAATCTGGGCGCACTGAACGTCACACTGTCTGCGCGAGATCTGGCCGATATCGACGCGGTGTTCCCGCTGGGCGCAGCGGCGGGTACGCGCTACGCCGAACAGGTGATGTCGCTGCTGTCGCGCTGATCGGTGTCCGGCGATGGGCCGGCCGGGTGACAATGTCGGCCTTCGCGTCTTTTTTGCCTGTACTGGCCCCACACCGATGACTGCCGAGCCCACCGTCCCCCTGACTGCCCTGGATGCCGCCGCCACCGCGGCACGCCTGCCGTATCCCGCGCTTGCCCGGGCCATTGGATCGATGCTGGGCGAACTGCGCGACGGCACCGCGATGGCGCCGCCGCGCATTGCGCTGCCCGTGGGCGACGCCGCGCGCGGGCAGGGCACGCTGCTGGTGATGCCGGCGTGCAACCGCGACATCGTGATGACCAAGAACATCACCGTCCATCCGGGCAATCCGCAGCGGGGCCTGCCCAATATCCTGGGCGAAGTGGTGGTGGCCAACGCGCATACCGGCGAGCGAATCGCCATGCTCGACGGCCCGACCGTCACCGGCCGGCGCACCGCCGCCGTATCGTTGCTGGCAGCGCAATCGTTCGCACCGATGATTGACGGGGAACTGCTGATCGTCGGCGCGGGCGTGCAGGCGCAAACCCATCTCGAAGCGTTCGTGGCCGGCTTGCCCGTGCGCAAGGTCTGGCTGCAGTCGCGCACGCGCGACAAGGCCGACGCGCTGGCCGCGCAAGCGCGGGCGCTGGGCGTGGCCGCCGACGTGATCGACGATGTCGCGGCAGTGCTGCCCCGGGTGTCGATGGTGGTCACCGTGACATCGAGCCGGTCTCCGGTGCTGCCGGATCTGGACAGCGGCCTCTGGACCGACCGCCATTTCGTGGCGGCCGTCGGCGCATTCCGGCCCGACATGTGCGAACTGCCGCCGCAACTGTGCCAAACGGCATCGGCGCGGGGCCGCCTGCTGGCCGACACGCTGTTCGGTATCGAAGAGGAAGCGGGCGACCTGCTGCAGGCGGGCATCGACTGGAACACGGTGCAGCCGTTCGAGACGGCCATTCTCGATGCCGACACCCTGCGTACGCGAACGGGCAGTCCGCTGGTGTTCAAGAGCGTGGGCTATGCGCTGTGGGACCTGGCTGCCTGCATCCTGGCCAGCCAGAAGTGACGCGGGGCTGGCGCCCGAATTCCGTCCGAACGCCTGTTTGAGCATTCGGCTATGCAGTCACAAAACCACTCGCATTGAGTGGTTTTTCATTTGTGAAACAGAACCGTTGTGCTGACGCGTCGTTTTGGATGCAAAAACGCCGAAATCAGTGTCCGCCTTTTGGGTTAACCCTGTCTTTAGGGCATTTCTTCTATCATCCCGTCCCGTGTATGAAACAGTCCGCGCAAGCCCCGCAGGATAATTGCCGCCAGCAGTGGCTGTATTCAGAAGAAAGAGGACGGAGTAAGAGGAACAATGAAAAAGATCTATAAGAACATGCTGATGGCGGGTGCCGCCATGGCAATGGCTGGCGCCGCACAGGCCCAGTCCGCGGGCACTAACGTGGTGAGTCTTGGCTGGATGCGCGTGATGCCGACGGGCGACTCGCAACTGCTGACGATCGATTCGATCGGTGGCCGTCCGGCTGGCGTGCAGCGCCCGAACACCGGCGCCAAGATCGACGGCGCCGACACCGCCGGCCTGACGTTCGGGCACTTCTTCACCGACAACATTTCGGCCGAATTCGTCGTGGGCATCCCGCCCCAGCACGATGTCAGCGGCGACCGCGGCTATGCCCAGTACGGCAAGCTGGGCGAAGTGCGTCAATGGAGCCCGGCGATCGTCGCCAAGTGGCATTTCTTTGACGCCAAGACCAAGTTCCGCCCGTACGTCGGCGTGGGTGTGAACTACACCTGGTTCACCGGCGAGACGGTCACGAATCAGACGTTCGTGCAGCGCGAGTTTGGCCCGGGGTCGACCATGACGGCGACCGCCAGCTCGTCGTGGAACCCGGTGTTCAACGTCGGCGCGAACTACGCGATCAACGAGAAGTGGTTCCTCGGCTTCTCGGTGTCGTACGTGCCGATCTCGTCCACGGCCCACTTCACGACCACGCTGGCCAATGGCGCCAAGGTCGAGTCGCACACCAAGATCAAGATCGATCCGGTCGTGACGTTCCTGCACGTCGGCTACAAGTTCTGATCCATCACGGACCAGACGCCAGATGGCGAAAAGGGCACCCTCGGGTGCCCTTTTCATTGGCCGGATATCAGGCCGCCGACTTCACCGGGTAGCCGGCATCCTCGATGGCTTGCCGCAGCGCCTGGCGATCCGCGGCCGATTCGACCTTGACCGACTGGGCCGGCACGTCGGCGGCCACCTGGGCGGACGGATCGACGGCCTGCACCGCGCGGGTGATCGCGCCGACGCAGTGGTTGCAGGACATGCCTTCGACCTGGAACTGGATCATGGTGTGACTCCTTGTTGACGATTTGAGACCGGAAACGACTTTCGGAAGCAGTATGAACCTTCCCACCATGGGAAGCGCAAGCCCGCGATGGTGACGCGGAAATAACGCCGCCCGGCCTTGACCTTCCAATGATGGTAAGGTCCACAGTACAGTTGTCGCGCCCCGTGCGCCTTGCCGGATTTCGCTCATGTCCACCCCTGCGTCGTCCCTGAGTTCCGTCTCGAACACCACGCCGAATGCCGCCCGGAATGACGTTGGCGCCGCCGAGTGGCGCCTGCCTGTCGAGGGCATGACTTGCGCGTCGTGCGTGGGCCGCGTCGAGCGTGCGCTGGCGAAGGTGCCCGGCGTGCATGACGTGGCGGTCAACCTGGCCACCGAGCAGGCCACGCTCCATGTCGACAGCGGCGCCGCACTGGCCGCCGCCGCACAGGCCGTGGCCGATGCGGGCTACGACGTGCCGCGCGACGAGGTCGAGCTCGACATCGCGGACATGACCTGCGCGTCATGCGTGGGCCGCGTGGAGCGTGCGCTGCGGGCCGTACCCGGCGTGCAGGACGCCCAGGTCAACCTGGCTACCGAGCGCGCCACGGTGACGGTGCTGCGCGGCACAGCCGATGCCGCGGCACTTGCCGAGGCTGTGGCGCGCGCCGGATATGGCGCCAGGCCGGTGGTCGATGCGGCAGCCGCTGCATCGGGTACGGAAGCACGGCGAACCGATGTCTGGTCCGGTCCGTGGCCCGTGGCGATCTCCGCCGCGCTGTCGCTGCCGCTGGTGGCGCCGATGGTGCTGGAATGGTTCGGCATCCACGCGATGCTGCCGGGCTGGCTGCAATGGCTGCTGGCCACGCCGGTGCAGTTCGTGTTCGGCTGGCGCTTCTACAAGGCCGGCTACAAGGCCGTGCGTGCCCGTGCCGGCAATATGGACCTGCTGGTGGCACTGGGTACGTCGGCCGCCTATGCGCTGTCG
Organism: Cupriavidus sp. U2; assembly: GCF_009663685.2. GTDB lineage: Bacteria > Pseudomonadota > Gammaproteobacteria > Burkholderiales > Burkholderiaceae > Cupriavidus > Cupriavidus necator_C. The sequence continues at coordinate 169,654 of NZ_RCOG02000002.1, read as the reverse complement.
ATCTGGCAGATGTTCGATGCCGAGCCCGGCGCCATGCCTCACCTGTACTTCGAAAGCGCCGCGGTCGTGATCACGCTGGTGCGGCTGGGCAAATGGCTGGAAGTCCGCGCCAAGCGCCAGACCGCCGATGCCATCCGCGCGCTGGCCGCCCTGCGCCCCGATACGGCGCGCGTGGTCCGCAACGGCGTGGAGCAGACCGTGCCGCTGGCCGACGTGCGCGTGGGCGACGACATCATCGTCCGGCCCGGCGAGCGGATTCCGGTCGATGCCGAAGTGGTGACCGGCGCCAGCCATGCCGATGAATCGATGCTGACCGGCGAGTCGCTGCCGGTGCCGAAGCAGCCGGGCGACCGCCTGACCGGTGGATCAATCAATTTCGAGGGCCTGCTGGTCGCGCGTACCGTGGCCGTGGGTGCCGAGACGGTGCTGGCCAGGATCATCCGCATGGTCGAGCACGCGCAGGCAGCCAAGGCGCCGATCCAGCGCATGGTGGACCAGGTCAGCGCGGTGTTCGTGCCCGTGGTGCTGGGCATTGCGCTGGCCACGCTGCTGGGCTGGGGCCTGATTGCCGGCGACTGGAGCCAGGCGCTGCTCAACGCAGTGGCCGTGCTGGTGATCGCCTGCCCCTGCGCGCTGGGCCTGGCCACGCCGACCGCGATCATGGCGGGCACCGGCGCCGGTGCGCGCGCAGGCATCCTGATCAAGGACGCCGAGGCACTGGAAGTGGCGCATCGCGTGTCGATCGTGGCGTTCGACAAGACCGGCACGCTGACCGTCGGCAAGCCCGAGGTGGTGGCGCTGCACGCCGCCGATGGTGATGACAACGCACTGCTGGAAAAGCTCGCGGCATTGCAGGCCGGCAGCGAGCATCCGCTGGCACGCGCCGTGGTGGCGCTGGCGGCCGATCGCGGTATCGCGGCGCCCGTGGCCAGCGATGTGCGCGCGCTGCCGGGCCGCGGCATTGCCGGCGTGGTGGCGGGGCAGGCGCTGCAACTGGGCAGCGAGGGGCTGCGCGCGTCGCTGAACGCCGATGCGGGTGGGCTGCAGGCCGATGCCGAACGCCTGCGCGGCGAAGGGCGCACGGTATCGTGGCTGATCGACGCCGCGACGCCTTCCGTGCTGGGGCTGGTGGCGTTTGGCGATGCGCTGAAGCCGGGCGCGGCGGCCGCCATCGCACGGCTGCGCGAGGCCGGCATCCGCACCGTGATGCTGACCGGCGATAACGCCGGCGCGGCGGCCCGCGTGGCCAGCGTGCTGGGTCTGGACGACGTGCAGGCCGAGGTATTGCCCGGGGACAAGGCCGCCCGCGTGACGGCGCTGCGGGCTGACGGCAAGGCCGTGGTGGCGATGGTGGGCGATGGCATCAACGACGCGCCGGCGCTGGCCGCGGCCGATGTCGGCATCGCGATGTCCACGGGCACCGACGTGGCGATGCACGCCGCCGGCATCACGCTGATGCGTGGCGATCCCGCGCTGGTGGCCGATGCGCTGGCGGTGTCGCACCGGACCGTGCGCAAGATCCGCCAGAACCTGTTCTGGGCCTTTATCTACAACGTGATCGGCATACCGCTGGCCGTGGCGGGGCTGCTCAATCCGGTGGTGGCGGGCGCCGCGATGGCGTTCTCCAGTGTCAGCGTGGTCAGCAACGCGCTGCTGCTGCGCCGCTGGCATCCGCTGGCGGGCCAGCAAGCCAAGGAGGCAAGATGAATATCGGAGAAGCGGCGGACGCCTCGGGCGTATCCGCCAAGATGATCCGCCACTACGAATCGATCGGCCTTGTCGATGCGCCGCCGCGCAGCGAGGGCGGCTATCGCCGCTACGACGAACGGGCGGTGCATACCTTGCGCTTCGTGCGGCGCGCCCGTAATCTCGGCTTCTCGCTCGACGAGATTCGCAGCCTGCTGTCGCTCTGGCATGATCGCGGGCGGGCCAGCGCCGACGTGAAGGCGCTGACGCTGCGGCATGTGGCGGAACTGGAGGTCAAGATTGCCGAGCTGGCCGCCATGCGCGACACGCTGCGCGCACTGGCCGAGGCCTGCAGCGGCGACGACCGGCCCGATTGCCCGATCCTGTCCGACATGGCGTCGGAAGCGTCGGAAAGGTCGGAAGCGCCGGGTTGTCCGGCATGCCACGCCTGAACGCAGTCCATCCGCAGCATCACGACAAGCAGGTCCCAACAAGGAGAGATTGGGATGAACGAGCCTGTGACCGCCTTTGCGCTGGCTTCCGCGCCGGCGCCCGCCATCGCGCCGACCGAATCGCGCCAGCGCATGCGCGATGGCACCGAACTGCTGCTGCGTACCTGGCTGCCCGATCCGCAGCACTTTCCCGAGCCCCTTGGCACCGTCCTGCTCGTGCACGGACTGGCCGAGCATAGTGGCCGCTATCCGCATGTTGCGGCCGCGTTGTGCGCGCTGGGGCTGCGCGTGCGGGCCTACGACCACCGGGGCCATGGCGCGAGCGGCGGCCCGCGCATGGTGGTGCCGCATCCCGACAGCTATCTCGACGACCTGGCCGAAATCCACGATGCCGCAGTGCGGCAATGGCACGAACTGCCGATCGTTCTGGGCCACAGCATGGGTGGCCTGGTGGCGGCACGTTTTGCGACGGCCCGCGTGCGGCCGATCCGGGCGCTGATCCTGTCGTCGCCGGCGCTGGCGTTGAAGTTGTCCAATACTATGCTCACGCTGCATCGCGTGCTGCTGGCGCTGGTGCCGCATATGCGTGTGCCGAATCCCATCGACGCCCATCTGCTGTCGCACGACCCCGAAGTGGCGCGTGCCTATCGTACCGATCCGCTGGTGCAGGGGTCGATCAGCGCCAGCGTGCTGGAGTCGTTCCTGCGCGGCATGGCGCAGGCGCAGGATGACGCGCCACGGCTGGAAGCGCCGATGCTGATGCTGGTGGGCGGCGCCGACCGCATCGTCGATCCGCAGGGCAGCCGTACCTTTTTCGCTCACGCGCCCGAGGACCTGCGCGACATGGCGTGGTTCGAGACCGGTTTTCACGAGATATTCAACGAGGCCGAGCCATTGCGCGGCGAGGTCTTCGCGGCACTGACCGACTGGCTTCGCCGGCACCTGGAGAATCCGGCAAAGCCCTGACGACGGCCGCTGCCAAGTCGTGCGATGATGCCCGGCATTCCACAAGAAAAAAAAGCGCCCTCAGGGCCGGCAAAGGAAGCAAGGGATATGGAGACGTACGACTACATCATCGTGGGCGCGGGCTCGGCCGGCTGCGTGCTGGCCAATCGCCTGACGCAGGACGCCGATGTCAACGTGCTGCTGCTCGAAGCGGGCGGCAAGGACGACTACCACTGGATCCATATTCCGGTGGGCTACCTGTACTGCATCGGCAATCCGCGCACTGACTGGCTGTACCGCACCGTCGAAGAGGCTGGCCTCAATGGCCGTTCGCTGGGATACCCGCGCGGCCGCGTGCTGGGCGGCTGCTCGTCGATCAACGGCATGATCTACATGCGCGGGCAGCGCGAGGATTACGACGACTGGGCACGCATCACCGGCGACGACGGCTGGCGCTGGGACAACGTGCTGCCGCTGTTCAAGCGTAGCGAGGACCATCATCGCGGCGCCAATGAATTCCACGGCGCCGGCGGCGAGTGGCGCGTCGAAGGGCAACGGCTGCACTGGGACATCCTGGAGCGGTTCATCGACGCCGCCGAGCAGGCCGGCATTCCGCGCACCAGCGATTTCAACTGCGGCGACAACTTCGGCGTGGGCTATTTCGAGGTGAACCAGCGGCGCGGCATTCGCTGGAACACGGCCAAGGCATTCCTGCGCAAGGCGTCGGACCGGCCCAACCTGACCATTGTCACGGGCGCCCAGGTCAGCGGGCTGGTCTTCGATTCGCCCGACGGCCGGCGCTGCACTGGCGTGCAGTACCTGGGCGGCGGCCAGCAACTGGAAGCGCGGGCCACCGAAGAGGTGATTCTGGCCGCCGGTGCGATCAATTCGCCGCAATTGCTGGAACTGTCGGGCATCGGCCAGCCGGAACGGCTGCAGGCGCTGGGCATTCGCGTGCGCCATGCCCTGCCCGGCGTGGGCGAGAACCTGCAGGATCATCTGCAGCTGCGTACCGTCATCAAGGTGCAGGGCGTGCGCACGCTCAATACGCGCGCGTCGAAGTGGTGGGGCAAGCTTGGCATCGGCCTGCAGTACGCGTTCAACCAGAGCGGGCCGATGAGCATGGCGCCATCGCAGCTGGGCGCGTTCGCGCGCAGCGACGAGGGCCAGGCGCGCGCCAATGTCGAATATCATGTCCAGCCGCTGTCGCTGGACAAGTTTGGCGACCCGCTGCACGACTTCAATGCCTTCACGGCCAGCGTCTGCAACCTGCGGCCCACGTCGCGCGGCAGCGTGCATATCGACAATGCGGACTTCCGCCGCGCACCGCGGATCGCGCCGAACTACCTGTCGACCGAGGCCGACCGCAAGGTGGCCGCCGATTCGATCCGCCTGACCCGGCGCATCGTCGCATCGCCGGCGCTGGCGCCGTACCAGCCCAGCGAATGGCTGCCGGGCCCTGCGTTCCAGACCGACGAGCAGCTGGCGGAGGCGGCCGGCGCCATCGGCACCACGATCTTCCATCCGGTGGGCACCTGTCGCATGGGCGCCGGGGACGACGCCGAGGCGGTGGTCGACAACCGGCTGCGCGTACGCGGCATCGATGGACTGCGCGTGGTGGACGCCTCGGTCATGCCGCTGATTACCTCTGGCAATACCAACTCGCCGACGATCATGATTGCCGAGCGGGCCAGCGACATGATCCGCGCCGACCGCAAGGCACGCGCGAGCGGTGCAGCAAATACCCCGCAAATCGTCACGTCGGTGTCGGCGTAAGGGTCTTCCACGATACCTGGCGAAGCCGATGCCCGCAGACGTCGGTACGGCTTCGCACATCGCAATGCCGTCACGTCGCTAATGTATTACGCCTAGTGCAAACCCCGATGTTTTGCGACGCAGCAGGCGCACACAATAGTCGCCGGTATACGGTGCCGCAGCCTTCACTTCGCGCACGCGTATCCACGGTAGCCGCACCGTTCCCACCAATACCTAAAGCGGCAAACATGGCGACAAAGCGCCGCAGTTCGAACCATTGTCAGTAGCCGGGCACAACCTGGCAGCAGCAAGAGGGCGGGCAGGAGACTATGACTCAGGAAATCATCCTGGAAACGAAGAACCTCACGAAGGAATTCAAGGGGTTCACTGCGGTGAGCGACGTCAACCTGCAGGTGCGGCGCGGCTCGATCCATGCCTTGATCGGACCGAACGGCGCGGGCAAGACCACTTGCTTCAACCTGCTCACCAAATTCCTGGAGCCCACCACGGGCACCATCCTTTTCAACGGCATCGACATCACGCGCGAGAAGCCCGCACAGATTGCGCGGCGCGGCGTGATCCGGTCGTTCCAGATTTCCGCCGTGTTCCCGCACCTGACCGTGCGCGAGAACGTGCGCATCGGCCTGCAGCGCCAGCTGGGCACCGCGTTCCAGTTCTGGCGCAGCGAGCGGTCGCTCGACGTGCTCGACGCGCGCGCCATGGACCTGCTGGACCAGGTGGGCCTGACCGAGTTCGCCGAGACCACCACCGTCAACCTGCCGTACGGCCGCAAGCGCGCGCTGGAGATCGCCACCACGCTGGCGATGGAGCCCGAGCTGATGCTGCTGGACGAGCCCACGCAGGGCATGGGCCACGAGGACGTGGACCGCGTGACGCAGCTGATCAAGAAGGTCTCGGCCGGCCGCACCATCCTGATGGTCGAGCACAACATGAACGTGGTGTCGTCGATCGCCGACAAGATCACGGTGCTGCAGCGTGGCGCCATCCTGGCCGAAGGGCCGTACGCCGAGGTGTCGAAGGACCCGCGCGTGATGGAAGCCTACATGGGCACCGCCGACGCCGAACTGCAGGGGGCGCACTGAGATGAGCACGAACGCATCCAATGTCCCCGCGCTGGAGATCAAGGACCTGCACGCCTGGTACGGCGAATCGCACATCCTGCACGGCGTGGACCTGACCGTGAACCGTGGCGAAGTGGTCACGCTGCTGGGCCGCAACGGCGCCGGCCGCACCACCACCATGCGCGCGATCATGGGCCTGACCGGCGCGCGCAAGGGATCGATCAAGATCAACGGCAACGAGACCATCGGCCTGCCCACGCACAAGATCGCGCACTACGGCATCGGCTACTGCCCGGAAGAGCGGGCGATCTTCTCCAGCCTGTCGTGCGAGGAAAACCTGCTGCTGCCGCCCGTGCTCAAGGGCGCCAGGGGCGGCGACACCCCCGGCATGAGCGAGGCCGAGATCTACGAGATGTTCCCGAACCTGCGCGAGCGCAAGCAGAGCCAGGGCACGCGGCTGTCGGGTGGGGAACAGCAGATGCTGGCCGTGGGCCGCATCCTGCGCACGGGCGCGAACCTGCTGCTGCTCGACGAGATCTCCGAAGGCCTGGCGCCGGTGATCGTGCAGGCGCTGGCGCGCATGATCCTGATGCTCAAGAAGAAGGGCTACACCGTGGTCATGGTGGAGCAGAACTTCCGCTTTGCCGCACCGCTGGCCGACCGCTTCTATGTGATGGAGCACGGCACCATCGTCGAACGCTTTGCCGCCAGCGAGCTGCAGGCCAAGATGCCGGTGCTCAATGAACTGCTCGGGGTCTGACCCGCTGCGCCCGACCGGCGCCAGGGTCGTAATTCCGGATCGTGTGAATCGTATTTTTACGAGATGGCAGGAACGGGTGGCAGCACGCCGCCGCAACTCAGGAGACAAGACATGAAGATGAATCGGCTGGCTGTCGCAGTGGCGGCAACTGTCTTTGGCGCGTTTGCAGGGGGCGCTTCGGCGCAGGTATCGAACGATACCGTGAAGATCGGCTACATCACCGACATGTCTGGCCTGTACGCCGACATCGACGGCCCGGGCGGCCTGGAAGCGATCAAGATGGCCATCGAGGATCACGGTGGCAAGGTGCTGGGCAAGCCGATCGAACTGGTCAGCGCCGATCACCAGAACAAGGCCGACATCGCCGCGTCGAAGGCGCGCGAATGGATGGACCAGCAGGGTCTGGACATGCTGCTGGGCGGCACCAATTCCGCCACGGGCCTGGCCATGAACAAGGTGGCGCAGGAAAAGAAGCGCGTCTACTTCAACATCGGCGCCGGCACGGCCCGCCTGACCAATGAAGAGTGCTCGCCGTACACGGTGCACTATGCCTATGACACGGTGGCGCTGGCCAAGGGCACCGGCAGCGCGGTGGTGAAGCAGGGCGGCAAGAAGTGGTTCTTCCTGACCGCCGACTACGCCTTCGGCCATTCGCTCGAAAGCGATACGGCGGCCGTGGTGAAGGCCAATGGCGGCACGGTGGTGGGCCAGGTGCGCCACCCGCTGTCGGCGTCGGACTTCTCGTCGTTCCTGCTGCAGGCGCAGGCATCGAAGGCTGACATCCTGGGCCTGGCCAATGCCGGCGGCGACACGATCAACGCGATCAAGGCCGCCAAGGAATTCGGCATCACCAAGAGCATGAAGATTGCCGGCCTGCTGATGTTCATCAATGACGTGCACAGCCTGGGCCTGAAGAACACCGAAGGCCTGCTGATGACCGACAGCTGGTACTGGGACATGAACGACGACACCCGCAAGTTCGCGAACCGCTTCTTCGGCAAGATGAAGAAGATGCCGAGCAGCCTGCAGGCCGCCGATTATTCCGCCGTCAGCACGTACCTCAAGGCTGTGGACGCCGCCAAGACCGATGATCCGGACAAGGTCATGGCCGAGCTCAAGAAGATGAAGATCAACGACTTCTACAACAAGAGCTACATCCGCGCCGATGGCCGCAATATCCACGACATGTACCTGATGCAGGTCAAGGCGCCGGCGGATTCGAAGAAGCCGTGGGACTACCTGAAGGTGGCGGCGACGATCCCGGGGGACCAGGCGTTCACGACGGTGGCCGAGTCGAAGTGCTCGATCCTGAAGAAGTAAGGTAGCAGGCAAATCAGCGATGGTTTGCTCCCCTCTCCCGCTGGCGGGAGAGGGGCAGGGGGAGAGGGATGGCGTACCAAGGCCGGATGATGGCAGGTTGAGCCGCTGAACCCTCTCCCCCGACCCCTCTCCCACGCGTGGGAGAGGGGAGACACCAACAGGCAAATCAGCCCATGGATATTTTCGGAATTCCGCTACCCGCCATGCTGTCCCAACTGCTGCTGGGTCTGGTCAATGGCGCTTTCTACGCGATGCTGAGCCTGGGTCTGGCCGTGATCTTCGGCCTGCTCAACGTGATCAACTTTGCGCACGGCGCGCTGTTCATGCTCGGTGCCGTGCTGGCGTGGGCCGGCATGGAATACGCCGGCCTGAACTACTGGGTGATGCTGGTGCTGTCGCCGCTCGTGGTGGGCCTGCTGGGCGTCATCATCGAGAAGACGATGCTGCGCTGGATCTACAAGCTCGATCACATCTACGGGCTGCTGCTCACGCTGGGCATCACGCTGATCATCGAAGGTATCTTCCGTTCGATCTACGGCGTGTCGGGCCTGCCGTATTCGCCGCCCGACGCCCTGCAGGGCGCCACGGACCTGGGCTTCATGATCCTGCCGAACTATCGTGCCTGGGTGGTGGCCGCGTCGGTGGTGGTGTGCCTGGCCACGTGGTTCACGATCGAAAAGACCAAGCTTGGCGCGTACCTGCGCGCCGGCACCGAAAACCCGAAGATGGTGGAAGCCTTCGGCGTCAACGTGCCGCTGATGGTGACGCTGACCTACGGCTTCGGCGTGGCGCTGGCGGCGTTTGCCGGCGTGCTGGCGGCGCCGGTGATCCAGGTGTCGCCGCTGATGGGCCAGAACCTGATCATCATCGTGTTTGCCGTGGTGGTGATCGGCGGCATGGGTTCGATCATGGGGTCGATCATCACGGGCCTGGGGCTCGGCGTGATCGAGGGGTTGACCAAGGTGTTCTACCCGGAAGCATCGTCGACCGTGGTGTTCTTCATCATGGTGATCGTGCTGCTGCTGCGCCCGGCCGGGCTGTTCGGGAGGGAAAAGTGATGAGCGGACCGACTGGACAAACGGCTGTGGCCGTCGAGGCCAAGGGCTTCAAGGAAGGGACGGGATTGCAGAAGAAGGTGCTCTACGGCCTGCTGCTGCTGGGCCTGATCGTGGCGCCGCTGGCCGGCGCCTACCCGGTGTTCGTGCTCAAGGTGCTGTGCTTCGCGCTGTTCGCGTGCGCATTCAACCTGCTGATCGGCTTTACGGGCCTGCTGTCGTTCGGCCATGCGGCGTTCTTCGGCGGCGCGGGCTACGCGGCCGGCCATGCGATGAAGGTGTGGGGCGTGACGCCGGAGCTGGGCCTGCTGTTCGGCACGCTGTCCGGCGCGGCGATCGGCTACGTGGTGGGTTCGCTGGCCATCCGGCGCCAGGGCATCTATTTCTCGATGATCACGCTCGCGCTGGCGCAGATGCTGTTCTTCTTCTGCCTGCAGGCGCCGTTCACGGGCGGCGAGGACGGCTTGCAGGGCATTCCGCGCGGCAAGCTGTTCGGCGTGTTGCCGCTGGCCGACGACATGACGCTGTACTACGTGGCGCTGGCCATCATCGTGGCTGCCTTCGCGCTGATCGTGCGGACGGTGCACTCGCCGTTCGGCCAGATCCTGAAGGCCATCCGCGAGAACGAGCCGCGTGCGATCTCGCTGGGTTACGACGTCGACCGCTTCAAGCTGCTGGCCTTCGTCATCTCGGCGGCGCTGTCCGGCCTGGCCGGGTCGATCAAGGCGCTGGTGCTGGGCTTCGGCACGCTGACCGACGTGCACTGGTCGATGTCGGGCTCGGTGATCCTGATGACGCTGGTGGGTGGCCTGGGGACGCTGTCTGGCCCGATCGTCGGCGCGTTCGTGGTGGTGGCGCTGGAAAACAAGCTCGGCGACATTGGCACGTTCCTGGCCAACCTGACCGGCATCGGCTGGTTCAACGCGCTGGGCGAGTCGGTGACGATGGTGACCGGCGTGATCTTCGTGATCTGCGTGCTGACGTTCCGACGCGGCATCATGGGCGAGCTGATTGCGCTGACTGGCCGGAAATCGGACAAGCACTAGCCGGCCACCCCGAGTGGAGATCGGGCGACATGCCCGATTTTGGGGCTAGGGTTATTGCTGACTTGTTTCATACGCACCGGTTCGTTACATTGCATATACGGTTTTCGCAGGTTAATTGGAGGCGGAAGCGAGGAGACGACAGGCGCGCACCCGGTGTCGGGTAGCAGCAGCCAATACGATAAAGAGGCGTTGCTGGGTGATCCCCGGCAACGCCTTTTTCATTTCTGGCTTCCGGAAACCGCCGCCTGCGGCACGCGCCCGAGTGGATGTGCGTCCGATGCATCTTCGGCATGACCGCCCGCCAGCCCCCATGCGACAATGCCGGCAGCTTCTTCGGCCGCGCCATGTCCACCCCTTCCGAATCCCCCGGTTTCCAGAAAGTGCAGTATCAGATACGCGTCGGCGGCAGCGCCGATGGTCCCGCCATCGACGCGTGGCTGAACGCGCGCGCGCCGCTGCCGGTGCCCGAAGCCCGCGCCCGGAGACTGTCTCTGGACGCCTTGCTGGAGCAGGGCGGCCACGGCATCTGTGTGCTGGGCGTCGGCACCAACGCGGTGCGCGAACCCGGTGAAGCCGATACCGCGCTGGCCTGCCTGACGCCTGTCACGCTGGTTCACAGCCTGTCGCTGGGCGGGCGCGTGGCGATGGTGGCCGAATGGTGGCCGCCGGGCGCCGATGCGGCGGGCTGGCTCGAAGCGACGTGCCAGCTGCTGGCCGACTGGTGCCGTGCCCATGGCATCCGCCATATCCGGCTGGCGCCGGGGCTGGTGGCCGACGCCGCGCGGCCGCCGCGGGGCTTTCAGCGCGACGCCGATGGCCTGTGGCTGCGCAGCCTGATTCCCACCCCGAAACGGCTCGGCTGACCCGCAGCGGCGCCGTTTTCCCGCCCGGGCGAGGCGACGCGTTGCCGCCTGCTTCGATTCTTTCTATCCCCTCGATTCCTTTCACCGCTTTTTCGACCGTTCGGACTGTTCAACCATGGAGTTTGTATTTCTGGCCGCCGCCGCGTTTCTGGCCGGCATGATCGACGCTGTGGCGGGCGGGGGCGGCCTCGTGCAGGTGCCGGCGCTGTTCTCGACCTATCCCAACATGTCGCCGGCGACGTTGATCGGCACGACCAAGGTGGCGTCGCTGGCGGGGACGTCCAATGCAGCCTTCCGCTTTGCGCGCAAGGTACGGATCTACTGGGGCGCCACCGCGCCCGCGACGCTGGCAGCCTTCGTGTTCTCGATGGCCGGCGCGTGGACGCTGACGATGATCCCGGCCGAGCCGCTGCGCAAGGCGCTGCCTTTCGTGCTGCTGATCCTGCTGGTCTATACGGTGGTGAAGAAGGACCTCGGCACCGAGCACGCGCCGGTGCTGTCGGGCGGGCGCGAACGGCTGGCGGCGCTGCTGGCCGGCGCGGCGATCGGGTTCTACGACGGTGTGTTCGGCCCCGGCACGGGCAGCTTCCTGATGATCGTGTTCGTGCGCGTGTTTGGCTACGACTTCCTGCACGCGTCGGCTTCGGCCAAGATCGTCAACCTGGCCACCAACCTGGCGGCGCTACTGCTGCTGTCGGCCAAGGGCCATGTCTGGTGGCAGCTCGGCATCGTGATGGCCCTGGCCAACGTGGCCGGCAGCCAGGTGGGCAGCAAGCTGGCATTGCGGCACGGCAGCCGCTTCGTGCGCAAGGTGTTCATCGCGGTGGTCAGCGCGCTGATCCTGAAGACCGCCTACGACGCGTTCCTGCGCTAGGCCGCAGCAAGTGTCCGCACCGGGCTGGAAGCCCCGTCGGACAATGGAAACCCGCGACTGTTGCGCCTGCGCCGCTGCGGGTTAATCCGGCCTTTTCGTATCACATCGCTGTGTTAGACTCGATTCGCATTCCCGACCGCGCGGTCGGGAAATGCAACTGCGCAATCCGGGGGTAATGGCGCAGGACGGGAAAAAACGGGACGAACTTCGATGCTCCCGGCTGAGATCGGATGCCAGCGTTGCATCCGCCAAAGAGCCTGCCAGAGTGGGCCACAAAAAAACTGAAGGCATCCGTCGGCCGGAAGCCGGCGGGTGCCTTTTTCCGTTTTTGGAATCGAAGGAGACAAGCCATGACGTTCAAGCGCGCCAGCCTGCTGGCACTTGCCGCCGCCAGTCTGTTCTCGGGCGCGGTCAGCGCCCAGGTAAAGGTCGGGGTCACGGTTTCGGCGACCGGGCCGGCCGCCTCGCTCGGCATCCCCGAGAAAAACACCTTCACGCTGCTGCCCAAGGAAATCGCCGGCAAGAAGATCGAGTACATCGTGCTTGACGATGCCACCGACACGACCACGGCGGTCAAGAACACGCGCAAGCTGATCAGCGAAGACAAGGTGGATGTGGTGGTGGGTTCCACCGTCACGCCCAATTCGCTGGCCATGGTGGATGTGGCGGCCGAAAGCGAGACGCCGATGATTTCGATGGCCGCTTCGGCCCGCATCATCGAGCCGATGGACAGCAAGCGCGCCTGGGTCTTCAAGACGCCGCAGAACGACTCGCACATGGCAACCGCCCTGGCCGAGCACATGACCAGCAACAACGTGAAGACGGTGGCATTCATCGGCTTCGCGGACGCCTATGGCGACAGCTGGGCGCAGGAATTCGCCAAGGTGGCGGAAATGCGCAAGATCAAGGTGGTGGCCAACGAGCGTTTTGCGCGTACCGACAATTCGGTGACGGGCCAGGTGCTGAAGATGATGGGCGCCAATCCGGACGCCGTGCTGATCGCCGGTTCGGGTACGCCGGCCGCGCTGCCGGCCAAGGCGCTCAAGGAGCGCGGCTACAAGGGCAAGATCTACCAGACGCACGGTGTGGCCAACCCCGACTTCCTGCGCGTATGCGGCAAGGATTGCGAAGGCACGTTCCTGCCGGCCGGCCCGTTGCTGGTGGCCGAGCAGCTGCCCGACACCAATCCGGTGAAGAAGCCGGCCATGACCTACAAGACCGCATACGAGAAGGCGTTCGGCGGACAGGTATCCACCTTCGGCGGCCACGCCTGGGATGCGGGCCTGCTGCTGCAGAACGCGATTCCCGAGGCGCTCAGGAAGGGCCAGCCCGGCACGAAGGAATTCCGCAAGGCGCTGCGCGATGCGCTGGAGCAGACGAAGAACCTGCCGGTATCGCACGGCATCATCAACATGAGCCCCACCGACCACCTCGGCATGGACCAGCGCGCGCGCGTGATGGTGCAGATCGTCGATGGCAAGTGGAAGCTGCAGAAGTAAGCCGGCACAAACCGACCGGCTGGCAGGGGTCACCCGCTGGGCAGCGTAGCAACGCAGGGCGCATGGCAGACCATGCGCCCTTTTTTTGCCGCCGTGGATTCCCGCCACCCTCTAGGCATTGCGCGGTGGAGTCTCTAAGCTGAGGCTGCGGTAGCGGCAGGCAGGCAGGTTTTCCGGCGCTGGCGCCCGCCACGCGCGCACATAACACGGGCAGACAATGGACCTATCGATTGCGGCCATTCTGGCGCAGGACGGCATCACCTCCGGCGCGATCTACGCGCTGCTGGCACTGGCACTGGTGCTGGTGTTCTCGGTGACGCGCGTCATCTTCATCCCCCAGGGCGAGTTCGTGGCCTACGGCGCGCTGACGCTGGCCGCGATGCAGGCGGGCCACGCGCCGCAGACCACGTGGCTGCTGCTGGCCATGGGCGTGCTGACATTCCTCTACGACGGGGTGGCGGTGCTGCGCAGCCCCGAGCTGCGGCTGGCCGCGCCGCGCCGCATCCTCGTCCTGGCCGGCAAGTACCTGCTGTTCCCGGGCGCCGTGCATGTCCTGGTGCAGCAGTACGGCGGCATGCCGCTGCCGATGCTGGTGCAGATCGCGCTGACGCTGCTGATCGTGATCCCCCTGGGGCCGATGCTCTATCGCCTGGCCTATCAGCCGCTGGCCGAGGCCAGCACGCTGGTGCTGCTGATCGTGTCGGTCGGCGTGCATTTCGCGCTGGTGGGATTGGGGCTGGTGATGTTCGGTGCCGAAGGCTCGCGTACGAATCCGTTTTCCGATGCGCGCTTCGATGTGGGCAGCCTCAGCGTGTCGGGGCAGAGCATGTGGGTCGTGGCGGTGTCCGGTGTACTGATTGCGGCGCTGTATTTTTATTTCGAGCGCACGCTGCAGGGCAAGGCACTGCGCGCCACCGCCGTGAACCGTCTGGGCGCGCGGCTGGTTGGTATCGGCACGACGCAGGCCGGGCGCCTGTCGTTCACGCTGGCCGCCGCGATGGGCGCGCTGTGCGGCATCCTGATCGCGCCGCTGACGACGATCTACTACGAATCGGGCTTCCTGGTGGGGCTCAAGGGGTTCGTTGGCGCCATCGTCGGCGGGTTGGCCAGCTATCCGGTGGCGGCGCTCGGCGCGCTGCTGGTGGGGCTGCTCGAATCGTATTCGTCGTTCTGGGCCAGCGCGTTCAAGGAGGTCATCGTCTTCACGCTGATCATTCCCGTGCTGCTGTGGCGTTCGCTGACCAGCAAGCATGTCGAGGAAGAGGAGTAAGCCATGACGATGCTGACCGACAAGCCGCTGGAGAAACACGTGGAGTCGCACAACGGGAATTCGCAAGGCCGGCCGCAATCGCGACGTGAAGGCCACCTGCGCGGGGCCACGCGCAACCGCGTGCTGGCGCTGGGCTTTGCCGTCGTGCTGGCGCTGCTGCCGGTGCTGCCGACACCGGAGTTCTGGATCACGCTGGGTAACTACATCGGGCTCTACAGCATCGTGGCGATCGGCCTGGTGCTGCTGACGGGCGTGGGCGGCATGACGTCGTTTGGCCAGGCCGCATTCGTGGGGCTGGGCGCCTACAGCACGGCGTACCTGACCACGCAGTTCGGGCTGTCGCCATGGCTGGGACTGATCGTCGGGCTGGTCATCACGATGGCGTCGGCCTATGTGATTGGCCTGATTACGATGCGGATGTCGGGCCACTACCTGCCGCTGGCGACGATAGCCTGGGGCCTGTCGCTGTTCTTCCTGTTCGGCAACCTTGAATTCCTGGGCAAGTACGATGGCCTGAACGGCATTCCGGTGCTGTCGTTCCTGGGTATCGAGCTGCAGTCGGGCCGGTCGATGTTCTACCTGATCTGGGCCGTGGTGCTGCTGGCCGTGGTGGCCATGCAGAACCTGCTCAATTCGCGGCCGGGACGGGCGATCCGCGCGCTGAAGGGCGGCGGCACGATGGCCGAGGCGATGGGCGTGAATACCGCGTGGATGAAGGTGGTGATCTTCGTCGTGGCGGCGATCCTGGCGTGTGTCTCGGGCTTCCTGTACGCGCACCTGCAGCGTGCCGTGAACCCGACGCCGTTCGGGCTCAACTACGGCATCGAATACCTGTTCATGGCCGTGGTGGGCGGTGTGGGGCACGTCTGGGGCGCCGTGCTCGGCGCGGGCATTCTGACCATCCTCAAGGACGTGCTGCAGGGGCTGCTGCCGAGGCTGCTTGGCAGCACGGGCAACTTCGAGATCATCGTCTTTGGCGTGCTGCTGGTGCTGCTGCTGCAGTACGCGCGCGATGGCATCTGGCCGTTCCTGCGCAGGCTGATGCCATCGGGGCCGCCCGTGGTCGCGCCGGATCAGGCCGAGGCCCTGGCGGTACGGCAGAAACCCGGGGCCGGCGAGCTGATCCTCGACGTGCGCGCGGCGCGCAAGCAGTTCGGCGGCCTGGTAGCGGTGAACGACGTGAGCTTCCAGGTGCGTGCCGGCGAGATCGTCGGGCTGATTGGCCCGAACGGCGCGGGCAAGTCCACGACCTTCAACCTGGTGACCGGCGTGCTGCCACTCACGCGCGGCGAGGTGCGCTATCGCGGCGAGGTGATATCGGGCCTGCCGTCGCGCGAGATCGTCAAGCGGGGCGTGGGCCGCACCTTCCAGCACGTGCATCTGCTGCCGACGATGACCGTGCTGGAGAACGTGGCCATCGGCGCGCACCTGCGCGGCGATTTCCGCGCACAGGGCGGCGTATCGGCGGCAATCCTGCGCCTGAACCGCGCGGAGGAACAGAAGCTGCTGTTCGAGGCCCGGCGCCAGCTGGAGCGTGTGGGCCTGGCCGACTGCATGTACATGGAAGCCGGCAGCCTCGCGCTGGGCCAGCAACGCATTCTGGAAATCGCACGCGCGCTCTGCTGCGACCCCGCGCTGCTGCTGCTCGACGAGCCTGCGGCGGGCCTGCGCTACAAGGAAAAGCAGGCGTTGGCGGAACTGCTACGCAAGCTGAAGGGCGAGGGCATGAGCGTGCTGCTGGTGGAGCATGACATGGACTTCGTGATGAACCTGACAGATCGGCTGGTGGTGATGGAGTTCGGCACGCGCATTGCCGAAGGGGTACCGGAAGCGGTGCAGAAGAATCCGGCCGTGCTGGAAGCCTATCTCGGCGGCGTCGAGTGAGGAAATGAGATGAGTCTGATTCTGGAGGTGAAGGACCTGCATGTGCGCTACGGCAAAGTGGAGGCCGTGCATGGCGCCAATCTGCAGGTGCAGGCCGGCAAGATCGTCACGGTGATCGGCCCGAACGGCGCCGGCAAATCGACCATGCTCAACGCGATCATGGGCGCGCTGCCGGTCAGCGGGTCGTCCAGCGGCACGGTCCGTTACCTGGACCACGACATGGCCGGCATTCCGGTGGAGGGGCGGGTGGCGCGCGGCATGTGCCTGGTGCCCGAAAAGCGCGAGCTGTTTTCGACGATGACCGTCGAAGACAACCTGCAGCTCGGTGCCTTCCGCCGCAAGCGTGCCGGCGAGCGCCACTATCTGGATCAGATGGACGTGGTCTATGACCTATTCCCGCGCCTCAGGGAGCGTGCCAGGCAGGAGGCCGGCACGCTGTCAGGCGGCGAGCGCCAGATGCTGGCGGTGGGCCGGGCGCTGATGGCCAAGCCGCAGCTGCTGATGCTGGACGAACCCAGCCTGGGCCTGGCACCGCTGATCGTGAAGGAAATCTTCCACATCATCAGCAACCTCCGCCAGACCGGCGTGGCGACGCTGCTGATCGAGCAGAACGCGCGTGCGGCGCTGCAGGTGGCCGACTACGGCTACGTGGTCGAGACTGGCGATATGGCCATGGAGGGCGAGGCCGCAGCGCTGGCCAGCAATCCCAAGGTCATCGAGACGTATCTGGGGCTGGCCAAGAAGGCGGCCTAAAGGCAACTCGTAGATGCCGCGCAGACGTTTCGTGGCACGTATACATCGGTTTGGAAAATAACGGTGCCCATTCTGGCGACGTTTTTATTCACGCAGCCGATGTTGTTCACAAAACTATCCACAGTGTGGATAACTATTGGCGAACCAGTTCGACGATATCGATCGCTGCCGCCGAAAGCAGCCATTCGCGGAAGATCGTCAGGGCCCGATGGTCGCTTTTTTCACGTGGCGCGCAGAGGAAATAACCGCGGTTCAACGTGACCGGCAGATCGAACGGCGCCACCACCTGACCGGCCTGCAACGCATCCCTGACAAGGCATCGCTGCAAAACGGCCACGCCCATGTCGGCCTTCACGGCCTCCAGCAGAATCGACACCTGATCGAATCCTCGGGCCAGCGCGGGCGCAGCGTTGGGTACGCCCGTGGCACGTAGCCAGTTCTCCCAGTTCCTGGGGGCAGTTGTGTGGAAAAGCAGCGGTTCGACCATCAGGTCCGACGGAGTTTTCCACAGATTGGAAGCTTGCCGCGCATGGGCCCGGGCGGGGTGGCAGACCGGCACCATTTCGCGTCCGATCACATAGTCCACCTGCAGGTTGGGCCAGTGGCTGGCTTCCCCGGTCAGGATCGCCGCATCGGGCTTTGCGCCGGCGAAGTCTTCGTCACGTCGGTAGGGCACGAAGTCGAGCCGGATATCGGGATGCTTGCGGTGGAAGTCAGGCAGGCGAGGGACCAGCCATACGCTGGCCAGTGTGGGCACCGCCGACAGCGTCAGGTGATGCTGCCGATCTTCCCCCAGCATCGCCCCGCTGGCGGTTTCGATCGCGGCCACCGGGGCCGCGATGGCGTCCAGGTATTGGCGCCCCGCATCGGTCAGCGTGAGCTTGTGGGCGTTGCGATGGATCAGCGGCTGGCCGAAATGCGATTCCAGCCGGGAAATGGCGCGGCTGATGGCGCCTTGCGTGACGCACAGCGATTCCGCGGCACGGGTGAAGCTGCCCAGCCTGGCAGCCGTCACAAATGCATGTAGCTCGGACATCGAAGGTGAGCGTATACGCATGACGACGTGTGCATGAGCTTTGGTAATGGAAGCGTGCAATATAGTCGTTTGTGCAGGGCCGGTAAACTGCCGAAACTCCCCAGCTCGGTCCCCGGATTCGAGAACGATAAAACGAGGAGTTTCACACCATGAATCGAGCCCTGCCTGTCCGCGCCACGCGCCGCCGCCTGATGTTTTCCACAATGTTGTCCACAGCCATCGGCGCCGCTTTTGGCGCTATGGCGATGCCGGTGGCGGCACAATCGAACTACCCGAACAAGCCGATCCGTCTGGTCGTGCCGTTCGCCGCAGGTGGCACCACCGACCTGTCGGCGCGCCTCGTTGCCGAGTACGCTGGACGCGAGCTGGGGCAGACGATCGTGGTCGATAACAAGGGTGGGGCAGGCGGTTCGATCGGCATGGAACAGGTGGCCCGCTCTGCGCCGGACGGGTACACGATCGGCATGGCCACGGTCAGCACCCATGGGTCCAACCCGGCGGTATACCCAAAGCTGGGCTACGACCCGATCAAGGACTTTGCGCCCGTCACCAACGTAGCGGCCGTTCCCAGCGTCTTTGCCGTGCATCCGAGTGTACCGGCCAAGACCATGCAGGAGTTTGTCGCACTGGCCAAGGCCAACCCGGGCAAATACACCTTTGCGTCGCCCGGTGCGGGCTCGCTCGGGCACGCCAACATCGAGAATTTCATGATGCTGGCCAAGATCGACCTGCTGCACGTGCCGTACAAGGGGGCCGGCCTGGCGCTGAACGATGCGCTGGCAGGGCAGGTGAATGCGATTACCGACAACCTGTCGACCACGTTGCCGCACGTGAAGGCGGGCCGGCTGCGCGCGCTGGCCCTGCTCGGGGCGCAGCGTTCCCCGCAACTGCCTAACGTGCCGACGTACGGCGAGCTTGGCTACAAGGATATGGGTGACGGTGGCTGGTTCGGCATCGTCGCCCCCGCGGGTACGCCCCAGCCCATCATCGACAAGCTGAATGCCGCCATCCACAAGGCGATGCTGAACCCCGAGTTCAAACGCAAGATCGAGGAATCGGGCGGCACGCTGGTGCCGACTACGCCGGACCAGTTCAAGGCCCAGATTCAGCAGGCCATGGCACGCTACGCCCGCGTGGCCAAGGCTGCCAACATCAAGCTGGATTGAGCCATGACGACGTTCGATACACCGTACCGCGCGGTACAGGGCGATGCGCCGGGCGGCCCCTATACGCTGGCATTGCCGGAAGGGCTGCCACTGCCGCTGGTCTGTGATTCGCCACACAGCGGCGTCTACTATCCGGCTGATTTCCAGGCGGCGGTGCCCTTGGCGCGGCTGCGTGGCGGCGAAGATACCCATATCGACACGCTGTGGTCGGCCATCCCGAAGGTCGGCGGCACGCTGATCGGCGCAACTTTCCCGCGCGTCTATATCGATCCCAACCGGATGCTGGAGGACCTGGACCCGGAACTGCTGGATGCGCCGTGGCCCACGCCGCTGTCGCCGGGCGAGAAGACGCGCCTGGGCTATGGCCTGATCTGGCGGAAACTCGACGCGGCCACGCCGATCTACGACCGCCAACTGTCGGTGGCGGAGGTACAGAACCGGATCGCACGCTACTACCGCCCGTACCACGCCGCACTGGCGGAGGCAGTGGAGACCGCGTATCGGCAATTCGGCGCACTCTGGCATCTGAACCTGCACTCGATGCCGAACAACGCCTACGAGCGGCTCAAGATCGATAGCCCGCATCCGTTGGCGGACTTTGTGCTGGGCGACCGCGATGGTACGACCTGCGAGCCCGGCATCGTGGATCTGGTGGAGCGGGAGCTGAAGTCCATGGGCTACACGGTGGCGCGCAACGACCCGTACAAGGGGGTGCAACTGATCGCGCAAATCGGCCGACCGGCCGAGCGGCGCAACAGCCTGCAGATCGAGATCCGTCGCCCGCTGTATATGGACGAGGCGACCAAGGCGCCGAACGAAGGATTCGCGACCTTGCAGCGCGATCTGGCATCGCTGGCGGAGCGCATCGCGATGTATATCCGGAGCCGGATCTGACAATGTTTCACGTGAAACAGAGTCGATAGGGAAGGGCCCTGTGCAAGCAGGGCCCTTTCTTTTTTGTCGAGAGTTGTCCACAGCACGACCGGTGTGTTTCACGTGGAACACACCGGCCCGTTCCAAGAGTATCTTCGGCGCCATGTTTCACGTGAAACTTCGCTGTGGGCCCAGTCCGCCAAACGAATGCCGCTATAATTCGACATCCCGAATTTTCCCGCCTAGCCTCCCGGAGGAGGTGTCCCATGCTTTACCCGAAAGAATTCGACGTCATTGTCGTCGGCGGTGGTCACGCCGGCACCGAAGCTGCCCTCGCCGCCGCGCGCATGGGCTGCCAGACACTGCTCCTCTCGCACAATATCGAGACGTTGGGCCAGATGAGCTGCAATCCGTCGATCGGCGGCATCGGCAAGGGACACCTGGTCAAGGAAGTGGACGCCATGGGCGGTGCGATGGCTGCAGCCACGGACGAGGCCGGCATCCAGTTTCGCATCCTCAACTCCAGCAAAGGCCCGGCCGTGCGCGCCACGCGGGCCCAGGCCGACCGTGTGCTGTACCGCAAGGCGATCCGCACGCGCCTGGAGAATCAGCCCAACCTGATGCTGTTCCAGCAGGCCGTCGATGACCTGATGGTGGAGGGCGATCGGGTGGTGGGGGCGCGTACCCAGGCGGGCATTGACTTCCGTGCGCGGGCCGTGGTGCTCACGGCGGGGACGTTCCTGGACGGCAAGATCCACGTGGGCCTGGACAACTACACCGGCGGTCGTGCGGGCGACCCCGCCGCCGTGTCGCTGTCGGCACGTCTGAAGGAATTGAAGCTGCCGCAGGGACGGCTGAAGACCGGGACGCCGCCGCGCATCGATGGCCGGACTATCGACTTTTCCGTCATGGAAGAGCAGCCCGGCGATCTGGACCCGGTGCCGGTCTTTTCGTTCCTTGGGCGCCCGGAGCAGCATCCCCAGCAGCTGCCGTGCTGGATTACCCACACCAACAGCCGTACCCACGACATCATTCGTGGGGGTCTCGATCGCTCGCCGATGTACACCGGCGTCATCGAAGGCGTAGGGCCGCGCTACTGCCCCAGCATCGAGGACAAGATTCACCGCTTCTCCGGCAAGGAAAGCCATCAGATTTTCCTTGAGCCGGAAGGGTTGACCACCAACGAGTTCTACCCGAACGGCATCTCCACGAGCCTGCCATTCGATGTGCAGCTGGACCTCGTGCATTCGATCCGCGGTATGGAGAACGCGCATATCCTGCGCCCGGGCTATGCCATCGAGTACGACTACTTCGACCCGCGCGGCCTGAAGGCATCGCTGGAGAGCAAGGCAATCCAGGGGCTGTTCTTCGCCGGACAGATCAACGGCACGACAGGCTATGAAGAGGCCGCAGCACAAGGCCTGCTGGCCGGTATCAATGCGGGATGCTTCGTGCGCGAGCGCGACGCCTGGACGCCGCGCCGTGACCAGGCCTACCTGGGGGTGCTGGTCGACGACCTGATCACGCGTGGCGTGACCGAGCCGTACCGGATGTTCACAAGCCGCGCCGAATTCCGTCTGAGCCTGCGCGAGGACAACGCCGACATGCGCCTGACCGAAGTCGGCCGCGAACTGGGCGTCGTGGACGATGTACGTTGGGATGCATTCAACCGCAAGCGTGACGCTGTTTCACGTGAAACAGAGCGATTGAAGTCCACGTGGGTCAACCCGACGCTGCTGCCGGAAGCCGACGCCGTACCGCTGCTCGGCAAGGCGATCGAGCGCGAATACTCGCTGGCCGATCTGCTGCGTCGTCCGGAAGTCCGTTACGAGGCACTGGTTGCCTTGCAGGACGGCCGCTACGCACCGGAAACGCCGCTTGCCGACGATGCCATGCTGGCCGAGCAGATTCGCGAGCAAATCGAGATTGGCATCAAGTACCACGGCTACATCGCGCGCCAGGCGGCCGAGGTGGACAAGCTTGGCGCCAACGAGGCGACCAAGCTGCCCCTGGACTTCGACTACACCGAAGTTCGCGGCCTGGGTTTCGAGGTCAGCCAGAAGCTGAATCAACACCGTCCGGAAACGCTGGGCCAGGCATCGCGGATCTCGGGCGTCACGCCGGCGGCGATCTCGCTGCTGCTGGTCCATCTGAAGAAGAAGGGCATGGGCCGTACGGGGCAGACGCACGGGAAGGCCGGCAACGGTCAGGAGGCTGCCTGAGTGGGAGGCTTGCGATACACCGTGGTCGACGAGGCCGCCCAGCGTCAGCGCCTGGAAGCCGGGCTTGGAGCCATCGGCCTGGCACTGGCGCCTGCCCAGATCGAGACGCTGTTCGCATACCTGACGCTGCTCCGCAAGTGGAACAGCGTCTACAACCTCACCGCCATCCGTCATCCCGACGAGATGCTGACCCACCACTTGCTCGATTCGCTCGCAGCGGTTCCTGCGCTGGCCGAGGCCGCGCGCAGCCCGGCCGTACCTGACGCTGCGCGGGGCAGGGTACTGGACGTGGGCTCGGGTGGGGGCATGCCTGGCATGCCGCTGGCCATTACCTGCCCCGATGTGTCGGTGCTGATGGTCGATATCGTTCAGAAGAAGACCGCATTCCTGACGCAGTGCCGCGCGCAGCTGCACCTGACCAATGCCGCGGCGCACTGGGGTCCCGTCGAGAAGATCGAGGACGCCGATGGCTATGCCGTCATTACGTCGCGTGCGTTTGCCGAGCTGACGGACTTTGTGAACCTGTCCGGCCACCTGGTGGCCCCAGGCGGCAAGCTGCTCGCGATGAAAGGGGTTTATCCCCAGGCCGAGATCGACCGGATGGAAGCCGCGGGCCTGATGCAGGCATGGCAGGTGGAAGCGGTGCCGAAACTGGTCGTTCCAGAGCTCGATGCGGAACGGCATCTCGTAGTGCTATCGCGGCGTTGAATTCGCTGTTTTAGAATTTGGTAAGTGTTATTCGTCGCATGAATACGAAGACACGCACAGGGAGCTGCAAGCGCATATGGCCAAGGTATTCGTGATCGCAAACCAGAAGGGCGGCGTCGGCAAGACCACCACCACGGTGAATCTGGCCGCCGGTCTGGCCGCGCAGGAGCAGCGCGTGCTGCTGGTCGACCTGGACCCCCAGGGCAATGCCTCGATGGGCTCCGGTATCGACAAGCAGTCGCTGGAACACAGTGTGTACCAGGTGCTGGTCGGCCTGGCATCCGTGCCGCAGGCAACCCGTCGGTCCGAGTCGGGCCGCTACGACGTGCTGCCGGCCAATCGCGAACTGGCCGGTGCCGAAGTGGAGCTGGTGGAGCTGGACCAGCGCGAGCGTCGCCTCAAGCAGGCGCTGGCCGAAGTGGACGACCAGTATGACTTCGTGCTGATCGACTGCCCGCCGTCGCTGTCGCTGCTGACGTTGAACGGCCTGTGTGCCGCGCATGGCGTGATCGTACCGATGCAGTGCGAATACTTCGCGCTGGAGGGGTTGTCCGATCTGGTCAACACGATCAAGCAGGTGCATGCCAACCTGAATCGCGAACTCAAGGTGATTGGCCTGCTGCGGGTGATGTTCGACCCGCGCGTGACGCTGCAGCAGCAGGTGTCGGCGCAGCTGGAGGCCCACTTCGCGGAAAAGGTATTCAAGACCGTGATTCCGCGCAATGTGCGGCTGGCCGAAGCGCCGTCATATGGCATGCCGGGCGTGGCATTCGATGCGTCCTCGAAGGGCGCCAAAGCGTATCTCGATTTCGGCGCGGAGATGATTGCGCGCGTACGCCAGCTCGGTTGAGCGGCACGAACAGACAGGGAAGGGTGGCGAGCATGGTGACCGCTAAAAAGAAGGGTCTGGGCCGGGGACTGGAAGCACTGCTCGGCGGGCCCGCCGAGATTGTCGAAACCGCAAAGCAGGAAGGCGCGCCGTCGGTACTGGGCGTCAATCAGCTTCAGCCGGGCAAGTATCAGCCGCGCACCCGCATGGACGAAGGCGCGCTGCAGGAGCTGGCGGCAAGCATCCGCGCGCAGGGCCTGATGCAGCCGATCCTGGTGCGCCGCGTGGCCGAACCCGACCGGTACGAGATCATCGCCGGCGAGCGCCGCTTCCGCGCGTCGAAGCTGGCCGGGCTGGACAAGGTGCCGGTGCTGGTCAAGGACGTGCCCGACCAGGCCGCCGCCGCGATGGCGCTGATCGAGAACATCCAGCGCGAAGACCTCAACCCGCTGGAAGAGGCGCAGGGCATCATGCGCCTGATCCGCGAATTCAGTTTCACGCACGAACAGGCCGCCGAGTCGGTGGGCCGCTCGCGCAGCGCGGTCTCGAATCTGCTGCGTCTGCTGAACCTGGCCTCGCCGGTGCAGACCATGCTGATGGCCGGCGATCTCGACATGGGCCACGCGCGCGCGCTGCTGGCCGTGGACGGGGCCAACCAGATCACGCTGGCCAACCAGATTGTGAACAAGCGGCTGTCGGTACGCGAAACCGAGAAGCTCGTCGCCTCGACGCTGAAGCCGTTCGACCTGAAGTCGCTCAAGCAGAAGCAGGGCAACGGCACACGCGATGTGGCGCGGCTCGAAGAGGAACTGTCTGACACGCTCGGGCTGGCGGTGCAGATCAAGCTCGGCGCACGCGGCAAGGGACAGTTGACCATCCACTTCACCAGCAACGACGCGCTCGATGGCGTGTTGGTCCGCCTGCGCGAACCGGCGGCCAGCGCCTGATACCGGCCAACGCCATCAGGCACGGGCTCCGTATACGTTTACCCGGGTTACGGCAATCGTTTTACCGATGAAATTGCCGGGCTGTCGGCATCGCGCGACAGCCCGCCGGCCATGCACCGTGTCGCGGCATGAATCTGCGCGATAACCGCACGGCTCTCGGGCGATGACCTTTCGGAATGCACGCCCTAACGGCTGCCAACGATGGCCGAATCGCCATCATGCACGCATTGGCGTGCGCAATCCAATTACGTTACGCATCATTGGCGCGCAATTTCGCACCATCCATCATGAACGCGTGATAGCAACCGTTGTGCGAAATTCCCTGCAAGCTAACTGAAAGCAGATTGACGCGTGTCGGCGATTGCTAATAGAATCGTGCGGTTTGAATTCTGGCCGGACCCAAAAAGTTCCGGCCTGGAACGAGGCCAGGCAGGTGGTGGTACGAGACCGTCAGCAGGAAAAATCGCAAGCCGGTACGGCATCCCGCGACAATCATCGAGACGATGGCTGGCGCGATGACTGGGATGATAGCGCCGCGCGCGAAGAGGAAGCTGTCGATCCGCTGTCGCATGCCGAAGCGGTGAAGCTGCTTGGCGAGCGCGCGTTGCGTCCGTCGCGCATGACACCAGGCAAGGTCGTGCTGGCGCAGGTCGTCGTGACGTTGTTGTCCGCAATGGCCTGGGCGGTGTTCGCGCATGAGCATGCACCGTCGGGCTGGTCGGCCTTCTTCGGCGGCATGGCGTGTTTCGTGCCCAGCGGCTTCTTTGCGCTGCGTCTGTATATGTCGCGCAAGCAGCCGTCGGTCGGCGGCCTGGTGGCCGGCGAGGCGATCAAGGTCTTCGGCACGATGGCACTGCTGGTGCTGGTGATCGTGCTGTACCGGGATCTGCGCTGGGTGCCGATGCTGGTCACGTTCCTGTTGGCGCTCAAGACTTATTGGGTGGCGCTCGCGATCCGCTAAGCGGAGATACGCGAATCCCGTCGCCCTTGGCAATGCATGAAGCAGGGCCACGGCGTGGGATTCGGTCTCAGATGAGGCACCCATCCGGAATATCAAGTGGTTTTACGCGCAGGGCGTCACAACCGTGAAGTGCTGCGTGAGTAAGGTTTTGCCCAGAACAATAGCGCGGGCTTGCCCAGGCGGTGACCGGTCATGTGACCGAAGGCCAAAGCAAGACGCATGCCGGGCGGCCGCCAAAGCGGTTGCCGGAAACTCAGATTTCGCAATATACCGATCGTTTCGACATGTCAGCTGAAGCTACTCAAGGCGCTGGGCACACGCTCACACCCTCAGGCTATATCGCCGAACACCTGCAGAACTTTAATTCGGTCGGCGGCAAGCAGCATTCCGTCGTCGATTTCAGTGTCCTCAACTACGACACCGTGTTCTGGTCGGTGCTGTGCGGCGCCATCGCCGTGCTGTTCCTGTACCTGGCCGCGCGTCGCGTCACGGCCGGCGTGCCGGGCCGCTTCCAGGCCTTCGTCGAAATGATCGTCGAGATGGTCGACGACCAGGCCAAGGGCATCATCCACGGCGACCGCTCGTGGATCGCTCCGCTGGCGCTGATGGTGTTCTGCTGGATCACCATGATGAACGCGATCGACCTGATCCCCGTGGACTGGGTCACCGGCCTGAACAACGTGCTGGGCATCTTCCACATCCACCTTCCGCACCACCGCGCGGTGGCCACGGCCGACCTGAACGGCACGCTGGGCATGTCGTGCTCGGTTCTGGTGCTGATGATCTACTACAGCTTCAAGATCAAGGGCGCGGGCGGCTTCATGCACGAGCTGTTCTCGGCCCCGTTCGGCGCCAAGTGGTACCTGGCCCCGTTCAACCTGATCCTGAACATCATTGAATTCCTGGCCAAGGCCGTGTCGCTGGGCATGCGGTTGTTCGGCAACATGTACGCAGGCGAACTGGTGTTCCTGCTGATCGCGCTGCTGGGTTCCATCTGGACGTTCAGCGCCGACCTGTCGGCACTGGGCTTCATCGGGCACGTGGTTGCCGGCACCGTATGGGCCATCTTCCACATTCTGATCGTGCTGCTCCAGGCATTCATTTTCATGATGCTGACGCTGGTGTACATCGGCCAGGCTCACGATCACCACTGATTTTCCGGTTCTTCGTTTTTTGGTTTTTTGGTTCTAAGTCTCTCTAAATTAAAGGAGTCATCATGCAAGCATATCTCGCCAACATCCAGGGTCTGACCGCAATCGGTATCGGCATCATCATCGGTCTGGGCGCTATCGGCGCCTGCCTGGGTATCGCCCTGATGGGTGGCAAGTACATCGAAGCCTGCGCACGTCAGCCCGAGCTGATGAACCCGCTGCAGACCAAGATGTTCCTGCTGGCTGGCCTGATCGACGCTGCATTCCTGATCGGTGTGGGTGTTGCAATGCTGTTCGCCTTCGCCAACCCGCTGCTGTCGGTCATTCAGTAAGTCTTTTCGGTCTGCATGATGCTGACGGGCGGCGTAGGCCTCAGTCCGATGGCCTGGCCGCCCTTGTGCATTTATCTGTAGTTTGATTACCGAAAGGAACACACCATGAATCTGAACGCAACGTTTTTTGCGCAGATGGTCGTGTTCTTCATCCTGTGGTGGGTTGTTGCCAAATTCATTTGGCCGCCGCTGGTGAAGGCGCTCGACGAACGCGCAAAGAAGATCGCCGATGGCCTCGCCGCTGCCGAAAAGGGCAAGGCGGAGCTTGAACTCGCCAACAAGCGTGTGGACCAGGCCATGGCCGAAGCCCGCACCGAAGGCGCACAACGCGTGGCCGACGCTGAAAAGCGTGCCCAGGCCGCCGCTGACGAGATCAAGCAGAACGCCCAGGCAGAAGCCGCACGCATCATCGCCCAGGCCAAGGCCGAGGCAGAGCAGCAAGTGACCCGCGCCCGCGAAACGCTGCGCGACCAGGTCGCCGTGCTTGCCGTGAAGGGTGCAGAGCAGATCCTCAAGCGTGAAGTGAACGCGCAGGTGCATGCAGACCTGCTCAATCAACTCAAGGCTGAGCTCTAATCATGGCTGAAACCGCAACCATTGCCCGTCCCTACGCTGAGGCGCTGTTCCGCGTCGCGAGCGAAGCCGGTGCAGGCAACCTGGGTGCATGGTCTGAACTGGTGTCGGAGATGGGGCAGGTTGCCGCCAACCCCGACATGCAGGCGCTCGCCACCGATCCGAACGTCCCGGGCGAAAAGCTCCAGGAACTGTTCCTTTCGGTGCTGAAGAGCCCGGTGAACGATGAAGCCCGTCGCTTCGTCAACCTGCTGGTGGAGAACAACCGCCTGACGGTGCTGCCGGAAGTCGCCGAACAGTTCCATGCGCTCAAGAATGCCCGCGAGGGTTCGTCCGACGTCGAGATCACCAGCGCATTCCCGCTGGACGATTCGCAGACGAAGGAACTGGTCGCCGCACTCGAACGCAAGTTCGGTCGCAAGCTGTACGCAAAGGTGGCGGTGGACCCGTCGCTGATTGGCGGCGTGAGCGTCAAGGTCGGCGACGAAGTGCTCGACACCTCCGTGCGCGCGCGCCTGGCTGCCATGCAAGCCACGCTGACCGCCTGACCGCAACGGCCGACGGATTGAAGAATTAGGAGCATTGTGATGCAACTGAACCCCTCAGAAATCAGCGAGCTGATCAAGTCCCGCATCTCGGGTCTTGGCGCCGACGCTGAAGTGCGCAACACCGGCACGGTGATTTCCGTGACCGATGGTATCTGCCGCGTGCATGGCCTGTCCGGCGTGATGCAGGGCGAGATGCTGGAATTCCCGGGTAACACGTTTGGCCTGGCACTGAACCTCGAGCGTGACTCGGTGGGTGCCGTGGTGCTGGGCGATTACGAACACATTTCGGAAGGCGACACGGTCAAGTGCACCGGCCGCATTCTGGAAGTGCCGGTTGGCAAGGAACTGCTGGGCCGCGTGGTCAACACGCTGGGTCAGCCGATCGACGGCAAGGGCCCGATCAACGCCAAGGAAACGGACGTGATCGAGAAGGTGGCACCGGGCGTGATCGCACGTCAGTCGGTGAGCCAGCCGGTCCAGACCGGCCTGAAGTCGATCGACGCGATGGTGCCGATCGGCCGTGGCCAGCGCGAGCTGATCATTGGCGACCGCCAGACCGGCAAGACCGCCGTGGCCGTCGACGCCATCATCAACCAGAAGGGCAAGGGCGTCTTCTGCGTGTACGTGGCAATCGGCCAGAAGGCTTCGACGATCTCGAACGTGGTGCGCAAGCTCGAAGAGCACGGCGCCATGGAATACACGATCGTCGTGGCCGCATCGGCTTCGGACTCGGCCGCCATGCAGTACCTGGCTGCCTACGCCGGCTGCACGATGGGCGAATACTTCCGCGACCGCGGGGAAGACGCACTGATCGTTTATGACGATCTGACCAAGCAAGCCTGGGCCTACCGTCAGGTGTCGCTGCTGCTGCGCCGCCCGCCGGGCCGTGAAGCCTACCCGGGCGACGTGTTCTACCTGCACTCGCGTCTGCTGGAGCGTGCAGCCCGCGTGAACGAAGACTACGTGGCCAAGTTCACGAACGGCGCCGTCACCGGCAAGACCGGTTCGCTGACCGCGCTGCCCGTGATCGAAACGCAGGCCGGCGACGTGTCCGCTTTCGTGCCGACCAACGTGATCTCGATCACCGACGGTCAGATCTTCCTGGAAACCGACCTGTTCAACGCCGGTATCCGCCCCGCTATCAACGCCGGTATTTCGGTGTCGCGCGTCGGTGGTGCTGCCCAGACGAAGGTCATCAAGAAGCTGTCCGGCGGTATCCGTACCGACCTGGCCCAGTACCGTGAACTGGCTGCGTTCGCGCAGTTCGCCTCGGACCTGGACGATGCCACCCGCAAGCAGCTGGAGCGCGGCCGCCGCGTGACGGAACTGCTGAAGCAGCCGCAGTACCAGCCGCTGCAGGTGTGGCAACTGGCCGCGTCGCTGTATGCCGCGAACAATGGCTTCCTCGACAACGTCGACGTGAAGGACATCCTGCCGTTCGAAAAGGGCCTGCACGATCATCTGAAGACCAAGTTCGCCGACCTCGTCAACCGCATCGAAGATACCAAGGATCTGTCGAAGGACGACGAAGCCGCCCTGCGTGCAGCGATCGAGGATTTCAGGAAGTCCGCCGCGTTCTAACCGCGTGATTCCACGGACCGCGCCGTGGCTGCCGCAAGGCATGCGGCGCGGCACGAATGGAGAGGAAAGATATGGCCGGAACGAAAGAGATTCGAACCAAGATCAAGAGCGTGCAGAACACGCGAAAGATCACCAAGGCGATGGAAATGGTCGCCGCATCCAAGATGCGCAAGGCGCAGGAACGGATGCGCAACGCCCGTCCGTATGCTGAAAAAGTGCGCAATATCGCAGCGCACCTGGCCACCGCCAACCCCGAGTTCAAGCACCCCTTCATGGTGTCGCGCGATGTCAAGCGCGTCGGCATGATCGTGGTGACGACCGACAAGGGCCTGTGCGGCGGCATGAATACGAACGTGCTGCGAGCCGTGACCAATGAACTGAAGACCCTGCAGAACCGCGGCGTGGACGTGCAAGCGACCGCCATCGGTACCAAGGGCATGCAGTTCCTGGGTCGTATCGGCGCCAAGGTGGTCTCGAACGTGGTGCATCTCGGTGACACCCCGCATCTGGAAAAGCTGATCGGCGCGATCAAGGTCCAGATGGATGCCTTTACCAACGGCGAAGTCGACGCGGTGTACCTGGCTTATACCCGGTTCATCAACACGATGAAGCAGGAGCCGATGGTCGAGCAACTGCTGCCGCTGGCCGCAGACAAGCTGAGCCAGACCGAAGATGAAAAGCGCGCCTACTCGTGGGATTACATCTACGAGCCCGACGCCCAGACGGTTGTGGAAGAGCTGCTCGTCCGCTACGTCGAGGCGCTGGTGTACCAGGCCGTGGCCGAAAACATGGCGTCGGAGCAGTCCGCGCGCATGGTGGCCATGAAGGCGGCTTCCGACAACGCCAAGAACGTGATTGGCGAACTGCAGCTGGTCTACAACAAGACCCGCCAGGCCGCGATCACGAAGGAACTGTCGGAAATCGTCAGCGGCGCAGCTGCGGTCTAAGGCGTCAAGAATTCAAGCTATCGGAGATACGAAATGAGTATCGGAAATATTGTGCAGTGCATTGGCGCCGTGGTGGACATCGAGTTCCCGCGCGACGCAATGCCGAAGGTGTACGACGCACTCGTGCTCGAAGAGGGCAACGACAAGTCGTTCGCCGAGAAGGGTCTGACCTTCGAAGTGCAGCAGCAGCTCGGTGACGGCGTGGTGCGTACCATCGCCCTGGGCTCGTCGGACGGCCTGCGCCGTGGCATGTCGGTGAAGAGCACCGGCGCCCCCATCTCCGTGCCGGTTGGCCACGGTACGCTGGGCCGCATCATGGACGTGCTGGGTCGCCCGATCGACGAAGCCGGCCCGATCGCCGCTGACGAAAAGCGCGCGATTCACCAGAAGGCACCGAAGTTCGACGAACTGTCGCCGTCGGTTGACCTGCTGGAAACCGGCATCAAGGTGATCGACCTGGTGTGCCCGTTCGCAAAGGGCGGCAAGGTGGGCCTGTTCGGTGGCGCCGGCGTCGGCAAGACCGTGAACATGATGGAGCTCATCAACAACATCGCCAAGCAGCACAGCGGTCTGTCGGTGTTTGCCGGCGTGGGCGAGCGTACCCGTGAAGGGAACGACTTCTACCACGAAATGAAGGACTCGAACGTGCTCGACAAGGTGGCCATGGTGTTCGGCCAGATGAACGAGCCGCCGGGCAACCGTCTGCGCGTGGCGCTGACCGGCCTGACGATGGCCGAGCGTTTCCGCGACGAAGGCCGCGACATCCTGTTCTTCGTCGACAACATCTACCGCTACACGCTGGCCGGTACGGAAGTGTCGGCACTGCTGGGCCGTATGCCTTCCGCCGTGGGCTATCAGCCGACGCTGGCTGAAGAAATGGGCAAGCTGCAGGAACGTATCACGTCGACCAAGACTGGCTCGATCACGTCGATCCAGGCCGTGTACGTGCCTGCCGATGACTTGACCGACCCGTCGCCGGCTACGACCTTCCTGCACCTGGACTCGACCGTCGTGCTGTCGCGTGACATCGCCGCGCTGGGTATCTACCCGGCCGTCGACCCGCTCGACTCGACCTCGCGCCAGCTGGATCCGCAAGTCGTGGGTACGGAGCACTACGAAGTGGCCCGCCGCGTTCAGCAGACCCTGCAGCGTTACAAGGAACTGCGAGACATCATCGCGATTCTGGGCATGGACGAACTGTCGCCGGAAGACAAGCTGGCCGTGTCGCGCGCTCGTAAGATCCAGCGTTTCCTGTCGCAGCCGTTCCACGTGGCCGAAGTGTTCACGGGTTCGCCGGGCAAGTACGTGCCGCTGAAGGAAACCATTCGTGGTTTCAAGATGCTGGTGGATGGCGAGTGCGATCACCTGCCGGAACAGGCCTTCTACATGGTCGGTTCGATCGACGAAGCCTTCGAGAAGGCCAAGAAGCTTCAGTAAGCGGCGTCTTTCGTCTTGGCGCCAGGCGTGGCTGCCGTGCTCCGGCACGCGGCCGCGGCCGGCGCGAAGGCGAAGATCGTGCTTCCTGATTTGCGGGAAGCCAACGCTTTCTGGAGAAAGGATCTTATATGGCAACCATTCTTGTAGACGTCGTCAGCGCGGAATCGTCGATCTTCTCCGGTCAGGCGAAGTTCGTGGCGCTGCCGGGCGAGACGGGTGAGCTGGGTATTCTGCCGGGCCACACGCCGCTGATCACCCGCATCCAGCCGGGTGCGGTGCGCATCGAGAAGGAAGATGGCAGCGAGGAATTCGTGTTCGTTGCTGGCGGTATTCTCGAAGTGCAGCCTCAGCACGTGACTGTTCTGGCCGACACCGCCATCCGCGGCAGCGACCTGGACGAAGCCAAGGCGCAGGAAGCCAAGCGCGCCGCAGAGGAACTGATGCAGAACCAGAGCAGCGATCTCGACCTGGCTCGCGCCCAAAGCGAGCTGGCCGTGGCTGCGGCGCAACTGGCTGCTATCGCCCGACTGCGTCGTAAGAAGTAAGCAAGGCACTGTAGTCGCCACGCTGTTGTTTTTTCGGCGTGGCAAATGAAAAAGGCAGCCAATCGGCTGCCTTTTTTTCTTCCGGACGCTATATTTCGTTGCCTGGACCACAAAAAAAAGCGCGCGGGCCGGGGAGGCTCCGCGCGGACGGGAAAATCCCTTCGAGGGGTCAATTCGAAGGAACGGGTTCGATCCAGGTTTCACTTACAAGCGCAGCGGAACGTCTTGTCCGCATCATCGGCGAGTTTCCAATCATCGGAACCTCAAGCCGCGCGCTACAGGTCTTCCTGGTGTCCGGATCAGTCGACGTTGCTCGGCTGGTCCGGATAAATCGGGGAACTGCTTAGGCTTTCTTCCACACCCCTTATTTTTCAAGGCTTTAGCGGCGGGGGTGCCTCACACCAAGCTCAGGTCTGTCAATGCATTGTGGGGGAAACTGCTGGGCATGGCAGTAACAAAATGTATCCTTTTGCAAGAAGATGAAAGCCCGCGCGGGAAGAATCCGGCGTTTTGGACACTTTTATTCGTATTTGAAAGCGTTTTCACGACACCGGCTGGCATTTTCTTTAGCCAGAAATGTTAAGACATTGTGAGCGTAGTGTACTGAATGCATTACGTTTTTTCGGCCGGCGCTTAATACACTCCCCGCTTTCGTGGGGTGTCCGAAATGCAACCGCGAAAATTGTGTTCGCTGGCGCATGGAGCGTTACGATTCGAAACGGTTCCAAGTGCACCTTCAGACGCTGTCAACAAGACCCTCGCCGCGCGCGTCGCTGCCGCTACACTGGCGGACGTTCGTGATTCCGCTAGATTCCTCACCATGGCCATCGACCCCCAGCTGCAAGCCTATTACCGCCAGATGGCGGAAGTGTATGCCGGCCAACCCGTTGCCCAGAGCCCCGTCGAGCGCCGTGCGCGGTTCGAGGATGTGGCCGCACGCTCGCAACTGCCGGACCCCGATGGGCTCGCAATCACCGAGATCGGTCTGCCAGTGGATGGCGCCGTGCTGCCCGTGCGGCTGTTCCGGCCCATCGATGCCGACCGCCCACGCCTCATCGTCTATTTTCACGGGGGTGGGTGGGTCGTCGGCTCGCCTGACACACACCACACGGTGGCTGCGTTGCTGGCCGCCGATACGGGCTGCGCAGTGGCCAGCGTCGACTATCGCCTGGCGCCCGAACAGGCATTTCCCCAGCCTTGCAACGATGCCATCGCAGCAGTCCAGTGGCTTGCCGATGCACGCGAGCGCCTGGGCTTCGCGCCCGAATTCCTGGCCGTTGCCGGGGACAGCGCGGGAGGCCACCTGGCCGCGGTTGCCGCCCGGCATCTCAACGATGCCGCCGGCCGCCATGTGGTCAACGCCCAGTTGCTGATCTACCCCGTCGCCGCGCCCGTGCTGACCACCGAAAGCTACCGCGCCTTTGCCGATGGCCCCGGCCTGACGCGCGATGAAATGGCATGGTTCTGGACCCAGTACATCGGCGCCGATGCCCTGGCGCTTGGCGCCGCGCATGCGGACCCGCGTATTCACCTGATGGCCACGCCGCCGCGCCATCTGCCGCCGGCCAGCGTGGTCATCGTGGCGTCCAACGACGTGCTGCGCGACGATGGCCTGGCGTACGCCGATTTCCTGGTGCGCCACGATGCGCCCGTGGTCACGATCGAGGCCAACGGCATGACGCACGGGTTCGCCCGACTACAGCCCGACGCCCCGCGAGCGCGCGAATGGATGCGGCGCGCGGCCCAGGCCTTTGTCGCCGCGTTCGACGAAATCTGACAGACGGGGCCGGAAGCTGGCGCGGATATGACGGGCATCAGCCTCGGGGGCGGCAGCTGGGGGCGGCGTTCCCGTAGAATGGCGGTCTTACGAGGATGACCATGACCGTACTGCAGAACGACACCTTCCTGCGCGCGCTGCGCCGGCAGCCCACCAAATACACGCCGCTCTGGCTGATGCGTCAGGCGGGCCGCTATCTGCCCGAGTACAACGCCACGCGCGCGCGCGCGGGCAGCTTTCTGGGGCTGGCGAAGAATCCGGCATATGCCACGGAAGTGACGCTGCAGCCGCTGGATCGTTATCCGCTCGATGCCGCGATCCTGTTCTCGGACATCCTGACCGTGCCCGACGCCATGGGTCTGGGCCTGTCGTTCGCCCAGGGTGAAGGCCCGCGCTTCGCCCATCCGCTGCGCACCGAAGCCGATGTGGCCAAGCTGGCCGTGCCCGACATGTCGTCGTTGCAGTACGTATTCGATGCGGTCAGCGAAATCCGTCGTGCCCTGGTGCAGGACGGCACCCAGCGCGTGCCGCTGATCGGTTTCTCGGGCAGCCCGTGGACGCTGGCCTGCTATATGGTCGAGGGCGGCGGTTCGGACGACTTCCGCACCGTCAAGGCCATGATGTACGGCCGGCCGGATCTGATGCACCGGATCCTCGAAATCAACGCGCAAGCCGTTTCCGCCTACCTGAACGCCCAGATCGAAGCCGGCGCACAGGCCGTGATGGTGTTCGACACCTGGGGCGGCGCGCTTGCTGACGGCATGTACCAGACGTTCTCGCTGGCCTATATGCGGCGTGTGCTGCAGGGTCTGAAGCGCGAGCACAACGGCCAGCAGATTCCGGTCATCGTGTTCACGAAGGGCGGCGGCATCTGGCTGGAGCAGATCGCGGCGATCGAGCCCGATGCGATCGGGCTGGACTGGACGGTCAACCTGACCCAGGCGCGCCGTCGCACGGCGGGCAAGGTTGCCCTCCAGGGCAACATCGATCCCACCGTACTGTTTGCATCGGAAGCAGCAATCCGGGAACAGGTGCGCGGCGTGCTCGACAGCTACGCGGCAGGTGGCGGCAGCGACGGCCATGTCTTCAACCTGGGACATGGCATTTCGCAGTTCACACCGCCCGAAAACGTTTCGGTGCTCGTGGATGAAGTGCACAGTCACAGCCGGAAACTGCGCGGCGCAACGGTTGCACCTCTTGCATGACCGGCCGGTTACCTCGCGACGCAACGATGTGATGGGTATTTGCCGTGCGGTGCCGTGTCAGGCGCAGCGCGCGTCCTGTCAAGTAAACTATTTAGCGATATTTCGCCAAAAAGGTGCCAGGGGCTTGCTGTCAAGGCTTGACTTATGCACACCGATAGGTTTGCGGCACTGCACGAGCGGGTAAGCCCTTAACTCAGTTGGGGGGTCTTTGCAAGTCCTTGATTCATAAGGCTTTGAATGTTCTGCAAAGGTGGTTGCAAGGGCGATGAAAGCCTTGTGCCAAGCGCCTTGCCGGGTAGTCGGTGCGACTTTTCAACAAAGTTATCCACAGGGCCGATTGGGAGGATGGAAAACCATCCGTGGATCATCGACTTAGGGTCACATTTGAAGTTTTACTTTAAGTTGATGTTGCGCCGCACACAGACATTCGTCGCCCTTCCTGACCGCATGCGCATGCACAAGATCAGGGCAAACTGGCTGCACCATGCAGGGGGCTGCGCATGACCCCGGACATGCCGGAAGCCCCTGCCGAGGCCAAGTTCGTGGCGTCTGCCCCACACCCGTCCTTGAGCCCCATCGTCCGTGTCGCACTGGATACCCCGGCCGACGACTGCTTCGACTATCTGGCCGACAACGGCGTCATGCCGGGCCAACTCGTGGTGGTGCCGTTTGGCCGGCGCCAGGCGGTCGGTGTGGCGGTCGCGCGTGTGGATCACTCGGACGTGCCTGAAGACAAGCTGCGCCCCATCGTGCAACGAAACGACTGGATGCCGCCGCTGAGCCCCGAATGGATCGCCTTGGCGCGCTTCGCCGCGCGCTACTACCATCGCAGGCTCGGTGAAGTGATCCTGCCCGCGCTCCCGCCGTCGCTCCGGGAGTCCGACACGTGGGACCGCCTGGGGCAGCGTGCGCGCACCACGCAGTACCGGATACGCCCCGGCCACGCCGAAACGCTGCGCGAGGCAGCCCCGGTGCGCGCGCGCACCGTCCGCGCGCTGGCCGATGCCCTGATCGATACGCAGGACTGGGTACGCCTGGCTGACGCCCGCGAACTTTGCACGGCGGCGCCGGCACGTCTGGACGAATGGACCGCGGCCGGCTGGGTCGAATGCATGCATGCCGACCGGCCCGTGCTGGAAGCGGATACCAGCCGCACGCCATCCGTGGCGCCCACCCTGCACGCCGAGCAGCAGCAGGCGGTGGACGCCATCGCGGCGGCGCAAGCCTACGCGGCTTTCCTGCTGCACGGCGTAACGGGAAGCGGCAAGACCGAGGTCTATCTCCATGCCATGGCCCAGCGGCTTGCTGCCGATCCCGCGGCCCAGGTGCTGATGCTGGTGCCTGAGATTAATCTCACGCCACAACTGCAATCGCGCATCGCCGAACGCTTTCCCCATCTGCCGCTGGCGGTATTGCACAGCGGATTGGCCGACCAGGAGCGCAGCCTGCAATGGCTGGCCGCCCATCGCGGCGAGGCGCGCATCGTCCTGGGCACCCGCATGGCGGTGATGGCGTCGATGCCGCACCTGAGTCTGATCGTGGTCGATGAAGAGCACGATACGTCTTACAAGCAGCAGGAAGGCCTGCGGTACTCGGCGCGCGACCTCGCCGTGTGGCGCGCCAACCAGCTTTGCATCCCCGTGGTGCTCGGTTCGGCGACGCCTTCGATGGAGACCTGGTACCGGGCGGAGCAGGGCGCGTATCGCAAGCTGGTGTTGCGCGAGCGCGCCCAGGCCGATGCGGCGCTGCCGGCCGTGCGGCTGATCGACCTCAATCACGAGCGGCAACGGCAGCGTGCGCTGTACGAAGGGCTGTCGGTGCCGCTGCTCGATGCCATCCAGCAGCGGCTGGACCGTGGCCAGCAAAGCCTGCTGTTCCTGAACCGGCGCGGCTATGCGCCCGTGCTGGCTTGCGACAGTTGCGGCTGGTTGTCCGGTTGTCCGCGCTGTTCCGCGTACCTGGTGCTGCATCGTCCCGAGCGGCGCCTGCGTTGCCACCACTGCGGCCTGGAATCGCCGGTGCCGCACCATTGCCCGGACTGCGGCAACGTGGATATTGCGCCACTGGGGCGCGGTACGCAGCGGATCGAGGAAGCCCTGGCGGCGCGCTTTCCCGAGGCGCGTATCGCCCGCATCGACGCCGATTCCACGCGCCGCAAGGGCAGTGCCCAGGCGATGTTCGACGAGGTGCATGCAGGCGAGGTCGATATCCTGGTGGGCACGCAGATGGTGGCCAAAGGGCACGACTTCCAGCGCGTGACGCTGGTCGGTATCGTTCACCCCGATGCCGCGATGTTCAGCCACGACTTCCGCGCGGCCGAGCACCTGTTTGCGTCGCTGATGCAGGTGTCTGGCCGGGCGGGCAGAGCGGGGCTGGGCGGCGAAGTCATGATCCAGACGCGTTACCCCGATGCCCCCGCATTGCAGGCGCTGGCGCGCCATGACTATGATGGATTCGCGGCCAGCCAGTTGCGCGAGCGGCGGCAGGCCGGGTTGCCCCCGTTTGCCTACCAGGTATTGATTACCGCCGAGCACGGCCAGCTGGAGCGGGCACTGGCGTTCCTGCAGGCGGCGCGCGAACAGGCCGACACCTGTTCGATGGCACCCGAGGTGCAACTGCACGACCCGGTGCCGATGTCGATGGTCCGGCTGTTCAACAAGGAACGCGCCCAGATGCTGGTAGAAGCAGGCTCGCGGCCCGTCCTGCAGCGCTTTGTGAGTGAGTGGGTGTCAACTTTTGAAGAAGTCGGCGCGCGGGTGAAGGGCGTGCGCTGGCAGCTGGAAATCGATCCATTGCGGATCTGAAGCCCGCCGTCGCGCGCGGAAAATGTTGCGTCAGTGCAACCGTCTTGCGGCGGTGGAACTAAGTGGTTGCACTAGGTTGCACCTAGTAAATCTCCGAGAGTAAGATCGCGCCAGCCCCGTAGTCTGGCTAGTTGCGCTTGCGCGTGTCGCCAGGACTGCCAACCGTCTTACCAAGATCCGCTGGAGAACTGCCCGCATGGCCACCACCACCCTTGGCGTCAAGCTTGACGATGCTTCGCGCGAACGCCTGAAACGTGTTGCCCAATCGATCGACCGCACCCCGCACTGGCTGATCAAGCAGGCGATCTTCACGTACCTGGAACAGGTGGAACGCGGCCAGCTGCCCCTCGAGGCCGGTTCGGCCGCGCTGGCCGATGGCGAGGCTGCCGACGCCGGCGACGCCGGGCAGGGCGACGCCATGCCTCAGCCGTTTCTGGAATTCGCCCAGAGCATCCAGCCGCAGTCGGTGCTGCGCGCCGCCATTACCTCGGCTTACCGCCGGCCCGAAACCGAGTGCGTGCCGATGCTGCTGGAGCAGGCCCGCCTGCCGCAGGCGCAGGCAGACGCCGCCATCAAGATGGCCAAGGCGCTGGCGCAAAAGCTGCGCGAGCAGAAGGTAGGCACCGGCCGCGAAGGCCTGGTGCAGGGGCTGATCCAGGAATTCTCGCTGTCGTCGCAGGAAGGCGTGGCGCTGATGTGCCTGGCCGAGGCCTTGCTGCGCATCCCCGACAAGGCCACGCGCGACGCGCTGATCCGCGACAAGATCAGCGGTGCCAACTGGCAGTCGCACCTGGGCCAGAGCCCGTCGCTGTTCGTCAACGCGGCCACCTGGGGCCTGCTGCTGACTGGCCGCCTGGTGGCCACCCATACCGAAGCCGGCCTGTCGAAGGCGCTGACGCGCATCATCGGCAAGGGCGGCGAGCCGCTGATCCGCAAGGGCGTGGACATGGCCATGCGGCTGATGGGCGAGCAGTTCGTCACCGGCGAGACGATCTCCGAGGCACTGGCCAACGCGCGCAAGTACGAGGCCGAGGGCTTCCGCTATTCGTACGACATGCTTGGCGAAGCGGCC
The DNA here is from genome assembly GCF_009663685.2 of Cupriavidus sp. U2. Classification (GTDB taxonomy): domain Bacteria; phylum Pseudomonadota; class Gammaproteobacteria; order Burkholderiales; family Burkholderiaceae; genus Cupriavidus; species Cupriavidus necator_C. Next base: position 129,696 of record NZ_RCOG02000002.1, on the reverse strand, counting down.
ATGACCGAGGCCGACGCCCAGCGGTACCTGGCCTCGTACGAGCAGGCCATCCACGCCATCGGCCAGGCGTCGCGCGGCCGGGGCATCTATGAAGGCCCGGGGATCTCGATCAAGCTGTCGGCGCTGCACCCGCGCTACAGCCGCGCCCAGCACGAGCGCGTGATCACCGAACTGTACGGCCGCCTGAAGAGCCTGACGATGCTGGCCCGCCAGTACGACATCGGCATCAACATCGACGCCGAGGAAGCCGACCGCCTGGAAATCTCGCTCGACCTGCTCGAACGCCTGTGCTTCGAGCCCGAGCTGGCCGGCTGGAACGGCGTCGGCTTCGTGGTGCAGGGCTACCAGAAGCGTTGCCCGTTCGTGATCGACTACCTGATCGACCTGGCCCGCCGCAGCCGCCATCGTCTGATGATCCGTCTGGTCAAGGGCGCCTACTGGGACAGCGAAATCAAGCGCGGCCAGGTGGATGGCCTGGAGGGCTATCCGGTCTACACGCGCAAGGTCTATACCGATGTGTCGTACGTGGCCTGCGCGCGCAAGCTGCTGTCGGTGCCGGACGCGATCTATCCGCAGTTCGCCACGCACAACGCGCACACGCTGTCGGCCATCTACCAGATCGCCGGGCAGAACTACTATCCCGGCCAGTATGAGTTCCAGTGCCTGCACGGCATGGGCGAGCCGCTGTACGACCAGGTGGTGGGCGCCAAGGCCGATGGCAAATTCGGCCGGCCGTGCCGCATCTACGCCCCGGTGGGTACGCACGAGACGCTGCTGGCGTACCTGGTGCGCCGGCTGCTGGAAAACGGCGCCAACACGTCGTTCGTGAACCGCATTGCCGACGAATCGATTCCGCTCGACGAACTGGTGGCCGACCCGGTGGCCGTGGTCGAGCAGATGCACAAGGCCGAAGGCACGCTGGGCCTGCCGCACCCGCGCATTCCGCAGCCGCGCGCGTTGTACGGCAAGGCACGCGCCAATTCGGCCGGTATCGACCTGTCGAACGAGCATCGCCTGGCGTCGCTGTCGTCGGCGCTGCTGGCGGGCGCCAGCGAGGTGCTGCGCGCCGATCCGCTGCTGGGCGCCGAGGTGGACCGTGCCGGCGCGAAGTCCGAGCCGGTGCTGAACCCGGCCGACCACCGCGACGTGGTGGGTCACGTGAGCGAAGCCACGCCGGCCCAGATCGAAGCCGCGCTGACAGCCGCCGTCAATGCGGCGCCGATCTGGCAGGCGACGCCACCAGAAGTGCGTGCCGCCGCGCTGGAACGTGCCGCCGACCTGATGGAAGCCCAGATGCAGTCGCTGATGGGCATCATCATGCGCGAGGCCGGCAAGACGTTCTCGAACGCCATCGCCGAAGTGCGCGAAGCCGTGGACTTCCTGCGCTACTACGCGGTACAGGTGCGCGAGACGTTCTCGAACGACACGCACCGTCCGCTGGGCCCGGTGGTCTGCATCAGCCCGTGGAACTTCCCGCTGGCGATCTTCACCGGCCAGGTGGCCGCGGCCCTGGCCGCCGGCAACCCGGTGCTGGCCAAGCCGGCGGAACAGACGCCGCTGATCGCCGCCGCCGCCGTGCGCCTGCTGCGCGATGCCGGCGTGCCGGCTGGCGCCGTCCAGCTGCTGCCGGGCCGTGGCGAAACGGTGGGCGCCGCGCTGGTGGGCGATGCCCGCGTGAAGGGCGTGATGTTCACCGGTTCGACCGAAGTGGCGCGCCTGCTGCAGCGTAACGTGGCGGGCCGCCTGGACGCGGCGGGCCGTCCGATCCCGCTGATTGCCGAAACCGGCGGCCAGAACGCGATGATCGTCGACTCGTCGGCGCTGGCCGAACAGGTGGTGGGCGACGTCGTGAACTCGGCGTTCGATTCCGCCGGCCAGCGTTGCTCGGCGCTGCGTGTGCTGTGCCTGCAGGAAGACGTGGCCGACCGCATCCTGGAAATGCTCAAGGGCGCGATGGGGGAGCTGACGCTGGGCAACCCGGATCGCCTGTCGACCGACGTGGGCCCGGTGATCGACGAGGAAGCGCGCGGCAATATCGTGCGCCATATCGAGGCCATGCGCGCCAAGGGCCGCCGCGTACATCAGGCCGACGCCGGTTCGGCCGCCTGCCGCAACGGCACGTTCGTGCCGCCGACGCTGATCGAACTCGATTCGATCGCGGAACTGAAGCGCGAGGTGTTCGGCCCGGTGCTGCACGTGGTGCGCTACCCGCGCGCCGCGCTGGACACGATGATCAGCCAGATCAACGATACCGGCTACGGCCTGACGCTGGGCATCCATACGCGGATCGACGAAACCATCGCGCATATCGTTGACCGCGCGCACGTGGGCAACCTGTATGTGAACCGCAATATCGTGGGCGCCGTGGTGGGCGTGCAGCCGTTTGGGGGCGAAGGCCTGTCGGGCACCGGGCCGAAGGCCGGCGGCCCGCTGTACCTGCATCGCCTGCTGTCGGTATGCCCGCAGGACGCCGTGGTACGTGGCGTGCGCACGTCCGACATGGGCGGCGCCACGCCGGCCGCGCCGGAAAACACGGCGCTGGCCGCCCTGGAGGCCTGGGCAAACGCCAGCCTGCCGGACGTGGCGCAGGCGTGCGGGCGCTTTGCCGCCGCTTCGGCCTCGGGCCTGTCGGTGACGCTGCCGGGCCCCACGGGCGAGCGCAATACGTACTCGCTGCTGCCGCGCGAACGCGTGCTGTGCCTGGCCCAGCAGGAATCGGATCTGGCGCTGCAACTGGCGGCCGTGCTGGCCGTGGGCTCCGAAGCGTTGTGGACTGACACACCCGTCGCAAAGACCCTGTTGGCGCGCCTGCCTGCCGCAGTACAATCGCGCGTCCGCGTGGTTTCCGACTGGCAGGGTACCGATATCGCCTTCGACGCGGTGCTGCACCACGGCGATTCCGACCAGCTGCGAACGGTCTGCGAGCAGGTGGCCACGCGTCCCGGCCCGATCGTCAGCGTGCAGGGCCTGGCCCAGGGTGAACCGAATATCGCGCTGGAGCGTTTGTTGATCGAGCGTTCGCTGTCCGTCAATACGGCGGCGGCGGGCGGCAATGCAAGTCTGATGACGATCGGCTGAGGCCAGGGGCCAGGCGGATTGTCAGCAAAGCGCGTGGCGGGGGCCGGCGATCCCGACCCTGCCGCGCAACCCAGGAACGGACCGGTGCTGCCAACGCCGATCCGCAAATATGCCGACACCGGCACCATATGGCACCCTATGGGACCCAAGGAGAACTGATGAGCTCGACATTCCGCAAGACGGCCATGACCGTTGCCATGGCCGTTGCAGGCCTGACCGCCGCCTCGGCCGCTTTCGCCCAGGCACAGGAAATCAAGCTGGGCTACGCCGGCCCGCTGACCGGCGGCCAGGCACAGTACGGCAAGGACATGCAGAACGGCATCGTCCTGGCCATCGACGACATGAACGCCACCAAGCCGAAGATCGGCGGCAAGGATGTCAAGTTCGTCCTGATCTCCGAAGACGACCAGGCCGACCCGAAGACCGGTTCGGTGGTGGCGCAGAAGCTGGTGGATGCCGGCATCCAGGGCATGCTTGGGCACTTCAACTCGGGCACCAGCATCCCGGCGTCGATGGTCTACAACCGCGCCGGCATTCCGCAGATCGCCATGGCCACGGCGCCTGAATACACCAAGCAGGGCTTCAAGACCACGTTCCGCATGATGACGTCCGACACCCAGCAGGGTTCGGTGATCGGCGCCTTCGTGGTGAAGAAGCTGGGCGCGAAGAACATCGCCATCGTCGACGACCGCACCGCGTACGGCCAGGGCCTGGCCGACGAGTTCGAGAAGGCCGCCAAGGCCGCCGGCGGCAAGATCGTGCGCCGCGAATTCACGAACGACAAGGCCGTGGACTTCAAGGCCGTGCTGACCAACATCAAGCGCAGCAACCCGGACGTGATCTTCTATGGCGGCGCCGAGACCCAGTCGGCCCCCATGGCCAAGCAGGTCAAGGAACTGGGCATGAAGGCCCCGATCGTATCGGGCGAGATGTCCAAGACCGACAACTTCCTGAAGCTGGCCGGCCCGGCAGCCGAAGGCACCGTGGTGTCGCTGGCTGGCCTGCCGCTGGAACAGATGCCCGGTGGCGCGGCCTACGAAAAGAAGTACGAGAAGCGTTTTGGCTCGAAGGTCCAGACGTACTCGCCGTACGCCTATGACGGTGCCACCGCGATGATGACCGCCATGATCAAGGCCGGCTCGGCCGATCCGGCACGCTACCTGCCGGTGCTGGCCGCCACGAACATGCAGGGCGTGACGACCAAGACCCTGGCCTACGACGCACGCGGCGACCTGAAGGACGGCGGTATCACCGTGTACAAGGTCGAAGGCGGCAAGTGGACCGTGCTGGAAACGGTCGGCGGCAAGTAATCGCCCCAATTGCCACAGTTTTGATGCATTTCCTGTAGTACCTCAGCACACCGGACGGCTTTCCTACGGACGGGGTGTTCTGACAGTAGCACTGACGCCACCCGGGCCTGGCCCGTGGTGGCGTTTTTTGTTTCGGGGCGGGGCGCAACCCATTTCAAGGGTACGGCGATTGTGCTCCGGGTTCGGGCGTCGCTAGCCTGCTGCGCAATGCTGTCGAGGGCGATGGCATTTCGTCATGGGGGGCGGCATGGTGATTTTCTATACGGCAGTGATGGGCGATCCGCTCGATACGGGCGGCAACAGTCAAGTTATCGAAGGCGCGCAGGACAACACGATCGAGGGCCCGGATGGTCGGAGTCGCCCGGTCGCACTGGTCGGACACCGGGCATGGTGCGATGCGTGCAAGAGCGTTGGCGTGATCGTGGAGGCGCCCGGATCGCCATATCACAACAGGATGGTGGATTTCGTGGCAGGCGGAGCGCGGGAAGCCCTGGGCGGTGATCTCGTGATGTGCCAGTGCAAGTCACCGGCTCGCATTATTGCCGTCTATGGCCGCAGCTCGATGATTCTTCCCGATTCCGGTCCCGCTGTGGAGACGGCTGCGGCACGAGCCAATCCCGCAGGAAACCCCGACGACTACGACGAGCACTTTGTCCTGACGGACTTGCGGACAGGCCTGCCCCTGGCGGGCTTCGCATGGGGCATCGATACACCGGACGGGCCACGCGAAGGGTGCACGGGGGCAGACGGCAAGACGGCCACCATTTGCGGCTGTGACCGCGAGCCAATCACCCTCGCATGGGTCGCGCAAACGGAAATGGGGATTCGATCATGAGCATCGCTACGTCCAATCTCAGCCCGAAAGACAACCGTCAAGGCGCGGTTGTGAAGGTCGACCAGATGTATCTCGACGAGATACCCGGCGCCATGGACAAGATGGGCTGGCGGGTGTCTGCCGCATTGATGCGCAGATGGTTTGCAACGAAGCCGGCTTGGGTGATGGGTGCGGAGGAAAGAACAAGGACCGATGTGGCCGTGCTTTCAGCGTCTCGCGTTGAAAGTCGATTGGTGACCATGAAATGGTTACTGGGCTTCGAATCGGTGCTTCCGGCATTCGAGGCGTTGCGCAAGGGCTGGAATACTCCCAGGGGCCTCGCTGTACTGCGGGACCGGCTACGTGCCGTCGGATGGTCCCCCGGCTTACATGCAACCCTGGGGTATGGCGTGAGAAGCGCCGTGATGGCGGATGCCACATGCCAGGTCAATCTCAAGCCTTTCGGCGCGTACAACGACACCTTCAATGAGCGGTCAATAAGGGAACCTTGAAGCTGGCTGTCAAAGGTCAGGCGATGCGCTCTCCCGTAACAGGGAGTGACATTTTCAAGATCGACAAGGTAGGCATCTATTGCCGTGATACGTACGACTTCCAACGCGAGTTGGTACACAGATATGGCGATTGGCTTGGGGGTGTGGAGTCGAGACCGGTGTTTGTCGAAAGCAGAAATGGCCGCGTATATCGGATCACCGCCCGCACTGAGAGCCGCCAGATTTCCGGGTTTCGTTCCAACGAAAAACGTGGACTTTCGGCGCTGGCAGAAAGCCCGAAACGAAGGCGGCGATTTTTACGTTTTTTCCGACATATTGTGGGTACAGCCGCATAGCGACCATGTTCCACTGGATTAAGCGACGCTTGTGGTGGATGCTTCTGGCCATTTTCATTGGGGGCGTGAGCTTTGCTGTGAAGCGCGGCATCTTGTTCGACGACGACTGCTGGAGCCCGAATCACGAATATTTCATGGTCCGGAAACAGAGTTTGTGGTCTGCGATGTTCTCTCAATTCGGCTACGAGGAAGGCTGGGTTCTGGTCTATGACAAGTACGGCAACCTTGTGCATCGATGGGACGGAGACCTTACCACGCAAGGCGGTCCATTCTGGGCGGGCAACGAAGTGCTGATCCTCAACAAGCCGGAGGCCAGTCTGCGCTTGCCCAGCGATGCAGGCGAAGGCGATTTGAATCGCATTTGCTATTAGCCCTATGACCGCCAAACGTTCGCTGCGCCGGATTTTACAACGGGAATGGTGGTATTTCCTCCCACTCATCCCATTCCTTCTCATGGCCGCCAATTTCTCGTACAGCCTTCTGTTTGGCGAGCGATGCTGGAGTCCCAATCGTCAATACTATTTGATACAAATGGAAAGCCTGCTGTCGTCGGCACTGTATTCGCCCGGCACGGGCTTTGGATGGATTTTGGTGTTCGACCAGAAGGGGCGCTGGCTGTATCACTGGCATGGGGAGTTCCTCACTTACAACAGGCCGACGTGGAAAGACGATTCCCTATGGATTGGCGAATCTACCCGGCTGTCCCTCTATGCCGCAGCCGGACCGAACGGCGCCGCGAAGATGTGTTTCTGCATGTATCGGGCAACCTTTCCCAACCCCTGTGAGCCACTGTAGCCCGCGCTAGCCGATGGCCGACCAGCAGCAGGACGCCACCCGGGCCTGGCCCGTGGTGGCGTTTTTTGTTTTGGGGCGGGGCGCAATCCATTTCAAGGGTATGGCGATTGTGCTCGGGGTTCGGGCGTCGCTAGCCTGCTGCGCAATGCACCCTCTCATGGGTGGCGCAAACGGAAATGGGGATTCGATCATGAGCATCGCTACGTCCAATCTCAGCCCGAAAAACAACCGTCAAGGCGCGGTTGTGAAGGTGGACCAGATGTATCTCGACGAGATACCCGGCGTCATGGACAAGATGGGCTGGCGGGTGTCTGCTGCGTTGATGCGCAGATGGTTTGCAACGAAGCCGGCTTGGGTGATGGGTGCGGAAGATAGGGTTGAGGCTGATGTTTTGAAGCACCCGGCATCGCGTGTGGATAACCGACTGATAACCATGAAATGGTTGCTGGGCCACGAATCGGTACTCCCAGCGTTTGATGAACTAAGTTCTGCCTGGGACACGGCCGCTGGCCGGAGAGAATTGATGAAACGGTTAAGAGCCGCAGGCTGGAAACCTGGCGTCCGTACCAAGCTAGGTTATGGGGTCACCAACGCAATGCAGGCGGAGACGACGTGTCAGGTGAACTACAGCATCTTTGGTGCTTACCGGGACACCTTCAACGATCTATTTGGCGCTATTAACAAGGGTTTGTTCAAACTGGCGTTGAAAGGTCAGACTACCGAATCACCGATAACGGGGCGTGAAGTTTTCGAAATCCACAAGATCGGAATCTACTGCCGGGACACGTACGACTTTGGTGCGGACTGGTGGGTCGATAGCGCCTTCGGACTTGGTGTGTGGAGTCGCGATCGCTGCTTGTCGAAAGCAGAAATGGCCGCTTATGTCAGCGCCCCCGTCCCTTTTAGAGCCGCGCGATTCCCTGGCTTTGTGCCCCTGCGCAATGTCGATTTTCGGCGTTGGCAGCAAGCGAGAAACGAGGGTGGGGATTTCTATGTCTTTTCAGACATTCTCTGGATCGAGCCGCATATTGATCATGTCCCTCTGGCGTAAGCGCAGCTGGCTGTTGGCGGCTTTACTGCTTGGCGCAAGCGTTGTCGCCTACAACAGTCGGCAGGGCGTTCCGCTTGGCGGCAACTGCTGGAGTCCGAACGGCGAGTACTTCCTGGTGCGCAGGCAAACTTTGACGTCGGCCGTCATCTCGGAGCCCGATTTTGAGACCGGATGGATCCTTATATTCGACAAATACGGCAATCTGATACATCGCTGGGATGGGAGTCTTCACCCCGCAGGCGGCCCGTTTTGGGATGATGATGCTGTAATTGTCGGGGGGGTGGACGGGGCCGTCTTGCCGTTGCCAACGGCTGCTGGAAACGGTGATCTTGCTCGGCGCTGTTATTGAACGCGCGACTGTGCGGTAAGTCACGAGTGATAACTAAGCGCTTGTTTTGCCAACGCAGAACGCGGACAGCATTACCGGGTATGTCATCTATGAGCGTTAAATGCTACCTGGCGTGGCTCGTTGGCATGCTGTCAACCCAGATCGCGTTTGCGTGCGTGCCAAGCCGGAACGTCGATATCTATTTTGCGTTCGACTCGGCCGGAATATCGGCGGCCGAATTTCGCAGATTAGCTGATTGGGCGCTGGAGCAACGCAAAAACTATCCAAATCAGCAGGCGATCTACCTGGACGGCTATGCGGAAGAAGTCGAGTCTGCCCCGCGCGCGCTTGCCAGCCGAAGGGCCTCGGAAGTCGAAAGATTGCTTGTCCAGCTCCGGTTCAACAGCATCCCGATGGAAACATCGGCAGCCGTATATCGAACAGGCGACGTCAGCAATGGCAAGCGAGTTGAGGTGTCCCTGCTTCCCGCCTGCCCGAACGATTGCTGTCGATGAGGGCTCGCTGGTGCAACGGCGCAAGCCACAGCATTCCGGCCCCTCATTCCGCGCTCCGCAGACCCACTTCCCACCCCGTCAACCCAAATCAGACCCCTTTCCGCCCCTGTTCTCTCCCAAGCGTGCCACGGCAATGGCGCATAATTCCGCCTTTGCCGAATTCTGATGAAGGAGCGGACCGTGCAGGATGTCCGTTACGAGCACGCGATCGCGCTGGCCAATGCCGGGCGCCATGACGAGGCGTTGCAGGTTGCCGACCAGCTGTGGGCGGCGCACCCCGAGGTGGTGGATTATGCCGCGTTGCGGGCGCAGATCCAGTCCGACCGTGGCGACGTGGCCGCCGCGCTGGCTGCCCTGGACGAAGCCATGGCGCGCCTGCCCGAACTGCCGCTGGCGCCGATGCACCGCTGGGCGTCGCGCGGGGCGCTGGTCCATATGTATGGCACCTTGCTGATGCGCGATGGGCGCGACACCGAGGCGCAGCCATGGCTGCACGAGGCGGCGCGTCGCAACGGGCTGGCCACCGGCGAATGGGCCGCGCACTTCTATGCCGGCTTTGTCGCGTTCCGGCTGAACGACTTCGCGCTGGCCGGGCGGTACTGGCACGACCTGCTGTACCGGGCCCCCGACCTGGGCGCCAGCGACATCCTGCCGCTGGTCCAGGATTACGTGGCACGCAGCGATGCCGCCGAACTGCTGGGCGAACCGCTGCTGCGTATCTGCCTGGGGCGCATCGCGCTCGATTCCCCGGAACTGCTCGACCTGACGCCTGCACAAGGCGATGCGCTGGCTGCGGCCCAGGCCGAGCGCGTGCTGGCCGAACAGCCCGATCATCCCGAGGCCCGGCGCCTGCGGGCGCCGCTGCGGCTGGGTTCCGAGCCCGCTGCGGCGCTCGACGATCTGGAGACCTATCTGCGCCAGCGGCCCGACCCGCTCGCGCAGGTCCGTGCGCTGACGTGGCGTCACCAGGCCAATGTCACCGCCGGCGCCAACGCCCCGGCGCAGCCCGCGTGGACCGGTTTCGCCGTGACGGCGGATGCCGACGATGGCGCGCTGTACTTCCATGCAGCGACCGCACTGGGCAGTTTCCTCGATGAAGTCCCCGCCTCGCAGGCGGCGCTCAAGACGACGCTGGAGGCCATGTGCCGCAAGGGCCTGTCGTGCTTCGAGTCGTATTTCGAGACCGGCGAGGGCGATGCCCAGGGGCACGGCGGCAATGCCGACCCCCATCTCTATTCGCTGCTGTGCCGCCTGCTGGGCCGTACGCTGCCGGCCGATGCGGCGCATTTGGACGAGAAGGTCGCGTTGCACCGCAAGGGCATGGCGGCCAGCGATTTCATCGACCACTGGATCGACCTGCTCGACACCTACGCGGCGGCGGGCCAGCACCAGCAGGTCGTGGACATGGCCGGCGAGGTGCTGAACCGCTATCCGGTGGAGCGCAACCCGGCCGGCGTGAGCTGGGCTTTCAGCCGTCTGGTGGCGGCCTGGGCGGCGATCGGCGGGCGCGAAGCCACCGAATCGGCCAGTGCCGCGCTGGCGCATATGGATGCCCGGCTCGATGCCTTGCCCGTGGAAGCCCGCACCGAGGGCGCCCACGCGATGGCCCACGCGCGTGCCCATTACGGCGCGCTGCTGCAGACCGGCATGGCGTCGATGGACGAGCACGACAAGGCGGATGCCATCGCCGAGCTCGAAGCCCTGCAACGGCGCTCGCTGCTGATCGAGGATGCCTGGGTATCGGGCCGTTTCGGCCAGATCTGGCGTGACCTCGGCGACAACGAGCGCGCCATGCCGTTGCTCGAACAGGCGGTGCAACTGGGCGAGGGCGATGCACGACAGCAGGCGCTGGCGCGGGTGCAGCGCGCCCGGCTGCTGGTGGACCTTGGGCGCCACCCCGAGGCGCTGACCGACTTCCAGATTGCCTTTGCCGCGCGCGACGACTGGGACGCACAGACCTGGCTGGCCGCAGTGCAGGCCGCGCTGGGCATGGGACAGCGCGAAACGGCGTTGGGATGGTTCGAGCGCGCACGCGGTCTCGATGCCGAGAAGGGCGTCACCCGTGGTTTGTTCGCCAAGGTGGAAACGGCACTGAAGGCCACACGGCCGAAGTGGAAACTCTGGGGCGTTTGATGTCGGGTCGCAAAATGTGACCCATCGCACCAGAGACGATTCTGATTTTGCAAGAGCTACAAAAGCGCCATCGAAGAAGATGGCGCTTTTTCTTTGCAGAACGCGTAAGTTGCGCGCATGTTCGGGAAAGTGTCGGACAAGCACTTACATTTACGGACGTGTCCTTCCGTTACCATGTCGCGCATGAACGGATTGAGCCAACTTTTCCCCTCGCTGCCACTGGCGCCGGGCGGACTGTTCTGGGTGGGCCTTGCGCTGGTTGGCGCGGGCCTGGCCGGGGAAGTCTGCCGACGCTGGCTGGGCTGTCCGCGTATCGTCGGTTACGCGGTGATCGGGCTGTTCGCCGGCATGCTCGGCCGCAGCATTGTCGACGACAACATGATCGCGCAGACACGGGTGCTGATCGACATGGCGCTGGCCCTGGCGCTGTTCGAACTCGGCCACCGACTGTCGCTGTCCTGGCTGCGCGCCAATCCCTGGCTGCTGATCACCAGCGCCGCGGAAAGCCTGCTGACCTGGGGGCTGGTGTCCACGGTGCTGCAGTGGATGGGGGCTTCGCCGGGCGTGGCCATCCTGGCCGGCGGTATCGCGGTCAGCACGTCGCCCACCATCGTGCTGCAGCTCAAGAACGAGCTGCGTGCGGATGGGCAGGTCACCGAACGCCTGATGGCGATGTCGGCGCTCAATTCCATCTACGCCGCGGCCATCGTGCAGGTGGCCACGGGCTGGCTCCATTCCGAATACGGGAACCTGGGCGCGGCACTGCTGCATCCGCTGTATCTGCTGGTGGGCTCGTGCCTGCTGGCGTGGGTGGTGGGCAAGTTCGGGCATGCGATTTACGCGCGCATGTCGGCCGACGATCACTACAGCTTCCTGGTACTGGTGGGACTGGTGCTGTTCACGCTGGCGCTGACACGGGTGCTGAAGCTGTCGATGCCGCTGACGCTGATGCTGGCCGGGGTGGTATTCAAGCACCAGGACCGCCAGCCACATGTGTGGCCCACGCACTTTGGCAGCGCGGGCAGCTTGCTGATCATCGTGATGGTGGTGTCGCTGGGCCTGCCGCTGACCGCCCGGGACTGGGTGGTGGGCGGGTCGCTGGCCGTGGCGCTGGTGTTCTTCCGTCACGTCGCCAAGCTCGCCGGCGTCGTGTCCCTGGGTTCGTTCTCTGGCCTGAGCCTGCGCCAGTGCGCGGCGCTGGGGCTCGCGCTGGCGCCGATGTCCGGCCTGGCTTATCTTTTGATGAGCGACGTTGCCCGCCTGTACCCTGGCACCGGGGCGCCGCTCGCATCGATCATCCTGTGCGCGCTCGCGATCGAGCAGCTGCTTGCCCCGATCATCGCGGCATGGGCGCTGCGCTTCGCCGGCGAGACGCGTGACCATGGAGGAGGGCGCTGATGTCGCTCGAACCGTTCAAGCATTCCGAGGCGCTGACCTTCGGCGTCGAGCTGGAACTGCAGCTCGTCAACCGGCACGACTATGACCTGGCGCCGTTCGCCCCGGATCTGCTGCGCGCACTGAAAGGCGCGCAGCACGCCGGCGACATCAAGCCGGAAATCAGCCCGTCGATGATCGAGATCAGCACCGGCATCTGCCATGACTATGCGCAGGCGCTGGAGGAACTGACCGTGATGCGCGACCTGATGGTCAATGCGTCGCGCGGGCTGAACCTTGGCATCTGCGGCGGCGGCACGCATCCGTTTCAGGTCTGGTCGGAACGCACGATCTCGAATTCGCCGCGTTACCAGTACATTTCCGAACTCTATGGCTATCTGGCCAAGCAGTTCACGGTGTTTGGCCAGCACGTGCACATCGGGTGCCCGACCCCCGATGAGTCGCTGTTCCTGCTCCATGCCATCGGGCGATACGTGCCGCACTTTATCGCGCTGGCCGCTTCATCGCCTTACGTGCAGGGCGTGGATACGGGCTTTGCATCGGCGCGCCTGAATTCGGTAGCGGCGTTCCCGATGAGCGGCCGCGCCCCGCATGTGCTGACGTGGGACGGCTTCGAGGCGTACTTCAACAAGATGCGCGCCACCGGGGTGATCGAAAGCATGAAGGACTTCTATTGGGATATCCGTCCCAAGCCGGAGTTCGGCACGATCGAGGTGCGCGTGATGGACACCCCGCTGACCGTTCAGCGCGCCTGCGACATCGCGGCCTATATCCAGGCGCTGGCGCGCTACCTGCTGTTGTCGCGCCCATTCATGCCGCAGGAAGACGACTACCTGGTGTACACCTTCAATCGCTTCCAGGCTTGCCGCTTCGGGCTGGAAGGCGAATACGTGCATCCGAACGAACTCACCCGGATGCCGATTGCGGACCATATCCTGTCGATCTGCGACGCGCTGGAGCCTCACGCCGAGGCGCTGGGATCGCTTCAGGCGCTGGCCAATATCCGCGCCCAGGCGGCGGCGCGTGACAACGACGCACGCCTGGTGCGCACGGTGAACGACGAGGCGCACAGCCTGCGTGACACGGTGCGCCGTACCTGTGAATTATGGGAATCCTGACGCATTGCCTGGGCTGAGGCGAGGCAGGGGCCGGGCTGATCCTGGACCAGTCCGCAGCAAGCCCCTGGCGCGCTAGATGCCGTGCGGCACGCTGTCCCCGTCGCGGCCGCTGGCCAGCCCGAGCTGCCTGTTGGCCGGGACGGCGACGTCGATCAGCTTGGGCCGCGGCAGGTTCAGGTTGCGCATCATCATGATGAACTCATCGCGCGTGCGGCCGGCTACCCGGCTGTTGGTGGCGCGCTCGTGGCCGATCGTTGATTCGGTCCGGCCCTTGTAGTCGTGCGCGGGATAGACGCGCGTGTCGTCGGGCAGGCGGAAGAGCTTCTGCGTCAGGCTGTCGAACAGCGTGCCGGCGTCGCCCGACTGGAAGTCGGTACGACCGCAGCCGTCGATCAGCAACGCGTCGCCGGTGAAGATCCGCCGCGTCATGCCGTCGGCGGACGGCTCTTCCCACAGGTAGCTCATGCTGCCGGCGGTGTGGCCGGGCGTGTGGATCGCGCGCAGCACCTGGCGGCCGAACGGAATCGTATCCCCATCGATCAGTTGCTTCAGCGCGGGCTTGATGTCGCAGCCCGACGGCGCGGCGGTGCTGGCGCCCGTCAACTGGGCAAGATGGCCGGCTGACGTGATGTGATCGGCGTGCGCGTGGGTCTCCACGACCCAGGCCAGTTTGGCGCCGGTCTGCTCCAGCAGCGCAAGATCGCGCGTGGACTGCCGATCGACGGGGTCGATCAGCACGGCCTCGCGCGTGTCGGCGTCGATCAGCAGGTAGGTGAACGTGGACGAAGCCTCGTCGAACAACTGGTGAAAGGTCTGCATGGCGGTATTGTTGTGGCAAACCGGAAGTGCTTCCATGATACGTCGCCGGTCAGCGCCGGCCAACGGATGCCACGTGCGTCAGCACTCGACGATATTCACCGCCAGGCCGCCGCGCGCGGTTTCCTTGTATTTGGTCTTCATGTCGGCCCCGGTTTCGCGCATGGTCTTGATGACCGAATCCAGTGACACATAATGCGTGCCGTCGCCGCGCAGGGCCATGCGCGCCGCGTTGACGGCCTTGACCGATGCCATGGCGTTGCGCTCGATACACGGAATCTGCACCAGGCCGCCGACCGGATCGCAGGTCAGGCCCAGGTTGTGCTCCATGCCGATCTCGGCCGCGTTCTCCACCTGCTCCGGCGTGCCACCGAGCACGGCGGCCAGCGCCCCGGCCGCCATCGAACAGGCCACGCCGACTTCGCCCTGGCAGCCCACCTCGGCGCCCGAGATCGACGCGTTGAGCTTGTAGAGCAGACCGATGGCCCCGGCTGTCAGCAGGAAGTCGACTACACCCTGGGTGTTGGCGCCAGGCACGAAACGGTCGTAGTAATGCAGCACGGCGGGAATGATGCCGGCCGCGCCGTTCGTCGGCGCCGTGACCACGCGGCCCCCGGCGGCGTTCTCCTCGTTGACGGCGATAGCGTAGAGGTTGACCCAGTCCATCACCGATAGCGGGTCGGACAGCGTGCGCTCGGCGCGCAACGTCAGATGCCGATAGAGCTCCGGCGCCCGGCGCTTGACCTTGAACGGGCCGGGCAGTTCGCCGTCCGTGCGGCACCCGCGCGCCACGCACTGCTGCATGACATCCCAGATATGCAGCAGACCGTCGGTCACCTCGTTTTCCGGCCGCCATGTCAGTTCGTTCTCGAGCATGAGCCGGGCAATCGACTTGCCGCTGGCATGGGCCATGTCGAGCATCGCGCGTCCCGTGCGGAACGGGTGCGGCAACTGCTTGCCGGCGGCCAGCACCTGCGTATTGGGCGCGCCGGCGGTGACGACGAAGCCGCCGCCCACGGAGAGGTAGCGGGCCTCGCGCAGCGACGCGCCATCGGCATCATAGGCGTGGAACTTCATGCCATTGGGATGCTCGGCCATGGCTTCGCGCCGATAGAACACGATGTGCTCGCGTTCCACGAACGGCACGGTGTGCCGGCCCAGCAGCGACAGCTGCTTGCTGGCGCGCAGCGCCGCCAGCTTGCCGTCGATCGCCTCCGGATCGACCGTGTCGGGCGATTCGCCCATCAATCCCAGGATCACGCCCTTGTCGGTGCCGTGCCCCTTGCCCGTGGCGCCGAGCGATCCGTAAAGCTCCGCGCGCACGCTGGCCACACGAGGCAGCAAGCCGTCGCGTTCCAGGCCATGCGCAAACATCAGGGCCGCCCGCATCGGGCCCACGGTGTGGGAGCTCGACGGGCCGATGCCCACCTTGAACAGATCGAATACGCTGACTGCCACGGCTGAACTCCAGATTGGTTGCCGGCGCGGTTTGTGGAACCGTTCGCCGTAAGGCCGCTAGGCCGGCTTGTCCTGATCGGCATGGGCCGGATGACGCCATAGTGCGCCGGGTTCGGCGGGACCGGAAGCAGGCGGCGGGTCCTTCATCTTCACGCTGATGGAGCCGTCGGTTTCCAGAATCGCGAAATGCACGTCTTCCACGCGGGCGCAGCCATTGCGGCGCAACACCTTGTGCAATTCGTGCGTGCTGATGCGTTCGCGGCGCATGACTTCCTCGTAGACCTCGCCCTGGTGGATCACGATCTGCGGGCGGCCGTCGACCAGCATTTCGAGCGGCCGGCTGCGCCATGTGACATACCCGAGCAGCGCATCGATTCCAAACAACGTGCCCGCCAGGATCAGCCCGGCCAGCACCGAGTTGTCGCCGGCATTCATCGCGTTCTGAACCGCGTTCGAGATGATCAGCAGCAGGACAAGATCGAACGGCGTGAGCTGGCCGATCTGCCGCCGGCCCGAAATACGCATCAGCAACAGAATTGCGCCATAGACGATCAGTCCGCGCAGGACGAATTCCCACCAGGGCGCGCTGAGATTCCACATGAATGAGGCCTCCGCTCAAGGACGGCGCCGGATACCGGCGCCCGCTCCCTGAGCATAGTCCGTCGGCGGCATCCGCGTGTATCGGACGCCGCCTGACGGGCTGGCGCTCACTCGTCGGCGTACTCGCTCATGGGCACGCACGAGCAGAACAGGTTGCGATCGCCATACACGTTGTCGGCACGGCCAACCGGCGGCCAGTACTTCTGCGTGCGCAGCGATGCCAGCGGGTAGGCCGCTTCCTCGCGCGTGTACTTGTGCGTCCACTCGTTGCCCACCACCACGGCCGCGGTGTGCGGCGCGTGCTTGAGCGGATTGTCCTCGCGGTCGAAGCTGCCGTCTTCCACCCGCGCGATCTCGCCGCGGATGGCGATCATCGCGTCGATGAAGCGGTCGAGTTCGTGCAGCGATTCGCTCTCGGTCGGCTCGATCATCAGCGTGCCCGGCACCGGGAAGCTCATGGTCGGGGCGTGGAAGCCGTAGTCCATCAGGCGCTTGGCCACGTCCTCGTTGGTGATGCCGGTGGTCTTCTGCAGCGGGCGCAGGTCGAGGATGCACTCGTGCGCCACCAGGCCATGCTGGCCTGTGTACAGCACCGGGAAGTGCGGCGACAGGCGGCGCGCCACGTAGTTGGCGGTCAGGATCGCGTTCTCGGTGGCGGCGGTCAGGCCGGCCGACCCCATCATCGCGATATACATCCACGAGATCGGCAGGATGCTGGCCGAGCCGAACGGCGCGGCGGAGATGCCGCCGATACCGTTGTCGTCGCGACGATAGCCGACGCTGTCCTGGTTGGGCAGGAAGTCGGCCAGATGCGCACCCACGGCTACCGGACCGACGCCCGGGCCGCCGCCGCCGTGCGGAATGCAGAACGTCTTGTGCAGGTTCAGGTGCGACACGTCGCCGCCGAACTGACCCGGCGCAGCCACGCCGACCATCGCGTTCATGTTGGCGCCATCGACATAGACCTGGCCGCCGTGCTTGTGCACGATGTCGCAGATCTGCTGCACGCCCTGCTCGAACACGCCGTGCGTGGACGGGTACGTGATCATGATCGCGGCCAGGTTCTTGCTGTGCTGCTCGGCCTTCTTCGCCAGATCGTCGAGGTCGACGTTGCCGTTGTCGTCACAGGCCACCACCACGACTTTCATGCCGGCCATCTGCGCCGACGCGGGGTTGGTGCCATGGGCCGACGACGGGATCAGGCAGATGTCGCGATGGCTCTCGCCACGGCTGGCGTGGTACGCGTGGATGATCAGCAGGCCGGCGTATTCGCCCTGCGAGCCGGCGTTCGGCTGCAGGCTGACCGCCGCGTAGCCGGTGGCGGCGCACAGCATGGCCTCCAGCTGGTCGATCATCTCGCGATAGCCCACCGTCTGGTCCAGCGGGGCAAATGGGTGGATGTTGCTGAACTCGGGCCACGTCACCGGAATCATCTCGCTGGTGGCGTTGAGCTTCATCGTGCAGGAGCCCAGCGGAATCATCGTGCGGTCCAGCGCCAGGTCCTTGTCGGCCAGCGAGCGCAGGTAGCGCAGCATCTCGTGTTCGGCATGGTGCGTGTTGAACACCGGATGCGTCAGGTAGGCGCTCTGGCGCGCCACGTTGCCCGGGAAGCCGTCGCCGACCGATGCCTCGATCTTGTCGAAGTCGGGCACCGGCTTGCCATGCGCGAAGATCTCCCACAGCGTGACCACGTCGTCGCGCGACGCGGTTTCGTCCAGCGAGATGCCGATGCGCGACGCGCCGGCGTGGCGCAGGTTGATGCCGCGCTGCGTGGCCGTGGCGTGGAACGCCTCGGTGTTGAAGCCGGTTTCCAGCGTCAGCGTGTCGAAGAACGTCTCGTTGACCGGGGGCAGGCCCAGCGCCTTCAGGCCGGCGGCCAGCGTGGCGGTCAGGCGATGCACGCGTTGCGCGATGCGCTTCAGGCCCTGCGGGCCATGGTAGACCGCATACATCGACGCCATCACGGCCAGCAGCACCTGCGCGGTGCAGATGTTCGAGGTGGCCTTCTCGCGGCGGATATGCTGCTCGCGCGTCTGCAGTGCCAGGCGGTAAGCCTTGTTGCCCTGCGCGTCGATCGTGACGCCGACCAGACGGCCCGGCATCGATCGCTTGAATTCATCCTTGACGGCCATGTAGCCCGCGTGCGGACCGCCAAAGCCGAGCGGAATGCCAAACCGCTGCGAGTTGCCCACGGCCACGTCGGCGCCCCATTCGCCCGGTGCGGCGATCAGCGTCAGCGCCAGCAGGTCGGCGGCGGCTACCACCCGGCCACCGGCCGCATGCACGGCGTCGGCAATGGCGCGGTAGTCGGCCACATCGCCATTCACGCCCGGATACTGCAGCAGCACGCCGAACGCGTGGGACTGCGCGGCGTCGGCAGCCGGGCCGACCTTCACCTCGATGCCCAGCGGCAGCGCACGCGTGCGGATCACTTCCAGCGTTTGCGGCAGCACATCGTCGGCCACGTAGAACGTGTTCGACGCATGCTTGTGGACGCGCTGCAGCAGCGTCATGGCCTCGGCAGCGGCCGTGCCTTCGTCGAGCATCGACGCATTGGCGATGTCCAGGCCGGTCAGGTCCGTGATCATCTGCTGGAAGTTCAGCATCGCCTCCAGGCGGCCCTGCGAGATTTCCGGCTGGTACGGCGTGTAGGCGGTGTACCAGGCCGGGTTTTCGAAGATGTTGCGCAGCACCACGCCTGGTGTGAGCGTGTTGTAGTAGCCCTGTCCGATGAAGCTCTTCAGCACGCGGTTCTTGCCGGCCAGGCCGCGCAGGCGGGCCAGCGCGGCTTCCTCGGTCAGCGGGGCGGTGAACTCGCCCAGCGACATGCCGTCGCGGCGGCGGATGGCGGCGGGCACCACGGCGTCGATCAGCGCGGCGCGGCTGTCGAAGCCAAGCACCTTGAGCATGTGTTGCTGTTCGGCGCTGTCGGGGCCGATGTGGCGGGCGGCGAAGGCGTCGCGCGCCTCCAGTTCGGCCAGCGTGGGCCGTGTACCTTGGGCGGCGGCATTCATGGGAAGCGGGGCGTTCATGGCAAGGAATCTCGGGGAGCGGGCGGCGGGCAGGTGGTCGGCCTGTCCGCCGCGCGCGGCATCAAAGAGTCAGCGCGATCAGGCGCCGACGCTGGCCTTGTAGGCGTCGACGTTCATCAGGCCGTTCACGTCGTCGGCGTTGGCCGGCTTCAGCTTGAACAGCCAGGCGTCGAAGGCGTTGGCGTTGACCGACTCGGGCGCTGCCGAAGCGGCGTCGTTGACGGCGATCACTTCGCCAGCCACCGGGGCGTAGATGTCGGAAGCTGCCTTCACGGACTCCACCACGGCCAGGGCGTCGCCGGCACCCACCGACTTGCCCACTTCGGGCAGTTCCAGGAAGACGATGTCGCCCAGGGCGTCCTGTGCGTGGTCGGTAATGCCGATCGTCAGCGTGCCGTCGGCTTCGACGCGCACCCACTCGTGCGACTCGGTGTACTTCAGGTCAGCGGGGAAGTTCATGAGGTTCTCCGGGATACAGATTGTTTCTTGTTTCATTCACCCGGTCCGCAGCAGGTTGGGCTCGAGCGGACGGGCGGAAGGGCGACCGTTTGATGTGAAGCCGGGCGATGCCTCAGCTCACGAGTGCCTTGCCATTACGCACAAACGGCAGTTTAACCACAGTCGCGGTCAGTTTGCGGTCACGAATCTCGACCTGGACGTCGGTGCCCGGCGCCACGCCCTGCGGCAGGCGGGCGAACGCGATCGACTGCTGCAGGCTCGGGCTGAACGTGCCGCTGGTGATTTCGCCGGCGCCGGCCGCCGTGATGACCTTCTGGTGCGCACGCAGCACGCCGCCCTTGTCGCGCAGGATCAGGCCCGCGAACGTCTGTTTCTGGCCGCCTGCCACCAGGGCCTGCTTGCCGATGAAGTCGCGCTCGCTCTGCAGGTCGACCGTCCAGGCCAGGCCGGCGTCCAGCGGCGACGTATTGATATCCATGTCCTGGCCGTACAGGTTCATGCCGGCTTCCAGGCGCAGCGTGTCGCGCGCGCCCAGGCCGGCCGGGCGTACGCCCGCGGCGATCAGCTTTTCCCAGATGCCGGCGACGTTCTCGGCCGGTACCACGAGCTCGAAGCCGTCTTCGCCGGTGTATCCGGTGCGGGCGACCATCAGCTCGCCCATTTCCGGGTCTTGCACGACCAGCGCGTTGAACGGCTTCAACGCGTCGGCCGGCTGGGTGGAGGGGAAGGCCTGATAGACCTTGGCGCGGGCGTTGGGGCCCTGCACGGCCACGATCGCCAGCTTGCCGCTGCCGGCCGGCGCCACATCGCCGCGGCGCGGTGTGATCGTCACGCCGCTGCCGGTGGCCGCATTGCGCGACTGGATCCATTCGATGTCGCCAAGCGCCGTGCTGGCGTTCACCACCAGGCGGAAGTAGTCCTCGGCAAAGAAGTAGACGATCAGGTCGTCGATGACGCCGCCTTTTTCGTCGAGCATGCACGAATACAGCGCCTTGCCCGGCGTCTGCAGCTTGTCGACGTTGTTGGCCAGCAGGCCGCGCAGGAAGGCGCGCGTGCCGGCCCCGTGCAGGTCGACCACGCACATGTGCGACACGTCGAACATGCCGGCATCGGCACGCACGGCATTGTGTTCCTCGATCTGCGAACCGTAGTTGACCGGCATGTCCCAGCCGCCAAAGTCGACCATGCGGGCGCCGAGGGCGCGGTGGATAGCGTTGAGGGGCGTGGCCTGGAGCGTCATGGATATCCTCGGGGGCGGTTCGAAAACGAAAAAAGGGTCATCCGCCGCAACGATCGGGCGCACCAATGTGCATCCAATCCGCTGCGGCGGATGACCCCTCTGTCCTCGATACCTGAGAGATTACGAAGCCGGAACCTCGTGCGCCCCTTCGGTGGACATGCTCACCACGGCGTCAGGGCAGTGGCGGATGTCGCTCTCCAGAGTGCGGCATGCATCGTGTGCATGTTGCATGCCGATCCGGTCGGTCCATGGTGCCTGAGAGTTTGCGGGTGGTTCCCCTTCGGCGGCGCAATCGATGCGCGCTCTCCCGGCCGGATGCGCGAGAATGTACGGGACCGGTCAGCCTTTGTCAAACGCACACCGGACGCCGGCTGGCGGCCCCGCCCCCGGGATTGAAATCCCCGGCGGGCCGGTTAGCGGCGGTCCTTCGTCACGACATTACCGACCACGCCGCCCACGGCCGCGCCGCCCAGCGTACCCAGCGCGCTGCCGTCGGTCAGGACGGCACCGCCGAGCGCACCGGCGCCTGCGCCAATGGCGGTATTACGCTGCTTCGGGGTCATGTCCGCGCAGCCCGCAAAGCCCACCAGCGTCACGCCGATCAGGGCAACTTTCGAAAGGGTGCGAAGCGTCTTCATGATTGGCTCCTTTGTTGTCATCGAGATCATCGTTTCCGATTTGTTGATATGTCCCCGGACCGGTCGCGCCACGCGCAAGACCCGTGCGGTCCTGCGAGATAAGAGGCAAGCTCCATGCCCCGGGATCCGCCGCTTTACGATTGTTACCAGCCTGAAACGCCTCTTGTCGGACGCCGCCCGACACGCCCGTGCGCGCCTGCGGCGCGTGTTAACATCGACGCCTTCGGCGCGCCACCCGCAGGTGCGCCATGAGCCATTCCGCCTGCCACTTCCCCAGCCTCATGACTCACGGACTCAATGCCGCGCAATCCGAAGCGGTGCGCTACCTGGACGGCCCCTGCCTTGTGCTGGCGGGCGCCGGATCGGGCAAAACCCGCGTGATCACGCAGAAAATCGCCCACCTGATCGAGGACAAGGGGTTCGAGCCGCGTCACATTGCCGCCGTCACGTTCACGAACAAGGCGGCGAAAGAGATGCAGGAACGCATCGGCAAGCTGATGGAAGGCAAGACCACGCGCGAAGGGAAGCGCATTCCACTCAAGCAGCTGACCGTTTGTACGTTTCACTCGCTGGGCGTGCAAATCTTGCGCATGGAAGCCGAGCATGTCGGGTTGAAGCCGCAATTCTCGATCATGGATTCGGACGACTGCTTCGGGCTGGTCCAGGAGCAGCTGGGCACCACCGACAAGAAGCTGATCCGCAGCGTGCAAAGCACCATCTCGCTGTGGAAGAACGGCATGGTCGATCCCGAGACCGCGCTCGCGCAGGCGGCCAATGCCGACGAGCACCAGGCCGCGATGGTCTATCGCAACTACGTGGCCACGCTGAACGCGTACCAGGCGGTGGACTTTGACGACCTGATCCGCCTGCCCGCCGAACTGTTCGCGCGCGACGAGGCCGTGCGTTTGAAGTGGCAGAACCGGCTGCGCTATTTCCTGGTCGACGAATACCAGGACACCAACGCGTGCCAGTACCAGCTGCTGAAGCTGCTGGCCGGCGGCTCGCACCTGCGCGCGCCGGCGTTCACGGCAGTGGGCGACGACGACCAGGCCATCTATGGCTGGCGTGGCGCCACACTGGACAACCTGCGGCTGCTGCAGACCGATTTTCCTGACCTGAAGGTGGTCAAGCTGGAGCAGAACTACCGCTCGACCGTGCGCATCCTCGAAGCGGCCAACGCGGTCATCGCCAACAACCCGAAGCTGTTCGACAAGAAGCTGTGGTCGGAACACGGCATGGGCGATCCGATCGCCGTCCACCCGATGAATGACGAGGAGCACGAGGCCGAGTCGGTAGTGTTCCGCCTGTCCGCGCACAAGTTCGAGCGCCGCGCGCAGTTTCGCGATTACGCCATCCTGTATCGCGGCAACCACCAGGCGCGCCTGTTCGAGCAGATCCTGCGGCGCGAGCGCATTCCGTATGTGCTGTCGGGCGGCCAGAGCTTCTTCGACAAGGCGGAGATCAAGGACATCTGCGCCTACCTGCGCCTGATCGCCAATCCGGACGATGACCCCGCCTTCATTCGCGCCATTACCACGCCGCGCCGTGGGGTGGGCAACACCACGCTCGAGGTGCTGGGCACCTTTGCAGGCCAGGCGAAGGTGTCGCTGTTCGAGGCGGCGATGATGGGCGGCATCGAGGCCAGGCTGCAGCCGCGCCAGCTGGAGCCGCTGCGCACGTTCTGCGAATCGATGGTGCGCCTGGCCGACCGCGCGGCCAGCGACCCGGCCACCGTGGTGCTGGACGACCTGATGGAAGGCATCCATTACGAGGCCTATCTGTACGACACCTTCGACGAACGGCAGGCGCAGTCGCGCTGGACCAATACGCTGGAATTCCTGGACTGGCTCAAGCGCAAGGGCACGCGTCCGGAGGCCGAAGGCGATGGCGAGGCCACGGGGTTCGACACGGCCGACGGCTTCGGCGATGAAGGAAAGAACCTGCTCGAACTGACCCAGACCGTGGCGCTGATGAGCATGCTTGAAGGCCGCGACGAAGATCCCGACGCGGTGCGACTGTCGACCCTGCATGCGTCGAAAGGCCTGGAGTATCCGCACGTGTTCCTGGTGGGCGTGGAAGAGGGCATCCTGCCCCACACACGCGAGGACGAAGACCTGGACGACGAGAAAATCGAGGAAGAGCGCCGCCTGATGTATGTGGGCATCACGCGCGCGCAGCGCAGCCTGCAGATCAGCTGGTGCAAGAAGCGCAAGCGGGCGCGCGAAACCTATTCGGTCGAGCCCTCGCGCTTTATCGCCGAGATGAAGCTGGAAGAAGCCCCGGCACCGCAGGACACCACGCCGGCGATGAGCCCGAAGGACCGGCTCGCCGGCCTGAAGGCGCTGCTCAACAAGCCTGTCGCGGGCTGACTTGATACAAGGCCGACAAGACTGCCGGGGGCGGGCTCACTACGATTGGCGGCGCGTGGAAACGTCTCGGACGTTCCTGCGACGCACCGCGCCCGCCCTTCGGCTGCGGTGTGGCTGGGCGCATGCGAGCCCGGCTTCTTCCCTGTTGAACGCTCCCGGTTGCGGCAGCACCGGGAGCGTATTTTTTCTCCCGGGCGTTCGGGCTGCGCCAACACCGCCCGGCGCCTCGCACCGCGGGCCCACGTGCCGTGCGCCGCACGTATCAAAATTGATACAAAGCAGGCATCGCGCGTCATCTTGCGGCTGGTACATTGGCCGGTCGGATGTCCCGCATATTCCTCACTTTTCCCCATGGACCTGTCGCCCAACCTGCCCATTCGTCTGCTGATCGTCGATGACGACCCCCAGATCCGCGCCATGCTGGCCGAATACCTGGCCACGTTCGGCATGGAGGCCGACGGCGCGGAAGGCGGCGCGGCGATGCGCGCGGCGATGGGCCGGCAGGACTACGACCTGGTGATCCTGGACCTGTCGCTGCCGGGCGAAAACGGCCTGACGCTGTGCCGCGAGATTCGCGAGCAGAGCAACCTGCCCGTGATCATGCTGACCGCGCGTGCCGAACTGGCCGACCGCGTGGTGGGGCTGGAAGTCGGGGCCGACGACTATGTGACCAAGCCGTTCGAGATGCGCGAGCTGGTGGCGCGAATCCACACGGTGCTGCGCCGCAGCCGTGGCGACGTACGCCGCCCGACGCCGGCCACGGGCGGGCACGAGATGCGCTTTGGCTGCTGGCGCCTGAATGCCACGCTGCGCCAGCTGGTCGATGCGGAAGAAACCGTGGTGCCGCTGTCCAACGCCGAATTCCGCCTGCTGCTGACGTTCATCGAGAATCCGAACCGCGTGCTCGACCGCGAGATGCTGATCAACAATGCGCGCGGCCGCGACCTGGACGTCTTCGACCGCAGCATCGACCTGCTGGTATCGCGGCTGCGCCAGAAGCTGCGCGACGACCCGCGCGACTCGTCGCTGATCCGCACCGTGCGTGGCGAAGGGTACGTGTTCACCGGCAACGTGGAGCACTGAAGGCATGGCTGCTGCGATTCCGCCGTCCACCGGCGGTGCTTCGGCGATACGGGCCGAACCGCGCGCCGCCGAGCCGGCCAGACGCCGCCGGTTCAATTCGATGTTCATGCGGTTGTTCTTCGTGATGACCGCCATCATGCTGGCCGTGCATGTGCTGGGTGTGACCGTGATCGAAAGCGTGTTTCCGCGCCCGGGTTCGGAACGCTACATGGAGCGCATGCGCCGCGCCGCGTCCGACGCCGAGGCGGCGGGCCGGCTGGTGCCGAGCGGCACGCCCGCGCATCCGCTCGAAGGGGTTTTCATGCCCGACCGGCCGCCTGGCGCGCCGCCCGGCATGCGGGGCAATGAACCGTTCGATTTCGATGGCCCCCCGCTGCGCCCCGAAGCCTTCGGCGAACGCCGGCCATTCGACCGTCCCCCCGGCCCGCCGAAGGGATTTCATATCCGTGGCATCTGGCCGCCGCACCTGGGCCTGATCTTCCAGCTTGCGGCCATCCTGATCGCTTCGTGGGTGGGTGCCCGCCTGCTGGCGCGGCCGGTGCAGCAACTGGCCAGCGGCGCCAACCGTCTGGCGCAGGACGTCCATGCACCGCCGCTGGACGAAGACACCGGCCCAGCCGAAGCGCGCGACGCCACGCACGCGCTGAACCTGATGCAGCAGCGCATCCGCACCCAGCTGGCGCAGCAGTCGCGCTTCCTGGCGGCGGTGTCGCATGACCTGCGCACGCCGCTGACCCGCATGAGCCTGCGTATCGAGCGCATCGAGGACAACGACGTGCGCTATCGCCTGCGCCAGGATCTGGCCGAGATGAATGGCCTGATCGACGCCACACTGTATTACCTGCGCGAACGCGACGACGGCACCGGCCCGCGCCAGCGGGTGGACATGGTGGCGCTGCTGCAGGCGGTGGTCGACGACGCCCAGGAAATCGGGCAGGACGTGCGCCTGTCTGGCGAAGCGGCGCCGCTGCTGGCCTATCCGGCCGAACTGCGGCGCGCCGTGGTGAATCTGGTGGAAAACGCCCACCGCTATGGCGGCGCCGCGCACATCATCCTCACCGATAGCCCCGAGCGCGTCTCGATCGATGTCTGCGACAACGGTCCCGGCATTCCGCCGGCCGAACTGCAACGCGTGCTGGAGCCGTTCTATCGGTTGGAGTCGTCGCGCAGCCGCGCCACCGGCGGCGTGGGCATGGGCTTGTCGATCGCTGCCGATATCGTGGCGCGCCACGGTGGCGAACTGAAGCTTGCCAACCGGGCGGAGGGAGGGCTGCGCGTCAGCATCACACTTCCGCGCGCCTGATCGAAGCGATCCAGCCCCAGCTCAGGCGCGCTGCGGCAGGCCGCTCTTGCCGATCGCCGCTAGCTGCACGTACTGCGACCCCCGCAGGCCCCGCGTGAAGTCCAGCGTGAAGTCCCCGACGTCGATGCGGGCCTGCAGCGCCCGCCGCAGTTCCGCCGTGCCCGACGACTTCATGCCGGCAGCCGCGCGCACCAGGCAGGCCGCACCGATATAGCCGGCCAGCGTGGCAGGCGAGGGCGGCTCGTCCAAGTACTGCTTCATGCGGGCCACGTGCTCCTTGACCACGCGCAGCGTCGATTCCTGCGGCCCCGGTGCAATTTGCGTCACGACCATGCCGCCCGCGTAGCCGGCGCCCAGGATCTCGCGCGCCGCCGACGGACTGACCGCCGAAAGGCCTACCAGAAAGCCGTACCAGTTTTGCGCCGCCAGGGCGCGGCCCAGGCTGCCATAGGCCAGCGTGTCGCCCGCGACGATCACTGCGCCCGGCCGGGCCGCGGCAATGCGCCGTGCGTTGTCGTCGAAATTGCCAGTCAGCGCCACGGCGCGCGTCGAGATGTCCTTTTCGAGGCGCGCGAGCCACGGGGTGCCGACGCCGAGCGTGCCGGCTGCGAAGTCGGGCGACACCGCCAGCGCGATGCCGGTCAGCCCGTAGCTGCGCAGCTGATGCACGGCGGCATCGAGTTCGGCCTGATAGTCGGCGCGCGTGAACCACACGTTGTCAGCGCTCAGCGCCAGCCCCGACAGCGGCGCGACGATCTGCACCCCGCGCCGCGTCAGTTCAGCCGAGCCGGCCAGCGTGGGCAGCAGGCTGTCGCCAGGCCCGAACAGCACCTCGGCGCGTTCGTTGTCGGCCAGCGCCACGGCCTGTGCGGCGGCGCGCCGGTTCGAGGCGTCCGCATCGCGCACCACGTGAACGATGCGCAGACCGCCGTTGCCGGTCGGCGACGCATTGAAGGCATCAAACATCACCTTGGCGCCGGCCAGATAGTCCCGCGCCTGATCGGCCTGCGGCCCTACGCGGTCCACCAAATGGCCCACCACAAGCTGGCGGCGCAGGACCTGGCCAGCGGGCTGCGCCATCGCGGGCAGCACGGCGGCGGACGTCAGGGCGCCGAGCCTCTGCAAGGCGCGGCGGCGGCCTATCGAAGCGGGCGGACACGCGGGGGGCGACTGCGGCAAGGCTGGGCGCATGGCAGTGAGAGTCGGATGGACGCCCGAGACTATCGGCCCTTCATGACGCTTCCGTGACGGTTGCCCGACATGAGGCCCCCCGTTGGCGGGGCTGGCAGGCGTAGGATCGCCATGGTCTTGATGCGCATCAAGGTTGATGCACCGGGCGAGGCATAGCATCGATTGTCATTCCGCCCACAAATCGAGTCCCCGCATGTCCGCCCCCATTCCAGACGTCGCCGGCACGGCTTTCGACCGCCGCGCGCTTGCCGATTTCCGCAGCCTGGCCGGCCGCATCGACGGCAACGGCCCCCGCTATACCTCCTACCCCACCGCCGACCGCTTCCACCAGGAAGTGGGCGACGCCGGCTACCAGACGGCGCTGCAGGCGTGCCGCGCCGATTCGCCGGCGCCGCTGTCGCTGTATCTCCATATCCCGTTTTGCGAAAACATCTGCTACTACTGCGGCTGCAACAAGATCATCACCAAGGATCACAGCCGCAGTGCGCAGTATGTCGACTACCTGTCGCGCGAAATGGCGATGGTCGCCGGGCGCCTGGGCGAGCGACGCGCCGTGATGCAGTCGCACTGGGGCGGCGGCACGCCGACCTTCCTCGACCCCGAGGAAATGCGCCGGGTCATGGCGGCGCTGCACGCGCATTTCGTGCTGCTGCCGGAGGGCGAGCATTCGATCGAGATCGATCCGCGCCGCGTCACCGATGAACGCATGGACCTGCTGGCCGAACTCGGCTTCAACCGCATCAGCCTGGGCGTGCAGGATTTCGACGCCGAGGTGCAGGAAGCCGTGCACCGGGTGCAGTCTTACGAAGACACGCGCGCCGTGGTGCGGGCGGCGCGGCGCCTGGGATTCCAGTCGGTCAGCGTGGACCTGATCTACGGCCTGCCGCACCAGACCACCGCGCGCTTTGGCAAGACCATCGAAAAGGTGCTGGAGCTGCGGCCCAACCGGCTGTCGGTGTACAGCTACGCCCACCTGCCGCACGTGTTCAAGCCGCAACGTCGTATCGATGCCGCAGCACTGCCGCCGCCGGCAGAGAAGCTCGACATCCTGGTGTCGACGATCGAACGGCTGACCGCCGCCGGGTACGTTTACATTGGCATGGATCACTTTGCGCTGCCCGACGACGACCTGGCGATCGCCCAGCGCGAAGGCCGGCTGCAACGCAATTTCCAGGGCTATGCCACGCACGCCGGCTACGACCAGATCGGTCTTGGCGTATCGGCCATCGGCGCCGTGGCCGGACACTATGTGCAGAACGCCCGCACCACGGACGACTACTACGCGGCGATCGATGCCGGGCGCCTGCCGGTGGTGCGCGGTTTCGAGATGTCCGCCGACGATCATCTGCGCAAGGCCATCATCGGCGCCCTGATGTGCAACGGCACGCTGGACATTGCCGAGGTGGAAAAGACCTACGGCATCGACTTCGCCGCCAACTTCGCCGCCGAGCTGGCCGACCTGGACAGGCTGGCGGAGGACCACCTGGTACGCCGCACACCGGCCCGCATCGACATTACCGAACTGGGACGCCTGCTGGTACGCCGCGTGGCCATGGTTTTCGACCGCTACCTGCGCGACGACGCTGCCCGACCGCAACCGGCGCCCAGCGCCGCCAACGATCGCCAGGCAATTCCGCTGGTGCGCTATTCGCGCGTGGTGTAGCGGCCGCGGCAACGCCAGAAACGAAAAAGCCCGCGACAGATTCGCGGGCTTTTTGCTGGGTGCAGGCCCGGTTGGCCGGGCTGGCCGGACCAGGTCTGAGGCGGGCTGGAAGCTTATTTGGCTGCGTTGGCCATGTAGTCGGATGCGGCGATCACGTCCGCATCCGGACCGGCGTAGCCACCCTTGGGCGGCATCACACCCTTGCCCTTGAGCGCGTAGTTGTGAACCACGTCCATGCCTTCCTTGAGGCGCGGCGCCCAGGCAGCCTTGTCGCCGAACTTCGGCGCACCGGCCACGCCGGCAGCGTGGCACGCGGCGCAAACCTGTTCGTAGACCTTCTTGCCCGTGTCGGCCGACGCCGCAGCCGGGGCGGTGGGTGCTGCCGGTGCTGCGGCTGCCGGAGCAGGGGCTGCCGCAGGTGCGGGCGCAGCGGCAGCCGGTGCTGCAGCCGCCTCGGGCGCCGAGGCCGCAGCCTGGGCGGTGGCACCCTGGGCTGGAGCCGCCGGCTCGGGGAACTTGGCACCGCCGGCATCGGCCATGTAGACCACGGCGCGGGCCAGTTCGTAATCGCTGAGATCGTCCGGCGACGTGCCGGCGCGGGCGGGCATGGCGCCCTTGCCGTTCAGCACCGACTTCAGCAGGCCGTCAAAGCCCTGGCCGATCCGGGCCGTCCAGTCGCCAGCCGTGCCGTACTTCGGCGCACCGGCCGCACCCGTGGCGTGGCACGCGGCGCAAACTTCCTTGTAGACCTGCTCGCCCGTCTTGAAGACGCGGGGGGCATTGGGATCCTTGATTTCGAGTGACGCTACCGGCGCGATACGGGTGTTCACCGCCTCCACGCTCTGGGTGGAGCCGGCGCCCTCGCGGGTGCCATGTCCGACAAAATTGACCAGCAGGATGATGACGATGATCGGCACCAGAAAGGCGGCGATCACAACAGCGACAAGCTGCTTAGGGGTCTTGATTGGCGACTCGTGGTGGTCGTTTTGATGGACGTCACTCATACAGAACTCTCGATTTTGCGGGAAACCTATTGCACAGCACGTGGGGGCGGCTTGCTTGTCTGGCCCTGTCTTCGGGGATGAATCTGTCGGTCTTCGCGTCCGGGGCGTCTCCTGCCCCGCTACGTCTCTGGTACGACGCAAATAGCTGCCGATTATAGACCCAAGACTCGGCCCCGGGGGCCAAAAGCGACGGCTCAGAGACCTGTGAAAACCCGGGTTCGACGGCCCCCGGCGCATCCCGCATGGACGGCCACGGACAAGTCGGGTATCCTATGCGACTTTCCGACGACGGCACTCTCCGTTGTCACTGCAGTTCACATCGCGCCCGTAGCTCAATGGATAGAGTACTGCCCTCCGAAGGCAGGGGTTGCTGGTTCGATCCCAGCCGGGCGCGCCAAGTCTCAAAGGTTTCCCGCCTTTTTCCCCGTCTTGCCCTACACCGACTGTAGCTAAATTGCAGCTAACTTCGGCGACGGCACTGCCGTCAGCGGCGCCCCCCCCTGTGCTAGGTGATCCGCCGAGAGGCGCGTATATCGCTGCACCGATCTCCATCGGATGGCTGAGTGCCTCGCCGTTAGGCGCGAGGCCAGGCGCCAGCGGAATTCCTGACGGGCAGAACACCGCACCCAGTACACTGCAATCCAGCGGAGCCAACCAACATATATCAAAGGAAGGAGATATGCCGGGACACCATGTGAAACGTCGTTCATTAGTAGGTCTGCTTTGATGTGTGACGCCCTTGTGTGGTCGTTCGACGCGATAACGGACATCAACTGGCTTGAGCTCATAAAAACCCTCGCTCCTGTAGCAACAGCTGTCATTGCCTTCTCAGCTTTGCGCAACTGGCAGCGGCAGGACAAAGCTAAGAGAGAGGCAGAGTTCCTTGATGCGCTGATCGAAGCAACACACTCCTACATCGCGGAAATGCCCAAGCCCATCGCCCTACTGGAGATGTCGAAGATTGGCATGGCAAGTCACGTACAGTCGTGGGGCAGCGGTGACCATTCTGACAAAGCGATAAATGGTGCAATCGCTTACATCAAGAAGTATGGAGACCAGGACGCGAAGCGCCTACTTGATGCGTTGGAGGCTGTCCGCCCCTCGGGCACCAAACTCAGATCGCTGGCAGCAAAGGGCCAGGTATTCAAATTCCGCTCGTACGCGGACTGTCAGAACGCGGTGAAAGTGCTCACCTGGCAAGTCGACCGGTTGGAGGCATTCGCAGGAGTGCTTGGGTCGTCGACGTGGAACTGGGAAAACGCGGAAGTGCGGGAGCACTTGAAGAACGTGATGGCGATCGACCCAAACGAAATTCGCGAGAGCGTTCGGGACAATAACGTCACCACAATTGCATTTGCCCGCGACACTTACAACCGCATATATGGATAGCCTAGCCCGGCCACTTCACGAATTTGAACTCTTGCTCCAGCACTGATGGTGGGGAAGGCGCTTGAACTGTCAGTGTTGTACAGGAGGGGGTGCCTTGCATTCGCCCGCCTTCGAAGCCAACTCCACCGCGATCTTCTTTTGCTCTAGCTTCTCGGCAGGCCAGTTGACGACTACAGCGTGCTCGTCAAAATCTGGCTCGGGTGCGGCAAGGCATCCGAGCGAAAGGTCCAGCGCATGCTGAACATCGAAGTCAGTGCGTGCATGCAACGTTTTAGTTGGACGGCGGCTGCGCCCTAAATGCCACACTCTGGACTCTTCACACCGGTCTAAATGGCAAACTGAAGTCTCATGTCGGTCATTGTAGAGCTCAGGCAGAAAGGCGCCCACTTTCGGCCGATTGTTAGACTTGGAAATCTTGTCTGATTCATAGATAAACCGCGACACTTTGTCGGTAGGCGCCAACGGTTCGTCCGCATTGGTTTTAGCCTGCACGGAAGCTCTTGAGCGCTTCATTAAGCGGCTGAGGAACGCTCCTACTGAAACGAGCAGTGCCAGATACCCTCTCGGCGCCGAACTTTCCTGCATAGGTGACTCCCCCTCCCGACCCAATGCTCACGGACAGCATCTTATTGTCATCGATCCAGTCGAACGCCACTTCTCCGTCCGGATCCACGGAGACCTCAGGCAGCGCAGCGTCAGTTGGCAGCGCTAACGCAAAGTCGACTGCTACTTTGAGAGTGACTCTGGATAGCCGATCATATTTGGCAGCCAGAGCAAAAAGCTCATTGGTTACTGCATTAGTCTTCGTGCTTTTTCTTACCCGGTAGAACTCCTCGGCGCTTGCCTTTGCGACACGCACGGCATCGCTTGTGAGACCCGGAGTAGAGCTCAAGGGAAATACGCCGCTAAACGCTAACAGTGCACTCATGCGTAGGGCTCCAGTATCTTTTCTTCAAGAAAGCCAAAGAACGCTTTATTCTTGAACTCTCGTAGTCGCTGCAGCACAGAAAATATCTGCTCTTCCGTCGCCGACTTTAGCTGGCACGGATGGAAAACGTCTATATCAAATAGAATATTGATCGCCTTTCCATCAGATGCTTCGCCTTCCAACATTTGAGTCACTTGCGCGATGTCCTTGTTCTCTTGATCGTGAATGAGAACTCGATTGAGGAAGCTTGCAAGCGACTGTGGAAGTTCTTTCGGCACCTGCGGTGCATGCGTCAGGTAGTCATCGAAGTTTTGCACAGGGAGAGGGATCGCCAGGGCATTTATGTAGCGAAGTGCAATCCTAGAGATTTCTTCGGGCTTAACGATCGCTTGGTACTCGCGCCAGATCTCAAGGGCGCCAGCACTCATGGCTTCCCAAGTGTCATAGGGAGGCAGCTGACTGTAGGTGAAACCGTTCATTCTGAACTGGACAACATGTTTTCCGTCGTCCAAGTCAAGGCGCTTACCGATTAACGTCGCCGTGTGTTCCGGTTGAAGAGCGCCTGGAGCAGGACCGACACGTAGCTCCAAGGATGTGGCCCAAAGATCGCTTACCGGTCCCTTGCCGTTCGAAAACGCTGTGGCAAATTCACTGACGCTAGCCGAGTCGACGGCCGATTGGAACTGGATATCGATGACCGCTTCTCGAATTGGTGCCCGAGACAGGTGTCGTTGCTTTGCCATGCCTGGTGTTCCCCGGAGGTGATCAGCCACTTGTCATTTTCGCGCTGAAGTATACGACACTCTATCGCCACTTGCGATCACCATCCGAGCAGACACCGCGATGAAGTGGTGCTGCAATCGATGCTCTTGGCCTCATGAGGCTGGTGCGAGATGAATGCGCGAGCGAAGCTCCAGCACTGTAGCTAGATTGCACCTTGGACAAGCTGGATTGACGTTGATTGCCCTTGGTTGATCTTGGTTTTGCAATGTGCGAGTTGCGCAAGGCATTGATTTATAAAGAAGTCTACTGCGACACCAAAACTCCGAAGGCAGGGGTTGCTGGTTCGATCCCAGCCGGGCGCGCCAATCTGACTGATCGCTGGCACTTCGCCAAACGTCCCTGCTGAAGCGCGAGATGGCTGGTGCCATCGGCTTCGTGCCAAGAATCCGGCCTTTTCTGGTGGCGGTGCGAACAGAACATCTGTCACGCGCGGTGCCGATTTCCTTGAAATGCCCGCATTCCCTTACCGCCCCATCCGCCGCTGATAGCTTTGCGTGATCCGGTTGACCAGTCCGGGGTCGCGGGAATCGGCCGCCTGGAATTCCACGCGCACGCTGCCATCCGCCTGCTGCCGGATCATGGCCGCCACAGGGGTGCTGCCGTAGTAGCCGGTGATATTGCCGGTGGTCGGCTCCTGCGTCTGCACCGCCACACCCTGATCGCGCATGGCGTCGGCCGCCGCGTAGAACGAGCGGTCGAAGCTGGTCGGTCCGGGCCCTGGCGCAGGCGGATAGCCGTAATAGCAGCCGCCAAGCAGCAGGGCCGCCCAGAGGGCCAGGATCGGAGGCAGGCGTTTCATGGCATCCCCTTTCACGTGTCGGCGCCGGACTTTCGTTTTAGCACCGGAACGGGGGCGGCCGATATTGGGCGGAAGGCCCGGATACGGAACGGCGCGGCACGGCTAAGGCCCAATGGGCAGATGCACCGGCGCTCCGCGTGCCGAGACCGAGACAGGAAGCAGGGATGAGTGAAAAGACAGACTACCAGGTGATGGCCCTGGCCAACGGCAAGCCAGTCAAGATGTGGACGGTTGGCGTGCCCGTCGAGGAAGATGCCCGGCGGCAGTTGCAGAACACTGCGCGCATGCCCTTCGTGTTCCGCCATCTGGCCGTGATGCCGGACGTACATCTGGGTAAGGGATCGACGATAGGGACTGTTATTCCTACCCAAGGCGCGATTATCCCGGCGGCGGTCGGGGTCGATATTGGCTGCGGCATGATGGCTGCGCGCACGACGCTCAAGGCGGCGGACCTGCCCGATTCATTGCACCGGCTGCGCAGCGCCATCGAACGCGCGGTGCCGCACGGCCGGGCGCCGGGACGGCGGGATCCGGGTGCCTGGGGGGATCGTCCGCCCCACCACGTGGACGAAATGTGGAAGACGCTGATGCCGGGCTTTGAGCGAATCTGCCAGAAGTACCCAAAGCTCGCGCGGACGAACAACCATGTCCATCTGGGAACGCTCGGCACCGGCAATCACTTCATCGAAGTCTGCCTCGACGAAAGCGACACGGGCTGGTTCATGCTCCATAGCGGGTCACGTGGCGTGGGCAATGCCATCGGCACGCAGTTTATCGAACTGGCGCAGCAGGACATGCGCCAGCACATCGCCAACCTTCCCGATCGCGATCTGGCGTACTTTGAAGAAGGCAGCGCCCATTTCGACGACTACGTCGAGGCCGTGGGCTGGGCGCAGGAATATGCGCGCCGTAATCGTGAGGTGATGATGGCCGCCGTGGTCGGGGCCGCGCGGGCTGTTATCAGCAAGCCATTCGCGATGGATGAACACGCAGTGAACTGCCACCACAACTATGTGCAGAAGGAGCGCCACTTTGGCGCCGATGTCTTCGTGACGCGCAAGGGCGCGGTCTCGGCCCAGAAGGGACAGCTTGGCATCATCCCGGGGTCGATGGGCGCCAGGAGTTTCATCGTGCGCGGGCTGGGGAACGCCGAGAGCTTCTGCTCCTGCAGCCACGGCGCCGGCCGGACCATGAGCCGCAACGAGGCCAGGCGCCGCTATACGGTGGCAGACCAGGTCCAGGCCACCGCGCACGTGGAATGCCGCAAGGACGCAGCCGTGATCGACGAGATTCCGATGGCCTACAAGGACATCGACGCTGTCATGGCCGCCCAGAGCAGCCTGGTCGAAGTCGTCCACACGCTGCGGCAGGTGGTCTGTGTGAAGGGGTAGGTGGAGCAGGGGTGCCGGCAGACGTCGCACCGTCCTATTCAATGCGCCGGCTGACGTACCCGGTCAGCGAACTCGATAGCACGGCCGGCGCAAGCAAGGTCTGCAAGCGCACCTGCTGCGAGTCATCAAGAAAGTGCCATAGCAGCGGGGTCATCAAATGCCAGCTATAGACGACGATGCCGCTCGCCAGGGCCGTGCAGAGGATCCAGAACATGCCGATCATCGCGCAGTTGACCTGGTCGCGGAATGATTGGTGGCGTTTGTGCTCCCGGACACGCCCGTCATGCGCCAGGTCGCCGGGACCCATCAGTCCATGCTCTTCCGGATAGCCAGCTGGAGCACCGTCCGTTTCGCCTCCGTCAAACTCAAGATCTCGAGGGAACGCGGACATCCTCATGGCTTCGTCGTTCATCCTGGACCTCACAGCGCGTGATGCCGACCTTTGCGCAAGATCTGCCTATAGAAATGGGCCAGCAGATTATTGGAAATGGGCCCGTTCTTCCCAATTTCTTCACGCGTGATACGCCAGGGTGTTCCTGGATGATGCATGGCGCCGGCCAGGGCAATTCCGTCAAGGCGCCCATACATGTCGGCAACCCAGTCCATGAGAGCGATTTCATGCGGATCGAAATCGACGACTGGCGCGCCAGGCACCGCGTCGATGAACCGGCTGCAATAGTGCCGCACGGCGTAGTAGACACTCGGCACCATGGGTCCGAGCGGCCACGCCTGGACCTCCTCGTCGAAGAGCGGCCGCATGTGCCTCGCCAGCATATGACCGTGTGCGATGTACGTAAGCTTTGTCAACTGCAAGGGAGTCAGTCCTGCCCCCGCATCCTGACGGCGCTTGAGCATGTACTGGGCAACGGCCAGCGCCTTCCCGTCATGCGCTCTCGCATCATATTTCGTCCAGTTCTCTCGCTTCCAGAATTTCCACATGGCGACCCCTCTGTTCTGCGTGCTTGTTGGTGATCCGGCATGAAGACGACCATACCGTGCAGCCACACCCCAGGCCAAGTAAACATGTGTGTCATCTGCACGCCCGTGTCTCGCCCACGCCGCCTCAAGAGTGCAACAAATTGTGCTACCCGCACGGTCGTCAGCACGCACGTCATTGCCGCAACCGTTGCTGCGAAGCCGTTCTCCGACGCCTGGCGCGTGCCTTGCATCCATATCCCTTCCCAGGAAGATCGTTGTTGAAAAAAGGGAGGGTTCATCATGCCCACGCTTGCCGCCGACCACATCGATATGCTGCGCAAGGCCGTGCGCGGCAAGGTGCTGCTGCCGCACGACGCCGGTTACGACGTGGCGCGCACCGTCTGGAACGCCACGGTCGATCGCCGGCCTGCGGTCATCGTCCAATGCACGGGCACGGCCGACGTGATGCAGGCGGTCAATTTCGCGCGCGATCATGGCCTGCCGGTTGCCGTGCGCGGCGGTGGCCACAACATTGCCGGCAGCGCCATCTGTCATGACGGGCTGGTGGTCGACCTGTCAGGGTTGCGCAGCGTCCATATCGATCCACGCGACAAGGTGGCGTGGGTGAGCCCTGGCGCCACGCTGGGTGATTTTGACCACGAAGCGCAGGCCCTCGGTCTGGCCACGCCGCTCGGCATCAACTCGACGACGGGCGTGGCCGGGCTGACCCTTGGCGGCGGATTCGGCTGGCTGACGCGCCAGTACGGCATGACCGTCGATAACTTGCGGGGCTGCGAGGTGGTAACGGCCGATGGCGAGCGGCGATGGGCCGATGCCAACCACGAGCCGGAACTGTTCTGGGCCCTGCGCGGTGGCGGCGGCAATTTCGGCGTGGTCACGCTGTTCGAATTCAAGCTGCATGCGGTGGGCCCGCTGGTGACGGCCGGGCTGATCGTGTTTCCGGCCGTGGAGGGCAAGTCGGTGCTGCGCCAGTACCGCGCATTTACGGAATCGGCCATGCCCGAAGAGATGAATGTCTGGGTCGTCCTGCGCCGTGCGCCGCCCCTGCCGTTCCTGCCGTCGTCGGCACACGGCGCCAATGTGGTGGTGCTGGCGGTCTTCTATACCGGCGACCCCGGGAAGGCCGACAGGGCGATTGACCCGCTGCGCGGCTTCGGCCAGCCCATCGGGGAGCACGTGGGCCAGATGCCCTACACGGCCTGGCAACAGGCGTTCGACCCCTTGCTGACACCGGGCGCGCGCAATTACTGGAAATCGCACAACTTCACGCGGCTGGACGATGCCGCCATCGATCTGATGACCGATTACGCGGCGCGCGGGCCGTCGGCCCATGCCGAGATCTTTATCGGCCAGGTGGGCGGCGTGGCCAACCGCGTGGCACCCGACGCCACGGCATACCACCATCGCGACGCGCGCTATGTGATGAATGTGCATTCGCGCTGGGACCGTACCGACGAGGACACCGCCTGCATCGGATGGGCGCGCGATTTCTTCGACGCCACCGCCCCCTATGCCACCGGCGGCGTGTACGTGAATTTCATGACCGAGGACGAAGGCGCGCGCGTCAACGCGGCGTATGGCCACAACTTCGACCGCCTGGCGCGCGCCAAGCGCACGTACGATCCGCAGAACCTGTTCTGCTCGAACCAGAACATCAAGCCGGCGCCGTGACACGATGCGCCGCACACCGCCCGGCCATGCGTTGCTATGATGCGGCGCATGGCCGACGACCTGTTCATCCCCCACCACGAGTACGAGATCACCGCCATCCGCGCGCAGGGCGCGGGCGGGCAGAACATCAACAAGGTGTCCAATGCGGTACACCTGCGTTATGACGTGCGCACGTCCTCGCTGGCGGCCGATCACAAGGAACGCCTGCTGGCGCTGCACGACCACCGCATCACGCGCGACGGGGTGATCGTCATCAAGGCGCAGCAGCATCGCAGCCTGGAGATGAATCGCGAGGAAGCCATCCGGCGCCTGCACGACCTGGTACGCAGCGTGGCCGAGCCGCCGCGCATCCGGCGCGCCACCCGGCCCACCCGGGCGTCGAAGGTCCGCCGGCTCGATGCCAAGGTCCAGCGCGGCCAGATCAAGGCGCTGCGCGGGCGGGTGGTCGATTAGAGGGGCGCCTCGGAAGTCGAACAAATATTTCAAACGCAGGGAGACCGGGCGGGACAATGCGGCGATAGACAGGCATGCTCTGGCATCGCGCTGCCCAGCCATTTCCGATTTCGACAAGGAACGCCCCCATCCATGTCATCCGTCACGCCCGCCGTTGCCCTGGAACCGATTCCGCGCGATCCGGGCTGGCCCCTCGTCGGCAACCTGTTCCAGATCACGCCCGGCGAAGTCGGCCAGCACCTGCTGGCGCGCAGCCGTCATCACGACGGCATCTTCGAACTGGATTTCGCGGGGCGGCGCGTGCCGTTCGTGTCGTCGGTGGCGCTGGCGGCCGAAGTGTGCGACCCGGCGCGCTTTCGCAAGATCATCGGTCCGCCGCTGTCGTATCTGCGCGACATGGCCGGCGACGGCCTGTTCACCGCGCACAGCGACGAGCCCAACTGGGGCTGCGCGCACCGCATCCTGATGCCGGCCTTCAGCCAGCGCGCCATGAAGGGCTACTTCGACGTGATGCTGCGCGTGGCCAACCGGCTGGTGGACAAGTGGGACCACAAGGGGCCCGATGCCGATATCGCCGTGGCCGATGACATGACGCGGCTGACGCTCGACACCATCGCGCTGTCCGGCTTCGGCTACGACTTCGAGTCGTTCGCCAGCGACCAGCTTGACCCGTTCATCGTGGCAATGGTGGGCGCGCTGGAAGAGGCCATGCGCAAGCTCACGCGGCTGCCGATCCAGGACCGCTTCATGGGCCGCGCGCACCGCCAGTTCGCCGACGACGTGGCCTACATGCGCAACCTGGTGGACGACGTGATCCGCCAGCGCCGGGCCGCGCCCCGGCCGGGCATGGACTTGCTGAACCTGATGCTCGAAGCGCGCGACCCCGAAACGGACCGCCAGCTCGACGACGCCAACATCCGCAACCAGGTCATCACATTCCTGATCGCGGGCCACGAAACCACCAGCGGCCTGCTGACCTTCGCGCTGTACGAACTGCTGCGCAACCCGGCCGTATTGGCGCAGGCCTATGCCGAAGTCGATGCCGTGCTGTCCGGCGACGCCCCGCCCGTCTATGCCGACCTGGCCCGCCTGCCTGTGCTGGATCGCGTTTTGAAGGAAACACTACGCCTCTGGCCGACCGCGCCGGCCTTCGCGGTGGCGCCGTTCGACGATGTGGTGATCGGCGGCCGCTACCGTTTGCGGCAGAACCGTCGCGTCTCGGTGGTGCTGACGGCGCTGCATCGCGATCCGAAGGTGTGGGCGCACCCGGAGCGGTTCGATATCGACCGTTTCCTGCCCGAGAACGAAGCGGCGCTGCCGGCGCACGCCTATATGCCGTTCGGCCATGGCGAACGCGCCTGTATCGGCCGCCAGTTCGCGCTGACCGAGGCCAAGCTCGCGCTGGCGCTGATGTTGCGCAACTTCGCCTTCCACGACCCGTACGACTACCAGTTCCGGCTCAAGGAAACGCTCACGATCAAGCCCGACAACTTCGTGCTGCGCGCCCGGCGCCGGCGTCCGCATGAGCGGATCGCTGTCCAGGCGGCCGCCGAAGTGGTGGCCGATGCCGCGCAGGCCGACGTACGCGGCAATGGCCAGGCCATGACCGTGCTGTGCGCGTCAAGCCTGGGCACGGCACGCGAGCTGGCCGAGCAGATCCATGGCGGCGCGTTGGCGGCGGGGTTCGAGGCCACGCTGGCCGATCTGGACGACGTGGCGCATGCCCTGCCCACATCGGGCCTGCTGGTGGTGGTGGCGGCCACCTATAACGGCCGCGCGCCGGATTCCGGCCGTCGGTTCGAAGCGATGCTCGATGCCGGCGGTGCCAGCGGCTACCGCGCCGAGGGTTTGCGGCTGGCGCTGCTTGGCTGCGGCAACTCGCAATGGGCGACGTACCAGGCCTTTCCACGCCGCGTGTTCGACTTCTTCACGGCCGCCGGCGCGGTGCCGTTGCTGCCGCGCGGCGAGGCCGATGGCAATGCCGATTTCGACCAGGCGGCGGAACGCTGGCTGGCGCAGTTGTGGCAGGCGCTGCAGGCCGATGGCGCCAGCACTGGCGGCATCAGCGTGGACGTGCAGTGGCGCAGCGTCGAAGCCATGCGTGCCGACACCCTCCCGGCCGGCACGCAAGCCTTCACGGTGCTGGCCAATGCCGAGCTGGTTGCCGATCCCGCCGGGCTATGGGACTTCGCCATCGAAGCGCCGCGCACATCGACGCGCGACATCCGGCTGCAACTGCCACCCGGTGCCACCTACCGGACCGGCGATCACGTTGCGGTCTGGCCGCAGAATGACGCGGCACTGGTGGCGGCGCTCTGCGAGCGGCTCGACCTTGACCCCGAGGCCCTGGTCACGCTGTCGGCCCGCCAGGGCGCCGGGCGCGGCCTGCCGATCGGCGAAACGCTGCCGCTGCGGCAACTGCTGACGCACTTCGTCGAACTGCAGGACGTGGTGTCGCGCCAGACGCTCCGTTCGCTGGCCCAGGCCACGCGCTGCCCGTTCACGCGGCAGACGCTGGAGCAGCTTGCCGCCGACGATGCCGATACCGGCTATGCCGCCCAGGTGGCCGCGCGCCGGCTGAACCTGCTCGATGTGCTGATCCGCTTCCCGGCCATCGCCCTGACGCTCCCGCAACTGCTGGCCTGCACGGTGCCGATGCGGCCGCGCTTCTATTCGATTGCATCGTCGCCGCGGGTGTCGCCCGATGTGGCCACGCTGCTGGTGGGCACGGTCTGGGCCCCCGCGCTGTCAGGGCGCGGCCAGTTCCGCGGCGTGGCGTCCACGTGGCTGCAGGGCCTGCCGCCGGGCGCCCAAATATCGGCGTCGATCCGCGCGCCGAATCCGCCGTTCGCGCCGCCTGACGATCCATCGGTGCCGATGCTGCTGATCGGCCCGGGTACCGGCATCGCGCCGTTCCGGGGCTTCCTGGAAGAGCGCGCCGCCCAGCAGGCGGCCGGGCAGGCCATCACGCCGGTGCAGTTGTACTTCGGCTGCCGCCATCCCCGGCACGACTGGCTGTTCCACGACGACATCGCGGCCTGGGCCGAAGCGGGTGTCGCCGAGGTCCACACCGCGTACTCGGTGCTGCCGGGCGCCGCGCGCTATGTGCAGGATCTGCTCTGGCAGCGGCGCGCGCAGGTCTGGGACCAACTGCGGGCCGGGGCGATGGTCTACGTCTGCGGCGACGGCCGCCGCATGGCGCCCGCCGTGCGGCAGGTGCTGATCGAGATCGGCGCGCAGCAGGGCGGCATGACAGCCGACGCGGCATCGGACTGGTTCGCCGGTCTGGTGGCGCAGGGCCGCTACCGCCAGGACGTATTCAACTGACAACCACGCGGTATCGGAAAGTCTGCCGGACAGCCTGCCGGCTTTGGCAGGATTCCGCTGAACATTGTCAGTCGGCCGCCCGGCCGGGCCCGTACGCTGGAATCCATCCCATTCCAGAATCCGGAGACCCCCGATGGCTTCCCCCGCGATGCGCCAGGCGCGCGTGCTGGCGCTGTGCCAGGCGCTTTTCACGTCCGCCATATCTGTCGACCTGACGCTGACCGGGCTGGTCGGCTACACGCTCGCGCCAGCCAAGGCGCTGGCCACGCTGCCGTTCGCGCTGATTACGGTGGCGGGCGCGGCCACGGCCCTGGGCGTGCCGTTCGTGATC
Organism: Cupriavidus sp. U2; assembly: GCF_009663685.2. Taxonomy (GTDB): domain Bacteria; phylum Pseudomonadota; class Gammaproteobacteria; order Burkholderiales; family Burkholderiaceae; genus Cupriavidus; species Cupriavidus necator_C. The sequence goes on along the minus strand of NZ_RCOG02000002.1, from coordinate 87,445 downwards.
GAACGATTCGGACGCCGCTTCGCGTTCTGCCTGGGCGGCGTGGCCTGCATGCTGGGCGGATGGGTGTCGGTGGCGGCGATCTGGCGCCATGACTTCTGGCTGTTCTGTGCCGGTACGGCCCTGGTCGGCGTGTTCCAGTCGTTTGCGCGCTTCTACCGGCTGGCCGCCGCCGACGCCGCACCGTTGCCGGAAAAGCCGCGCGTGATCTCGGTGGTGCTGACCGGCGGTGTGGTGGCCGCCGTGTGCGGCCCGGCCATCGCCGCGTGGAGCGCGGACATGCTGCTGCCGACGCCGTTTGCCGGCTCCTACGCCGTGGTGGCGGTCTTCGGGGCGCTGACCGTGATGCTGCTGATGCTGGCGTACCGCGAATCGCCCGCCGCGCTGGCCGCCGCCGCTGCCGACACCCGGCCCGCGCGCCCGCTGGGCGAGATCGTCCGGCAGCCCGTGTTCCTGGCGTCGTTTGCCAACAACGGCATCGGCAACGCGGTGATGATGTTCGTGATGACGGCCACGCCCATTGCCGCCATCGCCTGCAACCACACGATCGCGCAGGGCGCCCAGATCATCGAATGGCACCTGGTGGGCATGTACGCACCGTCGTTCTTCTCGGGGTGGCTGCTGCAGCGGTTCGGCAACCCGGTGATGCTGGTGGCTGGCATCGCGCTGTCCGCGCTGGCTGCGGTGGTGGCGCTGTGCTCGACGTCGCTGGTGGCGTTCTACGTGGCGCTGCTGTGCCTGGGCATGGGCTGGAATTTCATGTCGGTGGGCGGCACGACGCTGCTGGCCGGCAGCTACCGGCCCAGCGAACGGGCGCGCACGCAGTCGGCCAGCGAGTTTTCGTCGGCCGTGCTGACGGCGGCGGCCACGCTTGCGGCGGGTCAGGTGCTGACCGTCTGGGGCTGGCAGGGCGTGAACCTGGCGGTGCTGCCGGCGCTGGGCATTGCGCTGGCGGTGACGCTGGCGTGGCAGCGCCGGGAACGGGCGGCGGCGGTGGCCGCGGCAGTATGATCGGGGCAGCGTAATGTGGCAACGTAAGCGCCAGCCCGTCACTCATCCATCCCGCAACCCATCATGCATCTCGTCCCAGACCCGCCGCGCGTGGTGGTGATCGTCGCGCCAGATCCGTCGCAGGAACTTGACGTTACCGGGCCCACGGCAGTCTTCAGCACGGCCAACAAGCTGTGCGGTCGCGACCAGCCGGCGTACGAGGTGCACGTGGCCAGTGTCAGCGACGATGCCATCGTGCATACCGAATGCGGGCTGCGGCTGCTGGCCGAGGCGCCGTACCACCAGATCGCCGGACGGATCGGCAAGCCCATCGATACGCTGCTGATCTCCGGCGGCGCGGGGTCGCGCGCCGCGGCCGATGACGCGCGGCTGATCGGCTGGCTGCGCGAGCAGGCCGGCACGGTGCGGCGCATGGGTGCCGTGTGCACGGGCGCCTTCGCGCTGTGCCGCACCGGCCTGCTCGACGGCCAGCGCGTGACCACGCATTGGCGCCACGCCGAACGGCTGGCGCAGCGTCACCCCGAACTGACCGTCGATGCCGATCCGATCTGGATTCGCGCCGGACGCTTCTACACGTCGGCCGGCGTCACGGCAGGCATGGACTTGTCGCTGGCGCTGGTCGAGGAAGACCTGGGCCACGCGGTGTCGCTGGAAGTGGCGCGCGAACTGGTGATGTTCCTGCGTCGCCCCGGCAGCCAGGCGCAGTTTTCCACCGTGCTGCGCGCGCAGGCCGCGAAGAGCCCGGAGCTGCGTGCGCTGCAGACGTGGATCGCCGACAACCTCGGCCGCGACCTGTCGGTGGGCGTGCTGGCCGAGCAGGCGGCCATGAGCCCCCGCAACTTTGCCCGGGTTTTCGTCAAGCAGGTGGGAGAAACGCCAGCGCGCTATGTGGAGCGGCTGCGCGTGGAAGCCGTGCGGCGGCTGCTCGAAGGCAGTGACCGCCGGCTGGAAGCGATCGCCCACGCCACGGGGTTCGGCAACGCCGATGTCATGCGGCAGGCGTTCCTGCGCCATGTGCAGACCACGCCCGAACGCTACCGGGCGGCGTTCCGGTCTGACGCGGCGGCGGGGGAAGACGGACTGGCGGCGTAGCGGTACGGGCCACGCCGCCGGCCGTCCCCGCATCAGCGGGCGTTCTGCAGCGCGGCGATACGCGATTCGATCGGCGGGTGGCTGGAGAACAGCGCCAGCCACGACTTGCCGCCCGAAATGCCCATGGCCTGCATGTTCTGCGGCAGGCCGTCGGCGTCCAGGCCGCCCAGGCGGCGCAGCGCGCCCACCATCGGCACGGGCGTGCCCATCAGGCTCGCCGCGCCGGCATCGGCCCGGTACTCGCGATGCCGCGAGAAAGCCGCCACGATGATGCTGGCCAGGATGCCGAACACGATCTCGCAAACCACCACCGTGATCATGTAGCCAATGCCGGGGCCGCTGGACTCCTCGTCATTGCGGCGCAGCCACGAGTCGACAAAGTAGCCGACCACGCGCGCCATGAAGATCACGAACGTGTTCACCACGCCCTGGATCAGCGTCAGCGTGACCATGTCGCCATTGGCGATGTGGGCCACTTCGTGCGCCAGCACGGCCTCCACCTCGTCATGCGACATCGATTGCAGCAGGCCCGTGGATACGGCCACCAGCGAACTGTTCTTCGACGCGCCCGTGGCAAAGGCGTTGGGCTCGCCGTCGTAGATGGCCACCTCGGGCATCGGCAGGCCGGCGCGCGTGGCCAGCTTCTGGACGGTCTGTACCAGCCAGAGCTCGGTGCTGGTGCTGGGATGCGTGATGACCTGGGCACCGGTGGACCACTTGGCGATGGTCTTGGACATCAGCAGCGAGATGAACGACCCGCCAAAGCCCATCAGCGCGGCAAAGGCCAGCAGCATGCCAAGGTTCAGGCCGTTGGACGTCAGGAAGCGGTTCACGCCCAGCAGGCTGGCGGTGATGCTGAGGACGAGCATGACGGCGATGTTGGTCGCCAGGAACAGGAAAATGCGTTTCATGGTTGTGGGGCAGTGCAGGTAAGGACGCGGACAGGCCGCAGGCGCGCACGGCACGCATCGGACGTGCCACGCGACAAGGGTCGGCGCGGCACATGTCGGCCGCGCGAAAGCGGGGATCAGCCGCGCGGCGGGCGCGGCAGCCGGGGCAGGTCGGGATCGGGCAGCGGGGCGGCCGCATAGCGCGGCACGGCGCCGCGCGCCGCCGATGTCACCACGCGCGGCAGCGGCGCGGGCAACAGCTGCTCGGCAAAGTCGGCGCCGGGCGGCGTCGGCTCTGCATTATCGGCAGGCAGCGAGGAATCGGACGAAACCGGTGTGGCAGATGGCTGGGAAACCTCAGCCGGGTCGGCGGCCACGTTGCCGGGTGCCATGACGGCCGCGTGCGGCGCCTGCATGCCGGGGCCTGCCGTGGACATGCCGATGCCGGCCCAGGCCTGCAGCGGCAGGAAGGCAAGCAGCACGATCATCATCAGGAGGCGAAGCGGATGCACGGGGGCGGGTGAAGCACAAGACCGGAAACGATGGCGTCGATTCTACAGGATGGCGCGCCGCTGCATGGCACCCGCTTGCCGCGCCGACGGCCCGGTACTGCAAGCCCGGCGCGACAGGTCTACACTAACGGGAAACCCTGTAATGGCTACAGGGTGGACATCGATCCCAGTTCGGAGATTTGGGCCATGCGCATCGGCGAACTGTCGCGCCATAGCGGCTGCGACGTGGAAACCATCCGGTATTACGAACGCGAAGGGCTGCTCGACGCCCCGCAACGCGAAGACAACGGCTACCGCCGCTATGGCGACGGTCATCTGGTGCAGCTGAATTTCGTGCGCCACTGCCGCTCGCTGGGCATGAGCCTGGCCGATGTCCGCCGGCTGCGCGACTTCCAGCGCAATCCGTCGCTCGCATGTGACGATATCAACACGTTGCTGGATCGCCAGATCGACCAGATCCACGCGCAACGTGTGGCGCTTGAGGCGCTGGAGGCGCAACTCCGTACGCTGCGCCATACCTGCGAGAACCCGCACCCGCATCCGGCCAGCGAGTGCGGCATCCTCCAGAACCTGCAGCAAGCCGCCGAAGGGGCCGGCTGCGAGTGCCATCCGGCGCCTGCGCGACACTGAACTGCCGGGCAGTTCACGCGAACCCATCCCCGCCAGAGCAGGGATGTTTCTCATCGGCCATGTCGCGACGGCTGTGCTAGCATGGCCGTTCGCGTCCCAGAGACGCTCTTTTTCTAAGAAATTTCCTACGATGTCTCGCCACCTTCCGTCCGCCGCCCTTGTCCTGGTTCGCACCATGCGACCGGCGCGCGCGCGCATGGTGGCGCAGCCCATCACCGCCAACCGCCGGATCAACGCCCCGCTTGATCCTGCCCGGTTCCCGGCCTGACCGACCCACTCCTGAGCAGCAAGGGTCCGGTGCCGAACCGGGCCCGAGCCACCACGCGAATCCGCTGTAACGCCGCCGGTGCCTGTTGCGCGCCGGCCCGACCGACATTTCAACGGCTGTCGCCAGCGCCGGGGTTTCCTCCCGACGCGCGGCCGCCGCTTTTGCGAGAGGCACTGCCATGGCAAAGACCAAGAACCCGACCCTCTACCTGACCGAACTGGACGTGACCCGCCTGGAGGGCATCGCCAGCCGTGCCGGCACCGCCGAACTGGACGAGATGCTCGACGACCTGCTGGCCCGCGCGGCCATCGTGTCGCCCGATGCCATTCCCAAGGATGTCGTGACGATGAATTCGCGCGTCGTCTGCACGCTGGAAGGTGAAGCCGCGCCGCGTGAGTGGACACTGGCTTATCCCGACGACGCCGACCTGGCGGCGGGCCGTCTGTCGGTGCTGTCGCCGATCGGCCAGGCCCTGCTTGGTGCCCGCGCCGGCAAGACCGTGGACTATCGCCTGCCTAACGGCGGCGCGCAACGCGTGACCATTGTCAGCATCGCGTTCCAGCCCGAGGCCAGCGGCCAGTACACGCTCTGAACCCACGCCCACGCTGCGTGACGCCAGACGTCCCGCGGCGCGCGCCGCCTGGCCGTGCGCGTACCGCAGGGTAGGTGGCCAGTTCCGTACTGCGGAATACCCCTCCTGGCGGCCATCCGGTCGCCTGCCCCTACCGTTCATCCCCAGACCCGGCATTTCACGGCGAGCAACGCACCATTCGTCGCAGCGGTGTTTCTAGTGGAAGTGCCAGCCACTAACCTTCAGTCCGTGCTCGCATCGCTACACAGATAGCGCGTCCGGGCAGTAGTCAGCTGTATCCATAAAAAAGTTGCGAATCAGTTGAAGGAGTCCCAGATGAACGCCAAACGTATCCTTGGCGGCGCTCTCGTGCTTGCCACGTTGGCTGCGTCGGCCGCTTTTGCCGCGCCCGCCACGACCAAGAAGGTTGGAAAGTTCGACGTGTATGCCGATGCCGCGCGCCAAGGCAAGTTCGACACGTACAGTGAAGGCTCGAAGATCGGCAAGTTCGATTTCTTCACCGACGGCCAACGCAAGTTCGACAGCTACACGGACGGCGCCCGCCAGGGCAAGTTCGACAGCTTCGGCGAAGGCGCACGCAGCTTCAGCGGCGAGATTTCCGCCTCCGCGCTGGACAATTCGCGCAACGGCGATCTGTACGGCTACAAGGTCTGATGACCTGCCAGCCGGCCAGAACGCAAATCGGCGGCCCCGGGTCACCTCCGGGCCGCCGATTGTGATTTCCGGTTTCTCTCCCACCTGCGCGGCCGACCTCCTCCTTCTCTCTGAAGTCGCGCAGGTGATTTTTCCCCCGCCCGCCGCCGTTGTCGCATTTCTTCCCGTAGTTCTTTCCTGATTTTTCCGAAGTACCGTCAGAGTTGCCGCTGCGCGAAGGTATCGCACTTGCGGATGTCGCCGGTCGTCAGGCCCTGGCGCAGCCAGCGCACGCGTTGTTCGCTGGTGCCGTGCGTGAACGCCTCGGGCACCACATAGCCCTGCGACTGCTTCTGCAGGCGGTCGTCGCCGATGGCGGCCGCGGCTTTCAGACCCTGTTCGATATCCCCGGGCTCGATCAGCTGCTGGTTGAGCTTGCCCGCCGTGGCGGCCCACACGCCGGCCAGGCAGTCGGCCTGCAGTTCCATGCGCACCGACAGCTGATTGGCCTGCGCCTCGTTCATGCGGCGCCGCGCGGCGTCCACCTTGTTCGACACACCCAGCAGATTCTGTACGTGATGGCCAACTTCGTGGGCAATCACATAGGCCTGGGCGAAGTCGCCGCCCGCGCCGAACCGCTGGCGCAGTTCGTTATAGAACGACAGGTCGATATAGACCTTCTGGTCGGCGGGACAATAGAACGGCCCCATGGCCGACTGGCCCGTGCCGCAGGCGGTGGGCGTGGCGCCCGTGAACATCACCAGCGTCGGCGGCGCATAGCGGCGGTTCAGGTCGGTCTCGAAAATGTGTTCCCACGTGCGCTCGGTATTGCCCAGCACCTTGCGCGTGAACACCGAAAGCTGGTCGGTGGCCGGCGGCCGGTGCGACTGCGATTGCGGCGCCTCCTGCAGTTGCTGCTGCAGCGCCGAGCCGCCCTGCAGGATCAGCCTGGGGTCGATGCCGAAGAAGTACGAAGCGGCCAGCGCGACGATGATCGTGCCGATGCCGATCGATTTGCCGCCGATGCCGAATCCGCCACCTCCACCACGGCGGTCTTCCACATTCTGGCTTTCGGCTTCGTCATCGAGACGCATGTTGTTACGCTCCGGGGTGTGTTATGCCAATGGAGTATAGCAACGGCCATGCCCCCGGCTCCGGTGCCCCCAGGCACACACGCAAGGACGCCCCCGCGCGCATCGCGATGCGTAAAAGGAGCGCCGCCCGCGCCAATCGGGCTGTGGATTGGCTCGGGCGGCGGGTGAACGGGGGGTCAGCCCGTCCGACGCAAGGGAAATCGGCGATGTGTGGAGCAGTCGTCAGGCGGTGGCCGTGGCGGGTGCCTTGCTGATGTCCAGCGCGGCCACTTCCGTGCCGACCTCCGCCACGCGCAGCAGGTTGGTCGTGCCGCCCTGGCCGAACGGCATGCCGGCCGCAATCGTGATCTGGTCGCCCGGTGCGGCATAGCCTTCCACCAGCGCGGCGCGGGCCGCGGCTTCGACCATCTCGTCCACGCTCTGCACGTCCGGGCTCACCGTCGAATGCACGCCCCAGGTGATGGCCAGCCGGCGTGCGATATCCAGATTCGGCGTGATGCTGACGATCGGCGCGCACGGCCGCTCGCGGGCGGCGCGCAGCGCGGTCGCGCCCGACGACGTGTACGTCACCGTGGCCTTGGCGCCGATGATTTGCGTGACCTCGCGCAGCGCGGCGCAGATCGCATCCTGGCGCGTGGAAAGCGGCACCTCGTGCTGGGCGTCGATCATGTTGCGGTAGAGCGGATCGCGCTCCACCTCGGTGATGATGCGGTCCATCATCGACACGGCCGGCACCGGATGGCGGCCGTTGGCCGACTCGGCCGACAGCATCACCGCATCGGCGCCGTCGTAGATGGCACTGGCCACGTCCGACGCTTCGGCGCGCGTGGGCACCGGCGAATCGATCATCGACTCCAGCATCTGCGTGGCGATCACCACCGGCTTGCCCAGCTGGCGGCAGATGCGCAGGATGCGCTTCTGCACGCCGGGCACGCGCTCGGGCGGCAGTTCCACGCCCAGATCGCCACGGGCCACCATGACCGAATCGGACACGCGCACGATCTCGTCGAGCTGCTGCAGCGCGGCCGGCTTCTCGATCTTCGACAGCACGCCGGCACGCGTGCCGATGATCTCGCGCGCCTCGACGATGTCCGACGGCCGTTGCACGAACGACAGCGCGATCCAGTCGGCGCCCAGTTCCAGCGCAAATGCCAGATCGCGGCGGTCCTTGTCGGTGAGCGCGGGAATCGGGATCACGGCGTCGGGCACGTTCACGCCCTTGCGGTCGGACAGCGTGCCGTTGTTGGCCACCCGCGTGGTGATGCTGCCGCTGGACACCGCCTCGATGTTCAGGCGCACCTTGCCATCGTCGATCAGCAGCGACTGGCCCTCGCTGGCCGCCTTGAACAGCTCGGGGTGCGGCAGGTAGACGCGCGTCGCGTCGCCGGGCGTGGGGTCGCTGTCCAGCACGAACGTGTCGCCGGCGCGCACGGCCACCTTGCCCACGGCAAAGGTGCCGATGCGCAGCTTGGGGCCCTGCAGGTCGGCCAGGATCGCGATGGGGCGGCCCGTCTCGGCCTCCACCTGCCGCACGGCGTCGTAGCGGGCCCGGTGGTCATCGTGCGTGCCGTGGCTGAAGTTCAGGCGGAACACATCGGCTCCGGCATCGAACAGCTGGCGGATCACCGCGATGTCCGAGCTGGCCGGGCCCAGGGTGGCCACGATCTTGGCTTTGCGCTGGCGTCTCATGAAAGTCTCCTTCTCCATCCTCTTTTATGCTGCAGCTCGCGATCTCAAACGATCAGGATCGCGCGGAAATCGTTGACGTTGGTACGGGTCGGGCCGGTAACGACCAGATCGTCGAGTCCGGCAAAGAAGCCGTAGCCGTCGTTGTTGTCCAGGTGCGCGCGCGCCGACAGGCCACGCGATGCGGCGCGCGTCAGCGTGTCGGGGCCCAGCAGCGCACCGGCGTTGTCTTCGGAACCGTCGATGCCGTCGGTGTCGGCCGCCATTGCGTGCACGCCGGGCAGGCCGTCGAGTGCCACCGCCAGCGACAGCAGGAATTCCGCGTTGCGGCCGCCCCGGCCGTTGCCGCGCACGGTAACCGTGGTCTCGCCGCCGGACAGGATCACGCACGGCTTCTGGAACGGCTGCCCATGCGCGACGATCTGGCGCGCGATGGCGGCATGCACTTCGGCCACGTCGCGGGCCTCGCCCTCGATGCTGTCCGACAGGATGTGCGCGGTCAGGCCCAGTTCGCGGGCACGGGCGGCGGCAGCTTCCAGCGACTGCTGCGCGCTGGCCAGCGTGACGCTGCGGTGGCCTTCGAAGCGGGCATCGCCGGGCTTGGGCGTTTCACCGGCGCCGGACTCCAGGTGCGCACGCACGTTGGCCGGCACGTCGATGTCGTACTTGGCGATGACCGCGAGCGCGTCGGCGCACGTGGTGGCGTCGGGCAGCGTCGGGCCGCTGGCGATCAGCGTCGGATCGTCGCCGGGAATATCGGAAATCAGCAGCGTCTCCACACGGGCCGGCGCGCAGGCCAGGGCCAGGCGGCCGCCCTTGAGCGCGGACAGGTGCTTGCGCACGCAGTTCATCTCGCCGATGCTGGCGCCGCTGCGCAGCAGCGCCTTGTTCACGGCCTGCTTGTCGGCCAGCGTGATGCCGGGCGCGGGCGCGGCCAGCAGTGCCGAGCCGCCACCGGAAATTAGGCAAAGTACGAGGTCATCGGCTGTCAGGCCCTGCACCAGTTCCACCATGCGCTGTGCGGCCTGCTGGCCCGCTGCATCGGGCACCGGATGGGCGGCCTCGACCACTTCGATACGGTGGCAATCGGCGCCATGGTCGTAGCGCGTCACCACCAGCCCCGACAGCTCGCCTTGCCAGTGCGCGTCCACCGTCTGCGCCATCGCCGCGGCGGCCTTGCCGGCGCCGATTACCACGGTGCGGCCCTTCGGCGGTGGCGGCAGGTGCGGCGGCAGGCAGTGGCTGGCACTCACGGCGGCCACTGCCGTATCGAAGAGGTCGCGCAGCAACGCGCGGGCCTGGGCAGGGTTGCGATAGTCGGTCTGCCGCTGGGGCGAAAGCAGGGCGGCGTTGGCGTCGGTGGCGAACATGCGAATCCTGAGGAATCTTGGGAAAAACAATGCAACCGCCTTCACGCGAAGGCGGTTGCAATACTGCTATTGCATTTACTTCGCGGCTTTGGCGATTTCGTGATTCGACATGATCTCGATCGCACGGCACAGCGCCGAGTGGTCGAGCTTGCCGTAGCCATTGGCGGCACACGCATTGAACAGTTCCTGCGCGGCCGACGTGTTCGGCAACGACACGCCCAGCGTCTTGGCACCCTGCAGGGCCAGGTTCAGGTCCTTCTGGTGCAGTTCGATGCGGAAGCCCGGATCGAACGTACGCTTGACCATGCGTTCGCCATGGACTTCAAGAATCCGCGATGCCGCAAAGCCGCCCATCAGCGCCTGGCGGACCTTGGCCGGATCGGCGCCGGCCTTGGAGGCGAACAGCAGGGCCTCGGACACGGCCTGGATGTTCAGCGCCACGATGATCTGGTTGGCCACCTTGGTGGTCTGGCCGTCGCCGTTGCCGCCCACCAGCGTGATGTTCTTGCCCATCAGCTCGAACAGCGGTTTCACCTCGTCGAACGCTTCCGACGGGCCACCCACCATGATCGTGAGCGAGGCAGCCTTGGCGCCCACTTCGCCGCCCGACACGGGGGCGTCCAGGTACGAAGCGCCGAGCTTGTTGATGCGCGCGGCAAAGTCCTTGGTGGCGATGGGCGAGATCGAGCTCATGTCGACCACGATCTTGCCGTAGGTGGCTTCCTTGCCGGCGGGCTTGAACGCGGCGGCGATGCCCTTTTCGGCGAACAGCACGGCTTCCACGTGCGGGGTGTCCGGCACCATGACGATCACGATGTCGGCGCGCTTGGCCACTTCCTCGGCGCTGGTGCAGACGGTGACGCCGGCATCGACCAGGGCCTGCGGGGCCGGGTTCACGTCATGCACGAACAGCGTGTGGCCGGCGGCGCGCAGGTGGCCCGCCATGGGCGCGCCCATGATGCCCAGGCCGATAAAGCCGACGTTGCGTTGGTTTGCCATGTTTGTCTCCAGTAAGTAAAAAATTCTGTAGGTCTTTGCTCCCCTCTCCCGCAAGCGGGAGAGGGGTTGGGGGAGAGGGTTCGGCGTCAGGAACACCGAATTCGCTTCGTAGAGCCTCTATGCCCTCTCCCCCCGCCCTCTCCCGCAAGGCGGGAGAGGGAGCCAAAACAAGCGGGACTTCAAACGCCGTGGGCGGCGCGCCAGCCCAGGCCGGCTTCGGTCGTGGTCTTCGGCTTGTACTCGCAGCCGATCCAGCCCTGGTAGCCGATCTCGTCGAGGAAGCGGAACAGGTAGGGGTAGTTCAGTTCGCCGGTGCCCGGTTCGTTGCGGCCCGGGTTGTCGGCCAGCTGCACGTGGCGGATCTTCGGCAGGTTGGCGCGGATCGTGTTGGCGATCTCGCCCTCCATGCGCTGCATGTGATAGATGTCGTACTGCACGTAGAGGTTGGGCGCGTTGACCTGGCCGATCAGGTCGATGGCCTGCTGCGTGCGCGACAGGAAGAAGCCGGGAATGTCGAACGTGTTGATCGGCTCGACCAGCAGGTCGATCTGCTCCCGGGCCAGCGCGTTGGCGGCAAAGCGCAGGTTCTCGACCAGCGTCTCGTTGGCCTGCTCGCGCTTGACGTTCTGCGGCAGGATGCCCACCAGGCAGTTCAGCTGCCGCACGCCCAGCACCTTGGCGTACTTGATGGCTTCGCCCACGCCGTCCTGGAACTCGCCCACGCGGTCGGGGTGGCAGGCGATGCCGCGCTCGCCGGCATCCCACTTGCCGGCCGGCAGGTTGTGCAGCACCAGGTCCAGCTGGAAGCGGCTCAGGCGGTCGGCGATCTGGTCGGCGTGGAACGCGTACGGGAACAGGAACTCCACGCCACGGAACCCGGCGCGGGCGGCGGCCTCGAAGCGGTCCAGGAAGCCCACTTCGTTGAACAGCATCGTCAGGTTGGCTGCGAGCTTTGGCATTGTGATGTCTCTCTCGGTGTTGGGAAAAACGGCGGCCCGGCCGCCCCGGTGGAGCGGGGCGGTGGGCGTACTGCGGAAACGGCTTGTGACTGCGGCGTGTTGCCCGCGACTTACGCGGTGACGGTCTCTTCGGCCAGGATCGCTTCTTCCGCGTCTTCCAGGTCTTCGATCGGCTCGAACTCGTTGATGTTGTCGATCTCGGTGCCCATCGCGATGTTGGTCACGCGCTCCAGGATCACCTCCACGACGACCGGCACCGAGAACTCGGCCATCAGGTCGCGCGCTTCGGCAAAGGCCGGGGCGATGTCCTCGGGCTTGAACACGCGGATCGCCTTGCAGCCCAGGCCTTCCACGACCTTGACGTGGTCCACGCCGTAGCCTTCCAGTTCGGGCGCGTTGACGTTGTCGAAGGCCAGCTGCACGCAGTAGTCCATCTCGAAGTTGCGCTGCGCCTGGCGGATCAGGCCCAGGTAAGAGTTGTTCACCACCACGTGGATGTACGGCACCTTGAACTGGGCGGCCACGGCCAGTTCCTCGATCATGAACTGGAAGTCGTAGTCGCCGGAGATGGCCACGATGTCCGAGTTCGGCGACGCGGTCTTCACGCCGATGGCGGCCGGAATGGTCCAGCCCAGCGGGCCGGCCTGGCCGCAGTTGATCCAGTGGCGCGGCTGGTTCACCGACAGGAACTGCGCGGCGGCGATCTGCGACAGGCCGATCGTCGTCACGTAGCGCACGTCGCGCGGGAAGTACTGGTTCATCTCGCGGTACACGCGCTGCGGCTTGACCGGCACGTTGTCGAAGTCGCTCTTGCGCTTCATGGTGCGGCGGCGCTTCTGCACGTCGGCCACCCAGGCCTTGCGGCACGGCAGGCGGCCGGCCATCTTCATTTCGCGCGCCACTTCCACGAACAGCTCCAGCGCGGCGCGGGCGTCGGACACGATGCCCAGGTCCGGGCCGAACACGCGGCCGATCTGGGTGGGCTCGATATCGACGTGCACGAACTTGCGGCCCTTGGTGTACACATCGACGCTGCCGGTGTGGCGGTTGGCCCAGCGGTTGCCGATGCCCATCACGAAGTCCGATGCCAGCAGCGTGGCGTTGCCGTAGCGGTGCGATGTCTGCAGGCCCACCATGCCGGCCTGCAGCGGGTGGTCGTCGGCCAGCACGCCCCAGCCCATCAGGGTCGGCACGACCGGCACGTTGACCAGTTCGGCAAACTCGACCAGCAGTTCGTCGGCGTTGGCGTTGATCACGCCGCCCCCGCAGACGATCAGCGGACGCTCGGCCTGGTTCAGCATCGAGATGGCTTTCTCGATCTGGGCGCGCGAGGCGGCCGGCTTGTACGGCTGCAGCGGCTGGTACGTTTCCGGATCGAATTCGATCTCGGCCACCTGCACGTCGAACGGCAGGTCGATCAGCACCGGACCCGGGCGGCCCGAGCGCATCAGGTGGAACGCCTGCTGGAACACCTGCGGCACCAGCGCCGGTTCACGCACGGTGACGGCCCACTTGGTCACCGGCTTGGCGATCGATTCGATATCGACAGCCTGGAAGTCTTCCTTGTACAGGCGGGCGCGCGGCGCCTGGCCGGTGATGCAGAGGATGGGAATCGAATCGGCCCAGGCCGAGTACAGGCCCGTGATCATGTCGGTGCCGGCGGGGCCCGACGTGCCGACGCAGACGCCGATGTTGCCGGGTTCGGCACGGGTGTAGCCTTCGGCCATGTGCGAGGCGCCTTCCACGTGGCGGGCCAGCAGGTGGCGGATCGACCCTGCCTTGCGCATGGCCGAGTAGAACGGGTTGATGGCGGCGCCGGGCACGCCGAACGCGGTGGTGATGCCTTCCTTTTCCAGTACGGCAATGGCCGCGTCGACTGCTCTCATCTTCGGCATGTCTCTCTCCAGTACGCTCAAAAACAATGGTTGGGATTTCGTTCTGGCGTTGACTTTATGCCCGCAGAGGGGGGCGGATAAACAGAAGGGCGATCAGTTGATTCGATACCTGGTGTAAGGAATGTCGCAGCAACCGGCCTTGAAATGTGCATTTTCATAGACACGCGGGGACGGCGACACGGCACCCCCCGATACGTGGGGTTGGGGGGATTTGCCACGGTTTTCCCCTATCGGCGGCAACGGGGCCCGGGTCAAAATAGCGGGTTTGGGATTGCCCTGTTTCGCCATGTACACGCGGCTGCCAACCACCTACGAATTGATGGAAGCGTTGCAGACGGCGCCGGCCGAAAAATCGCCCGACGGCCGGCTGCCTTTGGTCCTGTGGGCCGGCTTCGTTCTGGCGCTGGTGCCGACGCTGGTGGCCGGCGGGGCGCTGGTCTGGTGGCACCAGGTACTGGTGCAGGCGCCGCCCGCCTGGCTGCCGCAGGCGTTCCACGTGCTGCTGACCGTCAGCGGGGCGTTCTATGCCGGCGCGTGGCTGTCGCGGCTGCTGGCCGGCCGTGATGCACTGCGTCATCCGCTGCGCTGGCTGAGCCGCCGCGTCGATGCCCAGAGCGAAGTCGAGAACGCGCTGCTGCTGCGCCTGGGGCGCATTCCGGTGCTGCAACTGCGCGCGCGGCAGCGGCGCGTGCTGCTGCAGGCGCGGCTGTGGGAAGGGGGCGCACGCACGGTGGCGATGATCGTGGCGCTGGTGCCGGCCGCCGTCGTGCTGGCCGATGGCCTGGCGGTCATGGCCCCGGGCCATGGCCCGTCGGTGGTGGCGCTCTACGGCGTGGTGCTGGTCGGCGGCGGCGCGCTGGCGCTGTTCGCGCAACTCCAATGCAGCGCGCCACTGCGACGCCTGGCCCACGTGCTGGGCGAGGCCGCCGAGATCAACGAAAAGCTGGGCCGCTAGCCACGCCCGGTACGTCCGGCCGCGTCCAGGCGCCATCTTCGGCGCCCTGCATGGCGTGCGACGGATGCACGGCATCGCTGTCCGGGGATGCGCACCATGGCGTCCATGCCTCACAATGTGTCGGCAGGAGACAAATGGCGTTATGGACAAACTCAAACAAATCGAAGCATTCATCGCCGTGGTGGAACACGGCAGCATGGCCGCCGCGGCGCTCACGCAGAACGTCACGCCGGTCATGATCGGCCGGCGCATCAACGCGCTGGAAGCGCGCATCGGCGTGAAGCTGCTGCACCGGTCCACCCGGCGCATCGTGGTGACGGAGCAGGGCGCGGCGTTCATGGAGCAGTGCAAGAAGGCGCTGTCGGATCTGGATCGCGCCGAGATGCTGATCGCCGAGGGCAAGCACAAGGCCACCGGCCACCTCATCGTGTCGGCGCCGGCCGCCTTTGGCCGCAAGCACGTGGCGCCGCATGCGCCGGCGTTCCTGTCGGCCAATCCCGAAGTCCAGATCTCGTTCAACCTGACCGACCGTGTGGTGGACCTGGTGCGCGAGGGCTACGACCTGGGCATCCGCATCGGCGGCGCCATCGACCCGAACTTCGTGGCGATCAAGCTGGCCACCAACAAGCGCGTGGTGTGCGGGACCCCGGCCTACTTCGCCCGGCATGGCGTGCCACATACGCTGGAAGACCTGGAAAAGCACAACTGCCTGGCCTTCAACCTGCAGGGCGGGCAGCAGCGCGGCTGGTACTTCCAGCAGAACGGCAAGACCGTGACCGTGCGGGTGCGCGGCAACCTGGACTGCAACGACGGCGAACTGCTGCACCGCTGGACCGGCGAAAGCCTGGGGCTGGGATGGCGCTCGACGTGGGAAATCCTGCCGCAGCTCGAAAGCGGCGAGCTGATCACCGTGCTCGATGAATTCGCGCTGCCCGACTACGACATCCTGGCGGTGTACCCGCAACAGCGGCCGGTGCCGGCCAAGATCCGTTTCTTCATCGAACACCTGAAGCAGGCATTCGCCAAACCGGGCTACTGGACCGAGCGCGGCAGCAGCTGGACCGATGCCGCCCAGCGGCAGTCGGCCTGAGGCCAGGAGATCGGGCGGGAAAGAAGGGGAAGGCAGGGAGGCAGTGGGAGACAGCAGCGATGCCTGAAGGGCAGCCCAAAAGAAAAAGCCCGCAGCCATTGCGGTCTGCGGGCAGCCCTTCTTGCGAAGGACGGGGAGAGCTCATGAAGTGCGCCCCCGCAACTTCATGGCGAGAGGAATGATGCGCCTCCCATCCCGTCCTCGTCCTTGATGGCGATCAAGCCAGATGCACTGTCCTACGCCAGCAGCGCGGCGACCAGGTCCTTGCCGCGTGCGGCGGCCGGAACTTCCTCGAAGTGCAGCGCGCTTTCGACGTGATTCAGGTGCTCCACCATCAGCGCCACGGCCCGGTCGGCGTCGCCTGCGCGGGCGGCCTCGATGAACGCCCGGTGCTCGTCGGACGAGCACGTGGCATCGCGCCGGCTCTGGTAGAGCATGGTGATGACCGCGCTGCGCATCGACAGCTCGCGCATGATTTCCGTCAGCACGTTGTTGCCCGCCACCTCCGCCAGCACGATGTGGAAATCGCCCAGCAGGCGTGTGCGTGTCTGCGCGTCGTTGCCGGCCAGCGACTTCCGTTCGGCGGCCAGATGCTTTTCGATGCGCTTGTAGTCGGCCGGCGTGGCGCGGGCCACGAACTCGCGCGCCAGTGCCGCCTCCAGGATGCGGCGCACGGCAAAGACCTCGCGCGCCTCTTCGGCGCTGGGCTTGGCCACGAACGCCCCCTTGTCCGGCACGATCTGGATGACCTTGTCCTTGGACAGCATCAGCAGCGCCGCGCGCACCTTGGTACGGCTGACGCGGTAGACGCTGGCCAGGGCTTCCTCGCGCAGCTTGGTGCCGGGCGGCAGCCGGTGCGAGACGATGGCCGCGACGATGTCGTCGGCAATCGCCTCGGCGGTCATGTCTGGATTGATGTGCTCGGGCATGGTGTGCGCGTCTCTTGCCGGACCTGCGCGTTGACTGGGATGGCGCGATTCTACCGCCCCGGCGCCGCCCCGGGCAGCGGCGCCGGCACAGGGACTTCCCCGACGCTGTCCACCAGCGCCGACAGTCCTTCGTCCAGTTCGCTGGCCGGGATGGTCCCGTTGAGCACGCCGTGGGCGCGTTCGCGGTCGATATCGCGCTCCCAGGCGGCCACCACCACGGTAGCCACGCAGTTGCCGATCAGGTTGCCCACGGCGCGGGCGATGCCGATGAACCAGTCCACCGACAGCACCAGCACCAGGCCGATGGCGGGGATGGCCGGGTGGGCCGACAGCGTGGCCGCCAGGATCACGATGGCCGACCCCGGAATGCCGTGCGCGCCCTTGGACGTGACCAGCGCCACGGCCAGGATGCCGAGCAGGTCGCCCAGCGCCAGCGGCGTATTGGTGGCCTGCGCGATGAACACGGCCGCCAGCGTCAGGTAGATCGAGAACGCGTCCAGGTTGAACGAATAGCCGGTCGGAATCACCAGGCCCACCACCGACTTCTTGATGCCCATGAATTCGAGCTTCTTCATGACCTGCGGCAGCACGCTGTCCGACGACGCGGTGCCCAGCACCACCAGCAGTTCGGCGCGCAGGTAGCGGATCAGCTTGAGCACCGAGAAGCCGCACAGGCGCAGGATCAGGCCGAGCACCCCTAGCACGAAGACCACCACGGCGCCGTAGAACAGGATCACCAGGAAGCCCAGCTGCTTGAGCGACCCGATGCCGTACTTGCCCACCGTGAAGGCCACGGCGCCCAGCACGCCCAGCGGCGCCAGCTTGATGATGAAGCCCATCATCTTGAACAGCGTGGCCGAGAAGTTGTCGATCATCCGCACCAGCGGCTTGCCCGGTTCGCCCACCACCGACAGCGCGCAGCCGAACAGCACCGACACCAGCAGCACCTGCAGCACGTCGCCGCTGGTGAACGCGCCCATGATCGTGTTCGGGATCAGCTTCATCAGGAAGTCCACCGTGCCGGCGCTCTTCACCTTGTCGGCCGATTCGATGTAGGCCGCCATGGCCGAGATATCGAGGCTGCGCGGGTTCACGTTCATGCCGGTGCCCGGCTGGAATACGTAGGCCAGCACGATGCCCAGCGCCAGTGCGATGGTCGTGACGATCTCGAAGTAGACCACCGCCTTGATGCCCACCCGGCCCACCTTCTTGAGTTCGCCGGCGCCGCAGATGCCGGCCACCACCACGCAGAAGACCACCGGGCCGATCAGCATCTTGATCAGCTTGATGAAGCCGTCGCCCAGGGGCTTGAGCTTGGCGGCGAATTCGGGAAAGGCGAGGCCCAGCAGGGTGCCGAGCGCCAGGGCAATCAGTACCTGGCCAAACAACGAACGGGTGAAGCGCGTGTGCAGGCGGCCTGCGGCGCGCTGCGTGGGTACGGCATGCTGCATTGTTGTCTCCGTGCCGGGCGGGTCCGTGGCGCATCGGTTGCCATCGGCCTGCCCTGATCTGGTTCAGGGGTGCCCGCCGTCACATGCCTGCCGACGCCGGGAGGGTTGCACTTCTGGAAGGACCAGGGGCCAATCGGCCCGCACGCCTTGCCCCCGCGCGGAAAGCCCCCCTGTTGAGGCGGAATCCACGCCATCCACTTGTCCGGACCGGATTGTCCGCGGCGGATTGTCGGTGCGTGGAAGCCAATATAGTGCATATCATTTTTGTATGCAATTTTTGAATTCACTGTGCTAACATGAATCGCACAGAATAGAGAGCACGGTCCCGGGCGCCCGCCCGGACTGGCAGGATTGCCAGGCATCCTTGAACCGGGCTCAGGCACCAAGCAGGAGAGACACGCACATGGCAGCAACCCCTACGCCGTTGTCCGCTGACACCGGCACCCGCATCATGGCCTGGGCCGACAGCCTGGCCGTCCATACCGATCAGCCCGGACTGCTCACCCGCACCTACCTGACCGACGCCCACCACGGCGCTGCCGCGCAGCTGACCGAATGGATGCAGGCGGCCGGCATGACCGTGCGCCGCGACGCCGCCGGCAACGTGATCGGCCGCTACGAAGGCACCGAACCCAATGCCCCGGCACTGCTGACCGGCTCGCACTTCGACACCGTGCGCGACGCCGGCCGCTTCGACGGCAACCTGGGCGTGATCCTGCCGATTGCCTGCGTGGCCGAGTGGAACCGCCAGGGCAGGCGCTTTCCGTTCGCGCTGGAAGTGGTCGGGTTTGCCGAGGAAGAGGGCGTGCGCTTCAAGGCCACGCTGCTGGGCAGCCGCGCCATCGCCGGCACGTTCGACACCAACGTGCTCGACAACGTGGACGACTCCGGCAAGACCATGCGCGAAGTGATGCGCGCCGCCGGCTTCGAACCCGACCAGCTGCCCGCCGCCCGCCACGATCGCAGCCGCGTGCTGGCCTTTGTCGAGGTGCATATCGAACAGGGTCCGGTGCTGCTGAACGAGGGTCTCCCCGTGGGCGTGGTGACCGCGATCTCGGGCGCCACGCGCTTTATCGTCGAACTGGAAGGCCTGGCCGGCCACGCCGGCACGGTGCCGATGGACATGCGCCGCGACGCCGCGATGGCCGGCGCCGAGATCGGCCTGTTCATCGAGAAGCGCTGCAGCGGCAAGCCGGGCCTGGTGGGCACGGTGGGCCAGTTCAACGTGCCGAATGGCGCCACCAACGTGGTGCCGGGCCGCGCGACGTTTTCCATCGACATCCGCGCCGGCATCGACGCCGAGCGCGAGGCCGCCGTCAACGACGTGCTGGCCGAAATCGAACGTGTCTGCGCGCGCCGCAACGTGCGCGCGCAGATCCGCAAGACGCACGAGGCCGCCAGCGTGCCGTGCGCACCGTGGCTGCAGTCGCAATGGGCTGCCGCCGTGGAGCGGCAGGGCGTACCCGTGCGCCACCTGCCCTCCGGCGCCGGCCATGACGCGATGGCCATCGCCGCCATCGCCGATGTGGCCATGCTGTTCGTTCGCTGCGGCAACGGCGGCATCAGCCACCATCCCACCGAGACCATGACGGCCGAAGACGCCCAGACCGCCGCGCGCGTGTTCGCGGACTTCGTCGAGCACTTTCACCGTCCCCAATAAGCCTGCCGGCAACCCGAAGACTCCCGAGATACGAAGATGACCGCACGAGACAACATGAACCCGATCGAATCCACGCTGACGCAGTACATCGACCAGCACCGTCCGCAGCAGGAAGCGTTCCTGGCCGAACTGGTCAAGGTGCCGTCGGACAACCCCGCCGGCGATTGCGCGGCCCACGGCAAGCGTGCCAAGGAACTGCTGGAAGGGCTGGGCTTCAAGGTGGAAGCGCACAAGGTGCCCGACGAACTGGTCAAGGCGGCCGGCATGATCAGCGCCACGAACCTGCTGGTGCGCAAGACGTTCGGCAGCGGCGGTCCCACCATCGCCATGAACGCGCACGGAGACGTCGTGCCGCCGGGGCTGGGCTGGACCAAGGACCCGTACGGCGGCGAGATCGCCGACAGCGAACATGGCCCGGTCATGTACGGGCGCGGCGTGGCCGTGTCGAAGTCGGACTTCGCCACCTACGCGTACGCCGTGCTGGCGCTGCAGGAAGCGGAAAAGCAGGGCGCCAGGATCAACGGCACCGTGGAACTGCAATTCACGTACGACGAGGAAACCGGCGGCGACATCGGGCCGAAGTTCCTGCTCGACGAAGGCCTGACCAAGCCCGATTACGCGATTTCGGCCGGCTTCTCGTACGGCATCACGTCGGCGCACAACGGCTGCCTGCACGTGGAAGTGACCGTCAAGGGCAAGCAAGGCCACGCCGCCATGCCGCACACCGGCGTGGACGCCATCGAGGCCGCCACGCACATCCTTCACGCGGTCTACGGCCTGCGCGCCGAACTGGCCACGCGCAAGAGCAAGGTGCCGGGTATCGACACCGCCACGCTGAACGTTGGCCTGATCAAGGGCGGCATCAACACCAACGTGGTGCCTGACCTGGTGACGTTCCGCGTGGACCGCCGCATGATCCCGGAAGAGATCGGCTTCGACGCCGAAGGCGAACTGCGCGCCGTGGTGGAAAAGGCCGCCAGGGATCGTCCGGGCATCGAGGTCAAGGTCGAGCGCATCATCCTGGCCGAGCCGCTGTCGGAACTGCCGGGCGTGGACAAGCTGATCGGCGCGCTGAAGACGCGTGCCGAATCGGTGTTCGGCGTGGAGATTCCGGTGCAGGGCGTGCCGCTCTACACCGACGCGCGCCACTACACGAGCCGTGGCATCCCCACTGTGCTGTACGGCGCCGGCCCGCGCACGCTGATGGAAGCCCGTGGCCATAACTCCGACGAGAACCTGCGCCTGAACGACCTGAACCGCGCCACCAAGGTGGTGGCCCTGGCGCTGTCCGACCTGATGGGCTGAGCGCCGGCATCGGCAACCACGTAGACCCTTGTAGCACCCCCTTGTTGTGATGATGGCCCGTACGGCGTTTGCCGGCGGGCCTTTTTTCATGGGCGGTCGGTATCGCTATTCCGCCAGATCCTCACCGGGCACGGCCAGGCTCACCAGCCAGCGCCGCACCACGGCTTCCTCGGCGGGCGTCAGCCCCGCACGCAACTGCTTGTCCACCTCGGTGGCGCGTACCTTGCACTGCGCCAGCAACGCGCGGCCGGCATCGGACAGCGCGATGGTCTGGATGCGCCCATGCACCGGATGCGGCTGGCGCACGATCGCGCCCATCTTCTCCAGATTGCCCATGATCACGCTGACCGTCTGCGGCGTCAGCATCGCCAGCCGCGCCACGTCGGCGCCCGAGATGCCGGGGTAGGCCCCGAGCATCGTCAGCACGAAGAACTGCGGCAGCGTCACGCCCAGATCGGCCAGCGCGCGTTCCATATGCAGCCGGTTGGCCGCGCTGGCCTGCCGCAGCAGGTACGCCAGATAGCCGCTTTCGCCGCGCTTGCCTTCGCCCGGTGCCGGAATCGCCACGGCATCGGCGGGCTCGCTGTCCCGTCGCGCCGGGTGCTTCCTCTCGCTTTTCCCTTCGGTCGGCAGGGTCTTTGCCATAATGTCAGAGCTCTTACATTAATCTTCGAACTCTGACATCTTACCCGAAGGAGTTCGACATGGATTTCCAGGCTTTCACGCAGACCGCGCCCGATGTGTACGCGTCGCTGGGGGGCGTCAGCAAGGCGGTGACCGCGTCCGGCATGGACAAGGCGCTGACCGAACTGGTCAAGCTTCGTGTCTCGCAGATCAACGGTTGTGCCTTTTGCCTGCAGTTCCACCTGAACATCGCGCGCAAGCTGGACATCGACCCGCGCAAGTTCGACCTGCTGGCAGGCTGGCGTGACGCCGGCATCTATGCCGAACGGGAAATGGCCGCGCTGGACTGGGCCGAGGCCCTGACGCAGCTGACCGATCCATCGGCCCGCGACGCCGCGCTGGCCAGGGCCCGGGCGGTGTTCGACGACAAGGAGCTGGTGTTCCTGGCCGCGACCATTGCGTCGATCAATGCCTGGAACCGTATCGCCGTCGGGCTGCACTTTCCGCCGCCGGCCGCCGAACCCCACCGGAGCCAGGCATGAGCACCACCGTCGCGGCCGCCGGGCAGACCACCGGGAAGAACGCCGGGAAGATCGGGATCCGCCGGCTGGAAACGGCCGCCGAGGTGGCCGATGCCTTCCCGCTGATGCACCAGCTGCGCCCGCACCTGACAGATGCCGCCGAACTGGTCACGCGCTGGCGCCGCCAGACCGGCGATGGCTACCATCTGGCCGGACTGTGGGACGACGGCCGCCTGGTGGCCCTGGCCGGCTATCGCTTCGCCGACAACCTGATCGTCGGCCACCATATGTACGTGGATGATCTGGTCACCGATGCCAACGCGCGCAGCGGTGGGTACGGCCGGCAACTGATGGACTGGCTCAAGGCCGAGACCGAAGCGGCAGGCTGCACCCAGCTCGTGCTCGATACCCCGCTGACCAATGTGCTGGGGCACCGCTTCTATTACCGAAACGGCCTGCTGGCGCGGGCCCTGCGCTTCTACTTTCCGATCGGCTGATCCGGTCCACCTGAGCGAAACATGGCAACCCTGCTTCACCTGAACGTCAGCCCGCGTGGCGACGCCTCCACCAGCCGCCGCGCGGGCCAGCTCGTGCGCGCGGAACTGGCTGCCAGACATGGCGAACTGACCGTGGTCGAGCGCGACCTGGCGGCCCAGCCGCTGCCGCCCATCGACGCGGCCTTTACCGACGCCAACATGGCGGTGGCCGCCGGCCGCACCGACGCCGATCCCGCCGCGCTGGCGCTCTCGGAAACGCTGATCGCCGAACTGCAGGCCGCCGACGTGGTGCTGATCACCACGCCGATGCACAACTTCACGGTGCCGGCATCGCTGAAGACGTGGATCGACCTGGTCGTCCGGACGGACCGCACGTTCGCCCGCACGCCGCAAGGCAAGCAGGGCCTGCTGCGCGACCGCCCGGTGCTGGCCGTGGTGTCGTGCGGCGGCCGGTTCTCGGACGATGCCGCGAGCCAGCGCGATTTTTTCAGCCCGTACCTGACCTACGTGCTGGAGACGATCGGGCTGAAGCAGGTAGAGATCCTGCGCATGGAAAGTACATCGCGCGGCCCCGACCACGTGGCCCGTGCCTTCGACAAGCTGCAGTCCTGGTGCACCACCGTGGTGCAGGCGCTGCCGGCCTGGCGGTCGGGCCGCTAGCGCAGGGCGTCCGGGTCGGGCAGCGTCGCGTCGCCCGCCCCGAGCGGGCGCTGCATCAGCAGGGTGTCGATCCACTGGCCATGCTTGAGCCCGACCGATTCCAGCCGGCCAACGGTGCGGAACCCCAGCCGCTCGTGCACGGCCACCGAGCCCGCGCCTTCGCCGCTGGACGTCAGCGCCACCACGGCCACCATCTGGCGCCACGGTCCGGTCTCGCAACGCGCGATCAGCTCGGCCAGCAGCGCGCGGCCCAGGCCTTCGCCGGTATGGCGGTGGTCGATATAGATCGAGTCCTCGATCGCGAAGCGGTAGGCGCTGCGGGCGCGATAGCTGGACGCATAGGCGTACCCCAGGATCTCGCCATCGCGCTCGGCCACGATATAGGGCAGGCCCTTGCGCAAGACTTCGGCAAAGCGCGTCCGCATGTCGTCGGGCGTGGGCGCGACCTCCTCGAACGAGGCACGGCCGTGCTGCACGTGGTGGGCGTAGATGGCGTGAATGGCGGGCACGTCGGCAGGGGTGGCATCGCGCAGGCTGAAGGGCTTGCGGACGGGCACGGCAGTGGAATCGGGCAGCGCGGACACGGTATCTCTAAATAGTGCAGGGCCGCGCCGGCAAGGTGCCGGCGACCCTGGAAGACGGGTGGTCATGCCCATGCAGGATGCATGCCCGCCACATCCCCTACCTTACCGCGCCAGCGTGGTGCATGCGCGCGTCGCGGCGGTATAGTGCGGGATATTTGAACGCCCCGGAAAGCGGGCAGGAGGAAGCCGCCATGATCACGATCTACCATAACCCCCGTTGCTCCAAGTCGCGCGAAACGCTTGCG
This sequence comes from Cupriavidus sp. U2, assembly GCF_009663685.2. GTDB lineage: Bacteria > Pseudomonadota > Gammaproteobacteria > Burkholderiales > Burkholderiaceae > Cupriavidus > Cupriavidus necator_C. Next base: position 63,296 of record NZ_RCOG02000002.1, on the reverse strand, counting down.
CTCGTGGAGACCGCTGCGCAGCGGCTGGGCGAGCCGGTGGAGATCGTCGAATACCTGAAGTCGCCGCCCTCGCTGTCCACGCTGCGCCAGCTGCATACGATGCTCGGCGTGCCGGTGCGCGACATGATCCGCGACGGCGAATCCGTCTACAAGGAACTGGATCTGGCCGATTCGGGCCTGACCGACGCCGAACTGCTGGCCGCCGTGGCCGACAACCCGATCCTGCTGCAGCGTCCGGTGGTGGTGCGCAACCGCCGCGCCGTCATCGGCCGGCCGCCCGAGAACGTGGCCCCGCTGCTGGCCTGACCCGCGGGGATGTTGCGGCGCACAAAATAGAACCGGCCTCCCCAGGGGAGGCCGGCCGGTCAGTTGGCGATTCGCTTCAGGCGAGTCGTCGTTTATTCAACACCCAGCCAGTGCATGGCCTCCTGACCGAAACTGATGCCTGCCAATACGACCAGCAGCACGATCGCGGTGACCGCGCTCACATAGATCAGCGCCTTGGCGACTTCGGCATCTTCCGTTGAGGAATGGAAATGCGAAACGACGTTGGTGCGCGCGTGGGAGCGATGCGGCCAATGCAGCCTGCCTGACAGGTCCTTGAGATGAAGGTCTGGATGGAAACGCATGGTCACACCTCCTGGGCATGCCGCCGCGCATCGGGGTCGGCCGTACTCGTGGCCCGGTGGGCCACCGCACACTTCCAATATAGGAGACGCCGCGCAAATGTGGTGCCCTTGCCGCCACTGGCGGCCGCCGATGCCCGCCGGCGCTTGTGGGCTAGCGCACCGATTTGCCCGGGTCTGAGGATGGATGTGAGGCTTCGCTTTCGCTGCCGTCCGCGTCAGACAATGCGCCAGGCAGTGCATCAGGCAATGCATCAGGCGATGATGCAAGCGCCGCCAGACGCGCTTCGCGCGTGCGCAGTTCTGCGAGCATGTTGCAGAACAGGGCACCTTGTTCCAGGGCATCGTCCAGCGCCACGTGGGTGTGCGGCAACGGGTCGTGCCAGTGCGCCGGGAAGGCTGCCTTGACCGACTTCCGGTACGGCCGGCCGGTCAGCGCGAAGCCCAGGGTCTTGATGTCCAGCGCGGCCCAGCCGAAAGGCGAGCGGCCGGCAAAGCGCATCATGTACCAGAACATCCAGGTGAAATCGAATCCGGCCGGAAAGGCGATGAACACCGGCTTGCCCGGCAGCTTTTCTACCCATTCGACGTAGCGGGGCAGCACGTCCTCGGGGCGCTCCAGGTCGCGCCGGCAAGCCGCCCAGGCGTCGGGCTGGGTTTTCCACCACTGCATCTGCACCGGATGGCCCGCCGCGCCCGGCAGGGTTTCCAGGTTGGCGGAGAACGTGCCGATCACGGTCTTGTCCGCCAGCATCGCGGCCGACGCGAACGACAGCATCGAATGCGGGCCCGGAATCGGGCCATCGGCCTCGACGTCGGTGCTGACGTAAATCTCCGGTCGCGTGTCGGGCGGCTGCTTCTTTGCCATGCGTCAGGCCACGTCGATCAGGTGATCGGCCACAAACGGGTTGTTGCGGCGTTCCTGGCCGAACGTCGATGCCGGGCCGTGGCCGGGCACGAAGGTCACGTCATCGCCCAGCGGCCAGAGCCGCGTGCGGATCGACCGGACCAGATCGGCGTGATTGCCACGCGGAAAGTCGGTACGGCCGATCGATCCGGCGAACAGCACGTCGCCCACGATGGCCAGCCGGTTCGCCCGCGAAAAGAACACCACGTGGCCCGGCGTATGGCCGGGGCAATGGTAGACCTCCAGCGTTTCGTTGCCGAAGGCCACCGTGTCGCCGTTCTCCAGCCAGCGGTCGGGTTCGAAGACTTCCGCGTGGCCAAAGCCGAAGCGGCGCGTCTGCTCGGGCAGTTGCTCGATCCAGAATCGCTCGTCTTCCTGCGGGCCTTCGATCGGCACGCCGTACTGACGCGCCAGCGCGGCGGCGCCTGCGCAGTGGTCCACGTGCCCATGGGTCAGGAAAATCTTGTCCAGCGTCACACCCTGTTCGTTGATGGCCTCGGTGATGCGATTCAGATCGCCACCGGGATCGCAGACGGCGGCGCGCTGCGTGGCTTCATCGATCAGCAGCGAACAGTTCTGCTGGAAAGGCGTCACGGGGATCAGAAGGACTTTCATTTTTGTGATCGGTAAGCCTGTTCGGGCGGGTACCTTCGAGGGGGGAAGGGGGCCCGGAGGGGTGGTCCATTGTAGCCGCCGAACACGCGCCCGACAGATGGTGAAACGTTTGAATCGGCGATGAGAGCCGTCTGAAAGTTGCGTTGTCAGCACCCGGATTTTGCGCCGCGGGAACGGCGCAATCCCTTGCCAGGCGGTGGATTGCGGGCAATTGCGCGGCGTTGTAACAGATTTCGTAACAAAATCAAGGCACTAGCTTCAAACGACCAATGTTAGACTGCGCGCCTATGTTCAGCCTGCCCCTTTCCCGTCCGGGGTCCGTGCGCGAGACAGCGCCCGGCTCCAACCGCTTCCTGCGTCAGTGCGCGATCCTCGTATCGGCGCTGGTGCTGGCTGCGTGCGCGACGCCGCCGGGCGGCGACACCGACAACGCATCGAGCACCACCGGCGCGCTGTCCACGAAGGCGGCCAAGCCGGCGAAGCCCAGCGCCAGTGGCAATAGCGCCAAGAGCGACGATCGCGGCAACTGGAACCTGTTCGGCTGGCAGGACGAGAATGCCCCATCGCAGTCGTCGATCGACGGCCTGCGCGCTGACATGGGGACGTTCGAGCAGCGTGGCACGGCATCGTGGTACGGCAAGGGCTTTCATGGCCGCAAGACGGCCAACGGCGAACGCTTCGACATGCGCGCCATGACGGCGGCGCACCCGTCGCTGCCGCTCGATAGCTGGGTGCTGGTGCGCAACCTGCGCAACAACAAGGTGGCCGTGGTCCGTATCAACGACCGTGGCCCGTACCACGGCAACCGGATTCTCGACCTGTCCTACGCCGCGGCCAAGCGCCTGAGCTTTGTCGACCACGGCGCCACGCAGGTGGAAATCCGCCGGCTGTCGCGCACCGAGGTGGCGGCGCTGGGTCCGAACCTGGAAGCGGGCGGCATGGAAGCCGGTGACGGCAGCGGCGCCGACGAGGTGCCCGACACCGCCAATACGCTGGTGCCGGCGAAATCGAAGGCCAGGGCCAGGTCCGGCAAGGCCGTGGTCAAGCACAAGCACAAGTAAGGCGATGCGCACCGGCCGGAACCCGATTCTCGCGCTCCCGACCCTCCGCCCGCTGCTTCCCTCGCAATTAAGAAATTTCTCAAAAGGCACGATCTCCCCGATCGTGCCTTTTGTGCTTTCAGGCGTCGTTGTCGCCGTCGTCCACTCCGTCCGCCCCATCCGCGCGCTGCGCCAGCGCCAGCTTGTACAGCGCGTCGGTCCTGGCGCCCGTCACGGCTGCCGCCAGCTTGGCGGCGCGCTTGGCCGGCAGCTCCGCCAGCAGGAGCTTCAGCACCCGCTGGGCCTCCGCGTCAGGGGTATCGGTGTCGCCGCCGACGGCGCGGCCCGCGCCTTCCACCACCAGCACGAACTCCCCCTTGCCGCGCGTGGCTTCGGCGGCCAGCCAGGCGGGCGCTTCGGCCACCGTCAGCACCGGCGTTTCTTCGAACAGCTTGGTCAGTTCGCGTCCGATCAGCAGCCGACGCGTGCCGGGCAGGCCGGCCGCCAGCGCCGCCAGGGTTTCGGCGATGCGGTGCGGGGCTTCGTAACACACCCACGCGTGATCGAGCGCAGCCAGCCCCGCGATGGCGTCCTGGCGGGCCTTGGGCTTGCCGGGCAGGAAGCCCACAAACGTGAAGCGGCCTTCGCCGGCCTCCAGCATGGCGCCGGCCACCGACAGCGCCGTCACGGCCGCGCTGGGGCCCGGCAGCGGCACCACGTTCAGGCCGGCCGCGCGCACGGCTTCGACGAGCCGGGCGCCGGGATCGGAAATGCCAGGCGTGCCGGCATCGGATACGTACGCAATGCGCTCGCCTGCCGACAGCCGTTCGACGATGCGCACGGCCGCCTCGCGTTCGTTGTGTTCATGGACGGCCACCAGCGGCCGCTGCAGCCCCACCCGGGACAGCAACTGGCCGGTGTTGCGCGTGTCTTCGCAGGCAATGGCATCGGCCAGCCCGAGCACGTGCAGCGCGCGCAGCGACAGGTCGGCCACGTTGCCGATGGGCGTGGCCACCACGTAAAGCGTGCCGGCGGGGTACGTCTGGCCGGCGGCCAGCTGGGTCCAGTCACTCATGCTTGAGAACTTCCGTTGAATCACTCATTCAAATCCACCACGCACGCCGACGTGCGTAGCACGACGCAACGCGGCGCGCTGGCCGAAGACCGCGCGCTGGCCTATCTTCAGCGGCAGGGGCTCGCGCCAGTCGTCCGCAATTATCGCTGCAAAGGCGGGGAGATCGACCTGATCATGCGTGCCGCCGACGGTACGCTGGTGTTCGTCGAGGTCAGGCAGCGCCGCAGCCGGGGGTTTGGCGGGGCGGCGCAGAGCGTGACGCCGGCCAAGCAGCGGCGCGTGCTGCTTGCGGCGGCGCACTATCTGGCCACGCTGGACGGCGTACCGCCCTGCCGCATGGATGTGGTGGCCATGGACGCTGGCCGGATCGACTGGCTGCCCGGCGCGTTCGACCTCACGTCGGCCGATGGGAACAGCGGCGCGGGCGCTGCGTCATAATGCGCGGGATTGTGCAGATGTCACCAGACCATGAGTATTGAAAGTATCGAGCAGCATTTCCTGGACAGTGCCGAGACCAAGCGGCTGGCCGCGACGCTGATGGCGCCGCATATCGATGCCGCCGTGGAGCGGATGGTGACGGCGCTGACCAGCGGCAACAAGATCGTGGTGTGCGGCAACGGCGGGTCTGCTGCCGACGCCCAGCACTTTGCCGCCGAACTGATCGGCCGCTTCGAGCGCGAGCGCCCGGGCCTGGCCGCCATCGCCCTGACCACCGACAGTTCGATCCTGACCGCCATCGGCAACGACTACGATTTCTCGGTGGTGTTTTCCAAGCAGGTGGAGGCGCTGGGCCAGCCCGGCGACATCCTGCTGGCGCTGTCCACGTCTGGCGATTCGGCCAACGTGGTGGCCGCCATCCAGGCCGCCCACCAGCGCGACATGGGCGTGGTGGCGCTGACCGGCAAGGGCGGCGGGCGGATTGCCACCCTGCTTGACGAATTCGATATCCACCTGTGCGTGCCCAGCGACCGCACGGCCCGTATCCAGGAAGTGCACCTGTTGACACTGCATTGCCTGTGCGACGGCATCGACGAAGCATTGCTGGGCGAAGCATGACGCCCGGGCAGCCCGGACCGGCACGTGTTATCCCGGGATATCCACAAGGCTGCCCACAACCTGTGCACAGGAATCGCCATGTCTTCCACAGCCTTATCCACAGACATGGCGAAAACCTGAAACTGCAACCTGTTTCACGCATCCTTTCGGCATCCACCCAGAACCCAAGAACCGCATGACGAACGTGACCCATCAAAACAAGACCTCTCCCGCCCGCCTGGCCCGTACCGCTGTCACCGTGGCCGCACTGCTGGTGTCCGCCACGCAGCTGGCGGGCTGCTTCCCCGTCCTGGCCGGCGCCGTGGGCACCGGCGTGGTAATGGCCACCGATCGCCGCCCGACCGGCACGCAGGCCATCGACCGCGGCCTGCAGGTGGAGATCGACAGCACGCTGGGCCAGCGTTACAGCGACAGCCAGGCGCGCGTGAGCACGACGGTGTTCAACCGCAAGGTGCTGCTGACCGGCGAGGCCGCGAACGCCCAGATCAAGCAGCAGATCGAGCAGTACGTGCGCGGGCTGCCGAACACGCGCGAGGTGGTCAACGAACTGGAAATCACGGCGTCGCCGGGTTTCATGACCCGTAGCAACGACACCTACCTGACCAGCAAGGTGAAAACGTTCCTGGTCACGGCCGATGGCGTGCCCGCCAATTCGATCAAGGTCACCACCGAGAAGAGCGTCGTGTACCTGATGGGCGTGGTCACCACGGCCGAGGGCGACAAGGCCACCGACGTGGCCCGTAACGCCAGCGGCGTGCAGAAGGTGGTCAAGGTGTTCGACTACGTGAGCGAAGCCGAGCGTGCGCGCCTGGATCAGGCCGCATCGTCGCAGAACGGCAACGCCGGCAGCGATGCCGTGGGGACGCCTGCGCCGGTGCAGACCGTGCCGGGCAGCCAGCCAAACGCGCCGGTCACGTCGGATGCGCCGGCGTCGATGGGCACCTCGGGCGCTACCACCAGCCCGGTGGCCGCCCCGGTATCGTCGCCGGTGGCGCTGCCGCCGGGACGCAATCTCCCCTGATCCTTTTAAGGAAAGTGCCATGACACTGTCGCGATTCCCGATCTCCCTGCGTTGGATGGCCGGTGTCGCGGCCGGGCTGTGTGCCGCGCCGCTGCTCGCCCAGTCGCCGGCGGCGGGGCCAGCATCGGCATCCGCGCCTGCCCCAGCGCCTTCGGCACCGATGACCACCGGCCCCGCCGACGCCGGCAAGATGTCGATCGAGGTCCAGCGCGCGCGTACCGAGCAGGCGCGCAACCAGGCGGCGTCGTGCGCCGTCTGCCATGGCCCGGACGGCCGCGCGCCCGCCGATAGTCCCGTTCCCGGCCTGGCTGGCCGCTCGCAGGCCGAACTGGTCGAACTGATGCTCAACTTCAAGAACGGCAGGCGTCCCGGCACGGTGATGCCGCAGATTGCCAAGGGCTATAGCGACACCGAGATCATCGCCATTTCGGCGTGGTTCGCGGACCAGAAATAGACCGATGCACCGACGCTCCGTACTGAAGGCGGCGCTGGCCGCCACGGCCTTGGGCGGACTGACCGTGCGCCAGGCGCGCGCCGCCGCACGGGCCAGGGTGGTGGTCATCGGCGGCGGCTACGGCGGCGCCACGGCTGCCCGCTACCTGCGCACCTGGAGCCGCGGCGCGGTGGACGTGACGCTGGTGGAACCCGATGCCGCCTTCGTGTCGTGCCCGCTGTCGAACCTCGTCGTGGCCGGCTATCGCCAGATGGCCGATATCACGGTGCCTTACGATGCGTTGGTCAGGCGTCACGGTGTGAAGCACGTGCGCGATACGGCGACCGCCATCGACCCTGGCAAGCGCACGGTGCGGCTGGCCGGTGGCGCGACGCTGCCGTATGACCGGCTGGTCCTGTCGCCGGGCGTGGAAATGCAGTCCGGCGCGATCGACGGCCTGTCGGCGCCCGGCGGCGAGCAGATCGTCCATGCCTGGAAGGCCGGTCCGCAGACCGATGTCCTGCGCCGGCAACTGGCGGCCATGCCGGACGGCGGCACCTTTGCCATCACCATTCCGCTGGCGCCATACCGCTGCCCGCCGGGCCCCTACGAGCGCGCCTGCCTGGTGGCGGACTATCTGAAACAGCACAAGCCGCGCAGCAAGGTGCTGGTGTTCGATGCCAATCCCGATATCACGTCGAAGGGCGCGCTGTTCCGCCAGGTCTGGCAGACGCGCTACGCGGGCATGATCGAGTACCGGCCCCAGCACGACACGGTGGGCGTCGACCCGGCCACCCGTACCATCCGGTTCGACGTGCAGGACGACGAGCGCGTGGACGTGCTCAACCTGCTGCCGCCGCAGCGGGCCGGTGCCATCGCGGTCGTGGCCGGACTGGCCACCGCCAACGGCCGCTGGTGCGAGGTCGATTTCCTGACGATGGCGTCGCGGGTGGCGCCGGACATACATGTGCTGGGCGACGCGGTCCAGATCGCGCCGCTGATGCCGAAATCGGGCACCATGGCCAACCAGCACGGCAAGGTGGCCGCCGCCGCCATCCTGCAGTTGCTGGCCGGGCGGGCGCCAGACCCGGTGCCGCTCTATACCAATACCTGCTACAGCTTCACGTCGTCGACCGAGGCGATCCACATCGCCAGCGTGCATCGCTACGACCCCGCCGAGCGAACGATGCTGACGGTGCCGGGATCTGGCGGGCTGTCCACGGCCCCGAGCGCGCTGGAAGGCCAGTACGGATTCGCATGGGCCCGCAGCGTCTGGGCCGACATGCTGGCGTAACGCGGAACAGCAGAAGCGCAGAAGACCGGAAGGGACGCGGGCGCCACAAACAAACCGCAGGATCGTGCAATGCCTGGCCGGCGCGGGCTGCTACGCTAGTCGTGCCGAACGTCCATGCCCCCTGTCTGGCCACAACCAGGACGCGGCTTTCTCTCCACGATCATGCAAGCCAAAGACCGTCTGCTCGCCCTCGCCATCATCGTGGTGTGGGGTGTCAATTTCGTCGTCATCAAGGTGGGCCTGTCCGGCATGCCCCCGATGCTGCTGGGTACGCTGCGGTTCAGCCTGGTGGTATTCCCGGCCATCTTCTTCATCCCGCGCCCGCGCATTCCGCTGCGCATGCTGGTGGCCTATGGCGCGTCGATCAGCCTGGGCCAGTTCGCGTTCCTGTTCTATGCGATGGCCGTGGGCATGCCGGCCGGGCTGGCGTCGCTGGTGCTGCAGTCGCAGGTGTTCTTCACGGTGGCCATCGCGGCGCTGTGGCTGGGCGAACCGCTGCGCTGGCACAACCTGGCCGGCATGGCGATTGCTGCCGGCGGGCTGGCATTGATCGGCAGCGCCGCCGCGCACGGCCCCGGCGGCATGACGGCGGCGGGCTTCCTGCTGACGCTGTGCGCGGCGCTGTGCTGGGCCACCGGCAATATCGTCAGCAAGAAGATCGGCCCCGTGGATCTGCTGGGCCTGGTGGTGTGGGGCGCGCTGATCCCCATCGTGCCGTTTGCGCTGCTGTCGCTCTGGTTCGAGGGGCCGGCACGCATCGCCGACGCGCTGACCCATGTCTCGGGCAAGGCCGTGTTCGCGGTCGCCTACCTGGCGTTTGCCGCCACGCTCTTCGGCTACACGATGTGGGGCCGCCTGCTGACCCGCTACGCGGCCAGCAAGGTGGCACCGCTGACGCTGCTGGTGCCGGTGGTGGGACTGCTGTCGGCCCACCTGCTGCTGGGCGAAGACCTGGCGGCCGCGCAATGGGCCGGCGCCGTGGTGGTCATGGCCGGCCTGCTGCTGAACGTGTTCGGCAACCGGCTCTGGGCGGGCAGGACGCTGGCACGCCGATAGCGGCACCTGCGGACCCGGCGCCAGCCAGCCCAAGGGTTAACCCGCAATAAGGCGACAATTCCCACCTGTTTTGTGCATATGGTTATCACTGTCGCGTCCGTATACGGGCTTTGACTTCAGGCAAAATAGCGGACTGGCCGCATATGCCCGGGAGCCCCCAACGATCACCGCAGGGCACTCCTGAGAAGCCCGCCCCAACGGCGGCCAGCACGCGCCGCGCCGTGGAGCAATCCGAGCGCGGGCATTTGCCGTCCCCACGGCTCTCATTCAGTTTGGAGCACAACACATGAAGCAGTTTGTCATCGCCGCCGCGCTGCTGGCCGCCGCCGCGTCCGCGCACGCCGCCGTCGACGCCGCCAAGGCCCAGGCCATCGCCAACAAGAATGCCTGCATGGGCTGCCACCAGGTGGACAAGAAGCTGGTTGGCCCGGCCTTCAAGGACGTGGCCGCCAAGTACAAGGGTGACAAGGACGCCCTGACCAAGTTGTCGGCCAAGGTGAAGAATGGCGGTTCGGGCGTCTGGGGCCCGGTGCCGATGCCGGCCAACGCCGCCGTCAGCGACGCCGATATCAAGACCGTGGTGGAGTGGGTTCTGGCCGGCGCACCGGCCAAGTAATCGGGGCTCTGGCCTGGGCGGGCGGCTGGCAGTGCCGGGCGCCCGCCACGTTTGAAGTATTCGCAAGATGCATGCATGGGCCGGCGACGCACCGGCGCGGCAGGGGTCGACAGGAAACCGGGTAGTACGGGAACACAGCAAGATGAATGCAAAACGACGAGATGTACTGCGGATGACCGCGGTCCTGTCACTGATGGCCGCCACTGGCCTGATCAGCGAGGCACAGGCCGCGGAATGGAACAAGACTGCCTTTGACGGCAAGAGCGTGGCCGACGTGATCAAGGCACTGGGCGGCAGCGGCACCGAGAAGAGCAGCGCCATCACCTTCAACGCCCCGGACATCGCCGAAAACGGCGCCGTGGTGCCGGTGGCGGTGACCAGCAACATCCCGGATACCGAACAGATCGCCATCCTGGTGGAAAAGAACCCGAACACGCTGGCCGCCGATTTCACGATCCCGGCCGGCACCGAGCCGTTCGTGTCCACGCGCGTGAAGATGGGCCAGACGTCGGTGGTGCATGCCGCGGTCAAGGCCGGCGGCAAATGGTACGTCGCATCGAAGGAAATCAAGGTCACGCTGGGCGGCTGCGGCGGCTAGGCGCCGCCGGACCGTTGCACCGTTCGAGACCAGATTTCCAGATGACTGCTGACAGGAGAAACACATGGCAGACCCGATGCGCGTTCGCGCCACTGAAAACGGCGGCGTCGTAGACGTCAAGATTCTGATGAAGCACGACATGGAAACCGGCCAGCGCAAGGATTCGGCCGGCAAGACCATTCCGGCCTGGCATATCCAGACCGTGGTGGCATCGTGCAAGGGCAAGGAAGTGTTCCACGCCCAGTTCGGCGCGGCGGTGTCGAAGGACCCGTTCCTGAACTTCAAGTTCAAGGGCGGCGCCAAGGGCGACAAGGTCACCGTGACCTGGGTCGACAACCGCGGCGACAAGCGTACCGACGAAGCCACCATTGCCTGATGGCCCTGAAACCGGCCTGATACGGGCGAAGGAGAAGCAGCATGCGTCGAGCATTCATTCGTGCCACGGCGGCCCTGGCCGCCATCGGACTGTCCGCCAAGGCGGCGGCCCAGCAGGCCCCGGCCCCCACGTCCGCGGCGTCGGGCAAGGGCCGTGTCAAGGTGGTGTACCAGCTGTCGGACGGTATCGACCAGGCCGTGCGCGCCATGTCGAACCTGCGCAACCACCTGAACGGGGCGCCCGACACGAAGATCGTGGTCGTGGCATTCGGCTATGGGGTGGACTTCCTGGTGGAAGGCGCCAAGGATGCGCGCGGCAACACGTTCGAGGCCGCGGTGGCGTCGCTGACGTCGTCGGGCGTGGAATTCCGCGCCTGCCGCAACACGCTGACCGCACGGCGCATCTCCGAGCAGAGCCTGCTGATGGATGCCAAGGTGGTGCCCGCGGGCGTGGTGGAAATCGCGCGCCTGCAGTTCGACGAAGGCTACGCCTACATCAAGCCGTGACGGACCGGGGCGGCCGCTGCGCATCGTCGCGGCCTGCCCGGGTTCACTGACAAGCCGTCCGGCAACGAGCCGCCGGACCCGCACAAGAAGGCCGTCCGTCCGCCAGCCATGCGGCGCGATGGCGAGGAGAATCCCCCAATGGTTACCGTGCGCAACATTCGCCGTCTGCGCCGCACCGTGGCCCCCGCGCTGGTGGCGCTGGGCGCCGTGGCGGCCGCCGTCACCGCGACGCTGTCCGGCCCCGCGCTGGCGCAGGACAACACCGCCGAGGAAATCGCCAAGTACCGCCAGATGCTGGCCGAAGGCAATCCCGCCGAACTGTGGGAAGCCGCTGGCGAGGAACTGTGGAAAAAGCCCGCCGGCCCGAAAAACGCATCGCTGGAGCAATGCGACCTGGGCAAGGGCCCGGGCGTGACCAAGGGGGCCTACGCCGAACTGCCACGCTACTTCAAGGACGCCAACAAGGTGATGGACCTGGAACAGCGCCTGGCGTACTGCCGCGTGACGCTGCAGGGCCTGACGCAGGAAGAGGCCACCAGGAACCCGTTCGCGTCGCAGGGCAAGCCGTCCGACATCGAGCGCCTGGCCGCCTTCCTGACCGGCGAATCGCGCGGCGTGAAGATGAACGTCCAGCTGACGCACCCCGAGGAAAAGCGCGTCTACGCGCTGGGCCAGAAGATGTTCTTCTACCGTGCCGGCGCCTATGACTTTGCCTGCGCCACCTGCCACGCCGTGGACGGCCAGCGTATCCGCCTGCAGGACCTGCCGAACCTGATGACCGAGAAGGGCGCCCAGGCTGCGTACACCACCTGGCCCGCGTACCGCGTGTCGCAGGGCGAGGTCCGCACCATGCAGCACCGCCTGTACGACTGCCTGCGCCAGCAGCGATTCCCCGAACCGGCCTACGGCTCCGACGTGATTACCGCCCTGACGATGTTCCTGGCGAAGAACGCCAACGGCGGCACGTACGACGGCCCGAACATGAAGCGCTGAGCACGGAGCAGAACAACATGAAGACACTCCATACGATGGCCGCCGCCGCGCTGGTGCTGCTGGCCGCCTCGGGCGCGCACGCGCAGACCGCCGCCAAGGGCGCCAGGGCTGACAAGTCCGTCAAGGTCACCGACGCCGACGTGCGCCAGATGATCGAATCGTCGTTCACGTCGAAGGGCCCGTCCACGGTCGAGGGGGTGATCCACCAGGACGCCACCCAGAAGGCTTGCAGCCAGTACCCGGACCGTCTGCACGTGCCCGCCGCCGTGGCGAAAAAGGTCGAGGCCGCCGAGCTGAAGCAGGTGAAGTACCCGGCCGACAACCACTTCATCGGCGACTGGAAGGAAGGCGAGAAGATCGCCCAGAACGGCCGCGGCATGCAGTTCTCGGATCAGGCGGGCGCGCCCAACGGTGCCAACTGCTACGCCTGCCACCAGCTGACCAAGGCAGAGATCTCGTTCGGCAATATCGGCCCGTCGCTCTACCAATACGGCAAGCTGCGCGGCAATTCGCCGGACGTGGTGCGCTACACGTGGGGCAAGATCTGGGATTCGAACGCGTACAGCGCGTGCTCGAACATGCCACGGTTTGGCCACAAGGGCATCCTGACCGAACAGCAGATCCGCGACGTCATGGCGCTGTTGCTGGACCCGGCCTCGCCGGTCAACCAGTAGGGGCGGCATGATGCGGGCGTGGCGCGTGGCGATGATATGGCTGCTGGCTGTGCTGGGCATGGCCAGCGCGCTCGCCCATGCCGCCGAGGTGGGCGACACCATCCACCTGCCCGATGTCAGGCTGCTGGACGGCCGCACGGTGCCTGCCTCGCAGTGGGCGGGCAAGCCGGTGGTGATCGAGTTCTGGGCGTCGTGGTGCCCGTTCTGCGCGCTGCAGAACCCGCGCCTGCAGGCGCTCTACGACAAGACGCGCGGCACGACACTGCAGGTGTTGACCGTCAGCATCGACCGGCAGCCGCAGGAAGCCGTGGCGTACCTGAAGCAGCGCGGCCATACCTTCCCCGCCACGATGGATTCCGATGCGCTGCGCCGCGCCTTTGGCGCCCGCAAGGGCCTGCCCGAGCTGTACGTGCTGGATGGGCAAGGGCGTGTGGTGCAGAAGGAAGTCGGCGAGATGATCGACGACGACGTGGCCGCGCTGGCACGCTACGGCAAGCCCTGAGCCGGCGCGCCGGCGAATCAACGGATAACAGCATGAACCGACGCGAGTTCCTGCAGGTGCTGGCCGTGGCCGGCGCCGGAGGCATGACATTCCCTGGCGGCGACGCCCAGGCGGCGCAGGCCGCCACGCGGCTCTACGACGTGCCGCGCTTCGGCAACGTCCACCTGCTGCACTTCACCGATTGCCACGCGCAGTTGCGGCCCGTGCATTTCCGCGAGCCGAACGTGAACCTGGGCGTGGCCGAGTGGGCCGGCAAGCCGCCGCATCTGGTGGGCGACGCGTTCCTGCGCCAGTACGGCATCGCCCGGGGCAGCGCCACCGCGCACGCGTTCACATCCCTGGATTTCACCGAAGCGGCGCGCCGCTACGGCAAGGTCGGTGGGTTTGCCCATCTGTCGACGCTGATCCAGCGCATGAAGGCCAGCCGGCCCGGCGCGCTGCTGCTGGACGGCGGCGATACCTGGCAGGGATCGGCCACGGCGCTGTGGACCAGGGGGCAGGACATGGTCGATGCCGCGCTGCAGCTTGGCGTCGACGTGATGACGCCGCACTGGGAAATGACGCTCGGCGCCGATCGCGTGAAACAGATCGTCGACAACGACTTCAAGGGCAAGGTGGCGTTCCTGGCCCAGAACGTGAAGACCAACGACTTCGGCGATCCGGTCTTCGATCCTTACGTGATTCGCGAGATGAATGGTGTGCCGGTGGCCATCATCGGCCAGGCGTTTCCGTACACGCCCATCGCCAACCCGCGCTACCTGGTGCCGGACTGGACCTTCGGCATCCAGGAAGAGAACCTGCAGCAGGTGATCGACGAAGTGCGCGGCAAGGGCGCCAAGGTGGTGGCGCTGCTGTCGCACAACGGCATGGATGTCGATCTGAAGCTGGCGTCGCGTGTGCGCGGGCTCGACGCCATCCTGGGCGGCCACACCCACGACGGCGTGCCGGCCCCGGTGCCGGTGAAGAACGCCGGCGGTGTCACGCTGGTGACCAATGCCGGGTCCAACGGCAAGTTCCTGGGCGTGCTGGACTTCGACGTCCGCAATGGCAAGGTGGCCGACTTCCGCTACAAGCTGCTGCCGGTCTTCGCCAATTACCTGCCGGCCGATCCGAAGATGAACGCGCTGATCCAGAAGGTGCGCGCCCCCTACGAGAGCAAGCTGGCCGAAGTGCTGGCCGTGAATCGCGGCCTGCTGTACCGGCGCGGCAACTTCAATGGCACCTTCGACCAGCTGATCCTGGATGGCCTGATGGCCGTGCAGGACGCCCAGATCGCATTTTCGCCAGGTTTCCGCTGGGGCACCACGCTGCTGCCCGGCCAGAACATTACGATGGAAGCCCTGATGGACCAGACCGCCATCACGTACCCGTACACCACCGTGACGGCGATGACCGGCGAGACGATCAAGACCATCCTCGAAGACGTGGCCGACAACCTGTTCAACCCCGACCCGTACTACCAGCAGGGCGGCGACATGGTGCGCGTGGGCGGCCTGCAATACACGATCGACCCCAACCAGCCAATCGGCAAGCGCATCACCGACATGCGCCTGGCCGGCCAGCCGCTGGACGCCAGCAAGACGTACAAGGTTGCCGGCTGGGCCCCGGTGTCCGAGGAAGCCCGCCAGACCGGCGGCGCCCCGATCTGGGACGTGATGGCCCAGTGGCTGCGCGCCACCAAGGAAGTTAGCGCCCGCCCACTGAACCTGCCCACGGTACGCGGCATGGACGGCAATCCCGGCATGGCGGCGACCTGAAACGCACCAAAGTGTTGGTTCGATGCGATTGAAAGGCCGCTCGCGATTCGGCTACAATCAGTCGCGACGGGCCGATAGCTCAGCTGGGAGAGCGCTGCGTTCGCAATGCAGAGGTCGGGAGTTCGATCCTCCTTCGGTCCACCAGGATTTTCCTTGTAAAACAACGCACTACGTCGAAAGATGTGGTGCGTTGTTTTGCTTTGGGGGCCGGAGATTCTGAGGGCCTATATTCCTCCCCTCGAGCCGTTTCGTATCGATCCGAGTGTTCGCTGGAGCGCAATGCGTCCAAATGCTCGCTTGAATCGATTGGGCTTCGAAGGCGCAGGGTAAAACTGGCCTCATTTTCTTTAAGGACTATTGGCTGCGAAAGGGAGAAAGCTGTCCGACGGGCGATCACATTGATAGCGCGTACATGACCCGCAGGAATCGGCCGGTAAATGAGACGGCGCAGCCGAACCCCAAGAAATGCTACCGTTCCACCTATCGCCCACCCTCTGTCTTCACCCATGCGTGAACCGCACGTCGCTCCCGCCCTTGGCGCCGACAATCTTGATGCCGAAGCCCGCCATCTGGCTGGGCGGCGGTCCACGCTCGTCAGCGTTTTCGTCAATATTGGGCTGACGATTGCCCAGGGCGTGATCGGGGTCGTCGCCGGCTCACAGGCGCTGGTGGCCGATTCGCTTCATTCGCTGTCCGACCTCGTTTCCGATTTCGTCGTGCTGTTTGCCGGCCATCACAGTCGCAAGGGGGCCGATACCGATCATCCGTACGGGCATCAGCGGTTCGAGACGGCGGCCTCGCTGGCGCTGGGCGCGCTGCTGCTGGCGGTGGGCGTGGGCATGCTGTGGGCGGCGGTTGGCAAGATCCAGCATCCGGAAGGGGCGCAGCCGGTGCAGACGGTGGCGTTGTGGGTGGCGCTGGCGGCGTTGGCGGCCAAGGAGGGGCTGTTCCGCTACATGCTGCGCGTGGCGGAGCGGGTCAGGTCGAGCATGCTGGTGGCCAATGCCTGGCATGCGCGGTCCGATGCGGCGTCGTCGCTGGTGGTGGCGCTGGGTATTGGCGGCAACCTGCTCGGGTATCACGTGCTCGATCCCGTTGCGGCCATCGTGGTGGGCTTGATGGTGTCGCGCATGGGCCTGCGATTTGGCTGGGATGCGATGAACGACCTGATGGACCGCGCCGCCGACGAGGACGTGGTGGCCAGCCTGCGCGACGCGATGCTGGATACCCCCGGCGTGCTGGGCCTGCATGACCTGAAGACCCGGAAGATGGGCGACATGATCCTGGTCGACGTGCACCTGGAGATCCAGGCCGACCTGACCGTCGAGCAGGGCCACGCGATCGCCACGGAGGCGCGCCGTCGCGCGATGGAGCGCGACGACGTCCTGAACGTCATGACGCATGTGGACCCGGTCAGGGTGCCACGCATGCAGCCGGCGCCGGCCGAGTCAGCGTAGGTCGCTGCGGCGGTACAGGCTCAGGCCCACGGCCAGGAAGGCCAGCATGCCGGCACAGCCCCGGTTGATCCACTGCACGGCCCGCGCCGACAGCGTGCGCACCGCGTGGCGGCCGCCGAACGCGTAGATCGCCATCATCACGATATCCATCAGCGCGGCAATCACCGCCAGGATCACGTACTGAATGGCCACGGGCTTGTCCGCGTGGACGAACTGCGGCACGAAGGCCGACGTGAACAGGATGGTCTTGGGGTTCGACAGGGCCACGAACAGCGCGCGCAGGAAAGCCGCGCGGCCGCTGGCCGACGTGGCGTCCGACGTCGCCACCAGTTCCCGCGTGGGCGCCCGCCACATCGAGACCGCCAGGAAGAACAGGTAGGCCGCGCCGATCCACTTGATCGCCGTAAACAGGTGCTCGGATGCCTGCAGCACCGCGCCAAGCCCGCAGCCCACGGCGCCGATCAGGATCAGGTCGGCCAGCGCGGCCCCGGCAATGCCGCAGGCAGCCACGCGCATCGGGCGGGTGGCGCCGTTGCTCAGGGCCAGCAACATCGTCGGACCCGGTGTGACCATGACGGCGGCTACCGCAATCAGGTAAAGAAAGAGAGTTGTGCTATCCATCGAACGCGCTCCGGAAAGGCGCCGCATTGGCGAGGCGCCAGTGTGAGCCGATTCGCGCCGATATGCACGTGCTTTCCTGTGGATAACCGCGTGAACAAGCCTGTGGGCGGGCCTGGGGCCCGCCTGTGGGGCGGCTGTGGGACGGCTGTGGGGCGTATACGCACAACCCGGCACGTATACGTCAGCGCCCCGGTGTCATCCTGTAGTTACCCACCCGCGTCCACGTATGCGCCGCACGGTTTCCCATAGGGTTATCTGTTGTGTAACCCATTGATCGAAAAGGAAGAAGCGGGGTTATCCACGGCCGCGGACTGGTGTTAACCATTACTACTACTATTTATGTATACGTAAACAATGTCGGTATACGTATACGGACCGTTGCGCGGAACGCGCCTGGGCAGCCCGTCGCTCACCCCATGGACCCCTAGCGCGGCACCTTGAACGCCTTGCGCGCCCGGAGCACCGCGGCACGCGTCGCGCAGCCGTCCATGTGATCGTTGACCAGCCCCATGGCCTGCATCAGCGCGTACATCGTGGTCGGCCCGACAAACTTCCAGCCGCGTTTCTTGAGATCCTTCGACAGGGCCGTCGATTCGGGGCTGATGGCCATCGTGCGCAGCACGTCGGGCGTCAGCGTCTTCGGCCGGCTCTTCGGGTCGGGCTCGAACTTCCAGAAGTAGGCCGCCAGCGACGGCTCGGTCTTCAGCAGTTCCTGCGCGCACTTCGCGTTGTGGATGGCGGCCTCGATCTTGCCGCGATGGCGCACGATGCCGGCATCGCCGAGCAGCCGCTCCACGTCGCGCTCGGTAAATCGCGCCACCTTGTCGATCTCGAAATTGGCGAAGGCCTTGCGGAAGGCCTCGCGCTTGCGCAGGATGGTCAGCCAGCTCAGGCCGGACTGGAAACCTTCCAGGCACAGCTTTTCGAACAGGCGCCGGTCGTCGTCCACCGGAAAGCCCCATTCGTTGTCGTGATAGTGGCAGTAGTCCTCCAGATCCCCGCACCAGCCGCAGCGTACCGGGGTCTGCGGCGCGGATGTCGTCGTCATTCGCCTTCGCTCCTTGGGTCCATGGCGCACACGGGCGCCGCAGCGATCATGCGCCCGGAAGGCCACGCCGTAAAGACCGCAACCAGCCGGATCCGGACATCCAACTGACAAACGGCGGCGCGTCGCGGGCGAAAAAAAAGCCAACCCGGAGGTTGGCTTCCTTGCGGCGGGGAAACTGCCGGGTCAGGCCAGCTTCTTGCCCGTACGGTCGTGCATGAAGGCCAGCGCAACCAGGCTGATGGCCGCGGCGGCAATCACGTAGTACGCCGGGGCCAGCTTGTTGTGAGTGGACTCGATCAGCCACGTCACGATCAGCGGGGCGAAGCCGCCGAAGATCGTCACGGCGAAGTTGTAGGCGAGCGAAAGGCCGGTGGAGCGCACTTCGGTCGGGAACTGCTCGGCCAGCACGGCTGGCGCCGGACCCGTGAAGGCGGCCAGCAGGATGCCCAGCACGATCTGCACCTGCAGCAGCGTGGCGGTGGTCGGGGACACGTTGAGCCAGTGGAACAGCGGGTAGGCCAGCACCAGGATGGCCAGCGCCACCACGCTCAGCATGCGCTTGCGGCCCACGCGGTCGGACAGCATGCCCATCAGCGGGCACAGCACCAGGATGATGGCGCCGCAGATGGCCGTGGACTGGAACGTCGCGCCCAGCGGCAGGCCCAGCTGCTGCTTGGCGTAGGACGGCATGTAGAACACCAGCACATAGGTGCAGACCGTCCACAGGATGGTCACGCCCAGGCCGGCCAGCACTTCGCGCGGATGGTCGCGCAGCACCTGCGACAGCGGCGAGAACTTCACATTGTTGGCGCGACGCTCGGCCTGGCGCTGCTCGAACTCGGGCGGCTCTTCCAGGTGCGAGCGGATGTACATGCCCACCGGGCCGATCAGCAGGCCAAACAGGAACGGGATGCGCCAGCCCCACGCGTCGATCTGGGCCTGGTCCAGGCCGTTCGTGACCAGCGCGCCCATGGCGGCGCCCAGCATGAACGAAATGCCCTGGCTGGCCTGCTGCCAGCTGGCGTAGGCGCCGCGCTCCTCGTCGGGCGCATGCTCGATCAGGAACGCCGTGGCGCCGCCCACTTCGCCGCCGGCCGAAAAACCCTGGATCAGGCGGGCCAGCACGATCAGCGCCGGTGCCCAGAGGCCGATCGATGCATAGGTGGGGGCCAGGCCGATGATGGCCGTACCCAGCGCCATCAGCAGGATGGTCAGCGTCAGGGCGGCCTTGCGGCCGACGCGGTCGGCGTAGACGCCCAGCACGATGGCGCCCACCGGGCGCATGAAGAAGCCCACGCCGAACGTGGCCACGGTCAGCAGGAACGACGTCAGGTCGTTGCCGGTGGGGAAGAACAGCTTGGCGATGATGACCGCGAAGAAGCTGTAGACGGTGAAATCGAACCATTCCAGGCCATTGCCGATGGTGGCGGCGATGATCGCGCGTCGTCGGGTGGCTTTGGACAGGTCGTTGGCGGATGCTGCAGTAACGGACATAAGGCTGGCTACAACGATGAAGGAACCGGTGGATGCCCCCGCCAGTGTGCCCCGGCGGTGACGCAAGCCAGCATCTTAAGCGATTCCTTACATCGATTTGTCATACGGATGTTCCGACAAAGGTTGTCGATGCATCACCTGTTACCCATGCTCCCGAACCGCGACGGCCCTATCCGGCGCCGTGCCCATGATGGTTGGGCGTGTGTGGCGTCTGGGTGGGCGCGGTGAGGTCGAGCGGGGTCATGTCGTGGGCCGGCTCCGGCCGCTTGCGCGTGAACCACAGCCAGGCGGCGCTCGAGAGCCAGCCGATGACGAAGACGGTGTCGCCAGCATGGTTGAGCAGGGCCGACGCCAGCGGCGTGCCGAACGCATCGGCCAGCATCTCGGCCGGCAGGCGCGCGACGATCCAGAGCAGCACGGCCGGGCCGCTGCCGTAAACGCCGGGCTGCCACCACAGCGCGTGGGGCAGGGCGTGCAGGGGATCGAAACGCTTTGACACGGGCTTTCTCCGGCGGATGCGTGAGCCGCATCTCTGGAGCACATCATAGGCCGATTCGCGTTACGGCCGCTGTCGGTGTTTGGGGAAACCGCGCGGGGTGTGTGCGGTATCCAACGCCCAGCATGCAGGGGGCGGCGGACCTTCAAGTTTTTTGCAGGACTTGTCCGCAAAAGCCATGCGTCACGGCGTGACATCTTTGCCAGACTGCATGCATTGGATACCTCCGCTTACCGGCCCGACGCCATGACTACCCTCTTGCCCGCCATCTATGTGTCACACGGATCGCCGATGCTGGCGATCGATCCCGGCCCCACCGGCGCCGCGTTCGACGCGCTGGGCTTGCGCCTGCGCGCGCTGAAACCGAAGGCCGTGCTGGTGATTTCCGCCCACTGGATCTACAGCACGCTGGCCGTCAGCACGCGCGCGCGCCAGGAAGCCTGGCACGACTTCGGCGGTTTTCCGCGCGAGCTGTACGCGCTGCGCTACGACGCCCCGGGATCGCCCGACCTGGCGGCACGCGTGAAATCGCTGATCGAGGCCGCCGCCATTCCGGGCGCCGGATTCGTGGCGGAAGACGAGGAACGTCCGCTCGACCACGGCGCCTGGATGCCGCTGCGCCATTTTTTCCCCGATGCCGATGTGCCGGTGGTGCAGCTGGCCTTCAACCCATACCTGAGCCCGGCTACCCAGATCCAGATCGGCCGCGCGCTGGCGCCGCTGCGCGCCGAAGGCGTGCTGGTGATCGGATCGGGCAGCTTTACCCATAACCTGCAGGAAGTGTTTGGCGGCGGCGCCCGCAAGGCGCAGCATGGCCCGGAGACCGAGCCTTATGTGGATGCCTTCCGTGACTGGATGGCCGATGCGCTGAACGATGCGCTGGCCACCGGCGACGTGAGCCGGATTGCCGACTACCGCACGCAGGCGCCATTTGCGCGCCGGGCCCATCCGACCGACGAGCACCTGCTGCCGTTCTACGTGACGCTGGGTGCGGCCATCGGCCCGGACGCGACGGCAGGCAAGGACGCCAGCGTGGCGCGCGTGGCCGACGAAGTCACGTACGGCGTGCTGGCCATGGACACCTTCGTGTTCGACGGCATCGGCACCGGCCACGCACCGCTGCCCAAGGCGGCCTGACCGCTGCCTGATCCCGGCCGGACCCGCGCAGGCGCCGGTCAGGTCGTCAGATAGCGCCGCACCGACCGCGCGCCGAACAGCGCGATATAGCCCATCGTCAGCGCCACCACGGCGATGCCGATGCGCAGGCTGGCCAGGTGCGCCACGCCGCCGATCATCACGGGGCCCAGCAGCAGGCCCACGTAGGCAAAGCGCGCCACGCGCGCGATGGCTTCGGCAGCGGTCACGCCGGGCAGGCGCGACGCCGCCACGAAGAAGATCGGCACCATGTTGGCGGCCCCCAGGCCCATCAGGCTGAAGCCGATCAGCGCGGCCAGCGGCCAGGGCACGGCAATGGCCAGTGCGATACCGGCAAAGCCCAGCCAGGCGCTGCCGGTCAGCGTGCGGGCATCGCCGAAACGGGCCCGCAGGCGGTCGCCGCCGAAGCGGCCGCAGGCCATGCCGCCCGAAAAGGCCGCGTAGCCGAAGCTGATCCATGCCAGCGGCGCCTCGGTGACCTCGCGCATGTAGACCGTGGTCCAGTCGTACATCGCCCCTTCGCCCACCAGCCCCAGAAACGCCATCAGGCCCAGCAGCCACAGGCCGCGCGTGGCGTGGTCCTTGTGATGATCGGCCGTGGGCAGCACCGGATGGTCTGCCAGCAGACCGCGATGCGTGCCCAGCGCCACGGCGGCCGTCATGGCCGCGATCAGCGCCGTGTGCAGCAACGGCGGCACCTGCAGGCTCAGCATCAGCCCGCCAAATGCCGCGCCGATCATGCCGCCCAGGCTGAACATGCCGTGCAGCGCCGACATCACGGGCCGCGCGCTGCGGCTGGCCTCCACGGTGGCGGCCTGCGCGTTCATCCCGACATCGAACATCGCGTTGGCCATGCCGAATACCAGCAGCGCGGGCAGCAGCAGCGCGAAGCTGGGCATGGCCAGGATCATCAGCGTCATGCAGGCAAACGCGACACCGCCCAGCATCGACGCCCGCGCGCTGCCCATCTTGCCCACCCAGCGGCCTACCGGCCCCATGACCAGGATCGCCCCGCCGGCCACGGCCAGCATGGCCAGCGACAGCATGGCGTCGGATAGCCCGAAGCGGGCCTTGATGGTGGGAATGTGGACCCCCCACGTGGCAAACGTGGCGCCATTGGCAAAGAACAGCGCCATGGTGCCGCGCGTGGCGCGCGAGACGGCCGACGGGGACGGGGCGGGAACGGAGACGGAGGGCGAAGACGTTTCGATCGAATAATCAGACATCGGGAATCGGGACAACCGGGTACGGCCGGGTACGGCCGGGACAACGAGGCACGGATCGGAAACACTCAGGCCGGCGCGCCGCCAGGCCGCAGCAGGCCGCGCTGGTGCAGGGCGAAGGCAAACGCTGCCAGGGCACCGATGGCCAGCGCCACCATGACCCACAGCATCAGCCAGTAGCCGCCGGCCACCCGCCAGAGCAGGGCGCCAATCCACGGCGCGGCGGCTTGCATCAGCAACACCGGGGTCATCATCAGCCCGTTCAGCGTTGCATAGTGATGACGCGAGATCAACTCGGGCATGGCCATCGCGCGCAGCATGGTATTGACGCCGTTGGCGCAGCCATAGCACACCGCCGCCACCATCAGCCAGTAGCCGTCGCCGAGCGTCAGGCACAGCAGGCCCAGGCTCATGACGATATACACCGGCATCGACAGCCGCACCGGGTGATCGATGGGCAACCGCGCCATGGCCAGACGGCCCGCCACCTGGGCCGGCCCGATCAGCGCCGCCACGACCAGTTGCTGGCCCACCGGCAGGCCCTTTTCGGTCAGCATCGGAATCAGGTGGGCGCCCAGCAGCGACGCGATCACGGCGGTGGCCGTGAAGGCCAGTACCACGGCCCAGAACACGGGCTGGCGCAGCGTGGTGCGCGCGATGCTGGGCGACGCGGCGGCGGCCAGCGGGGTGTGTGGGCCGGTATGTGAATAGCTGGGATGCACCGCGTAGCGCAGCCGGGCGTGCAGCGGCGCGCAGACAAACAGGTTCAGCGCCGCGAAGATGACCAGCGTCTCGCGCCAGCCCAGATGCAGCACCAGCCACTGCCCGATCGGAATGAAGATGGTGCTGGCAAAGCCGGCGAACAGCGTCACCTGGACGATCGGCTTCTGGTAGCCATCGCCGAACGCCTGCCGCAGTACCACGAAGGCTGGTTCGTAGAGTGTGGACGCCATGGCCAGCCCCAGCGGCATCCACATCAGCAGGAACAACGCCGGGGATGGGCACCAGGCCCACAGCAGCAGCCCGATGGCGGCCAGCACGGACCCGATGCCCATCACCTTGCGCGCCGGCACGCGGTCCAGCAGGCGGCCCACCGCGAACGAGCACATCGCCCATACCAGCAGTCCCAGCGAGAAACCGCCGGCCAGGAACGGCTTGCCGTAGCCCAGCGAGTCGTTCATCGGGCCGATGAAGACGGTGAACGTGAAGTACAGCGTGCCCCAGCTGATGATTTCGGTGATGCCGAGGGTCCAGACGATCTGGCGAGGCGATAGCTGGGCCGGGGCTGCGGCGGAATCGGGGGCGGCGGAAGCGGTCATGGCGCGCCCGGCGCGATTGGGGGGCGCCGGTGGCGGTGCGGTCAGTGGAGCGGAAATTGTATCGGCGCAGCCACGGGTGAGGGAAGGCGCACGCCGGGGGGTATCGAGCGGTCAGCCGCCGGGACCGGCAACCTCAGGCGGGCCCTTCAGTTCGACCGTGTTGCCGTCGGCGTCCTTTACGTAGATCGACGGACCCTCGCCTTCGGCGCCATAACGGCGTTGTACCGGGCTGGCATCGACATGATGAATACTCAGGTGATGAAAGACGGAATCAGCATCGAACGGATCGATACGCAGGCAGAAATGGTCGAGATTGCGGCCTTCCGTACCCGGCCCTGCGCCGCCGGCCCGGCCGATGGGCCCGTCCAGCGACACCAGGTCGATCAGGCTGCCGCCGGCCCGCAACTGGGTGAGGCCAAAGGCGGGCTGTTCCTTTTCCACCGTGCAGCCCAGCACATCGACATAGAAACGCACCATCCGCGCGACGTCGGCGGTGCGCAGCACCAGGTGGTCGATACCCCGGATCGCGAACATGGCGCGTGAGTCCCGTGCGTGGCTACTTGTGCAGCCCGTCGTACTCGATCACCTTGAGGCTGGCCAGGTCCACGGCGTCCAGGCAGCGCGCGTTCACGGCGGCTGTGGGATTGCCCTGCGGGTCGGTGGCCTCGGAGTATGGCCCGACGCCGCAGGTGGGGCAGAAGCGGTGGGCGATCTTCATCGTGTTGAAGCGGTAGGTCGACGCGTTCGCGTCGGGCGTCTTCAGCCGGAAGTTCGCCTTGGGCACGAACCAGAGCAGGTGGCCGCGCCGGCGGCATATCGTGCAGTTGCATTGCAGTACCTGCGTGAGCTCGCCGTCCGCCTCGAAGGCGACGCGGCCGCAGTGGCAGCTTCCCTGATAGGTGGTCATGGTGTCTCCGGTTTGCCGTGTCTGGTTATTGGCGGTCACTGGTCCGGGATCAGCCGCTTGCCCAGACTGACCGCCGCATCGCGGCCATAGCCGAGCCGGTCGTAGAACGCCAGCACGGCCTCGTTGGTCTCGCGTACCAGCAGGTTGATCTTCGGGCAGCCGCGCTCGATCAGCAGGGCCTCGGCGTGCGCCATCAGCATACGCCCGTAGCCGCGGCCCTGGAACTCGGGATGCACGGCCAGGTAGTAGACCCAGCCGCGGTGGCCGTCGTAGCCGATCATCGCCGTGGCCACCAGTTGGCCGTCCACTTCGCCCACGCGGAACAGCTCGGGCTGGGTGGTCAGCTTGCGCGCGATGTCCTTGTGCGGATCGTTCCACGGCCGGGTCAGGCCGCAGGCTTTCCACAGGCCGACAACGGCGGTTTCATCGGCGGGGCGGTAGGGTCGGAGCTGCATGGGTCGGCTGGGAGTCATACGGGTTCCCAGTGTAGCCATGACCGATCGGATGTTGAAAGGCCCACCCTCTCCCCCGGCCCCTCTCCCGCCTCGGCGGGAGACGGGAGAAAACCGTTGGCATTTCAAGGACTGCTCGCAGCCCCCCCGACGATCGGTTACGCCGCCCGCTGCCCTGCCTGCGGATCGCGGAACAGCTTCAGCAGGCGGTCCCACTTGCCGCGTGCGGCCTTGAGGTTGTTGTCCTTGACGTGGCCGAAGCCGCGGATGTCGTCGGGCACGTTGGCCAGCTCCACGGCGGTGCCGTGGTTGGCGGCCGTCAGGCCCTTCGACAGCTCGTCCAGCAGCGCGCGGTATTCGCCGATCAGCGCGCGTTCGGTGCGGCGTTCCTCGGTCTTGCCGAAGATGTCGAGCGGACCCCCGCGCAGGCCCTTGAGTCTGGCCAGGATGCGGAACAGCGTCATGGTCGACGGGCCGAAGCGGCGCTTGACCAGGTTGCCCTTGTCGTCGCGCTTGGCCGTGGTCGGCGGCGCCAGCCAGAAATTCAGCTGGTAGTCGCGGCCCGGTTCGCCCTCGAACTGCGCGCGCAGCTTGTCGAGGAAGATCGGGTCGGTGTACAGCCGCGCCACCTCGTACTCGTCCTTGTAGGCCATCAGCCTGGCCAGGTTGCGCGCCGCCGCCTCGGTCAGCGGCAGGGGCTTGCCGGCGCCCACCAGCGCGCTTTCGGCTGCGCGCACGCGGTTCACGGCATCCCGATACTGCTCGGCGTAGGCGGCGTTCTGGTACTTGGTCAGCAGGTCCACGCGGTTGGCGATCAGCTTTTCGAGCAGCGCGCCGCTCGACGTCGGCAGCTTCACCACGTCGGCGCCCTCGGTCTGCGTCTTGAGCTTGCCGGCCAGCGACAGCACGTGGTCCGGGTCATGGGCCATATGGCGACCCCAGTCAAAGGCAGCCTTGTTCTTGTCGACCGACACGCCGTTCAGTTCGATGGCGCGCTCCAGGGCCTCGAGCGTCAGCGGAATCCAGCCCTTCTGCCACGCGTAGCCCAGCACCAGCGGGTTGGTGTAGATCGTGTCGCCCAGCAAGGCCACGGCCAGCGCGCTGGCGTTGAGGAAGTCGCACTGCTCGCCCACGGCGTTGCGGATATCCTGCTCCGCCGACAGGCCCGGGAACTGCCACTTCGGGTCCTTGATGAAGGCGGCGGTCGGGGTTTGCGCGGTATTCACCACGGCGCGCGTGCGGCCCGACTGCGTTTTCGAGATGACCTCGTCGGTGGCCGACACGATGGCGTCGCAGCCGATCACCAGGTCGGCCTCGCCCATGGCGATGCGCGTGGCGTGCAGGTCGTCCGGCCTGGCAGCGATCTGCACGTGCGACAGCACCGCGCCACCCTTTTGCGCCAGGCCCGCCATGTCCAGCACGGTCACGCCCTTGCTTTCCAGGTGCGCCGCCATGCCCAGCAGACCGCCGATCGTCACCACGCCCGTGCCGCCCACGCCCGTCACCAGGATGCCGTATGCGCGTCGGATCTGCGGCAGCGCCGGCAGCGGCAGGTCGGGCAGGCCGCTCATCGACACGCCACTGGCCTTGGGCTTGCGCACCTGCGCGCCTTCGGCGGTGACAAAGCTCGGGCAGAAGCCGTTCACGCACGAGAAGTCCTTGTTGCACGACGACTGGTTGATCTGGCGCTTGGTGCCCAGTTCGGTTTCCAGCGGCTCCACGGACAGGCAGTTCGACTTGACCGAGCAGTCGCCGCAGCCTTCGCAGACGGCGTCGTTGATGAACGCACGGCGTGCCGGGTCGGGGAACGTGCCGCGCTTGCGGCGGCGGCGCTTCTCGGTGGCGCAGGTCTGGTCGTAGATCAGGATGGTGCAGCCCGGCACCTCGCGCAGTTCGCGCTGGATCGTGTCGAGCTGTTCGCGCGGATGCACGGTCAGCCCTTCGGGCAGCTTGATCGCACTGTTGTACTTCTCGGGCTGGTCCGTGACGATGACGATTTTCTTCGCGCCTTCGGCGGCCACCTGGAACGCGATGTCCTGCACCGACAGCTGGCCGTCCACCGGCTGGCCGCCCGTCATGGCCACGGCGTCGTTGTAGAGGATCTTGTAGGTGATGTTCACGCCGGCCGCGATCGATGCACGGATCGCCAGCAGGCCCGAATGGAAGTAGGTGCCGTCGCCCAGGTTCGCAAACACGTGCTGGTCGCCGGCAAACGGCGCCTGGCCGATCCAGGCCACGCCCTCGCCGCCCATCTGGCTGAAGGTGCTGGTGTTGCGGTCCATCCAGACCGTCATGTAGTGGCAACCGATGCCGGCCAGCGCGCGGGAGCCCTCGGGCACGTTGGTGGACGTGTTGTGCGGGCAGCCAGAGCAGAACCACGGCTTGCGCTCGGCGGTCACGCGCGGCGTGGCCAGTGCACGCTCCTTGGCGTGGATGATGGCCAGCCGCGATTCGATCCGCGCGCGGATATCGGCGGGCAGGTCGAACTTTTCCAGGCGCGTGGCGATGGCCTTGGCGATGATCGCCGGCGACAGTTCATAGTGCGCCGGCAGCAGCCAGTTGTTCTGCGGGATCGACCATTCGCCGCCCGCGTTGTCCTTTTCGTCGAACTTGCCGTAGACCTTGGGGCGCACGTCGTCGCGCCAGTTGTACAGCTCTTCCTTGAGCGCGTACTCCATGATCTGGCGCTTTTCTTCGACCACCAGGATTTCCTGCAGGCCTTCGGCAAACGCGCGCGCGCCGTGGGCTTCCAGCGGCCAGACGCAGCCCACCTTGTACAGCCGGATGCCCAGCTGGGCGCAGGTGACGTCGTCAAGGCCCAGGTCGGACAGCGCCTGGCGCGTGTCGAGGTAGGCCTTGCCCGCGGTCATGATGCCGAAGCGCGCGTGCGGCGAATCGATCTCGATACGGTCGATCTTGTTGGCGCGCACGTAGGCCAGGCTGGCGTACCACTTGAAGTCCAGCAGCCGGGCTTCCTGCTCCAGCGGCGGATCGGGCCAGCGGATATTGAGCCCGCCCTGCGGCAGGATGAAATCGTCGGGCAGCACGATCTGCACGCGGTGCGGATCGAGCTCGACCGAGGCGGACGATTCCACCACGTCGGTCACGCACTTCATGGCCACCCACAGCCCCGAGTAGCGGCTCATGGCCCAGGCGTGCAGGCCGTAGTCCAGGTATTCCTGCACGTTGGACGGGTACAGCACGGGCAGGCCGCAGGCCTTGAAGATGTGCTCGGACTGGTGCGCCAGCGTGGACGACTTGGCCGAGTGATCGTCGCCCGCCAGCACCAGTACGCCACCGTGCTTGCTGGAACCGGCCGAGTTGGCATGCTTGAAGACGTCGCCGGTGCGATCGACGCCGGGACCCTTGCCGTACCACATGCCGAACACGCCATCGAACCTGGCGTCCGGATACATGTTGACCTGCTGCGAGCCCCAGACGGCCGTGGCGGCCAGGTCTTCGTTCAGCCCGGCCTGGAACACGACGTTGTGCGCCGCCAGGTGCTTCTTGGCCTTCCAGAGCGACTGGTCGAGTGCGCCGAGCGGGGAACCGCGATAGCCGGAAATGAAGCCGGCGGTATTCAGGCCGGCGGCGCGGTCGCGTTCCTGCTGCAGCATCGGCAGACGTACCAGTGCCTGGGTGCCGCTGATGTAGATGCGGCCTCGCTCCAGCGTGTACTTGTCTTCGAGGGAAACGTTTTCGAGCGCGCGGCGGATGGCGTCGCTGACCGGTGGGGTCAGGGGGGCATTCATATGTGCTCCTCTTTCGGCCCTGCGTGGGGCATGCTGTCGGGATCACCGACACATCATTGATGGGCAGCCGTCCGTGGTCTCTTGTGGAGGCGTCGGGCGGCCGTGTCTCTGCGCGGCATGGTAGCACCGGCGTGCAGGCCGCGGTACCGTGCGATGCAGCATAAAACGCGCCAGACACCCCCGTGCTTTCCCGTATACGCCTATGCTGCACGTGTACACTGCGGTGCATCCAAATGGCGCGCGCGTGAGATCGATGATGTCCGCGCGCCACACGCGGGGGGCGCCGCCATGGTGCAACCCGGCCCCATCCAGAAGAACCGAACATGACCAATTCTCCCCGCCAGGGCGCTACCCTGGCCGTGCTGATCGACGCCGACAACGCGGCGCCCGCCATCGTCGAAGGCCTGCTGGCCGAAGTGGCCAAGTACGGCGTGGCCGCCGTCAAGCGCATCTATGGCGACTGGACGCGCCCGAACCTGTCGGGCTGGAAGGACCGCCTGCTGGCCCATTCGATCCAGCCGATCCAGCAGTTCCGCTACACGGTGGGCAAGAACGCCACCGACAGCGCCATGATCATCGACGCCATGGACCTGCTCTACACGGGCCGCTTCGATGGGTTCTGCATCGTGTCGAGCGACAGCGACTTCACCCGCCTGGCGTCGCGCATCCGCGAGCAGGGCCTGACCGTCTACGGCTTCGGCGAGCGCAAGACGCCCAAGCCGTTTGTTACCGCCTGCGACAAGTTCATCTACGCGGATGTGCTGCGCGGCGATGCCGACACGGACGCCGATGCCGACACCGACACCGGCACGGCACCGACGCGCCGCCGCAGTTCGCAGGAGTTGCGGCAGGACTCGCGCCTGGTGCGACTGCTGCAGAGCGCCTCGCAGGCCGTATCGGACGAGGACGGCTGGTCCACGCTCGGCGGCATCGGCAACTACATCGCCAAGCAGGCCCCCGAATTCGATTCACGCAACTACGGCTACGGCAAGCTGTCGGAGCTGGTTGCCGCCACCAACCTGTTCGAAGTGGAAGCCCGCAACGGCGGCAACAACAAGACGATCTGGGTGCGGCTGAAGAAGCGCGGCAAGGGCGAGGGCGGCCAAGGCGGCCAGCAGGGCGGTCAGGCCCAGCAGGGTGGCCAGCCGCAGCAGGCGCAGCCGCAATCCCAGGCCCAGCGCCCGGCTCCGGTGAAGCCGGCGCCCGCACCCATTCCCACGCAGACCGTGGCGCAGCCGGTGCCCCCGGTGGAAACGCCCGCGCCGGTGGTGGACATGGAAGCCATTCCCGAACCCGCGCCTGCGCTGTCGGCAGACGACGAGGCAGCCGGCTCGGCTTCGACGCTGATCCCGGAGACCGTGGAAGCCGCCGATGAGGTGCCGGCACCGCGCGGCAGGCGTTCCCGGCGTCCGGACGTGACGCTCAGCGAAACGCCATGGCCGATCGATCAGTCGGTATTCGCCGCACCGGGGACGACGGTCCTGGCGGCGCAGGTGACCGAGGCAGTGCCGGCGGCATCGGCCGAAGCTGTCGCCGATGTCGCCGAGGCATCATCGCCCGAAGCCGATACGGAGGCCAAGGCACCTGCCAAGCGGAAGCCCGCCGCAAAGAAGGCCGCCCCGCGCAAGCGTGCGCCGGCGAAGAAGGCGGCCAAGGCTGCGGAATAAGCGTTAGCTGGTCCGCAGGCCAGGCGCGTGAGCGGCTACCGCTTTACCGCACCAGCTGATTGATCTCGATGATCGGCATCAGCACCGCCAGCACGATGAGCAGCACCACAACCCCCATCGTCAGGATCAGCAGCGGCTCCAGCAGGCTGGTCAGGAACAGCGTGCGGCGCTCCAGTTCCTGCCCTTCGCCGGTGGCGGCGCGCTCCAGCATGATGGGCAGGTTGCCCGTGGCTTCACCGGATCGGATCAGGTGCACCAGCACCGGCGGAAACTGGTTCTGCGCGGCCAGCGCGCGGGCCAGCGACGCGCCTTCGCGCACGCGCGTGGTGGCGTCGTCGACGTTGTTCTTGAGCGCCACGTTCGTCAGCGTTTCGCCTGCCGCCTGCAGGCTGCGCAGGATCGGCACCCCGGCCGACACCAGGATGGCCAGCGTGCTGGCAAAGCGCGCGGTGTTGTAGCCGCGAATCAGCTTGCCCACCAGCGGCGCGGTCAGCAGCCAGCGATGCCACGACAGCTTGATGTCGGGCTGCTTCAGCAGGCTGCGGATGATCGCCGAAATCACCGCGATCACGGCCACCGCGGCCCACCACGAGTTGCGCACGAAATCGGACAGCCACAGCATGATGATGGTCAGCATGGGCAGCTTCTGCTTGGTGTTGGCGAACACGCTGACCACCTGCGGCACCACGTACGACAGCAGGAAGATCACGATGGCAAACGCCACGAACGTGACGATGGCCGGATAGGTGAACGCCAGGCGGATCTTCGACGTCAGCTGATTGCGCGTCTCGATATAGGTGGCCAGCCGCTCCAGCACCACGCCCAGATGGCCCGAGTGCTCGCCCGCCGACACCAGCGCCCGATAGATGTCCGGAAAGTCCTTGGGATGCTGGGCCAGCGCCACGGACAGCGAACTGCCGCCCATGACCTCGGCCCGGATGCCAGCCAGCAGTTCGTGCACATACTGGCGCTCGGCCTGGTCAGCCAGCGCGCCCAACGCTTCGTCGAGCGGCAGGCCCGACACGATCAGGCTGGCCAGCTGGCGGGTGAACAGCGCCTGCTCCTGCGTCGACAGTCGCCGCACAAAAAGGGTACTGCTGCTGCGCTGGGCCAGGCCGGCACCGGCCAGCGGATCGACGGTAAGCGGCGTCAGGCCGCGCGCACGCAACTGGGCGCGCGCCTGCTTGGGACTGTCGGCCTCGACGACGCCCCGGTCGGCTCGGCCGGAGGCATCGGCAGCTTCGTAGCGATAGGCGGGCATGCTGCGGTCCCCGGCTTATTCGCGCGTCACGCGCAGCACCTCTTCCAGCGAGGTGGCGCCGCTGTCGATCCAGCGTTGCGCATCGCCGCGCATCGTGTGCATGCCCTTGGACAGCGCCACCTGCTTGATCTCGGATTCCGGCTGCTGGCGATGGATCATGGTCTGGATCTCGTTGTCGACGGTCAGCAGCTCGTAGACGCCCATCCGGCCCTGGTAGCCCGAATGGCCGCACTTGTCGCAGCCCACCGCGTGCCACACGCGCTGCAGCGGCTTGCCCTGCGCGTGCAGGGCTTCCGACTCCGTCGCCTTGACCTCGATCACTTCCTCGCGCTTGCAGTGCGGGCACAGGCGCCGTACCAGCCGCTGCGCCAGCACGCCAAGCAGCGACGACGACAGCAGGAACGGCTCGATGCCCATGTCCACCAGCCGCGTGACGGCCGATGCCGAATCGTTGGTGTGCAGCGTGGCCAGCACCAGGTGGCCGGTCAGCGATGCCTGCACCGCGATCTGCGCGGTCTCCAGGTCGCGGATTTCACCGATCATCACCACGTCCGGGTCCTGGCGCAGGATGGCGCGCAGCGCCTTGCCGAACGTCATGTCGATACGCGGGTTGACCTGCGTCTGGCCGATGCCGTCGAGGTCGTACTCGATCGGATCTTCCACGGTCATGATGTTGGTCGTGTGCGAATCGAGCCGCGACAGCGCCGCGTAGAGCGTGGTGGTCTTGCCGGAGCCGGTCGGCCCGGTCACCAGCACGATGCCGTGGGGCTGGCGTACCAGGTGGTCGAAACCGGCCAGCGTTTCGGGTGCCATGCCCAGCCGGGCCAGGTCCAGCCGGCCGGCTTCCTTGTCCAGCAGACGCAGCACGGCGCGCTCGCCGTGGCCGGTGGGCAGCGTCGAGACCCGCACATCCACCGGGCGCCCGCCCACGCGCAGCGTGATGCGGCCGTCCTGTGGCAGGCGTTTCTCGGCAATGTCCAGCTGCGCCATGATCTTGATCCGCGAGATCAGCGCGCCGTGCAGCGCCTTCTTGGGCCGCACCACGTCGCGCAGCGTGCCGTCCACACGGAAGCGCACCACCGACGCCGACTCGAACGGCTCGATGTGGATATCCGATGCCTGTTCGCGCGCGGCCTGGGTCAGCAGCGCGTTGATCATGCGGATGATCGGCGCGTCGTCCTCGGATTCCAGCAGGTCTTCGACGGCGGGAATGTCCTGCATCAGGCGCGACAGGTCCACCTCGCCCTCGACCTCGCCCACCACCTGCGCGGCCGAGCCATCCTGGCGGTTGTAGGCATCCGACATCGCCGCGTCCAGCGCCGCCGGCTCCAGCACGCGCAGGTGCAGCGCGCCATGCACGCGCGCCACTTCGGCCAGCGCGGCTGGCGATGTCTGGCGGCTGACCCAGACTTCGAGCCCGTCCGGGCGCTGGTGCGCAATCAGCAGCGGCGCCTCGCGCGAGAACGAATACGGCACGAGCCGCGCCGCCATCGGCGACGGCGGCTCCAGAGGCGCTTCGGCTCCGGCGGCGGTGGCGAGTGTTTCGGTGGCCATGTCGATGATGCTCAACTCTGCGAGGCCTGACGCGTCGCGAACGACTCGTCGTTGAACGACAGCGGCCGCGGCGTCGCGGACTGGGGCGCCTGTTGCGGCGCTTGTTGCGGCAGCAGTTGCGGCGCCTGTTGCGGCACCGGCTGCGAACCCGGCTGGCCGGGCGTCTGGTCCAGCGGCAGCGGACCCTGCTGCAGGGTGCCGCCGCGCGGATCCACGAACGGGGTGGTCGGCGCGTTGGCCGGCGGCAGCACCGGTGTCACCGCGTCATGCACGATCATGTTAGGCGACACGAAGCCTTGCTGCTGCGTGCGCATGTAGTCGTAGCGGTCCTGCGTCAGGCGGTCCGTGGCGGCCGTCGTGCGCATCACATAGGGACGCAGGAACACCAGCAGGTTGGTCTTGGCGCGGTTCTTGTTCTCGTAGCGGAACAGCGAGCCGATCCAGGGGATGTCGCCCAGCAGCGGCACCTTCTGCACGCCGTCGCCGTAGTTGTCCTCGATCAGGCCGCCCAGCACGATGATCTGGCCGTCATCGACCAGCACGTTCGTCTCGATCGAGCGGACGTTGGTGGTCGGGCCCGAGGTGTTGGCGAGCGTGCCGGCCACCACCGACGACGATTCCTGGTAGATCTGCATCTTGACCAGGCCGCCCTCGCTGATCTGCGGGCGCACGCGCAGCGTGATACCGACGTCCTTGCGGTCGAAGGTCTGGAACGGCGTCACCGAGGCGCTGCTGCCGGTCTGCGCATAGGAGCCCGTCGTGATCGGAATGTTCTGGCCGATCAGGATCTTGGCCTCTTCGTTCTCGAGCGTGATCAGGTTCGGCGTGGACAGCAGGTTCACGCTGCCATTGGTGCCCAGTGCCCGCAGCAGCGCGCCAAGGCCCAGGGCCTTGTTCACGACGCCCAGGTTCAGGCCGCCCGCCGTGGGCAGCAGCTGCTGGATCGCCGCCAGGCCGGCGGTCTTGTTCTCGCCGTAGAGCACGCCGGCCGCCGTCAGGTTGACGATGTTCTGGCCGCCCGTGCCGAAGTTCGTGCCGGCAAAGCCGGTGACGCTGCCGCCGCTGTTGACCAGGCCCTGCCACTGGATGCCCAGTTCGCTGGCCTGCGTGGACGTCACCTCGACGATCATCGATTCGATGTAGACCTGCGCGCGGCGCGCGTCCAGATCCTCGATCACGCCGCGCAGGTTGCGGTAGACCGGTTCGCTGGCCGTGATGATCAGCGAATTGGTCGACGGATCGGCCTGGATGATGCCGCCCGTGGTGGGCTGCTGGTTCACGGCAAACGACGACGAAAACGCATTCGAGCCGCCGCCCGAGCTGCCAAAGCCCGACGAGCCCGAACCGCTGCGGTTGTAGCCGCTGCTGCTGCCGCCGGTGTACTGGCCGCCCTGCGGCAGCGAGGTGGTCTGCGACGTGGCGCCCGTGGCGCCGGCGATGCCGCCGGCCTGACCGCCCTGCGTCGAACTCGCGAAACTGCTATCCGCCGCGACGATGGCGCGCAGCGTGGCCGCCAGTTTCACCGCATCGGCATTCTTCAGCGGCACCACCCAGATATTGCCGGGGCGCGCATAGGGCTGGTCGATCTTCTCGATCAGCTGGCGCGCCTGCTGCACACGGGCGCGGCTGGTGGCGCGAATAATCAGCGAATTGCTACGTGGCTCGGCGACGACGGTCGTGCGCAGCGACGCATCGCCGGCTGCGGCGCCGCCCCCGGCGCCGCCGGCCGCCGATGGGTCGAGCAGTTTCTGCAGCACCACGGCCGCATCGCTGGCCACGGCGTTCTTGAGCGGGACCAGTTCGACTTCGCCCGATGCCGGCGCATCCACGGCCGCGATGATGCGGGCCAGGCGGCGCAGGTTGTCGGCGTAGTCGGTGATCACCAGCGTGTTGTTGGCCGGGTAGGCGGTGATGGTGTTGTTGGGTGCGATCATTGGACGCAGCACCGGCACCAGGTTGTTGGCCGACTCGTAGTTCAGCCGGAACACCTGCGTCACCACCTGGTCACCACGGCCGACGCCGGCGCCGATCACGGTCGGCGACCCCTGCAGCTTGGCATCGGCCTCGGGCACCACCTTCGTGAAGCCGTTGGATTCCACCATCGCGTAGCCCTGCATGCGCAGGACCGACCCCAGCGTTTCCAGCGCCTGGGCCCGCGACACCGGCTGCTCGGTCACCAGGTTCACGGTGCCCTTCACGCGCGGGTCGATCACGAAATTCTTGCCCGTGGCCTGGCCCACCGCCTTCACCACCGATTCGAGATCGGCGTTGACGAAGTTCAACACCACCTGGTCACGGTTGCGTGGCGAGATGTCATTGGGCTGCGGTACCTGCTGCTGCGGCTGCGCCCACGCCATGGCGGGCGACAGCAGCGACAGGGTGCACAGCAGCGCGGTAGCGCGGGCGCAGACGGTGCGGACGAGGTGGTGGTGTGCTTGCGTTGTCATCATCGGTTTCAGGCCCGGGCTTCGGCGATCAGAAGCGCAGCCTTGTCACGTTGTTTTCTGTTCGTCCCAGCAGGCTCAGCAGGCCCGCCAGCTGGGTGGCCGCCTCGGGGTCGGCATGGGCCGTACCTTCGAAGCGGGACTGCCGGCCGAGCGTGCCGCTGCCCTCCAGATGCAG
This sequence comes from Cupriavidus sp. U2, assembly GCF_009663685.2. GTDB lineage: Bacteria > Pseudomonadota > Gammaproteobacteria > Burkholderiales > Burkholderiaceae > Cupriavidus > Cupriavidus necator_C. The sequence continues at coordinate 27,123 of NZ_RCOG02000002.1, read as the reverse complement.
CGGTCCGGCCGTGGTCTTCAATTGCAGGCGGCCGGCGGCGCCGGCCAGGTCGACTTCCACGCGATAGCTGCCCAGCGGGCGCAGGCGGCTCACTGCCGCCGACATCTGGTCCAGTTGCAAGGTCAGATGCCCGAATTTCTGGTTGCCGGCAAACTTGCCCTGCAGCGCCGTCCAGTCGATCCGCATCGTGCCGTCCGGCCGCAGCGTGTTGAACGGGGCGCCAATGCCCTCCAGCAGCGACGCCGGCAGGCGGATGCCGCCCGACTGCACGGTCCAGCCAGCGGGCGTCACCGTCACCGTTACCGGCGCGGCCATCGTCATGTCCTGTTCCAGCACCAGGCGCAGCGTGCCGGTCAGCAATGGCCAGAACGCCACGTCCCAGGTCAGCCGGCCCGGCAGCACGGTCGATGTCTGGCTGCCCGCGCCGGCGGACAGCGCCAGCGTGGCGCTGCCGTGCCACAGCGTGCCGGCCGCATCGGCCAGCAGCACGCGGCGTCCGCTTTCCGTGGCAATGCGTTCGGCCATCCACGTGGCGGGCAACGAAGCCGTCACCGTCACCACCACGGTTGCCGCGCCCAGCAGCGCCCAGCGCAGCCATTGCGAGCCGCGCGACGCGCGGACGCGCCGACGGGGCAGGCGCAGGGCCTCGAGCCGCGCCATCAGTTGCGGCCACCGGCACCGGGGCCTTGCAGCGTTGCCGTGACATTGACCAGCGCCGTGGCGCCGACATAGCTGATGCGGGCGTCCGTGACCTTGAGCCGCTGCTGGGCGCGCACATCCTGCAGCCAGCTGGCCACCGAGCCAAAGGCCACCTTGTCCAGCTGAACCTGCACGGCGTTGTCGCCGGTGGCCGCCAGGCGCGTGGCCTTCAGACCATGCTGCCCGAGGTTGTCCTGCAGCGCCTGGGTCAGCGCATCGCCGCGCAGCGACGGCGCCGGGCTGGCTTGCAGGCCGCGCGCTTCCTGCGCCAGGGTTTCCATTTCGGCCAGGTCGGCGCGCTGCGCCGGCAGATTGCGCATCAGCCGGTCGCGGCCGGTCGCGGCCGGCTCCCACAGCACCAGGTAGCCGAACACCAGCACCAGCACCACCGCGCCACCGCCCAGGATGGCCTGTTCGCGCGGATTGCGGGCGTTCCAGAACGTGTCGAAGCGTTCGCGCCACGCGTCGGGCATGCGCGGGCGCAGCCTGCCAAGGCGGCCTGCGGACGTACCCGTTGCAGCGGTGCCGGCGGCGGGGCGCCTGGCGGATTGACCGAACTTCATGCGCCGGCCCTGCCTTGCGCCGGACTGTCGGCGCGCGCTTCGCTCTTGATCGTCCAGCGCGAGCCGGGCGGGGTCGGGGCGCCGCCCGCACGCACGGCGGCGTCCGGCGGCGTCTTGTCTTCTTCCATCTGCAGGCCTGCTTGCCGCGCCGCACTGCGCAGCGCATTGGTATTGGTGCCCGGCTTGAGCGTGACGTAGAGCGCGCCGGCGCGATAGTCGAGCTGCAGCAGCGCATCGGGTGGCAGGCTTTGGGCGGCGCGTGCGAAGCCGTCGGCCAGCGGCAGGAAATCGCTCGGTGTGCTGCGGCCGCTGGCCGTGCGCAGCTGTTCCATCTGGCGGCGCATCAGCAGCGGGGGCTCGGCCACCGGCGGCACGTTCGGAAAGGCGGTATGAAGGATATCGATCTGGGCGGCTTCGATGCGCTTGGCCTCCTGACGCAACATCAGCCATTGGGCGTTCATGCCGATGATCTGCACCAATGCCAGCCCCACGGCCAGCGCCACCGGCAGGCGCCAGGCCAGCACGTTCCAGCGGTCCATGCGGCCCTGCGCGAACTCGAACTGCGCCAGGTCGACCTGCGGATCGCGCAGGCAGGCTTCGGCGCCCGCCAGCCAGATGCGCCAGTTTTCGGAAATCCGCGATGCACGTGCGACCGGCCGCTGCGCACGCAGCGCGGGGACCGGCGCGTGAGCCAGTGCGGCAGGGTCGCCGTGCCATACGCCGGCCGGGGCCAGCACCTGCCAGGCGGCCAGGGCCTGGTCATTGAGCAACAGGCCGTAGCCGTCGTAAGGGCCGGTCCGTACCGTCAGCTGCCAGAGTCGGGCCGTGTCGGCGGCGGCCGGCGGCGGCGCGGCGGCGTCCAGCAGCGAGGCCGACTGGGCCAGCGCCGATGTCGCGGCTTCCACCACCAGCGTGGCCGGCTGGGCCGCGGCATCGGCCGTGGCGGGCGTCTCAGGGACAGACGGCTGCGGCGCGGGGGCGGGCGTGGCGTCTCCGGCCGTCGCCGGTTCTGGTGTCGGTGCCAGGATATCGGCCGTATCGGCAGGGGCCGGCGCCAGCGCGGTGGCTTCCTCCAGTGGCAGGCACAACTGGGCCGGCAGCACGTTGCGCCGGCGGTGCTTGTGTTCGGTGAACTGGTCGAGCGCGGCGCGCAGCCAGGCGCGGTCGGTGACCATCAGCAGGCGACGGCGCGGGCCGCGCGCCGGGGCGGCGGGATCGAGCGCCGGGCCCAGGGCGATATGGCACGGCGCGGCGTCCGTGGCCAGCATGTCTTCCACCAGGTTCGGCAGGGCCAGCCGCAGCCGGGCGGGCGGCAGCGGCGGCACCATGGCTGCCGTGAGCAGCACATCGCTGGCGGCCAGAATCAGGACCAGGCGGTCCGCCGCCGGCATTTCGGCCGCCAGGGCGTGGCCTTCGCGCAACAGCTCGGGCGCAGGCGACAGGCCGCCGGCGCGGCTTTTTTCCGCGGATGCCCGTACCAGCGCAAAAGGCATCGCGCCAAACTGCCACGGTTGCGGCTGGTCATGCGGCCGGTGCGGCAGGCGGACGTAGAGCGTGGTACTCAAGATTTCCCTGTTGTCTGTGGCGAAGATGCGCTGGAGGCGCGTGACTGGCCCGTCAGCCGCCCGCTGGCGCCCATGGCGCCATGCGCCGGGGCAGGCTGGCGGGCACAATCCCTGGCCTGGCGGCAGTTGGCTGCACCGGACCCGGCTCGGCGCAGCAGCATACCTTGCCTGTGTGACTTACGCGCGTCAATAGTGGTCCGGCTGATTCTGCAGAACGTTGATGCCTACACGCATCCGGGCAAAAACGGCTTGCGGGCTGGCCCCGTTTCAGCGTTGCTCGGGCATGGCGTCGGCGTCGCGGGTCCAGATGATCCTGGTGGTGTTTCCGCTGCCCAGCACGTCGGCCCGGAACACCAGCGACACCTTCAGGCGGCGCGCCCGCTCGTGCCGGACCAGCCCGTAGATCAGGAAATAGTGCGTGCGCACGTCGACCGCGTCGCCGGGGTTGACGGCCTGCGGGGCAATACCCTGCAGTTGGGTCGTCACGTCGCCGGTGTTGTTGAAGTAGCTGCGGTCGCGCTGGCGCACCAGCTCGCGCGCCCGGTCGAGCGGCAACTTGTCGATCACGGCGGACAGGACTTCGGCCTCGGCGGTGTTGGCGTTGACCTTGGTACGTTCGGGCAACACCGTGACGAACGGCTCGAGCACCGCCACCATTGCCGGCGTATAGCCGGGCACGGCGAGCAGGTCTTGCACGCTGTCGGGCGGACGCGGCGCGGGCTGGCCGTTTGCCGAAACGCCACGGGCCGCGCGCAGGAAATACTGCGCGGTTGGCTCGGCCAGGCCGGCGTTCATGCCCAGCGTTTGAAGCAGGCGCCTGAAGGCCAGCAGCGACGGCTGGTCGATATTGGCCACGCGGCCCGTGCCATCGGCCTGCCAGATATAGAGGTTGGTCAGGTTGAAGCGCGCCTGCGCGTCGAGGATGCGGCCGGACACGAACGACGTCTCGCCGCCTTCTGACGTGCTGACGCCCGCGCCCAGGAAGTCGGACAGCCGGGTTTCGGCCACGGGCACCGACCACGGTTCGCCCAGGTAGTCCACCTGCGAACGGCGCTGGTCGTCGCGCAGGATCAGGCGCGACCAGTCCACCGCTGCCCGTTCGATCCAGGCAGCCTGGGCCACCAGCCGCTGGTTCTCGATCGAGCGGATCTGCACCTGCTGGCGCCACAGCATGCCGGATACCACCACCACAGCCAGCGTCACCATCAGCAGGGCCGTCACCACGGCGGCGCCGTGCTGGCGGCGCGGGCGCATGCGAAACGATGTGGCGAAGGGCGCGCGTGTCATCACATCCCCGTCATGCAGATTTTCTGGAACTGCCGCGTGGCATCGCCGTCGCCCATGCGCGCGAACACGTTCAGTTCGACGGCACGCACGGCCACGCTGTTCGAGATCGTGCCCAGTCCGGCCTGGGCATCGCTGGCGCCCGTGGCGGCCGCTGCGGCCGCTGCCGCGGCCTCGGCCGCGTTGGCCACGGCGCTGCCCTGCATCAGCCCGGTGCGTACGCGGCCGGTATCGATCAGCCAGCCTGCCGGCTCGACCCAGACGCGCGCCGACAACTGGTCGGCGTTGCCCAGCAGCGGTCGGATCTGCAGGCCTGCGCTGCCCGGCTGGCGCAGGGCCATCAGCGCGCCCTGCACGTCGTTGCGGGAATACGCGGCGCGGCTGGCCGCGCGTACCACGGTATTGCCGTCGAGCCGGTAGGCCACCACCTGCCAGGACGGCGGCTGGCCTTCGTCGCGGCGGTCGCGCACCAGCAGCAGCTGGTTGGCGCCGATCTCCACGGGGCTGGCCTGCAGCAGGGCCGGTTGGGCCAGGTGCTCGCAATCGGACTGGAACTGGCCGTAGAGCACCTTCAGCGCATCGAGCCGGGCGTCGTGGTCGGTCAGCCGTTCGCGGCTGCGGGTCAGGGAATCGAGGGCGCGCCAGCCGATGACGGCCATCACCGCCAGCAGCGTGATGGCGACCAGCATCTCCAGCAGCGTGAACCCGCGCCGGGCACCGGAGCGGATGCGGCGCTCAGAGAACATTGCGGGTTTCATTGGGCACCAGCGTGACCAGCCATGCCAGCCGCACCGACTTGTTGCCGGCGGATGGATAAACGGCGACTTCCACACGACGGAACGACGGATTGGGCGTGCCCGAGACCAATTCCTCGCACCACAATGCCACGCCGCCCTGCGGGCAGTCGTAGCCGCGCGTGCCCGGTTCGGGCCAGGTCTTGGACAGCCGCAGCGTGGCCAGGTGGTTTTCGGCGCTGAACTCGGCCAGCATGCGCTGCTGCAGCGACGCGCTGGACTCGACCATCGATCCCATCGCGCGCATGGCGGCGGTGAGCGCCACGGCCAGGATGGTCAGCGCGACCAGCACTTCGATCAGCGTGAAGCCCCGGGCCGGGGCGCGGGCGGGGAAGGGCCGGCGGATCATTGCGTCACCGTCGCCACGTAGCGGCCGCTGCCGTCGCCGGTCACGTCCACGCGGATGTCGCCGCGCGTCAGCACCAGCCGCTGCGGTTCGTCGATCAGTTCGCGTCCGAAGACCAGCCGTATCGGGCCCGTGCCTGGCTGGCGGCCGCCCTGTACGACGACCGCGCCATCCAGCGGAACGCGCCAGTGGCCCGGCGCAAAGACGTCGGTGCGCATCGGCACCCAGCCCTGCGGCGTGGATTCAAGAAAACGCCATCCCGAAGCGTCGCCTTCCCAGGCCAGCGGCCGGGCGCCGAGCTGGGCATCTTCCTGGGCCAGTTCGAACAGGCGGGCGATGCGCTGGCCATCGTCGAGTACGCGGCCGCGATCATTGGGGGTGGCGTTGACCGCCACCAGGGAGATGACGATGCCGGCGATCACCATGACCACCAGCAGTTCGAGCAGCGTGAAGCCGTGCAGCCGGCGGCGCTGGAGTAGGGCGGACTGGCCGCGCGGCGTCGCCGGAGTCATGAAGGGAAGGGGTGGGGTTTATTCCCAGTTGCCGATATCCGCGTCGTTGCCGCTGCCGCCGGCCTGGCCGTCGGCGGCAAAGCTGAACACGTCGATCTCGCCGCGCACACCCGGGTTCAGGTACTGGTACGGATGCCCCCAGGGGTCCTTGGGCAGCTTTTCCAGATAGCCGCCGCCCTTCCAGTTGTTGGGGATCGGCTCGGTCGTGGGCTTGTTGACCAGCGCCGCCAGGCCTTGTTCGGTGGTCGGGTAGCGGCCGTTGTCCAGGCGATAGAGCTTGAGCGCCTGCATGATCGACGAGATATCCTGACGCGCGGCAACGATACGTGCCTCGTCGGGACGGCTCATGATCTTGGGCACCACCAGCGCCGCCAGCACGCCCAGGATCACGATCACCACCATGATTTCAATCAGGGTGAAGCCGCGGGCGAGGCGGCGATGAAGTTGCGTCCGGAGGGCGGCAGTCTGGGTCACGGTTCTGCGCATCGGTTGTATGCCTTGAGGTCGAGGTATGGTCGAAGAGTATAACCCCCGCCAGATGACCGTTTGGTGTGCTGCCGGGGTATCAGGGCCCGATAAATGTACCAATGTGCAACTGCAATAAAAATATTGCATTCAGGATGCATGTTATCTATGATTCCAGGCACGATGCAACTGACCCGATTCTCCGACTATGCCTTGCGCCTGCTGATGTACGTATCACGCGGCGACGGCACCCGTCCGATCACGATTGCCGAAGTCGGCCAGCAGTTTGACATATCGCACAATCACCTCGTGAAGGTGGCGGCGCGGCTGTCGAAGCTGGGCTGGATCTCGGCCACGCGTGGGCGGCATGGCGGGCTGCAGCTGGGCCCGGGCGCGGAGACGCTGTCGATCGGTACGATCCTGCGCGAGCTGGAAGGGCACAAGTCCGTGATCGACTGTGCCGACCCGCCGTGCGCGCTGCACGGCAATTGCCGGCTGAAGCGGGCGCTGGAGCAGGCCGAAGAGGCGTTCTACCAGGCGCTTGACGGCGTCACGCTGGCCGAAGTTTCCGGCAACAGCCGGACGGCCGAGTCGATCATCAGTCTGCATCGCGATTTCCTGAGCCGGCGCGTGGCCTGAGGCAGCGGGGCGAGACCCCCAGCCGCAGTCTGACGCCGGCTTTATCGTGCCAAAAACATGCATTTAAAATGCATGAATTCACAGGAGTTTTTGCTGATGTTGTCCGCTGCTTCCCGCCCCTATATCGATGCCAGCGTCCCCGTGCTGCGCGAGCACGGCCTTGCCATTACCACGCACTTCTACCGCGAGATGTTCGCGGCGCGCCCCGAGCTCAAGCATCTGTTCAACATGGGCAACCAGGCCAACGGTTCGCAGCAGCAGTCGCTGGCGTCCGCGGTGTTTGCCTATGCCGCCAACGTCGACCGCGCCGATGTGCTGGCGCCCGTGGTGGAGCGCATTGTCCACAAGCACGTGGCCGTCGGCCTGACCTCGGCCCACTATCCGATCGTCGGCAAGTATCTGCTCGAAGCCATTGCCGCCGTGCTGGGCGATGCCGCAACCCCGCCGCTACTGGCGGCCTGGGACGAAGCCTACTGGCTGCTGGCCGGCGAACTGATCGCCGCCGAAGCCCGCCTGTATGAGCGGCACGGCGTCAAGGCCGGCGAACTGCAGCGTGTGCGCGTGATCGCGCGCGAGCAGGAAGGCGACCAGGTGGTCTCGCTCACGCTGGCGGCCGCCGACGGCAAGCCGCTGCGCGACTTTGCCCCGGGCCAGTACATCAGCGTGGAAGCCATCCTTGCCGACGGTCATCGCCAGCTGCGCCAGTACTCGCTGTCTGGCGAGCGCGGCCTGCCCACGTGGCGCATTTCGGTCAAGCGCGAGGACGGCAGCGCCGAAACCCCGGCCGGTGCGGTATCGAACTGGCTGCACGACAACGCGCATGTCGACACCACGCTGCATGTCAGCACGCCGTGGGGCGACTTTGCGCCGGCCATCGACGACCGCCGCCCGATCGTGCTGATGTCGGCCGGCATCGGCGTGACGCCGATGGTGTCGGTGCTGCGCACGCTGGCCAAGGAAAATCCGCACCGCCCGGTGCTGTTCGCGCACGCGGCACGCCATGGCCGGCACCACGCGCATCGCGGCGACCTGAGCTGGGCACGCGAACGGATGCCGAACCTGCGTACCCACATCAGCTACGAAACCCCGCAGGCTACCGATGTATCGGGCCGTGACTACGACCACGCCGGCACGATGCCGATCGAATCGCTGCTCAAGGCCGAAGACACCTCGGCATTCAACGATGCGCGCTTCTATCTGTGCGGCCCGCTGGGCTTCATGCAAGCCCAGCGTCATGCGCTGATCAATGCGGGGATTCCGGTGGGTCATATCCACCGCGAAGTGTTCGGTCCCGACCTGCTCGACGACCTGCTCTGATCCTGGTCGCCCCGGCCAGCCGCGGGCTGGCACGACGGACAGACAATCGACACCGGCGTCTGGTACGCTAGGCGACCTCCTGCATTCCGCCGCCTGGCGTACCGCTCGTGCCAACCCTGACCCGGCCTGCCTTCCGCTTCGACCTTTCTGCCTCCTGGCTGCCGCGCGCAGCCGGTCTGTTGCTATTTGTCGCACTATGCGCACTGGTCACGCACTGGGTGCTGGCGTTCAGCGCGATGCGGACGATTCCCGTCCCCAAATCGGCGCGTATCGCCCAGACCGAGGCCGTGGAAACCGGGGCGGTGGCCACGCTGTTCGGCGGCAGTGCGCAAGCGGGTGTGCGGGATATCCAGTTGATCGGCGTGGTGGCGGACCTGGATGGCGTGGGTCCGGCGGCAGCCATCCTGTCGCTGGATGGCGGGCCGCCGAAGGCCGTGCGCGCCGGTGCCGCGCTCTCGCCGCAGATCCGCCTGACCGAAATTCATGGCCGCAATATCGTGATCGAGCGCAATGGTGTGCGCCAGGAGATTGCGCTGCCGCTACAGAACACCGTATCGGTCGGTCGTCCGGGCAATGCGCCGGCGGCGCCGCCGTCCGGTGCTGCCGCACCGCTGTCCACGCCGATGCCGGCTCCCGTGCAGTCGCCGCCGCCGGTGGCCAGTGCGCCGATACAGCAGCCTCAGCAGTTCCAGCAGCCGGCACCCCAACAGCAGGGCTTCGCGCCGCAGGACTTCCAGTCAGTGCCGCCGCACGGGGCCGAGAACCTGCTGCCGAAAGACTGATCAAATCGTAAAAATACGAGTTTCACAATATTGCGCAATCTTTGACTGTATTGCGGCGGTTTACGGCCCGAGTCGATTCTGTGAGGCCCGTAACATCGTATTAAAACTGCCAACTTGGCGTGGTTGTCTGCGTTCTAATCCGTACATGCCCAACGTGATGACAAGGAGCACAGACATGCAACGCAATCACAAGACGCACATCCTCAAGAGCTTTATCGCCGCCTCGGCCGTGTTCATGGCCGCCGGTGCCGCCTTCGCGCAAACCACGCCGGCCCCGGCCGCCCCCCAGGCGGCTCCGCAGGGTGGCCCCGCGCCTCACCACCGCATGGGCGGCCCGGGCGAGCACCACCATGGCGGCATGATGTGGATGAAGTCGGTCGACACCGACGGCGATGGCACGATCTCGAAGGCCGAAGCCGACGCGCTGTTCAACAAGATCGACACCAACCACGACGGCAAGCTCGACAAGACCGAACTGGCTGCCTATCGCAAGGCGGCCTGGGAGCAGCGTCGCGCCGAGATGAAGGCCGAATTCGAAGCCAGGTTCAAGGCGGCGGACAAGAACAACGACGGTGCGCTGACGCGCGACGAGTTCAAGGCCGCCTTCCCGCGCATGGCCGACCGCTTCGACAAGCTCGACGCGAACCGCGACGGCAAGGTGACCATGGCTGAAATCCAGTCGGACATGCAGAAGATGCACAAGGACCGGATGGATCGCATGCAGCGTCGCGGCCCTGACGGTGCCTCGGCCCCGGCCGTTCCGTCGACGAGCGGCAACTAAGCCATTGCCCCGGCACCTGCCAGGCGCGGCCTTCGGGCCGCGCTTTTTTATTTGGCTGGCACCATCCTTGCCTCGCCCCACGTGACGCATGCGCCCGCTGCAAATGGCTGCCGCACTCGTCCCTGCATGAAATAAATTGCGGACTTGTGCACGACTTGCTAAATTTGCGCAAAAAAATTGCCGACAAACATATTGCGGAGCAACAAAACGTGAGCAAGGTGGAGCTGGACAAGATCGACCGGAAGATTCTGGAGGTCCTGCAGACCAACGGGAGGCTGACCAATCTGGAAGTGGCGGAGCGCGTGAATCTGTCGCCGAGCCCCTGCCTGCGCCGCATCCGTCGGCTTGAGGAAATTGGCGTGATTCGCCAGTATGCGGCGCTGCTCGAACCGAACAAGATCGGGCTGGGCCTGCTTGCCTATATCAATGTGCGGTTGGAAAAGCAGGGCGGCACACCCAAGGGCAAGGCGCCCCTGGACCTGTTCCGTGCCGCGATCCAGACCTGGCCGGAAGTGGCCGCGTGCCATGCCATGACGGGCGAGATGGATCTGCTGCTGAAGGTCTACGTCGAAGACATGGAGCACTTTGCGCGCTTCATGCAGGAACAATTGCTGGCGCATCCGTCGGTGATTGATGTGCGTTCCAGCTTTGCGCTGGAATCGATCAAGGACACCACGGCGCTGCCCGTGGCCGGTGGCGCCTGACAGCGAGCGGCTCAGGCTGCACTTTGGTCCGCACCAAACAGAAACGGCGCACCTTGCGGGTGCGCCGTTTTTCATTCGGGGTCGCCGGAACGGGTCAGGCGGTGCCTTTCTGCGGCACCAGCGAGCGCCAGAAACGCAGGCCAAAGCGGCGGACATCGCGCAGGTTGCGGCGGACCATGTAGTCAAGGTCAGCCACCTGTTCGTCGATGGCCTCGGTCAGGCGGCTCACCGTGTCGGCAGGCGGCAGTTCCAGGTAGGCATCGGCTTCGCCATAGGCATATTGCACCTTCATGCCGGCCTTCTTGGCGATGTGCATCATCGCCGCGTTGCGCGACAGGCAGTGCATGTACAGCGTGCGGACGTTGGTATTGCGGCCATGGATGGCGGCGCGCTGGAACAGGGCGCTGCCGATGCCGCGGCCCCGGGCGCTCTTCGACACCGACACGCCGAACTCTGCAACGCGGCCCTGGGCGTTGTCGCGAAGGTTTGCGAAGTGGCCGACGCCCACCAGTTCCAGGTGCTCGTCATAGACGCCAAACACGCTGTCGTGGTCGAAATCGATGCTTTCCACATACGCCTCGATCACGTGGTTGCCAACCGACTGGCCAAAACGGAGCAGGCGATCTTCCTCGCCCAGGGCGAGAAAATGCTTCTGCAGACGCGAGCGATGATGGGCAGCCAGTTCGCGCACCAGTGTGGTGGGACGCTGGGTTGCCTGGCTCGCCTCGGCTGCACGGCGAAGATCTTCGTCGGTGACTGCGCCGACGGCCTTGCTCAGTTCGAGCGGGTTCACTTGGTTTCCTTCTTCAGTGATCGGTATAAAAATAGCACCGTCGCGGTGGTCGTCCCTGCTCTTTCATCAAACTCTGTGCGGCATGAGTCGGATTTGTGATCCAGAATGCGGGATTCGGGCAAACACTAGGTTGCTGCGGCGCGAAAAGTATTGTAGTGGAATTGTCAGTATCGCGTAAGCTACCCGTCCGCCAAACTGTGGCGCGAAACCGGTGCATATCAAAAAACGCTGACAATTCAAAAGGTTATGAACGCGGCTGGGACGCCGCTGGTGTGTGGGTTGTGGATTTGCTGCAACGCCGCACCGGCTGGCTTGTCTGTCGCATCGATCCCCCAAGGGAAAGACAAAGCCCCATTCATGAACGAGCCACCGATTGTTGTGATCTATGCGCATCCCGCGCCCCGACGCTCGCGCGTCAACCATCCCCTTGCCGAAGCCCTTGCCGAACTGCCCCATGTGGCAGTGCGTGAGCTCTACAAACTCTATGTCGACTACGACATCGACGTCGTAGCGGAACAGCGGCTGCTATCGACCGCCGAAACCGTGGTGTTGCTGTTTCCGGTGCGCTGGTACAGCGTGCCGGCGCTGATGAAGCTCTGGCTCGACGACGTGCTCGAATTGGGTTGGGCCTACGGTCCGGGCGGCACGGCGCTGCGCGGCAAGTCGATGCTGGCCGTGGTCAGCGCGGGCGGCCAGGCCGATGCTTACGGTCCCGACGGCGCCCACGGCCATCCGATCGGCGATTTCCTGCTGCCGCTGGAGCAGACCGCCCTGCAGTGCGGCATGAGCTGGATGCCCCCGGTCGTGCTGCACGATGCCGACCGCGCCGACACCGACGCCGTGGCGCTGCACATCGAACATGTGGCGCGCCACCTGACGGCCCCGCCGCTGCCCCCGGAAACACAGGAATGGCCGGCATCCGAGGTCAGCGGGGAGGACGCGCAATGAACCAGCATGACTTCCTGATTGCCCTGCTGGTGTTCCTGGTGGCAGCCGTGGTGGCCGTGCCGGTCGCGCGCCGATTCCAGCTGGGCGCGGTGCTGGGCTACCTGATCGCGGGTGCCGCCATCGGGCCGTTTGCCTTGCGCCTGGTGACCAACGTCGAGTCGATCCTCCATTTCTCGGAGTTCGGCGTCGTCCTGATGATGTTCGTGATCGGGCTCGAACTGGAGCCGCGCAAGCTCAAGGCGCTGAAGCAGAGCATCTTTGGCTACGGTTCGATACAGATGACGGCGTGCGCGCTGGCCATCGGCATTGTTGCGGCGCTGTTCGGCGCGCCCTGGCAGGTGGCCATCGTCGCCGGACTGGGCCTGGCGCTGTCGTCCACGGCGATTGCGTTCGCCACGCTGGCCGAGCGCAACCTGATGCAGACCGGCGCCGGCGCCGCCAGCTTCGGCATTCTGCTATTCCAGGATATCGCCGCGATTCCGATGATCGCGCTGTTGCCGCTGCTGGCCGCGGACGGCGCAGGTGCCACGGCCCACGGCCCGGAGAACTGGCAGACCGCCGCCAAGGCGGTGGCCGTGATTGGCGCGGTGGTCGTGGGCGGCCGCTACCTGGTGCGGCCGGCCTTGCGCGTGATTGCCCGCACCGGCATGCGCGAGATGTTCACCGCGTTTTCGCTGCTGCTGGTGGTCGGCATCGCGCTGATGATGGACGCCGTGGGCCTGTCGATGGCGCTTGGCACCTTCGTGGCCGGTGTGCTGCTGGCGGACTCGGAATATCGCCATGCGCTGGAGGCCGACATCGAGCCATTCAAGGGCCTGCTGCTCGGACTGTTCTTCATGGCGGTGGGCATGTCGATCGATTTCGGCATCCTTGCCCAGCAGCCCGGCAAGGTGATGGGCTTCGTGGCGGCGTTCGTGCTGATCAAGACGGCGGTACTGACGCTGCTCGCCAGGCGTTTCCGGGTGTCGCGCGGCCAGTGGCTGCTGTTTGGCCTGCTGATCTCGCAGGGCGGCGAATTCGCGTTCGTGGTGTTTGCCGAGGCGCGCACGGTCGGCCTGCTGCCCAAGGAAACCGAGGCGCTGCTGGTGCTGATCGTGGCGCTGTCGATGGTGGCCACGCCGCTGTTGCTGCTGCTGTTCGACCAGTTGCTGGCGCCGCGTCTGAACGCGATGTCGAAGCGGCCCGACGACGAGATCACCAATCATCACAATCCTGTGATCATTGCCGGGTTTGGCCGTTTCGGCCAGATCATCGGGCGCCTGCTGTATGCGCAGGGCATCGGCGTGACCGTGCTCGACCATGATCCCGATCAGATCGAATTCCTGCGCCAGTACGGCTTCAAGATCTTCTATGGCGATGCCACGCGCATGGATCTGCTCGAAGCGGCTGGCGCCGGCGAGGCGAAGATCCTGATCGTGGCCATCGAGGACCTGGACGACAACCTGGGCCTGATCGACAAGGTGCGCCACCGCTGGCCGGACCTGAAGATCTACACGCGCGCGCGGCATGTGTCGCACGTCTACCAGCTTATGGACCGCGGCATCGGCATCGACAACTACGAGCGCGAGATGTTTGAAGGTTCGCTGATGCTGGGACGCAAGGTGCTGGAGGGACTGGGCTTTGACCGGGTGGAGGCGCGCAGCGTGGCGCTGCGCTTCCGGCGCCACAATATCGAGGCCATCGACCGTTTCTACCCGTACTACAAGGATCAGAAAACGCTGGTCTCGATGGCCAAGCAGGCGCGCGACGAACTGGAGGAGATGTTCCGCCAGGACCGCGACCAGCGGCGCAAGCTGGAAGATGCCGAATGGTCCTGAGGTTGCCCCGGCAGCCGTGCGCCAGGCCGGCCTGACTGGCTCAGCGGGCGCCCGGCATGCCCGGTGCCAGGCCGTGTTCGAGCAGCCCGACCACCATCTCGGCGAACGCCGCGTAGGACAGCCGGCCACCGGGCTTGAGCCAGGTGAAGGTCCAGTTGATCATGCCGAACACGGTCATGGTCAGCGCCGTCTGGTTGTCGCGTGTCACGCGCTCCGGATAGGCGCGCTGCAGCAGTCGGGCGAACGCCGCCACCACGTCGCGCTCGCGTTGCAGGATCTGGTCGCGCTGCTCCTCGGCCAGAAACTTCACATCGTTGATCAGCGCGATATGGCGCGTTTGCGATGTCTCGTATTCAGCCAGGAAGGCGCGCAGCAGATGGCCGAATGTCTCGCGATGGTTGCGCGACTGGCGCGTGCCTTCGGCCTCCACATCTGTGACGATCTGCATCAGCTGCCGGGTGTAGCGGTCCAGCAGGTCGAACAGGATCGCTTCCTTGCTCTCGTAATAGTGGTAGAGCCGGGCCTTGGACGTGCCGCAGGCCGCAGCCAGGTCGGCCATCGAGGTGCTGGGGTAGCTGGAGGCGGCAAAGGCGGCGGCCGCCAGGTCGAGAATCTGTTCGCGTTGCGCCTCGAAATCGGGCGCCTTGGTTCGTGCCATAGGGGTCGGATCGATCCGCCTGTTGTTCTGTTATCGGTACGGCGTCAATCGGTGTGGGCGGCGAGAGGGTTGCGGCGGATCTCGCACGATTCGAGGCTTTGCGGGTCGCCGCGCAGCGCCAGCGGCCCGGTGCTGACCAGCTCGCGGCAGCGCCAGAAGACGAACCAGTCGCTGGCCAGCAGGCCTTCGATGGCACCCATCACGCTGCCCACCACCTGCGCGGCCGGCGTCCAGTCGTCCGGGGCGCGCTCCAGGATCACGTCGTCGACGTTGTGATAGGCCGCCGGCACCAGCGTATTGCCCTTCCACAGCCGCACATCGGCGTTTTCCTTGACGTTCTGCTGCCACTCGTAGCCAAGCCGGCCCAGGCGCAGCACCGAGACCGGCGCGATCGTCGAAAAGCGACGTGCCAGGCGGGCGGACGGATACATGCCGATGGCGGTCAGGCTGCCGTGCGTGGGGGCTTCCAGCTCGCGCAGGTCCATCGCCACTTCGTTGATGCGCTGCGGGGCCTGATAGAGGTGGAACACCACCCGGCGCAGCATCAGCTGGTCCGATGCGCTCTGGCCATGCCAGATGGCCACTTCCATGTCGTCGCGACGCAGTTGCTGGAGCTGGTCCAGCGCCTGGCGCATCTCGGCCCCGAAGTCGATATCGGTGTGCGGCGCCACGCGCTGCCAGAAGCCCGAGCGGATCAGGCCGGTACTGTCGATATCGGCGATCGGGCCCACGGCAAGATCGTCGCGCAGGACGACCACCGGGTCGGGCCGGGCAGCCTGGGCCAGAGCCTGGCGCAGCGTGTTGCCCGCGACATCGCCGTTGACGACATGTATGTATTGCATGACCGTGATTGTATAGGGTGCGACGGGTGCCGGACCTCCGCATGCGGCCGCCGCCACCGCCGGCAGGCGGCCGCCCGGCGGGCGATGCGACGCATGAAGCGTGTTCCGCCATTGTAATCACGGTGCGACGCCGGCCGGGCATCGGCGGCTGTCTGACATGTGGGATTCCCGCCATAGGCTCGACACCCTTGACATCGGTCAGCCCCGCTGGTCGGCCCTTACCGTTCGTCGTAGCTGACCACCACCCGGGGCGTCAGCGCGCGCGCCTGGCATGTCAGGACAAAGCCCTTTTCCATCTCCCACGGTTCGAGCGTGTAGTTCTTTTCCATTTCGACCTTGCCCTCCAGCACCTTGGCGCGGCAGGTACAGCAGACGCCGCCCTTGCAGGCATAAGGCAGATCCAGCCCGGCGGCCAGCGCGGTGTCCAGCACTTTGCCATCGGTCAAAGGCAGGCGCATCTTGTGCTGCTTGCCGTCCAGCACCACCACCAGTTCGGCGGTGCCTGCCTGGTCGGCATGGGCGGGCGGGGCCGGGCGGGGCTGGGTCAGCGGCACACCGAATCGCTCGGCGTGGATCCGGTGCGGGTCCAGCCCGGCGGCCTTGAGGGCCTCCTCGACTTCGTCGATCATCGACGCGGGGCCGCACACGAAGGCAGCGTCGATGTCGTCCACGGGCAGCAGGGTCTGCAGGAACGCGGTCACGCGGTCGCGGTCGAGCCGGCCATGCAGCAGATCCACCTCCTGCGGCTGGCGCGACAGCACGTGGTACAGCGTGAAGCGCGACAGATACTGGTTCTTCAGGTCTTCGAGCGCTTCGGAGAAGATGATTGAATCGACGCTGCGGTTGCCATAGACCAGCGTGAAGCGGCTGCGGGGCTCCCGGGCCAGCGTGGTGCGGATCAGCGACAGCACCGGCGTGATGCCGCTGCCGGCCGCAAAGGCCACGTAGTGGCGCGATGCATCGGGATCGAGCGGCACGTGGAAGCGGCCATCGGGTGTCATGACGTCGAGCACCTGGCCGACGGCCACGGTGTCATGGATCCACGTGGAGAATACGCCGTCGTCCACCAGCTTTACGGCCACGCGCAGTTCGCCGTGATCGTCGTAATCCTGCACGCCGCAGCAGATCGAGTACGAGCGGCGCAGGTCCTTGCCCTCGACGGGCGCCTTGATCGTCAGGAACTGGCCCTGCGTGAAGCGGTAGGCATCGCGCAGGTCCGGCGGGACATCGAAGGCAATCGAGACCGTGTCCGGCGTCTCGGGGCGAACCTGCGCCACGCGTAGCGGATGGAACTGTGGGGTCATGGGCCGGCGGTGCTCAATAGGGTTTGAAGTAGTCGAACGGCTCGCGGCAATCCAGGCAGCGGTAGAGCGCCTTGCAGGCCGTGGAGGCAAAGCGCGACAGCTCCTGCGTGTGGACGCTGCCGCAGCGCGGGCATGCAATGGCCGGCGCCTGCGGCTGGCGCGGCACGAAGCGCATTGGCTGGACGTTGCCACCGTGCGCGGCCGGGCTGGCGCATTGTCCCGGCGGCGCGATGCCAAACGTACGCAGGCTGGCGCGGCCGGCTTCGGTGATCCAGTCGGTGGTCCAGGCCGGTGCCAGTACGGTGCGCACGCGCCACGGTGCCAGGCCGGCTGCTTCGAGCGCGCGGCCGGCGTCTTCCTCGATCTGCGACATCGCGGGGCAGCCCGAATACGTGGGGGTGATGATGGCCTCGATGGTCTGGCCGTCATCGGCCATCGCCACGTCGCGCAGGATGCCGAGGTCACGGATCGACACGACCGGGATCTCGGGGTCGGGCACGGCTTCCAGCGCGGCCCAGGCGCGGGCCAGCCGGTCTTCGGGCGAAACCGCGGAACCGGCGGGCGTGGAGCCGTCGCCGTGGGTGAATGTCGGCGCGAATGTCGGCGCGAATGGCGATGCCGGAGCCCGTGTCATCGGTGCGGGAACGGTGCGCATGGCCGGCCTCGCATTACCACTGCGCGCCCGGATGGGCCCGCGCCAGCCCCTGCAGTTCGGCCAGCAGGTAGCTCATGTGTTCGGAATGCACGCCGTGCTTGCCGGTGGACACGAAGGCCGACGGCGCCGGGCGCCGCAGGGTGGCGTCATCGAGCGTGGCGGCAACGGTGGCCTCCCAGGCCGCGCGCAGGCTGGACGTCAGCACGCCCACGCCCTGCGCAGCCACTTGCTGCTCCACCGCATCATCGACGAAGCACTCGTTCATATAGGGCAGCAGGTGATCGAGCGCCCGTTGCATGCGCGCGTGCGACGCATCGGTGCCGTCGCCCAGGCGCACCACCCAGTCGGCGGCATGGTGCAGGTGGTAGCGCACCTCCTTGGCCGACTTTGCCGCAATGGCCGCCAGCTCGGTGTCGGTGCTGAGCGCCAGCGCCGGCCAGAGTTCGGCCATCAGCGCGCTGTACAGGAAGTTGCGCATGAGGGTGACCGCGTAGTCGCGGTCGGCGCGCGCCGTGCCGGCCAGCGGGCCGTGGTGCGGCAGTTCCTGCAGCGTCCAGTTGCGGAATTCCGGTTCGCTGCGCCAGTAGGCGTAGTCGTCCTCGTGGCGCACGCGGCCAGTCAGCCGGCCTTCCAGCGCGCCGGCGTGGCTGTACAGCAGGCGTGCCTGGCCGATCAGGTCGAGGCTGATATTGGCCAGCGCGATGTCTTCTTCGAGCACCGAGCCGTGGCCGCACCATTCGGCGTTGCGCTGACCCAGGATCAGCGCGTTGTCGGCCAGGCGCAGCACGTATTGCAGGGGGGCCGTCTGCGCCAGCGGCAGGCGTGCCAGGGCGATACCGTCGGCTACGTTGGGTTGCGTCATGGGGCCGGCCTTACATATGGTTCACTTCGTCGGGCAACTGGTAGAACGTGGGGTGGCGGTAGATCTTGTCGGCGGCCGGGTCGAACAGCTCCGCCTTTTCGGCCGGCGCGCTGGCCGTGATGGCCGCCGACGGCACCACCCAGATCGACACGCCTTCCTGCCGGCGCGTGTAGACATCGCGCGCCATGTGCAGCGCCTGCTGCGCGTCGGCGGCGTGCAGGCTGCCGCAGTGCTTGTGTTCCAGGCCCTGCTTGCTACGGACGAAAACTTCCCACAGCGGCCATTCCTTTTGTTGCGTCATGGTGGTCTCCGGGTCAGGCCGCCTTGGCCGGGGATGCGCGCCGGGCGCGCTTTTCGGCATGGGCCAGCGCCGCCTCGCGTACCCAGGCGCCGTCTTCGTGCGCCTTCACGCGCGTGGCCAGCCGCTCGCGATTGCAGGGGCCGTCGCCGTTGATCACGCGCCAGAATTCTTCCCAGTCCAGCGGGCTGTAGTCGTAGTGGCCGCGCTCGTCGTTCCAGACCAGGCCGGGGTCGGGCAGCGTCACGCCCAGCACCCTGGCCTGCTCGACGGTGGCATCGACGAACTTCTGGCGCAGGTCGTCGTTCGAAATGCGCTTGATGCCCCAGGCCATGGTCTGGGTGCTGTTGGTGGACGCCGCGTCCGGCGGCCCGAACATCATCAGCACCGGAAACCACCAGCGGTCCACGGCGTCCTGCACCATGGCGCGCTGGGCTTCGGTGCCGCGCATCATGCTCAACAGCGCGTCAAAGCCCTGGCGCTGGTGGAACGACTCTTCCTTGCAGATGCGGATCATGGCCCGCGCGTAAGGGCCGTACGAGCAGCGGCACAGCGGGATCTGGTTCATGATCGCCGCGCCATCCACGAGCCAGCCGATCACGCCGACGTCGGCCCAGGTCAGCGTGGGGTAGTTGAAGATCGACGAATATTTGGCGCGGCCGCTGTGCAGGCCATCGAGCAGGGCGTCGCGCGATGCATCGAGCGTTTCGGCCGCACTATATAGATAGAGGCCGTGGCCGCCTTCGTCCTGCACCTTGGCCAGCAGGATGGCCTTGCGCTTGAGCGACGGGGCGCGGCTGATCCAGTTGCCCTCGGGCTGCATGCCGATGATTTCCGAATGCGCATGTTGCGAAATCTGCCGCACCAGCGTCTTGCGGTAGGCCTCGGGCATCCAGTCCATCGGCTCGATCTTGGCGTCTTCGGCGATGCGCGCGTCAAAGGCGGCCTGCCGTGCGGCCTGGTCGGCGTTGGCCGATGTGGGCCCATGCTGCGGCTGGCCTGGCAGGTCGAGGCTCTGTGTGTACATCACGTCTCCTTGACTTTCGTCTTTGGCGGGGGCCGACCTGTTTGTGGTGCGCTGGCGCGGCCGGGAACGGCGCGGACTGTTGTGGGGTCGGTCAGTCGGCTAAATATAAATATAAACCGACTGGTCGGTCAATTTAAGAGTTTTACGATGGACACGTGGATTCGGCGCCACGTGTAGTATCGAGCTTCCACGTCTTAATGGAGGGCAAAGCTATGTCGAGCAAGGCTTACGGCAAGATCGCGGTGGCTGTGGATGGCAGCAGCACGTCGGATCTGGCACTGCAGGAGGCGATTCGGGTGGCCAGCGGCGGCGGCACCGTGCTGGCGCTCTATGTGGTCGACAACGGCGTGATGCTGTTCGATGCGGGTTTCTACGATCCCACGCAGATCGAACGGGCCTATGTGGACAGCGGCAAGAAGGCGCTCGAGGCCGCCAGCCGGGTGCTCGGCAATGCCGGCGTGCCCTTCGAGACGAAGCTGGTGACCGATCCGGCCGTGATCGGCGACATCGCGGGATCGATCAATGCGGCCGCCAGCGAATGGGGCGCGGACCTGCTGGTCATCGGCACCCATGGCCGCCGGGGCGTACGTCGTCTGGTGCTGGGCAGCGTGGCCGAGGCCGTGATTCGCCAATCGACGACGCCGGTGCTGCTGGTGCGCGGCAAGGCATCCGCCGATTGATCGTTGACAGGTAGTCGTTCCGGGCGCCGCCGGCGCGGAGGTCAGCCGGCGAACCGGAAATGGCCGCCGCGCAGCACGATCTCACGGGCTTCGGTCAGCTCGAATAGCGTTTCCGCGAGCTGTTCGATACGCCTGCGGTTGCTGGTGAAGGCGCGGACGAGATCCTCCTCGCGTGCCGATTGCGCCCCGCAATAGGCTTCCAGTGCTTCTGCCGTGACCGAGTATTGCGACCGGGTGCCGTTCACGGTGGCGGGGCAGGACAGCGTCAGGCTGGCCCCGCAGTAGGTGGGAACGGCGCTGGGGAAGGTGATATCGACCATGGCGTGCCTCGTCTTGCCGGGAACGGGGAAATCGCGGATATCCGTTCAATATAGGCAATCGCGGTGGCCTGGCAAGTGGGCAGGCCCGTGTCTCAGGGCAAGCCCCGATCCGCTGCGTCAGCCGGCGCGCGCGCCCGGCAGCCGGACGCGCCCCGCCTCGGCCTGCTCGGCCGCCAGCGCGCGCAGGTGGGAAACGGTTTGATGGGCGCTATCGATATGCGCATCCGCGTAGGTGCACTGTTCGGCCAGGAAGTGCTCGAACGGGGCATCGGACGGCGTCAGCGGCGCCATGCGCGCGGAGGCAATCGCGGCACTGACCCCGGTACGGCCCGGCCGAACGGCCACTTCGGCCAGGCGGGCTTCCAGATCGGTGAGCAGCGATTGAATGGCGGCACCGGGCGCGGCATGCACTTCACCCGATTCCGCGCCCGCCCGGACCAGGCCGGCCAGCGACGCCATGCGTCGCGCCGTGACATGCAGGGCGGCATGGGCCGCGCCAAGGCGTGGGTCGAGGTCTGCGGCGCACTGGGCCAGCGTGTCTTCGGCACGAGTGGAAGCCCTGCCGGCCGCCACGCGCAGGGCTTCCAGCCGCATGCGGGCCGGCGTGACGCTGCGGGCGGTGCTGATTGCGGCACGCAGGTAGACGGCATTGACGGACAGCGCGTCCAGGCTGTGCCGGTACGCCCGCGACAACTCGGCGCGCGGGGCCAGTATGTAATAGCTGGCCAGCGCGATCAGGCATCCGATGGCCGTATCCATGCCGCGCAGCGCCGCCACATGGCTGCTGCTCGACGCGGGCTCGCCCAGCCACGAAAACAGAATGACCGCCGGCGTCAGGCAGAATGCGAAGCCGCCGGCGCTGCCGGCCAGCCGCAGGGCGTAGGCGGCGGCCAGGAACATGGCGCTCAACCCGAGCGCCAGTGTCGGGCTTGGATGGGCCAGGCCCACCAGGCAAGCCAGCAGCGCGCCAGCCAGCGAGCCGGCAAAGCGGTGGAACGAGATCTGCCGCGTGGTTTGCAGGCGCGGACTCAATACCATGATCACCGTGACAGCCACCCAATAGCCATGGTCGACCTGCAGCAGTTGCGATGGCAGCAGGCTCAGGCCGCCGGCAAACGCCATCCGCAGCGCATGTCGCGTGATTCTGGCATCACGTGCGGCGATATCGGCAAGCGTATGGCCGATCCGGTCGACGATGCCGGCCAATCCGGCATTGGGCCAGGCAAACGATTCGCGCCAGCGATCGAACGATGGATGCTGGGCCAGCGCCGCGAGGGCGGACTGATAGGCCGGCGGGGCGCCGGCGTTGGCGCGCTGGCCGATCAGCCTGCGCACATCGCGATCGAGCATGGCGCTCAGGGCGGGCAGGTCGGGCGCATGGCGGGTCAGCGCCTGCCGTACCTGCGCCTGCGTATCGGCCAGGCAGCGCGCGGCATACACCAGGGGCAGGCTGTGCTGTCCGCCCGCCCGCTCGCGCAGTTCGCCAGCGACGATCAGCAGCGCAAAGATGGCGTCCGCCACCGTTACCGCGTAGGCGTAGTGCAGCATGCCGACCGGATCGACCATGCCGCGCCGGCCCATGACGGCGGCGCGCGCGGCTTCGATCCGCAGGCGGATTTCTTTCTTGTATAGCGAGGTGTCTTGCACCCCCGGCGCCGCCAGGTGCTCGGCAAAGCGCCGGAGCGCATCGTAGACGGCGGTGATCTCTGGCCGGGGCCGTGCATCGCGCTGCGAGGGAATCAGCACCAGCGAGATCAGGCACGCAAACACGCCGCCGCGCAAATAGTCCACACCGGCCGTCCAGGCATGAACCAGCACCGACGGCTCGGCCACTGGCTGCAGGCACGCCGCGATCAGCACGACATAGAGCAGCTTGAAGCACAGCGCGGCGGCGGGGCCTCGTATTTCCGCCAGACCGGCGACCAGGCCCGCGCAGACCACGACCGCCAGCGCGATCAGCGGCGACGACGCCAGGCTGGCACCGAGCACGCTGGCCGCCGCCCCGCCGATCCCCACCGCGCCAAGCCCGCGCATGCGAGCGCCGGCCGTGCCTTGCCGGTCTGCCAGACACGTCCAGATCGAAGCCGTGGCCGACCACAGATAGCCGTTGTCTCCCGTCAGCCAGGCAATGCCGGCCAGTGCGAAAAACGAAACGGCATAGACCACGCCGCGCTGCAGGAACGCGGAATCGGGCCAGAAGGAGAGGGAGCGCGGGACGCGGCGCATGGTCGGGGGCGTTGGAGTGGACGTCTCAGGGTGAGTACGGAGTCCACTCTACGGGGACTATTGCTGCGTCGCAACATTTCCATGAATCCGGCCGTCTTTGCCCGGCAACTGTGCGGTATCGCACCAACGGCGGGAAATGTGACGCAGGTCGGTGCAATTGTCACATTTCCGAAGTTCTACGATTGAAAGAACTTCGGTCGGGGCGGGATTCCCCGGATTTTGGGTAAAAAAAACCCGCGCAGGTTGTGCGCGGGTTGGAATCCACCGAGGTGGTGGAGGAGACAGACTTCACTATACACGACTTGTTGCGACGCACCAGGCGGCATCGAAAAAAATGACTGCAAGCCAGCACAATCACCGTTGTTGTCGTACAACAAGGTCGGGAACGTCACCGAAACAGGTAGGCGATCCACACTGCGGCACCCATGCCGACGACGTCGGCGAACAGGGCGCAGCCCAGGGCGTGCCGGGTATTTCGCACATTGACGCTGCCGAAGTAGACCGCCAGCACATAGAAGGTGGTTTCCGTCGATCCCTGGATGATGGCGGCAAGCCGCCCCTGGAAGGAATCCACGCCGTAGGTGGTCATCACATCGACCATCAGGCCGCGGGCGCCGGCTCCGGACAGGATCTTCATCAGCCCGACAGGCAGTGCCGGCACAAAGTCGGTGTTGACCCCCAGCCACGTAAAGCCGGCGGTCAGCCCCTGCATGACCACGTCCATGCAGCCGCTGGCCCGGAAAAGTCCGATCGCCACCAGGATCGCGACCAGATAAGGAATGATCTGCACGGCCACGCTGAAACCTTCCTTGGCGCCGTCGATAAAGGCATCGTAGACATTGACGCGGCGAAGCGCGCCGCACACCAGGAACAGCGTGATCAGCGACAGGATAAAGCCGCTACCCGCCAGCGCCGTCATCTGGCTGACCTGATCGGGCGGGGCGTGCCGCAGCCAGGCGAACAGGCCGGCCACGGCAACGCCCGCCACCGCAAAGGCGGCCAGCACGGCGGGCTTGAGCAGGTTCAGTCGCTGGACCCACGCCACGGCCAGCAACCCGGCCAGGCACGACGCGCCCGTGGCCAGCAGCGTGGGCAGGAAGATGTCGGCGGCATTGAAATTGACCAGCCCCTGCTTGACGGCCATGGCCTGGCGAATGGCGATGACCGAGGTCGGAATCAGCGTCAGACCGGCCGTGTTCAGCACGATGAACATGATCTGGGCGTTGGTCGCCGTGTCCGGCTGCCGGTTCAGCGACTGCAGTTCGCGCATCGCGTTCAGGCCCAGCGGCGTGGCCGCGTTGTCCAGCCCCAGCATATTGGCGGACACATTCATCATCATCGCGCCCTGCGCCGGATGCCCCTGCGGCACGCCCGGGAAGAAATGGCGCAGCAACGGGTTCACCAGTCGCGCGAACAGGTCGATGACTCCGGCGCGTTCGCCAATCCGCATGATGCCGATCCACAGGCTCATCACGCCGACCAGGCCGAGAGAAATCTCAAACGCGGTGCGGGAGCTGTCGAAAAGGCTGGTCAACAGGGCGGGGAACACCGTGGTGTCGCCACCAATGAGCCGCACACAGGCGGCCAGGAAGGAAAGTAGGAAGAATCCGAGCCAGACGAGGTTCAGTGCCATCGACGTAAATAAGGCCAGTGGAGGGCTTCGCCACGTGGGTCGCGGCGAAGCCCAGCATCATAGCCTGCCGGTCTCACGCGATGTCGGCCCCGCGTTCCGCCAGCAACGCGCGCAGGATCGAGCGATGGCAGTGCGACGCATCCTCGCAATAGCAACCGAGCGAGAAATTCGTCTGATGGGAGAAGGCGGCCAGCAGATCGAGCGTGCGGCTGGCATCGGGCTGGGCCATCTCGGCACGAAAGTGCTTCTCGAAGGCGCGCCATGCCTTGGCATCGTTGGCAGCCTGGGCTGCCAGGGCTTCCGACACCAGTTCGGCGGACGGCGAGAGCACGGGATACCAGACATCGTAGAAATCCCGGCTGGCGAATTCGGCTTTCGGCACCCCGCGCGGTGGGCGGCGCACGGTGCCCATGCGCAGGCCTTCGCCCTGGGTGCGCGGTTCGCCGAGCCTGACGATGCGGATGGTCATCGGAAATTCTCCAGAACTACGCCGTGACGGCCTGCTGCAGCCCGAGGTCGTGAATCATGGTGTCACGCATGACAAACTTCTGCACCTTTCCCGTCACGGTCATCGGCATTTCTTCAACGAAGCGGATATAGCGCGGAATCTTGTAATGCGCGATCTGGTCGCGGCAGAAGGCACGGATATCGTCCTCGGTGGCGGTCTGTCCGGGTTTGAGCACGATCCATGCGCAGACTTCCTCGCCGTATTTGGGGTCGGGCACGCCGAACACCTGTACCGCCTGAACTTTGGGATGGCGGAACAGGAATTCCTCGATCTCGCGCGGATAGATGTTCTCGCCGCCACGGATCAGCATGTCCTTGACGCGTCCGACGATGTTGCAATAGCCGTCCGCATCGATGGTGGCCAGGTCGCCTGTATGCATCCAGCCGTCGCGGATGGCCTCGCGCGTGCGTTCGTCGTCGTCCCAGTAGCCCCGCATCACGGAGTAGCCGCGCGTGCAAAGCTCGCCGGTCTCGCCGCGCGGCACGATGTCGCCCGTGGCATCGACCACCTTGCATTCCAGGTGCGGCTGGACGCGGCCCACCGTGGCCACGCGCTTGTCGAGCGGATCGTCGGTGGCGCTCTGGAACGACACCGGGCTGGTTTCCGTCATGCCGTAGGCAATGGTCACCTCCGCCATATGCATGTCAGTGACCACTCGCTTCATCACTTCGATCGGGCACGGGGCGCCAGCCATGATGCCGGTGCGCAGGGTAGAGAAATCGAACTGGCGGAAGTCCGGATGATCGAGCTGGGCGATGAACATGGTCGGCACGCCATGCAGCGCGGTGCATCGCTCGTCGGAAACGGCCTGCATGGTCGCCAGTGGATCGAACGCCTCGCCCGGAAAGACCATGCAGGCGCCGACTGACACGCAGGCCAGCACGGACAGGACCATGCCGAAGCAGTGATATAGCGGGACGGGAATGCAAAGGCGGTCGGCGGCACCCAGGCGCATGGCCATGGCAACGAAGCGGCCGTTGTTGACCACGTTGTGATGGGTCAGCGTCGCGCCCTTCGGGTTGCCGGTGGTGCCGCTGGTGAACTGGATATTGATCGCGTCCTGGGCATCCAGCTGGCGGGTGACGGTATCGAGCGCGCCGCGTTCGGGCGGCTGCAGCAGGCTGGCATAGTTGAGCATGCCGGGGGTCGGGTCTTCCCCCAGACGAACCACTGACTTTAGATGGGGCAGGCGGGCGGCGCGCAACTGTCCGGGCGTCGCATCGGACAATTCCGGTGCCAGCGCCTGCAGCATGCCTAGATAGTCACTCGACTTGAACCGGGTCGCCGTGATCAGCATCCGCACGCCAGCCTTGTTTAGCGCGTATTCCAGCTCTGCGTGACGGTAGGCGGGGTTGATGTTGACCAGGATTGCGCCAATCCGGGCGGTCGCGAACTGCGTAACCAGCCATTCGGCGCGGTTTGGCGACCAGATGCCTACGCGGTCGCCGGGGGAGATCCCCCTGGCCAGCAGGCCGGTGGCCAACTGATCGACCTGATCGGAAAATTCCCGCCAGGTCCAGCGTATGGACTGCTCCCTGAAGATCACTGCGTCACCGTCGGGGTTTGCCGTGACGGCGCGCGCCAGTAGCGCGGGGATCGTATCGTCGGACAGCGGGATATCGGTCGCACCAACCACGTATGAACGGTCGATGGGCACGGATTGCGTCATGGGTGTCTCCTTCAACAGCGTCTTCTGATAGGTTGGCTGCCAGCTTAGGACAGTTCCGAAACCAAGGCTGTCTTCCCCGTGACAGTTGGGCCGATTCGGGCGCTTTGAACTTTTCGCGGAAAGCGCTTGCGCCCCCGGCCAATCCCATCTAATATTCGCCCCCTCGCAACACAAAGCGCGCTGCAAACGCAGCAGCGACAACGGTTGCGGGGTTGGCAGGAGGTTGGCGTTGCGAAGTTCGCGGCGCCGGCCGGCAGAAAAAAGTTCTGCAAAAACTGTTGACGAAACGTTGAATGCTCTGCATAATCTCGTTTCTCCGCTGCGACAAAAGACGCAGCGACAGCGAACGGCAAAGCCGGTCGCTCGGGTTCTTTAACAAACAAACAACCGATAAGTGTGGGCGCTTGATGGCGAACGCCACGGAGCTTCGGC
>NZ_RCOG02000033.1 GCF_009663685.2 Cupriavidus sp. U2 | reverse complement strand
ATAACCAGTGTGTTTGACCTGGTGGGACCCGAGTCCGCGTGTGCCACAGGCATACAACACAACCCCCTTACTACACCCCAGATTCGCTGCGCTGATGCATCTCAGCGCGGCAACCCCTCATGCCTGGTGACCATAGCGAGTTGGAACCACCCCTTCCCATCCCGAACAGGACCGTGAAACGACTTTGCGCCGATGATAGTGCGGACTACCCGTGTGAAAGTAGGTCATCGCCAGGCTCTTATACCCAGAACCCCCAAGCCCTTAAAGCTTGGGGGTTTTGCTTTTGCGCGGGCGAAAACGCAAAAGCGACAGATCGGCCTCTCCGAGGCGCTGGAAGCGGCTTCCTGCGTGCCCTATAGGGTGAGAGCGTCGATTTCAGATCGATGATTCTGGTCCGCAAACGAAGCCTTCTGGCGACGTATTGCAGGCTTCTGGAGCGATCCGCAAAGTTGCTTTCTTCAACGGAAAGCACTTGACAGCCCCGGTAAGTTACACCATAATCACAAGTTCTCTGCGGAGAGGTGCCCGAGTGGCTAAAGGGGGCAGACTGTAAATCTGTTGGCTTACGCCTACGCTGGTTCGAATCCAGCCCTCTCCACCAGAATGCAAGACAACAACCTGGCGAAAGCCGGTGAAGCAGGAAGTAACCGGGCGGGTGTAGCTCAATGGTAGAGCAGAAGCCTTCCAAGCTTACGACGAGGGTTCGATTCCCTTCACCCGCTCCAGTCTCCAGGTTGCCGTCGCAAAAGTAAGTCAAGATTCGCCCATGTGGCTCAGTGGTAGAGCACTCCCTTGGTAAGGGAGAGGTCGGCAGTTCGATCCTGCCCATGGGCACCATCAATACCCGCACTGGCAATTGCTACCGAGACAGGAGTCGCGAAATGGCAAAGGAAAAGTTCGAGCGGACCAAGCCGCACGTGAACGTAGGTACGATTGGTCACGTTGACCACGGCAAGACGACGCTGACGGCGGCGATTGCCACGGTGCTGGCTGCGAAGTTCGGCGGCGCGGCCAAGAAGTACGACGAAATCGACGCAGCGCCGGAAGAGAAGGCACGCGGCATCACGATCAACACCGCACACGTGGAATACGAGACGGCCAACCGCCACTACGCCCACGTTGACTGCCCGGGCCACGCTGACTATGTGAAGAACATGATCACGGGCGCCGCGCAGATGGACGGCGCGATCCTGGTTTGCTCGGCTGCCGACGGCCCGATGCCGCAAACGCGCGAGCACATCCTGCTGGCCCGTCAGGTTGGCGTGCCGTACATCATCGTNGCGATTGCCACGGTGCTGGCTGCGAAGTTCGGCGGCGCGGCCAAGAAGTACGACGAAATCGACGCAGCGCCGGAAGAGAAGGCACGCGGCATCACGATCAACACCGCACACGTGGAATACGAGACGGCCAACCGCCACTACGCCCACGTTGACTGCCCGGGCCACGCTGACTATGTGAAGAACATGATCACGGGCGCCGCGCAGATGGACGGCGCGATCCTGGTTTGCTCGGCTGCCGACGGCCCGATGCCGCAAACGCGCGAGCACATCCTGCTGGCCCGTCAGGTTGGCGTGCCGTACATCATCGTGTTCCTGAACAAGTGCGACATGGTCGATGACGCCGAGCTGCTGGAACTGGTGGAAATGGAAGTGCGCGAACTTCTGTCGAAGTACGACTTCCCGGGCGACGACACCCCGATCATCAAGGGTTCGGCCAAGCTGGCGCTGGAAGGCGACAAGGGCGAGTTGGGCGAAGTGGCCATCATGAACCTGGCCGACGCACTGGACTCGTACATCCCGACGCCGGAGCGCGCCGTTGACGGTACGTTCCTGATGCCGGTGGAAGACGTGTTCTCGATCTCGGGTCGCGGCACGGTGGTGACCGGTCGTATCGAGCGTGGCGTGGTCAAGGTCGGTGAAGAAATCGAAATCGTGGGTATCCGCCCGACGGTGAAGACGACCTGCACGGGCGTGGAAATGTTCCGCAAGCTGCTGGACCAAGGTCAAGCGGGCGACAACGTGGGTCTGCTGCTGCGCGGCACGAAGCGCGAAGACGTGGAGCGTGGTCAAGTCCTGTGCAAGCCGGGCTCGATCAAGCCGCACACGCACTTCACGGGTGAGGTCTACATCCTGTCGAAGGACGAAGGTGGCCGTCACACGCCGTTCTTCAACAACTACCGCCCGCAGTTCTACTTCCGTACGACCGACGTGACTGGCTCGATCGAGCTGCCGAAGGACAAGGAAATGGTCATGCCGGGTGACAACGTGTCGATCACCGTCAAGCTGATCGCCCCGATCGCCATGGAAGAAGGCCTGCGCTTCGCAATCCGCGAAGGTGGCCGTACCGTCGGCGCCGGCGTTGTGGCAAAGATCCTCGACTAAGCAANCAAGCCGGGCTCGATCAAGCCGCACACGCACTTCACGGGTGAGGTCTACATCCTGTCGAAGGACGAAGGTGGCCGTCACACGCCGTTCTTCAACAACTACCGCCCGCAGTTCTACTTCCGTACGACCGACGTGACTGGCTCGATCGAGCTGCCGAAGGACAAGGAAATGGTCATGCCGGGTGACAACGTGTCGATCACCGTCAAGCTGATCGCCCCGATCGCCATGGAAGAAGGCCTGCGCTTCGCAATCCGCGAAGGTGGCCGTACCGTCGGCGCCGGCGTTGTGGCAAAGATCCTCGACTAAGCAATTGGTCGAACTGGCGAGCGCGATACCAACCTGTCGCGTTCGTTTGCCAGAGGGGTTGGCTTGAAGCCGGCCCCAAAGTTGTTTTAGGGGTATAGCTCAACTGGCAGAGCGTCGGTCTCCAAAACCGAAGGTTGGGGGTTCGATTCCCTCTGCCCCTGCCAAATCAATCAGCCGCGTCGCGAGTAAGACTTGTGACGCGGCTTAGTCTCGTTTGCGAAACATGGCTAATCCCAATGTCGAAACCGTAGGCGCCTCGAGCGGCAAGTGGATGCTCGTCGCTGCGGTGCTCCTGGTGGTTGCCGGAGTCATCGGTTTCTACGCGCTGGCTCAGCAGCCGTCGTACGTACGTGGCGCCGCGCTTTTTGCCGGCCTCGCCCTGGGCGTCGTCGTGGCGCTGGTCTCCGCGCCGGGCAAGGACTTTGTGGGATTCGCACGTGAATCGTACCGGGAAGTTCGCAAGGTCGTTTGGCCGACGCGCAAGGAAGCCGGTCAGATGACGGGCCTCGTGTTTGCCTTTGTGGTGATCATGGCGCTGTTCCTGTGGTCGGCCGACAAGCTCATCGAGTGGGTGATCTTCTCCCTTGTCCTGGGCTGGAAATAAGAGGTAGCACATGACGGATAACGCTCAGCAGGAAACCACGGCCGCAGAATCGCCTTCGTCGAAGAAGCGCTGGTACGTGGTGCACGCCTACTCCGGCATGGAAAAGAGCGTGCAGCGCGCGCTGCAGGAGCGCATCGAGCGCGCCGAGATGCAAGACAAGTTCGGTCGCATCCTGGTGCCTTCGGAAGAAGTGGTAGAGATCAAGGGCGGTCACAAGTCGGTGACCGAGCGTCGTTTCTTCCCCGGCTACGTCCTGGTGGAAATGGAAATGACCGACGAGACCTGGCACCTGGTGAAGAACACCAGCAAGGTGACCGGCTTCGTGGGCGGTGCACGTAACCGTCCGAGCCCGATTTCCCAGCGGGAAGTCGACAAGATCATGACCCAGATGCAGGAAGGGGTCGAGAAGCCGCGTCCCAAGACGCTGTTCGAAGTGGGCGAAATGGTGCGCGTCAAGGACGGCCCGTTCACCGACTTCAACGGCAACGTCGAAGAAGTGAACTACGAAAAGTCGCGCCTGCGCGTGACGGTCACGATCTTCGGGCGCGCAACGCCGGTCGAGCTCGAATTCGGCCAGGTCGAAAAGGTTTGAGGATTTTCTCCGCTGCGGCCCGCAAGGGTGGCGGCGGAAGGATAGGGCGGCCGGCAGGCCGGCCCGAAGAGGAGCGTGAGGCCCTGCCCCGGCATGGCGATAGCGCGTTACGACTCAACAGGATCTGATTTCCGCAACAGGAACGGATCCGGATTGGAGTAAAGATGGCCAAGAAGATCATTGGCTTTATCAAGCTGCAGATTCCGGCTGGTAAGGCAAATCCCTCCCCGCCCGTTGGTCCCGCACTGGGTCAGCGTGGTCTGAACATCATGGAGTTCTGCAAGGCGTTCAACGCCCAGACCCAGGGTATGGAACCCGGTTTGCCGGTGCCGGTGGTGATCACCGCCTTCGCCGACAAGAGCTTCACGTTCGTGATGAAGTCGCCCCCGGCGACCGTGCTGATCAAGAAGGCAGCAGGCATCACCAAGGGTTCGCCGAAGCCCCATACCGACAAGGTTGGCAAGATTACCCGCGCCCAGGCTGAAGAAATCGCCAAGGCCAAGAACGCTGACCTCACCGCCGCCGACCTCGACGCCGCCGTGCGTACGATCGCTGGTTCGGCGCGTTCGATGGGCATCACCGTGGAGGGTCTGTAAATGGCTAAGGTTTCGAAGCGCGTCGCCGCCAACAAGGCGAAGATCGAGCGTACCAAGTTTTACCCGATCGACGAGGCCCTGGGCCTGGTGAAGAGCTGCGCCTCGGCGAAGTTCGACGAGTCGATCGACGTGTCCGTGCAACTGGGCATCGACGCCAAGAAGTCGGACCAGGTTGTTCGTGGTTCCGTCGTGCTGCCGGCTGGTACCGGCAAGAGCGTCCGTGTGGCCGTGTTCGCCCAGGGCGAAAAGGCCGAGGCCGCCAAGGCTGCTGGCGCCGAAGTGGTCGGCATGGAAGACCTGGCCGAGCAAGTCAAGGCCGGTAACCTGAACTTCGACGTCGTGATCGCTTCGCCGGACACGATGCGTATCGTCGGTACGCTGGGCCAGATCCTCGGCCCGCGCGGCCTGATGCCGAACCCGAAGGTTGGCACCGTGACGCCGGACGTGGCCCAGGCCGTGAAGAACGCCAAGGCTGGTCAGGTGCAATTCCGTGTCGACAAGGCCGGTATCATCCACGCCACCATCGGTCGCCGTTCGTTCGACGACGCCGCTCTGAAGAGCAACCTGAGCGCCCTGCTGGACGCCCTGGTCAAGGCCAAGCCGGCAACCAGCAAGGGTGTGTACCTGCGCAAGGTGGCCGTGTCGTCGACGATGGGCGTTGGTGTTCGCGTCGAACAGACCTCGCTGTCGGCCTGAGCTGACGGCAATCCTCTGACCGGATCCCGATAACACCGGCCAGGGCAGGAATTGAGGATCGTGGCAGTGCCGCGATCGTCGCAAGGCTTTGGGCAGTGGCATCAGCGGCGCGCATGGCGCGCGGCAGATGCTGCTGGTTATCAAAGACCGCTGGTGTTCACACCGCCTCTGGCAGCGTGGACTTAATCGGTCGGCACATGCGGGGCTTGCCCCGATGGCAGCCGGCCCGCCAGCGCAGATGGCGCACCCGAAGGGATTGATGACGCCGGAGCAATCCGGTGGATTCGGGCCAATCGGACGCCGTTCGTTTGGACTGATGCGCCGTTTGGCGGGCAACCGTCGAATACGCATCGTTTTGGAGCTTAACCGTGCCACTCAATATTGAAGATAAGAAGGCCGTCGTTGCTGAGGTCTCGGCGCAAGTCGCCAAGGCCCAGACTATCGTCGTGGCCGAATATCGCGGCATTGCGGTTGGCGATCTGACCAAGCTGCGTGCCAACGCTCGTCAGCAAGGCGTGTACCTGCGCGTTCTGAAGAACACGCTGGCTCGCCGTGCCGTCGAAGGTACGCCGTTTGCAGCCCTCGCAGAGCAGATGACCGGTCCGCTGATCTACGGTATTTCCGAAGATGCAGTGGCCTCGGCCAAGGTTCTGAACGACTTTGCCAAGACCAACGACAAGCTGGTCCTGCGCGCTGGGTCGTACGACGGCAAGGTGCTCGACGCTGGTGCCGTGAAGGCCCTGGCTTCGATCCCGAGCCGTGAAGAACTGATCTCGCAGCTGCTTGGCGTGATGCAGGCGCCGGTGTCGGGCTTCGCCCGTCTGCTGGCCGCACTGGCTGCCAAGAACGCCGAAGGCGCTCCCGCGGAAGCGGAAGCCCCGGCCGCCTGAGCTGCCGCATAGACAGATCGCAATACCGATCCCGAATCAAATCTAGTAGGAGTAATCCAAATGGCAATCACTAAAGACGACATCCTGGAAGCCGTTGGCGCGATGTCCGTGATGGAACTGAACGACCTGGTCAAGGCGTTCGAAGAGAAGTTTGGCGTGTCGGCTGCTGCCATGGCTGTGGCTGCTGCCCCGGGCGCTGGCGGTGCTGCCGCTGCTGAAGAAAAGACCGAGTTCAACGTGATCCTGGCCGAAGTCGGCGCCAACAAGGTTGGCGTGATCAAGGCCGTGCGCGAAATCACCGGTCTGGGCCTGAAGGAAGCCAAGGACCTGGTCGATGGCGCACCGAAGCCCGTGAAGGAAGGCGTGGACAAGGCCGCTGCCGACGAAGCCAAGAAGAAGCTGGAAGACGCCGGCGCCAAGGTCGACGTCAAGTAAGTGGTACCGCGCGTGCCTCTGTGGCACGCGGCAGGGGCTGGCAAAGGGAAATTCCCGGCGCCAGCCTTTTTGCGCTTCTGCGGAGGTGTTCGATCCGGCACCCGAGAGGTGGCGCAAACCGGCCCGAATGGGCGAAATGTGAATTAAGCTATGCTTGGCAGGCGATAATCCATCGCTGCCTCAGCAGAAGCCAAACATCAGTGGCACACTAGGTGGTTGCTGATGTTTGTCTTCTGAACCGACTGCAGAAGACAAGTTTGGTCGGGTGTCCCCCGGACGTGTGCAGGCATTGCGCCGTGCAATGACCACACCGTCCGCAGCGTGCGGGCACCGTCAGCCAGAGGTTGGTAGCGGCCAACCGCCAAATCCCCTCCCAGTCGCTGAACACCTCAGGTGCCGGCCAGGTCCAGCCAGCCCTGCGATGATTCGGAGATCCCATGGCGTACAGCTTCACCGAAAAGAAGCGCATTCGCAAATCCTTTGCGAAGCGCGCGACGGTTCATCAGGTTCCATTCCTGCTTGCCACACAGATTGAATCCTACACCCAGTTCTTGCAAGCGGAAACGCCGACCGCGCGTCGCAAAAGCGAGGGTCTGCAGGCCGCTTTCAACGCGATTTTCCCAATCTCCTCCCATAACGGGCTTGCCCGTATGGAGTTTGTCTCGTATCACCTGTCCAACCCGCCGTTCGACGTCAAGGAATGCCAGCAGCGTGGCCTGACGTTCCACTCGGCTCTGCGTGCCAAGGTTCGCCTGATCATCAACGATCGCGAAAATCCTGGCAAGGTGAAGGAAGTGAAGGAGCAGGAAGTCTACATGGGCGAAATTCCGCTCATGACGTCGACCGGTTCTTTCGTGATTAACGGCACCGAGCGTGTCATCGTTAGCCAGCTGCACCGCTCGCCGGGCGTGTTCTTCGAGCACGACAAGGGCAAGACGCACAGCTCGGGCAAGCTGCTGTTCTCGGCACGGATCATCCCGTACCGCGGCTCGTGGCTCGACTTCGAATTCGATCCGAAGGACATCCTGTACTTCCGCGTCGACCGCCGCCGCAAGATGCCGGTGACGATCCTGCTGAAGTCGATCGGCCTGACGCCGGAACAGATCCTGGCGCACTTCTTCGTGTTCGACAACTTCACGCTGCAGGGCGAAGGCGCGCAACTCGAGTTCGTGCCCGAGCGTCTGCGCGGTGAAGTCGCGCGCTTCGACATCGCCGACAAGAACGGCCGCGTCGTCGTGGAGAAGGACAAGCGTATCAACGCCAAGCACATCCGTGACCTGGATTCCGCCGGCACCAAGCTGATCAGCGTGCCCGAGGACTACCTGCTGGGCCGCGTGCTGGCCAAGAACATCATCGACCCGGATACCGGCGAGGTGATTGCCAACGCCAACGACGAGCTGACCGAGACGCTGCTGGAAAACCTGCGCGAAGCCGGTGTCAAGCAGATCCAGACGCTGTACACGAACGATCTCGACCAGGGTCCGTACATTTCGCAGACGCTGCGCGTGGACGATACCGCCGACCAGACGGCCGCGCGTATTGCCATCTACCGCATGATGCGTCCGGGCGAGCCGCCCACCGAGGACGCCGTGGAAGCCCTGTTCCAGCGCCTGTTCTACAGCGAAGAGTCGTACGACCTGTCGCGCGTTGGCCGCATGAAGGTCAACAGCCGTCTGTCGCGCCCGAGCGGCGAGGGCAGCATGGTGCTGCAGGACGAGGACATCCTCGAGACGATCAAGATCCTGGTGAACCTGCGTAACGGCAAGGGCGAAGTCGATGATATCGACCACCTGGGCAATCGTCGCGTGCGTTGCGTCGGCGAGCTGGCCGAGAACCAGTTCCGCGCCGGCCTGTCGCGCGTGGAGCGTGCCGTCAAGGAACGTCTGGGCCAGGCCGAGACCGAGAACCTGATGCCGCATGACCTGATCAACTCGAAGCCGATTTCGTCGGCGATTCGCGAGTTCTTCGGTTCGTCGCAGCTGTCGCAGTTCATGGACCAGACCAACCCGCTGTCGGAAATCACGCACAAGCGCCGTGTTTCGGCCCTTGGCCCGGGCGGTCTGACGCGCGAGCGCGCCGGCTTTGAAGTCCGTGACGTGCACCCGACCCACTATGGCCGCGTGTGCCCGATCGAAACGCCGGAAGGCCCGAACATCGGCCTGATCAACTCGCTGGCGCTGTATGCCCGCCTGAACGAATACGGCTTCCTGGAAACGCCGTACCGCAAGGTGGAAAACAGCAAGCTGACCGACCAGGTGGATTACCTGTCGGCCATCGAGGAAGGCAAGTACGTGGTGGCGCAGGCCAACGCGACCGTTGACGCCGACGGCAACCTGACCGACGAACTGGTGTCGGCGCGTGAAGGTTCCGAGCGTGAAACGCGTATGGTCACGCCGGACCGCGTGCAGTACATCGACGTGGCGCCGTCGCAGATCGTGTCGGCCGCCGCATCGCTGGTGCCGTTCCTGGAACACGATGACGCGAACCGTGCACTGATGGGCGCGAACATGCAGCGTCAGGCCGTGCCTTGCCTGCGTCCGGACAAGCCGCTGGTGGGTACCGGCATCGAGCGCACCGTGGCCGTTGACTCGGGTACGGCCGTGCAGGCGATGCGTGGCGGCGTGGTGGACTACGTCGACGCGATGCGTGTGGTGATTCGTGTGAACGACGACGAAGCCGTGGCCGGCGAAGTTGGCGTGGACATCTACAACCTGATCAAATACACGCGTTCGAACCAGAACACCAACATCAACCAGCGTCCGATGGTGAAGGTTGGCGATATCGTTGCCCGCGGCGACGTGATCGCTGACGGCGCCTCGACCGACCTGGGCGAGCTGGCACTGGGCCAGAACATGCTGGTGGCATTCATGCCGTGGAACGGCTACAACTTCGAGGATTCGATCCTGATCTCGGAGCGTGTGGTTGCCGAAGACCGCTACACCTCGATCCACATCGAGGAACTGTCGGTCGTGGCCCGCGACACGAAGCTCGGACCGGAAGAAATCACGCGCGACATCTCGAACCTGGCCGAAGCGCAACTGGCGCGTCTGGACGAGTCGGGCATCACGTACATCGGCGCCGAAGTGGAAGCCGGCGACGTGCTGGTGGGCAAGGTCACGCCGAAGGGCGAGACCCAGCTGACGCCGGAAGAGAAGCTGCTGCGCGCGATCTTCGGCGAGAAGGCTTCGGACGTGAAGGACACGTCGCTGCGCGTGCCGTCGGGCATGAGCGGTATCGTGATCGACGTGCAGGTCTTCACGCGTGAAGGCGTGACGCGCGACAAGCGCGCCCAGTCGATCATCGACGACGAACTGAAGCGTTACCGCCTGGACCTGAACGACCAGCTGCGTATCGTGGAAGGCGATGCCTTCCAGCGTCTGGAGCGCCTGCTGCTCGACAAGACCGTCAACGGCGGTCCGAAGAAGCTGGCCAAGGGCGCCAAGCTGACCCGCGAGTACCTGGCCGACCTGGACAAGTACCACTGGTTCGACATCCGTCCGGCCGACGAGGAAGTGGCTGCCCAGCTGGAAGCCGTGAAGGAAGCCATCGAGCAGAAGCGTCACGAGTTCGACCTGGCCTTCGAAGAGAAGCGCAAGAAGCTGACGCAGGGCGACGAACTGCCGCCGGGCGTGATCAAGATGGTCAAGGTGTATCTGGCCGTCAAGCGCCGCCTGCAGCCGGGCGACAAGATGGCCGGCCGTCACGGTAACAAGGGTGTCGTGTCGAAGATCGTCCCGATCGAAGACATGCCGTACATGGCCGACGGTACGCCGGCGGACATCGTGCTGAACCCGCTGGGCGTGCCGTCGCGGATGAACGTGGGCCAGATTCTGGAAACCCACCTGGGCTGGGCCGCGCGCGGTCTGGGCCAGCGCATCGGCGACATGCTCAAGGCGTCGGCCAAGGCGCAGGAACTCCGTCCGCTGCTCGCGCAGATCTACAACGAGAGCGGCAAGCCGGAAGACCTGGACAGCCTGAGCGATGCCGAAGTGCTGGAGCTGGCAGGCAACCTGAAGAAGGGTGTGCCGTTTGCCACGCCGGTGTTCGATGGTGCGCACGAAGCCGAAATCCGCCGCATGCTCGACCTGGCCTACCCGGACGAGATCGCCCGGGAGAAGGGCCTCACGGCATCGAAGCAGCAGGTCACGCTGTACGACGGCCGCACCGGCGAAGCGTTCGAGCGTCCGGTCACGCTGGGTGTGATGCACATGCTGAAGCTGCATCACCTGGTGGACGACAAGATGCACGCCCGTTCCACCGGCCCGTACTCGCTGGTGACGCAGCAGCCGCTGGGCGGTAAGGCCCAGTTCGGTGGCCAGCGTTTCGGTGAGATGGAAGTGTGGGCACTGGAAGCCTACGGCGCATCGTACGTGCTGCAGGAAATGCTGACGGTCAAGTCCGATGACGTGAACGGCCGTACCAAGGTGTACGAAAACATCGTCAAGGGCGAGCACTCGATCGATGCCGGCATGCCGGAATCATTCAACGTGCTGGTGAAGGAAATCCGCTCGCTGGGTATCGACATCGATCTGGATCGCTACTGATTCGCCGATTGATGCGGGTGCCGGCCACGGCGGGCACCCACCAGCGCAGGTTTCCCACAGGATTGAATGCCGCCGCTCCGGACAGACTCCGGACCGGCGGCGAAACAAGGAGTTGCAATGAAAGCATTGCTCGATCTCTTTAAGCAGGTTCAGCAGGAAGAGCAGTTCGACGCGATCAAGATCGGTCTGGCCTCGCCGGAGAAGATCCGTTCGTGGTCGTACGGCGAAGTGAAGAAGCCGGAAACGATCAACTACCGTACGTTCAAGCCGGAACGCGATGGTCTGTTCTGCGCCAAGATCTTTGGCCCGATCAAGGACTACGAGTGCCTGTGCGGCAAGTACAAGCGCCTGAAGCACCGTGGCGTGATCTGCGAGAAGTGCGGCGTCGAAGTGACGCTGGCCAAGGTGCGCCGCGAGCGCATGGGCCACATCGAACTGGCCGCGCCGACCGCGCACATCTGGTTCCTGAAGTCGCTGCCGTCGCGTCTGGGCATGGTGCTCGACATGACGCTGCGCGACATCGAGCGCGTGCTGTACTTCGAAGCGTTCGTGGTGCTGGAACCCGGCATGACCCCGCTCAAGAAGAGCCAGATCATGTCGGAAGACGACTACCTGGCCAAGTGCGACGAGTACGGCGAGGGCGAGTTCGTGGCCATGATGGGTGCCGAGGGCATCCGTGAACTGCTGCGCGGCATCGACATCGAGAAGCAGATCGAACAGATCCGCGCCGAGCTGCAGGCCACCGGTTCCGAAGCCAAGATCAAGAAGTTCGCCAAGCGCCTGAAGGTGCTGGAGGCGTTCCAGCGTTCGGGCATCAAGCCCGAGTGGATGATCCTGGAAGTGCTGCCGGTGCTGCCGCCCGAACTGCGTCCGCTGGTGCCGCTCGATGGTGGCCGTTTCGCCACGTCGGACCTGAACGACCTGTATCGCCGCGTCATCAACCGTAACAACCGTCTGAAGCGCCTGCTGGAGCTGAAGGCCCCTGAAATCATCGTGCGCAACGAAAAGCGCATGCTGCAGGAAGCGGTCGACTCGCTGCTGGACAACGGCCGTCGCGGCAAGGCGATGACGGGCGCCAACAAGCGTCCGCTGAAGTCGCTGGCCGAGATGATCAAGGGTAAGGGCGGTCGTTTCCGTCAGAACCTGCTGGGCAAGCGCGTGGACTACTCGGGCCGTTCGGTCATCGTGGTGGGTCCGACGCTCAAGCTGCATCAGTGCGGTCTGCCCAAGCTGATGGCGCTGGAGCTGTTCAAGCCGTTCATCTTCCACAAGCTGGAAACGATGGGCATCGCCACCACCATCAAGGCGGCGAAGAAGGAAGTGGAAAGCCAGACGCCGGTGGTGTGGGACATCCTCGAAGAGGTGATCCGCGAGCACCCGGTGATGCTGAACCGCGCGCCGACGCTGCACCGCCTGGGTATCCAGGCGTTCGAGCCGGTGCTGATCGAAGGCAAGGCCATCCAGCTGCACCCGCTGGTCTGCGCGGCATTCAACGCCGACTTCGACGGTGACCAGATGGCCGTTCACGTGCCGCTGTCGCTGGAAGCCCAGATGGAAGCCCGCACGCTGATGCTGGCGTCGAACAACGTGCTGTTCCCGGCCAACGGCGATCCGTCGATCGTGCCGTCGCAGGACGTTGTGCTGGGTCTGTACTACACGACCCGCGACAAGATCAACGGCAAGGGCGAAGGCATGACGTTTGCTGACATCAGCGAAGTCATCCGTGCCTACGAAAACAAGGAAGTCGAGCTCGCATCGCGCGTGAACGTCCGTATCACCGAGTATGAAGTGGTGAACAAGGACGCCGACGGCGACGCACGTTTCGCACCCAAGATCACGCTGCAGGCCACCACGGTCGGCCGCGCGATCCTGTCCGAGATCCTGCCGAAGGGCCTGCCGTTCTCGGTGCTGAACAAGCCGCTGAAGAAGAAGGAAATCTCGCGCCTGATCAACACGGCATTCCGCAAGTGCGGTCTGCGCGAGACCGTGATCTTCGCCGACAAGCTGCTGCAGTCGGGCTTCCGCCTGGCAACGCGCGCCGGTATCTCGATCGCCATCGACGACATGCTGGTGCCGCCGCAGAAGGAGAAGATCATCTCCGACGCGGCCGCCAAGGTGAAGGAATACGACAAGCAGTACATGTCGGGTCTGGTGACGGACCAGGAGCGTTACAACAACGTCGTGGACATCTGGGGCGCCGCTGGCGACCAGGTGGGCAAGGCGATGATGGAGCAGCTCCAGCACGAAGATACGGTCGATCGCAACGGCAATACCGTCAAGCAGGAATCGTTCAACTCGATCTACATGATGGCGGACTCGGGTGCTCGCGGTAGCGCGGCACAGATTCGTCAGCTGGCAGGTATGCGTGGCCTGATGGCCAAGCCGGATGGCTCGATCATTGAAACGCCGATTACGGCGAACTTCCGTGAAGGCCTGAACGTTCTGCAGTACTTCATCTCGACCCACGGCGCGCGTAAGGGCCTGGCCGATACGGCACTGAAGACCGCAAACTCGGGTTACCTGACCCGTCGTCTGGTCGACGTGACGCAGGATCTGGTCGTGGTGGAAGACGATTGCGGCACGACCAACGGCGTGGCCATGAAGGCCCTGGTCGAAGGCGGTGAAGTGATCGAAGCCCTGCGCGACCGTATTCTGGGCCGTGTGACGGTGGGCGACGTGGTGAACCCTGAAACCCAGGAAACCGCGATCGAAAACGGCACGCTGCTGGACGAAGACCTGGTCGAGCTGATCGACAACATCGGCGTGGACGAAGTCAAGGTCCGCACGCCGCTGTCGTGCGACACGCGCTACGGCCTGTGCGCCAAGTGCTACGGCCGCGACCTCGGCCGCGGCGTGCTGGTGAACTCGGGCGAAGCTGTGGGCGTGATCGCTGCACAGTCGATTGGCGAGCCGGGTACCCAGCTGACCATGCGTACGTTCCACATCGGTGGTGCGGCATCGCGTGCGGCAGTGGCATCGAGCGTGGAAGCCAAGGCCACCGGTACGGTGCGCTTCACGGCAACCATGCGCTACGTGACGAACGCCAAGGGCGAACTGATCGTGATCTCGCGTTCGGGCGAGGCACTGATCACGGACGACCACGGCCGCGAGCGCGAGCGCCACAAGATCCCGTACGGCGCCACGCTGCTGGTGCAGGACGGCCAGGCCATCAAGGCCGGTACGCAGCTGGCCACGTGGGACGCACTGACTCGTCCGATCGTTTCCGAATACTCGGGCACGATCAAGTTCGAGAACGTGGAAGAAGGCGTGACCGTTGCCAAGCAGATGGACGAAGTCACGGGCCTGTCGACCCTCGTGGTGATCGACGCCAAGCGCCGTACGGCTGCCACCAAGGGCCTGCGCCCGCAGGTGAAGCTGCTCGACGCGAACAACCAGGAAGTCAAGATTCCGGGCACGGATCACTCTGTGACCATCGGCTTCCAGGTGGGCGCGCTGATTACCGTGAAGGATGGTCAGCAGGTGCACGTGGGTGAAGTGCTGGCACGTATCCCGACCGAATCGCAGAAGACCCGTGACATTACCGGTGGTCTGCCGCGAGTGGCCGAGCTGTTCGAAGCCCGTTCGCCGAAGGACGCCGCCGTGCTGGCGGAAGTCACCGGTACGGTGTCGTTCGGCAAGGACACGAAGGGCAAGCAGCGCCTGGTGATCACGGACCTGGACGGCAACGCCCACGAGTTCCTGATCGCGAAGGAAAAGCAGGTGCTGGTGCACGACGGCCAGGTGGTGAACAAGGGCGAAATGATCGTGGAAGGTCCGGCGGACCCGCACGACATCCTGCGCCTGAAGGGCATCGAAGAGTTGGCGCACTACATCGTGGACGAAGTGCAGGACGTGTACCGTCTGCAGGGCGTGAAGATCAACGACAAGCACATCGAAGTGATTGTTCGTCAGATGCTGCGCCGCGTGCAGATCCAGGACGTGGGCGATACCAAGTTCATCCCGGGTGAACAGGTGGAGCGTTCGGAACTGCTTGACGAAAACGATCGCGTGATCGCCGAGGGCAAGCGTCCGGCCATCCACGAGAACCTGCTGCTGGGTATTACCAAGGCGTCGCTGTCGACCGACAGCTTCATCTCGGCGGCATCGTTCCAGGAAACGACGCGCGTGCTGACCGAAGCCGCGATCATGGGCAAGACCGACGACCTGCGTGGTCTGAAGGAAAACGTGATCGTGGGTCGTCTGATCCCGGCCGGTACTGGCCTGGCCTACCACCGTGCCCGCAAGGCACGCGAGGCAGCCGAGCGCGAACGCGCCCAGGC
This sequence comes from Cupriavidus sp. U2, assembly GCF_009663685.2. Lineage (GTDB taxonomy): Bacteria > Pseudomonadota > Gammaproteobacteria > Burkholderiales > Burkholderiaceae > Cupriavidus > Cupriavidus necator_C. Next base: position 10,515 of record NZ_RCOG02000033.1, on the reverse strand, counting down.
GATCAGCGACGAAGAGCAATCGCTCTTCATCGAGCCGCCGGTGGTGCAAGCCACCGAGGGCGACGGCGACGCAGTCTGATCGCGATTCCTCGCAGTTACGCAGCAATGAAAAACCCGGCTCGATCGAGCCGGGTTTTTTTTCGTCTCGCGCCGATCGGTTCGATCGCTTGGTATGGATCAAGCCGGCAGGTCGGCAGTGGCGCTACGGTGTGGGATCTTTCATTCCGCTCGCCCGGCAGAGCTTCGATCATGACGCTACAGACACCTGCACGTTGGGTTTGTCGGCTGCTGAGCGCGGCCGGATGCGGTGCCATGATCGCCACGGCGTCGATGGCCCATGCGTTTCAGCTGAACCTTTCCCCAAAGCCGCCGCAAACGATCGAAGACGAGCGCCAACTGCGCTTCACGCAGCAGCACGATTGCGCCGCCGGCAAGGGCGACGCGAATCTGTGCGCCATGCTTGAGCAGCAGGCGCGGCAGCAGCAAATCGATGCCGTGCGTCGAGACACATCGCCGGCCACCATGCCTCGTCCCGTCGATCCCGATCCGCTGTCCGGGCGGGGCATCCCGCTGCCTGGCGGCCTTCAGTAAGGCCACCGCATCAGTTACCCACACGTCAGGCACCCGCCGAAGATGCCGGCTTGCCCGAATGACTCGAGGGCGGGCATACGAATGGCACGGGCGTAGATCTTCGGATCGTAGTCCGCGTCGGCAGGCCGACTCTTGCGCTATCGCAAATTCGTCAGGTTTGCTCGGGCGTAAATCCGGGGAATGATGCCGATCCGCGACATCGGCGAAACCGTACCCATCGGAATTCCCGTTGCATCCCCCAGGCGTGGAGGAAGCGCGATGGCACATTGATCGCATCGTTACTACTCAAACTACCCACGGAGGATCCGGACGATGCTTGCCAGGACTTTAGTTGCCGCCATGCTCGCCAGTGTGTCTGGCGCGTTGTACGCCATGACGGCAGACGCGCTGAAACGCGCTGACGACCTTTACCAGGCCAATTGCGCGGTCTGTCATTCCGCCAGCCGGGGCGGCTACGTCGGGCCCGCCCTGCACAAGGACAGGCTGGTGCAGAGCGATGCCGCGCTGCGTGGCGCGATCATGACCGGCATCCCCGATACGCTGATGCCGCCGTTCCATTCGCGCATGTCCGATGAGGACATCCGGCTGGTGGCCGAGTACATCCGGACCCAGCCCGTGGGCAAGCCGGAATGGTCGATGCAGCAGATTCGCGACAGCCTGGAAGTGCTCGTGGATGAATCCACGCTTCCGTCCAAGCCCACGTATCAGATCGGCTCGGTCTATGACCTGATGGTGGTCATGGCGCGCGGTCGCTACGGGCGCGGTACGGGCAGCGACAACGCGAAGACGGTGTTCCTGGATGGCATGACCCATCAGGTAGTTGGCGAAATTGCCACGCCGATCGCGCCGCACATCATGGAGTTCAGCCCCGTCAACGAGCGATGGGCCTGGCTGAAGAGCGACGACGGCCACGTCTACAAGATCGACCTCTACTCGCTCAAGGTCGTGCGCAAGATCAAGACAGGGTTGACCGGGCCGGGTATCGCCGTGTCCATGGACGGCAAATGGCTGGCGGCCAGTTCTTTCGTGCCGAACCTGGTGGTGATTCTGAAGGCGGACACGCTGGAGCCTGTTAAATACCTGCGGCTCGAAGGCAAGGACCCCGATGGCAAGTTCATCCAGTCGGCGGGTGGCCCGGTCATCGGCAGCCGCATCAACAACAAGTTTGCGCTGACGCTGCGTCAGGCCGGCCAGATCTGGATCGTCGATCCGGACCGCGAAGGCATGCCGGTAACGAAGCTGGAAGGCGTGGGCCGCATGCTGCACGACACATTCCTGACGCCCGATGGGCGGTACTCGATGGTGGCGTCCTACGGCGACAACAAGATCGTGGCCATCGACCTCAAGGAGAACAAGGTGGCGCGCGATATCCCGGCGGGCTGCCAGCCCCACGTGGGCTCCGGTGCCGTGACCCCGGTGGGCGGCCGGATGCTGGCGTTCGGCACGAATATCGGCAAATGCGACAAAGGCGATGTCGTGACGGTGTGGGACACGAGCGACTTCTCGGTGGTGAAGAACATCAAGGTGGATGGCCCAACGGAATCCCCAGCCGCGCATCCCGACGCACCGTACGTGGCCGTGGATATCGTCTCGAAGGACAAGAAGGCTGCGCACATCCAGCTGATCGACAAGCAATCACTCGAAGTCGTGCGCACGCTCGACGCCGGCGGCCATGCCTTCTTCCCGGAATACACCCGGAATGGCCAGTACCTGTACGTCAGCGCCGGCTACTACGGCGATCGCCTGCGCGTCTACGACAGCAAGACGCTTGCCCTGGTAGCCGAACACAAGATGGAAAGCCCTGCTGGCATCTTCTCGCGTGCGCGCACGCAGTGGATCTCGGTGGGTTTGCCGGCGACGCGAAAGAACTGAGGAGAGTGGCCATGATCAAGTCTCGATGGAACAAGCCGGCCGCGCTGCTCGCCCTGATGACGGCGGCCATGACGGTGCATGCGGCCACGTCTGCCACAGCCGCGACGCCATCCGCAACGACTGCGCCGGCAGCGCAGAAGCTGCCCGATCAGGTGGCGGCCATCCTGCCGCTGTGCGCGTCGTGCCATGGGGTCGATGGCATCAGTAGCGTCGCCCTGTATCCCAATCTTGCCGGGCAGAAGCCGGAATACCTGGCCAAGCAACTGCGCGACTTCAAGGCCGCGCGGCGAGATGATGCCGTGATGCGACCGATGGCGGAGCCCCTGGACGACGCTGCCATCGAAGCGTTGTCACGCCATTTCGGCACGATGCCCGGGGCGCACTGAGGCATCCCCGGCCAGACTGACCGATGTGCTGGAAGCCGGTTGCCGGGCGTGGCAACCGGCCACCGTGAGCATTAGCCTGGACATCGCCTCGCGGATCTGTGCAACGTTCTGCGAGGCGTAGCCCAGAAGTAGCACGCGGTTGCCGGTTGCGGGAATGTGCGCACAGGCGGCTTCTTCCATGGTGTACAGCCTCACGCCTTGCGCCAGCGCGCGGTTCGCGATACTGGTGGCGTCCGGGGTGTCGGGCGGCAAGTGCAGTGCCACATGCATGCCGGTGCCTGCGCCGCTGATCTGGCAGTGAGCGCCCCAGATGTCGCGCAAGCCGGAGAGCAGGGCATCGCGTTGCTCGCGATAGCGGCGGCGCAGCCGGTACAGATGCCGGCTGTAGTCGCCATACTCGAACAGCCGTGCCAGCACGGCTTGCTCGAGCCAGGGACATCCGTGATTCAGCAACGCCTTGCGACGCGCGATGGCGTCGGTCAGCCAGGGCGGACACACCATGTATCCGAGACGCAAGCCCGGCCCGAGTACCTTCGAGAACGATCCGACGTAGACCACACGCGATGGATCAAGCGCCATGAGCGGCGGAGGCGGCGCGCTGTCGTACGCGAAGTCGCCGTCGTAGTCGTCCTCGATCACGCAGGCGCCGACTTGCGCGGCCCAATCCAGCAACGCGCGGCGCCGGTCCATCGACATCGTGTAGCCGAGCGGATATTGATGCGACGGCGTGGTGTACGCCAGTTGCACCGGCCCATGCGGTAGCGCGTGCGTGCACAGGCCGTCCGCGTCGACAGGTACCGCGATCCGTACCGCGTGCCGGAGGTGGGGCAGATTGCAGAAGCCCGCATAGCCGGGCGATTCCACCACGACGCGGTCACCGTGGTGGACGAGGTGCGCGGCAAGCAGGTGCAATGCCTCCTGGACACCGGCGACGATCAGGATCTGCGTCGGATCGACGGCCAGCGCGCGGGTCGCGGCAAGGTAGTCGGCGATCTGCATGCGCAGGCCCCAGAGGCCCTCCGCCGGCGGATATTCGCTGATGGCGTGCCGCATCTGGCGCAGCAGCGGGTTCGACAACATGGCCCAGCGGCGCGTCGGAAAGGCATCTGGCGCGGGACGTCCGATCTTGAAGTCGAACGTCACGGGATAGCGGGGCGGTGCGGCATGCACGCCGGGCGGCGATATGCCGGCACTCGCCTGCGAGGATCGGGGAGGCAACGCTGGCGCCTCGGGGATGGCCGGGGCGGGAGGTGGCGCGGGCGACGCGCGCGGGATTGCTTCCGCCACATAGAAGCCGCGACCCGGCTCGCCCCGCAGCAGGCCGGCGTCGGTCAGGCCTTCATAGGCGCCGACCACGGTGTTGCGCGAGACGCGCAGCATGGCAACCAGGCAGGCGATGGACGGTAGCCGATCGTCCGGCTGCAGACGGCCGGACAGGATCATGTGTTCCACCTGCCGCATGATCTGCCGCTTGTACGGTTCCGATCCATCGCGCAGGATCTCGATGGGCAGGGAAAAGGAATGGCGCTGCATGTTGCTATGTTGGGGACCTCGCCTGCCATCCTATGACCGGCGTGCCGCACGGTGCTTGTGCTGGCGCAAGACTGTCGGCGGCGCCGCCAAATCCCGTGTGGCGATTGGCGCCAGTGCCACACCGGCGCAGACACATTCCGTCCGATCGGGCATGGAGTGGTATGGTTACGCCTTTCCCGGCTTTCCGATCTGCTGCTGTCCCATGTCGCGCGCCCTGGCGATCCTCAAAGAAGTCTTCGGCTACCACGCATTCCGTGGCACGCAAGCGGAGATCATCGACCATGTGGCGGACGGCGGCGATTGCCTGGTGCTGATGCCGACCGGCGGTGGCAAGTCGCTTTGCTATCAGATTCCGGCGTTGCTGCGCCAGCAGGCCGGCCAGGGCGTGGGCATCGTGGTGTCGCCGCTGATCGCGCTGATGCAGGACCAGGTGGCGGCGCTGACCGAAGCCGGCGTGCGCGCCGCGGTGCTGAACTCCACGCTCAGCAGCAGCGAGGCGTCGGCGGTCGAGCGCGACCTGCTGGCCGGGCGGCTGGACATCCTTTATGTGGCGCCCGAGCGGCTGATGACGCCGCGCTTTCTGGATCTGCTGGATCGCACCCGCGTGGGTTTGTTCGCCATCGACGAGGCGCATTGCGTGTCGCAATGGGGCCACGACTTCCGGCCGGAATATATCCAGCTGTCTGTGCTGCACGAGCGATTCCCGAATGTGCCGCGCATTGCGCTGACCGCCACGGCCGACGCGCTGACGCGTAACGAGATCATCGAGCGGCTGGCGCTCGACGATGCGCGCGTCTTTATTTCCAGCTTCGATCGTCCCAATATCCGCTACCGCATCGTCGAGAAGGACAACGCGCGGAACCAGCTGCTGGCGTTCATCAAGGCCGAGCACATGAACGGCGACGGCGGGCACGACAGCGGCATTGTCTATTGCCTGTCGCGCAAGAAGGTCGAAGACACCGCGCAATGGCTGGCCAGTCACGGCATCAACGCGCTGGGCTACCACGCCGGCATGGATGCGCAGGTGCGGCAGCATCACCAAGCGCGCTTCCGCGAGGAAGAGGGCATCGTGATGGTGGCCACCATCGCCTTCGGCATGGGCATCGACAAGCCCGATGTGCGGTTCGTGGCGCATCTGGACCTGCCCAAGAGCATGGAAGGCTATTACCAGGAAACCGGGCGCGCCGGCCGCGACGGCCTGCCGGCCAATGCCTGGATGGCCTACGGGCTTGGCGATGTCGTCCAGCAGAAGCGCATGATCGACGAGTCGGAGGCCGACGACGCGCACAAGCGCGTGTCATCGTCCAAGCTCGACGCGCTGCTGGGTCTGTGCGAAACGGCGGGCTGCCGGCGCGTGCGGATCCTGGCCTATTTTGAAGAATCGGCGGGCCCTTGCGGCAACTGCGATACCTGCCTGGAGCCGCCCGCCACCTGGGACGGCACGCGCGAGGCGCAGATGGCGCTGTCCTGCGTGTACCGCACGGCGCAGGCCAGCCGCGTGCATTTTGGCGCGACCCACCTGATCGACGTGCTGCGCGGCAATGCCAGCGAGAAGATCCGGCAGTGGGGCCACGACAAGGTGTCGACGTTCGGCATCGGCAAGGATCTGTCGGTGGCCGAATGGCATGCCATCTTCCGGCAGTTGATTGCTCACGGCCTGCTGGTGATCGATCACGGCGGCCATGGCGCGCTGTTGCTTGGCGATCCAGCGCGGGCCGTGCTCAAGGGCGAGCAGTCGGTCACGCTGCGCCGGCAGGTCAGCAAGCCGGGCAAATCCGGGGAACGGGCGGGGCGCGGCGGGCCGCGTACCGATCACACGGCGACGATGGATGCCGATACGCTGGCCCACTGGGAGGCGCTGCGGGCCTGGCGCACGGCCACCGCCAAATCGCACGGCGTGCCGGCCTACGTGATCTTCCACGACGCCACGCTGGCCGAGTTGGCGCGCAGCGCGCCGGAATCGCTCGACGAACTGGCGGAGGTGCCCGGAATCGGTGCATCCAAGCTCGAGCGTTACGGCGAGGAAATCCTCGAGACGCTGCGCGGCGGCTGAACGGGCCGGCGGCCCGGCGAGGCAGGGAGGCCCAAGGTATACGTCGCGTATACCCCTTGACCGTTGTCAGCGCCCCTGCTAGAGTGCCAGATTCGAGTTTTTGGCTTTGGATTTCGCACGTCCCTCGGAATTGTGCCCTCAGCGGCGCAACCAGGCAGGCGGCAGCGGGATCCGGGCGAGCTCGCGCTCTTTGGCAAGTCTGTCACTTCACAGCCCTTCCTTCAGAGCGTCCGCTCACCTTTCCCGTCCAAAACCCGTAGTTGCCCCTTGGCCAGAGCCTGGCGAAGGGGTGTTTTTGTAAAACCAAGCTGGATTGAACAATGCCAACTATCAACCAACTGGTTCGCAAGCCGCGTGTCTCTGAAGTCGTCAAGAGCAAGAGCCCGGCGCTTGAGAACTGCCCCCAGCGTCGCGGGGTGTGCACCCGTGTGTACACCACGACGCCGAAGAAGCCGAACTCGGCACTGCGTAAGGTGGCCAAGGTGCGCCTGACCAACGGTTTCGAAGTCATTTCGTATATCGGCGGTGAAGGCCACAACCTGCAGGAACACTCGGTCGTGCTGATCCGCGGCGGCCGTGTGAAGGATCTGCCGGGTGTGCGTTACCACATCGTCCGTGGTTCGCTGGATCTGCAAGGCGTGAAGGACCGCAAGCAGGCCCGTTCGAAGTACGGTGCGAAGCGTCCGAAGGCTGCCTAAGCTTTTACGCAAAGCAATATCCGACAGCCATGACAGGACGTCATGGAGCTGTCACCAGGCGGCGGTACAACGGAGCGTTTTTGTGCGCCGTGCCGTCGAGTAAGTGGTCACCCGGCGAATTTGTCCAGTCAGTGTGCTGGCAAGCTAGTTGGTGGCCGGAGAGCGCGATTATTCAGACCGCCTCTCAACTGAATCTTAAGGAAAGAAGATGCCACGTCGTCGTGAAGTCCCCAAGCGGGACGTTTTGCCTGATCCGAAGTTCGGTAACGTTGAAGTTGCCAAGTTCATGAACGTGCTGATGCTGGACGGCAAGAAGTCGGTTGCCGAACGTATCGTGTACGGCGCGTTCGACCAGATCGAAAAGAAGGCAGGCAAGGCCCCCATCGAAGTGTTCTCCGTTGCGATCAACAACGTGAAGCCGGTGGTGGAAGTGAAGAGCCGTCGCGTGGGCGGCGCCAACTATCAGGTTCCGGTCGAAGTCCGTCCGTCGCGTCGTTTGGCATTGGCGATGCGTTGGCTGCGCGAGGCCGCGAAAAAACGCAGCGAGAAGTCGATGGCGCTGCGCCTGGCAGGTGAGCTGATGGAAGCTGCAGAAGGCCGCGGCGGCGCAATGAAGAAGCGCGACGAAGTACACCGCATGGCCGAAGCCAACAAGGCGTTCTCGCACTTCCGCTTCTAAAGCGCGCGAAAAACGCTGTTGGTTGCCGGGCGGGCTGTGTTTTCACACATCTCGCCCGTTTGTGTTAAGGGCGCAGACCATGAGATTTCTGCGCCTCATGGACGAATAGAGGATTAAAGTGGCTCGTAAGACTCCCATTGAGCGTTACCGTAACATCGGTATTTCGGCTCACATTGACGCGGGTAAAACCACCACGACCGAGCGGATCCTGTTCTACACCGGTGTGAATCACAAGATCGGTGAAGTGCATGATGGCGCGGCCACCATGGACTGGATGGAGCAGGAGCAGGAGCGTGGCATCACGATTACCTCCGCTGCTACCACCGCCTTCTGGAAGGGCATGGGCGGCAACTATCCCGAGCACCGCTTCAACATCATCGACACCCCGGGGCACGTGGACTTCACCATCGAGGTGGAGCGTTCCATGCGCGTGCTGGATGGCGCCTGCATGGTGTACTGCGCAGTGGGTGGCGTGCAGCCCCAGTCGGAAACCGTCTGGCGTCAGGCCAACAAGTACGGCGTGCCGCGTCTGGCGTTCGTCAACAAGATGGACCGTACCGGCGCGAACTTCTTCAAGGTTTACGACCAGCTGAAGACCCGCCTGAAGGCCAACCCGGTGCCCGTCGTGGTGCCTATCGGCGCTGAAGACGGCTTCCAGGGCGTGATCGACCTGCTGGAAATGAAGGCGATCATCTGGGACGAAGCCAGCCAGGGCGTGAAGTTCGAATACCAGGACATCCCGGGCGAACTGCAGGCCGTCGCTGAGGAATGGCGCGAGAAGATGGTCGAGTCCGCCGCCGAAGCCAGCGAAGAGCTGATGGAAAAGTACCTGGGCGGCGAAGAGCTGACCCGTGCCGAGATCGTCAAGGCGCTGCGTGACCGTACCATCGCCTGCGAAATCCAGCCGATGCTGTGCGGCACCGCGTTCAAGAACAAGGGCGTGCAGCGTATGCTGGACGCCGTGATCGACTTCCTGCCGTCGCCGGTCGACATTCCGCCGGTCAAGGGCGTGGACGAAAGCGACGACGAGAAGAAGCTCGAGCGCAAGGCCGACGACAACGAGAAGTTCTCGGCGCTGGCATTCAAGATCATGACCGACCCGTTCGTCGGCCAGCTGATCTTCTTCCGCGTCTACTCGGGCAAGATCAACTCGGGCGACACCGTGTACAACCCGGTGAAGCAGAAGAAGGAGCGTCTGGGCCGTATTCTGCAGATGCACGCCAACCAGCGCGAAGAAATCAAGGAAGTGCTGGCCGGCGACATCGCCGCTGCCGTGGGCCTGAAGGACGCGACCACCGGCGACACGCTGTGCGATCCGGCTGCCCCGATCGTGCTCGAGCGCATGGTGTTCCCGGAGCCGGTGATCTCGCAGGCTGTCGAGCCGAAGACCAAGGCTGACCAGGAAAAGATGGGTATCGCCCTGAACCGCCTGGCCGCCGAAGATCCGTCGTTCCGCGTGCGTACCGATGAAGAATCGGGCCAGACCATCATTTCGGGTATGGGCGAGCTCCACCTGGAAATTCTGGTCGACCGCATGAAGCGCGAATTCGGCGTGGAAGCCAACATCGGCGCGCCGCAGGTGGCCTACCGCGAAACCATTCGCAAGAAGGCCGAGGACGTCGAAGGCAAGTTCGTCAAGCAGTCGGGCGGCCGCGGCCAGTATGGCCACGCCGTGATCACGCTGGAACCGCAAGAGCCGGGCAAGGGCTTCGAGTTCATCGACGCCATCAAGGGCGGTGTGATTCCTCGCGAATACATCCCGGCGGTGGAGAAGGGTATCGTCGACACGCTGCCGGCCGGTATCCTGGCTGGCTTCCCGGTGGTGGACGTGAAGGTCACGCTGACGTTCGGTTCGTACCACGACGTGGACTCGAACGAAAACGCGTTCCGCATGGCCGGCTCGATGGCTTTCAAGGAAGCCATGCGCAAGGCCAGCCCGGTTCTGCTGGAGCCGATGATGGCCGTGGAAGTGGAAACGCCGGAAGACTACACGGGTACCGTGATGGGCGATCTGTCGTCCCGCCGCGGCATCGTGCAGGGCATGGACGACATGGTTGGCGGCGGCAAGATCATCAAGGCCGAAGTTCCGCTGTCGGAAATGTTCGGTTACTCGACCGCGCTGCGCTCGGCCACGCAAGGCCGCGCCACGTACACCATGGAATTCAAGCACTACGCCGAGGCACCGAAGAATATCGCCGAAGCTGTGATGACGGCCAAGGGCAAGTAATAAAGCTTCGCCGCCGCGCATGACCTGCGTGGCGGCGCAAAGAATTGAATCTGACTGTATTCCATTAGGAGCTGAAACATGGCAAAGGAAAAGTTCGAGCGGACCAAGCCGCACGTGAACGTAGGTACGATTGGTCACGTTGACCACGGCAAGACGACGCTGACGGCAGCGATTGCCACGGTGCTGGCTGCGAAGTTCGGCGGCGCGGCCAAGAAGTACGACGAAATCGACGCAGCGCCGGAAGAGAAGGCACGCGGCATCACGATCAACACCGCACACGTGGAATACGAGACGGCCAACCGCCACTACGCCCACGTTGACTGCCCGGGCCACGCTGACTATGTGAAGAACATGATCACGGGCGCCGCGCAGATGGACGGCGCGATCCTGGTTTGCTCGGCTGCCGACGGCCCGATGCCGCAAACGCGCGAGCACATCCTGCTGGCCCGTCAGGTTGGCGTGCCGTACATCATCGT
>NZ_RCOG02000030.1 GCF_009663685.2 Cupriavidus sp. U2 | reverse complement strand
CAAGCCGGGCTCGATCAAGCCGCACACGCACTTCACGGGTGAGGTCTACATCCTGTCGAAGGACGAAGGTGGCCGTCACACGCCGTTCTTCAACAACTACCGCCCGCAGTTCTACTTCCGTACGACCGACGTGACTGGCTCGATCGAGCTGCCGAAGGACAAGGAAATGGTCATGCCGGGTGACAACGTGTCGATCACCGTCAAGCTGATCGCCCCGATCGCCATGGAAGAAGGCCTGCGCTTCGCAATCCGCGAAGGTGGCCGTACCGTCGGCGCCGGCGTTGTGGCAAAGATCCTCGACTAAGCAACCTTCCTGGGACATGCCCGCCGGCATGTCCCCTATAATCCGGGCTCACTGCCCATCGCTCTTTTAAGGAACAATCATGCAGAACCAGAAGATCCGTATCCGCCTGAAGGCTTTCGACTACCGCCTGATCGACCAGTCGGCCGCCGAAATCGTGGATACCGCCAAGCGTACCGGCGCGATCGTCAAGGGCCCGGTGCCCCTGCCGACCCGCATCCAGCGCTTCGACATCCTGCGTTCGCCGCACGTCAACAAGACCAGCCGCGATCAGTTCGAGATCCGCACTCACCAGCGCCTGATGGACATCGTCGATCCGACGGACAAGACCGTCGACGCGCTGATGAAGCTCGACCTGCCGGCCGGCGTGGACGTCGAGATCAAGGTGTAAGTATGTTTCGGACCGCTCCGGCGGCCTGATGCAGCAAGAAGCGGCGAACTTCGGTTCGCCGTTTTTCTTTTATGCGCGCCAACGATGGATCAATGCCGATGCGCCCGTGTCCGGCGATTGTGATAGCGCATCTTGCCTTTATGAAGCCGGCCGATCGTGGCGAAGAACCACTCACCGTCGACCGAAAGTATTTCTTCTCGCGTGCCCACTAAAGTTAGTGTTTTATTAAAATACCGAAAAGTTTGGGAAGAGTAATTGTGAGCACCCTTGCGATACACAGAGTGAACGGTCCGGCGCTTGCCATCGAATGAGATTCGAGGTAATTCGGACAGAGTGGGTTCAAAAACAAAACGACGGCGGACTGGATCGAATAGGAAGATGTTATGGGTGAAGTTGGGCCCGCCATTTTGATCGGGTAAGCCGGTCGCCATGATGTCAGGGAAACCGTCAAAGTTTGCGTCAACAAGACTGATATGGTCTTCGGGGGGAATCGGCACCGCATCAGCCTCGATGTCCCGAAGCACCTGGATGCGTGCGCCGGATTTGTCTAGAACCTCAATGGCCAAGAGGACGGAATCATCCTCCGTCGGATCAAAGCTTGCGAGATCAGCACGAAAACGAAAATCCCTGGTCTCTGCACGCTGCAAAACCCAGTTGGGGTCGTGAAGGTCGTCGCGGTCAACCCACCCCTGCGCCGTGCTGCCGTCGGCCGGAATCTGATCAACTTCGTACCATTCGGAAGTTTCGGATAGCACCGCTAGATACGAATTGGCGGGTAATATTCGTTGCGATGAATTACGGGGCGGTCTCTAGAATGAAGTGCAACACCCTGATGTTAGGGTGTTGGGATGGGACAAAGCTACAGTCAACTGGGTATCGAAGAGCGTAACTGGATTCATCGCCTACTAAACGAGGGGTGCAGCCTGCGTCAGATCGCGAGAGTGGTGGGGCGAAGTCCGTCGACTGTCTCACGCGAGGTTGCCCGGGCCGGAAGTCATCGTTCCTACGATGCTGCGAGCGCGCAGGGTATGGCGCTGAGAAGGCGTCGACGTGGGCCGCGCAAGCTGGCAGCAGGCACGGCGCTGCTGAAACTGGTGAGAGCATGGCT
>NZ_RCOG02000018.1 GCF_009663685.2 Cupriavidus sp. U2 | reverse complement strand
TACGACCAGGGCAAAGAGATGGCGCATCACGCGGAGTTGACCAGGCGAGTCAGTATCGAAGTGTTCTTTGCCGACCCGCACAGTCCGTGGCAGAGGCCAAGCAACGAGAACATGAACGGACTGGTTCGAGAGTATCTACCGAAGGGCGACGATCTATCGGTCTTCTCGCAGGGGTACTTGAACAGAGTCGCGAAGGCGCTGAACTATCGGCCTCGGGCGGTTCTCGACTTCGCCACTCCCGCCGAAGCCATGGCCGAAGAGATCAACAAATTACGAACTGGTGTTGCATCTCAGACTTGAAACCGCCCGGTCTGCCCGTGCAAACATCGAAACCTCCACACTTGGTTTGAGGATTGCGGTGTAGCGACGGTACTTAAAAAGAGAGAAGTGATCGGAAAAGTAGGTGACCTCCTTATGCCGGATCCCATAGCCACACGCCAGTTCATTGCGGTTTCCAAATAGTGACCGCTCCTTAATCGGCCGATGGACGGAGAACGCAGTTTTATCCCATTCAAGATAGAGATCGTAGGCTGGGTCCCTCGTTTTGCTGTTCCGATCGACCCAAAACGAATTGAAATACGAAAAACATAGCGGATCGCCAGAATTGTCGTCGTCTTCCGTCTTTGGAGATGGAAAGAGTGCGACCTCGGTTCCGAACCGGCCGTATCGCGCCACTACGGCGAAGCGCTCATTGGGCGCCCCCGGAAGCGCATTTTCGAATCTCTCCACCACGCGAAAATATGGCCATTCACCGAGCTTGAGTTGCGCTGGCGGCTGGGAATCAGGCTCGAAGCGATAGATGCCTGGCACTGTAATGACCTCGCCATGACACATGGCGGCAGCGGAGGGAAAAAGAAACGTAATGGCTATGAGCGGGCTGTACTTCATACCGGTCCCGGTGCGAACGCGTGAAGGACACGATACGGCGCAGCGCCGGCGCTCGGAATAGTAGTCCGTTGAATTTTGAGCAATGCTGAATGACGCCACCGTTGAACTTGCCGCTGGCAGGCACCTGGCACTTGGCGGCTGGCAAGGCCGAGATCGTGAATCGCTTTGGCAGCGCTGACACGACCGGGCGGGTGCGAGCCATGTAATCGAAAGGATCTCTGACGGCCCGTGGGAGCGCTGCTCCGGCGCCAGTACGCGCCAAGCAGTCGAAGAGAAGCCAGCGTACCTATGCCTTGTTAGGCGGGGCAGTGCGAATACCAAGCACTGACCGGTGCCAAGGGCATCCACCAACCGCTGGATGCTCAGGGGATTGACCCAGGGCTTGCCTATGTTTAAGACCCCGACGGCCATCCCCTGGTGTTCAATGCGGCGATTTCGTCCGCGTGTCCGCCTGAATTGCCTGCTTTGGCGGACATCGCGCCGCGCCAAGTCGGCTTCGCGCCGCAATTTCGCCAAATTCTGTGGCCATGCACACGGTCAGGCGCGGAAATCGGCAAATCATCTTGCCCTTTCCAAACCGCTGGGTTATATTGTAAGGCTACCCGTTTCTCCGGGTAGTGGGGGCCGTTTTGGTCAGCGCAATCCTTTTCGCGCAACCCGCAAATCGCACAGTTTCGTGTATCAATCAGCCCCGGCCAATCGCAGCTGGGAATGGAGCAAACCATGAGCCTTGGCCTTGTAGGTCGCAAGGTTGGCATGACCCGTATTTTCACGGACGACGGTGATTCGATTCCCGTTACCGTGGTCGAGGTCGGCGACAACCGCGTGACGCAAATCAAGACGGACGAGACCGACGGTTATACCGCGGTTCAAGTCACCTTCGGCAGCCGGCGCGCAAGCCGCGTCACCAAGCCGCTGGCGGGTCATCTCGCCAAAGCCGGCGTGGAAGCTGGCGAAATCATCAAAGAATTCCGCATCGATGCAGCCAAGGCTGCCGAACTGCAAGCTGGCGGTTCGCTGTCGGTCGACCTGTTCCAGGTCGGTCAGAAGATCGACGTGCAGGGCGTGACCATCGGTAAGGGCTACGCCGGTACCATCAAGCGCTACCACTTCGCTTCGGGTCGTGCCACCCACGGTAACTCGCGTTCGCACAACGTGCCGGGTTCCATCGGTATGGCGCAGGATCCGGGCCGCGTGTTCCCGGGCAAGCGCATGACGGGTCACCTCGGTGACGTCACCCGCACGGTGCAAAACCTCGAGATCGCCAAGATCGACGCAGAGCGCAAGCTGCTGCTGGTCAAGGGCGCCATCCCCGGTTCCAAGGGCGGCAAGGTCATCGTGACCCCGGCCGTCAAGGCCAAAGCTTAAGGAGCGCATGTAATGGAACTCAAGCTCCTCCAGGACAACGGTCAAGTCGGCGCAGGCGTTGCAGCCTCGGCCGAAGTGTTCGGCCGTGACTACAACGAAGCTCTGGTTCACCAGATCGTCGTTGCCTATCAGGCTAACGCCCGTAGCGGTAACCGCAAGCAGAAGGACCGCGAAGAGGTCAAGCACACGACCAAGAAGCCGTGGCGCCAGAAGGGTACGGGCCGTGCTCGTGCCGGTATGTCGTCCTCGCCGCTGTGGCGTGGCGGTGGCCGTATCTTCCCGAATTCGCCGGAAGAGAACTTCAGCCAGAAGGTCAACAAGAAGATGTTCCGTGCAGGTATGCGCTCGATTTACTCGCAGCTCGCACGTGAAGGTCGTATCAACGTAGTGGACGGTTTCGCTGTCGACGCACCCAAGACCAAGCTGCTGGCCGACAAGTTCAAGGCCATGGGCCTGGACTCGGTGCTGATCATTACCGACAGCCTCGACGAAAACCTCTACCTGGCTTCGCGCAACCTGCCGAACGTGGCAGTCGTGGAGCCGCGTCACGCTGATCCGCTGTCGCTGGTGCACTACAAGAAGGTGCTCGTGACGAAGGCAGCTGTCGCGCAGATCGAGGAGTTGCTGAAATGACGCAAGTCGCCAAGAACGATCATCGTTTGATGCAGGTGCTGCTCGCGCCGGTGGTTTCCGAAAAGGCAACCCTGGTGGCCGACAAGAACGAACAGGTTGTGTTCGAAGTGGCTCGCGATGCCAACAAGGCAGAAGTGAAGGCCGCCGTCGAACTGCTGTTCAAGGTCGAGGTGCAGTCCGTTCAGATCCTGAACCAGAAGGGCAAGCAAAAGCGCTTTGGCCGCTTCATGGGCCGTCGCAACCACGTCAAGAAGGCATACGTGGCGCTGAAGCCGGGTCAGGAAATCAATTTTGAAGCGGAGGCCAAGTAATCATGGCACTCGTCAAGACCAAGCCGACTTCCCCGGGTCGTCGCTCGATGGTGAAGGTGGTCAACAAGGACCTTCACAAGGGCGCCCCGCACGCTCCGCTGCTGGAAAAGCAATTCCAGAAGTCGGGTCGTAACAACAATGGTCATATCACCACCCGCCACAAGGGCGGTGGTCATAAGCACCACTACCGCGTGGTCGACTTCAAGCGCAGCGACAAGGACGGCATCGCCGCCAAGGTCGAGCGCCTGGAATACGATCCGAACCGCAGCGCGAACATCGCGCTGGTGCTGTTCGCCGACGGCGAGCGCCGCTACATCATCGCCACCAAGGGCATGGTAGCTGGCCAGGCCCTGATGAATGGCTCGGAAGCCCCGATCAAGGCCGGTAACAACCTGCCGATCCGCAACATCCCGGTTGGTACCACGATCAACAACGTGGAAATCCTGCCTGGCAAGGGCGCGCAAGTTGCCCGTGCCGCCGGTGGTTCCGCCGTGCTGCTGGCCCGTGAAGGCCTGTACGCTCAGGTTCGTCTGCGCTCCGGTGAAGTGCGTCGCGTGCATATCGAATGCCGCGCCACCATCGGTGAAGTGGGCAACGAAGAGCACAGCCTGCGTGTGATCGGCAAGGCCGGTGCCACGCGCTGGCGCGGTATTCGCCCGACCGTTCGCGGCGTGGTGATGAACCCGGTGGACCACCCGCATGGTGGTGGTGAAGGCAAGACTGCTGCTGGTCGCGACCCGGTTTCGCCGTGGGGTACCCCGGCCAAGGGTTACCGTACCCGCAGCAACAAGCGCACGGACAGCATGATCGTCCAGCGCCGCCACAAGCGCTAATCGGTAGGTAGGAGCTAAAGATATGACTCGTTCCGCAAAAAAGGGTCCGTTCTGCGACGACCACCTGCTGAAGAAGGTGGAAACGGCCGTAGCCGGCAAGGACAAGAAGCCCATCAAGACATGGTCGCGCCGTTCGACGATCATGCCTGATTTCATCGGCCTGACGATCGCCGTGCACAACGGCCGTCAACACGTGCCGGTGTACGTGACGGAAAACATGGTCGGCCACAAGCTCGGCGAATTTGCGATCACTCGCACGTTCAAGGGCCACGCGGCTGACAAGAAAGCGAAGAGGTAAGGTGCCATCATGGAAGTGAAAGCGATTCATCGCGGTGCCCGTATCTCCGCCCAGAAGACGCGTCTGGTCGCTGACCAGATCCGCGGTCTGCCGATCGAGCGCGCGCTCAACATCCTGACGTTCAGCCCGAAAAAGGCTGCCGGGATCGTGAAGAAGGTGGTCGAATCGGCCATCGCCAACGCCGAGCACAACGAAGGCGCCGACATCGACGAACTGAAGGTCAAATCGATCTTCGTCGACAAGGCAACCTCGCTCAAGCGCTTCACCGCACGGGCGAAGGGCCGCGGCAACCGCATCGAGAAACAAACCTGTCACATCACTGTGACGCTCGGCAACTAAGGAGTCACGATGGGACAGAAGATTCATCCGACTGGCTTCCGTCTGGCCGTCAGCCGTAACTGGGCTTCGCGTTGGTACGCCAACAACACGAAGTTCGCCGGCATGCTGAAAGAAGACATCGAAGTTCGCGACTTCCTGAAGAAGAAGCTCAAGAACGCATCGGTTGGCCGTGTTGTGATCGAGCGTCCGGCCCGTAATGCACGTATCACCATTTACAGCTCGCGTCCGGGCGTGGTGATCGGCAAGAAGGGTGAGGACATCGAACTGCTGAAGGCCGAGCTGCAACGTCGCATGGGCGTGCCCGTGCACGTGAACATCGAGGAAATCCGCAAGCCGGAAACCGATGCGCAGCTGATCGCCGATTCGATCACGCAGCAGCTCGAGCGCCGCATCATGTTCCGTCGCGCCATGAAGCGCGCGATGCAGAACGCGATGCGTCTGGGTGCCCAGGGCATCAAGATCATGAGCTCGGGCCGTCTGAACGGTATTGAAATCGCACGTACCGAGTGGTACCGCGAAGGCCGTGTGCCCCTGCACACCCTGCGCGCCGACATCGACTACGGCTTCTCGGAAGCCGAAACCACCTACGGCATCATCGGTGTCAAGGTGTGGGTCTACAAGGGCGATCACCTGGGCCGCAATGACGCGCCTGTGGTGGAAGAGCCGCAAGAAGACCGTCGTCGTCGTCCGGGTCGCCCGGAAGGCCGCCGCCGTGAAGGCGAAGGCCGTCCGTCGGGCAACCGCCGCGGTGGTGCCGGTGCTGGTCGTCGCGCTGCGCCTGGCGCAGACGCGAAGAGTGGAGAATAAGAATGCTGCAACCGAAGCGTAGGAAGTATCGCAAGGAGCAGAAGGGCCGCAACACGGGTAAGGCTACCCGTGGTAACGCCGTGTCTTTCGGCGAATTCGGCCTGAAGGCAATGGGCCGTGGCCGTCTGACCGCTCGTCAGATCGAGTCGGCACGTCGTGCGATGACCCGTCACATCAAGCGTGGCGGCCGCATCTGGATCCGGATTTTCCCGGACAAGCCGATTTCGAAGAAGCCTGCCGAAGTCCGTATGGGTAACGGTAAGGGCAACCCGGAATACTACGTGGCTGAAATTCAGCCGGGCAAGATGCTGTACGAAATGGATGGCGTGAGCGAAGAGCTGGCACGTGAGGCGTTCCGCCTCGCCGCCGCCAAGCTGCCGATCGCCACGAATTTCGTGGTGCGTCAGGTCGGTACGTAAGGAGATTGGGATGAAAGCATCCGAACTGCGCGGCAAGGACGCCGCAGGCCTGAACCAGGAGCTCTCCGAGCTGCTGAAGGCCCAATTTAGCCTGCGCATGCAAAAGGCCACCCAACAGTTGCAGAACACCAGCCAGCTGAAGAAGGTGCGCAAGGACATCGCGCGCGTGCAAACCGTGCTGAACGAGAAGGCGAACGCGAAATGACCGAAGCTGCGAAGACTGAAGCAAAGCTTCACCGGACCCTCGTGGGCCGTGTCGTGAGCGACAAGATGGACAAGACCGTCACGGTCCTGATCGAAAACCGCGTCAAGCATCCTCTGTACGGCAAGTACGTGCTGCGTTCGAAGAAGTACCACGCACACGACGAAGCCAACCAGTACAAGGAAGGCGACAAGGTCGAAATCCAGGAAACGCGTCCGCTGTCGCGGACCAAGTCCTGGGTGGTTTCCCGGCTGGTAGAAGCTGCGCGCGTCATCTAAGTACAACAGTACTTTGCTGACTTGCAAGTCCAGGATTATGTTGCTATAATCCTGGACTTCCGCTTTATTGCGTTCGCCTTAGCAGTACCACCCGGGCGGGCCTGTTGAGCGAGCAAGGGCTGGCATCCGGTAATTCAGGGTGCGGGCACTACCGACTTCCAAGTTGATCAACCCAAGCGGCGCTGGCGCAATGCCTGGCTCCGACGGGACCAAGACTGACCGACGGGCTTCATATCCGAAGACCTGACGGATTAAGTTGGGAAGATAACACCATGATTCAGACAGAAAGCCGGCTCGAAGTGGCCGATAACACCGGTGCGCGCGAAGTGCTGTGCATCAAGGTACTGGGTGGGTCCAAGCGCCGCTACGCGAGCGTGGGCGACATCATCAAGGTGACCGTGAAGGACGCAGCGCCGCGCGGTCGCGTGAAGAAGGGCGACATCTATAACGCAGTCGTCGTGCGTACCGCCAAGGGCGTGCGCCGCGCTGACGGTTCGCTCGTCAAGTTCGACGGCAATGCCGCCGTACTGCTGAACAACAAGCTCGAGCCGATCGGCACCCGTATCTTCGGGCCGGTGACTCGTGAACTCCGTACCGAGCGATTCATGAAGATCGTGTCGCTCGCTCCGGAAGTGCTGTAAGGAGCCGCCATGAACAAGATTCGCAAAGGCGACGAAGTCATCGTGCTGACCGGCAAGGACAAGGGCAAGCGCGGTGCCGTCCAGGCAGTGCAAGGCGACAAGGTCGTGGTTGAAGGCGTGAACGTTGCCAAGAAGCACGCTCGCCCGAACCCGATGCTGGGTACCACCGGTGGCGTGGTCGACAAGCTGATGCCGCTGCATATTTCCAACGTTGCGCTCGTGGATGCCAATGGCAAGCCGTCGCGTGTCGGTATCAAGGTCGAAGACGGCAAGCGCGTGCGCGTGCTGAAGACGACCGGTGCCGTCCTGGCCGCTTGATTCTGGGCACAGATAGGAGTTGAGCATGACAGCACGTCTGCAAGAGTTTTACAAAGAACAGGTTGTGCCGGCGCTGATGAAGCAGTTCGGTTACAAGTCGGTCATGGAAGTGCCGCGTTTCACCAAGATCACCCTGAACATGGGCCTGGGCGAAGCGATCAATGACAAGAAGGTCATTGAGCTGGCAGTCGGTGACCTGACCAAGATCGCCGGTCAGAAGCCCGTTGTGACGAAGGCCAAGAAGGCCATCGCCGGCTTCAAGATCCGTCAGGGCTACCCCATCGGCGCGATGGTGACCCTGCGCGGTGAGCGTATGTTCGAATTCCTGGACCGTTTCGTGACCGTGGCCCTGCCGCGCGTGCGTGACTTCCGTGGTGTGTCGGGCAAATCGTTCGACGGTCGTGGCAACTACAACATCGGTGTGAAAGAGCAGATCATTTTCCCCGAAATCGAGTACGACAAGATCGACGCACTGCGTGGTCTGAACATCAGCATCACGACGACGGCTAAGAACGACGAGGAAGCCAAGGCTCTCCTGAACGCGTTCAAGTTCCCGTTCCGTAATTAAGGGGTAACCGTGGCTAAACTGGCTCTGATTGAACGTGAGAAGAAGCGCGCAAAGCTCGTGGCGAAGTACGCCGACAAGCGCGCAAACCTCAAGGCCATTATTGACGACCAAGAAAAGTCGGAAGAAGAGCGTTATCTGGCGCGTCTCGAGCTGCAGAAGCTCCCGCGCAACGCTAACCCGACTCGCCAGCGCAACCGCTGCGCGATCACCGGTCGTCCCCGCGGTACGTTCCGCAAGTTTGGCCTGGCGCGTAACAAGATCCGCGAAATCGCCTTCAAGGGCGAAATCCCGGGTCTGACGAAAGCCAGCTGGTAATTACGCACAGGCTACAGGAGAAACAGTATGAGCATGAGCGATCCTATCGCCGATATGCTGACGCGCATTCGCAACGCCCAGGGCGTGCAGAAGGCGTCGGTGGTCATGCCCTCGTCCAAACTGAAGGTTGCGATCGCCAAAGTCCTGAAGGACGAAGGCTACGTCGATGACTACTCGGTTCAGGAAGAAGGCGGCAAGGCGCAACTGACCATTGGTCTGAAGTACTACGCCGGCCGTCCGGTGATCGAGCGCATCGAGCGCGTTTCGAAGCCCGGTCTGCGCGTGTACAAGGGCCGCAGCGACATCCCCCAAGTGATGAACGGCCTGGGTGTGGCGATCATCTCGACCCCGCAGGGTCTGATGACCGACCGCAAGGCACGTGCCACTGGCGTGGGCGGCGAAGTTCTCTGCTACGTCGCGTAAGGAGCAAACATGTCCCGTGTAGGTAAGGCTCCCATCGCGCTGCCGAAAGGCGCGGAAGTAAATGTGGCGGCTGGCGTGCTCTCCGTTAAGGGCCCGCTCGGTACGCTGACCCAGCCGATTCACAGCCTGGTGAAGGCCAACGTTGCCGATGGCACGCTGACTTTCGAACCGGCTGACGAATCGCGTGAAGCAAACGCCCTGCAAGGCACCATGCGCGCCCTGGCGGCAAACATGGTCAAGGGCGTGACCACCGGTTTCGAGCGCAAGCTGCAGCTGGTTGGCGTGGGTTACCGCGCTCAACTGCAAGGCGCCGCGCTGAAGCTCCAGCTTGGTTTCTCGCACGATGTGATTCACGAAATGCCGGAAGGCGTGAAGGCCGAAACGCCGACGCAGACCGAAATCGTGATCAAGGGTGCTGACAAGCAGAAAGTCGGTCAGGTTGCCGCGGAAGTTCGCGCGTACCGTCCGCCCGAGCCCTACAAGGGCAAGGGTGTTCGCTACGCTGACGAGCGCGTCATCCTGAAGGAAACCAAGAAGAAGTAAGGGGTCCAGAGATGAACAAGAAAGACGCTCGTTTGCGCCGTGCACGTCAGACCCGCGCGAAAATCGCGGAATTGAAGATCAATCGTCTGACCGTGTTCCGTACGAATACGCATATTTACGCTCAGGTGTACTCGCCGTGCGGCACGCAAGTGCTGGCTTCGGCTTCGACCGCCGAGGCAGAAGTGCGCAAGGAACTGACTGGCAGCGGTGCTACCGTTGCCGCCGCCACCCTGGTGGGCAAGCGCGTTGCCGAGAAGGCAAAGGCAGCTGGCGTGGAAACCGTCGCGTTCGATCGTGGTGGCTTCCGCTTCCACGGCCGCGTGAAGGCCCTGGCTGACGCCGCGCGTGAAGCCGGCCTCAAGTTCTAAGCGCTCAAAGAGAGATACGTCATGGCAAAGATGCAAGCAAAAGTCCAACAGGACGAACGCGACGACGGCCTCCGCGAGAAGATGATCTCGGTCAACCGTGTCACCAAGGTGGTGAAGGGTGGCCGTATCCTCGGTTTCGCTGCGCTGACCGTGGTTGGTGACGGCGATGGCCGCATCGGCATGGGCAAGGGCAAGGCCAAGGAAGTTCCGGTGGCCGTGCAGAAGGCAATGGACGAAGCCCGTCGCAAGATGGTCAAGGTCTCGCTGAAGAACGGCACGCTGCAACACGAAGTTGTTGGCCGTCACGGCGCCGCCAAGGTGCTGATGATGCCCGCCAAGGAAGGTACCGGCGTGATCGCCGGTGGTCCGATGCGCGCGATCTTCGAAGTGATGGGTGTGACGAACGTTGTGACCAAGTCGCACGGTTCGACGAACCCGTACAACATGGTTCGCGCCACCATCGATGGTCTGACCAAGATGAGCACGCCGGGCGAGATCGCCGCCAAGCGTGGCAAGTCGGTCGAAGACATCCTCGGCTAAGGTGAACGAAATGTCGCAGAAAACCGTAAAAGTGCAACTCGTGCGTAGCCTGATCGGTACGCGCGAGGATCATCGCGCCACCGTACGTGGCCTGGGCCTGCGTCGCCTGAACTCCGTTTCGGAGCTGCAGGACACGCCCGCCGTGCGCGGCATGATCAACAAGGTCTCGTACCTGGTCAAGGTTCTGGCCTGATCGGGACTCGGAGAGCAACATGCAACTGAACAACCTGAAACCGGCCGACGGTTCGAAGCACGCCAAGCGTCGCGTCGGCCGCGGTATCGGCTCCGGCCTGGGCAAGACGGCTGGTCGTGGTCACAAGGGTCAGAAGTCGCGTTCGGGCGGCTTCCACAAGGTTGGCTTCGAAGGCGGTCAAATGCCGCTGTATCGTCGCCTGCCGAAGCGTGGTTTTACCTCGCTGACCAAGGCCTTCACCGCTGAAGTGACCCTGCGCGACATCGAACGCCTGGAAGCTGCCGAAGTGGACCTGCTGGTCCTGAAGCAAGCTGGCCTGGTGGGCGAGCTGGTCAAGAGCGCGAAGGTCATCAAGGCCGGTGAACTGTCCCGCAAGGTGACGATCAAGGGTCTGGGTGCCACCGCTGGCGCCAAGGCTGCGATCGAAGCCGCTGGCGGCCAGATCGAAGCGTAATTACGCAGTAGCATTCGCAGCATAGGCGAAGTCACAGTCGGAGCATCGTTTGGCCACGGCGAAACCCAATGCAAGCGCGCAGGCCAGGAATACGGCGAAGTACGGCGATCTCAAGCGCCGGCTGATGTTCCTGGTGCTGGCCCTGATCGTCTACCGCATCGGTGCACATATTCCGGTGCCGGGAATCGATCCGGACCAGCTTGCGAAGCTTTTCCAGAGTCAGTCGGGTGGCATCCTCGGGATGTTCAACCTGTTCTCGGGCGGTGCGCTGTCGCGCTTTACCGTCTTCGCGCTCGGCATCATGCCGTACATCTCGGCGTCGATCATCATGCAATTGCTGACGATCGTGCTGCCGCAGCTGGAGTCGTTGAAGAAGGAAGGGCAGGCAGGGCAACGTAAGATTACGCAGTACACACGCTACGGCACCGTGGTTCTGGCCACGTTCCAGGCGTTGTCGATTGCGGTGGCGCTGGAGTCGCAGCCAGGGCTGGTTATCGATCCGGGTCTGATGTTCCGGGCCACGGCGGTAATCACGCTGGTGACCGGCACGATGTTCCTGATGTGGCTGGGTGAGCAGATTACCGAGCGCGGTCTGGGCAACGGTATTTCGATCATCATCTTCGGTGGTATCGCGGCGGGCCTGCCCAATGCGATCGGCGGACTGTTCGAACTGGTCCGTACGGGTTCCATGAGCATCATCGCGGCGATCCTGATCGTGGCGATCGTGGCTGGTGTGACCTACGCCGTGGTGTTTATCGAGCGTGGCCAGCGCAAGATCCTGGTGAACTATGCCAAGCGTCAGGTCGGCAACAAGGTGTACGGCGGTCAGTCGTCGCACCTGCCGCTGAAGCTGAACATGGCAGGGGTGATTCCGCCGATCTTTGCATCGTCGATCATCCTGTTCCCGGCGACGATTGCAGGCTGGTTCACGTCTGACTCGACGGGTGCGGTTGGCCGGTTTATCAAGGACCTGGCTGCCACGCTGTCGCCGGGCCAGCCGGTCTACATCCTGCTGTATGCGACTGCGATTGTATTTTTCTGCTTCTTCTATACGGCTCTGGTCTATAACAGCCGGGAAGTGGCAGACAACCTGAAGAAAAGTGGAGCCTTCATTCCGGGCATCCGTCCGGGCGAGCAAACGACGCGCTATATCGACAAGATCCTGGTGCGCCTGACGCTGGCTGGTGCGATTTACATCACACTGGTCTGCCTGTTGCCGGAATTCCTGGTGCTGCGCTGGAACGTTCCGTTCTATTTCGGCGGAACCTCGCTGCTGATCATCGTGGTCGTCACGATGGACTTCATGGCACAGGTACAGTCCTATGTCATGTCGCAGCAGTACGAGTCGCTGCTGAAGAAGGCGAATTTCAAGGGTAACCTGACCTTGCGCTAAGGAAAGCTGGGGTCGGGGCGGGCACCAGGTATGGCAAAAGACGACGTCATCCAGATGCACGGGGAGGTCCTGGAAAATCTCCCCAACGCGACGTTCCGCATCAAACTGGAGAACGGCCACGTAGTACTCGGCCATATCTCCGGCAAGATGCGAATGAACTACATCCGGATTCTTCCGGGTGACAAGGTGACGGTTGAGCTGACTCCATATGATCTGTCTCGCGCACGTATCGTCTTCCGGACGAAGTGAAGCGAACTGGAATTGAAGGAAGAGGAAAATCATGAAAGTGCTGGCTTCTGTTAAGCGCATTTGCCGCAACTGCAAAATCATCAAGCGCAACGGTGTCGTGCGCGTGATCTGCTCGTCGGATCCCCGCCACAAGCAACGCCAAGGCTAATCGGAAAGAGGATTGACGAATGGCACGTATCGCAGGGGTTAACATCCCGAACCACAAGCACACCGAAATCGGCCTGACGGCCATTTATGGTGTCGGCCGCTCGCGCGCCCGCAAGATTTGCGAGGCCACCGGTGTACCGTTTGACAAGAAGGTCAAGGATCTGACCGACGCCGACCTGGAAAAGCTTCGTGACGAAGTGGGCAAGGTCACGGTCGAGGGTGACCTGCGTCGTGAAACCACGATGAACATCAAGCGTCTGATGGACCTTGGTTGCTATCGTGGCATGCGT
Organism: Cupriavidus sp. U2; assembly: GCF_009663685.2. GTDB lineage: Bacteria > Pseudomonadota > Gammaproteobacteria > Burkholderiales > Burkholderiaceae > Cupriavidus > Cupriavidus necator_C. The sequence goes on along the minus strand of NZ_RCOG02000018.1, from coordinate 110,437 downwards.
CACCGCAAAGGTCTGCCGCTCCGCGGCCAGCGTACCCGCACCAACGCCCGTACCCGTAAGGGTCCGCGCAAGGCCGGCGTGGCACTGAAGAAGTAAAGCCGAAGGCAGAGGAATAGACGAATGGCAAAAGGTCCGAATAACGCCGCCCAGCGCGCGCGTAAGAAGGTCAAGAAGAACGTTGCCGACGGCATTGCGCACGTCCACGCTTCGTTCAACAACACCATCATCACGATCACCGACCGTCAGGGTAACGCCCTGTCGTGGGCGACCGCTGGTGGCCAGGGCTTCAAGGGTTCGCGCAAGTCGACCCCGTTCGCAGCCCAGGTTGCCGCCGAAAACGCCGGCCGCGTTGCGCAAGACCAGGGTATCAAGAACCTGGAAGTGCGCATCAAGGGCCCGGGCCCGGGTCGCGAATCGGCTGTCCGTGCGCTGAACGCGCTGGGCATCAAGATTTCGGTGATCGAAGACGTGACGCCGGTGCCGCACAACGGCTGCCGTCCGCCGAAGCGCCGCCGTATCTAAGCGCCAGGCTTGCCGGGGATACGATCAGGGTCTTACCCCGTATCTCCGGAGTGTGGTAGTATCCCGCGTTGGCCTGCTGCAATTTTTTGCGGCGGGCTTTCGTTTTGCGTCCGCGTCTTGAGGCTTTCGCCTCGACGAGGACGATATTCATCATGCTTTTGCGTTGCCTCCGCGTGACCCTGGTCATTGCGGATGAAGAACCATAAGCCCACCGTCCGTCACGACAGGTGACGGACTCGCGGCGCGTCCTGATGGCGTCGTGATCGATCAAAGGAAGACAAAGTGGCACGTTATACCGGCCCGAAGGCCAAACTTTCCCGCCGCGAAGGCACCGATCTGTTCCTGAAGAGCGCCCGTCGCTCGCTGGCCGACAAGTGCAAGCTGGACAGCAAGCCGGGCCAGCACGGCCGCACCTCGGGTGCCCGTACGTCCGACTATGGCAACCAGCTGCGCGAAAAGCAGAAGGTCAAGCGCATCTATGGCGTGCTGGAGCGTCAGTTCCGCCGCTACTTCGCTGAAGCCGACCGCCGCAAGGGCAACACCGGCGAGAAGCTGCTGCAACTGCTGGAATCGCGCCTGGACAACGTCGTGTACCGCATGGGCTTCGGCTCGACCCGCGCCGAAGCGCGCCAGCTGGTTTCGCACAAGGCGATCCTGGTGAACGGTCAGCCGCTGAACGTGCCGTCGGCCCAGGTCAAGGCTGGTGACATCGTGTCGATCCGCGAACAGTCGAAGAAGCAGGTCCGTATCGCCGAGGCCCTGTCGCTGGCCGAGCAGTCGGGCTTCCCGACCTGGGTGGCCGTGGATGCCAAGAAGTTCGAAGGCACGTTCAAGCAGGCTCCGGATCGCGCCGATATTTCGGGCGACATCAACGAAAGCCTGATCGTCGAACTGTATTCGCGTTAATCGCGGACCGAGATTCGAACGGTTCATCGCTTGCCTTATCCACAAGGCTTCGCTTTCAGCCCGGCGCGCCACGCGGCGCGCCGGGCTTATTGCCCATCATACGATGGGTTTTTTCAGGTTCCAAACGTCAGCCTTATCGGTGTAACGAGCCGAGGGTATTGAAAAGGACAACCTAATGCAAACAGCACTCCTCAAGCCAAAAATCATCGCCGTCGAACCGCTGGGCGACCACCACGCTAAAGTCGTGATGGAGCCGTTTGAACGCGGTTACGGGCATACGCTTGGTAACGCGCTGCGTCGCGTCCTGCTGTCGTCGATGGTCGGCTATGCGCCGACTGAAGTCACGATCGCTGGGGTCGTCCACGAGTATTCCACCATCGATGGCGTTCAGGAAGACGTCGTCAACCTGCTCCTCAACCTGAAGGGCGTGGTCTTCAAGCTGCACAACCGCGACGAAGTCACGGTGTCGCTGCGCAAGGATGGCGAAGGCGTGGTCACGGCAGCCGATATCGAGCTGCCGCACGATGTCGAGATCATCAACCCGGGTCACGTCATTGCCCACCTGTCCGCAGGCGGCAAGCTGGACATGCAGATCAAGGTCGAGCAAGGCCGTGGTTATGTGCCGGGCAACGTGCGCAAGTTCGGCGACGAGTCGGGCAAGGTGATCGGCCGCATCGTGCTGGACGCCTCGTTCTCGCCGGTCCGCCGCGTTTCGTACGCCGTGGAATCGGCGCGTGTGGAACAGCGTACCGATCTGGACAAGCTGGTGATGAACATCGAAACCGACGGCGTGATCTCGCCGGAGGAAGCGATTCGCCAGTCGGCCCGTATCCTGGTAGATCAGCTGTCGGTGTTTGCCGCGCTGGAAGGCACTGAATCGGCAGCCGAGGCGGCTTCGAGCCGCGCTCCGCAGATCGATCCGATCCTGCTGCGCCCGGTGGACGACCTCGAGCTGACGGTGCGTTCGGCCAACTGCCTGAAGGCCGAAAACATCTACTACATCGGCGACCTGATCCAGCGTACCGAGAACGAACTGCTCAAGACCCCGAACCTGGGTCGCAAGTCGCTCAACGAGATCAAGGAAGTCCTGGCTTCGCGTGGCCTGACGCTCGGCATGAAGCTCGAGAACTGGCCGCCCGCAGGTCTGGAGAAGTAATTGGCGGGTGGAGCTGTCGAAAGGCGGCTCCACTGTCAACGCGCCACAGGCAATTCCGCCCGTGGCACCGTAGCACTACCGGCCCGCGCCCGAGCCCGCTTCCAGCGGCCAAGGCGATAGAAGAGCTGGTCAAACACTGTAATCGAAAGGAATCATCATGCGTCACCGTCATGGTCTGCGGAAACTGAACCGCACCTCGTCGCACCGTCTCGCGATGCTGCGCAACATGTCCAACTCGCTGTTCCAGCACGAGCTGATCAAGACCACCCTGCCCAAGGCCAAGGAACTGCGCAAGGTTGTCGAGCCGCTCATCACGCTGGCCAAGAAGGACACCGTTGCCAACCGCCGTCTGGCTTTCGCCCGTCTGCGCGACCGCGACATGGTCACCAAGCTGTTCACCGAACTGGGCCCGCGTTACGCCACCCGTCCGGGCGGCTACACCCGTATCCTGAAGTTCGGCTTCCGTCAGGGCGACAACGCGCCGATGGCGCTGGTCGAGCTGGTGGACCGTCCGGAAATCACCGAAGCCCCGGCTGAAGAAGCTGCGGAATAAGTGATGACCGAACCCGTCCCCGCTGACGGGTTATCGGACACGGCACTACAATCGAGCCAGGCTTTTGCCTGGCTCTTTTGTTTTGTGCCCCTATCCACGCATGACAAGTTCAGACTCCTCCCATAGCGCGACGCGCCCGGACCCGGCAGAATCGGTCTGGATGGCGATGACCAACCTGCCTGACGAGGCGTCCGCGGCGCGGGTGGCACGGGCCGTCCTGGAAGCCCGGGTCGCGGCCTGCGTGAACCGGCTGGCACCGTGCCAGTCCGAGTACTGGTGGCAAGGCAAGCTGGAGCAGGCGCAGGAATGGCCGCTGCTGATCAAGACCACGCAGGGCCAGTACCCGGCGCTGGAAGCCGTGATCCGCGCCGAGCACCCCTACGACGTGCCAGAACTGATTGCGTGGCCGCTGGTGGGGCTGCCCGCCTATCTGGGCTGGGTCCGGGCGGAAGCCAGCGGGGCCGCAAGCCAGCCTTGAAGCCAGAACAACAAGTATCGGAACAACTCATGGGAACAACGGGGATCAGCGGGAACGGAACGTGGCTTGACGGTGCCACGCCACCCATCGGACAACGGCCCGGTGCGGCGCGCGGCGGACGTCCGTCGGCGCGTTCGGGATTGCGACATATCGTCGCAATTGCCCTGGTCTTCCTCGTATGTCTGGTGACCTGGGGCAGCGCCCGTGCGGCGTCGGAAGACGACTTCCTGCCGCCAGATCAGGCGTTCAAGTTTGCCGCCAGGCAGGTCGATCCCCAGACCATTGAAGTCCGGTTCGATGTGGCCGACGGCTACTACCTGTACCGCGAGCGATTTGCCTTTGCCGCACAGCCGGCCGGCGTGAAGCTGGGTACCCCGGCCATGCCGCAGGGCAAGGTGCATTTCGACGAGACCTTCGGCAAGGACATGGAAACCTACCGCGGCGCCGTCGTCGTCAAGGTCCCCGTCGAACAGGCGCCGGCCGATGGCCGCTGGACGCTGGTGGTGACCTCGCAGGGCTGCGCGGACAAGGGCCTGTGCTACCCGCCGATGGAAAGCGTCTACAAGGTAGGCGGGTCCGCGCTGGGCAATCTTTTTGGCGATCGCAGCGCGCCCGCACGGTCGACGCCCGGCGCGCCCCAGGCGGACAGTCCAGCCAGCGAGCCGCCCAAGGCACCCGCCATTCGTGGTCCGCAAATCGACGAGAACGACCGTATCGCCGGCGCGCTGGCCAGCCGTAACCTGCCGCTGATCGGCGCGCTGTTCTTCGGGCTTGGGCTGTTGCTGACCTTCACCCCTTGTGTGTTGCCGATGGTGCCCATCCTGTCGTCGATCGTGGTCGGCGAGCACGTCACGCGGGGCCGCGCTTTTGTCGTGTCGCTGGCCTATGTGCTGGGCATGGCCGTGGTCTACACCGCGGTGGGCGTGGCTGCGGGACTGGCCGGCGAAGGCCTGTCCGCCGCGCTGCAGACGCCCTGGGTGCTAGGCCTGTTCGCGTTGCTGATGATCGGGCTGGCGCTGTCGATGTTCGGTCTCTACGAACTGCAGCTGCCCCAGCACTGGCAGACCCGGCTGACGCAGTCTTCCAATCGCAGGCAGGGCGGCCAGGTGGTGGGCGCCGTGGCGATGGGCGCGATTTCGGCGCTGATCGTCGGGCCATGCGTGACCGCCCCCCTGGCTGGCGCGCTGGCCTATATCGCCCAGACCGGCGATGCCCTGACCGGTGGCGCGGCGCTGCTGGCCATGGCGCTGGGCATGGGCGTGCCGTTGTTGCTGGTGGGCGTCGGTGCGGGCAACCTGCTGCCGCGCGCGGGCAAATGGATGGAGGCAACCAAGCGATTCTTCGGCTTCCTGCTGCTTGGCGTGGCGATCTGGATGGTGACCCCGGTGCTGCCGGCGTGGGTGGTGATGATTGCGTGGGCGGCCCTGCTGATCGTCGCGGCCGTGTATCTTGGCGCGTTCGACTCGCTCGGCCCTGACCCGCGCGGTTTGCTGCGCCTGGGCAAGGGCCTGGGCCTGGTTGCCGCGCTGGCGGGCGCCATCCAGATCGTCGGGGTGGCTTCTGGTGGACGCGATCCGCTCCAGCCGCTGTCCCATCTCGGCAGCTTCCCGGGGCCGTCGGCGACAGGGGCCGCCGGCAAGGACGCAGTCGTCCGTTTCGAACGCGTGCGAAGCGTTGCCGAACTGGACGCGCGCGTGGCACAGGCCGCGGCAGCGGGCCGCCCGGTGCTGCTGGATTTCTATGCCGACTGGTGCGTCTCCTGCAAGGAGATGGAAAAGCTGACGTTCCCCGACGCCAAGGTCAGGGCGCGTCTGGCCAACGTGGTGCTGCTGCAGGCCGACGTGACGGCCAATAACGCCGACGACAAGGCGCTGCTCAAGCGATTCGGCCTGTTTGGCCCGCCGGGCATCATCCTGTTCGGACCGGACGGCCGCGAGCGCCCGGTTCGCGTGATCGGCTATCAGTCGGCGAACCGCTTCCTGGACAGCCTGGAGCGCGCGTTCGGCAAGGCGCCGCAGACCTGAGTCCGCACCCCAGGGGCGCCGGATCGGGCGGAGGCTATCGGTCCAGCCAGCGTCCCAGCGCCCAGATGCCACCGATGGCGGCCACCACCCCGCCCATCAATCCGATCGACCACCAGAACCCGTTCGGCTCCTGCAGCCACGGCATGCGGGCGAAGTTCATGCCGAACACGCCCGTAATCAGCGTGAGCGGCATAAACAGGGCCGTGATGATCGTCAGCGCCCGCATGGTGCGGTTGGTTCGGTGCGCCACGGCAGAGAAGTGTATTTGCACGGCCGATTCGATCGAATCCTCCAACCGCCGAGCGTGCGCGAGAACCCGCATGATGTGCTCCATCAGGTCGGTCAGCCGCACGAGCAGCACTTCATCGCGGCTGGCCGCGCCGGGGTCGCCGTCGCCAGCGCTGTAGCGGTTGTCGAGCAGGCTGTCGCGGAATTCCTGCAACGCGTCGCGCTGTTCCTCGCTCAGGTTTTCAAGCCGGCGCAGCTGGATACGTGCGTCGAGCAGTCCTTCCCAGCTTGAAAAGCTCTGCCGGGCGCTCAGCAGGGCGCGCTGCCAGCGGTCCAACTGACGCGTCAGCGGCGTTCGCAGGTCCAGGTAGCGGTCCACCATGGCGTTCAGCAGCCGCAGCATCAGGTCTTCCGGGCGCGTGGGCGGGCGAACGCCATGCATCAGCGACGCCGCGCCGTTGGCGCGTGCCGGCGCGGATTGCGGCGCGCCGCAGGTATCCAGCAGCCGCTGCCGGACCTGATCGATGGTGCGAGACGGCGATGGCCGCACCGTGATCAGCACATTGTCGAATACGAAAAAGGCCACCGGCTGCGTGTCGATGCGCGCCAGCGCGGGCAGGAAGCCCGGCGCGTACTTGCGCGACGCCTTGCGCGGGGCGGGCATCGGTGCGGCTTCCGGGCCGGTCTGCGGCGGCGTGGCGGAGCCGCTAGCCGGGGCCACCGGGGCGGCGGCCATCGTACCCGGCGTGGCGGTGTCGCCGCCGGACTGCGCGGCGTCCGCCTCGGCAAACTGGCGGCTGGTCTCGAAGGTCAGCTTGCGGAAGATCACCATGTCATACGCATTGGTCGTGTCGAAGAACGACGGATGCGCAGGGTTGGTGGCATCGGCCAGATGCAGGTCGAGGATGGGCGCGCCGGTCAGCGCCACCAGGCGGTCGCGCCACGCGCCGGGCGCGGGCGTCACCTCCTCGGTGGCAAAGTCGGCCCAGACAAAGCGCGCGGCGGCGTTGCCGGAAAGAAAGTCCCGTGCGGCGTCTAGCGTCGCGAGCGGGTGTACCTGGCTGGCCGAGAAGCCCAGTAGTTGCATGCGGCAGCGTTGGCCGGTCAGCCGGCGGCCTTCAGCAGGCGCGCGGCATCGCGGGCGAAGTACGTGAGGATGCCGTCGGCGCCGGCGCGGCGGAATGCCAGCAGCGATTCCATCATGACCTTGTCGTGGTCCAGCCAGCCGTTCTGGGCGGCGGCCTTCAGCATCGCGTATTCGCCACTGACCTGGTAGACGTAGGTCGGGTAGCGAAATTCGTCCTTTACCCGGCGCACGATGTCCAGGTACGGCATGCCCGGCTTCACCATCACCATGTCGGCGCCTTCCATGATGTCCTGGCCGACTTCGCGCAGTGCCTCGTCGGTGTTGGACGGGTCCATCTGGTAGGTCATCTTGTTGCCCTTGCCCAGATTGGCGGCCGAGCCCACTGCATCGCGGAACGGGCCGTAGAAGGCCGACGCGTACTTGGCCGAGTAGGCCATGATGCGCGTGTGGATGTGGTTGGCCTCTTCCAGCGCGGCGCGCACGGCGCCGATGCGGCCGTCCATCATGTCGGACGGCGCGACGATATCGACGCCTGCTTCGGCCTGCACCAGCGCCTGCCTGACCAGGATGTCGACGGTGATGTCGTTGATCACATAGCCGTTGTCGTCCAGCACGCCGTCCTGGCCGTGGCTGGTGTACGGGTCGAGCGCCACGTCGGTCAGTACCCCGAGTTCGGGGAAGCGGTCCTTCAGCGCGCGCACGGCGCGGGGCACCAGGCCTTCCGCGCGCGTGGCCTCGATGCCATCGGGCGTCTTGAGCGACGGATCGATGACCGGGAACAGGGCGATTACCGGGATCCCCAGCTTCACGCAGTCTTCGGCTACGGGCAGCAGCAGGTCCACCGACACGCGTTCCACACCGGGCATCGACGCCACGGATTCGCGCCTGTTCTGGCCGTCCAGAATGAACACCGGATAAATCAGGTTATCGGGCGACAGGCGGTTCTCGCGCATCATGCGGCGCGAGAAGTCATCGCGACGCATGCGGCGGGGACGGTACTCGGGAAACGTGGACATGGCGGAATCGGGGGAGGCGAAAGTCGTGGACGGATGCGTGGCGCACGTCACCGCAGCGGGCTGCGGGCAATGAAGAAACGCTTGCGCCAAAAGAAGAAAGAACTTTTGTGCTTGCCCGCTATCATACTCGCGGACACTCTGTGTTGCTTCGTGCAGCGCGGTGTCCCCCGCTACTCCTCCCTGAGCGGGTACCCGCCCTGAACCGGTGGGAAAGTTCGTCCCCGTTGCTTGCAACGGGGCTTTTTTTTGGCCGGTCCGGATGCGGATGCGTGGAAGTCGGGCGTCCCTACGCCTGCGGGGCGCCAGCCGGCGCCTCGGGTGCCTCGGGCGGCTGGGCTTCGGGCAGCGCCAGCCATCCCGCCACCACGCGCTGGGCTTCCTCGATGCCGCGCCGCTTCAGGCTGGAGAACAGCTGCGCGGTCATGGCCGGCGGATTGTTCATCTGGGCTGCATAGTCGGCCAGCATCCGCTTTGTTTCGCGCAATGCCGTGGCATTTTCGCTATTGGTCAACTTGTCGGCCTTGGTCAGCAGCACGTGGATCGGCTTGCCGGTGGGCAGGAACCACTCGACCATCTGGCAATCGAGGTCCGTAAACGGGCGGCGCGCGTCCATCATCAGGATCAGGCCGGCCAGCTGGGTGCGGCTCTGGACGTAGTCCGACAGCAGGCCCTGCCAGTGGTACTTGGCGCTGCCGGAGACCTCGGCGTAGCCATAGCCCGGCAGGTCCACCAGGAATCCGAGCGGGTCCGGCGCCTTGACCGGGGCCACGGTGAAGAAGTTGATATGCTGCGTGCGGCCCGGCGTGCGGGACGAGAATGCCAGCCGTTTCTGGCTGCACAGCGTGTTGATCGCCGTCGACTTGCCGGCGTTGGAACGCCCGGCGAACGCCACCTCGGGCACTGCCGTGGCCGGCAGGTCGCGCAGATGGTTGACGGTATTGAAGAAACGGGCCTGCTGTAGAAGGGACATGCGTGAATACTTGGAGCCGGCGGACAGGGCGCTGGCAAGGGGCCAGTGCAGACGTCGCCACAGACACTGACCTAAGTCAATCCGGAAAGCGATTTATTGTACAATAACCCGGTTTACGGTCTCCTGAGCGGGTGACGTGTGGCATCCTTGCCGGATGTCATCGGCGAACTCTGAAATTGGGTCGGGAATATTGTCCCCGATCAAGAATAGGACGTCGCGCATACGCGTTTCCAGCTCCTGCCCCATGGCGCTTCCTCACCGCCGGCAGGGGACAAAGGCGACCGGCATGCATTACGGTGTTCATAACAAAATCTGACAAGGTGTAAGGATGAACCGCATTGCGAAACTTTTGGGAGTCATGGCGCTGGCAGTTCCGCTGGGCGCAATGACAGGGCTGGTATCTGCCGCAGAGCAGGCCGCCGCCAAGGCGGATCCCGCCAAGGGCGAGACGCTTTACACGCAAGGTGTTCCCGATCGCAATGTCCCGGCATGCTTCTCCTGCCACGGCACCGCCGGCAACAGCACGGCTGCCGTCAATCCCAAGCTGGCTGGCCAGCAGGGCGATTACGTTCACAAGCAGCTCGCGGATTTCAAGGCCAAGTCGCGTGACAACCCCATCATGTCGCTGTACGCCCAGGCGCTGAGCGACCAGGACATGAAGGACATCGGCGCCTACCTGGCCAAGCAGCAGCTCAAGCCTGCCACGGCCAAGAACAAGGCGACGATCGAGGAAGGCCAGAAGATCTACCGCGGGGGTATCGCCGCCAAGGGCGTGCCGGCCTGTGCAGGCTGCCACGGGCCGACCGGCGCCGGCATTCCGGCCCAGTACCCACGCATTGGAGGCCAGTATTCCGAGTACACCGAAGCGCAACTGGTGGCGTTCCGCCAGGGCACCCGAAAGAACAATTCGGTCATGAGCACGATTACCGCCAGGATGTCGGATGCCGAGATCAAGGCGGTGGCGGATTACGTCGCCGGCGTCCGTTAAGTCGTATCAGGCCTGCGTGTCCGGCGCATCCCTCGGGGGATGAACCGGACGCGTGGGCAACAATCGAAGAGGGTGGCCTGCTTGCCAAAGCATGTCCACCCTTTTTCATTTTGAGCGGCACCACATCGCGTCACATCGGCGCGCAACCCTGGCGCCAACCCTATTGGCGCCACACGGCTTTCAGGCTTTACCGCACATGTCGACCCCATCCACTTCAGGGCTGCACCTGAAGACCCAACACCGCGTGCTGCGCGATGCCGTCGAGCTGCTGTCCTCGATGCGCTTCGCGATCACGCTGCTGACGGTGATTGCCATCGCCAGCATCATCGGCACCGTGCTCAAGCAGAACGAACCGTACCCGAACTACGTGAACCAGTTCGGGCCGTTCTGGGCGGACCTGTTCCACGCGCTGTCGCTGCAGAAGGTGTACAGCTCGTGGTGGTTCCTGCTGATCCTGGCATTCCTGGTGATCTCCACGTCGTTGTGTATTGCGCGCAACGCCCCGAAGATGATCGTCGACATGCGCTCGTGGAAGGATCATGTGCGCGAGCGCAGCCTGCGGGCGTTCCATCATCGCGGCGAATATGAGGCGCCGCGCGGCCGTGCGGAAGCGGCAGGCCGCCTGGGTGCGCTGCTGCGCAACCGCGGATACCGCGTCAAGCCGGTGGAACATGACGGCGCAACGCTGCTGGCCGCCAAGGCGGGCGCTGCCAACAAGCTGGGCTACATCCTGGCGCACACGGCCATCGTCGTGATCTGCGTGGGTGGCCTGCTGGACGGCGACATGCTGATCCGCGCCCAGATGTGGTTCGGCGGCAAGACGCCGATCGCCGGCAACGCCATCATCAGCGAGATTCCTGCCAGGCACCGGCTGTCGCCCGCCAACCCGGGATTCCGCGGCAATGCGTTCGTGCCGGAGGGGGCCACCGTCTCCACGGCCATCCTGAACATCGCCGATGGCGCGCTGGTGCAGGACCTGCCGTTCACGATCATGCTCAAGAAGTTCACGGTCGACTACTACTCCACCGGCATGCCGAAGCTGTTCGCGTCGGATGTGGTCGTGACCGATCGTGCCACGGGCAAGCGCACCGAGGCGACGATCAAGGTAAACGAACCGCTGATCGTCGATGGCGTGGCCATCTACCAGTCCAGCTTCGAGGACGGCGGCTCGAAACTGAAGTTCGTCGGCTATCCGATGACGGGCAGCAGCCATGGCACTTTCCCGATCGCGGGCACGGTGGGCGGCAATGTGGCGCTGACCGGCACCGGCACGGCTGCCGACCAGGACAGCCTGACCGTCGAATTCAGCGATTTCCGGCAAATCAACGTCGAGACCGTGACCGATGCGTCGGGCAAGGCCGATGTGCGCGGGGTGGCGCGCAAGTCGTCGCTGGGTGCGCTGGAGCAGCATCTGGGTGCGGCGGCCAGCCTGGACAAGGACAAGAACCTGCGCAATGTCGGCCCGTCGGTCCAGTACAAGCTGCGCGACCGCACCGGACAGGCGCGCGAGTTCAACAACTACATGCTGCCGGTGCAACTCGACGGCCAGACCGTGTTCCTGGCCGGCATGCGCGATTCGCCGAGCGAACAGTTCCGCTACCTGCGTATTCCCGCCGACGACCAGCGCAGCGTGGCCGACTGGATGCGCCTGCGCGCCGCGCTGCAAAGCAGTGCCATGCGTGGCGAGGCGGCGCGTCGCTTTGCGGCCGTGTCGATGCCCGGCGACGACAAGGCAACGCTGCGCAAGCAACTGGCCGAAAGCGCCCAGCGGGCCATGGACCTGTTTGCCGGCGCCACGCGCTCGTCGGCCGATGCGCCTCCCGGAGGCTTCACCGCGATCGCGGCCTTCCTCGAAAAATCGGTGCCGCAAAGCGAGCAGCAGAAGGCGGCCGACGTCCTGCTGAAGATTCTCAATGGATCGATGTGGGAACTGTGGCAACTGGCACGCGAGCAGGACAAGCTGCCCGTGATCGCCAACGACGCCCAGAGCAGCCAGTTCCTGCAGCAGGCCATCAACGCGCTGTCGGACAGTTTCTTCTACGCGGCGCCCGTATTTCTGCAGCTCGACGACTTCCAGGAGGTCAAGGCCAGCGTGTTCCAGATGACCCGTGCGCCGGGCAAGAACATCGTGTATCTTGGCTGCCTGCTGCTGGTGCTGGGCGTGTTCGCGATGTTCTATATCCGCGAACGCCGCGTCTGGATCTGGATCAAGGACAAGCAACCGGACGACGCCGGAAACTCCGCCGGCAGCCATGTGCTGATGGCCATGTCGACGCAGCGCCGCACGATGGATTTCGAAAAGGAATTCGTCACATTGCGCGATGATGTTGGCCGTGCCGTGGGCGCGGAAGTGACACCTGTGCCAGCGGATGGCGCCTCGCCGATGTCGCCGCCGGCACCGCAATCGGATGCATCAGGGCCCGATGATAGGCAGAGGCCGTCGCTATAGTAGAAAGAGGGTTTCCGGCGGCCGGAAGTACCAGAACCCCGGCCTGCCGCGCCACGTTGATACCGCAGACATTACAGGTGCATCGCACCGCAGAGCAGGAATGCCATGTCCTCCAATCTCAACCACGCCTCCTCGGGCCTGACGCCGCGACAAAATGCCGCATCCGGCAATGTGTCGCACGACCCGCTACAGCTCGAAGCCGATTTCCTCGAACCGTCCTTTCTGCGCCGCCTGACCTGGGTTGACTGGGCGTTTGCCGTGCTGCTGGTATTGGGCGCCGGCTTTGCGCTGACGCGCTATGGCCACTGGATGAACGTGTACGACAAGGCCGTGCTGATTGCCGCCGTGCCCACGTTCGCGCTGCTTGGATGGCACTGGAAGGCGGTGCGGCCGCTGATGGTCGGCATCGCGGTGCTGTCGCTGCTTGCCATCCAGATGTACCAGGGCAACCTGGCGCGCGCCGAGCAGGCGTTCTTCCTCAAGTACTTCCTGTCGAGCCAGTCGGCCATCCTGTGGATGAGCGCCCTGGTCTTCCTGTCGACGGTGTTCTACTGGGTCGGGTTTGCCTCCCGGTCGGACACCGGGTCGAGCCTTGGCAGCAAGCTGTGCTGGGCGGCCGTGGTGCTGGGCTTTACGGGCCTGATGGTGCGCTGGTACGAGTCGTACCTGATCGGCGCCGATATTGGCCATATTCCTATCTCGAACCTCTACGAGGTCTTTGTTCTCTTCACGCTGATCACGTCGCTGTTCTACCTGTACTACGAGCGCCGCTACGCCACGCGGGCGTTGGGGCCGTTCGTGATGCTGGTGGTGTCGGCGGCGGTGGGATTCCTGCTCTGGTACACGGTCACCCGCAATGCGCAGGAGATCCAGCCGCTGGTGCCGGCACTGCAAAGCTGGTGGATGAAGATCCACGTCCCGGCCAACTTCATCGGCTATGGCACGTTCGCGCTGGCTGCGATGGTGTCCGTGGCGTACCTGCTCAAGCAGCGCGGCATCCTGGCGGAGCGCCTGCCGTCGCTGGAGTTGCTTGATGATGTGATGTACAAGGCCATTGCCGTTGGGTTTGCCTTCTTCACGATCGCCACGATCCTTGGCGCGCTGTGGGCGGCCGAGGCATGGGGCGGCTACTGGAGCTGGGACCCGAAGGAAACCTGGGCGCTGATCGTCTGGCTGAACTACGCGGCATGGCTGCACATGCGGCTGATGAAGGGGCTGCGCGGTACGGTGGCGGCCTGGTGGGCGCTGGTCGGCCTGCTGGTCACCACCTTTGCGTTCCTGGGCGTGAACATGTTCCTGTCCGGCCTGCATAGCTACGGCGAACTCTGATTCGCCAGCCGTCTACCGATCGAAAAGCCTGTCCTTGCGACAGGCTTTTTGTTTTTTCAGGCGTCTTAAACTGCACAGGTAGCAGGAAGGCGCCACTTTTTTTCGGTCCAAACGGAATAAGGACGTCACATCCGGTGTTTACTGAAGGGACACGGTGCCGACGGTCGGCACCGCCCCGGAGAAGGAGACCTGAAGATGAATACTCGTCACACTGCTGCATCCGTACTTCGCCCGCTCGTTATCGCCGCAGGCGCCGCAACGGTCCTGCTGGCCGGCTGTTCCAGCATGGGCATGGGTGGGGCCAGCGAAATGCCGCCGACCGTCAAGGTGACCAACGGCGTGCTGACCGATCCGCAGGGCCTGACGCTCTACACGTTCGATCGCGACCCCGCCAACGGTGGCAAGAGCGTCTGCAACGGCATGTGCGCCACCAACTGGCCGCCGCTGCTGGCAGAGCCGGGCAAGACGGCGTCGGGCAGCTACTCGGTCATCACGCGTGACGACGGTACGCGCCAGTACGCCTACAAGGGCATGCCGCTGTACCGCTTTGCCAAAGATGCCAAGCCGGGCGACCGGACTGGCGACAACCTCAACAACGTCTGGCACGTGGCGAAGCCCTGATTTTTCGGGCGCCTGAACGCAAGGCAACCCGCGCATGGACGGATTCGAGCGCCAACTGGTGGCGCTGGCGCCGCGGCTGCGGCGCCACGCGCGCGGCCTGACCGGCGACGCCGCGCTGGCCGACGATCTGGTGCAGGACACGCTGGAGCGGGCCCTGCGCTACCGTTGGCGATTCCGCCTGCGTCCCGGATCGCTCTGGGGCGACGGTGCCGACGGCCTGCTGCCCTGGTTGCTGACGCTGATGCACCGGTTGCGCCTGAACGGGCTGCGCCGCGCGGATCTGGTCAGCGTGACCGACGAACCGCCGGACGTGGCGGTGCCCGGCGACGATCCAGGCCTGCGGCGCGACCTGATCAGGGCGCTGGCCGCCCTGCCGGAAGCCCAGCGGGCCGTATTGCTGCTGGTCAGCCTGGAGCAGTTTTCGTATGCGGAAGCGGCCCAGGTGCTTGAAATCCCGGCCGGCACGGTGATGTCACGCCTGAGCCGTGCCCGTGAACAGATGCGCCGCCTGCTCGACGGCGGCGCGAAGGACGTTGCGGCGCCGAATGTGCTGCAACGGGTGAAATGATGAGCCCCCAGACGCCGGTGAGCGAAGCCGATCTTCACGCCTATGCCGATGGCCAGTTGCACGGTCCGCGCCGCGCCGCCGTCGAGGCATTCCTGGCGGCCGACGCCGAGGCGGCGAGCAAGGTGGAAGCCTGGCGGCAGCAGGCCGCCGCGCTGCATGCCGGACTGGATGGCGTGCTGAACGAGGCCGTGCCGCTGGCTGCGCTGCCGCGCGAACTGCACGGGCAGGGCGGCCACGCGACCACGGCGCGCCTGGCGTGGCCGCTGGCGCTGGCTGCCAGCCTGTGTGCGCTGGTGGCGGGTGCCGCCGGCGGCTGGTACGCCCGCGATCATGTTGGGGCCGATGCCGTGGCCGTCGCGCCGATGGAGCGTTTTGCGCGCGAGGCGCTGGCCAGCTATGTGGTCTATGCGCCCGAAGTCAGGCACGTGGTCGAAGTGCCCGCCAGCGACGAGGCCCATCTGGTTGCCTGGCTGTCGAAACGGCTCGGTGCATCGTTGCAGGTGCCAGACCTCCATCCGCAGGGATTCCGGCTGATTGGCGGGCGCCTTGGCGCTTCCGAGGGCGGCCCGATGGCCATCCTGATGTACGAGGACGACGCTGGCACGCGCGTGTCGCTGCAACTGCGCCGCATGGCACAGGGCACGCCCGATACCGCCTTCCGGCTCGAACGGCTGCCGCCGCGCACGCCGGCCCGAAATCCCGCCGGACACCCCACCATGGCGTTCTACTGGGTCGATCGCGATCTCGGCTTCGCCCTGGCGGGTCCGCTGGAGCGCGACCGGCTGCTGGCACTGGCCCAGGCGGTCTACCAGCAATACCAGCGGGGTTAGCCCAGGCACATGACCGTCCGCCTGATCACCCGATATCCGGGCGGCTCCGCACCTTCCGGCAGCTTTTGATGTCCAATGCTGCAAGTCCTACCCAACGCTGCGAAACATGCTGATTCCTTCCCCCAAATGGTTGCGCGGTGACGATGTCGCCGCGTCGGAAATCACGCCCGAACCGTTGTATCGGTCGCGCCGGCGCCTGCTGACGATGGGCGGTGCCGCTGCTGCAGCGGGCCTGGCTTCGCCGTGGTTCTCGCGCCAGGCGTTCGCCCAGGAGGCGCCGGGCAAGCTGCCGAAGCTGCCCGCCACGCTCAACAACGCCTACGCCGTGACCGAAAGACGCACGCCGTACACCGACGTCACGACCTACAACAATTTCTACGAGTTCGGCACCGACAAGTCGGACCCGGCCCGCAACGCCGGCACGCTGCGGCCGCGCCCGTGGCAAGTGGCCGTCGAAGGGCTGGTCAAGTACCCCAAGGTGTACGACCTGGACGAACTGCTAAAGATCGCGCCGATGGAAGAACGCGTCTACCGCCTGCGCTGCGTGGAAGGCTGGTCGATGGTGATTCCGTGGATCGGCTATCCGCTGGCCGAGCTGATCAAGCGCGTCGAACCGCAGCCGGGGGCGAAGTTCGTGCAATTCATCACGCTGGCGGACAAGAAGCAGATGCCCGGCCTGAGCAGCGGCGTGCTCGACTGGCCGTATAGCGAGGGCCTGCGCATGGACGAGGCGATGCATCCGCTGGCGCTGCTGACGTTCGGCCTCTACGGCGAGGTGCTGCCGAACCAGAACGGCGCGCCGGTGCGGATGGTTCTGCCGTGGAAATACGGCTTCAAGAGCGCCAAGTCGATCGTAAAGATCCGCTTCGTCGACAAGCAGCCGCCCACCAGCTGGAACCTGGCCGCCGCCAACGAGTACGGCTTCTATTCGAACGTGAACCCCGACGTCGATCACCCGCGCTGGAGCCAGGCCACCGAACGCCGCATCGGCGAAGACAAGGGCGGCGGCGGGTTCTCCGCGCTATTCGCGCCCAAGCGCAAGACGCTGCCGTTCAACGGCTACGGCGCGCAGGTGGCATCGCTCTACCAGGGCATGGATTTGAGGAAGAACTTCTGATGGCCGAGCGCGATCCGCGCGCGGCGGCGCAGGCACGCGCGCCCCGAGGCAGCCGGCCCGGGGCCGGTGGTCTGGCCATGCTCGCGCCTGCGCGCGTGAAGACGCTGAAGGGGCTGGTCTGGCTGCTGGCGCTGCTGCCGTTCCTGCGGCTGATGTATCTCGGGGCGACGTCGCAGTTCGGCGCCAATCCGCTCGAATTCGTGACCCGGTCCACGGGGACGTGGACGCTCGTCATGCTCTGCGTGACGCTGGCCATCACGCCGCTGCGCCGGCTCACGGGCTGGCACTGGCTGCTGCGCCTGCGCCGGATGCTGGGCCTGTTCACGTTTTTCTACGCGGTGCAGCATTTCCTGCTCTGGCTCGCCGTGGACCGCGGGTTTGACGTGGCTTACATGATCAAGGACATCGGCAAACGGCCATTTATCACGATGGGGTTCGCGGCGTTCATGCTGATGATTCCGCTGGCCGTCACGTCGACCAATGCCATGGTCCGCTGGCTCGGCGGCAAGCGTTGGCAGGCGCTGCATCGGTCGATCTACGCCATCGCCGTGCTGGCCATCCTGCACTACTGGTGGCACAAGGCCGGCAAGCACGATTTTGGAGAAGTTTCGATCTACGCGGCCGTGGTATTCGTGCTGCTGGCCATGCGGATCTGGTGGTGGTTGCGCAAGCCGCGCGCCGCCGCCGTGGCCACGCAATAGAAAAAAGGGCGACACCAACGATGTCGCCCTTTCCTTATTTTTCGGCTTGCGTTGGCGCGGTCAGTCCTTCAGCAGGCGCTCGGTGCGGAACAGATCCGCCGGCAGCTCGCGCTCGCGCACCAGGTGCACCGTGTCACCATCGACCATCACTTCGGCCGCGCGGCCGCGCGTGTTGTAGTTCGAACTCATCACGAAGCCATAGGCGCCGGCCGACATCACGGCCAGCAGGTCGCCGGGCTGCACCGCCAGCGCGCGGTCGCGGCCGAGCCAGTCGCCCGATTCGCATACCGGACCCACCACGTCGTACGTGACGGCGGTGTCGGCACGCGGCGCCACCGGCTCGATGCGGTGGTAGGCCTCGTACATGGCCGGTCGGGCCAGGTCGTTCATTGCGGCATCGACGATGCAGAAGTTCTTGGCCGCGCCGGGCTTCAGGAATTCCACGCGGGTCAGCAGCGCGCCGGCATTGCCCACCAGCGAGCGGCCCGGCTCGAACAGCACCTCGCGATGGCCGTGGCCGCGTGCGGCCACGCGATCGATCAGCGTCGTGGCAAAGCCGGTGATGTCCGGCGGGGTCTCGTCGTCATAGGTGATGCCCAGGCCGCCCCCTACGTCGATATGTTCGAGTTTGATGCCCTCGGCCTCGAGCGATTCCACCACGTCGAGCACCTTGTCCAGCGCCTCCAGGTACGGCGCCACTTCGGTGATCTGCGATCCGATATGGCAATCGATGCCGGTCACTTCAAGGTGCGGCAGCGCGGCGGCGGCGCGGTAAGTCGACAGCACGTCCTCGAACGCCACGCCGAACTTGTTGCCCTTGAGGCCGGTGGAAATATAGGGGTGGGTCTTTGCGTCGACGTCTGGGTTGATGCGCAGCGACACGCGGGCGCGCTTGCCCAGGCGGCCGGCCACCGCGTTCAGGCGATCTAGTTCCGGAATCGATTCCACGTTGAAGCCGCGCACGTCGTGCTCGAGCGCCAGCGCCATGTCGGCTTCGCTCTTGGCCACGCCCGAAAACACCACCTTGCGCGGGTCGCCGCCGGCGGCAATCACGCGCAGCAGCTCGCCGCCCGACACGATGTCGAAGCCGGCACCCAGCTTGGCGAACACCTGCAGCACGGCCAGGTTGGAGTTGGCCTTGACCGCGTACTGCACGTGCGCGTTGCGTCCCTTGCAGGCGGCGGCATACGCGTTGTACGCCTTGGTCAGCGCCGCGCGCGAATAGACGTAGGCAGGCGTGCCGAATTCGGCGGCAATGCGCGCCAGCGGTACCTGTTCGACGGTCAGGGTGCCGTCTTCGCGGCGATGGAAAAAATCATTCATGGTCTGGCATGCACTCAGCGTGCGGAGGGGGCGGAACTGCCCTTGGCGGGCTCGGCGACGGCGGGCGTCGATGTGGCGGGCTCGCCCATCGGACGCGCCGGGGGCGGGGTTGCGCCCGGCTGGCCCAGGCCCGGATCGGCCACCGTGGGGGGCGTGGGCTCGGGCGGTACGCGGGGCATATAGAGCGGGCCGCGAATGCCGCACCCGGCTAGGGGCATCGCGAGCAGGGCGGCAAAGGCCGATACAATCGCACCACGACGCAGCATCGGGGAGTCCTTCATTGTCTGGATGGCTTTCGGATGGCTGTGGAAAGCGCACGGCTTTCCCGTTTTCCATCAATCTGATTTGCCGGTCCGAATGCCCGTGGAAACGGGCTGCCGGCGGCCTTGGAGTGTAGCATGCCCCCCCTCAACGAGACCGAGTTCCTGGCACTGGCCGGCGCGGCCCTGGACAAGCTGGAAGCCGATATCGAAGCGGCTGCCGATGCCGCCGACGCCGACGTGGAAATCAACCGTACCGGCAACGTGATGGAACTGGAGTTCGAGGACGGCTCCAAGATCATCGTCAACAGCCAGGCGCCGATGCAGGAGCTGTGGGTGGCGGCCAAGGCCGGCGGCTTCCATTTTCGCCACGATGGCGCCCGCTGGGTGGACACGCGCAGCGGCGCCGAGCTGTACGCGGCGCTGTCCGGCTACATGAGCCTGCAGGCTGGCACCACGCTGACGCTGAAGTAAGCCCGCGCGGCACAACGAAAAACCGGCCGCCAGGGCCGGTTTCTTGTTGCTGGGGAAGGTTGGCAGGCCAGCAGGCCGTCAGGCGCCGCCGAACATTTCCAGGATCTTCTTCTTTTCCTGCTCGGTATCCTGCGGCGGACGCGAGCTTTCTTCCGGCTTGCCCGGCCACGGATCGCCCAGGCCCACCGACGCCACGCCGGCGCCGGCTGCATTCTCTTCCAGCGTCCAGTCGCCGGCCGCCATGACCACGCCCTCCGGCGGCTGGCGGTCCGGGCTCTCGGGCACGCCCTTGAGCGCCTTGCCCATGTAGCCGACCCAGATTGGCAGCGCCAGGCCACCGCCCGTTTCGCGCACGCCCAGGCTCTTGGGCTGGTCGTAACCCATCCACGCGATGGCTACCAGCTTGGGCGTGTAGCCTGCAAACCACGCATCGACGGCGTCGTTGGTGGTGCCGGTCTTGCCCGCCAGGTCATTGCGGCCCAGGCGCTGCTTGGCCGGGTTGGCCGTGCCGCTGCGCACCACTTCACGCAGCATGCTGTCGGCGATGAACGCGGTGCGGGCGTCCAGCACACGCACGGCGTCTTCGCCGGCCTTCTGCGGATGGGTCTCGGAAATGACCTTGCCGCGCGAGTCTTCCACACGCTGGATCAGGTACGGATTCACGCGATAGCCGCCGTTGGCGAAGACCGAATAGGCGCCCGCCATCTGCAGCGGCGTCACGCTGCCGGCGCCCAGCGCCATCGGCAGATAGGCCGGGTGCTTGTCGGCCTCGAAGCCGAAGCGCGTGATGTAGTCCTGGGCGTACTGCGTGCCGATGGCGCGCAGGATACGCACCGACACCAGGTTCTTCGACTTGGCCAGGGCGCGGCGCATGGTCATCGGGCCTTCGAACTTGCCATCGTAGTTCTTCGGTTCCCAGACCTGTCCGCCGGTGTCCGGGCCGATTGTCAGCGGTGCATCATTGATCACCGTGGCCGGCGAGAACCCCTTTTCCAGCGCCGCCGTGTAGATGAACGGCTTGAAGCTGGAACCGGGCTGGCGCCAGGCCTGCGTCACGTGGTTGAACTTGTTGCGGTTGTAGTCGAAGCCGCCCACCATCGAACGGATCGAACCGTCCTCGGGGCTCAGCGAGATGAACGCGGCGGCCACTTCGGGCAGCTGCGTGACCGACCACGTGTTGTCCTTCGGATCCTGCGTCACGCGAATGATCGCACCCGGACGGATCTTGACCTTCGGCTGGGCACTGGCCGACAGCGACGGCGCGATGAAACGCAGCGCCGTGCCTTCGATGGTGGCCACTTCGCCGGACAGCAGCGTCGCCTTCACCTGCCTGGGCGACACGCTCGTTACCACGGCGGAGCGCAGATCGTCGCTGCCCGGATGCTCCACCAGCGCGTCGTCGATGGCCTGCTCGCGGTCGGCCGGATCGGACGGCAGGTCGATGAAGGCCTCGGGGCCGCGGTAGCCGTGCTTGCGCTCGTAGGTCATGATCCCGTTGCGCACGGACTCGTAGGCGGCGTCCTGATCGGCCTTGTTCAGCGTGGTGTAGACAGTCAGGCCGCGCGTGTACGTCTCCTCGCGGTACTGCGCGTACATCAGCTGGCGCACGATCTCGGCCACGTACTCGGCGTGCGTCGAGAATTCGTTGCCCTCGCTGCGCACCTTCAGTTCCTCGCGCACGGCCTGGTCATACTGCTCGGGCGTGATGTAGCGCAGGTCGCGCATGCGCTGCAGGATGTACTCCTGGCGTACCTTGGCGCGACGCGGATTCACCACCGGGTTGTAGGCCGACGGCGCCTTCGGCAGCCCGGCCAGCATCGCCGCCTCTGCCGGGGTGACGTCCTTGATCGACTTGCCGAAGTACACGCGCGCGGCGCTGGCAAAGCCGTAGGCGCGCTGCCCCAGGTAGATCTGGTTCATGTACAGCTCGAGGATCTGGTCCTTGGTCAGGTTCGCCTCGATCTTGTACGCCAGCAGCATCTCGTAGATCTTGCGCGTGTAGGTCTTCTCGCTCGACAGGAAGAAGTTGCGCGCCACCTGCATCGTGATGGTCGATGCACCCTGCGACAGGCCGCCACGCAGGTTGGCCAGCCCGGCACGCATCACGCCGACGAAGTCCACGCCGCCGTGCTCGTAGAAGCGGTCGTCCTCGATGGCCAGCACGGCCTTCTTCATGACGTCGGGGATCTCGGTGATCGGCACGAAGTTGCGGCGCTCTTCGCCAAACTCGCCAATCAGCACGTTGTCGGCCGTATAGATGCGCAACGGAATCTTCGGCCGGTAGTCGGTGATGGTGTCCAGCGACGGCAGGTTGGGGGCGGCCACGACCAGCGCATAGCCCACCAGCAGCGCCACGGCGACGACGCCGGCAGCAAGCAGCCCGAATACCCAGAACGCGATGCGCGCCCACAACGGACGGCGGACGGGAAGGGACGGCTTCTGTTGTGCTGTGGCCATAAGGGTTTACCTAACAAGAGTGCCCGGATTATATCGTCGGTACCAGGCCGCTCCCGCGGGCCAGTGGCGCGAAAGTCGCTACCGTGCTGTTACAAGATGTAATGCCGTTGAGATCAGTCTGTCACGGGCTGCGGGACGCAGGCGTGACGCGGGCTGGCGGGCGATGCCTCAGGGAGGGGTGCGTGTGCCGGGGGTGAGGGGAAGCTGGCGTGCCCGGATCATGTCAGGCCCATGCCACCCGACGGCGGGGTTGCAGACCGTCGGATTTTGGCAACGGATTCCCGGGGACCTTCCGAAAAAGAAAGCGTGGTCAAACCGGCACATTGCCAGCGCCTCCGGATTTTGTAAGAATCGACGAACATAAAAGAGCAAACGTTTCATCCAAGAAACTGGCTCGCACCATTAGAGCGGACATGCCGTGGGCGAGTTCAAATGTCAGGGGGTCAACCTTGCGACGGGGCATCTTGTCGGGTCTTCTGCGCCAGACTACGGTCGGCGTGGATATTGGTTCGTCCAGCGTCAAGGTCGTTGAGCTGTCCGTTGGGATGGGCAAAAACGACTATCGGCTGGAGAAATGCGCCAGCGAACTGCTGGACCGCAACGCCGTTGCCGATGGCAACGTGGTCAACATCGAAGCCGTCGGGATTGCGCTCAAGCGCGCGCTCGGCAAGGCCGGCATCCGCACCCGGGACGTGGTCCTGGGCGTGCCGTCCATGCTGACGGAATCCCAGACGGTCAGTCTGCCGGACAACCTGTCCGAAGACGAACTCTATTCGCAGGTCGAATCCGAGGCGCACCGCCTCTATCCGCCGTCGCAGGCGGTGAATTTCGACTTCGCGGTGATTGGTCCCAGCGAAACCGAAGGCGGCATTGGCGTACGCGTCACGGCTGCCAACAGTGATCGTGTCCAGGAGCGCGTGACGGCTGCCGAACTGGCAGGCCTGAAGCCGCAGGTGATGGATGTGGAAGAGTACGCCGTGCAGCGATCGGTCGTGCAGATGCTTGGCGTCCCCGCCGGCCTGAACGAAACCGATGCCAAGGACCTGCCCGTGGTGGCCGTGGTCCATCTGGGCGGCAGCCGTTCCAAGGCCATCTTCTACCAGGGCTGGAAGGAACTCTACGAGCAGCCGCTGAACAGCTATGGCGACCAGCTGACGCAAAGCGCCGCACGCATGTTCACGCTCGATGCGCTCAAGGCCGAAATCAAGAAGCGCAAGAACACGCTGCCCGAAGCGTGGCGAGGGCAACTGCTCAAGCCGTCGCTGGAGGCGCTGGCCATGGAGGTGCAGGGCGCCATCGGCAACTTCATCGCCAGCTCCAGCCTCGGCCGCGTCGACGAGATCCTGCTCTCCGGCGGGCACGCCTCGCTGCTGGGTGTCCAGGCGGCGATCCAGCAACAGACGCAGATCACGACCACGCTGGCCAATCCCTTCGCAAACATGACGACCGCCGGCAAGGTCAACGAGCGCTATCTCCAGCGCGACCTGCCTGCCTACATCGTCAGTGCGGGACTGGCGCTGCGCGGCCTCCAATAAGTCACCGGGGGGACCCGCATGTCCACGACGACGAATACCGTTCCGTCGGTCAACCTGCTGCCGTATCACGAGGCGCGCAAGGCAGCCCGGCGCAAGAAGGTCTACAGCATGCTGGGCGGTGCGGCGGGCGCGGGCGCGCTCGTGGTGCTGATCGGCGGCTTCTACATCGATTCCAAGATCGATGAGATGACCCATCTCAATCAGACGCTGACGGCCGAGAATGCCCGCATGGACGGGCAGATCAGGGAGGTCACGACGCTCAAGAAGGACATCGAGGCGCTGCTGGATCGCCAGCGCGCCATCGAAAGCCTGCAGGCCGAGCGCAACATGCCCGTGCAGCTGCTTGAGGAACTGGTGCGCCAGGTACCCGAGGGCGTGTACCTGACCACGCTCAAGCAGTCGGGGGACACGTTCGTCATCACCGGTGTGGCGCAGTCCAACGAACGCGTGTCGGAACTGCTGCGCAACTTCAGCCAGGTGCAATGGCTGGACCACGCCGAGCTGGTGGAGTCGAAGGCCATCATGATGACCAACAACCTGCGCGAACAGCGCCGGCTGTTCGATTTCTCGATGCGTTTCGCCTATCGCGCGCCGGAGCAACCGGCTGACAAGAAGCGGGCAGGCGCGTCGGCTGCCGCGGCCAAGCCGGCGGGAGGCAACGTCTGATCATGGCGCTGAATTCCAATATCTCCCTGCAGGACCTGACCACGCAGTTCCGTGGCCTGAACCTGAACGAGCCCGAAACCTGGCCGGCCGCCCCCCGCGTGCTGTTCTCGATCCTGGCGGCCGTGATCGTGCTGGTGCTGGGCTGGCAGTTCTACTGGAGCGACAAGAGCGACGAACTCGACCGCAAGCACGCCGAACACGAACAGCTGAAGCAGCAGTTCAAGTCGAAGGTGGCGCAGGTGGCCAATCTGGACGCACTGCGCACGCAGAAGGCCGAAGTCGAAAAACGCGTGGCGCTCGCCGAGCGGCAATTGCCGAACAGCACGGAAATGGACGCGCTGCTGGCCGACGTCAACCACGCCGGTGTGGCGCGGGGTCTCCAGTTCGAACTGTTCAAGCCGCAGCCGGCGGCCATCAAGCCGTACTTTGCCGAAATTCCGGTCAACCTGAAGGTCACCGGCCGCTACCACGACGTCGCGCTGTTCAACGCCGACGTGGCGGCGCTGTCGCGGATCGTCTCCATGCGTAACCTGAACATGTCGGTCGGCAAGGACGGCACGCTGTCGATGGAAGGGGTGGCGATGGCCTATCGCGCACTGGACCCGGACGAGCAGGCCGCGCAGCGCAAGGCTGCCGCCGACGCCGCCGCGAAGAACAAGAAGGGAGGCGCCAAGTGAGCCGCCTGACCCGACCCCAGCCTGCCAAGCTGCAGGCGCTGGCCGCCGCCGCGCTGGCCGTGGCGGCCCTGGCCGGCTGCGGCCAGAGCGACGACGATGGTCTGCACCAATGGATGGCGCAGACACGCGCCGCCAAGGCCCCGCCGCCGGAACCGTTGCCCGAGGTCAAGTCGTACACGCCACGCGAGTACGGCGGGCGCGCATCGCCGGAACCGTTTGCGCAGACGAAGATCGGCGAACTGAACAAGACGATGTCTGAGTCGCCGGAGGCCGGACGGCGACACGAGCCGCTTGAAGACTATCCGCTGGAGAACTTCAAGATGCTCGGCATGCTGAAGAAAAACGGCGAGACCTACGGTGTCGTACGCGTAGATAACAAGATCCATCACGTCAAGGTGGGTCAGTATCTCGGCCAGAGCTATGGCCGGGTGGTCCGCATCAGCGATCAAGAGATCGTGTTGCGCGAATTGGTTCGGGAAGGGGTCTCAGATTGGAAAGAGAAAATGACCAGCCTGAAGCTGGAGGCATCCGCATGATCACGGCACGTTGGGTCCGGGCGCTTGCGGGCGCCTCAGCGATGGCGTTGGTGCTGGCCTCTCCGGCCGCACTGGCACAAAACAACCAGCTCAGGCGGGTGGAAGCCAACGTGGTTGGCGAGCAGACCGTTTTCACGGTCGACCTGCAAGGTCCGCTTGCGCAGAAGCCGGTGGACTTCTCCACGCAGAATCCTGCAAAGATCGCGATCGATTTCTTCGATACGGGATTCGCACAGGGCCGGGCGCAGTATGAATACGCCGGCAAGCTGCTCAAGAGCGCGAACGTGATGCAGATCGGGGACCGCACCCGCGTGGTGCTGAACCTGGCCCGCAATGCCACGTATCGCACGGAAATGCGCGGCAAGCAGTTCGTAGTGCTGATGGACAACGTGACGCAGTCGGCGGCCGCGGCCGCGCCGACGTTCGCGCCGGCGGCGCCCGCGATGCAGCCCGTGTCGGCCAACCGCACGCTGATCCGCAATATCGACTTCCGGCGTGGCAGCGACGGTTCGGGCCGCGTGGTGGTGGACCTGTCGTCGCGCGATTCGGGCGTCAATATCCAGCAGCAGGGCCAGAATCTGGTGGTCGACTTCATTGGCACCGGGCTGCCGAACGACCTGCGCCGCCGCTTCGACGTGACCGACTTCGGCACGCCGGTGCAGGCCATGCGCGCCACCGACGCCAACGGCGCCGCACGGCTGACGATCGAGCCGCGCGGCAACTGGGAATACAGCTCGTACCAGACGGACAACCAGTTCGTGGTCGAGGTGCGCCAGGTCAAGGAAGACCCGAACAAGCTGATCTCCGGCCAGGGCTACCGGGGCGAGCGCCTGTCGCTGAACTTCCAGAACATCGACATCCGTTCGCTGCTGCAGGTCTTTGCCGACTTCACGAACCTGAACATCATCACCAGCGACACCGTGCAGGGCAACCTGACGCTGCGCCTGAAGGATGTGCCGTGGGATCAGGCGCTGCAGATCGTGCTCGATTCCAAGGGGCTGGCTTCGCGCCGCAACGGCAACGTGCTGTGGGTGGCGCCCAAGGCCGAGCTGGCCACGAAGGAAAAGCTCGAGCTCGAAGCGCAGCAGCAGATCAACGAGCTTGAACCGATCCGCAGCCAGGTGTTCCAGCTCAACTACCAGCGTGCCGACGATGTACGCCGCATGCTGCTGGGCCTGGCGGTCACCGGTGGTTCCGGTGGCGGATCGGCGGTCCCGGCGGCTGGCGGCGGGGCGGGTGCTGCAGGCGTCACGCGCATGCTGTCCAAGCGTGGCTCGCTGACGGCGGACCCGCGTACCAACCAGCTGTTCGTGTCCGACATCGGTTCGAAGCTAGAGGAAGTGCAGGGATTTCTGCAGAAGATCGATATTCCGGTGCGCCAGGTGATCATCGAGGCACGTATCGTCGAGGCGAGCGACACCTTCAGCCGTAACCTCGGTGTGAAGCTGGGCTTTGCCTTGCCGAAGGCGGGCAGTTCGCTGAGCAGCAACTATGGCAATTCGCTGCCGGGTGCCACGAACGACCTGTCGCCGGCCCTGAGCCTGCCGGCAGCGGCCATCAACGGCACGAATCCGGCCACTGCGGCATTCAGCATCTTCAATGCCGCAGCAGGCCGGTTCCTGGATGTGGAACTGTCCGCGCTGGAAGCCGACGGCAAGGGCAAGATCATCTCCAGCCCGCGTGTGGTGACCGCCAACAACATCAAGGCGCTGATCGAGCAGGGTACCGAACTGCCGTACCAGTCTGCCACGTCGAGCGGCGCCACGTCGGTCCAGTTCCGCAAGGCGAACCTGAAGCTGGAGGTCACGCCGCAGATCACGCCGGAAGGCAACGTGCTGCTGGACGTCGACGTCAACAAGGACAGCGTGGGTATCCAGACCGTCAACGGCTTCGCCATCGACACCAAGCACGTGCAGACGCAGGTGCTGGTAGAGAACGGCGGCACCGTGGTGATCGGCGGCATCTACAGCCAGGACGAGTCGAATACCGTCAACAAGGTGCCCTGGCTGGGCGATATCCCGGTGCTGGGCAACCTGTTCAAGAACAACGCCAAGGTCAACAACCGGACCGAACTGCTGGTGTTCCTGACGCCGCGTATCCTGAACGACAGCGTATCGTTGAAATAACATCGTTCGGGTGCAGCAGGGCGCCCGGATGCAGTAGACTGGCAGGCCGCGTCGGTATGCGACGCGGCCTTTTTCCTTTTCGCGGCATCGTTGGCGGAACCGACGGCCAGCCGGAACCGGACCGCAATGATGCACAATGGCGTATGAATCACGCCAGCGAGGTGGCCCGGGCGGCGTGCCAGATGCCCCGAGCCTTTTCGCGCAAGACAGTCCAGTGACAGCCAATCGCCCGAATCTTTTCTTTGTTGGCCTGATGGGCGCCGGCAAGACCACCGTCGGCCGCTCGGTGGCCCGACGCCTCGACTACCCGTTCTTCGACTCCGACCACGAGCTCGAAGCGCGTTGCGGCGTGAAGATTCCGGTGATTTTCGAGCACGAGGGCGAGACCGGGTTCCGGGACCGCGAAGAGCAGATGATTGCCGAGCTGACCGGCCGCACCGGCATCGTGCTGGCCACGGGCGGCGGCGCCGTGCTGCGCGAAGCCAACCGGGCGGCCCTGAAAGCCAACGGCACCGTGGTCTACCTGCGCGCGAGTCCGCATGACCTGTGGCTGCGTACGCGCCACGACCGCAACCGTCCGCTGCTCCAGACCGAAGACCCGAAAGGCCGGCTGGAGGCGCTCTACGCCCAGCGCGACCCGCTCTACCGCGAAGTGGCGGATTTCATTATCGAAACCGGCAAGCCGACCGTGGCCCAGCTTGCTAATATGGTTCTCATGCAACTCGAAATGGCCGGCTTCACGTTTCCGTCCGTGGAAGCGGTGCCCGACACCGATCCGGTGGCCGGGCAGCCGGCGCAGGACACCCATTCATGATCACGCTGGAAGTCGATCTCGGGGCGCGTAGCTACCCCATTCATATCGGCGGCGGCCTGCTGGACCGCGCCGACCTGCTGCAGCCGCACGTGCGCGGCCAGCATGCCGTCATCGTCACCAACGAGACCGTCGGCCCGCTGTATGCGGCCCGCGTCGAAGCCGTGCTGGCCGGCCTGGGCAAGACCGTCCGGACGGTAGTGCTGCCGGACGGCGAACGCTTCAAGCAGTGGGAAACGCTGAACCTGATTTTCGATGCACTGCTGCAGGCGGGCGCCGACCGCAAGACCACGCTGATCGCGCTGGGCGGCGGCGTGGTGGGCGACATGACCGGCTTTGCCGCCGCCTGCTACATGCGCGGCGTGCCGTTTGTCCAGATGCCGACCACGCTGCTGTCACAGGTGGATTCGTCGGTCGGCGGCAAGACCGGCATCAACCACCCGCTCGGCAAGAACATGATCGGGGCGTTCCACCAGCCCAACGCGGTCATTGCCGACATCGACACGCTGAAGACGCTGCCGCCGCGCGAGCTGGCCGCCGGCCTGGCCGAGGTGATCAAGCACGGCGCGATTGCCGATGCGGATTACTTTGCCTGGATCGAGGACAACATCGCCGCGCTCAATGCCTGCGACAATGGCATGATGGCCGAGGCGGTGCGGCGCTCGTGCGAGATCAAGGCCGGCGTGGTGGCCCAGGACGAGCGCGAAGGCGGCCTACGGGCGATTCTGAATTTCGGACACACGTTCGGCCATGCCATCGAAGCCGGCATGGGCTATGGCGAGTGGCTCCACGGCGAGGCGGTGGGCTGCGGCATGGTGATGGCGGCCGATCTTTCGCATCGGCTGGGATTCATCGACGTCGAGACCCGCGCGCGCATCCGTACGCTGACGCAGGCGGCGATGCTGCCCGTGGTGGCGCCGGACCTGGGCATCGACCGCTATATCGAACTGATGAAGGTGGACAAGAAGGCCGAGGCCGGCAGCATCAAGTTCATTCTGCTGCGCGGGCTTGGCGAGGCGTTCATTACCACCGTACCGGATCCGGATCTGCGTGACACGCTGCGCCACGCCGTCCTGAAACCTCCCGCAGAGGCACCGGTCGCGTAAGCGCCAGGTTATGCCTTGCAACCCTGAACCAGCAACGGAATAACGGATTGCCCGCATGACCACCGCTCCAGCGACTGACCTCGAAGCCCATCTCGCCCCTTATGCCGCGCGCTCCGCCAGGACGCGCGGCCGGGTGCATGCCGAACCGGCCTCGTCCTCGCGCAGTGAATTCCAGCGCGACCGCGACCGCGTGATCCACAGCACGGCCTTCCGCCGGCTCGAATACAAGACGCAGGTCTTCGTCAACCACGAGGGCGACCTGTTCCGCACGCGGCTGACGCACAGCCTGGAGGTGGCGCAGATCGCCCGCTCCATCGCGCGCAACCTGCGGCTCAACGAGGATCTGGTCGAGGCGATCTCGCTGGCCCACGATCTGGGCCACACGCCGTTTGGCCACGCCGGACAGGACGCGCTGAACGGCTGCATGAAGAACCATGGCGGATTCGAGCACAACCTGCAGAGCCTGCTGGTGGTCGACGAGCTGGAGGAACGGTACGGCGGCTTCAACGGGCTGAACCTGACGTTCGAGACGCGCGAAGGCATTCTCAAGCATTGCTCGCGCGTCAATGCGGCGGCGCTGGGCGAGCTGGGGCGGCGTTTCCTGGAGGGCGCGCAGCCGTCGCTCGAGGCTCAACTGGCCAATCTGGCCGACGAGATCGCCTACAACAACCACGATATCGACGATGGCCTGCGCTCTGGACTGCTGACGCTGGAGCAGCTGGACGAAGTGCCGATGTGGGGCCGCCATCGCGCAGAGGTGGCAGCGGCGTTCCCGGGCATCAACGGGCGCCGGGCGATCAACGAGACGGTCCGGCGCATGATCAATACGCTGATCGTCGATCTGATCGAGACCACCGGCCGCAATATCGCCGCCGCCAATCCGAAGTCGATTGCCGACGTGCGCGCTGCCGGGCCGCTGGTCTCGTTCAGCCCGAAGATCCACGAGGAAGCCGCGGCGCTGAAGCGTTTCCTGTTCCGCCACCTGTACCGGCATTACCTGGTCATGCGCATGTCGGCCAAGGCGCAGCGCATCATCACCGACCTGTTCGGCGCCTTCATGCAGGATTCGCGTCTGCTGCCGCCCCAGTACCAGGCTGGCCACGGCGCCGACCAGCCGCGCCTGATCGCCCACTACATCGCCGGCATGACCGATCGCTATGCCATCCGCGAGCACCGGCGCATCTTCGCGGTCAGCGAGAGCAACTCGATCGGTTGAGCTGAAGGCAGTCCGCCAAAAAAACGGGGACAGATCAGGTTATCATGCGGGCATCTTTTATCCGGGATGCCCGATGGCCCGCCTTCCCCGTTTCTCCCCCCCCGGCCTGCCGGCCATGGTGTTGCAGCGCGGCAACAATCGCCAGTCCGTCTTTCTGGGTACCGACGACTACCTGCACTACCTCGATTGCCTGCGCATGGCGGCTCGCGAGCATGAGCTGGCCATCCACGCCTATGCGCTGCGGCCCAACCATATCCATCTGGTGGCGACCCCGAAGGGCCCCGATTCGCTGAGCCTGACCATGCAGGCGGTAGGGCGCCGCTACGCCCGCCATTTCAACCGCGTGGCCGATCGCACGGGCACCCTCTGGGAGGGCCGCTTCCGATCGGCGGTCATCGAGCCCGAGACCTGGCTGCTGCCGGCCATGCTCTATACGGAAGGCAATGCCGTGCGCGCCGGCGACGTGACGGCGCCCGAGGCAGATCGCTGGAGCAGCTATCGGCACCACGCTGGCTTCGAATCCCATCCGATTGTGAGTGATCACTCCATTTACTGGGACCTGGGCAATACGCCGTTCGAGCGGCAGTCCAACTACCGCGCATTGACGGCCGAGGGTTTGTCCGGCCGCACGCTCGCCACGCTGCAGAAGCATGCGCATAGTGGCTGGCCTCTGGGCAGCGATGCCTTCCTGATGCAACTTGAGCGTCACGCCACGCGGCGCGTCCAGCCGCTACCTAAAGGCCGACCAAGGAAGTCGGTTATTTCGGATGCTGAGGGCGGAGAGGCCGACTCCACGCTGGAGAGCTGATGGAGTGCACCATATCAGTGCAAAAATGCCGGTAAAGTAATGTGTCCCCATTTAAAATGGCGGCCGCGATGGTGCAATATTTAATGTGTTCTGACCCCATTTAATAATTTTGCGAGGCTCGGACGATTCTCTTATAGTTGCTGCACCCACAGTCATTGTGCGGCGCGTCACGCTCGTGTACGCCGCTGCGGTCCCAGCTGTCTGCCACGCCCGATCAAGAGGCCCCCCGCGACAGCCCATCCCGTTCGGTCTATGCCCTTGCTGGCTGCGCAGCCTTCACCGGAATTCAGCCCGTGGACCACTCGCAACAATCTTCCGATCTCGCCGCCCGCTCCCAGGCCCAGGGCCTGTACGACCCCACCAACGAGCATGACGCCTGCGGCGTCGGCATGGTGGCGCATATCAAGGGCAAGAAATCCCACGAGATCATTTCGCAGGGTCTGAAGATCCTTGAGAACCTGGACCACCGGGGCGCAGTCGGCGCAGACGCGCTGATGGGCGACGGCGCCGGTATCCTGATCCAGATCCCGGACCAGTTCTACCGCGAAGAAATGGCCAAGCAGGGCGTGACGCTGCCGCCCAACGGCGAATACGGCGTCGGCATGATCTTCCTGCCGAAGGAACACGCCTCGCGCCTGGCCTGCGAGCAGGAGCTCGAGCGCACCGTGCGCCTGGAAGGCCAGGTCGTACTGGGCTGGCGCGACGTGCCGGTGGACTGCAACATGCCGATGTCCCCGACCGTGCGCACCACCGAGCCGGTGATCCGCCAGATCTTCATCGGTCGTGGCCGCGACATCATGACCACGGACGCGCTGGAACGTAAGCTCTACGTGATCCGCAAGACGGCCAGCCACGCCATCCAGGCACTCAAGCTCAAGCACGGCAAGGAGTACTTCGTGCCGTCGATGTCGGCCCGTACCGTCGTGTACAAGGGCCTGCTGCTGGCCAACCAGGTGGGCGAGTACTACCTGGACCTGCAGGACCCGCGCGCCGTCTCGGCCCTGGCCCTGGTGCACCAGCGTTTCTCGACCAACACGTTCCCGGCCTGGGAACTGGCCCACCCGTACCGCATGGTCGCCCACAACGGCGAAATCAACACGGTCAAGGGCAACGTGAACTGGGTCAACGCACGGACCGGCGCGATCTCGTCGCCGGTGCTGGGCGACGACCTGCCCAAGCTGTGGCCGCTGATCTATCCGGGCCAGTCGGATACGGCATCGTTCGACAACTGCCTCGAACTGCTGACGATGGCGGGCTACCCGCTCGTCCACGCGATGATGATGATGATCCCGGAAGCCTGGGAACAGCACACGCTGATGGACGACAACCGTCGCGCCTTCTACGAGTACCACGCCGCGATGATGGAGCCGTGGGACGGCCCCGCCGCCATCTGCTTCACCGACGGCCGCCAGATCGGTGCCACGCTGGACCGTAACGGCCTGCGTCCGGCCCGCTTCTACGTGACCGACGACGACTTCGTCGTGCTGGCGTCGGAAGCCGGCGTGCTGCCGTTCCCCGAGTCGCGCATCGTCAACAAGTGGCGCCTGCAGCCGGGCAAGATGTTCCTGATCGACATGGAGCAGGGCCGTATCATCGACGACAAGGAACTCAAGGACAACCTGGCCAACGCCAAGCCGTACAAGAGCTGGATCGACGCCGTGCGCATCAAGCTCGACGAGCTGGAAGCCAAGCCGGAAGACGTGGCCGCCGAGAAGAAGCCGGTGTCGCCGCTGCTGGACCGCCAGCAGGCGTTCGGCTACACGCAGGAAGACGTCAAGTTCCTGATGGCGCCGATGGCGCTGGCCGGCGAGGAAGCCACGGGCTCGATGGGCAACGACTCGCCCCTGGCCGTGCTGTCGTCGAAGAACAAGACGCTGTACCACTACTTCCGCCAGCTGTTCGCGCAGGTGACCAACCCGCCCATCGACCCGATCCGCGAGAACATGGTCATGTCGCTGGTGTCGTTCATCGGTCCGAAGCCGAACCTGCTGGAACTGAACAACATCAACCCGCCGATGCGCCTCGAAGTGTCCCAGCCGGTGCTGGACTTCAAGGACATCGCCAAGATCCGCAACATCGAGCACTACACCGGCGGCAAGTTCCGTTCGTACGAACTGAACATCTGCTACCCGGTGGCGTGGGGCAAGGAAGGCATCGAGGCCCGCCTGGCATCGCTGTGCGCCGAAGCCGTGGACGCCGTGCGTTCGGGCTACAACATCCTGATCGTGTCGGACCGCCGCGTCGATGACACCCAGGTGGCCATTCCGGCGCTGCTGGCCACGTCGGCCATCCACCACCACCTGGTGGAAAAGGGCCTGCGCACGTCGGCCGGCCTGGTGGTCGAAACCGGCTCGGCCCGTGAAGTGCATCACTTCGCGCTGCTGGCCGGCTACGGCGCCGAAGCCGTGCACCCGTACCTGGCCATGGAAACGCTGGCCGACATGGCCTCGGGCCTGTCGGGCGACCTGTCGCCGGAAAAGGCGGTCAAGAACTTCGTCAAGGCGATCGGCAAGGGCCTGTTCAAGGTGATGTCGAAGATGGGCATCTCCACGTACATGTCGTACACGGGCGCCCAGATCTTCGAGGCCATCGGCCTGTCGCGCGAACTGGTGCAGAAGTACTTCCACGGCACGCCGTCGAACGTCGAGGGCATCGGCATCTTCGAGGTAGCCGAAGAGGCGCTGCGTCTGCATACCGACGCATTCGGCAGCAACCCGGTGCTGAGCAACATGCTCGACGCCGGCGGCGAGTACGCGTTCCGTGTGCGCGGTGAAGAACACATGTGGACGCCGGACTCCATCGCAAAGCTGCAGCACTCGGTGCGCGCCGACGATGGCCGCGGCCAGTACCAGACGTACAAGGAATACGCCAACATCATCAACGACCAGAGCCGCCGTCACATGACGCTGCGCGGCCTGTTCGAGTTCAAGGTCGACCCGGCCCGCGCGATTCCGCTGGAAGAAGTGGAGCCGGCCAAGGAAATCGTCAAGCGTTTTGCCACGGGCGCCATGTCGCTCGGCTCGATCTCGACCGAAGCCCACGCCACGCTGGCCGTGGCGATGAACCGCATCGGCGGCAAGTCGAACACCGGCGAAGGCGGCGAGGACGAGAAGCGTTATCGCAACGAACTGCGCGGCATCCCCATCAAGCAGGGCGACTCGCTCAAGAGCATCCTCGGCGACCACGTGATCGAGAAAGACCTGGAGCTCCAGGCCGGCGATTCGCTGCGCTCGAAGATCAAGCAGGTGGCGTCGGGCCGTTTCGGCGTGACCGCCGAATACCTGGCATCGGCCGACCAGATCCAGATCAAGATGGCGCAGGGCGCCAAGCCGGGCGAAGGCGGCCAGCTGCCGGGCCACAAGGTGTCCGACTACATCGGCAAGCTGCGCTACTCGGTGCCGGGCGTGGGCCTGATCTCGCCGCCGCCGCACCACGACATCTACTCGATCGAGGATCTGGCGCAGCTGATCCACGACCTGAAGAACGTGAACCCGGTGGCGGACATCTCGGTCAAGCTGGTGTCCGAAGTGGGCGTGGGTACCGTGGCCGCCGGCGTGGCCAAGGCCAAGGCCGATCACGTGGTGATCGCCGGCCATGACGGCGGCACCGGCGCATCGCCGTGGTCGTCGATCAAGTACGCCGGTTCGCCGTGGGAACTGGGCCTGGCCGAAACGCAGCAGACGCTGATGCTGAACGGCCTGCGCAACCGCATCCGCGTGCAGGCCGACGGCCAGATGAAGACCGGCCGCGACGTGGTGATCGGCGCGCTGCTGGGTGCGGACGAGTTCGGCTTCGCCACCGCGCCGCTGGTGGCCGAGGGCTGCATCATGATGCGCAAGTGCCACCTGAACACCTGCCCGGTGGGCGTGGCCACGCAGGATCCGGCGCTGCGCAAGAAATTCCAGGGCAAGCCCGAGCACGTGGTGAACTTCTTCTTCTTCGTTGCGGAAGAAGCGCGTGAAATCATGGCCCAGCTGGGCATCCGCACGTTCGACGAACTGATCGGCCGCGCCGACCTGCTCGACATCCGTCACGGCATCGAACACTGGAAGGCACGCGGCCTGGACTTCAGCCGTATCTTCTTCCAGGCACCGATCCCGGCCGACGTGCCGCGCTACCACACCGACGTGCAGGATCACGGCCTGTCGGTGGAAGCCGGCAAGGCGCTGGACCACACGCTGATCGCCAAGGCGCGCCCGGCCATCGACAAGGGTGAGCGCGTGTCGTTCATCCAGCCGGTCAAGAACGTGAACCGCACGGTGGGCGCGATGCTGTCCGGCGTGGTGGCCAAGCAGTACGGCCACGAGGGCCTGCCCGACGACACGATCCACATCCAGTTCCAGGGCACGGCCGGCCAGTCGTTTGCCGCGTTCCTGGCGCACGGCATCACGATGGACCTGGTGGGCGACGCCAACGACTACGTGGGCAAGGGCCTGTCCGGCGGCCGCGTGATCGTGCGCGCACCGCACGAATTCCGTGGCGACCCGACCCGCAACATCATCGTGGGCAACACCGTGCTGTACGGCGCGCTGGCTGGCGAGGCGTTCTTCAACGGCGTGGGCGGCGAGCGTTTCGCGGTCCGTAACTCGGGTGCCACCGCCGTGGTGGAAGGCACCGGCGACCATGGCTGCGAATACATGACCGGCGGTACCGTGGTCGTGCTGGGCGGCACGGGCCGCAACTTCGCGGCCGGCATGTCGGGCGGCGTGGCCTACGTCTATGACGAGGACGGCCTGTTCGACAAGCGTTGCAATACGTCGATGGTGGCGCTGGAGGCGGTGCTCGCGTCGGCCGACCAGCAGAAGGGCCAGCCGGAATCGCAATGGCACAAGTTCAACGGCACGCGCCAGCTGGACGAAGTGATCCTGCGCAACCTGATCGAGCAGCATTTCCGCTACACCGGTTCGGAGCGCGCCAAGGCGCTGCTGGCCGACTGGACCACGGCTCGCCGCAAGTTCGTCAAGGTCTTCCCGACCGAGTACAAGCGCGCCCTGGGCGAGATGTTCGAAAAGGAACAGGCAGCCCGCGACAGCGACCGCGAAGCGGTAGCCGCCTGACCGGCAGCCACACCACGAGAGGCGCCGCGGCAACGGCTGCGGCGCCAACAAGATACTGACCCCAAGCGAGGCCGGCCCGGCCGCCTCGCGCCAGCAAGACCAAGGATGCAACATGGGTAAGGCGACAGGCTTTCTCGAATTTCCGCGCCAGAACGAAGGCTACGAACCGGTAGTCAAGCGCGTGAAGCACTACAAGGAATTCGTGTTCGCGCTCTCCGACAGCGAAGCGAAGGTCCAGGGTGCCCGCTGCATGGACTGCGGTATCCCGTTCTGCAACAACGGCTGCCCGGTCAACAACATCATTCCCGACTTCAATGACCTGGTGTACCGCCAGGACTGGAAGTCCGCGATCGAAGTCCTGCACCAGACCAACAACTTCCCCGAGTTCACGGGCCGTATCTGCCCGGCGCCGTGCGAGGCTGCCTGCACGCTGGGCATCAACGAGCTGCCGGTGGGCATCAAGTCGATCGAGCACGCGATCATCGACAAGGCCTGGGAAGAAGGCTGGGTGGCGCCGCAGGTGCCGAAGCACAAGACCGGCAAGACCGTGGCCGTGGTCGGCTCGGGCCCCGCTGGCATGGCAGCCGCGCAGCAACTGGCGCGCGCCGGCCACGACGTGACCGTGTTCGAGAAGAACGACCGCATCGGCGGCCTGCTGCGCTACGGCATCCCCGACTTCAAGATGGAGAAGGACCTGATCGACCGCCGCATCGAGCAGATGCAGGCCGAAGGCGTGACCTTCCGTGCGGGCGTGATGGTGACCGACGGCGCGCTGCCGGCCGGCATCAAGAACTACGCGCGCGAAACCATCTCGGCGCAGGCGCTGATGGACCAGTTCGACGCCGTGGTGCTGGCGGGCGGCTCGGAAGTGCCGCGCGACCTGCCGGTGCCGGGCCGCGAACTGGCCGGCGTCCACTACGCGCTGGAATTCCTGATCCCGCAGAACAAGGAAGTGGCCGGCGACGGCGCCAACGAGATCCGTGCCGAAGGCAAGCACGTGATCGTGATTGGCGGCGGCGATACGGGTTCGGACTGCGTCGGCACGTCCAACCGCCATGGCGCCGAATCGGTCACGCAGTTCGAACTGCTGCCGCAGCCGCCGGAAGAAGAAAACAAGCCGCTGGTCTGGCCGTACTGGCCGATCAAGCTGCGCACGTCGTCGTCGCATGACGAAGGCTGCTCGCGCGACTGGTCGGTGGCCACCAAGGAACTGATCGGCGAGAACGGCAAGGTCACGGCGCTGAAGGCCTGCCGCGTGGAGTGGAAGGACGGCAAGATGCAGGAAGTGCCGGGCAGCGAATTCGTGCTGAAGGCCGACCTGGTGCTGCTGGCCATGGGCTTCACGAACCCCGTGGGCTCCATGCTGGAAGCCTTCGGCGTGGACACCGACGCGCGCAAGAACGCCAAGGCATCGACCGAAGGCGACCGCGCCTACCAGACGAACGTGCCGAAGGTCTTCGCCGCAGGCGACGTGCGCCGCGGCCAGTCGCTGGTGGTCTGGGCCATCCGCGAAGGCCGCCAGGCCGCCCGCTCGGTGGACGCATTCCTGATGGGCCACTCCGAACTGCCGCGCTAAGCCCCAGCGCCCGGTTCAATCAAAACCCCCGTAAGCGAAAGCTTGCGGGGGTTTTGTTTTTTGGTCCCTGGGCTAATCGCACAATAGAGCAAGAAGCCCGGTCCGTTCCTAGGGCGAGTCAGCCCGCTCGCTACAGTAGACGCCCCATCAACACCGCCCCCTCTCCATACGCTGCCAGCTTGTCTGCATGCCTGCCGGCGGTCAGCGGTGCGTACCCGAGCCTGCGCCAGTACGTATCGGCCGACTGGACGGCGATGAGGCGCGACGCCCGCAGTCCGTCGTGCATCGCCACGTTGCGTGCCGCGTGGTGGAGGCGGGTAGCGAGTCCCCCGCCGCGCCCGATCGGTGCCACGGCCATGTCGTGAATGAACCATGTCAGCGGCTCGGTATCGGGCCAGTCGCGGGCAAGCCGGCCGTTCCAGGGTGGCAGGGACGCCTCTGGCCATGCATGGGTAAACAGGTAGGCGGCCAGGGCAGGGCTGGATTGGCCGTTTTGCGATGGCGCGGACAGGGCTGCGACCCAGCAGGTGGCGGGAGATAGCGTGAGCCGGCTTTCCAGGGCATCGGCGGACTCCACCAGTGCATCCCCATAGCACTGCGCCTGGACGGCAAGCACGGCGGGCAGGTCGGCGGCGCGCATGGGCCGAAGGGTGAATTCAGGCATCGGCCGATTATACGGGCGCTCACATTGGGGTCCGCCCGGAGAGCGTTTACGCGGTCTGTGCGCTGCCAGGCAATGTCCTTACAATTTCTTCAAACTAGATAAGAAGAGACTGCCTCGAAATCCCTTTCAGCCGATTTGGTGCCGTAGCGGTGGGTACGGCCCGGAGGAAATTGATGCCCGAAGTACGCAATTGCATGCGGCTTTGGCGAGGTATAGCGAAGTTGCCAATACTCGCTGCCAGATGGACGGGGTGTGCGGTTGCCGTTGCGCTATGCACGGCGACGGCCCTCGCTCAGCCTCCCGCGGTCGCCCAGCTTGCCAGCATTCCGCCTGCCGCACGGACGGAATCGCCGGCCCGTCAGGTCTCGTTCCCCGCCCGGCCGCTGCGCATGATCGTGCCGTTCCCGGCCGGCGGTGTTGCCGATGCCGTGGCGCGACTGGTGGCCGAACGGCTATCCCAGCGGCTTGGCGTGCCTGTCGACGTGGACAATCGTCCAGGCGCGGCGGGCACCATGGCCGGCGACCTTGTGGCCAAGGCCAGTTCCGACGGCCACACGCTGCTGTTCCATCAGGCCAACATGCTGATCCAGCCCGGACTCGAACCGGTGCCCTATGACGTGACGCGCGATTTCACACCCGTGGCGCGGGTGGCCGCCATGCCGTTGTTCCTGGTGATCGATGGTCATTTGCCGATGACGACACCCCAGCAGTGGGTCACGGCTGTGCGATCGAGCCCGGCATCGTACAGCTATGGCTATGGCCAGCCGGGCAGCCCGCAGCATCTGTACGCCGAGTACGCGGTGCGGGGCATGCCAACCAGCGTGCCGCTGGTGATGGCCAAGGGCGAGAGTGCGGTGGTGCAGGAAATGCTCGCCGGCCGGATCAGCGCCTGTTTCTGTTCCTGGGCTGCGGTGCAGACCCATGTGCGCTCGGGTGCACTGAGAATCCTGGGCGTGACCGGGCCGGTGCGCTCGCCGCTGTCGCCGCAGGTGCCGACGCTGCAGGAAACGGGCATGGAGGGCTACGGGGCGCTCGCCTGGTATGGCGTGATGGCCCCGGCCAAGACGCCCCGGGCCATCGTGGCGCGACTGGCTACCGAGCTGGACAGTGTGACCAGCGAGCGCGGCGTGCAGGCCCAGTTGATGGCTGCCGGCCTTACGCCAGTTCGCGACTCGCCCGACGCCTTTGCTACTGCCATCCGATCGGAATCGGTGCAATGGCAGGTGATTCTGCGCCAGGCGGGTCCGCGCAGCGAGCCCTGAGTGGAGCAGCCGGGCAAGTTTTGTCCGGCAGGCATCACACGAATGCCTCGGATTGTTGTCGGACATGCAATGGTGAGATCACCACACGGGACGGCGACCGATAGGTAGTAGCCCTTATAATGGCGGCCTGTCCAAATCCGGTGACATTGTGACCGCTACCGTGCCGAACCCGTCTGGCCAGGCTTTTACAGGCCCCAACGTCGTCGAACTTGCGGATGTCGATTTTGCATACGCGGCTGGCGACAAGCCCATCCTATCCGGCCTTTCCATGCGCTTTCCGCGCGGGAAAGTGGTGGCCGTCATGGGCGGTTCGGGCTGTGGCAAGACCACGGTGATGCGGCTGGTGGGCGGCATGGTGCGCCCGCAGCGCGGCCGTGTGACGTTCAACGGCGCCGACATCGATGTCATGGACCAGACCGCGCTGTACGCGGTGCGCCGCCAGATGGGCATGCTGTTCCAGTTTGGCGCGCTGTTCACTGACTTGTCGGTATTCGACAACGTCGCATTTCCGCTACGCGAGCACACCGACCTGCCCGAATCGATGATCCGGGATCTGGTGCTGATGAAGCTCAACGCGGTGGGGCTGCGCGGGGCGCGCGACCTGATGCCGGCGCAGATCTCGGGCGGCATGGCGCGGCGCGTGGCGCTGGCGCGGGCTATTGCGCTGGACCCGGCCCTGCTGATGTACGACGAACCGTTCGCCGGCCTGGACCCGATCTCGCTCGGCCTGACGGCCAACCTGATCCGCGACCTCAACGACGCGCTGGGCGCCAGCACCATCATCGTCTCGCACGACGTGCAGGAAACCTTCCAGATCGCCGATTACGTGTATTTCATTGCGAACGGCAGGATTGCCGCCGAAGGCGCGCCGGAGGACCTGCGGGCGTCCAGCGACCCGTTCGTGCGCCAGTTCGTGCACGCCGAGGCCGACGGCCCGGTACCTTTCCATTACGCCGGCCCCACGCTGGCCGAAGATTTCCTGGCCGGAGGCGCGCGTTGACCGGCTTCTTCACTACCATCGGCGCCGCGGTGCGCCAGTTCGTGGGCGGCCTGGGCCGTGCCACGCGCATGTTCCTGGCCGTGCTGGCGCTGTCGCCGGCACTGCTGCGCCGATTCCGGCTGATTTCCGACCAGGTGTTCTTCGTCGGCAACCTGTCGCTGGTGATCATCGCCGTGTCGGGCCTGTTCGTCGGCTTCGTGCTGGGCCTGCAGGGCTACTACACGCTGAACCGCTATGGGTCCGAGCAGGCGCTGGGCCTGCTGGTGGCGCTGTCGCTGGTGCGCGAACTGGGGCCGGTGGTGTCGGCGCTGCTGTTCGCGGGCCGCGCCGGCACGTCGCTGACCGCTGAGATCGGCCTGATGAAGGCTGGCGAGCAGCTGACCGCCATGGAAATGATGGCCGTCAACCCGTTGCAGCGCGTGATCGCGCCGCGTTTCTGGGCCGGTGTCATCGCCATGCCGATCCTGGCCGCGATCTTCAGCGCGGTGGGCATCCTGGGCGGCTACCTGGTTGGCGTGCAGCTGATCGGCGTGGATGCCGGCGCGTTCTGGTCGCAGATGCAGGGCGGCGTGGATGTGCGTGCCGACGTGCTGAACGGCGTGATCAAGAGCTTTATTTTTGGCATTGCGGTGACGTTCATCGCGCTGTACCAGGGGTTCGAGGCGAACCCGACGCCCGAAGGCGTTTCACGCGCCACCACGCGGACCGTGGTGATGGCGTCGCTGGCCGTGCTCGGCCTGGATTTCCTGCTGACCGCGCTGATGTTCAGCTGACAAGCATTCGACAAGAGACTCGCATGAAGAAAAATTCGCTCGACTACTGGGTGGGGTTGTTCGTGGTGGTGGGCTTCGCCGCCCTGTTGTTCCTGGCGCTGAAGGCCGGCAACATGAGCAGCCTGTCGTTCCAGGACACCTACGCGGTGACCGCGCAGTTCGACAATATCGGCGGACTGAAGCCGCGTGCGCCGGTGAAGAGCGCCGGCGTGGTGGTGGGCCGCGTGGCGTCGATCAACTTCGACGACAAGCAATACCAGGCCACGGTGACGATGAATCTGGATAAACGCTACGCGTTCCCGCGCGACACGTCGGCCAAGATCCTGACGTCGGGGCTGCTTGGCGAGCAGTACATCGGGCTGGAAGCCGGCGGTGACGACAAGATGCTGGCCCAGGGCAGCAAGATCACGATGACGCAGTCGGCCGTGGTGCTGGAAAACCTGATCGGCCAGTTCCTGTACAACAAGGCGGCCGATGCCGGCGCCGGCGGCAACAGCGGCAACGGCAACGCGTCGGCCCCGGCGCCGGCCTCGTCTCCGTCGGCGAATGCGTCCGGCGCGGGTGCGGCGGCCTTGCCGGCCGCGCCGGGAATGGGCGGCGGCAAATGAGCACTTTTCATCGCCTGAGCGCGGCTTCGCTGGTCGCGCTGGCCCTGGCCGGCTGCGCCACCGGGCCCGGCGCCAACCCGGCAGATCCGCTGGAGCCGTTCAACCGTGGCGTTTCCACGTTCAACGACAACCTCGACAAGTACGCGCTGAAGCCGGTGGCCGAGGGCTACCAGGACTACATCCCGTCGCCGGTGCGCACGGCGGTGGGCAACTTCTTCTCGAATGTCAGCGATGTCTACTCGGCGGCCAACAACCTGCTGCAAGGCAAGCCGTCGCGGGCAGCGGAAGACACGATGCGCGTGGCCATCAACAGCGTGCTCGGCCTGGGCGGCCTGATCGATATCGCCACGCCGGCCGGCCTGCCGAAGTACAAGGAAGACTTCGGCCAGACCATGGGCGTGTGGGGCGTGCCGCCGGGCCCGTACCTGGTGCTGCCGCTGTTCGGACCGAGCAGCGTGCGCGACGGCACCGGCATGGTGGTGGACCGCTTCATGGACCCGACCACCTATATTTCACCGTGGTACGCGAGCCTGTCGGTGTCCACCGTGCGCGTGGTCGACGGCCGGGCCCAGCTGCTGGGTGCCACGAGCCTGATCGAGGCGGCCGCGCTGGACAAGTACGCGTTCCTGCGCGATTCGTACCTGCAGCGCCGCGAATACCTGATCCACGACGGCAATCCGCCGTCGCAGGATGACGAGGGCGCGCCGCAGCAACCCCATCCGGATCAGGACGGCGGCAGCAAGTCCGCGCCGGCCGGAGCCGATACCAAAGAGGGCTGAGGCGCCGTGGGCAGCCCGAAGGTCTGCCTGCCAGCCTTGTCCCGACAATGCCCGGGCGGGCCTGTGAGCGCGCTGTGAGGCCTGAAACAAAGTGTATGAAAGTGGCGTTTCATGCATGTGCAGATACCATGCCCGGCTGACGCCTGTGTTTCAA
Organism: Cupriavidus sp. U2; assembly: GCF_009663685.2. Lineage (GTDB taxonomy): Bacteria > Pseudomonadota > Gammaproteobacteria > Burkholderiales > Burkholderiaceae > Cupriavidus > Cupriavidus necator_C. Next base: position 67,026 of record NZ_RCOG02000018.1, on the reverse strand, counting down.
TGATTTCCGATGGCGGTGCGTTGTTGCCCTGTCGGATGGGCGCGAACCTGCCGATACCCTGCAGGTGACGTTCCCGGAAAGAAAGGAAAAAATTCACATGATCAAGCGACTGCTGCTTCCCTTCCTCACTGTTGTTGCCTTTGCCGGCGCTGGCGCCGCGCAGGCGCAGCAGGCCGACGCCTCGACGCCGGACGGCCTGGTCAAGGCCGTGGTGAACGACGTGATGTCCACCGTGCAGGCCGACAAGGACATGCAGGCCGGCAATATCGGCAAGATTACCCAGCTCGTCGAGCAGAAGATCCTGCCGCACGCCAACTTCACGCGCACCACGCAGATCGCCATGGGCCGCAACTGGTCGAAGGCCACGCCGGAACAGCAGAAGGTGATTACCGACGAGTTCAAGACGCTGCTGATCCGTACCTACGCTGGCGCCATCGCCCAGATCCGCGACCAGAAGGTGCAGTTCCGTCCCTATCGTGGCACGGCCGACGACACCGACGCCACGATCCGCACCCAGGTCATCAACAAGGGCGAGCCGATCCAGATGGATTACCGCCTGGAAAAGACGGCCGAGGGCTGGAAGGTCTATGACATCAACGTGCTGGGCGCCTGGCTGACCGAGGCGTACAAGGGCAGTTTCAACACCATCGCCAACCAGCAGGGCGTGGACGGCGTCATCAAGACGCTGCAGGACCGCAACCGCCAACTGGCCAACGCCAAGGGCTGAACGGCCGATCCGCCCGATTCCGGTTGCGCCGCAGCACGGCGCGGCCAAACTGGTCTACAATGGCCAGACGCTCCCGCCTCCGGGCGGGAGTTTTCATTCGACAAGCCCGTTTCACGTTTCCAGCTCCCATCCATCGATGCCTGCCCTTGGCGCCTCGCTGACCAACCGCAACGCTGCCGTCGTGCTGCGTGACGGCCTGTCGCGCGTGCAGCAGGGCGACGTGACCGTGGATTGCAGCGCGCTGACGCAGGTGGATTCCTCCGCCGTCGCCGTGCTGCTGGCCTGGCAACGGGCTGCCGCCGAGCGCGGCCAGTCGTTGACTGTCGCCGGTGCGTCGCCGCAGCTTCGGTCGCTGGCCACCCTCTATGGGGTCGAAGGCCTGCTGGGCCTGGCTACCGCCACCGCTACCCACCCGGAACACCACCACCACCGACATTGAACCGGCATCCGTCGCCGCGCGTGCCATTGCGTGCGGCCATGCGATGCCACGGCGTCGGGCCGATGGCCTGGCGCCGCGCCGGGCAGAGCGGGGGAACCCCCTCATCCCCTATAATTCCGGGTTGTTCGTCCCCATGTCGCCCCCAAGTGTCCTGACACGATCCACAGGTGCTGCGCGGCTAACCTCAGGGGCGCCCCCCAAATCCAGGTAAGGCTGACCGCCAAGCGGCCCCATCCCAAGACATTCGGCCATGAAAGCCATCGAAATTACCGATGTCCGCAAGCGCTATCGCAACCTGCAGGCGCTCAAGGGTGTCAGTTTCAGCGTCGAGCGCGGGGAATTCTTCGGCCTGCTCGGCCCCAACGGCGCGGGCAAGACCACGCTGATTTCCATTCTGGCCGGCCTGAACCGCTCCGATTCGGGGACGGTCAGCGTGCTGGGCCACGATGTGGTGGACGACTACCGCATGGCGCGCCGCATGCTGGGCGTGGTGCCCCAGGAGCTGGTTTTCGATCCGTTCTTCACGGTGCGCGAGACGCTGCGGCTGCAGTCGGGCTATTTCGGCCTGTCGCGCAACGACGACTGGATCGACGAGATCATGGCCAACCTCGATCTCACCAACAAGGCCGACAGCAACATGCGCCAGCTGTCGGGCGGCATGAAGCGCCGTGTACTGGTGGCCCAGGCGCTGGTGCACCGTCCGCCCGTGATCGTGCTGGACGAACCCACCGCCGGCGTGGACGTGGAACTGCGCCAGACCCTGTGGAAATTCATCTCGCGCCTGAACCGCGAAGGCCACACGATCATCCTGACCACCCACTACCTGGAAGAAGCCGAGGCACTGTGCGACCGCATCGCCATGCTCAAGTTCGGCGAGGTGGTGGCGCTGGACCGCACCAGCAGCCTGCTGAACCAGTTCGCGGGCCTGCAACTGGTTCTGACGCTGTCGAAGGGGACGCTGCCGGCCGAACTGGACGCACTGCGCACGCCGGGCAACCCGGGCGAGCGCGCGCATCGCCTGCGGCTGTCGGGCTACGAGGCCGTGGAACCCATCCTGGCCGCGCTGCGCGCCGCCGGCTGTGAAATCGAAGACATGGAAATCAGCAAGGCCGACCTGGAGGACGTGTTCGTGCAGATCATGCGCCGCGAGGGCGAGATGCCCGGCAGCACGCCGAACACCGCCATGGAGGCCGCGGCATGAAGAATCCCGCCGAGATCAATGTGGCCCAGCGCGAGGAACAGCGTCTGGCATCGATGAAAGTCGGCGGCCTGGTCGGCTTCCGCACGCTGCTCTACAAGGAAGTGCTGCGCTTCTGGAAGGTATCGTTCCAGACCGTGGCCGCGCCGGTGCTGACAGCCGTGCTGTACCTGCTGATCTTCGGCCATGTGCTTGAAGACCGCGTGCGCGTCTATGACCAGATCAGCTATACCGCCTTCCTGGTGCCGGGCCTGGTGATGATGAGCGTGCTGCAGAATGCGTTCGCCAACAGTTCGTCGTCGCTGATCCAGTCCAAGATTACCGGCAACCTGGTGTTCATCCTGCTGCCGCCGCTGTCGCACTGGGAAATGTTCGGCGCCTACGTGGCGGCGTCGATCATCCGCGGGCTCTGCGTGGGCCTGGGCGTGCTGCTGGTGACCGCCTGGTTTGCACACCTGCATTTTGCGCATCCGCTCTGGATCCTGGTGTTCGGGCTGGCCGGCGCGGGCATCCTGGGCACGCTGGGCCTGATCGCCGGCATCTGGGCCGAGAAATTCGACCAGCTGGCCGCGTTTCAGAACTTTCTGATCATGCCGGCCACGTTCCTGTCCGGCGTGTTCTATTCGATTCACTCCTTGCCGCCGTTCTGGCAGGCTGTGTCGCACGCCAACCCGTTCTTCTACATGATCGACGGCTTCCGCTTCGGCTTCTTCGGCGTGTCCGACGTGCCGCCGCTGCACAGCCTGGCCGTGGTGGTCGTGGCGTTCGTGGTGCTGGCCGCGCTGGCGCTGCGCCTGCTGCGCAAGGGTTACAAGCTGCGGCACTGATTTGCCGCAAATCACCGAATTCACAGAGACAGACATGCTGCCTACTCCGGAACAAGTCAGGGATTACATTGCCCAAGGATTGCCCTGCGAACATCTGCACGTGGAGGGCGACGGCCAGCACTTCTTCGCCACGATCGTGAGCGGGGAGTTCGAGGGCAAGCGCCTGATCCAGCGGCACCAGCGCGTCTACGCGGCGCTGGGCGACCGCATGCGCGCCGAGATCCATGCGCTGTCGATGAAGACGCTGACGCCGGCCGAATGGCAGGCCGACGGCGCCAAGTAAGGCGTCGATACCTCACAAGACAACATACCGGCGGGTCCGACACCGCCGGCTGACAAGACAGAAACATGGACAAATTCCAGATCCAGGGCAACGGGCCGCTCAAGGGCGAAGTCCGCGTCTCGGGCGCCAAGAACGCCGCCCTGCCCATCCTGTGCGCCGGCCTGCTGACCGCCGATACCGTATCGCTTTCCAACGTGCCCGACCTGCAGGACACGCGCACCATGCTCAAGCTGCTGCGCCAGATGGGCATGCAGGCCGACATGGCCAATGGCGTGGCCACGCTGAACGGCGCCGACATCAATTCGCCGGAAGCTTCCTACGACCTCGTGAAGACCATGCGCGCGTCGATCCTGGTGCTCGGCCCGCTGGTGGCCCGCTTCGGCGAGGCCCGCGTGTCGTTGCCGGGCGGCTGCGGCATTGGCGCACGCCCCGTGGACCAGCACATCAAGGGCCTGCAGGCCATGGGTGCGGAAATCAACATCGAGCACGGCTTCATCCACGCCCGTGCCAGCCGCCTGAAGGGCGCCCGCGTGGTGACGGACATGATTACCGTGACCGGCACCGAGAACCTGCTGATGGCCGCCACGCTGGCCGAAGGCGAGACCGTGCTGGAAAACGCCGCCCGCGAGCCCGAGGTGACCGATCTGGCCGAACTGCTGGTCAAGATGGGCGCGAAGATCGAGGGCATCGGCACCGACCGCCTGATCGTGCAGGGCGTGGACAAGCTCCACGGCGCGCAGCACAGCGTGGTGGCCGACCGTATCGAGGCCGGCACGTTCCTGTGCGCGGCCGCCGCGTCGCTGGGCGACATCGTCGTGCGCGACGTCCCGCCGCTGATCCTGGACGCCGTGCTGATCAAGCTGCGCGAGACCGGTGCCACGGTCGAGACCGGCGACGACTGGATCCGCCTGGCCATGCCGCAACGTCCGCAGGCCGTGAGCTTCCGGACGTCGGAATACCCGGCCTTCCCGACCGACATGCAGGCCCAGTTCATGGCCCTGAACGCGGTGGCCGAAGGCACGGCGCGCATCACCGAAACGATCTTCGAAAACCGCTTCATGCACGTGCAGGAGCTGAACCGTCTGGGCGCGAACATCACGGCCGAGGGCAACACCGCGGTGGTGACCGGCGTGCCGCGCCTGTCGGGCGCCAACGTGATGGCCACCGACCTGCGTGCATCGGCCAGTCTCGTCATTGCCGGCCTGGTGGCCGATGGCGAAACGACGATCGACCGCATCTACCACCTGGATCGCGGCTACGACCGCATGGAAGACAAGCTGTCGGCAGTCGGCGCGAAGATCCGCCGGATCGCCTGAACCAGAAGCCGCCGCCCCAGGCCGCCCCGAACCTTGAAGAACTGACGATGAGCCCCGCTTTCAACGCCTCGCCCAACCAGCTGACGCTGGCACTGTCCAAGGGCCGCATCTTTACCGAAACGCTGCCGCTGCTGGCCGCGGCCGGCATTCAGGTGACCGAGGACCCCGAGACCTCGCGCAAGCTGATCCTGCCCACGTCCGACCCGGCCGTGCGCGTGATCATCGTGCGCGCGTCGGACGTGCCGACCTACGTGCAGTATGGCGCGGCCGACTTCGGCGTGGCCGGCAAGGACGTGCTGATGGAGCACGGCATGACCGGCCTGTACGCGCCGATCGACCTGAACATCGCGCGCTGCCGCATGTCGGTGGCGGTGCCTGCCGGGTTCGACTACGCCAACGCGGTGCGGCAGGGTGCGCGCCTGGCCGTGGCCACCAAGTACGTGCAGACCGCGCGCGAGCACTTCGCCAAGAAGGGCGTGCACGTGGACCTGATCAAGCTGTACGGCTCGATGGAGCTGGGCCCGCTGGTGGGGCTGTCCGATGCCATCGTCGACCTGGTCAGCACCGGCGGCACGCTGCGCGCGAACAACCTGGTCGAAGTGGAGGAGATCGTGCAGATCTCGTCGCGCCTGGTGGTCAACCAGGCGGCGCTGAAGCTCAAACGGGAACGGCTGGCGCCGATCCTGGAAGCATTCGAACGGGCCTCGGCGGCGCTCGCCTGAGGTACGCACAAGTTGAACCCGACCGGGAGTCCGTCAGGGATTCCCCGAGGACAAGCAGTCATGAACGACACCGATATGGAAAACCTGTCGATCCGCCGGCTCGACTCGACCGAGCCCGGCTTTGCCGATGCCCTGCGCCAGGTGCTGGCGTTCGAGGCGTCGGAAGACGAGGCCATCGATCGCGCCGCTGCCGATATCCTGGCTGACGTGCGCCGCCGTGGCGACGAGGCCGTGCTCGAATACACGCGCCGTTTCGACCGACTGGAAGCCCCCTCGATGGGCGCGCTGGAGCTGTCGCAATCCCAACTGGAAGCGGCGCTGGAAGACCTGGAGCCGAAGCGCCGCGCCGCGCTGGAGGCCGCCGCCGCCCGCGTGCGCGCCTACCACGAGAAGCAGAAGATCGAATGCGGCAGCCATAGCTGGGAATACACCGAGGCCGACGGCACGATGCTGGGCCAGAAGGTGACCCCGCTGGACCGCGTGGGCCTGTACGTGCCCGGCGGCAAGGCCGCATACCCGTCGTCGGTGCTGATGAATGCGATCCCCGCGCGCGTGGCTGGCGTCAAGGAAGTGATCATGGTGGTGCCCACGCCCGGTGGCGTGCGCAACGAACTGGTGCTGGCCGCCGCGCAGATCGCCGGCGTGGACCGCGTGTTCACGATCGGCGGCGCGCAGGCCGTGGGCGCGTTGGCGTTCGGTACCGCAACGCTGCCGCAGGTGGACAAGATCGTCGGCCCGGGCAATGCCTATGTGGCCGCCGCCAAGCGCCGCGTGTTCGGCACGGTCGGCATCGACATGATCGCCGGCCCGTCGGAAATCCTGGTGATCTGCGACGGCACGACCGATCCGGACTGGGTGGCCATGGACCTGTTCTCGCAGGCCGAGCACGACGAACTGGCGCAGTCGATCCTGCTGTGCCCGGACGAGGCCTACCTGAACCGCGTGGAAGCGAGCATCCAGCGCCAGCTGCCGACGATGCCGCGCCGCGAGGTGATCGCCGCCTCGCTGGCCGGACGCGGTGCCCTGGTCAAGGTGCGCGACATGGAAGAAGCCTGCGAGATCGCCAACGCCATCGCGCCCGAGCACCTGGAGATTTCCGCCGAACACCCGCGCCAGTGGAGCGAGAAGATCCGCCATGCGGGCGCCATCTTCCTGGGCCGCTATACCAGCGAGTCGCTGGGGGACTACTGCGCTGGCCCGAACCACGTGCTGCCCACCTCGCGCACCGCGCGCTTCTCGTCGCCGCTGGGCGTGTACGACTTCCAGAAGCGTTCGAGCCTGATCGAGGTCAGCGAGGGCGGGGCGCAGATGCTGGGCCAGATCGCCGCCGAACTGGCCTATGGCGAGGGGCTGCAGGCCCACGCGCGCAGCGCCGAGTACCGATTCAAGCGTTAAGACATGCCGCAAGGCACGAAACCATAGGACCACCATGCCAGCCGTAGACCCATCCCTGATCGAACGCATCATCCGTGACGACGTGCGCGCCATGGGCGCCTATCATGTCGCCGACTCGCACGGACTGGTGAAGCTCGACGCGATGGAGAACCCGTACCGGCTGCCGCCCGACCTGCGCGCCCAACTGGCCGCGCGACTGGGCGAGGTGGCCCTGAACCGCTACCCGGTGCCCAGCAGCGAGGCGCTGCGCGCGCAGCTCAAGTCGGTCATGAAGGTGCCAGCCGGCATGGACGTGATGCTGGGCAACGGTTCGGACGAACTGATCAGCATCATTTCGCTGGCCGCATCGAAGCCGGGTGCCAAGGTGCTGGCGCCGGTGCCTGGCTTCGTCATGTATGCGATGTCGGCCCAGTTTGCGGGCCTCGGGTTTGTCGGCGTGCCGTTGCGCGCGGATTTCACGCTGGACCGCGCCGCCATGCTGGCCGCGATGGCCGAGCACAAGCCCGCCATCATCTATCTGGCCTACCCGAACAACCCCACCGGTAACCTGTTCGACGCCGCCGACATGGAAGCGATCGTGCGCGCCGCGCAGGGCGAGGTATGCCAGAGCCTGGTGGTGGTGGACGAGGCCTATCAGCCGTTCGCCCAGGAAAGCTGGATGCCGCGCCTGACCGAGTTCGGCAACCTGCTGGTGATGCGCACGGTGTCGAAACTGGGGCTCGCCGGTATCCGCCTGGGCTACATGGCGGGGTCGCCGGAATGGCTGTCGCAGCTGGACAAGGTGCGCCCGCCGTACAACGTCAACGTCCTGACCGAAGCCACCGCGCTGTTCGCGCTGGAACATGTGGATGTGCTGGACGACCAGGCCGCCCAGCTGCGTGCCGAGCGCGCGAAGCTGGCCGACGCCATGGCGGCCATGCCGGGCGTGACGGTCTACCCGAGCGCCGCCAACTTCCTGCTGGTGCGCGTGCCGGATGCGGCACAGACGTTCGAGCGCGTGCTGGCGCGGAAGGTATTGATCAAGAACGTGAGTAAAATGCACGCATTGCTGGCCAACTGTCTGCGCGTGACGGTCAGCACCCCCGAAGAAAACGCGCAGTTTCTTGAGGCATTCCGTGCCTCATTGCAGGATTAACCCCACCATGCGTGTTGCAGAGGTCACCCGCAATACCTCGGAAACGCAGATCCGCGTTTCGCTGAACCTTGATGGCACCGGCCGCCAGAAGCTGGCTTCCGGCGTGCCGTTCCTCGACCACATGCTGGACCAGATTGCCCGGCATGGCATGTTCGACCTGGAGGTGGAGGCCACGGGCGACACCCATATCGACGACCACCACACGGTGGAAGACGTCGGCATTACGCTGGGCCAGGCCGTGGCGCGCGCCATCGGCGACAAGAAGGGCATCACGCGCTACGGCCACAGCTACGTGCCGCTGGACGAGTGCCTGTCGCGCGTGGTGATCGACTTCTCGGGCCGCCCGGGGCTGGAATTCCACGTGCCGTTCACGCGCGCCCGGGTGGGCAGCTTCGACGTCGACCTGACGATCGAGTTCTTCCGCGGCTTCGTCAACCACGCCGGGGTAACGCTCCATATCGACAACCTGCGCGGCATCAACGCCCACCACCAGTGCGAAACGGTGTTCAAGGCCTTTGGCCGTGCGTTGCGCATGGCGGTGGAGCTGGATCCGCGTGCGGCCAACCAGATTCCATCGACCAAGGGTACGCTCTGACCCATACTGGTGTCTGACCTGAAACACTGACCTGCGCCCCCATATAGCAGGCGTGCCGGCTGGTTGCGGCGACGCTGACAACCCCGACACACCCGCATCCGATGGATACGCTCAAGTCTTTCATCTCGCTGCTGGCGCTGATCAATCCGATCGGGGCGATCCCGTTCTTCATCAGCCTGACCAGCCAGCAGACCGAGGCGGAGAAGCTGAAGACGATCAAGACGGCGTCGATTGCCGTGGCGATCGTGGTGGGCTTGTCGGCGTTGCTGGGCCAGCAGATCATCGAGTTCTTCAATATCTCGGTGGCGTCGCTGCAGGTGGGCGGCGGGCTGATCATGATCATGATGGCCATGAACATGCTCAACGCCCAGACGGGCCGGACCAAGGCCACGCCAGAGGAAGAGGACGAGGCGGAGGCCAAGACCAGTATCGCGGTGGTGCCGCTGGCGCTGCCGTTGCTGACCGGCCCGGGGTCGATCAGCACCGTGATCGTGTATGCGGGCAAGACGCATCACTGGTACGAGCTGCTGATCCTGGTCGGGATCGGCGTGCTGCTGGGGCTGGTGGTGTATGGCACGTTCCGTGCGGCGGACCCCATCGCACGGGTGGTTGGCAGGACCGGGATCAATATCGGCACGCGCCTGATGGGGTTGATCCTGTCGGCGCTGGCCGTTGAATTCATTGTGGACGGGCTGAAGACATTGTTGCCTGTTTTGAAATCATGACTACCATAGCAATTGTGGATTACGGCATGGGCAACCTGCGCTCGGTGGCGCAGGCTCTGCGTGCCGCGGCACCGGAAGCGGACGTGCAGGTTGTGGACCGCCCCGAGGCGATCCGCGCGGCCGACCGCGTGGTGCTGCCGGGGCAGGGTGCGATGCCCGACTGCATGGGCGCCCTGGGAGATTCGGGGCTGCAGCAGGCCGTGCTGGAGGCCGCGGCGTCGAAGCCGATGCTGGGTGTGTGCGTTGGCGAACAGATGCTGTTCGAACGCAGCAGTGAAGCCAGGTCGGGTGCGGCCAGCACGCCAGCCCTGGGCCTGATGCCGGGCGAGGTGATCCGCTTTGAACTGGAAGGGATGATGCAGCCGGATGGCTCGCGCTTCAAGGTGCCGCAGATGGGCTGGAACCGCGTGCGGCAGGCAATGGCGCACCCGATGTGGCAGGGCATCCCGGACAACAGCTGGTTTTACTTCGTGCACAGCTATTATGTGCAGGCGCAGGAGCCCGCGCATATTGCCGGCGAGACGGACTATGGCGTCGTGTTTACCAGCGCGGTGGCACGCGATAATATTTTCGCCACGCAGTTCCACCCGGAGAAGAGCGCCGCGATGGGTTTGCAGCTATACCGGAATTTCGTGCACTGGAATCCGTAAAGCGTCAGAAGCACCTGTTACCAGAAGCGCCACAAGATCAACAGCGATACCTGCCGTTCAGAGCCACCGACCCAGACTGCATCCACTGCAAAACTGACATGACCTGAGCGCCCGCGCAGCCCGCGCTGGCATCGCTGCCCTTTTCCTTTACACAACCACCACGCTCGTTACGCTATGTTGCTCATTCCGGCCATCGACCTGAAGGACGGTCAGTGTGTACGCCTCAAACAAGGCGATATGGACCAGGCTACCGTCTTTTCCGAAGATCCCGCCGCCATGGCACGTCACTGGGTGAACCAGGGTGCGCGTCGCCTGCATCTGGTCGACCTGAACGGCGCCTTTGTTGGCAAGCCCCGCAACGAGGCCGCCATCAAGGCCATCATCGCGGAAGTCGGCGACGAGATTCCGGTCCAGCTCGGCGGGGGTATCCGCGATCTGAACACGATCGAACGCTGGCTCGACGACGGCCTGTCGTACGTGATCATCGGTACCGCGGCCGTGAAGAACCCCGGATTCCTGAAGGACGCCTGCTCGGCGTTCGGCGGCCACATCATCGTCGGGCTCGATGCCAAGGACGGCAAGGTGGCCACCGATGGCTGGAGCAAGCTGACTGGCCATGAAGTGGCGGATCTGGCACGCAAGTACGAAGACTACGGCGTGGAAGCCATCATCTACACCGACATCGGCCGCGACGGCATGCTGCAGGGCATCAACATCGACGCCACGGTCAAGCTGGCCCAGTCGATGTCGATCCCTGTGATCGCCAGCGGCGGGCTGTCGAACATGGCCGACATCGACCAGCTCTGCGCCGTGGAAGGCGAGGGCGTGGAAGGTGTGATCTGCGGCCGCGCGATCTATTCGGGCGACCTGGTCTTTGCCGACGCCCAGGCGCACGCGGACAAGCTGACGGCCGAATAACCGGCGGCCGGATCACGCCGCCAGGCAGGACGCCACAACCAGCCGTGCCCCGCGCGGGGCGCGGCAGGCAAGGAACCACATGCTAGCCAAACGTATCATCCCCTGCCTCGACGTCACCAACGGGCGGGTGGTCAAGGGTGTCAACTTCGTCGAACTGCGCGATGCTGGCGACCCCGTTGAAGTCGCTCGCCGCTATGACGAGCAAGGTGCCGACGAAATCACTTTTCTCGACATCACCGCGACCAGCGACGGTCGCGACCTGATCCTTCATATCATCGAGGCCGTGGCTTCGCAGGTGTTCATCCCGCTGACCGTGGGCGGCGGCGTGCGCGCCGTGGAAGACGTGCGCCGGCTGCTCAATGCCGGGGCGGACAAGATCAGCGTGAATTCGTCGGCCATCGCCAATCCGCAACTGGTTTCAGATGCGACCGGCAAGTACGGCTCGCAGTGCATCGTGGTGGCAATCGATGCCAAGCGCAGTTCGGCGCCGGGCGAGCCGGCCCGCTGGGAGGTCTTTACCCATGGCGGACGCAAGGCCACCGGCCTGGACGCCGTGGAGTGGGCCCGCGAGATGGCGCGCCGCGGCGCCGGCGAAATCCTGCTGACCAGCATGGACCGCGACGGCACCAGGAGCGGATTCGACCTGGAACTGACGCGCGCGGTCAGCGACGCCGTGCCGGTACCCGTTATTGCATCAGGTGGCGTGGGCGGCCTGCAGGATCTGGCCGACGGCATCAAGCTCGGTCACGCCGATGCGGTGCTGGCCGCCAGCATCTTCCACTACGGCCAGCACACCGTTGGCGAAGCAAAGGCATTCATGGCCCGCGAGGGCATCCCCGTCCGGATCTGATCATGGCAAAGAAGTGGTTGAACAAGGTGAAGTGGGACGACAACGGCCTGGTGCCGGTGATCGTCCAGGAGACGGGGTCCAATGACGTGCTGATGTTCGCGTTCATGAACCGCGAGGCGCTGCAGCGCACGGTTGAGCTGGGCGAGGCCGTGTTCTGGTCGCGCTCGCGCAAGCGCCTGTGGCACAAGGGCGAGGAGTCGGGCCACGTGCAGAAGGTGCACGAAATCCGGCTGGATTGCGACGAGGACGTGGTCCTGCTGAAGGTCACCCAGATCGACAGCATTGCCTGCCATACCGGCCGGCATTCGTGTTTCTTCCAGAAGTTCGAAGGCGACGTCGAGTCGGGCGACTGGCATACCGTCGAGCCAGTGCTCAAGGACCCGTCGGCGATCTACGCGGCCAAGCCATGAGCCAGGACACGCAAACGACTGGCTCGGTCGACTCGACAGATGTGCTGGCCCGTGTGGCCGCCACGCTGGAATCGCGCAAGCCCGAAAACGGCGGCGACCCCGACAAATCCTATGTGGCCAAGCTGTTCAGGAAGGGCGACGACGCCATCCTGAAGAAGATCGGCGAGGAAGCCACCGAGACCGTGATGGCGGCCAAGGACGCCCGCGCGGCCGGCCTGGCCGACGAAGCCGTGGGCAAGGTGGTCTACGAAGTGGCCGATCTCTGGTTCCACACGATGGTGCTGCTCTCGCATATCGGCGCCACGCCGGCCGACGTGGTCAACGAACTGGCGCGCCGCGAGGGGCTGTCGGGGCTGGTCGAGAAAGCCAGTCGCAAGGAGTAGCATTGAGCCTATGGCCGCCCGGGATGTTCCGGACACGGCATAACGCGGTGCAACGCTGGAGGGCACGATGGCGACGGACTACACCACGCAGGTGACGACAACCGCTGATGCGGACAAGCTCGACGGATTGCGCAAGCTGACGCACATCCTTTACGCGCTGTATGCGATCCACTGGTTTACGGGCGGCATTACGGCGCTGATCGCGATCATCGTCAACTACGTAAAGCGCGACGACACCCGGGGAACCGTGTATGCCTCGCACTTTGCGTGGCAGATCCGCACGTTCTGGTGGTCGATCGTCTGGTACGTGGCCGGCGGCATCATGTTCGTGACGGTGTTGCTGTTCCCGGTGGCAATCGCCGTTTTCTGCATTTTGTCACTGTGGATACTGTATCGTATCGTCAAGGGCTGGCTGTACCTGAACGACCGCAGGCCGATGTATCCGGGCGAGTCGTTCTGAGGCCAGACTGGCAAGAGCGCGAGAAAAGTGGCAGCAGGACGGCACGATTTCGTGCAATGTGCTGACAGGCTGCAACAAGAACTTCATGAAATCCCAGGACAATTGCATTTTCTGCAAGATCGTGGCCGGTCAGATCCCGTCCAGCAAGCTGTACGAGGACGACGATCTGCTGGCGTTTCACGATATCCATCCCAAGGCGCCGGTACACTTTCTGGTCATTCCGAAATCGCATGTCGATTCGCTGGCTGACTGCGGGTCCGGCGATGCGGATGTGCTTGCTAGAATAATGCTCAAGGTGCCCGAACTGGCACGCCTTGCCGGCTGCAACAACGGCTTCCGTACGGTGATCAACACCGGCACGGACGGCGGACAGGAGGTGTTCCATCTCCATCTGCACGTACTCGGCGGCCCGCGCGACCAGTGGAAGTCACCGGCGTTCTGAACGCAGGTTCGGGAAGCCTGGCATGAAAAAGGGGCTGGGACAGCGATGTCCCGGCCAGATGTTGCGTCGGGTACCGTCGCCCCGACGCGGCCTTTGAAGGACGGAACTACGGGGCCGGGCGATCATATTCCGACGCCCGCGGCTTTATCAGGAGCAAGAAATGGGTTCGTTTAGCATTTGGCACTGGCTGATCGTGCTGGTGATCGTCATGCTCGTCTTCGGTACCAAGAAGCTGCGCAATATCGGCCAGGACCTGGGTGGCGCGGTGAAGGGCTTCAAGGATGGCATGAAGGACGGCAACGCCGAGGAACCTGGCGCCAAGCCCGCTGCTGCCAAGGAACTGCGCGACGCCACCACGATCGACGTGGAAGCCAAGGAAAAGCAGCGCCAGGAATAATCCGCCGGCCGGTTTTTTCTTGTCAGCCATCCTCCCGGCGGCCGCGCACGGCGCGGCCCGCCTGTCCTGTGTCTCAGTTCCGGTTTTCGCATGATCGATCTCGGCATTTCCAAGCTGGCACTGATCGGCGCCGTGGCGCTGATCGTGATCGGCCCCGAGCGTCTGCCAAAGGTGGCGCGCACGGTCGGCGCCCTGGTCGGTCGCGCACAACGCTATATCAATGACGTAAAGGCCGAGGTCAGCCGCGAGGTCGAACTCGAGGAACTGCGCAAGATGCGCACGGAATTCGAGAACGCCGCGCGCGACGTCGAGCAGACCATCCACAAGGAAGTCAACGAACACACCCAGGCGCTGAACGAGGCACTGGGCGGTGTCGAGGCTTCCGGCACGGGCGGGTCCGACGCCAGCGGCGTCAGTGCCGGCTATGTGCCCAGCTGGGACAGCGCGCACAAATCCCATAACGGCCGCAAGAGCTGGCGCGTCAAGCAGGGCGCGCGGCCGGTCTGGTTCAAGCGCCAGCAGAACGTGCGCGTGTGGGTGCAGTCCGGCGCTGCCCGCGTCAAGCGTCATCGCCCGGCCAGCGGCCGTAACCGTTCCTTCTTCGAGTAAGCATGGCGGGCACCCAAGACCCCAACGACTCCCACGATCCCAGCGACGAGTCCCAGCAAGAGACTTTCATTTCCCATCTGATCGAGCTGCGCGAGCGGCTGGTGAAGGCGGTGGCCGGGGTCATCATCGTCTTTCTTGGCCTGGTCTACTGGGCGGCGGAAATCTTCAACCTGTTTTCGGCGCCGCTGACGCGGTCGCTCCCCAAGAACGGCCGCATGATCGTGACCGATGTCACCGGTTCATTTTTCGTGCCGATGAAGGTCACGATGCTGGTGTCGTTCCTGATCGCGCTGCCGTGGGTGCTCTACCAGATCTGGCGCTTTGTCGCGCCGGGACTGTACCAGCATGAGAAGAAGCTGATCCTGCCGCTGGTGAGCAGCAGCTACGTGCTGTTCCTGTGCGGTGTGGCCTTCGCGTACTTTCTGGTGTTCCCGACGGTGTTCCACTTCATGGCGCACTACAACGCGCCGCTCGGGGCCGAGATGTCGACCGACATCGACAAGTACCTGAGCTTTGCCATGACGACCTTCCTGGCATTCGGCATCACCTTCGAGGTGCCGGTGGTGGTGATCGTGCTGGTGAAGTTCGGCGTGGTGGAACTGGAAAAACTCAAGCAGATCCGTCCGTACGTGATTGTTGGCGCATTCATCATCGCCGCCGTGGTCACGCCGCCTGATGTGATGTCACAACTGTTGCTGGCCGTTCCGCTGGTAGCCCTGTACGAGCTGGGCCTGTTGATGGCCCGTTTTGTGACAAGGCAGCCGCTTGGTACCGCTGCCGAAGGCGAAACGCAGGCAGACTGAGTTCCCCGACAGTTGTTAACGGGCTGTATCCGGGTAGTCTGAATGCTGCGTTTTGCACCAAATTGGTGAAATCCCCCGTGTTTGCTGTTGCTTCGTCACAACAAGAAGCGTCGGTAAACCGTGTTTACGGCGAAAAAGACTTCTGACGCGCTGGGGGGGTGACACATAATACGACGCAGACGTGAAGGTTAATGCGTCGCCCAAGCACTTGGGCAACCAAGATTTCCCAATCAGTTGACAAGGAAAGTGTCGATATGAAGATGAAACTGTTTGCAGCTGCCGTTGCCGCTCTGGCCGCCGGCGGTGCCTATGCCCAGTCGAGCGTGACCCTGTACGGTGTGGTTGACGCTGGCGTTGAGTACGCTAACCACCAGCCGGGCGTGACCGGTAGCCACGACGTAGTTCGCCTGACCTCGGGCAACATGTCCGGCAGCCGTTGGGGCCTGCGCGGCGTGGAAGACCTGGGCGGTGGCCTGAAGGGCGTCTTCGTGCTGGAAAGCGGTTTCAACCTGGACACCGGCACGTCGGGTCAAGGTGGCCGTCTGTTCGGTCGTCAAGCTTTCGTGGGTCTGCAAAGCCAGTACGGTACGCTGAGCCTGGGCCGTCATCAGACGCCGTTCTATGACTTCGGTCTGGCCTTCGATCCGATGGCCATCTCGACGAACTACTCGATCACCGCTCAAGACGCTGGCTTCTCGAGCCGCGCTGACAACTCGATCAAGTACACCGGCACGTTCGGTGGCCTGACCGGCTCGCTGCTGTACAGCACCGGCGCCAATACCGTTGGCACGGCCAATGCCTTCCAAGGCGTTTCGGGAGAAATCCCGGGTAACTACCACACCGGTCGTGAGTACAGCGCCAGCCTGATTTACAACGGCGGCCCGTTCTCGATCGGCGCGATCTTCGACGAAACCAACCTGGGCGCTCCGGTGGCCGGCACTGGTACGAACCCGAACGCCAAGGTCCAGCGCGCTTCGGTGGCTGGTACGTACGCCTTTGGCCCGGCCAAGGTGTTCGCTGGTTACCGTTACGCTCACGCTCTGTCGGGCGCGATCCTGCCGGGTGGCGTGACCACCAACAACGGTACGATCACGAACGCTACCGTGTCGAACCTGTACTGGCTGGGCGCTGGTTACCAGCTGACCCCGGCTCTGTCGCTGACGGGCGCCGCTTACTACCAAGACTTCCGCAATTCGGGTGCTGATCCGTGGAGCTTCGTGGTGTCGACGGACTACGCTTTCTCGAAGCGTACGGACGCCTACTTCAACGTGTCGTACACGAAGAACAAGGACGGTTCGAACCTGGGCGTGTCGTCGGGTCAAACCGGCAACCAAGGTGGCTCGGGCTTCGGTACGACCCAAGGTTCGTACAACCAGTTCGGCGCTGTGGTTGGTGTTCGCCACAAGTTCTAATTTGATGCGGGTGTAAGCCCGCTTCAGATTCGGCTTGATCAAAACGCCGGTATCCGAAAGGATGCCGGCGTTTTGTTTTTGGCGGAGCGAGTAGCTCTGCGCGTCACGGTTCACGGCTCCCTGTATCGGTGCGCTGGCAGGCGAGGCGAGATGCGCGGTGGGCCCATATCGTGACGCGGGGGCGCCCCCCATCGACAAACTGCGTTCTGGCGGTTGCCTCGGCTGTTCGTTCCCGAGGGCCTCTGTACAGCATCAAGGCGGGACGAAAGGTCCCGGCGCAATTCGATCTCGTGTAGCGTTCCTGTCCTGCGCCCTTGTCGCAGCACACCTGGCACGAGAGGAGATCACACTCGCCGCGACAGTCGGCACGCCTCGTAGGCTCGCGGCTCACATCGATCGTAGGCCGGTTCATCGGCGGTGGACACCTGCCAGAATACAAAAAGCCCCGGCCATCACTGGCAGGGGCTTTTGCTTTGAAGCCGTAACGCTAAGGGTCCGGCAGATCGTCAGCTAGGCGTAGGGCGCCTACGAAACCGCCTGCTACCCATCACTCTTCCTCGTCCAGCGGCATGGCGCGGCGCGGCGGCGGCGGGCGCTTGCCGATCATCACCGCGATGTCCGCCGGCTTGCCACGGCGAATGACCTTCATCTTGACTTCGGCACCCGGCTTGAGCTGCGCGATGGCATTGAGCAGGGCAGTCGTATCCGAAATCACCTGGTTGTCGACCGATACCAGTACGTCGCCAGGCTTCACGCCGGCCTTGTCGGCTGGCCCGCCCTGGACCACTGCGGCGATCAGCGCGCCTTCCTTCGCATCCAGGCCAAACGATTCGGCGATCTCCGGGGTCAGGTCCTGGGGCTCCACGCCAATCCAGCCGCGCGTCACGCTGCCGGTCGAGATGATCGATTCCATCACCTGCTTGGCCGTCGATACGGGAATAGCGAATCCGATACCCAGCGAGCCGCCGGAGCGCGAATAGATCGCGGTGTTGATACCCAGCAGGTTGCCCTGCGCATCCACCAGCGCGCCGCCCGAGTTGCCCGGGTTGATGGCCGCGTCGGTCTGGATGAAGTTTTCGAAGGTATTGATGCCCAGGTGACTGCGACCCAGCGCCGACACGATACCCATCGTCACTGTCTGGCCGACGCCGAACGGATTGCCGATGGCCAGTACCACATCGCCAACCTTCACGTTTTCGATGCGACCCAGCGTGATCGCAGGCAGATCCTTGAGCGTGATCTTCAGGACGGCCAGATCGGTCTCGGGATCGGAACCCACGACCTTGGCGTTGGCCTTGCGGCCGTCGGTCAGCGCCACCTCGATTTCATCGGCGCCATCCACCACATGGTGGTTGGTTAGAATGTAACCCTCGGCGCTGACGATCACGCCCGAACCCAGGCTGGACACCGGCTCCTGGCGTTCTGGCAGCCGATCGCCAAAGAAGAACCGGAACCACGGATCCTCCGCCTGCGGATTGGGCGACCGTTTCGTGCCGTTCTTGCTGGTGAAGATGTTGACCACCGCAGGCATGGCTTCCTTGGCGGCATCGCTATAGGAACCCTGGGCTGCAGAGCCGGCCACGCTTGGCACGACTTCCTTCAGTGCCACGATAGGCGACCCCGACTGCACGGCCACCCGCCCGCGTTGCAGCCACTCGGGTTTGAGCGTGGCTATCACAAACCACACGGCCAGCACGACCGTGACGGCCTGAGCAAAGAACAGCCAGAATCGGCGCAACATATCGGAGTTTTGACCAGAAAATGAAAACCAAAGAGCTGGAATTGTACTTGAACGACCTGCTGGAAGTTTCCCGCTTCAAGGACTATTGCCCGAACGGGCTCCAAGTGCAAGGTCGCCCCGAAGTCACCCACATCGTGACGGGCGTCACCGCCAGCCTGGCGCTGATCGACGCTGCCATCGAGGCCGGCGCCGACGCCATCCTGGTGCATCACGGTTACTTCTGGAAGAACGAAGATGCACGTGTCATCGGTCAAAAACACGCGAGATTGAAGAAACTCCTTGCGGCCGACATCAACCTGATGGCCTTCCACCTGCCGCTGGATAATCACGCGGAACTGGGCAACAACGCGCAACTGGGCCTGCAGCTGGGCATCGCACCGAACGGTCGTTTCAGCGACGACCAACTGGGCTGGACGGGCACGTTGCCACAGCCGATGCCGCTGCACGCCTTCGCCGCCCACGTGGGCGGCGTGCTCGACCGCGAACCGCTCACCCTTGGCGATCCGGATCAGATGGTTCGCAGCGTGGGTTGGTGCACCGGCGGCGCGCAGGGGTATTTCGCAGCGGCGGTCGCGGCGGGCGTGGATGTTTACCTGAGCGGGGAAGTGTCGGAGCCCACCACGCATCTGGCGCGAGAGAGCGGGGTAGCCTATATCGCAGCCGGCCACCACGCCACGGAGCGGTATGGCATCCGGGCCGTGGGCGAACATCTGGCGCAACGTTTCGACCTGCGCCACACCTTTATCGATATTCCGAACCCGGTCTGAGCAGCCGGGCCCGGACTTTTCAGCCGACCAGATCAGGCGCGCCCGGGCGAGATCAGGCGCGCGGGGCCTTCAGGCTGTCGCGAATTTCGCGCAGCAGCTGGATGTCCTCGGGCGTTTCGGCCGGCTTCGGCGCTTCCTGCTCCTTCTCGCGCATCTTGTTGAACGCCCGGACCATCAGGAAGATGATGAACGCGAGGATGACAAAGTTGACCACAATGGTCAGGAAATTGCCGTAGGCGAACACCGGCACGCCGGCCTTCTTCAAGGCATCGAGGGTGTGCGGCACACCCGGCGGCGGCTCGGCCAGCATGATGAACATGTTCGAAAAATCGAGCTTGCCCACGATGCGGCCCACCAGCGGCATGATCAGGTCGTTGACGACAGAATCGACGATCTTCCCGAACGCAGCGCCGATGATCACACCCACAGCCAGGTCGATCACGTTGCCGCGCATCGCGAAAGTTCGGAACTCGCTCATCATTCCCATCGGTTTTTCTCCAATTTGTTGTTCCAGATTAACGTTTGTATTTGACAAAGCCTGCATCATCGCAACCTCGAGTGCAAGTCTGGATGCCGCAATAGAACGCTTTCCGCTGCGATTCCCCATCCGATCCCATGAACGATTATCGGCGCCACGGCTATCAGTAGTTCGCCTATCGTCGCCAGATGTGCCTCAGGTATAATTTTTTGTTGACGCAGGATTCAATTGATGACATCCCCTGGGGTTTGGAATGAGTGACCAGCAAGACGTGAAGAACGTGGACAAAGGTCGCCGCAATTGGTTGATCGCGACATCAGTCGCGGGCGGCGTAGGAGGCGTTGCAGTAGCAGTACCGTTCGTCAGCACCTTTGCACCGTCGGAAAAGGCCAAGGCCGCCGGGGCGCCCGTCGAAGCCGACGTGGGCGGCCTGAAACCCGGCGAAATGATGACGGTTGAATGGCGCGGCAAACCGGTCTGGATCCTGCGCCGTACCCCCGAAATGCTTGCCTCGCTCAAGAAGACCGACGCAGAGGTAGCGGACCCCGGTTCGGACGTTCCCTTCACCATGAAGACGCCGGACTATTGCAAGAACGAGACCCGTTCGCGCGCCGAACACAAGGACCTGCTGGTCGTGGTCGGCATCTGCTCCCATCTTGGCTGTTCGCCCTCGGGCCCGTTTGCCTCGGGCGCCAACCCGCAGCTTGGCGCGGACCCCGGCTTCCTGTGCCCCTGCCACGGTTCCACCTTCGATCTGGCAGGCCGCGTGTTCAAGAACAAGCCTGCCCCGCAGAATCTTGACGTACCCCCGTACCAGTTCCTGTCCGACACCAAGATCGTGATCGGCAAGGACGAGAAAGGAGAAGCGTGATCATGGCGGCCGAAAAAGAAGTCAAGACTACCGGGCTGCTGGGCTGGATCGACGCCCGTTTCCCCGCGACGCAGCTTTGGGAAGACCACCTCTCCAAGTATTACGCACCGAAGAACTTCAACTTCTGGTACTTCTTCGGATCGCTGGCGCTGCTGGTGCTGGTCATCCAGATCGTCACCGGCATCTTCCTGGTGATGAACTACAAGCCGGACGGCACGCTGAACGCGGCCGGCATCCCCGTGGCGTTCGCCAGCGTGGAATTCATCATGCGCGAGGTCCCGTGGGGCTGGCTGGTGCGCTACATGCATTCCACCGGCGCCTCGGCGTTCTTCGTCGTGGTGTACCTGCACATGTTCCGCGGGCTGCTGTACGGCTCGTACCGCAAGCCGCGCGAGCTGGTCTGGATCTTCGGCTGCCTGATCTTCCTGTGCCTGATGGCGGAAGCGTTCATGGGCTACCTGCTACCGTGGGGCCAGATGTCGTACTGGGGCGCGCAGGTGATCGTGAACCTGTTCTCGGCGATCCCCGTGATCGGCCAGGACCTGTCGCTGTTCATCCGCGGCGACTACGTGGTGAGCGATGCCACGCTGAACCGCTTCTTCTCGTTCCACGTCATTGCCGTGCCGCTGGTGCTGCTGGGCCTGGTGGTGGCGCACATCATCGCGCTGCACGAAGTGGGTTCGAACAACCCGGACGGCGTGGAGATCAAGGCGAAGAAGGACGAGAACGGCATCCCGCTGGACGGTATCCCGTTCCACCCGTACTACTCGGTGCATGATCTGCTGGGCGTGACCGGCTTCCTGATCATTTTCTCGGCCGTGATCTTCTTCTTTCCGGAAGTCGGCGGCTACTTCCTGGAAGCCAACAACTTCTTCCCGGCCGATCCGCTGAAGACGCCGCCGCACATCGCGCCGGTGTGGTACTTCACGCCGTTCTACTCGATGCTGCGCGCCACGACGTCGAACTTCCTGCCGATCCTGTGGCTGTTCTTCGCGGTCGTGCTGGGCATGGTGTTCCTGCGCACGAAGGACGCACGCATCCGCATCGGCTCGATCGCCGTGCTGGTGGTGCTGGCCGTCGGCTTCTATTTCATCGACGCCAAGTTCTGGGGCGTGCTGGTGATGGGCGGCTCGGTCATCGTGCTGTTCTTCATGCCGTGGCTCGACTGCTCGCCGGTCAAGTCCATCCGCTATCGTCCCGCTTTCCACAAGTCGATCCTGATCGTCTTCGTGGTGGTGTTCCTGGTCCTCGGCTACCTCGGCGTGCAACCGCCGTCGCCGGTGGGCGAGAAGGTGTCGCAGCTCGGTACGCTGCTGTACTTCGCCTTCTTCCTGACCATGCCGCTGTGGAGCCGTGCCGGCACGTTCAAGCCGGTGCCGGAGCGCGTCACGTTCCATCCGCACTAAGACGCTGCGCGACCCTACAAGAGGACAAGGACACAAGATGAAAAAGTTGCTTTCGATCTTCGCACTGGTCGGCGCATGCCTTGCCGCGCTGCCCGCGATGGCCTCAGAAGGCGGTTATCCGCTGGAACCGGCTCCGCTGGACACGAGCGACGTGTCGTCGCTGCAGCGTGGCGCCAAGCTGTTCGTCAACTACTGCCTGAACTGCCACGGCGCGTCGATGATGCGCTACAACCGGCTCAAGGACCTGGACCTGACGGACGATCAGATCCGCCAGAACCTGCTGTTCTCGGCCGACAAGGTTGGCGAAACGATGACGATCGCCATGCCGCCGAAGGATGCCAAGGCCTTCTTCGGCGCCATTCCGCCGGACCTGTCGGTCATCGCCCGTGCCCGCGGCAACGACTGGCTCTACACCTACCTGCGCACCTTCTACCGCGACGACACGCGCGCCACGGGCTGGAACAACCTGGTCTTCCCGAGCGTGGGCATGCCGCACGTGCTATGGGAACTGCAGGGTCAGCGCGCGCCAAAGTACACCGAGGTGGAAGAACACGGCGAAAAGGTGCACAAGCTGGCAGGATGGGAGCAGATCACCCCCGGCAAGATGAGCACGCAGGAATACGACCAGGCCGTGGCCGATCTGGTGAACTACCTGAACTGGATGGCCGAGCCGGCCCAGAGCCACCGCAAGCGCCTGGGCGTCTGGGTGCTGCTGTTCCTGGGCGTGCTCACCGTGTTCGCCTGGCGCCTGAACGCCGCGTACTGGAAAGACGTGAAGTAAGCCCGCGCGCGAGGGCCGGCGGTTGTAACGGAATATGTAACAACGCAGGACTCGCCACCGGAAGGGCCGGCGCGGAAGTTGCAGCAGTGCAGCACCGCGCCGGCCCTTTCGTTTTGCGCTATCCGGGTCGAAAGCGTCCCAAAAGACACCTGCCGGCTCCGTCGGCTATTTGTAACTAATTTGCTTTTCAATGGGCCGTTCTGACAGAATGTTTGCCCTGTCCAGAGTTAGCACCGCCAAGTTCGTCAAATTTCAATAGATTTGGCGCACTTCACACCCAAGGAATTCAACCATGATGGTGTTGTATTCGGGTACCACTTGCCCGTTTTCCCAGCGTTGCCGCCTTGTCCTGTTCGAAAAGGGCATGGATTTCGAGATTCGCGACGTTGACCTGTTCAACAAGCCGGAAGACATTTCGGTGATGAACCCGTACGGCCAGGTGCCGATCCTCGTCGAACGCGACCTGATCCTGTACGAATCGAACATCATCAACGAGTACATCGACGAGCGATTCCCGCACCCGCAGCTGATGCCGGCCGACCCGGTGCAGCGTGCGCGCGCTCGCCTGTTCCTGTTCAACTTCGAAAAGGAATTGTTTACGCACGTCTACGTGCTGGAGAACGAAAAAGGCAAGGCCGCCGAGAAGAACCACGAGCGTGCCCGCGCCGCCATCCGCGACCGCCTGACGCAGCTTGCACCGATCTTCGTCAAGAACAAGTACATGCTGGGCGAAGAGTTCTCGATGCTCGACGTGGCCATCGCCCCGCTGCTGTGGCGCCTGGATCATTACGGCATTGAACTGTCGAAGAACGCCGCGCCGCTGCTGAAGTACGCGGAACGCATCTTCAGCCGCCCGGCCTACATCGAAGCACTGACCCCGTCTGAAAAGGTCATGCGTCGCTAAGACGGACCCGACGCCACCGCACAAGCGTAATGCCAGAAACTTCCACCAAGCCCTACCTGATCCGCGCCATTTACGAATGGTGTACCGATAACGGCTTCACGCCGTATATCGCAGTCTTTGTCGACGGCAACACCAACGTGCCGCGCGAGTTCGTAAAGAACAACGAAATCGTGCTGAACGTGAGCTTCGACGCGACCAGCGGCCTGGACATGGGCAACGAGTGGATTACCTTCAGCGCACGCTTCGGTGGCGTTTCGCGCAAGATCGACGTGCCCGTGGAAAACGTGCTGGCGATCTACGCGCGCGAGAACGGCCAGGGCATGGCATTCCCGGTGGAACGCAGCGTCCCCGAAACCCAGGCCGCCACGGAACGCGAAAACAACCCGCCCCCGAAACTGGCCCCGGTAGACGCCGACACGCCAGCACCGGTCACCGCGGAAGAGGGCGCAGACGGCTCGGACGACGATCCGAACCCGCCGCCCGTACCCCGCATCGGCGGCAAGAAGCCGTCCCTGAAGGTGGTCAAATAAGCCATCGCCAAGACACACCGCATGCAGTAGAATCGCGGTCTGCACCAAACATGCCGGCTTAGCTCATCAGGTAGAGCAGTTGATTTGTAATCATCAGGTGGCGGGTTCGAGTCCTGCAGCCGGCACCAGTTTCATATAAAAAAGCCACGCGAAAAGCGTGGCTTTTTTGCATTTCTGGCCTCCCGCTCGACGACGGTCTTTCGACGGCAGCCCACGGCGGGGCAGGTACCGACAACCAAAAACGCGATGGCTGAGGCGGTCAACCTCAAGGCGATGGCATCGGCGCTTGTCTCGCGCATAATCGGCGTCACGCCAGATCGACCCTTTTCAAAAAGGGCAAGACATCAGTGGTAGTTCTTTGTTGGGTACAACAGGAGAGGTCAAACATGCACAGCAAACTGGCAGGCCGTCGCCCGGTGCGACTGGCCCTGGCAAGTCTCGTCGCCACGCTGGCCGCTTGCGGCGGGGGTGGTGACGATAGCGGCGGATCGGTGGTGCGCGTGTCCGAGGCATCCACGCTTTCCACGCAGGCCGTCAGCAGCAGTGTCACGGCCAGCCCCACGCGCTGGATGCCGTCGCTCACCGACACGTGGCAGCTTCAGCTGCAAGGCACGATCAACACCAGCTACAACGTCGCGGTGTACGACATCGACCTGTTCGATACACCGCAAGCCACCATCGATGCGCTGAAGGCGCAGGGCAAGCGGGTGGTGTGCTATTTCTCTGCGGGCAGCAGCGAGGACTGGCGCCCCGACTACGCGAAGTTCAAGCCGGCGGACATGGGCAACGCGCTCGATGGCTGGGCGGGCGAACGCTGGCTCGATACGCGCTCGGCCAACGTGCGCGCGATCATGCAGGCGCGCATGGATCTGGCGATATCGAAGGGCTGCGATGGTATCGACGCCGACAACGTCGACGGCTATACCAACAACCCGGGCCTGCCGCTCACCGCCGCCACGCAGCTCGACTACAACCGCTTCCTGGCCGATCAGGCGCATGCCCGGGGCCTGGCCATCGGCCTGAAGAACGCCGTCGCGCAGTTGAGCGACCTGGCGCCGTCGTTCGATTTCGCGGTCAACGAGCAGTGCTTCCAGTACAACGAGTGCAGCGGCTATTCGGCCTTCACCGTGCAGGGCAAGCCCGTGTTCAACGTCGAATACCAGTCGAAGTGGAAAGATGCCGCCACGCGGCAGAAGCTCTGTGCCAAGGCCCAGGCGCTGAACCTGCACACGCTGGTGCTGCCGCTCGCCCTGAACGACAGGTTCCGCTACAGCTGCGACTGAAGATCTGAAAATTTGAAGATTCGACTACGAAGCAGTAGTCGGCGGATTTAGGGGCGGGCGGCTTCGCGGCTGTCCGCCTTTTCCGTTTCCCGCCACGCCAGGAACAGGCGCGTATCGAATTCCAGCTGGTGATACTGCGGTTCCATATGCTCGCAGAGCCGATAGAACGCCTTGTTGTGGTCCGATTCCTTCAGGTGCGCCAGTTCGTGCACCACGATCATCCGCAGGAATTCGGGCGGCGCCTCCTTGAATAGCGACGCCACGCGGATTTCCTTCTTCGCCTTCAGCTTGCCGCCCTGTACGCGCGAAATGGCCGTGTGCAGGCCCAGCGCGTGCTGCGCGGTGTCGAGCCGCGCGTCGTAGCCCACCTTGTGCAGCGGCGGGGCGCTGCGCAGGTATTCCTGCTTGATCTCGGCCGTGTATTCGTAGAGCGCGCGGTCGGTCTGGATCGTGTGACGCCCGGGGTAGCGGCGCGCGATGTGGTCGCCCAGCGTGCCGGCCGCCATCGCGGCGCGCACCTGGTCGAGCACGTTGGGCGGATAGCCGCCCAGGAATCGCATCGGGTCTTTCACGCCCGGCCGCCAGCCTTCGGTCATGTCAGTGGTGGTGATGGTGGTGATGCATCCAGCTGTTATCCATCGAATGCACGAACGACTCCACGGCATCCTTGTCGCCCAGGGCGTGGCGCATCATTTCGCCGCACTTGCAGAAGCCCTGGTACGGCGTGATGTGCGAGCACGCCGACGTCTTCTGCAGATACAGCGTGACGGGTTTTGCGCACTTCTTGCACTTGAACTTGAGGGTCAGGGCGGGTTTGCTCATGGGAATCGGGGTAAAAACTGCGTCGATGCGAAACCCGCCATTGTACCGGCCGCGGCCGTCGGCTGCCGGGCCGGGCGAGTGGTGGCCGATGGGGGCCGGTCCGTTTGCTACACTCCCGCCATTCCCCGCATTCCAACCGAATCCAACCGAACACGCTCCATGGCACAGTACGTTTTCACCATGAACCGCGTGGGCAAGATCGTTCCGCCCAAGCGTCACATTCTCAAGGACATCTCGCTGTCCTTCTTCCCCGGTGCCAAGATCGGCGTGCTGGGCCTGAACGGCTCGGGCAAGTCCACGCTGCTGAAGATCATGGCTGGTCTCGACAAGGAGATCGAAGGCGATGCCACGCCGATGCCGAACCTGAACATCGGCTACCTGCCGCAGGAACCGCAGCTCGACCCAGAGCAGACCGTCCGCGAATCGGTGGAAGAAGCCCTGGGCGGCGTGTTCGAGGCCCGCAAGAAGCTTGACGAGATCTACGCCGCGTACGCCGAGCCGGACGCAGACTTCGACGCGCTGGCCGCCGACCAGGCCAAGTACGAGGCGATCCTGGCCGCCAGCGATGGCAACAACGTCGAACTTCAGCTGGAAATTGCCGCCGACGCGCTGCGCCTGCCGCCGTGGGACGCCAGGATCGGCCATCTGTCCGGTGGCGAGAAGCGCCGCGTGGCGCTGTGCCGCCTGCTGCTGTCGCGCCCCGACATGCTGCTGCTCGACGAACCGACCAACCACCTGGACGCCGAATCGGTGGACTGGCTCGAACAGTTCCTGACGCGCTTCCCGGGCACCGTGGTGGCCGTCACCCACGATCGCTACTTCCTGGACAACGCCGCCGAGTGGATTCTGGAACTGGACCGCGGCCACGGCATCCCCTGGAAGGGCAATTACAGTTCGTGGCTGGAGCAGAAGGAAGACCGCCTGAAGCAGGAAGAGGCCACCGAGTCGGCCCGCCAGAAGGCGCTGAACAAGGAACTGGAGTGGGTGCGCCAGAACCCGAAGGGCCGCCAGGCCAAGTCCAAGGCGCGTTTGGCCCGTTTCGACGAGCTGAACAGCCAGGAATACCAGAAGCGCAACGAAACCCAGGAAATCTTCATCCCCGTGGGCGAGCGCCTGGGTAACGAGGTTATCGAGTTCGACAACGTCAGCAAGGGCTTTGGCGACCGCATGCTGATCGAGAACCTGAGCTTCAAGGTGCCGCCGGGCGCCATCGTCGGCATCATCGGCCCGAACGGCGCCGGCAAGTCCACGTTCTTCAAGATGCTGACCGGCAAGGAAAAGCCGGACAGCGGCGAAATCAAGATCGGGCCCACCGTGAAGATGGCATTCGTCGACCAGAGCCGCGACGCGCTGGATGGCAGCAAGACCGTGTTCGAGGAAATCTCCGGCGGGTCGGACATCCTGACCGTGGGCCGCTACGAAACGCCGTCGCGCGCGTACATCGGCCGCTTCAACTTCAAGGGCGGCGACCAGCAGAAGACCGTTGGCACGCTGTCGGGCGGTGAACGCGGCCGGCTGCACATGGCCAAGACGCTGATTGCGGGCGGCAACGTGCTGCTGCTCGATGAACCGTCGAACGACCTCGACGTGGAAACGCTGCGTGCGCTGGAAGACGCACTGCTGGAATTCGCCGGCTGCGTCATGGTGATCTCCCACGACCGCTGGTTCCTGGACCGCATCGCCACCCACATCCTCGCCTTCGAAGGCGATTCGCATGTGGAGTTCTTCCCCGGCAACTACCAGGAATACGAAGCCGACAAGAAGAAGCGCCTGGGCGAAGAAGCCGCCAAGCCGAAGCGCATCCGCTACAAGCCGATTACTCGCTGATCGGCGACAGGTTCGGTTTTCTCCCCTCTCCCATGGATGGGAGAGGGGCGGGGGAGAGGGCCCGGCGGTTCAAATTACGGCAAGCTGGCAAGCAGAAACTCCATGCCCTCTCCCCCAACCCCTCTCCCGCACGCGGGAGAGGGGAGCACGCAGGTCAGTGGCAGCCTCAAGCCCGGACGAGTCTCACCAGCGTGATACCGGCGACAGGTTCGGTTTTCTCCCCTCTCCCATGGATGGGAGAGGGGCGGGGGAGAGGGCCCGGCGGTTCAAATTACGGCAAGCTGGCAAGTAGAACCTCCATGCCCTCTCCCCCAACCCCTCTCCCGCACGCGGGAGAGGGGAGCATGCAGGTCAGTGGCAGCCTCAAGCCCGCACAAGTCTCACCAGCGTGATCTCCGACGGCGCGCCAAACCGCTTTGGCGGACCCCAGTAGCCCGTTCCGCGGCTCACGTAGACCCACATGTTTTCATGCCGGTTCAGCCCATGCACATAGGGCTGCTGCATCGGCACGAACAGGTTCCACGGCCAGAACTGGCCGCCATGGGTGTGTCCGGACAGTTGCAGGTCGAATCCGGCCGCGGCGGCCGCTGGGGCCGAGCGCGGCTGGTGGGCCAGCAGCACGCGTGCCGCGGCGTTGGCCGGTGCCCCGTGCAGCGCGCGTACGGGGTCGCTGCGATGGCTCTCGATAAAGCCGCCGGCCGTGAAATCGGTCACGCCGCCCAGCACCAGCGATGCCTCGCCGCGCGCCACCACCACGTGCTCGTTCATCAGCACGCGCAGGCCCAGCCGGGTCAGTTCCTCGATCCACGGCTCCGCGCCCGAGTAATACTCGTGGTTGCCCGTCACCACGTAGGCACCATGCGGCGCCGACAGCCGCGCAAACGGCGCCGTGTGGGCCGACAGCTCGCGCACCGAACCATCCACGAGATCGCCGGTAATGGCGATGGCGTCGGGCTTCAGCGCGTTCACGCTGTCGACGATGCGGTTCAGGTAGGGCGCCTTGATGGTCGGCCCCACGTGAATATCGCTGATCTGCGCGATCGTAAAACCTTCAAATTCCTGCGGCAGGTTGGCGATCGGCACATCGACCCTCTTCACCTGCGCCAGGCCGCGCGCATTGAAGTAGCCGATCACCGATACGGCCACCGCCAGCCCCACCACCGCCGACGCGCTGTAGAACGCCAGCCCCGCCGGCTGCCAGCGGGCCAGCATGGCCACCAGCAGGAAGATGTCGCGCGCAAAGGTCAGCACCAGCAGCGATGAGAAGAATCCCATTGCGAGCATGCCGAACCAGCTCAGGCGATCGGCCCAGTCTCCGGCCAGGCGCCGGGCCATCAGCGCGGCCGGAATCAGCAATGTCGAAGCGATCAGCCACAGCACGGCCAGCATATGGACCGCGGCCGGCAGGGGCAGGGCGGGCAGCAGCCGCGCGCCGATATAGGCGTGCAGCGCGGCAACGATCGCAGTGGGAACCAGCAGGGAACGGCGGGAGCGCCTGGTACTCATGGCAGGGGCGTCAGAGTCGGATTCGAGTGTAGGTGAGGCTGCGCAGGCTGTGCTTCAAGGGCGGGCATCCAACGAAAAATGCGCCGTGCACCACTTTGAGGCGCCCATGTGATCTGTCCGGTTTGCGCAGGGCCGATGAATGTTTTTGCCGCACATTGTTCCGGCCACCGCACTAATTTAGATTCATCTGACGCCGAATGTTGGAGATTCCATGTCCTGTGCGAAGCCCGCCCGTCTGGGCCTGACCTTGCTTGCCGTGGCGCTGTTGGCCGCCCTGCCGGCGGGGGTGTCCGCCAAGTCCGCGTCCGCAGCCAGTGCCGCGCAAAAGCTGGCGCCGCTGACCTGGCCGCGCAATTTCGAGGTGGCTGGCGACCACGTGGAGCTCTACCAGCCCGACATCGAGAAATGGGACGGCAACAGGCTGTCGGGCCGGGCCGCCGTGGCCATCGGCGCCAAGCAGGGCACGCCGGTCTATGGCGTGGCGCGCTTCTCGGCGCAGGCCGATATCGACAAGCCGTCATCGCTGGTGCAACTGACGAATATCCAGATCGACAGCGTTGACGTGCCGACCCGCCCCGACGCTGCCGACAAGGTACGGCAGGCGCTGATCGGCCGGCTGTCGCCGCAGGGGCTGACCGTGCCGCTCGAAGAGCTGCAGGCCAGCTACGCGGTGTCGCAGCAGCTGGCAAAGGCGCAGCGCGTGCCGGTAAGGAACGACGCGCCGGAGATCCTGTTTGCCACCACGCCCACGCTGATGGTCCATGTCGATGGCGACCCGGCCTGGCGCCAGGTGGCCGGCACATCGTACGAGCGGGCCATCAACAGCCGCGCGCTGCTGCTGCGCGATACCGGCGGCGAACTCTGGCTGCAGGCGGCCGGCTACTGGTATCGGTCGGAATCGGCTGGCGGCACGTGGGAGCCCGTGCCCAGCCCGCCTGCCGCGCTGCTGGGCGCAGCCAGCAAGCTCACCGCATCGAAGGAAGAGCCGAAGCCCGACCCGATGATGCCCGCCGACGGCAAGAAACCGCCGCGTGCCCCGGTGGTGCTGATGGCCACGCGGCCGGCCGAACTGATCCAGACGTCGGGCGAGCCGCAGATGACGCCCGTGGGCGGCACCAGCCTGCTGACGATGTCGAACGCCGACCATGCGGTGCTCATCGATCCGTCGAGCAACCAGACCTACGTGCTGATCTCGGGCCGCTGGTTCCGTGCGGCGATGCTCAATGGCCCGTGGGAATACGTGCCGGGCGCCCAATTGCCGGCCGAGTTCGCGAAGATCTCGCCGCAGGACCCGAAGGCCAACGTGCTGGTGTCGGTGCCTGGCACGCCGCAGGCCCGCGAGGCCGAGATCGCGGCGACGATTCCGCAGACGGCGTCGGTGTCGCGCACCAAGGCCGTAACGGCCGTGACCTACGACGGCACGCCGAAGTTCGAGTCGATCGCCGGCACGTCGCTGCGCTATGCGGTCAACACGGCCACGCCCGTGATCGAGGTCGATTCGTCGCACTACTTCGCGGTGGTCAACGGCGTCTGGTTCACGGCCGGCGCGCCGGGCGGCCCCTGGCAGGTGGCCACCGAGGTGCCATCGGCCATCTACACGATCCCGCCCAGCTCACCGCTGTACTACGTGACCTACGTCCGCATCTACTCGGTCACGCCGACCACGGTGGTGGTCGGCTACACGCCCGGCTACCTGGGCGTGGTGGTGAACCCGGACGGCACGGTGGTCTACGGCACCGGCTATGTCTATCCGCCGTATGTCGGCGCGTACTACTACGGCTACCCGGTGACCTACGGCTATGGCGCGGGATTCGGCATTGGCGTGGCCGAAGGATTCGCCTTCGGCTTCGCGGCCGGCGCGATCTGGGGCGCGGCGGCGCCGTACTGGGGCCCCTACTGGTATGGGGGCGGCAGCTTCGTCAATATCAACCAGGCGAACTTCTACGGCCGCTGGGGGCAGGGCACCGTGACCCATGCCGAAGGCTGGAACGCCTGGACGGGCACGCAGTGGCGCGGCACGGCCGGCGCCGGCTACAACCCGGCCACGGGCGCGCGCTTCCAGGGCAGCCAGGGCGCCGCGTTCAATCCATACTCGGGCAACTACGCGGCGGGGCGGCAGGGATCTTTCGCCAACCCGTCAACGGGACGCGAGGGTGCCGGGCGCGGCGGCGTGGCCGGCAACGAATACACGGGCAACTATGCGGCGGGCCGGCAGGCGGCCGGATATAACGCCCAGACCGGACGCATCGGCGCCGGCGAAGCCGGCATCGCCGGCAATACGCAGACCGGCCAGTACACAGCGGGCAGCCGTGGCTTTGTCGCCAATCCGGGCAAGGACAACGCTGTGGTCTGGAACAACGGCAACGTCTACGCGGGCCATGACGGCAACGTCTACCAGCACACCGACGA
Organism: Cupriavidus sp. U2; assembly: GCF_009663685.2. Lineage (GTDB taxonomy): Bacteria > Pseudomonadota > Gammaproteobacteria > Burkholderiales > Burkholderiaceae > Cupriavidus > Cupriavidus necator_C. The sequence goes on along the minus strand of NZ_RCOG02000018.1, from coordinate 35,005 downwards.
CGGCTGGCAGAAGCACACCACCAATGGCTGGGAACCGATGCAGCAGAACAGCGAAATGCAGGGCCGGCTCGATCAGCAGCGCCAGGCGCGGCAGGCCGGGCAGCAACGCTTCAACACCGCAGCGGCCCAGCAGTGGCAGGGACGCTTTGCGGGCGGGGGCGGTAGATTCGGCGGCGGCCGCTTCCATGGCGGGTTCCGGCGGTAGCTACCGCACGCGCGAGCGTCTTTCTCCCCTCTCCCGCCCGGCGGGAGACGGGCCGGGGATAGGGCAAAGCGGCGCAAATGTCAGAGGAAAAAGAAAAAGCCAAGAGCCTTGGAAACACCGCCGTCTTTCTCCCCTCTCCCACCCGGCGGGAGAGGGGCCGGGGGAGAGGGCAAAGCAGCGCAAATGTCATAGGAAAAAAGAAAACCCCGAGAGCCTTGGAAACACCGCCGTCTTTCTCCCCTCTCCCGCCCGGCGGGAGAGGGGCCGCGGGAGAGGGCAAAGCGCTGCAAATCGAGACCCCCCGCAACCAGAGCCACCGCCCCCCCAAGTCAAAAAGCCCATCAGTCATCCATTACGCGGCGACCACTCCCCTTTGCGCACCCCCATCGCCGTGACCAGCCCATAAGCGGTAATCCCCAGCGCAACGCCCAGGAAATGGCCGTCGAGGCCCATCCCGGCCACATTGGCCAGCACCCAGCCGCCGCCCGCGGCCAGGCCGATCCGGCTCAGGCCGGCGACGATCGGCCAGCGCATGCGCGCGGCGCCCAGCGAGGCGAAGTACAGCGCCATGCCCAGCCCGAATCCGCCGAATGCCGGGCCGACCCACGACAGCGCCCGCGCCGCGATGGCGGCCACTTCCACATCCTTGGTGAACAGGGCGGCGAACTGCCCTGGCGCCAGCCCCACGGCGGCGCCGACGCTGCCCGCCAGCAGCAGTGCCAGCAGCGCGCCCACCCAGGCGGTACGGCGCGCCGTATGCCAGTCGCCAGCGCCCACCGAGCGGCCCACCAGCGCCGTGAGCGCCGATCCCACGCCGAATGCCAGCGGAATCATCAGGAATTCCAGCCGCGCCGAAATGCCATAGGCCGCCACGGCCGTGGTGCCGTAATGACGCAGCTGCGCCGTGACCAGGATCGTCGTCAGGTTGGCCACCGATGCCAGCGCGCAGGCGATCAGGCCGACGGCCAGAATGCGATGGAACAGCGCACCCGACAGCTTCACGCGCAACGTCGGCACAAAGCCGGCGCCGCCGCGCATCACCACCCAGGCCATCATCAGCGCCGCCGCCCACGATGCTGCCGCCAGCCCCGCGCCAATGCCAGCCAATCCCATGCCCAGTCCTTCGGCAAACCACCACGCCAGCACGGGGAACACGATCCACATGCCGGCCAGCACGCGCGCGGCCAGGGCATGGCGTCCCCCACCGCGCAGCACCGACGCCAGCGTATTGGCCAGCCACGCCGGCACCGCACCCAGGCCGAACAGCCAGATCGCATAGGTCGCGGCCGCTTCGGCCGCCGTGCTGCCGCCAACGGCGCCAAACACCTGATGCGGGAAACCGGCCAGCGCAATCGCGAAGACCAGGCCCGCTGTCACCGCGATGATCATCGCGTGCATGACCAGCGACGACGCATCGTCGCGCTTGCCGGCACCGAGCGCGCGGGCGATGGCCGACACCACGCCGCCGCCCATCGCCCCGGTCGACATCTGCTGCAGCAGCAGCGCGAATGGCAGCACCACCGCCCAGCCGGCCAGCGCCTCCGTGCCCTGGCGCGCGGCGAGCCACGTTTCGATCAATTGGGAACCGGCCTGCAGGAAGGCCACCAGGCTGGTCGGCGCAGCCAGCACGGCAATGCGCCGGGCGATCTCGCCGTTGGAGACCGGCTCCGCGGCGGCGGCCCGGCCGTCCAGCGTCAATGCGTCAGGCTTGCTCATCGGCGGCCTCCGTGGCGGGTTGCGTGCCAAAGCGTTCGCGCAGATACCGGCCGGCGCCGGGGCCGGGCCGCACACGCAGGTCATCGACGGTGATCGTGCTGCCATCGGCCCGGGTCAGGCACCCGGCCACGATCTCGCCGCCGTCGCGCTTGTCTTCCAGCACGGTCAGCGGCCCCTTGTCGTCGGCCAGCCAGCGGTCGGCCCAGGCCTTGAGCGACACGTAGACGGGGAAGAAGTCGCGCCCCATCTCGGTCAGCTGGTACACCTGCCGCGCGCCGCCGCCAGGTGCCGGCACCTTTTCCAGCAGCCCATGCTCGACCAGCGTCTTGAGCCGCGCGCTCAGGATGTTGGGCGCAATGCCCAGGTGCTTCTCGAAATCGTCGAATCGCGAGCTGCCGTAGTAGGCCTCCCGCATCAGCAGGATTGCCCATCGCTCGCCCAGCACCGCCATCGACCGCGCCACCGGGCACGGCATATTGGCAAAGTCCGTATGTGCCATCGTCTCCTCGTTTTACTTTTGATATGCAAGTAAAGGAGATAATAGCTTGCGATTTGAAAGTCGACAGGCGATTTTTGTCAGGCTTGTGCGAATACCGGCAATCCCGTCACCGCCTCGCGCAGGAACCCGATCAGCGCCCGCGTAGCCATCGACAGATGCGGGTTTGGCGTGGTGATGATGTACAGGCGGTTGCCAAGGCCTTCGGGCTTCCAGTCTGGCAGCACCGGCACCAGCGTACCCCGGCGCACATCTTCCCAGCCCATGTAGACCGGTAGCAGGCTGATGCCGTGGCCCTGGCGCACGGCGTTCATCAGGAACGGAAAGTGTTCGGATTGCAGGTAGGGCGTGATCTCCACATCGTGCCGCTCCGGCCCGCACGCGGAATCCCGGCCCAGCGTCAATAGGAAACGTCTCGAAGTGTAGGGCGGGCAAACGAACCGGCACGCAGACAGATCGGACGGCTTTTGCAGCGGCGGCGTGCGCGCCAGATATTCCGGCGACGCGCACAGCTGCCAGCGGATGGCGCAGACCTCGCGCGCCACGGTGTCCAGCGGCGGCAGCGACGTCACTTTCAGCGCCACATCGATCTCGGCGGCGATCAGGTCGGTCACGCGATTGGCAAAAAACACGCGCAGCGAGATACCCGGGTGCAGTTCGGCAAAGCGCAGCAGCAGCGGGGCGATAAAGGCGTCGCCCAGCCCGGTGGGCACGCTCACGCGCACATGGCCGCGCAGCGTCTTGCCCAGGCTGTCGATCTCGGCCTGCGCGGCGGCCATCTCCTGCAGGATGCGCAGGCCGTGCTCGTAGAGCGACTGGCCCGCATCGGTCATCTCCAGGTGGCGCGTGGTCCGGCGCAGCAGCATGGCACCAGCCTGTTCTTCCAGCTGCCCAAGCTGCCGGCTGATCTGCGACCGCGTGACGCCGCGCCGGCGTCCCGCCTCGGCCAGGGTGCCCGCTTCGACGATATCCACGAAGGCCTGCACAAGGTTGAGGTCCATGCGACGACTCTGAAAGCAATGTCAAGTTTGACGCAACATTGTGATTCGGTCAGATGGGATTGTCGATGCTGGCGTGCATCGCTAAAGTGGCCAGTCATCGGCAGACATTCGCGATTCCATCGCCGCCGGCAGCCAATACAAGGAGACCCCGCATGCCCGCAGACCTCTGGTTCGAATCGTTGCAGCGTCCCGGCGCGGAGGTGCTGGACCGCGGCATGCGGCTGGCCGGCGGGCTGAGGCGGCTCGGGCTGGAAGAGGGCAGCGTGGTGGCGGTGCTGCTGCGCAATGACCCGGTATTCGCCGACGTGGTGTTCGCGTGCCGCACGGCAGGCACCTATTACTGCCCGATCAACTGGCATTTCATGGCCGAGGAAGTGCGCTACCTGCTGGAAGACAGCGGTGCACGCGCGCTGATCGTCCATGCCGATCTGCTGCCGGCCGTGCGGGCGGTAATACCGGACGGCGTTGCGGTGCTGGTGGTGGGCGGCGCGCATCCCGATGCGATCGAATACGAACCCTGGCTGGCCGCGCAGACCGCCTACGACGGGCCGCGCGTGGCGCCGCGCGGGCACCTGGCTTACACGTCGGGCACCACCGGCCGGCCCAAGGGCGTGTTGCGTCAGGCGATGCCGCTGGCGGACCTGGACGCGCAGCAGGACCGCCTGCGCTCACTGATCCGGCAGGCCTATGGCATCGTGCCCGGCTGCCGTGCGCTGATGGCGGCGCCGCTGTATCACAGCGCGCCGAGCGTGTACGTGCAGAACGCGCTGCAGATGGCAGAGCGGCTGGTGCTGGCGCCGCGCTTCGACGCCGAGCAGGTGCTGGCGCTGGTGGAAAAGCACCGCATCGACGTGCTCTATCTGGTGCCGATCATGTACGTGCGGCTGCTGAAGCTGCCGCCCGAAGTGCGCGCGAAGTACGACCTGTCGTCGATCCGCTTTGTCGCGTCCACCGGCTCGCCGTGCTCGCCGGACGTGAAGCGCGCGATGCTCGACTGGTTCGGGCCGGTGATCCACGAAACCTACGCATCGAGCGAGGCCGGCCTGGTCACCGTGGCCACGCCAGAGGATGCCGCGGCCCGCCCTGGTACGGCCGGGCGCCCCGTGGACGACGCCAGCGTGCGCATCATCGACGAGAACGGCCGGCCGTGCGCGCCGGGCGAGGTGGGCCTGGTCTACGTGCGGCAGCCCGCCTACCCCGACTTCACCTACCTGAACAACGACAAGGCGCGCCGGGCGATCGACATCGACGGGCGCGTCACGCTGGGCGATATGGGCTACGTCGATGCCGACGGCTATCTGTTCATCTGCGACCGGGCGTCGGACATGGTCATCTCGGGCGGCGTGAACATCTATCCGGCCGAGATCGAGCATGAACTGGCGCGCTATCCGGGCGTGGCGGATTGCGTGGTGTTCGGGGTGCCGGATGACGAGTACGGCGAACGCCTGCACGGCGTGATCGAGCCGGTGGCGGGCGCCGAGGTGGAGTCCGCCGCGGTGATCGAATGGCTGCGCGGCCGGCTGTCGGGCTTCAAGGTGCCGCGCTCGATCGAGGTCGTCCAGCGGCTGCCGCGCGACGAAACCGGCAAGCTGGCCAAGCGCCGGCTGCGGGACCAGCACTGGGCTGGCCGCCAGCGGCGGGTCTGATCACGACTTGCCCCACGGTTCTTGCCCTTCTCCCGCTCGACTGAAGAAGGGCGGGGGAGAGGGCAGGCGCGGCATCGCGATTCCATTCCTATAAAGCAGGAGACAACCATGCACCGTATTTCCCTCACCCTCTGCGCCGCCTTGTTGGCGGTTGCGTTCACTGCGCCCACGCTGGCCGCCTATCCCGACCGGCCGGTCAAGCTCGTCGTCCCATACACGCCGGGCGGCTCGACCGACCAGTTTGGCCGCGCGATGGCCGAAGGCATGGCGCGCGAGCTGAAGCAGCCCGTGGTGGTGGAGAACCGGCCCGGCGCCAATACGATGGTGGGCACGCAGGGCGTGGCACGAGCGCAGCCGGATGGCTACACGGTGCTGATGGGCAGCAGCGCCAGCATGGTGCTGAACCCGATGCTCTACAAGAAGACCGGCTACGACCCGAAGGACTTCAAGGTCATCCTGATCGGCATCGAGGTGCCGCTGGTGGTGGTCACCAACAATCAGGTGCCGGCCAGCAGCATCAAGGACTTTGCCGCATACGCCCGGGCGGCGGGTGGCAAGCTCAACTATTCGTCGGTGGGGCTTGGCAATCCGCTGCAACTGGCCACGGAAATGCTGAAGTCGGAGCTGGGCATCGAGATGACACACGTGCCCTACAACGGCAGCGCGCCGGCGCTGGCGTCGCTGCTGGCCAACGATACGCAGCTGATGGTGGACGTGGTCAGCACCTCGCTGCCGCATATCAAGGCCGGCAAGCTCAAGGCGCTGGCCGTGACGGGCCGCTCGCGGCTCGATGTCCTGCCCAATGTGCCGACGGTTGCCGAAAGCGGATACCCCAACTTCCATGCGGCGACATGGTTCGGCCTGGCCGTGCCGGCCCAGACGCCGCCGGAGGCTGTCGCCAGACTGCAGGCTGCCGCGTCGCACGTGCTGACCGAGACGCCGTTCCGCAACACGTTCAACGCGCTGGGACTGATCGTGCAACAGCCGCGCAGCCAGGCCGAGATCGACCGCTACGTGCAAGCCGATCGCGACAACTGGGGCAAGGTGATTCGCGCCAACAGCATCAGCCTGGACTGAGCCGGCGCGGCGGACACGTGCGTGGCGGAAAATCAGGGGCGTATAGTTGAGGGCGTTTTTTACGCCCCCGCATGCTTTCCGCATCGACGCCATGACCGACCCTGTCGAGCCGCCTGATTCGAACCTTCCTGACGCCAATGCGCCATCCGAACCTGCCGCGCGCCGCAACCGGCTCGGCGAACTCCGCGTTCACGCGCGCCGCGCGGCGAATCGCAAGACGCGCCAGGTGGGCCGTATCTCCCGCACGTCGATGCGCTATGCGGCGTTCATGTGCGGCGCTGGCGGGGTGGCGCTGTTCTCGATGGTCTTTGCCTACATCGCCGAAATTGCGCTGCGCTGGAACGCGAAGCTGACCATGGCCACGCCGTGGCTGGCATTCGTGATGCTGCCCTTCGGCCTGGCCGCGCTGCGCTGGCTGACGATCCGGCTGGCGCCGCAGGCGCGCGGCTCCGGCATTCCGCAGGTGATCGCGGCCGTAACGTTGCCGCCGGCTGGCGTGGCGCAGACTGTGCTCGTGTCGTTCCGGCAATCGATGTGGAAGGTGCTGCTGACTGCCGGGGCGCTGCTGGCGGGCGCGTCGGTGGGGCGCGAAGGTCCGTCGGTCCAGGTGGGGGCCGCTGCCATGCTGGCCTGGGGGCAGTGGTGCCAGCAGAAGCTGCGCTTCCGCATTGGCTTTCATCCCAGTTCGCTGATCGCGGCCGGCGCGGCCGGCGGCCTGGCGGCTGCGTTCAACACGCCGCTGGCCGGCGTGGTCTTCGCCATCGAGGAACTGGGTCGCGGCACGTCCGTGCGGTGGGACAGGCTGGTGCTGTCCGGTGTGCTGACAGCGGGCTTCCTGTCGCTGGCCGTGCTGGGCAACAACCCGTACTTCAGCGTGAAGGTGCCGATGCTGGTGCTGCACGATGCCTGGGGCCCGGTCCTGCTGTGCGCGGTGGTCAACGGGGTGGCCGGTGGCCTGTTCGCCAAGCTGCTGATTCGCGGCGTGCCCGGCCTGGTGCCATCGGCCTGGCGCGGCTGGACGACCGCGCATCCGGTCTGGCTGGCCTTCCTGTGCGGGCTGGTCGTGGCCGTGGTGGGCTGGGCCACCGCTGGCGCCACGTTCGGCACGGGCTACGAGCAGGCGTCCGGCCTGATCAATGGCGAGCCGCACAGCACGCTGTGGTTCGGGCTGGCCAAGTTCGTGGCCACGGTGGTGTCGTACTTCGCGGGCATTCCGGGCGGGATCTTCACCCCGGCGCTGGCCATCGGTGCCGGCATCGGCGCGAACATTGCCGATTTTGTGACCCATTTCATGTCGGGCATGGCCGAGCCGCGCGTGCTGGCGCTGGTGTCGATGGCGGCCTTCCTGGCGGCGGCTACGCAGGCGCCCATCACCGCCAGCGTGATCGTGATGGAAATGACGCGCACGCAGGATCTGACCATCTTCCTGCTGGCGGCATCGCTGCTGGCGTCGTTCCTGTCGCGCCAGTTCAACCCGCATCCGTTCTATCACCATATGGGTCATGCGTTCCGCCGTGAAGCGATGGCCATCGCACGGAGGGACCCACCGGGATGAGACCCCTTTAAGCGGGCCCGGATAGTGGCGCAAGCGGCCCTTCGTCGTGGCCGTAACAGCTGGTTACAAACTTCCCTGGGCGAGCGCTCGCCAAACTGTGGGTTCGGCATTGAAGCGCCGTAGCGGACGCATGGGCGATGTCTTAACATCTGCTGCGCATTGAAGGGCAGCAGCAGATTGGCCGGCAACGCATGTGTACCGGCGGCACAAGACCTCGTCGGACAGGCATTCGATGCATTTTCGGGGAGCAGAAGATGGCCACACAACGACCGGGCGGCACGCGCCCGACCACGCCGCGCGCCGACAAGCCGCACACGAGCACGTCGCGTCACAGCGCCACATGGCACGACCTTGGCGCGGACACCGCCATCTGGCATACGCGCGGGCTGCAGTCCAACACCCGCATGCGCGCACCCGCCCCCCGACGCACGCCGGCACAGCAATTGCCGCCGAGCCCGGTGCCGAAGCTGATCCTGTGGGCAGTGCTGATCGGCATCGCGCTGGTATGCTTCCATGCCGTGAAGCGTATGCTCTGACCCCCTGTCGATCCGGCATCACATCGCTGATGCCGGGTATTTCCCCGGCAGGAACCCTCGGGACGGAGCCGGCTCCAATGCGGAGCCGTTTTCAGGAGTGTGTTTTGAGATTTCCTCTTGCCGGGCTGGCAGTTGCCGCCCTGCTGGCGACGTCTGTCGCCCAAGCCGCCACGGCTGCACCGGCCGCACCGGCCGCGCAGCCTGCCACCAAGGCCCCCAATGCCACCGCCACGGCGGCCCTCGACGGCAAGGACCGTTTTTCGACGATGCTCGATACGCTCGAGATCGGCAGCCCGCTGCCCGCGTTGCCCGATTGCGCCGACCACCGGACCCCGGATGGCAAGGATGTGACCGCGTACTGCGTGGAACTGCGTGGCGACGGCGCGATGCGCCAGGTGGGCGTGCCGCGCGACCAGCGGCCCGCGTTCATGGACGGACCGCGCCTGGTGGCGCTGGTCGATGGCAATGCGCTGGTGGGCGTCATCGTGCCGACCGACGGCATCCGCTCGCAGGACGCCGCCGCCCAGGCGCTCAACGCCCGCTATGGCAAGCCGTTCCGCCAGGAAATGGTGGACATGAAGGACAAGGCCGGCAAGGACGTGCGAAGCATCCACGCGGGCTGGATGCGCAAGCCGCTGACCGTCGAGCTCTACGCGATTCCCGAGAACCCGGCCGAAGGCACGATCGAACTGCTGCTGCCGCAGGCGCGCGCGCTGATGGCCAACCGCGATGCCGAAGTGGCCAAGTCGCTGGCGCCGCCTCCCGCGCCGGCAGGCAAGGGCGGCAAGTCCGACAAGGCTGAAAAGACGGACAAGGCCGAGAAGACGGAAAAGTCCGACAAGGCCGAGAAGAAAGCCCCGGCCAAGCCGATCAATCCGGGCAGCTGGTAAATCGACCGCCTGGCGGCAGGACAGCGCGCCGTCAGGCCGACGGATCGGTGGACCGGGGGCGCGCCAGCGTCAGAGGCCTTCCATCACCTTGTACAGGCCGCGCACCACACCGCGCACGGTATGCACCTTGCGGATGGCCAGCAGCGCGCCGGACACATAGGGCTTGGAGCCGTCGCCGGCTTCGTGCCTGATGTGCAGGCGCTGGCCGTCGGCGCCGAAGATCACCTCGACCCCCAGCTGGTATCCCGGCAACCGCACGGCATGCACCTGCGTGCCGGACATCGTGGCGCCGCGCGTCTCCTTCGGACCGCTGACCTGGTCCACGGGCACGGCCTGCGCCGCCTGCTTGACCTGGCCTAGCCGGAACGCCAGTTCGCGCACCGTGCCGGACGGCACATCCACCTTGCCCGCCTTGGCGTAGTCGATGATCTCCCAGTGGTCGAGATGGCGCGCCGCCATCTCGGCAAACTTTTGCAGCAATACCACCGTGATCGCAAAGTTGCCGCAGGCCAGCACGCCGCGGTCGGCCTTGCGCGCGGCGGCGTCGATCTCGGCATAGTCGTCGTCCGACAGCCCCGACGTGCCCACCACCACATGCGCGCCGTGCGCCAGCGCCTGCAGGATGTTGTGCTTGGCGACCACCGGCTTCGTGTATTCGACATAGACGTCATACGGCGTCTTGCCCAGTTCGTCGATGCTGGCCGCCGCCACGCCGGGCGTGTCCTTGTGGCCCGTCAGGCTGGCCAGCGTCTGGCCCGCCGCGCCGCGCGACAGGCCGGCCACCAGCGTCATGTCGGCGGCGTGGGCCACGCCCCGCGCCAGTTCGCCGCCGGCCCAGCCTGTGACGCCGCCCACGGCAACGCGAATCGTCTCGTTCATCGTTCTCTCCCGTCCGGTTGCAAGGAGGGCAAGCATAGCGCGCCCGTTTCAATCGCGCTGGCGATGCCGGGCGATGCCTGGCGATGTCGGGCGATGCTGGGGGCTTCCTGCCGGGGCACCGGCACCGGCACCGGCTACCCGGCCGCGCGCCGCCGGTCGATCTTGCGCGCCAGCACGATCGACGTGGTGGTGTGGTTCACGCCGTCGAGCATGCCGATCTCGTCCAGCAGCTTGTCCAGCCGCGCGTGGGTATCGCACCGGATCACGGCCATGTAGTCCACCGGGCCGCTGACCGAATTGAGTTCCTCCACCTCGGGGAATCGCCGCAGCGCGCGTACCACGGCTGGCGCCGCCTTCGGCTGCACCGACAGTCCGCAGAACGCCAGGATGGCGTTGTCCTCCATCTGGCTGCCCAGCCGCACGCCGTAGCCGGCGATCACGCCCGTGCGTTCCAGCCGCGCGATGCGGGCCACCACGGTCGTGCGCGCGATGCCCAGCGCGCGCGACAGATTGGCCGCGCTCTCCCGGGCGTTGGCCTGCAGCAGGGCCAGCAGGTGGCGATCGGTCTGGTCGAGGTCAGCCATGGGTCGATGACGATTCGTCAAATTACTATGTCAATGTGACCGATTATGCCGGGGTTTCGTCAATCTTGTGGCTATAAAACGTGCGCGCGGCTGCCCATACTTCAGTCACCCCCAACACGTTTCTGACGGAGTCCGCCATGCAAGCTTCCACGCTCGGTCCCGCCGCGGTGCGCGACCTGACGCTCGCCCCCCGTCCGCTTTCGGTGGTCGTGCTCGGGGCCGGCAAGATCGGCCGCGTGATGGCCACGATGCTGGCCAATACCGGCGACTACCGCGTATGCCTGGTCGATCGCGACGCGCACCGGCTCGATGGCGTGCCGCGCGGCATCGACGTACGGGCCGGCGATCCGACCGAACCGGGCACCTGCGCGGCGTTGCTGGCCGGGGCCGATGCCGTGATGAATGCGCTGCCGTTCCATGCCGCCATTCCGGTGGCCACGGTGGCGGCGCGCCTGGGCGTGCATTACTTCGACCTGACCGAGGACGTGGCGGCCACCCATGCCATCCGCGCGCTGGCCGGCGGCGCGCGGTCGGTGCTGATGCCGCAGTGCGGGCTGGCGCCGGGCTTTATCGGGGTGGTCGGGCACGACCTCGCGCAACGCTTCCTGCGCGGCGGCGGTGAACTGCACGACCTGCGCATGCGCGTGGGCGCGCTGCCGCGCTACCCCAGCAACGCGCTCAAGTACAACCTGACGTGGAGCACCGAGGGTCTGATCAACGAATACTGCAATCCGTGCGAGGCCATCGTGGACGGCCGCCGCGTGGAACTGCCCGCGCTGGAGGGGCACGAGTCCTTCGCACTGGACGGCGTCGAGTACGAAGCCTTTAATACCTCTGGAGGGCTGGGCACGCTGCCCGATACGCTGGCCGGACGCGCGCGCCAGGTCGATTACAAGTCGATCCGCTATCCCGGCCACTGTGCCCAGATGAAGCTGCTGCTGAACGACCTGCGGTTGCGCGAACGGCGCGACTGGTTGCGCGAGATCTTCGAGCACGCCATTCCGGTGACGGCGCAGGATGTGGTGGTGGTGTTTGCCAGCGCCACCGGCCATCCGCCCGGCGCGCGCGGCGACGGGGGGCGCGGGCCACTGACGCAGGCGTCGTTCTCCGCGCGGATCGGGGGCATGGACGATTTCGCCGGCATTGGCCATGTCAATGCGATCCAGCTGACCACGGCGGCCGGCATCTGTACCGCGCTGGATCTGGTGGCCACCGGGGTGTTGCCGCAGTCCGGATTCGTGAAACAGGAAGCCATGCCGCTCGACAGCTTTCTGGCCAACCGCTTCGGCCAGCATTACGCGCGGCACCCCCTTCAGGAGACGCTCGCATGAAAGCGCAGGAATTTGCCGATTGCTGGCAGGCGATGGGCCTGCCGTTGCCATGGCGCTCGACAGGTGCCGCCGCGGCGGGCACGCTGGACGTGCGTTCCCCGATCGACGGCGAGGTGTTCGGCCAGGTGCCAGTGAGCTCTCCCGCCGATGCCGACGCCCGCATCGCCCGCGCCCGCACGGCGCAGAGCGTCTGGGCGCTGATGCCGGCGCCGGCGCGCGGCGAGGTGGTACGCCGCCTGGGCGAGGCGCTGCGCGTGCACAAGGTGGCGCTGGGCCGGCTGGTGTCGCTGGAGACCGGCAAGATCCTGCAGGAAGGGCTGGGCGAAGTGCAGGAGATGATCGATATCTGCGACTTTGCCGTGGGGTTGTCGCGCCAGTTGCACGGGCTGACGATTGCCTCCGAGCGGCCCGCGCATGCCATGCGCGAGACCTGGCATCCGTACGGGCTGTGCGGCGTGATCTCTGCGTTCAACTTTCCGGTGGCGGTGTGGGCCTGGAATGCCGCGCTGGCGCTGGTGTGTGGCAATGGCGTGGTGTGGAAGCCTTCGGAAAAGACGCCGCTGTGCGCGCTGGCCGTGCAGGGCCTGCTCGACCGGGTGTTCGACGACCATGCGCCGCAGCTTGCGGGGCTGTGCTGTGTGCTGACGGGCGGGCGTCAGCTGGGGCAGGCACTGGTGCAGCATCCTTCGGTGCGGTTGATGAGCGCGACCGGCTCCACGCGCATGGGCCGCGAAGTCGGCATGGCCTGTGCCGCGCACTTCAAGCGCGCCATCCTGGAGCTGGGGGGCAACAACGCGGCGATCGTCGCGCCTTCGGCCAACCTGGAACTGACCATCCGCGCGATGACGTTCGCGGCGGCGGGCACGGCCGGACAGCGTTGCACCACGTTGCGCCGCGCGTTCGTGCACGCGGACAGGATCGAGGCCGTGACGCAGCGTCTGCGCCAGGTGTATGCGCGCCTGCCAGTGGGCGATCCGCTGCAGGACGGCACGCTGGTCGGGCCGTTGATCGATGCGCCGGCCGGCGACGCCATGGCCAACGCGCTGGCCAGTTGCCGCGCGCAGGGCAACGTCGTGCATGGCGGCGAACGGCTGCTGACCGACCGCTTCCCGCGCGCCTGCTACGTGCGGCCGGCGCTGGTGCTGACCGATACCCAGCATGACACGATGCTGACCGAGACCTTCGCGCCCATCCTCTACCTGATGCCGTACACATCGCTGGACGAAGCCATCGCGCTGAACAACGCGGCATCGCATGGCCTGTCGTCTTGCATCTTTACCGAGTCGTTGCGCGAGGCGGAGGTGTTCCTGTCGGCGGCGGGCAGCGACTGCGGCATTGCCAATGTCAACATCGGCACCAGTGGGGCCGAGATCGGCGGCGCGTTCGGCGGCGAAAAGGCGACGGGCGGCGGCCGGGAGTCGGGGTCCGACGCGTGGAAGGGCTATATGCGCCGGGCCACCAATACGATCAACTACGGCGACACCCTGCCGCTGGCACAGGGCATTCGCTTCGACGTCTGAAACGGCATGCCGCTTACATGCATGAAGACGTTGCGAATCGTAACAAGGGTTACAGCGCCTTGACGCTGTATTACCAGACGCACCCGTATAACGTTCTTAAGGACAGCGCATTGAGATGACGCAATGCCTGGGACAAAAAGGACGTTGTGATGAGAACGAAAGCGATTGTGTTGGGTCTGGCAGTGACTGGCGCGGCCATGCTTGGCGGCTGCGCGGTATATCCCACGCCGTACGGGCCGGAGGTCGGCCCGGCCCCGGTCGCGGTGGCGCCCGCGCCGGTGTACGTGGCGCCGCCGGCCGTGGTGGTGCGGCCGGCTTACGGGTATTACGGTGGGTATTACGGTGGGTATTACGGGCGCCGGTATTACAGGCATTGGTGAGCGGGCGGTGAGCGTCGTTTTGCTCCCCTCTCCCGCAAGGCGGGAGAGGGGCTGGGGGTGAGGGCACAAGGCTCGATCCGCGGTCAGCGCATCTTGAACGCACTGGCCCTCACCCCCGACCCCTCTCCCACTTCATGCGGGGGGAGCAAACCGGGGGATATTCAATCAATCGCCCGACCCATTCAGCCCGCCCCATCCCGGCGCGAGCGTTTCACCGATGTCGCGCAGGTCCACCAGGTCGAGCACGCGGCCGACGGTATGGTCGACCAGCTCGGCGATGCTTTGCGGCTTCTGATAGAACCCCGGCACTGGCGGAAATACGATGCCGCCCATCTCGGTGACGGCGGTCATGTTGCGCAGGTGGGCCAGGTTCAGCGGGGTTTCACGCACCATCAGCACCAGCTTACGGCGTTCCTTGAGCGTGACGTCGGCAGCGCGGGTGATCAGGTTGTCCGAGAGGCCGTGGGCCACGGCGGCCAGCGTGCGCATCGAGCACGGCGCCACGATCATCGCGTGGGCGCGGAACGATCCGCTGGCAATGGTGGCGCCGATATCGCGCACGTTGTGAACCACATCGGCCAGCGCCTCGACTTCCGCGCGGCCGATGTCCAGTTCATGCTGCAGGTTCATGACGCCGGCCGGCGACATCAGCAGGTGGGTTTCCACGCCGCGCACATCGCGCAGCACCTGCAGCAGCCGGACGCCGTAGACGGCGCCCGTGGCACCCGTGATGGCGACGATCAGCCGTTGCGGCGCGCCGCCCTGATTCACAGGCATGGCAGTTCCAGACAGGCTCAGGCCTTCAGCAGCGATTGCAGTTCGCCGTTCTGGTACATCTCCATCATGATGTCCGAGCCGCCGACGAACTCGCCGTTCACGTACAGCTGCGGAATGGTGGGCCAGCTCGCGTATTCCTTGATGCCCTGGCGGATGGCGTCGTCTTCGAGCACGTTGACCGTGGTCGGCGCGTCCACGCCGCAGGCCTTCAGGATCTGGATCGCACGGCCCGAGAAACCGCACATCGGAAACTGGGCGGTGCCCTTCATGAACAGCACGACGGGGCTGCCCTTCACGATCTGGTCGATCTTCTGTTGTACGTCACTCATGATGAAAACGGTCCGGTTGCATGGGGATCAGCGGATTTTACCGGAATCGGGCTCCGGCATCAGGTAGGGGTATCAGCCAGGCGTCAGCCCGGCAGCCGGCCGCCGCTGCAGCGTTCGTTGCCGCCCAGGTCGCGTGCCGTGAACACCTCGGCAAAACCCGCGCTGGTCAGCAGGTGACGGGTAGCGTAGCCCTGGTCGTAGCCGTGCTCCATGAGCAGCCAGCCCTGTGGCAGCAGCCGCTGCGTGGCGCCTGCGACGATGGCCCTCAGGTCGGTCAGGCCGTCCTCGTGATCGGTCAGCGCGTCGATCGGCTCGAAGCGCAGGTCGCCTTCGGCCAGGTGCGGGTCGCCCGCCGCAATGTAGGGCGGATTGCTGACGATGAGATGAAACCGCTGCCCGGGCGGCAGCGCGTGATACCAGTCAGACACCAGGAAGCGGATATTGTCCGCCTGCAGCGCACGGGCGTTGTCCTGCGCCACCATCAGCGCGCCGGGCGAAATGTCTGTGGCCCAGACTTCGGCGTCGGGCCGCTCGCGGGCGATGGTCACGGCCAGGATGCCGGAGCCGGTGCCCATGTCCAGCACGCGCGGCGCGTGGATGCCGGCCAGGCGGGCCAGTGATGCCTCGGCCGCCACTTCGGTGTCGGGGCGCGGAATCAGCACATCGGGCGTGACCCGGAACGTGCGGCCGAAGAACTCGCGCTCGCCCAGCAGGTACGCCATCGGCACCCCGGTCAGCCGCCGCGCCAGCAACGTGGAAAATGCATCACGTTGTGCATCATTGAGATGGTCCTGGTCGCGGGTGATCAGCTGCGTGCGCGTGAGCCCGGTGACGTGGGACAGCAGCATGCGCGCCTCCAGCGCCGGCAGGCCGGCCATGGCGGCAAGCGTTTGCGCTTCGCGCAGGGTGGGCGTGGACGGCAGGGGCGGAAAATCGCCCGGAGGGTTCGAGGACATCGGCGGTGCGTCTGGACAATCGGCGGCCGGCTCGCAAAAAACCCCGTCGGACCTGGGCCTGACGGGGTTTTCGCGTGGCTCTGCTTCAGGCGCCTAGTGTAAGCCCATTCGGGGCCGGCTTCCGCGCGCGCCTGCGTAGGGCTATTACTTGTTGACGGCGTCCTTGGCCTTGTCGGCCGTGGTGTTGACGGCGTCCTTGGTGGCTTCCTTGGCGTGGGCCATGGCATTGCCGGCGTCCTGGCGGGCCTTGTCGGCGGCGGCCGAGACATCCGAGGCCACGCCGCTGGCGGCGGCCTTGGCGGCGTCGGCGGCATTCGCGGCCGCAGCGGCGGCGTCGCTGGCAGCGGCCTTGGCCGATTCGGCGGCGTTCTGCATGGCGGTGTCAGCGTTGGTTTGCGGGGCCTCTTCCTTCTTGCCGCAGGCGGCAACGGAAATGGCGGCGGTAAGCATCAGCACGGCGAGCAGCTTGTTCATGATTTCGTCCTTGTGTGTCTGTTGGAGGAGTGACATCCACCCAGACTTCGATGCCCCAACGCGCCGATCTCAGCAAAGTGACGTATTGGGGTGGTCTGGTCGAAATCGATTATAGACAGCGCGTTTTTACAAGCCAGTGCTGTTTCAAGCATTTACCCAGGTTACAAACTTCCGGGACGCCCCCTCCCGGTCAGGCATCGTCGCCCAGCGCCGCCAGCTGGTCGGCCTGGTGCTCGGCGGCCAGAGATCCCAGCAGTTCGTCGAGGTCGCCGTCCATGATCATGTCGATCTTGTACAGGGTCAGGTTGATGCGATGGTCGGTCACCCGGCCCTGCGGGAAGTTGTACGTACGGATGCGGTCGCTGCGGTCGCCGGAGCCGATCAGGTTGCGCCGCGTGCTGGCTTCCTTGGCCTGCGCCGCACGCATCTGGCCGTCCTTGATGCGCGCGGCCAGCACCTTCATGGCTTTTTCCTTATTGCGGTGCTGGCTGCGGTCGTCCTGGCACTCCACCACGATGCCGGTGGGCAGGTGGGTCAGGCGCACGGCGGAGTCGGTCTTGTTCACGTGCTGGCCGCCTGCGCCCGACGCGCGGAACGTATCGACACGCAGGTCTGACGGGTTGATCTCGACCTCGCCCACTTCGTCGGCCTCGGGCATCACGGCCACGGTGCAGGCCGACGTATGAATGCGGCCCTGCGCTTCGGTGGCTGGCACGCGCTGCACGCGATGGCCGCCCGACTCGAACTTGAGCTTCGAGAACGCGGCATCGCCGGCAATGCGCACGATCACTTCCTTGTAGCCGCCCAGGTCGGATGCGGATTCGCTCATGATTTCCACCTGCCAGCGCTGGCGTTCCGCATAGCGCGTGTACATGCGCAGCAGGTCGGCCGCGAACAACGCGCTTTCCTCGCCGCCGGTGCCGGCGCGGATTTCGAGCAGCAGGTTGCGGTCGTCGTTGGGGTCCCGGGGCAGCAGCAGCGTCTGCAGCGACGTTTCCAGCGCTTCGAGCCGGTTGCGCGCGGCGGCGATCTCGTCGGCGGCAAAGTCCTTCATCTCGGGATCGTCCAGCAGCGCCTGCGCGGTGGCCAGGTCGTCCTGCGCCTGGCGATACTGCGCGTACTGCTCGGCCACCGGCGACAGTTCGGCATGTTCGCGCGACAGCTTGCGGTACTGGTCCATGTCTGCCGTGGCCGTTTCGCTGGCGAGCAGGGCGTTGACTTCATCGAGTCGCTCGGCCAGCTGGTCGAGCTTATGGAGCATGCTGGGTTTCATCGGTAGCGGAATCGGGAGGCTGGGGGACGCGGTGGCGTGGCCACGGCGCGGATCGGCGGGCGGATGCCCGGCGGCGCCGGCGGACGCCAGCGCGGGATGGACAACGCGGCTAGCGTTCCGAGTGGCTGCTGTGGCGGAACAGGCCCGGCACCAGGCGCAGCAGCGCCTCGCGGTCTTCGCCCTGGGTGTGGTTCAGCGCGTGCGTGGGACCGTGCAGGAACTTGCGGGTCAGTGCGCCGGACAGGGCTTCGAGCACGGCGGCCGGATCGTCGCCACGCGCCAGCATGCGGCGCGCGCGCTCCATTTCGGCCTGGCGGATGGCTTCGCCGCTGGCCTGCAGGTCGCGGATCACGGGCACGACGCTGCGCGTTTCCAGCCAGTGCATGAAGTGCTGCACGCGCGATTCGATGATGGCCTCGGCCTGCGCCACGGCGGCCTGGCGCATCGCGTTGCCCTCGCGCACCACGGCGCCCAGGTCATCGACGGTATAGAGGAACACGTCGTTCAGGCGCGCCACTTCGGGTTCGACGTCGCGCGGCACGGCCAGGTCGACCATCATGATCGGGCGGTGCTTGCGGCGCTTGACCGCGCGCTCCACCGCACCCAGGCCGATGATCGGCAGCGAGCTTGCGGTGCACGACACGACGATGTCGAATTCGTGCAGGCGCTCGCCCAGGTCCTGCAGGCGGATGGCCTGCGTGGTCAGGCCCTGACCGGCCAGCTGCTCGGCCAGCTTCTCGCCGCGTTCCACAGTGCGGTTGGCCACCACCACCTGGCGCGGCTTCTGCGCGGCGAAGTGCGTGGCGCACAGTTCGATCATCTCCCCGGCGCCGATGAACAGCACGCGCTGCGTCGACACACTTTCGAAAATCCGCTGGGCCAGGCGCACGGCGGCGGCGGCCATCGATACGGAGTGCGCGCCGATCTCGGTCTGGCCGCGCACTTCCTTGGCCACCGCGAACGTGCGCTGGAACAACTGGTTCAGGTAGGTGCCCAGCGCGCCGGCTTCGCCAGCGGTACGCACCGCGTCCTTGAGCTGTCCCAGAATCTGCGTTTCGCCCAGCACCATCGAATCGAGCCCGCTGGCCACGCGGAAGGCATGGCGCACGGCTTCGGACTGGGGCAGGGCGTACAAATGCGGCGCCAGATCCCCTGCGGGCACGTTGTGATGCTGGGCCAGCCAGCGCAGCGTGTGCTCGAAGCCTTCCTGACCCGGCTGCAGCACATCGGTGGCGCAGTAGATCTCGGTACGGTTGCAGGTGGAAAGAATGGCGGCCTCGGTGCCGTTGCGCCCAGCCAGGTGGGTGCGCAGCGCGCCGAGTGCGGGTTTGATCTGCTCAAGCGGAAACGCCACACGCTCGCGGAGCGAGACGGGTGCCGTGGTGTGATTGATACCGATCGCGAGCAGTTGCATTTGTGGGGTTGGATTGCCATCCGGAACGGTGCCGGAAGCGGTGGTCATTATACCGCCCCGTTACAAAGTTGCAGGGAACCCCGAGCGGCGCCCGCCACGTGCAGTATCGTTACGACACATCCACTTTTGCTGTGGATCAAAAGACAGGGGAGTTGTTATGTTGGGACTGGCAGTGGTGGGCGCAGTGGTGGGAGTCGCTGGACGGCTGCTGCACCCGGCCGGCCGCGTGGTTACGGTGCCCACCGCGCTATGGCTGGGCGTGCTGGGCGCGCTGGCGGCGTTCTACGGCGGGCGCGCCGCGCATCTGTTTACCGACGGGCAGATATTCGGATGGGCCGCCGCGATGGCCGGTGCGGCACTGCTGGTGGCGGTCTGGGGTGTGGCGCGCCCGCGCCGGTAAGTTCAGAACGGACAAACTGGTCAGGAATCGGCGCTGGCCGATATGCCTGATCAGCCTCTTGCGTCCAGAAAGCGGCGCAGGATGGCGCTGGAGTAGTGGCTGGCCACGTCGCGCAAAAACGACGAAAAATCCACGTGTGCCGTATCGTCCGCACGGTCGGACACGGTGCGCATCAACGCATAGGGCACGCCATATTCGTGGCAGATCTGCGCCAGCGCGGCGCCTTCCATCTCCACGGCAAGCAGGCCGGGCAACGCCTGTCGCAAATCGGCAACGGCGCCCGGCGCATTGATGAACTGGTCGCCGCTGGCAATCATGCCGACGTGCAGGCGCGGCTGATCGACGCCGAAGCGGGCCAGCACGCCATCGGGCACCTCGGTGGCCAGATCGTCGCGCAGGAAGTCCTCAACCGCGCGGCGCAACGCAGCGGTGAGTGCGGGGTCGGCCGGGAATTCGGCCTGGTCCAGCAGGGGCACCTCGTGGCGCGGAAATAGCGGACGAGCATCCATGTCGTGCTGGACGGTGCGGTCGGCCACGACGATGTCACCGACCTGTATGTCAGTGCCCACTCCGCCTGCAAGTCCGGTAAATACGATCTCCTCAACGCCAAATTCCCGGATCAATGTGACCGTGGTGGCCGCTGCCGCCACCTTGCCGACGCGCGCCAGCACCAGCACCACGGGCTGGCCATGTAGCGTGCCGCGGTAGTAGTCGCGCATGCCGATGGTCTGCATGGTGGCACGCGCGTCTTCGTGGCGCATGGCGGCGATCAGGCCGTCGACTTCGTGATGCAGGGCGGCGAGGATGCCTAGGGTCATGGTGCTTTGAGGGGGGACGGAGTCGAAACGGCGCCAGCTTACCGGCGACCGGATCGATGCGGAAGCCGGCGCCGGACTGTGGGCAGTGTGCGACATTCGAACATGACGAAGAGTTCGATTGGTGCTGCGCAATACATGGCGTTACAATCCGTTGCGATTAATGCGATTCATTCGCATTCGTATTTCCGATAAGCAACGAGAGAGAAATCCATGTCAGTCCGCGCCCGGGGCCGCGTTCGCCGCTCGCACGTCCTTCAGATGACCACCCTTGCCCTGAGCCTGCCGGCCGCCAGCCTGGCCAACGCCCAGGAACAGGTGCCCGCCGCCGCCGAGTCGGCCCATCACAGCCTGCCCGTGGTGACGGTCAGCGGCAGCCGCGGCGAGGCGTCGCCCACGGGCCCCGTGCAGGGCTTCGTGGCCCGGCGCGCCGTGACGGCCACCAAGACCGATACGCCGATCATCGAGACGCCGCAGTCGATCACGGTCATCACGCGGGATCGCATGGAGCTGCAAGGTGCGCAGTCGGTGGCGCAGGCGGTGGGCTATACGGCCGGCGTGACCACGGCCGGCTTTGCCAACGACAACCGTACCGATACGATCAAGATCCGCGGCACCGATTCCACCCAGTACCTGGACGGCCTGCTGAACGCGGTCGGCTTCTATAACAACACCCGCCCCGACCCGTACGCGCTGGAGCGCATCGAAGTGCTGAAGGGGCCGTCGGGCATGCTGTACGGCCAGGGCGCCGTGGGCGGCATCGTGAACCTGGTGTCGAAGCGGCCCCAGGCCGAAGCGGCGCGCGAGATCGGCGTGAGCTTCGGCAATTACAACCGCAAGCAGATCCAGGCCGACCTGACCGGCCCGATCGATGCCGACGGCAAGTGGCTGTATCGCTTCGTGGCGATGGCCCGCGACAGCGATGCGTCGGTGGACTACGTGAAGGACAACCGCTACTTCATCGCGCCGTCGCTGACGTATCGGCCGAACGCCGATACCGAATTCACGCTGCTGGCCAACTTCCAGAAGGACGACAGCGGCACGATGATCGGCTTCTTCCCCTGGCGCGGCACGCTGATCGAGAACCCGGCCGGCCAGATTCCGCAGAACTTCTTCGTCAGCGAACCGGGATTCGACAAATACACGGCCGAGCAGCACGCCGTGGGCTACCAGTTCTCGCACCGCTTCAACGACACCTTCACGGTGCGCCAGAACCTGCGCTACACGCACAGCACGGTGGACTACCGCAGCATCTACACCACCGGCTTCACCGGCGCCACGCACGGCTGGGTGCCGGGCAGCGACACCCTGCTGCGCCGCGTGCTCTACCTGAACCAGCCCACGCTGAACCAGTTCGCCGTGGATACCCAGGGCCAGGCGAAATTCCGCACCGGCCCGGTGGGCCACACGTTCCTGGCCGGGATGGACTACCAGAACAGCGAAAGCACGGGCCGCACCAATGCCAACGGGTCGGCCGCGCCGATCAACGTGTTCAACCCGGTCTACGGCAACTACGTGGCGCCCACGGCGTTCCGCGACCTGCCGCCGGCCAAGCAGATCCAGACCGGCGTGTACCTGCAGGACCAGATCGAATGGGACAAGTGGCTGCTGATGGTGGGGCTGCGCTACGACTGGTCGCGCGCGGCGCAGGACAACACGCCGTCAGCCTCGCGTGACGACAACGAACTGACCAAGCGATTTGGCCTGATGTACCGCTCCGACTTCGGGCTGAACCCGTATGTCAGCTATGCCGAATCGTTCCAGGGCCAGGCCGGCTTCAATGTCGACGGCACGGCGTTCAAGCCGCTGCGCGGCAAGCAGTGGGAAGCCGGTATCAAGTACCAGCCGCCGGGCAAGAACATGACGCTGACGGCGGCCGTGTTCGACATGCGCGAGGAAAACCGCAAGGTGGCCGGCGTGGTCAACGGCATGGCGGGCACGGTGCAGATCGGCGAGGCCCGCACGCGCGGCGCCGAACTGGAGGCGCTGGTGTCGCTGGGCCGGCTGGACCTGATCGCCGCCTACACGTTCCTGAACGCCAGGACGCTCGAAGGCACGGCGGCCGAGCAGGGGCAGCGGCTGGCCAGCGTGCCGGCCAACACGGCGTCGCTGTGGGCCAACTATCGCTTCAGCCTGTTCGATATCCCCGGCTTCCTGGCCGGCGCCGGCGCGCGGTACAACGGCCCGAGCACCGACGGCACGGGCAACAACCGGGTGGGCGGCTTCACGGTGTTTGACGCCGTGGTGGCCTACGATCGCGGCCCGGTGCGCGTATCGCTGAACATGAACAACGTGTTCGGCAAGCAGTACGTCTATAGCTGTATCGCACGTGGCGACTGCTTCTTCGGCACGCAGCGTTCGATCATCGGCAACGTGACCTACCGCTTCTGACACGTCAGGTTCAGGGCCGGGGGACCCCCGGGAGACTTCGGCGTGCCGGTTTGCTAGCATGCAGCCCATGCCGACTCTTCGGGGGATCGCCGGTTGGAAACTTTCACGTCTCGCGGCACCATCCAGCAGGCGCTGGCCGACTGGCGCGCCCAGGGCCGCCTTGGCGCCGCCGACCTGCTGGCCGCCTGGGCGCCCACGCTGCCCCGCCGCGCCCACTGGCATGACTGGCTGGACCGCGCGCTGCTGATCCTCGGCACGGCGCTGCTGTGCGCGGGCGTCATCGTCTTCTTTGCCTTCAACTGGGCGTCACTTCACAAATTCTCCAAATTTGGACTGCTGGCGGGGCTGCTGACCGTGCTGGCCGGGTTTGCCGCGTGGCGCCACGCCGGCGACATGGCGGGCCGGGCCGCGCTGGGCGGTGCGCAGATGGTGTCCGGCGTACTGATGGCCGTGATCGGACAGACGTACCAGACCGGCGCCGATGCCTGGCAGCTGTTCGCGCTGTGGACGCTGCTGGCCGTGCCCTGGGCACTGGCGGCGCGCGCGGCGCCGCACTGGTGGATCGTGCTGGTCATCGGCAACGTGGCGCTGCTGCGGTTCTGCAGCGTGCGGCTGGGCATCGGCGGCATGTTCGAACTGCTGTTCTCGGCCCGCTTCGCACGCGAAACGATGATGTTCCTGCTTGGGACGTCGATCGTGCAGCTGGCGGTCTGGTACGTGCTGGCCGGCCGGGCGGGGCGCTGGGGCTTCGTGGGTGCCACCGGCCCCCGGCTGCTGGGCCTGCTGGCCTGCGGCTATGCGGCATGGGTGGGGCTGATGAGCGTGCTGACCGGTCAGGTGAATGCCATGGGGCTGCTGGTCAGCGCGGTGGCGCTGGTGGGCCTGGCCGCCTGGTTCCGCTGGCGCGCGTTCGACATCGTGGTGCTGAGCCTGGTGTGCCTGACCGGCATCGGCGTGATCGTCTCGGCGGTGGGCCGCTGGCTGGCCGACTTCCACGGCGATTTCGGCGCCTTCCTGCTGCTGGCGCTGCTGACCATCGGCCTGGCCGTGGCGGCCGCCACGTGGCTGCTGCGCGCCTGGCGCGAGACATCGGGGAGCCCGGCATGAGTCAGCATCCGATCGACCGCATCGATCCGACCGAACAGACCGAACGCTGGCTCTGGAACCAGCTGGCCGCGCGCGGCACGGTGCGGGGCGACTATGCCCCGACCTTGCGCACGCCGTGGCCGATCCGCCTGCTGATGGGCGGCGCGGGCTGGCTGGGGGCGCTGTTCTTCCAGATATTCCTGGTCGGCACCGTGTTTGCCACCACGCGCGGCAACGGCCCGGCCATGGCCGTCACGGGCTTGGTGATGATCGGCATCGCCGTTGCCCTGTACCGCGTGACCGGCCGCGAAAGCGGCCGCATCGCGCTGGGGCAGTTTGCGCTGGCGCTGAGCCTGGGCGGCCAGGGCATGGTCATCGCCGGCGTGGGCGAGGCGATGGGCTTCGGGCGATTCCTGGAAACGGCGCCGTTCTGGCTGGGCGTGGCGCTGTTCGAAGCCGTGCTGTGCGTGCTGGTGCCCGACCGACTGCACCGCTTTCTGGCGGTGCTCGCCTTGTGGCTGGCGCTGGCCATTGCCGCATGCGTGGCGTTGGGCGACCTGATCGCGCCGCGCTGGACCGCCATTCCGATGGCGCTCGGGCCGATGACGGCGCTGGCCTTTGCTGCGCTGCTGGCCTTCGTCATGCACGAGGACCGGCTTGCGGCGGCGGGGCGCCTGCAGATGGCCGGGCCGGCCGCCGATGCGACCCTGCTGATGGCGCTGCTGGGCGCGCTGGTGGTGACCGGCTTTGCGCATCCGGCCGACCTGATCTTCGGCGTCGACACGCCCTGGCGCGCGCAGGGCGGGTGGCTGGCCGGCGCGCTGCTTGGCGCGGCGCTGGTGGCCATGACGCTGCTGGAGTGCCGGCGGCTGGCGTGCAGCATGCCGGCTGGCGTGGCGACGTTGGCGGTGGCCGTCGCGTTCAGCGCCTTGATGGTGTACGCGCCAGCCGTGACGGCCGGCGCGCTGGCACTGGCCATGGCGCTGCGGCGCGGTTCGCTGCCGTGGCTCGGGCTGGCCATCGCCACGGTGCTGATCGGCTTCGTCTGGTACTACAGCACGCTGCAATGGACGCTGCTGGCCAAGTCCGCCACGCTGGTGGCCGCCGGCGCGCTGCTGCTGGCGGCCCGCGCGGCGCTTGGCCGTATCGCCAACACGGAGGCCGTGGCATGAAACGCTGGATCATCGTGGGATGGCTGCTGACAGTTGGCGTCGCCCTGGCAGGCATCGTCGGCAAGGAGCGGCTGCTGGCACGCGGCGATGTGGTCTACCTGCGCCTGGCGCCGGTGGACCCGCGCTCGCTGATGCAGGGCGACTACATGGCACTGAATTTCTCGATCGCCAACGAAGTGCGCGTGGCGCATGGCACGGCGCAGACCCGGCTGGCACGCGAGGAAATCATCGTGATCCGCCGCGACGCGCGCAATGAAGGCCACTTCGCCCGCCTGCACAAGGGCGAGCCGCTGGCCGCCGACGAGCGCCTGCTGCGTGTGCAGAACGTGCCCGCGCGCTGGGGCGGCACCGGCGTGCAGGTGTCGACGGACGCGTGGTTCTTCCAGGAGGGGCAGGCGGAACGCTATGCCCAGGCGAAATTCGGAGAATTCCGAGTCGATGCGGATGGGCAGGCGTTGCTGGTGGGGATGCGGGACGAGGCGCTGCGCGGCATGTAGCCGGGCCCCGGGCCGCTGCAATGAAAAATCGCCCGCAACCTTCACGGCTGCGGGCGATTGTCGTGGGCTGCCGGTAGGGGAGAAGGCTCCCCGCGCGGCTTAGACGTTGAACAGGAAGTTCATCACGTCGCCGTCCTGCACCACGTATTCCTTGCCTTCGGCGCGCATCTTGCCGGCTTCCTTGGCGCCCGTTTCGCCCTTGTACTGGATGTAGTCGGCGTAGGCGATGGTCTGGGCGCGAATGAAGCCGCGTTCGAAGTCGGTGTGGATCACGCCGGCGGCCTTCGGGGCGGTGTCGCCCACGTGAATCGTCCAGGCGCGCACTTCCTTCACGCCGGCCGTGAAGTACGTCTGCAGGCCCAGCAGCGTGAAGCCGGCGCGGATCACGCGGTCCAGGCCCGGTTCTTCCATGCCCAGGTCGGCCAGGAACTCGGCCTTGTCGGCGTCGTCCAGGTCGGCGATCTCGGCCTCGATGGCGGCGCAGACGGCCACCACCGGCGAACCGGTGGCCTTGGCGTATTCGCGCACGGCGTCCAGGTGCGGGTTGTTCTCGAAGCCGTCTTCGCGCACGTTGGCCACGTACATGGTGGGCTTGGCGGTGATCAGGCAGAACGGGCGCAGGGCTTCCCACTCTTCCGGCGACAGGTCCAGCGTGCGCACGGCCTTGGCCTGGTCCAGCACGGCCTGCGATTTTTCCAGCACGGCCACCAGGCGCTGGGCTTCCTTGTCGCCAGCGCGGGCCGGCTTGATATAGCGCGCCAGCGCCTTCTCGACGGTGGCCAGGTCGGCCAGCGCCAGTTCGGTGTTGATGACTTCGATGTCCGACAGCGGATCGACCTTGCCCGCCACGTGGATCACGTTGTCGTCCTCGAAGCAGCGCACCACGTGCGTGATGGCGTCGGTTTCGCGGATGTTGGCCAGGAACTGGTTGCCCAGGCCTTCACCCTTGGACGCGCCAGCCACCAGGCCCGCGATATCGACGAACTCGACCGTCGCCGGCAGGATGCGCTCGGGCTTGACGATCTCCGCCAGCTTGGCCAGCCGCGGATCCGGCACTTCCACCACGCCCACGTTGGGCTCGATGGTGCAGAACGGATAGTTCTCGGCGGCGATGCCGGCCTTGGTCAGGGCATTGAACAGCGTGGACTTGCCGACGTTGGGCAGGCCGACGATGCCGCATTTGAGGCTCATGGGAAACCTTTAACAATCAATGGGTTGCAGTGCGTCTGACGCGCGGCGGGCGGTCGGGCGAACGACCTGCGACAAGCCGGGGCAGAGTGGGCCAGGCGGGACAGGACCAGCGGATCGGGGCATTGCTCGACGATCCGTGCCGGGTGCTGCCGCCGGAAAAACCGCCATTGTACCCCTGCCGGACGTCGCGCTGGCGCGGGCGCACCGGTGCGGCCCGGCGTCGCGCGGCCAATGCCGCACCCGTCACGTCGCTATAATCCAGCCATGTCCGGACCTGCCGTGCCGGCGCCCAGCGCCGCCGCCCCATCGATGTCGTCGAATCCTTCTTCCCGCTTCCAGATCGCCGTGGTCGGCGGTGGCATTGTCGGCAAGGCCTGTGCGCTGCTGCTGGCGCAACAGGGCATGCAAGTGGCGCTGGTGGCGCCGCGCCCGGCCGGCGACACCGCGCGCACCGGCGACGATGACTGGGACAGCCGCATCTACGCGTTCTCGGCCAGTTCGCAGGCGCTGCTGGAACGGCTGCGGGTCTGGGAGGCGCTGGACCCGGCGCGCGTGCAGCCGGTGCGCGACATGCGCATCTATGGCGACGAAAGCGCCTGCGAGAGCGATCCCTCGCCGCATGGCGACCTCCATTTCTCGGCGTATGCCGCCGCCGTGCCGCAACTGGCCTGGATCATCGAATCGGGCCATGTCGAGCGTGTGCTCGATACCGCGCTGCGCTTCCAGCATCAGGTGAAACGGTTCGACGACACGGCCGGGCAGCTGGAGCGCGACATCGACGGTGTGACGCTCACGCTGGCCAGCGGCGAGCGCGTGCGCGCCAACTGCCTGGTGGGCGCCGACGGCGCGCGGTCGTGGGTGCGCCAGCAATGCCATATCGGCACTACGCAGCGGCGCTACCGCCAGCTGGGCGTGGTCGCCAATTTCCGCTGCGAACTGCCGCATCAGGAAACGGCGTGGCAGTGGTTCCTGGGCTGCCCTGAAAAGCTGATGGCCGACGAGGAGTCAGCCAATGGCGAGATCCTGGCCATGCTGCCGCTGCCGGGCAACCGGCTGTCGATGGTGTGGTCGGCCGAAGAGGCCCATGCGCGGGATTTGCTGGCCCTGTCGCCAGAAGCCCTGGCCGCGACCGTGGCCCAGGTGGCCAGTGGCGCCGTGGGCGCCCGGTTCGGCGCGCTGCGCTGCATCACGCCGGCGCAGGTTTTTCCGCTGGTGCTGCAGCGGGCAGATCACTTTGCCCAGCCGCACGTGGTGCTGGTGGGCGATGCGGCGCACGTGGTGCATCCGCTGGCCGGGCAGGGCATGAACCTGGGCCTGCGCGACGTGGTGGAACTTGGGCGGGTGATGGCCGACAAAGAGTCGTTCCGCCATGAAGGCGACTTGCGCCTGCTGCGCCGCTACGAGCGGGCCCGCGCCACTGACCTGCTGTCGCTGACGGCGGCCACGGACGGCCTGCACCGGCTGTTTTCGCTACCGGGCACGCCTGCCCGGGTGGTGCGCAACCTGGGCATTCGCGCGGTGGGCAGCCAGGGGCTGCTCAAGCGGTTCCTGATCGGCCGCGCGCTCGGGTAGCCCGGCCGGCCCGGATCACCGGATACCCCGAGTTTCCCGGAACGCGCGACAATCTCCCCATCGGCGCGCCGAATGCGGCCAATCACGCATTCGGCGATTTACCGATGACATGCAAAGCCGGCACACTGACCGGCATATCGTTACCTGGAGTCAATATGTTGCAACTGTTCCGCCGCCGATCCGCACGCGTTGCCGCGATCGCAGCCTTTGCCAGCGGCGTGGCCGCAGCGGGCTATGCCCTTCACGCGCTGGCCGCGGACGAACCGGGCACGGACAAGATCAGGCAGTCGATCCAGAAGATGCTGGGCGGCCGTGCCGAAGTGAAGAGCGTGACCCGCGCGCCCGTGCCGGGCCTGTACGAGGTCAACGTCGGCGGCCAGCTGGTCTACACGGACTCCACCGGCCGCTACATCCTCAACGGCGAACTGATCGACACCAAGACCAATACCAACCTGACCGAAGAGCGGCTGGCCGAGATCAACAAGATCAAGTGGTCGGACCTGCCGCTGACGCGCGCCATCAAGTGGACCAAGGGCGACGGCAGCCGCACCGTGGCCGTGTTCTCCGATCCGAACTGCGGGTACTGCAAGAAGATCGAGCAGACCTTCCAGCAGATGGACAACATCACCGTCTACACCTTCCTGTACCCGGTGCTGTCGCCGGACTCGTCGGTCAAGGCCAAACAGGTATGGTGCGCGGCGGACCGTACCAAGGTGTGGCGCGACTGGATGCTGAACCACGTGGCGCTGGTGGGCAACGGCAGCTGCAAGACGCCGATCGACGACAACCTGGCGCTGGGCCAAAGCCTGAATATCTCGGGCACGCCGGCGGTGTTCTTTACCGACGGCACGCGTATCCCGGGCGCGGCGGACGCCGCCACGCTCGAACGCAAGCTCGCAAGCCTCAAGAAATAACGACGACGCCGGACCGCAGCCGGCTGTCAGGAACGGCCGGCACTGTCCGGCCGTTTTTCATTGCCGGATGCCCCTGTCCGGACGCCCCTTTAGTCCATCCACAAGAAAACGGGAGACGCCATCATGACGTTCCAGGCTTTGCTGCTGACCCAGGCCGACGACAAATCCACGCAGGCGCAGATCGCCCAGCTTGACGAGAGCCAGTTGCCCGAGGACGGCAACGTGCTGGTGGCCGTCGACTATTCCACGATCAACTTCAAGGACGGGCTGGCGATCACGGGCCGCTCGCCCGTGGTGCGCAAGTGGCCGATGGTGGCCGGCATCGACGGCGCGGGCACGGTGCTCGATTCCAGCGATCCGCGCTGGAAGACCGGCGACCGCGTGGTGCTGAACGGCTACGGCGTGGGCGAGACGCACTGGGGCTGCCTGGCCCAGCGCGCGCGGCTCAAGGGCGAATGGCTCGTGAAGCTGCCGGACGCCTTCACCACGCGCCAGGCCATGGCCATCGGCACGGCTGGCTATACGGCCATGCTGTCGGTGCTGGCGCTGGAGCGCGGCGGTGTGAACGGTCCGGTGCGGCCCGGCGATGGCGACGTGCTGGTGACCGGCGCGTCCGGCGGCGTGGGGTCGGTGGCGATCGCCATCCTGTCGAAGCTCGGGTATCGCGTGACGGCCTCGACGGGCAAGTCGGCGGAAGCCGACTTCCTGCGCGCACTGGGTGCCGCCGACGTGATCGACCGCGCCGAACTGGGCGTGCCCGGCAAGCCGCTGCAGAAGGAACGCTGGGCAGCCGTGGTGGATTCGGTGGGCTCGCACACGCTGGTCAATGCCTGCGCCCAGGTGCGCTACGGCGGCGTGGTCACGGCATGCGGGCTGGCGCAGGGCATGGATTTTCCGGCATCGGTGGCGCCGTTCATCCTGCGCGGCGTGACGCTGGCCGGCATCGACAGCGTGATGGCCGCGATGCCGCTGCGCGAGACGGCGTGGAAGCGGCTGGCGCAGGACCTGGCGCCCGACCGGCTGCAGGCCATCACGCGGGAGATCCGTCTGGGCGAGGCCATCGAGGCGGGCCGCAAGATCATGGAAGGCGGCATGCGCGGGCGCGTGGTGGTCGATGTGAACGGCTGACGCGCGGCTCGGAGATATCGCACGTCCCGGATGGTCCGGGGCGTGACGCTACAATCGTGACCATGACGCCGATCCGCTACGCCATTGCCCCGCTTCAACCGGAAGCCCACCTGTTCGCCGTGACCGTGACGGTGGACGTTCCCGACCCGGCCGGCCAGGTCTTCACGCTGCCCGCGTGGATTCCGGGCAGCTACATGATCAGAGACTTCGCACGCAACATCGTCCGCATCCGCGCCGACGCGGGCCGCGTGCGCGTGCCGCTGACCAAGCTCGACAAGCAGACCTGGCAGGCCGCCCCGGTGCCAGCCCAGGCCGGCCCGCTGACGTTGAGCTACGAGGTCTACGCGTGGGACCTGTCGGTGCGCAGCGCACACCTGGACACCACCCATGGGTTCTACAACGGCAGCTCTGTATTCCTGCGCGTGGTGGGACAGGACGCGCATCCGTGCACGGTCGATATCCATCCGCCCGCCGGCGAGGCCTATGCCGGCTGGCGCGTGGCCACGTCGCTGCCCGAGGCCCGCGGCCCGGGCGGTGCGCGCCGCTACGGGTTCGGGCGTTACCAGGCGGCCGACTACGACGAGCTGATCGACCATCCCGTGGAGATGGGCACGTTTGCGCTGGGCACCTTCCGCGCCTGCGGCGCGCAGCACGACGTGGTGTTCACGGGCCGCGTGCCGCAGCTGGACATGGCGCGCATCTGCCGCGACCTGAAGCAGATCTGCGAAGCGCAGATCAAGCTGTTCGAGCCGCGTTCGGCCCGCGCGCCGTTTCTGGACAGCAATCGCCGCTACGTCTTCATGACGATGGTCACCACCGACGGCTACGGCGGCCTGGAGCACCGCTCCAGCACGGCGCTGATGTGCGCGCGCAGCGACCTGCCCGTGCGCGGCAACAACGAGACCAGCGAGGGGTATCGCACCTTCCTGGGCCTGTGCAGCCACGAGTACTTCCACACCTGGAACGTCAAGCGCATCAAGCCGGCGGCATACGTGCCGTACGACCTGACGCAGGAAACCTACACCCCGCTGCTGTGGCTGTTCGAGGGCTTCACCAGCTACTACGACGACCTGATCCTGGTGCGCACCGGGCTGGTCTCGGCGCAGCAGTACGTGGACATGCTGGCCAAGACCTGGAACGGCGTGCTGCGCGGCAACGGCCGCACCAAGCAGAGCGTGGCCGAAAGCGCCTTCGATGCCTGGACGAAATACTATCGCCAGGACGAGAACGCCCCGAATGCCATCGTCAGCTATTACACCAAGGGGTCGCTGGTGGCGCTGGCGCTGGACCTGACCATCCGCGCAAAGACACGCGGCCACCGGTCGCTGGACGACATCATGCGCGCGCTGTGGCAACGCTATGGCCGCGACTTCTATGCGCCGGGCGCCAACCAGCGCGGCGTGACCGAGGCCGAGGTGCATGCGTTGTTCGACGACGTGACCGGGCTGCGCCTGGGCCGGCTGCTGCGTGCGCTGACCGAAGGTACCGACGAGATCGGCCTGCCGGCCCTGTTGCGTGACTTCGGCATCGTGGCCGAGCCGCAGAAGCCGAACGGCAGCGCCGCGCTGGGCATCAAGACCCGCACCGATGACGGCTGGGTGCGCGTGAGCCAGGTGCTCGATGGCGGCGCGGGCCAGCGGGCCGGCGTGTCGGCGGGCGACCTGATCGCGGCCGTGGACGGCCTGCGCGTGGCGCCTGGCCAGCTCGACAAGCTGCTGTCGCGCTACCGCCCAGGCGACCGGGCCGAGCTGCACGTATTCCGGCGCGACGAACTGCAGGTGTTGCCGGTGACACTGGCGCGCGAGCCGGCCGCGCAGTACAAGGTCAAGCTGGAACCGGGCAAGCATGCGGGGCGAGCGCGCTGGCTGGGCCAGTAACCTGCCTGTCACGGCGCCGTGGCCACCATGGTGACGGCGCCCGCCCCCCGGCTGCCCCCAATTTATCCGTCTCTGCCCGGCCTCTGGCCTCCGCCCCATGGAATACGCGCACGACCCCCGCACATTCCTGTTTTCGCATTACATCTACCGTGGCCTGCGGTCGGCCACGGGCGTGATCGGCCTGACACTGATCGCGATGCAGTTCATGGACCTGCCCAGCGCCATGGTGGTGTCGGTGGGTGCGCTCTGCACGAGCCTGATGGACCTGCCCAGCCCGTTGCCGCACAAGTTCAACGAAATGCTGGCCAGCGTGCTGCTGTGTACGGCGGTCACCGCGCTGGTGGCGCTGGCCACGCCGTTTCCGCGCGTGATGCCGTTCGTGCTGGTGCTGGTGACGTTCCTGGCCGGCATGATGACGGTCTACGGCAACAAGACCATGCCGCTGCAGTTCTCGATGCTGTTCGTCATGACGCTGACGATCAACGAGGAATTCCTGGTGCGCAAGGCGCTGGAGCACTCGGCGCTGTTCGGCGCGGGCGCGCTGGGCTACCTGCTGTATGCGATGACCGTCAGCTGGATCACGGAGCGCCGCACGCGCCAGCAGATTCTGGCCGAATCGCTATACGAGATGGCCGGCTACCTGGAGATCAAGGCGGCCTTCTACGACGCCGGCACCGACTACGACGAGCAGTTCAACCGGCTGGTGCGTCAGCAGATCGTGGTGGCCGAGCGCCAGCAGGCCGCCCGCGACATGGTGCTGCGCGGCAACAAGACGCCGCATGACGGGCTGCTGGTGCAGGTGCACCTGCGCATGCTCGACCTCTACGAATACCTGCTGTCGACCAACACCGACTACGCGCTGCTGCGCCAGACCTTCGGCGGCACGCCGGTGCTGGACGGGCTGCGCCGGCTGGTGCTGGGCCTGTGCAAGGATCTGGAGGAAATCGCCTACGACGTCACGCGCGGCCGGCCTTCGTACAGCGCGTTCGACTATCGTCCGGACCTGCGCAAGGTGGAAGAGGAGATCGACCAGCTGCGCCATCACCATGTATCCCCGGCCGCGATGAACGCGCTGCGCGACACACTGGAGATGATTCGCGGCGCCATCACGCTGGTAGGCCAGCTGCACGAGGCATCGCGCACGCCGGTCGAGCCGGCCAAGGTGCTGCCGGGCTCGGACATGACACCGTTCCTGACACGGCAGAAGTACGAATTCGGCGTGGTGCGCGACAACCTGCACTGGCGCTCGCCCGCCTTCCGCTTTGCGCTGCGCATCACGATGGCGGTGGCGGTGGGACTGTGGGTGGGCGACCGGCTGCCGTATGCGTCGCACAGCTACTGGATCCTGCTGACCATCGTCGTGATCCTGAAGCCGAACTTCAGCATGACCAAGCAGCGATACAACGACCGCCTGATCGGTACGCTGATCGGCTGCATCGTCAGCGTGGGCATCCTGCGCTGGGTCCACGAGCCGCTGTTGCTGATCGGCATCCTGTACCTGGCGCTGGTGGCCAGCGCCGCGTTCGTGCAGATCAAGTATCGCTATACGGCCATTGCCGCCTGCATCCAGGTGCTTATCCAGA
The DNA here is from genome assembly GCF_009663685.2 of Cupriavidus sp. U2. Taxonomy (GTDB): domain Bacteria; phylum Pseudomonadota; class Gammaproteobacteria; order Burkholderiales; family Burkholderiaceae; genus Cupriavidus; species Cupriavidus necator_C. Next base: position 1,340 of record NZ_RCOG02000018.1, on the reverse strand, counting down.
TCAACCTGCTGATGCCGGGCAGCCAGACCGTGGTGGGCGAGCGGCTGGTGGATACGGTGATCGGCGGCATCATCGCGTCGATTTTCAGCTTTGTACTCCCTAGCTGGGAATACCGGGCGATCCCGAAGCTGGTGGAGAACGTGCTGCAGGCCAATCGCCGCTATATCGCGGCCACGCGCGACCTGCTGACGCGCAAGGCCAAGGACGACTTTGCCTATCGCGTGCAGCGCAAGCAGTTCATGGACAACCTGTCGGCGCTGATCGGGTCGTTCCAGCGCATGCTCGACGAGCCGCGCAGCCGGCATCGTGCCGTGGACAACCTGAGCCGCTTCATCGTGCAGAACTACCTGGTGGCGGCCCACGTGGCGGCGGCGCGTATCCAGGTGCGGCAGCACTTCGGCGACATGGACGTGCCGGCGGCCGAGGCCGCGATCGAGCAGGCCACCGATGCCGCACTGCGTTCGCTGACGCTGGCCAGCGAACGTCTGGCGGGCGAGGAACGGCACGGCCCGCGTGGCGCGGGCTTTATCCGTACGCCTGCCGAGACGGCGGTGGCAGGGGTGGGGCTGGTGCATGAGGCCGCGCCGGCATCGGCCGGGGCCGGGTTGCCCGCGCCGGCGCAAGAGGCGTCGGACGACGAAGCCAGCGAGCGCCGCGCCCGCATCGCCGATTCGGCGGACAAGCGCAAGGCCGACGTGCTGGCCCAGGCCGCCGCAGCCGGCGAGATTGGCGCCAACGAACCGCTGCAGAAGACGCAGGACCAGCACGCGGCTACGTCGGCCAGCGCATCGGGCCGCGCCGCGAATGCGCTGCTCGAACGTCGCCTGCGCGCGCTGCGCGAGGACGCGGCCAAGATCGCGCTGCGGACCGGCGCGATCGGCCGCGCGATCCGGGTGCCGCTGAAGACTTGAGGAGTCTGGCTGCCGCGACGGTTTTCTCTCCTGAAGACTCGCTGCCGCGGTGGTTTTCTCTCCTGAAGATTCGCTGCCGCGACGATTTTCTCCCCCGAAGATTCGCTGCCGCGACGATTTTCTCTGTAGTGGTCAAGTTTTTTCAGACAGGTGTTAGGGTGGTCTGTTGGAACTTGTCCTCGTAGTCTGTTGGCGACGCGTAGCCCAGTGTCGAATGCAAGCGCACCGGGTTGTAGAAGCCCACGATGTACTGTGTGATGTCGCGCCGGGCTTCGGCGCGGTCGGCGTACCGCCTTTGCCAGACGCGCTCCATCTTCAGGTTCAGGAAGAAGCGTTCGGCTACGGCGTTATCCCAGCAATCGCCCGACCGGCTCATGCTGCAAACCAGGCCGTGGCGCGCCAGCAATCCCTGGTACTCCTCGCTTGCAT
>NZ_RCOG02000005.1 GCF_009663685.2 Cupriavidus sp. U2 | reverse complement strand
GTTTTCCTCTTCGAGCTGGCGAATGCGCTGCTGCTCAGGCGTCAGCGGCTTGCCCACTCCCTTGCCGCCAGCCACTTCAAGGTCATACTGGACCAGCCAGCGCCGTAGGGCAGTCTCCCCAATCGCCATCGTGTGGCAAACCTCAGCGACCGATAGGCCCTGATCCCGGACCATCCGGACTACCTCCAGCTTGAAGGCGGCGTCAAACTTGCGGCGTTGCTTTGTCATGTCGTCTTTCCTCGTCGATCGTGATTTTCCACCTATCGACCTGTCTGAGGAAATTGGACCACTACACTCCCCTCTCCCGCGCGCGGGAGAGGGGCGGGGGAGAGGGCAGGCGCATGGAGTGCTAACCCGGCTCGGCAAGTGCGGACACGCTTGCCCTCTCCCCCAACCCCTCTCCCGCAGGCGGGAGAGGGGAGCGGCGCCCTCCGGTGCAAGCAAGGGGACCGCAATCTCCAAGCGCCCTGAAAGCCAAGCAAATCCGTCACCCCTGCGCCGCCGCGCCGCCGTTCTCCTCCGCTTGCGGCAGCGTCAGCATCCCGCTGTTGAACGAATAGCCATACACCTCGCCGTAGCGGCCCCAGTCGATGGCGATCTTGAGCACGCGCTGGGCTTCCTCGGGCTTCAGGTAGGCCTCCATCGCGCGCAGGATCGCTTCTTCGCCGACTTCGCCGTTCTCGCTTTGCTCCAGTTCGCGCCGGATGTGCGCGGCCAGCGCCACGTGGGCCAGCAACTGTTTGCCGAACAGCACCTTGCGTTCCGGCGGCTCGGTCTCGTAGTAGCTGCGACCCAGCGCCGTGGCCGTGATGTCGCCGCGCTCGATGCTGGCCAGGCCCAGCAGCTGCATGGCTTCGCAGGCGGGCAGCAGGTCGTCGTCGGTCAGCCCGGCCTCCTCGGCCAGGTGCGGCAGGTCGGCGCTGCCGAAGAACGGTGACTCGTGCAGCAGGTCGAGCACGGCTTCCATCTGGCTGATATCGGCGTCCGGCAGGCGGTAGCCGATGTGCGCGGCGGCCGGGGCCGGCACGCGTGGCTCCAATGCGGCGGGCGACGTCATCAGCATATAGACCTCGTCGATCAGCGCGCGCACCCGGGCGTCGTCGCGGTTGCGCGGACGCGGGAACGGCACCGGCACCTCGGCGCGCACGCGGCCTGGATCGCTGGACAGGATCACGATGCGGTCGGCCATCATCACCGCTTCCTCGATGTTGTGCGACACGATGAGGATGCTCTTGATATTGGTGCGGCCCGATTCCCAGAGGTCGAGCATCTCGTCGCGCAGCGTCTCGCCGGTCAGTACGTCGAGTGCGGAGAACGCCTCGTCCATCAGCAGCAGGTCGGGCTCGGTCACCAGCGCACGGGCGATCCCCACGCGCTGGCGCATGCCGCCAGACAGCTCGCGCGGCAGCGCGCTGTTGAAGCCGGACAGCCCGATCATGTCGATGGCCGCCTCGGCGCGGCGCGTGCGCTCGGCGCGGGCCACGCCCTGTGCCTCCAGCCCCAGCTCCACGTTCTGCTGCACCGTCAGCCACGGGAACAGCGCGAATGACTGGAACACCATCGCAATGCCTTCGGCCGTGCCGGCCAGCCGCTGGCCACGAAAATGCACCTCGCCGCGATCGGCGCCGACCAGGCCCGCCATGATGCGCAACAGCGTGGACTTGCCCGAGCCCGACTTGCCAAGCATGGCCACGATCTCGCCTTCGCGCAGCGTCAGGTTCACGCCTTCGAGTACGGCGCGGTCGGTGTGGTCGGCGGTGCGGAACATCTTGCCCACGCCGCGCAGGTCGATCACCGGATCGGCGTTGCCTTGCAGTGCCATCGTAAATTCCTTAGTTCCGGTCATTGATGCCGGCTGTCAGAGCCGGGTGCGCGCCTGCGCGAGGTCGTAGAGCCGGTTCCACAGCAGCCGGTTGAAGCCCACCACGAACAGCGCCATCACGCCGATGCCCAGTGCAATGCGCGGAAAGTCGCCGCGCGCGGTCATTTCGGCGATGTAGCTGCCCAGGCCCGTGGCGACCAGCGTGCGGTCGCCCCACGTCACGTATTCGGACACGATGCTCGCGTTCCACGACCCGCCCGCCGCCGTCACCAGCCCGGTCAGCAGGCTCGGGAAGACGGCCGGCACCAGAAAGCGCCGCCACATCAGCCAGCCCTTGAGCCCGACGTTGCGCGCGGCCAGCCGCAGTTCGGTGGGAATGCCCGATGCGCCCGCCACCACGTTGAACAGGATGTACCACTGCGTGCCGAAGATCATCAGCGGGCTGAGCCAGATCTCGGGGTTCAGCCCGAATCTGGCGATGGCCATCACGGCCAGCGGGAACATCAGGTTGGCCGGAAAGGCCGCCAGGAACTGGGCGATCGGCTGGGCGATCCGCGCCAGCGACGGATTCAGCCCGATGCGGATGCCGACCGGCACCCAGACCAGTGCGGCCAGCGCAATCAGCACGATCACGCGCACCATCGTCAGCGTGCCCAGCCACAGCACATGCGCGGCCTCGGCCCAGCCCACCTCGCTGTGGACAAAGTGGAACACGCGATACAGCGCGGCCAGGGCGATGGCGATGATGATGGCGTCGCGCAGGCGGTCCAGCCAGGGCGCCCAGCGCACCGGCGCGGCGGGCAGTGCCACCACGTTGCGATGGCGTGCGCTCCAGGCCAGCGTGCGGCCAGCCAGCGCGGCGGTGCGCTTGAGCACCGCATGCACCCAGGCCGAGCGGCGCAGCAGGTCGAGCAGCCACGACTGCGGCACGGTGTCCTGCGCCAGCGTCTCGAAGCGGAAACGGTCGGCCCAGGCCACCAGCGGGCGGAACAGGAACTGGTCATAGAGCACGATGCCCACCAGCATCGCCAGGATGGCCCAGCCGATGGCGGCCAGGTCCTGTTGCTGGATGGCCAGCGCGATATACGAGCCGATGCCCGGCAGGCGGATATCGTGGCCCGACACGGCAATGGCCTCGGACGCCACCACGAAGAACCAGCCGCCCGACATCGACATCATCATGTTCCACAGCAGCCCCGGCATGGCGTAGGGCACTTCGAGCCGCCAGAACCGCTGCCACGGCGACAGCCGGAACATGGCCGCCGCTTCGAGCAGGTCGCCCGGAATCGTGCGGAACGACTGGTACAGGCTGAACGCCATGTTCCAGGCCTGCGAGGTAAAGATCGCGAAGATGGCCGCGCATTCCACACCGGCCAGGTTGCCGGGGAACAGCGCGATAAAGCCGGTCACGGTGATCGACAGGAAGCCGAGGACGGGGATCGACTGGAGGATATCCAGCGCCGGCACCATCACTTTTTCGGCGGTCCGACTGCGCGAGGCCAGCGCGGCAAACGCGAACGAGAACACCAGTGACGCGCCCAGCGCGGCCAGCATGCGGATGCTGGTGCGCATCAGGTAGTAAGGCAGCCATGCCACGTCCAGATGGATGGCCAGCGACTCGCCCGGCTGGTACGGCACGTCCATCTGGCGTGCGGCATAGGCCACGATGACGATGGCGGCCAGGATGATCGGCAGCAGCGCGAGGTCGAAGCGGTTTGGCGGGGCGGTCAACAGGGGGCCGACGTAGCCGGGCGCCTGGTTTTTTTGCGTTGGTGGCATGGGCACGGCCTCGGTGGTGTGTCATGCGCCATGCCCTCTTCCCGGGCGCCTTTCCCGCATGGCGGGACGGGGCTGGGGGAGCGGGCGAAGGCATCGTATGCTGACGTCCTAACGCCCGACCGGGCTAGGTAGTTTACCTAGGGGATGAAACGAATCATGACAGGATCGACGGAAACCTGGCGGCTGGTCGCCCATGGCCGCGTGCAGGGCGTGGGCTACCGCGGCCACTGCGCGGACCGGGCAAGGGCGCTGGGGCTGGGCGGATGGGTGCGCAATCGCATGGACGGCACGGTGGAAGTCATCGCCACGGGCTCGCGGGAGCATCTGGAAGCCCTGCGGGTGTGGATGGAACAGGGGCCGCCGGCCGCGCAGGTGTCACGTGTGGACGTGACGGCGGCCCCGCCCGAAACCTTCGATGGCTTCGAATGGCGCCCGACCGCTTAGGTTTTCTGCCAGTCGATGCCGGGCCGCCCGTGGCGTTCCAGCCAGTCGTTGGCCTGTTTGAAGTGCCCGCAGCCCAGGAACCCGCGATGCGCCGATAGCGGCGATGGGTGTGGCGCTTCCAGCACGCAATGGGTCTGGCCTTCCAGCAGCGCGCGTTTGGCCTGGGCGTGGCTGCCCCACAGCATGAAGACGAGGTTGGGCCGCGACATGGCCAGTGCGTGGATCAGGCAGTCGGTCACGGCTTCCCAGCCGCGCCTGGCGTGGCTGGCGGCGTTGGCCTGCTCCACGGTCAGCACCGTGTTGAGCAACAGCACACCCTGGCGCGCCCAGCCTTCGAGATTGCCCGAGGCGCGCACCGGCTCACCGCCATACTCGGCGGCAATTTCCTTGAAGATATTGCGCAGGCTCGGCGGCACCTTGATGCCATCGGGCACCGAGAACGCCAGCCCGTGCGCCTGCGGAATCTCCACGCCGCCGACCATGCCGGTGCCGTGATACGGGTCCTGGCCCAGGATGACGACCTGCACCGCGTCGGGCGGCGTCAGGTGCAGCGCGTGGAAGACGGCGTGCGGAAAGACCGGCTTGCCGGCGGCACGCTCGCCATCGACGAAATCGCATAGCGATGCCCAGTCGGCATTGCCCAGGCACGGCGCCAGCAGCTTGCGCCACGCGGCGGGCAGGGCATCGACCTGATCTTGCAGGCAGTCGACGGTCGGGACGGATTTTGAAGGTTCGGTGACGAAGAGGTCAGCTTGCATCGGACGCGTCGGTAAGTCGGTAGCCGCGAGCGGCCTTGCTGAGATCCATGGGGACCAACGGTGCCACGTGGCCCAGGCGCTGGCTGAAGGCGCGCAGCACGGTTTCGGCGTGCGCTTCGTCCTTGTCAGACGGCGCGCCTTTCTTTGGCAGCCATTCGAGTTCCAGTTCCTGGATGGGCTCGGTCCGGGTGGTGCCGGGGGCGCTGATGGTGCCGGTGTCGATGGCGGCCTCGATCCGCTCGCCATCCTGCTCGACGATCCACGTGCGGCGCACGAAATCGGTCCGGAAGACCGGCTTCAGACGGTCGGCCAGCGGCGCCACCACGGCGCGTGCCTGGGCATCGAAGCGGTCCAGTTCGATGGCTTCGCCGCCAATCTCGGTTTCCCACTCGTGGCGCGCGGCCAGCCCGCCGCCGCTCTTGCCCGCGGTCTTCAGCGTCTGTAGCCACTGGCTGTCTTTCCGGCGCAGCCGCAGCGCGGCACGCGCACGGGCAAGCTCGCGCGTGGGCGTGTCCAGATAGACGTTCAGCATCGTGGTTTCGCCACGCGCCTCGCCGTGGGCGTCCAGCCACGCCGCCACGGCCGCCAGCGCGGCATCGGGCAGGGCCAGCTTCAGTTCGATCTCTTTTGCCATCGCCGTGCTCCGTCGTGGGTCCGTCAGTCGTGGATCGGTCGCGGACGAATCGTCGATCAGCCAAACAGCCGCGCCAGTTCCACACCCGGTTCGGGCGCGCGCATGAACGCTTCGCCCACCAGGAACGCATGGACATTGGCGTCACGCATGCGCTGCACGTCGGCCGGGCCCAGGATGCCCGATTCGGTCACCACCAGGCGGTTGTCCGGCATGTGCGGCAGCAAGCCCAGCGTGTTGTCCAGCGACACCTCGAACGTGCGCAGGTTGCGGTTGTTCACGCCCACCAGCGGGGTCTGGAGCTTCAGCGCGGCGTCGAGTTCGTCATTGCCATGCACTTCCACCAGCACGTCCATGCCCAGTTCTAGCGCGCAGGCTTCCAGCTCGGCCATCAGGCCGTGGTCCAGCGCGGCCACGATCAGCAGGATGCAGTCGGCGCCCCAGGTGCGCGCTTCGTAGACCTGGTACAGGTCCATCATGAAGTCCTTGCGCAGAACCGGCAGGTCGCAGGCGGCGCGGGCGCGTTTCAGGTAATCGGCGTGGCCCTGGAAGAAGTTCACGTCGGTCAGCACGGACAGGCAGGCTGCGCCATGCGTGGCGTAGCTCTCGGCGATGGCTTCGGGCACGAAGTTCTCGCGCAGCACGCCCTTGGACGGCGACGCCTTCTTGACCTCGGCGATCACCCCGGCGTGGCCGGCGGCAATCTTCTCGCGCAGCGCGCGCGCGAAGCCGCGCGGCGCCAGCCCGGGCTCGCCGCGCAGGCTCTCGGCTTCGGCGCGCAGGCTTGGCAGGTCGCGCTTCTTGCGCGCCGCGTTGACTTCGTCGGCCTTGACGGCCAGGATCTTTTCGAGAATATCCGACATGGCGATTTACTTATATTGCTGCGTGGCGCGCACGAACTGGTCGAGCTTCTCGCGGGCGGCGCCGCTGGCGATGGCTTCGCGCGCACGCTGGATGCCGTCTTCGATCGAACTGGCCACATTGGCTGCGTAGAGCGCGGTGCCGGCGTTGAGCGAGACGATCTCGCGCGGCGTGCCCGGTACGTTGCCCAGTGCTTCGAGTAGCATTTCCTTTGATTCGGCGGCGTCGGCCACCTTGAGGCCCCGGTTCGAGATCATCGACAGGCCAAAGTCTTCCGGATGGATCTCGTACTCGCGCACTTCGCCATCCTTCAGTTCGCCCACCAGCGTGGCGGCGCCCAGCGATACCTCGTCCATGCCGTCCTTGCCGTAGACCACGATGGCGTGCTGCGCGCCCAGGCGCTGCATCACACGCACCTGGATACCGACCAGGTCGGGGTGGAACACACCCATCAGGATGTTCGGCGCGTCGGCCGGGTTGGTCAGCGGGCCCAGGATGTTGAAGATCGTGCGCACGCCCATTTCCTTGCGGATCGGTGCCACATTCTTCATGGCCGGGTGGTGCGTGGGCGCGAACATGAAGCCGATGCCGGTCTGCTCGATGCACTGCCCCACCTGCCCGGGCGTGAGCATGATGTTCACGCCGAGCGCCTCCAGCACGTCGGCGCTGCCCGATTTGGACGAAACGCCACGGTTGCCGTGCTTGGCGATCTTCGCGCCGGCCGCGGCGGCCACGAACATCGACGCCGTGGAGATATTGAACGTATGCGACCCATCGCCGCCGGTGCCGACGATGTCGACGAAGTTCTGCCGGTCCTTCACCTCCACGTGGTTGGCAAACTCGCGCATCACCTGCGCGGCGGCCGAGATCTCGCCGATGGTTTCCTTCTTCACGCGCAGGCCGGTCAGGATGGCGGCGGCCATCACCGGGCTGATCTGGCCCTGCATGATCTGCCGCATCAGGTGCAGCATTTCGTCATGAAAGATCTCGCGGTGCTCGATGCAGCGCGTCAGTGCTTCCTGGGGCGTGATGGACATGGCGGAATCTTCAATATTGTGGGCGGCTGGATCGTCGAAGGTGCAGGCGGTATAGTCGGCGCGCCTCATCGTGGCGCCTTGATGAAGTTGGCCAGCAGCGCGTGGCCGTGCTCGGACAGGATCGACTCGGGGTGGAACTGCACGCCTTCCACGTTCAGCGTCTTGTGGCGCACGCCCATGATCTCGCCGTCCGGCGTCCAGGCCGTGACTTCCAGGCAATCGGGCAGCGTCTCGCGCTCGATGGCCAGCGAATGATAGCGCGTCACGTCGAAGTGTTTCGGCAGGCCCGCGAACACGCCTTCCTGCGTGGTTTCGATCGTACTGACCTTGCCGTGCATCACCTGCTTGGCGCGGATCACCTTGCCGCCGAACGCCTCGCCGATGGCCTGGTGGCCCAGGCACACGCCCAGCAGCGGCACCTTGCCGGCGAAGTGCCTGAGCACATCGACCGAGATGCCGGCCTCGTGCGGGCTGCAGGGGCCCGGCGACACGCAGATGTGGTCCGGCTTCAGGGCCTCGATCTCCCCGATCGAGATTTCGTCGTTGCGATAGGTCCGCACGTCGGCACCCAGTTCGCCAAAGTACTGCACGAGGTTGTAGGTGAACGAATCGTAATTGTCGATCATCAGCAGCATGTCATCTCTCCCGGGGGCTCAGAGGTCGGCGTCCAGGCCGTCCTGGACCTGTTCGGCGGCACGGATCACGGCGCGCGCCTTCGCCTCGGTTTCCCTCCATTCGGCCTCGGGGTCCGAGTCCGCCACGATGCCGGCGGCGGCCTGCACGTAGAGATTGCCGTCCTTGATCACGCCGGTGCGGATGGCGATGGCCAGATCCATCTCGCCGCCGAACGACAGGTAGCCCACGGCGCCGCCGTAGATGCCGCGCTTGCGCGGTTCCAGTTCGTCGATGATTTCCATCGCGCGCACCTTGGGCGCGCCCGACAGCGTGCCGGCCGGGAAGGTGGCGCGCAGCACGTCGAGGTTGCTCATGCCCTCGCGCAGCGTGCCTTCCACCGAGCTGACGATGTGCTGCACGTGCGAGTACTTCTCGATCACCATCTTGTCGGTGACCTTGACCGAACCGGTCTCGGCAATGCGGCCGATGTCGTTGCGCGCCAGGTCGATCAGCATCACGTGCTCGGCGATCTCCTTCGGATCGTTGAGCAGTTCGGTGGCCAGCTGGGCGTCGCGGTCCGGCGTGCTGCCGCGCGGGCGCGTACCGGCCAGCGGGCGGATCGTGACGATGCGCGCGGTCTCGGTGTCGCCGTTCTGGGGCGTGCCGACCTTGCGGGTTTCCTGGCGCACCAGGATTTCGGGCGACGCGCCCACCACCTGGAAGTCACCGAAGTTGTAGAAATACATGTACGGCGACGGGTTCAGCGAGCGCAGGGCGCGGTACAGCGACAGCGGCGAGTCGCGGTACGGCTTCATCAGGCGCTGGCCCACCTGCACCTGCATCATGTCGCCGGCCATGATGTATTCCTTGGCCTTGTGGACGGCCGTCAGGTAGTCGGCCTTGGCGAATTCCCGATAGACCTCGGTCTGCACCGACGGGCTGGTCACGGGCACGTCCACCGGCTGGCGCAGCTTCATGCGCAGTTCGCGCAGGCGCTGACGGGCGCGGGAATAGGCTTCGGGCGTGGTCGGGTCGGCGTAGACGATCAGGTAGAGCTTGCCGGACAGGTTGTCGATCACGGCCAGTTCTTCGCACAGCAGCAGCTGGATATCGGGCAGGCCCAGGTCGTCGGGCATCTGCTTGTCGGCCAGCTTCTTTTCGATATAGCGCACCGCGTCGTAGCCGAAGTAGCCGGCCAGGCCGCCGCAGAAGCGGGGCAGGCCCGATCGCAGCGCCACCTTGAAGCGGCTTTCGAACGCGGCGATGAAGTCCAGCGGGTTGCCCTCGTGCGTTTCCACGACCTTGCCGTCGGTCACGACTTCGGCGCGCTGGCCGTAGGCGCGGATCAGCGTGCGCGCGTGCAGGCCGATAAACGAGTAGCGGCCGAAACGCTCGCCGCCCACCACCGATTCCAGCAGGAAGGTGTTCACGCCGCGCGTCTGCGACTGCGCCAGCTTCAGGTACAGCGACAGCGGGGTTTCCAGGTCGGCCAGCGCCTCGGCAATGATCGGGATGCGGTTGTAGCCCTGGTCGGCCAGCGATTTGAATTCCAGTTCGGTCATGTCGATCCTCTACTTGCGGCGCCGGCCAGTATGGTCGGGTCGGGCGGCACCGTGATGTCGTCTGCGGGATGGGAGGGCGACAAGCTGCATCAACCCGCCTCCCCGGGGGGCGGACCGTGGCGCACACGTGAATCGATGAGGCTGCACACGGCCAGGGGCGGCGCGTGGCACGTTCTCGAGGCTAACCGTAGCACAGGCGCAAGCAGGAGCAACCGGAACTACGGCGCTGGCGGAAGGATCTGCCGGGGAGGCCGGTCGTCAGGACATCTGGACCGGTCCGGCGGAGCCTGGGTGGGAGGGCCATCCGCAGACCGCGGATGTCCGGGCGACCCAGGCCCGTCAGGAAACTCGCGAACGCACTTTACGCCTGTTCAGAGGCGCGCCAGCGACGCCAGGGCCAGGCCTGCCGATCACTGCCAGAAAAGATGCGTTTGCGGTTGAGGAACATTGATGGTGTTCAGGGATTAACCGTGATGGTTTGACCGATGTGCAGCAAGGATCGCTGCCACGCGGGCAATGTCGCCGACTATACCATCGGCGTCAACGCCTTGTACAGGGTTCCCATGGTTGTAGCCATAGGGCATCAGGAGCACGCCCATGCCCGCCGCGCGGGCCGCGCGGGCGTCGTTCTCGGAGTCGCCAATGGCCAGCACGGCGGCCGGTTCCAGGCGGAATGCCTCGGCCACCTTGAGCAGCGGATAGGGGTCGGGCTTGCGCAGCGCAAAGGCGTCGCCGCCGTAGACCAGCTCGAAATAGGGGGCCAGGCCGGTCTTGGCCAGCAGCGGCCCGGTGAAATTCCAGGGCTTGTTGGTCACGCAGGCCATGCGCAGGCCAAGCGCCTTCAACGCCGCCAGGCCCTCGCGGACATTCGGGTAGACATTGGAGAACTGGCCATTGATGCGCACGTACTCGCGGTCATAGAGCGCGTAGGCGTCGGCAAACAGCCCGTTGGCGTGCAGCGGGCTGAAGCGGGCGTCCAGCACGCGGCGGATCAGGTTTTCCGACCCCTTGCCGACGAAGCTGACAATCTCCTGTGCGGACATCGGCTCCACCGGACCCAGGTGCGGATGCTGGTGCACCAGCGCCAGCAGCATCGCGTTGACCGACGCATGGAAGTCGCCGGCGGTATCGACCATGGTGCCGTCCAGGTCGACGATCACCGCCTGGATGCCGCGCCAGTCGGTGCGGCGCAGGATTTCGCTCGTCATCGTCCGCGCCGCCTTACTTGCCGACGCCGGCCAGCACGTCGCGGAACTTGCCGATGATGCCCTTGTAGCCGCCGTCGGCGTCAGGCTTGCCGAACACGGCCGAGCCGGCCACGAAGGTGTCGGCGCCCGCCGCCGCGATCTCGGCGATGTTGTCCGGCTTCACCCCGCCGTCCACTTCCAGCAGGATCTGGCGGCCGGTGCGCGCCGTGTAGGCGTCGATCCGGGCACGCACGGCGCGCAGCTTGTTCAGGGTCTCGGGGATGAACGACTGGCCGCCGAAGCCCGGGTTCACGCTCATCAGCAGGATCACGTCCAGGCGATCCATCACGTGGTCCAGGTGGTGCAGCGGCGTGGCCGGGTTGAACACCAGGCCGGCCTGGCAGCCGTTGTCGCGGATCAGCGCCAGCGAGCGGTCGATGTGATCGCTGGCTTCCGGGTGGAACGTGATGATATTGGCGCCCGCCTTGGCAAAGTCGGGAATGATGCGGTCCACGGGGCGCACCATCAGGTGGACGTCGATCGGGGCGGTCACGTGCGGGCGGATGGCCTCGCAGACCAGCGGGCCCACGGTCAGGTTGGGCACGTAGTGGTTGTCCATCACGTCGAAGTGGATCCAGTCGGCACCGGCCTCGGTGACGCGGCGCACTTCCTCGCCCAGGCGGGCGAAGTCGGCGGACAGGATGGACGGGGCGATGCGGTAGGTGGGCTGGCTCATGGCTGGTCTGACGCTGGATTGAGGCGCTGAAGGCGGCGGATACGGGGGCGATCCGCGAGAATGGCGCGTATTTTACGCCGGTCCGGCCCGATCCTGCCCGGCAAGGCCCGCTTGCCCCTGCCCAGCCCTTGCCGCACAATGCGACACACCCGGCCGCGCCCCCAGGCGGGACGCCGGCCAGCCGACCATCCTCATCCGTCGAACAATGAGCGAGTACGCTTTTTCCGTGGCCGTACGCACCCAGTACATGGCCGACCAGTCGGACCCGGACCGCGGGCGCTATGCGTTCGCCTACACCATTACCATCCACAACATCGGCGAAGTGGCCGCGCAGCTGATCTCGCGCCACTGGATCATCACCGACAGCGACAACGCCACGCAGGAAGTGGCGGGGCTGGGCGTGGTGGGCCACCAGCCGCTGCTCAAGCCGGGCGAGCATTTCGAGTATTCGAGCTGGGCCACGATCTCGACCCCGGTGGGATCGATGAAGGGTGAGTATTTCTGCGTGGCCGAGGACGGCCACCGCTTCGAGGTGCCGATTCCCGAATTCGCGCTGGTGCTGCCGCGCATGCTCCACTGAGCGGGTGGTGGCACGTCGGCGTGCGGGACGCCCCGGGAACCTAGGCGTCCGGCGCCTTGTCGGTCTCCTGCGACGCCTGGCCGGCGCGCGACGGGTGGTCCTGCGGCGCACGGGTGGGACGCGGATGCTTCTTCGCGGTGCCCATCGTCCAGACCACGATGAATATCAGCAGCAGCAACGCCAGGCCGGCTTCGGCTGCCAGCAGCAGGGTGGGGTGGTTTTCGAAGAACTGGCTCATCGCGTGGGGGCAGTCTGTGACAGTCGGCGGATCGGATTGAGATCGGGTTGAGATTGTAGGCAAAGAACGAACAAGATGGCATATCAGTATTCCCCGCGCGCCCCGCGTGCGTCTTCCCGAGGCTGGCTGGCGCTGGCCGCTTCCGCCGTTGGCGCCGCACTGCTGGCCGGCTGCATGAGCGGCGGCCCGATCCGCGTGCAGCCGGGCGGCACGGCCGGCACCCCGGCACCTTCGACCTCGCCGAACGCCGGCAAGCTGCAGCCGGCCACCTGGGCCGAGATCGGCGGCTGGAGCCAGGACGACGTGCGCGCCGCCTGGCCGGCCCTGCAGGCCAGCTGCCAGGCACTGAAGAAGAAGCCCGAATGGAGCCGCGTGTGCGCCACCGGCCTGATGGTGGATGCCGGCGACCTGCCCGCCATGCGTGCCTACTTCGAAACCAATTTCCAGCCGTTCCGCGTGGTCAACGTCGATGGCACCGATAGTGGTCTGATCACCGGATACTACGAGCCCATCCTGCATGGATCGCGCACCCGCCAGGGCCAGTACCAGGTGCCGCTGTACCGCCGCCCGGCGCAATTGCGCGGCGCCCTGCCCGCGCGCGCCGAGCTGCTGCAGATGCCGGCGATGCGCGGCAACGAGCTGGTCTATGTCGATGATGCCGTCGAGGCGGCCTTCCTGCAGATCCAGGGCTCGGGTCGCATCCGTCTGCAAGACGGCACGATGATGCGCGTCGGGTTTGGCGGCACCAACGACCAGCCGTTCCGCTCCTTCGGCAAATGGCTGCTCGACCGTGGCGAGATCACGCCTGCGCAGGCGACGATGCAGGGCATCAAGGCCTGGGCGCGCAACAACCCGGCGCGCGTCGAAGAAATGCTGAACGTCAACCCGCGTTTCGTATTTTTCCGAGAACTGCCGGCGAACAACGACGGCCCGGTCGGCGCGCTCGGCGTGCCGCTTACCGCGGAACGCTCGATCGCCGTCGATCCGGCCACGATCCCGCTGGGCGTGCCGGTGTTCCTGTCCACCACGCGCCCGCTGTCCACCGAGCCGATCCAGCGCCTGATGTTCGCCCAGGACACGGGCTCCGCCATCAAGGGCGGCGTACGCGCCGACTTCTTCTGGGGCGCCGGCGACGCCGCCGGCGAAACCGCCGGCCGCATGAAGCAGGGCGGCCGCATGTGGGTGCTGATGCCGCGCAGCTGACGGCGATGGTTGTCTTCCCCCGCCCACCAGGCAGGCCAAGGGAGGGCGCATACCCTATTGTGGAATTGCGACAAACGTCCCCTCGCCTCGTGCGCACATCACGCCGGAACAGGCCGTTATTTTCGTCCGTACGACACCGGGCCGGGGCGCGTAGCAGCCGGTAAAGCCGTCGACCTGATGGTGCCCCGGCCGGATTCGTCCTTGCCATCGCCAATGGCAGTTCAGGGCAGGGATGCTTGATTCGACCCTGCCGCTATGTCCGCCCGAAAAGTTGGTGAACCTTGCATATGACGCGGCATGAAACAGTGTCTTCGTCTTCACGGTATAGCCGTTGTTGGGGTAGACGCTGATAGTGGGAATCTTGAGGCTGCGCCACCACTCCGAAGTCGGGGGGATGACGCCACGTGGCAAAGACTGTTGGTTCTCCAGCTCTTCGAGCGTTGATGCGGGTGGGACATCCGGGCCCATGGCCGGCGCCGTCTCAAGGCGATTGTCAGGTGTAATGATGCTTCCGTGCTCCGGGATGTATGCGCCGCTGAATCCGGGCTTGCTGAAGTCGGTCCGCACGCAGATGACGGCATCGTAGGTATCGGCGGACAGCGTCAGATCGCCCTCGTTGGTAACGTCCACACCGCCATGTTCGGCGCACCATCTCGCGTGCCGTGCGTTTGCCTCCGGCAATTGTTGTGATCGAAGTATGGTTCTGGAGCCATCCGGATTCGGAATTGCGTTGTCAGGCGCGGGCTGGGGTGCCTGTTGGGCAACGGCAAGCGTAGCGAAAGCGCCAACACTGGCGCTGGTCAGAACGTGAAAAGCCGAATTCATATGCGTTCTCCATGTAAGGTCCTGGTGCGAGGATCTGGCTCGCCGGATGACCATACCGGCGGGAGCAACGTCGAATCTTGACCCTTGCCAACGCTTCCCAATCCTCTCCACGCCCAGCGGCATTCCCGTTCCCGGCACGTCCGTTTCGCATTTCTCCAACACCTCGTTGCGCATTCCGTCACCCTGTGATGCATCCCTCGGGCCGGGTTCCGTGTGAACTGTCGTCGGCTTGACTGCTATCAATCCCTGGTCATCGCATTTTCACGATGATGGGCACTTCCGACGTGCACCAGCACGCCACCGCATTCCCCACTGGCGGCCAGCCGGCGCCCGGGGCGCTGGCTGCTTGTCCGGTATTAGCAATCAGGAGAACGATATGCATCCCGCAAAAGTGATTGGCGCCGCCTTGCTGGCGGCCGCGCTGCCGATGGCCGCCCACGCCAATGCCGACCTGGCCAAGAGCAAGAACTGCATGGCCTGCCACAGCGTCGACAAGAAGCTCATCGGTCCGGCGTTCAAGGACGTGGCCGCCAAGTACAAGAGCGACAAGGACGCCGCGGCGAAGCTGTCGCAAAGCATCCAGAAAGGCAGCACCGGCAAGTGGGGCCCGATCCCGATGCCGCCCAACGCGCTCGGCGATGCCGATGCCAGCGCGCTGGCCAAGTGGGTACTGACGCGCTGAGCGTACGAGCCCTCGGACCCACCGATCCCTTGATCCGACGATTCATGGCCCGATCCCTCGCACGGCACCTGGTGCTGCTCGGCATGCTGGCCGCGCCGGGCGCGCTGGTGCATGCGGAACCGTCCGCGGCACGCCAGGCGCAACTGGCACGCTGGCTGCGCGACGACTGCGGTGCCTGCCACGGCATGACGCTGCAAGGCGGGCTGGGATCGCCGCTGACAGCCGAGGCGCTGGCCGGCAAGCCGCGTGACGGCCTGGTGGCCACCGTGCTGCAGGGCCGGCCCGGCACCGCCATGCCGCCGTGGCAACCGTTCATGACGCAGGAAGAAGCCCAATGGCTGATCGACAGACTCCAGGCGGGCAAACCGCCGCCCGTGCTCCCCACATCGTCCGCCAGCGCATTGCACGACTGATCCGTTTCGCCGCCGTTGCGTTGGGGGCGTCGTCGCTGGTGGCCGCCTGTGCCGGCTCGCCCGCGACGCCGGAAGCCGCCTTGCGTGGCACCGGCGACCTCGGCGTGGTGATCGAACGCGCCGCCGGCCGGGTGCAGGTAGTGGAAACGTCCGGTATGACGAGCCTGGGCACTATCGAGGGCCTGGGCGATCTGTCGCACGCCAGCGTGGTGTTCTCGCGCGATGGGCGATATGCCTATGTCTTTGGCCGGGACGGCGGCCTGTCCCGCCTGGATCTGCTGGCGCAGCGCATGACCCATCGCGTGAAGCAGGCCGGCAACAGCATCGGCGGCGCCATGCTGCAGAACGGCAAGGTGGTGGCCGCGCAGAACTACGCGCCGGGCGGCATCAAGCTGTTCGATGCCGGGACGCTCGAACTGCTCTCCGAAATTCCCGCCATCGGCCCCGATGGCCGCCGCTCCAAGGTGGTGGGCCTGGCCGACCTGCCCGGCCAGCGGCTGGCGGCCAGCCTGTTCGAGGCCGGCGAAATCTGGATCATCGATGCATCGGACCCGCGTCAGCCGCAGGTGAAGCGCCTGCCTGCCGGCCGCGAGCCGTACGACGGCCTGGTGACGCCCGACGGACGCTGGTACCTGGCTGGCCTGTTCGGCGAGGACGGCCTGACGCTGGTGGACCTGTGGCAGACGCCGCCCACCGCGCGCAAGGTGCTGTCCGGCTACGGCCGGGGCGAGGCGCCACTGCCGGTCTACAAGATGCCGCACCTGCGCGGCTGGGCCATGGCGCAGGGGCAGGCGTGGCTGCCGGCCATCGGCCGCCACGAACTGCTGGTGGCCGACCCCGCGCACAACTGGCAGGAACAGGGGCGCGTGGCCGTGGCCGGGCAGCCGGTGTTTGCGATGGCGCGTCCCGACGGCCGCCAGGTATGGGTCAACTTCGCGTTTCCGAAGAACGACACGGTGCAGGTCGTGGATACCGCCACGCGTCAGGTGGTGAAGACGCTGACGCCCTGCCACGGCGTGCTGCACATGGAGTTCACACCGAAGGGTGAGGCGCTCTGGCTGTCCTGCCGCGACGACAACCGCGTGGAGGTCTACGACACGGCCACGTTCCAGCGCATCGCCACGCTCAAGGCCGACCAGCCGAGCGGCATCTTCTTCACGGTGCGCGCACAGCGCATCGGCATGTAATTGCGATGTGACAGCCATGTTCGACGAGCAACGCTTCTACGACAGCATCCAGCGCGACTTCCCGATCGTGCCCCGCCCGTTCCAGAGCGCGGGCGCCGCGCTGGACCTGAACGAACACACGGTACTGAGCCTGCTGGCGCGCGACGTGGGTGCCGGCCGCGTCAGCCGGATCGGCGCCGTGTTTGCGCCCAACGTGATTGGCGCCAGTACGCTGGCGGCGCTGGCAGTGCCGCCCGATGCGCTGCCCCGCGTGGCGGCACGCGTCAATGCCCATGGCGCGGTCAGCCACAACTACGCGCGGCATGGCCACCGCTACAACCTCTGGTTCGTGGCCGGCGCGCGCAATCGTGCCGCGCTGGACGTGGGGCTGGGCAGCATCGCCGATGACGTGGACCAGTTACCGCTGGACCTGCCCATGGAGCGCGAGTACCACATCGACCTGGGCTTTTCGATGTCCGGCGCGTCGGGCACGCCGCGCGGCAGGCGTACGCCATCGGCCGCGCCGGTACATCTGGACGACGACGACTGGCGCCTGGTCGCGGCGCTGGAAATGGGGCTGCCGCTGACGCCGCAGCCGTTCCACGCGCTGGCCCGGCGTTGTGGCATGCCGCTGCACCGGGTGCTGTCGCGCATCGCGCAGTGGCACGCCAGCGGCGTAATCCGCCGCTTCGGCGTGATCCTGCATCACCGCCACTTTGGGTATCGGCATAACGCCATGTGTGTGTGGAATGTGCCGGATGCCCGCGTGGACACCATCGGTACGCGGCTGGCGCGGGTGGCGCCGGTGTCGCTGTGCTACCGCCGCACACGCCGGCTGCCCGGCTGGCCGTACAACCTGTTCGCGATGGTGCATGCGCGCAGTGAGGCCGAGCTGCAATCCGCGCTGGAACACTTCGACCACCAGGCCGGCATGGGCGGGCTGCCCGGCAGGGTCCTGCGCAGCGGCACGTGCTTCAAGCAGTGCGGCACGCGCTATAGCTGGGAGGTGCCACCGACATGACAGACCTCTCCACCGGCCGGGATGCGCCCGCCGCCATCCCCACGCTCGACACGCTCGACCGGCAGATCGTCAACACGCTGCAACGCGGGCTGCCGCTGACGCCCCGACCCTACGCCGATGCCGCCGCCGCGCTGGATATCAGCGAGGCCACACTGATCGCCCGCTTGCGCGCGCTGCTGGCGCGGGGCGTGCTGACACGCTTCGGCCCGATGTTCCAGATCGAGCGCGCGGGCGGACAGTTCGTGCTGTGCGCCTGCCATGCACCGTCCGACCGGCTGGACGCGGTGATCGCGGCCATCAATGCCTTTCCGGAGGTGGCCCATCACTACGCCCGCACACATCACCTGAACCTGTGGTTCGTGCTGGCCGTATCCCATGCGGACGACGTGCCCGCCGTGCTGGCGCGCGTGGCGGCCAGCGCCGCGGTGGAGATCCTGCCCTTCCCGAAGGAACGCGAGTTCTTCGTCAACCTGTATCTACCGGT
Source organism: Cupriavidus sp. U2 (assembly GCF_009663685.2). Classification (GTDB taxonomy): domain Bacteria; phylum Pseudomonadota; class Gammaproteobacteria; order Burkholderiales; family Burkholderiaceae; genus Cupriavidus; species Cupriavidus necator_C. The sequence continues at coordinate 10,193 of NZ_RCOG02000005.1, read as the reverse complement.
GTAGCACCCATGCCGATCGCCCCAAGCCACCCCCTTGCCGTTGCCACACGCGCCAGCGAACTGGACGCCATCGACCGCGCGCTGATCCAGGCCACGCAGGCCGGTCTGCCGCTGGTGCCGGCGCCGTGGCATGCGCTGGGAGCGTTGATCGGCATTCCGGAAACCGAGGTGCTGGCCCGCTTCACGGCCATGCGCGACCGCGGCGTGCTGCGCCGGGTTGGCGCGGTGCCGAACCATTACGCGCTGGGTTGGCGCGCCAACGGCATGACGGTGTGGGATGTCGATGACGCGCGGATGGCCGAACTGGGCGCGCGCGTGGGCGCGTTGCCGTGCGTCAGCCATTGCTACCAGCGGCCGCGCCGGCTGCCGGACTGGCCCTACAACCTGTTCGCGATGGTCCATGCGCGCACGCAGGAAGAAGCCGTCCCGCACATCGCAGAAATACGAGATGTGCTGGGCCAGGCATGCCGGTCGCACGACGTGCTGTGGTCCACCCACATTCTCAAGAAAACCGGCCTGCGCCTGCGGGCCTCCGGAGATTGATCATGTTCAGAGTTTCCCGCTTCATGGAGGCATTGCGCGATGGCGGCCCCGTACCCCCGGCGCCGCGCCGCACCGGTGGCCCGGTGGTGATCTGGAATCTGGTACGGCGCTGCAACCTCAACTGCAAGCACTGCTATTCCACGTCCGCCGATACCGACTTCAAGGGGGAGCTGTCCACCGCCGAAGCCATCGGCGTGCTGGAACAGCTGAAGGCGGCCAGGGTGCCGGCACTGATCCTGTCCGGCGGCGAGCCGTTGCTGCGGCCGGACCTGTACGAGATTGCCGCGCACGCCAAGCGGCTTGGCTTTCATCTGTCGCTGTCGTCGAACGGCACGCTGCTGGACACCCGGCATGCGGCCCGGCTGCTGGTGGCCGGCTTCGACTACGTGGGCGTGAGCCTGGACGGCCTGGAAGCCACGCACGACCGCTTCCGGCGCTGCCCCGGCGCGTTCCGGCAGGCGCTGGACGGGCTGCGCGTGGCCCGGCAATGCGGCCTGCGCGTGGGCGTGCGGATGACGCTGACCGAAGCCAATGCCGACGAGTTGCCCGATGTGGTAGCGCTGACCGAAGCCGAAGGCATCGACAAGTTCTATCTCTCGCATTTCAACTATGCGGGCCGTGGCAGCAGCCACCGGGGCGACGATGCGCATCACGCCCATACGCGTGTGGCCGTGGATTGGCTGTTCGACCACGTCTGGGAGCGTGCGCAGGAAGGCCGGGCCGGCGATTTCGTCACGGGCAACAACGATGCCGATGGCGTGAGCCTGCTGCACTGGATCGCCCGGCGCCAGCCCGGGCGGCTGGCGGACATGCGCCAGCGCCTGGTCAACTGGGGCGGTAACGCCACGGGGGTGGGCGTGGCCAATATCGACAACCTCGGCAATGTGCATCCGGACACCATGTGGTGGCATGTGTCGATCGGCAATGTACGAGAGCGCGCGTTTGGCGACATCTGGGCCGATCGCAGCCATCCGCTGATGCGCGGGCTCAAGTCGAGCCCCCGGCCGCTGGAAGGGCGCTGCGCCACCTGCGCCCATCGCGAGATCTGCAACGGCAACACGCGCGTGCGCGCCTATGCCGTCAGCGGCAATCCGTGGGCCGAGGACCCGGGCTGCTATTTGTCCGACGAGGAAATCGCCGATCCGTTGGGCCGGGAGGTTGCCGCATGAAACGCCTGATTGCGGGGCTGGCGATGGCTGCCTGCGCGTGGACGGGGGTGCTTGCCGCTACCGCGTCCGGTCCGTCTTCCGGTCCGTCGTCCGGCCCGTCGGCGGCTTTCCAGCAGCATTGCGCGGCCTGCCATGGCGCCGACCGGCTCGGCGGCATGGGGCCGGCGCTGCTGCCGGAAAGCCTGGAGCGGCTCAAGCCCGATGCCTTGCGCGATGTACTGCGCCATGGCCGGGCCGCCACGCAGATGCCGGGCTTTGCCGGCCAGTTGCCGGAGGCCACGCTGGACCAGATCGCCACCTGGCTGCGCACGGCGCCGGCGCAGGCGCCGCACTGGGAGGCGGCAGACATCCGCGCGTCGCGTGTGGTCTATCACGCACCGGGCAGCCTGCCGGACAAGCCGGTGTTCCGCGCCGATCCATCGAACCTGTTCCTGGTGGTGGAGTCGGGCAGCCACCATCTAAGCGTGCTCGATGGCGACAAGCTGGAGCCGATCCACCGGTTCCAGACGCGCTTTGCACTGCACGGCGGCCCCAAGTTCAGCCGTGACGGCCGCTTTGTCTATGTGGCCAGCCGTGACGGCTGGATCAGCAAGTACGACCTGTGGAACCTGACGCTGGTGGCCGAGACACGCGAGGGGCTGAACACGCGCAATGTGGCGGTCAGCGACGACGGCAAATGGGTGCTGGCCGGCAACACGCTGCCGCAGACCATGGTGCTGCTGCGTGCCGACGACCTGTCGCTGGAAAGGGTGTATCCCGTGACGGGGGCAGACGGCAAGGCGTCGCGCGTTTCGGCGGTTTACGATGCCGCGCCGCGCGGCTCGTTTATCGCCGCGCTGCGCGATATCCCCGAAGTCTGGGAGATTCCCTACGCCACGCTGCAACCGCGCGTGATCGCGCTGGACGACGTGCTCGACGACTTCTTCTTCGACCAGCCGTATCGCCATATCCTGGGCGCCTCGCGCGGCGGTGCCGGCCAGGTGATCGATCTCGATGCCGGCCGCAAGGTGGCGGACCTGGCCCTGTCCGGCATGCCGCACCTGGGCAGCGGCATCACCTGGCAGCGCGACGGGCGCGACGTGATGGCGTCGCCCAACCTCAAGCAGGGCGCGCTGAGCGTGATCGACATGCAGACCTGGCAGACCGTGGCCACCATCGCCACGAATGGCCCGGGCTTCTTCCTGCGCAGCCACGAGGCCACGCCCTATGCCTGGACCGACGCCATGATGAGCCCGCGCCGCGACACGCTCCAGATCATCGACAAGCAGACGCTGAAGGTAGTGGGCAGCGTCACGCCGTCGCCAGGCCGGACGGCGGCACACGTGGAGTTCACGCGCGATGGGCGCTATGCGCTGGTCAGCCTGATGGAAGACAAGGGCGCCATCGTGGTCTACGACGCGGCAACGCTGCAGGAAATCAAGCGATTGCCGATGGACAAGCCGGTGGGCAAGTACAACGTCTTCAACAAGACCACGCGTTCTTCGGGCACGAGCCATTGAACTGAGAGATGACATGATGACACGGTGGAACATGGGCAGCCCGCGCCAGGCGCGAGAAGGGCAGCAGAACGAAGCGCGGCAGGCCGCGCAGGGCCGCCAGACGGGCAAGGTGTGGCTGGTGGGTGTCGGCCCCGGCGATCCGGACCTGGTGACGGTCAAGGCCGCGCGGGCCTTGTCGGAAGCGCAGGTCTGGCTGATCGACGATCTGGTGCCCGAGACAATGGCCTGCTACGCAAGCCCCGGCACCGAGGTCATTGCCGTCGGCAAGCGCGGCGGGCGCTGCTCGGTAAGCCAGGCCAGCATCCACGCCCAGACCCTGGCGCATGCATTGGCGGGCCGCTGCGTGGCGCGCGTGAAGGGTGGCGATCCGCTGATGTTCGGCCGGGGCGGCGAGGAAGTGGCGTTCCTGCGCGGGCACGGGATCGATGTCGAGGTGGTCAACGGCATCAGCAGCGGACTGGCGGCGGCGCAGGCGCTGGGCATCGCGCTGACCCATCGTGCCCATTGTCATGGGGTGACGTTCGTCACCGCCCATACGCGCGGCGATGGCGAACCGGACTGGCGGGCGCTGGTGGCCAGCGGCACCACGCTGGTGATCTACATGGGCATGCACCGCATCGCGTCGATCCGCCGGGGCCTGCTGCATGCAGGCATGCGGCCTGACATGCCGGCGGGCGTGGTGATGCACGCGAGTTGCGCGGACCAGCTCAAGTGGACCGGTACGCTGGGCACATTGACGGAAGCCGTGGGGGCGGGGCTGGCCAGCCCGTCGATCATCCTCGTGGGGGAAGTGGTGGCGACGGCGCCGCGGCAAGCCTCTGCCATCCCCATTACAATAGCCGCCTGATCACCCAACACAGAGGTATTGGTCTCATGCGCCATTGATGCCGCCGTCGACAAGACGGCCAGTCTCCACCCGCCCCCGCAAGCTGGGGGAGTTCCTGGCATCTCCGGAATCCACGCATGACCGATCCCTATCTCAGGCTCGAAGGCCTGTCCTATGTCCTGCCCGACGGCAGGAGCCTTTTTTCCGATCTCGACGAGACTTTCGACCAGCGCCCCACCGGCCTGGTCGGCCGCAATGGCGCGGGGAAATCCGTGCTGGCGCAGATTCTGGCTGGACAGTTGCCGCCCACGCGCGGGCGCTGCCTGCGCTCGGGCAGCGTGCGCTATCTGGCCCAGCAGGTGGCGCCGCCTGCCGGTGCTACCGTGGCAAGCCTGGCCGGGGTGCGGCATACGCTCGACGCGCTGGCGCGGATCGAGGCGGGCAGCTGCGCCCCGGAGGATTTCGATGCCGTGGGCAGCGGCTGGGATGTGCGCCAGCGGCTGCAACAGGCACTCGACCGCAATGGCCTGGGCCATCTCGATGCCGCGGCGACGGCCGACACCCTGAGCGGCGGCGAGGCCATGCGGGTGGCGCTGGTCGGCGCCATGTTGTCCGATGCCGATTTCCTGATCCTCGACGAGCCCAGCAACCATCTCGACCGGCCCGCGCGTCGGGCGCTGATCGATCAGCTGCAGCAGTGGCCGCGCGGGCTGCTGGTGTTGAGCCACGACCGGGCGCTGCTGGACACCCTGCCGCGCATCGTGGAACTGTCCTCGCTGGGGCTGCGCAGCTATGGCGGCGACTACACGTTCTACGCCCAATGCAAGGCCGACGAGCGGCAGCACGCGATCGACCAGCTCGCGCAGCGCAAGCGCGAACGCAAGCGCGAGCAACGGTCGATGCTGGATCAGCGCGAGCGTCAGGCGCGGCGCCAGGCGCGTGGCAACCGGGAGGGGAAAACGTCGAATCAGGCCGAAATTCTGCTCGGCGGCCAGAAGGCGCGCAGCGAAGTGTCCGCCGGCAAGCTGCGCCAGCAACAAGCCGCCAGCCAGGCCGATCTGGACCAACGTGTGCGCGAAGCCGCACGGCAGGTGGAGGACGCGGCACACATCACACTTCATGGCGTGCCGGTCGCTCAGGCCGCACAGGCCGCGCACCGGCGTGTGGCCGAACTCGACGCGGTGGCGCTACCGTTCGTGCCGGGCGCCACCCGCAGTGTCAGCCTGACCGTGACGGGCAAGCAGCGCGTGGGCGTGGTCGGGCCGAACGGCTGCGGGAAATCCACGCTGCTGAAGACGCTGGCGGGCGAGCTTGCGCCGTTGGCCGGCACCTGCAGGCGTTCCGCCGAGACGGTCTACCTGGACCAGCAACTGGCCAATCTCGATCCGGAGCAATCAGTCCTGGCGCAGATGCGGGCGGCAAACGGCACGGCCACCGAGGCAAACCTGCGCATGCTGCTGGCGCACCTCGGGCTCGATGCGCAGAAGATTGCCGCCCCCAGCGGCGCGCTGAGCGGCGGCGAACGGCTGAAGGCGGCGCTGGCCTGCACCCTGTACGCAGACCCGCCGCCGCAACTGCTGTTGCTCGACGAACCGAGCAACCATCTGGACCTGCCGTCGGCCCAGGCGCTGGAGGCGATGCTGCGCGGCTACCAGGGCGCCCTGGTGGTGGTATCGCACGACGATGCCTTCATGGACGGCCTGGCATTGACCGACCGCCTGGTGGCCACCGACGAAGGCTGGCGGCTTGATGCCTGGTGAATCCCCTTTGCCGATCGGATGACGGTCAGCGCGGCCGGTTGTCGACGATGCGCCGCGCCTTGCCCACCGACCGCTCGACCCCGCCTTCGGGCAGGATCTCGATGCCCGCCGTCACGCCGATATAGGCCTTGATGTCGTGCGTCAGCTGCTCGCGCGCCTGGGCCGCCACAGACGGCTCGGCGCCGTGGGCGCATTCCACGCGCACGGTCAGGGTGTCGAGCGGCCCCTCCTTGCCCAGCACGCACTGGTAATGCGGCGCCAGTTCGGTGTGCTTGAGGATCAGTTCCTCGATCTGCGACGGAAAGACGTTCACGCCGCGCACGATCATCATGTCGTCGGTGCGGCCCGTGATCTTCTCCATGCGGCGGAAGGCGGCCCGCGCGGTGCCCGGCAGCAGGCGCGTGAGGTCGCGCGTGCGATAGCGGATCACCGGCATCGCCTCCTTGCTGAGCGACGTGAAGACCAGTTCGCCGAATTCGCCATCGGGCAGCACGTCGCCAGTGTCGGGGTCGATGATCTCGGGATAGAAATGATCTTCCCAGATGGTGGGGCCGTCCTTGGTCTCGGCGCACTCGTTGGCCACGCCCGGGCCCATCACCTCGGACAGCCCATAGATGTCCACGGCCGAGATGCCCATGCGCTTTTCGATCGCCTGCCGCATCTCGGGCGTCCACGGCTCGGCGCCGAAGATGCCAATACGCAGCGATGTCGATGCCGGGTCGATGCCCTGGCGCTCGAGTTCGTCGGCAATCGCCAGCATGTAGCTGGGGGTCACCATGATGACCTCGGGCCTGAAGTCCTGAATCAGCTGCACCTGGCGCTCGGTCTGGCCGCCGCCGAACGGGATGGCCGTCAGGCCAGCCTTCTCGACGCCGTAGTGCGCACCGAGCCCGCCCGTGAACAGCCCGTAGCCGTAGCTGATGTGCACCTTGTCGCCGCGCCGCGCACCCGACGCGCGGATCGAACGCGCCATCACCGTGGCCCAGATGTCGATATCCCGCAGCGTGTAGCCGACAACCGTGGGCTTGCCCGTGGTGCCCGACGAGGCATGGACGCGCGCCACGCGGTCCTGCGGCACCGCGAACATGCCGAACGGGTAGTTGTCGCGCAGATCCTTCTTCGTGGTGAACGGAAAGCGCGCCAGGTCGGCCAGCGACTGCAGCTGGTCCGGATGTACCCCTGCCTCGTCGAACTTGCGCCGGTACACGGGCGAATTGTCGTAGGCATGGCGCAGCGACCATTTCAGGCGTTCAAGCTGCAGGGCTTGCAGTTGCTGCCGGCTGGCAGTCTCGATCGGCTCCAGGGGCAGATCGGTCAGGCGCGTGCTCATGATGTCTCCACGTTTCCGGGATGGGTGCGCTACGTTGGCGCAGGGTACGGCGTTTGTGTGGTGTCAGGCCTCGGCCGGTGGGATGACGTGCCCCTTGATCTGGGCCGACTTGCCGCGGAACATCGCCACCGGCTCGCCGGCGCGGTTGGTCACCTTGATGTCGTACACGCCATGCCGGCCGGACAGGATCTGCTCGACGGCTTCGGCCGTCAGCACGTCGCCGCCCTGCACGGGCCGCAGGAATTCGATACTGCAGCCCGACGCCACGGTGTTGATGTTATGGCTGTTGCAGGCGAACGCGAAGGCCGAATCGGCCAGCGTGAACATCAGGCCGCCGTGGCAGATGGCATGGCCGTTCAGGAACTCCGGCCGTACCGGCATCGACAGGCGGGCGTAGCCGGGGCGGACTTCCTCGATCACCATGCCCAGCCAGCGGCTGCAGGCGTCGGACTCGTACATGGCATGCGCCGTGGCCTGGGCAAGGGCCTGGGGGTCTTGGTTCAAGCGGGTCTCCTTCACGCGCGGGGGCAGGGGATCAGGCGCCCTTGAAATGCGGGGCGCGCTTTTCAAGAAAGGCGTTTACGCCTTCGTTGTAGTCGTGGGACTGGCCAAGCTGGCGCTGCAGGTCGCGTTCGAGGTCGAGCTGGGCGTCGAAGGTATTCGTGGCGCTGGCGTGCATCGACTGCTTGATCGCCGCCAGCGCGCGCGTGGGCTGCGCGGCCAGGTGGGTGGCCAGCGCCATGGCCTGTTCCATGAGCAGGGGATCGTCCATCGTCTCCCAGATCAGGCCCCATTTTTCGGCCTCCTCGGCGGTGAGCTTGTCGCCGGTCATCGCCAGCCCCAACGCGCGCGCCATGCCCAGTCGCTTGGGGAGCAGCCAGGTGCCGCCGGAATCGGGCACCAGGCCGATCTTGACGAATGCCTGGATAAAGCTGGCCGAGCGGGCCGCCAGCACGATGTCGCAAGCCAGCGCCAGATTGGCACCCGCGCCGGCGGCCGTGCCGTTGACCGCGGCGATCACGGGCAGCGGCATCGCCTGCAGGCGGCGTACCAGCGGGTTGAACCAGGTATCGATCAGGTCGCCCAGATCGGTGGCCTGGCCGGGGGTGAAATCGAGATCGGCCAGGTCCTGCCCAGCGCAGAAGCCCCGGCCGGCGCCCGTCAGCAGCAGCGCACGGGCCGCGCCGGCTTCGGCCAGATCCAGCGCCTGGACCAGCGCGCGATGCATGTCGCGCGTGAAGCTGTTGAGCTTGTCGGGTCGGTTGAGCGTGACGACGGCGACATCGCCGTGCCAGCGCAGCAGGATGGGGCCGGTTTCGAGACGCTCACGCGCGGGGGCGTGCGCGGGGCTGACCGGGCTGGCCGGGCTAACCTGTGACGGGGGCATGGTGGTCTCCTGCGCCATTTGATCTTCGTCGGGTCGGTTGTGCGGATCTGTGCCGCGATGGGTCGCACGGCCATTGTAGATAGCAGCGCGCGCCCCTTAAATTAACCGACCAGTCGGTCGGCAAATAGTAGTAGGGATGCCGGCATGGCGCAAGAGGTGGCAGCCCGCCTTGACCGGCGCCACGGCGGCGGGCGAGTATCGATCCGCTTCTGTATCAGACAGATCAACGATTCCTCTTATCGCAAGGAGAAGACATGCCGTACGAGAACATCCTGGTGGAGACGCGTGGCCGCGTCGGGCTGGTCACGCTCAATCGGCCCAAGGCGCTGAACGCGCTCAATGACGCGCTGATGGACGAACTGGGCGCCGCGCTGACCGCATTCGACGCGGATGAGGCCATCGGCTGCATCGTCATCACGGGCAGCGAGCGCGCGTTCGCCGCCGGCGCCGACATCGGCATGATGGCCAGGTATTCCTATATGGACGTCTACAAGGGCGACTACATCACGCGCAACTGGGAAACCATCCGCCGCATCCGCAAGCCGGTGATTGCCGCGGTAGCCGGCTACGCGCTGGGAGGCGGGTGCGAGCTGGCGATGATGTGCGACATCGTGATTGCCGCCGACAGCGCGAAGTTCGGCCAGCCCGAGGTCAAGCTGGGCACCATGCCCGGCGCCGGCGGCACGCAGCGCCTGCCGCGCGCCGTATCGAAGGCAAAGGCCATGGACCTGTGCCTGACGGCGCGCATGATGGACGCCGCCGAGGCCGAGCGGGCCGGGCTGGTATCGCGCGTGGTGGCGGCTGACAAGCTGGTGGCCGAGGCCGTGTCGGCGGCGGAGACGATCGCCGGGTATTCGCTGCCGGTGGTCATGATGATCAAGGAATCGATCAACGCCGCCTATGAGACAACGCTCAACGAAGGCGTCCATTTCGAGCGGCGCCTGTTCCATTCGACGTTCGCCACCGAAGATCAGAAGGAAGGGATGGCCGCATTTGTGGAGAAACGGCCACCCGTTTTTAAGCATCGCTAAAACTTGAGTCAGGAGATACCCGAGGCAAGTTGAGGGGTATTGGTCGACCCGATAATAATTTGTCGGGCCGATTTTCCTTTGCGATCAACGGCTTGTGTCGCAGATTCCGAACGTCTCGCCATGAATTCGTGACATGCGTGTTGCAAAGGTCGCGGAACGGGCCTAATATTCGCCCCCTCGCAACACGAAGCGCGCTGCAAACGCAGCGGCGACAACGGTTGCGGGGTTGGCAGGGGGTTGGCGTTGCGAAGTTCGCGGCGCCGGCCGGCAGAAAAAGTTCTGCAAAAACTGTTGACGAAACGTTGAATGCTCTGCATAATCTCGTTTCTCCGCTGCGACGAAAGACGCAGCGACAGCGAACGGCAAAGCCGGTCGCTCGGGTTCTTTAACAAACAAACAACCGATAAGTGTGGGCGCTTGATGGCGAACGCCACGGAGCTTCGGCTTCGTGATGCTTCAAAAGTTATCAGTGCTCGCGCAGTAAAACATGTTGGTTTGCGTCGCGAGACGCGAGCCAGTCAGTTTTCTGAGAGTGAGCGACCGCTCGAAAGAGCGAGGTGCTTCGGCACCACACAGAGATTGAACTGAAGAGTTTGATCCTGGCTCAGATTGAACGCTGGCGGCATGCCTTACACATGCAAGTCGAAC
>NZ_RCOG02000001.1 GCF_009663685.2 Cupriavidus sp. U2 | reverse complement strand
CCCGTCACACCATGGGAGTGGGTTTTGCCAGAAGTAGTTAGCCTAACCGCAAGGAGGGCGATTACCACGGCAGGGTTCATGACTGGGGTGAAGTCGTAACAAGGTAGCCGTATCGGAAGGTGCGGCTGGATCACCTCCTTTCCAGAGGCTTGTGTTCACAAGTCAAGCGTTCACACTTATCGGTTTGTTTGCTGTTACAGCCAAGGGTCTGTAGCTCAGGTGGTTAGAGCACCGTCTTGATAAGGCGGGGGTCGTAGGTTCAAGTCCTACCAGACCCACCAAGTTATCTACGCGGGGGATTAGCTCAGCTGGGAGAGCACCTGCTTTGCAAGCAGGGGGTCGTCGGTTCGATCCCGTCATCCTCCACCACTTACCTTGGGGTTGTTGTCAAAGACAAGAATTCAGAACGCAGAACGCGGTTCTGAGTGTTTGTCTTTGGCTACTGCCAAGCGACGATAAGTCGGCTGTTCTTTAACAATATGGGATGTAGTAAAGGTGTCGCGAGGCGTTGATGAGACGCTGCAGTACAAGACGCGATACCGGGTTGTGATTGTATCAACCAAAATGTATTTAAGTGATCGAAAGATGACTTGGAATACGGCACAAACGCGAGAACTCAGACCTGTAGCCAGCGTGGATAACGGAAAGCGTTAGACACACTCGTTATAGGGTCAAGCGAACAAGTGCATGTGGTGGATGCCTTGGCGATCACAGGCGATGAAGGACATGGGTCATCCCTTGCTGAATACATAGGCAAGGGAAGCGAACGCGGCGAACTGAAACATCTAAGTAGCTGCAGGAACAGAAATCAACCGAGATTCCCAGAGTAGTGGCGAACGAAATGGGAAGAGCCTTGCACTCTTTAGCAGAACTGTTAGCAAAACGGGATGGAAAGCCCGGCCATAGCAGGTGATAGCCCTGTATGCGAAAACAGATTTGTGGAACTAGGTGTGCGACAAGTAGGGCGGGACACGTGAAATCCTGTCTGAAGATGGGGGGACCATCCTCCAAGGCTAAATACTCGTGATCGACCGATAGTGAACCAGTACCGTGAGGGAAAGGCGAAAAGAACCCCGGGAGGGGAGTGAAATAGATCCTGAAACCGCATGCATACAAACAGTCGGAGCCTGGCAACGGGTGACGGCGTACCTTTTGTATAATGGGTCAGCGACTTACATTCAGTGGCAAGCTTAACCGGTTAGGGAAGGCGTAGCGAAAGCGAGTCCGAACAGGGCGTTGAGTCGCTGGGTGTAGACCCGAAACCAGATGATCTATCCATGGCCAGGTTGAAGGTGCGGTAACACGTACTGGAGGACCGAACCCACTAACGTTGAAAAGTTAGGGGATGAGCTGTGGATAGGGGTGAAAGGCTAAACAAATCTGGAAATAGCTGGTTCTCTCCGAAAACTATTTAGGTAGTGCCTCGTGTCTCACCTTCGGGGGTAGAGCACTGTCATGGTTGGGGGGTCTATTGCTGATTACCCCGCCATAGCAAACTCCGAATACCGAAGAGTGCAATCACGGGAGACAGACATCGGGTGCTAACGTCCGGTGTCAAGAGGGAAACAACCCAGACCGCCAGCTAAGGTCCCCAAATATAGCTAAGTGGGAAACGAAGTGGGAAGGCTAAAACAGTCAGGAGGTTGGCTTAGAAGCAGCCACCCTTTAAAGAAAGCGTAATAGCTCACTGATCGAGTCGTCCTGCGCGGAAGATGTAACGGGGCTAAGCTATATACCGAAGCTGCGGACGCACAGCAATGTGCGTGGTAGGAGAGCGTTCTGTAAGCCTGTGAAGGTGTCTTGTAAAGGATGCTGGAGGTATCAGAAGTGCGAATGCTGACATGAGTAGCGATAAAGGGGGTGAAAGGCCCCCTCGCCGTAAGCCCAAGGTTTCCTACGCAACGTTCATCGGCGTAGGGTGAGTCGGCCCCTAAGGCGAGGCAGAGATGCGTAGCTGATGGGAAGCAGGTTAATATTCCTGCACCGTCGTATGATGCGATGGGGGGACGGATCGCGGAAGGTTGTCCGGGTGTTGGAAGTCCCGGTCCCTGCATTGGAGAAGGCGCTTAGGCAAATCCGGGCGCGGGATTCAAGGATGTGGGGCGAGCGGCCTAGAGCTGCGAAGCAATCGGAAGTGGTTCCAAGAAAAGCCTCTAAGCTTCAGTCATACGAGACCGTACCGCAAACCGACACAGGTGGGCGAGATGAGTATTCTAAGGCGCTTGAGAGAACTCGGGAGAAGGAACTCGGCAAATTGGTACCGTAACTTCGGGATAAGGTACGCCCTGGTAGCTTGACTGGCCTGCGCCAGAAGGGTGAAGGGGTTGCAATAAAATGGTGGCTGCGACTGTTTAATAAAAACACAGCACTCTGCAAACACGAAAGTGGACGTATAGGGTGTGACGCCTGCCCGGTGCCGGAAGATTAAATGATGGGGTGCAAGCTCTTGATTGAAGTCCCGGTAAACGGCGGCCGTAACTATAACGGTCCTAAGGTAGCGAAATTCCTTGTCGGGTAAGTTCCGACCTGCACGAATGGCGTAACGATGGCCACACTGTCTCCTCCCGAGACTCAGCGAAGTTGAAGTGTTTGTGATGATGCAATCTCCCCGCGGCTAGACGGAAAGACCCCATGAACCTTTACTGTAGCTTTGCATTGGACTTTGAACCGATCTGTGTAGGATAGGTGGGAGGCTTTGAAGCGTGGACGCCAGTTCACGTGGAGCCGTCCTTGAAATACCACCCTGGTTTGTTTGAGGTTCTAACCTTGGCCCGTGAATCCGGGTCGGGGACAGTGCATGGTAGGCAGTTTGACTGGGGCGGTCTCCTCCCAAAGTGTAACGGAGGAGTTCGAAGGTACGCTTGGTACGGTCGGACATCGTACCTAAAGTGCAATGGCAAAAGCGTGCTTAACTGCGAGACCGACAAGTCGAGCAGGTGCGAAAGCAGGACATAGTGATCCGGTGGTTCTGAATGGAAGGGCCATCGCTCAACGGATAAAAGGTACTCTGGGGATAACAGGCTGATACCGCCCAAGAGTTCATATCGACGGCGGTGTTTGGCACCTCGATGTCGGCTCATCTCATCCTGGGGCTGTAGCCGGTCCCAAGGGTATGGCTGTTCGCCATTTAAAGAGGTACGTGAGCTGGGTTTAAAACGTCGTGAGACAGTTTGGTCCCTATCTGCCGTGGGCGTTGGAATCTTGACGGGGGCTGCTCCTAGTACGAGAGGACCGGAGTGGACGTACCGCTGGTGTACCTGTTGTCTCGCCAGAGGCATCGCAGGGTAGCTATGTACGGAAGAGATAACCGCTGAAAGCATCTAAGCGGGAAACTCGCCTGAAGATGAGGATTCCCTGGAGGCTTGACCTCCTTGAAGGGTCGTTCGAGACCAGGACGTTGATAGGCTGGGTGTGGAAGCGCAGTAATGCGTGCCCGTAAGGCTTGATCCTATAACCAGTGTGTTTGACCTGGTGGGACCCGAGTCCGCGTGTGCCACAGGCATACAACACAACCCCCTTACTACACCCCAGATTCGCTGCGCTGATGCATCTCAGCGCGGCAACCCCTCATGCCTGGTGACCATAGCGAGTTGGAACCACCCCTTCCCATCCCGAACAGGACCGTGAAACGACTTTGCGCCGATGATAGTGCGGACTACCCGTGTGAAAGTAGGTCATCGCCAGGCTCTTATACCCAGAACCCCCAAGCCCTTAAAGCTTGGGGGTTTTGCTTTTGCGGATGCGAAAACGCAAAGCGGTCAAATTCCCCCTTGGCCCCCGGCGCACATGCCGTAGTTGCGCCCACTGTCCATAGAACAAATTCGAAAAGCACAGTCCGTCATGTTGGCTGTTGTATTCAGGGTACCCGAGCATTCCGGCTCCGCGATGCATCTGATATCGTCTGCCTTCAAGTGCTGAAAAATTCAGCACGAAGCAGTCTGCAATACCAAGCCTCGGCGCCGAATAGCCAGGCGGTTGGGATTTCGACGAACGGGTAAGTATCGGGTTATCAGGGTCCAGGGGGTTATCGTGGCCATGAAGTTTCGGCCAGCACTGGCTTGTGTGGTGAGCGCGCTCGCGCTCGCCGGTTGTGCATCATCGACGGTCGCACCGACCGATCCATCAAGGTTGGCCACCGTCTCCGACGGAAATTGCGCGACGTTCGCGGAAAAAGGCTTGTTGAACGCTGCCGTTCGAAGCCAGCCGGCCGACCTGCTCGAGCAGGCGAATCGCGCGGCAAATCGGGCGGCGAATGGCGCAGCCGATTCGGACGCGGGCGGCGACGGCGAGGCCGAATCCGACGCCACATCGTTGCCGTTGCTGGCAGAACCGCCGCTATTCTCGGCCTTCGCGACCCCTGCGGGCCCCACGGCGAGCCCGACAGGCTGGCAGCCCTGGAAGGTCAATCGCAACAAGACGCCCACCCGTTATTCGCTGGCCGAAGTCGACCAGCGCACCGTGCTGCATGCCGAGGCCGACGGGTCCGCGTCGGGCCTCTACGTCCCGCTTGAACAGCGCGATCCTGGCACGCTGCGCTGGATGTGGAAGACGCGGGATGTGATTCGTGTCGCGGATAACGCGGTCAGCCATCGCGAGGATGCCCCATTGCGGATTTTCGTCGCGTTCGACGGGGATCGCAGCACCTTGTCGCTGAAAGACCAGTTGATGTACGAAATGGCGCGCATTACCACGGGTCGGGAAATGCCGTATGCCACGTTGATGTACATCTGGGGTGGCAAGCGTCCGGTGGGCAGCGTCCTGAACAATCCCCACACGGACCGCGTTCGCATGATCATCGTGGATTCGGGCACGCGACATACCAACGAATGGCGCTGCCATGAACGCGACCTGCGTGCCGACTACCGCAAGGCGTTCGGCGCCGATCCCGGCAAGATCCTCGCGGTCGGCCTGATGACCGATACCGACAACACCAAGAGCCGCGCCGAAGCCTGGTACGGCGATATCGCGCTGGACTAAGCCCGCGTACCCCGCAAAACCCGGCAGAGCCCCGCCTGGGCGGCCGCTACCCGACGCTCAGGTCTTCCAGCGCCAGCAGCGCGAACGAGGCGAGCCAGTGCGTCGCCACGTAGTGGCCATCCACGGCCTGCGGCAGGGACACTTCCAGATGATCGGACCACGCCCGCACGGCCAGCGGCTGCAGGGGCGATGGCAAGGCCGGACCCAGCAGCCGCCAGCACCAGGCGCGCGACAGATTCAGACCGTCCAGATGAGACATCTTCGGATCGGTCCGATCCGCGACAGCCACAGGGGTCAGCCAGGTCCCGAGTTCGGCCTGTCCCGGCGAAAACAGGTCCCACCATTCCGCAAAGCCGCAGTCATCCATGACCTGCCGCATCAGCACGGCCTCCATCAGGCCGCCTGACAGGAATTCGTCGCCGCCCGGCTCGTAGCGGGCCGGATAGCGCAGGTCATGCGCGAACCAGCGATGCGCCCGACGCACGATCGATTTGCGCAGGGCCGGATGCTGGTCCTGCCGTGCGTAGAACAGCGCCATCACCAGCGCAAACGCACTATTGAAATGGGTGCCGGTGCGAACCGGGAAATCGGCTACGTCGATGTAATCCATCAGACGTTGGGCCAGATGGTTGGCCAGCGGCGCGCAAGCGGCGGCCCACCTGGCCGCCTGCGGGTCTTTGAGACCCAGCGCGCCCAGCTCGGCCTGCAGCCGCAGCACCCATGCCCAGCCGTAAGGCCGTTCGAAGGTCCGGGAGGCAGGCCGTTCGAAATAGGCCAGCTCCGTGGCGAAGGCCTCCGGGCGGAACTGGGCATCAAGTGTTTCGCGGATGCGGCCGGCATCGGGCAGGTTCGGACGCAAGACCACCAGCCGCACCAGCAGCCAGTGCATGTGCACCGACGAATGCCAGTCATAACTGCCGTAGAAGACCGGGTGGCTGACCGCCGGCGCGGCCAGGTCGCCCGCATCCACCATCATGTGGTCCAGCTTGTACGGATACGGACGCACGATATTGTCGAGCGCCACCCGGGCAAATCGCGACGCCACGGCGTCGTCCAGCAGCGTATGGGGCATCGTGCGTCGCCTGAAACGTCGATCAGTGCCGGATCAGGCCGGCGCCAGCCATTTCTCCACCAGCTTGACGAAGAACGTGGAGCCCACCGGCAGCAGTTCGTCGTTGAAGTCGTAGCTGGGGTTGTGCAGCATGCACGGGCCCATGCCGTGGCCAGCCTCGCGGTGCGAGCCCTCGCCGTTGCCGATAAAGAGGTAGCAGCCAGGCCTTTCCTGCAGCATGAACGAGAAGTCCTCGGCGCCCATGGTCGGTTCCACGTTGGCGTCGACGTTGTCGGCACCCACCAGTTCGCTGGCGATGCCCACCGCGAACTCGGCTTCGGCCGCGCTGTTGATGGTGGGCGGATAGTTGCGGCGGAATTCGAAATCGATCGTGCAATCGAACGCCTGCGCCACCGCGCGCGACACTTCTTCCATGCGCCGTTCGATCAGATCGAGCACTTCCACGGTGAAGGTGCGCACCGTGCCGCCCAGCCAGACTTCATTGGGCACGATGTTGGTGGCGTCGCCGCCGTGGAACTGCGTCACCGAGATCACGGCGGTGTCGATCGGCCGCTTGTTGCGCGTGATGATGCCCTGCAGCGCCGATACGATCTGGGCGCCCGTGAACACCGGGTCCGCGCCATTGTGCGGCATGGCTGCATGCGCGCCCTTGCCCCGCACCGTGATCTTGAATTCGTTGCTCGATGCCATCAGCGGGCCGGCCGTGGTGCCGAACGAGCCGACCGGCATGCCCGGCCAGTTGTGCATGCCGAACACGGCATCGCACGGAAAACGCTCGAACAGGCCGTCCTTGATCATCTCGCGCGCGCCGCCGCCGCCTTCTTCGGCCGGCTGGAAGATCAGGTGCACGGTGCCGTCGAAATTGCGATGCTCGGCCAGGTAGCGCGCGGCGCCCAGCAGCATCGCCGTATGGCCATCATGGCCGCACGCGTGCATCTTGCCTTCGTGCTGCGAGCGATGGCCGAAGGTGTTGGCTTCCTGCAGCGGCAGCGCATCCATGTCGGCACGCAGGCCGATGGTTTTGGCGCTATTGCCATGGCGGATGACGCCGACCAGGCCGGTGGTGCCCAGGCCACGGTGGACCTCGATGCCCCAGGATTCCAGGTTCTTGGCCACCACGTCGGCGGTGCGCTGTTCCTCGAAACACAGTTCGGGATGCGCGTGGATGTCACGTCGAATGGTGCGAATTTCGGCTTGCGCCTGCAGGATTTCGGGGATGAGCTTCATGATGCCGGTCCGGGCAAATGGGGCAATTGGATACCCCAGATCATACGACGCCTATCGTAGAAGCGCCAAAACAAGGCGTTCCCGGCACCTGGCGCCGGCCCCGGTCACGTATCGGTGCCCGGCCGGCCGCGGCGGGCATACATTGGCTCCGGCAACGGTACCGGCCCTGCGGCGCCCGCTTCCATGCTGGCGCAGCGCAGCATCGGGCGATGTTGCAGGGCGGGTGGGTTTCCCCGCATGGCGGACGCCGTGCACTGCTGGAACAGTTCATGCTTGAACTGCCCGGCCGGTTGCGCGCCACGTTGCCCAGCGGAATGCCGCACCAAAATGCGGCGCTCCTGCATGAGACATTCGGGACGCGCGCAACTGATCCTTATCGTCATTTCAAGACTTCCCACTGGGAGAATCGTGCGATGTTCCTTCGTCACGTCAAGAAGGCTGTCGGCAAGGCGGTCGGTACTGTCCTGCTGACCGGTGCGCTCGGCCTGGCCACTCAGGCCCAGGCGGTCGATCTCAAGATCGCCATGAGCTCGCCGCCGACCTCAATGGATCCGCATTTCTACAACCTGTTCTCGAACATCAATGTGTCCGAGCACGTGTTCGAGACACTGATCAAGCTCGACCCCGACAGCAAGGTGGTGCCGGGCCTGGCCGAATCGTGGAAGCTGGTCAACAACCTCACGTGGGAATTCAAGATCCGCAAGGGCGTGAAGTGGCATGACGGCACCGAACTGACCACCGAAGACATCGCGTGGTCGCTGGACCGCCCGGCCACCATCGTCAACAGCCCGGGCAAGTTCGATGTGTACACCAAGGCGATCATCAACAAGAAGATCATCGACAAGTACACGATCCAGGTGACCACCAACCAGCCGTATCCGCTGATGCTCAACGACCTGACATCGGTGTTCATGGTCCAGAAGAAGGCCACGCAGGGCCTGACTTCCGACGACTTTGCACAGGGCAAGGGCATGGTCGGCACCGGGCCGTTCAAGTTCGTCAGCTATGCGCGCGACGACCGCGTGGAACTGGTGAAGAACCCCGACTACTGGGGGGCCAAGCCCGCCTGGGACAAGGTGACGCTGCGTTTCATCCCCAACCCGGCCACGCGCCTGGCCGCGCTGCTGTCGGGCGACGTGCAGGCCATCGAGAACGTGCCCACGCCCGACCTGCCGAAGGTGCGAAGCGATCCCAAGCTGTCGTTCTTCTCGAAGATCTCGCACCGCGTGATCTACCTGTACTTCGACGTCAAGCGCGACAAGTCGCCGTTCGTGACGACCAAGGACGGGCAGCCGATGGACAAGAACCCGCTGAAGGACGCGCGCGTGCGCATCGCCATCAGCACGGCCATCAACCGCCAGGGCATCAAGGACCGCCTGATGGAAGGCCTGTCCGAGCCGACCAACAACCTGGTGCCGCCCACGCTGTTCGGCCACAACCCGGCGCTGAAGACGGTGAAATACGATCCGGAAGCGGCCAGGAAGATGCTGGCCGACGCCGGTTATCCGAACGGCTTCGGGCTGACGCTGCATACGCCGAACAACCGTTACGTCAACGACGAGAAGATTGCGCAGACCATCGCGCAGAACCTGACCCGCATCGGCATCAATACCAAGGTGGAAGGCATGCCGATGGCCACGTACTCGTCGAAGGCGATCAAGCGCGAATGGTCGTTCGGCCTGGTGGGCTGGGGCGCCCAGACCGGCGAGGTCAGCTCGCCGCTGCGCGCGCTGGTGGCGTGCGAAGACTCGAAGAAGGGCTTCGGCACCACCAACTGGGGCGAGTACTGCAATCCGAAGATGGACGCGGTGCTGGAAAAGGCGCTGGCCACCGTGGATGACAACGAGCGGTCCAAGCTGCTGCAGGAAGCCACGGCCATCGTGGTGCTGGACGGCGGCATCATCCCGATCCACCATCAGGTGACCACGTGGGCCACGCAGAAGGGCATCACGTATGTGCCGCGTACCGACGAACGCACCTACGCGCACCTGTTCAAGCCTGCCCAGTAAGCCAGCAGGGCAGGACGGCGCCGCCAGCGGCTGGCGGCTCCGGTATGATCGCGGCCCCGGTCTTCCACGAGAAGCCGGGGCGATGTTCCCACGATTTTCCCCGTGGGCCGCGAACCCGCCGGCAGTGCGCCACCGCGCGCCGGCGAAAGGATAGGCGTCTGGAAAATGCTGGTCTTCATCATCCGGCGACTGATGCAGAGCGTGGTTGTGCTGCTGGTCATGTCGTTGCTCGTGTTTCTTGGCGTTTTTGCGATCGGCAACCCGATCGACATCCTGATCAGCCCGCAGGCCGACCAGGAAGACATCAAACGCACCATCGCCGCGCTTGGTCTCGACAAGCCACTCTGGGAGCAATACTGGATCTTCCTGCAGAACGCGCTGCACGGAAATCTGGGCACCTCGTTCGCGCATGGCACCCCGGCGCTGAAGCTGATCTTCGAACGCATGCCGGCCACGATGGAGCTGGCGGTGTGCGCCATCCTGCTGGCCATCGTGCTGGGCATCCCGCTGGGCCTGTGGGCGGGGCTGCGGCCGAACGGCGTGGCCGGCAAGACCATCATGACGGTGTCGATCCTGGGCTTTTCGCTGCCCACGTTCTGGGTCGGGCTGATGCTGATCATGGTGTTCGCCGTGCAGCTGGGCTGGCTGCCGTCGAACGGGCGGGGTGAAACGGTCAGCGTGCTGGGCGTGCCGCTGAGCTTCCTGACCGGCGACGGCATCCGGCACCTGATCCTGCCCGCCGTGACGCTGTCGCTGCTGAATATCGCCATGGTGATCCGGCTCACGCGTGCCGGCACGCAGGAGGCGATGCTGCAGGACTACGTGAAGTTCGCCCGCGCCAAGGGCTTGTCGAACACGCGCATCGTCGGTGTCCATGTTCTTAAGAATATTCTGATCCCGATCGTCACCGTGATCGCGCTGCAGTTCGGCTCCATCATCGCGTTCGCGATCGTGACCGAGTCGATCTTCGCGTGGCCCGGCATGGGCAAGCTGATCATCGATTCAATCCAGTTGCTGGACCGCCCGGTGATCGTCGCCTACCTGATGGTGATCGTGACGCTGTTCATCCTGATCAACCTGGTGGTGGATATCGTCTACAGCATGCTCGATCCGCGCGTGCGCATTGCCGACAACAAGGGCTGAGCCATGAGCACATCGACCGTCCCCCAGCAAGCCCCGGCCCAGCCGACGCCGGCGGCCAAGGACCAGACCCCGTGGCGCCGCTTCGCGCGGCAGTTCTTCGAAAGCAAGCTGGCGGTGCTGGGCCTGGTGACGCTGCTGCTGATCATCCTGATCGCGATCTTCGCGCCGCTGCTGGCCCCGCAGAATCCTTATGACCTGGCCACCCTGGACGTGCTCGACGCGCGTCTGGCCCCGGGCGAGCAGGCCGGCAGCGGCATGACGTTCATCATGGGCTCCGACGAGCAGGGCCGCGACATGCTGTCGGCCGTGATGTACGGCCTGCGCATCAGCGTGGGCGTGGGCGTGGTCAGCACGGTGATTGCCCTGCTGCTGGGCGCCACGCTGGGGCTGCTGGCCGGCTTTCTGGGCGGGCGCACCGAGGCATTCATCATGCGCGTGGCCGACCTGCAGCTGTCGTTCCCGCCGATCCTGCTGGCGCTGATTCTTCTGGCGTTTCTACGACCCGGCATCGGCAATATCGTGATCGCGCTGGTGGCGGTGCAGTGGGCTTACTATGCCCGCACCACGCGCAGTGCGGCGCTGGTGGAGCGCCGCAAGGAATACATCGAGGCCGCCACCTGCCTGGGGCTGCCGCCGCAGCGCATCATGTTCCGGCACCTGCTGCCGAACTGCCTGCCGCCGCTGATCGTGATCGCCGCGCTGCAGGTGGCATCGGCCATCACGCTCGAGGCCACGCTGTCGTTCCTGGGGCTGGGCGTGCCGGTCACCGAGCCGTCGCTGGGCATGCTGATCGCCAACGGACAGCAATACATGCTGTCCGGCAAGTACTGGATCAGCTTTTTCCCGGGCATCGCGCTGGTCGTCACCATCGTGTCGATGAACCTGGTGGCCGACCAGTTGCGCGACGTGCTGAACCCCCGCCTGCAGACGCAGTAAGACGCCAGGAGCGCCGAAATGACCCAGCCAACCCTGGTCGTAGAAGATCTAAAAACGCAGTTCTTCACCCGCGCCGGCGTGGCCAGGGCCGTGGACGATGTGTCGTTCTCGGTGGGCCGTGGCGAAATCATGGGCCTGGTCGGTGAATCGGGCTCCGGCAAGTCGATGACCGGCTATTCGATCATGGGCTTGATCGATCCGCCCGGCCGGGTCGTGGATGGGCGGATCGCCCTGACCAGCCGCGACGGCGTGACGCGCGACCTGCGCGCGCTCACCCCGGCCCAGCAGCGCGACGTGCGCGGCAACGGCATCGCCATGATCTTCCAGGACCCGATGATGACGCTGAACCCGGTCCTGCGCATCGACACGCAGATGATCGAGGCCGTACGCGCGCACGACGACGTCAGCAAGGCCGCCGCCCGCGAGCGCGCCCGCAATGCGCTGGCGCGCGTGGGCATCCCGTCGCCGGACGAACGCCTGCAGGCCTATCCGCACCAGTTCTCGGGCGGGATGCGCCAGCGCGTGGCCATTGCCATCGCGCTGCTGAACAAGCCCGACCTGATCATCGCCGACGAGCCGACCACGGCGCTGGACGTGACCATCCAGGGCCAGATCCTCTATGAAATGCAGACGCTGTGCCGCGAATCGGGCACGGCGCTGATCTGGATCACCCATGACCTGTCGGTGGTGGCCGGCCTGGCCGACAAGGTCTGCGTGATGTACGCGGGCAAGATCGTCGAGTCTGGCGATGTGCGCCAGGTGCTGGAGCAGCCCCATCATCCCTATACGCACGGACTGATCGGCTCGGCGCCGTCGCGCAATCCGCGCGGTGCGCCGCTGCGGCAGATCCCTGGCATGACGCCGTCGCTGCTGAACCTGCCCGGCGGCTGCTCGTTCCGCAACCGCTGCCCGTACGCCACCGACGTGTGCAAGAGCGATCCGCCGCTGGCCGTTTCGCCAGATGGCCGGCAGTTGCGCTGCTTCCACCCGGTGCATGCCCAGCAGGAGGCCGCATGAGTACACCCGTGATCGAAATGCCGAAGGCCGCCGCCGTGGACGCGTCGCCCGACGCCGCCACGCCGCCGGCGCCGCTGCTGGAACTGCGAGGGGTGTCCAAGCGATTCGTCAAGTCGCTGGATGTGGCCGCCAGGGTCGCCAATGTGTTTGGCGCAAAGCAGAAGATGGAAGTGGTGCATGCCGTTGACAGGGTGGACCTGGCAATCCGCACCGGCGAGGTCGTGGGGCTGGTCGGCGAGTCGGGCTGCGGCAAGTCCACGCTGGGCCGCATGGCCGTGGGCCTGCATTCGCTAACCGAAGGCGAGCGGCTCTGGCGCGGCACCGACCTGGACCGCCTGCCGCCCGACAAGCGGCGCGAGAAGCAGCTGGCCATCCAGATGATCTTCCAGGACCCGTACGCGTCGCTGAACCCGCGCCTGCGCGTGCTGGACATCGTCGGCGAGGCGCCGGTCGTGCATGGCATGGTCGAAAAGGGCGCGCAGAAGGCTTATGTGGAAGACATGCTCGTGCGCGTGGGCATGGACCCCACGGTGCTGCGCCGTTTTCCGCATCAGTTCTCGGGTGGTCAGCGGGCACGCATCGGCATTGCCCGGGCCCTGGCCGTGAAGCCGGAATTCCTGGTCTGCGATGAGTCGGTGGCGGCGCTGGACGTGTCGATCCAGGCCCAGGTGCTGAACCTGTTCATCCGCCTGCGCGAAGACCTGAACCTGACCTACCTGTTCATCAGCCACGACCTCGGGGTGGTCAAGCACATCAGCGACCGCGTGGTGATCATGTACCTGGGGCGTGTGGTGGAATCGGCGCCGACCGAGGAAGTGTTCGCCTCGCCGAACCATCCGTACACCCAGGCACTGCTGGCCGAGGCGCCGAAGCTGGAGGTGGGCAAGAAGACGTATGTGGCGATCCGGGGCGAAATCCCGTCGCCGCTCAATCCGCCGATGGGCTGTCACTTCCACCCGCGCTGCCCGCACGCGATGCCGCGCTGCAAGGAGGAACAGCCCGCGCTCAAGGAAATCGCGCCGCTACGGTGGTCGGCATGTCACCTGAATGACATGGGGTGAGCGAGGGGGAGTTTCTCCCCTCTCCCGCGTGCGGGAGAGGGGCGGGGGAGAGGGCAAGGCGGTTCCATTCACGACAAGCCGCAACTTGAACCTCGACACCCTCTCCCCCAACCCCTCTCCCACAAGTGGGAGAGGGGAGCAACGTAGCCGCAGCACACCCCTCAGCGAATCACCACCCCCCGCGAATTGATGATCGTCATTTCGACGAATTTCGAGCCCACGTGGTTGTCCGGGCCGAACTGGACGATGAATCCGCCCAGGTCCACGTTGCGCATGCTCTCCAGCGCCATCACGAAGCGTTCGCGCGTCAGGTCCTTGCCGGCGCGGCGCAGGCCTTCCACGAATGCCTTGGCGGCGATGAAGCCTTCGATACTGGCGTAGTCGAAGTCGTTCTGCTTGCCGGCCGCCTGCAGCAGGCGCAGGTATTCGCGCACCACCGGCAGCGTGGCATTACCCGGATGCGGCATCACCTGCGAGATGATCACGCCGCTGCCCTGCGGGCCCACTTCCCTGGCCAGCGCCTGGGTGCCCACGAACGACACGTTATAGAACTGTCCGCTGTAGCTGCGGCGCAGGGCCTCCTTCACGAAGGCGCCGGCCGTGCGATAGGCGCTGATCAGCACCACGGCATCGGGCTTGGCCTTCATGGCCTCCTGCATCGCGTCGCCGATTTCCACCGTGTTGCGGACCACGCTGGACTGCGCCACCAGCTTCACGCCGCTGTCGGCCGGCAGCGCCTTGATGGCGTGCTCGATGCCCGCCAGGCCGGCCTTGCCGTAGCCGTCGTCGTTGTAGACCACGGCAATGCGTTTCAGGCCGGTGGTGCGGATCTGGCGCACGATGGCGGCGGTTTCTTCCTCGTAGCCGGCGCGCACGTGGAAGACGTAGCGGTTGGACCCGTCGCGCAGCGTCTGCGCGCCGCTGAACGGGGCGAAGAACGGAATGCGCGCCTGGCTGACCAGCGGCAGCGCGGCCTGGCTGGTGGGCGTGCCCACATAGCCGAACAGCGCAAAGACGCGGTCTTCCTCGATCAGCTTCTTCGTGTTCTTGACGGCATCGTCGGGCTCGTAGGCATCGTCCAGCGCCTTGAGTTCGATCTTGCGGCCGAACACGCCGCCATGGCTGTTGATGTAGTCGAAGTAAAGGCGCGCGCCGGCGTTCATCTGCTTGCCCAGCACGGCCGTGGGGCCAGTCAGCGCGGCCGATTGTCCCAGCAGGATCGTATCGGCGGACACGCCAGCCTCGGCGGGCGCGGTGTTGGCGGCAAACGCGGCGCCTGGTACGCCGCTGGCCGCGAGCGCGGCCGCCATCATCAGGCCGGCGAACTGCCGGCGCTTGACCCCAGAAGTGAAACCCATGTGAATCCCCGTCAAAAATCCGTAAAACGTTCTTCGTTGTGTCTTTGCTGCTTTCGGACCCCGCGGATGCCGTCCGGATCTTGTGCCGGTACGGCTCCCGGCCCTGCCGGGCCGGACAGTTGCCGGCCTTGGCCGGACTGCGCCGGCACATCATAATCGAATACAATCGGAGCCAAACAATTTCTCCCGGTCAGCAATGTTTGGCCGACGCCACTGCGCCACAGTCACGCCGTTGACAAACGCCACGCCGTCGGCCCGCCGAATGCCCGGACCGGGCGCCCCCACCCGCCGTATCTGCCTGCCCGAGCCCACCATGGCCACCCGCATCGTCCGCGCCGCCTGCCCCCATGATTGTCCCGACACCTGTGCGCTGCTCGTCACCGTCGAGGACGGCCGCGCCACCAAGGTGGCCGGCGATCCAGACCATCCCACCACGGGCGGCGTGCTCTGCACCAAGGTGTCGCGCTACACCGAACGCACGTACCACGCCGACCGCCTGCTGACGCCGCTGCGCCGCGTGGGCAGGAAGGGCGAGGGCAAGTTCGAGCCGATCTCCTGGGAAACCGCGCTCGACGAGATCGCCACGCGGCTGGGCGCCATCGCGGCACGCAACCCCGAGGCTATCGTCCCGTACAGCTACGCGGGCACGATGGGCCTGGTGCAGGGCGAAAGCATGGCCGCGCGGTTCTTTCACAAGCTTGGGGCGTCGCTGCTGGATCGCACGATCTGTGCCAGTGCCGGCGCCACGGCGCTGCGCTACACCTATGGCGCCAGCGTCGGCATGGACATGGAGCACGTGGTCGATGCGAAGCTGGTGATCATCTGGGGAGGCAACCCGATCGCGTCGAACCTGCATTTCTGGACCCGCGCGCAGGAAGCCAAGCGCCGCGGCGCCACGCTGGTGGCGATCGATCCGTACCGATCGCTGACGGCCGAGAAGTGCCATCGCCATATCGCGCCGATGCCGGGCACCGATGGCGCGCTGGCGCTGGCGATGATCCACATCCTGATCCGGGACGGCCTGCTGGACCACGACTACATCGCGCAACACACGGTCGGTTTCGACGCGCTGCGCGAGCGGGCGATGGACTATCCGCCGGCCCGGGCAGCCGACATCTGCGGCGTGCCCGTGGACGATATCGAATGGCTGGCCGGCCTGTACGGGCAACTGGCGGTCAAGGAACGCCAGCCCGTGGCCATCCGCCTGAACTACGGCATGCAGCGCGTGCGCGGCGGCGGCCAGGCGGTACGCGCCGTGGCCTGCCTGCCGTCGCTGGTAGGCGCCTGGCGCCTGCCGGCGGGCGGCCTGCAGCTGTCGACGTCGGGTTTCTTCCCGGTCGATACGGCGTCGCTGCAGCGCCCGGACCTGCTGCCCACGTGGCCCGAACTGCCGCGCACCGTGAACATGAGCACGATCGGCGATGCGCTGCTGGACGACGGCACGCGCGGCAACGGCCCGAAGATCGAAGCCGTGGTCGTCTACAACAGCAATCCGGTGGCGGTGGCGCCCGAGTCGGCCAAGGTGGCGCAGGGGTTTGCGCGCGAGGACCTGTTCACGGTGGTGCTGGAACACTTCCGCACCGATACGGCCGACTATGCCGATATCGTGCTGCCGGCCACCACGCAGCTGGAACACGTGGACGTCCACAAGACCTACGGCCACGTCTACTTCATGGCCAACAACCAGGCCGTGGCCCCGCTGGGCCAGGCGCTGCCGAACACCGAGATCTTCCGCCGGCTGGCCGCGCGCATGGGGTTTGCCGAGCCGTGCTTTGCCGATACCGACGAGGAAATCGCCAGCCAGGCCATCCTGCGCGACGACAAGCGCGCCGAGGGCATCAGCTGGGACACGCTGAAGGCGCGCGGCTGGCAGCGGCTCAATATCGACGCGGCGCCGTTCGCCAACGGCGGCTTCCCGACGGCTTCGGGAAAGTGCGAGTTCTATTCGGCAGCCATGGCGCGCGACGGGCTCGACCCGCTGCCGGCCCATGTGGCGCCGTACGAGACGCCGTCGTCGGCGCCGGAACTGGCGGCACGGTATCCGCTGTCGATGATCTCGCCGCCGGCGCGCAATTTCCTGAACAGCACGTTCGTCAATGTGGACAGCCTGCGCAATACCGAAGGCGAGCCCCATCTGGACATCCATCCGGTGGACGCCGCCGCGCGCAACATCGCCCACGGCGACATGGTGCGTGCCTACAACGACCGCGGCAGCATGCAGGCGCGCGCCCGCGTGACCGATCGCGCCAGGCAGGGCCTGGTGGTGGCCCTGTCGATCTGGTGGAAGAAGCTGGCCCCGGATGGCAAGAACGCCAACGAACTGACCAGCCAGCAGCTGACCGACCTGGGCCGCGCGCCGGTGTTCTATGACTGCCTCGTGGAAGTGGAGGCGGTGCGGACCGAGGCCCTGGCATCATGAAACGGTGGCCGGCCCGCCGGCGCCTGGCGGGTATCCTCGCGATACTCGCTGGTGCGACGCTGGCGGCCGGCTGCGACACGGTCGGCTATTACTATCAGTCGATCGGTGGCCACCTGGGCGTGATGGCTTCGGCGCAGTCGCTGGACGACGCCATCGCCACGGCCAACGGCGCCAACGACCGGAAGCTGGCGCAGCGGCTGGAACTGGCGCGCCGCATCCGCGACTACGCATCGCGAGAACTGAAACTCCCCGACAACGGCAGCTATCGCCGTTACGCCAATTTGCACCGGCCCTATGTGGTGTGGAGCGTTTTCGCCACGCCCGAACTGTCGCTGGACCTGCGCAAGTGGTGCTTCCCGATCGTCGGCTGCATTACCTATCGCGGCTACTACAGCCAGGACGATGCCGATCACTATGCCAAGGGGCTGCGCCGCGACGGCTTCGAAACCTACGTGGCGGGCATCCCGGCCTATTCCACGCTCGGTTATTTCGACGATCCGCTACTCAATACCTTCGTCTACCAGCCCGAGGGCGAACTGGCCCGGCTGATCTTCCACGAACTGGCGCACCAGGTGGTGTACGTGCGCAACGACACCGCGTTCAACGAGTCGTTTGCCACCGCCGTGGAAGTGGCCGGCGTGGAGCACTGGCTGGCGCAGGAGGGTTCGGCCGACGCGCGCGCCAGCTACAAGATCTATGACGCCCGGCGCCGCCAGTTCCGCGCGATGCTGCTCAGCACGCGCGACAAGCTGGTGACGCTGTACAAGTCACCGCTGACCGACGAGGCCAAGCGCCAGGGCAAGGCGCGCATCTTCGACGAACTGCGACAGGAGTACGCCGCGCTGAAGGTCGAATGGGCCGGCTATACCGGCTACGACCGCTGGTTCGACCAGCCGCTGACCAACGCCCACCTGGCCGCCGTGGCCACGTACCAGCAATGGGTGCCGGCCTTCACGGCGCTGCTGGCGCAGTGCGGCGGCGACTGGGAACGCTTCTATGCCGCCGCCCGCAAGATCGGCGATCTGCCGCCGGCCGAACGCGACGCGGCGTTGCGCAGGCTGGCGCCGCCGGCCACCGAAGTCACGCCGCTGACCGCCCGTGGCACCACGGGGGCCGTGGCCGATACGCCAAAACCCTGACGCGGGAGTTTCCCGATGGTGACGCACGCCCCGCATGCGAAAATGGCGGCCATGTCTCATGCCCCCAAGAAACCCGGCAATCTGCCGCGCGCCACCGCCGCCGCCACGCTGAGCGACGACGGCCCCGCCCGCTCGCACGTGGCCGAGCGCCAGGAAATGCGCCGCCGCCAGATCCTGGATACGGCCGCGCAGCTTTTCTACACGAAGGGCTATCCGGGCATGACGATGAACGACCTGTGCCGGGCCCTGGGCGTGACCAAGCCGGCGGTCTACTACTATTTCGCCGACAAGTACGAAATCTTCGACATCCTGTGCCGCGAATCGGCGCAGACCTGCCTGCCGGTGATTCGGGAAACGGCCAACCCGGCGCTGCCGGTGCGCGAACGCCTGCATGCCTGCCTGCTGGAAATGGCGCGCCGATGCGTCAGGTGCCATGTGGCGGCGGCGCTGAGCTTCCGTGACAACCAGTACCTGAAGAGCGATACGGTCGCGTGGCTCAACCGCATGGCGCGCGAGTTCTACCGCGACCTGTACGTGCTGCTGGAGGAAGGGCGCGCCGCAGGCGTGTTCGCATTCGGCGATGCGCGGGTGACGGCCCATTCCATGGGGGGCGTGATCGGCTTCATGTACACCTGGCATGAACCGGGACGCATGGACCCCGAGGCGCTGGCGCATGAGCTGGCGCAGAACATGATGAAGCTGGTGCTGCCGCCGGCTTGATCGGCGGCAGGGATTGCGGCTTTCTCCGCCGTTTTCGTCAGGGTATTCCCTCGATCCCGCCAATGGGTGGCGGATAATTCACCATTTCGACGGTCCAATTCGTGGAGGACTTCGTCTAACGGGTTGTCTTCACATGGGGCACGCGTTTAGCATTCCCCAAAAATCGAACGACCATTCAGAAATTCAGGAGACGGTATGGAAAAGCTGTGGCTGAAACACTATCCGGCAGGCGTACCGGCAGAGATCGACGCCAGCCAGTTCCGTTCGCTGGCCCAGTTGCTCGAGCATTCGTTCCGTACCTACGCCGACCGCCGCGCGTTCATCTGCATGGACCGCGCCATCACCTATGGCGAACTGGACCAGCTGTCGCGCCAGTTCGCGGCCTGGCTGCAGTCGCGCGGGCTGCGCCCGGGCGCCCGCGTGGCCATCATGATGCCGAACGTGCTGCAGTATCCGGTGGTGCTGGCGGCCGTGCTGCGTGCCGGCTACGTGGTGGTCAACGTGAATCCGCTGTACACGCCGCGCGAACTGGAGCACCAGCTCAAGGACAGCGGCGCCGAAGCGATCGTCATCCTCGAGAATTTCGCCGCCACGCTGCAGGCCGTGCTGCCGGCCACGCCGGTCAAGCACGTGGTGGTGGCCAGCATGGGCGACATGCTCGGCGGCCTGAAGGGCGCCATCGTCAATTTCGTGGTCCGCAACGTCAAGAAGATGGTGCCGGCCTGGGAACTGCCCAACTGCGTGCGCTTCAACGACGTGCTGGCCGAAGGGCGCAAGATGGAACTGAAGCCCGTCAGCACGGGCCCGGACGACATCGCGTTCCTGCAGTACACGGGCGGCACCACGGGGGTGTCGAAGGGCGCCACGCTGCTGCACCGGAATATCGTGGCCAACGTGCTGCAGTCCGAGGCCTGGATGCAGCCGGCGCTTGCCAAGGGTGCCCATATCGACCAGGTGGTGACGATCACTGCGCTGCCGCTGTATCACATCTTCGCGCTGACGGTCTGCTGCCTGCTGGGCATGCGCAGCGGCGGCCTGAGCATCCTGATTCCGAATCCGCGCGACATCCCGGGCTTCATCAAGGAACTGCAGAAGTACAAGTTCCATATGTTCCCGGCCGTGAACACGCTGTACAACGCGCTGCTGAACCATCCCGACTTTGCCAAGGTGGACTGCTCGGGCCTGCGCGTAGCCAACGGCGGCGGCATGGCAGTCCAGGAAGCGGTGGCCAAGAACTGGCTGGCCAAGACGGGCTGCCCGATCATCGAGGGCTACGGTCTGTCGGAAACTTCGCCGTCGGCCACCTGCAATCCGACCGATTCCGACGCGTTCTCGGGCACCATCGGCCTGCCGCTGCCTTCCACGGAAGTGTCGATCCGCGACGATGACGGCAACGAACTGCCGCTGGGCCAGCCGGGCGAGATCTGCCTGCGCGGCCCGCAGGTGATGGCCGGCTACTGGAACCGCCCCGACGAGACCGCCAAGGTCATGACCCCGGATGGCTTCTTCAAGACCGGCGACATCGGGGTGATGGACGAGCGCGGCTACACGAAGATCGTCGATCGCAAGAAGGACATGATCCTGGTGTCGGGCTTCAACGTGTATCCGAACGAGGTGGAAGGCGTGGTTGCCGAATGCCCGGGCGTGCTCGAAGTGGCGGCGGTTGGCGTGCCCGACCAGCACTCGGGCGAGGTGGTGAAGCTGTTCGTGGTCAAGAAGGACCCGGCGCTGTCGGAAGCCGACGTGATTGCCTTCTGCAAGGACCGCCTGACCGGCTACAAGCGGCCGAAGTACGTCGAATTCCGCACCGAACTGCCGAAGACCAACGTCGGCAAGATCCTGCGGCGCGAACTGCGCGACAGCCGCAAGGCCGCCTGAACGGGCAGGGCGGCCGTCGTCAGCATTCGTTCGACGGCGCCATCTGGGGCTGGGTCGATCCATCGGGATAGATCAGCCGCACGCACGTGCCGGGCTCCAGCCCCGGCGCGGCCGGCCCGTTCACCTGGGCCACCATGCCATCGGTGGTCCGGACCTTGTACTGGTACAGGTCCATCAGCATGGGCGGCGGCGGCGGATTCAGCAGCCGCGTCAGGTCGACAGAAAAACCCACCCCCACACCACCGCCTCCGCCTCCGCCACCAGCGGCCACACCGCCAACCCCCATCCCGTAGCCGCCGTAGCTGCTGCCTTGCGGCACCTCCACGCGCGACAGGAAGGTCTTTTCGGTCACACGGCCGAGCTTGATCGTGGCATTGACCGGCGTGACCTGCGGGCCGGCCGGTGCGCTGCTGCAGCCCGCGGCCAGCGTGGCCAGCGCGGCCGCGCACAGCGTGGGCATCCATCGACATACGGAAATGGCGATTCGGGTCATGGCGTGCTCGTCAGGCTGGACTTGAGGCGGCCAAGCAGGCGGAAGAGGGCGCGCCGATCGGTTTCGGCAAGGCCCGAGAACAATTGTTCCACCCAGCTCTCGTGTGCGCGTGCCATGCGCGAGAACGCCTCGCGCCCGGCCGGCGTCAAGCGGATCAGGTAGGCCCGGCGGTCCGTGGGCAACGCCTCGCGCGTGACCAGGCCTTCCTGCTGCAGCTGGTCGGTGATGCCCGTGACGTTGCCGCCGGTCACCATCATGCGGCGCGATAGCTCGCCCATCTTGAGCCCCTCGGGATGGCGGTCGAGCTGCGACATCAGGTCGAAGCGCGGCAGCGTGACCGCAAAGTCCTGGCGCAGGCGCGAGCGGATGTCGCCCTCGATCAGCGTGGTGCAGGTCAGCAGGCGCAGCCAGAGCCGCAGCGCCTCGTGGTCCGATTCGCCGGCGCTGGTTTCCAGATCGACCGGGATGTCATCGGCGGCGCTGCTGGCGACGGAAGGATTAGGCATCGGGATTCGGGCAGCATGAACATTTGATGCCTCAAGTATATGCGCTGCCCGGCGTTCCCCGTATCGCCGCCATTCCGGTGGCTGGAGACGTCAATCCACCTTGGCGCCCGAATCCTTGACGACCTTGGCCCACTTGGTGGTCTCGGAGCGGATCAGCGCGGCGAACTGCTCGGGCGTATTGCCCACCGGATCGGCGCCCTGGGCCATCAGCCGTTCACGCACGGCCGGCGTGTTCAGACTCCTGGCCACTTCCTGCTGGATGCGATGGATGATCTCCGGCGGCGTCCCGGCCGGCGCGAGCAGGCCAAACCACGAGCTGGCCTCGAAGCCCGGCAGGTTGGCCGCCTGCGCCACGGTTGGCACGCCGGGCAGGGCCGGCGACGGCCTGGCGCTGGTCACGGCCAGCGCCTTGAGCTTGCCCGACTTGATCAGCTGCATCGACGACGGCAGGTTGTCGAACATGACCTGCATTGTGCCGCCGGACAGGTCAGTCAGGGCCGGGCCGCTGCCGCGGTACGGAAAATGGACCATGAAGGTCTTGGTCTGCGTCTTGAACAGTTCGCCGGCCAGGTGGATCGACGTGCCGTTGCCGCTCGACGCCATATTGAGCTTGCCCGGATTGGCGCGCGCGTAGGCGATCAGGTCGTTGACGCTTTGGATCTTGTTCTGCTGGGCGAAGGCGGGATTGACCACCAGCACGTTGGGCACCGCGGCCACCAGCGTGATCGGCGCGAAGTCCTTGATCGGGTCGAACGGCAGCTTGCCGTAGAGCGACTGATTGATGCCGTGCGTGCCGACCGTACCCATCAGCAGCGTGTAGCCGTCGGGGGCCGACTTGGCCACGATGTCCGAGCCGATGTTGCCGCCCGCACCGGGTTTGTTGTCGACCACCACGTTCCAGCCCGGCAGCTTCGACAGCTCTGCGGACACCGCGCGCGCCATGATGTCAGTAGTGCCGCCGGCCGGGAAGGGCACGACCAGCCGGATCGGCCGGGTCGGATAGGCGTCGTTGGCGAGCGCCGGGGCCGCGGCCAGCGGGCCCAGGGCAACCGACAGGAGCAGGGCGAGGGTGCGCCGGCGAGGTGCATGCATGGCAATGTCTCCAGGTAAGGCGGCCGGGTGTTCCGGTCTGCAGGCCATTCTAGTCGGGTCCGCGCCACTTCGCGGATGAGGTGAAACCCGTTGAGACATTTGTGCCGGGGGAAGGGAAAAGGCTCCCGCCAGACGCAAAAAAGGCGCCCGGAGGCGCCTTGACGAAAGGAACAATGCCGAACGGCGTGAAGCCGGTCAGAACTTGTGGCGGATACCCAGGGCCACGCCAACCTGGCTGGTCTTGCCCTGCTGCAGCGGGTAGCCGTTGGCAAAGCTGACTGCCGAGGTATCGAAGTTCAGGCCCGAGTTCTTCACGTAGCCGGCCGTCAGGTAGACGTCGGTGCGCTTCGAGAAGTTGTAGTCGGCCACGAAGCTGATCTGCCACGGGTTCTTCGGGTTGTCCGCCACGAACGCCGACGATGCGCGCATCGTTTTCACGTCGTCGTAGAAGTACGCCAGCGTCAGGCCCAGCGGCGCCGATACCTGGTAGTTCACACCGAACCAGTAGTAGTTGTCGCGCAGCAGTTCGGCGCCCGTGTTGTCGGTCGTACGGCCGTAGCGGTAGCCCGCCATCAACTTGGCCGGTCCGACCGTGTAGCTGCCGGCGGCACCCGCCTTGCGCGAACGGCCGGGCTGGCCGATCGTGATCGTCGGACGCCATTCGTCGTACGCCAGCGTCAGGCCCAGCGGGCCGCTCATGTACAGCACGCCGGCACCGCCGCCCGCGTTGTTGTTGAAGTTGCCCGGGGTTTCGCCCGCGCCCGCGGCAGCCAGCGGTACCGGCCCGATCGCGGCCACGCCCGTGCCAAAGCTCCAGTGCGCCTCGGCGGTGACCGGGCCGAACACGGCCGTGTACTTGACGGTGTTGTCCGAGCGGAAGTTGGTGCCCAACTGGGCCACCACCGGTTCGTAAATCGTTGCGTAGCCGGTCGGCGAGAAGTTCGCGAACATGTCGAACATGGTCGTGTACTGCCGACCCATGGTCAGACGGCCGTAGCTGTCGCTCTGCAGACCCAGGAATGCCTGACGACCGAACAGGCGGCCGCCTTGCTGCGACCTGCCGTCGTCGAGGCCGAAGCCGCTTTCCAGCACGAACAGTGCCTTCAGGCCGCCGCCCAGGTCTTCAGTGCCACGCAGACCCCAGCGCGAGCCGGACAGGCCGCCGCCGGTCTGCAGGCCGACACGGCTGCCGCCGCCGGGCAGCGAAGGCGGGCGGCCATTCGGGCCCCACGTTGCGGGATTGGTGTTGAAGCCGGGTGCCAGGTTGTTGTTGTATTCGATAGGCAGGTCGACAACGCCGTACAGGGTCACGCTGGTTTGCGCATTTGCAGCCGTGGCAAAAGCGCTCATCGCGGCAAGCGCGAGTAGCGATTTTTTCATGCTGGGTGATCTCCACTTAAGAATTATTAGTTGAAGCTATGCGGAAGGACCTCCTGTCAGCCCTCTTCATCCTTCCGTGCTTGACTTCCATGGAAGCTGCCGATCACTCTAGCAAAATCACTATTTTTTTGACCCTGTGGTAAACGTCTTGTCTGGTTTTCACAACTCAGGGTTATCCGGGACCCAGGCTTAGCGAAACCGCGCGGGGCCATGTCGATGCGCAAACCTGCACAAAATCCCGCGGGTACAATGCGGGAAATCCCGGTGCGCCATCGAGGAAAAGCTCTACCTATCAGTGGGGCACGCGCGTATGGCGGCCGCAGACCTTCCATTGACACCCATGGACACGTTGATCCACGAATTCGATGTCGCGCTGCGCGCGATTGCCGGTGCGACCCGCGCGGGCCGCGACAATCCCGCAGACCGCCTGACGCCCGATACGGAACCGATGAGTGCAGAGGAGCGCCGCCACGTGGCCGGGCTCATGCGCATCAACCATGTGGGCGAAGTCTGCGCGCAGGCCCTGTACCAGGCGCAGAAGCTCACGGCCCGCAGCGCGCCCGTGCGCGCGCAGATGGATGCCGCGGCGCGCGAAGAGGAAGATCACCTGGCATGGTGCGCCGAGCGCCTGCGCGAACTCGGTTCGCGGCCGAGCCTGCTCAATCCGCTCTGGTATGCCGGCGCGTTTGCCATCGGCGTCGTGGCGGGCCGCGCGGGCGACCGCGTCAGCCTGGGCTTCGTGGCCGAGACCGAGCGCCAGGTCGAGCATCACCTGACCGGACATCTGGACCGCCTGCCGCCCGCTGACGGCCGCTCGCGAGCCATCCTGGAACAGATGCGCGACGACGAGATCCGCCATGGCGATGCCGCCCGCGACGCCGGCGGCGTGCCGCTGCCCGGCCCGGTGCGTGCACTGATGCGCGCCGCCTCGAAGATCATGACCACCACGGCCTATCGCATCTAGTCGCCACCCGGGCGTATGGCAAATGGCGACGGGCGTGTACGCATCGTTGCCATTTTCATTTCCAACGGGCATCTGAACGCTGCCTCGCACAGCTGTGGAAAACTGCCGTGAGCCCTTGGTCGGGCGGGGCTGGCGGCAAAACGTTGTATCCTTCCCGACGGCGCGCAACCGGATGCGATTCTCGCCGTCAGCAGTCCTCCCTCAGATAGTTCTCAGGTGGTTTCTCTGCTTTCTTCCCCAAGTGCTTCATTTCATTAAGGATTCACTGTTGCGGTGCGTGAAGTTGGCGCGCTAAGTCTTTGTTCTGATTAAAAAAACCCTGTTTTTTGCCCCATAGCGAGCCTTGACCGGCCAAAACGCTTCCTCTAAAGTGGGAAATAGTGTGAGGAAGTGTATTTTTGTGTGAAATACCGCCTTGTCTCTGCGATGATTCGCATCGGACCGGGCGGTTGCGGACAAGGACGAATCGACCTGCCAAAGGCTGAAATAGCCGGCGGTTACCGGGGGAAAGAGCTTGTTTCAGGGAGCATCGGCGCTGTCGCTCGATGCCAAGGGCCGGATGTCCATTCCGGCCAGGCACCGCGAGGCGCTGCAAACGCAGGCCGAGGGCCGGGTGACGCTGACCAAGCACCCGGATGGCTGCCTGTTGCTCTTTCCAAGGCCCGAGTGGGAGGTTTTCCGCGGCCGCATCGCGGCGCTGCCCATGGATGCCCACTGGTGGAAGCGGATCTTCCTTGGTAGCGCCGCCGACGTGGAAATGGATGGCGCGGGCCGCGTGCTGATCGCACCGGAACTGCGCACTGCCGCCATGCTCGACAAGGAAGTGATGCTGCTCGGCATGGGCAGCCATTTCGAAGTCTGGGATGCCGCCACCTACGCCGCCAAGGAACAGGCGGCGATGGCGCAAGGCATGCCGGACGCATTGAAGAATTTCTCTTTCTGAAGAGGTCATGACCCCTACCGAAACGCCGGGGACCACCGCCCTGCGCCATCGCACCGTGTTGCTGGACGAGGCCGTCGACGCGCTCGTCTGGCGGCCCGACGGCGCCTATGTGGACGGCACCTTCGGAAGAGGCGGTCACAGCCGTGCCGTGCTGGCGCGGCTGGGGCCGGCCGGCAGCCTCGTCGCATTCGACAAGGATCCGGCAGCAATCGCAGAAGCGGGCACCATCGAGGATGCCCGCTTCTCCATTGAGCACGCGAGCTTTGCGGAGATGGGCGACCGGCTGGCCGGGCGCCCGCCCGTGGCTGGCGTGCTGCTCGACCTGGGCATCAGCTCGCCCCAGATCGACGAGGCGGCGAGGGGATTTTCCTTTCGTTTCGAGGGCCCGCTGGACATGCGCATGGACACCACGCGCGGCGTCACTGCAGCCGAATGGCTTGCACAGGCGGACGAGCAGGACATTGCCAGGGTGATACGAGACTATGGGGAAGAACGGTTTGCTGTACAGATTGCAAAGGCGATTGTTGCTCGCCGGAGCGAACCCGGCGATGGCGGACCTGTCGCCACTACTTCAGAGCTTGCCGCGCTCGTGGCGAAAACCGTCAAGACACGCGAGAAGGGTCAGGACCCTGCGACCCGCACCTTTCAAGCTCTACGGATTCACGTCAATCAAGAGCTTGCGGACCTCGAAAGAGGCCTGAAGGCGGCGTACGAGCTGCTGCAGGTCGGAGGCCGCCTCGTGGTGATCAGCTTTCACTCGCTCGAGGACCGCATCGTCAAGCGGTTCATGCAGGCGCACGCCCATCCGGACCGCGACGCGGACCCGGCGCTGCGCCGCGCGCCGCTGCGTGCCGCGGACCTGCCGCAGCCGACCATGAAGCTGCTGGGCCGCTTCAAGCCCGGCGCCCAGGAAGTGGCCGATAACCCGCGCGCGCGCTCGGCCGTGATGCGCGTGGCCGAAAAGCTCGGAGGCCGGCCGGCATGAACCGCCTGACCTTCTTCCTGCTTGCCGCGCTGATGCTGTGCGCGCTGTCGCTGGTGAGCGCCCAGCACCAGGCCCGCACGCTGTTCGTGGCGCTGGAGCGCGCGCAGACCGAGGAAAAGCAGCTCGACATCGACTGGTCGCGCCTGCAGTACCAGCAGAGTTCGCTCAGCAAGAGCGCGCGCATTGCCGATTCGGCGCGTGCGCAGCTGAAGATGGCGCCGGCCATGGCCGGCCGTACCCAATACCTGCAGGGCGTGGTGCTGCCTGACACCCCGCCCGATGCCCAGCAACCCGCCGGGGGACCCGCCAAATGAGCCTGGCCCGCCCGAGCCTGAACCGCGCCCGCGCCGGCAACAAGCCGCGTGGCGAGGCCGCGCGCCCGCGCACCGGCCAGTTCTCGGCCAGCCCGGTGCTGGGCCTGCGCCTGCCGATGTGGCGCTCGAAGTTCGTGGTGTTCCTGATGTTCGCCGCGTTCGTGGCACTGGCCGCGCGGGCGATGTGGATCCAGGGCCCGGGCAACCAGTTCTACGAGATGGAGGGCAAGAAGCGTTTTCAGCGCACGCTGGAACTGCCCGCCACGCGCGGCAAGATCCTGGATCGCAACGGCCTGGTGCTGGCCACCAGCCTGCCGGTCAAGGCGATCTGGGCCGTGCCCGAAGACGTGCCCGATCTCGATCCCCAGCGCATGCGCCAGCTGGCCAGGCTGCTGGACATGTCCGAGAAGGACCTGCGCGCCAAGTTCAATGAAGACAAGAGCTTTGTCTACCTGAAGCGCCAGGTGCTGCCCGACGCCGCCGACAAGATCGCCGCGCTCAAGATCGAGGGTGTGCACCAGACCCGCGAGTACAAGCGTTTCTACCCGGAAGGCGAGGCGATGGCGCACATCGTCGGCTTTACCAACGTCGAGGACAAGGGCCAGGAAGGCGTGGAACTGGCGCGCGAAAGCGTGCTGGCCGGCAGCCCCGGTGCGCGCCAGGTGATCAAGGACCGCCTGGGCCGCGTGGTGGAAGACGTTGGCATCCTGAAGACGCCGCGCGACGGCCAGGACATGCAGTTGTCGATCGACGCCAAGATCCAGTACCTGGCCTACAACGAGGTCAAGGCCGTGGTGGAGCGCAACAAGGCCAAGGCCGCCAGCGCGGTGGTGCTGGACGCCCAGACCGGCGAGGTGCTGGCGCTGGCCAACTGGCCCACCTACAACCCGAACGACCGCAGCCGCCTGTCGGGCGAACAGCTGCGCAACCGCGTGCTGACCGACACCTTCGAGCCCGGTTCGATGATGAAGCCGATCACCATCGGCCTGGCGCTGCAGCTGGGCCGCGTGACGCCGGCCACGACGGTGGTCACCACCGGCAAGTTCAACTTCGAAGGCGCCACGATCTCGGATACCCACAACTACGGCACGCTCACGGTGGGCGGCGTGATCCAGAAGTCCAGCAACATCGGCACGACCAAGATCGCGATGATGATGAAGCCGCAGGAGATGTGGGACATGTTCACCAGCGTGGGCCTGGGCCAGGCGCCGAAGATCGGCTTTCCGGGCGCGGTGGCTGGCCGCGTGCGGCCCTGGAAGAGCTGGCGCCCGATCGAGCAGGCCACCATGTCTTACGGCTACGGCCTGTCGGTGTCGCTGTTCCAGGTGGCGCACGCCTATACGATCTTTGCCCATGACGGCGAGCTGATTCCGGTGTCGATGTTCAAGACCAACGGCCCGGTCACCGGCGAACGCATCCTGACGCCCCAGATCGCGCGTGAAGTGCGCGGCATGCTGGAAACCGTGACCGCTCCGGGCGGCACCGCGCCGGAAGCGCAGGTGATGGGCTACCGCGTGGGCGGCAAGACCGGTACCGCATACAAGCACGTTGGCCGTGGCTATGACCGCAGCAAGTACCGCGCGTCGTTCATCGGCCTGGCGCCGATGTCGAACCCGCGCGTGATCGTGGCGGTCAGCGTCGATGAGCCGACCGCCGGCAGCCACTACGGCGGTGCCGTGGCCGGCCCGGTCTTCTCGGCCATCACCGGCGGCGCGCTGCGCTCGCTGAACGTCCAGCCCGATTCGCCGATCCGCCAGCTGATGGTCACCGACAAGGTCCAGGAAAGCGAACCACCGTGGAGCGCCACGCCATGACGGCCAAGCCGCTGCTCCCGCTCGAGGTGTCCACTCAGGCCAGCAACTCGCTGGCCTGGCTGCATTCGCACGCGCCGGCCGGTGCCAGGCTGACCGGCGATACGCGCCGCCTGCAGCCGGGCGACGTGTTCTTTGCCTACGTGCTGGGTAACGAACGCCTGGCGACCGACGGCCGTCCGCATATCGACAAGGCCATCGCCGCCGGCGCCTCGGCCGTGGTCTACGAGGCCGATGGCTTCGACTGGCCGCACGGCGACGCCGTGCCGCACCTGGCCGTGTCGCAACTGCACTGGCTGGCCGGCCCGATCGCGGCCGGCTGGTACGGCGTTGGCGCCCGCAACCTGGCCGTGACCGGCATCACGGGCACCAACGGCAAGACATCGTGCGCGCAGTGGCTGGCGCGCCTGCTGCAGGGCACCGGCACGCCGTGCGCGACGATCGGCACGCTGGGCACGGGCTTCCCCGATGCACTGCGCATCACCGGTTTCACCACGCCCGATGCCGTGCAGCTGCAGGCCAGTCTGGCCGAGTTGAACGATGCGGGCGCGCGCGCCATCGCCATGGAAGTGTCGTCGCACGGCCTGGAACAGGGCCGCGTGGCCGGCACCGCGTTTGGCGTGGCGGTGCTGACCAACCTGACGCAGGATCACCTCGACTACCACGGCACGATGGCCGAGTACGAGGCGGCCAAGGCGCTGCTGTTCCAGTGGGATGGCCTGCGCGCGGCCGTGATCAATCGCGACGACGCCATGGGCGGCCGCCTGCTGGCCGGCAATGCCGCCGCCGTCAGCGCGCCGCAGGTGATCGAATATGGCATCGACGGCAAGGCCGGTGCCTCCGCGGCACGCGGCCAGTGGCTGCGCGCCACCGATGTGCGCGCCACGGCCTCGGGCACGGCGTTCCATGTCGATGGCAGCTTCGGCAGCGCCGACGTGACCACGCCGATGATCGGCGCCTTCAACGTCAGCAATCTGCTGGCGGTGCTGGGTGCGGCACTGGCGCAGGGCGTGGCCTGGGATGCGGCGATTGCCGCCCTTCGCCAGCTGACGCCGGTCGATGGCCGCATGGAGCTGTTCGGCGGCCATGAGGCGCCGCTGGCCGTGGTCGACTACGCCCATACGCCCGACGCGCTGGTGCAGACGCTGACCGCGCTGCGCCCGGTGGCCGACGCCCGCCAGGGCCGGCTCTGGTGCGTATTCGGCTGCGGCGGCGACCGCGACGCCACCAAGCGCCCCCTGATGGGCGGCGTGGCCGAGCGCCTGGCCGATGACGTGGTGCTGACCAGCGACAATCCGCGCAGCGAAGATCCGCTCGATATCCTCGAACAGATCGCCGACGGCATGCAGGACCGCAGCCGCGTGCGGCTGATCGAAGACCGCGCCGCGGCCATTCTTTACGCAATCAAGCACGCCGCCCCGGCCGATGTGGTGCTCGTGGCCGGCAAGGGCCATGAAGCCACGCAGGAGATTCAGGGCCGCAAGCGGCCGTTCTCGGACCGCGAACATGTGCGCCTGACCCTGGGCACGCGGGGGGTGTCGGCATGAACGGACACCAGATGACGAATTTGCAGCAAGCCGCCGGCTGGATGGCCGGCGCGCGTATTTCCGGCGATGCCACGCGCACGTTTTCGCGCGTGCACACCGACAGCCGTACCGTACAGCCGGGCGATCTGTTCGTGGCGCTCAAGGGCGACCGCTTCGACGCCCATGACTTCCTGGCCGATGTGGTGGCGCGCGGCGCCGCCGCCGTGCTGGTGAGCCGCGACATCGACCTCGACGTGCCGGCGCTGATCGTGCCGGACACGCGCATCGGCCTGGGCGAACTGGGTGCCGGCTGGCGCCGCCAGTTCACGCCGCCGACGGTGGCCGTCACCGGCAGCAACGGCAAGACCACGGTCAAGGAAATGGTCGCGGCGATCTTTGCCGCGGCCGTGGGCGAGGACGACCGGCTGGCCACGGGCGGCAACCTGAACAACGATATCGGCCTGCCGCTGACGGTGCTGCGCCTGCGTGCACACCACAGGCTGGCGGTGCTGGAACTGGGCATGAACCATCCGGGCGAGACGGTCTACCTGGCGGCCATCGCCCAGCCGACCGTGGCCGTAATCACCAACGCGCAGCGCGAGCACCAGGAATTCATGGTCAGCGTGGAAGCGGTGGCCCACGAGCACGCCAGCGCCATCGCCGCGCTGCCCGCCGATGGCGTGGCGGTGTTCCCGGTGGATGCCGAAAGCGGCGGCGCGCATGCCGCGATCTGGCGCCAGGCGGCGGGCGCCCGCCGCGTGCTGGCGTTCGGTACCGACGCTTCGGCCGATGTGTGCGCGACCGTGACGCTGGACGACGGCGTGCAGGTGCTGCACGTGACGGCGCCAAACCAGAGCTTCGATCTGCGGCTGCAGCTGCTGGGCGCGCACAACGTGCGCAACGCGCTGGCCGCCACGGCCTGCGCGCTGGCGGCCGGGGTGGCGGTGGATGCGATCCAGCGCGGCATCGCGGGCTTCTCGGCCGTGAAGGGCCGCCTGCAGGTCAGGCACACGCCGGCCGGCACGGTGGTCATCGACGATACCTACAACGCGAATCCCGATTCCGTGCGCGCCGCCATCGACGTGCTGGCCGGGTTTGCCGCCCCGCGCGTGCTGGTGCTGGGCGACATGGGTGAAGTCGGCGACCAGGGCCCGGCGTTCCATGCCGAGATTGGCGCCTACGCGCGCGACCGCGGCATCGAGACGCTGTGGGCGCTGGGCGATCTGGCCACGCATGCCGTGCAGGCATACGGCCCGGGCGCGCGCCATTTTGCCGGTGCGGAAGCCCTGGCGCAGGCGCTGAAGGAAGACAAGGAGGGCGTGGTGGCTGGTGCGGCCGCCGTGCTCGTGAAGGGATCGCGCTTCATGCGCATGGAACGGATGGTCGATGCGCTGGTCGCATCCCCTTCCGCTCACTAAGAAAGACGAACGATGTTATTGGCACTGGCCCAGTGGCTGCAAAACGATTACAGCTTCCTGCGGGTCGTTAACTACCTGACCTTCCGCGCGGTGATGGCCAACCTCACCGCGCTGGTGATCGGCCTCGGTTTCGGGCCGTGGGTCATCCGTCGCCTGACCGAACTGAAGATCGGCCAGGCCGTGCGTACCATCGGCCCGCAGACGCACCTGGTCAAGTCCGGCACGCCCACCATGGGCGGCGTGCTGGTGCTGATCTCGATCTGCGTGTCGACGCTGCTCTGGTGCGACTGGGGCAACCGCTTCATCTGGGTGGTGCTGCTGGTGACGCTGGGCTACGGCGCCGTGGGCTGGGTCGACGACTATCGCAAGGTGGTGTATCGCGACCCGCGCGGCATGTCGAGCCGCGAGAAGTTCTTCTGGCAGACGCTGATTGGCCTGGTGGCTGCCGTGTACCTGGCGTTCTCGGTGACCGAGGCTAGCAACGTGCGGGTCTGGAGCCTGTTCCTGAGCTGGATCGAAGGCGGCATGTTCGCCGATGTGCCGTACAAGACGAACCTCATCGTCCCGTTCTTCAAGGAAATCAGCTACCCGCTGGGCGTGACCGGCTTCATCGTGCTGACGTACCTGGTGATCGTCGGCTCCAGCAACGCGGTGAACCTGACCGACGGGCTGGACGGCCTGGTGATCATGCCCGTGGTGCTGGTCGGGGGCGGCCTGGGCGTGTTCGCCTACGTGATGGGCAACGCGGTCTACAGCAAGTACCTGCTGTTCCCGCATATCCCGGGCGCCGGCGAACTGCTGATCTTCTGCTCGGCGATGGCCGGAGCGGGCCTGGCCTTCCTCTGGTTCAACGCGCACCCGGCGCGGGTGTTCATGGGCGATGTCGGCGCGCTGGCGCTGGGCGGCGCGCTGGGCACCATCGCCGTGATCGTGCGCCAGGAAATCGTGCTGTTCGTGATGGGTGGCATCTTCGTGGTGGAAACGCTGTCGGTGATGCTGCAGGTCACGTGGTTCAAGTTCACGAAGAAACGCCATGGCGAAGGCCGGCGCCTGTTCCGCATGGCGCCGCTGCACCACCACTTCGAACTGAGTGGCTGGAAGGAAACACAGGTCACCGTGCGGTTCTGGATCATCACGATGCTGCTGGTGCTGATTGGCCTGTCGACGCTGAAGCTGCGCTGAGCGTCCCCGAAAACTGAAGCTCTCTATATATAGGCAGGAAATCGAAGTGTTTGGCGTGTTGCAGAAACCTCATGTGCTGGTACTTGGCCTCGGTGAATCGGGGCTGGCCATGGCACGCTGGTGCGGCCTGAACGGCTGCCGCGTGCGCGTGGCCGACACACGCGAGGCGCCCGCCAACCTTGTCTTCCTCCAGGCCGAGCTGACCACGGCGCAGTTCGTGGGCGGCCCGTTCGCCGAAGGCCTGCTCGACGATATCGGCCTGGTGGCGATCAGCCCCGGCCTGTCGCCGCTGGAAGCCGGCACGAAGGCGCTGCTCGATGCGGCCCAGGCGCGCGGCATCCCGGTCTGCGGCGAGATCGAACTGTTCGCCCAGGCGCTGGGCTATCTGGAAGCCGCGTCGGGCTACGCGCCGCGCGTGCTGGCCATCACCGGCACCAACGGCAAGACCACCACCACGGCGCTGACCGGCCGGCTGATCGAGCGCGCGGGCAAGACCGTTGGCGTGGCCGGCAATATCAGCCCGTCGGCGCTGGACAAGCTGTCGGCCTGCATCGCCAGCGCCACGCTGC
Source organism: Cupriavidus sp. U2 (assembly GCF_009663685.2). Taxonomy (GTDB): domain Bacteria; phylum Pseudomonadota; class Gammaproteobacteria; order Burkholderiales; family Burkholderiaceae; genus Cupriavidus; species Cupriavidus necator_C. The sequence goes on along the minus strand of NZ_RCOG02000001.1, from coordinate 303,226 downwards.
CCGATGTCTGGGTGCTGGAGCTGTCGAGCTTCCAGCTGGAATACACGTTTTCGCTGGCGCCCCACGCCGCGACGGTGCTCAACGTCACGCAGGATCACCTGGACTGGCACGGCAGCATGCAAGCCTACGCCGCCGCCAAGGCCCGCATCTTCGGCCCGGATGGCAAAGGCTGCGTACAGGTGCTGAACCGCCAGGACAAGCTGACGCTGGAGATGGCCCGTCCGGGCGCGACGCCGGTCACCTTCGGCACCGACCTGCCCGAGACCGTCGGCAGCTACGGCGTACTGCGCGACGGCGGCATGCCGTGGCTGATCGTGGCCGAGCCCGATACGGAAGCCGAACCGGAGCAGAAGCCGCGCCGCCGCAAGAAGGACGAGGCGGTCACGGAAGCCGTGCCGGTGCGCCACAAGCGACTGATGCCGGCCGATGCGCTGCATATCCGTGGCCTGCACAACGCCACCAACGCCATGGCGGCGCTGGCGCTGTGCCGGGCGATCGACCTGCCGCTGAACGCGCTGCTGCATGGCCTGCGCGAGTATCGCGGCGAGCCGCACCGCGTGGAGTGGGTGGCGACCATCGACGAGGTCGAGTATTTCGACGACAGCAAGGGCACCAATGTGGGCGCCACCGTGGCCGCGCTGAACGGGCTGGACAAGCGCGTGGTGCTGATCGCCGGCGGCGAAGGCAAGGGCCAGGACTTTTCTCCGCTGGCCGCGCCGGTGACGCAATATGCACGCGCCGTGGTGCTGATCGGCAAGGACGCCGGCGCCATCCGCGAGGCACTGGCCGCCACGGGCACGCAGATCGTTGACGCCGCCACGCTGGAAGAAGCGGTCGAGAAATCGGCGGGCCTGGCCGAATCGGGCGATGTCGTATTGCTGTCGCCGGCCTGTGCCAGCCTCGACATGTTCCGCAATTACGTGCATCGCGCGCAGGTGTTTCGCGGCGCGGTGGAAGAACTGGCCCTGTCCCGGGGGATCATGCCATGAGCGATTCGCAGGTCAAGCGCAGCGGATTCATCGGCGCCACCATCGGCAACGCCTGGGGTGGCCTGCGCGACGCGGTGTCGGGCGTCAAGCCAACCCGTTCGCGGATGATGGAGTACGACCAGCCCCTGCTGTGGGTGGCCATCGTGCTGCTGACGTTCGGCCTGGTGATGGTCTATTCGGCATCGATCGCGCTGCCCGACTCGCCGCGCTACGCCAACTACCGCGAGGCGCACTTCCTGGTGCGCCATGCGTTCGCGCTGTTCATCGGCCTGTCGGTGGGCCTGGCGGCGTTCCAGGTGCCGGTCAAGGTGTGGGACAAGTACGCGCCCAAGCTGTTCATCATCGCGCTGGTGCTGTTGGTGCTGGTGCTGGTGCCGTTCGTGGGCAAGGGCGTGAACGGCGCGCGGCGCTGGATTCCGCTGGGCGTGATGAACTTCCAGCCATCGGAACTGATGAAGCTGGCCGTGGTGCTGTACGCGGCCAACTACACGGTGCGCAAGCAGGAATGGATGCAGACCGTCAGCAAGGGCTTCCTGCCGATGGGCGTGGCGGTGGTGGTGGTGGGCATGCTGCTGCTTCTGGAACCCGACATGGGCGCGTTCCTGGTGATCGCGGCCGTGGCCATGGGCATCCTGTTCCTGGGCGGCATCAACGGCAAGCTGTTCGCGGGCCTGGTGGGCGTGGCCGTGGGCGCGTTCGCGCTGCTGATCACGGCGTCGCCCTGGCGCCGCGAGCGGATCTTCGCGTACCTGAACCCGTGGGAAGAGAGCAACGCGCTGGGCAAGGCGTATCAGCTGACGCACTCGCTGATCGCCTTCGGCCGTGGCGAATGGACGGGCGTGGGCCTGGGCGGCAGCATCGAGAAGCTGCACTACCTGCCCGAGGCGCATACCGACTTCATCCTGGCGGTGATCGGCGAGGAATTCGGCTTCATCGGCGTGCTGGTGATGATCGTGCTGTTCTACTGGCTGGTGCGCCGCTGCTTCAACATCGGCCGCACCGCGCTGCAGCTCGACCGCACGTTTGCCGGGCTGGTGGCCAAGGGCATTGGCGTGTGGGTCGGCTGGCAGACCTTCATCAACATGGGCGTGAACCTGGGCCTGCTGCCCACCAAGGGACTGACGCTGCCGCTGGTGAGCTACGGCGGCTCGGGCATCCTGATGAACTGCGTGGCGCTGGCGATCGTCCTGCGGATCGACTACGAAAATCGAGTGTTGATGCGCGGAGGGAAGGTATGACCGACCGCACCCTTCTCGTCATGGCTGGCGGCACCGGGGGACACGTGTTCCCGGGGCTGGCGGTCGCGCGCGCGCTGCGCGACGAGGGCTGGCGGGTGGTCTGGCTGGGCAATCGTTCGGGCATGGAAGCCACGCTGGTGCCCAAGCACGACATCCCGATGGAGTACATCCAGTTCGGTGGCCTGCGCGGCAAGGGTCTGGTGACCAAGCTGCTGCTGCCGCTGAACCTGCTGCGCGCGTTCTGGCAAAGCATCGGCGCGCTGCGCCGCGTGAAGCCCGACGTGGTGCTGGGCATGGGCGGCTACATCACGTTCCCGGCGGGGATGATGGCGTCGCTGCTGGGCCGCCCGCTGGTGCTGCACGAGCAGAATTCCATCGCCGGGCTGGCCAACAAGGTGCTGGCCAAGGTGGCGGACCGCGTGCTGTGCGCGTTCCCGGACGCGCTGCCGGACAGCGAATGGACCGGCAACCCGGTCCGCGCCGAACTGGCGGAGATCCCGGACCCGGCATCGCGCTACGAACAGCGCACCGGACCGCTGCGCATCCTGGTGGTGGGCGGCAGCCTCGGCGCGGCGGCACTGAACGACGTGGTGCCGAAGGCGCTGGCCTTGCTGCCCGAGGCCACCCGGCCGACGGTGAAGCATCAGGCGGGCGCGAAACAGATCGACCAGCTGCGCGCGAACTACGTGGCGGCGGGCGTGGCCGGCGAGACCGTGCCATTTATCGACGACATGGCGGCGGCCTACGCCGACGCCGACCTGGTCATCTGCCGCGCTGGCGCGATGACGGTCTCGGAAGTGGCGGCCGCCGGGGTGGCCGCGCTGTTCGTGCCGTTCCCGCACGCGGTGGACGATCACCAGACCACCAACGCCAGCTTCCTGTCGAAGCAGGGCGCGGCGTTGCTGGTGCAACAGAACGCATTGACCGCGGAGGGCCTGGCGCAAACGATCGCCGGTCTGGACCGCGGCCAGTTGAAGGACATGGCGCGCGCTGCGCGCAGCCTTGCAAAACCTGAGGCAACCCGGCGAGTGGCCGAGATCTGCCGTCAGATGGCGGGCGAAAAATGAAACGGAAGCAATGAAGCATATCGTCAAGAACATCCACTTCGTAGGCATTGGCGGGGCCGGCATGAGTGGCATCGCCGAGGTCCTGCTGAACCTGGGCTACAAGGTCTCGGGCTCCGACATGGGCAGCAACGCTGCCACGCGGCGCCTGGCCTCGCTGGGCGCCCGCGTGTGCCACGGCCATGACGCCGCCAACGTGGAAGGCGCCAACGCCGTGGTCGTGTCGACCGCCGTGACCCACGACAACCCGGAAGTGCTGGCCGCGCGCGCCAAGCGCATTCCGGTGGTGCCGCGCGCCGTGATGCTGGCCGAACTGATGCGCCTGAAGCAGGGCGTGGCCATCGCCGGCACGCACGGCAAGACCACGACCACCAGCCTGGTGGCGTCGGTGCTGGCCGAGGGCGGGCTCGACCCGACCTTCGTGATCGGCGGCCGGCTGAATTCGGCCGGTGCCAACGCGCGCCTGGGCACGGGCGACTTCATCGTCGCCGAGGCCGACGAGTCCGATGCGTCGTTCCTGAACCTGTTCCCGGTGATGGAAGTCATCACCAATATCGACGCCGACCACATGGACACGTACGGGCATGACTTTGCCCGTCTGAAGCAGGCGTTCGTGGAATTCACCCAGCGCCTGCCGTTCTACGGCATTGCCGTGCTGTGCGTGGATGACCCGAACGTGCGCGAGATCATGCCGTTCGTGTCCAAGCCCGTGGTGCGCTACGGCTTTGCCGAGGATGCCCAGATCCGCGCGGTCAATGCCCGCGCGGTGGACGGCCAGATGCATTTCACGGTGCTGCGCCAGCTCAACGGCCACGCGGAGCCGCCGCTGGACGTGGTGCTGAACCTGCCGGGCCTGCACAACGTGCAGAACGCGCTGGCCGCCATCGCCATCGCCACCGAACTGGAGGTGCCCGACGCCGCCATCGTCAAGGCGCTGCGCGAATTCCACGGTGTTGGCCGCCGCTTCCAGCGCTACGGCGAGGTGGCGACGCCCGATGGCGCCGGCACGTTCACGCTGGTGGACGACTACGGCCACCACCCGGTGGAAATGGCCGCCACGCTGGCCGCCGCGCGCGGTGCATTCCCGGACCGCCGGCTGGTGCTGGCCTTCCAGCCGCACCGGTACACGCGGACGCGCGACTGCTTCGAGGATTTCGTGAAGGTGCTCGGCACCGTCGACGCGCTGCTGCTGGCCGAGGTGTATGCGGCCGGCGAGGCGCCCATCGTGGCCGCCGACGGCCGCGCGCTGACCCGCGCGCTGCGGGTGGCCAACAAGGTAGAACCCGTTTTTGTGGAACAGATCGAAGACATGCCCCAATCGATCATGGATGCCGTGCGACCTGGCGATGTGGTCGTGACCATGGGTGCCGGCACGATCGGTGCGGTGCCGGGACAACTGGTGTCGCACCAGGCGGGAGGTCAGCAATGAGCTTCGTGGCGCATCCCAATATCGATCCGGAATCGCTGGGCAAGGTTGGCGTGCTGCTGGGCGGGCGCTCGGCCGAGCGCGAAATCTCGCTGATGTCCGGCAACGGCGTCCTGGCGGCACTGAAGTCGCGCGGCGTGGACGCCCACGCGTTCGACCCGGCGCTGCAGTCCGTGGCGGAACTGGCCGCGGCGAAGTTCGACCGCGTCTTCATCGCGCTGCATGGCCGTTACGGCGAGGACGGCACGATGCAGGGCCTGCTGGAACAGCTGGGCGTGCCCTATACGGGCAGCGGCGTGCTGGCGTCGGCGCTGGCCATGGACAAGCAGGCCACCAAGCGCCTGTGGATGACGCACGGCCTGGCCACGCCGCGCTTTGCGATGCTGTATGCCGATACCGATTTCGACGCCGTGGTGCGGGATCTGGGCCTGCCGCTGATCGTCAAGCCGGCCCGCGAGGGGTCGTCGATCGGCCTGACCAAGGTCACCGATGCCGGCCAGATGCGCGAGGCGTTCGAGAAGGCGGCGGGGCTCGATGCCGATGTCATCGCCGAGACGTTCATCGATGGCGACGAGCTGACCTGCCCGGTAGTGGGCGAGGGCGCAACGGCCGAAGCACTGCCCGTTATCAAGATTGTCGCGCCCGAGTCGAACTACGACTATCAAAATAAGTACTTTACTGACGTTACCCAATACCTGTGCCCGTCAACTTTGCCTGAGGCACTGGAGAACGAAGTGCGGGCGCTGGCCGTCGAAGCGTTTCGCGTGCTGGGTTGCCGTGGCTGGGCCCGTGCGGACGTCATGCTGACCCGCGACGGCCGCCCGCATCTGCTCGAAATGAATACGTCGCCCGGCATGACCGGCCATTCGCTCGTGCCGATGGCGGCGCGCGCGGCGGGCATCAGCTACGAGGATTTCGTGATGCAGGTGCTGGCCGCCGCGACGCTTGACCTGCATCCGAACGAGCACTGGAAACCCGAATAACCGCATCACCAACGGCTGACCGCCCCACCAAACGACCATGTGGCACAACGCGCGCCTGCTCAACCTGATCGCCTCAGCGCTCTATGCGCTGGTGGCGCTCATGGCGCTTGGCGCCGGCCTGTTGTGGCTGGCGCAGCGGCCCGTGTTCGCCATTACCCACGTGGAACTGACGTCGCTGGACGGCAGCCAGCTGCGCCACGTGAACGCGCCGAGCGTGCGGGCCAACGCGCTGAACAAGCTGTCGGGCAATTTCTTCACGCTCGACCTGAACGCGGCGCGCCAGGCGTTCGAGTCGGTGCCCTGGGTGCGCCATGCCAGCGTGCGGCGCGAATGGCCGAACGGCCTGGCGGTACAGGTGGAAGAGCACGAGGCGCTGGGCACGTGGGGCGGGCCGGACAGCGGCCGGCTGATCAATACCTACGGCGAGGTATTCGTGGCCAACACGGCCGAAGCCGAGGAAGACGCCCAGTTGCTGGCGCTGGACGGCCCGCCGGACAGCGAGGAAGACGTGGTCGAGAAGCTGGAGACCATGCGCGAGTGGTTCAAGCCGATCAAGGCCGAACCGCTGGCCGTGGCCCTTTCCAGCCGCTATGCGTGGCGGGCGAAGCTGTCCAACGGCACGGTGATCGAGTTCGGGCGCGAGCAGAACGACGAGGATCGCGCCGCCATGGAGGCGCGGGTCAAGCGTTTCGTGGCGTCGTGGCCGCAGTTGACCCAGCAGTGGGGCAAGCAGATCGAGTACGCCGACCTGCGGTATCCCAACGGTTTTGCCATCCGCACGGCCAGCGTGCGCTTCCTGACCGATGCCCAGGCGCAGGCGGCGGCCAAGGCAGCGGCCAAGGCGGCAGCGGGTGCGGCAGGTTCCCAAGCGGCTTCGGCCGGCAACACCAACAACAATCCGACGCGACTCAAGAGTAAGAACGCGGAGAAAACTCGATGAGCAAGGAATACAAGGACCTTCTGGTCGGTCTCGACATCGGCACCTCGAAGGTGGCGGCCGTGGTGGCGGAACTGCGCCCCGACGGCAGCTATGAGGTCATCGGGATGGGCCAGTCAGAGTCCAAGGGTTTGAAGAAGGGGGTCGTGGTCAACATCGAGGCCACCGTGCAGTCGATCCAGCGGGCGCTGGAAGAGGCCGAACTGATGGCCGATTGCAAGATTGCCGAGGTGTTCACGGGCATTGCCGGCAGCCATATCCGCAGCTTCAACTCCAGCGGCATGGTGGCGATCAAGGACAAGGAGGTCACGCAGACGGACGTGGCCCGCGTGATCGAGACCGCCAAGGCGGTGAACATCCCGACCGACCAGCAGATCCTGCACATCCTGACGCAGGAATTCATCATCGACGGCCAGGAAGACGTGCGCGAGCCCATCGGCATGAGCGGCATCCGCCTGGAAGTGAAGGTGCATATCGTCACGGGCGCGGTCAGCGCGGCGCAGAACATCGTCAAGTGCGTGCGCCGTTGCGGGCTGGAAGTGCATGACCTGATCCTGCAGCCGCTGGCGTCGAGCCTGGCGGTGCTGACCGAGGACGAGAAGGAACTGGGCGTGGTGCTGGTCGACATCGGCGGCGGCACCACCGACATCGCCATCTTCAGCGAGGGCGCGATCCGCCATACGGCCGTGATCCCCATCGCCGGGGACCAGATCACCAACGACATCGCCATGGCGCTGCGCACGCCGACGCCCGATGCCGAGGACATCAAGATGCAGTACGGCATTGCCAAGCAGGCGATTGCCGACCCGGAAGACATGATCGAGGTGCCCGGCGTGGGCGACCGCGGCACGCGCACGCTGAGCCGCCAGGCGCTGGCCGCCGTGATCGAGCCGCGTATCGAGGAGCTGTATTCGCTGGTGCACCAGGTGGTGCGCGAGTCGGGCTACGAGGAGCTGCTGTCGTCGGGCGTGGTGATTACCGGCGGTACGGCGATGATGCCGGGCATGGTCGAGCTGGGCGAGGACATTTTCCTGAAGCCGGTGCGCGTGGGCGTGCCCGAGTACCGCGGCAATCTGCACGAAGTCGTGAAGAGTCCGCGCTATTCGACCGTTATGGGTCTGCTGCAGGAAGGCTGCGTGCAGCGCATGCGCGGCCGCAAGGTGGCCGTGCAGAGCGGCCAGGTGAAGCAGGTGTGGACCCGCATGAAGGAATGGTTTGTCGGCAACTTCTGAGCCGCAAGCTTGTCAGGACTTTTTTAAGTGTGACGATCCTGTTGCAGTCAGCCGAACGGATCGTGGCACGTTGAGCAGGTCAAGCAGTTTTGCTGCGGTATTGGCTACTCATTTTTTGATGGTTTCTTGTTCAGAAACCAAGGGTTGCGGCGGGGAGGCTGCAGCGTTTGGGGACTGATTTTTCTCGGAGGCAGTGATGGACTTTGACATGATCGAAACGGAGATTCAGGACGGCACCATCATCAAGGTGGTGGGCGTGGGCGGTGCAGGCGGCAACGCCGTGCAGCACATGATCAGCCGTGGCGTGCAGGGCGTGGAATTCATCTGCATGAACACCGATGCCCAGGCGCTGAAGCGTTCGAGCGCATCGCGCGTGCTGCAGCTTGGCAATTCCGGGCTGGGTGCCGGCGCCAAGCCTGAAGTGGGCCGCAACTGCGCGGAGCAGGCGCGCGAACAGATCGCCGATTCGCTGCGCGGCGCCCACATGGTCTTCATCACTGCCGGCATGGGCGGCGGTACCGGTACCGGTGCTGCGCCGATCGTGGCGCAGGTGGCCAAGGAAATGGGCATCCTGACCGTGGGCGTGGTCAGCAAGCCGTTCGACTTCGAAGGCGCGCGCCGCGCCAAGGTGGCCGAACATGGCTCGGGCGAGCTGGAATCGTCGGTGGACTCGCTGATCGTTGTGCTCAACGAGAAGCTGTTCGAAGTGATGGGCGACGACGCCGAGATGGACAAGTGCTTCCAGTGCGCCGATGACGTGCTGCACAACGCCGTGGCCGGTATCGCCGAGATCATCAATGTCGATGGTCTGGTGAACGTCGACTTCGAAGACGTGAAGACGGTGATGGGCGAGCAGGGCAAGGCCATGATGGGCACGGCAACCGTGTCGGGCGTGGATCGCGCCCGCCTGGCGGCCGAGCAGGCCGTGGCCAGCCCGCTGCTGGAAGGCGTGGACCTGTCCGGCGCGCGTGGCGTGCTGGTCAACATCACGGCCAGCCGTTCGCTGAAGCTGTCGGAAACCAAGGAAGTCATGAACACGATCCGCAGCTATGCCGCGGAAGACGCGACCGTGATCTTCGGTACGGTGTACGACGACTCGATGGGTGACGCCCTGCGCGTGACCGTGGTGGCCACGGGCCTGGGCCGTTCGGCCAAGAAGCAGCAGCCGATGACGCTGCTGAAGACCGGCACGGACAACATCCCGGTGCAGATGATGGCAGGCCTGACGGCCGCGCCGGCCCATGCATCGCCGGACTACAGCAACCTGGATACCCCGGCGGTGTGGCGCAGTTCGCGTGAGTCGGCATCGGCTCACGTGGCGGCGTTGCAAGAAAAGGGTGTGGATACGTACGACATCCCGGCCTTCCTGCGCAAGCAGGCAGACTAAGTTGGGAACCGGCAGGGCAGCGGCATCCGCCGCGCGCCTGGCAGGCTGTCAGCGGTCCGTCACGCATCGCCTGGGCGCTCCCTATCCGCCCGGCGTTTGCCTGGACTGACGTCACCCGTCAGTGCGTGCGGCTGCGCCGCGCCACGCCACATGTTGTCCGTCGCATCCCGTTGCCGGGCAGGCAGGCCATCGGCCGCCTCCCCGGACTGGTTTCCCGCCCCCGGCGGCGGGATGTCTCCGTCCGCGCGGCGCGTTTACCCAACGCGCCGCGCGGCGTTTCGAATCCCAGGTAATTCCTGCTGCACCCGCATGCCGCGCCGCTTGGTGGCGACGGCATCCGCCCCTATGATGCAGGCAGGTTTTTCCGATACACGCCAGACACCACGCTGGAGGATTGTCCAAAATGATCGCCGTTGGCCAGCGCGTCCCCGACGCCACGTTGTACGAATTCTTTGAAACCGAGACCGGCGGCTGCGCGCTGGGCCCCAACGCCTTTCCGGTGGCCGAACTGGTCAAGGGCAAGAAGATCGTGGTGTTTGGCCTGCCCGGCGCATTCACACCCACCTGCTCGGCCAAGCATGTGCCAGGGTTCGTCAAGCTCAACGACCAGCTGCGCGCGGCCGGCGTGGACGAGGTCTGGTGCCATTCGGTCAACGACGCCTTCGTGATGGGCGCCTGGGGCCGCGAGCAGAAGACCGACGGAAAGGTCCGCATGATGGCCGACGGTGCCGCACAGTGGGCAAAGGCGCTCGGCCTGGACCAGGACCTGAGCCAGCGCGGCCTGGGCGTGCGCGCCAAGCGTTATGCCATGGTCATCGACGATGGCGTGGTGACGCATCTGGCCGTGGAAGAACCGGGCGAATTCAAGGTCAGCAGCGCCGAAGCCGTTCTGGAAGCGTTGCGCGCCTGACACGAAGCGTGTCAGTAGAAGTGATTTTTTGGGCGCTTGATTAACATTGCATAACACCCGGACACAAAGTGGTGCAGCGCAATACATCCAGTAATGGTAGTATCGCGTTATTGGAAATTACGCCCAATAGCTTTTAATAATAGTTGAGGCCGTCATGCTCAAACAGCGCACTATCAAATCCGTGGTGAAGACGGTCGGCATCGGTTTGCACTCGGGTCGCAAGGTGACGCTGTCGCTGAGGCCGGCCCCTGCCGATACCGGCATCGTCTTCACGCGCGTCGATCTGCCCGAAGCGGTAGAAATTCCGGTGGCCGCCAGCGCCATCGGCGACACCCGTCTGGCGTCGGTCCTGCAGAAGGACGGCGCCCGCGTTTCGACGGTCGAGCACCTGATGTCGGCATGCGCCGGCCTGGGCATCGACAACCTCTACGTCGACGTCGACGCCGAGGAAATCCCGATCATGGACGGCAGCGCGGCTTCGTTCGTATTCCTGCTGCAGTCCGCGGGCATCGAGGAGCAGCCGGCCGCCAAGCGTTTCATCCGCGTCAAGAAGGCGGTGGAAGTGCGCGAGGGCGACAAGCTGGCCCGCCTGGAGCCGTTCTTCGGTTTCAAGCTCGCGTTCACGATCGACTTCCGCCATCCGGCGGTGGACAAGACCGGCCAGACGTTCTCGATCGACTTTGCCGATACGAGCTATGTCCGCGAGATCGCGCGTGCCCGCACGTTCGGCTTTGCCCACGAGGTGGAAGCGTTGCGCGAGATGGGCCTGGCCCGTGGCGGCAGCCTGGACAACGCGATCGTGCTCGACGAGCACCGCATGCTGAACAACGAGGAACTGCGCTACGGCGACGAGTTCGTGCGTCACAAGATCCTCGACGCCATTGGCGATCTGTACGTGGTGGGCCATCCGCTGATTGGCTCGTACGTTGCCCACAAGTCGGGCCACGGCCTGAACAACCAGCTGCTGCGCGCACTGCTGGCGGATCAGGAAGCGTACGAGATCGTGACCTTCGACAAGGTCGAGGAAGCGCCGACGGCCTTCCTGCCGCAGGCGCAACCGGCCTTTGCCTGATCGTCCATAGCCGTTCCACCAGATTGAAAAACCCCCGTTCGTGAGAGCGGGGGTTTTTTGTTGGGATCGCCGATCAGGCCGGCAACGGTTTCGCAGGTTTGGGGCCTGCTAGGGCCAGCACGATACCCAGGGCGACACCGAGCAATGCCGCAAACAGGATCTGGGAATCGGGGGGCAGCAGAAAGGTCAGCCCATGGGCGGGAATCCAGAAAAACGGAATGGTCTTCTTGAACACGAAGCCCCACTGCGTCTGCCAGTCGAGCGCCTTCAGGTGTTCCGCGACGGCAATCGGCCGGTACAGCGACCGCAACGATCCCTGATAGCGGACGATATGCATGTCCGTGACCTTGTGGGCGGTCATCATGACCGGCGAGAAGGTCAGGTTCAGCAAGGTGCTGATGATCAGGGCGCCCGCCAGTTTGAGCATCGTGAAACCGCCCGCCATGGCCGCGACGATGCCGTCGATGCCCAGGTATTCCGCAAAATAGGGCGATCCGACGGCAAAGACCTTGAACGCCATGCTGATGAACAGGCCGAGAATCCCCCAGACGACCATTCTCGGCAGGATGCCGAACCCCTTCCTCAGATAATGCCCGGTGCGAATGCGCTGCCCGATGACCTCGCCCAACGTCGCCAGCACGCCAAACTTGATAAATGCCATGACCATGCCGTGCTGCCCGTTGAAGCGCTTGTAGGCATCGAGCCATTCCGGGAACACGGCGAACGGCAGAAGTATCAGGCAGAGCAGCGCGACCAGCGCCAGATCCTGTGTTTTCATGGGATAGCCTCGAATCCAGCCTTAATTGGGCTTACTTCAGGTATCGCTCGGTCAGTGCGCACCAGTATGCGGCGGCAGGCACCAGGCATTTGTCGTTGAAGTCATAACCGGGGTTATGCACCATGCAATAGCCCGGCTCGTCGCCGCCGCCGATCAGCATGTAGCTGCCATTCGGATTGGCCTCCAGCATGAACGCAAAATCCTCGCTGCCGGGTAGCTGGGGCGCGTCGGTATGGACCTTGTTCCTGCCAAACACGTCCTGCGCGACCTCGGCGGCGAACTCGGTGGCGTGGTCGTCATTGACCAGCACCGGGCTGCCGTTCACATGAAAGACTTCGGCGGTAGCGCCAAAACTCTGCGCCTGCAGCTGGGCGACTTCGCCGATCCGCTTTAGCAGCAGGGTGCGGATGGACGGATTCAACGACCGGACGCTCAGTTTCATGAGGGCCTTGGCGTTGATAATGTTTGGCGCCTCTCCGGACTGGATGCTGCCGATGGTGATAACCGCCGCCTCGAACGGCGACACATTACGCGAGACAATGGTTTGCAGCGCGGTGCCGATATGGCAGGCAACCAGCGTGGCATCGACCGCTTTCTCCGGAATCGCACCATGCCCGCCGACCCCGGTAATCTCGATATGCAAGGTGTCGGACGATGCCATGAATGCGCCCTTCCTGAAATAGAATTCGCATTCCTTGAATCCCGGCATGTTATGCATGGCGAAAATCGCATCGCAGGGAAACTGCTCGAACAATCCGTCATGCACCATGACCTTGCCACCGTAAAGCAATTCCTCGGCGGGCTGGAAAATCAGATGCAGGGTGCCGTCGAAATTCCGGCTCTTTGCCAGATATTCCGCCGCACATAACAGAATCGCGGTATGTCCGTCATGGCCGCACCCGTGGAATTTGCCAGGAACGGTGCTGCTCCATTCCTTTTGACTGTTTTCGGTCATCGGCAAGGCGTCCATATCGGCGCGGATGCCCAGGCGCCTGTTGCCATTGCCCACCTTCAGCGTGCCGACCACGCCGGTCCGCGCCAAGCCGCGATGCACCTCGTAGCCCCAGCCTTTTAGCATTTCTGCTACGAGATCACTGGTCCGGGTTTCCTCGAATCCGATTTCCGGGTGTTGGTGGATCTGGCGCCGAATTCGGATAAATCTGTCTTCGCTTTCGGAAATGGCTTTCAGAATGCGCTGGTACATGATGTTTCTCCTTTGGACAATGCAAAGGGTCGTGATGTACGCCCGAGGCCATTCTATGAGCCCGAAAGCATGATCAAATTGCCCGGCGTCATGGTTTTGCCGACAGCGGGTTCGATGCGCGGGCCAGCGCCGGTACATCAAAATCGCGGGGAAATATCAGGATTTGCGATGACCGTCGCATCTGCCCGATTGGCGCAACGATGCGGGATTATCGTGATGGGCTCGACTGAAGCGTTTTGGGGCTTTCGGTCTTCAGCGGTGACGCGCCAGCAATGCCTGCACGGCATCCTTCAGCGGCGAATCCTCGAGGGTGCGCGCCAGCGCGTCCATGCTCTGCATGCCGGCTGGCGACAGATTCTGCGTGCGCGGCTTGCGCTCGACCGGCTCGGTGTCCCAGTCGCCGCGTCCCACCTCGGGTTGTACCCGTACCCGGATTGCAGTAACCTGCGAGCCTCGTTGTTGCAACCGGGAAAGCAATGTGGGCACCACTTGCCTGACCCGTGCGGCGGCCGCGCCATGGGCGGCCAGCAACAGCAGCGTCTGCTCCGCCTGCGGGCCCCGGTTGTCGGTCTTGATGCCGCCCACCGCAATGCCGCTGCGCAGGGCCGGTGGCAGCAACGCAAAGACTTCCGCTTCCAGTGACGCCAGTTGCCGCGCGGTCTGCATCAGCGCGGAAACCGGGCCGGACTTGGCCAGCCAATCATTGAGAGGCTTGGCGTTCGGGGTCTGGTGAGCGTGGTGGGTGAACAAGCGCATGCAAGCATTCTAGCGCGCAATCCTTGCCCGTCCGAGAGCCGGGATGCGATGCCTGCAAGCGCGCCGGTGCCTCGATGGCGCCGTCCTTTGGGAATTGGGGAACGGTCATGCAGATCATCGTGCTGCATCCGCGCGAGCCGCGGGTGTTTCGCTTCCAGTTGACGCGGGCGCGCGTCGTGCTCTTCGGCCTGGCGCTGTGCGCGCTGGTGGCGGCGGCCTCGTCGGGTTTGACCTGGCTGGTTGCCCGCAACGCGTCGGCGCCGGAAATCACCCGACAGGCGCGGGACAATGCGTACTTGCGCGAGAACCTGGCCGTGATGGCCACCCGGCTGGGCGAACTGCAGGCCCAGATGGTGCGCCTGGACGCGCTCGGCGAGCGCGTGTCCGGCCTGGCCGGCATCTCCCCCCAGGATTTCGATTTCCGCCATCGCCCGGCGCGCGGCGGCCCGGCCCACCCCGCACAGTCCAGCGACCTCACGATGCCCGAGCTTAGCGACGAACTGGCGCGGCTGGGCCGCCAGGCCGACCATCGCGTCGACTATTTCGACGTGATCGAGACCGCGCTGATGGATCGCCAGTTGCATGAGCGCCGTCAGCCCAGCGTGCTGCCGGTGGCGTCGGGCTACGATGGATCGAGCTTCGGCGCGCGCATCGATCCCTTTAGCGGCCGCCGCTCGCAGCACGATGGCGTGGATTTCGTCGCGCCGGCCGGCACGCCGGTCGTGGCCGCTGCCGGCGGGGTGGTGGTGGCCTCGGAATGGCATCACGAGTACGGCAACATGATCGATATCGACCATGGCAACGGCCTCAAGACCCGCTACGCCCACGCGTCGAAAGTGCTGGTCAAGGCCGGCGACCTGGTCCGGCCGGGCCAGCCGATCGCCCGCGTGGGCAGCACGGGCCGCTCCACAGGGGCGCACCTGCATTTCGAGGTCCATGTGAACGGCGTGCCACGCAACCCGGGCGGCTTCCTGAGCGCCGCGATGCCGGCGTCGGCGCAGCTCCCCCTGGCGGCTGCCCCTGCGCCGGCCGACCGGCGCGCCATCCGATGACGCCACCGGCCGCCATCGGGCCGGATGCCCGGAACATTGAAGCCGCCGCGTCTGTCCCAACCTGCTGTACGGGCCGCCAGTCAATGGGGCCGGGCGGTTGCACCTGTACAGAAACTGTGCTGGTGACAGGTCCGGTCAGGACATCGGCACATGATAAACTCGGCGTTTTGCGCCAATCTACCCATTCCTCGCGCGGATTTGGCGGGTCTCGTACCGGTCTGCCGCGCAGGTGAAAGCACTCGATGATCACGGGCCTTCTCAAGAAAGTCTTCGGCAGCCGCAATGAGCGGCTGATCAAACAATATCGCCGCACGGTCACGCAGATCAACGCGCTCGAGCCGAAGTTCGAGGTGCTTTCGGACGACGAACTGCGTGGCATGACCGAGACGTTCCGCCAGCGCCATGCCGCCGGCGAATCGCTCGAATCCCTGCTGCCCGAAGCCTTTGCCGTGTGCCGCGAAGCCAGCAAGCGCGTCATGAAGATGCGCCACTTCGACGTGCAGATGATTGGCGGCATGGTGCTGAACGACAACAAGATCGCCGAAATGCGAACCGGCGAAGGCAAGACGCTGACCGCCACGCTGCCCGTGTACCTGAACGCGCTGACCGGCAAGGGTGTGCACGTGGTGACGGTGAACGACTACCTGGCCCAGCGTGACGCCGAGTGGATGGGGCGCCTGTACAACTTCCTGGGGCTGTCGGTGGGTGTGAACCTGTCGCAGATGCCGCACGACCAGAAGCAGGTGGCCTACAACGCCGACATCACGTACGGCACGAACAACGAGTTCGGCTTCGACTACCTGCGCGACAACATGGTCTACGACCCGTCGCAGCGCGTGCAGCGCCCGCTGCACTACGCGATCGTCGACGAAGTGGACTCGATCCTGATCGATGAGGCGCGTACGCCGCTGATCATCTCGGGCCAGGCCGAGAACCAGACCGACCTCTACCAGCGCATGAACGGCATTCCGAAGCTGCTCGAGCGCCAGATCGGCGAGGAAAAGGCCGACGGCACGGGCGTCGAGAAGCCCGGTGACTACTACGTGGACGAAAAGGGCCACCAGGTCTACCTGACCGAGGCCGGCCACGAGAAGGCCGAGCAGATCCTGGCCGCGCAAGGGCTGATCGGCGAGGGCGAATCGCTCTACGCGCCGCAGAACATCACGCTGATGCACCATCTGTACGCCGCCCTGCGTGCGCAAAGCCTGTTCCATCGCGACCAGCACTACGTGGTGCAGAACGACGAAGTGGTGATCGTCGACGAATTCACGGGCCGCCTGATGACGGGCCGCCGCTGGTCGGACGGCCTGCACCAGGCCGTGGAAGCCAAGGAAGGCGTGACGATCCAGCAGGAAAACCAGACGCTGGCCACCATCACGTTCCAGAACTACTTCCGCATGTACGAGAAGCTGGCCGGCATGACCGGCACGGCGGATACCGAAGCGTACGAATTCCAGGAAATCTACGGCCTGGAAGTGGTTGTGATCCCGACCAACCGCCAGGCCCAGCGCAAGGACCTGCAGGACCAGATCTACAAGACGTCGAAGGAACGCTACGACGCCGTGGTGCGCGATATCCGCGACTGCTACGAGCGTGGACAGCCGGTGCTGGTGGGTACGACGTCGATCGAGACGTCCGAGTACCTGTCAGACCTCCTGAACAAGGAAAAGCTGCCGCACCAGGTGCTGAACGCCAAGCAGCACGAGCGCGAAGCCGAGATCGTGGCGCAGGCCGGCCGGCCGAAGATGATCACGATCGCCACGAACATGGCCGGTCGCGGTACCGACATCGTGCTGGGCGGCAACGTCGAGAAGCAAGCGGGCTTCATCCAGGCCGACCCGAACCTGTCGGATGCCGAGAAGGCCGCCAGGATCGCGCAGCTCGAAGGGGAATGGCAGTCGCTGCACGAGCAGGTCAAGGCATCCGGCGGCCTGCATATCGTGGGCACCGAGCGCCACGAGTCGCGCCGGATCGACAACCAGCTGCGGGGCCGTGCCGGCCGCCAGGGCGACCCGGGTTCGTCGCGCTTCTACCTGTCGCTGGACGACCAGCTGCTGCGCATCTTCGCCGGCGATCGCGTGCGCGCGATCATGGAACGCCTGAAGATGCCCGAGGGCGAGCCGATCGAGGCCGGCATCGTCACGCGTTCGATCGAATCGGCGCAGCGCAAGGTGGAAGGCCGCAACTTCGACATCCGCAAGCAGCTGCTGCAGTACGACGACGTTGCCAACGACCAGCGCAAGGAAATCTACAAGCTCCGTAACGACGTGCTGGAGGCCAAGGACGTCGGCGACATGGTAGCGAACCTGCGCGAAAGCGTGATCGTGGAAATGTTCCGCGACTACGTGCCCGCCGAAAGCATGGAAGAGCAATGGGATATCGCCGGGCTGGAGCAGCGTCTGCGTGACGACTGGAGCCTGGACGTGCCGCTGGCCAAGACCATCGAGGGCGCCCAGAGCATCGAGGACGAGGAGCTGCTGAACCTGATCCTGAAGACCGCGCGCGAGACCTACGACGCCAAGGTGGAACAGGTTGGCCGCGATTCGTTTGCGGGCTTCGAGCGGTCGGTCATGCTGCAAAGCATCGACACGCACTGGCGCGAGCACCTGGCCGCGCTGGATCACCTGCGCCAGGGTATTCACCTGCGCGGCTACGCGCAGAAGGACCCGAAGCAGGAATACAAGCGCGAGTCGTTCGAATTGTTCGCCCGCCTGCTGGACGTCATCAAGAACGAAGTCACGCGCGTGGTGTTCAACGTGCAGATCCAGTCGCCGGAGCAGCTGGAGCAGGCATCCGAGGAAATCGAGGAAGGCCTGTCGCACCTGGCCAACGTGCAGTACAAGCACGACGAATTCGCCGACGGCGGCGAGCCGGTGGAAGAGGCGTCGCCGCGCAGCAGCACGGCCGCCGCCGCGATGGCCGCGATGGGCGGCGACGTGGCGCTGGCCGGCATGCCCAAGGTTGGCCGCAACGACCCCTGCCCGTGCGGATCGGGCAAGAAGTTCAAGCAGTGCCACGGCAAGCTGAGCTGAAGCTGGCCCGCCACTGCCGGTGATGCGCCCCGAGCGGCGCGTCATCGACCGAATCCCTGGACATGCCCGCTTGAGCCGACCGCTCAAGCGGGCATGTTCATCAGGTGCATCACACAATTTGCAGCAAAGGAAACGAACATGCCCGTGAACTTGCCCCTGCCGCAGGCAGACAACCTGAAATCCGTCGCTGGCGTCGAACTCGGCTGGGCCGAGGGCGGTATCCGCAAGGCCAATCGCAAGGACGTGCTTGTGGTCAAGGTGGCCGAAGGCAGCACGGTGGCGGGCGTCTTCACCCAGAACCGCTTCTGCGCCGCACCGGTGCAGGTCTGCCGCGAGCACCTGGCCGCGGGCGCCGGCATCCGCGCGCTGGTGGTCAACACGGGCAATGCCAACGCCGGTACCGGCGAACCGGGCCTGGCCGTCGCGCGCGCCACCTGCGATGCGCTGGCCAAGCAGCTGGGCATCGCCGCCAACCAGGTGCTGCCGTTCTCGACCGGCGTAATTCTGGAGCAGCTGCCCGTGGATCGCCTGACCGCCGCGCTGCCCACGGCCATCGCCAACGCGCGCCCCGACAACTGGCTGGCCGCCGCCGAATCGATCATGACCACCGACACGCAGCCCAAGGCCGCGTCGCGCACGGTGCAGATCGACGGCAAGACCGTGACCCTGTCGGGCATCAGCAAGGGTGCCGGCATGATTCGTCCCAACATGGCGACGATGCTTGGCTTTATTGCGATGGACGCCGCCGTGGCCCAGCCGGTGCTGCAGAAGCTGGTGTCGCATGCGGCCGATCACTCGTTCAACAGCATCACGATCGATGGCGATACGTCGACCAATGACTCGTTCGTGCTGATTGCCTCGGGCAAGTCGGGCGCCAGCGTGACCGCCGCCGAAGGCCCGGCGTATGACGCGCTGCGCGACGCGGTGACGTCGCTGGCCCAGGAACTGGCCCAGATGATCGTGCGCGATGGCGAAGGCGCCACGAAGCTGATGACGATTCGCGTGGAAGGCGGCAACGATGTGGCCGAATGCCGCCAGATCGCCTATGCCGTGGCCCATTCGCCGCTGGTCAAGACCGCTTTCTATGCGTCGGACCCCAACCTGGGCCGCATCCTGGCCGCCGTGGGCTATGCCGGCGTGAACGATCTCGATGTGAACCGCGTCAACCTGTGGCTCGACGACGTTTGGGTGGCACGCGATGGCGGCCGCAACCCCGACTATCGCGAGGAAGACGGCCAGCGCGTGATGAAGCAGGCCGAGATCACGGTGCGTATCGCGCTGGGCCGTGGCAATGCCGACGCCACGGTGTGGACGTGCGACCTGTCGCACGACTACGTGTCGATCAACGCCGATTACCGTTCGTAAGTCGTAGAACCTTCAAATTCTCGACTTACGCCAGTCGCCCGTCGCCTTTCGTATTCCGTCATTCGTCTGAGAAGAAGCGCCCCATGTCCGACCTTGCTGCCCGCCTCGACAACTTCCTCGCCCGCCTTGAACAATGGCTGCCGCCCGAACTGACCGAGGTGGACTGGAAGGAGGCGGTAGCATTCCGCTGGCGCAAGCGGCAGAGCCTGTTCGGCAACATCGGCTATCTGCAGGCTATCCGCCAGCTGCCGCCGATCCACCTGAACGACCTGAAGAACATCGATCGCCAGAAGGACGCGATCGTGGCCAACTCGCGCCAGTTCGTGAAGGGACTGCCGGCCAACAACGTGCTGCTGACCGGCGCACGCGGCACGGGCAAGTCGTCGCTGATCAAGGCCATCCTGAACGAATTCGTGAAGGATGGGCTGCGCCTGGTGGAAGTGGACAAGGACGACCTGGGCGACCTGGGCGACATCGTCGAAAGGCTGGCTTCGCGGCCGGAACGCTTCGTGATTTTCTGCGACGACCTGTCGTTCGAAGACGGCGAGTCGGGCTACAAGTCGCTGAAGTCGGCGCTCGACGGTTCGGTGGCTGCGCAGTCGGACAACGTGCTGATCTATGCCACGTCGAACCGCCGCCATCTGCTGCCCGAGTACATGAAGGACAACGAGACGTACCAGCACACGTCGGATGGCGAGATCCATCCGGGCGAGGTGGTGGAAGAGAAGATCTCGCTGTCCGAGCGTTTCGGCCTGTGGCTGTCGTTCTACCCGCCGAAGCAGGACGAGTACCTGGCGATCGTCGGGCACTGGCTGTCGCACTTCGGCTGCACGCCGGCCGATATCGAGGCGGCGCGCGGCGACGCGCTGATCTGGGCACTGGAGCGCGGCTCGCGTTCGGGCCGGGTGGCCTGGCAATTTGCGCGCGACTGGGGCGGCAAGCATGGCCAGCCGTTCGTGGCGGACAAGGAATAACCGGGCATGACGGCGCAGGTGGAAACCGTGACGACGGCCGACGGCCAGACGCGCAAGGTCACGGAGGTGGCCGTGGGCGTGATGATCCAGCCCGATGGCCGCTTCCTGCTGGCACAGCGCCCGGCGGGCAAGCCCTACGAGGGCTACTGGGAATTTCCGGGCGGCAAGCTGGAACCGGGCGAAACGGTGGAAGACGCGCTGGCGCGCGAACTGCACGAGGAACTGGGGCTCGACATCGTGCGCAGCGAACGCTGGCACACGCTCGAGCATGATTACCCGCACGCCTATGTGCGGCTGTATTTCTGCAAGATCACCGACTGGCGCGGCGAGCCGGTCGGCAGGGAGGGCCAGGCATTTTCCTGGCAGGCGGTACCCGTGGACGTGGGGCCGCTGCTACCGGCGACCATCCCGGTCGTCGAATGGCTGGCGGAGGAATCCCGCGCCAGCTGAACGCAGGCAAGGCATGCCCCGGCTACAAGCCGGGCATTTCGGCCCGGCATTTCCGTGGGCGACGGCGAGAGACTGCGGGAGCGTGCTACGCAATCCCCTCTCCCGCCATGCGGGCGAGGGGAGCCAGCCCTACGACGCTCGTCAGTCTTCGTCGTCCGCCGGCAGGTCTGGCGATGGTGATTCGTCCGGCTTGCCGCCGATGACGTACTTCTCGGACGCCCAGGCGCCAAGGTCGATCTGCTTGCAGCGATCGGAGCAGAACGGGCGGAACTTGTTTTCCGGCACCCAGGCGACATCCTTGCCGCAGGTGGGACACTTGACGACGGCTGGCATCGCGAACTTCAGAAATTACAGAGTTTGAGCAGGAAGGGGATATCCGCGTCCACCGAGCGCGGCCGCATGTCGCCGTCCTGCTGGGTAAAGCGGACCCAGAGCATGTACTTGTTGGCGCTCATCTCGGGGATGAAGGCCAGCAGCGATTCGTCCAGGTACACCTGCATCAGCTGGTAGCTGCGGCCGGACAGCATCTGCTGATAGCTGCCGCCCGTGGCGATGACCTTGCCGCTCTGGCCCGACTCACGCAGCAGGCGCAGCACGATGGTCGCGCCCATGCGCAGCGAGGCCAGTGGCCGGGCCCACTTGAGGATATCGGCCTGGCGGTCTTCGGCGGGACGGTGTTGCCACGCATAGTAGGCCGGCAGGTCGAATTCGCAGGTGCCGCCCGGGATGATCGCCCGGCTGCGGATGCTGGTGAGCCACTCGTTGTCGGTCAGCAGCTGGCCGGCCTTGCCAACGGTCTGGCTCAGTGCCGCAATGCCTTGCTCGACTTCGGTGATGACGCTGACCAGTGCATCCTGGTCGATCTGCGGATTGGCACGCAGCGGCGCCAGGGCCTGGCGCTGACGCTCCAGTTCCTTGATCAGGTCGGTCTTGAGATCGGCACGGCCGGCCACGTCGATGATCTCGAAGATCGTGGTGATGGCAACGTGGTGCTGCAGCGAATGTTCCTGCCCGAGGAAATAATCCAGCCGATCGAACAGGTCTTCCAGGCGCAGGAGCGTCCTGATGCGTTCGTTGAAAGGATATTCGTACAGGATCAAGTCGGTATCCGTGCTGCGCGCCGAATGGCGGTTCGTAAGCGAGGGCGCCCGGCGGTGCTGCCGCCGGTTTCTCCGCGCACGCTGGTGGTCCAGCCGTGGCGCAGAGGCCGGGAGCCGTCACTCGGTGCTTTTTCCCCGGCATGTTTCAGCGCATTCTATGCGAGTCGGAGCCCAACCACAAATCGAAAGTTCCCCGGGCGACGCAGACCGAACAGCCCAGGCGCCGCGCGAAACCCCACCGGGTGATCCTTGGGTCGTCTTATGTGGTCGCCGGGCGCGCCGACAGACTGCGATACAGCGCATCGAGCCGCGCCACTTGCGGCGCGAGTGCGTCGGGCGGGCCATCGTTATCGATCACGTCGTCGGCCACGGCCAGGCGTGCCGCCCGGGTGGCCTGCTTGTGCATGATGGCCAGCACCTGGTCACGCGTGAACCCGTTCCGGCCCATGACCCGCGCCACCTGCGTCTCTTCCTGGCAATCGACCACCAGCACGCGCCCGACGCGCGCCCGCCACGTGCCCGATTCCACGAGCAGCGGCACCACGTAGATCAGATATGGATGCTGGCCGGCGGACCGGATGGCGGCCGCGCGTGCTTCGGTCAGCTGGCGGATCAGAGGGTGGGTGATGCCTTCGAGCCGGGCCTTGGCCGTGGGATCGGAAAACACCAGCGCGCGCATGGCGTCGCGGTCCATGGCGCCGTCGGACCGAAGGCAGCGCGGGCCGAAGGCTTCCACTAGCGGTGCGATGGCCGCGCCGCCGGGCGCGGTGATCTCGTGGGCAAGCAGATCGGTATCGATCAACGCGGCACCGCGCTCGGCAAACATGTCCGCGACGCGGGTCTTGCCGGAGCCGATACCGCCTGTAAGGCCGATTTCCAGCATGGGGGCAGGCAGGGGGGTCATTGGCTAATGGTGCCCACGATACCAGTTTTGCACTGCCGGTTGCGATGACGGCCGGTCTGGCATCGCTAATGGCCCGCGATCAGCCCCAGCGGCAGTACGTCCGGGCCCAGGAACAGCACGATCAGGCCGGCCCCGGCAATGTACGGGCCGTACGGAAACGCCGTGTCGCGGCCCTTGCGCTGGACCACCAGCATCAGCCCGCCGATGATCGCGCCGACAATCGACGACATCAGAATCAGCGCCGGCAGTGCCTGCCAGCCAAACCATGCGCCCAGCGCACCCATGAGCTTGAAGTCGCCATGGCCCATGCCGGCCTGCCCGCGCACCAGCGTGAACAGCAGGTTGACGGTCCATAGCACCAGATACCCGGCGGCGGCCCCGATCACGGCATCGGCCAGCGGCGCAAACCATCCTTGCAAATTCAGCAGCAGCCCCAGCCAAAGCAGCGGCAGCGTGATCTGGTCAGGCAGCAGCTGGGTATCGGCATCGATCAGGAACAGTGCCACCAGGGCCCAGATCATGACGATGGCGGCCAGCGCCTGGGCGGTCGGGCCGAAATGCCACATCGCCAGCGCGGTCAGGACCCCGCTCACCGCTTCCACAAGCGGGTAGCGGATGCTGATCGGCGCCTTGCACGACGAGCACTTGCCCCGCAGGAACAGGTAACTGACGATTGGCACGTTTTCCCAGGGCGCGATCTGGTGCCCACAGTGCGGGCAGGCCGAGCGCGGCACCATGAGGTTGTAACGCCCGGGATGCGGCAGGGGCTCGCCGCGCAGTTCGGCAATGTAGTTGGCCTCTTCGTGATCCATCATCCTTGGCAGGCGATGGATCACGACATTGAGAAAACTGCCCACGAGCAGGCCCAGCAGACCGGCCACGACGATCAGGAAAGGCGCCGGCACCAGCGCCAGGGCATCCAGCGTGACGGCCCCGGCCGGTCCAAAAACTGCTTGCATGCGAGATACCTGTTGTTAAACCACCTGGCCCAGCTTGAAGATCGGCAGGTACATGGCAACCACCATGCCACCGATCAGCACACCCAGGATCACGATGATCAGCGGCTCGATCAGGCTCGAAATGGCAGCCACGGCGTCGTCCACTTCACGCTCGTAGAATTCCGCCACCTTCAGCAGCATGTTGTCCAGCGCACCTGATTCCTCGCCGATCTGCGTCATCTGCAGCACCATGTTGTCGAACAGGTGCGTGGCCTGCATGGCGTTGGTCAGGCTGGTACCGATGCGCACGGCCTGCTCGATTTCACGCGTGGCATCGTAATACAGCCAGTTCCCGGCCGCACCGCCCACGGATTCCATCGACTCCACCAACGGCGTGCCGGCCGCGAACATCGTGGCCAGCGTGCGAGTCCAGCGTGCGACCACGGCCTTGCGGAACAGGCTGCCGAAGATCGGCATCTTCAGCAGCATCTTGTCGTGCCATCGCTGGACTTTTTCCGATGTCTTGCGGGCGCGGAAGTAGGCGACGATCGACAGGATCGGCGCGCCGACGATCAGATACCAGTATTCGACGAAGAAATCGGACATGCCGATCACGACCTGCGTAGGCGCCGGCAGCGCCGCGCCGAAGCTCGAGAACACGCCCTTGAAGGCCGGGATCACGAACAGCATCAGCACCACGGTCACGGCAAAGGCCACCGACAGCACGGCGATCGGGTAGATCATCGCCGACTTGATCTGGCTCTTCAGCGCGATGCTCTTTTCCATGTACAGCGACAGGCGCTCGAGCAGCGCGTCGAGAATACCGCCCTGTTCCCCGGCATCGATCAGGTTGCAGTACAGCGTGTCGAAGTACTTCGGCTGGCGCCGGAAGGCCTGTGCCATGCTGCTGCCGGACTCGATATCGAAGCGGATGTCGTTCAGCAGCTGGGTGAAGTTGGGGTTGGCGTGGCCGCGCGCGATGATGTCGATCGATTGCAGCAGCGGAATGCCGGCCTTCAGCATGGTCGATAGCTGGCGCGTGAAGTATGCGATGTCCTTCTCGGTGATCTTCTTGCCGCGCGCCGCCTTGCGCTTCTTCATCTTGACGACGGTCAGGCCCTGCTTGCGCAGGGTGGTGGTGACCTCCGCCTGGCTCTCGGCCCGTTGCTCGCCCTTGAAGGACTTGCCCTTGCGGTCCTTGGCCTCCCACTCGAAGATGTATTGCGTGGGCGCCTTCCGCCCTGTCCTGGCCCGTGACGGCGCTGCCGTCCGGGCGCCCGCCGCTGGTGCGCGCGTCGCCATGATTTGACCCCCGAAGTATTGCTATTGCTATTGTTTTTGGACCTCCGCAACCCGATGCGGATGCCCGTATGCGCGGCCGGCTCTGCCTTTCGTACTGTCCCCGGCCGCGCGCCTGGTCAGTACCGCCTTGTCCGTGACTAGCTGTTCGTGGTCGCCAGCACTTCTTCCAGCGACGTGATGCCCTGTTTCACCTTCTGCAGCCCGGCCTCGCGCAACGATAGCACGCCCTCTTTACGGGCCTGTTCGGCGATCTGCAAAGCCGTGCCGTGCGACAGGATGATCTGCTGGATGGCTTCGGTGATGGGCATGACCTGGTAGATGCCGCAGCGCCCCTTGTAGCCGCTGCCGTTGCAGCGTTCGCAGCCCACCGGGTGGTACGGCTTCCAGCTGCCGTCGATATCGGCTTGCGTGAAGCCGGCATCGAGCAGCACCTGCGGCGCTAGGTCGCCCGCGCGCTTGCACGAGCAAAGGCGGCGCGCCAGGCGCTGCGCGGTGATCATCAGCACCGACGACGCGATGTTGAACGGCGCTACCCCCATGTTCATCAGGCGCGTCAGCGTGGTGGGCGCGTCGTTGGTGTGCAGTGTCGACAGCACCAGGTGGCCGGTCTGCGCGGCCTTGATCGAGATGTCGGCGGTTTCCAGGTCGCGGATTTCGCCGACCATGATGATGTCCGGGTCCTGCCGCAGGAACGACTTGAGCGCGGCCGCGAAGGTCAGGCCGGCCTTGTCGTTGACGTTCACCTGGTTGACGCCGGGCAGCTGGATTTCCGCCGGGTCCTCCGCCGTGGAAATGTTGATGTCGCCCTGGTTCAGCATGTTCAGGAACGTGTAGAGCGACACGGTCTTGCCGCTGCCGGTCGGGCCGGTGACCAGCACCATCCCGTACGGGCGCTTGATGACGTCGAGCAGCAGTTCCTTCTGCTGCGGCTCGTAGCCAAGCTGGTCGATGTCGAGCTTGTCGGTGGAAGAATCGAGAATCCGCATCACGATCTTCTCGCCGAACAGCGTCGGCAGGGTCGATACCCGGAAGTCGATCGCCTTCTCGATGGTTTCCTTGCTGTCCTTGTCCTTGGGCACGGAGATCAGCAGCTTCATCCGGCCGTCCTGCGGCACGCGCTTTTCGGAAATGTCCAGCCGCGACAGCACCTTGATGCGGGTGGCGATCTTGTCGCGGATGTCCAGCGGCGGGCGCGCAACTTCCTGCAGCACGCCGTCCACGCGGAAGCGAATGCGGTAGAAGAACTCGAACGGCTCGAAATGCAAGTCCGATGCGCCGCGATTGAACGCTTCGTTCAGCAGCTTCTGCAGGAAGCGCACCACCGGGGCGTCGTCGATGTCGTTGCCCGGCCCCTTGCGCGCGGCAGCCGCGGCCGACGGGTCGTACTCGATCATCTTCTGCGCGGTCGGCGTCACCGGCGAGATGTTCTTGAGCGTGCCGAGTGTTTCACCGGCGGCCTGCACATGCTTCATGAGCTTGTCGTGCTCGACCACGACCGTTTCGACCGTCAGGTTCATCTTCTGACGGATGGCCTCCACGCCGGCCTGGTTGGCCGGGTCGGACGTCGCCACGATCAGCCGGTTCTCGCGCCGGCCCAGCGGCAGCAGGCGGTGGGCGTGGAATTCGCGGTTGCCGGCCAGTACCGATGGCACGCGGTCCAGGCTGTATTGCGTCAGGTCCAGCAGCGGCAGCCGGTATTTGTCGGCAGCAAAGATCGCCACGTCGTGGGCGGACATCGTGCCGCTGCCGATGATCTCGTCGATCAGCTGCGTTTTCTTTTCCCGTGCCGATTGCTCCAGCTGGGCGAGCAGCGCCGGCGCGATCCGCCGGCTCTGGGCAAGCGCAAGACCTAGTGTCATGGTCGAAAGTCGATGCAAGGTGCGCAGGCTGCCGAAGGCTGGGCGGAAAACGGCGGACGGCGCGGTTGACAGCGTCGGGACGGCGGGCGTGGGTCCCAGGATCGGGGCAGTTTGCCGCCGGGGTCACTTTTTGTAAAGCTGGCGCGCGTGCGCGTTGGCGTTTGCGCGACACGGCTGCAACCCTACTTGCGCGGGGGGCGGAAAGAGGGGTGGCGCGGTCCGGCGGAAAGAAGGGGGAAAAGGAGGGGAGGGGCGGGAGACCAAAACAAAAAAGCCGCACATCGCTGTGCGGCTTTCTGCTGATACCTGTGATGTCCGGCAACGTCTTGCATCACCTTGCATCGAAATCTGGTCGGGGTGAGAGGATTCGAACCTCCGGCCTCTACGTCCCGAACGTAGCGCTCTACCAGGCTAAGCTACACCCCGATTTCTGTTGCCGGCTGACAGTGCGTCGTCAGCAGCAAAGAATAAAATTCTAGCGGCGTTTCCCGGAGTTGGCAAGCACCATCTCAAGAAAAAGTATCGCCCGCCGTCAGCTCTGCCGCTGCAGCGAGAACGCGCACAGCTCGATCAGCGTGTTCTTGAGCGGCGAGTCCGGAAACTGCATGGCGGCCCGCTCGGCGGCTTCGGCCTCGTGGCGCGCGGCCGCGAACGTTACTTCGAGCGCGCCGCTGGCGTGGATGGCCGAGAAGACGGCGTCGAAGTGTTCGGTGCCGCCTTGCACGATGGCGTCACGGGCCAGTTCGCGCTGCTCGGCCGTGCCATGCTCCAGCAGGTGCAGCAGCGGCAGCGTGGGCTTGCCTTCACGCAGGTCGTCGCCGGCGTTCTTGCCCATCTGCTCGGCGCTGGCCGTGTAGTCCAGCATGTCGTCGATCAGCTGGAATGCCGTGCCGATGCGCCGGCCGTACTCGGCGGCCGCTTCTTCCATGGCGGCGTCGGCGCCGGCCAGTACCGCGCCCAGTTGCGCCGAAGCCTCGAACAGCTTGGCCGTCTTGTACCGGATCACCTGCAGGTAGCGTTCCACGGTGACATCGGGGTCGTGCATGTTCAGCAGCTGCAGCACCTCGCCCTCGGCGATCACATTGGTGGCGTTGGAGAGAATCTCCATGATGCGCATGCTGCCGGCGTCGACCATCATCTGGAACGCGCGCGAGTAGAGGAAATCGCCGACCAGCACGCTGGCGGCATTGCCGAACACGGCGTTGGCGGTCTGGCGGCCCCGGCGCAGTTCGGATTCGTCCACCACGTCGTCGTGCAGCAGCGTGGCGGTGTGGATGAACTCCACCACCGCGGCCAGTTCGTGATGGCGATGACCCTCGTAGCCGAACGCGCGCGCCGACAGCAGCAGGATGACCGGGCGCAGGCGCTTGCCGCCCGCGCTGATGATGTATTCGCCAATCTGTTCGACCAGCGGGACTTCCGACGACAGGCGTCGGCGGATCACGGCGTCAACGGCGCGCATGTCGGCAGCGACCGGGGCAAGCAAGGCAGTGGCGGAAGACTGGGACAAGATGAGATCACCGTTTCGGGAGGGTAGGAGGAACCCATTGCTGGATCCCTCCCCCCTAAGAACCGTACGTGCGAGTTTTCCCCGCATACGGCTCAAGCCTCTACAAAATGTATGAGTTACTCAAACACCGGCTTCACTGCGGCTCTGCCATAGTGATGAACCTGGACATGGCAGTCGGGATGTACCAGTACACGATTGCTTAGAGCGTCGGACCCGCCTGCTACTCTGGGTTCGATGTGGTGGTCATGCCACCCGGTCTCTTTGCTTATCGCGCTGTGACACACCGCGCACAAGCCTCGCTGGGACATGAACAGCTTTGCCCACTGCTTCCGGTACGCCATGCTTTCTGCCATGCGTTCCTGTCGCAGCGTTTCGCCATACATTTCCTGCGCTGGGTCGAAAGGGTTGTAGTCCCCCCGCACCTTCTTGTGCCTCCGGATAGGCGTACTCGGGATCGAATACAGTCCTTTCCAGTAGCGTTCGCCAGCCTTGTTCACTTCCGTGGAACCGAACACCCAATTCCGATCATCGATTGATGCGAAGTATTTCTTTCGCACCCATTCAACTTTCTTTCTTCGATGTCGCCGTTTTGCCCACCTCCACAGCGCCCTAAATATCAGGTGCTCCATTCGGGTGAACGTCGCCTTCGCAACCACTGGGCTGTGATACTGCGCCCAGCCCCTGAGCATCGGGTTCAGCGTTTGGACTAGGTCCGCCTGCTTTCGCCCGCTGTGAGCACTGATGACCTCCTTGACCTTGCGATAAAACGTTTGTGCGTTCTTCTTGCTCGGTTTGATGAGCAGTGTTCCCGAGTACTTCCGGAAATTCCACCCAAGGAAGTCAAAGCCTTCGGCGATGTTGACGATTCGCGTTTTCTCCGTGGATAGCGAAAGCCCCCTTGTTGCTAGGAACTGTTCCACCCACGGCTTCACTTCGTTTTCTAGGACTTCCGGCGTGTTGCCGGTGATCACGAAGTCATCTGCATACCGTACGACATTCACTTTCAGCTTCTTCGTGTTGGTTACTCCCAGCTTTGCCCGTAGGGACTCGACCAGTTGTTGTTCCAACCCATTCAGTGCCACGTTAGCCAAGGTCGGGGAAATGATGCCCCCCTGTGGTGTTCCAGCGTCGGTCGCCTGAAACTGGCCCTGAAATACCACGCCAGCTTTCAGCCACTTCCGCAGGATTGCTTTGTCCATAGGGACATTGCGCTCCAGCCAGTCGTGACTGATATGGTCGAAACACCCTTTGATATCCGCTTCTAGGATCCATTGGGCCGAAGCCTTTCTGGACAAATTGACGAATAGCTGGGACATGGCATCCGCCGTGGATCGATTGATCCGGAACCCATAGGAGTTCGGATCGCTCGTCCCTTCGGACACTGGTTCCAGCGCCAGCAGATACAACGCCTGCATGGCTCTGTCCAACATGGTCGGGATACCCAGAGGGCGTTCCTTTCCGTTGGCCTTGGGGATGTAAACCCGCCTTAACGGCAGCGGGCGGTACCCCCGGTGCTTCAACCGCCCGATGGCTTCCCATCGGGCTTCAGGCGATTTCCACTTTTCGCGGTCGACTCCTGCCGTCCGCGCACCTTGGTTCATCGCCACTCGCCTTACCGCCGATGCTTTGGCGGAAAACGAGCGGGTCAGGGATCGTTGCAGGGCTTTCACCCGGCGCCAATCCCCTTCCTGTGTTGCCTTCGCAATTCGAATCTGCATTGCCCGAACATTCCGATCGACGCGGCGCCAATTGATGTCGCCCCATCGTTGCGGGATGCCGGAGGGCGCAGATTCATCCTCTCGGATCAATACTTCCATGCTGCTCTCCTATCTTGAGGACTTCCCCAAACAGCAGAGACAACATGCCCCCTTGGGGGGCATGTCACCCCCCAAAGGGAAGAAAATTAAACAAGCGAGTTCAGTCAGCCGTCTTGCGACGAGAGACCAGTTGGAAGTCTGCCCGCTTTCGCGTGGGATGATGTTTCAACCCCTATCCGGACCATTACAGCCTGGCGTTCGCTTTCTCCAACCTCCCATACCCGCACAGCCAACAGCGTTCCTTACGGTTCGCCTGCCTGAGTCAAATTGCACTCCGGCAGCCATACGGGCTTACCACGTTCCCTGCGCATTACACGACTGGGTTAGGGCCTGCCTCTCCGCCGGTGGTCATACTAGCGACGTGTCCCGAGTTTTGAGCGGGGCATCCGACCACGTACCGTTTGGTTAGTGCCTATCAGCAGCTTTGGCACCGCAATCCTTACGACGTTTATCAGCAGTTCACTACGTTACCCATACCAGCCAGCCCGCACCTCGACCCCTTTGCTGCTGGGAGCCTCTACATCCCGGCCTCACGGCATGGACGCACCCTTACGGGGGCAGCGTTGTCAGGAGAGCTTCATACCCCACCGTTAACCAGTGACGCATGTCTCCATAGGCTACTGCTAGTCGCATAGCAGGTTCTCTATCGAGGCACCCTCGCGGGTGTATTCGACCGAACCATAACGCGCAGAGCTATACGCTCCGGGAAACCTCACTTCATTACTTCAGTGCCTCCGTGCTGGCAGGCGCTTGACGACAGGCGGGCTCTTGTGAGCACATGGCCTGCGTCCCAAAGAACGTAGCGCCGACCCTACTGGGTCGGTTTAAACGCTATGTAGCGAACACGCAGCGAAACTGCCGCTGCATGTCCACCCGCACCCTCCGGGGAGAGCGCGTACTGCAAAGACACCTGCCCAAAGGCAAGCGTCCCCGCCTTTGGGCAATGGCTGGAAATCCATCCAGCAAATAGCAAGCTGCGAGTTAGCCGATACGCTGGCCTTCCCGCAACACATGGACTCGCTCCAGCCTTGCGGCTGGGCTTGTCAAAGCAAGAAATGGTTGAGATTGGACGGTTCAGGCCGAAGCTTTCCCCTTGTCTCAACGAAAGGTCGATGCTCCTTACGTTGGAGCTACCCGGACACGAGCGTGCGTGTCGCACCAAAACCGGAGGATTATATGCGATGCCGATGTGACTATGGCTGTCGCTGGCGCGGGATGGAAGGGAATGTCAGGCGCGGCGGGGGAAGGGTGTCTGCGGCGGCGCTGGCGCCCCTATAATGCCGCCATGGACAAGCCCCATGCATCCCGCCGGCATGTCCGCCGCACCGCCTGGTGGGTGGCGTTCGCTGCCCTGGCCGGGTTTCTGCTGGCCGACCTGACCTGATCCTGCGCGCAACGCCGGAAGTGCGCCGCCCGCCTCAACCGGCGTCCGGCCGGCTATCCCGTTGTTTTCTTTGCGCTTTTCCGTAAACCGGATTATAATTTGCGGTTCCTTCGGTCGCGTTTCATGCGCGCACCGTCTGCGGCGCACGAAACGGCGCCGGCTTCGGGCCTCCCGGGGCAGCATTCATCGTTTCAATCAACATCGAGAGGTTCGACAATGTACGCGGTCGTAAAAACCGGCGGCAAGCAATACAAGGTTGCTGCTGGCGAAAAACTGAAAGTAGAACAGATACCGGCTGACATTGGCGCAGAAATCACGCTGGACCAGGTGCTCGCAGTGGGCGCTGGCGACCAAATCAAGTTTGGTACGCCGCTGGTGAGCGGGGCTTCCGTCAAGGCTACCGTTATCGCCCAAGGTCGTCACGACAAGGTGAAGATCTTCAAGATGCGCCGTCGCAAGCACTACCAGAAGCGTCAGGGCCATCGTCAGAATTACACCGAACTGCGCATCGAAGCCATCGTTGCCTGAGCCACGGCTCGGAAACAGGTTTCCTCGCAATAGGTCAACAGGAGTTAAGACATGGCACAGAAAAAAGGCGGCGGCTCTACGCGGAACGGACGTGATTCGGAATCGAAGCGTCTGGGCGTGAAGGTGTACGGTGGTCAGGCCATCAACGCCGGCGGCATCATCGTTCGTCAACGCGGCACGCGCGTGCACGCTGGCGACAACGTGGGTGTCGGCAAGGACCACACGCTGTTTGCACTGGTCGACGGCCACGTGCAGTTCGCAGTCAAGGGCGCTGCCAAGAAGCAGCAAGTCAGCGTCGTTCCGGCGGCCTGATAACAGCCTTTGCAGCACGAAAGGCCCCGCAAGCATGCGGGGCTTTTTTATTTTCGACGCGCCGGCAAAACGTTTCTGGCGTCGTTGCGCGGCCTTGCCGTAACATTTGTATTATCTGCGGCCACGCGCCCTGGCCAGAACCGCTTCGCTCCGTTTGCTGGCGTTTCGCGGTGCAAGCCGGATCCTCATCGGAAAACCAACATGAAGTTCATTGACGAAGCCCGTATCGAAGCGATCGCCGGCAGTGGCGGCAACGGAAGTGCTTCGTTCCGGCGCGAGAAATTTGTGCCCTTCGGTGGCCCCGATGGCGGCGACGGCGGGCGTGGCGGCAGCGTGTTCGCGCAGGCCGACCGCAATATCAATACGCTGATCGACTTCCGCTACGCCAAGAAGCACGTGGCCCGCAACGGCGAGAACGGCCGCGGCTCCGACTGCTATGGCGCCGCCGGCGAAGACGTCACGCTGCGCATGCCGGTGGGGACGCTGATCACCGACATGGATACCGGCGAAGTCATCGCCGACCTGACCGAGCACGGCCAGCGCGTCTGCCTGGCCGAAGGCGGCATGGGCGGCTGGGGCAACCTGCATTTCAAGTCGAGTACCAACCGCGCGCCGCGCCAGCAGGTCGATGGCAAGCCGGGCGAGCGCCGCATGCTCAAGCTGGAACTGAAGGTGCTGGCCGACGTGGGCCTGCTGGGCATGCCCAACGCGGGCAAGTCCACCTTCATCTCGCACGTGTCGAACGCTCGCCCGAAGGTGGCGGACTACCCGTTCACGACGCTGCATCCGAACCTGGGCGTGGTCCGCGTGGACCATGAGCAGTCGTTCGTGGTGGCCGATATTCCTGGCCTGATCGAAGGCGCCGCCGAGGGTGCCGGCCTGGGCCATCAGTTCCTGCGCCACCTGCAGCGCACCGGGCTGCTGCTGCATATCGTCGATATCGCGCCGTTCGACGAGAATGTCGATCCCGTTGCCGAGGCCAGGGCCATCGTCAACGAACTGAAGAAGTACGACGAGACGCTGTACAACAAGCCGCGCTGGCTGGTGCTGAACAAGCTCGACGTGGTGCCCGAGGAAGAGCGCGCCACACGGGTGAAGGACTTCATCAAGCGTTACAAGTGGAAGGGC
This sequence comes from Cupriavidus sp. U2, assembly GCF_009663685.2. GTDB lineage: Bacteria > Pseudomonadota > Gammaproteobacteria > Burkholderiales > Burkholderiaceae > Cupriavidus > Cupriavidus necator_C. The sequence goes on along the minus strand of NZ_RCOG02000001.1, from coordinate 269,595 downwards.
CCGGTGTTCCATATCTCCGCGCTGACCGGCGAAGGCTGCCGCGAGCTGGTCTACGCGATCAAGGACCATCTGGCCGCGCTCAAGGCCGAAGAGGCCGCCGCGCTGGCCGAGCCGGACATCCGGCTGGACGACCGCCTGCACAACGTCGACCGGGGCGACGAGCCGGCGTAAGCTGTCACACCTTCAACACAACTACCACGGCTCGGAGACAGGGAACTCGTCATGCAATCGGTCATCGCCCAGGCAAAGCGTATCGTCGTCAAAGTGGGTTCGAGCCTGGTCACCAACGACGGCAAGGGGCTGGATCACGACGCCATTGCGCGCTGGGCCGCCCAGATCGCCAAGCTGCGCGGGACGGGCAAGGAAGTGGTGCTGGTAAGTTCCGGGGCCATTGCCGAAGGCATGCAGCGGCTGGGCTGGACCCGCCGGCCGAAGGAAATCCATGAACTGCAGGCCGCCGCCGCGGTGGGCCAGATGGGCCTGGCCCAGGTCTACGAGAGCCAGTTCGGCCGTTACGGCATCCGCACGGCGCAGGTATTGCTGACCCACGCCGACCTGGCCGACCGCGAACGCTATCTCAATGCGCGCTCCACGCTGCTGACGCTCCTGAGCCTGGGCGTGGTGCCGATCATCAACGAGAACGACACCGTGGTCACCGACGAAATCAAGTTCGGCGACAACGACACGCTGGGCGCGCTGGTCACGAACCTGATCGAGGGCGATGCGCTGGTGATCCTGACCGACCAGCGTGGCCTGTACACGGCCGACCCGCGCAAGGACCCGGATGCCGAATTCGTCCACGAGGCGCTGGCCGGCACGCCGGAGCTGGAAGCCATGGCGGGCGGCGCGGGCACGTCCATCGGGCGTGGCGGCATGCTGACCAAGATCCTGGCGGCCAAGCGGGCTGCCAAGTCGGGCGCGCACACCACGATTGCATCGGGCCGCGAGCAGGACGTGCTGGGCCGCCTGGCGGCAGGCGAAGCCATCGGCACGCAGCTGCTGGCGCCCACGGGCCGGCTGACGGCGCGCAAGCAATGGATGGCGGATCACCTGCAGCTGCGCGGGCGCGTGGTCATCGATGCCGGCGCCGTCGAAAAGCTGACGGGCGGCGGCAAGTCGCTGCTGCCGATCGGCGTGACCGAGGTGCAGGGCGAGTTCGCGCGCGGCGAAGTGGTGGCCTGTGTCGACAGCAGCGGCCGCGAGGTGGCGCGCGGCATCACCAACTATTCAAGCGCCGAGGCCAGGTTGATCGCCCGCAAGCCGTCGTCGGAAATCGAGTCGGTACTGGGTCATCTGAACGAGCCCGAGCTGATCCATCGCGACAACCTCGTGCTGGTCTGACGCGGGTCCGGCGCAGGCCGGGTCGGGCCGGTGCCCATGAAAAAAGGCGAGTCCCCTCGGGTACTCGCCTTTTTTGTGCCGAAGGGCCGGTCAGCGGCTGGGCGCGTAGGCCTTCAGGTCGCGGATCATTTGCTCCGGCTTGCCGGCCACCGTGCGGCCTTCGCAGAAATAATCGGTGGCCAGCGTGGCCGCATAGGCGTTGCGGGAACGGGTCTGCATGCGGATCCACATGTCGCGGTCCTCGCCCAGGTTCGGCACCCAGGCCGTGGCGCCCTTGGGCAGCGTGGCGTAGATGCGGCGCTCGAACGCATCGCAGCGCATGCCTTCATAGCTGACATTGCGGCCGCCACCGGCGCTGGTGATGACCACCGTATAGCGCACCACGCGGTCCGGGCCGACCGAGATCGACTTCGGATCGACCATGAAGCGGAAGTCCGACGAATCGTTGACCGTGAACGGGATCAGGTCCGCATCCTGGGGCAGGGCCGGCAGCGCCGTTTGGACTTCCTTGAACGGCCGGTCCTCGAAGGGGTTGATGAAGCCGCTGTCGGACGCCGGCTGTTCTTCCTCGGGCATGCCCTTGGCGGTGGTCTTGCAGCCGGCGAGCGCCAGGCAGGCTGCCGCCAGCAACAGGCCGAAGCGAAGACTCCGGCCGCTGAAACTAGTCATCCATGACTCCGTTTGTTGGTCGCCGGCTGGTCCGGCGAAAGAGAGGTTTCGGGCACGATGGCCGCCGCGTCCATGGCAGCCGTCTCATCGACGACATGGGCGGGCTGGCCGTTGCCTGCGGTGGCCGCCTGCAAGGCCGCCGCTGGCACGGTCTCGGGCTGCCGGGGCGCACGCGCGCCTTCGCCGTGCCGGCCGTGTCCCATATGGTGATGCCCATAGGGGCTCAGCGGCACGCGTCCACGGTTCAGGAACCGCGACAGCTCGGTCAGCGCCAGCTGGTAGACATCGCGCTTGAATTCGATCACGGCGTCGAGCGGTACCCAGTACTCGCTCCAGCGCCAGGCATCGAACTCCGGATGGTCGCTCGCGCGTAGGTGGATGTCGCAATCGCGACACACCATGCGCAGCAGAAACCAGATCTGCTTCTGGCCCTTGTAGTGGCCGCGGATCTCGCGGCGAATGAACTTGTCCGGCACCTCATAACGCAGCCAGTCGCGCGTGCGACCGACGATCCTGACGTGCTCCGGAAGCAGCCCGACTTCTTCTTGCAGCTCGCGGAACATGGCCTGTTCCGGCGTCTCGCCGTACTTGATGCCACCTTGCGGAAACTGCCAGGAGTGTTCGCCGATTCGCTTGCCCCAGAAAACCTCGTTACGTGCGTTGATGAGGATGATGCCGACGTTCGGGCGAAAGCCTTCACGATCGAGCATGACTGCACCTCGAATCCTTTAGAATTACGTCGATTATAAGGGATGCGCGCGCGTCGGCCCGACCCCGGGAATGCTGGTTTTCCCGAGCAGATGGGCAGTTTCAGGCGCGTCCCCCCGTGAACCGAAAGCCCTATGCTGCCGTCCGGCGGCGCGGCCGATACGGCCCGCCACGACCAGCCTTACGAGAAACCAACGGATGAAAGCCTCGCATTTCTTCATTTCCACCCTCAAGGAAGCCCCCGCCGACGCGGAAATCGTGTCGCACAAACTGATGATGCGGGCCGGCATGATCAAGAAGCTGGGCGCCGGGATCTACAGCTACATGCCGGTGGGCCTGCGGGTGATCCGCAAGGTGGAGAACATCGTTCGCGAGGAAATGAACCGCGCCGGGGCCGTGGAACTGCTGATGCCGGTGGTCCAGCCGGCCGAGCTGTGGCAGGAAACCGGCCGGTGGGACAAGATGGGCCCCGAGCTGCTGCGCCTGAAAGACCGCCACGAGCGCGACTTCGCCATGCAGCCGACGTCGGAAGAGGTCGTCACCGACATCGCCCGGGGCGAAATCCGCAGCTACAAGCAGCTGCCGGTGAACTTCTATCAGATTCAGACCAAGTTCCGCGACGAGCGCCGTCCGCGCTTCGGTATCATGCGCGGCCGCGAATTCACGATGAAGGACGCCTATTCGTTCGACCGTGACGTCGAGGGCCTGAAGGTCTCGTACCAGAAGATGTACGACGCCTACCAGCGCATTTTCACGCGTTTCGGCCTGGAATTCCGCGCCGTGGCGGCCGATAACGGCGCCATCGGCGGCTCCGGCTCGCACGAATTCCACGTGATCGCCGACACCGGCGAAGACGCCATCGTCTACTGCCCCACGTCGGATTACGCCGCCAACATGGAAGCCGCCGAGGCGCTGCCGCTCACGGCCCAGCGCGCCGCGCCGGCCGAGGCCCTGGCCAAAACGTCCACGCCGGGCAAGGCCAAGTGCGAGCACGTGGCCGAATTCCTGGGCATGCCGCTGGACCGCACGGTCAAGTCCATCGTGCTGGCCACCGATGGCGATGCCGGCGCGCAGATCTGGCTGCTGCTGGTCCGTGGCGACCACGAACTGAACGAGGTCAAGGCGTCGAAGGTGCCGGGCCTGGCCGAATTCCGATTTGCCACCGAGACCGAGATTGTCGATGCGTTCGGCTCGCCCCCGGGCTATCTGGGCCCGATCGGCACGAAGAAGCCCGTCAAGGTGGTGGCTGACCGCACCGTGGCCAACATGGCCGATTTCTGCTGCGGCGCCAACGAGCGCGACTACCACTACACCGGCGTGAACTGGGGCCGCGACCTGCCCGAGCCGGTGGTGGCAGACCTGCGCAACGTGGTGGCCGGCGACGCGTCGCCGGACGGCAAGGGCACGCTGGAAATCTGCCGCGGCATCGAGGTGGGCCACGTTTTCATGCTGGGCACCCGCTATTCGGAGTCGATGAATGCCGTGTTCCTGGACGAAACCGGCAAGAACCAGCCGATGCAGATGGGCTGCTATGGCATTGGCGTCACCCGGATCCTGGGCGCCGCCATCGAGCAGAACTATGACGAGCGCGGCATCATCTGGCCGGCGTCGATTGCCCCGTTCGCGGTGGTGGTGTGCCCGGTCGGCTATGACCGCAACGAAGCCGTGAAGGCCGAGGCCGACCGCATCCATGCCGAACTGCTGGCAGCCGGCGTGGACGTGATCCTGGACGACCGTGGCGAGCGCCCTGGCGTGATGTTTGCCGACTGGGAACTGATCGGCGTGCCGCATCGCGTGGTGGTGGGCGACCGTGGCCTCAAGGAAGGCAAGGTCGAATACCAGGGCCGCCGCGACGCGCAGGCGACCCCCGTAGCCGTGACCGACGTGGTGGCGCACGTGCGCCACCTGCTGGCCAGCTAAGCGACAGTCGACGTCATGCGCGCCGCAGGCCTGCCGATATCCCGCCGCTGGGCTGCCGCCCTGGCCGGCGGCGTGTTATGTGCCGCATTGTCCACGGCAGCCCAGGCCGGCGCACAGAAGGAAGAGGCGCTGGCCGATTCCGTGCGGGGCGCGCTGGCGGCGGCAATTGCCGATAACCGGCCGGTGCGGCCGACGTTCGCGTCGGGCGGCGAGAAGCTAGGCTATCTGAAATGGCTGGGCGAGATGTCGCGCCGGCTGGAATCGAAGCTGCCCGACCCGCAGACGCGGGTCGAACTGATCGAGACCGTCTATTACGAGGCCAAGCGCGCCGGGCTGGAGCCGTCGCTGGTGCTGGGCCTGGTGCAGGTGGAAAGCGGCTTCCGCAAGTACGCCATCAGTTCGGCCGATGCGCGCGGGCTGATGCAGGTGATGCCGTTCTGGGTGCGCTCGATCGGCGACGGTGACACCCGCAAGCTGTTCCACCTGCAGAGCAACCTGCGTTACGGGTGCACCATCCTGCGCCACTATCTGGATCGCGAGAACGGCGACCTGTTCCTGGCGCTGGGCCGGTACAACGGCAGCCGTGGCCGTCCCGAGTATCCGAATGCGGTGCTCGGGGCCTGGAAACGCTGGCAGTATTCCGAGGCCACGGTCACGATTGCCGGCGACCCGGACGGCGCGACCCCGGCGGCCACGGCGCCGGCACGCCGCACGCTGCCGCCCGAATCGCCCGCGCGCAACCCGTTCTCGCCCCAGCGGCTGGCCAATCCGTCATGACACGTGAGTCCCGCGCAGGGTATTGCGCTACGTCTCCCGAACTCGAACTATGGCTGGCACGCCATATCGAACAGGGCTTCGATGCCGAATCGCTGGTGCTGTCGATGCTGCGGTCCGGCTACGACGCCACGTTTGCCCGCGATACCGTCAATGGCGCGCTGGGCCATCGCGCGCCCGCCAGGCAGGTGCCGGCGCCCGCGCCGGGGGTGACGCGCGCGGCGGTGCAGCCTGCGAGGACCGCGGCCACACCGGCAACCACGTCGGCAGAATCGGACATGCCGGCCGCCGGCCGCAATGCGTTCCGCCACGAAGGGCGCGAGGTGCCTATCCTGTTCGCGCTGGAGGCGCCGCGCATCCTGCTGTTGCAAAATTTGCTCGACGGTACCGAGTGTGATGCGTTGATCACGCTGGCGCGCGACCGCCTGCAGCGTTCGCCCGTGGTCAATCCCGATACCGGCGACGAAAACCTGATCGACGCCCGCACCAGCATGGGGGCGATGTTCCAGGTGGGCGAGCATGCGCTGATCCAGCGGATCGAGGCGCGCATTGCCGCCATCACCGGCTTGCCGGTCGAACATGGCGAGGGTTTGCAAATCCTCAACTACAAGCCCGGCGGCGAGTATCAGCCGCATTTCGATTTCTTCAACCCGCAGCGCCCCGGCGAAGCGCGCCAGTTGCGCGTGGGCGGGCAGCGCGTGGCCACACTGGTGATCTACCTGAACAGCCCGCCGGCCGGTGGCGCCACCGCGTTTCCGCGTCTTGGGCTGGAAGTGGCGCCGGTCAAGGGCAACGCGGTGTTATTCCACTACAAGCAGCCCGACGGCACGCTCGACGACCGTACGCTGCATGCCGGCCTGCCCGTGGAATCGGGCGAAAAGTGGATCGCCACCAAATGGCTGCGCGAGCAACCGTATCGCAGCCGGGGCTGAGCCGCTTCTGGTTCGACCCGGCGCTGCAGGTGGTCGAAAGCCGGCGCGCCTGCGATAGCCGGGCCGCCTATCTGCCGCACACGCATCCCACGCTGTCGGTGGGCGCCGTCGATGGTGGCGCCAGTGTCTTCAGTCATGATTCGCGCGGTGCGCGCCACGACAACCTGCTGGCCCCGGGCGCAGTGGTGTGGGTGCCCGCCGGCTGCGTGCATGCCTGCAACCCGGTGCCCGACGGGCGCTGGAGCTACCAGATGATCCACGTCGATGCGGCATGGGCCGATGGGGTGCTCGACGAAGCGGGCCGGGCCCGGGTGCGCCGGGTGCACGTCAGCGCCGATGCCGCGCCCTACGCACTGGTCTGCGCGCTGAACGCCACGCTGTTTTCGGACGCCGACCTGATGGAAAAGGAGGCGGCACTGGTGGCGTTCGTGGGAGACATGCAAGGCTGGCTCGGGCAGCATCGCCTGCGGCACGGCGTGCCCGACGATGGCCCGCCAGCCGATGGCCGGCTCGATCGCGTCACCGCGCTGCTGCACGACCGCCATGGCGACGCCCTGCCGCTGGCCGAACTGGCCGCGGTGGCGGGCATGAGCCGCTACCAGTTGATCCGCCATTTCCGGGCCCGGTTCGGCATGACGCCACATGCGTTCCAGCTCGACATCCGCATTCAGCACGCGCGCCGGCTGCTGCGTCGCGGCGATGCCCCGGCCGACGTGGCCCAGCAGCTCGGGTTTGCCGACCAGAGCCACTTCCATCGCGCGTTCCGCCAGCGCGTGGCACTGACGCCGCGCGCGTACCAGCGGGCCGGTTAGCCGGCAAGCGGCCTTTCAGGCGACCTGCGGTCTTTCCGCGCGCCCGCGCAATTTTCTTCAATCCTTGCCGCGCCGATCCAGCCAGACTGCCGCCTTTGCAGGTGCATACCGGCTGGGAGGCAAGGATGGCATTCGATCAGGCATCGTGGCAGCAGTTTGCGATGGTGGCCGGCGCGCACGGGTTGGCGCTGCTGAGTCCGGGGCCCGATTTTTTTCTGGTGGTGCGTGCGTCGATGGTCGATGGCGTGCGCAGCGCCACCGGCGTATGCCTGGGCATCGCGCTGGGCAACAGCGTCTATATTGCGCTGGCGCTCGCCGGTCTGGCCGCCACGGCTGGCATGCATGGCCTGTTCGGCGCGCTGCAGTGGGCCGGCTGCGCCTATCTGGCATGGATGGGATGGAAATTCCTGCGCTCGCGTGGCGCCGTGCGGCTGCCGTCCGGCGCTGCCGATGCCACCGATGCCCGGGGGGCAGCGGGCGGAATGACCGGGCCCGCCTATCTGGCGCAGGTCGGCACAGGGTTTCTGTCGGCAGTCCTCAATCCGAAGAACGGACTGTTCTACGCCAGCCTGTTCGCGGTGCTGGCGGGGCAGTCTACGCCGCTGGCCACGCAGGCGGCCTATGGTGTGTGGATGTTCGGGGCGGTCCTGCTGTGGGACCTCGCCGTGGCGGCCGCCGTGCGCCACCCGGCCGTGATGCGGCGCTTTGTCCGGTCGGTGCGCACCGTGGAGCGGGCGACCGGGGTCGTGCTGTGGGGCATGGCCGTGGCGGTCGCGATCCACGCCGCCGGACGGTAGCCCATGGGCTTGACCGATGCCGTACCGGCGGCTTTCGCCTCAACTGTATCGGTACTGTACTGAGCAGTGTCCTTAGACTGAGCGCCTGTTTCGATTTTCTGGAGCGCCGTCATGGCTCTGACCCTGCCCCCCGAATTTGCCGCCAGTACCGGCGCGTTGATGGCCTACAGCGCCTTCGTGCTGGTTTCGTCGATCACCCCTGGCCCGAACAACACGATGCTGCTGGCTTCGGGTGTGAACTTCGGCCTGCGCCGTACCGTGCCGCACCTGCTCGGCATCTGTATCGGCATGGTGGTCATGATGGTCATCGTGGGGTTGGGCCTGGGCTCGGTGTTCACGGCGATTCCGTGGACGTGGAGCGTGCTGCGCGTCGCCGCTACCGCCTACCTGGTCTGGCTGGCGTGGAAGCTGGCCACGGCGGGCGGGCTGCAGGACCGCGAGGTGGCGCAGCCGATGACCTTCCTGCGCGCGGCGGCATTCCAGTGGGTGAATCCGAAAGCCTGGGTGATGGCGGTGGGCGCGTGCAGCGCCTATGTGCTGCATCCCAACCTGTGGACCAACGCGGCCCTGATGGCGGTGCTGTGCGGGGTGGTGAACCTGCCCAGCATCACGACGTGGGCGGTCTTCGGCGCGGCATTGCGCCGCTGGCTCGCAAATCCGCGCGTGCTGCGCGTATTCAATGTGACGATGGCGATACTTTTACTGGCTTCGCTGTGGCCCATCCTGGGCGCCCACCCGCACGGGGCGTAGCGCCAGGACGGCGACCCGTGCGGTTCAGACCAGGGCGCGGATGGCGCCGAGGTTGCGCCAGTAGCCCTTGACGTCCATGCCACAGCCGAACACGTAGCGGTCTGGCACCTGGAAGCCGCAGAAGTCGGGGTGCATCGGCTTGAGCTTGGTCAGCGTCTTTTCGCACAGCACCGCGGCGTGGAATTCCTTGGCGCCCATGTCCATGATGCGCTGGCGGATGGCCGCCATGGTCTCGCCTTCGTCGAGGATGTCGTCGAGCACCAGCACCACGCGATCCTTGACCGATTCGCGCGGCGCCACGCGCCATTGCATCTCGCCGCCCACCGTCTTGTTGTTGTAGCGCGACAGATGGATGTAGTCGAATTCCAGCGGGAACTGCAGCTTGGGCAGCAGCATGCCCGTGAACACCACGGCGCCGCCCATCACGGACAGCACCAGCGGGAAGTCGTTGCCCATCTTGTCGGTAATCTCGCTGGCCATGCGGTCCAGCGAGTCCTGCACCTCCTGGGCGCTGACGATTTCCTCGGAGCTGGCCCAGAGTTCGCGGGCCTGATCGGCGGTCATCATGATCGGTGTCCTGTTACTTGTCTTTTGCGGGAATCAGGGTAGGGGACGGGTCAGCGGTTGAAGAGGCCCTTCATGCCGCCCTTCATGGCACCCATCTGGCGCATCATCTTCATCATGCCGCCGCCCTTGAGCTTCTTCATCATGCCCTGCATCTGGTCGAACTGGTTCAGCAGGCGGTTCACTTCCTGCACCGGCACGCCGGCGCCCGCCGCGATGCGACGCTTGCGGCTGGCCTTGATCAGTTCCGGCTTGGCGCGTTCGGCGGCGGTCATGCTGTTGATGATGCCCTCCATGCGGCGCACCTGCTTTTCGGCCTGGTCCATGTTGGCGCCCTGCGCCTGCTGCGCAAACTGGGCCGGCAACTTGTCGACCAGGCTGCCCAGGCCGCCCATCTTCTTCATCTGGCCGATCTGTGCCTTGAAGTCTTCCAGGTCGAAGCCGCCCGTCTTCTTGATCTTCTTGGCCAGCTTCTCGGCCGCTTCCATGTCCACGCCGCGCTGGGCTTCCTCCACCAGCGCGAGGATGTCGCCCATGCCCAGAATGCGCTGGGCCATGCGGTCAGGATAGAACGGCTCCAGGCCGTCGAGCTTTTCGGCCACGCCGACGAACTTGATCGGCCGGCCGGTGATGTGACGTACGGACAACGCGGCACCGCCCCGGGCGTCGCCGTCCAGCTTGGTCAGCACCACGCCGGTCAGCGGCAGGGCGTCGTTGAACGCCTTGGCCGTGTTCACGGCGTCCTGGCCCAGCATGGCGTCGACCACGAACAGCGTCTCGGCGGGCTTCAGTTCGGCGTGCAGGGCGGCGATTTCCTGCATCATCGCCTCGTCGATACCAAGCCGGCCGGCCGTATCGACGATCAGCACGTCGTGGTAGTGCTTGCGGGCCCAGTCCAGCGCCGCACGGGCGATGTCCACCGGCTTCTGGTCGGGCTGCGACGGGAAGAAGTCCGCGCCCACCTGTTCGGACACGGTCTTGAGCTGCGCGATGGCGGCGGGGCGATACACGTCGCACGACACCGTCAGCACTTTCTTTTTCTTGTTTTCCTTGAGCCACTTGGCCAGCTTGCCGGATGTCGTGGTCTTGCCCGCACCCTGCAGGCCGGCCATCAGGATCACGGCGGGCGGCTGGACGTTCAGGTTCAGCTCGGTAATCTTCGGGTCGGCAATGGCGTCGTCACCGCCGATGATCGCGGTCAGCTCGCGCTGCACCACGCCAACCAGGGCCTGTCCTGGCGTCAGGCTGGTGACCACGTCCTCGCCAAGCGCCTTTTCCTTGACGCGGGCGATGAAGTCACGCACGACCGGCAGCGCCACGTCGGCTTCGAGCATGGCAAGGCGCACTTCGCGCAGCATCTCGGCGGTGTTGGCCTCGGTCAGTCGGGCCTCGCCGCGCATGGTCTTGACGACCCGCGCCAGGCGTTGTGTGAGGTTATCCAGCATGGCAGAAAAGGGGAGGAAATCGGCTTGAATGCGGGGCGCAGCCGGCTCGGGGCAAGAGGGTGTGGCGGGAATCCCATCGCCAGAACCACCCGTGATGGCACTAAGGTAAACTGCGCAAATGGCCATTGTACTGTATGCCTTGACGGCAATTCTCTACTGCGGCCTGGCCTTTCACGGCTGGGCGACGCGCAACCCGCAACTGGCGGCAGCCGGCGGGGCGACGGTCGGGCCATCCGGGCGTCCCGGCGGCGGCGCCACGGCCGTGCTGATGCCATCGCCCACGCCCAACGGCGGGCGCATCGACGGCCAGCCGGCCTGGTGGCATGGGCTGGTGCTGGCCGCGCTGGTCAGCCACGGCGTGCTGCTGCACGAAACCATCTTCCCGGCCGACCACATGATGTTCGGCTTCGCCTTCGCGCTGTCGGCCATGCTCTGGCTGGGCGTGGGTATCTACTGGATCGAAAGCTTCTTCTTCTCGCTGGCCGGGCTGGGGCTGATCGTGTTCCCGGTGGCGATGCTGGCCAGCCTGATGCCGCTCGCGTTTCCGGGGGCGCAGATCCTGGGCTACGCGGCGCGGCCGCTGTTCAAGCTGCATTTCGTGATCGCCAACGTGGCCTACGGGCTGTTCACGCTGGCTGCCTTTCACGCCTTCCTGATGCTGCTCGCCGAGCGCCGCCTGCATGGCTTTACCCGCCCGACGGCGGGCGAGGCGGCGTCCGGGCAGTGGCTGGGCCGCTGGCTCGACCTGCTGCCGCCGCTGCTGACACTCGAAAAACTGCTGTTCCGCCTGATCGCGGCCGGCTTCGTGCTGCTGACGCTGACCATCGCGTCGGGCTTCCTGTTCTCGGAGCAGCTGTTCGCCCGCGCATTCCGGGTGGATCACAAGACCGTCTTCGCGATCATCTCCTGGCTGATGTTCGGCGGCATCCTGATCGGCCGGCACTTCCGTGGCTGGCGCGGCCGCACGGCGCTGCGCTGGGTCATCGCGTCGTTCGGCATCCTGCTGCTGGCCTATGTGGGCAGCCGCTTCGTGATCGAAGTGGTGCTGCACCGGATCACCTGACCGGACCCATCGTCCTTTCTCCAGGCCAACCCGTTCCTGTATTTCCGATCCATGGCAAGAATCTTCATCCTGCTGGCTGTCGTGCTGGGCGTCCTCTGGTGGCTGCGCCAGCGTGCCAGCGCACGCCGGGCATCCGGCGCGGCACGGCGCGATGCCGCCGCGGGGCGCGAACCGGCGAGCCCGGAGGCCGCTCAGCCGATGGTGCAATGCGCGCAATGCGGCGTGCACCTGCCGCGCACTGACGCCATTGCCTGGCAGGGGCAGCACTACTGCCGCCGCAGCCATCTGCCCGATTCGGCCGGCGAGGGCGGGGCATGAAGCGGCGGGCGTCGGTCTGGTCCCGGTTGAGCGGCTGGCATACGCTGTCCGATCTCTGGCGCCAGCCCGAGCCGCCCGACTTCCACTGGCGCCTGCTGCGCTACTTCTGCTGGACCCGCGCCACCGTGGCCGTGCTGCTGCTGGGCTACGCCTGGCTGCCGCTGGAGCGTGGCGGTGCCGGCGTGGCCGTGGCGGACCTGGCCGCAAGTGCGCGCACGGCCGCCGCGATTCCCGTGGTGGTGCCGTACCTGTGCATCGGGCTGGCCACGCTGCTGGGCACGTTATGGCGGCGCCATTTCCATGTGCGGGTGCGCGCGCAGGTCATCGTCGACCTGGCGCTGCTGGCTGCCATCTATATGGTGCTGGGCCGCAGCGGCAATCACGGCGAAGGGCTGGCGATGATTTTCCTGCTGCCCGCGCTGGAGGCCGGGGCGCTGACCAGCCTGATGTTCGCGCTGCTGACCGCTGCGGTGTCGGCCATGCTGGTGATGGCCAATCCGTTCGTCCAGACGCTGCTGGTGCGCCAGGCCGACGCCAACCTGCTGGGCTCCGGCCTGTTCGGGCTGGTGTTCATGATCGCCGCGCTGCTGATGTACATGCTGGCGAACCGCCAGCTCGCGCAGGAACAGCTGGCCCTGGCGCGCGAGCAGGAACTGCGCATGCAGCAGCTGGTGAACCGGCTGATGGTGAACGACATGCAGGACGGCGTGATGCTGGTGCGCGCCCACGGCGCGGTGGTGGCCGCCAACCCGGCGGCGTTCGTGCTGCTGGGCGTGCAGCCGCACGAGCGGGTCAGGCAGGGCCAGGTGCGCGCGGGCGAGCGCGACAACGTGCTGTTCGACCTGCGCCGCATCCCGCGCCTGCAGCCGTTGATGGAGATGCTGCGCGACTGGATCCAGCGCAAGGACGACGTGCCGCGCATCCTGCAGCTGCTGCCGCTGCCGTCGCGCCCGACGGCCAGCCGGACGCCGATGCTGCACACCCGGCTGCGCCTGCGCTTCGTGCTGCCGGGCCTGGCCGGGCTGCGGGCCACGCTGAACGGTGTGTCGTCGCTGGGGGGCGATACCACGGGCCTGCACGACATGTCCGCCGAAGGCGCGGCACGGCTGCGGCTGGCGATTGCCCAGAACGAGGCCATGGCCTGGAGCCCGGAAGACGAGACGCTGCTGCGCAGCGAAATGCGCGACACGGTGCTGGTCCATATCGAAAGCTGGGAGCGGATCGCCGAGCAGGTGCAGCAGGAAAAACTGGCGGCCATGGGCCGGCTGGTGGCCAGCGTGGCCCACCAGATCCGCAATCCGCTGGCCGCCATCAGCCAGGCCAACGAGCTGCTGGCCGATTCGGGCGGCGGCGAGGGTTCCGCCATCGATGCCCGGCTGCTGCGCATCATCAGCGACAACGTGCGCCGGCTGGACCAGGTGGTGTCCGACGTGCTGCAGTTGTCGCGCCGCCCCAAGGCCGGCCATAGCGCGGTGGATCTGGGGCAGGCGCTGCCCGAGATCGTCGACCGCTGGCGGCTGGAGATGCGCTCGCGCGCCGGCGCCCGCGCCGAGGTCAATCCCAATGCGGTGCGCGTGGCCGTGGACCTGCAGGGGCCGGTGATCTTCGATGCCTCGCAGCTGCAACAGGTGCTGGGCAACCTGCTCGACAACGCCTGGCGCTATTGCAGCCGGCTGCCGGGATCGATCCGGCTGCTGGCCCACGCGCTGGACCAGCACCACGCCGAACTGATCGTCTGGAACGATGGGGCCGAAGTCACGCGCGAGCAGCAGCGCAGCCTGTTCGAGCCGTTCTTCACCAGCAATCCGCAGGGTACCGGGCTGGGCCTGTTCATGGCGCGCGAACTCTGCGGGGCGAACGACGCCCAGGTGCGTTACGGGGCGATCGTGCTCGACGCGTTGCTGGATCGCACCGGCATGCTGGCGGGCGGGGCTCGCGATACACTGCCGGCCAAGGCATTCGTGCTGACGATGCGCATCGAGACCCCCGACGTGGTCGATGCGGCCATCGCCGGCTAGTTCGCATCGCCACAACAACAACCGGACATCCCTTCGTCATGCCACCCAGACCGCCCGCCCCCGCCCCGATTCTCGTCATCGACGACGAGGCCGACCTGCGCGAGCTGCTGGACATTTCGCTGCGCCGCATGGGCCATGACGTGGTGATGGCCGGTTCGCTGGCCGAGGCGCGCCTGCGCCTGGCCGAGCGCCGCTACAGCCTGGTGCTGACCGACATGCGCCTGGGCGACGGGCTGGGTATCGACATCGTGCGCCAGCTGTCGGCGTCGCCCGAGCGGACGCCGGTGGCGGTGATCACGGCCTATGGCAGCGCCGACAACGCCGTGGATGCGCTGAAGGCGGGCGCATTCGACTACATCGCCAAGCCGGTCTCGCTGGAACAACTGCGCACGCTGATCCTGAACGCGCTGGGGCGGCAGCACCGCGCGCCAGCCGATGGCGTCAGCCCGGCGGAGTCGTCGGAACTGGCCGACCGCGCGGCGCAGCTGCTGCCCGGCGTGTCCGCGGCCGTCAGCGAGGTGCGGCGTTCGCTGTCGCGGCTGGCGCGCAGCATGGCGCCCGTGGTGATCAGCGGAGAGTCCGGCAGCGGCAAGGAGCGCGCCGCGCGCGCCATCCACGCCATCAGCGCCCGGTCGGCGCACCCGTTCGTGGCCGTGAACTGTGGCGCGATTCCCGAAACGCTGATGGAGTCGGAATTCTTCGGCTATGTGAAGGGCGCCTTCACGGGCGCCGACGCCGAGCGCGGGGGCTTCTTCCAGGCCGCCCATGGCGGCACGCTGATGCTGGACGAGGTGGCCGACCTGCCGCTGGCCATGCAGGTCAAGCTGCTGCGCGCGCTGCAGGAACGCCGCGTGCGCAAGATCGGCGCCAGCAAGGAAGACAGCGTGGACGTGCGCGTGATGTGCGCCAGCCACAAGGATCTGGCCGCGATGGTGGCGGCCGGCCTGTTCCGGCAGGACTTGTACTACCGGCTCAACGTGCTGGAACTGCGCATGCCGACGCTGCGCGAGCGCAGCGAGGACGTGCCCGTGCTGGCGCATGCCATCCTGGAGCACCTGGCCACGCGTTATGGCGATGCCCATCCCAAACGGCTGTCGCGCGCCGCGCTGGAGCGCCTGGCGGCGTATCCGTTCCCGGGCAACGTGCGGGAACTGGAAAACCTGCTGGAGCGCGCCTACGCGTTTGCGGAGACCGACGAGATCGCCGTGGCCGATCTGGGGCCGCTCGACGCCGGCATGGAGCGCGCCAGCCTGTTGCAGGCGGGCATGCCGCCGATGCCTGCCGTCGCGCCCGTGCCGGCGCCGGTCGGCTATCACGCGTGGGGCAGTTCGACGACCTGGCCGGCCACCGGCGCAGCGCCATCGATGGGCGGTCTTTCCGAACGGGCGCCCGAACCCGGCGTGGATGCTGGCGAAGCCGGGCAGGGCGGCGACGGTGCGGTGACCGACCCGCTGGGCGCGGCGCTGGCCGACATCGAATTCCCGATCGACCTGCCCGCGCGGCTGGAAGCCGTGGAGCGCGCGATGATCCTGCGAGCGCTGCGCCAGACCGGCTTCAACCGCACGGCTGCCGCGCCGCTGCTGGGCCTGAACTTCCGCCAGCTGCGCTACCGCATCCAGCAACTGGGCATTCGCGACGAACGCGATGGCCGGGATGGCCGCGACCCCGCCGACGATGGCGAACCGCTGGCCGAGGGCGAGGGGCGCGATGTCTGACGCGGCTGCCGGCGCCCGCGCATTCAGGCCCGACGCGCAAGGCTGGGTGCCCGCCGCCCGCCGCGTGCCGTCGCCGAATTTCGACGCCCGGCCCGACGGCGTGCCGCTGGACGTGGTGGTCATCCACAACATCAGCCTGCCGCCCGGCCAGTTCGGCACCGGTGACATCGAGGCGTTCTTCCAGAACCGGCTCGATGCGTCGCGCCATCCGTTCTTCGAGACCATCCGCGACGTGCGCGTGTCGGCCCACTTCCTGATCGCCCGCGACGGCGAACTGGTGCAGTTCGTGGCATGCACGCAGCGCGCGTGGCATGCGGGGCAATCCGAATACTGCGGACGGCCACGCTGCAACGACTTCTCGATCGGCATCGAGATCGAGGGCGCCGACGACCAGCCATTCACGCTGGCCCAGTACGACACCGCCGCCGCGCTGGTGGCCGGGCTGCGTGCCGCGTACGCGATCCAGGGCGTGGCGGGGCACAGCGACATTGCCCCTGGGCGCAAGACCGATCCGGGGCCGCATTTCGACTGGGACCGGTTCGCCAGGCTGGCGGGCCTGCCTGCCGCGCTGCTGCCCTATCGCCCGCAATCGGGGAATCGATAGACCGACAGGGTCGGCCATATCGGCACGGCCGGGCGAATCTGTGTAGGGATAATCACTGTGTTGCACAAACGCCGCAAACTCCCGGTGGCGTCAAAACGGGGAATGTGGCGCCGGCAAAACCTCACGCACCGTAGGGTGTCATCGCGCTGAAAAATCACGATGCAGTTGCGTGTACGCCGCTTCATTTCGGCGCAAGGGCGGCTACAATCGCGTCCCCGGCGGTCGCGGGCGCGCCCCATCCTGGGTCACCTATCGGTGATCCATTCCCATTAAAAAATTTTCGGAATTTTGTGCGCCACCGAACGTGACGCCGCCAAGCCTTGAGGCAGCGCGCTTTGCGGGAATGTGGCGCCGCCGCACCGGCCAGCCAAGACCCCAGACCGCGCTTGTCAAGACTGGTCATGTGGTCTCTTTTCACTATACTTAGGCCCAGTTTTGAACAGCACCACAACATCTAGTGGTGCTACCGGGGAATCGGCCGGCAGGTGCAGCAATCGTCGCAGCAAGATACGCGATCCACTGCACAAGGATTGGCGGGCCGGAGCAGTACCGAAAGTCCCTAGCAAAGTGTCCGCACAAGCAGTTTGGTTCGCATCTGGCATCGCCTGAATCAAGTGACTTATATAGCGCATTTTGCTAGGGACTTTGTCGTCTCAGTACAAGAACAGAAGTATTCATTTCAGGGTTAATACCGGAGTTACCTCATGCAAACGGCCCAAAACGAACAACAAACCACCGGCGTGACTGGCGCAACCGGCATCGGTGGCGCAGCAGCCGGTAGCTCGCAGCAGAGCCCTGCCGCTGCAGGTGTGTCGTACCAGGACTACAAGCTGATCCGCCGCAACGGCGCCGTGGTGGCGTTCGAGCCGAACAAGATTGCCGTGGCCGTGACCAAGGCCTTCCTGGCCGTCAACGGAGGCCAGGGCGCGGCATCGGCCCGCGTGCGCGAGCTGGTGGAACAACTGACGCAGTCCGTGGTGCGCGCGCTGGTGCGCAGCCGTCCGAATGGCGGCACCTTCCATATCGAGGACGTGCAGGATCACGTGGAACTGGCGCTGATGCGCTCGGGCGAGCATGAGGTGGCCCGTGCCTATGTGCTGTACCGCGAAAAGCGCACGCAGGAGCGCGCCCAGGCCAACGCGCAGGCCGTGGCCCGCGTGCAGGAATCGGGTGCGTCGTTCAACGTGACGGACAACGGCGTCACGCGTCCGCTGGACCTGGCGGCGCTGCACGCGCTGATCGACAACGCCTGCAGCGGCCTGGGCAATGCCGTCAGCGCCGAGCCGATCCTGAAGGAAACGCTCAAGAACCTGTACGACGGCGTGCCGATGACGCAGGTCTACGACTCGGCCATCCTGGCCGCGCGTACGCTGATCGAGAAGGACCCGGCCTACAGCCAGGTGACCGCCCGCATCCTGCTGCACACGATCCGCAAGGAAATCCTGGGCGCCGAAGTGACCCAGGCCGAAATGTCGACGAAGTACGCCGAGTACTTCCCGAAGTTCATCGCCCGCGGCATCGAAGCCGAACTGCTGGACGAAAAGCTGGCCACGTACGACCTGGCCCGCCTGGGTGCCGCGCTGGACGCCTCGCGCGACTTCCAGTTCAACTACCTGGGCCTGCAGACGCTGTACGACCGCTACTTCCTGCACGTGGACGAAGTGCGCATCGAAATGCCGCAGGCATTCTTCATGCGCGTGGCCATGGGCCTGGCGCTGGAAGAAAAGGATCGCGAAGCCCGCGCCATCGAGTTCTACCAGCTGCTGTCGTCGTTCGACTTCATGTCGTCCACGCCGACGCTGTTCAACTCGGGCACGCGCCGCTCGCAGCTGTCGTCGTGCTACCTGACCACGGTGTCGGACGACCTGGAAGGCATCTACGAAGCCCTGAAGGAAAACGCGCTGCTGTCGAAGTTCGCCGGCGGCCTGGGCAACGACTGGACCAACGTGCGCGCGCTGGGCTCGCACATCAAGGGCACCAACGGCAAGTCGCAGGGCGTGGTGCCGTTCCTGAAGGTGGTCAACGACACGGCCGTGGCCGTGAACCAGGGCGGCAAGCGCAAGGGCGCGGTCTGCGCCTACCTGGAAACGTGGCACCTGGACATCGAGGAATTCCTGGAACTGCGCAAGAACACCGGCGATGACCGCCGCCGCACGCACGACATGAACACGGCCAACTGGATTCCGGACCTGTTCATGAAGCGCGTGATGGAGAACGGCGAATGGACGCTGTTCTCGCCGGCCACCTGCCCGGACCTGCACGACAAGGTCGGCAAGGCCTTCGAGCAGGCTTACCTGGGCTACGAAGCCAAGGCTGCCAACGGCGAACTGAAGCTGTTCAAGAAAGTGCCGGCCATGCAGCTGTGGCGCAAGATGCTGGGCATGCTGTTCGAGACCGGCCATCCGTGGATCACGTTCAAGGACCCGTGCAACATCCGTAGCCCGCAGCAGCACGTGGGTGTGGTGCATAGCTCGAACCTGTGCACGGAAATCACGCTGAACACGAACGAAAGCGAAATCGCCGTGTGCAACCTGGGTTCGGTGAACCTGGTGGCCCACCTGAAGCAGCAGGCCGACGGCACGCACGTGCTGGACCACGCCAAGCTGCAGAAGACGATCCGCACCGCGATGCGCATGCTCGACAACGTGATCGACATCAACTACTACGCGGTGGACAAGGCGCGCAATTCGAACCTGCGCCACCGTCCGGTGGGCATGGGCATCATGGGCTTCCAGGACTGCCTGCACGTGCTGCGCACGCCGTACGCCAGCGACGCCGCGGTGAAGTTCGCCGATACGTCGATGGAAGCGGTCTGCTACTACGCCTATCAGGCTTCGACCGAACTGGCCGAAGAGCGCGGCCGCTACAGCACCTATGAGGGTTCGCTGTGGGATCGCGGCATCCTGCCGCAGGACTCGCTGAAGCTGCTGGCCGAAGAGCGCGGCGGCTACCTGGACGTGGACCTGTCGTCGACGATGGACTGGGACAGCCTGCGCGCCCGCATCAAGCAGCACGGCATGCGCAATTCGAACTGCATCGCGATCGCCCCGACCGCCACCATTTCGAACATCATCGGCGTGTCCGCCTGCATCGAGCCGACGTTCCAGAACCTGTACGTGAAGTCGAACCTGTCGGGCGAATTCACGGTGGTGAACGACTACCTGGTGCGCGACCTGAAGGACCGCGGCCTGTGGGACGAAGTGATGGTTGCCGACCTGAAGTACTTCGACGGTTCGCTGGCCCGCATCGACCGCATCCCGCAAGACCTGCGCGACATCTACGCCACGGCCTTCGAAGTGGAGCCGACCTGGCTGGTGGAGGCCGCAAGCCGCCGCCAGAAGTGGATCGACCAGGCCCAGTCGCTGAACATCTACATGGCCGGCGCATCGGGCAAGAAGCTGGACGACACGTACAAGCTGGCCTGGCTGCGTGGCCTGAAGACCACGTACTACCTGCGCACGATGGCCGCCACGCACGTGGAGAAGTCCACCGTGACGCGCGGCTCGCTGAACGCGGTGTCGTCGGGCGCGGACGGCCAGTCGGCCATCGACGCCGCCGCCGCTGCGGCCCCGGCCATGCCGGAAGCCGAAGGCGCGGTCTGCACGATGCGTCCGGGCGACCCCGGCTTTGAAGAGTGCGAGGCCTGCCAGTAACGTCATACCAACCCCCTCGGGTTTCTCCCCTCTCCCGCATGCGGGAGAGGGGCCGGGGGAGAGGGCCGGCGCATCCTGACCCGGATGCGTGATGCTGGCCACCAGCCGCCCCTAATCGAATCATCGGAGAACACAACATGCTGAGCTGGGACGACGACGTTCAAGCCACGCCGCAAGCTGCGCCGCAGCCTGCCCTGCAACCCGCCGCGCCGTCCGCCACGCCCGACCAGCAAGGCGTGCTGCCGCCGGCCGCCACCGCGCCGACGGGCATCCTCGGCAACAACCCGAACGCCGCCGCCGCGCAAAGCACGCGCCGCGTGAACGCCGCCGACAAGCGCGTGATCAACGGCGCCACGGACGTGAACCAGCTGGTGCCGTTCAAGTACAAGTGGGCCTGGGAAAAGTACCTGGCCGGCTGCGCCAACCACTGGATGCCGCAGGAAATCAACATGTCGCGCGACATCGCCCTGTGGAAGGACCCGAACGGTCTGACCGAGGACGAGCGCCGCATCATCAAGCGCAACCTGGGCTTCTTCGTGACGGCCGACTCGCTGGCCGCCAACAACATCGTGCTGGGCACCTACCGCCAGATCACGGCGCCGGAATGCCGCCAGTACCTGCTGCGCCAGGCCTTCGAAGAGGCGATCCACACGCACGCGTACCAGTACATCGTGGAATCGCTGGGCCTGAACGAGGCCGAGATCTTCAACGCGTACCATGAAGTGCAGTCGATCCGCGACAAGGACGAGTTCCTGATCCCGTTCATCGACACGCTGACCGATCCGTCGTTCAAGACCGGCACGCCGGAGAACGACCAGAAGCTGCTGAAGAGCCTGATCGTCTTCGCCTGCATCATGGAAGGCCTGTTCTTCTACGTGGGCTTCACGCAGATCCTGGCCATGGGCCGCCAGAACAAGATGACCGGCGCCGCCGAGCAGTACCAGTACATCCTGCGCGACGAATCGCTGCACTGCAACTTCGGCATCGACCTGATCAACCAGATCAAGCTCGAGAACCCGCACCTGTGGACGCCCGAGTTCAAGGCCGAGATCACCGAACTGTTCAAGAAGGCCGTGGATCTGGAATACCGCTACGCAGAGGACACCATGCCGCGCGGCGTGCTGGGTCTGAACGCGCCGATGTTCAAGGGCTACCTGCGCTACATCTGCAACCGCCGCTGCCAGCAGATCGGCCTGGACCAGCTGTTCCCGAACGAGGAAAACCCGTTCCCGTGGATGAGCGAGATGATCGACCTGAAGAAGGAACGCAACTTCTTCGAAACGCGCGTGATCGAGTACCAGACCGGCGGCGCGTTGTCGTGGGACTGACCGGTTGAAGGGTCGGCTGCACAGCGGTAACGACATGCATTGAACAGTCCACGCAGCCAGGACGGGTGAGGAGCGGCCATCGGGTGAGAACCCGGTGGCCGTTTTTCTTGGTCGAGCGCCGCGCGATAACGGCCCGGGAAAACCATGCGTTCGTACAGTTTTTGGCCTGCGGTAGATCGGTGCATGGAAAACTTGCAGTACGACGAGTTTTTATTGCAAGACGGGAGAATCGGGCTAAAATCTATGCGAGCGACGAGTTTTCCTCGTTTCGTTCGGTAAAATTCGAGAAACCTTGCGGACGAACAGTTTTGTCGGACATTTGACATGAAGCACCACCTCCGCCATTCAGCCGACGTGGGAGGCATCATTCGCGCCGCCCGTAAGGCGCAAGGCTTGCGGCAAGACGATGCTGCCGGCAGCATCGGCGTCAGCGAGTCCTTTATGGTCAAGGCCGAACGGGGTGCCGACACCGTGCAGTGGGGCAAACTCTTCCAGATTCTGGATGGGCTGGGCGTCCGTATCACTGTCGACATTCCCGATGCAAGTCCGGAACTGCTGCGTGATCAGCTGGAA
Organism: Cupriavidus sp. U2; assembly: GCF_009663685.2. Lineage (GTDB taxonomy): Bacteria > Pseudomonadota > Gammaproteobacteria > Burkholderiales > Burkholderiaceae > Cupriavidus > Cupriavidus necator_C. The sequence goes on along the minus strand of NZ_RCOG02000001.1, from coordinate 247,611 downwards.
AAGGCAACCCGCCGGTCCGACTCGTTCCAGCGGCGCACCACCGAGCGTGTGGATGCCACGCGGGATGCGAAGTCCGGCCAGATATCGACGGACAGTGCGCGACACAAGCGGGGTGAGGAATGAGCGGGCGCAAATTGCTGGCGTCGATCGACAATGCAGTTGTCGGTACGCTGCACGAAGACCGCAATCTATGGGCATTCGAATATGCGGACACCTGGCTCGCCGATGCATCCCGCTTCGCGTTGAGTCCGCATTTGCCATTGCAGACGGGCTCACAGGTCGATGGCGCAACCACTCGCACTGTGCAGTGGTACTTCGATAACCTCTTGCCGGAAGAGGGCGCGCGGGCCTTGCTGGCCCGCGATGCCGGCCTGAGAGACATCCACGATGCCTTTGCGTTGCTCGCGTTCTACGGGCGCGAGTCCGCGGGTTCTGTCACGCTGCGCAGGCTCGATGATGTACCGGTTGCAGACGAACTGCTGCGATCGCTGACAGACGTGGAGCTCGATCAGCGCATACGCGCGCTCCCGCGTGTGCCGTTGACGCACGATGCCCCCAAAAAGATGTCGCTCGCCGGCGCGCAGCATAAGCTTGCCGTGGTCCTGCAGGACGGCCAGATATTCGAGCCCGCCGGGCAGGCCATCTCAACCTGCATCCTGAAACCCGACAATTTCCAAACCGACAGCTACCCATGCTCGGTGATCAACGAGTGGTTTGTTATGCAGCTTGCCCGGCGTGTCGGGCTGGAGGTACCGCATGTCGAGCGCCGCTACGTGCCGGCCCCGGTGTACCTGATTGCTCGGTTCGACCGCGTGCTCCGCAACGGTATCACCACTCGGCTGCATGCCATCGATGGCTGTCAGATGCTCAACCTGGCGCCGACGATGAAATATTCGGCCTGGTCGCTGGAATCGCTACTGGCACTCGCCAACGCATGCCGTGCGCCGGCTGTTGCACGGCTAAGGATCTACCGATGGCTACTGTTTTGCATACTGGTCGGCAACGGCGATTCGCACCTCAAGAACCTGAGTTTCCTTGTGGATCGCGACGGCATTTCCCTGGCGCCACACTACGATCTCTTATGCGATAGCGTTTACGAAACGCGCGCCTACAATCCCAAGGAGCGGTGGCCCGATCTGGTCGAGTTCACGAGTCCGGTCCTGGGAGTGCAACGCTATGCCGGTTTCACGCGTGCGCTGCTGTTGGAGGCTGGCCAAGTGCTTGGGCTGACTCGCCAGACCGCCACCCGGCAACTGGACGATATGCTTCGACTGATACCAGCGCACGCTGACGCCCTGTTCGCCGAGACCGTCGACCAGAACCATGCGATGGCGGATGCCCGCCCCGAACTTCGCGCGACATTTGCTGGCGAAATCCGCCTGCTCAGGACGATCCGGCATGTCGTGATCGAAGAAACCGTGTCCCGTTTCGCTGCCTGATAGGGGCTGGCGGCGAACGGAACACGGCCCATGAAACCGCCTCAGTCCGCCGTCGCCCCCGACCGTTTCACCACAGCCGACCACTTCCTGATCTCGCTGTCGACGAACTTGCCGGTCTCGGCCGGCGTCATCGGCATGGGCTCCGAGCCGCGGTCGGTGATGAACTTGTGCAGGTCGGGCGACTGCAGCGCCTTCACCGTCTCCGCGTTGAGCTGGGTGACGATGGCCGGCGGGGTGCCGGCGGGCGCCATCATCACGGCCCAGCCCAGCGCCTCGAACCCCGGCACGCCCTGTTCGCGCACGGTGGGCACCGATGGCAACTGGGGCACCCGCCTGGCCGTGGTCACCGCCAGCGGCAGCGCCTTGTTGGTCTGGATCAACGGCATGGCGGCGGTGACCGAGTCCACCATCAGCGGAATCTGGTTGCCCAGGAAGTCAGCCTGGGCCGGGCCGCTGCCCTTGTACGGGATATGGACGATAAAGGTGCCGGTCTGCGCCTTGAGCATCTCGGCGGACAGGTGCTGCGTGCCGCCGATGCCCGCGCTGGCATAGCTGTATTTGCCCGGCGCGGCCTTGGCCTTGGCAATCAGGTCGCGCAGCGACGTGAACCCCGATTGCGGCGTGGCCAGGAACACCAGCGGCACCGAGAACACGCCCGTCACCGGCGCAAAGTCCTGGCGCGGATCGTAATTGAGCTTCTTGTACAGCGTCTGGTTGATGGCCATGGCGCTGCCGGCCATCACGATCGTGTAGCCGTCGGCCGGGGCCTTGGCGGCCACTTCCATGCCGATGTTGCCGCCGGCGCCGGCGCGGTTTTCCACGATCACCGGCTGGCCAAGCTGCTTGCCGAGTTTTTCGGCCAGCGCGCGGGCGAAGATGTCGGTGGCCTGCCCGGGCGGGAACGGCACGATGAGCTTGATGGGGCGGTCTGGCCAGGCGGCGTGGGCCGTGCCGGCAGCGGCCAGCAGCAGCGCGGCCAGCGTACGGGCCGCAAAAGCGGGGCTGGCAAAGGGGCGCAACGACTTCAAGGGGGTCTCCTCAGCGGGTTTGGATGGCGATGACGTCTTGGTCCGTGGCGTCTTTTTGCGCTTTTGACCAGATTCTACGCGTGCTTCGCTTTCAGAATCGCCTCAAAGACGCTGGGCAAATGGCCGCATACGATCGTTCGCGGATCTCAACCAAGGAGAACGACACGATGCGAGCCGTAGTAGTGCAACAGCTGGGCGAAGTCCCGCGCTTTACCGAATTCCGCGATCCCGAGCCGCGCGCCGGCGAAGTCATGGTGCGCGTCTGCGCGGCGGTGATCCGGCCGGCGGACCTGGCCATCGCGCGCGGGCACCATGCCTGCATGCCGCTGGAATTGCCCTATGTCTGCGGGCGAGACGGCGTTGGCTACCTGGTCGACGGGCGGCGCGTCTATTTTCGCGCGGGCCGCAGTCCGTTTGGTGCGATGGCGGAGTTCGTACCGGCGCAATGGGTGGTGCCGATCCCCGACCCGGTGGCCTCCGCGGACGCCGCCGCATTGGTCGGGCCGGCGCTGGCGGCGTGGCTGCCGCTGGCGGCGCGTGCGGACCTGGCGCCGGGGGAGACGGTGCTGATCCTGGGGGCAGCCGGGCTGGCGGGGCGCCTGGCCATGCAGGCGGCACGGCTGCAGGGCGCCGGGCGTGTCATCGTGGCGGCACACCGGATCGACCTGCAGACCATGCCCGGCGCCGATGCGCAGATCGACCTCGGCCAGGCGCCAAGTCTGCTGCAGCATGCGTTTGCCACCCATGCCGCCGACGGCATCGACGTCGTGCTCGATTTTGTCTGGGGCGAGACGCTGGAGCTGCTGCTGTCGGCGCTGGTCCAGGCCGATGGCGTGTCGGCCCTGCCGGCCGACCACGCCACGCGTGTGGTGTCCGTGGTCGATCGCCGGGCGGCCAGCGTCATGCTGGCGCCGATGGCCCTGCGCGACTCACGCGCGGTGCTGATGGGATGCGGCGCCGCCAGCCATCCGCCGGCCGAAGACCTGCGCTTCCTGGTGGAGGATGTCCTGGGCTGCATGCACGCCGGCTACCTGTCGATCGATCCGCCCGGGCAGGTGCCGATGAGCGAAGTGGCGTCCGCCTGGCGCCAGGCGGGCGAGCCCGGCCAGCGCGTGGTGCTGACGCTGGACTGAACAGGCTGCTCCCACCCCGGCCCGGCGAATATACCGACCGGGGCGGGGCGTGGGGACGGTCAGCGGAACGGGGCTCAGGCGGCCTTGCGCTGGTCAGCCGGCATCGCGCCTTCGGCCTTGCGCTCGCCGCCGAGCGCGTCGGTCAGGTCGGCCAGCATGCCCGCGAGTTCGCCGGCCATCAGCGCGAAATCGGCGTCAAAGCGTTCGTTTTCGTCGTGGAGCGTGGCGTCGGCCTGTTCCTTGATCACGTCGAGCGGATTCACGCGCTTGACCGCCAGCGCGTCGGTCAGCACGAACGACACGCGGTCGTTCCAGGTCATGGCCAGCCGCGTGCAGCGCTTGCCGGCTTCGATATGACGCCGCAGGTCCTCGGGGTCGAGGGGGTGACGCACGTAGCGCACGGTGGCCTTGGTCTCGCTGCTCGATTGCAGTTCGATTTCCTGATCGACCGTGAAACCGGCCGGGGCGGTGTCGGTGGCCAGCCACTCGGTCATGGCGGCAACCGGCGACAGGTTGACCTGCAGGCCCACCACGGGCAGCGGGTCGATGGCCTTGAACAGCATGCCGCGCACTTCGTCGGCCTTGGCCGTGCCGGCTGCGTCGATGGCCAGCCAGCCGTTGACGGGGTCGATCCATACGCGCGTGTCGCGGCGGATGCTGAAGGCGCGCGGCAGCAGTTCCTCGGTGACCTGCTCCTTCAGTTCCTTCAGCTGCTTGCGGCCCGGCTTGAAGCCTTGCTGCTCCTCGATCTCGGCGGCGCGTGCCTTGGTCACCTGATTGACTACCGTGGCGGGCAGCAGCTTCTTTTCGGTGCGCAGGACCAGCAGCATCTGCTTGTTGACGCAATGCACAAGCTGGTCGTTGTCGCGCGGCGACGCCCAGCCCTGGGTCTGCATTTCCAGGCTGGTGCCCGGATAGAACGCATGTTTGGCCAGGCAGGCCTCAACATCTTCTGCACTCAGCGTCCACGGGGCGGAGAAACGATGAATCTGGAGATTCTTGAACCACATGAGAATTCGGCCTCGCGTGCGGGTTGGAAAATTGGCAAGGGACGAATTCTAACGGCTTGGCGCGGGGGTGAAACGAAGAAAAGCGGCGCCCATGTTACGGAATGCAAGTGTTCCGCAACGTGGGCGCCGTGTGGTACGCAACGGATGAGCGCCGGGCGGGCGCCGCACCCGCCTGTCAGATATTGAGCTTCGAGATCTTGGTGCCTTCCAGACTCAGGCCGGCCATCAGGCCTGCGTTGGTCATGGCAAAGCCGATGATCGGCTGCTGGGCGGTGTTGGTGTCGATCTGGCCATTGGCACCGATCGTGGCCAGCGCCACCGTGGCGTCGGCGCCAACCTGCCAGCCGCTGCTGCGCACGAACTTGTCGTAGGCGTCCTGGGTCATGAACATCAGGATGAAGGCCTTGGACTGCGCGCCGATCTGCCAGCCGACCGAGCCCGAAATGGCCCGGTAGTAGCCGCGGTCCGCACCGCCGGAACGGAGCACGCCGTCGCCGTACTCGCCGCCGACGATAAAGCCCGCCGACAGCAGTTTCGGGAAGATCAGGATGCCCTTGGCCTTGGCGCCCAGATCCCGCGCGCCGTTGGTCGTGGAATAGAGGCGGTTCAGCGTGTCAGTGGCGCCCGTGTCGATCTCGCGGCGTTTGGACGCCGCGTCGCCTGAGTCTTTGGGGCCTGTGAAGCTGCATCCTGCAAGCGACAGGGCGCCCACGGACAGACCGGTGAGGCCGACAATCCCGGCACTGCCGGCGGACAGGAAGGTTCGACGTTTCATTATTTCCTCCAGGAGGGTTCATGTGTTGCAACCGCCTCTAAAGCATAGGCTGGCAAGGCACATCCGCAAATGCGATTTTGTCTGACACGGAGGGGACAGGCCTCTGACATGACTTGGTCATACTTTCTTGCAAATCGGCGGAACTTCTTCCGGAACCGGGCAGATAACATACCGGTCTGTCGAGCATCTATCCGCCAACCGCTCCCATACCCATGTCATTCCAGAAGTCCAACGTCCAGCCCGATTCCCGTCTGTCGAACCTCCATGCTGCAGTGCAGCGCCCGCGTGGATGGCGGCGTGCCGGCGCGCTGGCCATGCCCCTGGCGGCACTGCTGCTGGCTGCCTGTGCGTCCCAGCCGGCGGTCGAAACGGCCGAAGCCAAGCAGGAATCGGCCCAGATGAACGCCGGCTGGCAGGCCGAGCGCGCCAAATATATGGATTGCGTGCAGGACCGCGCCACCGACGGCGCCAAGGGCAAGGGCACCTCGAAGGAGGTGGCTGCCGGCGCGATCGACGCGTGCAAGGGCCAGCTGAAGGTCATGCACGATGCCTTCCAGTCCTACCTGTCGGCGCAGATGAGCAGCGCGCACGGCCAGACCAGCGCCCGCCAGGCCGCCGAGCGCGTGACCACGGACACCCGCGAGAAAGCCCGCACCTATCTGACCCGCTACGTGGAAGTGGAACGCTACAAGGCAGGCCAGCACTGAGCGCGGATTCCACCTCGTCCGTTCGGCCTGAAACGGCCCCGCGTCACAGCATCGCCAACGGCTGCGCGTGACGCGGCGGCGCGAACAGCGCGTCCAGTTCGGCCAGCTGGCCCGGCGTGAGCGTGATATCGAGCGCGCCCATGTTCTCGCGCAGGCGGTCGCGCTGGCCAGTCTTGGGAATCGCAATGATGTCGTCCGACGCCAGCAGCCAGGCCAGCGCCGCCTGCGCGGGCGTCATGCCATGCTTCGCCGCAAAGCCCTTCAGGCCGGCGTTGCGCAGCAGCCGCGCCTGCTCGATTGGCGAATAGGCCATCACCGGCACGTTGCGTTCGCGCAACCATGGCAGCAGGTCGAACTCGATGCCGCGCCGGCTCAGGTTGTAGAGCAGCTGGTTCACCGCCACCGCATCGCCCCCCGGGGTGTCCCAGAATTCCTCCATATCGGACAGGTCCAGGTTGCTGACGCCGAAATAACGGATCTTGCCGGCCGCCTGCAACGCCTGGAATGCCTCGATCGTGTCCTCGAACGGCACGTCGCCGCGCCAGTGCAACAAATACAGGTCCAGATGGTCGGTGCCCAGCCGGCGCAGGCTGCGCTCGCACGCCGCCACCGCGCCTTTGCGGCTGGCGTTGTGCGGATAGACCTTGCTGACCAGGAAGGCGTCGTCGCGGCGGCCCGCCAGGGCCTCGCCGACCAGCGATTCGGACAGGCCTTCGCCATACATCTCGGCGGTATCGACCAGCCGCAGGCCCATGTCCAGGCCCATCTGCAGCGTGGCGATTTCCTCGGCGCGCGTGGCGCGGTGGTCGCCAATATTCCAGGTACCCATACCCAGCGCGGGCACGCGCTCGCCGCCGGGTAGCGTGACTTGTTTCATGCGATGCCTCCGGTTTCGGGAAACTTGCCCTCCACACTAGTGAACATCGCCACGCGGCACAAGCGCGCCGCCCGCACGGCACTTTTTACCTGACTGCAGCAATCAGCGTCGCGCGGGCCGCGCCAGCCATCAGCGGTGCTGGTGCCGGAATTCCTGGGTCTTGCCGCCATAGCCATAGGCGGCCGCGCGCGCGTCGATCACATGGATATAGGACACCTCGTTGACGTCGCCAATCAGCTCGGACAGCGCGGCATGCGACTGGCGCAGGTAATCGGCTTTCTCGGCCTTGGTGTTGGTCTCGTCGGTCACGCTGATGTCGAGCTGGAAGGCGTTGCGCCCCTTGTCATAGTCGGACAGCGGCTTGCCGCCAATGAACCACTGCTCGCGCGGGATGAACGTCACGGTGGTGGCAATCACGGGGGCTTCCTTGCCCAGCACGCGCTGGGTCAGTTCACCCACCACGGCCACGGCGCGGCGCGTCAGTTCGGTATCGGGATGGCCGGAAATCTGCAGGGATACGTGGGGCATGACTGGCTCCTTTCGGGTTTGGGTTTCACGTTGCGGCGCGCTTGCGGGTTGGCGTATTGGCGTGCTGCGGTGATGTCATCGTAGGCGTTACCTTGAAATCGGAAAAGCGGGAATATACGATGCCATCTATCGGAATAGCCGAAACTTCAAATCATGCGCGGATTCGAAACGGACCAGCTCCGGACCTTTGTGGCCGTGGCCGAGAGCGGCAGCCTGTCGGCCGCGGCGCCCCGGCTGTTCCTGTCGCAATCGTCGGTCAGCGAGCAGCTGCGCAAGCTGGAGGAGCGTGCCGGCGTGCCGCTGCTGACGCGCGGCAAGAAGGGCGCGGCGGTGACGCCGGCCGGGGCGCGCCTGCTGGACTATGCCCGGCGCATCCTGTCGCTGAACGAACAGGCGCTGGCCGAACTGCGCGGCCAGACGCTCGATGGCGAACTGCGGCTGGCGGTGACCGACTATTTCCGCCCCGGAGAGATCGCTGGCATGCTGCGGCGCCTGCGCGACCGCTATCCCTACCTGAAGCTGCACGTCACGGTCATGAAGAGCGCCGCCATCGAGGCGGCGGCCGAGATGGATGCGTTCGACATCGGCCTGAGCATGCGGCTGATCGGCGCACGCGGCACGGAAAAGACTTCGGGCGCCACGCGCGGCGGCACGGTGCTGCGGCGCGAGGCGCTGGCATGGGTGGCCGCACCGGAAATTTCCGAAGAACCCCAGGCTACGCTGCCGCTGGTGTTGCTGCCCGATACCTGCTCGATGCACCAGTTCGTCGTGCAGTTGCTGATGCGGCGCCGGCGCGAATTCGATATCGCGCACTCGGCCTCGGGCGTGGCTGGCCTGCATCTGGCGCTGGCCGCCGGTCTGGGCGTGTCGTGCCTCAACGCATCGGCCATCGGACCCGGCGTGACGCCGCTGGATGCAGCGGGCGTGGCCGGCTGGAAGCTGCCGGCACTGCCTTCGGCGGAGTTCTATCTATTAGCGGCGCGCCGGGGCGAGAGCGAGTTCATCGGCCAGGCGCGGCAGGCGCTGGCGGAGCAATTTGGCTGAACGGCTGAACAGCCAGATGGCGCCGATGGGGCCAGGTCGGATCGGGCGGGCCAGGGCGGCCGGGCTCAGGTCTCGCTCCACTGCCGCAGCAGGTTGTGATAGCAGCCGACCAGGCTGCGCCGCGCGCGCGCATCGGCGTTGGTCTGGTTCAGCGTCTGGATCGCGTTGTCCATGTCGAACAGCAGCGCGCGCTGGCCGTCGTCGCGGATCAGGCTCTGGATCCAGAAGAAGCTGGCCACCCGCGTGCCGCGCGTGATCGGTGTCACCTGGTGCAGGCTCGTGGCGGGGTAGACCACCATGTCGCCGGCGGCCAGCTTGATCGCGTGCACGCCGTACGTGTCTTCCACCTGCAATTCGCCGCCGTCGTAGCTGTCGGGGTCCGACAGGAACAGCGTGGCGGACACGTCGGTGCGCAGCTTGCGCCCGGTGTGCGGATGGATGCGCACGCCGCCATCGACGTGGGCGCCGAACGTCATGCCCTCGCTGTAGCGGTTGAACATTGGCGGATAGACGATGTTCGGCAGCACCGCACTAATAAATAGCGGATGGCGTTCCAGCGCGGCCAGGATCAGGTGCTGGCACTGGGCGGCCACTTCGGATCTCTCGTCGATCTGCTGGTTGAACTTGACCGGCGCGCCGGAATAGCCGGCCGACACGCGGCCGTCCACCCAGGCATCGCCGGCATGTTCCAGCTGCGCCAGCACCACGGCCACCTGTTCGGCGTTGAGAACCTTCGGAATACGAACCAGCATCGGAGACATCCGGTTGGGGCCGGGGGCAGGCCATGGCGAAACAGCCAGGCGCGGCGTGCGGCCCCGGCGGCGCTTACATGCGATAGGTGAACGACAGCATTGCGGTACGGCCCGTGCCCGGCACCGACCGGCCGCCGTCCGACTGGATCAGCGCATCGTAATACTTCTTGTCGAAGATGTTGAACAGATTCAGGCGCACGTCGTACTTGGGCTGGTGGTAGGCGATCATGCCGTCCCAGCGCACAAAGCCGCCAACCTGCACCGTATTGGTATTGTTGGCATAACGCTGTGACATGTAGAACGCCCCGCCGCCCACTTCCCAGCTTGGCAGGATGGCATAGCTGGTCCATGCCGTGGCCGTGTGCTTGGGCGTGTTGGTCGGCACCATGCCCTGCGTGCCGGCCGCGATACCGCTCTTGATCTCGGCATCCAGGTACGTATAGCCCGCGAACACCTGCCACTTGGGCGTGATGCGGCCGGTCACGCCGGCGCGGAAGCCATCCACCTGGATCTTGCCGGTCAGCGCGTACGTGGTGGCGTCGATCTGGCTGCGCGCGTTGTCCTTGGTGATGCGGAAGATGGCCGACGTCACCGACAGGTTGCCGCTCATCAGATCCCACTTGCCGCCCGCCTCGTAGGCCTTGTTTTTTTCGGGGTCCAGCGACTGCTGCCCCACCGTGCCGACCAGCTGTTCCAGCGACGGGTTGAACGACGTGCCGTAGGAAATGTAGTACGACTGCGTCTCGGTCGGCTGCCAGATGCCGCCCAGGCGCACGCTGGTGAAGTGGACGTCCTGGCTGGCGTTGGGCAGCACCGTGCTGCCGGCCGTGTTGCCGGAATTGACCGAGTTGCTGATGCTGGCGATGTACTTGTCGTAGCGCAGGCCGGCCACCGCCTTCCATTGCTTCGAGAACTCGATCGAGTCGTTGGCGTAGACGGCCACCGTGTTGGCCGAGCCGCCCTGCAGGTTGCCGGTGCGGGTGGCCACGCTGCCCGGCGAATCCCGGTACGGCGGATCGATGACCGGCGTGCAGGCCACGAAGCCGGACGTGCCCGTGGCCGGGTTCAGTGGCGTGCTGCCGCAACTGCCGTTGCGGTAGTAGTTCTGGTTGTTGTAGCCGTCGTGGCCCAGCTCCAGTCCGGTCAGCAGCGTGTGCTTGACCGGGCCCGTGTCGAACTTCGCGGTCAGCTCGGTCTGGTTGAAGATCGAGTAGTCGCGGATGTTGCGGTCATGGCTCTGCTGGCGCACGTACAGCTGCGACAGCGGCAGGTTGGTGGTGGTCAGCGCGGTAAAGGCGCCGGCCGCGTTGATCGATCCCACCGCATTCGGCGCGGTCTCGCGCGCATCGGTTTCCACATAGTTGAACGCCGTGACGTTGCGCAGGCGCAGGTTGGGCGAGAACTTGTGGTCGATGGCGCCATTCAGCGACACGATGTTCTGGCGCGTACGGTCGTTGTTGAAGCCGTAGTACGTATTGCGATCGACGTTGACCGGATGACCGTTGATGGCGGGCAGGCCGTAGTCGGGCATGTCCTCGTTGTGCTGGAGCAACGCCGACAGGGTGATCTCCGTCGAGGTGCCGATACCAAAACGCCACGACGGCGCGATGCCGAAATCCTGCACGGTCATCTCGTCGCGCGTGCTCGGCTTGCCGTCCTGGGCCATGGCCGAGATGCGGAAGGCCGAGGTGTCGCCGGTGGGCGTGTTCACATCCGCCGTGGCCCGCACCAGGCCGTTGGTAGTGACCGATCCGGTGACCTCGGTGGCGGCCTGCAACTTGGGCTTCTTGGTGACCTGGTTGATCACGCCACCCGTGGAGCCGCGCCCGAACAGCATCGACGACGGGCCCATCAGCACTTCGACCTGGTCCAGCGCGAAGGTGTCGCGGTAGTACTGGCCGCGATCGCGGAAGCCGTCCAGGTAGATGTCGGTGCGCGCCGAGAAGCCGTTCAGGTTGATGTTGTTGCCAATCTGGCCGCCCTCGGCGCCGCCGATGGTGATGCCGGGCACGTTGCGCAGCGCATCGGCCAGCGAACTGGCGCCCTGCGATTCCATCAGCGCCCGGTTCACGATCGTCACCGATTGCGGCACATCGCGCAGGTCGGCCGGCAGCTTCGACAGCTGACTGCCGATCGGGTTGAAGTCGTCGCGGGCAGCGGAGCCCTGGACCGTCACCTCACGCAGCGTCTGCGGCACGGATTCGCCATTTTGCGGCGCCGATGGGGCGGTCGATGGGGCAGGGGCTGCGGCGGGCGATGCGGGCGCCTGCTGCGCCGGCTGAGCGGCTTGCTGCGCGAAGACGGCGGGTGCGGCAAAGAGGGCCACCAGCGCGGTAGCCACAGGGGTGCGACGGAGCATTGTCAGTTCCAGTGCGCCCCGTACTGCCGGGCCCTTTACCGGCTTCACCACCGGGGCTAAATGTTCGGGCGATCGGCAATATAAATAAGAACCATTCTCGTTGCAATCGCGTTGCGTGGCGATCACAGACATGCTGCCGGCGGTCAGATGTCTGCAAAATCAAACATCGCAAACTGCGCTATGGGTGGTGTTGGGCAGTGTCGTGCACATTTCCGGCGCTATCTGTCAAATTTGACAAGGTCCGGCCGCATGCAAACGGCCCGCATGTCGCGGGCCGCGTGCAGACATAGGATCACCGGGGCCGGTGATCGCATCCAAAAAAGTTCTGGATGGGGCGTGGGCCGACCATTGGCCGGCCCATTCCCTGCCGATCAGTCGGCCGTCATGTTGGCGTTCTTGGCGATACGGCCAAGACGTTCGCGCTCCGTCTTGATGAAGGAAACGAAGCTCTCCACCGAACCGCCTGCCGGCTCGATCCCGTTCTGGATCAGGCGCTCGCGAATCTCGGGGTTCTGCATGCCGGCGCTCAGTTCGGCATTGAGCTTCTTGATGATCGCGGGATCGGTGCCCTTCGGCGCGAAGATGCCGGCCCAATGGCCGATGCGCACTTCAGGCAGGCCCTGCTCCGCGGTGGTGGGGATGTTCGGTGCGGCGGGCATGTGCTTGTCCCACGTCGCACCCAGCGCCTTGAGCTTGCCGGCCTTGATCTGCGGCAGCACCACGATCGATGCCTCTGACGTGGCGGCCACCTGGTTGCCGATCACGGCGGTGATGCTTTCCGAGCCGCTCTTGTACGGCACCACGGTCAGCTGCGCACCTTTTTCCTTAAGCATTTCTTCAACGAAATGCGGTGTGCTGCCGCTGCCGGCGGTGGCAAACGGCACGCCGCCCTGCTTCTTCGAATATTCGATCAGTTCCTTCACGTTGTTCGCCGGCAGCGACGGCGATGCCACGATGACCGACGGGCTGACCGCGATCAGGCCTACGGGCACCAGGTCGTCGGGCTGGTAGGGCATCTTCGTGCGGATCAGGCTGTTGGTGACGGTGCCCACGGCACCTACCAGGAACGTGTAGCCATCGGGCTTGCTCTTGGCCACGTAGTCGGCGCCCACGATGCCGCCGGCACCGGGACGGTTTTCGATCACCACGGGCTGGCCAATCCGTTTGCTGACGGCGTCGGCACCGGCGCGAGCCACGAGGTCATTGGCCCCGCCGGCCGTGAACGGCACGACAAACTTGATCACGTGGTTGGGCCACGCATCGGCGGCGTGGGCGGTGGTGGCCATCAGCGAGGTGGCGGCGAGCGCCAGGGCCAGCGTGCGGCCGCGAGGGGACAATGGCATGCTTGGTCTCCGGTAGTTGTTGTAAAGAGGATCGGGGGATCGATCTTACCGAACTAAGCTGTCAGTTTGCTGAATGGCGTGGGTGGCGTCGTTCTTGCTGCGCTTTTCTGTATCGCCCGTGCGCCGTTCGTGCGCCACGGGATGAGCGGCGCGCGGGCGATGGCATCAGAACGTCACTGCTGGCGCACCCACGTCTGCGTCCGGCCGATCAGGCTGATGCCGATGAAGCCGCGCACGTTGAGCTTCTTGCCGTCGTCGGCCATCGACATCTTGCACTTGTACAGCTTGCCGGTCTCGGGGTCCAGGATCTCGCCGCCGGTCCATTCGTTGTCGCCGGTCTTGCGCAATCCGGTTAGCAGCGTCATGCCGATGATGGGCTGGTCCTTGCGCGCGTCGGTGCATTTGTCGCACACCTTGGGCGGGCCTTCGGACGGCACCAGGCTCTTCACGAGCTTGCCGCTGTACACGCCATCCTTCTCGGTAATCTCGATCACGCCGCGCGGCTTGCCGGTGGCGTCGTCGATCGTTTGCCATGTGCCCGCCGGGGTGGCTTGCGCCATCGCCAGGGCACTGGCGGTGAGTGCGGCGGCGAACACGGCGGCACGGGCGGTATGGCGAAGCAGGGCGCGGGGGTCGGTCATGCGCATGAAGATCTCCAGTTCAGTGTCGCGATGGCGGATTCGCCAGTGCGCGGCGCGGGTTATGTCGGTCGGTAAGGTTGCAGCCAGCCTGCAGGTCTGACACGCAAGTCGTACACGACGTGCAGGATGCCGGCTTCCGGGTCAGCACGATTGCAACGGTCCGCAATGAACCGCGTGCCGCGCTGGCCGGCATCGGCATCGCGCGACGCCAATCTACTGGCGCGCGCCGTTCGCTGCAATCTCCCGCGTCCATTTGCGTACGCACCAGAGCGTACCGCGGCACCTCCGGCAATCGCCCGCCTGGCGGCGGCTGGCCTCGATTTTGTCCTGCAACAAGCACCGCGCGGGAAGCGTTCCCGAGACATTCCTCTAGCCGGCCCGTGGCGCAGGCGCGCCACACCCGAGCGCGCCACCGACGCCCTGACGCGCGGTCGCCCCGGTGTTCCTGGCGACGTCGGCCGACCGGCTGCGCGGCGGCGGTGACGGCATCGGTAAGAACCCGAATGCGCGCATCGTCAGCAGATCAATGATCGTGCCTGGTGGATGGTTGACCGCGCAGCAGTTTGCCGGCGGCGACCGACGCGTCGAACGATGGACATCCGATGCGCGCGGACCGATGCGACGCCGCCGCGCAAGCTGAGTCGATGGCAGCCGCACCGGTTGCCGAGACGCCGGCGGTGCACGGCGATCGCTCGGTCCGCGCGATGGCCCGACTGGCCGGCCGACGACACCACGCGCGATGCGATGCCGGGCAAGCGCGGGGCACTGCGGCCTCCAGTTCGTACGCGCGTCGACACATCATCCATCGCACGACTGATGTCAAAACGCGGGGGGCGATACGTGTCGAAGAGGGAAACCGTTGCGTAGGCGCATCACTCCTTCGTCGTGCTCGCGCAACTGTCTGATCGACGCACGCGAGGCTCACCGACACATCGACGCGACCGTCGCGCGATCGGCTTGTCGAAGGGCGCGCGCGCGTCTTGCCAAGGCACTGGCGCGTGACCGCCGGCGTCCCAGGATCGCACTGTGCGATGCCACCGGACGGCACGCTGCCGCGCCACTGCGTGTGTGTCGGAAAGCCAATATTCACGCGGGTTTCCAGTCGGCGCCGATCCATGCGAAGCGTCGCCGTGATCTCGCGCATCGGCGTGCCGTGCAGGCGGTTGGACGACGCGCGCGGAGGGTGCGAACACACGCTGCGCCGTCGCGTCGCCAGGTGTTCTTCCACCATCGAAACACACGCGTGATGGAACTTCATTTGGTGTACGCGCGTCTCGAAGAGAGAGCGTATCGATGGTGTTGTGTTCGGCGTGCGCGCGTGAATTAGATCGATTCGTTCTTGCGCGCAAGTTTTTTTGCACTTTTTTCTTAACATCATCGAGCAAACGAATTATGATTCGCCTTGACAAGAGTCTCACTTCATTGCATCGATGTGTTTGACGAAGCGGGCGTCGCAAGAAGGCAAGCAAGAAGCAACGATGACGCGATGCTTTGTCGCAGTGAATGCGGGTAGCCGAGGAGCACCAGAACTTTGACGCAGACCGGGCCGATCAGGCTTCTTACAACGCGTGCAGTCTCCTGTGGCCCAGTGACGGGATGGGCGAGCTACCCCCGTGGAATTACCGTCTGCAGTGCGCGAGGCCAAGCCCGTGCTGCAGGCCTGCTGACCGATATCTCCTCTATTCAGGCTGCGCGCCGACACGATGTGCGGCGCGGGCCGATCGAATATTCCAGGGCACGGCATGCCCCGGAAATCCGCCTGGAAGCTGGCTTTGCAGCCAGCGCGCGGATTTTGCGCTGCCGTGAAAACACCGCGGTGCGCGACACGGGTCGCGCCGGTATCCCTGCCACCGAATTCATTAGCGTGCGGTTCGAGCTGTCGTGCGCCGATGAATCGCTCGCTCGATTGGGGCATGCCTCCATGCGCCTCGGATCGGTCGGGTCGTCCATTTAGGTCATTCGATATTTCACGCTAGTGAAGGAGTTATCCATGGCAACTGCTGCAAAGAAAAAGCCGGCCGCCAAGAAGGCTGCCAAGCCGGCCGCCAAGAAGGCCGCTGTGAAGAAGGTCGCCGCCAAGAAGGCAGCGCCGGCCGCCAAGAAGGCTGCTGTGAAGAAGGTTGCTACGAAGAAGGTAGCCGCCAAGAAGGCTGCACCGGCTGCCAAGAAGGCCGCTGTGAAGAAGGTTGCCGCCAAGAAGGTCGCAACCAAGAAGGTCGCCGCCAAGAAGGCAGCACCGGCCAAGAAGGCTGCAGTGAAGAAGGTTGCCGCCAAGAAGGTTGCAACCAAGAAGGTCGCCGCCAAGAAGGCAGCACCGGCCAAGAAGGCCGCAGTGAAGAAGGTTGCCGCCAAGAAGGCCGCACCGGCCAAGAAGGCTGCTGCTGCCAAGAAGCCGGCTGCCAAGAAGGCTGCTGCCAAGCCTGCCGCGAAGAAGGCTGCTGCAAAGCCGGCTGCCAAGAAGGCCGCCGCCAAGCCGGCTGCGAAGCCTGCTGCCAAGAAGGCTGCCGCCAAGAAGCCGGCTGCCCGCAAGGCTGCCAAGCCCGCTGCTGCGCCCGCCGTTGCACCGGCAGCTGCCGCACCCGCCAAGACCGCGCTGAACCCAGCAGCGGCCTGGCCGTTCCCGACGGGCAACCGTCCGTAATTGCCTCGCCCTCGTGCGAGCGATCACAACCGGGAAACGCCTGGGCACGCATCGCGTGCCACACTGACCGGATACGCCGTATCCGGTCTGCAAGACAGCGAGTCTTGCCAACCCGCCGATGGCATCCGTGCCCGGCGGGTTTTTTATTGGCCGTGGGCGCGGCGATGGCCGCGTCAAATGAAAAACGCCGCGGCCCGAGGGCACGCGGCGTTTCTTTCTGACGGCTTGTCATGTTTCAGTGCGAGACGCGTGTCACGCCTCCTGAAGACAGCAGGCGCACCCGGTCGCCGGGGCGGAACACCTCGTCGGCTTCCTGGGTGATGGCGCGCATGTCGCCGTCTTCGAGCTGAACCGTGATCTCCAGGCCACGGCGCTGCGTGATGCGGTTCTCTGCCGCGCTGCCCGCAATGCCGCCGAGCACGGCGCCCAGCAGGCCGGCTGCCACGGAGCCCCCGCCGCTGCCAATGGTGCTGCCCGCCGCGACGCCGCCGATGGCGCCCCCGGCAAGCGTGCCGGCGCCCGTCGAGCCGCCCTGGATCATGACTTCGCGCACACCCTGGACCACGCCATAGCGCACGGTCTGCTCGCGTTGTGCCTGGCCTGGTGCGTAGACGCTGCCGGAATTGGAGTAGTTGGCACAGCCGCTGACCAGCGCCACGGTAGCCAGCACCGCGACACCGCCGATTCGAAGGATCTGATTCATCGCAACTCCCGTCTGAATGCCGCGCCCTTCGTCGTCGTCCGGTGTGCGCGGTTCACCTTTTCATCTTAGGCGTATTGGTAGCCGAACGCCGCCGCGAAGCGGCTGCCGATTTCCTCACGCGAAATCCAGTGGTTCTGAGGGCCCTGCTGGGCAATCTTGAGCGCACCCATCAGCGAGGCGAGGCGACCGGTGGTTTCCCAGTCCATGCCCTGCTCGATGCCGTAGAGCAGGCCGCCACGGAAGGCGTCGCCACAGCCGGTGGGGTCCACCACGCGCTCGGCCTGCACGGCCGGGATGGCGTACTGCTGGCCATCGGCGAAGATGCTGGCGCCACGTTCACCGTGCGTCACGATGAACGCGCGAACCTTGGCGGCCACTTCGGCGCTGGTCCAGGCGGTACGGGACAGCATGACCTGTGCTTCGTAGTCATTGACCGTCACGTAACTGGCGAGTTCAATGAACGCCCGCAGGTCCTCGCCGTTGAACAGCGGCATGGCCTGGCCCAGGTCGAAGATGAACGGAATGCCCGCGTCGGCGAACTGCTGTGCGTGGTGCAGCATGCCTTCGCGGCTGTCCGGGGCCACGATGCCCAGTGCCGGGCGCTTGCCGGCGCCCAGCGCGTCCTGCACGCTGTTGAGCTGCGACTGGCCCATGGCGCCCGGGTGGAATGCGGTGATCTGGTTGTTGTCCAGGTCGGTCGTGATCATCGCCTGCGCCGTGAACGTGTCGGGCAGCGTGCGGATATGGTCGGTGGCAATGCTCAGGTCGCGCAGGTACTGCAGGTACGGGCCGGCGTCCTGGCCCACGGTGGCCATCACGATCGGATCGCCGCCCAGCATCTTGAGCGTGTAGCCGATGTTGCCGGCGCAGCCGCCGAACTCGCGCCGCATGCCCGGAACCAGGAACGAGACGTTCAGCATGTGGATCTGGTCCGGAAGAATGTGTTCACGGAACCGGCCGTCGAACGTCATGATGGTGTCGTAGGCGACGGAACCGCAGATCAGGCTGGACATCTCTTCTCCAAATGGCCCGGCGAAGGGCCGCAACAGATACGTTAAATAATTCCGCCCGTGCATGACGGGCGGAAACGCTGGTACGACTGTGTTCTACCGCACAGATTATTTCAGTGCAGCCAGAGCAGCGTCGTAATTCGGCTCCTGCTTGATTTCCGGCACCAGCTCGCTGTACTTCACGGTGTCGTTCTCGTCGACCACCACCACGGCACGCGCGCAGACGCCGGCCAGCGGTCCGCTCTTGATATCCACGCCATAGGCGTTCTTGAAGTCGGCGCCGCGCATCGTCGACAGCGTCACGACGTTGGTCAGGCCTTCGGCGGTGCAGAAGCGGCCCATGGCGAACGGCAGGTCGGCCGAGACGGTCAGCACCACGGTGTTGGCCAGGCTGCTGGCAGCCTCGTTGAACTTGCGTGCCGACGCCTGGCAGACGGGCGTGTCCAGGCTCGGGACGATATTCAGCACCTTGCGCTTGCCTGCGAAGTCAGCCAGCGTCACGTCCTTCAGGTCCTTGCCGACCAGCGTGAAAGCCGGTGCCTTGTCGCCAGCATGGGGAAACTTGCCGCCAACTTCGATGGCGTTGCCGCCAAGGGTCACATTGCTCATGGTTGCTCCTGTCAGAAAAGTACAGCCCGCCGGCCCGGTGCATTGCCGGCCGGCGTGGCGAGGGGGGCGATGGAATTCAGGGGTAAAAGATCAGCACGCGGTAATTGGCAGCCGCCTGCTGTGTCCGGAATCGTACCCGAACCGGCAGCTCGCTGCCCGCGCGCAGGCCCGTGGCCGCGAAGCCGCGCTGGACGGGCTCCAGGTACTCGGCCGGCAGCAGCACGCGGCGCAGCAGCAGCTGGTCCTGCAGATCGGTCATGACCAGCTCGATCGCCGGCAGCGCCGTGGTGGCGCGCCCCTGGTTGCGCAGGGTGACCGCCAGCAGATAGACGTCGCTGGCCTCGTCCTGCTTCTGCAGTTGCGAACTGTCGATGCGCAGCGCCTCGAGGTCGCGCCACGGCGGCACATCGCAGCCAAACGGTGCGCAAGCCGCCTCAAGTACCGGACGCAGCACCGGCATGCTGCCGGCAATCTGGCTGCGGGCCAGGTAGACGCCCTGCAGCAGGATGCCGAGGCCCAGCACCACGGCCCCCGCGCGCATCCAGGCGCGCCGGCTGGCGGGCACCGAGACCTTCACGCCGGGCGCGCGAGACTGTTCGCGTTCGCGCGTATGGCGCAGGAAATCGGGCGCGAAGACCGGCCCGCTTGCTGCCGGGCCCGCCGATGCGGATGGCGATCCCGCCGATGCGCCGGGCCGGTTCAGCCAGTGGCGTGTGGCGGTCTCGCGTGCCACGGCATCGGGCGTGCCATCGCGCAACGTGACGCCGAGGTCGTGTTCGATGACGTCCTTGGCCTGTGCGGCCCAGGCTTCGGCCTCAGGGTCGGCCGGATCCTCGGCGCGCAGGAAGCCGCTGGCGCTGGGCACCGGATCTGCCTGCGGGAACGGTTCGGGCGTGGGCAATGCATCGGCCGGCACATGGGGCACATCCGAATCCTGCGATGCAGCCGATGCAGCCAATGCGTCCGATGCGTCCGATGCGTCCGATGCGTCCGATGCGTCCGATGCGTCCGATGCGTCCGATGCGTTCGATGTGTTCGATGCATCGGACGCGGCCCCGGCGCCTGCGTCCTCCGGCACCGCATCGGCGGCCGAAGCCGCTTCGGTGGCGGACGTCTCGGGCGTTGCGGCACCGGCTTCGTCCGTGGGCTGGCTCGACGGTGCATTGGTCGGGCGCAGCGGCGGCCAGCTGGCCTTGGCGCTGTATGCGCCGTAGGGCGGCATGCCCGACGGGTTTTTCGGCGCGAAGGCCGCAGCCGGGTCCAGCGAAGAGTGGGATGCCTGCGACGCCTGCGCGGCCGGCGATGGTGTCTGCACCGGCTCATCGTCGAACGCCGAATGGTCGAGCATCGGCCATGGCGT
The DNA here is from genome assembly GCF_009663685.2 of Cupriavidus sp. U2. Taxonomy (GTDB): domain Bacteria; phylum Pseudomonadota; class Gammaproteobacteria; order Burkholderiales; family Burkholderiaceae; genus Cupriavidus; species Cupriavidus necator_C. The sequence goes on along the minus strand of NZ_RCOG02000001.1, from coordinate 227,652 downwards.
GGGCGGATCGGTCAGTGGGGGTTCCGCTGGCGGCGCGGTGTCGGCCGATGCGGGAGTCGATGCGTCGGACACCGGCTCACCCTCGGCCGCGGGCATTGCCGCCTCGACGGCGGGGGCCAGGTCGGGTTCGTGGCTGGCCGGGAGACCGGGTTCGACGTCGGCATCGGCGCCTTCGGCATCGGCTTCCGCAGCCGCTTCCTGACGCGCGTCGCCGGCGACCGTCGCGGCGCTCGGCGCCTGCGCCACTGCATCGGGCGGCTCCGACATCATCGTCGTTGGCGAATCGAGCGCGGGGACTTCGTAGCCCGGATCAAAGCCCGGGTCGAATGGGGCCTCGTCTTCGCGCGCGCGGGCCGTTGCCTGGGTCTGCTCGGCGTGGGCCAGCGCGGCCGCCATCGTCACGGCGGCGGCCGATGGGTTCGACGGCGCCGATGGGGCCGATGGGGCCGATGGGGCCGATGGGGCCGGCGCGGGCACCTCGATCAGGTGTTCGCGTGCATCGAAGACGGTATCGCATTGTCCGCAGCGGACCAGGCCCTGGCGCAGCCGCAGCTGATCCGCAACGAGCCGGAACGCGGTGCGGCAGGCCGGGCAGCGCGTGACGAGCTTGGCGGCGGCCATGATGACGAATCAGGAACGGTTGGCCGTCAACGGGCGCGTGCCATGCAGGCACACCCAGCCTTCCTCGCTGCGCCAGACCGACATGGCCAGCCACGGCGCGTAGGCCGCAGCCACTTCATCGGCCTGCCGTTCCAGCACGCCGGACAGCACCAGCCGGCCGCCGGGGCGCACGCGCGCCGACAGCATCGCGGCCATCAGCTTGAGCGGATTGGAAAGAATATTGGCCACCACCAGGTCGTAGGTGGCCTCGGACACCGACTCCGGCAGCGCGAAGCTGGCCTGCACCTGGTTGCGTTCGGCGTTGTAGCGCGATGCCTCGACGGCGTTCGGATCGATGTCGATGCCGATGGTCTCGCCCGCGCCGAGCTTCTTTGCCACGATGGCCAGGATGCCCGAGCCGCAGCCGTAGTCCAGCACGGTCTCGCCAGCCTGCACGTTCTGCTCCAGCCACTGCATGCACAGGCGCGTGGTCGGATGGCTGCCCGTGCCGAAGGCCAGTCCCGGATCGAGTTCCAGGATCACCGCGTCGGGCTCCGGCGCGTCGTGCCACGACGGCACGACCCAAATCTTCTCGCCCACGCGGATCGGTTCGAATTGCGACTGGGTCAGGCGAACCCAGTCCTGGTCTTCCACCGAGCGCAGCACGAACGGCGGGACGGGGTCGACCTTGAGCGCGTTCGCGGCAGCGGTCACCACCAGCGCGGGGTCGGTCTCTTCGTCGAAGAGCGCCACCACGCGCGAGCGGTTCCACGCCAGCCGCGTCGGCTCCAGCCCGGGCTCTCCAAAGAGCGGTTGCTCGTCAGGCGTATCGGCGTCGGCGTCTTCCACCGATACCGACAGCGCGCCGAGGTCGAACAATGCATCGGACCAGGCTTCAGCCTGATCCTGCGCAATTTCGATCACACATTCCTGGAATGCCACGGGTTTCCTTTTGACTGCAATGCCGGCCGGTCAGGCCCCGCTTCAGGGTTTTTCGCCCTGGGCGTTGGCCTTCTGGGCCAGGCGGTGTTCAAGATAATGGATGCTGGTGCCGCCTTCCACGAAGTTGGCGTCGAGCATCAGTTCGCGGTGCAGGGGCACGTTGGTCAGGATGCCGTCCACCACCATTTCCGACAGCGCGATGCGCATGCGGGCGATGGCCTGGTCACGCGTGGCGCCGTACGTGATGATCTTGCCGATCATCGAGTCGTAGTTGGGCGGCACGAAGTAGCCATCATACGCGTGCGAGTCCACGCGGACACCGGGGCCGCCGGGCATGTGCCAGGCGGTGATGCGGCCCGGCGACGGCGTGAACTTGAACGGGTCCTCGGCGTTGATCCGGCATTCGATCGCGTGGCCGCGCAGTTCCACGTCCTTCTGGCGGTAGCGCAGCTTCTCGCCGTAGGCGATGCGGATCTGTTCCTGCACGATGTCGATGCCCGTGATCATCTCGGTGACCGGGTGCTCGACCTGCACGCGCGTGTTCATCTCGATGAAGTAGAACTCGTTGTTCTCGTACAGGAATTCGAACGTGCCGGCGCCACGGTAGCCGATCTTCTTGCAGGCCTCGGCGCAGCGATCGCCGATACGCTCGATCAGGCGGCGCGGAATGTGCGGCGCCGGCGCTTCCTCGATCACCTTCTGGTGGCGGCGCTGCATCGAGCAGTCCCGTTCGCCCAGCCAGATGGCCTGCTTGTGCTGGTCGGCCAGGATCTGGATTTCCACATGACGCGGGTTCTCGAGGAACTTCTCCATGTAGACCTCGGGGTTGCCGAAGGCACGGCCCGCTTCCTCGCGCGTCATGTTGACGGCGTTGATCAGCGCGGCCTCGGTATGCACCACGCGCATGCCACGGCCGCCACCACCGCCGGCTGCCTTGATGATCACCGGATAGCCCACGCGGCGCGCGGTGGCCAGGATTTCCTTGGGATCGTCGGGCAGGGCGCCTTCCGAGCCCGGCACGCACGGCACGCCGGACTTGATCATCGCCTGCTTGGCCGACACCTTGTCGCCCATCAGGCGGATGCTGTCGGACGTCGGGCCGATGAACACGAAGCCGGACTTCTCCACGCGCTCGGCAAAGTCGGCGTTTTCCGACAGGAAGCCGTAGCCCGGGTGGATGGCCTGGGCGTCGGTGACTTCGGCGGCCGAGATGATGGCCGGCATGTTCAGGTACGACAGCGGCGACGGGGCCGGGCCGATACAGACGGCTTCGTCGGCCAGCTTGACGTACTTGGCTTCCTTGTCGGCTTCCGAGTACACCACCACGGTCTTGATGCCCAGCTCGCGGCAGGCGCGCTGGATGCGAAGGGCGATTTCGCCGCGGTTCGCGATCAGAATTTTTTCAAACATGGTCTCTCTCTGCGAGAACAGGGGCGGGCCCGCGCACGCCAGGGTGGCGCACCGGGCCAACGCATGCGGCAGGGGCCTTTCGGGGCCCGCCTGCCGCGTCAGCCGGCTGACGGCTTAGCCGATCACGAACAGCGGCTGGCCGTATTCCACAGCCTGGCCGTTTTCGACGAGGATTTCCTTGATCACGCCAGCCTTGTCGCACTCGATCTCGTTGAGCAGCTTCATGGCTTCGATGATGCAGACGGTCTGGCCTTCCTTGACGGTATCGCCCACGTTCACGAACGGCGCGGCGCCCGGCGACGGTGCGCGGTAGAACGTGCCAACCATCGGCGACGTCACCACGTGGCCGGCCGGCAGTTGCGGGGCCGCCTCAGCAGCGGCGGCCGGGGCGGCAGCGCCCGCCACGGGGGCGGTGGCGCCGGCGGCGGGCGGCAGGGCCTGGAACTGGGGCATGGCAACCGGCGCCAGCACCTGCGGCGGTTGCTTGACGATGCGAACCTTGCCGTCGCCCTCGGTCACTTCGAGCTCCGAAATGCCGGATTCGGCCACCAGGTCGATCAGCGTCTTCAGCTTGCGCAGGTCCATCTTCTTATCCTCCAGAATCGGGTTGTCCGGTCACCTTCATGTCAGGGAAGGGGACGGCGGCGGTCAGTCATTATTGATTTGGCCTGCCACGCAAGCGTGCCAGGCCGCGGTTTTCTCGCGTTTGCAGAGGCGGTGCGGGTGCTAGCTGTCCTGTTCCTGCGCCAGCGCGTATTCCAGCGCCAGCAGGTATCCCTGCCAGCCCAGGCCGCAGATCACCCCGATCGCCTGATCGGAAAAATACGAGTGATGGCGGAACGGCTCGCGGTGGTGCACGTTGGACAGGTGAACCTCGACAAATGGGATTGCCACGCCAGCCAGCGCATCGCGCAGCGCCACGCTGGTATGCGTGAAGGCCGCGGGATTGATGATGACGAGATCTACCCCTTCGCCGCGCGCGGCATGAACGCGATCTACCAGGGCGCCCTCATGATTGGACTGGAACGTGTCCAGCCCGATGCCTGCGGACGCCGCGCGTTTTGCCAGCGCATCGTTGATGTCGGCCAGCGTGGTATGTCCGTAGGTCTGCGGCTCGCGCGTACCGAGCAAATTGAGGTTCGGACCATGCAGAACCAGCACTTTGCGGTAGCGGGCGGAGCGGCTGACGGTAGGGGTGTTAGACACGGCGGCTCGACCAGTTCAACGAAATTGCGCGGAGATTACCGTAGCTTAGAGGGATTTGTCTAGCACGGGATACAAGCCGCCATGTCGCCTTTAAGACATTTCCGGCGTGCAAAGCGCCGTTTCAGGCGCAAAACCGGCTTCGATGGGGGTTTGCCCGCAGGTTGGCAGCCAGTTCGGTGCGCGTTTGGAGAAGATCGACGCAGATCCCTGCTACTTGGCATGCGCGCCGTGCCGACCGCCTCAGGCGCCGGGGAGCGCCTTGCGCAGTTCGTCGGCATGGACACGGCCCATCTTGCGGTACTTCACAGTGCCTTCGGGGGTAATGATCACCGTGTAGGGCAGGCCGCCTTGTGCATTGCCAAAGCTCTTGGCGAGTTCGGTCCCAGTGAAGCCGGCCACGGCCAGCGGATAATTCACTGGCACTTTTTTGAGAAATTCCTGAATGTTGCTGGCGGAATCGATGCCGATGCCGATAAATTCGACGTTGCGCTGCGCATATTCGCCATGCAGCGCGGTCAGCTCGGGCATTTCTTCGACGCAAGGCCCGCACCAGGGCGCCCAGAAGTTGACGACCAGCGTCTTGCCCCGAAACTTCGACAGATCCAGCTCGGTGCCTGACGGATCGGGCATTTTGGCCTGGAACAGCGATTCCACGGCCTGGTCGGACGCCTGTTTGGGGGCCAGTGCAAAGTTGGCCACCAGGACACCGGCGGCCGCGGCCACGATGGCCACGACGATCCAGATGAGCAGGGATGAGCGGGGAGCGGGTGTGGAACCGGGCGTCGATGCAGTCATGGTGGGTGACGTTGATGGCAGTTCTATATAGATAGGGCGATCAGGCCCGTACGGACCCGAGCGGGAATCAATGGTCGCGGGCCTCGCCGAGCAATGTGCGGACGGCGTTGGCGTCGGCGCGGACCGCGCGGCCGCTGGCGTCGGCGCGCGCCGCGCCGCGCTCGTCGTCGGCATCATACAGCGCGATATGGATGCCCACCGGGGCGCCCAGCGTGGCCCGCACCTCGCCGGCCAGCTGGCGCGCTTCGCGCAGGGCCGGCCACTGGCCGCGCCACAGGAAGCTCAGGGTCTCCACATCGGCCCGCCCGGCGAAGTGCCGGCTCTCGCTGGTCTCGAAATCGACCCCGGCGTTGAGCAGGTGCAGCGCCACGTCCTTGGGGCTGTCGCAGAAGCACTGTATATAGACGTCGGAATGCTCGGTGGCCGTGCCGTTGAGCACGGCGCCCACCAGATAGGGCCGGAACGGGGCCAGGTCGCCCATGGCCAGCAGCGCCAGCTGCCGCAGCAGGGCCAGGATGCGTGGCTGCTCCTCGCTGTGGAACAGCGCCTGGTAGGCCCTCACCTCCTCCTCGATCATGTCGTTGTCGGGCAGCCATTCGCCGGCCACGCGCAAGTCGCCAAGCAACTGGCGCGCGGCCTTGCGCTTGGCGGTGGCGTAATCGGCGCCATCTTCGGCGATCATGCGCGCGGCGGCCTGGGCGATTTCCTCGCGCAGGCGGCCGGGGTCGGAGGGGGTACGTCTGGACATGGTGTCGATGATACCCGCATGGCTGGACAACGAAGTCCGCGGCACGGTGGCGCAGCCCGGGGAACCTGCCGCATGCAGGTACAATCAGAGCCTTCTTTCCAGTGCCGTGCGGCCCGGCCGCCACGGCCCCACGCATTCCCGAAGCTCCCATGCATATTCATATCCTTGGCATCTGCGGTACGTTCATGGGCGGCCTTGCGGTCCTGGCGCGCCAGGCGGGTCACCGCGTGACCGGCTGCGACGCCAACGTCTATCCGCCGATGAGCACCCAGCTCGAAGCCCAGGGCATCGACCTGATCGAAGGATTCGATCCGGAGCAACTGTCGCTGAACCCCGACCTGTACGTGATCGGCAACGTGGTGTCGCGCGGCAACCCGCTGATGGAAGCCATCCTGGACCGCAACCTGCCGTACGTGTCGGGCCCGCAATGGCTGGGCGAACACGTGCTGAACGGCAAGTGGACGCTGGCCGTAGCCGGCACGCATGGCAAGACCACCACCACGTCGATGCTGTCCTGGCTGCTCGAGGATGCCGGCTACAACCCCGGTTTCCTGGTGGGCGGCGTGCCGCAGAACTTCGGCATCTCGGCCCGGCTGACGGAATCGGACTTCTTTGTCATCGAAGCCGACGAATACGACACTGCCTTCTTCGACAAGCGCAGCAAGTTCGTCCACTACCGCCCGCGCACGGCCATCCTGAACAACCTGGAATACGATCACGCCGACATCTTCCCCGATCTCGCGGCGATCGAGACGCAATTCCACCATCTGGTGCGTACGGTGCCGGGTCAGGGCCGCCTGGTCGTCAACGGCAACGAGCCGGCGCTGGCCCGCGTGCTGGAGCGCGGCTGCTGGAGCGAGGTGGAACAGTTCGGCATGGGCGACTGGCGCGAGGGCGATGCCCGCACGCCTGCGCCGGCCGGCAAGGACGCCTTCGACGTGTACTTCCGCGAGGTACTGCAAGGCACGGTCGTCTGGGATCTGCAAGGCACGCACAACCGCATGAACGCGATTGCCGCGATTGCCGCCGCGCGCCACGTGGGCGTGCCGCCGGCCCAGGCCATCGAGTCGCTGGGCCGCTTTGCCAACGTCAAGCGCCGCATGGAAGTGCGGGGCGTGGCCAACGACGTAACGGTCTATGACGATTTCGCGCATCACCCCACCGCCATCCAGACCACGCTGGACGGCCTGCGCCGCCGTGTGGGCAACGCCCGCATCCTGGCCGTGCTCGAACCGCGTTCCAACACGATGAAGCTGGGCGTGATGGCGGCCCAGCTGCCAGCCAGCCTGCAAGCCGCCGACCTGGTGTTCGGCTACGGCGCGCCGGCTGGCAAGGACGCCCTGGGCTGGAACCTGGGCGAGGCCCTGGCGCCGCTGGGCGACCGGGCCGCAGCCTTCGACGACCTGGGCGCGCTGGTCGCGGCGGTAACCGCCGCCGCGCGGCCCGGCGACCAGGTGCTGGTGATGAGCAACGGCGGTTTCGGCGGCGTCCACCAGAAACTGCTCGACGCCATCAAGGCCCGCGCCTGACCACGGCAGGACATCACATGCTGCTGTACCTGCACGGTTTCCGGTCCTCGCCCCAGTCGATGAAGTCGCGGCTGGTGCAGGACCGGATGCGCGCCTGGGGCCTGGAGAAGTATTTCGCCTGCCCGATGCTCAACGTGTCGCCGTCCGAGGCGATCGCTCAGGCCGAGGCCGCCATCCGTGGCGCCCGCGCGGGCGGCGAGACCGATATCGCCATCGTCGGGTCGTCGCTCGGCGGCTTCTACGCGCGGTGGCTGGCCGAAAAGCATGGCTGCCGCGCCGTGCTGCTGAATCCGGCGATCCATCCATGGACCGATGTGGAGAAATACCTGGGCGAGCAGCCGCTGTATCACGGCGGCGGCTCGGTCGTGGTGCGGCCCGAACATCTGCAGGAACTGCTGGCGCTGCGCGTGGACACCATCACGCGTCCCGAACGCTACTACCTGCTGGCCACCACCGGGGACGAGGTGCTGGACTATCGCGAGATGGTCGCGGCCTGCCCGGGCGCCCATATCCGCATCATCGAAGGCAGCGATCACGGCATCAGCGAATTCGGCGACTACGTCGACGACGTACTGGCCTTCTGCGGCTATGCGCCGGGCGGAAAACGCAAGGTATGACGGGCGCGAGCGGCCTCAAGGGCCTGCGCGCCGCCTGGCACGCCCATCTGCCGCATGACGCGGCGATTCCGCTGAACCAGCGCCGCTGGATTGCCGGCGAGGGGTCGCTGACCGCCCGTTTGATGTCGGCATCGTCGCGCTTCCGCGTGCAACGGCTGGCGCAGGCGCCCCGATTGCCGTTTGCCGACGAATGGCAGGCGCTGGGCCTGATGCGCCCGGTACCGGCCATCACGCGCGAAGTGCTGCTCATCTGCGACGAAGTGCCGGCGGTCTTCGCCCACACCATCGTCGATCCATACCGGGCGCGCCGCGACTGGCCGTTCCTGCGCGGGCTGGGCAACCGCCCGTTGGGCGGCGCGCTGTTCGTGGACCCGCGCGTGCGGCGCGAGCCGTTCCAGTTCGCGCGGCTATCGATCCACCACCCGCTGCGCCAGGCGCTGCAGCGGGTATTGCCGGCGTTTGCGTCGGTACCGATGCTGCCCGCGCGGCGCTCGGTATTCCGGCGCGGCGGCGGCGCCATGCTCGTGACAGAGGTCTTTCTGCCAGACCTGCTGGCGCGGGCGGCGCCTGCCAACATTGGCGCGGGCGGCACCAGACTGCCCCGCCGTATCGACACACACAGCAAGGAAGAGAGACAAGCATCATGAAACTGGAAGGACGGGTCGCCATCATCACCGGCGCAGCTGCCGGTATCGGGTTTGCCACGGCGGAGCGATTTGCCGCCGAGGGCGCGAAGCTGGTGCTTTGCGATGTGAACGAAGCGCGCGTGCGCGAGGCCGCCGACCGCCTGGCCGCCACGGGCGCCAGCGTCGATGCGCACAAGATCGACGTGACCAGCCGCGACCAGGTGGATGGCGTGGTCGCCGCCACGCTGGCGCGCCATGGCCGCATCGACATCCTGGTCAACAACGCCGGCATCACCAAGGACGCGCGGCTGGCCAAAATGACCGAGGCGCAGTTCGACGCCGTGATCGACGTCAACCTGAAGGGCGTGTTCCATTGCGCCCAGGCCGTGGCCGCCGTGATGACCGAGCAGGGCAAGGGGGTGATCCTGAACGCGTCGAGCGTGGTCGGCCTGTACGGCAATTTCGGCCAGACCAACTACGCGGCCAGCAAGTTCGGCGTGATCGGCTTCACCAAGACCTGGGCGCGCGAACTGGGCCCGAAGGGCGTGCGCGTGAACGCGGTGTGCCCCGGTTTCGTCAACACCGAGATCCTGCAGAGCGTGCCGGAAAAGGTGCTCGATGGCATGAAGGAACACTGCTGGATGCGGCGCCTGGCCGAGCCGGCGGAGATCGCCGCCATCTACGCGTTCCTGGCCAGCGACGACGCCAGCTACGTGAACGGCACGACGATCGAGGCCAGCGGCGGCATGTCGCTCTGACCCGCAAGGCCCCGGCCAGTCGTTTCTGACCCAGGGTGTGCCGCCGTTGCCGCAAGGCGGGGTGCGGTATCATCCCGGGTCGTATACCCGTCCGGACAGGCCGTGTTTTGCGCGTTGCAGCGCACATCGCGCGCCCCTGTCCCGGCACTTCTGAAAGTACCGATCCATGCAGTTGCTGTTCGAAGAAGGCGGCGAGATTCGCGCCGGCACCGTGCTCGCCCAACAGGGCGAGGCCTACCAGGTCGAGCTGCCTGCGGGCAAGCGCACCAAGGTCAAGGCCAAGGACGTGCTGCTGCAGTTTGCCCAGCCAACGGCGATCGAAATGGTGCGGCAAACTGGCGAACTGACCGCCGAGATCGATCTCGACTTCCTCTGGGAATGCGCGCCGGCCGAGGAATTCGGCTTCGGCGAGCTGGCTGCCGAGTACTACGGTGCCGATGCCGGCGCCGTGCAGCAGGCCGCGCTGGCCATGGCGCTGCATGGCAATCCGGTCTATTTCCGCCGCAAGGGCCGCGGCCGCTACATGCGCGCCCCGGAAGACCAGCTCAAGGCCGCGCTGGCCGCGGTGGAGCGCAAGAAGCAGCAACTGCTGGTGCAGGCCGAGTACGAGGAACAGCTCAAGGCGCGCAAGCTGCCCGATGCATTCCTCGGCAAGGTGCTGCAGCTGCTGTTCAAGCCGGACAAGAACAGCCTCGAATTCAAGGCCATGGATGCCGCCTGCACCGCGCTGGGCATGACGCCGATGCGGCTGATGGTGGCGGTGGGCGGCGTGGAAAGCCCGCGCGCGCTGCACGAGGCCAAGTTCCTGGCCGACTGCTTCCCGAAAGGGACCGGCTTCCCCGACGTGGACGTGCCCGATCCGGCCGGCGACCTGCCCGTGGCCGACGTCCAGGCATTCTCGATCGACGATGTCACGACGACGGAAATCGACGATGCGCTGTCGGTGACGCGCATGCCCGACGGCAAGCTGCGGGTGGGCATCCACATCGCGGCGCCGGCGCTGGGTTTCAGGCGCGGCGAGCCGCTCGACGCCATCGCGCGCCAGCGGCTGTCCACCGTGTATTTCCCGGGCGACAAGATCACGATGCTGCCCGACAGCGTGGTGGACAAATACACGCTGCAGGAAGGCCGCACCTGTCCGGCCGTGTCGCTCTATGTGACGGTGGACATGGACGGCATCGATGGCGTGACCATCCTTGGCAGCGAGACGCGTGCCGAACTGGTGCCGATTGCCGCCAACCTGCGTCACAACCTGCTGGAAGATCTGGTGACCGAGCAGGCACTGGCGGCCGGCACGGGCGACTACCCGTTCCGCGAGGCGCTGACCGAGCTGTTCCGGCTGGCCAATCACCTGCATGACGAGCGCCAGAAGGCGCGTCTGGCCAGCGGCCTGCGTCCGGAAACGCACAACCGCGCGGACTTCAATTTCTATATCGATCCCCTGCCGAACGGCGGCGAGCGGGTGCGCATCGAGCAGCGCCGCCGCGGGTCGCCGCTGGACAAGATCGTCGCCGAGCTGATGATCCTGGCCAACAGCACGTGGGGCAAGCTGCTGGCCGATCACGGCGTGCCGGGCATCTATCGCACGCAGAAGGCCTGGGGCATGCACCGCACGCGCATGCAGACCTATCCGGCGCCGCACGAGGGCCTGGGCGTGGCGCAGTACGCGTGGAGCACCTCGCCGCTGCGGCGCTATGTTGACCTGGTCAACCAGTGGCAGATCCTGGCGGTGGCCCAGCATGGCGTCACAGCCAAGCTGGTGGCGCCGTTCAAGCCCAAGGACGCCGACCTGCTGGCGGCCGTGGCCGATTTCGAAGGCACCTATGCCGCCTATGCCGACCACCAGTCGACCATGGAACGCTACTGGTGCCTGCGCTGGCTGGCCCAGGAGGGCCGCGACAAGCTGATGGCCACCGTGCTCAAGGACGGCGCGGTGCGCTTCACCGAGATTCCGCTGGTGACGCGCGTGCCGGAACTGGCGCAGGCCAACCGCGGCACCCAGGTGCTGCTGGAAATCGCGTCGACCGACGAGATTTCGCTCGATGTGTCGTGCCGCGTGCTGGAAATCTTCGCCGGTGAGGGCGAGGTGCCCGAGGAAGAGCTCGAAGGCGACAGCGACGACGGCGACGACGACCTGGCCGAGGTTTCCGCCGAGGCCGCGGCCGAAGCGGCTGCCGAGGATGCCTCGGAAGCCGCAGCGGAGGAGGGCGCCAGTCCGGCGGCCGGCCAGGATGGCGACGATGCGTCGGCGCCACGCGACACCGGCACCAACCCCCCCGCCTGAGTCCTTCGGTAAACGGGGCGGCTCCCGTACAATCGGAGTCGGTTCCGGCCCCCCTCCGCCGTGGGGTGGCCGGCTTTCGAGCGAGCCCCCATTCCGACCGCCCAGGTTCCTGACCCATCGTGAACGCCGTTCTCCCTGCTCCCCGCCACGTGCACCTGCGCGACCGGTGGCAATCCAGCAACACGCTGGTCAAGGCGCTTGTCGTGTCCGTGGCCATCCACGCGGTGCTGCTGATGGTGCGGATCGCCGCGCCGGAGGTGTTCGAGATCAAGCGTTCCGATCCGCAGCTGGACGTGGTGCTGGTGAACGCGAAGTCTGCCGAGAAGCCCCGCAACCCGACCGTGCTGGCGCAGGCCAACCTCGACGGCGGCGGCGACCACGACGCCCAGCGTGCCACCACGCCGCTGCCGGCGCAGACCGAATCGAAGGAAGGCGACCTCATCAGGCTCACGCAGCGCCGGCTCCAGGAGCTTGAAGAAGAGCAGCGCCGCCTGATGACGCAGGCCCGGGTGGCCGCGCCGTCCGTGCGCAGCCAGCCGGTGAAGCCGGGCGAGCAGCGCACCGATACCCCGACGCGCGGGCAGGACGACCGCACGTCCACCGACGAGATGGCCAAGCTCGAAGCCGAGATCGGCCGCAACCTGGAGCACTACGCCAAGCGGCCCAAGCGCATGCAGCTGACGGCCACCAGTGCGCAGGGGGTGGACTATGCCCAGTATTACGACCGCCTGCGCCGCAAGATCGAGGCGCGCGGCACGAGCGACTTCCCGCAGAAGAACGGCAAGCCGCTCTATGGCCAGCTGATCCTGGTGCTCAACGTGAACCGCCAGGGCAAGCTGGGCTACAACCGCGACGGCTACAACGTCGAGGCGATCGACGTGGCCAAGAGCTCGGGTGACCCCGCGCTCGACCGCCAGGCCGTGGCCATTGTCCGTGCCGCTGCACCGTTCGGCGCCTTCACGCCCGAGATGCAGGCGAAGCAGGACATCCTCGAAGTCATTTCCACTTTCAAGTTCACGCGCAGCGGGCTCGACGTCCGCCTGCAAGGACGCTGATGACCGCAGAACAGCAATCCGCCGACCGCTATGTCGTGGTGGGCAATCCCGTATCGCACAGCCGCTCGCCGGCCATCCATGCCGCGTTTTCGCGCCAGACCGGCGAAGCCGTCCAGTACGATCGCCTGGAGGCGCCGCTCGACGCATTTGCCGACACCGTGCGCAAGTTCCTGGCCGACGGCGGCCATGGCTTGAACGTGACCACGCCTTTCAAGCTCGAGGCCTATGACCTGGCGGATCGCCTGACCCCCCGCGCGGAAGCCGCCGGCGCGGTCAACACGATGTGGATCGAGGACGGGCTGATCCACGGCGACAACACCGACGGCGTGGGCCTGGTGCGCGACATCCAGGACAACCTCGACGTGTTGCTGGAAGACAAGCGCATCCTGGTGCTGGGCGCCGGGGGCGCGGCCATGGGCGCGCTGCTGCCGCTGATCGAATGCCGCCCTGCGCGGATCGTGGTGGCCAACCGCACGGCGCAAAAGGCCAGCGACGTGGTCGAGCAGTTCGTGGAAGCCGCCGACCAGTACGGCGTGGAACTGTGGGCTGGGGGTCTGGACGCGCTGAGCGCGCTGTCCGAGGACGAAGCCTGCGACGTGGTCATCAACGCATCGGCCAGCAGCCTGCAGGGCGAACTGCCGCCGGTGCCGGAATACCTGCTGGGCGAAGGCGTGCTGGCCTACGACATGATGTACGGCGCCAGGCCGACCGTGTTCCTGGCCTATGCGGCCAAATGCGGCGCCCGCACGTCGGACGGCCTGGGCATGCTGGTGGAGCAGGCCGCCGAGGCGTTCTACAACTGGCGCGGCGTGCGTCCGAACACCGCCCCGGTCCTGGCCGAGCTGCGCGCCGCGCTGCAGGCCGAAGCGACCCGCTGATCCACGCGCGGAGCCGACTTGGCACGCCAGCGAAGCGGCGCCGCACGCGCACCGTCCCGGGCATCGGGCGCGGCCAATCCGCTGCGCTGGGTGGGCTATCTGGGCGAGTGCCTGATCCTTGGCGTGCTGGCGCTGCAGTTGTACTTCTTCCTGCAGATTGCCGCCTGGCAATACCTGAATCCGTCATCCACGTCGTTCATGCGCGCCGAAGGCTGGCGCCTGTGCGGCTTCAACTTCTGGAGCTGCTCGATCGACCACAAGTGGGTGGGCTATGACCAGATGTCGCGCAATCTCAAGCGGGCAGTGATTGCCAGCGAGGATGCCGACTTCGTCAACCATCCGGGCTACGAACTCGACGCGATGCTGGACGCCTGGGAGCGCAACAAGAAGCGCGGCCATATCGAACGTGGCGGTTCTACGATTACTCAGCAGCTGGCCAAGAACCTGTTCCTGTCTTCGGAGCAATACTACGTGCGCAAGGGCCAGGAGCTGGCCATCACGTGGATGCTCGAATTCTGGCTCGACAAGCAGCGGATCTTCGAGATCTACCTGAACTCGGTGGAGTGGGGCGAGGGGGTGTTCGGCATCGAGGCGGCCGCGCAGCACTACTTCCACACCTCGGCCGCGAAGCTGACCGTGGGCCAGGCCGCACGGCTGGCCGCGGCACTGCCGGCGCCGAAGTGCTTCGACAAGAAGGAATACTGCGCCAACGTGCGCGTGAACTTCCGCGTCAAGGCATCGATCATCGCCCGCCGCATGGGCGCGGCGACGCTGCCGGATTGAACTCTTTTGCTCCCCTCTCCCATGGAATGGGAGAGGGGCGGGGGAGAGGGCCTTGCCGTTGAACTGCGACTTGTCGGCAAGCAGAACCGCCCAGCCCTCTCCCCCCAACCCCTATCCCGCACGCGGGAGAGGGGAGCAAACACGGCCGTCAGCTCAACCAGCCCTTGCGCTTGAAATACACCAGCGGAATGGCCGCCGACACGGCCATCAGCGCGATGGCCCACGGGTAGCCGATGGCCCAGTCCAGTTCCGGCATCAGCTTGAAGTTCATGCCGTAGATGCTGGCGATCAGCGTGGGCGGCATCAGCGCCACCGACACCACCGAGAACAGCTTGATGATCTTGTTCTGGTTGATGTTGATGAAACCGACCGTGGCGTCCATCAGGAAGTTGATCTTGTCGAACAGGAACGCGGTGTGGTTCTCGATCGAATCGATGTCGCGCAGGATCTGGCGCGCCTCGTCCTGCTGCTCGGCCGACAATAGCTGGCTGCGCATCAGGAACGACACCGCCCGGCGCGTGTCCATGACGTTGCGGCGGATGCGGCCGTTCAAGTCTTCCTCGCGGGCGATGGTCTCCAGCACGTCGGCGGCGGCGGCATCGGTCACGTTCTCGGCCAGCACGCGGCGGCTGGCTTCTTCGAGCCGCTCGTAGATTTCCTCGATCGAATCGGCCGAATACTCGGCGTCGGTCGCGTAGAGGTCCATCAGCACGTCCTTGGCGTTGCGCACCGATCCGGGCCGCATCCGGGCGCGCAGCCGTACCAGGCGGAACACGGGCAGGTCTTCGTCGTGGATCGAGAACAGGACGTCGCGCGTGAGCACGAACGCCACGCGCACGTTGCGCGACGCCTCGTCTTCCGCCAGCAGGAAGTCGGTGCGGATATGGATGTTCTCGTCCTCGCCCTCGAAATAACGCGCCGATGCCTCAAGGTCACCGAGGTCTTCGAGTTCCGGCAGGACTACGCCGTAGGCTTCCTTGATCCACGCCAGCTCCTCGTCGTCGGGGCTGACCACGTCGATCCAGATGGGCTTGTGCTGCAGCAGCTCATTGCGCTCGTCGACCTGCTCCTGGGCGAGCCGACCTTTCTGCAGGACGAACAGATTGATCATCCCTTGGATTCCTTGTTACTGATTGCGCGTTTGTCCGGAAACAGGCGCAGGCAAGGCATCGCCAGCAAAGCGACCATGGGGCGGCCGGCAAGCGTGATCGCGCTGCTTGCGGACGGCGGATGCCGGTCCGTTGCAAGGCGATGACGTTTGCCTGTTGCCTGTATCTGGCTGGCAAGCCGGGGGGAGGGGGAAGATCCGCAGCGCGCGGCGGCCGGCAGGCGGCCGCAGGAGAAACGGAAAGACACACTCACCCGCAGGTGTCTGCGGGCAAGTACGGCGACGAGCAGGGCAATGGCCCCGCGCGGATCGGCGTTACGCAGCCCGCAGTGACATGGCATCCGGCGATGACGCGGCCTGGCCGCTACAACCCGAACACCCGATGCTACTGCCCACGTAGGTTCTCCGGGATTCTGATGGCCGCGAGTGTAATCCAACGCGGGGGGGCTTGTTAAGCGAAATCTCTGCGCCGGTGTTGCTCACAGGCGCCGCCGCAGCAGCGGGGCCAGCATCACGGACGACAGCGCCGCGAACATCAGCACGATGGCCGCGTAGTCCTGCCAGTGCGGCGTCTCGCCCAGCAGCCACATGCCCGAGAACACGCCCACCACGGGGATGAACATGATCGACAGGCTGGACACCACGGGCGGCAGGCTGCGCGCCAGCGCGAACCAGACCAGGTGGCAGTACGCGAAGACCACCACGGCGTTGTAGGCGATGGCGGCCCATTCGATGCCGGTCGGCATGCGCCAGCCGGTCTCGAACAGCAGCGATCCGACGGCCAGGAACGGCAGCGTGACGGCCAGCATCCAGAAGGTCAGCGCGCCGATCGGCACATCGGTCGGGGTGCGCTTCATCAGCTGGGTGCCGAAGCCCCAGCCGGCGGCCGCCACCAGCATCAGCAGCGTGCCGGCCGGGCTGCCGGTCAGCGCGGCGATCTCGCCCGACAGCAGCAGCACGGTGCCGGTCAGCGCGCAGGCGATGCCGATCCAGGCCGATAGCGCAATCCGCTCGCGGAAGACCAGCAGGCCCCAGACCACGGCCCAGATCGGCATGGTGTAGCCCAGGATGGCCGCCCGGCCCGACGACCGCATCTTCACCGCGCAGATGGCGAACAAATGCCAGATCACCATGTTCGGGATGGCCAGCCTGACCACCGTGGCCCAGGCCTGGCGCGGCACCTGCAGCGAATCGCCGCGCAGCTTCAGGGCCAAGCCCAGCGCCACCAGCCCGCCGGCCATGCACAGCAGCCGGAATCCCATGGCCGGGAAGTGGGCGACGCCGACCTTCATGATCGGCCAGTTCAGGCCCCAGGCGATGGTCAGGATGACGAGCAGGACGAGACCGCGGCGGTCGAGGTGCATGGCGCAGGAGGGGGCGGCGACCTGATGTGACGGGGTCGCTCTTTTTAAGCGGAAGCTCCAGACAATATCACGCCAGCAGGTAGAATGCCGCCCACGCCATATGTTGGGCCGCGGGATGCCTTGTTCGCCCCGCCGCGCCAACCGGCCGGCGCCCACCCGCGTTATGCTGTGAAGACTGTCGAACGCAGCCGGGCCGCCGGCTTCACCCGAATACCGAGCATCCCATGACCTTTACCGAGTTGCTGTCCAATGCCTGGCAGCGAAACGATTCCCTGCTGTGCGTCGGGCTCGATCCGGACCCGGCCAAGCTGCCGCTGTCGATGACCGGCACTGGCGGGGCGATCTTTTCGTTCTGTCGCGAAATCGTTGACGCCACGGCCGACCTGGTCTGCGCCTTCAAGCCGCAGATTGCCTATTTCCATTCGCAGCGCGCCGAAGACCAGCTCGAGCAGCTGATCGAGTACATCCACGACGCCCATCCCGGGATTCCGGTGATTCTCGACGCCAAGCGCGGCGACATCGGCTCGACGGCCGAGCATTACGCCATCGAGGCGTTTGATCGCTACAAGGCCGACGCGGTAACCGTCAGCCCGTACATGGGCTTCGATTCGATGTCGCCGTACCTGGCGCACCCCGGCCGTGGCGTGATCGTGCTGTGCCGCACGTCGAATCCGGGCGGTTCGGACGTGCAGTTCCTGCAGGTCGACGGCAAGCCGCTGTACCAGGTGGTGGCCGAAGCCGCCCGCGAACGCTGGAACACCAACGGCCAGATGGGCCTGGTGGTGGGCGCGACGTTCCCGAACGAAATCGCCAAGGTGCGCCAGATCGTGGGCGACATGCCGCTGCTGATTCCGGGCATCGGCGCCCAGGGCGGCGACATCGAGGCCACCGTGAAGGCGGGCCGCACGGCCGATGGCACCGGCATGATGATCAATTCGTCACGCGCCATCCTGTACGCCAGCCGCGAGAAGGATTTTGCCGCCGCCGCCCGCAACGTGGCGCTGCAGACGCGCGAGACAATCAACCGGTATCGCCACGGCTGACGCGTTGACGCATGATGGATGAGGTCGGCGGTTGCTCCCCTCTCCCGCATGGCGGGAGAGGGGAGAAAATCACGCCTTCGCTTTACCTATTCCTCGTTCCGGATCAGTTCGATCAGCCCGCGCATCGCGTGCTCGGCCGCCTGGCGGCGGATCTGGGCGCGGTCGCCCTTGAATCGCTGGGTCTCTGTGCGAGTGGTGATGCGGTTGCTCC
This sequence comes from Cupriavidus sp. U2, assembly GCF_009663685.2. GTDB lineage: Bacteria > Pseudomonadota > Gammaproteobacteria > Burkholderiales > Burkholderiaceae > Cupriavidus > Cupriavidus necator_C. The sequence goes on along the minus strand of NZ_RCOG02000001.1, from coordinate 209,695 downwards.
AGCCGAAGCAGACCATGCCCACCGGCTTTTCAGGCGAGCCGCCGTTCGGCCCAGCCACGCCGGTGATCGACAGCGACACCTGTGCGCGGCTGTTCAGCAGCGCACCCTCGGCCATGGCATGGGCCACCTCCTCGCTGACCGCGCCGTGGTCGCGGATCAGTTTGGCGGGCACGCCGATCATGGTGGTCTTGGCTTCGTTCGAGTAGGTCACGAAGCCCCGCTCGAACCAGCCCGACGACCCTGACACATCGGTGATGGCCGCCGCCACCAGCCCGCCCGTGCAGGATTCGGCGGTGGCCAGCATGAGCGAACGTTCCGCAAGGACGGCTCCGGCCTGGATGGCAAGCTGGTCGAGCAGGCGGCTGACGGACATGGACGGTTCCCCGAGATCCTGATGCAGTGATGAAGAAGCGATGAAATGGCGCGGGCGCTCAGAACGAGCGCCACAGGGCGAAGACGAGCAGCGTATAGAACGCCGCGAACATATCGTCGAACATCACGCCGAACGCGCCGGTGAAACCGGGCCCCTTGAGCGTGCGGTCGTAGTACCGGATCGGTGCCGGCTTGACGATATCGAAGAAGCGGAACCACAGGAAGGCCGCGAACTGGCCCCAGAAGCCGGTGGGCATGACAAACACCAGCACCAGCCAGAAGGCGACGATCTCGTCCCAGACCATGCTGCCGTGGTCGTACACGCCCATGTCGCGCGCGGTACGCAGGCAGGCCCAGATGCCGACCAGGAATCCGCCGGCAATGATCCACAGCCACGTGTTCGGCTCGATCCACATCGAGATCACGACGTACGACAGCCAGCCATACAGCGTGCCGACCGTGCCCGGACTCACCGGCGACAGGCCGGAGCCAAAGCCCAGCGCAATCAGGCGGGCGGGATGGCCGAGCATGAAGCGGGCGGTCGGGCGCATGACCTTGGCGGTCTGGCCGGCGTCCAGCGTGACGGGCTCGGCAGGATTGGCGGGATCGCGCGGCGCGGCCCCGGGGGGATAGGCGGACATCAAGAACCTGGCTCGACTTTTCTAGTGATATATGGCGCGCAAGCGTGCAGTTCTCCCTGTTGCGCGCATGCCTGGCATCATGACACGGCTTGCGTGCGAAGTGTCACGGGGCGCTGAAATGATCGAATGACGCACCCGTAAAGGCGAACGGGTCGCCCTGGCCATCGACGATGCGCAGGCCGGCTTCCGATGTGATCGAACCGGCACGGGTGAGGGGCAGGCCGAGTTGCCGGCCGATGGCGGCGATGGCCTCGCGATGGCCCGCCGGGGCGGTGAAGCAGAGCTCGTAGTCGTCGCCGCCGGCCAGCACGCATTCGCGCTGCAGCGCCAGCGGCTGCGCCCCGAGAATCTCGGAGCGGGGCAGCGCATCGACGTCCAGAATGGCGCCGACCGAAGAGCGCGTCAGGATATGGCCCAGATCGCCGATCAGGCCGTCGGATATATCCAGTGCAGCATGCGCCACGCCGCGTAGGGCCATGCCCAGCGCCACGCGCGGGGTGGGCGTATCCATGCGCGGGCGGATCACCGTGAAATCGGGTTCGGGCAGCAGCCATTCGCCGCGGCAGTCGCCCAGGGCCAGCCGGGCATCGCCCAGCGTGCCGGAGATCCAGATGTCGTCGCCGGGGCGCGCTGCGTCGCGGCGCAGGGCCTGGCGCGGCGGCACGTCGCCAAATACGGTGATCGACAGCGTCAGCGGCCCCTTGGTGGTATCGCCGCCGATCAGCTCGCAACCGTGGTCATCGGCCAAGGCGAGCATGCCGCCCGCAAACGCTTCGAGCCAGGCGGGATCGGCCTCCGGCAAGGCCAGCGCTAGCGTGAACGCGCGCGGTTCGGCGCCCATCGCGGCCAGGTCGGACAGGTTCACGGCCAGCGCCTTGTGCCCCAGCGAGCGCGGCGGCACGTCCGGAAAGAAGTGGCGGCCGCTGACCAGCATGTCGGTGCTGACGGCAAGCTGATGGCCCGGCCGGGCGTCGATCAGCGCGCAGTCATCGCCCACCCCCAGCGCAGCCTTGCGGACGGGGCGCGTGAAGAATCGGCGAATCAGGTCGAATTCGGACAGGGAAGCAGGCGTGGGATCTGGCATCAGGTGGGGAGCATACCGGCTGGTCAAGCCCATCGGCATGCGGCATATTGTACCGAAACGCAAAGGTGCCCCGCGCAAAACGCCCATTGTGAAATAGTTTTTCACAATATAAAATGCGCCATCCTTAAGCGTGCAAATCTTAAGCGCGTACAAGCGGAGACGACGGGTTCGTGGAGCCGGCCCTTGATCTCCCAGCGTTATTCAGTGCGGCTCCACCGATCGGAAGATGCGCAGATGACAAGCCCTCAGCAGTCCCCGTCCCAAGACGATCTGAAACAGCAGCAGCGTGAGGCGCTGCGCAAGGCCGCACTCGAATATCACGAGTTTCCGACCCCCGGCAAGATTTCCGTCACCCCGACCAAGCCGCTGTCGAACCAGCGCGACCTGGCCCTGGCCTATTCGCCGGGTGTGGCCGCCGCGTGCGAGGAGATCGTCGCCAACCCGGCCGATTCGTTCCGTTACACCGCCCGGGGCAACCTCGTGGCCGTGATCACCAACGGCACCGCCGTGCTGGGCCTGGGCAATATCGGCGCCGCGGCGTCCAAGCCGGTGATGGAAGGCAAGGCCGGCCTGTTCAAGAAGTTCGCCGGTATCGACGTCTTCGACATCGAAATCGACGAGACGGACCCCGAAAAGCTGGTTGACATCATCGCGTCGCTGGAGCCGACGTTCGGTGGGATCAACCTCGAAGACATCAAGGCGCCGGAGTGCTTCTACGTGGAGCGCAAGCTGCGCGAACGGATGAAGATTCCCGTCTTCCACGACGACCAGCACGGTACCGCCATCGTGGTGGGCGCCGCCGTGATCAACGGCCTGAAGGTGGTGGGCAAGGACATCTCGAAGGTCAAGCTGGTGGCCTCGGGCGCTGGCGCCGCCGCGCTGGCCTGCCTGGACCTGCTCGTGGACCTGGGCCTGCCCATCGAGAACATCTGGGTGACGGACCTGGCCGGTGTGGTGTACGAAGGCCGTACCGAGCTGATGGACCCGGAAAAGGCACGCTTCGCGCAGAAGACCGACAAGCGCCGCCTGGGTGAAGTCATCGACGACGCAGACATCTTCCTGGGCCTGTCCGCCGCCGGCGTGCTGAAGCCCGAGATGGTGCAGAAGATGGCCGACAAGCCGCTGGTGCTGGCGCTGGCCAACCCGAATCCGGAAATCATGCCGGAACTGGTCAAGGAAATCCGTCCGGACGCCGTGATGGCCACGGGCCGCACCGACTACCCCAACCAGGTCAACAACGTTCTCTGCTTCCCGTTCATCTTCCGTGGCGCGCTCGATTGCGGCGCCACCACGATCACGCGTGAAATGGAAATCGCCGCCGCCAATGCCGTGGCGGAACTGGCGCGCCAGGAACAGAGCGATATCGTGGCCTCGGCCTACGGTATCCAGGACCTGTCGTTCGGCCCCGAATACCTGATCCCGAAGCCGTTCGATCCGCGCCTGATCGTCAAGATCGCACCGGCCGTGGCGGAAGCCGCCGCCAAGTCGGGCGTGGCCGCGCGTCCGATCGAGGACATGGACGCCTACCGCCTGCAGCTGCAGCAGTTCGTCTACCACTCGGGCACGCTGATGAAGCCGATCTACGCGGCCGCGCGCAAGGTGGAGATGGAAAAGAAGCGCATCGTCTTTGCCGAGGGTGAAGAAGAGCGCGTGCTGCGTGCCGTGCAGGTGATCGTCGACGAAAAGCTGGCCAACCCGATCCTGATCGGCCGTCCGGCCGTGCTGTCGCACCGTATCGAACGCTTCGGCCTGCGCCTGCGCATGGGTGTGGACTTCACCGTGGTCAACCCCGAGCACGACGACCGCTTCCGCGACTATTCGGACGCCTACTACCGCATGATGGCCCGCGAAGGCATCACGCAGCAGTACGCCAAGCTGGAAATGCGCCGCCGCACCACGCTGATCGGCGCGATGCTGGTCAAGCGGGGCGAGGCCGACGGCATGATCTGCGGCACGGTCAGTACGACTGCGGCCCACCTGCGCTACATCGACCAGGTGCTGGGCGGTACCAACTGCGTCTACGCCGCGATGAACGGCCTGGTGCTGCCGGGCCGCCAGATCTTCCTGGTGGACACGCACGTCAACATCGATCCGACCGCCGCCGAGCTGGCCGAAATCACGCTGATGGCCGCCGAGGAACTGAAACGCTTCGGCATCGAGCCCAAGGTTGGCCTGCTGTCGCACTCGAACTTCGGTACGTCGGAAGCCCCGTCGGCCCGCAAGATGCGCGAAACGCTGGCCATCCTGCGCGAGCGCGCGCCGGAACTGGAAGTCGACGGCGAAATGCACGGCGACAGCGCGCTGGATCAAAAGCTGCGCGATTCGCTGGTGCCGGACGGCTCGCTCAAGGGCGAAGCCAACCTGCTGGTGTGCCCGAACATCGACGCGGCCAACATTTCGTACAACCTGCTCAAGGTGGCGGCCGGCAACAACGTGGCCATCGGTCCGATCCTGCTGGGCGTGAAGGCGCCGGTTCACATCCTGACGCCGTCGGCCACCGTGCGCCGTATCGTCAACATGACGGCGCTGGTGGTGGTGGACGCCGCCGCCAAGGTCTGATCGGCGGTTTTACCGGCGGCCAGGTCCGGCCGCCGGAGCCATGTGGTGCAAGAGCCGGGTTCGCCCGGCTTTTTCATGCCCGCGTCAAATCGCCGCCTGCGCGGTTAGTATGCGCACACATATCAATAACATGTTGAAACAATTGAGGAAATTCGCGGCGTCCGGGCGCAGGGATTGATTAATGATGGACTTGCGCGTAACCTTACGCCTTTGAATGCGGACGCTCGCCTGGGCGTGCCGGTAGCGGCTTTGGGTCCGAAAAGAGACCGAGGCGATGCCGGAATGACCCGCCATCAACTTTCGCCAACGATTCATTCACTATCGTGGGTTCCCGGATTTCTCAAAGCCAGTCGCAGCGGCAGTCACATTGGCAGTCCCTGAGTCTGGCGCGAAGCCTGGGCCACGTGTTGGCTGGCGCGGCGCTATCGATGGCGCTGGTCCTGTCGCCGCAAGGCGCGATGGCAAGGCAGTCGCCCGACGTGTCCGGGGTGGGAACCATCCCGGCACAGCAGTTGCCCAACGAGGCGCGGCAAACGCTGGACCTGATAGAGGCCGGCGGCCCGTTTCCGTATGACAAGGATGGTTCGCGGTTCGGCAACTACGAACGCATCCTGCCGCAGCAGCCTCGCGGGTATTACCGCGAATACACCGTCAAGAACAGCAAAAGCCGGAATCGGGGAGCCAAGCGGATAGTTTGCGGTGGTGATCAACGCGCCGCCAACGACTGCTACTACACGGAAGACCACTACAACAGTTTCAAACGGATAACCAAATGATGACTGACATTTTCGGATTGGGCGACGCCCTTGCCGCCCGCGAGGAGCGCGGCGCCGGAGATGGCTGGCAACGGGCTCACCATCAGGCCCAGAACCTTTACGACAACGTGCTGATGATGCCGCGCCAGGATCTGACGCCCCGACTTCCGCCCGCCTGTGCCCCCGTCATGGCCACATGGGCTGACGACGGCACCAACGAGGGAGCCATGAATCTGTTCAAGACGGTGCGCCCTAATATCGTCCAGTCGATCCGCGCGTTCCGCGTGCCCGAGCTGGCCCAGGCAGCCGCCGCGCTGAATCAGCATTTCCTGTACGCGAACTGTGCCGACTGCGCGAGCAAGGCCGAGATTCTTGAGCGTATCGCTACCGAGTTCACGTTTCCGAAGCATTTCGGCAAGAATTTCGATGCCTTGTCCGACTGCCTGACCGACATGATCCACAAGGCGGGGCCGCAGCCGGGTTTCGTGATCGTCCTCGAAGGCCTGCCGATCGCGCAGAAGTTCGACAAGGAAGCCCGCGAAGTGCTGCTGGACGTGTTCCGCGACGCCGCCGAGTTCTGGGGCGAGCGCAAGGTGCAGTTCCGGGTGTTCTACTCGTTCGCCTGACGGTCCGAGCGAATCGCCCACGAAAAAGCCCGCTGGTGTCAGCGGGCTTTTTGTTTGTGCTTCGGAAAGCGTCCCCGGCCGGCCGACGCATCAGGCCGCGGGAGGCACCTGGCCGGTCGGTGTCAGGCGGTCGATCAGTTCGGGCAGGCCTTCGCTGAGACTGGCGGCCACATCGTCCGACGACATGCCGGTGGTTTCAGCCAGCGACTGCAGCGCGCCGGTGTGGCCCAGCGCCGCCGACAGGTCATTGGCGCTGACGGCCTGATTGGCGCCGGTGCCGATCCAGGAGTCCACCTGCTGGCCCAGTCCCGCCTGCGCCAGGATGTCGCGCAACGCGCCGATGCCGCCGCTGGCCGCGCCGATCGCCTGGGCCGATGCGCCGGCTTCGCCCTGTCCGCCGAGCAGCCCACCGAGCAGCGAACCCAGGTCGAGCCCGCCCGGGGCCCGTGCGCTGCCGCCGCCCAGCATGCCACCGAGCATGCCGCCCAGCCCGCCGAGGCCACCCAGCGGATTGTCGCCGGCATCGGCCGGCGCCACGCTGCCGTCGGCCCCCTGGCTCTTGTGCCGCATGGCCAGCATCGCCAGCAGGCCCAGGGCCATCATCAGCTTCGGATTCATGCCGCCGGACTGGCCTTCCTGATGCTGGCCGCCAAGCTGGCCGAGCACGCCCCCGAGTACGCTATCGAGTAGTCCCATCTCAGACTCCTTATCTCAAAATCCGCCAAGGATGGCGTTCAGCGTTGCCAGGCAAGCCAGCCCGGCGGTTTCCGTGCGCAGGATGCGCGGCCCGAGTGACACGCCGATAAAACCGGCACGCCGCGCGGCGTCTTCTTCGTCCGGGGAAAGGCCCCCCTCGGGGCCGATCAGCAGTGTCACCCCTTCGGTACGCCAGGCGTCGCGATGCGCCTGGGCAAGCTCGGGCAGCGACCCCGTGGCACGCGGCGACAGCAGCAGCCGGGCGCCGGTGGCGGGCGCTGCCGCCAGCCACGCTTCAAAAGTAGCGACCGGCGCCAGATGCGGCAAGCGATTGCGGCCACATTGTTCGCATGCGGCCTGCACCAGCGCCTGCCAGTGTGCCTGGCGCTTGAGCGCGCGGTCGCCGGACAGGCGCACGACCGAGCGGGCGGCCTGCAGCGGCTGGATGGCGGCCACGCCCAGCTCCACGGCCTTTTCGATCAGCCAGTCCATCTTGTCGCCGCCGGCCAGGCCTTGCGCCAGCGTGACCGCAAACGGCGCTTCGGCATCGGAGGCGTCATGCGCGCCAATCTGCGCGGTGGCGTGACGCTTGCCGATCTCGGCGAGGGTGGCGGCATGGCTGCCGCCCTGGCCGTTGAACAGCGTGACGGCGTCGCCCGGGGCCAGGCGCAGCACCTGCACATGGCGCACTACGGCTTCGGGCAAATCCAATACGGCATCGGCGGCCAGCGCCGCATCGACAAAGAATCTGGGAGGCATCAAGGGATGGGTTTGGCGTCCGGAGCCTTGGCCAGCGGCGTGGCAAAGCCCCATCGGTATCCATCGGGATCTTCGACCATGCAGTATCTGTCGCCCCAGAACTGGTCGGCGGGCGGCATGACGCTGGTTGCGCCGGCGCCCGTGGCCTGTGCGTACAGCGCGTCGACATCCTCGCAATACAGGTAGAACGTCTGCGGCGCTTCCACGCCCATGGAGCGCGGCGTACGGGCCGTGCTGCCCCAGGCGCCCTCGGGCGCGAACATGATGACGATCTGGCCCTGGTAGTGCATTTCGGCGTGGGTCGGCACGCCGTTCTCATCGACGACATGCCCGGCTTTGAAGCCGAATGCCCTTTGGTAGAAATCAAGGGCGGCGCGTCCGCTGGCGACCGTGAGATAGGGCGTCAGCCAGGGCGTGTTGGGCGGTCTGGACATGCGGGTCTCCCGGATGGCACGAAAGCTCCGCGCGCAAGGCAGCGGCGGGGCGTTTGTGCATGTTACGCGGGACGGCCTGCGCTGTCGAAGATCGCCTGCAAATGGCGTGGATGGTTGAACAGCGCCGGGTGCAGCCCGGCGTGGTAGGCGCGCAGCGCGCCATCGAGCCCCCACTGTTGCAGGCGCGCCGCAATGCGCTCGGGCGGGTGGGCCGCGATGTCCAGCGTATCGCTGGCCAGCGCGATTCCCCACAGCGCACCGTACGCCGGCACGAACGTGGTCAGCGGTGCCACGTTCCGGAATACCTGGCGCAGGCGCGCCAGCAGCAGCTGCGTGGCCTCCGGCCGGTGCCACGGCGGACCCAGATGCAGCGACATCGCGCCGCCGGCGGTCAGGCAGCGCCGTGCCGTCTGCAGGCCGTGCGGCGCGAACAGGGCGGCTGCCGGGCTGCCGTCGTCGGCTTCGGTCAGGTCGTAGACGATCAGGTCGAACTGGCGGCCGGCCCGCGCAAACGCTTCCATCAGGCCCAGCCCGTCGCCAATGGCCAGGTGCAGGCGCGGATCGCCCGGCTCGTCCAGGGCGCCACGGTGTATCCCGGGCAGCCATTCGCGCGCCAGGCGGACGACTTCGGCATCGAGTTCGGCCACTACCACTTCCCGCATGGTGGGAATTCGCAGCAGTTCGAAGGCCGATCCGCCGTCGCCGCCGCCCACGACCAGGGCGCTACGTGGCGAACCATGCACTGCCGCCATCGGCACGGTCATCAGCTCATGCTGGATATGGGCGTCGGCTTCGGTGCTCATTACGCGTCCATCGAGCCGGAAAATACGGCCAAATATCGCGTTCTCGCCGATTTCAACCTGCTGGTGGGGCGTGCGCGCCGCGGCCAGCACGGCGATATCGCACAGCGTGGTGCCGACACCCGGCGCCAGCCATTCGGTCCACGTCTGAGACCCCCGTCGCGGTGCGTCCATGCGTCCGGAAATGCCGCCTGCTTCTGCTAAAATTGCGGTTTTCCCGCCGTCAGGTTCTCGCATGTCTGCCCTCGCCCATCCCGCAACCAGTCCTTTTGCCAATCAACCCGTCAAGCTGATGGCCGATGCCATCCGCGTGCTTGCCATGGATGCCGTCCAGCAGGCCAACTCCGGTCACCCCGGCGCGCCGATGGGTATGGCGGACATCGCCGTGGCGCTGTGGGGGCGGCACCTGAAGCATAACCCGGTCAATCCGCACTGGGCCGACCGCGACCGCTTCGTGCTCTCTAACGGCCACGGATCGATGCTGATTTATGCCTTGCTGCATCTGACCGGCTACGACCTGCCGGTGGAAGAGCTGCGCAACTTCCGCCAGCTGCACAGCAAGACCGCCGGCCACCCGGAATACGGCATCACCCCGGGCGTGGAAACGACCACCGGCCCGCTGGGCCAGGGCATCACCAACGCGGTGGGCATGGCACTGGCCGAGCGCCTGCTGGCCGAGGAATTCAACCGCCCGGGCTTCGACATCGTCAACCATCACACCTACGTGTTCATGGGCGACGGCTGCCTGATGGAAGGCATCAGCCACGAAGCCTGCTCGCTGGCCGGCACGCTGAGGCTGAACAAGCTGATCGCGCTGTGGGATGACAACGGCATCTCGATCGACGGCGACGTGGTGCACTGGTTTGCCGACGACACGCCGAAGCGTTTCGAGGCCTACGGCTGGAACGTGATCCGCGGCGTGGACGGCCACGACGTGGTGGCGGTGGACAACGCCATCGCCCAGGCCAAGGCCAGCGACAAGCCGACGCTGATCTGCTGCCGCACGATCATCGGCAAGGGCGCGCCGAACAAGGAAGGCGGCCACGACGTGCACGGCGCCCCGCTGGGCGGCGCCGAAGTGCTGGCCACGCGCGAGGCGCTGGGCTGGGCCCACGCCCCGTTCGAACTGCCGGAAGACGTGTACAACGCCTGGAACGCCAAGGCCACCGGCAGCGCGCTGGAAAAGGCCTGGGACGCGCTGTTCGACGCCTACGCCGAAGTGCATCCGTATGAAGCCGGCGAATTCAAGCGCCGCATGCGCGGCGAACTGCCGGGCGCGTTCGATGCCGCGGTCGATGCCTTCATCGCCAAGTGCGAGGAAAAGGCCGAGACGATCGCCACGCGCAAGGCCAGCCAGAACACCATCGAGGCGTTCGCACCCGTGCTGCCGGAATTCCTGGGCGGCTCGGCCGACCTGACCGGCTCGAACCTGACCAACTGGTCGGGCACCCAGGCGGTGCGCGTGGATGCATGGGGCAACCACATCAACTACGGTGTGCGCGAATTCGGCATGAGCGCCATCATGAACGGCATCACGCTGCATGGCGGCTACGTGCCCTACGGCGCCACGTTCCTGACGTTCTCGGACTACAGCCGCAATGCGCTGCGCATGGCCGCGCTGATGAAGATCCGCACGCTGTTCGTGTTCACGCACGATTCGATCGGCCTGGGCGAAGACGGCCCGACGCACCAGTCGATCGAGCATGTGGCCAGCCTGCGCCTGATCCCGAACATGGACGTCTGGCGTACCGCCGACACGACCGAAACGGCCGTGGCCTGGGCCGAGTCGATCCGCCGCACGAACGGCCCGAGCTGCCTGATCTTCAGCCGCCAGAACCTGCCGTTCCAGAAGCGCGACGATGTCACGCGTGCCAATATCGCGCGCGGCGGCTACGTGCTGCGCGATGCGAAGAACCCGCGCACCGGGCGTCCGGACGCCGTGATCCTGGCCACGGGCTCGGAAGTGGGCCTGGCCGTGGGCGCCGCCGATGCGCTGGCCGCCGAGGGCGTGCATGTGCGCGTGGTGTCGGTACCCGCCACGACGGTGTTCGACAAGCAGGACGCCGCCTACAAGGCCAGCGTGCTGCCAGCCGGCGTGCCGCGCGTCGCCGTGGAAGCCGGCGTGACCGATTTCTGGTGGAAATACCAGGTCCAGGCGGTCGTCGGCATCGACACGTTCGGCGAATCGGCTCCGGCTGGCGTGCTGTTCAAGCACTTCGGCTTTACGGTGGACAATGTGGCCGACACCGTTCGCGCCACGCTCGCCCAGTAATTTCCGCCCGCGCGGTCAGCCGGTGCGATGCGCCGGCGACCGGCGCCGGCCACCGGCTTTATCGATTGCACTCTAGGAGATAGACATGACCATCAAGATCGGCATCAACGGCTTTGGCCGTATCGGACGCATGGTATTCCGCGCCGCCGCCGCGAACTTCAAGGACATTGAAGTCGTTGCCATCAACGACCTGCTGGAGCCGGACTACCTGGCCTACATGCTGAAGTACGATTCGGTCCATGGCCGCTTCGACGGCGAAGTGTCGGTGGAAGGCAACACGCTGGTCGTCAACGGCAAGAAGATCCGCCTGACCGCCGTCAAGGACCCGTCGGAACTGAAGTGGGGCGAGGTTGGCGCGGACGTGGTCATCGAGTCGACCGGCATCTTCCTGACCAAGGAAGGCGCGCAGAAGCACATCGACGCCGGCGCCAAGAAGGTGATCATGTCGGCCCCGTCGAAGGACGACACCCCGATGTTCGTGTACGGCGTGAACCACGAAACGTACAAGGGCGAAGCGATCATCTCGAACGCCAGCTGCACCACGAACTGCCTGGCCCCGGTGGCCAAGGTGCTGAACGACAAGTGGGGCATCAAGCGCGGCCTGATGACGACCGTGCACGCTGCCACGGCGACGCAGAAGACCGTTGACGGCCCGTCGAACAAGGACTGGCGCGGTGGCCGCGGCATCCTGGAAAACATCATCCCGTCGTCGACCGGCGCCGCCAAGGCCGTGGGCGTGGTGATTCCGCAGCTGAACAAGAAGCTGACGGGCATGTCGTTCCGCGTGCCGACGTCGGACGTGTCGGTGGTCGATCTGACCGTCGAACTGGAAAATCCGGCCAAGTACGAAGAAATCTGCGCCGAGATGAAGGCCCAGAGCCAGGGCGCGCTGAAGGGCGTGCTGGGTTACACGGAAGACAAGGTTGTGGCCACGGACTTCCGCGGCGACGCCCGTACCTCGATTTTCGACGCCGAAGCCGGCATCGCGCTGGACGGCACGTTCATCAAGGTCGTGAGCTGGTACGACAACGAATGGGGTTATTCGAACAAGTGCCTGGAAATGGCACGCGTCGTCGCCAAGTAATTGGTGCTCGCCTCATGAAGAACGCGCCTTCGGGCGCGTTTTTTTATTCTCGGCCGCAGCGGGATCAGGGTGTCAGCGGTTTTGCATCCACGGCGTCGCCGTCCACCAGGAAATGGCCGCCCGCCACATGGTGGAGGGTGCGCAGGCCGTCATGGCCGGTAAAGTGCCAGCGGCCTTCGCTGAAGACGCGGCTGTCGGCGTGGGCGGCCACCACCTCGCCCAGGAACAGGTCGTAGCCGGCCTGGATGGCGGGCTCTGGCAGCAGCCGACATTCGAGCCAGGCCGCGCAGCCTTCCAGCAAGGGCGCACCGATCACGCTGCCGGCAAACGTCTGCAGCCCGTAGGCGGCGAACTTATCGATGCCTTGCTGTTCCAGCATGGTCAGTCCGGAGCTGGAGCCCAGCGCCTGGGTAATATCGACCTGGCTGACCGTGGGCACCTGCAACGCAAACTCGCCGCTGGCTTCCAGCAGGCGGCGCGTCCAGGTGGCCTTGTCCAGCACGACGGCCACCTTGGGCGGCGCAAAATCGAGCGGCATCGCCCAGGCGGCGGCCATGATGTTGCGCTGGCCGCGGTGGGCCGCGCTGACCAGTACCGTGGGACCGTGATTGAGCAGCCGATAGGCTTTGGCAAGATCAACGCCGAGACGAGGAGAAATCATGATGCGCGTCCGAAATTTCCGAGGTAATGTGAGCGGGCGCAAGGCAGGATCGAGCCCATTCAGGTCAATATAGCGGGCCTCGCGCGCGCCGGGATCATGGTTTTTGACATTATCTGTCCCAATGTTGTCAAAAATCCCCCGATTACCGAATCGCGTAGTGCGAGAAATGCCGAATTTGCTTTTCCCTGCCGTTTTTTTCTCTTACACTCGGAAGAATCTGTTGAAATCTGATGTGCAGCCAGTGAAAGTGGTGGGGCCATCCAGAAGCGCGAGACATAACAACCGGGCCTGATCATGGTGAACGTGGATACCAAGCTGCTGGTGATTTTTACCGAGCTGCTGAGCAAGCGGAACGCCACTTATGTGGCGGAGAAAATGCATATGACGGCGCCTGCCGTATCGCATTCGCTTGGGCGCTTGCGCGAAATCTTCGACGACCCTCTCTTTATCCGCGTGCCGCATGGGCTGACGCCAACGCCCCGTGCGCTGGAGCTGGGTCCGAAAATCCGGGACATGCTCGACCTGTGGTCGTCCATCAACGAGGGCGATGCAGACAATTTCGATCCCGCGGTGGCCACCGGCACGCTGAGCATCGGCTTTGCGGCCGAGTTGGGCGATACCGTCTTCAATCGATTCGTGCTGCGGATCAAGCAGCTGGCGCCGGACCTGCATATCCGGCTGGTGGAATCGCACTCATGGGAAAGTGACGTGGCGTCCATGCGCGCCAATGAGCTGGACCTCGCATTTTCTCCATTCCCCACGCGCCATCCGGAAATCGTCGAGGAAATGGTGACGTCGCTGAACCTGTGGGTGTGCGCGCGCAAGAATCATCCACTGCTCAAGACCGATTGCACGCTGGAGCAATACCTGGAATGCAGCCATATCTTCATGGCGCATTCGGGCGGCACAGGCCGGCCGGCGCCGGCGCTGATTCCGCTGGACTACGCGCTGCAGCAGCGCGGTCTGAAGCGCAATGCCACGCTGACAGTGCATTCGTGGCGTGCCCAGGCCGAACTGGCGGCGCAGACCGACATGATCTTCACGGTCAACGCGCTGACCAAGGACATGGCCTGCGAGACCTATGGCCTCAAGGCGTTCCCGCTGCCGGCGGAATTGAACACGACGCTGGGCCTGAACATGTTCTGGCACCGCAGCCGGAATACGCATCCGATGCTGGTCTGGGCCCGACACTTGTTTCGTCAGGTCGTTGGAGAATTCGTGGGCCTGCCTCAAGTCGCCGCGGCACGCACCCTGCGCGTGGTGACCGAGGCCGAACAGGACAACCTGCCGCAGGAATAAGCGGCCGGCCGATTCGGCAAGCCCAATAAAAAACCGGCGCTCTCGTGCCGGTTTTTTATTGCCTGCATGGTGGGGACTGGATCGAGCCCCCCGTGGCTTATCGTTTGGGTCTGTGGGGACAGTCGTTCTTGGTGCAGTTGCCGTACAGCGACAACGCATGTTCCTGCAAGGCAAAACCGCGCTCGCGCGCAATACTCTGCTGGCGCTGCTCGATATCGCCGTCGAAGAACTCCTCGACGCGACCGCAGTCCAGGCACACCAGGTGATCGTGGTGCTTGCCTTCGTTGAGTTCGAAAATTGCCTTGCCCGATTCGAAGTTGTTGCGGGACAGCAGGCCCGCCTGTTCGAACTGCGTCAGGACGCGATAGACCGTGGCGAGGCCGATATCCATGTGCTCGTTGAGCAGGATCCGGTAAACGTCTTCCGCGCTCAAATGGCGCTGCTCGCTGGTCTGGAAGATTTCAAGAATCTTCAGGCGGGGGACAGTCGCCTTGAGGCCGATATTTTTGAGGTCCGCCGGACTCGGCATGGGCGTGACTCCCTAGAGTACAATGTCTGGATAGTTGAATCATAAGGGTTTTGGCGACAAAAGTCGCCCCGGTGCCATGGCGCCCGGCCGCCACCCGCAAGGTGGCGTACCCGCGATGCGCCTGGCCGTGCCGGCCGCCTCCGATTGTCTGCGGAGCGTCGGGACCGGCACAGAACCATTCCCGTCTGGAAGCGAGATACATGCGTTCATTCCGTTCGTCCGCCATGCGCCCCGCGCTGGTGTCTTCCCTGCTGGCCGCCGCGCTGCTGGCCGGCGCCTGCTCGGCCTACGACAGCACGTCGCGCAAGGTGGCAGAGGCCATCACGCCATATCGCATCAACATCGTTCAGGGCAACTTCGTGTCCCGCGAGGCGGCTTCGCAACTGCGCGAAGGCATGACGCGCGACCAGGTGCGCTTCCTGCTGGGTACGCCGCTGCTGCAGGACGTGTTCCACGGTAATCGCTGGGACTACTATTTCTCGTTCCGCCGGGGCAGCACGCCGGTGGTGCAGTCGCGCCAGTTCACGGTGTTCTTCGAGGACGACAAGCTGGTGAAGTGGCAGGGTGGCGATTTGCCGTCGGAATATGAACTGATTGCCGAAATCGACGGCATGAAGGCGGCGCAGCGCAACCAGAAGATCGGCATTGCGACGTCCAGCGCCAGTGCTTCGCAGCCGGCCTCCGCGCCGGCCGCTGCTGGCGCCTCGGCTCCGGAAGCCGCGCCGGCGCCGGCCGTTGAATCGACGCCTCCCGCCTCCGAACCGGCCGCCCAGGGGCCGGCCACGAGCGCCACCCCGGACAAACCGGCCAGCTGATCGCAAGCCGGCTCCGGCCGGCTGCCACCCATCGCATCCGTGCGCCCCGCCTGTCAGGCCGGGTCGCAGTCTTCCCAGTCTTTCCGCCACCGCAACGCCACGCCATGAAAATCGCCATCGCAGGTGCCTCCGGCCGCATGGGCCGCATGCTGATCGAAACCGTTCTGAATACCGATGGCGTCACGCTGGCGGGTGCGCTGGAGCATGCGTCGTCGCCCGCGCTGGGCCAGGACGCCGGGTTGTTCCTGGGTCAGGTGACGGGCGTCAAGATCACGGCCGATATCGATGCCGTGCTTGGCGCCGCTGATTGCCTGATCGACTTCACCCGCCCCGAGGGCACGCTGGTCCACCTGGACGCCGCAAAGCGCCTGGGCAAGAAGATCGTGGTCGGCACGACCGGCTTCGACGCCGCCGGCAAGCAGGCCCTGGCCGACGCAGCCAAGTCGATTGGCGTGGTGTTCGCGTCGAACTTCAGCGTGGGCGTCAACGCCACGTTCAAGCTGCTCGACGTGGCCGCCAGGCTGCTTTCGACGGGTTACGACATCGAAGTGATCGAGGCGCATCATCGTCACAAGGTCGATGCCCCGTCGGGGACCGCGCTGACGATGGGCGAAGTGATCGCCAATGCGCTTGGGCGTAACCTCGACGACTGCGCCGTGTATGCCCGCGAAGGCCATACGGGCCCGCGCGATCCGAACTCGATCGGTTTTGCCACGATCCGTGGCGGCGATATCGTTGGCGACCATACGGTGATGTTTGCCGGTATTGGCGAGCGCATCGAGATCAGCCACAAGTCGTCCAGCCGCCAGTCGTACGCCGATGGCGCGGTGCGCGCCGCCCGTTTCCTGGCCGACAAGCCCAGCGGCATGTTCGACATGCAGGATGTGCTGGGCCTGAAGTAACCGGCTGTCTCGCGGCTCGCCATGGCGGGCCGTTCGCGCCTTTGGGCGCCGCCGTGGCAGGGCCGGAATCGCTGTCGGCCACGGTTATAATCGTCTCTTTCGTTTTTCCGATCCCCCCGGCCGCCGGCGCGCCAGTCGCCGCGCGTGACCGTTGCCCAGACCGTCGTCCCGACCATGCAAGACAAATATCTTCCGTCCGCCGTTGAACAAGCCGCCCAGCAGCACTGGCAAGCGATCGATGCCTACAAGGTATCGGAGCACGCGGTCGGGCCCGACGGCAAGGAAAAGCAGAAGTTCTACGCCTGCTCGATGCTGCCGTATCCGTCGGGCAAGCTGCACATGGGGCACGTGCGCAACTACACCATCAACGACGTGATGGCGCGCTACCTGCGCATGAACGGCCGCAACGTGCTGATGCCGATGGGCTGGGATGCGTTCGGCATGCCGGCGGAAAACGCCGCGCTGAACAACAAGGTGGCGCCGGCCGCCTGGACCTACGACAACATCGCTTACATGAAGAAGCAGATGCAGTCGATGGGCCTGGCGATCGACTGGTCGCGTGAAGTGGCCACCTGCAGCCCCGACTACTACCGCTGGAACCAGTGGCTGTTCCTGAAGATGCTGGAAAAGGGCATCGCCTACCGCAAGACCGGCACCGTGAACTGGGACCCCGTGGACCAGACCGTGCTGGCCAACGAGCAGGTGATCGACGGCCGCGGCTGGCGTTCGGGCGCGGTGGTCGAAAAGCGCGAGATCCCGATGTACTACCTGCGCATCACCGACTACGCGCAGGAACTGCTGGGCGACCTGGACGGCCTGGGCTGGCCGGAGCGCGTCAAGATCATGCAGCAGAACTGGATCGGCCGCAGCGAGGGCGTGCGCTTTGCCTTCCCGCACCAGATCCAGGGCGCCGACGGCAAGCTGGTGGGCGACGGCAAGCTGTTCGTGTTCACCACGCGCGCCGACACCATCATGGGTGTCACGTTCTGCGCCGTGGCCGCCGAGCACCCGCTGGCCACCCACGCTGCCGCGAACAATCCGCAACTGGCCGCGTTCATCGACGAATGCAAGCACGGTTCGGTCATGGAAGCCGACATGGCGACCATGGAGAAGAAGGGCATGCCCACCGGGCTGAAGGTCACGCACCCGCTGACCGGCGAGCAGGTGGACGTGTGGGTCGGCAACTACGTGCTGATGACGTACGGCGATGGCGCCGTGATGGGCGTGCCGGCGCATGACGAGCGCGACTTCGCGTTCGCGAAGAAGTACAACCTGCCGATCAAGCAGGTCATCGACGTCAAGGGCCAGCCATATTCGACCGACGCCTGGCAGGAATGGTACGGCGACAAGGAACACGGCACCTGCATCCACAGCGGCAAGTACGACGGCATGGGCTACCAGGCGGCCGTCGATGCCATTTCCGCCGACCTGGCCGCCAAGGGCCTGGGCGAGAAGAAGGTGACGTGGCGCCTGCGCGACTGGGGCATCTCGCGCCAGCGTTACTGGGGCACGCCGATTCCGCTGATCCACTGCGACAGCTGCGGCGTGGTGCCGGTGCCCGAGCAGGATCTGCCGGTGGTGCTGCCGGAAGACCTGGTGCCGGACGGCACCGGCAATCCGCTGAACAAGGATCCGCGTTTCCTGGCGTGCACCTGCCCGTCGTGCGGCAAGCCCGCGCGCCGCGAAACCGACACGATGGACACGTTCATCGACTCGTGCTGGTACTACATGCGCTATACGTGCCCCGATGCCAGCACGATGGTGGACGGCCGCAACGACTACTGGATGCCGATGGACCAGTACATCGGCGGCATCGAGCACGCGATCCTGCACCTGCTGTACGCGCGTTTCTGGACCAAGGTCATGCGCGACATGGGCCTGGTCAAGTTCGACGAGCCGTTCACGAACCTGCTCACGCAGGGCATGGTGCTGAACGAGACGTTCTACCGTGAAGACGCGTCGGGCAAGAAGATTTGGTACAACCCGGCCGACGTGGACGTGCAGACCGACGAGCGGGGCCGCCCCGTGGGCGCCACGGCCAAGGCCGACGGCCTGCCGGTGGTGATCGGCGGCATCGAGAAGATGTCGAAGTCGAAGAACAACGGTATCGACCCGCAGGCGCTGATCGACCAGCATGGCGCCGATACGGCCCGCCTGTTCGTGATGTTTGCCGCACCGCCCGAGCAGCAGCTCGAATGGAGCGGTTCGGGCGTGGACGGCGCGTCGCGCTTCCTGCGCCGCGTGTGGAACTACGGCTACGCCAACGCCCAGGCGATTCGCGATGGCGCGGGCAGCCAGTTCACGGCCGCCGACGCCGATGTGCGCCGCGAGCTGCACACCGTGCTCAAGCAGGCCAACTACGATTACGAGCGGATCCAGTACAACACCGTCGTGTCGGCGACGATGAAGATGCTGAACGCGCTGGAAGATGCCAAGGCGGCGTCGCCGGCCGCGCGCCGCGAAGGCTTCAGCATCCTGCTGCGCGTGCTGTATCCGGTGGTGCCGCATATCGCGCACGGGCTCTGGACCGAACTCGGCTATGCAGCCGAAGCCGGCGACATCCTCGACGCGGCCTGGCCGCAGGTGGACGAAAGCGCGCTGGTACGCACCGAAATCGAACTGGTGCTGCAGATCAACGGCAAGGTCCGTGGCAGCCTGACCGTGCCGGCCGATGCCGACCGCGCCGCCATCGAGGCCGTGGCCGCCGGCAGCGAGACCGTGGCGAAGTTTGCCAACGGCGCCGCGCCCAAGAAGATCGTGGTGGTGCCGGGCCGGCTCGTCAACGTGGTGCTCTGAGCCACACAGCCAGGAAGACACAAGCAATGGATCGACCGGACATGGGACGCCGCGGATTTCTCGCCATCGGGGCTGCAATGGCGGCGGCCGGCTTGCTGGCCGGCTGCGGCTTTCACATGCGCGGGAACGCCGATTTCGCATTCAAGCGGCTCTACATCGGCTTGCCGCCCAATTCGCTGATGGGCGCCGACCTGCGCCGCAATATCCGCAACGGTTCCGACACGAAGGTCGTGGAGGAGCGCGAGGAAGCGGACGCATTGCTGGACGTGCTGGCCGATACGCGCGGCAAGTCGATCCTGTCGATCACGGCCCAGGGCGTGGTGCGCGAATACCGGCTGACCCAGCGTTTCAGCTTCCGGCTGCGCGATGCTGCGGGCAAGGAGCTGATTCCGGCGTCGACGCTGATCCTGACGCGCGACCTGACGTACAACGAAGCCAATACGCTGGCCAAGGACTACGAAGAGCAGCAGCTCTACCGCGATATGCAGAAGGACATCGTGCAGCAGCTGATGCGCCGCCTGGCAGCGGTCAAGACGATCTGATCGCGGCCGCGCGCGGATCGCTTCGCAGGCACAGGGCAACACGATGCAGCTCAAGCTCGACGGACTCGATGCACACCTGAAGCAGGCCCAGGCCAGGGGCCTGGCGCCGCTCTACGTGGTGCATGGCGACGAGCACCTGCTGGTGCTGGAGGCGGTGGACCGCCTGCGCCGCGCCGCGCGGGACTCGGGCTTTACCGAGCGCGAAGTGCTGGTGGCCGAGCGCGGCTTCCAGTGGGGCCAGGTCACCGAGGCCCAGCAGTCGATGTCGCTGTTTGGCGACCGCAAGATCGTGGAACTGCGCGTGCCATCGGGCAAGCCCGGCAAGGACGGCGGCGAGGCCTTGCGCGCCGTGGCAGCCCAGCCCTCGCCGGACGTGGTGATGCTGGTCACGTTGCCGAGGCTCGACTTTGCCACGTCGAAATCGGCCTGGTTCCAGGCGCTGGAGTCGGCGGGCGTATCGATCAAGGTGGATGCCGTGGACCGCACGCGCCTGCCCGCCTGGGTGGGCGAGCGGCTGGCCCTGCAGCAGCAGCGTGTGGAACCGGGCGAGCCCGGCCGGCGCTCGCTGCAGTTCATCGCCGACAAGGTGGAAGGCAATCTGCTGGCCGCGCACCAGGAAATCCAGAAACTGGGGCTGCTGTACCCGGCGGGCGTGCTGACGTTCGACCAGGTGCACGACGCGGTGCTGAACGTGGCCCGCTACGATGTGTTCAAGCTGTCCGAGGCGATGCTGGGCGGCGATGTGCCGCGCCTGACGCGCATGCTCGAAGGGCTGCGCGGCGAGGGCGAGGCCACGGTGCTGGTGCTGTGGGCGCTGACCGAGGAAATTCGCGTATTATCCAAGGTCCGGCAAGGGCTGGCGGCTGGCAAGCCGGCGGGCGTGCTGATGCGCGAACTGCGCGTCTGGGGCCCGCGTGAGCGCCTGGTGCCACAGGCCGCGCAACGGTTGTCGATGCCGCAGCTGGAAGCCGCGCTGGCCATGGCCGCACGGCTGGACCGCCAGGTCAAGGGCCTGGCCGACCTGCCAGGCGCCGGAGGCGCGGCGGGCAGCCTGCCAGCCGAGCCATGGGACGGCCTGCTGCAACTGGCGCTGCAGATCGCGCGGCCAGCCTGACGTCCCGGACCCAGGCAGCGAACCAACCAGAATACTGCCGGCAGCCGCGCCGGCGCTTCGACATCGCGGCACCCACAGCAGACCGGGCTGGGCCCGGACACCATCATGACCGAGTTCGATCTCCACGCTTACATGAACCGCGTCGGCCAGCAGGCCCGCGCGGCATCGCGCGCCATGGCGCGGGCCTCCACGGCCGACAAGAACCGTGCGCTGCTGACGATTGCCGCGGCCATCCGGCGCGATGCCGGCAAGCTCAAGGCCATCAACGCCCGCGACGTGGAACGCGCCCGCGCCAATGGCCAGGACGCCGCCTTCGTGGACCGCCTGACGCTGTCCGACAAGGCCATCGACACCATGGCCGCCGGCCTGGAGCAGATTGCCGCGCTGCCGGACCCGATCGGCGAGATCAGCAACATGAAGTTCCGCCCGACCGGTATCCAGGTGGGGCAGATGCGCGTGCCGCTGGGCGTGATCGGCATCATCTACGAATCGCGGCCGAACGTGACCATCGACGCCGCGGCGCTGTGCCTGAAGTCGGGCAACGCCACGATCCTGCGTGGCGGCTCCGAGGCGATCGAATCGAACACGGCGCTGGCCGCGCTGGTGGCCGAGGGCCTGGCCGCCGCCGGGCTGCCGGGCGAGGCGGTGCAGGTCATCGAGACCACGGACCGCGCTGCCGTTGGCCGTCTGATCACCATGAACGAATACGTCGACGTGATCGTGCCGCGCGGCGGCAAGAGCCTGATCGCGCGCCTGATCGAGGAAGGCCGCGTGCCGATGATCAAGCACCTGGACGGCATCTGCCATGTCTACATCGACGACGATGCCGACGTGGAAAAGGCCGTGCGCATCTGCGACAACGCCAAGACGCAGCGTTACGCGCCATGCAACACGATGGAAACGCTGCTGGTGTCGCGCCAGATCGCGGCCACCGTGCTGCCGCCGCTGTGCCGCATCTACCAGGAAAAGGGCGTGGAACTGCGCGTCTGCGCCGACACGCGCGCCACGCTGGAATCCGCCGGCTTCAGCGGCCTGGTTGACGCCACCGAGGAAGACTGGCGCCTGGAATACCTGGCGCCGGTGCTGGCCATCCGTACCGTGGACGGTCTGGACGCCGCGATCGCGCATATCAATACCTACGGCTCGGCCCACACCGATTCGATCGTGACGGAGAACTACAGCGCCGGCATGCGCTTTATCCGCGAAGTGGACTCGGCCAGCGTGATGATCAATGCCTCGACGCGTTTTGCCGATGGCTTCGAGTACGGCCTGGGCGCCGAAATCGGCATCTCGAACGACAAGCTGCACGCCCGTGGTCCGGTGGGGCTGGAGGGGCTGACGTCGCTCAAGTACGTCGTGTTCGGTCACGGCGAAGTGCGCACGTAAGGGGAGGCGGGAACGCAGATGCTTTGGGTCAAGGCCTTCCATATCCTGTTCGTCGTCTCGTGGTTCGCGGGCCTGTTCTACCTGCCGCGCATCTTCGTCAACCTGGCCATGGAAACCGACCCGGCCAGCGTGCGCCGCCTGCTGCTGATGGCGCGCAAGCTGTTCCGGTTCATGACCATGCTGGCAGTGCCGGCCCTGGTGTTCGGCCTGTGGCTGTTCCTGGGCTACGGCATCGGGCGCGGCGCGGGGCAGGGCTGGATGCATGCCAAGCTGGCGCTGGTGCTGGTGCTGATCGGCTATCACCACGGCTGCGGCGTGCTGCTGCGCAAGTTCGAACGCGGCGCCAACACACGCTCGCACACGTTCTACCGCTGGTTCAACGAGCTGCCGGTGCTGGTGCTGTTGGCCATCGTGATTCTGGTTGTCGTAAAGCCGTTCTAAGCTGTCGGATTCCTACTGTTTTCGATGAGGTCGTGATGAGCAAGCAGGTCGAGTACTTTCTGGCGCCGCAGTCGCCGTTCGTCTACCTGGGCCATGCCCGCTTTGTGGAAATCGCCAACCGCCACCAGGCGCAGGTGCTGCTGAAGCCAGCCGACCTGGGCAAGGTGTTTTCGGTCTCGGGCGGCGTGCCGCTGGCGCAGCGTCCGCCGCAGCGCCAGGCGTACCGGCTGGTCGAGCTCGAACGCTGGAGCCGCTTCCTGGGTATCCCGCTGAACCTGCATCCGACGTTCTTCCCGGTGTCGGGCGATGCCGCCGCCAAACTGATCATCGCCGCCCAGCTCGCGCATGGCACGGCCCGTGCGCTGGCGCTGACCGGCGCCATCACGCGCGCCGTCTGGGCCGAGCAGCGCAATATCGCCGATGGCGGCACGCTGTCGCAGATCGCCGACGAGAACGGCCTCGATGGCGCCAGCCTGCTCAAGGCCAGCGAAGGCCAGGCCGTGCAGGCCGCCTATGCGCAGAACACGCAGGATGCGATTTCCGCCAATGTGTTCGGCGCGCCGTGGTTCGTCTACGACGGCCAACCGTATTGGGGCCAGGACCGGCTCGATTTCCTTGACCGCGCCCTGGCTGCAGGCTGATCGGCACACCGGACCCATGCCTTGCCCGTCCGCGATGCGGACGTTTTTGTTTTCTGGAAAGACTCGCCATGACCCAAGCCTTCTTTGCTCCTTGCCCGCGTGGCCTTGAACCGGCACTGGCCGAGGAGCTGCGCGAGATTGCGCAGTACCCGGCCGTGGTGGCGGCGGCACCGTTCGAGGTGCATCGCGAAATGCCGGGCGGCGTGACGTTTTCGGGCGAGATGGCCGCGGCCTATGCGGTCAACCTGCATTCGCGCATTGCCAGCCGCGTGCTGCTGCGCGTGGCGCAGCGCGGCTACCGCCACGAGGACGACATCTATGCGCTGACGCGCCAGCAACGCTGGGAGCAATGGTTCTCGCCGGACGAGACGCTGCGCGTGGACATCACCGCCCACAAGTCGCAGCTGCGCAGCCTCAACTTCACGGCGCTGCGCGTCAAGGACGGAGTCTGCGACGCCATGCGCGAACGGCTGGGCGCACGCCCCAGCGTCGATACGGTCAGTCCGGACGTCCGCATCTACGCCCACCTGACCGAGACCGATTGCACGCTGTACCTGGACACCACGGGCGAGCCGCTGTTCAAGCGCGGCTGGCGCATGGAAAAGGGTGAGGCGCCGCTCAAGGAAAACCTCGCCGGCGGCATCCTGCGCCTGGCTGGCTGGGTGCCGGGCCAGACCGACCGGCCGTTCTTCGATCCGATGTGCGGCAGCGGCACGTTCCTGGTGGAAGCCGCGCAGGTGGCGCTGGGCATCGCGCCGGGCGTGGGCCGCACGTTCGCGTTCGAATGGCTGAAGGGCGCGGATACCAGGGCGTGGCAGGCATTGCGTGCCGATGCGCAACGCGCGCGCGAGTCGGCCGCCAGCCGCGCCGCGACGCTGCAGATCGCCGGGTCCGATATTTCGACGGACATGCTGTCGATGGCGCAGGCCAACTGGCAGCGCGCCGGCCTGCCGGGCGATATTTCGCTGAAGCAGGTCGATGCGCGCTTCGTGCAGCCGCCGTTTGCCAAGCCGGGCCTGATGATGATGAACCCGCCGTATGGCGAGCGTATCGCAGTGCGCGGCAGCCGCCGCGATGCGATGCAGGACGCGCCGCCCGACGAAGTGGAAGAGGCCGCTGCCAACCAGTTCGCCAGCGCCTTTGCCACCACGCTCAAGCAGAACTTCGCGGACTGGCAGGCCTGGGTGTTCACGGGCGATCTGTCGATGCCCAAGCGGCTGCGCCTGAAGGAATCGCGCCGCACGCCGCTCTACAACGGCAATATCGAATGCCGGCTGTTCCGTTTCGACATGGTGCGCGGCGGCAATCGGGATCAGGCGAAGAAAGAAGGCTGACGCGCGAAGGCGATCCGGTGCGCGCCGGCTTCGCACTCCACTCCAACGGTGTGGAGAACGGTGTAAATCGTAAAAGTACTACGCGAGTTTGTTCCGCCCGGTCATCGCCGCGCCGTTGCGCGAAAACTCCGACAGGAAGCTCTGCAGGCTGACCACCGGCTCCTGCAGCATGTGGCGCGGCAGGTCGAACAGCGCGTAGAAATATTCCTCGTTGCCCTCGCAGCGTTCCGCCGGGAGGCAGTATTGTTCCCAGTCCATGCAGGCCGGCGTGTACATGCCGTTGCCAGGCCAGAAGAACGGTACGATGCGGCCCTCGCGCAGCCCTTCGATCAATGCCGCCGGCGCCTCGTACGCTTCGGCCGACTCCACCTGGCTCATCAGCCCGGCGCGGGTTTCGATCACCATCAGCGTGGCATGGCCCTGTGCGGTCAGCAGCAGCATGCCCACGGGGTTCGGGAACAGGTAGTACTCGATAAAGCCATAGCGTGCCGCCGTCTGGCGTACGCGGTCGGCCATGATCGGGTCGGACAGGAACGAGTACGAATGGCGCGTGAGCAGGTCGCGCAGCGTGCGCGAGATCGACGCGAAGTACTGCTGCTGGAGCGCGTCGATTTCGTCGTTCAGCCGCGCCACCATGTTCGGATCGTGCTTCTTCACGTAGCGGTCGATCAGCCCGTGGTTGAAGCCCTGCACGGCGATGCTTTCATCGGCCGTGCCGGTCAGCAGGATGGTCTTGCACGGCAGGTCTTCCAGCGCCTGGCAGAATTCGAGCCCGTCCATCTGTGGCATGGAGTAATCCACCACCACCACGCCGGGCTGCAGGAAGCGATGCACATCGTGGATCTGGCGATGGATGCGGTCGACATCGAGCTGCACCGTGCGGCGTTCGGACAGGAAGGTCAGGTCGTCGTGCGTGACGCGTACCGGCAGGAAGGCGGGATGCCGCGTGGCATACGCTTCGCGAATCCACGTCAGCGCGTCGCGCGGATCGGTGAAGCTGACCACCGCGCGCGATGCATCCATCTGGAAAGCCAGGCTGTCGATAAACGACTTGCTGTCGTCCACCAGTACCGTCAGTACTGGGTGATGGAAAACCGACAGGTTCCGGTCGTGCGCGGGGAATGTCATGGTGCGATCAAATCTGGCCGCCGGCCGCAAGGGGAAAAAGAACGGGGCAAGCCAGTATAGCGCCTGCGTCTGCCTGCGCAACCAGACCACGCAAAAGGAAACGGCCAGCGTTGGTTGCTGGCCGCACTACTTCGATTTTATTGATTTCAGGTCTGCGCGTTTCTTTATTCACTTGGCAGCACTGCGCGCCTGACGGCCACTGCCGAACATTAACGGCAGCTTATTCCACGGCCTTGAACATGTCCTCCACCACCTTCTTGGCGTCGCCGAACACCATCATGGTCTTGTCCATGTAGAACAGCTCGTTGTCCAGGCCCGCGTAGCCGGCGGCCATCGACCGCTTGTTCACGATGATGGTCTTGGCCTTGTAGGCTTCCAGGATCGGCATGCCGGCGATCGGCGATTTCGGATCGGTCTTGGCGGACGGGTTGACCACGTCGTTGGCGCCCAGCACCAGCACCACGTCGGCCTGCCCGAATTCGCTGTTGATGTCCTCCATCTCGAAGACCTGGTCGTACGGCACCTCGGCTTCGGCCAGCAGCACGTTCATGTGGCCCGGCATGCGGCCCGCCACGGGGTGGATGGCGTACTTCACCGTCACGCCGTGCTCGGTCAGCTTTTCGGTCAATTCCTTCAGTGCATGCTGCGCACGGGCCACCGCCAGGCCGTAGCCGGGCACGATGATCACGGTCTCGGCGTTGCTCATCACGAACGCGGCGTCGTCGGCCGAGCCCGACTTCACGTTGCGCTGGGCCTGCGCGCCGGCCGGGCCGGCAGCAGACGCCTCGGCGCCGAAGCCGCCCAGGATCACGTTGAAGAACGAACGGTTCATCGCGCGGCACATGATGTACGACAGGATGGCACCCGAGGAGCCCACCAGCGAGCCCGCAATGATCAGCATCGGGTTGTTCAGCGAGAAGCCGATGCCCGCCGCCGCCCAGCCCGAGTACGAGTTCAGCATCGACACCACCACGGGCATGTCGGCGCCGCCGATCGGGATGATGATCAGCACACCCAGCACGAAGGCGATGGCCAGCATGATCAGGAACGGCAGCCACGACTGCGACAGGAAGAAGATCACGCCAAAGCCGATCATGGCGATGGCCAGCAGCAGGTTCAGCCAGTGCTGTCCCGGAAACACCACCGGCGCGCCCTGGAACAGGCGGAACTTGTAGCGGCCCGACAGCTTGCCGAACGCGATGACCGAGCCCGAGAACGTGATCGCCCCCACGAAGCAGCCGATGAACAGCTCGATACGGTTGCCCAGCGGGATCAGGTGCGTACCGGCCGGCGTGATGCCGAACGCGGCAGGTTCCGCCACGGCGGCCACGGCGATGAACACCGCGGCCAGACCGATCAGCGAGTGCATCGCCGCCACCAGTTCCGGCATCTTGGTCATTTCGACCTTGCGTGCCACGTAGGCGCCAATGCCGCCACCTACCACCAGTGCGCCGAAGATCAGCGCCAGGCCGGTGCCGACCGACGACTGCGCGGCGCCCACGGCCAGGAACTCGTTCTTGAGCTTGATGATCAGCACCAGCGTGGTCACCACGGCAATCGCCATGCCGATCATGCCGAACGCGTTGCCCTTGCGGGCCGATGCCGGGTGCGACAACCCCTTCAGGGCCTGGATGAAGCAGACCGACGCCACCAGGTACAGCAGCGTCACAAGGTTCATGCTGATGCCTTCCATCACGCACCTCCCTTGGCGGCTTCAGCCCCGGCCTTGGCGCGTGGCTCCTTCTTCTTGAACATCTCCAGCATGCGCTGGGTCACCAGGAAGCCACCGAACACGTTCACCGCGGCCAGTGCCACGGCCAGCGTGCCCATCACGCGGCCCACGCCGCCTTCGGTCAGGCCGGCCGCCAGCATGGCACCGACGATGATGATGGCCGAGATCGCATTGGTCACGGCCATCAGCGGGGTGTGCAGCGCGGGCGTGACCGTCCACACCACGTGGTACCCTACGTAAATTGCCAGCACGAAGATGATCAGGTTGATCACCGTGTGGTTCACCATCTCCATCGACTTCTCCTCCGTTGCTTTTGAATACTGCCGGGCGTCGCGTCCGCGCAGGCGGACTGAAACTGCAGGATCAAGCGTGCCGGGGACGCGGCGGGCCGTGGCGCAGGGCTCTTTTCAGCGCCGCGGCATCTTCAGACGGGATGTCAGGCGGCCTGCTGCCTGACGACCTGGCCGTCCTTGCACATCAGGCAGGCGGCGACGATGTCGTCTTCCAGGTTCAGCGTGTAGCGGCCATCCTTGTCGATGATCAACTTCAGGAAGTCGAGTACGTTGCGCGCGTACAGCGCGGACGCGTCGGCCGCCACCATGCTGGCCAGGTTGGTATGGCCGATCAGGATCACGCCGTGGCGCTCCACCACTTCGTCGGCCACGGTCAGCGGGCAGTTGCCGCCCTGTGCGGCGGCCAGATCGACCACGACCGAACCGGGCTTCATCTGCTTGACGGTGTCCTCGGCCAGCAGCACCGGGGCGCGGCGGCCGGGGATCAGTGCGGTGGTGATGACGATGTCGGCCTGCGTGGCGCGCTGGTGCACCAGTTCGGCCTGGCGGCGCATCCAGTCGGCCGGCATCGGGCGCGCATAGCCGCCCACGCCCTGTGCGATCTCGCGCTCTTCGTCGGTGACGAACGGCACGTCCAGGAACTTGGCACCCAGCGATTCGATCTGCTCCTTCACGGCGGGGCGCACGTCGGAGGCTTCGATCACGGCGCCCAGGCGCTTGGCGGTGGCGATGGCCTGCAGGCCCGCCACGCCGGCACCGAGGATCAGCACGCGTGCGGCCTTGACGGTACCGGCCGCGGTCATCAGCATCGGCATGAATCGCTGGTAGTGGTGTGCGGCCACCAGCACGGCCTTGTAGCCGGCGATGTTGGCCTGCGACGACAGCACGTCCATGCTCTGGGCGCGCGTGGTGCGCGGCGCGGCCTCGAGCGCGAACGCCGTGACGGCGGCGCTGGCCATGCGGGCGTTGTTCTCGACGTCGAACGGGTTGAGCATGCCGACCAGTACGGACCCCGGCTTCATCTGCGCGCGCTCGGCATCGTCGGGCGCGCGCACCTTGAGCACAAGCTCGGCGCCCAGCGCATCGGCACCGGAGCCCACCCGGGCCCCGGCCGCCTCGAACGCGGCATCGGGAATACTGGCACGCACACCGGCACCGGCTTGCACCGTTACCTGATGGCCCTGCGCTACGTACTTCTTGACGGTCTCCGGGGTGGCGGCGACACGCGTCTCACCTGCCCGCGTCTCAAGCGGGATACCGATATGCATCGTCAATTTCTCCTGTCTGGCGTCGTTCGTCATCTGGTCGGGCCAACGTCCTCGCCCGTTGATGCATTGCAAAAGAATGCCTCAATTTTTGCGCAGCTTACCCGAAACTTACGTTCGGTGGTGACTCGCCGGTCGGGTATATGTGCTTTCACCGAGACTCATCTTTTCCAGTCATGAAACGACTCGTTTGATGCACATCGAATTCCCTTGCATTCCGGCCATTGATGAAATGACATCGGCGTCACCTGCAATCTTGACGCCGATTTGATGCGGGGCTGCGTATCGTGGCGTTCACGTCTCTTTCGAGGCGTTTTTCCCAATACGCCCACGGTTTTTCATTGATGATTGCAACCCGCCTGATGACTTCGGCGGCGGCCACGCTGGCCGCCGCCGTCCTGCTTGCCGCCCCGTTTTCCAACGCATTCGCGCAGCAGGCGATCCCCGACCCCGCGCCGGCGTCGCCGCACACCTTCACGGCCAACGTGTCGGTGGCATCCGATTACCGCTACCGCGGGATCAGCCAGACCGACCGGCGCCCGGCCATCCAGGGCGGCTTCGACTATGCCCACGAGAGCGGCTTCTACGTCGGCAACTGGAACTCGAGTATCAGCTGGCTGGGCGATGCCGACGCGACGGTGTCCGCGCCCGTCGAGATGGATTTCTATGGGGGTTTCAGGAATACGTTCACGCTGGCCGACCAGGCATTCAACTACGACGTGGGCGTGCTCGAGTACTACTATCCGGGCGGCTACACGGCCACGCGTCCGTACACCACCGAGTTGTATGCCGGCATCGGCTGGGGGCCCGTATTCCTGAAGTACTCGCATGCGGTGACCAACCTGTTCGGGTTTGCCGACAGCAAGAACAGTTACTACGTCGATCTGACGGCCAACGTGCCGCTGAACGTGTGGGGCCTGACGCTGAACGCGCATGTCGGCTACCAGGGCGTGCAGCATTTCAGCGATGCGTCGTACACGGACTGGAAGCTCGGGCTGACGAAAGACCTGGGCAGCGGGTTCTCGCTGGCCGTGGCCTATATCGACACGAATGCCAGCAAGGCGGCCTACACGAACACGCGCGGGCGCTACCTGGGCAAGGCGACGGCCTTTGCGTCGATCACGAAGACGTTCTGAGCGCCGGACACATGCTGACGGCCCGCACCTTTACGCAATCTTGATGGCGGGCCGGCCAAACGCTGCATCAAATTGAGGCCGGTCTCCCTAGCATGGAGCCATGTTCAACAGACGATCCGCCCCGCGCGGATCTTCGCTTCATGCGACAGTCATCGAGTCTCGCCGTGGCGTTTGCATCGGTTCCGCGACGCCGTGCCATTGCCCAGGATCCTTGGATTCGCCTGCGCCTGGCCGTCTCGTCGTCACAGGTCTTCGCGCTGCGCCAGACGCTGCATCGCGCGATCGGCAACATGGCCCGCATCTACGTGGTGGAAGTGGATCATCGCAATGGCGAGACATCGCTGCACGTGGAGGTGGAGCGCGGCGACCGCGACGCGGCCATGCACGCGATCATGGCGGCTTTGCCCGCAGCGGAATTTGGCGTCGCGATGGTGCTTGGAGACGACCATGGCACGCATTGATCCGCAGCGCGGCGCGATTGCCGATGGCCTGTGGCTGCCGATGGTCACGCCGCTGCGCAGCGATCAGGTGGATCTCGACGCCGCCCAGCGCCTGGCGTCGCACTACGCGGCGGCCGGTGTCGATGGCCTGATCGTGCTGGGCACGACCGGCGAGGGCGGCCTGCTGACCGATGCCGAGCGGTTCATGCTGACGGCGGCGGTGCTCGAGGCCGTCGCCGGCTCGCTGCCGGTGATGGCCGGCGTGGGCGGGGTGGCCACGCATGCCGTATGCGAGCAGGTGCGCAGGCTCGACCGCCTGCCGCTGGCCGGCTACCTGGTGCCGCCGCCGTACTACCTGCGCGTGTCCGACGAAGGCATCGCCTGGCATATGCGCAGCGTGGCCGCCCAGACGGGCAAACCGCTGATGCTCTACAACGTGCCCGGGCGCACGGGTTGCACGATTTCCCCCGAACTGGCATGGCGCCTGGCCGCCCATCCGCAGATCGTGGCCGTCAAGGAATGCGACCCGGCCGGCCTGCGCACGCTGGCCATGCAGGACCTGATCGGCGTGTATTGCGGCGACGATGCGTCGATGCTCGACCATCTGCTGCGCGGCGGCCAGGGCATCGTGCCGGCTGCGGCGCATGTGCGGCCCGACCTGTTCGTGCGGCTGCAGCATCTGGCGCGCACCGGGCGCGACGAGGCCGCACGGGCGTTGTTCCGGCAACTGTCGCCGCTGATCGGGCTGATGTTCGCCGAGCCCAATCCGGCGCCCGTGAAAGCCGCGCTGGCGCTGGCCGGCATGACCACCGCCGAGGTGCGTCGCCCGCTGATGCCGGCGTCAAAGTCACTTGTGGCCCGCATCGATGCGGCCATCGCCTTGCTGCCCCCCATGCTGACGGCCGAGGCGGCCTGAAACGCCGCGCGCCATGCACGTTCGAACGGCAACCGGTAAAATGCCGGATTGCTTAAAAAATGTGCATCATGTCACGTGAATGGATTGCCAGCGTCACGGTTGCCGCCGTCATCGAGCGCGGCGGCCGCTTTCTGCTGGTGGAAGAGGAAACGGCCGATGGCCTGCGACTGAACCAGCCGGCGGGCCACCTGGAACCGGGCGAGAGCCTGATCCGCGCCGTTGTCCGCGAAACGCTCGAAGAAACCGCCCACACGTTCGAGCCGCGCGCGCTGCTCGGCTGCTACATGAGCCGTGGCCGGTCGTCGCGCGACGGGGGCGATACCACCTATATCCGCTTCGGCTTCACGGGCGACCTGGGCTCGCTCGACGCCGGCCGCCAGCTCGATACTGGCATTGTCCGCACGGTCTGGATGACCGCCGAGGAATTGCGCGCCTGCGCCGACCGCCATCGCTCGCCGCTGGTCATGGCCTGCGTGGACGATTACCTGGCCGGCAAGCGTTTTGCGCTGGACCTGCTGCATACCCATCCCACCGCCATCGCGGGCGCCACCGATGCGGCTGCAGTAACCGGGCAGGCACCGGGAGCGGCGTCGTGAGCGGCAAGAGAGTGGTAGTGGGCATGTCGGGAGGCGTGGATTCGTCGGTCACGGCATGGCTGCTCAAGCAGCAGGGTTACGAGGTCATCGGCCTGTTCATGAAGAACTGGGAGGACGATGACGACAGCGAGTATTGCTCCACGCGGCAGGACTGGCTCGACGTGGCGTCCGTGGCCGACGTGATCGGCGTGGACGTGGAAGCGGTGAACTTCGCCGCCGAGTACAAGGACCGCGTGTTCGCCGATTTCCTGCGCGAATACTCGGCCGGCCGCACGCCGAACCCCGACGTGCTCTGCAACGCCGAAATCAAGTTCAAGGCCTTCCTGGACCATGCGATGTCGCTGGGCGCCGAACTGATCGCCACCGGCCACTATGCGCGCGTTCGCCAGGCGCCGGGCGGCAGGTTCGAGCTGCTCAAGGCGTTCGACCATACCAAGGACCAGAGCTATTTCCTGCACCGGCTGAACCAGGCGCAACTGTCGCGCACGATGTTCCCGCTGGGCGAAATGCCAAAGACCCGCGTGCGCGAGATCGCTGCCGAAATCGGCCTGCCGAACGCGAAGAAGAAGGACTCCACGGGCATCTGCTTTATCGGCGAACGCCCGTTCCGCGACTTCCTGAACCGCTACCTGCCGACCCGGCCCGGCCCCATGGTGACCGACGAGGGCAAGGTCGTCGGCGAACACATCGGCCTGGCGTTCTACACGCTGGGCCAGCGCAAGGGCATCGGCCTGGGCGGCAGCAAGGACGGCAGCGGCGACGCGTGGTACGTGGCCCGCAAGGACATGGCATCGAACACGCTCTACGTCGTGCAAGGCCACGATCACCCGTGGCTGCTGACGCCGGAACTCGACGCGGCAGACCTGTCGTGGGTCGCCGGCGAACCGCCGGCCGCCGGGGCGACGATGTCGGCCAAGACCCGGTATCGGCAGAGCGACGCCCCGTGCACGATCGTCAAGGCCGAAGGCGATGAACTGCGGCTGTCGTTTGCCGAGGCGCAGTGGGCGGTGACGCCCGGGCAGTCGGCCGTGTTGTATGACGGGGAGGTTTGTCTGGGTGGGGGGATTATTCGGTAGGGCGAAAAGACGACGCCCAACAAAAAACGGCCGCATCAGCGGCCGTTTTGCCATGCGTGTTCGCAATCACGCCGCCGGCGGCGCCGTATCGATGAACGACTGGCGCTTTTCGATCTTGTCCTGGAAGGCAACCAGGTTCGCGTACTGGTCGCGCCAGGCGATGTCCGGGAAGCGGAAGTCCAGGTACGCCAGCGCGCAGCCCACGGACACGTCGGCCAGGGTGTAGTGGATGCCGGTGCACCACGGCTTGTCGGCCAGGCCCTTCGACATGGCGGCCAATGCGGCGTCGATCTTGCCGCGCTGGCGTGCCACCCAGCTCTCGCTGCGTTCGGCGGGCTGGCGCTGGGTGCCCTCCAGGCGCACCAGCAGGGCGGCGTCCAGCAGGCCATCGGCCAGGGCTTCCCAGCAGCGCACTTCCAGGCGCTCGCGGCTGCCCTGCGGAATCAGGCGGCTGACGGGCGACAGCGTGTCGGCGTACTCGGCAATCACGCGCGAATCGAAGACCGCGCCCCCGTCTTCCATGATCAGGCACGGCACCTTGCCGAGCGGGTTGAACTGGCCAATGATGGTGTCGGGCGACCAGACGTTTTCCTCGATCATCTGGTAGTCGATCTTCTTCTCCGCCAGCACCACACGCACCTTGCGCGCATACGGGCTGGTCTGGGACGCATACAGCTTCATGTTCTCCCCTTGAGCTTGTTATGAAGTGCATCGGCGCTCGGTGGCACGGGTGCGCTGGCAGGCGCGGCGGCGTGCCCGATGGACTTCATAACAGGCTAACGGATGGGCGAGCGCGAGTATACCTGCGGAGTCACGCGAATGCGGCATCAATGCGGCCTTGCGCACGCATGGAGGGCTGGCGCCCACAGCGACCCGCACAGCGCCATGGGGCGATGGTAAAATCCCGCGTTGCGCGTTTGGCGGGACGGTGTGCGCCGTCTGCCGAACCGGCCCTTGCATCGGCAGGGTAATGCGGCGGATTCGTCGCATCCGGCCCTTGTCGCGTGGTTCCCTGCGCCCCCCGCACGAACCTCCACATTCCTCTTTTCTCCCGGTTGCCAGCATGTCCACGTCTTCCCTTTCGCCGCTCACCGCCCTGTCTCCCATCGATGGCCGCTATGCCGCAAAGGCCGATGCGCTGCGCGAATGGCTGTCCGAGGCGGCCTTCATGCGCAACCGCGTAAAGGTCGAGGTCAACTGGCTGATCGCGCTGGCCCAGGCCGGGCTGCCCGACGTGCCGAAGTTCTCGGCCGCCTCGGAAGCGAAGCTGCAGTCGCTGGTGGACAACTTCACCGAAGCCGACGCCGCCCGCATCAAGGACATCGAGGCGGTCACGAACCACGACGTGAAGGCCGTCGAATACTGGCTCAAGGAGCAGGTCAAGGGTAACGCCGAACTGGAAGCCGCCAGCGAGTTCATCCACTTCGCGTGCACGTCGGAAGACATCAACAACACGTCGCACGGCATGATGCTCAAGGGCGCCCGTGACGGTGTGATCGTGCCGGCGCTCAAGCGCGTGCAGGCCCGCCTGGTGGAACTGGCCAGGCTCAACGCCACCCAGCCGATGCTGTCGCGCACGCATGGCCAGCCGGCCAGCCCCACCACGCTCGGCAAGGAACTGGCCAACGTGGCTGCCCGCCTGGCCCGCGCCATCGAGCGCGTGGAGCGCGTGGAGCTGCTGGGCAAGATGAACGGTGCCGTCGGCAACTACAACGCGCACCTGTCGGCCTATCCGTCGTTCGACTGGGAATCGTTCTCGAAGCAGGTTATCGAGCAGCGCCTGGGCCTGACGTTCAACCCGTACACGATCCAGATCGAGCCGCACGACTACATGGCCGAGCTGTTCGATGCCGTGGCCCGCGCCAACACGATCCTGCTGGACCTGAACCGCGACGTGTGGGGCTACATCGCGCTGGGTTACTTCAAGCAGAAGACCAAGGCCGGTGAAATTGGCTCTTCGACGATGCCGCACAAGGTCAATCCGATCGACTTCGAAAACTCGGAAGGCAACGTTGGCCTGGCCAACGCCGTGCTGCGTCACCTGTCGGAAAAGCTGCCGGTCTCGCGCTGGCAGCGTGACCTGACCGATTCCACCGTGCTGCGCAACATGGGCGTGGCCTTTGGCTACAGCCTGCTGGCGTACGAGGCCTGCCTGCGCGGCCTGGGCAAGCTCGAAACCAACCCCGAGCGCCTGAACGAAGACCTGGACAACTGCTGGGAAGTGCTGGCCGAGCCGGTGCAGACCGTGATGCGCCGCTTTGGCGTGCCCAATCCGTACGAGCAGCTGAAGGAACTGACGCGCGGCAAGGGCATCTCGCGCGAGGCGCTGCAGACGTTCGTGCAGGGCCTGGCGATTCCCGACGACGCCAAGAAGCTGCTGCTGGACATGACGCCGGCCAGCTATATCGGCAAGGCCGTGGAACTGGCCAACCGCATCTGATCGCCGCCCGGCGCACCGCGACATGCCGGGGCGCCGCAAGGTAACAGAACAGGGCTGACCCGAAGGGGTCGGCCCTTTTTGTTTGCCGCGCAAGTTTCGAAAGTCATTACCTGGCGGATACCAGCGGCCAGTGTCATGCGGCCCCCCGCCGCGTTACGATCGGTTCCCGGGCGGCGGGTGCGACATCTCGACACATCAAATGATTTGAACAACTTCATGAAGTTCGGCGCTTCCAACGCACAGCCTGTCATCGAATAATGCGAGAATTGGCAGCGAAGGGCCGGACCGGTACTGCAACAGACTGTCTTGGCGCCGACATAGCAGAATAAGTAATAAAGATCGAAGGGATTGACTGACATGGGTTTCAAAGCATCCGGGCCGGGGGGCCAGGCGACGTACACCGCCACCGCCATCGGCCTGCACTGGCTGATCGCCTTCGGCATTTTTGCCGCGTTCGGGCTGGGCCTGTACATGACGGGCATTCCGGGGCTGACGCCGACCAAGCTCAAGCTGTTCTCGTGGCACAAGTGGCTGGGCGTGACGATTTTCGTGGTGGCCGTGCTGCGCGTGCTCTGGCGTGCCACGCATGCCGCCCCGCCCGTGGCACCCGGTACGCCGGCCTGGCAGGCCAGGGCCGCCGCCGCCGCGCACCATCTGCTCTATCTGCTGATCCTGGTCGTCCCGGTCACCGGCTATCTCTACAGTTCCGCCGCGGGCGTGCCTGTGGTGTACCTGGGCCTGTGGAAGCTGCCGCCGCTGATCGAGGCCAGCGACACGCTGAAGCCGATCCTGAAGTTCGCCCATGTCTGGCTGAACTACTTCATGGCCGCGATCGTGGTGGTCCATGCCGCCGCCGCCGTCAAGCACCAGGTGGTGGATCGCGACGGCACGCTGGGTCGCATGATCCCGTTCCTGCGCTGATTTGCCGACGTATCGCAACCGCTTTGCCTGACCAACCGGCCGTGATGGCCAGTCACCACTGGAGTCTCAGATGAAACGTATGTCCCGTCCCGGCACGATCTTCGTGGCGGCCGCCCTGGCAACGGCTGGCCTGGCCGCAAACCTGGCCTGGGCCCAGATCGATGCCGCCAAGAGCACGGTCACGGCCACCGCCAGGCAGATCGGCGTGCCGATGGAAGGCAAGTTCAGGAAGTTCGACGCCACCGTGGACTTCGATCCGGCCAAGCTGGCCACGTCGTCGGCCAAGGTCGAGATCGACGTGTCCAGCTTCGAGATCGGCGATGCCGAGACCACGAAGGAAGTGAAGGGCAAGGACTGGTTCGACGCCGGCAAGTATCCGAAGGCGGTGTTCCAGTCGACCAGCATCAAGGCCGGCGCCGCCGGCAAGTACGACGTGGCCGGCAAGCTGACCATCAAGGGCAAGACCATCGACGTGACCGTGCCCGCCACGTACAAGCAGGAAAACGGCAGCCAGGTGTTCGATGGCGTGCTGCCGATCAAGCGCACCACGTTCAACATCGGTGACGGCGAGTGGAAGGACACTTCCGTCGTGGCCGATGATGTCCAGATCAAGTTCCACCTTGTGACCCCGGCGAAGAAGGGCTGAGGCGGGTTTGTCCCACTTACAGCTCCTTGGCCGTTTTTTTCGACCTTCCTCTCCAACTTCTTGACGGGAGACTCAATATGAAAATCCGTACCCTGATCGCCGCCGTGGCCGCAGCCTCCGCCGCCCTCGCCGCCGGCACCGCCATGGCCAACGCCACGACGTACAACATCGACCCCACCCACACTTACCCGAGCTTCGAGGCCGACCACCTGGGCGGCCTGTCGAAGTGGCGCGGCAAGTTCGACAAGTCCAGCGGCGTGGTGACGCTGGACCGCGCGGCCAAGGCCGGCACCGTCGATATCAAGATCGACGCCGCATCGATCGATTTCGGCAACAACAAGCTGAACGAGCACGCCAAGGGCCCGGAAATGTTCGACGTGCAGGCTTTCCCGGAAGCCACGTACAAGGGCAAGTTCTCGAAGTTCAAGGGCGACGTGCCGACCGAAGTGGATGGCGTGCTGACGCTGCGCGGCGTGTCGAAGCCGGTGAAGCTCGAGATCAAGGAATTCAAGTGCATCCAGCACCCGATGCTCAAGCGTGAGGCATGCGGCGCGGATGCCGTGGCCCAGTTCAACCGTGCCGACTTCGGCATCGACTACGGCGCCAAGTACGGCTTCAAGCAGGACGTGAACCTGGCCATCCAGGTGGAAGCCGTCAAGGCCGACTGATCACGGCGGGACACACTTCTGGCGGAAGTTGCGCCAGTGGGGAAATTGTCATTTCTCCAATACATGATGAAAAATGAGCCAGCAGCGTTGCTGGCTCATTTTTTTTGCCGTTTGCATACCCCCCTTCGTGCAGCAGGCGGACTGTTGTACGGTTCAGAATTGCCACAGTACAATGGTTCGCCGCAGTCCCACCCTCAGGGGCGGCGTTCGCCCTGGTCTTCGCCGGCTGGCGCGCGCGTCCCGCAAACAGGTCCCGCGCATCGATATGAGCATTGGCTGCATTCCCTGATTGGTAGTTTCGCCGCAAGACCCTTGCCTTGAGCTGTACCCGGCCGACGCCCGCGGGCGCCGTGCCCGCAGCGTTTCTCGGAATTCCCTGGCGCGATACCGTGTACTCCAAAACGCAAATCGATCCGGTAGTTAGTTTCCGCAACTCGCAGGGCGAGCAGGTGCGGGGCACGATCATCAATCTCCAGCGCAAGTCGCTGGTGATGGAAATCTACAATCCCTACTCGATTGTCCAGGTCAGCGAAGTATTGAGCGAGCTGAGCGTGCGCATGGGCGCGAAGAACGCGTACCTGGGCAAGGCCGTGGTCATGAGCCTGGTGAACACCGGCCTGACGGCGGTGGTATCACTGACGCTGATCGACGAGTGGCGCGAACTGACCGACGTGAACGATGCACCGAAATCGGTCGCACGCGAAGCCGAGATGTTCGTGCAGGACTGGGATACGCGCTTCAATATCCGCCGCGACTACCAGATCGTGGTCAACGAGATGCGCGCTTATCTGTCCGAAGTATCGCGCTGGGTCGAGCAGGTAGACCTGACCGAATCGCTGCCCAAGAAGGAAGGGCGGTTGCGCGAGGACGTGTTCTACGAACTGGCCACGCCCCTGATGGGGAAGGTGAAGACTTACCTCGACTGGCTCGAGGACGAGGCCCAGCGCGTGGACCAGGAACTGGCGCCGGTCCATCGCACCTATGCCCAGGCGGCGCTGCATCCGCTGCTGCTGCGCGCGCCGTTCGTGTATCGCACGTTCACGAAGCCGCTTGGCTATGCGGGCGACTACGAGATGGTGAACCAGATCCTGAGCGATCCGCAGCAGGGTCCCACCACTTACTTCCAGATCGTCAATACGGCCTTCCTGAAGGCCGCGGTGGCCACGGCGCACCGCAACCGGATCGACCTGCTGGTGGATTACCTGACCCGCCAGGCTGAAAGGGCGCGCGCCGAAGGCCGCCAGTTCCGCGTGCTCAACGTGGGTTGCGGGCCGGCGTTCGAGATCCAGCGGTTCGTGCGCGAGTACCCGAATCCGGAGCTGCTGTCGTTCCAGCTGGTCGATTTCAGCGAGGAAACGCTTGGCTACACGCGCGCGTCGGTGGAGCGTGCAGCCGCCGGGGCGGGCCACAAGGTATCAGTCGAAATGGTGCACCAGTCGGTGCACGAACTGCTCAAGCGCCGCATTGCGGCGGACGATCCGAGCGTGCGCGAGTTCGATGCCGTCTACTGCGCCGGGCTGTTCGACTACCTGTCCGACAAGGTCTGCGCGCGCCTGCTCCAGTATTTCGCGTCGCGCTCGAAGCCGGACGGTCAGGTGCTGGTCACCAATGTCCACTCGGACAATCCCGAGAAATTCGGGATGGAGCACCTGCTCGAGTGGTATCTGATCTATCGCGACGAGGCCGGGATGTCCTCGCTCTTGCCGGAGAACTCGCATGCCCACCGACTCTATGTCGATGAAACCGGCGTCAATGTCTTCGCCGAAGCCACTGTCCGCTGAGGTCCCGGACGCCGAAGACGCGGCACCACCCGCCAAGGTCATGAGCGCGAATCAACTTTACGCCGGATACCAGTCCGAGCTGGCCGACTTTCGCCTGGCGTTCAGCCGGGGCGGCGCCTACACGGCCATCGCGCTGGTACTGCTGGGCGTCGGGCTGGATTACGGCCAGTATCCGCACTTCCAGCTGCCTTTTGCGATTGCGCGCGTGGTGGTCTCGCTGATGATCGCCGGTGTCATCGTGGCGCTGTACAGCCAGGCCGGCCGGCGCTTCGCGCCATGGCTGACCATGACGTGGCTGCTGCTGCCGCAGATCATGATTGCCTGGATGATCTCGCGGACCGAAGGCGTTGAATCGCCGTACTACGTGGGCCTGAACCTGGCGATCTTCGCGTCGGGCATCGCGTTGCCATTCGGGCTCTGGCAAAACCTGGTGTTCGGCATCCTGTCTTACGTGCTCTACGCGGCCGCCTGCCTGCTGCATCCGGGCGGCGTCGAACCGATGGGCACATTTATCGTCAATTCGCTATTTCTGCTGTTTGCCGCGGCGGCCAGCGGCGTCTACACATTCTTCAATGAACGTGCCCGCTTCATGCTGTTCCGCCTGAAGGCCGAGGTGGCCGACAAGAATACCGAGCTGGAAGTCATCAACCGCAAGCTGGTCGACATCAAGGGCCAGATGCTGCAGCAGGAAAAAATGGCGGCCATCGGTACGTTGGCGGCAGGCCTGCTGCACGAGGTCAACAATCCGGTCAACTTCTGCCTGATGGCCATCGAGGTGGCCATGGAAGAGCCGGCGGCCAAGTCGGAGCCGATGCTGCAGGAATGCCTGGTCGATGCCAAGCAGGGCATGCAGCGCATCCAGCATATCGTGTCCGATCTGAAGACATTCGCCTATCGCAAGCCGGGCGCCGAGGTCGAAGGCACGCCGTTCCTGTTCGAGAAGGCGCTCGATTCGGCGCAGCGGCTGACCGCGCACGAGCTGCGCGGCGTCAAGATGACGCGGGAAATGCCCGACGATACGCTTGTGATGGGCGACGAAGCGGCCATCATTGGCGTCCTGATCAATCTGTTCTCGAATGCCGCGCTGGCCATGCGCAAGGCGGGCACCAAGGACCCGGCCATCCATACGACCGTGCGCTGGCAGGACAAACGCCTGCACGTGACCGTCAAGGATAACGGCCCGGGCATTGCCCCCGAACACCTGGCGCGCGTGTTCGAACCGTTTTTCACCACGCGCGAGGTGGGGCAGGGGCTGGGTCTGGGCCTGTCGATCAGCTATGCGGTGATCGAGCGCCACGAAGGCGTGCTGTTCGCCGAAAGCGAAGTCGGCCACTGGGCCGCTTTCAGTTTCGACCTGCCGCGTGCGGAGTAATGCTGTCATGACCGACACCACGCAGCCGCGCCCCACCATCCTCTACGTCGACGACGAGGAGATGGCGTGCAAGTATTTCGCGCGCGCAGTGGGCAGCGAATACGAAGTGCTGTCGGCCAACGGCGCCGACGAGGCGGTTGGCATCCTGCGCGCGCACCATGCCCGGATCTCGGTGCTGGTGACAGACTTCCGCATGCCCGGGCGCGACGGCGGCGACCTGCTGCGCCAGGTGGCCCAGGAGTATCCGCAGATCGTGCGCATCCTGGTCACGGCCTATGCCGACAAGGACATGCTGCTGCAGACCGTCAATTCCGGCGAGGTGTTCCGCATCCTGGAAAAGCCGATCGGCGTGGCCGATGTCCGAGAAATCCTGCGGCTGGCGGGCGACCGCTACCGCGAGCGGGCGGTGCGCCAGCAGCGGCTGATGGCCATCGACGAGACGCTCGCCTTCCTGGCGCACGAACTGAACACACCGCTGGCGGCCATCGCCAATTTTGCGCTCGGTATCGGGTCGCGGGTCGATGCCGAGTACAGCGGGCAGCGCCAGCTGGAAATTGGCCGGGCGGCCAGTGCCATGCACGACAACGCCCAGTATTGCCTGGCGGTGCTGTCGTCGTTTCTCCAGTCGGTGCGCAGCAGCGCGGGCGGTGCGCCGCCGAAGCCGGGCGCTGGACAGGAAGTCAGCGCCGGTGCGCTGGTGGCGTCGTTGCTGGATGCCTATCCTTTTGCCGATAACCAGCGTAGCTGGGTGCAGGTGGAGATGGAGGGCGATTTTCCGGTACACACGCTGCCCAACTGCGTGGCGTTGGTACTGTCGTCGGTCATGAGCAATGCGTTGCGCGCGTTGGCCGATGTTCGCGACCCCTCGCTGCGCTTCGTGGTGGTGGCGGGCGAGCGCCCCGAGATCCGCATCGCCGACAACGGCCCGGGCATCCCGCCCGAAATCATGGGACGCCTGCTGGTGGACCCGGTGACCACGCACGCATCGGCGGGCGGCAGCGGGATGGGCATGATCTTCTGCAACCGGGTGATGCAGTCGTTTGGCGGCGGCATCCGGATTGCATCGGCGTCCGGCGCGGGCACCACCGTAACCCTCGATTTCCCAAATTCCAAGAATCGTATGCACAGGAGTGATCGATGACCGAACCGAATACCACGCAGGCACCCCCGGCGATTCTGTTCGTCGACGACGAAGCGACTGCGGTCAAGTATTTCCAGCGGGCCATCGGCCAGCTGGCGCCGGTGGTGACCGGCCAGTCCGTGGAAGAAGGCAAGGCCATGCTGGACGCCCATGCCGACAGCCTGGCCGTGCTGGTGTCAGACCAGCGCATGCCGGGCGAGTACGGCAACGAACTGCTGCGGTATGCGCGGGAGCGGTATCCGCATATCGTCCGGATTCTGACCACGGCCTATTCGGAACTCGACCAGACCGTCGAGGCCGTGAACCAGGGCCAGATCCATCGCTATATCAAGAAGCCATGGGACATTACCGCGCTGCGCATGGAACTGAAGCAGGCGCTGGAGCTGTCCGGGCTGCGCAAGGAGCGCGACCAGCTGGTGCGCGAAAAGCTGATGGTGCTGCAGAAGCAGACCGTGGCATCGCGCGTGGGCATGATCCACGCGCTGTGCGCCAGCCTGATCGGTCCGGGCCGCTTCCAGCCGGTGGAGACGTATCTGTCCGGCACCTATCTGGCCGGCGCGCAGAACGCCGAGCCGGACTGGCAGCGCCTGGACTATGCCGATCTGGTGGGAGCGGAAAGCCAGCGCAGCGGTTCGTTCGGCCATGCCGTGGCCACCACGCTATCGAAGCTGCGCGGCGCCGGCCGCGCGGCCGGTGATGCCGCGGCGGTGCTGGCCGAAACGCTGGGCGCCTCGGTCCGCCGCGACGGCGACGTGATTACCTGGACGTCAACCGCCACGCTGAATGAATTCGTGTCCCGTCCCGTGGCCGAAGCGGTGTCGGCCGAACACGCCGGATGGCTGGCCGTGCTGCTGTGGGTGGAAGAGGCCGGCGGCGCGCTGCAACTGGTGCGCGAAGGCGATGCCATTGCCGCCCGCGCCGGCACCCGGGCAGACGCGTTCGCCTCGGACCGCCTCGCGGTGTGGATCGAGCAGCTGACCGAGGCGTAGCACGGGTTTGTTCCCTCTGCCCCCGGGCGGCGGAGGGCAGGCAATGGATAAACAAAAAGGCAC
Organism: Cupriavidus sp. U2; assembly: GCF_009663685.2. Taxonomy (GTDB): domain Bacteria; phylum Pseudomonadota; class Gammaproteobacteria; order Burkholderiales; family Burkholderiaceae; genus Cupriavidus; species Cupriavidus necator_C. Next base: position 166,550 of record NZ_RCOG02000001.1, on the reverse strand, counting down.
CCGAAGGTGCCTTTTCCTTTTGCCGCTCAGGCGCTCGAACCGTCAGGCCTGCGCCCCGTAGTTCGGGTCGTTGCGGTCGGGGGCGTCGCCGCCTTTTTTCTCGCCCTTGACCAGGTCTTCGCGCTTTACGCCCAGCCACATGGCCAGGGCTGCCGCCACGAACACCGACGAATAGATACCGAACAGAATACCCACCGTCAGGGCCAGTGCGAAGTAATGCAGCGTCGGGCCGCCGAAGAAGAACATCGACAGCACCATCATTTCGGTCGAGCCGTGGGTGATGATGGTCCGCGACATCGTGCTGGTAATCGCGTGGTCGATCACCTCGTGCGTGCTCATCTTGCGGTACTTCCGGAAGGCTTCGCGAATCCGGTCGAAAATCACCACCGACTCGTTCACGGAGTACCCCAGCACCGCCAGGATGGCAGCCAGCACCGACAGCGAGAATTCCCACTGGAAGAACGCGAAGAAGCCCAGGATGATGACCACGTCGTGCAGGTTGGCGATAATGCCGGCCACCGCAAACTTCCACTCGAAGCGGAACGACAGGTAGATCACGATACCGGCCACCACGCACAGCAGCGCCAACAGGCCGTCGGTGGCCAGTTCCTTGCCCACCTGCGGGCCGACGAACTCCACGCGCTGCAGCTTCACGTCAGGCGCGGCCGCCGTCAGGGCGCCCATCACCTGTTCGCTCTGCTGCGCCGACGTCACCTGTTTGCCGTCCGGACCCTTCTGGAGCGGCAGGCGGATCATCACGTCGCGCGAGGTGCCGAAGTTCTGCACCTGCACGTCGGTGTAGCCGAGCTTGCTGACCTGGCCTCGGATTTTCTCCAGATCGGCAGTCTGCTGGTAGTTGACCTCCATCACCGTGCCGCCCGTGAACTCGATCGACAGGTGCAGGCCCTTGTGCCAGAGGAAGAAAACAGCGGCGGCAAACGTCAGGAAGGACACCACGTTGAAGATCAACGCGTGCTTCATGAACGGAATGTCGCGCTTGATGCGGAAGAATTCCATGATGTGTTCCTGATATGTCCCGGCTTACTTGGCGACCGGTGCGTCGGCATCCGGCTTCCAGACCTGACCGATGGCCAGGCTCTGGAGCTTCTTCTTGCGGCCATACCAGAGGTTGACCAGGCCACGGTTGAAGAAGACCGCCGAGAACATCGAGGTCAGAATCCCCAGGCAGTGCACCACGGCGAAGCCGCGCACCGGGCCCGAGCCAAAGGCCAGCAGCGCCAGCCCGGCGATCAGCGTGGTCACGTTGGAATCCAGGATGGTGGCCCACGCGCGGTCGAAGCCGATGGCAATGGCCATCTGCGGCGACGCACCGGCACGCAGTTCCTCGCGGATCCGCTCGTTGATCAGCACGTTGGCGTCAATGGCCATGCCCAGCACCAGCGCGATAGCGGCGATACCCGGCAGCGTCAGCGTGGCCTGCAGCATCGACAGCACCGCGATCAGCAGCAGCAGGTTGACACCGAGGGCGAACACCGAGAACACGCCGAACAGCATGTAGTACAGGATCATGAACGCCGCGATGGCCGCAAAGCCGTAGGCCACCGAATCGAAGCCCTTCTGGATGTTGTCGGCACCCAGCGACGGGCCGATCGTACGTTCCTCGATGATTTCCATCGGGGCGGCCAGCGAGCCGGCACGCAGCAGCAGGGCCAGGTCGTTGGCGGCTTCGGTCGAATACGAGCCGGTGATCTGGAAGCTGGAACCGAGTTCGGACTGGATCGTGGCCACGGTCAGCACTTCGCCCTTGCCCTTTTCGAACAGGACGATGCCCATCGGCTTGCCGATGTTCTCGCGCGACACGTCGCGCAGCACGCGGCCGCCCTGGGCGTCGAGCTTGATGTTCACCGACGGGCGCTGGTTCTGGTCGAAGCCGGCCGAGGCGCTTTCGATGCGGTCGCCGGTAAAGATCACCTGCTTGCGCAGCATGACCGGGGCGCCATTGCCCTGCGTAAACAGTTCGTCGCCGAACGGGACCGGGTCGCCCGGACGCGGGTTGCGCACGGCCGGGTCGGCCAGGCGGGCTTCCAGCGTGGCGGTGCGGCCGATGATGTCCTTGGCCTTGGCGGTGTCCTGCACGCCCGGCAGCTGCACGACGATACGGTCGGCGCCTTGCTGCTGGATCACGGGCTCGGCCACGCCAAGCTCGTTCACGCGGTTGTGCAGCGTGGTGATGTTCTGCTTGACCGCGGCGTCCTGCACCGCCTTGCGGGCGGCTTCGGTGAACACGCCCACCACGTTGGTGCCGTCGATCGAGAAGGCCAGCTCGCGCAGGTTGTCGGCCAGGATGCCGCGCGCGCGGTTGGCGTCGTCGGCGTTGCCGAAGCGCACGGTCAGGCGGTCGCCATCGCGCTCGATGCCGCTGTGGCGCACGTTCTTGTCGCGCAGCAACGTGCGCGCATCGCCGGACAGGCTGTCGAGCTTCTTGTCGACGGCGCCCTTCATGTCCACCTGCAGCAGGAAGTGCACGCCGCCGCGCAGGTCCAGGCCCAGGTACATCGGCAGCGCGTGCAGCGCGGTCAGCCAGTGCGGCGAGCCCGACAGCAGGTTCAGCGCGACCACGTAAGTGGCGTCGCTGGCGTCAGGATTCAGCGCGCGGGACAGCACGTCCTTGGCCTTGAGCTGTTCGTCGGTGGTGCGGAAACGCGCCTTGACCGACCCCGATTGCCCGGAGACGTCAAAAAAGACGCCGTCCGGCTGCAACTGGTTCTGCGCCAGGATTTCCTCCACATGCTTCTGCATGGACAGGTCGACCTTGACCGTGGCCTTGGCCGACGATACCTGGACAGCGGGGGCCTCGCCGAAGAAGTTCGGCAGGGTGTAGGTGATGCCGATGGCGAGGGCCACCAGGATCACGATGTATTTCCAAAGCGGATAGCGATTCATCTTCGGCCAGTCATTGCAGTTGGCATGCCGACAAGTCGCGCACAAGGCGCGCCGGTTCGGCTGGACCGGTTGGCAAACAGCCGCCTGGCAGCCCGGTCACGCGTCCGGAAGGACCGTGGAGGCTGGTGCAGGCGGCTGCGCAGGGCAGGGTCGGCGGAGCGTCTGGCGCCACACGACACCTGCCGGGATCAGGCTGGGAAGACCGTCCGGGATCAGAGCGACTTCAGCGAGCCCTTCGGCAGCACGGTGGTCACGGCGTTCTTCTGCACGGTGATTTCCGTGCCTTCGGCCACTTCCAGCGTCACGTAGTTCTCGTTGACCTTGGTCACACGGCCGAGGATACCGCCGGCGGTCACGACTTCGTCGTTCTTCGCCAGGGCTTCCAGCATGGCCTTCGATTCCTTCTGGCGCTTCATCTGCGGGCGGATCATGATGAACCACAGCACCGCGAACATCAGGATGATCGGCAGGAAGCTCATCAGGCCACCGGCCGCGCCGCCGGCACCGGCGGTCTGCGCAAAAGCGTTCGAAATCAGCACGTTACTTCTCCGTCACAAAGGTCAATCAGGGAATCGGGCATTCTATCACCCGGTTGTTGTCCCGCCCTGGCATTCTAGGGCGGATTACGGGTTTGTTCGGGGTGCTTTGCAAGTACTTTGCGGACGTTGCAGAAAACACCCCGCAGGCTTCCGTTGCGGCCAGTCATTCGACTTGCAAGCCGCCAAAAGTTCGGCTGCCTGTCTGGTTTTCCGAACATTCTCTATTTGGTGCCGCGGGCGCGGTGTTCGGCGAACTGGCGGCGGAACGCGTCGAAGCGGTGCTCCTCGATGGCTGTGCGCATCTCGCGCATCAGTTCCAGGTAGTAATAGAGGTTGTGGATCGTGTTCAGGCGCGCGCCCAGGATCTCGCCCACGCGGTGCAGGTGGTGCAGGTAGGCGCGCGAGAAGTTGCGGCAGGTGTAGCAGCCGCACTGCTCGTCGAGCGGACGCGGGTCGTTGCGGTGCGCCGCATTGCGGATCTTGACATCGCCAAACCGGGTGAAAAGCCAGCCGTTGCGGGCATTGCGGGTGGGCATGACGCAGTCGAACATGTCCACGCCATGCGCCACGCCGGCCACCAGGTCTTCCGGCGTGCCCACGCCCATCAGGTAGTGCGGCTTGTGGGCCGGCAGGCGCGGGCCCACGTGTTCCAGCACGCGCATCATGTCCTCCTTTGGCTCGCCCACGGACAGGCCGCCGATGGCGTAGCCGTGGAAGTCGAGTTCGGACAGCCCCGCCAGCGATTCGTCGCGCAGGTCCTCGAACATGCCGCCCTGGACGATGCCGAACAGCGCGTTCGGGTTGGCCAGGCGGTCGAATTCGCCGCGCGAACGCTTGGCCCAGCGCAGGCTCATGCGCATCGAGCGGGCCGCCTCGTCATGCGTGGCCGGGCGGCCGTCGATCTCGTAGGGCGTGCATTCGTCGAACTGCATGACGATGTCCGAGTTCAGCGTGCGCTGGATCTGCATCGAGATCTCGGGCGACAGGAACAGCTTGTCGCCATTCACCGGCGACGCGAACGTGACGCCTTCTTCGGTGATCTTTCGCAGTTCTCCGAGCGAAAACACCTGAAAACCGCCTGAATCGGTCAGGATGGGCTTGTCCCAGCCGATAAACCTGTGCAGGCCCTCATGGGTGTCCACCACGTCCAGGCCCGGGCGCAACCACAAGTGGAACGTGTTGCCAAGGATGATCTGCGCGCCGATCTCGTTCAGTTCCAGCGGCGACATTGCCTTGACCGACCCATAGGTGCCCACGGGCATGAAAATTGGCGTTTCTACTACGCCATGGTTCAGCGTGACGCGGCCACGGCGTGCGTTGCCATCGGTGGTCAGCAGTTCGAAGTTCAGCATGTTCGGTTCTCGAAATCGGTCGGTCGCGCGGTGTCAGTCGCGGCGGGTCAGCAGCATGGCGTCGCCGTAGCTGAAGAAGCGGTAGCGTTGGGCCACGGCATGGCGATAGGCGGCGCGGATGGCTTCCACGCCGGCCAGCGCGGACACCAGCATCAGCAGCGTCGACTTGGGCAGGTGGAAGTTCGTGATCAGCGCGTCCACCGCGCGGAAACGATAGCCGGGGGTGATGAAGATATCGGTGTCGCCGGTGCCGGGGCGCAGCGTGCCGTCCTCGGCCGCGGCCGATTCCAGCGCGCGCAGAGACGTGGTGCCCACCGCGATCACGCGTCCGCCACGGGCGCGCGTGTCGCGCACGGCATCGGCCAGTTCCTGGCTCACGGCGTACCACTCCGAGTGCATCTTGTGCTCGGACAAGTCTTCGGTGCGCACCGGCTGGAAGGTACCGGCGCCCACGTGCAGCGTCAGGAAGGCGCGGCGGATGCCGGCGGCGTCGAGCCGCGCAAACAGCGCATCGTCGAAATGCAGGCCGGCTGTCGGTGCGGCCACGGCGCCCGGGTTGCGCGCGTACACGGTCTGATAGCGCGTTTCATCATAGGCGTCGGGATCGTGCGTGATGTACGGCGGCAGCGGCAGCCGGCCATAGCGTTCGATCAGGTCGAGCGCGGGTTCCGGAAAACGCAGCGTGAAGAACTGGTCCACGCGCGGGCCCACGGTGACCGTGAAGGCGCCATCGGCCAGATGCAGCGGGCTGCCCTCCGCCGGGGTTTTCGACGCGCGCACCTGGGCCAGCACGGTGTGGCTGTCCACCACGCGCTCAACCAGCACCTCGATGCGGCCGCCGCTGGGTTTCTGGCCGAAAAAGCGCGCCTTGATCACGCGCGTGTCGTTGAAGACCAGCAGGTCGTCGGGGCTCAGGTATTCGAGGATGTCGCTGAACGCGCGGTCCACCAGCCGCACCGCGTCGGCGGTGTCATCCGGCGCCGTCCGCTCTACCACCAGCAGGCGGCTGGCGCTGCGGTCGGGCAGGGCAGACTGCGCGATCAGTTCGGGCGGCAGCGGGAAATCGAAATCGGACAGGGTCAGCATTGCGGTTCAGCGAGGTATTCGGGGCAAAGCGCCAGGCAATACGCGAGCCGGGCAGCACTCCGGAACGAAGTGCCGCCGCAGGCATCGGTACGGCATGGGTACAATCGGCGAATCCGACATTGTAAGGCTTGGGCGCCCGGCTTCGCCCGATGCCCGCTTGTGATCCCTATATTCCCGCGCTGATGCCAGGCACCGCTACCGATCCGCTCGACGATCCTGCCCCGACGGCCGCCCAGTCCACCCCGTCCGCCCCCGCCGGCGACAAGCCGGCGCGGCGCGGCGTGGCCAGGGCGGAGGCCAAAGGCGACGCCAAGGCCAGCGACAAGGCCGGCGACAAGGCCAAGCCGTCGTCGGCCGTGGCCCGGCTGGCCAAGCTGGGCCTGCGCCGGCCGGTCGATCTGGTGCTGCACCTGCCGCTGCGCTACGAGGACGAAACCACGCTGGAGCCGATCCGCGACGCCATCCGCCGCGCGGGCATGGGGCTGGCCGCCCAGGTGGAAGGCGAGGTGGTGTCGAACGAGGTGACGTTCCGCCCGCGCCGCCAGCTGGTGGTCAAGATTGCCGACGAAACCGGCGAACTGACGCTGCGCTTCATCAATTTCTACGGCAGCCAGACCAAGCAGATGGCCGAAGGCGTGCGCCTGCGCGTGCGCGGTGAAATCCGCGGAGGCTTCTTCGGCGCCGAAATGGTCCATCCCACGGTACGGCCGATCACACCCGACGAACCGTTGCCCGACCGCCTGACGCCGGTCTATCCGGCCACGGCCGGCATTTCGCAGGCCTATCTGCGCAAGGCCATCGGCGGGGCGATGTCGCGCACGCCAATGCCGGAGACCTTGCCCCAGGCCATCCTGCGCGGACCGCTGGCGCCGCTGAAGCTGACGCCGCTGATCGACTGCCTGCGCCTGCTGCACAACCCGCCGCCGCAGGAAAGCGAGGCCGCGCTGGCCGATCGTTCTCATCCGGCCTGGGTCCGCATCAAGTTCGACGAACTGCTGGCGCAGCAGATTTCGCTGCGGCGCTCGCAGGCCGCGCGCAAGGAAAAGAACGCACCGTCGATGCCGCGCCGGGCCGACGGCCTGCTGACGCGCTTCCTGGCGGCGCTGCCGTTCAGGCTGACCGGTGCGCAGCAACGCGTGGTGGAGGAAATCGCCGCCGACATGGCGCTGCCGCACCCGATGCACCGGCTGCTGCAGGGGGACGTGGGCAGCGGCAAGACCATCGTGGCCGCGCTGGCCGCCTGCCAGGCCATCGACGCGGGCTACCAGGCCGCGCTGATGGCGCCGACCGAAATCCTGGCCGAGCAACACTACCGCAAGCTGTCGGCCTGGCTGGAGCCGCTGGGCGTGCCCGTGGCGTGGCTGGCCGGCAGCCTGAAGACGAAGGCCAAGCGCGAAGCCGTGGCGCGTGCCGAATCGGGCGAGGCCCGGCTGGTGATCGGCACGCACGCGCTGATCCAGGACGGCGTGAAGTTCGCCAACCTGGGCCTGGCCGTGGTGGACGAGCAGCATCGCTTTGGCGTGGCGCAGCGGCTGGCGCTGCGCGGCAAGGCGGCCGAAGGCGACGCGCCGGTGCCGGCTGACGAAAAGGTGCCGCATCAGCTGATGATGTCGGCCACGCCCATTCCGCGCACGCTGGCGATGACGTACTACGCGGACCTGGACGTGTCGGTGATCGACGAATTGCCCCCGGGCCGCACCCCGATCGTGACGCGGCTGGTCAACGATGCGCGTCGCGACGAGGTGATCGAGCGCGTGCATCATGCGGCCGCCGAAGGGCGCCAGGTCTACTGGGTGTGTCCATTGATCGAGGAAAGCGAGGCGCTGCAGCTGCAGACGGCCGTGGAGACCTTCGAGACGCTGGTGGCCGCGCTGCCCGACCTGCGCGTGGGGCTGGTGCATGGCCGCCTGCCGCCCGCCGAGAAAGCGGCCGTGATGGACGATTTCAGCGCCAACCGCCTGCAGGTGCTGGTGGCCACCACCGTGATCGAAGTGGGGGTGGACGTCCCCAATGCATCGCTGATGGTGATCGAGCATGCCGAGCGTTTCGGCCTGGCCCAGTTGCACCAGCTGCGCGGGCGTGTGGGCCGTGGCAGCGCGGAATCGGTCTGCCTGCTGATGTACCAGGCGCCGCTGTCCCCCACGGCGCGCGAACGCCTGGCGACCATGCGCGAGACGACCGACGGCTTTGAAATCGCCCGGCGCGACCTCCAGATCCGGGGTCCCGGGGAATTCCTGGGCGCGCGGCAGTCGGGCGAGGCCATGTTGCGCTTTGCCGACCTGGAAACCGATGCCTGGCTGGTTGATTATGCCCAGCAAGCCGCCGAGCTGATGCTGGACCGGTTCCCAGAGGCGGTTGAGGCACATTTGCTGCGCTGGCTGGGCGGACGCGAGCATTTTCTGAAGGCCTAGACACCTTCCGGGCGCGTCGTCCGACGGGTGCGGAAAAGTGGTGGATGGCTGACATTGCTTCGGCGATCTGACAGACGACGCAATCGAAGCTAAAATCTATCGCCTAACCGGATTTGATTAATCATGACGCTCACCGAACTCAAGTACATCGTTGCCGTAGCGCGCGAGCGCCATTTCGGCCGGGCGGCCGAGGCGTGCTTCGTTTCGCAGCCGACGCTGTCGGTTGCCATCAAGAAGCTGGAAGACGAGCTCACCGTGCAGATTTTCGAGCGCGGCACGTCCGAGGTGTCGGTGACGGCCATCGGCGAACAGATCGTGGCACAGGCCCAGCGCGTGCTGGAACAGACCATGGCGATTCGTGAAATCGCCAAGCAGGGCAAGGACCCGCTGGCCGGACCACTGCGCGTGGGCGTGATCTACACGATCGGGCCGTACCTGCTGCCGGCACTGGTCAAGCAGATGATCGACACCGTGCCGCAGATGCCGCTGATGCTGCAGGAAAACTACACGAACAAGCTGATCGAGCTGCTCAAGCAGGGTGAAATCGACTGCGCGATCATGGCCGAGCCGTTTCCGGATTCAGGCCTGACGGTGCGTCCGCTCTATGACGAGCCGTTCGTGGTGGCCGTGCCGCGCGGGCACAAGCTTGCCGAGCAGACCCGGGTGGACCCCGACGAACTGAAGCAGCAGACCATGCTGCTGCTGGGCAGCGGCCATTGCTTCCGCGATCACGTGCTGGGCGTGTGTCCGGAACTGTCGCGCTTTTCGCAGGCAGCCGACGGCATCCAGAAGACGTTCGAGGGGTCGTCGCTCGAAACCATCCGCCATATGGTGGCCAGCGGCGTGGGCATTACGGTGCTGCCGCGCACGTCGGTGCCCGATCTCAAGCCGCGCAACGACATGCTGTCTTACGTGCCGTTCGCCGACCCGGTGCCGGACCGCCGTGTGGTGCTGGCCTGGCGCAAGAGCTTTACGCGCCTGCCCGCCATGGAGGCGCTGGCCAACGCCGTGACCGCGTGCGAATTGCCCGGCGTGCGCAAGCTCGGCAGCACGCTGGCCGAGGAAGCCGTGGCGGCCTGATTTCGGCCGCCCGGGGATGTCATCGAACGGCAGGGGAGACCCTGCTGTTTGTGCTTTTAGTGCCGTAATCTCCATATTCCAGGCAATCCCCTACGCGAGACAGGGATATAGTCATCCCCTATTCGATAGGTTGAAATTATCAAATAGCCACATCGATAGCGCTGGATTAGACTTCTTCCATCGGTTGCGGGACACGTCAGGCGGACGTGCCGGACCCTCGGAAAACAGTTGGAGAATTGTCATGGCAATGCTGAATCTTTTCGTGAGCGAGTTCCGGCAGCTGAAGGCCGACGCGGTGCGCGACGGCGGCGCCGGGCGGCTGCACCGCAAGGTGGTGCGCAAGGAAATCGGGATGGCCGTCGTGGCGCTGGGCGCGATGGTCATGTTCCTCGACGCGGCCAGGGGGCTGTCCGTCCTTCTGACTTGAACCTGATACGATAATGGCCGCTGCTCGTCCGTGTAGCGCGGGCGGTCGATCCTCGTGGCCAGACCAGAATGGAGCTTAAAAAAATGGCAAAGAAGAATGAGATGAGCGTGAACATCGGTATTTCGGACAAGGACCGCAAGAAGATCGCGGAAGGCCTGAGCAAGCTGCTGGCTGACACCTACACCCTCTATCTCAAGACCCACAACTTCCACTGGAACGTGACGGGCCCGATGTTCAACACGCTGCATACCATGTTCGAGACGCAGTACACCGAACTGGCGCTGGCCGTTGACGCGATTGCCGAGCGGATTCGCGCGCTGGGCTACCCGGCTCCGGGTACGTACAAGGAATACGCGAAGCTGTCGTCGATCGCCGAGGAAGAGGGCGTGCCCGAAGCCACCGAGATGATCCGCAAGCTCGTGGAAGGCCAGGAGGCCGTGGTGCGCACCGCGCGTTCGCTGTTCGGCGTGATCGACGCCGCAGGCGACGAGCCGTCGGCCGACCTGCTGACCCAGCGCATGCAGACGCACGAAAAGACCGCGTGGATGCTGCGCTCGCTGCTGGCCTGATTCCGGCCATGCCGCACACCGGTTGAACCGGTACGACGCGCCTTCGGCATGCCGAAGGCGCGTTTTTGCTTTGTATTGCCGGTAGTATTGCCGGAAGTTTCGTCAGAAGTCCGCCGCCATGTCTCATCCCTCCGCCGCCCCCCATCATCCGAGCCGTATTGCGCTGTATGCCCGACTTGTACGCATCGACAAGCCAATCGGCACGCTGCTGCTGCTGTGGCCCACGCTGTGGGCGATGTGGATGGCTGCCGACGGGCCGCCGTCCTGGCAGATTTTCTGGATCTTCTTCGCCGGCACGTTCCTGATGCGCTCGGCGGGCTGCGCCATCAACGACTGGGCCGACCGCGATTTCGACAAGCACGTGAAGCGCACCAGGGAGCGGCCGCTGACCGCCGGGCTGATCGCCGGCTGGGAAGCGCTGGCCGTGGCCGCCGTGCTGGCGCTGATCGCGTTCGCGCTGATCCTGCCGCTGAACGGGCTGACCAAATGGCTGGCCGTGGTGGCGGCGGTGCTGGCCGGGACCTACCCGTTCTTCAAGCGGTTCTTTGCGATTCCGCAGGCCTACCTGGGCATTGCCTTCGGGTTCGGCATTCCGATGTCGTTCGCCGCCATCCAGGGCGAGGTGCCGGTCGTGGCCTGGCTGATGCTGCTGGGCAATGTGTTCTGGGCGGTGGCGTACGACACCGCCTATGCGATGGTCGATCGTGACGACGACCTGCTGCTGGGCATGAAGACGTCGGCCATCACGTTCGGGCGCTTCGACGTGGCCGCGATCATGATCTGCTACGCGGCCTTTCTGGGGCTGATGGCCTGGGCCGGCGCGCTGCTGGGCCTGGGCTGGGCCTACTACGCCGGGCTGGTGGCGGCCGCCGTGCTGGCGGGTTACCACTACACGCTGATCCGCGAGCGGGACCGCATGAAGTGCTTTGCCGCGTTCCGGCACAACAACTGGCTGGGCGCCTGCGTGTTTGCAGGCACCTTCGCGGCTTACCTGCTGAAATAGACCTGTTGTTTGCGCCGCGCTTCCACGGCATGGGAGCACGGCGCCATCCCGTCAATCCTTGCCGAACTCCGCACCCATCTCGCGTCCGCGCGCGGCGGCGGCGTGCATGGCCTTGACGAAAGCGTCCTTCATGCCGCTGGCGTCCATCGCCGTCAAGGCGGCATAAGTCGTGCCGCCCTTGGACGTGACGCGCTCGCGCAGCGTGGCTACCGGCTCGGGAGATTCGGCCGCCAGCGCCGCCGCGCCACGGAACGTTTCCACGGCCAGTTTCCGGCCCTGTTCGGCGGTCAATCCCAATTCCACGGCCGCGCGCTCCATCGCCTCCACAAAATAGAAGACGTAGGCCGGCCCGCTGCCCGAGATCGCGGTGACGGCGTCGATCTGGTCGTCGTTGTCCACCCAGACGCACTGGCCCACGGCTTCGGCCACGGCCGTGGCGATATCCCGGTCGGCGCCGGATAGCCCCGGGGCTGCGGCCAGGCCGGTCATGCCCAGGCCGGCCAGCGCGGGCGTGTTCGGCATGGCGCGCACCAGACGGCTGCGGCCCAGCCAGCGGGCCATGTCCTGCAGCCGGATGCCGGCCGCGACGCTGATGATGAGGTTGTCGGTCAGCAGCGGCTCAAGCGCGGTGATGGCGTCACGGAACTGCTGCGGCTTGACGGCCAGCACGATCACGTTGCTGGCGCCAAAGGCGGCGTCGGGCGCAGCCAGCGCCTTGACGCCACTCTGGGCCAGGCGCTGGCGGGCATCTTCCGAGGGGTCGACCACGCGGATCGAGCCGGCCGGCACGCCACGGGCCACCAGGCCGCCGATCAGAGCAGACGCCATGTTGCCGCCGCCGAGAAAGCCAAAGGTGAGGGAATCGAGCATCAGGTTTCCTGGTGTGCCGGCGCGATACGTGGCGGCCGGCGTTTTTTCATGTCATGGGGATGCGAAAGACCGGCGCGGACCCTGCCGGGCGCCATCAGCGCCGCGCGCCGAAAATCGCGGTGCCGATACGCACCAGCGTGGCGCCCTCGGCAATGGCCGCGCCCATGTCGGCGGACATGCCCATCGAGAGCGTGTCCACGTTTAGCCCGGATTGCCGCAGTTGATCAAGCAACGCACGGAGGGCGGCAAACGGTTGACGCTGGGCGGCCGGGTCGGCCGCTGGCGCCGGAATGGCCATCAGGCCGCGCAACCGCAGGTTCGGCAGCGCCGCGATGGTCTGGGCCAGCGCCGGCACCTCGGCCGGCGCCACGCCGCTCTTGGTGTCCTCGTTGCTGATATTGACCTGGATGCAGACCTGCAGCGGCGGCAGCCCGGCCGGACGCTGGGCGGACAGCCGCTCGGCGATCTTCAGCCGGTCGATGGCATGGACCCAGTCGAACTGCTCGGCCACCGGCCGCGTCTTGTTGCTTTGCAGGGGGCCGATGAAATGCCACTGGATCTGGCCGCGCAGCGCGTCCAGCGCGGCGATCTTTTCCACGCCTTCCTGGACATAGTTCTCGCCGAAAGCCCGTTGCCCGGCGTCGAAGGCCTCGCGGACCCGATGCGCCGAAACCGTCTTGGAAACCGCCAGCAATGTGACATCGGCCGGCGCCCTGCCGGCTTGTTGTGCGGCCGCCGCGATGTCATTTTTCACGGCTTGCAAGTTGGCGGCGATTACAGACATAATCCAGCGGATATATTCGAAGAAGTACAACTAGAAGTACAACAATAAACCTTTGAAGGCCCGGCAAATCGATATTCCCGCCAGGGCCTCTTTTAGGGTGGGGTCATTATAGATGGACATCGCACAGCTTCTGGCCTTCGCGGTCAAGAACAAGGCATCCGATCTTCACCTCTCGGCCGACATGCCGCCGATGGTGCGTATTCACGGGGACATGCGCCGCATCAACGTCGCGGCGATGACGCACAAGGACGTCCACGCCATGGTGTACGACATCATGAGCGACGTTCAGCGCAAATCCTATGAAGAGCGGCTGGAGGTCGATTTCTCGTTCGAGATCTCGGGCCTGTCCCGTTTCCGGGTCAACGCCTATACCACGCAGCGCGGGTCGGCCGCCGTATTCCGTACCATTCCGTCGAAGGTGCTGACCCTCGACGACCTGCATGCGCCGGCGGTGTTCGCCGACCTGTGCATGAAGCCGCGCGGGCTGGTGCTGGTGACGGGGCCGACCGGTTCGGGCAAGTCCACCACGCTGGCGGCGATGGTCGACCATCGTAACGACAACGACATGGGCCACATCCTCACGGTGGAGGACCCGATCGAATTCGTCCACAACTCGAAAAAGAGCCTGATCAACCAGCGCGAGCTGGGGCCGCACACGCATTCGTTTGCCAACGCGCTGCGTTCGGCGCTGCGGGAAGACCCGGACGTGATCCTGGTGGGCGAATTGCGGGATCTGGAAACGATCCGGCTGGCGCTGACGGCGGCGGAAACCGGCCATCTGGTCTTTGCCACGCTGCACACCAGTTCGGCCGCCAAGACCATCGACCGGGTGGTGGACGTGTTCCCGCCCGAGGAAAAGGACATGGTCCGGACCATGCTGTCCGAATCGCTGGAGGCCGTGATCTCGCAGACGCTGCTCAAGACGCGCGACGGCAATGGCCGCACCGCGGCGCACGAGATCATGATCGCCACGCCCGCCATCCGCCACCTGATCCGCGAGAACAAGATTGCGCAGATGTACTCGATGATGCAGACGTCCAGCGGCATGGGCATGCAGACGCTGGACCAGTGCCTGGGCGACCTGATCAAGCGCGGCATGATCAACTACAACGATGCGCGGGCGATTGCGAAGAACCCGGACGCATTCATGGGCTAAGGGGCGATCATGCTCGACCGCGAATCCGCATCGAAGTACATCAACGATCTGCTCGAGCTGATGGTGAACAACCGCGGCTCGGACCTGTTCATCACCTCCGAATTCCCGCCGGCCATCAAGGTCGACGGCAAGATCACGCCGGTGTCGCAGCAGCCGCTGAACCCGACGCAGGCGCTGGGCCTGGTGCGTTCGATCATGAACGAGCGCCAGGTGAAGGAGTTCGACGACACGCGCGAATGCAACTTCGCGATCACGGCGCCCAACGCGGGCCGCTTCCGGGTGTCGGCGTTCATCCAGCAGGGCCGCGCCGGCATGGTCGTGCGAACCATCAACACGCGCATCCCGTCGGTGGAAGACCTGGACCTGCCGCAGTCGCTCCATGACATCGTGATGTCCAAGCGCGGGCTGGTGATCGTGACCGGCGCCACGGGCTCGGGCAAGTCGACCTCGCTGGCGGCCATGCTGGACCACCGCAACGCGCATTCGTACGGCCACATCATCACGATCGAGGACCCGATCGAATACGTGCATGCGCACCAGAACTGCATCGTCACGCAGCGCGAGGTGGGCATCGATACCGAGTCGTGGCACATCGCACTGAAGAATACGCTGCGCCAGGCGCCCGACGTGATCCTGATCGGCGAAATCCGCGACCGCGAGACGATGGAATACGCGATGCAGTACGCCGAGACGGGCCACCTGTGCCTGGCCACGCTGCATGCGAACAACGCCAACCAGGCCATCGACCGGATCGTCAACTTCTTCCCCGAGGAAAAGCGCCAGCAGCTGCTGATCGACCTGTCGCTGAACCTCAAGGCGATGATCTCGCAGCGTCTGCTGCCGCGCGCCGGCCGCAAGGGCCGCGTGCCGGCCGTGGAAATCATGATCGGCACGCCGCTGGTGGCCGACCTGATCTTCAAGGGCGAGATCCACGAGCTCAAGGAAGTCATCAAGAAATCGCGCGAGCAGGGCATGATCTCGTTCGACCAGGCGCTGTTCGAACTGTACGAGGCCGAGAAGATCACCTACGAGGACGCGCTCAAGAACGCCGATTCGCTGAACGACCTGCGCCTGATGATCAAGCTCCATAGCACGCGGCATCGCGACGCGGATCTTGGCGCCGGCACCGAACACCTGAACGTGATCTGACGCAGGCGGCCGGGGCGCGGTATCCTTGCGCCCATTACCTTTCAGGAGACCGACGATGAGCAACGTCTACCAGTTCGAGGCCAGTTCGCTGGCGGGCCAGCCGGTGCCGCTGGCCGACTTCCGGGGCAAGGTGCTGCTGATCGTCAACACGGCCAGCGAGTGCGGCTTCACGCCCCAGTACGCGGGTCTGCAGGCGCTGCAGGACAGCTACCAGACGCGCGGCTTCGATGTGCTGGGCTTTCCGTGCAACCAGTTCGGCAAGCAGGAGCCGGGCGATGCCGAACAGATCGGCGCGTTCTGCGAATCGCGCTTCCACGTCACCTTTCCGATGTTCGCGAAGATCGATGTCAACGGCGCCGATGCGCACCCGCTCTACAAATGGCTGACGTCGGAAAAGCCGGGGCTGCTGGGCACCCAGGCCATCAAGTGGAATTTCACCAAGTTCCTGCTGCGCCGCGACGGCACGATCTTCAAGCGTTATGCGCCGACCACCAAGCCTGACGAGATTCGCGCCGACATCGAGACACTGCTCAGCGATCCGGGCGCCTGAAACAGACCGGCCGGCGACCGGCGGCGGCCGGCTTCAGCCGTGCGAGTCCGCCCGGACCGCGCGCAGGAAGCCGTTGAGCGAACGCTCCGGCGTTTCGTGGAAATGCTCGGCCAGCATGGTCAGCTTGCGGCAGCGGTCCAGCCGGAAACTCCGGTAGTCCTCGCGCGCCGTGCACCAGGCGGCCACCAGCCAGACATTGCCCCAGAAGAACAACCCCAGCGGCTGCACCACGCGCATGGTGTCGCGCTGCTGCGCATCGGAATAGTCGATCTGCAGCAGCCGCTGCGCGCCGATGGCCGTGTGGACGATGTCGAACGCCTCGCGCACGGCGGGGTGGTTGGCATACTCCGGCGCGAAAATGCGGCTCTGCTGCGCGGCCAGGCGCCGCTGCGGCGGCAGGGCTGCCATCAGCTTTTCCAGCGATGGCTCTGCCGCGGCGGCCAGCGCGCCGCCACCCCAGGCCTTGAGCAGGCGCAGGCCCGCCACCATGGCCTCCACTTCCATCGACGTGAACATCAGCGGCGGCACATCGTAATCAGGCCGCAGGCGGTAGCCGATGCCGGCTTCGCCCTCCACAGGCACGCCGGATAGCGACAGCGCCTGGATGTCGCGGTAGACCGTGCGTTCGGACACGCCCAGCCGCTGCGCGAGCAGCGCGGCGGTGGTCAGGCGGCGCCCGCGCAGCACCTGGACGATCTGGAAAAGGCGGTCGGCGCGTCGGCTCATGGCGGTGTCAGTGCGCGACGGCCGCGGGTGCGGCAACCATGGCCGGTTCGTGCAGGCCGATCCGGTTGCCTTCGCTGTCGGTGATATGGGCGAAGCGGCCCATGTTGTCGGGCAACTGCACCGGGCCGCGCACGGTGCGGCCTCCGGCATAGGTGACCCGCGCCAGCACGTCGTCGAGTTGGGGGGCGTTGAAATACGGCACCGGGCCGTAGAACGCGCTGGACCGGTACTGCTCGCCGCGCACCAGCGCACCGGCCGAGCTGGCATGGGTGAATACGGCCAGGTCGACGTCGCCCACGGTTTCGCGGCGTAGCGGATGCTCGAACACCGTTTCGTAGAACTGCATTGCGCGCTTCATGTCGGTCACCGGGATTTCCAGCCAGTTGACCAGTGCATTGGACGGGTTGGCCATGGTGGCGCTCCTCTTCGTCATATCGGGAGACCGGATCATGCGCGGGCACTCCTGACAGCGTGCTGTCAGGAGCGTGTCAGGGGCCCGGGTGAGGTCTCAATGCGGCATCCAGGCCGCCATCACCGGCACCAGGATGGCCGTCAGTACGCCATTCAGCCCCATGCCCAGCGCGGAAAATGCGCCGGCCTCCTGGCTGACCTGAAACGCCCGGGCCGTGCCGATGCCGTGGGCTGCCACGCCCGTGGCAAAGCCGCGCACGGTGTAGTCGCGCACGCGCAGCAGGTTCAGCAGGCCGGTGGCGCTGATCGCGCCGATAATGCCGGTGGCCATCACCAGCACGGCGGTCAGCGACGGCAGGCCGCCGATCTTTTCGGACACGCCCATCGCGATCGGGATCGTCACCGACTTCGGCGCCAGCGACAGCACCACCTCGGGCGAGGCCCCAAGCAGGTAGGCGATGCCCACCGCCGACACCACGGCGGCCACCGAACCCGCCAGCAAGCCGGCCAGCAGCGGCAGTACATTGCTGCGCAGCTTCGGCAACTGGGTGTACAGCGGCACAGCCAGTGCCACGGTGGCCGGCCCCAGCAGGAAGTGCACGAACTGCGCGCCGTCGAAGTAGGTCTTGTACGGCGTGCCGGTCACGGTCAGCACCGTGACCAGGATGGCCACCGAGATCATCACCGGATTGGCCAGCGGCGAGAACCGCGCGCGCTCGTAGATGCGGAACGCGAACACATAGGCGATCAGCGTGGCGGTCAGCCCGATCAGCGGACTGGCGGCCAGGTACACCCAGATTTCATTGAGACGCGGCGACATCATGGCTGGACTCCGGCATCCACGGCATCGGCCGGCGGCTTGCGCATCAGTGCCCGCGTGACCAGCGCGGTCACGGCGATGGCCACCCAGGTGGAGATCACCAGCGCGATGACGATCGGCAGCCATTCGCTGCCGATGCGGTTGGCATGCACCATGATGCCGACGCCGGCCGGCACGAACAGCAGCGACAGGTGCTTGAGCAGGTCATTGGCCGAGCCCTGGATCACGGGCAGCAGCCGGTTGTCGAATACGAGCCAGCCGAACAACAGCAGCATGCCGAGCACGGGACCGGGCACGGGCAGACGCAGGGCGTAGCTGATGACTTCGCCCACGGTCTGGAAGACCAGCAGGATGGCAAACGTCTGGAGCATGGGGGCAGCTTGGGAGAATCCGATGTGCCGCCATGTTACTCCCGGACAAGATGCGTGCAAGATGAGGCACCGGGCCGTTGCGCCGGGAACACGGCCCTCGCCATGCAGGCGCTGGCCCCTCTCCCCCGACCCCTCTCCCGCCTTGCGGGAGAGGGGAGCAACCATCCCTACGCCCCTACGCCCCTACGCCGCCTGCGCCGCCACTGTCGGCGCCAGCATGCGGTCCACCAGCTCCACCCAATGGATCACCGGCGTGTCGGTGCCGCTTTGCAGGTGCGTGATGCAGCCGATATTGGCCGTGGCGATGGCATCGGGCGACGTGGCCTGCAGCTTGGTGAGCTTGTCGTCGCGCAGCTTGTACGACAGCTCGGGCTGCAGTACCGAGTACGTGCCCGCCGAGCCGCAGCACAGGTGGCTGTCTGCGCAGAGCCGCACGTCCACGCCCAGGCGCGTCAGCAGCGATTCCACCTTGCCGCGGATCTGCTGGCCGTGCTGCAGCGTGCACGGCGGATGCCACGCCACGCGGCGGCCATCGCGCGGCACCGCGCCGGCCAGCCGGTGCAGGTCGTCGGCGAAATCGGGCAGCAGCTCGGACAGGTCGCGCGTCAGCGCCGACACGCGCGCGGCCCGTTCGGCGTACTTCGGATCATTGCGCAGCAGGTGGCCGTAGTCCTTGACCATCGCGCCGCAGCCCGATGCCGTCATGACGATGGCCTCGGCGCCGGCCTGGATATGGGGCCACCAGGCGTCGATGTTGGCGCGCATGTTGTCGAGCCCGCCCGCATGGTCGCCGGTGTGGAAGCGGATCGCGCCACAACAGCCGGCCTCGCGCGCCAACACCAGTTGCACACCGAGCTTGTCGAACACGCGGGCCGTCGCGGCATTGATGTTGGGCGACATGGCGGGCTGCACACAGCCGTCGAGCAACAGCATCTTGCGCGGATGCTCGCTGCGCGGCCAGTTGCCCGGCGGCGTCGGATGCGCCGGCACCTTGTTGCGCAGCGTCCGCGGCAGCAGCGGCCGCACGATCTGGCCCAGCTTCAGCGCCGGGCCGAACAGCCCGGGCCGGGTCAGGCCCTCGCGCAGCATCCAGCGCGCGATGCGCTGTTTCGCGGGGCGCTGGACCCCCTGTTCGGCCAGCCGGTCATCGACGATCTGGCGGCCGATGTCGACCAGGCGCCCGTACGTGACCCCCGACGGGCAGGTTGATTCGCAGTTGCGGCAGGTCAGGCAGCGGTCCAGGTGCAGGCGCGTGCTTTCGGTCACCGCGCTGCCTTCGAGCACCTGCTTCATCAGGTAGATGCGCCCGCGCGGGCCGTCCAGTTCGTCACCGAGCAGCTGGTAGGTGGGGCAGGTGGCGGTACAGAAGCCGCAGTGCACGCATTTGCCGACGATCGATTTCGCCTCTTCGCCTTCGGGCGTGTTGCGCAGGAATTCGGCCAGTGTGGTTTGCATGGTGGGGGATCGTTATCGTTGGGGACCGTGTCCGGACGGTGGCTCAAAGCCCGCTGTACATGCGCTGCGGATTGAAGATGCCCGCTGGATCGAAGCTGGCCTTCAGCCGCCGGTGGATCGCCGCCAGCGGCGCCGGGAGCGGCGTGAACACGCCCACGGCCTTGTCGCCGTTGCGGAACAGCGTGGCATGGCCACCCACGGCCTGGACGGTCGCGCGGACCTGGTCGGCCGACGCGGCGCTGTCGTCGGGCGCCAGCCACCAACGCTGGCCGCCGCCCCATTCCACCAGTTGCTCGCCGGGCAGGTCCAGCGGTTTTGTCACCGGCGGGACGGCAATGCGCCACAGCGCGCGGCCGGCGTCGTGCGCCGGGGTGAAGAACGGATAGGTCTGCTCGCGCAGGGCGGTCCACAGCTGTCGGGCGTGGCTGGCATCGACCACCTCGCCGCCCAGGCTGTCGCGCGCCGCGCAAACGGCGGCGGTGGCGCCGCTCAGGCGCACACACAGCACGCCGTCATGCCAGGCCGACGCGGCGATCGGCAACGGCTTGCCGCCCCACTTGTTGAGCTGGTCGATGGCGTCGGCCTGGGACAGCGCAAAGCGCAGCGTGGCGTCGTCGAAAGGCACCGGCAGCACCTTCAGCGATACCTCGGTGACCAGGCCCAGCGTGCCGAGCGAGCCGGCCAGCAGGCGCGATACATCGTAGCCGGCCACGTTCTTCATGACCTGCCCGCCGAAGTTCAGGATCTCGCCCTTGCCGTCCATCAACTGTGCGCCGAGCACGAAATCGCGCAGGGCGCCCACCGACTGGCGGCGCGGCCCCGACAGCCCCGCCGCGAAGGCGCCGCCCAGCGTGGCGGTGCTGGCCTGGCCGTGCGCGGCGAAATGGGGCGCCTCGAAGGCCAGCATCTGGCGGCGCTCGGCCAGCACGTCCTCGATCTCGCCCAGCGGCGTGCCGCAGCGCGCGGTGATTACCAGCTCGGCCGGGTCATAGTCGACGATGCCGCGATACGCCCGTGTGTCGAGCACGGTGCCGACCAGCGCCTGGCCGTAGAAATCCTTGCTGCCGCCGCCGCGCAGCCGCAGCGGGGTGCGGCTGTCGCCGGCCTGGCGAATCGCGTCGCGGAAGGTCGCGAGGGTGGCGTCGAGGGTGGCTTGCATGAGGACGTGTCGTGAAAGGGTGGGTGGGTCAGTGGCGCATCGGGCCAATCATGGGCGCGGCGGCCTGGGCGGCGGCCGGTTCTCCACGGCGCCTTCGAGCCGGCCCTCCAGGCCTGGCTCGCTGCGGTACGCCGGTAGCGCGCTGCCGCAGTGCTGGCAGAACCTGGCGGACGGCTCGTGCCCTTCGGTCAGGCATTGCTCGCACGAGCGCGTGGTCAGCGGCCGCTTGATGATGCTGGCGGCCAGCTCGGCGCCGACGATGCCGGTCGGGAAGGCGATGATCCCGTAGCCCAGCAGGATCGTCAGCGACGTGATGAACTGCCCGATCGGCGTCTTCGGCACCATGTCGCCGAATCCCGTGGTGGTCAGCGTGACGATGGCCCAGTACATGCTGAGCGGAATGCTGGTGAAGCCGTGCTCGGGGCCTTCGACCACGTACATCACGGTGCCCAGGATCACCGTGATGATGAACACGGTGGCCAGGAACACGAAGATCTTGCGCCGGCTGTTGGCCAGCGCGCGGGCCCGGATCTCGGCCTCCTCGAAGTACACGGTGAGCTTGAGGATCCGGAACACCCGCAGCAGGCGCAGCAGCCGCACGTCGATCAGGAACGCCAGCTCGGGCACGAAGAACGACGCCCAGGTGGGCATGATCGAGATGAAGTCGATGATGCCGTAGAAGCTCAGCGCGTAGCGCAGCGGGTGCTTCACCACGCATAGCCGCATGACGTACTCGGCCGTGAACAGCAGCGTGAACATCCATTCCAGCGCCGTGAACGCCTTGCCCAGCCGCGCGTGGATGGACGGCACGCTGTCCAGCATCACCACGCCGACGCTGGCGACGATGGCGATCAGCAGCACGACGTCGAACAGTCGCCCCGGGCGTGTGTCGGCTTCGAAGATGATCGTGTACCAGTGCTGGCGCCAGCCCGATTCGGGCTGGCCCAGGCGCTGGCGGATCATGGCGTTGGTGTGGCGTTGTGGCATGTCTGACGAAACGGGTAAGCGGGGGCGGGTGGATAAACAGGCAGCGTGCCGCCATCCCCCGCCGGGACCTGCGCGTCGATCAGAATCGCGGGATGTCGGGGTAGGGCAGCAGGCCGCGCCGGACGTGCATCTTGCCGTATTCGGCACAGCGTGCCAGCGTCGGGATGGCCTTGTCCGGGTTGAGCAGGCGCGCGGGATCGAACGCCGCCTTCACGCCGAAGAACGCCTCGCATTCCTCGCGCGAGAACTGCACGCACATCGAATTGAGCTTTTCGACGCCCACGCCATGCTCGCCGGTCACGGTGCCGCCCAGTTCGACGCAGGTCTCCAGGATGTCGGCGCCAAACAGTTCGGCGCGGTGCCATTCATCGACGTCGCCGCCATCGAACAGGATCAGCGGGTGCATGTTGCCATCGCCGGCATGGAACACGTTGATGCACCGCAAGCCGTACTTCTGCTCCATCCGTTCGATGCGCTTGAGCAGCGTGCCGATGTGCTTGCGCGGGATGGTGCCGTCCATGCAGTAGTAGTCGGGCGAAATACGGCCGGCGGCCGGGAAGGCGTTCTTGCGGCCGCTCCAGAAGCGCAGGCGCTCGGCCTCGTTCTGCGACACCGTGATGCGCGTGGCGCCCGATGCGCGCAGTACCTCGCTCATGCGGCCGATTTCCTCGGCCACTTCCTCGGGCGTGCCGTCGGACTCGCACAGCAGGATGGCGGCGGCATCGAGGTCGTAGCCGGCCTTGACGAATTCCTCCACGGCAGCCGTGGCGGGGCGATCCATCATCTCCAGGCCGGCCGGGATGATGCCCGCCGCAATCACGTCGGCCACGGCATTGCCGCCTTTTTCCACGTCGTCGAAGCTGGCCATGATGACCTGCGCCAGCTGCGGCTTGGGGATGAGCCGGACGGTGACCTCGGTGACCACCGCCAGCATGCCTTCGGAGCCGATGATCGTGGCCAGCAGGTCCAGGCCCGGCGAATCGGGCGCCTCGGAGCCGAACACGACCACATCGCCCTCCATCGTCACCGCGCGGACGCGCAGCACATTGTGGACGGTCAGCCCGTACTTCAGGCAATGCACGCCGCCGGAGTTCTCGGCCACGTTGCCGCCGATGGAGCAGGCGATCTGCGACGACGGGTCGGGTGCGTAATAGAGATTGTGCGGCGCGGCCGCTTCGGAAATGGCCAGGTTGCGCACGCCGGGCTGGACCACCGCCGTGCGCGAATACGGATCGACCGACAGGATGCGCTTGAACTTGGCCAGTGACAGCACCAGGCCGCCCGCGACCGGCATGGCGCCGCCGGACAGGCTGGTGCCGGAACCACGCGGCACCACGGGCACGCCGAGTTCGTGGCACAGGCGCAGCACGGCGCAGACCTGGTCCTCGGTGTCGGGCAGCACCACGGCGTCGGGCACCTGCCGATAGGCGGCCAGGCCATCGCACTCGTAGGGGACGGTGTCTTCGGCCCGCCACAGCACGGCAGCGTCGGGCAGGATGGCCGACAGCCGGGCCAGCAGCGCGGCACGGCGGCCATCTGCGGCTTGGGCGGATACATCCGCAACGGTGCGGGCGTCTTGCGGGGCGTTCATGGCAGCAACTCCTGTGACGGACCGGGCGCCGCATGCTGCTTCGCAGGCACGCGGCCGGGACGGCAGACTATAGCGCAGGCACCTCGCCAGGCGGGCGCCCGGGCACGTGAATTCCGCATGCCGACCCGATCAAAATGGTTCATGCCGGCGCAGGCAGGGGGTGGGCACCGGCGCACACCGTCGTCGGGCAGGGGACGCTTCCAGCGTAGTGGCTGGGGCGCTACCAGTCCAGCCCGAGCAGCCAGTCGATAAAGTAGCGCGCCTCGGGCATCAGCGGCGCCTGCTCGCGCTCGACGATGTAATAGCCGTGCGGCGAGATCGATTCCACATCGAGCAGCTTCACCATCTGGCCGGCCGCCAGCCACTGGCGCGCCATGCGCTGGCGCACCAGGCCCACGCCCTGGTTCGACACGATGGCCTCCAGCATCAGGCCGATGTCGTTGAACTGGGCACCGGTCTGCGGCTCGGGCCAGTCCAGGCCCGCCGTCTCGAACCACGGGCGCCACGGTTCCAGCGGGCTGCGCAGCAGCGTCAGGTTGTGCAGGTCCTCGGGCCTGGTGATGGCAAAGCCGTTCACGCGCTCGTAGTATTCGCGGCCGCACGCCGGGAACACCGGCTCCACCAGCAGCTTGGTGGTCTTCAGGTCCGGATAGCGGCCCGTGCCGTAGCGGATCTCGATGTCGGTATCCTCGGCCTTCACATCAAGGAACGGCACGGCCAGGTGCAGTTCCAGGTCGATATGCGGATACAGCGCGCTGAACTCGGGCAGGCGCGGCACCAGGTGCTGGCGCCCGAAGGTGGGCGGAATGGCCACGCGCAGGCGCGTGCGCAGCTTGTTGTACTCGGGGCGCGCCAGTTCGTTGAGCGATTTCAGCGCATCCTGCACGTTGCGCTGGTAGCGCGTGCCGGCCGCCGTGAGCCGCAGCGCGGCGTTCGAGCGCACGAACAGGTCCTCGCCCCAGAGCTCCTCCAGGTTCTTGATGCGATGCGAGACCGCGCTGGGCGTGACCGACAGTTCCTCGGCCGCGCGGGCAAAGCTGCCCAGGCGCGCCGCCGACTCGAAGGCGATCAGCAGGTGCAGCGGCGGAACACGTTGGAAGACCGATGCCATGGCCGCGGGCTCAGCGCGACGCGCTGAAGATCTTGCCCGGGTTCAGGATGTGGTTCGGGTCCAGCGCGTCCTTGATGGCGCGCATCAGGTCCAGCGCGTCCTCGCCGTGCTCCTGCACCAGAAAGCCGATCTTGTGCAGGCCCACGCCATGCTCGCCGGTGCAGGTGCCGCCCATCGACAGCGCGCGCTCGACGATCCGGCGGTTGATGGCCTCGGCCTCGGCCATTTCCTCGGGCTTGCCGGTATCGACCAGGATCGCCACGTGGAAATTGCCGTCGCCGACGTGGCCCACGATCGGGCAGGGCAGCGACGATGCGTTCAGGTCGCGCTCGGTTTCGGTCACGCAATCGGCCAGGCGCGAAATCGGCACGCAGACGTCGGTGGTCACCGCGCGGCAGCCGGGCTTGAGCTGCAGCATCGCAAAGTAGGCCGTGTGGCGGGCATTCCAGAGCCGCGTGCGGTCTTCGGGCCGGGTCGCCCACTCGAAGCCCTGGCCGCCATGCTCGGCCACGATCTCCTGCACGGTCTCGGCCTGCTCGCGCACGCCGGCCTCGGTGCCGTGGAATTCGAAGAACAGGTGCGGGGTCTCGGGCAGCGTCAGGTTGTCGTGGCGGTTGATGGCGCGGATGGCCAGCGCATCGACAAATTCCACGCGCGCCACCGGCACGCCCAGCTGGATGGTCTGGATGGTGGCACGCACCGCGTCGCCCATGCTCGGGAACGCGCATACGGCGGCCGAAATGGCCTCGGGCTGCGGATACAGGCGCACCGTGACCTCGGTGATGATGCCCAGCGTGCCTTCGCTGCCGATGAACAGGCGGGTCAGGTCGTAGCCGGCCGACGACTTGCGCGCGTGGGTGCCGGTGCGGATCACGCGGCCATCGGCCATGACCACGGTCAAGGCCAGCACGTTTTCGCGCATGGTGCCGTAGCGCACGGCGTTGGTGCCCGACGCGCGTGTGGCGCACATGCCGCCCAGCGACGCGTCCGCGCCCGGGTCGATCGGGAAGAACAGGCCCGTGTCCTTGATGTCCTGGTTCAGCTGCTTGCGCGTGACGCCCGGCTGCACGGTGACGGTCAGGTCTTCGGGATGGACGGCCAGCACGCGGTTCATTTGCGACAGGTCAAGGCTGACCCCGCCGGCGACCGCCAGCAGGTGGCCTTCGAGCGACGAACCGGCGCCGTAGGGAATCAGCGGCACGCCATGGGTGTTGCACAGCCTGGCCACCTCGGCCACTTCCTCGGTGCTGTGGGCAAATACCACGGCATCGGGCAGGGCGGGCGGAAACGGCGATTCGTCGCGGCCATGGTGCTCGCGCACGCCGTTCGAGGTGGAAAAGCGGTCGCCAAAACGGGAGGTCAGGGCATCGGCCAGCGCGGACGGGAACGGGCGGCGCGCCAGGGCGGCGGCGGGTGTGGGGTGGTTCATGCGGGTCTCCGGGCGGGCCGTATGGCTCTGTATGCAATGGAATGCCGCTATTCTACGACTCGCCTACGCCGCGTGCGCCACCTGATGGGCGGGCAATGGCCGCCATCCGGCCGATAAACGGCCATCCCGGACCGGAAGCAGGCCATAATTGCGCCACTTCGAAGCACCAACCCCACAAAACGAGGAGACCGGCATGGGCAACCGCCTGTCCAAGATTGCCACGCGCACCGGCGATGCCGGCACCACCGGCCTCGGTGACGGCAGCCGCGTGGGCAAGAACAGCCTGCGCATTGCCGCCATCGGCGACGTCGACGAGCTGAATTCCCAGATCGGCCTGCTGCTGACCCAGCCCGACCTGCCGGCCGACGTGCGCGATGCGCTGCTTCATATCCAGCACGACCTGTTCGACCTGGGTGGCGAACTGTCGATTCCCGGATACACCCTGCTAAAGGAACCCCAGGTGGCGCAACTCGATACCTGGCTGGAGCACTACAACGCCAGCCTGCCCCGCCTGGCGGAATTCATCCTCCCCGGGGGTAGCCGCACCGCCGCCCACGCCCATGTCTGCCGTACCGTGTGCCGGCGCGCCGAGCGTTCCCTGGTGGAACTGGGCGCCGCCGAATCGCTCAACGACGCGCCGCGCCAGTACCTGAACCGGCTCTCGGACCTGCTTTTCGTACTGGCTCGCGTGCTGAATCGCGTGGACGGCGGCACCGACGTGTTGTGGCAGCGCGGGCGGCCATCCTGATTGTGACGAATAACTAACTTTCAACTGGCTGGCGGGTCTGGCCGGATAAACCGAGAAAATTACTCGGATTTGCAGATTACACCCTTGAAATGGCCCGGGACGGCCACATTTCGCTCTCAGTCGAGATTGCAGTCCCTGACTGAGAGACAGGGCAATAGGAGAGAACACTATGGGTAAGATCATCGGTATCGACCTGGGTACCACCAACAGCTGCGTGTCGGTCCTGGAAGGCAACACGCCAAAAGTCATCGAGAACTCGGAAGGCGCGCGCACCACGCCGTCGATCATCGCCTACATGGAAGATGGCGAGATCCTGGTGGGCGCCCCGGCCAAGCGTCAGGCCGTGACCAACCCGCGCAACACGCTGTATGCCGTGAAGCGCCTGATCGGCCGCAAGTTCGAAGAGAAGGAAGTCCAGAAGGACATCGGCCTGATGCCGTACTCGATCGTCAAGGCCGACAACGGCGACGCGTGGGTTAGCGTGCGCGACCAGAAGCTGGCCCCGCCGCAGGTGTCGGCCGAAGTGCTGCGCAAGATGAAGAAGACCGCCGAGGACTACCTGGGCGAGCCCGTGACCGAGGCCGTGATCACGGTGCCGGCGTACTTCAACGACTCGCAGCGCCAGGCCACCAAGGACGCCGGCCGCATCGCGGGCCTGGAAGTCAAGCGCATCATCAACGAACCGACCGCCGCGGCGCTCGCGTTCGGCATGGACAAGAACGAGAAGGGCGACCGCAAGATTGCGGTGTATGACCTGGGTGGCGGCACGTTCGACATCTCGATCATCGAAATCGCCGACGTCGATGGCGAGAAGCAGTTCGAAGTGCTGTCGACCAATGGCGACACGTTCCTGGGCGGCGAAGACTTCGACCAGCGCATCATCGACTACATCATCGGCGAGTTCAAGAAGGAACAGGGCGTCGATCTGTCCAAGGACGTGCTGGCCCTGCAGCGCCTGAAGGAAGCCGCCGAAAAGGCCAAGATCGAACTGTCCAGCTCGCAACAGACCGAGATCAACCTGCCGTACATCACGGCCGACGCCTCGGGTCCGAAGCACTTGAACCTGAAGATCACGCGCGCCAAGCTCGAAGCCCTGGTGGAAGACCTGATCGCCCGCACGATCGAACCGTGCCGTACCGCGATCAAGGACGCCGGCGTCAAGGTCAGCGACATCGACGACGTGATCCTGGTGGGCGGCATGACCCGCATGCCCAAGGTGCAGGAGCAGGTGCGCGAGTTCTTCGGCAAGGAAGCCCGCAAGGACGTGAACCCGGACGAAGCCGTGGCCGTGGGTGCCGCCATCCAGGGTTCGGTGCTGTCGGGTGACCGTACCGACGTGCTGCTGCTGGACGTGACGCCGCTGTCGCTGGGCATCGAGACGCTGGGTGGCGTGATGACCAAGATGATCTCGAAGAACACGACCATCCCGACCAAGCACGCCCAGGTGTTCTCGACCGCTGACGACAACCAGCCGGCCGTGACGATCAAGGTGTTCCAGGGCGAGCGCGAGATGGCCAGCGGCAACAAGCTGCTGGGCGAGTTCAACCTGGAAGGCATTCCGCCGTCGCCGCGCGGCATGCCGCAGATCGAGGTCTCGTTCGACATCGACGCCAACGGCATTCTGCATGTGGGCGCCAAGGACAAGGCCACCGGCAAGGAAAACCGCATCACGATCAAGGCGAACTCGGGTCTGTCGGAAGACGAGATCCAGCGCATGGTGAAGGACGCCGAGGCCAACGCCGAGGAAGACAAGAAGGCCCGCGAGCTGGCCGATGCCCGCAACCAGGCCGATGCGCTGATCCACTCGACCCGCAAGGCCCTGACCGAGCATGGCGACAAGCTCGAGGCCGGCGAGAAGGAAAAGATCGAAGCCGCGATCAAGGAACTGGAAGACGCCGCACGCGGCGGCGACAAGACCGAGATCGATGCCAAGGTCAATGCGCTGTCCGAAGTCAGCCAGAAGCTGGGCGAGAAGGTCTACGCCGACATGCAGGCCAAGGCCGGTGAAGCCGGCGCGGCCGGTGCAGGCGCGGCCGGTGGCGGCCAGCAGCAGGCCCAGCCCCAGGACGATAACGTCGTGGACGCCGAGTTCAAGGAAGTGAACGACAAGAAGTAAGCGGGAAGGGGGCGGCGGCGCGGGTGATGCCGGCGCCGCTGCCCGTTCCCGACGCCGGGCGACGGTGGTCTGACTCACGGTGCAAACCACGGTCGGACACCGCGCTCGGCTTTTTTGCTTATCGCCCGCCGGGTGTTTTCATGACCCGCCGGGCCCATCAGGTATTGAGCCACCATGGCAAAACGTGACTACTACGAAGTGCTCGGGGTAGGCAAGAACGCGAGCGAAGACGAGATCAAGAAGGTTTATCGCAAGCTCGCGATGAAGTACCACCCGGACCGCAATCCGGACAACAAGGAAGCCGAGGAAAAATTCAAGGAGGCCAAGGAAGCCTACGAGATGCTTTCCGACCCCGAGAAGAAGGCTGCCTATGACCAGTACGGCCATGCGGGCGTGGACCCGAACATGGCCGGCGGCTTCGGCGCCGGCGGGTTTGGCGGCGGCGGCTTTGCCGAGGCGTTTGGCGACATCTTCGGCGACATCTTCGGCCAGGCGGCCGGCGGTGGCGGCCGGCGCGGCAACGGCCCGCAGGCCTACCGGGGCGCCGACCTGCGCTACAGCATGGAGATCTCGCTGGAGCAGGCCGCGCACGGCCACGAGGCGCAGATCCGCGTGCCGCACTGGGACGATTGCGATCACTGCCACGGCAAGGGCGCCGAGCCGGGGTCGTCGGTGGAAACCTGCCCGACCTGTAACGGCGTGGGCCAGGTACGTGTGTCGCAGGGCTTCTTCACGATGCAGCAGACCTGCCCGAAGTGCCACGGCAGCGGCAAGTTCATCCCCAAGCCATGCACCAAGTGCCACGGCCAGGGCAAGCTGAAGTCGCAGAAGACGCTCGAAGTGAAGATTCCGGCAGGGATCGACGAAGGCATGCGCATCCGCTCGTCGGGCAATGGCGAGCCGGGCATCAACGGCGGCCCTCCGGGCGATCTGTACGTCGAAGTGCATATCAAGCCGCACGAGGTATTCGAGCGTGACGGCGACGACCTGCACTGCCAGATGCCGATCTCGTTCGCCACGGCGGCGCTGGGCGGCGAGCTGGAGGTGCCGACGCTGGGCGGCAAGGCCAGTTTCCCGGTGCCCGAAGGCACGCAGGGCGGCAAGACGTTCCGGCTGCGCGGCAAGGGCATCAAGGGCGTGCGCTCGGGCTATCCCGGCGACCTCTACGTGCATGTGAACGTGGAAACGCCGGTCAAGCTGACTGACGCCCAGAAGGAACTGCTGCGCCAGTTCGACCGCTCGGTGCACGAGGGCGGTTCGCGCCACAGCCCGCAGGAGCAATCCTGGCTGGACAAGGTGAAGAGCTTCTTCAGCTAAGCCTTCGCGCCGCTGGAAACAGAAACCGGCTACGTGAGCAACGTGGCCGGTTTTTTTATGTATCGTTGGTGCTGGAACGGCCCGGTCCGTATCCCGACCACGTTCGCCAGATTGATGTCTCTCACCGATCCCTTCGTTCTGCTCGACGATGCCCACGCGCCGGGCGTCGCCGCATCGCGCCTGTACACCGGCTTCGTGCGCCAGGACATCGTGCCGGCCCGCACCGATGCCGCCGCGCTCGACGCACTGCTGGCACAAGGCTGGCGCGACGGCCTGCACGTTGCCCTGTTTGCGCCGTACGAATTTGGCGGCCATCTCGTCGGCGCTCCGGTCCATCTGGACGAACGGCTACCGTTCCACGATGGCGCCTTGCGCCTGCTGTGGTTCCGTACGCTGACGCTGCTCGATGCCGGACAGGTCAAGCAGTGGGTCGATGCCCAGGCCGGGCCCGGCCCGGCTGGCGTGCTCGACGTGGCTGGCAACCTGTCGCGCGAACAGTACACCGCCGCCATCGCGCGCATCCATGCGTACATCGAGGCGGGCGATACCTACCAGGTCAACTTCACGCAACGGCTCGGTTTCCAGGCCTTCGGCGATCCGGTGGCCTTCTACGCCGCGCTGCGCGATGCCCAGCCCGTGCCGTTCGGCGCGCTGGCGCGGTTGCCCGGCGATGGCTGGGTGCTGTCGTTGTCACCGGAATTGTTCGTGGCGCACGATGGCGGTGGCCATCTGGTGGCGCGCCCGATGAAAGGCACGGCCCCGCGCACCGGCGATGCCGACGTCGATGCACGATCGGCCAGGGTCCTGGCCGCCGATCCGAAAAATCGCGCCGAGAACGTGATGATCGTCGACCTGCTGCGCAACGACCTGGGTCGCCTGGCCGTGCCTGGCAGCGTGGCGGTGCCCAATCGGTTTGTGGTGGAGCCGTTCGGCCGCGTGCTGCAGATGACGTCCACAGTCACCGCCACGGCGCAGCCCGGCACGTCGTTCGGCAGCCTGATGCAGGCGCTGTTCCCGTGCGGGTCGATCACGGGCGCGCCCAAGCGCCGCACCATGCAGATCATCGCCGAACTGGAATCCTCGCCACGCGGCCTCTACACGGGGTCGATTGGCTGGCTCGACGCGCCGCGCGCCGGTGTCGTGCTGGGCGCTTTCGGCATGTCCGTGGCGATCCGTACGCTGGTGCTGGCCGCAGCCGACGAGGCCGGCCTGCGGCGCGGCGAGATGGGCGTGGGCGGCGGCATCGTCCATGACAGCGTGGCCGACGACGAGTTCGCCGAATGCGGCTGGAAGGCGCGCTTCCTGACGGCGCATGACCCGGGCTTCACGCTGTTCGAAACCATGCATGCGCACGACGGCGTCGTGCTGCATCGGGAACGGCATCTCGCGCGTATCGCCAAATCTTCAAAAACTTGTGGATTCGCATTCGACACACCGGCCGCCCGTGCTGCGTTGCAGGCCGAGGCCGCGCGGCTGGGCGACGGCGACTGGCGCTTGCGGATGAGCGTCGACAAGCGCGGCGCCATCGCCTTTGCCAGCGGACCGCTCGTGCCCCTGCCGGCGGCGACGGTCGATCTCGAAATGGCGGAAATGCGATTACCTGTGGCCGATCCGCTGCGCCGCCACAAGCTCAGCGCGCGTCATACGTTCGATCAGGGCTGGCAGGCCGCGGAACGTGCCGGGGCATTCGACTGCCTGTTCTTCAACACGCGCGACGAACTGCTGGAAGGTGGCCGCAGCTCGGTGTTCGTCAAGGTCGATGGGCAGTGGCTGACGCCGCCGCTGTCTGCCGACATCCTGCCCGGCGTGATGCGCGCGGTGGTGCTGGAGGCGGGCGATGCGCTGATCGACGGCCCGGTGGCCGAGACGACGGTGACGCGAGAGGCGGTGCTGCGAGCCGAGGCGATCGTCATCGCCAATGCGCTGCGAGGGACGATGCGGGCGCGGTTGCGTGACAGGACTTGAGGGTTTACTCCCCTCTCCCATTTATGGGAGAGGGGCGGGGGAGAGGGCGAGCGGTTGTGGTACCAGGCAAGTCGCTCGTGGCCGAGGCGCTTTGCCCTCTCCCCCAACCCCTCTCCCGCAGGCGGGAGAGGGGAGCCGAACGATCCGGCGAGTGCGGCCAATCAAGCCGAAAACGTATGTTCCACCGCCGGGAAGCTGCCGTCTTTCACGGCGGCCACGTAGGCGCGCACGGCGCCTTCGATCGAGGTCTGGCCGTCCATGAAGTTGCGGACGAACTTGGCCTTGCGGCCGGGGTAGATGTTCAGCATGTCCTGCAGCACCAGCACCTGGCCCGAGCAGTCAACGCCGGCGCCGATGCCGATGGTCGGCACCTTCAGCATCGCCGTGACCTCGCCAGCCAGCTTGGCGGGCACGGCTTCCATCAGGATCACCTGCGCGCCGGCCTGCTCCAGCGCCTGGGCCTCGCGCTTCAGTTGCGCGGCGCCGGCCTCGGTCTTGCCCTGTACCTTGAAGCCGCCGAATGCGTGGACCGATTGCGGCGTCAGGCCGATATGGGCGCACACCGGGATGCTGCGCTCGACCAGGAATTTCACGATGGGCGCCAGCCATTCGCCGCCTTCGAGCTTCACCATCTGCGCGCCGGCGCGCATCAGCGTGGCCGCGCTTTCGAAGGCCTTTTCGGGCGTGGGATAGGTGCCGAACGGCAGGTCCGTCACCAGCAGCGCGGTCTGGTTGCCGCGTGCCACGCATTCGGTGTGATACGCCATGTGTTCCAGCGTGACGGGCAGCGTGGTCTGCTGGCCCTGTATCACATTGCCCAGCGAATCGCCGACCAGGATCATCTCGACGCCGCAGTAGTCGAGCAGTGCGGCGAAGCTGGAATCGTAGGCGGTCAGCATGGCGATCTTGTCGCCGGCGTCACGCATGGCCTGCAACCTGGGCGCGGTGACGGTCTTGCGGGAAGGGTCGAGGAGGTAACTCATGGCAGTGCCCGTAGGAGTGGCGGCCGTGTGTCGCACGAACAAGCTTCGGCGGCGGCCGTTGTCGTTATCGTGTTGTGCTGCCGGGGGCCTTAGGCGCGTCTTTGCAGCGGCTTTGGAGCAGATCAGCGGGCAGCGAGATTCAGGAAGGCCCTGCGGCCCCGCATGTTCTCGATGCGCGACAGTAGTGTACGGAAATCGTCGTCGTTGTCTACCGGATTGAAGTGGGCGGTATCGACGATCAGCACCGGGGCGTCGTCGTAGCGATGGAACAGTTCGCCGTAGGCGTCGTGCAGCCGTTGCAGGTACGTCTCGTCGATGGCGGTTTCGCCAGGCAGGCCCCGTCGCAGAATGCGTTCGCGCAGCAGCGACGGCGTAGCCTGCAGCAGGATGACCAGGTCCACGCGCTGCGCGGGCACCTGCAGCCGTGCCGCCAGTGCATCGTAAAGCGCCAGTTCGTCGGCCTCCAGCGTCAGCGCGGCATAGAGACGGTCGCGCGCGTACAGGAAGTTCGTCATCATGCGCTGGCCGGCAAGCAACGCCGCCTGCCATTGCTGCAACTGGGTGGCGCGCTGGTTCAGGCAGGCCAGCTGCATCGGCAGCGCGTAACGCTGCGGCTCGCGATAGAAGCGTTCGAGGAAGGGATTCTGGCGGGCGCCGTCGGCGAGTTCGCCGGCCCGCAGGTACTGCGCCAGCCGCTGGGCCAGCGCGGACTTGCCCGATCCGACCGGGCCTTCGACGACGATGCGGCGCAGATGGTCGAGCATGCGTCAGGTGCGCGGTGCGCTCAGGACGGGGTGTTGCCTTCCTGCAGGCGCGTGCACTTGCAAGTGGAAAGCTTTTCGATGCGCTGGTCCTGCACGCCAGGCAGGAAGTCCGCTGCCCGGCCGCGGCCGGGAATCTCCAGCGCGGCGTCCAGCTCGATCAGCGGAACCAGCACGAACGCACGTTCCGTGATGCGCGGATGCGGCACGGTCAGCGCCTCGGTGTTGATCGCATCGGCGCCGAACAGCAGCAGGTCCAGGTCCAGCGTGCGCGGCGCGTTGCGGAACGGCCGCTCGCGGCCGAACTGGTCTTCGATGTGGTGGCAGATGCGCAGCAGTTGCGACGCCGTGAAGGTCGTCTCGACCTTGACCACGGCGTTGAAGTAGTCGTCGCCGGAGGCGTCGACCGGGGCCGTGCGGTAGAACGACGACCGCGCAACGACCGTGATCCCGACCTGCTGGGCCAGGCACACGATGGCGTCTTTCAACGCCTGGCGCGCATCTCCAAGATTGGCGCCGATGCCGATGAAGGCAAGCGTCATGTTATTCCTCCGGCTGGGCGCGGCGCGGTCCCGGCTCGGGCTGACCTCCATCGGCCCCGTCAGTCGATTGCGCCTCGCTGCGGGAAGACACTTTATCCGATTTCCGCGGACCGCGTCGGCGGCGCCGTTTGCGTGCCGGCGCGTCGCCATCGTGGCCGGTGCCGTCCTCGGCGCCTTCCGCGCCACCGTCGTGGCCGGCGTCCTGGCCGCCGTCGTGGCTCTCACCCGAACCGCCCCTGGAACCCTTGCCGGACTTGCCGCGCGCGGGCCGGGCCGCCTCGATCAGCGCCTCGCGCTCGTCGGGGTGGGCGTTCTGGAAGTCGGTCCACCACTGGCCCACCTCGGCCGGCTGCTCGCCGGCTTCGCAACGCAGTTGCAGGAAGTCGTAACCGGCGCGGAAGCGCGGCGATTCCAGCAGGCGGTACGGCATGCGGCCCACGCGCTTTTCAAAGCGCGGCTGCATGCCCCAGATGTCGCGCATGTCGGTGACAAAGCGGCGCTGGATGGCCAGCTGGCCGGTCTGCTTTTCCAGCACCATGTCCATGGCCGTATTCAGCGCGGCGATCGGATGCTCGCCTTCGTCGCGCAGCCTGGTCCAACGCTGCAGCACGTGGTGCCACAGCAGCGACGCGAACAGGAAGCCCGGCGACACCGGCTTGCCGGCCTGCACGCGGCGGTCGGTGTTGTCGAGCGCCAGCTGCACGAAACGCTGGCCCATCGGCTGTTCGATGGCCACGTCCAGCAGCGGCAGCAGGCCCTTGTGCAGGCCGGCCTTGCGCAGTTCCTGCAGCGATGCCCAGGCGTGGCCCGACATCAGCAGCTTGAGCATTTCGTCGAACAGGCGCGCGCTGGGCACGTTGTGGATCAGCGGAGCCAGTTCGGCGATGGGCGCACGGGTTTCCTCGTCGATGCCGAAGCCGGTCTTGGCGGCAAAGCGCACCACGCGCAGCATGCGGACGGGGTCCTCGCGGTAGCGCGTGACCGGGTCGCCGATCATGCGCAGCGTGCGGGCGTGCATGTCTTCCATGCCGTGATGGTAGTCATGCACGGTCTGCGCGGCCGGATCGTAGTACATCGCGTTGATGGTGAAGTCGCGGCGTTCGGCGTCTTCGGCCTGCGATCCCCACACGTTGTCGCGCAGCACGCGGCCGCTGGCGTCGATCGCGTGCGTCTTGCTGTCGAGCTCGGCCCGCTTCAGGCGGCGCCCTTCGGGCAGCGTCTCGCTGGCCACGGCGTCCACCAGCGCGCGGAATGTCGAGACCTCGATGATCTCCTGCTCGCGGCCGCCGTAGAACGTCACGTGCACGATCTGGAAGCGGCGGCCAATGATGCGGGAACGGCGGAACAGCGCCTGCACCTGGTCCGGCGTGGCGTTGGTGGCCACGTCGAAATCCTTCGGCTTGATGCCGAGCAGCAGGTCGCGCACGGCGCCGCCCACGATAAAGGCCTGGTATCCGGCCTGTTGCAGCGTGGACGTGACCTTGACCGCGTTGCGCGAGATCAGCGCCGGGTCGATCCTGTGTTCTTCCACGCCAACCACGCGCGGGGTATGGGCGCGGCCCGTGCGGCGCTGTTTCGGCCCCGGCTTGCCCAGCAGCCGGGTGATGAGCTTCTTGATCACGTCAGAACAGGTCCATGATGCGCCAGCCGGCGGCCGCGGCGTGGTTGCGCAGGCGGTCGTCGGGGTTGGCGGCGATCGGCTCGCTGACCTTTTCGAGCAGCGGCAGGTCGTTGGCCGAATCGCTATAGAACGTGGTGGTGCCGAAGTCGTCCCACTTGGCGCCCAGGCTCTTGAGCCAGCTTTCCACGCGGGTGATCTTGCCTTCGCGGAAGCTGGGCACGCCAGCCACTTCGCCGGTGAAGGCGCTCTCGGGCTTGCCGTCGATCGTTTCCGGATCGGTGGCGATCAGGTGCTTGATGCCGAAAGCCTGGGCGATCGGCGCCGTGACAAAGCTGTTGGTGGCCGTCACCACCGCGCACAGGTCGCCGGCTTCCAGGTGCTTGTACACCAGGGCCTTCGCCTGCGGCGTGATTACCGGCTCGATGACCTCGTGCATGAAGCGCACGCGCCATTGGTCCAGCCGGTCGCGCGGGTTGGCCGCCAGCGGGGCCAGCGCAAAACGCAGGAATTCCTGGATATTGAGCGTCCCAGCCTTGTATTGGCTGTAGAACTCGTCGTTCTTGCGACGATACGATTCCTCGTCGACGACGCCCATGCGGACCAGGAAGCGGCCCCATTCGTGGTCGCTATCGGTCGGGATCAGGGTGTGGTCGAGGTCAAACAGTGCCAGATTCATGGGGCGCGATTTTACATTAAGGTGTCCCGGGCGGTCGGCCGGGCCCGGGGGACGAGCGGGGCGGCGTCTCGCCGGCCCCGCGAAGCAAGCGTGGGGGTCCGGCGGCTACTCCCGGAATTCGGCGAACATTTCGCGCAGCAGCGGCAGCGTCACCGCGCGCTTGCGCTCCAGCGAATACATGTCCAGCGCGTCAAGCAGCGCCATCAGGCTGGGCATGTCGCGATAGTGGCGCGTCACGAGCCAGTGCGGGATTTCGGGCGAAAGCTGCAGCCCGCGCTCCTTGGCGGCCTGCACCAGCGCGGCCATCTTGTCCTCGTCGGACAGCGGCTGCAGCTGGTAGACCAGCCCCCAGCCCAGCCGGGTGCGCAGGTCTTCACGTACCGGCATGGCGCGCGGCGCCAGGCTGCCCGCCACCACGAGCGCGCAGCGCACATGGGCGCGCACCTCGTTATAAAGCGAAAAAACGGCGATCTGGCGCGCCTCGTCCAGCAGGTCGACGTTGTCGACGGTATAGATCTGGCACGCCGGGTCGAACATGAAGTCGGCCAGCGCGTGGTGCGGGCTCAGGTAGCGGCAGTTCAGGCCGGCGTGGAGCGCGGCGTCGCAGACGGCATGCAGCAGGTGGGTGCGGCCGGAGCCCATGTCGCCCCACAGGTAGAACAGGCGGTCGTTGGCCTGCTCGCGTGCCACCAGGCCGGGCAGGTCGCGAAGGCGCTGCACCGGCTCGCGATTGGCCGACACGAAGAAATTGTCGAACGTGGAAGGGGGCGGGCTGCCCAGTTCCAGCGACAGCTGCTTATGACTTTGACGCGGTGACATGACGAATCCGTTACTTGCGCGATGCGTGCCTGCAGTATGCCCAGTGCCGGCCTAGTGCCGATAGAGGTCGCTGGCCAGGTAAACGCGTCGCAGCTGACGCGCGCCGACCAGCAGCACCGCACAGGTTGGCAGTGCCAGCAGCACGCCAAAGAAGCCGAACAGCTGCCCGAACGCCAGCAGCGCGAAGATCACCACCAGCGGATGCAGGCCGATACGCTCGCCCACCAGCCGCGGTGTCAGGTAGAAGCTTTCCACGAATTGGCCGATGCCGTATACCACCGCCACCGCGCCCAGCCCGTACCAGTTGCCGAACTGCAGTAGCGCGGCCAGCACCGCCAGCGTCAGTCCGATGCCGAAACCGATATACGGGATGAACACGGCCAGCCCGGTGAAGATGCCCACCGGGATGCCCACATCGAAGCCTGCCACGGTCAGGCCGATCGAGTAGATCGCGGCCAGGATCACCATGACCAGGATCTGCCCGCGCAGGTACTGGGACAGCAGGGCGTCGGTCTCGGCCGATAGTTCATGCACCTTGGGCACCCAGCGGCGCGGCACCAGGCGCTCGATACGCCGCATGACCATGTGCCAGTCCATCAACAGGTAGAACATCAGGATCGGCACGATGAACAGCAGCCCGGCCAGCTCGATCAGCGCCGATCCCGACACGCGCACGTAGTCGAACAGCACCTGCATCAGGTCTTCGGGGCTGGCCGCGAAGCGGTTCTGCAGCATGCTGCGCAGGCCGGGGAAGTCGAAGCGCACGCGCACGCCCAGTTCTGCCAGCCGGGGCGCCAGCACGCTGTTGAGCTTCTGGAGCAGCATCGGCACCTGTTCGCGCAATTGCGGGATCTCGCGCTGGAGCACCGCGATCAGCAGCAGCACCAGCAGCACCAGAACCACGCCCAGCAGCCCGATCATCAGCGCCACGCCGATGAAACGGGGCACCCGGCGGCGTTGCAGCCAGTCCACCCCCGGATTGAGGATGTACGAAAAGATGAAGGCCACCAGAAACGGCGTCAGCACGGGCGCCAGCGCCAGAATCACGGCAAACAGGGCGGCCCCGACAACCATCCACAGCAGGATGCGCTTGGTGTCTTGGGAAAGCAGGGGAGCGGTCATCGGAGGGTCCAGCGCGTCATGGTTTGGCAGTGTGGCAGGTGGATTCGTCCGCGATCACTGGTCGCCAGGAGCCTGTATCCGTTAAAATCGCGATTTTACTGGACTCGCGTCCGTGCTCCGTGCCCGATTGGCCTCCCCGGCCCAGGGACTTAGCTAAAAGCGACGGATTCCGCACTTCATCCTCATCCAAGACAAGCAGGTTCTCATGAGCGCATCCCCGACCGCCGGCCAGGCAGGCCTTTCCTACCGCGATGCCGGTGTTGACATCGATGCCGGCGACGCCCTGATCGACCGGATCAAGCCGTTTGCCAAGCGCACCATGCGCGAAGGCGTGATGGCCGGTATCGGCGGATTCGGCGCCCTGTTCGAACTGTCGAAGAAGTACCAGGAGCCGGTGCTGGTGTCCGGCACCGACGGCGTCGGCACCAAGCTCAAGCTGGCGTTCCAGCTGAACCGCCACGACACCGTGGGCCAGGACCTGGTGGCCATGAGCGTCAACGACATCCTGGTGCAGGGTGCCGAGCCGCTGTTCTTCCTGGACTATTTCGCCTGCGGCAAGCTGGACGTGGACACCGCCGCCACCGTGATCCAGGGTATCGCCCATGGTTGCGAACTGTCGGGCTGCGCGCTGATCGGCGGCGAAACCGCCGAAATGCCGAGCATGTACCCGGACGGTGAATACGACCTGGCCGGCTTCGCGGTCGGTGCCGTGGAAAAGAAGAAGATCATCGACGGCACCACGATCCGCCCGGGCGACGTGGTGCTGGGCCTGGCCTCGTCGGGTGCACACTCGAACGGTTACTCGCTGGTGCGCAAGATCATCGAAGTGGCCAAGCCGGACCTGAATGCCGACTTCCACGGCCAGCGCCTGCAGGACGCCATCATGGCGCCGACGCGCATTTACGTGAAGCCGCTGCTGTCGCTGATCGACACGCTGCCGGTCAAGGGCATGGCCCATATCACCGGCGGCGGCCTGACCGAGAATGTGCCGCGCGTGCTGGCCGACAACCTGACCGCCGTGATCCAGCGCGATGCCTGGACGCTGCCGCCGCTGTTCCAGTGGTTGCAGGCGCAGGGCAACGTGGCCGACGCCGAAATGCACCGCGTGTTCAACTGCGGCATCGGCATGGTCGTGATCGTGGCCCGGGAAGACGCCGAACGCGCCATCCGCCACCTGCAGGCCGCCGGTGAAGCCGTGTGGCAGATCGGCGAGATCCAGGAACGCGCCGAAGGCCAGGCACAGACCGTGGTGGTCTGAGCGTAGCTTCGTAGTCGGTTTTCTCCCCTCTCCCGCCACGCGGGGGAGGGGCCGGGGGTGAGGGCAAAGCGGTTCTGCTTGCCGATCATCGCAGTTTGAATCGCTGACCCTCTCCCCCAACCCCTCTCCCGCACAGCGGGAGAGGGGAGCCAACTCCAGGCATTGTTACTCCGTCCCCAGCTTCGTCAGCGCATCCCCCGTCACGCGGCAGATGCGCCAGTCCGGCATCACGTCGGCGCCCATCGCCCGGTAGAAATCGATCGACGGCTGGTTCCAGTCCAGCACCGACCACTCGAAGCGGCCGCAGCCGCGTTCCACGGCCAGCGCCGCCAGATGCTTGAGCAGCGCCTTGCCCAGTCCATGCCCGCGCCAGGCGGGCTCGACGAACAGGTCTTCCAGGTACAGGCCGGGTTTGGCCAGGAAGGTCGAAAAGTTGTGGAAGAACAGGGCAAAGCCGACGGCCTGCTTCGCACCATCCTGGTCGACTTCCACGATCACCGCTTCGGCATGGGGCCTGGCCCCGAACAGCGCGTCGCCAATCTTCTGCGGCGTGGCTTCCACCAGATGCGTCAGCTTTTCGTATTCGGCCAGTTCCGAGATCAGGCGGAACAGCGTGGCGCTGTCGGCCGGCGTGGCGGGGCGGATCAGGAAGGCGGTCATCGTCATTCGCTCAAAAAAACGGAAGCGATGATTATCGGTCACCCGGCGCGCGGTCACCAGCCCGCAGCCTGGGCCACCTGCGCGACGTAGTCGGGTGCGAGGGCATCGACGCTGATGCGCTCCGGCGTGCCGCGCAGCCACGTCAGTTGCCGCTTGCAAAGCTGGCGCGTGGCGGCAATGCCGCGCTCGCGCATGGTGGCGGCATCGCAGTCGCCGTCCAGGTATTCCCACACTTGCCGATAGCCGACGCAGCGCATCGAGGGCAGCCCCAGATGCAGGTCCCCGCGTGCGCGCAGCCGCTGCACCTCGTCGATCAGCCCGCCAGCCAGCATCGCGTCGAAGCGGTCGGCGATACGGGTGTGCAGCACTGCGCGGTCCGAGGGCTCCAGCGCAATCACACGGTAGCGCGCATCGGCCGCGCCCGTGAAGGTCCGCGCATCGGCCTGGCGGGCCAGCAGGGCCGACATCGGCTGGCCGCTGAGCCGGTAGATCTCCAGCGCACGCTGGATGCGCTGCGCATCGTTGGGCGCCAGGCGCGCGGCCGTGACCGGATCGGCCTCGGCCAGCATCGCATGCAGCGCGGGCCAGCCGCGCTCGGCAGCCAGCGCGTCGAGTTCGGCACGCACGGTGGCATCGGCCTGCGGCAGATCGTTCAGGCCCTGCGTCAGCGCCTTGTAATAGAGCATGGTGCCGCCGACGATCAGCGGTGTGTATCCGCGCGACCGGATCTCGTCGATCAGCCGTTCGGCATCGGTCACGAATTGCGCGGCCGAGTAGCTGTCGAGCGGATCGATGATGTCGATCAGGTGGTGCCGCACGCTGGCCAGTTCGGCCGGCGTGGGCTTGGCCGTGCCGATATCCATCTCGCGATAGACCAGCGCGGAATCGAGGCTGATGATTTCCACCTGGCGGCGCGCGGCCAGCTCCAGCGCGGCAGCGGTCTTGCCGGACGCGGTGGGCCCCAGCAGGCAGACGATCGGCGGAAAGTCAGAAAACTGCGATGACATATCAAACGGTCAACGGGAAACAGGGGCTTACTGGCCGCGCAGGAACAGACGGTCGAGTTCGGTCACGGTCAGCTGCACCCAGGTGGGACGACCATGATTGCACTGGTCGGCGCGTTCGGTCTGTTCCATCTGGCGCAGCAGCGCGTTCATTTCCTCGACGGTCAGCTTGCGATTGGCGCGCACGGCGCTATGGCAGGCCAGCGTGGCCAGCAGTTCGTTCTGACGTTCGGCCAGCACGCGTGAGCCGCCGTAGGACTGCAGGTCGCGCAGCACGTCGCGCGCCAGTGCTTCGGCATCGGCCTGCTTGAGCAGGGCCGGAATGGCGCGCACGGCCAGCGTGGTGGGTGACACCGGCGCGATATCGAAGCCCAGCAGCTGCAGTGTTTCCTGGTGCTCTTCGGCCGCGCCGATTTCCACCGGACTGGCCGGCAGCGTGACCGGAATCAGCAGCGGTTGCACCGCCAGCTGGCGCGCGGCCAGGCCATCCTTGATCTGTTCGTATAGGATGCGTTCGTGCGCCGCGTGCATGTCCACCAGCACCAGCCCGCGCGCGTTCTGCGCCAGCACGTAGATGCCGTGCAACTGGGCGATGGCGTAGCCGAGCGGATGATCGGCCTCGCCCGATTCGGCGTCGGCGCCCGGCAGTTCCGGGACGCGCGGCGGCAGGCGGTCCAGCAGGCTGGGCGGGTCGTCGGCACGGGCGGCCTGGGCGTCGGCCAGCCAGGCGGGCGGGCGCGACGACGGCTGCCACGACCCCGGGTTGGCCGATCCCGGCGAGGTGGCGTCACGCACCATGCCCAGATAGGCCTGGCGCGGCTGCGCAATACCCAGTTCGGTCTGGCGGCCCGCCGAGTAATTGATCCATTGCGGCGCGGCGCCGGGCACCCCGGGTGCGGGCGTGGCCGGGCGCGCGGTGGGCATCGGCATCAGGCCGGCACCGTCGCCGGTATCGGAATGCAGGCTGTCGCCCTGTTCGCCGGCCTGGCGCGCCAGGCAACGCTGCACGGCGTGATAGACAAACTGATGGACCGCGCGCGATTCGCGGAAGCGCACTTCGATCTTCGACGGGTGGACGTTGACGTCGACCAGCTCGGGCGGCAGGTCCAGGCACAGCACGTACGACGGAAAGCGGTCGCCGTGCAGCACGTCCTGGTAGGCGCTGCGCACGGCGTGGTTCAGCAGCTTGTCGCGCACGAAGCGCCCGTTGACGAAGAAGTACTGCTGGTCGGGCCGTCCGCGCGATGCCGTAGGCAGGCCGGCAAAGCCGTACAGGTGCAACGCATCGGCGTCTTCATCCAGCGCCAGCCGCGCCCGCGCGAAGTCGCTGCCGAGCACCTGCGCGGTGCGCGTGGACACGTCGCCGGCATTCCAGTGCTCCAGCGGCTTGCCGTTGTGGTGGACGGAGATCGTGACTT
Source organism: Cupriavidus sp. U2 (assembly GCF_009663685.2). GTDB lineage: Bacteria > Pseudomonadota > Gammaproteobacteria > Burkholderiales > Burkholderiaceae > Cupriavidus > Cupriavidus necator_C. Next base: position 123,600 of record NZ_RCOG02000001.1, on the reverse strand, counting down.
CGGGCCGTGCCAGCGCCGCGCGCCGGATCATCTCCAGGCAGTGGCCCAGTTCGGTTTGTTCCGATTTCAGGAACTTTCTACGCGCTGGCGTGTTGAAGTACAGGTGCTGCACGTCAATCATCGTGCCCACGCCGCCCGAGGCGGGCTGCAGCTGGCCGCTGTCGGCGCTGATCTGGGTAGCGTGTGCGGCCGCAGCAGTGCGGCTGGTCAGTACCAGGTGCGAGACCGAGGCAATCGACGCCAGGGCCTCGCCCCGGAAACCGAGCGTCAGGACCGATTCCAGTTCATCGAGCGAGGCGATCTTGCTGGTGGCGTGGCGCATCAGCGCAACGGGCAGTTCGTCGGCGGGAATGCCGCAGCCGTTGTCGGTGATGACAATGCGCCGCACCCCGCCTTCCTCCAGCCGGATACCCAGTTGCGTGGCGCCGGCATCGAGTGCGTTTTCGAGCAGTTCCTTGACCACCGAAGCGGGGCGCTCCACCACCTCGCCAGCCGCAATCTGGCTGATCAGTTGATCCGGCAACGGACGGATCGGGCGGCCAGGCTGGGTGGTGCGAAGGGGGGCTGAGGCGTCAGGCAGGGCGGCGTCGGCAGGCATGCGGGCGATTATACGTGCGGCCGGACACGTTTTCGGCACAAGTCCCGCCAAGAGGTGACGGATTGTCGTAATGGCTCTTGTATGATGGGGGCCTTCTTTGGAGAGAGGCTAATTTGGATACCGTATTGCATCTGATCGACATGGTCCTGCATGTCGACAAATTCCTGGGGCAGTTTGTCCTGGACTATGGGGTCTGGGTCTACGGCATCCTGTTTGCCATCGTCTTTGCCGAGACCGGACTGGTGGTGCTGCCGTTCCTGCCGGGCGACTCGCTGCTGTTCATTGCCGGCGCCATGTGCGCGGCAGGCGCCATGAACGAATGGATGCTGGCGGGCCTGCTGTTCGTGGCCGCCGTCACGGGAAACACAGTCAACTACTTCGTGGGCAGCTGGATCGGGCCCAAGGTGTTCGACCAGCACTGGCGCTTCCTGGACCAGCAGGCCCTGCGCAAGACGCACGACTTCTATGAGCGCCACGGCGGCAAGACGCTGGTGATGGCGCGCTTCATCCCGATCGTGCGCACCTTCGCGCCGTTCGTGGCGGGCGTGTCGCAGATGACCTTTGCACGCTTCCAGCTGTTCAATGTGATCGGTGCGGCCACGTGGGTGTTCGGCCTGGTATTCGCCGGGTACTTCTTCGGCAACCTGCCCTTCATCAAGCAGTATCTGAACCTGATCGTGCTGGCCGGGATCGGCGCGGCCGTGGTGCCGCTGGTGCTGGGCGGGCTGTGGAAGCTGGTGCGCGGCAAGGGCCGCACGCGCGCCCCGGCTGACCGTTAAGGCTGCGCATTGCCCTGAGCGCCGCGGCCGGACGTCAGCTCAGGCTGCGGCTCATCATGCGCAGGGCTGGCATGCGGTCGCGGATCTGCGTGGTGTCGGCGGCGTCGGGCCGCGCCTGGACATAGGCTTCCAGGTCTTCCAGCGCCGGCCGGAAGCACTCCAGATTGGCATATGCCAGGCCGCGATCGCGGACTTCCTCGATCGAATCGGGCAGCAGGATCACCAGCCGGTTCTGCACCGCCAGCAGCCGCTGCCAGCGCGATTCCTGCAGATAGATGGTCTTCAGGTTGCGCAGCATGCGCGCCACGATCTCGCGATGGCCGGCCACCTGCAGGAACAGCCCCAGCGGCACTTCATTCGACCCCGTGATGCCCTCGCGCTCCAGGAACGGGTCGAGCATTTCCTGCAACTGTTCCTTCGACAGCGTTTCGCCAGTCAGCGGGTCGAGCACGACCTCGCCGGCGGGAATCGTCATGCGCACCAGGAAATGGTTGGGAAACGACACGCCCTTGAGCGGCAGGCCGATCTGCTGGCCCAGCTCCATGTACAGCACCGCCAGCGAGATCGGAATGCCCCGGCGCTGCTTGAGCACCACGTTCAGGTACGAATTGTCCGGGTCGTAGTAATCGTTGGCGTTGGGTCCGAAGCCCAGGTCGCGGTAGAAGAAATGGTTTAGCAGGCGCAGGCGCTGGATGGCGGGCGTGCCTTCGGCGATCCGCCGCTTGAGGCGCACCGCCAGTACGTCAAGGGCGGCCAGTTCGGCTTGCAGGTCCAGGTCAGGGTAGGCGTCCTGGGCAATCGCAAGCGCGGTTTCGGTGAGCGGGATCGCATCGTCGTCGGCCACGAGGCTGGCGAAGTAATCCAGGACTTTCGTGGAGGTCATGGGGCGGTGTTCCTGACTAGCCGGCGCGGCGCCGGAAGGCTGCGTAGCGCAGGCCCATGAGCCACAGTGTACCGAAGTAGACCGCCGCTGCAAGTACCAGGCAGGCGGCCATCAGCGCGATGCGCAGCCACGGCGTGGTACCCATCGCCACCCAGTCGAAATTGCGCGAGAACCACAGCAGCATGCCGGACAGGATCAGCATGGCCGCCGCCAGCCGCAGCAGGAACATGCCCCAGCCCGGCGCCGGGCGGTAGAAGCCCCGCCGGCGCAACCCGAAGAACAGCAGCAGCGCGTTGACGGTGGCGCCAAAGCTGATCGACAGCGGCAGGCCGGCATGGCCCAGCACCGGCACGAACACGAAGTTGGACAGCTGCGTGATGACCAGCACCAGGATCGCGATCTTGACCGGGGTGCGGATGTCCTGCCGCGCATAGAAGCCCGGCGTCAGGATCTTGATGAGAATAAGCGCCAGCAGGCCCACGCCATAGGTGCCCAGCGCCTGACGCGTCATCTCCACCGCGTGGGCGTCGAAGCGGCCATAGTTGAACAGCACGGATGTCAGCGGCGTGCCGAACAGCATCAGCCCGGCCGCGCAGGGCAGGGCCAGCAGGAAGGTCAGCCGCAGGCCCCAGTCGAGCAGGCCCGAGTATTCCTCGCGGTTGTCGTTGGCGTTGGCGCGCGACAGGCTCGGCAGCAGGATGGTCCCCAGCGCCACGCCCAGCAGCGCCGTCGGGAACTCCATCAGGCGATCTGCATAGGTGATGTACGACACGGCGCCGGCACCCAGGCGCGATGCGATGTTCGTATTGATGATCAGGCTGATCTGGGCCACCGACACGGCCAGCAGGGCCGGCGCCATCTGCTTGACCACGCGCCGCACGCCGGGATTGGACCAGGCCTGGCGCAGGTCCAGCGAAATCCGCGGCAGCACGCCCAGACGGCGCATGGCCGGCACCTGGATGGCCAGCTGCAGCACGCCGCCGATCAGCACGCCCCACGCCTGCGCGTAGATCGGCTGCTTCAGGTGGGGGCCCACCCAGACCGCGGCCACGATTAGGCAGAGGTTGAGCAGCACGGGCGTGAAGGCGGGCACCGCGAAGTTGCGCCAGCTGTTCAGGATGCCGGAGGCCAGTGCCACCATCGAAATCAGGCCGATGTACGGAAACATCACGCGCGTCATGAACACCGCCGAGTCGTAGGTCTCGGCGTCGCCGCGGAAGCCCGTGGCCACCACGGTCATGACGATCGGCGCGGCAATCACGCCCACCAGCGAAACGGCGGCCAGCACCCAGGCCATCACCGTGGCCACGGCGTCGATCAGCAGATGCGTCTCGGCGTCGCCCCGCTTGCCGTGGTATTCGTTCAGGATCGGCACGAAGGCCTGCGAGAAGGCCCCTTCGCCAAAGATGCGGCGCAGCATGTTGGGGATGCGGAACGCCACGTTGAAGGCGTCGGTCATGTCCGAGGCGCCGAAGGCCCGGGCAATCAGGATTTCGCGCATCAGGCCCGTGATGCGCGACAGCATCGTCAGGCCACTGATGGTGGCAAGGGCTTTGAGAAGGTTCAAGGTGGTAGTCGGGGAAAGCTTCAGGCCGGCCGGCCGCTACGCAGCCAGGGCGGAATGCGGTTCAGACGCCCGTTTGGCCCCAAAAGTTGCCGCGGCGCCACGGTCTGCGGCCAGGCGGCGCCGGATGTGGCGCTTATTATACGGATCGGCCGATGTTGGGTGACCGTCAGCGCGGGTATACGAATCACCCTTGCCTGTGCCGGCAGCATGTGTGTATAATCGCCGATTCGCAAGGACAGTCGCGTCCAGGATTCGTTTGTCGAAACATCCCGGGTCGCACGATGTGACTTAATTGTTGCGTCCCAAATTATTGCGTCGCCCCGGGCGCGCATTCTGAATTCAGGAAGAGATACATGGCAAATTCCGCACAAGCTCGCAAGCGCGCGCGCCAAGCCGTCGCCGCGAACGCCCACAATTCCAGCCTGCGCTCGCGTCTGCGCACCGCCGTCAAGGCAGTTCGCAAGGCAATCGACGCCGGCGACAAGGCTGCAGCTGCTGAAATCTTCAAGCAGTCGCAAACGATCATCGACAGCATTGCTGACAAGAAGATCGTGCACAAGAACAAGGCCGCTCGTCACAAGTCGCGCCTGTCGGCAGCCATCAAGGGCATGGCCGCCTAAGTCTGCCTGGGCCACCCCGGTGGCCTGCAGAAAGAAAAGCTCGTCTTCGGACGGGCTTTTTTGTTTTCTGGGGCGTCGCTGCGGCTGGCTTGGCCGCGTGCGGCCGGCAACAAAAAACCCGGCGCCGGCCGGGTTTCTTCATATGGGGTGCGTCGACTTCGGTGTCAGTGTTCGACCGAGCAGGCTTCCACCACCTGGAGGTTGTTGTCGCGGGCGAAGTTCAGGACAAAATCGAGCGCCTTCGGCTCGATGTCGCGCAGCCGGGTATCCACCACCACGTTCTTGACGCCAGCCACGATCACCGGGCGCACATACGGCGAGTAGGTCAGGCGGGGATCGCCGGTATCGCCTTCGGGACGGAATTGCGCCATCACGCCGCACAGCCGCTCGGCCCAGTCGCTGGGGCGGAAGGTCTTGCCTTCCTTCGTAACGCCTTGGATGAAATATTCGCGGACTTGGGGGGTGGTCATGGGACTGCGGGGATTCTGCTTGGTGACTCGACGGTAAACCCGCTTCAACGGGCGCACCGTTTGACGCATCCGGCGGGCGAATGGTTCGCGCGCATCCGGACATGACCAGCGGGGCGTGGTGTCGGCGGGGGCACTTTTGATGCCGGCGGCGGGCTGTTGGCATCGGTATGCCGGGCCCCGCGTGAATCAGCGAGTATTATATCTTATATAAGACCTGCGCATAAGGCTGAATCCTGTCGGAAACCTGTCAGTGACCCCCAGGGGCGCGCCAGTGCCGCTTCTGGAGGTTAACGGACCGGGCTCGCCAAAGCTGGAATAATCCCTTATGATCTTTGCAATTACATTGCGTAAGCGACGCGAAAGGCGGCTCCGCGACACGCTCCAGCCCTCATGGATTGCACTTCCGCGCAATCGGGCTGCGTGTCCCAAGCGAGCCGCCTTCTTTGTTTTATGAGCCCAACCCCGATCAAGCATTACCTCCAGTTCAGCGACCTCGGTGCCGACGAGTACGCGTACCTGCTGGACCGCGCGAGGATCCTGAAGGCGAAGTTCAAGAACTACGAGACATGGCACCCGCTGCACGACCGCACGCTGGCCATGATCTTCGAAAAGAATTCCACGCGTACGCGCCTGTCGTTCGAGGCCGGTGTCCACCAGCTGGGTGGCCATGCGGTGTTCCTGAACACGCGCGATTCGCAGCTGGGGCGTGGCGAGCCGATCGAGGATGCCGCACAGGTGATCTCGCGCATGGTCGACATCATCATGATCCGCACCTACGGCCAGGACATCATCGACCGCTTTGCCGCGCATTCGCGCGTGCCGGTGATCAACGGGCTGACCAACGAATACCACCCCTGCCAGGTGCTGGCCGATATCTTCACGTATATCGAGCAGCGCGGCAGCATTGCCGGCAAGACCGTGGCCTGGATCGGTGACGCCAACAACATGGCTTACACCTGGATCCAGGCGGCCGAGCGGCTCGACTTCACGTTCACGTTCTCGGCGCCCCCGGGCTACCAGCTGGACCCGGCCATGGTGCCGGCATCGGCCGCGCCGCGCGTGAGGGTGTTCGCCAATCCGCTGGAAGCCTGCCAGGGCGCGCACCTGGTGACCACGGACGTCTGGACCAGCATGGGCTTCGAGGCCGAGAACGAAGCGCGCAAGCGCGCGTTCAAGGACTGGATGGTGACCACGGCGATGATGGACTGCGCCGCTGACGATGCCCTGTTCATGCACTGCCTGCCGGCGCACCGTGGCGAGGAAGTGGAAGCCGCCGTCATCGACGGCCCGCGCAGCGTGGTGTGGGAAGAAGCCGAGAACCGCCTGCACGTGCAGAAGGCGCTGATGGAATACCTGCTCTGCGGCCGCTACTGAGCCGCCGCTGGAGCCAATGAAAGGGGGCCGCGATGGCTCCCTTTTTTACGTCTTTACGAACCGCAAGATCCGAGGAGATTGAGATGAGCCAGTTCGACAATGTGTCGGTCGTCAAAAAGGCCAACCTGTATTTCGATGGCAAGTGCGTGAGCCACACGGTGCTGTTTGCCGATGGCACGCGCAAGACGCTGGGCGTGATCTTTCCGGCCGCGCTGACGTTCAGCACGGGCGCGCCGGAAGTCATGGAAATCAACGCGGGCAGCTGCCGCGTGCGCCTGGCCGGCTCGGAAGAATGGAAGACCTACGGCGCGGGCCAGCAGTTCGACGTGCCGGGCAATAGCAGCTTCGACATCGAAGTGACCGAGACCCTGGACTACGTCTGCCACTTCGCTTGAGCTTTGGCTTGAGCTGCACGGTTTTCTCCCCTCTCCCGCCGGCGGGAGAGGGGAGAAGTACACCCTTCAAAGGATCACCGGTTCCGGCTCGATCCTGACGCCAAAGCGCGCCTGGACCGTATCCGCGATGCGGTCCGCCAGCTTCAGCAGCGCGGCGCCCGTGCCGCCGCCATGATGCACCAGCACCAGCGCCTGCTTGCCGTAGACGCCCACCGGGCCGTCGTCCAGGCCCTTGAAGCCGCACTGGTCGATCAGCCAGCCCGCCGCCAGCTTGTAGCGACCGTCGGGCTGGGGATAGCTGACCAGCGCCGGATGCTCGGCCACCAGCGCATCGCGCTGCGCCGCTTCCACCACCGGATTCTTGAAGAACGAGCCCGCGTTGCCGATCTGTGCCGGATCGGGCAGCTTGCGCGAGCGGATGGCGATGACGGCATCGCGCACCTGTGCGGCGCTGGGTGATGCAATGTGTTGCAGTTCGCGCGCCAGTTCGCCGTAGTTCAGCACTGGCTGCCAGGCCTTCGGCAGCCGCAGCGTCACGGCCGTGATGATGTAGCGGTCGCGGCCTTCGCGCTTGAACAGGCTGTCGCGGTAGCCGAACGCGCAGGCGTCCAGATCCAGCGTGACGAATTCGCGTGCCTGGCGATCGTAGGCGCGCAGCCGTGCGAAGCGGTCCCGCAATTCCACGCCATAGGCGCCGATGTTCTGGATCGGGGCGGCGCCGGCCGTGCCCGGGATCAGGGCCAGGTTTTCGAGGCCCGGCACACCGTCGGCAACCGTGCGGCTCACCAGGCCGTGCCAGTTTTCGCCGGCACCGGCCGTCACGAGCCAGTCGGCGCGGCCTTCGGTGACGTCCTCGGCGATGTCGTAGCCCGGGATTTCCATCAGCAGCACGCAGGCGTCGAGATCGCCGGTCAGCACGACGTTGCTGCCACCCCCGAGCACCACCACCGGCATCCCGGCCGCGCGCGGGTCCGACAGGGCCGAAACCAGGTCGGATTCGCTGCGAATATGCGCCGCCAGACGCGCACGCGCATCGAACCCGAATGTATTGTGGGTGCGCAGGGGATAAAATTCGTAAAAATCTGCCATGAAGGACGGGGAAAGCACCCCGGACCGGGGCAGGCCAAGATTATACGTAACCGCATGAACCGGCCGCCGGGGCAAACGGCGCGCCATGCAAGACCAGGAGAATCGATATGCCGTCGTTTGACGTAGTGTGTGAAGCCAATATGGTGGAAGTGAAGAACGCCGTGGAACAGGCCAACAAGGAAATCTCCACGCGTTTCGACTTCAAGGGGTCCGACGCCCGCGTCGAGCAGAAGGAAGGCGAACTGACCGCGTTTGCCGATGACGACTTCAAGCTCGGCCAGGTCAAGGACGTGATGATCAACAAGATGGCCAAGCGCAATGTGGACGTGCGCTTCCTGGACTACGGCAAGGTCGAGAAGATCAGCGGCGACAAGGTCAAGCAGGTCATCACGATCAAGAAGGGTGTGACCGGCGACCTGTCGAAGAAAATCGTGCGCATGATCAAGGACAGCAAGATCAAGGTGCAGGCCAGCATCCAGGGCGACGCCGTGCGCGTGACGGGCACCAAGCGCGACGACCTGCAGTCGGTGATCGCGCTGCTGCGCAAGGACGTCAGCGAGGCGCCCCTGGACTTCAACAACTTCCGCGACTAGGAAGCACGATCGAACCAGGAAACGCTATTGCCCCTGCCGCGCTTGCGGCAGGCCGCCGATCTTTGCGCCGGGCTTGATGCCCTTCTGCGCAAACCAGCCCTTGTTCATCTCCAGCGCGTAGCGCACGGCCGCGCGCGGGCAGTGGTTGTCCTCGGTCTGGGGCTTCATGTCCTCGATGTTCACGATGCTGCCGTCATCGGCCAGGAAGGCGATGGAAAGCGGCAGGTCCGTGTTGCGCATCCAGAAGCAGTGCCCGGCCTTTTCCTCGAACACGAACAGCATGCCGGCGTTGGCGGGCATCGACTTGCGGAACATCAAGCCGCGCTCGCGCGCTTCGGACGATGCCGCCACTTCGGCCTGGATGGCGTACATGCCGGCGGTCAGCGGGATGACAGGCAGCGCGGACTGCGCCTGGGCCAGGCTCGTCAGCGCGGCGGCGCCCACGGCCATCAAGGTCTTGAACACGGGATGCATGGCGGATCTTGTCGTTGGGGGTCTTGCTGCAGGCGAGAGCATAGCGCAGCCATGCCGGCCGTGCCGAAAGCGCCGGACATGAAAAAAGGCAGGTCGCATGGGCGCCTGCCTTTCTACAGACGCGCGGAAGGTGTCCGCGCGCGGGGTCGCCTTACTGGGCGGCCGGTGCCGAAGCTTCCGCCTTCTTGGCGTGGTGCTTGGTCGACGAATGCTTGTGATGGGTGGACTTCGCGGGCTTCGCGGCTTCCTTGGCGGCCGGCGCAGCGTCAGCAGCGGGAGCCGAAGCTTGCGCGAAAGCGCCGGTAGCGAACAGGCCAACAACCAGGGCAGCGATCAGTTTTTTCATTGCGAGTACCTCAGAAATGTATCCAGTATTTGGAGGGTTCGACGCGCGTAGACGTGTCACTCGCAAAAACGAAACGCCATCTTTTGCCGTTGACGTCGTGTTTAACACTATTTGTAACTGCGTTTTACCGGCGTCTGGGCACATGTATTGCGCCACGGACATGTGATGGCCGGGATGGAAGTCCCAGTGCGCGGACATCCACCTCGCTCCATTGCCCCGGCATCAGGCCAAGCTCGGGCAGCGACAGGTTGCCGATGGCTGCCCGGATCAGCCGAAGCGTGGGAAAGCCCACGGCGGCCGTCATCCGCCGCACCTGGCGGTTCTTGCCTTCGCGAATCTGCAGTTCAACCCAGGTGGTGGGAATGGCCGCGCGATACCGGATCGGCGGATCGCGATCCCATAGCCAGTCGGGTGCATCGACCACGCGCACAGCAGCCGGCAGCGTCGTGAAATCGCCAAGATCCACGCCCGCGCGCAGGCGGGCCAGCGCGGCATCGTCGGGTATGCCCTCCACCTGCGCCAGATAGGTCTTGGCCAGCTTGTGCCTGGGGTCGGCGATGCGCGTCTGCAGCGCGCCGTCGTCGGTCAGCAGCAGCAGGCCTTCACTGTCCGCGTCGAGGCGTCCGGCCGGGTAGACGCCAGGCATGTCGACGCAGTCAGCCAGCGTCGCCCGCGACGGATGCGCGGAGAACTGGCTCATCATCTGGAAGGGCTTGTTGAGGGCGATCAAGGTCATGGCCGCGCATTATCCACCAGTGCCGCCATGGCCGGCGCGCAAACGTTGGCGCGCGCCATCGCTTTATGCATAATATACAGATAGGTCTTATGTCTTATATAAGACTGCTGTGCGATGTGGCACACCCGCCGGGCGCGGATGCCGTTGGCCGAGGACACGCGACGGTGGCGAAACGCCCGTTACAATGCCTCGCACAACACAATCGCGTCGCCGGGCTCTGCGGCCTGGTGCCAGCCATCACCCCCATCCGCAGTTGGAGACGAACATGTATCAGCACATCAAGGTGCCGGCAGGCGAGAAGATCACGGTCAACGCCGATTTCTCGCTGAACGTGCCGGACAACCCGATCATTCCGTATATCGAAGGCGACGGCACGGGCGTCGATATCACCCCGGTGATGCTGAAGGTGGTGGACGCCGCCGTGGCCAAGGCCTATGGCGGCCAGCGCAGGATCGCGTGGATGGAGGTCTTCGCCGGCGAGAAGTCCACGCGCATCTACGGCCCGGACGTCTGGCTGCCCGAAGAGACGCTCGACGTGGTCAAGGAGTACGTGGTGTCGATCAAGGGCCCGTTGACCACGCCGGTTGGTGGCGGCATCCGGTCGCTGAACGTGGCGCTGCGCCAGCAGCTCGATCTCTATGTGTGCCTGCGCCCGGTTCGATATTTCAAGGGCGTGCCGTCGCCGGTGCGCGAGCCGGAAAAGACCAATATGGTGATCTTCCGCGAGAATTCGGAGGACATCTACGCCGGCATCGAATGGGAGGCCGGCAGCGAGGGGGCGAAGAAGCTGATCGCCTTCCTGCAGGACGAAATGGGCGTCAAGAAGATCCGTTTCCCGGACACATCCGCCATTGGCGTGAAGCCGGTGTCGAAACAGGGCACCCAACGGCTGGTGCGCAAGGCGATCCAGTATGCGATCGACAACGACAAGCCGTCGGTCACGCTGGTGCACAAGGGCAACATCATGAAGTTCACCGAGGGTGGCTTCCGTGACTGGGGCTACGAGCTGGCGCAGCAGGAATTCGGTGCCGAACTGGTCGATGGTGGCCCGTGGTGCAGGTTCAAGAACCCGAAGACCGGCCGCGACATCGTGATCAAGGACGTTATCGCCGATGCGTTCCTGCAGCAGGTGCTGCTGCGCCCGGCCGAGTATTCGGTGATCGCCACGCTGAACCTGAACGGCGACTACATCTCCGACGCGCTGGCGGCCCAGGTGGGCGGCATCGGCATCGCGCCGGGCGCCAACATGTCGGACGACGTGGCGATGTTCGAGGCCACGCATGGCACGGCGCCGAAATACGCTGGCAAGGACTACGTGAATCCGGGTTCGGAAATCCTGTCCGCAGAAATGATGCTGCGCCATATCGGCTGGACCGAGGCTGCCGACCTGATCATCGAGTCGATGGAGAAATCGATCCAGTCGAAGAAGGTGACCTATGACTTCGCGCGGCTGCTGGAAGGCGCCACGCAGGTGTCGTGCTCGGGCTTCGGCCAGGTGATGATCGACAACATGTAAGGCTGGCCGACCCGGACGGCAAGCGCCCCGGCACCGCGAGGTGGCCGGGCCTTTTTTTTTTTCGGGTGTCCTTCAACCGCCCGACTGCACGGCGCGCCCATCCAGCGGCTGGGGCGGCCGCGCATTCATCGGATAGCGGCTACGAAACGCGGCCAGTTGTTGCGGCGAGATCGTCAGCGGCTGCTTCATCACGTACCACTGGACATCCTCGGTACAAGGCGGTGTGGTCAGGCTGCCGGGGAACGTGTAGTAGTGATGTGATTTAGGCAGCAGGCCGGCGATGTTGACCCGGCCGGGCATCGGCACGGGCTGGGCGCCCGGCTTGGGCAGCGTGCGGAACAGCGTGGCCAGTTGCGGGTTGGGTTTGCCCATCCTGAACATGACCGCGACCACGGCGACGACGCGCCCTTTATCGTCCTGGTGGACAAAGTGCACGGACAGCGGGTAGGCCTTGCCGTTGAAGCGGGTCTCGCTGGGCGTGTGAAAGTGGAATTGCGCCAGCCGATAGGTGCCCGAAGCCGTGGTCAGCGTCTCGGCGCCAGCGGGCCGCACCTCGATCGTATGTCCGGTATTGGCGACCTTGACCCGCGTGGGCCGATAGTGAAACGCGAGCGCCGGAAGGTGCGCCGGTGTCGCACCATGGATATCCACGGGCGATTGCAGTTTGCCCGTCGCGCATCGGAAAAATCCGGGGTCCAATTCGCCCCAGTGAGAGGGGTCCGTCGCGCCTTCGTAGGACCAGGCGTGAGGGTCGTGGCCAGGCGGGTCGGCGGCGATTGCGCTGGCTGACCCCATGACGATGGCGCCGCAGAAGGCGGCTGCTCGTAGCGTGTGTGTCATTTGGCGAAGCTCCGATGGTCGAGCGTGTCCGCGCGCAACATGCGCGGGGATGGCTCGGGCCAGTCTACGAAGCCGCCATCGATGCCGAAATGGCGCTCCTACGAAAGCGAGTCGGCCCTGGGACGTTTCCTTGACTTGGTTGACAGTGCCGGCTCGGCGAGGGGCTTTACGGAACGCCGTTCCGCACCCGGGAACCGCAGCGGGCAACGCAGAAACAGAAACGCCCGGCACATGGTTCACATGGGCCGGGCGTTTTTCCGGATGCTTGGCGTACGCGCTTGGCGCGTGCCCCGGACTGGCATTGCCAGCCGTGGCACTGGATCCCGTTCCGAAGGAAGTTTCCCCCCTTCACATCCGCATTGGCCGACGCCGCTCTGTATGGCGTGTTCGGCCGCGGCGCACTTTACTGGGCGGCGTCCTGGATGTTCGTGGCTTGCTTGCCCTTCGGGCCTTGCACCACCTCGAACGAAACGCGCTGGCCTTCCTTCAGCGTCTTGAAGCCCGCCATCTGGATTGCCGAAAAGTGCGCAAACAGTTCTTCCTCGCCATCGTCCGGCTTGATAAATCCGAAACCCTTGGCGTCATTGAACCATTTGACGATACCGCTTGCCATAAACTCCCCCAACGAAAAAGCTGATTTCAAGCGGGGAAACCAATGGCCAGCTGAAAACCACCCTGGCGGGCCCAGCGTGCCGTTCCTGACGGACCGGCCGCGTAAAGCGCCGCGCAAATGAAATTCGCGTGGCCAGCCGCCGCGCCCCTCCGGAAACGAAACCGCCTCCGGAAACGCGCCGCAAATGGCTGACCTACGCCGGTCGTGGGCCTCCCTGCTCACGGATACATCCGGTCTGGACTTTTTGCTTCGGCTCGCTGCCCAGGCCCCGATGTGCAAACGATTTTTCTGGCAAACCTACATACTGTCAAGCTGGCAGATTCCCCACTGGGCGTGGGGTGTGGCGGGATTGAAACGGCGCCAGATGGTACCTTTGTCGCCGTGGTGCATGGATTTTTGAAAATGCCGTCTGGCGGCCCGTCAGGTGCCCCGGCAAGGGTCGGCGGGCGCGTACCATGCACCGAGAACGTGCGCCGGGCGCCCTTTGTGCGGTTGCCCACGCCAGGATTTTTCCGAAGGGCTGCCCTTGAATACCGGGCCAGTTCCCCAAATTGCAGACTTGTGAGTAAGGGTTAGAATAAAAGCCATGGCGACACGGCTGGCGAACACCCCCCAACGCGAAGCAGGCACAGTCATCGAGCGGAAAGAGCAGCAGCTCAAGCCGCCGGCGATGTACAAGGTGCTCCTGCTCAATGACGACTACACTCCGATGGAGTTTGTCGTGATGATCCTGCAGCAGTATTTCAGCAGGGACCGGGAAACGGCGACGCAGATCATGCTCACCGTCCACCGGGAAGGTAAAGGCGTTTGTGGTATCTACACGCGGGATATTGCGGCGACCAAGGTCGAGCTTGTATCAACCCATGCGCGGCAGGCGGGCCACCCCCTGCAGTGCGTGATGGAGGAAGCATGATTGCGCAAGAATTGGAAGTAAGTCTGCACATGGCCTTTGTCGAGGCTCGCCAGGCACGCCACGAATTCATTACGGTGGAGCACCTGCTGCAGGCGCTGCTCGACAACCCCACAGCAGCTGAAGTGCTGCGCGCCTGCGCGGCCAATATCGAGGACTTGCGCACCAGTCTGAAGAATTTCATCGCAGACAACACGCCTGTCGTACCGGGCACCGATGAAGTGGACACGCAGCCCACACTGGGCTTCCAGCGTGTGATCCAGCGCGCCATCATGCACGTGCAGTCGACGTCGAATGGCAAGAAGGAGGTGACCGGCGCCAACGTGCTGGTGGCCATCTTCGGCGAAAAGGACTCCCACGCGGTGTACTACCTGCAGCAGCAGGGCGTGACGCGCCTGGACGTGGTCAACTTCATCAGCCATGGCATCCGCAAGGACCAGGCCGAACCGGCCAAGCACGGCGAGGGCAACCCCGAAGGCGAGGGCGGCGACGGCAAGGAAAGCCCGCTCGAGCAATACACCCAGAACCTGAACGCGCTGGCCAAGGCCGGCAAGATCGATCCGCTGATCGGCCGCGACAGCGAGGTGGAGCGCGTGGTGCAGGTGCTGTGCCGCCGGCGCAAGAACAACCCGCTGCTGGTGGGCGAAGCCGGCGTGGGCAAGACCGCCATTGCGGAAGGCCTGGCCTGGCGCATCACCAAGAACGAGGTGCCCGATATCCTGGAAAAGGCTACCGTGTACTCGCTCGACATGGGCGCGCTGCTGGCTGGCACCAAGTACCGCGGCGACTTCGAACAGCGGCTCAAGGGCGTGCTGAAGTCGCTCAAGGACAATCCGCACGCGATCCTGTTCATCGACGAAATCCACACGCTGATCGGCGCGGGCGCCGCATCGGGGGGCACGCTGGACGCCAGCAACCTGCTCAAGCCGGCGCTGTCGTCGGGCCAGCTCAAGTGCGTGGGTGCCACCACGTTCACGGAATATCGCGGCATTTTCGAGAAGGATGCGGCCCTGTCGCGTCGTTTCCAGAAGATCGACGTGGTCGAGCCGTCGGTGGACCAGACCGTGCAGATCCTGCGCGGTCTGAAGTCGCGCTTCGAAGAGCACCATGGTGTCAAGTACGCGGCGTCGGCGCTGACCGCGGCGGCCGAACTGTCCGCCCGCTTCATCACCGACCGCCATCTGCCTGACAAGGCCATCGATGTGATCGATGAGGCAGGTGCCGCGCAGCGTATTCTGCCGAAGTCGAAGCAGAAGAAGACCATTGGCAAGGGCGAGATCGAGGACATTGTGTCGCGCATTGCCCGCATCCCGCCGCAGAGCGTGAACCAGGACGACCGCAGCAAGCTGCAGACGCTGGAGCGCGACCTGAAGTCGGTGGTGTTCGGCCAGGACCCGGCCATCGAGGCGCTGGCATCGGCAATCAAGATGTCGCGCGCCGGCCTGGGCAAGACCGACAAGCCCATCGGCTCGTTCCTGTTCTCGGGCCCCACGGGCGTGGGCAAGACCGAAGTGGCCAAGCAGCTCGCGTTCATCATGGGCATCGAACTGCTGCGCTTCGACATGTCGGAATACATGGAGCGCCATGCGGTCAGCCGTCTGATCGGCGCGCCGCCGGGCTATGTCGGGTTTGACCAGGGTGGCCTGCTGACCGAGGCCGTCACCAAGAAGCCGCACTGCGTGCTGCTGCTTGATGAGATCGAGAAGGCACATCCGGATATTTTCAATATCCTGCTGCAGGTGATGGACCACGGTTCGCTGACCGACAACAACGGTCGTCGTGCCGACTTCCGCAACGTGATCATCATCATGACCACGAACGCGGGGGCCGAGACGATGAACCGGGCCACCATCGGCTTCACCACGGCACGCGAACAGGGCGACGAGATGGCCGACATCAAGCGCATGTTCACGCCGGAGTTCCGCAACCGTCTGGATGCGACCATCAGCTTCCGGGCGCTGGACGAGGAAATCATCCTGCGCGTGGTGGACAAGTTCCTGATGCAGCTGGAAGAGCAGTTGCACGAGAAGAAGGTGGAAGCCAGCTTCTCGGAAAAGCTGCGCAAGTACCTGGCCAAGAAGGGCTTCGATCCGCTGATGGGCGCGCGTCCGATGCAGCGTCTGATCCAGGACATGATCCGCAAGGCACTCGCGGACGAGTTGCTGTTCGGCAAGCTGGTCACCGGTGGCAAGGTGGCCGTGGACCTGGACGAAGCGGACCAGATCAAGCTGACCTTCTCGGAAGCCGATCCGGAGCCGCCCGAGGCGCCGGAAAGCGAGCAGCGCGCGGAAGTCTGAGCGCGCCCCGATTGCGCCACGCCGCAACGCAAAAATGGCCGGGTTTCCCCCGGCCATTTTTTTGTCCGTTTTCCGGCAAATCGGGGTGCGATTGTTCCATTTTTGGGCGATAAGCGAAGGGCAATCCTGCAAGTTGCGCGATCATCGGGCAAAATACGCGGCTGGTGGCATGCCGCCTTTTCCTGATTCCGCGGCCATCCGGCCGCCCAGCCCGAGTCTCTGATGTCTTCTCCCGACCGCATGCGGCTGCGCCGCCTGCTGCTCAAGTCCCTGCCGATGGGCGCCATGCCCGTGGCGTCATTCGCGGGCCTCGCCCAGGTTTCCCATGCAGCCGAGCCCTCGGCAACCAGCCGGCCGATTTCGATGGTCCTGCCGTTCCCGCCCGGGGGCAGCGTCGATATCGTGGCCCGACAGCTGCAACCGGGATTGAAGACGATCCTGGGACAGACCGTGGTGGTGGACAACAAGCCCGGCGCCGGCGGCCTGATTGCCAGCAGCACCGTGGCGCGGGCCAAGCCGGACGGCAACACGCTGTTGATGGCTTTCGACACGCACGCCATCAACCCGTTTGCGTACAAGAACCTGCCGTACGATACCTTCAAGGATTTCACGCCGATCACCCAACTCGTGCGCTTCCCGCTTGTTATCGCCGCCAACCCGGCGCTATCGGCTTCGAACGTGCGTGAATTGATCGAGCTGGCGAAGTCGAACCCGAACGCGGTGCGCTTTGCGTCGTCGGGCATCGGCAGCCTGAACCAGCTGGCCGCCGAAGCCCTGGCCACCGAGGCCGGCGTACATTTCCTGCACGTGCCCTACAAGGGCGGCGGACCGGCTGTGCAGGCCGTGCTGGCAGGGGAGGTAGACCTGTTCTTCAGCAGCTACGCGGCCGTACAGGCCCACGTGGCGGCCAGGACGATCAAGGTGCTTGGCGTCACCGGGACGAGCCGGATCAAGCAGATGCCGCAGGTGCCGACCGTGGCCGAACAAGGCTACAAGGGCTTTGAAGCCTATTCGTGGATTGGCGTTTTCGGGCCGGCGCAGATGCAGCAGGACACCGTGATGCGCCTGCACGACGCGTTGGGCGCATCGATCAAGCAGCCCCGCGTGGTGGAGGCGCTGACCGCGCAGGGATTCGAAATCGCCGTGGGGTCGCCGGCCGACCTGGGCAACCTGGTCCGTCACGAGCACGACAAGTGGCAGGCCGTGGCCCGCAAGGCCAACATCCAGTTCGACTGATCCGATGCCGACGTTACCCGAACCGTTCGACCACGCCGTCATCGTCTGCGCAGACCTGGACGCTGCCGCAGACCGCTGGCGCGCGCTGGGTTTCACGCTGACGCCGCGCGGCTATCACACGCTGGGATCGCAGAACCACTGCATCATGCTGGCGCGCGACTACCTGGAATTGCTGCATGTGACGGCGCCCAGCCCGAGCCGCCAGTATTACTGGAATGCCCAGCAGCGCGGTGGCGGTTGCGCAGCCATGTCGTGCAAGAGCCGCGATGCGTTTGCCACGGCCGACCGGCTGCGTGCAGCCGGCTTTCATCCTTCGGACCCCATCGAATTCTCTCGCCCGGTGCGTCTGGACGATGGTTCGGAGCACCCCGCCACGTTCCGCGTGACGGCGTTGGACCAGGCGCCAGGCGCCCGCTATTTCGTCTGCGAGCATCGCACGCCGGAACTGCTGTGGCGGCCGGAATGGCTGACGCACGCGAATGGCGCAACGGCGATTGCGGCGACGTATCTGGTGGTGGAAGCGGATCGGGTGGCGGCCACGGCCGAAGCCTATGCCACGCTGACCGGCGCGACGATTGCGCGTGCCAGTGGCGAAACGGCGATGCTCGATATCGATGGTGCATCGTTCGTGGTCACGGCGCCGCAGGCGCTGGCCGATGCTGCCGACGTGCCGGGGCTCCGGCATGGCGCCACGGGCTATGCAGCGATCCGGCTTGCCACTGACGATCTGAAGAAAGCCCGCGCGCACTGGCGGGCCAATGGGGTGCAGGCCACCGACCTGTCGCCGTCCATCACGTGGATCCCGGCCGCGCAGGCCAATGGTGTGGCGCTGATCTTCGAGCAGCGCTGATTCTTGCTCCCCTCTCCCATTTCACGGGAGAGGGGAGAACACCGATCTGGCCTTACGCCTTCGCGTGTGCCACGCCGGTCGAGCCGAAGCCGCCGGCGCCGCGCGCGGAATCTTCCGAAAACGCTTCCACCGTTGTGAACACCGGACGCAGTACCGGCACAAACATCATCTGGGCAATGCGTTCGCCGGGCTGGATCACGATCGGCTCGGTGCCCGGCGCGTTGCGGTTCCACACGCTCACCATGATCTGGCCCTGGTAGTCGGCATCGATCACGCCGATCGAGTTGCCCAGGACCAGGCCCTTCTTGTGACCCAGGCCCGAGCGCGGCACGATGGTCGCGCACATGAACGGGTTGGCCATATGCACCGCGAAGCCGGCCGGCACCAGTTGCGCCGGCGTGCCGGGTTCGATGGTCACCGGGCCGTCCACGCAGGCGTGCAGGTCGATGGCGGCGGCCATGTCGCTCTGGTAGGCGGGCAGGCCCCAGTCGTTCAGGCGGGCGTCGAGCACCTTGATTTCGACAGTCGGATTCGCGGCTACGGTCATGGATGTGGATTCGTACGAGGGGACAAAGGCGGCATGATACCGCGCCGCCTTTGCTGATCCGCCACTTCGATCCGCCACGTGATGTCGCGCCCCGCGATCAGCCTTGCAGGTCGAAGGCCTCGGCCAGCAGTTCATACGTGCGCATGCGCGCCTGGTATGACGCCGTCACGCTCAGCACCACCAGTTCGTCGGCCGCGAAGCGGTCCTTCAGCGCCAGCATGCGCTCGGCCACCTGCGCGGGCGTGCCGCAGATCGTCCGGGGCCGCTCGCGTTCGATGATCAGGCGGTCGCGCTCGGTGGGCGTGAAATCGGCGGCCTGGGCCAGCGACGGAATCGGCGCGTTGACGCCATAGGCCATCTGCAGCCGGCGGATATCGACGGCGCGCTCCAGCGCCGAGGCCTCGGCCTCGGTATCGGCGCAGATCACGAACACCGCAGCCGCGCTGTATGGCTTGTCTTCGTACCCGGCCTCGAAATCCTCGCGGTACTGCCGCGCCACCATATCGCCGCCATGGGCGTTGATGAAATGAGCGAAGGCGAATCGCAGCCCCAGCCGTGCGGCCAGCGCGCCACCGAAGTCGCTGGAACCGAGCACCCAGATCTCGGGCCGGGTATCGATGGCCGGCTGCAGCAGCACGCCTTCGGCCAGATGGTCGGGCGGCACCTCGCCGCGCAGCAGGAAGGCCAGGTCCTGCACCTGCTGCGGGAACCGGTCGCCCCGGTTGTACTGGCCCATGGCCACCGCCTGCGCGGTGCGCATGTCGCCGCCTGGGGCACGACCCACGCCAAGGTCGATCCGGTTCGGAAACAGCGCCTCGAGCATGCGGAACTGCTCAGCCACCTTGAACGGGCTGTAGTAGGGCAGCATCACGCCCCCCGACCCCAGCCGGATGCGCCGGGTCACGCTGCCCAGCCGCGCCAGCATGACTTCGGGGGCCGGGTTGCACACGCCTTGCAGGCCGTGATGCTCGGCGCACCAGTAGCGGGTGAAGCCGAGGCTGTCGGCCATCTGGGCCAGGTCGACGGTGGCCGCGATGGCGTCGCGGGCCGTATGGCCGTGGATGACCGGGCTCTGGTCCAGCACGGACAGGCGCAGCTTGGGACGGGTATTACTCATGGCTGTGGGTGCGGCGGTGTGACACGGACTTGTGCGGCAGGCGCTGGCCGATGGCGGCCACCAGCTCGCGGGCCAGCGACAGCTTGTCGGCACGCGGCAGGCGCGTCATGCCGTTGGCATCGAACAGCACGATCTCGTTGTCGTCGAGGCCGAAGGTGTGGTGGCCGATATTGCCCACCAGCAGCGGCACGCCCTTGCGCTGGCGCTTCTGCTCGCCGTACTGCTCCAGGTTCTCGCTTTCGGCCGCGAATCCCACGCAGTAGGGCGCATCCGCGCGGGCTGCCACGGCGGCCAGGATGTCGGGGTTCTGCACGAACTGCAGCGTCGGCGTGTCGGTGTCGTTGGCCTTCTTCAGCTTCTGCTGGGCCACGTCGGCCGGGCGCCAGTCGGCCACGGCGGCCACGGCGACGAACACATCGACATCGCGCAGTTGCGCCATGACCGCATCGTGCATCTGCTGGGCGCTGCGGATATCGGTGCGCGCCACGCCGCGCGGCGTGGGCAGCGATGTGGGTCCGGCCACCAGCAGCACGTCGGCACCGGCTTCGCGGGCCGCGCGGGCGATCGAGAAGCCCATCTTGCCCGACGACAGGTTGGTGATGCCGCGCACCGGATCGATGGCCTCGAACGTCGGGCCGGCGGTAATCAGCACCCGCTTGCCCTGCAGCGGCTTGGGCTGGAAGAACGCGATCAGGTCTTCCACCAGTTCCTCGGGCTCCAGCATCCGGCCGTCGCCGATTTCGCCGCAGGCCTGGTCGCCGGTGCCGGGGCCCAGGATCGCCACGCCATCGGCGCGCAGCTGGGCCGCATTGCGTTGCGTCGGCGCGGCGGCCCACATCTGGCGGTTCATGGCTGGTGCCACCAGCAGCGGGCACTCGCGCGCGATGCACAGCGTGGTGAGCAGATCGTCACAGAGGCCGTTGGCCACCTTGGCCAGGAAGTCGGTGGAAGCCGGGGCGATCAGGATGGCGTCGGCCTCGCGCGAGAGGTCGATATGCGCCATGTTGTTGTCGATGCGCGCGTCCCATTGCGACAGGAACACCGGGCGCCCGGACAGCGCCTGCATCGTAACCGGGGTGATGAAATGCGTTGCCGCTTCGGTCATGGCCACCTGCACGGTGGCACCTGCCTTGGTCAGCAGCCGTACCAGCTCGGCCGACTTGTAGCAGGCGATGCCGCCGGTCAGGCCAAGGACAATGTGCTTGCCGCGCAGATCCATGGGGAAGGCTCTTCAGGGAACGGGAATCTGTGCATGATACCGCCGGGTGAGGGGGGGCGCTGGGAGGATGCGACAGGTTTGCGCCCCTCTCCCACTTCTGAGAGAGGGGCCGGGGGAGAGGGGCGGGCGGCTCAAACTGCAACGAGTGGCAAGCAGAGCCTCCGAGCCCTCTCCCCCAACCCCTCTCCCGCGGCCGGGAGAGGGGAGTACGACGAGCCCTCAGTGACGTCGCACGCGTCGCAATTCGTCCACGATCAGCAGGATCGCGCCGACCGTGATTGCGCAATCGGCCACGTTGAAGGCCGGAAAATGCGTGTTGCGCCAGTGGAAGTCCAGGAAGTCGATCACATGGCCGTGGATCACGCGGTCCACCACGTTGCCCACCGCGCCGCCCAGGACCAGCGACACGGCCAGGCAGAACATCTTCTGCCCGGTATGGCGATACAGCAGCCAGACGATGAAGCCGCCCACCGCCACGCCCAGCACCGTGAAGAACCAGCGTTGCCAGCCGCCGGCGTCAGCCAGAAAGCTGAACGCCGCGCCCTTGTTGTAGACCAGCACCAGGTTGAAGAAGCTGGTGACGGGCCGCGATTCGGCGTACTGGAACGACCGGGTGATCACGACCTTGAAGAACTGGTCGATCATCACCACCAGCAGCGCAAACGCCATCCACAGCCACGGCGTGACGTTGGCGCTGGGCTTGCCGCCGGACTTGCTCTTGCTGCGCGGCGAGGACGAACGCGACGAACGGGTCGAGGACGATGCCATCAGGCGTGGCTCCTGTGTTCACCGGCGCCGAACAGGTTGCTGTCGCAGCGGCCGCAAAGGGTGGGATGCGCCGGGTTGTGGCCCACGTCGGCGCGATAGTGCCAGCAACGTTCGCACTTGGCGTGCTGCGACGGCGTGACCGTCACCAGCAGGTCGCCGCCTTCCGGCGCCGGTGTGACCTTGGCCGCCGACGTGAGCAGCACGAAGCGCAGGTCGTCGGACAGGCTCTGCAGCGCGGCCAGCACCGGACCGCCGGCGGCGATCGTGACCTCGGCCTGCAGCGACGAACCAATGTCGCCTTCCACGCGCACCGCTTCCAGCTGGCGCGTGACTTCGGCGCGCACCGCGCGGATCTCGTGCCACTTCTGCAGCAGGTCGTCGGCTTCGCTGACCGGGGGCAGGTCGTAGTACGTGCTCGTGAAGATCGTGTCGGTGTGCTCGGTGCCATGCGCGAACACCTGCCAGGCTTCCTCGGCCGTGAACGACAGGAACGGCGCCATCCAGTGCAGCATCGCCTGGGTGATGTGGTACAGCGCGTTCTGCGCGGCACGGCGCGCCTGCGAATCGGGGGCCGTCGTGTACAGGCGGTCCTTCAGCACGTCGAGGTAGAAGCCGCCCAGGTCTTCCGAGCAGAATGTCTGCAGCTTGGCCACCACCGGGTGGAACTCGTACGCCTGGTAGTGCGACAGCACTTCCTTCTGCAGGCGGTCGGTCAGGGCCACCGCGTAGCGGTCGATTTCCAGCCATTCCGCGGCCGGCAGCGCATGCTTCGCGTGGTCGTAGTCGGTCAGGTTGGCCAGCAGGAAGCGCAGCGTGTTGCGGATGCGGCGATAGCCTTCCACCACGCGCTTGAGGATTTCCTCGGAGATCGACAGCTCGCCGGAATAGTCGGTCGAAGCGACCCACAGGCGGATGATTTCCGCGCCCATCTTGTTCGAGATGTCCTGCGGCGCCACCGTGTTGCCCACCGACTTCGACATCTTGCGGCCTTCGCCGTCCACCGTGAAACCGTGCGTCAGCAGCGCCTTGTAGGGCGGCTTGCCGTACAGCATCGAGGCGGTCAGCAGCGACGAATGGAACCAGCCGCGGTGCTGGTCCGAGCCTTCCAGGTAGAGGTCGGCCAGACGGCCATCGGGCGTGTCGGCCGACGGATCGTAGAGTTCGTCGCGATGCGAGCCACGGATCACGGTCCAGTGCGTGGTGCCGGAGTCGAACCAGACGTCCAGCGTGTCGCGGTTCTTCTCATAGAGCGCGGCTTCGTCGCCCAGCAGGTCCTTCGGGTCCAGCGACTGCCAGGCCTCGATGCCGTGCTGCTCCACGCGCCGGGCCACTTCTTCCAGCAGCTCCGGCGTACGCGGATGCAGCGCGCCGGTTTCCTTGTGGATGAAGAAGGCCATCGGCACGCCCCATTGGCGCTGGCGCGACAGCGTCCAGTCCGGGCGGTTGGCGATCATGTTGTGCAGGCGCTGCTTGCCCCACGACGGGTAGAACTCGGTGCCCTCGATGCCGGCCAGCGCGCTCTCGCGCAGCGTCGGGCCGTTGTCGGCCGGGTCCACGTCCATGCCCGCGAACCACTGCGACGTGGCGCGGTAGATGATCGGCGTCTTGTGGCGCCAGCAATGCATGTAGCTGTGCTCGTACTTGTGCGAGTTGAACAGGTTGCCCGACTCACTTAGTACTTCGACGATTTTCGGGTTGGCATCCCAGATCGACAGGCCGCCGAACAGCGGCAGCGTGCTGGCATAGACGCCATCGCCCATCACCGGGCTGATGATTTCCGAATCCGGCATGCCGTGCGCCTTGCACGACTGGAAATCCTCCACGCCGTAGGCGGGGGCCGAGTGGACGATGCCGGTGCCGGTGTCGGTGGTCACGTAGTCGCCCAGGTACACCGGCGACGTGCGCGCGTAGCCGGCGTCCATCCTGGACAGCGGATGGTGGAAGCGCACCTCGGTCAGCGCATCGCCGCGCGCGGTAGCCACGATCCGGCCTTCCAGCGCATAGGTCTTCAGCTGTTCCTCGACGCGATCCTTTGCCAGGATCAGGAAGCCGCGCGGGGTCTCGACCAGCGCGTATTCCACTTCCGGGTGCATGTTCAGCGCCTGGTTGGACGGGATCGTCCATGGCGTGGTGGTCCAGATCACGATCCAGCCCGGCTTGCCTTCGAGCTGCGCCAGCGGCACGTGGAACGCGTGGGCGATCTTGTCGGTCTCCGCGAACGGGAAGCCCACGTCGATCGACAGGTCGACCTTGTCCTTGTATTCGACTTCGGCCTCGGCCAGTGCCGAACCGCAGTCGAAGCACCAGTTCACCGGCTTCAGGCCGCGGAACACATAGCCTTTTTCCATGATCTTGCCCAGCGCACGCAGCTCGTCGGCTTCGTTGCTGAAGTTCATGGTCAGGTACGGATTGTCCCAGTCGCCCAGCACGCCCAGGCGCTCGAAGTCCTTCTTCTGGCGGGCGATCTGCTCGGTGGCGTAGGCGCGTGCCTTGGCCTGGACTTCCTGCACCGGCAGGCCCTTGCCGAACTGCTTCTCGATCTGGATCTCGATCGGCATGCCGTGACAGTCCCAGCCCGGCACGTAGACGGCGTCCAGGCCGGTCAGGCCGCGCGCCTTGATGATCATGTCCTTCAGGACCTTGTTCACCGCATGGCCGATGTGGATGTCACCGTTGGCGTACGGGGGGCCGTCGTGCAGCACGAACTTCTTCGCCCCCTTGCGCGCGGCGCGGATCTTCTTGTAGAGCTGCTTGTCCTGCCATTGCTTGACCCACAGCGGCTCGCGCTTGGGCAGGTCGCCGCGCATCGGGAACGGGGTATCCAGCAGGTTGACCGGATACTTGCTTTTTTCAGGCTTGGCGCGTTTGTCGTCGGACATGGTTGATTCTCGGGGCAATTCGTTTGGGCGCGGACCGGGGGATGACCGCCGCGCGCGTGTCATTTCGGGGCAAGGCAGGGCGGGTCCCGGCGGCGCGCATGCATGGGCGCGCCGCCGGCCGCTAGCTAATTCGGTCGGTGGCGGAGGTGGCGAAGTCGCGCCGGTCGCCGGCCGGATTGGCGGCCTCCAGGCCGAAGAACGCCCGGGCTTCGCGGGCATCCTTGGCGATGGCCTCGGTCAGCGCCTCGAGCGTGTGAAAACGCTCTTCGTCGCGCAGCTTCTTCATGAATTCCACGCGCACCAGCTTGCCGTAGAGGTTCGCGTTGAAGTCGAACAAATGCACCTCCAGCAGCACGCGGCCGGCGTCTTCCACGGTGGGTCGCACGCCAATGCTGGCCACGCCTGGCAGCGGGTGGTCGGCAATGCCATGGACCTGCACCACGAAGATGCCGTTCACGGCCGGGCGCTTGTGCGTGATCCGCAGGTTCAGGGTCGGAAACCCCAGGTTGCGGCCCAGCTTGCGGCCGTGAATCACGTGGCCGCTGATGGCATAGCCGTGGCCCAGCAGGCGACGCGCGTGTTCCAGGTCGCCATCGGCCAGCGCCTGGCGCACGGCCGAACTCGAAATGCGGATGCCGCCTTCGGAGACCGAGCCCATCTGCTCCACATCGAAGCCAAACTGGCCGCCGGCCTGCTGCAGGTAGCCGAAGTCGCCGGCGCGCTTGGCGCCAAAGCGAAAATCGTCGCCCACCAGCACCCAGCGCGCATGCAGGCCGTGCCAGAGCACGTTCTCGACGAACTGCTGCGGCGACTGGGCGGCAAAATGGGCGTTGAAGTGTTCCACCACCACGCGGTCCACGCCGTTGCGGCGCAGGGCATCGAGCTTGTCGCGCAGCAGGGCAATGCGGGTGGGGGCGTGCTCCGGCGCAAAGAATTCGCGCGGGTGCGGCTCGAACGTCATGACGCATAGCGGCAGGCCGCGCGCGTCGGCGGCCGCACGGGCGCGCGCGAGCAGCGACTGGTGGCCGCGATGCACACCGTCGAAATTGCCGATGGTGAGCGCGCAGGGCGCCCGGCTTTCGGCGTTGGGCAGGCCGCGGAAGACTTTCACGAGGACGGCGGACGAGCTTTTCAGGGAAAGCGAGCATTATAAGGCGAATGGCCCCGCGTGCCGCCGGATTGCCTCTTTTGACGGCACCGGCCTTGTGCCGTTGTAGGCAAGCTGCCCACAAATGGCGAATTTGTGGGCCTATCCGCCACTCCGCCATGGCGCAGCGCCGCAAAAGGCGGCATGATATGCCCAATTCAGAACAAGAACCGCGCGATTCCTGCAACAGTCGCCGCTCCCCGGGTCTGTCGCAGCGGAATGTCGTCGCCTTACATGCCAGGCCACACTTGAACGCGCTGCTTAACAAGATATTGCCGCCCCCCGGGCCGCAACTGGACACCGAGACGCGGGCCAAGCTGCTGGCCACGGTCCATCGCGTCTCCCCCACCGCCATTGCCTCGTCCGTGCTCCTGCCGGGCCTGACCGCCTGGGCGTTCTGGAACGAAGCCAGCCATGCCGCGCTACTGGTCTGGTGCGCAATCATGCTGCTGCTGACGGCTGGCGGCAGCTGGTTCTACCTCGGATACCAGCGCGACAGCGGCAAGATGAGCCGTTCGGCGCACACGCGCAAGTGGTGGAACAACATGCGGGCGATAGCCTTCCTGACAGGCCTGACCTGGGGAAGCTCGGCGCTGCTGCATTTGTATACAGGCTCGGTGGTGTTTTCCAGCGTGCTGTACCTGCTGACGCTGGGAGTGCTGGCGGGCGGCGCCACGTCGCAGTCGCCGATCCCTTCGAATCTGGTTTTTGCCGGCGTGCCGATCCTGGTGCCCAATATCCTGCTGGCCGAGATCGCCTTTCCGGCCCATGGCGGCTACGTGCAGCTGCTGCTGGTGGTCTATGCGCTGATGCTGGCGCGCCATTCGCTGAACCTGCAGCATACGCTGGTGCGCGCCATCCAGCTCGAATCGGAAAGCCGCCGGCTGGCCAAGCAGTTCCAGGAGGAAAAGGAGCGGGCGCTCCATGCCAGCGAGGAAAAATCTCGCTTCCTGGCTGCCGCCAGCCACGACCTGCGCCAGCCCGTGCACGCGCTGGTGATGCTGGTCGAGGCGCTGCGCGCGCGCAACCAGTCCAGCGCGCTGCATCCGCTGGTGGAGCAGGTGGCGGCCGGCACGCAGACCATCGACCTGCTGTTCCGCTCGCTGCTGGACTTGTCCAAGCTCGAAGGGCGCAAGGTGCTGCCCACGCTGGAGCCATGCGAGCTGCACTCGTTGATCCACGACGTCATGAGCCAGTTCGCCGCCGATGCGCGCGAGAGCGGTCTGACGCTGACGCCGCGCGTGCCTGACGAACTTTACGCGATGGCCGAACCTGTGCTGCTGCGGCGCGCGCTGTTCAACCTCGTGCAGAACGCGCTGCGCTATACCAGGCGCGGGGGCATCCTGGTCACCGCGCGGCAGCGCCGCAAGCATGTGCGCGTGGAAGTCTGGGACACCGGCGCGGGTATCACGCCGGAACACTTGCCCGAGATTTTTTCGCCTTATTACCAGGTGCATAACCCCCAGCGCGATCCGTCGCAGGGCCTGGGGCTGGGGCTGGCCATCTTCAAGGAATGCGTGCGATTGATGCGCGGCACCTATGGCGTGCGCTCGGTGCCGGGCAAGGGTTCGGTGTTCTGGTTCGCGCTGGCGCCGGTGCCGGCCGAGACCGTGGCCAACGTCCGTGCCATGCGCGCCAATGCGCAGGCCGAGGAAGCGCGGCAGGATCGGCTGCGCGGCACGGTACTGGTGGTGGACGATGACAGCCAGATCCGCAAGGCGTGGATCGCGCTGATGGAGGCATGGGGTATCCGCGTCGCCTGTGCCGCGCACGGGCAGGAGGCCGATGCACTGTTCGCCAAGGGCCTGAAGCCGGACATCATCTTCTGCGACTTGCGCCTGCCGGGCAACGAGAACGGCCTGGACCTGCTGGAACGCTGGCAGACCACGCAGCCGCAGGCGCGCAGCGCCTTGCTGACTGGCGACCTGAAATCGGCGGCGCTGCTGGCGGCCGAGGATGCCGGCTATTTCGTGCTGCCCAAGCCGGTGGACCCGGCCAATCTGCGCATGCTGCTGCGCCGCTGGCTGCAGGTTGGCTGAAGCGGTCGCCGTCTGTTCCGTCTATCTGTCTGTCCGGTCCGTTCAACGACGCGTCGAAAGGCATCATCCAGACAAAAACGCCGCCCTGGATACCAGAGGCGGCGTTTCCTTATTGTGGCTGGCAGGGCAGGGCGCTTACTGGCGCAGGCGGAAGCGCTCCATGCGCGACATCACCTGCATGCGCGTACGCACGCCCAGGCGCTGCAGAATGGCAGACACGTGTTCCTTGACCGTGTTTTCGGTCAGCCCCAGCTTGCGTGCGATGACCTTGTTCGGCAGCCCTTCCAGCACCAGTGCCAGCACCGAGCCCTGGCGCGGCGTCAGGCCCAGTTCGGCCGGGGTGACGGGGATGCCGTGCGCCGGGCCGAACGACTGCGAGCGACCGGACAGCGCTTCGTCCGACGGAAAGCTCGTATCGCCGGCCAGCACCTTGCGCACGGCGGCCGTAAAGGCATTGGCATCGAGATGCTTGCCGACGAAGCCGCATGCGGACAGCGCACGCGCACGGCCCACGATCTCGGGCGTGGCCTCGGCGGACATGAAGATGAAACGTGCGCCCGGAATCACGGTCTTGAACGCCTGCATGGCATCGAAGCCAGTGCCGTCATTCAACCAGATATCGAGCAGCACGATATCGGGACGAAGTCCCTGGTTCAGCGAGTGGAGAGCCTCCTTGGCGCTCCCGGCAGCGTGGACAGCAACGTCGGGCATCACCTCCGCCAGGAAGGCGGTGGTGCCGGAAAGAGCCATAGGATGATCATCGACCACCAACAAAGTCGGTGCAGCGTTCGACATGCGTATTCCCGTCTAATTTCCCGTTTCGTCCTTGTTGTCACCGTTTTCCGAGAAAGCGGCGCGTGGACGTAGGACCCACTCTAACAGAGCGGGGTGCGCGTCACAATCGGTGGCACTTGGGTATTTCTTCTTGCAGGCGTGCCCAAAAGCGTTGTGGGAGGCGCGTTTCGCGGTAATTAAGTACCTATTGAGCACGGATTGCAAGCGTTTGCACCACAGCTTGGTAGAATCGCGGCGATGAAAAATATTGTCATATTGATTTCCGGGCGCGGCTCCAATATGGAAGCCATTGTCCGGGCCTGCGCGGCCGAGCGGTGGCCGGCGCGCGTGGCCGCAGTGCTGTCGAACCGGCCCGATGCCTCGGGCCTGCAGTTTGCCGCCGATCACGGTATCGCCACGGGCGTGGTGGATCACAAGCAGTTTCCCGATCGTTCCAGTTTCGACGCGGAGATGCGCGACGCCATCGACGCGTACCAGCCCGACCTGGTGGTGCTGGCCGGCTTCATGCGTATCCTGACCGACGACTTCGTCGAGCATTACGCGGGCCGGATGCTGAATATCCATCCGTCGCTGCTGCCGAGCTTTCCGGGCATGCATACGCACCGGCAAGCCCTGGAGGCGGGCGTCAAGCTGCATGGCGCGACCGTGCATTTCGTCACGCCCGAACTCGATCACGGCCCGATTGTGGTACAGGCTGCGCTCGACGTTCTGCCTGGCGATACGCCAGACTCCCTGGCCGATCGTTTGCTCGATAGCGAACATGTCATTTACCCGCGCGCCGTGCGCTGGTTTGTCGAAGACCGCCTGCATGTGCAGGACGGCGTAGTTCAAGTTCAACCGGCCGAACCCCAATGGTTCATGGCCATCTCGCCCGCAGCGGCAGGAAAACAGCCATGAGTCGCCAACAAGAAAACACGACCTCCCGCGACAACCGCCAGCGTTCGCGCGGCAGCAAGGGCAAGGCCAGCCCGATCCGCAGGTCTCAGGGTGACCAGGCCAATCACGCGCCGCGTACGCCGGGCGCGCTGCAGGCGTTTCACCTGCAGCACATCGACCGCCTGATCGGCAAGGTGCTGCTGTTCGCGCGTCCGGCCGATGCCGTGGTGAGCCACTACTTCCGTGAAAATAACAAACTTGGCCATCGTGATCGCGGAATCATTGCCGAAGCAGTTTTCGCAGTGTTGCGCCGACGCGTCGAATTTGGTCAATTTGCCGAAAGCGGCACCGGCGCGGCCACGCGCCGCCTGGGCCTGCTGGGCCTCGCCGCCACGCTGGGTCGCGACACGCTGACGCCGTTCCTGTATCCCGACGAAGCCGAGTGGCTGGACCGCCTGACCACGATCGAGCGATCGAGCCTGGCGCCGCGCGTGCGTGCCAACCTCCCGGAGTGGCTGTACGACGACCTGGTGGCGCATCATGGCGAAGCGTTCACGGCCGCCCTGGGCGATGCCTGGCTGCGCCCGGCACCGCTGGACCTGCGCGTCAACACGGCCAAGCTCTCCCGCGAGGAGGCGCTGGCCGAACTGCA
The DNA here is from genome assembly GCF_009663685.2 of Cupriavidus sp. U2. Taxonomy (GTDB): domain Bacteria; phylum Pseudomonadota; class Gammaproteobacteria; order Burkholderiales; family Burkholderiaceae; genus Cupriavidus; species Cupriavidus necator_C. The sequence continues at coordinate 93,375 of NZ_RCOG02000001.1, read as the reverse complement.
GACCGCTGGTATCGCGGCCGAACCGGCGCCGATGGCCCCCGCCGGTATCCGCCTGAAGGGCAAGCCCGCGCTGAACCAGCTGCCGCTGTTCATCAACGGCGGCGTCGAAGTACAGGACGAAGGCAGCCAACTGCTGTGCCATCTGCTGGCACCGAAGCGTCGCGAAATGGTCGTCGACTTTTGCGCGGGTGCAGGCGGCAAGACGCTGGCGCTGGGTGTGGCCATGCGTTCGACGGGCCGCCTCTATGCGTTCGATGTGTCGGAAAAGCGCCTGGCCAACCTGAAGCCCCGCCTGGCACGTAGCGGTTTGTCCAACGTTCATCCGGTGCTGATCGACTCCGAGCGCGATGTCAAGGTCAAGCGTCTTGCCGGCAAGATCGACCGCGTGCTGGTCGATGCACCGTGCAGCGGCCTGGGCACCCTGCGCCGTAATCCGGACCTGAAGTGGCGTCAGACGCCCGAATCGGTGCTGGAACTGACCGCCAAGCAAGCGGCGATCCTGGAGGCTGCTGCCAAGCTGGTGAAGGGCGGCGGACGTGTCGTGTACGCCACTTGCAGCGTGCTGGAGGCCGAAAACGAAGCCATCGTCCGTGATTTCCTGGCCAGGAACGAGAACTTCCGCCTCGTGCCGGCGGCGGAGGTTTTCGCGGAGCAGAAGATCACGGTGCCCGATTTGCCGGCAGAAGGCGGCATGTTGGCGCTGTATCCGCACATCCACCAGACCGACGGCTTCTTCGCGGCCGTGCTGGAACGCACGCGCTAAGGGAGTAAAAGGTTGAAGCGGGAGATGCGCAAAACCATGCAGAAGGCGGCACGATGAACCCCGATACGCTCGCGGCGCTGACCCGCTCGCATTCGGTCATGGGCAAGATGCTCGACGACCTGATCCACGATGCAGGCGGGCAAGGGTTCTTCTGGCAGATCGGCATCCTGGCCGCGTGCCTGCTGGTGGCGTGGCCGCTGGCGCGCAACGTGGTCAAGCGGCTCGAAGCGCGGCACCAGACGTCGAGCTTCGCGCTGCGCCTGGCGGCCGTCAGCCTGGAGCGGGCCATGTTCCCGCTGTTCGCGTGGCTGCTGGTGCTGATGGCGCGGTACGCGCTGGCGCCGTTCGCGTCGATCAGCGTGCTGCGGCTGGCGCTGGTGCCGTTGTTCGGCATCACGGGCCTGTATTTCACCTTCTATATCCTTCGCCGGGTGATGTCCGCCAACGGACAGCTCCACGGCATGCTGGTGCTGGTGGAGAAGGTGCTGACCACGCTGGTGTGGATCGGCATGGCGCTGTATGTGGTAGGCCTGCTCCCAGACGTGGTGCGGTGGATGGAGTCCGTGCGGTTCTCGGTGGGCGGCAAGCACCCGATCAGCATTGCCGACGCGCTGATGGGTGTGGTCTGGATCCTGCTGACCGTGCTGGTGGCGATGTGGTTCGGCTCCTGGCTCGAAGACCGCCTGATGCGCGCCCAGACCCTGGACGCCAATCTCAAGGTGGTGCTGACGCGGATCACCAAGGCGCTGCTGTTGCTGGTATCGCTGCTGGTGAGCCTGTCACTGGTGGGAATCGACCTGACCGTGCTGTCGGTGTTCGGCGGCGCGCTGGGCGTGGGCCTCGGCCTGGGCCTGCAGAAGATCGCCAGCAATTACATCTCCGGGTTCATCATCCTGCTGGACCGCTCGATCGCGCTCGGGGACCAGATCACCGTGGACAAGTACACCGGGATCGTGTCGCAGATCCGCACGCGCTACACGGTGCTGCGCAACGGCGACGGCGAAACGCTGCTGCCAAACGAGCAGCTGGTGGCCCAGTCGGTGCAGAACCATTCGTTCTCGGGCACCAATGTGCGGGTGGCGGTGCGGGTGCAGGCCGACTACAACACGGACCCCGAAACGGTGATCGGGCTGCTGCAGGAATGTGTGCGCGATATTCCGCGTGTGCTGGATGCCCCGGCGCCCGCCGCCTTCCTGGTGGCGTTTGCCGATAGCGGTATCGAGTACGAAGCCGCCGTCTACATCGCCGATCCGCAGAACGGCAAGCTGGGCGTGCAATCGGCGATGAACCGCGCCATTTGGCGAACTTTCCAGCAACATGGCGTGTCCATACCGTTCCCGCAGCGAGAATTGCGGGTGCTGAACCCCACTCCGGGTGCCTTGTCCGTCACCGCAGCCAACGCCGAGTAAGTTCCTCGCGCATCACCTGCGGAACAAAGGCCGCTGGCAGGTATCGAAGTCGGGGAAAAAGCGGATGTCCCTCTCGCGCCGATCCGGTAGAATGCCGGGTTGTCGCGGGGTATACGGATGACCCGCAGCCCCACACCAGACAACCGCCAGATTGCAGCGGTTCGTGCCTCGGCCAGGCTCCCTCAGGGATACAGCCCGCGCCAGAAAGCTATCGCAATCGATAAATTTGCAGTCTTTTTTCTGCGCGACAGGTGCGCCGCACGGTGGTGCCGCGCTGCAAACACTCGTTTTACGACGGAGAACATAGTTTGTTCGACACAATTCTTGACTGGGCCGCCAACGGCCTCGCCAACTGGTCCTGGTGGGAGATCGTGATCTACACGCTCGTGGTGACGCACATCACGATTGCCGGTGTCACGATCTTCCTGCACCGCTGCATGGCGCACCGGTCGCTGGACCTGCATCCCATTGCCCAGCATTTCTTCCGCTTCTGGCTCTGGCTGACGACGGGCATGGTGACCAAGGAATGGACCGCCATTCACCGCAAGCACCACGCCAAGTGCGAAACCGAGGACGATCCGCACAGCCCGCAGACTCGCGGCATCCGCAAGGTGCTGCTGGAAGGCGCGGAGCTGTATCGCGCCGAGGCCAAGAACAAGGAAACCATCGCCAAGTTCGGTCACGGCACGCCCGATGACTGGGTCGAGCGCAATGTGTATTCGCGCTTTGGCTGGCAGGGCGTGGGCCTGATGCTGATCATCGACCTGGCGCTGTTCGGCGTGGTCGGCATGAGCGTGTGGGCCGTGCAGATGCTGTGGATCCCGATCCACGCCGCCGGCATCATCAACGGCCTTGGCCACTGGTGGGGTTATCGCAACTACGATTGCGAGGACGCATCGACCAACGTGTCGCCGTGGGGCTTCATCATTGGTGGCGAAGAGCTGCACAACAACCACCACACGTATCCGACGTCGGCCAAGTTCTCGATCAAGTGGTACGAGATCGACGTGGGCTGGTGGTACATCCGCGCGATGCAGTCGGTCGGCCTGGCCAAGGTCAAGAAGACCCCGCCCAAGGCTCGCCTGGTGGAAGCGCGTCCGGTGGATCACAACACGCTGGAAGCGATCATCGCCAACCGCTACGACGTGATGGCGCGCTACGCCAAGGCGCTCAAGAACGCGTACAAGGCCGAGCTGCGCAAGCACAAGGAAGGCAATTCGCCCGAGTACAAGAGCTACAAGCCGGCCCGCAAGTGGATCCACCGCGAGGAAGTGAAGCTGGGAGCGCCGCAGCGCCAGCAGCTGGCCAGCATCACCGAGAAGAACAAGATGCTGCACACCTACGTGGAAATGCGCCGCGAGCTGGCCGTGATCTGGGGCCGCTCGAACATGACGCGCGAGCAACTGCTGGCCCAGCTGCAGGCGTGGTGCCATCGCGCCGAAGCCAGCGGCATCCAGGCACTGCAGGAGTTTTCGCTGCGCCTGCGCCGGTACGCCTGATACAATCGCCGACGCGCCCGTCATGGCTAAAAGCCCCGCCCCAGGCGGGGCTTTTCTTTTGGCTACACTCCCCCATGTTCGCGGCATAGATCGCGCGCTCAAGCGCGGCGGCCACCGGGTGCCCCGAGGAGTACTGCACAGATGACCCCACAATCGATCAAGACCGTCGAGTTCGAAAAGCCGAACCTCGCGGATGCCGACAACGCCGCCGGCGGTAGCTGCGTGGCCCATGCCTGGGCCAAGGTGCCGCCGGCACTGACGCCGGATGAGCGCGGCGCCCTCAAGGACCGTATCCGCAAGCTGCTCAAGGAGCGCAACGCGGTGCTGGTGGCGCATTACTACGTCGATGCCGACCTGCAGGACCTGGCCGAGGAAACGGGCGGCTGTGTGTCCGATTCGCTGGAAATGGCGCGTTTCGGCCGCGATCACGCGGCGCAGACGCTGGTCGTGGCCGGCGTGCGCTTCATGGGCGAGACGGCCAAGATCCTGAGCCCCGAAAAGACCATCCTGATGCCGGACCTCGACGCGACGTGTTCGCTCGACCTGGGCTGCCCGGCCGACGAATTCACCGCGTTCTGCGACGCGCATCCGGACCGGACCGTGGTGGTCTACGCGAACACCAGCGCCGCCGTGAAGGCGCGCGCCGACTGGATGGTGACGTCCAGCATCGGCCTGAAGATCGTCGAGCATCTGCACGCGCGCGGCGAGAAGATCCTGTGGGCACCGGACAAGCACCTGGGCAGCTATATCCAGAAGCAGACTGGCGCCGACATGCTGCTGTGGCAGGGCTCGTGCCTGGTGCATGACGAGTTCAAGGGCATCGAACTCGACCTGCTGCGCCGCGAACACCCGCAGGCGAAGATCCTGGTGCATCCGGAGTCGCCCGCGAACGTGGTCGAGCAGGCCGATGTGGTGGGCTCCACCAGCCAGCTGATTGCCGCTGCCCAGCAGCTCGATGCGAACGAATTCATCGTGGCCACCGACAACGGCATCCTGCACAAGATGCGCATGGCCGCGCCGGGCAAGCTGTTCATCGAGGCGCCCACGGCCGGCAACAGCGCCACCTGCAAGAGCTGCGCGCACTGCCCGTGGATGGCCATGAACGCACTGACCAATCTGGCCGAAGTGCTAGAGACCGGCCGCAATGAAATCCACGTCGATGCCGATATCGGCCGGCGTGCCGTCACCTGCATCGACCGCATGCTCGATTTCGCTGCGCAGCAGAAGACCAATGTGCGTCCTGCCGCAGACCTGGCCAAGGCGGCCGCGCTGTTCCAGGGGGTGGGCCCGGCATGAGCGTGAATCCGGTATTCGACAGCTACGGCCCGGCACTCAAGGCGGCGCTGGAAGCCAATGTTCGCGCCGCCATTGCCGAGGATGTGGGCACCGGCGACCTGACCGGCCTGCTGGTGCCGGCCGACAAGCCGGTGCAGGCGCGCGTGATCGTGCGCGAAGCCGCCGTGCTGTGCGGGCGCCCGTGGTTCGAGGCGTGCATGAAGGCCGTGGACGAGCGCCTGCAGGTGACGTGGCGCAAGGAAGAGGGCGCGCGCATGGCGCCCGACGACGTGGTCTGCGAGATCACGGGCCCGGCCCGGGCGCTGCTGACCGCCGAGCGTCCGTCGCTGAACTTCCTGCAGCTGCTGTCGGGCGTGGCCACGGCCACGCGCCGCTACGCCGATCTGATCGCCGATACGCGCGCACGCGTGCTCGATACGCGCAAGACGCTGCCTGGCCTGCGGCTGGCGCAGAAGTATGCGGTAAAGGTGGGTGGCGGAGAGAATCAGCGCCTGGCGTTGTACGACGGCATTTTGATCAAGGAAAACCACATTGCCGCGGCGGGCAGCATCACGGCGGCGATGGAGGCCGCGCTGGCGCTGCGTACCGAGGCGTCGATCCAGATCGAGGTGGAATCGATCGCCGAACTTGAAGAAGCCCTGGCAGCGGGCGCGAAGTCGGTGCTGATCGACAACTTCACGCTGGAGATGATGCGCGAGGCCGTGGCGCTGAACCACGACCGTGCGTTGCTGGAAGTCTCCGGCGGCGTGAACTACGAGACGATCCGCCGGTCCGCCGAAACCGGTGTCGACCGCATCTCGGTGGGCGCGCTCACCAAGGATGTGCGCGCGACCGACTACTCGCTGCGCATCATCGGCTAAGGGCCAACCAGGGGCCGAGCCTCGGCCCTTTGGTCAGCGCCGGTGCTGACGGTGGCGGGCCGCCCGGCCCGTTTCCGGCTGCAGCACCGTGGGCAGCGCCTTCGGCAGCGTTTCCGGATAGTCCCGGCTGTAGTGCAGCCCGCGGCTCTCGTGGCGCGAGTACGCGCCATCGACGATCAGCGATGCCACTTCCACCAGGTTACGCAGCTCCAGCAGGTCGCGCGTGACGCGGAAGTTCGCGTAGTACTCGGCGATCTCCTCGCGCAGCAGGCCGATGCGGTGCTGGGCGCGCTCCAGGCGCTTGTCGGTGCGCACGATGCCCACGTAATTCCACATCATCCGGCGCAGCTCATCCCAGTTGTGCGATACCACCACTTCTTCGTCCGCATCCGAGACCCGGCTTTCGTCCCAGGCGGGCAGCGCGATATCGGGCGCGCCGGACTTGCCCTGTGACGCGATGTCCAAGGCTGCGGCCTGGCCGATCACCATGCATTCGAGCAGCGAATTGGATGCCAGGCGGTTGGCGCCATGCAGGCCCGTGCAGCCGGTCTCGCCGACCGCGTACAGGTTGCCGATATCGGTGCGACCCGCGGTATCCGTGACCACGCCGCCGCAGGTGTAGTGCGCGGCCGGCACCACCGGAATCGGCTCGCGCGCGATGTCGATGCCCAGTTCCAGGCAGCGTGCGTGGATGGTGGGAAAGTGCTCCTTCAGGAACGACTCGGGCTGGTGCGTGATGTCGAGATAGACGCAGTCGATGCCGCGCTTTTTCATTTCGAAGTCGATGGCGCGGGCCACCACGTCGCGCGGCGCCAGTTCGGCACGCTCGTCGTGTTCGGGCATGAAACGGGTCCCGTCGGGCAGCTTCAGCAGGCCGCCTTCGCCGCGCACCGCCTCGGAGATCAGGAACGACTTGGCGTAGGGGTGATAGAGGCAGGTCGGGTGGAACTGGATGAATTCCATGTTCGCCACACGGCAGCCCGCGCGCCAGGCCATGGCGATGCCGTCGCCGGTGGCCGTGTCGGGATTGGTTGTATAGAGATAGACCTTGCCCGCGCCGCCGGCCGCCAGCACCGTATGCGTGGCCGTGATGGTGCGCACCTCGTCCGTGGTCACATCCAGCACGTAGAGGCCGTAGCAGCGGTTGCCCGGCAGTCCCAGCTTGGCCGACGTGATCAGGTCGATCGCGAACTGGTCTTCCAGGATCGTGATGTTCGGATGCTTGCGCGCCTGCTCGGCCAGCGTGGTGACCACGGCGTGGCCCGTGGCATCGGCCGCGTGGATGATCCGGCGGCGGCTGTGGCCGCCCTCGCGCGTCAGGTGGAAGCCCAGTTCCGCCTGCTCGTCGCGCGTGAACGGCACGCCGCGATCGATCAACCACTGGATTGCCTCGCGCCCATGCTCCACGATGAAGCGCGTGGCTTCCTCGTCGCAGAGTCCGGCACCGGCGACGAGCGTGTCCTGCGTATGCTCGTCGTGGCTGTCACCGGAATCGAGCACTGCCGCAATGCCGCCCTGCGCCCAGTCGCTGGCCCCCGTTGTCATGGCGCGCTTGCTGAGGATGACAACCCGGTGGGTGTCGGCCAGTTGCAGCGCGACGGTAAGGCCGGCCAGACCGCTGCCGACAATCGCGACATCGAAGTTCATGGTGCAGGGGGATCGCTTCGGGGGCGAAAGCGTGATGGGGAAAGCTGGCAAGTCTACACCGGCTTGCCACGAAACTGACATCTTTCCCTTGTCTGACAAGGGTTGGCGGGGCGTGGGAAGGCAGGGGCCACAACGCCGGCGGCGCCCAAGCCCGGTGCAGGCGGATGCCCCAAAGCAAAAAGCCCCGCGAGGGCGGGGCTTTCGGCTGAAGACCAGGGATCAATTACTTGATCTTGGTTTCCTTGTAAGGCACGTGCTTGCGGGCGATGGGATCGAACTTCGAGATCTCCATCTTTTCCGGCATGGTGCGCTTGTTCTTGGTGGTCGTGTAGAAATGACCGGTACCCGCGGTCGATTCCAGCTTGATCTTGTCGCGTCCGCCTTTGCTGGCCATGATTTACTCCTTATTAGACTTCGCCGCGTGCGCGCAGGTCTGCGAGCACGGCGTCGATGCCTTTCTTGTCGATCAGGCGCAGACCGGCGTTCGAGACGCGCAGGCTCACCCAGCGGTTTTCCGATTCAACGAAGAAGCGGCGGTTCTGCAGGTTGGGCAGAAAACGGCGCTTGGTCTTGTTGTTTGCGTGGGAAACGTTGTTGCCGACCATCGGCGCTTTCCCGGTCACTTGACAGACGCGTGCCATGAAGCACTCCTAAATCTTATTCGTGGACAATGTTCGCAACAGATCAACAAAAGGCGCACGGGCCCGGACTGCAGCGGATTGGTACTTCAGCGAAACGAACATTATAGACCGGAATCGAGCGGCGAATCAATGCCTTCCGGCAGATTCGGAAGGGGGCTGTTGCGCCGTGCCGCCTGCGTCACGTGGGATGACGCCCGGAAGCCGGTCCTGCTCTGGACGCACCACGGACGAACAGTGGTGCGGGCCACACTGTAATGGGGCTGGGGCGGCCTGTCCAGCGCGGCGACGGCGGAACAACTTCGTCGATTTCCGACACAGGGGCGCGGCCGTACCCGGCGGCGGACGGTCCAGTCGCATACAATGGCGGCTGTTGACCGGTTGACTCCCATGACTTTGCAAACTTCTTCGGCGCAAGCCGCCGCTGGTGGCGCGTCCGCGCGCAAGACCGTCCAGGCCGATTCCTTCCTGACGCTTCATTACAGTATCGCCCTCGAAAACGGCACCGAAGTGGTGAGCACGTTCGAGGAAAAGCCCGCCACGCTGCTGCTGGGCCAGGGCCAGCTGGCCCCGACGCTGGAGCAGGCGCTGCTGGGCATGCCCGAGGGCGACCGCATGACGTACCGGCTGGATGCCGAGCACGCATTCGGCCCGCGCAATCCTGAACTGCTGCAGTGGGTCTCGCTGGCCACGCTGCGCGAGAACAGCTCGTTCGAAGAGGAATACACCCCCGGCGATCTCGTCGAATTCAACGCGCCCGGCGGCGGCAAGTACGCCGGCGTGCTGAAGGAATACGGCGACACCGCGGCGCTCTTCGATTTCAACCACCCGCTGGCCGGACAGACGATCCTGTTCGACGTCCAGCTGATCGGAATTCTCTGATGTCCGCCGTGGCGATGGAACGCAGCATGACCGAACTCACTACCTCTGCAGACGCCGAAATCCTGATGGCGCAGCCGCGCGGCTTCTGCGCCGGCGTGGACCGCGCCATCGAAATCGTCGAACGCGCGCTGTCGCGGTTCGGCGCACCGATCTACGTGCGTCACGAGATCGTGCACAACGCCTACGTGGTGGCCGACCTGCGCAAGAAGGGTGCGATCTTCATCGACGAACTGGACGAAGTGCCAGCCGGTTCGACCGTTATCTTCAGTGCGCACGGCGTGTCGAAGGAAGTGCGCGCCGATGCCACGCGCCGTGGCCTCACGGTATTCGATGCCACCTGCCCGCTGGTGACCAAGGTCCACGTCGAAGTGGGCAAGATGCGCGCCGAAGGCTGCGAGATCATCATGATCGGCCACAAGGGGCACCCCGAGGTGGAAGGCACGATGGGCCAGTCCGAGCAGGGCATGCTACTGGTGGAATCGGTGGAAGACGTGAACCGCCTTGAGGTTGCCAACCCGGCCCAGCTGGCGTACGTCACGCAGACCACGCTGTCGGTGGACGAGACGGCCGAAATCGTGGCCGCGCTCAAGTCGCGCTTCCCGCAGATCCGCGAGCCCAAGAAGCAGGACATCTGCTATGCCACGCAGAACCGCCAGGACGCCGTGAAGTTCATGGTGCCCCAGGTGGAAGTGGTGATCGTGGTGGGCAGCCCGAACAGCTCGAACTCGAACCGCCTGCGCGAACTGGCCGACCGCCTTGGCGTGCCGGCCTACATGGTGGACGACCCCGAGCAGCTCAAGCCCGAGTGGGTGGCCGGCAAGCGCCGGATCGGCCTGACCGCCGGCGCGTCGGCGCCCGAGGCGCTGGCCCAGGCCATCGTCGAACGCCTGCGCACGTTCGGCGTCAAGAGCGTGCGGGCCCTGGAGGGCGTGGAAGAGAACATGTCGTTCCCGCTGCCGCGCGGCCTGGCGAGCGTGTCGGTCCAGTCCTGACGACCCCGCCTGCTTTCTGACTTTTCCGAACGCCGCTGGCCAGCCGCCAGCGGCGTTTTGCGTTTCCAGGGCACCTCCTCCCGACCGCGCCCCCTTTCTGGCGCGCTTCTCCGTATTCCATCGCCACCGGTTGCACCGCGCCGGTGCGTCGAGCCGTATCTTCGCGAATACATTGCAATACGCCTTGCGCGGCGCAATGCCTTATTTTGCGTGATTATCCGGGGGTACCTGTACGAACACGCAGACAATATCAGGGTAATCCCGGGGAATGGGGTTTTCCCTATTATGGTGCGGCGCTACATTCTGCACATTAGAGCAGGCGTCCGGTAAATCGAATGAAATGCCTAATTAATAGCACGGCATTATGGGTGGCGCCGGGACGGCTTAATTCGTGCCCTGTGCGGCGCCACAGGCGCTGCAGGCATGATTCTTGAAAGGGAAGGAGACGGGTCTGCCAAGTGGGCGGAGATTGCCCCAATCTGTGCATTGGGGAAATTCCCTAGCTCATTTGGCGGGTAAATGGTTCAGGTTGTTGCGTCGCGTATTGCATCCGCAAAGAAAGGGGATACAATGCGCGCGTTTCAAATTGAAACTAAACAAAGGCGGTCCAGGGAATACGTCCGGGAGGCGTAGTTATTTCCCTGTTTTTGTGAATCCTAGGAGATCACTCATGCAATTCACGTTTGCCAAGATTCTGCCGATCGCGGCCGCTGTGGCGCTGGTCGCTGCATGTGGCAAGAAGGAAGAAAAGCCGGCTGATGCGGCAGCATCTGCACCGGCGGCCGCCGCGGCGCCTGCCGCCGCCGGTGGCGGTGAAACCGTCGTCAAGATCGGCCACGCCGCTCCGCTGACGGGCGGCATCGCCCACCTTGGCAAGGACAACGAAAACGGCGCGCGCCTGGCCGTCGAGGAAGTGAACAAGACCGGTCTGGAGATCGGCGGCAAGAAGATCAAGCTGGAGCTGGTGGGCGAAGACGACGCCGCCGATCCGAAGACCGGCACCGCCGTGGCCCAGAAGCTGGTGGATGCCAAGGTCGTGGCCGTGGTGGGTCACCTGAATTCGGGCGTGTCGATCCCGGCCTCGAAGATCTACAGCGACGCCGGCATCACGCAGATCTCGCCGTCGTCGACCAACCCCGACTACACCAAGCAAGGCTTCAAGACCACGTACCGCGTGGTGGCCACCGACGCCCAGCAGGGCCCGGCACTGGCCAACTACGCCGCCAAGAGCCTGCACGCCAAGAGCGTGGCGATCGTCGACGACGCCACCGCCTACGGCAAGGGCCTGGCCGACGAGTTCGAGAAGACTGCCAAGGCCGCCGGCGTGAACGTGGTGGCACGTGAAGCCACCAACGACAAGGCCACCGACTTCAAGGCCATTCTGACCAAGATCAAGGGCAAGAAGCCGGACGTGATCATGTACGGCGGCATGGACGCCACCGGCGGCCCGTTCGCCAAGCAGGCCAAGGAACTGGGCATCACGTCCAAGATCGTTGGCGGCGACGGCGTGTGTACCGACAAGGTGGCCGAACTGGCTGGCGACGCAGTGACCAACATCATCTGCTCGGAAGCCGGCCTGGCCCTGTCGAAGATGGAAACGGGCGCCGATTTCGAGAAGCGCTACCAGGCCCGTTTCAACTCGCCGGTGCAGATCTACGCACCGTTCACCTATGACGCCGTGATGGTGATCGTGGATGCGATGAAGCGCGCCAACTCGACCGAACCGGCTGCCATCCTGGCCGAAATGCCCAAGACGAACTACAAGGGCGTGATCGGCAACATCGCCTTCGACGAGAAGGGCGACATGAAGGAAGGCACCATCACGCTGTACGAGTACAAGGACAAGAAGAAGTCCGTCCTCGACGTCGTGAAGATGTAATCCGGGGCTTACCGTCCCAGACGAACGGCACCGTGAGTACCTTGCGGTGCCGTTCTTTTTAGTCTCGCCAACGTGTTATGAGCATCCTTACCATGGGTGGAACAGGGCGGGCAGCACACCAGCAAAACTGATTACCAACCTACCCGACCTATCCAACATTACCGTCCCTTCCGCGGCATCCACACCATGCCGGCCGGAGCGGGGCTGAAGCAGGAGTTTTCATGGATATCTTTATCCAGCAGATCGTGAACGGTCTGGTGCTCGGCAGCATCTATGCGCTGATCGCACTGGGCTACACCATGGTCTACGGCATTCTGGGCATCATCAACTTCGCGCATGGCGACGTCCTGATGATTGGCGCGCTGACCGCTTTGTCGGCAATCATGGGGCTGCAGAAATTCGCCCCCGGCCTGCCCGAATGGCTGACGCTGGTGATCGCCACGCTGATCGCCATGCCCGTCTGTGCAGTGCTTGCCTATACCATTGAACGCGTGGCCTACCGGCCGTTGCGCAACGCGCCGCGCCTGGCCCCGCTGATTACCGCGATCGGTGTCTCGATCATCCTCCAGACCATGGGGATGCTGATCTGGTCGCGCAACCCGCTGACGTTCCCGCAACTGCTGCCTTCGGACCCGATCGACATCGGTTCCACCGGCGCCACCATTACCGGCAAGGAAATGGTCATCATCGGCCTGGCCGTGATGGTCATGGCAGGCCTGCTGGCCCTGGTCAACCGCACCAAGCTCGGCCGCGCCATGCGCGCCACCGCCGAGAACCAGAAGGTGGCGGGCCTGATGGGCGTGAACCCCAACTTCGTGATCTCGGCCACATTCATGATCGGCGCCACGCTGGCGGCGCTGGCAGGCGTGATGATGGCCACCAACTACGGCAACGCCCACTTCTACATGGGCTTCATCCCCGGCCTGAAGGCGTTCACCGCCGCCGTGCTGGGCGGCATCGGCAACCTGGCGGGCGCCATGGTGGGCGGCATGCTGCTGGGGCTGATCGAGGCACTGGGCGCCGGCTATATCGGCGACCTGACCAATGGTGTGTTCGGCTCGAACTACCAGGACGTGTTTGCCTTCATCGTGCTGATTACCGTACTTGTGTTCCGTCCGTCCGGCATCATGGGCGAACGCGTGGCCGACCGGGCCTGAGGGGAGAGAATCCATGAATACTCCGATTCCATCCACGGCCGTGGCGGCACCGTCGCGTGTCCCGGCCAAGACCCTGGCGGCCTTGCTGGCCTTCCTGGTGGTGGCGCTGTGCGCGCCGTTCTTCGTCCAGACCTTCGGCGGCAACTACTGGGTGCGCGTGCTCGACTTCGCGCTGCTCTACATCATGCTGGCGCTGGGCCTGAACATCGTGGTGGGCTTTGCCGGCCTGCTTGACCTGGGCTACATCGCGTTCTACGCGGTGGGGGCCTACAGCATGGCGCTGCTCGGTTCGCCGCACCTGGCCAACCAGTTCGAGTGGATCCACCAGCTGTTCCCGAACGGCCTGCACCTGACGATGTGGCTCGTATTGCCATGCGCGGTGCTGATCGCGGCTACCTTCGGGGTGCTGCTGGGGGCGCCGACGCTGAAGCTGCGCGGCGACTACCTGGCCATCGTGACCCTGGGCTTCGGCGAGATCATCCGGATCTTCATGAACAACCTGGACCGTCCGGTGAACATCACCAACGGCCCCAAGGGCATCACGGCGGTGGACCCGGTGCATATCTTCGGCTTCGACTTCTCGAAATCGCACGAGATCTTCGGGATGAAGTTCACGCCGGTCTTCATGTACTACTACCTGGTGGTGTTCCTGGTCATCGTGATCGTGTTCATCTGCCTGCGCCTGCAGAACTCGCGCATCGGCCGGGCCTGGGTGGCCATCCGCGAAGACGAGATCGCGGCCAAGGCCATGGGCATCAACACCCGCAACATGAAGCTGCTGGCCTTTGCTATGGGTGCGTCGTTCGGCGGCGCCTCGGGTGCGGTGTTCGGCGCGTTCCAGGGCTTTGTCTCGCCGGAATCGTTCACGCTGTGGGAATCGATCTACATCCTGGCCATCGTGGTGCTGGGCGGCATGGGCCATATCCCGGGCGTGATCCTGGGCGGCGTCCTGCTGGTGGGTTTCCAGGAACTGCTGCGCGTGGTGGCGGAGCCGATCCAGACCGGCCTGTTCGGCCACGTGATCGTCGATGCCGAAGTGCTGCGTCAGCTGCTGTTCGGCCTGGCCCTGGTGGCGGTGATGCTGTACCGCCCGGCAGGCATCTGGCCATCGCCGCGCAAGGAAGATCGCCCGGTGGTGCGCCGCGCGGGCAACGTCGGCCGTTTCTGAACAGGAGGACAACATGAGCAATTCCGAATTCCTCCTGTCCGTACAGGGGGTCAACAAGCGTTTCGGCGGCCTGCAGGCGCTGTCCGATGTGGGCCTGCAGATCAAGCCCGGTGAGATTTACGGCCTGATCGGCCCGAACGGCGCGGGCAAGACCACGTTCTTCAACGTGATCACGGGCCTGTACACGCCCGATTCGGGCGAGTTCGTGCTGGGCGGCAAGCCGTACCAGCCGACCGCCGTGCACGAGGTGGCCAAGACCGGTATCGCGCGGACGTTCCAGAACATCCGCCTGTTCGGCGACATGACCGCGCTGGAAAACGTGATGGTGGGCCGCCATGTGCGGACCAAGGCCGGCCTGTTCGGCGCCGTGTTCCGTCCGCCTGCGGTGCGCCGCGAGGAAGAAGGCATCGAGGACATGGCGCACGACCTGCTGGACTACGTCGGCATTGGCAAATACGCCAATTTCACGTCGAAGAACCTGTCGTACGGCCACCAGCGCCGTCTGGAGATCGCCCGCGCGCTGGCCACCGAGCCCAAGCTGCTGGCCCTGGACGAGCCCGCGGCCGGCATGAACGCCACCGAGAAGGTGGAACTGCGCGGCCTGCTGGAAAAGATCAAGAACGATGGCAAGACCATCCTGCTGATCGAGCACGACGTGAAACTGGTGATGGGCCTGTGCAACCGCCTGACCGTGCTGGACTACGGCAAGGTCATCGCGCAGGGCCTGCCGCATGAAGTCCAGAGCAATCCTGCCGTGATCGAGGCCTACCTCGGCGCGTCGGCGCACTAAGGCGGGAGAGAAGCAATGCCACAAACGATTCTGAAGATTGCGGGCCTGAAGGTGGCCTATGGCGGCATCCAGGCCGTCAAGGGTGTCGATCTGGAGATCCAGGACGGCGAACTCGTGACGTTGATCGGTGCCAACGGCGCCGGCAAGACCACGACCATGAAGGCCATCACCGGCCTGCAGGGCTGGGCCGGCGGCGACGTGCAGTACATGGGCAAGTCCATCAAGGGCGTGCCCAGCTACACGCTGCTCAAGCAGGGCCTGGCGATGGTGCCGGAAGGCCGCGGCGTGTTCGCGCGCATGACGATCACCGAGAACCTGCAGATGGGTGCGTACACGCGCAACGACGAGGCCGGCATCAAGGCCGACATCGACCGCATGTTCGAGACGTTCCCGCGCCTGAAGGAACGCGCCAACCAGCTGGCCGGCACGATGTCCGGCGGCGAGCAGCAGATGCTGGCCATGGCGCGTGCGCTGATGAGCCAGCCCAAGCTGCTGCTGCTGGACGAACCGTCGATGGGTCTGTCGCCGATCATGGTCGAGAAGATCTTCGAGGTGGTGCGTACCGTGTCGGGACAGGGCGTGACCGTGCTGCTGGTCGAGCAGAACGCGCGCCTGGCGCTGCAGGCCGCCCACCGCGGCTACGTGATGGAGTCGGGCCTGATCACGATGAGCGGCGACGCCAAGCAGATGCTGGACGATCCGAAGGTGCGTGCCGCGTATCTGGGCGAGTGAGGTAGTCGCCCCTCTCCCGCGCGCGGGAGAGGGGCGGGGGAGAGGGCCCGCGGTTCAAATTGCAACAGACTGCAAGCAGAACCGCATTACCCTCTCCCCCAACCCCTCTCCCGCGCGCGGGAGAGGGGCGCAAACACCTGCTGCTTCCAACGAAAAAGCCTCGCTTTCGCGAGGCTTTTTTGCTTACGCCAGCTTCTTCAGCAACTCGCGCAGCATGCCGATCATCTGGTCGATCTCTTCGTGCGTTACGTTCAGGGCCGGCATGAAGCGCAGCAGGTTCGGCCGCGGGGCGTTCAGCAGCAGGCCGGTCGGGTTCATCTCGCGCGCTTCCTCCACGATCTGCGGGCCGATGTCCTTGCCCAGCACCAGCGCGCGCAGCAGGCCTTCGCCGCGTTCGCCGCCCAGGCCGAACTCGGCCGACAGCGCCAGCAGCTGCTCGCGCAGGTATTCGCCCTTGGCCTTCACGTCGTCCAGGAAGCCCGGCGCGGTCAGCTGCGAGATCACCGAGCTGCCCACGGCCGTCATCAGCGGGTTGCCGTTGTACGTGCCGCCCTGGTCGCCGGCCTCGAAGCTGGCCACGTCGGCCTTGCACAGCAGCGCCGACAGCGGTACGCCGCCGCCAATGCCCTTGCCCAGCGTCATGATGTCCGGCTCCACGCCCGACAGTTCGTACGCGAACAGCGTGCCGCAGCGGCCGCAGCCGGTCTGTACTTCATCGACGATCAGCAGCAGCTTGTGCTTGTCGGCCAGCGCGCGCAGGCCCTGCATGAACTCGCGGCTGGCGGGGATCACGCCGCCTTCGCCCTGCACCGGTTCCAGCATGATGCCGACGGTCTTGTCGTTGATCAGCTTTTCCACCGAAGCCAGATCGTTCAGGTTGGCCTTCGGGAAGCCCGGCACCTGCGGCGCGAAGATGGTGTCCCAGCCGGCCTTGCCCGATGCGCTCATGGTCGCCAGCGTGCGGCCGTGGAAGCTGTGGTCCATCGTGATGATCTCGAACGCGCCGTCCTTGTGCTTGCGGCCCCATTTGCGCGCCAGCTTGATCGCGCCTTCGTTGGCTTCGGCGCCGCTGTTGGCGAAGAACACCTTGTCGAAGCAGCTGTTGTCGGTCAGCTGCTGCGCGAGCTTGAGCATCGGCTCGTTGTAGAAGGCCGGGCTCGGGTTCAGCAGCTTGCGGGCCTGCGTCTCCAGCGCCTGGATCATGCCCTCGTTGGAATGCCCCAGCGCGTTGACTGCCCAGCCCTGCACGAAATCGAGATAGCGCTTGCCGTTATGGTCCGTCAGCCACGAACCCTTGCCTTCGGTGAAGACCAGTTCGGGGCGGTTGGTGATGTACATCAGCGATTGGACGGGAAACTCAGCAAATGCCATGGCGGACTCCTGGGATCGGCACGAAAAGAGGGACGGAGAAAAGCAAAAAGCCACGGGGGCTGCCCGTGGCTTGTTGACCTGAACAAACGCTGTCTGCGGTCAGCCGCGCGGCACCCCGGAGGGGAGCAACGTACGTGCGCGGCGTCGGATCATGGCGGTGTTCATGGCGGCCAATATAAGACGCATGCGCCCGGGTGTCAAAGCGAAATTTGGCAGACCCGGGTGGCATTGTTGTGTCGACGCCAACGGCGGCGGGGCCGGTCAGGCGCTGCCGGCCGCGTGCAGATCGGCCTCGGACGTGAACGAATCGGCGAAGAACGCGTCCTCGTGCAGGCGGCACTGGGCCGTGAAATCGGTGCGCGCGGCGTTGACCATGACCGGCGCGCCGCAGGCGTAGACCTCGTGGCCCGACAGGTCCGGATGGTCGGCCATCACGGCCTGGTGGACAAAGCCGGTACGGCCCGTCCAGTTGTCGCCGGCCTGCGCGTCGGACACCACCGGCACGTACTTGAAGTTCGGCAGGTCGCGCGCCCACTGCTCGCACAGCGCGTGCATGTACAGGTCGGCCGGACGGCGGCCGCCCCAGTACAGCGTCATCGGGCGCGTGATGCCGGTGTAGGCGGCATGCTCGACGATGGCCTTGATCGGCGCGAAGCCGGTGCCCGATGCCAGCAGGATGATCGGCTTGTCCGAATCCTCCCGCAGGAAGAAGCTGCCCAGCGGGCCCTCGAAGCGCAGGATGTCGCGTTCCTTCATGGCCGGCATGCCTTCCTTCGCGCCGAACACGTAGTCGGTGAACGCGCCGCCGGGCATGTGGCGGATATGCAGTTCGATCGGGCCTTCCTCGTGCGGCGGCGTGGCGATCGAATAGCTGCGGCGCTTGCCGTCGCGCAGCAGGAATTCCACGTACTGGCCGGCCAGGAACTGCATGCGCTCGGTGGCGGGCAGTTGCAGCCGGACCGAGATCACGTCGTCGGCCAGGCGCTCCATGGTGGCCACGCGGCACGGGATCTTCTTGATGGGGATGTCGCCGGCGCCATGCACCTCGCGGCATTCGATCGTGATGTCCGACGTGGCGTTGGCGCAGCAGAACAGCGCGCGGCCCTCGGTCTTTTCCTGGGCGGTCAGCGCCGATGCGGCATGGTCGCCCTGGTGGATCGTACCCTCGACCACGCGGCCCTTGCACGACCCGCAGGCGCCGTTCTTGCAGCCGTAGGGCAGGCCGATGCTATGGCGCAGCGCGGCGCCCAGGATGGTTTCGTCGGCGGCCACTTCGAACTTGTGGCCACTCGGCATGACGGTAACTTGATAAGCCATAATCGGGTCTATGAACCAAATTCTGTCGCCGCAAGCGGCGTTGTCTTCCCCACGGGGCGTCCGGCGTCGGCGGCTGGGCCGTCCGCGCCTGCTGATCGTTGGCTGCGGCGATGTGGGCACCCGCATCCTGCGCGTGCTGGCCACGCGCATGCGCGTGTTCGCCGTGACTTCGCAACCATCGCGCCAGGCGGCACTGCGCGAAGCCGGCGCGATACCGCTGGTGGCCAACCTGGATCAGCCGGCCACGCTGGCACGGCTGTCGCGGCTGGCCAGCCGGGTCATCGACCTGGCGCCGCCGCCCGGTCAGGGCGATGGCGATCCACGCACGCAAGCGTTGCTGGGTGCGCTACGGCGCACCAGCTGGCGTCGCACGCGCGCCCTGCGGCCCGGTGTCAGCGAGGCCGCCATTCTACCCGAGCGGGGCTGGCACCGCGCGTTTGAGGCGTCGGCGCGCCACCGTGCCCCGGGGGCCTTCATCTACGCCAGCACCACCGGCGTCTACGGCGACCGCGGCGGCGCGCGCGTGCAGGAATTTCATGCGGTGCGTCCGCAGACTGCACGGGCCCGGCGGCGCGTGGCGGCGGAAGCGGCGGTGCGCGCCTTTGGCCGCGACGCCGGCTGGCGGACCGGCATTGTGCGCATTCCAGGCATCTATGCCGAAGACCGGCTGCCCGTGGCGCGCCTGAACAAGGGCACGCCTGCGCTGGCGCCGCAGGATGACGTCTACACGAGCCATATCCATGCCGACGACCTGGCGCGGGCGATGATCGCCGCGTTGTGGCGCGGCCGCCCGCAGCGCGTGGTGCACGCCAGCGACGACACCGAACTGCGCATGGCCGACTATTTCGACCTCGTGGCAGACCGCAAGGGCCTGCCGCGCCCGCCGCGCATCACCCGCCAGCAGGCGCGGGACACCATCGACCCCACGCTCCTGAGCTTCATGAGCGAATCGCGCCGGCTCGACAACCGCCGGCTCAAGCGCGAACTGCGCCTGCGGCTGCGTTATCCCACGGTCAGCGCGTTTTTTGATCGCTGACGCGGCCAAGGTGCCAATTTCCGGCTCCCCTCTCCCGCCTTGCGGAGAGGGGAGCAACCATCACGTAGCGGACACCTCTTCCATGCCAGGCACGCCCATTGCGTCACCCTCCGCCTGCGTCACCTGTATAGACAAGTTGGTGCATCGCGCGGCACTCCATGCCAATCTCATGCGCCGCTGCGGTGCATTGCAGCATGATCGGGCACCGCAATTGCGCGCCATCACTGGGGTTCAGCAAGACGTACTTGACGGATGACTCAGGTAAACCCCGGGTTTGACTTGTATATACAGGATTGATAGATTGCCTTCACCCCACGACTGATGGAGCCGACAGCATGAAGCTGCCCCTGCCGTTCCGTTTTGCCGCCGTTGCGTCCACCCTTGCCGCCGCAGTCCTGGCCGCGCCCGCCCACGCCCAGAACACGCCGGTCACGATCGGCATGAGCGGCTGGACCGGTTTCGCGCCGCTGACGCTGGCCGACAAGGCGGGCATCTTCAAGAAGCACGGCGTGGATGTGGATATCAAGATGATTCCGCAGAAGGACCGCCACCTGGCGCTGGCCTCCGGGGCCATCCAGTGCGCGGCCACCACCGTGGAAACCCACGTGGCCTGGAACGCCAACGGCGTGCCCATCACCCAGATCGTCCAGCTCGACAAGTCGTACGGCGCCGACGGCCTGGCTGTGCGCAGCGACGTGAAGACGTTTGCGGACCTCAAGGGCAAGACCATCGGCGTCGATGCGCCGGGCACCGCGCCGTACTTCGGGCTGGCGTGGATGCTGAAGAAGAACGGCATGTCGCTCAAGGACGTGAAGCTGACCACGCTGTCGCCACAGGCGGCCGCGCAGGCGTTCGTGGCGGGCCAGAACGACGGCGCCATGACCTACGAGCCGTATCTGTCCACCGTGCGCGCCAATCCGGAGCGCGGAAAGATCCTGGCCACCACGCTCGACTACCCGATGGTGACCGACACGCTGGGCTGTGTGCCGAAATGGCTCAAGGACAATCCCAAGGCCGCCCAGGCGCTGGTCGACAGCTACTTCGAGGCGCTGGAGATGATCCGCAAGGAGCCCGAGAAGTCCAACGACATCATGGGCGCGGCCGTCAAGCAGACCGGCGAGCAGTTCGCCAAGTCGTCGGCCTACCTGCGCTGGCAGGACAAGGCGGCCAACCAGAAATTCTTCTCGGGCGAGCTGGCCAGCTTCAGCAAGGAAGCGGCCGATGTGCTCAAGGACATCGGCGTGATCCGCCAGGTGCCCGACGTGACGGCGCTCTATGACGCCCGATACCTCAAGTAAGCCGGAGTCCGTGATGTCGTCGTCCGTGCAAGCTCCCGCCACGGCGCGCCCGCCCGCGCCCATCGCCGCCCAGCCGGCGGACCGTGCGCCGCGTGCGCGCCATCCGTGGCTGTCGCCGCTGGTGCCGGTGTCGTCGCAGGCCCGCTGGATTCTTGGCCTGTCGTTCTTTGTCGCATTCTTCGGCGTCTGGGCCGTGGTGACGCTGGGCGGCTTCGTCCCGCGCACGTTCCTGGCCGATCCGGTGACGATGGCGCACGAGGGCTGGCTGCTGTTCACGCAGTACGGCTTCATCGGCGATATCGGCATGACCGTCTGGCGCGTGGTCGGCGGCTTCGTGCTGGCCGCCGTGCTGGCCGTGCCGCTGGGCATTTTTATGGGGTCCTACAAGGCGGCCGAGGCGTTTTTCGAGCCATTCGTGTCGTTTTGCCGCTACCTGCCGGCGTCGGCGTTCATCCCGCTGCTGATCCTGTGGGCCGGCATTGGCGAGACGCAGAAGCTGCTGGTGATCTTCATCGGCTCGTTTTTCCAGATCGTGCTGATGGTGGCGGTCACGGTGGGCGGCGCGCGCAAGGACCTGGTGGAGGCCGCCTACACGCTGGGCGCCACGCCGCGCGGCATCGTGCGCCGCGTGCTGATTCCGGGCGCGGCGCCCGAGATTGCCGAGACGCTGCGGCTGGTACTGGGCTGGGCGTGGACGTACGTGATCGTGGCCGAGCTGATCGGCTCGTCCTCGGGCATCGGGCACATGATTACCGACAGCCAGGCGCTGCTGAATACCGGGCAGATCATCTTCGGCATCATCGTCATCGGCTGCATCGGGCTGGTGTCCGACCTGGTCTTCAAGCTGGCCAACCAGCGCCTGTTTCCGTGGAGTTCGATCAAATGAGCGCGCTGTCGATCCAGCAGGTATCCCGTACCTTCGCGAATCCGCGCGGCGGCAGCACGCAGGCGTTGCTGCCGGTCGATTTCGAGGTGCGCGACAACGATTTCGTGACGATCCTGGGCCCGTCGGGCTGCGGCAAATCCACGCTGCTGCGCATCGTGGCCGGGCTCGAGACCCCCAGCGGCGGCCGCGTGCTGCTCGATGGCCAGCCGGTGGCCGGACCGGGCGCCGACCGCGGCATGGTGTTCCAGTCGTACACGCTGTTCCCGTGGCTGACGATCGAGCAGAACGTGCGCTTCGGGCTGCGCGAACGCGGCATGAGCCTGGCCGAGCAGAAGGAACGTAGCGATTTCTTTATCGCCCGCGTGGGGCTGCGCGGCTTCGAGCAGCACTACCCCAAGCAGCTGTCGGGCGGCATGCAGCAGCGCACGGCGATTGCGCGGGCGCTGGCCAACGATCCGAAGATCCTGCTGCTGGACGAGCCGTTCGGCGCGCTGGACAACCAGACGCGCGTGCTGATGCAGGAGCTGCTGCTGGGGATCTGGGAGTCGCACCGCAAGACGGTATTATTCGTCACGCACGATATCGACGAGGCCATTTTCATGGCCAACCGCGTGGCGGTGTTTTCCGCGCGGCCCGGTCGGATCAAGAGCGAGATCGCGGTGGACTTTGCCCATCCGCGCCATTACACGATCAAGACATCGCCCGAGTTTTCCGTGCTCAAGGCGCGGCTCACCGAAGAGATTCGTGCCGAAGCCATGGCATCGGCCGAACACTGAACCGGCAATCCGGCATTCCGCAACAGGTCATGAATCCGTCCGCCAACCCGGCACCTTCCCCGTCCAACGCTCCGGCCGCGCTGTACCAGCAGGTCAAGGAGTACATCGCGCGCCAGATCCAGAGCGGCGCGTGGCAGCCCGGCGATCGCGTGCCGTCCGAGCAGGAACTGGTGAACCGCTTCTCGGTGTCGCGCATGACGGTCAACCGGGCCTTGCGCGAACTGTCGGAGCAGGGCAGGGTGGTGCGCGTGGCCGGCGTGGGCACGTTCGTGGCCGAACACAAGCCGCAGTCCACGCTGCTGTCGGTGGTCAACCTGCAGGACGAGATCCGCATGCGCGGCCACGACTACGCCTGCGACGTGATCCTGGTGGAGCGCGTGTCGGCGTCGATCGAGGTGGCAGCCGCGCTGGAACTGCGCACCGGCGAATCGGTGTACCACTCGATCTGCATCCATCGCGAAGACGGCTTGCCGGTGCAGCTGGAAGACCGCTACGTGAATCCGCGCGTGGCGCCCGATTTCATCACGCAGGATTTTGCCGATACGCAGCCGGGCGAGTACCTGCTGCGCAACGTGCCGTATGACCAGGTGGAGCACGTGGTCGATGCCATCGCCGCCACGGCCGAGCAGGCCGCGCATCTGGAGATGCCGCCCACGCAGCCCTGCCTGCTGCTGACCCGCCGCACCTGGACACATGGCGTGCCGGTCACATTTGTTCGCTGCCTGCACCCGGGCAACCGGTATCGGCTGGGCAGCCGGTTTCGCGCCGACGGCAATCCCGCCTTCGGCTAGAACAGATTCCCGAGGCCAGCCAAAAGCGGGCCATCGGGTTTATTTTTCGACTAACCTGTATAGACAGGCTCATACAACAAAGACGTACGCAGATGACCAACGATTCCCGCTCCCTCCTGACCCTGAACCCTGGCCACGTCTCGCTGGACGACCTGCGCCGCATCTACCGTGGCGAAGTGCGGCTGGCGATGGCCGAATCGGCCTGGGCCGGCGTGCGTGCCGCGCAGGCCACGGTGCAGGACATCATCGACGCCGACGCCGTGGTCTATGGCATCAACACCGGCTTTGGCAAGCTGGCGCAATCGCGCATCGCCCACGACAAGCTGGCCGAACTGCAACGCAACCTGGTGCTGTCGCACAGCGTGGGCACCGGTGCCGACCTGCCGGCCGATACCGTGCGGCTGATCCTGGCGATCAAGGCCGTCAGCCTGGCGCGTGGCCATTCGGGCGTGCGTCCGGAACTGATCGATGCCCTGCTGGCGCTGGCCAACCACGGCGTGTCGCCGTGCATCCCGGCCAAGGGATCGGTCGGTGCCTCGGGCGACCTGGCGCCGCTGGCGCATATGTCCTGCACGCTGATTGGCGTGGGCGATGTGATGATCGACGGCCGCCGCGTGCCGGCCGCGCAAGGCCTGGCCCATGCCGGGCTGGACGTCTTCACGCTGGGCCCCAAGGAAGGGCTGGCGCTGCTGAACGGCACGCAGGTGTCCACGGCGCTGGCGCTGGCCGGGCTGTTTGCCGCCGAGGATGCCTTCGCGGCGGGGCTGGTGGCAGGCGCGCTGTCGCTGGAAGCCATCAAGGGATCGGTCAAGCCGTTCGATGCCCGCATCCACGCGGCACGCGGGCAGGCGGGCCAGATTGCCGTGGCCGGCGCCGTGCGCGCGATGCTCGATGGCAGCGAGATCGTCGATTCGCACAAGACCTGCGGGCGGGTGCAGGACCCGTATTCGATCCGCTGCCAGCCGCAGGTGATGGGCGCGTGCCTGGACAACCTGGCCCACGCCGCGGGCGTCCTGCGCATCGAGGCCAACGCCGCGTCCGACAACCCGCTGGTGTTTTCCGAACAGGGCGACGTGGTGTCCGGCGGCAACTTCCACGCCGAGCCGGTGGCCTTTGCCGCCGACATCATCGCGCTGGCCATCGCCGAGATTGGCGCCATCTCCGAGCGCCGCCTGGCGCTGCTGCTCGATACGGGGCTGTCCGGCCTGCCGCCGTTCCTGGTGCGCGATGGCGGCCTGAATTCGGGCTTCATGATCGCGCAGGTCACGGCGGCGGCGCTGGCGTCCGAGAACAAGTCGCTGGCGCATCCGTCCAGTGTGGACAGCCTGCCTACGTCGGCCAACCAGGAAGACCATGTGTCGATGGCCACCTACGGCGCGCGCCGCCTGGGCGACATGGCCGCCAACACCGCCGTGATCGTCGGCATCGAGGCCATGGCCGCTGCGCAGGGCATCGAATTCCATCGGCCGCTGAAGTCGTCGCCGCTGGTGGAGCAGGAACTGGCCCGCATCCGCAGCCGCGTGGCCTTTGTGGAATCCGACCGTTATCTGGCGCCCGATATCGAGGCGATGAAGCAGTGGGTGGTGCAGGGCGACGCCGGCGCGGGCTGGCCCGAGGCCGTGAGGGAGATCTTGCCGACGAACGTAGCCGCCTGAGACGCTGGCCATCTCCCCCCCTCCCGCAACGGGAGACAAAATCGGTGGTTGAAACGCCGTCGGTTTGCAGGGTTGGGGGAGCGGGCAAGCGCATCCAGATCCGACCAGTCAACAAACATACCGGGACACACCATGAACGCCAACGAACACCAATTCACCGACACCCCGCGCGGCCAGCGCGAAATCCGCGCCCCGCGAGGCAGCCAGCTGCACTGCAAGAACTGGCTCATCGAAGCGGCCTATCGGATGATCCAGAACAACCTGGACCCCGATGTGGCCGAACGCCCCCAGGACCTGGTGGTCTATGGCGGCATCGGCAAGGCCGCGCGTAACTGGGAGTGCTTCGACGCCATCCTGGACAGCCTGCGCCGCCTGGGCGAGGACGAATCGCTGCTGGTGCAGTCGGGCAAGCCGGTGGGCGTGTTCCGCACCCATGCCGACGCCCCGCGCGTGCTGATCGCCAACTCCAACCTGGTGCCGCACTGGGCCACCTGGGACAAGTTCAACGAACTCGACCGGGCCGGCCTGATGATGTACGGACAGATGACGGCGGGGTCGTGGATCTACATCGGCACGCAGGGCATCGTGCAGGGCACGTTCGAAACGTTCGTGGAAGCGGGCAACCAGCACTACAACGGCGACCTGACCGGCAAGTGGATACTGACTGCCGGCCTGGGCGGCATGGGCGGCGCGCAGCCGCTGGCCGGCGTGCTGGCCGGCGCTTGTGTGCTGGCCATCGAATGCCAGGAATCGCGCATCGACTTCCGCATCCGCACGCGCTACCTGGACAAGAAGGCCACCACGCTGGACGAGGCGCTGGCCATGATCGCGGACGCGACCCGGCAGGGCCAGGCGATCTCGGTGGGCCTGCTCGGCAATGCCGCGGAGATCGTGCCCGAACTGGCGCGCCGTGCGCAGGCGGGCGGCATGCGGCCCGATATCGTGACCGACCAGACCTCGGCGCACGACGTCATCAACGGCTACCTGCCCGAAGGCTGGACCGTGGACCAGTGGGAAGACCTGCGCGTGCGCGACCCCAAGGCCGTGGAAGCCGCCGCACGCCAGTCGATCGTCAAGCATGTGCAGGCCATGCTGGCGTTCCAGCAGATGGGGGTGCCGACGGTGGACTACGGCAACAACATCCGGCAGGTGGCGTTCGAGGAAGGCGTGAAGAACGCGTTCGATTTCCCGGGCTTCGTGCCGGCGTATATCCGCCCGCTGTTCTGCCGCGGCAAGGGCCCGTTCCGCTGGGTGGCGCTGTCGGGCGACCCGGAGGATATCTACAAGACCGACGCCAAGATGAAGGAACTGTTCCCGGACGACAAGCCGCTGCACCGCTGGCTGGACATGGCGCGCGACCGCATCGCGTTCCAGGGCCTGCCGGCGCGCATCTGCTGGGTGGGCCTGGACGAACGGCACCGCGCCGGCCTGGCCTTCAACGAGATGGTGAAGAATGGCGAGCTCAAGGCGCCGGTGGTGATCGGGCGCGATCACCTCGACTGCGGCTCGGTGGCATCGCCGAATCGTGAAACCGAGGCGATGCGCGATGGCTCCGATGCGGTGTCCGACTGGCCGCTGCTCAACGCGCTGCTGAACACGGCCGGCGGTGCCACGTGGGTCAGCCTGCATCACGGCGGCGGCGTGGGCATGGGGTTTTCGCAGCATTCGGGCGTGGTCATCGTCTGCGACGGCACCGACGCGGCGGGCAGGCGGATCGAGCGGGTGCTCTGGAACGACCCGGCCACGGGCGTAATGCGCCACGCCGACGCAGGCTACGACATCGCCATCGACTGCGCCCGTGAAAAGGGCCTGAACCTGCCGATGGTGAAGCGCTGATGTCCGTCACGCGGTTCGCGCTCGACGCCATCGCCCCCACGCCGTGGAAGAACGGCGGCGGCACCACGCGCGAGATTGCCGTGTGGCCGCCGGGCGCCGGCATGGACACGTTCGACTGGCGCATCAGCGTGGCCGATATCGCCGCGGACGGGCCGTTCTCGGCCTTTCCGGGCATCGACCGGCAGATCGTGCTGATCGACGGCGCCGGCGTGCATCTGCAGGCCCACGACGATTCGTTCTGCCACAAGCTCGTGCGCGTGGGCGAGCCATACGCGTTTTCTGGCGATACGGCGATCCATGCCGCGCTGGTCGATGGCCCGACACGCGATCTCAACGTGATGACGCGCCGGGGCCGCTGCCGCGCCGAAGTCCGCCTGATGCGCCAGCCGTTCACGGCGGTGCCCACCTTCGCCACCGTGCTGGTCCTGGCGCTGCGCGGCGACTGGGACGCCAGCGACAGCCGCGGCGGCGACGGCCAGCACCTGTCGGCGGGCGAGGGCATACTGATGCCGGCCGGTTCGCCGGCCGTCACATGCGCCCATACCGAACTTTCCGCGCTGTGCCTGCGCGTGATACTGCATAGGGAGCCGGACCGATGAACTTCCACGACGCGCCTTCTGCCGATGGCGTCTGGCATCACTGCCACCTGCTGCCCGACGCGGACCCCGAACGGGCCGTCCGCGACGGCGCGCTGGTGATCGAACAGGGCCGCATCGCCTGGCTCGGGGCGCTGGCCGATCTGCCGGACAGCTATCGCCATCTCGACCGGCACGATGCCGGCGGCGCGTGGATCACCCCCGGCCTGATCGACTGCCATACGCACCTGGTGTACGGCGGCCAGCGTGCCGACGAATTCGCGATGCGGCTGGCGGGCGCCAGCTACGAGGACATCGCGCGCGCCGGGGGCGGCATCGTGTCCACGGTGCGGGCCACGCGCGAGGCCGACGAGGCCACGCTGTTCGCGCAGGCGGCCGTGCGGCTGGAGGCGCTGCTGGCCGAGGGCGTGACCACCATCGAGATCAAGTCCGGCTATGGCTTGTCGCTCGACGCCGAGCGCAAGCAATTGCGCGTGGCGCGCCGGCTGGGCGAGGCCTATGGCGTGACGGTCTACACGACGTTCCTGGGCGCGCATGCGCTGCCGCCCGAATACGCGGGCCGCGCCGACGACTATATCGACCTGGTCTGCCATACGATGCTGCCGGCGCTGGCCGAGGAAAAACTGGTCGATGCGGTCGATGCCTTCTGCGAGGGCATCGGATTTTCGCCAGACCAGACCGCACACGTATTCGCGGCCGCCGCACGCCACGGCCTGCCCGTGAAGCTGCATGCCGAGCAACTGAGCAACCTCGGTGGTGCGGCACTGGCGGCGCGGCACAAGGCGCTGTCGGCGGATCACCTCGAACACCTGGACGAGGCCGGCGTGATGGCGATGGCCGAGTCCGGCACGGTGGCCGTGCTGCTGCCCGGCGCCTACTATTTCCTGCGGGATACCCATCTGCCGCCGCTGGCCCTGTTGCGCCAGCATGGCGTGCCGATTGCCATTTCCACCGATCACAACCCGGGCACAGCGCCCACCACATCGTTGCTGCTGATGATGAACATGGCCTGCACGCTGTTCCGCATGACGGTGCCCGAGGCGCTGGCCGGCGTGACCACGCACGCGGCGCGCGCGCTGGGCGCGGCGGACCGCCACGGGCGGCTGGCCCCGGGCCGCGCCGCCGACTTCGCGCTGTGGCGCGTGGCGTCGCCGGCCGAACTGGCCTACTGGTTTGGCCGCAACCCGTGTGCCGGGGTGGTGCGGCAGGGCAAGGTGTTCCGATGAGCGCCGGCCAGCTGTTTGCGCGCCATGCGCTGCTGCCCGACGGCTGGGCACGCGATGTGCTGCTGGAGTGGGGTGCCCACGGCGCTTTCACGGCCATCACGCCTGGCGCCGCGCCGGCGCCATCGGTGCCCGAGGCGGCCGGCCCGGTGCTGCCGGGCATGCCGAATCTCCATTCGCACGCGTTCCAGCGCGGCTTTGCCGGGCTGACCGAATACCGCAGCGTGT
The DNA here is from genome assembly GCF_009663685.2 of Cupriavidus sp. U2. GTDB lineage: Bacteria > Pseudomonadota > Gammaproteobacteria > Burkholderiales > Burkholderiaceae > Cupriavidus > Cupriavidus necator_C. Next base: position 64,650 of record NZ_RCOG02000001.1, on the reverse strand, counting down.
CGCCCGACGCCGATCCTGCCGGCGGCGATTCGTTCTGGAGCTGGCGCACGCTGATGTACCGCTTTGCGCTGCGCCTGTCGCCGGACGCGCTGGAGGCCATTGCCACGCAGCTCTATATCGAGATGCTGCGCGCCGGCTATACCAGCGTGTGCGAATTCCATTACGTCCATCACGACCCCGACGGCAAGCCGTATGCCGACCGCGCCGAGATGTCGCTGCGGCTGCTGCGCGCGGCGCAGGCCGCCGGCATCGGCATGACGCTGCTGCCCGTGCTGTACCAGACGGCCGGGTTTGCCGGCAAGCCCGCGCAGCCCGACCAGCGCCGCTTCCTGAACGATACCGATGCCATGCAGGCGTTGCTGGAAAAGCTGGCGCCGCATTGCACCGCCTACGGCGCACGGCTGGGCCTGGCTCCCCATTCGCTGCGCGCGGTGCCGCCGCACAGCCTGACGCAGGCCGTTGCCGCGCTGCACGCGATGGATGCGACCGCGCCGGTGCATATCCACATCGCCGAACAGCAGAAGGAAGTGGACGACTGCCTGGCCACCCACGGCGTGCGGCCCGTGCAATGGCTGCTGGACCACGCGCCGGTGGACGCACGCTGGTGCCTGGTGCATGCCACCCACATGGACTGGGACGAGCGGCGGCGGCTGGCCCATAGCGGCGCCGTGGCCGGTATCTGCCCGACCACCGAAGCCAATCTGGGCGATGGCGTGTTCGAGGCCGCGCCGTACCTGGCGCAGCACGGGTGGTGGGGCGTCGGGTCGGACAGCCACGCCAGCGTCAGCGTGGCCGAGGAACTGCGCACGTTCGAATACGGCCAGCGGCTGGGCCTGCAGCGGCGCAATGTGCTGGCGTCGGACCGGCATCCGCAGGTGGCCGACCGGCTCTGGCTCGAAGCCGTGGCGGGCGGCGCGCGGGCGGCGGCGCGCCCGGTGGCGGGCCTGGCGGCCGGACAGCGGGCCGATTTCCTGGTGCTGGACGGCCAGCATCCCGCGCTGGCAGGGCTCGACGGGGCCCATGCGCTGGCCACGTACGTGTTCGCCAGCCACGGACATGAGACACTAGCGGAAGTCCGCACGGGCGGCACGCGCCGCTTGCAGCACGGCGTGCATCCGCTTCAAGGGGATGCGGGCCGGTTGTTCGCCGAGGCGCGCGCCCGCCTGCTGGCGGACTGAAGGGTTCCGAACCCGCCCCATACCAAGCAGCCCCGAGACAAGATGTCCTCCTCCTTCACCACCGATATTCCCGCTTTCACGCTGCATCGCGGCACCCGCCCGTTGCTGGTGTCGATGCCGCACGTGGGCACCTATGTGCCCGCCGGCCTGGCCGAGCGTCTGACGCCCGAGGCGCGCACCGTGCCCGATACCGACTGGCACATGGACCGCCTGTACGACTTTGCCCGCGAACTGGGCGCGTCGATCCTGATGGCCACGCACTCGCGCTACGTGATCGACCTGAACCGTCCGCCCGACAACGCCAACCTGTACCCGGGCCAGGACACCACGGGCCTGTGCCCGGTCGATACGTTCGACAAGACGCCGGTGTACGCCGACGGCGCCAGCGGCCCCGACGACGCGGAAATCGCGCTGCGCCGGGGCGCGGTCTGGCACCCGTATCACAACGCGCTGCAGGAGGAACTGGCGCGCCTGCGCGCCGAGCATGGCACGATCGCCCTGTGGGACGCCCACTCGATCCGCTCGGTGCTGCCGCGCTTTTTCGAAGGCAAGCTCACCGACTTCAACCTGGGATCGGCCGACGGCAAGAGCTGCGACACCGGCCTGGCAGCCGATGTGGTCAAGATCGCGCAGGCGGTGCCCAACCATACGGCCGTGCTCAACGGCCGTTTCAAGGGCGGCTACATCACGCGCCAGTACGGCAACCCGGCGGACGGCGTGCATGCCATCCAGCTGGAACTGACGCAGTCGTCGTACATGGAAGAGGTGTACCCGTTCGCGTACGACCCGGCGAAGGCCGTCAACGTGCAGCCGGCCATCCGCCAGATGCTGGAAACCGTGCTGGCGTTCGTGGAAGCGCGCTGACACATCGGCGTTTCGGCAAAAGAACGGCCCGTGGTGGCACTTCGGTGTCACAGACGGGCCGATTTGCTGCGGTGACGCTCCCCTTGCAGTTCGTAGTGGTCCCTTCGGCGGCAGACGTCAGACAAGGCCGACGACGAGCGGGCCGAGCAGCGTCAGCAACACGTTGGCCAGGGCATAGGTGATGGCGAACGGCACGGTCGGCACGGGGCTTTCGGCCTTGTCCAGGATGCCGCCGAAGGCCGGGTTGGCGCTGCGCGAGCCGGCCAGCGCGCCGGCCAGCAGCGCGGCGTTGTCGTACTTGAGCACGTAGCGGCCAAACAGCATCGTCAGGAACAGCGGCAGCAGCGTGACCACGGCGCCGAGCAGGAAAATCGTCAAACCGCTATGGCGCAGGGTGTCTACCGCCTGTAGTCCCGAGTTGATGCCCACGATGGCCACGAACGCGGCCAGCCCGAAGTCCTTCAGCAACTGGCAGGCTGCCGTCGGCATCGCGCCATACATCGGATGCTTGGACCGAGCCCAGCCGAACACCAGGCCCGACAGCAACGCGCCGCCGCCCGCGCCCAGCGTCAGCGGAATCGATCCGATGCGCACCACCAGCAGCCCGATCAGCAGGCCCACCAGCACGCCGGCGCCAAAGTAGACGAAGTCGGTCTTCTCGCTCGGTACCAGCTCATAGCCGGCGCGCTCGGCGGCACGCCGGGTGTCCGCGGGGGTGCCGTAGAACGTGATGATGTCGCCATGCTGGAGCTTCAGGTCGGGCAGGATCGGCAGCGCATGGTCGTATCGCTCGATCCGTTCCAGGTAGACGCCATGGCGCATCTCGCGGCTGATATTGGCCACGATCTCGCCCAGCGGCTTGTTGTTCAGGCCGGAGCGCGTGAACACCGCGCGGCGCGTCTGCATGACCATGCCCATGCCTTCGGCGTCGGCCACTTCGTCGCCGATCACCAGCGCGGTGGGTACCATGGCATCGCGCCGGCCCACCAGCAGCACCAGGTCGCCGGCTTCGAGCACGGTGTCCTGCGTGACGTCGATCGGCTTGCCGCCGCGCTGGAGCTTTTCCACGGTGACCAGGTCTTCGCCGCCGATCTCGATGTCCTTGATGGTCTTGCCCGCGGCAGCCGTCACGCGGAACAACCGGCCCACCAGGCGGGGCAGCGCACCGGCCTGGCCCGGGCCGAACTGCGGCAGGCCGCCGTGCATGGCCGCCTCCACCTTCTTCGCGTCGGACTTCAGGTCCGCGCGCATGAAGCGCGGCAGGATATTCACGCAGACGATGATGGCGCCGAGCGATCCGAACACGTACGTCACCGCGTAGCCGATGGCCACGTTGGCCTGCAGCGTCTTCACCTGGTCCGGCGGCAGGCCGAGCTTGGTGATGGCGTCGCCGGCCGTGCCGATGATGGCCGACTGCGTCATGCCGCCGGCGGCCAGGCCTGCCGCGATCCCCTTGTCGAGCTGGAAGATCTTGGCCAGGACCACCACGGTCACCAGCCCGGCCACGGCCATGAAGACGGCCATCGCGATCTCGCGCAGCGAATTGCGGTTCAGCGAGTTGAAGAACTGCGGGCCGCTTTCGTAGCCCACCGCGTAGATGAAGACCGCGAACATCACGGCCTTCACGCCGTTGTCGATCTCGACGCCGACCTGGCTGATGATCACCGCCGCAAGCAGCGACCCCGCGACGCCGCCCAGCTGGAACTTGCCGAAGGTGAGCTTGCCGATGGCATACCCGATGGCCAGCGACAGGAACAGCGCCGACTCGGGCGATTTCTGGAAGATGGCGTGCAACCAATCCATATGGAACTCCTGTAAGGCGTGACACAGTTGACAGCGGCCGCGCGCGGGCATTGCCCAGCGGCGAGCCGGACAAAAGCTACTGCGGTGCCGAGGCCAGCGCGCTGGCCATCGCCACGGCGATCGGCCCCAGCAATGGCAGCAGGACGTTGGAGATGGCGTAGGTAATCGTGTAGCCGATGACCGGCGTGCCGTTGCCGGCGGCGTTGGTGAGCGCCATGATCGTGGGGGTGCTGCAATGCTGGCCGGCCACCGCGCCAAGCAGGATCGGCATGTCGAGCTTCAGCCAGCGATGACCGATATACAGTGAGATGGCTGCCGGGATGATCGATATCAGCACGCCCGCGACGGGCAGGATCAGGCCGAACTTCTGCACCAGCCGCAGCGCGTCGGGGCCGGCCGAGAGGCCCACGGCGGCGATGAACGTGGCCAGCCCGAAGTCCTTGAGGATTTCGGCCGCGGGCGCCGGCAGCGAGCCCATCACCGGCAGCCGTGCGCGCAGCCAGCCGAAGGCCAGGCCCGACACCAGGCATCCGCCGCCCACGCCGAGCGTCAGGTCTGCCTGGCCCACCTTGACGCTCCACGAGCCGATCAGCATGCCAAGCAGCACGCCGATGCCCAGGAAAACGAAGTCGGTGCGGATCGTCGGGATGACCGGATAGCCCAGTTCGGGCACCACGCGCCGCACGGCCTCGTCGGGGCCGGACAGCGTGACGACATCGGCGCGCTCGAGCACGGTCTCGGGCAGGATCGGCACCGCATGCTGCATGCGTGTGATGCGCGACACATAGACGCCGCGGCCCATGCCCACATCCACGCTCTGGCGCAGCCGCGCCAGCGACACGCCGATGACCTCGCGGCGCGTCAGCAGCACCGACAGCTCGGCCTGCACCACGGCGTCCATGCCGGGCTCCTCGGGCATCTCGGGGCCGAGGGCGGCGGCAAACGGCACCATCGCGTCACGCCGGCCCACGGCCAGCACGATGTCCCCGGCGCGTAGCACTTCTTTGGGTGTGGGACGAAAGGTATTGCCGTCGCGGCGAATGCGCCGGATCGTGACACCGAGCGCCACTTCGTGCTCGGCTTCCACGACGGTCTTGCCGGCCATATGGTCCACCCGCAGTACGCGCGCCACGATCATCGGCAGCGCCGTCATCTGGTTGTCGGCCATGTCGTTCTGCCCGCCCAGCTTCTGCCAGAGCTGGTGGGCCGATTCGCGCAGATTCTGACGCAGCAGGATTGGCGCCAGCTGGCTGGTGAACAGCACGATCGCGATCAGCCCGAACAGGTAGGTCACGCTGTAGGCCGTGACGATATTGGTCTGCAGCACGCGGATGGCATCGGCCGGCAGGCCGAGCCGCGCGATGGCCTCGGACGCCGTGCCGATCACCGCCGATTCCGTGGCCGCGCCGGCCAGCAGCCCCGATGCCGTGCCGGGGTCCAGATGCAGCAAGGGCACCGCCACGGCCAGCAAGGCGAGCAGTACGAACACTTCGACCAGCGACAGCACGCCGATCCGCCATTCGCGCGCGACGTTGGCGAAAAACTGAGGTCCGCCCGTGAACCCGAGCGCAAAGATGAACACGGCGAAGGCCACGTTCTTGACGTCGTTGTCCAGCCGCACACCGCTCTGGCCAATGATCAGCGATGCAATCAGCGTGCCGCAGATGCCGTCAAGCTGAAACGGTCCGAAGCGGATCGCGCCCAACGCATGGCCGACGGCCAGTGCCAGGAACAGCGCAATCTCCGGTTGTCCGGCAAGCAGGGCGGAAACGGACTCCATGACGCGGCGCAAGCCTCCCTATGGCTCATGGCAAGCCAGCGGAGGGCCCGCAGGCGTGAGGCATTATCCGCACGGCGCGCGTTGGCGCGTACTGAAAGCTTTTGAATGCGTATTAAACGCAATCAAGCAAACGGCTATGTCTGAAAGTGGGGAGAAAGGGAGGGGAGGCGAGCCTGGCGCAGGGGGAGCCCGCAGGGCGTGAGCGGCTGCCGCACATTGCGCGCGGCAGCCCGGGTAACGTGTTCGCCACGATACCGCCGTGCGGCGTTACTTGCCGCTGTTGATCCGGTCCTGGATATGCTTTGCCCGCGCGTCGGAGCCGGGGTGCGAACTGAGCAGGCCAGACTGCCCGCCATCGAGCTTGGCCAGCTTCTGGAAAGCGGAGACCAGCGCCTGCCGGTTGGCGCCATTCTTTGTCAGCAGGTTGTACGAGTAGTCGTCCGCCTCGCTTTCCTGGCGCTGCGAGAATTGCGCGTTGACAAAGGTCTCGCCAAGTTCGCCGATCTGCGATGTCGATAGCGCCGTCAGCGTGGCGTAGCCGGTGGACCCCAGCGCGCCGCGCGCGGCCGCCGTGGCATAAGCCACCTGCATGGCCTTCTTGGTGTGCCCCAGCGCCACGTGGCCGATTTCGTGGCCCAGCACGCCGCGCACCTCATCGTCGGTCATCAGGTCCATCAGGCCGCTGTAGACGCGCACGCAGCCGTTGGCCATCGCCCAGGCGTTGACGTCCTTGGTCAGGTAGACCTTGGCATCGAGCGGCAGCCCGGTGTTCTGCAGGCCGCTCATGATGTTCACCAGCCGTTTTGCGTACGTGCTGTCCGCCGCGGCGACCGTGTTCTTCTTGTCCATGTCAGCGCAGGACTGGTCAGACAGTTGCTTGACGTTGGCGTCGGTGAGCGCGGCGGCGCTGAACAGGCTGCCACCCGCCTGGCTCAGGCTGTTCATGTCGGCGCCGGCACAGCCAGCGAGCAGCGTTGCGCAGCCGATGGCGGCCGCCGTAGCAATATATCGATGCATCTTCGGTTCCCTGATGGTCGGTCGTTGTTATGGAGGCGCAGGCAAGAAGCATAAGCAAGCGATTGCGTGGCCGCCAGTGGAGGACGTCTGACAGGGGGGAGGGCGGGGGAAAGCCGCTGGCGGAAGGTGCCAGGAATGACGAATCTGCAGAAAATCTGGTGCCCGGGGTCGGACTCGAACCGACACGCCTTGCGGCGGGGGATTTTGAGTCCCCTGCGTCTACCTGTTTCACCACCCGGGCATGGGCGTGGGCGATGGGCAGAAATCCACATCGCGCGCTGATGAACCGCCGATTATGCCGCAATTCCACAGTACGGACAACCAGCGGCCGCCCTGTCGGATGGGGCGGCCGGGCGGCCGTCTAGCGTCCGCGCCGGGCGTTGGTGGTACGGCTGCGGTCATAGAAGCCGGGTGGCTTGCGGGCGATCCAGCGGATGAAATCGGCCATCGTCGGGTGGGTGCGCAGTGCGTCCCAGTCGTGGTAGGTCGTGGCCAGTTCGATTTCGGTAAAGACCGAATGGATCTTCTGATGGCAGACGCGATGCATGGCGATGACCGCGCGCCCGCCGCGGCTGCGGGGTACGGGGTGGTGCAGGTCGGTGCTGGCGTCGTCGAGCAGCGGCCGTCCGCACAGCGGACAGCGCGCCGGGTCCTGACCGGCCGCCTGATCGAGCGTGACATCGGGTGGCCCCAGCTGTGGAGCCTTGCCGGCGCGCAGCCGGCGCTTGACGACCATACGCAATTTCGCTGAAAAGTGGGTGCCCTGGCAGTTGCGGTAGGATAGCGCGCAACCGTCCCATGCCGTGTCGCCGCGACTTCACCGGAGCCGAGAGCCATGTCTGCCCAGCCGACCCTCGATGCCACGCCTGCCGCCAGCCTCGCCTCGCTGGCGGCCTTGCCCTCGCAAGACCCCGCCTTCTATGCCCAGGCCTACAACAACCGCGCCAATGTGCCGGACAATGCCGTCCACATGGCGCGCTGGGCGGCGGATTCGGCATTCGTGCGGGCCGGCATGGTGACGTATTTCGAGAACCTGGCCTATGGCGATGCGAATTCGCCACTTGCCGATACGGAAACGCTCGATTACTTCCCGGCGTCGCTGCGCGATGACGATGCGCCGCCGCTGCTGGTGTTCCTGCACGGCGGTTACTACCGGGCGCTGGACAAGCGCGACCACAGCTTTGTGGCCAGCGTGCCCACGCGGCGCGGGGTGTCGGTGGCCGTGGTCAACTACGCGCTGTGTCCGGCGGTCACGGTGGAAACCATCGTGTGGCAGGTCATGCAATCGGTGGCGTGGCTGTATCGCGAGGCCGACCGGCTTGGCCACGACCGCCACCGCATTTTCCTGGCCGGCCATTCGGTCGGCGGGCACCTGGTGACGATGCTGATGGCCGCGCTCTGGCCGCAGTTCGCGGACGACCTGCCGATCGACCTGATCAAGGGCGGGCTGTCGATCAGCGGGCTTTACGATCTGGAGCCGCTGCGCCGCGCCGATTTCCTGCAGGCCGACCTGCAGCTCAGCGAAGCCGATGTGGCGCGCCTGTCGCCGGCGTTCATGGTGCCGGCGACCGACGCGCCGCTGATCACCGCCGTGGGCGAGCTGGAATCCAGCGAGTATCAGCGCCAGCACGCGCTGATCCGTGCGGCATGGCCGAATAACGCGCGTGACGATATCGCGCTGCCGGGCCGTCATCATTTCAATGTGATGGATGACCTGATGCGGGACGACAGCCAGTTGTCGCGTGCGCTGCTGGGGATGATCGCGGGCGTCTGACCGGCGTCCGCCAGCCCGCACCCCGCGCCTACGCTTGCGGCTTCTTCAGCTCCAGCACCTTCAGCAGCGACGACGTATCGTCCTTGCCCCAACCCTGATCCATCAGTTCTCCCAGTTGCGCGGCCGTGGCGCGCATGGCAGGCAGGTCCAGGCCGATTTCGCCGGCGATGTCGGCGGCCAGGCCAAAGTCCTTGGCGTGCAGCCGCGATTCGATCCCCGCGGAAAAATCGCGCGACACCATCTTCGGACCCAGCAGGTCCAGCATGCGGCTGCCGGCGAAGCCCGTGGACAACGCCTGGAAGACCTTGCCCGTATCCACGCCTTGCGCGCCGGCAAAGCGCATCGCCTCGGCAATGCCTTCGATATTGACCACCTGGGCAATCTGGTTGCACAGCTTGGCCACCTGGCCGGCGCCGTGATCGCCGATATGGGTGATCGTCTTGCCCAGGCATTCCAGCAGCGGCCGTACTTTCTCCAGATTCTCGGCCTTGCCGCCGACCATGATCGTCAGCGTGGCGGCCTGGGCGCCAATGGTGCCGCCCGATACCGGGCAGTCGAGCGCCTCGATGCCTTTGGCGGCCAGTGCCTGGGCGATCTCGCGTGTGACGATGGGTGAAATCGTGCTGTGGTCCACGCAGATGGTGCCGGGCGCGGCGCCTTCGATCACGCCTTGCGGGCCCAGCAGCACCTGGCGCACGTCTTCAGACGACGTCACGTTGGTGAAGACCACCTCCGCGCCGCGTGCCGTCTCGGCCGGCGTGAAGAACGGTTCGGCGCCCAGCGCGCGCGCGGCGTCGGCCGCTTCGGGGCGGCGTACGAAGGCGCGCACGGTATGGCCGGCGCGGATCAGGTGTCCGGCCATCGGCGCGCCCATCGCGCCCAGGCCGATAAATGCTACGGTAGTCATGCGTGCTTCCTGGTTTCGAGAGCCCTTACTTCGCGGCCAGCCGCCACAGCGACGTGACCTCGGCCTTGCGCGCGGCGAACAGGGGATCGTCGGCATCGGTGGCCTTTGGGTGCCGCGGCCGGATGTCGGAGCGGCCGAGGACCTTGAGCCCCGCCGCATCGATCCAGCCCAGCAGTTCGTCGCGCGAACGCAGGCCCAGATGCTCGGCAAAGTCCGACAGGATCAACCAGCCCTGGCCGCCCGGTTCCAGGTGCGCGGCCAGGCCGTTCAGAAAGCCGCGCAGCATGCGGCTGTCGGGATCGAACACGGCGTGCTCGATGGGCGAACTGGGCCGTGCCGGCACCCAGGGCGGGTTGCAGACGACCAGCGGGGCGCGGCCTTCGGGGAACAGGTCGGCCTCGATGATCTCGACCTGCTTGGCCAGGCCCAGCCGGTCGATGTTCTCGCGGGCGCAGCCCAGCGCGCGCGGGTCCTGGTCGGTGCCTACCACGCGCCTGACGCCGCGCTGTGCCAGCAGGGCGGCCAGCACGCCAGTACCGGTGCCGATGTCGAAGGCCAGCGCCGTGGTCGGCAGCGGTTCCTTCGCGACCAGTTCGATGTATTCGCCGCGCACCGGCGAGAACACGCCGTACCAGGGGTGGATGCGCTCGCCAAGCACCGGGATCGCGACGCCTTTCCTGCGCCACTCGTAGGCGCCGATCAGGCCCAGCAGTTCGCGCATCGATGCCACATAGGGGGTGTCGCTCTTGCCGTAGACCTGCTCGCAGGCTTCGTGGACGTCCGGGGCGCGGCGCAGCGGCACCACGTGACCGGCCTCGAACGGCAGCAGCAGCATGCCCAACGTGCGGGCGCGCTGCGACTGCGCCAGCCGGTGCTTGTGGAACGACTCGGTCAGGCTGGCCGGGGCCTGGGCGGCGGCGCGCGCCTTGCGCTGGGGTTTGCGGTCCACGCGCCGCGCCATGGCCTGCAGCAGCTGGCGGGCGTTCTGGAAGTCGCCGCGCCAGAGCAGGGCCGTGCCTTCGCTGGCCAGCCGGTAGGCGGTGTCCGCCGGCGTCTGGTCGTCGGCGATCACCACGCGCTTCGGCGGCGGCAGACCGGCTTCGGAACGCCACAGCGCGCTGCGCTCGGCGCCGTCCTCGGTCCAGTGGAGGGTGGGTAAGGAATCGGATACTGACATATATATAGGGGGGCTTACAGTTCGTAAGCTTCGTGGTCGCCGGACATGGCCTGTTCCACAAGCTTGCGGTTCAGTGTCGGCGAGAACAGTTCGATGAAGGTATAGACGAAGCTGCGCAGGTAGGCGCCCTGCTTGACGGCCAGATGGGTCACATTGGTGCCGAACAGATGGCCGGCGGGGATGCCGCGCAGGTTGCGGTCGCGTTCGGGATCGAAGGCCAGGCCGGCCACGATGCCGATGCCGAGTCCGACTTCCACGTAGGTCTTGATCACGTCGGCGTCGATGGCTTCGAGCACGATGTCCGCTTCCAGGTGGCGCAGCGCGAACGCCTTGTCGATCTTCGGGCGCCCGGCAAAGTTCACGTCGTACGTGATCAGCGGATAACCGGCCAGGTCTTCCAGCGTCAGGTGCTTCTTTTCCAGCAACGGATGGTCAGGTGGCGTAATCACCATATGCTGCCACTGGTGTCCCGGCAGGGATACCAGGCTCTTGTCGCTGCTGATGCCTTCCGTGGCGATACCGATATCGGCCTGGTCATGCAGGATCATGTCGGCGATCTGCGCCGGCGTGCCCTGCTGGATCGACAGGCGCACCTTGGGGTAACGCTTGGTGAACTCGGCGATCACGCGCGGCAGCGCGTAGCGGGCCTGGGTATGTGTCGTGGCAATGGTGAAGTTGCCCTGGTCCTGCGCGGCGTAGTCCTTGCCCACGCGCTTCAGGCTTTCCACCTCCTGCAGGATCTTTTCGACCGACAAGAGGATGCGGCGGCCCGGTTCCGTGAGGCTACGGATCCGCTTGCCATGCCGCGTGAAGATATCGACACCCAGCTCTTCCTCGAGCTCGATAATCGCCTTGGAAACGCCAGGTTGTGATGTATAGAGCGCTTTTGCAGCCTCGGTGAGGTTGAAATTCTGGCGGACGGCCTCGCGCACGAAGCGAAACTGGTGAAGATTCATATAACTTCGCTCGTATAAACAAACAACTTCTTATTAGTTTGAGATATGAGGCGAGTTTATTACGATTCTCGAACTTTGTTAAACGTTCGCCTGCCCGACTTGCGTCCGCGCCCAGCCTGAAGAGGTGGCGCGGGGACCACCGGACAAGCAGGCGGCAGTCGAGAAGCCCCCGATGTCCCTTGCCTATACCGTATCCGGTCTGCTGGTAGGCCTCCTGGTCGGTCTGACCGGGGTAGGCGGGGGTTCGCTCATGACGCCGCTGCTGACGCTGCTGTTCGGCTTTTCGCCGGCCACGGCGGTCGGTACCGACCTGGCGTTCGCTTCCATTACCAAGGGGTTCGGCACCATCGCCCACCGCGCCCACGGCCATGTGCAGTGGCACGTGGTGCGCCGCCTGTGCCTGGGCAGCCTGCCCGCCGCGCTGGCCGCCATCCTGGTGCTCAAGAGCGCCGGTGAGCTCGATGCCCGGTGGATGCACGCCATCCGCGTGACGATCGGGGTCTCCGTGCTGCTGACCGTGCTGTCCCTGCTGTGCCGCAAGCAGATGCTGGCGTGGCTGGAGCGCAACCCGCGCTTCCAGCTCGAAGGCCGCGCGCAGGCGGTGGCCACGGTGGTCGTCGGCGCCGTGCTTGGCGTGCTGGTGACCGTGTCGTCGATTGGCGCGGGTGCCGTAGGCGCCACCCTGATCCTGCTGCTGTATCCCCATATGAAGCCGGCCGAAGTGGCGGGTACCGATATCGCCTACGCCGTGCCGCTCACGGCCGTGGCCGGGCTGGGCCACGTATGGCTTGGCACTGTCGACTGGAATTTGTTGCTGGCGCTGCTGGTGGGGTCGATCCCCGGCATCTGGCTCGGTGCGCAACTGTCGCGGGCACTGCCCGAACGGCTCGTGCGCGCCGCACTGGCTACCACGCTGACGCTGGTGGCCATCAAGCTCGTTTCCTAAGCATTCAACGAATACTGAACGGACCCACACCATGTATCAGTACGATCAATACGACCAGCGCATCGTCCAGGAACGTGTCGCGCAATTCCGCGACCAGGTGCGCCGCCGCCTGTCGGGCGAGCTGACCGAGGAAGAATTCCTGCCGCTGCGCCTGCAGAACGGCCTGTACATGCAGCGTCACGCGTACATGCTGCGCGTGGCCATTCCGTACGGCCTGCTGGCCTCGAAGCAACTGCGCATGCTGGGCCACATCGCCCGCAAGTACGACCGAGGCTATGGCCATTTCTCCACGCGCCAGAACATCCAGTACAACTGGATGGACCTGGAGCGGGTGCCCGACGTGCTGGCAGACCTGGCCAGCGTGGAAATGCACGGCATCCAGACGTCGGGCAACTGCGTGCGCAACATCACCACCGACCAGTTTGCCGGCGTGGCGCCGGACGAATCGGTGGACCCGCGCGTGCTGGCCGAACTGCTGCGCCAGTGGAGCACGTTCCAGCCGGAATTCGCGTTCCTGCCGCGCAAGTTCAAGATCGCGATCTCGGCCAGCCAGGACGACCGCGCCGTGGTGCAGATGCACGACATCGGCATCTATGCGTACAAGAACGCACAGGGCGAAACGCGCCTGCGCATCCTGGCCGGTGGCGGCCTGGGCCGTACGCCGATCCTGGGCACGATCATCAAGGAAGACCTGCCGTGGCAGCACATGCTGACCTACGTGGAGTCGGCCATCCGCGTGTACAACCGCTACGGTCGTCGCGACAACAAGTACAAGGCCCGCATCAAGATCCTGGTGAAGGCCATCGGCGCCGACAAGTTCGCCGCCGAAGTGGAAGAAGAGTGGAAGTTCAGCAAGGACGGCCCGGGCACGCTGACGCAGGCCGAGTTCGACCGCGTGGCGCAGTACTTCGCGCCGCCCGCCTACGAGAAGCTGGCCGACACCGACGCTTCGTTCGAAAAGCACCTGCTGGAGAACAAGGCATTCTCCCGCTGGGTCAGCCGCAACGTGCGCGCGCACCGCGTGCCGGGCTACGCTTCGGTCACGCTGTCGACCAAGCCGGGCCCCGCGTCGCCCCCGGGCGACGCCACGGCCGAGCAGATGGATGCGGTGGCCGACTTTGCCGATCGCTACGGTTTTGGCGAACTGCGCGTGGCGCACGAGCAGAACCTGGTGCTGCCGGACGTGAAGAAGCGCGACCTGTTCGCGCTGTGGGAAGAGGCGAAGAAGGCCGGTCTGGCCACGGCCAATATCGGCCTGCTGACCGACATCATCGCCTGCCCGGGCGGTGACTTCTGCTCGCTGGCCAATGCCAAGTCGATTCCGATCGCGCTGGCCATCCAGGAACGCTTCGACGACCTGGACTATGTCCATGACCTGGGCGAAATCTCGCTGAACATCTCCGGCTGCATCAACGCCTGCGGCCACCACCATGTGGGCAACATCGGCGTGCTCGGCGTCGACAAGGACGGTTCCGAGTGGTACCAGGTGACGCTGGGTGGCGCCCAGGGCAATGACTCGGCGATCGGCAAGGTCATCGGCCCGTCGTTCAGCGCCGAGGAAATGCCCGAGGTGGTGACCCGCATCATCGACACGTTCGTGGCCAACCGTGCCGGCGACGAGCGCTTCATCGAAACGTTTGCCCGTATCGGCATCGCCCCGTTCAAGGAGCGCGTGTACGCCGACAAGCAGCGTGAAGAGCGCGCCGAAGCCTGACGAACGAGAGAGATTGAACATGGCAAAGATCATTCAACTGCAACGCGACGACGCTGGCCAATTCCGTCCCGTGATCGTCGAAGACAACTGGACCGTGCTGCGCGCCACCGAAGCACAGCCGCTGGACGAGGCGCATGTCGCCGCCGTGGCGCAGGGCACCGACGCCGTGCTGTTCCCGCTGTCGGTGTGGAAGGCCCACGCGGCGCTGCTGGCCGGCCGCGACAAGGCCATCACCGGCGTGTGGCTGGCGCCGGAAGACGAACCGGGCGATGCCGAGGCGCTGTTCGACCGCGTGTCGGCCATTGCCGTCGATTTCCCGGTGTTCCGCGATGGCCGCGGCTTCTCGTCGGCCTACCTGCTGCGCACGCGCTACCACTGGGCCGGCCAGCTGCGCGCCGTCGGCGACGTGCTGCGCGACCAGCTGAACTTCATGAAGCGGTGCGGCTTCGACACGTTCGCCGTGCGTGCGGACAAGAACATCGAGGACGCGATCAAGGGCTTTACCGAGTTCACCGTGGCCTACCAGGCGTCGGTGGACGAGCCGCTGCCGCTGTTCCGCCGCGCACGTGCTGACGTGACCGACGCAACGGCACGGGGCGCCGCATGAGTTCCGTGATTTCCGAGATCCCCGTGGTCGATGCGTCGGCATCGGCATCGGCCTCGCCGCTGCGCCCCCCCGCGCTGTGGACGAAGCCGGCGTACACGGGTTCGATCGAGGCGCTGGAGGCCAAGGAGCGCGAGCTGGCCGAGCGCCTGTCGGGCATCGCCGCCCGGTTCTTCCGCGCGCGCTTTGCCACGAGCCTGGCCGCCGAGGACATGGTGCTGACCGACGCGATCCTGCGCGGCGGCGAAGCGGTGCGCGCCGGCATCCGCGTGTTCACGCTGAACACGGGCCGCCTGCACGCCGAGACGCTGGCGGTGCTGGACCAGGTGAAGGACCACTATGGCTACTCGATCGAGCAGTTCACGCCCGACCAGGACGCGGTGGACAACTACCTGCGCAACCACGGCCTGAACGCGTTCTACGACAGCGTGGACCTGCGCAAGAGCTGCTGCGGCATCCGCAAGGTGGAGCCCCTGAACCGCGCGCTGTCCCACGCCGATGCCTGGATGACCGGCCAGCGCCGCGAACAGGCCGTGACGCGTGCCGAGCTGCCGTTCGAGGAAATGGACGATGCGCGCGGCATTCCGAAGTTCAATCCGCTGGCGGACTGGACCGAAGCCGAAGTGTGGGCCTACCTGACGCGCCACAACGTGCCGGTCAACGCGCTGCACGCCAAGGGCTACCCCAGCATTGGCTGCGAGCCGTGTACGCGGGCAGTCAAGGCCGGCGAGGATGTGCGCGCGGGCCGGTGGTGGTGGGAAAGCCGGGACACAAAGGAATGCGGACTGCACGAAGGCAATCTGCGTTCCGCCCCGGTTTCGGCGAAGGCTAACTTTGCGCAGCAAAGTTAAGGTCGAAGACCGGCCGGAGGCAACCGCAAGGATTCGAAAGCGTGCGGGCTCCACGAACAGAACATCAAGCACTGAACAGCATTAGTAGAGGCCAGAACGACATGGGCATCATGAACGACATCGCAGACGCAGGCGTGGCCGCCAACGTGGAACATCTGCTGCAGGTCCAGAACGACCACCTCGACCGGCTCGAAGCCGAGTCGATCTACATCATCCGCGAGGTGGTGGCCGAATGCCGCAACCCGGCGCTGCTGTTCTCGGGCGGCAAGGATTCGATCGTCATGCTGCACCTGGCGCTGAAGGCCTTCCGGCTGGGCGACCGCAAGGTGGAACTGCCGTTCCCGCTGGTGCATATCGACACCGGCCACAACTATCCGGAAGTGATCACCTTCCGCGACCAGCGCGTGGCCGAACTGGGCGCGCGCCTGGTGGTGGGCCATGTGGAAGATTCGATCAAGCGCGGCACCGTGCGCCTGCGCAAGGAAACCGACTCGCGCAACGCCGCGCAGGCGGTGACGCTGCTGGAAACCATCGAGGCGCACAAGTTCGACGCGCTGATGGGCGGCGCCCGCCGCGACGAAGAGAAGGCCCGCGCCAAGGAGCGCATCTTCTCGTTCCGCGACGAATTCGGCCAGTGGGACCCGAAGGCCCAGCGCCCGGAACTGTGGAGCCTGTACAACGCCCGCATGGCGCAGGGCGAGCAGATGCGCGTGTTCCCGATCTCGAACTGGACCGAGCTTGACGTGTGGCAGTACATCGCCCGCGAGAATCTGGCTCTGCCGCCGATCTACTACGCGCACCAGCGCGAAGTGGTGCGCAAGAACGGCCTGCTGGTGCCGGTCACGCCGATCACGCCGAAGCAGGACGGCGATGTCAGCGAAGTGCTGTCGGTCCGCTTCCGTACCGTGGGCGACATCAGCTGCACCTGCCCGGTGGCCAGCGTTGCGGCATCGCCGGTGGAGATCATCGCCGAGACCGCGGTGACCGAGATCACCGAGCGCGGCGCCACGCGCATGGACGACCAGACGAGCGAAGCGTCGATGGAACGCCGCAAGAAGGAAGGCTATTTCTGACACCGGACGCATATACGGGCACATCGCGTCGTTGCGCGAGTGCTCGTGTACCAATGTACACGTCGCCCTCGCGCGCCTAGCGCTGTATCCCGTCTATGCGCCGGACCAAGCGGCGTGAGGCGAAAGAAAAGGATTTCTCGAATGTCTCACCAATCCCAACACCAAGGCCTGCTGCGTTTCATCACTGCGGGTTCCGTCGATGACGGCAAGAGCACGCTGATTGGCCGCCTGCTGTTCGACAGCAAGGCCGTGCTGTCCGACCAGCTGACCGCGCTGGCCAATGCCAAGAACAAGCGCACCGCCGGCGAGGAGATCGATTTCTCGCTGCTGACCGACGGCCTGGAGGCCGAGCGCGAGCAGGGCATCACGATCGATGTGGCATACCGCTACTTCTCGACCGCGCGCCGCAAGTTCATCATCGCCGACACGCCGGGCCATGAGCAGTACACGCGCAACATGGTCACGGGCGCCTCGACGGCCCACGCCGCCATCGTGCTGGTGGACGCCACGCGCGTCACGGTGACCGACGGCCGTGCCGAACTGCTGGCCCAGACCAAGCGCCATTCGGCGATCCTGAAGCTGCTGGAACTGCAGCACGTGATCGTGGCCGTGAACAAGATGGACCTGGTCGAATACAGCGAGCAGCGTTTCAACGAAATCCGCACGGCCTATACCGCGCTGGCCGGGCAGCTGGGCCTGAAGGATGTGACTTATGTGCCGGTGTCGGCGCTGCGGGGCGACAACATCGTCCACGCCAGCGACGCCATGCCGTGGTACCAGGGCGAGCCGCTGCTGCCGCTGCTGGAAGCCCTGCCGGTGGAAGACGTAGCCCCCGAGGGCGACGCTGCGCTGCGCTTCCCGGTGCAGCTGGTGGTGCGCCAGGATGGCTCGGCCGCCGACGATTTCCGTGGCTACGCCGGCCGCGTGGAAGCGGGTACGGTGCGCGTGGGCCAGAAGCTGCGCGTGTTGCCCGCCAATCGCGAAGCCGTGGTGGCCGAGGTGCTGACGCCGAATGGCTCGGCCGACGCCGCCAACGCCGGCGACACGGTGACCGTGCGCCTGTCGGAGGACGTGGATGTATCGCGGGGTGACATGTTCGTCGCCGCCGACGCCACGGCCGCTTCGGCCAAAAAGCTGACGGCCGACCTGTGCTGGTTCGACGACGAATCGCTGAATCCGTCGCGCAAGTACGTGCTCAAGCACACCACGGCCAGCGTGTTCGCCCGCGTGTCAACGGTGGATCGCGTGCTGGACGTGCACACGCTGTCGCACGAGACCGGCCGCCACGAGATCAACCTCAACGACATCGGTTCGGTGCAGATCTCGCTGCAGAAGCCGATCGTCTGCGACACCTACGGCGACAACCCCGCGACGGGTGCATTCGTGCTGATCGACGAAGCCACCAACCATACGGTGGCGGCGGGCATGATCCGTGCGTTTGCCTGATATCGTCCACGCTGGACAGATCGGATAACGGTGGCAGAGATGAACGCACAGAAGGCAACGTCGACCGGAAAGGTGTACCTGATTGGTGCAGGCCCCGGTGCGGCAGACCTCATTACGGTGCGGGGTGCACGGCTGCTGGGCGAAGCCCAGGTCGTGCTGCACGACGCGCTGGTGTCGCCGGAGATGCTGGCCTGGTGTCCCCAGGCCGAGCTGATCGAGGTGGGCAAGCGATGCGGCCAGCGGTCGACCGCGCAGTTGTTCATCAACCGTCAGATTGTCGATCTGGCCACCAAGTACGAGCGGGTGGTGCGCCTCAAGGGCGGCGATCCGATGCTGTTCGGCCGTGCCGACGAGGAACTGCAGGCGCTGGAAGCGGCCGGCATCGAATATGAGGTGGTGCCCGGCATTACCGCTGCCCTGGCGGCCGCCAGCGCCATTGCCCGGCCGCTGACCAAACGCGGCGTGTCGCGCAGCGTGGCGTTTGCCACGCAGGCCAAGGCGGCCGATGCCGTGGACGTCGAGGCTGACGTCAAGGCCGATACCATCGTCTATTACATGGGCCGCGACCAGGCCGCCAATATTGCCGCGCAACTGATGGCGCGCGGCAAGCCGGCATCCACGCCCGCCTGGGTGGTGGAGGCCGCAACCACGCCCAATCAGCGCAGCCGGCAGTTCACGCTGCGCCAGATGGCTGCAGGCGAGGCGGCGCGCTGGATGGACCCGGTGCAGCCGAGCCTGCTGATGATTGGCGAGGCGTTGGGCACCCGCGCAACCGAGCATGTCGAAGCACACGCAAAGGGCGAGCGGGCGGCGTGATCCGGTAGCCTGTGGAAATGCGAAAAGGCCAGAGTGTGAGCTCTGGCCTTTTCGCATTTTGAACCGCTGGCCCTCTCCCTAACCCTCTCCCGCAAGCGGGAGAGGGGACCGGCTCACGGCCGCTCAAACACTGCGGGTTTGCTTCCCTCGCCGACAGCGGGAGAGGGGACTGGCTCGCAGCCGCTCAAACACTGCCGGTCTGCTCCCCTCGCCGACAGCGGGAGAGAGGACCGGCTCACGGCCGCTCAAACACTGCCGGTCTGCTCCCCTCGCCGACAGCGGGAGAGGGGACCGGTTCACAGCGGTTCAAACACTGCCGGTTTGCTCCCCTCGCCGACAGCGGGAGAGGGGACTGGCTCGCAGCCGCTCAAACACTGCCGGTCTGCTCCCCTCGCCCGCTTGCGGGAGAGGGGCTGGGGGAGAGGGCCAGCGCGCAATATGCCGCGATGGCATCCAGCACGCCATCCACCTCGCCCACGGCCGTGGCGGCCTGAATCGTCACGCCCGGATACTTCGCCCGGCATTCCTCGATCAGCACCGGGAAATCGCGCCGCAGATGACCACCCTGGCCAAAGAACACCGGCACCACGGTGATCTCATTGACGCCAGTTCCGGCCAGCTCATCGATGGCTTCCGCCAGCGACGGCGCCATCAGTTCCAGAAAGGCCAGCCGGACCGCACAATCGGGCAGCAACGCCACGAGCTTGCCGTGCAGCCGGTCGAACGGCTCGCGCCAGCGGGCGTCGCGGGCGCCGTGGCCGAACAGGACGATGGCGGGTTTCGATGCAGCCATCGTCAGTGCCGATCCACCCACCGCAACGATGTCAGTGCGATGGTCAGGTACAGCGTGCCCGGCACCAGCGCCGAGACGATCGGCGGCCATGTGTGCAGCAGGCCCACGTGCGAGAACAGCGTATTGGCCAGGTGGAACGACAGGCCCAGCATGATGCCGCCGAACACCTTCACGCCCACCGCGCCGGCCCGTGCATGCAGGTAGGCGAACGGCAGGGCCAGCGCCACCATCACGAACAGCGTCAGCGGATAGACCACCTTCTTCCAGAACGCGATCTCGTATCGCTGCGTGTCCTGCTTGTTGTCGCGCAGGTGGCGGATATAGCGGAACAGGTCCAGCGTCGACATCCGCTCCGGCGTGACCAGCAGCACCGACAGGATCTGCGGGGTCAATTCGGAATGCATCACCATGTTCGGGAACAGTGCCTGCTCGGCGCGGAAGTCGGGCGCCAGTGCGTCGCGCTTGGCGGCGGGCTGGCCGGCTTGCGCCGGTCGGGCCGGCTGGGCGGCCTGGCCTGCCGGAAGATCGCGCAGTTCGGCGAAACGGGTCTCGTTGACGTCGTTGAGCTGCCATTGCTGGCCGCCCTGGTACCGGCCTTCCTTGGCCACGCGGATCACGCGCAGGCGATAGTCGCGGTCGAACTCGTAGATCGTGATGCCGTTGATGGTCTGATCCGCCTTCAGGCCCTGGACATTGACAAAACGGGTGATCTCGCCGCCACCCGCTGCGTCGCGATCGCGGTCCTTTACCCAGACACCCGACCGGAAGCCCGACGACACCGTGGCGCCAATCGCCTCCAGCTTGATCTTCTGCGCGTACTGCTCGGCGGCTGGGCCGATGAATTCCCCGAACACGAAGGTGACCACCGCCAGCGGCACGGCCAGCTTGAACAGCGAGAACAGCGCCTGGCGCGTGTTCAGGCCGGCCACGCGGAAGATCGTGTACTCGGACTGGCTGGCCAGCTGCGAGAACACGTAGATGGCGCTGATCAGCACCGCGATCGGCAGCACCTCGTAGATCCGCGTCGGCGCTTGCAGCATGACGTGGAAGAACGCCACCATCGACGTGTATTTCCCCTGCACGCTCTCCAGTTCGCTGAGCATGTCGAAGAAGATGAACAGCGCCAGCACCGCAAACAGGATGAACGAGAAGACCCCGTAGATCAGTCGCGCGAAATAACGCTCATAGACGGCCAGGATCCTCATGCCTTGCCCCCGCCGGTCTTGCCGTTCGTGCCATTGGCCCGTTTGCCGAGCCGGTGCAGGCCGAACACCGCCCGCCAGCCGCCCAGGCTGCGGTTTGCACGGTAGCGGAACATCAGCAGCGCGCAAAGGAACACGAAGACGTGGATCGGAACCAGCGCCGTCCAGAACGAGAGCGACCCCGAGCGCACCCAGGCCTGGGCCAGGTTGATCATGTTGCTGTACGTCAGGTAGATCAGCACGGCGAACACCAGCGGCGTATAGCGACCCAGGCGCGGGTTCACATAGGCCAGCGGGATGGCGATCATCACGAAGTTGAAGGCCAGGATCGGCAGCGACACGCGCCACAGCAGTTCGCCGAGGTTTTCACGCGTGGGATTGCGCAGCAGGTCGATCGTGTCCCGGCTCTTGGCCGGCTGGTCGGCTTCGGTCTCGGGCGGCTTGTTGTCGACCCTGACGGCGTATTTATCGAATTCGATGATCCGATAGTTAAGCTGACCCGGGATGCCGGCGTAGCGGCGGCCATGCTCCATGACCACCAGGCGGTCACCGTTGGGCTGGGTTTCGAACTGGCCCTGGTGCGACAGCGCGACCCCGATCTTGCCAGCCTCCGAATTTGCAACAAACACGTTACGGGCGTGCTTCATGTCGGCGTCGATGCCCTCGATGAACAGCACGTAGTTACCGTTGGCGGGCTCGATGAAGCGCCCGGAGGCGATCATCGACAGCACGCCGCGCTGCTGGAAGCGGTCGCGGAACAGCGCGCTCTGCTGGTTGGCCCACGGCCAGGCGAAGGTGCCCAGCAGCAGCGCCATGATGAAGAACGGCGTGGCGAACTGCAGCACCGGCTTGACCAGGTCGCGCAGCGAAATGCCGGCCGAGAACCACACCACCATCTCCGAGTCCTTGTACCAGCGCGTCAGGACGATCAGGGTCGAGATGAACAGCGTGGCCGACAGCAGGATCGACAGGTAGCCAATGGTGGCCAGGCCGATCAGCATCAGCACGTCGTTGGGGCTGGCCTTGCCGTTGGCGGCCATGCCCAGGATGCGGATCACGAGCGACGTCAGCATGAACGTCAGCATCACCAGGAACACCGCACCGGCGGTGTAGGCGAGCTCGCGTCGCAGGGCTTGTTGAAAAATCATGCGTGAATCGCTTCCGGCTTCCGGCCGGCGCGGGCGATATGCCGGGGGCCGAGGGACTGGCAGGACCGCGGGCTGTCAGCTTGCAGGATCGGCGGCGGCAGATCGCGGATGAAAATCGCGGATAATGGGGGCTTTCTTTTCGACGAGCCCCTGGAAGGAAGCGCGATGGAATTTAGCACAAAAGCCCTGGATCTGAGCAAAGCCGGCCAAAATGGTTTCCTGGCCACCAAGACCGACTGCCTGGTGGTAGGCCTGTTCGAGGGCCAGAATCTTGCCGGTGTGGGCAAGGCGTTGGACGTGGCCACCAAGGGGCTGGTGGCGCGCCTGGTCAAGCAGGGCGATTTCGAGGGCAAGCGCGGCAGCCATCTGATGTTGCACGAAGTGGCCGGCATCGGCGCGGCCCGCGTGCTGCTGGTGGGCCTGGGCAAGGAAGTCGAATTTACCGACAAGGCCTTTGCCGAGGCCGTGCGCACGGCCATGCGTGCGCTGGGCGGCACGCGTGCCGCATCGGCACTGTGGTGCCTGGCACAACAGGTGCCGCAGCAGCGCGACGTGGCCTGGGCCGTGATCACCACGATCAGCATCGTGCGCGAAGCCGGCTATCGCCTGCTGGAGCGCCACCCCGAACTCAAGCGCGCGGCCAAGGGCGCCGGCGCGGCCGACAAGCCCACGCTGCGCAAGATCGTGCTGGCCGTGGACGGGGCCGATGCCAAGGCCGCCACCCAGGCCGTGGTGCGCGGCACGGCCATCGCCAACGGCATGGAACTGACCCGCGACCTCGGCAACCTGCCGTCGAACATCTGCACGCCGACCTACCTGGCCAACACCGCCCGCGGCATCGCCAAGAAGCACAAGCTCAAGGTGGAAATCCTGGGCCGCAAGCAGATCGAGGCGCTGAACATGGGCGCCTTCCTGGCCGTGACCAAGGGCAGCGTGGAGCCGCCGCAGTTCATCGTGCTGCGCTATGACGGCGCCAGCGCCAAGGCCGCGCCGGTGGTGCTGGTGGGCAAGGGCATCACGTTCGACACCGGCGGCATCTCGCTGAAGCCGGGCGAGGGCATGGACGAAATGAAGTACGACATGTGCGGCGCCGCGTCGGTGCTGGGCACCATCCAGGCCGTGGCCGAGATGGGCCTGAAGCTGAACGTGATCGCCGTGGTGCCCACCTGCGAGAACATGCCGGCCGGCAATGCCACCAAGCCGGGCGACGTGGTGGTCAGCATGTCGGGCCAGACCATCGAGATCCTGAACACGGACGCCGAAGGCCGCCTGATCCTGTGCGACGCGCTGACCTATGTGGAGCGTTTCAAGCCGGCCGCCGTGGTGGACGTGGCTACGCTGACCGGCGCCTGCATCATTGCGCTGGGCCATGTGAACAGCGGCCTGTACGCGCGCAGCGACGTGCTGGCCGACCAGCTGCTGAACGCCGGCCGCAAGGCCATGGACACCGCCTGGCGCCTGCCGCTGGACGATGACTACCAGGACCAGCTCAAGTCGAACTTTGCCGACATGGCCAATATCGGCGGCCGCCCGGCTGGCAGCGTCACGGCGGCGTGCTTCCTGGCGCGTTACACCGAGAAGTACGACTGGGCCCACCTCGATATCGCAGGCACCGCCTGGAAGAGCGGCGCGGCCAAGGGGGCGACGGGCCGTCCGGTGCCCCTGCTGACGCAGTTCCTGATGGACCGTGCCGGGTAACCGGCCAATCGAAGGCAGCACAGGATGACGCGCATCGACTTCCACAGCAACGTGCCGGATACGCTGGCCTACGTCTGCCGCCTGGTCCGCAAGGCCTATGGGGCAGGGCAGAAGGTGGTGGTGTTCGGCGCCCCGCAGCAGCTGGCGCAGCTTGACGCGCGGCTGTGGTCGTTCTCGCCGCTCGACTTCCTGCCGCATTGCGGGCTGGACAGCCCCAATGCGGCGGTGACGCCGATCATCCTGGCCGCCACGCTGGATCAGGTGCCGCACCATCAGCTGCTGGTGAATATCGCGCCGGAAGCCCCGGCGCAGTTCGCCAGCTTCGAGCGGATGATCGAGGTGGTGGGCGCCACCCCCGACGCCCGCGACGCCGGCCGTGATCGCTATCGTTTCTATCGTGAGCGCGGGTATCCGCTCACGCACCATGACATCGGGCAGGCCAAAGGAGAATCGGCATGAGCGAACGCACGACATCGCGGGTGATTCCGCGGCTGGGGCCCAATGACAGCGTGCCGTTGCTGACCGAGATCGTCGAATTGCCAGACGCGGCGTTCGAGGCGCCCACGCAGCCGCTGGATCAGCCGGCGTTGCAGCCAATGGCCGCACGGCCCGGCGCCACGGTCATCGATACCGCCGACATGCCCGAGTCTGGCGTGGTCACGGCAGTCGGCGACACCGATTCGCTGGCCGACGCCGCCACGGCTGCGGACACGCAGCCGCCGATGGTGGACGCTGCGGCCTTCCTGCCCGGCGAGGACGACCTGCGCGCCGTGCGCACCGAACTGCTGACGCGCGTGATGATGCGCTTCCGGACCGAATGGCCGCAGGTGGTGGAAGCCCATACCGAGGCCACGCTGCAGTCGCGCCTGGCGCCGCTAACGGCCCAGTTGGCCAGCGAACTGACGCAGGCGCTGGAGGCCCGCCTGGTGGAGTGGCTCGACGCCACGCTGGAAGAGATCGAACGCGACCCGGGCGGGATGTAGACGGTTTTCTCCCCTCTCCCAATAGAGGTCGAACGGGACCCGGGCGGGATGTAGACGGTTTTCTCCCCCTCTCCCAATGGAGGTCGAACGGGACCCGGGCGGGGATGTAGACGGTTTTCTCCCCTCTCCCATTGATGGGAGAGGGGCGGGGGAGAGGGCGGGCGGTTCAATACACGACAAGTCGCAATTTGAACCGCTATGCCCTCTCCCCCAGCCCCTCTCCCGCCGTGCGGGAGAGGGGAGCGGGTCAGCGGTATTTCAGCCTCAGTCCGTCACCGCGCCCTTGCTGGCCGTCGATGCCAGTTTCGAGAACTTCGCCAGCACCCCGCGGGTATAGCGCGGCGCCGGCTGCTTCCACGCGGCACGCCGCCTGGCCAGTTCGTCGTCCGGCACATTCAGCTGCAACACCAGCTGGTGCGCGTCGATCGTGATCGAATCGCCTTCCTGCACCAGCGCGATGGTGCCGCCGACGTAGGCTTCCGGTGCCACGTGGCCGACCACCATGCCCCAGGTGCCGCCGGAAAAGCGGCCGTCGGTAATAAATCCCACCGATTCGCCCAGCCCCTTGCCGATGATGGCCGAAGTGGGCGCCAGCATTTCCGGCATGCCCGGGCCGCCCTTGGGGCCCAGGTAGCGCAACACAAGGACATCGCCGGCATTGATCTTGTCGCCCAGGATGGCCTCCATCGCGCTCTGTTCGTCCTCGAACACGCGTGCCGGGCCGGTGATGACCGGGTTCTTGAGCCCGGTGATCTTGGCCACGGCGCCTTCCTCGGCCAGGTTGCCCTTCAGGATGGCCAGGTGGCCCTGCTTGTAGAGCGCGCGATCGAGCGGCATGATCACGTCCTGGTCGGCGCGCGGGTGGTCGGGTACGTGCTCCAGTTCCTCGGCCAGCGTGCGGCCCGTGATGGTCAGGCAGTCGCCATGCAGCAGCCCCGCGTTCAGCAGGATTTTCATGACCTGCGGAATGCCGCCGGCCCGATGCAGGTCGGTGGCCACGTAGTCGCCCGACGGCTTCAGGTTGCAGATCACCGGCACGCGGCGGCGGATGCGCTCGAAATCGTCGATGGTCCATTCCACTTCGGCCGAGTGGGCGATGGCCAGGTAGTGCAGCACGGCGTTGGTGGACCCGCCGGTGGCCATGATCAGCGTGACGGCGTTTTCGATCGACTTGCGCGTGATGATGTCGCGCGGCTTGATGTCCTTCTTGACCGCCTCCACCAGCACACGGGCCGATTCGGCGGCGCTGTCGACCTTTTCCTGGTCCGGGTTGGCCATGGTGGACGAATACAGCAGCGACATGCCCAGCGCCTCGAACGACGAACTCATCGTGTTGGCCGTGTACATCCCGCCGCACGAGCCGGTGCTCGGGCAGGCGTTCTTTTCCACGCCCTCGAAGTCTTCCTGGCTCATGCGGCCGGCCGTGAACTCGCCCACGGCCTCGAACGACGACACGATGGTCAGGTCCTTGCCCTTCCAGTTGCCCGGCTTGATGGTGCCGCCGTACACGTATATGCCCGGCACGTTGGTGCGCGCCAGCGCGATCATGCCGCCCGGCATGTTCTTGTCGCAGCCGCCGATCACGACCACGCCGTCCATCCACTGGCCCTGCGCCGCGGTTTCGATGCAGTCAGCGATCACTTCGCGCGAGATCAGCGAATACTTCATGCCTTCGGTGCCCATCGACATGCCGTCTGAGATGGTGGGCGTGCCGAAGATCTGCGGATTCGCGCCCGACGCACGCACGGCTTCCACGGCGGCATCGGCCAGGCGCTGCAGGCCGGCATTGCACGGGGTAATCGTCGAATGGCCATTGGCGATGCCCACCATCGGCTTGTCGAAGTCTTCCTTCTTGTAGCCGAGCGCGTAGTACATCGAGCGGTTGGGGGAGCGCGCCACGCCTTGCGTGATGTGCTGGGAGCGTTTGTTGAAGGCCATGAAGTCTCTCCGGGGGATGCCGGGCCCGCGCTCGATACGCCGCTGCGCCGGCCGTGTTCTTGGTGTGGTGCCGGCAAGCATGCGCTTGGCGTTTTAGCGTGTCAAATATATTATTCGAGCGTTATTGGGTCGAAAAACATATCAACCGGAAAGGACAGCGCCGTTGGATCTACGCCAGTTGCGTTACTTCGTCACAGTGGCCGAAGAGTTGCATTTCGGGCGGGCGGCCCGTCGCCTGGCCATGACGCAGCCGCCGCTGTCTCAACAGATCCAGGCGCTGGAGGAAGAGATCGGCGTGCAATTGTTCGTGCGCACGCGGCGGTCGGTGATGCTGACGCCGGCGGGCCAGCAGTGGCTGCCCGAGGTGCGGCGCGTGCTGGCCGACGCCGGGGCGCTGCCGGGGCTTGCCCAGCGGCTGGCCCGCGGCGAGGTGGGGTCGCTGGCGCTGGCCTTTGTCAGCACGGCCGATTACGGCATCCTGCCTGAGCTGCTGCGGCATTTCCGCGCGCAACACCCGGACGTGCAGCTGCAACTGCGCGAAGCCACCAGCGATGTCCAGTTCGAGGCCCTGGCCGAAGGCACGATCGACGCCGGGCTGGTCATCCGCCCGCAACTGCCCGTGATGCCGCATGGCCTGTCCTACCTGCCGCTGGTGCGCGAGCCGCTGGTGCTGGCCGTGCCCGATGGATGGCGGCCCGCCGGCCGCGCCACGGTGCCGCAGGCGGTGGCGCTGCGCGATGCCGCGCGCGAGCCACTGGTCATCTTCCCGCGCCGAAGTGCGCCAGCGTTTTATGACATCATTACGGGCTACTATGCGCGCGACGGCCTGACGCCGGTGATTGCCCAGGAGGCCATCCAGATGCAGACGATCGTGAGCCTGGTCTCGGCCGGCATGGGCGTGGCGCTGGTGCCCGCGTCGCTGCGCAACCTGCGGCGCACGGGCGTGTCCTACCTGACCTTGCTCGACGCCGGCCCGGAGATCGAGACCGGCCTGGCCTGGCGCGAGGGCGCGGCCGGGGTGGCACCGGTGCTGCGGTCGTTCATCGACATCGCCTCCGGGCTGGCCGGCGCCATCGGGCTGACGCATGACCATGGCATAACGACATAGAACATCGCGCAGCACGCCGCGCTCCAACTTACCGCTACTCTCCCGCTACTCCATGCTCGTTCATCCGCAATTCGATCCGGTTGCCATCCACCTGGGGCCGCTGGCCATCCGCTGGTACGGACTGATGTACCTGGCCGGCTTCATCATGTTCCTGTGGTTCGGCCGGCTGCGTATCAGGCAGCCCCATGTCGCGGCGCGCGGCTGGGTGGCGCGCGATCTCGACGACATGCTGTTCTACGGCGTGCTGGGCGTGATCCTGGGCGGCCGCCTCGGCTATGTGCTGTTCTACAAGCCGAGCTACTACCTGACCCACCCGCTGGAGATCTTCAAGGTATGGGAAGGCGGCATGGCCTTCCACGGCGGATTCCTGGGCGTGCTGGTGGCGATGTGGGTGTTTGCCAAGGTGCGGCGCCGCCACTGGATGGAAGTGACCGACTTCATCGCGCCGCTGATCCCGTGCGGGCTGGCCGCCGGCCGCATCGGCAACTTCATCAACGGTGAACTGTGGGGGCGTGCCACCGACCTGCCCTGGGGCATGATCTTTCCGCAGGCTGGCGACAACATTCCGCGTCATCCGTCGCAGCTGTACCAGTTTGCCGGCGAAGGCGTGGCGCTGTTCATCATCCTGTGGCTGTTCGCGCGCAAGCCCCGGCCGATGGGCGCCGTGTCGGGCGTGTTCCTGATCGGCTATGGCACGTTCCGCTTCCTGGCCGAGTTCACGCGCGAGCCGGACAGCTTCCTGGGCCTGCTGGCGCTGAAGCTGTCGATGGGCCAGTGGCTGAGCCTGCCGATGATCCTGGTCGGCGTGCTGATGGTGGTGTGGGCGTATCGCCGCCAGGCCAACGGCGCGGCGGCCGGGGCGGCGCGTTAGGCTGGCTGTCTCCCTGATCCTGCTCCCCTCTCCCGCACGCGGGAGAGGGGCGCACAAAACTACCGCGCATTCCGGATCGTGTCGATCCGTTCCCTGGTCAGCGGGTGCGTCGAAAAGAACCCCGCCTCCTCATCGTCCCCGGCTTCCTTGCCGCCCCGCTTGCCTGGCTTGCCGCGCCGGCCGTGGGCGTCTTCGAGCTGCTGTAGCGCGTCGGCCAGCGCCGACGGCGGCAGCCGGTTTTCCCGCAGGACTTCCACCGCAAACGCATCGGCCTCGCGCTCGTGATCGCGCGAGTAGCGCATGGCCAGCATCGCCGTGGGCACCGTGGCCAGCAGCGACGACACGTCGCCCAGGAAGTACGCGGTCAATGCGCCCACCGCCGACGCCTGGAACACCTGCTGCAGCCCGTGGCGTTGCGTGACGTGGCCGGCCTCGTGCGCCAGCACGCCCATCATGGCCGGGCCGGTGCCCAGCAGCTTCACCAGTTCGTCGGTCACGACGATGGTGCCGCCGGGCAAGGCCAGCGCATTGGCGCCGATGCGGCCGCCGTGGCGGAACAGGATCTGGTAGTCGTGGCCGGGATCGGCTGGCCGGCGCAGCGCCGCGAAGTTGTCGCGGATGCGTTGCTGGTCGGCGGCCGGCAGCGTGCTCGGCTTGACGATGCCCTGGTCCAGGCTGTCCAGCGTGGTGCGGCCCAGTTGCGCTTCGAGCGATGCCGGTATCGTGCGTGCAACCAGAACCGCGGACCACGGCAGCAGGTAGAAGTACGAGACCGCCACGAACAGCACCAGCCCCAGCATCGACAGCCCGACCAGGCGCCAGCTGTTCTGCGCGCGCGACACCCAGCCTTCCCGATGGCCGGTGGCGGCCAGCATGGCGTCAAAGCCGGCGTGGTCGGTGATCTCGCAGTACGCCCCGTCGTCGAACGTCACCAGACGCGGGCCGCGCCGGATGCGTTCGGAGACGCGCAACGACGCCAGCGGCGCGCGGCGCAGTTCGTCGCCGCCGGCATCCTGCAGCACGGCGTGGCCGTCCCGGACGTGCAGCACGACCGGGTGCGCGCGCGACGTACGGCCATCGAAGTATTGCGCGGCAATCATGGTGGCCCGCTCCTTCGCTTACAGCGCGATGTCGATGTCGTACCAGTCCGCCGCGGCATCGCCCAGCGCGCCCACGTGCTGCTTTTCGCCGACCACGAACGCGTCGAGCGCGCCCACGGCGACCATCGTCATCGATTCGACGCGATAGCGCACCGACCGGACGCGCGCGAACGGGTAGAACAGCCCCAGCGTCAGCGCCGTGAGGATCAGGTTCGTGAGCGAGATCAGAAACAGGTTGCGGGCCTTGACGTCGCTGCGGAAGTGGTGGGGCGCCAGGGTGGTGTGATTCCACACCGCATTCTGCAGCCTGGCCTGAAAGAACGGGCCGATCAGCAGGAAACCCGCATACATCGCCAGCGCCATCAGCATGACCACCAGGACAAAGCCCGCCTTGCCGCCCGCCGCGGCTGCCAGCGCACCCCCGGCAAGGCCGCCCGCCACCAGGCACAGCAGCACCACACCGGCCGTGACCAGGTAGACGCGGTAAAAATCGCCGGCCGTGCCGTCGAAGGCGAATTGCGCGGTCCCGAAGCGCGTGTTGTTGTGCTGGTAGCGTTTGAGGCGCTGGTGAGCCATCGGCGCCAGCAGCCACAGCGTCAGGCCGGTCAGCAGCGGCCACAGCAGGAAGACCGTATAGCCGTCGCGGTCGGTGCCCGTGAACGCGAACCGCAGGCCCCGATAGCTGGAATTGGCCATGCGGAAGCGCAGCGACCGCACCAGCAGGAGCGGAAACACCACGGCCAGCGCAAGCGCCAGCACCGCGCCCAGCGCCGGCGAGAATTCGAGGACCAGCTGATACACCGCAAACAGGCCGAAGACGATGCCACGTCCCTTGAGGATCGCCTTGGCATTGCCGTGGTAGTCGAAGGTGGCCCCGTCCAGTTGCGTGCTGCGGTAGAAATATTGCTGCGTGCGCACCTTGGCCCATGCGGAATAAATGCCCAGCGTGACAATGGTCAGCAGCGTGTTGACGATCCAGATCCGAAAATACTCGGACCCCGACCCGGTAAATGCAAATTTCAGGTGGCGCGGCACATGGCGGTCCGGCGCGACGACGTCGGCCTTCCGCCCGTCTTGATCTTCCCAGTTCATTGAATCGACCTCTCCAGTTGTTACGGGGCGCTTTTTTTTGGTGGCTGGCGCCTGTTTCAGGTTTGCAACCAGTTGGCACGTGGCTTTCGTGCGCGTTTCAGCACATTCTCTCACCCGCTTGTATCGCTGTGGCTACAAATGCTTGGGGCGCCTCGCGTTCGCTACGAGGGCGAGGGTAACTGGGCCGTAACGACAAAGAAACATCCTGTTACATCATCGGCCGACTGTCACAAGTCGTGTTTTGTCCTCCCCAATGAAATCAATGACTTAGGGCTGGTGGCACGGTCCTCGCTATGCAGCCTGTTACAAGATCGCTCGGGACACGCCATGTACGGCCCGACACGGCCCGAAGGGGAGGGTGCGCACGACCATGCGCCGGCGCCGTGGCAACGACAAAAAGCCGAACGGGAAAAGGCACGGGAACCATCCGCACTCCACGACGAGTGCTTTAACGGGGTAGGCGCGGGGCCAGCGCCGGCAAATGAATCTGACCCGCAAGCGTCCGGCATATCTCGCGCCCGGCGCCCAAGTCGAAGACCAAAGCGGTTCTTTCATGCGCGGGCAATCTTTCTGCAGGGAGGCAGGAGGATTGCCCGCCGCACCTCTCTATTTCCCGAAGTTTCCGATCCGCCACGCTTGCTGCCCCGCAGCATCGAAACCGCTTGCGGTCGCCGCCACAATCCATAATTATGAATTATTGCGGCGTAATCGCCTCTCGCGACGCCGCATCGGCATGGCATGTTCCCGTGTGGTTTCACCCCTCATCGCGAACGCAGGGAGGAGGCATGATGCGAATCGTCAGGCAGGCGCTGTACCTGGAGGTGGCAGACCGCCTGCGCGCGATGATCGACGATCGCACGCTGGTGCCCGGTGCCTGGATCGACGAGGTGGCGCTGGCGGCGTCGCTGGGCACGTCGCGCACGCCGCTGCGCGAGGCGCTGAAGGTGCTGGCCGCCGAAGGGCTGGTCCGGCTGGAGCCACGGCGCGGCTGCTTCGTCAACGCGCTGACCGAGCAGGACCTGGACGACATCTTCCCGCTGATGGCGCTGCTGGAAGGGCGTTGCGCCTACGAGGCCGCGCGCAATGCCACGCAGGCCGATCTTGCCGCGCTCGAAGGCCTGCACGCCGACCTGGCGCGCTACGCGCAGGCTGGCGATATCGATGCCTACTACGAAACCAACTACCAGATCCATGAAGCGATCCAGCGGCTGGCGGGCAATCGCTGGCTGTCGGGCGTGGTCAGCGACCTGCGCACGGTGCTGCGCCTGTCGCGCCACAAGAGCCTGCGGCTGCCGGGGCGCATTCACGAGTCGTGTGCCGAACACCTGTCGGTGTTCTCGGCATTGAAGGCCCACGACCCCGAAGGGGCCGAGGCATTGATGAAGACCCACGTGTTGCGCCAGCGCGGCGCATTGCGGATGCTCGACGCGGCCGAGCACACCCCTGCAGCCGCCGCCCCGCCGGCCGCGCCGCTGCGCCTGGCCGGGCAGGGCTGACGCCCGACCGGCCCGGCTTGCCCATCCTCCACCGACCTCGCAGGACACGACCATGACTGCCCTCGATCCCGCCGACCCACTGAAAGTCAGTGCTCCGCTCGATGCCAGCGAGCCCGTCAGCGACTCGCTGTTCTCGCGCTTTGGGCGCTGGTGGAACCGCAAGGACGACGCGCCCAGGCCCGCCGCGACGGACGCGCCGGACCCGGCGCAGCAGACGCTGTCCACGCGCGCCGTCAAACGCCAGCGCGAACAGCTGCGCCAGTGCTTCGAGGCGCGCCTGACCGACGGCGCCGCCAATGCCGCCGCACTGGCCTGGCAGGACGAATACCAGGCGGCGGCCGAGCCGCTGCGCCAGGCCATGCTGGGCGTGCTGGCCGACGTGGCGGCCGGGCGCGATACGCCGGGCGGCGCGTCCGGCAGCGGGCCGGCAGGCGCATCGGCGGGCGCGGCGTCGGGGCTGTCGCAGGCCCTGTCGAATGCGCGCATCCGCTTCTTCAAGCGCATTGCCGCGCATCACGGCAAGCGCGGCGACAGCGCCTGCGGCCTGCACTTCCTGATCCAGTTGCGTTCGGACATGTTGCGCTGGCAGAAGCGCATTCCCGGCCTGCGGGCGCTGGACGAAGACCTGGAGGCGCTGTTCTCGAACTGGTTCGACGTGGGCCTGCTCGAACTGCAGCCGATCACCTGGGATTCGCCGGCGTCGCTGCTCGAAAAGCTGATCCGCTATGAAGCCGTCCACGAAATCTCGTCGTGGAACGACCTGCGCAACCGGCTCGATTCGGACCGCCGCTGCTATGCGTTCTTCCATCCGCGCATTCCGCGCGAGCCGCTGATCTTCGTGGAAGTGGCGTTCGTGCCCGAGATGGCCGCCAACGTCCAGACGCTGCTGGACGAGGCCGCGCCGCTGGAAGATCTGCGCCGAGTGAAATGGGCCATCTTCTATTCGATCTCGAACACGCAGACTGGCCTGCGCGGCGTCAGCTTCGGCAATTTCCTGCTCAAGCGCGTGATCGAGGAACTGCAGCGCGAATTCCCGAAGCTCAAGCAGTTCGCCACGCTCTCGCCAATTCCGGGCTTTGCCGACTGGCTGCGCAAGCAGGACGGCGAGTCGGTTGCACGCATCCTGGGTGACAAGCGGGTGTCGCGCTGGCGCGAACGGCATGGCGAGACGCCGGCCGATGGCGCTGCCTGGTTTGCCGCGCTGCCGGCGGACGCGCAGGACCCTGTCATCCGCGATACGGCGCTGGCGCTGGTAGCGCACTACCTGGTGCGCCAGGGCGGCAAGGGCGTGCCGGCCGATCCGGTGGCGCGCTTCCACCTGGGTAACGGGGCATGTGTCGAGCGCGTGAACTGGGGCGCCGACCTGTCGCGAAAAGGCCGCGCACAGTCATGCGGGGTGATGGTGAATTATCTTTACGTGCCCGAGGCGCTGGATGACAATCTGGCTCGCCTTGGCGATGGCAACCCCCGCGTCAGCCGCGCGGTGGCCAAGCTGCTGTAGCCCTCGGGTCGGGCGCGGACGCCAGGCAGGTTTCTTGTCGGGTGGGTGGCAGTAGGCAGTACTTCGATTGACTTTCCACGCAGTGAGTAGAGAGAGGAGACAGTACATGAGTCGTCAGCGCAAACTGACCGCGTTCGCACGCGTCTTTGCAATCGCCGGCCTGGTGGCCGGCACCGGGGCCAGCCTCCATGCGCCGGCCGCGCAGGCCGCGGACCCCTGGCCGAACAAGCCCGTCACGGTGATCGTGCCGTTCCCGGCCGGCGGCGGCACCGACGCGTTCGCGCGGCCGTTGACCGCGCAGCTTTCCAAGCAGCTGGGCAAGCAGTTCGTGATCGACAACCGCGGCGGCGCGGGCGGCACGGTGGGCGCCAGCCTGGCGGCCAAGGCCGCGCCGGACGGCTACACGGTCTTCATCGGCGGTGCGCACCACGCCATCGCGCCGTCGTTCTACAAGAAGCTCGACTACGACATCGAGAAGGATTTCGTGCCGATCACGGTGATCGCGCAGCCGCCGCAGGTGATCGTGGTGAATCCGTCGAAGGTGCAGGCCAACACGTTGAAGGATCTGATCGCCTATGCCAAGGCGCATCCGGGCCAGCTCAACTATGCATCGGCCGGTAACGGCTCGGCGCACCATCTGGCAGGCGAGCTGTTCAAGCTGCAGACCCAGACCGATCTGGCGCATGTGCCATACAAGGGAGCCGGTCCGGCGCTGTCCGACCTGATCGCCGGCCAGGTGGACCTGATGTTCGACGGCCTCGGCTCATCGGCGCAACATATTCGCGCCGGCCGTATCAAGGCCCTGGCCGTGGCGTCGAAGACGCGCTCGGCGGCGTTCCCGAACGTGCCGACGGCAGCCGAGGCGGGCGTGCCGAACTACGAGGTGTCCACCTGGTACGCGCTGTGGGCGCCCAAGGGCACGCCGAAGGAGATCGTCGACAAGCTCTACGCCGAAACCACCAAGGCGCTGAACAGCCCCGAAATGAAGGCCATCTGGCTGCAGAACGGTTCGGACATCCCGCAGTTCACGCAGGAACAGTTCGCGCAGTTCCAGCGCGCCGAGATCAAGCGATGGGCCGAGGTGGTGCAGCGTTCGGGCGCCAAGATCGACTGATGGGCGGCACCGTCACGTTCGCCCGCGATGGCCAGGTGGTCACCGTCACGCTGTCGCATCCGGGCAAGCTCAACGCGATATCGGCCGGCATGTGGCAGGCGCTGGCCACCGGGTTTGACGCGCTGGCGGCCGAGGTGGCCAGCGCGGCCGACCCGGCGGCCCGTCCGCCGCGCTGCGTGGTCGTGCGCGGCGCCGACGGCAACTTCGCCGCCGGGGCCGACATCGCCGAATTCCCCGTGGTGCGGGGCGACGCGGCCGCGGTGCGCCGCTATCACACGGCCATCATCGCGCCGGCGTTGCGGGCCATCGCCGAATGTCCATTGCCGACGCTGGCGGCCATCGAAGGCGTCTGCGTGGGCGGCGGGCTGGAAATCGCGTGCAACTGTGACCTGCGCGTCGCTGCGGCGGGCAGCCGCTTCGGCGTGCCGATCAACCGGCTGGGGTTTCCGATGGCGCCCGGCGAACTGCAGGGCCTGCTGGCCCTGGCAGGGCGCGCGGTAACGCTGGAAATCCTGCTCGAAGGCCGCGTGTTCGACGCCGCCGAGGCGGCCGCCAAGGGGCTGCTGACGCGCGTCGTGCCCGAGGCGGCCCTGCACGACGAGGTGGCCGCCACGGTGCAGCGTCTCTGCGCCGGGGCGCCGCTGGCCGCGCGCATCAACAAGGCAACCATCCGCCGCCTGGCGCCGGCGCCGGCGCCGCTGACCGCCGCGGAACTGGACGCCCACTTCGCCTATGCCGGCAGCCGCGACCACGCCGAGGGCGTGGCCGCCTTCCTGGCACACCGGCCTCCGGATTTCACCGGGGAGTAATATGTCGGCCGGCCGGCTATCATGGCCGGCTGCCTCGGCGCATTCGCCTGCCATCCCCGGGCATGCCATTCCCTTTTGCTCAGTACCATGAACGCCAATCTGTTCGCCCTGTTCGAATCCCGTTTTCCTGCCGACCGCAGCGCCTGCTGCATCGAAACGCATGACGGCCTGTACTACACGTGGGACGACCTGGACCGCGCCACGGCCAAGCTTGCCAACCTGCTGACCGCGCTGAAGCTGCCAGCCGGCGCGCGCGTGGCCGTGCAGGTGGAAAAGTCGCCGGAGGCGCTGTTCCTGTACCTGGCCACGCTGCGGGCCGGCTATGTGTACCTGCCGCTGAACACCGCGTACCAGGAAGCCGAAATCGATTATTTCGTCGGCAATGCCGAGCCGGCGGTGGTGGTTTGCAGCAGCAGCAACTTCGGCTGGGTGTCGAAGGTGGCGTTTGCGCACAACACGGCGCACGTGTTCACACTGGACGACAACCGTACCGGGTCGCTGCTGCAGCGCGCGGCGGCACAGCCGGATACGTTCGAGACCGTGCCGCGCGCGGACGACGATCTGGCGGCCATCCTGTACACATCGGGCACCACCGGCCGCAGCAAGGGCGCGATGCTGACGCATCGCAACCTGGCCTCGAACGCGCTGACGCTGAACGAATACTGGGGCTGGCGCAGCGACGACGTGCTGCTGCACATGCTGCCGATCTTCCACGTCCACGGGCTGTTCGTGGCGTCGCACGGCGCACTGCTGGCCGGTGCCAAGATGATCTGGGCGCCCAAACTGGACATGGGCCAGATCCTGAAATTCATCCCGCGCTGCACGGTGATGATGGGCGTGCCGACCTACTACGTGCGCATGGTGCAGGAGTCGCGTTTCGACAAGGATCTCTGCAAGAACATGCGCCTGTTCGTGTCGGGGTCGGCGCCGCTGCTGCTGGAAACGTTCGACGCCTTCCGCGAGCGTACCGGCCATACTATCCTGGAACGCTACGGCATGAGCGAAACCGTGATGCTGGTCTCGAACCCGTACGACACCGCGCTCGGTGAACGTATCGGCGGCACCGTGGGCATGCCGCTGCCGGGCGTCTCGGTGCGCGTGATGGACGGCGAGGGCAACCTGTGCCCGCCGGGCGTGATCGGCAATGTTCAGGTTCAGGGCCCCAACGTATTCAAGGGCTACTGGCGCATGCCGGAAAAGACCGCCGAGGAATTCACCGCCGATGGCTGGTTCAAGACCGGCGACGTGGGCCGCTTCGGGGGCGCCATCGTCAGCCAGGCTGGCGAGCGCAAGGTGCCGGACAACTACCTGACCATCGTCGGCCGCAGCAAGGATCTGATCATCTCTGGCGGCTACAACGTCTACCCGAAGGAAATCGAGAGCTTTATCGACGAGATGCCCGGCGTGGTGGAATCGGCCGTGATCGGCGTGCCCCATGCCGATTTTGGCGAGGCCGTGGTGGCCGTGGTGGTGCGCAAGCCCGGCGCGGATATCGACGAGGCGGGCATGATCGGCACGCTCAAGGGCCGCATCGCCAACTTCAAGGTGCCCAAGCGCGTGCACGTGGTCGACGAACTGCCACGCAACACGATGGGCAAGGTACAGAAGAACGTGCTGCGCCAGCAGTTCGCGGCGCTGTAATCCGAAGCCATCCGAGAAAAAGCCCCGCCCCATGAAAATGGGAGCGGGGCTTTTTCTTTGTTGCGTTGTCGCTTACTTCACCATCTGCACGGACCCGTTGACCGACACGGTCACCTGGGTCTTGCCGCCTTCCACCGGAATCGGCGTGCCGGCATCGGCTGACATGGCCTTGGCCGCGTACATGCGCGGCACCGGCGGCATCACGCCGCCCGACTCATTGACCGAGACTTCGCGGATCGTGAAGCTGCTGAAGCCGAACAGCTTGGTCGTGGCCTGCGCCTTGTCGCGGAATGCCGCCACGGCCTGGTCGGCCAGTTTCTGCTCGGCGGCGCGGCGGGCCTCGCGCGACAGCGAGAATCCGACGTTCTGCACCTGCATGTGGTTGGCCAGTTCGCCGGCCAGCTTCGACACGGCGGCGAAGTCCTTGGACTTGAGGATGATCTCCGAACGGCCGCGCCACGTGCTGATCTTGCCGTTGCGGTCGGTATTCGGATGAATCGTGAAGCCGCCGGATTGCGCTTCCACGCCCGACACGCGCTTGGCTTGCGTCAGTGCCGCCTGGGTGCGCGACGACAGCGCGTTCGAAATGGCGGAAGGCTCGGGGCCTTCCTGCTCGGTGGCCAGGACCAGCGTGACCACGTCGGTCGGCACCTCGGTCACGGCTTCGGCGGACAACGACAGCACGCCCGAAGGCTGCGGCACGGCAACGGTCTGGGCCGAGGCCACGGCGGCGGCAGTGCCCAGCAGCGAGGCGACCAGCAATTTCTTCATATTGTTCTCCGATCAATGTGATGGCTATCAGATGCGAAGCCTCGCATTTCGTTCCATGCGGGCCCCTGCATGAAAGCTCTAACGGCCGGGCGGCCGGATCGGGGTTAAGGCGGGCAAAAAAAAATGCGGCGCGGCCAGAAGACTGCAGCCGCAGATGCTACTTCATCAGCTTTTCGGTGATGAAGCGCCATTCGGCCGGCGTGACGGGCGTGATCGACAGCCGGTTGCCCTTGCGCAGCACGACCATGTCGGCCAGCGCGTCATGCTCGCGCAATGCCGGCAGCGGGATCAGCGCGCTCTTCTTGACGAAGCGCACGTCCACCAGCGACCAGCGGGGCTCCTCCTGCCGGGATGCCTTGTCGTAGTAGTCGCTCTTGGGGTCGAACTGCGTGGGATCGGGATAGGGCTGCGAGCAGACCTCGGCAAGGCCGGCGATGCCGGGTTCGGGACACGACGAGTGATAGAACAGCACGCCGTCGCCGATGCGCATCTGGTCGCGCATGAAGTTGCGCGCCTGGTAGTTGCGCACGCCGGTCCATGGCAGCGTGCCTTCACGGGCCAGATCGTCGATGCTGGCTTCATCCGGTTCGGACTTCATCAGCCAGTACTGGCGGGCGCGCGCGTCGGGCATGGATCCGTGACAGGTCAGGCGTTGAAATGAAAAAGGCGGTGGTTCGTTGAAACCACCGCCTCTTCACCACTTGAAGGGGGTCCCCGCCTCGGCCGCTGGGTCGGCATCCTGAACCCAAGTGAGGTTCAGAGTGGCTGCGGAAGTCGTATTTCGGGTACATCGCCCACTCAGGGAGTCCGGACCGAAGCCAGGACTATGAATGCGGTAACGCGCTCGCCCACACGACATGATCCCGCACCATGCAATGCATATCGGTTCAAGGAGTTTATGACCCTCACGAACCAGGCAGGGAAACTGTCAAACGTCTGACTTGAGTTCCTGTGCGTGCAACACGCTTGGGATGTCAGACGTTTGCCGTTTCAAACTAGGATGGGATGGAAACGGCGGCCAGGCCCGATAACCCGACCATCCAACTGCGTCGGTCAGTCTCGCCGCGCAGTGGCTCCACTATACACCGCGACGTCAGTGATACCAAGCCGGATACGTCGGGACGTTACATTTTCCACAACAACCGGCATATCCATGCACATCATGCGGCCGGGCGCGGCATCGGCTTCACATGGACGACATATCTGGCCGACGCTGCGCAATTCAAGTGTTGCCGTCAGGGTTTTTTTGGCGGCTCAGCGCGTGCCCACGTGCGCGTACTGGCGCAGCGCCTCGTCGGCGCGGTCGTTCAGTTCGCGAATGCGCGCGCGCACCGCGTCCACCGGAATCGTGCCGTCCTCTTCCTGCTTGCGGCGCATGGCCAGCAGGTCCGACGCAATGCTGATGGCCGCCATCACGGCCACGCGCTCCACGCCCTTGGCCGACACGCTGCCCTTGAGCTTGTTCATCTTGTCGTCGACCAGCGCCGCGGCTTCCAGCAGCGCGGCCTCGTTCTCCGGCGAGATCGCGAAACGGTAGGGCTGGCCTGCGATGTTCAGTTCCACTTGCTTGTTGCTCATGCGTGTTCTCCGGGGGCTTGCTGCGAACCTTCCGATGCGGCGCGGGACTGGCCGTCGCCGAGCAGGTCGAGCTGGCGCGCGTCGCTGGCGGTGGGCAGCTTGTCGAGGATGGACTGGATGCGCAGTTGCGCCTCCTCGATCTTGATGTTGAGCAGCTCGCGGTCGGCCGCCATGGCTTCGCGGTCCGCGCGCAACGTGCTCGCCTCGGCCTGCAGGCGGTCGATCTCCGCGCGCAGCCGCTGGTTTTCCGCCGCCAGGGTGTCCGCATGATGCAGCACGCGCCCGATCTTGGCGGCCAGTTGTTCGAGTTCGTTGAGCATAGTGCCTGTCGTGTCCGGTAGGAGTAAGGGTCAGGTTTGGGGATTCTAGCCGATGCACACGCGGGGGCTACCGTCAATGCGACCGGTGAGACTTTGCTGCCGCACGGAAGTTGCACCGATCTGCGGCGAACGGCGCGATTTCGCGTGTCAATCACGGATATCGGCAACTTGACCCCTCGCATTGACGCCAACTTTGAAACTCCCTACACTCGCGCACGTTCCAGGTGCTCGCGGCCGCCTTACGCAGGGGCTGCAGTTCAACGGGAAACAGGGAGCCGGGTACCGCCCGCCAGCCCGGCGCGACGTCGATCGGCCAGGCTGGACGCGAGCGGGGCAGGCCAACCTGTGCTGCCCCCGCAACGGTAAGCGACCGCGAACACGCCAAGCGTCGTTCGCAGGGCGGGCCAAGGCCACTGATACGGACTCGCCGGAAGTTGCGGGGAGCCCATCGGGAAGGCGGCCTGCCTGATGTCGTCAGCCCGGATACCGGCCTGAAGAACGCGGGCGTCCGCACCCCATGCGGCACGCCCATTCGCCATCAGGTCCGCGGGGGAACGGGCCCGGCCGTTCTCATCCATCCTGCTCATGCGTTCCACGCCATCCAGGTCGACCGTCGCGGTGAAGCCGCCGGTTGGCCCGTCCGTGCCCGCCATCATGGCGGCCGTTGCCGTTCTTTGCGCGTCCCATATCCCGGCGTTTGCCCAGGAGGCCCCCGCCGAGGCGGCGCCCGTCGCGCCTGCCGCACCCGCCGAAGCCACATCCCCCGCACCCGCCGCACAGCCGGCGGCGGCCCAGCCCCAGTCGCTGGCACCCGTTGTGGTCACCGCCTCGCGCACCGCGCAGCGTGTGACCGAGGCGCTGCCGCACACCACGGTGGTGACCCAGGAGGACATCGTCGATTCGCAGGCGCCCGACCTGCGCTCGCTGCTGCGCGGCCAGGCCGGTGTCGAATTCGCCGCCAATGGCGGCATGGGCGCCAATACGTCGCTGTTCATGCGCGGCGCCAATTCGAACCAGGTGCTGATCCTCATCGATGGCGTGCGCGTGGCCGGCGTCAGCGGCGGTACGGCCCAGCTGGCGAACATCCTGCCCGACCAGATCGACCATATCGAGGTGGTACGCGGCAACGTGTCTGCGCTGTACGGATCGGACGCCATCGGCGGCGTGGTGCAGATCTTCACCAAGAATGGCGCCGGCCAGGCCCCCGCGGCCAATGCGCAGGTGGAGTACGGCAGCAACAACACGCGCCAGGGCACCGTCGGCTACGGCGGCCAGATTGGCGATACGTCGTTCAACCTGACCAGCTCGATCTTCAAGACCGACGGTTTTTCGTCGATCAACTATAACCA
Organism: Cupriavidus sp. U2; assembly: GCF_009663685.2. Taxonomy (GTDB): domain Bacteria; phylum Pseudomonadota; class Gammaproteobacteria; order Burkholderiales; family Burkholderiaceae; genus Cupriavidus; species Cupriavidus necator_C. The sequence goes on along the minus strand of NZ_RCOG02000001.1, from coordinate 23,232 downwards.
GTGGGCCGCCGCGAATGCCGCGGCAGTCCGGCGCGGCAACGGGCCGAACCCCGGCGACAACCCGTACGAGAACAAGAGCGTGTCGGGCCAGATCCGCCACAAGTTCACGTCCGACTGGGATGCCGGCTTCGCCGCGTACTACTCGAAGAGCGACCTGTCGTACGACAGCACCAGCGGCAAGCCGACCGACGATTTCCGCATGAACAGCGAGCTCTACACGCTGTCGGCGTTCGTCAATGGCAAGGTGACCTCGGCGTGGACCACGCACTTCAAGATCGCGCAGAGCGAAGACCGCAGCGAAGGCACGAAGAACGGCCTGTTCGACAGCCTGTTCAGTACGCGTAACCGCCAGTTCAACTGGCAGAACGAATACGCGCTGACGCCCGACCACAAGCTGCTGTTCGGCACCGACTGGCTGCAGCAGACGCTGGCGTCCAGCGCGTACAACGCGCCGTCGCGCAACGTGTTTTCGGTGTACGGCGGCTATGAAGGCCGGATTGGCCGGAACCAGCTGCAGCTGAACGCCCGCAACGACCACTATTCCGACTTCGGCAACCAGGGCAGCTTCTTTGCTGGCTATGGCTTCAACGTGACCGATCAGGTCAAGCTGATCGCCAACGTCAGCAATGCGTTCCGCGCGCCGACCTTCAACGAGCTGTATTACCCGGGCTTCGGCCAGCCGAACCTGCAGCCCGAACGCGCCAAGTCCGCCGAGGCAGGCGTGCAGGTCGACACGGCCAGCGCCGGCCTGCTGCGCGTGACCGCTTTCGAAACCCGCTATGACGACCTGATCGTGTCGACCGCAGTGGGCAGCGGCGTGTTCCTGGCACAGAATGTCAACAAGGCCAAGGTGCAGGGCATCGAGGCCTCGTGGCGCGCCACGATCTGGGGTACCGACCTGGGCGCCGCCGTGACCTTCCAGAATCCCGTGGACCAGAGCAGCAACACCCAGCTACTGCGCCGGGCGCGGCGGCATGCGTCGTTCGACGTGGGCCGCAACTTCGGCAACTGGCGCTTTGGCGGCGAATGGCTGCTGTCGTCGGAGCGGCTCGACAACAGCGCGCGCGTCCTGGGCGGATACGGTATCGTCAACCTCAATGCCCGCTACAACATCGACAAGCAATGGTTCGTGGCTGCCCGTGTGGAAAACCTGTTCGACAAGAACTACCAGCTTGCCTGGCCCTACAACACGCAGGGCCGCGCCGGGTTCATCACGCTCGGCTGGCGCCAGAAGTAGGGCCTGACGTCACGTCATGACCGAACTGCGCCGCGCGCTGACCGTCTGGACCGTCCTGGCCTTGGCCGGGGCGGCGGTGTTCGCGCTGTCGCTGGCGGCCGGCAGCGTCGCGCTGGACATCGCGCAGGTCTGGCAGGCGCTGACCGGCGCCGATACCGGCACGGCCGGCGCCATCGTGCGCGAACTGCGGCTGCCGCGCGCGGCGGCGGCGTTTGCCTGCGGCGGCCTGCTGGCGCTGTCCGGCGCGCTGATGCAGGTGCTGCTGCGCAATCCGCTGGCCGAGCCCTATGTGCTGGGCGTGTCCGGCGGCGCCTCCACGGGCGCGCTGCTGGCGATGCTGCTATCGCTGCCGCTGTGGGTTGTCCAGTCCGGCGCGGCGGGCGGCGCGCTCTGTTCGATGCTGCTGGTGGCCACGCTGGCGCGGCGCGACCTGCTGCATCCGCAAGTCCAGGGCGGCCACCACGAGGCCGGCGCGCGGCTGCTGCTGACTGGCGTGATCCTGGCGGCCGGCTGGGGCGCGCTGATCACGCTGATCCTGGCCATCGCGCCGGAATCGCGGCTGCGCGGCATGCTGTTCTGGCTGACCGGCGACCTGGGCGGCACGGCCAGCTACGGCTGGGCGCTGGCCACGCTGGTCGTGGCGCTGGGGCTGGCGATGCCGATGGCGCGTGCGCTGAACGTGATGCTGCTTGGCGAGACCGTGGCGCAGTCGCTGGGCGTGCGCGTGGGTCGCGTCAGGCTGGCCACTTTCCTGATTGCCTCGTTGGCCATCGCTGCGGCCATCACCACGGCCGGGTCCATCGGCTTTGTCGGACTGGTGGTGCCGCACATGGTGCGCCTGGCGTGGGGCAACGACCAGCGGCAGCTGCTGCCCGCGTCGGTGCTGCTGGGCGGCACGCTGCTGATGGCGGCCGATCTGATCGCCCGCACGGTGATCGCGCCGGCGCAGTTGCCGGTGGGGGTCATCACCGCGCTGCTGGGCGTGCCCACCTTCCTTTACCTGCTGCTGCGGAGGCCGCGATGAACGCATGGTCCGAGCCGCTGGCCCCGTGTCCCGTCTTGTCGCTGCGCGACGTGCGCCTGCGCGCGGGCCAGCGGGTGCTGGTCGATGGCCTGTCGCTGTCCATCCAGGCGGGCCAGCTCTGGTGCGTCGTGGGTCCGAACGGCGTGGGCAAATCCACGCTGATGGGCGTGCTGGCCGGCTTGCACGCGCCCGATGGCGGGGCCGTGGAAATCGACGGCGTGGCCGCCGCGCAGGTGGCGCCGGCCACGCTGGCCCGCCAGCGCGCCTATCTGCCGCAGGCCGTGCATGACACGTTCTCGATGGTGGTGGAAGATGCGGTGCGCATCGGCCGTCATCCGCACATGAGCGGCTGGGGCTGGGGCAAGCGCGACGACGACCGCGTGGTGCGCGATGTGATGGCCCAGTGCGATCTCGACGCGCTGGCCGCGCGCGATGTGCTGACCCTGTCCGGCGGGGAGCGCCAGCGCGTGTCGCTGGCCGCGGTGCTGGCCCAGCAGGCGCCGCTGCTGATGCTGGACGAACCGGTCTCGCACCTGGACCTGCGCCACCAGATCCTGGTGCTCGACCTGCTGCGACGCCTGACCCGTGCCGGCCGCCACGCCGCCGTGGTGATCCTGCACGACCTGACGCTCGCGCGCCGGCACGCCACCCATGCGTTGCTGATGGCAGAAGACGGCGTCGCGCTGCACGGCCCGGCGCACGAGGTCCTGACGCCCGCGCGGTGCTCGCACGCACTGCGCACCCCCATTATCAGCATCAGCGACGGCATCCATACCGCGCTGATCCCCGACGGAAAGACACCATGAGCGATACCGAACACCCGAGCCCGAGCGACGACGGTCGCGACGAGCGCCACAAGAACCGCATGGTCCGCAAGAAGGAGGTGGTCGATGCCAGGATTGCCGCCGCCCAGACCGAGCGCGGTGTGATCGTCATCACCACCGGCAACGGCAAGGGCAAGTCCAGCTCGGGCTTCGGCATGGTGGTGCGCGCGATGGGGCATGGCATGCACACGGGCGTGGTCCAGTTCATCAAGGGTGCCATCCCGAGCGGCGAGGAAATGTTCCTGCGGCGCTTTCCGGACCAATGCGAATTCCATGTGATGGGCGAGGGCTACACCTGGGAAACCCAGGACCGCGCCCGCGACGTGGCCAAGGCCGAGGCCGCGTGGGAGGTGGCCCGGCGCATGCTGCGCGACCCGTCGATCGGCCTGGTGCTGTTCGATGAACTGAACATTGCGCTGAAGTTGCACTATCTTGATGTCGAGACCGTGATCGCCGATCTGCGTGCGCGTCCCGCGATGCAGCATGTGGTGATCACGGGCCGCGGCGCGCCGCCCGCACTGGTGGAAGCGGCCGACACGGTGACCGACATGACGCCCGTCAAACACGCGTTCCAGCAGGGCATCAAGGCCCAACGTGGCGTAGAAATGTAGGAGAACGCCGGCCAGCGCCGCTTCCGCTTCGCCGGGCTGGCGTTCCCCGAGGATCGAAAGAAGACTGATGACCCATATTTCCGACTTTGCGCTGACCCTGCCGCCGATCGCGCCGCTGGACGAATCGCTGCGCGACGCGCTGCAGGCGGCCATCGACGACAAGACCAAGCCGCCCGGGTCGCTGGGCCGGCTGGAATCGCTGGCGCTGCAGATCGGCATGATCCGTGGCGAAACCGTGCCCGACCTGAACCGGCCCGCGATCATCGTGCTCGCGGGCGACCATGGCGTGGCCGATGCCGGCGTCAGCGCCTTCCCGGCCGAAGTCACCGCGCAGATGGTGCTGAATTTCCTGAACGGCGGGGCCGCCATCAACGTCTTCACGCGCCAGCATGGCATGGTGCTCGAAGTGGTCGACGTGGGCGTGCGTGCGCCGCTGCCGGCGTCGCCGGGGCTGGTCAACAGCCGCGTGGCCAATGGCACGCGCAATTTCGTCGAGCAGCCGGCCATGACCCCGGCCGAGGCCGGTGCGGCCATCAACACCGGCATCGCGCGGGTGCTGCGCCACGCGCAGCAGGGCACCAATGTGATCGGGTTTGGCGAGATGGGCATTGCCAATACCTCGGCGGCGGCCTGCCTGATGAGCCGGCTGACCGGCCTGCCGCTGGAAGCCTGCACCGGGCGCGGCACGGGGCTGGACGACGCCGGCGTGGCGCGCAAGCGCGAGATTCTGGCGCAGGCGCTGGCGCGGCATCCGGACGCCACCGATCCGCTGGACGTGCTGGCCACGTTCGGCGGCTTCGAGATCGCGGCGATGACCGGCGCCTACCTGGCGGCGGCCGCCAGCCGCATGGTGATCCTGGTGGATGGCTTCATCGCCTCGGCGGCGCTGCTGGTGGCCGCGCGCATCGACCCAAACGTGCTGCAGTACTGCGTGTTCTCGCACTGTTCCCACGAGCAGGGCCACCGCGCGCTGCTGGCCGAGTTCAAGGCCGAGCCGCTGCTGGCACTGGACCTGCGTCTGGGCGAAGGCACCGGCGCCGCGCTGGCCTGGCCGCTGGTGGCGTCGGCCGTTGCCTTCCTGCGCGAGATGGCCACGTTCAGCGGCGCCGGCATCAGCAACGCTTCGGCCTAGACCGCAGACGCCATGGCCGACGAACTCCGCTTCTTCCTGACCGCCGTGGGCTACTTCACGCGCGTGCCCATGCCGCAGCGGCTGGCGGTGTGGGTGGGGTTCGCGCCGCACTACCTGAACGCCGCCGCACGCTATTTTCCGGCGGTGGGCCTGCTGGTGGGCGTGGCGGGGGCATTGGTGACGGGCCTTGCATGGCAGCTCTGGTCGCCGTCGGTGGCCATCGTGCTGGGCATGGCTGCCACGCTGCTGCTGACGGGCGCGTTCCACGAGGATGGGCTGGCCGACTGCGTGGATGCCTTCGGCGGCGGCTACCGGCCCGAGGACGTGCTGCGGATCATGCATGACTCCCGCGTGGGCGCCTTCGGTGCCATCGCCATCGTGGTGGCGCTGCTGCTGAAATGGCAACTGCTGGTGTCCGTCGGCGAAACCCACGGCGGCGCGATGCTGCTGGCGGTGCTGGTGGCAGGCCACGGCGCCAGCCGCGCCATGGCCATCACGTTCCTGGCCACGCACGACTACGTGCGCCACGAAGGCAAGGCCAAGCCGGTGGCCCAGCGGCTGGAAACGCGAAGCCTGCTCTTTGCGCTGGCCTGTGGCGTGCTGCCGCTGCTGTGGGTCTCGCCGTGGTTCACCATGGTGACCGTGCTGGGGCTGGCCGGCCTGCGCGCCGCGCTCGGGGCCTATTTCGTGCGGCGCATCGGCGGCTATACCGGCGATTGCCTGGGCATGTCCCAGCAGCTTGCCGAGCTGTCGATCTACCTGGTCGCCGCGGCATGGAAGTTCTACTAATTCGCCACGCGCAGCCCGAGGTGGCGGCGGGCATCTGCTACGGCAGTCTCGACCTGACGCTGACGATGCCTGTCACGCCCGCCCCGATGCGGATCGTGGCCGGTCTGGCATCGCCGCATCGCATCGTGACCAGCCCCGCGCTGCGCGCGCGCGACACGGCCGCACAACTGGTGGCCTGCCTGCCGGAACTGCGCGTTGCCGATGTGGAGCCGCGCCTGCGCGAGATGGATTTCGGCACGTGGGAAGGGCAGCCCTGGGCCGAGATTCCGCGCGACGCGCTGGATCTGTGGGCGGCCGATCTGATGGGCGCCCGCCCGCACGGCGGCGAAAGCCCGGCGCAGGTGTCGGCGCGCGTGGCCGAGTGGGCCGATGCGCTCGATGTCGAATCGGATACGCGGTTGTGGGCGGTGACCCACGCCGGGCCGATGCGCATGCTGGCCGCCCATTGGCTGGGGATGGCACTGGCGCAGACGCTGAACTGGCCGCTCGGGTTCGGCGCCACCTGCAAGTTCAGCCTGGGCGATGGCGCGCCGAGGCTGGAGTGGTGGAATCGCGTGGCCGGCTAGTTGCCGCGCCGCGAGCGCGCGAGTTCGAGATCCTTGCAGATTTCGGCCGCGCCCTGCACCACGCGCGGGCCTGCGCGGTTGACCAGATCGCCGTCGATGATGAACAGGTTGTTGCGCGCCACGGCGGTGACCTGCCTCCATTTCTCCCACATCGAAAAATCCGCCAGCGGCTTGTCCGGGCGCGTGGCGCCCATGCCGGCCGTCAGCATGACCTCGGGATTGCCGGCCACCACGGCCTCCACCGACACCGTGGGCACCAGCGGCGCCTCCCGGGCGAACAGGTTGCGGCCGCCACACAGCGTCAGCAGGTCGCTGACCAGATGCTGGCCATTCAGCGTCATCAGCGGCTGCTGCCATACCTGATAGAACACCGTCACCGGCGGGCGATCGGCATAGGTCTTGCGCAGCGTCGTGACCTGCTGGCGGAAGTCGGTGGCGGCCCGGTTGGCCACGGCCTCCGTTCCCATCAGCGTGCCAAGCTTTTCAAGATTTTCCGGTATCGATTCCAGGCGGCGCGGCTCGCTGAAGAACAGCGGCATGCCCAGCGCGCGCAGGCGGTCGGTCTGCTTCTGGGCGTTGCCATGGCGCCAGACCACGATCAAGTCGGGCTTAAGCGCGGCGATGCGTTCCAGGTCCAGCGCCTTGTTGTCGCCCACGCGCGGGATGTCGCGCGCCTGCGGCGGGTAATCGCTGTAGCTGACCGTGCCGACGATGCGATCGCCACCGCCGGCCGCGTAGATCAGCTCGGTCACGTGCGGGGCCAGCGAGACGATGCGCCGCGCGGGCTGGGCCAGCGTGACGGTCTGGCCGGCGTCGTCGGTGACGGTGACGGCGGCATGGGCACAGGGGCTGGCGAGCAGCGCCGTGGCGAGCAGGAACGAGGGGGCCTTCATCGTGGTCCGGTGAGGATGGGGTGGTCTGTGGCGCCGGCTTGCAGGTCGGATCGTGCCGCGCCCAGTGCCGTATCGAGGCGCTGCCAGGCATCCTCGGCATCGGGCGGCAGGCCCAGACGCAGGCTGACCGGGCAGCCGCCAGCGGCATCGAACAGGCGCGTCCAGACACCTTGCCGGGCGAGCGCCTCATGCAGGGCAGGTGCGCGGGCATCGGGCACCCAGCTGAACAGCGGCTGCGATACCGGCGTCAGCCCGTGGTCACGCAGCAGCATCGCCAGGCGCTGGCCCTGTCGATGCAGCGCCGTGCGGGTGGCGGCCTGCCACGCGGTATCGGTCAGCGCCAGCCGAGCCACGGCGCGGGCCGGCCCGGAGACGGTCCAGTGTCCAAGCCGGCGCGACAGGGCATCGAGCAGGCCGGATTCGGCCAGCACGAAGCCGCAGCGCATGCCCGCCAGCCCGTAGAACTTGCCGATCGAGCGCAGCACGACCAGTCCGGGCTGGCCGGTGTGCGCGGCCAGCGATGGCGCGGTGGTGCTGTCGAGGAACGCCTCGTCGACGATCAGCGTGTCCAGCTGCGCATGCCAGCGCAGCAGCCGGTCGGGCGAGAGCAGCCGTGCGGTCGGATTGTTCGGATTGACGACGACCAGATGATCGAGCCAGGCTGGCAGGTCGTCGCGGGCGAAGTCCTGCTCGTCGAGCGGCACCACCGTATGGCCGGCCAGCGCGAATGCGGGCGCATATTCGCTGTAGCCCAGCGCGGCGATGCCCACGCGCCCCGGTCGCAGCAAGGTGGGCAGCGTGCGGATGGCCGCCTGCGAACCCGCCACGGGCAGCGCGTGCGGCGCGCCATAGGCCTGCGCGGCGATCTCCGCCAGGCCGTCGTCGTCCTGCGGCAGCCGCTGCCAGGCGTCGGCAGGCAGCGCTGGCACCGGATAGCCGGCCGGATTGATGCCGGTGGACAGATCGAGCCAGTTTTCCGCCGCACGGCCGTAGCGGCGCACGGCGGCCAGCAGGTTGCCGCCATGACGGATCGGGGCCGGGGCGCCGCTCACGCCGATCCCCATTTCGCAACCAGCACTGCCACCAGCGGCACGCTCAGCATCGCCACACCGAGCCACAGCCACAGCGTGCGCTGCACGAGCCGCAGACAGGCGTGGACGTGCGCGGCGCCCGGGGCGGCGCCGATGCCCAGCGGCGGGCGTTCTTCCCACTCGCCGTGGTAGCGCGCGCCACCGCCCAGCGCCACGCCCACCGCGCCGGCACCGGCCGCCATCACGGGGCCGGCGTTCGGGCTCGACCAGGCCGGGGCCTGCGTGCGCCAGCAGCGTATCGCCTGCGCGGTGGCGCCCAGCAGCGCGTACGACAGCGCGGTCAGCCGCGCCGGCACCAGGTTCAACCCATCGTCGATGCGGGCAGCAGCCCAGCCGAACATTTCCCAGCGCGGCGTGCGATAGCCCCACATGGCATCGAGCGTATTGGCCAGCCGGAAGACGATCACGGCTGGCGCGCCGCCGACGAGGAACCAGAACAGCGCACCGAAGATGGCATCGTTGCCGTTTTCCAGGGCCGATTCGCAGGCGGCCCGCGCCAGCGCTTCGGCGTCGGCATCGGCCGTGTCGCGCGACACGATGCGCGCCGTCAGCGTGCGCGCGGCGGGCAGGTCGTTGCGGCTCAGTGCATCGGCAATCGGGGCGATGTGCTGCGTCAGGCTGCAGGCGCCCAGCGCGAAGTAGAGCGCGACGGCGTGCAGCGCCCAGGCCAGCATCGGATGGACCTGGGCCGCCAGCGAGACCAGCCATGCGGCCAGCGCAGCCGGCCCAAGCACCACCAGCGCCCACGCGAGCAGTCCGGCCAGGCGCTGACGCGCGGCGCTGCGTTCGGGGCGATTGAGACGGTTGGCGACGGCCGACGCGAGACGGCCAAACCCGACCAGCGGATGCCAGCGGCGCGGCTCGCCAAGCCAGCGGTCCAGCAGCACGCCGGCAAGTGCGGCCGCCACGCAGGCAGGCCAGGACAGCATGATCATCGTGTGTGGGCGCCGCGAGCCTGGGACGGAGCGGGGTCCTTGATCGATACCGGGATGCCGGCGACCAGCAGCCGCACGCGATCGGCGGCGGCGGCCAGCTTCTGGTTCAGCCGGCCCAGCTCGTCCACGTAGAAACGCGTGATGGCGCCCATCGGCACCACGCCAAAGCCGATTTCATTCGACACCAGGATCACATGGCCGGGCAGCATCGGCAGCGCCGTCATCAGCGCGTCGATCTCCTCGGTAAAGGCTGGCGGCGGCGTGATGACGCCGTGTTCGGGATACTCGCGGTTCTCGCCGAAGACAAGGTTGTTGAGCCACAGCGTCACGCAATCGACGAGGATGCAGCCGTCGTGGCGCGCATGCGCGTAGAGCGCGTCGGCCAGATGCACCGGCTCTTCCACCAGCGTCCAGTCGGCCGGCCGGCGCGCGCGATGCAGCGCGATGCGGACTTCCATTTCCTGATCGGCCGCTTCGGCGTCGTGCCGGGCCGTGGCGATGTAGGTGACCGGGCCGCGCGTCAGGGCCGCATGATCGGCGGCGAGCTGTTCGGCGAAATGGCTCTTGCCCGAGCGCGCGCCGCCCAGCACCAGCGTCAGTTCGCGCGGCGCGGCGGTGCCGGCCTGCGGCTGCGGTTCCGCCTCGGTCACCGGATTGGCGTCCGTGACCGCACCTGCTGAAGCCGGTTCGGAAATGGCCGAGAGATTGAGCGCCTGGGGCGGGGCTTGGGTCTTCATCCGGCGTATTGTAGCCGTCGCATCCCCCGGCCGCATGCAGGAATCTGCAGAGTTTTCCGGCCGAAGGCGCTGTGCGGATGGCCGGCCGCTGCTGCCATAATCGCGCGATGCGAAACGATCCGTCTGCCAATCCCTGTCCGTTTGCGCCGCGTGGCTTGCGCGGCACCCTGATGGTTCAGGGCACCACGTCCGATGCGGGCAAAAGTACCGTCGTGGCCGGCCTGTGCCGCGTCCTGGCGCGCGCCGGGGTGGCCGTGGCCCCGTTCAAGCCACAGAACATGGCGCTGAACAGCGCGGTCACCGTCGATGGTGGCGAAATCGGGCGCGCCCAGGCGCTGCAGGCGCAGGCGGCCGGCCTGCAGCCCCATACCGACATGAATCCGGTGCTGCTCAAGCCGAGCAGCGACATCGGCGCCCAAGTCATCATCCACGGTCGCGCGCGCATGGATCTCGACGCCAAGGCCTATCACGCCTACAAGCCGCAGGCGATGGCCGCCGTGCTGGAAAGCCACGCGCGCCTGAGCCAGGCGTACGGCGTGGTGCTGGTGGAAGGCGCGGGCAGCCCCGCCGAAGTGAATCTGCGTGACCGCGACATCGCCAACATGGGCTTTGCCGAACGCGTCGACTGCCCGGTGGTGCTGGTGGCCGATATCGACCGCGGCGGCGTGTTCGCCCATTTGGTGGGCACGCTCGATTGCCTGTCCGAATCCGAGCGGGCGCGCGTGAAGGGCTTCATCATCAACCGCTTTCGCGGCGATATCGCGCTGCTGCAGCCGGGCCTGGACTGGCTTGTAGCCCGCACCGGCAAACCCGTGTTCGGTGTGCTGCCGTACCTGCACGGCCTGCATCTCGATGCAGAGGACGCCATCGCCAGCGCGCAGGTGGCCAGCCGTGATGGCGATGTGCTGCGCGTGATCGTGCCGGTGCTGCCGCGCATCTCGAACCATACCGATTTCGACGCGCTGCGGGCGCACCCGAACGTCGACCTGCAGTTCATCGGCCCTGGCATGCCGATTCCGCCGGCGGACCTGGTGATCCTGCCGGGCAGCAAGAGCGTGCGCGCCGACCTGGCCTTCCTGCGCGCCAATGGCTGGCAGCCGGCGCTGCTGCGGCACCTGCGCTACGGAGGCAAGCTGATGGGCATCTGCGGCGGCATGCAGATGCTGGGGCGGCGGATCCACGACCCCGACGGCCGCGAAGGCCCGGCCGGCACCAGCGATGGGCTGGGCCTGCTCGACTTCGACACCACGCTGGCGCCCGAGAAACAGTTGCGGCGCGTCGCCGGCCGGCTCGATGCGTCAACTGGCGGGGCAGCGGTGGAAGGGTACGAGATCCATCTGGGTATCACCTACGGCCCGGCACTGGCGCGCCCGGCGCTGTGGCTGGACGCGGCGGACGGTTCGGATGATGCGAGTGATGCGGCTTATGCGGGCGGCAATCCCAGGCCCGATGGCGCCGTATCGGATGACAACCAGGTGATGGCCACCTATGTCCACGGCCTGTTCGACCATCCGGACGCCTGCGGCGCGCTGCTGCGCTGGGCCGGTCTGGCGCGGGCCGAGGGCATTGCGCTCGATGCACTGCGCGAGGCGTCGATCGACAGGCTGGCCGACAGCATGGCCGCGCACCTCGACCTGCGCGCGATGTTCGGGCCGCTGGCGGCTACGGCCCCGGCGCCAGCCGACTGACCAGCGCGTCCACGTCGTCCCAGCTGACGCGGCGGATGGGCACCATGAGGTCCGTGCCCGGGAACGGGTCATCGAAGGCCTCCGATTCCACGCCGCCCAGGCGCCGGTAGAACGCGCGCGCCTGTGTGTTGCCGTCGAGTACATAAAGAAACAACGGCTTGCCGGGCCACTGGCTGGCCACCCGCGCGGCACAGTGGGCCATCAGCGTTCTGCCATAGCCACGACCGTGAAACGCTTTCATCACATGGAGATTGTCCAGATAGATCCCATAGCCGGGTTCGGCCAGCGGCATCAGGCACGAGAATCCGGCTGGCTGCCCGTTCACACGCAGGATGGTGGCTTCCAGCGGGGCCTCGGCGCCTTCGAGCATCCGGGCGCGCCAGGTGGCCAGCCGTTCGGCCGGCGCATAGGTTTCCAGGTAATCGGCGGGAATCAGCCCGCCATAGGCATCGCGCCAGCTTTCGGCGTGCATGGCGGCTAGCAGATCGGCGTCGGCCGGAGTGGCGGGAACCAGTTCGATCAGGGGCATGGCAGGGCAGGGCGGGGGCGGACCGGATGGCGCAAGGGGTGGCGCGCCCACGATCTTAACGGCACGCTGCTAGAATCGCGAATTCTTCGCATTTGCATTTGGGCGGTGGCGCACAGATACGTTGCGAAAGCTTACCAAATGTGCGTCAAGCGCTGCATTTCAAAAGAAAGAGTCCCATGGTCTCCGGTCGTCTGCGTACTGTCTTTGTCAAGCTGCATCGCTATATCGGGCTGGTCTTCGGCCTGCTGTTCGTCATGATGGGCCTGACCGGCACGCTGATTTCCTGGCGGGACGACATCGACAAGTGGCTCAATCCAGACTTGCTGCAAGGGGTGTCGGCCACGCGCATTCCGGTGGGTGCCGCCACAGTGGAATCGGTCACGGCCAGGCTGATGGCCGATCCGAAGTATGGCAAGCCCAACCTGCTGATGCTGCCGGTCGACGAACACGACGTGTTCATCGCCTACTACCCGATCAAGGGGCCGGAGGCGATGCCGGGCCGCTCGCGGCAGGTCATGATCGACCCCGTCACGCTGGCCGTGAAGGGCGAGCGCCTGTTCGGCGTGCCGGGGCTGTCGCGCCAGCAGATCATGCCGACGCTGTTTCACCTGCATCGCTACCTGCTGTCCGGCGACACGGGCAAGACCATCATCGGCGTGACCGGGATGGTGCTGTTCTTCACGGTGCTGATGGGCGTCGTGCTGTGGTGGCCCAAGATGAAGCTACGGGCGCTGAAGCAGTCGGTGCGCATCGCGCACGGCGGTTCGTGGTCGCGCTTTGTCTATACCTTCCACCGCGCGGGCGGCATCTTTGCGGCGCCCGTGCTGGCCACCATCGCGTTTTCGGGCTGGTATCTGAACCTGCCGAAGTGGGTGACGCCGATCATCAGCACGGTCATGACCGTGAGCCCGCAGGTGAAGCACCAGTCCGATACGCCGCCGGCCGGCGCCCACGCCATCACCCCGGCCCAGGCCATGACGGCGGCGCAGCAGCAGTTCCCGGGGGCGCAGGTCACCCGTATCAGCCTGCCGCGCAAGCCCGGCGATGCCTACGAGGTGCGACTGCGCCAGGAGGGCGAACTGCAGGAAGACAGCGGCGCCACGCGGCTCTGGCTCGACGCCTATACCGGGCGGCCGCTCGGCGCCCGCGATCCGCGCGATGCCCGGTCCGGCGACGCATTGATCCTGTGGCTGTTCCCGCTGCATACCGGCGAGGCGTTCGGCACCTACGGCCGCGCGTTCATCACCGCATTCGGCCTGATGCCGCTGGCCTTCGCCGTGACCGGCGTGCTGATCTGGTGGAAACGCCGCAGCGGCCACAAGCGCCATCTGGAGCGGGAAAAGGCGCGGCTGAAGCGGGCCTGAGGATGTGAGGCGGGAGAGGTTTTCTCCCCTCTCCCGCTGGGCGGGAGAGGGGCGCAAAACTATCGGGACGCGACTTAGATTTCGAGGTTGTCGATCAACCGCGTATTCCCCAGCTTGGCCGCGGTCAGCACCACAAGCGGTTCGCCGGCGGCGAATTCCTCGCGCGTCGGGGCCTGCAGGTTGCTGCGCTTGCGGATCGACACATAGTCGGGCTTCCAGCCGCGTGCCTGCAGCCGGCCCAGCGCGTCGGCCTCCACGGCCAGCAGATCGACGTGGTCGTTGCCCAGCACGGCGTCGCGCACCTCGTGCAGCGTCTTGTACAGGACCGGCGCTTCCTTGCGCTCGGCTTCGCCGAGATAGCGGTTGCGCGACGACAGCGCCAGGCCGTCTTCGTCCCGCACGGTCTCGGCCGGGATGATGTCCACGGGCAGCGCGAACTGCTGCGCCATGCGCCGCACGATCATCAGCTGCTGGTAATCCTTCTTGCCGAACACGGCCACGCGCGGCTGCACGCAGCAGAACAGCTTCATCACCACGGTGCAGACGCCCTTGAAGAACCCGGGGCGGAACTCGCCTTCAAGGATGTCGCCCAGGTCGTGCGGCGGTTCCACGCGGTATTCCTGCGGCACCGGGTACATGTCGGCCTCGGTCGGCGCGAACAGCACGTACACCCCTTCGCTCTGCAGCTTCTCCACGTCGTCCTGCAGCGTGCGGGGGTACTTGTCGAAATCCTCGTTCGGGCCGAACTGCAGGCGGTTGACGAAGATCGACGCCACCACGGGGTCGCCATGCTGGCGTGCCAGGCGCATCAGCGACAGGTGGCCTTCATGCAGGTTGCCCATGGTGGGAACGAACGCCACGCGGTTCTGGCCGCGCAACTGGTCCCGCAATTCCTGGATGGAAGGAATGACTTTCATGAATGTGGTGTGCCGTCGTGGTTGGAGCGTGCCGCTGCGTGGCAGCTGGCGTGCCGGCTCTCTGGGATTGCATTGGCCGGCTGTCGGCGGATTGTAGAGCATCCGCGCCGGTTCGGGCCCGGCGCCGGCGGGGAATTGTTCCGCGGGGTGGAAGGATCAGGCTGGCGTGTACGCCAATCGCACATAAATGGGTGCGAATGGCTCGGCCTGGGTGATCTCGACCAGCGCCTCGCGCGACAGTTCGAGCATGGCGATGAAGTTCACCACCACCACGGGCACGCCCTTGCCGGAGCGGATCGCGTCCTCGAACAGCTCGCTGAATTCCATGAAGCGGGCGTGCTGCAGGCGGCGCAGGATCTGGCTCATATGCTCGCGCACGGACAGCTCCTCGCGCGAGATCTTGTGGTGCTGGTTCAGTTTGGCGCGCTTGAGCACGTCGGCCCAGGCGGACTGCAGGTCCACCGTTTCCACATCGGGGAAACGCTGCACCAGGCTCTGTTCGATATAGACCTGCGATCGCAGGAAATCGCGGCCCAGCTGCGGCACGGTGTCCAGGCGCTGGGCAGCCAGCTTCATCTGCTCGTATTCGAGCAGGCGGCGCACCAGTTCGGCACGCGGGTCCTCGGCTTCCTCGTCGCTGTCGGCCTTCTTGACCGGCAGCAGCATGCGCGACTTGATCTCGATAAGCATCGCCGCCATCAGCAGGTACTCGGCCGCCAGTTCCAGATTGGTCTGGCGGATCTGGTCGACGTACGAAAGATACTGACGCGTCACCTGGGCCATCGGGATGTCCAGGACATTGAAGTTCTGCTTGCGGATCAGGTACAGCAGCAGGTCAAGCGGGCCTTCGAAGGCTTCCAGGAACACTTCCAGCGCATCGGGCGGGATGTACAGATCCTGGGGCAGCTTGAACAGCGGCTCGCCGTAGAGGCGGGCGAATGCCATCCCGTCGACCATGTCGGCCGGATTGGCGCTGGCGCCGACAGGCTGCGCCACGCTGGGCAACTCGACGGGCAGCGTCAGTTTTTCCTGCGCGCCGGGGTCCAGCGGATCGCTCGGATGCATCGGGATGGTCGTCGGCGTGGCCGGATGGCCGATCAGTTGTCGGACGAGTAGACGTACGGCTTCTGCGCCACGCGCGAGGCGTTGGCCTGGGCGCGTTCCTCGAGGTCGATCGGGGCCTTGTCCCACAGCAGGCCGCGGCCTTCGCGCTGCTCCGCTTCCAGCGACGGGCGCTCCTGCTTGAGCGTCTTCAGGAACTGGGTGATATCCGATTCGTACATGGCCATGATGAAACCTGTGCCCTTTGGGCGGGGTTGGGGATGACGGGGCAAGATTTTACCGTATCGGCAAGCCTGGCTGCCGGTGCGGACCCTGGAAACCCGAATTTTGGCGTCGGGATGGCCTTGCGGCGCCGGTGGTGTGGTCAAATAGCGACTTGATTCGGGAGCCACCAGGACGGATGACGATTGCTTTGGGCCGCTTGGCCGCACAGCCCGCCCCAGCCAAGGCGCCAGGCACCTCCGGCGGTGCCGGATGGCTCTCGCGTATAGTCGCGGCCGATGTTGCCAGCCGTGTCGCCACCCAGGCCGTCGCCCTGGCCATCGCCCTGCTGCTGCTGCTGGCCCCCTGGCAGCCCGCCCATGCCGCCAAGGCCCAGTACAAGGTCGAGATCGACGCGCCCAAGGCGCTGAAGGACATTCTCGAAGAACACCTCGACCTGTCGCGCTACGCCACGCGCACCGATATTTCCGACGACCAGTTCCAGTACATGGTGGAAACCGTGGGCGACCAGGTGCGCCAGTTTGCTTCCACCGAAGGCTGGTTCGACCCGGTCACCAAGGCCACGGTGGAAGGCGAGGGCGACCATCGGGTCGTTCATATCAGCGTGGACCCCGGCGCACGCACGGTGATCCGGCGCGCGGATGTCGAGGTAAGTGGCCCCGCCGCCACGCTTTCGCCGGAGCAGGTGGAGCAGATGCGCCAGAAATGGGGCCTGCCGGTGGGTCAGCCGTTCCGGCAGGCAGACTGGGACAAGGCCAAGGAAGACGCCCTGGTGCAACTGCAGAGCAAGAGCTACTACGGCGCCAGGCTGGCGTCGTCGCAGGCGCGCATCGAACCCGACGAGCAGGCCGCCGACCTGCGGGCAAAGTATGAGAGCGGCCCGGCCTATGTGCTCGGGCCGCTCGAGATCGAAGGCACGCGCCGCTATCCGGCCCAGATCATCCGCAACGTAAATCCGCTGAACGAGGGCGAGCCTTACCGGGTGGAACGGCTGCTGGAATTCCAGCGGGCGGTCCAGAACCAGCCCTATTTCTCGAACGTGCAGGTCGAACTGCAGGAGCCGCCCGCCGCCACGTCGGCCGAGGCCGCCGCGCAGCAGCAGACCGTGACGGCGCCGGTCAAGGTGAAGGTGCGCGAATATCCGACGCACCGGCTCAGTTCCGGCGTCGGTTTCACCACCGATACCGGCGCCCAGGTGGAAGGCCGCTATTCGTACTACAACCTGTTCAACCGCGCCTGGGTGCTCGACTCGCAGGCCCGGATCGAACAGAAGCGTCAGTACGGGTTTGTGGAAATGGCGATGCCGCCAGATCCGCACACGTACCGCAACAGCATCTATACGAGCTACGAACGTCTGATCGACGTCGAGAGCACCGACACCAAGAGCTGGCGCGCGGGTCTGAAGCGTTCGCGGTCGCGCGAGAAGTACGACACCACGGTGTCGCTCGACTTCTACTACGACGTGCTGACGCCGTACGGCGAGCCGTCGCAGTATTCGAAGGCGCTGGTGCCGGCATTCGCGTGGACGCGCCGCGACGTGGACAACCCGGTCTTCCCGCGCCGGGGCAACGTGATCAACACCCAGATCGGCGTGGCCGCCAAGGGCGTGCTCAGCGACGCCACCTTCCTTCGCATGTATGGCCGGATCCGCCAGTACGTGCCGGTGGGCAACCGCGACCTGTTCGTGGCGCGGCTGGAACTGGGCGCTGACATGACGTCGAACGATCCGTCGCTGATTCCGGCCACGCTGCGCTTCCGCGCGGGCGGCACCGATTCGATCCGCGGCTATAGCTACCAGTCGATCGGCACGCCGTCCGGCCAGAGTGTGCTGCCGGCGCGCTACCTGGGCACGGGCAGCCTGGAATACCAGTACTGGTTCAAGCCCGAATGGGGCGCCGCCGTGTTCTGGGACATGGGTACCGCCACCAACAACCTGAACGGCATCAAGATCTACCACGGCGTGGGCGTGGGCGCGCGCTGGCGCAGTCCGGTGGGGCCGGTGCAGCTCGATGTCGGCTACGGCATCCAGCAGAAGCAGTTCCGGCCGCATATCTCGCTGGGGGTGGCGTTCTGATGAACATGCCGGACATGCCACCCG
Source organism: Cupriavidus sp. U2 (assembly GCF_009663685.2). Classification (GTDB taxonomy): domain Bacteria; phylum Pseudomonadota; class Gammaproteobacteria; order Burkholderiales; family Burkholderiaceae; genus Cupriavidus; species Cupriavidus necator_C. The sequence continues at coordinate 5,513 of NZ_RCOG02000001.1, read as the reverse complement.
TGCCGCGCGAGGGCCGCGACACGCCGGCCAAGCCTCGCCGCCCCCGCCGGCGCGTGTGGAAGGTGCTGGCCTGGCTGCTGGGCATCCTGCTGGTGCTGCTGATCGCGCTGGTCGCCACGGCCGTGGCGGCGCTGCGCACCGAGACCGGCACGCGCCATCTGTGGAACGTCGCCACGCGGCTGTCGGCGGGGATGCTTGCCGGCCAGCTTGACGGCGGCACCGTGGCCAGCGGGCTGCGACTGCACGACGTGGTATTCGCCACAGGCGACACGCGCGTGACCATCGACCGGATCGACGCGAGGTGGGACGTGTCATGGTCGCCCACGCGGGTGCATGTGGCATGGCTGAAGCTGGGCAGGATCGACGCGCGCCTGCCGGCTTCCCCGCCGAGCACCGAGCCGGCAAGGATGCCGCAGTCGCTGGAACTGCCGCTGGCTGTCGATGTGGACACGCTGACCGTCGGCGAGCTGTCGCTGCTGCAGGGGCCGGCCGCCACGTCGACCCCGCTGGTGCTGTCGGACCTGTCCGGTGCGCTGCATAGCGACGGCCAGCGCCATCGCGTGGTCGTGGACAAGGTCGTCACGCCGTACGGCAAGCTGCAGGCCAACGCGCAGATCGGCGGCAAGACGCCGTTCCCGCTGACGGCCGAGGCGCTGCTGGAGGGCCGCTGGAAGGAAGAGACCTACGCGGTGTCCGCCACGGCCAGCGGATCGCTGGAACAACTGCGGGCCGAACTGGAAGCCAGCGGCGACCGTATCCGGGCGCGCGGCAATGCCGACGTGACGCCTTTCGGCAAGGTGCCGTTCACGCACCTGATTGTCGATGGCGAGCGCATCAACCCGCGCCTGTTCAGCCCCACCGCGCCGCAGGCCAACCTGACGGTCCATGCGGAACTGCGCCCGGTGGAATCGGTGCCGCCCCCGCCCGAAGTCGCCAAACCGAAGCCAGGTGAATCGACCGCCAGCGCCGTGGCCGCCGCATCGGCCGCGTCGGCATCGGCGCCCGTGCCTACACCGGCGGCCCCGACCAGGAACCTGCTGGCCGTGGCCGGCGACGTCAGCGTGCGCAACCTGGAGCCGGGCCCGATCGACAAGGAACGCCTGCCCGTGCATGCCGTGCAGGCGCGCGTCGAGCTGAGCGAATTGACGCAGACGCTGCGCGACCTGCGGATTCAGCTGCCGGGCCGCGCCGAGATCGTCGGGCAGGGCACGCTGCGCGAAGGGCGGGGCGGCTTCGATCTCGATGTCCGGCACCTCGATGCCGCCGCGCTGCATACCGGCATGGTGGCCACGAACCTGTCCGGCCCGGTGATCCTGCGGCTGGAGCCCGGCCGCCAGAGCGTGGCGCTGGATGTGTCCGGCGGCGAGATCAAGCTGTTCGCCGATGCCCGGATCGACGAAGACGCGGTCACGCTCAAGGCGCTGCGGGCGGGCCTGGGCAGCGGCACGCTGACCGCCGACGGCAAGCTCGGGCTCAAGGACGAGCAACCCTTCGACTTCAAGGGCAAGCTCGCCAATTTCGACCCGGCGCGGCTGGCCAAGGTGGCGCCGGGCCGGATCAACGCCGAGTTTTCGACGAAGGGCTCGTTGGAGAAAGTGCTACGTGTGGCGCTCGACTTCGCGCTGGGCGAGAGCGAATACGCAGGGCTGCCGATGACCGGCAACGGCAAGGTGCGGCTGGAGGGTGAGCGCCTGCTGCCCAGCCAGGCATCGTTGCTGATGGCTGGCAACCAGGTGAACCTGAATGGCAGCTTCGGCGCGCGCGGGGACAGCCTCAAGGTCAATATCGACGCCCCGCAGCTGGACCGCCTGAAGTTCGGCGTCGGTGGACGTGCGAAGGTGGACGCGGTGGTCACGGGCACGCTGAAGAAGCCCGAGGTGGTGGGCGACTACAGCGCGCAGTCACTGGTGGTGGGACCGCACAAGGTGGCCAGCGCCAACGGCCATGTGGAACTGCGCGGCGGGCTGAACGGCACGCTGTCGGCGCAACTGGCCGCGCGCGACTATCACGGGCCGCAGGCCACGGTGCGCACGCTCGACGCCAACCTGAGCGGCACCCAGGCCGATCACACATTCGACGCCAGGGCGGCCGGCACGATGCACGAACGCCCGCTGCAGCTGTCGCTGTCGGGGCAGGGCGCCTGGCGCGGCGACAAGGGCTGGACCGGCACCATCCGCACGTTGGAGGAAAGCGGCACGGCCAAGGTCCGGCTCGTCTCGCCCACGCAGCTGATGGTGGCGGACCGCCATATCCGGCTGGGCCAGACGCGGCTGCAGTTCGAGCGCGCGACGATGAGTATCGAAGGCTTCGAGTTCGATCACGGCCGTATCCGCACGCAGGGTGCGTTCAACGGCGTGGAGGTGGGCAACATCATCAGGCTGGTGGAGACGTTCACCGGCGAATCGCAGCCGGTGCGCTCGGACCTGGTGCTCGATGGCGGCTGGAACCTGACGCTGGCCGAAACCGCCGCCGGATTTGCCGAAGTCCGGCGCCGCAGCGGCGATGCGTCGGTCAATGCAGGCCGGGGCTGGACCACGCTGGGCCTGAGCGAAACGGCGCTGCGGGCCGAGTTCGGCGGCAATCGCGTGACGCTGCGCGGCGGCAGCACGTCGCAACGGATCGGCAAGGTGACCGTCGATGCATCGGCGGGGCTGGTCAGCGAACAGGACCTGTTGACGGTGGGTCCGGGATCGACGCTCGCCGGCACGATTACGGCCGACATCCCGCGCCTGAAATCGCTGGAGGCGCTCAGCGGCCCGCAGTACGCGCTCGAAGGCAAGCTGGCCGCGGCACTGCAACTGGCCGGCACGGTGGGCAAACCGCTGCTGACCGGAGCCATCGACGGCAACGGGATCGGCGTCACGCTGTACGACCTGGGTATCCGGCTGACCGACGGCGAAGTGCACGTGGTGCTGGACCAGAACACCGTGGAACTGAAGCAGGTGCGATTCCGGGGCGGCGACGGCACGCTGACGGCCACTGGCGCGGTGAAGCTGGGCGAGACCGATCCGAACCTGACCGGCCGCATCGTTGCCGACAAGCTGCAGCTGTTTGCCAGCCCCGAGCGCACGCTGATCGTGTCCGGCGAGGCCGGCATCGCCAACGAGAACAAGCTGATCGCCATCCGTGGCAAGTTCCGCGTGGATCGCGGCCTGTTCGACCTCCCCAAGGCCAGCGCGCCAGTGCTGGGCGACGACGTGGTCGTGGTGCGCCGCAAGGACGAGCGTGCACTGAAGACGGCTGCCACGCCGGTGGTGCCCGAGTCCAGGCCGGCCAGCCGCTTCAGTCCGCTGATCGATGTGACGATCGACCTGGGCGACAACTTCCGCTTCCGGGGGGCCGGCGCCGACATCCTGCTGGCCGGGCAGCTTGGCATCAAGAGCGAGCCGCTGGCGCCGATGCGGGCCACGGGCACGGTGCGCGTGGTGGAAGGCACATACGAGGCCTTCGGTCGCAAGCTCGATATCGAACGGGGCACGATCAACTTCAACGGCCCGGTGGACAACCCGAACATGTTCATCCGCGCCCTGCGCCGCAATCAGGAGGTGGAAGCGGGCGTGGAAGTCACGGGCACGGTACGGCTGCCGCGCGTGCGGCTGGTGTCGGAGCCGAACGTGCCCGACGAGGACAAGCTGTCGTGGCTGATGTTTGGCTACGGCGCGGAGAGCGCGGGGTCCAGCCAGCAGCGCCAGCTGAGCGGCGGCGCCATCGGCGGCGCGGCGCTGGGCATGATCGGCGGCAAGGCTGGCAAGAGCGTGGTGTCGCATTTCGGCATCGACGAATTCTCGATCGGCCCCAGCACGGCCGGGCTGAACGACCAGCAGGTGGTCAGCATCGGCAAGGCGGTGTCCGACCAGATTTCGGTCGGCTACGAGCAGAGCCTGACGTCGGCATCGAACGTGGTGAAGCTGACCTGGGCGTTTTCGCGGCGCTGGTCGCTGATTGCCAAGGGCGGATCGATCAATGGCCTGTCGGTGCTGTTCAACCGCCGGTTCAACAATTGGGATACGCTGTTTGCCGGCGATTCGGGCCGGCGCCGGAATGCGGCGGCCGGCGCCGCTGCGGACGGCGCCAGCGCACCGGCCGGCGATCCCGTCGAAGCCATCAAACGATGAAGCCAATCCTTGCGAGGCTTGCGATGCCACCTTTCCACCACGCGTCTCGCCGACGCCTTGCCGCCATGGGACTGATTGCCAGCCTGCTTGCCCTGTTCGGATGCGACCAGCAGAAGGTCGACGAAGCCATGAAGAAGGCGAAATCGGTGGCCACCGACACCTGGAACAGCGTGAAACCCGACAGCCAGCTGTTCAAGGGCATCGAGATCGGCAAGTCCACCGAGGACGATGTGCGGCGCCAGGCCGGCAAGCCCGAGATCGTCTGGGAAGAACCGGACGGCGGCCGCCGCCTGGAATACCCGCGTGGCCCCGAAGGCGCCACCACATGGATGGTGACGACCAACGCCGACGGCACCGTGCGCGCCATCGAACAGGTGCTGACGGCAGACAATTTCGCAAAAGTACGACCCGGCATGAACAAGGACCAGATCCGCCGGACGCTCGGCAAGCCGACCAAGGTCGAGGCGTTCCGCCTCAAGCAGGAAGAGGTGTGGGGCTACCGCTGGTTCGAAAGCCCGACGGACCGGGCCTTCTTCAACGTGCATTTCAACAACGACGGCACAGTGACCACGACGTCGCGCAGCGACGATCCGTCGAAGATGGGTGGAGGTTGATGCCGCGTGGGTTGTCTCCCCTCTCCCGCGCAGTGGGAGAGGGGCGGGGGAGAGGGCAACGCGGCTATGCTTGCCGACCTGCCGCAATTTGAACCGCTGCACCCTCTCCCCCAACCCCTCTCCCGCCCGGCGGGAGAGGGGAGCGGTGGGGGGAGTTTGATGCCGCGTTGGTTGTCTGTAGTGGTCAAGTTTTTTCAGACAGGTGTTAGGGTGGTCTGTTGGAACTTGTCCTCGTAGTCTGTTGGCGACGCGTAGCCCAGTGTCGAATGCAAGCGCACCGGGTTGTAGAAGCCCACGATGTACTGTGTGATGTCGCGCCGGGCTTCGGCGCGGTCGGCGTACCGCCTTTGCCAGACGCGCTCCATCTTCAGGTTCAGGAAGAAGCGTTCGGCTACGGCGTTATCCCAGCAATCGCCCGACCGGCTCATGCTGCAAACCAGGCCGTGGCGCGCCAGCAATCCCTGGTACTCCTCGCTTGCATACTGGCTGCCCCGGTCCGAATGCACGATCAGCCCAGGCGCCGGATTGCGCTGCACGATGGCCATCTTCAAGGCCGACGCCACCAGCGCGGCGGGCATGGCCGCTGCGCTGGCCCAGCCCACTACCTTGCGCGAATACAGGTCCAACACCACCKCCAGATACAACCAGCCTTCCCCCGTGCGCACATACGTGATGTCCGACACCCAGGCCCGGTTGGGCTGTGCGGGCCTGAACTGCCTGCTCAGCACGTTCGGCGCCATCGGCCTGCCATGCCGGCTGTCAGTCGTCGCCACGAACTTGCGCT
>NZ_RCOG02000009.1 GCF_009663685.2 Cupriavidus sp. U2 | reverse complement strand
GTTTTCCTCTTCGAGCTGGCGAATGCGCTGCTGCTCAGGCGTCAGCGGCTTGCCCACTCCCTTGCCGCCAGCCACTTCAAGGTCATACTGGACCAGCCAGCGCCGTAGGGCAGTCTCCCCAATCGCCATCGTGTGGCAAACCTCAGCGACCGATAGGCCCTGATCCCGGACCATCCGGACTACCTCCAGCTTGAAGGCGGCGTCAAACTTGCGGCGTTGCTTTGTCATGTCGTCTTTCCTCGTCGATCGTGATTTTCCACCTATCGACCTGTCTGAGGAAATTGGACCACTACAGTCTCCCCTCTCCCGCGAAGTGGGAGAGGGGCGGGGGAGAGGGCAACGCGGCTCTGCTTGCCGACCTGCCGCAATTTGAACCGCTGCGCCCTCTCCCCCAACCCCTCTCCCGCCCGGCGGGAGAGGGGAGCGGTGGGGGGAGTTTGATGCCGCGTTGGTTGTCTCCCCTCTCCCGCGAAGTGGGAGAGGGGCGGGGGAGAGGGCAACGCGGCTCTGCTTGCCGACCTGCCGCAATTTGAACCGCTGCGCCCTCTCCCCCAACCCCTCTCCCGCCCGGCGGGAGAGGGGAGCGGTCACAGGCCTTAACGAATCCGCATGCCGGGGACGGCGCCGCCATGCGGCTCCAGGATATACAGCCCCGGATTGGCTTTCTCGTCGGCGGCCGAGGCGGCCAGCACCATGCCTTCGGACATGCCGAACTTCATCTTGCGCGGCGCCAGGTTGGCCACCACCACGGTCAGCTTGCCCACCAGCTGCTCGGGCGTGTAGGCCGACTGGATGCCCGAGAACACATTGCGCGTCTTGCCTTCGCCCAGGTCCAGCGTCAGCTGCAGCAGCTTGTTCGAACCTTCCACCTTCTGGCATTCGACGATCTTCGCCACGCGCAGGTCGATCTTCGCGAATTCGTCGATCGTGATGGTTTCGCCAATCGGTTCGATCGATGCGGTGGCTGCCGTATCGGCGGCCGGGGCTGCGCCCGATGCCTGGAGCGATTCCTTGTTGGCAGCCAGCAGCGCGTCGATCTGCTTGGTGTCCACGCGCGTCATCAGGTGCTGGTAGGCCCGGATCGGACGGTCGGCTGACAGTTGGCGGTCGATGCCGCGCCAGTCGAGCGGCTCGATGTTCAGGAACGACTCCACGCCGGCGGCCATGGTCGGCACCACGGGCTTCAGGTAGACCGTCAGCAGGCGGAACGCTTCGAGGGAAACCGAGCACGCAGCGTGCAGGGCATCGCGCTTGCTTTCGTCCTTGGCCAGTTCCCACGGCTTGTTGGTGTCGACGAACGCGTTCACGGCGTCGGTCAGCTCCATCACCAGGCGCAGCGCCTTGCTGTACTCGCGGCCTTCGTAATATGCGGCGATCTGCGGCGCGGCCTGGCGCAGCTGTTCCAGCAGCGGATTGGCCAGCGCGGCTTCGTTCACCTTGCCGTCGAATCGCTTGACCAGGAAGCCGGCCGCGCGGCTGGCGATGTTCACGTACTTGCCGATCAGGTCGCTGTTCACGCGGGCGACAAAGTCGTCCAGGTTCAGGTCCAGGTCTTCCATGCTCGCGTTGAGCTTGGCGGCGAAGTAGTAACGCAGCCATTCCGGATTCATGCCGGTGTCGATGTAGCTCTGCGCGGTGATGAACGTGCCGCGGGACTTGCTCATCTTGGCGCCGTCCACGGTCAGGAAGCCGTGCGCGAACACGTTGGTCGGGGTGCGATAGCCCGAGAACTTCAGCATCGCGGGCCAGAACAGCGTGTGGAAGTACAGGATGTCCTTGCCGATGAAGTGGTACTGCTCGGCGGTCGAGTGCGGGCCCACCCACGCGTCGAAGTCGATGCCGCGCTTGGCCGCCAGGTTCTTGAAGCTGGCGTAGTAGCCGATCGGCGCATCCAGCCACACGTAGAAGTACTTGCCGGGCGCGCCCGGAATCTCGAAGCCGAAGTACGGCGCGTCGCGCGAGATGTCCCAGTCGGACAGCGTCGAGGCCTCGCCTTCGGCGCCCAGCCATTCCTGCATCTTGTTGCTGGCCTCGGGCTGGGCCAGGTCGGCCACCCATTCGCGCAGGAACGTCTCGCAGCGCGGGTCGGACAGCTTGAAGAAGAAGTGCGTGGACGACTTGCGCACCGGCGTGGCGCCTGACACGACCGAGTACGGGTTCTTCAGGTCGGTCGGCACATACGTAGTGCCGCATACCTCACACGAATCGCCGTACTGATCCTTGGCGCCGCACTTCGGGCACTCGCCCTTGATGAAGCGGTCCGGCAGGAACATGTTCTTGACCGGGTCGAAGAACTGCTCGACATCGCGCTCGGCGATCAGGTCCTGGTCCTTCAGCGACAGGTAGATCTTTTCGCAGAGTTCGCGATTTTCCTCGGCGTCGGTGCTGTAGTAGTTGTCAAACGACACCAGGAAGCTGTCGAAGTCGCGCTTGTGTTCGGTCCAGACGCGGTCGATCAGCTGCTTGGGCGTGATGCCTTCCTTTTCCGCACGCAGCATGACGGGGGTGCCGTGGGTGTCGTCGGCGCCGACGTAGTAGACCTCGTTGCCCATCATGCGCTGGAAACGCACCCAGATGTCGGTCTGGATGTACTCCACCAGGTGGCCGATATGGATCTGGCCGTTGGCATACGGCAGGGCAGAGGTAACGAGAATGCGGCGTGCGGTCATGAAAAGAGCCGTTCAGTGGGGTGTCGATGCGCGCCCGGCGGCGGCCGGACGAAGGAACCGGCTATTTTAGCAACTGCCCGGCCAGATTGCTCGGAATGGCGTCGAACGCGGCACAATTGGCGCCCAATCTCGCTGAAATGACATGGTGGAGGGCACGATCCGCAAAGAAACGGGCAAAAAAAAGCGCCGGTTAGGTACCGGCGCAGCTTTCCACAACGGAAAAGGAGGAGAAATCAGGTACCGCCCGGGAGGTCAGCCACCCATCGCGAGCCAGCAACGGTGGCAAGCGGTACCTGAACTCTATGACTGGTCACCCCGAAATTGGTTTCAAGAAAATTTCGACGCGGCGATTTTGTGCCCGTCCGGCCTCGGTGGCGTTGTCCGCCACGGGCTGGGTCTGGCCGCGGCCTTCGGCCGTCAGGCGATTGCGCGCCACGCCATGGTCACCCAGGTACGCGGCCACGCTCTGGGCGCGGCGTTGCGACAGCTGCATGTTGTAGCTCGGGTTGCCGGTGCTGTCGGTATGGCCCACGACGTTGGCGGACACGTCCTGGTGCTGGCCCAGCGTCTGCGAAACCTGGTCGAGCACCGTGCGGAACGACGGCTTGATCGTCGCGCTGTCGGTATCGAACGTAACCTGGCTCGGGATATTGACCTTCAGCGAGCCGTCCGGCTGCTCGGTGATCTGCGTGCCGGTGCCGGCCGTATCCTTGTTCAGCTTGCCGCGGATCGCGTTCCAGTTGTAACCGGCGGTGCCGCCCAGGGCGCCGCCCACGGCCGCGCCGACCAGCGTGCCCGTGGTGTTGCCGCCGATCAGGTTGCCCAGCCCAGCCCCCACGGCCGCGCCCACGCCGGTGCCGACCGCGGTATGGGTCTGCTGTTCGGTGGCACAACCTGCCAGGGCGGCAGCGGCAACGATCGAGACGGTAACGAGCTTGAGGTTCATGCTTTCTCCTTCTGGTGATACCCGTAAATGTTTGGCCAACGGCATGTCGCATGGTAACGCCTGCCGCCGAAGGGCAGTCGGGGCGCGACAAGTTTCAACATGCGTATGAAAACGCTCAGGCCGTGCCGTGCGCTGACGCACAGGCCGGAGCGCCGCAAGGCCGGCGCACTACAATAGGCAGATGGCGCCAGCCGCACAAGCCCAGGAGTGTGAGAGATGTAAATGTATGTAAATCCACACTTAACCAAGGGTTAAATCAGGCGGGGTCCCACGGTGCGTGCGGACCTGCTACCGTGACTGCTGCCGGTAGACGTTCTGTTGCGACGTCTTTTGCTACATTACGCGCCTCGCATCCCCCACTATTTCATTCCCAGAGCGGAGTCTGCCTTGAGCCTCACCACTGAACAGGTAACCGAAGTCCTGCGTACGGTCATCGATCCCAATACGGGCAAGGACCTCGTGTCCACGCGGTCGGCCCGCAACGTGCGGGTTGATGGCGGCAACGTGTCCGTGGAGGTGGAGCTGGGGTACCCGGGCAAGAGCCAGTTCGACCTGATCCGCGGCCTCGTGACCGACGCCGTGCGCAAGCTGGACGCCGCCGCCAATGTCAGCGTGGCGGTGTCGATGAAGATCGTCGCCCACGCGGTGCAGCGTGGCGTGAAGCTGTTGCCCGGCGTGCGCAATGTGATCGCCGTGGCATCCGGCAAGGGCGGGGTGGGCAAGTCCACCACGGCCGTGAACCTGGCGCTGGCCCTGGCCGCCGAGGGCGCGCGCGTGGGCATGCTCGATGCCGATATCTATGGCCCGAGCCTGCCGATGATGCTGGGCATCAGCGGTCGCCCGGAATCGACCGACGGCCAGACCATGATGCCGCTGCAGGGCCATGGGCTGCAGGCCAATTCGATCGGTTTCCTGATCGAACAGGATAACCCGATGGTCTGGCGCGGCCCGATGGTGACCTCCGCGCTGGAGCAGCTGCTGCGCCAGACCAACTGGACGGACCTCGATTACCTGATCGTCGACATGCCGCCCGGCACCGGCGACATCCAGCTGACGCTGTCGCAGAAGGTGCCGGTCACCGGCGCGGTGATCGTGACCACGCCCCAGGACATCGCCCTGCTGGACGCCCGCAAGGGGCTCAAGATGTTCGAGAAGGTCGGCATCCCGATTCTCGGCATCGTCGAGAACATGGCCGTCTACTGCTGCCCGAACTGCGGCCATACCGAACACATCTTCGGTGCCGGCGGCGCCCAGAAAATGAGCGCCGACTATGGCGTGGACGTGCTGGGCAGCCTGCCGCTGAACCTGTCGATCCGCGAGCAGGCCGATTCGGGCCACCCGACCGTGGTGGCCGACCCCGATGGCCAGATCGCCGGCATCTATCGCGAAGTGGCGCGCAAGGTGGCGATCAAGGTCGCCGACAAGGCGCGCGACATGAGCAACAAGTTCCCGAGCATCGTGGTTCAGAATACCTGAAGCGTTTTGACGGGCCGCAAAAAATGGGAGGCTGTCCGACATTGTCGTGCCGGGCGCCTGTCCTACAATCCACACGGCAAGGCGTCGACGTTCACGCGCGGGCATCGCGCACACAAGCAAGAAGAGGAGGAACGGCATGAAACGTGTACTTTTCGGGTTGACGGTCGCTGCTGCCGCGGTGCTGGCGGCCGGCTGTGCGCAGACTGACAAGAGCCCGTCGGCAGCGCCCACGGCCAGCACGGCCATGGCGGCTCCGGGCGCCACCCGGGCCGCCGCGCCGCTGGCGTCCAAAAGCGGCACCAATACCGGTGGGCGCGTCACGTTCGAGCAGCAGCCGGGCGGCGGTGTGATGGTGGTCGTGGCGGTGACCGGCCTGCCACCGGGCACCACGCACGGCTTCCATATCCACGAAAAGGGCGATTGCTCGGCGCCGGACGCCATGAGCGCGGGCGGCCACTTCAATCCGGGCGCCAAGCCGCATGGCCAGATGTCGATGCCTGAACACCATGCCGGCGACATGAACAACCTGACGGCCGACTCCGCCGGCAATGCGCGCGCGCAGTTCGTGATGAGCGACGTGACCGTGGGCGCCGGCCCGAACAGCGTGGTGGGCCGTTCGGTGATCGTCCACAAGGACCCGGACGACTATCGCACCCAGCCCACGGGCAATGCCGGTGGGCGCATCGCGTGCGGCGTGATTGCGGCAATCTGATTCGCCGCCCTGGGGCCGGGCGCCGGCAGCCCCGGTCGGCCCGTCTTCGGCCTGACGGGAGAAGGGTGTCCGGCCTGAATTGACGTCGCCGGGGATACGTCGGGTTTCCCCCGGGGTCCGCCCGGCGAATGGTTGTACAATGCGCCCCATTCCAGCGGCGCCGGGCAATGGCCGGCCAGCTGTCCGACCCTCCTGCCACGTCTATATGAGCATCAAATCCGACAAGTGGATCCGCCGCATGGCGGAACAGCACGGCATGATCGAACCGTTCGAGCCCGGCCAGGTACGGGAATCGGACGGGCGCAAGATCGTTTCCTATGGCACGTCGAGCTACGGCTACGACATCCGGTGCGCCGACGAATTCAAGATCTTCACGAACATCAACAGCACCATCGTCGATCCGAAGAACTTCGACGAGAAGTCGTTCGTGGACTTCAAGGGTGACGTCTGCATCATCCCGCCGAACTCGTTCGCGCTGGCCCGCACGATGGAGTACTTCCGGATTCCGCGCAGCGTGTTGACCATCTGCCTGGGCAAGAGCACGTACGCGCGCTGCGGCATCATCGTCAACGTAACGCCGTTCGAGCCCGAATGGGAAGGCTATGTGACGCTGGAGTTCTCGAACACGACGCCGCTGCCCGCCAAGATCTATGCCGGCGAGGGCTGCGCCCAAGTGCTGTTCTTCGAGTCGGACGAGATCTGCGAGACTTCGTATGCGGACCGCGGCGGCAAGTATCAGGGCCAGCACGGTGTCACGCTGCCGAAGACCTGACGGCCTGTCATTTTCCTGTCTCACAATGCCGGCGTGTGCATCGCGCCGGCGGCGCCACCGGGCGCGACAGCCCGGGCGCCAGACCTGACGAACGAGCCACATGTCGCTGTTGCGGGAACCTCCCGGCGGCCATGTGGCTCAAGTCTTTACAAGCACCCTCATCAAGGATTGCCCGATGAAATTCCGCTTCCCCGTCATCATCATCGATGAAGACTTCCGTTCCGAGAACATTTCCGGCTCGGGCATTCGCGCACTGGCCGAGGCCATCGAGCGCGAGGGCATGGAAGTGATGGGTCTGACCAGCTATGGCGACCTGACATCGTTCGCCCAGCAGGCCAGCCGGGCGTCCACGTTTATCGTGTCGATCGACGACGACGAGTTCGTGCGCGCCGACGACCAGCCCGAAGCCGCCGCCATCGAGAAGCTGCGCGCGTTCGTGAACGAAGTGCGCCGCCGCAACACGGACCTGCCGATCTTCCTGTACGGCGAAACGCGCACTTCGCGTCACATTCCGAACGATATCCTGCGCGAACTGCACGGCTTCATCCACATGTTCGAGGACACCCCCGAATTCGTGGCGCGCCATATCATCCGCGAGGCCAAGGTGTATCTGGACACGCTGGCCCCGCCGTTCTTCAAGGCGCTGATCGACTACGCGCAGGACAGCTCGTACTCGTGGCACTGCCCGGGCCATTCGGGCGGCGTGGCGTTCCTGAAGAGCCCGGTGGGGCAGGTCTTCCACCAGTTCTTCGGCGAGAACATGCTGCGCGCCGACGTCTGCAACGCTGTGGAAGAGCTGGGCCAGCTGCTGGACCACACCGGCCCGGTGGCGGCGTCCGAGCGCAATGCCGCGCGCATCTTCAATTCGGACCACATGTTCTTCGTGACCAACGGCACGTCGACGTCGAACAAGATGGTCTGGCACGCCAACGTGGCGCCGGGCGACATCGTGGTGGTGGACCGCAACTGCCACAAGTCCATCCTGCACGCGATCATGATGACCGGCGCGATTCCGGTGTTCCTGATGCCGACGCGCAACCACTACGGCATCATCGGCCCGATTCCGAAGAGCGAGTTCGATCCGGAGACCATCCGCAAAAAGATCGAGAACCATCCGTTCGCCAGCAAGGCCAAGAACCAGAAGCCGCGCATCCTGACGATCACGCAGGGCACGTACGACGGCGTGCTGTATAACGCCGAGCAAATTAAGGAAATGCTGACGTCCGAGATCGACACGCTGCATTTCGACGAAGCCTGGCTGCCGCACGCCGCGTTCCACGATTTCTACCGCAACATGCACGCGATCGGCCGTGACCGGCCGCGCAGCAAGGACGCGCTGGTGTTCGCCACGCAGTCCACGCACAAGCTGCTGGCCGGCCTGTCGCAGGCATCGCAAATCCTGGTGCAGGATTCCGAGACCCGCAAGCTGGACCGCTATCGTTTCAACGAGGCGTACCTGATGCACACCTCGACGAGCCCGCAGTATTCGATCATTGCGTCGTGCGACGTGGCGGCGGCCATGATGGAAGCGCCGGGCGGCACTGCGCTGGTCGAGGAAAGCATTGCCGAGGCGCTGGACTTCCGCCGCGCCGTGCGCAAGGTCGAGGCCGACTACGACGTCGTGGACAACGGCGACTGGTGGTTCAAGGTCTGGGGCCCGGACACGCTGGCCGAGGAAGGCGTGCCCGACCGCGACGAATGGATGCTCAAGGCCAACGAGCGGTGGCACGGCTTCGGCGACCTGGCCGATGGCTTCAACCTGCTGGACCCGATCAAGGCCACCATCATCACCCCGGGCCTGGACGTGGACGGCGAGTTCAGCGAACGCGGCATCCCGGCGGCCATCGTTACCAAGTACCTGGCCGAGCACGGCATCATCATCGAGAAGACGGGTCTGTACTCGTTCTTCATCATGTTCACGATCGGCATCACCAAGGGCCGCTGGAACTCGCTGGTGACCGAGCTGCAGCAGTTCAAGGACGACTACGACCAGAACCAGCCGCTGTGGCGCGTGCTGCCCGAATTCGTCGGCAAGTACCCGCAGTACGAGCGGATGGGCCTGCGCGATCTGTGCGACGCCATCCATAGCGTCTACAAGGCCAACGACGTGGCCCGCGTGACCACCGAGATGTACCTGTCGGACATGGAACCGGCAATGAAGCCGTCGGACGCCTGGGCGATGATGGCGCACCGCGAGATCGAGCGCGTGCCCGTGGACGACCTGGAAGGCCGCGTGACGGCCATCCTGCTGACACCGTACCCGCCGGGCATTCCGCTGCTGATCCCGGGCGAACGCTTCAACCGCACCATCGTGCAGTACCTGAAGTTCGCACGCGAGTTCAACAAGCTGTTCCCGGGCTTCGAGACCGACATCCACGGCCTGGTGGAAGACGAGATCGACGGCCAGACGGCGTATTTCGTGGACTGCGTGAAGCAGTAAGCGGATTCCGCTCAATAAGAAAACCCCCGTGCCGCGAGGCCGGGGGTTTTTTTGTTTGGGCGTGGTCAGTAGGGAAGGGCTTTGCCCTCTCCCCTACCCTTCTCCCGCGTGCGGGAGAAGGGAGAACAACGGGGGATTTTCAGAGACTGCCGGTTCGCTCCCTCTCCCGCGCGCGGAAGAGGGGAGAACACAGATGGAATTCCAAAGACTGCCGGTCTGCTCCCCTCTCCCGCACGGCGGGAGAGGGGCCGGGGGAGAGGGCAAGCGGATCGCTCGCCAACCACGCTTCAAACCAACTACTTGCCCTTCTCGAACTGGAATTGCGGTGCGGCGGGTTCGCTTTCGGTACTACTGCCCGGCAGCTCCAGCGTGCCCGGTGTCGATGCCGGCCCGCCTGGTTTGCTCTCGCTGTCCTGCCCCCCAAGCGGAATACTGACTTCGGCGGAATTACTATGTTTGAGCGATCCCTTGTCCAGCAGTCCAGTCACCATGCCCGGCCAGAACATCACCAGCAGCACCATCACCAGTTGCAGGCCCACCCAGGGCAGCGCGCCCCAGTAGATGTCCGAGCTTTTGACTTCCTTCGGCGCGATGCCGCGCAGGTAGAACAGCGCGAAACCGAACGGCGGGTGCATGAACGACGTCTGCATGTTCACGCACAGCATCACGCCGAACCAGACCAGCGCGGCGGTGGCGGCGGCCTCGGGGTTGCCGCCCATCGAATCGGCCACCACCGGCGCCAGGACCTTGACCGCCACCGGGGCCAGCATCGGCACCACGATGAACGCGATCTCGAAGAAGTCCAGGAAGAACGCCAGGAAGAAGATGAACAGGTTGACCACGATCAGGAAGCCGATCCAGCCGCCTGGCAGCGAGGTGAACAGGTGTTCGACCCACGCCCCGCCGTCCACGCCCTGGAACACCACCGAGAAGCAGGTGGAACCGATCAGGATGAACACCACCATCGCCGTGATCCGGGCGGTGGACTGGTAGGCCTCGACGATCAGCAGGCGCAGGTCGGTCAGCTGCCCGGCGCGGACCAGCAGCCAGAGCACCACCAGGTAAGCCACGGCCAGCGGAATCCGGAAGACATGCGAGCCGAACGCGAACACGCCAACGGCCGCCGCCGCCAGCGTGGCGCCGATGCCGATACGGTAGATGTTGCGGTCGATCCGGTTGAAGCCCTTGTCCCGGATCACAGCCAGCACCAGCGCGCCGACGGCGCCCATCGCGCCCGATTCGGTCGGCGTGGCAATGCCCAGCATGATCGTGCCCAGTACCAGGAAGATCAGCACCGCGCAGGGGATGATGCCGCGCAGGCACTTGCCCCACAGCGCCCAGCCGCGCAGCGTGCGGGCTTCGGGCGGCACCGGCGGCAGCCAGTCGGGCTTGATGCGGGTCAAAACGAAGGTATAGAGCGCGAACAGCGCAATCTGCACGACCGAGGGCCCCCAGGCGCCCAGGTACATGCTGCCCACGTCGGCGCTGCCCAGCGGCGTCTTGAGCTGGTCGGCCAGTACCACCAGCACCAGCGATGGCGGCACCAGCTGCGTGATGGTGCCCGATGCGGCCAGCACGCCCGTGGCGTATTTCATGTTGTAGCGGTAGCGCATCATCACGGGCAGCGAGATCATCGCCATGGCGATCACCTGCGCGGCCACCGTGCCGGTGATCGCGCCGAGGATGAAGCCGACGATGATCACCGAGTAGCCCAGACCGCCCCGCACCGGGCCGAACAGCTGGCCCATCGAGTCGAGCATGTCCTCCGCGAGCCCGCATTTCTCAAGGATCGCGCCCATGAAGGTGAAGAACGGAATCGCCAGCAGCAGTTCGTTGGCCAGCACGCTGCCGAACACCCGGCTGGGCACGGCCTGCAGGAACTGCAACGGAAAGTAGCCCCATTCGATGGCCAGGAAGCCGAAGGCCAGGCCCACCGCCGAGAGCGAGAATGCGACCGGGAACCCGATCAGCATGAATACCACCAGGCCGCCGAACATCAGCGGCGGCATATATTCCAATGGAATCATTATTGCACCGGCCTTTCGTATTTCGATTCGATGCGCACCAGGCCCTTCAGGGCGGCGAAGCGCTTGATCAGTTCGGAAATCCCCTGCAGCGTGAGCAGGGCAAAGCCGATGGGCACCACGAGCTTGATCGGATAACGGGGCAGGCCGCCCGAGTTGCCCGACTGCTCGAGAATGCGCCACGAAGGCAGGAACAGCGATTCCCACGACAACCACGTGAACAGGATGGTCGACGGCAGCAGGAACACGATGATGCCGAAGATGTCGATCCAGTGCTGCGCGCGTTCCGACACGTTGCCGTAGATCAGGTCCACCCGCACGTGCTCATTGCGCTGGAACGTGTACGACGCGCCGAACATCACGGCAATGGCAAACATGTACCACTGCAGCTCCAGCGGCCAGTTGTCGCTAAGGTTGAAGCCGTAACGAAGCAGGGCGTTCCCTGCGCTGATCAGGCACGACAGCAGGATCATGATGTTTGCAAGCCTGCCCGTGTGCTGATTCAACCTGTCGATCTGCCGTGACAGACCAAGCAAGTAGTTCATGGGTTGTCTCCCCCGGTTTTATGCGCCGATTAGTGTATCTGTAACAATTTATGTGGGCGCTAGGGGATTGTCCTAGAAGGTTTGGCAAACACGATGGCTGCTCCCCTCTCCCACTGGTGGGAGAGGGGCCGGGGGAGAGGGTTTTAGCGGGTCAAACTGCGACAGGGCAGCAAGCGGAGCCGCTGGCCCTCTCCCCCGCCCCTCTCCCGCACGCGGGAGAGGGGAGAGAACCCATGCCCAAACAAAAAGCCGCTGGCCCTACGGCACAGCGGCTTTTTTGCCACGAAGACTTACGCGAAACTTACAGCGTCTTGCGTGCGGCGGCGATGGCGGCGCGGACCTGGTCCGGCGCGGTGCCGCCAATATGGTTGCGCGATGCGACCGAGCCTTCCAGCGTCAGCACGGCGTGCACGTCGTCGCCGATCAGCGAAGCCTTGTCGCCCAGGCCGGACGCCTGGCGCAGTTCCTCGACCGTCAGGTCGGCCAGGTCGCAGCGGCGGTCGTCGCAGGCGCGCACGGCGTGGGCCACGGCCTCGTGGGCGTCGCGGAACGGCAGGCCGCGCTTGACCAGGTAGTCGGCCAGGTCGGTGGCGGTGGCGTAGCCCTGCAGCGCGGCGGCGCGCATGTTGTCGGGCTTGACACTGATGCCCGGCACCATGTCGGCGAAGATGCGCAGCGTGTCCACCACGGTGTCCACCGTGTCGAACAGCGGTTCCTTGTCTTCCTGGTTGTCCTTGTTGTACGCCAGCGGCTGGCCCTTCATCAGCACCAGCAGGCCGTTCAGGTGGCCGTAGACGCGGCCGGTCTTGCCGCGCGCCAGCTCGGGCACGTCGGGGTTCTTCTTCTGCGGCATGATCGAGCTGCCTGTGCAGAAGCGGTCGGCGATGTCGATGAAACCGACGCGCGGGCTCATCCAGATCACCAGTTCCTCGCTGAAACGCGAGATATGGGTCATCACCAGCGACGCGGCGGCCAGGAATTCGATGGCGAAATCACGATCCGATACGGCGTCCAAGGAATTGCGGCACACGCCGTCGAAGCCCAGCTGCTGGGCCACGAATTCGCGGTCGATCGGGTAGCTCGTGCCGGCCAGCGCGGCGGCGCCCAGCGGCAGGCGGTTGACGCGGCGGCGGCAGTCGGCCATGCGCTCGGCGTCGCGCGTGAACATTTCCACGTAGGCCATCAGGTGGTGGCCGAACGTCACTGGCTGCGCCACCTGCAGGTGGGTGAAGCCGGGCAGGATGGTGTCGGCGTTCTTTTCGGCCAGGTCCAGCAGCGCACCGCGCAGGTCGCCCAGCAGGCCGATGATGTTGTCGATCTCGCTGCGCAGCCACAGGCGGATATCGGTGGCCACCTGGTCGTTCCGCGAACGGCCCGTGTGCAGGCGCTTGCCGGCATCGCCGACCAGCGCGGTCAGGCGCGCTTCGATATTGAGGTGGACGTCTTCCAGGTCGAGCTTCCACTCGAACGCACCGGATTCGATCTCGCCCCGGATCTGCGCCATGCCGCACTCGATCTCGGCGCGGTCGGCGTCGGCGATGATGCCCTGCCTTGCCAGCATGGCCGCATGTGCCAGCGAGCCCTGGATATCGAACAGCGCCAGGCGCTTGTCGAAGAAGACCGACGCGGTGTAACGCTTCACCAGGTCGGACATCGGTTCGGAGAAGCGGGCGGACCAGGCTTCGCCTTTCTTGGCAAGTTGGGAGGTCATGTCAGGGGCAGGGCGGAAAATCGGAAACGGCGATTATATCGCCTGGGAGGGGTACAAATGCTGGCGGTTGGCTCCCCTCTCCCGCTGCGCGGGAGAGGGGTTGGGGGGAGAGGGCCAGCCGCTCAGGATGCGACGGCCGCAATTTGAACCGCCGCGCCCTCTCCCCTGACCCCTCTCCCGCGAGCGGGAGAGGCGATAAAACCGGCGGCTACGGCACACATCAGCGGCGATTTAGCCGCTATTCCGCAACCCGGCCGCCACGCCGTTGATCGTCAAGTGGATTCCGCGCCGCACGCGCACGTCGTCGGCGTCCTTGCCGGCCCGGTAACGCTTGAGCAGCTCCACCTGCAGGTGGTTCAGCGGGTCCAGGTAGGCAAAGCGGTTCTTGATCGAGCGGGCCAGCAGCGGATTCTCGGCCAGGCGCTCCGCGCGGCCCGTGATCAGCGACAGCATGTCGCAGGTCAGGTGCCACTCGGCACTGATACGCGAGAACACGGTCTTGCGCAGCGCCGGGTCGTCGCACAGCGCCGCATAGCGCGAGGCCACGGCCAGGTCGGTCTTGGCCAGCACCATGTCCATGTTCGACAGCAGCGTGCGGAAGAACGGCCAGGTCTTGACCATGCGCTTGAGCGTGGCCACGCAGGCCTTGCGCGACTTTTCGTCGGGCGCGGCGTCCAGCATGGCCTTGACCGCGCTGCCGAAGCCGTACCAGCCCGGCAGCAGCAGCCGGCACTGACCCCACGAGAAGCCCCACGGAATGGCCCGCAGATCCTCGATCCTGCGGTGCTTCTTGTCCATCAGCTTGCGCGAGGCCGGCCGCGAACCCAGGTTCAGGTCGGCGATTTCGGTGATCGGCGTGGTGGCGAAGAAGTAGTCCTTGAAGCCCGGGGTCTCGTAGACCAGGTGCCGGTACGCGCGGAATGCGTGGTCCGACAACTGCTGCATGATGCCCTCGAACGTGGCCAGCCCGGCCGGTGCGTTCTGCGTGGGCAGCAGCGACGCCTCCAGCGTGGCGGCGATCACCGTTTCCAGGTTGCGCCGGCCGATTTCCGGGTTTGCGAACTTGCTATTGATGATTTCGCCCTGCTCGGTCAGGCGGATCTGGCCGTTCACCGTGCCCGGCGGCTGCGACAGGATGGCCTCGTAGGTCGGGCCGCCGCCCCGGCCCACGGTACCGCCGCGGCCGTGGAACAGGCGCAGCGTCACGCGGCGCTCTTCGAACAGCTTCACCAGCGCCAGTTCGGCCTTGTACAGCTCCCAGTTCGACGTCAGGAAGCCGCCGTCCTTGTTGGAGTCCGAATAGCCAAGCATCACTTCCTGCTCGACGCCATGGTGCCGGATCACCGAATCGAAGCCCGGCAGGTCCAGCAGCGACTGCATGATGCCGGCCGCGTTGCGCAAATCCTCGATGGTCTCGAACAGCGGAATAACCATCAGCTCCATGCGGGCCGGATCGGTCTTGCTGCCCAGCGTGCCGCGCAGCATGCCGGTTTCCTTTTGCAGCAGCATGACTTCCACCAGATCGGACAGCGTCTCGGTGTGCGAAATGATGTAGTTGCGGGCCACGCGCTTGCCGTAGCGGGCGCGCAGGTCGCGCGCCATGGCGAAAATGGCCAGTTCCTTGCGGGTCTGCTCGGAATAGTCGTGCCAGGGCAGCATCAGCAGGCGGGGCTGGCGCAGTTCGGCCAGCAGCAGTGCCTGCTTGCGCTCCTCGGTCAGCCCCGCGTAGTTGGCCTCGATGCCGGCGGCCTTGAACAGCTCGGCCACCACGGCCTCATGCACGTCGGACACCTGGCGCATGTCCACCGACGCCAGGTGGAAGCCGAAAATGGCGATGGCGCGCGCCAGCGCGTCGATGCGGCCACGGGCCAGCGCCTGGCCGTGGTGCTGGCGCAGCGAATCGAGCACAATCTGGATGTCGGCCGCAAAGGCCTCGGCATTCTCGTACGGCGCCACGTCGGCCACCGGGTGGCGCTGGGCCACATGGCCGGTCAGGCGTTCCGTCGTGGCGGCCAGGCGGGCGTAGATGCCGATCAGCGCGCGGCGGTAGGGCTCGTCGGCACGGTGCTCGGAATGGTCGGGCGAAGCCTCGGCCAGCGCCAGCAGTTCGGGGCTGGCGTCGACCATCAGCGTCGACAGCGGCAGCTCGGCGCCCAGCGCGTGCACTTCGTCCAGATACCAGAGCATGATCAGCGTGGACTGCTGCTGCGCGGCGTGCTCCAGCGTTTCGGCCGTCACGTTCGGATTGCCGTCGCGGTCGCCGCCGATCCACGAACCCATCTGCAGGAACGGCGCCAGCGGCGCGGGGGCGGCGCCGGCCTTGCCGCGGCGCGGAAAGACCTCGGCGATGTCCTCTTCCATTTCCGCCATCAGGCGCGGAATGCCCTGCAGGAACGTGGTGCGGTAATAGGAGAGGGCGTTTTCGATCTCGTCCACCACCATCAGCCGCGTGTTGCGCAGCATGCGGGTCTGCCACAGCGTGGTGACGCGGGCGCGCAGCTGCGCCGTGTTGTGGTCGCGTTCGCGCGCCGTCATCGGCAGGTCGCGCTCGGCCAGCAGGCGGGCGATCTCGCGCTCGGCGTCCAGGATCGACTTGCGCTGCACCTCGGTCGGGTGCGCCGTCAGCACGGGCATGATCAGCGCGCCGTCCAGGAAGTCGCGCACCTGCTTGCCGGTGACGCCGGCGGCGTCGATGGCCTGCAGCGCACGGGCCAGGCTGCCCGGCTGCGGCGGCGATCCGGCCAGCGCATGCACGCGGCGGCGGCGGTTGTGGTGCTGGTCCTCGGCGATATTGGCCAGGTGCGAGAAATAGCTGAAGGCGCGCACCACGGAATTGGTCTGGTCGCGCGACAGCCGCTTCAGCAGCCGGTCCAGCTCGGCGCCGGCGGCGCGGTCGTTCTCGCGGCGGAAGCGCACGGCGGTCTGGCGGATGGTCTCGACCAGGTCGAAGGCGGCATCGCCTTCCTGCTCGCGCACGCATTCGCCGAGCAGGCGGCCCAGGAAGCGGATGTCCTCGCGCAGGGGCAGGTCCTTGTCGGCGGTGCGGCGGGCCGGGGCGACAGTGTTGCCTTCGGGTGTGACCACGGACAGGGTTGGCTTGCCCGATACCCTGGCGTTGCGGGTGGGGGACTTCCTGGGGGTGCCTTTCGCGTCATGCTGGCCTGAGGCTGGCGTAACTGACTTGCGGCCGGTGGAACGGGTACGGCCGGTGGGGCGCGCAGCAGGCTGCGTCATTGACTTATCTCCTCGTCTCACTGCATGGCTTATATGTATCGAACCCCATACACGTGGCGGGGGATTCGACCGGCATCAATCGTGTGCCGGATAGTCACTTCTGGTCTGGCAAACTGGCGGTTTTGCGAGGGGGTGCGTGCTAACATGCGCGCATGCAAGCACCCGCCCAACCGTCGTCTTCGTCCGCTGCAGCGTCACGCAGCATGCCACACAAGCTCGTCATCGCGTCGCGCGAAAGCCGGCTGGCGATGTGGCAGGCTGAACATGTGCGTGCTGCGTTGCAACAATACTATCCCCAGTGCGATGTGTCCATTCTCGGCATGACGACAAGGGGTGATCAAATTCTCGACAAGACCTTGTCCAAGGTAGGTGGCAAGGGCCTGTTCGTGAAGGAGCTTGAAGTGGCCATGGCCGAGGGTCGCGCAGACCTGGCCGTGCATTCGCTCAAGGATGTGCCGATGGAGCTGCCCGAAGGGTTTGCGCTGACGGCCGTCATGGAACGCGAAGACCCGCGCGACGCACTGGTTTCCGCCCAGTTCGCCTCGCTTGACGACATGCCGGCGGGCACCGTGGTGGGCACGTCGAGCCTGCGCCGCGAAGCCGCCCTGCGCAGCCGCTACCCGCATCTGGTCATCAAGCCGCTGCGCGGCAATCTGGATACGCGCCTGGGCAAGCTCGACCGTGGCGAATATGGCGCGATCATCCTGGCCGCAGCCGGCCTGAAGCGCCTGGGCCTGGGCGACCGCATCCGCGCGCTGATCGAGCCGGACAGCTCCCTGCCGGCCGCAGGGCAGGGTGCGCTGGGGATCGAGATCCGCTCGGACCGCCCCGAACTGGCCCAATGGCTGGCGCCGCTCAACCACGTGCCGACGCTGCTCGCGGTGTCGGCCGAGCGTGCCGTATCGCGCCGCCTGGGCGGGTCGTGCCAGGTACCGCTGGCCGCCCACGCGCGCTGGCACGGCGCCACGCTGCAGCTCGACGCCTTTGTCGCGCTGCCCGACGGCACCCGCAACGTGCGCGCCCATGCCACGGCGCCCGTGGATTCGGTGCAGACCGCCGAGCAACTGGGCGCCGCCGTGGCGGGCGACCTGCTGGGCCAGGGCGCCGACGCCGTACTGGCTGCACTGTCGACCGCCGGACCGGCCTGAGGAACGCCCGATGCCTCGCCCGACCGTCGTAGTCACGCGACCCGCCGGGCAGTCCCGGCAACTGACCGAGGCCTTGCATGCCGCAGGTCTCGATGTGCTCGGATTCCCGCTGCTGGCCATCGGCCCGGCCGCCGACGACACCCCGCTGCGCACCGCGCTGGCGCACCTGGCCGACTATGCGCTGGTGGTGTTCGTCAGCCCCAACGCGGTGTCGTTCGCGCTGGATGCACTGGCACAGGTGCAGAACACCGCAGGCCCGGCGCAATGGCCATCGGACGTTCCCGTGGCCGTGGTCGGCCCGTCCAGTGTGGCGGCGCTGGCCGAGCGCGGCATCGCTGCGCCGACCCATCGCGTGATTGCCCCGGCTGGCGCGCAGGGCGAGGCCGATGCCGCCGACGCGCCCCGTTTCGACTCCGAGGCCCTCTGGGCCGAACTCGACACCACGCCGGGCGCGTTCGCGGGCCGCAGCGTGCTGATCATCCGCGGCAACGGCGGCCGCGACTGGCTGGGCGACCGCCTGCGCGAAGCTGGCGCTACGGTGGATGCCGTGGAAGCCTACAGCCGCACGCTGCCCGAGCCGACCGGCATGCAGTGGCAGGCCGTGCGCGACAGCCTCAAGCCCGACGCGCCGCCGTATGCCTGGCTGCTGACCAGTTCCGAAGCCGTCCGCAACCTCGATGCGCTGGCGCGCCTGCACCTGTCGCCGCAGCAACACGAACGTCTGAAGCAGGTGCAGTGCATTGCGCCGCATGCGAGAATTGCGGCGCAGGCCCAGGCGCTGGGTTTTTCGCACGTGATGCCCGCCGCGCCCGGCGATGCCGGCCTGCTGGCCGCATGTACGCAGTGGGGCAATGCCCACGCCGGCCCGGCGGCGCCCGAGCCAGTGGTGCCGGCGCCCGTCCCGGTGGTGCCGCCAGTGCCAGTCGCACCGGCGCCTGCGCCCGCACCGGCAGCCACAGAATCAACAGGGTCCACAGGGCCCACGACAACGAAGGTCGAACGCGTGACGCCAGAGACTACGTCCCCCTCGTCTAGCCAGGCCGCACCATCCGGTGGTGGCACGTCTTTTACTACGCATGCGCCCGCGGGGCACGCCAGTGCCCGCCGCGGCATGGCGGCCTGGTGGGTGGTCGCCGTGGTCCTGGTCCTGGCCATCGCCGGCGGCTTCTTCTGGCTGCAGATGCGCGTGGAACACCTGACCCAGGAACTCGCGCGGCGGCAGCAGAGCAACGATGCGCTGGTGCAGGAAACACGCGTGCTGTCGAAGAATGCCCAGGACACGGTCAAGGAGTTGCAGGCCAAGGTCGGCGCGCTCGATGGCCAGGTGGTGGAAGCCCGCGACAAGCAGGCTGCGCTGGAACAGGTCTACCAGGACCTGATGCGCAACCGCGATGACTGGGAAATCGCCGAAATCCAGCAACTGCTGACCAATGCCGGCCAGCAGCTCCAGCTGACGGGCAACATCCAGGTGGCACTGTCGGCGCTGCAGAGCGCGGACGCGCGCCTGGCACGCGCCGACAAGCCGCAGTACAACCAGCTGCGCCGCGCCATCGCCCGCGATATCGCCCGCATGAAGGCCGTGCCCGATACCGACCTGACGGGCGCGGCCATCAAGCTGGACGAATCGATCAACCAGATCGACGCGCTGCCGCTGCTGTCCGGCGAACGCATGCTCGACCGCGTGCCGGGCGAGACCGACAAGCCGGCCCGGACCGATGCCAGGGGCGCCGCTTCGGCCCCTGCCGCCACGGGCAATTTCCTGTCCCGCACGTGGGATTACGTGCTGTCCGAACTGGGCCAGGTGATCCGCGTGCGCAAGGTGGACGACACCAACGCGCTGCTGCTGTCCGGCGACCAGGGCTGGTTCCTGCGCGAGAACGTGAAGCTGCGACTGCTCAACGCGCGGCTGGCGCTGCTGTCGCGCAACGAGCCGGTCTTCCGCAATGACCTGGCCGCCGCACAGGCCATGATCGGCCGCTATTTCGATACCCGCTCGCGCCGCGTGCAGGGCGTGCTGACGCTGCTCAAGCAGTCGCAGGCCAGCGCGGTGAGCGTGTCGCTGCCGACCATGGCCGAAAGCCTTGGCGCGCTGCGCGCCCTGAAGAAGGAGTAGCCGCATGCGACTGCTTTTCTGGGTGGCCGTCCTGTTTGGCGGCGCAGTGGGGCTGGCGTTGTTCACGCAGTTCAACCACAGCAACGTGGTGCTGTTCTATCCGCCGTACCGCGTCGAGATGTCGCTGAACCTGACGCTGGCACTGCTGCTGCTGGTGTTCTTCGTGGTCTGGACCATCATGTCGACGATGCGGCATCTGTCGGAGATGCCGCGCCGGGCGGCCGCGTACCGTGAGCGCAGCCGCATGAGCAAAGCCCAGGCCGCGCTGCGTGAATCGATCGAAAACCTGTTCGCCGGCCGCTTTGCCCGTGCCGAGCGCGCGGCCAAGGAAGCCCAGTCGTGGCCCGAGCAGGCGCAGACTGCCGCGCTGGTGGGTGCGCGCGCCGCGCACCGGATGCAGGAGTCGGAACGTCGCGACGCCTGGATGTCACAGGTGACCGATCCGGAACGCGAGCAGGCCCGTCTGGTATCGATGGCCGAACTGCTGGTCGATGCCCGCGACCCCGAGGGGGCGCTGGAAACCATCGCCCTGCTGCAGGAAAAAGGCGGACGCCAGATCCACGTGCAACGGATCGCGCTGCGTGCGCACCAGCACCTGAAGAACTGGACCGAGGTCCTACGCCTGGCCCGATCGCTGGAAAAGCGCAATGCGCTGCACCCGGTGCTGGCGCTGCGGCTCAAGCAGATGGCCGTGGAAGCCATGCTGGAGGAACGCCGCCATGACGCGGAGTCGCTCTACCACTTCTGGCGCACGCTGTCGCCCGACGAGCGGCACGCGGTACGCATCGCCGAACAGGCTGCACGCTACTTCTCGGCGCTGAACCGCCAGAACGAGGCACGCCGGATCGTCGAGGAAGCCCTCAAGGTCAATTGGGATAGCCGGCTGGTGCAGCGTTACGCCGATTGCGCCGAGCCGGGCAAGGCGCTGCCGCAGATCCAGCAGGCCGAAAAGTGGCTGGTCGACCATCCGAACGATGCCGACCTGTACTACACGCTAGGTGTGCTGTGCCTGGGCGAGCAACTGTGGGGCAAGGCGCAGTCGAATTTCGAACGCGCCCTGCGCTACGCCGACCGCGACGCGCAGCGCCGCATCTGCGTACGCGCCCACCTGGCGCTGGCCCGCCTGTTCGAGGAAACGGACCGCCCCGAGGATGCGCAGAAGCATTATCGGGAAAGTGCCATGCTGGCGAGCTAGTCCCCCCGGCCTAGGGAACGCTGTTATCACGCTCGGGCTGACGCAAGTGTTCCGTGAGGATCTATTCGTTTTCCGGCAACATAGGAAGCGATTGGAATAGCTTGCTAATATCAGCCAGCCAACTTTCGTAACACGCCAAGTGACGACCAAGCGACCCTTCTTCCCCGTGTTCATCTCGGTTCTTTTTGTTGTTCGTAACGAGTCTGCAACTCTGGAGCGGCTTCTGGCGACTGCATCGGAAACCATTGCGCCGCTAGTGTCGGACTATGAATTAATCGTCGTCGACAATGCGTCTTCAGATGACAGCATTGCGCTCTTGAAAGACCTTACGGGTGATACTGGCCTGCCCAACCTGCAGGTTTACGGTTTGACCAAGGAAGTGGACTATGACACTGCCGCTTGGGTCGGACTTGAAAATGCACTCGGCGACTTCGTAGCGGTCGCTGATCCGTTTGTTGACGATATCTGTTTTTTGCCCGAAATGCTGGAGAAGGCGATGTCCGGGGCAGACGTTGTCTTTGCGACGAACTTGCAACGGCCCGAGCAAAGTTGGCACTATCGTGCTGCCTTCAGCATATTCAACCGACTTTTTAGATGGACCAGTGGCGTTGATTTAGCAAAGGAGGCGCCTCAGTACCGGGTGCTTACCAAACGCGTGATCAATTTTATTCTGCATCATCGGCAGCCGGCATTAACCTATAGACACTTGCCTGCTACGGGCGGTTTCGCACGCGCAAACCTTACCTTTAGCGCACCCCCGAGTCACGCACCGCGGAAGCGCCTGGGAGATAGTATTGACCGCGGTATGCGCATGCTTGTTTCAACGACCCGGGCGCCGATGCGACTTGTGACGGCGTTGTCTCTCTTCGGTACGGCAGCAAATTTGTTGTACTCCTTCTATGTGTTAATTGTCTGGTTCTTCAAATCGGACGTGGCGCCCGGCTGGGTAAGTCTCTCTTTGCAGCAGTCGGGTATGTTCTTTCTGATCTCCCTGGTTCTGCTGGTTTTGGGCGAGTACATCCTGAACATGGCATCGGCATCTAACGAGGGGCCTTTGTATCACGTGGGCCAAGAATTTACGAGCGCTCGAATGACGCGCCGTGAAAAACTAAATATTGAAGTTGTCGTTGGAGGGGATATCAAACGCGCTGACGTCCCGGTCGTGCGGTGATGGATATTTCTAAAGAATACGATGCAGTCGTTATCGGTGGTGGATTCTACGGTTGTACGATAGCTGTTTATCTGGCGGAACAGAGGGGTCTGAAACGAATCATCGTTGTGGAACGCGAAGACGCGCTGCTATCACGGGCGTCTTATACCAACCAGGCACGCGTTCACAACGGGTATCACTATCCCAGGAGTTTCACGACTGCATATCGTAGTCGGATAAACTTGCCCCGGTTCATCAAGGACTGGTCAAGTGCCATCAAACACGACTTCACTAAGCTCTACGCGGTCGCTCGGCGAAATTCCAAGGTTAGCGCGCGTCAGTTTGTACGTTTTTGCGAGGAGATCGGTGCGAAGACTGAGCAAGCACCCCCTATATTGAAGGAGTTATTCTCCCCAAAACTGATCGAAGATGTTTTTCTTGTAGAAGAATATGCCTTCGATACGACTCTGCTCGCCTCATGGGCGCAACGGGCGCTCACCATGAACGGCGTTGAAGTGCGCTTTGGCACCACGGCGACATCCATCGTGCACGACGCAGAGCGCGGAAATATTGTGAAATTGAGAGATGTGTCGGGCCAATCCATTTGGGTATCCGCGCCGACCGTCTTCAACTGTAGCTACAGCGGTTTAAACCTCCTTTCAGGAGAATTTCCCGGTACCTTGACAAGGTTGAAGCATGAGATCACCGAAATGGCCCTCATCGAAATGCCGGCGCCGCTTAATGAGATCGGGATTACGGTCATGGATGCCTTTTTTTTCTCTGATGCCATTTCCCGCACGTGGCCTGCATACGCTTTCGCATGTTAGATACACACCTCATGTTCAGTGGGGTGACTCTGCGGTAATCGATCCGTACGAGCGTCTGGCACAGTATGCGAAAGAGACGAGGGTTGACCGGATGATTAGAGATACGGCGCGCTACGTGCCATTGGTCGCGAAGTCTCGTTACGTTGACTCGCTCTTTGAGGTAAAAACCGTGCTTCAGAAAAATGAGGCGGACGATGGACGGCCTATCTTGTTCGAAAAGCACGAGACGCTGCCGGGATGCTATTCCATTCTTGGAGGCAAGATAGACAACATCTATGACGTTATCGAAAGGCTGGACGACGAGCGTTTTCTGGGTACCGAATGAAGGAGGTTAATATGAATACGGCATTAATTGGTCATTCGGGATACGTCGGGTCCACGCTGCTTCGGCAAACAGAGTTCGATGCGCTTTATAGATCACATAATATCAACGAAATCCGCGATAAGACATTTGATTTGATCGTGTGCGCAGGGGCGCCTGCGCAGAAATGGATCGCGAACAGGGAGCCGCAAGCTGATCGTGCGAAGATTCAAGATCTGATAGACCATCTCCGTACGGTGTCGTGCAAATCGTTTGTGTTGATAAGCACAGTAGACGTTTTCAAGGATCCTGTAGCCGTTGATGAAAATACCCTCGTAGAAAGGGAAGGGTTGCACCCATATGGGCTGCATCGGCTTGTGCTTGAAGAGTTTGTATCAGAGCATTTCTCGGATTATCTCATTGTACGTCTGCCTGGCTTGGTGGGTCCTGGCTTACGCAAGAACGTGGTCTTTGACCTTCTAAACGAGAATAATTTGCAGTCGATCGATAGTCGAGGAATGTTTCAGTTCTATCCCATGGTAAATCTTTGGTACGACATTCAGTCGGCACTCCACGCTGGCTTGAAACTCGTGCACCTGACCGCGCAGCCAATTAGGGTTCGCGAGTTGGCGGCACAAGGATTCGGGCGAGACTTCCAAAACGAAATCAGTTCGACCGCCGTGCAATACGACTTCCGAACGCGTCACGCGCACGTCTTTGGTGCAACGGGTATGTATCAGTATGATACCCGCGCCACCTTGCAGGCTGTTCGCGCATATGCCCAATCCGAGCAGCTAACGTTGAAAAGCGAGGGAAGTGCGTGAGAATCGCTATCTCAAATATTGCCTGGAATGTCGATGAAGACGCCGCCGTGCAAACGCTGCTTCACAGGTTTGCAGTCGATGCTATTGATATAGCCCCAGGAAAATATTTTCCTGACCCGGATAATGTAAAGGATTGTGACGTACGTGTTGTACGAGACAAATGGATTGCGGCTGGCATCGAGATAACCGGTATGCAATCGCTTTTGTTCAATAGTGTCGGATTGAATTTATTCGGCGACGCCGCGTCGCGCGGCGCTATGCTGAAACGTCTGTCGTCTGTGGCGCGGATTGGAAGCCTTCTCGGCGCAACGCGCCTTGTTTTCGGTTCACCAAGAAATCGCGATCGAGGTGCTTTATCGAATGCCGCCGCGTGGGAAATGGCGGTGCCCTTTTTTGCGGAACTTGGCGATATCGCCTCGTCGCACGGTGTTATGTTCTGCCTTGAGCCCACTCCGAGTTGCTATGGTTCGAATTTTATGACGAATTGCGAGGAAACGGCGACGGTAGTTCGTGCTGTCAATCATCCAAGTATCCGTATGCAGTTTGATACGGGCGCACTGACCATTAATGGCGAATCACCTTTCGAAATGCTCGCTCGGCACGGAGAATTAATTGGCCATGTTCATGTGAGCGAGCCACTGTTAGTGCCAATAGGCGATGGCGGCACAGACCATGAGGCTATGGCGAGGGCGCTGTCCACGGCGATGCCAGAACAGCAGCTTGTCTCGATTGAAATGGTAGCCACCACCGACGAGGCTCCTTTGGACGCGGTACGGAGGGCGGTGGCGGCGACTAAGCTATGGTATGGCCCTTCACACAGGAGTTCACCTGCATGAAGTGGCTGATTCTTATGTTAGGAATTGCCAGTAACGCCTCTGCAAGCGTGCTCGTGAAGATGGCAATGATTCCACCAAGAAAATTCCCATCGCTGGATGATCCGTATGCTGCTCTGAGTAACTGGCCATTCTGGTTTGGGTTAGGGCTTTATGGCGCAGCATTTCTGCTTTATGCGGCCGCCCTTGCGCGACTTCCTTTGAATGTCGCGCATCCTGTATTGACTTCTGGGGCGATTGCCACGGTCGCAATGATGTCCGTCATCGTTTTTCGCGAACCGTTCCATTGGAACACTGGCGTAGGCATTGTGCTGGTCATCGCTGGTGTAATGCTAATTTCGGCTAAAGTCGCTGCCTAACGAAGAGTTAGTAATGCATAAAATCGTCCATACAAGTATCAGGCCAGAATGGCAGGTGCCGTCGTTCGATGTCTCATTGTGGCGCGGGCGTACGCAACCCTGGTGCATCGTTATGCCCGTGATTAACGAAGGCAATAGAATTCGAAGTCTGTTGCAAAAAATGAGCACGTTGGAAATTTCAAGGATCGCGGACATTATCATTGTCGACGGTGGTAGCACTGATGATTCCCTCGACATGGCGTTCCTCCATCAACAGAAGGTGGCCGGATTAATTGTTAAAACCGGTCCTGGAAAACTTAGTGCCCAATTGCGATGCGCTTATGCGTTTGCGTTGGAAAACAACTATGACGGGATTATCACCATTGACGGTAACGATAAGGACGATCCTGCCGCCATCCCGCAGTTCATCCAGGCTCTGATCGAAGGTGTAGATTTTGTCCAAGCATCCCGGTTTATTGCTGGTGGTGTCGCGGAGAATACCCCGATTATGCGCGACTTGGCAATCCGGTTTATACATGCGCCTGCCCTGAGCATCAGTTCGGGTTTCCGCTGGACTGATACGACCCAAGGATTCCGTGCGTACAGCAAGCGCCTGCTGTTGGATCCGGCAGTTGCACCTTTTCGCGATATTTTTCGCGAGTATGAATTGCTCGCCTATCTCTCGCATCGAGCGCCGCGTCTTGGTTATCGATGTCAGGAGATTGCTACTTCGCGCAAGTATCCAGCCGGGGAAGTACCGACGAAAATCAGTACGTTCAGTGGCAACATGCGAGTGATGAGAACGCTTCTCCAAGCGTGCACGGGGTCGCTCAACCCCGAAGAAAAATAGCCCGCTCGCGTGGTCGTTAGCGTTTATTGGATTCGTCTTTTCACTGTTTCTCTGTGGCATCTATGGCCGTGGCTGCGGAAGCCATATGTGTTTTCGCAACTTAATTGCAATTCGGTTCACCCATGGACGAATCTATCGGCGCGCTGTGTATTACCGGGCCGACGAATAGCTTGCAGGCCGGAAACGAGCTGGATGGCAGTGCCATTTAACGCCGGATGCTAGCATCGTTGAGTTGGGGACAAATTTGCATGTTTCCCCAATTAGCTGATAACAGCTCAACATAGGGGTGCAAATGCATTCTGCAGCACCTTAGCGACAAAATAGTTTCATTCCGCGTCATGCTCAGGCTGCCGCATGCAACTGGATTGAGGTGTGAGGAAGGGACATCTATTCGGGCATCGTATTCTTGCCATCACTGAGCCTAAGTTCATTTTGCCCCCTTCACCGCCCCATACCGCTCCAACGCCTCCATCCGTGCAACGCCATGTTGCACGATGGGGCGCGGGTAGTTTTCACCCAGACGGACTCCGGCCGCAGCCAACACATCGTCGGGCGCCGTCCATGGCGAATGGATGTACTTGTCCGGCAGCTTTGCCAGCACCGGCAGGTATTTGCGGATGAAGCGGCCCTGCGGGTCGAATTTCTCCGATTGGGTGACAGGGTTGAAGATGCGGAAGTAGGGCTGTGCGTCGCAGCCGGTCGAGGCGGCCCACTGCCAGCCGCCGTTGTTTGCCGAGAAATCGAAATCGTTAAGCTGGTCGGCAAAGTATTGCTCGCCACGGCGCCAGTCCACGCCCAGGTCCTTGACCAGAAAGCTGGCGGTGACCATGCGCAGCCGGTTATGCATGTAGCCGCTCTGGCGGATCTGCAGCATGGCGGCGTCCACCAGCGGGTAGCCGGTCTGGGCCTGGCACCAGGCCTCGAAATACTCGTTCCCGGTTTGAAGGTCGACCCAGCGGATCGCATCGTATTCCGGATGGTACGACTTGCCCTCGGCCAGGCGCGGGTGGTGGTGCAGGATCATGAAATAGAAATCCCGCCAGATCAGTTCGGACAGCCAGATGGCGGCCCCGGCGGCGGCAGTGCCGCCCCGCTGCACGGTGTCGTGCGCGGTACGCGCCAGCGCGCGGACCGAAATCGTGCCAAAACGCAGATGCACGGATAGGTAGCTCGGGCCGCGCAGCGCCGGGAAGTCGCGGCGCTGGCCGTAATCGCCCATGCGGGTTTGGAATTCGCGGAATAGCGCCTGGGCGCCATCCATGCCCGTAGGCATCGCAATCTCCTTTAGATTGCTCGGCGCAAAGCCCAGCGACTCAAGCGTGGGCAGTGCCTTCCGGTGCGTGGCCGGCACCGGGGCCAGCGCCCTGCGGTATGTGTCGACCGGATAGGGACGCAGGTCGAATGGCCGCAGCGCCTTCAGCCACGCGTTCTTGTACGGCGTGAATACGCTGAAGGGCTGGTCCTGGCCGGTCAGGATCTCGCTCGCCTCGAAGATCACTTGGTCCTTGAACGTGAAAAGTTCGCGCCCGTCCGCCGCCAACGCCTGGCGCACGGTGGCGTCTCGGTCTTTGGCGATGGGCTCGTAGTCGTGGTTCGCGAACACCGCCTCGACATCGAGTTCCGCAGCCAGCCGGGGGATGGCCGTGCGCGCCCGATCGTCGAGCACGATCAGGCCGCCGCCGGCATCGGTCAGCGCCTGCCGCAGCGGGTCCAGCGATTTCAGGATGAATTCGATGCGCCGGTCGGCCTTGAGCCCGCGTTCGCGCAGCGGATCGAGGATTTCGCGATCGAACACGAACACGCACCATACCTGTTGGCAGTGCTTGAGGGCATAATGCAGCGCCGCGTGGTCGTCCATGCGCAGGTCGCGCCGGAACCAGACCAGGCCGCGCGCGAATTGCCGGTCAATCCGGTAAGGCAGACGGTCGCCCGGTGCGGGCGCAGGGGAAGGTGATCTCGACATCGCCGTAACCTAACATAGCCTCCAGATACTTCCCTACCGTTTACAAGCAGTTTCCAGATCACTCATGGCCATTACACTCGACCGCATCCTGCAATCCCAAGGCTTCGGCACCCGCCGCTATTGTGGCGACCTGGTGGAGGCGGGGCTGGTGGAGGTCAACGGCGAACTGTGCGAGGACCCGGGTGCACGCTTCGAGGTTGACGGCCTGCGCCTGACCGTCGACGGCGAGGAATGGCTGGCCTGCACCAAGGCCTACCTGATGCTGAACAAGCCGGCCGGCTACGAATGCTCGCAGCGGCCGCGCCATCATCCCAGCGTCTACAACCTGCTGCCGGTGCCGCTGCGCCAGCGCGAGGTGCAGGCGGTGGGGCGGCTCGACCACGACACCACGGGCCTGCTGCTGCTGACCGACGACGGCCAGTTCATCCACGCCCAGACGTCGCCGAAGAAGCAGGTGCCCAAGGTGTACGAGGTGACCACGTTCGATCCGGTAACGCCCGAGCAGGTGCAAGCCCTGCGCGCCGGCGTGCAGCTGGACGACGAACCGGCCCCGATTGCCGCGCATGCCTGCGAGGCGACCGGCGAGCGCAGCCTGCGGCTGTCGCTGCTGCAGGGCAAGTATCACCAGGTCAAGCGGATGGTGGCGGCCACTGGCAACCATGTGACGGCCCTGCATCGCAGCGCGATTGGCGGCCTGCGGCTGGACCCGGCGCTGGCGCTGGGCGAATGGCGCTGGCTGACGCCCGAAGACATGGTGGCGCTGAAGTCGGCCGGGGACTGAGCCCACCCGGCGCGCGCCGTAAAGTGCGCTTGCGGGCAGAAGTTTTCCGCAGCAGCCGGGGTGCGATTTGGTAGAATGCAAGCCATGGCGACGCCCGAAGCTTCCATCAATCTCACCAATCAGTTCCTGATTGCCATGCCCGGCATGGCCGATCCGACGTTTTCGGGTTCCGTTGTCTACCTTTGCGAGCATAACGAGCGCGGCGCGCTCGGCCTGGTGATCAACCGGCCGATCGACATCGACATGGCCACGCTGTTCGACAAGATCGATCTCAAGCTCGAAATCCAGCCTGTTGCCCACCAGCCGGTCTACTTCGGCGGCCCGGTGCAGACCGAGCGCGGCTTTGTGCTGCATGATCCGGTCGGCATCTATGTGTCGTCGCTGGCGGTGCCCGGCGGGCTGGAAATGACCACATCCAAGGACGTGCTCGAAGCCGTGGCCAACGGCAGCGGCCCGCACCGGTTCCTGCTGACGCTCGGCTATGCGGGCTGGGGCGCCGGACAGCTCGAGGAAGAACTGAGCCGCAACGGCTGGCTGACCGTCCAGGCCGATCCCGAAATCATTTTCAGCGTGCCGCCCGAAGAGCGTTTCGCGGCGGCCGTGCGCCTGCTTGGCATCGACGTGACGATGCTGTCGGGCGAGGCCGGGCATGCCTGAGCAGGCGGGGCGCGAGACGCCCCGCGACGGCACGGTGCTCGCCTTCGACTATGGCGAGAAAAAAATCGGCGTGGCGCTCGGGAATTTCATCACCCGGCAAGCCCGCGCGCTCACCATACTCCCGAATGTGACGGTCGAGGCCCGCTTCGACGCGGTTGGCGCGCTGATCCAGGAATGGTCGCCGGTGCGGCTGGTGGTCGGCATGCCGGTCAACCCCGAAGCCGCCCCCGATGACGCGGAACAGGCGTCGATGCGGCTTGCGCGCCGCTTTGGCAACCAGTTGAACGGGCGGTTCAACCTGCCCGTGGACTGGGTGGACGAACGCTATTCGTCGCGCGCTGCCTCGATGGCCGGGGCAAAGCGCGGGGCGCTCGATGCCGAGGCCGCCCGGATCATCCTGCAACAGTATTTCGACGAAATCCCGCTATGACTCAGACCTCTACCCCCGACGCAGAGGCGCTATATCACGCGCTGCGCGACCAGGCCCAGGCCCTGATGCCGTCCAGTGACCGGGCGCGCTGGTCCGTGGCGGGCATCCATTCCGGTGGCGCCTGGATTGCCGAGCGGCTGGCGGCGGACCTGAAGCTGGGCGAGCACGGTGTGATCAACGTGGCCTTCCACCGCGACGACTATGCCAAGAAGGGGCTGCACAGCCAGGCCCAGCCGACCACGCTGCCATTTGCCGTCGAAGACCGCAATGTCCTGCTGATCGACGATGTGCTGGCCACCGGCCGCACGATCCGCGCCGCCGTCAACGAACTGTTCGACTATGGCCGGCCCGCGCGCGTGGCGCTGGCCGTGCTGGCGGACCGTGGCGGCCGCGAACTGCCGTTCGCCGCCGACTATGCCGCGGCCACCGTCGAGCTGCCCCAGGACAAGACGCTGGTGCTGTCGCGCCAGGGCGAAGGTGCGGCGACGCGCTTCGCCTTCGCCACCGAGGCGCGTACCTGAGTGTCAACCCGAGACGCCATCAGAGCGTCAAGCACCGAAGCCGTATCCAGACCGAACCCGCCAGACCGAATCCGCGCCCGACCCACCTGCCCATGACCAAGATGTTCCGCAACCCGCAGCTCACCCGGAACGGCGAGCTCAAGCACCTGTTGTCGATCGAGGGGCTGTCGCGTGACATGATCACGCACATCCTCGACACCGCCAGCCAGTTCGTTTCGCTGTCCGACTCCGACCGCGACGTGAAGAAGGTGCCGCTGCTGCGCGGCAAGAGCGTGTTCAACCTGTTCTTCGAGAACTCCACGCGTACGCGCACCACGTTCGAGATTGCCGCCAAGCGCCTGTCGGCGGACGTGCTGAACCTGAATATCAATGCGTCGTCGACCAGCAAGGGCGAGTCGCTGCTGGACACCATCAACAACCTGTCGGCGATGTCGGCCGACATGTTCGTGGTGCGCCATGCCAGTTCGGGCGCGCCGTACCTGATCGCCGAACACGTCGCGCCCCATGTGCACGTGATCAACGCCGGCGACGGCCGCCATGCGCACCCCACGCAGGGCCTGCTGGACATGTACACGATCCGGCATTTCAAGAAGGACTTCACGAACCTGACGGTAGCTATCGTCGGCGACATCCTGCACTCGCGCGTGGCGCGTTCCGACATCCACGCGCTGACCACGCTGGGCGTGCCCGAAGTGCGCGCGATCGGCCCCCGCACGCTGCTGCCGTCCGGGCTGGAGCAGATGGGCGTGCGCGTCTTCCACAATATGGAAGAAGGCCTGAAGGGCGTGGACGTGGTGATCATGCTGCGCCTGCAGAACGAGCGGATGAGCGGTGCGCTGCTGCCGTCCGCGCAGGAGTACTTCAAGGCCTACGGCCTGACGCCGGAGCGCCTGGCGCTTGCCAAGCCCGATGCCATCGTGATGCACCCGGGCCCGATGAACCGCGGCGTGGAGATTGATTCCGCCGTGGCCGATGGCCCGCAGTCGGTCATCCTGAACCAGGTGACCTTCGGCATCGCGGTCCGCATGGCCGTGATGGGCATCGTAGCCGGCAACAACGATTGAGCAGCACCTTGGATATAACGAACCGCACATCGCAAGAAGACATGAAGATCCGCATCCAGGGTGGCCGCCTGATCGATCCGGCCGCGAACGTCGACGCCGAACAGGACCTGTATATCGCCGCCGGCAAGATTGTCGGCGTGGGCCAGGCGCCTGCCGATTTCAACGCCAACAAGACCATCGACGCCCGGGGCCTGATCGTTTGCCCAGGCCTGGTGGACCTGTCCGCGCGCCTGCGCGAGCCGGGCTACGAATACAAGGCCACGCTGGAATCCGAGGTGGCCGCAGCCACGGCCGGCGGCGTGACGAGCCTGGTCTGCCCGCCCGACACCGACCCCGTGCTCGACGAACCGGGCCTGGTGGAAATGCTCAAGTTCCGTGCGCGCCGGCTGAACCAGACGCACGTCTATCCGCTGGGCGCGCTGACTGTGGGGCTGAAGGGCCAGGCGCTGACCGAGATGGGCCAGCTGACAGAGGCCGGCTGCGTCGGCTTCAGCCAGGCCGAGATGCCGATCCAGGACACGAAGGTCCTGCAGCGCGCGATGCAATACGCGCAGACGTTTGGCTTCACGCTGTGGCTGCGCCCCGAGGACCCGTTCCTGGGCGGCGGCGTGGCGGCCAGTGGCGCGGTGGCGTCGCGGCTGGGCCTGTCCGGCG
Source organism: Cupriavidus sp. U2 (assembly GCF_009663685.2). Classification (GTDB taxonomy): domain Bacteria; phylum Pseudomonadota; class Gammaproteobacteria; order Burkholderiales; family Burkholderiaceae; genus Cupriavidus; species Cupriavidus necator_C. Next base: position 7,055 of record NZ_RCOG02000009.1, on the reverse strand, counting down.
TGTCGGTGATCGCCGAAACGGTGCGCCTGCATACGATCTTCGAACTGATGCGTGCCACCGGCGCGCGCGTTCACCTGTGCCGCCTGTCTTCGGCGGCCGGGCTGGAACTGGTGCGCCAGGCCCGCAAGGAAGGGCTGGCGGTCACCTGCGACGTGAACATCCACCATGTGTCGCTGACCGACATGGACATCGGCTTCTTCAATAGCCAGATGCGCTTCACGCCGCCGCTGCGCAGCGGCCGCGACCGCGACGCCATCGTGGCGGCACTGGCCGACGGCACCATCGATGCGTTGTGTTCGGACCACACTCCGGTGGACGACGACGAGAAGCTGCTGCCGTTCGCGGAAGCCACGCCGGGCGCCACGGGGCTGGAACTGCTGCTGCCGCTGACGCTGCGCTGGGCCGCCGAGCACAACGTGCCGCTGGTAAAGGCGCTGGCCCGCATCACCAGCGAACCGGCCCGCGTGATCGGCCTGCATGCCGGATCGCTGACCACCGGCAATGCCGCCGACATCTGCGTGTTCGATCCGAAGCAAATGTGGAAAGTGGAGCGTTCGGCGCTTAAGAGCCAGGGCAAGAATTCGCCGTGGCTCGGCTACGAGATGGAAGGGCGCGTGCGCATGACCTTGGTCGACGGCCAGGTCGTGTACGAGCAGCGTTGACCGGCGGCTTGCCGATCGCTCCAAACGCTACCGGGGTTTAACGATGATCTGGTTACGCAAGCTGCGGCTGGGATTTCACCTGTTGCGCGGGATGCTGGTCTGCGCAACGGTCTTCCCGTGGGCGAGTGCTCACCTGCGTGAGCGGCTGATCCGGAACTGGTCGCGCAAGCTCCTGGCCATCTGCAGCATCGAGGTGGAAGTGCAGGGCCTGGCGCCGGGTGCGTCGCCTCCGCGCGGCGCGATGCTGGTGTCGAACCATATCTCGTGGCTGGACATTTACGTTATCCACAGCTGGCAGCCGGTGCGCTTTGTCGCCAAATCGGAAATCCGCAGCTGGCCGGTGATCGGCTGGCTTTGTGACAAGACAGGCACGATCTTCATCGAACGTGCCAGCAAACGCGACGCACACCGAGTACTGCACCACATCGCGGACGTGATGCGACAGGGCGATCTGGTATGCGTGTTCCCGGAAGGCACGACCACCGATGGCAGCAAGGTGCTGCCGTTCCACGCCAACCTGATGCAGGCTCCGCTGGTGGGCGGCCTGCCCGTGCAGCCGGTGGGCCTGAGCTATCTGGACGCGGCGACCGGCGAGCCGACGCTGGCACCGGCGTATATCGACGACATCTCGCTGGTCGAATGCCTGAACGCCGTCCTGAAGTCGCCGCCGATCAAGGTGCGGCTGACGCTGGGGCCGCCATTGCTGGCCCACTCGGCAAGTCGGCGGGAATTGGCGGAGGCGGCGCGGGAGGTGGTGGTGCACCTGCTGGGTGGCTCGCCCGATTCGGCGTTTAGTGTGGCTGAGAAGCTACATCAGGCACCAATGTCGGCAGTCCAACCCGCGACTGCCACGTCCTGAGCCTTTGGTCGTCCCCGCTCCCGCGGGATTCGCATTTTCAGGCGAACGGATCAGAATACTGAGGGCAATCGACCTGGATGACGGTCCGATCGCCCGGATCGCGCGCCAGCCTGGCAGCGGTAAGCTGGCCGCCCCAGACACAGCCGGTATCGAGCGCCATCAGGTCGGGGCGCATCACCAGACCAAGCGTCGACCAGTGTCCGCACACCACGGTGGTGTCAGCCGTACGTCGTCCGGGGACGTCGAACCACGGCATGACGCCGGCAGGGGCCTTGCCGAGACCTTCCTTGGTCTTGAGGTCCATGACGCCGTCGGCGGAGCAGAAGCGCAGGCGGGTCAGGGCGTTGACGATCACCCGATGACGCTCGATGCCACGCAGGCCGTCATCCCAGCGATCCGCCTCGTTGCCGAAGATATCAGCCAGCAAGCCCTGCCAGTTGGGCCCCCGCAGCTCGGCTTCGACTTCGTGCGCCAAGTCGATGACCTGGTTGGCGGTCCATTGGGGGAGGACGCCGGCGTGGACGATCAGGAAGTTGTCTTCCTTGATGGCAAGCGGTTGGTGACGTAGCCAGGTGAGTAAATCCTCACAATCGGGGGCATTGAGGATGTCGTCGAGAGTGTCGGACTTGCCCTTCTTGCGGACCCCGGCGGCGACGGCGAGCAGATGGATATCGTGGTTGCCGAGGACCGTGCGGGCCCGCGGAGCCATGGCCTTGACGGCCCGCAGGGTTTCCAGGGAGGCGGGACCACGATTCACAAGATCGCCGACGAAGCGCAGGGGTGCATCGGCAGGCAACTTCGCGAGCAGTTCGCGATAGGAAGGGGCGCAGCCTTGGAGGTCGCCGATGGCGAAAACGCTGTCAGACGCAGTGTGATTCGCTTGCATTTGCAATTGTAAAAATCATCATTAATGGCGAAAAAGTGTCAAGACATGCTTTCGTGTGTCCCTACATAATCGATTTGGCGATTAGTTACAACACGCTACAAAAAGTTGGGCGTCACCCAAAGGATGAGGGGCGGGGTCAGATAGAATAGCGCCACTTCCACGAGGACTTAAAAAAAGCCGCTATCCCCCACTGGATCAGGCGGCCACCCGACTATTGTCGGGCACTCGGAACATATCGATAAGCAGGGAGCAAAGTTTGTCGCACATTCTTGTCACAGGCGGGGCTGGGTTCATCGGGGCGAATTTCGTCCTGGATTGGCTTGCCAAGCCGGGTGCCGACGGCATTGTCAACGTCGACAAGCTGACGTACGCCGGAAACCTGAAAACGCTCGCCTCGCTGGAGAGCGACAGCCGTCACGTCTTCTCGCAGACCGATATTTGCGACCGTGAGGCTCTGGACCGTCTGCTCGATCAGTACAAACCGCGTGCGGTCGTTCATTTCGCGGCGGAAAGCCACGTCGATCGATCGATCCACGGTCCGGCGGAGTTCATCCAGACCAATATCGTCGGCACGTTCACACTGCTGGAGGCTGTGCGGGCCTATTGGGGCACGCTCGACGACAGCGCCAAGGCCGCTTTTCGCTTCCTGCACGTCTCCACGGACGAGGTGTTCGGTTCGCTCGGGCCCGCCGACCCCCAATTTTCCGAGACCACGCCCTACGCACCCAATAGCCCGTACTCGGCGTCGAAGGCGGCGTCAGATCACCTGGTGCGCGCCTATCACCACACCTACGGCCTGCCCGTGGTGACGACGAACTGCTCGAACAACTACGGCCCGTATCACTTCCCCGAGAAGTTGATCCCGCTAATGATCACGAATGCGCTCGCGGGCAAGGCGCTGCCGGTCTATGGCGATGGCCAGAACGTGCGTGACTGGCTCTACGTGCGCGACCATTGCAGTGCGATCCGGGAGGTGCTGGCCCGTGGCCGTCTGGGCGAGACGTATAACGTGGGCGGGTGGAACGAAAAGACCAACCTCGATGTAGTGCATACGCTGTGCGACCTGCTGGACGACCTGAAGCCGAAGGCGACGGGTTCGTATCGCGACCAGATTTCGTTCGTAAAAGACCGGCCCGGCCATGATCGCCGGTACGCCATCGATGCGCGCAAGCTGGAGCGGGAGCTCGGCTGGAAGCCCGCCGAGACCTTCGAGACAGGCCTTCGCAAGACCGTTCAATGGTATCTCGACAATCAGGCGTGGGTGCAGGACGTGGTTTCGGGGGACTACCGGAACTGGGTGGCGAAGCAATATGCATCGTAAGCCATTTACCGCGCCCACCATTCTTGTAACAGGAAGCAACGGTCAGGTCGGGTTCGAACTGCGCCGGAGCCTGGCGCCCCTGGGCAACGTCGTGGCACTCGATCGGGCGGGCTGCGATCTGTCGAAGGCCGAAGGCTTGCGCCGCGTGGTGCGTGAGCATCGCCCCGCAGTCATCGTCAATGCCGGCGCCTATACGGCGGTAGACAAGGCCGAGACCGATTCCGGTCTGGCGTTCGCCGTGAATGGCGTGGCCGCGGGCGTGCTTGCCGAGGAGGCCCTCGCCTTGGGCAGCCTGCTTGTCCACTATTCGACGGACTACGTGTTCGATGGTACGGCGCCCGGCGCGTACGTCGAGACGGACGCCGTCAATCCGCAGTCGGTCTACGGCAAGAGCAAGCTTGCTGGCGAACAGGCGATAGCGGAATCGGGGGCCCAGGCGCTGGTGCTGCGGACTTGCTGGGTGGCCGGCGCACATGGAGGCAATTTCGCCAAAACAATGCTTCGGCTGGCCGGAGAGCGTGACAGCCTGCGTGTGATCGTTGATCAGGTTGGTGCGCCCACCACGGCGGCACTGATCGCCGACGTCACGGCCCATATCGTGGCCCGCCATTGGCTCGCGGGGTCGCGCGAAGACTTTCCGTCTGGCGTCTATCACCTGGCGGCAGCCGGCGAGACAAGCTGGCATGGCTATGCGGTGGAGGTGCTGCGATACGCCCGGACGCTTGGTATCGCATTGAAGGCCGGCCCCGAGAACGTCGAAGCCATTCCCGCGACGGCTTACCCGCTGCCAGCCCCGCGCCCGGCAAATTCTCGACTCGATACCACGCGCCTGCGTGACACGTTCGGCATTCATCTTCCGTCCTGGGAGCAGGGCATCCATCACCTGCTTGACGAGATCCTCCTGTAACGGACACCAATATGCGTAAAGGCATCATCCTGGCCGGAGGTTCCGGCACACGGCTCTATCCGATCACCAAATCCGTGTCGAAGCAGCTACTGCCTGTCTACGACAAGCCGATGATCTACTATCCGCTGTCCACGCTGATGCTGGCAGGGATTCGTGACGTCCTGATTATCTCGACGCCCGAGGATACACCGCGCTTCGTCGAAATGCTTGGCGATGGCAGCAAGTGGGGTATCAATTTGCAGTACGCGGTGCAGCCTTCGCCGGATGGACTGGCGCAGGCCTTCATCATCGGCCGCGATTTTGTTGGCAATGACCCATCGACGCTGATTCTGGGCGACAACATCTTCTTTGGACATGATCTTGTGCGCCAGTTGCAGAGCGCGGGCCAGCAAGACCAAGGGGCCACGGTGTTTGCCTACCACGTGCACGACCCCGAGCGGTACGGCGTCATCGAGTTCGATGAGGATTTCCGTGCGCTGTCGCTCGAAGAAAAGCCGACGAAACCGCGATCCAGTTACGCGGTAACCGGTTTGTATTTCTACGATAACCGGGTTTGCGATATCGCCGCCGACATCAAGCCGTCAGCGCGGGGAGAGTTGGAAATCACGGATGTAAACAAGCATTATCTGGCGCAGGGTAAGTTGAACGTGGAGATCATGGGGCGCGGATATGCGTGGTTGGACACCGGCACGCATGATTCGTTACTTGAGGCTGCCAGTTTCATTGCCACGCTGCAGAAACGCCAGGGGCTGATGGTTGCGTGCCCTGAAGAGATTGCCTACCGAAGCAAATGGATCAACGCAGAGCAGGTCGAAGCCTTGGCCCGGCAGTTGTCCAAGAATGGCTATGGACAATACCTGCGGCAGATTGTTTCGGAGGCCATCAAGTGAGTCTCCAAGCTATTCCCACCAGCCTGCCCGAGGTGCTTATTCTGGAGCCGACGGTTTTTGGCGATAGTCGCGGATTCTTTTACGAATCGTTCAACCAGAGGGACTTCGAGCAGGCTACCGGTCAACGGTGCACCTTTGTCCAGGACAATCATTCCCGGTCGGCACGCAACGTGCTGCGAGGTTTGCATTATCAAATTGAGCATAGCCAGGGAAAGCTGGTGCGGGTGGTGGCGGGCGAGGTGTTCGACGTTGCGGTTGACATGCGCAAGAACTCGCCAAACTTCGGTAAGTGGGTCGGGGTAAGTTTGTCGGCTGAAAACAAGCGACAGCTTTGGGTGCCGCAGGGGTTCGCGCATGGCTTCGTCGTGACGTCGGAAGAAGCCGAGTTCCTGTACAAGGTTACGGACTACTGGTATCCGGAGCACGAGCGCAGCTTGATCTGGAACGATCCTGACGTTGCCATCGAATGGCCGATCGAAGGCAGCCCGATCTTGGCCGCCAAGGATGCTGGCGGTAAACCGCTAGCCGATGCGGATCTGTTCGACTAACCACAATCTGTCGATTGCCGCGTGCGGCCGGTCATATAGTTCCGGGTGAGGCACCGCACGGGTTAACAGAGCCCGTTGGCAATCGACCGCATGGCGGACAACAGTGGTGGTATAACACTCTCCATATGCTGACACTTTCGATAGCGTTTGTACTCTCGTTTCTCTTTACGCTGCTAGTGATACGCTACTCGAGCGTACACGCGCACATCACGGCGGATTGGGACCTGAACGGAGTCCAGAAATTCCATGCTCGTCCGGTACCCCGGGTTGGAGGGCTGGGCATCGCGCTAGCTCTGGTTGGGGTGAGCATCGCGCTTTTCTTCTTCCGCGACTCAAAAGCCCTTGGCTTCCCATATTTCCTGCTGCTTTGCAGCGCGATTCCCGCGTTTCTGGCGGGATTTATCGAGGACCTGACGAAGCGTGTGAGCCCGCGAGAGCGACTCATCGCGACAATGATCTCGGCGGTGTTGGCGGCATATCTGCTTGAGGCGCGCATCGTGCGCATCGACATACACTACGTCGACGCCGTCCTGGCGCTGCCGCTGGTGGGTGGCCTGATCACGGTTTTTGCCGTGGCAGGCGTCGCCAACGCCATCAATATCATTGACGGATTCAATGGCCTCGCATCGATGGTCGCGATGCTGATGTTTGTCTCGCTGGCCTATGTGTCCTTCGGTAATCCCCCCGCAAAAGCGATGGGGTCAGAAGTAGAATTTTCTCGTTGAGGAGTTCTACCGCATGAAGAAGTCGAGATTTACGGATAGCCAGATCATTGAAGCCATCAAGCGCGTAGAGGCTGGTCTTGCCGTTCCTGAGCTGTGTCGAGAGCTGGGCATCAGCTCGGCGACGTTCTACAAGTGGCGATCGAAGTACGGCGGCATGGACGTATCGCTGATGGCGCGCATGAAGGAGCTGGAGGCCGAGAACGCCCGGCTGCGCAAGATGTACGTCGAAGAGAAGCTCAAGGCCGAGATCGTGGCGG
>NZ_RCOG02000013.1 GCF_009663685.2 Cupriavidus sp. U2 | reverse complement strand
GAATACCTGAGCGCGGCAATTGTCGATTGGGCCGGGGCATGGGGCATAAAGCTCGAATACATCCAGCCGGGCAAGCCCCAACAGAATGCCTACGTCGAACGGTTCAACAGGACCGTGCGCTACGAATGGCTGTCCCAATATCATTGGGACGATCTGGACCATGTACAACGCGTCGCCACGCAGTGGATGTGGTCCTACAATCACGAGCGCCCAAATATGGCTCTGGGCGGATTTACCCCAAAACAGCGGCTCGCCATGGCCGCGTAGCCTTCCTACTTCTGGCAATTGCTATAAATGGGGGGATTACCCTTCCAGGTCAGCGACCCGTTGATTCTCACTGTGGCATTCGCGATGGTGGGCGCCATCCTAGGCTTCTTTATCTGGAATTTCCCGGCCGGGCATATATTTCTTGGAGACGGCGGCGCCTACCTGATTGGCTTCATTCTGGCGGAATGCAGCATTCTTCTGGTCATGCGTAACCCACAGGTCTCGGCCTGGTATCCAGTGCTGATGCTTGTCTACCCGATATTCGAGACACTGTTTTCGATTTACCGGCGCCGCGTTCTGAAGGGTGTGCCGGCCGGATACCCTGATGGCGTCCATCTGCATACGCTGATTTACCAGCGCCTGATGCGTTGGGCCGTGGGCAGCAAAGATGAAAGGCACATGCTGCGCCGAAATTCAATGACATCCCCTTATCTTTGGCTAATCAGCTTGATGGCGGTATTGCCTGCGACGTTGTTCTGGAACAAGAACATCATTCTGCTGATTTTTATCGGGCTATTTATAGTTCTTTATGTTTGGCTGTACTGGCGTATCGTGCGATTCCAGTCGCCGCGATGGATGATTATTAAGAGATAACTATATGGACATGAAAGTTGCCCCAGCACCGGGAAATAATGGGGACGGTGTGGTCATCACACTTGAGGATGTATTGGGTTTTTTTCGACGTCACGCTGTCAGGATTTTGAGCCTGAGCGTGGTGGGCTTGGCAATCGGCATCTGTGTAACATTCGTTATTCCAAAGCAATGGGAAGCAACGGGTGTACTGCAAATCGGTCAGGTGGCCAACGAAGCGACTACTGTGCCAGTCGGGCCAACGCAGATCGAGCCGATTGCGCGGGCACTTGAGCGACTGAGAATTCCGCAGTTCACGGACGCTGTTCTGAAGAATCTGGGTTTCGCCGTTGGGCCCGATGAAGACGCCAATGCAGCGCTAATTCGCCGTTCGCTCAAGACGACTATATTGGCAGGTACCGATCTTATCCAGTACACGGTGCGAGGTTTTTCTCCCCAGCAGGCCAAACAGGCCGCGGAAGCTATCAGCGTGGAGTTGATTCGCGTACATGCTGGCCTCATGCGCCCGTCCCTGGAGAGACTGAAGGCAGATCTCGCGGAGGTCAGGCAGGGCGTGGACCGTGAAGACAAACGCCGGGAAATGCTGAGCGACCTTGTCAGGAACCAAGCTCAAGGAGGCGTTGCAGGAAAATTCTCGGAAAACGTTCTGCTGAGCGAGATGGTCAATGAAAACGAAAAGGCCCTGCGTTCATTGCGTCTGCGTAGTAACACGTTGCAGGAACTGATGACCACGGAGCGCACTTATAACACGCATCTGCTCGGCCCTGTCGAAACCGGCCGTCGATATGTTTATCCGCGAAAGTCGTTATTCGGAGTTGGCGGTCTGGTGGCTGGTTTGCTTCTCAGCTTGCTCCTCGGCGTGGCCATCGACGCGAAACATCGGCTCAAGAGTCGCACAGGCAACATCTAGTTGTTCGCCTGGCATTGCGTTAGAGCGGCCAGGCGCCACTTCCCCAGTGGAGACAGAGTACTTCAACCCACAGCAGAAATTCGGCCGACCTTATCGGGATCCGGCCCGCGACCGACTGTTCCGTATGCCGGCCGCCATAACGATCATCGACAGGCTGCAGGCGACGATGCACCAGTAGGCATATCGAAAATCGACGGACGGGACCGCCGCAAGTAGACTCGCGAAATAGCCGAGTGCAGATAGATTCAACGCTATTACCTGCATTTTTTCTGACGATGGACGCATCCTTGTTGCCGCCGCAAGCATTACAAAAACCAGCACTAGCCATGTATATGGCTTGAACAACTCGCTGGCTATGCCGCTTTGGCTGCTCATTACATAATTTTCGAGGGAACGTGCCAATTCCGGGCGGAACAGCGAGATTTCCATGTCGTTTTGCATGATTTCCGGCTGCCACACATATGCAGGAGTCATTTGCGGTGAGCGCAGGAAATGCAGGAATGCTTCCCATCGCATTTTTATCGACAGCCAGGGATTTGCCAGCACCGTTTCCCTCCATAGCTTGTGCGTTACCTCGAACGACTGGGAGCTTACGAGGCTGCCGCTCGGATCGTAGCCGCGATCAATAAAGCACAGCGCACGTTCATAAAGAATGGGAAACTGGGTGCAGGCATCAAGATCCGCCTGCTTTATCCAAGGCAGCAGATTTTGCCTAGTCTCGGCCGAGATCTTGGCGATCTCATCGCCCATGAGAAGGGTTTCATAGTGCTTCCGTTCTGCCTTCAAGACGTGATAGCTGACGACGTTGGAGAAACCCCAGAAAGCAACCGAAGTAACCACCGCGATCAGGAATCCTAAAATCACGCTGGGTCGACGCAGATGAAACATCGAAGCAAGAAAGAGGAGTGGTGCCGTGGCTAGAATCGCATTATGGCGTACAGCAAACGCATAAAAAAGAAACGGGAGACCCAGGAGCGCGAGACCGCGCCGTCTTTCGGGATTGAACAACAGCCCACTGGCGATCAGAAGTGAGAACGCCATACCTACGTCCTTCCACAAGACCCCCGCGAAGTTAATAATCCAGGGGAGGAAAAACATGGCCGGAACCAGCAGCGAGAATCGAGAACTGACCAGATTCAGTTGCCAGACGAAAATGCCGGCGACCAGCAGTATCAGGTGAAGGACGAGCAGACTTTGCGGACCGGAAACCACGCTCAGGCAAAGGTGCCACACATACGACATGATCGGCGGGTGGCTGTCCGCATAGCTCTGTGCCATGGCGCTGCGATATTGGGTAACCGAATCATAGGACATGAATCCGGGAGCGAAGCAGACCCAAATAACCAGCACCAGCGCTGCGGTGGCGATGACGCCCCCGAGAAGCGAATAACGTCTATATGATGTGGGAGGGGATAGGGTGTCGATGAGTAGAGGGCGCATTCGCGAAATCATGCGTTGGAGGTCAGAATGACGCCAAATATATGCTGCGTCTGAAATCGTTCGCCAAAAATGAAGTGGCTGCCAATCGGCACGACTAGAAGGGCGGGTGCCACCAAAGGATAGATTTTAACAAGCTGAACACGTCGCAGCACCCATACCCAGGCGAGCGAGTTCAGGCCGTACAGTTCCGCTTCATTAGCACTAACCCTGAACAATATCTGGCCTATCGCCAAACCGCCGACGCAAAGAACTGCCGTTTGCTTGTCATCGACTCGCCTGCAACAGGCGCTCGATCACGCCGTCGTATTCATCGAGGATGCGGCGCCACAAGAATTGATCGACGCAACGCTGACGGGCGGCGGCGATCATGCTTTCACGCAGCGCCGGCGCCGGCGGATTATCCAAGTGGACTGCCAGATCCTTGGCCTCCTTGAAGAACAGTCCTGATGCGTCGCCGCCCATCACCCAGCGATTGAACGGATTCTCGTGGGCAACAAGCAATGCACCAGCTGCCATAGCCTCAATCAGTGACGGATTGGTACCGCCCACCGAGTGGCCATGGATATACAGGCTGCTGCGCCTGCGCAGTTCATTAAGTACGGGCGCGTCATAGACGCCGCCCGCAAAATGGACGTCGGGATGCGCCGCGCGGAGCTGTCGCCCATAGTCGTTGATTTCGAAATTTCCGAGCACAACCATTGGGAGTTTCTTCGCACTACGCTCGAAGGCGTCAAGCGTCACATGAATCTGGTTTTCTGGCTCAGGACGCGCAACCACCAGAGAAAAACTCTGATCCGGGTATTGGTCCAGCAGCGGATGCGAGAGTCTGCTGCGATCGCCGGGCTCCAGTGCATCGTCGTCTACGCCGTAGGCAATCATTGTAGATGCCTTGCCGAGTTCTTCCTGCAGGTAACGCTGGATTTCAGGATGATCGGCGATCAGGATATCTGCCTGACGTGCTGCAGAACGCTCGTTCATGCGTAGCCAGATGCGGGCAACGCGGCCCCACTTTTCGCGCCGCCATTCGATGCCGTCCATATTGACTGCATGTCGAATTCCCTTCTGCTTGAGATAACGCTGGAAAATTCCCGTGCCGTATCCAAATATTAAAGCGACGGAGCCTGGGGGGACTTCCTTAAACGAACGCCAGTCATACTCGATAGTCCCCAGTGGACCACTGCGGCGAACAGAAACAAAGCGTCGCCTGACGCCCAACCAGCGATCTTCCGTGGTGCCAGATGGATTGACCGTGGGGTCATCATTGCAGAACACAGTCACGTCGTGGCCCTGGCTTGCCAGGTGGGGTGCGAGGACTTCGACAAGGCGTTCGAATCCGCCGTAGCGATTTGGAATGCCTCGTACACCAATCAGATAAACGTTTGCCATAGTCCTGACTTAGCGAAAATACCGTCCGCGCAGGACGTCACTTATGATTCGGAGGAGCCCAGCCATGCCGCCAAGGCAAAAGCGAGGGACGCCAGAGGGCCAAGGGGATTTCAGGAGTACCTGACGCGCGGCGAATTCGCCCTTGCGCATCTTCCAGATTGCGCCGGACAATCCGCCGCTGGACCCGACGGGTCGATAAACAATGGATAGTTCCTCGGGCAGAAACTGGATCCGCGTGTCCGCCTGCACGTAGCGAAGTAGGAAACACCAGTCTTCGCAGTGCCGCAGCCTCACCATGCCGAGCCTGCGTTCACGCCGGATCACGAGAGCCGGCGTGACGACCGGATTCAGAATGGCGATCCACCAGCCGAATGGTAACCAATGACTTAGCCACCCCGTCCAAAGGCGGGCCAGCTTACCATATTTAGGCATGCCCTGGACACCGTGAAACAACAGGTCTACGGGGCCGTTGTCAAGTTGCTGGATAACGTGATCTATTTTCTCGGCTGTGAATGCGTCATCGGAATCCAGAAAGGCAATATGGGTAAAGCGCGCCCGTCTGATGCCGAGATTTCGCGCGGCCTGCGGCCCGCGATTGGATGGAAACCGGTAGGAACGGATTGCAACTCCGTGCGCATTCGTCGCAGGAAGCAATTGGCGCAGATCGTCGGCTGAGCCATCGTCAACAACAATAATCTCGACGCGATCGAGATGGCTGGTCCGGACTGAATGGCAGGCCCGCAAGACCATGTCGAGACGGTTGAGCGTGGGAATGACGACCGAGATGCCGCTTGGTCGTGCGGAAGCAGCAAATTGCATATTCATCAACCGATGAAGGGAAGCTCGCGCATATACGTCGATCCACCGGCCCAGGCAAGGAGGATGGTGACATTCATGGCACAAAGAAAAATAAAATGCCTTCTGGTGTCGACGTGTTTCTCTAGGGTGGCGCTGAGCGTGAGGAAAAGGATCACCGGATACATGCCGTAGATGAAGCGGTATCCAAAATAGGGCAGCGCCAGGAACGGCACGCACACGATCGCCATGCGCATTGCCACCGCGTAGTATCGGTCATCGACGACGGTTCGAATGGGAACGTCAGGCAGTCGGCTCATCAGTGGCGCAGCCAACGCTGCCACGACGCACGCAAACGACAGGATTCGAATCCAAAGCTCAGTGTCTTCGTGTGCTAGATACTTGTTAATTTCGTATAGAAACCGCGACACGAACGGAAGTTCTACAGAGCTGTTCAGCGAGTGAATGACCAGGGCCAACAAGCCTGCAATCATTGTCAGAAAGACCCCCCAACGCTGACGCGCTAGCAGATACCCAAGAAGTACTAGACCCGCGCTGGGGTGAAACAGCATTGCCAGTGCGCTAAAGAGGAATGTGAGCAGCGAGCTGACCGGCGCCAGCGAAACCGCAAGCACCATCAATCCCACGGATAACCCCTGGCGCAGCGCGTTGGTGGACAGTTCGATGCCGACTAGCGACAGCAGCAACGCCGAAATGTAGCAAAGGCGCACCCGCCAAGGCGCCAGAAAAAACAGGGCGGGCAGCACTACCAGGAAAATCCACACGGCTGGCAGCAGTTCGGTATCGCAGCTGCCAAGCATTGAAAAATTCAGTACTTCCGTAGCAATCTGGAAGCTCGATTCTCGGTCCGTGATGAGGCTGCCTTTGCAGAAGTCGGAGAATATCTCGGCATAGGCCGCCGTATCCACGCCAAATTGCAGGCTACGGAAGCACATCATGACGATGATGAACACGGCGGCAGTCACCCCGCCCACCACATGTGGCGCAGGTTGGCGTACGTTGAGCAGAAGCAGGCTGATGCCCGACGACAGCCCAAGCATCGCTGCAAGCAGGACGATCTCGGTCAGAACCATGATGCAGTCCGGTCCGGCCGCGGCAAAACCTTGCGCGGTATATTAGTTATCAGTGGACGACGCTTCATGAACCGCTCTTCGTCAGTTCGAGCTTCTTGTCAAATTTCCGGATATATTGCGAGGCAGCTTCGAAAGCCTGTTCCGTGTCGAGAACGCCGTGCAGTACAACACTGTTTTCGGGCTTGAAACGGTTCAGTTGGCGTTGAACGAGCGTGCGGGCGATGCGGATGACCTCGCGCACCGTGGCGCAGGCAAACTCGACTGCCGTAGTCACATAGCCGCTCTTACGTGCATGCTGTCTCAGGCATCCCATCACCATGCCCTTGTATTGGGGATCGCTAATCAGGCATCGCAAGTACAACATCGAAAAATCGGCCTTGCCAAGCCACTGCGGTTTGTCCTCGACACCCTTCAACAGTGAATATCCCCACACAGTGGGGACGCTGTAATATTCGGGCACGCGTTCATCCCATACGAGGTTCTTGAAGGCGCCAATGTGAGGGTTGTCACGCAGCCCCCCCACGTGCCGCCCACGCGCGCTCTTGCCAGAAGTGCTGCCGGCACATGCTCCAGGAACCACGATCGGAAAGTCGACGCGATAACTTTTCTGGCTCTCCATTGAAATGAGCGCAGCGCTGTAGATGTCCGGACTGACCCCGCCGAACAGCGGGCCGTGCGCCGAGTGAATTCGTTCCACGAGCCGGCGCGAGATCATTCCGGCGTAGGCGCGCGGCATGCCAAGCACGCCAGATCCCATGTTGCGCAATGCAGCGGCGAGCTCCGCCTTTGCGTCGAACGGTGTAACGCTTCCATTGAATTCGCTGACCACGAGCGTGCTGCCCTGGGCTTTCCAGCGCGTGGTACTGGCAAAGGTCGGCCAGTAATACAGCATCGGGAAACTGAAGCTGAAGGCGTCCACATTATTTTCGATGCCCCACTGCGCAACCTCTGTAATCTGTGGCGATACTAAATCGTCATCCCCGATAAAGGCCAGGTATTCGCCGCTGGCATGGCTCAGCGCGAAGTTGAAGTTGTCGACGACACTGAGCGGCTCGCCGGGACGAAGCAACTTGAGCCGCGTGATATCCTGCCCGGCGAATGCGGGCGTGATTCGGTCCTCGCTGCTGGTGTCGCTGACAACGACCTCAAGCTCATCGGAAGCAGCCAGTACAGCGCGGATCGTCGAAACTGCACATTCCGGGCGGCCGTGCGTGGGGATGATGACCGATACCAGAGGGCGCATCAGCTCTTCACCTCTTCCTGCACGTAGGACAACGTCAGCAGAAGTTTCTTGATCTGTTCGACGTTTAGACGTTCCGTATTGTGGGAGGTATAGTCGTCGACATCGTTTGCGTCCGGCTGTCCTTCCACAATGAACTTGTCGTAGTTGAGGTCGCGATTGTCAGCGGGAACGCGATAGTAGCGGCCCATGTCCTCGGCCTTGGCCATTTCCTCGCGCGATACCAGCGTCTCATAGAGCTTTTCACCGTGCCGCGTACCGATGATATCGACCTTCGCGTTGCTCTTGAACAGTTCCTTGATGGCCGTGCCCAGATCCTCGATTGTCGACGCGGGGGCCTTCTGCACGAAGATGTCGCCCTGGGACCCATGCTGGAACGCATGAAGCACCAGATCGACGGAGTCTTCCAATGACATCAGGAACCGGGTCATCTTCGGGTCGGTGATTGTCAGCGGCTTGCCGGCCTTGATTTTCTCGATGAAAAGTGGGATGACGGATCCACGGGACGCCATGACGTTGCCATAGCGTGTGGCGCAGAGTACCGTGCCGCCGTCGCGGACGGTACGCGACTTTGCGACCATGACCTTTTCCGCCATGGCCTTGGAGATTCCCATGGCGTTGATCGGATACACCGCCTTGTCGGTGCTGAGAACGACCACGCGCTTGACCTTGTTGGCAATCGCGGCATTCAGGACGTTCTCCGTTCCTACCACGTTCGTCAGAGTAGCCTCCATAGGATAGAACTCGCACGACGGGACCTGTTTCAATGCCGCAGCGTGGAAAACATAGTCCACGCCTTCCATGGCGCGGGCCACGCTTTCGTAGTTGCGCACGTCGCCAATGTGGAACTTGACCTTGCGGTTGTTGATTGCAATCCGCATGTCTTCCTGCTTCTTTTCGTCGCGGCTGAATACGATGATTTCCTTGACAGCCGAATGGAGAAAGCGATTGAGAACCGTGTTGCCAAACGAACCGGTACCACCGGTGATCATCAGGACCTTGTTATCGAACATAGTGCAAATCTCTCAGGAGTTTTTAATCAGAAACTGGCCAACAATCGCAATCGCCACGAGCGGTATCACAAGCTGCAATGTGAGGATGGCCGAATATCGTGCCGCAACGCGAACCTTTTCCAGTGCCAGTGCGCGCGTCCAGCTGACGAGCGTGGAAACGGTGTGATAGGCAGCATAGATGTAGCAAACACCGTCGACACTCTGCCGGTATGCCGCGAATGCTGTAAGCGCCAGTGTCACGACACTCATCGCGATCGACGCCACAGCTTGAAAACGGAGGTCTTTGGCGTAAAGCAGGAACGTGTAGGGTATATAGCCAAACGCGCCGATCACAAATCCCGGCAAGAGAATTTTCACGTAGCGCGATATTATGCTGTTGTCGTGGCCATGGCCCATCCAGAGGCCAAGCAGGGGATCACGCGCCAGCCAGAATACTAGGCACGGCAGCGAGGAAATGAGGATTGTGCAGAGTACGAACCTCTGGACGGTCGATTTGGGAAAGTCGGCACCCGCGAAATTCTGGTTCAGTACACGAGGCTGGAAATACTGGCTGACCGGCCCACCCAGCAACGAGAGCGGCACCATGCATACAGTAGTAGCCAGGAAATAGGGCGCCACGCTGTTTGCGGATATCAGTCCAGACACCAGCGGCTTGTCGAGTTGGGTGACGGCGGCCCCCGCAGCCGAGAACAGCACAAGTGCGCGTCCTTTTTTGATCAGTTCCCACGCGTCACGGAGTGTCGGATTAGCCAGAAGTGAGCGATCCGTCGCGCTTTTGGTCCAGAACTGAATGCAGCGCTTGCGTGTGACCAGGGCCTGTACGATGGCGAACACGAGTTGGGTCGCGATAAACGCAGCTATCGTGCTGGACACGGCAGCGAGCACATATGCGGTCGCACCGGCTCGAATTGCCACGCCGACGAGCTGGATCGTGCTGGCAGCAGCGTATTCTCGACGTGCCAGCATGGCGCCGTAGTACATGTTCTGCAGCACCAAAACCCAAAACAATACAATGGCGCCAATGACCGTGAACCAGTCGACGCTCGGAAATGACCCAAATGCCCACAGGAAAACGGCAATCGGCAGCAGCAGTGCGTAGAAGGCTGTCAGGCTCATTTCCGCAGTGCGGACGAGGGATGCCAGCGCATTGGGGCTCGAATCCGCCATGGCGATTTCGCGGCCAACCAGCGTCGACATGCCGAGGTCAAGCATGATCAGAAGGCCCTGCAGCGACAGGATGACGGCCACCATCCCGAAGGCTTCAGCACCAAGCAGGTGTCGGTAGTAAGGCAGGAAAATAAACCCCACCAGCACTGCTGACACCTTGCCGGCATACAGCATCACCATGTCGAGCGCAGCGGCACGGAGCAATTTCATCGAACCTCAGGCAGTCAGGGTACGGGCGGCTGCCTGTGCGCAGACATTGCCGATGGTATCAACGTCGGTGTCATCGAGCCACCAGCCGCAGGGCAGGCCGACAATATGCTGCTGCAGATAAGCAGTGTGTGTGTTCGGGCCCATCTTCATCGCGTGGAATCCACTATACGTATCATTCCGATGATGCAGGATGGATGCCGAGACGCCGTGGTCCTTCAGGTGCTGAAGCAGTGCATCCCGGTTATCCGCGAGGCAGAGCATGACCCAGTAGGCCGGATCAGTACCAGGTCGGGACTCCAGCGGCGTTATGCCCGCAACTCCGGCGAGGCGGGCTTTGAGCCGCTGAACGTTGGCGCGCGCGCGATCCACCTTCTGGCTGGCAGACTCCAGCTGTGCGTGGCCCAGCGCGGCGCACAGATTGTTCATCGTGTACGCCCACCCAATTTCGGGGATATCGGCGAGCGGGTTGATTTCACCTTGCGCCGTGCGGAAGTTAGCCGCATGGATGCCGAAACGGCGCAGCTGCCGCGCGCGTTCCGCCATACCGGCCGACTTGCAGATGAGCGCGCCGCCTTCTGTGCAGTTGATCTGGCGATTGGGGTAGAACGAAAAGATGGCGAAATCGCCATGACCTCCAACGTGTGCGCCATCCTGCGTGGCAAACAATGCATTGTCGCAGTCCTCAAGAAACGCGATGCCACGTGCCTTGCATAGTTCGGCCATTTCCCGGGCGGGTCCGGGATAGCCGGCTACGTGATACATGATGGCGGCCTTGGTGCGCGGCGTAATTTTTCGCGCGGCGTCCTCCACGTCCATTTCCACTGACCGGGGACGAACATCAACCCATACTGGCGTCGCGCCTGCATGCGAGATCGCTGCGTTGGTCGACATGCAGGCAAACGCCGTAGTGAGGACTTCGTCGCCCGGACCAACGCCCGCGAGGTGAAGCGCGAGGAAGACAGCATTCGTCATGTCGTGGGTACTGACCACATGCGGCTGCCCGACGATGTCGCCAATGCCGTTTTCAAATTTGCCGACGTACTCGCCGCTTGCAATGCGTCCTGAGCGCAGTACTTCCTGTGCCGCTGCCTCCATTTCGGGCGTATGCACGACACCAAACAGGGGAATCTGCTTCAATTGCTATCTCCTCAGCCCTTTCTGATAACGTCGACGATCCGGGCACGGTCCTCGTCGCTCACCCACCAGCCGCAGGGGATATGCAGCAGGCGTGTATAGAACGTGTCGAGTCCAGGCAAGTCGCACCGAGAATCGGCAAAAATGCTATGCAGGCTGTTGGGGCGATGCAGTTTGGATGCCGAGATGCCCGCACTATTGAGTGCTTTTTCGACGCTGTGGCTATCGTCGCACAAGAGGGTATAGATCCAGTAGCTTGGTACGGCGTCCGTGTCGCAGCGTGCGAAGTCAATGCCGCTGATCGAGCTCAATTCTGCATCGAAAAATCTTCCATTTTCGACATGCCGATCGAGAATCGCCGAGATGTTCTGCAGTTGTACCAGGCCAATCGTGGCGTTGACGTTGTTCATGTTGTACTTGTAGCCGACGCTCGTGATATCGACTTCCGTACGCGGTACTCCCTTCAGCATGCCGAACCAGCGGAACTTCTTTGCCGCCTCTGTCTGGGAAACGTCGGCAAAAGTCAGCAACCCACCGTCGACGGTGGTCATATGCTTGATGGCCTGGAAGGAATAAATGCCATAGTGCCCGATCGTGCCGATGGGGCGGTTCTGGTAGCTGGCACCGAGTGCGTGCGCGCAATCCTCGATCAGGGCCACGCCGTACTCGTCGGCAATGCGCTTCAGTTCGGCGAGTCGTGCCGGATATCCGGCATAGTGCACGCAAAGGATTGCCTTTGTCCGGCTTGTGATGCGCTGACGAACCGAGTCGGGGCACATATTGCCGGATGCGGGGTCGACGTCCGCCCAGACCACCTTGGCGCCGTTGTACAGGATCGACGTATTGGTGGGTTCGGCTGTCATCGGGGTGGAGATCACCTCGTCCCCCGGGCCAACGCCGGCCAGCGTGAGTGCAGCGTGGAGCGCCCCAGTCCCGCTGCTCATCGCGAGCGAATGCTCCAATCCAAATTTCCGGTTGAACTCAGCCTCGAACTGATAGACGGATTCGCCTTCGGCAATCATTCCGCTGTACAGGACAGTTTCCAGTGCGGGCATCAGAGCCGATTTCGGTGGCATTGCAACCTTGACGATCGGAATCATGTGCGAATTTCCCTCAGATTCGGTTAAGCAGTGGGATATAGGGCAGGCCGGCAGCGTGCTTGCCGGTCATGTCGGCAATCATTCGCAGCGAGGCCGAAGGCAGCTCGGAGTGATAGTCCCTTCGGTCCATTTCCGCGTAGATGGCTGACGCGGCCGGAGCATTCAGGTTCCAGCTGTCCGGCATAACGCGGTCTACGATCTGGAAGATCTCATCCCAATCGCCTTGCCAATCTGCCAGTGTGTAGCCTTGCATGGTTGGCAGAACCGTTATTGACGCAGAATGCGTGGAAAACACCAGCACGCTCTTCGCGAATGCCGGCACGCCGTTGGCGGAGAGGTCGCGAACCTCGATTCCTGGCGGGTCGAAGCAGAATGCCTTGGCGACGCCGCCCTGCGTACGCTTCCACACGGTGCCGTATCGGTCTTCGCTGTCCGCGACGAAGCCATGCTTCCTATAGACATCAGGCTTGCTTGTCCAAAGTACGAGGGCGTCGAGCGCCTTGTCCCGGCCGACATCCAAGGCTGCCGAAACCAGTCTATGGCCCAATCCGCTGCCGCGAAGTGCTTCGTCCACGCAGACAAGGCCGACCAGCCCAACCTTCGCGCCATCGGCGACGTTTTCTTCCTTGATGACGAGCGCAGCGGCCGCGGTGGCCGGATCTTGGCCTAAGCCGCCATTGACCAGGATGGTGGTAACGCCAGCGCTTGTCTCGATCCAGGGATAGTGCACCGACAAGCTGATGCCGCGTCCCCTCGACCGGAAAAACACCTCCCAGATCAGCGCCCTGGCAGCGCTTGGGACGCCCTGATGCACCGTGATTTGCAAGGCGTCTGATTTGTTGGTTGGCGCCATATTTTTCCCCGGCGAGATCTCGTCGTGGATCGTCTCGTGTCTCAACGCTTCGATTTCAGCCTTGAGCGACTCGTATTCTTCCATCTTTCGCCTGAGAAAGCGGCTCGTCAGGGCTGCCTTTTCGGCAATACCACCCGGTGTCAGGATATAGACGTACCCAAACTTGTTCTTGGACTGGCTGAAGTTCTGAACTTTGACCCAGCCCTTTTCCATCAATGCCTTGAGGCAATAATTCAGGCCGCCGACGCTCACACCCAGCTCCTGCGCCAACTCTCGCTGTGTTAGATCCGGATTTTCTTGCAAGAGGCGCATGATCCGAAAATACGTGTCTTCTTGTATCTTGGCTTGGCGACTCGTCATGGAATGGGCACAATGCGTCACCGTCATAAAATGACGGAGAACAAAAGTGGGGGGCGTTCCCAGCGGTCTGCCGGGGGAAGATGTAAGTTTGTTTGAACTTGAACAATTCTACTTGCATCCGCTGGCGCGGTCCATACAAGCGCGTCCTTTGTTTGCAACAGAAGTTTTCGATGTGCCGGGCCGAACTGGGCGAGTTCACTCGAGCAAGGGGATCCAGCGGTCCACGAGGTGGTTAATTTCGTAGGCCCGGGCAGTTTGTCGCCCGCGAGCACCTAGACTTTCCGCTGTCGAGGGCGAGCCAATCAAGGTCAGAAGTGCCTCGGCAAGCTGTTCTGCATCCTCTACAGGCACAGTGATCGCGTCATCAGGACCCAGTAATTCGCGGGGGCCCTGGGGGCAGGCCGTTGAGACTATCGGCAAGCCATACGCCATCGCTTCGATCAATACCAGTCCGAAGCCTTCGTAACGGGAACTTAGGCAAAAGATGGATGCGCGCGCGTAAGCCGGACTGATATCGGCCTGGATGCCCGGCAATGAGACGCTTGTCTCTAGACCAAGCCTGTTGCGAAGGGATTCAAGCCGCTGGCGCTCCTCACCCTCGCCGATGATGAGAAGCCGCCAGCCGGGTGCCATCCGGGCGACTTTCTCCCAAGCTGCGATCAGCACGTCGAATCCCTTGGACGTTGTCAGGCGCCCGACGGCAAGCACGGTCTGCGAGTCGCGCGGTGCCGGAGCAACAGGCATGGGAAACGGCAGTGGGTTGGGAAGGGCGACAACGTTGCATCTTGGACGCAGTGCCTCGATCCATCGGGCACGATCCCGTTCGGTCAGCACCACTACAGCCGAACTGACGCGTGCCGCCAAGACACGGGCGAGCTTGCGAGCCGGTTTTCCCAAATCCTCATCAAAATGACAATGCTCCCACGCAATCCGCCGCACCTTCAGCCCGACGGTTGCCGGCAGCGTGAACAGCGTCAGCATCGTATCGACTTCGATCAGCGCGTCGATCCTGTGCTGGCGAACGAAGCGGCGGATGCCGGCCACCGTGGCGAGGTATTGGCGCTTGAACGAAGGCCGCGATTCAAACAGCGCGTCGTGCACGACGCCCGCGTGCAGCGGAAACACGCTGGCCTTGTCCCAGAGACTTAGAATCCGCACAGGGTAGCCGCGCTCGGCCAGCGCATTCGCAATGACCGCAGTCATGCGTTCGGCGCCGGCGAAGGCGTTCAGCGTGCCGGTCAGGAAGCAAATGGTCGGCAGCTTGCTCATGCCGAGGCCATCTGCCGGGTGGGGCGGTGCCGCCACCAGAGCACCGCGCCAACCAGCACGGCGACCGCGTTGCCCACGGCGTAGCCTGCGATGGCGCCCCAGTTGCCGTAGCGGGGAATCATGACAAGGTCCCACGCCAGGATCGTAGCAAGGACCAGCGCCCACTTGATGGCCACCCAGCGCGGCTTGCGCAGGTGCGCGGCAAGCAGGGTGAGGGCGACGTCCGCGAACACCAGTGCGGAGATGATCGCGGCCATGCGCAGCAGTCCGACCGTGGCGGCGAACGCCTGGCCGTACAGCAGCGCCACGACCCACGGGGCGCAGGCGGCGATGGCCAGACCCCCGGCCAGTCCGACCCCGGTCAGGCCCAGCGCAATGCGGCCGATGCTGGCGTGCGCATCGTCAAAGCGCTGGCGCGCGTAGACATAGCTTGGCGCGATGCCGGCCGCGAGGATCGTCGCCACCATCGTGAAGTTGTCCAGGATCTGCATGCACGCGGCATAGGCACCGAACTCTGCCGCCGGTACGGCGGGCTGCAGTATCAACTGGTCGACGCGGCGTGCGCCCATCATCAGGATGAAGCTGATCCAGAACAGCGTTCCTGCGCCCAGCAGTTCACGCGCCAGCTCCGGTTGCCAAGGCACATCGCCGGCGCCGCGCTGGCGCGAGTAAAAGGTGGCGAGCAGGGTGGCGAGCACGATGACTTCTACCGCGAACGCGATGGCATATCCGGCCACGTTCGTGACATGGGCGGCGAACAGCGCGCCAACCAGCGATGCCTTGATGGCCAGCGCGGCCAGACTGAACAGCGTTCCGGGACGGTTGTTGGTATGGGCCTGCATCCAGGCCGTGACCACGCCGACAGGCTCGCGCAGCAGGATGGCGATGCCGAGCACCAGGGCGGCATGCCAGATGTCGGGCAGCGGTGCGGTGATGCCGAGGTACGCACACATCAGTAGGTACCCCACGACGCCCCCGCCCAGGCGCAGAACGAACGCGTGCCTCAGCAACTGCTGCTCCGCCGCGGGCGTCGCCGCCGCCACCAGCCGTGGCACGACGACTTCCGCACTGCACACGAGCGCAAACGATGCGGCGATCAGCACGATCGATTGCGCGTACTGGAAGTGCGCGAAACCCTCCGGCCCCAGCGCGCGCGCCAGCATCGCGACCACGCCGATGCCTACCCCCACCTGCAGGCCGCGTTCGGCCAGCATCCAGAGCAGGTTGCCAGCAACGCGTCGACGCATCAGGCTACCTCCGCGTGCGGCACGCTGGCGGTGCCGGGCAGGCTCGCGTAGAGCGCGAGCCAACGCCGGGCCACGGCTTCAATCGAGAAGGCGGCCAGCACACGGGCGCGGCGGCCGGCTTGCGCCGTGGGCGTTCCGGTGCCCGCGTGCAGCGCATCAGTCAGCGCCGCAGTCAGCGCATCGACGTTGCCACGCGGCACGATCGGGCCGAGGTCGCCAACGACTTCCACCACACCCGGCGCGTCAGTCGATACGACCGGGCAGCCGCATGCCAGCGCTTCCACCAGCACCATCGGCAGGCCTTCCACGTCTGAGGACAGCGCGAAGGTGTCGGCGGCGTTCAGCAGGGCAGGTATGTCATTGCGCTGCCCTAGCAACGTCACGCGGGACGCGATGCCAAGTGACGCCGCAAGTTCCGACAGTTGGTGGCGCAAGGCGCCGTTGCCGGCAATCAGCAGATGCGCGGGAATGGCCGGATCGATGCGGGCGAAGGCGCGGATCAGCGTGTCCTGGGCCTTCTCGGTCACCAGCCTGCCGACGTTGAGCAGCAAGCGCGTATCGGTACCGATGCCAAGCTGCGCGCGCGTGGCCTGCCGTACCATCGGGTCCGGCTGAAAGCGGTCGGTGTCGATGCCATTGGGCATCACGATGATGCGTGACGCCGGCACGCCGCCTGCTGCGATCATGCCCAGGCGTCCTTCGTCGCTGACATGGGTGGTGAGATCGGTCCAGCGGTCCGTGAGTCGATAGGCGGCCATACGCAGCCGGCCACCCTCGCGGAAGCTGTGCGCCGTGCACACCAGCGGCGGGCAAGGCGTCACGCGCGTCAGGGCCCGCGCGAACAGGTTGGCGTGGATCATATGGGCATGCATGACGTCGGGCCGCCAAGCGCGGACCAGCCCGCGCGCCTGCCAGAGGGCGCGCATCATGCCCGCCGGCGTCTTGCGCATGTTGAGCTCCACCACGTGGGCGCCGGACGGCACGTCGATCTCGCGTTCTGGCGACAGGCTGACGATGGCAACGGCATTGCCCATCGCCAGGAAGGCGCGCGCCAGCGCCACCACCTGATGCTCCGCGCCGCCGACCTTGAGCCCGGTCGTGATCAGCATGACGCGCATCGGCGAGCGCCCCGCAGCCGCGGTCGACGTCATCAACGCGCTCCGTACCCGGTCAGCAGCGTACGGATGGTCTTCACCGCAATCAACAGATCCAGCGCGAACGAGCAGTGCTTGACGTAGTACAGGTCGTAACTGAGCTTGGTCACCGTTTCGGCATGCGTCCCGACATAGCCCTGCTGCACCTGCGCCCAGCCCGACAGGCCCGGCCGCACCAGGTGCCGATAGGGGTAGTAGGCGATGGTTTCCGAGAACTCTTCGACCATCGGCACCTGTTCCGGGCGCGGGCCGATGAAGCTCATGTCGCCAATCAGCACGTTCCACAGTTGCGGGATCTCGTCGAGCCGGTACTTGCGGATGATGCGGCCCACGCGGGTCACGCGCGGGTCCTGGCGTAGCGCAAACTGTGCCGGGGCCTGCTTGTCCACGCCCATGCTTCGGAACTTCAGCATCGTGAACGGCTTGCCGAACAGGCCCACGCGCCGCTGCCGGAACAGGGCGCCGCCCGGCGATTCCAGGCTGACCGCCAGCGCCACGGCCAGGCCGATGGGGATGGCCAGCGGGGCGAGCGCAATCACCGCGACGATGTCGGTCAGCCGCTTGATGTAGTCGAACAGGTAGTGGTCGGCGTAGTCGTCGAAGAAATTCTCGTCGATATGATCCAGGCCCACGCGCCCTGTCAGCATCTCGCCGATCCGTTCCACGGAGTACATGCGCAGATGGCCAAGCCGGTACTGGGTCAGCAGCCGCGTGCGTGCCGGGTCGGCGGTCAGGCCGCGCTCCACCAGGATGCCGTCGCAATGCATGGCTTCCTCAGGCGAGCCGATCTGCTCGAAGCGCGTGGTGGCGGGCGGATTGGCGCCGGGCATCGCGATGATGCGGTTCAGGTGCTGCAGGGTCTCGGGGTCCATGTAGCCGAACACCGGCACGTACTTCTGCACGTAGCGCCGATAGCCTAGCCACGTCCACGCCAGCGTGGTGACGTAGCCCACCAGCACCGCGCCCCGGGAGTACTCGATGTGGAAGCCCGCATAGACGATCAGCAGCAGCGCGAACGGCAGGGTCGCGGCCACGCCGACGATGCTGGCGCCTTCCATGGCCGGCAGATGCAGCGCGCGATGCACCAGCAGGAACGCCGCCAGGTAGGGCAGCATCGACCACAGCAGCGTGCGCGGGAAGATGTGCGTCACAAAGCCCGCCTGGTGGGCGGCCTCGGACAATGCAGCGTTGATGCCGAACAGCACCAGGCCCACGGCGGCCCAGGCAATCATGCGGCTGGCCCGCCGGATCGTTTCCGACCTCGCCGGGGTGGCCGGACCATTGCGGCGTAGCGAGCCGGTGTGCACGGTATTCATGATGCTTGGGCGCGTGCGTGGGCCTGGCGGTTGCCCGCCAGCACCTGTTCATAGACCGCCCAGGTGGCGCGGACCATGGGTTCCAGGCCATACGCCTGCTCCCACCGCACCCGGCCGGCTGCGCCAGCGGCAGCGCGCGCCGGCGCGTCGGCGGCCGCCTGGCGCAGCGCGCCGGCAAAGGCAGCCGGCTCGTTCTCCGCCACCAGCACCCCGCAGCGTCCATCGCCAAGCTGTTCCCGAATGCCCGGCAGGTCGCTGGCGATCACCGGCAGGCCGGCACGCATGGCTTCGAGAATCGAAATGGGGAAACCCTCATGGTCGGAGGCCAGCAGGAATAGCTGCGCGCTGGCAAGCAGCGCAGGGATGTTGTCGATGCTGCCGGCAAAACGCACGCGGCCGGGGGCCAGTTGACTGGCCAGCCGCTCCAGGCTGGCGCGCTGAGGGCCGTCGCCGGCGATGACCAGTTCGCAGTCGGGCAGTTGTGCCGCGGCAAACGCCCGGATCAGCACGTCCGGGCGCTTCGGGGGCGCCAGCCGCATGACCGTCACCACGCGCCGAAGGGCGTCGCCCGGCTGCGCGCGCTCCGCCACGTCGGCAATGCCATTTGGAATGACGCTGATGCGATCGGCGCGGATGGGCAGCTGGCGTGCCATGGCGCGCTCGGCCTCGGCCACGCAGATGACGTGGCTCGTCAGCGGCGCAAGCAGCCATTCGGCCATCCGGGCGACGGTGCGCTGTTTCCATGGCGCTGCCGCCTTGAACGCAAAGCCATGCACCGTATAGACCACGGGTATCCCAAGCAGGCTGCCGGCGACGCGACCCAGCGCGCTGGCCTTGGCGCTGTGTGTATGCAGGATGTCCGGTCTTGCCTCGCGCAGGGCGCGCATCAGTTCGCGCAGGGCCGCCACGGCCTTGAGCGGCGACAGGGCGTTGTCCAGCGCGGCCAGCCGGATGGCGGGAATGCCCAGGTCGCGGGCCAGGTCGAACAGGGGACCATCGCCGCCGGCCAGCAATGTGACATCGGCCTGCCCGCGCAGGGCGCGCAGCAGGTCGGCAACATGGCTCTGGGCACCGCCGGTCTCTGAATTGGTGATGAGACAGGCGATGCGGGGCCGTTCAGTCGGCGTGATCAAGGACAATGGCGGAGTCTCGAACAGGGGATGGCAGCGCAGCAATGCGGCGGACGCCCGTCGGCCGTCTCTGATTGGATCGGTTGTCGGAAAAAACGTGCGCGGACAGACCGACGGCAGTCAAAAAGCGCCGAAAAATTCCCCTGAGGGGGCGGCTGAAGGCGATTATAGCGCCTGCGCCACGCGCAATCCGGCACAATACGGCTTTTTGGCGCCCTGCCCGCGCCCCTCCCGAGGCGTCCCGCCACGGGGTGGAATCGCACGATGAACCTTGTCTCCAGGAAGCCACATGCAAATTGATCCCTCGATCTTCAAGGCCTATGACATCCGCGGCATCGTCGGCAAGACGCTGACCCCGGAAGTGGCCCGCTTCATCGGCCTGTCGTTCGGCTCGGCCGCCGTCGAACTTGGCGAGAAAACCGTAGTGGTGGGCCGCGATGGCCGGCTCTCCGGGCCGGATCTGCTGGGCGGGCTGGTCGAAGGCCTGCGCGCCGCCGGCCTGGACGTGATCGATGTCGGCATGGTTGCCACGCCGATGGTGTATTTCGGTACCAATATCGAGCTGGATGGCCGCCGCGCCACGTCCGGCATCATGGTGACCGGCAGCCACAACCCGCCCGACTACAACGGTTTCAAGATGGTGCTGGGCGGCAAGGCCATCTATGGCGATCAGATCCAGGCCCTGCGCCAGCGCATCGACGCGGGCAACTTTACGAAGGGCGGCGGCAGCTACAAGCTGGTGGACGTCCGCCAGCAGTACCTGGACCGCATCATCGGCGACGTCAAGCTCACGCGTCCGATGAAGATTGCGCTGGATGCCGGAAACGGCGTGGCCGGGGCGTTCGTGGGCGACCTGTTCCGCGGGCTGGGCTGCGAGGTCGTGGAGCTGTTCTGCGATGTCGACGGCCATTTCCCGAACCATCACCCCGATCCCGCGCATGTGGAAAACCTGCAGGACCTGATGAAGTGCCTGCGCGAGACCGATTGCGAACTGGGCCTGGCCTTCGATGGCGACGGCGACCGTCTGGGCGTGGTGACCAAGGACGGGCAGGTCATCTTCCCGGATCGCCAGCTGATGCTGTTTGCCGAGGAAATCCTGTCGCGCAACCCCGGCCAGCAGGTTATCTACGACGTGAAATGCACGGGCAAGCTGGCGCCGTGGATTCGCCAGCACGGTGGCGAGCCGCTGATGTGGAAGACCGGCCATTCGCTGGTCAAGGCCAAGCTCAAGGAAACGGGCGCGCCAATCGCCGGCGAGATGAGCGGCCACGTGTTCTTCAAGGACCGCTGGTACGGCTTTGACGACGGCCTGTACACGGGCGCACGGCTGCTGGAAATCCTGTCGCGCCACGCCGACCCGAGCGCCGTGCTGAATGCGCTGCCGAACTCGAACTGCACGCCGGAGCTGCAGCTCAAGGTCGCCGAGGGCGAGGCCTTCACGCTGCTCGACAAGATCCGCGCCAACGCGAAGTTCGAGGGCGCGAAGGAAGTGATCACGATCGACGGCGTGCGCGTGGAATATCCGGACGGTTTCGGCCTGGCCCGGCCGTCGAACACCACGCCTGTGGTGGTAATGCGCTTCGAGGCCGACAACGATGCCGCGCTGGCGCGCATCCAGGCCGAATTCAAGCGCGTGATCCTCGCGGAAAAACCGGATGCAAAGCTCCCGTTCTGAGGTCGTGCAGCCATCGGCCGAGACCCCGCCGCGGCCGCTGGCGGCGGGGGGCTTTGCGCTTCCCGCCCGGCCACGCATCCTGATCGTCAAGGTGTCGTCGCTCGGTGACGTCGTGCATAACATGCCGCTGGTGCATGACCTGCGCGCGCGCTGGCCCGAGGCCGAGATCGACTGGGTGGTGGAAGAGGGCTACGTCGACCTGGTGAAACTGCTGCCCGAGGTGCGCCGCGTGATCCCGTTCGCGTTGCGGCGCTGGCGCAAGCGGTTCTGGCAGGGCGACACCTGGGCCGAGCTGGGCGCGCTGCGCGCGGCCATCCGCGAACAGGCCTACGACGCCGTGCTGGAGACGCAGGGCCTGCTCAAGACCGCCATCGTCGCCCGCACGGCGGCCCGCGCCGCCGGCGCTCCGGTGATCGGGCTGGGCAATGCCACGCAGGGCTCGGGCTATGAGCCCGCCGCGCGGCTGTTCTACACGACGCCGGTGACGGTGCCCCGGCAGACCCACTCCGTGCGGCGTTCGCGCCTGATCGGGGCTGCGCTGACGGGGACCACACCGCCGGAGCCGCCGCGCTTCTTCGGACCGACCGCCAGCACGCTGCATGTCGACGATCCGCTCTGGGCCGGCCTGCCGGCACGCTACGCGGTCTGCTTCCACGCCACGGCGGGCGCGAAGAAACGCTGGCCGGTGGCGAACTGGCATGCGCTGGGGCAGAAGCTGCATGCGGAGGGGCTCGCCGTGCTGCTGCCGTGGGGCAGCGAATCCGAAAGGCGCGACGCCGAGGCGCTGGCCGCCGGCATGCCCGGCGCGCAGGTGCTGCCGCGTTTCTCGGTAATGCAGGGCTTCGGCCTGATCAACCGGGCCGAGGTGGTCATCGGCGTCGATACCGGCCTGGTGCACATCGCCGCGGCGCTGTGCCGGCCGACCGTCGAAATCTATACCGCCACGTGGCGCTGGAAGACCGAAGGCTACTGGTCGGACCGCATCGCCAACGTGGGCGACGACGGCATCGTGCCCGACGTCGATGAGGTTTATGCCGCCGCACGGCGCGTGCGCGGAGTCTCCATCTGATGCTTCGAATCGTTTATACCTTGCTGTGGCTGGTGATCCTGCCACTGGCGCTGCTGCGCCTGACGTGGCGGTCGCGCAAGGAACCCGGCTATCTCCATCACGTGGGCGAACGCCTTGGGCGCTATGACGACCTGCCGTCCGATGGCCCGTGGCTGTGGGTCCATGCCGTATCGGTTGGCGAAACGCGCGCCGCGCAGCCGCTGATCGACGCCTTGCTGGCCGCCTATCCGCAGCACCGGCTGCTGCTGACGCACATGACGCCTACCGGGCGGCAGACCGGCGCGCAGCTTTATGGCAGCAACCCGCGCGTGCAGCAGTGCTACCTGCCCTATGACGTGCCCTGCATGGTGCGGCGCTTCCTGGCGTATTTCCGGCCGGATGCCGGGCTGATCATGGAAACGGAGGTCTGGCCGAACCTGGTGCATGTGACCCGGCGCGCCGGCGTGCCGCTGTTTCTGGTCAACGCCCGGCTGTCGCCGCGCAGCTTTCGGCGTACCGCGCGCTTCGGCAGTGCGGCGGCTTCGTTGTACAACGATTTCACGATGGTGCTGGCCCAGACGCCGGGCGATGCCGAGCGGTATCGGGAGCTGGGCGTAAAAGCAGTGCAGATCACCGGCAACCTGAAGTTCGACATGCAGCCGCCGGAAGCCGGCATGGCGCGCGGGCAGCAGTTGCGGCGTGCGTTTGCCGGCCGGCAGGTGCTGGCGGCCGCCAGCACGCGCGAGGGCGAAGAGCCGCTGATCCTGGAGGCTTTCTCGCGCTGGCCCGGCGAGACGCGTCCCGCGCTGCTGCTGGTGCCGCGCCATCCGCAGCGGTTTGATGAGGTTGCCGCCATGGCCACGCGCGCCGGGTTCTCGGTCCAGCGCCGCAGCGCACTCGACATCGACCAGGTGGCGGAACCGATCACTGCCGACATCGTGCTCGGCGATTCGATGGGCGAAATGGCGATGTACTACGCGGCATCGGACATCGCCTATATCGGCGGCAGCCTGATCCCGCTGGGCGGGCAGAACCTGATCGAGGCCTGCGCGGCCGGCACGCCGGTGCTGATGGGGCTGCATACCTTCAACTTCGCACAAGCCACCGAGGATGCCATCGCCGCCGGCGCCTGCCTGCGCGTCGGCAACGCCGACGAACTGATGGCCGCGGCAGCCGGCGTACTGGGCGAGCCCGCCCGCCTGGCCGAGATGCGTGCGAACGCGCTGACGTTCGCGGGGCTGCATCGGGGGGCGACGGCGAGGACGATTGGGGCGCTGGCGCCAGTGTTGCGCTGACATACAGACGGCGCTCGGGACGCTAGACTGATCGATATTGTGGATGTTGCTGCGCTTGTCGCGCGGCAGTCTGAAGGAGTCGACCCATGCAAAGCGTTCTGCGTCCCCTTGTCATGACTTTGCTGCTTGGCGCGGCCGCCATCCTGTCGGCTTGTGCCACGGGCCAGCCACCCGACAATCCATCGGCCAGTGCCACCCTGAATGAAACCCGCTCCAGCGGCCCCAGCCGCTGGGAGCTGGTGCGCTGGCAGATGCCGGATGGCACGGTGCGTGACATTCCGCACGGCGACAACGGCGAGCCGATTGTCTTCAATTTCAGCGACGGCATTGATTCGTCGCAGGGCACCGTCAACGGCACCAGCGGCTGCAACCGCTTTACCGGCGGCTACGGCAAGACACAGACCGGCATCCGGTTCGACCACGTGGCGGGCACGCGCATGGCGTGTCCGGGCCCTCGGATGGAAACGGAGTCGGCCCTCCTCAAGGCGATGCAGTCGCCCTTTACGACTGTCGGCACGCAGCCGTCCGCCGGCGCCACGGGCCGCCAGATCATCTGGAAGACGGCCGATGGCGATCTGTTGCAGTTTGTCGAACGGGAAGGCGTAGGCCGGCGCGGCGACAAGGTGGACCCCGCAACGGGCGCCGTGCCCGGCCGGGAGAAGATCGTCTATATCGATTCACAGCGCGTGGAATGCACCGGTGCCGGCAAGCTGCAGTGCTACCGCTGGCGGGAATCGCCCGATGCGCCGTGGCAACTCTGGTACGGGCCGATCGAGGGCCTCGATTTCGAACCGGGCGTCACGTACAAGCTGCGGGTGAGGGAGTACCAGGTGCCGAATCCTCCGGCGGACGCGACGGCCATTCGGTGGCAATTGCTGGAGGTGGTGGAGCGGCGTAGGGGGAAGTGAAAGGGGGATGGATTAGAATGGCGGGTTGATTTGACGGCCCCGCAGCTATCACGCAATGTGGTGCTGCTTGCGTCACTAGCTCGCTCTCATGACAATCCGCAACAACTGGCTGTCGACGTTGTGCGACGCACTCGTCTTCGCATTTCCAATACTGATCCTGTGCGTGCCGCGGGGTGCCGGCGTATTCCTGGCTGGAGTCGGGGTGCTGCTTCTACTCGGCTGGCGCGGACTCGGACGCGAATGGCGCCGTCATGCCGACGCCTTGGTGCCGCTGGCGATCTCTGTACTGGTTTTCCTCGCTGTCTATCTGGCGTCGAAGTTATATCACCACACGCCCTGGAATGTCATTGACAACCCATCGCGTGCATTGCTGGCAGTGCTCACGTGCTGGATGATCGTGCGCGTAGCGCCGAGCCCCGACAGGCTGTGGAGCGGCATTACTCTCGGGCTTTTTGGCGCGTTGCTGATTGTGAGCTATCAGTTTCTGGTGTTGCACACGGACCGGGCGTCAGGCTGGGTGCAACCCATCGCATTTGCGAACATGGTGGCGGCGCTGGCACTGGTCGGCTTCGCACGCCCGGGTAACAACGCACGAGCGCACGCAGAGGCCTGGATCAACGTGTTGTGTGCTGTCCCTATTCTGGCGATGAACGGTACACGCGGCGCCTTGCTCGCCGTGCTGCTCACGCTTTTCCCGCTCTTGCTGGTTCGATACAGGCAGTTCAGCCTGCGAATGTTTCTCGTGGCGTGTGCCAGCATTGCTGCGCTGGTTGCAGCGTTATTCGTGGTGCCTGGCAGTCCGATGACGGATCGCGTGAACCGGGTCGTTCAGGAAGTCCGGCAATTCGAACATGGCGATGCAGAGTCGTCGGTAGGCGCACGCCTGCAGATGTGGGAAATCGGATTTGACTACTTTCTGGATCATCCGTGGACTGGCGCGGGCGTCGGTCAGTTCGCACGGGTATTAAAGTCCGCGCCATACTGCGAGCAGCGCACGGAGTCGGGGGTTTGCATGCTCGAGCACGCTCATAACGATTTCGTGGAGGCGGCTGCCACCACGGGCGTACCCGGTGTGTTGGGCTTGCTCGGGCTGTTCATGGTGCCGGCGGCGTTGTTCTGGCGCTCCTTGCGTGCATGCCGTGCCATCGGCAATGAGCGCGGCCAGAGCCTCGGCGCCGCAGGGCTGGCCGTCGTGATGGCGTCCCTGCTGTCGGGACTGACGCAGGTTACGCTGGCGCATCAGGCCAACATTGTGTTTTATGCAGGCGTGATCGGGCTGCTTCTGGGATTGGCCGTGTGTGAGGCGCGGGCTGGCCGACGCTCGAGTGCAGAGATCGGCAGACGTTCCGGCCCGCATGTTTCCACAACAGGCAACGCCTAGAGGCGCATTACGAATGTGGGGCTCGCGTCGGGGCACTGGTGGCCCGACGCCCGTCCTTGCCGTGCTCTGGTGACGGTCCAGCCGCCCCCACCCGCGCCTTCCCCGGCACCCTATACATCGCCCCCGGCATCTGCGTCAGCAGCGTGTTGATCTGCACCACATCGTCCTCCGACAGCGTGCCGGTGGACGCCTTCAGGCGCATGCCGTTCATGATGGTGTCGTAGCGGGCCTTGGACAGGTCGCGCCGCGTGGAAAACAGTTGCGCTTCGGCGTTGAGCACGTCGATATTGATGCGCACGCCCACTTCGTAGCCCAGCTGGTTCGATTCCACGGCGCTCTGCGCCGAGCGTTCCGCCGCTTCCAGCGCCTTGACCTGGGCCAACCCGTTAAAAACGCCGGAGTACGTCTGGCGCGCCTGTTGCGCGGCGGTGCGGCGGGCGAATTCCAGGTCGCTCGCGGCCTTGTCGGCCAGTGCCAGGGTCTCGCGCACCCGCGACTGGATCTGGCCGCCCGTGAAGATCGGAATATTCAGCTGCACGCCGACCACGCCAGAGTTGTAGCGGCTGCCCACGTTGCTGAGCTGGGTGGCCGTGCCCTGGGCGTTGGTGTAGCCGTAGGACGCCACCAGATCCACGGAAGGCAGGTGGCCCGCCTTGGCCTTGTTGGTCTCGCGCTGGGCGGTTTCCAGGTTGTAGTTGGCCAGTCCTACCTGCGGATTGGTTTGCTCGGCCTGCGATGCCCACGCGTTCACATCGGGCGGCTGAGGCCCAGGGATCTGGGCTTCGGGCCGCAGCCCCATGAGTTCGTCCACGGGTTTGCCGGTGATCTGCTGCAGCGTGGCGCGGGTCACCTCCAGCGCGCTCTGCGCGGCGATTTCGGTTGAGGTGGCCAGGTCGTAGCGGGCCTGCGCGTCATTGGCGTCGGTGATCGTGGCCGTGCCCACCTCGAAGTTGCGCTTGGCCTGTTCCAACTGCTCACCGATGGCTTTCTTCTGTGCGCCGGCCAGGTAGACGTTGTCCTGCGCGGCCAGCACGTCGAAGTAGGCCTGCGACGCACGCGTGATCAGGTCCAGCTGGGCCTGCTGGAACGTGACTTCCCCCGCCAGCGACGCCAGTTCGCCCTGCTTGTAGGTTTCCCAGCGATCCCAGCGGAACAGCGGCTGTGTCAATTGCAGCGCCCAGGTGTTGGCGTTGAAGTAGCGCGTGGTATCCACCGGCGAGCTGTAGTCGGCCATGGTCCGCTGCGCGCCCGCCGTGCCCGCGATCTGGGGCAGCAGGCCGGCACGGCCCTGGGGCAGCTTCTCGCGCGTGGCCAGCAATTGCGAGCGGGCACTGGCGAACTGGGCGTCGTTGGCTTGCGCGTCGCGATACACCTGCAGCAGGTCGGCGGCCAGCGCGGATGGCATGGGCAGCCAGGCGAGCAGGGCAGCCGCGAGCACCAGGGGTTTCCTGGCCGCAACGGACACGGCGGAAAGCGCAAAACTCATGACATCTCCAGCTCGGCCAGCGGCACGCGCGGCCAACGATCGATAGGTTGCGACGGGTGATACTGCCAGGACGGGGTACTTCGGATGCTGCGGATGCTGCGGGTACGGCCGGGATGCTGCGCGGTGGCACGGCCCCGGCGTGCTGCCGAGACCGGTTCCGGATCAATACTGCGGAACGGACGGATCGACCTGGGTCGACCAGGCGTGGATGCCGCCGGTCAGGTTCCAGACCTTGGCATAGCCCTGGCGCTCCAGGAAGCTGGCCACCTGCATGCTGCGTGCGCCGTGGTGGCAGATGCAGACGATCTCGGCGTCCTCGTCGATGTCGTTCAGACGGGCCGGGATCTGGCCCATCGGGATATGCGTGATGCCGGGCATCGCGGCCGTGCGCACTTCCAGATCCTCGCGCACATCCAGCAACACCGGCCTGGCGCGGCCGGCATCGGCCAGCCATTGCGCCAGTTCGGGGGCGGTAATTACCTGCATGGCTGGCTCCGGTTCAGAACTTGAAGCGCGACGGCTGCGCGGCGCCCTGCAGCGGCTTGGCCAGCGTCTCGAAGATATTCACGACCTGGTACTCGGTCTCGGATACGCGCGTGATGATGCGGGCTTCCATCACGGGCGCCGTGCCGATGATGGCGGCGATACGGCCACCGACCTTGACCTGCGACAGGATCGACTGCGGCAGTTCCGGCAGCGAGCCGGAGATGCAGATGACGTCGTACGGCGCGGCCACGGCCCAGCCGTCGGCGGCATTGCCTTCGGCCACTTCCACATTGGTCACGCCGGCATTGGCCAGGTTCTGGCGAGCCAGTGCCACCAGTTCCGGACGGATGTCGACGGTCACCACGTGGCGGCCGCGGGCCGCCAGCAGCGCGGCCATGTAGCCCGAACCGGCGCCGATTTCCAGCACGTTCTCGTGCTTGCGCACGTTCAGGTCCTGCAGGATGCGGGCTTCCACGCGCGGGGGCATCATGTTCTCGCCGCCCGGCAGCGGAATCTCCATGTCGACGAAAGCCAGCGCGGCGTAGGCCTGCGGCACGAACTGCTCACGCTTGACCACGGCCAGCAGGTCCAGGATTTCCTGGTCCAGCACGTCCCATGGGCGGATTTGCTGTTCGATCATGTTGAATCGGGCTTTTTCGAGATCCATCTTGCCTTTCCTTCGAGATGCTTGCGGGGTTGCGCCGCCGGCGGGGCTGTTCACCCCACCGTCTGCGCTGTTGTATCGATCAGTGCCGGATTTGCCTTGTCCCGTCGGGCGCCAGAGCCGCCGCATGCCGGGATGTTACGCAAAAGCCCGCTATTTTACCCTCGCCAACCGGGCTGGCATGTTTACAAACGGTTAGCGTTGCGCCGTGGCACGCGGGGCCGTGCGCGGCCTGGGGTGTCTTCATGTCCGGACGGTCGCCCGGGTGTCATTCCGGGAATCTGGCTCGGAATCCGCCGCCGCGCGCTCCGCCATCAGTTCGTCACGAATCCGCTCCCAGACATAAGGCCCTTGCTGGGCGGGCAGCGGGGTATCGCGCGCCGGACCCGTGGTCAGGCCGAACAGCAGCATATGCAGCAGCTGGTCCAGAAAGGCATTGGGGTCGATGGCCGGCACATTGACCTGGCTGAAGGCGCTGCGCCAGAGCATCAGGAACACCAGCGGCGCGCACAGCAGCGTGGTCGCGGGATTGGGCGGCACCTGGCGGAACTCGCCGCGTGCCACCCCGCGCGCCAGCACGCGGGCAAACAGCGCGTCGCCGGGCCCCATGACCTCGTCCTGGTAGAACTGGGCGATATCGGGAAAATTGCCCGATTCGGCAATGATCAGCTTGGTCAGGCCGGCCACCGGCGTAGCGCCGATCAGGCCCCACCAGCCCAGCAGCAGTTCGCGCAGCAGTTCCGGGGTGGACCCTTCGTAGGTGTCCACAAGATCGGTGCCCTTGGCCAGCGCGGGCACCATGTTCTCGCGGACCACTGTCTTGAACAGTTCTTCCTTGTTCGCGAAATACAGGTAGACCGTGCCCTTCGACACGCCAGCCGCTGCCGCAACGTCCTCCAGCCGGGTAGCGGCGTAGCCGCGTTCCACGAACAGCGTCAGCGCGGCGGCCACCAGCTCTTGCGGGCGCGCGGCCTTGCGCCGGCTCCAGCGGCGGGTCTCGGGGTCTTTCTTGGGCAGGGCAGGGCTCACGGGACAGGCGCGAAAGCGATCCATGCGGGAGGCATCGCAGTATTAATAACTTGTCGGTCAGTAATGTAGAGGACCGGAATTGCGGGGTCAAGCGGCGTGCGACGAACGGTACAAGTGACGCATGAAACGCAAGTTGCGCTTTGTTGCAGGTCTCGCGGATCGGGTCAGGCACAATGCCGGCTTGGTACCGCGCATCGGCGGCACTCCTGTATTGTCGGCATCTGCCGCTGAACCTTCACCATGTCCTGCCAGTCTGAACCCACCTGCCGTGCCGGCTGCGGCGCTTGCTGCATCGCGCCGTCCATCACGTCGCCCCTGCCAGGCATGCCGCATGGCAAGCCGGCCGGCCAGCGATGCGCGCAACTGATGGCGGACATGCGGTGTGCGGTGTTCGGACAGCCGCAGCGGCCGGCATTCTGCGGCGGACTGCGTCCGTCGGCCGAAATGTGCGGGGATTCCCGCGAATCGGCCATGGTGTGGCTGACGCGGCTCGAGCAGGCGACGGCGCCGGCCGCAGCGGTGCGCTGACCCTACTGTTTGATGGAGAGGCATGCATGATTGCGATGACGCGCCGGCGCTGGCTGGCGGCCGCGGGTGCAGCCGCGCTGGTGGCCACGGGCTGGCTGGCGGGCTGCAGCGTATTCCGTAGCGAGTACACATTCTCGCAAAGCCAGCTGCAGGATGCGCTGGCGAAGAAATTCCCGTTCAACAAGCGGTATATGGAGGTGTTCGATATCCAGCTGGCCAACCCGCAGCTGGCGCTCGACGCCACCCGTAATCGCGTGCTGGTCAGCTTCGACGCGACGATCGACAACCGGCTGTTTTTCCGCCAACCGCTGACGGGCCGCTTCGCGCTGGACAGCGCGCTGCGCTATGACCCCCCAAGCCATTCGCTGGTGCTGCAGGACCCCGAGGTCAAGCAGTTCGACGTGCAGGGATTGCCGGGCCAGTTTTCACGCCAGTTGAATGCACTGGGCGGTATCCTGTCCGAGCAGTTGCTGCAAAACTATCCACTCTATACGTTCAAGCCGGAGCAGTTGCGGCTGGCCGGCACTAGCGTGGAGCCCGGTACAATCACGGTCCTGCCTGACGGTATCAACGTCAAGATTAATCGGCCGTAAATTCACAGCAACAATAATGCGATGCCTTCGGGCATCGCTGGCGGACCAGCCGCCATTCGCGCCTACTTTTTGAGTCCACATGGATATTGCACTCGCCCTCAAGGCCGTGATTCTCGGCATCGTCGAAGGACTGACCGAATTTCTTCCCATTTCGAGCACCGGCCACCTGATTCTTGCCGGACAACTGCTGGACTTCAATGACGAAAAAGGCAAGATCTTCGAGATCGTGATCCAGTTCGGCGCAATCCTGGCGGTTTGCTGGGAATTCCGCCGGCGCATCGGCGCCGCGCTGGGCGGGCTGGTCTCTGACCCTCGGCAGCAACGTTTTGCGATCAACGTGATTGTTGCCACGGTGCCGGCCATCGTGCTGGCGCTGGTGTTCGGCAAATGGATCAAGGCCCATCTGTTCAATCCGATTACCGTGGCGCTGGCGTTCATCGTCGGCGGCGTGGTGATTCTCTGGGCGGAATGGCGCGAGGGGCGGCGCGGTACCGTGTCGCATCCGCAGGGCAATGCGCTGCTGGAAGCGGCCAAGGCCGGCGCGCCGCGCATCGAGTCGATCGACGACCTGACCTGGCGCGACGCCTTGAAGGTCGGTCTCGCCCAGTGTTTCGCCCTGGTGCCGGGCACCTCGCGCTCGGGCGCGACGATTATCGGCGGCATGCTGTTCGGTCTGTCGCGTCAGGTGGCCACCGAGTTTTCGTTCTTCCTGGCGATCCCGGTCATTTTCGGCGCCACGATCTACGAACTGTACAAGGCGCGCGCGGTGCTGTCGGCCGACGACCTCGGCATCTTCGGCATCGGCTTCGTGTTCGCATTTCTCTCGGCGTTCCTGTGCGTACGATGGCTGCTGCGATTCGTGGCCACGCACGATTTCAAGCCATTTGCCTGGTATCGGATTGCCTTCGGGATTATCGTGCTGCTGACTGCCTGGACGGGTATGGTGTCCTGGCACGCCTGATTTGCGACGCAAACGCAAATTGGCGACAGCATGAGAAAGGGGCCTCGGGCCCCTTTCTCATTTCTTGCGGAATACCACGTCCCAAACGCCGTGGCCCAGCCGCACGCCGCGTTTTTCGAATTTGGTCACCGGACGGTAATCCGGGCGTTCCGCAAAGCCACCGGCAGCGGTCGAGGTATTTTCCAGGGTCGGTTCGCCGCTCAGAACTTCCACCATCTGGTGGGCGTATTCTTCCCAGTCCGTCGCGCAGTGGAAATAACCGCCGGGCTTCAGGCGGCTGGCCAGCACCTTGACCAGCGGCGGCTGCACCAGGCGGCGCTTGTTATGGCGCTTCTTGTGCCAGGGATCGGGAAAGAAGATATGCACGCCATCCAGCGACTGCTCGGTCAGCATGTGGGCGATGACTTCCACCGCGTCGTGGTTCATGATCCGCACATTCTGCAGATCGTTCTCGCCAATCAGCTTCAGCAGCGCGCCGACGCCGGGCTCATGGACTTCGCAGCCCAGGAAATTGTCCTGGGGGCGCAGTTTGGCGATGTGCGCCGTCGTCTCGCCCATGCCGAAGCCGATTTCAAGAATCGACGGTGCCTCGCGCCCAAACGTGGCCGTCCAGTCTAGCGGTTCGCCTTGATACGGCACGATGAACTTCGGACCGAGGTCGTCGATGGCGCGCTGCTGGCCGGTGGACGTGCGTCCGGCACGCCTGACAAACGAGCGGATACGGCGCGGATGCGCGACCTCGTCACCGGGGTTGGCAGGGGTGGCGTCTGCAGGTTGGCCGCTGGCGCCGTCGGCGTCGTCGCCGGGCAGCGTGTCGGTGTTCGTGTCTTGGGGAAGCATGGCAACAAAAAACCGCCGGGCGGATCGCCGGTCATCCATTGACCGGGTGCCAGAGGCGGCTTGTCAGATCTGGGAAATGGAGCGGGCGATGGGAATCGAACGGACCCACATCACGGCGCGCAAGCTATTGATTAATAAGGGGCTACGAAATCCGGCTAGTTCGTTCGGGCCATGCTTTCGTAGCAGTCCGGATGAATTCT
Organism: Cupriavidus sp. U2; assembly: GCF_009663685.2. Classification (GTDB taxonomy): domain Bacteria; phylum Pseudomonadota; class Gammaproteobacteria; order Burkholderiales; family Burkholderiaceae; genus Cupriavidus; species Cupriavidus necator_C. Next base: position 4,348 of record NZ_RCOG02000013.1, on the reverse strand, counting down.
ATCAGACTCGTCCGCCAACTCTTGAGCGGGAGCCATGAGCTGCTCCCCGCCATCCCATTTTCGTCCGTGATAGCCCTACCAGCCTTTACCGTAAATATCGATATGTGACTGAATTGCATCTTCTCGATTGTCGAACATACCTGCACCTGATATCCACATCTCACGGCGAGGCTCGTCTGTCTCGCTCTTAGCAGGCTCCACCTCGTCGCTGCAGGCCATGTTGGGACTCTTGCTCGAACGCGACGCCAGAGCGTTCACTGCAGCCGCAAGTAAGCCCACTACAACCGTTTCAGCCATGGGCAACAGCACCGGATGCCGATCTCTGATTTCGCTATATCTTTTCGCGAGATTTTGTATGTTGTGCGTCATAGCTTCGTCTGGGGTATATCAACGCAAAATCGTAGCATGACGCCCACGAGTAGGTCGATGGCAAACGGGGTTCACTCGTGGGTGCCCCGGGGAAGAAACGAACTCCTGGGTGCTCGATTAGGTGCTAATCTGGCATAAGCATAAATATATTCCCGTTATTGAACTCTTTCGACTCTGAAAGTTTTCGTTCAAAGAGAATGTATCTCGCTTCTGCGAGGTCGAATGCTTGATCTAGCGTTTTTACTGGCATACCCATGACCCCGAAATAAATTACTTTATTTAGAATTTGATCGAGATAATCGTGACTATTCTCGATGAGAGTGTCAATAAATGTCGGTGTGCGACCAGAGTGAACGACCAAATTTCTAGTTCTATAGATTCTACGCAGCTGCCATTCCACTTTTTGTTTGTGCGCATCTAGTAGCGTTTTGACCTTTGCAGGGTTCTTTAGCTTGGAGTTGAGGGAGAATATTCTGTTGCGTAATAGGGGAAAGGAGTTGAGCTTTGAATATAATTCCTTTCTTAGATCATCGTATTCGTCCAAAATCACCAAGCGAAGCACTTTTTGGTGGAACTTTTTACCGCCATCGATCTTCGCAATAATCTCGTGACATGCTTTTCGATTCCAGCGAAAAAGATCTTTGGTTAGCCGTATTATGAGGCGCTCGACGTAGCGCTCAAGTAGAAACGGCATAAAATCGGTCACGATCCTCGCAATCTTGCTTCCCCCATTCAAGCTGGAAGGTGTAATCGTCTCAATTGCAATCCAGAGATTGAGAAGTTGGTTGTCGGGTGTGGAGCTTGATAATGCCATTCCGTGAAGCTCAATTGCTTGTTTGAACTTGACAAAACTTGCATCACGTAGTGTGATTGACCGCAAAAATTTGTTCATTTTTGGGGCCGCAAACTGAGGCTTGGTGTCAGAGCATTTTTGAATGGATGGCAGGGGTCTCCTTATCAAGGATATGCCCGTTTGACAGCATCGTGAGAGCAGCACCCTGTCGTCCCATTTTAATTGTGCCTTGTGGGAAAAGAACGTAAATAATTGACTGAGTTGCTCGATCTTTTGTTCTGCCTCTTCTCTGGCCGAATAATTGTCGACGGCTCTGATGTCACCTGCCTTGACATAAACATATCCTTCCGGTGCTTCGAATGCATTAACTTTTGCGGCGGCTTCGAAGTCCTCCGGAAGCTCTTCGAGAATAATAAGCCCGAAGTCGTTGATTGATTCCTTAACTTCCAGAACCAAGTTTGAAACGAGGAGGATTACCTGAAATTCGTGCGCAACAGGGTATATCTCGCGAAGAAAATCCTGGATTTGTGAGAGGTCTGATATCCGTCGTTCTGGATTAAAGAAGAAATCGTTTACTTTTTCAAAGAGTGATAGTTTGCTGACGCCAAAATTTATTAGTGCTGGGATGTAGCAGCGCAGGATTGCGTCGATTTCGGATTTGCTGTTCTTTTCGACGGCTTTTGTTAACAGTTCGTTGCCCGCTTTAATATACCTATACACCCCAAGTGAACTTTCGAGAACCTCTAAACGACGGCGTTTAAGGCTTAGTGGAGTGTCTTTGTTGGTTTGAACATAATAATCGGGTTGCAGGTCGAGTAGATCTTTTGCAATTTCATCTTGACGGAGGGACCAAAGTAATTCCTCCATAACATGATCAAGATTTTGGGCATCAATAACGTCAGACTCAATGTCGCTGATTAGGCTTAGCGCTTCGTTGCAGAGAAACAGAGAGTTCAATGCTGCTGGCTTGTAAGTGTCAAGCGTATAGTCAAACAGCATTTCATCCAGACGTTGGCCGAGGTAAAGCAGCCCTTCTAATTCGCTAATCTGGCTCCAATGATCAGTTTTTCTTAGTTTCATTGTTGTGCTTTATTTTGTGGCGAAAATTATTTGATCTGTAAATTAATGCCGTAGTGGAGCCGAATCCCAAGTCGTTAGCAAGATTGCCATTATCATGGTTATCTCGGTATCGATGGGTGCGATTCACATACTGATGACGCGCCTAACCGTCGTAGCAGTCCAGATGCCTCCGCGCGACGTGGGCACCTGCATTGCATTTAGCCGTTCGGCAATTCTACTAAGGGTGGCGCCCGATGCGAGCATGTTATCTATCTCTGGCCGGACACGGCCTGCAAAGGCTGCTGCTGCGGCTTTCTTCGCCTCGCTGGCCTTTGCTCTCGCTTCGGCAAGATTAGTGCGGTTTCCCAACAGGGCGCCAGCGGCCTTTTTTGCGGCAAGCGCGGCTTTGGTCCGGTCCCCGATCATCCGGCGCTCTTTCTCTGAAAGGGCAGCATACAGGTGCAGGACGAAGGGATCAGTATCCACGCCAAGCTCCGCCACGATGAACGGCACGTTGCGTGCCATCAGGCCGCTGATGAATGCCACGTCACGGCTTAAACGGTCCAGCTTACTGACGATGATCGGACAACGAAGCTTTCGGGCCTTATCAAGAGCGGCAGCCAGGCCAGGGCGGGCTTCTATCGGAAGCTTGCCGCTAGCAACGTCCTGGAACCCATCAACAACGTCAAATCCCTCCGCCTCGCAAAATCGACCGATGGCTTTAGCCTGACCCTCTAGACCAAGTCCGCTTTTTCCTTGCTCGCTGGTGCTAACTCGTCGGTAGATAACTGCCTGGCGCATATCTGCTCCTGATTTATCAAACCTAAACGACCGTTTAGATATGACAAGGATAGCCGTGAACCTTATAGTAAGCAAGTGAATCCGTTGATATGATGGGGCGAACAGACTACTTGAAGGAACGATTCATGGTTGACGTGGTTGCACGAATGCTGCGGCTCGGGGATGGCAAGCGGCTACCGGTGAAACTTGATGTCCCAACGTGGCAGGCCATTGACTGGCTGGCGCAGGGCAAGGGGAAAGGTTGGCAAGAGTGGTGCAGGGCGGTCGTGGATGGCGCTGAAGAAAGCTCCAACCTCACAGCCGCAATTCGTGAGGCTGCTATGGCGTCCCTGCTGAAAGAAACACTATTCCCCGATGATCGCGGGGAACAGTTGGAAGTGATGGGGCGGCACACCCTCATGCGCAACAGCGGCACGCTCAACGACAAGCAACTCGAAGAAGTCCTGAGCACCGCCACCGTTGAGGGCTGGTCTGACTTCGGTGGGTTTGCTGTGGGCTTCGGCGTGGACGATGCCGGCCAGGACTGCGTTTGGGTTCGCAACGGTCTCCGGGAAGGCTTACACGTAGCCTTCGCCTCGCCTGTGAAGAGGTAACAGCAATGCTCACCCTTGTTCTGCCCAGTTCGGAAGTGGCTTGTGTCCTGCGCCGCCTACTCGGCCCTATCGTCGCGTGGGATGACTGCCTCGCGGACATGCGTCGGGGTAAGACCAGCATTGAAGGGCTTCGGCTGATTCCGGCTTGTCGCTATCACGATGGCATCGCGTGGCGTCCTGGCTACACCAAGGCTGACATCCTGATTTTCGTGGCAGCAGTGAGGGCCAAGCGCCCAGATGCCAGGCCAGGAATCGGGCTACAGGCCAAGACGGTCGAGCTTGACCCTGCTGACATGCGGTTCTGGAAGGTCAAGAAAGTGCGGGCGCTGACCCCGCCGGGGACCGCTGCCGTGCCAAGTGCGATCCTGGCGAAGGCCGTGCCGATCTGGCATCGACATTCGCAGGACAATGCTGCAATGTGGACCAGTGGAGTTGACCCTGTAACTCAGGACACCCGAACACCGTTAAGTTGATGATGTTGCGGCGCGTCGGAACTCCCGAGGCGAACGATACTTCAACGCTTTATGCGGATGCCAGTCATTGTATTGCTCGAACGCGACCGTTAGCTGAGAGAGCGCGGTCGGCACGTCGGGCTTGTTCATGAACGCGATGTAATCGCGCTTCATGGTCTTGACGAAGGATTCGGCCATACCGTTGCTCTGCGGAGAACGCACCGGCGTGGTCAGTGGCTCCAGGCCCAGTTCCCGCGCGAAGCTGCGCGTACGATGGTCGA
>NZ_RCOG02000032.1 GCF_009663685.2 Cupriavidus sp. U2 | reverse complement strand
GTGGAGTTGACCCTGTAACTCAGGACACCCGAACACCGTTAAGTTGATGATGTTGCGGCGCGTCGGAACTCCCGAGGCGAACGATACTTCAACGCTTTATGCGGATGCCAGTCATTGTATTGCTCGAACGCGACCGTTAGCTGAGAGAGCGCGGTCGGCACGTCGGGCTTGTTCATGAACGCGATGTAATCGCGCTTCATGGTCTTGACGAAGGATTCGGCCATACCGTTGCTCTGCGGAGAACGCACCGGCGTGGTCAGTGGCTCCAGGCCCAGTTCCCGCGCGAAGCTGCGCGTACGATGGTCGATGTACGCCGAGCCGTTGTCCGAGAGCCATTCGATGGTTTGCTCGGTCTGCACGGCGCCAAAGCGCTGCTCGACGGCCGCCAGCATGACATCTCGAACAATATCCCCACTGTGCCCGCCGGTGGTCGCCGCCCAACTAATGGCTTCTCGGTCATGGCAATCGAGCGCAAAGGTGACGCGTAGCGGCGAACCATCGTCGCAACGGAATTCAAAGCCGTCTGAACACCAGCGGGTATTGCTACGGTCGACAGCGACCCGACCGTCATGGCGACGTGTATCGAGTCGTCGCCCAGGCCGGCGAAGCAGCAACTGGTGGTCGTGCATCACACGATAAACACGCTTTGCGTTCACGGGCGAGGCCCCGCTCAGCTCATGACTGCGCCGTAGCAAAGCCCAGACCCTTCGGTAGCCGTATGTCGGCAGGCCCGCAACCAGCTCATGGATTTCAGCCACCAGCGCCGTGTCGTCGTATTGGCGGGCGCGGCGGCCATCCCGCCATTCCGACGAACGGGCCTGTTTCGCTGCCACCGCAGAGCGCGCCACGCCAAGGACATCGCAGACCGTCTTCATTGGTCGTCCCCGGGCAGTAAGGGCGAGCGCGCAATCCAGTTTTTTGAGCGCCCGTACTCCACGGCTTCCTTCAGGATCTCGGCTTCCTGCGTTTTCTTTCCGAGTAGCCGCTGCAGTTCCCTGATCTCCTTCATCGCTGCAGCCAACTGCGAGGCCGGGACCACAGCTTCGCCAGCGCTCACAGCGGCCAGGCTTCCTTCCTGGTACTGCTTGCGCCATGCGAACACCTGATTGGGATTGAGCCCATGCCGTCGGGCAACCGCCGAAACCGTGGCACCCGGCTCCATCGTTTCCTGAACGATGGCGAGCTTTTCTTGGACTGAACGGCGCCGCCGCCGCTCAGGTTCGGTAAGAATTTCGATGCTTTCCACGATTTGCCTAGGCTTGAAACTAGTCACAAGACTACCTCTTATTGTAAGAGGTGCCGGGTGTCCTGAGATTCAAGGGGCCGCTCCATGCGAGGCCGGGACCACAGCTTCGCCAGCGCTCACAGCGGCCAGGCTTCCTTCCTGGTACTGCTTGCGCCATGCGAACACCTGATTGGGATTGAGCCCATGCCGTCGGGCAACCGCCGAAACCGTGGCACCCGGCTCCATCGTTTCCTGAACGATGGCGAGCTTTTCTTGGACTGAACGGCGCCGCCGCCGCTCAGGTTCGGTAAGAATTTCGATGCTTTCCACGATTTGCCTAGGCTTGAAACTAGTCACAAGACTACCTCTTATTGTAAGAGGTGCCGGGTGTCCTGAGATTCAAGGGGCCGCTCCAACCAGGCACTGACCAGCAAACAAAAAGCCGCCAGCGGGCATAGACCATCTGCGGCCAACGTGATGAACGTCTGATGAATTATAGCGCCTTCAAAGTTAAAGCCGTGGTCGATTGGATTGAGCTGGAGATCACGACTGAGGTGCATACGCAACAGCAATGGATACAGCACGATCTGCGCCGAATTCTTGACCTGCCTGAGGGTGCAAAGGACACTTGGGTGGAACCTGTCAACCCTGGACCCGGTGGGGTGTCCTGCATGTTTCGAATTCGCTTTCACGATGCGCCGGCCAATAGCTATGGCGAGCTTGAGCGCATCATGGATGCGCTGGCAGCCAGGAAATCGTTTGCTGCCCCGCCTAACGTTCATGCAATAGAAGTCGCCGCAGATTTTTATGCGAAGGGGCAGGCGAAGGAATTGGACCTCGTCAGTCTCACAAAGCGTCTGCAAACTACCATCATTGCTCGCGGCAATCCACGCCAGTTTGATCCAGCAATTGGGGGCAATCGTCCTGGCACACTTGATCTGGACCCGAGACTGAACTTGCGGATAGGGAACAAGGGCGACGACATCTCTTGGCAGGTCTACTACAAGCGCACAGACAAGGGCGGGGTATCGCTTTCATCCGGCGACCAGCGGGCCAGAGCGGAATTCACCCTACGAGGCGCGGCGCTGGCTGAATCTGGTCTTACCGACTTTGCTTCACTCAAGGGCTACCGATTCGAAGTGCTATCGGACAACTTGCGCTTTGGAGATCTCAAGCCGCTTGATCGGATCGTAGAGGACATGAACGCTTTTGCGGCCTATGCTGTGCGTCACCTCTGGAGCAACAGCAATGGAAGCGTGACAACATGGCCGGTTGGCTGGCGTGCACACCGCGTAGACCGGCGGAAGGGGCTGCCGCGAAAGGTAGTAGATCGGAAGCAGACCAGCCACGCAGAAGCGGACTACGATCTAAACCGTAGGGTGCGCCGGTCGCTTTCCGACTTGTCCGGTCGGTTCTCCGCACAAAATTGAACAGAAAAAGCGGCCACATTCACAACGCCATAAGGGGTGGCAGGGAGAAACCTAATAACTACTAGCAGTGTTACACCCGATATCACCCTATCCAATCCTTTCCCTACGACGGTGGGGAGGCGAGCATCGCGAGTTGACCGCGATGCGCACGGCGCTGAGAATGGCTTCTCTGTATGAGCGTTAGATTCAGCGCAACGTCTAAGGCAACGCACTACATCGCCAAAGCAACCAATCTCACCCGCATGAGGGCGGCGGGACTCTCGCCCTCACCCCTGGTAAGGAGAAATCAATGCAACAACTGACCATCGAGCAAGCCGCTGACTATCTGGAAGACGCCGACCTTGTAGAAGAACCCATCCGCATTGCCCACACCATCATCAATGTAGGCATCACTGCTGCCGGTCGCCGGTTTGTCATGATGGTTGACGGTCGCGGCTACGGAAACGCCTGCATCAGCGAAGGCATGTAAGTAGGGCGGAAAGGGAAGGCTGGTGCTTTGCCTTTCCGTCTTACAGTAAGTCATCAATGACTTACGTTGCCAGGTTGGACAGGGCAGGAGTCTTAGAAAAAAAAGACTTCCGCGAATCCACACCAATCATTAACGGGCAGGTTTTTTGACGAAACCTTATAGAAGGATTCTGATGAAACGTTTGAGCTTGTGTTTTGGTGCTGTGCATTTGGTCATCGGATTGTCGGCTTGCGCGCCTGCCTTCACCACAACGACGAATGCCGACGTGCGTCAGCCTGAGAACCTGCGGCGGGAGCAACGCATCCAAAAGTCGATCGACCAGGCCTACGCCAACATCGCAGCCTACGCTGGCGAATGCCAGCCAGTGGGCAGCGTGGTGCTGTCGCCTGATCGCACCAAGATCACCATCACAGAGACGGCCTTCGGTCCTCAGATGCGCTCGGTCTACATGGTCGTCGACATCCAGGCGATGGGTGCCAGCGCCATCGACTTCAAGGGCTACAGCTACTACGGCAGCTCGATGTGGAAAGATCGCATCGACGCCGTGTTCAAGGCGATCAACGATCCGACTGCCTGCGCCTGATGCAGGCATATTCACAACCCTTCTATAAGGAGCCCGTATGGGTCTGAGGGACGTCAATTCCGCGCTGTATTCTTCGCTCAAGCGCCGCCTAAGGGAAATGCAGCTTGGCACGCCAAACTGCAGCATTCGCGCCATCAGCACTAAGGACAAAACGATGTCCTACTTCCTCACAGGCGTCCATTTTGACCAGGAAGGCCTGATCTGGCTGTCGTGCTATCAAGGCTCAGGCGACCGATTGGATAACGTGCAGTTTCCCTGGCAGGTGAATGGGTGGATCTTCGACGTATTTGTGGGCCACAAGCAAGGCTACGAAATCCAGTTCACTGCGGCATCGCCCGCGTCAGTATAAGAGATGACTGTGAAGAACGAATACAACGACTATCAGTCGCTAGTCGATGAAATTAAGCACTGCCTGGAGACGGCGGACGGTCAACAAATTTGCCTCACCGCTCTTCACTCAGAGTTCTCGCTACCTATCCACACGGTTGAACGGGACAAATTCGGGCGCATTTGGGTCCGCGGCCGCCAGCCAGGTGGCATTGTTTGCAGCGTGGCTTGGGCGGCAACGACTTACTATCTGGAATTGAAGAAGGTCGGGAATGGCAGCCTCGTCGCTCCAACATTCTTGGACCGAACGAAGAACATGCTAAACGCGGCTATCCACAATGCACTGGAGCAAAACAAGCTCTAAGGATCGACGGATCGGGTCTCGGCCCCTGGCAGTATAAACATGGCCGGGCCCGGTCTGGTGTCGTGGCTCTAACAGGCAGTAGCTAGTTATTCTGCCTGTTCGGCGACACTGGGATGCATTGAGAAATCATAAGTGGCCGCCCACATTCACCTTCCGCCCCAACGCATCCTTAAGTGCGTTCAAACCTGCCGCTACATCGAATGGTGCAATCTCAGGGAGGCCTTTAAACGTCAGGCGATCAATATAGGGCTTCAAGTCGTCGGCGGGCTGGTCCTTCCCGTAGCGGGTGCTGGACATAGTTGCGCCGCGAGCATGGCCGGAAAGTTGATTAACTGTCTTCTCGGACAGTTGGAGTGCATACATTCCAGTGAGAAAAGTATGGCGGAACGAGTGGAAGACCTTCCGCCCGTCACGTTTCATACCCAGGCGTTCGCCCAAGTATCTCTCGTTGAACCAACTGGTCGCGGCCTTGCCATAGCCCCGTTGCTTGCTCAGCTTTAATTCTGGGAACAGGCGCTTGTGTTCAGTGGTCTGCAGCGCCTGGACATATTGCACAAAGCCAAGCTCCAACAAGGCGCTATGCAGTGGCACTTGGCGCTTCGAATTTACCGTTTTGAGAGACTTGTCGCTTGCCTCGTCGGCATCCAACTTGTCAGCGCCATCCAGATTGAAATCCAGATACCAAACACCTGCATCGCTCACTCGCACGTCGTCAAGGTAAAGCTGGCACAACTCGTTGATGCGCGCGCCCGTGTAGAGGCCAAGAAGCGGCAGCCAGTAATAGTGCGGCTGGAAGGTCTGATACTTCCCAGTGGTGGTCAGGTTCCCGCGCCCCGTCTTATACCAGTCTGCACCGAAAATTTGCGCTAGGTCGTCGGGTGTGAACGCATCGCGCTCGTCTTGCTCGCGTGTTGTCTTCCGCTTCGGTGCGGCGGCGAGCGCGGGGTTCTTCGTCAGGTAGTCGCACTTCACGGCCCAGCCGAACATTTCGGATAGCCGCCGCACGTAAGTATCCACCGTAGTCGCTGCCATGGTTGGCATGCCTTTACTTGCAACCTGCTCCGCCAATTCATGCAGCGAGAGGTGCGTTCCTAACCTGCGGCGTGCCAGGTAAGTGTTCGCCGGCAACTGTCGCAGCAGGTCGCGGTATCGGTCGATGGCGGGACGGTCTAACTCCCCTAGCGCGGGGTCGCCCGTCAACTCAACGAACGCACCCAGTTCCGTTTCCATCTTTCGGCGGTGGTCGTCTTTCCAGTCGTCCCGCTTCGCTTTCATGAACGCGGCAACAAGTTCGCTTGCCTTCATGCTCGCATACTTATGGCGCGGCGGGCCGGCCTTCGCCTTCTCAACGGACTCTCTGGCGCCCCGTAGCATCTCGGGTGTCACATGGCCCCGTAGAGTGCTTCTGATGCGCTCTAGCGCAGCCTTATGAATCAACACTTGGGCCGCAGGCACTTCTACCCCAGGGTGGTCCAGGAAAACCGCTCGACGGCGCTCGGTGTCGAGATAGAAATGGCACTCGCTCGCGGAGCCAGTCGCCGTAAGCTGGGCGGCTACCGCGCGTGCGTCAGGCCAGATGAGATGCTGATGGGAAAGTCGTCGCACTTCGCCACGCTCAAGCGCGTCGTCAAGCAAGAGCGAGCCATCAAAGTCTCGCTCCACTTGGCGAACGTCGGCCACTATGGCGCAGTGCCAGCCATCAGCGTAGGTATGGAGGTCTTCGCCCTGGTTGGCCGCTTCGGTAGCCAGCGCAGGCAGGGTCATGCCGATAGCCTGCGCAGCGGTGTCCAGCGGCAGAAATCCACTGCCGCCAAGCAAGGGGCTGCCGGCTTCCAGTTTCAATACGTCCATGCGATCCAGCTTGAGCAGGCGAGCTTTCCACTCTGCCAGGGTTTGGAAGGCACAGATTTTAGCCGACGTGAGTTCACGTTGACCGGTCGAGATGTGCACTTCACCACGGCCAATAGCAGCTCGCAGGCGGGTGGGGATGCAGATGCGGACGACGTAGATACCGCTGGGGCGGCGGTAGAGATATCCGGGCTTGGCGGCCATACGGGCTACGCTTTCGTAGTAGCCTTGCGTGCCGTTGCCCCGGTGGCAGCCAAGTTCCTTGCGGAATCAGGCGCTTAGATGCAGTTTGGAGCGGGCGATGGGAATCGAACCCACGTCTTTAGCTTGGGAAGCTAAGGTAATAGCCATTATACGACGCCCGCCATGGCTTACTGGGGGCGGATTGTAGCATGGTTGTGCGGTGGAACTCGCCCGGTGGCCACGCCGCCCCAACCGGCGCACAATACCTGGTCCCAACACGAGACGCCCCCGCCCGTGCACCCCGTTCCCGCCCAACGATTCAATTCCGACCTGTTGCCGCGCATTGTCGAGCGTGTGCAGCGCCTGTCCCGTGGCACCTTGCATGCGGAAATCCAGACGCCGGCCGCGTCGGACCTACCCGCCTGCCTGCGCGTCTGGGCGGAGTCCAGGCCGAACGGCGGCCGCTATGCCTATCCGATCGACATCACGCTGTCGTGGGACAGCTTCGAGGTCGATCGCCTGTTTGCCTCGGGCGGCGTCGAGCGGTTCGACGCGTATCTGGATGCCTTGCCGGCCAAGCTCGATGCCTGGCAGGAACCCCGGCAGATCGACTTCCACTCGCGCACGCAGGCCGAGGCCACGGTGCTGATCGGCGGGCTCGATTTCGAACATCTGGTGCGATGAGCGCCGTGTGAGCGTGGCCGACGGCTACCGGACGGTCAGCCGGCACGTGGCGGTGTCTTCCGCCCCGCCCGGTATCCATCGCAATCCCTGCCCATGGTGGATGGCATTTGGCAGGCCGAGCCAAGGCTCGACACAGTAGAAGTCGGAATCGTCGCGCTCGGTCCAGGTGGTCACGGCGTACCAGGGCGCCGTGTTGGCGGCATCGAGTCCGATTTCGATGGTACGCGTCGGCAGTTCGACGCAGACAGACCAGGCATCGCCATTCCCGCGGGCTTGCAGCACATGGAAGGTGTCCTGCAGCCGCGGATCGTCCAGGCGATAGGCGGGCTCGCCCGGCTCGGGCGCCGTCAGGCCGCCATCGGCCTGCTGCCGAACACGGGATGCCGGCGGCATGACGATGCGGCTCTGCGCGCGCGCCGGATGGGGCAGGGCGAAGTAGAAGTGATGGCCGGCGTAATACGGCAACGGGGGCAGCGCGGCGTCGCCGGTATTGCGCGTGCGCAGCGTGACCGCGATGCCATCCGGCACCAGCCGATAGGTGGCCGTGAACACGAATTCATACGGATAGCCGGGCCGGGTCTGGGCCGATGATGCCAGCGACAGGCTGACCGCGTCGGCCGACAGTTCGCAGACGGAAAACGGCAGGTCACGGGCAAAGCCATGCTGGGGCAGTTCGTGGATCGCGCCCGCACTGTCGCGCCAGCGGCCCGCTTCGCCGTCGACGAAATGCCGGCCGATAAACGGAAATAGCAGCGGATTGCCGCCACGTATCTTGGCGACGCGGGTCCAGTCGGCATCGTCCGGCCAGTACAGGATGTCCTGCCCGCGATGCACCCAGCGCACCAGCCGCCCGCCGTGCGCGGGCGCCAGCAGCAGGTAGTTGTCGTCGTGGCCGACCCGGAGCAGGTCCTGGCCCTGGAATCGTTGAGTCGTGGTCATCGTCGGCATCCGTGGCGCGTCGAAAACCGCAAGCGTAGCGCATGTGGGCCGTCGGGCTTGTGCGGCAGGACGCGCGCGGGCGTCTTACCGTCGCATCTCGTCGCTCGTGTAGATGGTTTCGCGCACCAGCGGATACACCTGCGCCTCCCAGTGCTTGCCGTTGAATACGCCATAGTGGCCGACCCCGGTCTGGATGTGATGCATGCGCAGGTACGGGCGCAGGCTCGAACACAGGTCCTGTGCCGCCATGGTCTGCCCGATGGCGCAGATGTCGTCGCGCTCGCCTTCGATGGTCAGCAGCGCCGTGCGGCGGATGGCACGCGTCGACACCCGCCGCCCGCCCACGTCCAGCAGGCCCTGCGCCAGCAGGAACCGCTGGAATATCAGGCTGACCGTTTCCAGGTAAAACTCGGCCGTCAGGTCCATCGTGGCGAAGTACTCGGTGTAGAACGCCTGGATGGCATCGGCCTTGGCGTGTTCGCCACGGGTGCGCAGTGCGTACAGGTCGCGCAGTGCCTGCTCGTGCCGCTCGCGGTTCATGCTCATGAAGGCAATCAGCTGCACGAAGCCCGGATACACGCGCCGCATGGCGCCCGCAAACCGCCACGGCACATAGCCGATCAGCGTGTTTTCGAACCACTCGATGGGGCGGCTGGTGGCCAGTTCGTTGACGCGGGTGGGGTTCACGCGGGCGTCGATCGGGCCGGCCATCAGCGTCAGGCTGGGCGGCTGCATCGGGTCGCCGTCCTCGGCCATCAGCGCGGCGGCCGCCAGTGCGGCCACTGTCGGCTGGCAGACGGCTACCACGTGGGTGTTGCCGCCCAGTGCGTGCAGGAAGGTGACCAGGTGCTGCACGAATTCGTCGAAGCCGAAGCGGCCGCGTGACAGCGGGACGTCTCGCGGGTTGTGCCAGTCGGTAATGTAGACGTCATGGTCGCGGAGCATCGTTTCCGCGGTGCCGCGCAACAGCGTGGCAAAGTGGCCGGACATCGGCGCCACCAGCAGTACGCGCGGCTGCGGCGGCACGCCTTCGCGGCGAAAGCGCAGCAGCGTGCAGAACGGCGTGCGCGTGACCACTTCCTCGACCACCGGCACGTCCTGGCCACGAATGCGCACGCTGTCGATGCCGAAGGGCGGGCGGTAGTGGGTCAGTCGGGCCAGCGCCAGCACTTCGCAGGCGCCGCGCAGAGAGCGCAGCGGCTCGGATTGGTCGCCGTGGCGCCATGCGCTCAGCAGCGTGGCCGTGATGTCGGCGAGCGAGCATGCTGGCTGCATCAAGTCTGCGTATGTCTGGTAGGCCTGGTAAAGCATCGCTCGATCTCCCCACTTCCGAGCCTTGGCACCGCAATTTATGTGCCATCGTGGTTCATGTTGGCACGCAGGTTGCGAATCGGGAATCGGTTCGGTGCGCCGGATCACACGCGGTGCACCGAGTGGCGCAAACACCGCGCGCCCATCGTGCGCGAAGCAGCGGGCGCTTCGGACTGGTGCCGGACGTGCCCGCCGGCCGCACCGCCCGGGTGCGTACTGGCGGAACGCGTCCCGGGCACCGATACTGCAAGCGGACGTCACGCCCCGGGGGCGGAGGAGGCAAGATGGCCAAGACAACGCTGACGATCAGCAGCAAGACCTATTCATCGTGGTCGCTCCGGGGCTGGCTGCTGGCGCGCTTTGCCGGGCTGGAGTTCGAGGAGGTGCTGGTGCCGCCCGACGATCCCGCCGTGCGCGCCGAAATCCTGCTGCTCTCGCCGTCGATCCTGGTGCCGTGCCTGCGGCATCAGGGCGTCACGGTATGGGACACGATGGCGATTGCCGAATACCTCAACGAGATCAAGCCGAAAGCCAGGCTGCTGCCCGAGGAACTGGCCGCGCGTGCACACTGCCGCGCCATCTGCGGCGAAATGCACTCGGGGTTTGCCGCCCTGCGCGCGGCGTTGCCGATGAACCTCAAGGGCCATTTCCCCGGCCTGAAGGTCTGGTCCCGGGCGCAGGCCGACATCGATCGCATCACCGCGATCTGGACCGAATGCCTGGAACGCTACGGCGGCCCATACCTGTTCGGCAAGCATCGCACCGTGGCCGATGCGATGTATGCGCCCGTGGTCACGCGCTTTGTCACCTATGGCGTGAAGCTTGACGCGCCGCTGGTGGAATTCTGCAAGACCATCCTGGCCATGCCCGAAATGCAGGAATGGATTGGCGCGGCGCGCGAGGAACCCGACGAAATCAGCGAACTCGACGTGGAGTTCTGACGCCGGGCGCCCCTGGCTGGCATCACCGTTCAGGCCTCGCGCGGCTGGCGCGCCAGATAGTCGGCGGCGTAGGCGAAGTACCACGCCAGGCAGTCCGGATTCGCCATCGCGTCGGGATTGGCGATCCGGTCCGGCGCGTGGCCCAGCAGCAGCTTCTTGATCGGGACTTCCATCTTCTTGCCCGACAGCGTGCGCGGCACGCCGGGCACCTGCACGATCTCGTTCGGCACGTGGCGCGACGACAGCGCCGCGCGAATGCGCGCGCGCATGGTGTCGCGCAGGGCATCGTCCAGCGCCATGCCGTCGCGCAGCACCACGAACAGCGGCATGTACGATTCGCGGCCCAGGTATTCGAGATCGACCACCATGCTGTCGAGCACTTCGGGCAGTTCCTCCACCACGCGGTACAGCTCGCTGGTGCCCATGCGGATGCCGTGGCGATTGATCGTGGCGTCCGAGCGCCCGTAGATGATGGCCCCGCCGCGCGGCGTGATGCGGATCCAGTCGCCATGGCGCCAGGCGTTCGGGTACACGTCGAAATAGCTGTCGCGGTAGCGGCTGCCATCGGCATCGCCCCACAGGAACAGCGGCATCGATGGCATCGGCTCGGTGCAGACCAGCTCGCCCACTTCGTCGATCACGGCATGGCCGTGCTCGTCGAACGCTTCCACCTTGGCGCCCAGGCAGCGGCATTGCATCTCGCCGGCGTAGACCGGCAGCACCGGGCAGCCGCCCACGAACGACCCGGCAAAGTCGGTGCCGCCCGACATCGGCGCCAGCCAGACGTCTTCGCGGACGTGGGCGTAGATCCATGCGTAGGCATCTTCGGATAACGGCGAGCCGGTCGAGCCGATGCCGCGCAGCCGCGAGACATCGGCAATCCGCGCCGGCTCGACGCCCGCCTTCATGCAGCTGGTGAAGAACGCGGCGCCGGCGCCGAACATCGTCACGCGGGCATCGTCGACGAAACGCCAGAGCACGCCGGCGTCTGGCCAGGCGGGGTTGCCGTCGTACAGCGCGATGGTCGTGCCCAGCAGCAGCCCGGCCACCTGGGCATTCCACATGATCCAGCCGCTACTGCTGTACCAGTGGAAGACGTCGTCGGCGCCCAGGTTGTTGTGGAACGCCATGAGCTTGAGCTGCTCGATCACGATGCCGCCATGGCCATGCACGATGGGCTTGGGCATGCCCGTGGTGCCGGACGAGTAGACGATCCACAGCGGATGGTCGAACGGCACCGGCTCCACCTGGAGCGGCACATCGTGCGCCAGCACATCGGCCCAGGCGTGGCGCCGCAGGCTCGCGCGGCGGCCGGCCACTGCGCCGTCGAGGGCAGCCTCGACCTGGCTGCCCAGCGTGGGCACGATCACGATATCGGTCAGCGAGGGCAGGGCGGCCACCAGATCGGCGATGACCGGCGCGCGGTCGTACGACTTGCCGCCATAGCGGTAGCCGTCCACCGCGATCAGCGCCTTGGGCTCGATCTGCCGGAAGCGGTCGATCACCGCCACCTGGCCCATGTCGGGCGCGCAGCCGGACCAGATGGCGCCCACGCTGGCGGTGGCCAGAAAGGCCACGATGGTCGCCGGGATGTTCGGCAGATAGCCCGCCACGCGGTCGCCGCGTGTCACGCCCATCTGACGCAGCGCGTGCGCCAGCGAGGCCACCTGGGCCTCCAGGGTATCCCAGCTGATATCGGCCAGCGGTTGCGCCTCGCCGGCATGGCGGATGGCGGTGCGTGCGCGGGCCGGGCCCGTGCCGGCGTGGCGGAAGACCTGCTGCACGTAGTTGAGCGTGGCGCCCGGGAACCAGCGCGCGCCGGGCATGGTGCGCTGGGCCAGCACGGCACTGGCCGGTGTGTCGAAGCGCACGTCGAAATAATCGACGATGGCTTGCCAGAACGCTTCGATATCGGCGACCGACCACTGCCACAGGCTGGCGTAGTCGCGGAAATCCAGCGCGCGCTCGCGGCGCAGCCATTGCATGAAGGCGGCCAGCTGGCTGCCGTCGGCGAACGCCTGCGTGGGCGTCCACATCAGTTTCCCTGCAAGGGTCATGTGTCTCCTCCGCGGCCCGTCTGACGCGGGCCCTTGGCGTGATGGGCGGTCCGCAAATGATAGCGGACCGCCGCGCCGTGGGTGCGCGGCTGGCTGAACGGCTACTTCGGGGACGCGAAGAGGGTGCCCCACATCTCGTCGACACGCGTCTTCACGGCCGGGTCCATCCTGATCGGGGTGCCCCATTCGCGGGTGGTTTCGCCGGGCCACTTGTCGGTGGCGTCGATGCCCATCTTGGAGCCCAGGCCCGACACGGGCGACGCAAAGTCGAGATAGTCGATGGGTGTGTTGTCGACCATCACCGTGTCGCGGCTCGGGTCCACGCGCGTGGTGATGGCCCAGATCACTTCCTTCCAGTCGCGCGCGTCGATGTCGTCGTCCACCACGATGATGAACTTGGTGTACATGAACTGGCGCAGGAAGCTCCACACGCCGAACATCACGCGCTTGGCGTGGCCGGCGTACTGCTTCTTCATGCGCACCACCGCCATGCGGTAGCTGCAGCCTTCGGGCGGCAGGTAGAAGTCGGTGATCTCCGGAAACTGCTTCTGCAGCAGCGGCACGAACACTTCGTTCAGGGCCACGCCCAGCACGGCCGGCTCGTCGGGCGGCTTGCCGGTGTAGGTGGAGTGGTAGATCGGATCGCGCCGCATGGTGATGCGGTCGATCGTGAAGACCGGAAACCAGTCCTGCTCGTTGTAATAGCCGGTATGGTCGCCGTACGGACCCTCCAGCGCGTGCTGGTAGCCGGACGGGTGGTTCGGATCGGGCTGGATATGGCCTTCGAGCACGAACTCGGCGGACGCCGGCACCGACAGTTCGGACAGCGTCGGCGTGATGCAGCTGGCCAGCGCGGTGCGGCTGCCGCGCAGCAGGCCGGCAAACTGGTACTCGGACAGCGTATCGGGCACCGGTGTGACGGCGCCCAGGATCGTGGCCGGGTCGGCGCCCAGTGCCACGGCGATCGGGAACGGCTTGCCCGGGTTGGCCAGCGCGTGCTCGCGGAAATCGAGAGCCCCGCCGCGATGCGCCAGCCAGCGCATGATCACCTGATTGCGGCTGATGACCTGCTGGCGGTAGATGCCCAGGTTCTGGCGCTTCTTGTGCGGACCCTTGGTCACCACCAGGCCCCAGGTAATCAGCGGCGCGGCGTCGCCGGGCCAGCAGGTCTGGATCGGCAGGCGCGCCAGATCGACATCGTTGCCTTCCCAGACGATCTCCTGGCAGGCGGGGCTGCTGACGCGCTTGGGCGCCATGTCCCACACCGACTTGGCCAGCGTGAACAGCTTGCCGGCCTCGCGCAGCCCGCGTGGCGGCTCGGGCTCCTTGAGCGCCGACAGCACGCGGCCAATATCGCGCAAATCTTCCAGGTTCGACGCGCCCATGCCAAGGGCGACTCTTTGTGGCGTCCCGAACAGATTTGCCAGGACCGGTATTTTATAGATATCCCCGTCGTCCCGGCGCGGCTGCTCGAACATGACTGCCGGGCCTTCCGCGCGCAGGAGGCGGTCGCAGATCTCGGTCATTTCGAGGTTCGGCGATACCGGCGCGGTCACGCGCTTGAGGTCTCCGCGCTGCTCCAGCTGACCGATGAAATCGCGCAAATCTTTGTATTGCATAGTGAATTTGGTTCAGGGATGTGGCATCGCGCCATGCCCGGGCGCGCTGCTTCGATGTGTGTGACGATACACACGCCACCTCAAAGGCGCAAAAAAATCGTGCCTGCGGACGCAGCGAAATTGTAAGTAACTGATGACTTGAGTCATTTGTTCAGACAATTGCGAGGCTAGGCGTGGCTTGCGATTGAAGGACAGTGGTCGGCCCCGGAGTGGCGTAAAAGGCGTTGTTACATATTGCTGAAAGTATTGATATTTTGCTTTCTTATGCTTGACGGGTTATAAAAGCGTTCCTACAATCCGGTCTGCTCTAAGGAGTGTTGCGTTGCAACATGGCTTCCACCCTGGTGTCAAGTGGGTGTGGCGAAAAAAGCAACGCCGACATTTCCGAATCGACTGTCCATCAAGCGGCCCCAGGGAGGAGCCCGGTGCGCAGTCCTCTGGCGGGATGCCGGAGTCGATGAGTGATCTTAGTGGCAGGGTGCGGCTCCCCAGGCGGTGCCCTGTTTCTCGTTGGGCGCATGGGGAGCGCCCGCCAACAGATGCTGGACACCCCTGCTAGGTGGCGCAGCATCCTTACTTGAATACGTTGAGATCGGGCACGCGCAGTTGTCGGGCGCGCGCAGCGGGCGACGGATGGAGGTAAGCATGAGCGGTTGGAAAACCCTTCATCTTCCCGGCATCGGGCGGGCATTGCAGGTCCGCCTCAGACAGCCGGTACCCGGTGTGAGCCGCGCACTGCAAGTGCGACTGGCCCATCCGGTGGCAGGTCGCGCGTTGCTGCGCGGCGGCCGCACAACCTTGAAGTACACCCTGAACAGTCTCGGGGTGCTGTCGGTGGCCGCAGCGGTCACCCTCACCGTCAGCCAGCAATGGCGGACGTCGCTTGCCGGGGCACTGGCGGGCAATGAAGCGCCCGCCGTGCTGGTGGACGCTGCCGTGGCCAACGCCGAAGCTGCCAACACGGTTCACGCCGTGGCCAGCGCGTCGGTACCGGCGATCTCGGCCGACGCGGCCGCAGCAAGGCTGCTGGCTACCGCGACGCCCAAGGCCAAGGGCCTGCCGACCGTGTCGGGCGTCGACGAATGGAGCCAGACCCCTGCGGGCAAGGTTCCGTCAGTGGCGCACCTGGCTGCCCAGATTCCGGTGCAGCGCGTGGCGCTGGACGCGCGCAACACCAGCGCGCTGGGATCGGCGCGCGAGCAGGCCGCCGTGGCGGAGTACATTGCACGCAAGTACCGCGTCGCGAGCCAGGCTACCGCCCAGCTGGTCAAGGCTGCCTACATGACCGGCCGCGAGGTCGGTATCGATCCGCTGCTGATCCTGGGCGTGATCGCCATCGAGTCCAGCTTCAATCCGTACGCCGAAAGCGGCGTCGGGGCGCAGGGCCTGATGCAGGTGATGACCAAGGTCCACCAGGACAAGTACGAAGCCGTGGGCGGCGTGACCGCCGCGCTGAACCCGTACGCCAACATCAAGATCGGTGCGCTGGTGCTGAAGGACTGCATCGCCCGCGCCGGTTCGATCGAGGGCGGCCTGAAGTACTACGTGGGTGCCACGACCAACACGGACGGCGGCTATGGCGCCAAGGTGCTGGCCGAGCGTGGACGGCTGCGTGCCCTGCTGGGCCTGCCGGCCGCCGACAAGGCGGGCGACGCCAAGACGCAGGCCGAGCATCACCAGAACGGCGAAAAGCTGGAAGCCTCCGGCAATACCGCGCAGGCGGCCTGACCTTCGGGACGGGTTCGACCAGCACGAAGAAAGGCACCCCTCGGGGTGCCTTTTCTTTTTCGTTTTCCGTTTCCGGCTGTCGGGCCGACGCCCGTGTCGCCTTGGCGCCTAGCGCAGGAAGTGGTGCATGCGATCCATGGCCTCTTCGATATTGGCCATCGACGTCGCGTACGAGATGCGGATGTAGTCATTTGCCGTGTGCGGGCCGAAATCCGTGCCGGGCACCATGACCACGCCGGCATCGTGCAGGATCGCCTGGGTCAGTTTGTCGGCGTTGCCGGCGGCCGGGTGGTTCACGTGCCGGCAGTCGGCATAGACATAGAACGCGCCGTCGGGCTTGACCGGTACGCGCAGCCCCAACGCTTCCAGCGCGGGCAGGATCGCGTCGCGGCGGCGATGGAACTCGGCCTTGCGCTCGTCGTAGATCGCCAGCGCCTCCGGCGAGAAGCAGGCCACGGCCGCATGCTGGGCCACGGCCGACGCGCAGATGAACAGGTTCTGCGCCACCTTTTCGAACGCCGGCACCAGCGCATCGGGCACTACCAGCCAGCCCAGCCGCCAGCCGGTCATGTTGAAGTACTTCGAGAAGCTGTTGACGGTGATCACGTTGTCGTCGAGCGCCAGCGCCGAGACGGGCGGGGCATCGTATGACAGCCCCTGGTAGATCTCGTCAAGGATGGCAAAGCCGCGGCGCTCGCGCACTTCGGCCAGGATCGCCTTCAGTTCGTCAGGAAGGATCGACGTGCCGGTCGGGTTCGATGGCGACGCCAGCAGTACGCCGCGCGTCTTTTCGCCCCAATGGGCCGCCACCTGGGCCGCCGTCAGCTGGAATCGCTCCGCCGGGCCGCTCGGGATCATTTTCTCCTGCCCGTCGAACGCCGCCACGAAATGGCGGTTGCACGGGTAGCTCGGGTCCGGCATCAGCACTTCGGCACCGATTTCCACCAGCACCGCGCAGGCCAGCAGCAGCGCGCCGGAGGCACCGGCCGTGACGATCACGCGCCGCTCGGGAATGTCCAGCCCGTAGGCGGTCTTGTAGTAACCGGCAATGGCTTCGCGCAGGGCGTGGATGCCCAGGGCGCCGGTGTACTGGGTGACGCCGCGTCGCATCGCGGCTTCGGCCGCATGGATGACCGGCGCCGCGGCGGTGAAATCGGGCTCGCCAATACCCATGTGGATGATGTGCCGGCCGGCACGTTCGAGTTCGGCGGCCTGCTTGGCCAGTTCCATCACGTGGAAGGCCTCGATGTTGGCAAGTCGGGAAGCGGTGGCGATACGCTGGTAGTCCATGGCGATGGGGACAAAAGCACGGGGTGGAAACAAAAACACCCGCCGGAGCGGGTGTCATGCCGGTGACTGGCATCATGGGATGCCGGACGCCGGATTGCAACATCCAGTCAGTGGATGCGGGTCAGCGGCGCGCGGCGACCTCGGGTGCGCGCACCTGGGCGGCCAGCTTGTCGAGCACGCCGTTCACGTACTTGTAGCCTTCCACGCCGCCGAAGGTCTTGGTCAGTTCCACGGCTTCGTTGATGACGACCTTGTACGGAATGTCCAGGCAATGCACCAGCTCATAGCTGCCCACCAGCAGCGCGGCGCGCTCCACGGGCGACAGTTCGTCGACGGTGCGGTCCAGGAACGGCTCGAACGCGGCGGTCAGGCGCGCTTCCTCGCGCACGGCACCGCCCAGCAGCGCGTCGAAATGTTCGCGATCGGCCTTGTTGAAGCCTTGCGCGTCGTGCAGGTGGGCCTGAATTGCACCGATATCGTTGCGATTCAGCAGCCACTGATACAGGCCTTGCAGGGCCAGTTCCCGGGACCGGCGGCGCGCGCTCTTGGGCGGAGCCTTGGGTTCGGTGCGCGCCTTGGCGCCGGCCGGCTTGCCGGCGGCGTCTTGCGCGTCGCCGTTGTCGGGGGCATTACTCATCATCTTCCTCGTCATCTTCATCGCGGCCGTCGTTCTCGCGCAGGGAATCCAGCGCGACGACCAGGTTGGCCATTTCCACTGCGGTGCGGGCGCAGTCACGGCCCTTTTCGCGGGTGCGGGCATGGGCCTGCGCGTCGGTGTCGACCGTCAGGATGCCGTTGGCGATGGGCACGTTGAAGTCCAGGCCCACGCGCGTGATGCCGGCTCCCGATTCGTTCGAGACCAGCTCGAAATGGTAGGTCTCGCCGCGCACCACGGCGCCCAGCGCGATCAGTGCGTCGAACTGGCCGCTTTCGGCCATCTTCTGCAGGGCCAGCGGCACTTCCAGTGCGCCGGGCACGGTCACGAGCAGCGTGTCTTCGCCCTCGACGCCGAGCTTTTCCAGTTCTGCCGTGCAGGCTTCGCGCAGCTCGTCGCATACGGGCTCGTTGAAACGGGCTTGCACAATACCGATGCGCAGGCCTTCACCGTCCAGGTTGCTCTCGTAGAAGCCGTGATCCATTGTCAGTTCTCCATTCATTCGGTCAGGCACCGGCAGGAATGCCGGCGCCGTGTGATGCCGTACCGCAGGCGGGTGCCTGGTTCAATCCCGTTCCAATCGCATCAATCGCAGTTCGGCTCGCCGTCCATGGGCTGGCAGCCGACGATTTCCAGATCGTAGCCGGTCATGCTCGGCATCTTGCGCGGCGAGCCCAGCACGCGCATCTTGCCCACGCCGATATCGCGCAGGATCTGGGCGCCCACGCCGTAGGTGCGCAGGTCGGGCTTGCGGCGGGGGCGGTCCTGCGGGGCGTCCAGTGCGGCAAACTGTTCGAAAATCTGTTCCGGCGCGTCGCCGCAGTTCAGCAGCACCATCACGCCTTGTTCGGCGCCGTGCAGCACTTCCAGGGCGGCCGGCAGGCTCCACGAGTGCGTCGTGCGGCCGGCTTCCAGCAGGTCCAGTACCGACAGCGGTTCATGCACGCGCACCAGCGTGGCGGTATCCGGACGCGGCTGGCCCTTGACCAGCGCCAGATGCGCGCGGCCCGACGGCTTGTCGCGGTACATCACGCTGTGGAACTTGCCCCACGGCGTCTGCATGTCGCGCTCGCCCGTGCGTTCGATGATGCTCTCGGTGCGGCTGCGGTAGTGGATCAGGTCGGCGATCGTGCCGATCTTCAGGTCGTGCTCGCGTGCGAATTCGATCAGGTCGGGCAGGCGGGCCATCGTGCCGTCGTCCTTCATGATCTCGCAGATCACCGCCGCCGGGGTCAGGCCGGCCAGCGCACCCAGGTCGCAGCCGGCTTCGGTGTGGCCGGCGCGGATCAGCACGCCGCCGGGCTGGGCCGTCAGCGGGAAGATATGGCCCGGCTGCACCAGGTCCGAAGCCTTGGCGTCGCGGGCCACGGCGGCCTGCACGGTGCGCGAGCGGTCGGCGGCCGAGATGCCCGTGGTCACGCCCTCGGCAGCCTCGATCGATACCGTGAAGTTGGTGCCATGCACGGTGCCGTTGCGCGACACCATCGGATACAGCTCCAGCTGGCGGCAGCGTTCGGCCGTCAGCGTCAGGCAGATCAGGCCGCGGCCATACCTGGCCATGAAATTGATGGCTTCGGGCGTCACGAAGTCGGCCGCCAGCACCAGATCGCCTTCGTTCTCGCGATCTTCCTCGTCAACGAGGATGACCATGCGGCCGGCGCGGATGTCGGCAATGATGTCTTCAGTACGGGCGATAGTCATGGCTTGGAACGGCGTTCAATGAGGGCGGGCGCGGGATGCGAGCAATCGGACAGGCAATCAGGCGGGCAGGGCCGGCGCGGATGTCGCGAGACCGGCGAAATCAAGGCCGCTATTGTACGCCATGCCGTTCGACGATGCCCCGAGTTCGGGGCCGGACCGCGCGGCCGCCGACAGGGCCCGGGTTCGCCCGGGTTGCGAGAATGTGAATGAGGCGGCATATCGGAACCGTTGCGTTGCCATACGCCGCTTCCGCCGGGACAGCCGGCCAGACCACGGAGAGATATCAGATGCATCCCCCTCTGCAGGGCATCCGTATTGTCGAGTTCGAGGGCCTTGGTCCCGGGCCGCTGGCCGGCCGGATGCTGGCCGACATGGGCGCCGAGGTCACGGTCATCGCCCGGCGCCAGCGTACGGCCGTGGCCGACCGGCTGGGTGGCAGCAAGCCCAGCCCGCTTCAGCGCGGCAAGACGACCGTCCCGCTGGACCTCAAGCACCCGGCCGACCTGGCCGAGGCCTTGCGCCTGGTTGCCACGGCCGATGGGCTGATCGAAGGGAACCGCCCCGGCGTCATGGAGCGGCTGGGGCTGGGCCCGGCCGACTGCGCCGCCCGCAATCCCGCCTTGGTCTACGGGAGGATGACTGGCTGGGGCCAGACCGGACCGCTGGCGCAGACTGCTGGCCATGACCTGAACTATGTGGCGCTCACCGGCATGCTGTCGCTGTCCGCCCGGCCGGGACAGGCGCCAATCACGCCGCCCACGGTGCTGGGCGATGCCGGCGGCGCACTGGGCCTGGCCTTCGGCATGGTCTGCGCCATGCTCGACGCCCGCGCCACGGGGCGGGGCCGCGTGGTGGATGGCGCCATCGTCGACATGGTCGGCATGCTTGGCAGCATCGCGCTCTGGGTCCGTAACAACGGCCAGCTGGACGGAGACGAGCCAAGCCCGTTCCACCAGTCACCGTTTTATGACGTCTATGCCTGCGCTGATGGCGGTTTCATCACGATTGGCGCGCTGGAGCCGCAGTTCTATGCGCTGCTGCTGACGAAGCTGGGCCTAGACGATGTCGATCCCGCCAGCCAGTATGACCGCACCGCGTGGCCGTCCCTGAAAGCGCGCTTCACGGCGCTGTTCCTGAGCCAGCCACGCGCCCACTGGGACAGCCTGCTAGGCGGTACGGACGTGTGCTATGCGCCGGTGCTCAGCATCGCCGAGGCGGCCCACCATCCGCACAACGTGGCGCGGGGCCTGTTCGTCGAGCGGGAGGATGGCACGCTCGATACCGCTGGCGCGCCCAGGTTTCTGGCGCCCGACGCCTGACGCTGCGTTTGTCGATCGGACTGTCGATCAAAACCAAGAAAAATACGTCGAGGAGGGGACTTATGCTGCGTGCCATCCGATATGCCCTGGCCATGGCTGGTCTGGCGCAACTCTGCCTGGCGCAAGCGGCAACCGCGAGGAGGCGGCCCTGGACGAGGGCATCGCCACCGTCAGCCTGCCGCGTGGCACGGAACTCAATCTCGTGCTCAGCAAGAAGCCCGCGTCGAAGCCGCTGCATCAGGCCCGGAGGGGCTGCCGGAGCGTCAGCCGGCGCAGCGGCCCGCGCTGGCGGCGACGCGCACCGGTCAGAGCGCCGGTCTGGCCACGCCGTCGGACGCCGACAGCATCCGCTCCACGTACCGCGCGATCAGGTCGATTTCCAGGTTCACGCGCTTGCCCGGAGCCAGTTCGTTGAGCGTGGTCACTTCCACGGTATGCGGAATCAGGTTGATCGAGAATACGCAGCCGTCGGCTTCGTCGCTGACGGTGTTGACGGTCAGCGATACGCCATTCACCACCACCGACCCCTTGTAAGCCAGGTAGCGGCCCAGCTCGCGCGGGGCACGGATGCGCAGTTCGTGCGACTCGCCCACCGGGGCGAAACGGACCACTTCGCCCAGGCCATCGACATGACCGGACACCAGATGGCCACCCAGGCGGTCGGCCAGGCGCAGTGCCTTTTCCAGATTGACGCGGCCCGGCTGGTCCAGCCCGACGGTCTTGTCGAGCGATTCGCGTGAGACATCCACGTCGAAGTGGCCCGCTTCCAGCGTGACCACGGTCATGCAGGCGCCCTGGATGGCGATACTGTCACCGATGCCCACGTCGGACAGGTCCAGGTCGCCGGCGGCCACGCGCAGGCGCACGCCCGCATCGGCATCGCCCAGCGGCGAAACGGTTTCGATGCGGCCCACGGCCGCCACAATGCCTGTAAACATGCTTGCCTCTGTCTGAATACGATAAATACGGTTGTCAGTCCTTGCTGTCGGCGCGGCGGGCGATCAGGCGCAGGTCGTCGCCGATCTGCCGCACCTCGTGCCAGCGGAATTGCGCGGCGTCTTCCAGCCGGGTCAATGGCGGCAGGTTGAACATGCCCTGCGCGTCCCCCAGCAGCCGGGGCGCCATGTAGACCAGCAGTTCGTCGGCACAGCCTTCGCGAATCAGCGATCCGTTGAGCTTGTAGCCGGCTTCCACATGCAGTTCATTGATGCCGCGCTGGCCCAGCGCTTCGAGCATGCGGCGCAGTTCCACCTTGCCGTGCCGGTTGGGCAGCACCACGACTTCGACGCCCCGGTCTTCCAGCGCGCGCTGGCGGGCCTTGTCCTCGACGGCGCAGAACACCAGAACCGGTTTGGCGAAATCGCCCGTGTCGCGATGCAGGATCTGCGCGTCGAGCGGCACTTCGAGCCGCGAGTCGACCAGTACGCGTTGGGGTTGGCGCGGCGTGTCCACGGCCCGCACGGTCAGCGCGGGGTTGTCGTCCCGCACGGTGCCGATGCCGGTCAGGATGGCGCACGCGCGGGCGCGCCACGCATGGCCGTCGTCACGCGCGGCCTGGCTCGTGATCCATTGGCTGGTGCCGTCGTGCAAGGCCGTGCCGCCATCGAGCGAGGCCGCCACCTTGACGCGCACCCACGGCAGCCCGCGCGTCATGCGCGAGACAAAGCCGATATTGAGGTCGCGGGCTTCCTTTTCGAGCAGCCCGCAGCGCACGTCGATGCCCGCGTCGCGCAGCCGCTGCAGGCCCCGGCCCGACACGCTCGGGTTCGGGTCTTCCATGGCGGCCACCACGCGGGCGATGCGCGCGCGTACCAGCGCGTCGGCACACGGCGGCGTGCGGCCAAAGTGGCTGCACGGTTCCAGCGTGACATAGGCGGTGGCACCCGCCGGGTCATGACCGTGCGCAATCGCGTCCTTCATGGCCTGGATTTCGGCATGATCCTGGCCGGCCGGCTGCGTATAGCCCTGTCCGATGACCTGTCCGTCCTTCATCAGGACACAACCGACGCGAGGATTTGGCGTGGTGGTGTACATGCCCCGTGCGGCGAGTGCCAGGGCCTGCGCCATGGCGGTGTGGTCGGAATCGGAAAACATGGTGTGGCGAGTCGGGCCTGAAGTGGTATGTCCGGTCAATCGAAAAGCGGGGAAATCAGGAGCGTCGGACCGGTGCCCTGGCGCCTGCGGCATGGTCAGTCGCACTCGGCATCGGTGCCGGGCCGGCAGATCCGGATGCGTCCCTGGGCGCCAAGCCGTACCTGGCGTTGCGCCTGGTGGCAACGCACCAGGAAAGTGGCGGCCAGAAAGCCGCCACGCTCCGACCGTGAGTATCCCACAGGTGTCAAGCGCAGGCTTTGGGTGGCTGCAGTGCCGGCCGTGGCGCGCAGCGTGATGCGCAAGCAGCGTTCATGCAATGCCACCACCGAAAACGGCGGGGTTTGCTCGCCAGCGGTGTCTCCCAGGGCCGTCAACTGCCAGCCGCGATCCAGCGTGTCTGCGCCGTGGATCGGCGCCAGCCGCACGTCGGCCCGCCGCGCCGACGCCGTTGTGCGTGCCAGCGCCAGCGACGCCGCCAGGCGGTCTGCGGCGTGGCTGGCGCTCTGTTCGGCGACAAGCGTGCCGATGGCGGGCCATGCGACCACCGCAAGCACGGCCGATACGGCCAGCGATACCAGCAGTTCGGTCAGCGTCACGCCATGCTGCTGCAACCGCTTTCGCCTCGGCATGATGTTCAGCATTCCGGCGGCAACCGCTTTGCGCCACCATCGGGCGTGGGCAGAAAGAGCCACTCCCCGCTGCTGCGAAGCACCAGGGTGCCGCAAAGCGGGTCGGGCCGTACCGGGACGGCGCGCACTTCCACGCAGCGTGACAGCGAGATGCCGTCGCAGCTGGTGGCGGTAAGCCAGTGACGGGTACGCGCCGGTGGCGGTGGGACGGCTTTCGGCCAGTCGCCGGCCGGTGTCGCGTCATCGGTTGCGCTGGCGAACGTCAGGTTCACCAATGCATGGCGCTCTAGTGCGAGCATGGCCGCGACCAGTTCCGCACGTGCCTGCATGCGCCAGCCGCGCTCGGCCTGACGCTGCCAGGCCGGCACGGCCAGCATCGTCAGTATGGTGACGATGACCACCACGACCAGCAGTTCGGCCAGGCTGAAGCCAGCGGTCCGGGGCGCGCGATTGGGTCGATGTGACATCATTGCGGCGACCTCACCAGTTCCCGCCAGCCCAGGCGTCCTCGCCGCCTGTGCCAGCGTGCCTGCTGCAACAGCGCGGCCGTGTCGCCGTCCACCTGCCAGAGATCGAGTCCGAATGTGTCACGCGTGGCGGTAGCAGGGGTGGTCGGCTGGCCGGTGGCGAGTGTCGACGTGATGCCGATGGGTGCCGGCATGCCGCCGGCCCATGGCAGGCCGGTCACGGCGTGGACCGGCTTGCCGTCGCCGTCCAGGGTGGTCACCGACTCGCCGCGGGCGGCATCGACAAGATAGCTGCGCCATGTTCCCGCCTCGTCCACGGTGGTAAATCCCAGGTGGACCGGGCTGGCGCTGTAGAGCGTGTCCACGCGTTCGCCGGGGCGGGGCAGGGTCAGCGTCCAGCCGTTTGCCGAAGCGGCGTCGGGTTGTGCCGACCGGAGGACGACGCCTTCGCCCTTCGCCAATGCCGCGATGCTGGCCGGTGCCTGCGAGCTGCCGGGGGAATCTGGTATCGCGGACACTTCGTTGCCGGTGCCGTAGACGATGAGCGGCGTTGTGCCCGTCTGCACGACCACCGGGGCGTCAGTGTTGTCACCGGCGATGCCTCGCTGCCGATGCATGCAGGTGGCCGACCGCGCCGGGGCACCGGTGGACAAGTGGCCAAGGTCGAAGCGCCAGAGCCTGCCGGCCGCATCGGTGGCATACGCCGCCTGCGCCATGCCGCTGGCCGTGCTACGGATGGCCACGGCCAGCAAGGGGATCGATGCGGTGGTCGCCGCGCAGCCCGCATCGGGCAACGTGATGCGTGGGACGTCTGCGGATGCCGACCAGTTCTGCGCGGGCCGGTCGAGCGGCAGCAGCGCCAGCGCCGCGCGCGCATGCGTGCCGGTGTCGGGGGAAACGATTGCGGCTGCCGCCCAGCGGCGCTCGCCGCGTGCCATCCACATGGCCGCGCCGATGGGGCCGCTGCCCGACAGCCGTAGCATGTTGTTCGCTTGTACTTCCCACACCAGGCGGATTGGCGTTGGCGCGTCGGGCGCCGAGACATCGAGCACGAATACCGCGCCGGGTTGGACAAACGACGACGTCTGGCGCGCCGGCATTCCACACAGCAGCAGCGTGCGCCATGTGCCCGACGGGTCGGCGTCGATGCTGACGGGGCGCGGACATGGCGCGGATGGCATAGTCCCGATGGGTCGGGTCAGCAAGGCGGCGCCTGCGAGGGCGGCGCGCGGCAGGTAGCCGACCCGTTCCTGCCCGGTTACGGCGTCGAAGCCATGCAACAGGCCGTCACGGGTGCCCAGCCAGACCATGGTCGGCCGCTTGGCATGGCGTTGACGGAAATCCGTGTGGCCCGGCTGCATCGGTAACCAGGCCGGCGGCGCCACGACATGCACGCGCGCGCCCGCAGCATTGCCCAGACGGGTATCGCGCTGCCGCAGGGCAGCATTCCGCAGGTCGCCTTGCAGCCATGCCAGCCGCGCTTGCCCGGCGCCCTCGGGTGTGACGCCATCGAGTACGGACCGGGCCTCGTCATCGATGGCTGACCAGCGCAACGGAACGATCTGGCTGCCGCTCAGGTAAAGCCGCCGCGCGTGCAATTCCTGGCGATCGAGCTGATCGCCGGCTTCCCAGGGCATCTGTACGGGCGCGGCAGGAAGTGCCGCCGTCCGGAACGCCAGGGCATGCAGCCGGCCTGTCCAGGGATAGTTGCCACTGGAGACGCGATATCCCAGCGGAAGCTGACCGGGCGTTGCGAAGCTTGCGGGGATCGAGCATGCCGCCAGGACCAGGGTGAGAAGCAATCGAACGACACGATAGGCGATGCTCATGGCTGAAACTCCGTCTGCAGCAGCACGCGGACTTCCGTGTCCCGTCCCATGCCCAGCGCAACGATGCGCATGCGTGGCCACATGCCGGCCGCCGGCGGGTCGTCGCGGATCTCTATCAGGTAGCGGGGCAATGTCGTGGCGCCGATCACGGCTGCCGGCAGTACCGGCAGTTGTGCGCCCGTGAAGGTGCCCAGCGCGACACCGATGATGGCAGCCGCACCGCCCACGTCGCCGTCCAGCCATGCCTGCCACACGCGGTGATCCCCGTCGGCCATGCAGATCCCACCCTGCGCGCCATCCGCGCAGGTACCCGGCGCGGGCCAGCTGGCCAGACGCGCGCTGCCCGATGCGATGGCGGCGATCAGGTCGGCTTCGGCATCGTGCAATGCCGCTTCGGCGGCGCGGAAGGCGATCTCGCGGTCGAGCGGCTGGCTTGCCAGTTGCCGGCCTGCCAGCAGAAAGTGTGTGGCAGCGGCGCAGATGCCACCCATCAGCAGCATCAGCGTGGCGACGAACGCGAGTAGCGCGGCACCTGTAGGCCTGCGACGACTTAGCATATGATCCCCTGGCACGGTGACGGGTTGCGAAGCCGAACCGTGGTGGCGAACACCCGGCGCCTCAGGCGCGGATGTCTGGCCGGCATGAAGACCTGGTCGTCGGCGTGGCTGGCGCCGTCGCCTGGAAACAGCGTGAGCCGTTGCGTGGTGCCAGGCGCGAGCGTAGGGCGCTCGCCACGTATGACCACGGCGATCTGCACTGCATGCACGCGATGCCAGCCGGCGGAGCCCTGTGTGGGCAATTCACGCGCCGGCACGAATCGGTCGATCCGTCCATCGCCGTCAGAGTCGATGCCGTAGCGCAGCTGCAGCATCTCCACGCCACGCACCAGCGTGCCGGCCGTGTGGGCGCCCGCCAGCAGGCGGCTGCCCTGGCGGGTCGGATAGCGACACAGCAGCTGTGGCACGCCGTCACCGCCCGTGCCCACGTAAAACAGGTTGGTCGAGGCGTGGTGAGGCAGGGCCGCTCCGCTGGCCCGGACGATGGCGCGGGCCGGCAGTGCATAGCCGCCGCAGTCGCTCATGGTGCCGTCAGGCAAGGTGGGGTCGGCGGCAAGGCCGCTGCCGGATACGCGCACAAGCAGCGCATCGCTGCCGTTCACACCGCCCCGCGCGCACTGCATCGGGGATTGCGTCCGCGATGGTGTCTGCGTTTGCGTGTGGAGCGATGGCTGCGCGCAGTCGTCGCGGCCTTCGATGGGCGGCACCGGCGCCGGATGCGCCGGCGCGAGCGCGACATGCGCGGGAATCCATCCCGCCTGTCGAATGGAGTGGGCCAGGATGAACAATGCGCGCTGCCCCCGTTCCTCGATCAAAACGCCGTCAACCACGGTGGCGTACGCGGTGCGCATGACCTGGAAGGTGGCCAGTGCGGCAAAGGTGGCGATCAGGCCCAGGGAAATGCCTACCATCAGGCTCGCGAGCGTGAAGCCTCGTGCGTTCCCATGTGTCAGGCGGCGGCACGTCATGGCCGCACCCACAGGGCAATGTGCGTCACGGACATTGCCCGGTCCTGCGGGCGCGTCAGCGCATCAGGCGGCAAGGTGGCCAGTGCGATGCGGTCGCCGTGCAGGCAGCCACCATCGGCGAAGGTGGCCCCGCACAGCGCAGCACGGTCTGCATCGCCGCTGACCAGCCGCCAACCTTCGTCGCGCGCCTCAGCCTGTTCCGCCGCCAGCCGCAGCGTGGCGCCGAGCCGCTCGTGCTGGCCGCCCCAGCGCAACCAGGCACTGCCCAGCGTGGCCAGCGGTACCGCGCCCAGGCCCACGATGGCCAGGCAGACCAGTGATTCGACAAGAACGTCGCCCCGGGCCCGATGACGCGAAACGCCAAGGACCGCAGGGGGGCGGTGGATCAGTCGAAACGGAAAACAGGAAGCCGAGGAAGGCATGGCGCATCGGTTCGTCGGGAACGGATGGCCACGATAGCGGCAGGAAGGGGGTTAAAACGTGTCCGGATGTGACGGAGTTGCGTCAATGTGTGTCCGAGCGGCTCTCCGAAATCTCCGACGCCGCCCGGCAGCCTTGCTGCCAGTCCGCTACCAGCAGGTGCCGGCTGCACCCGTGCCCGTCGACGTCTTGACGTTCAGGTTGTCGACCGTGAAATTGCCGCACACGGGGTCCTGGCGATTGGCCACTGGTGTGGCGGTCAGTTGGAAACCGGTGGCGATGGAGCCGCCGGATGGCGCGATGGTGATGATGTAGTTGGTGGATTCGCAGGTGTCGCCAGACGGCGTCTTGGCGTCATCGCACTTCGTCAGTTTGAGCGCCGACGGATCGACGGTGTAGGTGTTGTTGACCGTGAAGTACCGTTCCAGCGCCCCCTGCACGCGGGCCAGGCCGGCCTTGGCCTCGGCGCGCCGCGACTTGGTCACGAACTGCTGGTATTGCGGGATGGCGACCGCCGCCAGAATGCCGACGATCATCACCGTGATCATCAGCTCTATCAGCGTGAAGCCCCGGGCGCCGGCGTGGCGCCCGCCCCTGGTCTTCTCAAATTTCATCATCGCAGTTCTCCTGTCATCCTCGTCCTGCCCAGGCATCAGCGCTGGATCTGCCGCCATGACACGCGGCCGGTCGGATAGCCGGTGTTGATGGTGTTCTTGCTGATACCACCGCCGGCGCTGCTGTTGGATCCGCTTCCGCTGGTGTACGAATTGTTGCCGATGACGGTCGAATTGGTCAGGATGCCGTTGTTCGATTTTTTGCCGTTCACTACCTGGCCAGCGGTGTTACCGCTGCCGCCAACGGCATCCGATCCGTCGAACTTGCCGTCGCCATTGGCGTCGAACATCGCGACCGTCTGACCGCCGGTCAGGCCGTCGATGAGCATTTCCCAGCCTGTCCCGCCGTATTCGCAAAGATCGGTCGAAGGTATCAGCGTGGAGAACAGCAGTCGCGTACCGCTAATCTGCGGGTCGTAGGCCACACGCTCGCCCTGCGAGTCCGCGTTGGGGGATGCCAGGTTCAGGTACCAGCCCATGGCGCCGCCGCTGTAGTTCACCGGATTCTTGCTGAGCACCCGATACCAGTCACCGCCCTTGTACTGGGCTTCCATCATGATGGACTGCTGTACCAGCTGGGAGCGCGTGATTGTGGGCTGCGCACTGCTGTTCTTGTCCCAGATGCCGTAGACCGCCTGCATGCCCGTGCTTGCGGGATCACTGACATCCACGTACCGGCCGGTGCCGAACATCATGATGTAGCCGCCCCAGCGATTGCGCACGCCGCCGAACGACGTTGTGATGGGCTGGGCATTGCCGCTGGCATCGGTCGCCTTGAACAGCAGTTGCCGGGTACCCTGATAGGCCGACGGGGTCTTGCCACTGACGTCGAACTTCCAGACGTTGCCGAGCAAATCACCCGCGTAGATGGCGTCGGCCACATAGTCGCCATTGGTATCGGTGACGTACACCTGCATGATGCCGTTGGACTTGGTCTGGGCGTCGGTGGCGTCGTCGACCGTCAGCTTGAGGTAGTCTGTGCCGAGGCGCCAGGTCTTGCTGCCAGCTGGGCGGTCCAGGAAGACGACGAAAATCGAGCCGCGTGCCGCAGTACTGTTCAGGCCGTTGCCGAAGACCGCAGCCCATTTGCCGTTGCCCAGCCGCACGATCTTCGGCCGGCCATAGGTGTAGCCCAGGTCCGCGTCATTGGCGCTGGTGAATTCCCAGAGTGCGGTTGACGCCGCGGTGGACTCGTTGATTGCCGTCGGGTTGGTCACATCGAGTGCATAGATGCCCTTCCCGCCGCCGCCCAGCCCGCCCACCAGCACGGTCTTCCAGGCGTTGTTGACGTAGGCATCGGTGATCGTCGGCGTGCTGTCGACGTAGTAGCTATGGGCATATTTGGGGCCCGTCAGGTCGGCCAGCTTGCCATACAGGGCTGATGGCACGTAGGCGAACAGTTCCTTGCCGCCGTCGCTGGCCGGGTCGCTGCTCATGTCCGCCGAGAACGCGTGCAGCATGCCGTCATTGGCGCCGACATAGATCATCGGCTTGCGCTTGCTCTGGGCGGCGACGAAATCCACATAGGTGGCATCGCCATAACCGGCGCCGGGCGCTCCCACGTACTGCGGACTGGAGTTCACGATATCGCCCAACGCTGTGGACCGGGGTCGGAACAACGTTTTTTCATTACTCTTGTCACCGCGCAGCCAGAGCAGCCGCTGGCTGCCCAGCTTGTCGCTGCCATTCAGTGCTGTCTGATACGCCGTCGGCAGGCTGTTCCAACGGAACGGAATGCCGGCGCTGTTCGCATCCGCGGTGTTGTAGGTCAGGATTGCACGGCTGTCCGGGTCGATGTTCTTGAGCTTGGCGCCCGCATCCCACTTTTCCGGGGTGGCGAGGTTGCCATTCTTGTCCAGGCTGTAGGCCAGCACCTGACCCGACCAGTCAGAACCATTGAAACGAGCCTGGAAGATGCTGGAATCGATTTTCAGCGATGCGGTGCTTGCTGCCACCGCTGCCGCCGACGACGTCTTCAGAATTGACAGGAAGGCGTTTTTCAGCGCCGCGGCGAGGGCGACGGGATTGGTGGCGTAGAAGTAATTGTCGGGTACGCCATCCGAGCCTGCATTGCCGTTCGACAGGATCACATCCCATTCGGCCGTCTGGTCAGGGGTGCCGCTACCGTTCTGATCGGTGAAGCCGCCCCACTTGGCGGCATACAACAGCGGATCCTGGAACTGAGAGCCGGCCTTGCCGTTGGCCGTGTAGACGACGCTGGTTTCCGGATCGCCGAAATTGCACTTGTTGCAGCCACCGGTGGAATTGATGGGTGCGCTACTCGGTGTCACCTTGATATTGGTGGGATCGGCATACTGGAAATCGTAGATCCCCGAGTGGAAGTGCGGGCCGTCCTGCGAGGTGCCCGAGATCGTATAGCCGAAACCCTGGCCGTTGGCCGATGAGCCCGACACGACGCGCGTGGACACCGTGATGGTGTCGCCGCTGACGTTGTAGCTCAGGATGCCCCAGACGTCCTGGTCATAGTCGCCGCCGGCAATCGAATCTTCCCAGTTCACGTAGAACTTGCCGCTGGTGGCGGTCTGCGAGATGACCTTGAAGTCCACCAGCGTACCCGTGCTGGCATCGGCGGTCACACTATTGGGCGACTGCGGATGCAGCTGGTACGCCGGCATGATCGTCACGGTCTTGCCGTTTACGTTAACGCTGATCTTGGGCGTGTTCGTCGCCAGTTGCACCGCGTAGGTGCTCATCTTCAGCGACGTGGTGTCCTGCGCCGGAACACCCAGCGTGTTTGCGTCGTCATCCGATCGCAGACGGTTGAGCCTGGCGAACAATGCCGCCCCTGCAATCTGGAACGTACCCTTTTGCGAAGGGCCTTCCGGGCAGATTCCCAGTACATCGCTGAGGTTGTTGACCGCCTTGGCCGAGCACAGGTTGTCGATCGTCTTGCCGTAGATGCCGCCCGCGAACCAGGAGTTGCCGGATATGTTCTCTCCAACGCCGACCTTGTTTGTATAGGTGCTGATATCCGGCGAGCCTTTCAGCGCGCTCATGCCGCTGAGCTGGTCGTTGTCGTACGAGGACACGCTCGAATTGAAGACCAGTGCATTGAGGGGCGAGCAGTACGGCGCGCGATTCGGATTCGACTTGGGCAGGTCCATCGGGTTGGCCCAGGCCGGCTGTGTCAGACCCAGTGTGGCGTCCTTGCCGTTACTGGCGGGCTGGAAGGAGGCCGTTGCAGTCTTGCCCCCGAAATAGCGTAGTGTTTCGACGAAAATTTCGGATATCGGATTGCCCCAGGTGGAGCAGTTGCCTTCCGACGCCGGCTTGTTCTGGGCGTTTGTACCCCCGCTCGGCTGAATGCCGGTCTGCTGGTAGTTGCACTGGTCAGCATTCAGGTAGGTGCCGTCACTGTAGCTGTAGCCGTAGGGGCGCAGCTTGTCGATGTTCCAGACGATGCCTTTTACCGGGTTGGTGGCGGCCGAGTAGGTGAATATGCCGGTATCGGGATTGAATTCCGACGCGAAGTTGGTCACGTTGCGTCGCAGAACACCGCCGGAGATATTTTTGTCATAGCTGCCGGTCATCAGGCCGAACAGCATCTGGCCAGGGCCGCCGAACTGCTGCAGGAGCCCGGTCGGCTTGTTGTTGTTCTGATCGCAGGTCTCGGAGCCGATCAGGCCAGGCACGCAGACTTGCACGCGCGCGTTGTAGACGCCGACGTCCTGGCCCATGCCTAGGCCCCGTGCCGATTGCAGAGGATTTTCGGCCGACGAGTTGATGCCCGAGAGCGCGGCGCGGTTGCCGTTCGACGAACCCGACACCGTGGTGCCATTGATCTTGGGCAGGAATGACCCTTGCGTATTGTTGGCTTCGGTATACCAATTGCACTGCCATTTCTCGGAGGCACCCCACGTGGCGTAGTTGCCTGCTACCACGCGGATCTGCGGCGCCTGCTGATTGGTCTGCGAGTTAAGGTTGCTGGAGTCCTTCGGCGTGACGTTGCACAAGGTCAGGCCGCCGCGCGTCAGATTGGTGACCTTCCACGACGAGAACTGTGTGCTGGTGTTGCCCGGGTTCGACACGCCATCGGCATAGAACGCCATGTTGACCGAACTGGTGTTGACCTTCATTACCCAGCCTGTCATCGAACTGCCAGCCGTGGCGCCAGAGGTCGGCTCGAACCGCAGTTGGTCGCCGATCTGCACCTTGCTCACGTCATTGAGCGCGATATTCGATGCCGCGGCTGCGGCCAGCGCCATTTTGGTGTTCGACGTTAGCGTGCCGATGGCCGAGGCTACTTCCACGGACACCGGCACAAGTTTCGCGACGTCGGCGCCGTTGTAGAACTTGGCCCAGGCGTGCGCGTCCATCGGCAGGAAAGCACGTTCCAGCACCGTGGTGGTCGTGGTATCCGTCGAGCGCATGCCACCGTAGAGGATCTTGCGAACCTCGTCGATGCGGCTCATCGTGGCCCAGTTCAGGAAGTTGCCGCTCCAGGTCGAGCCATCGCAGTACTTGTCCTTGTCCACAAGGGCCTTTGGTACGAAACCCTTGATCGTCGTCTTGTCGTACGTGTAACACTTGGCTGAATCGAAGTAGCCGGCGTACTCGATGCTGTTTGTGTACGTCGTATCGAGCTTGCCGTCGCCGTCCAGATCCGTATAGTCGTTGTACGCCTTCTGGTGCAGCGTGTGATCCTTGGTCAGGTCGATCATGACCATCGGCGGTACATTGCCACCGGCGAAGAGCGGCCGCTGGGTCAGGGTGAGCTGGGGGCCGGCGGCCGAGGCCGTGGCGATAGCGAGCATGCTCGACACAGCCAGCAGGGCAGCCTGCACGCGGCTCGCGAAGCGTCGGGAAGAGTGGGGATAGGTCATGGTGCGCCTGACAGTAAGGGTTTGCGCAAGACAGTGCTGAGTCGTCAAAGGGTCGTCGTCAGAAGCGGACGACTTCCTGCACCATTACCTTGGTGCCAGGGTTCACGCCGTAGCCAATCGCCGTGATGCGGTACACATACTTGTTGGAGCCGAACTCAATGTCGCCGGGCTCCTTGAGTGGCTCGATCAGGTAGCGCGGCTGCTTTGATACGCCATTGGCGCCAGCGGTATCCACCGTGGCCATCTTCTGGGTGGCCGTCAGGCCGGTCATCTCGCCCAGTTCCACCGATCGCTTGGGATCCTCGATGTAGAGTTCCCAGACCTGCTGGCCGGACGTGGCGTACTGGCAGTAGCCCTTGTATCCCTCGATGTCGCAGGTCGGCGACGAGCCCGTCAGGCCGTTCAGCTTGCGGGACGTGGTGATGTCCATGCGCGCATCGCGCAGTGCGGATTCCGCCGCCTGGAGGGCCACGCTCTCGTCCCGGGTGTTACGGGCCAGGCGCTCGGAGTTCAGGCTCATGGTGCTGGCGGCCAGCGCGGCAAGTGTCAGGATGACCAGGAGCAGCAGGACCAGGATCAGCGACATGCCACGCTGCCCGGTGCGGTGGGACGTTGGGTGAATGCGGTGTTTCATGGCCGGCCTATGTCAGTCGGTTGCGAAGGGCGATGTAGAACGTGAAATGCCTGTGAAGACGGCCGTCGGCGGCCAGTTGCATCACGCTGCCAGCATCCCCGTTGGGCGCCAGGTCACCGGGTGCGTACGTGGTGCCGAAATGGTTGATCTTCGTCTTGACCATGTCGGGGTTGGTGGTGCTGTTGCCGCGCAGCACGACGGACACGCGTACGGCCAGCACGTTGTCCATGTTTGCGGCCGCTCCAGGCCGCACAAAGCGGTTCACCACCATGTCGTTGTCGGTGTCCTCGCCCAGCAGGATCTGGAGCGCCTCGACATTGCGGAAGAGAGGCGTGGGGGTGCCATTTACCTCGCACTGCAGCCATGGAACACCGTCCGCGTCCTTGACGATCGAATAGATCTCGGTGGTCTGCACGTTGCCGTTCACGTCGTTGCCGCTGCAATCGACCGAACTGCCGTCAGCCTTCGGGAATGTCGGGCTGCCCGGTGCGGCGAACGGATCGCCGCCGGCCATCGATGAGCCGTAGTAGCGCAGCGTCAGCGTGTCGCTGGTGTTCGCGCCACCGTCGTTTGTGGCTTCCAGCGTGGGGGACACGAAGTCGTTATTCGTGTACAGGAAATCGGAGTAGCCGATCTGCCGCGCCTGGCGCTGCAGCAGCTGGGCAATGGCGCGGGCGTTCTCCTGGATCTCGCCCACATCGCCCTGCGTGCTGTTGGTGCGGCGCTGCGAGATATAGAGCGAGCTGGCTGCGAGGATCAGCAGCATGCTGATCACCATGCCGACCATCAACTCGACCAGCGTAAAGCCGCTGGCCGCGCGGCGGCGGAATTGACGGTTTGGCGTAGTCATGGGATGAGCGCGGTCGAGAAATGCTGAGGGGTACCACCGTTGTCTTCGCTCCAGAAAATCTTGATGACATACGGAGCATTGGCGTCCTTTTCGCAGCCGTTCTTGTCTTCTGCTGATCCGGAGCCGTCGTTGGGCGTGCTGTCCGTGCAGACGATGCCGTCGCCACCGGGCATGCTTTCCCGGACGTCCGCGAGCCATGTGGCATAGGCCGTGATAGCCATCTCGTCAGGCGTGCAGCCTGCCGCGGTATAGCACTTGGCCACCGCATCGGATGACTTGGGGACGTTGAACGTGCCGTTCGTCACGGCGGTGCTGTTGCTGCGAATCTGGTCCGCCAGGTTGTAGGCCATCAGCGCGGCATAGTTGCGCATCGCGGCCGTGCGCGAGTCCACCAGCGTCTGCAATTGCAGGTTGGCCAGCGCCAGCATGCCGATCGACAGGACGATCAGCGTGACCAGCGCCTCGATCAACGAAAAGCCGCGCGCCGGGTTCCGCGCACGCGACAGCCGGCATCGATCCGCCATCGGAATAGGGGAGGAGTAGGGCGTCATGGCGTCAGGGACACGTCGACTGCAGCTGGGTGGAGGGCCGGCCGCTGCCGGTCATTGAAACCGTCTGGCCGGCTTCCGTGGAACTGCGCTCACAGAATTTCCAGCTTGCGGTGGGCGTGCTGGAACTGCCCGTGGATCGCATGCGTACGCGATCCGGCGTGGCGCCGAGATTGGCGGCGGTGACTTCCGTGGTGGCTTGCAGCGGATCGCTGTTCCGCACCAGTTCTTCGGTGTTTGCGTAGACGCCGTCATTGTCCGCATCGACAAATACGATGCGGGGCAGGGTCCAGTCGTCGGAGCAGGTATTGCCAGCACCGAGCGGGCAGACCGTTACCGTGGTGTTGCGGCGCGCGGCCTCGCTGCGGGCGAGTTCCAGGTCCGCGAACAGCCGCGTGGCATCGGCCGACAGCCGGCTGTTATGCAGGAATGACTTGAAGTTCGGTGCGGCTGCGGCGGCCAGCACGGCCAGTACCGCAATGGTCACCATCAGTTCGATCAGCGTGACCCCTCGCGCGCGCCGACGGTATCGTTGACCTGCGCGCGCGTGTACAGCCCCTGACGCCACTGCAGCCACGCCGGCATTGACCCCAGGCTTAGGCAGCAAAGGCGTCAGCAAGCCCGCTGCCTTCCGGCAGAAAGACTGACCCATTTGTGACTCCCGTCCAAAAAAACGACAGTTCTTTTTTGTTCTTTGCGCGGCGCGCTGGAATTCTGTGCGTCCGGGCCTCTGATGGGTCCGGTTCCGCGTGTGGCGACGCTGCTGTGTCGCAGCGTTTTTTTATGCGATTGAAACGCGCGCTCGTCCGCCTGCCTCCTAACCCGAAGGAGGTTAGTGCAGATTAGACAGCTTTTTTGGGGAAGTGGCTACCCCTTTCGTGGGGTAGGGGTGGAAAATTCGTCGAGTACGTCGCGGAATTCAGACACATCCTCGAAGCTTCGATAGACCGAAGCAAAGCGGATATAGGCGATCTTGTCGAGCTTGCGCAGTTCACGCATGACCAGTTCGCCCACCTGGCTGCTCGGGATTTCCTTTTCGCCCAGCGCCAGCAGTTTTTCTTCGATGCGCAGGATGGCTTCGTCGATGGCTTCGGCGGAAACCGGCCGCTTGCGCAGGGCCAGCCGCATCGAATCCTTGAGCTTGGCCCGGGAATAGTCCACGCGCGAGCCGTTCTTCTTCACGATGGCCGGGAAGAACAGCTCGATGCGCTCGTAGGTGGTGAAACGGCGGTCGCAGGCTTCGCAGCGCCGGCGCCGGCGCACGGCTTCGCCGTCCTCGGAGACGCGACTGTCAAGGACCTGGGTATTGGAATGACCGCAGAAGGGGCATTTCATGCCTGACCACCTGAAGAAATGTGCCAGCCCGCATTTTGCATCTTTGAGTTCTGCTGCGGGGGTGTGGCGGGTCAACCGGCGCCGCCGATCCGGGGGAGGGCGGCGCCGTTTTGTGCGTACTAACTATAGATACGCTTCGGATCGCCCGGGGGCGATCCACGCCAGCGGTCCGATCAGCCGTAGACCGGGAAACGGCGGGTCAGTGCGGACACCTGCTCGCGAACCTTGGCGATGTTGGCTTCGTCGTGCGGGTTGTCCAGCACGTCGGCGATCAGGTTGGCCACCTGACGGGCTTCTTCTTCCTTGAAGCCGCGCGTGGTCATGGCCGGCGAGCCCAGGCGGATGCCCGAGGTCACGAACGGCTTTTCCGGATCGTTCGGGATGGCGTTCTTGTTCACCGTGATATGCGCGTCGCCCAGAATCTTCTCGGCTTCCTTGCCGGTGATCTGCTTGGCACGCAGGTCCACCAGCAT
Organism: Cupriavidus sp. U2; assembly: GCF_009663685.2. Lineage (GTDB taxonomy): Bacteria > Pseudomonadota > Gammaproteobacteria > Burkholderiales > Burkholderiaceae > Cupriavidus > Cupriavidus necator_C. The sequence goes on along the minus strand of NZ_RCOG02000032.1, from coordinate 882,039 downwards.
CACGTGGCTTTCGGTCTTGCCCGACACGATGCGCAGGCCGCGCGCGATCAGGGTCTCGGCCAGCACGGCGGCATTCTTCACCACTTGCTGCTGGTATTCCTTGAACGCGGGCTGCAAGGCTTCCTTGAACGCCACGGCCTTGCCGGCGATCACGTGCATCAGCGGGCCGCCCTGGATACCCGGGAAGATGGCCGAGTTGATGGCCTTTTCGTGCTCGGCCTTCATCAGGATCACGCCACCGCGCGGGCCGCGCAGGCTCTTGTGGGTGGTGGTGGTGACGAAGTCGGCGTGCGGCACCGGGTTCGGGTACACACCGGCGGCGATCAGGCCGGCGTAGTGAGCCATGTCGACCATGAAGTAGGCGCCCACTGCCTTGGCAACCTTGGCGATGCGTTCGAAGTCGATGCGCAGGGAGAATGCCGAAGCGCCGGCGATGATCATCTTCGGCTTGGTTTCGTGCGCCTGCTTCTCCAGCGCGTCGTAGTCGATGTCTTCCTGGGCGTTCAGGCCGTAGCTCACGACGTTGAACCACTTGCCGCTCATGTTCAGCGCCATGCCGTGGGTCAGGTGGCCGCCTTCGGCCAGGCTCATGCCCATGATGGTGTCGCCCGGCTTGAGCATGGCGAAGAACACGCCCTGGTTGGCCTGCGAGCCCGAGTTCGGCTGCACGTTGGCGGCGTCGGCGCCAAACAGCTGCTTCACGCGGTCGATGGCCAGCTGTTCCACGACGTCGACGTACTCGCAGCCGCCGTAGTATCGCTTGCCGGGATAGCCCTCGGCATACTTGTTGGTCAGTTGCGAACCCTGGGCGGCCATCACGGCCGGCGAGGTGTAGTTTTCGGAGGCGATCAGCTCGATATGATCTTCCTGACGCTGGTTCTCCTTCTGGATAGCGGCGAAGACTTCGGGGTCGATCTGTTCGATCGTGAAACGGCTGCGTTCAAACATGGCGTGACTCGTCTGTAAAAAGGAAAGCGGACGGCAAAAACGATAGGAGCATCGGTTGCAGGTCGGCGCAATCGTATTAAAGCGGGAATTACTTCGCGGATAGGGCGCGCGGGAAGGCACTGGCGTCCAGCACCGGGCCGCGCAATGCGGCTGACCGGTACAGGGCGCACCCTGCTTCCCATTCGCTGCCCAGGCGAGCGGCAGGCGCATTTTTACTTCACGCCCAATGAACTTGCGCTTCCTCGTGGTAGTACCCACTGACTTCGCCAGTCGCGCAAGGTGGAATGGTTGCGGCAGAGTTTATGCGAACGCGCCGCGGGCCGCAACCCGGCAGCGGCCCGGCCCGGAGCGCGCGTCGCCTGCGCCGTCAAGGCCTTGTGGCGTATGGCTCGCAACTTGCTGTTGCAAACTCGCCTACGGGTTAACCAGTGCGCTCCGTTACAATGCGGCCCATGCCAAATTTCGTGTGGCCGCTGCGCGTGTATTGGGAAGACACCGACGCAGGCGGCGTGGTGTTTTACGCCAACTATCTCAAGTTTTTCGAACGGGCGCGGACCGAATGGCTGCGCTCGCTCGGCATTGAGCAGCAGACCCTTGCCGATACGTCCGGCGTGGTCTTCGTCGTACGCAGTACCGCTGTGGAATACAATGCGCCCGCCCGGCTGGACGACCAGCTGGAAATCCGTACGCATATCGAACGGGTTCGGCCGGCATCGGTCCAATTCGCCCAGGAAGCCTGGCGCGGGGACTTGCTGCTGGCCAGCGGTAACATCCGCGTGGGATGTGTCGATAAAGGCACTTTCCGTCCGGCCCCGATTCCTGCCCCTGTTCTCGCTACTATTAAAAACGCTCGATGAATCCGGTGACCGTCACACAAGACCTGTCGATCATTTCGCTGGTCCTTCACGCCAGCCTGCTGGCACAGGCCGTCATGGCGCTGCTGCTGGTGATGTCCCTGTTCTCGTGGACCTACATCTTCCGCAAGCACCTGGCGCTGCGCTCGGCGCGCACCCAGACCGAAGGCTTCGAGCGCGACTTCTGGGCCGGCGGTGACCTGCAGGCGCTCTATAACAGCGCCGTGAACAACCGCCACAACACCGGCGCGCTGGAACGCATCTTCGAATCGGGCATGGGCGAATTCCTCAAGGCCCGTGAACGCAGCAACGACGCCGGCGCCCTGCTGGACGCCGCCCGCCGCGCCATGCGCGCCGCCTATCAGCGCGAGATGGACGTGCTGGAATCGCACCTGCCGTTCCTGGCGTCGGTGGGTTCGGTGAGCCCGTACATCGGCCTCTTCGGTACGGTGTGGGGGATCATGAACGCATTCCGCGGCCTGTCGAATGTGCAGCAGGCAACACTTGCGTCGGTGGCGCCCGGTATCGCCGAGGCGCTGGTCGCCACCGCGATCGGCCTGTTCGCCGCCATCCCGGCCGTGATTGCCTACAACCGCTACGCCACGGAGATCGATCGCCTGGCCATCCGGTTCGAAAGCTTCATGGAAGAATTCCTGAACATCCTGCAGCGCCAGACGCGTTAAACAGACAGGGGAGCATCAGACATGGCAGCCATCCAGCGCCGCGGCGGTTCGCGCCGCCGGGCCAGCGCCGAGATCAACGTCGTGCCGTATATCGACGTGATGCTCGTGCTGCTCGTCATCTTCATGGTGGCGGCACCGATCGTGAGCCCCGCGGTGGTGGACCTGCCGTCGGTGGCCAACGCCACGCCGCAGCAGCAAACGCCGCCGATCGTCGTCACCGTGCATGAAGACGGCCAGCTGACCGCACGCGGCAAGGACAGCTCGGGCGGATCGTTCGAGCGCAAGCTCGACAAGCGCGGCCTGACCGATTTCGTGCGCCAGCGCCAGAACGAGAATCCGGACCAGCCGGTGGTGATTGCAGCCGCCAAGACGGTCAAGTATGAAGCCGTACTGGACGTCATGTCCGAGCTCAAGGCCGACGGCGTGAAGCGCGTCGGGCTGATGGTCAAGTCCAAGTAAGCATTATTGCGTCCCAAAGTGGCCAGCCTCTCGTCACGTCATCCGCAGCCAGGGCCTTCGCGCACGAAGGCCGCCGCCTATCCGTATCAGCCGGTCAAGGAACGCGGCACGATGCGGTCGTTCCTGCTCGCGCTGCTGATGCACCTGTTGCTCGGCATCGTGCTGTACTACGGCGTGCATTGGCAGAGCAGCACGCCGGTGGGCGCCGAGGCCGAACTTTGGGAAGAGGTTCCCGACGTCACACCCGCGCCGCCGCCGCGTCCGGTGGAGCAGCCGGTGCCGACGCCGCCGCAGCCGGCCGTGCGCAGCAAGGTTGAGGAAGCGGCAGACATCGCACTGGAGCAGAAGAAGCGCAAGCAGGCCGAGGAGGCCGCTGCACGCGAGGAAGCCGCCCGCCGCGAACGCGAGCGCAAGGAACAGGAACAGAAGGAAGCCCAGCGCAAGGAAGAGCAGCGCCAGCAGCAGCTCGACGCGCAGCGCAAGGAAGACGCGAAGAAGAAGGCTGACAAGGACAAGGCTGACAAGGCAGCGCAGGAAAAGGCCGCCGAAATCGCCCGGGAAAAGGAGAAGGAAAAGGCCGAGCAGCAGCGCCGGGAAGCCGACGCGAAGGCCAGGGCCGAAGCCGACAAGCAGGCCAAGGCCAAGGCGGATGCCGAGAAACAGGCGAAGGCCAAGGCGGATGCCGATGCCAAGGCCAAGCGCGATGCCGCGGCCAACGCGCAGCGCAAGAGCGAACTGGCGCGCCTGCAGGCGCTGGCAGGCGGTGGCAGCGCGTCGTCGAGTGGCGGCGGCGTTGGCAATGCGGCAGGCTCGGGCGCCGGTTCGGGCGGCAAGGCGTCGCCGGGCTATTCGGACCGGGTGCGCCGCCGCGTGAAGCCGAACATCATCTTCAGCGGCACCGTGGAAGGCAATCCGCCGGCCGTGGTGGCGGTCCGGCTGGCGCCGGACGGCTCGATCCTGTCCAAGCGGCTGGCCAAGTCCAGCGGCGACGCCGACTGGGATAATGCCGTGATGCGCGCCGTGGAGCGTTCGGACCCGCTGCCGACCGACGAGGGCGGCAAGGCCCCGTCGTTCGAATTCACGATCACGTTCCGCCCCAAGGACTGACCAGCCAGGGGTCGAGAGCGCCATGATTTGCAACATAATGCAACCTTCATCGTTGGCCGCCAGTCCCATCGCTACCATGAACGGTTGCCTGACGCGGCCGGCAGTGTGCAAGACGTACACGCACGGAGCATGCGCCAAGCTGCATGCCGTTCCTGTGCCCGACTTGCTGTGCCCGCCGTACCGATGAATCCCAAAATCGACTGAGGAGCAGCATGCGAAAGCTTTGGGTCCCTAACTGGCTGTCCCGGCGCCAGACCACCAAGATCACCCGCGACCAGGGCCGCCACGCGCTGATGGCCTGGCTGGCGGTGGCACTGATGTCGGCCGGCGCCGCGCACGCGCAACTGAACGTGGAAATCACCGGCGTGGGTTCGAACCAGTTCCCGGTGGCCACGGCCAACTTCCAGGGCGAAGGCCAGGGCGCGCAGAACCTGACCGCCGTCATCCGTTCCGATCTGACCAACAGCGGCCGTTTCCGCAATATCGATCCGGCCGGCGCCACCGTCGCCGAATCGGCCCAGGTGGACCTGGGCAGCTGGAAGGCCAAGGGCGCGGACGCGTTCGTGGCAGGCAGCGTGACCCCGTCCGGCAATGGCCAGTACGAGGTGCGTTTCCGCCTGTACGACACGGTCAAGGGCCAGAGCCTGGGCGGCCTGGCCTTCAATGTCAGCCAGAGCCAGCTGCGCGTGACTGCGCACAAGATCGCCGACTACATCTACGAGAAGCTGCTGGGCGAACGTGGCGTATTTGCCACGCGCCTGTCGTATGTGTCGAAGGTGGGCAACCGCTACCAGTTGCTGATTTCGGATTCGGATGGCCAGAACGCCCAGGTGGCGCTGTCCAGCAGCGAGCCGATCATCTCGCCGTCGTGGTCGCCCGATGGCCGCCGCGTGGCTTATGTCTCGTTCGAGGCAAAGAAGCCGGTGGTGTACGTGCATGACCTGGCCACGGGCAAGCGCACGCTGGTGTCGAACCAGAAGGGCAACAACAGCGCGCCGTCGTGGTCGCCCGACGGGCAGCGCCTGGCCGTGGCGCTCTCGCGCGATGGCAACACCCAGATCTACCTGGTCAACGCCGACGGCTCCGGCCTGCGCCGCATCTCGCGCAGCAGTGCGATCGACACCGAGCCGCAGTTCTCGCCGGACGGCCGCAGCATCTATTTCACCAGCGATCGCGGCGGTGCGCCGCAGATCTACCGTATGCCGGCCTCTGGCGAGGAATCCGGCGCAGCACAGCGCGTGACCTTCAAGGGCAACTACAACGTCAGTCCGCGCGTTTCGCCGGACGGCAAGTACCTGGCCTACATCTCGCGTTCGGGCGGCTTCCGCCTGCAGCTGCAGGACCTGTCCAACGGTGACGTGACTTCTCTCACGGATACGTCCAACGACGAGGCCCCGAGCTTCGCCGCCAATGGAAAATACATCCTGTATGCCACCCGCGTGGGCGGCCGCTCGGTACTGGCGGCAGTCTCCACGGACGGCCGAACGAAACAGGTTCTGTCACTCCAGTCCGGCGAGGTTCGCGAGCCGTCCTGGGGTCCTTTCATGCAGTAGAAAAAGAGGAGTCTCTCGCCATGTCCCAAATGATGACCAAATCGCTCGCCCTGGCTGCACTGCTGGCCCTGGGCGCCTGCAGCTCCGGCGTGAAGCTGGACGACGCATCGAAGTCGGGTGCCAACCAGGGCGGCGCCCAGACCGATCCGCGCGCCGTGGCGCCGGTGGTTGCGGCCGACCCGCTGAACGACCCGAACAGCCCGCTGGCCAAGCGTAGCGTGTATTTCGACTTCGACAGCTACTCGGTCAAGTCGGAATACCAGGGCACGCTGCAAACGCACGCGCAGTACCTCACGGCCAACAAGGGCCGCAAGATCCTGATCCAGGGCAACACCGACGAACGCGGCACCAGCGAGTACAACCTGGCCCTGGGCCAGAAGCGTGCCGAGGCCGTGCGCCGCTCGATGTCGTCGCTGGGCGTGCCCGAGTCGCAGATGGAAGCCGTGAGCCTGGGCAAGGAAAAGCCGAAGGCCACCGGCCACGACGAAGCCTCGTGGGCTGAAAACCGTCGCGCCGACATCGTCTACTGATCCACGGAATAATCCTTCATGAAAGCTCGCGTTTCCACCCTGCTGTGGCTGGCCGCTGTCTCCGGCGGTCTGCTGGCAGCCAGTTCCGCGCACGCCGGCGTCTTTGACGACGACGAAGCGCGCAAGGCGGTGCTGCAACTGCGGGACCAGTTCAACGGTTTCCAGGCAACGGCATCGCAGCGTATCGACCAGAACAGCCGCCAGCAGCTCGACATGCAGAACCAGCTGGAAGGTCTGCGTCAGGAAGTGGCCCGGCTGCGTGGTCAGAACGAGGTGTTGCAAAACACGGTGGACACGCTGCAGAAACAGCAGAAGGATTACTACGCGGACCTGGACGCGCGCCTGAAGAAGTTCGAGCCGCAACAGGTGACCGTCGATGGCAAGGAAGGGCTTGCACAGCCGACCGAAAAGCCCGAGTACGACGCCGCGCTGAAGCAGTTCCAGTCGGGCGATTTCAAGGGCGCGGGCAACGCGTTCTCGGCGTTTGCGAAGAAGTATCCGCAAAGCCCGTACTTGCCGCTGGCGCAGTTCTGGCTCGGCAATTCGCTCTACGCGCAGCGTGACTACAAGGGTTCGACTTTCGTGCTGCAGAACATGGTGCAACAGTTCCCGACGCATGCGAAGGTACCGGACGCCATGATCGCCATTGCCAACAACCAGATGGAATCGGGCCAGAAGGCAGCGGCCAGGAAGACGCTGGAGACGGTGGTGTCGAAGTATCCGGGTACCGAAGGCGCCCAGGCCGCCAGCAACCGGCTGAAGACGCTGAAGTGACCCACCGGGGTACGAAAGCCAGGAAAGAGCCCGCAACCTTGCGGGTTTTTTCTTTTTTGGGCCGGGGGAACCGCGCATGGTGCCGACGCATCGCCATGGCGCCCATCACCCCCGCCTGATCCTTTCCGGGGCGCCGGCGCGCTAAAATACGCGATTCGCCCAGCGCGGCGTATTTGACAGCGCGCTTGTTCCGCGCGCACCCCATCATGACCCAACGTGCAATCGTCCTGCTTTCCGGCGGCCTGGACTCCGCCACCGTGCTTGCCATGGCCAATGCGGCCGGCTTCGAAACCTATGCGTTGTCGATGCGATACGGCCAGCGCCATTCGTCCGAGCTGGATGCCGCGAAGAAGGTGGCCGCCGCGCTCGGCGCCAGGCGCCACGAGATCATCGACCTGGACCTGCGCCGCTTTGGCGGATCGGCCCTGACCGACGACACGCTCGACGTGCCCGTCGACGGCGCCACCGGCGGTATTCCGGTGACCTATGTGCCGGCACGCAATACGATCATGCTGTCGCTGGCGCTTGGCTGGGCCGAGGCCATCGGCGGTCGCGACCTGTTTTTTGGCGCCAATGCGGTGGACTACTCCGGCTATCCCGATTGCCGCCCAGAATACGTCTCGGCGTATGAAACGCTGGCCAACCTGGCCACCAAGGCCGGTGTCGAGGGTGACCGCTTCCGCGTGCACGCCCCGATCATCGACATGACCAAGGCCGAAATCATCCGTGCCGGCGTGAAGCTGGGCGTGGACTATGGTCTGACCGTGTCGTGCTACAAGGCCGATGACGAAGGTCGCGCCTGCGGGGTCTGCGATTCCTGCCGCATCCGCAAGGCCGGCTTCGAGCAGGCCGGCGTCGCCGATCCGACGCGTTACCAGCCGGCTGACTGAGCGCCGCAACAACCGGCCGGCCAGGACGAGAGGCGCCGCCCACGAGCGCCTCCGCCCAGAAAAAATCAGAAATCTACGAGCCCCCCAGTTACGACATGCCCGAAATCGACATCCCCGCGCTCACGCATACCGTACTGCTGAGTACCTTTGTGCTGACCTTCCTGTTTGGCGCCGTGCTGCAGCGCACGCACTTCTGCACGATGGGCGCCATCTCCGACATCGTCAACATCGGTGACTGGAGCCGTATGCGCATGTGGATCATGGCGATTGGCGTGGCGATGATCGGCACCGGCGTGCTGGCGTGGGCGGGGCTGATCGACCCGACCCGGACCATCTACACGTCGGCGCGGCTCGGCTGGCTGTCGGCGGCGGTGGGCGGGCTGATGTTTGGCTTCGGCATGGTGCTGGCGTCGGGCTGCGGCAGCAAGACGCTGGTGCGCATTGGCGCGGGCAACCTGAAATCGCTGGTAGTGTTCGTGTTCCTCGGCCTGTCGGCGTACATGACCTTGCGCGGCCTGTTCGGGGTCGTGCGGGTGAATACCGTCGATGCAGTGGGGGTGGCCCTGCCGTCCACGCAGGATCTGCCCTCGCTGGTGGCGCAGGCTACCGGCATGGCGCGCGGCACGCTGCAACTGGTGCTCGGCGTGGCGATCGGCGCGGTGCTGGTGCTCTGGGCGCTGGTCGGCAACGGCTTCCGGACGTTTGACAACCTGCTGGGTGGCCTGGCCGTCGGGCTGATCATCGTCGGCATGTGGTACGTGTCGGGCCACCTTGGCTATGTGTCCGAAGATCCGAATACGCTCGAAGAACTGTTCGTCGGCACCAACAGCGGTCGCATGGAAAGTCTGAGCTTCGTGGCGCCGTATGCGTACACGCTGGACTGGCTGATGATGTTCAGCGACAAGAGCAAGGTGCTGACCATCGGCATCGTCAGCGTCTTCGGCGTGATCGCGGGCGCGTGCGTCTATGCGCTGGTGTCGCGCACGTTCCGCTGGGAAGGCTTCGGCAATGCCGAGGACGTGGCCAACCACATGGTCGGCGGCATCCTGATGGGCGCGGGCGGCGTGACTGCGCTGGGCTGCACGATCGGGCAGGGGCTGTCCGGCGTATCGACGCTGGCCATCGGTTCGTTCATCGTGTTCGCGACCATCATCGTCGGCGCGATCCTGGCCTTCAAGTATCAGATGTGGCGTCTGGAGCGTATGGCATGAGTGGCGCTCGACGTGCCTGAAGCTTGACACCCCATAGGGTGCTCCCTATAATCGCGGATTCAGTTTTTCCGGGTCGTTAGCTCAGTCGGTAGAGCAGCGGACTTTTAATCCGTTGGTCGCGTGTTCGAGTCACGCACGACCCACCAGTATTCCCAGAAGGGCCTGTGGCGAAAGTCACGGGCCCTTTTGTTTTGCCTGCGATTTATCCACACTTGCCAGCGCGATCTTGTGTTCTATCCTTCGGTCCATGCGCAAACGCACGTAACAGATCAGGCAGCGTGCGCCGCCGCTGCCTAGAATGAATTCCCCGGTTCCCGAAAGGCCGATGCGCAGACACCATGCAGCGGATTGCAGGCCACCTGGCACTCTTCGTCGTCCTGACTTTGTGGGTTGCTCATGCGACGTGGGCTTCCGACATATCATGCCCGCACAGCTATCGACCCCGTTGTGATGTTTCCGCCCCGGCGGGCGCGTCCTGTGCGGAGCCCGTGCGGCAGCATGTGCGCGGTTCGCAGTTGATCTGCGACTACGCGATGCTGCACGAGACCTATGAAGGCATCTATGCCGACCAGCAGCGCAGGCGGTATGCCGGGACGTTGCGCAAAGGTGATCTCGACGCGTGGCGCAGGGCGCGTGACGCGTGCACGACGGTGCGGTGTCTCGACCAGCTGTTCGCGGATTGGCGCAGGGCGTCGCCCGGGGCGGCCTCGCGCGAAGCGGCGACACATAAGCCACCAGCGATGGCCGACAACCGGGCGATCAAGCGAACGCAGCCGCCATTGCCGGCGCCGGCACATCGCGTCCTGCCCGGCAGGGATGCGGAACTGTCGCCGGTGAGCGCCACGGACGACCTGCATCCTCCCGCTCCGGTGTTCGAATCCGTGCCGCTGTCGCTGCGCGAGTCGCTGCAGCCATTGCCGCCGGTCGCCCCACGCGCGCCGGGCCGGGCCAACAATGCGCCGGCGCCATTCGGATGGCTGGCGTGGCTGTCGTGGGTCGTGGTCCTCCTTGCAGCCGGTGGCGGCTATTATTGGCTCGTCGTGCGCAAGCAGGCCACGCGCTATCTGGACGCGGCCTTCGCATCGGCTTCGGCCGGGATGTCGTGGCTCAAGACGCTGCCGACGCTGGCCTTCATCCTCACCGGACTTGCGCTGTTGAACGGCGTTTTACTCGTCGTTTTGCTAGGTGGTTGGCCGATGCATATTCCCGGCATCAATTAACCAGTCTGAGTTAGAGACACCCCGTAACGCCTCATTGACAATGCAACCAGACAAGGCTGGCCACCCCAGGCCGGCCATGGTGCATTCATCGACAGGGCCGGGCCCATGGCCTGGCGCGGGAAGTCTCATATGCAGCAAGCTGGTGGCGGCGATAGCCTGCCGGCCAATGAGCACGTACTGCGTGTCGTCTGGCCGTTTGTCCCGGTGGTTCTGGCGCTGGCATTGTTCTGCATCGCCAGTGTGGACGTGTTGTCCGCCGCCCGGGGCTTCGTGGCCGGCGAGAGCCTCTGGAGCAAGGGCCAGAAGGCGGCGGTCTCTCACCTGCTGCGCTACGCCGAAAGCCGCGATCAGGCCGACTACGACGCCTATCTGGCCGGCATTGCCGTGCCGCAGGGCGACCACCTGGCGCGGCTCGAACTCGAAAAGCCCGACTACGACCGCACCCGCGCGGTGCAGGGACTCCTGACCGGCGGCAACCACCCCGACGATGTACCCGGCATGATCCGGTTGTTCCGGTATTTCCGGCATGTGCCGGAGATCGATGAGGCGATTTCGATCTGGGCGGCTGCCGACGCGGAGATCGCACGGCTCGATGTCATGGCGCGTCGGCTGCGCGAGCGCGCGAGCGAGCATGGCTGCGCGGCAGCCTGCGTCGCGCCGCTGCAACGCGATATTGCCGACGTCGATGCATTGCTGACGCCCATGGAGGAAGCCTTCTCGGCCGCACTGGGCAAGGCATCGCGGCGCGTGCGGGCGTTGCTGATGTGGGGGACGGCGGGTCTGGCGCTGGCGCTGCTCGGCTGCGCCACATGGATGTCTACCCGCGCGATGAGTCGGTACCGCCAGTTGCGGCAGGCGCTGGCAGTCAGCGAGGAACGGCTGCAACTGGCCGTGGCCGGCAGCACCGATGGCTTGTGGGACTGGCATCCCCATCGCGGCGAACTGTATTTCTCGCCACGCTGTGCCGAAATGCTCGGCTATGGCCCCCATGAACTGCCGCATGCGCGCGAGACCCTGCTGGCGCTGATGCACCCGGCCGACGTGGCCGAATTCGACCGGCGCCTGGTGGGGCATGTGCGCAAGGGCGCGCCGTACGACGTGGAACTGCGCCTGCGCCGCAAGAGCGGCGGCTATCTGTGGGTCAGGGCCAGGGGCCGCATGGTGCGCAGCGCCATCGGCAAGGCGACGCGCATGGCTGGGTCGCTCAGCGATATTTCCGACCGCAAGCGTTTCGAGGCACAGCTGTTCGCCGAAAAGGAGCGCGCGCAGGTCACGCTACAGGCAATCGGCGACGCGGTCATTACCACCGATGTCTGGGGGCGTATCCAGTCGCTGAACCCGGTGGCTGAGACCATGACCGGATGGACGGACGCCGAGGCCGCCGGCTGCTTCCTGCAACAGGTCTGCCGGCTGCATGACGAAGCCACCCGGGAGCCGGTTGCCGATCTGGTGCCGCGCGCGCTGGCGGGTAACTGGCCCGGCCAGATGGTGATGCTGCTCGAGCGCCGCGAGCCCGCCACGCAGGGGTTCACGCTGGCCGTCAAGCCATCGGTGGCGCTGATCCGGGACAAGGGCGAGCAGGCGATCGGCATCGTGGTCGTCCTGCATGATGTCAGTCTGGAGCGGGCCCACGCCGCGCAGCTGGCGTACGAGGCCAGCCACGATCCGCTGACTGGCCTGGTCAACCGGCTGGAATTCGAGCGGCGGCTCGGGGCGGCGGTGTCGCGCGCCCAGCATGAAGGCTGTACGCACACGCTGATGTATCTGGATCTCGACCAGTTCAAGGCCGTCAACGACACCTGCGGGCACGCGGCCGGAGACGAGCTGCTCTGCCAGATCGCCGAGGTCATGCGGCATCAGCTACGGCGCAGCGACACCCTGGCCCGGCTGGGAGGCGACGAATTTGCGGTGCTGCTGGAGTATTGCGCCGCCGCCGATGGCGAGCGCGTGGCCGAAGGGCTGCGCAATGCCATCGCGGCCTATCGGTATCGCTGCCACGATCATGAATTCTCGATCGGGGTCAGCATCGGCCTGGTACGGGTCGACGAACGCACGGCCAAGCGCGAGGATGCGCTCGACGCGGCCGACCTGGCCTGTTACCAGGCCAAGCGCGAGGGCCGCAATCGCGTGCAGGTTGGCTGATCCGGCTTGCCGGATCAGGGCTGGGCGGCCGGCGGCACCGCCGTGGGGGGCGACGGCACCAGCGGGTCGCGGAAGCCGGTATCGACCGGTACCGCTACCGCCCGCGCGGCCGACACCGCGTGCGCATGCACCTGCGGCTGGGCGCCGTGCCAAGTCTTGTAGGCCCAGTATCCGGCGCCGGCCAGCATGCCAAGCTTCGACACCTTCCAGGCCACGCGGCCGATCGGGGTCTTGCGCAGCAGCGGCAGGGCCAGTGTGATGGCCGTACTCAGCATCGGATAGTCGCGCGTCACGCCGAACAGCTTGAGCCAGCCAGACGGCCGTGTCATGCGCGGCAGCCACGCGCCCAGGCTGGTCATGCGGCGGGCGCCACCCTTGACCTGGCGCAGCGCCTGCACGGCGTCGTAGCGTTCCAGCGCGGCGCGCGTCACCAGCAACTCCTTGCGCACGGCCAGCGGCAGGCGAACTTCGCGCGTAAAGCGGACCGGACGGGGGTGCTCGTGGCGCGGGCGGCTGTCGATCGAATCGTCTTCGGGCGTGGTCATTGGCGCAGCATCTCCCGGTCCTTGTCCAGCTGGGCCAGCGTGGATTCAAACAGCGGCGGGGCGTGGCGGACCTTGTTGCGAGCCACCAGCAGGCAGACGCCGGCGCAGATCAGGTAGAACAGCACGATCGCGCCCAGGGCCTGCCAGCGATAGCTTTCCCAGAACAGGATGGCGACCAGCAGCGTGAAGGTCATCAGCGCCATGCTGAAGAACACCAGCCCGAACAAGGCCAGCAGCGCAACCTTCATCAGCCGTTCGCGTTCCTCGGCCAGTTCCACGCTGGCCAGCTCCAGGCGAGTCTGCAGCATCGACACCACGGAACCGACGAGGTTGCGAAGGGATTCGAGGAACTTGGGGGAATGGGATTCGCTCATGCGGCTCCGGCGAAAAAACGATGCGCCGGCATGGGCGGCATCTGCGAGGGATGGACCGGCAGCGGCATGATGGGGGCCGCGCCGGACCGTCTTCAAGACTGCATGCACCCGGCGCAGATGCGCAGCCGGGGCTGGTAATGCGTATTGCTACAGTACTACAGGGCTGCTTACTTGCGGTTCAGCAGCAGACCGATCAGCAGGCCCACGCCGGCTGCCACGCCCACGGCGCGCCACGGATGGTCATGCACATAGTCGTCGGTGGCACGGGCGGCCGCCTTGCTCTTGGTCACGACGGCATCCTGCAAGTCCTGGGCCTTTTCCTTGGCCTGCTTCAGCAGGCCCATGCCACGCTCGCGCAGTTCGGCGGCTTTCTCGCCGGTGGTCGAGGCCGCTTGCTTAAGCAGTTCTTCGGCGTCGGACAGAACGGTCTTGACATCGCTCATCAGTTTCTCCTGTTGCGGGCGGTTAGGTTCAAGTGGTGACATTTTGCCTTGCCCGCTCGGGCTTGTGGCATTTCTTGTCGTCCACCTAGCATATGTGGCGGCTGCCCATCGTTTCAAGCTCGCCGACACAATGCCGTATCACTGTCACCAAACGTGCCATCGGCCCCGGGGCAGGGTTGCCACAAGGAACCATGGCCCGATCACCCGGTCTTTATGACTTCGAGTGATTTTGTAGTGACTTTATATTCGTTTGGGTTGGATGGCAATCCAACTAAGCTGGTTCACCGGTTTTTACCTTTCCTTACTTTCGTTTATTTTCCGTTTCTCTGGAGACTTCACTCATGGCACTGCGTCTTGGCGATACCGCACCGGACTTCGAGCAAGAATCGAGCGAGGGCCGCATCCGCTTTCATGAATGGCTCGGCGAAGGCTGGGGTGTCCTGTTCTCGCACCCGGCCGACTACACCCCCGTTTGCACGACGGAACTGGGCCTGACCGCCAAGCTGAAGGAAGAGTTCGCCAGGCGCAACGTGAAGGCCATCGCCCTGTCCGTGGACAGCGTGGAGTCGCACAAGGGCTGGATCCAGGATATCAACGACACCCAGTCGACCTCGGTCAATTTCCCGATCCTGGCGGACAGCGACCGCAAGGTGTCCGAGCTCTACGACATGATCCATCCGAATGCGAATGAGACGCTGACCGTGCGCTCGCTGTTCGTGATCGACCCGAAGAAGAAGGTGCGCCTGATCATTACCTATCCTGCAAGCACAGGTAGAAATTTCAATGAAATCCTGCGCGTCATCGATTCGCTGCAACTGACCGATCACCACAGCGTGGCCACGCCGGGCAACTGGCAGGATGGCGACGACGTGGTCATCGTGCCGTCGCTGAAGGACGAAGAGGTGATCCGCCAGAAATTCCCGAAGGGCTACAAGGCGGTGCGTCCGTACCTGCGCCTGACGCCGCAACCGAACAAGTAAGAAAAAGCCGGGCGCGGGGGTGGGTCCCCGGCCCGGCTCGGTATTGCTTTGCCGATGTCGTAAAACGGCGGGGTCGTGCCCGTCGTCTCCTTGGTAGTGTGCTTCAGCCCGGCTTTCCAGCCGGGCTTTTTTACGTCCGGACGCTCAGAAGAATGCCTGCAGGCCGGTCTGGGCGCGGCCCAGGATCAGCGCGTGGATGTCGTGCGTGCCTTCGTACGTGTTCACCACTTCCAGATTCACCACGTGGCGGATCACGCCGAATTCGTCCGAAATGCCATTGCCGCCCAGCATGTCGCGCGCCACGCGGGCGATGTCCAGCGACTTGCCGCACGAATTGCGCTTCATGATCGAGGTGATTTCCACCGCGGCGGTGCCTTCGTCCTTCATGCGGCCCAGGCGCAGGCAGCCCTGCAGGCCCAGCGTGATCTCGGTCTGCATGTCGGCGAGCTTCTTCTGTACCAGCTGCGTCTGTGCCAGCGGACGGCCGAACTGCTTGCGGTCCAGCGTGTACTGGCGCGCGGTGTGCCAGCAGAACTCGGCGGCGCCCAGCGCGCCCCAGGCGATGCCGTAACGGGCCGAGTTCAGGCAGGTGAACGGACCCTTCAGGCCCTTCACGCCCGGCATGATGTTCTCTTCGGGCACGAAAACCTGGTCCAGCACGATTTCGCCGGTGATCGACGTGCGCAGGCCCACCTTGCCGTGGATGGCCGGGGCGCTCAGGCCCTTCCAGCCCTTCTCCAGGATGAAGCCGCGGATGTCTTCCTTGCCGTCTTCACCAGCCAGCTTGGCCCACACCACAAAGACATCGGCGATCGGCGAGTTCGTGATCCACATCTTGGCGCCGCTCAGCTCGTAGCCGCCGTCCACCTTTTTGGCGCGCGTGACCATCGAGCCCGGGTCCGAGCCGTGGTTCGGTTCGGTCAGGCCGAAGCAGCCGATCCATTCGCCGGTGGCCAGCTTGGGCAGGTACTTCTGCTTCTGCGCCTCGCTGCCGAATTCGTAGATCGGCACCATGACCAGCGACGACTGCACGCTCATCATCGAGCGATAGCCCGAATCCACACGCTCCACCTCCCGCGCGATCAGGCCGTAGCTGACGTAGTTCAGGCCCGGGCCGCCGTACTGTTCGGGGATGGTCGGGCCGAGCAGGCCCAGTTCGCCCATCTCGCGGAAGATCTCCACGTCGGTCTTCTCGTTGCGGAACGACTGCAGCACGCGCGGCATGAGCTTGTCCTGGCAATAGGCCGCCGAAGCGTCACGGATCATGCGCTCGTCGTCGGTCAGTTGCTGGTCCAGCAGCAGGGGGTCGGCCCAGTGGAATTCGGCGTTGGCAGCCATGGAGGTCTCCTTCTTTGGTGGCGCGGTGAAGGCAGTGCCGCCTTCATTCGATCCGGTCGATCAAAAAGTTTTGGTTCCGCATTGCGGAACCTTGTTCCGATGAGCTAGTATAGCTGAACCGATTCGCGCTGCAACAGGGGGAAATCCGGCCCCCGGTGATTAGCGTTCGGCAATCGACCACTTCCACAGGAGCTGTCTCTTGACCCCATCCACTGTCGCGGCCGCCGAGCCGGTCCAGAAGGAACGCGAGAGCGACCCCAATTTCGTGACGGCGCTGGCGCGCGGGCTGGAGCTGCTGCGCTGCTTCCGCACCGGCGAGGCGATGCTGGGCAACCAGGATTTCGTGCGCCGTACCGGGTTTCCGAAGGCAACCGTGAGCCGGCTGGCCGGCACGCTGGTGCAGCTGGGCTACCTGCGCTACGACGACAGCCTGGGCAAGTACGCGCTCGATGCCGGCGTGCTGGCGCTGGGGTTTTCCTACCTCGCGGCGTCCGACGTGGTGACGCTGGCGCGGCCGCACATGCTGGCCTTCGCGCAGTCGTATGGCGTGTCGGTGTCGCTGGGCAAGCGCGAGCGCATGGAAGTCATCTACATGGAATCGATCCGGAACGATGCCGGCGTGATGCTGGGTCTGGGGGTGGGCTCGCGCCTGTCGCTGGTGTCGAGTTCGATGGGGCGGGCCTACCTGGCCGCGCTGCCGGCGGCGCGGCGCGACAAGGTGCTGGCCGAATTTGCCCAGACGTATCCGGAACAATGGAAGCAGCAGGAGGCCCCGATGCGCGCCGCGCTGGCGCAGGCCGAGCGCGACGGCTATGCCGCGTCCTTCCGCGACTGGCACCCGGCCATTCACGCCTGCGCGGTGGCGTTCAAGCCGGTGGGTGAGAAGGATCTGCACATGCTGAGCTGCAGTGCGTCCTACGGGGCCGTCAGCGAAGAGACATTCCACGAGAAGCTGGCGCCCGCGCTGCAGGCGCTGGGGGCAAGGCTGTCCGATCCGGCAGGGCGGTAGGGCAGGCGTCGCTCCGCGCTCCCGCCTTGCGGCTGCGCGGCGCCTGATACCGCCGGATCAGAGATCCGTCCGCAGCTTCCACAGTTCGGGGAACAGCACCACATCGAGCATCCGGCGCAGGTAGCTGACGCCTTCGGTGCCGCCGGTGCCGCGCTTGAAGCCGATCACGCGCTCCACCGTGGTCACATGGCGGAATCGCCATTGGCGGAAGGCATCCTCCAGGTCGACGAACTTTTCGCCCAGTTCGTAGAGTTCCCAATGCGCCGACGGGTTGCGATACACCTCCAGCCAGGCCGCCTCCACCGACGCGTTGTACTGCGTCGGCTGGGTCCAGTCGCGTTCCACCACGTCGGCGTCGATCCGGAACCCGCGCCGCGCCATCAGCCGGATCGCCTCGTCGTACATCGATGGCGTATGCAGCGCCGTTTCCACCAGTTCCAGATGTTCGGCCCGGTGCGCGTGGGGCCGCAGCATGGCCGCGTTCTTGTTACCGAGGATGAACTCGATCTCGCGATACTGGTACGACTGGAACCCGGACGATGCGCCCAGGTACGGGCGCATGGCCGAGTATTCGGGCGGCGTCATGGTGGCCAGCACGTTCCAGGCCTGCACCAGCTGGTCCATGATGCGCGATACGCGCGCGAGCATCTTGAACGCCGGACGCAGCTGGTCGGTCTTCACCCCATCGCGTGCGGCGCGCAGTTCGTGCAGCATCAGCTTCATCCACAGCTCGGTGGTCTGGTGCTGGACGATGAACAGCATCTCGTTGTGGTCCGGCGACAGCGGGTGCTGCGCGCTCAGGATCTGATCCAGGCCCAGATAGTCGCCGTAGCTCATGTCGCGGGCGAAGTCCATCTGCGCGCCATGCCAGCCATCCTCGCCGGCCGCATCGGCCGGCTGGCTGCCGTGCCCCATCGGGCATCCCTTGAATTCGCTCATGATGCGCTCCGTTCAGGTCACCGCCGTGCGCACCGCAAAGCGGGCGTCGCGATAGGCGCCGCTGTCTAGCACATCCCGCATGATTTCCACGGCATCCCAGACTTCGGTGAAGGTCGTGTACAGGGGCGTGAAGCCGAAGCGGGCAATGCCGGGTTCGCGATAGTCGCCAATCACGCCACGCTCGATCAGCGCGGCCACCAGCGCGTAGCCGTCCGGATGCGCAAAGCTCACCTGGCTGCCGCGCCGGGCATGCGCGCGCGGCGTGACCAGCGTCAGCGGGTGCTTGGCGCATCGTGATTCGACGAGTTCGATAAACAGGTCGGTCAGCTTGAGCGACTTCGCGCGCAGCGCGCTCATGCTGGTCTGGGCGAAGATGTCCAGGCCGCATTCGACCATCGCCAGCGACGTGACCGGCTGCGTGCCGCACAGGAAGCGGCCGATGCCCTTGGCGGGCGCGTACTGCGGGGACATCGCGAACGGCGCGCCGTGGCCCCACCAGCCCGACAGCGGCTGCCAGAACTGGTCGCGCAGCGCGGGCGCCACCCAGACGAAGGCCGGCGAACCCGGACCGCCGTTCAGGTACTTGTACGTGCAGCCGATGGCGTAGTCTGCGCGGGCGGCGGTCAGGTCCACCGGCACGGCGCCAGCGGAGTGGGCCAGATCCCACACGGTCAGCGCGCCGCGGGCGTGCGCGAGTTCGGTCAGGCCGGCCATGTCGAGCATCTCGCCGGTCTTGTAGTTCACGTGCGTCAGCATCAGCACGGCCGTATCGGCGCCCACGGCGGCGTCGATCTCGTCGGGACTGTTGACCAGGCGTACCTCGTAGCCCTGCTGCAGCAGGTCGGCCAGGCCCTGGGCGATATAGAGATCGGTCGGGAAGTTGCTGGCTTCGGACACGATCACGCGGCGCGCCGGATCGCGCTGCTGCTGCACGCGCAGTGCGGCGGCCAGCACCTTGAACAGGTTGATCGACGTGGTGTCGGTCACCACCACCTCGTCGTGGCCCGCGCCGATCAGCGGCGCCAGGCGGTTGCCCAGCCGGCCCGGCAGGTCGAACCAGCCGGCGGTATTCCAGCTGCGGATCAGGCCATCGCCCCATTCGCTGCTGACCACCTCGGCGGCACGCGCCGCGGCGGCGCGCGGGCGGGCGCCCAGCGAGTTGCCATCGAGGTAGATCACGCCGGCAGGCAGGGCAAACTGTTCGCGCAGCGCGCGGAGCGGGTCGTCCCGGTCCAGCGCCTGGCAGCGTTCACGTGTCAGGTTGGTCATGCTTTCAGTGTCCAGAGGGTTCGGGAGGATTCAGAGCGCGCGCAGCACCGCGCGGACCGGGCTCGCATCGAGCGTGGCCAGGCGCAACGGCAGCGCGATGAGTTCGTAGTCGCCGGCCGGCACGTCGTCGAGCACGATGCCTTCGAGAATGGCCAGCCGGTGGTCGCGCACCGCGTGGTGGGCGTCCATCGTCTTCGAGGTTTCGGGGTCCAGCGACGGCGTGTCGATGCCGATCAGCTTCACGCCGTGGCGGGCCAGCAGCGCGATGGTCTCGGGGGCGACAGCGCAGAACGCGGAATCCCACGCCCCCAGCGGCGCCTGCTGGTAGGTCCGCAACAGCACGCGCGGCGGCACGTCAGCCAGAGCGGCTTCGATGTGGTGGGGCTCCACGCGTGGCGCCGCGCCGATGCAGTGGATCACGCGGCAAGGGCCCAGGTAGGCGTCGAGCGGGACGGCGCCGATCGGCGCGCCGTCGGCCGCGTAGTGCAGTGGCGCATCGGCATGGGCGCCGGTGTGCGGCGACATCGTAATACGGCCAACGTTGACCGGACAGTGCTCGTCCAGTTGCCAGGCGGGCTCGTGCCGGAACGGTGTGTCGCCGGGCCAGACCGGCGTGGCGTTCGACACCGGCGGGCTGATATCCCAGATCTGGCGCGTGGCGCGGCTGGGTGCGTTCGTAGGGGCGTTCGGCATGGTGACTTGCAATCTCCGGGGCGCGTTTCTGAAGACGCGGTGCGTGTGGGGATCATAGTCAAAAGCGCCGAGAAGAGGCTTGCGAAATGGTCCGTCGATCGCGCCATCTTTCGCATAAAATTGTGTGAATCGAATAGAAATACGTGGATTCTCCGAAATGACCCTCGATCCGATAGATTTACGCATCCTGACTGCCCTGCAGGAGAACGGTCGCATCAGTAATCAGGACCTGGCCGACCGTGTGGCGTTATCGCCATCTGCCTGCTTGCGCCGCGTGCGTCTGCTGGAAGAAAACGGGGTGATTGGCGGCTACAAGGCGTGGTTCGACGCCGAGCAGCTGGGGCTGGAGATCGAGGCGATCGTGCAGGTGTCGATGCGGCACGACGTGGAAGGCTGGCACGACACGTTCAACGCCGTGGTGCAGACCTGGCCGGAGGTACTGACCGCCTATGTGATCACGGGCGACAGCAACTACATCCTGCGGGTGCAGGCGCGCAACCTGAAGCACTACTCCGATTTCATCGTGAATCGGCTATATCGCACGCCTGGCGTGATGGATATCCGCTCGAACATTGTCCTGCAGCGGATCAAGACGGACGGATCGCCACTGGCGATCCTGAAGGACAGCAAGGACGCCAAGCCGTGACCTACCGCTTGTGCGGCGCGATCTGATCGAGCGGTTCGAGCGGGCACAGCGTGGAAAATTGCGCGCCCTGGAACACCAGCGGCTCGCCGCCGGCGTCAAGAATGCCGCAGCGTTCCACTTCGCCGACGAAGATCACATGGTCGCCCTCGTCATAGCGGCTGCGGTTGTGGCACTCGAACCAGGCCAGCGCATTGGCCAGGATTGGCAGGCCGGTCTCCGACAACCGGTAGTCCACGCCGGCGAAGCGGTCGCCCTTGAGCGTGGCAAACCGCTGGCACAAGTCCAGCTGTGAGGCAGCAAGCACGTTGATGATGTAGTGCGAGCCATCGCGGAACATCGGCAGGCTGTTGGCGCGCGTGGCCATGCTCCACAGCACCAGGGGCGGATCGAGCGAGACGGAGTTGAACGAGCTGGCCGTGATGCCGACGAACGGCACGTCGTTGGCGTGCGAGTGGCCAGCGGCGCGCGTGGTGATGACCGTCACACCTGTGGCGAACTGCGACAGCGCGCGCTTGAAGTGGCCGCTGTCAAAGTCGGGGGCGGCGGCCTTGCGGCGCTGGGGGGCGGGGGCGGCGGCCTCGGGCATGCCCATGTCTCGGGCTCCACACATATCCATGATCTTCATATCGGGATGGCCGGCGCGCATTCAACACGCCAAACGTAATCCTGGGGGGCGGCAATTTCAGTGGCCTGGCGCACACATTTGGCGGGCCGAAGCGGTCTGGCGGGCGCTTTGGGGTGACGCGCAGCCCAATCACGTGCGCCAACGGGCGCCAGTACCAGTGCGATTGTAGCGGACTCCGGACATTGCACTCTGAGGTGGTCCCTGCGTTACATCGGACAGTCTCTGTGCCAGCCGGATTGCACTTGTTTCATTTTTCACGGCAGTGCGCGGCGCCATTGCTTATGCTGGAAATCGATGCCGCCAGAGCCGGCGTGGTATCGGAACCCCCTGAAGGCGGGAAAGGGAGCGCGCAGATGGATCACGAACTTGAGATTGCCACGCTCGGTGGCGGGTGTTTCTGGTGCCTGGAAGCGGTGTTCCAGCAGGTGGATGGCGTGCGTGCCGTGGAGTCGGGCTACACCGGCGGCCATGTCCACAATCCCACCTATCGCCAGGTATGCGAGGGCGACACGGGCCACGCCGAAGTGGTGCGCGTGACCTTCGATCCGGCCACGATCACTTTCCGCGAAATCCTGGAGATCTTCTTCTCGATCCATGATCCGACGCAGCTCAATCGGCAGGGCAACGACGTGGGCCCGCAGTACCGCTCGATCATCTTCACCCATTCCGAGGCCCAGCGCGCCGTGGCCGAGTATGTCATGGGCGAACTGGTCGTCAACAAGGTGTTCGACGCGCCGATCGTGACGCAGCTCGAACCCGAGCAGCCGTACTGGCGCGCCGAGATGAGTCATCAGAACTACTATCAGGAGCATCCCGCGCAGGGCTACTGCGCGTTCGTGATCACGCCCAAGCTGGCCCAGTTACGGCGCGATTTTTCACATCGGATGCGCCGCTAGGCCGGCAAGGCCGCGTTTTCCAGCCGATCGGCAATGGCCGCGGCCAGCCGGGCAATGCTCTGCGGTGCGCAGCCTTCGGCATTGTTGCTGACGATGACATAGGCCGGCTGGCCGGCGCGCAGCGTGCCCGCCACCACGTCGGCAATGGCGTCGCGCGTCGCGTCGTCGGGGTCCACGAGCTTGTCGAATGGCATGTAGGCCTTTTCGGCCATCGCATACGAGCGGCCCTCGCGCAGCATCCAGCGCAGCACCAGCGGGCCGGGGGCGCCGTCGTCCATCAGCGTCTGCGCGTGGGCCTGGCGCGATACCGGCGGCAGGCGGTCGCGCGCGGCCAGGCAGAAGCGCACGCCGCGTTCACGCAGCAGGCGGATATAGCGCGGCGTCAGCAGCGCCGGATCGCGCATTTCCACGGCATAGCAGGCGTGCGGGGTCAGGCTGGGGTCCAGCGGCGGCATCGCGGCCAGGAAGGCGTCGAGCCGCGCGAAGAAAGCCGGGCCGTCGTCGGCCACGCTTTGCAGCGGCGACAACTGGAACAGCAGCGGTCCGCAGCGTTGGCCAAGACCAGCCGTGGCCGGCACGATGAAATCGCGGATCGCGATCCCGGCGTCCAGGAACGCCGCGTTGGCCAGGCGCCCGGCGCCATCGGGGCCGCGCAGCCAGGCATCGCAGACACTGGCCGGGGCCTTGACCAGGAAGCGGAAATCTTCCGGCACCTGCGATGCGTAGCCCAGGTAGTCGGCCAGCGGAATCGGACCATAGAAGCCACGGTCAATGCCCGCCGCGCGCAGCAGCGGATGCTGGCCGCAGGCGCGCAGCCCCTTGCGGGACAGCAGGCTTTCCGTGTACTGGCCGTCGTACACCATGCCGTGCCAGCCGGGGTACGACCACGAAGAGGTGCCGAAATACAGGTTGGGCGGCAGCCGGCCGGCAAGCGCGGTCAGCGCGGCATCGGGCGTCCAGGGCTGGACGATCTTGCCAACGGGGGTCTTCCTTGCGGGAGTGCCGGCCGCGGCGGGCCGGGGCGAGGCGTCCGGCGATGCCGGGGCATCGCCGAACAGGTCGAGGTTGTCAGTCAAGCGTCAGACGGTATTGCCAATCGGAGACGCGTAAATATAGCGCCGCGAGACCGGGAACGTGTCGGCGGGGCGATTCGCCTTCTGACACACCACCTGGTGCAGCGACATGATGCTGTTGGTGAACGCGTGCTCGCAGCCGGCCAGGTAGACCCGCCAGATGCGGTACTTCTTCTCGCCCACCATGGCCCGGATCGCGTCGGCGTTGGTCTCGAAGTTGTCGGCCCAGTGCCGCAGCGTCTGGGCGTAGTGCCGGCGCAGCAATTCCACGTCGAACGCCTCCAGCCCGCCCTTGGCCATGGTATTGAGCACCATGCTGATGTGCGGCAGTTCGCCCTGCGGGAACACATAGCGGTCCATGAAGCCCGAGCCGTCGAGCGGCACCGCGCCGCTGTCGGGGTCGGTGGCCGTGATGCCATGGTTCATTGCCACACCATCGTCCTTGAGCAGGTCGCGCATGCGGCTGAAGTAGCCGATCAGGTTGTCCTTGCCCACGTGCTCGAACATGCCGACGCTGGTGATGCGGTCGAACTGGCCCTGGATGTCGCGATAGTCCTGCAGCCGGATCTCGATGCGGTCCTGCAGCCCGGCGGCCTTCACCCGCTCGGTGGCCAGGTCGAACTGGTTCTGCGACAGCGTGATGCCCACGCAGCGCGCACCGTACTTCTGCGCGGCGCGGATCACCAGTGCGCCCCAGCCGCAGCCGATGTCGAGAAGCGTCTGGCCCGGCTGCACGCGGATCTTGGTCAGGATATGGTCGATCTTCTTGAGCTGCGCGGTGGCCAGGTCTTCGGTGCCTTCCTCGAAATACGCGCACGAGTACACCATGCGCGGATCGAGCCAGAGCTGGTAGAACGCGTTGGAAACGTCGTAGTGATACTGGATCGCCGCCTTGTCCTCGGAGCGGCTGTGCGTGAAGTGCTGCGCCACGCGGGCCAGGGCGCCTCCTGCACTGCGCGCGGCGGCTGCCGACAGGCCGTAGGCCATCTTGATGATGTCGGCCAGGCGGCCGTCGAGGTCGATCTTTTCCTGGACATATGCCTCGCCGAGGTTGTCCAGGCTTGGCGTGAGCAGCAGGGGCAGCGCCGAGGCCTCGCGTACGGTCAGCGTGACCTCGGGTTGGTCGAAGTTGCCCAGCTGGTATTCGCTGCCATTCCACAGACGTAGCCTGACAGGCAGGTTGGCGTGCTCGCGCACGTCGGAAATCCAGCTATCCAGCTGCTTGTCGATTGCTTGCTTGAAGAACATGCGGCTTTCTCCCGATTGGTTGATGATCCCTCTCGAAATGAAATGCCCCGTGGTCGGCTGCGCAGACTGCGTGGTGTCACGCAGCACTGGCCCTGGGGGCGCACCGATGCATGGCCGGTGCGGCAACCCAACAACTTTACGCCAATTCGCCGAATTGTGCAGTGTGGGGCGCCGCGGTCAGCGCCTGTCAGTACAAGCAGACATTGACGATGCAGCGATCGCGCGCCCCGTGCCGCGATTTTCCCGCGGCCCCAGCGTCAGGGCGACAGCCGGACGATCTGCCAGCTGCCGTCGGCCTGTTGCCGGAATGCGATACGGTCGTGCAGCCGCGACGGCCGGCCCTGCCAGAATTCGATCCACGTGGGCCGCAGGCGGTACCCGCCCCAGTGCGGCGGACGCGGCGGGTTGTCGCCGAACTTGCTGCGGAAGTCGGCTTCGCGTGCTTCCAGCACGTCGCGGCCGGCCACCTCGCGGCTTTGCTCGGAGGCCCAGGCGCCCAGGCGAGATCCGAGCGGACGCGACGCGTAGTAGGCGTCGCTCTCGGCATCGTCCACCTTTTCGACGACGCCTTCGACGCGCACCTGGCGTTCGAGTTGCACCCAGTGGAATAGCAGCGCCGCGCGCGGGTTGGCTTCCAGATCCAGGCCCTTGCGGCTTTCGTAGTTGGTGAAGAACGTGAAACCGTTGGCGTCCATGCCTTTGAGCAGCACGATGCGCGCCGACGGCTGGCCGTCGGCACCTACCGTGGCCAGCGTCATCGCGTTGGGTTCGGGCAGCTTGGCCTGCATGGCCTCGTCGAACCAGTTCTGGAACTGGCGGATCGGGTCGCCTGCCACATCGGTTTCGGAAAGGGCGCTCAGCATGTAGTTGCGGCGCAGATCAGCGAGTTGGGTCATATCGCATATCGAAGAGTCGGTCCGCACGGAGAACCATGCGGACGAGGATGCTTCGAGTATAGCGAATGCGCCGCACACCGCATTTGCGCCATGGCAAGGCGGACTCGCTGTTTTACGAATCTGCAGGTTGCTAGTCCGACAGTTTCGGTGCGGCGATCTTTTGCGTCTGGCGGCGCGAATAGTAATTGGCCATGCCCATCGCGCCGGCCATCGACAGGAAGATCGGCAGCATGCCCAGCGCCGTGCCCACCACACCGAACGTGAGCGGCCACACCACCTGGCTGGTATTGAGCACGGCCGAGCGCAGCCCCAGCGCCTCGCCGGCCCGGCCCGAGGGCGAGGCCGTATGCAGGATGTTCATGACGTTGGGCTGGGCACTGCCCAGCGCCAGGCCAAGCACGAACGCCAGGGCGCACATGAGCCAGAAGTGCGAGACGAACGGATAGACCAGATAGGCCAGCGCACCCACCAGCAGCGCCAGGCGGATGATCTTCCATTCCGAGAAATGGCGGGACACCATCGGCATGGCAATCCGGATGGCCAGCGTGGCGATCGAGAACGCCCCGAGCACCCAGCCGATCATCGACGGCGACAGGCCGATATGCGTGCCCTGGATCGGGATCAGGAACGCGTGCAGGTCCCACGCGGCGGACAGCACCGCGCTGGCGACGAACACGGCGCGCAGTTCGGGGTGGTGAAGCAGGTCCAGCGTGGAGCGGCGCGAGCCGTCCTCGATGGCGATGCGTCCCGCGTTGCCCCCGGTGGCCGGCAGGCGCGGCCGCACATACTGCAGCCCGGCCTGGCCCAGCAGCGCCACGCCCACCAGGATGCAGAACGCGGTGCGAAAGCCCGCGTGTTCGATCGTATAGCCCATGGCCACCGGCCCGAGCGTGCCCGAGATCGACAGCCCCAGCGCATGCCACGTGTAGTTGCGCAGCCGGGTCTCGTTGGTCGATACCTGCCCGATCAGCAGTTGCATGGCCACCTGGACCAGCATGAAGCCCACCCCGATCAGTGCGCACGCCGCGTACAGCGACGCAATCTCGTGCCAGACGGCCGGCAGCAGCGTACCGGCCACCACCATCAGCGACCCGGCGGTCATCGGCAGGCGCGGCCCGATCTGGTCGATGCGCTTGCCGGCGCGAATCGCCAGGAACATCGGCAGCAGCGCATAGAGCGACATCAGGATGCCAAGCGTGACCGTGGACGCCTTGAGCGAGATGGCAAATAGGGAAACGACGACACGACTGGCGTTGAACGCCACGTGATTGCACACCGTCAGCGCGATCAGCCAGCTGATCGGGGGAACGGCGGCATGAGGCAACGTCATGGCAGGGGGTGCGCGGGGGCGGCGAAGGTGGTTCGCGCCGCCGGCAAGGGTCTCCGATCCGGACGATAAGACGCGCGAAAAAGAAAATCAGTGCGGCCGGAGCCGCACCTACAAGGCATCGCTGGCCAGACTGGAACCCGGCGAGCGAAGGCGTTGCGTGTCGTTGTTCATTAATTGCTTGCTTAATCAACGACCAGCCGATTATGCGACTGCCAGTGCGGTCTGCACAACAACGGTGTGGGAGGGCGTGCCAAATCCGCAACACATTTGGTGCAGCTGTGTTGCGGATTCGCCAACCTTGTCAGTGTGTGATGGCGGTGCGCAGGCAAGCCGCCGTTAGCTAGCCGCCCTGATAGAGCTGCTTGTCATTGTCCGGTCGCGACGGTTGCTGCACGGTGGCGCCAGGCATGCGTGGCTTGGTCGGCGGCGGGGCCGGCTCGCCGCGGGCGGCGTCCGACTTCGTCGGCGATTCGGGGATAGGGGGGCCGGCCTGCTGCTGGCCCTTGGGCGCGGCTGGCCCCTGATAGGTCTTGCCCGGCGGCGGAGCGGTAGGCCGCTTCTTGAGTTCCGCCAGCAGCCGGGCGCACTCGCTTTCGTCGCCGCCGCCCGAAATGTCGAGCAGCGGCACCACCATGGCCACGGGCGCGGTCAGCGCCAGTGCCAGCGCGCCGCCGGCACGCAGCGCGAGGATGGCGATATTCGGGCTGACCGACGGATTCTTGAACGTACCGCCCACATACAGCGGCGAGCGCAGCGAGATGACGCGCAGCCCCTTGGAGTCGGGATGGATCGTCAGCGCCAGCCGCTCGTCCTTGAAATCGACCGCGCCCTCGGTGGTGATGATGGCGTCCTGCGTATCGAGCACGAAGGTCTGGGCCCGGGCAATGCCGTTCTGGAAGCCAAACGCGCTGACGCCGCAGTTGATCTGCACCGGCTTGTCGCCGAACAGCTTCGAGATCACCACGCTGCCCACGTTCAGGCCGATGGCTTCGAGGATGAACTTGCTGACGGTGCCGTTTTCCACCAGCAGCTTGGCCTCGCCGTTCGACGAACCCATCAGCGCGGCCACCGAATTGCCCGTGGCCGAAAGCTTGGCGCTGCCGTTGACCTCACCCACGCTGGCGCGGGTACTTTCCACCTTCGGGAACAGCTGCTTGATCTTCAGGTGCCGCGCGGTCATGTCGACCTTCGCGCCCATCGGCTCGCGCTTGCCATCGAGTTCGACCGTCGATACCAGGTTGCCGCCGGCCACGCCGAAGTTGAGCGGGTCGAGCCGCAGCACGCCGTCGGTCAGCTTCAGGTGCGTGGTCAGGTCGGTGATCGGCAGGTCTTCATTGCGGACGATGCGCTTGCCGGTGAACTTCACGTCCGCATCGATCTCGTCCCAGCGTTCGGTGCGGAACGGCGCCACCGGCAGCTTTTTGTCCGCCGGCTGCTTCACGGGGCTGTCCTTGGCCAGCTGGCCCGGCTTGGCGCCGCCGCCGATCAGCGGTGCCAGGTCGTCGAACAGCAACTGCTTCGACACCAGTTCGCCCGACAGCAGCGGGCGGGGCGAATGCTGCGCGAACGTCAGCGTGCCGCCCAGGTCGCTGCTGCCCACCTTGCCGGTGAAGTCGCGGTAGGTGTAGGCCGAGGCCCCCTTCTTGAGCGTGGCCACCAGGCGGCCGCGCGTTTCATACGGCGGGGTCGATGGCAGTACGATGCCGGTCAGGTTATAGAGCGATGCCAGGCTGTCGCCGGCCAGCGTCAGGTTGACGTCGAGCGCGCCGAGGTGGGCCGGGTTCGTTACCGTGCCTTCCATCGTGGCGCGGGTGGCGCCCACGCGCACATCGGCCTGTACCGGATAAGGGGTGTCCACGTCACGCAGGCTCAGCACGGTGCCTGCCTTGCCGGTGGCGTTGATGGTGGCCTTGTTGTAGTGGCCCACGGCTTTCCAGCGGATGCCGTAGCGGTCGTCATTGCCGGTCTTGCCGGCCTTGCCGCCCTTGTTGTCGTTGGCCTTGGCTTCGGGCGTGGAGGCGGCGGAGCCTTGCGACGCCGCCACGGCGGACGCATCGGACGGCATCAGCGCGCCGTCGCGGGCCTTGTCGTAGATCGCCTGGTCGCCAATCGTATCCAGCGTGGCCTGCAGCTGGATCTTCTCGGCCGCGTCGTCCAGCGCCAGGTTGCCGCGCTGGAGGACCACTTCGCCCACATCGAGGTGCCATTTCGACTTGCCCGAGTCGGTCTGCTTGCGCATGTCGAAGGTCCAGTTGTTGCGCTTGTCGGCCAGCCGTTCGAGCCACACGGCGGGGCTGTCGACCACGATGGTCGGCACGTTGATTTCATGGGCCAGCAGCGGCAGCGGGCGCAGCACGAAGATCAGTTCGCGAATCGTGCCCATGTTGGGCGCCTGGGCCCAGTCGGGGTTGCCGATGGAAATGTCCTTGGCCGACAGCCGTGGCCACGGCACGAGCGTACGCCAGCCGGTCTCGCCCTGGCCACGTTTCCAGGTGACGGTCAGATCGCCATTGATGGCGAAGGGGCGCCCGATCGACTCCGTGACCTTGTCGTTGAGCCACGGCTTGAGCCGGTTCCAGTCGAAGGTCAGGATGATGACGACAAGGATCGCGATCAGCGCCAACGGCGTGAACACGCTCCATAAAACGATCTTGTGGCGACGCGAGGCGGGCATAAGGGGTGGACTCCGGTAGCAGCCGTGCGGCGGATCAACCACTGCACAGGTAATTGTAGGGAGCCCCATCGCTCCCGGTTGTCGGCCTCAGGCTGACATTGCGGTCGTCGGGACGCCTATTCGTTGTGCATTCGTCGGCCGCAGGAATTCCCGCCGGTGACATAAAATGCCGGCAGATTTGAGAAAGCCACTATGACTATCGCCCCTACGCCCCTGGCGGATCAGGACCTGCCCGCGCCCCTGTCGCACGAAAGCCCGGCCGACGACGACTACCATCGCCGCTTTGGCGGCGTGGCCCGCCTGTACGGCGCGCATGGCCTGGCCCGGCTGGAGGCCGCCAGGGTGTGCGTGATCGGCATCGGCGGGGTGGGCAGCTGGGCGGCCGAGGCGCTGGCGCGCAACGCGGTGGGGCGCATCACGCTGATCGACCTCGATCACATTGCCGCATCGAACACCAACCGTCAGATCCACGCGCTGGGCGACGCTTACGGCCGCGCCAAGGTGGAAGCGATGGCCGAGCGCATCGTGGCGATCAACCCGCGTTGCCGCGTCACGCAGATCGACGATTTCGTGACCGAAGACAATGTGGCGGAACTGCTATCAGGCTTCGACTACGTGATCGACGCCATCGATGCCGTGAAGGTCAAGACCGCCATCCTGGGATGGGCCCGCCGCGAGGGCGTGCGCGTGATCACGTGCGGCGGCGCGGGCGGTCAGCTGGACCCCACGCGTGTGCGCATCGAGGACCTGGCCCGCACGATACAGGACCCGCTGCTGGCCAAGGTGCGCGGCAACCTGCGCCGGCAGTGGGGCTTTCCGCGCGATCCCAAAAAGAAATTCGGCATCGAGGCGGTGTATTCGGACGAGCCGCTGCGCTATCCCGAGCCGGCGCAGCAGGCGTGCGAGATCGACGAAGTGCCGCCGGCCCCGGTGCGCGGCCCGCAAGGGCTGGCCTGCGCGGGATTTGGCTCGTCGGTGGCGGTGACGGCGGTGTTCGGCTTCGTGGCGGCGTCGGCGGTGATCGGGGCGCTGGCAGCCGGCCAGCGCTAGGCGGCCAGCGTCCGCAGCAGGCCGTCCACGGCGGTATCGTCGGGCGCCTGGTTGTCGAAGAAGATCAGTTCGGGATATTCGGCCGGGTCCGGCGAAAACCGCCGGGCGCGATAGGCGTCCCAGTGCGCGAGCTTGTAGGCGTCGTTGGGGTTGGCACGGCGGATGATGCGTGCGTGGGCTTCGTCCTCCGGCAGGTGTACCCACACGATCTGGGTGCGCGTGCCCGCCGGGACGTGCAGCCACTGCGGATCGGTCAGCAGGTGCGCGCGGATTTCGCGCGATAGCGGGCCGATCACGATCACACTGATGCCCAGCGTCAGGTTTTCGCGGGCGGTGTCGAGCAGGCCTTCGTACTCGGGGTCTCGCAGATTGTCCAGATAGGCTGGGCTGTCGCGGTCATTGGGATCGCCGGTGATCGCGCGCATGGCAGCGGCGCTGTAACGCCCGTAGAGCGTGTCCTTGTCGAGCAGGCAGAACGGCTCGCCGGTGGCCTGCATCAGCGGGCCGATCAGCCGATGGGCGAGGGAAGTCTTGCCGGTGCCTGCGTGGCCGCAGAAGAAGATCAGTCGGGGCATGTCGGTGGCTTGCTGGAAATCCGTCACTTGCCGGGGGCGCGAGCGTCAAGCATACCGTTCTTTGCGGAAAATCAGATCGGACGGCAGCGAAATCGGTATCCTTGCCGCTTATCTCAAAGAAAAGTTTTCAGATCCATGTCTGCAGCACAGAACCCCTACGACGGTCTTTCCTCGGAAGGCTTGCCAGACGAACTGCGGCTGGGCGAGCCCGTCACCGACGCCACGCACGCGGAATTCCTGCAACTGCTCGATGCCGTGGCCAAATCGGACGATGCCGGCTTCCTGGCGGCGTACGACGAGTGGATCGCGCACACGCGCCACCATTTCGAACAGGAAGAGCAGTGGATGGAGGCCATGCAGTTCGGCCCGCGCTTCTGCCATACGAACGAGCACAAGGGCGTGCTGCAGGTGGTGCAGGCCGTGCGCGACAAGATCGCGCAGGAAGTGGAAGATCCGGAGGGGCCCGGCAAGGGCGGGCTGTCGCTGGGTCGCCGCCTGGTGGATGAACTGTCAGGCTGGTTCGACAATCACGTGAAGTCGATGGATGCGATGATGGTCGAGCATATGAAGGCCAACGGCTTTTCGCTGATCGAGGCGCCGGCCGTCTGAGGCCGTTCCGCACCGGAGCGGGAAATCCCGTCTCCGGTGCGCGTCAATCCACGCCACTCAATTCAGCGCCGTGCTCAGTT
This sequence comes from Cupriavidus sp. U2, assembly GCF_009663685.2. Taxonomy (GTDB): domain Bacteria; phylum Pseudomonadota; class Gammaproteobacteria; order Burkholderiales; family Burkholderiaceae; genus Cupriavidus; species Cupriavidus necator_C. The sequence goes on along the minus strand of NZ_RCOG02000032.1, from coordinate 850,376 downwards.
GCCGGCGCCATTTCGATACCACTTCTGGCGAATCGGCCATCAAGTCGAATACCGACAGCATTGTCTTGCGGCCGATGTCGTCTTCAAAGCCACGGTCGCGGCGCACGATTTCCATCAGCTGCACCAGCGCCGGTTCGTATTCGCGGCGCGCGATCAACACCTTTGCCAGGTCCAGGCGCGCGGCCAGGTTGGCCGGCTCGGCCTCTACCTGCGCTTTCAGTTCGGCGCCGTCGGGCAGGCTGTCGAGTCCCTTCATCGCATCGAGCCGGGTCCGCAGCGCGGCGTAGCCGTCTCCCTGCGGCGCACGCGGCGTCAGGCGGCCGAACTCGGCTTCCGCGGTGTCGATGGCGTCGCCGTCGAGCAGGAAGCTGATATAGGCCAGTCGATTCGGGTCGTTTTCCGGGTCCTCTGCGAGCGCGGCCTGCCACGCGGCCTTGGCGCCTTCGCGGTCGCCGGCCGCGGCCAGCGCCTGGGGGTCCGGCGCCGCGACCCCACCGTCGCCGGGGGCCAGCGTATCGATGAACTCACGCAGTTGCGATTCCGGCAGCACGCCCACGAACTGGTTGACCGCCTGCCCACCGGCAAACGCCACCACGTGGGGAATGCTGCGCACGCCAAAGTGCCCGGCCAGTTGCTGGTTCTCGTCGACATTGACCTTGACCAGCTTCCACGTGCCGCCGGCTTCGGCTTCCAGCTTTTCCAGCATGGGCCCGAGTGTGCGGCAGGGGCCACACCAGGGAGCCCAGAAATCCACCAGTACCGGGACTGGGCTATTGATGACTTCGGCTTCGAAGTTCTGCAGGGTGACGTCGCTCATGATCTGCACCTGGGAATCGGGTTGGCCAGCACTGTGGCCGGATTCCCCCTATTGTGAGGACGAAGCCCCAAATTGCAACCGCGCCGCCCGGGAGGCGGTGCGATGGGTAGGAAAACCTCCTGTTGAAAATAGAACGGTCGTTCAGTTATATTGCTTGACCACTACGCGGGGCCCACCCCGCGAGACCCGCGCTTTCCAGAAACTGGACCCTTGAGGACCATCCGCAGGAGACACCATGACCACCAAGCCCGCCCGTCCGCATTTTCAGTTCTGGCCCAAACGAGTGCCGACCGAAATCGTGCTGCCGGAAACTTCGCTCTGGTACAACCTCGAAGTTTCGGCACACCGCTATGCGGACAAGGCCGCCATCCGCTACTTCGGCAACGCCATCACGTTCCGCGAGCTGGAGGCGCAGGCCACGGCGATGGCCGGCTGGTTGCAGCAGAAGGCGGGGGTGAAGAAGGGCGATCGCGTGCTGCTGTACATGCAGAACTGCCCGCAGTTCATCATCAGCTATTACGCGATCCTGCGTGCGGACGCCGTGGTGGTGCCGGTCAATCCGATGAACCGCGCCGAGGAATTCAAGCACTACATCACCGATGCCGGCGCCCGCGTGGCGATCTGCACGGCAGACCTGGCCGCCGGCGCAATGCAGGCCGACGGCGAACTGGCTGCCGACCGGCGCCTGCAGCATCTGCTGGTGACACAGTACGCCGACGCGCTGCCGCCGTCGCACGAATTCCCCGAAGATGCGCCGCCCGCCTGGCTGACCGTGCAGCACCCGTTGCCGGACAACGCCACGCCGTGGGCGCAGGCGCTGGCTGCCGGCCTGCAGCCGGGTCCGCATACCGCGGGCCCCGACGACATGGCCGTGATGCCGTACACGTCTGGCACCACGGGCTTCCCCAAGGGCTGCATCCACACCCATCGCTCGGTGATGCACAACGTGATCGGCGGTGCCACGTGGTCGGGCAGTGGCGCGGAATCGGTGATCCTGTCGGTGCTGCCGCTGTTTCACGTGACCGGCATGCAGTACGGCATGAACGGCCCGATCTACACCGGCGCCACCGTGGTGATGCTGCCGCGCTGGGATCGCGAAGTGGCGGGGCGCCTGATCTCGCGCTACCAGGTCACGCACTGGACCAACATCCCGACCATGGTGATCGACTTCCTGGGCAGCCCGAACCTGGCGACCTTCGACGTCAGCAGCCTGCGCTACATCGGCGGCGGCGGCGCGGCCATGCCTCAGGCGGTGGCTGAACGCCTGAAGACGCAGTTCGGGCTGAGCTACCTGGAAGGCTACGGCCTGTCCGAGACCATGGCGCCGACCCACAGCAATCCATCCGAGCGCGCCAAGCTGCAGTGCCTGGGCGTGCCGACGTTCAACACCGACGCGCGCGTGGTGGACCCGGTCACGCTGCAGGAAATGCCGCCCAACGAGGTGGGCGAGATCATCGTGCGCGGCCCGCAGGTGTTCAAGGGGTACTGGGGCAAGGAAGATGCCACGCGCGACGCGTTCATCGAGTTCGAAGGCCAGACCTACTTCCGTACCGGCGACCTGGGCCGCATGGACGAAGAAGGCTACTACTTCATCACCGATCGACTGAAGCGCATGATCAATGCGTCGGGCTTCAAGGTCTGGCCGGCCGAGGTGGAAAACCTGCTGTACAAGCATCCGGCCGTGCAGGAGGCCTGCATCATCGGCACGCGCGACCAGTATCGCGGCGAGACGGTGAAGGCCGTGGTGGTGCTGCGCGCCGACGCCAGGGGCAAGACGCAGCCCGAGGACATCATCGAATGGGCCAAGGAAAACATGGCCGCCTACAAGTACCCGCGCGTGGTGGAATTTGTCGAGGCATTGCCGAAGTCGGGCACCGGCAAGGTGATGTGGCGCCAGCTGCAGGAAGCGGAAAACGCACGCCAGCCCGCGTAAGCGGGGTGTGTTTTTCTCCCCTCTCCCGCCGGGCGGGAGAGGGAGCCAAAATGCAATCCCCCTCGGCGGCCAGTCAATGCCCCCTGGCCCGCATCAGCATCTTGACCATCGTCTTGTAGCCGCGCTCGCGTGCATGGCGCGACGGCGTGATGCCCTCCCGGTCGGCCAGGTTGGCATCGGCGCCCGCATCGAGCAGCAATTGCACGATCTCTTCATAGCGGGCGCTGCCGTCGCCGAGGATGATGGCTTCCAGCAGTGCCGTCCAACCGAGCTGGTTGATGCGATCCACCGGCACGCCTGCCTTCAATAGCAGTTTTACGACTTCGACATTGCCATGCTGGCAGGCCGCGATCAGGGCCGTGCCGTCGTAGCGGTCGGTGCTGCGGATGTCGGCGCCATGCGACAGCGACAGGCGCACCACATCGATCTGGTTGGTCGCGGCCGCCAGCAGGAAGGCGCTGTTGGATTCGCCGTCCTTCTGGTTCACGTCGGCACCGGCCATGATCAGCGCGCGGGCCACGTCGCCCCGGCGGTTGTACACCGCTGCCAGCAGCGCGGAGCGGCCGCGTTCGTCCACGGCATGGAGCGACGCGCCGGCCTTGAGCAGCCGGTTGACCAGATCGAGATCGCCAATGCTGGCTGCCGTGATCAGGTTGCGGTCGAGCGCGGATGTGCCTTCACCGCGTGCCGCCGGGTGGGATGGCGGCGGATACGGCGCCGGTGCCGACGGCGACGATGCGTCGCGCAGCCCGCCGATCGAGCGCGCCAGCGTCTGGCCACCTTGCCCCGCCATGAGTCCACCACCCATCAGCAATCCCATCAGCCCTAGCATTTCAGCGAGTGCCTGGCGGCGGGGGCGGGTCTGGGAGCGCGTCATGATAGGCGGCAGTGGCTTCGGTCAGACGGTTTCGTGGGGATGGGCCGTGGCAGCCACGGCGTCCCCGGGGCAGGTCGCCGCTGAGGCCGAAGTTCCTACCGGCGTGGTGACGGCACAGGCGTCGCTGGCGGCTTCGGCAGCGTCGCTTTCCTGCAGCTGGCGCCAGAGCCGGCCCAGGTAGGGGTCGTCCACGCCATGCGTGGCCAGCCCCAGCAGGGTCTGGTGCAGATATTCGCGGGCTGGCCCGTACAGGCCGCAGGCGTGGCGCAGGCAGTCCACCACGCGCGCATCGGGCAGCCGGCCGGCGTAGCCGGCATGTTCGCGATTCATCACGAAAGCGAGCGCCCGCTGTTCGGGCGCGTCAGGGCCGGCGTCCAGCTTCACGCGCAGCCAGCGCGGGTGATAGGCGCCGGTCATCATCTCGCGGCGCCACAGCACGCGGAATTCCTGCTCGACGACGTGGCGGGGGATGCGGAACACCATGCCCGTGCAGCAGCCACCGCGGTCCAGCCCGAGCACCAGCCCGGGGTTGTCCCAGGTGCCGCGATTGATTTTCGAATACAGGTAGAAGCCGCGGTGGTAGCCATGCACGGTGGCCAGGCGGCTTTCGGTATGGACCACCATCGGGTTCCAGATCAGAGATCCGTAGCCGAAGACCCAGACGTCGCCGTCCAGTCCGGGGGTGTCGGGGCGGCTGGCCAGCGTCTGGCACAGCGATCGCTCCACATCGGCCTCGGGCAACAGCGAAGACGCGACCGGCGTGCTGCACAGCGTCGTGCGCAGCCTGTTTGCTTCGAGGTCCTGTCTTGTAATGGCCATGGCTGAAAGAATAATCCAAAGCGCATTGATGCGTCGCAAGCAAACCACACATCTGGTGCAAGGTGTGTGCAGCAGGCAACGGTCGTGAGGGGGCCGCCTGCCCGAGGAATTGGCCGGATCGTGGGCCATGTCACTACAATAGGGGCCTTAACGCAGGCAACTGTCGTTCAACGCTCGGCGAATCTCGGAGAAACCGCACATGGCGCACACCCTGACCGTGGTATTTGGCAGCGGCAAGGAATTTGAATTCACGCTGGGCGACAACGAGCTGGCGGCGGTCACCGAGGATGCGGCCTGGCGCTGGTTCGACCGGGAATATGCCGAGCTGGACTGCCAGGCATCGAGCCCCGTCGGCAAGGTGCTGGTGATCGACAAGATCCTTAATGTTGCCAAGTTCTCAGGCGAGAGCCGGTTTGCCGGCAACGCCGAGTGGGCCCAGGACTTTGCCCGCCATGCCGGCCGCCTGCTGGACCGCGACAGGGTTCGTATCGACGTGGGCAACGCCGCCATCGGTTTCTGAGCGTTTGGGGGCCCGCACCAACAAAAACGGACGCCGAGGCGTCCGTTTTTTGCTGAGTGCGCCGGAATCAGACCGACAGCAGTTCCACTTCGAACAGCAGGGTGGCGTTCGGCGGGATCACGCCGCCGGCGCCGCGCGCGCCGTAGCCCAGATCGGCCGGGATTACCAGGCGGCGCGTGCCGCCCACCTTCATGCCTTGCACGCCTTCGTCCCAGCCACGGATCACGTGGCCGGCGCCCAGCGGGAAGACAAACGGGTCATTGCGGTCCTTGCTCGAATCGAACTTGCGGCCCGGTTGGCCGTTTTCGTAGAGCCAGCCGGTGTAATGCACGGTCACGTGCTTGCCAGCCGTGGCTTCGTCGCCCGAGCCGACGATGGTGTCTTCGTATTGCAGGCCGGAGGGATTGGTATGCATCGCGATCTTCCTTTTTTCTGTGTGGCGGGAAATATAACCGACGGCCGCCTGTGTGATCAGTCGTCAGCGCGCTGGAGCACGTCGCGCGTCAGCTGCACGTTGTGATCGTCGTCGCTGACCCAGATGTCGCCGTCCTGGATGGTCACGGACAGGCGCATGGCACGCTGGGCCATCTGCGCCAGCGCGTCCACGGCTTCGGACGGCACATTGTAGACGGTCACATTGCGCAGCTTGCTGGCCTTGCCGGCCATGCCCTTCCACCATTCGCGGGCGCTGGCGCTCTGATAGGTATAGACGGTAACGTGGTCGGCGCGCGCGGCGGCGCGCTTCAGGCGGGTCTCGTCGGGCTGGCCGAGGTCGATCCAGTGGAGGATGTCGCCCGTGAGGGACTTGTCCCAGAGGTCCGGTTCGTCGGGTTCGTCCAGGCCACGCGTGAACGCCATGGTTTCGGTGGCTTCGCAGGCAAAGGCCAGCAGGCGGACCATCATGCGGGCATCGTTCTCGGACGGATGCTGCGCAATGGTCAGCGTATGACTGCCGTAGTACGGCCGGTCCATGTCCGAGACGGACAGTTCGGCCTTGAAAATCGTGGATTTGAGCGCCATGGGGTCGGAAATGCGGCGCGCGCCGGCAACGGTGCCGGGCACGCGAAAGGCGGAATCATACGTGATCCGCGCGGCGGCGCGATGGAAAACCGGCGCGGGTATGTGCGCCGGCCCGCTCAGACTGCGGGGGCAAGCAACACGGCCCGGGAAGACCGGCCGGGCCGGTCCTCAGGACTTGCGGTATTCGCCCAGCCAGAAGCGCAGCATGGCCGATACCAGCACCAGCCCCAGGAACGCCGCCGCGGCCACCAGGGCCAGGCCGCCATCGCTGTTGATCTTGCCTTCCACAATCAGGCGCGTCAGCAGGATGCCGACCATGCCAGTCAGCAGAGGCAGCAGCAGGGCGGCCCGGCCGTAGGTCTTGAAGGCCCACAGCGGAAAGCGACGGAGGAAATCGGCAGGAAAGCTGCACGCCAGGCACGCACCGGCAGCAGCCAGCGACGCCGAAACGACGTCGTTGAGGGAGATGAGGCTCATCTTGACTCGCGGATAGCCGGGTTTGCTTAGGCGAAACGCGGCAGGATGGGAATAGGCAAGGCGCTGATTTTACTGAAGATTTTGTCCCAAAAGGTGACGTCGGGCTGTCATCGCAACGCGCGGCCTCGCTTTTTTCTGAATTATTGCGCGGGCCCCGCCGGCGTGGCTTCCACCGAAATCTGCAATGTGACGCTATCGCCGACATCGGGCAGGAAACGCGTCATCCCGAAGGTGCTTCGCGATAATGTGGCGTGAAAATCACCACCGCACACGTCGCGCCGGATGCCGAACAGGACGGTCTGGCCGCAGGTGAAGCGGTCGGCCTCGAGCCTGATCGGCTGGGCCACGCCATGGAGGGTGAACGTGCCTTCCACGGCAACCAGCTTGCCGCCTTCCGTCACAAACTGGCTGGCCTGGAGTCGGGCCACCGGAAACGTCTGGGCGTCAAGAAACTGGGCCGAGCGCAGCACACCGTCGAGACTGCGGTTGCCGCTGTCGACCGAATCGGTGTCCACCGTGAAGTCGATCGATCCCGCACCCGTGGCCGGGTCGTAGATCACACGCCCGTCGATCTTGCCGAACCGGCCGCGCACGCTGGTGCGATCGAAGTGGCTGACCCCGAAGTAGACGCTGGTGTGTGTGGGATCGACCGTGTACTGCGTGGGCGCCGCCAGGGCTGGCGTGCCCGTCAGGGCCGCGAGCGTGGCAAGGGCGACAAGCGGGGCGCGCGAGATAAGGGAAGGGTGTCGCGTCGGCATGGCCGTTGGCTCAGTGAACGAACACGGGAAGCAGGAAAATGCCGATCACCGTCAGATAGCCAATCGTCCAGCATAGCGTCCGCAGCGTGGCGCGATCGGTCAGGTAGCAAATCGTGTAGAGAATCCGGACCACGATGAACACCATGGCCAGTTCGTTGATGCGGGCCTGGGGCGCCGCCAGATGCGTGGCCGTGAAGACCGCCGCGGCGAAGAACGGAAACGCTTCGAAATGATTGCGGTGCGCCATGTCCGCGCGGCGGGCGCGGCCGCTTTGCCTTTCCAGCCACGCGCGCGGGTCGTGGTTATCGAACGTGCCGGCACGACTGCCGGCCTTGGCGATGGAGACAGTCAGCACTGGCATCAGGCCTGCCAGCAATACACACCAGAACGCGATCGGCATGAAGACTCCTTGCGTGTTTCGGTGCGGAGGCGGCATGATCCGCCGCCTCCTTTCCAATTGTGCCGGGGCCGTGGAGGGGCCCCAAGGCGGGTTCAGGCGGCGACGACCTTGATGCGAACGCCGTCAGCGCCGCCAACGCCCACCACCTGGCCGGCGCGGATCTTGGCGGTCTTGCGCGACTCCGGCGTACCGTCCACCGAGACCTCGCCGGCCGCGACCAGTGCCTTGCCGGCGCCACCGCTGTCGCAGACGCCAGCCACCTTGAGCAGGTCGTTCAGGGCAATGAACTCGCCCTCGAGCGGAAACGTAATCGTCTGTGCCATGCTCACTTGCCCCAGCTGTCCTTGAGGCCAACCGTGCGGTTGAACACTGGCTTGCCGGGCTGCGAATCGGTACGGTCCGCAACGAAATAGCCGTGACGTTCGAACTGGAAGCGTTCTTCCGGCTTGGCGTCGCGCAGGCCCGGTTCCAGGTAGGCGGTCACCACCTTCTTCGAGTCCGGGTTCAGCGCATCGAGGAAATTCTTGCCGCCGGCATCGGGATTCGGGTCGTTGAACAGGCGGTCGTACAGACGCACTTCGGCCGGGCAGGCATGCGCCGCGCTGACCCAGTGAATATTGCCCTTGACCTTGACGCTGTCCGCGCCCGGCGTGCCGCTCTTTGTTTCCGGCAGGTAGTTCGCATGGACGGCGACCACGTTGCCGTCGGCGTCCTTGTCCACGCCCGTGCATTCGATCACGTAGCCGTAGCGCAGGCGCACCTTGTTGCCCGGGAACAGGCGGAAATAGCCCTTCGGCGGGGTTTCGGTGAAGTCATCGCGCTCGATCCACAGCTCGCGCGACAGCGGGAACACGCGGCGGCCCATTTCCGGCAGCTTCGGGTGCACCGGCGCCGAGCATTCCTCGCTCTGGCCCTCGGGATAGTTGTCCAGAATCAGCTTGACCGGGTCCAGCACGCCTACGCTGCGCGGGGCACGGGCATCGAGGTCGTCGCGCACGGCGCCTTCCAGCGTGCTCATGTCAATCCAGCTGTCGGCCTTCGACACGCCGATGCGGTCGCAGAACAGCTGGATCGATTCCGGCGTATAGCCGCGGCGGCGCATCCCGACGATGGTCGGCATGCGCGGATCGTCCCAGCCGTCCACGCGCTTTTCATCCACCAGCTGCTTGAGCTTGCGCTTGCTGGTGATCGCATACGTCAGGTTCAGGCGGGCGAATTCGTACTGGTGCGGCAGCGGACTGGCGAAGACGCCGGCATCGCGCAGGTGTTCCAGCACCCAGTCATAAAGCGGGCGGTTGTTCTCGAATTCGAGCGTGCACAGCGAGTGCGTGATGTTCTCGATCGCGTCCGAGATGCAGTGCGTGAAGTCGTACATCGGATAGATGCACCACTTGTCGCCGGTCCGGTGGTGATGGGCATGGCGGATGCGATAGAGCACCGGGTCGCGCATCACGATGTTCGGCGCGGCCATGTCGATCCTGGCGCGCAGCACATGCTCGCCGTCAGCGTACTTGCCGTCGCGCATCTCGCGGAACAGCTTCAGGTTTTCCTCGACGGAGCGGTCGCGGAACGGCGACGGCTTGCCGGGCTCCGAGAAATTCCCGCGGCTGGCGGCAATCTGGTCCGCGCTCTGGCTGTCCACGTAGGCCACGCCACGCTCGATCAGGGTCTCGGCGAACTGGTACAGGCGGTCGAAGTAGTCGCTCGCGTAGTACAGATGCGGCGCGCCGCCGGGCTGCCTGGCATCCCATGAGAAACCCAGCCAGTGCACTGCGTCGATGATCGAATCGACGTATTCGGTGTCTTCCTTGACCGGGTTCGTGTCGTCGAAGCGCAGGTGGCAGCGGCCGGCATAGTCGCGGGCCAGGCCGAAGTTCACGCAAATGCTCTTGGCGTGGCCAATGTGCAGGTAGCCGTTCGGCTCCGGCGGAAAGCGCGTGATGACGGTCGGCAGCGGCTCGCCCTGCTTGTCCGTGCGGCCGCCGTACGTGCCGGCGGCGAGGTCCTGGTCGATGATGCTCCGCAGGAAGTTGGAGGCGGCTGGCGTGTCGGTAGGCTTGTTGTCGTGGCTCATGTTGGCGCCGCATCACTTGCGGCTCGATAACTGGTGGACCGGCCCGGTCTGGATCGACCCGGCCGCGTTCCTGGTGTTCCTGGATTGGGTGCGCTGGAGTGGCGAGGAAAGTCCGGCGAATGGTGCGATTTTACCGTGCCTGTGGCGCAACCCGGCGGTGCGTCACGAAATTCGGATTCGTCTCACGGCGCAACGGGCCAAAGTGGTGCAGAATCCACGGCACGGTACGGCTCTGCGTACCCGCCTCGCGCATGCTCCGTGCGACGTCATCGTCGCATGCCGCCTCCATTCCCGCCGCAGGAATACATGCCATGAATGCCGCCAGTTCCGCCACGAACCCCCCCGACGCCGCCGGCCCCGGCCGCGCCGCCGTCCACCAGGCCCCCGCCGACGTGCTTGCCGCGCTGTGGAGCGCCGCCGCCATGCCGCCCGAGGCGCTGTCCCATGTCACGCTGACCGGACAGGACCCCATCCTGCCGTCGAGCTTCGCCATCGGCACCGCCGCGCAGGCCAGCCTGGGTGCGTCGGCGCTGGCGGCGGCCGCGATCTGGGCCCAGCGCACTGGCCGCTGGCAGGATGTGTCGGTCGATATGCGCCATGCGCTGGCGGAGTTCCGTAGCGAACGCTACCTGCGTGTCAACGGCGGGCCGGCGCCCGAGCTCTGGGACAAGATCGCCGGCCTGTATCCGGCGGGGGACGGCCGATGGGTGCGTCTGCATACGAATTTTCCCCACCATCGCGACGGCGTCCTGAAGATACTCAAATGCGCGTATGACAAGGACGCCGTACGGGCGGCGCTGTCGGGGTGGAAGGCCGAGGATTTCGAGACGGTCGCATCGGACGCCGGCATGGTCGTGTCGGCCATGCGCTCGCTCGATGAATGGCTGCGGCATCCGCAGGCCCAGGCGCTGCAGGGGCTGCCGCCGGTGATCATCGAAAAGATCGGCGACGCGCCGCCGGAACCGCTGCCAGCGTTCGGGCCCCATGCCGAGATCAATGTCGATGCGCGGCCGCTGGGCGGTGTCCGGGTGCTGGACTTCACGCGCATCATCGCGGGGCCGGTCGCTGGCCGCACACTGGCTGCGCATGGGGCCGACGTGCTGCTGGTGACGGCCGCGCACCTGCCGTCGATGCCCTCGCTGGTGATCGATACGGGCCGGGGCAAACGGTCATGCCAGCTTGACCTGCGCGATGCCGACGACAAGCGCACGCTGCACAAGCTGTTCCACGGTGCCGATGTGGTGGTGCAGGGCTATCGTCCCAACGGACTGGCGGAACTGGGCGCCGGACCCGAGGCGGCGGCGCGGGCCCGCCCCGGCATCGTCTACGTGTCGCTGTCGGCCTACGGCCATGTGGGGCCATGGTCGGGCAAGCGGGGCTTCGATTCGCTGGTGCAGACCGCCACCGGCATCAATACCGACGAAGCGCAGGCGGCCGGCAGCGCCGAGCCAAAGCCGCTGCCGGCGCAGGTGCTGGACCACGCCTCGGGCTATCTGCTGGCGTTCGGCGCAATGGTGGCGCTGCATCGGCGCGCGGTGGAAGGGGGCAGCTGGCACGTGCGCGTATCGCTGGCGCAGGTGGGGCAGTGGCTGCGCAGCCTCGGGCGCGTGCCGGGTGGCGCGGCGGTGCCGGATCAACATATCGACGAGATTTCCGATCTGCTCGAAGTGGAAGAGTCCGGCTTCGGCGAACTGACCGTGGTGCGCCATGCGGCGCACCTGTCGGAGACGCCCGCCCACTGGGCGCTGCCGTCGGTACCGCTGGGCACGCACGCGGCGGCGTGGCTACCGCGTTAATCGCCCGGCCGGCGGGGGCCTAATACAGCGTGGTGCGTACGCGTTCGGGCAGATCGCGGTCGTAGGCGGCGCCATCGATCGCGTTCTGGCTCAGCGTGGCCAGCATGGTGCCGGTGCTGGGCAGCGCCTCGCGTGGCACCTGCGCGTCGGCCAGCCACAGGCGCGAGCGCAGCAGGGCTCGCGCGCACTGGAAGAATACCGAGTGGATGCGGATCACCAGCACCGTGGTGGGCGCCTTGTCCTGCATCATGCAGCGGGCGATCAGGTCCGGGTCCGTGGAAACCGTAGCGGTGCCACTGACGCGTAGCGTTTCATTGACGCCGGGCACCAGGAACAGCAGCCCGACGCGCGGGTCGGCCAGGATATTGCGCAGGCTGTCGATGCGATTGTTGCCGCGCCGGTCCGGCAGCAGCAGCGTGCGGTCGTCCAGCACCTGCACGAAACCGGGCGCATCGCCGCGCGGCGAGCAGTCGCCGCCCTGTTTGTTCATCGTGGAAAGCAGGCAGAACGGCGAGGCTTCGACGAAGGCGCGGTAGTGCGGATGCAGGTAGTCGACTTCCTTGGCCAGCGAGGCGGCGCCGGGCTCGGCGTAGAGCGCCTCGAGGTCGGCCAGCGTAGTGATGTCGTGCGATGGCATGGGACGGCTCGCGAAAGGCAGGCGTGGAGAGGAAGGCGCCAGTATGACGCACATTCCCCAAGGTGCGATGGTCTGTGCGGTCAGATGCTGACCGTGCCGCGACCCAGTTCGATGACGCGGCCGCCCACGCGGATTGCGCCTTCGACGGTCACGGCGAGGTCCAGGCGGCATCGTCGATCGACGAATTCCCCCTGATCGACTTCATAGCGGGCGGGCAGCGCGTGGCCAGTGGCCACCAGCCAGCCCCCCAGGTTCGCGCATGCCGAGCCGGTACCCGGATCTTCCGCCACGCCCCCGCCCTGCTTGGTGAAGAAATAGCGCGCCAGCACCTTGCCCGGCTGTTCGGGATCGAAGGCAAACACGTAGGCAGTCTTGCGGCCCAGGCTGCTTTGCGGCCAGCGGTCCAGGCGGCTGCTGTCGGGCTGGGCGCGGCGTACGGCGTCGGGCGTCTTCAGCGACACCAGCAGCTGGTCGGCGCCCGTATCGACCCAGATCGGCGCGCCGGCCAGGTCGTCGGCCTGCAGGCCCAGCAGCGATGCCATCTCGGCGTCGGGCAGGCCGGCCGGCGCCGTCCTGGGCGCCCCCTGGTGCGGGGCGGTCAGCGTCCAGCGGTCTTCCACGGCGGTCACGGGAACGACTCCGGCCTTGAACTCCAGCGACAGCGCGTTGCCGGTCTGCGCGAGGTCGCGCACCACGTGGGCGGTGCCCAGCGTGGGATGGCCGGCAAAGCGCATCTCGTAGCCGGGCGTAAAGATGCGGACGGCCGCATTGGCCTTGTCGGACGGCAGGATGAACGTCGTCTCGGACAGGTTGAACTGCAGGGCCAGGGCCTGCATGGTGGCATCGTCCATGCCGCGCGCATCCTCGAACACACACAGTGGATTGCCGCCGAAAGTGGATTCGGCAAAGACATTGACGATTCGGTATGCGTAGGTGGCCATGGGCGTTTCGCGGACGTGGATGGGAAACCACATAGTGTAGGGAAGCGATGCGCCGAAGCCATGCACAGTTTCATGCAAGTGCAACGGAACAGTTGCGCTTGGCACCCGCTTCGCATCTTTAAGCGGAATGCGATTGGCGAGAGCAGGCGGGGCGCCAAGAATTGAGGTTTTTTGGTTGCTCGCCATGCTGGAACTCAACAACTACGAAACGCTCGTCGCGGCATCGCTGGTGCTGCTGGTCGGACGCAAGCTGCTGCAGGTCACAACGCCGCTGCGCACCTTCAACATTCCTGAGCCGGTCGTGGGCGGACTTGTCGTGGCGCTATGCCTGGCCCTGGCCCGCTTTACCGCCGACGTGCAGGTGAAGTTCGACACCACCGCGCAGACGCCGCTGATGCTCGCCTTCTTTGCCACGCTTGGCCTGAGCGCCAATCTTGCCAGCCTGAAGCAGGGCGGCAAGTCGATCGGCATCTTCCTGGTCGCGGTGGCGGGCTTGCTGGTGATCCAGGACGCGATCGGCGTCGGGCTGGCCAGCGCGCTGGGCCTGCATCCGGCCACCGGCCTGCTGGCCGGGTCGATCGCGCTGTCGGGAGGTCATGGCACCAGCGCGGCCTGGGGCAAGACGTTTGTCGAGCAGTTCGGCATGTCGTACGCCACGGAGCTCGGCGTGGCGTGCGCCACGTTCGGCCTGGTGCTGGGCGGCCTGATCGGCGGCCCGGTGGCGCGCTACCTGCTGCGCAATGTGACCAAGCCGGGCGTGGGTGCCGGCGATGACCGCGTGCTCAACTTCGAGAATCCCCAGGCGGTGCGGCCGATCACGGCATCGGCGCTGATCGAGACCCTGGCGCTGATCCTGGTCTGCCTGACCGCGGGGCAGGCGCTGGGCGACCTGTTCAAGGGCAGCTGGCTGGAACTGCCGACCTTTGTCTGGGTGCTGTTCGTCGGGGTGCTGCTGCGCAACGGGCTGGCGCTGCTGGGCTGGTACACGGTCTTCGATCGCGCGCTGTCGGTGCTGGGCAACGTGAGCCTGTCGATGTTCCTGGCGATGGCGCTGATGAGCCTGCGCCTGTGGGAACTGGCCTCGCTGGCGCTGCCGATGCTGCTGATCCTGCTGGTGCAGACCGGCGCCATGGCCGCCTATGCGATCTTCGTTACCTTCCGGGTCATGGGCCGCAACTACGATGCCGCCGTGCTGGCCGCCGGCCATTGCGGCTTCGGCCTTGGGGCCACGCCCACGGCCATCGCCAACATGCAGGCCATCACGGACCGCTACGGCCCGTCGCACCTGGCCTTCCTGATCGTGCCGATGGTGGGTGCCTTCTTCATCGACATCGTCAATGCCGTGGTCATCAAGCTGTTCCTGAGCCTGCCGGTCTACTGACGCCGCACGGATACCGATGCGGCATAAAAAAGGCGCCACGGATGGTTCCGTGGCGCCTCGCAGGACATCAACTACGGTGTTACCCACTGCGGTACTACGATATCGATACGTCAGGCGGTGTTGCGTCAGAAGCCCACGGCCTGGCCGTCGCGCCGGCTGTCGCTGGCGGCCACGTAGCCTTGCTCGGCGTCTTGCGACAGGCGCCAGATGAACTGGCCTGAGCCGAAGTCCATATACGGGTCTTCCACCGACTTGAGCTTGTGGCCGCGGTCCTTCAGGCCTGCCACGGTGTTCGGGTCCATGGTGCCTTCAACGTCGAGCGTGAAGTCGCGGTTGACCTTCCAGCGCGGCGCGCAGCAAGCGGCCTGCGGCTGCTGGTTGTAGTCGAGCATGCGCACGACGGTCTGCAAATGGCCCTGGGGCTGCATGTCGCCGCCCATCACGCCGAAACTCATCACGGGCTGGCCATCCTTGGTCAGGAACGCCGGGATGATCGTGTGGAACGGGCGCTTGCCGCCTTCCACCACATTGGCCGACTTGGGGTCCATCGAGAAGCCCACGCCACGATTTTGCAGGCTGATGCCGGTGCCCGGTACCACCACGCCCGAACCGAAACCCATGTAGTTCGACTGGATGAAGGAGATCATCATGCCGTTCTCGTCGGCGGCGGTCAGGTAGATCGTGCCGCCCGTGCGCGGCATGCCGAAGTTGAAATGCGTGGCACGCTGCATGTCGATCAGCTTGGCGCGCGACTTCAGGTACGCATCGCCCAGCATCTGCTCGGGGGTGACTTCCATGCTGCGCGGGTCGGCCACGTAGCGGTACAGGTCGGCAAAGGCCAGCTTCATCGCCTCGATCTGCAGGTGCTGCGAATCGACCGAATCCACGGGCAGGGCGCCCAGGTCGAACTGGTCCAGGATGCCCAGCGCCATCAGCGCGGCAATGCCCTGGCCATTGGGCGGAATCTCATGGACGTCGTAGCCGCGATACGACTTGCTGATCGGCTTGACCCATTCGGGGCGATAGTTGCGCAGGTCGTCCAGCGTCATCGCGGCGCCGCATTCCTTGCTGAACGCAGCGATCTTCTCGGCGATCTCGCCTTCGTAGTAGGCGCGGCCCTTCGTGGCGCCGATCTTGCGCAGCGTCTCGGCGGCATTCTTGAACACGAACTTTTCGCCAACGTGCGGCGCGCGGCCGTTGGGCATGAACGTGTCGGCAAAGCCCGGCTGGCTCTTGAGGTCCGGTACGGCGGCGGCCCACTTGTGTGCCACCACCGGCGGCACGGCGTAGCCGCGTTCGGCGATCTCGATGGCGGGCGCCATGAGGTCCTCGAACGGCAGCTTGCCGAATCGCTCGTGCAGCGCGGCCCAGCCGGCGATCACGCCGGGCACGGTCACCGAATCCCAGCCGCGGATCGGCCGGTTGGCCAGTCCGTTGCCGTCCACCCCGTACTTGTTCTTGAAGTATTCGGGGCTCCAGGCCTTCGGGGCCACGCCCGACGAGTTCAGGCCATGCAGTTCCTTGCCATCCCAGAGGATCGCAAAGGCATCGCTGCCCAGCCCGCACGACACCGGCTCCACCAGCGTGATGGCTGCGGCAGCGGCGATGGCGGCATCCACGGCATTGCCGCCCTTGAGCAGCATGCGCAGGCCGGCCTGTGCGGCCAGCGGATGCGAGGTCGATACCACGTTGCGCGCGAACAGCGGAATGCGCACGGTGGGATAGGGATTGGTCCAGTTGAAGTTCTGCATGGTGTCTCTCTTTGCTGCCTGGTTGTCGTGCTCGGCAGGGCGACGCCATTGTCGCCCGCTTGTCCTGCTTGTGCTTAGTCGACCTGGATCTTGCGATCCTTGATCAGCTTGCCCCAGCGTGCGCTGTCCTTTTTCACCATCGCGGCGAACTGGGCCGGCGTGCCGCCAATCGGTTCGGCGCCCAGCTTGGCCAGACGGTCCTTGACGTCCTGCGACTGAATGGCCTTGTTGAACTCGGCATTCAGGCGGTTGACGATCTCGGGCGGCAGGCCCTTGGGACCATAGATGCCGAACCAGGTATCCGATTCAAAGCCCGGCAGGCCCGATTCGCTGACGGTAGGCAGGTCCGGCGCCAACGGCGAGCGTTTCAGGCTGGTCACGGCCAGTGCCTTGAGCTTGCCGTCCTTCACGTGCGGCATGCCGGACACGATGCTGTCGAACAGCACCTGCACCTTGTTCGAGATCAGGTCAGGCACGGCCAGCGCGGTGCCGCGATACGGGATGTGCGTGATGAACACGCCGGCCTGGGCCTTGAAGGCCTCGGCGGTCAGGTGGACCACGGTGCCATTGCCGCTCGACGCATAGTTCAGCTCGCCCGGATGCTTCCTGGCGTAGTCGATCAGTTCCTTGACGTTCTTGACCGGCAGCTGGTTGGGCACCACCAGCACGTTGGTGGCGGTGGCCACCTGGCCAATCGGCGTGAAGTCCGTTTCGGTGTTGTAGGGCAGGTGCGCATTGATGTACGGCCCGATCGAATGCGTGCTGGTGGTGGCGATCAGGATCGTGTAGCCGTCGGGCGCGGCTTTGGCGGCCATGTCCGAACCGATGGCGCCGCCGGCGCCGGGCCGGTTGTCGACCACGATCTGCTGGCCCAGGTTCTGGCCTACCTTCTGGGCGATGGCGCGTGCCAGCAGGTCAGTGGCACCGCTGGCCGGAAACGGCACGATCAGGCGGATCGGCTTGCTGGGAAAGGTGTCGGCATGCGACGGGGCGGCAGCAAGGGTCAGGCTCGTGGCAAGGCCGATGCCAAGATGGCGTAGCCAGGATTTCATGTGTTGCGTCTCCGGGACGGATGGGTGCGACGTGGAACTGCGGCAGGAAAACACAAATTATTCCGCGCCCGCCCCCACAATGAAAGTTAATATTCCTTGCTTGATTGACAAGAAATTCTTGAGGATGGCCGCCCTCCGGCGCGCGCCCCGAAAGATGCACCAGCAATGAGCACGATCCGCTTTCTGAGAACCTTCGTCGCCGTGGCCGAACACGGGTCGTTTGCCGCCGCCGCCGGCCAGGTCGCGGTGACGCAGGCGGCAGTCAGCCTCCAGATGCGGTCGCTGGAGGAAGAGTTGCGTCGCGCCCTGTTCGACCGCAGCGGCCGGGTGGCCGTGCTCAATGCCGATGGCCGGGCGCTGCTGCCTCAGGCGCGCCGGCTGCTGGCGCTCTACGACGACATGCGCGTGCCGCTGGCCGACACCGAAGCGATGGCTGGGGCGGTGGCGGTGGGCGCGGTGGTTTCCGTGATGGGCGGGCTGTCGCACGTGGTGGCGCAGATGAAGCGGACCTATCCGGCGCTCGATGTCAGGCTGATCGGCGCCAAGTCGTTCGAACTGGCGGCCATGGTGGAAAGTGGAGAGCTCGACGCCGCTTTTGTGGTGGAGGGCTCGGCACGCCTGGCTGGCACGCTGCACTGGACCCCGCTGTATGACGAACCGCTTGTGGCGATTGCGGCACGTGGCAGTCAGGGCGACGATGCACGGCAAGCACTCGCTGCCAACCCGTTCCTGCGCTTCGACCGTAGCCAGCGCACCGGCGCGCTGGTGGAACGCGCGTTGCGCCGCGCCCACCTTCGCACCAACGAATACCTGGAACTGAACTCGATCGAGGCGCTGGTGGAACTGGTCCGGCAGGAAGTGGGCGTGACCGTGGTGCCGCTGCTCAAGCGTGCCCGCTGGCGCGACGACCGCGCGCTGCGCATCCTGCCGTTGCGGGCAGGCGGCGAACCCACCGTACGCACCATCGGCATGCTGGAGCGGCGCGATCACGGCCGCGTGCACGTCACCGAGGCCATCCGCACCGCCTGCGCGGCCCTGTTCGGCGACTGAGGGCCGGGCGCCGCCTGGGGAACGCCAGATAGCGGGAAAGACCTGCCAAAAGACAAAGGGCGCCACAGGGGCGCCCTTGTTTCATGCAGCGGGGGAAACGTCCTTACTCTTCCTGGAACGCTTCTTCGCGCTTCGCCTTGATCGACGGCATGGCCACGATCGCCACCAGGACCGCCGCAGCGATCAGCAGGCCCAGCGACAGCGGACGCGTCACGAACACGCTGAAGTCACCACGCGACAGCAGCAGCGAGCGGCGGAAGTTTTCTTCCATCATCGGTCCCAGCACGAAGCCCAGCAGCAGCGGTGCCGGTTCGCAGCGCAGCTTGATGAACAGGTAGCCGATGATACCGAAGGCCGCGGTCTGGAACACGTCGAACGTGGTGTTCTGGACCGAGTACACGCCGATGCAGCAGAACGTCAGGATGGCCGGGTACAGGTAACGGTACGGCACCTTCAGCAGCTTCACCCAGATACCGATCATCGGCAGGTTCAGGACGATCAGGATCAGGTTGCCCAGCCACATCGACGCGATCAGGCCCCAGAACAGCGCCGGGTTGCTGGTCATGACCTGCGGGCCCGGCTGGATGTTGTGGATCGTCATCGCACCCACCATCAGCGCCATCACGGCGTTCGGCGGGATACCCAACGTCAGCAGCGGGATGAACGACGTCTGTGCCGCGGCGTTGTTGGCCGATTCCGGACCTGCCACGCCTTCGATGGCGCCCTTGCCGAACTCGTGTGCGTACTTCGAGGTCTTCTTTTCCAGCGAGTAGGCTGCAAACGAAGCCAGTGCCGCACCGCCGCCCGGCAGGATACCCAGCGCCGAACCCAGGGCCGTGCCACGCAGCACGGCAGGGATCATGCGCTTGAAGTCTTCCTTGGTCGGGAACAGGTTGGTCACGTGATCGGTGAAGGTCTCGCGGGCTTCCTTCTGTTCCAGGTTCGCGATGATTTCCGCAAAGCCGAACACACCCATGGCCACCGACACGAAGTTCAGGCCGTCGGTCAGCTCGGGCACGTCGAACGAGAAGCGTGCCGCCCCCGAGTTCACGTCGGTCCCGACCAGGCCCAGCAGCAGGCCCAGCACGATCATCGAAATCGCTTTGACCAGCGAGCCCGACGCCAGCACCACGGCACCGATCAGGCCCAGCACCATCAGCGAGAAGTACTCGGCGGGGCCGAACTTGAACGCCAGTTCCGACAGCGGCGCCGCGAAAGCGGCCAGGATCAGCGTGGCCACGCAGCCGGCGAAGAACGAACCGATACCGGCTGTGGCCAGCGCCACGCCGGCGCGGCCGCGCCGTGCCATCTGGTAGCCATCGATGGTGGTCACCACCGACGACGATTCACCGGGCAGGTTCACCAGGATGGCGGTGGTCGAGCCGCCGTACTGGGCACCGTAGTAGATACCGGCCAGCATGATCAGCGCGGCCACCGGGGGCAGCGTGTAGGTCACGGGCAGCAGCATCGCGATGGTGGCCAGCGGGCCCAGGCCCGGCAGCACGCCGATCAGCGTCCCGAGCACGCAGCCCAGGAACGCGTAGGCGATGTTCTGGAAGGACAGGGCGGTCGAAAAGCCCAGTCCGAGGTTGGCTAACAGTTCCATGAGGGCGGGCTCCTTAGCTTGCCAGGAAAGCCGGCCACACCGGCATCTGCAGGTTGATGCCGTACACGAACGCGCCCATGCTGATCAGCACCAGCACGATCGCGTTAAGGACAGCACCCTTCCAGCTGAATTCATGACTGGCCATCGAGGAGACCAGCACCAGTACCACCACGGACAGCACCATGCCCAGCGGCTTGAGCAGCAGGCCGAACAGCACCACCGAGCCCAGGATCCACAGCAGGATCTTCAGGTCCCAGCGCGCCAGTTGATCTTCTTCCATCCTGGAAGACAGCGAGCCCCACAGTACCAGCGCGCCCAGCAGGGCGAGCACGATGCCGAGCCAGAACGGGAAGTATCCCGGTCCCATCTTGGCGGCTGTTCCCATGGAATAGCCACGGGCGACGAAGGAAAAGCCCAATCCGACCAGGATGAACATCAGGCCGGAGGCAAAGTCCTTTTGGCTACGTATGCGCAAAATGATTCTCCTCGATATGACACAGCTTTGACTGCTTGAAAAACGTCGCGACAAGGGCTACCCCGATCGCGGCAGGGTGGAAGGTAAAAGCGCATCCTTTCAGCTACCTTTCATATGTCTGCATAAAGTGGCAACCTCAGGGTATGTCCCTACGCAGACGTCTGAAAGCGTTCGGTAAGTCGTTGACGACGCAAGGAAAAGTGCAGGGAATATGCCGATGGAGGGCGCAGGCAGGCGGTGCTGCGCCGGACGGAAACGGACAGACCTGGCGTGCGGGGCGACCTATGATCGAAAGCTGGAATGAAAGCTTTCGCATGGCCTGACATCCCCCCAAAAATAACGACGACAGGAGGCCCGCTTGGAAGCCATCGACCATGCCATCCTGATCGGCGCCCTGGTGATGACGCTGGGCATCCTGCTCGGGGTGTTCTCGGCGCGCTTCGGGGTGCCGTTCCTGCTGGTGTTCCTGGGTGTGGGCATGGCCGCCGGGGTGGACGGCCCGGGCGGCATCCGGTTTTCCAATACCTGGCTCAGCTTCCTGGTCGGCAATATCGCGCTGGCCGTGATCCTGCTCGACGGCGGGCTGCGCACGCGCTTTGCCACGTTCCGCGTGGCGCTGAAGCCGTCGCTGTCGCTGGCCACCGTGGGCGTGGTGCTGACCGCCGTGCTGGTGGGATTGTTTGCAACATGGATGCTGGGCGTCGACTGGAAGCTCGGGCTGCTGCTGGGCGCCATCGTCGGGTCCACCGACGCGGCCGCCGTGTTTTCGCTGCTCAACAGCAGCGGCATCCGGCTCAAGGACCGCGTGGCCAGCGTGCTCGAGATCGAATCGGGCATCAACGACCCGATGGCCATCTTCCTGACCCTGACCCTGATCGAATGGATCACCGCGCCGCAGGGCCTGTCGCCCGGCGCGCTGGGCCTGCGGCTGCTGGTGCAGTTCGGGGTGGGGGGGCTGCTGGGCGGCGGGCTGGGCTATTGCATGGCCAATGTCATGGAGCGCGTCAATGTGGCCGAGGGATTGCAGGCCATCCTGATCTGCTCTGGCGGCTGCATGATCTGGGCCATCGTCCAGTCATTCGGCGGCAGCGGCTTTCTGGCCGTCTATCTGGTCGGGATGATGGTCGGCAACCGCGACCGCGCCGTCAGCGAGGACGTCCTGCGTGCCATGGACGGCATGGCCTGGCTGGCGCAATCCGCCATGTTCCTGTTGCTGGGGCTGCTGGTGACACCGCACCGGATCTGGGATATCGCCGTGCCGGCCCTGGCGCTGGCTGCCTTCCTGATGTGCGTGGCGCGGCCCGTGGCGGTCTTTGTCTCGCTGCTGCCATTCCGGTTCAGTCCGCGCGAAAAGGGCTTCCTGGCCTGGATAGGCCTGCGCGGCGCGGTGCCGATCGTGCTGTCGCTGTTCCCGCTGCTGCAGGGCATGGAGGATGCCGGGCTGCTGTTCCGGGTGGCGTTTGCCGTGGTGCTGGCCAGCCTGCTGTGCCAGGGCACCACGGTGGCGCTGGCGGCGCGGCTGGCGCGTGTGCTGCGGCCGGCCTATGACGAGCCGCTGTCGCGCGAGCGCCTGCGCGGCGTGCGCGCGCCGGGCATGGAAATCATGCAGTTCGTGGTGGCCCCCAATTCGTCGATGGAAGACCTGCGCGCGGACCAGGTCGAACTGCCGTCGCGCAGCCGGCTGATGACGGTGGCCCGCGAAGGCGCGCTGGTGCCGCTGGACCAGGCGGTGCTGCGCGCGGGCGATATCGTGTCGATCCTGGCGCCTGGCCCGGCCATGCCGCGCCTGTCGCGCCTGTTCCTGAAGCCGGCCACGCCGCCGTCGTGGGATCAGGTGGCGCATGACTTCCTGCTGGACGGCCAGGCCCGTCTGGCGGACGTGGCGGCACTCTACGCCACGCGGCCGCTGCAGGCGGTCCAAAAGGAACAGACGCTGGAGGAAGGCATGCTGGCGGTGTTTCCGTCGCCGCCGGTGGAGGGCGATGCGGTGGAGATCGCCGGTTTGCGGCTGACCGTGACCCGTATGGAGGGGCCGCGCATCACACAGGTAGGGTTGCTGCTGCCGCGCAATGCGGCCGAAGACGCCAGGGACGGCAAGGACCGCCTCTGGCGCATGCGCGACAAGGCGCGCGGATCGCTCAGTCGACCTTCGCGCCGGAAACCTTGACCACCTGCCCGTACTTCTTCAGTTCACGCTGGATCAACGCGCCGAACTGCTCGGGCGTGGTGGGCGCCGGCTGGGCGCCGATGCGGGCCAGCCGCGCCTTCATGTCGTCGGTCTTCAGGATGGCGACGATGTCGTGATTGAGGCGGTCCACGATATCGCGCGGGGTGCCCGCCGGCGCCAGGACGCCAAACCACGTGGAGATGTCGAAGCCTTCCAGGCCCAGCCCCTTGCCGGCTTCGGCAATGGTCGGCAGCTCCGGGAACGACGCGGCACGGCTGGCCGTGGTCACGGCAAAGGCCTTGAGCTTGCCGGCCTTGATGTTGGCCGATGCCGACGCGAGGTTGTCGAAGATCAGGTCGGTCTGGCCCGACAGCACCGACAACTGCGCGGGCGATGCCCCGTTGTACGGGATGTGGACCATGCTGACGTGCGCCATGCTCTTGAACAGCTCACCCGACAGGTGGCCGGCGCTGCCATTGCCGCCCGACGCGTAGTCGAGCTTGCCCGGGTGCTTGCGCGCGTATTCCACCAGGTCGCGCACGTTGTTGATGTGCAGTTCGGCGGCCTTGCCCGGGTGCATCACCAGCACGTTCGGCACGTCGGCCACCAGCGTGACCGGGGCAAAATCCTTGACCGGGTCGTACGGCATCTTCGTGAACAGCGTGGGGTTGATCGCGTGCGTGGCCACGGCGCCCATCACGATCGTGTAGCCGTCGGCCGGCTGCTTGGCCACGTAGTCGGCCCCCAGGTTGCCGCCGGCGCCGGGTTTGTTTTCCACAACCACGGGCTGGCCCAGGCTGTCGCGCAACTTCTCGCCGATGGCACGTGCCACGGTGTCCAGCGGACCGCCGGCCGGGTAGGGCACCACGAAGCGGATGGGCTTGGTCGGCCAATTGGCCGGGGCGGCGTGGGCCGGGACGGCCAGCGCCGTGGAGACGGCCAGCGCGGCCGTGAGCAGGGTCTTCAGCATGTCAAACGTGGAAAAGGATGGGAATCTGTGGGCCTCCGCGTACGTTGCGCGGCGGCGGTGTGTGTCGCGCCTGCTAGCGGATGCCGATGCCTCGCGCCATCATGACCGCGCATAGCGGCAGCAGGATCACCAGATGCGCCTCGATCATCACCCAGCGGCGGGCCTTCTTGATCTCCGACGGCGTCGGTACGAAGTCTGGCAGATGTTTTGCCTGCTTGCGCCATCTGGCAAAGGCGAAGGTCGGCGGCAACGAGCACAGCGCGATGACCACGAACACGGTCATCTTGGCGTGGAACCACGGGTTGTGGATATAGAAATCCACGCCCTTGGCGCCATGGAACAGGCGCAGCAGGCCGGTGGCCAGCGTTGCCATGGCCGACAGGAAATAGACGAAATCGTAGATCGACAGGCGGCGGACGGCGGCCGGTGTCATGTCCGGACGCAGGACCACGGCTTCGGCGGCCATCAGCGTAATCAGCACGAAGATGGCCGTGAAGTGCAGGAACGCGAGCAGGGCATCGGTCAGCATGCATTCTCCTAGGGATGGAAAAACGTCATGATCACCGGCCCGTGCGCCCGCCGGAGGCAGGCGCGGTCAAGGTCTGGTCAGTTTCCGGCGGATCTGCTTCGCGTCAGACCACACCCTTGGCACGCAGGGCGGCGATGTGTTCGGCACTGTAGCCGAGTGTCTCGTCCAGCACCACATCGGTGTGCTCGCCGAGCAACGGCGGATGGCGCAGCGCCTCGGGCGGCGTGGCGCTCATCTTCATCGGGCTGCCCACCAGCCTGACCGTGCCGCCCGTGGGGTGGGGCAGGTCCACGCGCAGGCCGCGCGCCACCACCTGCTCGTTTTCGAAGACCTCGTCGAGCGTGTTGATCGGGCCGCACGGCACGCCGGCGCGCTCCAGATCCAGGATCCATTGCTCGCGGGTACGCGGCAGCACCATCTCGGCCAGGATCGGCACCAGCGCGTCGCGGTGCGCCACGCGCTGCGGGTTGGTGGCAAAGCGCGGATCGTCGGCCAGCTCGGGGCGGCCGCCGGCGGTCACGAACTTGCGGAACTGGCCGTCGTTGCCCACCGCGACGATGATCCAGCCATCGGCGGCGTGGAAGGTCTGGTAGGGGACGATGTTCGGGTGCGCGTTGCCCCACCGCTTGGGGGCCACGCCGCTGGCCAGGTAGTTGGTATTCATGTTGGCCAGCATCGACACCTGCACGTCCAGCAGGGCCATGTCGATGTACTGCCCCTCGCCCGTGCGGTCGCGGTGGGACAGCGCGGCCAGCACGGCAATGGTGGCGTACTGGCCGGTCATCAGGTCGGAAATCGCCACGCCGGCCTTTTGCGGGCCGCCGCCGGGCAGGTCGTCGCGCTCGCCGGTCAGGCTCATGAAGCCGCCCATGCCCTGGATGATGAAGTCGTAGCCGGGGCGCTGGGCGTACGGGCCGGTCTGGCCGAAGCCGGTGACCGAGCAGTAGATGATGTCCGGCTTGACGGCCTTGAGCGATTCGTAATCGAGGCCATACTTCTTCAGCTGGCCAACCTTGTAGTTTTCCAGCACCACGTCGCTCCGGGCGGCCAGGTCGCGCACCAGCTGCTGGCCTTCGGGCGTGCTGATGTCACAGGTCACCGACCGCTTGTTGCGGTTGGCGGCCAGGTAGTAGGCGGCCTCCGCCGTGTCGCGCCCATCGGGGGTCTTGAGCCAGGGCGGGCCCCAGATGCGGGTGTCGTCGCCTGCGCCGGGGCGCTCGATCTTGATCACGTCGGCGCCGAAATCGGCAAGATTCTGGGCGCACCAGGGCCCGGCGAGCACGCGGGTCAGGTCGAGGACGCGGAGATGGCTTAAGGCTCCCATGGCGGTGACGGCTGGCAGTTCTGAGGAGCCAGCACTCTATCACCGGCCACCCGGCACGATGCCCCGGGGCGGGGCGCCGGCCCGAGTTCCGTGGGCGATAACCGGACAGGCGGCGCCGCGCCGTGCCTGGGCCCGACATGGGCACGGCGCGCCAGTGCCCCGGGACGGGGCTTCCCCGTATAATCAACGGTTTGCAAATCCAACCTGACTGCCTGCGTGCTGCCACGACGCGCCGAGGCGCCCGATACAACATGAAAGTCTCCGACATTCGCAGCAAGTTCCTGCAGTTCTACGCGTCGAAGGACCATACCGTGGTCCGCTCGTCCAGCCTGGTGCCGGCGAACGACCCGACCCTGCTGTTCACCAATTCGGGCATGGTGCAGTTCAAGGACGTGTTCCTGGGCACCGACAAGCGTCCGTACTCGCGCGCCACGTCGTCGCAACGCTCGGTTCGCGCCGGCGGCAAGCACAACGACCTCGAAAATGTGGGTTACACCGCACGTCACCACACATTCTTCGAAATGCTGGGCAATTTCTCGTTCGGCGACTACTTCAAGCGCGATGCCATCCAGTACGCCTGGGAACTGCTGACCAAGGTCTACCAGCTGCCGGCGGACAAGCTGTGGGTCACCGTGTACGCCGAGGACGACGAGGCCTACGACATCTGGGCCAAGGAAGTGGGCGTGCCGACCGACCGCATCGTGCGCATCGGGGACAACAAGGGCGCGCGCTACGCGTCGGACAACTTCTGGCAGATGGCCGACACCGGACCGTGCGGCCCGTGTTCGGAAATCTTCTATGACCACGGCCCGGAAGTGTGGGGCGGCCCGCCGGGATCGCCCGAGGAAGACGGCGACCGCTACATCGAGATCTGGAACCTGGTGTTCATGCAGTTCAACCGCGACGAGCAGGGCAACATGACGCGCCTGCCCAAGCCGTGCGTGGACACCGGCATGGGCCTGGAGCGGATTGCCGCGGTGCTGCAGCACGTGCACAGCAACTACGAGATCGACCTGTTCCAGGCGCTGATCAAGGCCGCCGGCCGTGAAACGCATACCGCCGACCTGAACCAGAATTCGCTGAAGGTCATTGCCGACCATATCCGCGCGTGCTCGTTCCTGATCGTGGACGGCGTGATCCCGGGCAACGAAGGCCGCGGCTATGTGCTGCGCCGTATCGTGCGCCGCGCGATCCGTCACGGCTACAAGCTGGGCCAGAAGACGCCGTTCTTCCACAAGCTGGTACCGGACCTGGTGGCGCAGATGGGCGAAGCCTATCCGGAACTGGCCGAAGCCCAGAACCGCGTGGTGGAAGTGCTCAAGGCCGAGGAAGAGCGTTTCTTCGAGACGATCGAGAACGGCATGTCGATCCTGGACGGCGCCGTGGCCGATCTCAAGGCCAAGGGCGGCAAGGTGCTGGACGGCGAACTGGCGTTCAAGCTGCACGATACGTTCGGCTTCCCGCTAGACCTGACGCAGGACGTGGCGCGCGAGCAGGAAATCACCGTTGACGAGGCGGCCTTCGACGCCGCGATGACGCGCCAGCGCGAGCAGGCTCGTGCCGCCGGCAAGTTCAAGATGGCGGCGGGCCTGGAATACACGGGCGACAAGACCGTGTTCCACGGCTACGACGCCCTGAGCATGGAAGGCGTCAGCGTGACCGCGCTGTATGTCGATGGCGCCTCCGTCGATACGATGCAGCCGGGCCAGACTGGCGTGGTGGTGCTGAACAACACGCCGTTCTACGCCGAATCCGGCGGCCAGGTGGGCGACCAGGGCACGCTGGTGGCGGGCCCGGCCGTGTTCACCGTGGCCGATACCACCAAGATCCAGGCCGACGTGTTCGGCCACCAGGGCACGCTGGCCAACGGCGTGCTGAAGGTGGGCGACAAGGTCGCGGCACGGGTGGACGCCGTGCGCCGTGCGCGCACCGTGCGCAACCACTCGGCCACCCACCTGATGCACAAGGCCCTGCGCGAAGTGCTGGGCACCCACGTGCAGCAGAAGGGTTCGCTGGTCGATCCCGACAAGACGCGTTTCGACTTCTCGCACAACGCCCCGGTGACTGACGACCAGATCCGCCAGATCGAGGAAATCGTCAACGCCGAGATCCTGGCCAACGCGCCGACCGTGGCCGCCGTCATGCCGTTCGACGACGCCGTGAAGAGCGGTGCCATGGCACTGTTTGGCGAGAAGTACGCCGACGATGTGCGCGTGCTGTCGATCGGCACGTCGAAGGAACTGTGCGGCGGCACCCACGTGACGCGCACCGGCGATATCGGCCTGTTCAAGATCGTCGTGGAAGCCGGCGTTGCCGCAGGTATCCGCCGCGTGGAAGCCATCACCGGCGACAATGCGCTGCATTACCTGCAATCGCTCGACGCCCGCCTGAACGAGGCGGCTGCCGCGCTGCGCGCCCAGCCGTCGGAACTGGTGCCGCGTATCGCCCAGGTGCAGGACCAGGTCCGCACGCTGGAAAAGGAACTGGAAAAGCTCAAGAGCAAGCTGGCTTCGTCGCAGGGCGATGAGCTCGCATCGCAGGCCGTGGACGTCAAGGGCCTGAAGGTGCTGGCTGCCCAGCTCGAAGGCGCCGACGTGAAGACGCTGCGCGAAACGATGGACAAGCTCAAGGACAAGCTCCAGAGCGCCGCCATCGTGCTGGCCGCCGTCGCCGACGGCAAGGTCAGCCTGATCGCGGGCGTGACTGCCGACGCCACGTCGAAGGTCAAGGCCGGCGAACTCGTCAACTTCGTCGCCCAGCAGGTGGGTGGCAAGGGCGGCGGCCGCCCCGACATGGCCCAGGCCGGCGGCACCGACCCGTCGGGTCTGCCGAAGGCCCTGGCCGGCGTGACGGAATGGGTGTCCGCGAAGGTTTGATGCCCGACTCACTGAAGCTGCCGTGAAGACAACGCCTGCGAAAGCAGGCGTTTTTTTTGCGTCACAGGTCCGCGAACAGGGCTATCAGGATGAAGGGCGCGATGCCCAGGGTCAGGAAGACGATAGACACTGGAATCATGATCTTGGCCTGGAATTCGCGGTCGGTGAAGAATCTGGTCAGGAAGCGTTCCATGGTGATCTCCTTACAGGTGAGCGAGGGAAGTCTGAAGTGGAGCGGCCTGCGCGAGGGTGGGCAGGATCAGCATCGTGTAACCGAAGTAGTGGGCCGCTGCGCTCGCGGCCGTGACAATCAAGGACAGAGCGAGCGGCCATTTCGGCGCCGCGGCGCCCGGGGAGGCAAGGCTTGCCTCGACGGCGCCGAGGAGCACCAGCACGGCGGCGAACACGATGAGTGCTACATGGGCGGTCAGGGCGGTCCACATCCATTGGCTGCGGATGTCACCGATGCCCAGGTGCTGGGCGAGAAGGTAGCAGGCGCTCGCGCTCATCGGGATCGCGGCCCAGAGCAATTGCCCGTGCTGGACGGTGCGCATGACGACGCCACGGCTGCGCTGGCGCAAGGCCCTTGGAATCTTGATGAGCGGCAGGAGCGCCAGCGGCGCCAGCAACGGAATGGCAATGTTGAACACGAACCAGCCGAACAGTGCGAAGTCCCTCATGGATTGGCCTCGATGGAATGGAACGAGGCCTATCGTAGGCGTCGCGAGCGCCTGTGCAAATGAGACAGATCTGAACTTGAGGGCTGGTAGTCAGCTTGCTTGTCCGCCATCAATCCTGCCGAACACGTGTCCGCGCCTACTTCCCCCCACCCCCCGTCAGCGTCGACACGATGTCGATCGGTAACGGAAACACGATCGTCGAACTCTTGTCGCCCGCTATCTGTGTCAGCGTCTGCAGGTAGCGCAGCTGCATGGCCTGGGGCTGGCGCGCGAGCATCTGGGCGGCTTCCAGCAGCTTTTCCGATGCCTGGAGCTCGCCTTCGGCATGAATGATCTTGGCGCGCCGCTCGCGCTCGGCTTCGGCCTGGCGGGCGATGGCGCGCACCATCGACTCGTTCAGGTCGACGTGCTTGATCTCGACGTTCGATACCTTGATGCCCCAGGCGTCGGTCTGGGCATCGAGCACCTTCTGGATATCGAGGTTGAGCTTCTCGCGTTCGGCCAGCATTTCGTCGAGTTCGTGCTTGCCCAGCACCGAGCGCAGCGTGGTCTGCGCCAGCTGGCTGGTGGCTTCCAGGAAGTTGGCCACCTGGATGATGGCGCGCTCGGGGTCCACCACGCGGAAGTACACCACCGCGTTGACCTTGACCGACACGTTGTCGTGCGAGATCACGTCCTGTGGCGGCACGTCCAGGACGACGGTGCGCAGGTCCACGCGCACCATCTGCTGCACGGCCGGGATGACCAGCACCAGTCCAGGGCCCTTGACGCGCCAGAAGCGGCCCAGCATGAACACCACTCCCCGTTCATACTCGCGCAGCACGCGGAAGGCAGACACCACCAGCAGCACGAGCAGGAAGACCAGTCCACCGAAGCTGAATCCGAATGCCATGTCGGGCTCCTTGTTGTGTCAGGCATCGTGAATCGAAGTGACATCCAGCACCAGGCCGTGACGGGCGGTCACGCGCACGGAATCGCCGCGTGCCAGCGGGCGGTTGCTGCGGATGCGCCATTGTTCGCCGCGGACCATCGCCCAGCCGTCGGTCGGATCGGTCTGCCCGGTCGGGCCGGCCGTGTCCGTCACCACCACGCCGACGCTGCCCACCAGCGTGTCCGCACCGCTGACCACGGGCCGACGCCGCGCGCGCAGCAGCAGCGCGGACATGCCGAACAGGAACAGCGCCGAAATGCCGGACAGCGCGGCAATCAGCGAAAGCGGCACGCCGAAGCCCGGCACGTCGGTATCGATCAGCATCACCGCCCCGAACGCGAACGCAATGATGCCGCCCACGCCGACAGCGCCGAACGTCGGCAGGAACACCTCGGCCACCATGCACCCAACGCCAAAGGCGATCAGCGCCAGTCCGGCGTAGTTGATGGGCAGCATCTGCAGCGCGAACAGGCCCAGCAGCAGGCAGATGGCCCCGGCGATGCCCGGGATCACCATGCCGGGCGTGGAAAACTCGAAGATCAGCCCGTAGATGCCGATCATCATCAGGATCAGGGCCACGCTCGGGTCGGTGATGACCGCCAGCAGCCGGCTGCGCCAGTCGGGCTCCAGCGTGACGATGGGCGCGCCGGCCGTGTGCAGCGTGCGTGTGGCGCCGGCGGCCTCGATCTGCTTGCCGTCCAGTTGCCGGAGCAGGGCGGGCAGGTCGGGCGCCACCAGGTCGGCCACCTTCTGCGCGACCGCTTCGTCAGCGGACAGGCTCACGGCTTCGCGGACTGCCCGTTCCCCCCATTCGGCATTGCGGTGCCGCAGCTGGGCCAATCCCCGGATATAGGCCGATGCGTCGTGCATCTGCTTGCGCGTCATGGTGTCTTCGCCGGCCGGGGCGCTGGCAGGCGCCGATGCCGGGGCAGGGGCGGCCTCGGGCTTGGGTCCGCCGATGCCGATGGCCACCGGGCTGGCCGCGCCCAGGTTCGTGCCGGGCGCCATGGCGGCGACATGGCTGGCGTAGAGGATGTAGGTGCCGGCGCTGGCCGCGCGCGCGCCGCCAGGATAGACATAGGTGGCCACGGGCACCGGCGACGCCAGGATGGTCTGGATGATGTCGCGCATCGATTTGTCGAGGCCGCCGGGCGTGTCCATTTCCAGCACGATCAACTGGGCGCCCTGCTTGCGGGCGCGCTCGATGCTGCGCACGGCGAAACTGGCACTGGCGGGGCTGATGGCGCCCTGCACCGGGACGACATAGACCGGGGCCACCGACGACGTCGTTGCCGATATCGCCCGATCGGGAGCGGCCGTCTGGGCAGGCGCGCCGGAGGCAGCCAGCAATAACAGGCCCAGGCCGGCCAGCGCGAGCCAATGTCCCCAGTGCCAGTGCCAGCGGCCGGCAGGCGGCGGTGGCCGGTGCAACGCAAATGCGTGTCTCATGGCGGGGCGCGGCCCGCCGTGAATGCCGTGGCCGCGCCACTTTCAGTGTAGGCGACCGGCCACATCCTGCAGGGCGATGCGAAGACGCGGCGCCAGGCCGTCAGGCCGCCTGCTCAGGCCATTCAGCCTGCTCAGGCCACCGCCCGGGTATCGTCGACCGTACCCTCCCGGCCGGGCAGCATGTCGGCCAGCGCCATCAAGGCGGTGCCTGCCATCGACGGATGCCAGGCCAGCACGGTGGTGACGCGTCCGGTGTCGCCCAGCGGATGGATGCCGATCTGCGGCAGGTTGCGATAGAGCGCCAGCACCGATCGCGGTACGACGCCCACGCCGATGCCCGCCGCCGCGCAGGTCACGATGGCGTGATACGAGCCAAGCTGGATCACGCGGTTCATGCCCCGCCCGCACTGGCCAAACCACTGCTCGAAGCGGGTGCGATAGTTGCAGCCGGTCTCGAATGCCAGCAGCGTGGCGCGCTCGACGTCCTCGGGCGACTGAATTGGCCGATGGCTGGTGCTGGACACAATCACCAGTTCTTCGTCGAACGCCGGCAGGCTGACCAGGTCCGGGTCGCCCAGCGGTTCGGCCACGAATGCGCAATCCACCTCGAAGCGGCGCACCGCGTCGAGCGCCTTGCTGGTGATCAGCGTGACCAGCTCCAGTTCCACGTCCGGCCATTGCTGGTGGTAGGCCGCCAGCATGTTCGGCAGACGGCTGGCCGCCGTGCTTTCCATCGACGCGATACGCAGCCGTCCGTGCGGATGCGCGGGCTGCACCGCATGCTTCGCTTCCTCGGACAGCTGCAGGATGCGGCAGGCATAGTCGAACAAGGTCTGGCCGGCCGGCGTGAGCACCATGCGTCGCCCGTCGCGGACAAACAGCTCCACCCCCAGCGATTGCTCCAGTTGCCGGATGCGCGTCGTCACGTTCGACTGCACCCGATGCAGCCGTTCGGCGGCCCGCGTGATGCCGCCGGCTTCCACCACCGTACGAAAAATCTCCAGTGCGGCCAGGTCCATATGCAATTCCCAGTCAAATTGAGATGGGTTGCATCTCAATTATTCATTTTCCGTGATGGATCGTTCGGGCATAGCATAGTCAACAATCCAGAAATGCTCCAGATGTCCGATCGCGCCCCTTCGATGCCACGCTTGCCCCTCGCCGACGTTGATGTTTCCGCCAGCACCGCCCAGGCCCGGCCAACCGCCGGGCCGCTGGCCGTGGCGCTGGCCGGGCTGGTGTCGCTGGCGCTGGCCATGGGCATTGGCCGATTCGCCTTCACGCCGCTGCTGCCGATGATGCTTCACGACGGCACGGTCACGCTGGCCGAGGGCAGCGCGCTGGCGACACTGAACTACATCGGCTACCTGGCGGGCGCCGTGCTGTGCCTGTTTATCCGGCCGGACCCGGTGCGGATGGTGCGCGGCGCCCTGGCGCTGACCGTCGGCCTGACACTGGCGATGGCGCTGCCGGGCGGCATGCCGGCCTGGCTGGCCTGGCGCACGCTGGCCGGTATCGCCAGTGCGCTGGTGATGGTCTACGGCACCGCCTGGTGCATGCAGCGACTGGCCGAACTGGGCCATCCCACGTTGGGCGGGCTGATGTTCTGCGGACCGGGTATCGGCATCGTGGTGACCGGGTTTTCCGCCTTTGCGATGGTAGGCGCGGGGTGGCAGGCCAACTGGGGATGGATCACATTCACGATCCTGGGTGCCGTGATGCTGGTGCCCGTGTGGCGGGTCTACGGCTCCGCGGCCCCGACGTCCGCGCTCGGTGCCACGCCAGGCGCGGCAACCACGCCGGCGCCGACGCCGCGCCTGGACGTCGAAACCTGGGCGCTGACGTTGGCCTATGGCCTGGCGGGCTTCGGATACATCATCACGGCCACGTTCCTGCCGGTCATTGCCCGGCACGCCATGCCCGGCAGCGTCTGGGCCGATCTTTTCTGGCCCATCCTCGGTGCCGGCGTGGCGGTGGGGGCGTGGCTGGCCACCCGGGTCGGCATGCATCACGACAACCGCCGCATGATGATGGTGCTGTACACGCTGCAGGCGGCCGGGGTGGGCGTGGCCGCCGTGTGGCCCACCGTGGCCGGGTTTGCGCTGAGCAGCCTGCTGGTGGGTTTGCCGTTCACCGCGCTGGTGTCGTTTGCGATGCGCGAGGCACGGCGCCTCTGGGGTGGCCGCGCGGCCAAGCTGATCGGCCTGATGACGGCCGCCTACGCGATCGGCCAGATTGCCGGGCCGCCGCTGGCCACCGCGCTGGTGGCCCGCACCGGCGGCTTCGGCGCCTCGCTGGGCGTGGCGGCGCTGGCCCTGCTGTCAGGCGCGCTGATCTTCCTGTGGATGTGGCGCACGATGCCGGTGGACGGCCACACGCCGCGCTAGCGACTGCGCTACAGTATCGGCTTCGCCGCTCACTCGACCCGGACGCCCCCGCGCCGGCGCTGCAGGGCGGCGCGAAAGCCAAGCCCCATGTCTTTTGCCTTGCAGCCCGGACGTGCCACCGGCCCGGTCCTGCCCATCAGCCCCGACGAAGCGCGTGTCCGCGTGGACCTGGCCGCCGCCTACCGGCTGGCCGCGCTGGAACGCTGGGACGACCTCATCTACACCCATATCTCGGCCACCGTGCCCGGTGAGCCCGACCATTTCCTGATCAATCCGTTCGGCTTTGCCTTCGACGAGATCCGCGCCTCGGACCTCGTGAAGATCAATGGCCGGGGCGAAGTGGTGGGCGAAACCGTGCATCCGGTCAACGTGACCGGCTTTGCGCTGCACGCGGCCGTGCATGCCGCGCGCGCCGATGCACACTGCGTGATGCATCTGCACAACACCGCCGGCATCGCCGTGTCCGCCCAGGCCGACGGGCTGCTGCCGCTGTCGCAGCATGCCCTGCGCTTTCACGGCCGCATGGCTTATCACGACTACGAAGGCCTGGCATTCACGCCGGCCGAAGGCGCGCGCCTGACCGCGTCGCTGGGCAGCCATCCGGCCATGCTGCTGCGTAACCACGGCACGCTGACGGTGGGACGCACCGTGGCTGAGGCCTATGTGCTGATGGCCACGCTGATCAAGGCGTGCGAGATCCAGCTCGGCGCACAGCTGGGGCGTGCCACCGTGCAGCCACCGCCAGCCATCGCGGACAAGACCTCGCTGCAGCTGTTCGACAACGGCGCCGTCGAGGGCGTGATGGAATGGCCGGCGCTGCTGCGCAGACTCGATAAAATCGATCCCACCTATAAAGACTGAAAATTCGTAAAGGAGCCATGCAATGCCCACGTTTCACGTAGAGATGTTCGAAGGCCGTACCGTTGACCAGAAGCGCAAGTTCGTCGAGGAAATCACGCGCGTCACGTGCGAGACGCTGGGCTGCTCGGCCGGCGCCGTCGACATCATCATTACCGACATCAAGCGCGAGAACTGGGCCACGGGCGGTGAGCTGTGGCTGGACAAGCAGTGAT
Organism: Cupriavidus sp. U2; assembly: GCF_009663685.2. Classification (GTDB taxonomy): domain Bacteria; phylum Pseudomonadota; class Gammaproteobacteria; order Burkholderiales; family Burkholderiaceae; genus Cupriavidus; species Cupriavidus necator_C. Next base: position 815,606 of record NZ_RCOG02000032.1, on the reverse strand, counting down.
GCCAGGCAGGAATTGAACCGATGACCGCCGCAGTTTCCGCCATGCAGCAGTTTGCCTCCGACAACTACGCCGGCTTTTGTCCGGAATCGCTGAAGTATTTTCTGGAGGCCAACGCGACGGGCCATGAGAAAGCCTATGGCGACGACAGCTGGACGCAGAAGGTATGCGATCGTATCCGCGACCTGTTCCAGACCGATTGCGAGGTCTTTTTCGTGTTCAACGGCACGGCGGCCAATTCCTTGGCGCTGTCGTCGCTATGCCAGTCGTACCACTCGGTGATCTGCCACGAGCTGGCCCATATCGAGACCGACGAGTGCGGCGCGCCGCAGTTCTTCTCGAACGGTTCGAAGCTGCTCACCGCCCCCGGCCAGAACGGCAAGCTGACGCCCGATGCCGTGGAGGCGCTGGTCACGCGCCGCTCGGATATCCACTATCCGAAGCCGCGCGTGGTGTCGCTGACGCAGGCCACCGAGGTGGGCACGGTCTATTCGGTGGACGAGGTGCGCGCCATCGCGGCCATCGCCAAGCGCCGGCAGTTGCGCGTGCATATGGACGGCGCGCGCTTTGCCAACGCGGTGGCGTCGCTGGGCGTGCATCCGTCCGAAATCACCTGGCGTGCCGGCGTGGACGTGCTGTGCTTCGGCGGCACCAAGAACGGCCTGCCGGTGGGCGAGGCCGTGGTGTTCTTCGACCGCCGGCTGGCCGAGGATTTTGCGTACCGGGTCAAGCAGGCCGGGCACCTGGCGTCGAAGATGCGTTTTATCTCGGCGCCCTGGCTCGGCATGCTCGAAAACGATGTATGGCTCAGGAACGGCCGCCATGCCAACGCGATGGCCACGCTGCTGGCCCAGCGCATTGCCGATGTCCCGGGCGTGCGCATCATGTTTCCGACGCAGGCCAACGCCGTGTTTGCCGATCTGCCGCTGCCGGCCATCGAGGCGCTGCGGGCCAAGGGCTGGCTGTTCTACACGTTTATCGGCGCGGGCGGTTGCCGCATGATGTGCGCGTGGGACTTGCAGCCCGAAACGGTCGAGGCGTTTGCCGCCGATATCCGCGCTGCATGCGCCTGATTTTGAAGATTCAACGATAGCCACAACGATAACCAGACAGTCCCAGGAGCCCCACGATGCAACCCTATCGATTCTGCCCGCGCTGCGGCGCGGAACTGGAACACCTGCCGATGTCCGGCCGGTTTCGCCATGCCTGCGTGCAGGACGGCTGCGGTTTTGTGCACTGGGACAACCCGCTGCCGGTGCTGGCGGCCGTGGTCGAGTACGAAGGCAAGCTGCTGCTGGCGCGCAATGCCGCGTGGCCGGAGAAGATGTTCGCGCTGGTCACCGGCTTCATGGAACGCGACGAGACGCCCGAACTGGGCGTGGCGCGCGAACTCAAGGAAGAGACCAATCTCGATGCGGTGTCGGCGTCGCTGATCGGCGTCTACGACTTCATGCGCAAGAACGAGCTGATCATTGCCTACCACGTGCGCGCCGAGGGCGAGATCCGCCTGTCGGAGGAACTGGTCGAGTACAAGCTGGTGGCGCCGGACAAGATGCGGATCTGGAACGCCGGTACCGGGTTTGCCGTGGCCGACTTCCTGGAGCGGCGCGGCTTGCCGGTGCGCTTCTTCGACCGTGCCACCGGCGCGGACATCGCCGATCCGCGCCGCCCGACCGACTTCAGCCTGGTCACTGCTTCGCTACAATACGGCATCAACCAGAATTAGAAGGTGAGAGGAATGGATTTCCAGAAAGAAGTGGACGCGCGCGGCCTGAACTGCCCGCTGCCGATCCTGCGGACCAAGAAGGCGCTGGCAGACATGGCCAGCGGCGAAGTGCTCAAGGTGCTGGCCACCGACCCCGGCGCCACACGCGACTTCCAGGCCTTTGCCAAGCAGACCGGCAACGAACTGCTGTCGCACGCCGAAGTGGACAAGGTGTTCGTGTTCTACATGAAGCGCCGCTGAGACTGGCCTTCCTGCCCCCTACGGGCACAAAAAAACCGCCTCCGAAGAGGCGGTTTTTGTTTAGCCGGACGCCCGGGCGGTGATGGCCGATTCGTGCCCGGTCAGCCGCGCTGCGCCAGGTAGGCGCTGAATTCCTCGCGCACTTCGGGGTGCTTGAGTGCGAATTCCACGGTGGCCTTCAGGTAGCCGAGCTTGCTGCCGCAGTCGTAGCGTACGCCCTTGTAGCGGTAGGCCAGCACCTGCTCCTGGTCCAGCATCGCCTGGATGGCGTCGGTCAGCTGGAACTCGCCGCCGGCACCGGGCTTGAGATTGCGGATGTGGTCGAAAATGCGCGGGGTCAGGATGTAGCGGCCCACCACGCCGAGGTTCGACGGGGCATCCTCGGGCGCCGGCTTTTCGATGATGCCCGACATCTTGATCACGCGCTCATCCCATTCCCGGCCATCGACCACGCCATAGGAACGGCTTTGTTCCGGCGAGATTTCCTCCACGCCCAGCACCGAGCAGTTGTAGTGGTTGTAGACATCCACCATCTGCTTCATCACCGGGTCGCTGGACTCGCCATCCAGCAGGTCATCCGCCAGCATGACGGCAAACGGCGCGTCGCCCACCAGGCGGGCGGCGCACAGCACCGCGTGGCCCAGGCCCAGCGCCTCGGGCTGGCGCACGTAGAAGCATTCCACGTTCTTGGGCTTGATGGAGCGCACGACGTCAAGCAGCGCCTGCTTGTTCTTGGCTTCAAGCTCCATTTCCAGTTCGTAGGCCTTGTCGAAATGGTCCTCGATGGCCCGCTTGGAGCGGCCCGTCACGAAGATCATCTCGTTGATGCCTGCGGCCATGGCCTCTTCCACGGCGTACTGGATCAGCGGCTTGTCCACCACCGGCAGCATTTCCTTGGGACTCGCCTTGGTGGCGGGCAGGAATCGGGTGCCTAGCCCTGCAACGGGAAAGACTGCTTTGGTGACGCGGTTTTCCATTTCAGCTTCCTTTTTAATCCGGTGTAATACCGTGCCGTACGAGGGGAGGGCCGTCTGTCAGGTTTCGTCCGACTTACAGTCCGGACGGACCTGATCATCACATTCAGGACGGCAGACGCTGTAGTTGATCCTGCAGCTTCGCCAGCGTCTGTTCGAAATCCGACAAACGTTGTGTTTCCTGTGCCACAACGGCGGCTGGGGCCTTGGCGACAAAGCTCTCGTTGGAGAGTTTGCCACGGCACTTTCCGATCTCGCCCGCGATCCGCTCAATCTCCTTGGACAGGCGCGCGCGCTCGGCCACCACGTCGATCTCGATCTTCAACAGCAGGTGATTGCGGCCGACGATGGCCACCGGGGCACCGGCTCCCTCGCGCTGCAGCGCCGCTTCGTCTTCGAACACCTTCACTTCGGAAAGTTTCGCCAGTGCCTGCACCTGCGCGGCGGCTTCCTTCAGGAAGGCACTGTCCCCATGGGCATACAGCGGAATACGCTGGGCCGGCGAGATGTTCATCTCGCCACGCAGGTTGCGGCAGGCGTCCACCAGGGCCTTCAACTGGGCCACCCAGGCTTCGGCGGCCTCGTCGATCTTGGCCGCGGCCGGCAGCGGGTAGGCCTGCGTGGCGATGGTCTCGCTGCCGTCGCCCTTGGCGCGGCCGGCCAGCGGCGCCACCTTCTGCCACAGTTCCTCGGTGATGAACGGAATGATCGGATGGGCCAGGCGCAGTACCGTCTCCAGCACGCGCAGCAGCGTGCGGCGCGTGGCGCGCTGCTGCGCCTCGGTGCCGGTCTGGATCTGCACCTTGGCCAGTTCCAGGTACCAGTCGCAGTATTCGTCCCAGACGAACTTGTAGATCGCGCTGGCGATATTGTCGAAGCGGTACTCGTCGAAGCCCTTCTCGACGTCGGCTTCCACGCGCTGCAGCAGCGACACGATCCAGCGGTCGGCCTGCGAGAAGTGCAGGTAGCCGTCCGGGCCGCAATCCTTGTCGCACGGGCCCATGCCGCAGTCATGGCCCTCGGTGTTCATCAGCACGAAGCGCGTGGCGTTCCAGAGCTTGTTGCAGAAATTGCGATAGCCCTCGCAGCGGCCGGTGTCGAAGTTGATGTTCCGGCCCAGCGTGGCCAGCGACGCGAACGTGAATCGCAGCGCATCGGCGCCGAACGCCGGAATGCCCGCGGGGAATTCCTTCTTCGTCTTGGCTTCGATCTTGGGGGCGTCCTTGGGGCGGCGCAGGCCGGTGGTGCGCTTCTTGAGCAGCGGATCGAGTTCGATACCGTCGATCAGGTCCACCGGGTCCAGCGTGTTGCCCTCCGACTTGCTCATCTTCTTGCCTTCGGAGTCGCGCACCAGGCCGTGGACATACACGGTATGGAACGGCACCTTGCCGGTGAAGTGCTTGGTCATCATGACCATACGCGCCACCCAGAAGAAGATGATGTCGTAGCCGGTGACCAGCACCGACGACGGCAGGAAGTGCTTCAGCTCGGGCGTTTCCGCCGGCCAGCCCAGCGACGAGAACGGCACCAGCGCGGACGAGAACCACGTGTCCAGCACGTCTTCCTCGCGGCGCAGCGGCCCGGTGCTGCCGGCCGCCTGTGCCTTGGCGCGGGCGTCTTCCTCGGTGCGGGCGACAAAGCAGTTGCCGGCATCGTCGTACCACGCCGGGATCTGGTGACCCCACCACAGCTGGCGGCTGATACACCAGTCCTGGATATTGGCCAGCCACTGGTTGTAGGTGTTGATCCAGTTTTCGGGCACCAGCTTGATCTCGCCGCTCTGCACGGCGTCCAGCGCCACCTCGGCAATCGAGCGGCCCGGGTTGAACGTGCCTTCCGGGGCCGGCTTGCTCATCGCGACGAACCACTGGTCGGTCAGCATTGGCTCGATCACGCTGCCGGTGCGCTCGCTGCGCGGCACCATCAGCTTGTGCTTCTTGACTTCGCCCAGCAGGCCCTGCGCTTCAAGGTCGGCCACCATTTGCTTGCGGGCGTCGAAGCGGTCCATGCCGGCGTAGGCGGCCGGCGCGTCGGGCACGACCTTGGCGTCCAGCGTCAGGATCGACAGCTGCGGCAGGTTGTGGCGCTGGCCCACGGCGTAGTCGTTGAAGTCGTGGCCCGGGGTCACCTTGACCACGCCGGTGCCGAATTCGCGGTCGACGTACTCGTCGGCAATCACCGGAATCTTGCGATCGGTCAGCGGCAGGTGCACGAACTTGCCGATCAGGTGCGCGTAACGCTCGTCCTCGGGGTGCACCATCACCGCGGTGTCCCCCAGCATCGTCTCGGGGCGCGTGGTGGCCACGGTCAGATGGGTCAGGCCGCGCACGGAGTCGGGCTCGGCCAGCGGATAGTGGATATGCCAGAGCGAGCCTTCTTCCTCGACGCTGTCCACTTCCAGGTCGGACACGGCGGTGCCCAGGACCGGGTCCCAGTTGACCAGGCGCTTGCCGCGGTAGATCAGGCCCTGTTCATACAGGCGCACGAAGACTTCGGTCACGGCGCTCGACATCTCGGGCGACATCGTGAAGTACTCGCGCGTCCAGTCGATCGACGCGCCCATGCGGCGCACCTGGCGCGTGATGGTGGAGCCCGATTCTTCCTTCCAGGCCCAGACCTTCTCGGTGAACTTCTCGCGGCCCAGGTCGTGGCGCGACACGCCTTGCGCTTCCAGCTGGCGTTCCACCACGATTTGCGTGGCGATGCCGGCGTGGTCGGTGCCCGGCACCCACAGCGTGTTGGCGCCGCGCATGCGCGCATGGCGGGCCAGGCCGTCCATGATCGTCTGGTTGAACGCGTGCCCCATATGCAGCGTGCCGGTCACATTCGGCGGCGGCAGCTGGATGGCGAAATCGGGACGGTCCGGATCGAAAGTGGGCTGGGCGATGCCGCGGCGCTCCCATTCGGGGCCCCATTTGGCCTCGATGGCGGCGGGTTCGAAGCTCTTGGCAAGGGACTGGTCTTCTGCGGTCATGCTCGGATGTCTTGGGATGCTTGGAATGCGGATCGGGGCTCGGACCGGCTCGCGGCGGGGCGGGCGGCGGCATTCGGCCGGGGAAAACGTCAAATTATAGGGGAGCCGGCATACCGATGCGCATTTCCGGGCCGGGAACGGGCACCTGCGGGCTGCCGCGCGGCGCCTGCCGACAGGTCCGGACGGCGGCCGCCGGTATAATTGCCGCCTACTTTATTGGCCCCGATCCGATGTCCAGCCTGCTTGCCAATCTCAACGCCGAACAACACGCCGCCGTCACTTTGCCGGACGAACCGGCCCTGATCCTGGCTGGCGCGGGCAGCGGCAAGACCCGTGTGCTGACCACGCGCATCGCCTGGCTGATCCAGAACGGGCGGGTGTCCCCGGCCGGTATCCTGGCCGTGACCTTCACGAACAAGGCCGCCAAGGAAATGCAGACGCGGCTGTCGTCGATGCTGCCGATCAACACGCGCGGCATGTGGATCGGGACGTTCCACGGCCTGTGCAACCGCATGCTGCGGGCGCACTTCCGCGACGCCGGGCTGCCCCAGACCTTTGCCATCCTGGACACCCAGGACCAGCTTTCGGCCCTCAAGCGGCTGCTCAAGCAGCTCAACGTCGACGACGAGAAGTACCCGGCCAAGAACCTGCAGTACTTCATCAACAACGCCAAGGAACAGGGCCTGCGGCCGGCCGACGTCGAGGCCAACGACGACTTCAACCGCCGTTTTGTCGACCTGTATGCCGCCTACGACGAGCAGTGCCAGCGCGAGGGCGTGGTCGATTTTGCCGAACTGCTGCTGCGCTGCTACGAACTGCTGCGCTACAACGACGCCATCCGCCAGCACTACCAGCACCGCTTCCGCCACGTGCTGGTCGACGAATTCCAGGATACCAACGTGCTGCAGTACCGCTGGCTCAAGCTGCTGGCCGGCTACGGCACGGGCAACGCCGCGGCCGTGTTCGCGGTCGGCGACGACGACCAGAGCATCTACGCGTTCCGGGGCGCCAATGTCGGCAACATGCGCGATTTCGAGCAGGAATTCCGCGTGCGGCACATGATCAAGCTCGAGCAGAACTACCGCTCGCACGGGCACATCCTCGACAGCGCCAACCATCTGATCTCGCACAACGCGCGCCGGCTCGGCAAGAACCTGCGCACCGATGCGGGGCACGGCGAGCCGGTGCGGGTGTTCCAGGCCGGCTCGGACGGGCAGGAGGCATCGTGGATCGTGGAGGAAATCCGCGACCAGATCGCCCAGGGCATGGCGCGGTCCGAAGTGGCGATCCTGTATCGCAGCAACGCGCAATCGCGCGTGATCGAACATGCACTTTTTTCGTCGGGCATCCCGTATCGCGTCTATGGCGGCCTGCGCTTTTTCGAGCGCGCCGAAGTCAAGCACGCGCTCGCGTACCTGCAGCTGATCGAGAATCCGCGCAACGACGCCGCGTTCGGCCGGGTGGTCAACTTCCCGACGCGCGGCATCGGCGCCAAGACGCTGGAAAACCTGCAGGACGCCGCGCGCCAGTACAACTGCTCGCTGGCCGAGGCGGTGGCCTACGTGCCCGGCAAGGGCGGCACGTCGCTGGCGGCCTTCCTGCGCCTGATCGAACAGATGCGCGCGGAGACCAGCCGCATGACGCTGGCGCAGACCGTGGAATACGTGACGAATACCAGCGGGTTGATCACGCATTATCAGACCGAAAAGGAAGGCCAGGACCGCATCGAGAACTTGCAGGAACTGGTCACGGCTGCGCAGGCCTTCGTCGTGGAAGAGGGCTACGGCCTCGACGCGCTGGCCCGCATGCCGCCCGCCAGCCGCGATGCCGCGCCGGCGCTCGCGCAGGGCGACCAGGCCCAGCAGGTGCTGGACCCCGAGCAGTTGCCGGTGGTGATGACCCCACTCGTGGCGTTCCTGACGCACGCCTCGCTGGAGGCCGGCGACAACCAGGCCCAGGCCGGCCAGGACGCCGTGCAGATGATGACCGTGCACGCGGCCAAGGGCCTCGAATTCAATGTGGTGTTCATCACCGGCCTGGAAGAGGGCCTGTTCCCGCACGAGAACAGCGCCATGGAAGCCGACGGCCTGGAGGAGGAACGCCGCCTGATGTATGTGGCCATCACCCGGGCGCGCGAGCGGCTGTATCTGTCGTTCGCCCAGAGCCGCGTGCTGCACGGCCAGATGCGCTACCACGTGCGTTCACGGTTCTTCGAGGAACTGCCCGAAGCGGCGCTGAAGTGGATCACGCCCCAGGGGCAGGCTTCGTACGGCAACTATGGCGTGAGCCGCCAGGAGCGCGACAGCGCCTGGGGCCGCGACTGGTTCAAGCGCGCCGAGGACGTGCCGTACACGGGCAGCAAGGCCACGGGCGGCATGGACACGGGCAAGAACTACGCCGAGGAAAAGCGCGCCGCGGCCACTGGCTTCCGCGTGGGGCAGAACGTGTTCCACACGAAGTTCGGCGAGGGCAGGATCAAGGCGCTGGAAGGCGAGGGCGCCGATGCGCGCGCCAATATCGACTTCAAGCGGCACGGCGCCAAGTGGCTGGCGCTGGCAGTGGCGAAGCTGGATCCGATCGACTGAGGATGGATTTGCGCCCCGGTGCCGATGGCGGCAGCGGGGCGCGTCAGGGTGCGTCAGGGCGTGGCAGGATCAGGCCTGCCGGGCGCTTTCCGTGGCCTCGCCGGGCGGCACGATATTGAAGCAGCCGCGATAGGTGGCGTAGAACGAGCAGTACAGGATGGCCAGCATCAGCAGCGAGTACGGCGTCACCAGGAACGACATCACCGCCTGCGCGCCCAGCGCCGCGAACACCGTTTCCAGCACCAGCGGCACCGCTACCAGCAGCACCGCGAACATCACCGCATAGGTGAAGAATGCGCCGCGGTTGCGCCAGCAGGCCGTCCAGCTGAAGAACAGCGCCTTGACCGGGGGCACCTGGTGCCAGGCGGCCAGCAGCGGCGCAAACCAGAACATCATCGCCACCGGCGTGTACAGCACCGCGCCGATCATCAGCGCGAAATAGAGCTGGCGGATGGCATCGGCCGACGGCTCCTCGCCGCGCAGCACGATGGGCGCCACCGCGCCGATATCGACCACGGCCGTGGCGATCAGGCTCAACGAGAACACCAGCACCGCATAGATGGCCCCGAGCACCAGCAGGTGGCGCGTGGCCTGCTTGCCGTTGGTCCGGAATCCGGCCAGCAGGATGGTGGGCAGCACCCGCTTGTTCTGGATGACCTCGCGGCAGGCCGTCATCACGCCCACGTACAGGCCGGGCGTGAAGACCAGCAGGGCGATGATGCCGAACAGCGGCACGAAGATCGCCAGCTGGGCGGCAATCAGGTAGATGAACAGCAGCATCAGGAACGCCAGCGGGTTCTTGCGGAACAGCCAGATGCCCTGGCGCAGCCAGACGTAGCCTTCCTTGGCGGAAACTTCCAGTAGTTGCATGGCGAATCAGATCCAGGGGAGCGTCGCCCCGTCGTCGATGCGACGGCGCAGGATGCGTTCGAAGTGGGTCGGATCGTGCGGCTGGAGCATGTCGGCCTCGCGCGGGAGGTAGAAATCCCACAGGCGCGACACCCAGAAGCGCAGCGCCCCGGCGCGCATCATGTCCTGCCAGTGCGCGGCTTCCACCTTGGTCAGCGGGCGGACCGCGTCATAGGCGCGCAGCATGGCCTGCGCCCGGACCGGGTCCAGGTCGCCGGTCGCCAGGTCGATGCACCAGTCGTTGACCGTCACGGCCAGGTCGAACAGCCACTTGTCGTTGCCGGCGAAGTAGAAATCGAAGAAGCCGCCCAGCCGATGCCGGCCATCGACCGTATCGAACAGCACGTTGTCGCGGAACAGGTCGCAATGGCACGGCCCGCCCTGCAGCGCGGCGTAGTCGGCACTGCCGAAGAACGCCGTCTGGTGCGCAATCTCGTGGGTCAGCAACTGGCGCTGGCCGGCGTCCAGGAACGGCGTGATCTCGGGGGCGGTCTGCTGCCACCAGGCCAGGCTGCGCAGGTTCGGCTGCTGGCGCGGATAGTCCTGGCCGGCCAGGTGCATGCGTGCCAGCATCGTGCCGACTTCGGCACAGTGGTCGGCCGCCGGGGCCAGCTGCGACGCGCCGGGCAGGCGGGTGACGATGGTGGCCGGCTTGCCCTTAAGTTCGCGCAGGATCTCGCCATCGCGCGCCGGCATCGGGGCCGGCACGCTGATGCCGTGGCGGGCCAGATGATCCATCAGGTGCAGGTAGTAGGGCAGCTGGTCGGAGCGCAGCCGCTCGAAGATGGTCAGCACGTACTCACGCGTGACGCCATCCTGCTCCATGGTCAGAAAGAAGTTGCTGTTCTCGATGCCCGAGGCGATGCCACGCAGCGCGCGCACTTCGCCAAGGTCGTAATCAAGCAGCCAGCGGGCGATCTCGTCCTGCGAGACCGTGGTAAATACGGCCATACTGTCAAATTGGTACGAAACGGAGGGCCGACGGACCGCAACCGCAAGGTCACGTTCCGCCGCCGCGGCATTGCTGCCGGAGGGCCGGCGCGATCCTCGCCAGGCAAGCGGCGCCGGCGCGGATCGTGGGTGAGAAAGGCGTAAGACTATCAGGTCTGCCGGATCGATCCCCGGAACAGCCCGGAACCCGGGCTCAGAACTTCAGGTTTACCGACGGCACGCGGTTCACGTCGTGGTCGCGAATCCGGGGCGAACTGTCTTCGGGTTTGCTCATCTCGTACTTCGTGCCAAAACCGGACTGCACCTGGATTTCGGTGGCGCGGCCCTTGTCGCGGTATTCGGTCACCTGGGTGCCGTCGCGTTCGCGCAGCTTGAAGCTCGGCTCGCGGGGCTGGTTCAACTGGCTCTTCGCGGCAGGAGCAATCGGCTGGTTGTTGATTTTATTGAGTTCCTGCTGCGTCAGCGCATTGCTGGTTTCCTCTGCCAGCGCCGCCTGCGTGGCAGTCAGTGCCAGGACGGTAGCGGCGAGCGCGAGCAGATAGCCGTGGCGGCCGATGGCGGCTTGCAGATCGGCCAGCCTGGCACCCGGTTGCGAAGGGGAAGTCATCTGAGGCTCCTGTGCGCGCGGGCGCTGGGCCCCGCGACGCGGAATTGGCCTGCACGCAGCCGGCGGCGCAGGCTGTGGCAGGTGGGCAGGCTTCCATTCTAGCAATTCCTGTCGTTTTCCGGGTCGCTCTCGTGGCCTTGCGTCCACCTGCCGGACCTGTCGGCCGGCGGGCGGATGTGGCGCGTAATGCCTTACAGATAGAACATTTCTTCCTTGGGCGGAATCGGGTTGTCGCCGCCGCGCTTCTCGTAATACTCGTACACGGCTTCGAGCACTTCCTGCGGTTCGTCGACGATCTTCATCAGGTCCAGGTCGTGCTCCGCGATCAGGCCCATCGGCAGCAGCGTGAAGCGGAACCAGTCCAGCAGGCCCTTCCAGAACCGGCTGCCGTACATCACCACCGGCACCGAGCGCGACTTGCCGGTCTGCACCAGCGTCAGCACCTCGGCCAGTTCGTCGAGCGTGCCGAATCCGCCCGGCATGACGATGAACGCGTCGGAATTCTTCACGAAGGTGACCTTGCGCGTGAAGAAATGGCGGAACCGCATGGCGATGTCCTGGTACGGATTGCCCTGCTGTTCGTGCGGCAGTTCGATGTTCAGGCCCACGCTGGCGGACTTGCCGGCGTGCGCGCCCTTGTTGGCCGCTTCCATGATGCCGGGGCCGCCGCCGGAGATCACCGCGAAGCCCGCGTCCGAGAACAGCCGGGCGATTTCGATGGTCTTCTGGTAGTACGGCGAGTCCTCGCGCAGGCGCGCGCTGCCGTAGATGGAGACGGCCGGGCGGATCTCCGAGAGGTACTCGGTGGCCTCGATGAACTCTGCCATAATCGTGAACATTTGCCACGAGGCGCGCGCCTTCTTGGCCGTCGCACGGTCTTCGTCGGCCAGTGCACGCAGGCTTGGGATCATCTTGCGCGGATTCGCGCGCGCTGCCGCCGCACGCGCGGCAGCTTCCTGTTCTTCGGGGTTCTTGCCGGCAGCCGCGGCATCGGCCTTGGCGGCGATGGCTGCGGCATGCGCCGAGGCTTTGCCGGGCGGCGGATTCACCGTGTTACCGGAAATGTCGGAAACATCCGTGTCGGCGAGGGGCGCTGAATCAGCGCCGCCAATGGGGGCACCAGTCAATTTAGAGTCCATGGGAATGTCGGATAGTCCAAAAACACTCTTGCTCGTCGATGGGTCGAGCTATCTGTATCGCGCGTATCACGCGCTGCCGGACCTGAGGAATGGCGAAGGTCTGCCCACAGGGGCAATCTACGGCATGATCAACATGTTGCGCAAGCTGCGCAACGATTACCCGGCAGAGTATATCGCCTGCGTGTTCGACGCCAAGGGCAAGACGTTCCGCGATGATCTCTATCCCGCATACAAGGAACATCGCCCGTCGATGCCAGAGGACCTGGCCCGCCAGATCGAGCCGATCCACGAGGCGGTGCGCGCGCTGGGCTGGCCGATCGTGGTCGTCGAAGGCGTGGAAGCCGACGACGTGATCGGCACGCTGGCCTGCCAGGCCACGCAGCAGGGCGTGCGCACGGTTGTATCCACGGGCGACAAGGACCTGGCGCAGCTGGTCAACGACAGCGTCACGCTGGTCAACACGATGAGCGGCGAAGTCCTGGACCCGCCGGGCGTGGTGACCAAGTTCGGCGTGGCGCCCGAGCGCATCGTCGACTACCTGTCGCTGATCGGCGATGCCGTGGACAACGTCCCGGGCGTGCCGAAGGTGGGCCCCAAGACCGCCGTGAAGTGGCTGACCGAATACGGCACGCTCGACAACATCATGGCCAGTGCCGATGGCATCAAGGGCGTGGTGGGCGAGAACCTGCGCAATACGCTGGACTGGCTGCCGCGCGCCCGCGAACTGGTCACGGTCAAGACCGATTGCGACCTCGGCGACGCCGTGCCCGACTTTCATGCGCTGCACGACCTGGGCGAGGACAAGGACAAGCTGGTGGCGTTCTTCCAGCGCTACGGCTTCAAGACCTGGCTGCGCGAAGCCACCGGCGAGTCGCTGCCGAATGCGCGCGCCGCCGCCGCCCGTGCCACGCCACGACCGGCACAAGGCGGTCTGTTCGATACCGCACCGGGTGCCGCCGAGGACCCGCCCGCCGAAGACCTGCCGCCGGCCGAGATCCGCTACGAAACAGTGACCACCGAAGCCGCGCTCGATGCGTGGCTGCGGAAGCTGGTGGACGCGCCGCTCGTGGCGATCGATACCGAAACCACGTCGCTCGATCCGATGCTGGCCGAACTGGTGGGCATCTCGGTGTCGGTGGAGCCGGGCGAGGCCGCCTACATTCCCGTGGCGCATCGCGGCCCCGACGTGGCCGGCCTGGAGAACCAAGGCCAGCTGTCGCGCGAATACGTGCTCGACAAGCTGCGGGCGTGGCTGGAAGACCCGTCGCGCCCCAAGCTGGGCCAGCACCTGAAGTACGACGCGCACGTGTTCATGAACCACGGCATCACGCTGCGCGGTATCGCGCACGACACGATGCTGGAAAGCTACGTGCTGGCGTCGTACCGCAACCATGGCATGGACAGCCTGGCCGAGCGCCTGCTGAGCCTGAAGACGCTCACCTACGAAGAAGTGTGTGGCAAGGGCGCCAGCCAGATCGGCTTCGACCAGATCGACCTGCAGCGCGCCACCGAATACGCGGCCGAGGACGCCGACGTCACGCTGCGCCTGCATCGCAAGATGTTGCCGCAACTGGAGCGCGCCGAGGGCCTGAAGTACGTCTACGAAGGCATCGAGATGCCGGTGTCGGTGGTGCTGCAGAAGATCGAACGCAACGGCGTGCTGATCGATGCCGACAAGCTGGCCGCGCAGAGCGCGTCGCTGGGCCAGCGCATGCTGGAAGCCGAGCAGGCCGCGCACGAGGCAGCCGGCCAGCCGTTCAACCTGGGGTCGCCGAAGCAGATCGGCGAGATCCTGTTCAACCAGATGCAGCTGCCGGTGGTCAAGAAGACCGCCAGCGGCGCGCCGTCCACCGACGAAGAGGTGCTGCAGAAGCTGGCGGAGGACTACCCGCTGCCGAAGCTGCTGCTGGACTACCGGGCGCTGTCCAAGCTCAAGTCGACCTACACCGACAAGCTGCCGAGGATGGTGAACCCCAGGACGGGCCGCGTGCATACCAGCTACGGCCAGGCCACGGCGGTGACGGGCCGGCTGGCGTCGACCGATCCGAACCTGCAGAACATCCCGGTGCGCACCGAGGAAGGCCGCCGCATCCGCGAGGCGTTCATCGCCGGGCCCGGCAATGTGATCGTGTCGGCCGACTATTCGCAGATCGAACTGCGCATCATGGCGCATATCTCGGGCGACGATAACCTGCTGCGCGCGTTCGCCAACGGCGAGGACATCCACCGCGCCACGGCCGCCGAGATCTTTGCCGTGGAGCGCGAGGCCGTCACCAGCGAGCAGCGCCGCTACGCCAAGGTGATCAATTTCGGCCTGATATTCGGCATGAGCGCGTTTGGGCTGGCCAGCAACCTGGGCATCGAGCGCGAGGCGGCCAAGCACTATATCGACCGCTACTTCATGCGCTATCCGGGCGTGGCCAACTATATGGAGGAAACGCGCCAGAAGGCGCGCGAGCAGGGTTACGTCGAAACCGTGTTCGGCCGCCGCCTCTGGCTGCCCGACATCCGGGGCGGCAACGGCCCGCGCCGCCAGGCCGCCGAGCGTGCCGCCATCAACGCGCCGATGCAGGGCACGGCCGCGGACCTGATCAAGCTGTCGATGATCGCCGTGCAGGACTGGCTGGAAACCGACAGGCTCGCGTCGCGCCAGATCATGCAGGTGCACGATGAGCTGGTGCTCGAAGTGCCGCAGGCCGAGTTCGACCTCGTGAAGACGAAGCTGCCCGAGCTGATGTGCTCGGTGGCCACGCTCAATGTGCCGCTGGTGGCCGAAGTCGGCAGCGGCGCGAACTGGGAAGAAGCGCACTAGCGGCCGCACCCGCGGCCTGGCCGCGCGCAGCAGGCACCCTGGGGCGCACTTCCCGGGGGCGCCCCGGCAGCACAGTCGCGCATGCGCCGCTGGGGCACAGATCGCCGCGTCGGCGCTGTCTGCCGCGCGATGCCGATGTATGCAAAGAAGTACTGTCTGAATCGACGCGGGAAGGCTTGCCAGCCGTGCTGCTCTGCAGCACACTGGCAGCAAGCCAGCCGTTTCCTGGCAGTACCAGCCGCACACAGAACATCGGCCTCGCGGTGCGAGACCACAACAGAAAGACGCCGCAGGGGCCTGCACCGGTTTTCAAATTGAAAACATCGGGTAGACCATGAGCAACGCACAAGGCAGAGAGGAAAGCGCCCCCACTCCTATCGACACTACCGCGGGCGGCACGCAAGTCAGCGTGGCACCGCGTCCTTCTAACCTCCCGCACCGGATCATCGTGGTCGGCGGCGGGGCCGGTGGGCTTGAACTCGTGACGCGGCTCGGCGACAAGCTGGGCAAGTCGCGGCGCGCACAGGTGACGCTGGTCGACCGCATGCCCACGCACATCTGGAAGCCGCTGCTGCATGAAGTGGCTGCCGGCAGCATGGATCCGAATACCCACCAGCTCGAATATGCCGCCCAGGCACGCTGGCACCATTTCGACTTCCAGCAGGGCGAACTGACCGGCATCGACCGCGCCCGCAAGATCGTCAACGTGGCGGCCTGCATGGATCAGGATGGCACCGAACTGCTGCCCGCGCGCGAACTGCCGTACGACACGCTGGTGCTGGCCATCGGCTGCATCACGCATTTCTTCAATGTGCCCGGTGCCGCCGAACACGCCATTGCGCTCGATACCGTGGACCAGGCCGAACGCTTCCGCCGCAAGCTGATCGCGGCCTGCGTGCGCGCCCAGAACGGCAAGGGGCGTATTGGTGCCGATGGACGGCCGCAGGTGGACGTGGCCATCATCGGCGCCGGCGCCACGGGCGTGGAGCTTTCGGCGGAACTGCGCAATACCGCCCACGTGCTCAACGCCTATGGGCTGCACCACCTGGACCCCCGCCGTGACGTGCGCATCCATGTGATCGAGGCCGGTCCGCGTATCCTGCCGGCGCTGTCGGAGCGTGTCTCCGCCGAGACCACCAAGCTGCTGCGCAAGCTCGACGTTGACGTGTTCACGTCGGAGCGCGTCACCGAGGTCACGGGCGATGCCGTGCTCACGGCCAGCGGCAAGCGCATCGATGCGGACCTGACCGTGTGGGCGGCCGGCATCACGGCGCCAGGCGTGTTGCGCACGCTTGGTCTGCCGGTCAGCAAGATGGGGCAGCTCGTGGTGGGCCCCACGCTGCAGACCGAAACCGACCCGGACGTGTTCGCATTCGGCGACTGCGCGGCCGCGCCGTGGCCCGAGAAGCAGACCACGGTGCCGCCGCGCGCCCAGGCGGCGCATCAGCAGGCCACGTTCCTGTACGACGCGCTGCGCGCCCGGCTCGACGGCAAGCCGCTGCCGAAGTTCGGCTTCAAGGACTTCGGCTCGCTGGTGTCGCTGGGGCACTTCAGCGCGGTGGGCAGCCTGATGGGCGGCCTGATCGGTGGATCGATGTTCATCGAAGGCCTGATGGCGCGCTTCATGTACACATCGCTGTACCGCATGCACGTGCTGGCGCTGCACGGCGCCATCGGCATGGGGCTCGACACCGTGACGCACTGGCTGCGCAGCAAGACCAGCCCGCGCGTGAAGCTGCACTGACCGCGCGCGGAGCCCAAAAGAGGCCCGGATCAAACGCGATGGCCGCCAGCCACGCCAAGGCGTGCGCTGGCGGCCATGTTTGCTTAGAATCGACGGCGCCGCGCTTGCGTCACATGCCCAGATGACGCGTGCGGTGCCCTCGATGCCACGGAGACCCTCATGCTGAAGCCCGAAGTCGAAAGCCTCGTTCCCGGTCAATCGTTTGACCGCCGCAGTTTCGTCAAGACCGCGCTGGGCTCGGCCTTTGCGGCAGCCGTCCTGCCGGTGACGGCGCAGACGATCAAGACGGATTTCAACGGCCTGACTGCCGGCGAAGTCACCGTGCCATCGAACGGCTTCAACATGCCGGTCTATCGCGCGCAGCCCGAAGGCAAGAAGAACCTGCCAGTCGTACTGGTGATCAGCGAGATCTTCGGCGTTCACGAGCATATCGCCGACATCTGTCGCCGTTTCGCCAAACTGGGTTATCTGGCCATCGCCCCGGAGCTGTTTGCCCGCCAGGGCGACCCCGCCAGCTACGGCACGATCCAGGAACTGCAGGCCAACATCATCCAGAAGGTGCCCGATGCCCAGGTGATGGGCGACCTCGACGCCTGCGTGGCGTGGGCCGGCGCGAACGGCGGCGACCTGAACCGGCTGGCCATTACCGGATTCTGCTGGGGCGGGCGCATCACGTGGCTATACACGGCACACAGCAAGCGCGTGAAGGCGGGCGTGGCGTGGTACGGCCAGCTGGTGGGCCAGCCCAACGCGCTGAAGCCGAAGAATCCGGTCGATATCGCGGGCGACCTGCACGCGCCGGTGCTGGGTCTGTACGGCGGCAAGGACACCGGCATCACGCAGGAGCATGTGTCCCAGATGAAGGCCGCGCTGGCCGAATCGTCGAACCCGAACGCCAGGGCGTCGACCTTCGTGGTCTATCCGGAAGCCGGTCACGCGTTCCACGCCGACTACCGCGCCAGCTACGTGGAAGCGGCAGCCAGGGACGGCTGGCAACGCTGCCTGGCCTGGTTCAAGGAACACAAAGTCGTTTGATCCGGGCGGGATTACCCCCTGCATCCGCGCGGGTGATTGCAAAGAGGGTGCCGAGGTACGTACAATGCGGACTTTCGCGTTTTTGCAACCATGTTGCGTTAGTGCGCGAACGTAGTCAGTCGGCGACGACTGCCCGGCTGTCGGGCGGGGGCCGGTCCGGGAGTTCATCATCCATTCCACGCTTTTGTACATCTTGCTGGCGGCGACCATTTCGGGCGTCGGCAGCATTTTCGGCGCGGCGCTGCTGTCGCTGACCGTGGCTTCGCGCGTGGTGGAGCGCATGGTGAGCTTCTCGGTGGGCGTGCTGCTGGCGACGGCCCTGCTGCATTCGTTGCCCGAAGCGTTCGAGTCCGGTGCCGACCCACGTGCGCTGTTCGGCACGCTGCTGGCCGGGCTGCTGGGCTTTTTCCTGCTGGAAAAGATCTCGCTGCTGCGCCATTCGCATCACCACGAGGGCGACGGGCATCACCACCATCATGGCCATGACCGCGAGGAAGCGGGACGCAGCGGCCTGACCATCCTGGTGGGCGACACGTTCCACAACTTCGCCGACGGGATTGTCATCGCCGCCGCGTTCCTGGCCGATCCGCATATCGGTCTGGTGACGGCGCTGGCGATTGCCGCGCATGAAATCCCGCAGGAAGTGGGCGACTTTATCGTGCTGCTGAACGCGGGCTTCTCGAAGGCGCGGGCCTTCGCGTTCAATCTGCTGTCGAGCCTGGCCGCCATCCTGGGCGGCATCGTGGGCTACTTCCTGCTGGATCAGCTGACGGGCTGGATTCCGTATGTGCTGGTGATTGCGTCAAGCAGCTTTGTCTATATCGCCGTGAGCGACCTGATGCCGCAGATGCAGCGCAAGCCGCGTCTTAAGGAATCGGCGGTGCAGGTGGTGTTGGTGGCGGCCGGTATCGCGGCGATCGTCTTTATCACCAACGGCGTGCACGAGCAGCACGCGCATGGCCACTCGAAGGCCAAAACAGAAGCGGCGTCAAACTGAACTGACGCCGCTTTCTTGCTGGGCCGTCTGGCACCCTCAGGTGCCGCTACCCGTCGCCACGGGGCGCTTGGGATCGGCACACCATTCGCTCCACGACCCCGGATACAGGGCCGCATCGGTCAGCCCGGCCACTTCCATGGCCAGCAGGTTGTGGCAGGCGGTCACGCCCGAGCCGCATTGCATCACCGTGTCGGCGGGCGTCTTGCCGCCGAAGACCTGGCCGAATTCCGCACGCAGCTGATCGGCCGGTTTGAAGCGCCCATCCGCGGTCAGGTTGTCCTTGAAGAATCGATTGGCGGCGCCGGGAATGTGGCCGCCCACCGGGTCGAGCGTTTCGTTTTCGCCGCGGAAGCGGTCGGCGGCCCGCGCATCGACCACCAGCAGCGCCCGCTTGTCCAGGTTTTCCAGCAATGCGGCGGCATCGACGGTACGTACCAGCGACGCGCGGCGCGTGAGGTTGCCACCGGTTTCCGGATCGGGCGTAACGCCCGGTTCCAGCGGCAGGCCTGCCGCCAGCCAGGCCGCCTTGCCGCCGTCGAGCACGGCCACGGTGCCGTGGCCGACCCAGCGCGCCAGCCACCAGAGCCGGGCGGCATACATGCTGCCCTGTGCATCGTAGGCGACGATCAGCGTGTCGTCGTTGACACCGAGCGCACGCAGCCGCGCCACGAACAGATCGGCATCGGGCAGCGGGTGGCGGCCATTGAAGCCGGTCTTCGGGCCGGATAGCTCATTGTCCAGATGCAGGTAGAACGCCCCCGGCACATGGTTTTGCTGGTACATCTCGCGGCCGGCGGCGGGGTTGGCCAGGTCAAACGAGCAATCGATGACGACCACGTGCTGCCGGGCCGAGGCGCGCAGCTGGTTCAGTTCGATGGCGGAAATCAGCGGTGATGGCATGAAGAACCTGTCTCGCGTTGAGTGGGAAGTCGATGCCAATGCTACACCGCCGCCTCCGCGCGCGCGTCAGACCTCGGGATGCACTTCCGCCTCGGGCGACTTGACCGGCGTGGCTGGCGTGGGATGCTTGTCGGTATCGCGGGCGCGCGTGAGCGTGGTGGCAATGCCACTGGCCACGATCAGCGCCATGCCCAGCCACGAGATCCAGTTGAGCCGGTCGTCCCAGACCAGCATGCCCCACAGGCTTGAAAACACGATGCCCGCGTATTGCAGGTTGGCCGTCAGCAGCGTGTTGCCGCGCTTGTAGGCACGTGTCATCGACGTCTGCCCCAGCGTGGCCAGGATGCCGATGGCCAGCAGCAACCCTGCGCCGTGCCAGGTGTGGTGGCTGACGCCAGTGAACAGCATCCAGACCAGGCCGCAGACCAGGCCCACGGCCGAGAAGTAGAACACGATGCGGCCCTCGGGCTCGCCCAGCTGGCCCAGCTGGCGCACTTCCACATAGGCCAGCGCCGTGAACACGCCGGACACCAGGCCGATCATGCCGCCCGCCAGCTGGTCCTTGCCCACCGAGGGCTGCAGCAGGCAGATCACCCCCGCGAACGACAGCAGGATGGCGCCGATCAGCTTCTTGTCGGTGCCGCCGCGCGTGCCGGCCAGCGCCGCGCCCGCGCCCAGGATCAACGCGATCCACACGGGCGACATGTAGTTCAGCGTCATGGCCGTGGCCAGCGGCAGCAGCGTGATCGATGTGAACCAGAGCAGCAGGGCGGTGACGCCAAAGAGGCTGCGCTTGATGTGGGTGACCATGTGCGGCGTGCGCACCGAAGTGCCTTGCGACGACAGCAGGACCCACATGATCGTCACGCCGATCAGGCTGCGGTAGAAGACGATCTCGCCCGTCGTGTAGAGCTCGGCTGCCAGCTTGACGCCCACCCCCATCAAGGAAAATGCGAAGGCGGCAAACAACATCCAGAGCGATTGCATGGCGAAACGGGGCGAGACGGCGTGGAAAGGGGGCGAAATCCGGAAAATCGTTGATAAAGCAACGATCGAGCAGCGATTCTATCAGTGCGCCGACCGCCGCTCCAATGCAAAACGGACCGTTTTCACGGTCCGTTTCGTGTTGTCCACAGTTTTACGGGCGATCACTGCACCACTGTTGCGAACGTTCAGCGGTTGCGGTAGTCCATCGCACGCCGATACCACTCGTGGAAGTGCTGCATGCCGTCTTCCATCGGCGACTGGTACGGGCCGGTCTCGCTGATGCCGCGCTTCATCAGGGCCAGGCGGCCGGCGTCCATGCGTTCGGCAATCTCGTCGTCCTCGATGCACGTCTCCATATAGGCAGCGCGCTCGGCCTCGACGAACTCGCGCTCGAACAGCACGATTTCCTCGGGGTAGTAGAACTCCACGACGTTGCGCGTCTTGCGCGGGCCCATCGGGTGCAGCGTCGAGATGCACAGCACGTTCGGATACCACTCCACCATGATGTTGGGGTAGTAGGTCAGCCAGATCGCGCCATGCTTCGGCAGCTTGCCGTTGTTGAAGCGCAACACCTCGTCGTGCCACTTCTGGTAGGTCTGGCTGCCCGGGCGCTCCAGACCCTTGTGCAGGCCCACGGTCTGCACGCTGTACTGCTCGCCGAACTCCCACTTCAGGTCGTCGCACGACACAAAGCTGCCCAGGCCGGGGTGGAACGGCACGACGTGGTAATCCTCCAGATAGACCTCGATGAAGGTCTTCCAGTTGTAGTTGCACTCGTGGACTTCCACGTGGTCCAGCATGTAGCCGTCGAAGTTGAGATCCTCGGCCACACCCATGCGGGCCAGGTCGGCGCGCACGTCGCGCTCGCCTTCGAACAGCATGCCGTTCCAGTTCTGCAGCGGCGACCGGTTCAGGCGCACGCAGGGCTGTTCCGCAAAATGCGGCGCACCCAGCAGTTCGCCCTGCAGGTCGTAGGTCCAGCGGTGCAGCGGGCAGACGATGTTCCTGGCGTTGCCGCGGCCATTCATCATGATGGCCTGGCGGTGGCGGCAGACGTTGGACAGCAGTTCGATGCCGTCCGGGTTGCGCACCAGCACGCGGCCCTCGTCTTCGGCGGCCAGCGTCTGGAAGTCGCCGGTTTCCGGCACCATCAGTGCATGGCCGACGTAGCCCGGGCCCTTCTTGAACAGCAGTTCGAGTTCTTGTTGATGCAGCGCCTCGTCAAAGTAGACGTCGACGGGCAACTGCGAATCAGCCGGCGCGAGCTTGAGCGCGGTGCTGAGATTGGACATTATCCCCACTCCCTATGAACAGGCGAAAGCAGTGAACAACCCAACCATCGAAAAATGAATCGATTTGGGAAACCGTGTCAGACGATCGGCATCCGCACCGGTTCCCTTTCTGCCTGACCAGTCTGGCGGCGAAAAGTGCGTCCTGGACGCAACGGTCGGATCTCGCTGACGAGCCCGGGATTGTACCCGAGCCCAAAAATTAAGGGCCTGATTTTTTTGGGTTTTTAGCGAAAAAGTCGACCCGGGTCGTCATGGAGGTGCCCCTTCAGCCGCATTCCGAAAGACGACCCGGGCGCACACGTCACTTCCATGTCAAAAGACTGTGTCAAGGGCGCGATCCGGACACCCGGTTTCCATGAAGTGGATAAGACTGTTCTGCGGCCCGGCCCCGGATTGGCGTAAAATCGCGAATTCCCCTGATCAAGGCCTGACATGCCAAGAACGACGACCGCCCCGGTCCAGCCTGAAGATACGCCGGCCGCCAGCGCGCCGCCGGCTTCCTATGAGGCCGCAATGGCCGAGCTGGAAACCCTGGTGGCGAGCATGGAAAGCGGCGAATTGCCGCTGGAAGCGTCCCTGGCGGCATACCGTCGCGGCGCGGAGCTCGTCCGTTTTTGCCAGCAAAGCCTGGAGCGGGTGGCCCAGCAGGTCAAGGTTCTGGAGGGCGATGCCCTGAAACCCCTGGCCGGCGAGCCACGTTCCGATAACAACAGCGCAGATTTCGAATGAGCGATTTCGCTACCTGGATGCGGGCGCAAGGCGCCCGGACCGAGGCCGCCCTGGACGCCGCACTGCCGTCCACGGACACAATTCCACACACCTTGCACGAGGCCATGCGCTATGCTGTTCTCGGCGGTGGCAAGCGGGTGCGCCCGCTGCTGGTTCATGCCGCGGGCGAGGTGGCGGGTGCGGCACCCGAAGCCTGCGATGCCGCTGCGTGCGCGGTCGAGATGATCCACGCCTATTCGCTGGTTCACGACGACATGCCCTGCATGGACGACGACGACCTGCGCCGCGGCCGGCCGACGGTCCACAAGGCCTACGACGAAGCCACGGCACTGCTGGTGGGCGATGCCCTGCAGACCCAGGCCTTCATCGTGCTGGCACAACTGCCGGCGCTGGGCGCCGAGGCGCGCCTGAAGCTGGTGGCCGAACTGGCCATGGCGTCGGGTTCGGTGGGCATGTGCGGCGGCCAGGCGATCGACCTGCAGAACGTGGGCCTGGCGATGACACGCGACGCACTGGAAGGCATGCATCGCATGAAGACCGGTGCCCTGCTGCGTGCCAGCGTGCGCATGGGAGCGTTGTGCGGAAACATCGATCCGGCCGGTCTGGCGGCGCTTGACCAATATGCGGCGGCCGTGGGATTGGCTTTCCAGGTGGTGGACGATATTCTCGACGTCACTGCAGATACGGCAACGCTCGGCAAGACCGCCGGGAAGGATGCCGCCAACGACAAGCCGACCTATGTGTCGCTGCTTGGTCTGGATGCCGCACGCGAGCTGGCTGCCCAGCTTCGCACCGACGCCCACGAGGCGCTGGCGGGATTCGGCGCACGCGCCGGCCGGCTGGCCGAACTGGCCGACCTGATCGTGCTGCGCTCAAACTGAACTGAAAAGCCGGACACACAGAATCCGGCGGCCGAACGGACATCATGACCTACACGCTGCTCAACAATATCGACGACCCCGCGGACCTGCGCAAGCTGGACCGCCGCCAGCTCGGCACGCTTGCCGACGAACTTCGTGCCTACGTGCTGGAATCGGTCTCGCAAACCGGCGGTCACCTGTCGTCCAATCTGGGCACGGTGGAGCTGACCATCGCGCTGCACTATGTGTTCGACACGCCGAGCGACCGCATCGTCTGGGACGTGGGTCACCAGAGCTACCCCCACAAGATCCTGACCGGCCGCCGCGACCGCATGTCGACGCTGCGCCAGTACGGTGGTATCTCCGGCTTCCCGCGTCGCTCGGAAAGCGAATACGACACGTTCGGCACGGCCCATTCGTCGACCTCGATCTCGGCCGCACTGGGCATGGCCCTGGGCGCGCGCACGATGGGTCACAAGCGCGTGGGTATCGCCGTGATCGGCGATGGCGCGATGACCGCCGGCATGGCCTTCGAGGCCATGAACAACGCCGGGGTCTACAAGGACCTGCCGATGCTGGTGGTGCTGAACGACAACGACATGTCGATCTCGCCGCCGGTTGGCATGCTGAACAAGCACTTGGCCCGCCTGCTGTCGGGCCAGTTCTACGCGGCCACCAAGAAGGGCATCGAGAAGGTACTGTCGGTGGCGCCGCCGGTGCTCGAATTCGCCAAGCGCCTGGAAGAACATGCCAAGGGCATGGTCGTGCCGGCCACGCTGTTCGAGGAATTCGGCTTCGACTACATCGGCCCAATCGACGGTCATGACCTGGAATCGCTGGTGCCGACGTTGCAGAACATCCGCCAGCGCGCCCTGGAAGGCCACGGCCCGCAGTTCCTGCATGTGGTGACCAAGAAGGGCCAGGGCTACAAGCTGGCCGAGGCCGACCCGATCCTGTATCACGGCCCGGGCAAGTTCAACCCGGCCGAGGGTATCCGCCCGTCGGCCAAGCCGTCGCGCAAGACGTACACGCAGGTGTTTGGCGAATGGCTGTGCGACATGGCCGCCGCCGACAAGCGCCTGATCGGCGTGACGCCGGCCATGCGCGAAGGCTCGGGCATGGTGGAGTTCGAGAAGCGTTTCCCGGACCGTTACTACGACGTGGGCATTGCCGAACAGCACGCCGTGACGTTTGCCGGCGGCCTGGCCTGCGAGGGCCTGAAGCCGGTGGTGGCGATCTACTCGACGTTCCTGCAGCGTGGCTACGATCAACTGATCCACGACGTGGCGCTGCAGAATCTGCCGGTGGTGTTCGCGCTGGACCGCGCCGGCCTGGTCGGCGCCGACGGTGCCACGCACGCCGGTGCGTACGATATCCCGTTCCTGCGCTGCATCCCGAACATGATGGTGATGACGCCGGCCGACGAGCAGGAATGCCGCCAGTTGCTGACCACCGCCTACCAGCAGGATTGCCCGACCGCCGTGCGCTACCCGCGTGGCGCTGGCGTGGGCGTGGCCACCGAGGCCGCGCTGACGGCGCTGCCGCTGGGCAAGGGCGAGATCCGCCGCGAAGGCCAGGCGCGCGCCGGGCAGCGTGTGGCCATCCTGGCATTCGGTTCGATGCTGCATCAGTCGCTGACGGCCGCGGATTCGCTCGATGCCACCGTGGCCAACATGCGTTTCGTGAAGCCGCTGGACGTCGACCTGGTCAAGCAGCTGGCCGCGAACCACGACTACCTGGTCACTGTGGAAGAGGGCGCGACGATGGGCGGCGCCGGCAGCGCCGTGCTCGAAGCACTGGCCGAGGCCGGCATCGAGATCCCGACGCTGGTGCTGGGCCTGCCCGACAAGTTCATCGATCATGGCGATCCGGCTTTCCTGCTGTCGCAGTGTGGCCTGGATGCCGCTGGCATTGCGCGTTCGGTGCGCGAGCGTTTCGCGCTGACCGAGCAACCGGTGAAGGTGGCCACGCGCGTCGCCTGACTGCCAGTCGCAGCAAGCTGTAGCCGGAGCCGGCGCGGATTATCCGCGCCGGTTTTGTTTTGGCTGTCGGCAAACGGCAGGAAGCTGCATTGCCGGGGCATTGTCCGCATGAAATACGCAGAATGACGCGCGGGCGCGGCAGCACCTTCCAATATTGCGTAGAATCGCCATTCCCATTTTTGTGTTCGCAACTGCGGGCCGGCGCCCCCCTGGTTTTCTGTCCGGACCGTCGTTTCACACTCGTTGCGCGGCGTGGAGAAATCCTGCGAAAACGCCGCGACCGTAAGGATGGCCGTCATCCCCTGACGACGTCCTGGAGGAAACCGTAGATGAATGACATCAATCCCGCCTTCGTGATGCCCGACGTGCAATCGAGCGTCGATACCCGCCAGATCGTGATCCAGCGTGTGGGCGTCAAGGGCGTGCGATATCCGCTGACACTGAAGACGCCGGCTGGCGACATCGGCACCGTTGGCACGTTCAACCTGGACGTGCGTCTGCCGGCGGACCAGAAGGGCACGCATATGTCGCGTTTCGTGGCGCTGCTGGAAGACAACCGCGCGCCGCTGGACCTGGCCGGCTTCCGTGGGCTGCTCGACGACATGCTGGTGCGCTTGGAAGCCGATGCCGGCCGCATCGAGGTATCGTTCCCGTACTTCATCAGCAAGACCGCGCCGGTGTCTGGCGTGCAGTCGCTGCTGGACTACGAAGTGACGCTGGCTGGCGAGAAGTGCGACGGGCAGACGCGCCTGTTCCTGACCGCGCTGGTGCCGGTGACGAGCCTGTGCCCGTGCTCGAAGAAGATCTCGCAGTATGGCGCGCATAACCAGCGATCGCACATCACCATGCAGGTGGAACTGGCTGGCGACCTGGATGTGGAAACGCTGGTGCGCATGGCCGAGGAAGAAGCTTCGTGCGAGCTGTGGGGTCTGCTCAAGCGGCCCGACGAAAAGTTCGTGACCGAGCGTGCCTACGAAAACCCGAAGTTCGTGGAAGACCTGGTGCGCGACATCGCCATGCGTCTGAACGCCGATGACCGGATCGTGGCCTACACGCTGGAAGCCGAGAACTTCGAGTCCATCCACAATCACAGCGCCTACGCCGTGATCGAGCGCGACAAGCGCGTCGCGTAAGCGTTCGCGGCAGCTCCCCGTGTCCGCCGGGCGCGGGCGGGGAGAACTAGCTTTCCTGCGTAGCCGGCGTGCCGGCAGGGTCCGGCAGACGGATGTCGGACAAATCCCAGCGCGGCGTGACGCCGTAGTCGTAGCCATGGCGCGCCAGCTGGGGCGCGGCCTGCAGGCGCATGGCGCCGGCAAAGGCGATCATCGCGCCGTTGTCGGTGCAAAACGCCAGGTCGGGGTAGTACACGTCCACCTTGCGACGGCGGCCCATCTCGTCGAGCCGCGCGCGCAACTGCCGGTTGGCGCCGACGCCGCCGGCCACCACCAGCCGCTTGTGGCCGGTCTGCTTGAGCGCGTTGAACGACTTCGCGGCCAGTACGTCGACGATGGCATCGACAAACGAGCGCGCCAGGTTGGCCCGGTCCTGCTCGCAGGCGTTGCCGAGCTTGCGCGTCTGGGTCAGCACGGCGGTCTTGAGCCCCGCGAACGAGAAATCGAGATTGCCCGAGTGAAGCATCGGCCGCGGCAGCTCGAACGCGCCGGGATTGCCGAATTCGGCCAGCCGCGACACCTCGGGGCCGCCCGGATAGCCCAGGCCCAGCAGCTTGGCGGTCTTGTCGAACGCTTCGCCGGCGGCATCGTCCAGCGTTTCGCCCAGCAGCGTGTAGTCGCCAATGCCTTTGACTTCCATCAGTTGGGTGTGGCCACCAGATACCAGCAGTGCGACAAACGGAAACGGCGGCGGGGCATCGGTCAGCAGCGGCGAGAGCAGGTGGCCTTCCAGATGGTGGACGCCCACCATCGGCACACCCAGCGCAAAACCGAGCGCGTTGGCCACCGATGCGCCCACCAGCAGCGCACCGGCCAGACCGGGGCCCTGGGTATAGGCGATGGCGTCGATGTCCTTGCGCTGGCGGCCGGCGTCGTCCAGCACCTGCTGCAACAGCGGCAGCACGCGGCGGATATGGTCGCGCGACGCCAGTTCCGGCACCACGCCACCGTATTCGCGATGCATGGCGATCTGCGAGTGCAGCGCATGCGCCAGCAGACCGGCCCCGGTGTCGTAGAGGGCCAGCCCGGTTTCGTCGCAGGAGGATTCGATACCGAGGACAAGCATGGAAATTCTGGTGCGGCCGGACGGGTTCGGGCTGCAACTGCAGCGATCTTGCCGGCAAAAATCGGAAGGCCAGCAGGGTAGCACACCCTGACCCCATGCGCTCGGGTGGCCGTCATTCGCTACAATCGCGGCTTCTTGAAAGGGTGACATGACACAAGGCAGGAAAGACCGGTTCGACGTGGCGGTGCTGGGCGCAGGGGCGGCCGGCATGATGTGTGCCGCCGTGGCCGGCCAGCGCGGCGCGCGGGTGGTGCTGATTGACCATGCCACGCGGCTGGCCGAGAAGATCCGCATCTCTGGCGGCGGCCGTTGCAACTTCACGAACCTGCAGGCCGGCCCGGCCAACTACCTGTCGTCAAATCCCCATTTCTGTCGGTCGGCGCTCGCGCGCTACACGCCGCAGGATTTCCTGGGCCTGCTGCGCCGCTACGACATCGGCTGGCATGAAAAGCATCGCGGCCAGCTGTTCTGCAACGACAGCGCCGAAGACATCATCCAATTGCTGCGCGCAGAATGTGATGCCGGAGGCGTGCATTGGCAGACCGGCTGCACGATCGACGAGATCGGCAAGGAGGGTGACGACTACCTGTTGCTGACCGCGCAGGGCACGGTGCGCGCCGGGGCAGTGGTGGTGGCCACCGGCGGGTTGTCGATTCCGAAGATCGGCGCGACCGATTTTGGCTATCGCATCGCTCGCCAGTTCGGACTCAAGGTCGTGGAAACCCGCCCGGCGCTGGTGCCGCTGACGTTCGACGGTCAGGCCTGGCAGCCGTTCGTGCCGCTGGCCGGGGTGTCGATGGAGGTCGATATCGCCACCGGCAGCGGCAAGTCGGCCGGCGCCTTCAAGGAAGACCTGCTCTGGACCCACCGGGGTCTGTCCGGGCCCGCAGTGTTGCAGATTTCCAGCTACTGGCGGCCCGGCACCCCGATCGAGATCGACCTGTTCGATGGCGAGGACGCCGCCGACTGGCTGATCGGCCATAAAAAAGGCGGCCGCAAGCATCTGGATAATCTGCTGGCCGAACGCCTGCCGTCGCGGTTGGCCGACGCCTGGTGTGCCGCCGTGGGTCTGCAGGGCAAACAATCAGTGGCCGACATGCCCGACAAGGCGCTGCGCCAGCTTGGCGAGGCGCTCAACCGCTGGCGCCTGGTGCCGTCCGGCACCGAGGGCTACAAGAAGGCCGAGGTCACGCTAGGCGGCGTGGACACCCGCGGGCTATCGTCGTCGACCATGATGGCGCGTGACGTCGATGGCCTGTACTTCATCGGCGAAGTGGTGGACGTGACCGGCTGGCTGGGCGGCTACAACTTCCAGTGGGCCTGGGCATCGGCCGTGGCGGCGGGCGAGGCCGCGGCCGAGGCGGTGCGGGGCGGGTCCGCCTAGGCGGCGCGCATGCAGCGGTGCGGGCCATGCGCTACAATCGGCGCTCTCGCACATGACCGGTGAGGCGCTTCGTTCCCTTTTGCCGACGCCTTGCTTCCGCAAGAAACCCGCTACGGGCCATGGCTCCGGCGGGTTTTTGCGTTATGGTCCCAGTTGCTACCCATTTTTCGGAAGATTGCCATGTCCCTGAAAGCCCGCATAACTGAAGACATGAAGACCGCCATGCGCGCCCGCGAAACCGAGCGCCTCGGCACCATCCGCCTGCTGCAGGCCGCCATCAAGCAGCGTGAGGTGGACGAGCGCGTGGAACTGGACGACGCCGCGGTGACTGCCGTGATCGACAAGATGATCAAGCAGCGCAAGGACTCCATCAGCCAGTTCGAGCAGGCCGGTCGCGACGATCTGGTGGCCAAGGAAAAGGCCGAAGTCGATGTGCTGGTGGCCTATATGCCCGCCCAGCTTTCGGAAGCCGAAGTGGCCGCCGAAGTGCAGAAGGCCGTGACTGAAGCGGGCGCCACCGGCCCCCAGGACATGGGCAAGGTCATGGGCCTCGTGAAAGCCCGCCTGGCCGGCCGTGCCGACATGACGGCGGTATCGGGTCTGGTCAAGGCTGCCCTCGCCCCGAAATAATTGACAGTTCGGTCAGATATAAGCAGGATTATCAGTTGCGAAGCACGGAGTTGGCGCCGTATTGAGGGGACTTGGCGCCCAATGTCGGCCGGGGCCGGCATTTCGTTGCGGCTGCACTACAATGATTCGATGGCTGCCGGGCGACGTTCCGGTCACGCATTCCAGAAAAATGGCCGCCGGCCGGTCCGGCAGGCCTTGGCATCAGGACGGTCAGTCGGGTGATTCCGCAATCCTTCATTCAGGACCTGCTTAACCGCGTAGACATTGTCGACGTGGTGGGCAAGTACGTGCAGTTGAAGAAGGGCGGGGCCAACTTCATGGGCCTGTGCCCGTTCCACAACGAAAAATCCCCGTCGTTCACGGTATCCCCGACCAAGCAGTTTTATCACTGCTTTGGGTGCGGCGCGCATGGGTCGGCCATCGGCTTCCTGATGGAGTATTCGGGCCAGTCGTACCCCGACGCGGTGCGGGAACTGGCGCAGTCGGTAGGGTTATCCGTTCCCGAGGAACGCAACAGCCTGCCGCCCGCCCAGCGCGCGGAACAGCAGGCCAGATCGGTGGCACTGAGCGACGCCATGTCGCGGGCCACCGAGTTCTACAAGAAACAGCTACGCGGTTCGCCGCAGGCCATCCAGTACCTGAAGGGTCGCGGCCTGACCGGAGAGATCGCGGTGCGATTCGGGCTCGGTTACGCGCCCGACGACTGGCAGGGCCTGGAGGCTGTTTTCGGCTCGTATCGTGACGATGCGACTGCAGCGCCACTTGTTGAAAATGGCCTGCTGATCGAATCCCAGGACAAGCGCGACGCCGACGGCAAGCCGCGCCGTTACGACCGGTTCCGCGACCGCATCATGTTCCCGATCCGAAATACCAAGGGCAACGTGATCGGGTTCGGCGGCCGCGTCATGGGCCAGGGTGAGCCTAAATACCTGAACTCCCCCGAAACACCGCTTTTCAGCAAGGGAACGGAGCTCTACGGGCTGTTCGAGGCGCGTCATGCCATTCGCGAGAACGGCTACGTGCTGGTGGTGGAGGGATACATGGACGTGGTGGCGCTGGCGCAGCTTGGCTTTGCCAACGCGGTGGCCACGCTCGGCACGGCCTGTACGGCGATCCACGTGCAAAAGTTGCTGCGCCAGACCGATGCCGTGGTCTTCTCGTTCGATGGCGATGCCGCCGGACGCCGGGCGGCGCGGCGTGCGCTCGAAGCCTGCCTGCCGCATGTCGCCGACAACAAGACCATCCGCTTTCTGTTCCTGCCCGCCGAGCACGATCCCGACAGCTATGTGCGCGAAGAGGGGACCGACGCCTTCGCGCGCCAGGTGCAGAACGCGATGCCGCTGTCGCGTTTTCTGCTCCAGATCGTGACAGAAGACCAGGACCTGCGGCAGCCCGAAGGCCGCGCCCGTGCCCAGTTCGAAGCCAAGCCGCTGCTCCAGGCCATGCCGGCCGGGGGTCTGCGGCTACAGATTGTGCGCGAACTTGCCGATGCTACCGGTACGACGCCGGCCGAGATCGAGGCGGTGTGCGGGCTGGGCAGCGATTCGTCGCGCGTCGGCCGCTTCTCGCAGCCGCGTCCCCGCGCCAGGCGCCAGGCGCCGACCGGGCTGGAGCAGCAGGTGATCCAGCTCCTGATGAGCTACCCGTCGCTGGCAAGCCGGCTTGACGAGGACGCCCGCGCCTTGCTGCTCGATCCCCAGCGGCCCGAAACCGAAGTGCTTGCTCACTTGGTGGCGGCCTGCGACGGCATCCAGGGCACCATGAATTTTGCGGCCTTCAACGAGCAATTGGCCCAGACGCCTTACGCGGACGTCTACGCCGCCGCCCGGGCAGCCGTGCTGAAGGAAGAAATGGAAGAGGCGCTTGCGACACTTGAATTCGACGGCGCCGTACACAAGCTGCTGGCAGATCCGCTGCAGCGCGAACTGGAGACATTGCTGGCCGCCATCCAGGCCGGCACCGCCAATGAGGACGACAAGGCGCGCTATCGCTGGCTGATGCCGGAAGTCCAGCGCCGTCGCCAGATGGGATGGCGGCCCGTCAATGCGGAAGACGAGTAGTAGCCGTCACACGGCACACGATAAAAGGCAGCGCACAGGTTTTTCGGCTTGAGCCGCGCATGTGACCCCAACTGACGGACAAATCCGGGGTCTAACCGCTTAAGCCTTGATTTTTCAGGTGAAAACCTCACCTGACAGGAAGCCGGGGATTGGTGACGTGCTACAATGCCCGGTTTGGATTGCGAAATCTCTCTCCAGTACTGGCGAAAGTGAGCGTGCCAATGGCAAAGGCCAAAGCAACCGAAAGGGCAGCCGGGAAGGCTCCCTCCAAAGCTCCCCAATCAGGGAGCGGCAAGGCGTCCGTGAAAACAACGGCGGCGAAGACATCGACCGCGTCAGTCAGGACGACATCAGCCCGGTCTGCGCCAGCAAAGTCCGCGCGTAGCGTTTCAGCGCCCGCCGGAACCACTTCCGCCAGGAATCGCACATCCGAAAAATCAAAGCCCTCGACTTCGGCACGCGAGAGCGGCAGCAGCGCCAATACAAGCGGCAGTGATGCCGCTGCAACAGTGAAAGGCAAGAGTATCACCGTGGCGAAACAGCAGAATACCGAAGTCGAGAGCAAGCGTGCGGCAACGACGGCCGGCACCCGGACCAGCAGCGCCAAGGGTGGCGCCGCTGCCACCGCGCCGAAAGCCCGTGCCGCAACTCCCGCACCCGTTGCATCGGAGCGCCCCGCCGCCCCGGCCGTCAAGCCCGAGCCGAAGAAGCGCGGCCGCAAGCCCAAGGCCGAGATGCAGCAAGAAGACAGCACCATCGAAGACGTGACTGAAGAGTTTTACGACAACGACGCGCCCGCCTCCACGCCCGCGGCGGCCCCCAAGACCGAGAAGCAGAAGGCCAAGGACCGCAAGGCCAAGGAAAAGGCGCTGCTCAAGGAATTCGCTTCGTCCAACCAGGCCGGTAGCGAGGAAGAACTCGAGGTCCGCCGCCAGAAGCTGAAGGCGCTGATCAAGCTGGGCAAGTCGCGCGGCTACCTGACCTATGCGGAAATCAACGATCACCTTCCGGACGACATGGTCGATTCGGAAACGATCGACACGCTGGTCGCCACGCTGAACGACATCGGCATCGCCGTCTACGAACAGGCGCCGGACGCCGAGACGCTGCTGCTGAACGACAACGCCCCGTCGGCCACCAGCGAGGAAGAGGCCGAGGAAGAGGCCGAAGCCGCGCTGTCCACCGTCGATTCCGAATTCGGCCGCACCACCGACCCGGTCCGCATGTACATGCGCGAAATGGGTACCGTGGAACTGCTGACGCGCGAAGGCGAAATCGAGATCGCCAAGCGTATCGAAGCCGGTCTGAAGGACATGGTCATGGCCATTTCGGCCTGCCCGGTCACGATCTCGGAAATTCTGGCCAGCGCCGAGCGCATCGCCAACGAAGAGATGAAGATCGACGAATTCGTCGATGGCCTGATCGATCCGAACGCCGAGGAAGTCCAGGACAACTCGCCGGCCGCCGCGGCCGCCTCCGCTGACGAGGACGAGGAGTCGGAAGACGGCGACGACGAGGAAGGCGACGACGAAGACGACGACGAAAACGGCGCCGGCGCCGGGGCATCCGCCCGTCAGCTGGAAGAGCTGAAGGTTGCTGCGCTGGAGAAATTCCGCATCATCGCCGAGCAGTTCGACAAGATGCGCCGTGCCTTCGAGAAGGAAGGCTACAAGTCCAAGCCGTACGTGAAGGCCCAGGAAGCGATCCAGGCCGAGCTGATGGGCATCCGCTTCACCGCGCGTAACGTCGAGCGTCTGTGCGACACGCTGCGCGGCCAGGTGGACGAAGTCCGCAAGCTCGAACGTGCCATCCTGAACATCGTGGTCGACAAGTGCGGCATGCCGCGTGCCGACTTCGTTGCCCGCTTCCCCGGCAACGAGACGAATCTGGACTGGATCGAGACCATCGTCGCCGACAACAAGCCGTACAGCACGATCGTCGAGCGTAACGTGCCGGCCGTGCACGAGCTGCAGCAGAAGCTGATCGACCTGCAGGCCCGCGTGGTGCTGCCGCTGAAGGAGCTGAAGGACGTCAATCGCAAGATGTCCGAAGGCGAGAAGCGCGCCCGCGAAGCCAAGCGCGAAATGACCGAGGCCAACCTGCGTCTGGTGATCTCGATCGCGAAGAAGTACACGAACCGTGGCCTGCAGTTCCTGGATCTGATCCAGGAAGGCAACATCGGCCTGATGAAGGCGGTGGACAAGTTCGAATACCGTCGCGGCTACAAGTTCTCCACGTACGCCACGTGGTGGATTCGCCAGGCCATCACGCGCTCGATCGCCGACCAGGCCCGCACCATCCGTATCCCGGTTCACATGATCGAAACGATCAACAAGATGAACCGGATCTCGCGCCAGATCCTGCAGGAAACCGGCAACGAGCCGGACCCGGCAACGCTGGCCGAGAAGATGGAAATGCCCGAGGACAAGATCCGCAAGATCATGAAGATCGCGAAGGAACCGATCTCCATGGAAACGCCGATCGGTGACGACGACGATTCGCATCTGGGCGACTTTATCGAGGACACGAACACGCTGGCCCCGGCCGAAGCGGCGCTGCATGGCTCCATGCGCGACGTGGTGAAGGACGTGCTCGACAGCCTGACGCCGCGCGAAGCCAAGGTGCTGCGCATGCGTTTCGGCATCGAAATGAGCACGGACCACACGCTGGAAGAAGTCGGCAAGCAGTTCGACGTCACCCGCGAGCGTATCCGCCAGATCGAGGCCAAGGCACTGCGCAAGCTGCGCCACCCGAGCCGGTCCGACAAGCTGAAGAGCTTCCTGGAAGGCAGCTAAGCATCACGCCTTCTAAGGGCCTCTAGCTCATGCCTGGTTAGAGCAGCGGACTCATAATCCGTTGGTGCCGTGTTCGACTCACGGGAGGCCCACCATTGAAACAAAAAGGGGTTACGGTTGATGCCGTAACCCCTTTTTTTGATGAAATTCCGACGCTGGGCCGAATTTCGTCGGTTCAGCCCCGTCCCGCCCGCCGCCGCGCTGTCAGGGCCAGTGCCGCCCAATCCTTGTGTCCATGCGCGATGGCCTCGATATGCGCGTCGCGCAGCGTGCTGGCCAGCGTCATCGGCACGTTGGCCTGCTCGCCCGCTTCCAGGGCCAGCCTGACGTCCTTGCCGCCCAGCGCCAGCTTGAAGCCGGCGGGCTCGAAGCGCTGTTCGGCGATCGCACCGCCGTAGATCTTGTAGACCGGGGCGGCAAATACCGTGGCGGTGACCAGGTCCAGGAACGCGGCCGGGTCGACGTCGTAGCCCTGTGCCAGCGCCGCGCCTTCGCTCATGGCGCCAATCGCGGCGCCGATCATGAAATTCACGCCCAGCTTGACCGCGTTGGCCTGCTCGGGCTTGTCGCCAAAGATCCAGGTTTTCTGGCCCAGTATGTCGAACAGCGGCTGCACGGTGGTGAGCGCCTGGGAGTCGCCGGCGGCAAGGATGTTCAGCTGGCCGGCCTCGGCCACGTTGACGCGGCCCAGTACCGGCGCCGCGACATAGGCCACGCCACGCGCCGCATGCAGCGCGGCGAGTTCGCGCGCCAGCGCCACCGAGACGGTGCCCATGTTGATATGGATGGCGCCACGGGCCAGCGCGTCGAGCGCACCGCCGCCGACGATGGTGTCGCGCGTGGCGGCGTCGTCGGCCAGCATCGTGATCAGCACCTGGGCGCCATGGGCGGCGTCGGCAGCCGTGGTAACGCCTTGCGCGCCCTGTGCCACGAGCTTGTCGACGGGGCCGGGCGAGCGGTTCCAGGCGCGTACCGAATGGCCGGCCTTGAGCAGGTTTGCGGCCATCGGCAGCCCCATCGTGCCGAGTCCAAGGAAAGCGATTTGCATGACGGCCTCCATCGTGTGCTTGCGTGCGTCTAACGGCTTTGCTTGCGGACGTGCGTCGGGATACACGTGCGGGAAGGCCGCAAGTTAGCACGCGCGCGCGCCGGGCGTATTAGCCCTGCTGCGGGTGCGGGATGCCGATTGCGCACCCGCCGTACGTATCGAAACGTCCGCGCCGCGTCTTCCTGCTGGAACGTGGCGGTCCGGCGCGACGCCCGCCATCGCCGCCGATCACATCGCGGCTACTCGGCCACCACCACCTCGACCTGCTTGAGCGCGTGAAACGGTTCAAGTTGCGCCGGCGTGGCGTCGGCATCGGTAACCAGCGTCCAGGCGCGTTCCAGCGGGGTCCAGTGCTGCTGGCGGGCGCGGCCGAGCTTGGTGGAATCGACCAGCACGAAGATGTCGGCGGCCTGGCGGATGATGCATTCCTTCAGGTAGGCCTGTTCCGCGCTGGCTTCGCACAGGCCCACGCCGGCCACCACGCCGTCGGCGCCCAGGAATGCCTTGTCCACGCTGATGCGTGACAGCGCCACCTGCGCCAGCGGCCCGAACGTGCCCATGCTCGACGGGCGCACATCGCCGCCGATCAGCGTGACGCGGACCTTGGGCAGGCCCGCCAGCGCGGTCACGGCCAGCAGATTCGTGGTGTAGACGTGCAGGTCTTCGCGCGCGGCCAGCAAGCGGGCCAGCGCGGCGGCCGTGGTGCCGCTGTCCAGCAGCACCGCGTCGCCGTCCTGCACGAAGCTTGCCGCCAGGCGGGCGATGGCTTCCTTCTGCTCGCGCTGCAGGGCCTTGCGTTCCTCCAGCGATGCCTCGGGTTCGTGGCCGCCCACCTGCATCAGCGCGGCGGCGCCGCCATAGGTGCGGACGATGCGGCCTTCACGCGCCAGGGCGGTCAGGTCGCGGCGCACGGTGGCCTCGGACACGCCAAGGCTCGCGGTCAGGCGGTCGACGTTGGCGTCTTCACCCGCAAGCACGAGTTCGAGGATGGCGCGGCGGCGGTCGGCGGCTTTCATGAGCGAGACAAGAAAAAGGGGATCGAAAAACGATCCCCGATCTTACAGCAGTGCAGGCGCGGTCAAACGGCGGGGATCACGCGCGCCGCGTGGCCAGTTCCGCGCCCTGGCGCAGGGCTTCGAGCAGGCTGCGCTCGTCGGCGATGCCCTTGCCGGCGATGTCGAACGCGGTGCCGTGGTCAACCGACGTGCGGATGACCGGCAGGCCGACGGTGATGTTCACGCCGGCTTCCAGGCCCAGCACCTTCACGGGGCCATGGCCCTGGTCGTGGTACATCGCCACCACCAGGTCGAAATCGCCCCGGCCGGCGCGATAGAACAGCGTATCGGCCGGCAGCGGCCCTTCCACATCCACGCCCTGCGCGCGCAGCGCCTCCACGGCCGGGATGATCTTCTGCTCTTCCTCGCCCTGGCCGAACAGGCCGTTTTCGCCGGCGTGCGGGTTGATGCCGCACACGCCAATGCGCGGCGCGGCAATGCCGGCGCGCTTGAGCGTGGTGTCGCCGCGCTCGATCGTGCGCTGCACCAGCCCCGGCTCGATCTTGCGGATGGCGTCCATCAGGCCGATGTGGGTGGTCACGTGGATCACGCGCAGCTTCGGCGCCACCAGCATCATCGACACCTCGGGCGTGCCCGTCAGGTGCGCCAGCATCTCGGTATGGCCCGGGAACTTGTGGCCGCCGGCGTGCAGCGCCTCCTTGTTCAGCGGCGCGGTGCAGATCGCGTCGATCTTTTCCTGCTGCGTCAGTTGCACGGCGCGCTCGATATAGCGGAACGCGGCGTCGCCGGCCACGGCCGACAGCTTGCCGAACGGCAGGTCTTCCGGGATCAGGCCCAGGTCGATGCAGTCGATCGTGCCCAGTTCGAAGCGGGCTTCGTCGGGCGATGCGATGGCGCGCACCTTGAGCGTCGAGTTGACCAGGCGGCCGGCCTGCTCCAGCCGGCGCGCGTCGCCGATGACCAGCGGGCGGCACTGGGCGTAGACACTCTCGTGCGCCAGGCTCTTGACGATGACTTCGGGGCCAATGCCCGTGGCATCACCCATCGTGATGCCGATAACCGGAATGTAGTCGCTCATTTGTCCTTGTCCCGTTTGGTGGGGAAATCAGTCCTGGCGCATGGCTTGCCAGGCAAGCCATAGCGCGGCGTCGGTGCCGAACGCGCCCGCCTTGGTGGCAATGCGGCGCGTGGGGCCCGTGAGGGTTTCGGATAGCGGCACGCCGGCTTCCACCTCGCGCTTCAGCGTGAGGGCGCCGATGCCGGCGGCCGCCAGCATCGCACGTGCCGTTTCGCCGCCGGTGGCAATCAGCCCGCCGACGTGCGCAAAGTAGGGTAATACCAGCTGGGCCAGTGCGGCGGACAACTGCGGCCCTTCGGCCGGGTCGAATGCGTCGTCGCGGCCGATGCTGACCAGCAGGTCGCGGCCCGCCATCAGGCAGTCGGCAATTGACTGTTGCGACGCGATCCATGCCGCGTGGTGTGCGCCGTCGCGCAGCGCCTGCGGCGGCACCACCAGCGCGTCGATGCCGGCCTGTTCGCAAAGATAGGTGGCCTGCCTGCCCGACACGCCGGACATGCTGCCCACCAGCGTCAGCACCGGGCCTTCGTGGCGGGGTGCCGGGGTCGGGGTGTCCACGCCGCGCACCGGTGCCGCCGCCGACAGCGCGCGCGCCAGGCCGCCCGAGCCCACCCAGAACACCGGCGTGGCCAGGTCGATCGATGCCTGGGCCAGCGTGAGCAGGTCGGCTTCGATTTCAGCATCGCAGACCACGGCCTGATAGCCCTCGGCCTGCCAGCCTGCCAGTTGAGATTGCACGGCGGCCAGGCCGGCGCGCAGCGTGTACAGCGAAATGCGCGCGGTGCGCAGGCCCTGCGCTTCGAGCAGCGCCACCATGTCGGCGGGGCCGGTCAGGCCTTCCAGGCGCCAGATGTCGGTGCTTTCAAGCGGCTGGCCGTTCACGAACATCCGGCCGTCGCGCGTGGTGCGGCCCATGGCCGGAAAGGCCGGGGCGACGACGGCCAGGCCGGCCACCGGCTGCAGCGCGGCCGTCTCGGCAGCCCAGTTGCCGCGCAGGGTCGAATCGATCTTCTTGTAGAGCCGGCGGTGTGCGGCAGTGCCGCAGCGCCAGGCTTCGAGATTGCGCGCGGCGGCCTCGGTTGGCGCCAGGCGGCGGCTATCGACGTCGGCGGCGACTACATCGGCACCGCCGACTTCCACGGCGGCCGCTGCATCCAGCGTCACCACCGTGCGCGCGCCGTGCGCGGCAAAGCCGATGGCGCAGTCTGCCGCGCCGGACAGGTCGTCGGCGATGATGAGCCAGCTCATGCGGCGGTCCTGGCCATGGTGGCGTTCGTGCGCCGTGCCACGCGACGCGCCACGAAGGCGGTCAGCAGCGGGGTCAGCACCGCAGTCACCACCACGCAGGCGGCCACCAGGATCGTGGCGTGCCTGGCGGCCTCGGTGTAGGCCGGGTTGGCGGCCGCCACGAGGGTTGGGACGGCTGCCGCGTTGCCAGCGGTGCTGGCCGCCGCAACGCCCGCCACGCCGGTGCCGCCGCTCAGGCGGTCGGCGATATAGAGCGCGAAGCCCGTCACCACGACCACGGCGACACCCAGGCCCAGGCCCAGCATGCCAGCCTGCCATACCTTGTGCAGGTCAAGGCCAGCGCCCAGCGCCAGCGCGAAGAACGGAATCATCACCGGCACGGCCTTGCTCAGGAATTCGCGCATCTCGCGGTCCAGGTTGCCCAGGATCATGCCCAGCATCAGCGGCAGGATGCTGCCGACCAGCGTCGGCCACGGAAAGGCCGACAGGCCCGCCACGCCCAGCGTGACCATGGTCAGGAACGGGCCCGATTCCAGCGACATGATCGAGTAGGCGCCCACGTCCTCAGGCTTGCCGTACTGGCCCATCAGGGCCATGTACAGGCCGCCGTTGGTGTCATTCATCGCCGCCACCACGGCCAGCGTGGACATGCCGGCGAACATGCCGGCGCTGATCGGCGCCTCGCCCAGGAAATGGCCGAGGATCACGCCCAGCAGCATGGCCGTGCCCACCTTGGTGGCAAACAGCACGCCGCCCTTCTTCACGATGTAGGGCGTGGCCTTGACGCTGATGCTGGCGCCCATGCAGACGTAGAACACGGCCAGGATGGGTAGCGCGCCGGTGAACAGGGCGTTCGTGAACGACCCGAAGAACTTCGGACCCTCGGGGGCAAACGTTGCAACCAGCGAACCGATCAGCAACGGCACGATCATCATGCCGCCCGGCACGCGCTCGATGGCGCGCTTGATATGAATCTGCATCGTCGTCTCCTGCCGCGTGGGTGCGGCAACTGTGTGTTTTGCGCAGGCGTTTGATCGATTCGATCAAACGTGGGGCGAAGTGTAGGCCAAAGGATTGATTTTGACCAGTTCGATCAGAAAAATGATTGAAATGGTCATTCGGTCACACTACCGCCAGCGCAGCACGGGTTGCGCTATCGTATGGCTCCCGCTTTTCTTGTCCGTATGGAAACTGGAGCCCCCATGAGACTGATCGGCATGCTCGATTCCCCCTACGTGCGCCGCGCCGCGATTACGCTGCGGCTGCTGGGGTTGCCCTATGCGCTGGAGCAGGTGTCAGTGTTTCGCACCTTCGACCAGTTTCGCGCGATCAATCCGGTGGTCAAGGCCCCCAGCCTGGTGTGCGACAACGGCGTGGTGCTGATGGATTCGACGCTGATCATCGACTACGCCGAGGCGCTGGCCGGCCGCAGCCTGATGCCGGCAGAGCTGGTGGCGCGCCAGCGCGCGCTGCGCATCGTTGGCCTGTCGCTGGCGGCGTGCGAGAAGGCGGTGCAGCGCGTGTACGAGCACAACCTGCGGCCCACCGAAAAAGTGCACCAGCCGTGGGTGGAACGCGTGGATGGCCAGTGCGCCAGCGCGTTCGCGCTGCTCGAAGACGAGATGAAATCGGTGCCGCTTCCGGTGGCCGAGGAGGAGCTCGATCAGGCCGGCCTCACCGCGGCGGTGGTGTGGACGTTCACGCAGGCCATGCTGCCGGGCAGGGTGGACCCGGTGGCGCATCCGGCGCTGACGGCGTTCGCGACGGCGGTCGAGACGTTTCCGGCTTTCCGGGCATTGCCGCACGCCTGAACGCCAAATGTGATGCATTGACCGATCAAGCGCGCGGATTCGTACGCCGATTGTGCGATACCCCACCAAATCCCCCACAAACGGGTGATGTGGCGCTAGTCGCCTTGCATCACGATACGCGGCGGGGCGACAGGATCCTTGCCCCGCTACCACTTCTGCCCCGCGACCTCCCCGGCCTGCGGGGCTTTTTCCTTTTGGGGCCGACTGGCAGTTATCGCGCCTTCAGGATGGCCTCGATCTGCGCGGCAGCGTGGCGCAGCGGCGGCAGGTAGTGCTGTTCCAGATAGGCCTGGTCGCGGCTGCCCAGCACCATGCTCAGGCCCAGGCCGGCCACCACCTTGCCGGCCTGGTCGGTCAGCGGCACAGAGATCCCGGCAAATCCATCGACCAGTTCGCTGACCAGCGCGCAATAGCCATTGGCGCGCACTTCCGCCAGCTTGCGCGCCAGCGCCGGGCGGGAACTGATCGTGAACGGTGTCAGCTTGCGCAGTTCGGCGCGGTCCAGATAGGCGGCCAGGGTTTCGTCGTCGAGCCCGGCCAGCAGCACGCGCCCCAGCGAGTGCGCGTAGGCCGGCATGCGGCGGCCAATCGCCATGTCCACGCGCAGCAACTGGCTGGGCTCCTCGCGCGCCACCAGCACCACCGACTCGTGGTCCAGCATGCCGACCGAACAGCTTTCGCCGGCTTCGGCGCACAGCGCCTGCAGATAGGGACGCGCAAGCTGCGGCAGGTTCATCGACGCAAAGTAGGCATAGCCAAGGTCCATGACCCGGGGCGTCAGCACGAACTGGCGGCCCTGCTGTGCCACGTAGCCGTTGTGCGCCAGCGTGAGCAGCAGGCGGCGGGCGGCGGCTCGCGTCACGTCCAGTTGATCCGCCACATCCTGCATGGTCAGGCGCTCGCTGCCGCTGGCGAACAGGCGCAGCAATGCCAGGCCCTTGGTCAGGGAGTCGAGCAGTTCTTCCTTCCTGGGGGTGTCGATGGCGTCTTCGGTGGTCTGGGCGTTGCTGCGCGGCATGTCGGGATGGAACGGGTCGAAGGGATCGAAGGGATCGAAGGGATCGAAGGGATCGAAGGGATCGAAGGGATCGAAATAAGGGGTTTCTGCGGGTCAGCCCCGACTTGCGTCCGGCCGTCCGATCCGTATGATAGGTGTTTCGCGAACATTTGTTCGCAAAAGGTGGGTCGGTAGAAACCACGACAGAACAAGACTCAGGAGACGGCAATGAAGGTGATCACCACCGCGCAGGCGGCAGAACTCGTCCAGACCGGCTGGACCGTGGCCAGTGCGGGGTTTGTCGGCGCCGGCCATGCCGAGGGCGTGACCGAGGCGCTGGAGCAACGCTTTCTGCGCGATGGGCTGCCGCGTGACCTGACACTGGTCTATTCCGCAGGGCAGGGCGACCGGGGCGCACGCGGGGTGAATCACTTCGGCAATGCCGGCATGACGCGCGCCATCGTCGGCGGGCACTGGCGTTCGGCCACGCGCCTGGCCACGCTGGCCATGAACGAGGATTGCGAAGGCTTCAACCTGCCGCAGGGCGTGCTCACGCACCTGTATCGCGCCATCGCCGGGGGCAAGCCCGGTGTGCTGACAAAGATCGGCCTGCACACGTTCGTGGACCCCCGTACGGCGCAGGACCCGCGCTACCACGGTGGCGCGGTCAACCAGCGGGCCCGCGACGCCATTGCGGCGGGCACCGCGAACTGGGTCGAGGCGGTGGACTTCCGGGGCGACGAATACCTGTTCTATCCAAGCTTCCGTATCGATTGCGCGCTGATCCGCTGCACGGCATCGGACCCGCGCGGCAACCTGAGCACCCATCGGGAGGCATTCCACCACGAACTGCTGGCCATGGCGCAGGCGGCCCACAACTCGGGCGGCATCGTGATCGCGCAGGTCGAGTCGATCGTCGATCATCACGAGACGCTGCAGGCCATTCACGTGCCCGGCATCCTGGTGGATTACGTGGTGGTCAGCGAGCAGCCCGCGCATCACCAGATGACGTTTGCCGAGACGTACAACGAGGCCTACGTGCGGCCGTGGCGCGGCGAGCGTGCCGATGCCGCCGAGAAGGCGAAGGAAGCGCAAACGCTGCCGGCCGCATCGGCCGCGCTGGACGCCCGCACCATCGTGCAACGCCGCGCCGTGATGGAACTGGCCGCGCGCCGGCCGCGCGTGGTGAACCTGGGCGTGGGCATGCCGGCCGCCGTGGGCGCGCTGGCACACCAGGCCGGGCTCGACGGCTTCACGCTGACCGTCGAGGCCGGCCCCATCGGCGGCACGCCGGCCGATGGCCTGAGCTTTGGCGCGTCGGCCTATCCCGAGGCCGTGGTCGACCAGCCGGCGCAATTCGATTTCTACGAGGGCGGCGGCATCGACCTGGCCATCCTGGGCCTTGCCGAACTCGACGGCCACGGCAACGTGAACGTGAGCAAGTTCGGCGAAGGGGAGGGCGCGCTGATCGCCGGCGTGGGCGGCTTCATCAACATCACCCAGAGCGCCCGCGCGGTGGTCTTCATGGGCACGCTGACGGCCGGCGGGCTGGAGATCCGCGCCGAGGACGGCGCGCTGCGGATCGTCAAGGAAGGGCGCGTCAGGAAGATCGTGCCCGAGGTCTCGCACCTGAGCTTCAATGGCCCGTACGTGGCGTCGCTGGGCATTCCCGTGCTGTACGTGACCGAGCGCGCCGTGTTCGAGATGCGCGCCGATGCCAACGGCGATGCGCGCCTGACGCTGGTGGAAATCGCCCCGGGGGTGGATCTGCAGCGCGATGTGCTCGACCAGTGCGCCACGCCGGTGGCGGTGGCCGACGACCTGCGCACGATGGACGCGCGGCTGTTCCAGCCGGGGCCCATGCGGCTCTGAGCACGTTTCAAGAAACGACTAGAACGATTACGAGAAAGAGGCCCGCTGTACCGGGCCGATATTGGAGGAAGCACTGTGCAACACCGTCGTCAATCCCGTCGTCTGGCGCTGTCCGCGCTGGCCCTGGCAGCCCTGCTGCCGTTTGCATCGGCGTCCGCGCTGGCGCAGCAGCACTACCCGGACAAGCCGATTCGCCTGGTGGTGCCGTTCCCGGCGGGCGGCCCGACCGACACGGCCGCGCGCATCATTGGCCAGAAGATGGGCGAGACGCTGAAGCAGACCATCGTCATCGACAACCGTCCCGGTGCCTCGGGCACCATCGGCACCGAAACCGTGGCCAAGGCGGCTCCCGATGGCTACACGCTGGTAATGCTGGCCACGCCCACGCTGCTGGCGCCGCACCTG
Source organism: Cupriavidus sp. U2 (assembly GCF_009663685.2). Classification (GTDB taxonomy): domain Bacteria; phylum Pseudomonadota; class Gammaproteobacteria; order Burkholderiales; family Burkholderiaceae; genus Cupriavidus; species Cupriavidus necator_C. The sequence continues at coordinate 771,584 of NZ_RCOG02000032.1, read as the reverse complement.
CTGCCGCGCAAGAGCTACGACATCTTCAAGGACTTCACGCCGGTTGGTAACGCCTACGAACTGCCGATCGTGATGGTCGTGAACCCGCAGTCGCTGCCCGATGTGACCGACCTGCAGTCGTACATCGCCAAGGCCAAGGCTGCCCCCGGCAAGATGAACTACACCAGCGCCGGCAACGGCAGCTTTGGCCATCTGTCGACCGAACTGCTGAAGAACCTGGGCCACTTCGACGTGCAGCATGTGCCGTACAAGGGGAGTGCGCCGGCGATTTCGGACCTGCTGGCCGGCCAGGTGCCGATGATGTTCTCGGACATGATCGCGGCGCTGCCGCATATCAAGGCCGGCAAACTGCGCCCGATCGCGGTGGGATCGAGCAAGCGCGTCACGTTTGCGCCGGAGGTGAAGACCGTGGCCGAGCAGGGTTTCCCGGGTTTCGACGCGTCGTCGTGGGGTGGCCTGCTGGTGCCGGCCGGCACGCCCAGGGACGTGGTGGCCAAACTGTCCGACGCGCTCAAGGGCGCGCTGGCCGATCCGACCGTGCAGCAGAAGATGCTGGGCGCCGGCACCGTGGCTTCGTACCTGCCGTCCGACCAGCTTGCCGCGCGCATGCAGAACGACTATGCCAAGTGGGGCAAGGTCATCAAGGACAACAACATCAAGAGCGACTGACGGCTGTCTGAAGCCGTTTTCCAGCCCGGCTTGCTTGATGCGGGTCAGACGGCGCGCAGTTTCCTGCTTTCGGCCCAGTGCCAGCCGTCGCCGTGGGCGATGGGTTCCAATTCCGGGTGGATACCCCAGCCCTTGCCCGCCGTGTCGATGGTCAGGCCGGCGCCCAGGCCTAAAAAGTGACTGGAGATACGTAGGAAACTGCGGCGGGTGGCGTCGGATGGGGGTGTGGCGGGCAAGGAGGGCAGGCGGGTCGTCATGGCGGAAGGCTTTGGGTGTCCATGTATGGACATGGCCGGGCGATATCCTCGCCAGCTTTTGTGACGCGTTGTTGACATTTCATTGACATGTCAGACACCGATACTGCCCTTCAGCCCCTGTGTGCGCCCCCGGACTCTGGTGGTAGAATCCAAGTCTTTGATTTTCCGGGCAATTCATCTTTTCGCGCGTTTTCCGCCGCGCGCCGCCCGTTGAACCGTACCAGACGCGTGTCCGTTGCCTCGGCTCCGCGCCCTGCACCGACACCTCATTGATGACGATGACCAACACCCCAGACCAGACCCCAGCCGCAGAGCAGACGTTCGAAAGCTTCGGGCTGGACGCACGCATCCTGCGTGCCTTGTCCGACCAGGGCTACACCAAGCCCACGCCGATCCAGGCACAGGCCATTCCGGTGGTGCTGCTGGGCAAGGACGTCATGGGCGCCGCACAGACCGGCACCGGCAAGACCGCCGGCTTTGCCCTGCCGATCATCCAGCGCCTGCTGCCGATGGCCAACGCCAGCGCGTCGCCGGCGCGCCACCCGGTGCGTGCGCTGATGCTGACGCCCACGCGCGAACTGGCCGACCAGGTCTACGACAACGTGGCGCGCTACGCGCAGCACACCGACCTGCGCAGCACCGTGGTGTTCGGTGGCGTGGACATGAATCCGCAGACCGACGCGCTGCGCCGTGGCGTGGAAATCCTCGTGGCCACGCCGGGCCGCCTGCTCGACCACGTGCAGCAGAAATCGGTGAACCTGTCGCAGGTGCAGATGCTGGTGCTGGACGAGGCCGACCGCATGCTCGACATGGGCTTCCTGCCCGATCTGCAGCGCATCATCAACCTGCTGCCGGCGCAACGCCAGACGCTGCTGTTCTCGGCCACGTTCTCGCCCGAGATCAAGAAGCTGGCGTCGAGCTACCTGAAGCAACCGGTGACGATCGAAGTGGCGCGCAGCAACTCGACCAACGAGAACGTGCGCCAGGTGGTTTATTCCGTGCCGGACGGCCACAAGCAGGCCGCCGTGGTGCACCTGCTCAAGCAGCGTGCCAACGAGCAGCAGTCGAAGCAGTGCATCGTGTTCGTGAACAGCAAGATTGGCTGCTCGCGGCTGGCACGCCATTTGGAACGCGAAGGCATCAACGCCGCCGCCATCCATGGCGACAAGACGCAGACCGAGCGCATGCAGACGCTCGACGGCTTCAAGAGCGGCACGATCGATGCGCTGGTGGCCACCGATGTGGCCGCGCGCGGCCTGGACATCCCGGCCATGCCGTGCGTGATCAACTTCGACCTGCCGTTCAGCGCCGAGGATTACGTCCACCGGATCGGCCGCACGGGTCGTGCCGGCGCCAGCGGCGATGCGCTGTCGATCCACGTGCCGGGCAATGATGACCGGCTGCTGGCAGATATCGAGAAGCTGATCAAGCGCAGCGTGCCGCGCGGCACGCTCGAAGGCTTCGACCCGACCGGGGAGCGTGCACGCCAGGAAGAATCGGACCGCCGCCGCCAACGCTCGGACGTGCGCCGTGCGCGCGACAACGGCGGTGCCGGTGCCACGGGGGGCGCAGCCGGTGCGGCCGGTGGCAGCGGCGAGCGCGACGAATCGGCCCCGCGCCGCCGTCGTACCGAACCCAATGGCCGGCCGGCGTTCCGTCCGTCGGACGATCCGTTCTTCTCGCGTCCGTACGAGCCGTCGGGCAACTACACGCCGGCGCCGAAGGCCGAGGATCAGCTGGCCGCCGCGCTCACGCGTGGCCGTCAGGCGCCCAAGCGCCCGGTGGCGGCGTTGCTGGGCGGTGCGCCCCGCAAGTCGTAAGATCGCCAAGGCCTCACAAGCAAAATGGCCCGCACAACGCGGGCCATTTTCATTTCGGGCGACGACGATCGGGTCGGGTTCGATGGGCGGCTCGCTGCCTCACCGATCCAGCCACTGTTCCGCCCACTGCTCCGAGGCCGCCGCCAGCCAGGCCGTGACCGATGCTTCTCCGTTCACGATGCCCAGGTGCGCGCCGGCTTGCCGCAGCGCATCCAGCGGCGCGGCCGTGTCCAGCGCCTGCGCGCCGCTTTGCTTGCTCAGTTTTTCGCCCATCGCGTTGACCACCACGGGCACGTGCAGGTACGACGGCGTGGGCAGGCCCAGCAGGTGCTGCAGATGGATCTGGCGCGGCGTGGAGTCGAGCAGGTCGGCGCCGCGCACGATGTGGGTAATGCCCTGTTCGGCATCGTCGACCACGACGGCCAGCTGATACGCCCAGAGCCCGTCGGCCCGGCGCAGCACGAAATCGCCAAGCTCGGTTTCCAGATTCTGGCACTGGCGCCGCTGCCAGCGATCGTCAAAGCAGATCGTGGCCGCAGGGCCGTCTGGCACGCGCACGCGCCATGCGCGCGGCAGCTTGCCATGCAGGCCATTGCGGCAGGTGCCCGGATAACCGAGCGTCTGGTGCCGCTCGCGCACGTGGATGAGCGAATCGGCGATTTCCTTGCGCGAGCAGCCGCATGGATACAGGCTGCCGGCGGCGTCCAGTTGCCGCAGTGCGTCGGCATAGCGCGACTCGCGGCGGCTTTGCCAGACCGGCGGCTCGTCGGGCCGCAGACCCAGCGCGTCGAGTGTGCGCAGGATGCCAGTGTCGGCATCCTTTACGCAGCGCGGGTAGTCGATGTCCTCGATCCGCACGAGCCAGTCGCCGCCATGGGCGCGCGCGTCGAGCCAGCTGGCCAGCGCGGTCACCAGCGAACCGAGATGCAGCGGGCCGGTGGGGGAGGGGGCGAAGCGCCCCCGGTAACGTTGCGGCATGGTGCGGCGGACTTACTCGAACGACTCCGGTTGCTGCGGCGCCTGCTGCATCAACGCCTGCGCCAGGCGGGGATCGTCGAGCTTGCTGGACCACCATTGCAGCGCCTTGCCGCGGGTATTGGTGCGCCATGCCACCTTGAAGTTGCCGGGCGCGCGCACTTCCACGGTTTCGCGCACCTGCAGCACGCCGCTTTCGATATGGGGCTGTGCCATCGGCGCGGGCAGCCAGCCGCAGCCCAGGCCGCGGATCTGCGCTTCGAGCTTGTCGCGCATGGTGGGCACCACCAGCACGTCCTGGCCGGCCAGCACGCCATGGGTGCGCGCGGGCAGGTTGCGCGACGTATCGCCCACGGCCACGATGCGGTGCTTGGCAATCTGGATCGTCGTGAGCGGGCCTTCCTCGGTGGCCAGTGGATGATGCGCGGCCACGGCGAAGACAAACGGAATCGTGCCCAGCGGCCGCACCTGGAAGCCCTGGGTGCTCGGAATCTCGTACGCGCCGCCGATGATCAGGTCGGCCCGGTTGCTGACCAGCGCATCCCAGGTGCCGCCCAGCACTTCCTTGGCAAAGCGCAGTCGGGTGGCCGTGTTCTCGGCGTAGAAGTCCTGGATGACGGGCAGCAGGGCCCGGAAATTGACCAGATCGTCCACGGCGATATTCAGGCTGGCCTCCCAGCCGGTGGCCAGGCGCTTGACGCGCCGTGCCAGGTCGTCGGCCGCATGCAGCAGGTGGCGGCCTTCGTCCAGCAGCGCGCGACCCGCCGGCGTCAGTTCGGCACGGTGCCGTCGGCGATCGAACAGCAGTACGTCGAGGTCTTCCTCGAGCTTGCGCACCACATAAGTCAGCGCGGAGGGCACCTTGCCCATTTCGTGGGCGGCGGCCGCAAAACTGCCTTTGCGCTCGATGGCGTCAAGGACTTCAAGGGATTCGAGTGACAGGGGCATATTCAGAATTTCTGAACAAGTGCTTCTAACGCGGTGCCCGCCAATATACTCCCGCTCCCCTAAACTGCCTAGCATCGAAACGCCGCCGGGCCCGCAGCCAGGAGCTGAAGGGTTCGATTCCAGGCCACAAGGAGGGCCATCAAAATGATTGAAATCCGTAAGTCTGAAGATCGCGGTTATGCAGACCATGGCTGGCTCAAGTCGTACCATACGTTCTCGTTTGCCGACTATTACGACCCGCGCCATATCCAGTTTGGCCCGCTCCGTGTGATCAACGAGGACCGTGTGGCGCCCGGCATGGGGTTTGGCACCCATGGCCATCGCGACATGGAAATCATCAGCTATGTGCTGGAAGGGGAACTTGCCCACAAGGACAGCATGGGCAACGGCAGTGTCATCCGTCCGGGCGACGTGCAGCGCATGAGCGCGGGCACCGGCGTACGCCACTCCGAGTACAACCATGCGGCAGACGCCACGACGCACTTCCTGCAGATCTGGATCATGCCGAACCAGCAGGGCATCGAGCCGGGCTACGAGGAAAAGACCTTCGACGCCACCGAAAAGCGGGGTCGCCTGCGCCTGGTCGGCAGTCCGGACGGGGCCGACGGCTCAGTGGTGATCCATCAGGACGTGCGCCTGTTTGCCGGCCTGATCGACGGTGACGAGGCTGCCACGCTGGCGCTGCAGCCCGGGCGCCAGGCCTATGTGCATGTGGCGCGCGGCCGGGTGACGGTCAATGGCCAGCCGCTGGAAACGGGCGACGCCGCCAAGCTTGCCGGCGAGGATGCCGTGAGCCTGGAAAAGGGCGCCGACGCCGAAGTGCTGGTGTTCGACCTGCCGGCGTAACCGGTGAGGGGAACTGCAAACGCCCGCCGCCCTGGCGGGCGTTTGCGTTGCGGCCGCCCGTTGCGCGGGCGTCAGTTGTTTACCCGTAACCAGTGCTTACAGGTACTTGGAACACTTGCCGCTATGCTATCGTCTGGCCTATCCGGCATGCGACCGCCGCGGCACACGCCGTGCGCCGATTAATCGTCACGCGATGACCTTCGTATCCATTCTCCTGGCGCTGATTGCCGAACAATTCCGGGCGCTCGGCCGGAACAATCCCATCTACGACATCGTGCGTGTGCTGGGTGACCGCGCCGAGCACGCCTTCGACACCGGTCGCCCGCGCGACGCCGCGCTGGCGTGGCTCACCGTTGTGCTGCCGCTCACGCTGGCCGTGGTGTTTGTCCACTACCTGCTGGCGTCGATCAGCGTGGCCCTGACCCTGGTCTGGAATGTCCTGCTGCTCTACCTGACGCTGGGCTTCCGCCAGTTCAGCCATTACTTCACCGACATTCACGAGGCGCTGAACCGGGACGACCTGCATACCGCCCGCACGCTGCTGCATGAATGGACCGGGCTCGACACGGTGGAAATGCCCGTCAGCGAGATTGTCCGCCACACGCTGGAAGCGGCCATCGTGGCCGTGCATCGCCATGTGTTCGGGGTGTTCTTCTGGTTCCTGGTGCCGATCGGCCCCGGCGGCGTGGTGCTGTATCGCACGGCCGAATTCCTGAATCGCCAGTGGAACACGCCATCGAACGAACGCAGCCCGGCCCTGGGGCGTTTCGCCGCGCGCGCGTTCTACGTGCTGGACTGGGTGCCGTCGCGGCTGACGGCAATCGGGTTTGCCATCGTCGGCAATTTCGAGGACGCGGTCTACGCGTGGCGCAACCACGCGCGCAAGTGGAACGATGCGGTCAACGGCATCCTGCTGGCCAGTGGCGGCGGGGCGCTCGGCGTGCGGCTGGGCCAGCCGCTGGCCGAAGAGGATTCGAGCGTCATGCTGCGCACGAGCCTGGCTGGCGTGGACTACGCGCCGGGCATGAGCGAAGCCGAGCCGGTGCCGCCCGAGTTTGGCGCGGACCCCGGCGTCCGTACGCTGCAGTCGGCGGTGGGCCTGGTCTGGCGTGCCGTGATCCTCTGGATGTTGCTGCTGGCGATGATCTCGCTGGCCCTCTGGGTGGGCTGACCCCCGAAGGACTAGGAATAAGCGCCACGGTCGTGGCGCTTTTTTTTATTCCCGGTGCGCGCCGCAGTGCCAGCATGCGGCGAATTGCGCCTCGTGCCATTCGCCGCAGCGGTGGCATTGCCAGCGCGGCCCCGGCGCGGGATTGGCCGCCGCATTGAGCGCGGCCCAGGCATCGGCTTCGGCCGCGTCGTCAAGAATCCAGACCTGCGGGGCGCTTTCATTGAGCGGGATATCGCCCGCCGCGCCGGCAAGCCAGGTGTTGCGGACTTCCGCGCGGATGCCGGCTGCATCCAGCACGTTCTGGCAATGCGCGGCATGGACCAGCGAAGGCGTCCTCAGCAGCAGTTTCATGATGAAGCCGTGGCAGGCAGGTGCTTTTACCTTACCACGGCCGACGCCAATTGCCAGCCGGGGCTTACCACGGCTTCTGCTGACGCGATTCGTGCAGCAGCTGCGTATAGAGCTGGTGGCGGCGCGGCGAGATCGTGCCGTTATCGATGGCGCCCAGCACGCCGCAGCCCGGCTCGTTGATGTGGTGGCAGTTGTAGAACCGGCACTCGGTCAGCCGCGGCCGGAATTCCGGGAAGGCGCGCTCCAGCATGCCTTCGCTCAGGTGGTGCAGGCCGAATTCCTGGAAGCCTGGGGAATCGATCAGATAGCCGGGCTGGCCATCGACCACGGCCCATTCGGCCGGCAGGTGATAGAGCCGCGTGAACGTGGTGGTGTGCTTGCCGGAGTCGAGCTTCGACGAAATTTCGCGCGTCTGGGCTTCCACGCCTGGAATCAGCAGGTTCAGCAGCGACGACTTGCCCATGCCCGACTGCCCGATCAGGATGCTGGACACCCCCGCCGTGCGCGGCTGCAGCGCGGCCAGGGCCTCGTCGGGGCGGCCGTGGACGGACAGCTCCAGCGTGTCGTAGCCCAGATCCTGGTACAGCTTCAGGCGGCGGCGCGCGTCGTCGAGCCGCCCGGTCAGGTCGGTCTTGTTCAGGATCACCAGCGGGCGGATCTCCAGCGCCTCGGCCGACACCAGCGCGCGGCCCAGCAAATCCTCCGAGAAGCTCGGCTCGGTGGCCAGCACGATGATGACCTGGTCGATATTGGCCGCCAGCAGCTTCGACTTGAACTGGTCTGACCGGTACAGCAGGTTCTTGCGCGGATCGATGCCGGTGATCACTCCCTGGTCCACCGCGGCCAGTTCGATGCGCACGTGGTCGCCCACCGCCGCGTCGCTTTTCTTGCCGCGCGGGAAGGCATGCAGGTGGGAACCATCGGTGCGTTCCACCACGTAGTGGCGGCCATGCGCGGCGACGATCAGTGCGGATTCCGTATCGGCCCCATTGCCCTTGCCGGAGCCCTTGCCGGCGTTGTGATGGCGTGCGCTGCGGGTCATGCGTGCGACAGCAGGCGGTCGATCCGCTGGGCCGCGGGCGGATGCGAGTAGTAGAACGCGCTATAGATCGGGTCCGGCGTCAGCGTTGACGCGTTGTCCTTGTACAGCTTCACCAGTGCGGACACCAGGTGCCCGGCATTGGTCTGGTGCGCGGCGAACTCGTCGGCCTCGAATTCATGCCGGCGCGACGACTGGCTGGCCAGCGGCCCGAGGATGAACGTGAACACCGGCAGCGCCAGGAAGAACAGCACCAGCGCCAGCGCATTGTTGCTGGTGCCGAAGTTCGGCAGCACACCCAGGCCCGTGAAGAACCACTCGCGGGTGGCCAGCCAGCCCAGGATCGCCAGGAATACCAGCGACAGCGCAAACGTGACCGCGATCATCTTGGCCACGTGGCGGCGCTTGAAGTGGCCCAGCTCGTGGGCCAGCACCGCCTCCACCTCCTCGCCGTCCAGGCGCTCCAGCAGCGTGTCGAAGAATACGATGCGCTTGGCCGCGCCGAAGCCGGTGAAATAGGCGTTGCCATGCGCGCTGCGCCGGCTGCCGTCCATCACGAACAGGCCCTTGCTGGCGAATCCGCACTTGCGCAGCAGCGCCTCGATGCGCTCGCGCAGGCCTTCGTCGGCCAGTGGTTCGAACTTGTTGAACAGCGGGGCGATATACGTGGGCACGATAACCTGCAGCAACAGGCTGAAGCCCACCCAGAGCAGCCAGGTGTAAAGCCACCAGTAGGGGCCGGCGCGATCCATCAGCCACAGCACGGCCAGCAGCAGCGGCAGGCCCAGCACGGTGGCCACTGCGGCCATCTTGGCCAGATCGGCCAGCCACAGTCCGAATGTCATCTTGTTGAAGCCGAATCGCTGCTCGATCACGAATTGGCCGTATAGCGAGAAAGGCAGGTCGAACAGCCCGCCGATGACGGCCACGCTGGCGATCAGCGCCACGCCGTAGAAGTAGGCGTTGTCCGGGAAGGTATGGAGCCAGAACTGGTTCAGCGCGTGCAGGCCGCCCAGCATCGTGAAGCCGATCAGCACGGCGGCGCCGGTCAGCACTTCGAGCATCGACAGTCGGGTGCGGGCAATCGTGTAGTCCGCCGCCTTCTGGTGGGCGGACAGGGCGATGGTGTCGGCAAACCGCGCGGGCACGGCGCCGCGATGGCGCGCCACATGGCGGATCTGGCGCGAGGCGAGCCAGAGTTTGGTCAGCACCATGATGACCAGGGCGGCAAGAAAGATCAGCGTGAACATCGGCAAGCCTTGTAGACGATGGCGCGGCGCAGCAACGGGAAAGCCGAAGTGCGCGGCATGCCATCCGGGGCAGATATGCGAGAATTATAAATTGTTCGCCCCCGGCCACCCGCCGATCCGGGGCAATTCCTTTTCCAAGCCCATATCGAGCCGTACCGCCAGATGACAAGCCCCGCCGCATCCTCCGTCAAAAGTGAAAACAACCTTGTCTGGCTGGACATGGAAATGACCGGCTTGCAGCCGGATACCGACCGCATCATCGAGGTGGCGGTGGTGGTGACCGATTCCGAACTGAACATCCTGGCCGAAGGGCCGGTGCTGGTGATTCACCAGTCGGATGCCGTGCTCGATGGCATGGACAACTGGAACAAGGGCACGCATGGCCGCTCGGGCCTGATCGACAAGGTCAAGGCATCGACGCTGACCGAAGCCCAGGCCGAGGCCGAGCTGCTGGCCTTCCTGAAACGCTGGGTGCCGGCCAGCAAGTCGCCGATGTGCGGCAATTCGATCTGCCAGGACCGCCGCTTCATGGCGCGCTACATGCCCAAGCTTGAAGCGTTCTTCCACTATCGCAATCTCGACGTCTCGACGCTCAAGGAACTGTGCAAACGCTGGGAGCCCGCCATCCACAAGGGTTTTCAGAAGCGTCAGCTGCACACGGCGCTGGCCGACATCCTGGAATCGGTGGAAGAACTGCGCTACTACCGCCAGCACTTCATCAAGACGCCGGCCGAAGCGGCCGCCACGTTGCCGGCACCGGCAACATCTGCCGCTCCCGCCGGCCCCGCCGCGTAACACCCTCTCAAGAACAAGAACCCGGCGGGCGGGCTCCACGACGGACCGGCCACGCCGCCAGAGTCCGTCCAGCCTCGCCCCTGCCATGTTCACGCGCATCGTCTCGATCATCACGCCGGTCATCCTGATCATCCTGATCGGTTGGATATATGGGCGGCGTGCCCATCCGGACATGGCGGGCATCAACAAGGCGATGCTCGAAGTGATCGCGCCGTTGCTGGTGGTATCGGCATTCATCAGCAAGGATTTCGTGCTGGCCGATCACCTGGTGCTGCTGGCCTGCGCCGTGGCCGTGGTCATCGGGTCGGGCGTCCTGGCCTGGGTGGTGGCCCGTATGAGCGGCGCCAATCCGCGCACGTTCGTGCCCCCGATGATGTTCAACAACTGCGGCAACATGGGGCTGCCGCTGTCGGTCTTCGCCTTCGGGCAGGTGGGCCTGGCGCCGGCCGTGGCGCTGTTCGCGGCATCGAACCTGATGCATTTCACGATCGGCATGAAAATCGTGAACCGGCATGCGTCGATGGCGCAGATCGCGCGCAATCCGATGGTGCTGGCCACCGTGGCCGGCGTGGCGCTATCGCTTGCCAAGCCGGTATTTGCGCTGCCCGGGCCGGTCTACGAATCGATCAAGCTGCTCGGGGATGCCACGGTGCCGCTGATGCTGTTCGCACTGGGTGTGCGGATGAAGGATGTGAGCCTGCGCAACTGGGGCATGGGCGTGCTGGGCGCCGTGGTCTGCCCGCTGGCCGGTATCGCCGTGGCGCTGCTGCTGGCATGGTGGGTGCCGATGACCGATCTGCAGCGCGGGCTGCTGTTCGTCTTCGCGTCGCTGCCGCCGGCAGTGCTGAATTTCCTGGTGGCCGACCACTTCCGGCAGGAACCGGACCAGGTGGCGTCCATCGTGCTGCTCGGCAATATCGCCGCCGTGGTGTTCGTGCCGATCGGGCTGTATCTGGGGCTGAAATAGAAAACGCCCTGCGCCGGGTGGGGCAGGGCGTCATCGGCATCGGCCGGTCAGACCGTCGGGTTCGGCTTCGCGCGCAGCGCGCTCTTCGGCCGGAACGCCTTCACGATGGCTTCGTTGGTTTCCACATACGGGCCACCGATCAGGTCGATGCAATAGGGCATCGCCGCGAACACGCCTTGCACGATCACGCGGCCTTCCACGTCGCGCAGGCCTTCCAGCGTCTCGCGAATGGCCTTGGGCTGGCCGGGCAGGTTCACGATCAGCGCCGCCCGGCTCGGCGTTTCGCGGATCACCGCCACCTGGCGCGACAGGATGGCCGTCGGCACGAAGTGCAGACTCACTTGTCGCATCTGCTCGCCAAATCCCGGCATTTCCTTGGTACCCACGGCCAGCGTGGCCTCGGGCGTCACATCGCGCCGGGCCGGACCAGTGCCGCCGGTGGTCAGCACCAGATCGCATCCGGCCACGTCCACCAGTTCGATCAGCGTGCGCGAAATCAGCGGTGCCTCATCGGGAATCAGCCGTTCCACGGCCTGCCACGGCGAGGTCAGCGCCTTGCCGAACCAGTCGCGCAGGGCCGGGATGCCCTCGTCCTGGTACGTGCCGGACGACGCCCGGTCCGAAATGGAAACGAAGCCGACCACCAGCTCGTCGGGGTGGTGACGGGGAACGGGGGCGGTCAGCGGCGGATTCATGCGTCGGGTTCCTTTTGGGTGTCTGTTGCGGCACTTTCATCGCCATCATCGCCACCCTCCAGTGCGGCCTTGATGGCCTGGAACAGCTCGCGGTAGTACTTCGGCGGCTTGCCCAGTTCCTTTTCCTTGCGCGCGTTGCGGATGATGTTGCGGACCGACTGCACGTCCACGCCCGGGTGTTCGCCCAGGAATCTGGTCAGGTTGGCGTCGTCGGCCAGCAACAGTTCGCGCCAGCGTTCCATCAGGTGCATCTTGGCGGTCTCGGCCTTGCTGGTGCCCTTGAAGCCTTCCAGCGCGGCGCGGATGGCGGCCACTTCGTCGTCGTCCAGGCTGCGCATGACCTTGCCGACAAACTGCATCTGGCGGCGCTTGCCTTCGTGGCTGGTGATCTTGCGCGCAGCATGGATGGCGTCCGCCAGCGACTCTGGCATCGGCACCCGCGCCAGGCGGTCTTTGGCCAGCGCCTCGAGTTCGGCGCCCAGGTCCTGCAGCTCGGTCATGTCGCGCTTGCGCTGCGACTTGCTCTTGGGCAGGTCGTCGTCGTCTTCCGGAGCAAAGGCGCCCGGGAAACGGCCGTTGGAGTTGTTACGGGTATTTCGCGTCATGGCCGGCATTTTATCTTGCTATGATTCCCGTTTGGACTTTTGATCACGCCCGCCCATATGAGCCAGACTGCCGAAAAGACCGCGCATTTCACCTATACCCAGGATCAGCTCAAGGCCATGGCGGCCGATGTGCTGCGCGTGGCACGCGAACTTGGCGCGACGGATGCCGCGACGGAGATCTCCGAAGGCGGTGGCCTGTCGGTGACGGTGCGCAAGGGGCAGGTGGAAACCATCGAGCAGAACCGCGACAAGGTGGTGGGCGTGACGGTCATGATCGGCCAGCGCCGCGGCAATGCCAGCACGTCGGATTTCTCGCCGGGGGCGCTGCGCGCGACGGCCGAGGCGGCGTACAACATCGCCCGCTTCACGGCCGAGGACGATTGCGCAGGCCTGGCCGAGGAAGGGCTGCTCGAACGCAACCCGCAGGATCTGGACCTGTTCCACCCGTGGGACATCGATGCCGAGGGTGCCATCGACATCGCGCGCCGTGCCGAGGCGGCGTCGTTCGCGGTGTCGCCGAAGATCAAGAACAGCGATGGCGCCAGCGTGTCGGCCCAGCATTCGCAGTTCGTGCTGGCCACGTCGCGCGGCTTCGTGGGCGGCTACCCGTATTCGCGCCATTTCATCTCGGCGGCACCGATCGCCGGGTCGGGCGGCGGCATGCAGCGCGACGACTGGTATTCGTCCAAGCGGTCGCCGCTGGCGCTGGCCGAGCCCGAGGCCATTGGCCGCTATGCCGCCGAGCGCGCGCTGGCCCGTCTGAATGCCCGCAAGCTGTCCACGCGCAAGTGCCCGGTGCTGTTCGAGGCGCCGCTGGCGGCCGGCCTGCTGGGCGCCTTCGTGCAGGCGGTGTCGGGCGGCGCGCTGTACCGCAAGTCGACGTTCCTATACGACTCGCTGGGCAAGGCCGTGTTCTCGCCCGATATCCAGATCAATGAGCAGCCGCACGTGCCGGGCGCCATGGGCAGCGCCCCGTTCGACGAGGAAGGGGTGCGCACGCAGGCCCGCCAGGTGGTGCGTGACGGCGTTGTACAGGGCTATTTCCTCTCGACCTATTCCGCGCGCAAGCTCGGCATGCAGACCACCGGCAACGCGGGCGGCTCGCACAACCTGACGCTGACCAGCTCGAACACGCAACCGGGCGACGACTTCGCCGGCATGCTGAAGAAGATGGGCACCGGCCTGCTGGTGACCGAACTGATGGGGCAGGGCGTGAACTACGTGACGGGCGACTACTCGCGCGGCGCGTCGGGCTACTGGGTGGAAAACGGGGTGATCCAGTACCCGGTGGAGGAAATCACGATCGCCGGCAACATGGTCGAGATGTTCAAGCAGATCGTTGGGATCGGCGCCGACGCGCTGGTGCGCGGCACCAAGGAAACCGGGTCGATCCTGATCGAGCAAATGACGATTGCCGGCAACTGATTCGGCATTCGGCCATGAAAAACGGCGCCCGAGGGCGCCGTTTTTCATGGTCGGGCGGTGGGGTCATTCCTCGCCCGACGGCGGTCGTTCGTAGGTGACGAACGCATAGTCGAACGCGTTGGCCGCCGAATGGTGGGTTTCGCGCGCGACCTCCACCCACTTCGACCGGTCGATGGCCGGGAAGTGGGCGTCGCCTTCCACGTCGGCATCGATCTCGGTGACGATCAGGCGATCCGCACTGGGCAGGGCCTCCGCGTACAGCTGCGCGCCACCGATCAGGAACACCTGTTCCACGCCCACGCACAGGCGCTGGGCGTCTTCCAGCGAGCCCACCACCTCGGCGCCTTCCAGTTGCAGGTCCGGGTTGCGGCTCACCACGATATTGCGGCGGCCCGGCAGCGGCCGGCCGATCGAATCCCAGGTCTTGCGGCCCATGATGATCGGCGCGCCCAGCGTGGTGCGCTTGAAATGCTGCAGGTCCTCGGGCAGGCGCCACGGCAGCGTGTTGTCGCGGCCGATCACGCCATTGCGCGCCCGCGCGACGATCAGGGTCAGCAGCGTCATACGGCCACCGGCGCCTTGATCGCGGGGTGCGATTCGTAGCCCACCAGTTCGAAGTCGTCGTACTGGTAGCCGAAGATGCTGTCGGGACGGCGCTTGATCTTCAGCGTCGGCAGCTTCATTGGCGCGCGCGACAACTGCGTCTGCACCTGTTCGAAGTGGTTGCTGTAGATGTGGCAGTCGCCGCCCGTCCAGACGAAGTCGCCCACGCCAAGGTCGCACTGCTGCGCGATCATGTGCGTCAGCAACGCGTAGCTGGCGATATTGAACGGCACGCCCAGGAAGATGTCCGCACTGCGCTGGTACAACTGGCAGCTCAGCTTGCCGTCGGCCACGTAGAACTGGAAGAACGCGTGGCAGGGCGGCAGCTTCATTTGCGGGATCTCGCCGACGTTCCAGGCCGACACGATCAGACGGCGCGAATCGGGGTTGTTTCGGATCTGCTGCACCACCTCGCTGATCTGGTCGATATGGCGGCCGTCCGGCGTTGGCCAGGCGCGCCACTGGTAGCCGTAGACCGGGCCCAGCTCGCCGTTGGCGTCGGCCCATTCGTCCCAGATCGTGACGCCGTTGTCTTTCAGGTACTGGATGTTGGTCGATCCCTGCAGGAACCACAGCAGTTCGTGGATGATCGACTTCAGGTGCAGCTTCTTGGTGGTGACGACCGGAAAGCCTTCGTTCAGGTCGAAGCGCATCTGGTAGCCGAACACCGAGCGCGTGCCGGTGCCGGTGCGATCGGACTTTTCGGTGCCATGCTCGAAAACATGGCGCATGAAGTCGAGGTACTGTTTCATCGGCGCGGGGTAGAAATGTGATGTCGGCTCGTGGGCCGTAAAGCGGGGATTTTAGCCTGAAAGCAAAAAGCCGCCCGAAGGCGGCCGTTTGCGTTTCCCGGCAATTCCGGTCAGCCAGGTCAGTGGCTTTCCACCGGCTTCTGGTTGCTGTCGCGACGCTTCTGGGTCAGGTAGCCCGCACCCAGCACGCCACCGATGATCACCAGGTACAGAGCCCACTTGATGGCGGGCTGTGCCTCGAAGAAGGCCTTGGTGATCGGCTCGCCCAGGATCATCTTGACGGCGGTGAAGGCCAGCACGCCGGCACCGATGTAGATGATCGACGGATAGCGCGACATCAGCTTGAGCACCAGGCTCGAACCCCAGACCACGATCGGGATACTGATCAGCAGGCCCAGCACCACCAGCAGGAAGCTGCCGTGGGCGGCGCCGGCCACGGCCAGCACGTTGTCCACGCCCATCACCGCGTCGGCGATGATGATGGTCTTCATGGCGCCCATCAGCGTGGCCGCGCCAGCGCCGTGCTCGTCGCCGTCGTTCTCGGCGGCCAGCAGCTTGTAGGCGATCCAGACCAGCGCCAGGCCGCCAACCAGCAGCAGGCCAGGGATCTTGAGCAGCCAGACCACGCCAATCGTCATGGCCGACCGGACCACCACGGCACCGATGGTGCCCCAGACAATGGCTTTCTTCTGCAGGTGCGGCGGCAGGTTGCGCGCCGCGAGGGCAATCACGATGGCGTTGTCGCCAGCCAGGACCAGGTCAATGACGACGATCGACAGCAGGGCTGTCAGGAACTGCATCGTGAACAGATCGGTAAACCACTCCATGTACGCTCCTCAGGTACGAAAAAAGCTGCAGGCCATCAAGCCAGCAAGGGATTTTTGTTGCACCTGGGATTTACAGCGAGCGCCGGAAGTGATCAGGGGCGCCTTTGCAAACCGTAAAAACCAGGTGTGCAAAGGTCTTGCTCGACTGACTGGCGCGGAATGCGCACCAGGGTCAGCACAACCGGAGACGAGCGATGCGTCTCGGAATGACGATTGTGCTAAGGGCATCGGATGCCCCCAAGCTACTCCCCTTTTACTTCCCTCTTTGGAAGGGATCGTGGCCGCCGGAAAGCTCCGGCAATCACGTTGGAGGCGATTATAAGGGAACTACGAAAAAAATGTTGCACTGCCGGGGTGGGGTTTGCATGTATCAAGTTTCAGACATGCATGCCGTGCGATTCAGTTTGTAAAGTGATGCAACGTGCCACGCACGCATAAGCATATGCACCTATCCTATCTGGACCGGTTCGGCAGGTGTGCACCAGACCTGACAGGCGCGCACCCCTGACCACCGCTGGCAAGCATCGGATGCCGGCGCCGACGCTTTGAGAGGGATTCACCGTAGTGCCCATCGACAACAAGGAAACGTCATGCCGGCCCCCACTACGCTTCAGACGCCCGACACCCATTCGACCCGCAACAACTCCCGCAACAACTCCCATCACCAGAACGGCCACGCCACGCCGGACATTGCTCCGGAGCCGCGCATCGTGGTCGGCAACGGCCATGTCCGGCCCGGGGCGGTCCCGCAGCCGGAATTCGTGCAGCAATACCGCGAGGACAACGGCGCGCTACGCGCCGAGATCGAGGAAGGGCTGCGCCGCAGGCAGGCGCGCATCAGCCCGAAGTTCTTCTACGACGTGCTGGGTTCCCGGCTGTTCGAGGCCATCACCGACCTGCCCGAGTACTACCCCACGCGCACCGAGGCGTCCATCTTCGCCACGGCCGCGCCCGCCATCGCGGCACGGGCGGGCAGCGGCTGCGTGCTGATCGACCTGGGCGCTGGCAACTGCCAGAAAGCGGCGCGCCTGTTCCCGAGCCTGCAGCCGGCCCAGTACGTGGCGCTCGATATCTCGGTGGAATTCCTGCGCGGCACGCTGGCCGCGCTGCAGCAGCAGAACCCCCAGATCCCGATGCTGGGGCTGGGGGCCGACCTGTGCGGGCCGCTCGACCTGCCCTCCAGCGTCAAGCGCGGCCGCCGGCTGTTCTTCTATCCGGGTTCCAGCATCGGCAACTTCGCGCCGATCGACGCCCTGGCGCTGCTGCAGCGGCTGCGGGCTGCGGCGGGCCCGGGAGACGGCGTGCTGATCGGCGTGGACCTGTACAAGGACGCCGACACGCTGGTGGCAGCCTATGACGATGCCCTGGGCGTGACCGCCGCGTTCAACCGCAACGTGCTGCGCAACGTGAATCGCATCGTGGGCAGCGACTTCGCGCTGGCCGACTGGCGTCACGCGGCCACGTTCGATACGCAGGCATCGCGCATCCAGATGCACCTGCAGGCCGAGCGCGATGTGACCGTGCGCTGGCCAAACGGCGAACGGCGGTTCGCGGCCGGCGACCGCATCCATACCGAGGACTCGCACAAGTATCGGCCGGATGACTTCGCGATCCTGCTCGAAGCGGCCGGTTTTACCGACCCGGTCAGCTGGACCGATCCGCGCGGCTGGTTCGCCGTATTTCACGCGCGCGGCTGACGATCGGCACGATCTGGGCAGGCTGGCGGTAAGCCGCGCCGCCAGCAGGGTGAAAGGGCGGGGGGGCGGAACGCGTTGGCGCGCGGTGTCATAATGCGCGCAGCCGGCCCGGCCGGCACCGATTCCCACCCTTTGTCACGGATACCTCGATGAGCGGCTTTTCCATGCTTCCCGATCTCCACTTCACCGGCGGCACGGCGGCCTGGCCCGACGCGCGCCGGCTGCCGCGCGAGGGGTTGGCACAGGCATTGGTGGAGTCGCGCAGCCGCACGCTGGCCTGGCTGGGTGCCTTCGGCGTGACCCGCAAGGGTTGGACCGTGCAGCGTCAGTACGACACCAATCCGCCGCTGTGGACGCTGGGCAATATCGCCTGGCACGCCGAATGGTGGTGCCTGCGCGGTGTGCGGCATCTGGAGCAGGGCGGTATCCGCCTGCCGGTGGCCAGCGAGCCGTCGCTGCTCGATGGTGCCGACGAATGGTTCGATCCCGAGCGGATTGGTCCGGACGAACGCTGGGAGATCGCGCTGCCCGACGTGGCGGTGGTGAAGCAATACGCCACGCAGGTGCTCGACGGTCTGCTGCGGCGCATCGCGCTGCTGCCTGACGACGGCGATGCCACGCTGTATCCGTTCCGCCGGGCGCTGTACTACGAGGACGTGCAGGGCGAAACAGTGGCCACGCTGCTGCAGGCTCTGGAGGTGGCGCCGGTCGAGCCGGCATCGATCTCGCCGGCGGCGGCCGTGCAGTCTGCGGGCACGCTGCATTTTCCCGGTGGCAATTTCACGCAGGGCTGGCCGGAAGCCGACGGCTTTGCCTGGCCCGACGAATTGCCGGCGCAGAAGGTCTACGTCCCCGCGTTCGAGATGGACGCCGCGCTGGTAACCAACGCCCAGTTCCTGGAATTCGTGGAAGATCGCGGCTACGAGCATCCGTCGTACTGGTCGGCCGCCGGCCGGCAATGGCTGATGACGCAGGAGCGTTCGGCGCCGCGCTACTGGTCGCGCCATGCAGTCAGCCGCAGCTGGGTGGCGTCGCGCTTCGGTACGGAGCGCACCCTCAATCCCGACGAGCCGGTGCGGCACGTCACGCTGTTCGAGGCCCAGGCATGGTGCGTCTGGGCCGGGCGCCGCCTGCCGCAGGAAGTGGAATGGGAGCTGGCGGCCGTGCAGAATCGCGGGCTGCAATGGGGCACGCTGCGGGAATGGACGGCTACCCCGTACGAGCCGTACCTGGGTTTTGCCGCCGAGCCGACCGATGGCGAGATCATCGGCCGCTTCGGCACGCACCAGGCCGTGCGCGGGGTGTCGTTCGCCAGCCCGTCGCGCCTGCGTCATGTGCGGGCCCGCACGGCCCTGCTGCCCGAGGACGACCTGTCCTTCGTCGGCTTCCGGACGTGCGCGATGTGAACTGACGCGCGGCAATAAGAAAAGGCACCCGAGGGTGCCTTTTTTTGCGTTCCGCCACCGGCCGGCTGGCCGGCGGGGGATCAGCGATCAGCGATCAACGCTCGTAGCGCGAACGGCTGTTGCCGTTGCGTTGGCCGCCAAAGCCGCCGCGATCGCCGCCACGGTCGCCAAAGCTGCGGTCGCCGAAGCTGCGCTCGCCACCAAAGCCACGGTTGCCGTCGCGTTGCTGGCCGTCGCGGTTGCCGTACAAACGCTGCTCGCCGCCGAAGCTGCGGTCGCCGAAGCTGCGTTGCTGACCTTGGCCCTGGCCACGGTAGCCGCCGTTGCCGCGGTCGCCGAAGCCGCCGCGGTCGCCGAAGCCACCGCCATTGCCACGGTCGCCGAAGCCGCCGCCGTTACCACGGTCGCCGAAACCACGGTTGCCGTCGTTGCTGAAGCGGCGCTCGCCAAAGCTGCGTTCGCCGCCTTCGCGGTTGCCGCCGTTGTTGTTACGGTAGCCGCCGCCGTTGCCGGCGCCATTGCCGCTGCGATAGCCACCGCCGCTGTTGCCGCGGAAGCCGTCACGGCCGCCCGGCTTGCCGCCGAAGTTCGAACGCGGCTTCGGCGAACGGCGCGGCTCCAGGCCTTCGATCACCGATGCGTCGATGCGGTGGTTCGTGAAACGCTCGATACGGCGCCACTGGAACATGTCGCCATGGTTCACCAGGTTGATGGCGATGCCCGAGCGGCCGGCACGGCCCGTACGGCCGATACGGTGGACGTAGTCTTCCGCCTGCTTGGGCAGGTCGAAGTTCACCACGTGGGTGATATCGGGCACGTCGATGCCGCGTGCGGCCACGTCGGTAGCCACCAGCACGCGCAGGTTGCCGCGGCGCAGGGCCGTCAGCGTGCGGTTGCGCGCACCTTGCGTCATGTCGCCGTGCAGGGCGCCGGCCGCGAAGCCGGTGTCCGACAGGCGCTCGGCCAGCGAATCGGCGTCACGCTTGGTGGCGGTGAACACGATGGCCTGCTTCAGCGACGAATCGCGCAGCAGGTGGTCGAGCAGGCGCTCCTTGTGCGACATGTCGTCGGTGAAGTGCAGGCGTTGCTCGATGTTGCTGTGGTCGGCGCGCGCGGCGGCGATCTCGATGCGTTGCGGGTCGCGCAGCTGGCGCGAGGCCAGCTGGCCGATACGGGCGTCCAGCGTGGCCGAGAACATCAGCGTCTGGCGCGATGCCGGCGTGGCGGCCACGATGGCGTCGATGTCGTCGGCAAAGCCCATGTCGAGCATGCGGTCGGCTTCGTCGAACACCAGCATGTCCAGCGCGGACAGGTCGATGCGGCCGGCTTCGATGTGGTCCAGCAGACGGCCCGGCGTTGCCACCAGGATGTCCGGCATGCGCGACAGCATGGCCAGCTGCTTCGGATAGGGCATGCCGCCCAGGATGCTGGCGCACACGATGCGGCGCAGATGGCGGCCGTACTTGGCGGCGGCCTCGGTCACCTGCAGGGCCAGTTCACGCGTCGGCGTCAGCACCAGCAGCGACGGCTGGGCGGCGGCCGGACGGGGGCGCTTGCCCTTCATGCGCTTGGCCGGTTCGGTCGGACGATTCGGCGCGGGCTTTTCGCTGATGCGCTGGATCGCCGGCAGCATGAACGCGGCGGTCTTGCCTGAACCGGTCTGGCTCGAGACCAGCAGGTCGCGGCCAGCCAGGAAGGCGGGAATGGCCTGGGCCTGGACCGGGGTGGGGTTGTTGTAGTTGGCTTCGGCCAGGGCGCGCAGGATGGCGGGGTCCAGGCCAAGCTTTGCGAAACCGCTTTCCGGTGCGTCCGACGCTTGCGCGGCCGGGGCTGCATCGGCATTGAGCATGGCGTCGAGCTTGTCGAGCGGGCTCACGGCAGCGGCGGGCGTGGCAGTGGTGTCGGCGGCGGAAGCAAAAGGTTGCTCCGCACGGAAGTCTTCGTGCTGGGTCATGTCGTACGTATTAAATATGCATGGCACCCCAGGGCATTGTGCGCAAAGGGGTGGGCGCAAGTGCAAAGTCTTAAAAAGGCTTCGGCGCCAATCGGTAGGCCGTTCGACAGACTCAGCTGGCAAGACGGCGGCAGGCAGGGGGCGGCAGGCGATTCAAGCAAACCGGCCGATTATCCCTGGCAGGCAAACAGCAATTCGGGCTGTTATCAGGATCGGAGACGAGGCAGCGTCAGGTGAGCGGTGCGTTCTGGCCAGGCACCTGTCTGATACTTCGTGTGATGACAGAGGCAGGGAGCAGATCTTGGGAGGTAGCGGATACGCCACGGCGGATTGCCGGACGGCGCGGTGCGGGACTCACAGTGCGAAACTCACGGCGCGAAGTATAGCAGAACGCTGAATTTTTTGTTGCGCCGCGCAAGCGGGAAATATCGGGAACGTCGTAAGCAAACGTAAATGAAAGCGGCCGGGGCATCGCTTGCATGTCGGGGCCCGGTGCCTATACTCCAGACGCGGGCATCGATGCCCGTACGGGGCGGACGATAAACAGTCCCGCTGACATTGCCTTTGGCAAGGTTCGCTTGCCGCTCGGCTCCGGCATTGCGGTCATTGATGCCACCGCCAGGTTTCCTCCGACTGTCCGGGTGGTCCGGATGGGCGTCCGCTTCATGGGCGGAATCCATGGGAAACATGCTTGGCACAGGAATGACCGGAAGCAGCCGGTGACGCAGACCCAGGAAGTCCGGGCCCGTCCGCAACCAAAGCCCGCCAATTGCTTGGCGGGCTTTTTCTTGTGATGCGACCAGTGCGCCTCGTGTGCCGGCCTACTTGCGCGCGGGCGCGGTTTCCCGTGCCTGCCCGGCAACCTGCGGTGTGCCGGGGAACCCCTCCGGATACTGGACCAGCCGCGTAAGCGCGGGGCGTCGGTGCGCCTGCCAGCGGTAGCTGCCGGCCAGCCGCGCGCCGCCGATGATGGCGGTCATGGCCTCGCGATCGAGGTCCATGTTTTCCGACAAATCCTTGATGACGATGACTGCCATGGCGATCTCCAGCATGCGGGCCTTGCCGCGGCCGGCCGGAATGGCGCCGGTCGGGCAGCGCCGGGGCAGGCGCGGGCCCGATTCAGTATAGGCGAGCGGTCCCGGCGCATGCGCCTGGCACGCGACAGGACCGCTCCTGGACGCGCGGCGTTCAAGCCACCGCCAGGTTGCCGCCCCATTGCGTCGGCTTGACGTTGAGCGCGAGGTGGCCCAGGTCGACGCCGACGATCTTGTTGTTGTTGAAGGCGGCGACGTTCACCTGCTGGAACTGCTGCACGCTCTGGTTGATGTTGACGTTGACCAGCGGGCCGGCGGCGGCAATCTTGCCGAACCAGTCCGTGCCGCCGCGGATGGCGCACAGCGATTGTTGGTCGAGGTCCTTGCTGACGGCAAGGTCGCGGACGATGATCGATGACATGGTGGACTCCTGGATGCGAATTCAGCGGGTCAGGTCTGCGGCGGGCGGCTGGCTCGATGCCGGCGCCCGCCGCTGGCGGCGGACTCAGGCGTTGTTCTGTGCGTACTGGTTTGTCGTCGCGTTGTTGCGCAGATGGTCCTGGAAGGCCGAACCGTTGCCGAAGTAGTTGCCCACCTGCTGCATCTGCTGGTTCTGCTGGTCGATCTTGACGTGCGAGTCGAACGACAGCTTCACCGGGGCGTAGACGCTGGTCCACGGGGCGATCAGGCCCAGGCCGCCGCGTACCGACTGCATGCGGTTGGCTTCGAGGGTGGTGGTGCTGGACAGGTCGAGGATGGTCAGGGTGCTCATGGCAGTCTCCTAATGGGCGAGTGTGCGGGTGCGGTGCGTGGATGCGAAGGGGTGCTCAGACCGGGTGGTACACGTTGTTCTGTGCGGACTGGGTCGTGGTGACGTTGTTCGTCATGTGGTCCTGGAAGGCCGAGCCATTGCCGAAGTAGTTCTCCACCGATTGCATTTGCTGGTTCGACTGGGTGACGTTGAACACCTTGTCGACCGACAGCTTGAACGGGCTGTAGACGGTGGTGATCGGCAGGATGGCGATACCGCCGCGTACGGCATTCAGCGCCTTGGCGTCGAGGGTTTCGGTCGAGGACAGGTCCTTGATGGTCAGCGTGGTCATGATGGTTCTCCTGGATAAGGAAGGTGCTGCGTTGGGTCTGGGTGATGAGCATCGGGTTGGTGTCGCGCTCGGACCAGATATCGCAGCAAGCGTGCCAGCGCGTGCCATGGCCACGGAAAAAGTCTGCGGAGCGTTGTGGGGCAAGGGTTTGCGCGGAAGCCGCACGATGCGCGCCGGCATGGCGGGGATGCGTTGCCCCCGCGGAGTGATGGGGCGGCGCCAACAGAAAGGTGTCGGGTGTCGGGCGAACGGCAACGTCCGGGGCGTGCCGGACCACAGGGCGGCATTGCGGATGGCCGGAGTGCGCACTAGTATCCATCGAAGGCAATGTGCCGTGACGCAACGGTTCCGCCTCCAGTGCCGCCTCCAGTGCCGCCTCCAAAGCGCCACTTGTCAGCGCCACCAGTCGGCAACCAATGTCGGGATGCACCGGATGTCCAGCCTGACCGAACTCATACGGAATTTTCAGAGCGGGAGCCTGAGCCGCGACGAATTCCTCGCATCGGTGGATACGGCCCTGAAGGACGATCAGACCGACTCCACCCAGTTTGCCCGCGTGCTTTCCGAGGAGCACACACGCTTTCCGTTGCCGCCGGCCGTCTACGCCGAAGTCATGCATCGCATCGACTCCCACGTGGCCACGCAGTTCGACCCCGTTGGCCCGGCGCGGCACGATGCGCGCAGCGATGGGCGCACCGAGCTGCCCGGCGAGGAAACGCGCATCGAGCCCGAGCCAGGGGATCGGCCGATGCCGGCGCCGGGGTTCACCGGCACCACCGGCAGCGGCATGACTGGCGGCGGATACACCGGCAACACGGGCACGGGCAACACCGGCAGCCATACGGGTGGCAACACGGCGGGCGCCACCACCGGTGGACACAGCGGGCACTTTACCGGCGGCTTCATCCCGTCCGGTCCGACAAAGGGTGTGGGCGATACGCTGAACGGCCGCTTCGTGCTCGAAGAGTGCCTGGGCGTGGGCGGCATGGGCACGGTGTACAAGGCGCTCGACCTGCGCAAGCTCGAAGCATCGGACCGCAAGCCCTATATCGCCATCAAGGTGCTGAACATGCAGTTCAGCGGCCATCCGAAATCGCTGATCGCGCTCCAGCGCGAGGCGCGCAAGGCCCAGCAGCTGGCCCACCGCAATATCGTCACGGTGTACGACTTCGACCGCGACGGGCCCACGGTCTTCCTGACCATGGAATACCTGCAGGGCAAGTCGCTCAACCGTGTGCTGCGCTCGCCGGATTTCCAGGGGCTGCCTTATGCGAAGGCGATGCCGATCATCGTCGGCATGGGCAGCGCGCTGGCCTACGCGCACGAACGCGGCTTCGTGCATTGCGACTTCAAGCCGGCCAATGTGTTCCTGACCGATCGCGGCGAGGTCAAGGTGATCGACTTCGGCATCGCGCGGGGCTTCCAGCAGCCTGCCGACGACGCCGACCAGACCGTCTTCGATCCGGGGTCGCTGGGCGGCATGACGCCGGCCTACGCCAGCCCGGAGATGTTCGAGCACCGCGAGCCCGATCCGCGTGACGATATCTACGCGCTGGGCTGCGTCAGCTACGAACTGCTGACCGGTCGGCACCCGTACAACCGCGTGTCGGCCACGGAGGCGCGTGCAAAGAATCTGAAGCCCGAGCCACCGAAGACGCTGTCGCGCGGGCAGTGGAAGGTGCTGCGCCAGGCGCTGTCGCTGGACCGCGCGACCCGCACGCCCACGGTCAAGCAATTCCTGGCCGGGCTGGGCGGCGAAGCGCAGGCCACCAGCCTTCGCCTGCCCGTGATCGCGGGGAGCGTGATCGCCGGCGTGGCGCTGGCCACGGGGGTGCTGGTGTACCTGTGGCGCAGCCACATGCCGCCGACGGAAAGTGCACCGCCGGCCCAGGCCGTTGCGCCGTCCGCCACGCCCGCACCGCCGGCCCAGGCCGTTGCGCCGTCCGCCACGCCCGCGCCTCCGGCAGAGGCGGTGCCAGTCAAGCCCGAAGCCGTGGCGCAGGTGATCGCCGCCACGCCGTGTTCGCTGCTGAGGGCGCGGATCGACGGCAATACGCTGCAGGTGAGCGGCTATGTTGGCGAACCGGCGTTGGGCCGCCTGCGCGACAAGCTGGGCAAGATCGCGGGCGTGCGCACGCTGAAGCTCGATGCCCAGCCGCTGACCAGCGACAAATGCGACGTGGTGAAGCTGGTGGCGCCGTACTGGTCAGGCAGCCTGAAGGCCGGTGAGCCGGCCGGCGCGGTACTGCGCACGCGCGGCGGGACGCAGCTGACCGAAGGCGCGCCGCTGGTGCTGGACATCAACACGCCGCCGCACGACTCGTATGTCTACGTCGACTATTTCTCGGCCGATGGCAAGGTGGCGCACCTGGTGCCCAGCGCGCGCATCCAGGGCAACCAGGCGCCGGCCAGCTACAGTGCGACCGTGGGCGACAGCGGCGACTGGGTCATCTCGAAGCCGTTCGGCACCGAGCTCGTGGTGCTGCTGACCACGCCGGCGCCGCTGTTCACCGCACGGCGCCCCGAGTTCGAGACCCGCCAGGAGTACCTGAAGGCGCTGGAAAAGCCGCTGGCGCAGATGGCCAGCAAGCACGGACGCGAGCAGGTCAGCGCGGACATCGTGCAGATCGCCACGCGCGCGAAGTAGCCGCCAGCACAACCCGCGTGGGGCTACTTCGCCTCGCGCACCACGCGGAAGCCGTTCTGCGACTGCCGCACGCTGGTGCTGTACTTGAAGCGCGTGGAAGACACCATGTAGCTGGCCCCCTCGCGCCATGAGCCGCCACGTATCACGCGCGCGGTGCAGGCCGGCTCGTCCCAGGCGCGGCCATCGGTCGGCGCGTTCTTGTACGAACTGTGCCAGCAGTCGGCCACCCATTCCCAGACGCTGCCGTTCATGTCGTGGAGCCCGAACGGATTGGGAGCGAACGATCCGACATTGGCTGGCGCGGCATCGCTCCACGGATCGCCGCAATCCTTGCAGTTGGCGTTGCCCTTGCTCATCCGGTCGCCCCACCAGAATGCGGTGCTGGTGCCGCCGCGCGCCGCGTACTCCCATTCGGCCTCGGTGGGCAGCCGGTAGCTCTTGCCGGTGGTCTTCGACAGCCAGGCCACGTACTGCTGCGCGTCATCCCAGCTGATGTCGCGCGCCGGTGCCGTCCTGGCCTCGGGCGGGTTGGCGGCAATGCGCGGGCAGGCGTTGGCATCGACGCAGGCATTCCATTGCTCGACCGTGACCTCGTATTTGCCGATGGCAAACGCGTGGCCCACGTTCACGTGATGCGGCGGTTTCTCGGCGGGGTCGCTGGTGTTGCTGCCCATCGTGAAGGCGCCGGGATTCAGCCCGATCATCAGCGGACACTGCGGACAGTCGCGCGATTCGCCACCCTTGGTCTCGGCCGGCTTTGCCGCGCCGGACGCGGGGGTTTCCTTGCCTTCGGCCGGAAAGGTGACGGTGCCCTGCGCGATGGTGCCGCCGGCGCGTGTGCGGGTCTGGCCCGGGGCAGCGGCCGGCGGCGTGGGGGCAGGGGGCGGCCGGGTGGCGGCAGGCGGCGTGGATTCGGCCTTCGCCTGGGCCTTGGGCTCGGGCTTGGGCGGGGCCGATGACGTTGCCGGTGCCGGTGCTGGTGCCGATGCAGCCTGCGCGGGCGCACTGGCCTTGATGCGATCGAGCCGCGACCTGGCCAGCGCGGCGAAGCGTCCGTTCGGATACTGCTTCAGGTAGGCCTCGTAGTCGGCGGCGTAGTTGCTGTTCTTGATCGAATCCCAGAACGACAGTTCGTACTGTTCATCGCTGTTCTTCGGCAGGATGCCGGCCGTTGCCGATGGCAACAGCGCGTTGCCGGCCTGGACGATCCGGTCCCGCACGCTGCCCGAGGGCGGCCCGTGCGACGCGCCATCGATTCCTGCGCCGGTTTCCAGCAGCGCCAGCAGTGACGCGACGATTGCTTTCCGCCACATATTCACCCCCCCCTCAGAGTCGCCGCGCTGCGCGGTGTGGAGTTGCCGTGACGCGGTACCGGCCGTTTCAAGATAGCACAGCGTTTGTGGCGTGAAAGTTCGCTTTTTGGAGCCGGCCGACCTACGCTGTAGGACACATCGCCGAGCGCATCAAGAACATCGACCAAGAATCCGCTCCCGCGCGGGGTACCGTGTGCAGCGGACTGTTCTCCGGGAGGAGCCGCCATGTCCAGACGATCCCTGCTGCACGCGCTCGCGGCCGCATCCCTGGCCACGTGTCTGGCCAGCTGGATGACGCTGGCGATACCCGTGACGCCGGCCCCCAAGGGCGCCGAGGTCTACATCATCTGGCCCGGCGACGGCGCGGTCATCGATGGCGGCAAGCTCTGGGTGCGCATGGGGCTCAAGGGCATGGGCGTGTGCCCCAAGGGCATCGACCGGCCCAACTGCGGACATCACCATCTGCTGATCGACGTCGACCTGCCGCCGATGGACAAGGAAATCCCGAACGATCGCAACCACCTGCACTTTGGCGCGGGAGAGACCGACGCGCGCATCGAACTGACCCCGGGCAAGCACACGCTGCAACTGCTGCTGGGCGACAGCAAGCATGTGCCGTTCGATCCGCCGATTTACTCGAAGAAGATCACGATCACGGTGCGCTAGGCACACAGGCGCGAACGGGGGGAGCCATGACCCATTTCAGACCGATGCTTCTCGCGGGCATGACGTTGCTGTCCGCCGCTGCCTGGCTGCCGGCGGGCGTGGCAGGTGCTGCCGATGCGTCGGCGCCGGCCGCGCATGCCGGCCATGCCTCGGCACCCGCCGCGGGCGCGGGCGCCACCCCGGCGTCGGGCCCCACGCCGGCCCCCAGGAACGCCTATCTCTATATCGGCTATCCCAACAACAACCAGACGCTGCCGGCCGGCAAGCCGATCAAGGTCTGGTTCGGGCTGCGCAACATGGGCGTGGCGCCCAAGGACGTCAAGTATCCGAACACGGGGCACCATCACCTGCTGATCGACGTCGACCTGCCGCCGCTGGACAAGGAAATTCCGAACGACCGCAACCACCTGCACTTCGGCGCGGGCGAAACGGAAACCACGATCGACCTGCCGCCGGGCAAGCACACGCTGCAACTGCTGATGGGCGACGAGCGGCACATCCCGACCAATCCGCCGGTCTACTCGAAGAAGATCACGATCTATGTGAAATGACCGACACCAGTCTCGGAGCGAAATGGCGGGGCGGTCCGCCTGTCTCCGGCGCGGCGCACAGCGATGTGCGCCGTTTTTTTGCCCGGCCCCAACGGCGGCAAGCTGGCTGTTGCCGCGGCGCCAACATGCTGCGCCGGATTGGTGGGACGCGGCCCAACACAATCCGGGGCGCCGGCAGGCTGCCAGGCCAGGGCCGGTCCGGTGAGGTCGCCCGCCAGCCCTTGTCCTGCAACGATCTCCGGTTTTTTTTTTGGGTCCATGGCACGCGCTGGCACGCTTGCTGCGATATCTGGTCCGAGCGCGACACCAACCCGATGCTCATCACCCAGACCCAACGCAGCACCTTCCTTATCCAGGAGAACCATCATGACCACGCTGACCATCAAGGACCTGTCCTCGACCGAAACCCTCGACGCCAAGGCGCTGAATGCCGTACGCGGCGGTATCGCGGTGTTTGCCCCGCGTACTTCGATCTTCACGCCGGTGAGCCTGTCGTTCGATTCGCACAAGACGATCACGCAATCGAACCAGCAGCTGCAGGACGTGGCCAACTACTTCGGCAACGGCTCGGCCTTCCAGGAACATATGCGCAACAACGTGACGACGAACCAGTACGCCCAGAACAACGCCTGATATTCGTACGGTTCAGGCGGCAGCGGCGCGCAGGCCGGCCAACCGGCCGGCGCCGCAACAGCCGCACGGGGAGCTTGCGCCGGGGACACCTCCGCCCCGGCGCTTTTTTGCCCGTTGCCTGCTTTGTCCGCCGATTGCCTTTGCCCGCCGATTCCACCGGGCATGCATACCGAGGTTGGCGTCTGCCGCATGCCGACCCACAATACAGATCGAACGCCAGGACGCCCTGCCACGGTCCGGTGGCGTTTCAAGCAGGAAGCCATCGTGAACGCATTCGCCCTTGCTCCGCGCCGCATGTCCCAGCTGTCGGGCGTGGCCCTGTCCGTGGCGCTGCTGGCCGGCTGTGCCGATTTCCGGCCCCCCGAGTACCACCGGCCCGAAACGCCGGCCAAGGCGGCCTGGACCCGCAACGAGTCAGTCACCGTATCGCCGGCCGAGACGATCCTGCCGAACTGGTGGCAGGGCTTTGGCGATCCCTACCTGGACCAGCTCGTGGCCAGGGCGCTATCGGGCAACTACGACATCAAGGTGCTGGCCGCCCGCATCCGCGTGGCCAATGCGCAGATTGCCGAGGCCCGCGCGGGGGCGCTGCCGGTGTTCGATATCGGCGCCGGCGTGGACATCAGCAAGACCACCGGGCAGCCCGTGTCGCGCACCTATAACCTCGGTGGCACCGTGAACTGGGACATCGACGTCTGGGGCAAGGTGGAAAAGGGCG
Source organism: Cupriavidus sp. U2 (assembly GCF_009663685.2). Lineage (GTDB taxonomy): Bacteria > Pseudomonadota > Gammaproteobacteria > Burkholderiales > Burkholderiaceae > Cupriavidus > Cupriavidus necator_C. Next base: position 741,867 of record NZ_RCOG02000032.1, on the reverse strand, counting down.
TGCAGGCCCAGAGCGCCGAGTTTCGCGCCACCGAGGCCGACTGGCGCGCCGGCTATCTGTCGCTGGTCTCCGATGTGTCGATCACGTACTTCACGATCCTGCTGCTTGACGAGCAGGTGGCGCAGCAGCGCCATACGCTGTCGCGCAACAACGACATCCTGGGCACCTACAAGGCCATGCTGGCCAACGGCCTGCTGCCGCAGATCCGCGTGATGCAGCAGCAGGCCGAAATCAATCGCCTGACCAAGGACCTGCTGGAACTGAAGCGGTCGCGCGACGTGGCCGAAAACGCGCTGGCCACGCTGGTCGGCGTGCCGGCCGGCGAACTCAAGGTGCCGCCCGGCAAGCTGCAGGAGCGCATCAAGGTGCCCGTGGTGCCGGCCGGGTTGCCTTCGCAACTGCTGGCGCGGCGCCCCGATATCGTCGCCGCCGAGTATCGCGTGCTGGCCGCCTACGACCTGGTCGGCCAGGCGCGGCTGGCGCAGTTGCCCAGCATCAGCCTGACCGCGCGCGGCGGCACCGCCAGCTTCGCGCTGTCCGACCTGATGAAGTCCTTCACCTTCGGCTTCATGCCCAGCATCAACCTGCCGATGCTGGACCCCAACGTGCGGGCCCGGGTGAAGACGACCGAGGCCAACGTGGGCGTGGTCGAGAACGAATACGGCCGCACCGTCATGACCGCGTTCGAGGAAGTGGAAAGTGCGCTGGTCAATGTCGATGCGCACAAGAAGCAGCGCGTGGAGCTGCAGCAGCAGGTGAGCCAGCTGCGCGTGGTGGGCGCGCAGATCGACGCCCAGGCGCGCGAGGGCATCGCGTCGCAACTCGACGTTTTCGAGTCCGAGCGTTCGCTGCTGACCGCCGAGCAATCCTTGTTGGGGGCGTACCAACAAATCCTGGCCGATACCGTCACGCTGTACAAGGCACTGGGCGGCGGCTGGCCCGACGTGGATGTGCGCAACAACCGTGTGGACACCGCCGCCGAGGCGGCGCCGCCGGCCGGTGCGGCGGCGTCCAAGGCGGCGCGTTAGCCGCAGCGGCGCACAAACCGTTTCAAGCCTGAAACCCGCATGGCGCTGGCGTTTGCGCAACGCTGCGCCGCAGCGCATTGACTCCCCCCAAGCGTGGCCTACTATGTTCTTACCCGTGACCTGCCGCCCCTTTGCCGACGCATGCCGACCCCGTCGCCGCGTTGGCGCGCGGTTGCGCGCCACAGGCTGCACTGTTGGCTCAGTTGAAACATGACGCGCGACGAAGCTCCCTTCATGGATGTGCCGGTCATGACGCCCCACGCTGGCCAGGCATTCGATGTCCTGCTGATGCCCGTGTCGCGCCCGGAGCTCGGCGAGATCCGCATCGACGAGGACCTGTTCGCGATCGGGCGCGGTGAGGCGCCGTTTGCCGCGTATCCGACCGAAGCCGTGTCGGTGCTGTCCCGGCGGCACGCGCGCATCTTCTCGGAAGACGGCGCAGTGTATGTGGCCGACCTGGGCAGCAAGAACGGCACACGCGTCAACGGGGACAGCGTGGCGCAGCAGCCGGCGCGGCTCAGCGATGGCGACGAGGTCAGCTTCGGTGCGGACCTGGCCTACCGCGTGCGGCTCTATCCGCGTCCGGCAGAGCCAGAGCCGCCCCGCGTGGCGGTCACGCTGACCCCGATGCGCGAGGACCTGGGCCTGCAGCCCGTGGTCATCACCGGCTTCCCCTTCATGGTCAACAAGGCGGACGACACCTTTGCCCGCTATCGCGACCAGTATCCGCACCAGGTGAACTATCTGTCGCGCCGCCATGCACACGTGTACCTGAAGCACGGCGTGCCGTGGATCGAAGACCTGGGCAGCACCAACGGCACCTTCGTCAATGGTGTGCGGCTGCGCGACCAGTCGGTGCGGCTGGAGCCCGACGACGTGGTGGCGTTTGGCGGCAGCCACTTTGTCTACCGCGTGGGGATCGAACGCGAGACCGATGCCGATGCCACGGCCACCCGGACATCGCTGGCAGCGCCCGCCGCGTCCGCCGCATCCGTCCCGTCCAATGCGTCCGACATGCCGCGCCAGGCCGCGCCGTGCGATGTCGATCCCGACAAGACCACCTTCGTGGGCGCGGCCGACTCCTTCCTGGACATCTTCTGCATGGACTATCGCGCCGCGCAGGAGGACGAGGTCAACCCAGAAGCCATGCCGGACGCGGCGGGCCCGGCCCATGCGTCGGCGCCGCGCGGGCGGATGACGATGATGGCGCTGGAGGCCATGCGCAGCTTCGGCATCCGCGACCGCCATCAACTGGAGCGTGCCGCGCGCGTGGCGATCCTGGTCATTGCCGTGCTGGTGATCGGCGGCGGCTATGTCTGGTGGCGCGGCGCGCCCGACAGGTCACTGCAGGCGCTGGTCGACGAAGGCAAGTACGTGCGCGCCGCGGAAGTGGCCGACAAGGTGCTGTCGCGCCACCCCGGCGAGGCACGCTACCAGGCGCTTGGCGCCGAGGCCCTGATGCGCGGCTACGTGCCGCAATGGTCGGCGCGGCTGCAGGCCAGCGACGCCGACGGCGCCAACGCGGTGCTTGGCGAGATGCGGGCTCGCAGCCAGCACAATGCCGACGGCCAGGCGCTGACCGGGCAGCTGGCCTGGGTAGCCGACCTGGAGCGTTACGTGGCCCAGCGCGGCGGCATCGACGGCCCGATCCGCATGTACGCGGACGAAGCGAAGATCCGCGACCTGCTGCGGCGCTGGGAGGACGACACGGCGTCGCACCAGCGGCTGCTCGGGCGCATCGCCAACGACGTGCCGTCGTTCCGCGACACCTACGCGCGCGCGCTGAGCGATCTGCGCCGGCTGCAGAACGACGAATCGGTGCTGCTGGCCGCCATCGACCGGCTCAACGTGGCCATCGCCACGGAACTGGGCCGCGACCAGCCCGAGGCGTTGCAGCCGATGCTGGCCGAATACAAGGACAAGTACCCGCGGCTGGTGGGGCTGGACAGCGTGGAGCGCGACCTGCACCAGTACACGGCGATGATCGAGGCGCTGCGCGTGCGGGCGCCCGGGCCGCTGGTGGCGCTGATGCAGAAGGCCAGCTTTGCCACGCCGCCGTTCCAGGCCGCCTATCAGAAACTCAAGGCCACGCGCCTGCCCGGCGACGACGTGCAGAAGCAGTATCTGGCGGCCAGCAAGGCATGGGAGCAGGGCGACGGCGCGGCTGCGCTGGCCGCGCTGAAGGCCGTCACGGCGGGGCCCTGGGCGGCCGATGTGGCGAAGGATGTTGCCCACAAGGAGCAGGTGCTGGCGCAGTACGGCGCCATCAAGGCCGCACGCGGATCGCCCGGCTATGAAGAACAGCTGCTGGCGTTCTACGAGTCGCTGGACCCGAAGACCGATGGCTACTTCGCCAGCAGCATCGACGCCGATGTGAACAGCATCCGCGACGCAGCGCTGCGGCGCGCCAACCAGCTGCTGAACCGCGCGGCCACGGCATGGCGCCAGTATCGCAACAGCGGCCTGATTGCCGGCGAACAACGGCTGGAATCGGGTATTTCGGCCAAGTTCCGCTCGCAGGCCCGGCTGCTGGCCGATGCCCAGGACGATGCGCGCAAGGGGCTGCGCATCTATGCCCAGCTGAAGATCGAGGATTCGGCGCAGTGGAGCAAGATCCGTGACGACATCCAGGCCGAAGTCGACACCCAGCGCCGGTCGCTCAATGACCTGCGCATGGTGCTGGACCCGGCGGTGCTCAAGGCCAAGCTGGCGCTGGTGGGCGAGGGCAGCAAGGAGGGCGGCAAGGACGAAGGCAAGGACGGCGGGGGCAAGGACGGCAAGGCCGCGCCGGCCGGGACCGCGGCCACCGCCGCCGCCGTGAAGCCCGAAGCGGGGAGTACGCCATGAAGGACGAGAACCGCGACAACAGGCTGCGGCCGCTGACCGAGGCGCTGGAAGACCATAGCGCCGAAGGCATCGCGCTGCTCAGCGCCGAGCCGCGCCGGCTGACGCTGCTGGCCGTGGTGACCACGGGCGTGCTGGTGCTGTGCGCGCTGCTGTGGTCGTTCTTCGGCCACGCCGACGTGATCGTGACTGCGCAGGGCACGCTGGCGCCGGAGTCCGAGGTGCGGCGCTTCTATGCGCCGGTCGATGGGGAGCTGGTCGATCTCTACGTGGCCGAGGGCCAGCCGGTGTCGAAGGACGACGTGGTGGCGCGGCTCAACGCGCGCGGCGCCATCGAGGCGGCGGCCAATGCGCTGCAGGCCCAGCTCAAGCTCGAAGACGCCGAACGCGAGTGGAAGCAGTTTCCCGAGCGCAAGGCCTTGCTGGAGCGCCGCGCGCTGGCGCTGAAGCAGCAGATCGAACTCAATTCGCGCCAGCACGAGAACCGCCTGGCCGAAGGCACGACGCGGCTGGCCGAGCAGCAGCGCGCGCAGTTGGCCGAGGCGCGCAGCAATCTGGAAAACGCGCGCCGCGCACGGGAATTCGCACGCCAGGAGCAGGACCGCTATGCGCGGCTGTTCGCGTTGCCCGCCGGCGGCGGGGTGTCGCAATCGCAGGTCGAGGCCAAGCGCGCGGCCACGCAGGAGGCCGAGAACACCCTGCGCGTGGCGCAGTCGCGGCTGGCCGAACTGGACGCGCGGCTGGCGCAGGAATTCACGCAGGCCAGCGCGCAGCTGGAAGGCAGCGGCCAGGAACTGGCCAGCCTGCGCGTGCAGTACGACGCCGCCGTGCGCGAGATCACCAGCACCGAGGACAAGCTGCGGCTGCAGGTGCAGACGGCCCGGCTGGTGGCCGATGCCGCCGCACGCATCAAGTTCGAGAACATCGACAAGGACAACTTCCTGCTGATCCTGGCGCCGGTGTCGGGCGTGATTACCGATGTGACGTCCACCCAGCGTGGCGACAAGGTGCAGGCCAATACGCCGCTGGGCGGCATCGCGCCCAAGGATGCCCGGCCGATGCTGCGCATCGAGATTGCCGAACGCGACCGTGCCTTCCTGCGCGAGGGGCTGCCGGTCAAGCTCAAGTTCAGCGCGTTTCCGTACCAGCGGTACGGCCTGATCGCGGGCACGCTCGAATACATCTCGCCGGCCACCAAGCCGTCGGGCCCCGACAAGCAGCCGGTGTACGAGGGCCGCGTGCGGCTGGCGCAGGACTACTACAGCGTGGCCAGCAACAAGTATCCGTTGCGCTACGGCATGACCGCCACGGCGGAGATCGTGGTGCGGGAAAGGCGCCTGATCGACCTGGGGCTCGATCCATTCAGGCAGGTCGCGGGTTGAACGTGGAGGAGAGGGCGATGACAGCCATCGTACGCATCGACGAAGAAGTGATCGGCGTCGACGAATTCGTGAGGGTCCTGAAGCTGACCGGCCAGTTCGAAGGCCTGGTGGAGCAACTGGTGCGGGACAAGCTGACCGCCCACGCGGCGCGGCGCCAGGGCCTGAAGCTGACGCCTGAGGAAGTGCAGGAGCGCGCCGACCAGTTCCGCCGCGTGCATGGCCTGCACCGGGCGGCAGACATGAACCACTACCTCGACGCGCTGAACATCACGCTGGACGAGTTCGAGAACTTCATCACCGACAGCCTGTACCAGGAAAAGATGATGGAGCAGGTGTGCACGGACCAGGCGGTGGAGTCGTACTTCCAGCTCAATTCACCGAAGTTCGACAGCATCGAGGTCAGCCATATCGTGGTGGACACCGAGGGCAAGGCGAAGGAACTGGTGTCGTACCTGCAGGACGATCCCGACGCGTTTGCCGAGATGGCGCGCGAGCATTCGATCGCCGATACGCGCGAGCAGGGGGGCGACATCGGCAAGGTGCTGCGCGGATCGCTCAAGGGCGACATCGAGGCCAAGGTGTTCAACGCCGAAGCCGGTGACCTGCTGGGGCCGTTTCCGGCGCCGGACAAGTCGTTCTTCGAGGTCTTCCTGGTGCGCGCCAAGCATCCGGCCCGGCTGGACCCCGACGTGACCGTGGAGATCCGCCGGCTGCTCCGCGAGGAATGGCTGATGGCCAGGGCGCAGGAACATGTCATCGAAGCCCGCTAGCGAGGTGGCGGCGCCGGCCGCTGCCGCCGCCCCCGCGCCGCCCGCCGGACAGTCGCTGGCCGACTTCCTGGCCACGGTGGAGATCCTGTCGCCGTTGTCGCGCGACGAGATCGAGCGGCTGGCCGCCAGCGCCCGCACGCTGCATTTCGGCTTTGGCGACACGGTCTGCAATGCGGGCGAGCCGGCGGACGGCATTTTCATCGTGCGCAGCGGCTCCGTGCGCGTGTTCAACGAGGAGCATGGCAAGGAAATCAGCATGGGCGTGCGCAAGACCGGCGAAGTGTTTGCCGATATTGCGCTGCTGCGCGAGTACCGGCACGAGTCGTCGGTGCGGGCATCGGGCAAGACCGAGCTGATCACGATACCGCGCGCCGTTGCCGAGCCGACGGTGGGCGGCAACCCGGCCGCGCTGGCCTTTATCACCAGCTACGTGGCCATCAGTTCGGCGGGGGGCTTCGTGGCGCGGCTGTTCGACCTGCGCGGCAAGCTCGACAAGCTGGAGCTGGAAGACGCCGTGCGCAGCGTGGGCGTCAAGCGGGTGGCGGCAGGCAAGGAAATCCTGCAGCAGGACGGGCGCGAGGACCGGCGTCTGTATGTGGTGCGCCAGGGCACGGTGCGCATCGTGCGCGAGGAGGACGGCGACACGTTCCAGCTTGCCACGCTGGGACAGGGCGAAATCTTCGGCGAGCGCGCCTGCGTGATGCGCCAGGAGCAGATTGCCTCGGCCATTGCCGAGACCGACACGCGGCTGCTGGTGATCCCGGAGAAGACGGTGCAGTTGATCCTGGAGCGCAACGCGCGGCTGCGCGAGGTGCTGGAAGAGCGCATCCGCACCGTGGATCGGGAATTGCACCGGCAGAAGAAGCTCGCCGAGCGCCGCAAGCGGCCGGTGCTGCTGGACCTGCATTCGAAGCCCGCGCTGGGCGAACGGCTGATCCGTCGCTTCGCGCTGGTCGAGCAGGCCGAGGAGATGGATTGCGGTGCCGCCTGCCTGGCGATGATCTGCCGCCACTATGGCATCCCCATGACGCTGGGCAAGTTGCGCGAACTGGCCAATGTGACCACCGCCGGCGCCACGCTCGACAGCCTGGCGCGGGCGGGCGAATCGCTGGGCTTCACCACGCGCGGCGTGCAATGCACGCGCGATGCGCTGACCGGCTTCGAACTGCCGTTCATCATCCACTGGGAGGGCTACCACTACGTGGTGGTCTACGGCGTGTCGTCGCAGTACGTGTGGGTGGCGGACCCGGCCATCGGCTTCCGCAAGATGAGCGCCGAGGAGTTCGAGCGCGGCTGGAGCGGCACCTGCCTGCTGTTCTCGCCCGGTACGCAGATGAACGAACTGGCGGTGTCGCGCTCGCCGTGGCTGCGCTTCATCGGCTACCTGTCGCCGTACAAGCGCATCCTGGCGCATCTGTTCCTGGCCACGTTCGTGATCCAGGTGCTGGGCGTGGTGCCGCCGCTGATCATCCAGAACATCCTCGACGGCGTGGTGGTGCACCAGAACATCGGGCTGCTTCACCTGCTGATCCTGGGGCTGGTGATCTCGAACGTGTTCACGCAGCTGATGGTCACCATCCGCGCGTACCTGGCGAACTTCATGGTCCGCAACATGGATTTCGCGATGATGTCGCACTTCTTCAAGCACACGCTGTCGCTGCCGCTGTCGTTCTTTGCCAAGCGCAAGACCGGCGACATCTTCGCGCGCTTCCAGGAAAACCAGACCATCCGCGCGTTCCTGACGGAGTCCACGGTCACCACGGCGCTGAACCTGCTGATGGTGTTCATCTACTTCAGCATCATGTTCCTCTACAACGTGAAGCTGACGCTGCTGCTGATTGCGTTCGTGATCCCGATTGCCGCGCTGACCGTGGTGGTCACGCCCAAGGTGAAGGGCTACGCGCGCGAGGTGTTCGCGGCGTCGACCGATGCCAAGGCCTACCTGATGGAAACGCTGGGCGGCGCGGAGACCGTGAAGGGCATGGGGATCGAACGCCCGGTGCGGCTGCGCTGGGAGCGCAAGTACGCCAAGGCGCTGGACAAGCAGTACCAGGCGCAATCGTTCCATATCCTGGTGGGGCTGGTCAGCCAGGTGCTGAACGCGGCCACCACCATCACGATCCTCTGGGTGGGCGCCACGCTGGTGCTGGAGCGCGAGCTGACGATCGGGCAGCTGATCGCGTTCAACGCCTTCATGGGCAGCGTGCTGGCGCCGCTGATGGGGCTGGTGGCGCTGTGGGGCCAGCTCAACGATGCCGGCGTGGCGATGGAGCGGCTCGGCGACGTGCTGGACCTGGACCCGGAGCAGAAGCCGCAGGACGTGATGTCGCGCGTGTCGCTGCCCGACCTGCAGGGCGAGATCCAGTTCGACGGCGTGTACTTCCGCTATGGCGGCGAGGACACCGCCTACGTGCTGGAGAACATCAGCTTCCATATGCGGCCGGGCGAGATGGTTGCCATCGTCGGGCGCAGCGGGTCAGGCAAGACCACGCTGGCCAAGCTGCTGGTGGGCTTCTACAAGCCAACCGACGGCACCATGAAGGTGGACGGCTATGACATGAACGTGATCGACACCGAGTTCTTCCGTGCCCAGGTGGGGTATGTGATGCAGACCAACCTGCTGTTCTCGGGCACGGTGGCCGAGAACATTGCCTGCGGGGACGACAGCCCGGACCGGCGCCGCATCGAGGAAGTGGCCAAGATGGCCGACGCCCACGCGTTCATCTCGAAGCTGCCGCTCGGCTACGAGCAGGTGGTTGGCGAGCGCGGCATCGGGCTGTCGGGCGGGCAGATCCAGCGGCTGTGCATCGCCCGGGCGCTGTATCACGACCCGCGGCTGCTGGTGTTCGACGAGGCCACGTCGGCGCTGGACACGCAGTCGGAGAGCAACATCCTGGCCAATATGCAGGAGATCCTGAAGGGCCGCACGGCCGTGATCATCGCGCACCGGCTCAGCACCATCATGCAGGCCGACAAGATCCTGGTGCTGTACGAAGGCGGCATCGTGGAGCAGGGGCGGCACGAGGAACTGCTGGAACGGCGCGGCATGTACTACCAGTTGGTCCAGAAGCAGTTGAGCGCGGCATGAAGCTATACAACCCCACCCCCGTCACTTCGGCCGTATCGTTCGCCGGCCTGATCGAGCGGATCGAGATCCTGCGCTCCACGCTGCGCTGGTCGTCGCGGCTGGAGCGGCCCGACATCGAGAAGCTGCTCAAGCAGGCCACCACACTGCGCGACGAGGTCATGGGCCTGTCGCACAAGGAACGCTTTGTGGCGGCGGCGTCGGCCACGGGCGAGGCGGGGGCCGACGAGGCAGTGGTCGAGCCGGTGGAGATGTCGTCCCGCGAGCGGCGGCAGGCGCTGATGGAGCGAAGCTTTATCTTCGAGGGCACGTTCGGCGACAACCCCAGGCTGCTCGAATCGCTGGAAATCGCCGAGAAGGCTGCGCCGACCGACCTGCCCGTGCTGATCGACGGCGAAAGCGGCACCGGCAAGGAGCTGATGGCCAAGGTGATCCATGCCAACGGCCTGCGCAACGACAAGCCGTTCATCTCGGTCAACTGCGGCGCGATTCCTGACAGCCTGCTCGAATCGGAACTGTTCGGCCACAAGAAGGGCGCGTTCACCGGCGCGGCCAACGACCGGCGCGGCAAGTTCGAGAGCGCGCATACGGGCACCATCTTCCTGGACGAGATCGGGGAATTGCCGCTGACCGGGCAGGTGAAGCTGCTGCGCGTGCTGGAGGCGCACGAGATCCAGCGGGTGGGCTCGGACGAGGTGATCGCCGTCGATACGCGCATCGTCGCGGCCACCAACAAGGACCTGCGCCGGATGAGCCAGGAGGGCACGTTCCGCGAAGACCTGTTCTACCGGCTCAGCGTGATCCACGTGACGCTGCCGGCCCTGCGCGAACGGCGCGACGAAATCCCGCTGCTGGTGGCCTACTTCGGCGACGAGGCGGCCGGCCAGCTCAAGCGGCGGCCGCTGAAGCTGACGCCCCGGCTGCGCGACTTCCTGCTGCACTACGAGTATCCGGGCAATATCCGCGAACTGCGCAACCTGATGTACCGGCTGTCATGCCTGGCCGGCGACACGGCCGATTTCGCCCATCTGCCCCAGGACATCCGCCCCAGGCCGACCGGGCTGCAGGCCGTGGCAGCCGCGGGCGGCAAGGCAACGGTAACCGACCTGAGCACGGCCACATCGCTCAGCGAGGCCAAGCGCGCCGCCAGCGACGAGGCCGAAAGGGCCTTCCTGGAACGCGGGCTGCAGGAAGTCGGGGGAACCGTGGCCGAATTGGCGCGCCGCTTCGACATGAACCGGTCGCACATCCAGATGCTGCTGAAGAAGCACGGCATCCACTCGAAGGATTTCCGGAACAACCGGCAGGCGGATGGGAAGTAGGGCGGGGCGATCAGACGATCGGCGAGGGAGGGATTTGCGGATGCCGGGCTTTTTCAGTCATTGCCCCCCTCCAGATCCTCCTTCATCGGATGGTATTTTTTCCCCGCTCAGGAAGTCGTCCCGGATTTCATAGATTTTCGTCACCATTGCAGTCTCCCAGATCGTCATCCATCGGGTGATATTTCCCCCAGCCGAAGAAGTCGTTATAGGCTTGGCAAGCCTCGTTGTAGCTGTTGGCTTCGAATGTCTTGAGCAATCGCGGCTTCCCTTCGAAAAGCAAGGCCTCCTTCTCTATCTCGCCCTTTCGGAGTAACGCAATCTGACTACAACCATCGCTCTCGGCGATGGCTTCCCAGATCTCATAGATAGTGCGCATGCCGGTAACCTATGGTATGAATGCCCGTCCGGATAGAACGTCTATGTCGACGCGCTCTGAGCCGCCGGCGTTTCTGATTTTGTCATTGTGAAAGGTCCGTTTTCTTTGACCTATCCCGCCCGCGTTCGCTGAGTCAATCATATATTTGCGCGCTCGATCAATTGCCTGGGTACGGTTGTGATATTGCCTTTTTGTCATTCGGGCTACGACCGCGTCCAACTTCACCAGGCCGGCCACTACAGGCAAGGGATGAGCCTGAGCCCAAGCTTCCGCATCGCCAATCCCTGCGTTTGGATAGTCGACACCCTGTGCGTGAATACGGCCTCGGTGCTCTTCCCGCTTACTTTTTCCGGTACAAATATTGACTATCCGTTGTGTCCAGATAACAAGCCACTCCCAAGGACGCCTGGATCCCGTCCCGTACGCCAGGTTGTCCCAAGGCGATGGCGTGTAGGTGTCTGGCACCGATGTGGCGGCGCCCAGCACGTGCGGCTGGGGTGGCACGGGGACTGCCTGAGCCTGCGCCGGGCTGAACAGCCATGTGAAGATCCTGGTCAGCCACCCGAACCAACGATCAAACGGATTTGCGCCCACATTGTCCGCGGCTGGATCGGTATGATCTACCGCGCCGGGTTCAATGAAGGGATCGCTGCCGACCAAGCTCGAGCCGTTCTCCTGAACATCCACCAGCCGGTGCGCCGCGTCGTACTTGTAGTGGGTCTCACGGCCATGTGGGCCGGTCTGCCGCGTCAATTGGCCAATGGCGTCGTACGCGTACGTTGTGAGATTGGCTCCGTAGTGATACGCCACAGGGCGGGCGCGCGCGTCATAGACGTATTTCAGTCGGATCCCGTTCAGGTCGATGGCCTCAAGCAACCGTCCCGCGCCATCGTACGCCAAGGCGCGGGAGGTGCGGCGGTTGACGTCGGTTGCCGTCGCGAGGTTGCCCTGTGCGTCGTACGAGAAAGTCCACCGGTCCACGATTCGAGTGTCTTCCCGTCCAGTCAGGCTGGTCAGCAAGCCGTTGTGATCGTAGGTCCACGCAACGCTCGCTATGGCGTCAACCCGTGGTGCCCCGTAGCCCATTTCGCCAGTTGCGTCTGCGGTTGCGAACCAGGTATGCAGAATGGGTTGTCCAACGCTGTCGTACTCGATGGTGTCCACGCGATTCGGCCTGGCGATTCGCGTCGGCAAATTCCAGCCGGTATGCCATTCCGTTGAGGTCACTTGTTTATCCGGTAGACCCGGGTTTTCGATACGCTGCGTCTCGCGACCTTGCTGGTCATACGTGTACTGCGTTTCCCGGTCTTCGAAATCTACGGTGCGTGCAACGTTTCCCGTCGCGTCGTACACGATAAATTTCGTACCGCCTGCTTCCGGGGGTGGGCCCTCGATCGACGCGGGGCGCAGTCGATTTCCAATACGAATCTGTCGGTATAACGTGGCTGGAGAGCCGTAGGGGAAAGTCCGTGCAGTCTCCAGTTCGCTGAGATATACCAACGTGACCCGGTCAACGCCGCCCGCCCGCTCGGTGCTCTTGATGCGTCCTTGGGCGTCGTACTCATAGGTGGAATAGCGGACCCCGGCTTCGTCAGTAATGCCGGTCAGCTGATGAGTCCATATCGATCGGTATGGCGAATTCTCGTAATGGTACGTGCGCCGCGTGCCATCGGGATGCACCACGACGGCGAGCATGCCCCATGGGTTGTACTCATATCGCGTCGTGCGGTTCGTTGGATCGGTGATCGAAGCGATACGTCCGGCTGTGTCGTACTGGAAGGTGTAGCTTTGTTTGAAGTGATTTTCCACGCGTGAAAGCTGTCCGCCTTCGCCATAAGTCAGCGTGATAGTTCTGCCGTTGCGTGCCACGATATGTAGCAGGCGACCCCGGGCGTCGTAGGTTTCGAAGGAATGGTCAGTGGCATTGAAGTATCGCCAACCAATACTTCCATTCGTTCCTGATGTCAGCGTTATCGCGTCGCGTCCACTCACCGCGATCCAGCCGGTTTCGGATTTCTGAAAAGTTCGGGCAGAGCCATCACCACGCAGTACCGAGATCGAATCGGGTGACACTCCGGGATTCTGAATCTGCCGGTTCCATTGGTGCGTCCAATTCGGACCGAAGCCGTCGGCCGCCGCGAAACGGACCTCGGACCGGTACGTCCGTTCGAGCGCCGGCACGTGCTCCGTACCCGGAATGTCAAGTTCTTTCTGGGTTTTGACTCCGGTGCCGACGGCGACGGGATTGCCCAGCGGGCAGCTTTCGTCTTCGATGTCGCGAACGGGTGTGCTGCCGGCCCAGAAGAACGGCCCTCCACATCTTTGGTCTTCGGGGCCGATATCGAGCCCGGGCTCGGATGCATCGGGAGCGCAACGAAGGCGCCCACCAACATGAAAGGAGCCTGTAGCGTGGATGCACTGACGGTCAGCGTCGTCGTATCTCCAGAAATCTGAGGCGTAGAGGTGGTTGTTCAGGTTGTCGCAGGCTTCTTGCGGTGTGTCGAAATATACGCCGATCGGGTACGCGGAGTAGTACATGCGCGGTGGCGCGGCATGCGTGAAGGCTGTCGCGATGAGCGTGCATAGCGCCGTTGCGACAATACATGCTCGGGTGACGCGACGTGGCTGACTGGCGGGCAGGTGCATTGCAGGGTTTCCGGGCATCGAGGGGCAAGCGCTGCGCGCCGTGTGTGCGAAACACATGCCGCGGCGCTTGTCGCTCATCTTGCCCACGTGGCGCAATAACACAAACAGACGATTCTCGAATCGCCATGCGAAACGTCCGCAATGTGTGCTGCGTTTGCCTTGCCTCAAACCTCCGGATTCAGCAGCGTCATGTCCGATCCGCCGCCGATGTCCTCGGCGCGGATGACCACTACCGACACGTTGTCGCGGCCGCCATTGTCGAGCGCCTGCTTGACCAATGCATCGGCGGCAGCCGCCGGATCGGCGATGCCCGGGGCCAGCAGGGCAGCGATCTGGTCGTCCTCGACTTCGTTGCTGAGCCCGTCGCTGCAGAGCAGGAACACGTCGCCATCGCCGATCTCCAGCGTCAGCCGTTCCAGATCCAGCGTGGCTGCCGCACCCACGGCGCGCGTGATGGTGTTGTGGGCGGGATGGTGTTTGGCCTCGTCGGCGGTGATCAGCCCGCGCGCCTTGAGCCGTTCCACCTGGCTGTGATCGCGCGACAGCTGTTTCAGGTGGCCGTCGCGGAGCAGGTAGAGCCGGCTGTCCCCGGCCCACAGGCAACTGCAGCGGCGCTCGCAGGCCAGCAGCATCACCACGGTGCTGCCGATCACGCGCACCTTCATCCGCAGCGCTTCCTCGATCAGCAACTGGTTGACGGTCTGCATGGCCAGTCGCGCGCTCTCTGCGGCGCCATCGAGGCTGTCGGGCTCGGGCAGCGCCGATAGCGCCTGGATGATCGCGCGGCTGGCGAAGTCGCCCACCGCGTGGCCGCCCATGCCATCGGCCACGGCCCAGATGCCGCGCTCGGGCATGGCCAGGCAGGCGTCTTCATTGCGTGCCCGCACCCGTCCGACGTCTGTGCAGGCGGCCGAAGTCCAGCGGAATTGCGATACGCAGGTCACGGCATGCTCCAGCGCGGGCCGATACCGGCTTGCGCGTATGGCGCCCCCGGGGCGCCGGGAATTTGGAAGTCACCGCGAAAGCCCTGCCGGATGCTGCAGGGCTCAGACCAGCCGTCCCTTGTTGCGGGCGTCCATGCCGGCATCGACCGTGATATTCGAATTCGGCGCCGTGTTCTGGACGTTCACGTTCTGGAACTGGTTGTTCATCTGATCAGCATAGAAGCTGTAGTTGATCTCGTAAAAGTTCACGACGGGTAACGCGCTGGGGCGCGCCGCCACATAAGGCTGGATCCAGCCGAACACCCACGGCGCGCCGCCGCCCCGCACGGCCGACATGGCCCGGAAATCCAGTGCGCGTTGGGTGTTCAGGTCGCGGATGGTGAGCGTAGCCATGATGGTCTCCTGAGGCTGGCATCGAAAGGGTCTGCCGGTAAGGAGCAAACGGTGTGCCACGGCGCCGTTGTGATGATTGGGGCGCATGCCGTACCCATTGTGCGAGCCATGTGAGGCATTGGCCTGATTGCGCGTTGGGCACGCGCCAACAGCCGGCCGGAACTGGTGGGGCGGCGCCGTCAGCATGCGGCCGCCAGGCGTTGGCCCTGCGCTGACGTCCTGCTGCTCGCGGGCCTCACCCCAATGCCGGTCGCGCGCCAACACAATCCGGCCAACGCTGTTGGGCATACGCCGACGAATTCGCGCGATTCGAATTTGCCGATTCCCCGCCAGCCGTTGTCCCGCCGTCGATACGGTGGTCTGGCACGCTTGATGCGGTTGGGTAGGCACCGACGCAGCCCTGGCTGCCAGCCACCGACACCGAACCGAGACCTGCCATGAACGCCCAAGACCAACAACAAGTCAGCCGCCTGGAAGATGCCTACCTGCCCGGCGCCCATCTCGTGACGGAACGCAATGGCTACGCGCACCATGGCATCTACGTCGGCCAGGGCCGCGTCATCCACTACGCCGGCTTCTGCCACGCGCTGCACGCTGGTCCCGTGGAAGAAACCACGCTCGAACAGTTTGCCGACGGCCACGGCGTGACGGCCAAGTCCGAACCCTGCGCCCGCTACCTGGGCGCCGAAGCCGTGTCGCGCGCCCGCAGCCGCCTGGGCGAGAACCGTTACCACCTGCTGACCAACAACTGCGAGCACTTCTGCACGTGGTGCCTGCTGGGCCAGCCCCGCAGCGAACAGGTGGAAACCTGCCTGCGCAACCCCGGCACCGCAATGGTCATCGTCCTGCAGATGGCGCTGGCCCTGCTGTCGAGCCTCCACCTCGCCAGCCTGCACGCCGCCTGATCCATCGCAAGCACGCCACTGCCAAAGGGGCCCGCCATGTCCGGACTGATCGATTGGGAAAACTGTACCGCCCGCAGCGGCCGCGCCTGCCACCGCGCGTGCGGCCAGCAGCGGGACGCCGCCCAGGCCCGCCGGCCAAGGCGCCACGAAATGCGCCACGAAATGCGCCACGACAGGGATCGCCAACATCCCGCACTGGCGGAGTTTGCTATACTGCGCCCCGTCTTCCGGTCCGCCCGCCCCAGCGCGGCGCAGGCACCGTGCAGACGGTCCGCTCGCCGTAGTTCAATGGATAGAACGAGCGCCTCCTAAGCGCTAGATACAGGTTCGATTCCTGTCGGCGGGACCACCCACCCTGAGCATGAGCGGACCCACTGGGGACCATGACCGGGGGTCACAAGGGTGAGGATACTGGCACCCCGGGCCGCGCTACCAGGCAGTGTGCGCTGGCACCCGTAACGGCGCACGTTGCGCCGTGCCGCCCATCCAGCGACAGGCCACAATGTGGCCTGTTTCTTTGCCGCGCGACCCTGTGCGCGAAGCTGCCGATTTCTGCGGGCCAGTTTCCACAAACGGCTATCATGTAGCCCGCACGCCGCAGCCGCGGTGGCGTTGTCTGTCCAAATCTGTCGATCCATGCCTCTATTCCGGACGTCTCTGCGCTGGTTTTCCGCGCTGGCCGTGATGGCTGCCACCCCCGCGGTGGCGGTGCAGCCTGCGTCCGATCCGGCATTGAACGACACGTCCGGCTGTTCGGCGCTGATCGATATCGTCCAGGAAAGCCTGCGCGGCGAGATCGACGTGGTGTGCCCGAAGGACGGCAACGAAGCGTGCGAGGCCAAGAATGGCCAAATCCGGGCGCTGCTGGACATCGTGGACGAGCGTCGCAAGCGCAAGGCCGACGAGTGCGAGACGCTGGTTCAGGTCAACCGCCTGCTGCGCACGCTGCCGCCAAAGACCTGAGCGCCGGAGGGCGCCCAGCGGCTAGTGGCTCATCTTCGAGAACAACTGGATGACCGCCACCCCGGCGATGATCAGCGCGATGCCAACCACGGCCGCCAGATCGGGTACCTGGCGGTACAGCACCACGGCGATCAGCGTCACCAGGACAATGCCCGCGCCCGACCAGATCGCGTAGGCCACCCCCACCGGCACGGTCTTCATGACCTGCATCAGCAGCCAGAACGCGGCCACATAGCCCGCCACGACCAGCACGCTGGGCCAGAGGCGCGTGAAATTCTCCGCGGCCTTGAGGCTGCTGGTGGCAATCACTTCGGCGACGATGGCCAGGGCAAGTAGCAGATCTCCGTTCATGGCAAGGGGCGGAATGCAGGGAAACAGCGTTTGAGCACGCAAAAGCGACCATTAAGGCGCCTGTGCGCACCATTATGCAAGATGCACTCAAACAGGGGGCTGCAAAACGGTGCCGAAAATGCCCACAATCCAGTCTCCATGCGGGTTTCAGGCGGTTGGATTACCCTCCCTCGCGGTGGTTGTGCCAAAGCCAATACCCGTCTTGAATGCTACGCGTACGCCATAGCCGCCCGGGGGGAAGAAAATCGAGGCGGCCAACCATAAAAGTCGCGGCGACAAAAAAACCAGTGGCCTGACCATGCCGGCACCCAATAATGAGGCGCCGGTGGCGGGACGCGGGTAAACGGGATAAATGGGGAGCAGTATGACAACCGATCTGGATGCGGCCACCGCATGGCCTGTCATCACGCGGCTGGCCGACGTCGAGGGAACGTCCGACCACCGTACCGAAGCGGCCGAGGGCGTGTGGCAAAACACGATCGCCGCTGCCGACCAGGCGCTGGAGGAAGCGGCCCGCATCCAGCGGGGCGTTCAGCACAATCTCAGGCTGCAGCAGGAATCGCGGGCCTTGCGCGAGGAACTGCGCCGCGCGCACGCCGAGATCGACCGCTACCGCGGCATGCACGCGCGCGTGGTGGTCAGCATGCGCCAGCTCGAGGAAGACCACACCAGCGAAATGACGCGGCTGCAGGCCGACAACGAGATGCTGCTGGTCCGGCATCGCGTCTACAAGCTGCTGGCCGAGCACTACGGCACGGCAGCGCTGCGGTTAGCGCCGGCTGTGTTCGCCGAGCATCGCGACCGCGTGCTGGAACACGTGCTGTTCCAGCGGCGCAAGGGCGTGCCGGTGACCGCGATCAGCGCGGCCGAGGTGGCGTTCCTGCTGCTCTGAGCCGGGCCGGCGGCAGCGGCAGGCAGGCCCGGGGCATGCCCCGGATCAGGCGGCCTTCGGCGCGCGCGGCTTGAGCACCAGCAGCGCGAGCATGCCCCCGACCACGCCCCAGAAGGCCGAACCCACGCCGGCCAGGGTCATGCCCGATGCCGTGATCATGAACGTCAGCAGCGCCGATTCGCGCTCGGCTGGCGTCTGCATGGCCACGGTCAGCCCGTTGGCGATCGATCCGAGCAGGGCGAAGGCCGCCACGGCCACCACCAGCGCCTTTGGGAAGGCCGCGAACAGCGCCGCGATGCTGGCGGCCATCACGCCCATCACCAGATAGCCTACGCCGCACACCACGGCTGCCATGTACCGGCGGCGCGGGTCCGCATCGGCCTGCGGGCCGGTGCAGATGGCGGCGGTGATGGCCGCCAGGTTGATGCCATGGGAGCCAAACGGGGCCAGGAGAGCCGATGCGATGCCGGTCGCGGCGATCAGCGGGCTGGCCGGCACGTGGTAGCCGTCGGCGCGCAGCACGGCCAGCCCCGGAATGTTCTGCGACGCCAGCGCGACGATGAACAGCGGCACGGCGATGCTGACGAAGGCCGCCAGCGAGAACGCCGGTGTGGTCCACACCGGCAGCGCCACGGTGAAATGAAACTGCTCGAAGTGCAACTGGCCCATCGCGCCAGCCAGCGCCACGCCCACGGCCAGCACGCCCGGCACCGCATAGCGCGGCCACCAGCGCCGCCCGACCAGGTAGGTGGCAAACATCGCCAGCAACAGCACCGTCTGGTACTGGGCCTGCACGAACACATCCACACTGATGCGGAACAGGATGCCGGCCAGCAGGGCTGACGCGATGCTGGCAGGCAGCGCCTTCATGAGCTTGTCGAACCAGCCGGTCAGACCGGCCGCGGTCATCAGCAGCGCAGCCATCAGAAAGGCGCCGATCGCTTCGGCATAGGGCACGCCGGGCAGGCTGGCAATCAGCAGCGCCGCGCCCGGTGTGGACCAGGCCACCACGACCGGCACACGCATGGCCAGCGACAGCCCCAGCGTGGTCACGCCCATGCCGATCGACAACGCCCAGATCCATGACGAAATCTGCGGGTCGGTCATGTGCGCCGCCTGGCCGGCCTGGATCATCAGCACCAGCGAACTGGTGTAGCCGGTCAGCAGGGCGATCAGCCCGGCCACCAGCGTGGAAACGGAAAGGTCGGACAGCTTCGGGGCGAGGGCGCGGTTCATCGAAGGGGCATGCGAAGGACGGAATGGGCCGGTATCTTCGCACGGCAGCGCCGGGCAGGGTGGTTTTGTCGCCGCTCGCGCGGGCCGTTCAGGCGATCGGGGGCAGGGGGGCGGGGGGCGGCCGATCCGATGATCGGCCTCAGCGGGCCTCAGCGGGCCTCAGCGGGCCTCAGTCGGCCACCTTGTCGCTCGGGAACTTGAACGAATCGCGCAGCAGGTAGCTCATCGGGATATCCAGCGTGATGCCGTTCGGCGGGATCGGCTGCAGGAACCACTTGCGGTACAGCTTCTGGGTTTCCTGGTCGTAGATTGACGTGACCATCGCCTTGTCCACGATCTTCTTGAACTCGGCGTCGTGCTTGGACAGCATGACCGCGTACGGCTCGATCGTCAGCAGGTCGCCGGTCACGGCCAGCGATGCGGGGTTCTTCGCGTTGGCGCGCAGGCCGAACAGCAGCACGTCGTCCATCACGAAGGCGTCGGCCTTGCCCGATTCGACCATGGCAAAGGCCTCGGCATGGTCCTTGGCCTCCACCACCTTCCAGCCCATGGCACCCGCCTCGTCCATCTTGCGGATCATTTCCAGCGGCGTGGTCTTGGTGGTGGACACCACGATCTTGCCGCGCAGGTCGCCCCACTTGCGGATGCCCGAGTCGGTTTTCACCAGCATGCGGCTGCCGGCGATGTAGTGCGGAATGGTGAACGCCACCTGGTCGCGGCGCTCGCGGTTGTTGGTGGTCGATCCGCATTCCAGGTCGGCCTTGCCCTCGACGATGGCCGGGATGCGCGAGGCCGGCGTCACCGGCACCCATTCCACGCGCAACTGCGGCAGCTTGAGCTGCGTGCGCACGGCATCGGCCACCTTCAGGCACAGGTCCACGGCGTAGCCCATCGGCTTGCCGTCCACCACGAACGAAAACGGCACCGAGCTTTCGCGGTGGGCGATGCGGATGGCCCCGGTCTGCTGGATGCGCAGTACCACGGAGTTGGGCATGGCCGCCTGCGCCGCCGGTGCGGCAGGCAGGCAGAGCAACGCGGCTAGGGAAAGTACGACAGGCGCCATGCCTCGTAGCGAGGCACGGCGCGGCAGGCCCGAATTGGTCATGAATGACACCCGTCGAAAATAAAATTTCTAGGAACAACCCCGGCGGCGCGTTGCGCCGCGACTGGCCGGATGGGTCCGGCTCTATGACTGCTGCTGGGTACTGCTGTCGTTGTGCTTGTTCTGCGGTTCCGGAATTTAGGAGAATTCCGATGCTCCGGATTGTTCCACGGGCGCCCATCTCGGCACAACAGCCGCCGTTAGTGCGCGGGCTCAACGTCCCCGGCACGCAACGCTTCGGGACGGGGCAGGTTGACGAGGATTTTCCCTTACGGATTTGTCCGACTTCTGGTGTGCGGCGCCGCTGGCTATGCTTCAGTCGTGCCTTGCGAGCAGGGCACCGAGGAGAGACTCTTGGGGCCCGTTCAGGCGAACGGGCCTTTTCTTTTTGTCCGGCCGCCTGTGCCGGCCGGTCAGGCCCGGCATGGGCGGCAACGGCAGCGCGGGCCGCGTCGTCTACAATTCGGGCCTGCCTTCGCGCCAGACTTCCGGTCGGGCGCCGCTTACCCTTCCTCGCAATCATGGCCCTGTTCTCCATTACCGATGCCCAACTGGCCTTTGGCCACGTGGCGCTGCTCGACCATACCGATTTCTCGCTCGAAGCCGGCGAACGCGTTGGCCTGATCGGCCGCAACGGCACGGGCAAGTCCTCGCTGCTGCGGATCGTGTCGGGCGCGTCCGCGCCCGACGACGGCCTGATTGCGCGCCAGAGCGGCGTGACATCGGCCTATGTTGCGCAAGAACCACAATTCGAGCCCGGCCTGACCGTGTTCGATGCGGTCAGCCAGGGCATGGGCGCCGCCCACGACCTGTTGCTGCGCTATGACGCGGCGCTGGCCAGACTGGAATCGCACCACGACGAGGCCACGCTGGCCGAACTGCACCGCGTGCAGGCCGAACTCGATGCCGCCGATGCCTGGCAATTGCGCACCCGCGTGGAAACCACGCTGGCCAGGCTGGGCCTGGACCCGCATGTACGCGTGGACGCGCTGTCCGGCGGCTTGCAGAAGCGCGTGGCGCTGGCGCAGGGCCTGGTGGCCGAGCCCGATATCCTGCTGCTCGACGAACCGACCAACCACCTCGACGTCGAAGCCATCCGCTGGCTCGAAGACCTGCTGCTGGGCTTCCGCGGCAGCGTGCTGCTGATTACCCACGACCGCGCCTTCCTGGACCGCGTGGCCACGCGCATCGTCGAACTCGATCGGGGCAAGCTGTTGTCGTTCCCCGGCAACTTTGCCGCCTACCAGACCCGCAAGGCCGAACTGCTGGCCAACGAGGCCGTGGAGCAGGCCAAGTTCGACAAGCTGCTGGCGCAGGAGGAAGTGTGGATCCGCAAGGGCGTGGAGGCACGCCGCACGCGCAGCGTGGCGCGGGTGCAGCGGCTGCATGCCATGCGGGACGAACGCGCCCAGCGCCGCGAGGTGCAGGGCAACGTCAGGCTGGAAGTGTCCCAGGGCGACCGCTCGGGCAAGATCGTGGCCGAACTGGTCGATGTGTCGAAGTCGTACGGCAACAAGACGGTGGTGCGCGATTTCTCGGCCACCATCATGCGCGGCGACAAGGTGGGCCTGATCGGCCCGAACGGCGCCGGCAAGACCACGCTGCTGCGGCTGATCCTGGGCGATCTGGCGCCCGACGCCGGCACGGTGCGCAATGGCAGCAACCTGCAAGTGGCGTACTTCGACCAGATGCGTTCCGCGCTGGACCTGGAAAAATCGCTGGCCGACACCATCAGCCCCGGCAGCGACTGGGTGGAAGTCAACGGCCAGCGCAAGCACGTGATGAGTTACCTGGGCGACTTCCTGTTCGCGCCGGAACGCGCGCGGTCGCCGGTCAAGTCGCTGTCCGGCGGCGAGCGCAACCGCCTGTTGCTGGCGCGCCTGTTCGCCCGGCCGGCTAACGTGCTGGTGCTGGACGAACCGACCAACGACCTCGACATCGACACGCTGGAACTGCTGGAAGAACTGCTGCAGGACTACAGCGGCACGGTGTTCCTGGTATCGCACGACCGCGCGTTCCTGGACAACGTGGTCACGTCCACGATCGCCGCCGAAGGCGATGGACTGTGGCGCGAATCGGTGGGCGGCTATTCGGACTGGGAGCAGCAGTCGGCACGCGCCCAGGCGCTGCAGTCCGCCCGGGCCGAGCCCAGGGCCGCCGACGCTCCCAAGGCCAGCACCCGCGAGGCACGGGGTGCCAACCGCACGGTCAAGCTGTCGTACAAGGAACAGCGCGAGCTGGATGGATTGCCGGAGCGGATGTCGAGCCTGGAGGCCGAGCAGAAGACCATCGGCGCGCAACTGGAGGACGGTTCGCTGTACGCCACCGACCCGGCGCGCGCCGCCGCACTGGCCTCGCGCCACGACGAGATCGAGATGGAACTGCTGGAGGCGCTGGAACGCTGGGAAATGCTGGAAAAGAAGACGAAAGGCGAGGCGGTGTAATGCCGCTGGTTTCTCCCCTCTCCCGCACAGCGGGAGAGGGGCCGGGGGAGAGGGCCTCGAGGTTCAAATTGCGACAAGGCAGCAAGCCAAGCCGCCTTACCCGCTCCCCCAACCCGTCTCCCACGATGTGGGAGACGGCAGCCGGTCAACGATACCTCATACCCTCACCCGCACCACGCCAGCACCATGTTGGTCAGGTCGACCATGAACGCCGGGCGCAGGTAGGCCAGGAACCCCAGCGTCAGCACCACCGCCAGGGCCAGGTAGCCCACACCGCGCGCCCAGCGCATCTCAGACTCCAACCGGCTGCGGGCGCGACAGTGCCTGCTCCCGGATCGGCAGGTTGACCAGCGCGGCCAGCACGCCGAGCCCGATCGCCAGCAGCCACACCGTGTTGTAGCTGCCGGTGCGGTCGAACAGGAAGCCGCCCAGCCAGGCGCCCAGGAAGCTGCCGATCTGGTGCGAGAAGAACACCACACCCGACAGCATCGACAGGTACTTCACGCCGAACACCTGCGCGATGATGCCGTTGGTCAGCGGCACGGTGGACAGCCACAGGAAACCCATCAGCGCGGCAAAGATCCAGGTGCTCCAGGCCGTCAGCGGCAGCATCAGGTAACCGGCGATCACGACCGACCGCGCGATATAGATGGCCGACAGCAGGTAGCGTTTGGGCATGCGCTGGCCCATCGCGCCGGCCGTGTAGGTGCCGAATACATTGAACAGGCCGATCAGCGCCAGCGCCACCGTGGCAATCTTCACGTCCACCAGGCCCCGGTCCTTCAGGTAGGGCGCCAGGTGCACGCCAATGAACACCACCTGGAACCCGCACACGAAATAACCGAGCGTCAGCAACTGGAAGTTGCGGTTGCCGAAGGCCTCGCGCGTGGCTTCGCCAATGGTCTGCTGGTGGCCGCCGGTGCCGGCGGCCATGTTGGGCTCGCGCAGCGTCAGGGCCAGCGGCAGCATGAAGCAGGCCAGGAAGGCCAGGATGAACAGCGCGTTCTGCCAGCCCGCGGTCGAAATCAGCGTCTGCTCCACCGGAATCATCAGGAACTGGCCGAACGACCCGGCCGCGGCGGCAATGCCCATGGCCCAGACGCGCTTTTCGGCGCTGGCCACGCGGCCGATCACGCCGTAGACCACGCTATAGGTGGTGCCGGACTGCGCAATGCCGATCAGCACGCCGGCGCCGGTGGCGAACGCGGTGCCGCTGGTGGCCAGCGCCATCACGACCAGGCCGGCCACGTACAGCGCCACGCCGACGATCATGATGCGCACCGCGCCGAACTTGTCGGCCAGCGCGCCCGTGATCGGCTGGCTGGCGCCCCACATCAGGTTCTGCAGCGCCAGCGCAAAGGCGAAGGTCTCGCGGTTCCAGCCGTGCGTCTGCGTGATGGGCAGGTTGAACAGGCCAAAGCCATGCCGGATGCCCATGGAAAGGGTGACGAGCAGGCCGCCGCACACGAGCACGGTGGTCAGGGATAGTTTGCGATCGGTCATGTCGGGCTCGGTATTGTCTCTATTGTTTTGTCTTGTTGTCTTGTGAATCGCCGCCGGCGTGCTGCCGGTGATCGGGTAACGCCGGGGGGCGCCGTGGGGGTCGGCGCCTAGTGTAAGCCGGGCACCGGAATTGTGCCGGACTACGAATTTCTGGGGTTTTTCAAAAAGGATGGCTGCCACGGCCATCCATTACAATGCAGCGCATCCCGGCCGCCGACGGCCGGCAAGTCCAATATCCGTATCGACTCCATGGCGAGCAAAACCAGTCAGTACAGCGAATCTTCCATCCGGGTCCTGAAGGGCCTGGAGCCGGTCAAGCAGCGCCCCGGCATGTACACCCGTACCGACAACCCCCTGCATATCGTGCAGGAGGTGATCGACAACGCGTCAGACGAGGCGCTGGGTGGCCACGGCACAGAGATCCTGGTCACGCTCCACAAGGACGGCAGCATCAGCGTGGAGGACGATGGCCGCGGCATTCCGGTGGGGATTCACCCGGAAGAAGGCGTGCCCGTGGTGGAGATCGTCTTCACGCGCCTGCACGCGGGCGGCAAGTTCGACAAGGGCAAGGGCGGCGCCTACGCGTTCTCGGGCGGCCTGCACGGCGTGGGCGTGTCTGTCACCAACGCGCTGGCCACGCGCCTGGACGTCACCGTCTGGCGCGACGGCCTGCAGTCCACGCTGACCTTCGAGCACGGCGGCGAAGTCACCAGGCCGCTGGCATCGCGCAAGATCGAGCGCGGCGAAAAAAAGAACGGCACGCGCGTCCAGGTGTGGCCGGACGCGAAGTATTTCGATTCGGCTGCCATTCCGATGGCCGAACTGCAGCGCCTGCTACGTTCCAAGGCGGTGCTGCTGCCCGGCGTTAAGGTCACGCTGGTGCTGGAAAAGACCGGCGAGCAGACTGTCTGGCAATACGAGCAGGGACTGAAGGGCTATCTGGTGGAAGCCCTGGCCCAGGGCAGCGGCGCCGAGCTGGTGATCCCGATGTTCGAGGGCGAGCATTTTGCCGACCCGGACAAGAACGCCGGCGAGGAAGGGTTTGCCGAGGGCGAGGGCGCCTCGTGGGTGGTCGCCTGGACCGAGGAAGGCGCGCCGGTGCGCGAGTCGTACGTGAACCTGATTCCCACGCCGGCCGGCGGCACGCATGAGTCCGGCCTGCGCGAAGGCCTGTTCCTGGCCGTGAAGAGCTTCATCGAGATGCACTCGCTGCAGCCCAAGGGCGTCAAGCTGATGAGCGAGGACGTGTTCGCCCGCGCGTCGTTCGTGCTGTCGGCCAAGGTGCTGGACCCGCAATTCCAGGGCCAGATCAAGGAACGGCTGAACAGCCGCGACGCCGTGCGCCTGGTGTCCACCTTCAGCCGCCCGGCGCTGGAGCTGTGGCTGAATCACCATGTCGAATACGGCAAGAAGCTGGCCGAGCTGGTGATCCGCCAGGCCCAGGCCCGCACGCGGGCCGCGCAGAAGGTGGAAAAGAAGAAGGGCTCCGGCGTGGCCGTGCTGCCCGGCAAGCTGACCGATTGCGAATCGACCGACGTCACCCGCAACGAAATCTTCCTGGTGGAGGGCGACTCGGCTGGCGGTTCGGCCAAGATGGGCCGCGACAAGGAATTCCAGGCCATCCTGCCGCTGCGCGGCAAGGTGCTAAACACCTGGGAAACCGAGCGCGACCGCCTGTTCGCCAACAACGAGGTGCACGACATCGCCGTGGCCATCGGCGTGGACCCGCACGGGGTGGACGACGAGCCCGACCTGTCGAACCTGCGCTACGGCAAGATCTGCATCCTGTCCGACGCGGACGTGGACGGCGCCCACATCCAGGTGCTGCTGCTGACGCTGTTCTTCCGCCACTTCCCGAAGCTGATCGACCTGGGCCATGTCTGCGTGGCGCGTCCGCCGCTGTTCCGGGTCGATGCACCGGCTCGCGGCAAGAAGCCCGCGCAGAAGCTCTACGCGCTGGACGAGGGCGAACTGGAGGCCATCCAGGACAAGCTGCTCAAGGACGGCGTCAAGGACGGCGCGTGGCAGATCTCGCGCTTCAAGGGCTTGGGCGAGATGAGCGCCGAGCAGCTCTGGGAAACGACCATGAATCCGGACACCCGCCGGCTGCTGCCGGTGGCGCTGGGCGAATTTGATCTGCCGCAGACCGTCACCATGATGAACATGCTGATGGGCAAGGGCGAGGCGTCGCAGCGCCGGACCTGGCTCGAAGAGAAGGGCAACGAGGTGGTGGCCGACATCTGACGGCGCCAGATCTGGAGGAACGGCGATGCAGGAACGAGCAGGGCAACAGCGGATCAGGCGGATCCAGGCACAGGCGAAGCGCCTGGCCGGCACGCTGGCCGTGCTCGGCATGTTCGGCATCGCCGCGCCGGCCCATGCGGCGCTGTGGGGCTATATCGACGGCGAGGGCGTGGCCCATTTCGCCGATACGAAGCTCGACGACCGCTACAAGCTGTTCATGAAGGACGGCGGCCAGTTCGATTCGGGCAACCTGGGCCACCGGGGCGTGATCACGCTGCCGGACAAGACTGGCCCGTCGCGCGACAAGCTGTTCCAGTACCTGCTCAACCACCCGAACCTGCGCACGGTCGATCCGATCATCGCGCAGGTGGCCGGGGCCCAGAACGTGGACCCGGCGCTGGTCAAGGCCGTGATGGCCGTGGAAAGCGGCTTCAACCCGTCGGCCGTATCGCCCAAGGGCGCCATCGGGCTGATGCAGGTCATTCCCGATACCGGCACGCGCTTCGGCATTGCCGCGGACGGCCGCCGGACGGTGGAGCAGAAGCTGGCCGACCCCAGGCTCAATATCTCGGCGGGCGTGCGTTACCTGCGCTTCCTGATGGAGCTGTTCCCGAACAACCTGGAACTGGTGCTGGCCGCGTACAACGCCGGCGAAGGCGCGGTGCAGCGTTACAACAACCAGATCCCGCCTTACCCCGAGACCCGCCAGTACGTGAGCACGGTGCTGGAGTTCTACCGTCTGTACCAGCCGGCGGCGGGCGGCGTGATCCGTACCGGCGTGGCGGCAGACCGCGTGCGCATGGTGATCGGCGGCGGTCGCCGGCCGATGCCCTGATGCCGTCTGTCCGGTTTCCGGGCGCTATTTCCGGCGGCATCGTCATCCACTTCCTTTAGAATCCCACGCTGACCGCAAACAAGCGGGATGTCCGGCGCCCGCGCCCGGCATGCCGAACCCTTGCCAACCATGGATCAAGCAGATACTACTTTTCGGCCCGAAGAGCCGGCCGATTCGCTGACGCTCGCGCGGTACGCCGAGCGCGCCTACCTGGATTACGCCGTGAGCGTGGTCAAGGGGCGCGCCCTGCCCGAAGTGGCGGACGGCCAGAAGCCCGTGCAGCGCCGCATTCTCTATGCGATGGCGGCCATGGGGCTGCGCGCCGACGCCAAGCCCGTGAAGTCGGCCCGCGTGGTCGGCGAGGTGCTCGGTAAATTCCACCCCCACGGCGACCAGTCGGCCTATGACGCGCTGGTGCGCCTGGCGCAGGATTTCTCGCTGCGCTATCCGCTGATCGACGGCCAGGGCAACTTTGGCTCGCGCGACGGCGACGGCGCGGCAGCCATGCGCTACACCGAAGCCCGCCTGACCCCGATCTCGCGCCTGCTGCTCGACGAGATCGACATGGGCACGGTGGACTTCCTGCCCAACTACGACGGTTCGGAAGAAGAGCCCAAGCTGCTGCCGGCGCGCCTGCCGTTCGTGCTGCTGAACGGCGCATCGGGCATTGCCGTGGGCATGGCCACCGAAATCCCGCCGCACAACCTGCGCGAGGTGGCTGGCGCGGCCGTGGCGATGATCCGCAACCCGAACATCTCGCTGGCCGAACTGCTGGCGATCATGCCGGGCCCCGACTATCCGGGCGGCGGCCAGATCATCTCGCCCGCGTCGGAAATCGCCCAGATCTACGAGAACGGCCGCGGCAGCCTGAAGGTGCGCGCGCGCTGGACCATCGAGGAGATGGCGCGCGGCCAGTGGCAACTGGTGGTGACCGAACTGCCGCCGAACACGTCGGCGCAGAAGGTGCTCGAGGAAATCGAGGAAATCACCAACCCGAAGATCCGCGCCGGCAAGAAGGCGCTGACGCCCGAGCAGACCCAGCTCAAGACCACGATGCTGGCCGTGCTGGACGCCGTGCGCGACGAATCGGGCAAGGACGCGCCGGTGCGCCTGGTGTTCGAGCCCAAGAGCAAGAACACCGACCAGCAGGAATTCATCCAGACGCTGCTGGCGCATACCAGCCTGGAATCGGGCGCGCCGATCAACCTGGTGATGATCGGCACCGACGGGCGTCCGCGCCAGAAGGGCCTGCAGGAAATCCTGCGCGAGTGGATCGAGTTCCGCTTCGCCACCGTTACGCGCCGCACGCGCTTCCAGCTGAACAAGGTGGAAGACCGCATCCATATCCTGGAAGGGCGGATGCTGGTGCTGCTGAACATCGACGAGGTGATCCGCATCATCCGCGAAAGCGACGACCCCAAGCCGGCGCTGATCGAGGCATTCCGCCTGAGCGACCGGCAGGCCGAGGACATCCTGGAAATCCGCCTGCGCCAGCTGGCACGGCTGGAAGCGATCAAGATCGAACAGGAACTGGCGAAACTGCGAGATGAGCAGGCTGAGCTGGACGTGCTGCTGAAGTCCGAGACCATGATGCGTCGCAAGATCATCAAGGAGATCGAACAGGACGCCAGGCAGTACAGCCCCGAGGACAAGGACCCGCGCCGCACGCTGATCCAGGAAGCCACCCGCGCCGCCGCCGAGGTGAAGGTCATCGACGAGCCGGTGACGGTGATCATGTCGGGCAAGGGCTGGGTGCGCACGCGCCAGGGCCACGGCCACGATCCGTCGCAGTTCACGTTCAAGGCGGGCGACAGCCTCTACGCCACGTTCGAGTGCCGCACGGTCGATACCATGCTGGCGTTCGGCAGCAATGGCCGGGTCTACTCGGTGGCCGTCTCCAGCCTGCCGGGCGGGCGGGGCGATGGCGTGCCGGTGACCACGCTGATCGACCTGGCCGCAGGGTCGCAGATCGCCCACACGTTCGCGGGCGGCGCCGAGCAGCGCATGCTGATCGCCACGGCCGGCGGCAATGGCTTTGTCACGAAGGTCGGCGACATGATCAGCCGCCAGAAGGGCGGCAAGGCGTTCATCACGCTCGACGACGGCGACGCCATCCTGCAGCCGGCGCCGGTTGGCGACGAAGCCACGCATGTGGCGTGCTTCTCGGCCAATGGCCGCCTGCTGCTGGTGGGGCTCGACGAGGTCAAG
This sequence comes from Cupriavidus sp. U2, assembly GCF_009663685.2. GTDB lineage: Bacteria > Pseudomonadota > Gammaproteobacteria > Burkholderiales > Burkholderiaceae > Cupriavidus > Cupriavidus necator_C. The sequence continues at coordinate 712,394 of NZ_RCOG02000032.1, read as the reverse complement.
GTGCTGTCGGCCGGCGGCCGCGGCGTGATCCTCATGGAACTGGAACCGAAGGAAGCACTGGAACAGGCCGTGCCGGTGGGCGCGCCTGGCCTGATGATCTCGGGCACCGGCGTGCGCGGCGGCAAGCTGCCGCCGCAGAAGCTGGCCGGCAAGACGCTGCTGCCGTACGTGGGCAAGCGCGCCCGCAAGGGCAAGGCCATTGAGCCGCGCCTGAAGGATGTGAAGCTGGAGCCGGTGAAGGCGCCGGAGTAAGCGGACGCGCAAGGACTATCCCAGTCCGAACCCCGCGGGTTCGCTCCCCTCTCCCGCACGCGGGAGAGGGAGCCGGTCACCGGTCATCCAGCCAGCCATCGCCAACCGCGACCCCCTCTTGCCGTTTCGTGATGCCTCGCGCCAGCCAGGCGGCCACTATCTGCCGTACCATGTCGGCACCCTGCCCATTCCGCACGGCAGGCGATCACCGTCACGGTCATGTCCTCCACGCCCCTGCTTGTCGAGCCGACGCTCGCCCCGCCTCCCAGCGCCCGTACCCTGTTTTTCGAGTTTGCCCGCATGGGGCTGTCCGGCTTCGGTGGCGTGCTGCCGTTCGTGCGGCGCTCGGTGGTGGAGCGCAACCGCTGGCTCAACGATCGTGATTTCGTCGAAATACTCAGTCTGGGACAGGTGCTGCCGGGGCCGAACGTCATCAATCTGGCGTTGATGCTAGGTCTGCGCTTCGCCGGCCTGCGCGGCGCCCTGGCGGCGTTCAGCGGGCTGGTGTTCGTGCCGATGGTGGTGGTGCTGTGCGCGATGGGCCTGTACCTGCGCTACCAGGACGTGCCGCAGGTACGGCAGATGCTGGCCGGCATGACGGCCGTCGCGGCCGGGCTGGTGTTGTCGACGGGCGTGAAGCTGGCGCAGAGCCAGTCGCGTTCGGTGCGCGCCCTCGTCGTGGGCGTGGCGGCGTTCCTGGCCATCGGCTGGCTGCGCTGGCCGCTGCTGCCGGTCATGGCCGTGCTGGTGCCCGTGGCGCTGGTGCTGGAATACCGCGCCATGCGCAAGGGGGCATGATGGCATCGCCCGACATCCTGCGCGACCTGCTGGGCCACTTCGGCATGCTGTCATTGCTGGCCGTGGGCGGCGGCGGCACGGTGATCCCGGACATGCACCGGTATCTGGTGGAGGCCAACCACTGGATGACCGACGAGCAGTTCGCCGCGCTCTACGCCATCTCGCAGGCATCGCCGGGGCCGAACATCCTGTTCGTGGCGCTGTTCGGCTGGCAGGTGGCCGGCGCGGGTGGCGCGTTCGCGTCGATGCTCGGCATTTGCGGCCCGTCCAGCGTGATCGCGCTGGGCTTCGAATACTTCGCCGGACGCGCGCCACACGCGGTCTGGCCGGTGCTGATCAAGCGCGGCCTGTCGGCGCTGACCATCGGCCTGCTGATGTCCACGGGATGGGTGCTGGCCACCAGCGTCGACCATACCTGGACGGCCGTGGCGGTGACGCTGCTGACAGTGGGCTTGATGCTGAAGACGAAGATCCACCCGCTGCTGCTGGTGGCCCTCGGTGCGGGGGCGGGGTTGCTGGGGCTGGTGTAGTGGTATTGCTACCCTCTCCCGCCTGGCGAAAGAGGGAAGCGCATTACCACGGCCACAAGCAGACGCGATGATCTACTTGAGCGGCAGCACCAGGATGCTCAGGGCGGCCGGGCGGGCACGCATGGCGGCAAGCCAGCGTTCCAGGTTGGGCCGTGGCGCATGCGGGACGGGCGTGCCCATCCAGCGATGCGCGGCGCAGGCCAGCGAGATGTCGGCCATCGTGAAACGGTCGCCGCCGATGAACTCCCGGTCTGCCAGCGCGGCGTCCAGCATCTGCGCCAGCGGCTCGGTGCGCTCGCACGACTTGTCGATCACGGCCTGGTCGCGCTGGTCTTCGGGGATGCGGACCATCTGCAGGAAAGCCTGCACCATGGCCGGGCTGAAGGTGGTGGTCTGCCAGTCCATCCAGCGGTCGGCCGATGCGCGCGCCTTGACGTCCGATGGCCACAGCGTGTCTTCGCCATAGCGCGCGCACAGGTAGCGCACGATCGCATTCGACTCCCACAGCACGAACGGCTCGCCGGCCACGTCGGTGTCGCGAAAATCCTCGATCACCGGAATCAGCCGGTTCGGATTCAGGCGGACGTATGCCTCGGCATCAAGTTCGCCCTTGTGGTTGCCGATGTCGATACGTTCGTGGTCCAGGTGCAGCTCGCGCGCGCACCAGACCACCTTCTGCACGTTGATCGACGACAGGCGGCCCCAGATGCGCAGCATGGTTTGCGGCTCTTCCAGATCCATGTCGGCCATCATCCTCAGGCAGCGCGCGGCTGCGGGGCAGCCTTGGCGATGGCTTCGCGGAACAGCTCGCCCAGGATCGACACGCCCTGTTCGATGCGCTCCGGCGGCACCGTCACGAAGGCCAGGCGCAGCGTGTTCATGCGCGGGTTGCCGGCGTAGAACGGCGCGCCCGGCACGTAGGCCACGTTGCGGCGCACGGCTTCTTCGAGGATGGTCATGCTGTTCAGGCCTTCCGGCAGTTCCACCCAGATGAACATGCCGCCTTCGGGGGCATTCCAGGTCACGCCGGCCGGCATGTGGCGCTTGAGCGCGTCCAGCATGCAGGCGCACTGCTTGCCGTAGAGTTCGCGGATGGTCGGGATGTGGGTGTCCAGCAGCCCGTCCTTGACCGTCTCGTAAGCGATGCGCTGCGTGAAGGTCGGCGTGTGCAGGTCAGAGGCCTGCTTGGCCTGGCACAGCTTGAAATGCAGCTCGGGCGGGGCGATCACGAAGCCCAGGCGCATGCCCGGCGCCAGGATCTTCGAGAACGAGCCCATGTAGATCACGCCGTCCGGGTTCATCGACAGCAGCGTCGGCAGCGTGTTGCCGGTGTAGCTCAGTTCACCGTACGGATCGTCTTCCACCAGCAGGATGCCCAGTTCCTGCGCGCGCTTGACCAGCGCCTGGCGGCGCTCCAGCGGCAGGCGTCGGCCCGTGGGGTTCTGGAAGTTCGGCAGCGCGTACAGGAAGCGCGCGTTGGCGGTCAGTTCGGCCGTCAGCGCCTCGGGGATCAGGCCGCGGTCGTCGGACGGGATCGACACGAATTCCGGCTCGAACAGCGAGAACGCCTGCAGCGCGCCCAGGTAGCTGGGCGTTTCCACCAGCACCGGGCTGCCCGGGTCGATCATGATCTTGGCGATCAGGTCCAGCGCCTGCTGCGAACCGGTGGTGATCAGCACGCGCTCGACCCCCACGTTATAGCGCCTGGCCACGAATTCGCGCAGCGGCAGGTAGCCTTCGGTGGCCGCGTACTGCAAGGCAGCCTGGGGGTTATCGGCGAATACACGGGCCACCGCCGCTTCCATGGCCGCTACCGGGAACGACGCCGGCGAGGGCAGGCCGCCGGCGAACGAAATGACTTCCGGACGCTCGGTGACTTTCAGGATTTCGCGGATGGCCGAGCTGGTCAGTTGCTGCGCCCGGCGGGAGATGGCCCATTTCATGATTGATCTCGTGGTGGGGGAATTCAGGCGCCGGGCCCGTGGGCCCGGCCATGTCTCTGGTCGTTCTGGTCAGTCTGGTCGGTCTGGTACGTCAGGTCAGGCAGGGGGCTGCCTCAGATCTCCACGATCATCTCGATCTCGACGCAGGCGCCCAGCGGAATCTGCGCCACGCCAAAGGCGCTGCGGGCGTGCTTGCCTTTCTCGCCGAACACTTCGACCAGGAATTCGGAGCAGCCGTTGGTCACCAGGTGCTGTTCGGTGAATTCCGGCGTGGAGTTCACCAGGCTCATCACCTTGACGACGCGCTTCACCTTGTTCAGGTCGCCGATATGGCCGTGCAGCGTGGCCAGCAGGTCGATGGCGATGCTGCGCGCGGCCTGCTGGCCGGCGGCGGTATCGATATCCTTGCCAAGCTTGCCAGCCCAGGGCTTGCCGTCGCGGCGGGCGATATGGCCCGACAGGAAGACGGTGTTGCCGGTGGTCGCGGCCATCACATAGGCAGCGGCCGGGGCGCCGGCGGTGGGCAGTTCCACGCCGAGTTTGGCAAGGGTGTCGTAGACGGACATGCGGTGACTCCTGTCAGTGAATGCGTCCTGGAAGAACGGGGGGCGTTTCTCCGGCCACGGCGGCCGGTGGCGTGGCGGGTGCGGTGTTGCGCACGGCGGCGCGTCGGCCCAGGGCCACCACGGCGATCACCGCGACTGCAAAAGCGACGGTGGCGGCATCGAGGGGCTCGGCCAGGATCACGGCGCCGCCCGCCAGCGTGAGGAACGGCTGGAGCAATTGTATCTGGCCTACGCGGGCCACGCCGCCTTTTGCAAGCCCGGCGTACCAGAACAGAAATCCGATGAACATCGAGAACACCGACACATAGGCCATGCCGGCCCACGCGCGCGGCGACGCGGCGGCAATGTCGTCCGCGTGCCCAACTGTCAGCCACGCCACCACCGGTACCAGCACCGGCAGCGACACCACCAGCGCCCAGGAAATCGTCTCCAGCCCGCCCAGTTCGCGCGACAGCTTGCCGCCTTCGGCATAGCCGAGTGCGCCCAGCACCACAGCCAGGAACAGGAACCAGTCGGCATGCTGCAGGCCACCCGCGCCTTGCCACAGCGCAAAACCGACCACTAGCGCGCTGCCGGCCAGCGCCGACAGCCAGAAGCCGGCGGACGGGCGCTCGTTGCCGAACCATGCCGCGAACACGGCCGTGGCCAGCGGTAGCAGGCCGATCACGATGGCGCCGTGCGCGGCTGGCACTTCGCGCATGGCCAGCGACGAAAACACCGGAAAGCCGACCACCACGCCCAGCGCGGTCACCGCCAGCCGCAGCCACTGGCGCCCGCGCGGGCGCTTCGACGGAGCCAGCGCGCCGCGCGCCGCCAGCAAGGCCAGGGCCAGCGCGGCCGCGACCACGGCCCGGGCCAGCGCCACGAACGTGGCATCCAGCTCGGCCACGGCCATGCGCGTGAAGGGCAGCGTCTGGCTGAAGATGGCCACGCCGATAAAGCCCAGCAGCATGCCGCCGGTATGAGGGGAGGGGTTCTGGTTCATGGCAATCCGGGGGACCATCAGTGCGGGTGTGCGGCGGCCACGGCCATCCACAGGGCGGTCAGCGCCAGTGCGAGCCCCATCGCACCGTTGAACCAGCGCACGCGGTTGCCCTGCATCAGCCATTGCCGCAGGGACGCGCCCAGCACGCCATAGGCGCCGTTGCTGAAGAAGCCGAACGTGGCAAACAGCGTGCTGACCAGCAGCACGCGCTGGCCCAGCGACGGGGCGTTATCCATATAGGACGCGGCCACGGCCAGCGCCATCATCCACGCCTTGATGTTGGCGAACTGCATGGCGATCGATTGCCAGACGTTCATCGGCTTGAGCACGTTCTTTTCGGCCAGCGACGTGCTGCGCGCGATGCGCAGCGCCAGCCAGAGCAGGTACAGCACGCCCACCACGCGGATGGCCGCCGCCAGCATCGGGCTGGCCAGGATCAGCGCGCCCACGCCGGTGGCGCATAGCGCGATGATGCTGGCGAAGCCCACCGACACGCCGATGCAATGGGGCAACGTGGCGCGCAGGCCGAAATTGGCGCCGGTCACGGCCGCCACGGTGGTGTTCGGGCCGGGCGTGAAGGCGCCCACGGCCAGCAACGTCACCAATGCCAGGAACTGGGCCATCGACAGGCCCGTGAGCCAGGTTTCCACGCCGGTCATGCGAAATTGACGACCACGCGCCGGTTGGTGCGGCTCTTCTTCTCGATCCTGGTCACCACCATCGCGCCAATCTCGCCGGTGTTGGCCACGTGCGTGCCGCCGCAGGGCTGGCGGTCCACGCCGGGGATGTCGACGATGCGGATGGTCGACGTGCCGGCCGGCGGCGCGGCACCGATGGTGCGCACCAGGTCGGGCTGGGCGGCCAGTTGCGCGGGCGTGATGCGGTCGATGTTGACCGGCGTCTTCGCGTCGATCAGCGCGTTGAGCTGTGTGGTCAGCACGGCCTTGTCGAGCGTCGATTCAGGCAGGTCGAAGTCGATGCGTGCCGAATCGGGCGAGATGCTGCAGCCGGTGACCTGCACCGGGATCAGCGACCCCAGCAGGTGCAGGCAGGTATGCAGGCGCATGAGCCGGTGGCGGCGCGCCCAGTCGATCCTGACCTCCACGCGGTCACCCACGGCCAGCGCGGGCGCATCCGGGGCGGGCACATGCAGGATGCGGGTGCGGTCGTCGGCGTAGACCGTATCGGCCAGCGCCACCACACGGCCGTCGGCGGTATGCAGCGTGCCGGTGTCGCCAGCCTGCCCGCCGCTGCGCGCGTAGCACACGGTCTGGTCCAGTTCGATGCCCGCATCGCTCACCGCCACCACGGTGGCCTGGCAGTGATCGAGATACGCGTCGTCGTCGAAACGCTTGGCGGTGGTGGCGGACATCGGGGGCTCCTTGGGTGGGTCTTGTCTTGGGGATCAGCGCAGGGTCTTGACGCCCGCTGGGGTGTCGATGTCGGCCGTCAGCAGCGGCGGCCCATCGGTCTGGTCGATCTCGATCAGGTGCGCGGCGCCAATCCACGCCAGCCCCTGCCGCAGCAGTTCCGCATGCGGATGCTGGCCGCGCAGCCGGCGCAGGGCCAGGTCCTGGCGCGGCAGGCTGACGCCGGGGTGGTTGGCCACGTCCCACTGGATCAGCGTCGGAAACAGGCCATCGCCGGCGCTGGCGGCCTCGCCATGCCACGCGGGCAGGCTGCCGTCGTCGGGCACGGTCAGGCGCCAGTGCAGCGCGCCGCGATCCATCGGGATGGCCGGGGCGATGCGGTCCGGGTACTGCGATTGCCAGCGCGACAGGTCGGCCGGGCGCTCCACGCGGGCCGCCCAGTGCGCCAGGAAAGGACCGTCGCGCAGCCGTTGCTGGATCAGGTCGCTGTCCAGCCCGAACCAGCGCGGGCGATCCGGGGCCGGCGCGGCCGGGTCGATCGCGATCACTTCGAGGTACATCCCGCCAAACAGCCCCAGCACGCGGTTGTGCGTGCCCATGCGCGGATGGGCGCCGCCGCCTTGCGGGGCGATGCCAAGCAGGTTGGCGACATGCTCGGCGCCCGACTCCAGGTCGGGGGCGGCAATCACGAGATGGTCAAGGGCGAGTTTCATCGTTGGTTGATGGTAGTCAAGCTTGTCGGTACAGTACCGATACAGTTCAGCAAATCGTCTTCAGTACAGTTGCGGGAGCGCCACATGGAAGGCAGCCAGAAGAATCGCCAGGGCGGAAATGATAGTGCCTCGAATGTCACTTCGGGCGGTACGCGCCCGTTGCGGCTGGTGATGCCGGCCGCCGGCCATCCCCACCTGCCCGATCCCATACCGTCCGCCCAGATGACGCTGGTGGAGCAACTGACCGAATGGGCGCGGCTGCGCATCGACGAGCGGGTGTTCCGGGCGGGCATGCGGATGCCGTCGATCCGCCAGCTGGCGTCGGAAAAAGGCATCTCGCGCTTTACCGTGGTGGAAGCCTACGAGCGCCTGGTGGCCCTGGGCTACCTGGAATCGCGCCGGGGGTCGGGGTTCTACGTGCGCGACCGCGTGCCGCATCCGGCAGCGGCGCCGCTGGCGTCCCCGTCCATCCGCAATGTGGACGTCACCTGGCTGCTGCGCAGCATGTTCCACTCCGCCGAGAGCCACAAGGCACCGGGCTGGGGGTTCCTGCCCACCGAATGGCTCGATGGCGAGCTGCTGTCCGGCGCCATGCGCAGCCTGGGGCGCCAGCCGGGCGGCCATTTCCTGTCCAGCGGCACGCCGATGGGCTTCCTGCCGCTGCGGCAGCAACTGCGCACCCGGCTGGAGGAACTCGAAATCGGCGTCACGCCGGACCAGATCGTGATGACATCGGGCATCACGCAGGCCTTCGACCTGATCGCGCGTCAGTTCCTGCATCCGGGCGATACCGTGGTGGTGGGCGACCCGGCCTGGTTCGTGATGTTTGCCCGTTTTGCCACGCAGGGCGCCAATGTGATCGGCGTGCCCTACACGGCCGATGGCCCCGACCTGGAGGCGCTGGAGCGTATCGCCCAGGCGCACCAGCCCAAGCTGGTGGTGGTCAATTCGGTCCTGCACAACCCGACGGGCACGTCGCTGTCTGCCGCCCGGGCGTTCCGGCTGCTGCAACTGGCCGAGCAATATGGCTTCACGATCGTCGAGGACGACATCTATTGCGACCTGTGCCCGCCCGGCCATGCAGCCACGCGGCTGGCCAGCCTGGACCAGCTCAGGCGGGTGATCTACCTGGGCAGTTTTTCCAAGACGCTGGCCGCCAACCTGCGTGTGGGCTTTATCGCCGCCAGCCCGGACCTGGCCGTGACCCTGACCGACAGCAAGCTGGTGACGGGCATGGCGACCCCCGAAATCAACGAGCGCGTGGTCTACAAGGTGCTGACCGAGGGGCACTACCGCAAGCACACCGAGCGCGTGCGGGTGCGGCTGGACCGTGCCCGCGACGCGACGCGCGAGCAGCTCGAGCGGCTGGGCCTGCGCATCTTCCCGGGGCAGGTGGCTGGCATGTACCTGTGGGCCGATACCGGCGTGGATACCAATGTCATTGCGACGGCCGGGCACGAGGAAGGCTACCTGTTCGCGCCGGGCAGCCTGTTCTCGCCGTCGCAGATGCCGTCCACCTGGACCCGCTTCAATGTGGCCAGCAGCACCGATCCGGGCATGCTGCGCTTCCTGGCCGGCCAGATGGAGCGTCTGTCGGGCCTGCCGGCGGGCGCCGGCACCTGATCCACCGGGCGGGGGCTTGAAATCGCCCCGTCCCGTCCCTATTTCCTGCGCCATCGACCCGCTCCGGATACACGGGGCCGGGCACCTTGCGCATAGATCCGTTTTCAAGAGGAGAACCATGACCGCACCGCACGAGACGATGAGCTTCCAGGCGGAAGTGAAGCAGTTGCTGCACCTGATGATCCACTCGCTGTACAGCAACAAGGAAATCTTCCTGCGCGAGCTGATATCGAACGCTTCGGACGCCACCGACAAGCTGCGCTTCGAGGCGATTGCGAATCCGGCCCTGCTGGAAAACGACGCCGACCTGGCGATCCGCATCGAAGCCGACCCGGCCGCCCGCACGCTGAAGATCACCGACAACGGCATCGGCATGAGCCGTGACGAGGCGATCCGCAACCTGGGCACCATCGCCCGTTCGGGCACCAAGGAATTCTTCCAGCAACTGTCGGGCGACCAGCAGAAGGACGCCGCGCTGATCGGCCAGTTCGGCGTGGGCTTCTACTCGGCCTTTATCGTCGCGGACAAGGTCACCGTGGAAACGCGCCGCGCCGGCCTGGCTGGCAACGAAGCCGTGCGCTGGGAAAGCGCCGGCGATGGCGAGTTTACGATCGATGCGATCGACCGGGCCGAGCGCGGCACCACGATCACGCTGCATCTGCGCGAAGGCGAGGACGATTTCCTGTCGTCGTACCGCCTGCAACACATCATCCGCAAATATTCGGACCACATCTCGCTGCCGATCCGCATGCCCAAGGAACAGTGGGATGCCGAGGCCCAGCAGCAGAAGCCCACGGGCGAGTGGGAAAGCGTGAACCAGGCCAGCGCGCTGTGGACCCGCAACAAGTCCGATATTTCCGACGAGCAGTACCAGGCGTTCTACCAGCACATTGCGCACGACCACGAGGCGCCGCTGGCCTGGACGCACAACCGCGTGGAAGGCCGCAGCGAGTACACCCAGCTGCTGTACATCCCGGCCCGCGCGCCGTTCGACCTGTGGGACCGCAACCGCAAGGCCGGCCTCAAGCTGTACGTGAAGCGCGTGTTCATCATGGACGACGCCGACCAGCTGCTGCCGTCGTACCTGCGCTGGGTCAAGGGTGTGGTGGATTCGGCCGACCTGCCGCTGAACGTGTCGCGCGAACTGCTGCAGGAAAGCCGCGACGTGAAGGCCATCCGCGAAGGCTGCACCAAGCGCGTGCTGTCGATGCTGGAGGCGCTGGCCGACAGCGAGGACGAAGCCGATCGCGCCAAGTACAAGACGTTCTGGGAGCAGTTCGGCCAGGTGCTCAAGGAGGGCATGGGCGAGGACTACGCCAACGCCGAGCGCATCGCCCGCCTGCTGCGCTTTGCCACGACCCACAACGGCACGGCCGAGCAGTCGGTGTCGCTGGGTGACTACGTGGGCCGCATGAAGGAAGGCCAGGACAAGATCTACTACGTCACGGCCGATACGTGGGCCGCGGCCAAGTCGAGCCCGCATCTGGAAGTGTTCCGCAAGAAGGGCATCGAGGTCGTGCTGCTGACCGAACGCGTGGACGAATGGATGCTGTCGTACCTGCACGAGTTCGACGGCAAGGAACTGGTGTCCGTGGCCCGCGGCGACCTGGATCTGGGCGCGCTGGCTGACGAGGCCGAGAAGGCCGAGCAGGAAAAGGCGGCCACCGAATGGAAGGACGTGGTGGAACGCGCTAAGGCCGTGCTGAAAGGCAAGGCCAAGGACGTGCGCGTGACGCTGCGCCTGACCGATTCGGCGTCGTGCCTGGTGTCCGACGAGGGCGACATGAGCGGCTATCTGCAACGCCTGCTGAAGCAGGCCGGCCAGAAGGCACCCGATGCGCAACCGATCCTGGAACTGAACCCCGAGCACGCGCTGGTGAAGAAGCTGCGCGACCTGCCCGAAGGCGATGGCTTCACCGACCGCGTGTTCGTGCTGTTCGACCAGGCCCTGCTGGCCGAGGGCGGCATGCTCGACGACGCGGCGGCCTATGTGCAGCGGGTGAACCGCCTGCTGGCCTGATCCCTGCGCTGTCGTGGTTATGACGCGCTGGCCCTCTCCCCCGGCCCCTCTCCCGCAGGCGGGCGAGGGGAGCAAACCACCGTGAGCACTTGAGGATGCCTTGGGTGTTCTCCCCTCTCCCGCGAGCGGGAGAGGGGCGGGGGAGAGGGCGGGCCGCTCCATGTCTCACCACGCTGAATGATGACCACCAAACGCTGCTTCCCTCCGGTTGTCGACCCGCACACCCGCGTGCTGGTGCTCGGCAGCCTGCCGGGCGAAGTGTCCCTGGCTCAATCCCAGTACTACGCCCACAAGCAGAACCGTTTCTGGCACCTGATGGGCGACGTGCTGGGCGTGGACCTGGTCAGCCTGGACTACGACAGCCGACTGGCCACGTTACGCCGGCACCGCGTGGGCCTGTGGGACGTGGTGGCCGAAGCGCGCCGCGAAGGCAGCCTCGACAGCAGCATCCGCGATCACCAGGGCAACGACCTGATCGGCCTGATTGCCACCCTGCCGAAGCTGCGGGCGATTGCCTTCAACGGCGGCACGGCGGCAAAGATTGGCGAAAAGGCGCTGGCCGGACATGGCGACCCGCACGCCATCGTCAAACTGCCATCCAGCAGCCCCGCCTACACGCTGGCGTATGCGCAGAAGCTGATTGCGTGGCAGGCGCTGCGCGAGTGGCTGGCCTAGTGCGCCACGCTGTTATTCAAACTTTGGCTGCGTCGCCGCGTAGCTGGGCCGCGCACGCATGACGGCGTGGCCGCGCCGGATATTCGGTCGCGTCTCCAGCAGCGCCTGGCTTTCCGGGAACATCCCCAGATACTCGACGATCGGCGCGAAGAACAGGTCGGCCATCGACAGCGCATTGCCTACCAGGAAATCCCGGCCACCGTACGCCTGTTCCAGCGCATCTAGCTGTTTGGCCATTTCCGGCACGGCGGCGTCGATGATCTGGCGGTCGGGCTGGCCGTTTTCACCCTTCGGAAACACGTATTGCAGCACGTAGCGGCGCACCATCGTGTCGTAGGCGTGGCAGTTGATCAGGCTGATCCATTGCTCGCAGCGTGCGCGGGCGGTGGGGCCGGTCTGCGGAATCAGGTTGATGCCGCCGAAAATGTCGTTGATATAGCTCAGGATGGCCCGGGTTTCGTAGAACTCGATTGGGCCGTCGGCGAAAGCCGGAATGCGGCCGAACGGGTTATGGGCCAGCAACGCCTCGTCGCGCGGCGTGACCGGGTCCAGCTTGTAACGCAGCCCCTTCTCTTCCAGCGCCAGGCGCACGGTGCGCACATAGGTGCTGCGGGCGTCGCCGTAGACGGTCAGTGTGCCGGCGCTGCCCTCCGGGTCCAGGTAATCGACGAGGTTGTTGAACACCGATTGCCAGCCGCTGACATGGGCATCGCGCATCGCCGTATCGGGGAAGCCGCTGTGCCGCATATGCATGTGGGTGCCGCCGTCCCTGTCGGTCAGTGTCACCTCGATCAGCGTGCGCATGCCGGCCGGCAGTTCGGCGCCGCCTTCCCATTCCCACGTATACGCCAGGAAGTTGGCCCGGTCGAGCGTCTGGTACTGGCCGTTGACGATGTGCTGCTCGCCGTCCCGGGCGCCGATCACCAGCCGGTATGCCCCGCCTACCCGGGCATCGGCACGCGCTTCGAGCACGGTCATGCCGCGCGGGCAATGCCAGGTGGCCAGCGCGGCCTGGTCGGTGAAGGCATCGAACACGCGCTCGCGCGGGGCGCGGATCTGACGGGTCATTTCCAGATGAAAGGTCGCGGCTTCGCTCATGACTTGTTCCCCTGCTTCGATGTGACATCGGTGTCGGATTGCGCCTGCTCGACAAAAGCCACCAGCCTGTCGAGGTTGTCTTCCCAGTGCCGCCGGTAGGTCTCCAGCCAGCCGTGCGCATCGCGCAGCGCGCCCGGCCGCAGATGGCAGATGCGCCAGCGCGCATTGACCTCACGCTCGATCAGCCCGGCATCGGCCAGCACGCGCAGATGCCGGGAAATGGCTGGCGCCGACATGTCGAACGGCCGCGCCAGTTCGCTGACAGGCGCCTCGCCTTGCGCCAGCCGCGCCAGAATCGCGCGCCGCGTGGGATCGGCCAGCGCGGCAAACACGGACGAAAGTGGATCGGTAACATTGGGCATGTGGTCATTTAACGCATTGGTTAAATGAAGATCAAGCGGTGTTACAACTCGGTTTGCCGGGAAAGCGGCCCTGCGGCGGGCGGCCGGAACGGCGGGGGAGCGGGGAGGAGCGGGGCGGGAGGCGGAGGGAAAAGCGTCCGGCCGGAAAAACCAGTTCCGGCCGGAACGTCGGGCCTCTCGAAGAGAGAAAAGATGCGGCCGTTCAGGCCGTCGTATTGACGTTGTTGCCGGTGCTGGTGCCCGTGGCCTGCTTGTAGGCCTCCGTCAGCTTGGCCATGGCTTCGGACAGTGCGGCCTGGGTGGCCGTCACGCCGGCTTGCAGCGTGGCCACCGTGGTGGCCTTGGTCTGGTCGTCGGTCGGGGCGGCCTGGGCGGCCTGAATTTGGGCCATCTGGGCGGCCAGTTGCTTCTGCAGGGCTTCGATCTGCTGCTTCAGGGCCTTGATCACGGCCGATTCGCTGTCGTCGCTGCTGCTTTGCGCGTCGGCTGCGCCGGCGGGCTTGCCCGCGCCAGCCGGGCCAGCGATGCGGCCGCCGGCGTTGGACGACGAGGCCGAGCCCGAAGCCGAAGCGCCCTGGGAGGCGCCGGTGGCCTGGCCGTCGCCGGTCTGCGCGGCGGCGTCTTCGGTGGGTTGCGTGAAGCGGCGGGTGTTGGTGACCGTCGCGTCACTGGCCACCATGACCTGAGGGGTAACGCTGCTGATGGTTGTCATTGTTGGAGTCCGATCGAAGAGAGAGCCCACATGCTTCTTCGGCCATTCATCGTGAAAACTTTAGCGATGCGGGCGCGGTCTGATCGGCATCTGTCACAATCGCGGCTGTCCGGCGTATCGGACGCCCCCGCACCTTACTGGATTCCCATGTTGTCTTCCCTCGGTTTCGGCGGTATTGGCGGCATCGGCCTGCATGTCATCGTGGCGATCTTCTTTGCCGTGCATGCCGTCCGCACCCACCAGAACATGTACTGGCTGCTGTTGCTGTTCCTCTTCCCGGGGCTCGGCAGCGTGGTCTATTTCTTTGCGATCTACCTGCCGGGCCTGCGCCAGACCCGCGGTGCGCAGGTGGCCAAGCGCGCCATCGGCCAGATCGTCGACCCGGGCCGCGCCGTGCGCGAGGCGCGCCAGGCGTTCGACCGCGCGCCGACTGTCGACCATCGCATGCGCCTGGGGGCTGCCCTGCTCGATGCAGGCAATCCGGCCGAGGCGCTGGAGCACTACGAAGCCGCGGCCAACGGCCCGTTTGCCTCGGACCCGGCGCTGCTGGAAGGGCTGGCCCGCGCGCAACTGGCCACGGGCCGTCATGCCGAGGCCCAGGTCACGCTGGAAAAGCTGTTCGCGGGCAATCCCCGTGCGCGCGAACAAGCCGATCCGTCGCTGCTCTACGCCAGGGCACTGGCCGCGCAGGGGGCGCCCGGCACGCGCGAAGCCTTCGAGCGGGCGCTGACCAACGCCAGCGACGTGGCCGCGCGCTGCCTGTTCGCCGACTGGCTGGCGCAGCAGCCCGATGCGGCCGACCGTGAGCGCGCGAAGTCGCTGTATTCCGAAATCGTCCATGACGCCCGCCACTGGCCGCGTCATGCCCGCGAACACAATCGCGAATGGCTGCAGCGCGCGCAAGCCGCGCTGGGCCAATGATCCGCGCCCTGGGCGCACTTCTTTCTTCCATGACGCTTCTGAAACGCAAATCGATCGAGGCGGTGGCCTCGCGCCGCCCCGCACGCGGCAACCGTGAGTCCTCGCGCAAGAACCTTTCCAAGGACGCCGAAGAAAAGCGCATGACGCCGCGCTTTGCGCCGGTGACGTTTTCCGAAATGGACGGCGTGCGCTACCTGCATTTCGGTACCGAGTGGGTGCAGGGCGCGATGCGCCTGCGCAAGCCCGAAGCCATCGAACTGGAATACGCGCAGCAGATGATGGCCTGGCTGCTGTTCCAGTCGCCGTCGTCGGCCGATTTCCATGTGGCGCAGCTGGGCCTGGGCGCGGCCGCGCTGACCAAGTTCTGCCATCGCCATTTCGCCAAGGCAAAGGTTACGGCTGTCGAACTGAACCCGGCCGTGATCGTGGCAGGCCGCAGCATGTTCGGCCTGCGCGAGGACGATGCGCGGCTGACCGTGCGCGAGCAGGACGCCTGGGATTACGTGATGGATGCCGCCAATACCGCCGCCATCGACGCGCTGCAGGTGGACCTGTACGACGCCACGGCACGTGGGCCGGTGCTGGACACCACGGCGTTCTATCGTGCCTGCCGCCGTGTGCTGAAGGCGCCCGGCGTGATGACCATCAACCTGTTCGGCGACCACGACAGCTTCCCGAAGAACATCGAGCGCATTTGCGACGCCTTCGACAATCGCGTGCTGGTGTTCCCGGAGGTGCACGACGGCAACATCATCGCGCTGGCGTTCAACGGCCCGGCGATCGATGTGTCGTGGCAAACGCTGGAAGCCCGGGCCGATGTGGTCGAGGCTGCGACCGGGCTGCCGGCCCGCGATTGGGTCAGGAAACTGCGCGCGGCGAATGCGCGGCAGGAAGACCGGCTGGTGATCTGAGGGAAGGCTCCCCGCTCCCGCCGGGCGGGAGCGGGGAGCGCAAACAGTCGGCAGCCAGATCTCTCACTCCTTGTGGAAGAACTGGGCCAGCGACCATTCGTCGGTGCGCGCCTCGTACTTCAGGCCCTTGCGCATGGCCCACATCGCCAGCTGGCTGTGCGACGGGATGATGGCGTGGTCTTCCAGCGCGAATTTCGCGGCCGTGCGGGCGTTCTGCTCGCGGTCCTTGTCACTCGACACCGTGGTCAGCGATTTCTCGATCAACTGATCCAGCTTCGGATTGCTGTACTTGCCCCAGTTCCACGTGCCATAGCCGGTCTTCGGGTTTGGCGTGCCGGTGATCGAGCGTAGCGCGACGTCGGCGGCGGCCGAGCCCCAGCCCAGCATCTCGAACGCAAAATCCCCCTGGCGGGCGCGCGTGAAGTAGGCGGCCACGGGCAGCGTTTCGACCTTGGTCTGGATGCCGATGCGCGTCAGCATGCCGGCGGTGGCCTGCGCCACCTGGGCGTCGTTCAGGTAGCGATTGTTGGTGGCGTGCAGCGTCAGCGCAAAGCCGTCCGGATAGCCGGCCTGGGCCAGCAGCTTCTTCGCGCCTTCCACGTCATAGGCGTCGGGCTTCGTGCCCGGATGGCCGAAGATCTGCGGCGAGACGATCGACGACGCCGGCACCGCCAGGCCTTCCATGATGCGGCTGACGATGGCATCGCGGTTCAGCGCCTTGCTGATCGCGGCGCGCACACGGACATCCTTGAACGGGTTCTTGCCCAGCGGCTTGCCGGCCTTGTCGGTGACGAACGGCGGGTTGTCGCGGGACTGGTCCATCTGCCAGAAGATGGTGCGCCACGACGTGGTCTGCTCGATCTTGAACTTCGGATTTTGCTTAAGTTTGGCGACGTCCGCGGCCGGAATGCTCTCGATGACATCGACATCGCCCGCCAGCAGCGCGGCGGTGCGCGCGCCGTTGTCGGTCAGGATGCGGAAGATGGCGCGGTCGAATTCCGGCTTCGGGCCCCAGTAGTCGGGGTTGCGCTGCATCACGATTTCCTGGCCTCGCGCGAAGCGCACGAACTTGTACGGCCCGGTGCCGATCATGGCCTTGCCCGAGTCGAAATCGGCCTGGCTCAGGTCCGCCGCGATCTTCTTCGGCATGATGGGCACGCTGTTCAGATCGTTGGCCAGATTGGCGTAATTCGGCACATTCATCGTCAGGCGCACCGTCAGCGCGTCGGGCGTGTCGATGCGGGCGATCGGCTTGGTGTAGCTGGTGAACGAGCCCGGGGCGTTGGTCAGCTTCTCCGGGCGTTCCAGCGACGCCTTGACGTCTTCGCTCGTGAACGGCGAACCGTCGTGCCACTTCACGTTGGGACGCAGCTTGATTTCCCAGGTGATGGCGTTGACCGGCTTCCAGGACAACGCCAGGCCGGGAATGTAGCGGGCGTTCTTGTCCATGAACACCAGCGACTCGAAGATGTGGAGCGCAATGGCGTTGTTGGGGCCCGCGTTGTTCCAGTGGGGGTCCATCGACGTGACGTCGGCGGCCAGGCCGATACGCAGGTCTTCCGCGTGAGCGGCGTGGACGGGGATCAGCGTCAGCGCGGCGGCGCTCAGCGCCATCGATAGGGATGCTTGCAGCAGCGTGCGGCGGATCATGAGTGGGCTCCTCGTACGGTGTTGGCCGCTATTGTGCCGTCAAATGTACTTCCATGTCCGACACCTCCGCGACGGGTGCGGCGCGGATGCCGGGCGGGGCAGGGCGCCGGTACAATCGCGCCCATGTTTGCCAATTCCCGCACCATTTCGTCGGCGCAGACCGATATTCACGAGCATCTGGCGGCGCGCGTCCAGCGTCATCTGGCCGAGCCGTTCCGCAAGCCCATCGGCGCACCGAGCCAACAGGCGTTTGATGCGGCCATGGAAGCCTGGCAGCATGCCGGCGGCAAGCCGCTGATCATCGATGCCGGCTGCGGCATCGGCGAGAGCACGCTGCGGCTGGCCACGGCGTTTCCCGACCACTACGTGATCGGCATCGATCAGTCGGAAAAGCGATTAACCGCAGGGAAGGACTGGTGGGATGCCGAGATGCCGGTGAATTATCACTGGGCGCGCGCCGATCTGGTCGATTTCTGGCGCCTGCTGCAGCAGGGCGGGGTGCATGTGGTGCGGCACTATGTGCTGTATCCGAACCCGTGGCCGAAGATTGGCCACCTGGGCCGGCGCTGGCAGGGGCACGCGGTGTTTCCCGCGCTGGCCGCCTGCGGCGACTACCTGGAGTGCCGCAGCAACTGGAAGATCTATATCGACGAATTCGCGGCGGCGCTGACGCTGGTCGGACGTCCGGCACAGACTGAAGCCTGGCAGCCGGAAACCCCGATGACGCCGTTCGAGCGAAAGTATGGTGCGTCCGGGCATGGGCTCTGGCGCTGCACCAGCGTGCGGCCGGCATGAAAAAACCCGCCGTGACTGGCGGGTTTTTTCATGGAAGTGCGATGCCTTAGTGGAACAGCGGCTGCTGGGTCGGGGCATCCTCCGGCAGTTCGGCGTGGACGATTTCGCCGGAACGGTCCGCATAGAGCGGCGTACCGCAATCCTCGCAGTATTCCGGATCGAACAGCGCGGCATGGCGGAAGATGTCTTCGACGCCGGCGTTGCGCAATTCCTCGCAGATCTGCTCGACCGGGTTGCCTTTCTCCTCGGCGTCGATCTCGCCAGACTCCCGGCCGTACACCGGCCAGACAATGCCGTAGATCACGTCCTTCTCGCCGCGCATCGTGAAGCCCACGCGGTATTCCTCGACCACTTCCTCGCCAAAGCCGGCCACCACGGCGGCCAGCTGGCCGGCCGGAATGTCGAGCGTGCCGCACAGGTAGTTGACGGCGGCGCGCACGGTCAGCGGACGGATGCTCTTGTCCGATTCCCGGCACGACAGGAAGAAGGCGTCGGGCAGCAGCAGTTCGAACTCGCAGCCCGGCAGCAGCACGGCCACGGTCGGCTGCACCTGGTTGCGCCATTGCTCCAGGCAGACCGAACGCTCGGCGTGGTGCTCCTTGGCGTCTTCCTGCCAGCGGAACAGCGCGCCTTCGTGCGGTGCCACCACCACGGCCAGCAGGTAGCGCGGATCGGCCAGTATCGGGGCGGTCTCGGGCAGGTCCTTCAGGTCCACCTTGGGCATCGATCCGGCCAGCGCGGCCGACGCCAGCTTGTGCGTCAGCGCGAACGTGTCGCTATGGCTGCGCGGCAGCTGGTCGATGCTGTAGAGGTAAGGCGACAGGGCCACCTTGGTACTGGTGGCCAGCACGTGCGCCTGCAGGTGTACCGCCAGCGTCTGCGCCAGTTCGGGCTTCAGCGCGCCGGACGGGATGGCATAGCGCGTATGGGCCAGGATCGGGGCGGCGATCAGCAGGGCGTCATGCTTGACGCCGTCGATCTCGATCGTTGCCGATTCGGCCAGCGTCTCGGCCTGTTCGGCCAGCACGTCGGACGCGTCGGCATTGTGCTTGAACAGGTGTTCGAGCGCCGCGTCGAGGGCGGTCTGGCTGCCGTTCTTCAGCAGGCGATAGAGCCGCTGGGACAGCCGCCGCTCCCAGTATCCGTCCTCCATGCGGCTGCCCGAGGCGTCCAGGGCCAGTGCATCGGCCACCAGTCGCTCGGCGTCGGGCGAGAGTCGGGTAGAAGACTTGGGGCGAAAACCTGCCATAGATAGAAAGCGTCCGTTTTTTCGTAAAACGGTATTCTACCCGCTGCGTTGACAGCCGCAGTTGTCGCGAACCCTTGTTTGGCCGCTTACTTCTGCGCGGCCGGCGCGTGCGATTCGGTGCTGTGCGATTCGCCGCCCATCGACACGTCGCCGCCGCCCTTGGTCAGCAGGTACAGGGCCGCGCCGGCAATGACGACGAATGCGATCAGGATCTTGACCATCTGTTGTCTCCGAGTCTGTAGGTATAGGTTACGCCGCAAGGCATGCCGACCAGTCTGGCAGCGCAGGCTTGCGCGGAACTTACGCGCCGGGGTGGGGATTACCCCAAAGCCCCGCCCCCTTGCCCACGACTTTCCCCGCGACATCCCCGGAGCTGCCGGACAACAAAAAACCGCCGCCCCGCGTGAGCGGAAGCGGCGGTTCGGGCCGCCGGCGGCGCCGGCAGCGCAGGTTACGCCACCAGCAGTTGACGCAGCACAAACGGCAGGATGCCGCCGTGGTTGTAGTAGTCGACTTCGATCGGCGTATCGATGCGCAGCAGTACCGGCACGCGCTGGGTGTCGCCGTTGGCGCGGTGGATCACCAGCACCACATCCTGCTGCGGCTTCAGTTCACCCTCGATGCCTTCGACGTCGAAGGTCTCGTTGCCGATGATGCCCAGCGACTGCACGCTGTCGCTGCCCTTGAACTGCAGCGGCAGCACGCCCATGCCGACCAGGTTCGACCGGTGGATCCGCTCGAAGCTGCGCGCGATCACGGCCTTCACGCCCAGCAGCTGGGTGCCCTTGGCCGCCCAGTCGCGCGACGAGCCGGTGCCGTATTCCTCGCCGCCGAACACCACGGTGGGCGTGCCTTCGGCGATGTACTTCATCGCGGCGTCGTAGATCGACATCTCGTCGCCGGTCGGCTGGTGCAGCGTGATGCCGCCTTCCACGCGCGACCCGTCGGCCTTCGGCGGAATCATCAGGTTCTTGATGCGCACGTTGGCGAACGTGCCACGCATCATCACCTCATGGTTGCCGCGGCGCGAACCGTAGCTGTTGAAGTCGGCCTTGAGCACACCATGCGACAGCAGGTACTTGCCCGCCGGCGAAGTGTCCTTGATCGAGCCGGCCGGCGAGATATGGTCGGTCGTCACCGAATCGCCAAAAACGCCCAGTGCGCGGGCGCCACGGATCGTCACGGCCTCGTTGCCCGGCTCCAGCGTGAAGTCCTGGAAGAACGGGGGTTCGGCGATGTACGTCGAGGTCGGCCAGTCGTACACCTGGCCCTTGGTGCCCTTGATGTTCGCCCAGAGCTTGCTCGGCTTCTTCACCTGCTCGTAGTTGCCCTTGAACGTCTTGGCGTCCATCGCGTACTTCAGCAGCGCGTGGATTTCTTCCGAGGTCGGCCAGATATCGCCCAGCCAGATGTCGCGGCCATCGCGGCCCTTGCCGACCGGCTCGGTCATCAGGTCGCGCGTGACCGTGCCGGCGATGGCGTAAGCCACCACCAGCGGCGGCGAGGCCAGGAAGTTGGCGCGGATGTTCGGGTGGATGCGGGCTTCGAAGTTGCGGTTGCCCGACAGCACGGCGGCGGCCACGATGTCGTTCTGGACGATGGTCTCGTTCAGGGCCGGCGTCAGGTCGCCCGCGTTGCCGATACAGGTCGTGCAGCCATAGGCGGTCACGCCGAAGCCCAGCTTTTCCAGGTAGGGCAGCAGGCCGGTGGCGGTCAGATATTCGGTCACCACGCGGCTGCCCGGCGCCAGCGACGTCTTGATGTGCGGCGCCACGTTCAGGCCGGCTTCCACGGCCTTCCTGGCCAGCAGGCCGGCGGCCAGCAGCACGCTCGGGTTCGACGTGTTCGTGCACGACGTGATGGCCGCGATCAGCACATCGCCGTTCTTGACCTTGACGCCGTCGGCGTTGACGAATTCGCGGCCCAGGTCGGCGGCATCCTTGTTGAAGCCGTTTTCGGCCACCGGCTTCGAGAACAGCGACGCGAAGGTGCTCTTCACGTTACCAATCTCGATGCGGTCCTGCGGACGCTTCGGGCCGGCCAGCGACGGTGCCACGGTGCCCAGGTCCAGCGTCAGGGTCTTGGTGTAGTCGATGTCGCCGGCGCGCGGCACGCCGAACATTTCCTGGGCGCGGAAGTAGCCTTCGAACGCGGCGATTTCCTCTTCGGTGCGGGCCGTACCCCGGAAGTACTCGATGGTCTTTTCATCGACCGGGAAGAAGCCCATCGTGGCGCCGTATTCGGGGGCCATGTTGCCGATGGTGGCGCGGTCCGGCGTCGACAGGCTGGCCGTGCCTTCGCCGAAGAATTCCACGAACTTGCCTACGACTTTTTCGCGGCGCAGCATCTCGGTGATCGTCAGCACCAGGTCGGTGGCGGTCACGCCTTCGCGCAGGCGGCCCTTCAGTTCCACGCCCACCACGTCGGGCGTCAGGAAGTACACGGGCTGGCCCAGCATGCCGGCTTCGGCCTCGATGCCGCCCACGCCCCAGCCCACCACGCCGATGCCGTTGATCATCGTGGTGTGCGAATCCGTGCCGACGAGCGTGTCCGGATAGTAGACGCCGTCCTTGTTGTGGACGCCACGCGCCAGGTATTCCAGGTTCACCTGGTGGACGATGCCGAAGCCCGGCTGCACCACGCCGAACGTGTCGAACGCCTGCATGCCCCACTTCATGAACTGGTAGCGTTCGTTGTTGCGCTGGAATTCCAGCTGCATGTTCAGGTCCAGCGCCTTTTTCTCGCGGAAGTGGTCGATCTGCACCGAGTGGTCGACCACCAGGTCCACCGGCACCAGCGGCTCGATCTTCTTGGGGTTCTTGCCCATCTTCTCGGCCACGTTGCGCATGGCGGCCAGGTCGGCCAGCAGCGGCACGCCCGTGAAGTCCTGCAGTACCACGCGCGCCACCACGAACGGGATCTCGTCCACGCGCTCGGCGGTGGGCTTCCAGTTGGCGAGCTGCCTGACGTGTTCCTCGGTGACCTTCTTGCCGTCGCAGTTGCGCAGCACCGATTCGAGCACCAGGCGGATCGAGACCGGCAGACGCTCGATCTTCACGCCCAGCGCGCGACCAAGCTGGGGCAGCGAGTAATACTGACCCGAGCCGCCCGTGGCGAGTTTGAATTCCTGGAGGGTGTTATTGAGATTGTGGGGCATTGCCTGACTCCAATCGAGGGATGACGCGGGACTCTGCTTGTGGATGCTTATTCTTCAGACCCCGGTGCGCGGAAGGGTTCCGCCGCCATGCATGCGGCGCGGCCGGCAAGGACCCGGACGCGCACCGTTACAACGATTCAGTGCAGCTGATACCCGCGCGGCGCCAGAGCGGCGCCGCGCAGGGTAAGGCAAGGTGAGACTTTACTGCTTCGGCGCGGCTTGTGCAGCAGGCTGGGCGGCGTCGGCCGGCTGGGCAGCCGGTTGGGCCGGCGCCATCAGCAGCGGCGTGGACACCGGGGCGCGCAGTGCGCCGGCCTGCGTCGGGGCTGCGCCGCCGGCCTGCATGTCGGCGTTCTGGCATTCGTCGGCCAGGCGCTGGCCCAGGTTCTTGTTGAACAGCATGGCCTTGCTCGGGATCACGACCAGATCCAGACCCGAGGCCTGATCGAAGTAGCGATCGGCGCCGGTGACGGTGCTCTGGCGCGGCAGGCGGTAGTTGCGGCCGTCCCAATGCACGGTGATCACTTCATCGCGCTGCATGTTGCCGCTGATCCAGATGGCATGGCCCAGTTCGCACTGCCACTTTTCGCCCGTGGGCTGCACGGCGGCGGGTGCGGCGGCAGCGGCCTTCGTCGACTTCTTGGCGGGCGCCTTCTTGGTGGCGGCCGGCTTCTTGGCCGGTTCCTGGGCCATTGCGGCGCCGGTGGTCAGGGTCAGGGCGCCAATGCAGGCTGCCAGCACGAGTTGTTTCATGTGGGTTCCTTCCGGATTGCTTGGGTAGTCAAAGGGGCTCGTTGTGGTGAACAGTCCGGGGGGCGCCACGCAGTGTCACGCGGCGCCCCGGCAACTTTCCGCCGCTATTCTCTACGATTTGTCTGACGGGGCGAAGCCCGTCGGACATTGGTTACACAATCGCACGCGGATGGTTTGTCATCGGCCACTTGCAGGCGGAAATGAGCAGTTTTCGTGTGTGATCGCGTGGTGTTGCGCTCAATCAAAGAACAGATCGCTCACGGGCGGCGGCAGTCGCGTGCCCGTGGCGTGGGCCCGCTGCAACAGTGACCAGTAGTAGCGGTAGCTGGCGCGGTCGTGCAACTGCCCGTCGTGGCGGATCGGTGCCCAGTTGTTCTCATGCGCGGCCAGCAGGATCTGGCTGGCCGCCCCGATCTCGCGGTCGCTGGGCCGGAACGCAGCCACGATCGGCGCGATCTGGCCGGGGTGAATGCTCCACTTGCGCAGGTAGCCGAATTCGGCGCGGGCACGCAGCGCGTCGTCGCCGGCGCGCTCCGGCTGCTGCACGTCGGTGCTGACGTTGTGCGACGGCACCTTGCCGTGGCGGTGGCAGGCGGCAGAGATCTCCAGCATGGCGCGCCGGATCAGCGGATGTTCGAACTGCCCCGGCGATCGCATCGCGTCGCCCGGAATGGCGCCGTGGTGCGCCGAGACGAAATCCATCAGCCCGAAGCTCAGGCATTCCACCTGGACCAGCGATGCAATGTCGAAGGCCTGTTCCAGTGCTGAATGTGTCTCAATGAGCACATGAATCGGAATGTGGCGGGCGATACCGGCCGCGCGGGCCACCTGGTTCACGTGGTCGGTCACGCGTGCCACTTCGACCACGTCGGTGACCTTGGGCACCACCACATAGGCCAGGCGCGCGCCGGCGGCGCCCACCAGGATATCCACGTCTTCGCGCCAGCCCGGGTGCGCCGGGTCGTGGATGCGCACGCCCACGCGGTTGTGCACGTTCTCCGCGCTATTGACCAGCTGTGCGCAGAGCAGGGCGTGCTCGCGCTCCAGCCCGACGGCGGCGCCGTCCTCGCAATCGAACGTAATGTCGAACACGGGGCCAAGCGCCTGCTGCAGGGCAAGCGATTTGCGCATGAGCTTTTCGCTGCCCGCATAGTGGTCGCAGACCGGCAGCTGCACCGGAATGGCTTCGCCCTGGAACAAGACCTCGGATGGATGCACGTTGATATACGTATGGAGCGGGGGGGTATTGTGAAGACAAAACGGCTGCCCAAATGAAAAACCGGGGTCCGCGCCGATTTTCAGATCGATGCGGACCCCGGTTTCATGAGCGGGAGGCTCTGGAGAAGATCAGCCCAGCAGATGCTGCACGCCGGCACGCTCTTCTTCCAGTTCCTTGAGCGTGATGTTGATCTTTTCCTGGCTGTAGGCGTCGATTTCCAGGCCTTGCACGATTTCGTACTTGCCGTTGGCCGTGGTCACCGGGTAGCCGAACATGACGTCCTTCGGAATGCCGTATTCGCCGTTCGACGGGATGCCCATCGTGACGACCTTGCCGTTCGAGCCCAGCACCCAGTCGTGCACGTGGTCGATGGCGGCGTTGGCGGCCGAGGCAGCCGACGACAGGCCACGGGCCTCGATGATGGCGGCGCCGCGCTTGCCCACGGTCGGCAGGAACACGTCGTTGTTCCACACCGGATCGTTGATCAGGTCCTTGACGCTCTTGCCGTCGACGGTGGCGTAGCGGTAGTCGGCGTACATCGTCGGGCTGTGGTTGCCCCAGACGAACATCTTCTCGATCGACGACACCGGCTTGCCGGTCTTGGCGGCGATTTGCGACAGGGCGCGGTTGTGGTCCAGGCGCAGCATGGCCGTGAAGTTCTCGCGCTTCAGGTTCGGCGCCGACTTCATGGCGATGTAGGCGTTGGTGTTGGCCGGGTTGCCGACCACCAGCACCTTGACGTCACGGCTCGCCACTTCGTCCAGGGCCTTGCCCTGCACCGTGAAGATCTGGGCGTTGGCTTCGAGCAGGTCCTTGCGCTCCATGCCCTTGCTACGGGGACGGGCACCCACCAGCAGGGCGACGTCGGCGTCCTTGAAGGCAACCTTGGGGTCGTCGGTGATGACCACGCCGGCCAGCAGCGGGAACGCGCAGTCTTCCAGCTCCATCACCACGCCCTTGACGGCGGCCTGGGCTTGCGGGAGGTCGAGCAGTTGGAGGATGACCGGCTGGTCTTTGCCGAGCATGTCGCCGTTGGCGATGCGGAACAGCAGGGAATAGCCGATCTGGCCAGCGGCGCCGGTGACTGCGACGCGCATTGGGGCTTTAGCCATGAGTAAGTCTCCAAACGAAAAGAGGGGGTAACCGGTCGGTGGCAACGGGCCATCCAGGGTATGGAGCGGGCCGGCGCATCACCGGAAGCTGGTTCGCGTGTCGCCACGGGGCAGGCGGGCGTCCGCCGGGAGCCCGCGGCCGGCCGTGCGGCCGCGACGTGGAGCGCGCGGGCCGTGGGCAGGCGTCGAGGGCGACAAGGCGTAAGTCTACTACTGCTGTGTGGTGCGCCGCATCCGTAAGGCTTCAAAAGGTGGGCAGGTAGCCCGGAAGAGACCTGGCGGAGGCGGTGGCGCGGACCTGCGCGAGTGTAGGGGGAGCCCTCATTGATGTCAATTCATATGTCTTATATAAGACATAAGACATTTCATAGTGCGCTGGACGCGATTCTCGCTTTTGTGGTTGAATCCGGGCTATGTCTTCCCTGCCTACGTCCCCGCTCGCCGCCGCCGCCAATGGTGCGCCGGAATCTGGCGCCCCACAGAGCGGTGCCGGGACGCAGCCGTCCACGCCCGCATCGGCCAATACGCCGGCCGCGGCGCCGTCCCCAACGTTCAGCCCACTCTACCAGCAGATCAAGGCCCTGATCATGCAGAGCCTGCAGACCGGCGAGTGGAAGCCTGGCGAAATGATCCCGAGCGAGATGGATCTGGCGGCCCGCTACAAGGTCAGCCAGGGCACGGTGCGCAAGGCCATCGACGAGCTCGCCGCGGACAACCTGGTTGCACGCCGCCAGGGCAAGGGCACGTTTGTGACGACCCATCACGAGGATGTGGTCAAGTTCCGCTTCCTCCGCCTGGTACCCGACGAGGGTGAACCCCATTACGGCGCCAGCCGCGTGCTCGAATGCAAGCGGCTGCGCGCGCCGGCCGAAATCGCCCGGCTGCTCGATATTCGCACCGGCGACAGCGTTGTGCAGATCCGCCGCGTGCTGACCTTTT
The DNA here is from genome assembly GCF_009663685.2 of Cupriavidus sp. U2. Lineage (GTDB taxonomy): Bacteria > Pseudomonadota > Gammaproteobacteria > Burkholderiales > Burkholderiaceae > Cupriavidus > Cupriavidus necator_C. Next base: position 686,041 of record NZ_RCOG02000032.1, on the reverse strand, counting down.
CCAACGAAGCCACGGTGCTGGACGAAATCTGGCTGCTCGGCGCCAACTTCAAGGGCCTCACGGCCGAGAAGCTCAACGAGTGGAAGGGCCCGATGTACGCGCTCTTCGAGGCCGAGTTCGGCACGCGGATGATTCGCGCCACCGAAAAGATCCGGGCCGTTGCTGCCGATAACACGGCTGCCGAGCTGTTGTCCGTGGCACCCGGTTCGCCGCTGCTGTCGGTGGAACGTGTGTCGTTCACCTACGGTGACCGCCCGGTGGAAGTTCGCCGTGGGCTTTATGTCACGACGCGCCACTATTATCAGAACGACCTGAGCTGAAGGGCCATGACCATGGAAAGTCTGTTCCGCACGCTGACTATTGTCACGCGTGTATGGGACGTGCGCCGACCATTGTCATTCGTGAATGCAATGCTCGGACAAAGCGTGTCTGGAGTGGTGCGCACCTTGTTGCGTGCGATTGTCGGGCACGCCGCGCTGGTGCGTGATAGGCGAAAATTATTGGTGCGGCGCGCAACAAAGGCGCTAAAATCACGTGGATTTGCTCCCCTGCATCCATTTGCATCCAGCGGACCCACACGCTTGATGCAATCCGGTGCATTCACGGTAACCGCTGTGTGGCGCCAATGCAATCGGGGGTAATGGCAGTGTCGTTCTTTTGCAGTTTTCTTTTCATCGCAAATGGGGTCTCGCATGGCTGAAGCCGCCAAACAAGCCAGGCCGGAGTTCCGGAACATCGGTATCGCGCAAATCTCGCGCTACCGGTTGCCCTGGGCCGGCAAGGTATCCATCCTGCATCGCGTAAGCGGTGGCTTGATGTTCCTCCTCCTCCCTTTCATTCTGTACCTGTTCGAACAGAGCGTCACCTCCGAACTGAGCTTCGCCAGGTTCTCGGCCCTGCTGTCCAACGGCTTCGTCAAGCTGGTGATCCTGGCCCTGATCTGGGGTTACCTGCATCACTTCTGCGCCGGTATCCGCTTCCTGCTGCTGGACGTTCACGTCGGCGTCTCGAAGCCCGCCTCGGCCACGTCGGCCAAGGCCGTGCTGGTGGTCAGCCTGCTGCTCACCCTGGTTTTCGGGCTGAAGCTTTTCGGCCTGTTCTGAGGAGAGTCACGTGGCAAATAACAATATCGGTCCCAAGCGTCTTGTCGTCGGTGCGCATTACGGCCTGAAAGACTGGCTCGCGCAACGCGTTACCGCAGTCATCATGGTGGTCTTCACCGTGGTGCTCGCCGTGGTGTATCTCGCCTTCGGCAACCCTTCTTACGAAGGCTGGTCGGGTCTCTTCGCCAACCAATGGATGAAGCTCCTGACGTTCCTGACCATCCTGTCGCTGCTGTTCCATGCATGGATCGGCATTCGTGACATCTGGATGGACTATGTGAAGCCGATGGCCGTGCGCCTCGTGCTGCAAGTTCTAACGATTCTGTGGCTCGTCGGTTGCGCGGGCTACGCTGCTCAGATTCTCTGGAGGGTGTAATAAATGGTCGCAGTCAAGACTGGATTGCCGCGTCGTAAATTTGACGTGGTCATCGTCGGGGCGGGCGGCGCCGGGATGCGCGCATCCCTCCAGCTCGCGGAAGCCGGCCTGAGCGTGGCCGTGCTGTCGAAGGTTTTCCCGACCCGCTCGCACACCGTGGCGGCGCAGGGCGGTATCGGTGCCTCGCTTGGCAACATGAGCGAGGACAACTGGCACTATCACTTCTACGACACCATCAAGGGCTCGGACTGGCTGGGTGACCAGGACGCCATCGAGTTCATGTGCCGTGAAGCCCCGAAGGTCGTGTACGAGCTCGAACACTTCGGCATGCCGTTCGACCGTAACGCCGATGGCACGATTTACCAGCGTCCGTTCGGCGGCCACACCGCCAACTACGGCGAGAAGCCCGTGCAGCGCGCTTGCGCCGCCGCCGACCGTACCGGCCACGCGCTGCTGCACACGCTGTATCAGCGCAATGTGCGCGCCAAGACGCATTTCTTCGTCGAATGGATGGCACTGGACCTGATCCGCGACGAAGAAGGCGACGTGCTGGGCGTGACCGCGCTGGAAATGGAAACCGGCGAAGTCTATATCCTCGAAGCCAAGACCACGCTGTTCGCGACCGGCGGTGCCGGCCGGATCTACGCGGCTTCCACCAACGCCTTCATCAATACCGGTGATGGCCTGGGCATGGCGGCGCGTGCCGGCATCCCGCTGGAAGACATGGAATTCTGGCAGTTCCACCCGACCGGCGTGGCCGGCGCGGGCGTGCTGATCACGGAAGGCGTGCGTGGCGAGGGCGGCATCCTGCGTAACAAGGATGGCGAGCGTTTCATGGAACGCTATGCCCCGACGCTGAAGGATCTGGCGCCGCGTGACTTCGTGTCGCGCTCGATGGACCAGGAAATCAAGGAAGGCCGTGGTTGCGGCCCGAACGGCGACTACGTGCTGCTCGACCTGACCCACGTCGGCGCCGAGACCATCATGAAGCGCCTGCCGTCGATCCGCGAAATCGGCATGAAGTTCGCCAACGTCGACGCGATCAAGGAACCGATCCCCGTCGTGCCGACCATCCACTACCAGATGGGTGGTATTCCGACGAATTTCCACGGTCAGGTCGTGGTGCCGAAGAACGGCAACCCGAACGAAGTGGTCAACGGTTTCTACGCGATCGGCGAATGCTCGTGCGTGTCGGTGCACGGCGCCAACCGCCTGGGTACCAACTCGCTGCTCGATCTGGTGGTGTTCGGCCGTGCCGCCGGCAACCACATCGTGGCCAACGCCAGCAAGCAGAAGGAACACAAGCCGCTGCCGGCCGATGCCGCCGACCGCGCCATGGCCCGTCTGGCCAAGCTGCAGGCAACGACCTCGGGCGAATACACCCAGGACGTGGCCAACGACATCCGCCGCAACATGCAGTCGCATGCCGGCGTGTTCCGTACGCAGAAGCTGATGGACGAAGGCGTCGAGCGCATTCTGGAAGTGGCCGAGCGTGCCGACAACATCCACCTGAAGGACAAGTCCAAGGTCTTCAACACCGCGCTGGTGGAAGCCCTGGAAGTGGCCAACCTGGTGGAAGTGGCCAAGGCCACGATGATCTCGGCCGCGGCCCGCAAGGAATCGCGTGGCGCCCACGCCCACAGCGACTTCCCGAACCGCGACGACGACAACTGGCTCAAGCACACGCTGTTCTACAGCGAAGGCAACCGCCTCGACTACAAGCCGGTGAAGATGCAGCCGCTGACGGTGGAATCGGTTCCGCCCAAGGCTCGTACGTTCTGATACCCGCCTCGTAGAGAAAACAGGACCCCCAGAAATGAAGCGTATTTTCGAAGTCTACCGCTACGATCCGGACAAGGACGCCGCCCCCCGCATGCAGACCTACGAGGTCGAGCTGGACGGTCACGAGCGCATGCTGCTGGACGCACTGGTCAAGCTGAAGAAGCTGGACGAAACCATCTCGTTCCGCCGTTCGTGCCGTGAAGGCGTGTGCGGCTCGGACGCGATGAACATCAACGGCAAGAACGGCCTGGCCTGCCTGACGAACATGCGCGAGCTGCCGGACCGCATCGTGCTGCGTCCGCTGCCCGGCCTGCCGGTGGTGCGCGACCTGATCGTCGACATGACGAACTTCTTCAAGCAGTACCACTCGATCAAGCCGTTCCTGATCAACGACGAGCCGCCGCCCGAGAAGGAACGTCTGCAGTCGCCGCAGGAACGCGACGAGCTGGATGGCCTGTACGAGTGCATTCTGTGCGCCAGCTGCTCCACGTCGTGCCCGTCGTTCTGGTGGAACCCGGACAAGTTCGTCGGCCCGGCCGGCCTGCTGCAAGCCTACCGCTTCATCGCGGACAGCCGCGACCAGGCCACCAGCGAGCGTCTGGACAACCTGAACGACCCGTACCGGCTGTTCCGTTGCCACAGCATCATGAACTGCGTCGACGTGTGCCCGAAGGGCCTCAATCCGACCAAGGCGATTGGCAAGATCAAGGAACTGATGGTTCGCCGCGCTGTTTAATTGCCCGGTATAAACTGCCTTCTGCGCCCCCGCCGTTCGCGGTGCAGACAGGCAGTCTGCAGTAATGCAAGTTGATGTAAGCGGCGCGTCAGCCCGATGCGGTATCAAGTCGGGCTGGAGCGCCGGTCAATGAAGGCTGACCATGAGTCATTCCACCACTTTCTCCCATCAGGCCGACCCGCACAAACGTGCCCGTCTTCGCTGGCGCGCCCGCCGCGGCCTCCTGGAGAACGACATCATCGTCGAACGTTTCTTCAACCGTTACGAGGAGAGCCTGTCCGATCAGGACGTGGCTTCGCTGGGCGAGCTGTTCGAGCTTAGCGACAACGAGTTGATGGACCTGCTGCTTGTCCGCAAGGAGCTTGACGGTGAGCTCGACACGCCCCCGATGCAACGGGTACTCAGCCTGCTGCGTTCGGTCTGAGTTTGGTCAACACTATTATTCACAGTATTTGAAGGAACCGACATGACGCCGTCCGATGTGAAAGCCACGCTATCGTTTTCCGATGGTTCCCCCAGCGTTGAGCTGCCGATCTACAAGGGCACCGTTGGCCCGGATGTGATCGACATTCGCAAGCTGTACGGTCAAACCGGCAAGTTCACCTATGACCCGGGGTTCATGTCGACCGCTTCGTGCAACTCGAAGATCACGTACATCGACGGCGACAAGGGCGAGCTGCTGTACCGCGGCTACCCGATCGAGCAACTCGCCGAGAAGTGCGATCACCTCGAAACCTGCTACCTGCTGCTGAAGGGCGAGCTGCCCAACGCCAAGCAGAAGGAAGATTTCGTGAACTCGGTGATGAACCACACGATGGTTCACGAGCAACTGCAGTTCTTCCTGCGCGGTTTCCGCCGCGACGCTCACCCGATGGCCGTGCTGACGGGCCTGGTGGGCGCGATGAGCGCGTTCTACCATGACGCGATGGACATCGACGATCCGCACCAGCGCGAGATCTCGGCCATCCGCCTGATCGCCAAGATGCCGACCCTGGTCGCCATGGCGTACAAGTACAACATCGGCCAGCCGTACATCTATCCGCAGAACGACTTGTCCTACTCGGGCAATTTCATGCGCATGATGTTCGGTACGCCGTGCGCACCGTACACCGTGAACCCGGTGCTGGAGCGCGCGCTGGACCGCATCTTCATCCTGCACGCCGACCACGAGCAGAACGCATCGACCTCGACCGTGCGCCTGGCCGGCTCGTCAGGCACGAACCCGTTCGCAGCCATTGCCGCTGGCGTGGCCTGCCTGTGGGGTCCGGCCCACGGCGGCGCGAACGAAGCCGCGCTGAAGATGCTGGAAGAAATCGGCAGCGTCGACCACATCGGCGAGTTCATCAAGCAGGTTAAGGACAAGAATTCGGGCGTGCGCCTGATGGGCTTTGGCCACCGCGTGTACAAGAACTACGATCCGCGCGCCAAGCTGATGCGCGAAACCTGCCATGAAGTGCTGAACGAACTGGGTCTGCACAACGACCCGCTGTTCAAGCTGGCCATGGAACTGGAAAAGATCGCGCTGGAAGACGAATATTTCGTGAGCCGCAAGCTGTACCCGAACGTGGACTTCTACTCGGGTATCGTGCAGCGCGCGCTGGGCATCCCGACCTCGCTGTTCACCTGCATCTTCGCCCTGGCACGTACGCCGGGCTGGATCTCGCAGTGGGAAGAGATGATCACCGATCCGGAATACAAGATCGGCCGTCCGCGTCAGCTGTTCAACGGCAACGCCGCCCGCAACGTGCCGGACATGGCAAAGCGCTAAGCCGCCTCCCGTGCTGCATGAAACGCCCCGGCCCGCCGGGGCGTTTTTTTTTGGTGCGATGCGCCTTCGCTGCAGGCGGCCGGTTGCGCAAGGTGGCGCAAAGCATGGCATACGCCACAAATGCGACTATGCACAATTGTTGTGAAACAAGATTTTGACGACGATTCCTGCCTTGGCATGGTTGCAACGCCATGCATTAGTTGTCAGATTTTCTCCAAAACCGAATATCTCTACTTCATCAGGGTGCAACTTTCCCCCTATAATGCGGGCTGCTTTGCCGACCGGCAGCCGGGCCACCCTTCCGGCCAGCCGCGTTGGAGAAGCGGGGCAGGCGAAAGGCTTGCGCAATAGAGAACGCATCAACGTTGTCTTTCCGAACTTACGGCGGCCGCGGCATCCCCGAGATGTGCGTACGCCGACACATGCCGGGCCCCGCATTCGCTTCACTGTCTTCATCGCAGGCCCGGTTTCCGCTCATGGGCCGTACGTTCGCCACGTCAGGCGGCGCTTCTTCCTCGCGGGTGTTGTTCGATTGCGCCAGTCATGCCGACTCTGCCCGGAATGACCCATACATAATCGAGGAGCTCCTGATGACGCTGTCCCGTCTCACGTCCACTGCCATGGCCGCCGTGCTTGCCACTGCCGGTCTCGCTGCCTTCACCTCGGCCAACGCCGAAACCGTCAAGATCGCCATCGCCGGCCCCATGAGCGGCTCGGTCGCCCAGTACGGCGACATGGTCAAGGCCGGTGCCCTGACCGCGATCGAACAGATCAACGCGGCGGGCGGCGCCAATGGCAACAAGTTCGAAGCCGTGCTGATGGACGACGCTTGCGAACCGAAGCAGGCCGTGGCCGTGGCCAACAAGATCGTCAGCCAGGGTATCCATTACGTAATCGGTCACGTGTGCTCGGGTTCGACGATTCCGGCCTCGGATATCTACGAAAACGAAGGCATCGTGATGGTGACGCCGTCGGCCACCGCGCCGCAGCTGACCGAAACGAAGAAGCGCAACTTCATCTTCCGCACGATCGGCCGCGATGACCAGCAAGGCCCGGCCGCCGCCCAGTACATCATCGGCAAGGTCAAGCCGAAGAAGGTTGCCGTGCTGCACGACAAGCAGTCGTACGGCCAGGGCATTGCCAGCTCGGTGAAGAAGGACCTGGAAGCGGCCAAGATCCCCGTGGCAGTCTTCGAAGGCGTCAACGCCGGCGATTCCGACTACTCGGCCGTGATCACCAAACTGAAGTCCCAGGGCGTGGATTTCGTGTACTTCGGCGGCTACCACCCGGAAATGGGCCTGCTGCTGCGCCAGGCGCGCGAGCAGGGCGTGAAGGCCACGTTCATGGGCCCCGAAGGTGTGGGCAACAAGGACGTGACGGCGATTGCCGGCGCCGCTTCGGAAGGCATGCTCGTGACGCTGCCGGCCGACTTCTCGGCCGACCCGGCCAACGCCGCGCTGGTGAAGGCCTTTGCCGACAAGAAGCGTGACGCCAACGGTCCGTTCCAGATGCCTGCCTATGCCGCCGTCAAGATCATCGGCGACGCCATCGCCGGCGCCAAGAGCACGGACCCGACGAAGGTGGCCGCTTACATGCACAAGAACGCGTTCACCACGCCGATCGGCAAGGTCGAATACGACGCCAAGGGCGACCTGAAGTCGTTCAAGTTCGTCGTCTACACGTGGCACAAGGACGCCACGAAGACCGCCGCAAACTAAACCCGGCGCCATCCTGGCGAAACGCCCCGCGGCCAACCGGCCTGCGGGGCGTTTTGGTATCGGTTCGATGTCGGGTAGCCGCCACATAAGGGCGGTCGGCATCGCGCATCGGACTCATCCGATCCACAAGGTCCCCGCATGAACGAATTCCTTCCTCAGTTCACCCAGCAGCTGGTCAATGGCCTGACGCTGGGTGCGATCTATGCGCTGATCGCCATCGGCTACACGATGGTCTACGGCATCATCGGCATGATCAACTTTGCCCACGGCGAGATCTACATGATCGGCGCCTACGTGGGTCTGGTGACGCTGACCGCCATTGGCGCGCAAGCCGGATATCCGCTGCCGCTGGTGCTGGGCGCGGCGCTGCTCGTTGCCGTTGTCGTGACTGGCTGCTACGGCTTTGCCGTGGAGCGCGTGGCATACCGCCCCCTGCGTGGCGGCCCGCGCCTGGTGCCGCTGATCTCGGCCATCGGCATGTCCATCTTCCTGCAGAACTATGTCCAGATCGGGCAGGGCGCGCGTGACGTGTCGGTGCCGATCCTGATCTCGGGTGCCATCGAATTCCAGATGGGCGGCGACTTCACGGTGACCGTGCCGTATTCGCGCCTGCTGATCGTTGGCGTGACGCTGGTGCTGATGATCGCGCTGACGCTGTTCATCGGGCATTCGCGCATGGGCCGCGCCTGCCGCGCCTGCGCCGAAGACATGCGCATGGCCAACCTGCTGGGCATCGACACGAACCGCGTGATCTCGTTCACGTTCGTGCTCGGCGCCATGCTGGCCGCCGTGGGCGGCGTGCTGATCGGGCTGACGATCGGCAAGCTCAATCCCTTTATCGGCTTTATCGCCGGCATCAAGGCCTTTACGGCCGCGGTGCTGGGTGGCATCGGCAGCATTCCGGGCGCGATGCTGGGCGGCGTGCTGCTGGGCCTGGCCGAGACGTTCGCGTCGGGCTACATGCCGTCCGAGTACAAGGACGTCGTGGCATTCGGCCTGCTGGTGCTGGTACTGCTGTTCCGTCCCACGGGCCTGCTTGGCAAGCCCGATGTGGAAAAGGTCTGAGGGGAGGGCGACATGACACAAGCGACTTCGATTTCGCGGGCGTCGATCCCGCAAACGTCGGTCTCGGACACGCTGAAGAATGCCGTGACCGCCGCCGTGCTGACGGCTATCCTGACCATCCCCGTGCTGGGCCTGCAGCTCAAGCTCGACGGCTACAAGGTGGTGCTGGAGCCGCACTGGCGTCCGGTGTGGATCGCCGTGGGCCTGGTGTTCCTGTTCCAGCTGTGCAAGCCGTTCCTGCTGCGTGCCCGCAGCGCGGTCAAGCTGCCGTCGGTGCCCGCGATGGGCGCCCGGCAGCAGCGGTCGGCCATCTGGGTCCTGCTGGTGGTGGGCCTGGTGTTCCCGTTCTTCGGCTCGCGCGGCGCGGTGGACGTGGCCACGCTGGCGTTGATCTACGTGATCCTGGGCCTGGGCCTGAACATCGTGGTGGGCTATGCCGGCCTGCTCGATCTGGGCTACGTGGGCTTCTACGCGGTCGGCGGCTATACCTATGCGCTGCTGAACCAGTATTTCGGCCTGACGTTCTGGGAATGCCTGCCGCTGTCGGCCGGCCTGGCGGCCACGTTCGGCTTCATCCTGGGCTTCCCGGTGCTGCGCCTGCGTGGCGATTACCTGGCCATCGTGACGCTGGGCTTCGGTGAAATCATCCGCCTGCTGCTGAACAACCTGACCAGCCTGACCGGCGGACCGGACGGCGTGTCGGGCATCCCGAAGCCGACCGTGTTCGGCATCGAAATGGCACGCAGTGCCAGCGTGGAAGGCGCGAAGACGTTCCATGACCTGATCGGCATCCCGTACGCCGGCCAGCACATGGTGATCTGGCTGTACCTGCTGGCGCTGCTGCTGGTGGGTTTCACGCTGTTCGTCACGAGCCGCCTGATCCGCATGCCGATGGGGCGGGCGTGGGAGGCACTGCGCGAGGACGAGATCGCCTGCCGCTCGCTGGGCCTGAACCCGACGCGCATCAAGCTGTCGGCATTCACGCTGGGCGCATCGTTCGCCGGCCTGGCCGGTGCGTTCTTTGCCGCGCGCCAGGGCCTGGTCAATCCGGAATCGTTCACCTTCATCGAGTCGGCGCTGATCCTGGCCGTGGTGGTGCTGGGCGGCATGGGTTCGCAGCTGGGCGTGATCCTGGCGGCCATCCTGCTGACCATCCTGCCCGAAGTGGCGCGTGACTTTGCCGAATACCGCATGCTGATCTTCGGCCTGGTGATGGTGTTGATGATGATGTGGCGTCCGCAGGGCCTGCTGCCCGCTAGCCGTCCCCACGTGGAGCTGCCGCGATGAGCACTGAAATGCTGAAAGTATCGGGCCTGCAGATGCGCTTTGGCGGTCTGCTGGCCGTGGACGGCATCGAGTTCGATGTGCGCCGCGACGAGGTCTTCGCCATCATCGGCCCGAACGGCGCCGGCAAGACCACCGTGTTCAACTGCGTGGGCGGCTTCTACAAGCCCACCGCCGGCGAGGTGACGCTGGACGGCCATTCGATCGCGCGCAAGCCCAGCCACGTGGTGGCACGCCACGGCCTGGTGCGCACGTTCCAGAACATCCGCCTGTTCAAGCAGCTGACCGTCGTGGAAAACCTGATGGTTGCGCAGCACCTGCAGGTCAAGGCCGGGCTGCTGCGCGGCCTGCTGGCCACGCCGGCCTACCGCCGCGCCGAGCGCGAGGCGCTGGAGCGTGCCGCCGAATGGCTGGAGCGCATGGGCCTGACCAGCGTGGCCAACCGCGAGGCGGGCACGCTGTCGTACGGCCACCAGCGCCGGCTGGAGATCGCGCGGTGCATGATCACCAGGCCGCGCCTGCTGATGCTGGACGAACCGGCGGCCGGTCTGAACCCGCAGGAAAAGATCGAACTGCAGCAGCTGATCGATCGCCTGCGCCGTGAATTCAATATCTCGGTGCTGCTGATCGAGCACGACATGAGCCTGGTAATGGGCGTGTCGGACCGCATCCTGGTGATGGAGCACGGCAAGCCGATCATGATCGGCAAGCCCGAAGCGGTGCGCAACGACCCGCGCGTGATCAAGGCCTACCTGGGAGAGGACTGATGCTGAAGCTGGAAAACGTCCATACCCACTACGGCGCCGTCGAGGCGCTGTCGGGCGTATCGATCGAAGTCAACAAGGGCGAGATCGTCACCCTGATCGGCAGTAACGGCGCCGGCAAGACCACGCTGATGATGACCGTGTGCGGCACGCCGCGCGCGTCCAGCGGCCGCGTGCTGTTCGAAGGCCAGGACATCACCCGCCGTAACACGCACGAGATCATGCGCATGGGCATGGCAATTTCGCCAGAAGGCCGGCGCGTGTTCCCGAGCCTGACCGTGCTCGAAAACCTCAAGATGGGTGGCTTCTTTGCCAGCCGTCATGAAATCGAGGCCGGCATCGAGCACGTGTTCAAGCTGTTCCCGCGCCTGAACCAGCGCGCGAGCCAGCGGGCGGGCACGATGAGCGGCGGCGAGCAGCAGATGCTGGCCATCGGCCGCGCGCTGATGAGCAAGCCCCGCCTGCTGCTGCTGGACGAGCCCACGCTCGGTCTGGCGCCACTGATCATCGCGCAGATCTTCGACATCATCCGCACGATCCGGGAAGAAGGCGTCACGGTGTTCCTGGTGGAGCAGAACGCCAACAAGGCGCTGCAGGTGGCCGACCGCGGCTACGTGCTGGAAACCGGCAAGGTGGTGCTGGCCGATACCGGCGCCAACCTGCTGGCCAACGACCGCATCCGCGCGGCGTACCTGGGCGGCTGAAGTCGCGGCTTCCCTCTCCCGCGTGCGGGAGAGGGGCTGGGGGAGAGGGCAATGCGGCTCTGCTTGCCAGCATGCGGCAGTTTGAACTGCCATGCCTCTCCCCCGACCCCTCTCCCACGTCGTGGGAGAGGGGAGAAACCAAGGCCAGCGCGCGTCCCTTCGCCATCCGCGAAATCCCCCTTTCGCCAATGACCGCCGCCCGGGCGGTCCGGCCTGCCCTTCGGCGGCGGAGCCGCATGGCATAATCGCTTGCGATGTCAAGCAATTACCGGCTGCGCCGGAAAAGCAGCAAAATAGCCTGCTTGCCCGCGAGGCATCCGGAAAACATTCCCCTGCAAACAACGCGCGGATTCGCGCCGTTCGCATCCCCCGGGATACGGACGGACGGTCTGCCCCCCGCATCATGGCCAAGACGCTCTACGACAAACTCTGGGATGACCACACCGTCCACGTCGAGGAAGACGGCACGACGCTGCTCTACATCGACCGTCATCTGCTGCATGAAGTGACCAGCCCGCAGGCCTTCGAAGGCCTGAAGCTGGCGGAGCGCCCGGTGTGGCGCATCAGCGCGAACCTGGCCGTGTCGGACCACAATGTGCCGACCACCGACCGCACCCAGGGGATCGCCGACCCGATCTCGAAGCTCCAGGTCGATACGCTGGATGCCAACTGCGACGCCTACGGCATCACGCAGTTCAAGATGAACGACCACCGCCAGGGCATCGTCCACGTGATCGGGCCGGAGCAGGGCGCCACGCTGCCCGGCATGACCGTGGTCTGCGGCGATTCGCACACCAGCACGCACGGCGCGTTCGGCGCGCTGGCGCACGGCATCGGCACGTCGGAAGTGGAGCACGTGCTGGCCACCCAGACGCTGCTGGGCAAGAAGGCGAAGAACATGCTGATCAAGGTGGAAGGCAAGCTGCCGCGCGGCTGCACCGCCAAGGACATCGTGCTGGCCATCATCGGCAAGATCGGCACGGCCGGCGGCACGGGCTACACGATGGAATTCGCCGGCTCGGCGATCCGTGACCTGACCATGGAAGGCCGCATGACGGTCTGCAACATGGCCATCGAAGCGGGGGCGCGTGCCGGCCTGGTGGCCGTGGACGACGTCACGCTCGAATACGTGAAGAACCGCCCCTTCGCGCCGCAGGGCGTGGAATGGGACCAGGCCGTGGCCTACTGGCGCACGCTGCATTCGGACGCCGGCGCCCACTTCGACAAGGTGGTGGAGCTGCGCGCCGAGGACATCCGTCCGCAGGTCACCTGGGGTACGTCGCCCGAAATGGTCGTCAGCATCGAAGACCGCGTGCCGGACCCCGAGAAGGAAAAGGACTCGAACAAGCGCAACGCCATGGAGCGGGCGCTGGAGTACATGAACCTGCAGCCGAACACGCCGATGGAGTCGATCAATATCGACAAGGTGTTCATTGGTTCGTGCACCAACAGCCGCATCGAGGACATGCGCGCCGCCGCGGCGGTGGTGCAGAAGCTGGGCCGCAAGGTGGCGTCCAACGTGAAGCTGGCGATGGTGGTGCCGGGCTCGGGCCTGGTCAAGGAACAGGCCGAGCGAGAAGGGCTGGACAAGGTCTTCAAGGCCGCCGGCTTCGAATGGCGCGAACCGGGCTGCTCGATGTGCCTGGCGATGAACGCCGACCGCCTGGAACCGGGCGAGCGATGCGCATCCACGTCGAACCGCAACTTCGAAGGCCGTCAGGGCGCCGGTGGCCGTACGCACCTGGTCAGCCCGGCCATGGCCGCGGCGGCCGCGATCGAAGGGCATTTCGTCGACATCCGCAAACTCGGCTGAACGGCCGCGACGGGTCAACGGGTCAACCACGGCTTTCGAATAGAGAAAACATGAAAAAGATCGTGATCACACTGCTGGCATGCCTGGGCATGCTGCAACTGGCTGGCTGCAACACGATGGCCGGCCTTGGCAAGGACACGCAGGCTGCCGGGCAGGCGCTCGAGAACGCTGCCCGGAAGTAAGGACACATCATGGACAAGTTCACCGTACACAGCGGCCTCGCGGTGCCGCTCGATCGCGAAAACGTCGATACCGACGCGATCATCCCGAAGCAGTTCCTGAAGTCGATCAAGCGCACGGGCTTTGGTCCGAACCTGTTCGACGAATGGCGCTACAAGGACGTGGGCCAGCCCGGCCAGGACAACAGCAAGCGTCCGCTGAACCCGGATTTCGTGCTGAACCAGCCGCGCTACCAGGGCGCATCGATCCTGCTGGCGCGCAACAACTTCGGCTGCGGCAGTTCGCGCGAGCACGCACCGTGGGCGCTCACGCAGTACGGCTTCCGCGCGGTCATCGCGCCGAGCTTTGCCGATATCTTCTTCAACAACTGCTACAAGAACGGCCTGCTGCCCGTGGCGCTGACCGACCTGCAGGTCGATCACCTGTTCAACGAGACGCTGGCGTTCCCGGGCTACAAGCTGACCATCGACCTCGACAAGCAGGTGGTGATCACGCCGGGCGGCGACAGCTATTCGTTCGACATCGCCCCGTTCCGCAAGTACTGCATGCTGAACGGTTTCGACGATATCGGCCTGACGCTGCGCCAGAAGGACAAGATCAAGTCCTACGAAGCCGAGCGCCTGACCAAGATGCCCTGGCTGGGCAACCGCGTGGTCGGCTGAGGCGGGCCGGGTTCACCTATCAATCTAGGAAGACAAATGAAGATTGCAGTCCTGCCGGGCGACGGCATCGGTCCCGAGATCATTGCCGAAGCCGTCAAGGTGCTGAACGCCCTTGGCGAGAAGTTTGAAATGGAAACCGCCCCGGTGGGCGGCGCCGGCTACGAGGCCGAAGGGCATCCGCTGCCCGAAAACACGCTGAAGCTGGCCAAGGAAGCCGACGCGATCCTGTTCGGGGCGGTGGGTGACTGGAAGTACGACAGCCTGGAGCGTCCGCTGCGCCCGGAGCAGGCCATCCTGGGCCTGCGCAAGCATCTGCAGCTGTTTGCCAACTTCCGCCCGGCGATCTGCTATCCGGAACTGACCGGCGCGTCGAGCCTGAAGCCCGAACTGGTGGCCGGCCTGGACATCCTGATCGTGCGCGAACTGAACGGCGACATCTACTTCGGCCAGCCGCGCGGCGTGCGGGAGGCGCCGGACGGCCTGTTCAAGGGCGCCCGCGAAGGCTTCGACACGATGCGCTACAGCGAGCCCGAAATCCGCCGCATCGCCCATGTGGCGTTCCAGGCTGCTGCCAAGCGCGGCAAGAAGCTGTGCAGCGTGGACAAGGCCAACGTGCTGGAGACGTTCCAGTTCTGGAAGGACATCGTGATCGATGTCAGCAAGGAATATCCGGACGTGGAGCTGTCGCACATGTACGTGGACAACGCCGCGATGCAGCTGGTGAAGGCGCCGAAGAGCTTCGACGTGATCGTCACGGGCAACATGTTCGGCGACATCCTGTCGGACGAGGCCGCCATGCTGACGGGCTCGATCGGCATGCTGCCGTCGGCTTCGCTCGATGCCAACAACAAGGGCCTGTACGAACCGTCGCACGGTTCGGCACCCGATATCGCCGGCAAGGGCGTGGCCAATCCGCTGGCAACGATCCTGTCCGCCGCGATGATGCTGCGCTACTCGCTGAACCGCGCCGAACAGGCCGACCGCATCGAGAACGCCGTCAAGAAGGTGCTGGCCCAGGGCTACCGTACCGGCGACATCCTGACGCCGGGCTGCAAGCAGGTGGGCACCCGCGAAATGGGTGAGGCAGTGCTGGCTGCGCTGTAAGGCATCCATTGCCCATGGTTTGGCTCCCCTCTCCCGCAAGGCGGGAGAGGGGCCGGGGGGTGGGGGAAAAGCGGTGCAAGATGCGAAATCGCAATTTTTAGCCTCTTGCCCTGTCCCCCGACCCCTCTCCCACACGTGGGAGAGGGGAGAGAACCGCCGGTGAGCAACAAATCACCCCGCATTTCCCCTGCGGCGGCGCCGCAATTTCGTGTAGACTCTCCCGTCATGGCCCGATTCCACCAGTCCCTTCTGACTGCCTCCGCTGCTCGCACCGCTATCCGCGGCACGATCGGCGCGGATTCGCTCGGCCTGACCGCAACGACGATTAAAACCATTACCAAAACGATCCCCTAGATCGTTCGTCGTGCCTGCCCGTCTTCCCCGCGCAGCCACGCCGGGCGAGGAAAATGGCGGGGAAGTTCACATCACATCCGAGGTAAGTCATGATTGTAGGTCTCGTCGGTTGGCGAGGAATGGTCGGCAGCGTCCTGATGCAGCGCATGCAGGAAGAGGGCGATTTCGACCATATCGAGCCCGTTTTCTTCAGCACGTCCAACGCTGGCGGCAAGGCCCCGGCCATGGCCAGGAATGAAACCACGCTGAAAGATGCGAACGACATCGAAGCACTGAAAAAGTGCGACGTCGTGCTCACCGCCCAGGGCGGCGACTACACGAACGATGTGTTCCCGCGCCTGCGCGCCGCCGGCTGGAACGGCTACTGGATCGACGCCGCCTCGTCGCTGCGCATGAAGGACGACGCCATCATCGTCCTGGATCCGGTGAACCTCGGTGTGATCAAGGACGCGCTGGCCAAGGGCGTGAAGAACTTCATCGGCGGCAACTGCACGGTCAGCTGCATGATGATGGGCCTGGGCGGCCTGTTCGAGCACGACCTGATCGAGTGGATGACCTCGATGACGTACCAGGCCGCGTCGGGCGGCGGTGCCCAGCACATGCGCGAGCTGCTGACGCAGTTCGGCACGCTGAACGCCGCGGTCAAGCCGCTGCTGGACAACCCGGCATCGGCCATCCTGGAAATCGACCGCCAGATCCTGTCGACCCAGCACGGCCTGTCGGCTGACGAAACCAAGCAGTTTGGCGTGCCGCTGGCCGGCAACCTGATTCCCTGGATCGACAAGGACCTGGGCAATGGCGTTTCCAAGGAAGAATGGAAGGGCGGCGCCGAGACCAACAAGATCCTGGGTCGTGGCGAAGGCTTCGTCGGTGCCACCGGCGCCACCCCGATCGCCGTGGACGGCCTGTGCGTGCGGATTGGCGCGATGCGCTGCCACTCGCAGGCGCTCACGATCAAGCTGCGCCGCGATGTGCCGCTGGACGAGATCGAAGGCATGCTGGCCGCCAACAACCAGTGGGCCAAGGTCGTGCCGAACACGCGCGAAGCCAGCATGAAGGATCTGACGCCGGCCGCCGTAACGGGCACGCTGACGATTCCGGTTGGCCGCCTGCGCAAGATGCAGATGGGCGGCGAGTACCTGTCCGCCTTCACCGTGGGTGACCAGCTGCTGTGGGGCGCCGCCGAGCCCCTGCGGCGTATGCTGCGCATTCTGATCGAGGGTTGAGCCCCCGGATTGCCTCCCCGCTTTCGTTGCAGGGAGGCAACAGAATCTGTCGCTTTCCCAGCAACGCCGCGCCTCTGCGCGGCGTTGTCGCATCCGGAACGCTTTTTTTCGCAGGCTTGCGTCACAATACAGCCGGCATGCGCTTGGCCACGGGGTCATCGCCACCATGCATCGGGGATGCATGGCAGCGACATTGGGCGCGCAGCAGGGCAGGCGTCGACCTGTCCGTTTCGTCGCCCGCCAGCCAGCCATTTGTTGGGATCGGGTTAATTTCTGCTACTAAAAACCATAAATGGAGCACGAGGTGAGTGTGAGCCTACATCGCCGGAAAGATGCGCCTACTGTCCGTCAGCGCTGGTCAACGCTGGCCATCACGGCTGCCGGTCTGCTGCTTGCGCAGCCTGCCGCGTACGCCGCGGGGTTCGGACAATTAAGGGTTCAATCCAATCTGGGGCAGCCGCTCCAGGCTGAAATCGATATCACCGGCGTGACGCCCGAGGAAGCTGACAGCCTCGCCGTCAAGCTGGCCGCGCCGTCCGCCTATTCACGCGCCGGGCTGACCTATCTGTCGGCCATTTCGACCGTGAAGCTCGACGTGCAGAAGCGTCCGAACGGTACCTATGTGGCCACCGTCCGGTCCAACCAGCCGCTCAGCGAACCGTTCGTCGACATCCTGGTCGACATGAGCTGGTCCAGCGGCAAGATCACGCGCGCCTATACCTTCCTGCTGGATCCGGCTGGCGCCCAGCCGTCGAACCAGGCGTTCTCGCCCACCACGGTGGTGCAGGCGGCCACGCCCGACGTGTCGCCGTCGCCGTCGCCGTCGCCTGCTCCGGCCCCGGTCGCCAATGCGCCTGCCGCTGCGGCCCCCGCGCCGACGGCAGCTCCGGCCCCCGCGCCGGCCCCGGCCCGTCAGCCGCGCCGCGCCGCCGCGCCGGCCGCCGTGGCCGATGGCACGGCCGCCCATGGCAGCTACACGGTGCAGCAAGGCGATACGCTGTATGCCATCGCCGGCGAAGCCTCGCAGGGCGTTGACTCGGTGTCGCTGGAGCAGATGCTGCTCGCGCTCTACCGCAACAACCCGAATGCCTTCATCGGCGGGAACATCAACCGGATCAAGTCCGGGGCCGTGCTGAAGGTGCCGAGCGCCCAGCAGGCCCAGTCGGTGAGCCCGCGCGAAGCGCGCCGCGAAGTGGTGGCGCGTACGCAGGGCTTCGACAGTTACCGCAGCCGCCTGGCCGCGGCCGCCGCCGCCAAGTCGGTGGAAGCGGGCTCGGGCCGCGAGCAGTCGGGCAACGTGACGGCGCGTGTGCAGGACACCACGGTGCCGAACGCGGGTCCGCGTGACGAGCTGAAGCTGTCGAAGGCCGAGAAGGGCGCGCAGGCCAAGGCGGAAGCCGAAGTGGCCAGCCAGCGCAAGCTGAAGGACGCCGAATCGCGCGTCGCCGATCTGGAGAAGAACATCTCCGACATGCAGCGCCTGATGGAGCTGAAGAACTCGGAGATCGCCAAGCTCAACCAGAACAACCAGGGCGCTAAGGCTGCCCCGGGGGCCGCCGCTGCCACCGCTGCGGCATCGGCCGCGCCGGCGGCTGGCAAGGCCGCCGATGCTGCCGCGCCTGCGCCCACCGTGGTGCCGGCCGAGCCGGCCAAGGCTGCGGACGCCCCGAGCACCGCCACGCCGGAACCCGCACCGGCCGCGGCTGCCGCGGCTGCCGCGTCGGCACCGCAAGCTGCCGCTGCGGCGTCCGCCCCGCAAGCCGGTGCTTCTGCACCGGCAGCCGCCGCCTCGGCGCCGGCCGTGGCGAACAAGAAACCGCCGGTCATCCAGCCGGTGCCCCAGCCGTCGTTCCTTGACGAACTGCTCGCCAACCCGATGTTGCTACCGGGCGCTGGTGTGCTGGTTGCGTTGCTTGGCGGATATGCGTACTATCGCCGCCGCCAGAAGCAGAAGGCGAGCGAAAACACCGGGTTCGGTGACAGCATCCTGTCCCAGGAAAGCACGGTCATGGCGGGCGGACACTCGTTGTTCGGCACCGCCGGTGGCCAGAGCGTCGACACGTCGCAGCACAGCGTGTTCGGCGCCGACTTCCGCATCGGCAACAACTCGCCCGAAGCGACGGAGGTCGACCCGATTGCCGAGGCCGAGGTGTACATCGCGTACGGACGCGACGTGCAGGCCGAGGAAATCCTGCGCGAAGCGTTGCAACAGAATCCGGAGCGCCAGGCCATCCGCCTGAAGCTGCTGGAGATTTACAACACTCGTCAGGATGTGGAAGGTTTCCGAGTGATCGCAGAAGAAATGTTCGCCCAGGTAGGCGGACAAGGCGCGGACTGGCAACAGGTCGCGGAAATGGGTCGCAGGCTCGATCCGGGCAATGCGCTGTACCTGTCGGTGACGCCCGACGTGACGGCGGAAGCCGATACGACGACGCCGGTGGCCGACCAGTGGCGCACGCAGGACCCCGCCCAGTCGATGCAGCAGGCACCGCAGGCGCCGGCCATGCCGGACCTGGCGCTGCCGCTGGACGCCTTCCCGGCGCCCGCGCCGGGGGAGCCCATCGTGGCACCGGAGTCGGCCTCGCTGGTATTCGGTAACGATCACCTTGCGGAACCGGTGGCGCGACTGGACGACGTGCTGGACGAAAGCCACGACGCCGGCCTGGATCTGCCGGCAGGCGGGGTGCCGGCGCTCGATACGCCGACGCGCTCGCGTCCGCTGGAGTTCGACATGTCCGGCCTGTCGCTGGACCTGAACGCCGGCAACCCCGGTGCCGCCGTGGCGGCCGAGCCGGCTGCCACGTTCGAGGTGCCGACGCTCACGGAATCGACCGTGCCGCTGCCCGCGCCGACGATGCTCCAGAACGGCAAGCTGGTCGAGCCGATCGACCTGACCCGTGTCACGTCCGAAGGCCATGGCGACGCCACGCATGGCGTGTCGGCCAGCACGCTGTCGGCCACCGGCATGGACGGCAGCCGCGACATGCAGATCAAGCTCGACCTGGCGCGCGCCTACATCGAGATCGGTGACAAGGAAGGTGCCCGCGAACTGCTGCAGGAAGTGGTGGAGCAGTCGGAAGACCCGCTGCAGACCGAAGCCCGCACGCTCCTGCGCGACGTGGCCTGATGCGGGTTGGCCTGCGGGTCTGGACCCAAAGGCCGGTATGATGCAGGGTTTGCGGCACGCCGTTCAGACGGATGCCGCAGCCCGAAGCGATGCGCCGGAAGCGTCCCTTCCGGCGCATTTTGTTTTTGGGCATCGCCACATCCATGAATCGCATCGCCATCGGACTCCACTACGACGGTTCGGCCTTTTCCGGCTGGCAGTCGCAGCCCCACCGCAACACCGTGCAGGACCACCTGGAAGACGCCATCGAGCGTTTTGCCGGAACGCGCCTGCTGACCACGGTGGCGGGGCGGACCGATACCGGCGTGCATGCGCTGGGCCAGGTTATCCACCTCGATACCGAGCTGGACCGTGACAAGTTCTCGTGGGTGCGCGGCGTCAACGCGTTCCTGCCGCCGTCCATCGCGCTGCAATGGGCGGAGCCGGTCGACGACGGGTTCCATGCGCGCTTCCTGGCCTACGAGCGGATGTATTACTACGCGCTCTACACAGGCCCGCACCGCGTGCCGATGATCCACGGCCGCGCCGGCTACCAGATGCTGCCGCCGGGCCAGCGGCTCGATGTCGATGCCATGCGCGCGGCAGCCGCCTGCCTGCTGGGCGAGCATGACTTCTCGGCGTTCCGGGCGGCCGAGTGCCAGGCCAAGTCGCCGGTCAAGACGATGTACGACGTGACGATCCGGGGCGACGGCAACTGGGTGTTCCTGCGTTTCCGCGCCAGCGCGTTCCTGCACCATATGGTGCGCAACCTGATGGGCTGCCTGGTGGCGGTGGGGCGGGGGCGTTACCCGGCCGAGTGGATGGCCGAGGTGCTGGCAGGCCGCAACCGGCAGAAGGCCGCCCCGACTTTCATGCCCGACGGGCTGTACCTGGTCGACGTGAAGTATCCTGAGCCGTACCAGCTACCCGCAGCGGATGCGTCCGCCAGCTTCTTCCACGGAGTATTTGCCGATGGTCCCGACAATGGCGCCTGAATCCGGCCACGTGCCGCCCCGCACCCGCATCAAGATTTGCGGACTGACGCGTCCGGAGGACGTGCGCGCGGCCGTTGACGCCGGCGCCGATGCCATCGGCCTGGTGTTCTACGACAAGAGCCCGCGTTTCCTGGATGTGGCGCGCGCGGCCGAACTGGCCGAACAGGTGCCGCCGTTCGTCACCGTGACCGGCCTGTTCGTCAACGCGGATGCCGAGGAAGTGGCGCATGTCACCGAGCGTGTGCCGCTGACGCTACTCCAGTTCCACGGCGACGAAACGCCGCAGCAATGCACGGAGATCGCACGCCGCTGCCGGCTGCCGTATGTGCGTGCCGCCCGTGTCCAGCCGGGGCTTGATTTGGTAGAATTCGCCGATCAATACCGTGACGCCGCCGGCCTGTTGCTCGACGCCTTCGTGGAAGGCTATGGCGGTGGCGGCCACGTCTTCGACTGGACCCTGATTCCTGCTCAATGGCTTCCGCCCATTCCGACCAGCCCGCCCGCAAGCGACGCTCCTCGCATCGTTTTGAGTGGTGGGTTGAACGCGCAAAACGTCGCTGGTGCGATTGAACGCGTGCGCCCCTATGCCGTGGATGTCAGCAGCGGCGTGGAGGCGTCGAAGGGTGTGAAGGACCACGCCCGCATTGCCGCGTTCGTGCGCGCCGTGCGCAGGGCGGATGCAGGACAGGCCGGCCAGTAACGCCACGCCAGCACTGTTGCGCTGCCATCCCCGATTGCCCCCGGTCGCGCCGATCGCCGATCCCGAATTTGATGCGCTTCGCCACTATTGTGCGCAAAGCGCCACCTGAGAGCCTGGACATGTACGACTTGCCCGATTCCCGAGGCCATTTCGGCCCCTATGGCGGTAGCTTCGTTTCCGAAACGTTGGTCCACGCGCTGGACGAGTTGCGCGACGCCTATGCGCACTACCAGCAGGACGCGAACTTCAACGCCGAATTCCAGCGCGAGCTGAAGCACTTTGTCGGCCGCCCGTCGCCGATCTACCACGCACAGCGTTGGAGCGAGACGCTCGGCGGCGCCCAGCTGTTCTTCAAGCGCGAAGACCTGAACCACACCGGCGCCCACAAGATCAACAACGTGATCGGCCAGGCGCTGCTGGCCAGGCGCATGGGCAAGAAGCGCGTGATTGCCGAGACCGGCGCCGGCCAGCACGGCGTGGCCACGGCGACCATCGCCGCGCGCTTCGGCATGGAGTGCGTGGTGTACATGGGCTTGGAAGACGTGCGCCGCCAGGCGGCCAACGTCTATCGCATGAAGCTGCTGGGCGCCACGGTGGTGCCGGTGGAAAGCGGTTCGAAGACGCTCAAGGACGCGCTCAACGAGGCCATGCGCGACTGGGTGACCAACGTCGAGACCACGTTCTACATCATCGGCACGGTAGCCGGCCCGCACCCGTATCCGATGATGGTGCGCGACTTCCAGTGCGTGATCGGCGAGGAGTCGAAGGTGCAGATGCCCGAACTGACCGGCCGCCAGCCGGACGCCGTGATCGCCTGCGTGGGGGGCGGCTCGAACGCCATGGGTATTTTCTACCCGTACATCGAGCACAAGGACGTGCGGCTGATCGGCGTGGAAGCGGCCGGCGACGGCCTGGACACGGGCCGCCACGCGGCATCGCTGACCGGCGGGTCGCCGGGCGTGCTGCACGGCAATCGTACCTACCTGCTGCAGGACGAGAACGGCCAGATCATCGAGACCCATTCGGTGTCGGCCGGCCTGGACTATCCGGGCGTGGGCCCGGAACACGCGTGGCTCAAGGACATCGGCCGCGCGCAGTATGTGCCGATCACCGATGACGAGGCATTGAAGGCGTTCCACGACTGCTGCCGCATCGAAGGCATCATCCCGGCGCTGGAATCGAGCCATGCCATCGCGTACGCGTGCAAGCTGGCGCCGACGCTGCCCAAGGACAAGCTGCTGCTCGTGAACCTGTCCGGCCGAGGCGACAAGGACATGCACACCGTGGCAGAACGTGCGGGGTTGAAGCTGTAATGCGTGCGCTGCCCCCCGATACCACGCCCCAGGCGGAAGAGGGCGGCGCCGCGGCGCCGTTCGACATCCTCGACACCGAAGCCGTCCGCCTGTACCAGGAAGACGCGCTTGAGGGCATCCAGCGCATCGCGGACGGATCGGTCGACCTGATCGTCGCCGATCCGCCCTATGGCCTGGGCAAGGACTATGGCAACGATTCCGACCTGCTGTCGGGCGACGCCTACCTGGAATGGTCCGAACGCTGGATGGATGCCATCATCCCCAAGCTGGCCCCCAAGGGCACCCTGTACCTGTTCTGCACGTGGCAGTACTCGCCCGAGCTGTTCGTGATGCTCAAGAAGCGGCTGACGATGATCAACGAGATCATCTGGGATCGCCGCGTGCCGAGCATGGGCGGCACCACGCGCAAGTTCTCGTCGGTGCATGACAATATCGGCTTCTTTGCCCGCCAGCGCGACTACTACTTCGACCTCGATCCGGTGCGCATTCCGTACGATGCCGAGACCAAGAAGGCCCGCAGCCGGCCGCGTTTCGAAGGCAAGAAGTGGCTCGAGGTGGGCTACAACCCGAAGGACCTGTGGAGCGTGCCGCGCATCCACCGGCAGGACCCCGAGCGGGCCGATCACCCCACGCAGAAACCGCTGGAGATCGTCGAACGCATGGTGCTGTCGAGCTGCCCGCCGGGCGGCGTGGTGCTGGACCCGTTCACGGGCAGCGGCACCACGGCGGTGGCCTGCGTGCGCCACGGCCGGCGCTTTGTCGGCTTCGAGATGAATCCGCAATATGCCTCGCTGGTGCGCGATCGCGTGAGGGCCGCGCAGCCCGTGTACGCGCCGATCCAGCCCGACAGCGTGGCTGACGGCCTGCCCGCGGGCACCGAAACGACCCCGGCCGCTGCCAACGACGATGCCAATGACGTGGCATCGCCGGTGCAGCGCCTTATCTGATTCCGATGGTCAACGACATGTCCCGTATCCAGAAGACTTTCGCGGCACTGGCCGCGCAGCAGAAGAAGGGCCTGATTCCGTTCATTACCGCCGGCGACCCGGCGCCCGCGCTGACCGTGCCGCTGATGCACGCGCTGGTGGCAGGTGGCGCCGACGTGATCGAGCTTGGCGTGCCGTTTTCCGACCCGATGGCGGACGGACCGGTCATCCAGCGCGCCTCGGAGCGCGCGCTGGCGCAAGGCGTCTCGCTGACGCAGGTGCTGGCCTGGGTCAAGGAATTCCGCCAGACCAACGACACCACGCCCGTGGTGCTGATGGGCTATGCGAACCCGATCGAACGCATGGGCGAGGAAACATTCGCCAGGGCCGCCTCGGCTGCCGGCGTGGACGGCGTGCTCGTGGTGGACTACCCACCGGAGGAGTGCGAGTCGTTTGCCGGCCTGATGCGTGCCAACCAGATGGATCCGATCTTCCTGCTGGCGCCGACGTCCACCGACGACCGCATTGCCGCCGTGGCCAGGGTGGCCAGCGGCTATCTCTATTACGTGTCGCTCAAGGGCGTAACCGGTTCGGCCACGCTGGACCTCGACAGCGTGGCCGCGCGCCTGCCGTTGATCAAACAGCACGCCAACCTGCCGGTGGGCGTGGGCTTTGGCATTCGCGATGCGCAAACGGCGCGCGCGATCGGCAGCGTGGCGGACGCCGTGGTGATCGGCAGCCGCCTGGTGCAGCTGCTCGAAGATGCACCGCGCGACCAGGCCGTGGAAGCCCTGCGTGCATTTATCGCCGACATCCGCCAGGCACTGGACGCCTGAAAAGGTGTCCAAAGCGTGACGATTGCCGGAAACGCGCAGCAAAAAACGTCGCCGATTGCGGCCGTTTGAGACTTAAGCGGCACAATCGGCGCGTTTTGCTTAGGCGAGATGTGCCGGGCGTGGTAAATTCGCGGCCTGATTCCCTGCCGTCCCTGTGTCCGCCCCTGAAAACGGGGCGTTGATGCGCGGGCGGCAGTTATCCGAAAGGAGCTTTCATGAGCTGGTTGGATAAACTCCTGCCTCCCAAGATTCAACAGACCGACCCGTCCACCCGCAAGGGCATTCCGGAAGGGTTGTGGGTCAAGTGCCCGTCGTGCGAGTCGACGCTGTACCGCACCGACGTGGAAGCCAATCTGCACGTCTGCCCGAAGTGCGACCACCACATGCGCATCCGGTCGCGCGAGCGCCTGGACAAGCTGCTGGACGCCGAAGGCCGCTTCGAGATCGGCCAGGAAATCGTGCCGGTGGACGCCCTGAAGTTCAAGGACACGAAAAAGTACCCGGACCGCATCAAGGCCGCCATGGATGACACCGGCGAGACCGACGCGATGGTGGTCATGGGCGGTGCGATCCACACCATTCCGGTGGTCGTGGCCTGCTTCGAGTTCGAGTTCATGGGCGGTTCGATGGGCTCGGTGGTGGGCGAGCGTTTTGCGCGTGGCGCGCAGGCTGCGCTGGAGCAGAAGGTGCCGTTCATCTGCGTGACCGCCACGGGCGGCGCGCGCATGCAGGAAAGCCTGCTGTCGCTGATGCAGATGGCCAAGACCACGGCCATGCTGAACCAGCTGTCGAACGCCAAACTGCCGTTCATCAGCGTGCTGACCGACCCGACCATGGGTGGCGTGTCGGCATCGTTCGCGTTCCTGGGCGATGTGGTGATCGCCGAGCCCAAGGCGCTGATCGGCTTTGCCGGCCCGCGCGTGATCGAGCAGACCGTGCGCGAAAAGCTGCCGGAAGGCTTCCAGCGCGCCGAGTTCCTGCTGCAGAAGGGGGCCATCGACATGATCGTCGACCGTCGCCGCCTGCGTGCGGAAATTGCCCAGCTGCTGGCGCTGCTGCAAAAGCAGCCGGCCGATGCAGTGGCCTGACGCGGTAGCGTGATTTGCAGGACAATGGCGCGGGTATCCACCCGCGCCATTTTGTTTTTAGTCGTGTCGTAACTCAGCATGCCCATCTTCCACACACTCCCCGACTGGCTTCAACACCTGGAAACCGCCCATCCTGTGGGCATCGACATGGGTCTGACGCGCATCACGCGCGTCAAGGAAGCACTGGGGCTGCGCATCGACGCCGTGGTGTTCACCGTGGGCGGCACCAACGGCAAGGGGTCGACCTGCGCGATGCTGGAACGCATCCTGCTGGAGGCCGGCTACAAGGTGGGCCTGCATACGTCGCCGCACCTGATCCGGTTCAACGAGCGCGCCCGCCTGAACGGCGAGCAGGCCACCGACGCGCAGCTGCTGCCGCACTTCGAGGCCGTGGAGCGCGCCCGCACGAGTTTTGCCGATCCGGTCAGCCTGACGTATTTCGAATTCACGACGCTGGCCATCATCCATATGTTTGCGTCGGCCGGGCTCGACGCGATCATCCTCGAAGTGGGCCTGGGCGGCCGGCTCGACGCCGTCAATGTGATCGACACGGACTGCGCGGTCATCACCAGTGTCGATATCGACCACACCCAGTACCTGGGCGATACGCGCGAGAAGATCGCCTACGAGAAGGCCGGCATCTTCCGCCCCAACGTGCCGGCCATCTGCGGCGACCCGATGCCGCCGCAATCGCTGATCGACCATGCCGAGGCCATCGGCGCCGACCTCTGGCTGGTGGGCCGCGATTTCCGCCACCAGGCCGCGGCGGGCCAGGAGCGCCAGCAATGGGACTGGACCGGCCGCGACCGCAAGCTCAATGGCCTGGGGTACCCGGCGCTGCGTGGCGCCAACCAGCTGCTGAATGCGTCGGCGGCGCTGGCGGCGCTGCAGGCCATGCGCCCGCGCCTGCCGGTCAGTGCCCAGGAGGTGCGCAACGGGCTGGCGTTCGTGGAGCTGCCGGGTCGCTTCCAGGTGATGCCGGGGCGTCCGGCCGTGATCCTCGATGTGGCGCATAATCCCCATGCCGCGGCCACGCTCGGCCAGAACATGGAAAACATGGGGTTCTTCCGCTACACCTATGCGGTGTTTGGCGCCATGGCGGACAAGGACATCGCCGGCGTGCTGCGCCACGTGGCCGACAAGGTCGATCACTGGTGCCTGTGCGACCTGCCCACGGAGCGCGCCGCCACGGCCAGTGACCTGCGCGAGGCACTGGACGCCACGGGCTTCCGGGAAGGGCCGGATAACACCGCGGCGTGCTTCTCGAGCCCGGAACTGGCGTATCGCGATGCTGTCGAGCGTGCAACCGAGAATGATAGAATCCTGGTCTTCGGATCGTTCTATACCGTGGCTGGCGTGATGGCATATCGCGCCACGCAGGCCAACTGAATGTCAGTCGGCATGTCTGGCTGAACTCCCGGGCCGGAACGACATCACACCGAACACCACTCTTTGGGCATTTATGGGCCTGCTTTCGCTGTTCTCGTCCCGCAAGGGCACTGACCCGGCACCCGAACGCGGTCGCCGCACGCGTGCGGAAACCGGCGCCGGCATCGGCGCGTCGCGCCGTACGGCCGACGAATACGCGGACGATACCCTCGATCCCGACTTTCCTCAGAAACAACGTGCGCGTCGCCGCCTGATCGGCGCCGTGGTGCTGCTTGCGGCGGCCGTCATCGTGCTGCCGATCGTCTTCGAGCACAAGCCACGGCCCGTGTCCGACGACGTGGCCGTCAGCGTGGCCAACGGCCAGGGCGCGCAGAAGCCCAAGGTCGAGGCGCGCAAGGCACAGGCGCTGCCGCCGTCGGCCAACGCCGGCCGCAACGACGCCGCGCTCGATGCGGGCGAGGAAATCGTCACCGCGCCGGCCGTGGACAAGCCCAAGGCCGAGGCCAAGGCCGACACGAAAGTGGCCGAGGCCAAGCCCGCCGAGGCCAAGCCGGCCGACAAGCCTGCCGCCGCCAATACCAAATACCTGATCCTGATCGGCGCGTTCTCCTCGGAAGAGCGCGCGAAGAACTGGCTGGCCAAGCTCAAGGAGAGCAAGGTGCCGGCGTTCGTTGAAAAGAAGGCGTTGGCCGACGGCGACCGTATCCTGCTGCGCGCGGGACCGTTCGCCAGCCGCGATGCGGCCGATGCGGCCGACAGGAAGGTGCGGGCGATCGGCCTGACCTCGAAGGTGGTGGAGCAGTAACGTCCCGGGCAGCAACGTAGCCGATAACGTCCCGATTACGTACCGATTGCAGGGCGGCAGTTTGCCCCCATCTGACAGGAACCCGCATCGCACGCATGGCTTTTACCTTTTTTGACTATGGCGTGGCCTTCATTCTGGTGGCG
Organism: Cupriavidus sp. U2; assembly: GCF_009663685.2. GTDB lineage: Bacteria > Pseudomonadota > Gammaproteobacteria > Burkholderiales > Burkholderiaceae > Cupriavidus > Cupriavidus necator_C. The sequence continues at coordinate 658,101 of NZ_RCOG02000032.1, read as the reverse complement.
TCTGCGCTGATCGGCGTGCTGCGCGGCCTGGTGCGCGAGATGCTGGCGCTGGTGGGCTGGGTCGTGGCGTTCTTGCTGGCGTATCACTTTGGCGGCGTGGCCGCGAAATGGATGCCGGAGTCACTGCCGGGTGGCGAACTGACGCGCAGTGCGCTGGGCTTCCTGGCCGTGTTCTTCGGCACGTGGATCGTGTCGGCGCTGGCCGGGGCCATCCTCGGCCAGTTGCTGGAAACCACCGGCCTGAAGCCGGCGGACCGTGGCCTGGGCCTGGTGTTCGGCCTGGCGCGGGGCGTGCTGATCGTGATGCTGATCGTCGTGCTGGCGGGGCTCACGAAGCTGCCCGAGGAGCCGTTCTGGCGTGACGCGGTGTCGCGCCCGTATGTGATCCAGGCGATGGGGGAGCTGCGCCAATGGCTGCCACCCGACCTGGCCAGGTACGTAAAGACCTGAATCGAAGACGCGAGTGCTTGAACGTTGGGCGCTCGCGGCGCAGTATCAACGCAGTTCCGTCGCGTACATGACGGAACGGCGCCCCCTGAATCAATTTGCCTTTCCTGGGAGTTCGGCATGTGCGGTATCGTCGGCGTGGTTTCCACCAGCCCTGTCAACCAACTCATCTATGACAGCCTGCTGCTGTTGCAACACCGCGGACAGGATGCAGCCGGCATCGCCACGGCCAATGGCAGCACCTTCCACATGCACAAGGCCAACGGCCTGGTGCGCGACGTGTTCCGCACGCGCAACATGCGCGGCCTGCCGGGCACGTCCGGTATCGGCCAGGTGCGTTACCCGACCGCCGGCTCCGCGTCGAGCGAGGAAGAAGCCCAGCCGTTCTACGTGAACGCGCCGTACGGCATCATCCTGGCCCACAACGGCAACCTGACCAATTCGGAACAGCTGCGCGAGGAGATGTTCCGCCGCGACCGTCGCCACATCAACACGCATTCGGATTCCGAAGTGCTGCTGAACGTGCTGGCCGACGAACTGCAGCGCGCCAGCAATGGCAAGTCGCTGGAGCCGGAGACCATCTTCACGGCGGTCAGCGGCATGCATCGCCGCGTGAAGGGCGCCTATGCCATCACGGCGCAGATCTCGGGCTATGGCCTGCTGGCCGTGCGCGACCCGTTCGGCATCCGCCCGCTGTGCATCGGCAGCGTCGATACGCCGACCGGCAAGGAATACCTGATTGCGTCGGAATCCGTGGCGCTCGAAGGCATGGGCTACACCATGGAGCGCGACGTGGCGCCGGGCGAGGCGATCTTCATCGACCTGGACGGCAAGTTCCACAGCAAGCAGTGCGCCGACAATCCGCAACTGACGCCCTGCATTTTCGAATTCGTGTACCTGGCCCGGCCGGACTCCTGCATCGACGGCGTGCCGGTCTACGATGCGCGCCTGCGCATGGGTGACTACCTGGCCGAGAAGATCCGCCGTGAAGTGCCGGCCGGCGAGATCGACGTGGTCATGCCGATTCCCGATTCGAGCCGCCCGGCCGCCATGCAGGTGGCCAACGCGCTCGGCGTGCCGTACCGCGAGGGCTTCTTCAAGAACCGCTATGTGGGCCGCACGTTCATCATGCCGGGCCAGGCAGTGCGCAAGAAGTCGGTCCGCCAGAAGCTCAACGCCATGGGCGTGGAGTTCAAGGACAAGAACGTGCTGATCGTCGACGATTCGATCGTGCGTGGCACCACGTCGTTCGAGATCGTGCAGATGGCCCGCGACGCCGGCGCCAAGAAGGTGATCTTCGCTTCGGCCGCGCCGCCCGTGAAGTTCCCGAACGTGTACGGCATCGACATGCCCACGCGCGCCGAACTGGTGGCCCACGGCCGCACCGACGAGGAAGTGGCGCGCATGATCGGCGCCGATCAGCTCGTGTACCAGGACGTGGAATCGATGAAGCAGGCTGTGCGCGACATCAACCCGAACCTGCGTGACTTCGACGCGTCGTGCTTCGACGGCAAGTACATCACCGGCGATATCGACGAGGCCTACCTGGATCGCCTGGAAACGGCGCGCAGCCAGGCCGACCGCGAAGGCAGCAACGGTGGCGATACCGAGCGTTCGCAACTGCACCTGCAACGATCGGGCGGCAACGAATAACGACAAGCCATCAGATTGCGCAGCCCTGCTGCGCGGTCTGGGTCAGCAAGGCTTCCGTGTGGCCCTCTCCCCCCGGCGGGGGAGGGCGTCTTCGATATCCCCTCGGCGCCCTCCGTGCCCTTAGTGCCCTTAGTGCCCTCAGCGCAGCAGTCGCCTGCGCAGCAGTACCAGGGCCACCACCAGCGCCACGACGGCATAGGCCGACAGCACGGCCAGATGCAGCGCGGCATTTTCCACCGGCCTTCCCAGCATCAACGGACGAATCAGTGCCACCGCATGTGCCAGCGGCAGGACCATCGTCGCCTTCTGCGCGCCCTCGGGCAGCTGTTCCAGCGGGAAGAACACGCCCGACAGCAGCAGCATCGGCGTCATCACCAGCGTCTGGTAGAACATGAAGAAGTCGTAGCTCGGCGCCAGCGCCGTGATGATCATCGCGAGGCTTGCGAACGCAATGCCGGCCAGAATGATCACCGGCAGTGCGGCCAGCGCGCCCGGGAACTGCGCGTAGCCAAGCAGCCCCGCCACGATCATGATCGCGGCGCCCGACAGCACCGCCTTGCTGGCGGCCCATAGCACTTCTCCGAGTACCACATCGCCCAGCGTCAGCGGCGCATGCATGATGGCTTCCCACGTGCGTTGCACGTGCATGCGCGAGAAGGCCGAATACATCGACTCGAAGCTGGCCGACATCATCACGCTGGACGCCGTGGTGCCGGCCGCCAGGAAGGCGATGTACGACACGCCATGCACCTGGCCCACCAGCAGGCCCAGGCCAAGACCCAGGCCGAACAGGTAGATCATCGGATCGGCCAGGTTGCCGATCATCGACGGGATGGCCAGCTTCCTCCAGACCATGTAGTTGCGATACCAGACCATCATCCAGTTGCGTCCGTTGCGTGGCAGCAGGGGCTGGGGATAGTGCTGGGGGGCTGTCGACGCCGCAGATCCTGGCGAAATTGCGATGTCGGGATTGCGGGGGTCCTGTTCGCTCATCTCGGTCATCCGTGTCTCAATCTCTCATCTCGCGGCCGGTCAGCTTGAGGAACACGTCCTCGAGGTTGGCGGGCCGGTGCAGGTAACGTACGCCGCCCTTGCCGTGCAGGGCGGCCAGCAGCGGATCGGGCTGGCGCACGTAGCAGAACAGCGTCTCGCCGCGCATTTCGCAGCGGTCGGCCAATGGCGTCAGCGTGTCGCGCAGCGGTTCGAGCTCGTCGCCGTACACCTCCACCACATCGCAGCCGATTTCGCGATCGATCAGCTCGTGCGGCTTGCCCTCGGCGATCTTGCGCCCGGCATCGATCACGCACAGGTGATTGCAGAGCCGTTCGGCTTCTTCCATAAAGTGCGTGGTCAGGAGAATTGTCTTGCCCGCGGCAAGCAGCGACTTGAGGCGCTCCCAGATCAGATGGCGTGCCTGCGGGTCCAGGCCGGTGGTGGGCTCGTCCATCACGAGCAGGTCGGGATCGTTGATCAGCGCGCGCGCCACGGTCAGGCGTCGGCGCATGCCGCCGGACAGGTCGCGCACCTGCGCATTGGCCTTGTTCTCGAGCCGCGCGAACTCCAGCAGCCGGGGCACCTGTTCGGCAATCCGGGCAGACGACAGCCCGAAGTAGCGGCCGAAGATGCGCAGGTTCTCGATCACCGAGAAGTCGGGGTCGAGATTGTCGAACTGCGGCACCACGCCCACGCGCATGCGGGCCTGCGGGGCGCGCAGCGGGATGGGTTCGCCACACAGCGTCAGCGTGCCCGATTCGGGCGTGGTCAGCCCCAGCAGCATGCGCAGCGTGGTGGTCTTGCCGGCGCCGTTGGGGCCCAGCAGCCCAAAGCACTGCCCGGGCTGGACTTCCAGGTCGAGGTTGTCGACGACGAGCTGGTCGCCGTAGCGTTTGCGCACATTGCGCATCTGGAGGATGGCGGTCAAGGCGAGGTCCTTGCGAGCGATATCCGCCATTATGCCGGCCATCGCGTGACGCATTGTTGGCGCATCGCAGCAAGACAATTCCATTCGCGCAGGCATATCGGCAGGCTGGCGGCGCTGGGCGGACAGGCGTACGCTTGGCGTCTTCAGAACAACAATGACGACGCAACAGGAGAGCCCATGTCCTTCGAACACTGGATCACATTCGTATTGACCAGCGTGGTGGTGCTGATCATTCCCGGTCCGACCATCCTGCTGGTGATTGGCGATGCGCTCGCGCACCGCGGCCGCAGCGCCTATGCCACGGTAGGCGGTGTGGCCGCCGGCGACCTCACCGCCTTCACGCTGTCGATGGCGGGCCTGGGCGCCGTCCTGGCAGCTTCTGCCACGCTGTTCACGGGCCTGAAATGGGCAGGCGCGGCCTATCTGGTCTATCTCGGCGTGCAGGCGCTACGCACGGCTGGCCGGGCGCGCGCGCTCGATGTGGCGGGGCAGTCGGGCAGCGGACGCCAGCGATTTGCCAAGGCCTGGCTGGTGACGGCGCTGAATCCGAAGAGCATCGTGTTCTTCGTGGCCTTCGTGCCGCAGTTCATCGATGCCAAGCTGGCGTTCTGGCCGCAGGCGGTGGTGCTGATTCCCACGTTCGTGGTGCTGGCCACGGCCAACGCCATGGTCTATGCGCTGCTGGCGCGCTCGCTGGCCACGCGGCTGACCTCGCAGCGCGCACAGGCCAATGTGCAGCGCGCGGGCGGCATCACGCTGATCGGTGCCGGCGCGCTGATTGCCACGCGGACCTGAGCGCCGCCATCGCTGTCCCGGCCGCAGCCGGGAACGCGGACGAAAAAAAACCGCCAGCGAACTGGCGGTTTTTCTTTTGGCAAGCCCGAATCAGTAGAGCTTCTTCGGCAGCATTTGCATGCGCAGACGCTTGCGCAGACGGGCCTCGGCAGCCTTCTTCTTGCGCTTGCGCTCGGTCGTCGGCTTTTCGTAGGCGGTGCGGCTCTTCAGTTCCACGATCAGTCCAGTCTGCAGAATGGAGCGACGGAAACGACGCATTGCAACTTCAACGGGCTCGCCCGGTTTCAGAACGATCTTAGTCAATTCAGTCCTTCAGGAATAACCGCCAGAGGCGGTGGGTTCATAGGAGGGAAACGTGTCGCGTCGGGCTCCGGAGCCTTCCGAGACGTTGGTATCGCACGCTGCGGCGAATGCCGTGGTGCGCCCCCTAGAACCTGCTACGGACCGAAATCCATACTGCCTGTGTCAGGGGTGACGGGCCAAATTTTCCTAGCTAGGTAAAAACTTGGCGACTACCTGTTTCCGTGGATATTGCGCAAGAAATACGCCGGTAAGCTTTTACAGGTATACCGGACGGGAGTCAAGCTATTCAGGGCAATCCAAGACTATACCCTAGAAAATGTGCTTGAGAGCGCCTTTTCAATCCATTTTGCGTCAAGGCAACAGACTGCCCCAGGCCGACGCCAGCAACACCAGCGCCATGAGGCGTTCGAACCGCTTCTGCCGGGCGGGCGATCGAAGGAAGCGCGCGGCCCCGGCGCCCAGCACTGCCCACGCCCCCATGCAAGGCAGCGACACGACAAAGAAGATCAGTGACAGCCGCATCACCTGATGCGTCTGGTCGGCACCATGGCCGGCAAAGACGCTGGCGACGGCCAGCGCCATCATCCACGTCTTGGGATTTACCAGCTGCAGGCCGGCGGCGCCTGCGAGCCCGAGCGGCTTGCGGGGTGCCTCGGCGCCGTCCGTTGCAATGGCCGACGCCGGGCTGCGCCAGATCTGCCAGGCCAGCCAGGAGAGCCAAAGCACGCCGGTCCACGCCATGGCGCGCTGCAGGCGCGGATGGGAGGCCAATGCGTCGCCGACGCCGATGCCGACGCTCAGCACCAGTAGCGCAGCGCCGCCGCAGCCGCCAACGATGATCGGTAGCGTAGCCGCCACGCCACGGCGTGCGCTGTGGCTCAGCACGATGACGTTGGTGGGGCCAGGCGTGATCGACGCCACGACGGCAAACATCAGAAAGGGGAGAAAGGGCAGGGTATCGCTCATGCGGCCATTGTTGCGGCCGCGCCGCCTAGGCGTCTGGAAGATTTGAGCAGCGTTTGCGATAGTGGGCCGGCGTCAGGCCATAGGCCCGGCGGAACCATCGGCCCAGATGGCTCTGGTCGGCGAATCCCAGCGCCGTGGCCACGTCGGCGGGCGTGGCGCCGCGTGCCAGCATATGGCGGGCGCGCGCCAGCCGCAGTTGTACAAGGTAGGCGTGTGGCGCAATGCCAAACGCGGCCTTGAAGGCGCGGGTCAGCCGATAGCGGTCCACGCCGCCGGCGGCAGCCAGGTCGTCCAGGCCGATGTCCTGGTCCACGTGGTCATGCAGGTAGTCGCGCGCGCGTTGGGCTGCCAGCGGCAGCCGCGGATCGATGGCGTGTGCCGTGCGCCAGCGCAGATTGGACGTCAGCCGGGCCAGCAAGGCGTCGAGCGCGGACTGCCGGACGATGCGCAGTTCGGGCTGTTGCAGCACCGTGAACGCATGGCCGATGGCTTCGATCAGTTGCGGGTCTTCGCTCAGCGTACGCGCGAAGGCGGGCTGGCAGTGCGCCGGAGCATCGTCGAACAGCGCGCGGAGTTCGCGCGCCATCCACTGGGCATCCAGATACAGCATCGAGTAGGTAAAGCCCTCGGGCGTCACGGCGTAGCCATCGTGGATTTCACCCGGCTCCAGCGTGAAGGCCTTGCCCGGCACGCTGCGCTGAACCTCGCGCCGGCAATGAAACTGCTGGATGCCCTGTTCGGTGTAGCCGACCAGGTAACTGTCATGCCAGTGCGGATCGTACGCATGGCCCTCGAAATGGGCGCGAATCGTCTCGATGCCGGTGTCGGCATCCTGCTTGAGGTCGATCCAGCTCTGGGGGCTCACTGCGGGGTCCTGGTTTGGCGTATGCGGCTGTTCATCATAGCCACATCGGCCAGGGCTTTCTGGAACGTTTGTGCGGGGGAGGGGATTGCCGTTGCGACGGCGCGCGCTGGGGATGCGCGGCGGAAAAAGAAAAAGGCCGATGCTTTCGCATCGGCCTTCCTCTTCTATCGGTTGGCTCCCCGACCTGGGCTCGAACCAGGGACCTACGGATTAACAGTCCGGCGCTCTACCGACTGAGCTATCGGGGAACAGCTGAGAAAGAAATTATAACCAGCTTCTCTTCGTTTCGTCAACAACTTTTTAACGTTTTGTTTTCGTCAGAAGTTGTCGTTGGAACTCTGGTTCGCCTCGAAACCGGCCAGCACCGGGCGTTTCCGCCTTTTGCTGCATTGCCGTATTCAACAGCGAGGCCGCATTATAGCCAGCTTTTTAAATTGTGCAAACAAAAAAATCGCCCGGAGGCGATTTTTTTTGCATTGGCCTTCGACAGGTCAATCGAACACCGGCGATTCGACGCCCAGCACCTTGTGCAGCTTCGGCGAGGTCGTCGTGTATTGCATGTGGATCTTCTTGTCCGGGAAGATGTACGGCGCGGCGCCGAACGCTGCCAGCGCGGCTTCGTGGAAGCCCGACAGGATCAGCTTCTTCTTGCCCGGGTAGGTGTTGATGTCACCCACGGCAAAGATGCCCGGGATGTTCGTCTCGAACTTCTCGGTATCCACCTTGATCTGCTTGCGCTCCAGGTCCAGGCCCCACTCGGCGATCGGGCCAAGCTTCGGCGACAGGCCGAAGAACACCAGCAGGTCGTCCAGCGGCATGCGGCGCGTCACGCCGTCGCCACCGGTCACCTTGATCTCGGTGAGCACGCCGTCCTTCTCTTCATAGCCGCCGATCTGGCCGACCATGAATTGCATTTCCATCTGCTCGCACAGGTCGCGCATCTTGGCCACCGAGGCCGGCGCGGCGCGGAAACCGTCGCGGCGATGGATCAGCACGATCGACTCGGCCTTGCCATGGAGGTCCAGCGCCCAGTCCAGCGCCGAATCGCCACCGCCCACGATCACCAGGTTGCGGCCATGGAAGCGGCTCGGATCCTTCACGCGGTAGAACAGCTGCTTGCCTTCGAACTTGTCGATGCCTTCCACCTTGACCGTACGCGGCTGGAACGAGCCCACGCCGGCGGCAATGAAGATGGTCTTGGTGATGAAGCGGGTTCCGAGCGACGTCTCGACGAAGAAGCGGCCGTCTTCACGGCGCTCGACGACGCTGACTTCCTGGCCCAGGTGGAACGTGGGCGAGAACGGCTCGATCTGCTTGAGCAGGTTGTCGGTCAGTTCCTGGCCCGTGCAGATGGGCACGGCCGGGATGTCGTAGATCGGCTTGTCCGGATACAGCTCCACGCACTGGCCGCCCACTACCTTGAGCGAGTCGATCACGTGCGCCTTGATTTCGAGCAGGCCGAGTTCGAACACCTGGAACAGGCCAACGGGGCCGGCGCCAACGATCAGCGCGTCGATTTCCAGCGGCTGGCCGCCGTTGTTGCCGCCAGCCTGCTGGGTCGCGTCGGCCACGGGATTTGGAATGCTCAAGTCCATATTCGTCCTGATACGTTGTGGGCACGGCAGGTGCCCGGTATTACGGGAAAGCGCGTGGGGACGGCTTTCTGCGACGCCGGGCAGGCAGATCCGGCGTGCCGCCGGCGGGTATCTGCCGCCCGTTGCGTCAGTCTTCTCTTAGCGTTGCAGGTATTGCAGCTTGTCGGTCACGTCCTTCCATTCCTCGGCCTCGGCCAGCGGGGCCTTGGTCTTGGTGATGGACGGCCAGTTGCGGGCCAGCTCGGCGTTCAGGTCAATGAACTGCTGCTGGTCGCCGGGCACATCTTCCTCGGCGTAAATCGCGTTCACCGGGCACTCGGCCACGCACACGGCGCAGTCGATGCATTCGTCGGGATCGATGGCCAGGAAGTTCGGGCCCTCGCGGAAACAATCGACCGGACACACATCAACGCAGTCGGTGTAACGGCAACGGATGCAGGCTTCGGTGACAACGTGAGTCATTTCGGTTCCAGAAAAACGGATCGGTCTTCGATGGGGAGTTTGTCCAAGGCCGGATTCTTGCCGGTCGTTCTTGCGAGTTGTCCGGGTACGCGCCAAACACCGCGCGTGTCAATCGGGATAACTTGGGGCGAGCGAGGGCCGAGGCCTTTCAAAGACCGATATTGTAGCTGAGCCTTCTCGCAAGGATAGTGAGTCTATATAGCCGGGTCAGATAGTTTTCTTATTTCTTTATGTATTTTTGGTGCGAAATCAGCCGCTGAGGCGCCTCTGGCGCAGGTTTGCGGGCGGATCGATCTCCCGTTCGGCGGCCTCCCGGGCCAGTATTTCCCTGTGTTATGCGTGGCTTTTCGGGCCAGCGGGTGCCCCCGCAGGCGCTTTCATTCCGTTTCCGTGCGTTGCACTCAAGTTGATCGAAGGCAATCTTGCGAGGGGATTTGCTTATGGCAGCCAGCCTGATGGGGCGCGGCATGGGGCGTCGGACGGTCTTCCTGACCGGGGCCGCCGTGATTTTTTGCGCCATGGTGGGCATGGAGGCAGCCGCCCAGCCGGCGCCGCCCCGGCAGGGCGAGATGGCCGACAGCGTGGTGTCGCGACTGGTGGCCTGGCGTGCGCGAACCGACCAGCCAGTGACCCTGTCTGCCCTGACCGCCTTCGACTGGGATAGCTTCAGCGTGATCCGGACCCCGGCGGGGATGGCCATGGCGAACTGCAATCGCGAAGGCTTCCTGCCGTGCGACAAGGATCTCCAGCCTTCGCCGGACACCCTGATCCAGGTGCTGCGCTTCGACCGGGCGGGGCAGTCGGTCTACCAGGAGCGCATCATGGCGGCCTCGGCCAATTTCGCCGATCCGCTACCCGCGGCCGTGCCGCGCAGCCAGGCCACGCTGGTCAGCTGCGATGGCGACCAGGGGCAGCGGCTCTGGTGCCTGCAATCGAAGCGGCCGGGCCGCCAGATGGCGCCCGCGCTGCGCGGCCTCGACGGCGGCTGACCCCGCGCCCGCGCCGGTCATCTCCATGCCGCGCGTGACTTTCGGTTAGCATGGTGGCCTGACTTCGCCGCGCCCCAAGCCTTGGCTTCGCTATGATCATCCGTTCCCTGCTCGACACCGACCTGTACAAGTTCACGATGATGCAGGTGGTGCTGCACCACTTTCCGCAGGCCGAGGTCGAATACCGCTTCAAGTGCCGCAACGCCGGGGTCGACCTGACGCCGTATGTCGATGACATCCGCGACCAGATCCGCCAGCTCTGCAAACTGCGTTTTACCGACGACGAACTGCTCTACCTGCGCGGCATGCGCTTTATCAAGAGCGATTTCGTCGATTTCCTGGCGCTGTTCCATCTGAACGAGAAGTACGTGGTCGTGCAGCCGTCCGCCCAGGGCAACGGCGAGATCGACATCACGATCCGCGGGCCGTGGCTGCATACCATCCTGTTCGAGATCCCGCTGCTGGCCATCGTCAACGAGGTGTACTTCCGCCGGACGCAGCCGCAGGCCGATCTGGCCGAAGGACGACGCCGGCTGGAGGCCAAGCTCGCCCTGCTGAAGTCGTCGAAGTACGAGGACTGCGTGATCGCGGATTACGGCACCCGCCGGCGCTTCTCGCGCGACTGGCAGGAAGAGGTGCTGCTGTCGATGCGAGACATCCTGGGGCCGCAACTGGCCGGCACCAGCAACGTTCATTTTGCGCGGATGCACAACATGACGCCGCTGGGCACGATGGCGCATGAATACCTGCAGGCCTGCCAGGCGCTGGGCCCGCGCCTGCGCGATTCGCAGGTCTACGCGCTGGAGAACTGGGCCCGCGAGTATCGCGGCGACCTGGGCATCGCACTGTCGGATACCTACGGATTCGACGCGTTCCTGCGCGACTTCGACCTGTATTTCTGCAAGCTGTTCGATGGCGTGCGGCACGACTCCGGCGACCCGTTCGAATGGGGCGAGCGCATGCTCGCGCACTACGCCGCCAATCGCGTGGACCCGCGCGGCAAGACGCTGATCTTCAGCGATGCGCTGAACATTCCGAAGGTCATCGAGCTCTACGAGCGTTTCCATGGCCGCTGCAAGCTGGCGTTCGGCGTGGGCACGAACCTGACCAACGACCTGGGCTACACGCCGCTGCAGATCGTCATCAAGATGGTTCGCTGCAACGGCCAGCCGGTGGCCAAGCTGTCGGATACGCCCGAGAAGACCATGTGCGACGATCCGGGCTACCTGTCTTACCTGCGGCAGGTGTTCGAAGTTCAGCCAGCCGCTTAGCCGGATTCATCCACCGCCATCGCCGTTTTCTTATAATCGCCGAGCCCCGCAACCGATCAGGCCCATACCATGGAAACGAACGCCGCCCGTGACCGCATCTTCGCCCGCATTCGTGCCGCCCAGGGCAGGGGGGCGGCGGTGACGCAGGGCGAGCGCGATGCCGTGGCCGATTACCTGACGCGTCATCCGCAGGGGCCGCAGCCCGAGGTGGCCGAAGACCGCGCCGCCGCATTCAGCGTGCAGGCGCAGAAGATGGCGTCCACCGTGGACCGCGTGGGCACGTTGGCCGAGGTGCCCGGCGCCGTGCTGCACTATCTGGATGGTCTGAAGCTGACGCGGCGGGCCGTGGCCTGGAACAGCCTGGCCGACCTGCCGTGGGCCGCGCAGGGTCTTGAGGTCGAGTGCCGCCCGCCGGTGCGCGAGCCCCAGGCGGACCGCGAACATGGCGACCTCGTCGGCATTACCGGCTGCTTCGTGGCGATTGCCGAGACCGGCTCACTGATGCTGCTGTCGGGGCCCGATACCTTCGCATCGGCCGCGCTGCTGCCGGAAACCCATATCGCCGTGGTGCCGGTCTCGCGCATCGTCGCCAATCTGGAAGAGGCGTTCGCGCGCATGCGTGCCGAACACGGCCAGCTGCCGCGCGCCACCAATATCATCAGCGGGCCGTCGCGCACGGGCGATATCGAGCAGACCATCGTGCTGGGTGCCCACGGCCCGTATCGGGTGCACGTGATTCTGGTCGATCGGCAATGAACGGCGCGCCCTGCGGCGCCGCATATCGAGGCACTTTCAGACCATTCTCAAAAGGGTTTGCTTTACACTGAGCCCTTCGCCGCGTGCTGCCGTCCCACCGCCCTGGTAACCAATCCGGACGCGTGCGCCTTGTCGTCTGTCTCACACGCGAAGCCGTGCCTCGCACCTGTCCCGGCGTGTGTTGCGATAAAGGAGATTGCTGTCTGATGCGTCGTGTCGTCACGCTGCTTGTTCAATATTTGCTTGCCACGTTGCTGCTGTCGCCAGCCCTGGCATTGGCCGCGGATGTCGATGGCGCCGCGCTGTCGCCCGTCTGGGGCGTGCCGTTCGCCGGTATCCTGCTGTCGATCGCGCTGTTTCCGCTAGTTGCGCCGAAATTCTGGCATCACCACTACGGCAAGATCGCCGCGGCCTGGGCGGCGCTGTTCCTCGTGCCGTTTGCCGCGCAGTTCGGGCTGCACGCGGCCGCGGCCAACGCCGTGCATGCGCTGCTGGCCGAGTACATTCCGTTCATCGTCCTGCTGACCGCGCTTTATGTGGTGGCGGGCGGCATCTGCGTGCGAGGCAACCTGCACGCCACCCCGCGGCTGAACACGGGCATCCTCGCGCTGGGTACGGTGCTGGCCAGCCTGATGGGCACCACGGGCGCCGCGATGCTGCTGATCCGGCCGCTGCTTCGCGCCAATGACAACCGGCGCCACGTGGCCCACGTGGTGGTGTTCTTCATCTTCCTGGTGGCCAATGCCGGCGGTGCGCTGACGCCGCTTGGCGATCCGCCGCTGTTCCTGGGCTTCCTCAAGGGCGTGGAGTTCTCCTGGACGCTGCGCAATATCCTGCCTGAGACGATCTTTATCTGGGTGGTGCTGCTGGCGCTGTTCTACGTCATCGACCGGTACTACTTTCTCAGGCGCGAAGAGGAGCTGCCGCAGGCGCAGGACCCCACGCCGGACTCGGCCGGTATCCGGCTCGAAGGCAGGATTAATTTCCTGCTGCTGGCAGCGGTGGTGGGCCTGGTACTGATGAGCGGGCTCTGGAAGCCAGGCATTGCATTCGACGTGATGGGCACGGAGGTGCCGCTGCCGGCGCTGGTGCGCGACGGGCTGCTCGTGGTGGTGACCCTGGTGTCGCTGGCGGCGACGCCGCATGCCGCGCGCAGCGGCAACGAGTTCAACTGGGAACCGATGCTCGAAGTGGGCAAGCTGTTTGCCGGCATCTTCCTGACGATCATTCCGGTGATCGCCATGCTCAAGGCCGGCACCGATGGCGCCTTTTCCGGCGTGATCCGGGCGGTCAGCGACAGCAACGGGCAGCCGATCGACAGCATGTACTTCTGGGCCACCGGCATCCTGTCGTCGTTCCTGGACAACGCGCCGACCTACCTGGTGTTCTTCAATACCGCCGGCGGCGACGCGGCCACGCTCATGACGCGCGATGCCTCGACGCTGGCCGCCATATCGGCGGGCGCCGTGTTCATGGGCGCCAACACCTATATCGGCAATGCGCCCAACCTGATGGTCAAGGCGATTGCCGAAAGCCGTGGCGTGCGCATGCCGAGCTTTTTCGGCTACATGGCGTGGTCCTGTGCCGTGCTGGTGCCGCTGTTCCTGGTGATGACGTTCCTCTTCTTCCACGTATGACTGCCATGAAGCCCCCTGTCCTTGTCACGCGCGCCATCTTCCCCGACGTGATCGAGCGTCTTTCGCAATATTTCGATGTCGATGCCAACCAGGAGGACGTGGTCCTCGACGCCGCGGCGTTGCGGGCGCGGCTGGCCGGCAAGGCCGGCGTGCTGGCCAATGCGGCGGACAGGATCGATGGCGACCTGATTGCCGCGTTGCCGCAACTGCGGGCGGTCTGCAACATGGCAGTGGGCTACAACAACCTCGACGTGCCGGCGCTGACCGCCGCGGGCATCGTGGCGACGAACACGCCCGATGTGCTGACCGAGACCACTGCCGATTTTGGCTGGGCGCTGCTGATGGCCACCGCGCGCCGCGTGACCGAGAGCGAGCACTACCTGCGCGCCGGCAAGTGGGAACGTTGGAGCTACGACATGCTGGTGGGCATGGACGTGTACGGCAGCACGCTGGGCATCCTGGGCATGGGCCGCATCGGGCAGGGCCTGGCGCGCCGTGCGGCGGGCTTTGGCATGCAGGTGCTGTATCACAACCGCAGCCAGTTGCCGGCCGATGTGGAGCAATCGCTCAATGCGCGCTATGTCAGCAAGGACGAACTGCTGAAGCAGTCGGACCACCTGATCCTGGTGCTGCCGTACAGTGCCCAGAGCCACCATGCGATCGGCGCGGCGGAGCTGGCGCTGATGAAGCCCACGGCCACGCTGATCAATCTGGCGCGCGGCGGCATCGTCGACGACGGTGCGCTGGCCGCCGCGCTGCGCGAGCGCAAGATCTTTGCCGCAGGGCTCGATGTGTTCGAGGGCGAGCCGAGCGTGCATCCCGACCTGCTGACCGTGCCGAACGTCGTGCTGACGCCGCACATTGCCAGCGCGTCGGAAAAGACCCGCCGTGCCATGGCCAATCTGGCGGCTGACAACCTGATCGCCGCCCTGGACGCCGGCCCGCAGGCCGGCAAGCCCCAGACCGTGATCAATCCCGAGGTCATGCCGCGCCGCCGTTGATCGGTGCGGATGGCCAGCTTTTCTATTTCCATGTCGCTGATTCCCTTGCTGACCCTGGCCGCCTCGGTGGCGGCCGTGATCCTGCTGATCGTGCTGTTGATGCGCCAGTCGCGCACCGGCGCCGGCGAACTGTTGCCGATGCTGGGCGACCTGCGCGACGACGTGCGGGAGGACACCGCGCGCGGGCTGGAGCGCCTGGAGCGCGAACTGCGCACCGAACTGGCCGAAACGGCGCGCGGCAGCCGCAACGAGTCGGGGCAGCACATGCTGCGGTTCCAGCAACAGTTGTCGACCCAGTTGACCAGCATCGCCACGGTGCAGCAGCAGCAGCTTGCGCAGATGTCGGAGGCCAACGAGCGGCGGCTGGCGGACGTGCGGGCGACGCTGGAGCAGAAGCTGCGAGATATCGAGGCCAATAACGCCGCGAAACTGGAGGAAATGCGACGCACCGTGGACGAAAAGCTGCATGCCACGCTGGAGCAACGGCTGGGCGAATCGTTCAAGCTGGTGTCGGACCGGCTGGAGCAGGTGCATCGCGGGCTGGGCGAAATGCAGATGCTGGCGCAGGGGGTTGGGGATCTCAAGCGCGTGCTGACCAACGTCAAGACGCGGGGCACCTGGGGCGAGGTGCAGCTGGCCATGCTGCTCGAGCAGATCCTGACGCCGGATCAGTATGGCAAGAACGTGGAGACCGTGCGCAATTCCGGGGCACGGGTGGAGTTTGCGATCCGCCTGCCTGGCCGCGAGGCGGGCGGCAGCCCGGTCTGGCTACCGATCGACGCCAAGTTCCCCAAGGAGCAGTACGAACGGCTGATCGACGCGCAGGAGCGCGGCGACGTGGACGGGGTGACCGCGTCCAGCCGCGAACTGGAAGTGGCGGTGCGCCGCGAGGCGCAGACCATCGCCGAGAAATACCTGGCGCCGCCGGCCACCACCGACTTCGCCATCCTGTTCCTGCCGACCGAAGGCCTCTATGCGGAAGTCTTGCGGCGGCCGGGCCTGACCGACATGCTGCAGCGCGATTTCCGCGTGACCGTGGCCGGCCCCACCACGCTGACGGCGCTGCTCAACAGCCTGCAGATGGGATTCCGGACGCTGGCGCTGGAAAAGCGGTCGAGCGAAGTATGGGAAGTGCTGGGTGCCGTGAAGACGGAATTCGGCAAATTTGGTGAAGTTCTGGCGAAAACGCGCGATACGCTGGTGCGTGCGGCACGCAATATCGAACAGGCGGAAGTCCGTACCCGGCAGATGGAGCGCAAGCTGCGCACCGTGGAGGCGCTGCCGGGCGAGATCGCGGAGCAGCTGCTGGGAACGTCAGGGAGGATCGGCGCGGAGACGGCTCCCGAAATCGCCCCGGCAGACGAGAGCGCGGGGCAGCCAGAGGACCGGCAGACCTAGCGGCCGGAAGGGTCCGGCCCGGGCGAGGCGGTAAATTACTGGCGATCTTCCGGGCTCAGTTCACGGATGTGAACCTCGATGCCACCGAAGCGCGCGGCCACCCAGTTGTAGGCGCGGCAGCCCAGCCAGAGCAGGCCGAAGCCGATCAGTGCGTTAAGGATCAGGGCGGTGAAGACGGCAATACCGGGCAGGTCGCCATAGCGCACGAAGGCGACGAACAGGCCCATGGCCACGATCGGTACCGAAAAGCACAGATAGACCAGCACAAGTGCCCGGGCAGTCTTGACGGGATGGAGGTACGCGATCTCCTGGTGCATGACGACAGACAAGATATTGGGGGATTCGGATTTTCGTGCTGCAAGTGTAGCGATTGGGGCTTGCGACGCCTAGAGCGCCCGGCTGCAGGATGAGTCATTTCAGACGGCAACGGTGCTTTCCGGCAATGTATGCAGCACAAAAACGACACCGTCGGCAGTGACCGGCTTCAGGCCTTGCAAGTGACGCATGAATCGGATGGATCCATGCCGGCGGGCGATGTTCCGCTTGGCGGGACTGCGCCCGATGCGCAGCCCCACAGCCAGGGCGGGCGCGTCAGACCAGGCCGTCGAACAGCATGACCTGCACGGTGTCTCCGGCCGCCACGGGGCCCTGATCATGATCGAGCACGACAAAGCAATTGGCTTCGCTCATCGATCGCAGCACGCCCGAGCCTTGCTGGCCGGTCAGCCGGACCTCCGGGTTGCCGTCGGCGCCCGGCGCCAGGATGCCGCGCTGGAATTCGGTGCGGCCCGGCTTCTTGCGAATCGGCGTGGTGGTGCGCACGCGCACGCGCGGTAGCGGCGCCACATTGGCGCCCATCAGCCGATGCAGGGCGCCGCGCACGAAATGATAGAAGGTGACCATCACGGCCACGGGATTGCCCGGCAGGCCGAACAGCACGGCATCATGGCCGTTCGACGAAATACGCCCGAACGCCATCGGACGCCCCGGACGCATGGCGATTTTCCAGAACGTGACGTCGCCCAGTTTTTCCATGATCTGCTTCGTATAGTCGGCATCGCCGACCGATACGCCGCCTGACGTAATGATGGCGTCGGCATTCTCGCAGGCGCTGCGGAATGCCGCTTCCATGACGTCGGGGTCGTCGCGCACCACGCCCATGTCGATCAGTTCCACATTGAGCCGGCGCAGCATGCCGTGCAGCGTGTAGCGATTCGAGTCGTAGACGCAGCCCGGATCGAGTGTCTCGCCGATCGATCGCAGTTCATCGCCGGTCGAGAAAAACGCCACCCGCAGGCGCCGGCGAACCTTTACCTCGGCCACGCCCAGCGATGCCAGCATGCCCAGATCGGCCGGCGTCAGGATCCGCCCCGCGTGCAATGCGGCCTGGCCGCGCGCCAGGTCTTCACCGCACAGCCGCCGGTTGTCGCCCGCCCGCACGGCGTCGGGCGCAAAGCGCACCAGATTGCCACCGGCCTGGATTTCGACGAATTCCTGTGGAATCACGGTGTCGCAGCCGGCCGGCATGATGGCCCCGGTCATGATGCGAACCGCCTGGCCCGCGTGCGCCTCGCCGGCAAAGGCGTTGCCGGCGTAAGCGGTGCCGATGACCTCCAGCGCGATACTGGCGTCGCCCTGGGTCAGCGCCCGGCTGGAGAACGCGTACCCGTCCATGGCCGAGTTGTCGTGCGCGGGGACGTCGATGGGCGAAATCACGTCAACGGCCAGCACGCGGTCCAGCGCGCTACGAATCGCAAGCTGCTCGATGCCACGGACCGGTTCCACCACATCGGCAATGATGGCGTTGGCCTGGTCCACCGGCAGGGCGGTGGGGTCGTAGTCGGACTGGCAGGAGATGACGGATTGCAGCGAAGGCATGGTCTGGGTCGTGACACGCGCACGCGTCGGCGATATGGGAATTTGGGTGAGAGTCTAGCCGGATCGGCCAGCGGCCTCGTGCTCGCGCAGTTCGTCCAGCGTATTGATGTTTGCAAAGGCCCGGGCGTCGCCGAACACGACCTGTGCCAGCCGCTGGCCCGTGACCCAGCTTTCGATCTTGCGATGGCCGGCATCCACGTAAGCCTGCAGCCCGGCAGCGGCGGTGACCGGCATCAGGCAGAACACGGGCTGCAAGCGGCGGCGGCCGTCGGCGTCCACGGTGACGGGCACGGCGATGTCGGCGTCTTCGTCCTCGATACCCTGGGCCAGGCGCGCCACCAGGTCGGCCGGCAGGAAAGGGGTGTCGCAGGGGGCCGTGACCAGCCATGGCGTCCGGCACTGCGCCAGCCCGGCCAGCATGCCGGCCAGGGGGCCCGCGAAATCGGCGATGGTGTCGGCAATCACCGGCGCACCAAAGGTGGCGTAGCGTTCGGGGTTGCGATTGGCATTGATCAGCAGCGGTCCGGTCTGCGGGGCCAGGCGCCGCAGCGTGTGCTGCACCATCGGCGCTCCCTGGAATGGCTGCAGGCCCTTGTCGGTGCCGCCCATGCGGCTGCCGCGGCCGCCGGCCAGGATCAGGCCCGTGATGTCGTCGCGCGCAATCATCAGCCGCCGATATACGACATTTCGATCTTGCTCTCGGCGCGTGCGGCGCGTACGGCGGGATCGCTGCGCTGCTCGGAATAGTTGTCGGTGCGGGCCTGCCACACCTGCGCGATGGCGTTGCCGATTTCCAGGTCGCTATGCCCGCCGCGCAGCAGCGCACGCAGGTCGTAGCCTTCGGTGGCAAACAGGCACAGATAGAGCCGGCCTTCGGTAGACAGCCGGATCCGGCTGCAATCGCCGCAGAACGCGTGCGTCACGCTGGAAATCACCCCGATTTCACCGCCGCCGTCGCGGTAACGCCACCGCTCGGCGGTCTCGCCCGCGTAGTTGGCCTGCACGGCTTCCAGCGGGAAGGCCTCGTCGATACGGCGCACGACATCGGCCGACGACAGCACCTCGTTCATCTGCCAGTGGTTGCTGGCGCCGACATCCATGAATTCGATAAAGCGGACGATGATGCCGCTGTTGCGGAAGTGACGTGCCATCGGCACGATTTCCTGATCGTTGGTGCCGCGCTTGACCACCATGTTGACCTTGATCGGGGCCAGCCCCACGGCCTGGGCGACCTCGATGCCATGCAGCACGTCGCGCACGGCGAAATCCACGTCGTTCATCTTGCGGAACGTGACATCGTCGATGGCATCCAGGCTGACCGTCACACGGGTCAGGCCGGCATCGCGCAGCGATTGCGCCTTGCGCGCCAGCAGCGACGCATTGGTGGTCAGCGTCAGGTCCAGCGGCTTGCCCGATGCCGTCTCGATGCGCGCCAGCATTTCCACCAGGCGCTCGATGTTCTTGCGCAGCAGCGGCTCGCCACCGGTCAGCCGGATTTTTTCGACGCCCTGCGCCGCGAACAGCCGCGCGACCCGCTCGATTTCCTCGAAGCTCAGCAGCTCGGAGTGGGGCAGGAAGGTGTAGTCCTTGTCGAACACTTCCTTCGGCATGCAGTAGACGCAGCGGAAGTTGCAGCGATCGGTGACGGAGATGCGCAGGTCATGCAGCGGCCGGCCCCGGGTATCGGCCACGAGCCCGGTCGGCGCCAGCAGGCGCGACGGAATGCTCGGCACCATCGATCGGTATCGATGGTCGCGCAGGTCAAGAATCGGAATGACAGTATCGGTCATGGCAGAGTGGGGCCGCGGCGCGCCGGATGCGTGGCGCGCCCGGGTGGCCGTTCTGCCTGCCATTCTAGCCGAGGGCGGCTTCGCGTCGCGCGCAACACTGTCGTGACAACAGCACAGTTGATGGCGGGGCACAGCAGTACAGCTGGCGGCCTTGCGCCATGTCGCGTTGGCGGCACCGCCGCACCAATGAAAAAGGGACGGCGGTTGCCGTCCCTTTCTCCAGCTCAGCTTGCAGCAGCGAGGTTTCGCCTTATTGCTGCTGCTGTTGTTGCTGGGCCTCGCGCTGCTGGCCGCCCGTTTCGACGAGGACCATCGGGCCTTCCGGCAGCGGCGGCAGCGGCTTGCGCTCGCGCGGAACGCGCGGGGCCGGCACGATGCGTGCGGCGGCTTCCTGCGCGGCGGCCAGCTTGGCGCTGTCGGTACGGACCCACTCCAGGCCGGCGGTCGAGAGCATCGACTCCAGGGCCGGCGTGCTCGTGCCGGCCGGCGCCGGGGCGGTCACCACAGGGGCAGCGGCGGCTGGGGCAGGCGCTTCCACGGCAGGAACCGGTGCCGGAATCACTTCCGGGGCCACGGCGACCGGCTCAGGCACCACCGGGGCGGTGGCGACCTGTGCCGGGGTTTGCACGGCCGGGGCTTCGACCGCCGCGGTTTCAATGGCCTGATAAGCCGGGGCGGGCGTCACGACCGGTGCCGGTTGCGGTTCGGCCACGGCGGCGAAGACCGGTTCAGCTGCCGGGGCGACCGGGACGACCGGAGCCACCGGAGCAGCCGGCTCGCGGACCGCTGCCACGGCTTCCACCGGCGCGACGGCCACAGGGGCCTGCACCACAGGTGCCGGGGCAGCCTGTTCGGCAGCGGGCTGGCCCTGGGCCGTCACCGATGCCGACTCTTCTTCCGATTCCGTCACGCCGGCGCTGACTTCGGCCAGGTTGCCTTCATTGACTTCCAGGCTGCCGTCCTCGCGCTCGCGGCGGTAGCGGTTGCGGCCACGACGATTGCGGCGGCGGCGCTCTTCGCCTTCGCCGGCTTCCGTTGCGGCGGCTTCGGCGCCCAGTGCGTCTTCCGGCACATCCACGGTGGCGATGACAGCCGGTGCAGCCTGGGCCGCCTCGAATGCCGACTGCGGTGCCGCGGCTGCAACGTTCAGGGTTTCGTCGATCTCACGGGCCTCGGCGCGCTCGCGCTGGCGTTCGCGTTGACGCTCGCGGCGTTCCTGGTTGCGTTCGCGGCGCGCTTCGGTGCGCTCGCCCTGGGCGACTGCCGGCGTGGCGGGCTGCGCTTCGCGCGGTTGACGATCGCCACGGGGCTGGCGCTCGCCGCGCGGCTCACGCGGTTCGCGCTGCTCGCGCGCTTCGGCGCGTTGTGCCTCGGCGCGTTCCCCGCGTTCGCCACGTTCGGTGCGCTCGGCACGTTCGGTGCGCTCCCCGCGCTCGGCACGTTCGGTGCGCTCCCCGCGCTGGCCGCGACCCTGACGGTCGCCGCGCTCGCCACGTTCGCCGCGCTGTTCGCCACGGCCCTGGCGGCCTTCGCCGCGCTCGCCGCGTTCACCACGCTGGCCGCGTTCGCCACGACCCTGGCGGCCTTCGCCGCGTGCCTGGGCTTCAGCGGCCGGCTTGACCGGCTCGGCCACGGGTGCCGGTGCCGGCTTCACGCCGAACAGACCCTTGAGCCAGGCGACGAAACCGCCGCTGGCCACCGGCTGGGTAGCCGGCACGGGACGTGCAGCCACCGTGGCTTCGGGCTTCGGTGCGCGCTCGGGGCGCGGCACCGATACCGGGGCGGGCGCGTCGGGCGTAATGCCCTTGACGGCCGCTTCCTGGCGCGGACGCGCGTCTTCCTTCTTGCGGCTGCTGTAGCTCGTGTCGGCTTCCAGTTCCTTGGCCGCAGCCTCGGCCATGCGGTAGCTGGCGGTCGAGTCTTCCAGGCGCGGATCGTCGTGACGCAGGCGCTCGAGCTTGTAGTGCGGCGTTTCCAGATGCTTGTTCGGGATCAGCAGCACATTGACCTTGAAGCGCAGTTCGATCAGGTTGATGTCCTGACGCTTCTCGTTCAGCAGGAAAGCGGCCACTTCCACCGGCACCTGGCAGTGGATGGCGGCCGTGTTTTCCTTCATCGCCTCTTCCTGGATGATGCGCAGCACCTGCAGGGCGGACGATTCGGTATCGCGGATATGACCTGTTCCATTGCAGCGCGGGCAGGTGATGTGCGAGCCTTCCGACAACGACGGACGCAGGCGCTGGCGCGACAGCTCCATCAGGCCGAAGCGGCTGATCTTGCCCATCTGCACGCGGGCCCGGTCGTGGCGCAGCGCGTCCTTCAGGCGCGTTTCCACGTCCTTCTGGGCCTTGCCGGACTCCATGTCGATGAAGTCGATGACGATCAGGCCGCCCAGGTCGCGCAGGCGCAACTGGCGGGCGATTTCGTCGGCGGCTTCCAGGTTCGTGCGCAGCGCCGTTTCCTCGATGTCCGCCCCCTTGGTGGCGCGGGCCGAGTTCACGTCAACCGACACGAGGGCTTCGGTATGGTCGATCACGATGGCACCGCCGGACGGCAGCATCACCATGCGCGAGTACGCCGATTCGATCTGGTGCTCGATCTGGAAACGCGAGAAGAGCGGCACGTCGTCGCGGTACTTCTTCACGCGGCTCATGTTGTCGGGCATGACCACGCTCATGAAGGCGCGGGCCTGCTCGTAGATCTCGTCGGTATCGATCAGGATCTCGCCGATATCGGGCTGGAAGTAATCGCGGATGGCGCGGATGACCAGGCTCGATTCCAGATAGATCAGCAGCGGGGCCTTGTTGTCGCCGGCGGCGCCGTCGATGGCCTTCCACAGTTGCAGCAGGTAGTTCAGGTCCCACTGCAGTTCCTCCGCGGCACGGCCGATGCCGGCGGTGCGGGCGATGATGCTCATGCCTTCGGGCACCTGAAGCTGCGCCATGGTCTCGCGCAGTTCCTGGCGGTCTTCGCCCTCGATGCGGCGCGACACGCCGCCGCCACGCGGGTTGTTCGGCATCAGAACCAGGTAGCGGCCGGCCAGCGAGATGAACGTGGTCAGGGCGGCGCCCTTGTTGCCACGCTCTTCCTTTTCGACCTGAACGATCAGTTCCTGGCCTTCGTGCAGCGCGTCCTGGATGCGCGCGTTGCGCACGTCCACGCCGTCCTTGAAGAAGGCGCGGGCCACTTCCTTGAACGGCAGGAAGCCGTGGCGCTCTTCGCCGTAATTGACGAAACAGGCTTCCAGCGACGGCTCGATGCGGGTGATGACACCCTTGTAGATGTTGCCCTTGCGCTGTTCGCGCCCGGCGGTTTCGATGTCGATGTCGATCAGTTTCTGGCCATCGACGATCGCGACGCGCAATTCCTCCTGTTGCGTCGCGTTAAACAGCATGCGTTTCATCGCAATACCTCACTCCAGTGTCGCGGGAGCCCAATGGGTCATGAGTGGGTCATGCCCGCGACGGTCCAGGGAGCACGCGAGGAAAGAGAGCGAGGGCGGGAGAATTGCCGGAGTTGCCGACGCGTTCTGCTATGCGGCCGGCTGGGCGCGGGTGAAAGGAGAGGGTGTCGGCGTCCCGTCATCCGCAAAAAACTTGCGGGCGATCCGCTGCCGGGTCGGGAGAGGGCAAATGGGCCTGCTCCTGATGCAGCGATTTCTGGCGGATGCCGGCGGCCGGGGGCGAGGGCGGCTGTCGGCCGTGCCATCGGCACGGGCAATGCTGCCTATCGCAGCCGGGCCGGGATGGCCAGGACGCGTCAAAGAGCAAGTCATCCGGACGCAGCAGTTGCATGCCATTGCCAAACCGACCTGTCCGCTGGCGGGCGCGCCGCTGGTTCTTCGCGTTCTGCGCTCGGGCGCCGCTGCCGGATCGTCGAACTACGACGACCACCGGCAAGTCGCGGCGGGTACTGCAGGTCGGTTGGCAGGGTGTCACCTGCCGGGCCGGCACCGGTTCCCGGTGCGGGCGGTCTTCTCTCACCGATGCGGATGCCCTTGGCTGGCACCCGCATTGAATTCTTTTCTACCTGAACACTCTGTTTCCACGTGTCGGCCGGCTGGTTGCCGAAGCCGCCTCTGGGCGACTTCCTGCGCGCCGGCGCGGCGCGTGCGTGCTGCTGATTGCCACCATTTGCCTGTCTGGCGCCTTGCGGGGTACGCAACATGCGGGAGACGGGCCGGGCTGGCAGCAACCCGAAGTGTAAAATGCGAGATCTCGCGCGGATACTGGTGGGACTACCCAAGACAACTGCCTGGATGCCCTGCATATTCCGTTCCGGTTTGCCGCAAAAATGGCAGGCATTCCGGTTGGGGTTCGCGCCAAACATCGCTTACACAGGTCGCACATCCCCGGCATTTGGCCGGGTATGGCCGGGAAATTATATTGAAAATGAATGAGTTACGCCATCAAATTGAAACGGAGCCGCGCTCCCGCGCAAGCGGCCTCCAGGTGGCGTATGTCACGATCGACGAGAGCGCCGAAGGCCAGCGCATCGACAACTTCCTGCTGAAGGTTGCGAAGGGGGTGCCCAAGAGCCACATCTACCGGGTTTTGCGCTCGGGCGAGGTGCGCGTCAACAAGGGCCGGATCGATGCAACTTATCGGCTGAAGCTGGGGGATGTCGTCCGTATCCCGCCAATTCGCGTCGCAGAAAAAGCCGCCGAAGGCACTTTCGTGCCGGCCGGCGAGTTTCCGGTCCTGTTCGAGGATACCCATCTGCTGGTGATCGACAAGCCGGCTGGCGTGGCCGTCCACGGCGGGTCCGGCGTGGCGTTCGGCGTGATCGAGCAGTTGCGCCGCGCGCGGCCGGACGCCAAATTCCTGGAACTGGTGCATCGGCTCGATCGCGAAACCTCCGGCATCCTGGTGCTCGCCAAGAAGCGGTCGGCGCTGGTGCACTTGCACGAGCAGATTCGCGGAAGCGACATGGACAAGCGTTACTTCGCCTGCGTGGCCGGGGAATTTCCCAATGCGCGCCAGCACGTGAAGCTGCCTCTATATAAGTACAGCACGCCCGATGGCGAGCGCCGCGTGCGGGTACAGGCCGATGGCCTGGCGTCCCATACCGTCTTCAATCGCGTGAAGGCGTTCGAGAGCTACACGCTGCTGGAGGCAGAACTGAAGACCGGCCGCACGCACCAGATCCGCGTGCATCTGCAGTCCACCGGCTTTCCCATCGTCGGCGACGAGAAGTACGGCGATTTTGCGCTCAACAAGGCACTTTCGCGCAGTGGCGCCAGGCCCGGTCTCAAACGGATGTTCCTGCACGCCCACAGGCTGACGTTCCTGCACCCGAATACTGGTGAGCCGATCACCGTGTCCGCGCCGCTGCCTCCCGAATGTGTCGATTTTTTGCAACAATTGACCCCGATCGGCGCGCCGACGTAATGCCTGGCGCACGCGCCACCTTCCATATCTGCAACACTTTCCGCATCGACCAAGGACCGCAATGGCCAGGCAGCGATTTGACCTGATCGTTTTCGACTGGGATGGAACCCTGATGGATTCCACCCCGACCATCGCCAAGTGCATTCAACTGGCCAGCCGCGACCTGGGCTTGCCGGTGCCCGACGACAGCGCCGCCAGCCACGTGATCGGGCTGGGCCTCAAGGACGCGCTGTCCTACGCCGTGCCAACGCTCGATCCGGCCGACTACCCTCGGCTGGCCGAACGATATCGCTATCACTTCCTCACCCGCGACGCCGATCTGGTGCTGTTCCCGGGCGTGCGCGAGATGCTGGAGGCCCTGCACGCCGAACACTATTTCCTGGGAGTCGCCACCGGCAAGACGCGCGTGGGCCTGGAACGTGCGCTGGCCAGCACTGGCCTGGGCAAGCTGTTCGATGCCACCCGATGCGCGGACGAGACCTTCTCGAAGCCGCACCCGGCCATGCTGCATGAACTCACACGCGAACTGGGCCAGGACATCGGGCGCACGGTCATGATCGGCGATACCACGCACGATCTGCAGATGGCCATCAACGCCGGGGCGCAGGGGCTAGGTGTGTGCTATGGCGCACATCCGGCCGATTCGCTTCGTGCGATGTTGCCGGTCCATTGCGCCACGTCGATTGCCGATCTGCAGCAGTGGCTGCTCGCCCATGCCTGATGACAGCCTGACACCACGCCGTCTGTGCTCGGCGGCCGAGCTGACCGATGGCGGGGCGGGGGTGCGATTCACCGTTCGCGTGGCGTCGCGTGATATCGGCGCGTTTGCCATCCGCTACGACGGCGTGGCCTACGGCTACCTGAACCAGTGCGCCCATGTGCCCATGGAGCTCGACTGGCAGGAAGGACAGTTTTTCGATAGTGCAGGCCTATACTTGATGTGTGCGACACATGGCGCGACATACGCGCCAGACACCGGCCTGTGCGTGGGCGGCCCTTGCCGGGGCGCCGCGCTGGCCAAGCTCCGCATCGAGGAACGTGACGGCGCTGTCTTCTGGCAGCCCGAAGCCCCTTTTTTTGCGCCCGACGCCAGCTGAGCGGAGCCGGGTCTTCGTTTGACGCCTGAGTCCATCTGCATGACAGAACAGCAAAAACCGCCATCATCCGAACAACCGGGTCAACCTGAGCAACGTCGTGACGAGCACGCGCCCGCCAGTGAAACGCTGGAAACGGCGCAGCATGCGGACTATCCGCTGGAACGCGACCTGAAGGCCGGCGACGATGCCGCGCGGCGCGAGGCCGCCGAACGCCGCGCGCGCATGGCTGGCGAGGCGACCGCGCCAGTAGGCGGCGCCAGCGGCGGCTGGGAGCGCGACGTGCTCGAAAAGGTGCTGATGGCCAGCCTCCGCGAGCAACGCGCGGCGCGCCGCTGGAAGATCTTCTTCCGGCTGGTGGGCCTGGGCATCCTGGTGCTGATCCTGTTCGCCGTGATCGATTTCAAGGGCGAGAGCCTGACCAGCACCAGCGGTCGGCATACGGCCATGGTCACGCTGGAGGGCGAGATCGCCGCCGGTACGCCGGCCAGCGCCGAATCGATCAATGCGTCGCTGCAGGCCGCGTTTGCCGACACCACGGCCGCGGGCGTGATCCTGAAGATCAACTCGCCCGGCGGTTCGCCGGTGCAGGCCGGCATCATCAACGACGAGATCCATCGCCTGCGCAAGATCTATCCGGACAAGCCGTTCTACGTGGTGGTGGAGGAAATCTGCGCGTCGGGTGGCTACTACGTGGCGGCGGCGGCCGACAAGATCTACGTCGACAAGGCCAGTATCGTCGGCTCGATCGGCGTGCTGATGGACGGTTTCGGCTTCACGGGCCTGATGGACAAGCTGGGCGTCCAGCGCCGGCTGTACACGTCGGGCGCCAACAAGGGCATGCTCGATCCGTTCTCGCCCGAGGTGCCGCGCCAGAAGGCGTTCGCCGAGTCCATGCTCAAGCAGATCCACCAGCAGTTCATCGACGTGGTCAAGGAAGGCCGGGGCGACCGGCTCAAGAGTGATCCCGACCTGTTCTCGGGCCTGTTCTGGTCGGGCGAGCGCGCTGTGGAACTGGGCCTGGCCGATGGCCTGGGCAGTGCCGACTACGTGGCGCGCGACCTGTTCAAGGCCGAGGACATCGTCGACTACACGGTCAAGGAAAATATCGCCGAGCGTGTGGCCAAGCGGTTTGGCGCGGCCGTGGGTTCCGCGGCGATGAAGATGATGCTGATGAACGCGTCGGCGCCGGCCGTGCGCTGACAGGCTGGGGACTGGCGTGTTTTCGTCCTCTCCCGGATGGGAGGGGGCGGGCAGGCGCCTCCTGCCCCTGTGGCGCCTGCTGGTTAGGCGAAGTACCTATTGGTGGCAGGTGCCAGCTATTGCGCCAGCAGCGAAAAGATCGCCGGACGCTTGTGGAGTTCGAGGCGATCCGGCCGCCAGGCGGAAATCGGCAGCGTGACGATGGTCTCCGTCGGCAGCGTCAGGTCCACGGCGATCGACAGCAGCGTGGTGCCCGAGCAATGCTGGCGCAGCGCGTCGAGCAGCGCGCCGTTGCGGTACGGCGTTTCGATCCACACCTGGGTTTGCTGTGCCTTGCGCGACCGCTGTTCCAGGTCGCGCAGTTTCTTTGCGCGCTCGTCGGCGTCCACGGGCAGGTAGCCATTGAACGCGAAGCTCTGGCCGTTCAGGCCCGAACCCATCACCGCCAGCAGAATCGAACTGGGGCCGACCAGCGGACGCACCGTGATGCCGCGCGTGTGGGCCAGCCGCACCAGATCGGCGCCCGGATCGGCCACGGCCGGCACGCCCGCTTCGGACAGCAGGCCGCCGTCGCGCCCGCCCGCGATGGGGTCGAGCAAGGCTTCGAGCGCACTGGCCTTGGTATTGACGTTCAGTTCGCGGATCTCGATCTGCTGGATGGCGTGCGCCAGTGGTGCGGTCTCCGCCAGCTTCTTCAGAAAGGCGCGTGCCGTCTTGGCGTTCTCGGCCACCAGGTAGTCAAGGCGCGCTGCGATCTGCTGCACGCCGGCGGGAATCACATCCATCACCGGATCGGATTCGTCGCGCTTGCCGAGCGTGTTGGGAATCAGGAATAGTGTGCCGGCCATGGTTCAGGCTCCAAAGAACGGGTAGCCGGCCTGGCGCAGCATGCCGGTCAGTGCCACCAACGGCAGGCCGATCAGCGCGGTGGGGTCGTCCGACTCCACGCGTGACAGCAGGGCGATGCCCAGGCCTTCCGCCTTGGCGCTCCCGGCGCAGTCGTAGGGCATTTCGGCGCGCAGATACGCATCCAATTCTGCATCGCTCAAATTGCGGAACGTGACCAGCGTCCGCACGTCGGCCAGCTGCGCCACGCCGGTACGGCTGTCGAGCAGGCACAGGGCCGAATGGAAAGTGACGGTCCGGCCACGCATCAGCTGCAACTGGGCCAGCGCCTTGTCGTGCGTCCCCGGTTTGCCGATCTGCAGGTCGTCGAGCGTGCAGACCTGGTCGGAGCCGATCACCAGCGCGCCGGGGTGGCGTGCCGCGATCGCCTCGGCCTTCAGGCGCGCCAGGCGCAGTGCCGTGGCGTCGGGGCGCTCGCCGGGCAGCGGCGTTTCATCGATATCGGGCGTGGCCACCTCGAACGGGATACGCAGGCGCGCCAGCAGTTCGCGGCGGTACGGAGAGCTCGACCCGAGGATCAGCGCAGGACGGGAGTCGGAAGACATATAGGAATGGCGCCAGAAAAACGGTGAGGAACGGTTTTCGGCTTGTATACTTTGACCGTTCCGGGAAATACCACGTATAATCGCGCGTTTAGCTGCACGGGCACATGCGTTGCCTGCAACGTGTGGCAAACAAGGCATTTACTGCGATTCAGCCTGTATGAGTCAGCCGACCCAGCCAGCGGCGTCCGCCGTGGCCTTCGATCTGCGTGAAACCGATCTCTTCGTCTTCTGCCGCAAAGGCGGCAATGTGGCGGGAGAGGTGCCGGTGCGCGATTTGCCGCGCATCTTAGCCGAGACGGCTGCCGATGCGCCAGCGTCCGCCGCGGACGAAGTGTTCTCGTACACCTTGAGCGGCTTTGTGCGCGAAGAGGCGGCGGAACCCGGGGCGGCGGTGTCGCAGCGCCTGTTTGTCGACGTGACGGTCAATGGTCGTGTCTGGCTGAACTGCCAGCGTTGCCTGGGGGTCTACCCCGAGCCGATCGCAACGAAGATGCGTTTCGAAGTGGTGGCCAGCGAAGCGGCTGCCGACGAAGCGTCGATGGATGACGACGAGATCGACGTGATCGTCGGCTCGAAGAAGTTTTCGGCGCTGGAACTGATTGAAGATGAAGTGCTGCTGGCATTGCCTTCGGCGCCCAAGCATGAAGTCTGCCCGACGGTACACGAGTCGCTCGTGACCGGCGCAGACGGCGAGGTGGAGCCCGAGGCGCCACCCGCGGAAGAAAAGCGGCCATCGCCCTTTGCGGCGCTGGCCGGCCTGAAGACCAGGCACTGACGCCGCGCGGAGCGCGGCCTGGCAGGTCTTCACGGTAGCAGGTCAAGCATCCGGCCGGGCCCCGGCTACGCCTTGCGCAGGATGCGTGTGTTAATATCGCAAAATTCTCGAAGGAGTCATCATGGCTGTTCAACAGAACAAGAAGTCGCCGTCCAAGCGCGGCATGCACCGTTCGCACGACCATCTGTCGGTCGCCCCTCTGGCCGTTGAGCCGACCACGGGCGAAACCCACCTGCGCCACCACGTCAGCCCGAACGGCTACTACCGTGGTCGCAAGGTCATCAAGACCAAGAACGACTGACCAGGTCGTCTGGCGTGACCCTGTGTCTCGCTCGCGCACGTTGTCAGGTGTAAAACAGGAAAGCGGCAAGCTCGTTGCCGCTTTTTTGTTGGGCGCTCGGCGCCCGCACGACAGCGTATCCGCGCGTCCGGCTGGTTGCGTCCCCGCGAACCGATGCGGCGGGTGCCGGCGCGCTTTCCGTATCAGGAAACAATGACGATCAAGCTCGCTATCGACTGCATGGGCGGCGATCACGGAGTCTCCGTGACGGTGCCGGCAGCGATCAGTTTTCTTTCCCGTCACGACGACGCCGAGATGATCCTCGTCGGCTTGCCCGACGCCATCGGCGCGCAGCTGAAAAAGCTGCATGCAAGCGATCATCCGCGCGTGACCATCGTGCCCGCGACCGAAGTCATCACCATGGATGACCCGGTGGAAGTGGCGCTGCGCAAGAAGAAAGACTCTTCGATGCGTGTTGCCGTGACGCAAGTCAAGGAAGGCAAGGCTGGCGCCTGTATTTCCGCTGGCAATACCGGCGCGTTGATGGCGGTTTCACGCTATGTGCTGAAGACGCTCGAAGGCATCGAGCGGCCGGCCATCGCCACCACGATTCCCAACGAACAGGGCTGGGGCACCACGGTGCTCGACCTCGGTGCCAACGCGGACTGCGAGCCCGAGCACCTGCTGCAGTTCGCGCGCATGGCCGAGGCCATGGTGGCGGTGGTGGATCACAAGGACCACCCGACGGTGGGCCTGCTCAATATCGGCGAGGAAGTGATCAAGGGCAACGAGGTGGTCAAGGCCGCCGGCGAGCTGTTGCGCGCTTCCGAGCTCAACTTCTACGGCAACGTGGAAGGCAACGACATCTTCAAGGGCACGACCGACATCGTCGTTTGCGACGGCTTCGTCGGCAACGTGGCGCTCAAGAGCACCGAGGGCCTGGCCAAGATGATCGGCAGCATGATCAAGGAAGAGTTCACGCGCTCGTGGTTCACCAAGCTGCTGGCCGCCGTGGCGATGCCGGTGCTGTCGCGCCTGGCGCGCCGGCTCGACCCCGCCCGCTACAACGGCGCATCGCTGCTGGGGCTGCGCGGGCTCGTGATCAAGAGCCATGGTTCGGCCGATGCCCATTCTTTTGAGTGGGCGATCAAACGCGGGTATGATGCGGCCAGAAATGGCGTCATCGAGCGCATTGCAAAGGCCTTTGCCAACAAGTCCGGTGCCGCTGGCGCCGCGACCGGCGGCCCGGAGACAGACTCGCCGGACCCACATTCCGATACCCGTGCCGCCTGAGGCCGCGCGCCCGTCACGGGCGGGTAGCCCGACGCTCCGCCCGATGGCCTGGCCTGGGGCGGGCCGGTAAGCACCACGATCCGACATACTCATGACCAAGTACGCAAAAATCATCGGCACGGGGAGCTATCTGCCCCCGCGGCGCGTCACGAATCACGACCTCGCCGTGCAGCTTGCCGAAAAGGGCATCGAGACCAGCGACGAGTGGATCGTCTCGCGCAGCGGCATTTCGGCGCGCCACTGGGCCGAGTCCGACGTCACGTCGAGCGACCTGGCCGTCAAGGCTGCCGAGCAGGCGATTGCCGCCGCCGGTATCGACCGCCAGAACATCGACCTGATCATCGTCGCCACGTCGACCCCCGATTTCGTGTTTCCGAGCACCGCCTGCCTGGTGCAGCAGAAGCTCGGCATCACCAATCACTGCGCGGCGTTCGATCTGCAGGCCGTGTGCTCGGGCTTTGTCTATGCGATGTCGACGGCTGACAAGTTCATCCGCAGCGGCTCGCACAAGAACGTGCTCGTGATCGGTTCCGAAGTGTTCTCGCGCATCCTTGACTTCAATGACCGCACCACCTGCGTGCTGTTCGGCGATGGCGCGGGTGCCGTGGTGCTGAGCGCCTCGGACGAGCCTGGCATCCTGTCGTCGGCCATGCATTCGGACGGCAACCACGTGGACATCCTGTGCGTGCCGGGCAATGTGTCGGGCGGCGCCATCACCGGCAATGCCTTCCTGCACATGGACGGCCAGGCCGTGTTCAAGCTGGCCGTGACCGTGCTGGACAAGGTGGCGCGCGAGGCCATCGCCGCGGCTGAAATGCAGGCCGACGAGATCGACTGGCTGATTCCGCACCAGGCCAATATCCGCATCATGCAAGGCACGGCCAAGAAGCTGGGCCTGCCGGCCGAGCGCATGGTGGCCACGGTGCATGAGCACGGCAACACGTCGGCCGCATCGATTCCGCTGGCGCTGGACGTCGCCGTGCGCGACGGCCGCATCAAGCCCGGCCAGACCGTGCTGATGGAAGGCGTGGGCGGCGGCTTCACCTGGGGTGCGGTGCTGCTGCGCATGTAACATGCGGCCGGTGCGGCGTGCCGCACCGTTCGAAACGTTGAAACGTTGTATAGCTAGACTGGATTTCCGATGAAATTCGCATTCGTTTTTCCCGGACAGGGTTCGCAGTCGGTTGGCATGCTGAACGCGTTTGCCGACAACCCCGTGGTGCGTGCCACGCTCGAGGAAGCCTCGACGGCGCTGGGCCAGGACATCGGCAAGCTGATTGCCGAAGGCCCCGCGGAAGACCTGAACCTGACGACCAACACGCAGCCGGTGATGCTGACGGCGGCGGTTGCCGTGTACCGCGCCTGGCTCGATGCCGGCGGTCCGGCGCCTGCCCTGGTGGCAGGCCACAGCCTTGGTGAATATTCGGCGCTGGTGGCCGCCGGGGTGATCCCGTTCGCGGACGCCGTGCCCCTGGTGCGTTTCCGCGCCCAGGCCATGCAGGAAGCCGTGCCGGTGGGCGAGGGCGGCATGGCTGCCATCCTCGGCCTGTCCGATGACGACGTGCGCGCGGCGTGCGCCGAAGCTGCAGCGGCGGGTGCCGGTGTGGTGGAGGCCGTGAACTTCAACGCCCCGGCACAGGTCGTGATTGCCGGCAACAAGGGCGCCGTGGAAAAGGCCTGCGAAATCGCCAAGGCCAAGGGCGCCAAGCGCGCGCTGCCGCTGCCGGTTTCGGCGCCGTTCCACTCGTCGCTGCTCAAGCCTGCGTCGGACCGCCTGCGCGAGCGCATGGCCGGGCTGGCGTTTTCGGCGCCGGCGATTCCGCTGGTGAACAACGTCGACGTGGCCATCGTCAACGATCCGGCGCAGATCAAGGACGCGCTGGTGCGCCAGGCCGCCGCGCCGGTGCGCTGGGTCGAGTGCGTGCAGAAGATGGCTGCCGAAGGCGTGACCCATGTGATCGAATGCGGTCCGGGTAAAGTTCTGGCCGGCATGACCAAACGCATCGACGGCAACCTCGTCGGTGGTGCAATCTTTGATCCGGCGTCGCTGCAGGAAACGCTGGCGCTGCTGAAATAAGAGCAAGGAACGAACGCAACATGAGCAAGACTCTGGAAAATCAGGTCGCGCTGGTAACCGGTGCCTCGCGCGGCATCGGCCGGGCCATCGCGCTGGAACTCGCACGCCAGGGCGCTACCGTGATCGGTACGGCCACGAGCGAATCGGGCGCGGCCGGCATCAGCGAATACCTGTCGGCCGAAGGGCTGAAGGGCAATGGCGTGGTGCTGAACGTGAACGACGCCGCGCGCTGCGACGCCGTGATCGACGAGATCGTGAAGACCCACGGCGGCCTGGCAGTGCTGGTGAACAACGCCGGCATCACGCAGGACCAACTGGCCATGCGCATGAAGGACGACGACTGGACGGCCGTCATCGACACGAACCTGACGGCGGTGTTCCGCCTGGCGCGTGCCGTGCTGCGCCCGATGATGAAGGCCCGTGGCGGCCGTATCATCAACATCACGTCGGTGGTGGGCTCGACGGGCAACCCGGGCCAGATGAACTACGCGGCGGCCAAGGCCGGTGTGGAAGGCATGACCCGCGCGCTGGCCGCCGAGATCGGCAGCCGCAACGTCACGGTGAACTGCGTCGCGCCGGGCTTCATCGATACGGACATGACGAAGGTGTTGTCGGAAGAGCAGCATGCTGCCCTCAAGACGCGCATTCCGCTGGGCCGTCTGGGTCAGCCGGAAGACATCGCCAATGCCGTGGCATTCCTGGCGGGTCCGCAGGCTGCCTACATCACGGGCACTACGCTGCACGTGAACGGTGGCATGTACATGAACTAAGGATTTGGACGGGCTTCGGTTTCGAGGGAGAAGCCGAAAGAAGCCGGTTGAAGCAGTAGTTTTTCAAACCAATCGGGCGCGAATCTTGCAAAGGTTGGCAGGCGGATTTTTTGTGGTCCAAACCTGCTAAAATGCGCCCACTTTTTGTCGAACATTCCCTGGAGGGTTACATGGACAATATCGAACAACGCGTCAAGAAAATCGTGGCTGAACAGCTTGGCGTGGCCGAGGCAGACATCAAGAACGAATCGTCGTTCGTGAATGATCTCGGTGCGGACTCGCTGGACACGGTGGAACTCGTGATGGCGTTGGAAGATGAATTCGGCATGGAAATTCCGGATGAGGAAGCCGAAAAGATCACGACCGTGCAACAAGCCATCGACTACGCCACCGCGCACGTCAAGGCCTAAGCCGTCGTCATCATATTCCGAGCCACAGAAGGCGCATGGACGGGGCCGTCACGGTCCTGTCATGCCGTTTTCTGTGGCTTTCGTCTGTTCGAAGAAGCTGAACCGGATCGATCCCAAGCAGTGCGTCACATGCCATGGTTTGTCGGCAGGCGCGGCGGGATCCTGAAGTTATCCGATTCCACTTCACGCACTCGTAGGAAAATATAGTGAGCCGTCGTCGCGTCGTCGTCACTGGGCTTGGCCTTGTGTCTCCGGTCGGAAACACGGTTGCCGAAGGCTGGGCCAACCTGGTTGCCGGCAAGTCCGGCATCGCCACCATTACCAAATTCGATCACTCCGCCCTGGCTGTGCATTTCGCCGGCGAAGTGAAGGGCTTCAACGCCGAGGAATACATCCCGGCCAAGGAAGCCCGCAACATGGATACGTTTATCCATTTCGGCATCGCCGCCGGTACCCAGGCGCTGAAGGACAGCGGCCTGGAAATCACCGACGCCAATGCCGAGCGCGTGGGCGTGCTGGTCGGTTCCGGCATCGGCGGCCTGCCCATGATCGAAGACACGCAGATGACGCTGGCCAACCGTGGCCCGCGCCGCATCTCGCCGTTCTTCGTGCCGGGTTCGATCATCAACATGATCTCGGGTCACCTGTCGATCATCCACGGCCTGAAGGGGCCGAACCTGGCCGCCGTGACGGCCTGCACGACCGGCCTGCACAGCATCGGCCTGGCCGCCCGCCTGATCCAGGCTGGCGACGCCGATGTGATGGTTGCCGGCGGTGCCGAATCGACGGTGTCGCCGCTGGGCATCGGCGGTTTTGCCGCGGCCCGCGCGCTGTCGACCCGCAATGATGACCCTGCCGCCGCTTCGCGTCCGTGGGACAAGGACCGCGACGGCTTCGTGCTGGGCGAAGGCGCCGGCGTGATGGTGCTGGAAGAGTACGAATCGGCCAAGGCGCGCGGTGCGCGCATCTACGCCGAACTGGTGGGCTTCGGCATGAGCGGCGACGCGTACCACATGACCGCCCCGAGCACCGATGGCCCGCGCCGCTGCATGGTTGCCGCGCTCAAGGACGCCGGTGTGAACCCGGACGAGGTCAACTACCTCAACGCCCATGGCACGTCGACGCCGCTCGGCGACAAGAACGAATCGGACGCCATCAAGCTGGCCCTCGGCGACGCAGCCTACAAGGTTGCCGTCAACTCGACCAAGTCGATGACCGGCCATTTGCTGGGCGGTGCGGGCGGCCTGGAATCAGTCTTCACCGTGCTGGCGATCCACAACCAGATCTCGCCGCCGACCATCAACATCTTCGACCAGGACCCCGAGTGCGACCTGGACTACGTGGCCAACACGGCACGTGAAATGAAGATCGATGTGGCCGTGAAGAACAACTTCGGCTTTGGCGGCACCAACGGCACGCTGGTTTTCCGCCGTATCTGAGCCGTATGACGCGCCCGTCCGTGGCGCGTCGCCGGGGCGCCGCCAGCAGCACGGCGCCGCCCGGCTTCTTCCGAGTATTCTCCCGATCGTCCCGCCGCAGTGCCGCCGGGTTGCACACGGTGCAACCGGAGTGTGCCGGTCAAGGAACCAAATTGCGTAGCCACGGTCACAGAATGCGCTTTGCGACGCCGGAGGGCGCACGGATCGTAGGTAAAATACAACGCTTGTCGTGACGACAAAACCAAGAGATACACTGCAGCAGGTGAACCATTCGTGAGCGAACGCGAAGCCGATCAGCTTCTAGTTGAACGCGTCCAGCAGGGCGACAAGAAGGCCTTTGAACTGCTGGTGGTCAAGTACCACCGCAAGATCATTCGCCTGATCTCGCGCCTTGTCCGTGACCCCGCAGAAGTGGAGGATGTGGCGCAGGATGCCTTTATCAAGGCATATCGCGCCTTGCCCCAGTTCCGGGGGGAATCCGCCTTCTACACCTGGCTGTATCGGATCGCGGTGAACACCGCCAAGAACTACCTGGCAACCCAGGGGCGCCGTCCGGAAGCGTCCAGCGATATCGATGCCGAAGAGGCTGAAACTTTTGCGGATGGTGAGCAACTAAGGGATATCAATACGCCGGAGTCCATGCTTCACACGCGCCAGGTTGCCGATACGGTGAACCGCGCCATGGAAGCATTGCCGGAAGAATTACGCACCGCCATCACGCTGCGCGAGATCGAAGGCCTCAGTTATGAGGAGATCGCGGAGGCAATGGGGTGTCCGATCGGTACGGTGCGCTCGCGGATTTTCCGGGCGCGCGAAGCGATCGCAGAAAAATTGCGGCCCCTGCTGGGAACGGCAGAGGGCAAGCGATGGTAAGTGAGAATGTCGTGCAGCCAGCGTTGCAGCCTATTCCTGCATCGATAAACGACAAGCGGTAGTGACGGGATTTATCGGTGTTCAATGGAATTTCTTGGGGTTGGAAATGGGTCAGGCTCATAAGCAGTCGGTTCATGTAATGGAAGCAGCGGAGCAGATCTCGATCCTGATGGATGGCGAGCTGCAGGCGCACGAAATCGACGCGGCACTGGATATCGCCAAGGGCGAGACCGGGATGGCCGAATGGTCGATGTATCAACTGATTGGTGACACGCTGCGTTCGGAGGAACTGACGCACGCGGGGTCGACCTCCGATTTTCTTTCCCGCTTCTCCGCGCAACTCGAATCCGAGCCGCACGTGCTGGTGCCGGCCGTGGCCGCCGCGGGCCGGCAGCGCCTGCTGGTGCGTCCGTCGTGGGTGCGCCGCGTCATGCCCGGAACCGCGATTGCCGCCGCCGTTGCGGCCGTCAGCTGGGTGGTCGTGCCGCAGATGCGCGGGCCGGGCGATGCCGGCGCGCCGGATGCCATCGTCGCGCGCGTGGAACAGCAGCCCGGTAGCGCGATGAAGGCGGCTGCCTCGATCGCGCCCGCAGCGGGGGGGATCGTGACCGTGTCTGCCGACAACGCGCAGATGATCCGCGATCCGCGTCTCGACGAGTACCTGCGTGCGCACCGCACGTCTGTAGCAACGGACGCCTTTGTGCCGACCATGCGTACAGTGGCCAATGGTGCCAACTTCTCCCAGGATAATTCGCAGGAATAATGCCGGACATGCATAGAGGACGGTCGCTCGCCGATATCGCGGGCGTACACGGAAAGAAGGGCCTGCGCAGGTCCTTTTTTCTGGCCTTGTGTCTGACCGCTGCCGCAGCCACCGCGCAGCCGTCTGACAGCGCGCTGAGTCGACGCGATGCCACCGCGTGGCTCAACAAGATCCATCGCGCCGCGCAGCGCGAAAACTACGTCGGCACGCTGATCTATCAGCGCGGCAGCGTCATGCATGCCTCGCGTATCCAGCACTACAGCGACCTCGCCAACAACGAGTACGAACGGCTGGAAACGCTCGACGGCAAGCCGCGCGAGGTACTGCGCCAGAACGACGTGGTCCACAGCCTGATCCCGGAAGCGAAGCTCGTCGTGATCGAGAAGCAGGAAGCCAAGGACCGCTTCCCCGCGCTGCTCGCCACGAACAAGAGTGACGTGCTGGATCTCTATGACATGCGCAAGCTGCCCGCCGAACGCGTGGCGGGCGTCGAGTGCGAAGTCTTCGCGCTGGAGCCGCACGATGCGGCACGCTATGCGGTGCGTCTGTGGGCGGACAAGAATTCCGGGTTGCTGATGCGCGCGCAGACGATCGGCGAGGGCGGCAAGGTGCTCGAACAGGTGGCGTTTTCGCAGGTCGACATTGGCGTGCCGACCGACAAGCAGCGCATCCTGAACGCGATCAAGGGTGCGAATTCGTGGAATCACTACGAAGTTAGCTATCAGCCGGCCAATATCGCCGACGAAGGGTGGACGATCAACGCCCCGATCAAGGGCTTCCAGAAGATCCGCGAGGTGCGCCGCCCGCTCGGCGAGCTGCGTGCGCCGACCCAGGGTGCCAAGCCCGCCGGCGTCTTCGAAGTGCTGCAGGTCGTGTACAGCGACGGCCTGACGGGACTGTCGGTGTTTATCGAGCCGGTATCCGAACAACGCGCCCGCCGCGAAGGCGTGGCTTCACTGGGCGCCACCCAGGTGGTGGTGCGACGGGTGTCCGACTACTGGATCACGGTGGTCGGCGAGGTGCCCGCCGCAACCGTGAAGCAGTTCGCGGCCGGCGTGGAATACCGCCCGCCCAAGGCGGTACACTGAGCGAATCTTGGCGTGGCGGCGATGGGGCAGCGGATCCCGCGCCGGACCACCAGGCAGTGCGCTTCGCAGGCGCCCCGGCCTTGGCCTTGCCGCGAAGCATCCGTTTCTCGCAGATACTCCCGGGAGTTCGTCGATGATTTCCAGATCCCCCGCCCTGGCGCGGGCCATGGTCCTCGTGGCCATGCTCGTGCTTGGTCCGGCCGTTTCCGAAGTGGGCCACGCCCAGGCGGCGGCCTCGAATTACAACCTGCCCGACTTTACTGACCTCGTCGAGAAGGCCAGTCCGGCCGTGGTCAATATCCGCACCACCGAACGGGTCAGGTCGCGGGGCGGCAATTCCCCCGAAGACGACGAGATGGCGGAGTTTTTCCGTCGGTTCTTCGGCGTGCCGATGCCCGGCCAGCCGACGCCGCCGCGCCGTGGCCAGCCGCAGACCCCGCCCCAGGGCGAGGAGCAGAGCCGTGGCGTAGGGTCGGGGTTCATCATCAGCCAGGACGGCTACGTGATGACCAACGCTCACGTGGTGGCTGACGCCGAGACGATCTATGTCACGCTGCCCGACAAGCGCGAATTCAAGGCCAAGCTGATCGGGTCCGACAAGCGCACCGACGTGGCGCTGCTCAAGATCGAGGCCACGGGCCTGCCGCGTCTGGCACTGGGCGATTCCGACAAGATTCGCCCCGGCGAATGGGTGTTGGCCATCGGCTCGCCGTTCGGCCTGGACAACAGCGTGACCGCCGGCATCGTATCGGCCAAGGGCCGTGATACGGGCGACTATCTGCCGTTCATCCAGACCGATGTGGCGGTGAACCCCGGCAATTCGGGCGGCCCGCTGATCAACCTGCGCGGCGAGGTCATCGGCATCAACTCGCAGATCTACAGCCGCAGCGGTGGCTACATGGGCATTTCGTTCGCGATTCCGATCGACGAGGCGATGCGCGTGACGGACCAGCTCAAGGCGAACGGCAAGGTCACGCGTGGCCGTATTGCCGTGGCGATCAGCGACGTTTCGAAGGAAGCGGCCGATTCGCTGGGCCTGGGTCGGGCGCGGGGCGCGTTGGTGGGCAGCGTCGAGCCGGGTGGTCCGGCCGAAAAGGCGGGCATCGAGGCCGGCGACATCATCCTGAAGTTCAACGGTCGCGATATCGAGAAGGCTTCAGATCTGCCGCGCATGGTTGGTGATACCAAGCCTGGCACGCGGGTGCCGTTGCAGGTGTGGCGCAAGGGCCAGACCCGCGAGGTGCAGATCATGGTTGCAGAGCTGGAACCCGACAATGCCAAGGTTGCGGCGCGCAAGGGCGACCGGAAGGGCAATAGCGGCGGTGAAGACCAGCCGGCAGCCAAGCCCAATGCGCTGGGACTGGTCGTCAACGACATCCCCGAAGCGCGCCTGCGCGAGCTCAAGGTCAAGTCCGGCGTGGAAGTGGATACGGCGGACGGTCCCGCGGCGCGAGCGGGCATCCGCCCCGGCGACATCATTTTGCGGCTGGGCGACACGGATGTGACGGGGGCGCGTCAGTTCAACGATCTGGTCAAGTCGCTCGACAAGAACCGCATGGCGGCGGTGTTCGTGCGGCGCGGCGATGCTACCCAGGTGCTGACCCTGCGTCCGAGCCAGAGCCGCTAAGCCAATGGCCATCAGCGACGCCTGAAGGCCGGCTGAAGGACAACTGAAGCTCGACTGATCGCGCCGGATGCCCTCCGGCGCGATCGTTTTTTGCCAAGGTGCAGGATCCGGCATGCCGAACTGCCGGGATTCACGGCGCGCAAAGGCATTTCGCGCGACGGAAGTCCTTGAAAATCCGGTAAAATCGCGGATTGGCGCAAAACCGTGCGCCCCACTTTTTGCCGCGCCCGCACCGTCCTGGTATGCCGGGCCGCGCTGGCGTTTTCCAGATCACTAGATGGACCATATTCGTAATTTCTCGATCATTGCCCACATCGACCACGGCAAATCCACCCTGGCCGACCGGATCATTCAGCGCTGCGGCGGGCTGTCGGATCGGGAAATGGAAGCGCAGGTGCTCGATTCGATGGACATCGAGAAAGAGCGCGGCATCACCATCAAGGCCCAGACCGCGGCGCTCAGCTACAAGGCGCGCGACGGCAAGGTCTACAACCTGAACCTGATCGACACCCCGGGACACGTGGACTTCAGCTACGAAGTCAGCCGGTCGCTGTCGGCCTGCGAAGGCGCGCTGCTGGTCGTGGATGCGTCGCAGGGCGTGGAAGCCCAGACCGTGGCCAACTGCTACACCGCCATCGAACTCGGTGTGGAAGTGGTGCCGGTGCTCAACAAGATCGACCTGCCGCAGGCAGATCCGGACAACGCCAAGCAGGAAATCGAGGAAGTCATCGGCATCGACGCCAGCGACGCCACGCCGTGCTCGGCCAAGACCGGGCAGGGCGTGGACGACGTGATCGAGGCGCTGATCGCCAAGGTGCCGCCGCCCAAGGGCGATGCCGACGCGCCGCTGCAGGCCCTGATCATCGATTCGTGGTTCGACAACTACGTCGGCGTCGTGATGCTGGTGCGCGTGGTCAACGGCACGCTGCGTCCCAAGGACAAGGTGCTGCTGATGGCCACGGGCTCGCAGCACCTGGTGGAGCAGGTGGGCGTGTTTTCGCCGAAGTCGGTCCAGCGCGATGCGCTGACTGCCGGCGAGGTGGGCTTTGTGATCGCCGGCATCAAGGAACTGAAGGCCGCCAAGGTGGGCGATACGATCACCACCCTGGCCAAGCGTGCCCCCGAGCCGCTGCCCGGCTTCAAGGAAGTCAAGCCGCAGGTGTTCGCCGGCCTGTATCCGGTGGAAGCCAACCAGTACGAGGCGCTGCGCGAATCGCTGGAAAAGCTGCGCCTGAACGACGCGTCGCTGCAATTCGAGCCGGAAGTGTCGCAGGCGCTGGGCTTCGGCTTCCGCTGCGGCTTCCTGGGCCTGCTGCACATGGAAATCGTGCAGGAGCGCCTGGAACGCGAATTCGACATGGACCTGATCACGACCGCGCCGACCGTGGTCTACCAGGTGCAGCAGCGCGATGGCACGATGGTCACCGTCGAGAATCCGGCCAAGATGCCCGATCCGAGCAAGATCGAGGCAATCCTGGAGCCGATTGTCACGGTGAACCTGTATATGCCCCAGGATTATGTGGGCTCGGTGATCACGCTGTGCACGCAGAAGCGCGGCTCGCAGATCAACATGAGCTATCACGGCAAGCAGGTGCAGCTCACTTATGAAATTCCGATGGCGGAAATCGTCATGGATTTCTTCGACCGCCTGAAGTCGGTGTCGCGCGGTTACGCATCGATGGATTACGAATTCAAGGAATATCGTCCGTCGGACGTGGTCAAGGTGGACA
Source organism: Cupriavidus sp. U2 (assembly GCF_009663685.2). Classification (GTDB taxonomy): domain Bacteria; phylum Pseudomonadota; class Gammaproteobacteria; order Burkholderiales; family Burkholderiaceae; genus Cupriavidus; species Cupriavidus necator_C. The sequence goes on along the minus strand of NZ_RCOG02000032.1, from coordinate 616,111 downwards.
TCCTGATCAACGGCGACAAGGTGGACGCGCTGTCGGTGATCGTTCACCGCTCGAATTCGCAATATCGCGGGCGCGAGGTGGCTGCCAAGATGCGCGAGATCATTCCGCGCCAGATGTACGACGTGGCCATTCAGGCAGCGATCGGCGCGAATATCATCGCGCGCGAAAACGTCAAGGCGCTGCGCAAGAACGTGCTGGCCAAGTGCTACGGCGGCGATATCTCGCGGAAAAAGAAGCTGCTCGAAAAGCAGAAGGCGGGCAAGAAGCGCATGAAGCAGGTGGGCACCGTGGAAATCCCCCAGGAGGCATTCCTGGCGATTCTGCAGGTGGACGAAAAGTAAGTACCTGCGCCCTGGCGATAGCAAGCCGGCGATACCAACAAATCGACATCACTCCAAGCCGTCATGAATTTCGCACTGATCCTTTTTGTGCTGGTGGTCATTACGGGCATTGCCTGGGTCGCGGACAAGCTCGTATTCGAGCGTCAACGCCGCAGCGTCACGCAACTGGCGCTGGCGGAATTCGACGCCCAGCGCCAGCACATGCAGGCCGTGCCGGCCGGCACGGAACTGGACCGCTCGCGCGCGAAGCTGGCCGAAGAGAAAATGCGCCAGCCGTGGTGGCTCGAATATTCGGCGAGTTTCTTCCCGGTGATCCTGGCGGTATTCGTACTGCGGTCGTTTGTCGTGGAGCCGTTCAAGATCCCGTCCGGGTCGATGATTCCCACGCTGCTGATCGGCGACTTCATCCTGGTGAACAAGTACGACTACGGTATTCGCCTGCCGGTGGTGAACAAGAAAATCGTCGACGTGGGGGAGCCGCAACGCGGCGATGTCATGGTGTTCCGCTATCCGAAGGACGAGTCGCTTGACTACATCAAGCGCGTGATCGGTGTGCCGGGCGACGTGGTGCGTTACGAAAACAAGAAACTGACCATCAATGGCAAGCCGGCCGAATACAGCGCACTGCCCGACTATCTCGACGAGGAGCGTCTGGCCTATTCGAAGCATTTCACCGAAAAGCTGCCAGGCGGCCCCGAACATGGCATTCTGAACGACACGGACCGGCCGGCCTTTGTTGCCGGCGCCGATCCGGATTTTCCGTTCCGCGAGAACTGCACTTACAATCAGCAGGGGCTGACATGTAAAGTGCCGGAAGGTCACTATTTCGTCATGGGGGATAACCGTGACAACAGCCTGGATTCCCGATACTGGGGCTTCGTACCCGACAAGAATATCGTCGGCAAGGCCTTCATGATCTGGATGAATCTGGGCAATTTCGGGCGCGTAGGGTCGTTCAAATAAGCTGTTCACGGCACTACGCAGCGCAAAACACTCAATATAGAGGGCAGCGCGATGGGTCAGATGGTTTCGGGTAAAAGGGGGAAAGTCCGCGTATTTGTGATTCATAAATCACGCGGATTTTCGTTGGGATCGATGCTTGTGGTGGTGGCGCTGGTGTTGGCAATAGCGTTGCCGGCATTGAAGTCGATTCCCAGCATGCTGGAATATTTCTCGGTGAAGCGGGCGACCAGCTATGCCAAGGACCGATCGAGCAACCGCAAGGACGTAGCGGCCAATTTCGACAAGCAGGCCCAGATCGACAATATCAGTTCGATCCGCGGCGAGGATCTGGACGTGAACGAGGACGAAACCGGGCGTATTCGCTCGATCGGCTTCGAATACCGGACCGAAGTGAAGATCTATGGTCCGTTGAGTTTTTTGATTACCTATTCGGGAACGCAGTAAAGACATGACCCTCGACGCCTTGCAGCAACGTCTCGGCTACCGATTCAGCAAGCCCGAATTGCTGCAGCAGGCGCTCACGCATCGCAGTCATAGCGCACAGCACAACGAACGCCTGGAATTTCTTGGCGATTCGGTGCTGAACTGTGCGGTGGCGGACATGCTGTATGGCATGTTCGGCAAGCTGGACGAAGGCGATCTGTCGCGGGTGCGCGCCAATCTGGTCAAGCAGCAGGCGCTGTACGAGATCGCCCAGATGCTGCAGTTGTCGGACGCGTTGCGCCTGGGCGAAGGCGAGCTCAAGAGCGGCGGATTCCGTCGCCCGTCGATTCTGGCGGACGCGCTCGAGGCCATCGTCGGAGCCGTATTCCTGGATAGCGGGTTCGACGCCGCCCGGGCGTTGATCCGCAAGCTGTATATCCCGATTCTGGAGCAGGTGGACCCGCGCACGCTGGGCAAGGACGCCAAGACGCTGCTCCAGGAGTACCTGCAGGGTCACAAGATTGCCCTGCCGCAGTACAACGTCATTGCCACGCACGGTGCGGCGCACAGCCAGCAATTTGAAGTCGAATGCATCGTGCCTAAACTGGAGGTGCGCGTGTTCGGCACCGGCGCGTCGCGCCGTGCGGCCGAACAGGCGGCGGCCAAGCTCGCGCTGGACGAAGTCCAGAAGCTCGTGCCCCAGTTGCTCAAGCGCAGCCGTGCCGAGCGAACAGGCAAGACGCGCAAGCAGCCGGTGCCACCGGATCCCCAGTTGTCTCTCAGGTTGAAGGAATGACCGATTCTCTCCCTCCGCAGCAGGCTGCGGCGGAACCCTCTGGTGCCACGGCATTTCGCTGCGGCACCGTGGCCATCGTTGGCCGTCCGAACGTGGGCAAATCCACGCTGATGAACGCGCTGGTCGGCCAGAAGATCAGCATCACGTCCCGCAAGGCGCAGACAACGCGGCATCGGATCGTCGGTATTCAGACCACCGATGATGCGCAGTACGTGTTCGCCGATACCCCGGGTTTCCAGACGCGCCATGCCAGCGCCTTGAACCGTTCGCTGAACCGCGCGGTGACTTCGACGTTGTCGTCGGTGGATGTGGTGCTGTTCGTCGTAGAAGCCGGCTATTTCGGCCCCGATGACGAAAAGGTGCTGGCGCTGCTGCCAAAGAACGTGCCGGTGCTGCTGGTGTGCAACAAGCTCGACCGCATCGGCGAAGGCCGGTCGGAAGTGATGATGCCGTTCCTGGAGCAGATGGGACAGCGTTTTCCGTTCACGGAAGTGGTCCCGATGTCCGCCAAGACGCGAGACCACATCGACCGCCTGCTGGCCATCATCCGACCCTATCTGCCGGAAGGCGAGCCAATGTACGACGTGGATGCGATGACCGACCGCAGCGAGCGGTTCCTGGCGTCGGAAATCATCCGCGAGAAGGTGTTCCGCTGGACCGGCGACGAGCTGCCGTACACGAGCACCGTCGTCATCGACAAGTTCGAGACGGAAGGGCGGCTGCGTCGCATTTTCGCCACGATTCTGGTTGAGCGCGACGCGCACAAGGCCATGATCATCGGCAACAAGGGCAGCAAGCTCAAGCAGATCTCCACCGAGGCGCGCCTCGACATGGAAAAGCTGTTCGACGGCAAGGTCTACCTGGAAATGTGGATCAAGGTCAAGAGCGGCTGGGCCGACAACGAAGCCGGATTGCGCGCCTACGGCTACGAGTGAGCAAGATGCCTGACGTGCGCCGCGGCGCGCCGCGTGCGCGCAGTGCCGATCCGATTGCCGAGGAGGCCGCCGAGGTGCTGGAGTCGGGCGCCATTCCCGCGCTGAGCCCGGCGGCGGCCGGGCGCGAAATGATGGACCGCGCGATGCGCATCGTGCCGGCGCGCTCGGAGTTGCGCGTCACCAACGAGGCGGGGTTCGTGCTGCATGCCTATCCCTATCGCGAAACCAGCCTGATCCTCGACGTCTTCACGCGCGATCACGGGCGCATGGCGATGGTCGCCAAGGGCGCCAAGCGCCCGCATTCGGCGTTGCGCGCCGTGCTGCAGCATTTCCACCCCATTTCGTTGTCGTGGACCGGACGCGGCGAGGTCAAGACGCTGACCAAGGCCGAGTACATGGGCGGCATGCTGCCGCTGGCCGGCGATGGGCTGCTGTCGGGCTTCTATTTGAATGAATTGCTATTGCGATTCTGCCCGCGCGAGGATGCGCATCCCGCGCTGTTCAAGCACTACATGATCACGCTGACGCGGCTGGCGCATGGCGAGCCGGCCAGCTTGGTGCTGCGCGGCTTCGAGCGCGTGCTGCTGCAGGAAACCGGCTTCGCGGTGGCGTTCGATCAATGCATCAAGACGGGCGAGCGCGTGCAGCCCGGTCTTGATTACGTCTACCAGCCGGAGCGTGGCGTACGGCGCGCGCATGCCAGCGATCCGTCGACCTGGCCCGTGGTGTCGGGGCAGACGCTGCTGGACATGGCGCAGGACGACTACGGGCGCGCACAAACCGTTACGCAAAGCCGCGCGCTGATGCGGTTCCTGCTGCATTATTATCTACAGGGCGAGCCGCTGAAAACGCGCCAGATCCTGATCGATCTGCAGTACCTTTGATTCCCCATTCCCTCTGAGCAAGCCGGCATGATCTTCCACGCGAATCCCGGGGTCATCGACCTCGGCGTCAACATCGATCACGTTGCCACGCTGCGCAATGCGCGCGGCACTGTCTATCCGGACCCGATCCAGGCCGCGCTGCAGGCCGAGGAAGCCGGCGCCGACCTGATTACGCTGCACCTGCGCGAAGACCGCCGCCATATCCGCGATGCCGACGTGCGTGCACTGCGTCCGAAGCTGGCCACGCGCATGAACCTCGAGTGCGCCATTACTGCCGAAATGCTCGACATCGCGTGCGAGATTAAGCCGCAGGACGTGTGCCTGGTGCCGGAGAAGCGCGAGGAAGTGACCACCGAAGGCGGCCTCGACGTGGCCGGCCATTTCGAGCAGGTCAGCGCGGCGTGCCGCCAGTTGGCCGATGCCGGCATCCGCGTGTCGCTGTTCATCGACGCGGACCCCGACCAGATTGCCGCCGCCGCCGCGTGCAAGGCCCCGGTCATCGAGATCCATACCGGCGCCTATGCCGATGCCCACACGGCCGATGCGCAGGAAGCGGAGTTCCAGCGCGTGGCGCAGGGCGTGACGGCTGGCCGGAAGCACGGCCTGATCGTCAACGCCGGCCACGGCCTGCATTACACGAACGTGCAACGCATCGCGGCACTGCCGGGCATCAAGGAGTTGAACATCGGCCACGCCATCGTGGCGCACGCGGTGTTCGTCGGGTGGCAGAATGCCGTGCGCGAGATGAAGGCCATCATGGTGGCGGCGCGGCTGGGTACCCGTTATCCCGTGCCGGGGCAGCCGGCGTGATCTACGGCGTCGGCACCGACATCATCCAGATTGATCGCGTGCAAGGCGTGATGGATCGCACGCGCGGCCGGTTTGCCGAAAAGGTACTGGGGCCGCGTGAATTGAAGGTCTATCACGCGCGCAAGGTGCGCTCCGAAAAGCGTGGTCTGGCGTTCCTTGCCACGCGCTTTGCCGCCAAGGAAGCCTTCTCGAAGGCCATCGGGCTCGGCATGCGCTGGCCGATGACCTGGCGCGCGATGGAATTGCTGAACCTGCCGTCTGGCGAGCCCACCCCGCAATGCACGGGCGAACTGGCCGAGTGGGTTCGGGAACGCGGCCTGACCATTCGGGTCAGTGTCAGCGATGAACATGAGTATGCGGTCGCCTTCGCGATCGCGGAGCGGACGGGGCAGCCCGGCCCGCTGCCTGAACCAGCCTCGAACTGAACCGATATGAACAATAAAGTGTCCGGCAAGCGTCCGGGTCCCGTGGTGCTCGACGTGGTGGGCAAGCAGCTCAATGCCGAAGACGAGCGCCGCATCGCGCATCCCCTGACCGGTGGCGTGATCCTGTTCGCGCGCAATTTCGAGTCGCGCGCCCAGTTGGTGTCGTTGACGCGTGCGATCCGCAATGTGCGCGACGATGTGCTGATCTGCATCGACCATGAAGGCGGCCGCGTGCAGCGCGCCAAGACCGACGGATTCACGCACCTGCCGGCCATGGCCAGACTGGGCCAGCTGTGGGACCGCGATGTGCTGATGGCCACCAAGGCGGCCATCGCCTCCGGCTATGTGCTGGCGGCCGAGCTGCGCGCCTGCGATATCGACCTGAGCTTCACGCCGGTGCTGGACCTGGACTTCGGCCGCAGCGGCGTGATCGGCGACCGCGCCTTCCATGCCGATCCGCGCGTGGTCACGATGCTGGCCAACCACCTGACGCACGGCCTGCTGCTGGCCGGCATGGCCAACTGCGGCAAGCATTTCCCGGGTCATGGCTACGTGGAGGCCGATTCCCACGTGGCGGTGCCCGTCGACGAGCGCCCGCTCGACGAGATACTGGCGCACGATGCCCGCCCGTATGACTGGATGGGGCCGGCGCTGGCCTCCGTGATGCCGGCACACGTGATCTATTCCAAGGTGGACCCCGCGCCGGCAGGATTTTCGCGCTTCTGGCTTCAGGACGTGCTGCGCACGCAGCTGGGTTTCGAAGGCGTGATTTTCAGCGACGACCTCAGCATGGAGGGCGCCAGCGTTGCGGGTACCATCACGCAGGGCGCCAGGGCCGCGCTCGACGCCGGTTGTGACATGGTCTTGATCTGCAACAACCCGGAAAAGGCCGATCAGCTATTGTCGGAACTCGACACGTCGATTTCGAAGCCGTCGCAACGCCGTATTCGCAAGCTGTTTGGCCGCCGCAAGCCGCTGGACTGGAACAAGCTCCAGCAGGAAGGCGAGTACCGTGCCGCGCTGCGTTTGCTGAAGGACCTGGATCTGGTCAAGTAAGGATGGGGCCGGCCGCCGGCGCGCCACGGACGACAAAAAGGGCAGCCGAAGCTGCCCTTTCTCTATCGCGTGGCGCCGTGAAGCTTAGTTGGCGCGGCTGCGGTATTCGCCGGTACGCGTGTCGATTTCGATCTTGTCGCCGATGTTGCAGAACAGCGGCACTTGCAGTTCGAAGCCGGTGTTGATCTTGGCGCCCTTGAGCACCTTGCCCGACGAAGTGTCGCCCTTGACGGCCGGTTCCGTGTAGATGATCTCGCGGACCAGCGTCGTCGGCATTTCCACCGAGATCGCCTTGTCGTTGTAGAACACCACTTCAACGGCCATGCCGTCTTCGAGGTAGTTCAGCGCGTCACCCATGCTGTCCTTCTCGACTTCGTACTGGTTGAAGTCGGCATCCATGAACACGTACATCGGGTCGGCGAAGTACGAGAACGTGCATTCGCGGCGCTCCAGCACCACCACTTCGAACTTGTCGTCGGCCTTGAAGACCGACTCGCCCGGGGCGTCCGTCAGCAGGTTCTTGTACTTCATCTTGACAACAGCGGCGTTACGGCCCGACTTGTTGTACTCGGCCTTCTGAACCACCATCGGGTCGGAACCGATCATGAACACGTTGCCGACGCGGAGTTCCTGTGCGATTTTCATCTGAACTGTCTTCCTGAAAAAATATGGTCCGGGGCAAGGTAGGAGGGAGCACCCGGAATTCGGTATGGCGAAGGCGCGCAGCCGGCAGTTTGTTCTTGGGCCTTGAAACTTGGCTCGCCATCAAAATCAACCGGCTATTTTACCTGATTTTCGCTAAAGGCCACGAGATTCGCTGCGAGGTCGCCCAAGTGCTGCAACTGCCGCTGCCAGCGGTCCATGCCGGCGGTCAGGGCGGGCAGATGTGCCTGCAGCGCCGCCCAGTCCGGCGCCGTGCCGTACCCGTTCCACGCATGGGAGAAAGCGATCAGCGCGGCGGATGCCTCGGGCGCCACGCCAGCCCGCGCAAAACGGGTCAGCCAGGCATCGAGCTTCATGTGGTGCGCCTGGTCGTCCTGCGGGTAGATGTGCCAGATCATCGGGCGGGCGGCCCAGTGGGCGCGCACGCAGGAATCCTCGCCGCGCACGAAGTTGACGTCGCAAGCCCAGAGCAGTTCGTCGTAGTGTTCCTGACGCACGAACGGGATGCCGTGGACGACAAGATTGCCGCGATGGTGCGTGGTACCCGGCACCGCCGCCGCGCCCAGCCATTGGCCGATCTGTGTCGCGGCCAGCCCCTGGGGCACGAAGCATTCGATCGGCGTGGCACCGTCGCGCCATTGGTCGAGCAGGGCGGGCATGGCCGGATTCTCATAGGCGAACAGGCTGACCTGCAACGCCCCCGGCGTGGGCTGCACGCCGAGCCGGTGCCACAGCGTGGCCTGCGCGGCCGGGCTGGTGCGGAAGGTATCGCGCGAAACACCGATCATCGATTCGCGCAACAGGCCGCCCGTACCCCGCGCAAAGCCCGGGAAGAAGAAGTATTTGGTCAGCGGCAGGCGCGGATGCGGTGACGCCATCGCGTGGTGCTCGCTGACCCAGTCCTCGGCGCTCAGGTATTCCAGATTGATCCAGACCGGCTTGCGCGGCGCGGTGGCCATGGCTGCGAGGAACGACTCGGGCAGATGGCAGGCGAACGCCTCGATCACCACGTCGTGTGGCGCGGGGGCATCGAACGGGGCGTCCGGCTGCGGCGCCCAGCGCCGCACTTCCACACCGGCCAGGCGCTGATGCGTGGCGGCCGGGTCGATTTCCGGTGCCAGCCGGGCAAAGCTGGCCAGGTCGTCCACCCAGAGCCGGACCGCATGGCCGTGCTCCTGTGCCAGCTGGCGCGCCAGCCGCCAGCAAACGCCGATGTCGCCGAAGTTGTCGATGATCGTGCAGAAAATGTCCCAGGAACGGATAGGCATGACGCGATGGGTTTGGCGAAGATACGACGAGGACGCGACGAAGGGCGCGGCGGGGGCGGCCGGCGGCCAGGAAGTCTTCCGGACGAATTGCTCTAAACTTGCGATTCTAGGCCAGCGCCCCGTGTGGGCGCATGGATGGCGCACCGATGGCGCCCCTTATTCGTTCAATCCGCCCGCGATGCCCGAGCAGGAACCCGTCCCCCAGACCGACCCCGTGATACCCGAATCCGAAGCCGCCCCGACCGAGATGCAGGCTCCGGAGCCCCCCGACGTGCCGGACTTCGATCCGCGTCCGATCCTGGCGCGGATGCCGGGGCTGCCGGGCGTCTATCGATATTTCGATGCCGATGGCAACGTGCTCTATGTGGGCAAGGCGCGCGACCTGAAGAAGCGGGTATCGAGCTATTTCAACAAGACGCTGTTGTCGCCGCGTATTGCCATGATGGTGGGCAAGATCGCGCGAATCGAGACGACCGTCGTGCGGACCGAAGCCGAGGCGCTCCTGCTTGAGAACAATCTCATCAAGGCGCTGGCGCCGCGCTACAACATCCTGTTTCGCGACGACAAGTCGTATCCGTTCCTGAAGCTGACCGGCCACAAGTTTCCGCGCATGGCGTATTACCGGGGCGCGACCGACCGCAAGCACCAGTACTTCGGTCCGTTCCCGAGTGCCCATGCCGTGCGCGAGAGCATGCAGATCCTGCAGAAGGTGTTCCAGTTGCGCACCTGCGAGGACACGGTGTTCAACAATCGCACGCGGCCGTGCCTGCTGCATCAGATCCATCGTTGCACCGCGCCCTGTGTGAACGCGATTTCGCAGGAAGACTATGCCCGGGACGTGGGCAACGCCGCGAGCTTCCTCCAGGGCCGCGAGACCGAGGTGCTCGCGGGTCTGCAGCAGAAGATGGAGGCGCACGCGATGCAGTTGCAGTTCGAGCAGGCCGCCGCCGTGCGCGACCAGATTGGCGCGTTGTCGACGGTACTGAAGCGGCAAGCCGTGGAAGAAGTCGGCCAGGCGCGCGATATCGACGTGCTGGCCGTGGCCGTGCAGGGCGGCCGCGCCTGCGTGAACCTGGCCATGGTGCGCGGCGGGCGGCATCTGGGCGACAAGGCCTACTTCCCGGCCCATGCCGATGAAGCGGCAATGATCGTCGAAGAGAGCGACGACACCAGCGAGGCATCGGAACCATCCGAGGCGGCCCCCGGTGAGGCCGCAGCCGGAACCGCGCCTGCGGCCGACGTGGGCCCGTTGTCGGTCGATCGCATTGCCGCGCGCGTGCTGTCCGCCTTCATGATCCAGCACTATCTCGATCAGGCGCCCCCGCCGATCATCGTGGTCAGCCATCTGCCGGCCGACGGCGCGGTGGTCGAGGCGCTGTCGATGCAGGCCGGCCGCAAGGTGGCGCTGGTGCGGCAGCCCCAGGGACAGCGCAAGGTGTGGCTGGAGATGGCCGCGCAGGGCGCCGGCCTGGCGCTGGCCAGACGCCTGGCCGAGCAGGGCAGCCAGGAGGCCCGCACGCGCGCACTGGCCGAGACCATCGGCCTGGACATGGAGGACCTCGCCATGCTGCGCATCGAGTGCTTCGATATCAGCCACACGGCAGGCGAGGCCACGCAGGCGTCGTGCGTGGTGTTTCATCACCATGAGATGCAGAACAGCGAGTACCGGCGCTTCAATATCACCGACATCACGCCCGGTGACGACTACGCTGCCATGCGCCAGGTGCTGACGCGCCGCTACCAGAAGCTGGTCGAGCAGATTCAGGAGGATGGCGGCGATCCGAACGCCGCCGGCGCCGAGGGCGTGCCCCGCATGCCGCGCGTGGTGCTGATCGATGGCGGCAAGGGCCAGGTCGAGGTGGCGCGGCAGGTATTCGAGGAGCTGGGGCTCGATATTGGCCTGCTGGTCGGGGTGGCCAAGGGCGAAGGGCGCAAGGTGGGTCTGGAGACGCTGGTATTTGCCGACGGGCGTCCATCGCTGGAACTGGGGCAGGGTAGCGCGGCCCTAATGCTGGTGGCGCAGATCCGCGACGAGGCCCACCGCTTTGCAATCACCGGCATGCGCGCCAAGCGGGCCAAGGCGCGCACCACGTCGCGGCTCGAAGAGATCGAAGGCGTGGGCGCGCGCCGCCGCCAGAAGCTGCTGACGCGATTTGGCGGCCTGCGCGGCGTGATGGCGGCCAGCATCGACGAGCTTGCCAGCGTGGAAGGCATTTCTCGCACGCTGGCCGAGGAAATCTACCGGCAATTGCACTGAGACCCGTCCCGGGCAGGTATTGGGCGGCTTTCGGCCCGAAATTAGCGGGTTGGGGTCGAAATCGGCGACAATCGCGCAATCCGCCTTGGCGACCACATCGCAGACCAGCCAGATTCTGGCGCACGAACGCACCGCCCATGCCACTGAATATTCCCATCCTGCTGACCTGGCTTCGCGTGGCCATGATCCCGCTTGTCGTCGGGGTCTATTACCTGCCCGAGGCCTGGCTGCCGATGCATACCAAGAACGTGACGGCGGCGTCGTTCTTCATCATCGCGGCGGTCACGGACTGGCTGGACGGTTTTCTGGCGCGGCGCTGGAACCAGACTTCGGCCTTCGGCGCCTTCCTGGACCCGGTGGCCGACAAGCTGATGGTCACCGCGGCGCTGCTGTCGCTGCTGGCCCTGGGCCGCGTGGCCGACCTGATCGCACTGGTCATCATTGGCCGCGAGATCACGATTTCGGCCTTGCGTGAATGGATGGCGCAGATCGGGGCGTCGAAGAGCGTAGCGGTGAACTTCCTGGGCAAGCTGAAAACCACCGTGCAGATGATCGCCATCCCGCTGCTGCTGTTCAACGACACGCTGTTCGGCCTGGATGCATCGTTGCTGGGTACGCTGATGATCTACGTGGCGGCTGTGCTGACGCTGTGGTCGATGATCTATTACATGAAGCTCGCGTGGCCTCAGATACGGGAGCGCAGCGATGCGTTGAGCGGGGCGCGGACACAAAAATGAAATTCCATGCAAAAAGTTGTTGACGAGCCGGTTCTCTCTTTGCAATAATCTCGTTCTCGCTGCTGACGACGCAAACGAAAGCAGCAAGATAAGCGGTACTTAGCGCGAATTGCCGGCATAAAGCTGCGTAGTTAAAAGAAGTTGCGCGATAGTCTGCTTTTCGGTATGATGCAGGGCCCTGCGGGAGTAGCTCAGTTGGTAGAGCGCAACCTTGCCAAGGTTGAGGTCGCGAGTTCGAGACTCGTCTCCCGCTCCAGGTTAATGGCATCCGGTGGCATGGCGATGTTGGTCAGGTCGGCGGAACGGCGGCGCAAGCTGCCACGGCAGTAAAGTTGTACGGTTGTACGCGGGAGTAGCTCAGTTGGTAGAGCGCAACCTTGCCAAGGTTGAGGTCGCGAGTTCGAGACTCGTCTCCCGCTCCAATCCCAAAGGGAAGCAACGCTTCCCTTTTTCTTTAGCGGGGTTGCATCCCCGTCGCGGTGTCGGCAGTCACGACGCTCGCGGCGAATCCGGATACAATCCAGCATCGTCACCTGGCGGGGTGGCAGAGTGGTTATGCAGCGGCCTGCAAAGCCGTGTACGCCGGTTCGATTCCGACCTCCGCCTCCAGTTGCAAGCCGACGGCGCCCATGTGGCGCCGTTGTGTTTTTCAGCGCCGGCATTCGCCGAACTTCCCCAGTTTTTTGCGATTCCTCTCATCTTGAGCGGGGTGGCTCGCGTGTTACATTACGCCATGCCGTACGCATCCGGGACGGCGCCTGGCGTGGCAAGCCACCTCGCGTAGTCGTATTCCGATGCACTCCCTCCCGCCGCGGCGCATGGCGAAATTGCGATGCACCCGCGGTCTGCGGCCGCTCTTCCCGTACCACCAGCAACGATCCAGGTGCTCCCCTGTCCGCGACATGCCGCTGCGCATGATGCGCCGGCGGGATGGCGCGTTGGCGCGACGGTGGTTCATCCAGATTATCGAGACAACCGGAAAAGGAACCCCAGACGCATGCATCACGCCACCCCGCTTATCAGCACCATCGTCGGCGGTATCGTGCTGGCGTTCATTCTGGGAGCCATCGCCAACAGGTTCCGGCTGCCGCCGCTGATCGGCTACCTGTGCGCGGGCATCGTGGTGGGGCCGCACACGCCGGGCTACACGGCCGACCAGGCGCTGGCGCCCGAACTGGCGGAACTGGGCGTGATCCTGCTGATGTTCGGCGTGGGCCTGCATTTTTCGGTCAAGGACCTGATGGCCGTGAAGAAGATCGCAATTCCGGGCGCGATCGTCCAGATCGGCATTGCGACGGCGCTGGGCATGCTGGTCGCCTGGGGGTTCGACTGGCACTGGGGCCAGGGCCTTGTCTATGGGCTGGCGCTGTCGGTGGCCAGTACCGTGGTGCTGCTGCGCGCGCTGCAGGAGCGAGATCTGATCGAATCGCAGCAGGGGCGCATCGCGGTGGGCTGGCTGATCGTGGAAGACCTGGCGATGGTGCTGACGCTGGTGTTGCTGCCGGCCATGGCCGGACTGCTCGGTGGCGGCGCCGAAGGCGAGGCCGCCGGGGCATCGGCGCCTGCCACGATGGATGTGCTGGTCGAAATTTTCTCGACCCTGGGCAAGGTGGCGGCGTTCGTGGCCGTGATGATGGTCATCGGCCGGCGCTTTATCCCGTGGATGCTCGAGCGCATCGTGTGGACGGGCAGCCGGGAGCTGTTCCGCCTGGGCGTGCTGGCCGTGGCGCTCGGCGTGGCGTTTGGCGCCTATTCGCTGTTCGGCGTTTCGTTTGCGCTCGGTGCCTTCTTTGCCGGCATGGTGATGGCCGAATCGGAATTCAGCCATCGGGCGGCAGAAGAATCGCTGCCGCTGCGCGACGCCTTTGCTGTGCTGTTCTTTGTCTCGGTGGGCATGCTGTTCGATCCGATGGTGCTGGTGAACGACCCTTGGGGCGTGCTGGCGACGCTGCTGATCATCCTGGTGGGCAAGTCGCTGGCCGCGCTAGGCATCGTGCGTGCGTTCGGCCACGATACGCGCGTCGGCTTGACGATTGCCGTAAGCCTGGCGCAGATCGGAGAGTTCTCGTTCATTCTGGCCAGCCTGGGTGTCTATCTCAATATCCTGCCCGAGCGTGGCCAGGCGCTGATCCTTGCGGGCGCGCTGCTGTCGATCCTGCTCAATCCCGTCATGTTCCATCTGCTTGACCGCTACACGGCGCGCGCGGACGGCGACAGGCAGCGCGATCCTCAGCCGGCCTGAGGGGATGGGAGCACGGGCGCGGCCCCACGCAGGTATTCGGTGAAGGCCAGCAGGCCCTGCGTCGGAAACTTGTCCTGATGGACGACCAGCTGCAGCGGCCGGATCACGCGCGGCAGGCCGCTGCGCAGCGCCACCAGCAGACCACGCTCGATTTCGTCGCGAACGACGTGAAGGGACAGGCAACTCACCCCGAAGCCGCTCATGACGGCGCGCTTGATGGCTTCCGCGTTGCCAAGCTCCAGCGCGAAACGTAGCGCGCCGAGTTCCGGCACCAGACGGGCTTCGATGATTTCGCGGGTGCCTGAGCCGGGCTCGCGCACGATCCAGTCGGCTTCGCGCAGCATGTCGTGCAGGTCGTCCGGGCGGTCGGCGGCCGTCGCCAGTGGATGCGACGGGCCGGCCACCACCACCATCTCATCGTCGCACCAGTGCATGCTGCGCAGATCGCGCTCGTGGCTGGTGCCTTCGATCAGCCCGATATCGACTTCGAACTTCACCAGCGCCTGCAGCACGTCATGGGTGTTGCCGATACGCAGGTCAAGGGCGCAAGGGCCGGTCTGGGCGTTGCGAAAGCCCGCCAGCAGCGCCGGCAGAATATAGCTGCCGATGGTGTTGCTGGCCGCGATGCGCAGTTGCACGCCCCCTTCGGACGCAAATCGCTCCAGTTCATGGGCCTGATCCAGCAGCGACAGCGCGCGCGGAAAGAACTGGCGTCCGGCTTCGTTGATGGCGAGCCGACGTGCCACGCGGTCGAAAAGTGCGCCATTGAGCGCGCGTTCGAGTTCGGCCAGCGACGCGCTGACGGCCGATTGCGACATCGCCAGCGAATCAGAAGCCGCAATCGTGCTGCCGTGCTGGGCGACGGCAACAAACACCTGCAACTGGCGCAGGGTCAGGCGGAGCGGGCGCTGTTCCATGTTCTATCGATATATCCGGTTACGCATAACGATATTACCCGTTTTACTGGTTAGCAACCGGTGCGTACGCTGCAAGGCATTGCACAAGACCTTTGTTTGCTGCCATGTCTACGGCTCCTGCCCCTCATTCGATTTCCGTTGCCATCGCCCCGTCCACGCTGACGCTGTGGCGCAAGCGCATCCTGACGCTGCCGCCGCTGGGCGCGATTGCCTGGCTTGCCCAGGTGCTGGCCGATCATCCGGCCATCTCGCAATATGGCTTGTCGGCCCTGACGCTGGCGATGTTCGCCGGCATGATCGCGGCCAACACCATGCCCAGGCACTGGCTGACGCCGCTGGCTCCGGGCATGCAGTTCGCGCGTCATCACATGCTTCGTCTGGGGGTGGCGCTGTATGGCCTGCGCCTGACGTTTGGTGCCATCGCGGCGCTGGGCGTCGGTGGCATCGTCGTGCCGCTGCTGATGCTGGTGGCCACGCTGCTGTTCGGTACGTGGGTGGGCTCGTCGTTCTTCGGCCTGAGCCGGCGCGAAGCGATCCTGGTGAGCGCGGGCAGTGCGGTCTGTGGGGCCGCAGCGGCCATCGCCGTGTCTTCGGTGGTGCGCACTGACGATCGTCAGACGGCTGTCGCCGTGGCGACCGTGGTGCTGTTCGGTACGGCCGGCATGCTGCTGTACCCGTGGATGTACGAACTGGCCACGCAACACTGGCACCTGGCGGTGAGCGAGCGCGCCTTCGGCATCTTCACCGGTGCCACGCTGCACGAAGTGGCGCAGGTAATCGCGTCGGGCAAGATGGTCAGCGATGCCACGGCCGATGCCGCCGTGGTGGCAAAGATGGTCCGCGTGCTGGCGCTGGGGCCGCTGCTGCTGGTCATGGCTCTGTGGCCGCGCACGAGCTGGTCGCAGGAATCGGGTGCCGCGCGCAACCTGAAGGGCCTGCTGCGCTCGGTGCCCTGGTTTGCGGTCGGCTTTGTCGCGGTGATGGCGCTGAACTCGGCGGCACTCGTGCCCGGCGAATGGAAGCCTGCGCTGACGGCCCTGGACAACTGGCTGCTGGCCTGCGCGATGCTCGCCATTGGCCTGCATACGCGGATTGGCGACCTGCTACGCGCTGGCCGCAAGCCGCTGGCACTGGCTGGCCTGCTGTTTATCTTCCTGATGGTGGTGGGCGCCGGTCTTTGCGCGGTGCTGGTGTGAACGGCAAGGGGCGCCGAGCACCTGGATGAGAGCTGGAGAGGCTGGTGCGGCCGACGGGACTCGAACCCGTAAGCCCGGAAAGGCGGCAGATTTTAAGTCTGCTGAGTCTACCAATTTCTCCACGGCCGCACGGCAAGCCCGGTATTGTCGTGGCTTAGCCCACAGGAAGCAAGCTGGACACGTCACGCCCGAGATGTGATCCCGCTGTTACCGGCGGTAACAATGTCTCTACCACCGTTTCACCTGCAAGTTCGTGACCTCGTACAATAGCGAGTATCGGGATTCGTCCTAACTCATAGAGAGCACGATCATGAAACGTTGGTTGTTCGCAGCATTCGGTGTGGCCGCCGCGCTGGCGTCGGGCGCTGCAATGGCGCGTGTGAACGTCGACGTGGCGATCGGTGTTCCGGGCGTTGTCGTGGGTGGTCCCGCCTACTATCCGCCGGCCCCGGCCTACTACGCGCCGCCTCCGCCGGTGGTTGTGGCGCCGGCCCCTGTCTATTACGGCCCGCCGCCTGTCGTGGTGCGTCCGGCCCCGGTCTACTATGGCGCGCCGCGCTATTACGGCTATGGTGGCCCGCGTTATTACTATGGCCCGGGCTGGCATGGCCGCGGCTACTACGGTGGCGGTCATGGCCACGGACATCACCACTGATCCGTGTGCCTTGCCCAAGCCATTGAAAGCTGTTTGTCAGGAAAAGCCCCGATTCGGGGCTTTTTCTATTGCCGAGGCGATCTATGGAGTTCATCTGGGCAGATTTTTCCGGAACGCTTTGGTGGAAGATTGCGCGTGTAGGTTCCCGACGATTTTCGTCGCTCAAAGTTTTTGATGCGTACGGTCAAGCCATCTGGATATTCGGCTAGGGGTTTTCCCCTAAACTGGCTCACGTGACGCCGCTCCCACAGCAACGCTCCCAGGGATCACATGCTGATGGCGCGGCGCCCGTCGTCAAACAGAACAAGGGGATTCACATGGCACTCAGGAAACGTCTGGCGGCAGCTGCCGCGATTGGCGCGCTGGCCGCGCTCTCGACATCGGTTTTCGCCGCACCGGTCAAATACGACATCTACAGCGGCGGCCAACGGGCGGTGGATACGCGTGACGTCTATACCGATGGCGCGCGGATCAGCAATCGGGACGTGTACACGGACGGTGCGCGCGTGACCGGATCGCGCGATGTGTATTCGGACGGCGCGCGGGTGACCGACCGCCGCGACGCGTTCAGCGACGGCGCCTGATCGCCGCCGCGCAGACACCCGGACAAGCAGGGCCCGCGATATGGGGAAGATATCGCGGGCCTTTTCGTTTGTCCGCGTCGGGTGCGGAGCGGCGGCAACCTGACCGTCAAGCCTTGCGAAGGTGAAGCAGTTTTGCTTTCGAGACGGCGTGGATGACGTCATGTCGTGCGGGAGGGCCGCGATATACTGCA
Source organism: Cupriavidus sp. U2 (assembly GCF_009663685.2). Taxonomy (GTDB): domain Bacteria; phylum Pseudomonadota; class Gammaproteobacteria; order Burkholderiales; family Burkholderiaceae; genus Cupriavidus; species Cupriavidus necator_C. Next base: position 598,768 of record NZ_RCOG02000032.1, on the reverse strand, counting down.
GCCTCAACCCTGAACGATGGAGAGAGGTATGCAGCAAAAGACCGTACTGACGGCTGACGACGTGAAGAAGGTGCTGGTCGCCGCCGAGGCCGAAGCCACGGCAAACAACTGGGCTGTCACGATTGTGGTCGTCGACGACGGCGGTCATCCGCTCGGCTCGATTCGCCTGGACGGCGTGGCGCCGATCTCGGCCTACATCGCCACGGAAAAGGCGCGTACGGCGTCGCTGGGCCGCCGCGAATCGAAGATCTACGAAGACATGATCAACAACGGCCGCTACTCGTTCATGACCGCCCCCGTGCTGCAAGGCATGCTGGAAGGCGGCGTGCCCATCGTGGTGAACAACCAGGTGGTGGGTGCCGTCGGCGTGTCCGGTGTGAAGTCGACCGAAGACGCGCAGATTGCGCGCGCCGGCATCGCCGCCCTGGGCATCTGACGCCTGGTAGCTCCCCGGCGGCGCTGCGCTGACCGGAAGCAAAAAGCCCCGCAGGCGCAATGCCTGCGGGGCGGTATAAAAAGATGGCATGGCTGGCATCGGCCGTTCAGGCAAAGGGTCTGGAATGTTTGCCTGGCAGGAAAGTCCGATCGTCTGGCTACTGCCCAACACCCGTTGGACGGGTGGTCCCCACAAAAGTCTTTACAGAGAAATCCGGCTGCCGTGCTGCTGGTGTCTGCCTGCCCGTTATTTGGTCAGGATCAGCTTGCCGTAGCGGGTGACGCGCAGCGTATAAACGTCGCCGTTGTGCAGGATCGGCAGCGTCGTGGCGCCTTGCATGATCGCCTCGAGTGGCACGGCAGGGGTGTCGGTATTGTTGGCAGGCGTCTGGCGCATCAGCGCCTCCAGGCGGGCGGGCAGGGCGGCAACCGCCGACTTGACCGACTCGAGCGCCGACGAGGCTGTCGACGAAGCGCCTGAGGACGGGGCGGCCGTGTCGCGGCGCGACTGCGGGGCGACCTCCACGCGGCGCAGGGACAGGCGGCGGCGCGTGACTTCACGCGGTTGCGACAGCGGCAGGCTCAGGGTGCTCATGGTCTTCTCCGTTCGAAGTTCCGGTGTTCCGTCTGAAAGACGGACGGTGGATGTCACTCGATCCGCACGCTGCGAATCACGATGAAAAGATCTTAAATGAGAACCGTTATCATTACAAGCGTCTTCGCATGAAGTTACATCTGTGACGCAATCGTTGCTGTGATGGATGGTGCTGGACCGCCCGGGGGCGCGGGTTGCGCTTGGCGCCCCCATGCAAAAGGGCACCCGAAGGTGCCCTTTGCGGCGAAAACGAAGCGGCTCCTGAGCGCCGGCAAAAGCGGGATCAGTGCTTCGGTTCGGTGATAAAGCCGATCTTGCCCAGCCCGCCGTGCTGCGCGGCGGCCATGACTTCGGCCACGCGCTCGTAGCGCACGTCGCGGTCCGCGCGCAGGTGCAGCTCGGGCTGCGGCTGCAGTTGCGCGGCGCTCGCAATGCGCTGTTCCAACTGCGCCTGATCCACTTCTTCCTGGTTCCAGAACACCTTGCCTTGCGCATCGACGGACACGTTGATGCTTTGCGGCTTGGCGTCGTTGGGCTGGTTGGTCGCACGCGGCAAGTCGATCTTTACCGCATGGTTGATGACGGGAATCGTGATGATGAAGATGATCAGGAGCACCAGCATGACGTCCACCAGCGGAGTCATGTTGATCTCGCTCATCACCTCGTCATCGTCGCCGTCGAGGGTGCCGAATGCCATGATGCTTTCCTTCAGGCGCTAGAAATCGCGCTCAGTTCTTGACGGCCAGGCGCATCGACGCATCGTCGGTAGCGCGGTTGGCGGAGGTCGGACGCACACGGGCGCCGGTCACGAAGTAGGCGTGCAGGTCATGCGCAAAACGGTTCAGCTTGCTGATCACGCCCTTGTTGCCACGGCTCAGGGCGTTGTAGCCCAGCACGGCGGGGATGGCCACGGCCAGGCCGAAGGCCGTCATGATCAGGGCCTCGCCCACGGGGCCGGCGACCTTGTCGATGGTCGGCACGCCCGAGGCGCCAATGCCGATCAGCGCGTGATAAATTCCCCACACGGTGCCGAACAGTCCCACGAACGGTGCCGTGGAGCCCACCGAGGCCAGCACGGCCAGGCCCGACTGCATGCGGGCAACCGCTTCGTCGATCGCGCTCTTGAGCGAGCGGGTCAGCCAGTCGGAGATGTCCAGCGCGTCATGCAGTTGCGGCTGGCTCGCGCGATGGTGCTGGGCGGCTTCCTTGCCGGTAACGGCCAGCGTGCGGAACGGGTTGGCGTCGCTGGCACCCAGGGTGTCGAGCGCGTGGTCGAAGTCGTCCGAATGCCAGAAGCGTTTTTCCGCGCCCTGCGCCATCTTCTTGAGGCGAACCAGATCCCACGCCTTGGTGAGAATCACGATCCACGACAGCAGCGACATGATCAGCAGAATGATGGCGGTCGCGCGCATGACGAAATCGCCTTGCGACCAGAGGTGGGAGAGTCCGAGGTCCTGCATGGTGGTTCCTGAAAGTGTCAGTGTTTAGGGTATCGGAAAATTCCGGGAAATTAGTTCAGTTCGAATTTGATCGGTTGCTGCGCGGTGGCGGCCATGGCGCGCCCGTTCTCCATGTACGGCTTGCAGCGGATCGCCTTGGCGGCGGTCAGCGCGGCTTCGTCCAGGCGGTCGGACCCGCTGGTCTTCGACACCACGGCCTTCACGACCTTGCCGGTCTCGTCGAAATTCAACCGGATCACGGCCTCGCCGGTCTCGCCCATGCGCTGCGACTGGCGCGGATACACCGGCGCGGGTTGCGAGCACGCCATTTCGCCGATGCCGACCGCACGCGGTGCGGCATTGGTGGCAGCCGGCGGCGGCGCGGGCGGCTCAGGCGCCGGCGGTGCAGGCGGCGCGGGCGGCGCTTCGATGGCGTTCGGCGTCGGCGGCAGATTGGCGACCGGGGTTGGCGTCGGCTGCGGCTTGGGCGGCGTCGGACGCGGTGTTACCACTTTGACCTGTTTTGGCGGCGTAGGTTGTGCCTTGGGAGGTTCGGGGGCGGGCGGCTCGGGCTTCGGCTGCTCCATCGGGATGATGCGGGCGATGATCTCCGGGGCCATGACGGCCTCCGTCATCTTGCGGGCCAGCCCGCTCTGGATCAAATACAGCAGCCCGACATGGAACAGCAGGACCGCAACGGTGATCTTTAAAAATCGTTGATCGAACATGAGAGGAACGACTGGTGTCCGCCTGGCGGCACAATCACTTGCGGTAGAACAGGATCAGCGAGATTCCACATCCAACCAGCAGGCTCATTAGCAATTCCATGATGATAACGCTCCAAAGAAACACAGCTGTCTAGTAACCGGTTACAGGGGGAGCGCCACTCTTGGGTAGCGTATCAGCGAGATAGTATAAACGATAATGATTCTTATTTGTTGCGCATTGTGCAATGCGTGACGATATTCTGCGGCCGCTTCATTGCGGACGCCGCAGCAATGCCGGGCAGCATGTCGATCTGGCGTTACGTGGGGCAGGTCGCGCCCGCGGCATGCCGCCGATGCCCCACCCGCGGAAATCCGCGCTACGATTATTAGAAATCCCCAGTTAGCGGCAGACACGGCACAGGCCAGGCGTTCCCCGCGGTCCGGACGCCCCGCGCCCCGTGCGAAGGGAACCAGCCATGGATTTCACCCGTTTTGCTGAAGACGACCGCACGATGGACGACCGCAGCACGTTGTTGCGCGCGTCGTCCGGCACGGTGGGCACTTCGGCGCTCGACTGGATGTGCGCCCAGTTTGCGCTGCGCGTGGTCTGCGCGCTTGGGCCGCGTTTCAATCTGCGCAGCAATATCAATGACGTGCTGACCGTCAGCGCGCAGGAAATGGTGTGGCCGTACGGCGTGGTGCTGCGCGTGCAACGCTTCCTGTCCGCGCGTTGCGCCGACATGCCTGCGTGGAAAGGCGCCTCGCGCCTGTCGCCCGAGGAATTCCTGGAGCGCCACGGCCAGTGGAACAGTGCTTTCGACGAAAGCGCGCTGTTTTACTATCTGGACGAATACGTCAAGCATCACGCCAAGGACATGTTCGCGGTCTTTGCCGCGTCGTCGGCCGCGATTGCGTCGCGGCTCGATGGCGAGCGCGTGCTGCTGGTGCGCAATATCGACATGCTCAGCCACGTGCTGAACCTGCCGGACCACGAGCGCAAGCTGCTGCTCTACGCGGCGCTGGCCAAGTACAAGCGCGACCTGCGCGCGGTAATGGTCGACTGCAAGGTGGCCCACAGCCAGGAAGCGTTCCAGATCCTTGGTGGCCTGACCGCGGCCAGTCCGGCCGATATTGCGTCGTCGCTGCGACCGGGGTCACGCCTGGAGACGCTGAACCTGATCGAACAGCCGCTGCCGGAAAACAGCGTGACCGATCTTGGCGATCTGATGCGCCTGTCCGACCGCCTGCTGCACGTGCTGCTGGGCAACTACGCGAGCGAGGCCGAGATGATGGCGGTCTTCACGCGGCCCGCGGCGCCGCCCACGCTGGGCACCACCGACTATCCGCACGTCGAGACCGATGCCCGCTATCTGACCGCCTTGCTCGGCAATGCCACGCGCCAGAATGCGAGCGGCGTCAACGTGCTGATCTATGGCCCGCCTGGCACGGGCAAGACCGAATTCGCACGGCTGGTGGCGCGCGAGGCCGGGTGTGAACTCTACGAGGTGGACTGCTTCGACCGCGATGGCAACAGCCTGTCGGGCAAGGATCGATACCGGTCGTTGCAGGTGTCGCAGGCCTTTCTGAGGGGGCGTCCGCGCACGGCACTGCTGTTCGACGAGGTCGAGGATGTGTTTCCGGGCAGTGCGCGCGAACTGATGAGCCTGTTCGGCCAGGAGGACACGCGCGCGTCCGTCAACGGCAAGGCGTGGGTCAACCAGACGCTGGAGCAGAACCCGGTGCCGGTGATCTGGATTTCCAATTCAATCCGGCAGATCGACCCTGCCTATCTGCGGCGCTTCCAGTTCCATCTCGAATTAAAGATTCCGCCACCCCAGGTACGCGAGAACATTATTCGCAAGCACCTTGGCAACCTGGCGGTCAGCGACGCCTTCGTGGCGACCCTGGCGGCGCGCAAGACGCTGACGCCGGCGCAGGTGCAGTCGGCCGCACGGTTCGTCGAGCTGGCGCGGCCCGATGTCGATGAACCGGTCGAGGCGTTGATCCTGCGCCAGCTCGAGCATGCCGACCGCGCGATGGGCCTGCGTCCCGAAGCCGAGGCGCGCCCGGTGGTGACGCACTACCGGCTGGACAACCTGAACCTGGAAACGCGCTACGCCGTGGAGAAGATCGTGCAGGCGCTGGGGGCGCGCCGGCGCGGCACGCTGTGCTTCTACGGGCCGCCCGGTACCGGCAAGACGGCGCTGGCCGAGCACATCGCAGCGGCGCTGGACCTGCCGCTGATGATCCGGCGTGCCTCGGACCTGATGAGCAAGTATGTAGGCGAGACCGAGCAGCAGATCGCCGCCATGTTTGCGCGCGCCGAGGAAGACGGCGCGGTGTTGCTGCTCGATGAGGCCGACAGCTTCATGCAGAGCCGCCAGCAGGCGGTGCGCAACTACGAGGTGTCCGAGGTCAACGAGATGTTGCAGGGCATGGAGCGCTTCAACGGTATCTTCGTCTGCACCACGAACCTGTTCGACCGCATCGACGAGGCCGCCCTGCGGCGCTTCTCGTTCAAGATCCGCTTTCTGCCGCTCAAGCCCGCGCAGCGCGAGGCGATGTTCGTCGACGAGGCGCTCGATGGCGATGCCGCGCGCATGACCGATGCCATCCGCCGCGATCTCGACAGCATGGATTGCCTGACGCCTGGCGATTTCGCGACGGTGAAGCGCCAGTCAGTGGTGCTGGGCGAGGCGCTGACGGCCGACGAATTCCTGGCCCAGCTGCGCCAGGAGCATGCCGTGAAGCCCGAGGTGCGGCATCACAAGCCGGTAGGCTTCATTCAGTAGCCCGAGGGGTCGATGGCGGGCGCCGGTTCGATGGCCACGGTCTCGGCGCGGGCTTCCACGTTGAGCAGCGCCCACGCCATTTCGCGCAAGTGCGCGGCGTCCTTGGTCGACAGGTAGCGTATGGCCGGCGTCGCGTCGGGGCAGGCCGCCAGGCCGAACTCGGCCAGCTTGCGGGCCAGCTGGCGCGCGATGGCCGTGCCGGTGTCGATCAGCGCCAGGCGGTTGCCCACCATCTCGCGAATCGTTTCCGACAGGAAAGGGTAGTGCGTGCAGCCCAGTACCAGGGTGTCGGCGCCGGCATCGAGCATGGGCCGCAGGTACGAGTCGAGCTTCTCGCGAATCGCCGGGCCCGATACGTCGCCCTGTTCGATCAGCGAGACCAGCCCATGGCCGGCCGCGCACAGGTACTGGCTGTCGTGCGCCAGCGACGTCAGCAGGCGGTTGAACTTGGCGCTCTTGAGCGTATTGGCGGTGGCCAGTACGCCCACCACCTTGCTTTGGCTCAGCGACGCCGCGGGTTTGAGCCCCGGTTCCACGCCGATGATCGGCACGTCCAGGCGCTCGCGCAGCGTCTGCACGGCATGCATGGTCGCCGTGTTGCAGGCGATCACCAGCGCCTTGCAGCCCTGTGCCACCAGCCATTCGCAGACCTGCAGCGTGCGGGCTTCGACAAATCGTTCGGGCTTGTCGCCGTACGGCGCGTAGCGCGAATCGGCGAAGTAGATCAACGACTCGTGCGGCAGCATGGCGCGGACTTCGCGCAGGACGGACAAGCCGCCCAGGCCGGAATCGAAGATGCCGATGGGGGAGGGGTTCACGCCTTTGACTCGGGAATGAAAAAAGCCGGACAGCAATTGTCCGGCTTTGCACCGCAATTGACCAGTCTGGCGATCAGGCCGCTGCGACCGGAATCTTGCCGATCTTGGCCTGCCACTCGGCGGGGCCGGTCTTGTGGACCGACGTGCCCGAGCTGTCCACGGCCACCGTCACCGGCATGTCCTTGACGTCGAACTCGTAGATCGCTTCCATGCCCAGGTCTTCGAAGGCCAGCACCTTCGCGCCGCGAATCGCCTTCGACACCAGGTAGGCGGCTCCGCCCACAGCCATCAGGTAGGCCGACTTGTGCTTCTGGATCGATTCGATCGCCACCGGGCCGCGCTCGGCCTTGCCGATCATGGCGATCAGGCCGGTCTGCGACAGCATGGTCTCGGTGAACTTGTCCATGCGGGTGGCCGTCGTCGGGCCGGCCGGGCCAACCACTTCGTCGCGCACCGGGTCCACGGGGCCCACGTAGTAGATCACGCGGTTCGTGAAGTCCAGCGGCAGCTTCTCGCCCTTGGCCAGCATGTCGGCGATGCGCTTGTGCGCGGCGTCGCGGCCGGTCAGCATCTTGCCGTTCAGCAGCAGCGTCTGGCCCGGCTTCCACGAAGCCACTTCTTCCGGCGTCAGCGTGTTCAGGTCGACGCGCTTCGACGTTTCGGTGTTCGGCGCCCACTCCACCTGCGGCCAGGCCGACAGGTCGGGGGCTTCCAGCCTGGCCGGGCCGCTGCCGTCCAGCGTGAAGTGCACGTGGCGGGTGGCCGCGCAGTTCGGGATCATGGCCACCGGCTTCGATGCCGCGTGCGTCGGCGATGCCATGATCTTGACGTCCAGCACGGTGGCCAGGCCGCCCAGGCCCTGTGCGCCGATGCCCAGCGCGTTGACTTTCTCGTACAGCTCGACGCGCATTTCCTCGATCCAGTCCTTCGGGCCGCGGGCGATGATGTCCTGGATGTCGATGGATTCCATCAGCGATTCCTTGGCCATCACCATCGCCTTCTCGGCAGTGCCGCCGATGCCGATGCCGAGCATGCCCGGCGGGCACCAGCCGGCGCCCATCGTCGGCACGGTCTTCAGCACCCAGTCCACGATCGAGTCGGACGGGTTCAGCATGACGAACTTCGACTTGTTTTCCGAGCCACCGCCCTTGGCGGCCACCTGGATGTCGACGGTATTGCCCGGCACCACTTCATAGTGGATCACGGCCGGGGTGTTGTCCTTGGTGTTCTTGCGGGCGCCTTCGGGCGGGCTGACGATCGACGCACGCAGCACGTTGTCCGGGTGCGTGTAACCGCGGCGCACGCCTTCGTTGATCATCTCGGTCAGGCCCATGGTGGCGCCATCCCAGCGAACGTCCATCCCCACCTTGACAAAGATCGTCACGATGCCGGTGTCCTGGCACAGCGGGCGCTTGCCTTCGGCGCACATGCGGCTGTTGGTCAGGATCTGGGCAATCGCGTCCTTGGCGGCCGGACTCTGTTCCAGCTCATAGGCGCGGCCCAGGCTGGTGATGTAGTCCATCGGGTGGTAGTAGCTGATGTACTGCAGCGAGTCGGCGACGCTCTGGATGAGGTCTTCTTGCTTGATGACTGTCATTTTGTGGGGGAGGGCAGCGGTGAAACACAGCCCGGGATGATACACCGTGGCGGCGACGGCTGTCCGGGTTGCATACAGCCGTCGACACCTTTGGTCGGGTATTGCCGTGAGGCGAATGAGTCACCTCGGCGCGGGGCGCTGTCTAGTGTGCCTGTTGCGGCGCACCATCGGTGCCGGCGGCGCCATGGCCGGCGGCCGGGTGCGGATGCGACACCATGCGGTCCACCCAGGCCATGGCCAGCGCGGATGCCAGGAACGCGATGTGGATGATCACCTGCCACATGATCGTGTGTGTGCTGCGCTGCTCGGCATCGATAAAGGTCTTCAGCAGGTGGATCGACGAGATGCCGATCAGCGCCATGGACAGCTTGACCTTCAATACGCCGGCGTTGACGTGGTCCAGCCATTCGGGCTCGTCGGGATGATTGTCGATGCCCAGGCGCGAGACGAAGGTCTCGTAGCCGCCCACGATCACCATGATCAGCAGGTTCGAGATCATCACCACGTCGATCAGGCCCAGCACGACGAGCATGATCTTGGTTTCGTCATAGGTGGTGACGTGTGCCAGCAGATGCCAGACCTCGGCCAGGAAGTGGTAGACGTAGACGCCCTGCGCGACGATCAGGCCCAGGTAGAGCGGCAGCTGCAGCCAGCGCGAGGCAAAGATGATGCGGGGGATGGGACGAAGCGGACGAAGCGGAGCGGGGTGTAGCGGGGTGTGTTGATCCATGGCGATGCCGGAAGAAGATGTCAATGTCAGCAGACAATCGAAACGGGGGTCGATTGTACCGTGCAGCCCATGACGCCTGACAGCGCGGCCGGGTAACGATTCGTTAGTGCCTCGGGGCGGCCATGGCCAGGGCGGGACGCAAGACCTGCAAGCCGATGGAAAGGCTAGGCGCGGCGTTCAGGTATTTGGGGCCGGCCCCATATAGCTGTGCTAACTTAGTAGAGCCGACTGCACTTGTGCCCCCAAGTCTCCCGTGCCGTGCCTTGCCAGAGCTGCTGCATCGCAGCATCGCCCGCAGTGGAAAGTCAGGTTTAAGTAAGGCGCCGGGCGTACCTTGCACCCAAAGCAGTCAAAGCCAAACCAGGAGACAACCCATGTCCGCCATCGAGTCGGTAATGCAGGAGCATCGCGTTTTCAATCCCCCGGAGTCGTTCGCGAAGAACGCCGCGATTCCGAGCATGGAGGCGTACAACGCCCTGTGCGCCGAGGCGGAGCGCGACTACGAAGGCTTCTGGGCGCGCCACGCCCGCGAACTGCTGCACTGGCACAAGCCGTTCACCAAGGTGCTGGACGAAAGCAATGCGCCGTTCTACAAGTGGTTCGAGGATGGCCAGCTCAATGCGTCGTACAACTGCCTCGAGCGCAATATCGAGAAGGGCAATGGCGACAAGACCGCCATCGTCTTCGAAGCGGACGACGGCGCCGTCGCGCGCGTCAGCTACAAGGAACTGCTGGCGAAGGTCAGCCGCTTCGCCAACGGCCTGAAGGCGCTGGGCATCAAGAAGGGTGACCGCGTGGTCATCTACATGCCGATGTCGGTGGAAGGCGTGGTGGCCATGCAGGCCTGCGCGCGCATCGGCGCCACGCATTCGGTGGTGTTCGGCGGTTTCTCGGCCAAGTCGCTGCAGGAACGCCTGGTGGACGTGGGCGCCGTGGCGCTGATCACCGCCGACGAACAGATGCGCGGCGGCAAGGCGCTGCCGCTCAAGGCGATTGCCGACGAGGCGCTGGCGCTGGGCGGCTGCGAAGCGGTCAAGCATGTGGTGGTCTATCGCCGCACCGGCGGCAAGGTGGCCTGGACCGAAGGCCGCGACCGCTATATGGAAGACGTGTCGGCCGGCCAGCCCGACCACTGCGAAGCCGAGCCGGTCAGCGCCGAGCATCCGCTGTTCGTGCTCTATACGTCGGGCTCCACCGGCAAGCCCAAGGGCGTGCAGCACAGCACCGGCGGCTACCTGCTGTGGGCGCTGATGACGATGCGCTGGACGTTCGACGTCAAGCCCGAAGACATGTTCTGGTGTACCGCCGATATCGGCTGGGTCACCGGCCATACCTATATTGCCTACGGGCCCCTGGCCGCGGGCGCCACGCAGGTCGTGTTCGAAGGCGTGCCGACCTTCCCGAACGCCGGGCGTTTCTGGGAGATGATCCAGCGCCACAAGGTCAGCATCTTCTACACGGCGCCCACCGCGATCCGTTCGCTGATCAAGGCGGCCGAGGCCGACGAGAAGATCCACCCGACGCAGTACGACCTGTCGAGCCTGCGCCTGCTCGGCACCGTTGGCGAGCCGATCAATCCCGAGGCGTGGATGTGGTACTACAAGAACATCGGCCAGGAACGCTGCCCGATCGTGGACACGTTCTGGCAGACCGAAACCGGCGGCCACGTGATCACGCCGCTGCCGGGGGCCACGCCGCTGGTGCCGGGTTCGTGCACGCTGCCGCTGCCGGGCATCATGGCGGCCATCGTCGATGAAACGGGCCAGGACGTGCCGAACGGCAGCGGTGGCATCCTGGTGATCAAGCGCCCGTGGCCGTCGATGATCCGCACGATCTGGGGCGATCCGGAACGCTTCAAGAAGAGCTACTTCCCCGAGGAACTGGGCGGCACGCTGTACCTGGCCGGCGACGGCTCGATCCGCGACAAGGACACCGGCTATTTCACGATCATGGGCCGCATCGACGACGTGCTGAACGTGTCGGGGCACCGCATGGGCACGATGGAGATCGAATCGGCGCTGGTGTCGAACCCGATCGTGGCCGAGGCCGCCGTGGTGGGCCGCCCCGACGACACCACGGGCGAGGCCATCTGCGCGTTCGTGGTGCTCAAGCGGTCGCGTCCGACCGGCGACGAAGCCACGAAGATCGCCGCCGAACTGCGCAACTGGGTGGGCAAGGAAATCGGCCCGATCGCCAAGCCGAAAGACATCCGCTTTGGCGACAACCTGCCCAAGACGCGCTCCGGCAAGATCATGCGACGCCTGCTGCGGTCGTTGGCCAAGGGCGAAGAAATCACGCAGGACACCTCGACGCTGGAAAACCCGGCCATCCTGGACCAACTGAAGCAGGCGCAGTAACGTCACCGGTTCATGCACGCTATTCGGCTGCGTGACCCACGTTGTGCCCGCCCCGGCGACGCCCGGGGCGGGCACAATGCTTTTTTCCCACACTGATTCCCACTTATCGTTGCGCTGATGCCAGACACCCAGTCGCGCTTTCGCCGCCGGCTGATGCTGTACTACGGCCTGTTCACGCTCGGCCTGTTCGGCTTCGTCGGCATGATGGGCCTGCTCGAGCATTCGAACGCCGATGCGCTCTGGCTGGGCTACGTGTTCCTGTTCGTCACGATCGCAATCTATGCGTGCATCGGACTGATCTGCCGCACCTCGGATCTCAACGAATACTATGTGGCCGCCGGCGCGTGCCGGCCATGTTCAACGGCATGGCCATCGCGGCGGACTGGATGAGCGCCGCCTCGTTCATCGGCCTGGCCGGCATCATTTTCGCGTCGGGCTACGAGGGGCTGGCCTATGTGATGGGCTGGACCGGCGGCTACTGCCTGGTGGCATTCCTGCTGGCGCCGTATCTCCGCAAATATGGCGGATATACGATTCCCGATTTTCTGGCGGCGCGCTATGGCAATGGCAAGCCGGGCGGCAATATCCCCGTGCGGGCGATTGCCGTACTGGCCGCATCGCTATGTTCGTTCGTCTACCTGGTGGCCCAGATCCAGGGCGTGGGGCTGATCGTCACGCGCTTTATCGGCGTGGAATTCGCGGTGGGCGTGTTCTTCGGCCTGGCCGGCATCCTGGTATGTTCGTTCCTGGGCGGCATGCGCGCCGTGACGTGGACGCAGGTGGCCCAGTACATCATGCTGATCGTGGCCTTCCTGCTGGCGGTGTCGCTGATTGCCTGGAAGCATCACCACCAGGTGTTGCCGCAGGTCAGCTATGGCGGCCTGCTGCAGCAGATCGACGCTGCGGAGAAGCAGCTCGATCACGATCCCGCGGAACAGCAGGTGCGCGAGATTTTCCGCCAGCAGGCCATCGACCTGCAGGATCGCATTGCCCGGCTGCCGATGTCATTCAACGAGGAGCGGCAACTGCTCGATGCACGCCTGCTGGAGCTACGCGCCCGCAATGCGCCGCTGCGCGAGATCAAGACGGTGGAGCGCGAACGGCAGGCGTTTCCAGGCGATGCCGCGGCGGCCCTGCAGCAGTGGACGCAGCAGCGGGAAGAAGCCCTGGCGCGCAGCCAGCCTTCCACGCCATCGACCGAGCCGTATCCCGCGGCGTCGGAGCAGGAACGCAAGACGCGCCGGCTCAATTTCGTGCTGCTGGTGTTTTGCCTGATGGTCGGCACGGCCAGCCTGCCCCATATCCTGACGCGGCTCTACACGACGCCATCGGTCAAGGAAAGCCGCAATTCCGTGGCGTGGGCCGTGTTCTGTATCGCGCTGCTCTATGTGTCGGCGCCGACGCTGGCGGCGCTGGTCAAGGTCGAGTTTTTCCAGCACCTGGTGGGCACGCCGTACGCGGAACTGCCACAGTGGGTGGTGCAATGGCGCAAGGTCGATCCGCCGGTATTCGGCATCCGCGACATGAATGGCGACGGCATCGTGCAATGGGCCGAGATACTGATCCAGCCCGACATGATCGTGCTGGCCGCGCCGGAAATCGCCGGCCTGCCCTATGTGATTTCCGGCCTGGTCGCCGCCGGCGCACTGGCCGCGGCACTGTCGACGGCGGACGGATTGCTGCTGACCATCGCCAACGCGCTGTCCCACGATGTCTACTACCACATGATCGACCGCCAGGCGACGCACCAGCGCCGCGTGACCACGGCCAAGGTGGTGTTGCTGGGCGTGGCGCTGTTTGCGTCATACGTCACATCGCTGCGGCCCGGCAATATCCTGTTCCTGGTCGGCGCGGCTTTCTCGCTCGCGGCATCGAGCTTCTTCCCGGTGCTGGTGCTGGCCATCTTCTGGCGCCGTACCACGGCCGCCGGTGCCGTCGCCGGCATGGCGACCGGCCTTGCCGTGGCGGTGTACTACATCTTCGTGAACTACCCGTTCTTCACCCGCATGACCGGCATTTTCGGCAACCGATGGTTCGGCGTGGACCCGATCGCGTCCGGAGCATTCGGCGTCCCGGCCGGCTTCGCGGCCGCCATACTGGTCAGCCTGATCACGCCCAGGAACGCGCCGGTGATCGATCGGCTGGTGAATTATTTGAGGAAGGGGTAGGGGCCATGTCACGCCTGGAGGCGTCCAGCGGGTTTTGGCATCGTCCGGCGTATCGCTGCTGGACACCCGCGCCTGCTCTGCTATAATCGCGGACTTCCCGGAGAGATGGATGAGTGGTTTAAGTCGCACGCCTGGAAAGCGTGTATAGGTTAATAGCCTATCGGGGGTTCGAATCCCCCTCTCTCCGCCAGAATTCTGATGCCCGCGCCAGCGGGCATCGTCATTTCCGGAGAGAAGCAAGCCAATGGTTTGGCTTGCGTGGGGGAGTCGAAGGGATTCGCTTGCAAGCGAATCCGCGGCCTGCGCGTGTGTAGGCGAATCCCCCTCTCTCCGCCAGAATTCTGATGCCCGCGCCAGCGGGCATCGTCATTTCCGCTCCTGCGCTGCCGCTGAGCGCCGCATCCGGACGGGGCGTCCTCTCCCAGTATTCGCCCAAAAAAATGCCCGCTGCGCGGGGGCGAGCGGGCCGGGTGAAATGTCATGGGGTCAATCATGACTGAGACCGATTGTCTTTTAATGTATCTCCGGCGTCTTCCCTACGGTGGAGGGGCGTGTGAGTGCTAACGTCCGACGATGCGGCTGGTTTCCCGGTGTGACCGGATGACAGATTTGTCATGTTCGTGGGGCTGGGCGGCGTTGCAGGCGGCGTCGCGGGCGGCGTCACTTGCCGGGCAACCGCCGCCGACGCGCCGCGGCCCGACTCTAACGCGCTGATGATGACTGAGTTCATCGCAGACATCGCGCCCGCCACGCCCAGGACGGTCGTGCAGGCCGCGATCCAGATATTCCATCGCAGCAGTTTCGATTCCCTGCGGATTTCCACGACGTCCTCGCGTATCGCCATCGTCTGGGCCGTGAATTGCTCCTTCATGTCGTCTATGCGCTTGTCCATGCTGCGCAAATTGACGGCCATCATTTCGCGGAAGTTATTTAGCTCGATGGCGAGCCGCTGCTCCAGGCTTCGGGACTGCGCGGCGAAGCGTTCATCCATGCCCATCAACAGCGCGTCGGTCCGCCGGTTGGATTCTTCAATGCGCCTCTCGGCTTCCCTTCTGTCCCGTTCGCTTTGTTCTTTGCACTGCTTTTCATATTCTTCTTTCCGCTTCTCGCGTTCCTTCCTGAGCCGCTCGTCCTGCTCCTCGCGTTCCTTCCTGAGCCGCTCGTCATGTTCCTCGCGTTCCTTCCTGCGTTGCGCGTCCTGTTCTTCGCGTTCCTTCCTGCGCTGCTGCTTTTGTTCTTGGCGTTCCTTCCTGCGCTGCGCGTGTTGTTCTTCGCGTTCCTTCCTGCGCTGCTCGTCTTGTTCTTGCAACGCCTTCCTGCGCTGCTCGTCTCGCTCTTGCCACTCCTTCCTGAGCCGCTCGTCGCGTGCTTCGCACTCCTTTCTGTACCGTTCGTCGCTTTTGGCGAACATACGATTCATGCGTTCGTCGAGCCGTCGAACGTTGGCATCAAATTCGCCGCGCAGGATCCCACCGTCGCGGACGTTGCGGTGTCTTTTCGAGCGTGAGCGGTGTCTTTGCTGTTTGGGCGTCATGCCTGAGACCTCCGGTTGAAAAATGTTCAACCTCGACTGTCGGCCATCGCGCGGGCAATCGCTATAAGACAGTTCGCAAAGTGGGGCGAGGACGCCTACCATGCAAGAACGTCCATTCAAGGAGGTTCGCATGTCGAAGGAAAGCCGGGGTTTTGCCATGCCGACGTTGATTGCCTTTGCCGTGGCTGGCATGGCGTTCACCGCATCGCTGGTGCTGGCGTACTACGCCACGCACCCGGAGCGGATCAGGCAATAGGAATCAGGCAGGCTGCGGCGGGCGCCGGGCCGCCGGGTCGGCGGATCGGCTCAGGCCGTGATGGCGCAGGCCACGCGGTTGCGCCCGCTGCGTTTGGCTTCGTACAGGGCCTCGTCGGCGCGGCCGTAGGCGTGCTCGAATGTGCGGCCCTGGGCTGACCAGCTCACGCCGAAGCTGGCCGTCACCTGGCGGTGGACGGGTGACGGAAATGCGTGGCCGGCGATGGCGCAGCGCATCTGCTCGGCCAGCTCCAGCGCATCGTCCATCGAGACATCGGGCAGCAGCGCGGCAAATTCCTCGCCCCCCACGCGGCCGATCGCGCCTTCGGCACGGACCGTGTCCTTCAGGCAGGCCGTGACGCCGCAGATCACCGTGTCGCCGGCGGGATGGCCGAAATCGTCGTTGAGCCGCTTGAAGTGGTCGATGTCCAGCACGATCAGTGCCAGGCTGCCGCGCGCCAGCGCGGCGGTGGCCCGGTCGATCACGGCGCCGCGGTTCAGGGCGCCGGTCAGCGTATCGTGCGTGGCGCGATACTCCAGTTCCTGGGCCAGTTCCTGCAGCCGGTGGTTCAGCCGGTTCATTTCCAGCTCCTCGCGATCGCTGCGGCGGATCAGGCGGCGCGTCTCGCGCATCAGCCGTTCGTAATAGCTGATCAGCTGGCCCAGCGTATGGCGATAGGCGTCCTCCCCGGCGTCCACGTCGCAGAACACGGCCTTGGCATGGGCCAGGGCGCTGTTCTCCGATTCGAACAGGTCGGGTTCCGACATGGCTGCGGCGGGGGGCATGTCGCGCGGCGCGTTCAACTGCTGGTGGTCACTTCGTCGATGAAGTCGATGGCGGGGAAGTCGTCGTGCAGTTCCTGGCCGAACTCCAGGATGGTGTCGTCGTCTTCGTCGTGGAACCAGTGCAGCGTCACGTGGTTGCCGCGCTCGGCCGCCTCGTTGAGGGCATCGAACATGCTGAACAGCATCTTGGTGCTCGAGCTGTTGAAGTACGTCAGGGCCACGTTCACGGTCACGTCCGCATCGTCGCAGTCGGCCAGGTACTTGCGCAGGCGGCTGATCGCCTCGCCGTAGAACACGGCGGCATTCTCGGGGTAGGACTCGCCCTTGAGCGAGAGCGTGTGCCGCGCGAAGTCGAAGCTCACTTCGGGCGAGCTTGGCGTGGCGGCGATGAACAGGTTTTCCATGGCGGTTCGGTGCGATCGGTCGGGGTCAGATGGTGGCGACGAGCTGGAACATCGTCGAGACCGGGTCCGTGTCGATCGGCTGAAAGTTGTACTCCAGGGGTGCGCTCGCGTCGCGCGCCATCGTCAGGATGCCAAGCCCGGCACCCTTGCTGCCTTCGGGGGTTTCGGCGCGCAGCGTTTCCTTGTAGGCACGCTTGATTTCTTCGAGGGTCATGGTCCGTACCTTGTCCAGCGTGCCGCGCAGTTGCTCGACGCGGGCGGACGATACCGGATTCGAACACATCAGGCGGTAGTGTTCGTCCACCATGCTGATGCAGACCGAACCGTGGCGCAGCTGCCCGTCCGGCTGCGACGGCGACGTCAGCGAGTCGGACGAATAGTGGACGATGTTCTGCGCCATCTCCACGAACGACGAGAACAGCTTGCGCCGCGTGGTGCCGTCCACGCCGCTCACGGTAAGCTGCAGTCGCACCGCATCGGACATGGCGGCGATGATGTTCTGCGAAAAATAGCCGACGTAGTAGAAAATCACGTTGCGTTCCCGAGCCATCTGGAAGAACGGCTCATATTCCTTGTCAATCGATTGTGCGGCGGTCATGGGCAAGCGGTTGGGTGCGCAGGTCGGTTGTCATTGCGCACGGAAGCAGAAGAATGTCAGGTCGTCGCGGCGGCGTTGTTCGCCTTGCCACGCGCGATGCGCGTCCAGTACGGCGTCGCTGATCCGTGCGGCCGAGGCGTCGCGCTGTGCGCAGATCGCCTCGCGCATGCGGCGCTTGCCGAAAGCAATTTCCCTGGGGCCGCCGATCTGGTCGATCAGCCCGTCGGTGGTCACGAAGACCAGCGTGCCCGTCTGCGTCTGCACGGCGCTGTTGTGCCAGACGTAGTCCATGGCCGTGCCCACGTAACCCACGCCCATGCGGGCGCCGTTGATCATGGCCCCCTCCGCGTCGCCGGGCTGCAGCACGAACAGCGCCGACTTCGCGCCCGCAAATGTCAGTTGCCGCGTGGCGTTGTCGAACCAGAAGAATGCGGCATCCAGGCCATCGTCCGATTCGGATGCGTCAGGCGTCTGCCGTGGTTCCCGACCGGTCTGCGCCAGCATCTGCTTGATGCCGCGGTTCACGGCCATCAGCAGCGCGCCGGGGTCGCGTGGCCCCAGTTGCTCCAGGGCCTGGCTCAGCAGCGACGACGCGATCAGCGTCATGAAGGCACCCGGCACGCCGTGGCCCGTGCAGTCGGCCAGCGCGGCAAACCAGCCGTCCCTGAAGGCGGCAAAGTGGTAGAAGTCGCCGCCCACCACGTCGCGCGGTTCCCAGACCAGCGCGGCATCGGCCAGCGTGGCGGCCAGGGTCTCGCGCGACGTGCGCAGCATGGCCCGCTGGATGGTGCTGGCGTAGTCGATGCTGTGCATGATCTGGCGGTTGCGCTCGGCCTGCATGTCGGCCACCACACGCATCAGCTGCAGGCCGTGGCCCAGGCCCAGGTACTGGCCGGCGCGGGCCACGATGAAGCCGTCGGCCAGCGCCTTTTCGCCGTATTCCACCGTGCGGAACGTCAGGGCCTCGATGCTCATCTCGGCGTCGACGACGAGAGGCTCCTTGTCCATGAATGCGATACAGCTCTTGCGGTTGTAGAGCTCGCGGTGGTACGGCTTGCTCATCTGCGACAGGAAGATCGACCGGTTGATCAGGCCGATGGGCCGGCCTTGCTCGGTGACGGGCAGGCAGGCCAGTTCCCGGTGCAGCGCAAAGACTTCCAGCACGTCCTGGTTCGTATGGTCAGTGGTGACCGAGGGCGTGGACACGGCCAGATCCTCCGCGCACGGCTGCCGGAAGCGCGGTCGCGCAGCAGGAGAATCCACCAGAAAACCGGACATGACGGAGCGAGCGGGGAATTGGAAAATGGCCCCGAGTCTAGGCGGCCATTATGTCGAATCCGTGACGAAAAGCCTTTCAAATCAAGGCTTAAGGCCCTACTCGCGAGGGGTGGCGGCATTAGCGGTTTTAAATGGCGCCCAATGCAGTATCAAGTGCCGTCGTTTCGCGATGCGCAAAGCGAGGGGGAGGCGGCGCGGCGAGGCAGCGACGACAGCCCCAACACCCGCGCCAGCAGCGGCCAGCGTTGCGCGGCTTCGGCCGTTTCCACCTCGCCTTGCTGGTCGAAGTAGTGGCGGGCGTCAAAGCCGTCCACCTTCTGGGCCAGCGCGTCGATGTCGTTGTAGGCGATGGCCGCCTTGCGCGACGTGATGGATCTGGTAATCGGACGCGCGCTCATTTCTGCTCCACCCAGACACCGTCGGGCGTATGCACCACGTAGCCGTCGGTGCGCTTCATCGTGATCGTTCCTTCGTTCTCGCCGACCATCTGGGTTTGCGGCAGGTCGTCGGAATAGTGCGACAGCGCCGGCGCGCCCTGCCGGAACGGGCTATCCGCCACGAGATTGAACACCAGTTGCGACAGCCCCAGAAAGCTCATCGGCGCGTCGATGGTCACCGGCTGGGGTGTGTCGGTGCCGGGCAGGCCCACCAGCTTGACGCCGACCGGCACGTGGATGATGTTGGGCGTGGGAATCTCGCGCAGGCCAGAGATCTGGTTCCTGTCGCCGCGCAGCGCCGCGCCATGCTCGGGCACGAACACCACCACGGCCTTGCGGCCCGATTTGGCGATGGTGTCGATGATCCTGTCCACGTCGTCCAGCAGCGCCTTGAGCCGCAGCGGATACGACTCCAGGCTGGTCAGCCGCTTGCCCGGCAGCCGGTTGCCGTCGTGCAGCGTCACGGTGTTGTAATACAGCGCCACCGGCTTCTTGTCCCGCGTCAGGCGCTGCCTGTACCAGTGGTCGAACGTGTCGAAGTCGCCCAGAACCGGCGAATCGTCGAACGCGCGCATGGCCACCGGCACACCGTCGGTGGCTTCCGGCTGCACGCCCGGCATGCCGATCTCCTTGTCGACAAAGCCGCGGAAATTGTCGAAGCGGCCGTCGTGGTTCATCAGTACGTGAGGCGTAAAGCCGGCCTGCGCCAGATCCGCAAAGATGTGGCATTCGGCGGGGGCGGGGTCGTACAGGTTCTTGTGCGGCGCCTGGCCGCACGCGCCGCGCAGCACGCGGATGGCCGCCGGGCCGCTGTAGCTGGCCGCCGAACTGAAGTTCTTGAACAGGTAGTCGAAGCGCGACAGCAGCGGGTGGTTCAGGCTCCTGGCCGCATCGAGGTCGTCCCACGACAGCGAACAGATATGCAGCACGATGACGTCGAACTGCGCGTCGGGGCTGGCCGTCAGCGGCGACACCGTGGCCGTGCGCTGCGCCTCCTGCTCGCGGAATGCGGTCAGGATGGCGTCGTAGTTGCTGGTGGCGTTGATATCCGCGCGCGGGCTGTTGGCCGCCTGCGCCACGGCCGCGCCCCGGCCCGGCAGCGTCACGCCCGGGCCGTACCAGAACGGCATCGCGAACAGGGCGATCAGCACGAACGTGGTGGTGCGCAGCCAGCGGTTGAGCAGCAGGAAGATCACCAGGGCCAGCAGCACGGCCACCACCATCTGGATCGTCACCAGCCGCTGCAGCAGTTCCATCAGATAGGCGGGCGTGAAGGCGCGGATGTTCGCGAACTGCGAGATCACGCGCTCGAACGGCGGCAGGGTCGATTCGCGCCATGCCAGCGCCGCCCCCACCGCGATGGCCAGCACCTGCCGGATCACCCGCAGCGGGCGCGACTCCATCGGCATGACCAGCAGCAGCGCGAACAGGAGGTTCAGCAGCCATATCGGCTTCATCTGCCCGGTGTGGAACAGGTAGAGCTTGGCGAGGAAGTAGAGGTTCCAGAGTCCCATGTTGTCTCGATCAGGGCTGGCGCGAACGGCGTCGCGCCATGACCAGGTCCACGGCATCGACCAGGGCGTCATAGAGCCGCAGCAGGCCCTGGTAGCCCATCTCCATGACTTCCTTGAGGCTGCGCAGCGGCGCGTCCACGCGCTCGTCGTCCAGCCAGTCGACCCATGCATCGGCACGGCCGAACGTGCACTGGATCAGTTGCGTCTCGCGCGCCATCGTCAGGTCTTCCATCCGCACGCCCAGATGCCGGTTCACGTTGCGTGTGACCACGGCCGGAAAATGATAGGTGCGGGGGCCACGCGACAGGCACACGCCCACCCGCGAACCTTCCTGCAGCGGCACGTCGATGGGCAGCACCACGCCCAGCCCGCCAATCGAATAGTTCTCGGTCTTGCAGGCCAGCGTGCGGCCATCGGGCAGCAGCAGCGTGGCGGGCACGCGCATCGGAATGCGGTGCGACACACGCACCTGGCGCGCCTCGCGCGCCACGCCAATGGCCGCGCCCAGCATCATCAGGTTGAACAGGGCCCAGGCCATGTTCATCAGCACCGTGGCGGGTTCCTCGGTGCCCCGGAACAGCAGCCGGGCAATGCCCGCACCCAGGCCGATCACGTTCACGGCCAGCAGGAACAGATACGGCTTGGAGATCGTCCAGTCCAGGTAGTCGTCGGCAATCTGGCCGCCCTTGGCCGTCACGTTGAACTTGCCCGCGCGCGGGTTGATGAAGGCCACCGTGGTGGGCAGCACGATGTACCACGCCAGCACCGACTCGTAGACCTCGGCCCAGAACGAATGCCGGAAGCGCCCCTGCAGGCGGGAGTTGGTGATGTTGGCGATCAGCAGGTACGGCAGCACGTAGGCCGTGATCAGCAGCGCCGACGTATTGATCACGTGCAGCCCGAAGTACAGGTAGGCAATCGGCATGGTCAGGAAGATCAGCCGGGGGATGCCGTAGAAGAAATGCAGCATCGCGTTGCTGTAGCACAGCCGCTGGAAGAACTTCAGGCCACGGCCCAGCATCGGGTTGTCCAGCCGGAAGATCTGCGCCATGCCGCGCGCCCAGCGGATGCGCTGGCCGATATGGCCCGACAGGCTTTCGGTGGCCAGCCCCGCCGCCTGCACGGTGCGCAGGTAGGCGCTGTTGTAGCCGCGCCGGTGCAGCTTCAGCGCCGTGTGCGCGTCTTCGGTCACGGTCTCCACGGCAATGCCGCCGATCTCCAGCAGCGGGCCGCGCTTGATCACCGCGCACGACCCGCAAAAGAACGTGGCGTTCCAGAAATCGTTGCCGTCCTGGATCAGGCCATAGAACAGGCTGCCTTCGTTGGGCACGCGGCGGAACGTGTCGAAGTTGCGCTCGAACGGATCGGGCGAGAAGAAGTGATGGGGCGTCTGCACCAGCGCGCAGTTCGGATCGGACAGGAACTCGCCCATGGTCATCTGCAGGAACGAGCGCGTGGGGATGTGATCGCAGTCGAAGATGGCGATGTAGTCGCCGTCGGTCTTCGGCAGTGCCGCGTTGATGTTGCCGGCCTTGGCGTGGTGGTTGTCGGTGCGCGTCAGGTAACCGACGCCGGCGGCCTCGGCAAAGGCGCGGATCTGTGGCCGGCGGCCATCGTCGAGGATGAAGACGCGCAGCTTGTCCGCTGGCCAGTCCATGCTGCGTGCGGCGTAGACGGTCGGCTGGATCACGCTCAGCGACTCGTTGTAGGTCGGGATGAAGACATCCACGGTCGGCCACTGGCCGGGGTCGGCCGGCAGGGCCTTCGGCTTGCGGTGCAGCGGCCAGGCCGTCTGCAGATAGCCGAGCGCCAGCACGATCCACGTATAGATTTCGGCTGCGTACAGCACGTAGCCGACTGCGGCCTCGATGGCGCTGGCAAACTGCAGCGTCTGGGTGGATCGCCACCAGATGTAGCGGCCCGCCATCAGCGTGGAGATGGCGATCATCGTGATGGTGGCCAGATGCCCCGGTACGCGCCGCACCACGCTCAGCACGAGCCAGACCACGGCGAACAGCAGAACCTGGTCCTCGAAGCGCAGCGGCGTGGTGCTGACGGCGAGCGCGGCGATGGCGGCCAGCACCAGCGACACCGGCAGCACGAACGGAATGCGGCCCACGCGCGCCGACACGGCCTCCGTGACATAGGCCACGCGATTCCAGTCGGGGCGCGGCAGGTGCGTCAGCACCTTGTGCCGCAGCCGCGACGCGGCATGCCACAGCGGTTCCAGCACGCGATCCATCCATCGACGCAGCCAGCCGGTGCGTTCGGGCTCGACGGCGGCGCGCTGCTTGCGCGGGTCGGCGGCAAGGCGCACGCGCGGCCTGGGCGGGCGAACGAAAAGGCGCCACACCCAGGTGCCGGCGGATGGGCGTTTGCCGATGCCGAGCCGCGCCACCGAACGCCGGTAGATCAGCGTGGCCCACTCCGCAGGAATGTCGGGCTTGCCGGGACGCGGCGGGCGGAAGAACAGGCGCAGCAGCCAGTCGCCGGCATGGGGCAACGGATGGGTACCGGTGCCCACGCCGAGTTCGCGCGCCAGCCGCTGGCGGGCCGACGCCATCCACTGTCGAAGCCGTGGCAGGCGCGTGTTCATGCGGGGCTCCTGGCCGGCGTGTTCGATTCGATCCACGCCGACAGCCAAGATGCCAGCCCATTCAGGTCGTGCGCGGCCTGCGAATGGGGCGTGCTGCGGCTGAAGCACTCGCTGCGCGCCAGGGCTTCGGGCACGCTGCTGTCTTCATGCACGTGGTAGGGCAGCATGGCCTGGCCCAGCGTGGCCTGCAGCATGGCGACGATATCGACATGCAACTGCCGCGCCGGCTGGAGCCGCGTTGCCACGTAGTGCGCGGTCTTGCCGCGCGCCTCCAGGCTGTCCGTCAGGCGGCGCAGCGTCAGGCAGGTTTCCGGCTGGGCCGGCACCAGTACCAGCACCAGGTCGGCGGCGTCGATGGCCTGGTTGGCATACGCCGACGGCCACGGCGCGGTGTCGATCAAGATGGCGCTGCCGGGCGGCAAGTCCACCTGTTCGATCTGGCGCGCCAGCCAGTTGGCGGCCAACCGCTCGATTGCGCCCAGCTCCGCGCTGTCGCCCCATGGCACGAACAGCACGCCGTCGTCGCTGCGTTGTCCGCTGGCTGCCCAGGCCGAGGCCGAGGCATCGTGCAGGTGCGCGCCGATGCCGTCGGCCGGGATATCGCGCATGCCGAAGTGGAAACCCAGCACGTTGCGCGGATCGCACTCCACGGCCAGCACCGGATGCTTGCGCCAGGTCAGCAGCGACGCCAGTTCGGCGGTCAGCGTGCTGCGGCCCGCGCCGCCGGTGGTGGAGACGATGGCGATGGTGGCGGCATCCGTCCGGGTTCGCGTGCTCATCGGCGTCCTCCGCCGGACTGGCGCTTGCCGCGGATCACCAGCGCATCGAGTTGCGGCGGCAGCCGAACGGCCCGCCGCGGACGTGGCGCGCTCCAGCGCGGCAGCCAGCGCAGCAGGTCCAAACGCCAGGTCACCCAGGCCAGCGGCGCGGCCAGGATCAGTCCCCAGATGAAATAGCCGAGAAAGGTAGCCATGGTCAGTCCTGACGTTTGAGGGGCACCGGATGGTGTTCCGGCAGCGCACGCGGGGCGGCGCCCGGGCCGGCGCGCCGAGGCGCCATCAAGGGCAGCGTGACCGGTGCGGCTTCCCTCGCAGGGGCGATGGAGAGGGCCGTGGCGCCCGGCGCTGCAGGGTCCGCGGGCACCGGCTGCGCCAGCGCGCCGGGCGATGCGTCTTCCGCCTGGCCTCGCGGCATCGGTTGCGCCGGCAGCCAGGTGCTGTAGTCGGGCGGAGGCAGTGCCGCAATCTCGGCCTCGAACCGGGCCAGCTCGGCGGCAATCGATTCGTTGTCGCCGCTGCGCAGGTCGCCCTGGAACAGATCGGCCATCGGGCGCTTGAACACGCGCTGGCAGACCGCGTCCACATCGTCCATGCGGCAGGCAAAGAAGAAGGCATAGACGCTGTCGCTGCCGGCCGTGCACAGGTCGCCGGCCCGGCTCATCTGGCAGGCGCGCAGCGCGTCGATATGCGCCACCTCGGGCAGCAGCGGCAACTCCAGCAGCACGTGCGGCAGCCGGATCATGCGGCTGCGCTCGACGGCGTCGCGCACCAGCGCGATAAACGTTGACGCGGTGACGTAGCCGCTGGCCGTGGTGGTCAGCACGGCGGACAGGGCGTTGTGATAGTCGGCCAGGATTGGCCGCGAGAACACCTGGCCTTGCAGCCCGTCGATCATGGCCTGCATGCGTGCGAACGGCGTGCGCTGCGCCACCACGGCGTTGGCGCCCAGGTTCAGCATCAGCAGCTCATAGTGCTGGCGCATGGCTTCGCGGTCCTCCCGGATCACGATCTTGAGGGCGCGTCCGGCGCTGCGGCGCAGCCGGTGCACCTGGCCGACCAGATTCTCCAGGTCGCGCATGCCGGCGTAGTGCAGGACCACCGTGGCCGCCACCGATTTGCTGGCGGTGGCCACGGCGGCCTCGTTGCTGTCCACCACGCGCCAGTCCTCGGGGATATACCGCTCGCGCAGCACCGCCTCGCGGCTGACGATCACCCGTTGCTCGTCGGGCGCCAGCATGCCGGCTTTTTCTATCGCGTCGCTATAGGTGTCCGATGCCACCAGCAGGCGATGCTCGTTGGGCGCGAAGCGCAGGCGCAGCACCTCGCCGGCCACCACCGCCTGGTTGTCGCGCCAGAACGCCACTTCCCACGTGTACTGGCCTTGCTGCTGCGACAGCTGCACCGCGCCGGCAAAGCGGCCATGAAAGCCGTGCAGGTCTGGCGCCGGCTGGCCTTCGGCCGCGGCCGGCGGCGCGATCACCAGCAGCAGCGCGCAGCGTTCGTCGGCGCACCATTCGCAAAGCCGCACGCCTTCATGGGCCAGTGCGGCGGCGTCGTGCCAGTTGAAGAACGCTTCTGCGCCTTCGATCAGGAAGGTCGTGCCGCGCGCGCCGCACTGCTCGACGAGGGCGTCCAGGGCTTCGATCAGCGCGTCGATGCCGGTACGGCCGGCGGCCGGTCGCAGCGCGCACAGGTTGGCCCGCGCGTGGAGCGCGCGGTTCACCTCGATATCGAGCCCATGCTCGCGCAGCGCACCGGCGATGTTGCCGGCGTCGCGGGTGGACAGCACGCAGGCGGGGCCGCGCAGCGCCGCGGCGGCGGTCTGCCAGAACAGCGCATCGCGTGCCGGGGACGGCCGCGCGTAGACCACGTGCGCGCGGCCCGGCGCCAGCGTGGCCAGGGCAGGGGCCAGGCCTTCGATGGCCAGCGTTGCCCGGGCGTGCAGCCGCGCGGTCAGCGGCGTGCGCGGCGGCGCGGTGCGCGGTGGGGCGGAGGTGCGTACGGCGTCATTCATTGCGGGTCCCTGGCTCATGGTGCCGCTCAATAGGCCGAATATGGCCGCACCGGCGTTGGCGGGAATGGTACCGGCAGCTGTCGCTTGTCGAACAGGTAGCGCAGCCAGGCCATGGCGCGATTCGGCGCATAGTCGCGCGAGCGGTCGATCGAGAAGCCGGCGCCCACCACCCAGTGCGGCGCCACCGTGTATTCGATCGTCGCGCCGAGCGTGTAGCTGAACCCGCCGCCCGATCCCCCGCCATAGGTGGCGTTGCCGCTCAGCGCCTGCAGGTCGGGCCGCGTCGGGAAGAACGGGGCCGCATCCTCATAGGTCCATGACCAGCCGGCGGACCCCAGCAGGCGCCACGACCACCTGGCGTAGCGGCCGGTCCAGTCCAGCGGCACGCCGACCGACACATAACGCTGGGGGCTGTAGTAGCCACCGTGGCCAAACGTGTAGAACCGCTGGTTCTCCGAGTAGTGCCACCAGTTGAGGACCAGGCCGCTGGTCACGCGCTGGTCCCGCTTCGTGTAGACGGGCACATCGAAGCCTGTCCGCAGCGTCACTTCACGGTTGGTCTTGACGTTGTCACCAGTGTAGAGGCCGGCACCGACGTCGGCAAACAGCCCCAGGCGGCCCACGTCGCGCGCGTAGCGCAGGTGGACGCCATTGCGCACGATGCCGCCCCAATGCTCGCCGGTGACCGGATCGCGCGCGCCGGCGTACGAGATCAGCGAACTGGTCTGCGCGCGGCGCGAGACATCGACGCTCACCGACTGCACGCCCAGGTCGGCCCGGTACCGGAAGCCGCCGACCACCGTGCTTTCGAGAAAGCCGAGCGGCGTGGTGCCGATATCGGCGCGCCAGCTGTTGTAGGCACCGTCGTATTCGTAGCCGGCCGCCAGCGCCACGCCCTTGTCGGTCTGTCCGATATTGCCCAGCCCGGCATTGCCGAGCGCGGGAATCTTGCCGAACGCCAGGCTGCTGGCCGGCGCGCCGCCGCGCAGCGTGCCGGCATCGAGCAGCACGGTGTCCGCATGAAAGAACGCGTGGCCCGCGTACCCGTGCGGAACACGCACGTAGAGCGGAATCTCGGTGGCATGCAGCCGCGAGATGCCGTCGTCGCCCGATTTGTTCGATTGCATGACGGCTGTCGCCACTTCGCCCTGGCGACGCGCCTCCAGCCCGGCCAGCGCGCGCTGGGCCGGCGTGCCTTCGGGGCCGGGCAGCACACTTTCGCGTTGCTCCAGCGGCAGCGCGGCGCGATAGATGCCGGCGGCCGCGTCGAACTCGCCGCGCGACTGGGCGATGCGGCCGCGCTGCACGGTGATGTCCGCGCGGCCCGGGTAGCGCGCGTCCAGATCGTCCACCACCTGCGCGGCTTCGTCCTCGTGGCGCATCGCGGTGAAGCGGCGCGCGATCGACAGCCGCGTGTCGATGTCGTCTTCCGGGGCTTCGGCCAGCGCCGTACGCACGATGTCGAGCGCCTGGGCCGTCTGGCCCATCCCTTCGTACTGCCGGGCCAGCGTGAGCTGGGCGCCGGCGTCGTGCGGGTGCGTGGCCAGCACCTGGCGTGCGGCATCGGCCGCGCCCTTGTAATCGCCACCGGCCTGGCGCAGGTCCGCCAGTTCCAGCAGCCAGCGGCGGTCGGCCTGCTGTGCGGCCGGCAACGCGTACAGCACCTGCTGCGCGCGCCGCAGGTCGCCGGCTTCGATCTGGCGATCGGTCTCGCGCAGCGCCAGCCGCAACGACTGGTCGGCAAAGTCGGCACGCTGTTCGGCCGTGATGCCGGGCAGGGCGGTCGATTCGGCGATCCATTGGCGCAGGGCGTCGTCCCGGTCGGCAGCCGCCAGCAGTTCGCCATAGCGCAGGCGGATATCGAGATTGGGCGGCTCCGGATGGGCAGCCAGCCAGTCGCTGACCAGGCGCAAGCCCTTGTCGGCATCGCCCAGCGCGATCCATTCGCGGCCGATCGAAGCCAGCATATGCGGATCGTCCCGGGCTTCCACGGCAGCCTGGTCGAGCAGCCCGCGCGCCTCGTCGTCGCGCCCTTCGGCCACGCGCTGGCGCGCCTCGCGCAGCATCTGCTGGGCGGCCAGGTTGTGGGCCAGGTTGCGCATGCCTTCCGAGCGGCTGGCCTCGGGCACGGCAGTCAGCGTCGCGGCCGCCGCGTCGATGTCATCGACACTGTTCAGATAGAGCGCGCTGGCATAGTGCATCTCGTTGCCGGGAGCGGCGCGCAGGCCGTCGTCCATGACGCTGCGGCCCAGCGCGGGCAGGCCCAGGTCGCGATAGACGCGCGCCAGCGTAAAGCGCATCCATGGGTCGTCGGGCCGCAGGCGGATGGCCGCCTCCAGGTCGCGGATGGCGGGACTGCGCTGCTGCCGGGCCAGCGCCTGATCCGCGCGCACCGACAGCAGGTCCGCCCGCATGGCGCGCAGTTCGGCTTCCGAGCCCTTCATGCGCGATGCCTGGCTGGCGATCAGCGGCGCCACTTCGGCATCGCGGCCTTCCTTCTGCAGGATGCCCACCAACGTGCGCAGCGCGCCAACGTCCGGTTTGGGCCGCGCCAGCATCTGGCGCAGCAACGTTTCCGACTCGCGGTTCTTGTTCTGCGCGACCAGGGCTTCGGCCAGGATGCTCTGCGCGTCCTCGTTGTTCGGCTGCTGGGCCAGTGCCTGGCGCGCCAGCTGCTCGGCCTCGGCGGGCTTGCCTTGCCGGTTCGCCTCGCGCGCCTTGGCCACCGTGCCCCAGAACGTGGCCGTGGCAATCAGGCTGCGCCATTTGTTGGCGGGATCGATCTGGTTGGCGCGCGTGAACAGTTCGCGGGCCTCGTCGTGGCGGCCCTCGCGCAGGCGCACCAGTCCCAGGCCGCCCACCACTTCGGCATCGTTGCGGCGCTTCTGGTAGGCCTGCTGCAGCGCGATGTCGGCCTCCTTCAACTGGCCACGCTCCAGTTGCGCCAGCCCGCGCTGCCTGGCCCGGTAGGCCGGGTCGGCCTCGAGCCGCTTCTGCGCCGCCACCTTCCTGCCCAGCGCGGCCAGCGTGTCCTGCGCGGCCTTGTCGTCGGGCGCCTCCTTCAGGTATCGCTCGAACCAGACGTAGTAGGCAGGGTCCTCATTGACGCGGTACAGCGTACGCCGCCAGATATCGAGCGCCGTGGCACGGTCGCCTCCGGGGCGTTGCGTCACCTCGTACAGCAGCGCCATTCCTTCCTGGCGCGTGGCCTCCCGATCGGTCAGCAGGTCGCCCAGCGCAAGCTTCAGCTGCATGTCGTTCGGGGTGGCGCGCGAGCGCTGGCGCAGTTCGGCGATGGCCCGCGTGCGTCCGGCCGGCGTGCCGGCCAGAATGCGATAGTAGTCGCGCGCCAGGCTGCCGGCCGGGGCGCCGCGCGGGAACAGCTTCTGCAGCCGCTGCACCGCCTCGTCGTCCTGGCCACTGCGCGACAGCAGCCGGACATTCGCCATTTCGCGCTTGTCGCGCGTGGCAATGCGGTAGGCGTCGTCAAGCTCCTGCGTCTCCGGGCTGTCGGGCGCCACGGTGCGCAGCTTCCTGAGCAGTTTCTCGGCCTCCGCCGGCCGGTTCGAGCGGATCTCGATCAGGCCCAGCAGCTTCAAGGCCTCGGGCTGGTTCGGGTCGATCAGCAGGGCCTTGTCCAGGATGCCGCGCGCCATGTCGGCTCGGTTCCTGGCTTCCCACATCCTCGCCGATGCCAGCAGTTGCGCCATCTGGGGCGAGGGCGCGGCGCGCGTGGCGGGGACGGGGTCTGCGGCAAGGGCAGGCATGGCGGAACTGGCCAGCAACAGCGCCAGCGTGGAGGCTAGCGCGTTGCGGGGCATGTGGTTTTCCAGGCCGGCACCAGCGTGCCGTCCGCGTCGAAGCGGAAATGTCCGTCGAGATGGCCCAGGCCGAACAGCACCAGCACCTGGCTGTAGTAGCCGAACGAGGGCTGCGCGGCCAGCGTGCGGGCGCGGCTGGCCTGGGCGCGGGCGGCATCGCCCATCCCCAGCGCGG
The DNA here is from genome assembly GCF_009663685.2 of Cupriavidus sp. U2. Lineage (GTDB taxonomy): Bacteria > Pseudomonadota > Gammaproteobacteria > Burkholderiales > Burkholderiaceae > Cupriavidus > Cupriavidus necator_C. The sequence continues at coordinate 568,939 of NZ_RCOG02000032.1, read as the reverse complement.
CCAGGTACGGCGCCACGGCGGCGGAGAAGCCCGCGTTGCCGGCATTGGGGCCGAAGGTGCCGGCCTGCGTGTCGACGTGCTCGGGCGGATGGCCGTGGGCCACCACGTAGTCGGCCATCGGGCGGAAAGCGTGCAGGACCGACGTCCGCGACGGATCGCGCGCAGCGGTCATGCCGGCCCACAGATAGACGCGGATCGCGTTATACGAGCCGTCTGCCCTGGTCTCGGCATCGGGCTGGAAGCCGTGGCCCTTGCGGTACAGGACCCAGTCCGGCGAAAAGCCCTTTGGCGCCGTATCGACGATCAGCCGCGCCGAGGTGTCGGCCATCGTTTTCCAGGCGCCGTCCTCGGTGCCCAGCACGGCCGCCAGCCGGCGCATCACGGGCAGCGGCACATAGCTCGGATTGAGCCGCCAGATATCGGGCGCGGGATGAAAGCCGGTCGGGCCGGGCAGCAGCGTGCGGCCCATGCCCGGCAGGACGGCCGTTTCCTCGCGCAGCACGCGCCGCGCTACCAGTGTGCCCAGCGCGGTATAGCGCCGCTCGTTCCAGAGCCGGCCGGCTTCCAGTAGCGTGTAGGCGATCCACAGGTCGGCATCCGACGCGGGATTCGGGTCGATCACGCCCCATGTGCCGGCCTGTTCGCCGTGGGTGCGCTTGCCCCAGATCCATGCTGGCAGGTGGGCCGTCAGGTCGCCCTGGGCGAGGTTGTTCTCGGTCCAGGCCAGCAGCTTGTCGAAGGTGGCGCGGTCGTTGGCCACCAGCGCGAAGAACAGCCCGTAGGATTGTCCTTCGGACACCGTGGCCTGCTGGCTGGTGCTGGCATCGATCACGCGGCCATCCTGGCTGATGGTGTCGCGCCGAAAGGCGTCCCAGTCGGTCCACTGGCACTGGGCCGCCACGGCGGACATGGCCGCGCCGCCCATCGCCAAGGCGATGGCGCAGCGTAGGGAGGCGCGCCGCAGCCAGGCCCGTGCCCGCCGCACGTCAGCCCCCGTTGCGGCGTGCCGCCAGCCGGCTCAGCGCCCAGAACAAGGTCAGCGCCACCAGCAGCCCGGCCAGGATGCCGGCAATCGCCAGCAGGGCGGGGTGCGCCGACATCTGCATCCACAGGCGCGCGTACCAGGGCAGGTTGCCGACGTAGTAGGTATCGCCCAGGCGCAGGCCTTCCAGGTCGCGCTGGCGGATCACGGTCAGGTCGCCGCGGATCTGCGCCACCTTGCCAGGGTCTTCCAGCACGTCGAGCACATCGCGCACGCGGTCGTCGGTGGAGGCGGTCAGCGCCACCACGCTGCGGCGTTCCGCATAGGGCGACTCAAAGCCGATCAGCGCGGCCAGCGGCCCGTCGGCGGTCAGGATCGCGCGCCCGGCCGGCGAGATGTTCTCGGTGTCCACGCCGCTCAGCCAGTTCGACCAGGCGTGCGCGCGCTGGTCGCGCAGCGCAATCTCGGTCTTGCCGCGCTCGATCAGCAGCGGCAGCGACTTGCCCCATTGCTGCAGCACCTGCGCGGCGCTGCCGGTGCCGATGATGACCAGATCGCGATCCTTGACCGAATCGATGGCCTTGGCCGGCGTCACGGTCACGCGCAGCGCCGGCAGGCCGGTCCACTTGCCCATGTGGCCCAGCACGGTCAGCAGGGCCTCCTGGTCGATGGCGCCCGGCGCGTCGGGGATCACCACGGCGGTATCGGCCAGGTCGGCCATGCGCGTGAACGGGTAGCCGCTGTTGGCGAAGAACGCCAGGTTCGGCAACTGCGCGTAGTGCAGGAATCCGCTGAAGTCGATCGACGAGTCCGGGTCCACCGCGGCGCGCGCCACGTTGGCGGCGCTGGACGAGCACAGCCCGGTCTTCTGGGAGTCGATGTGGAAGCGGAACTGCATCTGGTTGTTGCTGCCCACGCGGAACGCGGGAATCAGGATCTCGTTGCTGACGCTGGCGCTGCCGCCCGACAGCAGCGGCACGCTGACGAGGTTTTCGTCGGTCTGCACGGTGAGCGGCTTGAGCCGGTACGACCGCACGAGCTGGTCGTTCACGTCGATGCTGAGCACCGAGTCGTTGTAGGTGGAAGGCGCCGTGTAGCGGTACTTCATGTTCATCGGCACCGCGCGGTCATTCCAGCCGAACAGGTCGGCGGGCACCTTCAGGTTCACGCGGATCGCATCGGGGCTGGCGCCAGACACCTGCAGCTGCTGCGGGTCGGTCACCAGTTCCTTGAACATGACCGGACGATCCACAGGCGCCCAGGCCGGCGCGTCATAGGGCCGGCGCGGCTTGCCCAGGTCCACGGTCTTCACCAGGGCACTGGCGCCGGCCATGCCGGCCTTGCCCAGCACCACCGCATTGGCCGCCACTTCCAGTTCCTGCGGCGTGCGGCCGGCCAGCACCAGCAGCTTGCGGGCCGGGTTGGCGGGGTTGGGCAGCACGCTCACGGTGGGGCCTTCGATCCTGTCGATACGGACGCCGTCAGGCTGGGCGTTGGGCAGTACCAGGGCGATGGCGTGGGCATCGGCCGGGGCGGCGCGCGCCACCGGGAAGCGCAACTCGCGGTAGCTCGCCAGCGCCCCGAGCCACGATGCCACCACCCCCGCGGCGCGCAGCGTCACCGGATCGGCATTGGCGGGCAGCACGAACGGCACGGTGACGCGACGGTTGTCGCGGCGGTCGAAGAAGGGCGCCGGCAACAGCGCAAGGTTGTCGGGCAGCGTGACGGTGGACTTGGTCAGCGTCAGCGTGCTGGTGGGGCTGATGTCGGTCCACAGGCTGGAGTGGTACGGATCTTCGCAATGATCGAGCGTGTAGTGCGCGATCATCTGCACGTTGATGCGGTTGAAGTCGGTGAAAAAGCGCGGATCGAGATCGATTTCGCGCGAAATCTGCTGGCCTGCATGCTGCGGGTCGAGCGGCAGCGTGGCCACCACTTCGTCATTGAGCCGGATCTTCAGGTGAGACAGCGGATAGACCAGCGACGGCGAATACGTGAAGACGAGCTTCAGTTTGGCCGCCGTCACCACCTCGTCGAGCCGGACGCCGACGTTGACGGTGCGGTCGGGATCGACCCCGCGCAGCGCAATCGTGTAGTTGGCGCCCATCTGGGCAAAGGTCAGGGTCTGAGTCTTTCCGGGAGGCGCCGCCGCCACATCCGGCGTCGCCGAAGCCACCGGTGCCGGCGTAGCCGAAGCGGCCGATGCTGCAGCCTGGGCGGCAGCTTCCTGGGGAAGCACGGCCGGAAGGAAGGCCGCCAGGAAGGCCATTGGCATCATGGCCCTTCGCATGCAGCCACGAAGCCGGCCAGACACGATTTCCGTCATATCGGGGCGCCCTCTATGAATGTCGCGCAGCAATGACTGCGTTCTGGGAATACTGCGTGGCGAATATAGCACGCCACTTTCGGCTGGCAGCAACGGTTTGCAGGAAGGCGCAGGTGAATTAAGAAAGATTCACTTCATACGGCTGACCGCCTCTAAAAACTTTTAATGGCTTGGCGCCGGGCCGGAAGGCTTGGCCGTACGACATGCCGAAATTGCATAAAGGCAGCGTCGGCCATATGGAAAAATGCCGTACCTCCTCCTTTCCGTGCCAAGAGAACCACCATGTCCGAAGCCGTCGTCCTGCTCAACGGGGATCTTCTCCCACTGTCCGAAGCCCGCATTCCCGTACTCGACCGTGGCTTCATCTTCGGCGATGGCATCTATGAAGTGATTCCGATGTACAACGGCAAGCCGTTCCGGGGCGCGCAGCACCTGGCGCGCCTGGCGCGCAGCCTGGCCGCGATCGGCATTCCGAACCCGCATACCGAATCGGAATGGCTGGCACAGATCGACCGCGTGGTGCAGGCCAATGGCATGTCCGACCAGATGATCTACATGCAGGTCACGCGCGGCGTGGCCCGGCGGGCGCATGCCTTCCCGAAGGAAGTCACCCCGACCGTGCTGATCATGACCAACCCGATGGCGCTGCCGCCGGCGGCGTCGGTGGCGCAGGGCGTGGCGTGCGTGACGATGGAAGACCGCCGCTGGCTCAACTGCCAGATCAAGTCCACGTCGCTGCTGGGCAACGTGCTGGCCGCCCAGGTGGCCGCCGAGGCGGGTGTGACCGAGGCCATCCAGTTCCGCGACGGCATGCTGACCGAGGCATCGGCGTCCAACGTCTGGGTCGTGAAGCAGGGCCGCGTGGCCGCGCCGCCCAAGGACAACCTGATCCTGGAAGGCATCCGCTACGGCCTGATGGAGGAGTTGTGCGCCGCGATGGACATCTCGTTCGAAGCCCGCCGTATCACGCGCGAGGAGGTGTTCGGCGCCGATGAAGTGATGATCTCGTCGGCCAGCAAGGAACTGCTGCCGGTGGTGACGATCGACGGCACCACCATCGGCACCGGCAAGCCGGGCCCGGTGTTCGAGCGGCTGTATGCGGCGTACCAGGCTGCCAAGGCGGCGCTGTAATCACATCCGCGCCGCGCCGGAGGTGCGTGCTAGCATGGCCGCTGCGGGAGACCACCGATAGGAGGCTGCTCATGGCCAAGCGCGCACGCAGCCGGCGTGTCATCAAGGAAGAGGTGAGCCGGCGGATCCAGAACATCGACGAGATCGCGGACGACGGTGCAAGGGTGCGGGTGCCGGACCCGGAGCCGCACGCGCGCGATACGCGTGGGCGCAACTGGGACATGGCGCGCTTTGGCAATGCGCGGGGCTACGAGGCGTCGATCCGCGCAGTGGTCGATGAAGTACGCGACGAATTCGATCTCATCGACGATCCGGCCAGCTCGGTGCCCAATCCTTTCGGCGACTGAAGCGTCCCGGCGGCCCCGTCAGGACGCCAGCCCCGTGGCAACCGGCAAGGGCTGCCAGCCCTCGATGGCCTTGGCCGGCAACGGCTGGGCGAACAGGAATCCCTGCCCGACGTGGCACCCCTGGTCCTGCAGGAACTGGCGCTGATATGCGCTGGTCACCCCTTCGGCCACCACATTGAGCTGCCGCGCCCGGCCGATGCGGATCACGGCCTCCACCAGTGTGCGCGTGGCCTCGCTGGTTTCCAGATCCAGCAGGAAGCTGCGATCGAGCTTGATTTCCTCCACCGGCAGGCGCGTGAGCTGGCTCAGGCTTGAAAACCCCGTTCCGAAATCGTCGATCGACAGCCGTACGCCCAGCCTGCGCAGCGCGGCGATGGTGGCTTCCGCTTGGGGCGTCTGTTCCAGAAAGACACCTTCCGTGATTTCGATGGTCAGGGCGCCGGGCGGCAAGCCGTTTGTTCCCAGCGCCTGGGCCACCACATCGGCCAGGCCGGGGTCGCGAATGCAGATCGGCGACAGGTTGACCGATACCGCCGGCACGGCTGCACCCGCGTCGTGCCACTGTGCCAGCTGGGCGCAGGCCTCGCGCACGGCCCAGTAGCCGAGCGCCACGATCAGTCCTGATTCCTCGGCCAGTGGCACGAAGACCGACGGCGATACATCGCCGCGGCGCGGGTGCGGCCAGCGGGCCAGCGCCTCCACGGCCCAGAGGCGGCCGGTCCCCAGGTGAATCTGCGGCTGGTAGTGCATGCGCAGCCGGCCATCGGCGATGGCTTCGCGCAGTTCGCCTTCCAGCGTGCGCCGGTCGCCCAGTCGGCGGGCCAGTGCCGTGTCGTAGAGGCAGACCTGGTTGCCGGGGTCCCGCAGGCGCTGGCGTTTGGCCTGGTACACGGCCAGGTCGGCATGATGCAGCAGCGTCTCGCGGTCGCGGGCCTGCTCGGTCAGCAGGCTGATGCCGATGCTGGCCGATGGCGACAGGCTGAGCCCATGGCCGATGCCGACCGGGGCGCCCAGCGCCTGCAGCAGTTGGCGGGCGGCGGCCAGCGCGGCATCGCGCGCGTGGCCCGGCAGCAGCACCGCGAATTCGTCGCCGGACAGGCGGCCCACCATCGCATCGGCATGGTGATCGTGTGCCACATGCTGCAGCCGCGTGGCCACCTCGATCAGGAAGCGGTCTCCCGCCACATGGCCCTGGACGTCGTTGACGCGCTTGAAGTCGTTGAGATCGATGAACAGCAGCGCCAGCGGCGTGCCGTCGGCGTTGGCGCGCGCCACGGCGTCGTCGGTGCGCGCCAGCAGCAACTGGCGGTTGGGCAGGCCGGTCAGGGCATCGTAGTAGGTCAGCCGGTGGATGCGTTCCTGCGCCAGGTCCCGCGACAGCGCCAGCGCACACAGGTCCGCGGCCACCGCCGCCAGGTTCTCGTGGAAGGCATCGGGCAGGCGCGGCGCCGTAAAGCACAGGCCGAAAGTGCCCAGCACCCGGCCGTCGGCGGCCCGTACCGGCGTGGACCAGCTTGCGGCCAGGCCGGCGGCCTGCGCCACGCCGCGCAGCGTTTCCCAGCGCGGATCACGTGAGATGTCGTCGACGGCCACGGGCTTGCCCAGGAAGGCCGCCGCGCCGCACGAGCCCGCTTGCAGGCCGATCGGCATGTTGTCGAAGGCGGCCATGGCATCGGCGTCGGCGGACGGCATGGCCACGGGCTTCAGGCGTCCGTCGGACACCCGCATCACCGCGGCGATGGCGCCCGGCGCCATGCGCTCCACCCGGCGGCACAGGTCGGCCATGATGTCGGCGGTGGGCAGGTCGCGCGCCAATGCCTCGAGCGTGCGGTGCTGGATCGATTCGCGCACCTTGGTGGCGGTGATGTCCGTGAGCACGCTGACCGTGTTCGTCATGGCTGCGGACGGCGGCGGGGCCATGATCGGACTCACGGCCACCGACAGCCAGCGCGGCTGGCCGGCCTTGTCGGCCACCAGCGACTCGTGCTGGAGCGGCTTGCCCTGGGCCAGCGGGGCCAGCAGGGCGTCGATCACGTCGGCGCGCGCGTTGAGCGGCTTCAGCAGTTCATGCCAGGGCCGGCCCACCGCCTGGTGCCGGGCGTAACCCAGCAGCCGCGCGAAGCCACCATTGACGTGGCAGATGATGCCGCGCCCGTCGGTGATCATGACCGGGTTCTCGGCGTGATCGAGGCACAGCGACAACATGCGCAGGCCGGCCGGGCTAAGCGTTTCGCCCCGTTCGTCATGGTGATCGCACAGAAAGGCGGCGAACTGCACGTCCGGGCCGGCATCGCCATCCAGCGGCGCGAAGATCGTCGTATGGATCCATACATGACGCACTGTGCCGTCGGGCCGGGAGATGGCGATCTGGCGCGCGGACTCGGGCTTGCCAGTGTCCGGCACGCTCAGCGGGCCGAGCGCCAGGGTGCTGGCGCATCGTCCGAGCACGGTCGATCGCTGGAGACCCCACAATGCCTCGGCTGCGGCATTGAACAGGGTGACCTGGTTGCGCGCGTTGACGGCGACCACGGCATCGATCGCCTGTTCCAGCGCCTGGGTACGCATGCTGTCTATTTCTCGTTATCTTGGGGAATTCGTGGCGCGCTACCGGCAAGCTCCCTCGATTGCCGTCCATCCGCGCGCACCCCGGGAGTGTAAGGCCGATCCCTACTGCCGAAGGGCAGGGTTTGCCCGGTTTTTTGTAGAAATTGCAGCCGCACCGATCTGTCGGGATGCGTCCGTCTCTCGCCCACTGGGCCGGCGCCGACGGCGCGGCGGGGGAGGCCGGAATTAGAGGGTTTCCTCGGAGGCTCCCTCTGGAACGCCGGCTGCATCAGTCCACCGACACGATGATGGCGACCCGCCGGTTCTCGGCGCGTCCGGCGGCCGTGCGGTTGTCGGCGATCGGATGCCCCTTGCCCATGCCACGGATTTCCAGGCGGTCGCGCGGAAAGCCGCAGCCCGCCAGTACGCGGGCCACGGCCTCGGCACGCCGGCGGGAGAGCAGCAGGTTGTATTCGACGGTGCCGGCGTCGTCGGTATGCCCGTCGATGCGCAGCGATTCGATACCGGCGTCGTGCAGCATGTGGCCCATGCGCTGCAGCGCGGCCTGGCGCTCGGGCGCGATCACGTCATCGTCGAAGCGGAACAGCACCTTGTGGGGCAGCCCCAGTTCCCAGCCACTGTCGGTCAGCGTGAATCCCTGGTTTTTCAGGACGGCCACCTGCGCGGGGGTGAGCTTGCCCGGCGGGGGCAGGGTGGCGCAGCCCGGAAGTGCCAGGTACGCCGCCACCGCCAGCGCCGCCGCTGCGGCGTGGCGCAGGTGCAGGCGGCGGGCGGCGTGGAAGTCCGGCATACCGGGTCGGGTCGGCTAGACGCGGGATTCCGGTGGGGCGGCCTCGGCACTGCGCCAGGTGGCGCCAGACTGGCGCTTGGCGCCGTACATCGCGGCGTCGGCCGCGTGCAGCAGGGCCGTGCCGTTGCGGGCGTGGAGCGGATACACGGCCACGCCGATGCTCAGCGGCGCGACGATCGAGCCGCCGTCGGGCAGCCCCATCGGGCTGGTCATGGCGTCCAGGATGCCTTCGGCGATATCGACGGCATCGTCGGGCTGGCGCAGCCCCGCAATCAGCACCGCGAATTCGTCGCCGCCCAGGCGGGCCACGCAGTCGCTGTCGCGCAGGCAGGCGCGGATGCGCTGGGCGATGCCGACCAGCACCGCGTCGCCGGCGGCGTGGCCATGGCGGTCGTTGATGCCCTTGAAGTCGTCACTGTCCAGATAGAGCACGGCGGCGTACTGGTTGCGGGCCGCCGCGGCGCGGACGGCCAGGTCAAGCGCCTCGGCAAACGCGGCGCGGTTGAGCAATCCTGTCAGGCTGTCATGTGTCGCGCGGTGCGCCAGCGAACGGTTCTCGTGCTGCAGCTGCTTCTGCCAGGCCTCCAGTTCGTCGAGCAGCACATTGAAGTCCTCGGACAGCGCGTTCAGTTCCTCGATGCGGGCCGGCGGCATGCGCTGGCCGAACGCGCGTTCGGAACGCACGGCGTGGGCCACGCGCATCAGGTTGCGTAGCGGATCGACGATATTGGCCAGCATCCGGCTGGACATATAGTGCGCGCCCACGGCCGTCAGCAGCAGGCAGGCCACCAGCCCGAGCACCCCCTGCAGCAGGAAATGCAGCAGGGCGATGGGGTCACCGGTGACGCGCACGCTGCCGACCTGCTGCGATTCGTGAATGACGGGCTGGTTCACCGGGCCCGATGTCAGCAGGTCGCCCGCCATCGCGCGCAGCGCCGGCAAGCGGTCCTGGCCGGGGCGCTGCCACGTCGCCAGCGGCTGGTCATCGCGATCGAAGACGGCGACGGCGGCCAGGTCTTCGGCGGCGGCGATGGCCGACAGCGTGTCGGCGGCCGCCGCCTCATCGCGGAACACCACCGGCGCCTCGACCGTGTAGGCAATTGATCGCGCCACCAGCCGCAGGTTGTGATCGGCATAGGCGCGCAGCGCGGTCAGGCCCAGGAACGTCAGCGAAATGCCGACCGTGAGCACGGCGATCAGCGCCACGCCCATGTGGATGCGGCGCAGCGCGCCATACAGCGTCGGCCGCGCGTGGGCGCCCGGGGCGGGGCGGGCGCGCTGGGCCGGCAGGCCAGGCGGAGGTCGAACGGAGGCGCGGCGGCCGGGCAGGTTCATGATGCCGGTGCCTTGCGGCGCCCCAGTTGCAGGACGCCCGGATGCACATGGATGCCGCTGCGCGCGATGGCGTCGAGATTGATGCGGAACGACACCTGGTGTTCGCGGATGCTCAGGCAGAACATGCTGCCGCCCTCACACTCGAAATCCTCTTCGGTCATCACCAGCACGGGTTTGCCGACGAAATAGGCGGTCAGCGCCCGGCGGCGGGCATCGTTCATGGCCCCCAGGTACAGGGCGTCGCACTGGGATGCCAGCGATTCCGGCAGCCCGTCTACCCGGCGGGTCTCGACGAGCCGGCCGGTGGACAGCGTGCCGCCTTCCATCAGCTTGCCCGCAAAGCGTGCCGAACCATCGACGCACAGCCGCACGGTTTCGCGCTCGCCCGGCCAGCGTGCGTAGCTGAGCAGGCTCATGACCACGCGGGCGACGGCATCGGGGCGCGATACGGGCATGGCCGGCGCGGAAGGACCGGAGGGACCGGACGGTGCCATCGCCGGCACGGCGGCGGATGCGGGGGCCGGCGGCGCCGACGCCCGGGCGGGTATCGGCCGATATGCAACCACCAGCAACGCCAGCATCGCCAGGAGCGCCGGCGGGGCCAGGCGGACACGGCGGCGCACGGCGCGCGAACAGGAAGATGGGCGTAACGCGGAGCGCGGCAATTGGGCTGCGGGCGAAAGTACGGTCGGGCCGGTGGAACTGGCGGGTGAGAGACTCCATGTAGGTTTCGGCGGGATCTGCAAAAACTGTAGCCACAAACGCCTGCGTCCGCATCCGGGCCAGATGCCCTAGGCCGGCCGGCGGAATGGATGTGCTAGAGTTTTTGGCAACGCGCGCGCCTGCCAGCGTCTTGTCCTGTCGTGTTCCAACGGAGATACATCATGACGAGTGAATCCAGACCGCAGTTGAAGGCTTTTGTGCAGACCGCGCCCCAGGCCGGGCGCTACGTATGGGTCATCGCGCTGGTGGACTTCGGCGCGCAGCAGATCCGGCGCACCATGGTGTCGGACGACACCTTCACCACGGCCGACGCCGCCCGCGTGGCCGGCGAGGCCGAACTGAAAGCCATGGCCGCCGACCACTGAAGTCCGGCGGCCGCATCCCTCCCGCTGCCGATACCCTGGCGCCCCGATCGCCGGGGCGGTAACGCCCAGACACGCTTTCTTACATCACACCGGGTGCGCGGTGGGTAAACTGCCGTTCGTTCGTTTACATTTGTCTATGGCATTTTTCCTAAAAGAAGAGGGATCACCTTGAATCGCCATGCTTTCCTGCGCGCCGCCGCCGGCGCCGCGCTGCTCTGGTCGGCTGCGGCCTTCACGCCCGCTGCGCTGGCCCAGGTCAATATCAATATCGGGATCGGCACCCCGCCGCCGGCGCCGATCTACGAAGCCGTGCCGGCACCCCGGGCGGGCTATGTCTGGGCGCCCGGCTACTGGGACTGGGACGACCACTATCGCAAGCACGCATGGAAGCAGGGGCACTGGGTGGCCGCCCGACCGGGCTATATCTATGAGCAGCCGCGCTGGGTGCGAGCCAGCAACGGCTGGGTGATGCAGCCCGAGCGTTGGAATCGCGGGCCGGACTACGATCGTTATCACGGCCACGATCGCGATGACTACGACGGTGACCGCCCCCGTGGCGGCCCACGCGGCTACCACTGCCCGCCCGGCCACGCCAAGAAGGGCGAGTGCTAGCGTACCGACTACCGCGCCCGATACCGGCAATCTCACGATGCGGTGCCGGGCGGCGGTGAGCCCATGCTAGGATTTCCGGGCTCAGCCGATCTTCCGGAGACTCGACATGGCCAAGCAGGTCTTTACGCGATCGCAGTATCTAGACATTCTCAATGACAGTCTGCGCCGGCATCCTGGCTTCCAGCCCGGCATGGCCTTTGTGTTCCTGCCGCCGGGCGCCGCTGCCAGCCAGGCATCGGGCGTGGGCTGCACGGGGCCCTTGGAGGCATTGCCCGTGTATTGCGAGATCGAGCGCGTGGCGTCCGGCCTGATCGAGGTAAAGGACAGCTAGGCCGCCAGGGCGGCCCGGCAAGAAAAAAGCACCCGCGGGTGCTTTTTTCGTATTGGCTTCAGCCTTCGTCTTCCTCGTCGTCGAGGAATTCGCGCCGCAGCATCCAGTTCTTGATGGCTTCGTCGCAGACCTTCTTGAGCCGGCTCTTCTCGGGCAGCTTGTCGAACATCTGGAAGTTGACCAGCGCCATGCCGGCATCGGTAATGTAGAACAGGCGGTCCGGCTCGTCGTAATGGACAAGCCGTCCGTCGATACCCGACTCCTCGCTGTCGGCGGGCATGTCCTCCAGCTCCACGACGCGGCACGAGAAGCGCGGATTGTGGGTGTGGGTCAGGTATTCGAATTCGTCGTGACTGACTTCACCGCCCTTGCTGGCGGTGATGGCGAAGCCCCAGATGAACCGGGGCATCGGCAGATCGGACAGATCATCGATCTCGTCCATGTCATCCATGTCGTCCATGGTGTTCTCCCTGATGCAATAGCCGGCATTATCGCCGAAGTCTCGCACCAAGGCAGCCCATTTGCTGCCTGCCAGGGACAATTGCCGGCGATTCAGCCGAGCATGTAGCCGCGGGCCAGCGCGCCGAAGTCCTCCAGCTCCCTGGCCTGCCAGGCGGCATCGTGACCCAGTTCCTCGGCCAGGATCTGCGCCACGCGCGGCGCGCCGGCCAGCGCGGCCCCCGCATCCAGGAACAGCGCGCGATTGCGCCGGCCCAGCACGTCTTCGACCCTGCGGGCCAGTTCGTGGCGCGCCGCGAAGCGGACGTGGGCCTCGGTCAGGCCCGATGCCGCCACGACCATGGTGTCCGCGCCCGGCAGCGCCCGCACCAGCGGCAGGTCCGCGCCATAGTACCGGTCGGGCGAGCCCGAGTTGGCGGGCGGCAGGTCGGACGGCATGCCCACCGCGCCATGCAGTGGCAGATCGGCGGTGCGGCAGGGGGCGGCGCGCAGCATCTGGCGCTGGATCGCGGTCTCGATCACGTCCTCGGCCATCTTGCGATAGGTGGTCCACTTGCCGCCGGTGACCGTGATCAGGCCGGCCCGGGACACCACGATCGTATGTTCGCGCGACAGCGACGCCGTGGACGATTCTCCCGTGGCCTTGACCAGCGGCCGCAGCCCGGCCCAGACGCTGGTGACATCTTCCCGCGACGGATCGCGCGCCAGATAGCGGGCGGCGGTTTCCAGGATGAAGTCGATGTCGTCGCCCGTGGCGCGCGGCTCCAGCGGCAGGTCCTTGCGCGGGGTGTCGGTGGTGCCGACGATCACGTGCCCGTTCCAGGGCACCAGGAACAGCACCCGGCCATCGTCGGTCTTGGGGATCAGGATGGCGCGGTCGCCGGGCAGGAAGCTGCGCGGAATGGTCAGGTGCACGCCCTGGCTGGGCGCCACCATCGTGCGGGCCTGGTCGTCTTCCATCTGCCGGACCGCATCGACCCACACGCCGGTGGCGTTGATCACGCAGTCGGCGCACAGGTGGAACGTGCCGGCGCCGAGCGCATCCTCGGCGGTGACGCCGGTGATCACGCCGTTGCGCTGCGTCAGGCCCGACACGCGCATGTAGTTCACGGCCGTGCCGCCCACGTCGAACAGCGTGCGCATCAGCGCCATGGCCAGGCGCGCATCGTCGAACTGGCCATCGAAATACAGGTTGCCGCCGCGCAGCGGGCGGCCGCCCACGTGCTCGGCCAGGGTGGGCGCGGCTTCCAGTGTTTCGCGGTGGCTCAGCCAGCGGCTGCCCGACAGGTTCAGCCCGCCGGCCAGCATGTCGTAGACCTTCAGGCCGATGCCGTAGAACGGCTGGTCGAACATCTGGTAGGCCGGTACGACGAATCCGAGCGGCCACACCACGTGCGGTGCGTTGCGGGCCAGCAGGCCGCGTTCGTGCAGCGCCTCGCGCACCAGGCTGATATTGCCCTGGGCCAGATAGCGCACGCCGCCGTGCACGAGCTTGGTGGCCTTGCTCGAGGTGCCCTTGGCAAAATCGGCCGCTTCGAGCAGCAGCGTGCGGTAGCCGCGCGCGGCGGCGTCGAGCGCGGTGCCCAGGCCCGTGGCGCCCCCGCCGATGACGATGACGTCCCAGCGGGCCGTGCGCGACAGCGTATCGAGCAGTTCGGGGCGGGTGGGCGGCTGGACCGCAGGTACGGAAATTGGCATGGCTTGTTCGGCAGTCGGATTCAGTGTGCGGCGGCAGTGTCGTCACGGGCCCAGTCGCGGGCCCGGTCCACGGCGCGATGCCAGCGGGCGATGCGGTGGGCGCGCTCGTCGGCCGACAGCTTCGGCTCGAAACGCTGTTCCACCTGCCACTGGCGCGTGATTTCCTCGGGATCGGTCCAGTAGCCGGTGGCCAGTCCGGCCAGGTAGGCGGCGCCCAGCGCGGTGGTCTCGGTCACGCGGGGCCGCACGACGGGCGTGCCAAGCAGGTCGGCCTGCATCTGCATCAGCAGGTCGCTGCGCGATGCGCCACCGTCGACCCGCAGTTCGGCCAGCGAGATGCCGGCGTCCTTCTGCATGGCGTCGAGCACGTCCACGCTCTGCAGGGCAATCGACTCCAGCGCGGCGCGCGCGATATGCGGGCCGCCGGTGCCGCGGGTGATGCCCACCATCGTGCCCCGCGCGAAGGGGTCCCAGTGCGGCGCGCCCAGGCCGGCGAACGCCGGTACCAGCACCACGCCGCCAGTGTCTTCGCACTGGCGCGCCAGCGGGTCCACCTCGGGGGCGCTGTGGATCAGCCGGAGCCCGTCGCGCAGCCACTGGATCGTGGCGCCGCCCATGAACACGCCGCCTTCCAGGCAGTACTGGGTGTCCCGGCCGATCTGCCAGCCGATGGTGGTAATCAGGCGGTTGCGCGACGTCACGGGCTTGTCGCCCGTATTCATCAGGATGAAGCAGCCCGTGCCGTAGGTGTTCTTGGCCATGCCCGGGCGCAGGCAGGCCTGGCCGAACGTGGCCGCCTGCTGGTCGCCGGCGATCCCGGCGATGGGCACCTCCACGCCAAACAGGCGCGTCGCGGTGCGCGCCACCTCGCCGCTGGACGGCGCCACGTCGGGCAGCAGGCTGCGCGGGATATCGAGGATGCCCAGCAGTTCGTCGTCCCAGCGGAAATCGTGGATGTTGAACAGCAGCGTGCGCGACGCGTTGGACACATCGGTCACATGCCGCTGGCCGTCGGTCAGTTGCCAGATCAGCCAGCTGTCCACCGTGCCAAACGCCAGTTCGCCCCGCTCTGCACGTTCGCGCGCGCCGTCGTAGTTGTCCAGCATCCAGCGCAGCTTGGTGCCCGAGAAGTAGGCGTCGATGATCAGGCCGGTCTTCTGCTGGAAGGTATCGCCATGGCCGGCCGCCTGCAGGTCCTCGCACATCGGCGCGGTGCGGCGGTCCTGCCAGACCAGCGCGCGGCCTACGGGCTCGCCGGTCTTGCGGTCCCACAGCACCGTGGTCTCGCGCTGGTTGGTGATGCCGATGGCGCGCAGTTGCGAGCCGCTGACATTGGCGTCGCCCAGCACCTCGTGGGCCACGGCCAGTTGCGACTGCCAGATTTCGTAGGGGTCGTGCTCGACGTGCCCGGGATGCGGATAATATTGCCGGAATTCGCGCTGGGCGATCCGCACCACATTGCCGGCGTGATCGAACAGGATGGCGCGCGAGCTGCTGGTGCCCTGGTCCAGGGCCAGAACGTACTGCGGCGCTTGCGTGGAATGCGTGGGTGTCATGCGGTCCATCCGTAACGGTGAATGTGTTTGCCCATGTCCGATATCGTTAGCGTTGTCATTGCCGGCGTTGCCGCGCGCAGCCCCTTCGATCCCGCCGCGCACCTGCGGCTGCAGGTGGATGGCGTGCAGGTGGGCTGGCTGCCCCGGCGCCATGCCGGCATCCTTCGCGCGATGGGCGATGTGCTGGGGCCGGAGCAGGGGGAGGGCGCCGTGACGCTGCTGCCCGGCTGCGCCACGGTGGCGGCGCGCACCGCGGCGCTGGCCACGCTGGCCCGGCAACTGGCCGATGCGGGCCACGTGCGCGGCTGGCGCAACGAGCTGTTTGCCGTCACGCCGGCGCTCGACGCGGCGCCGTTCGCGGTGATCGAGCGGGCTGCGGCCCGTTTCCTCGGGCTCCTGACCTTTGCGTCGCACATGAATGGCATCGTGGCCGGGCAGCGGGCGCTGTGGATTTCGCGTCGCAGCCCGTCCAAGGCGGTCGACCCCGGCATGTGGGACAACCTCGTGGCCGGCGGCATGCCGGCGGGCAGTGACCCGCTGGAGACGCTGGTGCGCGAATGCGACGAGGAATCGGGCATTCCGCCCGCGCTGGCCGCCCAGGCCGAGGCCCATGGCGTGATCGATGTGCTGCGCGAAATCCCCGAAGGCGTGCAGTGGGAACGCGTGTATGGATATGACCTGGTGCTGCCGCCGGACTTCGTGCCGCATAACCGCGATGGCGAAGTGGCCGAGCATCGCCATATCGACCCGGAGGCATTGCTTGCTATCATGGCGGCCCGTGCCATGACCGTCGATGCCACGCTGGTGACGCTGGATGCCCTCCGCAGACGCGGCTGGGCTGCCGTCCGGCCCTGAACACCACGCATCGCGGCCCAGGCTTGCCTAACCCCGATTTGCCCAAGATGAGCACCACCGGATTTATTCTGACGCTTTCCTGCCCGGACCAGCCGGGCATCGTGCATGCCGTTTCCGGCCTGCTGTTCCAGCACGGCTGCAATATTGTCGATTCTGACCAGTACGGCGATGCGTTCACCGGCCGGTTCTTCATGCGCGTGCATTTCAACACGTCCGCCGGCGGCCCGGATCTGGCCGCGCTGCGGTCCGCCTTCGCGCCCGTGGGCGACCAGTTCGGCATGCAGTGGGAAGTGTTCGACGCCACCGTGAAGCCGCGCGTGATGATCATGGTGTCGAAGATCGGCCACTGCCTGAACGACCTGCTGTTCCGTGCCAAGGTGGGTGGCCTGCCGGTCGAGATTGCCGCGATCGTGTCGAACCATCGCGACTTCTATCAGCTGGCCGCGTCGTACGACGTGCCGTTCTTCCACCTGCCGCTGATGAACGCGTCGGCCGAGCAGAAGGCTGCGCAGGAAGCGCGCGTCTTTGAAGTGGTGCGCGACCAGAACATCGACCTCGTGGTGCTGGCGCGCTACATGCAGGTGCTGTCGGACGACCTGTGCCGCAAGCTGCAAGGCCGCGCCATCAACATCCACCACTCGTTCCTGCCCAGCTTCAAGGGGGCCAAGCCTTACTACCAGGCGCATGATCGCGGCGTGAAGCTGATCGGCGCGACCGCGCACTACGTGACGGCCGACCTGGACGAAGGCCCGATCATCGAGCAGGAAATCGAGCGCGTGGATCACAGCATGGACCCCGAGCAGCTGACCGCCGTCGGCCGCGACGTCGAATGCGTGGCCCTGGCCCGTGCGGTCAAGTGGCACGCCGAGCATCGTATTTTGCTGAACGGCCACAAGACGGTCGTCTTCAAGTAAAAAACTCGGAAAACCGCGATGGTTTTCTCCCCTCTCCCGCCTGCGGGAGAGGGGTGCCACGGGCGCAACGGGCGCAATGCCCGGTCATTCCTGATCCGCGACCACACATTTCACTCCGCTTTCCGCCAGCATCGTGTCGAACGGCGCGCGTAGCGGCTCGTCCGTAAACAGCCGGTCGATGCTTGTCAGGGGCGCCAGCTCCACCATGGCGCGGCGGTTGAACTTGCTGGCATCGGCGGCCAGCCATATCTCGCGCGAATGTTCCATGATCGTGCGCGCCACCTTCACTTCCCGAAAATCGTAGTCGCGCAGCGTGCCGTCCGTCTCGATGCCCGAGATGCCGATCAGGCCGATATCCACCTTGAACTGGCGGATGAATTCCACCGTGGCCTCGCCGATGATGCCGCGGTCGCGCGAGCGCAGCACCCCGCCTGCCACGATGACCTCGCAATCGGGGTTGTCGGCCAGGATATGGGCCACGTGCAGGTTGTTGGTGATGACGCGCAGACCGCGGTGATGGATCAACGCGCGTGCCACTTCTTCCACCGTCGTGCCGATGTTCAGGATCAGCGAACAACCCTCGGGCACCGCCGCGGCCACGGCCCGCGCGATGCGCACCTTGCCCTCGGCGTTGAGCGCCTGCCGCTGCCGGTAGGCAATGTTCTCGGTGGTCGATCCCTCCATGCGCACCCCGCCATGAAAGCGGGCCAGCATGCCGTTTTCGGCCAGCAGGTTCACGTCGCGCCGCACGGTCTGCAAGGTCACGCCGAACTTGCGCGCGAGTTCGTCGATGGAGGCAAAGCCCTGGCTGCGGACTTCCTCGAGAAGAGCGGTCTGGCGGGGATTAAGCGTCATGCCCGGCATTCTAGTTCAAACAGAAACGAAAACAAATGACGCACCGCAGTATTGTTTTATGTTCGTTTTTGAGCTAAAACGAGCGGGTTGACATGAAAAGTGCGCCTTGGCCGCGGTTTTCGGAGTGGCTGAGCAAGCACAGGAACATTGGAGACTGGATGCAGCTGAGCCTGGAAGGCATTGCGCAGCAAGTGGGATCGCAAGCCTATCTTTACCCGATGACGCTGGCCCCCGTGCCAGGCGCCGTCACCATCCTGCTGGGGACCACCCAGGCTGGCAAGACGTCGCTGATGCGGGTCATGGCCGGGCTCGACAAGCCCACGGCCGGCCGTGTGCGCGTGGACGGCGTGGACGTGACCGGCGTGCCGGTGCGCGAACGCAACGTGTCGATGGTGTACCAGCAGTTCATCAACTACCCGTCGCTGACCGTTTTCGACAACATTGCGTCGCCGCTGCGGCTGCGCCGCGACAGCCGCGAGGCGATCGACGCCCGCGTGCGCAGCCTGGCAGGCCGCCTGCATATCGAACATCTGCTGGACCGCTATCCGTCGGAACTGTCCGGCGGCCAGCAGCAGCGCGTGGCCCTGGCGCGTGCCCTGGCCAAGAATGCGCCGCTGATGCTGCTGGACGAGCCGCTGGTCAACCTGGACTACAAGCTGCGCGAGGAATTGCGCGAAGAGCTGACCCACCTGTTCGCGCAAGGCGACGCCACCGWGATCTACRCCACCACGGAGCCTGCCGAGGCGCTGCTGCTGGGCGGTCACACCGCCGTGCTCGATGCCGGCGAACTGTTGCAATACGGCCCGACTCCCGAAGTTTTCCACTATCCGGCCTCGCTGCGCGTGGCGCGCGCATTCAGCGACCCGCCGATGAACCTGGTGGAAGGCATGCTGGAGGGCGGCCGCGTGACGCTGCCGGGCGGGATCGTGATCCCGCTGCCCGATGTAAATGCCCCGGGCGGCCCGGTGACGGTGGGCGTACGCGCCGCCGCGCTGCGCCTGAAGGCGGTGCCGGGGGCGGTGGAAGTGCCGGGCAAGGTAGCCCTGGCCGAGCTGTCGGGCTCCGATACCTTCGTGCACATCGACACGGCCGCCGGCAACCTGGTGGCGCAGTTTGCCGGCGTGCTGGACCTGCAGCTCGGGGCGCCGCTGTCGCTCCATGTCGAACCGGCCCAGCTCTATCTGTTCAACGCCGCCGGCGACCGCATCCACGCGCCGCGCCGCCCGGGTGCCCTGGCCGATGTGGTCAGCACGCCCGTTACCGAGTCGGGGGCCTGACATGGCGCGCATCGATCTCGAACTCGCCCACTCGTACGTGGCCAACCCGCAAAAGGACGAAGACTACGCGCTGCTGCCGCTGAACTTCACGTTCGAGGACGGCGGCGCCTATGCGCTGCTGGGTCCGTCCGGCTGTGGCAAGACCACGCTGCTGAACTGCATCTCGGGGCTGCTGCGTCCGTCGCAGGGCA
The DNA here is from genome assembly GCF_009663685.2 of Cupriavidus sp. U2. Taxonomy (GTDB): domain Bacteria; phylum Pseudomonadota; class Gammaproteobacteria; order Burkholderiales; family Burkholderiaceae; genus Cupriavidus; species Cupriavidus necator_C. The sequence continues at coordinate 549,627 of NZ_RCOG02000032.1, read as the reverse complement.
CCATCCGCTTCGACGGCAACGACGTGACCGACGCGTCGCCGCAGGCCCGGAACATCGCGCAGGTGTTCCAGTTCCCGGTGATCTACGACACGATGACGGTCGGCGAGAACCTCGCCTTCCCGCTGCGCAACCGGGGGGTGCCCGCCGCGCAGGTCAGGGAGCGGGTCGGCAAAGTGGCCGAAATGCTAGACCTGTCGGCCTCGCTCGACCGCCGCGCCAGCGGGCTGGCCGCCGATGCCAAGCAGAAGATCTCGCTGGGGCGCGGGCTGGTGCGTCAGGACGTGTCGGCCATCCTGTTCGACGAGCCGCTGACCGTGATCGATCCGCATCTGAAATGGCAGCTGCGGCGCAAGCTCAAGGAAATCCACCATGAATTCCGGCTGACGCTGATCTACGTGACGCACGACCAGACCGAGGCGCTGACCTTTGCCGACCAGGTGGTGGTGATGTCGCGCGGCAAGGCCGTGCAGGTAGGATCGGCCGACGCGCTGTTCGAGCGGCCCGCGCACACCTTCGTGGGGCACTTCATCGGCTCGCCGGGCATGAACTTCCTGCCGGGGCAGTGGCGCGACGGTGCGGTGGAAGTGGCAGGGCGCCGCTACCTGCCCGCGCTGCCGCCGCAGACGCTGTCGGCATTGCAGGCCGCCGGCAGCTTCAAGATCGGCGTGCGGCCCGAGTACCTGCAACTGGCACCGGAGGGCGATCCGCAGGCCATGCCGGTGCGGGTGGCGCGTGCACAGGACATCGGCACCTACTGGCTGATGACCTCGACGGTCGATCATGGCGAAGCTGCCACGATCCGGGCCCGCCTGGGCACCGAGGCCGCCGCGCTGCGTCCCGGCGATACCGCGTGGCTGTCGGTGTTCAACCGCCACACCTGCTTCTACATCAACGAGGAACTGGTCCCATGAAGCCCGTCAACCAGAAAGCCTGGCTGCTGGTCCTGCCCGTGGTGATCTGCGTGGCATTCTCGGCCATCCTGCCGTTGATGACCATCGTCAACTACTCGGTGCAGGACATCATCTCGCCCGAACGCCGCGTGTTCGTGGGTACGGAGTGGTTCGCCACGGTGCTGCGCGACGCCGAGCTGCACGATGCGCTGCTGCGCCAGCTTGGCTTTTCGCTGGCGGTGCTGTGCGTGGAGATCCCGCTCGGCATCCTGCTGGCGCTGGCCATGCCGGCCAAGGGCTGGCAGGCGTCGGCCGTGCTGGTCATCATCGCGCTGTCGCTGCTGATTCCGTGGAACGTGGTGGGCACGATCTGGCAGATCTTCGGCCGGACCGACATCGGCCTGCTGGGGGCGGCGCTCGAGGGCATGGGATTCGACTATAACTACACCGGCAGTGCGCTGGATGCCTGGGTGACGGTGCTGGTGATGGACGTCTGGCACTGGACGCCGCTGGTGGCGCTGCTGTGCTACGCGGGCCTGCGCGCGATTCCCGATGCCTACTACCAGGCGGCGCAGATCGACGGGGCGTCGCGTTTCGCGGTGTTCCGCTTCATCCAGCTGCCCAAGCTGCGCGGCGTGCTGATGATCGCCGTCCTGCTGCGTTTCATGGACAGCTTCATGATCTACACCGAACCGTTCGTGCTGACCGGCGGCGGGCCCGGCAACGCCACCACATTCCTGTCGCAGTACCTGACGCAGAAGGCCGTGGGGCAGTTCGACCTGGGCCCGGCCGCCGCGTTTTCGATCGTCTACTTCCTGATCATCCTGCTGACCTGTTTCGTGCTCTATAACTGGATGCAGCGCGCCGGCACGGCCGGCTCCGAGGAGGTCCCCAATGGCTGATCGCAAGCTTCCCGGCCAGCGTCCGGGCTGGTGGCGTCCGGTCTTCCTGACGCTGTACCTGCTGTTCGCCATCGTCCCGATCTACTGGATGGTGAACATGTCGTTCAAGACCAACGAGGAGATCGTGTCGTCGCTGTCGCTGTGGCCGGCGGCGGTCACGCTGGAACACTATGTGACGATCTTCACCGATGCGTCGTGGTATTCCGGCTATATCAATTCGCTGATCTACGTGCTGCTGAATACGGTGATCTCGATCTCCGTGGCGCTGCCGGCGGCCTATGCGTTCTCGCGCTACCAGTTCATCGGCGACAAGCACGTGTTCTTCTGGCTGCTGACCAACCGCATGACCCCGCCGGCAGTGTTCCTGCTGCCATTTTTTCAGCTTTATACGACGATCGGGCTGATGGACACCCACCTGGGCGTGGCGCTGGCCCACCTGGTGTTCAACGTGCCGCTGGCGGTGTGGATCCTGGAAGGCTTCATGTCCGGCGTGCCGCGCGAGATCGACGAGACCGCCTATGTGGATGGCTATTCGTTCCCGCGCTTCTTCCTGACGATCTTCCTGCCGCTGATCAAGGCCGGCGTGGGCGTGGCCGCGTTCTTCTGCTTCATGTTCAGCTGGGTGGAACTGCTGCTGGCGCGCACGCTGACATCGGTCAATGCCAAGCCGATCGTGGCGACGATGACGCGCACGGTATCGGCGTCGGGCATGGATTGGGGCGTGCTGGCCGCGGCCGGCGTGCTGACCATCGTGCCGGGCGCCATCGTGATCTGGTTCGTGCGGCACTACATCGCGAAGGGGTTCGCGATGGGCCGCGTGTAAGGAGTCGGCGATGCTGAGCTGGATGGTATGGACGACCCCGGTGGCGGTATTTTTTACCCTGGTGGTGGTGATGCTGATCGGCATGACGATCTGGGAGGTGCGCGCGCCCACCGTGGAGCGCAAGGGATTCCTGCCGATCGCCACCACCCGGGGCGACCGCCTGTTTATCGGGCTGATGTGCGCGGCGTGGATCAACCTGGCCTGGGTAGGCCTGGGCGAGAAGATGCAAGGCTGGTTCCAGCTGGCGGAAGCGCCGTCGGTGTGGATCAGCGCGGCCATTTCGGCCGTGGTGCTGGTGATCGTCATGCGCCGGGGGTAAAGGCGCCAGGAAGATGGCCGCAGGGGTTTCGACTGGTATTGCTGTGCATGGGCTGCGAGATCTTGTCCCCTTCCCCGGGGCCGCAACCCTGTGACAGAACCGGGGAAGGGTACCTGAGGAGACAACGAATGAAAGAGCGCGTGAAGTTGGGGATGTCGGCCCTGGCCTTTGCGGCCGCACTGACATGCGGGCATGCCGCCTGGGCCGACGAGGCCGCGGCAAAGAAGTGGATCGACAGCGAATTCCAGCCGTCGTCGCTGGCCAAGGACAAGCAGCAGGCCGAAATGAAGTGGTTCATCGACGCCGCCGCCAAGCTCAAGGCCAAGGGCGTGACGCAGATCAATGTGGTGTCCGAGACGATCACCACCCACGAATACGAATCGAAGACGCTGGCCAAGGCCTTCGAGGAAATCACCGGCATCAAGGTCAACCATGACCTGATCCAGGAAGGCGACGTCGTCGAGAAGCTGCAGACGTCGATGCAGTCCGGCAAGTCGATCTACGACGGCTGGATTTCGGATTCCGACCTGATCGGCACGCACTACCGGTACGGCGCCATCCTGCCGCTGTCCGACTACATGAACGGCGCCGGCAAGGAGTTCACCAACCCCGGCATCGACGTCAAGGACTTCATCGGCACCAAGTTCACCACGGCGCCGGACGGCAAGCTCTACCAGCTGCCCGACCAGCAGTTTGCCAACCTGTACTGGTTCCGCGCCGACTGGTTCGCGCGCAAGGACCTGCAGGACAAGTTCAAGGCCAAGTACGGCTATGACCTGGGCGTGCCGACCAACTGGTCGGCCTACGAGGACATCGCCAACTTCTTCACCAACGACGTGAAGGAGCTGGATGGCAAGAAGGTCTTCGGCCACATGGATTACGGCAAGAAGGACCCGTCGCTGGGCTGGCGTTTTACCGATGCCTGGCTGTCGATGGCCGGTTCGGCCGACAAGGGCCTGCCCAACGGCATGCCCGTGGACGAGTGGGGCATCCGCGTGGCCGACGACAAGTGCACGCCGGTGGGCGCGTCGGTGTCGCGCGGCGGTGCCACCAACAGCCCGGCGGCCGTCTACGCGCTGACCAAGTACATCGACTGGATGAAGAAGTACGCCCCGCCGCAGGCCATGGGCATGACGTTCTCCGAGGCCGGCCCGGTGCCGGCCCAGGGCCAGGTGGCCCAGCAGATCTTCTGGTACACGGCCTTCACCGCCGACATGACCAAGAAGGGCCTGCCGGTGGTCAATGCCGACGGATCGCCGAAGTGGCGCATGGCGCCCTCGCCATACGGCCCGTACTGGAAGCAGGGCATGCAGAACGGCTACCAGGACGTGGGCTCGTGGACGTTCTTCAAGAACACCGACCCGAACCGCCTGGCCGCGGCGTGGCTCTACGCCCAGTTCGTGACTTCCAAGACGGTGTCGCTGAAGAAGTCGCTGACGGGCCTGACCTTCATCCGCGACAGCGACATCCACCACGAGTACCTGACCAAGAACGCGGCCAAGTACGGTGGCCTGATCGAGTTCTACCGCAGCCCGGCCCGCGTGGCCTGGACGCCGACCGGCAACAACGTGCCCGACTATCCGAAGCTGGCCCAGCTCTGGTGGAAGAACGTGGCCACGGCGGTAACGGGCGAGAAGACGCCGCAAGCCGCCATGGACAACCTGGCCGAGGAAATGGACCAGGTGATGGGACGGCTGCAGCGCGCTGGCATGGCCCAGTGCGCGCCGAAGCTGAATCCGAAGAGCGATCCGTCGAAGTGGCTGTCGTCGGAGCACGCGCCGTGGAAGAAGCTCGATAACGAAAAGCCCAAGGGCGAAACCATCGCATACGACAAGCTGCTGCAGGCGTGGAAGGAAGGGCGAGTCCGCTGATCCTTCGCTGAACGGGGTGTTCAGCCTGCAGTGTGAAGCGGTGGCGCGTGTTGCGTCACCGCTTCATTTTTTTGTGGATCTGTTAAGGATTGGAATATTGCTGTTGCAGTCGGGGTTGAGGGGTGGACTGTGGAGCTGGGCTGCCTAGAATCGCTCGCGGGTCTTGATGAACGAGGAGCGATATGGATTTGTCGGATCATTTCGAACGCCCCAGGCTTGCCGCGGATATCGCGCGGAAGCTGGTGCATGGGCCGGCCAGCAAGGTCATCGCGCTGATCGGATCGCGTGGCATCGGCAAGAGCACGTTCCTTCGGCAGGAGGTGGCGCCTGCCATCCGCAGGCTTGGCGCCCTGGTGGTGATGGTGGATCTGTGGGGCGAGACAGACAAGGACCCGGCGGACGTGGTAATCGCTGGGGTCCAGAAGGCGCTGGATGCCAACGAGCGCATCGCCGCCAGATTCGCGCAGGCGGTGGGGCTGAAGGGGGTCGGTTTCGGCAGCCTGTCGCTGGCCTTCGGTCACGGCGAGATACCCGAGAAGCGCGGAGGGCTGTGGGTCTACCGCTCGATGGAGGCGTTGTCGGCCAGGACGCGTCGTCCGATCATCCTGATCATCGACGAAGCGCAGCAGATGCTGGCAACCGAGCGTGGGGACAGCATGCTGTACACGCTGAAAGCCACCCGGGACCTGCTCAACAACGACCGGGGACTGTATGGCGTACGGACCGTGTTCACGGGCTCCGACCGCACGAAGCTGCTGATGATGCTGGGCGGACGGCACACGATGTACAGCGCGTCGCAGTTTGCGTTTCCGGAACTCGGCGCCGACTTCCTGCAGTGGGTACGGCGCAAATATGAACTGCCGCCTGCCGCCTGCCGCCGACGATGCGCTGCTCGAGCGGATGTTCCAGCGGGCGGAAAGTCGTCCTGAAGTACTGATGGACGCCGCGTTGCGGGTGGCGCTCTACGGCCAGTTCGAGGGGGCGGGCGTCAGGTACGCATTCGAACGGGCCGTTGACCTCCGCCTGGCCAAGGTTCACCAGCCTTTCCTGAAAGCCATGGATCCGCTGGACCCGATCGACGATGCGGTCCTGCGCGTGGTGGCCGCCACGCCGTCCACGATTGCCGGGTTCGACACCCGGACGATGGGGCTGTACCGGACGGTCGTGCAGGAACTGGACCCTGACTGGAGCCGGGCGCCGGAGCGGCGCGATATCGAACAGTCCCTGAAGCGGCTGACTGCCCTGAAACTGATGTGGGGCTCGGTACTGGGTATCCATATGCTCGCGGACCCGACGCTGGCAGGTGCCATGCGGCGGGCGGGGCTGCTCGATATCGTGCCCGCGATGCCGGGCGGGAGACGGTCGGACGGCGACGAGGACCTGGACCCGTTCATCGTGCCGACGTCCGGGGCCGGGCTTCAGACGTCCGAGGATGCGTCCTCCGGCCACCTGGCCCCCGTCGACGCATAGCAGGCCTTGCCATGCCGCTTGGCATCGTACAGCGCCATGTCGGCGCGCATGAACAGTTCGCTGACCGACGTGCCCTGGTCCGGCCGATGCATCGCGCTGCCTACGCTGGCCGTGGAGACCAGCCGGCGCCCGTCGATATCGAACGGCCGCATCGCTGCATGCACCACCGTCTGGGCAATCCGTTCGACCGTATTGGGATGGCCTACGTTGTCGAGCACGATGGCGAATTCGTCGCCGCCGATCCGCGCCACGGCGTCGCCGGCCCGCACGCAGGCGCGCAGGCGTTCCGCGAAGGCAACCAGCAACTGGTCGCCGATGGGGTGCCCGTAGTTGTCGTTGACGGCCTTGAAGTCGTCAAGGTCTACCAGCAGCAGCGCGGTGCGGTAGCCACCCGCATCGGCGCGGGCCATGGTTTCCTGCAGGCGACGGTCGAAGCCCTTGCGGTTGAGCAGGCCGGTCAGGTGATCGGACAGCGTCTGGGCTTCCAGCGAGCGCAGCTTCTGGCGTTCGCCGGTGATGTCACGGGCGAACATGTGCAGTCCGGTGACGGCGTCCTTCGTATCGTTCCAGGCGGGCTGGAAAGTCATTTCCCAGGCCCGGCCCTCGGCGTCCTCGCGGCTGTAGGTGACGGGCTCGCCCGCGCAGGCCTGCTCCAGGTACGGCTTGTGGGCGACGTACTCGGGCGTGCCCCAGAGCTCGCGCAGCGAGAGGCCCGTGATCTGGCTGGCGGGCAAGCCGAAATGGCGTGCGTAGGCCTGGTTGACGAACACGAACCGCTCGCCGGCGTCGACGAAGGCCACCAGGTCCGGAACATGGTTGGCGATGGCCTCCAGGCGCTTCTCGCTGGCCGCTGCCTTGCTGTTGGCGGCCTTGAGCGCGGCTTCCCGCTCGATCAGCTGGGTCATGACCTCCGAGAACGCCCCGGCCAGTTCGCCGATTTCGTCGTCGCGGCGCACGGGCAGTTCCGCCATGGCGGCGGGCTGTTCGCAAAGACGTCGCACGGTCCGATGCAGGCGCTCCAGCGGCGCCAGCAGGTGCCGGATCACGGCCCACATCAGAATCGCGGCCGCCAGCAACGTCACGATGCCCAGGATGACGGCCCGCTGGCGCACTTCGACCAGCGGTGCGTAGGCTTCGGCGGCAGGCAGGACCGAGATGACTTCCCAGCCATTCGACTCCAGCAGGAAGCGGGCGACCACAGGCTGCTCCGGCCAGATCGACTCCAGTGTCGATTCGGGGGCTTCGGCGCCGCAGGATTCGCCAACCGCCTGCGCAGGGGTCAGGACCTTTGCCGCATCAGGGTGCATCGCATAGCGCGGATTCGGCCCGGCCGACACCAGGCAATAGAAGCCGGTGACACCTACGCGGTGATGCGCCAGGTCGCCCAGGAAGTTCTCTGCCGACAGGTTCAGCACGCCGCCCACCACACCCCGCAACTGGCCATGGCTGTCGTGCAACGGCACGGCCAGGATGACGCCGGGGGCGCTCGAGTGCTTGCCTTGCAGCAGGTCGGAGACGGCAAAGTCCGCGCCGTTGACGATGGCCTTGAAGTAATCCCGATCGCCAACGGTCATCTTGACGCCATCGGGCACGGCGGTGCTGAAGACAAGCGTGCCATCGGTGGAGGCCAGGAAGGTGGCATTGAAGTGCTGGGGCATGTCGACCGTATCGATGGCCATCTGGCGCAGTTGACCGGCGGGACGATCGAGGATGGGCGCGAGCGTGCGCGCGAGCCGCCGCAATACGATAGCGCGCGACTCGAGCTTTTCGTCGAGTTGATCGGCGACCAGCTTGACCAGCGTGTCCTGCTGGGCCTGAACGACTTCTTTCAGGCGCGTGTATGCGTAGATCTGAGAAAACCCGACCCGCACCACGAATACCAGCGTAACAACCGTCGCGGCCGCGATTGCCATTCGATACTTCAATGAGTGCCGCATGAATCTCTTTTTGTTCTGCGCACTGACCCGTTTTCCGGCTGCCTGGGCTTCAATGCAGCGACCCTGCCCATTTCCCTGAACGCACCTTGACGATGCGGCCTTGGCAACCCGGTCAGAGCGTAGCAGAACTGCTGTTTTTTTCGGTAATAGCAGCGATGGAAACACGTGCGGCTTCCCACATGGGGTGGCGGATGCGCCGCTTCAGGGTGGCGGCGCGACAACGGGATGGCCGCATCAGGTTCACGGGCAGGTAGCCAGTGCCTCCGCGAGCCAGTCGATGAGGGGGCGGAATCGCGATGCCCCCCGGAACTCTGGCGGATAGGCGAGCCAGATTTCGCGGGAGACCTCCGGGACATTGCGTACGAGCGCCAGGCCGGGCTCGCCGGCAGCCAGGTAGTGGGGCAGCAATGCCACGCCGAGGCCTGCGCGCACGCCTTCGCGCACAGCCGCGAAGCTGTTGGACTGGAATGAGAAGCGCCGTCCCTGCTCCTGTGGCCAGTCGACTTCGGGCAGTGAGAAGCCTTCGTCGAGCAGTCCGCACAGCGGTGTGTCGCGCGACTCCGCCGCGGCGGCGGACATGACGGCCGGCGCATAGAGCCCGAACTGGATCGTGCCGGCGCGCTGCGCGATCAGCGAGTCTTCCTGCGGCCGAGCCAGGCGTACCGCAATATGCGCACGACGCCGGGCCAGGCTGGTGACGCGGTTATCCACTTCGAGCCGCACTTCCACGTCGGGATTGCGCGCGTAGAAGGCGGGCAGGCGCGGCGTCAGGAAATGGCTGCCGAGCGAGGCGGTCGCGGCAACCCGCACCACCCCCGACACGCCCGCGCTTGCGCCTTCGATCTCGCGCAGCAGCCGGTCGGCGGATTGCTCCATCTCGCGCGCGGCGGCCAGCGCGTTGCGTCCGGCGGCAGTGAGTACGAACGTCCCGTCCGTGCGCGTGGCCACGGGTTTGCCGAGCGCGGTTTCGAGTCGCCGGATGCGCCGGATGGCGGTGGCGTGCGTGATATCGAGTTCACGCGCGCACGCCGAATAGCTGCCGACCCGCATCAGCGTGGACAGGGTCAGCAGGTCATCCCAGGTGATTGTGCTTTTTTGCACAGTATGTGTGATCTCGTGGCTAATTGGCGTACAGCTTACCGGCCTCTACGATGCCTGCATAGCCACTTTTCACTGTACGGAGACCGTCATGACCGCAACGCCTGCCGCCAAGCCCTTCACCCTGCTCGATGCCGCCGGTGCCAGCCGCCAGCCGTCCGCGTGGTCGGACGCCGTGCTGGTGCTGGTCGATCACCAGCGCGAATACGTCGATGGGAAGCTGCCGCTGACCGGCATGCCGGCAGCCGTGGCCGAGTGCGCCGCGCTGCTATCGCAGGCGCGCCAGCACGGCACGCCGGTCATTCACGTGGTTCACCACGGCAAGCCTGGCGGTGCGTTCGACCCGACCGGCCCGTTCGCGGCCATCATCGAGGGCCTTACCCCCGCCGAAGGCGAGCAGACGGTCATCAAGAACCTGCCAAACAGCTTTGCGGGCACCGATCTGGCCGCGCTGCTTGGCGCGCTCGGCCGCAAGGAACTGATCGTGGCGGGCTTTCAGACCCATATGTGCATCAGCGCGACCGTGCGGTCGGCGCTGGATCATGGCTATCGCGTCACGCTGGTCGCAGCGGGCTGTGCCACGCGCGATCTGCCCGATCCGCTTGGTGGCGACCCATTGCGCGCCGCCGAACTGCACCGCGTGACACTGGCCGCGCTGAACGACAGGTTTGCCACGATCGTGGCGGATGCTTCGGCGTTGGCGCACTGACGTCGATCGACCGCCATGCGGCTGGCTGGTGGCGGCTGGCGAATTTGTGATGTGTGCAATTCATTACATTTGCGTCACGCGCTGGTGCTGGCGGTCTGGGGCATACTAGCGCCTTTCCAACGCGGCAGATCCGGCCGCGTTCGCTCAAACAAGCCGCCCCCGCATGAAGCGCATCCTGCTTATCAAGATCACCTCGCTTGGCGACATGGTGCATACCCTGCCGCTGTTGTACGACCTGCGCCGTGCCTATCCGGACGCCAAAATCGACTGGATTGCCGACGCGTCGTGCGCGGATATTCCCAGTTGGGCGGTCGGCATCGACCGTGTCATCGCGCCGCCTCTGCGCCAGTTCAAGAAGAATGGCCGCAAATGGCGCGACCTGCGCGGCATCATCGGCGCACTGATGTCGCTGCGCCGCGAACGCTATGACGTGGCCATCGACGTCCACGGCGTTTACAAGAGTGCCATCGCCGCCAGGCTGGCACGGACCAGGCGGCGCCTCGGCTATGCCGCGGAGTTTCTCGGCGAAGCAAAGGCCGTGTTCGCCTACACCGAGATTTTTGGTCCGCACGGCGATGCCAACTGCCGCCAGAAGATGCGCATGGTGGTGGCCAACGCGCTGGGGTACGACATCGAGCCGCACGAAACAGCCGAACTTCGGGTGCCGGCACCGGCCACGCCGCTGAACGCCGATGGCGTGCCACGCGCGCTGTTGTTCCACGCGACGTCGCTCGACATCAAGAAGTGGCCGCAGGCCAATTGGATCGAGATCGGGCACCAGCTGGCGCGGCGCGGCTACCGCGTGCAGCTGCCATGGGGCTCGCAGAAGGAGCAGCAGGAAGCCCAGGCGCTGGCCGCAGCCATCCCCGGCGCCGAGGTGCTGCCGCGCATGTCGATCACCGAGTGCGCGCAGCGCGTCGATGCCGCCGCTCTGGTCGTCGGCATGGACACCGGCTTCGTGCATCTGGCCGATGCGCTGGGCAAGCCGACCGTCATGCTGTTCACCGCGACGTCGCGTCCGCATTTTGGCGTGAACAAGCCTGGACAGTCGGTGTCGGTTGGCGATAACGGCGCCCCACCCTCGGTGGACGAGGTGCTGCGCGCCATCGATCACGTCACGCATGCAAGCCCGGCACCTGCGGGCGTGCCGGTTCACGCGGCCGGCAGCGCATCGGCGTAACGCCAGTACTCGAAGTCCACGATCGTCGTATTGCCGTTGGCGGTCACCACGTCGAGCATGAATGGCTGCCGGCGGATCAGCATGGAGGCCAGGTAACGCGACGCCCGGGTCAGTCCTGGCGGCGGGGTCACGGATTCGCCGTGACGCATTGCCAGCCGCAGGATATGCACCGGCACGAATCGCTGCGGATCGTCCATGCGCGCCAGGGCCGCGCCCCGGTAAAGCAGCGATGACTGCGCCAGGCGGGCAAAGCGGGTGCGCAACTGGGCCAGCGTGGCTGTGGCCAGTGTGGCGCCGGTGCCGGTCAGGCCCACGGCGGTCACGCCGCGCACGTTTGCGCGCCAGAGCCCGCCCACCACCATCAGCGGGTCGCGCTTTTCGGGCGGCGGCAGGTTCGACAGGTCTTCCGCTACCGAAAACATGTCGCCATTGAGATCGTAGAGATGGCTGCGCAGCCCAAAACGGCGGTGGTAGCCGATGATGCAGTCGAGGTCATCGTCGAGGATGGGGCGTGCGTCGCGCGGCAGATAGCGAGGCCTGACTTCGAACAGGCCGGCCGACACGGCATAGCGGCCCGTCCAGGTCTTCAGCGCGGCAGCGTCGGTTTCGGCGCCGGTCTCGGCATTGGCGGGTGTCAGTTCCAGCGACATCGTCTTCAAGGCTTGGCGTTGGGGAGAGCTCTCAACGCTACTTGCCGTGCCGCTCGACGTCGTTAGGACATTTCTAATTGTGGGTGCGGATTTTTCTCGTCCTGGCGGCGAGTTGACGCAACGCAAATGCCCCCATGGCGAGGGCTTCAGTGAATGAATCCCCCTTGCACAAGGCGCACCGGCTCCGCGTCGATGCGCAGCAGCAGCGCGGTCAGGCCATCGGGCGGCGGGCGCTGGCCGGCACCCCGGCCGCCCGGCGCGCCCTGCGCCGGCTGTCCCGCCGTGCAAACGAGGCTGGCGTCGCTCCAGCCATTGCCCCCGGGGGCAGCCTGCGCGCGCAGCCAGCCGTCGCGATCGGCCAGCCATGTGGTGCCGGGCAACCGTGCTGGATCGACCCCCGCGATCCGCGCGAACACGGGCCAGGCCTGCGCGGACGCGGCCACGCAACCGGCGCGGAAATCCGGAATCGTGGCTGGCGGAAGGCCATCGGGCGTGACCAGCAACGTGAGAAAGCGTGGATCGTCGAACGGTAACGTGGCAGGCGCGCCGTCGAACGCCACGACACGCACGCGCTGGCGTCCGCGCCAGTCGTCCAGCGCACGTGGCGGCGCCGCGCCGCAGCGCACCGTCACATCGGGCAGTCGCAGCGGCACCGGCCAACTGCCTTGCGTAGCGCCGCCGGTGCCGGCGGCCAGCGTCTTCAGGTAATCGATCACCGCCCATGCCTGGGCATCGTCAAGCTGGTCGCCGAAGGCCGGCATCGTCGTGTGCCCATCGCCGTCGCGCATGCCGGCCACGATGTGCCAGAACAGTTCGCCTTCGGCGCGCCGGCCCAGCAGCGGACTCAGGAAGGTCGGCGGCCAGCGTGACAGCGTGGCCGCCTGCGGACCTTCGCCCCGGCCATCGGTGCCGTGGCACGCCACGCAATGCTGCGCGTAGACCTGCGCGCCAGTGGCGATGGCATCCACGGCGAATCGGGTCGGGCTCTGGTGAAAGCTGGTCGGGGCCGCAGGCGTGACGAGCAGCACCGGCGAAGGCCAGGGCGCCGCCACCAGCGCCAGCGCGCCGATGCCCAGCCACACCATGCGCCGCCGGCGCCAGCCCAGCGCCACGACCAGGCAGGTCAGCGCCAGCACGATGGCCAGCACCGACAGGCCAAGCTGGCGCGCCAGCCCCAGGTCGATCAGCAGGGTTTCCCCGGCAATGCGGTGCGACCACGGCCACGCAGGCTGGCCGTGCAGATTGCCAGACCAGCCCAGCGCGTGCCAGAGTTGCCACAGCGCGAGCTGGACTTCCTGCACCACGCGCAGCAGCGCATCGAGCCACGCCGGCGGTGGCGGGGCGCTCACGTGGCGCCCCGGACGGCGGACTTACCAGCTGGCATCGAGACCCAGATGGCGCAGGGCTTCGTGCCGAAGCTCGGTCAGCCGCGGATCGCCGCGATGGCGGGGATAGGGCAGGTCGACGTGGATCTCGGCCGTGATGCGCGCCGGCCGCTGGCTGAACACGATCACGCGTTGCGCCAGGAACAGCGCCTCTTCCACATCGTGCGTGACGAGCAGGGCGGAAAAGCCCGCGCGTTGCCACAGTTCGACCAGGTCGCTCTGCATCGCCAGGCGCGTCAGCGAATCGAGCTTGCCAAGCGGTTCGTCGAGGACAAGCAGCCGGGGGTCGTTGACCAGCGCGCGGGCCAGTGCCACGCGCTGGGCCATGCCGCCCGACAACTGATGCGGAAACGCGCGGGCGAAGGCTTCGAGCCCCACGCGCTTGAGGGCCGCATCGACGCGATGGCCTTCGCGGCGCAGCAGGCCGCGCGCCTGCAGGCCCAGCGCCACATTGTCGCGCACGCGGCGCCAAGGGTAGAGCGTGGGGTCCTGGAAGACGACGATGCGCGAGGGGTCGGGGCGGTCGATCGGCGTATCGTCCTGCAGGATCTGCCCCTGCGACGGACTGTCCAGGCCCGCCACCAGCCGCAGCAGCGTGGACTTGCCGCAGCCGCTGGGGCCGAGCAGCGCGACGAACTCGCCGGGCGCCACCTTCAGGTTGACGCTGTCGAGCACCGGCAGCTGCGTGTCGCCATCGCCAAAGGCATGGCTGACGGCGCGGATATCGATGCGGGCGCCACGCGAGGCGTCGGATGCGGCCACTACCATTTGACGGTTCCTTTCTGCCACGACAGCGCGCGGTCGCGCACGGCAAACAGCAATGTGATGACGCCCGAGAACAGCAGGGCCATGACGATCAGCGCCGCGTACATGTTCACGTACGAGGCCCAGCCCTGCGCCCAGGTCAGATACCAGCCCAGCCCCGACTTCACGCCCATCATCTCGGCCGTGACCAGCACCGAGAACGACGCGCCGAGCCCCATGAACAGCCCCACGAAGACCTGGGGCAGCGCCGCCGGGATGGCCACGCGCAGCACCAGGAACGCCTCTGACGCGCCCATCGTGCGGGCCACGTCGTAGTAGCTCTTGTTGACGCTGGCCACGCCGGACCAGGTCAGCACCGCCACCGGAAAGGCCGTGGCCAGCGCGATCAGGAAGACGGCCGCCGAATAGCTCGACGGGAAGAAATAGAACGTCAGCGGCAGCAGCGCGGTGGAGGGCAACGGCCCCAGCACACGCAGCACCGGATGCACCCAGTAGCCGATGCGGCGCGACCATCCGATCGACACGCCGATCAGGAAGCCCACCACACCGCCGTAGGCCACGCCGAAGCCCAGCAGCTTCAGCGTGTTCAGCGCGCTGTCGCCCAGCCGGCGCCAGTCGTCGATGTAGACCTCGATCAGCGCCTGGGGTGGCGCAAAGAAGGGCGTGGGCAGCAGCGCCGTCTTCGCGGTCAGGATTTCCCAGCCCGCCAGGACCAGCGGCAGGGCCACCAGCCACGGGCCGGCATGGCGTATCGCCTGGCGCAGGCGGCGCAGCGGACCTGCGTAGCCGCCCCCGACGGCCACCGCCAGCAGCGCGGCGGCCGCCACGAGTACCGCGATGCCGAGTTCGTCGGTATAGGCCCAGTCCGAAAAGCCGGCCACCTTGTTCGGCCAGCGCCAGGTGAGCGCGCCGAAGGCGCCCCATGCCAGCGCGGCGACGATGCCGGTGGGCCAGACGCCGGCCGGCGTGCCGGTCGATTTGGCCGATGTGGCCGGTTTGGCCGATCCGTCCAGCGACAGCGGGGCGTCAAGCGTTTGTTGCGGCGTAGCCATGTGGGCGCTCCCGGGTTAGCCGAGGACGTTGGCGTAGACGTGCTGCGCCAGCTTCTTCGTGTCGGTCGATTTCTTGAGCACGCCTATGCGCTGGAAATCGCCGGCATAGAACGCGATTTCCTCCTGCAGATCCACGCCGGTCGGGTGATGGGTGTAGGTCAGGGACGCATAGAGCTTGCGCAGGTCGTCGGTGCTGATCTTGGGCGAGTATTTGGCAAAGACCTTGGCCGCCTCGTTGGGGTTCTCGTTGACGTAGTCGGTGGCCTGCACGATCGACCGGGCCAGCGCGGACGCGGCCGGCCGGTCGTTGCGGACCAGTTCGCCACGGGCGCCGATCACGCAGCAGACCTTGCGCGCATACTCGCCGGTCAGGTTGGTGGCCAGTTCCACATAGGCGCCGTTGGTGCGCTTTTCGAGCAGGTAGAGGTTGGGATCGCCGTCGGCAATCGCCTGGATCTCGCCCTTGTCCACGGCCACGCCAAGCAGGTCGGCCGGGTACTGGCGCCAGGTGATGTCACGGTCCGGGTCGATGCCGTTCTTGGCCAGCAGGATCGTGAAGAAGTGCTTGCCCGGCGCGGCCAGGTCGCTGACGCCCACGGTCTTGCCCTTGAGCGCCTGCAGGTTCGTCACGCTGGCGGCCTTGGCGCCTACCAGCCGCACGCAGCCGCCATGCGAGCTGCCGATGATCTTGACGTCGAAGCCGGCTTCAAGCGGCTTGAGCCAGCGGTGGATCATGCCCACGGCGGCGTCGGCCTTGCCGGTGGCGATCGATTCCAGCAGCTGGTCGGTGGACCCGCTGTAGTTGATCAGGTCCACCTGCAGCCCGTTCTTCTCGAAGAAGCCCTTTTCCTGGGCCACCACGATCGGTGTCAGGCAAAACGAATTCTGGTTCCACGCAAACGTCAGCTTGCGCGGTGCGGACCACGCCTGGCGGCCCAGGATCAGGGCCGGCGCGGCGATGGCTGCGGTGCCGGCGAGCCGCAGGACGCTGCGGCGGCGTGCATCTGGCTGGAAGGTGTTCTGGCTCATGTTTCCCGCTCCCCGTTGTTGTTGGTGTGGGTGGTTCAGGCGGCGCGGCGGCGCTGTTCGGCGTCGCGCTGTGCTACCAGCTCGCGCACGCGCGGAATCAGCTCGCGGCCGTAGTCGACGGCGTCTTCGAGCGGATCGAAGCCGCGGATCAGGAACGTGGTCACGCCCAGGTCGTAGTAGGCCAGCAGGGCATCGGCCACCTGTTCCGGCGTGCCGACCAGCCCGGTGGAATTCGAACGGCCGCCCGTTTCGCGTGCGATGGCCGTCCACAGACGCTGGTCAACGCGATCGCCTTGTTCGGCCGCCGCCAGCAGCCGGCGCGCGCCTTCGCTCTGTTGCGGCCCGCCCCGGCTGTAGCCGGCCTGCACGCGCAACGCGCGGGTGCGTTCGAGGATGTCGTCGGCGCGCTGCCAGGCTTTTTCCTCGGTATCGGCCAGCACCGGCCGGAACGACACCGAGAAGTTGATCTCGCGGCCGTGTCTGGCCGCTTCGGCACGCACGCGCGTGGTCAGTTCGCGCACCTGGTCGAGCGATTCGCCCCACAGCGCATAGACGTCGGCGTGCTTGCCGGCGACGGCAATGGCCGCCTCTGACGCGCCGCCGAAGTAGATCGGCACATGCGGCTGCTGCGCCGGCTTGACTTCGGAGAAGCCGCGCGCGAAGCGGTAGAACGTGCCGTCGTGGTCGAACGGCTGCGACTCCGTCCAGATACGCCGCAGGATGCCCAGATATTCGTCCGTGCGGGCGTAACGCTGGTCGTGGTCGAGGTAGTCGCCATCGCGCTTCTGTTCGTCGTCCGACCCGCCTGAGATGAAGTGCACGCCGAGCCGGCCGCCGCTGAACTGGTCCAGCGTGGCGATCTGGCGCGCGGCCAGCGTGGGCGAAGTGAAGCCCGGCCGGTGGGCCAGCATGAAGTGGATGCGCTCGGTGACGGCGGCCGCGTACGAGATGGTCAGCGTGGCGGACGGGCCGGTGGAGTGGTGCGGCACCAGGATGCGGTCGAAGCCGGCCTGCTCGTGGGCCTGTGCGAAGGCGCGCACATAGTCGCGGTCGATCACGGGGCCGGTGGGCGGGTGGATTTCCGATTGCTTCTGGCTCTGGATCATGCCGATGAAGTTGACGCTCATGCGTGATGCTCCTGGTTTGCCTGGATGGGGTAACGGGTATGGACGAGAACGTACGCCGGCGCGGCGGCAGACCCAACGAATAAAAACGCCGCTCCATATGCAGCAAAAACCGCCGGTCGATATGCGATATGCGTCGTTATCAAGGCCGGGCATGCGGCGGTACGCTATGTGGCGCCTGATCCTGTTCCCCCCGACGCCCGAAGGAAACCGCATGTCTTCGTCATCCCTGCATCGCCTGCCGACCCCGGCGGCACGGCTGGACGACGTGCTGGCCGAACTGGCCGCGCGCTTCGCCACCACCGCTGCCGCCCACGACGCCGATGGCACGTTCCCGCACGACAATTTCGCGCAGCTGCACGGCTACGGCCTGATCGCACAGGTAGTGCCGGCCGCGCACGGCGGTGCTGGCGCGGGACTGGCCCAGGCGCGGCGCATCATCGCGGCTGTAGCAGGCGGCGACGCGGCCACGGCGCTGGTGCTGACGATGACCTACCTGCAGCATCGCGCTATCGGTCGCGCCGATTCGCGCTGGCCCGACGCGGTGCGCCAGCAGGTATTCCGCAGTGCCGTGGAGCAGGGCGGCCTGATCAACTCGCTGCGCGTGGAGCCGGAGCTTGGGTCGCCGGCACGCGGCGGCCTGCCTGGCACGGTGGCCACACGCGTGGGCGACCGCTGGCGGGTGCGCGGCCACAAGCTGTACACCACCGGCATCCCGGCCCTGCGCTGGCTGGCCGTATGGGCGCGTACGCACGAGCCCGAGCCGCGCGTCGGCATCTTTCTGGTGCCCAGGCCGGACGCCGGGACGCCCGGCATCCGGGTGATCGAAAGCTGGGACCATCTGGGGCTGCGTGCGTCGGGCAGCCACGAGACCGTGTTCGAGGATGTCTGGATCCCGCTGGAAAACGCCGTGGACATCCGCCCGCCCGCGGCGTGGGCGCCGGCGGGCGGCAGCCAGGCGGATATCGACGCCAACGCTGACCAGCAGGCGTGGATGGTGACCCTGCTGGGCAGCCTCTACGACGCCGTGGCGCGTGCCGGCTTCGACTGGGTCCGCCAGTTCGTGCGCGAGCGGGCGCCGGGCAGCCTGGGCAAGCCGCTGGCCACCTTGCCGCGCGTGCAGGAGTCGATTGGCGAGATCGCCGCGCTGCTGCGCGTGAACCAGGTCTTGCTCGACGACATTGCCGCGCGCTGCGATGCTGGCGCGCCGCCGCTGCCGGCCGACAGCGGGCTGCTCAAGTACACCGTCACATCGAACGCGATTCGTGCCGTGGAACTGGCGCTGCAACTGTCGGGCAATCACGGCCTGAGCCGGCACAACCCGCTGCAACGCCACTATCGCGACGTGCTCTGCAGCCGCATCCACACGCCGCAGAACGACGCCATCCTGACCGCCGCCGGTCGCGCGGCGCTGGGTATCTGACCCGGGCGCAGACGACTGCCCGCCGTGCTATGGTTGTGTGCGATGTGCCGCAGCCTCGACGGCACACGTGAATCTGGAGACAAGCCATGGCCGAGACGCTACCCGGCGCGCACGCGCTGGCGCCGCTGCGCGACTTCATCACCGCCTTTTCCGCCTTGCTGGACCAGCAGCCGGACGAGCCGCGCATCCTGGACGAAGGCGGCGCGCTGCTGGCAAAGCTGGTGGCGCGCGACGACTGGCTGCCCGAGGCCTATGCGCAGCCCCATCCCGAGTTCTATCAGCAGATGCTGCTGCACTGCGATTCCGCCGAGCGGTTCTCGATCGTCAGCTTCGTCTGGGGGCCGGGTCAGCGCACGCCGATCCACGACCATACGGTGTGGGGCCTGATCGGCATGCTGCGCGGCGCCGAGTATGCGCAGCCCTACGCGATACACGGTGACGGCGTGCCCCGGCCGGAAGGCGAGGCCGTGCGGCTGGAGCCGGGCCAGGTGGAGGCGGTGTCGCCCACGGTTGGCGATATCCACCGCGTTCACAATGCCTTCGACGACCGTGTATCGATCAGCATCCACGTCTACGGCGCCAATATCGGCGCGGTAAGGCGCCATGTCTATCCGGAAGCCGGCGGCAGCAAGACCTTTATCTCCGGCTACTCCAATACCACCTTGCCCAATCCCTGGGACCGCTCGAAGGAATCCGTCGCACCATGACCGCAGCCAGCCATCCGTTTCCCGTCACGACCAGCCAGGCAGTGCGCCAGGCGTTGCTGGACCGCGCCGAGATTGCGCTGGTGGATGTGCGCGAGGAAGACCCGTTCGCGCAGCAGCATCCGCTATGGGCGGCCAACTTCCCGCTGTCGAAGCTCGAACTCGAAGCCTGGACGCGCATCCCGCGGCGCGATACCCGTATCGTGATCTACGGCCAGCATGATGGCGAAGACCTGGCGCCGCGTGCCGCAAGCGTGCTGCGCAGGCTTGGCTATACCGATGTGTCGCTGCTCGACGGCGGCCTGGAAGCATGGATCGCCGGTGGCGGCGAAGTGTTCCGCGACGTCAACGTGCCGAGCAAGTCGTTTGGCGAACTGGTCGAGGCGAAACGGCACACGCCTTCGCTGAGCGCCACGGAGGTGCAGGCGCTGATCGACCGCAAGGCCGATGTGGTGATCGTCGACGCGCGCCGCTTCGACGAGTACCAGACCATGAACATTCCCACGTCGACCAGCGTGCCCGGCGCGGAACTGGTGCTACGTGTGCGCGAACTGGCGCCCGACCCCGCCACGCAAGTCGTCGTCAACTGCGCGGGCCGGACCCGCAGCATCATCGGCACGCAGTCGCTGATCAATGCCGGCATTCCGAACCCTGTGGCCGCGCTGCGCAATGGAACGATCGGCTGGACCCTGGCCGGGCAGACGTTGTCGCACGGGGCCAGCCGGCGCGCACCGGCGCAGGTGGGCGCGGCCAACCTGGAACAGGCCCGCGCAGGCGCCCGCGCCATTGCGGACAGGGCGGGCGTCAAGCGCATCGCGCATGATGCGCTGGCATCGCTGGAGACCCCGGGCCGCACCGTGTACCGCTTCGACGTGCGCACGCCCGAGGAATACGCCGACGGCCATCCGCCAGGCTTCGCCAATGCGCCGGGCGGCCAGCTGGTGCAGGAAACCGATCACAACGCACCGGTGCGTGGCGCGCGCATCGTGCTGGCGGACGATGACGATGTGCGCGCCAACATGAGCGCGTCGTGGCTGGCCCAGATGGGGTGGGAGGTCTATGTGGTGGAGCCGGTCGGCGATGCCCTGCGCAGCGAGCGCGGCACCCCGGCGGCGAATCGTCCCGCAGCACCGGAAGTGCCCACGATCACGCCGGCAACGCTGTCCAGCTGGCTGGAAACCGGCGACGTGGCCGTCATTGACGTGACGGCCAGCGCCAACTACGTCAAGCGTCATATCCCCGGTGCGTGGTTCGCGATCCGGGCGCAGCTGGCCCAGGCGCTGCGCGCTATCCCGCCGGCCCGTCGCTATGTGCTGACCTGCGGGTCAAGCCTGCTGGCGCGGTTTGCGGCCGTGGACCTGCAGGCGCTGACCACGTCGGAGGTGTTTGTGCTGGAAGGCGGCAACGCGGCGTGGTTCGACGCGGGCCTGCCAGCCGAGCAGGGCGAAACCCGTCTGGCCGTGCCGCGCACGGATCGCTATCGCCGCCCGTACGAGGGCACCGACAACGCAGCGGCTGCCATGCAGGCGTACCTCGATTGGGAATTCGGCCTGATCGCACAACTCGATCGCGACGGCACGCATTTCTTTGAGGTGGCTTGAGCTAACCGAATTGCGCCAAGGCAAGACCCCTGCGCAACGCAGTGGGCCATCCCCAAATGCAACAGCAATGTTCCATTTGGGCACAGAAGTTTACGCCAATGCGTGTGAAGATCCCCCATCGATAACGCGGCCCGCCTTTCTTGCCTGAAGGGCAGGCGCCGCACAAACTGGGGGTCAATTCATGAATGCTGTACCGATACCAGCGTGGAATGATGCGCGGGTGCTTCCGCCGGTGACCGGGCCCCACCCGGGCAGTATGGAGCGGTCGCCTTACCACGTATCACTGGTTGCCCTGGTGGAGCGGTTTGCCACGTCATCGCATCGCTGCAGGCTTTTGCAAGGATTGCTGGCGTTCAGAAAGGCGCTGCACGAAGCCGGCATCTGCAACGGCTTCCAATGGATCGACGGAAGTTTTTCAGAGGACATCGAATCGCTGGAATGGCGTCCGCCGCGCGACATCGACGTTGTGACGTTCCTGGAAGACCACGCTGAGGTTCACGGAAAGCTACCGGGACATCTTCTTGATCAGCAGTTCGTGAAGAGGCACTTCATGGTCGACGGGTATTGGGTGGATTCGTCCATATCCATGCGGGATCTGATCTGCCTGTCTACGTATTGGTATAGCCTCTGGTCACATCGTCGGAGCTTGCAGTGGAAGGGCTTTCTGGAGATCGACCTTGATCCCGCGCTGGATGAGTCGGCAGGTGTCTGTCTTGCGGCAGCCATGCGTCGGCTGGCACAGCATGCCGGATCCCTCAACATCGAACTGTGCAACGAAGGACTGGCCAATGTCTGAATACCAGATCGACCGGCTGCATGCGGACCGGAATTTTCTCATGAGGATGATCACGACGCTGCCGGACGGGATCACGCGATCCAGTCTTGAGTATCGACTCAGGCAAGTGCTTGAGGAACTGGCGATGGCCGAAGCGAAGGTGCCGTCGCCGCGCTCACAAATCCCGTGTCCGCGGAATGATCGCGGCGTGTCCGTGTAGCACGCCGTCAGCATCGAACATCTGCCACAGCGGTCACTGTAACGGGGAAGCAAGGACGACAAACCTCCGGCTGGGGATCAGGCAGCCCCGGAGGCGCTGCCGAACGCCGCGAACACGCGCGCCTGCACGGCCTCCATGACCTTCAGTTGCTGCGGATTGGCCGCATCGCTGGCGGTCACGCCGGTGGCGTCCTTGGGCTTGGCGCCGAGCGGATAGAACACAAAGCTCGACCCGAAATCCTTGCCAGCTTCCTTTTTCAGGCTCCGGTTCAGGGCCTTGAGGTACTTTTTCTTCGAGGTCTTCGACATTGGCATGTTTCCTGGCGCTCCTGTCTAGTGATGGACCTGATTCCCGCCTGTGCCTGGACGGCCTTGCGCTCCGTCGGCGTCCGGCCTGCGTTGGCGGCGCATGGCGGATAGCGTCTATGAGTGACTCATTAATAACTTTATCGGGAGTCGGCGTGAGGCTATGGTAGGCGGGCGATCTCGCTCGAATCAAATACTGATTCCCATTGTCTCAAATATTTATCCGAGGCGCGCGTGACGCCTTGGGTTCGATGGCCGTATGCTTGCCGGGTGAAATCTGACCAGAAAGAGTCTGTCGATGACCGAGATGGCACGCACGATCGTTCCCGTGGATATTACAGAGCAGACCTTGCTGGCATGCGCGGTGATCGCGCGACACCTTGGCGGCACGCTGATGGGCGTCCACCTGTTCGGATCGGCCGTCGAAGGCGGATTGAAGCCGTGCAGCGATATCGATCTGCTGGTGATCGTGCGGACGCGGCTTGAAGAATCGGCCAGGCGCGCATTGATGCGCGATCTCTTGACGATTTCTGTCCCGCCGGGCAGCGAAGGGCGATGGCGCCCGCTGGAAGTCACCGTGGTGGCGTGCGATGACGTCGTGCCCTGGCGCTACCCGGCCAGGCGCGAACTCCAGTTCGGCGAATGGCTACGCACCGATTTGCAGGCCGGCATTGTCGAATCGCCAGTTCTTGATCACGACCTGGCCATCCTGCTGACGAAGGCGCGCCAGCACAGCGTGGCACTGGTGGGTCCCTCGGCCGAGACGCTGCTCGATGCCGTCCCCGTGCAAGATTTCCACCGCGCGCTGCGCGATACCGCAGCGCAATGGAATGCCGACGCCGATTGGAAGGACGACGAACGCAACGTCGTGCTGGCCCTGGCCCGCATCTGGTACAGCGCGACCACCGGAAAGATCGCCCCCAAGGACGTGGCCGCGACGTGGGCGCTGGAGCGGCTGCCCGAGGCATTCCGCCCAGTCATGATCGCGGCGAGGGCAGGATATCTGGAGGATGGGCCGCCGTCGGCCCTCGCCGATGCACGGCAGGTGGAAGCGTTCATCCGCTTCGCACGGACCGCCATTGATGAAATGCTGGTGATGTAACTGACGGCGCCAATGCCGGGCGCCAAAACAAAAAGCCCAGCATCGCTGCTGGGCTTTTTGACGAATCTGGTGGGTGGTACAGGGATTGAACCTGTGACCCCTGCCGTGTGAAGGCAGTGCTCTACCGCTGAGCTAACCACCCCTTGCTGCTTCGTCGCCGTTGTTGCTAGCGTCGTGCAGTGGAGAAACGAGATTATGCCGATGGGCCAGTATCTTGTAAAGCCCTTTTTTGAACTTTCTTTAAAAAAGTGGTGAGGGCTACTGCACGGTGGCCTCGGCGGGCACTTCGGCCGGGACTTCGATCTTCCAGACGGTCTTGCCGCCGCTGGCCTTGTCCAGTTCCTTGAGCACGCTCAGGTGGGCCGACAGTTCGGTCTCGGTGGCCAGCAGCACCGGCAGGGTCAGGGCCGACAGGTCGGCCGTAGCGCGGGTTTCGCCCTGGGCGGCGCCGGCGTCGAGCATGTCGATGACCAGCGAATTCTGGCCGCGCGTCATGGCCAGGTAGACCTCGGCCAGCAGTTCGGCATCGAGCAACGCGCCGTGCAGCGTGCGGTGCGCGTTGCTGACGCCCAGGCGATCGCACAGGGCATCCAGCGAATTGCGCTTGCCGGGGAACATCTGGCGGGCTTCGCGCAGGGTGTCGATCACATTGGCCACGTGGTCGCGGAACGGTGGCAGTTTGTGGAGCTTGAACTCCATCTCCAGGAAGCCCATGTCGAACGCGGCGTTGTGGATGATCAGTTCGGCGTCGCGCACGAACTCCCGGATCTCGTGCATGACGTCAGCAAACTTCGGCTTGTCGGCCAGGAATTCGGCGGTCAGGCCGTGGATGGCCACGGCGTCTTCGGGGACGTCGCGTTCCGGGTTGATATAGAAGTGCAGGTTGCGGCCGGTCAGGCGGCGGTTGACCAGTTCCACGCAGCCAATTTCGATCAGGCGATCGCCGGTGGCGTGGTTCAGGCCGGTGGTTTCGGTATCGAGAACGATCTGTCGCATGGGGCAGGATTGTAATCGCCCGGCACGGCTGGGCGACGGATTGCGGGGGTCAGGCGCTGATCGATTCCACGCCGCGATTGGCCAGGCGGTCCGCCCGTTCGTTGCCGGGATGGCCGGCATGGCCGCGCACCCAGTGCCATTCAATCACGTGCGGCTGGCGGGCTTCGTCCAGGATCTGCCAAAGGTCGGCGTTCTTGACCGGCTTCTTGTCGGCCGTCATCCAGCCGCGTTTTTTCCAGCCGGTGATCCATTCGCTGATGCCCTTCTGGACGTACTGCGAATCGGTATAGATATTGATGACGCAGGGCCGCTTGAGCGCGCGCAGCGCCTCGATCACGGCCATCAGTTCCATGCGGTTGTTGGTGGTGGGGTTCTCGCCGCCGAACAGCTCTTTCTCGTGGCCGCCGGATACCAGCACGGCACCCCAGCCGCCAGGGCCGGGATTGCCCTTGCAGGCGCCGTCGGAATAAATCGTGACTTCTTGCATGGATAAATGGAGGATGGCCCGGCTCAGGCGTCGGGCGTGGTCTTTTGATGTTTGCCGTGCGTGCCCGTGGGGGTGGCCACCGGGGCCGCCACAGGCGCCAGGGTGGGCTTGGCGGTCTTCCACGCCGGGCCCACCAGGCGGACGTTCTTGACCCGCTTGACCGCGGAGATCATATAGACCGAGCCGAAGATCGGCCACCAGCGGTCGCCCGCCTTTTCCATGAAGGTGGCGCGCTGCAGCCAGCGGTCAGTGCGATACGGCGGACAGTAGCAGCCAAAGCGGCCGCGGATGATCTCGAAGCCCAGCAGCTTGAGCCAGTCCTTGATCCGCACGAAGCCGATGGTCTGCGCGTCGCTGGGCAGGAAGGGCGTGGCGCCCAGGCGGTTCAGGCCCTGGCGCGCACCCCACAGGCTCATCGGGTTGAAGCAGGTCACCACCACGCGGCCCTCGGGCATCAGCACGCGCGATACCTCGCGCAGCACTTCGTGCGGGTCCTCGGAAAACTCCAGGATATGGGGCAGGGTGACCAGGTCGATGCTCTGCGTATCGAACGGCAACTCGTCGAATCGGCACAGCAGCTGGCGCGCGTCGGGGTGCGTCTCGCGCGGCCCGTGGGGGCCGGCGCGGCCATCGAGCGCCAGCGCCGAGAACGGCATGCGGTTCTCGCGCAGCGTGTCGATCTGGGGCAGCCCCAGCTGCACCGCGTGGTAGCCGAAGATGTCCGTTACCGTCCGGTCATACTGCTGCGACTCCCACCGGAGCATGTACTGCCCGGGTGGCGACGCCAGCCATTCTTCCCAATCTATAATCGGTCGGTTGGACATAGGAGCACACATGTTGAAAGTGGAGCCGATCCCCGCCTTTCAGGACAACTATATCTGGGCCATCCACGACGGCGAAAGTGCCGCGGTGGTGGATCCAGGCGAAGCCCAGCCGGTGGAGCGATTTCTGGCGCAACGCGGACTGGCACTGGGCGCTATTGTAATCACCCATCACCATGGCGATCATCAGGGCGGCGTGGCTGACTTGCTGGAACGTCATCCGGCCGGCCCCGACGGGACCCCGATCCCGGTGATCGGGCCTGCCGGCGAACGCATCGGACATCGCACCCAGGCCGTGCGCGAGGGCGATACGGTGACGCTGGCCCACCCGGCCGCAACCTTCCGCGTGCTGGATGTCCCCGGCCATACCGCCGGCCACGTGGCCTATGTCGGCGACCTGCCCGGCGCGGGCCGTGTCGTCTTCTGCGGCGACACCCTGTTTGCCAGCGGGTGCGGGCGGCTGTTCGAGGGGTCACCGGCGCAGATGCTGGCGTCGCTGGACAAGCTGGCCGCCTTGCCCGGCGATACCCGGGTGTACTGCGCCCACGAATACACGCGCAGCAATGTCCGCTTTGCGCAGGCCGTGGAGCCGGGCAATGCCGATCTGTCGGCATGGTCGGCGCGGGTGGATGCGCTGCGTCAGGCCGAGACCCCGACCGTGCCCACCACGGTAGCCCATGAGCGTGCGGTCAATCCGTTCCTGCGTTCGCGAGAGCCGGCGGTGCGCCGGGCCGTGCAGGCACAGGGCGGCGACGTCAGCAACGATGCCGCGGCGTTCGGCGCGCTGCGGGGATGGAAGGACAATTTCCGATAATACATTCCAGACGTTTGCGGGCGGGCGCAGGGGTGTGCCGGACCCGCCCGGACGGCCCCGGCCTGCATTTCAGGTATCGCAAGATGTCCAAATTGCATCTTCGGGAAAATCTCATTGACGCCAACCGGCCTTTTCCATAGGATCAGGCGAAATTTTTGGCGTCACTTTCAGAGAACTTAATGCGATTTGGTCGATTTCTGGCGGTAGTTGCGTGTGCCGCGCTGCTTGCAGCCTGCGCCAGCACACCCACTCCGCCTGCCGGCGAGATGGCCGGCACGCCGACCGCCCTGGAATCCGGTCCGCCCAAGGACCCGCTCAACACGCTGAACAGCACCGGCCGCGCCGGTTCGCTTGCCAGCTCCAACGTCGCCAAGGTAGACCAGTCCAGCGTGGACTGGCTGCGCGGCCCGTCGTCCGATATCTGGGGCCGCATCCGCAAGGGCTTTGCGATGCCGGACCTGGAAGGCACGCTGGTCGATGACCGCACGCAGTGGTACGCCGCCCGGCCCGACTACATGGAGCGGATGGTGGGCCGGTCGAGCCGCTACCTCTACCACATCGTGGAAGAGCTCGAGCGCCGCAACATGCCGACGGAGCTGGCGTTGCTGCCCTTCGTCGAAAGCGCGTTCAATCCCCAGGCGGAATCCACGGCCAAGGCGGCCGGGATGTGGCAATTCATCCCCAGCACGGGCAAGACGTACAACCTCAAGCAGAACATGTTCCGCGACGAGCGGCGCGATGTGCTGGCGTCCACCGACGCGGCGCTCGACTACCTGTCGCGGCTCTATGACATGTTCGGCGACTGGCATCTGGCGCTGGCCGCGTACAACTGGGGCGAGGGTGCCGTGTCGCGGGCCATCGCGCGCAACCAGGCGCGCGGGCTGCCCACGGACTACGCCAGCCTGACCATGCCGAACGAGACGCGGTACTACGTGCCGAAGCTGCAGGCGGTAAAGAACATCATCGCCAACCCGGCCGCGTATGGGGTCAAGCTGCCCGACATTCCCGATCATCCGTACTTCGTGACGGTGACCACGTCGCGCGATATCGATGTGGCGCTGGCGGCCAAGCTGGCCAACATGCCGCTGGACGAGTTCAAGGCGCTCAATCCTTCGTTCAACCGCCCGGTGATCCTTGGGGCGGCCAACCCGCAGATCCTGCTGCCGTTCGATAACGCCGAACGGTTCCAGTACAACCTCAATACCTATCGTGGCGGCCTGTCCACCTGGACGGCCATTTCGGTGGACAGCCGCGAGCGCGTGGAATCGCTAGCGGCGCGGCTCAACGTCGATGCCGACACGCTGCGCGAGATCAACCGCATCCCCAAGGGCATGCGGCTGAAGGCGGGGTCGACGGTGATGATTCCGCGTACCGATCGCCACGATCAGGACATCAGCGCGTCGCTGGTGGACACCGCGATGCTGGCCGTAGAGCCTGATGTGCCCGATGCGCGCCGTGTGGTGGTCAAGGCGGGCCGCAAGGACACGGTGTCGTCGGTGGCTCATCGCTACGGGGTGTCCGTGCGGCAGGTGCAGTCGTGGAACAAGCTGTCGGGCAGCAAGCTGGTGGCCGGCCAGAGCCTGGTGCTGATGGTCCGCCCGAACTCGCCGGCAGCAGCACGCGCCGAGCGCGGCGACGATGGCGACGATACGCCGGTCCGTGGCAAGGCTGCGCACGGCAGGACCGTTGCGGCGAAATCGGAAAAAACCGAGAAGGTCGAAAAGGCATCGGTTTCCAGATCGGCGAAAGCTGAAAAGGCCGAGCCGCGCAAGCGCGTGGTGGTGGAAGCCGCACCGCACAAGGGCGCCAGCAAGTCGGCCAGCAAGCCAGCACCGGCCGCACCCGCCAAGCCGACGCCGTCGGCGAAGTCCGCCAAGGGTCACGCTCGCTGATTGGCGATATCCGACCTGTCTGATCCGTCCCCCCGCGCCGCGCTACGTCGCAGGCCGCGGGGGGATCGGCACCCCCGGTGAGGCCAAACGTCTGCGCCGCCGCGCCGTCATGGTAGATTCTTCAAGAAAGATGGCCGGTATCCGTGCCCAAGGGGACGGCGCCGCAAGTCGCTGCGCGATGCTGCGGACAGGCCCCGCGCGATAGCCCATCCCACGCGGGCCCGGCCGGGCCATCCGCACCGCATTACGACAAACGACAAGCGGAGGAGACATCATGACGGCAAGCCGTGCCCTGCACGCGCGTTCCCTGTCCGACAAGGCCGGATTCTGGGCCGAACAGGCCGCGCGCATCGATTGGGAAACCCCGTTCGAGCGCGTGCTCGACGACAGCCATCCGCCATTCGCGCGCTGGTTCGTTGGCGGGCGGACCAATCTCTGCCACAACGCCATCGATCGCCACCTGGCCGAGCGGGCCGACCAGCGCGCGCTGGTCTATGTGTCCACCGAGACCGATTCCGAGCGCGTCTACACCTATCGCCAGCTGCACGACGAGGTGAGCCGGATGGCCGCCACGCTGCAGGCGCTGGGCGTGCAGCGCGGAGACCGGGTGCTGGTCTACATGCCGATGATCCCCGAAGCGATGTTCGCGATGCTGGCCTGTGCCCGCATCGGGGCCGTCCATTCGGTGGTGTTCGGCGGGTTTGCCTCGGTCAGCCTGGCCGCGCGTATCGACGATGCGAAGCCCAAGGTGATCGTCAGTGCCGATGCGGGGTCGCGTGCCGGCAAGGTGGTGCCGTACAAGCCGCTGCTGGACGAGGCGATCCGGCTGGCCGGCCATCATCCGGACAAGGTGCTGCTGGTGGACCGCAAGCTGGCCGACATGCCGCGCACGGCCGGCCGTGACGAGGACTACGCCGCGTGGCGCGACAGGATGGCGGGCCGGCAGGTGCCGTGCGTATGGCTGGAATCGAGCGAGCCATCGTATGTGCTGTACACCTCGGGCACCACGGGCAAGCCCAAGGGCGTGCAGCGCGATACCGGCGGCTATGCGGTGGCGCTGGCCACGTCGATGGAATCCATCTTCTGCGGCAAGCCTGGCGACACGATGTTCACGGCTTCCGACGTGGGCTGGGTGGTGGGGCACAGCTATATCGTCTATGCGCCGCTGCTGGCCGGCATGACGACGGTGATGTACGAAGGCACGCCGATCCGTCCCGACGGCGGCATTCTCTGGAAGATCGTCGAGCGGCATGGTGTGAACATCATGTTCAGCGCGCCAACTGCCATCCGGGTGCTCAAGAAGCAGGACCCGGCGCTGCTGCGCCAGTACGACCTGTCCACCCTGCGGCTGCTGTTCCTGGCGGGCGAGCCGCTGGACGAGCCCACGGCGCGCTGGATCCAGGACGGCATCGGCAAGCCGGTGGTCGATAACTACTGGCAGACCGAATCGGGCTGGCCGATCATCGCGATCCAGCGCGGCGTCGAGGCGTTGCCGGCCAAGCTGGGCTCTCCCGGCGTGCCGGCCTATGGCTATGACCTGCGTATCGTCGACGAGAGCACCGGCGAGGAATGTCTGCCAAACCAGAAGGGCGTGGTGGCCATCGACTATCCGCTGCCGCCCGGCTGCATGACCACGGTCTGGGGCGACGACGACCGCTTTGTACGCACCTACTGGTCGGCGGTGCCGAACCGGCAGTGCTATTCGACATTCGACTGGGGCGTGCGCGATGACGATGGCTACATCTTCATCCTCGGGCGCACCGACGATGTGATCAACGTGGCCGGGCATCGGCTGGGCACGCGCGAAATCGAGGAAAGCCTGTCTTCCCACCCGGGCGTGGCCGAGGTGGCCGTGGTGGGTGTGCAGGACGCGCTGAAAGGGCAGGTGGCGCTGGGCTTCTGTATCGCCCGCGATGCCAGCCGCACCGGCACCGATGACGACCGCCTGATCTTTGAAGGCGAACTGATGAAGACCGTCGAGCAGCAACTGGGCGCGGTGGCGCGACCGGCGCGCGTGTTCTTTGTCAATGCGCTGCCGAAGACCCGCTCGGGCAAGTTGCTGCGCCGGGCCATCCAGGCCGTCGCGGAAGGGCGCGATCCGGGCGACCTGACAACGATCGAGGACCCGACGGCGCTCGATCAGGTAAAAGACGCCCTGGGCTGAGGGATGTGACGAAGGCTACCCTTCTGCGAGCGCAGAAGAGGGGCCTTGTCCGTCCTCCGATGCATCCTGAAATTCTGCTTGCCAGCCATCGTCAGGCGCCCTAATATTTTAAGCATAAAATATTTAACCCTGATGTAGAGCGCCATGGGCCCCGATGCCGGCGGCGTGCAGGAGACTGACAGATGCGAGTGCTCTGTATTGGTGGCGGCCCGGCTGGGCTGTACTTCGGGCTGCTGATGAAGCTGCAGGACCCGGCCAACGAGGTGGTGGTGGTCGAGCGCAACCGGCCGTACGACACGTTCGGCTGGGGCGTGGTGTTTTCCGACGCCACGCTCGAAAACCTGAAGCAGGCCGATCCGGTCAGCGCGGCCGAAATCAACGCGGCGTTCAATCACTGGGACGATATCGACATCCATATCGGCGGGCGCACGATCCGCTCGGGCGGGCACGGGTTCATCGGCATCGGCCGCAAACGCCTGCTCAACATCCTGCAGGCCCGCTGCGAGGCGCTGGGCGTGAAGCTGGTGTTCGAGACCGACGCCACTGACGACCAGGCGCTGGCCCGGCAGTACAACGCCGACCTGGTGATTGCGTCCGATGGCATCAACAGCCGCATCCGCACCCGCTACGCCGAGACCTTCGCGCCCGATATCGACACGCGCCAGTGCCGCTTTGTCTGGCTGGGCACCCACAAGCTGTTCGACGCGTTCACGTTTGCGTTCGAGAAGACCGAGCATGGCTGGTTCCAGGCCCATGCCTACCGCTTCGATGACGATACGTCGACGTTCATCGTCGAAGCCCCGGAGCCCGTGTGGCGCGCCGCCGGCATCGAACAGATGAGCCAGGAAGAGGGCGTGGCATTCTGCGAACGGCTCTTCGCCCGCCATCTGGACGGCCACCGGCTCATCAGCAATGCCACGCACCTGCGCGGCTCGGCCAACTGGATCCGCTTCCCGCGCGTGATCTGCCACCGCTGGGTGCACTGGAACACGCTGGCCGACGGCCGCCGCGTGCCGGTGGTGCTGATGGGCGATGCCGCGCACACCGCGCATTTTTCGATCGGCTCAGGCACCAAGCTGGCGCTGGAAGACGCGATTGACCTGGCCAACGAGATCGGCGCGCAGCGCGCCGCCGGCGTGGATGGGGTGCCCGAGGCGCTGACGCGCTACGAGGCCACGCGCAGCGTGGAGGTGCTGAAGATCCAGAACGCCGCGCGCAATTCCACCGAATGGTTCGAGAATGTCGAACGCTACGCGGGCATGGCGCCCGAGCAGTTCGCCTATTCGCTGCTGACGCGTTCGCAGCGGATTTCGCACGAGAACCTGCGCGTGCGCGATGCCGGCTACGTCGCTGGGTTCGAGCAATGGCTGGCCGCCCAGGCCGGCGTGCCACAGGAAACGCTGAAGCTGCGCGCCGCCGCCGGCGACGCGAGCCTGCCGCCGATGTTCACGCCGTTCACGGTGCGCGGCGTCACGCTGAAGAACCGCGTGGTGGTGAGCCCGATGGCGATGTATTCGTCGGTGGACGGCGTGCCGGGCGACTTTCATCTGGTGCATCTGGGCGCGCGCGCCATGGGCGGCGCCGGCATGGTGGTGGCCGAGATGACCTGCGTGTCGCCCGATGCGCGTATCACACCGGGCTGCCCAGGGCTGTGGAACGACGCCCAGCGCGATGCCTGGAAGGGCATCGTCGATTTCGTACACGCCAACAGCGACGCCCGCATTGCCATGCAGCTGGGTCATGCCGGCCGCAAGGGCTCGACGCAGCTGGGCTGGGAGAAGATGGACCACCCGCTGGCCGAGGGCAACTGGCCGCTGGAATCGGCATCGGCGCTGCCCTACCTGCCGGGCGTGTCGCAGGTGCCGCGCGAGATGACCCGCGCCGACATGGATCGCGTGCGCGACGACTTCGTGGCCAATGCCCGCCGCGCGGCGGAGGCCGGCTTCGACTGGCTGGAACTGCACTGCGCGCACGGTTATCTGCTGTCGAGCTTCATCTCGCCGCTGACCAATGTACGTACCGATGACTTCGGCGGCTCGCTGGCCAACCGGCTGCGCTTTCCGCTGGAGGTCTTTGCCGCGGTGCGCGCTGTCTGGCCGCAGGACAAGCCGATGTCGGTGCGGATCTCTGCGCACGACTGGGTCGAAGGCGGTATCACGGCCGACGATGCCGTGGAAATCGCGCGCGCCTTCAAGGCGGCCGGCGCCGACATGATCGATTGTTCGTCCGGCCAGGTCAGCCCCGACCAGGCGCCAGTCTATGGCCGGATGTACCAGACGCCGTTCGCCGACCGCATCCGCAACGAAGCCGGCATCCCGACGATTGCCGTCGGCGCCATCTTCGAGGCCGACCACGTGGACAGCATCGTGGCGGCGGGCCGCGCCGACCTGTGCGCGATTGCCCGCCCGCACCTGGCCGATCCGGCCTGGACGCTGCACGAAGCCGCGCGGCTGGGCTTCCGCGACGTCACCTGGCCCAGGCAATACGTGGCCGGCAAGCGGCAGCTCGAAACCAACCTGGCGCGGGCGGCTTCGTACGCGCAGCAACCGGGGAAGTGATCATGGCGATGGCGTTGCAGGGCCACCATGCGCTGGTTACCGGCGGCGGACGCGGCATTGGCGCGGCGATTGCCCGCCGGCTGCTGGAAGAGGGCGCGAGCGTGACGCTGGTGGGCCGCGACTGCACGGTGCTGGACGCCGCCATGCAGGCGCTTGAGCCGCTGGCCGTGGATGGCGCGGCGCTGGGTGCGGCGGCGGCCGACATCACCGATGCCGACGAGGTGGCCGGTGCCTTTGCCCAGGCCGCCAGCGAACGCGGTCCGATCACGGTGCTGATCAACAACGCGGGCCAGGCCCACAGCGCACCGTTCGCCAGGACCGACCTGGCGCTGTGGCGGCGCATGCTCGATGTGAACCTGACCGGCACCTTCCTGTGTACGCAAGCGGCGCTGCCCGCGATGCTGGAGCAGGGCTGGGGCCGCATCGTCAACGTGGCGAGCACGGCCGGGCTGATTGGCTACGGCTACGTCAGCGCCTACTGCGCGGCCAAGCACGGGGTGATCGGCCTGACCCGCGCGCTGGCACTGGAACTGGCCCCGAAGGGCATCACCGTGAACGCGGTGTGCCCGGGCTATACCGAGACCGACATCGTGCGCGATGCGGTGGCCAATATCGTCGGCAAGACGGGCCGCACGGAAGAACAGGCGCGCGCCGAGCTGGCCGCGCGCAATCCGCAGCG
Source organism: Cupriavidus sp. U2 (assembly GCF_009663685.2). Classification (GTDB taxonomy): domain Bacteria; phylum Pseudomonadota; class Gammaproteobacteria; order Burkholderiales; family Burkholderiaceae; genus Cupriavidus; species Cupriavidus necator_C. Next base: position 515,882 of record NZ_RCOG02000032.1, on the reverse strand, counting down.
CCGGCTGGTGCAGCCCGACGAGGTGGCCGATGCCGTGGCGTGGCTGTGCCGTCCATCGGCATCCGCCATCACCGGGCAGGCCGTGCCGGTGGCGGGCGGCGAGGTGATGGCGGGGTGAAGTACCTGGGTCTTGCACCCCGCGCCCAGGTCGCGGGAGACGGGAGACAGGAGACAACCAAACCAAATGCAGGTCACGAATTCAAAGCGAGACAAACGATGAGCGATGTAGCACTGGACATGCGCCACCACAAGCGCGCCTTTGCCGACTACCAGCCGAAGCACTTCCTGTGGTCGGTGTCGGCCGACGGCAAGGTGGCCACGATCACGCTGAACCGGCCGGAGCGCAAGAACCCGCTGACGTTCGATTCGTACGCCGAGCTGCGCGACCTGTTCCGCGCGCTGAGCTATGCCACGGACATCAAGGCCGTGGTGATGACCGGCGCGGGCGGCAACTATTGCTCGGGCGGTGACGTGCACGAGATCATCGGGCCGCTGACGCGCATGTCGATGCCCGAACTGCTCGACTTCACGCGCATGACGGGCGACCTGATCAAGGCCATGCGCGCCTGCCCGCAGCCCGTGATCAGTGCGATCGACGGCATCTGCGCCGGCGCTGGCGCCATGATGGCGCTGGCATCCGATATGCGGCTGGGCACGGCGCAGGCCAAAACGGCCTTCCTGTTCGTCCGCGTGGGCCTGGCCGGGGCGGACATGGGCGCCTGCACGCTGCTGCCGCGGATGATCGGGCAGGGCCGGGCCAGCGAACTGCTCTACACGGGCCGCGCGATGACGGCCGACGAAGGCCTGCAGTGGGGCTTTTTCAATGCGCTGCATGCCCCGGACACCGTGCTGGCCGAGGCGCAGGCGCTGGCCGCCCAGATCGCGGCGGGCCCCACCTTCGCGCATGGCGTGACCAAGAAGCTGCTGCACCAGGAGTGGAATATGGGCGTGGACGAGGCCATCGAGGCCGAGGCCGAAGCCCAGGCCATCTGCATGCAGACGCGCGACTTCCGGCGTGCCTACGATGCATTCGTGGCGAAGCAGAAGCCCATCTTCGAAGGCGATTGAGGAGCCGGCATGAGCGACAAGACCTATCTCGACCTGCCGTTCTTCGACGACACGCATCGGCAGCTGGAACGCGAGCTGGACGGCTGGTGCGGCCAGCACCTGCGCGATATCGACCATCACGACGCCGATGCCGCATGCCGGGGGCTGGTGCGCCAGCTGGGCCAGGCGGGCTGGCTGCGCTACTGCGTGCCGGCGGCCTTCGGCGGTGCGCTGCCGGCGCTGGATTCCCGCGCGCTGTGCCTGCTGCGCGAAACGCTGGCGCGTCACGACGGCCTGGCCGACTTCGCCTTCGCCATGCAGGGGCTGGGCTCCGGTGCGATCACGCTGGCCGGCAGCGACGCCGTGCGCGAACGCTACCTGCCGCGCGTGGCCCGGGGCGAGGCGATTGCGGCCTTTGCGCTGTCGGAGCCCGAGGCCGGCTCCGATGTGGCGGCGATGCAGTGCAGCGCGCGCCTGTCCGACGACGGCAGCCACTACGTACTGGAAGGCGCCAAGACCTGGATTTCGAACGGCGGCATCGCCGACTTCTACTGCGTGTTCGCCCGCACCGGCGAAGCGCCCGGCGCGCGCGGCATCACGGCCTTCGTGGTCGATGCCGACGCGCCGGGCCTGTCGATTGCCGAACGGATCGACGTCATCGCGCCGCATCCGCTGGCCACGCTGCGCTTCGACAACTGCCGCGTACCGGTCGGCAACCGGCTGGGCGAGGCGGGGCAGGGCTTCAAGGTGGCGATGATGACGCTGGACATCTTCCGCGCGTCGGTGGCGGCGGCCGCGCTGGGCTTCGGCCGCGCCGCGCTGGACGATGCACTGGCGCGCGCCACGTCGCGGCCGATGTTCGGCGGCGTGCTGGCCGACCTGCAGCTGACGCAGGCCGCGATTGGCGAGATGGCCACGGCCATCGACTCCGCCGCGCTGCTGACCTACCGTGCCGCCTGGCTGCGTGACGTACGCCAGCAGCGCACCACGCGCGAGGCGGCCATGGCCAAGATGGTGGCCACCGAGCACGCACAGCAGGTGATCGACCGCGCCGTGCAGATCTTTGGCGGCCTGGGCGTCAAGGTGGGCACGCGTGTGGAACGCCTGTACCGCGAGATCCGCTCGCTGCGCATTTACGAAGGCGCCACCGAGGTGCAGAAGCTGATCATCGCGCGCGAGACCCTGGCTGCGCGCCCGGCCTGACGCATCGCATCCGAATCGAACAGGAGACAAGCATGGCCGCCCCCACCATCGTCCCGAATGCCGCCACGGCGCACGTCGACACCTTCGCCCGCGATCGCCTGCCGCCGCCGGATACCTGGCCGGTATTCCAGTTCAACGACGACACGTGCTACCCGGCGCGGCTCAACGCGGCCGTGGAGCTGGTGGATCGCCATGTGTCCGACGGCAATGGCCAGCGCGTGGCGGTGCGCCATGAGCGCAACGGGCGCATCGAAACAGTGACTTACGCGCAACTGTCGGCGCTGGTCAGCCGCCTCGCCCATGTGCTGGTGGAGGATATGAAGCTGGTGCCGGGCAACCGGGTGCTGCTGCGCGGGCCGAACAACCTGATGATGGCGGCCAGCTGGCTGGCCACTGTCAAGGCGGGCCTGATCGCAGTGCCGACGATGCCACTGCTGCGCGCCAAGGAACTGCGCCAGATCATCGACAAGGCGCAGGTCACGGCCGCGCTGTGCGACGCCCGCCTGCGCGACGAACTCGACGCCAACCAGCGCGCCGACGGCGAGCACTTCTGCCCGACGCTGACCACGGTACGGTACTTCAACGGCACCGGCCCGGGGTCGCTGGAAGCCGCGATGGACGGCAAGCCGGATACGTTTGCCGCCTGCGACACCGCCACCGACGACATCTGCCTGATCGCCTTCACGAGCGGCACCACGGGACAGCCCAAGGGCACCGTGCATTTCCACCGCGACGTGCTGGCGATGTGCGACCTGTTCCCGCGCCACGTGCTGAAGCCCACGCCGGACGACGTGTTCTGCGGCACGCCGCCGATCGCGTTCACGTTCGGGCTGGGCGGCATGCTGTGTTTCCCGCTGCGCATCGGCGCCAGCACGGCGCTGGCCGAAAAGCTCACGCCCGAGACGCTGCTCAAGCTGATCCAGGACTACCGTGCCACCGTGGTGTTCACGGCGCCCACCTTCTACCGGCAGATGGCCACGCTGGCCGGGAATTTCGATATTGGCAGCCTGAAGAAGAGCGTGTCGGCCGGCGAGGCGTTGCCCGACGCCACGCGCCAGGCCTGGAAGGCTGCCACCGGCATCGAGATGATCGACGGGCTGGGCGGGACCGAGATGATGCATATCTTCGTGTCCAGCGCCGGGGCCGATGTGCGGCCCGGCGCCGTGGGCCGCGTGGTGCCCGGCTACGAGGCGCGCATCGTGGACGACAACATGCAGCCGCTGCCGCCCGGCACCGTGGGCAAGCTCGCAGTGCGCGGCCCCACCGGCTGCCGCTATCTCGACGACCCGCGCCAGGAAGTCTATGTGCGCGAAGGGTGGAACCTGCCCGGCGACACCTTCATGGCCGACGAGGATGGCTACTACTTCTACCAGGCCCGCTCGGACGACATGATCATCTCGGCCGGCTACAACATCGCCGGCCCCGAGGTGGAAGGCACGCTGATGAAGCACGCGTTCGTGGCCGAATGCGGCGTGGTGGGCGCGGCCGATGCCGAGCGCGGCCAGGTGGTGACGGCCTACGTGGTGCTGCGCCCGGGCGTGGCGGCCGACGCGGCCACGTGTGCCGCCCTGCAGGACTACTGCAAGCGCGAGATCGCGCCGTACAAGTATCCGCGCCGCATCGAGTTCGTGGCCGCGCTGCCGCGCACCGAGACGGGCAAGCTGCAACGCTTCCGGCTGCGGCAAATGGCCAACGAGGGCGGACAGCCGTGAGCGAACCATCACAAGGGAGCCGTCATGAGGGAGCCGTCATGAGCGAGGTATTCCGCAACCACGTGCGCATCCGCTTCAAGCATTGCGACGCCGCCGGCATCGTGTTCTATCCGCGCTACTTCGAGATGCTGAACGACTTGATCGAAGACTGGTTCGCCGAGGCGCTGGACTGGCCGTTCGACGCCATGCACGGGGCGGCGCACGCGGGCATTCCGACGGCCGAACTGCAGTGCCGCTTCGAGGCGCCAAGCCGCCTGGGCGAACTGCTCACGCGCGAACTGCGCGTGACACACATCGGCCGCAGCAGCTTTGCCGTGCAGATCCGCTTTGCCGGCCCGGACGGCGACACGCGCATGGCCATCACCCAGCGCCTGGTCTGCGTGGACACGCGCCAGATGGCCCCGCAGCCGCTGCCTGACCCCGTGCGCACCGCGATGGGGCGCTTCCTGGCGCCTGCCGCGTGAGGCAGAACAAACCAGACGATGGCAACACCGAGAGGACCCAACATGCTGAAGACATTGCAACCGCCCGACTGGGCAGCGCCGAAGGGCTACGCCAACGGCATCCTGGCCGACATGCAGGTGGGCAGCCGCCTGATATTCGTGGGCGGCCAGATTGGCTGGAACGGCCAGTGCGAATTCGAAACCGACGACTTCGCGCTGCAGGTGGCGCAGGCGCTGCGCAATATCGTGGCGGTGCTGGAGCAGGGCGGGGCGCGGCCCGAGCACATCGCCCGCATGACCTGGTACGTGAAGGACAAGGCCGAATACGTGGGCGCCTACAAGGCCATCGGCCAGCACTATCGCGATATCGTGGGCCGGCATTTTCCGGCCATGACGGCCGTCGAAGTGGCCGACCTGGTGGAGCCGCGGGCCAAGGTGGAAATCGAAGTCACGGCGGTGGTGCCGCCGGCGGCGTAATCCCAAGCGGTGCCGGCGGAGCGCGGCGGTGCGGCCGCATGTCATGCCGATGACAGCCAAGCCGCCCGCCGCGTCTGTCCATCGTAAGTTGTTGAATACTTGAGAAATTGGGTGCGGCGGGATATAATTCGAAAGTTTCGCTTTCAGAACCCTTCACCCTAGCGCCTACCGTATTCCACCTTCCGCCGCCCCGCTTGCGCGCGTTTTTCATGCACTGCAAAAATGTGATGAAAAAGCCATGCGCCAGCCGGTCCCTTCGTTGGGCCGCCTACGGGGCACGAGGCGTTGAGCAGGTCGGTCACGGGGTGAGTCCAGCAGGAGCCTACCCGTGTTACCGTCTTTTCCGTCCGCCATCCTCGCGCTTGCAGACGGCACGGTCTTTCGTGGCTATTCCATCGGCGCTTCCGGCCATACGATCGGCGAAGTGGTGTTCAACACCGCCATCACCGGTTATCAGGAAATCCTCACCGACCCCAGCTATTCCCGGCAGATCGTCACGCTGACGTATCCGCATATCGGCAATTACGGCGTCAATCCTGAGGATGTAGAAGCCACGAAAGTCCATGCCGCCGGCCTGATCATCAAGGATCTGCCGCTTCTGGCCTCCAATTTCCGCAAGGAACACACGCTCGCCCACTACCTGAAGCAGGAAAAGGTCGTGGCGATTGCCGGTATCGACACCCGCAAGCTGACCCGTATCCTCCGCGAGAAGGGCGCCCAGAACGGCTGCATCCTGGCGGGCGAGGATAACGTGCAGAAGGCCATCGACCTGGCGCGCTCGTTCCCGGGCCTGTCGGGCATGGACCTGGCCAAGGTGGTGTCGGTCAAGGAACCGTACGAGTGGACCCAGACCGAATGGAAGCTGGGCGAAGGTTATGGCAAGCAGGACAAGCCGCAGTTCCACGTGGTGGCCTATGACTACGGCGTCAAGTTCAACATCCTTCGCATGCTGGCCGAGCGCGGCTGCAAGGTGACGGTGCTGCCGGCGCAGGCCAGCGCGGCCGACGCCCTGGCGCTGAATCCTGACGGCATCTTCCTGTCGAACGGCCCCGGCGACCCCGAGCCGTGCGACTACGCCATCGCCGCCACGCGCGAGTTCATCGCCCGCGGCATCCCCACGTTCGGCATCTGCCTGGGTCACCAGATCATGGCGCTGGCCGTGGGCGCGAAGACGCTCAAGATGAGCACGGGTCACCATGGCGCCAACCATCCGGTCAAGGATCACGACGATGGTCGTGTGGTGATTACGTCTCAGAACCATGGCTTTGCCGTGGATGCGGCGACGCTGCCGGCCAATGCGCGTGTCACGCACACGTCGCTGTTCGACGGCACGCTGCAGGGCTTCGCACTGACCGACAAGCCTGCTTTCTGCTTCCAGGGTCACCCCGAAGCGTCGCCGGGTCCGCATGACATCGCGTACCTGTTCGACCGCTTCACGAAGCTGATGCAGGACGCCCGCGCCAAGGCGGCCGCCTGACGCGGCGCGTTGGATGCAACGAGAGACCTGAACGGAATCCACCTGCCATGACCGCTTTCATGCACGCCAGCTTCGGCATCACCGATTTCTGGACCTATGTGCTCGGCACGATCTTCATCGTGCTCCTGCCCGGGCCGAACTCGATGTATGTGCTGTCGGTGGCCGCCCAGCGCGGCGTGCGTGCCGGCTACAAGGGTGCGTGCGGCGTGTTCCTCGGCGATGCCATCCTGATGGTGCTGTCGGCCGCGGGCGTGGCTTCGCTGCTCAAGGCCAGCCCGGCGCTGTTCCACGTGATCAAGTACGTGGGCGCCGGCTACCTGGGGTGGATCGGCTTCCAGATGTTGCGCGGCGCAGTGCGCAACTGGGCCAGGCCGGCCGACCCCGCTGCCGCGCAGGCGGCGGCCGTGCCGGTGGACAAGTCTTCGAACCCGTTCACCAAGGCGCTGGTCATCAGCCTGCTGAACCCGAAGGCCATCCTGTTCTTCATCTCGTTCTTCATCCAGTTCGTGGATCCGCAGTTCGCGTATCCGGCGCTGTCGTTCGTGGCGCTGGGCCTGGTCTGCCAGATCTGCAGTCTTGCGTACCTGACGACGATCATCTTCGTGGGCGCGCGGCTGGCCGATGTGTTCCGCCGCCGCCGGCGGCTGTCCGCGGGCATGTCGAGCGGCGTCGGCGCGATGTTCATCGGCTTCGGTGCCAAGCTGGCCACGGCCACCCTGGGCTGACGATCCAAAACCTGATATCCGGTACGGCCCGCGGGAACTTGCGGACCGGCCAACAAAGAGAGCGTGCAATGCCAAAGCGCACAGACATCAAGAGCATCCTAATCATCGGCGCAGGCCCGATCATCATCGGCCAGGCGTGCGAATTCGACTACTCCGGCGCACAGGCCTGCAAGGCGCTGCGCGAAGAGGGCTTCAAGGTCATCCTGGTCAACTCGAACCCGGCGACCATCATGACGGACCCGAACACGGCCGACGTGACGTACATCGAGCCCATCACCTGGGAAGTGGTCGAGCGCATCATCGAGAAGGAGCGCCCGGACGCCATCCTGCCGACCATGGGCGGCCAGACCGCGCTGAACTGCGCACTGGACCTGCATCGCCATGGCGTGCTGGACAAGTACAAGGTGGAGCTGATCGGCGCATCGCCGGAAGCCATCGACAAGGCCGAAGACCGCCAGAAGTTCAAGGACGCGATGACCAAGATCGGTCTCGGTTCGGCCAAGTCGGGCATCGCCCACTCGATGGACGAGGCCGTGGCCGTGCAGTCGCGCATCGCCCAGGAAACCGGTTCCACCGGCTACCCGATCGTGATCCGCCCGTCGTTCACGCTGGGCGGCACCGGCGGCGGCATCGCCTACAACCGCGAAGAGTTCGAAGAGATCTGCAAGCGCGGCCTGGACCTGTCGCCCACGCGCGAGCTGCTGATCGAGGAATCGCTGCTCGGCTGGAAGGAATACGAGATGGAAGTGGTCCGCGACAAGGCGGACAACTGCATCATCATCTGCTCGATCGAAAACCTGGACCCGATGGGCATCCACACCGGTGACTCGATCACCGTGGCCCCGGCCCAGACGCTGACCGACAAGGAATACCAGATCCTGCGTAACGCGTCGCTGGCCGTGCTGCGCGAGATCGGCGTCGACACCGGCGGTTCAAACGTGCAATTCTCGATCAATCCGGCGGACGGCCGGATGATCGTGATCGAGATGAACCCGCGTGTGTCGCGTTCGTCGGCACTGGCCTCGAAGGCCACGGGCTTCCCGATCGCCAAGGTCGCGGCCAAGCTGGCCGTGGGCTACACGCTGGACGAGCTCAAGAACGAAATCACCGGCGGCCAGACCCCGGCGTCGTTCGAGCCGTCGATCGACTACGTGGTCACGAAGGTGCCGCGTTTCGCGTTCGAGAAGTTCCCGGCCGCCGACAGCCACCTGACCACGCAGATGAAGTCGGTCGGTGAAGTGATGGCCATGGGCCGTACGTTCCAGGAATCGTTCCAGAAGGCGCTGCGCGGCCTGGAAGTGGGCGTGGACGGCCTGGACGAGAAGTCCACCGACCGCGACGAAGTGGTCGAGGAAATCGGCGAAGCCGGCCCGGACCGTATCTGGTACGTGGGCGACGCGTTCCGCCTGGGCATGTCGCTGGAAGAAGTGCACGCCGAGACCGATATCGATCCGTGGTTCCTGGCCCAGATCGAAGATATCGTCAAGACCGAAGGCCTGGTGCGCAACCGCAAGCTGGAAAGCCTGTCGGCCGCCGAACTGCGCTTCCTGAAGCAGAAGGGCTTCTCGGACCGCCGCCTGGCCCGCCTGCTGAAGACCGACGCCAAGGCCGTGCGCGAGGCGCGCGTGGCGCAGAACGTGCGCCCGGTCTACAAGCGCGTGGACACCTGCGCGGCCGAGTTCGCCACCAACACGGCTTACATGTACGGCACGTATGAAGCCGAGCATGGCGAGTGCGAGGCGGACCCGACCGCCAACAGGAAGATCATGGTGCTGGGCGGGGGGCCGAACCGGATCGGCCAGGGTATCGAATTCGACTACTGCTGCGTGCACGCCGCGCTGGCGCTGCGCGAAGACGGGTACGAGACCATCATGGTCAACTGCAACCCGGAAACCGTGTCGACCGACTATGACACGTCGGACCGCCTGTACTTCGAGCCGCTGACGCTGGAAGACGTGCTGGAAATCGTCGACAAGGAAAAGCCGGTCGGCGTGATCGTCCAGTACGGCGGCCAGACCCCGCTGAAGCTCGCGCTGGACCTGGAAGCCAACGGCGTGCCCATCATCGGCACGAGCCCGGACATGATCGACGCCGCGGAAGACCGCGAGCGTTTCCAGAAGCTGCTGCAGGACCTGGGCCTGCGCCAGCCGCCGAACCGCACGGCTCGCGCCGAGGACGAAGCCTTGCGCCTGGCCGAGGAAATCGGCTATCCGCTGGTGGTGCGCCCGTCGTACGTGCTGGGCGGCCGCGCGATGGAAATCGTGCATGAGCCGCGCGACCTGGAACGCTACATGCGCGAGGCCGTGAAGGTCTCGAACGATTCGCCGGTGCTGCTGGACCGCTTCCTGAACGACGCGATCGAGTGCGACGTCGACGCCCTGTGCGACGGCCAGCGCGTGTTTATCGGCGGCGTGATGGAGCACATCGAGCAGGCTGGCGTGCACTCGGGCGATTCGGCCTGCTCGTTGCCGCCGTACTCGCTGTCGCAGGCAACGGTCGACGAACTGAAGCGCCAGACCGCCGCCATGGCGAAGGCGCTGAACGTGGTCGGCCTGATGAACGTGCAGTTCGCGATCCAGCAGAAGAACGGCGAAGACATCGTCTACGTGCTGGAAGTGAACCCGCGTGCGTCGCGTACGGTGCCGTACGTGTCGAAGGCCACCGGCCTGTCGCTGGCCAAGATCGCCGCGCGCTGCATGGCGGGCCAGTCGCTGGATTCGCAGGGTATCGGCGCCGAAGTGGTGCCGCCGTACTTCAGCGTCAAGGAAGCCGTGTTCCCGTTCAACAAGTTCCCGGGCGTGGATCCGGTCCTCGGACCTGAAATGCGTTCCACCGGCGAAGTGATGGGCGTGGGCAAGGTGTTCGGCGAAGCCCTGTTCAAGAGCCAGCTGGCGGCCGGTTCGCGCCTGCCCGAAAAGGGCACCGTGCTGATTACGGTGAAGGACAGCGACAAGCCGCGCGCCGTCACCGTGGCCCGCATGCTGCACGACCTGGGTTACCCGATCGTTGCCACGCGCGGCACGGCTTCGGCCATCGAGGCCGCCGGCATTCCGGTCCGCGTGGTCAACAAGGTCAAGGACGGCCGTCCGCACATCGTGGACATGATCAAGAACGGCGAACTGGCCCTGGTCTTCACGACCGTGGACGAGACGCGCACGGCCATCGCCGATTCGCGCTCGATCCGGATCGCCGCGCTGGCCAACCGCGTGCCGTACTACACCACCATCGCCGGCGCCAACGCCGCCGTGGAAGGCCTGAAGCACATGCAAAGCCTGGAGGTCTACGACCTGCAGGGCCTGCACAAGCAACTGGCCTGATCCAGGCCCGTCAGTGCCGCCAATGCTGCGGTGCGGGGGGAATACCCCGTGCCGCGGCGCTGCCGCCGGGTTGAAACCGGCGGCAGTTCTGGCCTAAACTACGTCGAATTCGCTGATCGATCCGCACCCCGGTGCCGGTTCGATCCCATCTGAAAGCCGCGGTCGAGCGGAAGTGCTGACCGGCAGAATCGCTGCCGGAGCATGGTTCCAGCTCCGCTGCGGCTCATTTTTTTGTTGAACGAGACAATGAGCACCATTCCGATTACCAAGCGTGGCGCTGAACTCCTGAAGGAAGAGCTGCAGCGCCTCAAGGCCGTCGAACGTCCCGCGGTGATCAACGCCATCTCCGAGGCGCGTGCCCAGGGCGACCTGTCGGAAAACGCCGAATACGACGCCGCCAAGGAAAAGCAGGCCTTTATCGAAGGCCGTATCCAGGAGGTGGAGGCCAAGCTGTCCGCCGCCCAGGTTATCGACCCGACCCAGCTCGACACCGACGGCCGCATCGTCTTCGGCGCCACCGTGGACCTGGAAGACCTGGAATCGGGCAAGGCCGTGAGCTACCAGATCGTGGGCGACGACGAAGCCGACCTGGACAGCGGCAAGATTTCGGTCAGTTCCCCGATTGCACGCGCCCTGATCGGCAAGTTCGAGGGCGATGTCGCCACCGTGCTGGCCCCGGGTGGTGAACGCGAATACGAAGTCATCACCGTCCGTTACATCTGACGCGGCGGGGCACGGGTGTTCTCGTCTTCGTACTCGAATCTGCCGCCGCTGCCGCACCGCATCTTCCTGCTGCTGACCGTGGTCTGGGCGGGCAGCTTGTGGACGGTGGGCTACATGGTGGCACCGACGCTGTTCGCCGTACTGCCCAGCCGCGAGACGGCGGGCATGATTGCCGGGCACCTGTTCCGCTATGAGGCGATCCTGGGGGTCACCGTCGGCGTGCTGCAACTGGTGCTGTGCAATGTGCTGATCCGCCGGGGCGCCGCGCGTTACCGGGCGCTGCGCTGGATTGTGCTGGCCATGCTGGTGTGCGTGCTGGCGGGCTATTTCGGCCTGCAGCCGTTCATGGAAGGGCTCAAGGTCAAGGCGCAGGCGATGAACCTGGGCGTGTCCGATTCGCCGTACAAGAGCCAGTTCGGCATGCTGCACGGCGTGTCGAGCGTGTTCTACCTGCTGCAGAGCCTGCTGGCGCTGGTGCTGGTGTGGCGTGCCAGTGCGCCACGCGGGGCGGGAGAGTAAGGCAGCGAGAACGTCCCGGGGAGTTTCGGGAAATGAAAAAGGCGGCCATGGCCGCCTTTTGCTGTGTCAGGGAACCGATTGACCCGTGGCCAATCTGATTCTGCCGGTCAGCCCAGCGACTTCTTTTTCTGGCTGGTGGGCCGTGCGCGGGCTCGCTTGACGTTCCCGGCCTGCGTCACACGTTCATTGCCCAGCACCTTGACGGCGGTGCGAGGCGCGCGGCGCTGGGTCGAGCCGGTGGCCTTGCGGACCATGACGGTACGCGGCGCGGCGCCGGTACCGAGCCGACGGCGGGCAGCGCCCATGTCGTCCGGCTGGTTTTCCTTGAGGCGCGCGGGGCCGGGACGCCAGATGACGAGCAGCTTGCCGATATGCTGGATCGGCGCGGCGTCCAGTTCGTCGCAAATGGCGTCATAAATGGCGATGCGAGTGTCGCGTTCGTCACCGAATACCCGGATCTTGATCAGGTCGTGTGCCGCGAGACTGCGGTCGATTTCGGCCAGGACGGCGGGGGTCAGGCCTTCCGCGCCGATCATGACCACGGGATTGAGGCCATGGGCGCGCGAGCGCAGTTCGGAACGTTGGGCGGAGATCAGTTGTAGAGCGGGCATTGGAGCAGCAAATTTCGGATTGGCGCGTATTATCCGTCAACCCTGCAAAAAAAGGTCGCCGGCAGGCGGCAAAGATCACCAAATCGGGAGAAATACTGCGTCTCGGCCATGGATTGTGGCCGTGCAGCCGGATTTTCCCGCCAGAAGGCAAGTCTCAGTCATGGCCAAGGGCAAGAACAAGTTCAACCAGTCGTGGCTCCACGACCACATCAACGATCCCTATGTGAAGCTGGCGCAGCGGGAGGGCTATCGCGCCCGTGCGGCCTACAAGCTCAAGGAGATCGACGACCAGGACAAGCTGATCCAGCCCGGCTCGGTCATTGTCGACCTGGGCGCCGCGCCCGGCAGCTGGAGCCAGTATGCCCGCAACAAGCTGGCGGCGTCGCCCCGTGCACGGGACGGCAAGCCGGACGGCGCCGTGGTGGCAATCGACATCCTGCCGATGGAGCCCGTGGCCGATGTGACCTTCATCCAGGGCGATTTCCGGGAGGAGGAAGTGTTCCGGGAACTCGAAAAGGTGGTGCTCGAGGCGTCCGGCGGGTCGAGAATCGACCTTGTTATCTCGGACATGGCCCCCAATTTGTCCGGTGTGGCGTCGGCGGATTCCGCGCGGATCGAGTATTTGTGTGATCTGGCGCTGGAATTTGCGCAGGCTCACCTGAAGCCCGAGGGGTCGTTGCTGGTCAAGTGTTTTCACGGGTCCGGCTACAGCCAGATCGTTGAGAAGTTCAAGCGTCAGTTCAAGGTTGTCGCCAAGCGCAAGCCCAAGGCGTCGCGCGACAAGTCTTCAGAAACCTTTATTCTTGGGCGTTACCTGAAATCAGTGGACTGACAGGATGCATGACGGTGTGCGGCCACCCCCACGAAAGCAGGGGTATCCGGGTTTGTGCCGGGCATTGTCCCGCTTGCCCGGATTGGACGGCTCGGGCACTATCAGGCTCATAGAATCAGATTTCCCTGTGGGGACGGGCGCTGCATTACAATGCAATGCAGCTATCCGTTGGCAAGGCAATTGCAAAGGAGTTCGGCCTTGAATAACAACCTGTTTCAAAAGGCGGCAATCTGGCTCGTGATCGCGCTGGTATTGTTCACCGTCTTCAAGCAGTTCGACAAACCACGTGCCCAGGACGGTGTCACCTATTCGCAGTTCATGGATGACGCCAAGAACGGCAAGGTGTCGCGCGTGGACGTGCAGGGCCGTAACCTGGTGGTCTCCCCGAAGGAAGGCGCCAAGTACACCATCATCTCGCCGGGTGATATCTGGATGGTCGGCGACCTGATGAAGTACGGCGTCCAGGTGACCGGCAAGGCCGATGACGAGCCGAACGTACTGGTCCAGGCGTTGTACTACCTGGGACCGACGTTGCTGATCATCGTCTTCTGGTTCTACATGATGCGGCAGATGCAGGGCGGCGGGAAAGGCGGTGCCTTCTCGTTCGGCAAGTCCCGTGCGCGGCTGATCGACGAGAACCAGAACGCGGTGACCTTCGCCGATGTGGCCGGTTGCGACGAGTCCAAGGAGGAAGTGGTCGAACTGGTCGACTTCCTGAAGGACCCGCAGAAATTCCAGAAGCTGGGCGGCCGCATTCCGCGGGGCGTGCTGCTGGTTGGCCCTCCTGGTACCGGCAAGACGCTGCTGGCGCGTGCCATCGCCGGTGAAGCCAAAGTGCCGTTCTTCAGCATCTCGGGTTCCGACTTCGTCGAAATGTTCGTCGGCGTGGGTGCTGCCCGCGTGCGCGACATGTTCGAGAACGCCAAGAAGCAGGCCCCCTGCATCGTGTTCATCGACGAAATCGACGCGGTCGGCCGCCATCGTGGCGCCGGCATGGGCGGCGGTAACGACGAGCGCGAGCAGACGCTGAACCAGATGCTGGTCGAGATGGACGGCTTCGAAGCCAACTCGGGTGTGATCGTGATCGCCGCGACCAACCGCGCCGACGTGCTGGACAAGGCACTGCTGCGTCCGGGACGTTTCGACCGTCAGGTCTACGTGGGGCTGCCGGATATCCGCGGCCGCGAGCAGATCCTGAAGGTGCATATGCGCAAGGTGCCGATTGGCAACGACGTGGATGCATCGGTCATCGCACGGGGTACGCCGGGCTTTTCGGGTGCCGACCTGGCCAACCTGGTCAATGAGGCTGCGCTGTTCGCCGCCCGCCGCAACAAGCGCGTGGTGGACATGCAGGACTTCGAGGACGCCAAGGACAAGATCTACATGGGTCCGGAGCGCAAGTCGACGGTCATGCGCGAAGAAGAACGCAAGGCCACGGCTTACCACGAGTCCGGCCATGCGGTGGTTGCCAAGCTGCTGCCGAAGGCCGACCCGGTCCACAAGGTCACCATCATGCCGCGTGGCTGGGCGCTGGGCGTGACCTGGCAACTGCCGGAGCACGACAAGTATTCGAAGTACAAGGACAACATGCTTGAGGAAATTGCGATTCTGTTCGGCGGACGTGCTGCCGAAGAGGTCTTCCTCAACGCCATGAGTACCGGTGCCTCGAACGACTTCGAACGCGCCACCAAGATCGCCCGCGACATGGTGACCCGCTTCGGCATGAGCGATTCTCTGGGTGCCATGGTCTACGTGGATACCGAGCAGGACGGCATGTTCGGCAAGCTGTCGTCGAAGACCGTATCGGAAGCCACGCAGCAGAAGGTCGATCTGGAAATCCGCACCATCATCGACGAGCAATACGCGCTGGCCAAGCGCCTGCTCGAAGAGAACCGCGACAAGGTCGAAGCCATGACCAACGCGCTGATGGAGTGGGAAACGATCGACGCCGATCAGGTGAACGACATCATGGCCGGCAAGCCGCCGCGCCCGCCGCGTGGCCTGCAGGGTCCGAGCGGTGGCGGCAGCACGCCTCCGGGTGGTTCGCCCGTAGCCCCGACCAATGCGCCTGCCACGGCGCGCGTCGACGATACGGTGTAATTGGGCTGCACCGCCGCGTAACAGACCGTTTGCAACGGTTCCAAACGCGGCGGATTCTGATAGCCTCCGAAGCCGGTGCCTGGTGCGCCGGCTTTTTGTTTTTCAGGTGGACATCTTGCCGACCGAGTTCTTCCAGTGCGGGCGTTTTCGATTCGCCCGCAATCGCCGCCCCCTGGTGATGGGCATCCTCAACGTGACCCCGGATTCCTTCTCGGATGGTGGCCAGCACGCCTCGCGCGACGCGGCGCTGCGCCATGCCGAGCAGATGATTGCCGAGGGTGTCGATCTGATCGACATCGGCGGGGAATCGAGCCGGCCGGGATCGGCGGCATTGCCCCTGGATCAGGAGCTCGACCGCGTCATGCCGATCGTCGAGGCGCTGGCCGGTTGCGGCAAACCGTTGTCCATCGACACGTACAAGCCCGAGGTGATGCGGGCCGCACTGGCGGGCGGAGCCGATTTGATCAACGATATCTGGGGCTTCCGCATGCCTGGCGCCGTCGAGGCGGTGTCGGCGGGGCAGGCGGCCCTGTGCGTGATGCACATGCAACGCGATCCCCAGACCATGCAGGAAGACCCGCAGTACGCCGACGTGGTGGCGGAAGTGGCGGATTTCCTGCGCGAGCGGGTGTCAACCCTGCGTGCGGCGGGCGTGGACGATTCGCGTATGTCGCTCGATCCGGGATTTGGATTTGGCAAGACGCCGGATCATAATCTGCGCCTGCTCGGGCAAATGCCAAGGCTGGCGATCGACGGGCTGCCGATTCTGGCCGGGCTGTCGCGCAAATCGACGCTGGGCGTCATCGTCGGCGGCAAGCCGCCGCAGGGCCGGGTGGCGGCCAGCATTGCCGCGGCGGTCTGCGCCGCAGAGAAAGGCGCATATATCGTGCGCGTGCATGACGTAGAACAAACCGTGGACGCCCTCAAGGTCTGGTGGGCGATCCGCCATGAGTCAGTTGTCCCGCAGGGGCAGCAAGGAGAATGATCAAATGACACGCAAGTATTTCGGGACGGATGGCGTACGAGGCAGGGTGGGCGAGGTGCCGATCACGCCTGATGTGGTGATGCGGCTGGGCTATGCCGCCGGCAAGGTGCTGGCGCTGGGGCAAAAGACGTCGCAAGGCCGGCCGACCGTGCTGATCGGCAAGGACACGCGGGTCTCGGGCTACATGCTGGAAGCCGCGCTGGAGGCCGGTTTCACGGCCGCGGGCGTCAACGTGCGCCTGACGGGCCCGTTGCCGACGCCTGCCATCGCCTACCTGACGCGCGCGCTGCGCCTGGCGGCCGGGGTGGTGATTTCGGCCAGCCACAATCCCTACTACGACAACGGTATCAAGTTCTTTTCGGCCTCGGGCGACAAGCTGCCCGATGAGGTGGAGGCGAAGATCGAGTCGTTGCTGGAAGAGCCGATGATGTGCGTGCGCTCGGAGGATCTGGGCCGCGCCAAGCGTATCGACGATGCTGCCGGCCGCTATATCGAGTTCTGCAAGAGCACGTTCCCCTATGAGCAGGATCTGCACGGGCTGCGCGTCGTGGTGGACTGCGCGCATGGCGCGGCTTACCACATCGCACCGCATGTGTTCCATGAACTCGGCGCCGAGGTGATTCCGATTGGCAATCAGCCGGATGGACGCAACATCAACGCCGGCTATGGTGCGACCGCGCCCGAAAAGCTCGTGGAAGCGGTGCGCGCCCATCGCGCCGACGTCGGCCTGGCGTTCGACGGCGACGCTGACCGCCTGCAGGTGGTGGACGCGCAGGGCCGGCTCTACAACGGCGACGAGCTGCTGTACCTGATCGTGCGCGACCGTCAGGCGTCCGGCCAGAAGGTAGAGGGCGCGGTGGGTACGCTGATGACCAACATGGCCGTGGAACTGGCGCTCAAACGGCTGGGCGTCGATTTCGTTCGGGCCAAGGTCGGCGACCGCTACGTGCTGGAGGAACTGAAAAAGCGCGGCTGGCAACTCGGCGGCGAGGGGTCCGGCCATCTTTTGTGCCTGGATCGACACACTACGGGCGACGGCATCGTGTCGGCGCTGCAGGTACTGGCCGCGCTGCGCCGTAGCGGCAAGACGCTGGCGGAACTGCTGGATGGCGTGCATCTGTTCCCGCAAACGCTGATCAACGTCCGTGTCGAGAAGGGCTTCGACTGGCAGAGTCACGCCGGCCTGAAGGCGGCGCGCGACCAGATCGAGCCTGAACTGGAAGGCCGCGGCCGCGTGCTGATTCGCGCTTCGGGCACTGAGCCTGTGGTGCGGGTGATGGTGGAGGCCGAACAGGTGGAGACCGCCGAGCGCGCCGCACAGACGCTGGCCGACGCATTGCGCGCCGCCTGATTCTCCCGCGGGGTCCGGCGACCCCCTTGTATCTCATCGACGCCACGGTCATCGGTCCGTGGCGTTTGCTTTTCCTCATTTTATGCAATTAACCGACAAGGGAATCGCCGTGACGTGATGCAAACGTGACCGGCATGGGAGTGGCGATTAAAGCACGGCGAGAAGGCGGTTTCGTGACGGGTGGGGAATATCGGCCCGTTGGCGCGGTCTTTGAAGAAGATTCCGGGATGTCATGGAACTGTCATACAAGCAGCATACAGTTCGCCTTGTCAAAAATTTGTCATTCCCAACCAATGTTCTCTGGAGGACATATGAAGCTGGTCAAGACTGCCGTGGCAGGCATCGTGTCGATTGTGGTGGCGGGTACTGCGTTCGCGGCGGAAATTACCGGTGCAGGCGCTTCTTTCCCGGCGCCCGTGTATTCCAAGTGGGCTGACGCCTACCAAAAAGCGACGGGTAACAAGGTTAACTATCAATCCATCGGTTCGTCGGGCGGCATCAAGCAGATCAACGCCAAGACGGTCGATTTCGGCGCTTCGGATGCTCCCCTGAAGGACGACGAACTGGCCAAGGGCAACCTGATCCAGTTCCCGACCGTGATCGGCGGTGTGGTGCCCGTGATCAACCTGCAAGGCGTGAAGCCGGGCGAGCTGACCATTACCGGCGACGTGCTGGCCAACATCTACCTGGGCAAGATCAAGAAGTGGGACGATCCCGCGATCAAGGCCCTGAACCCGAAGGCCAAGCTGCCGAGCCAGGACATCCTGCCGGTGCGCCGCGCTGACGGCTCGGGTACGACGTTCATCTTCACGAACTACCTGTCGAAGGTCAGCAATGACTGGAAGAACTCCGTAGGCGAGGGTACGACCGTGAACTGGCCGGGTGGCGGCACGGGCGGCAAGGGCAACGAAGGCGTGGCCGCCTTCGTGCAGCGTCTGAATGGCGCGATCGGCTACGTCGAGTACGCCTATGCCAAGCAGAACAAGATGACGTACCTGACGATGAAGAACGCGGCAGGCGAAGTGGTGCAGCCGAGCGACGATGCCTTCAAGGCCGCCGCTGCCGGTGCCGACTGGAACAAGACGTTCTACCAGATCCTGACGAACCAGCCGGGCAAGGGCGCATGGCCGATCGCTGGCGCGACGTTCATCCTGGTCCACAAGAACCAGGAAAAGCCGGCTCAGGGCCAGGAAGTGCTGAAGTTCTTCGACTGGGCCTACAAGAGCGGCGGTGCCATGGCTTCGGACCTGGACTATGTGCCGCTGCCGGACGCCGTTGCCAACCAGATCCGCGCGACCTGGAAGCAGAGCATCAAGGACGGTTCGGGCAAGGCCCTGTACTAAGCTGTTGCTGTACTGAAGTACGGCCCGGCACGCAGGCGCTGACCGCCCCAGGGCGGAACAGGCCCGGCGTGACGGGGCCGCGGTGGCCCTGGCGCCACCGCGGCACATGTTCCACCTACCGATTTCCATCATGGCGACTACGTCCGATCTTCCAGCCGTCCGGCCTCCCAGCCGCCTTGGCGACATCCTGTTCGGTGGCCTGACCCGCGGCGCCGCCATCGTCACCTTGCTGCTGCTTGGCGGCATCATCGTGTCGCTCGCCATCAGCGCATGGCCCTCGATCAAGCAGTTCGGCCTGTCGTTCCTGTGGACCGCCGAATGGGACCCGCCCGCCGACGTGTACGGCGCGCTCGTGCCGATCTACGGCACGCTGGTGACCTCGCTGATCGCTCTCATCATCGCCGTGCCGGTCAGCTTCGGCATCGCCCTGTTTCTCACCGAGCTGTCGCCCGTGTGGCTGCGCCGGCCGCTCGGCACCGCCATCGAGCTGCTCGCCGCAGTGCCGTCCATCGTCTACGGCATGTGGGGCCTGCTCGTGTTTGCGCCGATCTTCGGCGAGTATTTCCAGAAGCCGCTCGCCAATACGGTGGGGCAGGTGCCGGTGATCGGCAAGCTGTTCCAGGGCGCCCCGCTGGGGATCGGCCTGCTGTGCGCGGGCGTGATCCTGGCGATCATGATCATCCCTTACATTGCCTCGGTGATGCGCGACGTGTTCGAAGTCACGCCGGTGCTGCTCAAGGAGTCCGCCTACGGCATCGGCTGCACCACGTGGGAAGTGATGTGGCGCGTGGTGCTGCCCTATACGCGTGCCGGTGTGATCGGCGGCGTCATGCTGGGCCTGGGCCGCGCGCTGGGCGAAACCATGGCCGTGACGTTCGTGATCGGCAACACCAACCTGCTCGACAGCGCGTCGCTGTTCTCGCCGGGCAACAGCATCACCTCTGCGCTGGCGAACGAATTCGCCGAAGCCGGTGCCGGCCTGCACACTGCCGCGCTGATGGAACTGGGCCTGATCCTCTTCTTCATCACGTTCGTGGTGCTGGCCCTGTCCAAGATCCTGCTGCTGCGTCTTGCAAAGAATGAGGGTGGCAAATGAACCAAGTCAGTCAAGCCGTGTCCACGTCGTCGATTCCCGCCGTCCGCCCCGATTCCGAAGCGGTCCGCACCCGGCTCCAGGGTGCCCGCCGTCGCACCAACGCCCTTGCCCTGACGGCTTCGCTGGGCGCCATGGGTTTCGGGCTGTTCTGGCTCGCGTGGATTCTCTGGACCACCATCTCGCTGGGCGTGGGCGGCCTGTCGCTCGACCTGTTCACGCAGATGACACCGGCCCCGAACACCGCCGGCGGTGGCCTGGCCAACGCCATCTTCGGCAGCTTCGTGCTGGTGGGCGTGGCGACGCTGGTCGGTACGCCCCTGGGCATCCTGGCTGGCATCTACCTGGCCGAGTATGGCCAGAAATCGCCCCTGGCCTCGTTCACCCGCTTCATCAACGACATCCTGCTGTCGGCGCCGTCGATCGTGATCGGCCTGTTCGTCTACGCACTGGTGGTGACCCGCATGGGCCACTTCTCGGGCTGGGCTGGCGTGTGTGCGCTGGCACTGCTGCAGATCCCGATCGTGGTCCGCACCACCGAGAACATGCTGAACCTGGTGCCGAACGCGCTGCGTGAAGCGGCGGTGGCGCTGGGCACGCCGAAGTGGAAGATGGTGATGTCGATCACGGTCAAGTCGTCGTACGCGGGCATCGTGACCGGCGTGCTGCTGGCCGTGGCCCGTATTGCCGGCGAAACTGCGCCGCTGCTGTTCACCGCGCTGTCCAATCAGTTCTGGAGCGCCGACCTGAACAAGCCGATGGCCAACCTGCCCGTGACGATTTTCCGCTTCGCCATGAGCCCGTTCACCGAATGGCAGCAACTGGCCTGGGCCGGCGTGTTCCTGATTACCGTCGGGGTGCTGGCGCTGAACATCGTGGCACGCGTCCTGTTCAAGAAATAACTGGCGCCACGCATCACGCCTGACCTGACTACCGAATTCAAGCGAGACATCAGCATGACCTCTACCGTCATCGATATTCCCGACACCGTGCGCGCCAAGATCGACGTGCGGAACCTGAACTTCTACTACAACCAGTTCCACGCGCTGAAGAACATCAACATGTCGATCCCGGACCGCAAGGTCACGGCGTTCATCGGCCCGTCGGGCTGCGGCAAGTCGACGCTGCTGCGCACATTCAACAAGATGTTCGCGCTGTACCCGGAGCAGCGCGCCGAGGGCGAGATCAACATGGACGGCGAGAACCTGCTGACGAGCAAGCAGGACATTTCGCTGCTGCGCGCCAAGGTGGGCATGGTGTTCCAGAAGCCGACGCCGTTCCCGATGTCGATCTATGACAATATCGCCTTTGGGGTGCGCCTGTTCGAAAAGCTGTCGCGCTCGGAAATGGACGACCGTGTGGAGTGGGCGCTGTCGAAGGCCGCGCTGTGGAACGAGGCCAAGGACAAGCTGCACCAGTCGGGCTACGGCCTGTCGGGCGGCCAGCAGCAGCGCCTGTGCATCGCGCGCGGCATTGCCATCCGCCCCGAAGTACTGCTGCTCGACGAGCCGTGCTCGGCGCTCGACCCGATTTCCACGGGCCGTATCGAGGAACTGATCGCCGAACTGAAGGACGAGTACACGGTGGTGATCGTCACCCACAACATGCAGCAGGCCGCGCGCTGCTCGGACTATACCGCCTACATGTACCTGGGCGAGCTGATCGAGTTCGGCGAGACCGAGAAGATCTTCATCAAGCCGCACCGCAAGGAAACCGAAGACTACATTACCGGCCGCTTCGGTTGATCCGCAACGGCATTGCAGGACAATCCAGCATACGGACAAGCGGCCAGGAGAACACCATGACTGACAAGCACCTGTCGACCCAGTTCGACGCCGACCTCAACGCGATCAACACCAAGCTGCTGCAGATGGGCGGACTGGTGGAGTCGCAGATCGAACTGGCCATGCGCGCGCTGGCCGACTTCGACGGTGACCTGGCCGACCAGGTCATGGCCCGCGAGCAGCAGTTGAATGCGCTCGAAGTGGAGATCGATGCGGACTGCGGCAACATCATCGCGCGCCGCCAGCCCACCGCCCGCGACCTGCGCCTGGTGATGGCGATCTCCAAGACGATCACCAACCTCGAACGCGCCGGCGACGAGGCCGAGAAGATCGCCAAGCGGACCAAGCACATCATGGAAGATGCGGCCGCGCACAACATCAACTACGCCGAAGTGAAGCTGTCCGGCGAGATGGCCATCAACCTGCTGCGCCAGGCGCTGGACGCGTTCGCGCGCCTGGACACCGTGGCGGCGGCCCGCATCGTCAAGGACGACAAGGCCATCGACGAGGAATTCCGCGCCTTCGTGCGCAAGCTGATCACCTACATGATGGAAGACCCGCGCACGATCTCGGTGGCGCTGGACTTCCTGTTCATCGCCAAGGCCGTCGAGCGGATCGGCGACCACGCGAAGAACATTGCAGAATTCATCATCTACATCGTGAAGGGCACGGACGTACGCCATGTCTCACGCGAAGACATGGAGCGCGAAGCGTTGAGCTGAATGACGCGCCAGCACTGATAAGCGGAGAACTATTACATGCCGAGCAGTATTCTCGTTGTCGAAGACGAACCGGCGATTGCTGAACTGATCGCCGTCAATCTCCAGCACGCGGGGCACTATCCGATTCGTGCGTACAACGCCGAGCAGGCGTTGTCGCTGATGAGCGATGTCCTGCCGGACCTCGTGTTGCTGGACTGGATGCTCCCGGGCAAGTCGGGTGCCACCTTCGCCAAGGAACTGCGGACCAACGACCGCACCAAGCAGATCCCGATCATCATGCTCACCGCCCGTAGCGAAGAGCAGGACAAGGTCATGGGCCTGGAAGCCGGTGCGGACGACTATGTGACCAAGCCCTTTTCGCCGAAGGAACTGCTGGCCCGCATCAAGGCCGTGCTGCGCCGCCGCGCGCCGCAGCTGACCGACGACGTGGTGGCCATCAATGGCCTGCGTCTCGATCCGGCTACGCATCGGGTGACCGGTCAGGACGACAGCGGCCCAATCAAGCTGGACCTGGGTCCCACGGAGTTCCGTCTGCTTCACTTCCTGATGACGCATCCCGAGCGTGTGCACAGCCGGTCACAATTACTGGATCAGGTCTGGGGCGACCACGTGTTCGTGGAAGAGCGTACCGTGGACGTGCATATCAAGCGTCTGCGTGCCGCGCTGACCCCGGGGGGGTACAGCAACATGATCGAGACGGTCCGGGGCAGCGGCTATCGCCTGGCGCGGTCGCCCAGCCACTGACCGGAACGGGCCGGCGGCGGAGCAGCGGGGGCCGCGCCGGCCGATGTCGGATAATGCCGGCTCAATGCCACGCTGCGATGCCTTGTTGTGGCAGACTTTGTCGCAGTGCGAACGCACTGAATCTCTTCTACTCCGCGCATGAATGTCATCTGGGCCCGCTCCGCGGCCATCCTTGCCGGTCTCGTGCTGATAGCCGCGGGGCTGTATGCCGTAGCCGGCGCCGTGCCCGGCCTGCTTTTCCTTTCCATTTCGCTGTTCCTGCTGCTTGCGTACTACCTGTTCCAGATCAACCGTCTGTGGCGGGTGCTGGACGCGCCGGCCTACGGCGAGATCCCCAGCGCACTCGGGCTGTGGGGCGAGGTGTATTACCGCCTGCACCGGCTGGTCAAGCGATGGCGCACCCAGGTGCTGCAGGTGGAACAGCAGCACACCCGGTTTATCCAGGCCATCCAGGCGTCGCCCTATGGCGTGCTGATGCTTGACGATGCCGACCAGATCGAATGGTGCAACGGCGTGGCCGAGCAGCACTTCGGGCTGAACGCGCGGCGCGACGTGCGCCAGCGCATTACGCACCTGATTCGCCGGCCCGAGTTTGTCCACTACCTGACGCGCGAACGCTATGACGAACCGCTGGTGATGCGCGACATGGGGGAACACAAGCGCGGTATCACGTCGGTGCAGATCCTTCCGTATGGCGAGAACCGCAAGCTCGTATTGACGCAGGACATTACCAAGGTTGAAAGCACCGAGGCCATGCGCCGCGACTTCGTGGCCAATGTCTCGCACGAACTGAAAACGCCGCTGACGGTGCTGACGGGCTTCCTCGAGACCGTGCGCGACCTGCCGGTCTCCGAGGAAGACCGCAAACGCTACATCGATCTGATGCTGGTGCAGTCGATGCGGATGCAGCACATCGTCGAGGACCTGCTTGCGCTGGCCAAGCTGGAATCCGACGCGCAGCCGCCGTCGCACGACCGTGTCAACGTGGCCGCGCTGGCCGCCCACATGGTGCACGACGCCGAGGCGTTGTCCCAGGGCCGGCACGACATCGAGACCGATATCGATACCGCCGTGGTGCTGCGCGGTGCGGAAGGCGAGCTGCTGTCGGCACTGGGCAACCTGGTGTCGAACGCGGTGCGCTACACGCCCGACGGCGGACGCATCGCCATCCGCATGACCTTTACCGACGGGCACTCGGTGTTCTCGGTCAGCGACACGGGCCTGGGCATCGCGCCCGAGCATATTCCCCGCCTGACCGAGCGGTTCTACCGGGTGGATCGCAGCCGGTCGCGCGATACGGGCGGTACCGGTCTGGGGCTGGCCATCGTCAAGCACGTGCTGTCGCGCCACCATGCCGATCTGCGTGTGACCAGCGAAGTGGGGCGCGGTAGTACGTTCCGCATCGTGTTCCCCGTGGACCGCAGCGGCTACGAGCCGGACGCCGCGCAACCGCTGTCCCGGCTGAGCGACGCCTCGCGCCACGCTGCCTGAGCCCGGACACGCCCGGCGCCATGAAAACAGGCCGCTGCCCGGTGCGGGAGCGGCCTGTTTCATTCCGAAACCCGGCGGCGATCAGGTGCCGAACTTCAGCAGCAGTTCCTGTTGGCTGACGCGCTGGAGCTTGGCGCGCGACGGCTTTCGTACGTAATCGCCATTGGGCTCCATGATCCAGGCCGATGCGTTGTCGTGCAGATGCACCTGCAAGCCTTCCTTGATCACGCGGGCCTTGAGCGTACGATCCAGGATCGGGAAGGCCACCTCGACGCGTCGGAACAGGTTGCGGTCCATCCAGTCGGCGCTGGACAGGTACAGCACATCGTCGCCGGCCGCGTGGAAGTAATAGACGCGGTGATGCTCCAGGAAGCGGCCGACGATCGAGCGTACCGAAATGTTCTCCGACAGCCCCGGCACGCCGGCGCGCAGCGCGCAGACGCCGCGCACGATCAGGTCGATCTTCACGCCCGCGCGCGACGCCTTGTAAAGCTCGTCGATGATGGTCGGCTCCAGCAGCGCGTTCATCTTGGCGATGATGCGAGCCCGCTTGCCGGCGCGCGCGTTGCGGGCCTCGGCGCGGATATGCTCCACGAGGTTGCTGTGCATCGTGAACGGCGACTGCCACAGGTGATTGAGCCGGATGGTGCCGGCCGTGCCGGTCAGCAGCTGGAACACGTGGTGAACGTCCTCGCAGACCTGCTCGTTGGCGGTGAGCAGCCCAAAGTCGGTGTACAGGCGGGCGGTGCGCGGGTGATAGTTGCCAGTGCCCAGGTGGGCGTAGCGCCGCAGCACCGCGTTCTTGGCCTTCGGGCCCGCCGGCTCGCGCCGCACGATCAGCAGCATCTTGGCGTGGCATTTGTGTCCCACCACGCCGTACACCACATGGGCACCGGCCGATTCCAGCCGTTCGGCCCAGTTGATGTTGGTTTCCTCATCGAAGCGCGCCAGCAGTTCCACCACCACGGTCACTTCCTTGCCGTTGCGGGCCGCCGTCATCAGCGCCTCCATCACCGCCGATTCGTTGCCGGTGCGATAGACAGTCTGCTTGATCGCCACCACGTTTGGATCGCTGGCGGCCGCCTGCATCAGGTCCAGCACCGACGAGAAGCTCTCGTAAGGGTGATGCAGCAGCACGTCCCGCTGGCGGATCACGTCGAACATGCTCGTGCCGGGCGGGAAGGCCTTGACCACGGCGGGCACGTGCGGCGGGTATTTCAGGGCAGGGCGGTCCACCAGATCGGGAATCTGCATCAGCCGCACCAGGTTCACCGGGCCCCCCACGCGGTACAGGTCCTGTTCGGTCAGGCCCGATTCCAGCAGCAGGCGCCGCGACAGCGCCGGCGGCGTGTCGGACGATACCTCCAGGCGGACCATGTCGCCAAAGTGACGTGCAGGCAATTCGCCCTGCAACGCTTCGCGCAGGTCGGTGATTTCGTCCTCGGACACGAAGAGGTCGGAATTGCGGGTGACCCGGAACTGGTAGCAGCCCTGCACCTCGATGGCCGGGAACAGTTCGTGGACAAACGCCTGCATGAACGACGACAGCATCACAAAGCCGTACGGATAACCCGACAGCTTCTCCGGCATGCGCACCACGCGGGGCAGCGCGCGCGGGGCCTGCACGATGGCCAGGTCGGCATCGCGGCCGAAGGCGTCCTTGCCGGACAGCTCGATCACGAAGTTCAGGCTCTTGTTGAGCACGCGCGGGAACGGATGGGCGGGGTCCAGCGCTATGGGCGTCAGCACCGGGCCCAGCTCGCGCGTGAAGAAGTCCCGCGCCCAGGCGCGCTGCGCGTCCGTCCACGTGCCGGTCAGGTGAAAAAACACCCCTTCTTTTTCCAGCGCGGGGAAAATGACGTTCTGCAGCATGTCATACTGCGATGCCACGAGCCGCTGGGTGCGCTCCGTGACAAGCTGGTAGGCCTGCTGGATCGAGAGGCCATCGGGCGTCAGGCCCGATGCGTTGTCCCGCATCTGCTCCTTCAGGCCGGCCATCCGGATTTCAAAGAACTCGTCCAGGTTGCTGGACACGATACAGATGAACTTCAGCCGTTCCAGCAGCGGGACATTGGGGTCGGCGGCCTGCGCAAGCACGCGCGCGTTGAAATCCAGAATGCCCAGCTCGCGGTTCCAGAGCGAGCCAGGCGGCGTCGTCGACATGTCTATGACCTTATTTTGGCGATGAGGCGACTTTTTCATAGATCCGTGTCATTTTGATGACACTTTGATTTTGTCATGATGCAGACATGACAGGGACATAATCTTTCGGGTTTTGGCCCGCCACGGCCGATCCCGCGTAACACTGACGCAATGACACAGAATCCCCGCTTGCTGGCCGCCGTCGACATGGGCTCCAACAGCTTCCGCCTGATGATCGGGCGGGTGGATGAAACGCCCACGGCCTCCGGCCCCGCCAGCCAGATCTTCCAGGTCGATGCGCTGCGCGAGCCGGTCAGGCTGGCCGCCGGCCTGACGCCGGACAAGTATCTGGACCAGCCGGCCCGCCGCCGGGGTGTTGACGCGCTGCGCCGCTTTGGCGACCGCCTGCGCGACTTCGCACCCGAGCAGGTGCGCGCGGTTGCCACCAATACGCTGCGCGTGGCCAGGAATGCTTCGGATTTCCTGATCGAGGCCGAGGCTGCCCTGGGATTCCCGATCGAAGTGATCGCCGGCCGGGAGGAAGCGCGCCTGATCTACCTGGGCGCGTCGCATGATGCGCCGGCTTGCCAGGGCAACCGGCTGGTCGTGGATATCGGCGGCGGTTCCACCGAATTCATCATTGGCAGCGGCTATCAGTCCAAGCTGATGGAAAGCCTGTACATCGGCTGCGTATCGCATAGCCGCCAGTTCTTTCCGAGCGGCAACGTCGACGAATACGCGTTCAAGCAGGCCGAACTGGCCGCGCGCCGCGAGATCCAGGTACTGGTGCGCCAGTACAAGGCAGCCGGCTGGCAGCAGGCGGTAGGGTCGTCGGGTACTGCGCGCGCCCTGGCGGAACTGATCGAGCTCAACGGGATGAACGACAGCGCGTCCGAGCACGGCATTACGCGTGAAGGGCTGGAGCGCCTGAAACGGGCGCTGGTCAAGGCCGAGAACACGAACCGGGTGAAGCTGACCGGCCTGAAGGCCGACCGGATTCCGGTGCTGCCTGGCGGCCTGTCGATCATGCTAGGCGTGTTTGCCGAACTCGATATCGACCGCATGGACGTCACGGACGGCGCGCTGCGACTGGGTGTGCTGTACGACCTGCTGGGCCGCAGCCATCATGAGGACATGCGGACCGTAACGGTGGACCAGTTCATGCGCCGCTATGCCGTGGACCGCCCGCAGGCCATCCGGGTGGGGCAGGCGGCCCGCGATCTGCTGGCGCAGTTTCCCGAGCCGCGCAACGAGCGCCGCGAGGACAACCTTGCGTTGCTGGGCTGGGCAGCCAGCCTGCACGAGATCGGCATGACGATCTCGCACAGTGGCTATCACAAGCATTCGGCCTATATCGCCACGCACGCCGACATGCCCGGTTTCTCGAAGACCGACCAGGCGCGCCTGGCCACGCTGCTACTCGGCCACGCGGGCAAGCTCGGCAAGCTGTCCGGCAGCGGCAAGTTCCTGGACTGGCGCATGCTGTTCAGCCTGCGGCTGGCGTTTGTACTATGCCGCCGGCGTGGCGACATGAAGCTGCCGCACATCCAGGTCAGGCAGCGTTCAGACGAACTCGACGAGGGCTTCGAGGTGCGGCTGCCGAAATCGTGGATCGATGCCAATCCGCTGGTGGAATACAGTCTGACGCAGGAAGCCGACGAGTGGGAGCGCGTGGGCAAGCGTTACAAGGTCGTCTACATCTGAGACGGCGGGGCAACCCGGCCAACCGGCGACGAAACAGGAACGGCGACTCCGATGAGTCGCCGTTCCTGTTTCCGGTACCGGATCGATCAGCCGTTTCGTCCGGTAAGAGGGGCTGCCGATCAGCGGTCAGGCCGATTGCATGCCCAGGAAGTGCCGGGCATAGCGCGGGTTCATGTCGCGCACGCGCAGCAGGGTCAGGAAATCTGCGACATTGAAATCGGGGTCCCAGGCGGGCAGGCCGCAGATCCTGGCGCCCAGGCGCAGATAGCCCTTGATCAGCGCGGGCGGCTCCACGTCAAGCGTCTGGTTCAGGTCGTCCACCGGCAGCGGCACGCGCGGAAAGGCGTGATATTCGATCGGTGCCAGCGACTTTTCGGCGAACTGCCGATAGAGGCTGGCCGCGTAGTGGCCGCCGTCGCTCATCGGTACGCTGGCGCAGCCCAGCATCGATTCGAGGTTGTAACGCTGCAGGTATTCGCCCAGGCCGCCCCACAGGGCCATGATCACGCTGCCCGAGCGGTAGTCGCGGTGCACGCACGAACGGCCCAGTTCCAGCATTTTCGGGCGCAGGTGCGCCAGGCGGACTAGATCGAATTCGGATTCCGCATAGAGGCAGCCGATGCGCTTGGCCTGGTGCGGCGGCAGCACGCGGTAGGTGCCCACCACCTTGAGCGTTTCCTGGTCGCGTACGATCAGGTGGTCGCAGTAGGCGTCGAACATGTCCACGTCGGTCTCGGTGGCCGACGGTTGCAGGCGCGCGCCCATTTCCTCGGCGAACACCTTGTAGCGCAGGCGCTGCGCCTCGGCTACTTCGTCCTGGTGACGTGCCCACGCCACGCTGAAAGCAGGCGCCGGAGCTTGAATCTGGGTTTGGAGTTGTGCTGGCTGACGAGGAAGACGCCTCCGCGCCGACTGGCCGTTGAGGCCAGTGGGCAAGGAGTCGAAAAGCGGCTGGGTAGGCGTCGGTAAGTCTCGCATCAGTGTGTCCTTTCGGTGACGAAACGGCTTCGAAACAATGTAGAGAGGCCGGGTGACAGCGCCGTGAACCGATGATGACGCTTCCGTGACTGACACATCGTTGTCGCCGGCACAAGCCTTAACGATAGGACAGGCTTCCGCTAGAGCACATCGGCGATCGTCCAAATGAACAAACAGATGCCAAATTTGTGACAGCGAAATCTCATTTTTCGCCGTCATTGTCTTAAAAATGGTTCAGAGGAGGTCGGGCTGAATCACCGCGCGGAGTACGACCTGCGCTTCGTTTTCGCGTGTGCGTCCGGCTAGCCACCAGATGCCGCTTTTCTTCACGCTCCAGGGCAGTTCCTGGCCGGCCAGCAGCAGGCTGGCCAGTTGTCCGATCCACGGCTGGTGGCCAACCACGACGGTGTGGTCGCTGCCCTGAGGCCAGTCGATCGCGGCCAGCACGGCGCCCACATCGGCGCCCGGCGCCAGATCATCGAGGATTTCGGCCTTGCCCGACAGGGCCGCCGCGGTTTCCCGCGTACGCAGGGCCGGGCTGCAGACCACGCGGTAGTCGGCGGGCAGGTGGGCGCGCAGCCAGTTGGCGGACGTTTCGGCCTGCTTGCGGCCGCGGCGGGTCAGGGGGCGCTGGAGATCGGCGCTGCGGGAGATGCTCAGGGCATCGGGCAGATCTTCGGCCTCGGCATGGCGCCACAGGATCAGATTCATATTCGGCAGGGGCTTTGTCGAGCCTTGAGTATGGTGACGCGCGGGGCGTGCCGCAAGTGCGCGACCGGGCCGCCAAAAACAAAACGGGCCATCCAGTGGGCAAAGCCCACGGATAGCCCGTCAGTGTCGGGAGCAGCGATGTCAGCCGCGTGACAGCGGCGCATCGGCTGCGCGCCGCGAACTCAGGACTTGTGGCGGAAGTTGATGCGGCCCTTGGTCAGGTCGTAGGGCGACATTTCCAGGGTGACGCGGTCGCCGGCCAGGATGCGGATGCGGTGCTTTTGCATCTTGCCCGAAGCGTATGCCCAGATTTCCACGCCGTTTTCCAGCGTCACGCGATAACGGTTGTCGGGCAGGGCTTCCGACACCACGCCGCCAAATTCAATGAGTTCTTCCTTAGCCAATCTGTTTTCCTTTGTGGCAGCCACGAAGGCTGCGTTAAGTTGGTGAGTATCCTGTGGGCGCCCGGTCGCGCGCATCCACGTCATGCCGCCATGGCGGCCGCCGCGCGATACGTCGTCGGGAAGCAAGCTGACGGGCTTGGCAAACCATGGAAGCCAGGCGGGTCAGAGAATCGAGTAGGGGCGCGGATGACCCTGACGATTGCCTTGCCACTTGCGGTTGCGCGGGCGTCTGGCGCAACCGTGTACATCACGGGGACAGCGGGCAAGGTGTTTCCGGGGCCGGCAACGCATCCGCCCTGTCATATCCGAATCAACAATATGAGGGCGGGCCGGCGGTATTCCAGTGCGCCAGGCGGCGCTTTCCCGGTTAACAGGGCATGCTCAGATACCCCGAACTGACGCGCGATTGTAGCACGATCGCACCATCTTCGCAGGCGCAGCATCCGCTACGGCGCTGTTGCGCCAACGCCATGCACAGGCGGCTGGTGCCATTGTGCAGCGCGGCGCGGCGCCGCCGGTACACGGTCCGAATGCGATCCATTCGCCACATGGACGAGATGCGCGGCAGGGGGCCGTGATCCTTGCCCTGCGGCACAAATTTGGCCAGAACGAACACGAAAAAAGAAAAAGGGCTCACGTCTTTCAACGTAAGCCCTTGATCCCTTGTACCTAAAACTACTTGCAAATATGGTCGGAGCGATAGGATTCGAACCTACGACCCTCTGATCCCAAATCAGATGCGCTACCAGGCTGCGCTACGCTCCGGAGCCGGCGATTCTATCGCGACACGTGCGGCCAGGTCAAATGTGGCGTGCGAAGGATGGCAACGGTCGGAAGTGGCGGGCACGTACCCCGCTTCAGGTGGGATCGTATTTGGCTTGACTTGATGCGTCGCGCTGACATAATCCGCACACCGCATCGGTCCGACCCGGCGCTTCACGCCTGGCAATGCTGTGCCCACCCGGACCTGGTCCCACTATCACAACTATGGCACGCCAGCCCCGCTAGCGACGCGGACGCGCTGCGCCGTGCCTGATCCATACTTCGCCCGCGATGCCCCGCATCGACGTGACGCGGAGGTGCCGGACTTGCGGAAACAAAACAGGACGGCTGCTCGCAGGCCGCAAACAGAAGGCAGTCCGGTGCCACGCGGGGCACCGGCGATGTCTTTGTGAACGGGAATGAAGATGTTTCAGTCGCAGGTGGTAGTGCTGATCGCGGCCTTGTTCGTGCTGCAGATGGCGATCGTCTGTGCCGTATTGCGGCGCTCTGCCGGTATGGAGCGCAGCGGGCTCACCTCGTGGGCGATCGGCGATCTGGTAGTGACCCTGGCCGCGGTATTGCTGGCCGCCCATGGCTACCGTCCCGAATGGCCGCTGGCCGCCTTGCCCGAGCTGGCCCTGACGGCCGGGCTGTCGATGATGGTCCACGGCACGCGTCATTTTGTCGGCAAGCCGGGGCGGGCCCTTGTGCTGGCCCTGCTGAACCTGCCCGGCGCCATCGTGTTCGGGTTGCATGCGGCCGGGGGACTGATGGGGGGCGCGCCCGGTCTGTTGTCGGCCGGGATGCTGGTGTCGCGGTCTGTCGTGGCAGGGCTGATGCTCGCCTCGTCGTTGATCCAGATGCTGCTGTTGCTGGAAATGATCCGCGTGGTCGTGCCGCGTTTGCCCGCGAAGCGCGGCACGGGTCGCCTGGCCATCCTGTCGCTGACGCTCGTGGCGCTGGCCTGCACCGTGTTTGCAGGCGCGCAGGCATGGGCGCCGCTGTCGACGCTGGTCGACGGCCACCCGCTGGCCACGCCGGACGAGCGCGACAACATCACCCTCTGTTTTGTGTTCGGCGTGGTGGGGCTGTCGGTCAGCTTCGCGCTGATGGCGCATGACCGCCTGCGGCGCATCATCGAACGCCGCGCGCGCCATGACGACCTGACCGACGTGCTGTCGCGCGGCGCGTTCTGGGAAGAGCTGGAACTCGAATGCAAGCGGGCCGAGCGCCAGCGCACCGCGTTCACCGTGGCCTTCATCGACCTCGATCACTTCAAGGCCATCAACGACCTCTACGGGCATCTGGCGGGCGACAGCGTCCTGCGCCATTTTGCGGGCCTGCTGCGCAAGGCCGCACCGGCGCGGGCCGTGCTGGGCCGGCTGGGCGGCGAGGAATTCGCGATTGTCATGCCCGACACCACGCTGGAAACCGGCCGCGCCATCAGCGTCCGGCTGAGCGCGATGGTGCGTTCGGCGCCATGCCCGTCCGAACCCGATGCCATCGCCTATACGGTCAGCATCGGCATGGCCGAGCGCCAGGCCGGCGAGAATGCCGACGCGGTCATGCGGCGCGCCGACCGCGCGCTCTACGATGCCAAGCAGATGGGCCGCAACTGCGTGTCCTCGCACGACACGGCCGAGGGTGTTGGCATGCCGCGCCGTCCTCGCGTGCGCGAGCGCGAGTCGTCCTGAGCACGGCCTGCCTATCGCTGTTTCGCCAGCCTTGGCCTGGGCCGACTTCGGTTTCGTCGAAATCTGATTCAAGGCGCGGCTCGCCGATGCTATAGATGCGCAGGTCACTGCAACGCGCCTTGCGCCAACATCCATGGACATCATCAGGCCGGAACACGCTGCCCAGCAGGCCAGGCAGATTCACCAGAACATTCCCGGCGCGACGTCGATCTCGATCCTGCGCCGCGTGCATGATTCCCGCTATGCCACGCGGTACTTCGTCGGCAATGGCCTCGACATAGGCGGCGGCATCGATTCCATCGCGCTGTTCGGCGACATGTTCCCGGCGATGAAGCATGTCTTCGTCTTCGACATGCAGCATGGCGACGCCCAGTACCTGGAACGGGTGGAGGACGAATCGTTCGACTTCGTCTATTCGTCGCACTGCCTGGAGCATATGGTCGATCCGGCGGTGGCCATCCGGCACTGGATCCGGGTCGTGAAGCCGGGAGGGCACCTGGTGATCCAGGTGCCGGACGAAGACCTGTACGAGCAGGGGCACTGGCCCTCGCGGTTCAACAACGATCACAAGCACACGTTCACGATGTACAAGGCGCAGTCGTGGTCGCCGGTGTCCATCAATGTCATCGACTTTGTCCGGGCCGTATGCGACCAGGTATCGCCAATCTCGATGTTTCGCGTCGACATCGGCGTGCGGCAAAGCCTGCTGAACCGCGATTTCGATCAAACGCGCACACCTACCGCGGAGTGTGCCATCGAGTTCATCCTGCAGAAGCATCCCAGGTAGGCGGGCGCGTTCCCCTCGCGCAACCGGTGCGGTAGAATGCACGCCTTGCCGCAACGGCAAGGCCGTCCAAGGCCCAGCAAGCCACGGCCATCCGCCCTTAGCTCAGTTGGATAGAGCACTCGCCTTCTAAGCGAGCGGTCAGAGGTTCGAATCCTCTAGGGCGGGCCACTGATTCGATTCATACCAGTGCTGTGAGCGATTGACCACGCCAACCACAAACAGCATCACGGGAACCTCGATCAACACGCCGACGACGGTGGCCAGCGCCGCCCCGGACTGGAATCCGAACAGGCTGATGGCGGTGGCCACGGCCAGCTCGAAGAAGTTGCTCGCGCCGATCAGCGCCGATGGGCCCGCCACGCAATGGGCCACGCCGAGCTTGCGGTTCAGCAGGTAGGCCAGGCCGGCGTTCAGCAAGACCTGAATCAAAATCGGCACGGCCAGCAGCAGGATGATCAGCGGCTGCTCGACGATGGCATTTCCTTGGAATCCAAACAGCAGCACCAGCGTCGCGAGCAGGGCGGTGATCGAGTAGGGGCCGAGCGCGCCAACGACGCGCTTGTAGGTGGCGTCGCCGCGCGCCAGCAACGCCTTGCGGATGGCCTGTGCGATCAGCACCGGCACCACAATGTAGAGCGCGACCGACGTGATGAGCGTGTCCCACGGCACGGTAATCGACGACAGGCCTAGCAGCAGCGCGACAACAGGCGCGAAGGCCACGACCATGATCGCGTCGTTGAGCGCTACTTGCGACAGGGTGAAGTACGGGTCGCCTTTGCAGAGCTGCGACCAGACAAACACCATCGCCGTGCAAGGCGCCGCCGCCAGCAGGATCAGGCCGGCGATATAGTTGTCGAGTTGATCCACTGGCAGCCAGCCAGCGAACAGGTGACGGATGAAGATCCAGCCCAGCAGCGCCATGGAGAACGGTTTGATCAGCCAGTTCACAAAGAGCGTGACGCCGATGCCGCGCCAGTGTCCCGCGACCTGGCCCATGGCACCGAAATCGATCTTGATCAGCATCGGGATGATCATGATCCAGATCAGCACGCCGACCGGCAGGTTCACCTTTGCAATCGCCATGGCACCTATCGCGTGAAAAAAGCCGGGCAACCATTGGCCAAGCAGGATGCCGGCCACAATGCAAAGCGCTACCCAGACGGTCAGGTAGCGTTCGAAGACGCCGATGGCGGTGGCTTGCGCGGCCCCTGCTGACCGTTGCGCTGTGTTCATTGCCCCGCCTCGGCAGGCGGCTCGCCGATGGCGCGTATCTCCTTCTGGATAGCGTTGCGGTCCAGCACGTGCAGCGGCAGGTTCACGAATTGGCTGACGCGGTTCAGGATCTGACGGAAGACCTGGTCAAAGACCTTGCGCTTCTCGTCGTCCGAGCCCTGGATGGCGGCGGGGTCCATAAAGCCCCAATGCGCCGTGATGGGCGTGCCCGGCCAGATCGGGCAGACCTCGCCCGCGGCCTGGTCGCAGACGGTGATGACGAAATCCATCCGCGGTGCATCGGGCAGGGCGAATTCGTCCCAGCTCTTGCTACGCAGGCCCGAGGTGTCGTAGCCAATCGACTGGCACCGCTCGATGGCAAAGGCATTGACAGCGCCCGCCGGATGGCTGCCGGCGCTGTAGGCGTGAAAGCGTCCCTTGCCGAGCACGTTGAACAGTGCTTCGGCCATTACGCTGCGGGCGGAGTTACCGGTGCACAGCACCAGTACGTTGAAAGTCGTGTCGGGCATGGTGCCTGTTGGGCGGGTGAGCGATGTTCGGGCGAGCGGGTGCGTCCTCGCCCGCTTTATGGGTCAGGTCTCAGTTGCGACGGAACAATAGGACACCGGGGAGCACGGATTGCCGCCACAGCAGTTTTCCGTGAGATAGCCGAGCAGGGCATTCATGGTCTCGAAGCGCGCCATGTAGATGATCGACCGACCCTCTTGGCGGCTGGCCAGCAGACCGGCGCGGTGCAGTTCCTTGAGGTGGAACGACAGTGAGGAGGCCGGCATCTCCATTCGCTCGGCAATGCGGCCCGCGGGCAGGCCTTCGGGGCCGGCCTGCACGAGTAGACGAAACACGGCCAGGCGGACGGCGTGGGCCAGCGCAGAAAGGGCCTCGAGAGCGTTATCGGTTTCCATGATTCGAATATAGTCGAATCATGGAAATTTCGCAACTACGGCCATCCCGGCAAGCGTGCTTCTGTGACAAACACCAGCCGAGTGCCAGCCTGCTAGGAAAGGTAGCCGGCCGCGCCATCCCACAGCAGCTTCATGGCCGTGATGACCAGCAGTCCGTAGCAGGCCCGGTACATCTGGCGTTGATCGAGCCGCGCGTGCAGGCGCCAGCCTAGCCAGACACCCGCAGGGACGGCAAGCAGGCAGATCGCCATCAATGTCCAGACGGCGCCAGCCGGCCTTGCCAGCGCCAGCCACGGCACTGCCTTGAGGACGTTGCCCACCGTAAAGAACATGCTGGTGGTTCCTGCGTAGACCTGCTTGCTCAGGCCCAACGGCAGCAGGTAGATCGCCAGAGGCGGCCCGCCGGAGTGGGCAACCATGGTGGTGATCCCCGACGTCAGGCCCGCCGCCACGGCCTTGGGGGAGGAGCGGGGCTGCACTGCGACGTCGCCGCCCCGCAACAGCCAAAGCCCGACAAAGCTCAACGTGACCACAGCCATGACGATGGAGATGGCGCGATGGTCCAGTACCCTGAACAGGAAGTAGCCGACCCCGATGCCTGCCACCAGCCCGGGCACCAGCAACACCAGGTCGGGCCTGGACCACGTCGATGGCTTCCAGTAGCGCAGGCTGAACAGATCCATCGCAATGAACAGCGGCGCCAGCAGGCCGCCGGCCGAGACGGGGTCCATTACCAGCGACAACAGTGGAATGCCGACGATGGCAAATCCTCCACCAAAAGCGCCCTTCATGAAGCAGATCAGGAAAACCCCGGCAAAGGTCACGAGGATGGTGGTGGTATTGAGTTCCATGATGGCTTCGGCATTGAGGCGGGTCGTCTGGCGATCATCGTAGGACGCGTATCCAATACAATCAAATCATTGTCATGGATACAATTTCCGTGACCCCACCGAAAGCTGCCCAGGGCTGCCCAGGTTGCGGATGGCGCCCGTGATATGATTCGCGCGCGAACTAAATCGATCAACGCTGCCGGGCCCAGCATGAAACATCGTCTTGTGTATCTCCTGAACGTTGGACAGCGACGGCTGCA
The DNA here is from genome assembly GCF_009663685.2 of Cupriavidus sp. U2. Taxonomy (GTDB): domain Bacteria; phylum Pseudomonadota; class Gammaproteobacteria; order Burkholderiales; family Burkholderiaceae; genus Cupriavidus; species Cupriavidus necator_C. Next base: position 478,776 of record NZ_RCOG02000032.1, on the reverse strand, counting down.
ACGCTGGTCGCAGGCGCGTGCCGCCCGCGGTGGCGTCACGGCCGCGCAATCGGGGCTGCTGTTCTTTCTGGGCACGCACAACGGCGCGCTGATGAGCGAAGCCGCGGCCGCGCTGGACCTGGGCGCGCCGGGAATGAGCGGCCTGGCCGACCGGACGGAAAGAGCGGGCCTGATCGAACGTCGCGCGGACGAGATGGACGGCCGCGCATCGCGGCTGTGGCTCACGGACGCAGGGCGCGCCGCGCGGCAGCGTGCCAAGGCGGGCATGACGGATCTCAACGCCAGGCTGACCGAGGGCTTTACCGAAGCCGAGATCGATGTGGTGGCGCGGTGGCTGACCAGCCTGCAGACCAAGTTTCCGGTTGCCGGCGATGCGCGCGACGATCGCGACGATCGCGACGAGGGCCACGACTAGGCGGCGCCTGGCCTGGTCCGCGGCTGGGCAGCACGATGCAGCCTATTGCTGGCTGACTTTCGAGAAGTCCGGCTTGCGTTTTTCGGCAAAGGCTGCAAATGCTTCGCGGGCTTCCGCGCTCGTCAGCCGCTCCTGGAACTTCGCGCTCTCGGTATCCATCTGCGTCACCAGCATCGCGGCCTGGCGCATCAGGGCTTTCGTCGCGCTCAGCGACCCGGCAGGCTTGGCGGCAATACGTTCTGCGATCTGCCGCGCCTCGGTACGGAGCTGGTCATTGGCGCACACCTTGTTGGCGATGCCCCAGGCGAGCGCGGTCTGCGCGTCGAGCGGATCGCCCATGGCAAACATCTCGAAGGCCCTCGCGTGGCCGATGCGCAGCGGCACCAGATAGCTGGAGGCCGCTTCCGGCACCAGGGCAAGGTTGACGAACGGCGTGATCAGTTGCGCGTCCTGTGCCAGCAGCACGTAGTCGCAATGCAGCAGCATTGTGGTGCCCACACCCACCGCCTTGCCATGAACGGCGGCAACGATGGGCACCGTCGCCTTCGCCAGCGCATGCAGAAAGCGGTGGACATGCCGTTCGCTGGGGCCCTTGCCCACGGCGATCGCCGCGAACTCGCCCACATCGTTCCCCGCAGTGAACATGTCGCCATCCCCTTGTACCAGCACCACGCGCACGTTTCCGTCATGCTCGGCGCCCTCGATGGCGTCGGCCAGGGTGCCGTACATCTCGTTGGTCAGGGCGTTCTTCTTGTCCGGGCGGGCAAGCGTGATGGTCAGTACACCATGGGTCAGGTCAACTTGAATGGCCGCGGTCATGCTGGTCTCCGTTGTTTAAGTTCGCATGCGAAGTATATAGATGATTCGTATGCGAAGTAAACCGTCGGCGATGCCATGCGAAGCGGGCAGCACGGCGGGTTGCAATCAGCGATACGGGGCCATAATCAGCACATTCCCATCATTGTCATGCGACCGCTCGCCATGCCTCGACACCGCTACAAGCAACTGGTCGACCAATTCGCCGCAGATATCCAGGACGGTCGGCTGCGTCCCGGCACCCGGTTGCCGACACACCGTGAGCTTGCCGCCCGCGAAGGCCTGGCGCTTGTGACGGCGACCCGCGTCTATGCGGAACTGCACGCCATGGGGCTGGTAAGCGGCGAGACCGGACGGGGCACGTTCGTCAAGGAAGTGCTTCCGCGTGGACACGGCATCGATCTCCAGCCATGGAGCGACGACACCGTCGACCTGAGCTTCAACAATCCGTCGATACCAGGCCAGGGCGACCTGCTCCGGACGGCGCTGCGCGAACTGGCCGGCACGGGCGATCTCGAGGCGTTGCTCCGATACCATCCGCATGGTGGCCGGATGCGTGACCGCGAGACGATGGCCCGGCATCTTGCCGGACGCGGATTGTCCGCCCGCGCGGAGAACACGGTGCTGGTAAGCGGCGCACAGCACGGCCTGACCGTCACGGCGATGGCGTTGCTGGAACCTGGCGACGTGGTCGCGGTTGACGCGCTGACGTACCCGGGATTCAAGCTCACCGCAGAAGCGTGTCGGCTGGAACTGGTGGCGATTCCCGCGGGCACCAAGGGTCCGGACCTGGACGAACTGGCGGGACTGTGCCGGCAGCGCCGGGTGCGCGCCGTGTACACAATGCCGACGCTGCACAATCCGCTGGGCTGGGTCATGAGCGCGCGCGGGCGGCGCGATCTGGTTGCCATCGCGCGGCGCCATGGTCTGATCCTGATCGAAGACGCTGCATACGCGTTCCTGGAAGCCGACGCGCCGCAGCCATTGGCCGCATTGGCGCCCGAATTGACCGTGTACGTATCGAGTCTCTCCAAGAGCGTGGCAACGGGGCTGCGTGTCGGCCCGGTCTGCGCGCCGCCAGCCTGGATTCCAAAGTTCGAGCGCACGATCCGCGCAACCACCTGGCATACGCCAACCATGATGACCGCCATTGCCTGTGGCTGGATCGAAGACGGGACGGTCGCGCGCCTGGAGGCGCAGAAGCGAAATGACACCGCCTTACGCCAAGGTGTCGTGACCGAAGTGCTCGGGCATCTGCATCCCGTCCGGCACCGTGCGTCCTATTTCGTCTGGCTGCCGTTACCGGAAGACGCACGAGCCGATGCCATCGCCAAGACGCTGCTCGCGCAGCGCATATCCGTATCCACCGCGCTTGCCTACGCTGCTTCGAAACAGGTGCCGCATGCGATCCGGCTCGCACTGGGCTCCGTCCCCGTTGACATGCTGCGGCAGGCACTGCAGACCGTCGCCAGGGTCGTGGACGATCACGCGTACCGGTAGCCTTCTGCTAGCCGGGCGGCGCAGGGCGTGCGGCGTGGGCGCGCGGCTGGCATGGCCAGTGCTTGGCATGCTCCATCCCGAAACGGACGAACCAGGAGGACAAGCATGGCTGACAGAACGCTTGATGGCCTGAAAGTGGCCATTCTCGTGACCGACGGATTCGAGCAGGTGGAACTTGAGGAGCCTCGCAAGGCGCTGGACGCCGCGGGCGCCACAACCCAGGTCGTTTCCCCCAAGGACCGCGAGGTGAAAGGCTGGAAGTTCAAGGAGTGGGGCGACGCAACGCCGGTGGACAGGCCATTGGCGCAGGTGCGCGCCGACGACTTCGACGCGCTGCTCTTGCCCGGTGGTGTGATCAACCCCGACGCGCTGCGCATGGATGCGTCTGCCGTGTCGTTCGTCAAGTCATTTGTCGATGCGGGCAAGCCTGTGGCTGCCATTTGCCATGGGCCGTGGACGTTGATCGAGGCGGGCGCGGTCAAGGGGCGCAGGATGACGTCGTGGCCGTCGCTGAAAACCGATCTGGTCAACGCGGGCGCCAACTGGGTCGACGAGCAGGCGGTGGTGGACGGCAACTTGGTCACCAGCCGCAACCCCGACGACATTCCGGCGTTCAGCCGGGCAGCCATTGAGATGTTCGCAAGTGCACGTCGTAAATAGTCCAAAAGCGCGCCACCCGGCAACGCAGTCGATGCGCGCTGCCCATCGACCATGACGCAAAGGTGACGGCTGTCCAGACGAACGGCGCTGATGGCAGCAGTTCGGAGAAAGTAAAAAACGAATCACGCGAGCATCGCCTGCAAGAACGGCACGTACTTCGCCACTTCTGACCGTTGGCCCGTGGCGGGGTCTTCCGCTGGTACGACATTTGCACGCTGCTGGCTAGATATGTTCCGACAGGGAGGCGGCCGTGAACTCGTCAAACAGCGATGTGGATTATGCCGAACTGGGGTTGCAGGATATTCCTGACACGCGCCCCCTGGCCATTGTCACCGGGGCATCGACCGGCATCGGCTTTCACCTGGCGGATTGTTGCGCGGCCAGCGGCATGGATCTGATCGTCGTGGCCGACGAACCCGAGATTGCCGATGCAGCCGCCCGCCTGCGCGAACATGGCGCGGCGGTGGAGTCGCTGGTTGCCGATCTCTCCACGCGGGCAGGCGTGGACGAACTACTATCCAGCGTGCGCGGCCGGCGCATCGACGTGCTGTGTGCCAATGCCGGCAGGGGTCTGGGCCATGCCTTTGTCGACCAGGATTTTGCCGATATTGCGCGGGTGCTCGAAACGAACGTGGTGGGTACCTTGTACCTGCTGCATAGCGTGGCGCGGCATATGCGCGAGAACCGCGCCGGCCGCATCCTGATCACGGGATCGATTGCGGGCCTGATGCCGGGCACCTACCAGGCCGTCTACAACGGCACGAAGGCGTTCCTGGATTCGTTTGCCTTTGCGCTGCGCCACGAACTGGCCGATAGCCGCGTCAGCGTGACGTGCCTGATGCCGGGCGCCACCGAGACCGAGTTCTTCCGCCGCGCCGACATGCTCGATACGCGCATGGGCGAGGCGAAGAAGGATGACCCCGCAGATGTGGCGCGGCAGGGATTCGAGGCCATGATGCGCGGCGAGGCCGAAGTGGTTACCGGGTGGCAGAACAAGCTCCGGGCGGCCATCGCATCGATCACCCCGTCGGATCTGCTTGCCGAACAGCATCGCAAGATGGCCGAGCCGCTCGACAAGGAGCGCAAGGCCGAAGGCGCGGTGCGCTGAGCCCTTTCACAGGAGCAAAACCATGGCCGACAGCCAGTCGCAACCCGCTTCCGGTGCTTCCGGTGCTTCCGGTACTTCCGGCAGCGTCGATCCGATCGAACTGCAAAAGGCACTCAAGGGGCTGGACTATCCCGCCACACGGGGCGCGCTGATCTCTGCCGCGCGCGACAACCGGGCGGACGACCGCATCATCAACGCGCTGATGCGCATACCGGAACAGCACTACGAAAGCCCCACCAAGGTTTCCGAAGCGGTGGCCGCTCACCGGGACGACCCTGCACGTTGAGCATCGCGGCGAGGCGGGCGGACACCCTTGTCGCCGCTTGGCGCATGTCGTCCACGGCATGCCGGACTCGCGTTGTGCGTTGCACCGGGCCGTTCCCGATTGGGCCTTCCGTGCATGGGCTTCGCAAAAGGCGGACGCATTTCTTGCCAGTGGCGGTAGTGCCTACACCGACAATGTGCATCGCGCCGACTCCGTTGCCGGCGATTGCTTTGGCAGGCAGTGCGCCGATGTGGAGAAACGGTGACATCGGGGCAGGCTGTCGCAGCCTGCCCCGCCTGCTGCCTGATGTGGCGCTCAGGCCGCCATCCGCAGCAGATCGGCGGCGCGCTCGGCAATCATGATGGTGGGCGCGTTGGTGTTGCCGCCGATCAACGTGGGCATGACCGAGGCGTCCACCACGCGCAGGCCTTCCACGCCGTGAACACGCAGTTGCGGGTCCACCACGGCCATCGCATCGACGCCCATCTTGCAGGTGCCCACCGGGTGGTAGATGGTGTCGGCGTGGGCGCGCACGAAATCGCGGATGGCCGCATCGTCGCCTTCGCCGGGCCCGAGCAGGGCGGTCAGCGGGTCGCTGCCGCCCGCTTCGGCCAGCGCGGACTGCGCGAAGATCCGCCGCATCAGCTTCACGCCGGCCACCATGCCGTCCAGGTCGGACGCGGCAGACAGGAAGCGGGGGTCGATGCGCGGGGCATCGCGCATGTCCGCCGATGCCAGTTCCACCGTGCCACGGCTTTCCGGGCGCAGCACGCAGGCGTGGCAGGAATAGCCATGGCCGGGCCGGCCCTTGCGCAGTACGTTGGAATTGCCCAGCAGCGCCGGCGCGAAATGCAGCTGCAGGTCGGGGGCGGCCAGGCCCGGTCGCGTCCGCACGAACGCGCCGGCCTCGGCCACGGGCGATGCCAGCATGCCGGTGCGCCGCCAGCGGTAGCGCATGACCTCGCCCGCCATGCGCGCCACGCCGCGCAGCGAGTAGCCGTAGAGATGCCACGACGTGACCGGCTTGCCGATGATGACGTCGAGATGGTCTTGCAGGTTCTGGCCCACGCCGGGCAGGTCGTGCACCACGGCCACGCCCACGCTGCGCAGGTGGGCGGCCGGGCCCACGCCCGACGCCATCAGCAGCTGTGGCGAATGGAACGCGCCGCCGCTGACGATGACCTCGCGCCGCGCGCGCAACGTCTGGGTCTGGCCGTCGCGCACCACCTCCACGCCCACGGCGCGCTTGCCTTCGAACACGATGCGCAGCGCCTGCGTGCCGGTCATCACGTTTAGGTTCTGGCGGCCGCCGTTGTGGCCGGCGTCGGCGCGGTTGCCGCGATGCAGGTAGGCGCGCGCCGCGTTCCAGCGTTCGCCATTGAACTGCGTGGCCTGGTACAGCCCCACGCCTTCCTGCTCGGCACCGTTGAAGTCCTGGTTCAGTGGCAGCCCCGCCTGCGCCGCCGCCTGCACGAAGCGGCGCGAAAACGGATTCGGCGTGCGCAGGTCACTGACATGCAGGGGGCCGCTGCCGCCGTGCCAGGCGTCGTCGCGGCCGGCATTGCGCTGGTTGCATTCGCTGCGGCGGAAGTAGGGCAGCACGGCGTCGTAGCCCCAGCCCTCGCAGCCCAGTTCGGCCCAGCGGTCGTAGTCGCTACGGTGGCCGCGCACGTAGAGCATGGCGTTGATCGACGAACTGCCGCCCAGTCCGCGCCCGCGCGGCTGGTACGACTGGCGGCCGTTCAGGCCCGGCTGCGGCACGGTCCGGAAGCCGTAGTTGCGCGGCCCCGGGTGGGGCACCGTCCTGGCGATGGCCAGCGGCGTCCAGACGCTGGGGTGATGGTCGTCAGGCCCCGATTCGAGCAGCGCCACGGTCACGCCCGGCTGGTCCGCCAGCCGTCCGGCCAGCGCACAGCCGGCCGAGCCGGCGCCCACGATGATGTAGTCGAAGCTGGTATCGCCCATGAATGGTGTCTCCTCGGCGTTGTTCTTGTGGGGGGCTTATTTCTGGAAGCCGTGCGGCGTCACGATATTGAAGTTCGGGTCGAACGTGTCGAGCATGCCGAACAGGCCTGCCACGGCCTGCGGATTGCCGTCTATCCGGACCGCGCCCGACTGCATGGCCTGCGGCAGCGTCAGCTGTTTCAGGCTGATCTGGTCCAGCGTGGCCTTGGTCAGCGAAACCGTGGCGTTGGGCTGCGCGTGCTGGGCCTCTGCCACGTAGGTCAGCGCGCTGTTGCGCAGCGTCATGGCATAGCGTTGCTTGAGGTCGGTGAATTGCCAGTTCAGCGTCAGGGTCTTGCCGGCTGCCTTGTCGGCGTTCAGGCGGACCGCCAGGAAATCGAAGAAGTTCGGCACGCTCAGCGCGCGGACCAGGTCCGACGAACTGGTACCCGTGGTGGACGGCCTGGCCACGCCATCGCGCAATTCCTGGGCGCCGGTCAGATAGATATTGCGCCAGGTGGCGTTCTCGCTCTGGTAGCCCAGCTGCTCCAGCGCGTCGGCCTGCAGCGCGCGGGCGGCGGCGTTGGACGGATCGGCGAATACCAGTTCGTTGCCGATCTGGCTGACCCAGCGGTACTCGCCCCGCGCGTAGGCGTCGCGCAGGCGGGCCAGCACGGCGTCGGGGCCGCCCATCCATTCGATGGTCTTCCGGGCGGCCTGCTCGGGCGGCAGCGGATTCAGGTGGGCCGGGTTGCCGTCATAGAAGCCCAGATATCGCTGGTACACCGCGCGAACATTGTGGCTGACCGACCCGTAGTAGTCGCGCGCATACCATTTGCTGGCCAGCGGCTGCGGCAGGGTTTTTAGCTGATCGGCGATGTCCAGCGGCGTGTAGCCCTGGTTCATCAGGCGCAGCGCCTGGTCGTTCAGGTAGGCGTACATGTCGCGCTGGTCAGATAGCATTTCGACGATGCGCTCGCGGCCCCAGGTGGGCCAGTGATGCTGGCCGATCAGGATGTCGGTGCGCTCGCCGTAGCGCAGTAGCGCCTGGCCCAGGAAGTACGACCAGCCCTTGGCATCGCGCACCTGCGCGCCGCGCAGCGTCAGCACGTTGTGCTGGGTGCGCACGGCGTTCTCGGCCATGCACAGCGTGCGGAACTGCGGCAGGTAGACATTCATCTCCGCCGGCGCCTCGGTGCCGGGCGTCAGCTGGAATTCGAAGTCCACGCCATCGATGCGCCGGGACTCGATCGGCCTGGTGATCGACGACGTGGGCGCCAGCAGCGTCATGGTGCCGCGTGCCGTGGCCTTGCCCAGGCCGGTATCGACCTGGCCTGTGGCGCTTTTCGGCAGCTGCGTGCCATACATGTACTGCGCGCGGCGGCTCATGGCGCTACCGGCCAGCACGTTCTCGCTGACCGCTTCGTCCATGAAGCCGCTTGGCGCCAGGATCTCCACCTTGCCGCTCTTGACATCGGCTTCGTTGACGATGCCGCGCACGCCGCCGAAGTGGTCGACGTGGCTATGGGTGTAGATCACCGCCACCACCGGCTTGCGGGGGCGGTGGGCATAGTACAGGTCCAGCGCGGCGCGGGCGGTCTCGGCGGTCAGCAGCGTGTCGATCACGATCAGACCGGTATCGCCTTCGATGATGTTCATGTTGGCGATGTCCGCGCCGCGCAGCTGGTACACGCGGTCGGTGACCTTGAACAGCCCCGCTTCGTTGTTCAGCTGCGCCAGTCGCCACAGGCTGGGATTGACGGTTTTTGGCGCGTCCGCCGCCGATTCGAACGCGTAGGCGTTGAAATCCCACGCCACCTTGCCGTCCGCGGTCTTGATGGCGGACTCCGGAAAGCGCGCCACCAGCCCGCGCCGGGCGTCCTCGAAATCGGCGCGGTCCGAGAACGGCAGGCGGCGCAGCCATTCGGCATTCGATTGCTCGGTCAGCGGCGTGGCGGCGTTCGGGCCAGCTGGGGCGGCCGAAGCGGCCGGCGCGGCGGGCAGCGCCAGAACGGCTGCGGCCAGCATGGCGGTGCGGGCAAGACGCATGGGAAATCGACTCCTCGGTTGGGCAAGGCATCCATTGAAAGCGCGCCGCACCTATAATTCAATTGCAAATTTCGTATCGCAGCAATGCGAATGGTGCATATATGAATCTGAAACGGCTCGAACACCTGGTGGCGGTGGCGGAGGAAGGCTCGCTGGCTGCGGCGGCACGGCGCGTGCATCTGAGCCAGCCCGCGCTGACGCGCAGCATTCAGGCGCTGGAGGAAGAGGCCGGCGCCGTGCTGTTCGACCGGGGCGCGCGTGGCGTGACGCTGACCACCGTTGGCCGCATGGTGACCGAGCGCGCGCGGCGCATCCTGTTCGAGTCGGGCTGCCTGGCGCGCGACCTGGCGTTGGTGCGGCAGCACGAGATCGGCAGCGTGCAGATCGGGCTGGGGGCGTTTCCGGCGGCCATCCTGCTGCCGGAACTGCTGTGCCAATTGCACCGGCAATGGCCAAAGCTGCGCATCACGACCGAAGTCAGCCATCCCGCCGCGTTGCTGGACGCCTTGCACGGCGAGCAGGTGGATTTCGTGGTGGTCGAGCACAGCACCGTGCCCACGGCCGCGGAGCTGGAAGTCATACGACTGCCCGCCGGCCCCGGCGGGGTCTATGCCCGGGCCGGGCATCCGCTGGCGGCAGGACCCGTGAGCCTGGCCACGCTGCGCGAATCGGCACTGGTATCGGTGGTCTTCCCGCCGGAAACCCACGAACGGCTGCGCAAGCTGCTGCGCTGCAAGCCGGGCGAGGCATTGCCGTTCCAGGTGGAAAGCAACGATTTCCGCGCGCTGACGCACCTGGTGCGGCACGCCGATGCGCTGCTGCTGGCGCCCGCGCGGGCCGTGCGCGAGGAACTTGTCGAAGCCGGCCGGCTCGTCGCGCTGGAGATCCCGGAGTTGCCCGAGATCACGATGCAGTTTGCGATCGTCCGGCTCGCGCAGCGGACGCTGTCGCCGGCGGCCGAGCGCGCCGTGGCCGTGATCGAGGCCATCGCGCGGACGTGAAAACGGGGCGGCGGCAAACAAAAAAGCGCCCCGGGGAGCGCTTTCTCGTTGCGGCGGACCAACGTGCCGCCTGCCGGGATCTGGCTGCTTACTCTTCGACGGCCGTGCCGACGATGTTGTAGCCGCCGTCGACGTAGGTGATCTCGCCGGTCACGCCGCTGGACAGGTCCGACAGCAGGAAGGCGGCGACGTTGCCGACTTCCTCGATCGTCACGTTGCGGCGCATCGGGGCCACGTCCTCGAAATGCTTGAGCAGCTTGCCGAAGTCCTTGATGCCAGACGCGGCCAGCGTCTTGATCGGGCCCGCGGAGATGCCGTTGGCACGGATGCCCTTCGGGCCCACGGCCGATGCCAGGTAGCGCACGCTGGCTTCCAGCGATGCCTTGGCCAGGCCCATCGTGTTGTAGTTCGGCACGACGCGCTCGGCGCCCAGGTACGTCAGCGTCAGCAGCGACGCCTTGTCGTTCAGCAGCGGCAGAGCGGCCTTGGCCAGTGCCGGGAAGCTGTAGGCGGAGATGTCATGCGCGATGCGGAAACCCTCGCGCGACAGGCCCTCGAGGAAGTCGCCGGCGATGGCTTCGCGCGGTGCAAAACCGATCGAATGCACCAGACCGTCGAATTTTTCCCAACGCTGCCCCAAAGCGGCGAACGTGGCGGCGATCTGTTCATCGCTGCCGACGTCGCATTCGAAGATCATGTCCGAGCCGAATTCCTTGGCGAAGTCCGTGATGCGGTCCTTGAAACGCTCGCCCACGTAGGTGAAGGCCAGCTCCGCGCCTTCGCGCTTGCAGGCCGACGCAATGCCGTAGGCGATGGAACGGTTCGAAAGCAAGCCCGTGATCAGGATCCGCTTACCTGCCAGAAATCCCATAAATTCTCCAGATTGTTTGTGGGGGGACGGGCATGCTTCATGCACTGGCCCGTGTCCGGTGCATGGCGGAGAGTCAAATCCCCGCTGTTTGTTGCGCCGCGTAGAGGGAATGTCCGGATGGTTGGGCGCCACCCGAACGCATGTAAAATTGTCGCACAACTTCGCCCGGCCACAAGCCGCCGGGCCGTCTCGGGCATTGTGGAGGTCTGCAACCGGATGCTGATTCATGCACGTTGGCCGCGTCTGGCGGCAGGGCAGTGCTTCCGTCGACGCGCGGTAGTGCATTGGGCGCTGGCACTGTCGATCGTGCTGGGCTGGGGTTTTCCCGCATTGGGCTATGGCGCGCACGGCTTTGCGCTCCACGGCGATCTCAAGTATCCGCCCGATTTTGGCCAGTTCGACTATGTCAACGCCGATGCGCCCCAGGGCGGCACGCTGACGCTGGCCAATCCAGACCGCCGCACCAGCTTCGACAAGTTCAATCCGTTCACGCTGAAGGGCACGGCCGCACCGGGCCTGACCTCGCTGATGTTCGAGACGCTGCTGATCAGCAGCGCCGACGAGACCGCCAGCGCCTACGGCCTGCTGGCCGACGACGTGACGGTGGCCCCCGACCAGCTGTCGGTCACCTTCCGTATCCGCCCCGAGGCCCGCTTCGTCAATGGCGATCCGGTGCTGGCCGCCGACGTGAAGTATTCCTACGACATGCTGATGAGCAAGTCCGCCAGCCCGGGCTACCGCAGCATGTGTACCGACGTGAAGGCCGTGGTGGTGACCGGCGAACGCTCGATCCGCTTTGACTTCAAGCAGCGCAACGCCGAATTGCCGCTGATCGTTGGCCAGTTGCCCGTGTTCTCGAAGAAATGGACGGCCAAGGTGCCGTTCGAGAAGCTGACCTTCGAGGATCCGATCACCAGCGGCCCGTACAAGATCGAACGCTACGACGCCGGTCGCGGCATCGTATTCCAGCGAGATCCGAACTACTGGGGCAAGAACCTGAACGTACGGCGCGGCACGTTCAACTTCAACCGCGTGGTCTACCGGCTGTACAAGGACGAGACCGCCAAGCTGGAGGCGTTCAAGGCGGGCGAGTTCGACGCCATCGTCGAATACCGGTCGAAAAACTGGGCCAAGAGCTATGTCGGCACCAAGTTCCGGGACGGCAGCCTGATCAAGACCGAATTTCCGCACCGCAACGGCGCCGGCATGCAGGGCTTCGTCATGAATATGCGCAAGCCGATGTTCCAGGACGTCCGCGTGCGCCAGGCCCTGATCCTGGCGCTGGATTTCGAATGGCTGAATCGCCAGTTGTTCTATGGGGCCTACAAGCGGCTCGACAGCTGGTTCTCCAATAGTGAACTGGCCGCCAGCGCCACCTTCGACGGTCGGCCCGGGGCTGGCGAGCTGAAGCTGCTGGAGCCGCTGCGCGCCCAGTTGCCGGCGGAAGTGTTCGGCCCCGACGTGGTGCAGCCCAGCACCGATGCGCCCCGGTCGCTGCGGGACAACCTGCGCGACGCGCGACGCCTGCTGGCCCAGGCCGGCTGGACCTACGAGGATGGCGCGCTGCGCAACGCCAAGGGCGAGCCGATGGTGTTCGAATTCCTCGATGACGGCGGCGCCATGAGCCGCGTCATCACGGCCTACGTGCGCAACCTGGAAAAGCTCGGCATCGAGGTGCACCAGCGCACCACCGACTTTGCCCTGTACCAGAAGCGGCTGGAGGATTTCGACTTCGACATGGTGTCGATCCGCTTCCCGGATTCGCAGAGCCCCGGCAACGAGCTGCGCGACCGTTTTTCGGCCGAAGCCGCCGGCATGCCCGGATCGGACAACCTGTTCGGCCTGAAGTCGCCGGCCGTGGACAAGCTGGTGGACGCCGTGCTGCACGCCGAAACCCGCGACGAACTGATCACGGCGGGCCGCGCCCTGGACCGCGTGCTGATGCACGGCTATTACATCGTGCCGAACTGGTACAGTGCTTTCCATCGTGTGTCGTACCGCAAGGAACTGGCGTATCCCACGCGCCTGCCGTACTTCTACACCGCGGAGGGCTGGATTCTTTCAAGCTGGTGGCGCAAGGACCTGGCGCCGAAGACCCAGTAACCCAGTCTTCCAGTCATCCCCCCAATCGGACGGCCAATGCTTGCCTATCTGCTGAAGCGCATCCTGCTGATGATCCCGACGCTGGTCGGGGTGGTGACGCTTACCTTTGTCGTGATCCAGTTCGTGCCCGGCGGCCCGGTCGAGCAGATGATGCTGGAGATGAAGGGCCGGGGCGGCGGCGGGGAAGCCAGCGGCGGCGGGGCGGAATACCGTGGCCGGCGCGGCGTGGACCCCGACAAGATCAAGGAAATCCAGGCCCTCTACGGCTTCGACAAGCCGCCGCTGGAACGCTATTTCATGATGCTCAAGCGGTTTGCCCAGTTCGACCTGGGCCAGAGCTACTTCCAGCACCGCAGTGTCTGGGAGCTGGTCAAGTCGAAGATGCCCGTGTCGATCAGCCTGGGGCTCTGGACATTCTTTCTGACTTATCTGATATCGGTGCCGCTCGGCATCTCGAAGGCGATCCGGGCGGGCAGCCGGTTCGACGTCATCAGCAGCATGGTGGTGCTGGTGGGCTATGCCATCCCGGGTTTCGTGCTGGGCGTGCTGCTGCTGGTGCTATTCGGCGGCGGCACCTTCGTGCAGTGGTTCCCGCTGCGCGGGCTGACGTCCGACGACTGGGACCAGCTGTCGCTGATGGGCAAGGTCATGGACTATTTGTGGCACCTGGTGCTCCCGATCACGGCCTCGGTGGTGGGCAGCTTTGCCGTGGTGACGATGCTGACCAAGAACGCCTTCCTGGAAGAAATCCGCAAGCAGTACGTGCTGACGGCCCGCGCCAAGGGTTTGTCGGAGCGCCGGGTGCTGTGGAAGCATGTGTTCCGCAATGCGCTGATTCCGCTGGTCACGGGCTTCCCGGCCGCCTTCATCGGCGCGTTCTTCACGGGTTCGCTGCTGATCGAGACGCTGTTCTCGCTCGACGGCCTGGGCCTGCTGTCCTATGAGGCCGTGCTGCGCCGCGACTATCCGGTGGTGCTGGGCACGCTGTACCTGTTTACGCTGATTGGGCTGGTGACGCGCCTGATTTCGGACGTTTGCTACGTCATGGTGGATCCGCGCATCCATTTCGAGGGGATGCACCGATGAAAGCTGCCGCCAAGAACGGCCTGCCGCATTCGCTGTCGCCGCGCCAGCGCGCCTGGCAGCGATTTCGCCGCAACCGGCTGGGCTACTGGAGCCTGGTGCTGTTCGTGATCATCTTTGTCGTCAGCATGGGCGCCGAACTGCTCTCGAGCGACCGGCCGCTGGTGGTGCGCTACAAGGGCGAGTACTACTTCCCGATCGTCAAGGCGTATCCCGAGACCACGTTTGATGGCGATTTTCCGACGCGGGCCGACTACCTGGACCCGTTCATCCGGGACCGGATCACGTCGAACGGCAACTTCGCCCTCTATCCGCTGAATCGCTATTCCTACGATTCGATCAACTATTTCGCCAAGGAGCCGAACCCGGCGCCGCCGTCGGCCGACAACTGGCTCGGTACCGACGACCGCGGCCGCGACGTGCTGGCGCGCCTGCTGTACGGCTTCCGGGTGTCGGTGCTGTTCGGCATGGCCCTGACGGTGATCGGCGTGCTGATCGGTACGCTGACCGGGGCGCTGATGGGCTTCTTCGGCGGCCGCTTCGACCTGTTCTCGCAGCGCGCCATCGAAATCTGGAGCTCGATGCCCGAGCTTTACCTGCTGATCATCTTCGCGTCGATCTTCGAGCCGAGCCTGGCGCTGCTGATCATCCTGCTGTCGCTGTTCGGCTGGATGGGCCTGTCCGACTACGTGCGCGCCGAGTTCTACCGCAACCGGTCGCTGGACTACGTCAAGGCCGCCCGGGCGCTGGGCCTGTCGAACGTGCAGATCATGTGGCGCCATATCCTGCCGAACAGCCTGACGCCGGTGATCACGTTCCTGCCGTTCCGCATGAGCGCGGCCATCCTGGCGCTGACCAGCCTCGATTTCCTGGGCCTGGGCGTGCCGCCGACCACGCCGAGCCTGGGCGAACTACTGGCCCAGGGCAAGGCCAACCTCGATGCCTGGTGGATTTCGCTATCGACGTTTGCCGTGCTGGTGATCACGCTGCTGCTGCTCACGTTCATGGGCGACGCCCTGCGTGATGCATTCGACACTCGCTTGGGTCTGGCCCAGTTGCGCGGCCGGGTGGAGCCGAAGGTGCCGGCCGGCGGCGCGGCGGCGGAGGCGACGTCATGAACTCGGCAAATCCCGCCATGGCGGTGAATCCGGTATTTCCGGACCCGGCTGACATTCCGGCGCCCGGCACCAAGCTGATGTGCGTGGATCGCCTGTCCGTGACCTTTGGCGAAGGCGAGCACGCCACGCGCGCCGTGCGCGATGTCAGCTTCGACCTGCGTGCTGGGGAACGCTATGCGCTGGTGGGCGAGTCCGGCTCGGGCAAGACCGTGACGGCGCTGGCCATGCTTCGGCTGGTGGAAGATGCGCGCTACCAGGGCGCCATCCGCTTCGAGGGCAAGGACCTGCTGCAGGTATCCGATCGCGAGATGCGCGGCATCCGCGGGTCCGAGATCGCGATGATCTTCCAGGAGCCGATGACGGCACTGAACCCGCTCTATACGATCGGCAACCAGATCGTGGAGACACTGGCGCTGCATGAGGGCCTGGACCGCCGCGCCGCACGCGACCGCGCCATCGCGCTGCTGGAGCGCACCGGCATCAGCGACGCGGCCAACCGCTTCAACAGCTTTCCGCACCAGTTGTCCGGCGGGCAGCGCCAGCGCGCGATGATCGCCATGGCGCTGGCCTGTCGCCCCAAGCTGCTGCTGGCCGACGAGCCGACCACGGCGCTCGACGTCACGATCCGCGCCCAGATCCTGGACCTGCTGCGCAGCCTGCAGGCCGAATTCGGCATGGCGGTGATGCTGATCACGCACGACCTGAACATGGTGCGCGCGTTCGCGCAGCGGGTCGGCGTGATGGAAAAGGGCGTGCTGGTCGAAACCGGCGAGACTGCCGAGGTCTTTGCCAACCCGCATCATCCGTACACCCGCAAGCTGATCGACAGCCGGCCCCGGCGCGAAGTGCTGCCGCTGGTGCCGCTGGCGCCGGTACTGCTGGAAACCGACGCGCTGTGTGTGACCTATCAAAAGAAGCGGGCCGGTATTGCCGGCTGGTTCGGCAAGGAGGCGTTTGCGGCGGTCAAGGACGTCACGCTGCAGTTGCGCGAGGGCGAGACCGTGGGCATCGTCGGCGAATCGGGGTCGGGAAAGACCACGCTGGCGCACGCGGTGCTGGCGCTGCAGCGCAAGAGCAGCGGCGCCATCCAGTTCCTGGGCCGCAGCTTCGACGCATGCTCGCAGAAGGAACGCAGCGGGCTGCGCAAGCGCATGCAGGTGGTGTTCCAGGACCCGTTCGGCTCGCTGTCTCCCCGCATGACGATCGAGCAGATCGTGGGCGAGGGGCTGGCGCTGCATCAGCCCGGGCTGACGAAGGAAGTCATGCGCGAACGCGTCATCGAGGCCCTGCGCGAGGTGGGGCTGGACCGCACGGCGCTGGGCCGTTATCCGCACGAATTCTCGGGAGGCCAGCGCCAGCGCATTGCCATTGCGCGCGTGCTGATCCTGAAGCCGCAGGTGCTGGTGCTGGATGAGCCGACTTCTGCACTTGATGTGTCGATCCAGCAGCAGGTGCTGGCGCTGCTGTCACAGCTGCAACACAAGTACAACCTCAGCTATCTGTTCATCAGCCACGATCTGGCGGTGATTCGTGCGATGGCGCACCGAGTCATCGTCATGAAAAACGGTGAAGTGGTGGAGTCAGGCGAGACGGAGACCGTACTCGGCGCGCCGCAGCATCCGTATACCAGAAAGCTGATGGCTGCCGCGCAGCTGGGTGCAGTCTGAATGATGTGCAGCGCAGTACGCCTTGTCACGCCGAAGTAACACGGAATCTTTATAGCGTTTCCGAGAAACAGAATACGTTTTTTACGCTAATTCATTGATTTGGCGGCGCTTTGCGGGAAAGTTGTAACCATCTTTGACACGTCAAGGGTGCGTCCTTTACTATCCCGCGATGAGTTTTGTCGGGGGTGGTTCGTCCGCCGCATGCAGGCCTTGGGGAAGGTCGAAGTTGCACGCGGCAGGTGCAGTCGCGCTGGCGTACTTCTTGCGTACGTTCCGCCCTGATGTTTTCACGCTGTCCGGCTTTGTCTGACTTGCCGGTCAGTTTTGTCCGATCATCAGGAGAGCCAATGCAAACGGTACTTCATTCCCTGGCGCGCGCCGCTATCGGAATTGCCATTGCCTGCGGTGCGACTGTGTCGAATGGAGTGCTGGCGGATACGGTGTTCAAGGACCCCGACGCCCGGATCGAGGCCCGCGTTGACGCGGATGCGCATCCGGAAGGCAAGCGTGGCTTGCTGTCGTCGGTGATGAACTCCACCAGCAACGTCGCCAGCAAGGCTGGCGACCTGGTCATGAACGCGCTGGGCCTGATTGGCGTGCGTTATCGCTTCGGCGGTAACAGCCCCGAATCGGGTCTGGACTGCAGCGGGTTTGTCCGCTACGTGTTCAACGACACCTTCGGCTTCATGTTGCCGCGCCGTTCCGTCGAAATGAGCCAGGTAGGCACCACCGTGGCGGTTAACGAGCTGCGTCCGGGCGATCTCGTGTTCTTCAACACGATGCGCCATACGTTCTCGCACGTTGGCATCTATATCGGCGACAACAAGTTCGTGCACGCGCCGTCCACCGGCAGCAAGATTCGCGTTGACGACATGCGTGCGTCGTACTGGGTCACGCGTTACAACGGCGCCCGTCGCATCGACGATTCGGCCCGTGGCTCGGTCGAAAATACGGGCAGCATGATCGAGACGCTCAAGCGTTTCGATCCAAATGCCCAGGGCCGTACGATGTTCGGTGGTTGACGCATCGTTCGCGCAAGCAACAAGGACTGCCTCGGCAGTCCTTTTTTGTTGCCCGTTTCCGCCATGTCTTAAGACAAATACCCCACCAAAGGGTGACATCCTCTGTCATCGTCGGTGACGGTTTCTGTCAGATATGGCGATCCATGTGACAGGACATGTGACAACCGACGGGCGGCACCTTCCTATTGAACGGCGATTGCGCCCGCCTGCGCGGGCCGCAGTCGCGCCGCCGCCAGCTTCTCGCGCAGTGCGCCGATCACCGCCGACGTGGCCTGCTCGCCGGCCAGGATCGCCCGGTTGCGCGAGGTAAAGTCGCTGCCGCCCATGTCGGGCAGGTCGGGGCGGATGACGATGTCGGCGCGGGACAGCGCCATGCGGTTGATCGACTGGCCCATGATGGCGGTGGTCTGCAACAGCACGCCGCTCTGGCCGTTGTTCTTCTGGCTGGACGGATCGGCGGAGATATTCACGGCGATCACGAAGTCGGCACCCATCTCGCGCGCCGCGTCCACCGGCACCGGTTCGACCAGGCCGCCATCGACGTAATCGTGGCCGGCAATCGACACCGGCTGGAACACACCGGGCACGCTGCTGGACGCGCGCACGGCCTGGCCCGTATTGCCGCGCCGGAACACGATGCGCTCGCCGGTCTTCAGGTCGGTGGCCACGATGCCCAGCGGCAGCTTCATGGCCTCGATGGGCCGGTTCTTGACCAGCCGGTTCACGTAGTTCTGCAGCGCCTCGCCCTTGAGCCAGCCGCCAAACTTGGTGCCGAAGGGCAGGGCCCAGTCGGCGATGGCCGCTTCGTCCATCGTCAGTGCCAGCTTGTTGAGCTGGAAGCCGTCCATGCCGGTGGCATAGAGCGCCGCCACCACCGAACCCGCGCTGGTGCCCGTGACGATATCGGCGTGAATGCCCTGGGCTTCCAGCGCCTTGATGACGCCGATATGGGCAAAGCCGCGTGCGGCGCCGCCACCCAGGGCCAGGCCAATCCGGATTGGCCGCGGCGGCGTGGCCACGGGGGGCACGGCGGCCGTTGTGGGCGTTGTGGGTGGGGTGGTCGGCGTGGTCGGCTTGGGGCCGAACGCGCAGCCCGCCAGCAGCATGGCCGCCGAGGCGCCAAGAAAATGTCGTCGTTGCATCGAGGGTGGAAAACGCTTGCGGAAGTGATGTGCCGGGCATCGGCAGGCGCGCATCGCGTCACCGGATGTGCGCGGCCTGGATTCAGACCGGTGGCAAGCATAAATGATTCCGTGGTCAGTCCGGAATCAGGCAGGGCGTATAATGCAGCGTTCAGAAGTTCAGCGAAATCCGGCCTGCGCGCATCCGTGCGTGGGCTTTTTTGTTTCTCCCCGACCATGACACAACGCGTCCGCACCCGCTTCGCGCCGAGCCCTACCGGCTTTATCCACCTAGGCAACATCCGCTCCGCGCTCTACCCGTGGGCGTTTGCCCGCCGCATGAAGGGCGATTTCATCCTGCGCATCGAGGATACCGACGTCGAGCGGTCTTCCGAGGAAGCGGTGAATGTGATCCTGGAAAGCATGGCCTGGCTGGACCTCGATATCGACGAGGGCCCGTTCTACCAGATGCAGCGCATGGACCGGTATCGTCAGGTTGTGCGCGAGATGCTGGACAACGGCATGGCCTACCACTGCTACATGAGCACCGAGGAACTGGACGCGCTGCGCGAAGCCCAGCGCGCCGCCGGCGAAAAGCCGCGCTACAACGGTTTCTGGCGTCCGGAGCCGGGCAAGGTCCTGCCCGAGCCGCCGGCCGGCGTGCAGCCCGTGGTGCGCTTCAAGAATCCGCTAGGCGGCAGCGTGGTGTGGGACGACGCCGTGAAGGGTCGCATCGAGATCTCGAACGAAGAGCTCGATGACCTGGTGATCGCCCGCCCCGACGGCACGCCGACGTACAACTTCTGCGTGGTGATCGACGACCTCGACATGAAGATCACGCACGTGATCCGTGGCGACGACCACGTCAACAACACGCCCCGCCAGATCAACATCATCCGCGCGCTGGGTGGCAAAGAGCCGGTGTACGCCCACCTGCCGACCGTGCTGAACGAGCAGGGCGAGAAGATGAGCAAGCGCCACGGCGCGATGCCGGTGACCGGCTACCGCGACGAGGGTTACCTGCCCGAGGCGGTGCTGAACTACCTGGCGCGGCTGGGCTGGTCGCACGGCGATGCAGAGATCTTCACGCGCGAACAGTTCGTGGAGTGGTTTGACCTGGATCACCTGGGCAAGTCGCCGGCGCAGTACAACCCCGAAAAGCTGGCCTGGCTGAACAACCATTACATCAAGACTGGCGACAATGCGCGCCTGGCCGACCTGACGCGTCCGTTCATCGAGGCGCTGGGCGGTAAGGTGGAAGGCGTGGATCTGGTGGGCGTGGTGGCGCTGGTCAAGGACCGTGCGAACACGCTGAAGGAAGTGGCGCAGACGGCGATGCTGTTCTATCGCGGCGAGCCGCAGGCCGACGCGGCGCTGAAGGCGGAGCACCTGACCGACGAGATCCGGCCGGCGCTGCAGGCGCTGGCGACGCAACTTGCCGCGTTGCCCGAGTGGAAGCGCGAGGCCATCAACGCCACGTTCAAGGCCGTGCTGGCCGAGTTCGGGCTGAAGATGCCGAAGTTGGCCATGCCGGTACGCCTGTTGGTGGCAGGGCAGCTGCAGACGCCGAGCATCGATGCCGTTCTGGAGCTGTTCGGTCGCGATACGGTGCTGCGTCGTCTGGGCGCCGCATAAAAATGTGCAGAAATGTCTCGGCAGGGGCTTGCGCTCGGGCTGAGACTTCAGCATAATCTCCTTCTCCCTGCTGCGCGACGCAAGTCAAGCAGCCCGGTTGAAAAGCCGGAAAAAGGGGCTTGCAAAATATGGTGATTGATTTATAATCGCCGCTTCGCCGGAAAGCAGTAAATCTGGCGGCAAGCAGTAGTAAATGGCAGTAACTATGGGGCTATAGCTCAGCTGGGAGAGCGCTTGCATGGCATGCAAGAGGTCAGCGGTTCGATCCCGCTTAGCTCCACCAAAGTTTCTGTCCCCTTCGTCTAGAGGCCTAGGACATCACCCTTTCACGGTGAGTACAGGGGTTCGAATCCCCTAGGGGACGCCAAACAGCCGGGCGTAATCAAATGCCTAGCGGTTAGCCGGGATTCCCGGATAACAGCAGAAAACGGAGCGGTAGTTCAGTTGGTTAGAATACCGGCCTGTCACGCCGGGGGTCGCGGGTTCGAGCCCCGTCCGCTCCGCCAATTTTAAAAAAGCCTGCGCAAGCAGGCTTTTTTTTGCCCATAAGGAGCGGAGGGAGCTGCCTGCGCAGCTCCCGGCGGGGCGAGAAGGGATTCGCGTGCAAGCGAATCCGCGGCCTGCGGGATGTAGGCGAGCCCCGTCCGCTCCGCCAATTTTAAAAAAGCCTGCGCAAGCAGGCTTTTTTTTCGCCCATAAGGAGCGGAGGGAGCTGCCTGCCCTGCTCCCGGCGCGGCGAGAAGGGATTCGCGTGCAAGCGAATCCGCGGCCTGCGGGATGTAGGCGAGCCCCGTCCGCTCCGCCAATTTTAAATAAGCCTGCGCAAGCAGGCTTTTTTTTCGTCCCAACCGCGGAGCCATCACGCCACCTTCGCCGTCTCCCTTGCGCCGACTGCCTTTACCTGGCTCACCTGCCTGAAGTAGCGCACCAGCAGCGTCCCGGCGATGGCCAGGCTGATGCTGTTCGCCATCCAGAATCCGGCTGCGCCACGGGTGAAGGCCGGCATGGCATCGATCAGGCCGAAGCCCAGCACGTAGCCGCCGCCGAGGCCGACACCCCATAGCGAGCCCGCATAGATCAGCGTTGGAATCAATGCGATCTTGTACGCGCGAAGGATGAACGCGCTCATCACCTGGATGGCGTCGAAGGCCTGGTAGAAGGCCACGAAGAGCATCAGCGGCAGTGCCTTGGCAACCACGGCCGGGTCCTTGGCGTAGGCGTGCAGCAGCGGCTCGCGGAATAGCCACAGCAGCGCGCCAGTGAACAGTGCCAGGCCGGCGCCAAAACGGATGCCCCGCCAGCCAATGCGTCGGGCGCCGCACATGTCGCGGGCGCCGATGGCTTGCGCCACCAGCGTGGACGTGGCAATCGACAGCGACAGCGGCATCATGTATGCCACCGCGCTCAGGTTGGCGATGATCTGATGACCGGCCAGCGTTTCGGTGCCGAGCCGCGTAATGAAGATCGACATCAGCGTGAACGAGGTAATCTCGATCAGGTAGGTCAGGCCCATCGGCACCCCGAGCCGCAGCAACGGGCGGATACGGTCCCATCGAGGCCATTCCCAGCGCGCAAAAATGGCCAGCGGCTGGTAGGCAGCCCCAAGCCGCAGGATGGCCAGCCCCGACAGGCACCACGTCCAGCTGATCAGCGTGGAGGCCAGCGCGCACCCAGGCCCGCCCAACGCCGGAACGCCAAAACCGCCGTGGATGAACCACGCATTGAGCGGCACCTTGAGTATCAGGCCGGCAAGCTGCAGCACCGTGACCATGATCGGCCGCGACAGCGCATTGTTCAGCGCCATGTAAATACGGAACGCCAGCCCTGCGGGCAGGCCGAACGCCACGATATGCAGGTAGCGCGACGCCTTGTCCACCAGCTCGGGCGGCGCCTGGGCGAACGTCAGCAGCGGACCGGGGAACAGCAACAGCAGCATCCCGGGAATCGCCAGCGCCAGTCCCAGCCACGCGGCCTGGCGGACTTCGACGCCAATCTCGGCGGTGCGTCCAGCGCCGTAGAGCTGGCCGGCGACCGGCGCAAGCGCCTGCAGCACGCCCATCAGGCTGATATAGACGGTGACGTAAATCGATCCGCCCAGCCCGACCGCGGCCAGATCGGCGGCCGAGGCCTGACCGGCCATGATGGTGTCCGTGACACCGAAGGCGATGACAGCCAGTTGCCCGACCAGTACCGGGGCGGCAAGGTGAACGATGCGACGAAGGTCCTGCAGCGCGCTGCTCATCGTGAAAGGTTGGTTGGGGGCGCACCCGGCGCGGGGCCGGGCCAGTTCGCAGGCGGCTGGCCGCCCGCGCGTGGGAAGGGATTACTGCCGTGGCAGACGGCGTCGCGCCGGGGCCTGCGCCGACTTGGCTTGCGATGTATCGACCAGTCGATACAGCCGGAACCGCTCGTCACGGTCCGCCGGGCGCCGGCCTTCCCAGATCAGGCGCCATTCGAAGTGCGAGACATTGCTTGGCGCGCCGTAGTCCACGGCATCGTGGCGCAGCAGCACGTCGCAGCCGTCGCCCGGGCCGCCGAAGCGGATATTGCCGAAGTACGCAAACGACGCAAGCTGCGCATCGCCCATGCGGATCGGCTGCACGCACTCGTACGTGGACGGCAGCGCCAGCGCGGCGGCTTTTGCCACGTCGCGGTAGGTCTTGCCGTAGTTGATCGACGGCAGCCACAGCGTCATGGCCATGACCCACATCAGCGTGGTGCCGGCGGCCGAGATCACCACCGGGCGCCAGATCTGCTTGGGCGCGCGTGACAGCCGCCAGCGCACGACCAGCACCCAGGCGACCGTGGCGGCCAGTGCGATGACAACGGCGCTGATCGTGAACGTGTGCTCGAAGCCGGGAATCTGCCGGAACACGTTGTTGGCCACCTTGGGCGGCCAGCCCGTGGTCTTGGCGATCCACATGAACCACACCGTGCCGCCGAAGATCGTGAAGAAGAGCAGGGCGAACCAGTCCACCGCGTTGATCGCCGCGCGCGGCAGCGTGGGCAGCGCGAACGCAGCCAGGATGGCCATCGGCGGCAGCAGCAGGATGAACTGCACGTCGCCCGGGCTGCGTTGCAGCACCAGCAGCAGGAACAGCATCCCCAGGATGGCCAGTGGCAGCGCCATGTGAGGCGCACGCCGCATGCCGCGCCACGACAGCCACGCAAAGGCCGCGATCGGCCAGACCGGCCAGGCGAACAACAGGAAGTTGCGCGCGATAAAACCGGCGGTGGGCAGCGTCGGCAGGCCGTAAGTGCGGCGATCATAGCGCGCCCACTCACGGATATAGGTCACGCCGTCTTCGGCGTCGGCCGCGCCCAGGTAGACCACGACCATCCAGACGGCAACCAGCGCCAGCGCGACGGGCACGCCGATGGTCAGCAACCGCTTCGACGGCACTGGCTGCGAGACGGCCCCGGCGACCAGCGCCGCTGCCAGCAGCGCCGCGGCCAGAATCGGGCCGCTGGCCATGCACAGCGCGGCCAGCCCCACGCCGAACCAGAGACTGCCTTGAACCGGCTTGTCCAGGCTGCGCACCATGCCGTACAGCATGAACGCGATAAAGCAGACCTGTCCAACCTGCGCGGTGGTCTCGTGGCCGCGCACGGCCAGGCCCACGCAGGCCAGGAAAATCAGCAGCGCCCCGTCGGCCAGCGCGCGGCCATAGGACCGTGCGTCGGGCTGGCCGCCGAAGGCGAAGGCAAACGGCTGGACTTCGTCGCGGCGGCCCAGCAGGTAGGTCGAATACCAGATAAAGGCGCAGGTGGCGAAATAGAACAGCGCCGTGGCCAGGCGGGACGCGTCGGGAGCACCGAGCCAGCCGCCAAACAGCCGGATCATCAGGCCGCCCACCCAGTACACCAGCGGGCCGTCCTCGCTGAACGGGCGGCCCACGATATTGGGCATCAGCCAGTCCTGCAGGTTGCCCGAGCCGAGTTGCCACATCACGCCGAATCCCGCGGCGTCCTCGTTCTTCCACGGGTCGCGGCCGAACAGGCCGGTCAGTCCGTAGATGATGCAGATCGCCAGCAGCAGATAGCGCGGCAGCGCGCCGGTGGCGGCGGCGGTCAGGTGGACGGGAGAGGTCTTGGTGGCTTGGGACATCGGCGGAAAATCGGGGTAGCCCTGGTTGAGCGTGCGCGAAACGCTATTGTGGGCCACAAATGCAAAGAGGCAGCCGATGCTGC
This sequence comes from Cupriavidus sp. U2, assembly GCF_009663685.2. Classification (GTDB taxonomy): domain Bacteria; phylum Pseudomonadota; class Gammaproteobacteria; order Burkholderiales; family Burkholderiaceae; genus Cupriavidus; species Cupriavidus necator_C. The sequence goes on along the minus strand of NZ_RCOG02000032.1, from coordinate 454,207 downwards.
CTCTTTGTCAGGTTGCGCGTGCCAGGAGCATCTGTCCTGTTGCGCGCCGCAGTCGCTTGGTAGCGTCGGCCAATTACTTCTTGGCGGCCAGCTTGCTGCCGAACTTCTGGCGGAACTTCTCGACGCGGCCAGCCGTGTCCATGATCTTCTGTTGGCCGGTGTAGAACGGATGCGATTCCGACGACACTTCGATCTTGGCCAGCGGGTAGGTCTTGCCTTCGTGTTCGATCGTGTCCTTGGTCTGGATCGTCGAGCGGGTCACGAACTTGAAGTCGTTCGACACGTCGTGGAACAGGACTTCGCGATAATTCGGGTGAATGCCTTCTTTCATGGTGCTTCCTTTCAGGTTGGGTAGCCAGTCCGCTCCGTGGTGCCGCAGCCTGCTTGCGACGAGCGAACCACTTGCCGATAACGGGCAAACCGGGATTATGGCAGAAAAACAAGAGCCTGGGCAATATCCGGGCCACGATTTCCGGTGTGCCGCTGCGATTGTTGGTGATCTATGTAGCACTCGAAGCGGGGTCCTGCCGGTAGAACTGGCCGAGCACCGCATAGAGCGCCGGCCAGTGTTCGCGCAGGCCCTTCGGATCGACGAAAAATGACTCGGACGCCACGGCAAAAAACTCGCTCGGCGCCTCGCAGCCATACGGGTCGATGACGCGCAGCCGGGGTGGCAGGCGTGCCGGGTGGTCCCAGCTGGCATCCGGCACCGCCTCGCAGGCGTCGGCGAACGCATCGTACTGCGTGAGCAGGGACTCGGCCCACTGTTCCGCATCGATGCCGGGATGCAGCACGCGCGAGAACGGCGGCACGCCATCGGGTTCGCCGTCGAGCATGTCCAGCTTGTGGGCGAACTCGTGGATGACCACGTTATATGAGTCCGATCCATTGTCGACGCCCGATCCGGGCATGTTGACGTCCTGCCAGGACAGGATCACCGGGCCGTGCTCCCAGGCTTCGCCGCTGGCTTCCTCTTCCACGCCATGCACCAGGCCGATATCGTCTTCGACGGTCTTGCGGATCAGAAACTCGCCCGGATACAGCACGATGCCGTGCCAGCCGCGATACCACTCGATGCCAAGCTTCAGGATCGGCACGCAGGCCTGGACGGCCACGCCCACCACCATCTCGTCGGTCAGCTCCAGCTCGTGGGCGGTCGAATATTCCTTGCTGGCGATGAACAGCGTGGCCAGTTCGCGCAGCGCGGCCAGGTCGTCGGTGCCATAGCGTTGGACGAACGGCAGGGCGGCCACGGTGCGGGTCCAGAGGTCATCCGGGATGGCGTAGTGCGCGAGCTTGCGTTCGCGCGAGCGGGCGCGCAGGTAGCTGGACAGTTTGCCGAACATGTCGAAGGCGTGAATGCGGGGTCGGAGCGGAATCGGAAAAGAAAAAAGGCGCACCCGAAGGGTACGCCTTTTCATGCCGGAGGCAACTGGCCGATATCAGCCGCCGCGACGCATCATGTCGAAGAACTCTGCGTTGTTCTTCGTCGGTTTCATCTTGTCCAGGATGAATTCCATCGCCTGGACTTCGTCCATGTCCGAAATGAACTTGCGCAGGATCCAGATCTTCTGGAGGATTTCCGGCTTGATCAGCAGTTCCTCGCGGCGCGTGCCGGACTTGTTCAGGTTGATGGCGGGGTAGACGCGCTTTTCCGCCAGGCGGCGTTCCAGGTGCACTTCCATGTTGCCGGTGCCCTTGAATTCTTCGTAGATCACGTCGTCCATGCGGCTGCCGGTTTCGATCAGCGCGGTGGCGATGATGGTCAGCGAACCACCTTCTTCCAGGTTACGCGCGGCACCGAAGAAACGCTTCGGGCGCTGCAGCGCGTTGGCGTCCACACCGCCGGTCAGCACCTTGCCCGAGGCCGGCACCACCGTGTTGTAGGCGCGGGCCAGACGCGTGATCGAGTCCAGCAGGATCACCACGTCGCGCTTCAGTTCCACCAGGCGCTTGGCCTTCTCGATGACCATTTCGGCCACCTGCACGTGACGGATGGCCGGCTCGTCGAACGTCGACGCCACCACCTCGCCGCGCACCGAGCGCTGCATTTCGGTCACTTCTTCGGGGCGCTCGTCGATCAGCAGCACGAAGAGGTCGGCTTCCGGATGGTTGTTGGCAATCGCATGGGCGATGTGCTGCAGCATCACGGTCTTGCCGGATTTCGGCGACGCCACCAGCAGCGCGCGCTGGCCACGGCCGATCGGGGCGATCATGTCGATGATGCGGCCGGTGATGTTCTCTTCGGCGCGGATGTCGCGTTCGAGCGTGAGCGGCCGGTTCGGATGCAGCGGCGTCAGGTTCTCGAACATGATGCGGTTCTTCACCGCTTCGGGCGGCTGCCCGTTGACCTTGTCCACCTTGACCAGTGCAAAGTACCGCTCGCCGTCCTTCGGCGTACGCACTTCGCCTTCGATCGAGTCACCGGTGTGGAGGTTGAAGCGGCGGATCTGCGACGGGCTGATGTAGATGTCATCCGTGCTGGCCAGGTACGACGTTTCCGGCGAGCGCAGGAAACCGAAGCCATCGGGCAGAACTTCCAGCGTGCCGTCTCCGTAGATGGTTTCGCCCATCTTGGCGCGCTTCTTCAGGATCGCAAACATCAGTTCCTGTTTGCGCATCCGTTGTGCGTTGTCGATCTCGAGCGTAGCCGCCATTTCGAGAAGCGCAGACACGTGAAGCGATTTGAGTTCTGTCAGGTGCATAGACAAGGGGTACAGAAGGGCCCGGACGGGCAAGACCTAAGGAGGGGGAAGGAATGAGCGAACGCTCGGGGAAGTTGTTGGGTCGCATCTTAGCACAATCCGGCCGGCGCGCCAGAACTGGCGCCCGCGAGGCCGGATCATGCCAGGCCGGGGCTCGAGGCCCCCGCCGGAGGTCGGTGGCTTAGACCTGTGCGTCCAGGAACGAGGTCAGCTGCGACTTCGACAGCGCGCCAACCTTCTGGGCCACGACTTCACCGTTCTTGAACAGGATCAGCGTCGGGATGCCGCGAATGCCGAACTTGGCCGGCACCTGCTGGTTTTCGTCCACGTTGATCTTGGCGATCTGCACGCGGTCGCCGTAGTCCTTCGCGACTTCGTCCAGGATCGGGGCAATCATCTTGCAGGGCCCGCACCACTCAGCCCAGAAGTCCAGCAGCACGGGCTTGTCGGACTTGAGCACATCGGTGTCGAACGATGCGTCGCTCACATACTTGATTTGGTCGCTCATGGCGGGGAACCTCAGGTTTTGCTCAGTTTATGTTGAAGGCGGGCAACTGCCGTGGGGCTGAACCGTTACCTTACACGAGATCGTGCAGGGACGCCGGACGGCACTGCGTGGCGACACGCGCCGCCATTGACGCCGATATGTTACCAGCTTGCCGGATTTCAAGCCCCGGCCTCACCCGCCCCGCGCCGCGCGCCACAGGGCGTTCGCGCCGGTCACGGGCACATTGTGCCGCGCCCCGGCTTCCGTTGCCGATGATAGTTTCAATCGGCGCGAGAGACCCGCTCAATCGGCATCCCTCATTGGAGGTGTTTGTGGCGGGCAGCGCCCGGCCGGCTGGGGATTTCCCGTAGAACAAGGCGCGGGGCATGATCTAGAATGCACTTGGACGGACCGCATCCGCGCTGCGCGTAGAATGGCAGGCCGGATGCGCAAACCGTGCCCCTTCCGACATAGGCCATCGATCATGACGCCCGATCCTCGCAAGCCCGATACCGATACCCCCGATGCGGACCAGTTGAGCGAAGCACTGGCACACCTGAACAGCGCCGTCGAAACCGACAGCATCGCCACCGGCGCCGCCAAGGGGCTGGTGTACAGCGTGATGGAAACCCTCGGCACGCTGATTGGCGACCCCGACCTGCCCGAGCATGCGCGCTCCGGCTACGAGGGATTGCTGGAAACCGCCCGCGAACTGCGTGCGCGCCTGGAAGGTGGCGGGCGGGGCGGCAACTGACTTTCGCGTGCGTCCGGGGCGCCCGGGTCGCCCCGCATCGCTGATACGTTTCGGTCCCTACCATTCATGACCCGGCTTTCGTTTCCTCCAGGCCCGTCGTTTCTCGAACAGGCTGCCACGGCGACGTGGTACTTCCTTGACCACTGCGGCCCCGCCGCGTCGGCCGCGCACGTGGTCGTGCCGACGGCCGCGCAGATTCCCGGCGTGCGCCAGGCGCTCGATGCCGCGGCACGCGCGGCCGGGCAGCCGCGCCTGCTGCCGCGCGTGCTGACGCTGGGCCACTGGCTGCTGGACCTGCCTCCCGATCTCGATGCCGAACCGGCACCCGCGCGCAGCCACGCCGCGCGCCTGCTGGCCGTGCAGCAGGCCATTCGCGCGCAGGACTGGCTGCGCACCGCCTTCGGCGCCCAGACCGAGGGCGCCGCCTGGGGGCTGGCGCAGACGCTGCTGTCGATCAGCGACGAACTGAGCGCGCGATGGCTCGAGGACGCCGCCATTCGCGAGGATGACGACGTGGATGGCGACGACCGCGCCGCGCTGCTGCAAGGTGCGCTGCAGCGTACCTACGCCCATCTGTCCGAGCGGTTTCTTGGCCAGGAGGCCCAGATCGTGCTGGCCTTCTGGCAGATGCTGTCGGGCCCGGACGACCCCTTGCCGGCCCGTCGCCGTGCCTTGCAGCGTCTGGCGCAGCAGGTGGCCGGGCCGGTGGTGTGGATCGGCCCGACACCGCCCGAGCCCATCGAGGCCAGCTTCCTGCAGCAGGCCGGCGAAGCGGTGCCGACGCTGGAAGTGGGCTACGACTGGACCGGCGGCGAAGCGGCAGCCGACGCCGACTGGTACCAGACGCTGCTGGCGTTGTGGCCCGAGGCGCGCCGTGCCGAACCGGCGCAGCCGGACGGGGACGACGGCGAGGCTGGCGCGGATCGTGGTGCCGGCAGGCTGCCCACGGATGCCGCGCTGCCCGCGCTGCCCCGGACGCTGCCCGCGGCGCGCCCGCGCGTGCGGGTCATCGGCAGTGCCCGTTTCGAGGACGAGGCCGCGGCCGCGGCGGCCCAGCTCGTGCAATGGCTGAACGAGGGCCGCAAGCATGTGGCCCTGGTGGCGCACGATCGCGTGGTGGCGCGCCGCACGCGCGCGCTGCTGAAGCGGGCCGGTGCGCCGGTACGCGATGAAACGGGCTGGAAGCTGTCCACCACGCGCGCCGCTGCCGCGCTGATGCGCTGGTTCGACGTGCTCGTGCGCGACGGCGATACCGCCGCCTTGCTGGACCTGCTGAAGTCACCGTTCTGCCTGCCCGACGCCGCCCACCGTGGCGCGGCCATCGCGCTGCTGGAGCGGCAGATCCGGCGCGACGTGATTACCGGCGGCTGGACCCGGCTGCGCCACCTGTTCGCGGAGCGCGACGGGACGGTGGTGGCCGATGCCGAGGCCATGCAGGCCAGCGACGCGACGCTGCACGTGCGCGCCGCCGCGCGCGGCCTGATCGCCACGCTGGCCGATGAAGCCGGCCAGTGGCCGCGCGGCCATGCCCAGCAGCCGCTGTCGGTCTGGCTGGGGCGGCTCGATGCCACGCTCGATGCGCTGGCGATGCGTCCCGCGCTGGCCGCCGACGATGCCGGCCAGCAATTGCTCGATGCGCTGGCGCGGCTGGCGGAACTGGCCCACGACGAAACCGGCAGCCATGCCACGCTGAACCAGCAGGAATTCCGCGCCATGCTGGCCGCGCTGCTCGAAACGGTGGCCTACAAGGAACCGCTGGCGCAGAGCCAGTCGCGCATCACGATCCTGCCGCTCAACGGCGCGCGGATGCGCCGCTTCGACGGCGTGGTGGTCGTGGGATGCGATGACGCCCAGTTGCCGTCCAGCGCGGCCGAGCTGATGTTCTTCTCGAACCAGATGCGGCGCGAACTGGGCCTGGAAGATCGCGAGGCGCGCTTCGCGCAGCAGGCGCGCGACCTGGCCGAAGTGCTGCTCAACAACGACGACGTGGTGCTGACCTGGCAACGCTACGGCAGCCGCGGCGAGCCGCATCACGTGTCGGGCTGGATCGAGCGGCTGTCCGCCTGCTGCGCGCGCGCCGGGGCGCCGATCGAGGCCAGCGCCGCGCCGCAGCTGCTCGACACTTTCGCGCAGCCCGGCCATATGCCCGCGCCGGTCGCGCCGGAACGCGTGCCGGCCCGCTGGAGCGCGGCGGCGTACAACATGCTGCGCCGGTGTCCTTATCAGTTTTTCGCGGGACGCATGCTGGGCCTGGCCGGGCTCGAATCGCTCAACGACGACCTCGAAAAGCGCGATATCGGCAACCTGCTGCACCACGTGCTGCTGCAGTACCACCAGGAAGTCCACGACACCGGCGAGCGCGACGACGCCCGGCGGCTGGCCCGCCTGCAGCAGATCTCCGACACCGTGTTCGGCAAGCAGATCGCGGAGGACGGCAACGCGATCAGCTACTACCGCCGCTGGTGCGAGGTACTGCCGTCGTACGTGGCGTGGCAGGCCGCCCGCGAGGAAATGGGCTGGCACTGGCGCGGCGGCGAACTGGACGCCGGCGTCGATGTGGCGATGCCCGACGGCGTGCCGCTGCGGCTGGCCGGCCGGATCGACCGCCTCGACAAGGGTCCGGACGGCGCGCACGCGGTGCTCGACTACAAGACGCAGCCCGCCAGCCGCCTGCGCCGCAAAGTGGGCGATGCCGAGGAAGACTGCCAGCTGGCGTTCTACGGCCTGCTGCGCGCCGATGCCGTGGCCGGCAGCTGGGTGGCGCTGGAAGGCGTGAAGCAGGGCGGCCGCGACAGCGCCCCCGGCGCGCAGCGCGAAGTCGATCTGCCCGAATTCCAGGCCGCCGTGACGTGGCTGGAGCGTCAGCTGCGGCATGACGTCGGCCGTCTGCGGCAGGGCGCGAAGCTGCCCGCATTCGGCGATGCCGCCGCCTGTACCTATTGCGAAGCGCGCGGCCTGTGCCGCAAGGGCTTCTGGGAATCCACCGCCTTGCCGGATCTTCGCTCATGAACGCCAGTCAGGACATCCACCCCTATCTGCGCGATGGCCAGCCCGTGGGCGAGGCCGATTTCACACGCGCCGCGTGCGACCCGGCACGCTCGGTCGTGGTCGAGGCCTGCGCGGGCAGCGGCAAGACCTGGCTGCTGGTGGCGCGGCTGGTGCGCCTGCTGCTGGCCGGCGCCGCACCGCACGAGATCCTGGCCATCACGTTCACACGCAAGGCCGCCGAGGAGATGCGCGAACGCTTGCTGGAAGTGCTGTCGCAACTGGCCAGCGGGTCGGACGACGCCGTGCTGGCCCAGCTGGAAATGCGCGGCCTGTCCCCCGATGCCGCGCGCGCCGCGCTGCCGCGCGCCCGCCTGCTGCATGCGCAGGTGCTGGCATCGCCGGGCCGCATGGCCATCGACACCTTCCACGGCTGGTTCGGCACGCTGCTGCGTGGCGCGCCGCTGTCGTCGGGCATCGTGCCCGGTGCGTCGCTGCGCGAGGACGCCCTGCGCATGAAGCGCGAGGCCTGGGCGCCGTTCTGGCGCGCGCTGGCCCATCCGCAGCATGCCGATCTGCGCGAAGCCTATGAACAGCTGGTCGATGCGGTGGGCGACTTCCAGGCGCGCAGCCTGCTCGATCGCATGTTCCACGCGCGCAACGAGTGGTGGGCGTTCCGGGATGCCGGCGATCCGGCGCGGCGGCTCGCCCAGGATCTTGGCGATGACGCCACGGCCGACGTGCTGGTGGAGGCGCTGGCCGACGACGACTGGCTCGAGGAATGCGCGCAGCTTGCGCTGACCCTGGGCCGGGCCGGCAAAACCGAGCAGACCCACGCGTCGCGGCTGGTGGACGGCCTGCGCGCGGTCCGGGCCTGGCGCGATGCCGGCGCCGCGCCCGGCGACGCCGCCGCACAGGCCTTCGGCCAGTTGCGCGCCGCGTTTTTCACCGACGCCGGCAAGCCGCGCTCGATGAAGGCCACCGCCGCGCTGGTCAAGATCTGCGGCGGCGAAGGCGGTGCCGAAGACCTGATCGCCCGTGTGGCCGACCATTGCGCGCGGCTCGACGAGATCGCGGCCCGCCGCTGCGAGGCCGCCGTGCTGGCCATCAACCTGGCGCTCTACCGGCTCGGTGACGCATTGCTGGAACGCTACCAGCGATACAAGGGCGAGCAGCGCGCGATGGATTTCGCCGACCTCGAATGGCTGGCCGCGCGGCTGATGGCCGACGAGGAAACCGCCACCTATCTGCAGGTGCGGCTCGATGCGCGCTATCGCCACCTGCTGCTGGACGAATTCCAGGACACCAACCCGCTGCAGTGGCGCATCCTGCAGGGCTGGCTGGCCGGCTACCAGGGCCTGGGCGACAAGCCGACCGTGTTCCTGGTGGGGGACCCCAAGCAGTCGATCTATCGCTTCCGCCGTGCCGATGCGCGCCTGTTCGATGCCGCACGCGACATGCTGCAAGCCGAGTTTCGCGCCACGGTGCTGCGTACCAACCGCACGCGGCGCAATCGTCCCGAAGTGCTGGACTGGGTCAATGCGGTGTTCGATCATGCCCGCGCCGACGGACGGTATCCGCTCTACGAGACCCAGACCACCGCGCTGAAGGAACCCGGAGGCCCGGTCTGGCTGCTGCCGCTGGTCGAGGCGGAAGACGCCGCAGGGGCGGGCGCCGACGACGATCGGCCTGCCGGTGACCGCCATCGCGACACGCTGACGCAGCCGCGTGTGCAGCAGGGCGATTCACTGCGCTTCGAGGAAGGCCGGCGCGTGGCCGCGTGGCTGCACTATCTGCGCGAGCACGTGCCCGTGCGCGAGGGCGACGTGTCGCGGCCCGCCACCTGGCGCGACATGCACCTGCTGGTGCGCCGCAAGACCTATCTGCCCGACTACGAGCGCGCGCTGCGCGAAGCCGGTATCCCGTGCCTGAGCCCGCGCCGCGGCGGCCTGCTGACGACGCTGGAGGCGCTCGATATTTCGGCACTGCTGGCATTCCTGATGACGCCGGAGTCCGATCTCGACCTGGCGCATGTGCTGAAGAGCCCGATCGTTGGCGCCACCGACGACGACCTGATCCTGCTGGCGTCGATCGAAGGCGAAGGCGGCTGGTGGTCGCGCATCGCCAACGGGCTGCCCGAGCATGTGTCGGACGCGCTGCGCGCCGGCGTCGCCCGCTTGCGCGGCTGGCTGGCGCTGGCGCCGCACGAGCCCGTGCACGACCTGATCGACCATATCTACCACCACGGCGAGGTGCGCCGCCGCTACGCGGAGGCCGCGCCGTCCGCCATCCGCGAACAGGTGCTGGCCAACCTGGACGCCTTCCTGAAGCTGTCGCTCGACCTGGACGGCGGCCGCTACCCGAGCCTGCCGAAGTTCATCGACGAACTGCAGGAGATCCGGCGCGGCGACGAGGATGAGAGCCCGGACGAGGGCGGCATGGGCGAGGGCGTGGAAGACACCGAGGCCGAGCCCGACGACGCCGGCGACAGCCAGCTCGATGCGGTGCATATCCTGACCGTGCATGCGGCCAAGGGCCTGGAGGCGCCATTCGTGGTGCTGCTCGACGCCAACCACAGCGATCCGGCCGCCGACCGTGGCGGCATCCTGGTGGACTGGCCGCCGGCATCGTCCGCGCCGCGGCATTTCTCGGCCTACGGCAAGCGCAGCGAGCGCGGCCTGGCACGGGCGCCGATGTTCGAGGCCGAAGCCGCCCTGGCCGAGCGCGAGAACTGGAACCTGCTCTACGTGGCCATGACGCGCGCGCAGCAGGGTCTGCTGGTCAGTGGCGTCAAGGGCCGCGCCAGCAAGGCCGCCAGGGAGGAAGCCAACGGCGCCGAGATCGCCGGCAGCTGGTATGTGCGGCTGGCCGGGGCAGCCGTCGGCGACGAGGTGAGCGCCTATCCGGAGACCGGAATCGCGGCCGCCGACACCCTCGGCGCGGCCAGCGAGCGCGTGCGCTACACCGATTTCCGGCTGCGCTATCGCGGCGCGGACGACGTGGCGGCCGGGGAAGGCGCAGGAGGGACCGCTGAAGCGGTAGCCGAAGCCGGCTTCGAGGACGAGGCCGAAGCCACGGTGTTCGACGCCGAGGCTGCCGCGCATGGCGAACTGGTGCATGCGCTGCTGGAACGGCTGACGCGCTACCCGGAGGCCTTCGCCGGCGTGCCGGACGCCGCCACCGTGATGCGCTGGTTCCCGCTGGCCGGAGCGGGCGCGCCCCTGGCACGAGACCGCTGGCAGCGGCAGGCCGAGGCGGCGGTGGCCGACCTGCGCGCCATGCTGGCGGCGCCGGCGCTGCGCCCGCTGCTGTTCGCGCCCGACGCGGTGTCGGCGCGCAACGAGGTGGAGCTCTACGATGGCCGGGGCCGCCTGCTGCGGATCGACCGGCTGGTGGAGTTCGACGACCGCGTGGTCATCATCGACTACAAGCAGCGCCTGCTGCCGCAGGAACACGCCGCCTATGGCGCGCAGCTGGCGCGCTATGTGGCGGCAGTGCAGCCGGTCTTCCCGGGCAAGCGGATCGAAGCCGGCGTGGCCACGGCCGCCGGGGAATGGATCGATGCCGAAGTGCTGCGCGCTTCGACGCCCTCACGGACGTCTGCGCCAATCGCCACGACGCAGCAGGGGTCGTTGTTCTGATCCGCAAAAGAGGCGCAGAATAGGTGCTGGATTGCCGTGCGATGGCGGGTCTGCCGCGATCGGGCAGGAAGGCACTATTTTGTGGGATTTTCGCGAAGAACTTCGCGGGAAGACAGAAAAAGCAGGAAGAAGGGGGACGAGCCTGACCCTCGGCACTGGTGGAAAACGGCTGTGGCTGCTTCGTTCCCGACCTGACCAGGTTGACCGCGCCACCATGCGAGGAGGCCCGTCCGACCGGCATTGTAACCCAACCTGGCGCAACGTTTCCAATTTCGTTGTTCTACGAGGGTTGTTCGACCGGAGTTTGATCTGATACCGGGGTGTCGCCCGGCCATGCTGGCAGCATGGCGGACGGCATTTTCTGCCGACTTTTCATCCAGACAGGTTGGGGCATGAACGCAAACGACCAGATCCTCCGCGGCGCACTCGTGCCGCAAGACATCTCCATCGAAGTTCTTCAGGAAAAATACGCCAAGGGCGAGGAGCGCAGCATCGACGATGTGCGCCGTCGCGTGGCGCGCGCGCTGGCCGAAGTCGAGCCGGCCGATCACCGTGACACCTGGGCCGCGCGATTTCTCTGGGCGCTGGAAAACGGCTTCGTGCCGGCCGGGCGCATCAATTCCGCCGCCGGTACGGGCATCCAGGCCACGCTGATCAACTGCTTCGTGCAGCCCGTGGGCGATTCGGTGTCCGAGTCCCGGGACGGCAAGCCCAGTATCTATACGGCCGTGGCGCAGGCCGCCGAGACCATGCGGCGCGGCGGCGGCGTGGGCTATGACTTCTCGTCGATCCGGCCCGGCGGCGCGCTGGTGCGCGCCACGCATTCGCGCGCCTCGGGGCCGGTGTCGTTCATGAAGGTGTTCGATGCGTCGTGCGCCACGGTGGAGTCGGCCGGGGCGCGGCGCGGGGCGCAGATGGGCGTGCTGCGCTGCGACCATCCCGACATCGAGAGCTTCATCCACGCCAAGGATCGTGGCGACCTGACCAACTTCAATATCTCGATCGGCGTGACCGACGCCTTCATGCAGGCCGTGGAGGCCGACGAGGAGATCGAACTCGTGCACGAGGCCGAGCCGGGCATGGACGTGATCGCGGCCGGCGCCTACCGGCGCGACGACGGCCAGTGGGTATATCGCCGGGTGCCGGCGCGCCGGCTGTGGGACCAGGTCATGCAGGCCACCTACGACCACGCCGAGCCCGGCATCCTGTTCCTGTCGCGCATCAATGCGGACAACAACCTGTATTACTGCGAGACGATCGAAGCCACCAACCCGTGCGCGGAGCAGCCGCTGCCGTCGTATGGCTGCTGCTGCCTGGGATCGATCAACCTGACGCGCTTCGTGCGCCAGCCCTTTACCGACGAGGCCAGCTTCGACTTCGCCGCGTTTGCCGAAGTCGTGCGGGTGTCCACGCGCATGCTCGACAACGTGCTGGACGTCACGTTCTGGCCGCTGCCCGAGCAACAGGCCGAGGCGCAGGCCAAGCGCCGCATCGGGCTGGGCTTCCTGGGTCTGGGCAGCGCGCTGGTGATGCTGGGGCTGCGCTACGACACCGACGCGGCGCGCGCGCTGGCGGGGCGGATATCCGAAGCGATGCGCGACCACGCGTACCTGGCATCGGTGGAACTGGCCGACGAGAAGGGCGCCTTCCCGCTGTTCGATGCCGACGCCTACCTGCGCGGCGGCTTTGTCAGCCGGCTGCCGGACGCCGTGCAGACGGCCATTCGCAAGCACGGGCTGCGCAACTCGCACCTGCTGTCGATTGCGCCGACCGGCACCATCACGTTGGCCTTCGCGGACAACGCGTCGAATGGCATCGAACCTGCGTTCTCGTGGACGTACAACCGCCGCAAACGCATGCCCGACGACAGCTATCGCACCTTCGAGGTGGCCGACCATGCATGGCGGCTCTACCGCCATATGGGCGGCGACATGGATCACCTGCCGGACAGCTTCGTCACCGCGCTGCAGATGTCGGCGCTGGACCATATGCGGATGCTGGAAGCCGTGCAGCCGTATATCGACACCAGCATCAGCAAGACCGTGAACGTACCGGAGGACTATCCGTACGAAGCCTTCCGCAACCTGTACCTGGAAGCCTGGAAGGCCGGCCTGAAGGGGCTGGCCACCTACCGGCCCAACCAGGTGCTGGGCGCCGTGCTGTCGGTAGCGCCGTCCTCCGACGCGCCTGCGGTGGCAGCCACGACGCCGGGTGCACTGCAGAATGGCGACGATCCGCTCACCCGGCCGTTCGGCAGCCGTCCGCTGGGCGATCTGGAAGGCGTGACGTCCAAGGTCGAATACCTGACCTACGAAGGCCACAAGACCGTCTACCTGACCGTGAATTTCATGCGCGTCACGGGGACGGTGGACGGCCAGCCGGTCACGATCGAACGGCCCATCGAGTTCTTCATGCCGGCCGGCCAGCGTACCGAGGGGCAGCAGTGGATCACGTCCACGATGCGGCTGCTGTCGATGGTGGCGCGCTCGGGCGGCCCGATCGCCAAGGCGCTGGCCGACATGCGCAACGTGGTCTGGGACAAGGGCACCGTGCGCTATGGATCGGTGGTGCGGCAGGATGGCACCGAGGTACCGCGCTTCCATGACTCCGAGGTGGCGGCGCTGAGCTACGCGCTGCAGCGCATCCTGATCAAGCGCGGCTTCCTGGACGACGAGGGCGGCCAGGTGCCCGTGACGGCGCTGGCCGCCCGGCTGGCCCGGCGCGACGGCGGCGAGGCGGCGGTCGCACTTGCCCGGCCGACGACGCCGGCCCAGGCCGCGACGGCCGTGACCGGCATCGGCACCGGCAAGCCATGCCCCGAGTGTGGCGCGCATGCGTTGCACAAGGTCGACGGCTGCGCCAAGTGCGCCAACTGCGGCTACGTGGGCGAATGCGGCTGATCCGGCACTTACCGTAGTGGGCTGCCCGCAGTACATCGCCGTGCATCGGCGGGGCCGCCTCCATCACATTACCTATATCGAACGATCGTTTTAAGGAGTACGCTGCGCGCGAGGATGTGAGGTGCGCCAGACTGCCCCCGCACAAACCCTGATCCCTGAATCCGGCTCATCGGGTCGATGACCGGATTTTGGGCGGTGAGCCGGAACCCGTCCTTACAATCCCCTTTCTGTCCGGCGGGCGGCGCTTGCGTCGCCCGGCGGGGCACATGTCGTCCGGTTGTCCAGGCCCGTCAGAGGCAGGCAGCCGTATCAACCAGAGGAGGATTCAATCGTGTGGAGTCAAGTCTATGACCCGCTAGGCAGCATGGCGCTTTCGACCATCGCTGCAGGGGTTCCGGTCGCCGTGCTGCTTGCCGCGCTGGCGTTCTTTCATATGCAGGCGCACCTGGCGGCCGGCCTGGCGCTGGTGGTGGGCATCGTCGTGGCGTCGTTCGTGTTCGGCATGCCGGCGGCCATGGCCGGCAAGGCGGCGGGGCTCGGCATCGTGTCCGGCTTGTTCCCGATTGGCTGGATCGTCCTCAATATCATCTTCCTGCACCGGCTCACCACGATAAACGGGTCATTCAAGGTGTTGCAGAACTCGATCTCCGGCGTGACCGAGGATCGCCGCCTGCAACTGCTGCTGGTGGCCTTCAGCTTTGGCGCATTCTTCGAGGGCGCCGCCGGCTTCGGCACGCCGGTGGCCGTGACCGGTGCCATCCTGATCGGCCTGGGCTTCTCGCCGCTGGCCGCTTCGGGCCTGGCGCTGATCGCCAACACCGCGCCGGTGGCCTTTGGCGCGCTGGGTGCGCCGATCATCGGCCTGTCGTCGGTGACGGGCATCGACCAGGTGCAGCTGTCCGCGATGATCGGCCGCCAGCTGCCGTTCTTCTCGGTGCTGGTGCCGTTCTGGCTGATCTGGGCGTTCGCGGGCTTCCGCGGCATGCTGGCGATCTGGCCGGCCATCCTGGTGGCGGGCGTCAGCTTCGCCGTGCCGCAGTTCCTGGTGTCGAACTTCCACGGCCCGTGGCTGGTGGACGTGATCTCGGCGCTGATCTCGATGGGCTGCCTGACCGGCTTCCTGAAGATCTGGCAACCGAAGGAAATCTGGACGTCCACGCGCATCCTGGGCCGCCACGACGACTCCAAGGTCGATCATCCCGAGGCACTGGAAGCCGACGCGCGCGCCAGCGCCGCATCGGTGGGCATCTCGGTGGCCAAGGCCTGGATGCCGTGGGTGATCCTGACCGTGTTCGTGTTCGTCTGGGGCGTTCCCGAGTTCAAGAAGCTGATGGATGGCATCTGGCAGTGGAAATTCCCGATCCCGGGCCTGGACAAGGCCGTCATCAAGGGCCCCCCGGTGGTGCCGAAGGAAGTCGCCGAAGGCGCCGTGTTCAACTTCAACGTGCTGTCGATGGCCGGCACCGGCATCCTGGTGTCGGCGGTGGTGGGCGGCCTGCTGATGGGCTATTCGATCCCGCGCCTGTTCAAGGAATACTGGGAAACCATCAAGCTCGTGCGCTATTCGCTGCTGACGATCTGCGCGATGTTCGGCATTGGCTACCTGACCCGCTACTCGGGCCTGGACGCCACGCTGGGCCTGGCGTTTGCCCAGACCGGCGTGCTGTACCCGCTGTTCGGCACGATGCTGGGCTGGCTGGGGGTGGCGCTGACCGGGTCCGACACGGCATCGAACGTGCTGTTCGGCGGCCTGCAGAAGACCACGGCCGAGCAGCTGGGCCTGTCGCCGACGCTGATGGCGGCCGCCAACAGCTCCGGCGGCGTGATGGGCAAGATGATCGACGCGCAATCGATCGTGGTGGCGTCCACCGCCACCAAGTGGTACGGCCACGAGGGCGAGATCCTGCGCTACGTGTTCTTCCACTCGATCTCGCTGGCCATCCTGGTCGGCCTGTTCGTGACGCTGCAGGCGTATGTGCATCCATTCACGCAGATGGTGATTCACTGACGGCCGGCCAGCCCGATGTGACACGAAGCCCCGCCCCACGGCGGGGCTTTTTCGTGGGCGCCGGCCGGCCAGGGTTTGCCGGGCCGGCTGCCGATTGCCGAGGCCCGCCTTTTGCTACAATCGCCGCCATGAGTTATCAAGTTCTAGCGCGCAAATGGCGCCCACGGGATTTCACCACGCTGGTCGGCCAGGAGCACGTGGTGCGCGCGCTCACGCATGCGCTGGAACAGCAGCGGCTGCATCACGCCTACCTGTTCACCGGCACGCGCGGTGTCGGCAAGACCACGTTGTCCCGGATCCTGGCCAAGGCGCTCAATTGCACGGGCCCTGACGGCAGCGGCGGCATCACCGCCCAGCCCTGCGGACAGTGCAAGGCCTGCCTGGAGATCGATAGCGGTCGGTTCGTCGACTATATCGAGATGGACGCGGCGTCGAACCGTGGCGTGGACGAGATGGCGCAGCTGCTCGACAAGGCGGTCTATGCACCGACGGTCGGCCGCTTCAAGGTCTACATGATCGACGAAGTGCACATGCTGACCAACCACGCCTTCAACGCGATGCTGAAGACGCTGGAAGAGCCGCCCGGGCACGTCAAGTTCATCCTGGCCACGACCGATCCGCAGAAGATCCCCGTCACCGTCCTGTCACGCTGCCTGCAGTTCAACCTGAAGCAGATGCCGCCGGGGCATATCGTGTCGCACCTGGACCATATCCTGGGCCAGGAAGGCATCCACCACGACGGCAGCGCGCTGCGCCTGCTGGCTCAGGCTGCCCATGGGTCGATGCGCGACGCGCTGTCGCTGACCGACCAGGCCATCGCGTACAGCGCCGGCCAGGTGTCCGAGGAAGCCGTGCGCGGCATGCTCGGGGCGATCGACCAGAGCTTCCTGGTGCAGTTGCTCGATGCGCTGGCCGCCGAGGATGGCGCCGCGATGCTGGGCATTGCCGATTCGATGGCCGACCGCAGCCTGTCATTTGCCGGCGCGCTGCAGGACCTGGGCTCGCTGCTGCACAAGATCGCGCTGGCCCAGGCCGTGCCGGCATCGGTGCAGGACGAATGGCCCGAAGCCGAGGACGTGCGCCGCCTGGCCGGCCAGTTCGACGCGCAGGAAATCCAGCTGTTCTACCAGATCGCCAACCTTGGCCGCAGCGAGCTTGCGCTGGCGCCGGACGAATATGCCGGCTTCACGATGACGCTGTTGCGCATGCTGGCCTTCCGGCCGTCGGCCACGCCTGCCACGCCGGTGGGCGGGCAGGGCGGTGGCGGCCAGGCCGTGGCGCGGCCGCGTCCGGCCAGCCCGCCGGCCGCCGCGCCGCGTGCCATGCCGGCTGCGCCGGTGGCGCAGGCTCCCGACGCCGCGCCGGTGAAGGCCGCCGCACCGCAAGCGCCCGTGGCTCGGGCGCTTGCACCGAACGCCGAAACGCCGGTTGCCGATGTGGCAAAGGCAGTCGTTCCGCCCGTGCCCGAGCCGATAGCGGCACCGGTTGCAACGCCCATGGCAGCCGCGCCGGCGAGTGCCGAAGTCCCCGCATCCCCAGGCATTGCCGAAGCACCTGCCGCGCCTGCCAGCGGCCGCACCGCCATGTCTCCGGCTCGTGCCGCGCTGGAAGCCGCGCGACAGGCGTCGGCGGGCAAGGGTGCCTCGCGTCCGGCCGGCGCCAGCGCGCCGCCGATGGCTGGCGCCGCAGCCGCGTCCAGTCAGCGCCCGGCGGCCCAGCCGTTGCGTCCGCCCTCGGCTTCGCGCCCGGCGACCACGGCCGCACCCGCACCCGCACCCGCGCAACCGGCCCAGCCCACTGCGGCCGCACCGGCTGCGCCCGCCGCGCCCACCGTGCCTGTGACAGTCGCCCCGCAGGCCCCGGCCGCGTCGGAGTCCACGCGCGAGCGCCCGGCGCCTGCTGCCGCCAGGCCTGCCGGGCCGGCGCGGCCTGCTGCCGATGTGCCGCCGTGGGAAGCCGCCGGTGGCAGCGATGTGCCGCCGTGGGAAGCCATGCCGGCCGACATGCCGGTGATCGGCCCCTACGATAGCGATCCGGGCTTCGACCCTAACTTTGGCGGGTACGACAACGGGTTCGAATCGGAAAGCTTCGACCGCGCGCCCCGTGGCGCCGGACGTGCTGCCCCGGGCCAGTCCACCCAGCCTCAGGCCCGCAAGCCGGCGCCCGAGCCCGAGCGCGAGCCGGCGGTTGCGCTGGCACCGGCCGTGCCGCCGGTGGCGCCGAGCGCGTCCGACGACGGTACGCCGCCGGTCTTCACGGGCGACTGGCCGGCGCTGGCCGCCAGCCTGCCGCTCAAGGGCCTGGCGCAGCAGCTGGCGCATCAGAGCGAGCTGCACCGCGTGGTGGGCCGGACGTTGCATCTGCGCGTGCCGGTGGCGGCCATTGGCGAGGCCAATGTGGCCGAGCGCCTGCAAACGGCGCTCAATGAACACTTTGGCGTCGAGGTCCGCGTGCATTGCGAGATCGGCGCCGTCACCCATACCGCGGCGGCCGTCGAAGCCGCGGCGCGTGCCGAGCGCCAGCGCGAGGCCGAGGCCGAGATTGACCGGGACCCGTTCGTACAGGGCTTGCTGCGCGAATTCGGCGGGCAGATCGTGCCCGGCTCCGTGCAGCCGCGCGCTGCCTGATTTCGAGAGGCGGCCCGCCTGGATCGACACCATGCGGCGCCGTCCCACCCCATACACACATATCGAAGGAGTGATGCCATGATGAAAGGCCAACTGGCGGGGCTGATGAAGCAAGCCCAGCAGATGCAGGACAACATGAAGAAGATGCAGGAGCAGCTGGCCCAGATCGAGGTCGAGGGCCAGTCCGGCGCCGGTCTCGTGAAGGTGCTCATGACCTGCAAGAACGACGTGAAGCGCGTGACGATCGATCCGAGCCTGCTGGCCGACGACAAGGACCTGCTCGAAGACCTGGTCGCCGCCGCGTTCAACGACGCCGTGCGCAAGGCCGAGGCCACCACGCAGGAAAAAATGGGCTCGATGACCTCGGGCCTGCCGCTGCCCCCGGGCTTCAAGCTGCCGTTCTGATCGGCGTCCCCATGCGCGCAATGTTCCTGGCGGTGCCATGAAGGCGGCGCCGCCCACTTCGCTGCAGGCGCTGATCGAGGCGCTCAAGGTGCTGCCCGGCGTGGGGCCGAAATCGGCCCAGCGCATGGCGTATCACCTGCTGCAGCATGATCGCGACGGCGCGCGCAAACTGGGCGACGCGCTGCGTGGCGCCGCCGATGGCATCCGCCATTGCGAACGCTGCAATACGTTCACCGAGCAGGACATCTGCGAGACCTGCCGCGACCCCGCCCGCGACGCCGCGCTGCTCTGCGTGGTGGAAACGCCCGCCGACCAGGTCATGATCGAGCAGACCCTGACCTATCGCGGGCAGTACTTCGTGCTGATGGGGCGGCTGTCGCCGCTCGACGGCATCGGCCCGAAGGAAATTCATCTCGATCGCCTGCTGGCGCGTGCCACCGACCCCGAGTACGGCGGTCCGGCCACCGAGGTGATTGTCGCCACCAACTTCACCAGCGAAGGCGAGGCCACCGCGCACTACATCGGCGAAATGCTGAAGGCGCGCGGGCTCAAGGTGTCGCGCCTGGCGCGCGGCGTGCCGGTGGGGGGCGAACTCGAATACGTCGACGCGGGCACCATTGCCCGCGCCGTGATGGACCGGCGCACGCTCTGACCATGAACCTGGCGCGCTTCGATCTCGTGACGCTGGGCCTGTTCGTGGCCGTGGCCCGGCAGGGCAGCATCTCGGCCGGCGCGCGCCAGTCGCATCTGGCCGTGGCGGCCGCCAGCAAGCGGATTTCCGACCTGGAAACCGCCGTCGGCGCACCGCTGTTCTTCCGCCATGCGGCGGGCGTGCAGCTGACCGAGGCGGGGCAGGCCTGCTTTCACCACGCGCTGACCATCCTGCAGGACGTGGAGCGCATGGCCGGCGTGATGTCCGACTATGCGTCGGGCGTGCGCGGCCAGGTGCGCGTTTGCGCCAACACGTCGGCCATTACGCAGTTCCTGCCCGACGACCTGGCGCAGTTCATGCGCCAGCATCCCACCATCCGCATCGAGCTCGAAGAGCACAACAGCAGCGATATCGTGGCCGCGCTGATGGAAAACCGGGCGGACGTCGGCATCTTTGCCGACCGCACGCCTTGCACCGGCCTGGTCACGGTCGAATACCGGCAGGACGAACTGGTCATCATCACGCCGCCTGGCCATCCGCTGGCCCAGGACGGTCCGGTGCATTACGCCGATGCGCTCGAGTACGACTTCGTCAGCCTGCCCCAGGTGACGTCGCTGGCCGCGCGGCTGCTGGAAGAGAGCAGCCGGCTGGAACGCCAGTTTCGCCTGCGCATCCAGGTGCGCAGCTTCGACGCGATGTGCCGCATGGTGATGGCGGGCCTGGGGGTGGGTGTGCTGCCGCGCATCGCCGCCGAGCCGCATGTGAAGTCGATGGGGCTGTCGCTGGTGGGGTTGCGCGATGCCTGGGCGCGCCGGTCGTTGCTGATCGGCATGCGCGACCCAGCCGGCCTGACCGTGTCGGCCAGGCTGCTGATTGCCCACCTGTGCGGGGACCGCGCCCCGTTCTGAGCAGCGCCGCGCCGGGCTATGGGGTGGTCAAGCCCTCGTCGGCATACTCCACGCGGTCCCGTCCGTTGTTCTTGCCGCGATAGAGCGCCTGGTCGGCTCGCGAGATCATCCCGTGGATGGTGTCGCCGGGCTGCACGCTGGCCACGCCCAGGCTGGCGGTCATGTCTCCGGTTACCGAGAACGCCCGCTCGGACACCGTGCGGCGCAGCCGTTCGGCAAACTGCACGGCGACCTCGGGCGTGGCGTCGGGGCAGATGATCAGGAATTCCTCGCCGCCCCAGCGGCCCACGGTATCGGCATCGCGCGTGATTTCCAGGATGCGCTCGGCCATTTCCACCAGCACCCGGTCGCCGATCTGGTGGCCGTGGTTGTCGTTGATGGCCTTGAAGCGGTCTACGTCGATCAGGATGATCGAAAACAGGCTGCCGTCGCGGCGGTGGCGTTCCAGCTCGCTGATCAGCACCGCGTCCAGATGGCGCCGGTTGAACACGCCGGTCAGCTGGTCGGTCTTGGACAGCGCCTCGAGCTGCAGATTCTTCTCGACCAGTTCGGCCTGGGTGGCCTGGATCTGCGCAAAGGCCTCGTGGCTGCGCTGGATGGCGGCCCGCACCGTCAGTTCGGCCTCGGTCCGTTCGGCGATGATCAGCTTGAGCTTGCGCAACACCTGGTTGAACCCGTCGATGACGCTGTCGAACTCGGTACGGCCCAGCCGCGACAGTTCGTCGAGCTCGTCGCCGTGGCTCGACGCCAGCTGGAACAGCGCGCGCTGCAGGTGTTCCAGCGGGCGGAATACCATGCGCAGCCCAAAGGTCAGCAGCAGCACCAGCACCACGTCGATGGCGGCCACTTCGGTAATGCCCTGGATCATCGCCGCACGCAGCGCCCGGTGCATCGGCTGGCGCGAGAACCGGATCACGGCCGTGCCGATCGACTGCTCGCGGCGCGCGGCATCGATATTGGCCGGCGGGTAGATCCGCACCTCGCTCAGCACGTCGTGCGGTCCGGCCACGGTGCAAGGGGCGGTGCCCGGCGCGGCAGGGCGGCCGGCCATGGCATAGGATTCGTTGCCGTCGGGCGAGAACACGCAGGCCTCGGAGACTTCCGGGTGCACCAGCGTGGCTTCCAGGCGGGAGCGCAGGATGCCGACATTGAGCGCCCAGGCAGGTTCGGCCAGGCTCTGGCCCAGGCCATCCATGATTTCCGCGCGGGTCCGCTCGAAGCGGCGCGCGAGTTCCTGCTGCAACTGCCACTGGCGATGCGCGGCAAAGGCCCCCAGCGTTGTCGTGGTGACAACGATGAACAGCACGATCATTCTGTTCCGGATCGACTGAACCGGGGGCAGCAGTGGCATGAAGGGCTCGTTCCTGGAGGATTCAGGGAGGGATTCTATTCATCCACTGCCTTGTTGAACAGCGCGCGGAAGCGGGCCAGCTCCGGATGCGACGCCTCGTACTGCTTGCTGAAGCCGATATGCACGGTCTCTGTCTTGATGTTCAGCACGCGCCTGGACTTGTAGCGCATGCGTTCGGGCAGGCCGCGCGCCTCCAGCGTGACCAGTGCCTCGTTCAGGACCACGCTGGGATTGACCACGCAGTCGATCTCTCCTACCAGCATCTTCTTGACCAGGTCCTGGAACTCGTGGCCCTCGACAACCTCGATCCGGCCTTCCCGGGCGAACTGGAAGAAGCGCGGCCCCGGGGCCAGGTAGCCACGCTGGTTGCCGAACTTCAGGCCGGCGAAATCGTCGGGATAGGTGCGGAAGGTACGGCCTTCCACGGCATCGCGATTGCAGTGGACGGCCACGTCCTCGGCGTAGAACGCCTTCGAATGGTTCAGGTAGGGCCGTTCCTTCGGACGGTAGTAGACGCCCAGGATGCCGGCGCTGTTGCCGGACTTGGCCTCCTCGACCACGCGCGCCCATGAGGCGAAGCGGATTTCGACCCGGTATTCGGGCGGCAGCCGTTTCAGCACGCGCTGCACGCTGTCGATGTAGGCGCCCCGCGGCACGCCGTTTTCCTCGTAGGACAGCGGCCGCTGGGCGGCTTCGGAATACAGCACGATGGTCGTCGTGGCGGGCGTCTGCGCCGGCGCGGACGTGGCCATCCAGCCGGTGCAGGCGGCGCAGAGAATCCGGCAGAAGCGGAAAAATCGCATGGTGACGAAGCCGCGGAGGGTGGGTGGCGGGCGCGCAGCGTGCCGGAACGGTGCCGGAACTGCGCCCGGGAGGTGTCCCGGATAACGGCAACTCCGGACCGGAAGTTGACCCATCCCCTCGTCAGGGTTAGCCCCAATCTTTCGCATTCCGAGATAGCCCGCTTTCCGGAATGCCGATTCCGCGTCACCCCGAAGCTGCGGCACACTCCGTCGAAACAAAGCCAAATCCCCCGCACGGGTCAGTTTCACGGAGACATTTCCAGCATGGCGCAACAGATTCTCAATGGCATCAAGGTCCTCGAACTGGGCCAGTTGATCGCCGGCCCATTTGCCGCCAAGACCCTTGCCGATTTTGGGGCGCACGTGGTCAAGGTGGAACCGCCCGGCCAGGGCGATCCGCTACGAAAGTGGCGCATGCTTCACGAAGATACGTCGGTCTGGTGGGAAGCCCAGTCCCGCAACAAGCAGTCGGTCGCCATCGACCTGCGCCAGCGCGAAGGGCAGGACCTCGTGCGCCAGCTGGCCGCCGAGGCCGACGTGCTGATCGAGAACTTCCGTCCGGGCACCATGGAAAAGTGGGGCATGGGCTGGGATGTGCTGCACGCGGCCAACCCCAGGCTGATCATGCTGCGCGTGTCGGGCTACGGCCAGACCGGCCCGAAGCGCGACGAGCCCGGCTTTGCCGCCGTGGCCGAGGCCATGAGCGGGCTGCGCTACCTGACGGGCGAACCGGGCCGGCCGCCCGTGCGCGCCGGCCTGTCGCTGGGCGACACCATTGCCGGGCTGCATGGCGCGCTGGGCGTGCTGCTGGCGCTGTACGAGCGCGACGCGCGCGGCGGCAAGGGCCAGGTCATCGACGTGGCGCTTTATGAGTCGCTGTTCAATCTCAGCGAAAGCCTGCTGCCCGAGTATTCGGCATTTGGCGCGGTGCGCCAGCCGGCGGGCGGGGCGCTGCCGGGCATCGCGCCGTCCAATGCCTATCCGTGCGGCTGCGGCGAATACGTGCTGATCGCCGCCAATGGCGACGCGATCTTCAAGCGGCTGATGGCCGCGATGGGGCGCGACGACCTGGGTGAGGACCCGGACCTGGCGCGCAACGACGGCCGCGTCAAGCGGGTGGACGAAATCGACGCCGCGATTGCCGCCTGGACCCGCACGCAGACGGTGGCCTCGGCGCTGGAAGTGCTGCGCGCCGCCGACGTGCCGTCCGGTCGCATCTATACGGTCAAGGACATCGCCGAAGACCCGCATTACCGCGCCCGCGAAGTCATCGAGACGGTGACGTCGGCCAAGGGCCTCACCGTGGAGGTGCCGGGCGTCTTCCCGAAGCTGTCGAGCAATCCCGGTGCCATCCATGACCGGGCGCCCACGCTGGGCGAGCATACCGACAACGTGCTGGCGCAGGCCGGCTTCGACGCGGCGGCCATTGCCGACCTGCGCGCCCGTGGAGTGATCGCATGAGTCAACCATTCGCCCAGTCCTACCCGCTGGCAGGGCCGGCGCGCATCGAAATCAACGACGTGGCGCCGCGCGACGGGCTGCAGATCGAGCCGTTCGTGGTGCCCACCGAAGGCAAGGTCGCCTTCGTCAACGCGCTGGCCCATTGCGGGTTTGCGCGCATCGAGGCGACCTCGTTCACGTCGGCCCGGGCCATTCCCGCACTGGCCGATGCCGAGGCCGTGATGCACCAGATCGAGCGCGTGCCAGGCGTGCGCTACACGGTGCTGGTGCCGAACCTGCGCGGCCTGGAGCGCGCGCTGTCGTGCCGTCCGGACGAAGTGAACCTGGTGATGTCGTCCAGCGAGACGCATAACCGCGCCAACCTGCGCATGACGCGCGAACAGTCGAAGGCCCAGTTGCTGGCGATGATCGACGAGGCCGGCAAGGCCGGCGTGCCGGTGAACGTCTCGCTGTCCACGGTGTTTGGCTGCCCGTTCGAGGGCGAGGTCAGCGACGCCGACGTGATGGCGCTGGCGCGCACGTTTGCCGACGCCGGCGCGGCCGGCATCACGCTGTGCGACACCACGGGCATGGCCTATCCGACCCAGGTGGCCGCGCTGTGCGAGACGTTCCAGCGCGCGCTGCCGCAGACCGGCCTGACGATCCACCTGCACAACACGCGCGGCATGGGCCTGGCCAATGCCATCGCGGCCTGGCAGACCGGCGTGACGCGCTTCGACGCGGCGGCCGGCGGCCTGGGCGGCTGCCCGTACGCGCCGGGCGCCAGCGGGAACGTCAGCACCGAGGAACTGGTGCATATGTTCGCGGCGATGGGCGTCGATACCGGCGTCGACCTCGACGCGCTGCTGAACGTGGTGGGCGGGGTGTCGGAACTGGTGCAGCGCGACGTGCCCAGCCAGCTGCTGCGCGCCGGCCCGCGCCTGCGCACGCACCAGCCGCCCGCGTGGATGGCGGAGTTCTTCGCCAACGCGTAACGGATCGGCGCCAGAACAACAAGGATTTCGGGTCCCCCAAACAAGACATACGGAGACAAAGCATGAAACGCAACCTCATCGGCGCTTGCGCCGCGCTGGCCGCTGCCGGCCTGACTTTCGGCACCGCCGTCCAGGCACAGGACGGCACCTATCCCAATCGCCCGGTCATGCTGGTGGTGTCGGCGGCCGCCGGCGGCACCACCGACCTGGCTGCGCGCCTGATCTCGGAGCCGCTGTCCAAGGCGCTGGGCCAGTCGGTGGTGGTCGACAACAAGCCGGGCGGCAACGGCACCATCGCCGCGCAGGCCGTGCAGCGCGCCAAGGCTGACGGCTACACGCTGCTGGTGCAGTACTCGGGCTACCACGTGATCACGCCGCTGCTGACCAAAACGTCGTGGGACCCGGTCAAGGATTTCCAGCCCGTGGCCAACCTGCTGTCGGCGCCGCAGGTGCTGGTTGTGCGCCCCAGCCTGCCGGTGAAGTCGCTCAAGGAACTGGTGAGCTACGCCAAGGCCAATCCGAACAAGCTCAACTACGCGTCGTCGGGTAACGGGTCGCTGCAGCACGTGTCCACCGAACTGCTGAACCAGATGGCCGGCATCCAGATCACGCACGTGCCGTACAAGGGTACCGGCCCGGCCATGACCGACCTGCTGGGCGGCAACGTCGACATGACGATCACCACGCCGCCGCCGCTGATGGGCCATATCGCCGCCGGCAAGCTGCGCCCGCTGGTGGTGACGAGCAAGTCGCGCCTGGAAAGCCTCAAGGACGTACCGTCGGCCCCGGAAGCGGGCTACCCCGACCTGGACGTCTCGTCGTGGTTCGCCATGTACGCGCCGGCCGGCACGCCCAAGGCCGTGGTGGACAAGCTGACCACCGAGATCGAGAAGATCATGAAGACCGAGGCATTCCGCAAGAAGGCCGAGGAACTGGGCGCCGAGGCGAAGTACATGAACCCGCAACAGCTCGACCAGTACCAGAAGGCCGAACTGCAGCGTTGGGCCAAGGTGATCAAGTCCGCCAACATCCACGCGGAATAAGCCGCCGGGCAGGGCAGGCAAGCGGCTGGCAAGCGCGCGGCTGCCTCATTGTGCCGACATTAGGTGTTGATCCCGATGCAGACACTGGCTGTGTCCGGTAGCATCGCCGGGAGCCGCTTGGGCGGCGTCCCGGCTTTCGTGCGTCGGCACGCGGCGCGCCCTCATCCAAACAGAAGCAGGAATCGGAAAAGGCAGGAGACCCCCATGTACAACAAACCTTTCTGGAAGCAGTTGCTGATTGCACTGGCACTGTTCCTGGCCGGCTGGTTCACGTTGGGCAGCGCCTTTGCGCAGGGCAAGCCCGAGAAGCAGAAGGTGACCATCGCCGTGGGTGGCAAGAACCTGTTCTACTACCTGCCGCTGACGATTGCCGAGCGGCTGGGCTATTTCAAGGAAGAAGGGCTCGACGTGGAGATCGTCGACTTCGCCGGTGGCGCCAAGGCGCTGCAGGCCGTGGTGGGCGGCAGCGCCGACGTGGTGTCGGGAGCCTACGAGCACACCATCAACCTGCAGGCCAAGGGCCAGCACTACCAGGAATTCGTGCTGCAGGGGCGCGCCCCGCAGATCGTGCTGGTGACGTCGAACAAGACCATGCCCAACTTCAAGTCGATTGCCGACCTGAAAGGCAAGAAGATCGGCGTGACCGCCCCGGGTTCGTCGACCAACATGATGGCCAACTTCGTGCTGGCCAAGGCCGGGCTGAAGCCGTCGGACGTGTCGTTCATCGGCGTGGGCGCCAGCGCCGGCGCGGTGGCCGCGATGCGCTCGGGGCAGATCGACGCCATGGCCAACCTGGACCCGGTGATCTCGATGCTGACGCAGAAGAACGAGGTCAGGATCGCCTCGGACACCCGTACGCTCAAGGAAACGCAGTCGGTGTTCGGCGGCAACATGCCGTCGGGCTGCCTGTATGCGTCGACGAAGTTCATCGAGCAGAACCCCAACACGACCCAGGCGCTGACCAACGCCATGGTGCGCGCGCTGAAGTGGCTGCAGGCGGCCGGCCCGTCGGACATCGTCAAGACCGTGCCGGAGAGCTACCTGCTGGGCGACCGCGCGCTGTACCTGGCGGCCTGGGACAAGGTGAAGGAAGCGATCTCGCCGGACGGCCTGATGCCGGCCGATGGCCCGAAGACCGCGCTGAACACGCTGCAGCAGTTCGATCCCGACCTGAAGGGCAAGGCGATCAAGCTGGATGGCACTTTTACGAATTCGTTCGTGCAGAAGGCCAACGCCAAGTACAAGTAAGCATTGCGCCCCGTCCGGGGCGTCTTTCGTCGCCCGCCGCGCCCGCCCTGCATGGGCGCCCGGCGGGCGAAACGTTTCTCAGAGTCATGCCGTCATGAGCACGCCTGCACTTTCCCTTGAAAACGTGACATGCACCTTCGTCTCGCGCGAAGACCGCTCGCAGCGGTATACCGCTGTGCGCGATGTCACGATGTCCATCCAGCCTGGCGAATTCCTTTCCGTGGTGGGGCCTACCGGCTGCGGCAAGTCCACGCTGCTGAATGTATCGGCCGGCCTGCTGGAGCCGTCCAGCGGCACCGTGCGGGTCTTCGGCGAGCCGTTGCACGGCATCAACACCCGCGCCGGCTACATGTTCCAGGCGGAAGCCCTGATGCCGTGGCGCAGCGCGCTGGACAACGTGATCGCCGGCCTGGAATTCCGTGGCGTGCCGCGCGCCGACGCCGTGGCGCAGGGCGAGGAATGGCTGCGCCGCGTGGGCCTGGGCGGGTTTGGCGACCGTTATCCGCACCAGTTGTCGGGCGGCATGCGCAAGCGCGTGAGCCTGGCGCAAACGCTGGTGATGGACCCGGACATCATCCTGATGGACGAGCCGTTCTCGGCGCTGGACATCCAGACCCGCCAGCTGATGGAAAACGAAGTGCTGGACCTGTGGGCCGCCAAGCGCAAGGCCGTGCTGTTCATCACCCACGACCTGGACGAGGCGATTGCGATGAGCGACCGCGTGGTGGTGCTGTCGGCCGGCCCGGGCACCCATCCAATTGGCGAATTTACGATCGACCTGCCGCGTCCGCGCGATGTGGCCGAGATCCGCAACCATCCGCGCTTCGTGGAGCTGCACGCCGCCATCTGGGACGTGCTGCGCGAGGAAGTGCTCAAGGGCTACGCGCAGCAGCGCAAGGTGGCCTGATTTACCGGACCGGACAATAACAAGATCATGGCTTTTCGTGCTGATTCCAAAGGCATGCTGCGCGTCTGGCAGCTGCTGCTCCTGGTGGTGATCCTGGTCGTGTGGCACGTCGCCACGCGCGCGCAGGAGGTGGCGTTCTTCTTCGGCGAACCATTGATGGTGGCGCAGCGGATCTGGAACTGGTTCGTCGTCGAACGCGATATCTATATCCATCTGGGCGTGACCCTGCTGGAAACCGTGCTGGCCTTCGGCATCGGCACCGTGGCCGGGCTGGGCGTGGGCCTGTGGCTGGCGCTGAGCCCGTTCACGTCAGCCGTGCTCGATCCCTACGTGAAGGCCGCCAACTCGATGCCGCGCGTGATCCTGGCCCCGATCTTCGCGGTCTGGTTCGGCCTCGGCATCTGGTCGAAGGTGGCGCTGGCCGTCACGCTGGTGTTCTTCATCGTGTTCTTCAACGTCTACCAGGGCGTGAAGGAAGTGAGCCCGGTGGTGCTGGCCAACGCGCGCATGCTGGGCGCCAACAAGCAGCAGCTGCTGCGCCATGTGTACCTGCCCAGCGCCACGAGCTGGGTGTTCTCGTCGCTGCATACCTCGGTGGGCCTGGCGTTCGTGGGGGCGGTGGTGGGCGAATATCTGGGCTCGGCGCGCGGCGTCGGCTACCTGATCCTGCAGGCCGAGGGCACGTTCGACATCAACACGGTGTTTGCCGGCATCGTGGTCCTGACGGCCTTTGCGCTGGTGCTGGACTGGATGGTGACGGCGGGCGAAAAGCGCCTGATGAAGTGGCAGCCGCAGAGCGGCGAGACGGAGAAACTCTGATAGTTCGTTGAGGGTTTTCTTCCCTCTCCCGCGTGCGGGAGAGGGGAGCAAAACACGTTGAAGGGGTGGCGCGCCTTTACGGCGTAATGACGATCTTCCCCGTCACCTTGCGCGCTTCCATGTCCTTGAGCGCTTGCGGGGCCTGTTCCAGCGGATACCGTGCCGAGATATGCGGACGGATCTTGCCTTCCTTCATCCAGCCGAGCATCTGGGCCATGTTGGCCTGGTTGGCCTTCGGCTCGCGCCGCGCGAAGTCGCCCCAGAATACGCCTACCAGCGACGCGCCCTTGAGCAGCGCCAGGTTCAGCGGAATCTTCGGAATTTCGCCATTGGCGAAGCCCACCACCAGATAGCGGCCCCGCCAGCCAATCGAACGGAAGGCCGGTTCCGCGTAGACGCCGCCCACCGGGTCGTAGATCACGTCCGGACCCTTGCCGTCGGTCAGCGCCTTGATGCGCTCGCGCAGGTCTTCGGTGGTGTAGTTGATCAAGGCGTCGGCGCCGTGTTCCTTGCAGACCGCCAGCTTTTCGTCGGTGGACGCCGCGGCGATCACGCGGGCGCCAATGGCCTTGCCGATTTCGATAGCCGCGAGGCCCACGCCGCCGGCTGCGCCCAGCACCAGCATGGTTTCGCCGGCCTTCAGTTCGCCACGGTCCACCACGGCGTGGTGCGACGTGCCGTAGGTCAGCGTGAACGCGGCAGCCACGTCGAAGTCGATGCCGGGCGGCATCGGCACCACGGCCTTGGCCGGCGCGCGGGCCTGGGTGGCAAACGCGCCGTTGCCCAGATAGGCAATCACCTTGTCACCGGGTTTCACATGCGTGACACCGGCGCCGACGGCATTGACCACCCCGGCCAGCTCCGAGCCGGGCGAAAACGGCAACTCGGGCTTGGCCTGGTATTTGTTCTGGATGATGAGCACATCCGGGAAGTTCACGCCGGCGGCCTTGACGTCGATGACGACTTCGCCGTCGCCGGGCACGAGGTCGGGCAGGGTTTCCAGCGCCAGCGAATCGGGCGGGCCCCAGGCTTTGCACAGTACGGCTTTCATTGTGTCTCCCATGTGTGATGTGGTCTTGCCGGTGCCGTGCCCGGCAGGAACGCCGGGGCGGCCGGGCACGACGCCGGGCAAGTGTAGCGCAAGAAAAGCACGATCGTTCTGCAGGAAAAAATCGCTGCATGTCGCCTATTCGGGCGCCGCATGGCGGCCGGCTGCCGGGGGCGCCGGCGCTGCATCTGTCCCGTTTCCGGTGCATCCGCGGTGCCGCCAGCGGCCTTTCGCTCAGGTACAATCGCGGCCATGCATATCCTTCTCGCCAACGATGACGGTTACCTTGCGCCGGGGCTCGCCGTCCTGCACGCAGCACTCGCGCCCCTGGCGCGCGTGACCGTGATCGCTCCGGAACAGAATCACAGCGGCGCGTCGAATTCTCTGACGCTGCAGCGCCCGCTTTCGGTGTACGAGGCGAAGGAAGGCGTGCAAAAGGGGTTCCGCTATATCAATGGTACGCCGACGGACTGCGTGCACGTGGCGCTGACCGGCCTGATGGAGGATCGGCCAGATCTGGTGGTGTCTGGCATCAACCAGGGCCAGAACATGGGCGAGGACGTGCTGTACTCCGGCACGGTTGCCGCAGCCATCGAGGGCTACCTGTTCGGCATCCCGTCGATCGCGTTCTCGCAGGTGCACCATGGCTGGGAGCATCTCGATGCGGCGGCGCGCGTGGCGCGCGAGATCGTCGAGAACGTGATCGCGCGTCCGCCGCGCGAACCGTTCCTGCTCAACGTCAATATTCCGAACCTGCCGTTCGAGCATATCCGCGGGCACCGCGCCACGCGCCTTGGCAAGCGCCATCCGTCGCAGCCGGTGATCCAGCAGGTGAATCCGCGCGGCGACCCCATTTACTGGATTGGCCCGGCCGGCGACGCGCGCGATGCCAGCGAGGGCACCGATTTCCATGCCACGGCCAATGGCTTCGTCTCGCTCACGCCGCTGCAGCTGGACCTGACGCATCGCGGCCAGCTCGAACAGATCGAACAGTGGCTGGGGTGAGCGTGTCATCGCCGCGCGCCCCTCAGGCGTTTTTTCGCGGTCGCCGCGCCGGTATGCTGCGCGACGGCATCGTTTTTGTCCTTCCCTTGGTTCCAGCGCCGTATCCGAAATGAGTTCCACGCCGCGCCGCCCCCGCTTTCCGCTGCCGCTGGATGCGGTAGTCGAACGCAAGCCAGCGCCCGCGCGCACTGCCGGCATGCCGGCGGTGGGCAAGCGCGCGGCCGCACCGGCGCCTGCCACCGTCAAGCCCCGCAAGCCTGCCGCCCCGCCTGCCGCACCGCCCCCGCCGGGCAGTGCCGTGGAGGCGCGCGCGTCGGCGGCCACGGCTGGCGGCGGCGGCATGGCGTCGGACCGGGCCCGTGCCGCGCTGGCCGCGCGCCTGCGCGCCGGCGGCATCCGCGACGAGCGCGTGCTGGGCGCCATCGCCACGGTGCCGCGCCATCTGTTCATGGAGCCGGGGCTGGCCTCGCAGGCCTATGAGGACGCGGCGCTGCCGATCGGGCATCAGCAGACCATTTCCAAGCCTTCGGTCGTGTCGCGCATGATCGAGCTGCTGCGCGAGGGGCTGACCCCCGATCAGCCGCTGGCGCGCGTGCTCGAAATCGGCACCGGCTGCGGCTACCAGGCCGCCGTGCTGAGCCTGTGCGCGCAGGAAGTGTTCTCCATCGAGCGAATCCGTCCGCTACACGAACAAGCCAAGGCCAACCTGCGGCCGCTGCGCGTGCCGAATATCCGCCTGCATTACGGCGACGGCATGCTGGGCCTGCCGCAGGCCGCGCCGTTCTCGTCGATCATCCTTGCCGCGGCCGGCATGGAGGTGCCGCAGGCCCTGCTGGAACAACTGGCCATCGGCGGGCGTCTGATTGCGCCGGTGGTGACACCTGGCAACGGCGCGCCGGGTCAGACGGTGACGCAGCAACTGCTGCTGATCGAGCGCCTCAATCGGCATCGATTTCACAGGACTGCGCTTGAAGCCGTTTTCTTTGTGCCCTTAAAATCGGGCACCATCTGAGTCGAACTATGCACAACATCGTGAATCAGAAGAATTCCACACGAGTCGGACAACATCTGAGCATCCTGGCCTGCGCGGCGGTACTGGCCGCCTGCGCCAATTCGCCGATGCCGGCACCCGTGGTGGACCGGACGTCCGGCGGCACCGCCCAGACGGCCGCGCCGCTGGAGCCGGCGCCTGCCGGATACTATCGGGTCAAGCGCGGCGATACCCTTTACCGAATCGCACTGGAAAATGGCCAGTCGTATCGCGACGTGGCGGCCTGGAACAATATGGCCAACGCGAACCAGATCGAGGTCGGCCAGCTGCTGCGCGTGGTGCCGCCGAGTGCCGACGTGAACGCCGCCCCGGGCGTGGCCACCGTGCCGGTGGCGCCGGGCACGGTGCAGTCGCAGCCGATCGACGCCACGCGCCCGGTGGGCACGCCGATGAGCGCATCTTCCGCCCCGGCGGCCACGCCCGCAGCGGCCGCCCCGGCCGCGGCCGCCGGCGCCAGCGCCAGCGCGGCAGCTGGCGCGTCGGCCCCGGCAGGCGACGTCCGCCTGGCCTGGCCGGCGAGCGGACAATTGATTGGTAAATTTGACGACAAAGGTAACAAAGGCATCGATATTGCTGGCAAGAAAGGCGATCCGGTGCTGGCTGCCGACGAGGGTAGGGTGATTCACGTAGGCCCCTTGCGCGGCTACGGGAATCTTGTCATCATCAAACACAACGACACGTATCTCACCGCCTACGGTCATAACGACAAGGTGCTGGTGGCAGAGCAGTCAACGGTCCGCAAGGGCCAGAAGATTGCCGAAATGGGTAACAGTGATACTGACAGGGTCAAGCTGCACTTCGAGGTTCGCAAGAACGGAAAACCGGTCGATCCGATGCGGTATCTACCGCCACAGTGAGGTTTCATGCCACGCCAGAAAACTGTTTCATCCGGAGTTGTCAGCAGGACCCGTCGTCCCAAGCAGCCGGAAGGACAGGCTGGTGTGGCAACCCGAGCCGCTGAAGGCGATGCCGAAGTATTCGAGGTCGAACTCGAACCCGCATCCGACATGGTGCCGGTGGCCGACGAGCCCATCGCGCCGGTGTCGCGCGGCAGCCTGCGCACCAATGGCGATCGGAATACCGAGCGCAACGCCGATCTGAGCGCCGACGACGCCGAGGACGAAGACGAGGAAGAAGACGAAGAGGAAGAGGCCGGCACCGAAGCCGCGCCGGAACCCGACGACTTCCGCACCGTCCTGCATACGGAACTGGCTGCCGACACGGTCCAGCACTACCTCAATCGCATCAGTATCAAGCCGCTGCTCTCGGCCCCGGAGGAACTGCATTTCTCCACGCTGGCCAAGGGCGGCGATTTTTCGGCCCGGCAGGTCATGATCGAGCGCAACCTGCGTCTCGTGGTGAGCATTGCCAAGGGCTACCTGAATCGCGGCGTGCCGCTGCTCGACCTGATCGAGGAAGGCAATCTCGGCCTGATGCACGCGATCGAGAAATTCGATCCTTCGCGCGGTTTCCGCTTTTCGACGTATGCCACCTGGTGGATCCGCCAGAGCATCGAGCGCGCGATCATGAACCAGGCCCGCACCGTGCGTTTGCCGGTGCATGTGATTCGCGAGCTCAACCAAGTCCTGCGCGCCAAGCGCCATCTTGAAAAAGGTGGCACCGATGGCCGCGACGCCAGCCTCGAGGACATCGCCCACCTGCTCGGCAAGACGCCGGACGAGGTGCAGGACGTGCTGGCACTCAATGAACATACCACCTCGCTGGATACGCCGTTCGATCTTGACCCGGGTTCGAGCCTGCTCGATTTCCTGTCGGACGAACATAACGCCGCGCCCGATCAGGAAGTGGCCCACCGCGAGCTGGAAAACCTGATGAAGCTCTGGCTGGCACGCCTGTCGGAGAAGCATCGCTATGTGGTGGAGCGCCGGTTCGGGCTCAACCACATCGAGCCGGCCACGCTCGAGGAGCTGGCCGAGGAAATGGGTCTGACGCGCGAGCGCGTGCGCCAGATCCAGCAGGAGGCGCTGGTCAAGCTCAAACGGCATTTCGCTTCGCAAGGTGTACGCAAGGACGCCGTTTTATGACCCCTGTGCTGGTATTCGACATCGAGACGATTCCCGATGTCGACGGCCTGCGCCGTTTGCATGACCATCCCGCATCGATGAGCGACGCCGAAGTCGCCGAGCATGCGTTTGCCGCCCGCCGGGAGAAGACCGGCTCCGATTTCCTGCCGCACTATCTGCAGCGCGTGGCCGCCATTTCGTGCGTGCTGCGCCGTACGCAGCGCGATGGTTCGGCGGTATTCCATGTCGGGTCGCTGGGCACGCTCGAGGATGGGGAAGCCACGCTGATCCAGAAGTTCTACGAACTGATTGCGCGCTACAGCCCGCAGCTGGTGTCGTGGAACGGGGGCGGTTTCGACCTGCCGGTGCTGCACTATCGCGGCCTGGTCCACGGTGTGGCCGCGCCACGCTACTGGGAGATGGGCGAGGGCCGCGACGACGACAGCCGCGATTTCAAGTGGAACAACTACATCAGCCGCTATCACATGCGGCACCTGGACCTGATGGACCTGCTGGCGATGTACCAGCCGCGGGCCAGCGCGCCGCTCGATGACCTGGCCAAGCTGTGCGGCTTTCCGGGCAAGATGGGCATGGACGGCAGCATGGTCTGGCAGGCGTTCCAGCAGGGCAAGCTGAACGAGATCCGCGACTATTGCGAGACCGATGTCGTCAACACGTACCTGATGTACTGCCGCTTCCAGCTGATGCGCGGCGGCCTGTCACCGCGCGAGTTCGACATGGAAGTGGCGCTGATCCAGGAATCGCTGGCCGAGCTGCCGGGCGCGCAGTGGATGGCGTACCTGCGCGCGTTCAAGCTGCAGCCGATGGCGCCCGAGGCCGAGGAAGACGACTGACGACTGCCGCGGCCACAGGCGGCGTCCGGGCAGCACTGGCCCTCAGCGGTTCAGGCTCAGGTGGATCGGCTGGTGGTCCGAGGCGTCGGTCTTGCCATTGACCTCGCAACGCGTCACGTTGGCCAGCAGGTCTTCCGTCACAAACATGAAATCGCAGGCGAACGGTGGCTCCGGCCACTGCACCTTGTCGTACAGCGCGCAGGTCGGCGCGTGCGACTGCCCTGGATGCATGTGGCACCAGGCATCTTTCCAGTTTACGGTGGCATCGGGGTAGGGCTCGATCATGCGCTGGTAGGCCACGTCATCGGGCTTGCTGTTGAAGTCGCCGCAGAGGATGGCCTCGGTCGGGCGTGGTTCGGGCGTGAACGGGCCGGGCTTTTTTTCCGACTTGCCGGGGCGCCGCGCGTGCTCGCAGGCCTCTACGTGCCACTGGCGCAGGGCGTCCGCCTGCGCGGCGCGCTGCAGCTTCGAGTAGAACTCCAGGTGGGTGCAAATGACCCGAATCGGCCTGGCCCCGGCCTCCACGGTAACTTCCAGCGCGACGCGCGGCATCGATGCCACGTCGGGATCGGCCGGCCAGGGCAGGGCATGGCGGAAGATCTCGCGCACCGGCAGCCGCGTGGCCACGACATTGCCGAACTGCCGCGGCGTGCCGTCGCCATGGGTGCGGTCCACGCCCGGCGCGAAGATGACGCGATACCCGGGCAGCAGCGCGGTCAGTTCGGCCACCTGGTCGCGCTGCGGCTGGCCTGCCATGTCCGAAAAGCCGCGGGTGACTTCCTGCAGGCAGATGACGTCGGGATCGGTCATGTCGCGGATCGTGGAAACGATGCGGGCCAGGTCGACCTTGCCGTCGGCACCGCGTCCCCACTGGATGTTCCACGAAATCAGTTCCATCGTTTCCTCTTTCGTCGTTCGGACTTTCGTGACGGCGCGATGACTGGACTACAATCGCGCTTTCGCAAAACAATACGTCAGGTCCCTCCGGTGTCTCAAGCCGTCGAATCTTCCAAGCCCGAAATGGCGGGCAAGCCGGGTGCCGCGCCCGCCGCATCCGCGCCCCCCAGCGATTCCGTGGTCACTATTCATAGCCTCGACATGGAGGCGCGTGGCGTCGGCCGCCTGGAGAATAACGAGGACGGCACACCCGGCAAGGTGATCTTCGTCGAGGGGGCGCTGCCCGGCGAAACCGTGTCGTACAAGAGCTACCGCCGCAAGCCCAGCTACGAGCAGGCGCATCTGGTGGAGGTCAAGCAGCCGTCCGTGATGCGCGTGGAGCCGGGCTGCCAGCACTTTGGCGTGTGCGGCGGCTGCTCGATGCAGCACCTGGACGCCCGGGCGCAACTGGCGATCAAGCAGCGGGTGCTGGAAGACAATCTCTGGCACCTGTCGAAAGTGAAGCCCGACGTGGTGTTCCGCCCGATCGCCGGCCCGGACTGGGGCTATCGTTACCGGGCCCGCCTGACCGTGCGCTACGTGGCCAAGAAGGGCGGAGTGCTGGTGGGATTCCACGAGCGCAAGAGCAGCTATGTGGCGGACATGACGCGCTGCGAGATCCTGCCGCCGAATGTTTCCGCGATGCTCGTGCCGTTGCGCGAACTGGTAACGGGGCTGTCGATCCGTGACCGCATGCCCCAGATCGAACTGGCCGTTGGCGCCGAAGTGACGGCGCTGGTGCTGCGCATCCTGGAGCCGCTGACCGATGCCGACAAGGACCTGCTGCGCGCGTTTGCCGACAAGCACCACGTGCAGTTCTGGCTGCAGCCCAAGGGCCCGGATACGGTCTATCCGTTCTATCCGGCCGAGCAGGAGCTGGCCTACACGCTGCCCGAATTCGGCATCCGCATGCCGTTCAAGCCCACCGACTTCACGCAGGTCAATCACCAGATCAACCGCGTCCTGATCGGCCGCGCGCTGCGCCTGCTCGATGCGCAGCCCACCGACCGGCTGCTCGACCTGTTCTGCGGCATCGGCAACTTCACGCTGCCGCTGGCCACGCAAGGTGCGTCGGTCATGGGTATCGAGGGCAGTGAAGCCCTGACCACGCGGGCGCTGGCCAACGCCGGGTACAACGGACTGGCCGACAAGACGTCGTTCGCCTGCCGCAACCTCTTCGAGGTCACTGCCGAGGATATCGCCGCGCTGGGCCGCTTCGACCGCTGGCTGGTGGATCCGCCGCGCGAAGGTGCGCTGGCCGTCTGCAAGGCGCTGGGGGAACTGCATCAGGCCGGCAGCGACGTGCTGCCCAGGCGCATCGTCTACGTATCGTGCAGCCCGGCCACGCTGGCGCGTGATGCCGGCCTGCTGGTGCACGAGGCCGGTTATCGCCTGGCGGGTGCAGGCGTGGTGAACATGTTCCCGCATACGTCGCACGTGGAGTCGATCGCCGTGTTCGAGCGCGACTGACGCGAGGGAAGGGCGCGGCCGAAGCCGGCGGCGCACAAAAAAATAGCCGCCCTCGGGCGGCTATTTTCATGATGGCGGGCCGGCTCAGTCGCGGTTGCCGCCAAAGATACCCAGCAGCGCCAGCAGGTTCACGAAGACGTTGTACACGTCCAGGTAGATGGCCAGCGTGGCGGTGATGTAGTTGGTCTCGCCGCCATTCACCACGCGCTGCACGTCGATCAGGATGAAGATCGAGAAGATCGCGATGGCGATGACCGACAGCGTGATCATCAGGGCCGGCATCTGCAACCAGATGTTGGCAATGCTGGCCAGGATCAGCAGCACGACGCCGACGAACAGGAACTTGGCCAGGCCCGAGAAATCGCGCTTGCTGACCGTGGCGATCGTGGCCATGACGCCAAATACCGCCGCAGTGCCGCCGAACGCGTACATGATCAGCGCCGGGCCGTTCGAGTACGACAGCGTCAGGCTGAGAATGCGCGCCAGCATCAGGCCCATGAAGAACGTGAAGGCCAGCAGCAGGACCACGCCCATGCTGCTGTTCTTGGTCTTCTCGATCGCGAACATGAAACCGAAAGCGACGGCCAGGAACAGCAGGGCCGACATGCCGGGGCTGCCGGCGACCAGGCCGGCGAATCCGGCAGCCACGCCGATCCATGCGCCCAGCACGGTCGGGATCATCGAGATGGCCAGCAGCCAGTAGGTATTGCGTAGGACCCGGTTGCGGACGGCAACGTCGGTGACGCCCGCAGCACTATTGCCGAATCCGTAAGTATTCAGCTTGTCGTTCATCGTGACTCCTGTCTTCAGTTCTATGTGAGGCGCCGGAGCAACCCGACGGCACAGCGCCAATGTGGCATCGCGCCTGCGGATTTGCAAGGGCCTTTGTCCACACAATCACCCTTGTCATTAGTTGTTTTCCGAAAACGCAAACATTTGACGAAGCGTTTGCGGTGCCGTTCCCACATTTCACGAATGTAATGTGATTCATGAATAACAATTCTTGCGGTAACAGCGCACACCGCAAGGATCGTCGAGACCATTGGCGCGCGTGCTCGAATCCGCCATGCGGTCGTGCTAGAATTGCACGTTTAATCCATTTGTAACCCCTTCATTTTTCGGAGTTTTTCATGGCGATCGAACGCACCCTGTCGATTATCAAGCCGGATGCCGTGGCCAAGAACGTTATCGGCCAGATCTACGCCCGTTTCGAGGCCGCTGGCCTGAAGATCGTTGCTGCCAAGATGGTTCACCTGTCGCGCGGTGAAGCCGAGCAGTTCTACGCCGTGCACAAGGCACGCCCGTTCTTCAAGGACCTGGTGGACTTCATGGTGTCGGGCCCGGTCATGATCCAGGCTCTGGAAGGCGAGAACGCCATCGCCAAGCACCGCGACCTGATGGGCGCCACCGACCCGAAGAAGGCGGAAAAGGGCACGATCCGCGCCGATTTCGCCGACAGCATCGACGCCAACGCCGTGCACGGCTCGGACGCCGCTGAAACGGCTGCCGTGGAAGTGGCTTTCTTCTTCCCGGGCATGAACGTTTACAGCCGCTGATTGTCTTCTGACACTCACGACTGAACCTGTAGTCAAGCTGGAAACTGCCGTCATGAACGATCTCGTCAACCTGCTCGACCTCGACGCGGACGCGCTCACCGCCTATTGCGGCGAGCTCGGCGAGAAGCCGTTCCGTGCGCGGCAGCTGCAACGCTGGATCCACCAGTTCGGTGCCAGCCGCTTCGACGCCATGTCGGATCTCGCCAAGTCGCTGCGCGAAAAGCTCGCGACGCGGGCCGAGATCCGGTCGCCTGCCATCATCACCGACAACCTGTCGGCTGACGGCACGCGCAAATG
The DNA here is from genome assembly GCF_009663685.2 of Cupriavidus sp. U2. Lineage (GTDB taxonomy): Bacteria > Pseudomonadota > Gammaproteobacteria > Burkholderiales > Burkholderiaceae > Cupriavidus > Cupriavidus necator_C. Next base: position 415,288 of record NZ_RCOG02000032.1, on the reverse strand, counting down.
GCTGCTCGATGTCGGCGCCGGCAACGCGGTGGAGACGGTCTACATCCCCGAGGACACGCGCGGTACGCTGTGCGTGTCGTCGCAGGCGGGATGCGCCGTCAACTGCCGGTTCTGTTCCACCGGCAAGCAGGGTTTTTCGCGCAACCTGACGACCGGCGAAATCATTGGCCAGCTGTGGATGGCCGAATTCGCCATGCGTGCCCAGCTGGGCCGGGGTCCGAAGGACGACCGTGTCATCTCCAACGTGGTGATGATGGGCATGGGCGAGCCGCTGCTGAATTACGATGCCGTCGTGCCGGCCATGCGGCTGATGCTCGACGACAATGCATACGGGCTGTCGCGCCGCCGCGTGACGCTGTCCACGTCCGGCGTGGTGCCGATGATGGACCGCCTGTCCAGGGATCTGCCCGTGGCGCTGGCCGTGTCGCTGCACGCGTCGAACGATGCGCTGCGGGACGTGCTTGTGCCGCTGAACCGCAAGTATCCGCTGGCCGATCTGATGGCGGCCTGCCGCCGCTACCTGGAATTCGCGCCGCGCGATTTCATTACTTTCGAATACTGCATGCTCGACGGCGTCAACGACACCGTCGAACATGCGCGGGAATTGCTGAAGCTTGTGGCCGACGTGCCCTGCAAGTTCAACCTGATCCCGTTCAACCCGTTCCCGGAATCGGGCCTGAAGCGATCGAACAACGATCAGATTCGCCGCTTCGCCCAGGTGTTGATGGACGCGGGCATCGTGACGACGATCCGCAAGACCCGGGGCGACGACATCGACGCCGCCTGCGGGCAACTGGCCGGCGAGGTCATGGATCGTACCCGTCTGGCCGAGCGCGGCAAGTTCGGCAAGATCACGCCACTGGTTCCGGTGGGTGCCGGAACCGCTCGGGAGGTCCGTCCTGCATGACCCGTCTGCTTGTCGCTGCCCTGTCAGGGCTGTTGATGCTGTCTGCCTGCACGCTGCCCACCGGGCCCCAGCAGGACATCAAGACCGCTTCCGACCAGACCGCCGCTGACAAGCGTGCGTCGCTCCGGCTGCGCCTGGCCACGCAGTATCTTGAGGCGCGCCAGTATCCGGTGGCGCTCGACGAGGTCAAGCAGGCCATTAGTATCGATCCGTCGAACGCCGACGCCTATCACGTGCGTGCCCTGGCCTACATGGGCATGAACGAGAACGCGCTGGCCGAGGACAGCTTCCGCACTGCGCTTAACATGCGGGCGAACGATCCCGATGTGCTGAACAACTATGGCTGGTTCCTGTGCCAGACCAACCGCTACGCCGAGGGCAAGGCCACGCTGCAACGCGCGGTGCAGACCCCGTCGATGAACGGTCCGGTCAAGCCGCTGACGAACCTCGGCATTTGCGAGATGCGCCACGGCAATATGGCCGAGGCCGAAAAAAATCTGCAAACGGCCTACGGATATGACCGTAACGATCCGTCAGTGCTCATGAATCTCGCGCAATTGTATTTCCAGCGCGGGGACATGGGACAAGCCCGGCAGTTTGCCGGCCGCGTCAACGCGAGCCGCTTTGCCAGCGCGCAATCCCTCTGGCTGGGTGCGCGCATTGCCCACCGCCAGGGCGATACCCAGACGCAGGGCGCGATGATCGCGGAACTGCGTAACCGTTTCCCCGATTCGCGCGAGCTGACCGCATACGAGAGAGGAGCTTGGGATGAATGAAGAAGAGCGCGCCGGTAGCCAGGCAGCAACGCACGTTGCCGGCGGCGCGACAGACTCCGACCGCGAGGCAGTGGCCCGCGAGATCGGGGCGCAACTGAAAGAGGGTCGCGAGGCGCAACGCCTGTCGCTGGAGGATGTCGGGGCACGCCTGAAGGTGGCGCCCAACAAGCTCATGGCGATCGAGGCAGGCGACGTGTCGAGCCTGATGGACGTGACGTTTGCCAAGGGCGTGATGCGCGCCTACGCGCGCACGCTCCAGATCGATATCGACGCGCTGCTTGGCCAGTATCACGCGCGGGCGCAGGCCACGCCGGTGACTGGCATCACGCGCCGCCATGAAGGCGCGTTGAACCAGGCGTTCGACGACCGCAAGCGTTTTGGCAGCAAGAGCACCGGCGGCGCCGGGGGGCGCTGGATCTGGCTGGTTTGCGTGCTGGCACTGGTGGCAGTGGGCGTTTATTTCGGCTATGACCACGCCAAGGCATGGTTCGATGCACACAGCAAGGCCGCGGCGGAAGCCCCGGCAAGCGACAAGCCGGCCGAGAAGGTCTCGGAGGAAGGCAGCGCACAGAGCAACGGCGACGGCACCGTGACCGCGGCCTTGCCGCCGGTAATGGCGGGCAACGATTCGCCGGCACCGTCCGAGGCGGCCCCCGCCGACGCGACGGCCAAGGCAGAACCGGCTGCGCCGGCAACCAAGGCTGCCCCGGCCCCCGCGACCGCGGCGCCCGCCCAGACCCCGGTTGCCACCACGACGGCTGGCATGCCGCTGGCAACGGGCGGCGCCGTGAACCTGCCTCAGGACGCGCCGGCGAAGCCGGCAGCGCCGGCCGCTGCGGCCCCGGCCGTCGCCGCGCCTGCTGCCGCCGCAGCGCCCGCTTCGACGGCGTCCGGCGATGGCGCGGTGCAGATCCGCTTTGCCTCCGACACCTGGTACGAGGTCCGTGATCGCACCGGCAAGGTGATCCTGGGTGGCACGGCCAAGGGCGGCGACGCCGTGGCCGGCAGCGGTGCGGGTGGCCCGTACAAGGTCATTCTCGGCAACGTAAAGGGCGTGGAGTCGCTGGCGCACAATGGCTCGCCGGTGAACTTCAAGTCTGCCGACCGGAACAATGTGGCGCGCCTGACCCTGCAGTAATGCGGCCGGGCAGCGCAATCAGTCATGCCATTTGAAGGTGGTAACGCAATGCACCAGAATGCTTCCCACCCGGTGATTCCGGGTCCGCTGCCGCGCCGCGTGTCGCGCCAGGCCAGCGTCGTGTGGGGCGACAATATCGTGACGATCGGCGGCGGCGCGCCCGTGCGCATCCAGTCGATGACCAATACGGACACCGTCGATGCGATCGGCACTGCCATCCAGATCAAGGATCTGGCGCGTGCAGGCTCCGAGATCGTCCGGATTACCGTCAATACGCCGGAAGCCGCGGCGGCCGTGCCGGCCGTCCGCGAGCAGTTGGACCGCATGGGCGTGAACGTGCCGCTGGTGGGCGACTTCCACTACAACGGCCATACGCTGCTGCACGACTATCCCGAGTGCGCGCAGGCGCTGTCGAAGTATCGGATCAACCCCGGCAACGTGGGCAAGGGCGCCAAGCGCGACAAGCAGTTCGCCGAGATGATCGAGATGGCGTGCCGCTACAACAAGCCGGTGCGCATCGGCGTGAACTGGGGCAGCCTGGACCAGGACCTGCTCGCCCGGATCATGGATGAGAACGCCAAGCGCGCCGAGCCGTGGCCGGCGCAGAGCGTGATGGTCGAGGCCCTGATCACGTCGGCGATCGAGTCGGCGCAGAAGGCCGAGGAAATCGGCCTGGCCGGCAACCAGATCATCCTGTCGTGCAAGGTGTCGCAGGTGCAGGAGCTGGTGGCGGTGTACCGCGAGCTGGCGCGCCGCTGCGAGTATGCGCTGCATCTGGGCCTGACCGAGGCCGGCATGGGCAGCAAGGGCATCGTGGCCTCGACGGCGGCGCTGTCGGTGCTGCTGCAGGAAGGCATCGGCGACACGATTCGTATTTCGCTGACGCCGGAACCGGGCGCGCCGCGCGAGAAGGAAGTCTACGTCGGCCAGGAAATCCTGCAGACGATGGGCCTGCGCAACTTCACCCCGATGGTGATTGCGTGCCCGGGTTGCGGTCGTACCACGAGCACGACGTTCCAGGAGCTGGCGGCCAGCATCCAGGGTTATCTGCGCGAGCAGATGCCGGTCTGGAAGAACGAGTTCCCGGGCGTGGAAGAGATGGACGTGGCCGTGATGGGTTGCATCGTGAACGGCCCCGGCGAGAGCAAGCACGCCAATATCGGCATTTCGCTGCCCGGCTCGGGCGAATCGCCGGCGGCGCCGGTGTTCGTCGACGGCGTGAAGGTCAAGACGCTGCGCGGCGAGAACATCGCCCAGGAATTCCAGGCGATCGTGGACGAGTACGTCCGCTCGCACTACGGCCCGAATGCCACGCAGGCAAAACAGGGCGCGGTGGCCTGAGCGCAGGGGCGCCAGGTCAGCATCGGTATCACGAAGAGAACAATGAGCGAAGACAAGACGAAGGCCGACAAGGCACTGCAGGGCGTGAAGGGCATGAACGACATGCTGCCCGCCGACGCCCCGCTGTGGGAAATGTTTGAAAGCGCCGCGCGCAGCATGCTGCGTGCCTATGGCTATCAGCAGATCCGTACGCCGATCGTCGAGCATACGCAGCTCTTCGTGCGCGGCATCGGCGAGGTGACCGACATCGTCGAGAAGGAAATGTATTCCTTCACCGACGCCCTGAACGGCGAGAACCTGACGCTGCGTCCGGAAGGCACCGCGGCGGCCGTGCGTGCCACCATCGAGCACAATCTGCTGTACGACGGCCCGAAGCGCCTGTGGTACACCGGCCCGATGTTCCGTCACGAGAAGCCGCAGCGTGGCCGTTATCGCCAGTTCCACCAGCTTGGCGCCGAGGCGCTGGGCTTTGCCGGCCCGGATGTGGATGCGGAAATCATCCTGATGTGCCAGCGCCTGTGGGACGACCTGGGCCTGGTCGGCGTCCGCCTGGAGCTGAATTCGCTAGGCCAGGCACACGAGCGTGCCGCGCACCGCGAGGAACTGATCAAGTACCTGGAAGGCTTCAAGGACATCCTCGACGAGGATGGCAAGCGTCGCCTGTATACCAATCCGCTGCGCGTGCTGGATACCAAGAATCCGGCGCTGCAGGAAATGGCGGCCAACGCGCCGAAGCTGAACGATTTCCTGGGCGAGGAATCGCTGGCGCACTTCGAGGGCGTTCAGCGGATCTTGAAGGCGAACAATATCCCCTTCAAGATCAATCCGCGCCTGGTGCGTGGTCTGGACTACTACAACCTGACCGTGTTCGAGTGGATCACCGACAAGCTCGGCGCCCAGGGCACGATCGCCGGCGGTGGCCGCTACGATCCGCTGATCCAGCAGATGGGTGGCAAGCCCGCGCCGGCCTGCGGCTGGGCGATGGGTATCGAGCGCATCATCGAACTGCTGCGCGAGGAAAAGCTGGTGCCGGAGTCGCAGGGCTGCGACGTGTACATGGTCCACCAGGGCCAGGCCGCGAGCGAGCAGGCGATGATTGCGGGCGAGCGGCTGCGCGACGCGGGCCTGGACGTGGTCTTCCATGCCACACCTGACGGCAAGAGCGGCAGCTTCAAGTCGCAGATGAAGCGCGCCGACGCAAGTGGCGCATCCTTTGCCGTTATCATTGGCGAGGACGAAATCGCCGCCGGCACGGTGCAGGTCAAGCAGCTGCGCGGCGGCAATGCAGCCGAAGGCGGCCCGCAGACCAGCGTGCCGGCCGAGAACGTTGTCGACTTCATCATCGACAGGATGGTCGACGAAATCGAATCGGACGACGGGGACGACGAGCAATAAGCACGCCGTCGGTCGCGCCGCACGGCCGCTGTCCTGTCAGGAAGCGGCCGTGTCAATTTCAACCAACGCGGGTAACTGCCTCGACATGGCTTACGATCTAGAAGAACAGGAACAGCTTGAGAGCCTCAAGGCCTGGTGGAAACAGTACGGCAATGCCGTCACCTGGGCGCTGATTGTCGCCTTGCTGGCGTTCGCGGGCTGGTCCGGCTGGAACTACTGGCAGCGCAAGCAGGCCGGCGACGCGGCGGTGCTGTACGAGCAGGTGACCAAGGCTGCCGAGGCGCGCGACGCCGAGCGCGTCAAGCGCGCGGCTACCGATCTGGAAGACAAGTTCGGCCGCACCGCCTATGGCCCGATGAGCGCGCTGACGGCAGCCAAGGTGCTGTACGACGCGGGCGACCTGGCCGGCGCCAAGACGCAGCTGCAGTGGGCCATCGACCATGGTGGCGACGACTACGCGCCGCTGGCGCGCGTGCGTCTGGCCGGCGTGCTGCTGGACGAGAAGGCCTACGACCAGGGCCTGGCGCTGCTCAAGGATGCGCCTGCGCAGTACGAGGCACTGTTCGCCGATCGCCGTGGCGATCTGCTGGCCGCCCAGGACAAGCGCGACGAGGCACGCACCGCCTACCGCCGCGCGCTGGAAAAGCTCGGCGCGAGCGAAGGCGGCATGCGCCAGATCATCCAGTTCAAGCTCGACGCGCTGGGCACCGCGTGAGCGGACCGCGGACCCTTTCAAAAAATACAGGATCGCATCCTATGACGTCATTGCTTCGCACAGCCGCAACCCGTACGCTCGTGGCCGGCACCTGCCTGGGCCTGCTGGCGGGCTGCTCGCTGTTCAGCAAGGAAAACAAGCACCCGCCCACCGAACTGAAGCCGATTTCGGCCACGCTGTCGGTCAAGCAGGCCTGGAAGGCCGACGTGGGCAAGAGCGGCCCGTACGTCATGGCCCCTGTGGCAGCTGGCGATGTGGTGTTCGTGTCGGGCAAGAGCGGCGCGGTGATGGCGATCAACGCCACCAGCGGCCAGACGCTCTGGAAGGCCAAGACCGATCTCGACCTGACTTCGGGTCCGGGTTCGGACGGCGACACGACCGCCGTGGCCGCAGAGAAGGGCGCGATCTACGCGTTCGACAAGAGCGGCAAGCAGATCTGGAAGAAGCAGGTCAACGGCGAGGTCCTGTCGGCACCGCTGGTCGGCAACGGCCTGGTCGTGGTGCGTACTACCGACACCCGCATCATCGGACTGGATGCCGGCACCGGCGACCGCCGCTGGATCTACCAACGTTCGCAGTCGCCGCTGAACCTGCGTGCCGCGATGGGCATGGTGTATGCCGGTGACGGCATCGTCACGGGTTTCCCGGGTGGCAAGCTTGGCGTGCTGGCTCCGGGCAATGGCGTGCTGCGCTGGGAAAGCACGGTGTCGTATCCGAAGGGCGTGTCCGAGATCGAGCGCCTGAACGATGTGACGGGCATGCCGGCGGTGATGGGCCGCCAGGTCTGCGCCACCACGTTCCAGGGCCGCATCGCCTGCCTGGAACTGGCCAATGGCCAGCCGCAATGGGGCAAGGACTTCTCGTCGCCGATGGGCCTGACGCAGGACGACAACTCGCTGTTCGCCAGCGACGAGACGTCGGCGGTGTTCTCGTTCGATCGCCAGAACGGCAACGAGCGCTGGAAGAATATGGACCTGCGCTACCGCAGCCTGGGCGCCCCGGCGTCCATCGGCCGTTCGGTGGTCGTGGGCGACTATGAAGGTTTTGTCCACTTCCTGTCGCGCGAGGATGGCACCATCCTGGCGCGCATGAAGACGGACGGCAGTGCGATCAGCGCGGCACCGGTGATCGCCGGCCAGACGCTGGTGGTGCAGACCCGTGACGGCGACGTCTACGGCTTCGTACCGAACTGATCGGCTGATTGCCAGGGGCGCCAGCGATGGCGCCAGAATAAAAGCGTGCCCGCGCACGCAAGGCCGCCCATGCCCCTGTCGCATGGGCGGCGCCAATCCGGTAGCATGATCCCTGGTCGTGCCAACATAGCGGACTGGAACAGCGGTTCCATATCCGCCCCGACAGGAAAAGCGGCCAGCCGTGGACACATCACGGGGGTTGTCGGATCAACATGACTCCGGAATTGCTGGGGGACGGCGCGTGCCGGCCCCTGTTTCCGTTTATTGAATGAAACCAGTTATCGCACTCGTCGGCCGTCCCAATGTGGGCAAGTCGACGCTATTCAATCGCATGACCCGCTCGCGCGACGCTCTCGTCGCCGATCTGCCGGGCCTGACACGGGACCGCCACTACGGCGAGGGCCGTATCGGCGATCGTCCGTTCATCGTGATCGACACCGGCGGCTTCGAGCCCGTTGCCAAGGACGGCATCGTGGCCGAAATGGCCAAGCAGACGCGCCAGGCCGTGGTGGAAGCGGACGTCGTGATCTTCCTGGTGGACGGTCGCCTGGGGCTTGCGCCACAGGATCGCGTGATCGCCGACTACCTGCGCAAGACGGGTCGGCGCATCATGCTGGCCGTCAACAAGGCCGAGGGCATGAGGTACACCTCGGTGGCGGCCGATTTCTACGAGCTGGGCATGGGCGATCCGTACGCGATCTCGTCCACGCACGGCGACGGCGTGAGCGAACTCGTCGACGAGGCGCTGGAGCTTGCCGTGCAGGAGCGTCCGGAACTGGCCGACCAGGACGACGCCGGCCAGCGCGGCACCAAGATCGCCATCGTGGGCCGGCCGAACGTGGGCAAGTCCACGCTGGTCAACACGCTGATCGGCGAAGAGCGCGTGATCGCGTTCGATATGCCGGGTACCACGCGCGACGCGATCTATGTGGAGTTCGAGCGCGGTGGCAAGCCCTACACGCTGATCGACACGGCGGGCCTGCGCAAGCGCGGCAAGGTGTTCGAGGCGATCGAGAAATTCTCGGTGGTCAAGACGCTGCAGTCGATTGCCGATGCCAACGTGGTGGTGCTGCTGCTCGATGCCCAGCAGGACATTTCCGAGCAGGACGCGCATATCGCCGGCTTTATCGTGGAATCGGGCCGCGCACTGGTGGTGGGCGTGAACAAGTGGGATGGCCTCGACGGCCACGCCCGCGACCGCGTGAAGCACGACCTCGAGCGCAAGCTCCAGTTCCTGAGTTTCGCCAACGTCCATTACGTGTCGGCCAAGGAACGTACCGGAATTGGTGCATTGCTGCGCTCGGTGGACGATGCGTACGCCGCCGCGATGGTCAAGCTGCCCACGCCGCAACTCACGCGAGTGCTGCAGGAAGCGGTGGAATTCCAGCAACCGAAGCGCGCGGGGGTGTCGCGCCCCAAGATGCGCTACGCGCACCAGGGTGGTTCCAATCCCCCGATCGTGGTCATCCACGGCAACGGACTGCAGAACGTGACGGACGCGTACAAGCGTTATCTGGAAAACCGCTTCCGGACGGCGTTCAAGCTCAAGGGCACGCCATTGCGCATCGAATTCCGTACGAACAAAAACCCTTACGCCGAATCGAAGGATTGAGCCCAAAAGGTGCCGTTCCTCGTCCGAAGTTTCGTTTGCGTTCGTTTGGAACTGCGGCTAAATTCACGAGTAGCAGGGGTAGCCCTGCTGCGTTGATGCCAGCTTGGTACCGTTTTGATCTTTTTTCTGGCGCGTTTTTGCGCCAACTGACTTGAACCGGGGACTTTCGTCCCCATGATCCATCACTAAATCTATAATTTTGGAGTGTGCCATGAGCAACAAAGGGCAATTGCTACAAGACCCGTTCCTGAACGCGCTGCGCAAAGAGCACGTGCCGGTTTCCATCTACCTCGTCAATGGCATCAAGCTGCAAGGCAATATCGAGTCGTTCGACCAATATGTCGTGCTGTTGCGTAACACCGTGACGCAAATGGTGTACAAGCATGCGATTTCTACCGTCGTGCCGGCGCGCGCGGTGAATTTCCGTGTGGATGATTCTTCCGAGGCCTGATTTTTCCTCGTTTGTGGGCGGCCGCATCCGCATGCGGCCGTCACGCTGCACGTTCCCGCCCCAGCTGTTCTCCGGCCTGCGCCGCCGGCGCTGCCCTGACCGGTCGGCATCTTCCGAATCCGGTTCCCGATCCAGCCTGCATCCGTCACCGAGCCCCATGGCGCTGGTGTGCGACAGCTTGCCGCAGCGCGGCCTGCCATTGTCTTGACAATCGGTTCCAACCCCGTTTTCCAACCTATTTTTCCGGCGCTTCGCGTCCACCCGCTTGCAACCCAGAGCTACCTCCCAGACCGATCCTTCGCGCGCGATCCTTGTCGGCGTGGATTTCGGCAAGCATGACTTCCAGGAAAGCCTTTCCGAACTGGCGCTGCTGACCTCCACGGCCGGCTCGGTGCCCGTACATACCCTGACCGGCAAGCGATCGCGCCCCGATCCGGCGCTGTTCATCGGTTCGGGCAAGGCGGAGGAGCTCAAGGAGGCGGCGGACGCCCTGGATGCCGATGTGGTCGTCTTCAACCACGCACTGAGCCCGGCCCAGCAACGTAACCTGGAGCGATTCCTGGGGCGTCACGTGATCGACCGTACTGGCCTGATCCTGGATATCTTCGGCCAGCGTGCGCAAAGCCACGTGGGCAAGGTGCAGGTGGAACTGGCCCAGGTGCAATACCAGGCGTCGCGCCTGGTGCGGGCGTGGAGCCACCTTGAGCGCCAGAAGGGCGGTATCGGCATGCGCGGCGGCCCTGGCGAGCGACAGCTCGAACTGGATCGCCGGATGCTCGATGACCGCGCCAAGCGGCTCAAGACCGATCTGGCGCGCCTGCAGCGCCAGCACCATACGCAGCGCCGCGCCCGCGCCCGTAACGATACGCTCAGCATTTCGCTGGTCGGCTATACCAACGCAGGAAAGTCGACGCTGTTCAATGCGCTGACCAAGGCGCGGGCGTATGCGGCCGATCAGCTGTTCGCCACGCTCGACACCACGTCGCGCCGGCTGTTTCTGGATGGAATCGGCAATGTGGTGCTGTCCGATACGGTCGGCTTCATCCGCGACTTGCCGACGCAACTGGTCGCGGCGTTCCGCGCCACGCTGGACGAAACGGTCCATGCCGACCTGCTGCTGCACGTGGTGGACGCGTCGAGCCCCGTGCGCCATGAGCAGATCGAGCAGGTGAACCGCGTACTGGCGGAAATCAACGCCCTGGACATCGCGCAGATCGTGGTGATGAACAAGATCGATGCGGCGCCGGAACTGCTGGAGCAGGGCCCTCGCATCGAGCGCAACGAAGACGGCGTGCCGACGCGCGTGTTCATTTCGGCGCGCGACGGGCTCGGTCTCGATGCCTTGCGGGAAGCCGTGGTGGAAGTTGCCCAGTGGCTGGCTTCGCGGCCGGACGAGCCGGCGCCCTTCGATCCGCGGCTGGCGGGCATTGCGCCCCCGGCGGCTGACGATGACTGGGACGCCGAGGACCCCAGCGAGGGCGCCAAAAGCAGCCCGGACCGGGGTGCGGACCACCCAGACTGATAGCCGTTCGCTGCGAATGGCGTGCCGATTGGGGGAATTTGAGCAAAAGTGATCAAGATGGCTGCTAGAATCCCCCTGTTCCAAACTTTCCCGGACCCGTGCCCTACATGCCCCTGTTCCCTCGGAATCCTGACTCGCACTTCGTGCCAGGCAGCCGCGCCGCGCGGCTTGCTCGCTGGCCGCGCCTGCGCGCCATCTTCTCGTTGAACGACCCGCGCTGGGGTCGTAACGGACAGGACGATGAAGACAACAAGGACAAAGGTCGCCAGCAGAACCAGCGTCCGCAGGACGGCCCGCCCGATCTGGACGAGCTGTGGCGTGACTTCAACCGCCGCCTGAACGGGCTGCTGGGCCGCAAGGAGAATGGCGGTGGGGGGCAGGGCAATGGTTTTGGCTCGCGTCCGCCGGGCAAGGGCTCGAACGTCGGTGTCGGCGTGATCGTCGCGGCCGTGGTCGGCATCTGGCTGGCCAGCGGCTTCTTCATGGTGCAGGAAGGCCAGACCGCCGTGATCCTGCAGTTCGGCAAGTTCAAGTACACCACGGGCCCCGGTATCAACTGGCGCGCACCGTGGCCGATCCAGTCGGCCGAGGTGGTGAACCTGTCGGCGGTGCGCTCGGTGGAAGTCGGCCGCGCCACGTCGATCAAGGACAGCAACCTCAAGGACTCGTCGATGCTGACGCAGGACGAGAACATTATCGACGTCCGCTTCACGGTGCAGTACGCCATCCAGGACGCCAGCGAATTCCTGTTCTACAACAAGACCGATCGCGGTGGCGATGAAGAACTGGTGACGCAGGCCGCCGAGACGTCGGTGCGCGAGATCGTGGGCCGCAACAAGATGGACGCGGTGCTCTACGAGAATCGCGAGCAGATCGCCCAGGGCCTGGCGAAGTCGATCCAGTCGATTCTGACCGCTTACAAGACCGGTATCCGCGTGATCTCCGTCAACGTGCAGAGCGTGCAGCCGCCCGAGCAGGTGCAGGCCGCGTTCGATGACGTGAACAAGGCCAGTCAGGATCGCGAGCGCGCGATCAGCGAGGGCCAGGCTTACGCCAATGACATCCTGCCGCGTGCCCGGGGCACCGCGGCGCGCCTGAAGGAAGAGTCGGAAGCCTACCGTGCCCGTGTGGTGGCACAGGCCGAGGGTGACGCCGCGCGCTTCCGCTCGGTGCAGACCGAATATGCCAAGGCGCCGCAAGTGACGCGCGACCGTATCTATCTGGAGACCATGCAGCAGATTTACAGCAACGCGAACAAGATCCTCGTCGACGCCAAGGCGGGCAACAACCTGCTGTACCTGCCGCTGGACAAGCTGATGTCGCAGTTGCCGCAAGCTGCGGCGCCTGCATCGGCGCCAGGCGCGAGCACGCCGGCCACGACCGACACGCCCACGCCGGACATCCGTTCGCGTGAGTCGATGCGCAACCGCGACCGCGACGTTCGCTAAGGAGACCCGTCATGAACCGACTGATTTCCTTCGCCATCGGCCTGTTTATCCTGCTGGCTGTCGTGTCGTCGATGCTGTTCGTGGTCGATCAGCGTCAATATGCCGTGGTCTTTGCCTTCGGCGAGATCAAGCAGGTGGTGCGCGAGCCCGGCCTGCATTTCAAGCTGCCGCCGCCGCTGCAGAACGTGGTCTTCATGGACCGCCGCCTGCAGACGATCGACGTGGCGGCCAGCGAGCGTTTCCTGACCGCCGAGAAGAAGTCGATGGTGGTGGACTGGTTCGTCAAATGGCGAATTACCGATCCCCGGAAGTTCTTCGTGGCATTCGCGGGCAACGTCCGCGGCGCCCAGGACCGCATGACACAGCGTATCGACGCCGTGGCGCGCGAGGAGTTCGGCAAGCGCACCGTGGCCGACGTGGTGGCGGGCGAGCGTGACAAGGTCATGCAGAATATCCGCCTGGGCATGGCCGAGTATGCGCAGTCCGTGGGTGTCGAAATCCTCGATGTGCGCCTGAAGCGCGTGGACCTGCTGCCCGCGATCAGCGAGTCGGTCTATCGTCGCATGGAAGCCGAGCGCAAGCGCGTGGCCAATGAACTGCGTTCGACGGGCGCCGCCGAAGGTGAGAAAATCCGTGCCGATGCCGACCGTCAGCGCGAGGTGGTGCTGGCCGAGGCGTATCGTGACGCCCAGATTGTCAAGGGCGAGGGCGATGCCAAGGCGTCGCAGCTCTACGCCGATGCCTTCGGCAAGGACCCGAACTTCGCGCAGTTCTGGCGCAGCATGGAAGCCTACCGCAACACGTTCCGCGACAAGGGTAACGTGATGGTGCTGGAGCCGAATTCGGACTTCTTCCGCTACATGCGGTCGGCGGGCGGCAACGCGGCGCCGGCTTCCGGCAGCGGCGGCAAGAAGTAGCGCGCACGGCGCGCACCGGGCATCCTGCTGCAAGCGGGGGCCCTGAAACGCAACATTCGACAGAACCCCGGTCCGCCGGGGTTTTGTCCGGCTGGAGGGGCTTGCGCTCCGCCGGCCCGGATTTTGATAGAAGAGACCCCCATGTCCAACCGCTGGCTCCTGCCCGAAAACATTGCCGACGTCCTGCCGTCGGAGGCACGCAAGATCGAAGAACTGCGTCGCCGCATGCTGGACTTGTTCCGCACCTATGGCTACGAGCTGGTCATGCCCCCGATGCTTGAGTACCTGGAGTCGCTGCTGACGGGTACCGGCCATGACCTCGACCTGCGTACGCTGAAACTGGTGGACCAGTTGTCGGGCCGTACGATGGGGCTGCGTGCCGACATTACGCCGCAGGTGGCACGTATCGACGCGCACCTGCTGAACCGCCCGGGCGTGACGCGCCTGTGCTACGCCGGCAACGTGCTGCATGCGCGCCCGGCAGGTTTCCACGCCACGCGCGAGCCGATCCAGATCGGCGCCGAGATCTACGGCCATGCCGGCCTGGAAGCCGACGTCGAAATTCAGGAACTGATGCTGGCCGCGTTGCAGGCTGCCGGTCTGGCCGATATCCGGCTGGATCTGTGCCACGCGGGCATTCTCGAGGCATTGCTGTCGGCGCTGCCGTCGGTGCGCAACATCGAAGATGCACTGTTTGCGGCACTCGAAACCAAGGATGTGCCGGCCCTGCGCGAGCTGACCGAAGGGCTGCCCGAGACCGAGCGCAAGGCGCTGCTGGCGCTGCCGACGCTGTATGGCGGCGTGGAAGTGATCGAACGGGCGCGTACTACGCTGCCGGCCAGCCCCGCCATCGGGCGCGCGCTCGACGAACTGGCCGCATTGGCCGGTCACGTGCGGGGTGCCAGCGTGAACATCGACCTGTCGGATTTGCGCGGTTACCACTATCACAGTGGCGTGATGTTCACCGCCTATGTGTCGGGACTGCCGAACTACGTGGCGCGCGGCGGCCGCTACGACAAGGTGGGTGAGGCGTTCGGGCGTGCACGACCCGCGACCGGCTTCTCGCTCGATCTGCGCGAGGTGGCGGCCCTGTCGCCGGTGGAAGTCCGTGCGCTGGCCATTTTTGCCCCGTGGGACGCCGATCCCGCCCTGCGCGCCACCATTGCCACGCTGCGTGCGGCCGGCGAGATCGTGATCCAGTCGCTGCCGGGTCATACGCACGAGCTTGACGAGTTCAACTGCGACCGCCAGCTGCAGCGCCAGGGCGATGCGTGGGTCGTAGTGCCGCGTTGATTCGCTGATTTGGGTGCCGGCCGTTTCGTGCCGGCGCTTTTCCACCTGCTCTCAAATGACGTTTGCTGCCCGTGGTGGCCTATGATCGCCCGGAATGGATGGCAAACGTCTGTGACGCGGACTCGTGAAAACCCGGAACCGTCGAACAACGAGAGTAGAATACGTTTTTAACCTTCTGACCAATTCAACATGTCCGCATCCGCAGTAGGCCAGGGACGCAATGTCGTCGTGATCGGAACCCAGTGGGGTGACGAAGGCAAAGGGAAAATCGTCGATTGGCTTACCGATCATGCAAAAGGCGTGGTGCGGTTCCAGGGCGGCCACAACGCTGGCCACACGCTCATCATCGGCGGCAAGAAGACCATTCTGCGACTGATCCCGTCGGGGATCATGCGCGAAAGCACCGTCTGCTATATCGGCAACGGTGTGGTGCTGTCTCCCGAGGCGCTGTTCCGTGAAATCGAAGAGCTCGAAGGCGCTGGCCTGCAGGTGCAGAACCGCCTGCGCATCTCTGAAGCCACCACGCTGATCCTGCCGTACCACGTTGCCATCGACAAGGCGCGCGAGGCTCGCCGTGGCGCAGCCAAGATCGGCACGACCGGTCGCGGCATCGGCCCGGCCTACGAAGACAAGGTGGCGCGCCGCGCGCTGCGCGTGCAGGACCTGTTCGACCCGAAGCATTTCGCCGAGCGTCTGCGCGAGAACGTCGAATTCCACAACTTCATGCTGACCCAGTACCTGGGCGCCGAAGCGGTGGACTACCAGCAGATCCTGGACGAGATGCTGGCCTACGCCCCGCGTCTGAAGCCGATGGTGGCCGATGTGTCGGCCGAGTTGTACGCGGTGAACGCGGCCGGCGGCAACCTGATGTTCGAAGGTGCGCAAGGCACGCTGCTGGACGTCGACCACGGCACGTACCCCTTTGTGACGTCGAGCAACTGCGTGGCCGGTGCGGCCGCCGCCGGTGCCGGCGTGGGCCCGGGCCGTCTGAACTACATCCTGGGCATCACCAAGGCTTATTGCACGCGCGTGGGTGCAGGTCCGTTCCCGAGCGAACTGTATGACAACGACAACCCGACCCGTCAGGACGCCGTGGGTGTGCGCCTGGCCAACGTCGGCAAGGAATTCGGCTCGGTGACCGGCCGTCCGCGCCGCACGGGCTGGCTCGATGCCGCCGCGCTGAAGCGGTCGGTGCAGATCAATGGCGTGTCGGGGCTGTGCATGACCAAGCTCGACGTGCTCGACGGTCTGGAAACGATCAACCTGTGCGTGGGCTATGAGCTCGACGGCAAGCAGGTGGACATCCTGCCGCGCGGCTCGGACGCCGTGGCGAACTGCAAGCCGATCTACGAGGAATACCCTGGCTGGAACGAGTCGACCTTCGGCGTGAAGACCTGGGACGCGCTGCCGGAACAGGCGCGCGTGTACCTGAAGCGCGTCGAGGAAGTGGTGGGCATTCCGATCGACATGATCTCGACCGGTCCGGACCGCGACGAGACGATCCTGCTGCGCCATCCGTACCAGGTCGCCTGACGCGACGGCAGTATCCGTGAGCATGACCGTGGCGCCATGAGCGTCGCGGCCTCACAAAAGCCATTCGGCCCGCGACATGCGGGCCGATGCTTTATCCACTGGCCAATGATCCGGCCAATTGAAGAAAATACGCCATGAACCTGCCAACCAATGACGAGGAGAACCTGTGGGTCTCCTGGGATGAGTATCACCGCCTGGTCGCACGCCTGGCGCTGAATGTGCATGAGTCGGGCTGGAAGTTCGACAAGATCCTGTGCCTGGCCCGTGGCGGCCTGCGCGTGGGCGACCAGATGTCCCGCATTTTCGATGTGCCGCTGGCCATCCTGGCCACGAGTTCGTACCGCGAAGCCGCTGGCACGCAGCAAGGCGACCTGGACATCGCGCAATACATCACGATGACCCGTGGCGAGCTGTCGGGCAAGATCCTGCTCGTGGATGACCTGGTCGATTCCGGCGTCACGCTGGAACGCGTGGGCCGTCATCTGAAGGAGCGCTATCCCGCGGTCACCGACGTGCGCTCGGCCGTGCTCTGGTACAAGGCCTGCTCGAAGGTGGAGCCCGACTATCACGTGACGTTCCTGCCGTCGAATCCGTGGATCCATCAGCCGTTCGAGGAATACGACACGCTGCGCCCGCACAATCTGGCTGCCTGGCTCAAGCGCGGCAAGCGCGCCAGCCTGCTGGAAGACGATAGCGCCGCGTAAGCGTATCGTTTGTTCCCCACACCCGCACGCGGGTGTGGGGCGTCCATCACGGGTCGGCGATCAGTACCCGACCGTGAACCGTTCCCGCACATGCTTCGGCTGCTCGATTTCGTCGAGCATGGCGATGGCATAGTCTTCCATCGAGATCCAGCTCTTGCCGTCGGCGGCGGTAAGCAGATCGTCGTTCCCCAGACGGAATTTCCCGGTTCGCTCACCCGGCGTGAACAGCGCCGAGGGCGAGAGGAAGGTCCACGCCAGTGCCGTTTCGCCACGCAGGGCATTGAGGAAGTCGCGGCCCGCCAAAGCCTCGGCCTTGTAGGCGTCGGGGAAATTTGGCGTATCGACGAGTTGCACGCCGGGCGCCACGAAAAGGCTGCCTGCGCCGCCTACCACCAGCAGCCGCTCGACGCCAGCGGCCTTGACCGCGGCCACGATCTGCGCAGCGCTGGTCTGCAGGAAGCGCACCGTGCTGATCACGACATCGCTGCCGCGCAGCGCATGGGCCAGGTCCGATGTCTCGGCCACGTCCACGTCACGTGCCGTCACGCCTTCCCGGGCGGGGAGTTTCGACGCCTGGCGGGCCACGGCGGTCACGGTGTGGCCACGGCGCAGGGCTTCATCGGTCAAGCGGCTGCCCACGTTACCCGTGGCGCCAATGATGGCGATCTTCATGATGGATTCCTTCAGGCTAAGGTTTATGTGAAACCACTTTGGTTACATATCGAGGTAAAAAAATCAGCGCCTGCGGCGCCGGGCAGCATGCTCGACCTCGTTGAGCATGCTGGCAATCGTGATTTCCGCGAGCGATGCATCCATGGCGGCCTGCGCGCGATCGGCCACGGTCTGCAGGGCGCCGGTGATCTCGCGGCCCACCATGCAGGCCGGATTTGGCGCGCTCTGGTGCAGCGTGATCAGCGCCGTCGTCTCGGTGGCGCGGAAGACGTCGAGCAGGGTGATGTCCGACGCGGGCCGCGCCAGCATTGCACCGCCGGTGCTGCCCATCGTCGTGGTCACGAACCCGGCTTCGGTCAGCGTGCCAATCATCCGGCGGATCAGCGCGGGGTTGGTACCCACGCTGCCGGCGATCATCGACGACGGCACCGGCCCCTCGGCTTGCGCCAGCAGGGTGAGAATGTGGACGGCGACGGCAAACCGGCTGCTGGTGCTCATGCGGAAATCTCGATGTGAAACCATCATAGTTACAGATCGGCCAACCGTCAACAACGCAGTTGATTGGCGGGGCTGCTGTATTTTTCGCGATGGAAGTTGCGAAGATGGCGAGATAATGCCGGAATCGGCACTGAAACTGATACACTCATCCACGGCTCAAAGTCAGAAAAGAGCCATGGACGCGGCAACACGGCCAACAAGGCTAACGAGGCAAGAGGGAGGGAATTTGAAGGATTCAGCAGCAGAAAACAAAAAACCCGCAACTCACGTTGCGGGTTCCTTGCTGAATCTTGGTGCCCAGGAGAGGACTCGAACCTCCACAGTGTTGCCACCGCTAGGACCTGAACCTAGTGCGTCTACCAATTCCGCCACCTGGGCAGGTGTCGAAACAACCGAAGCGGCCATTATAGCGACCGTCAAACGTTTGTCAAATAGTTTCGAGAAAAATTGAATCAGAACAACTATCCGATCCCCAGCCGGGAAGAAATCCTCGGCGTACTGAGAACTTCGGGGTCGCCCCTGTCGGCCGGCGATATCGCCAAGGCCCTGGCCGTCACGCGCAAGGAGCATGACGGCTTTCAGAAACGGCTTGCCGCGATGGAACGCGACGGCCAGATCGAACTGAACCGCAAGGGCCGCTACGAGCTGGCCCATCAGCCGAATTTCGTCGTCGGCCGCGTACAGGGCCATCGCGATGGCTTTGGCTTCCTGATTCGCGACGATGGCGAGGACGATATCTTCCTGCCCGAGCGCGAACTGCAGAAGGCGATGCACAACGACCGTGCCCAGGTGCGCGTGGTGGGCTACGACCGCCGCGGACGTCCGGAAGGGCAGATCGTCGAGATCGTCGAGCGCGCCAACCGTTTCGTGATCGGCCGTCTGCTGTCCGAAAACGGCGTGCTGGTGGTGGCGCCCGAAGACAAGCGCATCGGCCAGGACATCCTGATCCCGCCCAAGTCGCAAGGCAAGGCGCGCGTGGGCCAGGTGGTCAGCGTCGAGCTGATGGAGTGGCCGGACCGCTACGTGCAGCCCGTGGGCCGCGTGGTGGAAGTGCTGGGCGACATCGACGATCCTGGCATGGAAATCGAGATCGCCGTGCGCAAGTACGGCGTGCCGCACGAGTTCTCAGCGGCTGCCGCCAAGGAAGCGCAGGCGCTGCCTGACGAAGTGCGCCAGGCCGACCTCGACCATCGCATCGACCTGCGCGACGTGCCGCTGGTGACGATCGACGGCGAAGATGCGCGCGACTTTGACGATGCCGTCTACTGCGAGCCGGTCAAGATCGGCCGCGCCAAGGGCTGGCGCCTGATCGTGGCCATTGCCGACGTGTCGCACTACGTGCGCCCCGGCACGCCGCTGGACGCCGATGCGCTCGACCGCGCCACGTCGGTGTACTTCCCGCGCCGGGTGATCCCGATGCTGCCGGAAAAGCTGTCCAACGGCCTGTGCTCGCTGAATCCGAACGTCGACCGCCTGTGCATGGTCTGCGATGCCGTGATCACGGCCAAGGGCGAGCTGAAGGGCTACCAGTTCTATCCGGCCGTGATGCACTCGGCGGCGCGGCTGACCTATAACGAGGTCTGGGCCGTCCTGTCGAACACCAAGGGCCCCGAGGCGCACAAGCGTGCCGGGCTGGTGCCGCACCTGCAGAACCTCTACGAACTGTTCCAGGTCCTGCTCAAGGCGCGCCGCGAGCGCGGGGCGATCGACTTCGACACGACCGAGACGTATATCGTCTGCAACGCGCAGGGCAAGATCGAACAGATCCTGCCGCGCACCCGCAACGATGCGCACCGGCTGATCGAGGAATGCATGCTGACGGCCAACGTCTGCGCGGCCGACTTCCTCGAACGCTTCAAGCACCCGGCGCTGTACCGGATCCACGCGGGCCCGAGCGAGGAGAAGCTCAAGAACCTGCGTGAATTCCTGAGGACGGCGGGTCTGTCCCTGGGCGGCGGCGACAAGCCGCAGGCTTCGGATTACGCCGAGGTGATGGACAAGATCAAGTCGCGTCCCGATGCGCCGATGCTGCAGACGATGTTGCTGCGCTCGATGCAGCAGGCCGTCTACAGCCCCGACAACATCGGCCACTTCGGTCTGGCCTACGAGGCCTACGCGCACTTCACGAGCCCGATCCGGCGCTATCCCGATCTGCTCGTGCATCGCTCGATCAAGGCCATCCTGGCGCATACCAAGTACCGGCCGGCCTTTATCCCGGGCACCGAGCTGAACACGCAGATCTCGCCCAAGGCGCGCCGCATGCAGGCCGCCGACGCCGAGAAGCGTGCCGAGAACGCCGCAGCCCGCGCCAAGCGCGACGAGGGCATCTGGGATGAACTGGGCCTGCACTGCTCGGCCAACGAACGCCGCGCCGACGAGGCCTCGCGCGACGTGGAAGCCTGGCTGAAGTGCTATTTCATGCGCGACAAGCTCGGCAGCGATTTCGCTGGGACGATCAGCGCGGTCACGTCGTTCGGCATCTTCGTGCAGCTCGACGAGCTCTACGTGGAAGGGCTGGTGCACGTCACCGAGCTGGGCAGCGACTACTTCCAGTACGACGAGGCCCGCAACGAACTGCGCGGCGAACGGACTGGCATCCGCTACCGGCTGACCGATCGCGTGCGCGTGCAGGTCTCGCGCGTGGACCTCGATGCGCGCAAGATCGATTTCCGCCTGGTGCAGGAACCGTCGGCCAAGACGCTGCGCGGACGTGCCGGCGTCCCCGAGCAGCCGCGCGTGCCTGCCGCCCATGCGGTGCCGGCGCGCAAGAAGGGCCGGCAACTGGCGGCCTTGCTCGGCGGGACCTCGAAGCCCGAGGAATCGTTCGACGAAACGCTGGACCGCGTGATCGAAGAGCAGCCTGTGTTCGAAGCCGTGATCACGCCGGTCAAGCCGCGTGAGGCGAATGTCGGACATGCGCCGCATTCGGGCCGCAAGGCGCCGGCGGGCAAGCCGGCCAAGCGGGCCGCCAAGCCCAAGCCGCCGCACCTGCAAACGGCCAAGAAGTCCGCGGCCAAGCGGGCGCCGAAGCCAGCCGGCAAAACGAGCCGCGCCGCGCGCAAGCGGTAAGCAAATCGGCGTTGTGGTGAGGCCATGGCGGGTACAATGCGCGCCATGGCCAAACACAAACTCCTGATCGGCTTTCACGCCGTCAACGCACGCCTGCGCCAGAATGCGCAGAGCGTTTCCGACATCTACATCGAAGCGAACCGCAAGGACCGCCGCATGCTGGACTTCGTCCGGCTGGCGGAAGGCCTTGGCGTGACGCTGCATCCGGTGGATGCCGACCGCCTGCGCGGCATGGCCGGCACCGACCGCCACCAGGGCGTGGTGGCGCGCGCCGAGGATGTCTCGCTCGCCCTCAATCTCGACGAACTGCTGGACGGCATCGAAGGTACGCCGCTGCTGCTGGTGCTGGACGGCGTGACCGATCCGCACAACCTCGGCGCATGCCTGCGCGTGGCCGATGGTGCCGGTGCCCATGCGGTCATCGCGCCGAAGGACCGCAGCGTCGGTCTCAATACCACCGTGGCGAAGGTGGCCAGTGGCGCCGCCGAAACCATTCCCTATATCACCGTGACCAACCTGGCGCGCACGCTGCGCGAACTGCAGGAGCGTGGCATCTGGGTGATCGGCACGGCAGACGGCACGGACAAGTCGCTCTACGACATGGACCTGAAGGGCCCGACCGCCATCGTGATGGGGGCCGAAGGCGAGGGCATGCGCCGCCTGACGCGCGAAACCTGCGACGAACTGGTGGCCATTCCGATGGCCGGCGGCGTGGAAAGCCTCAATGTTTCGGTAGCCAGCGGCGTGTGCCTGTACGAGGCCGTGCGCCAGCGCCGGGGCTGACATGATCGTCGATGCCGCCGCGCTCGAGCAGGCACGCCAGTGGATCGACGCCGCGCAAAACATCTTCGTGCTGACCGGCGCGGGCATCTCGGCGGAATCCGGCGTGCCGACCTTCCGCGATGCCCTGACCGGGCTCTGGGCGCGCTTCGATCCCGAGGAGCTGGCGACGGAGGAAGCCTTTCGGCGCCAGCCGGCGCTGGTGTGGCAGTGGTACGAGCACCGGCGCGAACTGGTGTCGGCCGCCCGGCCGAATCCCGCCCACTACGCGCTGGCGGCGCTGGCCGGACAGAAATCGTTGACGCTGGTCACGCAGAATATCGACGGCCTGCATCAGCAGGCTGGCAGCGAACACGTGGTGGAATTGCACGGCAACCTGTTCGCCAACAAATGGCTGGACGGCTGCGGCCGCTGCGACACGGTGCCGCCGGTGGCGGGCGAGCCGCCGCATTGCGCGCTGTGCGGGGCGATGATGCGCCCCGGCGTGGTGTGGTTTGGCGAGGATCTGCCGCGCGTGGCGCGCTTTCGCGCCGATCACGCGGCGCAGAACTGCGACCTCTGCCTGGTCGTCGGCACCTCGGGAATGGTTTATCCGGCGGCCGCGCTGCCGGGCCTGGCGAAGGAACACGGGGCCCGGGTGCTGATGGTCAATCCGCAACCGTCGGCCCTGGATGCCACGGCAGACCTGGTGCTGTCCGCGCCGGCAGGGCAGTGTCTGCCAATGCTCTGGCCGCAAGGCGCGGCCTGACCGCCTGACCGCCTTATTCCGGTGATCCCGGTGATCCCGGTGCTCGCCTTGCCCGCCAATGCAGGCTTGGCAGGCGGGGCAGGCGAGTCTGGAAGGCGGGCGCGCTCAGCCCGCCAGTTCCGCCACGAGCTTTTCGAGCTTCACCGCGTCCGCCGCGAACAGGCGGATGCCTTCCGACAACTTCTCGGTGGCCATCGCGTCCTCGTTCAGCTGCCAGCGGAACGCTGGCTCGTCGGCGGCGATGCGTGCGATGTTGCCGGCCTGGGCCTGCTCGACCGACAGCTTGCGCTCCACCGGGGCCTGGCTGCCCGCCAGCTGTTCGAGCAGTTCCGGGCTGATGGTCAGCAGGTCGGAGCCCGCCAATGCCAGGATCTGGCCCGTGCCGCGGAAGCTGGCACCCATCACCTCGGTGTCATAGCCGAACTTCTTGTAGTAATCGTAGATCTGGCGCACCGAGCGCACGCCGGGGTCGTTGTCGCCCGCGTTGGCGTCGGCGTCCCACTTGTCGCCCGCCTGCTTCTTGTACCAGTCAAGAATGCGCCCGACGAACGGCGAGATCAGTTGCGCGCCGGCTTCGGCGCAGGCCACGGCCTGTACCAGCGAGAACAGCAGCGTCATGTTGCAGCGGATGCCCTCGCGCTGCAGGACGGCGGCGGCCTGGATGCCTTCCCAGGTCGAGGCGATCTTGATCAGCACGCGCTCGCGGGCCACGCCGCGCTGCTCGTACAGGCCGATCAGGTGCCGCGCCTTGTCGACGGTGGCCTGCGTGTCGAACGACAGGCGCGCGTCGACTTCGGTCGATACCCGGCCCGGCACGATGGCCAGGATCTCGCAGCCGAAGGCGATCAGCAACTGGTCCATGACAGCCTCGACGCCCGCGCTGCCGTGATGGTCGCGCGTGGCCTGCTCCAGCAGCGGCCGGTACTCTGGCTTCTGCACGGCCTTGAGGATCAGCGACGGATTGGTGGTCGCGTCCTGCGGCGTGTACTGCTTCATCAGCTGGAAGTCGCCGGTATCGGCCACTACCGTGGTGAACTGCTTCAGTTGTTCGAGCGCGTTCATGATCTGGTTCCGTCTGAAAGAAGTCTGGGGCGGAGGTCGCCGGGAATGGGCCATTGTAACGGCGCGGAGTGATGCGGCAAGGTGATGTGGCCCGCAGAGGCAACCCGGGGGCGGTCCCAGGGCGGCAATCGCCGGGCGGGGGCTGCGATCCGCTACACTACGCCCTTCCCAACGCAATTCTGGCTGTTGTCATGACTCAGGATGAACTCAAGGCGCAGGTCGCGCAAGCCGCCGCCGACTATGTGAAGCAGGAAGTGCCCCAAGGTGCCGTTCTCGGCGTGGGCACGGGCTCCACCGCCAATCTCTTCATCGACGCCGTCGCGGCGTTCAAGGAACGCTTCAGCGGCGCCGTTTCCAGCTCGGAAGCGTCCACGCGCCGTCTGCAGCAGCATGGCTTCACCGTGCTGGACCTCAACGAGGTTGACACCATCCCCGTCTATGTTGACGGCGCCGACGAGATCGACGCCTCGGGCGCGATGATCAAGGGCGGTGGCGGCGCGCTGACGCGCGAGAAGATCGTGGCGTCGGTGGCCGAGCGCTTCGTCTGCATCGCCGATGGCAGCAAGCTGGTGCCGGTCATGGGCACCTTCCCGCTGCCGGTCGAGGTGATCCCGATGGCACGCGCCGCGGTCGCCCGCCAGCTGGCCGCGCTCGGGGGCCATCCGCGCCTGCGCATGACCAAGGAAGGTGGCATCTACAAGACCGACAACGGCAATGTGATCCTCGATGTGGCCGGCCTGAAGATCGACGACCCCAAAGCCCTGGAGCAGCGCATCAACCATCTGCCCGGCGTGGTGACGGTGGGCCTGTTCGCGCTGCGCGGCGCCAACGTGCTGCTGCTGGGCACCGAGCAGGGCGTGCAGCGCACCGACTACTGAGCCGGGTCGCGCCGGCGGTCAGCCCGCGAGCCCATGCTCGACGGCGTAGACCGCCACCTGCACGCGGCTGGCGAGGTTGAGCTTCTTCAGGATGTTCTGCACGTGAATCTTCACGGTGCTTTCCGCCACGCCAAGCTCGCGCGCGATTTCCTTGTTGCTTTCGCCGCGTACCAGTCCCTGCACGATGTCTCGCTCGCGCACGGTGAGCGGGGCGCTCCGCTGGCTACCCTCATGGCCGCGTGCCGCGCCGGACGCGATGTTCGGCGCGCGAAACTGCTGCACCAGCTTCGCCGTCATGCCTTCCGAGATCACCGGTTCGCCGGCCGCCGCCCGCCGGATGGCGCTGGTCAGGGCTTCGGTCTCGATGTTCTTGAGCAGATAGCCGCGCGCGCCGCTGCGCAGGGCGGTTGCCAGCTCGTCCGCCTCTTCCGACACGGTCAGTACGACCACGGCGCTGTCGGGCAGGTCTTCCACCAGCAGATGCAGGGCTTCGAGCCCGGACAGCCCGGGCATGTTCAGATCCAGCAGAATCACGTCGGGCCGATGCTGCTTGGCGCGCTTGATGCCCTCCACACCGTCGGCGGCTTCGTCGACGATCTCGAAATCCGCTTGCCGCTGCAGCAGGGCGCGAATGCCCGAGCGGAACAGCGTATGGTCGTCGATCAACAGGATGCGGATGGTCATGATGATGGGCCTCAGGCAGGTATGCTGGCCGGTGTGGTGGCCGGTGCAGCGTCCGGCAGGTCGGCGGTTGGGGCGGGGCGTCCGTCGGACGCAACGTCGCGCGGCAGGGTCAGTTCGATCCGTACGCCAAGCCCTGGGCGCGCGTCGATAGCCAGCTGCGCGCCAAGCCTGGCCGCGCGCTCGCGCATGATGTGCAGGCCGATGTGGCTGGTGTCTTGTTCGTCCAGCCGGCCGGCGTCGAATCCGTCGCCATCGTCCTGCACCACCAGCCGGAACAGCCGGTCGTGCCGGATCGAGATCGTCACGTGTTCGGCCATGGCGTGCTTGCGCACGTTCGACAATGCTTCCTGCAGGATGAACAGCACCTGCAGCTGGTCTTCGGGCTGCAGCGGCAGGCCCTTGTCGTCGATGGTCAGCGTGGCTTCGGTGCGGCATTGGCGCCGGAAGCGCGCCACAGTCTCTTCCACGGCGGGCCGCAGGCCACCGGTGGTCAGGCGCGACCGGAAGTTGTGCAGCAGCTCGCGCACGTCCTGGTAGCTCTCTTCCACACCATGGCGCAGCAGCGGGATGATTTCCTGCACCTCGCCATCGGCGCGCCGGTCCACGGCATCTTCCAGCAACTGCACCTGCAGATTCAGAAAATTCAGCCCCTGCGCGATGCTGTCGTGCAGCCCCTGGGCCACGAGGTGGCGTTCCTCCACGACGGCCAGCTGGCGCGCGCTGGCCGACAGGCGGATGTGTTCCAGCGCAGTGGCCAGATGCTGGGCCATCGTTTCCAGCAATTGCCGGTCCGATGGCGGCAGTTCGCGCGCCACCCGGAAGTGCAGCGTCAGCGTGCCGACCGGCCCGCGCAGAGTGTCCAGCCGGAACGCGGCCATCGACAGGAAGCCTTCACGGCGGCAAGGCGAGGGCAGCGCCGGGGGCATAGGGACCTGCGCCGGGGACATGGACCGGCGCAGGTCTGCCACCGTAACAATGCCGGCTTGCGTGGCATGCCCGCAGTGGCACGCATCGATGTCCGCGCAGTGATCGTTGTCGGCCAACGTCATCGACAAGCCTGCCGATGCCAGCCGATGGAGCTTGCCCTGGCGGGCGTCGTACACGCGCACGGACCCGCCATCGGCGCCGAACTGCGGCATCACGCGCGCCAGGAAACCCTGCGCCAGCGTTTGGGAATCGCCGGCCTGGTTCAGGAAGGCGGCCATGTCGTAGAGCGCCTCGAGGTCGCGATTCTGGCGGGCCAGTTCCGCCGTCTTGCTGGTCACCCGCGCGGCCAGGTCCTGGTAGAGATCCTGCAATTCGGCAGCCATCCGGTTGAAGCCCGAGGTCAGCGTGCCGAATTCGTCGCGGGTTTCCACCGGCAGGCGCAGCGAAAATTCGCGGGCGGCCATGCGGCGCAGGCCGTCCTGCAGACGCAGCACGGGCAGGATGATCCAGAGGTAGAGCAGATAGATGACGGCCACGGTGCCCACGCAGGCCATGACGGCCAGGCCGACTTGCGACAGGCGCAGCATGTCGGTCTTGCGTGCGCTGTTGTTCTCGATCTGACGGACCAGCCGGTCAGCCCGATTGACAAATCCCGGCAGCGCCCGGACGTACTGGCTGGCGTTGCCGGCCAGCGCCAGCGGCTTGAGCTGCTGCGACCAGTCGGCCAGCACGGCGTCAAGCTGTGCGTGGATGGCCGGTTCGTCGGGCAGGAACAGCGGGCGGGCCGGATTGCCCTTGCGCAACTGGGCCAGCGTGTTGTCGAGCGTGGTGATCTGCTCGGCAAGGCTGTTGGGTTTGCCCGATGCCGACAACGACAGCTCGATGGCGACACGATTGGCGCGCATGCGCAGGCTGCCGGCGTCATTGATGGCGGCGCCCGCGCCTTCGAGCTTCCAGGACAGGTAGAGCGTGCCGGCGATCATCGTCAGCACGGCCAGCAGCGACACCAGCGATAGCAGGATGATGCGCGTGGACAAGCGGTAGCGCGGCGGCGTAAGCCGGACGGTGTCCGGGACGTGGCCGGTCTCCGGCAGCGGATGCGGCGTGGCGGCAGCCGAAGCAGAGGCTGCCGTAGGGTCTAGGGGCGTTGGAGTCGTGGGGCCTGGCATGGGATCGGGTTGGCACAAGGGGCGGGCGGGGGGCGTGCGCAACTTGGATCCGATTTTCGGCGTGATGGGGCAGGTGATTTCTGCGCTAGATCAAGACATGTGTAATCCGTGGGCCGATTGTGGCGTGGACGTCAATGTGGTTGATCGACCGCCGGCTGGCGCCAGCCGGCGGCCTGCTGTTAGCGGCCGCCACCGCCTGGCTGGGCGCTCAGTTGCTGGTGGCGTTGCGCTGCATGTTCCGCATGCGCAAGCAGGGCGGCTGGCCGCCCCGCGTACCGCGAGATTGCATGGAATGGGAGGGAGGGGAGGCGAAGGAAAGGGAAGGGAAAAAAGGGAAAGGCCGTTTGCCGTCACACCGCAGCAGCGGTGATGGGCGCCCGGGCCAGCGCGGCGGGCTTTTCGCCAGTCAGCAGGTAGTGCATCAGGTCGGCCACGGGGCGGATGGTTTCGTCAAATGGCAGCTTGCCCTTGCCACGGAAGAACAGGCCGCGTTCCACATCGCCGCGCACGGCTTGCGCAAGTTTCAGGTCGATGCAGAACTGGCCGATCTTGGCCACGCCATCCCGCAGTCCGCATGCCTGCAGGCAGTCGAAGCCCTCCAGGCAGTCTCGCGGCTTTGCGCGACGCTGCAGCCGGCTTTCGCTCGACAGATAGCGCGATAGCCACGGTGTCAGCACGGCTCGCGCCGGAAGCCCGGCCACGCTGGTGAATTCGCGCAGGGTGTCAGGCGTGGCGGTGGCCAGCACCTGCTTGAAGTCCGGATGGGCATCGCATTCCTCGGTCACGGCGAATGCGGTGCCCAGTTGCACGGCCGACGCGCCTTCGCCCAGCCAGTGGCGCACCTTCTCGTGGGAATTGATGCCGCCAGCCAGGATCAGCGGGATGCTGTCCCAGGCCAGCCCCAGTGTCTGGAACAGTTCGCGGCATTCGCTCAGCACGCGGGCGAACGAAAATCGTTCGTTGCCAAGATCCTCGATGGTGGCGGCGACAAGATGGCCGCCGGCGTGCGCCGGATGCTCGATCACGATGGCGTCGGGCAGGCGGCCCTTTTTCATCCACCGGCGCAGGACCAGGCCAATGCCACGCGTTTCGGACAGGATCGGGATCAGGGCGACCTTCGGATGGTCGGCGGCCAGTTCGGGCAGATCCAGCGGCAGCCCGGCGCCCATGACTATGGCGTCGGCGCCGCTCTCGCATGCTTGCCGCACCAGCTGGGCGTGGGAGCCCACGGCCTTCATGACGTTGACGGCGATCAGGCCGCGGCCCGCCGACAGTGCGCGCGCGGACCGGATTTCGCGATCGAGCGCCACACGGTTCGCCGCCTCGATCTTCTCCTTGTCATGGGTTCCGCGCGTCTGGGCCATCAGGTCTTCGTGGTGGTGTCGCAGGTCGATGCTGGCAATGGTGCCGACGCCGTTGTTGGCGGCCACGGTGCCCGCCAGTCGATGGGCGGAGATGCCGATGCCCATGCCGCCCTGAACGAGCGGCAGCAGTCGCCTTCCAGCGAGTTTCAGCCAGTGTTCTGTCATGAGTCCATTCCGGATAGTGTTTTGCTGTTTTGCATCAGGGGCAAACGGCGGTGACTGTGTTACGGACATCGCGTACGGGGGCGTCGGGCAGCGGGCAAACCAGTGGCAGGAAGCCGTCGGCGCGGTCGGAATAAGCGAGTAGCGCGCCGGCGGCAATATCGAAATACCAGCCATGCAATGTCAGTTCGCCACGCTCGCACGCGGCGCGCACGAACGGGAACGACCCGAGGTTGCGCAGCGACACCAGGATCGATGCCTGTTCACAGGCATGCTGACGTTGCTCGGCGCTTGCGTCTGGCATGGTCTGCTCCACCATCTGGCGGGCGGGTGCCGCAATGCGCACCCAGGGACCAATGAAATCCTGGCCGGCACGCGCCGGTGCCGTGTCGCCCTCAGCCTCGGGCCGCGCCAACAATGCGCGAATTCCGCCGCATCCGCTATGACCCATGACAATAATTCTGGCGACGCGCAGTTGCTCTACCGCAAATTGGATGGCAGCCGATACCCCGTGGAGCCGTCCAGTCTCCCTTTCGCTACATGGCGGCACCAGATTTGCCACATTTCTGACAGTGAAGAGATCGCCCGGAGCGCTGCCCAGCAGCAGTCCGGGGTCCACGCGCGAATCGCTGCATCCAATCAGCAAGGTCTGCGGATGCTGTCCGGCGCGCAGCGCATCGAACAGCGCCGGCGCATCCTCGAAGTAATGCTGCTGGAAACGTTCGAACCCTTTCAGGAGGCGCTCGATCGTATGCATGGCGATGCCTTACCGGCTGCGCACCAGCTGCCAGGCGCGCCCGAGATAGCCCACCGACGCAAAGCCGCTCCACACATGCACCAGCCGGGTAAACGGGAAGATCGCGAACAGCGAGATCCCCATGAACAGATGCGCCTTGAAGACCAGCGGTGCGTCGGCCACGTAGCTTGCGGCATCCCCGCGCAGCGTGACGATGTGCTGGGCCCAGGTCATCAGCTGCACCATCATGTGGCCGTCCATGTGGCTGGCCGACGCGAAGATGGTGGACAGACCCAGCAGCAGCGTGACCAGCAGCCAGAGCAGCAGCAACTTGTCACCCGTACGGGTGACGGCCGACACGCGGGCGTTGGTCAGGCGCCGGTGCAGCAGGATCAGCAGCCCGGCCAGGCACATGGTGCCCATGACGCCGCCGGCCGTCATGGCCACGGCCTGCTTGAGGCTGTGCGAGACACCCAGCGCGTCCCACACCGCCACCGGCGTGAGCAGCCCCGCCATATGGCCGAAGAACAGGCCGAGGATGCCGACATGGAACAGGATGTTGCCCGTGCGCAGGTTGCCGCGGTACAGCATCTGCGAGCTGTCCGATTTCCATGTGTACTGCTCGCGCTCGAAGCGGGCCAGGCTGCCGAACAGAAAGATGGCGGCGGCGATATACGGGTAGATCCCGAACAGGAATTGATGGACCAGAGTCATGGTGAGGGTGCTCGGTTAGCTGGGGTTGGAGGCTGACGGCATGCCGCGCGCGGCGGCCGCGGCGTCCCGCTTGTAGAAGCGCACCGTCTCGACGTCGGGCTTGCGGGCCAGTAGCGGCTCCACGCCGTCCGCGCCGGGGCCGAATGTCTCCATTGCCTCGTCCATGTCACGCACGGGCGGTTCTTCCTGCGGCTGCGGCTGCACGTCCGTCAGCGTGCGCAGCGTCCGGAATGCGGCGGCATAGGGGCTCTCGCTGCGGGCCAGGCGGTCGCCGATGGCGGCCAGCACGTGGATGGCGTCGCCCAGCAGCTGCCCGGCACGTTCTGGCTTGCCGTCCGTGGCCAGGGCGCCCAGGTATTCCAGAAACAGCGGGACATAGTCCGGCAGTTCGGCGGTGGTCAGGTCGAAGCCGTCGCGCCGGTATTCCTGCAGCAGGTCCACCATCGCCTGGCCGCGATCGCGGCTTTCGCCGTGCACATGCTCGAACAGGTGCAGCGAGTGGGCCGGATTGCGGTCGAACGTGGCCACATAGTTTTCCTGCAGCCGGATCAGCGGTTCGCGGCGCAGCATTTCGGTCAGCGGCGCCAGCATGTCGCGCGCCTGCGGCCATTCGGCCAGGGCCAGGTCGATGTCGGCCATCCCGTCGACCAGTGCCTGGTCCGGATAGCTGAGCATGGCGCTCAGCACTCGATGAATAGTCATGGCGTTCTCCGGATTTGGTCAGGTGGCCAGCGCCTTGCGCGAGCGCGGCAGGTCGGCATAGGCCACTTCGGGCTGCGGCTTCTTGCGGCCGAACAGCGTGCCGTCCGATGTGCCGCCCGAGCAGCCGTTGCCGAAGCTGAAGCCGCAGCTGCCTTTTTCGTCGAAGCTGTCCTCGGACATTTCCTTGTGCGACGACGGCACCACGAAGCGGTCCTCGTAGTTGGCGATGGCCATGGTCTGGTACATGTCCTCGACCTGCGCAGGCGTCAGGCCCACCTGTTCGAGCACGGCCATGTCCTCGATGCCATCCACGTGCTGGCCGCGCTTGTAGGCGCGCATGGCCAGCATCTTTTCGAGCGCGCCAAGCACCGGGATGACATCGCCGGCGGTCAGCAGGTTGGCCAGGTACTTCACCGGGATGCGCAGGCTCTTGACATCGGGGATCACGCCGTTCATGCCCATGAAGCCGGCTTCGGCCGCAGACTGGATCGGGGACAGCGGCGGGATGTACCAGACCATCGGCAGCGTGCGGTATTCCGGGTGCAGCGGGAAGGCCACCTTCCATTCGACGGCCATCCTGTAGACCGGCGACTTGCGCGCGGCATCGATCCAGCGCTGCGCAATGCCCTGGCGCAGCGCCTCGGCCTGCACGGCCGGATCATTCGGGTCCAGGAAAATGTCGAGCTGCGACTGGTACAGGTCGCGCTCATCGGCCACCGAGGCGGCCTGTTCGATGCGGTCGGCGTCGTACAGCATCACGCCCAGATAGCGGATGCGGCCCACGCAGGTTTCGGCGCAGACCGTCGGCTGGCCGGCCTCGATGCGCGGATAGCAGAACACGCACTTCTCGGCCTTGCCGCTCTGCCAGTTGAAATAGATCTTCTTGTAGGGGCAGCCGGAGATGCACATGCGCCAGCCGCGGCACTTGTCCTGGTCCACCAGCACGATGCCGTCTTCCTCGCGCTTGTAGACCGACCCCGAGGGGCACGATGCCACGCAGGTCGGGTTCAGGCAGTGTTCGCACAGGCGCGGCAGGTACATCATGAACGTGTTCTCGAAGGTCGAGTACATGTCCTTCTGGATTTCGTCGAACAGCTTGTCGCGGCTGCGCGAGTCGAATTCGCCGCCCAGGTCGTCCTCCCAGTTCGGGCCCCATTCGATCTTCTCCATCCTCTGGCCGGTAATGGCCGAGACGGGGCGTGCCGTCGGCGGGGTCTCCACCAGCGGGGCCTTCTGCAGGTGTTCGTAGTCGTACGTGAACGGCTCGTAGTATTCGTCGATCTGCGGCAGGTTCGGGTTGGCGAACATGTTCGACAGGATCTTTCCCTTGCCACCCTGGCGCGGGGTCAGGCTGCCGTCGGCATTGCGCTTCCAGCCGCCGTTCCACTTGTCCTGGTTTTCCCACTCCTTGGGGAAGCCGATGCCGGGCTTGGTCTCGACGTTGTTGAACCAGGCGTATTCAACGCCTTCGCGGCTGGTCCAGACGTTCTTGCAGGTCACGGAGCAGGTATGGCAGCCGATGCACTTGTCGAGGTTCAGCACCATGGCCACTTGCGCGCGGATCTTCATTGCCATGCTCCTTCAGTCTTTTCTGCCTTGTTTTGGGGGGAGGGTGCTTCCTTGCGCGGACCTTCCAGCCAGTCCACCTTATTCATCTTGCGAAGGATCACGAATTCGTCGCGATTGCTGCCAACCGTGCCGTAGTAGTTGAAGCCATAGGCCAGCTGGGCGTAGCCGCCGATCATGTGCGTGGGCTTGGTCACGGCGCGCGTGACCGAGTTATGGATGCCGCCGCGCATGCCGCTGGTTTCCGCACCCGGCACATTGACGATTTTTTCCTGTGCGTGATACATCAGGCACATGCCCTGGGGCACCCGCTGCGACACCACCACCCGGGCGGTCAGCGTGCCGTTGACGTTGAACACTTCCACCCAGTCGTTGTCGCGGATGCCGTTGGCCTTGGCCTCGGCTTCCGAGATCCAGACGTGCGGACCGCCGCGCGACAGCGTGAGCATGCGCAGGTTGTCCGAGTAGGTGGAGTGGATGCCCCATTTCTGGTGCGGCGTGATCCAGTTCAGCACCAGTTCCGGATTGCCGTTCGGCTTGCGGCCCAGCATCGGACTCACCGTCTTGGTGTCGATGGCCGGCTTGTAGACGCATGCGCCTTCGCCGAAGTCCAGCATCCAGCGGTGGTCCTGGTAAAACTGCTGGCGGCCGGTCAGCGTGCGCCATGGAATCAGTTCCTGGACGTTGGTGTAGCCGGCGTTGTAGCTGACTTCCTCCGATTCCAGGCCAGACCACGTCGGGGCGGAAATGATCTTGCGCGGCTGGGCCTGCACGTCGCGGAAGCGGATCTTGTCGTGCTCGCGGCCTGCGGCCAGGTGCGTATGGTCGCGCCCGGTGATCTTCGACAGCGCGTCCCAGGCCTTCACGGCCACGTGGCCGTTGGTTTCCGGGGCAAAGGTCAGGATCATCTCGGCGGCGTCGATGGCCGTTTCCAGCCTCGGACGGCCGTGGCTGACGCCCGGCTCGGTCACGGTCTTGCTCAGGTGGCCGATCTCGTGGACCTCGTGCTTCGTATCCCAGTTGATGCCCTTGCCGCCGTTGCCCAGCTTGTCCAGCAGCGGCCCGACCGACGTGAACTTCTTGTAGATGTCGGCGTAGTTGCGTTCGACCACCGTCATCGACGGAGCGGTCTTGCCCGGGATCAGGTCGCACTCGCCATGCTTCCAGTCCTTCGGCTCGAACGGCTGGCCCAGTTCGCCCGGGGTGTCGTGCAGCAGCGGCGTGCAGACCAGATCCTCGCGCGTGCCCAGGTACGGGCCGGCAATCTCGCTGAACTTTTTGGCGATGGCCTTGTAGATTTCCCAGTCGGTCTTGCTTTCCCACAGCGGCTGCACGGCTTCGGACAGCGGGTGGATGAACGGGTGCATGTCCGACGTGTTCAGGTCGTCCTTTTCGTACCAGGTGGCCGTGGGCAGCACGATGTCGCCGTACAGGCAGGTGGTGCTCATGCGGAAGTCGAGCACGGTCAGCAGGTCGAGCTTGCCCTCCGCGGCCGGGCGCACCTTGACCTCGCCCGGCTTGATCGCGTCGTTCTCGTCGCCGAACACCGCGTTTTGCGTGCCAAGCAGGTACTTGAGGAAGTATTCGTGGCCCTTGCCCGAGCTGCCCAGGATATTCGAGCGCCATACGAACATGTTGCGTGGGAAGTTGGCCGGGTTGTCGGGGTCGTCGCAGGCAAACTGCAGCGCACCGGACTTGAGCTGTTCGACGGTGTGTGCGACCGGATCCTTGCCGGCCGCGCGGGCGTCGGCCACCACGTCCAGCGGGTTGCGGCCGAGCTGCGGCGCCGACGGCAGCCAGCCCATGCGCTCGGACTTGGCGTTCAGGTCCAGCAGCGACAGGTTGTGGTACCGCCTGTGGTCGGCGGTCGGCGCCAGGATCTCGTCCACGCCAAGCTTCTCGTGGCGCCACTGGCTCGTGTGGTTGTAGAAGAACGATGTGCCGTTCATCTGGCGCGGCGGGCGCGACCAGTCGGAGCCGAAGGCCAGCGGCGCCCAGCCGAATTGCGGACGCAGCTTTTCCTGGCCGACGTAGTGGGCCCAGCCGCCACCGCTCTGGCCCACGCAACCGCACATCATCAGCAGGTTGATGATGCCGCGGTAGATCATGTCGTTGTGGTACCAGTGGTTCAGCGCCGCGCCGACGATCACCATGCTCTTGCCATGTGTGCGATCCGCGTTGTCGGCGAACTCGCGGGCCACCTGGATCACCAGGTGGCGCGGCACGGTGGTGTGCTTTTCCTGCCAGGCCGGCGTGTAGGGCACGTCGTCGTCGAACGACGTGGCCACGTTGGGGCCGCCCAGGCCCTGGTCGACGCCGTAGTTGGCCATCTGCAGGTCGTAGACGGTGGCCACACGCGCCACGGTGCCATCGGCCAGTGTCAGCCGGCGCACCGGCACGCGACGGCGCAGCAGCGCGTCGTGCTCGCCGCCAAAGTAGGGGAAGCCCACCTCGGCCACTTCGTCCTCGACACCAATCAGCGACAGGCGAGGGTCGATGTCCCGGCCGCTGCCGCCATCCTTCATTTCCAGGTTCCAGCGTCCCACCCTGGCGCCGTCGTCATGGGCGGCCTCGCCCCAGCGGAAGCCGATCGAGCCGTTGGGCGCCACGATCCCGCCGCTGGCCTGGTCGATCACCAGCGTTTTCCATTCCGGATGGTTGGCCTGGTCCAGGTTGCCGTCCAGGTGGGAGGCACGCAGGAAGTGGTCGGGCACCAGCGTGCCGTCCTGGTCGCGCAGCAGCACCAGCATCGGCATGTCGGTGTACTGCTTCACGTAATCGCGGAAATACGATGACTTGCCGGTGGCGTGGAATTCCTTGAGCACCACGTGGCCCATGGCCATCGCCAGCGCGGCATCGGTGCCTTGCTTTGGCGCCAGCCAGATGTCGCCGAACTTCACCATTTCGCCGAAATCCGATGACACGGCGACGGTCTTGGTGCCCTTGTAGCGGACTTCGGTATAGAAGTGCGCGTCAGGGGTACGCGTCTGCGGCACGTTCGAGCCCCAGACCATCAGGTAGGTGCTGTTGTACCAGTCGGCCGATTCGGGCACGTCGGTCTGCTCGCCCCAGATCTGCGGGCTGGCGGGCGGCAGGTCGCAATACCAGTCATAGAACGACAGGCAGGCTCCGCCGAGCAGGCTCAGGTAGCGCGCCCCGGCCGCGTACGAAACCATCGACATGGCCGGAATTGGCGAAAATCCGATGACCCGATCCGGGCCGTATTGCTTGACCGTGAAGGCGTTGGCGGCGGCGATCATCTCCGTGGCCGTATCCCAGTCCGCCCGCACAAAGCCGCCCTGGCCGCGCACGCTCTTGTAGCGCGCGGCCTTCCCGGGGTCCTGGCTGATCGATGCCCACGCGGCGATCGGGTCCATGGTCTTGCGCGCCTCGCGCCACATCTCCATCAGGCGGCCTCGGATCATCGGATACTTCACGCGCTGCGCCGAATAGACGTACCAGCTGTACGACGCGCCGCGCGGGCAGCCACGGGGTTCGTGGTTGGGCAGGTCGGGACGGGTGCGCGGGTAGTCGGTCTGCTGGGTTTCCCAGGTGATCAGGCCGTTCTTGACGTACACCTTCCACGAACACGAGCCCGTGCAGTTCACGCCGTGCGTCGATCGCACGATCTTGTCGTGCTGCCAACGGCTGCGGTAGCTGTTTTCCCACGTGCGGTCTTCGTTGACCACCGCACCATGCCCGTCCGCGTACGTGGACTTCACGCGCGACAGGAACTTCAGTCGATCCAGAAAATGAGACATTTCTTATGTTCTCCGCTTGCTTTTTGTGGGTGATGCCGCCTCAGCAGGGCATGGGGGCGTTCCGGCGTGCGTAGTACCACCAGGTCACCAGTACACAACTCAGATAGAAGGCGATGAAGCCGTAGAGCGCGGCATCGGGCGAGCCCGTCAGTTCCAGCGACGTGCCGAAGCTCTTCGGAATAAAGAAACCGCCATAGGCACCGATCGCGCCCGAGAAGCCCAGCACGGCGGCCGATTCCTTGCCGGCGTCCTGCTGGGCCTGCTTCTGCGCGGCGTCGCCCTTGCCGGCGGCGTCGCGCTGGCGCTCGGTCAGGAAGATCACCGGGATCATGCGGAACGTGGAGCCGTTGCCGATGCCGGTCAGGGCGAACAGCACGATGAACGCGGCCAGGAAGGCCTGGAAGTTGCCCGCCTGTCCGTCATGGGGCAGAGCGGACAGCACGGCGCAGACGGCCGCGATCATGCCGATGAAGGTCCAGAGCGTGACCCGCGCACCGCCAAGCTTGTCAGAGATCCAGCCGCCCACCGGGCGGGTCAGGGCGCCGACCAGCGGGCCCAGGAAGGCATAGGCCGTGGGGTTGATGCCTGGAAATTGTGATTTGGTCAGCAGCGCCAGTCCGGCCGAGAAGCCGATGAACGAGCCGAACGTGCCGATATAGAGCCAGCACATCAGCCAGTTGTGCTGGCGCCGGAAGATCACGGCCTGTTCCGCGAACGACGCGCGCGCATCGGCAATGTCGTTCATGCCGAACCACGCGGCCACCGATGCCGCCACGATGAACGGCACCCAGATAAAGCCCGCGTTCTGCAGCCAGAGGCTTTGCGTGGCGCCGCCGGCCTGGTAGTTCTGCGGTTCGCCGCCGAGCGCGCCGAACACGGCCACCGACACCACCAGCGGCGTGACGAACTGCACCACGGACACGCCGAGGTTGCCGATGCCGGCGTTGAGCCCGGTGGCCAGCCCCTTCTTCGCCTTCGGGAAGAAGAAGCTGATATTGGCCATCGACGAACTGAAGTTGGCGCCGCCCAGCCCGCACAGCAGGGCCAGCACCAGCAGCATCGGGTAGCTGGTCGAAGGGTCGCGCAGCGCAAAGCCCATGCCCAGCGCCGGAATCAGCAGCAGCGCGGTGGAGATTGCCGTGAAGCGGCGGCCGCCGAACACCGGCACCAGGAACGAATAGAAGATGCGCAGCGTGGCACCGGACAGGGCGGGCAGCGCGGTCAGCCAGAACAGCTGGTTCTTGGTGAACTGGAAGCCGGCGCGGTCAAGGTTGACGGCCACCACGCTCCACAGCATCCAGATCACGAAGGCCAGCATCAGGGCGGGAATCGAGATCCAGAGATTACGGTAGGCGATGCGTTCGCCGCGGTCGCGCCAGAACGCGGCGTTCTCGGGCTCCCAGCGGGTCAGTACGGTACTGGTCATGGTGTGCGAAATAGGAATGTGGGGAAATCGCGGATCAGGCAGTCTGCGTGGACGGGTCCAGGGCGGCGGATGCCCCGGACAGGCCCCGCGCACGCAACTGCTCCGCGCGGTGGCTGTAGTGCATCCAGACCAGGCTCACGCAGACCGTGCCGTACATCAGCATGAAGCAGCTGCTGCGGATGCCGGTCAGGTCGGCCAGCGCGCCGAACAGGATCGGCAGGATGAAGCCGCCCAGGCCGCCGGCCAGGCCCACTACGCCCGACACCGCGCCGATGTTGTGCGTGAAGTCGTTGGAGATGAACTTGAAGACCGAGGCCTTGCCGATGGCGAAGGCGATGCCGACCACGAACATCAGGATCGTGAACAGCGTGGGCGTCAGGGCGATCTGGAAGCTCTGCGGGCCGGTGACCGTGTGGATCACGAAGTCGGTCTTCGGGTAGCTCAGCAGGAAGAAGCCCACCCAGCTGATCCACATCACCCACCACGTGGTGCGATGGGCGCCGTAGCGGTCAGAGATCCAGCCGCCGATCGCGCGCAGCACGCCGCCGGGCAGCGAGAAGCAGGCAGCCAGGAAGGCGGCGGTCTTGATGTCGAAGCCGTATTCGCCGATGTAGTACTTGGTCATCCACAGCGACAGGCCCACGTAGCCCCCGAACACCACCGAGTAGTACTGCGAGTAGCGCCACACGCGCGGGTCGCGCATCACGGCCAGCTGGGCGCGAAAGCTCGTGGCCGATGTGGAACGGTGGGCCGGGTTGCTGCGCGAAAACAGGAAAAATACGATGGCCGTGACCAGCATCGCCACCGAGTAGACCTTGGGCACGATTTCCCACGTGCCGGCGGCCAGGATCAACGCCGGGGCCACGAACTTGGTCAGCGCGGCGCCCGAGTTGCCGGCCCCGAAGATGCCCATCGCCAGCCCCTGGCGCGAGCGCGGGAACCAGCGGGCCACGTACGGCGTACCCACCGAGAACGAGCCGCCGGCCAGCCCGACGAACAGCCCCAGCACCAGCAACTGCCACAGCGTGTGGACATAGGAAATCAGCCAGATCGGGATCACCGTCAGCAGCATCAGGACGAAGAACACCACGCGGCCGCCGTAGCGGTCGGTCCAGATGCCCAGCGGTACGCGGATCAGCGAGCCACTGAGCACCGGGGCGGCGGCCAGCAGGCCGAATTCCGTGTCGTTGAGGCCGAGTTCGTTCTTGAGCGGGATGCCGAGCACCGCGAACATCATCCAGACGGCAAAGCAGATGGTGAACGCGAACGTGCTGGACCAGAGCGTGGTCCAGGCGCCTGGCGGTACGGTTTCCGAGGGTTGGGAGCAGTGGGGTGCGGTGGGCATGGCCGGGTTCCGGAGTCACTTTGAGGAGTGATGCCAGAGTAGGCCTGCGGGTCTGCGCGGAACATTCGCCGGCCGTACAGCCGGAAGCGGGCGGGGCTATGCCGTGCGTACTAGTTCTTTCGGCGTATGCCCGCCGGAAAGCCGCGTGGGGCAGCGGTTACAGCAGGCCTGGTGCCAGTGGCCTGCATGGCGGCAACCAGGCTCGCTGCGACAGGTCCATGATTTAGATCAAATCGGATGCATCAAGCAGAAACGGGTGCCCGGCGCCCGCCCTGCCATGGCCTCGGACGGCTAGCGCACGAGCCTGGCGGCGCCGTGGCTGCCGCACCAGCGTCCCGCGCGGCGGCGGCGCGGCCTGCGTACCGTGTTGGCGGGCTGGCTTTCTCCGTACGGGTCTTCCGAGAACGGCACCGTGCGCAGGCGTCAGCGCAGGATAGGCGGCAAGGTACCGGGCTGAGAATGGATTTGCCGCACGGCACGTCCGGCCCCGAGGGGTCCGGCGCGGCGTGCGGCAATGGCATCCCTGGTGCTGACGGTCAGGCAGAGGCAGGCGGGGCGGCGGGCGGGCCCGGTGTGCGCGGGCGCCGTACGGTTACGCCGAAGGCGGCGGCACGTAGCCGGCGGCCTGGTCGGCGCCTTCGCCGAAGAAGTACTTCTCGGTCTGCTTGAGCAGGTACTGGCGCGCGCGGACGTCGGCCATGTTCAGACGGTTCTCGTTGATCAGCATGGTCTGGTGCTTGAGCCAGCCAGCCCAGGCTTCCTTCGACACGCTCTGCCAGATCTTCTTGCCGAGGTCGCCCGGCAGCGGCGGGAAGTCGAGGCCTTCGGCTTCCTTGTTCAGTTTGACGCAATGGACCATGCGGGCCATGAGGGACTCCTTTTTCGTGTGGCCGCTATTGTAGCCAAGCCGGGCCGCCGGGGCCGGGCCGGTCGCCCATGCCCCTGCGGCGGCTGTTGTCTTTGCGGACGTTGCGGGGTTACAGCTTCTTCATCAGCACCATCGACTTGCGCTGCCAGTTGTAGAGCTTGCGCTTGTCTTCCGGCAGGTCGTCCACGGTGGCGTGCACGAAACCGCGCTTGAGGAACCAGTGCTCGGTGCGCGTGGTGAGCACGAACAGGCGGTCCAGGCCCAGCGAGCGGGCGCGGCGTTCGATGCGCTTGAGCAGGCGCTCGCCGTCGCCGGTGCCCTGGGCCTCGGCCGATACGGTCAGGCAGGCCATCTCGCCCATGTTCTCGCGTGGGAACGCATACAGCGCGGCACAGCCGAACAGCACATTGTCGTGCTCGATCACCGAGAACTTGTCGATGTCGCGCTCGATCAGGTGACGCCCGCGTGGCACCAGCGTGCCGTCGGCCTCCAGCGGCGCGATCAGCTGCAGGATGCCGCCCACGTCGTCGAGGGTGGCTTCGCGCAGGCTTTCCAGGTCGGTATCGGACACCATCGTGCCCACGCCATCATGCAGGAACAGCTCCAGCAGCACGGAGCCGTCCATGTCGAACGGGACCAGGTGGGCGCGGGGCACGCCGCCCTTGAGCGCCTTGACCAGATGCTCCAGGTAGTAGGCCACGTCGGGCGGCAGGTGGTTGTTCTGCAGCCGCTCCACGGCGGTGCGCAGCGACATTTCCTTCATCAGCTTGCCCACGGCGTCGGGCACGCCCGGCACCTCGGTGATGAAGATCAGCTTGTCGGCCTTGAGCGCGCTGGCCGTGGCGCTGGCCACGTCTTCCATCGACAGGTTGAACGCCTGGCCTGTCGGCGAGAAGCCCAGCGGCGACAGCAGCACGATCTTGCCGTGCGACAGCGACATGCGCATCGACTCGTCGTCGATCTTGCGCACCAGCCCCGTGTGCTGGTAATCCACGCCGTTGACGATGCCGACCGGCCGTGCCGTGATGAAGTTGCCGGACACAACCGACAGCTGGGCGCCGGCCATCGGGGTATTGGGCAGGCCCTGGCTGAAGGCCGCCTCGATGTCCAGACGCAGTTCGCCGGCCGCTTCCTTGGCGCATTCGAGCGCGGCGTTGTCGGTAATCCGCACGCCATCGGCAAACTGCGACTGCACGTTGCGCAGGCCCAGCTGCTCTTCCACCTGGGGGCGCGAGCCGAAGACCAGCACCACGTGCATGCCCATGGCGTGCAGCAGCGCCACGTCGTTGACCAGTGCGTTGAGCACGCCGGCCTTGACCAGTTCGCCGCTGAAGGCGATCACGAAGGTCTTGCCGCGGAACGTGTGGATGTACGGGGCGACGGCGCGCAGCCAGTCGACGAACTGCTGCTGGTCGGGGCCGCTGGCCTCGGCCAGATCGGCGCCGGCCGACGCTGACGGGATGGGCGTGGCGGGCTCGGCAGTGGTCATCGGGACAGTCGACGGATCGGCGGGCGAGGGCGGGTCGGCAGGATCTGGGTCCTGCTGCGGGGAGTCGGTTCTGGCGTTCATGCGGCGGATTATAATCCCGGCCAATGTCAGCACAACGCCCCGCCAAGCCTGCCCCGGCCAACCCCGCCGAGGCTACCTCCGCCCAGGCCAGCCAGAACCCCGCTCCGCGCGACGCGGGCGCTGGTGCTCGCCCCCCGAAACAGGCGCAGCAACGGCCGCCACAACAGCGGCCACAACAACCGTCACAACCGTCGCAGAAGCCGGCTCAGCCGCGTCAGCCCCGTCCGCCGCGCCAGGGCGGCGCCCCGCGACCGGCGCGCCCCGAGGCCGGGCAGCAGGCTGCCCGCCCGGAAGGCGGCCAGCGCCCGCCGCGCCCG
This sequence comes from Cupriavidus sp. U2, assembly GCF_009663685.2. Classification (GTDB taxonomy): domain Bacteria; phylum Pseudomonadota; class Gammaproteobacteria; order Burkholderiales; family Burkholderiaceae; genus Cupriavidus; species Cupriavidus necator_C. The sequence goes on along the minus strand of NZ_RCOG02000032.1, from coordinate 373,325 downwards.
GAAGGCAGCCAGCGTCCGCCGCGCCCGCCCCAGCCGGTGCGGCTGGCCAATCCGCTGCCCGAGATCACGTTCCCGGAGGCCCTGCCGGTGTCGGCGCGCCGCGACGAGATCGCGCAGGCGCTGCTGGCCAACCAGGTGGTGATCGTTTCCGGCGAAACCGGCTCGGGCAAGACCACGCAACTGCCCAAGATCGCGCTGTCGGTCGGGCGTGGCCCGGCCCGCGAGGGCAAGCCCGGCGGCGGCCTGATCGGCCACACGCAGCCGCGGCGGATTGCCGCCACGTCCACGGCCAAGCGCATCGCGCAGGAACTGGGCACGCCGGTAGGCGAGCACGTGGGCTACCAGGTGCGCTTCAACGACACCATGTCGGCGGGTGCGTCGGTCAAGCTGATGACCGACGGCATCCTGCTGGCCGAGACGCAGAACGACCCGCTGCTGCGCGCCTACGACACGATCATCATCGACGAGGCGCACGAGCGCAGCCTCAATATCGACTTCCTGATCGGCTACCTGCGCCAGATCCTGCCCAGGCGGCCGGACCTGAAGGTGATCATCACGTCGGCCACCATCGATGCGAAGCGATTTGCCGAGCATTTCGCGCGCGAGGGCAAGCCGGCGCCCGTGATCGAGGTCAGCGGCCGCCTGTATCCGGTGGAAATCCGTTACCGCCCGATCCAGGAAGACAAGCCGGCACCGGGCCAGGCGGCCGCGCCGCGCTCGGAAAAGGCGAAGGAACGCGACCTCTACGACGGCATCGTCGATGCCGTGGACGAACTGTGCCGGCTGGGCCCGGGAGACGTGCTGGTCTTCCTGCCCGGCGAGCGCGAGATCCGCGAGGCCGCCGAGGCGCTGCGCAAGCATCATCCGCCGCATACCGAGATCCTGCCGCTGTTTGCGCGGCTGTCCGTGCAGGAGCAGGAGCGCGTGTTCCGGCCGTCGAACGCCCGGCGCATCGTGCTGGCCACCAACGTGGCAGAAACGTCGCTCACGGTGCCCGGCATCCGCTATGTGGTGGATACGGGCCTGGCGCGCGTGAAACGGTATTCGTACCGCAACAAGGTGGAACAGCTGCAGATCGAGTCGATCTCGCAGGCGGCCGCCAACCAGCGCGCCGGCCGTTGCGGCCGGGTGGCCGACGGCGTCTGCATCCGGCTGTACGAGGAAAGCGACTTCGTGGGCCGGCCGCGCTTTACCGATCCGGAAATCCTGCGCTCGTCGCTGGCGGCGGTCATCCTGCGCATGAAGGCGCTGCGCCTGACCGATATCGAGGCCTTTCCGTTCATCGAGCCGCCGCTGGGCCGCGCCGTGGCCGACGGCTACCAGCTGCTGCAGGAACTGGGCGCGCTCGACGAAGGCAACCAGCTCACCAGCACCGGCCGCCAACTGGCGAAACTGCCACTCGATCCGCGCGTGGCCCGCATGATCCTGGCCGCCCGCGACCACCACTGCCTGAAGGAAGTGCTGATCATCGCCAGCGCGCTGTCGGTGCAGGACCCGCGCGAGCGGCCGCAGGAAGCCCAGGAAGCGGCCGACCAGGCGCATCGGAAGTTCATGGACGAAAAGTCCGAGTTCCTGGGGTGGGTCAAGCTGTGGAAGTGGTTCGAGGAAGCCGTCGCCCACAAGAAGACCAACCGCCAGCTGCAGGACCAGTGCCGCAGCAACTTCCTGTCGCACGTGCGCCTGCGCGAATGGCGCGATGTGCATTCGCAGCTGCACACCACGGTCAGCGAGCAGGGTTGGCGCCTGAACGAGTCCGAGCCCACCTTCGAGCAGCTGCACAAGGCGCTGCTGACGGGCTTGCTGGGCAACGTGGGCCTGAAGCTCGACGAGGCCGACGGCAAGGGCCGCGAGTACCTGGGCGCGCGCGGCATCAAGTTCCACCTGTGGCCGGGATCGCTGATCGCGCGCAAGGTGGGCCGCTGGATCATCGCCGCCGAACTGGTCGAAACCAGCCGGCTGTATGGCCGCACGCTGGCCCGCGTGGAGCCCGAATGGGTCGAACAGGTGGGCAAGCACCTGCTCAAGGTCAGCTGGAGCGAGCCGCACTGGGAGAAAAAGGCGGGCCAGGTGCTGGCGCTGGAACGCGGCACGCTGTACGGCCTGCCGGTCTATCAGCATCGGCGGGTGGATTTCGGCCCGATGAACCCGGTCGAGGCGCGCGAGCTGTTTATCCGTAGCGCGCTGGTGGAAGGCGAGTTTGACACCCGGCTGCCGTTTTTCGCCCACAACCAGCGGCTGGTGCGCGAGATCGAGAACCTGGAGCACAAGTCGCGCCGGCAGGACGTGCTGGTGGACGATGCGCTGATCTACGCGTTCTACGACAAGGCCATTCCGGCGGACATCCACAACCAGGTGGCCTTCGAGAAGTGGTACCAGGCCGAATCGGCCAGGGACCGCAAGCTGCTGTACCTGAACCGCGACGAACTGATGCGGCACGAGGCGGCCGGCATCACCACCGACCTGTTCCCGAAGATCCTGCCGGTCGCCGGCATCGACATGGGTTTGTCGTACCACTTCGAGCCCGGCAGCCACCGCGACGGCGTGACGCTGACCGTGCCGCTGTACGCGCTGAACCAGGTCAGGCCCGAGCGCGCCGAATGGCTGGTCCCGGGCATGATCAAGGAAAAGGTGCATCTGCTGCTGAAGTCGCTGCCGCAGAAGCTGCGCCGCCATTGCGTGCCGCTGCCCGATTACGCGGCCGGGTTTGTCGACCGCCAGCCGTTCGGCGAGGGCGACCTGCTCGACGTGCTGATCGCCGACGTGCGCGAGCAGACCGGGACGATGATCCGGCGCGCCGACTTCAAGCTGGAAACGCTGCCGGCGCACCACACGATGAACTTCAAGGTCATCGACGAGCACGGTCGCCAGCTGGACATGGGCCGCAACCTGGCCCAGCTGCGCGCCGAACTGGGCGGGCAGGCGCAGCAGTCGTTCCAGAGCATCGCCGCGCGCGATGTGCCGGCCGTCGAGGCCGGGCAGTACGAGAACCTCACCTCATGGTCGTTTGGCGAGTTGCCCGAACTGCTGGAAATCCGCAAGGGCAACCAGACGCTGTTCGGCTACCCGGCGCTGGTGGACCGTGGCGACCACTGCGACGTGGAAGTGTTCGACGATCCCCAGGAGGCGGCGCGCATCCACCACGCGGGCCTGCGGCGGTTGTTCGCGCTGCAGTTGCGCGAGCAGGTCAAGTTCATCGAGAAGAACATTCCGAACCTGCAGCAGATGGCCATGCAGTACATGACGCTGGGCACGCAGGAGGAATTGCGCAACCAGATCGTGCTGATGGCGCTGGAGCGCGCCTGCCTGCAGGCGCCGCTGCCGCGCAACGAGGCCGAGTTCAACGCCCGCAAGGACGAGGGCCGGGCGCGGTTGTCGCTGCTGGCGCAGGAAATCGCACGGCTGGTCGGCACGATCCTGGCCGAATTTGCATCGCTGCCGCGCAAGCTGTTGCAGGCCAAGCCGTTCGGTTCGGCCTACCAGGACCTGGAAGCCCAGCTCGGCCGGTTGATGAACAAGTCATTTGTGATCGATACGCCATACACGCAGCTGGTCCACTATCCGCGCTACCTGAAGGGCATGGCGATGCGGGTGGACAAGCTCAAGGGCGACCCGGGCCGCGACAGCCAGCGTATCCAGGAGATGGCGCCGCTGGTCCAGCAATGGCAGCGCGCCGAAAAGCAGTTGCGCAGCCAGGGCAGGGGTGCGGCCGACGCGCGGCTGGACGAATTCCGATGGATGCTGGAAGAACTGCGTGTGGCGCTGTTTGCCCAGGAACTGCGCACGCCACAGCCCATCTCGGTCAAGCGGCTGCAGAAGGTCTGGGAGTCGATCCAGCGATGACCGGGAAAACCGGGGCGCATCGGGCGTTCGCGATGGAAAGTGCCGCTCACATGTATCCAAATGTAAGTTACGCTTAAGAATCGGTTCTCCTCGTCATCGCAACCGTCAGACGAAACGTTAGAATGCGCGATTCGTGTAGAAATGGCGGTCTTATGCTTGCATTGCGTCGTGTTGTGGCGGGGGTGTTGTCGATAGGCGCCCTGGCTTTGGCAATGGTCTCCGCGTCCGCCCGGGCAGAGGTGGTGACGATCCTGAACTCCGGTGACGCCAGCGTCACGCTGATCGACAAGGACACCCAGAAGGTTCTGGAAACGTTCCCGATCGGCAAGGAGCCGCATCACCTGATTGCCACGCCCGACGAGAAATCGCTGATCGTGGCCAACGCGGTCGGCAATGACCTCGTCTTCCTGGACCCGGTCACCGGCAAGGTGCAGCAGCGCGTGCCGGGCATCGACGATCCGTACCAGGTGGGCTTCTCGCCGGACCAGAAGTGGTTCATCGCCACCGGCAACCGGCTGGATCGGGTGGACGTCTACCGCTGGGACGGCCATCAGCTCAAGATCGCCAGGCAGTTCCCGCTGGCCAAGACGCCCAGCCATATCGCCTTCACCGCCGACAGCAAGATCGCCTTCATCACGCTGCAGGATTCCAACCAGATTGCGGCCATCGACCTGACCACGCTCAACGTGATGTGGGTCATGGAGGCGGGCTCGGCGCCGGCCGGCGTCTGGGTCACGCCTGACCAGAAGTACCTGCTGGTGGGCATGACCGGTGCCGACTACGTGGCCGTGATCGACTGGCGCACGCGCACCGTGGTCAAGCAGATCCAGACCGGCAAGGGCGCGCACAACTTCCGCGCCGTGGGCGACAAGCGCCATCTGTTCCTGACCAACCGCGTGCAGGGATCGATCAGCATCATCGACCAGCAGACGCTGTCGAAGGTGGGCGATATCACGGGACTGCTGCCCGGCCCGGACGACATGGAACTGACCGCCGACGGCAAGACGCTGTGGGTGACGTTCCGCTGGGCGCGCTCGGTGGGCCTGATCGACGTGGCCAGCCGCAAGATGGTGAAGACGATCCGCGTGGGCAAGTCGCCGCATGGCATCTATTTCAAGACCCGCGCGCCGCTGTATTGATATTGACCCGACAAGTCTGAGGACAACATGCGCCGGATGATTTCGCGCATTGCCGCGCTGGTGCTGGCACCGGTGGCGGCTTCGGTGGCCGGCGTGGCGCTGGCCGCCGGGGCGGGACAGGAGGCTGGCGCGTGCCGCGCCGGCACGCTGTACCTGACCTTCGACACCGGCAGCATGAGCCAGGCCGAGCTGATTGCCCGCACGCTGCGCCGCCACCATATTCGCGCCACCTTCTTCCTGGCCAGCGAACCGACCATCAACAAGGACAATTCGCTGGACCCGGCGTGGGCGCCGTACTGGAAATCGCTGGCCGCCGACGGCCACGCCTTCGGCACCCATACGTTCGACCATGTGTACCTGCGCAGCGTCAAGGGCGGCAAGGTCACCATGCGTCCGCAGTTCGGCGCGCAAGCCGGCCGCGATGTGGTCATGGACGAGGCCTCGTTCTGTACCGAACTGCGACGCAGTGCGCAGGCGTTCCAGTCGATGACGGGCCAGCCGATGGTGCCGCTGTGGCGCGCCCCCGGCGGCCGCACCGCGCCGCAGACGCTGGCGTGGGCCGAGCAGTGCGGCTTCCGGCACGTGGGGTGGGCGCCGGCCGGGTTCCTGGGCGACGAGCTGTCGTCGGAGACATTTCCGAACCAGGCGCTGCTGGAAAAGGCACTGCGTGGCTTGCGCGATGGCGATATTACGATGGCCCACCTGGGTATCTGGTCGCGCAAGGACCCGTGGGCGCCGGCCGTCCTCGATCCGCTGCTGACGGGGCTGGAGCAAAAGGGATTCTGCTTTGCCACCTTGCGCGAACATCCGCTATACAAGAACTGGATCGCGCAGCACGGCGCGGTGGAAGCCGGCGCGCAACCAATTTCCGGGTCGAAACGGTAATGTGGGACGCCTTCACTAACTGGCTCAATCTCTGGGTCGGCCAGATCGAGGCCACGGTCTTCCAGGACGTCATCCTGCCCGTGGTCTACAACCTCGGTTTTGGCGGCTATGCGGAGGACGCCTTTACCGGCACCGAATGGCTGCTGGTGGGCGTGGTGCAGATCGCCGTCATGGTGCTGATCCTGGGGCCGCTCGAAAAGCTGCGTCCGGTGGAGGCCGTGACCGACCGGCGCGCCATCCGGACCGACATGTTCTATACGGTGATCCACCGCCTGGGGCTGTTCCGGCTGGCCATGTTCTTCCTGCTGGCGCCGCTGATGGACAGCCTGGAAGGCCAACTGCGCCTGCTGGGCTGGCAGCGCATCAACGTGGAAGACTGGTGGCCGGGCGTGACGTCGGTGCCGCTGGTCAGCTTCTTCGTCTACCTGCTGCTGTTCGACCTGCTCGACTACTGGTATCACCGGCTATCACACACCTACCGGTGGTGGTGGAGCCTGCATGCGGTGCATCACAGCCAGCAGCAGATGACACTGTGGAGCGACAACCGCAACCACCTGCTCGACGACATCCTGCGCGACGCCGTGTTCGCCACGGCCGCGCTGGCCGTCGGCGTGGAGCCGTCGCAGTACGTGCTGCTGGTGGCGCTGTCGCAACTGCTGCAGAGCCTGCAGCACGCCAACCTGAAGCTGCACTTCGGCTGGCTGGGCGAGCGGCTGCTGATCTCGCCGCGCTTTCATCGCACGCATCATGCCGTCGGGCTGGGCCACGAGCGTGCCGGCAGCGATGGCAGGCCGGTGCGGCTGGGCGGCTGCAATTACGGCGTGATCTTCCCGTGGTGGGACATGCTGTTCCGCACCGCCGTCTTCACCGACGTCTACTATCCCACCGGCATTCGCGACCAGCTGCCGCCGCCCACGGGGCGCGGGCGCAACTATGGTGGCGGCTTCCTGTCCCAGCAATGGCTGGGCATCAAGCGGCTTTTGCGTCTGGGGTGATGGGAACGCCCCCTGGGCTGTGCTAGGCTCTGGTGGCTTTCCTGAACACTCTTTTTCGCAGATCGCTGCATGAACGATATTCTTCGCGCGTTTGGGCGCGCCGTGGTCAGCCAGCTGCATCCGCGCATGCTGATGCTGACCGTCATCCCGTTTGTCCTGGCCACGGCCCTGTGGGGCGGCCTGATCTGGTGGGGCTGGGACCCGATCATGGGCACCGCCCGCGCGCTGCTGGAAGGTTCGGTCTTCACGAGCTGGATCTATTCCATGCTGGACTGGCTCGGCCTGCAGTCGCTGCGCACCGTGGTGGCGCCGCTCTTCGTGCTGACGCTGGCGATTCCGCTGGTCATTGCGTCGATGCTGATCTTCATCAGCCTGTTCTCGGTGCCTGCCGTGGTGAAGCACCTGGAGCGCGCCTATCCGGACCTGCAGAAGGCCCACGGCGGCAGCATTGCCGGCAGCGTGTTCCAGGCGCTGGGCAATACGGTGGTCTTCCTGCTGCTGGTGCTGGTCACGCTGCCGCTGTGGCTGATTCCGCCGTTTTTTGCGCTGATCCCGCCGGTGCTGTGGGGCTGGCTGACCTACCGCGTCATGACCTACGACGCGCTGTCCGAGCACGCCACGGCCGAGGAGCGCAAGACGCTGATGAAGCGCCACCGCATTCCGCTGCTGACGATCGGCGTGGTGGTCGGCCTGCTGGGCTCGGCCCCGACCTTGCTGTGGGTATGGTCGGCTGTCATCATCTTCCTGTTTCCGGTCGTGCTGGCCGGCACGCTCTGGCTGTACGTGCTGATCTTCATCTTCTCGGCGCTGTGGTTCGGCCACTTCTGCCTGCGCGCGCTGGCGGACCTGCGTGCCGAACGGGCCGCTGCGGCACCGCCGCCACCGCCGCCGGGCGACGTGATCGACCTGGCGCCGTCCGACGTGCGCCAGATCGGGCAGTCGTGATGGCAGACGCCACGGCAGCGTGAGCTTTCCATCCTGAGTCTTCAACCAAGAGGGGCATCATGGGTTTCGGTTTGATTGTCATCGGCGACGAGATCCTTTCCGGACGGCGCGAGGACAAGCACATGCGGCGCGCCATCGAACTGCTCGGCGAGCGCGGACTGGCGCTGGACTGGGCCGAGTACGTGGGCGACGAACGGGGGCGCATTACGGCCACGTTGCGGCGGACGTTCGCAGGTCCCGATGTCGTGTTCTGCACGGGCGGCATCGGCGCCACACCGGACGACCATACGCGCCAGTGCGCGGCGGCGGCACTGGGCGTGGACCTGGCACTGCACCCGGAGGCGCGCGAGCAGATCGCGCTGCGCATCGCGGAGACCGCCAACGGCGATCCGGTCAAGGCCGACCTGAATGCGCCCGAGAACCAGCATCGGTTCAAGATGGGCGAATTCCCGGTGGGCGCGCGCATCATCCCGAACAGCTACAACCGGATTCCGGGCTTCTCGGTGGCCGATCACCACTTCATGCCCGGCTTCCCGGTGATGGCCTGGCCGATGATGGAGTGGGTGCTCGACCACTACTACACGCACCTGTTCCACCTGGACGCCGAGCAGTCGCGGGCGTTCTACGTGTTCGAGGCACCGGAATCGACGCTGACGCCGCTGATGGAGCAGGTGGAAGCATCGTTCCCGGGCATCCGCGTGTTCAGCCTGCCGTCGGTGGGCGACGTGACCCGAGGCGACCGCCTTGGGCGGCGGCATATCGACCTGGGGGTGAAGGGGCCAGCCGACCTGGTGCCGCCTGCCTACGCGATGCTGCTCGAAGGTGTCCGCGCGATGGGGTTCGAGATCGTCGAGCAGTAGGGCGGGGCGTCAGCTTGACTGGCCGAAAAAAAAGCGCATCGCGGTGGTGATGCGCTTTTTTGTTTGCCGCGTTGGTCCGCGTGGGGCCGCGCGGGGCGTTGGCCGGCGTTGCCGGACTCAGGCGCCGTGCCACGGCAGGCCGCGGAAGCACCAGCCTTCCACGGTCTTGCGGTGGTGTTCCTCGTCGCGCGGGCCCTCGAAGCCTTCCAGCACATCCATCGCCAGCGTGTAGCCGGCCTCGGTCGCCACGCGCGCGGCATGCTTCGAGCGCGCCGCGCTGCGGCACAGGAACAGCACCGGGGCATCCTGCGGCACGCGCGCCTTCAGTTCGGCCACGAAATTGGGGTTCTGGGTGCCGCCCGGGTAGGTCGACCATTCGACATGCGCGAACTGTTCGTCGGGCAGCGCCACGCCGCCCACCCAGTCCAGTTCGGCCTGGGTGCGTACATCGACCAGCACGGCCTTCGGGTCGGCCTGCAGCAGCGCGTAGGCTTCCTGCGGGGAAAGGGCGCCGTAGTAGGGCAGCTGGCCCTGTTGCTGACGTGCGTGGGCGGCCTGGAGGAGGGTGTCTCGGGTAGTCATTCTGTGTGCCGGAGTCAATAAGAAAGCGATCAAAACTGGCGCGCTCGGACGGCTTGCGGGTGCGATCGCAAGAAAGCCCAATCTTTGCTGGGAGCCAGCCCGAATCGGCGCTATTCTAGCGCCCGGCCGTTGCGAGCGGCCCGAAAAATGGTGGCACACCGGATGCGCCGTTTTGGTGCTGAACTGGTGCATTTCTCACGGTTTGGCACTGTAACGGTGCCATGACTTGAATGATGCACCATAATGGTGTGTCATGGGTGGCGGGTCCGGCGAGCCGCGGCGGCAAAGCCAGGCGGGCTCAGGCCGGCAGCCGGGATTGCATGCAATCCGCATCCCCCGTCGCGGTGCGGCCTGACAGGCAGATGCACGTTTTTCGGGAAGTCTGTGCGATTGGCGCCCCGTTGGGGGCAGGCGTTGGCATGCTTTCTGCTAACATCCCTCGTCCCTTTTGGGGTGGCCAGATCGGCAGGTCCGGAGGTCGCACCAACAATGGCTTTCTCAGACACAGCCTCGAATTTCCAGGAGATAGGCATGGCGCAGAGCGTTGCAGATGTGATGAAGCTCGTGAAGGAAAACGACGTCAAGTTCGTCGATTTCCGCTTCACGGATACCAAGGGCAAGGAACAGCACGTGTCGGTGCCGACGTCGCACTTCGACGAGGACAAGTTCGAAAGCGGCCACGCCTTTGACGGTTCGTCCATCGCGGGCTGGAAGGGTATCGAAGCCTCGGACATGCTGCTGATGCCGGATTCGGGTACCGCCTACATCGACCCGTTCTATGAAGAACCGACCCTGGTCCTGACCTGCGACGTGATCGAACCGTCGGACGGCAAGGGCTACGACCGCGACCCGCGCTCGATCGCCAAGCGCGCCGAGGCCTACCTGAAGAGCACCGGCCTGGGCGACACCGCCTTCTTCGGTCCGGAACCCGAGTTCTTCATTTTCGACGGCGTGACCTGGAACATCGACATGCAGGGCTGCTCGGTGAAGATCCAGTCGGAAGAAGCACCGTGGTCGTCGGGCAAGGAATTCGAGCACGGCAACAGCGGCCACCGTCCGGGCAAGAAGGGCGGCTACTTCCCGGTTGCCCCGATCGACACGTTCCAGGACATGCGTTCGGAAATGTGCCTGATTCTGGAATCGCTGGGCATTCCGGTCGAAGTGCATCACCACGAAGTGGCTGGCCAGGGCCAGAACGAAATCGGCACCAAGTTCAGCACGCTGGTGCAGCGCGCCGACTGGACGCAGCTGCAGAAGTACGTGATCCAGAACGTTGCGCACACCTATGGCAAGACCGCCACGTTCATGCCGAAGCCGGTCGTGGGCGACAACGGTTCGGGCATGCACGTTCACCAGTCCGTGTGGAAGGACGGCCAGAACCTGTTCGCAGGCAACGGCTACGCCGGCCTGTCGGAATTCGCGCTGTACTACATCGGCGGCATCATCAAGCACGCCCGCGCCCTGAACGCCATCACCAACCCGGGCACGAACTCGTACAAGCGCCTGGTGCCGGGCTTCGAAGCCCCGGTGAAGCTGGCCTATTCGGCCCGCAACCGTTCGGCCTCGATCCGTATTCCGTACGTGGCGAACCCGAAGGGCCGCCGTATCGAAACGCGTTTCCCGGATCCGCTGATGAACCCGTACCTGGGCTTCTCGGCACTGCTGATGGCCGGCCTGGACGGCGTGATGAACAAGATCCACCCGGGCGAAGCTGCCGACAAGAACCTGTACGACCTGCCGCCGGAAGAAGACGCAAAGATCCCGACCGTCTGCTCGAGCCTCGACCAGTCGCTGGAGTACCTGGACAACGACCGTGAGTTCCTGACCCGCGGCGGTGTGTTCTCGAACTCGATGATCGATGCGTACATCGAACTCAAGATGGAAGAAGTCACGCGTTTCCGCATGACGACTCACCCGATCGAGTTCGACATGTACTACTCGCTGTAAAGCGATAAGTGGGTTGCCAGGTTGTGACCGGGCAACACTTGCACCAGGAAGGGGCGGCTTCGGCTGTCCCTTTTTGTTTTGCGGCGACGTTGCTCGCTAGAATGGGGCTCCTTTTCCCAACCTTCATGTCGATGTTCATGAACGCCATTTCGAACAAGGGTTTCAGCATGGCCGGCGGCGCGCTGCCGCACCAAATGCGTGTGGGTTTCCCCATTCTGGTGACGATGGCCGCCGTGGCGCTGGCCGTCTGGGCGGCGCCGGCCGCGGCGCAGTCGTCGGACGTGTACATGTGCAAGGGTCCCAACGGCGTGCCCGAGTACCGCAACGGCAGCGGCGGCGGCAAGGACTGCAAGAAGCTCAACCTGCCCGACGTGATGACGGTGCCCGGCACGCGTACCGGCGGCGGTGGCGCCACGGCGGCCGCCAGGCCGGCCGCCACGTCGCCGGCGGCATTCCCGCGCGTGGACAGTGCCACGCAGAAGACCCGCGATGGCGAACGCCGCACGGTGCTGGAGCAGGAACTGCAGTCCGAGGAGGCCAGGCTGGCCGGGCTGCGCGCCGAGTACAACAACGGTGAGCCGGAACGCCAGGGCGGCGAGCGTAATTATCAAAAGTATCTGGATCGCACGGCACGGCTGCGCGATGACGTTGCGCGTAGCGAAGCCAATGTGGCTTCGCTTCGGCGGGAACTGTCGAATTTGAAGGATTGAAACCGATGCGTCGCCTGATTCGCGGAGTTTCGCGCAAGGTTACCGGGGCCGACCGCAAGCCGGACGTGGCCGGTTCAGAGGCCCCGGACGTGCGTGATGCCGATATCCTGCCATTGGGCGATTTCGCATTGCATCCCGGCCTGGACGTGGTGGCCAACCCGGTGCTGCTGGTGCGCCAGCCGGGGCTGCGGGTGGTCTACGCCAATCCGGCCGCCGAAGCCAGCTTTGCCATGTCGCGCAAGGCCATGGTGGAGCTGACGCTGCCCGACCTGTTCGGCGCGTCGGAAGAGCTCGACACCATGATCGACTCCGTCATGGCTCGGCAGGTGGACGTGCGCCGCCAGGACCTGGTGCTGCGCCCGCCGCTGCAGGAACCGCTGCACGCCCACGTGGTGGTGGGCGGCATCGAGGGCAATTCCAGCACGGCGCTGGTCGAGATCCTGCTCAACGAGCAGAAGGTGCGCAGCGACCGCGAGGAACGCCTGATCGACCTGACATCGGCCAACAAGGAACTGATCCGCAATCTGGCGCACGAGATCAAGAACCCGCTGGGCGGTATCCGCGGGGCGGCGCAGCTGCTGGAATTCGAGCTGCCCGAGCGTGCGCTGCGCGAGTACACGCAGGTCATCATCAAGGAATCGGACCGCCTGCAGACGCTGGTGGACCGCCTGCTGGAGCCCCATCGTCACCCGCACATCGTCTCCGAACTCAATATCCACGAGGTGCTGGAGCGGGTGCGCTCGGTGGTGCTGGCCGAATTCCCGAACGGGCTCGATATCGTGCGCGACTACGATGCCAGCCTGCCGGAGCTGCGCGGCGACATGGAGCAGTTGATCCAGGCCGTGCTGAACATCGTCCACAACGCGGCGCAGGCGCTGCACGAGCGCATCGCCCAGGGCGACGCGCAGATCGTCCTGCGGACCCGGGTGGCCCGCCAGGTCACGATTGCCAAGCGTTTGTACAAGCTGGCATTGGACTTGCATGTGATTGACAACGGCCCGGGCATCCCCGAGGACATTCGCGAACGCATCTTCTATCCGCTGGTGTCGGGGAGGGATGGCGGTAGCGGTCTCGGTCTCACACTCGCTCAAACCTTCGTGCAGCAGCACGAGGGCTTGATCGAATGCGAGAGCCGGCCGGGCTGTACCGACTTCCGTATCCTGCTGCCGCTGCACTGACCGCCGATCCAGACATCGACGCGTCCCCCGCGGCGATCCAGCGGGTCATACGGGAGACCACATGACACCGAGCAGACAAGCGACGCACATGAAGCCGATCTGGATAGTCGACGACGATCAATCAATCCGCTGGGTCCTGGAAAAGGCCCTTGCCCGTGAAAGCCTGCTCTCCCGCAGTTTTACCAATGTGCGCGACGTGCTCGCGGCGTTGGAAGAGGACGAGCCGCAAGTCCTGATTTCCGATATCCGCATGCCTGGCGGGTCCGGACTGGACCTGCTGCAGGCGATCAAGGCGCGCCACCCCGGGCTGCCGGTCATCGTGATGACCGCGTACTCGGACCTGGACAGCGCCGTGGCCGCCTTCCAGGGCGGCGCGTTCGAATACCTGGCCAAGCCGTTCGATGTCGACAAGGCTGTCGAGCTGATCCGCCGCGCGCTGGAGGAAAGCCTGCGCGAGGAGGAAATGGACGATCGGCTAGTCGATGCGCCCGAGATCCTGGGCCAGGCGCCGGCCATGCAGGACGTGTTCCGCGCCATCGGCCGCCTGTCGCAATCGAACGTGACCGTGATGATTACCGGCGAATCCGGTACCGGGAAGGAACTGGTGGCGCGTGCGTTGCACAAGCACAGCCCGCGCGCCAACGGCCCGTTCATCGCGCTGAACACGGCGGCGATTCCGAAGGACCTGCTGGAATCGGAACTGTTCGGCCATGAGCGCGGTGCGTTCACGGGCGCGCAGACCATGCGGCGCGGCCGCTTCGAGCAGGCCGAGGGCGGTACGCTGTTCCTCGATGAAATCGGCGATATGCCATTCGATCTGCAGACGCGGCTGCTGCGCGTGCTGTCGGACGGCAATTTCTATCGCGTGGGCGGCCACAATCCGCTGCGCGCCAATGTGCGGGTGATCGCCGCCACCCACCAGAACCTGGAAACGCGGGTCAAGGAAGGGCTGTTCCGCGAGGACTTGTTCCACCGGCTGAACGTGATCCGGCTGCGCCTGCCGCCGCTGCGCGAGCGGCCCGAGGACATCACGCTGCTGGCGCGGCATTTCCTGCAGAAGAGCGCCAAGGAACTGGGCGTCGAGCCCAAGCGCATGTCGGACGAGGCGCTGACCTACGTCAGCACGCTGCCGTTCCCGGGCAACGTGCGCCAGCTTGAGAACCTGTGCAACTGGCTGACCGTGATGGCCCCGGCGCAGACCATCGAGGTCAAGGACCTGCCGCGCGAGATGATCGACGCCGGGCATGGCGAAAGCCTGTCGGCGTCGCGTCCGCCGGCGCCCGACATGCGGCCTGCCGGCGATTACGAGGCCGTGGACACGTCCGACTACGGCATGGGCGCACCGGGCGGGGATGGCGACACCCTGGTGGCGACGCGTCCGCCCATGGTGACGGCATCGTCGGCCATGGCGCCGGCCTATGCCGCGCCGGCCGTCACGCAGAGCTGGGAAAGTCTGCTGGCCGGCGAGGCAAAGTCGATGCTGGAATCCGGCCAGCCGGAAGTCATGGACGCGCTGACGCGCCGGTTTGAAAAGGCCGTACTGGAAGCCGCGCTCGGCGTCACGCGCGGCCGCCGCGTGGAAGCCGCGACCCGGCTCGGAATTGGCCGGAATACGATTACGCGGAAACTCCAGGAGCTGGGATTCGACTGAACCCCGATCGCAATGCCGCGCAACGCGCAAACGTGAAGGGAGGCTCGGTCGGGCCTCCCTTTTTCACTGGCAATCGTGGGAATCGCTTACGGACTGACCGGCTCGGGCATCTCATCCACCCGGAACGCGGGAAGCCATACGTCGGGCCCCGGCGCCACCAGAATCCTGCCGCGCGCCGACACCCGCTTCCCGGCCAGCGCGCGCGCCTTCCGGACCGTCATGCCGCGCAATTCCCAGAAGTCGAACGCGTCCGTTTCCAGCATGATCGTCGGGAACGGGTCGTTACCCCGGATCTGGATCTTTCCGACCAGCGTCTGCGGCGGCTCGACGGGCGGGTCGGTGGCACATGCCGTGATGGCCAGTGCGGCGAGTAATGCGAGGATCGCGCCGAGGATTGAGCCGAGGATTGCGCCGAAGCATGCTTTCACGCTGGGTCTCCGGAAGTGCAGGGTGACGGCGCACCCCGCCAACGCCTTATTGGACCACGACAGACAGCGATGTGCCCGCAGGAACCTCGACTGTCTCGCTGTACGTCCCGGTCACGGCACTGCGGACGATCGGCAGGCTGCCGTAGGGCTGCAGCAGAAGCGGCACCGACTGTGTCAGCGTTCGGATCGGCAGGAAGTCCTGGGGATTGATCGACGGCAACCTGAAGTCACCGTCCACTCGTACCGGGAAGCCAAAGCCGGCAGGGCTCGGCGTTTTCATCAGCGCGCCCGCGGTCGCGGCAAACGCGCGTAGCTGTTCGCCGAAGCCGGAAGTGTCCTTGACCGAGCGGATGGCCGAATCCAGAACCTGGACCGAATTGGTGCTGCTGAAATCGTTCAGCAGGGCTTTATAGAAGTCGAGTCCGAGCTGCCGGGTCAGAAATCCGCCAAGCGATCCGGAAACGGCATAGCTGTTGCAGGACGCCGATGCAATCCTGAAGTCGATCAGGCTGCAGTTGTAGGAACCGGCCCGGTAGCCGACGTAGTCGGGAAAGCGCATGTCGCGGATCGTGTTGTAGTCCGGGCTGACGGAATCGCTGACGAGATCCTCCAGCATCATGGCTGAAGCTTCCTCCAGCCACTGTTCAAATATGTACGCGGGGCCCTTGACCACGCCTCGGCGGTAGAAGCTCTGCAGGTGCATCGCTTCATGAATCATCGTCGAGACCATTTCCGTCAGGGCCTCGGGGCCGCCCAGATAGAGCGCCTCGGCATCCATGTACAGCAATACCGACTCGTTGCTGTAAGGATTGGTGGCCGGATGCCGGGCGATGGCATTCCGTCCATAGAAATACCCGAGCATGCCGGTCGGACGCTCATCGTTGTTGAAATTCAGGATCACGATGTCGATCGGCTGCCCGGTGGCGGGAATCAACTCGGAATAGTCGTGCGGCCCCCAAAGTGGGCCACCGACCGAGGTGAGCGTGTCGTAGAGTCGTCCGGCGGGTGTGAAACTGTCTGCAAGCAGCGCCACGATTTCAGGGCTCACCCTGTCTGGCGTATTTTCCGATTCCTCCACCCAGAAATTGACGGTGGTGCCATCGCCGGTGGCGCGCTGGAGCACCAGCGTGGCCGAACGCGCGGTATCGTCGGCGTGGTACCAGGTTCTGGTAGTGTTCACGACCGCAGGGGCGTGGCTCTGTCGTGCCGAGAAGACCGACATGTTGCTGCGCTGGCCGGCGAGTGCCGCCCAGCCTTCGCGATTGAATTCCGCAATGCGTTGCCGGACGGCCTGCCCGCCATCCTCCTTCCATCGCAGTGCGTTCGCCGCGACCGGGGACGCCTGCGGCGTCGTCAGCGAAATCGTTGGCATGATCTTCGGCACGGCGGTCTGGTTGGTGAAGACCAGCGTGACGTCCTGCCCGCTCAGGCCGTCGATCCGGACCGGGATCCTGGCCGGGGTGGCAGAGGCGTTGATGGCTTGCCACACGCCCACGCCGCTGCCCGCATAGGTGTTCGCACTGACTGTGCCGCAGTTGCTGCAGGCCGGCGACACCGTGCTGGGCGGCTCCGGCAGCGGCGCGGGTGGCGGTGTTTCGGGCGCGGGTGCAGGGGCCGGCGAGGGCGCCGCGACCGTCGTGGGTGGCGCGGACGGTTCGCCCTCGCCACCACCGCCACAGCCGCCGAGCGTGGCGGCAGCCAGCAGTGCTGCGGATACTGACTTCGAATGCGCAAGGATGCGCGACGTGTTTGTCATGACGATTCCCCCTCGAATGTCGGTTGGCCAAGCCGGGCGCCATCGCGGCGCAGCGGTGCTTATACCGGCGTGGATGGCGGGTTCGCCGTCCACACGAGGGGAAATCGAGATTACTTGACGGCGATCATGCCAACTGTTTCAGCTTTAAGACCCTTTCGGCCATTTCCGTAAATCCTTCGCCGCCGGACGCATCGGTGATGTAGGCCGGCTTCACTGGCAGTTTGTCCAGAATGTCGCGCACGTTGGCGACGCCCACCGACAGCGGGAAATGCCCGAACATCGCCACGTCATTGGCCGAATCGCCAATGAACAGCCATTCGTCGCGCCTTGCGTCGATGTCGTCCCCGAGTAATTCCTCTACACAGAGCCGGCTCATCGACAGCTTGTCGTGATGGCCGAACCAGCCATTGACGTGGATCGAACTGACCGTGGCCGTCATGCCGGCGCCGCGCATGATGGCCACGATGCGGTCCACGGCGGCCTGCGGCAGCGGCGATACGTCCTCTGCGTGGTCGATGGCCAGGTCGGCCGCGTGCCAGGCCTGATCCGAGGCCTGCGCGCAGCCGGGGACTTCGCGCAGGATTTCCTGGCCCAGTGCATGGATGCGGAACAGGTTCGCCTCGCGGGTGGCGGCGTCGTCCAGGAAACGCGTGATGAGTTTGTTGTCAACAAGATGCGAATAGAACGCACCGTTTTCGCCGATGATGGCGTCCACCGGCCATAGGCGGGTCAGGATTTCCGCCCACGCGATGCAGCGCCCCGTGACCGGAATCACGTGCAGTCCGGCCCGTTTGAGGCGGTCGAGCGCGACGTAGGTGGAGGCGGGCAGGCGGCCGTCGGTGGTCAGGGTGCCGTCGATGTCGGTCAGGATGCCGCGGACACGGCGCAGCGCGCTGTCGGGCAGGGCGGAAAAGGAGGTCGGTACGGTCATGGCGGGGCATTGTAGCCGTGGCGAACCGCGCCCGGCGTGGCAATTGTCTGTCGTCAATATGCTGCAACATTCTCTTGCGCAAGGGCGGGTTTGCCCGGTGTTCGATGACAACGGAGCGGCGTAACATGCCTGTCACAAAAAATGCATACAGTCGGTCGCTTTTTCAAAAAAACTGTCGCACCGAACGGCCTCAGGAGAAATACCATGTCCTTCCCGCGCTTCGCAGTGAAATTCGCCGCAGTGGCCAGCCTGGCCCTTGCCGGCACGGCCCACGCAGCCGTAGAGATCCAGTGGTGGCACGCCATGCAGGGCGCGCTGAACGACAAGGTGAACGAGATCGCCAACAAGTTCAACGCCAGCCAGTCCGACTACAAGATCGTGCCCGTGAACAAGGGCAACTATGACGAAACGATGGCCGCCGGCATTGCAGCGTTCCGCGCGGGCGGCGCCCCGGCCATCCTGCAGGTGTTCGAGGTGGGCACCGCCACGATGATGAGCGCCAAGGGCGCCATCAAGCCGGTGTCCGTCGTCATGAAGGAATCGGGCGAGAAGTTCGACCAGAAGGCCTATATCCCGGCCGTGGCGGGTTACTACACTTCGTCGAAGGGCGAGATGCTGTCGTTCCCGTTCAACAGCTCGACCACCGTCTTCTACTACAACAAGGACGCCTTCAAGAAGGCCGGCCTGTCGGCGCCGCCGAAGACCTGGCCCGAGGTCATGCAGTATTCGGCCAAGCTCAAGGCGGCCGGCAGCAGCTGCGCGTACACGACCGACTGGCAGAGCTGGGTGCACCTGGAGAGCTTCTCGGCCTGGCATAACACGCTGTTCGCGTCCAAGAACAACGGCTTTGGCGGCACCGACGCCCGCCTGGTGTTCAACAGCCCGCTGCACGTGAAGCACATCACGAACCTGCAGGAAATGGTCAAGAAGGGCTATTTCAGCTATGGCGGCCGCAAGTCGGAGTCGCAGGCCAAGTTCTATAACGGCGAATGCGCGATGTTCACCGGCTCGTCGGCGTCGCTGGCCAACATTCGTAAAAACGCCAAGTTCCAGTTCGGCGTGTCGCAGCTGCCGTACTACGCGGACGTGCAGGGGGCTCCGCAGAACACGATCATCGGCGGTGCGTCGCTGTGGGTGATGGGCGGCAAGAAGGCCGAAGAATACAAGGGCGTGGCCAAGTTCTTCACGTTCCTGTCGCAGCCCGAGATCCAATCGGACTGGCACCAGGCCACCGGCTACCTGCCGGTGACGATGGCCGCCTATGAGCTGACCAAGAAATCGGGTTATTACGACAAGAACCCGGGTGCCGACGTATCGGTCGAGCAGATGGTCGTGAAGACCACCGAGAAGTCGCGCGGCGTGCGCCTGGGCAACCTGGTGCAGATCCGCACGATCGTCGACGAGGAACTGGAATCGGTGTGGGCCGGCAAGAAGGATCCGAAGGCGGCGCTGGACGCGGCCGTGGCACGCGGTAACGAACAGCTGGAACGCTTCCAGAAGACCGCCCGGGAGTAAGCCCGGCCGGTGCAGCGCCCGAGCGGGCGGCGGCACAACCGTCGCCCGCTTGACGTTTGTTCAGTCGTTCAGTCGTTCAGTCGTTTGGTCGTTTGGTCGTTTAGTCTCAGGGCGGACTCCATCCCATGGAAAAACGCGTCGTATTCCGGTCGCCGTGGCTGCCGTATCTGCTGGTGCTGCCGCAGATCGTCATCACGCTGGTCTTCTTCTTCCTGCCCGCCGGGCAGGCGCTGTGGCAGTCGATGCTGCAGCAGGATGCCTTCGGCATCAATCTCGATTTTGTCGGCGCCGACAACTTCGTCACGCTCTGGAACGATCCGAACTACATCGAATCGTTCCAGGTGACGGCCGTCTTCGCCATCGGCGTGACGGTGGTGGGCCTGTCGGTGGCGCTCCTGCTGGCGTACTTTGCCGACCGCGTGGTGCGCGCCGCCACCGGCTACAAGACGCTGCTGATCTGGCCGTACGCCGTGGCGCCGGCCGTGGCGGGCGTGCTCTGGATGTTCATGTTCAACCCGACGCTGGGCGTGGTGTCGTACGCGCTGCGCAAGATCGGCGTGGACTGGAACTACCTGCTGGACAGCAACCAGGCGCTGGCGCTGGTGGTGCTGGCGGCCGCGTGGAAGCAGATCAGCTACAACTTCCTGTTTTTCCTGGCCGGGCTGCAGAGCATTCCCAAGTCGCTGATCGAAGCGGCGGCCATCGATGGCGCCGGGCCGTGGAAGCGGTTCTGGTCGATCGTGTTCCCGCTGCTGTCGCCGACCACGTTCTTCCTGCTGGTGATCAATGTGGTCTATGCGTTCTTCGACACCTTCGCGATCATCGACGCGGTGACGCACGGCGGCCCGTTCAACTCCACGAACACGCTCGTGTACAAGGTGTTCCACGATGGCTTCCGTGGCATGGACATCGGCGGTTCGGCCGCGCAGTCGGTGGTGCTGATGGTGATCGTGATCGCGCTGACCGTGGTGCAGTTCCGCTTCGTGGAACGCAAGGTCCAGTACTGACAGGAGGATAGGCAATGGTAGAGCGTCGTCCTGTACTGGACTTCATTACTCACGTGGTGCTGATCCTGGGCATCGTCGTGGTGGCATTCCCCGTGTACCTGACCTTCGTGGCGTCGA
Source organism: Cupriavidus sp. U2 (assembly GCF_009663685.2). GTDB lineage: Bacteria > Pseudomonadota > Gammaproteobacteria > Burkholderiales > Burkholderiaceae > Cupriavidus > Cupriavidus necator_C. The sequence goes on along the minus strand of NZ_RCOG02000032.1, from coordinate 352,839 downwards.
CGCTGACGGCCGAGCAGGTGCTGGATGCCCCCATGACGCTGATCCCGGGCAGCCACCTGATCGAAAACTATCGCACGGTGCTGTTCCAGGGCGTGGGCGAGTCGGCATCGCCGGTGTCCACGATGATGAAGAACAGCCTGATCATGGCGCTGGGCATCGCGCTGGGCAAGATCGCGATCTCCATCATCTCGGCCTTCGCGGTGGTCTATTTCCGCTTTCCGCTGCGCAAGGTCTTCTTCTGGATGATCTTCATCACGCTGATGCTGCCGGTGGAAGTGCGGATTCTGCCCACCTACAAGGTGGTGTCGGATCTGGGCCTGCTGGACAGCTACTTCGGGCTGACGATTCCGATCATCGCGTCGGCCACGGCCACGTTCCTGTTCCGTCAGTTCTTCCTGACCATTCCGGACGAACTGGCCGAGGCGGCCCGCATCGACGGCGCCGGCCCGCTGCGCTTCTTCTGGGATGTGGTGCTGCCGCTGTCGCGCACCAGCATCGCGGCGCTGTTCGTGATCCAGTTCATCTACGGGTGGAACCAGTACCTGTGGCCGCTGCTGATCACCACGCAGAAATCGATGACGCCCGTGGTGGTGGGCGTCACGCAGATGATCTCGCGTTCGGGCGATGCGGCCACCGACTGGAATCTGGTGATGGCCACGGTGATGCTGGCGATGATTCCGCCGGCCGTGGTGGTCGTGCTGATGCAACGCTGGTTCGTCAAGGGCCTGGTGGAAACGGAAAAATAAGGTCAGACATGGCAAAGCTGTCTCTTCGAAACGTACAGAAGACCTACGCCGGCGGCACCCAGGTGGTGCATGGCATCGATATGGAAATCGCCGACGGCGAGTTCATCGTGATCGTCGGCCCGTCCGGCTGCGGCAAGTCCACGCTGCTGCGCATGGTGGCGGGGCTGGAAACGATCACCGGCGGCGCGGTGCATATTGGCGACAAGGTCGTGAACGACCTGGAACCGGCCGAACGCGACATCGCGATGGTGTTCCAGAACTACGCGCTGTATCCGCACATGAGCGTCTACGACAACATGGCGTACGGCCTCAAGATCCGCGGCATGTCGAAGGCCGAGATCGAGCAGCGGGTGACGCACGCGGCCGGCATCCTCGAACTGGCCCCGCTGCTTGAACGCAAGCCGCGCGCGCTGTCGGGCGGCCAGCGCCAGCGCGTGGCCATGGGGCGCGCCATCGTGCGTGAGCCGGCGGTGTTCCTGTTCGATGAGCCGCTGTCGAACCTCGACGCCAAGCTGCGCGTGCAGATGCGGCTGGAACTGAAGGACCTGCATCGCCGCCTGAAGACCACCAGCCTGTACGTGACCCACGACCAGGTGGAGGCCATGACGCTGGCCGACCGCATGATGGTGCTCAATGGCGGACGGGTCGAGCAGATCGGCACGCCGCTGGAAGTCTATTCGCGCCCGGCCAGCACGTTCGTGGCCAGCTTTATCGGCTCGCCGCCGATGAACCTGGTGCCGGTGGCGCGCAATGGCGCGGGGCAGGGTACCGCTGGCGGCGACGCGCAGATGCGCGTGCTGCCCAAGGAAGGGCAGGGCGCGGCGGCCACGCTGGGTCATCTGCCGATGGGACTGCACCTGCCCGAGCAGGCGCTGATGGGGCTGCGCCCCGAACACATCGAGCCGTGCGCGACGCACGAGGCGATTGCCGAGGTCGATGTGCGCGTGGTGGAGGCGCTGGGCGCCGACTCGTTCGCGTATGGCACGCTCGGCGGCCAGCCGATCGTGGTGCGGCTGGACAGCCATATGCCGGTGCGTGCCGGCGACAAGCTGCCGATCACGGCATCGGCCGACCACCTGCATTTCTTCGACATGCAGCACGGCAAGCGGATCGAGGCGCTGGCATGAGCGATATCCGGACGAACTGGCCATATCCGCGTCATATCGCCCACCGTGGCGCCGGCAAGCTGGCGCCCGAGAACACGCTGGCGGCGTTTCGCCACGGCGCGTCGTTTGGCTACCGGATGTTCGAGTTCGACGTGAAGCTGTCCGGCGACGGCAAGCCCGTGCTGATGCACGATGCCACGCTGGACCGCACGACGTCCGGCCACGGGCGCGTCGATGCGCTGACGCTCGGCGAGATTGCCTTGCTGGACGCCGGAAGCTGGCACAGCCCAACTTTTGCCGGCGAGCCCGTACCCACGCTGGCGGCCATCGCGCGCTACACGCAGGCCAACGGCTTCCTGGTCAATATCGAGATCAAGCCGGTGCCGGGTGCCGAATATCGCACAGGTGCCGCGGTGGCGCTCGACGCACTTTCGCTGTGGAACGGCGCCGCGGTACCCCCTCTGCTATCGTCGTTTTCCGAGGTCGCACTCGAAGCGGCGCGCCTGGCGGCGCCGGGCCTGCCGCGTGCATTGCTGCTGGACAAGCTGCCGGCCGACTGGCTCGACCGGCTGCGGCGTCTGGACTGCGTGGCGCTCGATTCGAATCATCGCGAACTCGACGCCAAGGTCATTGCCGACGCCCATGCGGCCGGCTTCAAGGTCCTGTGCTACACGGTCAACGACCGTTCCCGCGCGCAGGCTCTGCTGTCATGGGGGCTCGATGGTCTGATTACCGATGCGGTTGACCAGATCGAACCGCAACCGTAACGTTCCTGGACACACTGTCTCGATTTTGCATCACGAAAAGTCCCCACTGTCTGGGGGATTACATGCTATGCTCTGCGAGTGAAGACTTAGGTCCTTCCCGCACAACTTGCCCTTTCGGGTCTGGCGGCGAGACCGAGACAGACGGCACCCCCGGGTGCCGTTCGTTCAAGGTGGTAACCGCAGGACCCCCAAGAGTTGTTTGCAATCCGCTAACCGGTCAGGCCGTGTCGCGGAAGGTTGATGAACCCGCTTAACTCCGGCATACCCGGAGAATAGTGAGCGCCCCATGATGCAGCAGTATCAAAGCAATTCGTACCTCTTCGGCGGCAACGCCCCCTATGTGGAAGAGCTGTACGAGGCCTATCTCCAGAATCCCAGCTCGGTTCCCGACAACTGGCGCGCGTATTTCGACGCGATGCAGAATGTCCCGGCTGTGGATGGTTCCAACGCCCGCGATATCCCCCACGCACCGATCGTCGCCTCGTTTGCCGAGCGCGCCAAGGCGGGCCCCATCAAGACCATCGTTGCCTCGGCCGACTCCGACATGGGTCGCAAGCGCGTCGCTGCCACGCAGCTGATCGCCGCCTACCGCAACATCGGTTCGCACTGGGCCGACCTCGATCCGCTCAAGCGCCAGGAGCGTCCGCCCCTGCCTGACCTGGATCCGGCGTTCTACGGTTTTTCCGAGGCCGACCTCGACATCGTCTTCAATGCCAGCAACACGTATTTCGGCAAGGAGTCGATGAGCCTGCGCGAGCTGCTCAACAACCTCCGTGAGACCTACTGCGGCACCATCGGCGCCGAGTTCATGTACGTGAGCGACCAGGCGCAGAAGCGCTGGTGGCAGGAGCGCCTGGAAACCACGCGTTCCAAGCCCGTGTTCACGCTGGAGAAGAAGAAGCACATCCTTGACCGCCTGACCGCGGCCGAAGGCCTGGAGCGATTCCTCCACACCAAGTACGTCGGCCAGAAGCGTTTCTCGCTGGAAGGTGGCGAGAGCTTCATCGCCGCCATGGACGAACTGATCCAGCACGCCGGTACCAAGGGCGTGCAGGAAATCGTGATCGGCATGGCCCACCGCGGCCGTCTGAACGTGCTGGTCAATACGCTGGGCAAGATGCCGGCCGACCTGTTCGCCGAATTCGAAGGCAAGCACGTCGACGACCTGCCGGCCGGTGACGTGAAGTACCACAAGGGCTTCTCGAGCGATGTCTCGACCGAAGGCGGCCCGGTTCACCTGTCGCTCGCGTTCAACCCGTCGCACCTGGAAATCGTCAACCCGGTGGTGGAAGGCTCGTCCAAGGCCCGCCAGGAACGCCGTGGCGACGCCGGCCACAAGGAAGTGCTGCCGGTGCAGGTGCACGGCGACGCCGCCTTTGCCGGCCAGGGCGTGGTGATGGAAACGCTGAACCTCGCGCAGACCCGCGGCTACGGCACGGGCGGCACGATGCACATCGTCATCAACAACCAGATCGGCTTCACGACGTCTGACCCCCGCGATGCGCGTTCGACGCTGTATTGCACGGACGTGGTCAAGATGATCGAGGCCCCGGTGCTGCACGTGAACGGCGACGATCCCGAAGCCGTGGTGTACGCCATGCAGCTGGCCGTTGACTTCCGCATGGAATTCAACAAGGACGTCGTGGTTGACATCATCTGCTTCCGCAAGCTGGGTCACAACGAGCAGGACACCCCTGCCATGACGCAGCCGCTGATGTACAAGAAAATCGGCCAGCACCCGGGTACGCGCAAGCTGTACGCCGACAAGCTGGTGGCCCAGAACCTGACCGCTGCCGACTTCGGCGACGAGCTGGTCAAGGGCTACCGTGCCGCCATGGACGCTGGCAAGCACACGGTGGACCCTGTCCTGTCGAACTTCAAGAACAAGTTCGCCGTGGACTGGATGCCGTTCCTGAACCGCAAGTGGACCGATGCCGCCGACACCGCCGTGCCGATGACGGAACTGAAGCGTCTGGCCGAGCGCATCACCACGATTCCGGAACAGCTCAAGCTGCACCCGCTGGTGGACAAGGTCATCAAGGACCGTGCCAACATGGGCAAGGGCGAGCAGATGCTGGACTGGGGCATGGGTGAACACCTGGCCTTCGCCTCGCTGGTCGCTTCGGGCTACCCGGTGCGTATCACCGGCCAGGATGCCGGCCGCGGTACCTTCACGCACCGTCACGCCGTGCTGCACGACCAGGCTCGCGAACGCTGGGATGCCGGTTCGTACGTGCCGCTGCAGAACGTGTCGGACAACCAGGCACCGTTCACGGTGATCGACTCGGTGCTGTCGGAAGAGGCCGTGCTCGGCTTCGAATACGGCTACTCGACCGCCGAACCGAACGCGCTGGTGATCTGGGAAGCCCAGTTCGGCGACTTCGTCAACGGCGCCCAGGTGGTGATCGACCAGTTCATCTCGTCGGGTGAAGTGAAGTGGGGCCGCGCCTCGGGCCTGACGATGATGCTTCCGCACGGCTACGAAGGCCAGGGTCCGGAACACAGCTCGGCCCGTATCGAGCGTTTCCTGCAGCTCTGCGCAGACCACAACATGCAGGTGGTCCAGCCGACCACGCCGGCCCAGATCTTCCACCTGCTGCGCCGCCAGATGATCCGTCTGTTCCGCAAGCCGCTGGTGATCATGACGCCGAAGTCGCTGCTGCGCAGCAAGGACGCCGTGTCGCCGCTGTCCGATCTGGCCAAGGGCCATTTCGAGACCGTGATCCCCGATCACGAGGAACTGAACGCCAGCAAGGTCAAGCGCGTGATCATGTGCTCGGGCAAGGTCTACTACGACCTGGTCAACACCCGCAAGGAACGCGAGGCGACCGACACGGCGATCATCCGCCTGGAGCAGCTGTATCCGTTCCCGCACAAGGCCGTGGCCGCGGAACTCAAGAAATACCCCGGCGCGACCGAAATCGTGTGGTGCCAGGACGAACCGCAGAACCAGGGCGCCTGGTTCTTCGTCCAGCACTACATCATGGAAAACATGACGGAAGGCCAGAAGCTCGGTTATGCCGGTCGTCCCGCCTCGGCTTCGCCGGCGGTGGGCTACTACGCAAAGCACAACGAGCAACAGAAGGCGCTGCTGGAAGCCGCGTTCTCCAAGCTCAAGGGCTTTGTTCTGACCAAGTAATTCGTTGGTACCCCGCGGCGGCGCTCAGGGATGCGCGCCGCGGGACTACCTGCCTGAAACGAAACACACACGCATACATCGAGGATTTAACAAACCATGGCTATTGTTGACGTCAAGGTTCCGCAACTGTCTGAATCGGTCGCCGAAGCGACCATGCTGAACTGGAAGAAGAAGCCGGGCGAAGCCGTTGCTCAGGACGAAATCCTGATCGAAATCGAAACGGACAAGGTTGTGCTGGAAGTGCCGGCCCCGTCGGCTGGCGTGCTGTCGCAGATCGTCAAGAACGACGGTGACACCGTTGTTGCCGACGAAATCATCGCCAAGATCGACACGGCAGCCACTGCTGGCGCCGCCGCTCCGGCCGCTGCCGCCCCGGCTCCCGCTGCCGCCGCACCGGCTCCGGCCGCTGCCCCGGCTGCCGCGCCCGCTGCTGCTGGCGCCGTCGCCATGCCGTCGGCTGCCAAGCTGATGGCCGAAGGCGGCCTGTCGGCCTCGCAAGTGGCCGGCACCGGCAAGGACGGCCGTATCACCAAGGGTGATGTGCTGGCCGCAGGTTCGGCTCCGGCCGCCAAGGCTGCACCGGCTCCGGCCGCTGCCAAGCCGGCCCTGCCGCAAGTGTCGGCCCAGGTCGACTTCGCCGCGCTGGGCGACCGCCCGGAAGAGCGCGTGCCGATGAGCCGCCTGCGCGCCCGTATCGCCGAGCGCCTGGTGCAGTCGCAATCGACCAACGCCATCCTGACCACGTTCAACGAAGTGAACATGAAGCCGGTCATGGATCTGCGTAACAAGTACAAGGATCGCTTCGAGAAGGAACACGGCGTGAAGCTGGGCTTCATGTCGTTCTTCGTGAAGGCCGCCGTCCACGCGCTGAAGAAGTACCCGATCATCAACGCTTCGGTGGATGGCAACGACATCGTCTACCACGGCTACTTCGACATCGGTATCGCCGTTGGCTCGCCGCGTGGCCTGGTGGTGCCGATCCTGCGCAACGCCGACCAGATGAGCCTGGCCGATATCGAGAAGAAGATTGCCGAGTTCGGTGCCAAGGCCCGTGACGGCAAGCTGTCGCTGGACGACCTGACCGGCGGTACGTTCTCGATCTCGAACGGCGGTACGTTCGGTTCGATGCTGTCGACCCCGATCATCAACCCGCCGCAATCGGCCATCCTGGGCGTTCACGCCACCAAGGACCGCGCCGTGGTGGAAGACGGTCAGATCGTGATCCGTCCGATGAACTACCTGGCCATGTCCTATGACCACCGTATCATCGACGGCCGCGAAGCCGTCCTGGGTCTGGTGGCCATGAAGGAAGCGCTGGAAGATCCGGCCCGCCTGCTGCTGGACCTGTAATCGGTCCTGTCCCCAGACAGACACTCCGTCTTTCGTTTGTCGTCGTCCCCGCGCCACGGTGCGGGGACCCGGCGAGCGCATCTGCACGATGCCGCCGGATGCCTGCCTTATTGGCGCGGGCATGACGTGCCAAAGAGATATTTCCCATGAGCAAACAATTCGACGTGCTGGTGATCGGCGCCGGCCCCGGCGGCTACATCGCCGCCATTCGTGCTGCCCAGCTGGGCCTGAACGTGGCCTGCCTGGAAGGCAACGCCTATGACGATCCCAAGGGCGAAGCCCGCCTGGGCGGCACCTGCCTGAACGTGGGCTGCATCCCGTCCAAGGCGCTGCTGGCTTCCTCGGAAGAGTTCGAGAACGCCTCGCACCACCTAGCTGACCACGGCATCACCGTGGGTGACGTCAAGGTCGACGTGGCCAAGATGCTCAAGCGCAAGGACGACATCGTCGGCAAGATGACCAAGGGCATCGAGTTCCTGTTCCGCAAGAACAAGGTCACGCTGTTCAAGGGCTACGGCAAGTTCGCAGGCAAGGCCGCCGAAGGCTTCCAGGTCGAAGTGAACGGCGAAACGCTGACCGCCAAGCAGGTCATCATCGCCACGGGCTCGAAGGCCCGCCATCTGCCGGGTATCCCCGTCGACAACAAGTTGATCAGTGACAACGAAGGCGCGCTGAAGTTTGAGACGGTGCCGAAGAAGCTGGGCGTGATTGGCGCCGGCGTGATCGGCCTGGAGCTCGGTTCGGTCTGGCGCCGCCTGGGTGCCGACGTGACCGTGCTGGAAGCGTTGCCCGCGTTCCTGGGCGCCGCCGACGAAGGCGTGGCCAAGGAAGCCCAGAAGCTGCTGACCAAGCAGGGCCTGAAGTTCAACCTGGGCGTCAAGGTCAATGAAGTCAAGGCCGGCAAGGACAACGTCACCGTTGCCTATACCGACAAGGACGGCAAGGACCAGACGCTCGAAGTCGATCGCCTGATCGTATCGGTCGGCCGCGTGCCGAACACCGACAACCTGGGCCTGGAAGCGGTTGGCCTGGGCGTGGATCAGCGTGGCTTCATCGAAGTCGACGACCACTGCCAGACCAAGGTGCCGGGCATCTGGGCAATCGGCGACGTGGTGCGTGGCCCGATGCTGGCCCACAAGGCGGAAGACGAAGGCGTGGCCGTGGCCGAGCGCATCGTCGGCCAGAAGCCGCACATCGACTTCAACACGGTGCCGTGGGTGATCTACACGTTCCCGGAAATCGCGTGGGTCGGCAAGACCGAGCAACAGCTCAAGGCAGAAGGCCGCGAGTACAAGTCGGGCCAGTTCCCGTTCATGGCCAACGGCCGTGCACTGGGCATGGGCGCGGCCGACGGCTTCGTCAAGATGCTGGCCGACGCCAAGACCGACGAGATCCTGGGCGTGCACATCGTGGCAGCCAATGCGTCGGACCTGATTGCCGAAGCCGTGGTGGCCATGGAGTTCAAGGCGGCAAGCGAAGACATCGGTCGTGTCTGCCACCCGCACCCGTCGATGTCGGAAGTCATGCGCGAAGCCGCGCTGGCCGTCGACAAGCGTCAGCTGAACATGTAATTCCCGTTCACCTCCTGGTGAACACCGGCGCGCCGCGATTCCTGCGGCGCGCCGTTTTCGCTTGAAGCACCCCGGCATTTCCGAGCCCCGACATGAACGTCACCGAGTTTTACGAACACGAACTCAAGCAGCGCGGCTACCAGTCCGACGAGGCGCAATTGCGCGCCGTGGCCCGGCTGCAGCAGTGCTACGACGAGTGGGTGGCGTACAAGAGCCGCCGCAACAACGCGCTGAAGAAGCTGCTGGTACACCCGGATGTGCCCAAGGGCGTGTACCTGTGGGGCGGGGTAGGGCGCGGCAAGTCGTTCCTGATGGACAGCTTCTATTCCTGCGTGCCCGTGGTGCGCAAGACCCGGCTGCATTTCCACGAATTCATGCGCGAGGTGCATCGCGAGCTCGAGGAGCTGCGGGGCCGTGCCGATCCGCTCGACGAGCTGGCCAGGCGCATCGCGCGCCGTTTCCGGCTGATCTGCTTCGACGAGTTTCACGTCAGCGACGTGGCGGATGCCATGATCCTGCACCGCCTGCTGCAGCAGTTGTTCGACAACGGCGTGCAGTTCGTGATGACCTCGAACTATCGCCCGGACCTGCTGTACCCGGACGGCCTGCATCGTGACCGCGTGCTGCCGGCCATCCACTTGCTGCAGACGAAGCTCGACGTGCTCAACGTCGACGCCGGCATCGATTACCGGAAGCGGGCGCTGGAACAGGTGCAGGCGTACCACACGCCGCTGGGCCGCGAGGCAAGCGCCGCACTGCGCGACGCGTTCGTGTCGATCGCGGGGACTGCCGATGAATCGCCGATCCTCCATATCGAGCATCGCGAGATCAAGGCGCTGCGCAAGGCCAACGGCGTGGTCTGGTTCGATTTCGCCACGCTGTGCGGCGGACCGCGTTCGCAGAACGACTATCTGGAAATTGCCTCGCAATTCCACACCGTGATTCTCTCGGACGTGCCGAAGATGACGCCGCGGATGTCGTCGGAGGCGCGCCGCTTCACCTGGCTGATCGACGTGTTCTACGACCACAAGGTCAAGCTGCTGATTTCGGCCGAAGTGCCGGCCGACGAGCTGTACACGGAAGGGCAAATGGCCAACGAGTTCCACCGGACCGTGTCGCGGATCATCGAGATGCAGTCGCGGGAATACCTGGAGTCGGAACGCCGGGTGATGGACACTTCGCTGACCTGACCGCCTGAAGTCCAGGCACGTCAAGGCATCCGGCAAGCCTCCGTTGTTTGCCGGACACCTTGGGGGGCGATTCTGAGGTCGTTTCCCCAAGTTTGATTTGTATCAAGGTAGGGCGCGCGCAAGGTACCTAGTATCCACTGGGTAATAAAAGCGCGCCATGTCGTCTCCAACTACCGCCCCCCTCGCGCCAGGTCTGGTATCTGCCGCCGTTCCGGCCAGTACCTTTGCCGACCATCCGGACGCCCGTTCTCCCGGGCGGGCATTGGCGTCTTCTGCGTCAATAGCCTCAGACTCCACCGATTGTTTCCACTGCGGCCAGCCGCTGAAGGCCGCCGCGCCCTTTGTCGCCCAGATTGACGGCCAATCGCGCAGCTTTTGCTGTGGCGGCTGCCAGACCCTGGCGCAGACGCTGCACGCGGCCGGTTTCGGTCATCTCTATGGCGATGTCACGCGCTTTGCGCGGCCAATCGACGCCGAAGCGCGGCGCGAGGCCGAGCCGGTCTGGGCGGCCTACGACAGCCCGGAACTGCGCGGCCAGTTCGTGCGGCCGGCGGGAGAGGGCCGTTCCGAGGTGACGTTGGCTCCGGAAAACATCCGCTGTGCTGCCTGCGCCTGGCTGATCGAACAGCATCTGGGGCAGCTCGACGGGGTGGAATCGGTGGTGGCCAACGTGGCGACGCGCCGCGTGATTGTGCGCTGGCGCGACGCCTCGCAAGGCGTGGCCAACCTGCTGTCCAGCCTGGCCGATATCGGCTATGCGGCCTGGCCGTTCGAGGTGTCGCGCTCCGACCAGCGGGACCGCCGCGAACGCCGCAGCCTGCTGATGCGGATGGCGGTGGCCATGCTCGGCATGATGCAGGTGATGATGTACGCGTGGCCGCTCTACACGCATGAGGCCACGATCGATCCCGGCCAGCTGCAGCTGATGCGCTGGGCCAGCTTCGCGCTGACCGTTCCGGTCGTTCTCTATTCCGCGTGGCCGATCTTTGCCGGCGCCTGGCGGTCGCTGCGCCACCGCCACATGGGCATGGACGTGCCGGTCGCGATTGGCGTGGCGGCCGGGTTCCTGGCCAGCGCCGTGGCCACCGTGCGCGGCGTGGGCGAAGTCTATTTCGATTCCGTGACGATGTTCGTCGCGTTCCTGTTGCTGGCGCGCTACCTGGAACTGCGCGTGCGTCAGGCATCGCGCAGCGGCGCGGAAATGCTGGCGCGGCAGTTGCCGGCCACCTGCGAGCGGCTGGCGCAGGCCGGCGGGGCGGGCGAGCGCATCCCGGTCGCCAGATTGCAGCCGGGCGACCGTATCCGCGTCAAGGCCGGCGAGATCGTGCCGGCCGATGGGGTGGTGCTGGCCGGCGCGAGCGAGCTTGATGAATCGATGCTGACGGGCGAGGCGCGTCCGGTGAAGCGCGCGACGGGCGACGCGGTGCTGGCGGGCTGCTTCAATGCCGCCAGCCCGCTGGAGATACGTATCGAGCGGATTGGCGCGCAAACGCGCCTGGCGGAGATCGTCGCCGTGCTCGACCGTGCGCTGGCGGACAAGCCCAGGCTGGCGCAAGTGGCCGACCGCGTGGCCGGCTGGTTCGTCGGCACGCTGCTGATCATGGCCGTGGCGACCGGGGCGGCCTGGGCGCTATGGATCGATCCGTCGCGCGCGTTGCTGGTGACGGTGGCGGTGCTGGTCGTCAGTTGCCCTTGTGCGCTGTCGCTGGCCACGCCAGCCGTGCTGGCGGCCGCGGGGGCGGCGCTGTCGCGGCGCGGGATGCTGCTGACACGCGCGCATGCGCTCGAAGCATTGGCCCGGGTGACCGACGTGGTGCTCGACAAGACCGGCACGCTGACCGAAGGGCGCTTTGCGCTGGTGTCCACGCAGACGTTCGGAGCGCCCGATGCGCAGGCCTGCCGACGCGTCGCGGCCGCCATGGAACGCGGTGGCGAGCATCCGATTGCACGGGCGTTCGCTGAGTCCTGCGACGACGCGGGCAGCGGTCAACCCGTCGTGAGCGAACTGCGCAATGTGCCGGGGCAGGGGCTCGAAGCGTCGGTCGACGGCTGCCGGCTTCGCCTGGGGCGCCGCGAGTACGTGGCCGCCCTCTCATCGAGCGCAGAGGCCGATGAATGCGGGCACGAGAGCCATCCGGGCGCCACGCAGGTGTGGCTGGGCGACGCCACCGGCCTGCTCGCCTGCTTCCTGCTCGCCGATGTCGAACGCGGCCAGACCCGTGCATTGTTGCGCGCGCTGGATTCGCTGGGCGTGCGCTGCCACCTGGTGTCGGGCGATGGCACGGCGGCCGTGCGCTGGTGGGCCGGCCGTTTCGGCATGGATACCGCCCTGGGCGCCGTGACGCCAGAAGGCAAGCGCGAGTACGTGGCTGCACTGCAGCAGCGCGGCGCGGTGGTGCTGGCGGTGGGCGACGGCATCAACGATGCCCCGGTGCTGGCGCAGGCGCAGGTATCGATCGCCATCGGCAGCGGCGCACCGCTGGCGCAGGCGGGGGCCGATGCGGTGCTGACGCACGGCGGGGTGGCGGAAATCGCCACCGCCGTTGCCGCCGCCCGCCGCGCGCGCCGCGTGGTGCGGCAGAACCTGGGCTGGGCCTTTGCCTACAACGTGGTGGCCATCCCGCTGGCCGCGACGGGCCACGTCACGGCCTGGATGGCCGGAATCGGCATGTCGGTGTCATCGCTGCTGGTGGTGGCCAATGCGTGGCGGCTGCTGCGCGTCAAGGCGGCGGCGCCTGAAGCGCCGGAAGCGCCGGAAGCCCCGGAAGCGCGGGAAGGGAAAGCCTGATGGAAACGCTATATCTGCTGGTGCCGATGAGCCTGGTGCTGGTGGCATTGATCGCCGGGGTCTTGTGGTGGGCGCTGCATGCGGGTCAGTACGACGACCTGGACCGGCCCGCCGAAGCGATCCTGCTCGATAACGACAAGCCGCAGGGGCCCGAACACGCCCGGTAGGGCGAATCGGCCGATGCGTCCTGGTGCAAGACCGGTGCACAGACATTACCCGGCGAAAACAGTTCGTGCGTGGTGCGTAAGGATTGATTGAAGTCAACGCGACGAGCGCGCTGTTTTTCTAAAGTCACACAGTCAATAGGTTTATTCTTACTTAGCTTGGGGGTCTGAATGGCTGTCACCACCGCGTCTCCACGCGTCGACACCTTCAACTACGGTGTAGTGCGGCAGTTTGCCGTCATGACCGTTGTCTGGGGCATCGTCGGCATGGCCGTAGGCGTTCTGCTTGCGGCGCAACTGATCTGGCCGGATCTGAATTTCAATACGCCGTGGCTGTCGTTCGGCCGACTGCGACCGTTGCACACCAATGCGGTGATCTTCGCCTTTGGCGGCAGCGCACTGTTTGCCACGTCGTATTACGTGGTGCAGCGCACCTGCCAGGCGCGCCTGTTCTGCGGGCCGCTCGCGGCATTCACGTTCTGGGGCTGGCAGATCGTCATCGTCGCCGCCGCGATCACGCTGCCGATGGGCATCACGAGCTCGAAGGAGTATGCCGAGCTCGAATGGCCGATCGACATCCTGATCACGCTGGTCTGGGTGGCCTATGCCATCGTCTTTTTTGGCACGATTGTCAAGCGCAAGACCCGGCACATCTACGTGGCCAACTGGTTCTTCGGCGCCTACATCCTGACCATCGCCATCCTGCATATCGTCAACAACATCGAGATGCCGGCGTCGATGTGGAAGTCGTATTCCGCCTATGCGGGCGTGCAGGACGCCATGATTCAGTGGTGGTACGGCCATAACGCGGTGGGCTTCTTCCTGACCACCAGCTTCCTGGGAATGATGTACTACTTCATCCCGAAGCAGGCCGAGCGGCCGATCTATTCGTATCGCCTGTCGATCGTCCACTTCTGGGCGCTCAACTTCACCTACATGTGGGCTGGCCCGCACCATCTGCAATACACCGCGCTGCCCGACTGGGCACAGTCGCTGGGCATGGTGTTCTCGCTGATCCTGCTCGCGCCGTCGTGGGGCGGCATGATCAACGGCATCATGACCATGTCCGGCGCCTGGCACAAGCTGCGTACCGACCCGATCCTCAAGTTCCTGGTAGTGGCGCTGTCGTTCTACGGCATGGCCACGTTCGAGGGCTCGATGATGTCGATCAAGACCGTGAATGCGCTGTCGCACTACACGGACTGGACGATCGGCCACGTCCATTCGGGCGCGCTGGGCTGGGTCGCGATGATCTCGATTGGCTCGCTCTACTACCTGATCCCGCGCCTGTTCGGCGAAAAGCAGATGTACAGCACGCGTCTGATCGAGTTGCACTTCTGGGTGGCCACGATCGGCGTGGTGCTCTATATCGCCTCGATGTGGATCGCCGGTGTGATGGAAGGCCTGATGTGGCGCGCCACGCAGCCGGACGGCACGCTGACCTACGCGTTCGTGGAAGCGGTCAAGGCCAAGTATCCGTTCTACCTGATCCGACTGGCCGGCGGCCTGTGCTTCCTGGGTGGCATGTTCATCATGGCCTACAACGTGTTCCGCACCATCGCCGGCAAGCCGGCCGTGGACGCGCCGATTCCGGCCAGCCTGCCGGCTTCCGCCCACTGACCAGAGCCGAGGACGCAAAGAATGTCTCAGAATCAAGGATTTTTCAGGCACGAGACGCTGGAAAAGAACGTCGGCTGGCTGATCATCGCGACAATCATCGTGGTCAGCATTGCCGGTCTGGTGCAGATCGTGCCGCTGTTTTTCCAGCACTCCACCACCCAGCCTGATCCGGGCATCACGCCGTATTCGCCGTTGCGGCTGATGGGGCGTGACATCTATATCCGTGAAGGCTGCGTGGGGTGCCATTCGCAGCAGGTGCGCACGCTGCAGGCCGAAACCGAGCGTTATGGCCATTTCTCCACGGCGGGGGAGTCAGTGTATGACCACCCGTTCCTGTGGGGTTCGAAGCGTACGGGCCCCGACCTGGCCCGCGTGGGTGGCCGGTATTCCGACGACTGGCAGCGCATCCACCTGCGCAATCCGCGCGACGTGGTGCCCGAATCGGTGATGCCGTCGTATCCGTGGCTCGAAAAGACGCCGCTGCCGACCGATTCGGTCCAGGCCCGCATGCGCGCGCTGCAGCGTCTGGGCGTGCCCTATACCGATGCCGACATCGCTGGCGCACCGGAAGAGCTGGTGGGCAAGACCGAAGAGGACGCCATGGTCGCGTACCTGCAGGGTCTGGGCCTGAACCGTCGCAATGTCCGTCTGGATACGGCCCCCGCGCCCGCCGCGGCAGCCCCTGCGGCCGAGACGGCCGCACCCGCCAAGGAGTAATGCCATGGTGATCGTGACTTCCATTGCCACTGTCCTGTCGATGTTGACGTTCCTGGCCATCTGCTGGTGGGCGTGGTCGGCGGGCCGCAAGGCTGCCAACGAGGAATCGGCGATGCTGCCGTTTGCCTTGCCGGACGAACATAACAATCCAAGCCGGAACTAGTAACCATGAGCGATTTCATTTCCGATTTCTGGGGCTACTACATCACGGCCATCGCGCTCATTGGTATCGTCTGGTGCGTATGGCTGCTGTTTTCGCAACGGAAGATGCCGAAGGGCATCAGTACCACCGACGACACTGGCCATGTCTGGGACGGCGACCTGCGCGAGCTGAACCATCCGCTGCCGCGCTGGTGGATGTGGATGTTCCTGCTGGCCTGCGTGTTCAGCGTGGCATACCTGGTGCTCTATCCGGGCCTCGGCACCTACGCCGGCGTGCTGAAGTTCTCGACGCAAGGCGAACTTGCCGCGCATCGGGAGGCGGCCGAGAAGATGCAGCACGAGATCTATGCCAAGTACCTGAAGATGGACGTCAAGCAGGTGGCGGCGGACCCCGATGCGCGCGAAATCGGCCAGCGCCTGTTTCTGAACTACTGCGCTCAGTGCCATGGCTCGGACGCGCGCGGCAGCCGCGGCTTCCCGAACCTGACCGACAACGACTGGCTGTATGGCGGTGATCCCGACACGATCCAGCAGACGATCGCGAAGGGCCGCAACGGCGTGATGCCGCCGTTTGCCGGCACGATCGATGCCAAGCTGGCCGGCGATACGGCGCAGTATGTGCGGTCGCTGTCGGGGCTGACCTACGACCCGATCCGGGCGTCGCGCGGCGAAAGCACGTTCAAGTCCACCTGCGCGGCCTGTCATGGCGCGAGCGGCAAGGGCAACCAGGCGCTTGGCGCGCCCAACCTGTCCGACAACGTGTGGCTGTATGGCAGTTCGGAAGGCGTGATCGTCGAGGCCATCCTCAAGGGGCACAACGGCCATATGCCGGCCCATGAGGAAATCCTGACACCCGAACGGATTCGCATGCTGACGGCATACGTCTGGGGCCTGTCGAACAGCAACGCGAACGCCGCATCCACAGGGCAATGACAAACCGTCCCCCGGGGTCCGGAGGCCACGCTGTCCGGACCGGGGGCATGAGGGCTGAACAATGAGCGCGCCCCTGGAATCTCCCCCCACTACACGCGAATCAAGCGAGGCCGCCTGGCGGCCCGCACCGCCGCCAAAACCGGCGGCCGACGCCACCGAAGAGGCCCTGTACGAAGTACGGCGCAAGATCTACCCGCGCTCGGTCACAGGGGCTTTTTCGAGCTGGCGGGTCTGGCTGGTCATCCTCACGCAACTGGTGTACTACGGCACGCCGTGGCTGCAATGGAACGACCGGCAGGCCGTCCTGTTCGATCTCGGCGCCCGCAAGTTCTACATCTTCGGCCTTGTGCTGTGGCCGCAGGACGTGATCTACCTGGCGGTGCTGCTGGTCATCTCGGCGCTGGCACTGTTCCTGTTCACGGCCATCGCCGGACGGTTGTTCTGCGGGTACGCGTGCCCCCAGACGGTCTATACCGAGATCTTCATGTGGATCGAGCGCCGGGTGGAGGGCGACCGCATCGCCCGCATCCGGCTGGACGGCGATCCGTGGAGTCTGCGCAAGATTCGTCTCAAGGCGACCAAGCACGCGCTGTGGATCCTGATCGCGCTGTGGACGGGCTTTACGTTCATCGGCTATTTCGCACCGATCCGCGAACTGGGCGGCGAGGTCCTGCACTGGACCCTGGGCCCGTGGCAGGCGTTCTGGATGCTGTTCTATGCGTTTGCCACGTGGGGCAACGCCGGGTTCATGCGCGAGCAGGTGTGCAAGTACATGTGTCCGTACGCGCGCTTCCAGAGCGTGATGGTGGACCGCGACACCTACGTCGTGACCTACGACGTGGGCCGTGGCGAACCGCGCGGCAGCCGGTCGCGCAAGGCGGACCACCACGCGGCTGGCCTGGGCGACTGCGTGAATTGCAGCATCTGCGTACAGGTGTGTCCGACCGGGATCGATATCCGCGACGGCCTGCAGTACGAGTGCATTGGCTGCGGCGCGTGCATCGACGCCTGCGACC
Source organism: Cupriavidus sp. U2 (assembly GCF_009663685.2). Lineage (GTDB taxonomy): Bacteria > Pseudomonadota > Gammaproteobacteria > Burkholderiales > Burkholderiaceae > Cupriavidus > Cupriavidus necator_C. The sequence continues at coordinate 335,570 of NZ_RCOG02000032.1, read as the reverse complement.
AGGTCATGGACAAGATGGAGTATCCGCGCGGGTTGATCCGGTACACATCGGAAAACGCGATGCGCAAGAAGCTGTCGGCATCGGACGCCCGCAAGCGGCTGATGCGTCCGCGCACGATCGTCTACACGGCGATCTGGCTCGCGTTGACGGTGGGCTTTGTCGCATCGCTGGCCATGCGCGCGCCGCTCAAGGTCGACATCATTCGCGATCGTGGCGCGCTCGGGCGCGAAGTGGAAGGGCGCTGGATCGAGAACGTGTACCGGCTGCAGCTGATCAATGCCACAGAGGCGCCGATGAAGTTTCACGTGCAGGCGCAGAGCGACGCGTTGAAGGGCATGGTCGTGGAGTACGACCATGGCGCGGAATCGCTGTCGCCCACGTCGAACCGGCTGCTGCCGATCCGGATTCGTGTGCCGATCGACGATGCGAAGCAGGGTACGCACAAGATCGAGGTGACGGTCACCGCCGAGACCGAAACCGATCGGAAAGTGGATATCCGGCAAAGCACGAGTTTCATCGTGCCTCGCAATCTGTGATGCTGTCACGGATGGTGAGCCGGGACGAATGCCAATAGGAGAGCGCAATGACCCAACACCCCGCAAAGCCCTGGTACAGGGAGCCATGGCCCTGGATTTTGATGAGTGGTCCGCTGCTGGCGATGGTCGCTTGCGGTATCACGATCTGGCTGGCAAACACCCATGCCGATGTGCCGGTGACCGATGCCACGCGCCACGGACTGGTGGTCGAGAAGGCCGGTGCCGACCGCGCTGAACCCGCTGCGAGGCGCCCATGAGACTGCGCTGGCTGATGTGGGTGCTATGGCCGGCGTTTCTGATGGGCGGTGCGGCCACGGCGGTGGTGTTCTCGGTGGTGGATCCCGGAGACTTGAACTTCTTCGGACATCCGGTAGAGGCTTCCCGGCAGGCGATTTACACCGTTGGTTTCCTGGTCGCGTGGCTATTTTGCGCGTTGTCCAGCGGGCTGACGCTGTACACGATGCCGGTGAAGCTCAGCGACACCGATGAACTCGAATAGCAATGCAGAACAGGCGCTGCAAACAGAAAGGCCGCGCTGGATGGTTCCGGCGCGGCCTTTGTCGTGACGTGTGGCCATGGCTTTCAGCAGGACCGGCTGTACACCTGCTTGATGCCTGCCATATCGACGAGCTTCACATGTCGCTGGCGAATCTGGATCAGGCCTGCTTCGGCAAAGCGCGAGAACAGGCGGCTGACGGTCTCGAGTTTCAGGCCCAGGTAGCTGCCGATTTCCTCGCGGCTCATGCGCAGCACGAACTCGGTGGACGAATAACCGCGTGCCGACAGACGCTCGGACATGTTGACGAGAAACGCAGCCAGACGTTCTTCGGCGCGCATCGATCCGAGCGTGATCAGCATGACCTGGTCCTGCGAGATTTCCTTGCTCATCAGGCGCAGGAACTGGCCTTGCAGCGAGGGCAGGATGCTCGACAGCGATTGCAGGTCGTCGTAGCGTACGACGCAGACTTCGGCGTCTTCCAGCGCGGTGGCGTCGGAGGCGTGCTGCATCTCGCTGAGGCCATCGAGGCCGATGACTTCACCGGGCAGGTGGAAGCCCGTGATCTGTGTGCGCCCGTCTTCCATCGTGACGTGCGTCTTCAGTGTGCCGAAGCGAATGGCGTAGACCGCATTGAGCGGTTCGCCCATGCGGTAAAGCGTTTCGCCCTTGTGAACACGCACGCGTTCCTGCACGAGCGTGTCCATCTTCGCCAGGTCTTGTTGCGACATGCCCACGGGCAGGCAAAGCTGGCCCATGGCACACGTTGAGCAACGGGGCGACATCTCGGTGACGGGAATGGAAGTCAACAATTGAAGTGCTCGTTATGAATGCGCTTGCAGCGAGGGCGCGATGCAGGCATTTTACAGCGTCATGTGACGCAGAAGCGAGGAACAGTTGCCTTTTGGTGTGCTTTTAAGCGTTTTTCTGATGGCCCTGCTCGGTGGCATGCATTGCGCGGCCATGTGTGGAGGAATTGCTATTGCTGCGGAGCAGAAACAGCACCGTGATGTGGCAATTGTCATACACCGTACCGCGCGTCAGTGGTGGACAGCGCTGTGCATCATGCATGCGGGCCGCATCACGACATACATGCTGCTGGGTGCGGTGATGGGTGCTGTCGGTGCGACCGCGTGGCGGCAAGAGTATCTGCCATTGCAGCGATGGCTTTATGCAGCGGGCAGCATGATGCTGGTACTCACCGGTATGTGGCTGTTGCGTGGGCGCGTGATGCGTTCCGACTGGATCGAGCGGCTTGCCTCGCTGGCCGCCGTGCACGTGGTGCAGCGTGCGCGGGCCATGACCGCCCGACTGCCGGTGCAGCTACGCGGCGAGCGTCGCGCAACGCCGCTGTTGCGCCGATACGGGATGGGTCTGGCCTGGGGGCTGGTGCCTTGCGGAATGATCTATGGCGCATTGGCGCTGGCACTGCTGGCGGGCAACGCGGTGTCGGGCGCGCTGGTGATGGGCGCGTTCGGACTGGGCACGCTGCCAAACCTGCTGGTGATCTCCGGGCTGTCGGGGTACCTGCGGCAACTCTCGCGCAAACCTGCGGTGCGGGTCGCGTCGGGGCTGGTGGTGATCGGCTTCGGCGTGCTCGGCGTGGCCCGTTCGATCTGGCTCCCTGACACGCTGGCCCAACACGGCTTTTGCGTGGTGTTCTGAATCGGCACAAGGGCGGGTTGCGGGCGGGGCCGGGAATGCCATACAATCGACGGAACCACGGTATCGCGCCGCACCATTGCTCGGGGCGCCGCTGGGGCCGCATTCCTGATCTGGGGAGCGTGCCCAGGGTTTTCGGTCACTCCGGTGCGCCGAGAACGTCTCAACAGTCCATCCGGTTCAAAAGATCTGGTTAAAAGACCGGCTGCGGTTGGGAAGATGGCGCCGGTCAGGGCAGGGTTGCCTGAGCCGATACCGTTTTGTTTCTTGCCGTCTTGGCCATCTGGTGGCCCTGGCGAATGTCCGCCCCGAAGGGAGAAGGCGCGACGCAAGAGGTCCGTTGACTGGTGAAACTGGCCAGCGCCGGACGATCTCCTGCCGGATCGACCCGGCAATTCGATGCAAAAGAACGAGGTGCGCACGGCTGCGCTGCATTAGGCAGGCGAGCTGGCTGCGCGATGAAATGGCGGCGGCTTCGGCCTCGCTGTATCTGCAATCTCCAGTGCTCCGGGATTCGTCCGGGGGCAGGTGCAAAGACAGGCTGCACGCAATCACATGAATACCCAAGAGGCGAAGATCGTCCTCGAGACCGCGCTGATCTGTGCGCAGGAGCCGCTGCGCGTTGGCGATCTGCGACGGTTGTTTGCCGACGACGTCGGTGCCGACACGATCCGGGTGCTGCTCGAGGAACTGCGGCAGGACTGGCAGCCGCGCGGGGTCGAACTCGTGGCGCTGGCCAGCGGCTGGCGGTTCCAGAGCCGCCCCGAGATGCGGGAATTTCTCGACCGGCTGAATCCGGAAAAGCCCCCCAAGTACTCGCGTGCGGTCATGGAGACCCTGGCGATCATCGCGTATCGCCAGCCTGTCACCCGTGGCGATATCGAGGAAATCCGGGGCGTGACGGTCAGCACGGACGTGATCAAGAAACTCGAGGATCGCAGTTGGATCGAAGTCATCGGCCATAGGGACGTGCCCGGTCGTCCCGCCCTGTACGCGACGACCAAGGCATTCCTGGACGACCTTGGCCTGCGTTCGCTGGACGAACTGCCCCCGCTGGAGGATGCCCAGGCGCAGGCGCAAGCCGCGCTCCTGGAGCAGCAGGCCATCGATTTTGAAGAAATCGCCACGGCTAACCCACCTGCCGGCGACGAGGAAGCGTTTGCCGAACCGGCAGCCGCCTTGGCCGTCGAGGCCGCCGGGCCCGATGCGGGCGCCGGGCCTGTCGAGGCGGGACAGCAGCATGAAGCGGGGCCTGCCGCCCCCAGCGAGGAAGTCGCCGACGGCGACGCCTCCGAAGACGATATCAGCGCCGCCCGGATGCCTGACAACGACGGGCAGGAAGACGCGCCGGTGGCTCATGCCAACGGCTTCCACATGGACACCGGGGCGCCCGAAGCGGCGCCCGCCGACCCTGCGGACCGGAATGGCGATACGCCGTTCTCGACCGAGGACGACGACGAGCGTGTGTCCAACTGAACAACATGCAACATCGATAGTGAATACTTTGTCTGATTCCGCTGAGCAAGACGTCCGCCAGCCGGACGTGCCGGGTGACACCGGCGCCCCCGATACGGGAAATGACGCCGACGGCGCGCCGCGCCGGAAGGGGCTCCGCCGCGGTTTGCGCAATCTGGTGGCTTCGCGCCGCCAGGCCGCGCAGGATCGGGACGCGGGTCGCGCCGATGGCGACGCGCCGGCGCCGGCCGAGGCAGGCGACACCGCCCAGCCCGCCGCGCCGCGTAGCCGTGGTCGCCGCAAGCCGGCGCCTGCGGCCGAAGCCGGTGCGCCAGAGGCGCGGCAGGCAGACGGCGGCGAGACGCAGGCCCAGCCAGGTCAGCGCAAGCGCCGCCAGCAGCCGCAGCGCAAGGCCGCACTGGTCGACGGCGACAACAAGCCGGCGGCCGAGCAGGCTGGCAAGCGCAATCGCAATGGCCAGCGCAAGAATCAGGCGGGTCCCGGCAAGCAGGGTGCCCGTGGCGAACAGCGTCAGGGCGACAAGTCGGCGAAGCCGGCTGGCAAGACCGGTGGCGCCAAGGCTGCCGCCGGTGCCGAGGACCTGTTCCGCTTCGTGATCTCCGAGCAGTTCGACGAGGAAGACACCGTTGTGCCGCGCACCAAGGCCAAGCCGGTGCGCGAACTGACGTCGGATGACGATGCGCCGAAGCTGCACAAGGTGCTGGCCGAAGGCGGCCTGGGCTCGCGCCGCGAGATGGAAGAGCTGATCCTGCAGGGCCGGGTGTCCGTCAACGGTCTGCCCGCGCATATCGGCCAGCGCATCCTGCCGGCCGACCAGGTCCGCGTGAATGGCAAGCTGATTCATCGCAAGGTGACGACCAAGCCGCCGCGTGTGCTGCTGTATCACAAGCCGTCCGGCGAGATCGTCAGCCAGTCGGACCCGGAAGGCCGTCCGACCGTGTTCGACAGCCTGCCGCGCATCAAGAACGGCAAGTGGGTGGCGGTTGGCCGCCTGGACTTCAACACTGAAGGCCTGCTGATCTTTACCACGTCCGGCGATATCGCCAACCGCTTCATGCATCCGCGCTACGGCGTGGAGCGCGAATACGCGGTACGTACGCTGGGCGAACTGGCGGAAGCTGATCGACAGGCGCTGTTGCATGGCATTCAGCTCGACGACGGCGAGGCCAACTTCCTGCGCATCGCCGACGGCGGTGGCGAGGGTGTGAACCAGTGGTATCACGTGGCGCTGACCGAAGGCCGGAACCGCGAAGTGCGCCGGATGTTCGAAGCCGTCGGCCTGACCGTGTCGCGCCTGATCCGTACCCGCTACGGCCAGTTCCTGCTGCCGCGTGGTCTCAAGCGCGGCCGCTGGCAGGAGTTGGAAGCCACGGACGTGCGCAACCTGATGGCCAACATCGGTCTGAAGGCGCCGGCCAAGGCCGAGCAGAGCGGCGGCAAGGGTGGCGTGACAAAGCTGGGCGGCCGCAAGGCGCGTACCGAAGCCGCCATTGCCGGCATGCCGATGCACACGGGCATGGACGGCCTGCCGCGCTTTGAAAAGGCAGGCGGCAACCGCGGCGGCGGCAACGCCGGGCGCGGCCAGCCTGATCCGATGCAGACCTCGATGGGCTACATCCCGTCTGGCCCGGCACCGCTGACGTCGCACACGACGAAGTTCAGTGGCGGCCTGGGTGGCGCAGGCGCCCTGCGCGGTACGGGCGGCACAGGCGGCATGCGTGGCGCCGCGGGCGGCAAGGGTGCTGGCGGCGGGCGTGGCGGACGCGGCGGCATGGGCGGCAACGCCGGAAATGCGGGAAACGCAGGCGGCAATCGCCAGCGCCGGGGCGGCGGTGACGTCAACGGCAATGTGATGCCGAAGGCCGCCAAGGGCGGCGGCGGTGGTGGTGGCGGCGGCAATCGCCGGCCGCGCGGCGGTGGCCGGGGCGGTCAACGCTGATACAGAGGGGGCCGATGCCGGAAAAGTCCGGCGTTCGGCCGCGTTCCGGCGCGGATCCCAGCAGGCTTTTGCCTTTTAGTCATAATCCGCGTATAATCCAAGTCTATTCAAAAGTATCATCCTCGGCGAGGATGGGCGAATGATGGGCATTGCGCCCATTTTTTTTTGGTTCGCCCGTTTGTGCTTGCGGCTGGATTGCGTCACATGACGCGCCTGGTTTCGTGGGGATGATGGGCAGGCAGGGCTTACAGGCCGTTTCGGAACCTCGATTTCAGAACGTTGTGTTGTCCGGTGTCTGCCAAGGTATTGAAAGCCACTACTCGGGAATACAGTGCATCTGGCAGATTTGATCGAAACCACCCTTAACGGCATGGGCTACGAGTTGGTTGAGCTTGAGCGTGCCCCGGCCGGACTTCTGCGTGTCTATATCGATCAGCCTGAAACCGGCATCGTCATTGAGGATTGCGAGAAGGTCAGCCGCCAGCTCACGCACGTGCTGATGGTCGAAAACGTCGACTACGAGCGCCTCGAAGTGTCGTCGCCGGGCCTGGACCGTCCGCTCAAGAAGCTGGCCGATTTTGTCCGCTTCGCCGGTGAGGAAGCCAGGGTCACGCTGCGCCTGCCGGTCAACGGCCAGAAGAACTTCGTCGGCATCCTGCGCGAACCCGCAGGCGAGGCCGGGGCCGAGAAGATCGGCCTGGAATTCGAGGGCAAGGACGGCGCTGCACTGCTGGAATTCGCCATATCCGATGTCGACAAGGCCCGTCTGGTGCCTGTGATCGACTTCAAGGGAAATCAAAGAAAAGGGAACAAGCAATGAGCCGCGAAGTTCTGTTGCTCGTCGATGCGCTAGCGCGCGAGAAGAACGTTGACAAGGATGTGGTCTTTGGTGCACTGGAGGCCGCGTTGGCCTCGGCCACCAAGAAGCGTTTCGAGGAAGACGTGGATATCCGCGTGCATATCGACCGTGAATCCGGTGAGCACGAAACGTTCCGCCGCTGGCTTGTCGTCCCCGACGAACAGGGTCTGCAGGAACCCGACAAGCAGATCCTGCTGTTCGAAGCCCGCGACCAGAACGCCGACATCCAGCTGGACGATTTCATCGAAGAGCAGATCGAGTCGGTTGAGTTTGGCCGTATCGGCGCCCAGGCCGCCAAGCAGGTGATCCTGCAGCGTATCCGCGACGCCGAGCGCGAACAGATCCTGAACGACTACCTGGATCGCGGCGAAAAGATCATGACCGGCACGGTCAAGCGCGCCGACAAGAAGGGTCTGATCGTCGAATCCGGCCGCGTGGAAGCGTTGCTGGCCCGCGACCAGATCATTCCGAAGGAAAACCTGCGCACCGGCGACCGTGTGCGTGCGTACATCCTGAACGTGGACCGCGCCGCGCGTGGCCCGCAGATCGAACTGTCGCGCACCGCGCCCGAGTTCCTGATCAAGCTCTTCGAGAACGAAGTGCCGGAAATGGAACAGGGCCTGCTGGAAATCAAGGCCGCAGCCCGCGACCCGGGCGTGCGCGCCAAGATCGCCGTGGTGGCGCATGACAAGCGCATCGATCCGATCGGCACCTGCGTGGGCGTGCGTGGCACGCGCGTCACGGCGGTGCGCAACGAGATTGGCGGCGAGGCCGTGGACATCGTACTGTGGTCTGAAGACCCGGCGCAGTTCGTGATCGGCGCGCTGGCGCCGGCACAGGTGCAGTCGATCGTGGTCGACGAAGAGAAGCACAGCATGGATGTGGTGGTCGACGAGGAAAACCTCGCCGTCTCCATCGGCCGCAGCGGTCAGAACGTACGCCTGGCGTCGGAGCTGACCGGCTGGCAGATCAACATCATGACGCAGGAAGAATCGGCGCAGAAGCAGGCCGAGGAAAGCGAAGTGGTGCGCAAGCTGTTCATGGCCAAGCTGGACGTGGACGAGGAAGTGGCGGACATCCTGATCGAGGAAGGCTTCTCCACGCTGGAAGAAGTGGCCTACGTGCCCATCAGCGAAATGATGGAAATCGAGGCCTTCGACGAAGACACCGTCAACGAGCTGCGCAACCGCGCCCGCGATGCGCTGCTGACGATGGAACTGGCCCGGGAAGAAAAGGTGGAAGAGGTGTCGCAGGATCTGCGTTCGCTCGACGGCCTGACCCCCGAGCTGATCGGCAAACTGGCCGAAGGCAACATCCATACGCGTGACGACCTGGCCGAACTGGCCGTGGACGAGCTGGTCGAGATGGCCGGCGTTGGCGAGGATGAAGCCAAGGCGCTGATCATGAAAGCACGGGAACATTGGTTTAACTGAGGGACACGTCCGGATTCAACACCCGGACGCGCTTTCCGCACACGAATTGTCCCGACGTAGAAACCGAGCATTGAAAGGGTTTGAATGGCAAGCACAACAGTTGCCCAACTGGCCGCAGAACTGAGCCGCAGCCCTGCTGCACTGCTGGAACAATTGCAGGCAGCTGGGGTGGGCAAGGCGACGCCTGAAGACATCATTACCGAATCGGACAAGACCCGGCTGCTGGATTACCTGAAGCGGTCGCACGGTCAGGCCGATGACAGCGCACGCAAGAAAATCACGTTGACCAAGCGCGAAACGTCCGAAATCCGTCAATCCGACTCCACCGGCAAGACCCGCACCGTGCAGGTCGAGGTGCGCAAGAAGCGCGTGCTGATCAAGCGCGACGACGTCGAATCGCACGACGACGGTGCCGACGCCCAGGCGGCCGAGGCGGCTGCCGAGCTGGCCCGTCGCGACGAGGAACAGCGCCGCGAGCAGGCCGAGGCCCTGGCACGCCAGGAAGCCGAAGCCCAGGCAGCCCGCGAGGCCGCCGAGCGCGAGGAAGCCGACCGCCGCGCCAGGCAGGAAGCCCTGGAGGCCGAACAGCGCCGCCAGGCTGAACTGCTGGCCCAGAAGGCTGCCGAGGAAGCCGCTGCCGCCCAGGCAGCCTCCGACGCCGCCGAGGAAACCGCACGCAAGAAGGCTGAAGAAGACAAGGCCCGTCTGGCCACCGAACGCGCCCAGGCGCAGAAGAACGCCGACGACGCCAAGGCTGCTGCCGACAAGGCCCGCGCCGAGCAGGACAGCGCCAAGGCGGCTGCCGACAAGGCACGTGCCGAGCAGGACGCCGCCGCGCGCCGTCGCCGCGAAGCCGCCGAAGCCGAGGCCCGCGCCATCCAACAGATGCTGAATGCGCCGCCGCGCGTGCTGAAGGCGCCGTCGGAGCGCAAGGCCGAGGAAAAGAAGGCCGAGCAGACCGGCACGCTGCACAAGCCGGTGAAGCCGGCTGGCACCGAAGTCAAGAAGGACGAGAAGAAGACCGCCGCCGCGCCGGCCGCCACGACGACCACTGCCACCGCTGACAAGAAGGGTGGCAAGGGCAAGGGCGGCGGCAGCTGGCAGGACGACAGCCGTGGCAAGGGCAAGGGCGGTGGCCTGAAGACCCGTGGCGATTCGTCGGGCGGTACCGGCGGCTGGCGCAGCGGCCCGCGTGGCCGTGGCGGCAAGCAGCACGGTGACGATGGCCGCAGCAACTTCCAGGCGCCGACCGAGCCGGTGGTGCGCGAAGTGCACGTGCCCGAGACCGTCTCGGTGGCCGATCTGGCCCACAAGATGGCCGTCAAGGCATCCGAGGTCATCAAGCAGATGATGAAGCTCGGCCAGATGGTGACGATCAACCAGGTGCTGGACCAGGAAACCGCCATGATCGTGGTGGAAGAAATGGGCCACAAGGCATATGCCGCCAAGCTGGACGATCCGGAAGCCCTGCTGCTGGTGACGGAAGGCGAAGAGCAGACCGATGCCGAGCTGCTGCCGCGTCCGCCGGTCGTGACCGTGATGGGTCACGTCGACCACGGCAAGACCTCGCTGCTGGATTACATCCGCCGCACCAAGGTTGCCGCGGGCGAAGCCGGCGGCATTACGCAGCACATTGGCGCGTATCACGTCGAAACCGACCGTGGCGTGATCACGTTCCTGGACACCCCGGGTCACGAGGCCTTCACGGCCATGCGTGCCCGTGGCGCCAAGGCGACCGACATCGTCATCCTGGTGGTGGCGGCCGACGACGGCGTGATGCCGCAGACCAAGGAAGCGATTGCGCACGCCAAGGCTGCCGGCGTGCCGATCGTCGTGGCGATCACCAAGGTCGACAAGCCCGAAGCCAACCCGGACCGCGTCAAGCAGGAACTGGTGGCGGAACAGGTGGTGCCGGAAGAGTACGGCGGCGATTCGCCGTTCGTGCCGGTGTCGGCCAAGACTGGCCAGGGCATCGAGGATCTGCTCGAGAACGTGCTGCTGCAGGCCGAAGTGCTGGAACTGCGCGCCCCGGTGGACGCCCCGGCCAAGGGTCTGGTGGTGGAAGCCCAGCTCGACAAGGGCAAGGGCCCGATCGCGACGATCCTGGTGAGCAGCGGAACGCTCAAGCGCGGCGATGTCGTGCTGGCCGGCAGTGCCTATGGCCGCGTGCGCGCCATGCTGGACGAAAACGGCAAGCCGGCCAAGGAAGCTGGCCCGTCGATCCCGGTGGAAATCCAGGGTCTGTCGGAAGTGCCTGCCGCCGGTGAGGAAGTGCTGGTGCTGCCGGACGAGCGCAAGGCGCGTGAAATCGCCCTGTTCCGTCAAGGCAAGTTCCGCGACGTGAAGCTGGCCAAGCAGCAGGCGGCCAAGCTGGAAACGATGCTCGAGCAGATGGCCGAAGGCGAAGTCCAGACGCTGCCGCTGATCGTGAAGGCCGACGTGCAGGGTTCGCAGGAAGCACTGGTGCAGTCGCTGCAGAAGCTGTCGACCGCCGAAGTGCGCGTGCAGATCGTGCACGGTGGCGTGGGTGGCATCTCGGAATCGGACGTCAACCTGGCCACGGCTTCGAAGGCGGTGATCATCGGCTTCAATGTGCGTGCCGACGCTGGTGCGCGCAAGCTGGCCGAGCACAATGGCATCGACATCCGCTACTACAACATCATTTACGATGCTGTGGACGAGATCAAGGCGGCCATGTCGGGCATGCTGGCGCCGGAGAAGCGCGAGACCACGATCGGTCAGGTGGAAGTCCGCCAGGTCTTCCGCGTGCCGAAGGTTGGCGCCGTGGCCGGCTGTATGGTCACCGACGGCCTGGTCAAGCGTACGTCGCTGGTCCGTGTGCTGCGCAACAACGTGGTGATCCACGACGGCGAACTGGACTCGCTCAAGCGGTTCAAGGACGACGTCAAGGAAGTCAAGCAGGGCTTCGAGTGCGGTCTGTCGATCAAGAACTTCAACGATGTTCAGGAAGGCGACCAGCTCGAGGTGTACGAAATCACCGAGGTGGCGCGTACGCTGTAAGGCGATACGCAAAGACGGCAGGCTCCGGCCTGCCGTTTTCACATCATCGGTAAAGCAAAAAGTTTTGCATGGCCAAGAAAGGCAATATCTCCTCCCGTAATTTGCGCCTGTCCGACCAGATCCAGAAGGAACTGGCCGAGATGATCCAGCGCGAGCTCCGCGATCCGCGCCTGGGGCTGGTCACGCTGCAGTCGGTGGCGCTGACACCCGACTACGCGCACGCCAAGGTCTACTTCACGGTGCTCGGCGCCGAGCCCGAGGTGGCGGCCGGCATCCTCCGGGAAAAGGCTGGCTACCTGCATTCGCTGCTGTTCAAGCGCCTGCATATCCATACCGTCCCGACGCTGCATTTCCATCACGATACGTCGGTGGAGCATGCCATCGAGATGTCGAAGCTGATCAACGAAGCCAATTCGACGCGCGCCAAGGACGACGAATAAGGCATCGGCGTTTTTTGCCGTTTTCTCGCGAGCCGGCTTCCGGGCCGGCGCCGCAAACCTCTTCCCCCCGCAATGACCGATTCCCAAGCCAACCGTCCGCCCCGGCTGCCGCGCCGTGACGTGCATGGCGTGCTGCTGCTCGACAAGCCGCTGGGCCTGTCGTCCAACGATGCGCTGGTGCGCGCCAAGCGCCTGCTGCGCGCGAACAAGGCCGGCCATACCGGTACGCTCGATCCGCTGGCCACGGGCCTCTTGCCGTTGTGCTTTGGCGAGGCCACCAAGTTTTCGCAGGATCTGCTCGATGCCGACAAGACCTACGAAGCCGCCGTGCGCCTGGGGGCGACCACGACCACCGGCGATGCAGAGGGCGATATCGTCAGCAAACGTCCGGTCACGTGCGACCGTGCGGCGCTCGATGCGGCAATCGTGCGCTTCACGGGCGAGATCGAACAGGTGCCGCCGATGTACTCGGCGCTGAAGCGGAACGGCAAGCCGCTCTACGAATATGCGAGGGCGGGGCAGACCGTGGAGCGCGCGGCACGCCGGGTGATCATCCGCGCGATCACGCTTCTCGAAGTCGATCTGGAAAATAGCCGTTTTACGATGCGCGTGACCTGCAGCAAGGGGACGTACATTCGCACGCTGGCCGAAGATATCGGCGAGGCGCTCGGTTGCGGCGCGCATCTGACCGGGCTGCGGCGCACGGGCGTGGGCGACCTGACGCTGGAAGGCGCAGTGACGCTGGAACAGATCGACGCACAGCCTGACGATGTGCGGCCGACGCTGCTGGCGCCGGTAGACGCGCTGCTGCAGCGTTGCCCGCCGGTCCATCTGGATGCGGTGTCGGCTGGACGCTTCCTGCAGGGGCAACGTATCGCCCACCGTGACCTGCCCGAAGGCCAGGCGCCGGAAGCGGGCACGCTGGCGCGCGTCTATGCCGAAGGCAAGCTGCTGGGCGTCGCGCGGATGAAGGAAGGGGCGCTGCGGCCCGAGCGGCTCGTAAAACTCTGAGTTTTACCGGCTCCGAAGGCAAGCATCCCAACGAAGAAGGGCATCGACCAGCATCGATGCCCTTTTTTCATGCCTCGGGGTGCATGTCACATGCCACATGTCACATGCCGCAAGCCGGCCGGTCAGTGCGCCCCGGCCGCGTCGGCGCCGCCGCCGCCCTTGGCGCGCCTGGTCAGCCAGACAAAGCCGATCAGCGCGAAGAACAGCACGCCCGAGATCCAGAAGATGTCGTTGGCGCCCAGCATCGATGCCTGCAGCGAGATGTTCCGCTCGATCAGCCCGATGGCCTGCATCTTCGACATGCCCATTTCCATCAGGTGATCGAGCTGGGCCTGGTACGTCGGGTTGTACGGGGTGATCTGTTCGACCAGCTGCGCATGATGCAGCGCCGAGCGGTTTTCCCAGACCGTGGTCGAGATCGACGCCCCGATGGCACCGAACGTGATCCGCACGAAGTTCGACAGGCCCGAGGCTGCCGGAATCTTCTCGGGCGGCTGGCCCGACAGGATGATCGACGTCAGCGGGATGAAGAACATCGCCATGGCCGCGCCCTGGATCAGCGTGGGGATCACCAGCGCCCGTGTGTCCACGCCCGTGGTGAAGCCGGCCCGCATGAAGCTCACCGCACCGAACGTGATGAACGCCGTGGTGGCCACCCAGCGTGCGTCGATCTTCGGCAGCACCCGGCCGATGATCGGCGACAGGATGATGGCGAAAATACCCACCGGCGCGGTCACCAGGCCGGCATCGGTGGCGGTGTAGCCGACGATGGTCTGCAGCCACAGCGGCAGGATCACGAGATTGCCGAAGAACAGGCCGTAGGCCACCGAGATCGCCACCACGCCGGCCGCGAAGTTGCGGCCCTTGAACAGGTGGATGTCGACGATCGGATGCTTCTCGTAGAGCTCCCAGGCCAGGAAGAACAGGAAGCCGACCACGGCGGTCACGCCCAGCGCCACGATGACGCCCGAATGGAACCAGTCGAGTTCCTTGCCCTTGTCCAGCATCAGCTGCATCGAGCCGACCCAGATCACCAGCAGCGCCAGGCCGATGCGGTCGATCGGCAGCATCTTGGTGGGCGTTTCGCGCTCTCGGTAGATCGACCACGTGACCCAGGCGGTGACGATGCCGATCGGCACATTGATGTAGAAGATCCACGGCCAGGTCATGTTGTCCGAGATCCATCCGCCCAGCAGCGGCCCCATGATGGGCGCCACCAGCGTGGTCATGCCCCATAGCGCCAGGGCCATCGAACTCTTGGCGGGTGGATAGCTGGCCAGCAGCAGGGCCTGCGACAGCGGAATCATCGGGCCGGCCACGGCGCCCTGCAGCACGCGGGCGGCCAGCAGCGTTTCCAGGTTCGGCGCCACGCCACACAGCCACGACGAGATCACGAACAGCAGGATCGACAGCACGAACAGCCGCACCGCGCCAAAGCGCGTGGTCAGCCAGCCGGTCAGCGGCACCGAGATTGCGTTGGCGACCGCGAACGACGTGATGACCCAGGTGCCCTGGTTCGGCGACACGCCAAGGTCGCCCGAGATGGCCGGGATCGACACGTTGGCGATCGACGAATCGAGCACGTTCATGAACGTGGCCAGCGACAGCGCGATGGTGCCCAGAATCAGCTTGCCGCCGGTCAGCGGCGGATGCGCGGCGGGGCGGGCGGGCGCCGGCTTCGGGGCCGGTGCCGCGCCGCTGTCCGGCGTCGCGGTGGTGGAATTTGCCATGGGCAGTCAGCCAGTCAAACAGGTCGGATCGGATCGATTCAGGTACGGGCGGGCTTGGCCGCCGCACGCGCCGCAGCCGCGCTGGCCGCGCTTGCGGCACCCGCCGCGCCCGGCGCCGGCGGGCGGCCGCCGTTGTTGACCGCGATGATGCGGGCGATCAGCGCGTCGGCGTCCTGCGCCACCTTGTCGTACACATCGGTCTGCAGCGGCCGGGCGGACTTGGCGCTGACCAGCGACGCGCCTTCTTCCTTGCGCACGTCGACCGTGACGTTCATCGACAGGCCCACGCGCAGCGGGTGGTCCTTCAGTTGCTGCGCGTCCAGCGCGATCCGCACCGGCAGGCGCTGCACCACCTTGATCCAGTTGCCGGTGGCGTTCTGCGCCGGCAGCAGCGAGAACGCGGCGCCGGTGCCGGCCGAAAAGCCTTCCACATGGCCCGTGTACTTGACCTTCGAGCCATAGACGTCGGCTTCCAGTTCCACCGGCTGGCCGATCCGCATATGCGTGATCTGCACTTCCTTGAAGTTGGCATCGACCCAGACCTGATCCAGCGGCACCACGGCCATCAGCGGCGTGCCGGCCGCCACGCGCTGGCCCACCTGCACCGAACGCTTGGCCACGTAGCCCGTCACGGGCGCCGGCATCGTCGAGCGCGCGAACGCCAGATAGGCCGAGCGCAGGTTGGCGGCGGCGCGCTGCACGTTCGGGTGCTTTTCCACAGTGGTCTGGTCGGTCAGCACCTGGTTCGAGGCCAATTGCTCGCGAGCGGCCACCAGCGCCGACTCGGCCGCCTTCAGCGCGGTCTGGGCGTGGGCGATTTCCTCGCTCGACACGGCGCCCGAACCGGCAATGGCCTGGCGGCGGCGCAAGTCGTCGCGGGCCTTGGCCACATCGGCTTCGCGCAGCGCCACCTGTGCGGACAGCGAACCATTGTTGACGTACAGCGTGCGCACCTCGCGCACGGCCTGGGCCAGCTGGGCTTCGGCCTGCTCCATCGCCACCTGGGTGTCGGCGCGATCGAGCTGGATCAGCGGCTGGCCGGCGGTCACCAGCTGCGTATCGTCGGCGGCAATCGACACCACGGTGCCGCCCACCAGCGGCGTGACCTGCACGACGTTGCCGGCGACGTAGGCGTCGTCGGTGTTCTCGAAATGGCGGGCGTAAAGGCCCCAGTACAGGCCATAGCCGATGCCGGCCACCACGACCGCGGCGGTCAGGGAAACGAGCAGGCGCTTGCGCTTGCCGTTGTTGTCGCCCGCGGGGGCTGCTTGCTGGTTGGTGCTCATGATGGGATCTCTCGAATCTCTGCGATGTGTCGTCTTGTCTGGTTTCGGCCGTTTCCGTCAGCCGGTGCCCTCAACCCTGCGTGCCGGGGGCCGCGCTTGCAGGCTTGCCGGATGCGCCATGGCTGGCGCTCTCGGCTTCCTGGTAGCCACCGCCAAGCGCCTTCATCAGGCTCATCTGCAGGTCGAGCCGGCGTGCCTGCAGGTCGGTGGCCAGCCGGCGCTGTTGCAATACGTTGCTTTCGGCATTGAGCACCGTCAGCTGCGTGCCCAGGCCGGCCTTGTAGCGCGTGGTGGACAGTGCGTAGGCGTGCTCGGCCAGGTTCAGCGCCTCGCGCTGCGTCTCGATCTGCTGGTCCACGCTGCGGATGCTGGTCACGGTGTCGGCGGTCTCGCGCAGCGCGTCGACCAGCGTCTGGTTGTAGCTGGCCGCCGCGATGTCGTACTGCGCGTACTTGCCCTTCA
Organism: Cupriavidus sp. U2; assembly: GCF_009663685.2. Classification (GTDB taxonomy): domain Bacteria; phylum Pseudomonadota; class Gammaproteobacteria; order Burkholderiales; family Burkholderiaceae; genus Cupriavidus; species Cupriavidus necator_C. The sequence goes on along the minus strand of NZ_RCOG02000032.1, from coordinate 319,219 downwards.
GGTTGGCGCGCAGGCGGCCGCCCTGGAAGATCGGCAGCGTTACCGACGGCCCCACGCCGAACGTGCGGCTCATGCTCATCAGCAGGTTCGACGGATCGAGCGAGGCCACCCCGGCAAAGGCGGTCAGCTTCACATCGGGCAGGAACTCCTTCTTCGCCACGGTGATGTCCTTGGACGACGCCTCCACGCGCCAGCGCGCGGCCACGATGTCCGGGCGGCGGCCAATCAGGCCGATGGTCAGGTCGTCGGGCAGTTGCGGCGTGGCGTTGGCCAGCAGCGTGGGCCGCGTGATCTGCAGGCCGCGGTCGGGCCCCTTGCCCAGCAGCGCGGCGATCTGGTTGCGCGCCAGCGCGATTTCCTCATCCACACGCTGCAGGTCGGTCTGGGCGGCGGCCACGGTGCCGCGCGCCTGGGTGGTTTCCACCTGGGTGTCGAGGCCGGCGGCCAGGCGCTGGCGCGACAGGTCGGTCAGGTCGCGGCGCTGGGCGATGGCGCGTTCGGCCACGTCGCGCTGCGCGTACAGCGCGGCCAGGCGGTTGTAGCCGCGGGCCACCGACGTGGTCAGCATTAGGCGCGCTGCCTGGGTCTCGGCTTCCATCGCACGGTCATCGGACAGCGCGGCTTCCAGCGCATCGCGGTTCTTGCCCCAGAAATCGAGGTCCCACGACAGGCCCAGCTGCAGGCGCGACTGGTTCTGCCATGACCCGGCCAGCGGCGTGCCCGTAAACAGGTCGGTCTCCGAGAAACGCTGGCGCACCAGGCTGCCTTCAAAGTCCACGCCGGGGTAGAGCGCCGAACGCGTGGCATCGGCCATCGCGCGCGAGGCTTCCAGGCGGCCAAAGGCCACCTGCAGGTTCGGATTGCCCTGGATGGCTTCGTCCACCAGCGCACGCAGTTGCGGATCGTGGAACTGGTCGACCCAGTCCTGCGACGGCCACTGGCCGTGTTCGCTGGCAAAGGTCTGCGGCGAGGCCAGCGTGCCGGCGTCGGTCATGGCCTGCGTGCTGTGCGAATTGCCCAGCGCGGCGCAACCGGCCAGCACGGCAGCGGCCAGCACGGTCAGCGCGAGCGTGCCCGTGCGGCGAAGCTGGCCCGCGCGGCTGGCACGGCAGGAAAGAGAATGAGCGGTGGTCATAGGGTGTGAACTGTGACGCGGTCTGGCGATTTCAGGAATGGCGTGTCTGACGATTGGAATTCTTCTTCGGTGTCGTGGGCGGCCCGCCTATCCTGTGTTGCGCTCGAAGGGACAGCCCGCCGGGTCGGGGCCGCCGTGGTTGGCGAGGATCCGCAGCAACATGCCGCGCAGCGCCTCGATCTCGTCATGGGTGAAGCCCTCGAAATGGCGGCGCATGACATTGCAGAAGACGGCCGGCAGCTTTTCGACCATGGCGTTGCCGGCCGGGGTGATCGACAGGTCCACCACACGGCGGTCGTCGTCGCGGCGCGTGCGCGCGATCAGGCCGCGCTTTTCCATGCGGCTCAGCAGGCGCGTGACCGATCCGGCATCGGTGTTCAGGTTGCGGGCCAGGTCAGTCACCGTGGTGGCCTCGCCCTTGGCCAGCATCATCAGGCAACTGGCCTGGGCGTGGGTCATGTCCAGGCTGCTGACCTCCTGCTCCACGCCCTGCGACAGCGTATTCTTGGCGCGCCCCAGCAGGTAGCCGACGCTCTTGCCGATTTCATAGTCGGCCGGGTCGAACAGGTCTTCGGGCGGGGATAGGGGTGTCGGGTACGTCATCTCTTGTCACTGCAATCTTTGCCTGGGCAAATATAAGCATGTCGCAAGTGATGTTCAAGCACTGAAATTCGTTATTGCGAAATACGCAATGACGCGTCTTGATCTATGCTGAACAGCAATAGAGTGTTCTGCGCTGCAACATGCTAGAATGTCGGGTTAATTTTTTCCGATAGCTCCGCCTTCAGGGGACGCCGAATGACCCGCGCCATCCGTAATATCGCCATCATCGCTCACGTCGATCATGGCAAGACCACCCTGGTCGACCAACTCCTGCGCCAGGCAGGCACCTTCCGCGACAACCAGCAAATCGCCGAACGGGTGATGGACTCGAACGACCTGGAAAAGGAACGCGGGATTACCATCCTCGCGAAGAACTGTGCCGTCGAGTACAACGGCACGCACATCAACATTGTCGATACCCCGGGCCACGCCGACTTCGGCGGTGAAGTGGAACGCGTGCTGTCGATGGTCGACGGCGTGCTGCTGCTGGTGGACGCCGTGGAAGGCCCGATGCCGCAAACGCGTTTCGTGACGCGCAAGGCACTGGCCCTGGGCCTGAAGCCCATCGTGGTGATCAACAAGATCGACCGCCCGGGCGCCCGCCCGGACTGGGTGATCAACCAGACCTTCGACCTGTTCGACAAGCTGGGCGCCAACGACGACCAACTCGATTTCTCGGTGATCTACGCCTCGGGCCTGAACGGCTACGCCGGCCTGACCGAGGACGTGCGCGACGGCGACATGAAGCCGCTGTTCGAGACCGTGCTGGACAAGGTGCCGGTGCGTAACGACGACCCGAACGGCCCGCTGCAGATGCAGATCATCTCGCTGGACTATTCGAGCTACGTCGGCAAGATCGGCGTGGGCCGCATTTCGCGTGGCCGCGCCAAGCCGCTGCAGGACGTGGTGGTCAAGTTCGGTCCGGAAGGCAACCCGATCAAGGGCCGTATCAACCAGGTGCTGAAGTTCAGCGGCCTGGAGCGCGAAATCGTGGCCGAGGCGGAAGCCGGCGACATCGTGCTGATCAACGGTATCGAGGAACTGGGCATCGGCTGCACGGTGTGCGCCCCGGAAGCCCCGGACGCGCTGCCCATGCTGAAGGTGGACGAGCCGACGCTGACGATGAATTTCTGCGTCAACACGTCGCCGCTGGCCGGCCGTGAAGGCAAGTTCGTGACCAGCCGCCAGCTGCGCGAACGTCTGGACCGCGAACTGAAGTCGAACGTGGCGCTGCGCGTGGCCGATACCGGCGACGACACCATCTTCGAAGTGTCGGGCCGTGGCGAACTGCACCTGACCATCCTGCTGGAAAACATGCGCCGCGAAGGCTACGAGCTGGCCGTGTCGCGTCCGCGCGTGGTGTTCAAGGACATCGGCGGCGTCAAGCACGAGCCGTACGAACTGCTGACCGTGGACGTCGAAGACGGCCACCAGGGTTCGGTCATGGAAGAGCTGGGCCGCCGCAAGGGCGAACTGCTCGACATGGCGTCGGACGGCAAGGGCCGTACCCGCCTGGAATACCGCATTCCGGCGCGTGGCCTGATCGGCTTCCAGGGTGAATTCCTGACGCTGACCCGTGGTACGGGCCTGATCAGCCACATCTTCGACGACTACGCACCGGTGCGCGAAGGCGGCCTGGGCGAGCGCCACAACGGTGTGCTGATCTCGCAGGACGACGGCGACGCCGTGGCCTACGCGCTGTGGAAGCTGCAGGATCGCGGCCGCATGTTCGTGAAGCCGGGCGATGCGCTGTACGAAGGCATGATCATCGGCATCCACAGCCGCGACAACGACCTGGTCGTGAACCCGATCAAGGGCAAGCAGCTGACCAACGTGCGCGCGTCGGGTACCGACGAAGCGGTGCGCCTGGTGCCGCCGATCCAGATGTCGCTGGAATACGCGGTGGAATTCATCGCCGACGACGAACTGGTGGAAATCACGCCGAAGAGCATCCGTCTGCGCAAGCGTCACCTGAAGGAGCACGAGCGCAAGCGTGCTTCGCGCGACGCGAACTGATTTCCGGTGTCCGGCCTGCTGGCCGGCTGGTAGCAAAAAACCGCGCCCTGGTGGCGCGGTTTTTTTTTCGTCGCCCGACTTAGGTTTGCTCCCCTCTCCCGCTCGCGGGAGAGGGGCCTGGGGAGAGGGCAAGCATATCAACCTCCGAAGCCGCAGCCCGCGGTCCTCGCCACTCCGGCGGCTTCCACAAATACCGCAGATCACGCTCGCGCCACACATCGGCAAACATGTCGCGCCATTCGTGAAACGTCAGCGTCAGCGGGTTATAGGTACGGACCTGGCGCGTGATGCCGTATTGCGGCGCCTCCTGCTCGGGCACGAAGGTGCCGAACATGCGATCCCAGACCGTCAGCACCCCGGCGTAGTTGCGGTCGATGTACTGCGGATTCTTCGCATGATGTACGCGGTGCACGCTTGGCGTATTGACCATCTTCTCAACGATCGGCCATCGTTGTCCGAGCCGCGTGTGGACGAAGAACTGGAACGCCAGGTTCAGGCCCACTGCCAGGATGACCCAATCTGGAGAAAATCCGATAAAAGCCAGCGGAATCCAGAACATCCACATGCCCGAGATCGGATAGGTCAGGCTTTGCCGGAACGCCGTGGAGAAGTTCATGCCTTCCGACGAGTGATGGGCCACGTGCGACGCCCACATCCATCGCACCCGATGGCTGGCGCGGTGGAACCAGTAATAAAGAAAGTCCTGCAGCAGCAACAGCAGTGCAAACGACCACCACGTCTGTGGCACGGCGCGCAGGCCGTGGGCGTAGCACCACGTGTAGACCGTGCGGATCATCAACCACAGAAAGAAGGCGTCCGATGCCTGGTGCATCAGCGCCAGCGTGGCGTTCGACAGCGTGTCGCGCCAACTGTAGACCGAGCGGTCGCGCTTGGACCAGTACCAGGCCTCCCAGCCAATCGTCAGCACGAAGACTGGCGCGAAGGCCATCAGGATCAGGCCGGGGTCAAAACCCTGGGCGGCGGGAGCGGCCGATGTCGTAGGAGATGTCATGGCGCAAGTGTGCATATTTCCGCCAGATTCGCACCGAGGATTTCCTCCATACGCACGTCAAGTGGCGCCCGCATAACGTTTTGCCATCCATCACGAAAATGAAGGACTGACTATCACCGGCAGGCAATCAAGTCGGCCCTCACAATGCCGTCATTGGGGCGACGGCCATGGAGGAGTGGCCGATATTCAAGTCACGGAGAGAACTGCCCCATGTTTCGCAACACTACGATTGGAACCCGTTTGTGGCTTCTGACAATTGTCACAAACTTGTTGCTGTTGATTGTCGGTGCCGTTGGTTGGATCGGCATGTCGCGTAGTAACGACGCCACGCGCCAGATCTACCAGCAGCAATTGTCGGCCGCCACGTATCTGGCCGAGGCGCGCTCGAATCAACTACTTGTGCGTGTGCTGCTGGACCAGGCGGCCTTTGCCACCGAAGCGGCCGACGCCAAGGCCCGCGCCGCCACGGCCCAGGACTTCGCGCGGCTGTCCGACGCCGCCTGGCAGTCGTATCTGGCCATTCCGCGAACCGACGAGCAGACACGCGCCACCGAGAATGTGTCAGAGAAACGCCGCGCGCTGTTCCAGGAGGGCGTGGCGCCGATGATCGCCGCCCTCAACGCAGGCAACCGCGATGCGATGATGAAGGCGGTCATGGAGACGATTCCGAAACTCGATATCCAGTTCACCGCCGTCAATACGGAACTTGGGCGCCTGCAGGTGGAAAGCGCCAAGGCTGTCTACGAGAATTCCCAGCATCGCTATGACCGGCTGCTGACCGTTTCCATCGCGGTCCTGGTGCTCGGCCTGGCGTTCAGCACCGTGGTGGCCTGGCGCCTGCGTGCGTCGATCGTCCATCCGCTGGATATCGCCATTGGCCGTTTTGCGCGGATGGCGGACGGCGATCTTAGTATTTCGGCGATGCGCGATGGCGCAGCAATCGCCGACGAGCATGCAAGAAGCGAGACCAGCCGCATGCTCGGCATGCTGGGGCGCATGCAGGGTCGCCTGGCCGAGATGGTGGGCGAAGTGCGCAGCGGCGCCGATTCGATTGCGGCGGCGAGCCAGCAGATCGCCAGCGGGAATGCCAACCTGTCGCAGCGTACCGAGCAGCAGGCCGCGTCGCTTCAGGAGACCGCTTCGAGCATGGAGGAGTTGACCAGCACCGTGCGCCACAACGCGGATAGCGCCCGCGAGGCCAGCACACTGGCGGTGGATGCGCGCCGGCTGGCAGAGACCGGCAGCCAGGCCGTATCGCGGGTGCAGAGCACGATGCAGCAGATCGACACCGGCGCCAACAAGGTGGTGGACATCATCGATGTGATCGAGAAGATCGCCTTCCAGACCAATATCCTGGCGCTCAATGCGGCCGTCGAAGCCGCGCGGGCCGGCGAGCACGGCCGTGGCTTCGCGGTGGTGGCCGGCGACGTGCGCGATCTGTCGCAGCGGTGCGCGGCGGCGTCGAAGGAAATCCGCACGCTGATCGGCGCCTCGGTGTCGAATGTGCGCGAAGGCACATCGCTGGTGGACGACGCGGAGCGCGCCATGCAGGACATCGTCAATGCGGTGCGCCGCGTGAGCGACATCGTCGGCGGCATCAGCGCGGCGTCGGACGAGCAGTCGCGGGGCATCGAACAGGTGAACGTGGCCGTCTCGCACATGGACGGCATGACGCAGCAGAACGCGGCGCTGGTGGAGGAAGCCGCCGCCGCGGCCGGGTCGCTCGAAGACCAGGCGCAACGGCTGACAGGGCTGATGTCGGCCTTCCGGCTGGCGTGATCGCCGGGGCTACAGTGGCTCGACAGACGCTGAGCCGATTCTGAAACGGCGTCGTCATCGAATCCGGGCAAGGCAGGTGGCGTAAAATTGCCGCCTACTGGAACGGAGACGGATATGACGGAGTTTGTATCGACGGCGGTGCAGGGCGGTGTGGCCTATCTGACGCTGACCCGCCCGCAGGCCCTGAATGCGCTGTCGCTCGACATGATTCGCGCGATCACGCAGGCACTGCAGCAGTGGGAGGCCGATGCCGCCGTGCACGCGGTGGTGGTGGCCGGCGCGGGCGGCAAGGCGTTCTGCGCCGGCGGCGATATCCGCTGGTTCCATCAGGCGTACTACGCCAACGACCCGATGCTCGACCAGTTCTTTGTCGAGGAGTACGCGCTCAACCATCTGATCCACCGCTACCGCAAGCCCTATATCGCCCTGATGGACGGCGTGGTGATGGGCGGCGGCATGGGCATCTCGCAGGGCGCGCGGCTGCGCATCGTCACTGACCGTACCAGGATGGCGATGCCGGAGACGAATATCGGCCTGTTCCCCGATGTGGGCGGCGGCTGGTTCCTGGCGCGTACGCCGGGCCATATCGGCGAGTACCTGGGTCTGACCGGCACGGTGATTCACGCCGCCGACGCCCTGTACGCGAAGCTGGCCGATGCGTATCTGCCGTCCAATGTAATGGCGGAACTGGCGGCATCGCTGCAGGCGCATGCGTTTGACAGCGGCGACGCCGTGCTGGCTCATATCGCCACCTTCACGGGTCAGCACGCGGCAGCGTGCGTGCCGCACGCCAGCCCGCTGGCGCAGCATGCCGGCATGATCGACACGCTGTTTGCCGGCGCCACGGCGCAGGAGATTCTGAGCGCGGTCAGCGACACGGCCGGCGACTGGGCGGCCCAGACCGCCGCCACGCTGCGCAGCCGGTCACCGCTGATGCTTTGCGTCACGCTGGAACAGATCCGCCGTGCGCGCACGATGACGCTGGAAGACGAACTGCGCATGGAGCTAGACATGATGTACGACGTGTTCCGTCATGGCGACGGCATCGAGGGCATCCGCGCGCTGGTCATCGACAAGGACCATCAGCCGAAGTGGAATCCGGCCCGCCTTGACGAAGTGACGCCGGGCCGCGTGCGCGCGTTCTTCGACAGCAAGTGGCGGCGCGAGGAACATCCGCTGGCTTCGCTGGGGTAGTCGCTCGGCCCGCTGCGCCATTCGCATCGGCACGGCAGTTGCGCGCAGTGGCCGGCGGCGGCGATGCAAGTCAAGTACAGTGTGGGGCAGGGCTGGCCCTGCTGCCGGAGCCGGCCTGTGATCCACTTCGACCGTGTGTGAACAGTGAAAGGAACCGTAATGAGCAATCCTCGTGATGTCGCCGTACTGGTGGGAAGCCTGCGCAAGGAATCCCTGAACCTGAAACTGGCCAAGGCCTTGGCCGCGATTGCGCCGCCGCAGCTCAAGCTCGATATCGTCGAGATTCGACAGTTGTCCCACTACAACCAGGACGACGACGCCAATCCGCCATCGGAATGGGTGGCCTTCCGCGACCGTATCCGCCGGGCCGATGCCGTCCTGTTCGTTACCCCTGAATACAACCGCTCGGTGCCGGGCGTGCTGAAAAATGCCATCGACGTGGGATCGCGCCCGTACGGGGAAAGCGCCTGGGACGGCAAGCCGGGTGGCGTGATCAGCGCGTCGCCGGGCAATATCGGCGGCTTTGGCGCCAACCATCATCTGCGCCAGTCGCTGGTGTTCCTGAATATTCCGGTGCTGCAACAGCCCGAAGCCTATATCAGCGGCGTGGACAAGCTGTTCGATGAGCAGGGCGGCATCAGCAACGACTCGACCCGGGGCTTCCTGAGCAAGTACCTGACGACCTTCGCGGCCTGGATCGACCGCAACGCCGCGGCGCGCTGACACTCGGCCGCCGACTACGCCGGCCCGATTCAAACGTCGGTAAGCCCCGTCCTACAAGGCGAAGCGGGGGAGACCCGACACCGGCAGTGAACCCTGCTTTCTATAGTGAAGCCATGTTCAAACACATAGACAAGGAGGAAACACCATGCCCTACATTCTCGCCTGGCTGCTCGGCGTACCGGCCTTCGTTCTGATCCTGATCTGGCTCTTCATGCACTGAGTGCATGCCGCCCAACATGAGAAACGGCGCCTTCCGGCGCCGTTTTTGCTGGCCGCGTGCCGCGCACGCGATGTGAGCGATCCGGGGCGCTGCTCAGGATCGTCATCTCGCGTATACTTGCGGGTCTTCCTCAGTCCCTCGGCCCAAAACCGAACCCGGACGCTCCCTCGACGCCATACCCATGACTGCAAATCCGCGCCGCATCTCGGTTGCCCCGATGATGGACTGGACTGATCGCCACTGCCGCACGTTCCATCGCGCGCTGAGCCAGCACACCTGGCTTTATACCGAGATGGTCACCACGGGCGCGCTGCTGCATGGCGATGTGGCGCGGCACCTGGATTTCGACGCGGCCGAGCAACCCGTGGCACTGCAGCTGGGCGGTAGTGAACCTGCCGATCTCGCGCAGGCGGCGAAGCTGGGTGAGCAGTGGGGCTATAAGGAAATCAACCTCAATTGCGGGTGCCCCTCGGAGCGCGTGCAGCGCGGAGCGTTCGGCGCGTGCCTGATGGCAGAGCCCCAGCTGGTTGCCGATTGCGTCAAGGCGATGCGGGATGTGGTGTCGGTGCCCGTGACGGTGAAGCATCGCATTGGTATCGATACGATCGAGCACTATGACTTTGTTCGCGACTTCGTTGGCATTATTGCCGAGGCGGGTTGCGAAACCTTTATCGTCCACGCCCGTAATGCCATTCTGAAAGGCCTTAGCCCGAAAGAAAATCGAGAAATTCCGCCGTTGCGGTACGAAGTTGCATACCAGCTGAAGAAAGAATTTCCGCAGCTGGAAATCCTGATTAACGGCGGGATTGTCTCTTATGGCGAAATGGAAGAGCATTTGCGCCACGTGGATGGGGTAATGATCGGCCGTCAGGCTTACCACGATCCCTATATCCTCGCTGAAATGGACAGCCGTTTCTACGGCGTTGACTCGCCGATTCCGACGCGCGAAGACGCCGAAATGGCCATGCAAGCCTATATCGGACAGCTGGTGGAGCGGGGCGGCTATATGGGCGCTGCCACCCGGCATATGCTGGGCCTCCACCGCGGGGTCTATGGCGGACGCGGCTGGCGCCGGGTGCTGTCGGATGCGCGGCGCATGAACGCTGCCCGCACCCGGGCCGATGTGGACGCGCTGTTCGAAGAAGCGCGTTCGCATCTGCGTCCAGACCTCCTCGAGGCGGCCTGAGCGACTCACGAACGTGAAGATCGTATGCGGGCCGGACTGGAAGAAAAACTCTAAATTCGAACGACCGTGCTATGCAGATGCCGCAAATGTATGCCCCAAGGGCGTTTGCGGCGGTTGAGGTGACTGGAAACCCGCGTGGGCAAAGGGATTCCCCTAATTCGCCAGTCCTGTGGCATGTTCTTACACTGTGCCTGCCCTCGAATACAGGGCTTTCTTCAACTGATTTTTGAGCCCGCCGTGTGCGGGCTTTTTTTCTGCCCCGTCTCGTTGTTACCACAGCAACCGTGGGTTTGCCCGGATGGTGTGCCGTGGGTTCGGGGTCTACATTGAATGTGCCTTCAGGGCATTGAGATCGCTAATTTAAGAGTCCGCTTGCGAGCGGGCTCTTTTTTTTCGTGGGTCATGCCATGCACGAATCGGGCATAAAACCGCGGCCGTACCGGAACACCGAAAAAAAAGCAGGCGATGCTCGTCGGGAGTGATCGCCTGTCGGGAATGTCGAGGGGGTCAATGTCCCTCGGGGAAGAGTATCCAACAGCATTATTTGCGACAGAACCCTGCCGTGGTGGGGCAAGACCCCCGCTGTTAAAGGCAGACTGATGGTTCCACTTGCGTATTGTTAAGACATGCCCTGTCGAGCGGCGCGTAGGTCATGTTACGATGCGCTGAAAAATGCCGCGACATTAGCCGGCATGGCGTGGGAGTCGTATCTTCACGGATGCGGCGCCAAGTGGGGGAAAAGCAGTTGGGCTGGCCGGTTCGAGCGGTGTGACGGGGAATGTCGAAGCCAGTGAATCGGAAGCGAGCCCTGAGGAAACGAAATGGAAGCGGAAGAACCATTCGGTGAAGTCTTCGAGGACTACCGGGTGATCTGGGTAGCCGAGCAACTGCAGGACGGCAAATGGACGGCGCGCTATTGCTGGCACCCAGGCACATCAATCGACGCCGGCAAGGCGTTGCAGCGCGATGTCCTGAATGGCAAGTCGAAGCGCTTGCTTGGACTTTTTCCGAGCGAGGCAGAGACCATCGCCGCGATCAAGGAAGCAGTGCTGCTGGAAGCCAAGTGGGTGGGCCCCCGATGAAGTCCGGAAGCCATCAGACAGCGAATCCGAAATTTTTTTGTGCGGGATACTAGCCATCTGCCGAGAATGCTTGTATAGTCTTGTTCTTCGCTGATCGACACAACGGTCAGCGAAAAATCTCTACGGTGGCTGTAGCTCAGTTGGTAGAGTCCAGGATTGTGATTCCTGTCGTCGTGGGTTCGAGTCCCATCAGCCACCCCAAGAATTCCCTTACGAAACAGCCGCTTACTCAAGCGGCTGTTTTGCTTTGCGCGCATCCGATCCCATCATTCCTTCCGCCTGGTGCCACCGACCTGACCGCATCATGGTTGCGATCGCATACGCCAAGACGAAGCCCGTCGATGGGTAAAAAAAAACCGGACGCTGGCGGGGTCGACAAGGTCCGGTTCTGCGCATGACGCGAATGCGCAGTGATGCCGTTGCGCGCCAGTGAGTTAATCAGGCTTTTAGTGAAATAACGCCTTTCTTCCACGTGCTGAGGCCGCAACGCCACTCTTGCCAAAGCGATTTCTCGCAGTCGCGAAGCGGTTGCGCGCTAACCCGCGTGGCAGGCGGCCAGATTTCAGTCGAGCAGTTTCGTGGTCGGTTCTGCCAGTTCCAGCATGCGGCAGATGGCTGCCATGTTGCCGACCATCGTGCGACGTTGCGCGCCCTGGTAGACGCGGACGCCCTTGATTTGCCGGAACGGGACCGGCTTGACCGGGCGGCGGGAAGCGATGGGATTCGATTGCAGCATGGCAACACCTCGTAATTTGCGACAGCAGTGGTCCGCGCCCGTCGTCCAGCAAGGACGGGGCGGCATGGGCAAAGCAAAGCGGGTGACCAGGGCAGACGGCCGTGCTGCCTAAGTCTCGGGAGCCGGAGTCGCTGTCAGGCGCCTCCGATCACGCTAGAAGCCTGATGATCGGATCAGGCCGACAGCGATACCTTCAAGGGAGAACTCGTCGCGACCCGAATGGAGCACGATGTTCTGGAAATCCGGGTTTTCTGCGATCAGTTCGATCGTGTCGCCGCGTTTCTTCAGGCGCTTGACCGTGACGTCCTCGCCCAGGCGGGCCACGACGATCTTGCCGTTGGCTGCCTCGCTGGCTTTTTTCACGGCCAGCAGGTCGCCATCCAGAATGCCGGCGTCGCGCATGCTCAGGCCGCGTACGCGCAGCAGGTAGTCCGGACGCTCGTCGAAGACCGATGCATCCACCTGGTACTGACGGTCGATATGCTCTGCGGCAAGGATCGGGCTGCCCGCAGCGACGCGACCGACCAGCGGCAGCGTCAACTGCAGCACGCCTGCCATTGGCAGCGAAAACTGGTCGGAACGTTCCGAATCGCTGCGTGCCACCTTGAGCCGGATGCCGCGCGATGCGCCGGGCGTCAGTTCGATGACGCCCTTGCGTGCCAGCGCCCGCAGATGTTCCTCGGCCGAATTGGGCGAGGAAAAACCAAACTCGGCGGCGATCTCTGCGCGCGTGGGCGGGAAGCCCGTGTTGCGGATCGTGTCGCGGATCAGATCGAAAATCTGCTGCTGCCGGGGTGTCAGGGTCGCCATGGTTCGCCGGTCTCTCGTGCCGAAGCACTGTATGTTTAAACAGTATGCTGTGATTTTATACAGTATCGTGTGAAGTGCAAGCACAATTTGCGCAGTGGGCTCTACATGGGCGCGGGGCGGCACCGGTGGCTTCGCGGGTTTGCCAAGGGGGCGCCGGGGCGGGGTGGCAGTTACAATCGTCGGCCAGATCCCGGGCCGCGCCCGCCCGGACAGAACCTCAGTCAGCCTATTTTCATGTCAGCTTCTTCGTCATCGTTGCCCCGTGTCGTCGTGCTCGCCACCGGCGGCACCATTGCCGGATCGTCCGGCGACCCCGCCAGCAGTGCCCAGTACCAGGCGGCTACCGTGCCGGTGTCGCAACTGGTCCAGGCCGTGCCCGCGCTGGCCGATGTGGCGCGCGTGGAGGCCGAGCAGGTCGCGCAGGTCGACAGCAAGGACATGACGTTTGGTCTCTGGCAACAGCTGGCGGCACGGGTGACGTACTGGTCCGGCCAAGCGGACGTGGCCGGCATCGTGATCACGCACGGCACCGATACGCTTGAAGAAACGGCGATGTTTTTGCACCTGACGCAGCCGTTTTCCGTGCCGGTGATCATCACTGCGGCGATGCGCCCGGCAACGTCGCTGTCGGCGGACGGCCCGCTGAACCTGCTCGATGCCGTGCGCGTCGCGGCCCATCCTGACGCGCGGGGCCTGGGTGTGCTGGTGGTGCTGAACCAGCAGATCCACGCCGGGCGCGACGTGACCAAGGCGCATACGTCCGCCGTCGATGCCTTTGTCTCGCCGAATGCCGGTCCGATCGGCTACGTGCAGGACGCCTATATTCGATTCACGCGTGCGCCGTCCAGGCGGGAGGCGCCGTGTTTGCCGGTGCCGTCCGCCTGGCCGATGGTGGAAATCGTGGTCAGCCATGCCCAGCCGGGCAGGGTGGCCGTCGATGCACTGGTGTCGGCCGGTGTGAAGGGGCTGGTCGTAGCCGCCACCGGCAATGGCTCCGTGCACGAAACCCTGGTGGCGGCGCTGGCCGATGCGGCGGCGGCTGGTGTGGCAGTGGTGCGCAGTTCACGTACTGGCGCTGGCCATGTGTCGATTCCGGCGCGGCCGGCGGCGGGGGCTGGCCTGTTTGCGTCGGCGGCCGACCTCAATCCTTACAAGGCGCGCGTGCTGCTGCTGGTGGCGCTGGCAGCCGACCCCGCGCTCGGCGTCGATGCCGGGCGCCTGCAGTCGCTTTTTGCCGCCTGCTGAGCCGCCTGCACCGCGTGCCTTGCGGATCCCGGGGTTTCCGGGCTATACTCGCGGGCTATTCAACCTTGCCGCACCGGACGTGACGCCCGGGTGGCTCATCCCAAAAGGAGCGTCAATGCGTCATTACGAAATCGTATTTATCGTCCATCCGGACCAAAGCGAACAAGTGCCGGCGATGATCGAGCGTTACAAGCAGCTCGTCACGTCGCAAAATGGCCAGATCCATCGCGTGGAAGACTGGGGTCGTCGTCAGATGGCCTACATGATCCAGAAGCTGGCCAAGGCTCACTACGTTTGCCTGAACATCGAATGCGGCAAGGACACGCTGGCTGAACTCGAGCACGCGTTCAAGTTCAATGACGCCGTGCTGCGTCACCTGATCGTCCAGACCAAGAAGGCTGAAACCGCGCCGTCGCCGATGATGAAGGAAGTGCAGCGCGAAGAAGCCCGCAAGGCCGCGCAAACGACCACGGAAGGCCAGGCCGCCTGAGTGCGGACTGCTGTGTCGCGGTGAACCAGCTTCGGCTGACCGCCACGCTCGCCGAGCGAGATACGCTGCGCTATACGCCAGCCGGCATCCCTGTCGTCAACTGCATCCTGCAGCATGCCGGCGAGGTGATGGAAGCGGAAACGCCCCGGCAGGTGGAATTCGCAGTGGTGGCCATGGGCATCGGCCCGATTGGCCAGCGGCTCGAGCGCATGCCGCTCGGCACGCTGCTCGACTGCGAAGGCTTTCTGGCCCGCAAGCACCGCAACAGCAAGACACTGGTCTTTCACATCACTCGATGTAAAGCATTCGAAAAGGATTGAATCATGGCATTCGTCAAACGTGACAACAAGAACAAGAAGCGCTTCCAGCAACAGAACCCGCTGTTCAAGCGCAAGCGCTTCTGCCGCTTCACCGTGGCTGGCGTCGAACAGATCGACTACAAGGATCTGGACACGCTGAAGGACTTCATCGGCGACAACGGCAAGATCACGCCGGCTCGTCTGACCGGTACCAAGGCGCACTATCAGCGTCAGCTGGATACGGCCATCAAGCGCGCCCGCTTCCTGGCGCTGATGCCGTACACCGACCTGCACAAGAACTGATAGTCCCGGGACCGCAAGGAGAAATACACGATGCAAGTCATTCTGCTGGAAAAAGTCATCAACCTGGGCAACCTGGGCGACATCGTTCGCGTGAAGGACGGTTACGCACGTAACTTCCTGATCCCGACCAAGCGCGCTCGCCGTGCTACGCAAACCGCCATCGCCGAATTCGAAGTGAAGCGCGCCGAGCTGGAAAAGGCCGCTGCCGCCAAGCTGGCTGCTTCGCAAGCCGAAGGCGAGAAGCTGAACGGTCTGACCGTCCAGATCACGCAGAAGTCGGGCGTGGACGGCCGTCTGTTCGGTTCGGTGACCAACGCCGACATCGCCCAAGCCCTGGAAGGCCAAGGTTTCAAGGTCGAGAAGTCGCAAGTGCGCCTGCCGAACGGCCCGCTGAAGATGGTTGGCGACTACACCGTTGGCGTGTCGCTGCACACCGACGTGCTGGTCGACATCACCGTTTCGGTGCTGGGCGAGCACGTCTAAGCTGTACGCGTCCACGATGGGCCGGTCCGGACCGGCGCGTCGGATGCACAAAAAAGGCAGGAGCCACGCTCCTGCCTTTTTTTGTTTTTTGCGTGGCGCCCGGCGCCGTTATAATTCCCTCCCATGAACGCGCCCGCCGCAGATCCCCAACTAGACAACCTCAAGGTTCCTCCGCACTCGATCGAGGCCGAACAATCGGTGCTTGGCGGGTTGCTGCTGGATAACGCCGCCTGGGACCGCATCGCCGACTTCCTGTCCGAAGCCGATTTCTATCGGTTTGACCATCGGGTGATCTTTCAGAGCATCGCCCGCCTGATCTCCGCCACCAAGCCGGCGGACGTAATCACGGTCTTCGAAATGCTTCAGGTGGCCGGCAAGGCCGAGGAAGTGGGCGGGCTGGCCTATCTGAATTCGCTGGCGCAGAATACGCCGAGCGCGGCCAATATCCGTCGCTACGCCGAAATCGTTCGCGAACGCTCGGTGCTGCGCAAGCTTGTGACGGTTGCCGACGACATCGCTTCCGCGGCTTTCGCACCCAAGGGGCGCGAGGTGCGCGAACTGCTCGACGAGGCCGAATCCAAGGTTTTTGCGATTGCGGAAGAAGGCTCGCGTGGCCAGAAGGGCTTTCAGGAGATCCAGCCGCTGCTGACGCAGGTGGTGGAGCGGATCGACGAGCTCTATCACCGCGACAGCACCACGGACGTCACCGGCGTGCCCACCGGCTTCATCGACCTGGACCGCATGACCAGCGGTATGCAGCCGGGCGACCTGATTATCGTCGCCGGTCGCCCCTCGATGGGTAAAACCGCGTTTTCGCTGAATATTGGCGAGCATGTGGCGGTAGAGCAGGGCTTGCCCGTGGCCGTGTTCTCGATGGAAATGGCAGGCGTGCAGCTGGCCATGCGTATGCTGGGCTCGGTGGGTCGCCTAGACCAGCACCGCCTGCGTACCGGCCGCCTGCTGGACGAGGACTGGCCGCGGCTGACGCATTCGATCCAGCGCATGAACGATGCGCAGCTGTTCATCGACGAGACGCCTGCGCTGAATCCAATGGAATTGCGGGCCCGCTCGCGCCGGCTGGCGCGCCAGTGCGGCCAGCTGGGCCTGATCATCATCGATTACCTGCAGCTGATGTCGGGATCGGGCGGCGGGGAAAACCGGGCCACGGAGATTTCCGAAATTTCCCGGTCGTTGAAGGGGTTGGCCAAGGAGCTCAACTGCCCGGTCATCGCGCTGTCGCAGCTGAACCGAAGCCTGGAGCAACGTCCGAACAAGCGCCCCGTCATGTCCGACCTGCGCGAATCGGGCGCCATCGAACAGGATGCGGACGTGATCCTGTTCATCTATCGCGACGAGGTCTATAACCCTGACTCGCAGGACAAGGGTACTTCCGAAATTATCATCGGCAAGCAGCGTAACGGGCCGATCGGCACCGTTAGGCTCACGTTCCTGGGTCAATTCACGAAGTTCGACAACTTCAGCGGCGGCCCGGCGTTCTTCGACAACGACACCTGATTGTCTGGGGGTTACACCGCTGGACGGTGCAACCCTGTAAAATATTGCGCTTTGATGACAGCCGCCCACGAGGCGGCTGTCGTGCGATTGCTCTGCCTCCCATTTGCAACACACAACCGAGCGTGCCGTGAGGTACGCCACAAGGACATTTCATGTTCGGCCGTTTCATGCCCACCGAGGGCAAGTTCTTCGAATACTTCAACCAGCACGCCGATTGCGCCGTTACCGCCGCGCACGAGCTGGAAGCGTTGGTCAATGACCTGCCCAACGCCGAAGGCCATGCCCGCCGCGTGCAGGCTACCGAAAAGAAGGCAGACCGTATCACGCACGACACGATCGACCTGCTGCACAAGACCTTCATCACGCCGCTGGACCGTGACGAGATCCACAAGCTCATCACGACCATGGATGACATCCTGGACCTGATGGAGGACGTGGCCGAGACGATCTCGCTGTACGACGTCACGCACCTGACCGACGAAGCCCGCCGGCTGGCCACGATCTGCGTACAGTGCTGCGAAGCCGTCAAGATCGCCGTGGGACTGCTCGAAGACATGGGCAACGCCAGCACGATCCTGAAGACGGCCCAGCAGATCGACCAGCTCGAATCGGAAGCCGACCGCGTCATGCGCTCGGCCATGTCGAAGCTGTTCCGCGACGAGACCGACGTCAAGCGTCTGATCAAGCTGAAGGCGATCTACGAGCAGCTGGAGTCCATCACCGACAAGTGCGAGGACGTGGCGAACATCATCGAAGGCATCGTCCTGGAAAACGCCTGAGGCTCCCACTGGCATGCAAACAGTACAAATGAGCTTGTGGGTCATCGGGTTGCTGGTGGCGCTGGCATTGCTGTTCGACTTCATGAACGGCTTTCACGACGCGGCCAATTCGATTGCCACGGTGGTCTCCACGGGCGTGCTGAAGCCGCACCATGCCGTGGCCATGGCGGCCATGTGCAACGTGGTGGCGATCTTCATCTTCCACCTGAAGGTGGCGGCGACGGTGGGTACGGGCACGATTGACGTGCATATCGTCGATCACTACGTGATATTCGGCGCGCTGGTCGGCGCTATAGCCTGGAACGTGATTACCTGGCTGTACGGTATTCCGTCGTCGTCGTCGCACGCGCTGATCGGCGGCCTGGTGGGCGCTGCCGTGGCCAAGGGCGGCACGGGCGTGCTGGTGGGCAACGGCCTGCTGAAGACGGTGGCCTTCATCCTGATCTCGCCGCTGCTGGGCTTTATCCTGGGCTCGCTGATGATGGTGATCGTGGGCTGGACGTTTTTCCGGACGCCGCCGTCGCGCGTGGACCGCTGGTTCCGTCGGCTGCAGCTGGTTTCGGCGTCGCTCTACAGCCTGGGACACGGCGGCAACGACGCGCAAAAGACCATCGGCATTATCTGGATGCTGCTGATCGCCAGCGGCCACGTGGCCGTCGGCGGCGCGGAGCCGCCGATGTGGGTCATCGTGAGCTGCTACGTGGCCATTGGCATGGGCACGCTGTTCGGCGGCTGGCGGATCGTGCGGACCATGGGCCAGAAGATCACCAAGCTGAAGCCCGTGGGCGGCTTCTGCGCGGAAACAGGCGGCGCGATTACGCTGTTCATCGCTTCGGCGCTGGGCGTGCCGGTGTCGACGACGCATACCATCACCGGCGCCATCGTCGGCGTTGGCTCGGCGCAGAAGATGTCGGCCGTGCGCTGGGGCGTGGCGGGCAATATCGTATGGGCATGGGTGCTGACGATTCCGGCATCGGCGTTCATGTCGGCCATCGCCTGGTGGATCGGCAAGCAGATCCTGTAAGCCTTGCCGGACGTATCGGCAGATGAAAAAAGCCAGGCATTGCGCCTGGCTTTTTTACTATTGATTCGCGAATGCCGCGATCGGGTCGTCTTCCGGCGGTGGGGCTGAGGGTGCGGCGGGCGCCGGCATGGGCGAGGTCGGGGCGGGCGTGATCGATGGTGCAGGGGCCGGCGCCGGCGCAGGCGTTATCGGAAGATTGCTGGCCGCCACGACGCGCCGCGCGCCGTTGTAGCGCGAGGCCCAGTAGGCCTTGCCCATGTCTTCGAGCCGGACGGTGCCGCCGGTGGCCGGCGCGTGCACGAACCGGTTCTGTCCGACATAGATGCCGACATGCGAGTTGGCGCGGCCGGTGGTATTGAAGAAGACCAGGTCGCCCGATGCCACGTCGCTACGGTCGAGTGATACGCCGCGCTGGCCCATTTGCTCGGTGGTGCGCGGCAGGTTGACGCTGGCGGCGCGCTGCACCACGTAGCGGACCAGGCCGCTGCAGTCGAATCCGGAATCGGGGGTGTTGCCGCCGTAGCGGTAGGGCGTGCCGACCAGCGACATCGCCTGGATCGAGATTTCTTCCAGACCGGCGCTCGGGTCGATCATGGGCTTGCCCGGCGTCCGGGGCAGCGAAGACGTATGGCGGGCAGGGGGGCCGCCGGCGCAGGCGGCCAGCAACAGGGCGCTGGCACACAGTGCAGTCAGGGCGAGCCGGGACGCACTCCGCGATGACGGAGCCGGGGACATCGTCACACGCGCCGGGCGTGGTAAGGGCGGCAATAAAAGCGGGCGCTGCGGCATCCTTCTTGTGGTTCGGTTGCCGGGTCAGGCGTCCGCCCCACCGTACAGGGTGGGTGCCAGCGAAAACTTCCAGGTGGAACTACCAGGTAGCACTACCAGCGCAACTGCGCGTTACGCGTACCGGTACTGATCTTGATGGACTTTGGCTGACCCTTGTAACTGGCCTCGATATTGTAGCTGCCTTCTGGCGCACGTATGAGGCAGCGCGGGCCGCCCGCACGGAAATCGGCCACATTCTGGCCGTCGCGTGTCAGTTTTACGTCAACATCGGCCAGGTATTCGCCATTGGCACCCCGGGTGAACAGGATACCCATGTTGAAGTTCTTCTCCTGTTCGGCCAGCCTGGCCCGTTCGTCCTCGGCAATGCCGCCGCAGACATAGCTGACCGGGCCCATGGTGCGGATCACCATTTCATTACCTACCGGGGCGCTCGCTGCCGGGGCGCTGCCTGCCGGCGTGCTGGCGTCCGCGGCCTTGGCCGGCTGCAGGGCGGCCGCCACGATGACCGTGGCGCCAATCAGCGCAGCCACGGCAAGGCGCTTGCGCCGGGCGGCGCGCGCATTATGGGAAAACAGGGTCCTACTGGTGGACAGGTATCTGCTGAAAGACTGTTGCCTGTTCATCGACGCCTCCGTATCGACATGAACACCCGGTCATCATAGCCGGGTCGTGCGGTGCTGGCTGTCGGCCAAACGCCGACGCTGTGGGTTGCACCACACTACGCGATGCGGCCACGGCCGGCCATGGAACAGGCCGGCCGTGGAAGTGCCAGGTTTGCAGTGACTGACGCGTTACAGCACGTCCGCCGCGTGGTCGGCCAGGCGCGAACGCTCGCCGCGGGCCAGCGTCACATGGCCGCTATGGCTCCAGCCCTTGAAGCGGTCCACCACGTAGGTCAGGCCGGACGAGCCTTCGGTCAGGTACGGCGTGTCGATCTGCGCGATATTGCCCAGGCAGATGATCTTGGTGCCGGGGCCCGCCCGGGTAACCAGGGTCTTCATCTGCTTCGGCGTCAGGTTCTGCGCTTCATCGATGATCACGAACTTGTTGACGAAGGTACGGCCGCGCATGAAGTTCATGCTCTTGACCTTGATACGCGAGCGGATCAGTTCCTGCGTGGCCGCGCGGCCCCATTCGCCGGCGCTGTCGTCGCTCTTCTGCAGCACTTCGAGGTTGTCGTCGAAGGCACCCATCCACGGCTGCATCTTCTCTTCCTCGGTGCCCGGCAGGAAGCCGATGTCCTCGCCCACGGGCACGGTGGCGCGCGTGACGATGATCTCGTTGTAAAGCTTCTGGTCCAGCACCTGTTCCAGGCCGGCTGCCAGCGCCAGCAACGTCTTGCCGGTACCGGCCTGGCCCAGCAGCGTCACGAAATCGACGTCGGGGCTCATCAGCAGGTTCAGCGCAAAGTTCTGCTCGCGGTTGCGGGCCACCACGCTCCACACGTTGTTCTTGTTGTGGGTGTAGTCCCTGAGCGTCTGCAGCAGGGCAGTCTTGCCGTTGATCTCCTTGACCTGGGCGTACAGTGGCAGGCTGCCGTCCATCGGCTCCAGATAGACGAACTGGTTGACCAGGAACGACGGCACCAGCGGGCCGGTCAGGCGATAGAACATCGTGCCGGACTTCGGGTCCTGCCAGCTTTCCACGCCCTTGCCGTGCTTGGCCCAGAAGTCGTTGGGCAGCTGCATCACGCCCGAGTACAGCAGGTCCTTGTCTTCCAGGACCTGGTCGTTGAAGTAGTCCTCGGCGGGCAGGCCCAGCGCGCGGGCCTTGATGCGCATGTTGATGTCTTTCGACACCAGCACCACCTGGCGCTCCGGATACTGCTGCTGCAGCGCGCTGACCACGGCCAGGATCTGGTTGTCGGCCTTGCCCTGCGGCAGGCCTTCGGGCAGCTTGATGTCGTTCAGGCGGGTCTGGAAGAACAGCTTGCCGGCCGCGTCGCGGTTGCCGAGTGTGGCCAGCGGCAGGCCTTCGTCGAGCACGCCGTCGGTGCCGCCCACGAGCTGGTCCAGCGTGCGGCTGACCATGCGCGCGTTGCGCGCAACTTCGCTCATGCCCTTCTTGTGGTTGTCCAGCTCCTCGAGCGTCATCATCGGCAGATAGATGTCGTGTTCCTCGAAGCGGAACAGCGAGCTCGGGTCGTGCATCAGCACGTTGGTGTCGAGCACGAACAGCTTGCTGGGGCCCGCGGCCTTGCGCGTGCGGCGCGTGGGGCCGGCGGCCGGCTTGACCAGGCTGACGGACGGCGATGCCGGCGGGGTGGCGACCGGCGCCGGGGCGTCGGCGGTCTTGGCCCGGGTTGTGCTGCCGGCGCGTGCGCGGGTGGCGGGCGCCTCGGTGTCGCCGGTCTCGAGCAGTGCCACACGCTCGAGGACCGGCACGGGTTTCTTACCCTGCGCGGCTTTGGCCTTGGGCAGTGTCACCGGAGCGAACTCGCTCGGGTCCAGCAGTTGGGCAGGCTTGGCGGGCATGGTAGGCAGCGGCATGCTTGGCTTTCCTTTCAGGGGAGCAAACGGGGGCGAAAAAGCTGGCTTACAGCCGGGCGTACAACCAGGAAACGGCGGAAATCGGGAAAACCGGAGTGGCGGGACGCAACGCGTCCCGGAAGGAAACCAACCAGCAAACAAAAAAGCCGCCAGTCCTGGAATACAGGGGTGGCGGCTTGTCTGCGGTCCCGCGACGCGGCAGGTCCGCTACCAGCCCTGGGACTGTGCCTGTCGGGCCGGGACGTTACTGCAGCGTGGCAACTGTGATCGGAACGCATTGAGGCCAAATCTACCCGAAGGTTTTGGCTTTTGCAATCGGTCAGACTCTCGTCGCGGTTGCGCAACTGTCATCGGGCCGCGCAACGCGCGGGTTGCCTCGCCGAGGATGTTCCGGTTCACATCCCCTTGACGATTTCCAGCACCTCGTCCACGTGGTTCGGCACCTTGATGCCCCGCATTTCGTGCCGGAGCACGCCCTTGGCGTCGAGGATGAAGGTGCTGCGCTCGATGCCGCGCACTTCCTTGCCATACATCTTTTTCATCTTGATGACATCGAAGATGCCGCAGATGGCTTCGTCCGCGTCGGAGATCAGCTCGAAGGGCAGTTCCAGCTTGGCCTTGAAGTTCTCGTGCGACTTCAGGCTGTCGCGCGAAATGCCGAAGACCGTCACGCCGGCGGCCTCGAAGGCGTCATGCTGGTCGCGGAAATTCATGGCCTCGGTGGTGCAGCCCGGCGTGTTGTCCTTCGGGTAGAAGTACAGCACCGTGGTCTTGCCGCGCTGGTCGGCAAGACGGAAATCCCCGCCGGTAGCGGGGGCCTGGAAGTCGGGAACGGCCTTGTTGAGACTGACGGTCATGCTGGTGGCTCTCCTGGATGGCAGTGCATCATCGGTGACGGCAGCGGCCGATTATTGGTGGTGTTCGCCCGGACCTGCGCCATGGCGGGTGCAGATTGGGGCAGTTGGCCGGACTTCAAGCGTGGCGGCGTCGCAACCCGGCAAAAAAAGCCGCGCATGGATGGCCGCGCCCGCCGCGCGCTGCCTGGGCGCGCCGCATCAGCCCAGTGCAGCGGGCTCCACCAGCAGCACAGCCGCGACCTTGCGGCCCTCGGCCATCAGGATATTGTAGGTGCGGCATGCAGCCTGCAGGTCCATGGCGTCCACGCCGATATGCAGGCGCGCCAGCGCCGCCGTCAGGCGCGGATGCGGAAAGCGCAACCGGTTGCCGGTGCCCAGCAGAACGACTTCCGGCTTCTTTTCCAGCAGCGCCTCGAAGTGGGTGGGTTCCAGGTCTTCGAAGCGGCCCACCGGCCAGGGCGCGACATCACCCTCGGGCATGACCAGCACCGACTGGTCGTGTCGCACCGCATTGATTTCGACATAGCCGGGGCCGTAGCCGGTCACGGTATTCAGGTTCTGGGGTTGGTCGGCGTGGAGTTTCAAGGAGGGGGCCTCATGCCGCCCGGGGTGTCCGGAGGCCGCTCCCTGGGGTGGGACGGGCGGCCGGATCGGCCACGGAAGGGGCGGGCGGCGGGTTGGTGGCAGGATCGTGCGCGCGGTGAGCCAAAAGGCTCGCTGCAATGCAAGAATCCATGCCGAAGTCTGTCATAATCCGATATCTTATAGCTTTTGCCTCCCGGTCTGCCACGCCCGACTGCTGCCCAGCGACGCGCGCCGCCAGACGTCCAGGACAATCCAGAAGATTCCCAAGACCGCTGCCGCCGAGACCGGCAGCTTGCCCTGACATC
The DNA here is from genome assembly GCF_009663685.2 of Cupriavidus sp. U2. GTDB lineage: Bacteria > Pseudomonadota > Gammaproteobacteria > Burkholderiales > Burkholderiaceae > Cupriavidus > Cupriavidus necator_C. The sequence continues at coordinate 295,560 of NZ_RCOG02000032.1, read as the reverse complement.
GCCGAAACCGCCGTGAAACCCATCCAGAAATCGAACAAGCTCCAGAACGTTTGCTATGACATCCGCGGCCCGGTGCTGGAAAAGGCCAAGCAGATGGAGGAAGAGGGGCACAAGATCATCAAGCTGAACATCGGCAACCTGGCCGTGTTCGGGTTCGATGCGCCGGAGGAAATCCAGCAGGACATGATGCGCAACCTGCCGAATTCGGCAGGTTATTCCGATTCCAAGGGCATTTTCGCCGCCCGCAAGGCGATCATGCACTACACCCAGGAAAAGAAGATCCAGGGCGTGGAACTGGACGACATCTACGTGGGCAACGGCGCGTCCGAGCTGATCGTGATGTCGATGAACGCGTTGCTCAACAGTGGCGACGAAGTGCTGGTGCCGGCGCCCGACTATCCGCTCTGGACGGCCGCGGTGAGCCTGTCGGGCGGCACGCCCGTCCACTATGTGTGCGACGAGGCCAACGAGTGGATGCCCGATCTGGACGACATCCGCCGCAAGATCACGCCGAACACGCGGGCCATCGTCGTCATCAACCCGAACAACCCGACCGGCGCGCTGTATTCGGACGAACTGCTGCAATCGATCGTCACCATCGCGCGTGAGCACGGGCTGATCATCTTCGCCGACGAAATCTACGACAAGGTCCTGTACGACGGCCACGCGCACACGTCGATCGGCTCGCTGTCCACCGACGTGCTGACCGTGACCTTCAACGGCCTGTCGAAGAACTACCGCTCGTGCGGCTACCGTGCCGGCTGGATGGTGGTGTCAGGTGACAAGCGCCCGGCGCAGGACTATATCGAAGGCCTGAACATGCTGTCGTCGATGCGCCTGTGCGCCAATGTGCCGGGCCAGTGGGCGATCCAGACCGCGCTGGGCGGCTATCAGAGCATCAACGACCTGGTCGCCGAAGGCGGGCGCCTGCGCCGGCAGCGCGACCTGGCCCACGAACTGATCACGCAGATCCCCGGTATTACCTGCGTCAAGCCCAAGGCGGCGCTGTACCTGTTCCCGAAGCTCGACCTGTCGATGTATCCGATCCAGGACGACCAGGAATTCATCTACGAGCTGCTGCAGGAATCGAAGGTGCTGCTGGTGCAGGGCACGGGCTTCAACTGGGACGCGCCGGACCATTTCCGGATCGTGTTCCTGCCACACGAGGAAGACCTGCGCGAGGCGGTCAGCCGCGTGGCGCGCTTCCTTGAGAACTATCGCAAACGTCACGGCACGGCCTGAGCCGCCGGGGCGCCCCCTTTTCGTATCAAGCAACCCAGAGTCAGACGTCCATGAATCCCATCAAAGTCGGCCTTCTCGGCATCGGTACCGTCGGTAGCGGCACGTTCAACGTGCTCAAGCGCAATCAGGAGGAAATTCGCCGCCGTGCTGGCCGCGGCATCGAGATTGCGGTGGTGGCCGACCTCAACACCGAACGCGCCCGGGAACTGACCGGGGGTACCGTGGACGTGGTCAGCGACGCCCACGACGTGGTGACGCGCCCCGACATCGACATCGTGGTCGAGCTGATCGGCGGCTATGGCATCGCGCGCGAGCTGGTGCTGAAGGCCATCGAGCACGGCAAGCACGTGGTTACCGCCAACAAGGCGCTGCTGGCCGTGCATGGCAACGAGATCTTCGAGGCCGCCCGCAAGAAGGGCGTGATCGTGGCGTTCGAGGCGGCCGTGGCCGGCGGCATCCCCATCATCAAGGCGCTGCGCGAAGGCCTGACGGCCAACCGCATCCAGTGGATTGCCGGCATCATCAACGGCACCACGAACTTCATCCTGTCCGAGATGCGCGACAAGGGTCTGGATTTCGACACCGTGCTCAAGGAAGCGCAGCAGCTGGGCTATGCCGAGGCCGATCCGACCTTCGACATCGAAGGCATCGACGCCGCGCACAAGGTGACGCTGATGAGCGCCATCGCGTTCGGCATGCCGGTGCAGTTCGACCGCGCCCACGTGGAAGGCATCACCCGGCTGGCCGCCATCGACATCAAGTACGCCGAGGAGCTGGGCTACCGCATCAAGCTGCTGGGTATCACGCGCCGCCGAGAAGACGGCGTGGAACTGCGCGTGCATCCGACGCTGGTGCCGGCCTCGCGCCTGATCGCCAATGTGGAAGGCGCGATGAACGCCGTGCTGGTGCAGGGCGACGCCGTGGGTGCCACGCTGTATTACGGCAAGGGCGCCGGCGCCGAGCCGACCGCGTCGGCCGTGATTGCCGACCTGGTGGACGTGACCCGCCTGCACACGGCCGATCCGAACCATCGCGTGCCGCACCTGGCGTTCCAGCCCGACGAACTGTCGAGCGTGCCGGTGCTGCCGATCGACGAAGTCACCAGCTCGTACTACCTGCGCATGCGCGTGGCCGACCAGACCGGCGTGCTGGCGGAAATCACCCGCATCCTGGCCGAAGCCGGCATCAGCATCGACGCGATGCTGCAGAAGGAATCGCGCGAGGGCGAGCCGCAGACCGACATCATCATCCTGACGCACCTGACGCGCGAAAAGCACGTCAATGCCGCCATCCGCAGCATCGAAGGCCTGCAGACCGTGCTGTCGCCGGTCACGCGCCTGCGCATGGAAGAACTGAACTAAGACGCCGAAACTGGACGAATTGCCATGAGATACCAGTCGACGCGCGGCCATGACATGCCGCAATCGTTCTCCGAGATCCTGCTCGGAGGCCTGGCGCCGGACGGCGGCCTGTACCTGCCGAAGCAGTATCCCCAAGTCACCGCCGATGAACTCGAAGCGTGGCGCAAGCTGCCGTACGCCGACCTGGCGTTCGAGGTGCTGTCGCGCTTCTGCGATGACATCCCGGCCGACGACCTGCGCGCGCTGACGCGCAAGACGTACAAGGCCGAGGTGTACTGCAACGCGCGCCCGGGCGACAACACCGCCGACATCACCCCGCTGCGCACGCTGGGCGAGGAAGGCGGCACCAGGCTGCAACTGCTGGGCCTGTCCAACGGCCCGACACTGGCCTTCAAGGACATGGCCATGCAGCTGCTGGGCAACCTGTTCGAGTACGCGCTCAAGCGCGCCGGGCTGAAGCTCAACATCCTGGGTGCCACGTCGGGCGACACCGGCAGCGCGGCCGAGTACGCGATGCGCGGCAAGGAAGGCATCCGCGTGTTCATGCTGAGCCCGCACCGCAAGATGAGCGCGTTCCAGACCGCGCAGATGTTCAGCCTGCAGGACCCGAACATCTTCAATATCGCCATCGAAGGCGTGTTCGACGACGCGCAGGACATCGTCAAGGCTGTGTCGAACGACCACGCGTTCAAGGCGCGCCAGTGCATCGGTACCGTGAACTCGATCAACTGGGCGCGTGTGGTGGCCCAGGTGGTGTACTACTTCAAGGGCTGGCTGCTGGCCACCGATGGCCCGGGCCAGAAGGTGTCGTTCTGCGTGCCGTCGGGCAACTTCGGCAACGTCTGCGCCGGCCATATCGCACGCATGATGGGCCTGCCGATCGACAGGCTGGTGGTGGCCACCAACGAAAACGACGTGCTGGACGAGTTCTTCCGCACCGGCACGTACCGCGTGCGCACGTCGGCGCAGACGTACCACACGTCGAGCCCGAGCATGGACATCTCGAAGGCGTCGAATTTCGAACGCTTCATCTTCGACCTGCTGGGCCAGGACGCCGGCAAGCTGGCCGCGCTGTTCCGCGACGTGGACGCCAAGGGCGGCTTCGACCTGTCCGGCACGCCGGAATTCGACCGCATCCGCCAGTTCGGCTTCGTCTCGGGCCGCAGCACGCACGATGACCGGCTGGCCACCATCCGCGACGTCAAGCAGCGTTACGACGTGACGATCGACACCCATACCGCCGATGGCGTGAAGGTGGCGCGCGAGCACCTGTCGGCCGGCGTGCCGATGGTGGTGCTGGAAACCGCGCTGCCGGCCAAGTTTGCCGACACGATCCGCGAGGCGCTGGGCCACGAGCCCGAGCGTCCGGCCGCGTTCGACGGCATCGAGTCGTTGCCGCAGCGGTTCGAGGTCATGCCGGCCGACGCGGACACCGTCAAGGCGTATATCGTGCAGCACACGGGGCTGTAATAAAGGGTATTGCCACAGACCCCTGTGGTTCCGGCGCCAACTCGCTACAATCGGGTTTGCCGGGCCCCGCTGCCACGGCCCCCGGACGTTACCCCCGGGGGCTGTTTTGCTTTCTGGGGCCAACCCAGATCCCCAAGACCCCCATGACCCAACCCGCAGCGCGCCCCCCGATGCTGACGATGGCCCAGGCGCTGGAAGCCCTGATGGCCGGCGTTCGTCCCATCACCGAAACGCAAACCGTCGATACGCTCGATGCCAACGGCCGCGTGCTGGCGGCGCCCGTGACCAGTCCGCTGCGTGTGCCGCCCGCCGACAACACGTCGATGGACGGCTACGCGATGCGGGCGGCCGACGTGCCGGCCGAAGGCACGCGCCTGCCGGTGTCGCAGCGCATTCCGGCCGGTCATGTCGGGTCCGAACTGGCGCCGGGCACGGCCGCGCGCATTTTCACCGGCGGCCTGATTCCGCCGGGCGCCGATGCCGTGGTCATGCAGGAGCAATGCCAGGCCGACGGCGATGCGGTGATCGTGAACCATGTGCCGGCGTCGGGCGAGTGGATCCGCCGCGCGGGCGAGGACATCGAGGCCGGCAGCCAGATCCTGCCCGTGGGCGCACGGCTGTCGCCGCAGGCGCTGGGGCTGGCTGCCTCGGTCGGTCAGGCGCGGCTCGATGTGATCCGCCGCGTGCGCGTGGCCGTGTTCTTTACCGGCGACGAACTGGCGATGCCGGGCGAGCCGCTCAAGCCGGGCGCCATCTACAACTCCAACCGGTTCACCTTGCGCGGCCTGCTGGAAAACCTGGGCTGCGAGATCGCCGACTTCGGCATCGTGCCCGATACCCTGGCCGCCACGCGCGACACGCTGCGGCGCGCGGCCGAAGGCAACGACCTGATCATCACGTCGGGCGGGGTGTCGGTGGGCGAGGAGGACCATATCCGTCCGGCCGTGACGGCGGAAGGGCGCCTGGATCTCTGGCAGATCGCGATCAAGCCCGGCAAGCCGCTGGCGTTCGGCCAGGTGGCCAACGGCACCGACCAGCCGACCTTCTTTATCGGCCTGCCCGGCAATCCGGTGTCGAGCTTCGTCACGTTCCTGCTGTTCGTGCGGCCATTCCTGCTGCGCCTGCAGGGCGTCGCGGACGTGACGCCGCGCCGCATTGCCATGCGCGCCGACTTCGATCTGCCGAAAGGCGACCGCCGCAACGAATTCCTGCGCGCGCGCCTGAACGATGCGGGCGGGCTCGATCTGTTCCCGAACCAGAGTTCGGGCGTGCTGACGTCCACGGTCTGGGGCGACGGCCTGATCGACAATCCGCCCAACCAGTCCATTGCGCGCGGCGACACCGTGCAGTTCATCCCGTTTGCCAGCCTGCTGGCCTAGGTTTCATGCGATGCAAGTTGAACTTCGTTATTTCGCCAGTGTGCGCGAGCAGGTAGGCCAGGCCGCCGAACGCGCCGAGGTGCCCGCCGACGTCCGTACCGTCGGCGATCTGCGCGGCTGGCTGCGCGCGCGCGGCGGTGCCTGGGCCGAGACGCTGGCCGAAGGCCGCGCGCTGCGCATGGCGGTGGACCATGCCGTGGCCCGCGCCGACACCCCGCTGGCCGATGGCTGCGAGGTGGCGTTCTTCCCGCCCGTGACCGGAGGCTGAGATGACGGTCCGGGTGCAACACGAAGATTTCGATCTCGGTGCCGAAGTGGCCGCGCTGCGCGCCTGCAACCCGGGCGTGGGTGCCGTGGCCAGCTTTGTCGGCACGGTGCGCGATGTCAGCGATGGCACCCGCGTCAGCACGATGGAACTGGAGCACTACCCGGGCATGACCGAGAAGGCGCTGGCCCGGATCGAGGCCGCCGCGTGCCAGCGATGGGCGCTGCTGGGCGTGACGATCGTGCACCGGGTGGGGCTGTTGCAGCCGCTGGACCAGATCGTGCTGGTCGCGGTGGCGTCCGCGCATCGCGGTAACGCCTTTGCCGCGTGCGAGTTCATCATGGATTACCTGAAATCCGAGGCGCCGTTTTGGAAGAAGGAAGACACGCCGGAGGGCGCGCGCTGGGTCGACGCACGGGTGTCGGACGATGCGGCATTGCGCCGCTGGGGTATCGAATCGTTCAACGCCGACGCGGCGGGCGCGCAGGACAACAACAAATAAGTTCGAAAGCATTCGAACGGACGAAAGGTCGAATCGATGGGTCCGATGGGGTTTGTGGCGGTCGGCGTGGGCGCCGCGGTGGGGGCATGGCTGCGCTGGGGGTTTTCCGTGATGTGGAATGCCATCAATCCGGCGCTGCCGTATGGCACGCTGGCTTCGAACCTGGTCGGTGGCTACCTGATTGGCCTGGCCGTGGCGTTCTTCGACACCCATCCGTCGCTGCCGCCGGAATGGCGCCTGCTCGCCGTCACCGGCTTCCTCGGCGGCCTGACCACGTTTTCGACGTTTTCCAGCGAGGTGATCGGCAATCTGCTGGCTGGCGACTATCGCTGGGCGCTGGCGCACCTGGCCACCCACCTGGGCGGTTCGCTGCTGCTGACCGCGCTGGGCATCTGGACGTACCGCACGCTGTCATGAGCCGTCGGACCGGGCGGGGGTTCCCGCACGAATCCCCCGTTCTGGGGCATAGGTAACATTCCCGATACTTTTGCTGCTGCCGGTCCGTCCGGGACCGGCTACTATTCCCCGCATGGGCATTGAGGTGTGCAACGCACCTCGCGTGGTTTGCCTGTCTGCTTTCACCATCATTAGAAAGTGCAGCTACGGTCGCTTGCCGGCCCGCCGTGGCCTTCAAGAATCCGGCGATCCGTCGGTGGCCATCAGTTTTCGCCCCAAGCAGTCCTTGTCTTATCGCGGCTTACCGTTCCGTTCATAACAAGGAGACATCCCCATGCAGCATCGCCATGCCTCGTCCGCAAGCCCGCAACTGCGGCGCCGGTTCCAGCAAACCGCCGTCGCCGCGGCCGCTGCCACCCTGTTGATCTCGGCCTGTGGAGGCGGGGACTCGTCCAGTACGCCAGGTGGCGGGGGCAGCACTACGCAGAATCCAAACAATCGGCCGACGTTCATTGTCGGGACGATTTCGATCAAATCCTACGACGGCACGTCGGACGATCTGCTGACGGCAGGGCTGGGCAAGGACGGGCTGGCGGCCGCTGCAGCCCCGGCATTTGCCGATCCCACGGCGCCCACGGCCGCGGAATTGCGCCGCAATGCCATCTTTGTCAACTACCGCGCCATCGTGGACGTGCAGGCGGCCGGCGGCTACGGCTCGCTGTATGGGCCGAACGTCGACGCCCAAGGCAATGTCACAACCAGCCAGGGCAAGGTGCCGGGCACCGAATACCTGGCCTTTGCCGATGACGGTACTGGCACGAAAAACGTAACGATGCTGGTGCAAGTGCCGGATTCGTTCGATAAAAGTAACCCATGCGTCATTTCCGCGACGTCGTCCGGCTCACGCGGGGTGTACGGTGGCATCGCGGTCGGCGAGTGGGGTCTGAAGCGCGGCTGTGCGGTGGCTTATACCGACAAGGGCACGGGCGCGGCACCGCACGACCTGGATACCGACACCGTGCCGCTGATCGACGGCACGCGCGCCGACCGGCGCGGCGCGGGCAAGGCGGCCCAGTTTGCGGCCCAGCCGGGCGCGCAGTCGCTGGCGGATTTCACCACGGCCAACCCCCACCGACTGGCGTTCAAGCACGCCCATTCGCAGCAGAACCCCGAAGCCGACTGGGGCAAGAACACGCTGCAGGCCATCCAGTTTGCCCTGTTCGCCATCAATGACCGCTTTGGCACGATGGGCTCGGACGGCGTGCGGCAGGCCACCTTTACGAAGAACAACGTGCTGGTCATCGCGTCGGCCATCTCGAATGGTGGCGGGGCGGCAGTGGCAGCGGCCGAGCAGGACACCGACGGACTGATCGACGGCGTGGCCGTGGGCGAGCCAAACGTGGAAATGCCGCCAAGCCCGGTCATTACCGTGCGGCGCGGCGGTACGCAGGTGGCGGCGTCCGGCAAGCATCTTTATGACTACACGACGACGGCGAACCTGTTCCAGTTGTGTGCGGCGCAGGTGCCGGGGCTGGCGAATGCACCGCGGGTTTCCCTCTCTTCGACGCTGCCAGCATTGCCGGCACAGACTATCAACCGCTGTACTTCACTGGTTGCGGCCGGAAAGTTGGCGGGAGCATCGACCGCGGACCAGGCCAATGCCGCGCTCAGCGCTATGCACACGGCTGGATGGGAACCGGAATCGGATGAACTGCATACCAGCCTGTCACTGCTGGAAGTCGCGAGTTCGATTTCGCTTACTTACGCAAACGCCTACTCGCGGGCGAGCGTTACGGACCGGCTGTGCAGCTACAGCTTTGCCTCGCCGGCGCCGACGACGCTGGTACCCGCCGCGATCCCGGCCATTTCGCTGGCCGGACTGTTCTCCACGGGCAATGGCATACCGCCGACCACGAGCGTAACGATCATGAACGACGACTCGCCGGGCGGTGCCATGCGCGACTTCCTGTCGAAATCGAAATTGAGTGGGGTGGCCGACGCCAATCTCGAAGGCGCCCTGTGTCTGCGCAAACTCCTCGACGACCGGAACACTGCTCTGATGACCGGTATTGGTCAGACGTACCGGAACGGCAACCTGCGCGGCAAGCCGGCGATGATCGTGCATGGCCGCAGCGATGCGCTGTTGCCGGTCAATCACACTTCGCGGCCCTATCTTGGGCTGAACAAGTCGGTGGAGGGCAATGCCAGCAAGCTGTCCTATATCGAAGTGACGAATGGGCAGCACTTCGATGGGTTCATCGACTCAGTGGCAGGTTACGGCGCGCGATTCATTCCGATGCACGTCTACGTGAATCGGGCCTTGGATGCCGTCTACGCCAACCTGAAGAACGGCACCGCGCTGCCCCCATCGCAGGTCGTGCGCACCACACCTCGCGGTGGCGGCTTGACGGAAATTGTCGCCCCGCAGATCCTGCCCTCCAACGTACCGCCGATCGCCGCCAACCCGGCCGCCGGCGATACGATCTCGGTCAGCGGTACGACGGTCGACGTGCCGAACTAGCCACGCGCATCGCGCGGAAAGCGACGTAGCCCGCCATGCACTTGCAGTCTGTACAAGTTGTGTGGCGGGTGTCTTGAAATGTCAATGCAAAGCCCTATCTTTCCGGAGTACCGTGTCCGGCAGGGCATCCGCGAACGGCAGCCGCTGTGCTGCAACGCCGCCGCCCCGCAGCAGGACACACTCATCGACTAGAGAGAGAGGGCGCCTGATGCGAATTGACAAACTCACTACCCGGTTCCAGGAAGCGTTGGCCGAAGCGCAAAGCCTGGCCCTGGGGCACGACAACCAATATATCGAACCCCAGCATCTGCTGCGTGCGCTGCTGGCCCAGGAAGACGGCTCGGCCCGTACGCTGCTGTCGCGTGCCGGCGTGAACGTGAACGGCCTGCAGACCGCGCTGGATGCGGCCATCGGCCGTCTGCCGCAGGTGCAGGGCACCAACGAGGTCCAGGTTGGCCGTGACCTCAACAACCTGCTGAACGCCACCGAAAAGGAGGCGATCAAGCGCAACGACCAGTTCATCGCCAGCGAGCTGTTCCTGCTGGCCGTGTCCGACGACAAGGGCGACACCGGCCGCATTGCGCGTGAGAACGGGCTGTCGCGCAAGTCGCTGGAGGCGGCCATCACGGCCGTGCGCGGCGGCGAGAACGTGAACAGCGCCGACGCCGAATCGCAGCGCGAGGCACTCAAGAAGTACACGGTGGACCTGACCGAGCGGGCCCGCGCGGGCAAGCTCGACCCGGTGATCGGCCGCGACGACGAAATCCGTCGCGCGATCCAGATCCTGCAGCGTCGCACCAAGAACAACCCGGTGCTGATCGGCGAGCCGGGCGTGGGCAAGACCGCGATCGTCGAAGGGCTGGCGCAGCGGATCGTCAACGGCGAAGTGCCCGAGACGCTCAAGAACAAGCGCGTGCTGGTGCTGGACATGGCCGGCCTGCTGGCGGGCGCCAAGTACCGCGGCGAGTTCGAGGAACGGCTGAAGGCCGTGCTGAGCGACGTGGCCAAGGACGAAGGCCAGACCATCGTCTTCATCGACGAAATCCATACGATGGTGGGCGCGGGCAAGGCCGAGGGCGCGATCGACGCGGGCAACATGCTCAAGCCGGCGCTGGCGCGCGGCGAACTGCACTGCATCGGCGCCACCACGCTGAACGAGTACCGCAAGTACATCGAGAAGGACGCCGCGCTGGAGCGCCGCTTCCAGAAGGTGCTGGTCGACGAGCCGAGCGTGGAATCGACCATCGCCATCCTGCGCGGCCTGCAGGAAAAGTACGAGCTGCACCATGGCGTGGAGATTACCGACCCGGCGATCGTGGCGGCGGCGGAGCTGTCGCACCGCTACATCACTGACCGCTTCCTGCCGGACAAGGCCATCGACCTGATCGACGAGGCGGCCGCGCGCATCAAGATGGAAATCGACTCGAAGCCCGAGGCGATGGACAAGCTCGAACGCCGCACGATCCAGCTCAAGATCGAGCGCGAGGCGGTGAAGAAGGAAACCGACGAGGCATCGCGCAAGCGGCTGGAACTGATCGAGCAGGAAATCACGCGGCTGGAGAAGGAATACGCGGACCTGGACGAAATCTGGCGCGCCGAGAAGGGCGCCGCCCAGGGTGCGGCCGCGCTGAAGGAAGAGATCGAGAAGATCAAGCTCGACATCTCGCGCCTGCAGCGTGAAGGCAAGCTGGACAAGGTGGCCGAGCTCCAGTACGGCAAGCTGCCGGCACTCGAAGGCAAGCTGCAGGCGGCGAACAAGGCCGAGGCGGCCGAGCAGAAGCAGCCCAACAAGCTGCTGCGCACGCAGGTCGGGGCCGAGGAAATCGCCGAGGTCGTGAGCCGCGCCACGGGTATCCCCGTCGCCAAGATGATGCAGGGCGAGCGCGAGAAGCTGCTCAAGATGGAAGATAAGCTGCACCAGCGCGTGGTGGGGCAGGACGAGGCCGTGCGGCTGGTGTCCGATGCCATCCGCCGCTCGCGCGCCGGGCTGTCGGACGAGAACAGGCCGTACGGTTCGTTCCTGTTCCTGGGGCCGACCGGGGTGGGCAAGACCGAGCTGTGCAAGGCCCTGGCCGAGTTCATGTTCGATTCGGAAGAGCACCTGATCCGCATCGACATGAGCGAATTCATGGAAAAGCACAGCGTGAGCCGGCTGATCGGCGCGCCGCCGGGATACGTGGGCTATGACGAGGGCGGCTACCTGACCGAGGCCGTGCGCCGCAAGCCGTACGCGGTGATCCTGCTCGACGAGGTCGAGAAGGCGCACCCGGACGTATTCAACGTGCTGCTGCAGGTGCTGGACGACGGCCGCCTGACCGACGGGCAGGGCCGTACCGTGGACTTCAAGAACACGGTGATCGTGATGACGTCGAACCTGGGTTCGCACATCATCCAGGCCATGTCCGGCGAGCCGCAGGAAGCGGTGAAGGGTGCGGTCTGGCAGGAGGTGCGCACGCATTTCCGGCCCGAGTTCCTGAACCGGATCGACGAGGTGGTGGTGTTCCACGCGCTGGACCAGAAGAACATCGAGTCCATCGCCCGGATCCAGCTCCAGCGCCTGCAGTCGCGCCTGGCTCGCATGGACATGACGCTGGATATCAGCGAGCGTGCGCTGGAGAAGATCGCCAGCGCGGGCTACGACCCGGTGTTCGGGGCGCGTCCGCTCAAGCGTGCGATCCAGCAGCAGATCGAGAACCCGGTGGCCCGCGCCATCCTCGAAGGCAAGTTTGCCGCCAAGGACGTGGTGCCGGTGGACTACGAGGGCGATCACTTCACGTTCGGACGCGTCGTTCACTAAGCCGGGCGGCTGGCGGCATCGCCAGCATCGCCAGAGAACCAAGGACCTCTTCGGAGGTCCTTTTTTTTGTCTGTTGGCTTCGGCCTTTTGCGCCACAATACCGGCTCTGCCCGATTCCCACCCCCTGGAGCAATCCCATGGCTCATGGCGAGCACAAGTACCACGTCACCGTGGAATGGACTGGCAACCGCGGCACCGGCACCAGCGGCTACCGCGCCTACGGACGCGATCACACGATCCGCGCCGGCGACAAGCCGGAGATTCCCGGTTCCTCTGACCCGGCCTTCCTGGGCGATGCCACGCGCTGGAATCCGGAAGACCTGCTCGTCGCGTCGGCCAGCGCCTGCCACAAGCTCTGGTACCTGCACCTGTGCTCGGACGCCCGCATCGCGGTGCTGGCCTATGTGGACCACGCCGAGGGCACCATGACCGATGGCCCCGCAGGCGGGCAGTTTTCGGAAATCGTGCTGCGCCCGCGCGTAACGATCCGGGCCGGCGACGATGCGGAACGCGCCGCGCACCTGCATCACGTGGCGCACGAGAAGTGCTACATCGCCAATTCGGTCAACTTCCCGATCCGGTGCGAAGCGGTAATCGAGCAGGCAGCCCCGGCCTGAGCCTGATGCCGGCAGGTGGGGCAGGCGTATGTCCGCTGCCTCACCCATACCGCGCGAAAGATGCTTGGCCATCACGATCCTGATGGTCTAGTGTTGACACATTGCATTGATTGACAAGCCAACAGTCAGCACGGTCATGAATCCCCCTGTTGCCCTGACCAACTCCTCATAGCGCGCTGCGCCCGCGCCGCCGCGCGGGCAATCCTTGCTTCCCGGTCCGTCGCCTGAACTTCCCGAGCCATGCAGCCCGGCGGGCCCCGTTCGTCCTTGCATCCCAAAAAAAAACGGCAGACGTCCCATTGCCCGCTGCGCCACGCCTGCCCGTCCGACATCCACGGATCGCGCCTCCCCCTGGCGCTTCTTTGTAGTCTGGAGGAAATATGGTGTTGCCAATACGGAAGGTCCCCCTGACCCTGGCTGCCGCGGTTGTGGGCACACTGCTGGTCGTTTCCTGCGGTGGCAGCGACGACAATTCGAAGCCCACCACGCCCACCACGCCACAGGCCGACAACAGTTGCCAGGTGCTGGCCAGCAACGGCAGCACGGTGGTGGTCGGGTCGAACCAGCCCGGCGACCCGGCACTGCCGGAAGCGGCCACCGGCTATCGCACCGGGTTGAAGCCGGTCTACGCCAGGACCTATATGGTGTCGACATCGAACGCCTACGCCAGCGCGGCGGGCTGCGCGGTGCTCAAGAATGGCGGTACGGCCGCCGATGCCGCGGTGGCCGTGCAGGCCGTGCTGGGCCTGACCGTTCCCGAGGCCACGGGGATGGGATCGGGCGGCTTCATGCTCTATTACGATGCCGCCGCGAAGACGGTGCAGGCCTACGACGGGCGCGAAACGGCGCCGGCGGCGGCCACCGAGAACTACCTGCGATACGTGGACGACGCCACCGACCAGACGCCGCCCAAGCCCAGCGCGCGCGCGAGCGGCAGGTCGATCGGCACCATCGGCGTGCCCCGGCTGATCGAGCGCGTGCAGAAGGAACATGGCAAGCTGGCCTGGAAGGACTTGTTCGGCGACGCCATCGCGCTGGCCACCAACGGCTTCCCCATCGGCGGCCGGCTCGCCCAGGCCATCTCGTCGAACGCTGCCAGCCTGAAACGCGACCCCGAAGCCACCGCCTATTTCTTCAACGCCGATGGCACGCCCAAGGCGCTGGGCACGGTGCTCAAGAACCCGGCCTATGCCAACACGCTGACCGCCATGGCCGCGCAGGGCGCCGACGCGCTGTACAAGGGCGCCATCGCCAACGACATCATCGCCAAGATCGGCGCGACCACCGCCACGGACGGCACGCCGACCACCCCGGGCAAGACCACGCTGGCCGACCTGGCCGCGTACGAGGCCAAACTGCGCACCCCAGTCTGCGTGACGTACCGCGCGTACTGGATCTGCGGCGCGCCGCCCCCGACATCGGGCGGCATCACCGTGGCATCGGCGATGCAGATCATCGAGAACTTCGATATGGCGTCGCTCAAGCCCAATCCCGTCGACAACGAAGGGGGCAAGCCGACCGTGCAGGGCGTGCATCGCGTGAGCGAGGCCGAACGGCTCGCCTATGCCGACCGCGACAAGTACGTGGCCGATACTGACTTCGTGCCGCTGCCAGGCGGAACATGGGACACGCTGCTGAACAAGCCCTATCTGCAGACGCGCGCCGCGCTGATCGATCCGAACCGTTCGATGGGTACGGCCACGGCGGGTAACTTCGGCGCCGTGCCCCTGGGTGTGGTGCCGCTGGTCGAGCACGGCACGAACCACTATTCGATCGTCGACGCGCAGGGCAATGTGGTCAGCGCCACCACGTCGGTGGAGTCGAGCATGGGGTCGTTCCATATGACCAACGGCTTTCTGCTCAACAACCAGCTGACCGACTTCTCGGCCGCCCCGACCGATGCCAGCGGCAACCCGGTGGCCAACCGGGTACAGCCCGGCAAGCGGCCGCGCAGCTCGATGGCGCCCACGTTGGTGTTCCGCAAGGCGCCCGACGGGTCGATTGGCGATTTCCTGATGGCCACGGGGTCGCCGGGCGGCGGCACCATTCCGCAATACGTGGTGAAGACGCTCGTGGGCGTGCTCGATTGGGGGCTGGACGCGCAGCAGGCGTCGAACCTGGTGGATTTTGGCGCCAGCAACAGCGCCACCACCACCCTCGGCGGCGAGCATCCCGATATCGATACCAGCAACGGCGGCGCCAACGATCCGCTGATCACCGGCCTCAAGGCGCTGGGGCACACGATCTCCACCTCGGCGCAGTCCAGCGGCGTCAACACGATCCTGCGCAGCCAGGCCGGCGGCGCGCCCGTGCTGCAGGGCGGCACCGACCCCCGGCGCGAGGGCGTCGTGCTGGGCAATACCTTCGCGCCATGACTGCCACCTGAACGACACCGTTCCGCAGGGCCATCCGGCAGCGTTGGCCCTGATTTCGTCGCCAACCGCCCCCGATTGTGGGGCGGTTGACCTGCATCAACTTGCAAATGGGAACGGATGGCTAATATCTGAACCGTCATGGAGATGCGGGGGCGCTCTTCATGACTTGTCTACCCGTTTCCGGAATGGAAACTTGACCCGCAGCGCAACTCCGGTGCTGCGGGTTTTTTCTTTTGGGCGGCCGCCGGAAAGGGCGACGGCCCGCCCATCCGGACGCGCAGTGACAGCCCGGCGATCAGGCAAGCTGGACGTCGAGCCTCCGACCCAGCGAATCCAGCGCCTTTTCGATCATTTCCAGTTTGGAGGAGTGCCGCAGGTTCAGGAGCCGATCCACCTGCGGCATGTGAACATCGAGCCGCCGCGCGAGTTCTGCCTTGCGCACGCCTTGTGCCAGCATCTCATTGGCAAGGAGCACCTTGGCGGTGACCAACGCTGGCAACGTGACCGTTAGCTGGCCGCGACGGGCCTTGGACGGCAGCGGAATCTGACGGCGCAAGTCGAAATAGATGTCCAGGGCGGCTTCGAGGGCGTCCAGCCCTTGCTTGAGCGCGTCGGTTTCATCGACGCCGACGGCATTGGCTTCGGGGATGTCAGCAAACGTGACCAGCAGAGTGCCGTTGCTATCGGGCGTCAGCGTTACGGGGTACGAGAACATGTGGTGCGTCCTGTAGTAAGTCGTCGATGCCAGGTACGGGATGGCGAGTTCGAGTGAGAGGAGGCCCTTCGCGGGCCTGCCCGTCACTTCAGGCCGAGCTGCTTTCTGATCCTCAGTTCCAGATCCTTGCCCATCTCTTTGCTGCCGTGGTAGGGAAAGATCGTCGTGAAGCCATTCAGCGTGACCCGGTAGTGGCTGGAGCCGCTGCGGTGCTTCTGGAAGATCGCACCCTGCTGTTCGAGCCACCGCTTGAACTCGCTGTATTTCATGCCCCTCCCTTGTCGGTTGAGAGGCGGGCATTGTGCAACATATATGTTGTGCCTGACAACGTTGAAAATGCAACATTTATGTTGCGTTGTCAAGAGCGTGACGCACGTTTTCCAGCATTCCCATATTCCCGTCCGATCTTATGCAGAAAACGTGCTTGGATCGGCGAAACCATTCGTTCCGTTCAGAAGGGCCGGCCGGTAGCCTTTCTCCCTGACAGAAACCCCGTCCGATCCAGGCGGGGGCATTCACGACAACTCTGACGGGAGCAATTGAACATGATTCGCAAGCTGGCCCTGGGCCTCGCAGTACTGTCCGCAATCGGCGCGGCGCCGGCCGCCCTGGCCAACACCAACCTGCTGAACGTTTCCTATGACCCCACGCGCGAGCTGTACGTGGACGTGAACGCCGCGTTTGCCAAGGCCTACAAGGCGCAGAGCGGCGATACGGTGCAGATTCGCCAGTCGCACGGCGGTTCGGGCAAGCAGGCCCGGTCGGTGATCGATGGCCTGGATGCGGACGTGGTCACGCTGGCGCTGGGGTACGACATCGACGCCATCGCCGAGAAGGGCCTGCTGAAGCCCGACTGGCAGAAGCGCCTGCCGCACAACGCATCGCCGTATACGTCGACGATCGTGTTCCTGGTGCGCAAGGGCAACCCGAAACAAATCAAGGACTGGAACGACCTGGTGAAGCCTGGCGTGCAGGTCATCACGCCGAACCCGAAGACGTCGGGCGGCGCCCGCTGGAACTACCTGGCTGCCTGGGGCTATGCGCTGCGCCAGCCGGGCGGCAATGAAGCCAAGGCCAAGGAATTCGTCGGCCAGCTGCTCAAGAATGTGCCGGTGCTGGATTCGGGCGCGCGCGGCGCCACCACCACGTTCGTCGAGCGTGGTCTGGGTGATGTGCTGATCGCATGGGAAAACGAAGCCATCCTGGCGATCAAGGAACTGGGTCCGGACAAGTTCGACATCGTGGCGCCGTCGGTCTCGATCCTGGCCGAGCCGCCGGTGGCCGTGGTCGACAAGGTGGTGGACAAGAAGGGCACGCGCAAGGCCGCCGAGGCCTACCTGCAGTTCCTGTACACCGACGAGGGCCAGGAAATCGCGGCCAAGAACTATTACCGTCCGATCTCGGAAAAGGTGGCTGCCAAGTACGCCGCCAACTTCCCGAAGGTGAAGCTGTTCACGATCGACGAAGTGTTCGGCGGCTGGGCCAAGGCCCAGAAGGCGCACTTTGCCGATGGCGGTTCGTTTGACCAGGTGTACCAGCCCGGCAAGCGGTAATCACAGTGCCGGGGGCGGCCCCGGCCGATTGCGCCAGCGATCGTGCCCGCCGCCCCGGTGCGCCTGACGAAGGAGCCCGAGATGTCCGCTGTTCGCGCTGTCCTGCCTTCCCGCGTCGCCATGGGGCGATGTCCCGCCTGACCTGAAGTTTCCTCCACGCATGACGTTTTCCGCATGCCGCGCGCTGGCGCCGGCAGGGCGTCGTGCCGCCATCGATTTCGAACTTCTCCTCATCCGGAACCCCGATATGACATCGTTCAAACCGCTTTCCCTGCGCCGGCGCCTGCTGCTGGGCGCGCTCGTGGTAGCCACCGGCCTGACCTACGGCCTGCTGGCCAAGCCGGCCCAGGCGCAGTCGCAGACCGTGAATCCGAAGCAGCTGCGCATCGGCTATCAGAAGTACGGCACGCTGACGCTGCTCAAGGCGCGCGGCACGCTGGAAAAGCGCCTGGCGCAGCAGGGCATCACCGTGAAGTGGACCGAGTTCCCGGCCGGTCCGCAGTTGCTGGAAGGCCTGAACGTGGGCGCCATCGATTTCGGCACCGTCGGCGAGGCCCCGCCGATCTTCGCGCAGGCGGCCGGGGCGCAGCTGGCCTATATCGGCAACGAGCCGCCGGCGCCGACGTCCGAAGCCATCGTCGTGCCGAAGACCTCGACGTTGAAGTCCGTGGCCGATCTGCGCGGCAAGCGCGTGGCGCTGAACAAGGGCTCGAACGTGCATTACCTGCTGGTGCGCCAGCTGGAAAAGGCCGGCATTCCCTGGAGCGAGATCCAGCCCGTCTACCTGCCGCCCGCCGACGCCCGCGCGGCGTTCGAGCGCGGCGCCGTGGATGCCTGGGTGATCTGGGACCCGTTCCTGGCGGCCGCCGAAAAGCAGCTCGATGCCCGCGTGCTGGCCGATGGCCGTACCGCCGACGGCAAGAACCTGGTCAGCAACCATCAGTTCTACCTGGCGTCGCGCCCCTATGCGAATGCCCGCCCCGACGTGGTGAACGCGATCCTCGACGAACTGGCGCAACTGGGCCAGTGGGCTGAGAAAAATCCGAAGGACACCACGCAGTTCCTGGCCAAGGAAACCGGGCTTGACCCGAGCGTGCTCGATCTTGCTGTTTCACGATTTTCCTATGGCGCGAAGCCTGTGACGGCTGGCGTGCTGGCCGAACAACAGCGCATTGCCGACGCCTTCGTGACGCTGAAGCTGATTCCGAAGCCGATCAAGGTGGCCGATGCCGCCTGGCAACCGCCGGCCGCCACGGCGCAGCGGTGAAGCGGTGAATCGCCGAATCGCCGAATCGCCAAGGCCGTACATCGCAACCGATAAAACAAGAGGCTCGACATGCAAGTTTTCTGGTTCATCCCCACCCACGGCGACAGCCGCTACCTGGGCACCTCGGAAGGGGCGCGCGAAGTCAACTTCGACTACCTGAAGCAGATCGCCGTGGCCGCCGATACGCTGGGCTACGAAGGCGTGCTGATTCCCACCGGCCGCTCGTGCGAAGACCCCTGGGTGGCCGCGTCGGCCCTGGCTGCCGTGACGCGCCAGCTCAAGTTTCTGGTGGCCGTGCGGCCGGGTCTGATGACGCCAACGCTGGCTGCGCGCATGGCCGCCACGTTCGACCGCGTGTCGGGCGGCCGCCTGCTGGTGAACCTGGTGACCGGCGGCGATGTGGCCGAGCTGGAAGGCGACGGGCTGTTCCTGGATCACGCGGCGCGCTACGAGGCGTCGTCCGAGTTCATCCGCGTCTGGCGCGACGTGCTGGCGGCCAGCCACGACAACGGCGATATCAGCTTCGCGGGCAAGCACCTCACCGTGAAGGGCGCGCGGGTGCTGTACCCGCCGGTGCAGCGCCCGCATCCGCCGGTCTATTTCGGCGGATCGTCGGCGGCCGCGCACGAACTGGCCGCCGAGCAGGTGGAGACCTACCTGACCTGGGGCGAGCCGCCGGCCGAGGTGGCGAAGAAGATCGCCGATGTGCGCGCCCGGGCCGCGAAGCATGGCCGCACGGTGCGCTTCGGCATCCGCCTGCACGTGATCGTGCGCGAAACCGAAGCGGCGGCATGGGCGGCTGCCGACGAACTGATCAGCCGGCTCGACGACGACACCGTGGCCCGTGCCCAGGCCGTCTTCGCGAAGATGGATTCCGAAGGCCAGCGCCGCATGGCGGCCCTGCATGCCGGTGGCGCCAAGCGGACCCGCGAGGCGCTGGAAATCAGCCCGAACCTGTGGGCCGGCGTGGGGCTGGTGCGCGGCGGCGCGGGCACGGCACTGGTGGGCGATCCGCAGACCGTGGCCGCGCGCATCGAGGAATACGCCGCGCTGGGCATCGACACGTTCATTTTCTCGGGCTATCCGCATCTGGAAGAAGCGTACCGCTTTGCCGAACTGGTCTTCCCGCTGCTGCCGCGCTCGGTGCGCGACAAGCTGCCCGGCCAGGTGCTGTCGGGCCCGTTTGGCGAAGTGATGGCCACCGGCATCGTGCCGCGGGCATCGCAGAGTTGAGGAGGGCGCACACATGACGACGCCCCTGTCGAACCAGGCCGCCAGGAAGACCGCGAACAAGGCGGCGAAGAGAACCCCGGCGCAGGCCGTGGCACCGTGGATCGTGCCGGTGCTGCTGATCGTGGTCTGGCAGGCCGCCTCGCAACTGGGCTGGCTGTCGAACCGGGTCTTGCCGGCACCGCTGGCCGTGGTGGAGGCGGCGTGGTCGCTGGCCGTATCCGGCGAGCTCTGGCGCCACGTCTGGGTCAGCACCTGGCGGGCGCTGATCGGGCTGGCCGTGGGCGGCGGGCTGGGCCTGGCGCTGGGCCTGCTGACCGGCACGTTCCGCACGGCGGCCACGCTGCTCGACAGCACGCTGCAGATGGTGCGCAACATCCCCACGCTGGCGCTGATTCCGCTGGTGATCCTGTGGTTCGGCATCGACGAGACCGCCAAGCTGTTCCTGGTGGCGCTGGGGGTGTTCTTCCCGGTGTACCTGAACACGTACCACGGCATCCGCGCGGTGGACCCGGGGCTGGTCGAGATGGCGCGCAGCTATGGCTTGTCGGGCTGGCGCCTCTATCGCGAAGTGATCCTGCCTGGCGCGCTGCCGAACATCCTGGTGGGCGTGCGGTTTTCGCTGGGCCTGATGTGGGTGATCCTGATCGTGGCCGAGACCATCTCGGCGCAGTCGGGCATTGGCTACATGACGATGAATGCGCGTGAGTTCCTGCAGACCGACGTGGTGCTGGTCGGCATCCTGCTCTACGCGCTGCTGGGCAAGCTGGCCGATGTGCTGTCGCGCGCGCTGGAGCGGTTCTGGCTGCGCTGGCATCCGGGCTACCAGACCAACTGACAAGGAGAGATCCCCATGCAAACGCTATTTCCCGTGGAGCAGGCCGCGCTGGCGTGGGCCGAGCGCGATCTGGCGCGGCGTGACGTGGCCCGCCGCGAGGCGGCTGCCGAAGCGCGCCAGACGCCGGCGGCCGCTGGCATCGCGCTGCGCGTGCAGCAGGTGGTCAAGTGTTACAACGGCCGCGAAGTGCTGCATGGCATCGACCTCGATGTGACGCCGGGCGAGTTCGTCGCCATCGTCGGGCGCAGCGGCTGCGGCAAGAGCACGCTGCTGCGGCTGGTGGCCGGGCTGGAGCCGGCCGACGAGGGTGCGGTGCTGCTGGACCATCAGCACGGGCGCCAGCTGGATCGCCAGCAAAGCCGGACCTTGCAGGACAGTATCCGCGTGATGTTCCAGGATGCGCGGCTGTTGCCCTGGAAGCGTGTACTCGACAACGTCGCGCTGGGCCTGCCGCGCGAGCGCCGCGCCGATGCCGCCGCCGTGCTGGCGCAGGTGGGGCTGGCCGAGCGTGCCGACGAATGGCCTGCGCGGCTGTCGGGCGGCCAGCGCCAGCGCGTGGCCCTGGCGCGCGCGCTGGTCCACCATCCGCGCCTGCTGCTGCTGGACGAACCGCTGGGCGCGCTCGATGCGCTGACCCGCATCGACATGCAGGCGCTGATCGAATCGCTGTGGCGCCGGCTCGGTTTCACGGCGCTACTCGTCACACACGATGTATCGGAGGCCATTGCGCTGGCCGATCGCGTGGTGCTGATCGAGGACGGCCGCATCGCGCTGGACCAGCGCGTGGCGCTTGAGCGTCCGCGCCAGCGCGGATCGGCGGCGTTTGCGCAACTCGAAGACACCGTCCTGCGCCGCGTGATGCGGCAGCCATCGACAGTGTCTGCACCATCAACGAATCTTCACGCCCGGCCCGCCGAGGAGCTTCTATCATGAGCAATCAGGCGAACCGCGCGTACCGACATGGACTTCACCATGACCCACGCTTCCGCAGCTTCCGCACCTTCCGCAACCTCCGCACTCGAACGCTACCTTGAAACACTGCCGCGCGAGCCGGTGCCCGGCCGCGAGCTGTGGCGCGACGCGCGAGGGCAGGTGCAGGGCCAGTACTTCAACTGCTCGCTGACCAGCGCGTTCGACCCGCTGGTGACGCTGGCCGACCGTGAGGTGGTGGCCCACGAGGGCTCCATCCGCACCTATGCCGAAGATGGCGTGGGGCTGGCCGCCTGGAAGCTGTTCGCGATGGCGGCCGACGACGCGTCGCTGGTGTCGCTGGACCGCCTGTCGCGGCTGGTGCACGCGATGAACTACTTCGCGGCGCACGGCGAGCGCAAGCTCGTGCTCAACGTGCATAACCGCCTGCTGGCGGCGGTGGCCGACGATCACGGCGCGGCATTCCGGCGTGCGCTGGAATCGCTGGGCCTGCCGGTGGACCGTTTCGTGATTCAGGTGCCTGCCAGCGCCAATGACGACCTGCCGCTGCTGCTGCACGTGGTGGGCAACTATCGCCGCAACGGGTTTGCGGTGAGCCTGCAGGCATCCGACCCGGCCGAGGCCGGCGCGCTGATGGCGCATGCGCTGCCCGACTGGCTCAAGCTCGACATGCGCCGCATCTGGACGGACCGCCAGCTTGCCGGCCTGCGCGCCAGCGCCGAGGGCGCCGGTGTCACGCTGATCGGCCGGCGGCTGCAGAACGACGAAGCCGTGGAGCGGCTGCAGAACGCGGGCATCGCGCTGGGGCAGGGCGAGGCCGTGGCCGGCGGGCCGGTGCCGGCACGGCATTTGCGGGAGCCGTTGCAGACAGGCAGTGCTTCCTAGGCGGCATCGCCCCGGCGGCACTGGCTGGCCGGTAGCGCCCTGTCGGCGAACATCGACAGGCGATCGGCAATCTTGTTGCAGTACCCCATAAGTCCTGAACAACGAAGCACCGAAGCAGAGAAGGAGAGCGCGTATGGCGGCATCGACTCTATCGGGCGGCGTCGCGCGGCTGGAAGTGCCGCGCGGCCTGCAGATCCTGACCGTACCGGGCCTGCATGGCAGCGGGCCCGCACATTGGCAAAGCCGTTGGGAAAGGCTCTACCCGGACTGGCAGCGCATCGAGCAGCACGACTGGGGACGCCCCAGCCTGCCGCTGTGGGCCGAGCGGGTCTCGGAAGGGGTATCGCGCGCACTTCGCGTGGCGTCGCGCGGCGCGGTGCTGGTGGCGCATAGCTTCGGCTGCCTGGCCACGCTGCGACAGGCGTCGCTGGATCCGGTGGGCATCGCGGGCGCGCTGCTGGTGGCGCCGGCCGATCCGGACAAGTTCGGCGTGGGCGGCTTGCTGCCCACGTGGCGGCTGCCGTTTCCGACGGTGCTGGTGGCCAGCACCAATGATCCGTGGATGTCGCAACGCACCGCGTTCAGCTGGGGCACGCTGTGGGGCAGCGAACTGGTGGATGCGGGGGCACTCGGCCATATCAATGCCGATTCGCACCTGGACGACTGGCCGGCAGGGCAGGCCCTCCTCGCCGCTTTGCTGCAGCGGATCGACTCAGAGGGGCGTATCCTGCACCTCGGCGACGGCTCGGACAGCTGGGAAGCGTCCGCGGATGTCGCACAGACATCGCCTTATATCTAAAGCGTCTAAGAAAATTCGGAAATATTCGTTCTTTTTATAAGGGCGCATCTGCAAAATTTGTCTCGTACGCCGGCGCCTTATGCGCCGGTTTCATAAGACGAGACACGCATGCCTTCCTCGATATCCCTGGCGGACGCGCCCCCGCCGACGGTCAATGCCGCGCCCCTGCGCGCGGCGCCGGCCCAGCGATTTACCGTGTTGCCGGGCTTCGGGCTGTCGCTTGGCTTCACGATCTTCTACCTGACGCTGATCGTCCTGATCCCGCTGTCGGCGGTGTTCCTGAAGACCTTCACGCTGACCTGGGACGGCTTCTGGGCGACGGTGGGCAACCCCCGCGTGGTGGCATCGCTGGAACTGAGCTTTGGCGCGTCGCTGATTGCGGCCATCGTCAACACGGCCTTTGGGCTGGTGGTGGCCTGGGTGCTGGTGCGCTACCGCTTCTTCGGCAAGCGATTTATCGATGCGCTGGTAGACCTGCCGTTCGCGTTGCCCACGGCCGTGGCCGGTATCGCCCTGACCGCGCTGTTCGCCGGTAATGGCTGGATCGGCCGCTGGCTGGAGCCGCACGGCATCAAGGTGGCGTTCACGCCACTGGGCGTGGTGGTGGCGCTGACCTTCATCGGGCTGCCGTTCGTGGTGCGCACGGTACAGCCGGTGCTGGAGGACGTGGAACGCGAACTGGAGGAAGCGGCGGCCAGCCTGGGCGCGTCGCGCCTGCAGACGTTCGGGCGGGTGATCCTGCCGGCCATCCTGCCGGCGCTGCTGACGGGCTTTGCGCTGTCGTTCGCGCGTGCCACCGGCGAGTACGGATCGGTGGTCTTCATCTCCGGCAACATGCCGATGGTGTCCGAGATCGCCCCGCTGATGATCTATTCGAAGCTGGAACAGTACGACTATGCCGGCGCCACGGCGGTGGCCGTGGTGATGCTGGTGATCTCGTTCGTACTGCTGCTGCTGATCAACCTGCTGCAGGCCTGGACGCGCCGCCACCAGACTGGTGCCCGCGCGGCCGCGCTGCCTGACGGCAACCCGGAGGCGAACTGACATGGCCGGCGCTGTATCCCGACTGGGCGGCCAGGCTGCCGCCCGACATCCGCACGAGGCCACGGGCGAATCGCCGTGGGTGCGCTATACGCTGATTACCGTGGCGGTGCTGTTCCTGGCGCTGTTCCTGTTCGTGCCGCTGGCTTCGGTCTTCTACGAGGCGCTGCGCAAGGGCCTGGACACCTACCTGGCGGCGCTGACCGAGCCCGACGCGGTGGAGGCCATCAAGCTGACGCTGACCGTGGCGGCCATCGCGGTGCCGCTGAACGTGGTGTTCGGCGTGGCGGCGGCCTGGGCCATCGCCAAGTTCGACTTCCGGGGCAAGAACCTGCTGATCACGCTGATCGACCTGCCGTTCTCGGTGTCGCCGGTGATCTCGGGCCTGATCTACGTGCTGATGTTCGGCGCGCAGGGCTGGTTCGGCCCGTGGCTGGAGGCCCACGACATCAAGATCATGTTCGCGGTGCCGGGCATCGTGCTGGCGACGATCTTCGTGACCTTTCCGTTCGTGGCGCGCGAGCTGATTCCGCTGATGCAGGCGCAGGGCAGCGAAGAGGAAGAGGCGGCCATCGTGCTGGGTGCCTCGGGCTGGCAGACGTTCTGGCACGTGACGCTGCCGAACATCCGCTGGGGCCTGCTGTACGGCGTGATCCTGTGCAATGCGCGGGCGATGGGCGAGTTCGGCGCCGTGTCGGTGGTATCGGGCCATATCCGGGGCCTGACCAACACCATGCCGCTGCACGTGGAAATTCTCTACAACGAATACAACTTCGCGGCCGCGTTCGCCGTGGCGTCCCTGCTGACGCTGCTGGCGCTGGTCACACTCGGAATCAAGACGCTGGTGGAAGTGCGCGCCAGCCGTGAACACGCATCGGAAGGGCAGCCATCATGAGCATTCAGGTCAGGAACGTGCAAAAGCGGTTTGGCGATTTTGTGGCGCTCAACGACGTCTCGCTGGACTTTGCCGAAGGGGAACTGACGGCGCTGCTGGGGCCATCCGGGTGCGGCAAGACCACGCTGCTGCGCATCATCGCCGGCCTGGAACGCGCCGACGCGGGCCAGGTGGTGCTGGCCGGGCAGGATGCCTCGTCAACGCATGTGCGCCAGCGCAACGTGGGCTTTGTGTTCCAGCACTACGCGCTGTTCAAGCACATGACCGTGTTCGAGAACGTGGCCTTCGGCCTGCGCGTGAAACCGCGCGCCGAGCGCCCGTCAGAGGCCAAGATCCGCGAGAAGGTGAAGTCGCTGCTGGAACTGGTGCAGCTGGACTGGCTGGGCGACCGCTACCCGGCGCAACTGTCGGGCGGCCAGCGCCAGCGTATCGCGCTGGCCCGGGCGCTGGCCGTGGAGCCGCGTGTGCTGCTGCTCGACGAACCGTTCGGCGCGCTCGACGCCAAGGTGCGCAAGGAACTGCGCCGCTGGCTGCGCCGCCTGCATGACGAACTGCACGTGACCAGCGTGTTCGTGACCCACGACCAGGAAGAGGCGCTTGAAGTGGCCGACCAGGTGGTGCTGATGAACCGTGGCGCCGTGGAGCAGTTCGGCACGCCCGAGGCGGTCTACAACCATCCGGCCACGCCGTTCGTGTTCGGCTTCCTCGGCAACGTGAACCTGTTCCACGGCCGGCTGGAAGTGGGCGACAGCGGCGGGCTGCTGCATACGGGCGAGGCGGTGCTGCCCGTGGTGGGCAGCGGGCACGAGACGGCGGGCGATGCGGTGGCCTACGTCCGGCCGCACGACCTGGAACTGGAACGCTACGCGCCGGGCACCGATGGCATTGCCGTGACGCTGCGCCGTGCGCTGACGCTGGGCCCGGTGGCCCAGCTGGAACTGGAGCGCGAAGACAACCAGGACGTGATCGAGGTGGCGCTGCCGCTGGAACGCTTCCGGCACCAGGGCTTCCGCGAGGGCGAACTGCTGGCGGTGCGTCCGCGCCAGCTGCGCGTTTTCAACCGCAACCAGACAACAACACAGGAACAAGGGGCGGCACGATGAATTTCCAGCAACTGCGTTCGATTCGTGAGGCGGTGCGCCGCCAGTTCAACCTGACCGAAGTGGCCAACGCGCTGTACACGTCGCAGCCGGGCGTGTCGCGCCAGATCCGCGAGCTCGAGGAAGAGCTTGGCGTGGAGATCTTCGAGCGTTACGGCAAGCGGCTGACCGGGCTGACCGAGCCGGGCCGCGAGATCGTGCGCATCGTCGAACGGCTGCTGCTCGAAGCCGAGAACCTGCGCCAGGCCGGCGACGAGTTCGCGGGCCGCCATACCGGCCGCCTGACCGTGGCCACCACGCACACGCAGGCGCGCTACGCGCTGCCCAAGGTGGTGCAGAGCTTCCGGCGCGAATATCCCCACGTCACGCTGGCGCTGCAGGAAGCGTCGCCGTCGCATATCGTGGAACTGCTGCTGACGGGGCAGGCCGATATCGGCATCGCCACCGAGGCGGTGGCCAGCGAGGCCGGGCTGACGTCGTTCGAGGCCTATAGCTGGCAGCACGTGATCGTGGTGTCGCCCGAGCATCCGCTGACGCGCCTGCCCGAGCCCACGCTCGAGGACCTGTGCAACTTCCCCATCATCACCTACGACGCCGGCTTTACCGGGCGCCGCAAGATCGATGGCGCGTTTGCCGCCGCCGGGCTGCAGCCGGAGATCGTGCTGACCGCCATGGATGCCGACGTGATCAAGACCTATGCCGAACTGGAACTGGGCGTGGGGATCATCGCGTCGATGGCCTACGACTCGCGCAAGGACGCTGGCCTGACGCAGATTTCGGCCGCTCACCTGTTCGAGCCGAATACCACCAGCGTGGCCGTGCGGCGCGGTGCCTACCTGCGCGGCTACGCCCATGCGTTCATCAACATGTTCGCGCCGCACCTGTCGCGCGACACCGTGTCGACCGCGCTGGCCGAGGCGACCAGCCGCCTGGCGGTGGCGGCCTGAGGCCGCCCGAGGGCCCCTGAGTCCCACGAAGCCGCCTGAGGCCCCCTGAGGCCCCCTGAGGACCACCGCCGGATACTGGCCCGATCGCCGCCGTGACCGCTGCCCGGGCCATCCGGGCAGCCACGGGCCCGCCACCCGATGCACCGCCCGGGCGGGGCCGTCCCCGCCAGCCCGGGCCGCCGCATGGCTTCAAACGGGCGTACGACCCGCTGGTCGAATCCCTGCACCAATCGCGCCATTTCCCGCCAGTTCGTCGCACGACGCTTTCTTCCCGTCGCGCTCCGGCGTAAAGTGCCCTTCATCGCAGCGCCCGGAAGCCACCGAATGCCCGGGCCGCTGCCTATGCTGCAGTGCATCACAGATTTGCACGCGGTTTGTGGAGCAGAAGGAGGGAGAGAGATATGCGCATGTCGTGCGCGGTGCCGTCACGGCTCAATATTCTTGCGCGAGACCTGCTGTTCGTGCTCTGCATGAACACCGTCATCGCGGTCAGCCTCAACTATGGCTTCCAGACCGGCGGCACGCTGGTACAGAACTTTGTCTACAGCCAGCTGATCGGCCTGTCGATCTGGGTACTGATCGACGTGCCGCGCGTGCTGATCTGGTGGAACGACCGCCCGCGCCGCTGGCCGTTCATGTGCCTGGCCGTGGTGGCCGTGCCGATGGGCGTGGTGCTGGGCAGCTGGGCCACGCGCGAACTGCTGCACCTGCCCGAGAAATCCGCGGCCGCCACCGGCGACATGCTGCGCATGTGCCTGATCGTCGGCATGCTGGCGTCGGCCAGCATGATCTATTTCTACTGGTCGCGTGAAAAGCTGGCCTACCTGGAACGCCAGGCGGCGCTGGACGCCCTGCAGCGCGAGGAGGCCGAAAAGCAGCTGGTGCGCGCCCAGCTGATGGCGCTGCAGGCGCAGATCGAGCCGCACTTCCTGTTCAATTCGCTGGCCAACCTGGACGGCCTGATCGCCACCGACCCGCGCGCGGCGCGCCAGCTGCTGCAGCGGCTGATCGGCTTCCTGCGCATGTCGCTGTCGCACACGCGCGCCGAGCATTGCACGCTGGCGCAGGAATTCGAACTGCTGCGCAGCTACCTCGACATCCAGGGCATGCGCTTCGGCGCGCGGCTCGACTACGAGGTGGATTTGCCGCCGGCGCTGGCCGATGCCGAGATTCCGCCGATGCTGATCCAGCCGCTGGTGGAAAACGCGGTCACGCATGGCATCGAACCGTGCATGCGCGGCGGCAAGATCGTGCTCTCCGCGCGTCAGGCCGAGGACGGCAGCCTGCAGGTGCTGATTGCCGACACCGGCGTGGGCTTCTGCCAGAGCGGCAAGAGCGGGTCCGGCCTGGGGCTGACCCATGTGCGCGAACGGCTGGCGCGCATCTTTGGCGCGGCGGCCACGATGCAGATGGAAGAAAACGTGCCGCGCGGCGTGGTGGTGCGGCTGACGCTGCCGCTCACGCGCAGCACCGAGCCGACCTTCGTGCCGATGCGCGCCGCGCCGGACGCGCGCCCTGCGCCGCCCGCCACCGTGGCGCCGGCCATCTCCCGTACCTGAGCGCGCCCGAGCCCCGCCCCTGAACCGTTCTGTCCCTGACATTCGTCCTCCATGTCTCCGACCCTGCTGATCGCCGACGACGAGCTGCTGCTCGCCCGCGTTCTCGAAGCCGAACTGAAAGCCCTGTGGCCTGAAGCCACGATCGTGTCCGTGGTGCATGACGGCATGGCCGCGCTGGAGGCCGCGCGCGCCCACCGGCCCGACGTGGCCTTCCTGGATATCCGCATGCCAGGCATGAGCGGCATGGACGTGGCGCGCGAACTGATCGAGTTCGACCACCCGCCGCTGGTGGTGTTCGTCACCGCGTACGACCAGTTTGCGCTGGAAGCCTTCGAGCGCGCGGCGGTGGACTACGTGCTGAAGCCCGTGCAGCACGAACGGCTGGAGGCCACGGTGGGGCGCCTGAAGGCGCGCCTGAGCGCCAAGGCCGCCGAAGCGGGCAAGGCGGCCGGCAACGACGAGGGGGATGACGGCGACGAGGCAGCCGCCACCGACATCGGCACCATGGTCGACACCGACCGGCTGGCGCAACTGCTGCAGCGGCTGGAGTCGCTGGAGCAGCCCGCCGCCGCCCCGCGCGGCCACTATCTGCGCTTTATCAAGGCGCTGGTGGGGCAGGAGGTACGCATCATCCCGGTCGATGAAGTGGTGTATCTGGAGGCCACCGACAAGTACGTGAACGTGGTGTCCACCGGCGGCGAGGCGCTGATCCGCACCAGCCTGCGCGAACTGACGCAGCAGCTGGACCCCGACCGCTTCTGGCAGATCCATCGCGGCACGGTAGTCAATATCGACTGCGTGGCCAGCGCCGTGAACCAGTCGCTGGGGCGCCTGTCGCTGAAGCTGCGCGACCGGCCGGAGTCGCTGCCGGTTGCGCGGCAGTACGCGCACCTGTTCAAGCAGATGTAGGGCCTTCCGGGCCGGGGCCGAACGGGGCCGACCGGGCCGGTATGGGCCTGCACCACGGCGGGGAAAACGGGTGCGAAGGTTCCGCCGCCACGCGGCTTCCTCTACCATGGGCGTTCCCTGTTCCGTCACCCAAGGATTGCGCCATGCAGCGAGTGTTTGTCTACGGCACCCTTCGTGCCGGCGAGGTCAACGATCTGAACCGGGCCGCCGCGCGGCATGGCATCGGCGCGGCGACGCTGGTCGGCACGGCCAGCATTGCCGGGCGGCTCTATGACTTCGGCACGTATCCGGGCCTGGTGCTCGATGCGTCGGCCGGCCCGGTGCTGGGCGACGTGTACGACATTCCCGACGCGCTGCTGCCGGTGCTGGACGAGATCGAAGAGGTCTATCCCGGGCAGGCCACGCTGTTTATCCGCGAAACGCAGCCCGTGATGCTGGACGGCGCGCCCACCGATTGCCTGCTGTACCCGGTGGCGGACGCTGCGGTGGCCGGGCTGGCCCGCATCGACGGGGGTGACTGGGTGGCCTATCGCCAGGCGCGCGACACCGCCGCGGCGGCCTGACGACGAGACATTTCAAACGCCGTCACGCGGCACGTGACGGCGGTAGCATGGCCGGCGATGACATCCGATGCTGTCAACGCACAACGCCCGCCCATGACCCAGCCGCCTGCGCCCGCGCATTCCGCAAGGGCTCCGCTTCGATTCCATGTCCAGTCCGGCCGTGTCCGCCTTGCCGCCTCGGCCTGGGGTGATCCCACGCATCCCGTGGTGGTACTGGTGCATGGCTACCCCGACAACAGCGAGGTGTGGCACGGCGTGGCGCAGGCGCTGGCGGCGCGGTTCCATGTCATTGCCTACGACGTGCGCGGGGCGGGGCAGTCCGATGCGCCGCCTGACGTGTCCGACTATCGCCTGGAACGGCTCGCCGATGACTTTATTGCCGTGATCGACGCCGTGTCGGCGGACCGGCCGGTGCATCTGGTGGGCCATGACTGGGGATCAATCCAGGGCTGGGAATTCGTGACCGATCCGCGCCTGTACGGCCGTATCGCCTCGTTCCCGTCGTGCTCGGGGCCGTGCCTGGACCACGCGGCCAGCGCGTTGCGTGCCGGCGGCCGCCGCAGTCTCGGGCAATGGGGCGCCACGCTGCGCCAGGCGCTGGCGTCGTGGTACATCCTGTTCTTTCATATCCCGCTGCTGCCCGAATGGCACTGGAAGCTCTGGCTCGGGCGCGGCTGGCCGTTCTGGCTGCGCCACACCGAAGGGCTGCACGTGCCAGCCAATCCCACGCAGACGGCGGACGGCATCCACGGGCTGCGGCTGTATCGCGCCAATCTCCGCGCGCGGCTGCGTGCGCCGCGCGAACGCCGGGCGCATGCGCCGGTGCAGGTCATCGTGCCCACGCGCGACCGCTACGTGCGGCCCGCCGTGACCGAGGATATGGGCCGCTGGGTCACCCGGCTATGGCGCCGCCGGATCGATGCGCATCACTGGCTGCCGCTGTCGCATCCGCAGCGCATGGCGGCCATGGTGGGCGAGTTTGTCGACCATCTCGATGGCGCGGCCACCTCACCTGCGCTGGAAGCGGCGCGTGTCGACCCGGAGGCTGCCGGAATTTCATGATGCGGAATGATGTTTTGGTCCGCAAAAATCCGCGCGTGATATCGGCCCGGGCATTTCTCATCCTGAAAGATGTCGTGCCGCATCGTGAAAAGACGAGGCTAACACTTTGATTTTTATCAACTAAAAAACTGTGCGCGAGCGACCATCGGCGCTTGTTGCAACGCGGGAAGCTTCTCTACACTCTTATATAAGACACATGACCTGAGACGCCAAAGACACAGCGTCCCGGGTCCCCCGGCCAGCCAGGGCCGGGGAGCCGTCGCCGATTTCCATGCCATCTCGACATTGCTACAGGAGAGTGAACATGACGACCCGCCAACAACAGATCGATGCCCTTCAAAAGGACTGGGATAGCAACCCCCGCTGGAAGGGCGTGCAACGTCATTACACCGCCGAAGACGTGGTCCGGCTGCGGGGTTCGGTCCAGATCGAGCATACGCTGGCCCGCCGCGGCGCGGAAAAGCTCTGGCATCTGCTGAACACCGAGCCGTTCGTCAACACGCTGGGTGCGTTGACGGGCAACCAGGCCCTGCAGCAGGTCAAGGCCGGCCTGAAGGCCATCTACCTGTCGGGCTGGCAGGTGGCTGGCGATGCCAACCTGGCCGGGGAAATGTACCCGGACCAGTCGCTGTACCCGGCCAACTCGGTGCCGATGGTCGTCAAGCGCATCAACAACACGTTCCAGCGGGCCGACCAGATCCAGTGGAGCGAAGGCACCGGCGACACCGACTTCTTCGCGCCGATCGTGGCCGATGCCGAGGCCGGCTTCGGCGGCGTGCTGAACGCATTCGAACTGATGAAATCGATGATCGAAGCGGGCGCCGCCGGCGTCCACTTCGAAGACCAGCTGGCGTCGGTGAAGAAGTGCGGCCACATGGGTGGCAAGGTGCTGGTGCCCACCCGCGAGGCCGTGGCCAAGCTGACCGCCGCGCGACTGGCCGCCGACGTGTCGGGCGTGCCCACGCTGGTGATCGCGCGTACCGACGCCGAGGCCGCCGATCTGGTGACGTCGGACGTGGACGAGCGCGATCAGCCGTTCCTGACCGGCGAGCGCACCGTGGAAGGCTTCTTCCGTTCGAAGGCTGGCATCGACCAGTCGATTGCCCGCGCGCTGGCCTACGCCGAAGTGGCCGACCTGGTGTGGTGCGAAACCGGCAAGCCGGACCTGGAGTTCGCAAAGAAGTTTGCCGAGGCCGTGCATGCCAAATTTCCCGGCAAGATGCTGGCCTATAACTGCTCGCCGTCGTTCAACTGGAAGAAGAACCTCGACGATGCCACGATCGCCAAGTTCCAGCGCGAATTGGGCGCCATGGGCTACAAATTCCAGTTCATCACGCTGGCCGGCTTCCATTCGCTGAACTATTCGATGTTCAACCTGGCCCACGGCTACGCGCGCAACCAGATGTCGGCCTTCGTGGAACTGCAGGAAGCCGAGTTTGCCGCCGCCGAGAAGGGCTTCACCGCCGTCAAGCACCAGCGCGAAGTGGGCACCGGGTACTTCGACGCCGTGACGCAGACCATCGAAGGCGGCCAGTCGTCGACGACCGCACTCAAGGGATCGACCGAAGACGAACAGTTCTTCGACAAGAAGGTGGCCTGAGCCACCTGACCGGAAAGGGGATTCGGGGACGGCGCGCGACCATCGCGCCGTCAGTTTGGCTCCGCGCCGCAAGACCTGCGGCGCGGCTTTTTTCGAGAGGCACCTTCGTTTTTCTGGCACCTCTCGGTGTGGGAGCTATCGGTAGACGATCACAGGAATATCGGTATGCGTGAGCACTTTTTGCGTTTCGCTGCCGAGCAGCAGGCCTGACAGCCCGCGTCGGCCGTGCGAGGCCATGAAGATCACATCGCAGCCATGGCGTTCCGCCGCGTCGATGATGCCCAGGTAGGGCACGGCGAAGGTCGTCATGTCGGCGTCGAAGGGCAGGCCGGCGGCAACGGCAGCGTTCTCGATTTCCTTCAGGTACAGCCGGGCCTGGTTCTCGATGCGTTCCTTGAACGCCTGGGGCGCCTCGACCACGATCTCGCTGAAGGGCGTATACGGATATTCCTCAAGACAGACGTAGGCGGTCACGCGGGCATTGATGGCCTTGGCCAGTTCCAGGCCGCCGTCTATGGCCTTCTTGGACAGCTCCGAACCGTCGGTGGGCAGCAGGATGTGCTTGAACATACCGGACTCCTTTCGCGAGTGGGAACGGGTGCAGGCCAGCGCGGCGCCTGTCTGCATCGATTGTAGTCAGTGTGCAGTGTTCGTCATTGTGAAATATCAAGATTCTGCGATTGACAGCGTACGGACGGTGCTACGCGACGACGGCGTGGACTTCGGCGGCGGCGCTGCTGGGCGCCTGTTCGGCGCGGCGCCAGTAGGCCGGGTTGCCGTAGGTGTTCTTGAGATGGTCGATAAACAGTCGCACGCGCAGCGGCAGGTGCTTGCGTTGCGGAAAGACGGCGTGGATGCCGATGGGCGGCGCCTGGAATTCGTCGAGGACGGTCACCAGCCGGCCGCTGACGATTTCCTGGCCCACTTCCCACCAGGAGCGCCAGGCCAGGCCGTGGCCCTGCAGGCACCAGGCGTGGAGCACGGCCCCGTCGGTGCATTCCATGTTGCCGCCCACCTTGACGGTGACGGCGCGGCCGTCCTGCTGGAACACCCAGCCGCGCTGCACGTTGGCGCTGGCGCCGAAGTGCAGGCAGTTGTGGCGGGCCAGGTCATCGGGCAGGGCCGGGGTCCCGGCGCGCGCCAGGTATTCGGGCGACGCCACGACCACGCGGCGGTTTTCGGCCAGGCGGATCGACACCAGGCTGGAGTCGGGCAGGTCGCCCAGGCGGATGGCGCAGTCGAAGCCCTCGTTGACCAGGTCGACCACGCGGTCGGACAGGTCGAGCGTGAGCGTGACGTCGGGATGGGATTCGATGAACAGCGGCACCAGCGGCGCCACGTGCTTGCGGCCGAAACCGGCCGGGGCGGTGATGCGCAGGTGGCCGCTGGCCTTGACCCCGCCGGCGGAGACGCTGGCTTCGGCATTGTGGAGGTCGTTGAGGATGCGCTGGCAGTCTTCCAGAAACGCGGAGCCTTCGAACGTCAGGGTGATCTTGCGGGTGGTGCGCACCAGCAGTTTGACGCCCAGCCGCTCTTCCAGCGCATCGATGCGGCGGCCGATGATGGCCGGCGCAACGCCTTCGGCGGCTGCGGCAGCGGACAGGCTGCCACGTGACGCCACCGATACAAAAGTCTCCAGTTGCTTGAAGTGGTCCACGAAAGATAGCTCGGTTGTAGACGAGTCTTGATGAGGATGGCCAAGATTAGTAGTGCAAAAGTAAAAGATCAAGTGACAGCGCGCCTATTTGCCGCACTGCAGCGCATCACTAGAATTCCATGCATTCAATCGTGTACAGGTCCATTCAGTCCCTGGCGTTTTGAGAGATGAACAAAATCCGCGCGGTAGTCTTCGATGCTTACGGCACGCTGTTCGACGTGTATTCGGTCACGGCGCGCGCCGAGCAGCTGTTCCCGGGCAAGGGCGAGGCGCTGGCCCTGCTGTGGCGCGAGCGGCAGATCGACTACACCCGGCTGCGTTCGCTGGCCGCGCCGGACGGGGCGCGCTACAAGCCGTTCTGGGACATCACGATCGATGCCCTGCGCTATGCCGCCGAGCGGCTGGCACTGAAGCTCGATGACACCGCGCAGGCGCAGCTGCTCAAGGAATATGCGTGCCTGTCGGCGTTCCCGGAGAACCTGGCGGCGCTCAAGCGCCTGCGCCGCGCCAACCTGCCGCTGGGCATCCTGTCCAACGGCAACCCGGAAATGCTCGATATCGCGGTCAAGAGCGCCGGCATGCACGGGCTGTTCGACCATGTGCTGTCGGTCGATGCCGTGAAGCAGTACAAGACCGCGCCGGCCGCGTACGCGTTGGGCCCGAAAGCCTTCGACCTGCCGGCCGGCGAGATCCTCTTTGTCTCGTCGAACTGCTGGGATGCCTGTGGCGCCACGTGGTTTGGCTACACCACCTACTGGATCAACCGTGCCGGCCATCCGGCGGAGCGCCTGGACGTGGCGCCCACCGGCACCGGGCACGACATGAACGACCTGCTTGCCTTCGTTGCCGCCTCGGGCGCAACGGTCTGACAGGCGGGCCCCCTTAAACACACCATCGCACCAACAGGA
Source organism: Cupriavidus sp. U2 (assembly GCF_009663685.2). Classification (GTDB taxonomy): domain Bacteria; phylum Pseudomonadota; class Gammaproteobacteria; order Burkholderiales; family Burkholderiaceae; genus Cupriavidus; species Cupriavidus necator_C. Next base: position 260,177 of record NZ_RCOG02000032.1, on the reverse strand, counting down.
GAAGACTGATGGCTATCACGCTGCCCGCGGGCATGAAGATTACCGGCGAGATCCTGCCGGCTTACGAAGACATCCTCACGCCGGAAGCCCTGGCCCTGGTCGACAAGCTGCACCGCGCCTTCGAGCCGCGCCGCCAGGAACTGCTGGCCGCGCGCGTGGAACGCGCCAAGCGCCTGGACGCCGGCGAAATCCCCGATTTCCTGCCGGAAACGAAGCACATCCGCGAAGGCGACTGGAAGGTTGCCCCGGTGCCCAAGGCGCTGGAATGCCGCCGCGTGGAAATCACCGGCCCGGTGGAAGCCAAGATGGTCATCAATGCCTTCAACTCGGGCGCTGACAGCTACATGACCGACTTCGAGGACTCCAACACCCCGAACTGGCACAACCAGATGCAGGGTCAGGTGAACCTGAAGGCCGCCGTGCGCCGCACGCTGACGCTGGACAGCAACGGCAAGCACTACAAGCTCAACGACAAGATCGCCACGCTGCAGGTGCGTCCGCGCGGCTGGCATCTGGACGAAAAGCACGTCACGATCGACGGCAAGCGCGTCTCGGGCGGCATTTTCGATTTCGCGCTGTTCCTGTTCCATAACGCCCGCGAGCAGATCGCCCGCGGCGCCGGCCCGTTCTTCTACCTGCCGAAGATGGAAAGCCATCTGGAAGCGCGCCTGTGGAACGACGTCTTCGTGATGGCCCAGAAGGAAGTTGGCCTGCCGCAAGGCACGATCAAGGCCACGGTGCTGATCGAAACCATCCTGGCCGCGTTCGAAATGGAGGAAATCCTGTACGAACTGCGCGACCACAGCGCCGGCCTGAACGCCGGCCGCTGGGATTACATCTTCTCGTGCATCAAGAAGTTCAAGGTGGACAAGAACTTCTGCCTGGCCGACCGCGCCAAGGTGACGATGACCGCGCCGTTCATGCGCTCGTACGCGCTGCTGCTGCTGAAGACCTGCCACAAGCGCGGCGCCCCCGCCATCGGCGGCATGAGCGCCCTGATCCCGATCAAGAACGATCCGGAAAAGAACGCCATCGCCATGGAAGGCATCATCAGCGACAAGCGTCGTGACGCCACCGACGGCTACGACGGCGGCTGGGTGGCCCATCCGGGCTTGGTCGAGCCGGCGATGAAGGAATTCGTGGCCGTGCTGGGCGACAAGCCGAACCAGTTCGAGAAGCAGCGCATGGACGTGGAAGTGAAGGCGGCCGACCTGCTGAACTTCCAGCCCGAAACGCCGATCACCGAACACGGCCTGCGCATGAACATCAACGTCGGCATCCACTACCTGGGTGCCTGGCTGGCCGGCAACGGCTGCGTGCCGATCCACAACCTGATGGAAGACGCCGCCACGGCCGAGATCTCGCGTTCGCAGGTCTGGCAGTGGATTCGCTCGCCGAAGGGCAAGCTCGAGGACGGCCGCAAGGTCACCGCCGAGCTGGTGCGCGCGCTGATTCCGGAAGAACTGGCCAAGGTCAAGGAAGTGGCCGGCAGCGGCCCGACCTACGACCGGGCCGCGAAGATCTTCGAGCAAATGTCGACGTCGGAAGACTTTGCCGAATTCCTGACCCTGCCGCTGTACGAGGAAGTCTGACCCTCGTTGCCTTGTGTGTGCGCGCCGCTCCCAGCTTTGGGAGCGGGGCGGAAGAGAGGGGAGAGGGCCTGGCGGTTCTGACGGCGGCAAGCCGGCAGGCAGAACCGCCGACCCTCTCCCCCAAACGCCTTTCCCGCCTGCGGGCGAGGCGCCCCCTCAGGCGCTTGCTCGCGCGCCGTAGCCTGTCCCCTTCCACTCGATAAAACACAGTCCGTGCCCGAACGGGTCGGACAGCATCGCCTGGCGGCCCCAGTCGAACTCCCGTGGCCAGTCCTCGATTTCCGCACCGGCGCTGAGCGCGCGCTCGATGGCCGGTTCCAGCGATTCGACCACGAAATCCAGATGCACCGGGGTCCAGTGCCGCACGTAGTCGCGCCGGGTGTCGGCCCGGGTAGTGGCCAGCGTGCCCGGCGCCTTGGCCAGCAGATACACCGGCGCGCAGGCGCCGTGCAGCTCGGCCACCGTGCCGTCGAACAGCTTGCGGTTGAGCCGCAATCCCAGTCCTGCCTCATAAAAGCCGATGCCGCGGTCAAGGTCATCGACGTCGATGTTGATCAACAACTCCATGCCTGCCTCCTGAGCGTTCTCCCGATGCGCGGCGCAGGGCGGCCGCTCCTGACGGCTCCTGACGCTATCCGGACACCGGGCCAGCATTGTGCGCCCGGCCTCCTGACACCAGCTGTCAGGAGTGATGTGCAGGCCGCCAACCCGGACGGGTGGCCCGGGGACGGACAGCGGCGCGCGGGAGGCCCCATAATACGGAAATCTACGATCTGGAGAGTCAAGTTGCGCTTCGAACACCTGGTGGAAATCAATGACCCAGGCAACCCCACGCTGGAGCCGCTGACGCCGGACCAGCTCTGGCAGGGCCTTGTGCTGCGGGCGGAATCGCCGGAACTGTTCATGCTCGGGCTCGATAGCGCCGAGATCGTCGGCCGGGGCGACGGCTGGATCGAGCGCGTGCTGCATTTCGGCAAGGCCAGCGTGAGCGACCGCGTGGCCTACGAGCCGCGCCGCGCGGTGCGGTACGAGTCGGCCCCGACGGCCGAGCACGCGGGCGGTACGCTGGAGATGATCATCGAGACCCCGGCGCCCGGCGCGCTGCTGGTCCGCTTCATCTACCAGACCACCATGCCCAATGTGGACGCCAGCGGCGACAACCGCTACGCCGAGATCGTCAAATCCGCCTATCACGAGGCCGATCTCGATACGGTCCGCAAGATTCGCGAAATCGCTGCGACGGGACGGCTCGGGTGAGCCGCCCATCCACTGCGCCGGCACGTACCGGCAGCGGGGATGCCCACGGAGGAGGAACTGGCGGACCGCAGGCGCCGGGAGGACCCGGGGAGCCGGAACCATCGTCCGGGCGTCGCGGCGGCCCGACCCGCGCCGACCTGCGCGCCCGCCATGGCGACCGCCTGCGCTGGCTGATCCTGGTCACGCTGATGCTGGGCACGATGTCGTCGATCGTGTCGTCGACCATCGTCAACGTCGCCATCCCCGATCTGAGCCGGCATTTCGCCCTGGGCCAGGAGCGCGCCCAATGGGTGGCCGCCAGCTTCATGATCGCCATGACGCTGTCGATGCTGCTGACGCCGTGGCTGCTCAACCGCTACGGCCTGCGCCGCACGTTCATCGGCACGCTGGTGCTGCTGGGCGGGGGCGGGCTGATCGGCGGATTCTCGCCCACCTTCGGCGTGATGCTGGCCATGCGCGTGGCCGAGGGCATTGCGGCCGGCATCATGCAGCCGCTGCCCAATATCTTCATCCTGCGCGTGTTCGATGAACGCGAGCAGGGCAAGGCGCTGTCGCTGTTCGGGTTTGGCGTGGTGCTGGCGCCGGCCATCGGGCCCAGCGTCGGCGGCTTTCTGGTCGAGCTGTTCGGCTGGCGGTCCATCTTCTTCGTGGTGGTGCCGCTGACGCTGGCCGGCTGGTGGATGGCGCGGCGCTACATGGCCGTCGATTCGGCGATGATGGGCGAGCGCAAGCCGCTGGACTGGCGCGGCCTGGCCCTGGTGGGCGTGGCGACGGTGAGCCTGCTCAATGGCCTGGTGGAAATGCGCACCAACGCCGGCGAAGGTGTCGGGCTGGCCGTGTTCGGCGTGCTGATGCTGGTGGCGTTCGTGGCGTGGCAGTTGCGCGCGCCCGATCCGCTGATGAACATGCGTCTCTACAGCTATCGCCAGTTCTCGGCGGGCGCGGTGGTGGCCTTCATCTACGGCGCGGGGCTGTTCGGGTCTACCTACCTGCTGCCGGTCTACATGCAGATGGCGCTGTCCTATACGCCGTCGGCGGCGGGGCTGGTGCTGATGCCGGCCGGCATTGCGCTGGCCGTGACCATCGCGGTGGCCGGCCGCCTGACCAACCGCATCCTGCCGCACCGCCAGGTGTCGTTCGGGCTGGCGCTGCTGGCGGGCTCGTTCCTGCTGATGGCCACCGGATCGATGGCCACGCCATACGTGCTGCTGGTGCTGTACGCGGTGATCGGCCGTATCGGCCTGGGCTGCATCCTGCCCTCGCTGACGCTGGGGTCGATGCGGGGCGTCGATTTCTCGATGATTCCGCAGGGTTCCAGCTGCATCAACTTCCTGCGGCAGCTGGGTGGGGCGATTGGCGTGAGCCTGGCCGGGGTGGGCCTGCAATGGCGCCTGGCCGAGCATGGCGCGGTGCTGGGCCGTGGCGGCGACGCGGCGGCGCAGGCGGCGCGCATCCAGGCCTTCGACGAAACCTTCCTGGCCGTGGGGATCGTGATCGCCACGGCCATGCTGGCCGCGTGGCGTATCCGCCCGCGGCCGCTGCCCGGGGACTGACGCCCGCGCCTGCGGCGTTTCCGATCGTTATTGCAGCAGGGGCAGTTCGTTGCGCTGATAGCAGACGCCGGCCAGGAAGCCGCTCAGCACCGACGCGGCTTCGCGCCCGCCAGCCGGGCGGGCCTGGATGGCCGAGACGGCGAATTCGGTCAGCGCCACCATGGGGGCGGAGGGCGGGTTGCCGCCTTCGACCAGCGCGCGCTTCGCGCCATAGCCATGCGTGCGCATGTCCACCGCGGCGGACATCGCCGTCGCGGCATAGACGGTGCAGGACTTGTAACGGACGGGATCGTAGGCCGGGGCCGCAGGCTCGGCGGGACGGGACGGCGCACGCGGCGCGGCCATCAGCGCCGTGGACAGCGTCAGCGCGCAAACGCTGAACAGCACTCGGTAGGTCTTCATGTCTTCCTGAATCACGACACTGTTGCCAGATACATTGCGGATGATCTGGTTATCGGCAGGAAAGACAAGGGGCTGAATGGGGGGAACAGCGGCGGACGGCGCGGGGCCGTCCGCGGGGGCACGTGCAGGGCCAGGTTCAGCTGGCGCGGCCGGCCAGCAGATCGCCCACCAGTTCGATGTACTTCTGCTTGGCCTCGTCCTGGGCGGTGCCCTTGAGCGCTTCCCAGGCCTCGAACTTGTAGCGGCCGACGAAGTCGGTCATGCCGGGCTTGTCGCCGTGGGCGTCGCCCTCGGCACCTTGCTTGTACAGCGCGTACAGGCGCAGCAGCGTCATGTTGTTGGGGCGCTCCGACAGCGTCTTGACGTCGATTTGGGCCTGGTCGAATTGGGCTTGCAGGTCGCTCATGGGGTCTCCGTGTGGCAATGCGTTGGACAGGCGATGATAAGCGCCGCCGGCGTCCGTTTCGGTGCAAAAAAGTCGAGGAAGCTCTCAGGTTGCCCCGCTGGCGGCCCGCGCGGGGGGCTCGCCGTTGCCAATACTGCTTTGCCCCGCCAGCGGATACAATCGCTGCCATGTCCTGGATTCTTGCTGTCGAGACCTCCACAGAGTGGTGTTCCGTCGCACTCGGCCGCGCCGCCGGGTGTTTCTCCCGTCATGAGCACACCGGCGCGCGTTCGTCGTCGCGGGTGCTGCCTGCCGTTGGCGAGGTGCTGGCCGAGGCCGGCATCCGCTTGGCCGACTGCGCCGCCATCGCCTTTGGCGCGGGTCCCGGTTCCTTTACCGGCCTGCGCACTGCCTGCGGCGTGGTGCAGGGCCTTGCCTTCGGCGCGGACCTGCCCGTCATCCCCGTCAACGTGCTGATGGCATGTGCCGAAAGCGTACGCAACGGCACGTGCGGCGGTGAAACGCTGCCTGCGGGCGCGGCGGTGCTGGTCGCCATCGACGCCCGCATGGACGAAGCCTATGCTGCCACGTTCCGCTGGGACGATGCCGCGAACGAATGGGCAATGGAAGGCGCCATGCAGGTGGGCGCGCCGGAATCGATCGTGGCACCCGATGGCGATTTCTGGCTGGCCGGCAACGCGCTGACCGTCTTTGGCGACCGCCTGGCCGCGGCAGCCGGGGCTTCGCGCACCGTGCCGGACGCCATGCCCGACGCCCGCGCGATGGTGTCGATCGCCCAGCGTGCGCTGGCGCGTGGCGAGACGATTGCCGCGGCGGATGCCATGCCGATCTATGTGCGCGACAAGGTTGCCCAGACCATCGTCGAGCGCGAGGCCGTGGCCGCCGCCAAGGCCGCCGCGCTGGCCGCACAGGGAGCGGCCCGATGAGCGCCGCGCTGCTGCCGCCCGAGCGTCCGGACCACCCCGAGTGGCCGGCGGTGCCGGTCATGCCGCCGCTGGCGCAGGGCTGGGCGCTCGACCACATGAGCGCGCGCGACCTGCCGGCCGTGGCCGAGATCGAGCAGCGCGCCTACAGCCATCCGTGGACGCGCGGCAACTTCGAGAACTCACTCAAGGCCGGGCATTTCGGCCTGACGCTGCGAGACCCCTCGACGGCGCTGATTGGCTACGCGATGCTGATGCCGGTGGTTGACGAGATGCACCTGCTCAATATCACGATCGATCCGGCCCACCAGCGACAGGGCTACGGACGGCTGCTGCTGGCCATCGCGCTGGCTACGTCGCATGCGCACCGGCTGCACACGATGTTGCTGGAGGTGCGTCCGTCGAATATCGGCGCGCTGGCGCTGTATCTCGAAGCAGGATTCGTCGAGATCGGTCGCCGCAAGGGCTACTATCCGGCCACGGCGCTGGGGCGCGAGGACGCCCTGGTGCTGCGCCGCGTCTGGCCCGCCAGGCTTGACGGAGAACCGGCATGAACCGCCGCGCATTGTTCCTGGAAGCCCTGGGCATTCCGGCCGAGTGGGTGCCACGCCGGGCCCAGGCCATTGAAGGAGCGGCAGACGAAGCCGTGGCGGCGGAAGCTGTCGTCGCACAAGCGGTGGACGATGCAAGCGCCGCACCCGCAGCCGCAGTACTGGCGGAAGTCCGGGCGTCGCCGTCCGCCCGTCCGCCCGAGCCGCCCGAAGTTTCGACGCTTTCGACCGGACGGCTGGCCGATGTGCTGGCGGACGAGCCGGCCGGGATCGATCATGCCGCCGACAGCGGCATCAGCGCCATCGAACTGGCCGCGACCGTCGAGGCTTTCGATGCGCCGAACCCGGACCGGCCGGTGGCCCCGCACGGAGACAAGCCGCTGGGCCGTCTGCCCGGGCAGGCCGGCCGCGAGGCCGCCATCGCCGGGATGCCCTGGCCGGAACTGGCCGACAGCGTTGCCGGCTGCACCGCATGTGGCCTCTGCGACACCCGCACCAACACCGTGTTCGGCGTGGGCGATCCGCAGGCCGAATGGATGCTGGTGGGCGAGGCGCCGGGCGAGAACGAAGACTTGCAGGGCGAGCCGTTCGTCGGCCAGGCCGGCAAGCTGCTGGACAACATGCTGGGGGCGCTGGGCCTGGCGCGCGGACGCAATGTCTATATCGCGAACGTGCTCAAGTGCCGGCCCCCGGGCAACCGGAATCCCGAGCCCGAGGAAGTCGCCCAGTGCGAGCCCTACCTGAAGCGCCAGATTGCGCTGATCAAGCCGAAGGTCATCGTGGTGCTGGGCCGCTTTGCGGCGCAGTCGCTGCTACGATCGACCACGCCGATCGGCAAGCTGCGCGGTACGGTGCATACCTACGAGGGCATCCCCGTGGTGGTGACCTATCACCCGGCCTACCTGCTGCGCACGCTGACCGACAAGGCGCGTGCCTGGGAAGACCTGTGCCTGGCGCGCGAGGTCCACGATCGTGCGGGAGCTCAAGCCTGATTTCGCCCAGATAACGCCACCGGGCGGCTGCGCGCCGACCGGGGCGGACGCGCCTTTGCCGCTCTGGTGTCGCGCGGCCTCGCAGCGCACGCGCGACCTGGCCTGGTGTTCGCTGTCGCCGGCGCTGCTGTCCCATCTGCCCGATGGCTACCAGGATGGGCCTGCGCGGCTGGCCCAATGGCCGCCCGGCGCGCAGGCGGGGTGGCAGGCCTGGCTGTCGCAGGCCGATCCGGCCACCTTGCCCGAAACCATCGTCGAACTGAGCCAGCATCCGGACCCGACCGGCAGCCGCAGCCTGCGCCTGGGTCGTCATGCCGAGCGGCTGCTGCACTTCGCGCTGCGGCACACGCAAGGGGTGGATCTGCTGGCGGCCAATGTGCCGATCCGGCGCGCGAATGGACATGGCGTGCAGACGCTGGGCGAACTCGACGTGATCTGGCGCGACCCCGCCAGCGCGGCCGTCGTCCATTGGGAGATGGCGGCCAAGTTCTACCTGATGGTGGACGGCGTGGCCGGGCATCGGGCCTTTGTCGGGCCGAATCTGGTCGACCGGCTGGGCGACAAGCTCGATCACATCGTGCGGCGCCAGTTGCCGCTGGGCCGGACGGCGGAAGCCCAGGCGCTGGTCGGGCATCCCGTGGATCGCAGCGAAGTCTATCTGCTGGGCTGGCTGTTCTACCGCGACGGCATCGTGCCGCCGGGCCTGGAAACGCTGGGGATTGCGCCGGATCACCTGAACGGGTGGTGGGCACCGCTGGCCGACTGGCGCGCGCGTGCGTCGGACCCCGCGAGAGGGCATGTGCGCTGGTGCCGGCTGTCGAGGTCCGACTGGCTGTCGGGGGCCCGTGTGGCCGAGGCCGCGACCGAAACGGCGGCGGTCATGCACGATGCGCTGGCCGAACGCTTTGCCGACCCGATCCACGCGTGGCGCCGCGAGGCGCCGGTCATGGTCTGTGAACTGGTGCAGGATCAGGACGCGCCCGGCATCTGGCGCGAATGCTCGCGCGGATTCGTGGTGCCGGACGACTGGGAGGTGCGGGCCACGCTGCGGGCCGCGGCGCCTTGAAGACCGGGGCGAGCCGGCAAGGCTGACGCCCCGCGTGCGATCAGTGGTGCTTGTCCTCGCCGATCATCGCCAGCGAGTTGTACATCTTCACATTGTGCTTGTGCAGGCGCATCACCAGCGCCATGGTCGCCACGATGAACAGGCCTAGCGCGACAATCACAAAGCCGATCGGCACGTTCAGCTTGATCAGCAGCGCGTACAGGCACAGCATCAGCAGCACCGAAACGTTCTCGTTGAAGTTCTGCACCGCGATGGAATGGCCGGCCGAAAGCAGCACATGGCCACGGTGCTGGAGCAGGGCGTTCATCGGCACCACGAAGTAGCCCGACATGGCACCCACGATCATCAGGAACACGTAGGCGATGGCCATGTAGAGCGGCATCGCCATGCCCAGCACGTCGAGCGTCACGGCCGGCATGGTGTCCTTGGTGTAGAACGCCATCAGGATCACGGTGGCGCCCATGGCCACGCCGAACGGCAGCACCGACAGCGACTTGCGCAGCGGAATGCGCGCGGCGGCCGCGATAGCGCCCACGGCTACGCCCACTGCCACCACGGCCTGCAGCAGGGCGCCTTGCGACAGGTTCAGCCCCAGCGACTTCTCGGCCCACTTGAGCACGATGAACTGCAGCGTGGCGCCCACGCCCCAGAACAGCGTCGTCACGGCCAGCGAGATCTGGCCGAGCTTGTCGCGCCACAGCGCAATGAAGCAGTCGCCAAACTCCGCAATCAGCTTGATCGGGTTCTTTTCCTGCTGGGGATAGCGTGCGCCGGTGTCCGGAATGAACAGGTTGAAGACGGCGGCAATGAAGTAGAACAGCATGATCACCACCATCGCCGCTTCGGCGGGGGTGTTGACGCCGGTGTCGACATAGGGCAGGTCGAAGTGCAGCAGGATGCTCGACAGTTGCACCGAGATCAGCGCGCCGCCCACCACCGTGCCCAGGATGATGGAGCCGACCGTCAGACCCTCGATCCAGCCGTTGGCCATCACCAGCTTCTCGGGCGGCAGCAGCTCGGTCAGGATGCCGTACTTGGCCGGCGAATAGGCCGCGGCGCCGAATCCGACCACGCCATAGGCCAGCAGCGGGTGCAGCCCGAACATCATGATGGCGCAGCCCACGATCTTGATGGCATTGGTGATCAGCATCACCTTGCCCTTGGGCATGGAGTCGGCGAAGGCGCCCACGAATGCCGCCAGCACCACATAGGACAGTACGAAGAACAGCTTGAGCAGCGGCGTCATCCACTGCGGGGAATGCAATTCGGCAAGAAGGGCAATGGCTGCGATCAGCAGGGCATTGTCGGCCAGCGACGAGAAAAACTGCGCGGCCATGATCGTGTAGAAACCCTTCTTCATACCTTGGACTTTGTCTCCATCGCGGGCGTCCATGTGGACGGGCAAAAGCGCACCGGCCGGTAGTGCCGTCGCTTGGCGGGAACCTGCTGCGCCTGCCTTGTCAAAGTGGGGCGGCGACGCTACTTTCGCGCGCCTTGCGGCTTGCCTGACCGTCATTGACATATTGCTTCTCTTTTAAAACATGGCCGGAGCGTCCGGCTTTATATCACGAATCCGCGACATTTCAGCACACCGGCGGACGCGCATTGGACAGTACATGCCCGGATGGATTCCCGGAATCGACCTGCGGATGTGGTCAAATATCGCCTGCGCAAGGTGGCGCCGGCTTGTCCGCGCCGGCCGGTTCGTCCCGAAGGCCTGTTACCGCACAGTGTGTGCCACCTCAACGCCCGAATCCAGTGGCCTGCCGACCGGGTCTTCCCGCATCTGGTGCAGAACATCGTTCGACAGCCCACGCAAGCAGTCATATCCATGCCAAGACCCATTCACGCTGTCATCCACCAGCCCGCGCTGGCCAACAACCTGGAAGTGGTGCGCCGCCATGCCCCGGATTCCCGCGTCTGGGCGATCGTCAAGGCCAATGCCTATGGCCACGGCATTCGCCGCGCCTTTGCGGGCCTGAAGGCCGCCGACGGCTTCGGCCTGCTGGACCTCAACGAAGCCGTGCTGCTGCGCGAACTGGGCTGGCAGGGGCCGATCCTGCTCCTGGAGGGATTCTTCCAGCCCCAGGATGTTCCCGTCATCGAGCAATATCGCCTGACCACCGCCATTCATTGCGAGGAGCAGCTTCGCATGCTGGAACAGGCCCGGCCCAAGGGCCCGCTGGCCATCCAGCTCAAGCTCAACACCGGCATGAACCGGCTGGGCTTCCGGCCTGCCCAGTACCGGGCGGCCTGGGAACGCGCCCGCACCATGCCGTGCGTGGGCAGTATCGTCCATATGACCCATTTCTCCGATGCCGACAGCGCGCGCGGCATCGCGCACCAGATCGAGGCGTTCGAGACGGCCACGGCCAACCTGCCCGGCGAGGTCAGCCTGTCGAATTCGGCGGCCGTGCTCTGGCATCCGTCGGCCCATCGCAACTGGGTGCGGCCGGGCGTGATCCTGTACGGCGGTTCGCCCACGGGCCTGTCGGCGGACATCGCCGATACCGGCCTGCAGCCGGCGATGTCGCTGCACAGCGAACTGATCGGCATCCAGGACCTGCAGCCGGGCGATACGGTTGGCTATGGCTCGATGTTTACGGCCGACCGGGCGATGCGCATCGGCGTGGTGGCCTGCGGCTATGCCGACGGCTACCCGCGCCACGCGTCGGGCTGGGGTGACAAGCGCGCCCCGGTGCTGGTGGACGGCGTGCGCACCGACCTGGTGGGCCGGGTGTCGATGGACATGATCTGCGTGGACCTGACGCCGTGCCCCAAGGCCAAGGTCGGCTCGCCGGTCACGCTCTGGGGCCACGGGCTGCCGATCGACGACGTGGCCGCCGCCAGCGGCACGGTGGGCTATGAACTGATGTGCGCGCTGGCCCCGCGCGTGCCGACCACCGTGGCCATGCTGACCACGGCCGATTCCGTCTCCTGAAGACAGCCCGAGCCCCATCCAGCCCGAGTCCGGATTTTTTCGATGGCCAAGACCAAGACTGTCTATACCTGTACCGAATGCGGCGGTACCACGCCGCGCTGGGCGGGCCAATGCCCGCAGTGCAACGCCTGGAACACGCTCGTCGAGACCGTGGCCGAATCGGGATCGTCGGCCGCGCGCCGTTTCCAGCCGCTGGCGGCGTCGGCCGTGGTCCGCAAGCTCAGCGATATCGAAGCCGCCGAGGTGCCGCGCTTCACCACGGGCATCGACGAGTTCGACCGCGTGCTGGGCGGCGGGCTGGTGTCGGGCGGGGTGGTGCTGATCGGCGGCGATCCCGGTATCGGCAAATCGACGCTGCTGTTGCAAACGCTGGCCAACCTGTCGGCCAGCCGGCGCGTGCTCTACGTCAGCGGCGAGGAATCGGGCGCCCAGATCGCGCTGCGCGCGCAGCGGCTGGGGGTGGAAGCCGCCACGGTGGGCCTGCTGCCCGAGATCCAGCTTGAAAAGATCCAGGCCGCGCTGGAGGCCGACAAGCCCGAAGTGGCCGTGATCGACTCGATCCAGACGCTGTATTCCGAGGCGCTGACCTCGGCGCCCGGGTCGGTGGCCCAGGTGCGCGAGTGCGCGGCGCAGCTGACGCGTATCGCCAAGAGCAGCGACATCACGATCATCCTGGTGGGCCATGTGACCAAGGAAGGCAGCCTGGCCGGGCCGCGCGTGCTGGAGCACATCGTCGATACGGTGCTGTATTTCGAGGGCGACACGCATTCGTCGCACCGGCTGATCCGCGCGTTCAAGAACCGCTTCGGCGCGGTCAATGAACTTGGCGTTTTTGCGATGACCGAGCGCGGCCTGCGCGGCATCAGCAATCCGTCGGCGCTGTTCCTGTCGCAGCATGAGGAGCAGGTGGCCGGGTCGTGCGTGCTGGTGACGCAGGAGGGCACGCGCCCGCTGCTGGTGGAAGTGCAGGCGTTGGTCGATACGGCCAACGTGCCCAACCCGCGCCGGCTCGCGGTGGGGCTGGAGCAGAACCGGCTGGCGATGCTGCTGGCCGTGCTGCACCGGCACGCCGGCATCGCTTGCTTCGACCAGGACGTGTTCCTGAACGCGGTCGGCGGGGTCAAGATCACGGAGCCGGCCGCCGATCTGGCGGTTTTGCTATCGATCCACTCGTCGATGCGCAACAAGCCGCTGCCGCGCGGGCTGGTGGTGTTTGGCGAAGTGGGGCTGGCCGGCGAGATCCGCCCCAGCCCACGCGGGCAGGAACGGCTCAAGGAAGCCGCCAAGCTTGGTTTCACGATGGCCGTGATTCCCAAGGCCAACGCGCCCAAGCAGGCCATCGACGGGCTGGAAGTCATTGCGGTGGACCGCCTGGAGCAGGCGATCGATCGCGTACGGCACCTGGACTGACGCAATGGCCGATGCTGCCGGGGATACCGAAGACGCAGCGTCGCGGTCCGTGGCGCGCGGCAAGCGGTCGCAGGCCGCCTACCAGGCGCTGCGCGACGACATTTTCGCGTTCCGGCTGCTGCCCGGCGACCGCTTTACCGAAAACGACGTGGCCGAACGGCTGGGCATCTCGCGCACGCCCGTGCGCGAGGCGCTGCAGCGGCTGCAGGGCGATGGTCTGGTGCGGGGCTACTACCGCAACGGCTGGGAAGTGGTGCCGCTGGACCTGGGCCGCTTCGAAGCCCTGTACGAACTGCGCACGCTGCTGGAAACCCATGCCGTGACGCGCCTGTGCCAGCCGTCGCACGCAACGCGCCGGGCCGCGCTGGTGGCCATGCTCGATGCCATCTGGCGCGTGCCTCAAGCCCGGCGCCTGGCCGACGGCAACGCCGTGGCGCAGCTTGACGAGGCATTTCACCTGGCCATCGTCGAGGCGGCGGGCAACGCCGAAGCGGCGGCCGTGCATCAGCAGGTGACCGACCGCATCCGCATCATCCGCCGGCTCGACTTCGCGTTCGGCGAGCGCGTCTCGCTGACCTACGACGAACACGGCGCGATCCTGGCCGCGCTGGCCGATGCCGATGCCGGTCGCGCGGTGGCGCTGCTGTCCACGCATATCGAGGATGGCCGCGCAGAAGTCAGCCGCCTGACCATGGCGCGCCTTGAGGAAGCCCGCACCAGCTTCGTGCCGTCGACCGAATCCGGTGCACCGGCGCGCCGCCGCCGGTTCGGCTGATCGCAGCGCTTTCTTCCCCGGTGACTTCGCGCGCGGCATCGCGTCGCGACGCTTTATCGCCCGCTATCCCCCACGCCACGCGGCATAGCCCGCTTCACGCCCGTCCGGCAGCCGTCCCCCTTCGCCAGTAGGGGCGCCCATGGCATGCCTATTGCGACCGTTCCCATGCAGGAGATTTATGTATACATAAATCGCGGAACTGTCGTGACCTTCCATCTGTATCCGAGGCAGCGATCCGCGCAGCGATGGCGCGGCGGCCGCCTGGTGAACACGGGTTGCCCGTGTCATCAGGCGGCCGCCGCCCCGCACTGGATTCCAACAAGGCGTGGCGCCGCGTGGCCACGCATCTCTCTCGAAGTCTGTCTGAAGGAGTGGTTCGATGCGTACCGTTGCTGATAACGCGGCCCTGGGTGTGCCGCACGCCGTGCCGCTGGCGCGCACGCGCTGGCTGCAGCTGCTGCTGGGGCTCGTGTGCATGATGGCGATTTCCAGTCCGCAGTATGTCTGGACGCTGTTCACTAAACCGCTATCCGCCAAGCTGGGCGTGCCGCTGTCGGAACTGCAGGTCACGTTCTCGCTGCTGATCGTGTTGCAGACATTCTTCTCGCCATTCCAGGGCGCGATGATCGAACGGTTCGGCCCGCGCCGCCTGATCGCGCTGGGCACGGTGCTGTCGGGCCTGTCGTGGGTGCTGGCCGCGTCGGCGCAAAGCGTGAGCATGCTGTACCTGACCTACGGCGTGGTGGGCGGGCTCGGCACGGGCATCGTCTACGTGGGCGTGGTGGGGCAGATGGTGCGCTGGTTCCCTGACCGGCGCGGCTTTGCCGTGGGCATGGTCGCGGCCGGCTACGGCATGGGCGCCATCCTGACCACCTTCCCGATTGCCGCCGCGCTGGCGGGCAAGGGGCTGGAATCGACGCTCTGGCAATTCGGCCTGATCTTCGCGGTAATCGGCTTCCTGGCGTCGCAGGGGCTGCGCGCGCCGGCCGCCGGCGAGCCAGTGGCGGTGCGGCCGGCCTACACGCCGTCGAACGTGGCCGATGTGCCGACCCGCAAGATGCTCAGGACGCCGCTGTTCTGGCTGCTGTTCGCGATGATGACGATGATGTCGACCTCGGGCCTGATGGTCACGTCGCAGATGGCCGCGTTCGCCAAGGATTTCGGGGTGTCCAATGCCGTGGTGTTCGGCATGGCCGCGCTGCCGCTGGCGCTGACCATCGACCGCCTGACCAACGGCCTCACGCGACCGATGTTCGGCTGGATCTCGGACCGCTGGGGTCGTGAAAATACGATGTGCTTTGCCTTTGCGCTCGAAGCGGTGGCCATGACGCTGTGGCTGCTGACGCGCGAGAACGCGGTGCTGTTCGTGCTGCTGTCCGGCGTGGTGTTCCTGGGCTGGGGCGAGATCTTCTCGCTGTTCCCCTCGACGCTGACCGACACGTTCGGGACAAAATTCGCCACCACCAACTACGGCTGGCTGTATATCTCGCAAGGCATCGGCTCGATCTTCGGCGGCCCGCTGGCGGCGCTGATGCACGAGCGCATGGGTAGCTGGATGCCGGTCTTCGGCGTGGCCATCACGCTCGACATCGTCACGGCGGTGCTGGCCATTGCCGTGCTGAAGCCCTGGCGCAAGCGGTACCTGGGCGCGCCGGCGGCACGCTGATGGCGCGGGGGGCGGGCGGGAAGTTGGCCGGTTGGGCACAGGTGAGGGCAGGTGCGTCAATCCGCCACACTGCACCCCGTGGCGGATTGCTCGGGCACCCCGGTGTCGCAACGGAAAATGGGTAATAATTCGCGTCGAAGCCAATCTTGCCCTCGACACACCCATGCAAGCCAATTCTCGCGCCTATTTCCTGCTGATCGCCGTGGTCTCGTTCGCGTTGCTCGGTGCCGCGTTGTACATGCAGTACGTGGAGGGCTACCAGCCATGCCCGCTCTGCATCATGCAGCGATTTGCGTTCCTGGGCATCGGGCTGTTTTCGCTGCTGGCGGCCATCGCGCAAAACACGCGCACGCTGTGGCAGGGCCTGGGCATGCTGTCCGGCGTGGCCGGTATCGCGGTGGCCGGCTACCACGTGTCGCTGCTACTGAACCCCAAGGCATCGTGCGGCATCGATCCGCTGGAAAACTGGGTCAACGCGCTGCCCACGGCCAAGCTGCTGCCGCAGGTGTTCTATTCGGACGGCCTGTGCACGGCGCCGCTGCCGCCGCTGTTCGGCCTGTCGATCCCGGCCTGGTCGCTGATCTGGCTCGTGATCCTGACGCTGACGCTGGCGGTGGGGCTGATCCGCCGCGAGAAGAACTACCGCTAGAGGGGAGCAAACCGCTGGGGCAGTTGCGCCTGTAGTTGTCTGCCGGTCGGCAGGTATTACGCGATCTGCTCGATCTGCTCTTGCAGTTCCAGCCAGCGTTCCTCCAGCTGGTCCAGCTCGCCTGTGACCTCGGCCTGGCGCTTGAGCATCTCCATCAGCTTCGCCTTGTTGGCTTCCTCATAACTTGAAGATTCGGCCATGAAGGCGTCGATCACGGTCTTGTCGGCCTGCAGCACCGACATCCGCTTTTCCACCTTTTCCAGTTCCTTGGTCAGCGGCTTGCGCAGCACCGACAGCCGCTGCCGTTCGTCGGCCTCGGCGCGGCGCTGATCGCGGCGGTTGACCGCCGGGGTGGATTCGGCGGCGTGGGCGGCTGTGGCGGCATTGCGCTTGGCGGCGGCCTGTTGCAGCAGCCAGTCGCGATAGTCGTCCAGGTCGCCGTCGAACGGCTTGATGGTGCCGTCGGCCACCAGCATGAACTGGTCGGACGTGGCGCGCAGCAGGTGCCGGTCGTGCGAGACCAGGATCAGCGTGCCCTCGAACTGGGCCAGGGCCATGGTCAGCGCCTCGCGCGTGTCCAGGTCCAGGTGGTTGGTCGGTTCGTCAAGCAGCAGCAGGTTGGGCTTTTGCCAGACGATCAGCGACAGGGCCAGCCGGGCCTTCTCGCCGCCCGAGAACGGTTCGATTGGCGAAGTTGCCATGTCGCCGCGGAAATTGAAGCTGCCCAGGAAGTCGCGCAATTCCTGCTCGCGCACGTCGGGAGCCAGCCGCGCCAGGTGCTGCAGCGGCGAATCGTGGTCGCGCAGCGTTTCCAGCTGGTGCTGGGCGAAATAGCCGATGACCAGGCCCTTGCCCAGCCGCACCGTGCCGTTGAGCGGCGGCTGCGTGCCGGCCAGCGTCTTGACCAGCGTCGACTTGCCCTGGCCGTTGGCGCCGAGCAGGCCGATGCGCTGGCCGTTCTGGATCGACAGCATCAACTTGTGCAGGATGGTCACGGGCGGGTCGGCTTCGGCGTAACCGCAGTCGACGTGGTCGAGCACCATCATCGGGTTGGGCGCCGAATCGGGCTCGCGGAATTCGAATGCGAAGCCGGCCGCCACGTGCACCGGTGCCAGCCGTTCCATCTTTTCCAGGGCCTTGACGCGGCTCTGCGCCTGGCGCGCCTTCGTGGCCTTGGCCTTGAAGCGCGTGATGAACGATTCCAGGTGCGCGATTTCCTTCTGCTGGCGCGTGTAGGCGGCCTGCTGCTGGGCCATCTGCTGCAGCCGCATCGTTTCGAACAGCGTGTAGTTGCCGCCGTATCGCTTGAGCTGCTGGTTTTCGATATGCACTGTGACAGTGCATATGGCATCGAGAAATTCGCGGTCGTGCGAAATCATCACCAGCGTGCCCGGGTAGCGGGCCAGCCAGTCTTCAAGCCAGACGATGGCGTCCAGATCCAGGTGGTTGGTCGGCTCGTCGAGCAGCAGCAGGTCGGAGGGGCACATCAGCGCCTGCGCCAGGTTCAGGCGCATGCGCCAGCCGCCCGAGAACGATGCCACCGGCTGCGTCACCTGCGGCAGCGTGAAGCCCAGGCCAAGCAGCAGCGCCTCGGCGCGCGCGGCGGCGGTATAGCCATCGGCATCGGCATAGGCGGCGTGGGCCTCGGCTTCGGCCGATCCGTCGCCGCTGGCCTGCGCGGCGGCGATGCGCGATTCGATCTCGCGCAGCCGCGTGTCGCCGTCGATCACGTAATCCACGGCCGTACGATCCACTGCGGGTGTCTCTTGCGCCACATGTGCGATGCGCCACTGGGTGGGCACGCTCACATCGCCGCCGTCGGCATGCAGTTCGCCGCGCAGCATCGCGAACAGGGTGGACTTGCCGCTGCCGTTGGCGCCGACAAGGCCCACGCGCTCGCCGGGGTTGAGCGTCACGCTGGTGTGGTCGAACAGCACCTTGGTGCCGCGCTGGAGGACAAGCTGGTCGATACGTATCACGTGAAGGGCTTCAG
Source organism: Cupriavidus sp. U2 (assembly GCF_009663685.2). Taxonomy (GTDB): domain Bacteria; phylum Pseudomonadota; class Gammaproteobacteria; order Burkholderiales; family Burkholderiaceae; genus Cupriavidus; species Cupriavidus necator_C. The sequence continues at coordinate 242,001 of NZ_RCOG02000032.1, read as the reverse complement.
GCTGGATGGTGCAGGGCAGCCGATCGTTGGGCAGGCCGGCATTGTAGCGCGCCGGAGCCTGCCGGACCGGCGCTGGCCCGCGGCGGCGACGCCGGCTTTCAGTCGGCTTGCATGTCCGCTTCCATGTATTGAGGGATTTCCCGTATTCGACCACTTAGGTCATTGCGGGCACGCCATTTGCGTGTAAATTTATTTACATTGCTTGCTGCACTGCGAAAGTGCCTTTTCATTGCCGGCGCGTCGCCAGTGCCGTTGGCGATGCTTCAAGGCGGTGCCAACCTTCACCCCGACGTCCTCACATGTCCAGCGGCCAGACGATTTCCGAACGCATCGCTCGCGCCTTGCCCACACTGACGCCCGCGCACCAGCGCATGGCGAACTACCTGCTGGACAACCTGTTTCGCGCGGCCACGATGCGGATCGACGAATTCGCCACGGCCGTGGAAGTGTCGGTAGCCACCGCCAACCGCTTCGCCAAGGCCCTGGGCTTCGAGGGCTATCCGCAGTTTCGCGCCGAACTGGTGCGCGGATTCGAGGCCACGCTGGCGCCGGTGGAACGGCTGCGCGACGAACTGGCGCGCCCGAGCACGGTGGCCGACGTGTTTGCCGCCTCGCTGGAGGACGGTGCCCGCAACCTGGAATCCACGCGCCGCAACCTCGATCCGGAATCGATCGAGCGGGCCGTCGATGCCATCCTGGAAGCCGAGCGCGTCTACGTGATGGGCTTCGGCGCCAGCGGTTACCTGGCCGGCCTGATGCAGCACGGGCTGGAAATGCACTGCCGGATGGTGACCTCGGTGTCGACGGTGGGCGGCGCCTCGCACGCGGCGCGGCAACTGTTCAAGCTGACGCCGAAGGACCTGGTGGTCTGCATTGCCTTTCCGCGCTATGTGACCGATTCGATGAAGCTGGCCCAGCGCGTGAAGGCGCACGGCGGCCGGCTGCTGGCGCTGACCGATGGCCCGACCTCGCCGCTGGCGCCGCTGGCCGATATTTCGCTCTACGCCAATGCCGGCAACCGCCTGTCCGCCAATTCGGAAGCCACGGTGCTGGCGCTGATCGAGGCGCTGTGCGGGGCGGTGTCCTACCGGTCCGTGCGCGCGGTGAAGGCGGCGGCCGAGATGACCGAATTCCTGCTGCCGTGGCTGTACGGCGCGCCCGGTGTGCGCGACGACCGCGGCACGCAGAAATCCTCAGACTGAAGTCAAGAAGGGAAGTAGAAGGACCTATGCCTCAAGCTGTTATCGCCATCCACGGCGGCGCCGGCACGATTACCCGTGCGGCCATGGACGCCAACCGCGAACGCGAATACACCACCGCGCTGGAACAGGTGCTGCTGGCCGGCCAGCGCGTGCTGGCCGAAGGCGGCAGCGCGCTGGACGCCGTGACCGAAGCCGTGCGCCTGCTCGAAGAATGCCCGCTGTTCAATGCCGGCAAGGGCGCCGTGCTGACGCACGCCGGCACTTACGAGCTCGATGCATCGGTCATGGATGGCGCCACGCTGAACGCCGGCGCCGTGGCCTGCGTCAAGCGCCTGCGCAATCCGGTGCTGGCCGCGCGCGCCGTGCTGGAAAAGAGCGAGCATGTGCTGTTTGCCGGCGAAGGGGCCGAGGCTTTTGCCGAAGCGCAAGGACTGGAGCTGGTGGCGCCGGAATACTACTTCACGCAGGCCCGCTACGATCAGTGGCAGCGCGCCCAGGGCACCACCGGCATGGCGCTGCTGGATCACGATGCCGCCGCGCTGGCCGCCAGGGCCGCGCAGGAAGGCAAGGCCGACCCGCTCGATGCGGACAAGAAGTTCGGTACGGTCGGCGCGGTGGCCTGCGATGCCAACGGCAACCTGGCCGCGGCAACGTCCACCGGCGGCGTGACCAACAAGCAGGTGGGCCGCGTGGGCGATACGCCGGTGCTGGGCGCCGGCTGCTATGCCGATGACGTGGCGGCCGTGTCGGCCACGGGCACCGGCGAGATGTTCATCCGCACGGCGGCGGCGTTCGACGTGTCGGCGCAGATGCGCTATGCGGGTTTGTCGCTGGAGGAATCGGCGCGCCGCGTGGTCATGGAGAAGCTGCCGGCCATCCATGGCCGCGGCGGCCTGATCGCGGTCGATCGCGCGGGCAACGTGACGCTGCCGTTCAACACCGAAGGCATGTATCGCGGCCTGGCCCGCGTCGGCGAACCGGTCAACGTCTGGATTTACGGCTGATATGCAGAATACTGTTTCCAAGCACGGCATCGTGCTGCCGCCCGAACGCGCGGTGGTGGTGGACAACCTGACGGTGCGCTTTTCCACCTCCGAACGCACAGTCGAGGCGGTGCGCAACCTGTCCTTCCATGTGGATCGCGGCGAAACGCTGGCCGTGGTGGGCGAATCGGGCTCGGGCAAGTCGGTGACGTCGCTGGCGCTGATGCGCCTGGTGGAGCACGGCGGCGGCAAGATCGCCAACGGCAGCATGCTGCTGCGCCGCCGTTCGGGCGAGGTGCTGGACCTGGTCAACTCCACGGAAGCGCGGCTGCGCAGCGTGCGGGGCGCCGACGTGGCGATGATCTTCCAGGAGCCGATGACGTCGCTCAATCCGGTGTTCCCGGTGGGCGAGCAAATTGCCGAATCGATCCGCCTGCACCAGGGCAAGGGCAAGGCCGCGGCACGTGCCGAGGCGCTGCGCATGCTGGAACTGGTACGCATTCCCGAGGCACGCCGCGTGCTGGACCGCTTTCCGCACCAGCTGTCGGGCGGCATGCGCCAGCGCGTGATGATCGCCATGGCGCTGTCTTGCAAGCCGGCGCTGCTGATTGCCGACGAGCCGACCACGGCGCTGGACGTGACGATCCAGGCCGAAATCCTGCAGCTGATCCGCAACCTGCAGGCCGAAATGGACATGGGCGTGGTCTTTATCACCCACGACATGGGCGTGGTGGCCGAGGTGGCCGACCGCGTGCTGGTGATGTATCGCGGCGAGAAGGTGGAAGAGGGCACGTCCGACGACGTGTTCCACGCGCCGGCCCATCCGTACACGCGCGCGCTGCTGTCGGCCGTGCCCAAGCTCGGCGCGATGTCGGGCACGGACCTGCCGGCCCGCTTCCCGCTGGTGCAGGTGAGCGACGGCGCCACCCCGGTCAAGGAAGTGCCGCAGGATACGGTGCCGGCGGGCGCCGCGCCGATCCTGCGCGTGCGCGACCTGGTCACGCGCTTCGACGTGCCGGGCGGCCTGTTCGGCAAGGTCACGCGCCGCGTGCATGCCGTGGAGCAGGTCAGTTTCGACCTCTATCCCGGCGAAACGCTGGCGCTGGTGGGCGAATCGGGCTGCGGCAAATCCACCACGGGCCGTTCGTTGCTGCGCCTGGTCGATGCCCAGAGCGGCACGATCGAATTCGCGGGCCAGAACATCAGCAAGATGCAGGGTCCGGCGCTGCAGGCGCTGCGCCGCAATATCCAGTTCATCTTCCAGGACCCGTTTGCGTCGCTGGACCCGCGCGTCCCGGTGGGCTACTCGATCATGGAGCCGCTGCTGGTGCACAAGGTGGCCAGCGGCAAGGAAGCCGAGGCCCGCGTGGCCTGGCTGCTGGAAAAGGTGGGCCTGACGGCGGCGCATGCGTCGCGTTATCCGCACGAGTTCTCGGGCGGCCAGCGGCAGCGTATCTGCATCGCCCGCGCTCTGGCGCTGAACCCCAAGGTGGTGGTGGCCGACGAGTCGGTGTCGGCGCTGGATGTGTCGATCCAGGCGCAGATCGTCAACCTGATGCTCGACCTGCAGCGCGAACTGGGCGTGGCCTTCCTGTTCATTTCGCACGACATGGCTGTGGTGGAGCGCGTGAGCCACCGCGTGGCGGTGATGTACCTGGGCCAGATTGTCGAGATCGGCCCGCGCCGCGCCATCTTCGAAAACCCTCAGCATCCTTATACGAAGAAGCTGATGTCGGCGGTGCCGATTGCGGACCCCGCGCGTCGCCATCTGAAGCGCGAACCGCTGAACGACGAGATTCCGAGCCCGATCCGCATGGTCGGCGACGAACCCGTGGTGCAGCCGCTGGTGGCCGTGGCCGGCAGTGGCGCGCACGGCCACTTCGTGGCGCGGCACGCCATCGGCGGCGCCTATTGACCAATTCCGTAGTACCGAAGTCGCTGTATCCCCTGTATTCCTGCTTTCCCGATAGAGGAGAAGAGATGTCCAAGGTTTCTTTCCGGCTGATGGCCGGTGCTGCCGCAGTCGGCGCCATGGGTATGCTGGCCGCCGCGCCGGCCTTTGCCGCCAAGGATGCGGTGATGGCCGTGTATTCGACGTTCACCACGCTCGACCCGTACGACGCCAACGACACGCTGTCGCAGGCCGCCACCAAATCGTTCTACCAGGGCCTGTTCGGCTTCGACAAGGACCTGAAGCTGGTCAACGTGCTGGCCGAAAGCTATGACGTCAGCAAGGACGGCCTGGTCTACACGTTCAAGCTGAAGAAGAACATCAAGTTCCACGACGGCACCACGTTCGATGCCACGGCCGTCAAGGCCAACCTGGACCGCGTGACCGATCCGGCCAACAAGCTCAAGCGTTACACGCTGTTCAACCGCGTGGCCAAGACCGAGGTGGTTGACCCGTACACCGCCCGCGTGACGCTCAAGGAGCCGTTCTCGCCGTTCATCAACGTGCTGGCCCACCCGTCGGCCGTGATGATCAGCCCGACCGCGCTGAAGAAGTACGGCAAGGAAATCGCCTTCCACCCGGTGGGCACCGGCCCGTTCGAGTTCGTGGAGTGGAAGCAGACCGACTACCTGAAGGGCAAGAAGTTTGCCGGCTACTGGAAGACGGGCTACCCGAAGATCGACTCGATCACGTGGAAGCCGGTGGTGGACAACAACACGCGTTCGGCCGTGATGCAGACGGGCGAGGCTGACTTCGCGTTCAGCATTCCGTTCGAGCAGGCCGCCGTGCTCAAGGCCAGCCCGAAGGTGGACCTGATCGATTCGCCGTCGATCATCCAGCGTTATCTGTCGCTGAACACGACGGTGAAGCCGTTCAACGACCCGAAGGTGCGCCAGGCCATCAACTACGCCATCAACAAGGAAGCACTGGCCAAGGTGGCCTTCGCCGGGCACGCGGTGCCGGCCGACGGCGTGGTGCCGCATGGCGTGGACTACGCCGAGAAGCTGGGCCCGTGGCCGTACAACCCGGCCAAGGCACGCGAACTGCTGAAGGAAGCCGGCTACCCGAACGGTTTCGAGACCACGCTGTGGTCGGCCTATAACCACACCACCGCGCAGAAGGTGATCCAGTTCGTGCAGCAGCAGCTGCAGCAGGTGGGCATCAAGGCCCAGGTGCTGGCCCTGGAAGCCGGCCAGCGCGTGGAGCGGGTGGAATCGGTGCAGAAGCCGGAAGAAGCCGGCGTGCGCATGTACTACGTCGGCTGGTCGTCGTCGACCGGTGAGTCGGACTGGGCGCTGCGTCCGCTGCTGGCGTCGGAATCGATGCCGCCGAAGCTGCTGAACACGGCGTACTACAAGAACGACCAGGTGGATGCCGACATCGCCGGCGCGCTGCGCACGACCGATCGTGCCGAGAAGGCCAAGCTGTACAAGGATGCCCAGCAACGCATCTGGAACGACGCGCCGTGGGCCTTCCTGGTCACCGAGAAGATCCTGTACGCCCGTGCCAAGCGCCTGACCGGTGCCTACGTGATGCCTGACGGCTCGTTCAACTTCGACGAGATCGACATCAAGCAGTAAGCCTGGGGTTGACTGACTTTTTTTCCCCTCTCTCGCACGCGGGAGAGGGTAGCTGGTGCAGTAGAAGTGGTAGCAGTCGCGGTAAGCAGTGCATAACAAGCTGTTGATAAATGCGGTAAGCCGGGAGGCCGCCTGCCCGTGTATGCGGGGTGAAAGGGCGGGCGGCCATCGGTCTCAAATTTCTGGTTTTCTGGTGTCAGGATGCTGAATTACTTCCTCAAACGATTTCTGGGCGTCATACCGACGATGCTGCTTGTGGCAGTGCTGGTATTCCTGTTCGTCCACCTGCTGCCCGGCGATCCGGCGCGGCTGGCCGCAGGCCCGGAAGCCGATCAGGCCACTGTCGAACTGGTCCGCAAGGACCTGGGGCTCGACCGCCCGATGCACGAGCAGTTCGTGCGCTTCTTCACGAATGCGCTGCAGGGAGAGTTCGGTACATCGCTGCGCTCCAAGCGCCCGGTTTCGCAGGAAATCAGTGAACGCTTCCTGCCGACGCTGTACCTGACCGTCACGTCGATGGTCTGGGCGGTGATTTTCGGCATGGCCATCGGCATCAGTTCGGCCGTATGGCGCAACCAGTGGCCCGACCGCCTGGGCATGACGCTGGCCGTCTCGGGCATTTCGTTCCCGGCCTTTGCGCTGGGCATGCTGCTGATGGAAATCTTCTCGGTGCAGCTGGGCTGGCTGCCGTCAATCGGGGCCGACAGCTGGAAGCACTACATCCTGCCGTCGCTGACGCTCGGCGCCGCCGTGGCCGCCGTGATGGCGCGGTTCACGCGCGCGTCGTTCATCGAGGTGCTGCAGGAAGACTTCGTGCGCACCGCGCGCGCCAAGGGCGTGCGCGAGACCGTGGTGGTGATCAAGCACGCGCTGCGTAACGCCATGATCCCGGTGGTGACGATGATGGGCCTGCAGTTCGGCTTCCTGCTGGGCGGCTCGATCCTGGTGGAGATGGTGTTCAACTGGCCGGGCCTGGGCCGCCTGCTGGTGGATGCCGTGGAAATGCGCGACTACCCCGTGATCCAGGCCGAAGTGCTGCTGTTCTCGCTGGAATTCATCCTGATCAATCTGGTGGTGGACCTGCTGTACACCGTGATCAACCCCACCATCCGCTACAAGTAAGGAGGCTGACATGACCGAGCTTTCCACGTCCGCCACCGTCACGCCAGCTTCGGCCGCCGAAGCCGTCCGCACGCCCTGGACCGAGTTCTGGCGCAAGTTCCGCAAGCAGCATCTGGCGCTGGTTGCCGGCGTCTTCGTGCTGCTGCTGGTGGTGATCGCCATCCTGGCGCCCCACATCGTGCCGTACGACCCCGAGAACTACTTCGACTACGACGCGCTGAACGCCGGCCCGTCGGCCGCCCACTGGATGGGCGTCGATTCGCTGGGCCGCGACATCTTCAGCCGCATCCTGGCCGGCACGCGCATTTCGCTGGCCGCCGGCGTGTTCTCGGTGGTGATCGGCGCCATCATCGGCACGCTGCTGGGTCTGCTGGCCGGCTATTACGAAGGCTGGTGGGACCGCATCGTCACGCGCATCTGCGACGTGCTGTTCGCCTTTCCCGGCATCCTGCTGGCCATCGCCATCGTGGCCATCCTGGGCAATGGCATGGTCAATGTGATCATGGCCGTGGCCGTATTCAGCGTGCCCGCGTTTGCCCGCCTGGTGCGCGGCAATACGCTGATGCTCAAGCGCCTGACCTATGTGGAGGCGGCGCGCAGTATCGGGGCGTCCGACTGGACCATCCTGATGCGCCACATCCTGCCGGGCACCGTGTCGTCGATCGTGGTCTATTTCTCGATGCGGATCGGTACGTCGATCATCACGGCCGCGGGCCTGTCGTTCATCGGCCTCGGCGCACAGCCGCCCACGCCGGAATGGGGTGCGATGCTGAGCCAGGCGCGCGCCGACATGGTGACCGCGCCGCACGTGGCCATCTTCCCGAGCCTGGCGATCTTCCTGACGGTGCTGGCATTCAACCTGCTTGGCGACGGCCTGCGTGACGCGCTGGACCCGAAGATCGACCGTCGCTGATTCCATGGCCAACGCTCCCATCGTCGGCAGCCTGCCGGCCGGCCCGCGCAATGCCATGACCGATGTGGCGGGCGTCTCCGTCGGCCACTGCACGCTGGCCGACGGCGCCTGTCAGACCGGCGCAACCGTGATCCGCCCGCACGCGGGGAATGTCTACACCGACAAGGTGCCCGCTGCCGCCACCGTCTTCAATGGCTTCGGCAAGAGCATCGGGCTGGTACAGGTGGACGAACTCGGCGTGCTGGAAACGCCCATTGCGTTGACCAACACGTTCTCTGTCGGCACGCTGGCGCAGGCGCAGATCCGTCACGCGATTGCGTCAAATCCCGAGATCGGGCGCAAGTGGCCCACCGTCAATCCGCTGGTATTCGAATGCAATGACGGCTATCTGAACGATATCCAGGCGATGGCCGTGCAGGGCCAGCACTACGACGCGGCCCTGGCCACGGCGGGCGCGGACGTCGCACAAGGCGCTGTCGGCGCAGGGCGCGGCATGTCGTCGTTCGGTGCGAAAGGCGGCATCGGCACGGCATCGCGCCTGGCTGGCGGCTATACGGTCGGGGCGCTGGTGCTGTCGAACTTCGGTACGCCGGAATCGCTGATCCTTGCTGGCCGCCCCCTGGGCGCCGAACTCAACGCCCGCCTGAAGCAACCGGCGGAGCCCGAGAAGGGTTCGATCATCATGATCGTGGCGACCGACGCCCCGCTGGACGCGCGCCAGCTGCGCCGCCTGTCGATGCGCGCCGGCACGGGGCTGGCGCGAACCGGTTCGATCTACGGCCATGGATCGGGCGATATCGCATTGGCCTTCTCGACGGCCTATACCGTACCGCACCTGGGCGATGCGCCGATGCCGGCCGTGCCGATGATGCACGAATCGAAACTGGACCCGCTGTTCCGCGCCGCGGCCGACAGCGTCGAACAGGCTATCGTCCACGCGCTTTGGCACGCCGAAACCGTGCAAGGCCGCGACGGCCATACCCGCCGCGCGCTGCGTGAGCTGCTGCAAGACCTGCTGTAAAGCCCGAATCCATGAAGATCCTGATTTCCGCTGATATCGAAGGCGTGGCCGGCGTATTCCACGCCGAGCAAACGCGTGCCGGCAATGGCGAATACGAACGCGCCCGCGCCTGGATGACCGCAGAAGCCAATGCCGCCGTGCAAGGCGCGTTCGCCGGCGGCGCGACCGAAGTGCTGGTCAACGATTCGCACGGCGGCTTTCGAAATCTGCTGCCCGAGCAGATCGACCCGCGCGCCGAACTGGTGCTGGGCAAGCCGCGCTACCTGAGCATGATGGCCGGCGTCGAGCAGGACTGCGACGGCGTGTTCATGATCGGCTACCACGGCCGCGCCCAGAGCCGTGGCGTGCTGGCGCACACCATCAATAGCGGCGCGTTCGCGCGCGTCTGGTTCAACGGGCTGGAACTGGGCGAGGCCGGCATCTACGCCGCATTGGCCGGCGAATTCGACGTCCCCGTGCTGATGGCCAGCGGCGACGACGTCTTCATCGCCGAAACCCGGCCGCTGATGCCCTGGGTGCGCTACGTGCAGACCAAGACGGCCGGCGGGCAGGGCAGCGGCACGACGCTGTCCCCCGCCGCCGCCCGCGACGCCATCGCCCAGGCCGCCGAAGCGGTCACCCGCCAGGCCATCGCCCACCCCGAAGCCCGCTGCTTCGAACTGTCCGGCCCGGTAACCTGCCGCCTGCAGACCCTGACCACGGCCCACGCCGACCTGTTCTGCCAATGGCCCACATTCGAGCGCGTGGACGGCGTAACGCTTTCGTTCACAGCACCGACGGTACAGGGGGCAGTGCGGATGCTGAATTGCTGTTCGGCGATGGCGTTTATGTTGAAGTAGAGGGTGATCGGAGTTTCGGATATCGAACCGGTGTCGCGGCTTGCCTACTTTGACCGGCTTTTTCTTTGCTCGCGACTAATTAAAGCGGCATTCATTTCCAGGAGACACTACAGGCCTTCTTTGCAGGATCGCATTCCTGGTTGCAAAGTAGTCGCCGCCAATGGGTTCAATTTCGACTGTCCAGAGAACCTTTTCGTCGGCTGCCTTTAGGGTTGCGCGACCGCGCTGTGCGTCGAAGAAGGATGCGAAGTCGAGAATCGCGGCTCTGCCCGATGCGTCGATTTCTCCGTGAATATTGTCCAAATCGTCCACTTCGCAGTCGATTCGTGCTCCGCTTTGTGCGATTGCACAGCACCGTCCGTGGATCCGCTCTTCATTTTGCTTCAACGTGATCGAGAACGATCTGGTGCCCGGGGCTTCCGCCCAATCGCATGTGCCTTGGAAGCAAAATGCATGAGTAATTGTGGGAGCCAAATAAAGAAATGTCGTGGCAATCAGGATGGTAACTTTCATATCGGCAGTCCATGAGATATGCAGTTATCCACGCGATTAAGCCAGTTCTTTCAGAAATTTGCGGTTGTTTGTCTCCTTTTTGTTCATATCAAACGCCAAGGATGTGTTAGCCGAGCTGTCCGTTTGACTGATTCGCATCTGGCTTCGATCTGTTTATTTTAATGCTTCTGAGATATTTTCTGACGGCGGCAGCCGTGCGAAAGGGAAAGGATGACTCTTCGTGCTCAGAATATCCGTCAATCCCGGTCCACTGGCCCATTCGCAGAAAATCGTTATTTTCAATGACTGTGCCTGCGGAATCCATTTGATAAGCGCTAACTTGGTAGAGGTTTCCAAATGTTCCGAGCCCGCGATGATTTATTGTCCAGCGGACTATTGTAATTAGATTCATCTTTCCCGCTATCTCTTCGAAGAACAAAGAATCCACGCTGGGAGGGCCGCCCTCCCAGCGATAGACGGCTATTTTCTGTCTGCGACAATAATCGCCTTCGTTCCTATAAAATACAAGTTGGCTGGAACTGGAATTATTTCCCTCGATAGCTATGATGCTATCTCTTTCTAGTTTCTTTGCGGAAAACGTTTGATTTTTTTTGGAAATTTCAGGGCAAGCGGCGGCGCTTGATTTTTCGTTGTCAAGTGAGGAGGCTGGTGTGCAAAATGCAACACATGCGACGAGCAGTAAGCCTCTTTGGAAGGCCGCCTTATTGGCCAGGATCACTCGAAAGATCCAGTAAGAGAGCAAGGCGGTTATATGATGCCCTTCTTGCCGCGATTCCATGTGTTCCTCCATTCACGAATCGGGATACGGTCGCAACGTCTCCCGTGTCCGCTATTGGGTTAATATTGCGAGTAACGGTCCAGTAAACAAATGCAGACTCGATGCCATATGCCAGGTTGGTGAGAATCAGATCTGGATGGGCTACGAAATCTTGTGGGTCATCCGGAAACCTACGATTGTGTTCTTCGGTAAGAACCCTATAGTTCGCCTTGAAAGTTGTCTGAATAAGGCCCCTTCCTCGATATCGATATCCATCTCCGGTTGATTCTGCGCCATTTTCATACCTGTTTTCATAGACGTAATTTGCCAGGTTTTCCGGATTGTTTTCATAAAAGTCAGTTTCTGACCAAAGCTTCGGTCGAAGTTTTCCGTAATTGCATTCAACGTCATTTTCGGAGATTGTAGCCGCTGGGGCACTCGCGCCACGTGGTTTTGGTTTGCATCCAAAAATCACTTTCATGTTTTGCGAATTGTAAAACAGATTTTCTTCGACATTCCTAAATTTGCTTTCTGCTTCGATTTGCGATAGAAAATGTGCGATTCTTTTTGGTGTTGTGACATTGTATTTTTCGGCGAACGTATTGAGATGCGCGAGTAGGCTCTCATGATAAGTGGTTGACCCTGATGGGTTGGCCGCAGCAAGCATTTCGATCGTTATTAACGGATGTTTCGCCTGAAAGTTCCCCACCATCCCCACCGGATGCATATGAAACACTGCCGGGCCGGGTAAATCAGGCAGCTTTGCCTTGACCTCCTCCCACCACACCAGTTTCTCGATACGCCGTTGCTCGGCTGCGTACTGGGCATTCGCACCCGTTTCCTTTTCGAGTTCCGCGGTCAGCGATTTCCATTTGGACGGGTTGGCCCATTCGCTTTCGTGTCGGATAATCAGGCGCGATGCACGCAGCGACTGCCATCTGTCTTTCGCGGCCACGCATAGCTCGTCGATGGCGCGGTCGCCGTTACTGCCGGGGCAAATTGCCTGATAGACGCTTTTCATTAGCGGACTTAGTTTGTCCAGCGCAGCGGTGGCCGGCATGTCTTTGTCGCAGGCATAGTCGACGTACGCTTTTGATTTGGCGCATAGCGTATGGGCGGGGTCATGCGCGCCCTCGATGGGCTGGAAATCCACCCAATCCTGCGGATACTCGCGCGTGACGCGACCGCCCGCGAAATTCTGTTCTCGTACCCAGCCGCTGATTTCGTTGCCAAGCCACGCATAGCTCGTCGATGGCGCGGTCGCCGTTACTGCCGGGGCAAATTGCCTGATAGACGCTTTTCATTAGCGGACTTAGTTTGTCCAGCGCAGCGGTGGCCGGCATGTCTTTGTCGCAGGCATAGTCGACGTACGCTTTTGATTTGGCGCATAGCGTATGGGCGGGGTCATGCGCGCCCTCGATGGGCTGGAAATCCACCCAATCCTGCGGATACTCGCGCGTGACGCGACCGCCCGCGAAATTCTGTTCTCGTACCCAGCCGCTGATTTCGTTGCCAAGCATGTTGGCGCTATGCACTTTCCACCAGTTGAGCTTCAGGTTGTCCGCGCCAGGGCTCGTCTCCGTGAACTTGTGTTCCTTTCGCCGACCCAGTTCCGCTAGCGACAGCATTAGGACGACATCGGTGCGCGGAGCGTCCTTTCCCTCCTGATGGGCCGCCTTATAGAGCTTTGTTCGCCTGTCGATACGCAGCAGGGTGGGTTCGGCAGGCAATCCAAGTGCCTTCCAGCGCGCGGTGTGCGGCGAGTGTTCCTGGATCCAGGCCCGGCTCGTCTGCAGGAATACCTTGATTTCGTCGCCACAGAAGATCTCGATATGGACCATTCGGGTCGGCACTGCGTTGCCGAGCGAGTCGTACCGGCCGAGGTGGCCGAGCAACTGGCCCGCTTTGACCTTGATCGGTTTTGGAGGAACGACTATGCAGTCGAGCGCGGTGTCGGGTATGAATTCCTCGAACACCTGTCCACCATTCTCGCGCCCAAGAAATACCCAGCCGCCGACCGCAGCATCTGGCGCCACGAAGTCTCCAGCGCGGGCCGGAATCGGCGGACCGCTGCGTGCGATCTTTCCCCAGTTGCCAGTGCGCTCGCTGATACTGAACTGTGTGCCCTGCGGCAGGATGCCAAGCGTCGTGCCGCCGGCCCGTGCGGACCGCACGCGCAGGCCCTTCTGCTCGGCGGGCGCACCGCGCACGCCGGGCCTGGGGCGTTGCCGATCCCGGGCGAACGTCGTGACCTTGAACTCCGGCGACCAATGGGCCGGGCGGGACAACGTCTTCTTGTTCTCGTAGCCAGCCAGATCCTGCAGGTGCATGTACAGGCTGTAGAAGGTCAGCCAGGTCCCGCGCGGAAACTCCATCTTGTGGCGCACCAGCGCGAAACCCGTGCTGTAGCAAGCCTGGATGGCGGACTGCTGGCCATCGCCGGGAAGTTCTGTCACCGGACAGGTTCGATCAAGTCGCCACGCGACGACCTCGCCGTCGGCCATCGCCAGCACGCCGCCGGTCAGGTCGAGGAACTGGCCAGCGCCAGCTTCGGTGATATGGATGCCGCCGTGCCACATGCCGTGGGCGCTGACGGCAAAGGCGCCGCCGGGCTCGAGTCGGAGCAGGCGGTGGAACTCGTGCTCGTCGGTGATCTCGACGCCGGGCGCGCCTTCCTTTGCAGCCTTTTTTCGCAGGGGGAAGGTGAAGCGGAGGGGTTTCAGTGGGGGCGGCAAAACGGCTGTGGCATTGGGAGGTGTATTCGTTGACATACTCGTGTTCGAGAGGCCGTTCGTAGCCCCGATCAATCCGGGGAGGCTTTCAGAAGGGTGAGCCGGGTCTTACCATCAGGCATGAAATGCGTCCCATAGCGCACCAATCCCGTCTTCTGCAGTTGGCACGTCATCACAAAGCTCAGCAACATGCCGGATTCGGGCACTTCGAGAGCAATGTCGATGGACTTCAGCCGCGGCTCATAGCGCAGCAGCGTTGTCTCGATCTCCCGCTTGAGAATGTGTGCCGAGGCGGGCAGATGGCGGTAGATCAGCGATAGATCGCCGAGACCGTAGTCGGGCAGATGGGCCAGGCAGCCACGCCGGCTGTTGAGAATGCGCTGGATGTTGTCCTGTACCGACAGAAAAGTCTGGGTGGCGGGATCAAATTCATCAATGGCGACGCCATTCGCGAAGAAGCCGGTGATGGCTTCGAAGAGGCCAGGTCCGCCGTGTGTCATGTGGGGGTGCCAGTCGTGGAAGGGGCAGTCTCGGATGTGTCGAAGGCGATGCCAATGCCGTCTTCCTCGGAAAACGACAGTCGCACCGCCTGCAACCGCTGGCGCGTGTCCGCGTGCATCAGCAACTCGCGCGCGAGGACGGGCAAGATCTGCTGATCCAGCAGGCTGTCGATGTTGCGTGCCCCCGAATCAGGCAGCAGGCACGCCCGCACCAGTTCCTTTGCCAGTTCTTCGTCGCAGTGCAGCGGCACGCCAAAGCGGCGCTCGACGCGCCGCGCCACCTTATCGAGTTTCATTCGAACAATCGATGCCATGGCTTCTGCGGAAAGTGGCCGAAATACGATGGTCTGAAATCGCGCCAGCAATGCAGGCTGGAAATGCCGGACCAGAACCGGGCGTAGACGTGCCAACAGCGCGGCGCCGTCGGGCTCGCTGTCCGCTTCACTGCAGGTTTGCGTGGCGGCGAGGATGTCTTCACTGCCGAGGTTCGAGGTCATGATGATGACCGTGTTGCGGAAGTCGATCTCCCGACCCTCGCCGTCACGCATGCATCCGCGATCAAAGACCTGGTAGAACAGGGTCAGCACATCCCGGTGGGCTTTTTCGACTTCGTCCAGCAGGATCACGCTATAGGGCCGCTGACGCACGGCCTCCGTCAGTACGCCGCCTTCACCGTAGCCAACATAGCCCGGCGGCGATCCCTTCAGTTGCGAAACGGTGTGGGCCTCCTGATATTCAGACAGGTTGATGGTGATCAATGATCTCTCGCCGGCGAACATCAGGTCGGCCAGTGCCCGCGCGGTCTCGGTCTTGCCGACGCCGGAAGGCCCGACCAGCAGGAATACGCCAAGCGGCGACGTTTCCGAGCGCAGGCCCGCCTTCGCAGCTCGCAGGCTCTTGCCCAGCGCGGCGAGCGCCTCGTGCTGGCCGACCACGATGCGGCCCAGGCGCGCTTCGATATCGAGCAAGGTTGCCCCTTCGCCGGAGAGCAGGGTATCCATCGGCACTCCAGTCCAGTCGGCGATGACCTGGGCGATGGCCTGTTCGTCGACTTCAGCGTGAATCAAGGGCTTGCTACTGTCTTGTACGAGCCTCGCGCGCGCTGCCTGCATGCCGGGCACCAGCTGGCTGCGGGTCGACGTACCCGTGGCAACACGCCATTGTTCGCGGAGGGTGGCCAAGGCATCCGCCGCAAGCCGTTGCCCGGTGTAGGCGTCGCCAAGCTCCGCCTTCAGGCTGTCCAGTTCTGCCAGGCGTGCGTCGATCGATGCCAGCCGCGCCGCGTCCCCGCTGCCGGTCATGGCGTGATCGTCGTGCAGCGCGGCACGTTCAAGCTCGAGCGACGACCGTTCGGCGTCACACGCCTGAAGCGGGGCTGGCGTGGATTGCTGGCTCATGCGCACCCGGGCAGCGGCCGTATCGATCAGGTCGACCGCCTTGTCCGGCAGTTGGCGCCCGCTTAGATAGCGGCGCGACAGCCGGACCGCCGCGCCCACGGCGGCGTCGGTAATATGTACGCCGTGGTGGCGCGCATAGCGGTCCTTGAGCCCGCGCAGCATCACGCACGCATTGTCGTCATCGGGCTCGTCGACCTTGACCATCTGGAAGCGCCGCTCCAACGCCGCATCGCGTTCGAAGTACTGCTTGTATTCGGACCACGTGGTGGCGGCGATGGTCCGGAGTTCGCCGCGCGCCAGGGCGGGCTTGAGAAGATTGGCCGCATCGGCGGCACCGGCGTTGTTGCCAGCGCCGATCAGCGTGTGCGCCTCATCGATAAATAGCAGGATCGGTGTGGGGGATTGCTGCACCGCGTCGATGACGCTCCTGAGCCGGTGCTCGAACTCACCCTTGACACCTGCGCCAGCCTGCAGCAGGCCCAGATCGAGCGCGAGCACGGCGACATCGCGGATCGCTGCGGGCACATCGCCGTTGGCGATCCTGAGTGCCAGACCTTCGACCAGGGCCGTCTTGCCGACACCCGGTTCGCCGACCAGAATCGGATTGTTCTTACGGCGGCGCGCCAGGATTTCAATCATCAGGCGGATTTCCGCCTCGCGGCCGAACACAGGGTCGATCTGCCCGTCACGCGCCTTGCGGGTCAGGTCCATGGTGAAGCGGGCCAGTGCTTCTTGCTGCCCTGGCTGGTCCACGGCCGGCGCGCGCGGCGCGATATCTTCGGTGCTGGCAGAGGATACGGCCAGGTTGGGCAGGCAATTGTCGATATGCGCGATCGGGGCGGTCAGCAAGGGCCACGCGTCGGGGGCGCGCAATAAGCTGGGATGCTCCGAGAGGGCGGACAGCAGATGGATTGTCCCGAGCGATGACGATCCGTCCAGCGATGCCCGAAGCCAGGCTGCCTCCATCCATCGACCAAGACGCGCTGACACGCCCGGTTTCCCGCGCAGGTCGCACGGCAGGCGCTCTATATAGTCCAGCAGGCCGTTTCGGATGGCGTCGACATTGACACCGTGGCGACGCAGTACTCTCGGCAAATCGTTGTCGCCGGGCTCGAGCAGTGCGATCAGCCAGTGTTCGACTTCGATATTGCGATGTGCGCGTGTTTCACACAGGCAGGCTGCTTCTGTCAGTGCCTGGGCGCTAAGTTCGTCAAGGCGGCGCAAGAACGGTGTGTAGTCGCGGGAGGTCATGTCGCAGATCGTGGTGTGTCGGGTCGATGCGGAAAATGGCCGGTGCGAGGCACCGGCCAACGGTCACGCGCCGGCTTCAGGCACGTTCATTCCAGCTATCGGCGTGGATGATGTTGCCGTCCTTGTACGACCAGGTGATCTTCTCGTAGCGCAGTTCGATCTCCTCGAGGTGGTTGTGCTTTTCGAAGGCAGGGTTCTTGATGTCGAGCATCTTCGGCGTGACGCCGACCACCTTGACGCTTTCCAGCGTCGTGTTGAAGTACTCTTTTTCCTTGCCGGCGTCGTCGATCCGGTACCACTTGATTTCGACCGATTTCAGCGTCTGCCCGCTCGTGACGGCCTTGTAGAGATAGGGCGTCGCCGCGTCGGTCTCCTTGGTGAACTGAATGGGGCGGTGGACGCGCGTGCCGGTCAGCTTTCCCGTATTCGAGTCGGTCGGGATATGGACGCCATGCTCGAAGGCGACGATCTCGACGCTGCCTTCCCGGCCAGATACCGTCACGGAGCCTTTGATGTCGGCGCCGCCGTCGTCCTTGATCCACATGTATGCGGGAATTGCCATTGCTACTCCTTTTGCTGGAATGAACAGGCCGAAAGGCCAGGGATTGCAGAACTGCCGCGCGCTATTTCGCGACAGTCTGTGACAAGTGTGATTTCAACGCGACGATTCGCCGCCCGTCCGGCGGCGGTGTCGTTGGATGCCTTGGGTCGGCTATCGCCATAACCCTGGATGGCAAAGTGGGTCACGGGCATTCCCGCGGCATCGGACAGCCAGTCACGGACCGATGCCGCCCGGGCTTCCGATAGCCGCAGGTTCGATCCGGCGTTGCCGACGGAGTCCGTATGGCCCGCGACGAGCACGCGTTTGTCGGGATTTGCCTGGATCATTGTCACTGCCGCGACTAGCGCGCGATTGGCGCCAGGATTCAACTTGGCCGAGCCGCTCTGGAACAGCGACAGGCTGTCGAGTTCGATCGTTGACGGCGGCGCCGCCGGCGGGCTGTAGGCGGCAATCAGCGCGTGGATCGGCGACAGCAACGGCGTGCCACGGTAGAATCCGAGCCCGAGCCGGGGCGGCACGCCATGGACCTGATAGCCCTCGAGTACGTCGCGATGGCGCTTGAGCGTCAGCAAGGCGTCGACCCGGGCGGCATCATGTTCGGGGGGCACCTGGCGATAACGGGACATGTCCTCTGTCACGCGCGCCACGAGCGCCCGGTTTTGCCAGGCCGAAGCGGCTGCGGCTGCGCAGAAGGCAAGCACCAGCCAGACAAAGGCGTGCGCCAACGCACGGGGCAGGACAGGCTGTGGCCGCTGGGTCGGGATACCGGCCAGCATCGGCGCCGGAAGAGGGTACGGTGTCTCTGGCGCAGTGCGGGCGGTGGATAGCAAGCCGGTCTTTTCCGAAACGAATGTGCCGAAATGCGAGTCCACGCCTTGGGGTCCGGATACTGCTGTCACGCCAAAGCCAGTGAGCTTCAATGGACTGACGTGCGAGCCTGGATCGGCGCCTTCGCGCGCGACTGGCAACACCACGTCGGCGGCCCAGCGGGCGACGGCGCCGAGGCGCGCGGCGCGATGCATGCGCTTTTCGCGGTCCAACGGCGTCGCGACCTGCGGGTATGCCGTCAGCCCCGTGGCCAGGTGTTCGCACAGGGTGTCCCCGCTCTCAATCTCACGCCCCGATACCCCGAACCATGGACACGCGTCGGGTGGCCCGCCGGCGTCCGCTGCATAGATGGCAAGGCATACCGGCAACGGGTAGCCGAGCGCGCGTCCCGCCTCGGCAATGACGGCGTGCCAGCGCCGCAGATAGCCGGACAACTCCGGGAAGTCGGCATGCTGGTCGGCAGCCACCAGCCATGCGACGGCGTCCGGCCCTTGGCCTTCACGCCAATGCCGAAGCGCGACAGCCAGCCCGGCCAGGTCGGTTGCATGTTCGACGCGCACCCAGACGGCATCGCCGGTGATCCTGATCGGATCGTCTCCGAAGGCCGAAGCCAGTGCAGAATCGCCTAGCGTCAGAACCAGCGGAACCGTGCGACGGACGTGACCAGGCAAGCCATCCAGGGATGTGGCGATCGATTGCAATGCGGCCTGTGATGGTGCCGCTCGGGTGCTCAGATGGCGCGACACCCAGCACAAGGCGACCGCGGCCAGAACAGCGGCGAGACCGAGAAACGCGTTCCAGGTATCGGACCACGGAGACCAGAACGCCAGCCAGGCCAGCGCAAGCAACATCACCCAAATGGCGACAGCGCGATAGGGGTAGCCTTTCACAATCGGCATCTCAAGCAGACAGCCTGGCGATGGATGAATCCAGCCAGCGATCCAGCGCGATGTAGATCAGGCCCGCCGCAGCCAGTGCAACGGCCACCCAGGCGAGGGGCGGCATGTTCCACCGGCGGTGTTCCTTGCCCGCGGTGATGACCATGGGGCCGACGTGCTTTCGCAAGCCCGCTCGTTCCAGCTGCGCATCGATCGCGCCTATCAGCTGCTCACGGGATGGGCTGTCATCCAGGGCGAATCGTCCGCGGAAGCCGAGCCCCATGACCGTATAGAAAACCAGTAGCAAGGGTACGACGGGTTGCGGCTCGGCAAGTCTCTGCTCGATGCGCGCAATCAAGGCGTCGCCTGCGTCGTAGCTCTGAAACTCACGGACCTGAAGGGGTTCCCGCTCCCAGGCCTCACGCGCCGCTTCGGAAAGATGACGCAGGGCGATCTCGTCGAACAGGGCGCACAGCGCGTAGGCGGCATCCGCAATGACTGGCGACGGCTGTCCCGCTGCCTCGAATTCTGCCTTCAGGTCGGCAATGTGCCCCAGGCAGGTGGCGCGAAACGATTCGAAAGTGTCGGCTGGCCTTGCCCCCTGGGCGAGCTCGGTCACCGTCAGCGCGGTATCGCGCAAGGCCAATGGAAGAACAGTGGGCAATGTTGTCATGCCGGCAGCACCGCAAAAAGCTCAAGGGAGACATCCGGCAACGAGGCCGGGACGTAGAACTGGCATGCCCGCGCGTCGAGCATCCGGGAGAAGGCGGGGTGCGAACTGTCCAGCGCGAAGTACTGGTTCTCGATTCGCACGGGGATGGCAGGCGGCAGCCTTGCCGACGGCTGCAACGGGATGCCCTGGAGGGCGGAATTGATGATTTGTTCGACTTCGTCGGGCGCACCGGCCTTGCACAGGCGGGGCATCTGCTCAAGTAGCGTGTGAGCCGGGACGGTGGCTTGCACGGAAAGGTAGTAATCGGCACCCTCGACAAGCCGCTGGTCGTTGAGCTGACCGACCCAGATCGTCGGGCGCGTTCGTTCCAGTGCAATCGGCACTACACGCGTCGGAATGACCGAATCAAGCAGCCGTCGGATCAACGCTTCCAGCGTAGCAAACGCCGCTTCGGGCGCGCGGTGATGGTAGGCAGGTATGGCGGCAAGCGTTTCCGTCGTGGAGAAGGTCAACAGCGAACCGGCTAGCCTGGCCAGCACACGATAGAGGTGCTCCGGGTGCTGCTGCGGGGCGGCGGAAAGGCGCGCCAACTCTGGCCAGGTGCCATTGACACTGTGCAAGAGCCAGAACAACGCCACGTCCGCCACGGCGAAGTCGGCAATCTGGTCTGAGCGTTCCCGTCGACGTACCGCGAGGCTCGCGCTCTTTGCCGCGAGAATTTCCGTTAGCCGATGAATACGCTCCGTCAGTCGTTTGCTGGCGGACAGGAACAGACACGGCGGCACAAAGGTGTGATCAACCTCGAAATGCCCTCGCGTCGTACGGACCAGACGCGCGATCGGGCAGGTAACGAAATCGGTAGCCTCCTCGAAATCAAAAAGCAGGGAAAGCGCATGCCGTTCCACGCTGACTTCCTCCTGGCCATCGCCGAGCAGGTCGGCAAGGGCCCGGTACTCTCGCAGAAAACGACGCGGCCGCGTGGGGGGAGCGCCTTCCTCGATGCAGTTACCGCCTTGTGCGTCGAACAATGGCAGGCCGATTGTGACGATGACGCTATCGGCCCCGTCAGGCACCACGCCAAGGTCGCGCGGCGAAGGCAGGACATCTGCCGTGTCGGTATCCAGAAGCGTGCCCTCCGGCATCCGCACCGTCAGGGTGTCGAGACTCAGCCGGTCAACGCTGAGGGCCTGCTCGTCGAGCTCAACACGGATGACACCCCAGGGATCAGGACTGGCAATCCGTGCAACCTGCTCGTCAACATGACGCTCCCACAATGCCTGCTGTTGAAAATGTTGGGGAGTCATGAAAATCCCCTGCGTCCACAATGGTCTGCAAATCTTCATGTCGATCGGTAATTACCGTGGGCCTACCTGGCCGACCGCCGGCCAGCAGGAAACTCTGTCGTGCGAGGGAACAAGAATCCCCGGCACGACAGCCTTCGATGCACGAGGCGGGGCGTGGTGCCCCGGCTTCAATGGATCAATTCTTCGCCTTCGGCATTTGCGAGACCAATGACAGGTTGATATCCATCCCTTCAATCTGGAAATGCGGCACGATGAAGAGCTTGACGCGGAAGAATCCCGGGTTGTCCTCGATATCCTCGACGACAACCTTGGCCTCGCGCAGCGGATGCGAAGCCTGGAGCTCGTCGCCCGGATCGGTCATTTCCGTCACCAGGGTCTTGATCCAAGTATTGAGTTCAAGCTCCAGAACGCGGCGGTCCTTTGTCGTGCCGATGTTTTCGCGCTGGATCAGCTTCAAATAATGAGCGATGCGCGAAAGCAGGAAGATGTACGGCAAACGCGCGTTGACCCGGCTGTTTGCCGTCGCTTCACGCGTCTCGTAGAGCGCCGGCTTCTGCGCGGAGTGCGCGGAGAAAAAGCACGCGAAATCATGATTCTTGTAGTAGGAGAGCGGGATAAAGCCCAGATTGGCGAACTCGAACTCGCGTGTTTCCGGAATCAACACCTCGGTCGGAATCTTGGCCTGGTTGCCAGTACCCAGGTCATAGAGATGGATTGGCAGATTTTCCACGAGGCCCCCGGCCTGCGGTCCACGGATTTGCACACACCAGCCATTTCTGACGAAGCTGCGCACCATGTTCGCGGCAAAGGCGAACGACGCGTTGGCCCACAGGTAGCGGCGATGGTCCGGGCCTTTGACGGCTTCGGTATAGTTGAACGCGCGCACCGGCACGGTTTCGGGCCCATATGGCAGGCGTGCCAGAAAGCGCGGCAACGTCAGGCCGATATAGCGAGCGTCGTCCGAGTCGCGAAAACTCTTCCATTTCAGGTACTCGGCGCGATCGAAGTAGTTGCCGATATCGCGGATGCTGGCAACTTCCTCCATCGATTCCTTACCGAAGAACTGCGGAGACACCGTGCCGATGAATGGCATGTGCGCGGCCGCAGAGACCTTCGCAATATTGCGGAGCAGTGCGATATCCTGCGCGCCGCGATCAAACGCATAGTTCGAAATGATCGAGCCGATCGGTTCGCCACCGGGGGTGTCGTATTCGCGAATATATGTGTGCAGGTATAGGCCGCTCTGGATAACTTCTGGCGTATCTTCGAAGTCCTGCCTTAGCGCATCCTTCGAAACATCGAGTACCTCGATCTTGACGTTCTTGCGGAAATCGGTGCGATCCACCAGAAACTTCAGACCGCGCCACGCTGATTCAATTTCCTGGAACGCCTCGTGGTGCATGATCGCATCCAGCTGGCGGCTGATCTGGGCGTCAAGCTTGGCAATATGGAAGTCGAGCAGGCTCTTGTCGAGCCGATCCACTTGCTGGGCCGATTCCTGAATCATTTTCAGGAAAACGCTCATGGCTTGCGTGACGCGTTCGTCAAGCGAGGAGTCCGAAAGGGCGTCGGCGCATTCGAAGGATTCGACCGGACGCGTACTGGTTACTGGTGTCAGATTGATCTTCTCGCACAGGGATTCGTAGACGCTCCTGGTCGCGCCATCAAGGACGGCTTGCGCTTGGGGCTGGCCTTGTGCGGCCCCGATTTCTTGCTTCGACATGAAATATCTCCTCGAGGGCCGTTCAGTGGGTGGCGGGTCTGTCCTGCGTAATTCCCTGCAGGTCGGCTCTTAGCCGTTCGGAAAGGGCAGGGTCCTTGAGAATCTTCTCCAGTTCCCGGCGGAACGTGGCGTTGTCGAGCAAATTGGATTTGAGGTCGCGCAGCAGGTTGCGCGCCGCCATCAGCGCGCGCAGCTCAGGCACGCGGCTCGCGACGGCTTCGGGCTTGAAATCGTCCATCGAGCGGAAATCGAGATCGACGGGAAGCTCCGACCCGTCGTCGGACAGGGTGTTTTCCACTGCGATGCGCGCCCTTGGATTGAAATCGGCAAGCACCGCATCGAAGTTGTTCTTGTTGATGGATACCTTTTCGCGTTCGGCCAGCGAGCGGGTGTCTCGCCCGTTTCCGTAGTCGCCCAGGACCAACAGTTTTAGCGGCAACTCGACCTTCTTCTGCGCCCCGCCGGTGTGCAGGTCGAGCTTGATGTTGACCCGCGCCTTCGGCACTTCGTTCTGGAAGCTTTCAGCCATTGTCTGATTTCCTGTTGCACTGCAATCGATTGGTGTTCGTCCGGCCGGTGTGCAGCCGCATCCGGTGCGCGAACCCGTGGCGTTTTAGCACTGCACCATCGGTGTCGTACATCGCAGAGTTGCGAAAATTGAGAGGTAGCAGAAGGCAGCTTGCAGTGGGTCAGAAAAGACGATCTCAACGGTTTCTCCAATCATGAATTCCCGGTAGCGTGCGGCATCTTGCGTGCGGCACTGCGACGCGAACGATCATGCGGCGACCTCGCTGCAACGGGAGTGGAGGACCATGGCGGATGAATCGATGCAGGTGGGACAAGCGGCGGTGGGGTTCGTCGGAGGGCTGATCCGAAATCAGTCCTACCGCCTCGAAGTCCCCGCCGCCCCCACCGCCATCGCGCTGTCGGTGGTCTCGTTCAAGGCCGTCGAGACACTCGGCAAGCCTTATGAGGTCACCGTCCAGCTGACCCATCCGCTGGAACTGGATCGTGCCGACTACCTGAATCGACCGGCCACCTTCGTCGTCGACCCCGGCGACGGCAGCGAGCCGCGCCGCTTTGCGGGCTGGATTCCGGCGTTCTCCAAGACCCGCCAGACGCGCGACTTCCATGGTTACGAGATGGTCGTGGAGCCGCTGGTGACGCGCCTGCGGCTGACGCCGCGCAGCCGTGTCTATCAGCACAAGACCGCACCGCAGATCATCGAGGCCATCCTGCGCAGCCATGATCTCGAGGGCCATCAATTCGCTTTCCGGCTACGGCGCGAGTATCCCGAGCACAAGTTCCGTCTGCAGTACCAGATGTCCGATTGGGACTACGTCCGCCTGCTGATGGAGCAGGAAGGCATGTACTGCTACTTTGCGCCCGGGAAATTTGGCGAAATTGTGGTGTTCGGGGACGACATCGATCACTACATCTATCAGCCGGAACTGCGGGTGCCCTATCGGGAGACGGCCGGGCTGGAGTCGGGCACCGAAGCGGTCTTCGCCATTCGTACTAATACGAGAACCGTCGCCAGATCGGTCCTGGCATCGGACTACAACCCCGCGCACGCCTACGAGCGGCTCAAGGCCGACGCCAACATTGCATACAAGGATCGGACGACTTATGGCGAGCCATACGTCCATGGCACCCATCATCTGGATATGGCCGGCGCGAAGTGGGAGGCGCTGCTGCGCCACGAGGCGGCCATCGCCAGCCAGGTCGTCTACCAGGGTGAAAGCAACGTGCTGGCGTTGCGCCCGGCGCGCATCCTGCGCATGGATGCGACGCTGCCGGATGCGCCGAACGGTCAGGTCATTACCGAAGTCATCCACACGGGCGCCCGCGATCAGGCTTATCGGAACACCTATCAGGCGATTCCGTCGGACCGGCGCTTCCGTCTGCCGGTCGACGACACGAAATGGCCGCGCATCGCCGGCACGCTGAGCGGTCGCGTCACCTCGCCGGGCCAATACAAATATGCCTACCTGACGCAGGACGGCCATTACACAGTCCGCTTCGACCTCGACTTCGACGAATGGCCGAATGGCCAGGAAAGCGTACCGCTGCGGCTGGCCAAGCCGTTCGCCGGCGCCGTGCAGACCGGCTTCCACTTCCCGCTGCTGGAAGGCACCGAGGTCGCCATCGGCTTCCACGACGGCAACCCGAACCGCCCCTATATCGCCCACGCGCTGCACAACAGCCACAAGCCCGACCTGATCATCGGCCGGGACGGCTGGCAATCGCGCAACGTGATCCGGACGCAGCGCAACAACAAGCTGCGCTTCGAGGACTGGGAGGGGCATGAGGGGATCAAGCTGTCGACCGAGTACGGATGGCGGACTCAACTGAATCTTGGCTATTTGGTCGACCGGGAAAGGCAGAAACGAGGATCCGGCTTCGAACTCAGGACGTCCGAGTTCGGGGCGCTGCGTGGTGGCAAGGGTCTATATCTGACCGCTGCAGACCAGCCGAATGCGGTAGGCAAGCAACTCGACATGGACGACGTGGCGGAAACCTTCAGGCAGGCCACGGAGGTCCTGCAATCGCTTTCGAAATCCGCAAACGCTGCGAAGGCTTGGGCAGCTGAAGTAGACAGGCAGCGTGCTCTTGTCGAAAAACGGCTGCTAGGCCTGCAGAAGGCCTGTCTGGTCGCGACGGCTCCACATGGGGTAGGCCTGGCTACCGGTAGCGATCTGCAAATTGCCGCGCGTGAACACGTTTTCTTGACAGCAGGTGGCGGTTTCGACGTAGGTGTCCTAAAGCGGATGTCTGTCGCCGCAGGCGAAGCGATCTCTCTATTTGCTGCAAAGCTTGGTATTCGAATTTTTGCATCGAAAGGAAAGGTGGAAATACAAGCCCAAGGCGATGGTTTGGACCTGATGGCGTTGAAGGATATTGCTATCACTTCGTCGGAGGGAAAGTTGACCCTTGCCGCGTCGCAGGGCATCCGGCTATCGGATGGTGCTGGCGCGTACATCGAGGTTCGCAAGGGCAGAGTCATCTTGGCCAGTCCCGCGGGAGCGGTGGAGGTGAAAGGACAGATGCGTATCGAGGGTGCGGCTGGGAGCGGCGTTTCGTTCCCGGGTTGGTCAAGAACTCCGCCGGAAGGCGTCAAATACAGCGGGCGGTTCGGATTCTCGGAATAGGAACGGATGCCACACGAGCTTTGCTGCCTGGCCATTTGTTCCCATGCTTGTCGTCTGAACCTTAAAGAGAGATTTTGAAGCTGTTGGTGAGTTGATGCCTATTGATTTCGCTAGGGTACCGCCACGTGTCGTTGTTCCGAAGCCGCCCCGAATATGCGCTTGGCGGTGGGGAGCCTTGCTTGTCATATTTGTCGCCGTTGGTACTAGTATTGCCGGCCTTCTTTGGTGGCAAGCAGAGTCCGAGCAGTGGACGCTATGGGTAGGGGTATCGGGTACTCGGTTGCGTGCTGGCTGTTCGCCCTATCCCTGCGACTAGGCCTAGGGCATCTTGCCTGCAGCCAGGCGGTTGTGGAAAACGAAGTGCGAGACGAAATTGAGGAGGATTTCCATGATCGAGCCAGCAGACCCCTCGCGGTGATCGGTCATGCCCAGCGTGCCCCCACGGAGGAGATGGCGCGCGCCGTTCGCATCGATCTCGGTGCCGATCCACATGATCATGCACCAGGTCGTGATACGACGGACCGAGTCGTTCCCGCGCCACGCGCACTGAGGATACCGAATCGTCCGTTCTACCCTAGTAATGTACTGGGTGAACACGTACGCCATCGCGAAATCTGCGCGTGGCTCTTTGCAGGCCTGGTCCGTGAAATCGCAGGCGGTCTTTGTGCATTACCTTCGGGATGCGAACTGGATGTTCGGCTTCGGCTCGCTGCACGTGTCGATCCTGAAGAGACTTGCCAAGAGCTGGAGGCGTTATTGTCGTCAAAAGCCCGTGGCTTGATCGTGCGTGTGACACCCTGTGCGGGCAGCTTCGGCATATTGGAGCTGGAGCAATGGCACGACAGCATGGCAGTGAATGAAGCGAAACTTGTTGTTGTGGTTCAACTTCGAGACGCCATAAGCGACGGCATGGAATGTGGGCATTCAGAAGGGGCCGCAGCGATGCTGCTTCGCCGCACAGATGCATCGGACCGATCAGCGGACCTTAAGTCAGCGTTGCACATTCATCGACCAGGACGTGGCCCGGTGGATTCGATGCCTCGGACGGTGGATCTGGCCGCGAAGTGGGGACGAACTGCCGTGGACCAAGTCGAGACGGTATGGATGCAAGGACTTTCGACAGAAGCATGCCAACAGCTCAATAAGATGCTTGGGGACGGCGTAAGGAAAAGGGATCTTGACGCGATGCTCGGGAATTGCGGTGACGCTAGTCCATGGCTCGCCGCCATTCATGCATTGGAAAACGCTGAGCGCCTGGCGCTACCGCAACTTATCGTTGCTCAACATGGGAGCGGCATTGTCTCCCTCGTTTGCAGGAATCAATAATGAAGGAGAGACCGCAAGGGAAGTCCGCGATGCTATATCTCGGCGTTGCTCTATTCATTCTGTATATCGTTGTAGCGTTCACGGCTGGGGCGGTCTTGCTGCGTTATGAAAAACCAGCTGAACAGATAGCGATCATCGAGCTATGCCTATTCAGTGGTTTTCTGGTCGGGCTGATTTTCTTGAAGCATCTGCAAGCGGTCGTCCTTCTGATAGCCAGATTGAAGTCAACGGTATTGTCGCCCAGGCCAGAAATTTTGACGTCGTCGAAAACGAAAGGGGGCGAAGCATCGGGGCCGACACCGTGGACGGAACTTCGATCCGTGCAAAGGGCCTTGCGAGGGAGGCACGGAATAGGTTGGCGACGTCGCGCGCCGTGGTTACTGTTGTGTGGCGACGACAGGACCATCAACACAATTGCGCCGGGACTAGATGCAGTCGGCATTGTCGATGCAAAGGATACGGTTCTAGTCCATGCAACGCCAATCGGTGTGGATGCGATCCTGTGGCGGAAAGAGATCCTGACGGCGCGCCCGCGTCGGCCGATCGATGCACTGGTATATGTGGTCGCCGAGGGTGACGGTCTCGACAAAGAGAGTGATGTGCTACGGAGGTTGGCTGCGATGGAGGAAGAACTTCGTTGGAGCTTCCCGGTTGTTCTTCTATGTCCGTCGGTAGCGCAGGGTCAATCAGGGCGATGCGAGCTTGCGGGCGTCTTCTTTCGGGGGCGGTTGCAAGATAGTACCGAGGAGGCTAACCATCAGGTTGCCCGTGCGCTGGATTCGCTGGAACGTCGGCAGGCACTTGACGCCATCTATGCGCGGAGCATCATCGACCGATCAGGGGCTGTCAAGCTTTCGGCTGTCGTGGGCTCAATGTGCGGAATGCTTGCGCGCTTTTCCAAAATATGGCTAGCGTCAGATTGGGTGAAAGGGCGTTTGAGCGGTGCGGTGTTCACCCTGGCAGGACAGCCTGGGTCGAGTCATGCGGATTCCGATGACGGCCGGAACTGTTCGTCTTCATTGTCACTGGTATGGCGGGAGATTGGTGCGCAGTCAAGGGCATTTTGTGTCCGCTCAATAGGAGTACGTCGAGTAGACGTTTTTCTTGCGATTGCCATCGCAGGGATTTGTGCCTGGACTTCTGTGATGATGGTCTCAGGCATGCAAAGTTCAAGAAGTCTGAGTATGGCCTCAGGTGCGATTCAAGGTATTCATCGCTCCACAAGTCCTGCGGACAAGCTCAGGTCTTTGGTTTCGCTCCAACACCAAATTGATGTTTACGAGCAGCGCATATCGAATCACTCGAGTTGGTGGGCCCGCGCCACCCTCAACCGCGACGCCGAAATCCTCGCTGCGTTACGGATACCCTACGGCCGAGCCGCTCGTCAGCTTCTGATCACCCCCGTCCAGCACGACCTCGAAGCCTCTCTCGCGGACCTTTCCCAACTTCGGACGACACAACTCGACGATCAGACTACTCGCTGGGCGATGGCCGGTCGCGACACGCTCAAGGCGTATCTGATGATGGCGAATCCGGCTCGCGTCGAGCCCGATTTCCTTGCGGCGCAGATGGCGGCACACTGGACCACCGGTGCGCGCGTGACGCCGGGTGAAAGGATGGACATGGCCGAGCGCCTGGCCAACTTCTATGCGCGGCACCTGAAAACGAACGAAGCCTGGAAGATTGACGCGCGAGAGGATCTGGTCGCCGGCGCCCGCAGGACCTTGCTGGCCGTCATCGGGCAGACCAATGCGCAGGACACGCTCTACCGGGGCATCCTCGATGGTGTCGGCAGCAAGTATCCGGACCTGACGTTGGCGCAGCTTGCCGCCGGCACCGATACGCGTGGCCTTTTGCGATCCTCGGCGGTGGTGCCGGGCGTCTTTACGCGACAGGCGTATGAAGGTTATGTCGCGGACGCGATCGATGCTGCCGCCAAGCGGCGGGATATTGCCGCGGACTGGGTGTTGTCCGACGATGGGGCAGACGGTCAGGCTGGCTTCGGCAAGACG
Organism: Cupriavidus sp. U2; assembly: GCF_009663685.2. Classification (GTDB taxonomy): domain Bacteria; phylum Pseudomonadota; class Gammaproteobacteria; order Burkholderiales; family Burkholderiaceae; genus Cupriavidus; species Cupriavidus necator_C. Next base: position 212,782 of record NZ_RCOG02000032.1, on the reverse strand, counting down.
GAGGGGCGTGACTCCGCCGATGCGATGCGTGTCGCGCTGACTGCGCAATACTTCGCCGACTATGCCGAGCACTGGCAGGCCTTCATGAACGCGTTGCAATGGGAGGCGGCCCCGACGTTGCCGGCGTCGATTGCCCAACTCAAACAGCTGACCGATGCGCGTCAGTCGCCCGTTGTTGCGTTGATGAAGGCGCTGGCGTACCAGGGCGGGGCCGGGGTGCAGAAGGCTTCGTTGGCCGAGGCGCTGGTCGACAAGACCAAGGCCATCCTTGGCGGGAAGGCAGAAGGGGCGAGCGCCGAGGGAGCGAACGGGCCGCTTGATGCGGCGTTTGGACCGGTGTTGCGACTTGCCGGTCAGCCGGGGGCGGGTGGGTCGAGTGTGCCGGTCGGCAGTGGCGATCTGAGCCTGCAGCGATACTTCGATCGTGCGACGGCGTTGCGCCTGCGGCTGCAGCAGATCACGCAAAGCGGCGATGGCGATGGGCAGGCACGGCAGCTGGCGCAAGCGCTATTTCAGGGCAAGGGGTCGGAACTCGGTGACACGCAGGCCTATGCGCAGTTGATGGCCGCCAGCCTTGGCGCCGAATGGGCCGGCATGGGCGAGGCGCTGTTCGTGCGGCCGGTTGCGCAGGCCGCACAGGCTGTCCTGCGGCCGGCCCAGGCCAGTTTGAACGAGGCATGGCGTCAACACATCGCGATGGCCTGGGGGAGGGCGTTCGCAGGGCGCTATCCATTTGCGTCGACCGAGAATGACGCTTCGCTGCCAGAACTGGCGCGCTTTCTGCGGCCGAGGGACGGATTGATCCATGCCTTCCTGGGCAGTCAGCTTGCCGGCGTGCTGGAACTGCAGGGCGACCAATGGGTGCCCGTCGCGGCGGATGCGGAAGGGCTGAAATTTGATCCGAATTTCCTCAAGGGGATCAATGCTCTGCAGCGGATTGGGTCCCGACTGCTGGTGCAAGGCGAACCGCAGTTTCAGTTTGCGCTAAAGCCGATCCCGACGCCGGGCCTGACTGACACCCTGATGACCGTGGACGGCCAGACGCTTCACTATTTCAACCAGCGCGAAGCGTGGCATGCCACACGGTGGCCGGCCAACAATCTTCAGGCGCCGGGCACGCGCCTGCAGTGGCAGACCGAGACGGCCGGGACGAACAAGCACTATGAATTCGACGGGCGCTGGGGATGGATCAGGATGCTGGAGCGCGCGGATGTCGAGCCCATCGACAGCGCAACGTTCCAGCTGACATGGCAGGGTGCGCCTGATACTGGCGCTGCGGACAAGCAGGCAGTGACTGCCGCCCCCGATAGCCTGACCGCGCGCGAAGCCCATACGCCGGTGTCGGCCGCGATGGCGTATCCCATCCGCTACCAGATGCGGACAGAGGCGGGTCATGGGCCGCTTGAGTTGCTGGCCTTGCGAGGCTTTGTGCTGCCGTCTCGGATCTTTGCCGATTCCGGGCGGCATTCGCTGGCGCAGGCCAGTGCGACGGCATCCCACTGACGAATTCGACTCGCCGTATGTTCAATCAACTACTCAAGGCGCTGTTCGGCGCCGACACGCCCTTGGCGCTCGTACCCTCCACGCAGGCGCAATGGGAACCATGGCTGCAGGACATTCGCCCGGAGATGCCGGTTGGCGACGATCCAGGCTATGAGGACGAATTCCTTGTCATCAAGGACGAGGTAGCCAAGCTGTCCGGCGTCGACGACACCCTGATCGTGGAGTTGTCCGAGCGGTTGCTGAAAACCCATGCCAAGGATGTACGGCTGGCGGTCTACTACCTGTACGGTCGCATGCGTCGCGATGGCGCGGAGGGCGTAGCGGCAGGATTCGAGCTGTTGTCGGCGCTGATCGATCGCTTCGGCAACCAGCTGCTGCCCGCCCGCGAGGAATCGCGCAAGGCGGCGCTCGAATGGCTGGCGGGCACGACGTTCGCCGACAGGCTGGATCGCGTGCATGGACTGACCGGGGACTCCCTGGCGCGTACGCTTTCGGCGCTGGCGTTGATCCAGGCGCGGACCGCGCAATGGTCCGATACCGGCCGTCCGGCGCTGGAGGGTCTGTGCCGGCGCTTCGAGAGCCGGATGGAAAACCCGTTACTGGAGCCAAGCGACGACCGGTCGGTCAAGCCAGTGGACGCACCCGAGTCGCTGACATACGGCGCGGTGACGTCGGCACGGGAACTGTTGGACCGTGCCCGCCAGATGGCGCGTTTCCTGCGCGAGCAGCCAGACGGATATCTGGCCGCTTACCGGCTGATACGGTGTGTGCGCTGGGATGTCCTGGTCGAGGTGCCGCCTCACGATGCCAGCGGTCGCACCCGGCTGGCAGCGCCGCGCGCGGAGTTGCGGGCGCACCTGAAGCGGCTGTCCCTGCAGAAGCAATGGCCGGAATTGCTCGAACGCGTGGAGCAGGCCTTCGCGGAAGGCGCGAACCATTGCTGGCTGGATCTGCAGTGCTACGCGTTTGTTGCCCAGGAGCAGGCCGCCGGGCCATACGCGGCCGTGCGAGACCTGCTGGCCACGGACTGTGCCTTGTTGCTGGAGCGGCTGCCGGGGCTGGACCAGCTGTCTTTCTCCGATGGCACGCCGTTCGCGGACGACGCCACGCTGGAATGGATCGGTCGCCATGCCACGGTACGTGATCTGGAGCGCGGTGGTCCGATCGCACCCGCCGTGGTGTCCGAGGCCAGGACCGACTGGACCGAAATGAAGGCCCAGGCCATCGACATGGCTGGGGAGCGGGGCATCGAAGCGGCCTTGTCGTGGTTACAGGGCTTGCCGGCGCGCGGCGGCGAGCGTGAACGCTTTGTCCGGCAGTTGGTCATGGCAAGGGTTGCCGAACGGGCCGACCGGGCGGATATCGCCGCGCACCTGCTGACCGTACTGGACCAGGACGCGCAGCGGTTCCAGCTGGCGGCCTGGGAACCGGCGCTGGCCTTCGACGTCAAGCAGCACCGGCTACGGCTGCTCAAGTCGCGCATTCTGCGCAAGGACGCGAACAAGCCCGTGCTGGCGCATCGCATCGATGTGCTGCTGGGCGAGCTGACCGCCATCGACCCGGCACGGACCCTGACCCTGGCATGACAACGACGCTGAAACGATGAGCCATTCCGCCCAAGACAATGACATCCTGCGTTACTACGAAGCCGAGATGCGCTATCTGCGCGATGCCGGCAAGGAGTTTGCGCAGGCGTTTCCGGACCGCGCCCGCATGCTCAACATCGATCGGGTCGGGGAGCGCGATCCCCATGTCGAGCGCCTGTTCGAGGGATTCGCGTTCCTGATGGGGCGGCTGCGGCAAAAGCTCGACGACGAATTGCCCGAGATGACGGAGGGCCTGGTGAGCATGCTGTGGCCGCATTACCTGCGGATGATCCCGTCGCTCTCGATCCTGGAACTGACGCCAGAGCCGGCCGGGCTGCATCGCCACGAAGTGCTGCCTGCCGGGCTGGAGGTGCTGTCCGATCCGATTGCCGTGGAGAACGGCCGCGACGGCACGGGCCAGGTCGAGTGCATCTACCGGACCACGCAGGCCGTCGATCTGTATCCGCTGCGGCTGACCGATGCCGGGATCGATACGCGCGAGGACGGACGCTCGGTCGTGCGGTTGCGGATGGCGTTTGAGGGGCCGGCCACGCGCGAGCCGTTCGAGGTGCCGCGCCTGCGGATATACCTGCATGCCGACCGGCCGCTGGCGTTGGCGATGCGGGCCGCGCTGACGGCGCCGCCGGTGGCGGTCCAGGTACGCGTCCCGGGGTTCCCTGCAGATCGGCCCGGTGCCGCGCAGCCCATGGCGGGGCTGCGCATCGAACCGGCGGGATTGGGTGCCGGCGAACGGCTCTGGCCGAAGCCGGACAATGCGTTCGGCGGCTACCAGCTGCTGCTGGAGTATTTCACGTTTCCCGAGAAGTTCATGTTCGTGGATCTGGTTGGCCTGGACTTGAAGGCGATCCCGCCCGGTGTCGATCACTTCGATGTCGAGGTTGTCCTGGAAAAGGCGTTGCCCGCCGACCTGCGGGTATCGGCCGACAACTTCCGGCTGTACTGCACGCCGGTCATCAACCTGTTCGAACTGGAGGCGGACCCCGTTTCCGTGACCCACCGGGAATCCGAGTATCGCGTGCGGGCCACCGAGCGGCACGGCTGGCACGTCGAAGTCTATTCGGTGGACACCGTGCGGGGCTTCGAGGCGGCGACGGGCGGGCGCTTCGAGTATGCGCCGTTCGCCGCGTTCCGTCATCGCGGCGGCATGTTGCGTCACGAGATGCCGGAACGGTACTTCCACACCCGCGTGCGGCGCGGGCCATCGGGCCGCTTCGATACGTGGCTCGTGCTGGGCGGCCATGCGTGGGAACAGCACGACAGCCTGCCCGAGGAGACGCTGTCGCTGTCGGTGACGGGCACCAATGGCATGCTGCCGCGCAAGGCGCTTGGACAGGCCGGCATCCGCCGCATGCGCAGCGGCTTTGCCCACGTCAGCGCGGTGCGGAACCTGACCGCCCCGACCTTGCCGGTCTATCCGCCGACGCGCGACAGGTTCCACTGGCGCGTGCTGTCGCATCTGGCGCCGAACTACCTGTCGCTGCTCGATGCCGAGATGCTGCGCGGGTCGCTGGCGCTCTATGACTGGACCGATGGCGAAATGAACCGGCGCCGGATCGGCGCCATCACCGCCGTGCAACACCGGCCGCTGCGCAAGCTGGTCAAGGGCGGTTTGCTGCGTGGCGTCGAAATCGCGGTCACGGTTGACCGGACCCGCTTTGCGGGCGATGGCGATCTGGCGCTGTTTGGCGACATGCTGCATGCGTTCCTGTCGCTCTACGCCACGCTGAACCTGTATACGCGCCTGGTAATCATCGCCCAGCCGGATGGCGCTCGGCTGGTTTGGCCCGATAGCAAGGCCGAAGGAGCGCCATTTTGAGGCAGGTCGAATCCCACGCGAAGGCCGGTGGACGGCTGCTGGCTGCGGTGCTGGCCAATGCGCCCCGGATGAATTTCCTACGCTTTTGCGAACTGATCGAGCTGGCGGCCCCCGATCACCCCCCTTTGGGCTCCACGAACCGGCTCGCCGATGATCCGGTGCGGTTCCGGTCTGCGGCGCAGCTTGGCTTTCCGGGACGCGAGATGGCGGCGGTCGAGCAGGATGCCGGCGGGCTGGGTGACGTGCCCACGGTGCGAACGACCTTTATCGGGCTATACGGCGTGGATGCGTTCATGCCATCGTATTTCGTCGATGAAATTGCGCAGCGTCGCGATGGGGCCGAGCCCCTGGCCGCGTTTCTGGACCTGTTCCATCACCGGATGGTCACCCAGTTCTACCGTGTGGCAAGCAAGTACCGGTATCCGGTTGGTTTCCGGCGCGAGGGGCGCGACAAGATTTCGCAATGTCTGTTGAGCCTGGTGGGCCTGGGCATCGGCGAGCCGGACGTACGACGAATCGTAGAAACGCCAAAGCTGTTGTCGATGCTGGGCCTCGCCGGCCAGCGGACACGCACGGCCGAGGGGTTGGCCGGCGTATTGCGGCACGCCGTGCCGGATACCTGGGTCAAGGTGGAGGAGTTTTACCCGGTTTGGGTTCGCCTCGATGACCCGCGCGACCAGGACGCGCAGCGCGCCCAGCCGCTTGGCGACCACTGCGTGCTGGGGCGCGGCTTCGTGGATCGGACCAATACCGTCCGCGTCGTACTGGTGCCGCAGACCGGCGAGGCGGTGCTCGGGCTGCTGCCGGGTGGGGCGATGCATCGCGCAGTGCTGGCGTTGCTGGGCTTCTATCTTGGATACACGGTCCAGGCGTGCCTGGAAATGCACGTGCAGCCCGCACTGATGCCCGCGCCCCGGCTCAATGCCGGGGATGCCAGGCTGGGCTACTCGATTCAGCTTCCGTGCGTCGAAGACGCGCAACGGCCCGCTACGGCTGGAGGCAGGCTGACCCGCGTGCAGCTTGGAACGTGGACGGGCCACCGAACCACGCACCATGGCATGCGCCCAGCGCAAGCCATTTCTTAACGTATGGGATAGGAGGCAGGGCACGATGCGATGTCTGAAGCGCAGTGCAATGGTCGCGCTGGCCAGCGCCGGGCTGGTTGGATGCGGAGTGGGGCAGGCGGTCAAGGACGGCACCGTGGACGCGGCGAAATGGGCGTTCACGAGCCAGGTGAAGACCATGAACATCGACCTCGCCGGCCGGGCGTCCGTGAATCCCGATGCCGCCGGCAAGTCGCTGTCGACGGTCGTGCGGTTCTATCAGCTCAAGGACGCGCAGCGGTTCGAGCAGTCGACCTACGAGCAACTGCAGGCCAATGACCTGGAATGGCTGAAGCCGGACCTGCTGGCCACGGGGGACGTGGTGCTGCGCCCGGGCGCAGCCGCCAGCATCAGCGAGCCGATGAAGGACGGCAGCGAATACGTTGGCGTGGTGGCGTTCTTCCGCGACACCGGCGGCGATGCGGTGTGGAAACTCGTCATCCCGCGAAAACAATGGAAGAAAAGCGATCCGGTCAGGATCGAGGTGCGTGGCAATACGCTCGAAATGACTTAGCAGCCGCTGAAACAGTGGGACAATAGCGGCCGATTTCCCCACCCGCACTGCCTCATGACCCCACCCCTGCCCGGGAGCTGGATTCCCGTCCGCAAGGATTTTGTCGATCCGTCCGCCACCCGCTGCCACGCGCGCAGCGCCCTGGGTGGCCGCCACCATGGCTTTCCGGAAGGCCATGCCTGGATCCTGCGCGGTCCCGATGGCCATGAATACCCGTTTGGTCTGGAATGCGCGCGCGCCGCGCTTGCCGTGCCGGGCATGCTCGACCAGGTGCCGGACTACACCGAACGCGACGCGGTCAAGCGCGTGGACGCCGCGTTTGCCGATCTGCCGCGCCGCAAGCCCACGGCGGCCGAACTGGAGCTGCAGCGCCGCAACTTCGCCACGCGATATGTGGTGCTGCGGATGGAAAAGGTGGCCGGCGTGCCGCGCGTGCAGCCGACCGTGCGGTTTCCAGCGCTGGAAGACCTGTACCAGCAGATCATGGCCGGCCGGCCGCTGACGCATGCCCAGGTGCAGCGCGTGCTGGCGATCGAACGCAGCGCCGCCACGCCGCCCAAGCTCAAGGCGCTGAACCTGCTCGATGTGTACACCGCGCACACCAAGCTGGAATGGCTGACGGCCAGCGCCAATCGCGAGGATCGCATACGTTTTCTGCGCAGCCTGCATGACTGGCTGGCCAGACATCTGGTGCTGTCCGCCGCGCAGATCGAGGCGGCCGGCATCGTCATGCATCCGCATGCGTTCCGTTCCGCCTGGCCGAAGGAAGGCGCGCCCGGCGGGCCGGGCGAACTGTTCTGAATCGCTCCTGCATCGGTCCTGAATCCGTTCCGAGGCCGTTCGCAGGCCGTTCGCAGGCCGTTCGCAGGCCGTTCGCAGGCCGTTCCGGCCCCCGCATGCAAGACGCTGGCATCGGACGGCCGATTGGCGTTACATTGGGCGTACCTTCACCCGGCCTAGGCCAACTCCCCGCCATGCCTGCCAGTCCGATGTCGCCCGTTGCGCGCCAGTTCGCGCGCAGCTATGCCGAAGCCCGCCAGAAGTTTCTCGATGCCGCCCATGGTTGCGGCGCCACGCTGACCGAATTTCCCCATCCGACCGAAGTGGGCCGTGACGGCGAGACGTTGGCCATGGACGTCGCCTGGCTCGGCGCATCCGACGCGACCCGCGTGCTGATGGTGACATCGGGCACGCACGGCGCCGAAGGCTACTGCGGATCGGGCGCCCAGGTGGCCATGCTGCACGATACCGCCCTGCATGCCGATTGCCGCCGCGCCGGCTGGGCGCTGATGTTCGTGCATGCCGTGAACCCCTATGGGTTCTCGCACCTGCGCCGCGTCAACGAGGACAACGTCGATCTGAATCGCAATTTCATGGATTTCGACCGGCCGCTGCCGCTGAACCCGGCCTATGCCGAAGTGGCGCCGCTGCTGCTGCCGGCACAATGGCCGCCGTCCTGCGACGCGCAAACGGCGTTGATGACGACCGTGGCCCAGAAGGGGATGGACTGGTATCAGGCTGCGGTCAGCGCGGGCCAGTACCAGGACGCCGCCGGCATGTTCTTCGGCGGCCACAAGGCCACTTGGAGCAATTACACGCTGCGGCGCATCCTGGCCCGGTTTGGCGCGGGCCGCACGGTGCTGCGCTGGATCGACGTGCATACCGGCCTGGGCCCGTGGGGCTATGGCGAACCGATCTACATGGGGCCGGACGCGCCCGAGCCGCTGGCCAGGACGCGTGCCATCTGGGGCCGCAGCGTCACATCAATCTACGACGGTTCGTCAACCTCGGCCAACCTGACGGGCCTGGCGTGGCAGGCGGTGCCACAGACCCTGCCGTCCATCGACTATGCCGGCATTGCGCTCGAATTCGGCACGCTGCCGCTGGCCGAAGTGCTGGACGCACTGCGCGGCGATCACTGGCTGTACTTGCATCCAGAGGCCGACGAGAACCAGCGCGCCCTGATCAAGCAGACGGTATGGAACGCATTCTATGGCGATACCGACGATTGGCGCGAGAGCGTGGTGGCGCAGGTGACCGACGCCGTGCGCAAGGCTCTCGCTTCCGCCCCGTAGCCGGCCACTGTCAGGGGCGTCGTTCGTCCGTCCCTGGAAAATGCCGATGCCCGACCGGACCTAGGCCCCGGCGTCGCTTTCCTCGATCAGCCATTGACGGAACGCTCGCGCCGCCGCCGGTTCGGCCCGGTCGCGCGGCCAGACCACGTAGTACCCGCCGCCCAGCGACGCACTGGCGTCGCAGGCGCGCACCAGCAGGCCCGCCGCCAGGCATCGGTCGATCATATGGCGCCACGCCAGCACGATGCCTTGGCCTTCGATGGCCATCTGCACCAGCACGGGGTAGGTATTGGCCACCAGCTCGCGCTCGAAGCGGGTTTCACGCAAGCCGTTGCGCGCGAACCAGGCCGGCCACGACATCCAGATGCGCTGGGCATCCTCCAGCACCAGCAGCGATTCCCTGGGCAGGTCCGACACCTTCAGCGCCCGTCCGCCCAGGTACGACGGCGCGCAGACCGGAAACACTTCCTCGTCGTAGAGACGCTGCGCGGCAATGCCGCTGGGCGCGCCTTCGCGCAGGTAATACAGGCCGACGTCGAAATCGGTGCCCGACAGCGACGCCAGGCTGTCGTTGACCACCAGCCGCACATGAAAATCCGGATGCCGGGCCCGGAAGGCTGCCAGGCGCGGCGTGAGCCAGAGCACGGCCACGCCGGAGGAGCAGGCCACGGTCAGTTCGACCTGGCCCTTGCGCTTCATCACGTCCTCGGTGGCTTCGGCGCAGCGCACCAGCAGCCGCTGCACCTGCTCGGCGTACTGCTGGCCGCTGACGGTCAGCCGCAACGCGCGCGGCTCGCGCACGAACAGCTTCTTGCCCAGGAATCGCTCAAGCTGGGCCACCTGGCGGCTGATGGCACTTTGCGTGAGATGGAGTTCGGCCGCGGCCTTGGTGAAACTGCCGTGCCGCATCGCGGATTCGAAAGCGACCAGGCAGGGCAATGGGGGAAGGGGGGTGATGCGCATCGGGGGCTTGTCATGGGCAGGTGACGATGCCAATGATAGTCGCAAGCCTTGTGCCAGAGGGGGGAGGACGGGGGCGTCTCGAGACGCGAGGGGCTCGATTTGCACTGCCGTGCCCGCTCCCCCGGCCCCTCTCCCATACATGGGAGAGGGGAGACAACCGGCAGGCATTGCAGCCCCCAACGGTTTGCTCCCCTCTCCCGCGTGCGGGAGAGGGGCGGGGGAGAGGGTGGGCTTTTCGTGGCCTCAAGCGTGATGGATCTTGCCCGCCTGCATCACCAGTTCGATGCGCGACGCGGGGCCGGCCAGTACCTCGATGTCCTGCAGCGGGTCGCCATCGACCACCAGCACGTCGGCGATCGCGCCGGCCTTGATCACGCCAAGCTCGCCGTCGCGCTGCAGGATCTCGGCGGCGATCGATGTGGCCGAGCGTACCGCCTCGGCGTTGCCCAGCAGTTCGGCGCGGATGCGGAATTCCTCGGACTGGTACTGGTGCATTTCGCCCAGCAGGTCGGAGCCGAAGCCCATCGGTACGCCGGCTTCGGCGTAGATGGCCAGCGAGTCGCGGCCGGCCTGGCGCACGGTTTCGATCTTGGCCACGGAGTCGGCTGGCAGCCCCAGGCGCGCGCCGTCGCGGGCCAGGGCGTCGTAGGTGATCAGCGTCGGCACCACGTAGGCGCCGTGCTCGCGCATCACGCGGGCGGCCGCCGCATCGACAAGGTTGCCATGCTCGATGGTGCGCACGCCGCAGCGAATCGCGCGGGTGATCGCCCGGCCCGTGTAGGCGTGGGCCATCACGTAAGTCTGCGCGGCCTCGGCCTCGGCCACGATGGCGCGGATCTCGTCTTCGCTGTACTGGGTGTTGCCGATGGGGTCGGTGGGCGATGCCACGCCGCCCGACGCCATGATCTTGATCTGCGTGGCGCCTTTCTGGATTTCCTCGCGCACGGCCAGCCGCACGGCGTCCACGCCGTCGGCCACGCGGGCGATCGCGCCGGCCCGGAACGCGCAAGAGCACGGCTCCAGCGTGTCCGAGCGCGGGCGGAAGTCGCCGTGGCCGCCCGTCTGCGACAGCGCCTTGCCGGACGGGAAGATGCGCGGGCCGGGGATCAGCCCCGTGGCCACGGCCTGCGACAGACCCCAGTCGGCGCCGCCGGCATCGCGCACGGTGGTGAAGCCGCGTTCCAGCATGCCGCGCATGATCGGCATGGCGCGGAACGCCACCAGCACGTTCGGCTGCACCGCATTCAGGCCCAGGTTGGCCAGCGACGCCAGCACGTGCACGTGCAGGTCGATCAGGCCCGGCATCACGGTCTTGCCAGTGACGTCGATCACGCGGGCCTGGGGCGCGTGGATCGGCGTGGCGCTGACGTCAACGATGCGCTCGCCGTCGATCAGCACATCATGGCGCGGCAGCAGCGCGCCGCGCACGGGGTCGAGGACGTTGCCGCCCTGAAGCAGGATCTGGGTCATCTTCAATTACTTCGATTGCAGGTAGGCGGGCTCGCGCACCAGGCGCGTGCCGCAGAAGCTGATGGCCGCCGCGATCATCACGTAGATGGCCGGGGCCATGGCGCTGCCCGTGCTGGCGATCAGCCACGTGATGAAGAACGACGCGAAGCCGCCGAAGATCGTCACGGCCAGGTTGTAGGCTACCGACAGGCCGGTGGACAGCACCTTGGCCGGGAACAGTTCGGCAAACGCGGCCAGGATCGGGCCTGTGTAGGCGGCAATCAGCACGCCGAAGACAATCTGGAACACCAGCAGCGAACCCAGCCCCGGCGCGTGGTTGATGTAGGCGAACATCGGCCAGGCCAGCACGAAGATCAGCGCGGCGGCGCCCGACAGCAGGCCGCGGCGGCCCAGGCGGTCGGCCATCATGCCGACGATGGGCGCGAAGACCATGATCGCCATGCCCCCGGCCATGCCGGCGATAAAGCCGGTCGATTGCGGCACCTTGAGCACCTTGACGGCGTAGGTCGGCATGTAGAACAGCAGCACGTAGGTGCACACCGTCCACAGGATCACCATCGAGAAGCTCGCGGCGGTCTGGCGCGGATAGTCGCGCAGCACTTCCTTCAGCGGCGAATCGGTCTTGTCGGTGGTCGCCTGGAACGTGGGCGTCTCTTCAAGGTTGTGACGGATATAGAAGCCGACCGGGCCGATGATCATGCCGATCAGGAACGGCAGGCGCCAGCCCCAGCTGTTGAGCGCCTCGGGGCTCAGCGACGCGGTGACGAAGGTGCCCACGGCGGCACCCAGCAGCACGGCCACGCCGATGCTGGCCTGGATCCAGCTTGAGTAGTAGGCACGCTGGCGCTCGGGCGCGTACTCGGTCAGGAACGCCGTGGCGCCGCCCATCTCGCCGCCGGCCGAGAAACCCTGCATCAGGCGCGCGATGACGATGAGCAGCGGGGCGAACACGCCGATCTGGTCGTAGGTGGGCGCGATGCCGATCAGCGTGGTGCCGGCGGCCATCAGCAGGATGGTCAGTGACAGCGCCGCCTTGCGGCCCACACGGTCGGCGTAGACGCCCAGGATGATGCCGCCCACGGGCCGCATGAAGAACCCCACGCCGAACGTGGCCACGGCCAGCAGCAGCGATGACAGGTCGTTTCCGGTGGGGAAGAACAGTTTGGCGATGATCACGGCGAAGAAGCTGTACACCGTGAAGTCGAACCATTCGAGGCCGTTGCCGATCACCGTGGCGATGATGGCGCGGCGGCGTTGACTGGCCCCGATCTGGGGCACGGTCTCCGCAAAGGCGGGGGCGCTGGCTTGCATGTCTCTCTCTCTCCCTGTTTGGCAGGACGCTGGGAAGCCCTTTTATGACGGGCTCTGGCCGATGGTAGGGGCGCCGCGGCAAGAGAGAGAAACGATATCTGCGCATGCTGGCATGACGCCAGCGCATGCGCGGCCTGCGCTGGCGTCGGGCTAGGCGGTGCTGTTGACGCGCGTCAGGGCACCCGTCACGCCGTGCGCGCACAGCAGTTCCAGCTGCGTGGCCACGCTGTCCACGAACACCGCCGACTGGCCCAGGTCGCCAAACACGGGCGCAAAGCCGGCGATGGTCCGTACGCGCGTCTGCTCGCGTGTGCGGGCATCGAACAGTTTTTCGGTCTGGCGCGCGGCGTCGGCCATCACGGCGGCCAGCGGCTGCGCCAGCGGGTCTTCGATCGGGAAGGCATTGCCGGCCTCGTCGTAGCCGCGCAGGAAGTGCAGCCACGCGGCCACACCCAGCGCCAGGCGCGGAAACGGCTGGCCGGCGGCAATGCGGTCGCGGATCGGCGCCAGCAGCCGCTGCGGGATCTTCTGCGACCCGTCCATGGCGATCTGGCGCGTGCGGTGCCCCAGCGCCGGGTTCGTGAAGCGCGGCAGCAGGCTGGCGCGATAGGCGTCCACGTCGAGCCCCGGCAGCGGCGGCAGCGTGGGCTGGGTTTCGCGCGCCATGGTGTCCGAAATGAACGCGTGCACGGCGGGCTGGGCGATCACACGGTCGGTGGTGGCCCAGCCGGCCAGCACGCCCAGGTACGCCATCATCGACTGGCTGCCGTTGACCAGCCGGTGCTTGAGCACCTCGAACGGCCGGGCCTCGGCCACGAACTGGGCGCCGCCGGCTTCCCATGCGGGGCGGCCCGCCGCGAAGCGGTCCTCGATCACCCACTGGAAAAAAGGCTCGCCCACCACGGGCCACGCGTCGTACAGGCCCAGCGCCGACGAGACATGCGCCACGTCGTCGATGGTGGTCTTGGGCACGATGCGGTCCACCATCGTGTTGGGGAACGTGCAGCGCGCCGCCACCCAGTCGTGCAGCGCCGGGTCGATCTCTGCGCAGAAGGCCAGCAGCACGCGGCGCAGCGTATCGCCATTGCTGGCGAGGTTGTCGCACGACAGCAGCGTGACCGGGCCCAGGCCGCGCTGCATGCGCCGCTGCAGGCCCAGCGCCAGGTAGCCGATGGCGGTCACGGGGTGCGATACGGCGGACAGATCCTCGACGATGTCGCGGTCGGCCCGGTTCAACTCGCCGGTGGCGGGATCGTGGCAATAGCCTTTCTCGGTGACGGTCAGGCTGACGATGCGGGTGTCGCGATGGGCGATGCGGTCCAGCACGATCTCGGGGTCTTCCTCGGCCACCAGCACGCCGAGCACGGCCCCGATGACCTGCAGCGTTTCGGCGGTGGCGCTGCGCAGGGCCAGCGTGTACAGGCCTTCCTGCGGCTTGAGTGCGTCGCGCGTGTCGGGCCGGCGCAGCGACACGCCGATGATGCCCCAGCGCAGTCCGTCTTCCCCCATGGCCGCGATGGCGGCTTCGGTGATCTCGGCCTGGTGGCCGCGATGGAAGGCGCCGATCCCCAGGTGAACGATGCCCGCCCGCAGGGCGTCGCGCGCATAGCCGGGACGCCGCACGTCGGGCGGCAGCGCGCCGAGCCGCGCAGGATGCAGACGCGGCAGCTGTTCGATATCGCTCATCGTGGTCTCCTTGTCAGGCCTTGCGCTCAACCTTGATCGCCACCCGCCGCGCTACCAGTGCCACAGCGTGCCGTCGTGCGCCAGCCGGTTCACCGGCAGGTAGGCGCGCTGGTACGGATACTTCGCGGCCAGCGTCTCGTCGATGTCCACGCCGTGGCCCGGTGCGTCGCCGGGGTACATCATGCCGTCCTGAAACGTGTACGCGTGCGGGAATACGGCGTCGGTCTCCTCGGTATGGCGCATGTATTCCTGGATGCCGAAGTTGGGCACCCAGATATCGAAATGCAGTGCCGCCCCCATGCAGGCCGGTGACAGGTCCGTCGCGCCATGGCAGCCCGTGCGCACCTGGTGCAGTGCCGCGAAGTCGGCAATACGGCGCAAATGGGTGATGCCGCCGGCATGCACGACCGTGGCTCGAATATAGTCGATCAGCTGTTCCTCCAGCAGGGCCTTGCAGTCCCAGATGCTGTTGAAAATCTCGCCCACGGCCAGCGGCGTGACCGTGTGCTGGCGGATCAGCCGGAACGCGCGCTGGTCTTCGGCCGGCGTGGCGTCTTCCATCCAGAACAGCCGGAACGGCTCCAGCGACTTGCCCAGCCGGCCCGCTTCGATCGGCGTCAGCCGGTGGTGCACGTCGTGCAGGAGGTGGATGTCGGGGCCCACCGCTTCGCGCACCTTGTCGAACAGCTTCGGCGTGTGGTCCAGGTAGCGTTCGGTGCTCCAGTCGTGTTCGGAGGGCAGGTTGGCGTCGGCCGGCTCGTAGAACAGCCGGTCGCGCGACACCCCATACACCTTGTTCAGCCCCGGCACGCCGGACTGCGCGCGAATCGCCTTGTAGCCCATTTCCTTGTAGCGCAGCACCTCTTCCACGGTGTGGCCGATGTCGCTGCCGTTGGCGTGGCCGTAGACCATCACCCCGGTCCGGCTCTTGCCGCCCAGCAACTGGTACAGCGGCAGATTGGCGGCCTTGGCCTTGATGTCCCACAGCGCCGTGTCCACGGCGGCAATCGCACTCATCGTCACCGGGCCGCGCCGCCAGTAGGCGCCGCGGTACAGGTATTGCCAGATGTCCTCGATCTGGTGCGCGTCGCGCCCGATCAGGCACGGGACGACGTGGTCTTCCAGATAGCTGGCCACGGCCAGTTCGCGCCCGTTGAGCGTGGCGTCGCCGATGCCGGTCAGCCCCTGGTCGGTTTCGATCTTGAGCGTGACGAAGTTGCGTCCCGGGCAGCAGACGATAACGCGTGCGTTGGTGATCTTCATGCAGGTCTCCGGCAATGCGGGGGGTGGGTTACATCACGGCGCCAAGCGCCCAGGGCACGAATTCGTTCTGGCCGTAGCCGTGCTGCTCGCTGCGGGTGCGGCGGCCCGAGGCGGTTTCCAGCATCAGCCGGAAGATGGCCGCGCCCTTGTCGGCGATGGTCGATTCGCCTTCCAGGATGTCGCCGCAGTTGATGTCGATATCCTCCGACTGGCGCTGCCACAGCGCATTGTTGGTGGACAGCTTCAGTGACGGCGACGGCGCGCAGCCATAGGCCGATCCCCGGCCCGTGGTGAAGCAGATCAGGTTGGCGCCGCCCGCCACCTGGCCCGTGGCCGACACGGGGTCGTAGCCCGGGGTGTCCATGAAGACCAGCCCGTGCGCGCGCACCGGTTCGGCAAATTCGTAGACATCCACCAGATTGGTGGTGCCGCTCTTGGCCACGGCGCCCAGCGACTTTTCCAGGATGGTGGTCAGCCCGCCGGCCTTGTTGCCGGCCGACGGGTTGTTGTCCATGCTGCCGGCGTTGCGGGCGGTGTAGGCCTCCCACCAGCGGATGCGGGCAATCAGCCGGTCGGCCACCGCCGCCGACACCGCGCGGCGCGTCAGCAGGTGCTCGGCGCCGTAGATCTCGGGCGTTTCCGACAGGATCGCCGTGCCGCCCTGCGCCACGAGCAGGTCCACGGCCGCCCCAAGCGCCGGATTGGCGGTAATGCCCGAATAGCCGTCGGAGCCGCCGCACTGCAGCCCCACCATCAGGTGGCTGGCCGGTACCGGCTGGCGTGTGACGCGGTTGGCGTCTTCCAGCAGCGCCTGCACCACGCCCACGCCGCGCGCGACGGTCCTGGCCGTGCCGCCGGTGTCCTGGATGTTGAAGCTGTGAAAGCGCGGCCCCTCGGCCAGCGCCGACAGGCCCGGCTCGGCCAGCAGCGCATCGATCTGGTTGGTCTCGCAGCCCAGGCCCACCACCAGCACCGCCGCAAAGTTCGGATGCCGGGCGTAGCCGGCCAGGGTGCGGCGCAGCACGCGCAGGTTTTCGCCGTCGCTGTCGGTGGCGCAGCCCGCGCCGTGCGTCAGCGCCACCACGCCGTCCACATTGGGATAGGGCGCCAGCGCCTCGGGGTGGATCTCGCGCCGGAAATGGTCCGCAATGGCACGTGCCACCGTGGCCGAGCAGTTCACCGAGGTCAGGATGCCGATGTAGTTGCGCGTGGCGATCCGGCCATCGGCCCGCACGATGCCGTCGAACGTGGCCGGGGCGGTGGCCTTCGCCGTGTCGTGGACGTCGCTGCCGGCCGCGTAGTCGCGCGCGAAGTCGCCCATGGCCAGGTTGTGGGTATGCACATGCTGGCCCGGCGCGATGGCCTGCCGCGCGAAGCCGATGATCTGGTTGTAGCGCCGCACGGGCGCGCCTTCGGCAATGGCGCGCACGGCCACCTTGTGGCCCGGCGGCACCAGGCTGGCCACGGTGACGCCCTCCTGGTGCAGCACCGTACCGGGCAACAGCTGGCGGCACGCGATGACGATATCGTCGGCGGGATGGATCCGGATGACAGCCGGTGCGGACATGCGTGCGCCTCCCGTGGGTCAGTTGGACCAGCCGCCGTCGATCACCTGGGCGGTGCCGGTGGTGAAGGCCGATTCGTCCGATGCCAGATACACGGCCAGCGCGGCGATCTCGGCAGGCGTGCCGATGCGGCCCATCGGCTGGCGGGCAATGAAATCGGCTTCCACCTGCGCCAGCGTGCGGCCACTGGCGGCGGCCTGGTTGCCGATACGCTGGCGTAGCGACGGCGATTCCACCGTGCCAGGACAGATCGCATTGCAGCGGATGCCGCGCGTGATGTAGTCGGCGGCCACGGCCTTGGTCATGCCGATCACGGCAGCCTTCGAGGCGCCATAGACAAAGCGGTTCGGCGCGCCCTTGATGCTGCCGGCCACCGAGGCCATGTTGATGATCGACCCGCCGCCCGCGTCGAGCATGGCCGGCAGGAATGCGCGCATCATGCGATACATGGCGCGGACGTTCAGGTTCATCGAAAAGTCGAAGGCGGCCTCGTCGCAGTCCAGGATGGTGCCGTGGTGGACAAAGCCGGCGCCATTGAACAGCACGTGGATGCGGCCGATCTCGCGTGCGGCGGTGTCCACGGCCGCGCCGTCGGTGACGTCGAGCCGCAGCGTCCGGCAGCCGGGCAGGGCAGCCAGCGTCGCCAGGGGTTCGGGATTGATGTCGGCGGCGATGACCTGGGCGCCTTCGCGCAGGAACGCTTCGGCCGTGGCCCGGCCGATGCCCTGGCCGGCGGCCGTTACCAGCGCGATCTTGCCGGTGAGTCGTTGCGACATGGATGGCTCCTTATCGGTTCAAGCGGGTTTGTGTTGTCAGTCTTGCCGGCCAGGTCAGGAAACGGTGGCACGCGCCCTGGCGCGGCGATCGATGGCGGCCCAGTCCCAGTCGATGCCAAGCCCCGGCGACGCAGGCGGCACGGCGTGGCCATCGGCAAACGCCACGCGGCTGTGCGTGATGGCATCGAGCTGCGGGATGTACTCGACCCACGGGGCGTTCGGCACCGCCGCGCAGAGCGACACATGCAGCTCCATCAGGAAGTGCGGGCAGATCGGGACGTTGCAGGCCTCAGCCAGGTGCGCCACCTTGAGCCACGGCGTGATGCCGCCCACGCGCGCCACATCGGCCTGCACGACCGAACAGGCGCCCTGGCGCAGGTAGTCGGCGAACTGGCCAGCGGAATAGAGCGATTCGCCCACGGCAATCGGCAGGGAGGTGGCGGCGGCAAGCCGGACGTGGCCGGACAGGTCGTCGGCCGGCAGCGGCTCCTCGAACCATGACAGGCCCAGGCCTTCATAGTGGGGCGCGCGCCGGATGGCCTCGCCCGACGTGAAGCACTGGTTGGCGTCGATCATCAACGCGAAATGGTTGCCCACGGCTTCGCGCACCGCGTAAAGACGGTCGAGATCCTCGGCCAGATGCGGCTTGCCAACCTTGAGCTTGACCCCCTGGAAGCCCGCCTGCCTTGCCGCCAGCGTGGCCTGGACCAGTTCGGCGGGCGACAGGTGCAGCCAGCCGCCTTCGGTGGAATACATCGGCACGCGCTGCTGCGCACCGCCGGCGGCGAGCCACAGCGGCTGGCCGTCGCGGCGGCAGCGCCAGTCCCACAGCGCCGTGTCGATGGCCGCCAGCGCCAGGCTGGTGATGGCGCCCACCGAGGTGGCGTGGGTGCTGAACAGCAGGTCGCGCCAGATCTGCTCGATGCGGGCCGGGTCGCGGCCGATCAGCTGCGGCGCCAGGTGGTCGCGCAGCAGCGCCATGACCGACGAGCCGCCTGTGCCGATCGTATAGCTGTAGCCCGTGCCCTCGCTGCCGTCGTCGCAGCGCACGCGCACCATCGGCGTTTCCTGGGTGACGAACGACTGGATCGCATCGGAGCGCGCAACGGGGGGTGGCAGATCGACCTGCAGCAGTTCAACGTGCGTGATCGTCGTCATTTGCTGCCTACCAGGTTGGGCAGCCACAGCGTGATCTCGGGCACGTAGGTGATGGCAATCAGCGTCAGGAACAGCGGGATCAGCCACGGCAGGATGGCCACCGTGGTGCGCTCCACCGACAGCCTGGCCACGCGCGCCAGCACGAACAGCACCATGCCCAGCGGCGGGTGCAGCAGGCCGATCATCAGGTTCAGGGTCATGATCAGGCCGAAGTGGATCGGGTCGATGCCGAGCTTGAGCACGATGGGCAGCAGGATCGGCACCAGGATCGTGATGGCCGCCGTGGTGTCGATAAAGCAGCCGACGATCAGGATCAGCACGTTGGCCAGCAGCAGGAATACCCACTTGTTGTGCGTGAAGCCCAGGATGGCGTCGGTCAGCGCCTGCGCGGCCTGGCTCGTGGTCAGCAGCCAGGCGAAGATCGACGCCGCCGTGACGATGAACAGCACCGACGCGGTGGTTTCCACCGTATCGAGCGTGGCGCGGGCCAGTGCCCGCAGCGTCATCGACCGGTAGCGCACCAGGCCCAGGAACAGGGCCCAGATGACCGCCGCCACGGCTGCCTCGGTGGGCGTGAACCAGCCCAGCGTCATGCCGCCGATCAGGATCACGGGCGCCATCAGCGCCATCACGGCCGAGAAGTCGAAGTACCAGTCCAGCGCCAGCAGCACCACCAGGGCAATCATCGCCGCCATGTTGGTCGACATGCCGGCCGACACGGCCAGCCAGATCGCCATCGGGAAGGCCAGCACCACGATGATCTCCACCGTGGCCGAGCCGAGCAGCTTCCACGAGAACGCCGTGTCGCCGCCCCAGCCGCGCCGGTGCGCGATCCACGCCACGGTGGCCATCATGAACAGCGTCAGCACCAGCCCCGGCACGATGCCGGCCAGGAACAGCGAGCCGATGGACACGTTGGCCATCATCCCGTAGATCACGAACGGCAGCGACGGCGGGATGATCGGGCCCAGCGTGGCCGATGCCGCCGTCACGCCCACGGCGAATTCGGTCTCGTAGCCGTGGTCCTTCATCGCCTTGATCTCGATGGTGCCCAGGCCGGCCGCATCGGCAATGGCCGTGCCGCTCATCCCCGAGAAGATCACCGAGCCGATGATATTGACGTGGCCCAGGCCGCCGCGCATCCAGCCCACCAGCGCCACCGCGAAGTTGTAGATGCGGCCCGTGATGCCGGCCACGTTCATCAGGTTGCCGGCCAGGATGAAGAACGGCACGGCCAGCAGCGGAAAGCTCTCCACGCCGGCGATCATGCGCTGGGCCAGGATCACGTCGGGCACGGTGCCGCTGGCCCAGATATAGAACAGCGAGGCCAGCGCCATCGACACGGCCACCGGCATGCCCACCAGCATCAGCAGCAGGAACGAAGCAATCAGGATCCACATGCCCGGGCTCCTTAGTCGTCAAACGATTCGAAGGCTTCCGGGCGTTCCAGAATCGAATAGCCGTTTCGCCAGTTTTGCCAGGTCACCTGGATCGAGCGTCCCAGCATCAGCACAAAGCCGAGCAGCGCCGCCCAGTACACATGGTTCTTGTTCCAGTCGATGGTGGTCATCGGCTCGTCGCCCACGATGCCGATGTACTTCCAGACCAGCCACGCGGCGTAGCCCAGGAACGCCGTGCGCAGCACGTCGACCAGCGTGGACAGCACGCGCGCCGGGCCATGCGGCAGGTAGCGATAGATCAGGTCCACCTGGATATGCCGGCTCTTGCGCACGCACATCGACGCGCCGATGAAGACCACGCCGATCAGGCAGTAGGTGGCCAGTTCCTCGGTCCAGGCCAGCGAATCGTTCATCACGTAGCGCGTGAAGAACTGCATGAAGACCAGCAGCGTCATGATCCAGAACAGGCCCACGGTGAACCAGTCCTCCGCGGCGTAGCCGGACAGGTCCACCGGCTGCGCATCCGCATCCTCGAAGGTCTGGACGATTTCCTCGACGGACGTCATGTGCGGCGTGCCTTCGGCGGGCGGGGCGTCCGTGGCCCGGTCGGGCAAGGCTTGGGAGCGCAATTCCATTGGAAGTCTCCGGTTCCTGTGGTGGTTTTTCTCCCCTCTCCCGCTGGCGGGAGAGGGGCGGGGGAGAGGGCGTTGAGGATCTGCTTGCCGGCAAATCGGGGATTTGAACCGCCGGGCCCTCTCCCCCAGCCCCTCTCCCACGTTGTGGGAGAGGGGAGGCAACCGGCAGGCAAGCAAAGTTCGTTACTTCACCGCCTGGATCTTTTCCCAGTCCGCCTTGCGATAGCCCTGCGACTCGACGCTGACGTTCTTGAGCACGGCGTCGCGATACTCGGGGATGCTGACCTCGGTCACCGTGATGCCCTTTTGCTTGAACACCGCCACGAGTTCCTTCTCGCGCGCCACCACGTCTGCCGTGGCCTTGGCAGCGGCTTCCTGGGCCACGTCGAGGAACATCTTGCGCTCCGGCTCGGACAGCTTCTTCCAGAGCGCGCCCGAGACAATCGTGTTCAGGTGATCGACGATATGGCCGGTCAGCACGATGTACTTCTGCACTTCGTAGAACTTCTTCGCCTCGATGGTGGTCAGCGGATTCTCCTGGGCTTCCACGGTGCCGTTCTGCAGCGCCAGGTAGACCTCGGCAAACGCGATCGGCGATGTGTTCACGCCGCAAGCCCGGGGCATGGCCAGGTAGGCCGGCACGTCAGGCACGCGCATCTTCAGGCCCTTCATCTCGGCGCAGTGCGAGAACGGCTTGTTCGACGTGGACTGGCGCGTGCCGTAGTACGTGGTGGCCACGATATGGTTGCCGGTCTTCTGCTCGTAGCCCGCCGTCAGTTCCTTGTAGATGTCGCTCTTCGTGTAGGCCAGCAGGTGGTCGGGGCCCCGGAAGGTGTACGGGTAGTACGTTACGCCGATGCGCGGGAACGACTTGGCCGCGAAGCTGGAGCCCGAGATGATGATGTCCACCGTGCCCATCGCCAGGCCCTGGTTGATATCGTTCTCCTTGCCCAGTTGCGACGCCGGGAACACGTCGATCTGATACTTGCCGTTGCTGCGCTTCCTGATCTCGTCGGCGGCCCAGACCGACCATTTGTGGAACGGCTCCGAGGTTTCATAGACGTGCGCCCATTTGAGCTTGATCGGGGCAGCCTGCTGGGCCAGCGCGGGGGTGGTCAGGGTGGCGGCGAACAGCAGGGCCGCACCGAGCATGGACGAAAACTGCCGGCGACGTAGCATCATGGGTCTCCTTTTTCGGTGAAAGATCCGCCGGTCTTATAGAGGTGACCAGTCGGCATGCGAGGGCAAAACCTTACCCGGTCAACTGCACCTTGGTACTGCGGGATTTGTCGGCGGCCAGCTGGAAGGCCTCGACCGCCTGTGCCAGCGGCAACTGCGCGGACAGCAGCGGCCGCACGTCGAGCCGCCGGCTGGTCAGGTACTGCACCGCCCAGTCGAATTCGCGGCCAAAGCGGAACGCGCCCACGTAATCGAGTTCGCGCGCCATGATGCTGTTGGCGGGAAAGTGCAGCCCTTCGGCCGGCAGAGTGCCTACCTGTACGATGCGGCCGCCACGGCGCGTGGCCGTCAGGCACGTGCCCAGCGCGGCGACGCTGCCGGCGGCCTCCAGGCTCACATCGGCAATGTCCTGCAGTTCGCTGGCGGACACCTGCGTCGTCAGGATGGTGCGGTCGGCGCCCACCGCCGCCGCCACGTCGAGCGGCCGCTGGGCGATATCGCACACGATGATCTGCGCCGCGCCGGCCAGTCGCGCGGCCATCACGGTCAGGCTGCCGATGGTGCCCCCGCCGGTCACCAGCACGGTCTTGCCGAGCAGTTCGCCAGCCCGGTTCACGCCGTGCAGCGCCACCGACAGCGGTTCGGCAAAGGCCAGTTCGCCCAGCGAGATATCGGCGTGCACCGGCGTCAACTGCCGCTCATGCATCGGGAAGTGCTGGCGGAACATGCCCTGCACATGCGGAAACACGCTGGCGCTGCCCAGGAAGCGCATGTTGCGGCACAGGTTGTCGCGGCCGGCGCGGCAGTAGTCGCACTGGCCGCACGCGTGCGACGGATTGATCGCCACCTTCATGCCCGGCGCCACACGCGTGACGGCGCTGCCCACCGCTTCGACGATGCCGGACGCCTCGTGCCCCGGCGTCAGCGGTTCCTGGATGACGAACGCGCCGACCTTGCCGTGGAAGTAGTAGTGCAGGTCCGACCCGCAGATGCCGGCCGCGCCCAGGCGCACCAGCACATCGTGCGCGCCGGGGGCGGCCGGTTCCACTTCGGTAAAGCGCAGGTCTTCGCTGGCGTGGATATGGCAGGTCAGGGACATCACGACTCCTCGCTGTGGACTTTCACGTCTTTGCCATGACCCGGCCATGCCGCATAGAAGCGGTGATGCGACAGTTCCAGGTGGTCGCACATCGCGGCCCGCGCCGCATCGGGCGACCCGGAATCGATGGCGTTCACCACGGCACGGTGTTCGGCAATGGCGGCGGCCCAGCTTTCGGCATTCTCGAAATGGTTGCCAAACTGCGCGAACAGCGGGTTATGGCGCTCGTCGAAGAGCTCGGCCACCAGGCGCAGCAGCACGGCGTTTTCCGATACCTCGGCAATGCGTAGATGAAACATGCGGTCGCCGCGCACGGGGATATTGCCGCCGCCGGCTTCCTCTTCCATCAGCGCAATCGATTCGGCCAGCGCCTCCAGCAGCGCCGGCGTGCGGTGGCGCGCGGCGCCGGCGGCCATTTCGCCTTCGATCACCTGGCGGGCGCGGATTACGTCCAGCGGCGTCGCGGCCACGATGCCGCCACCGTGCGCGGCCGGTGGCGTGGCATCGGCGGCGCAGGCATAGATGCCCGATCCCATGCGGACCTCGACCAGACCTTCCACCTCCAGCGCAATCAGGGCCTCACGTACCGACGGACGCGACACGCCCAGTTGCACCGCCAGGTCACGCTCGGGCGGCAGCCGCGCGCCAACGGGGAACTCGCCGCTTTCGATCAACCGGCGCAGCTGGTCGGCAATCTGGCGGTACAGGCGACGCGGTTCGATCTGCTGAAGCGGCATGGGGTATCCCGGGCAGGCAGCGGACAAATGGTCAAGCGGTCTGACCAATTTCTAGGAGACTTTGCGCGCCGCTTCAAGAAAATGTTATGGCGCGCCGCAGCAGGCATCGCGCCCGGGAAGCCGGAACCGCAAGGAAGGCGGCGCGGGAAGATATGACACGGCTGCATGCCAAAACTACCGGCGATCACCGATCCTCTGCGCCATTTTTTCAGTTTGGGCGTCCGTGGCGCACGCGCTCCAAGTCCCTGAAAGCATTGGAGAAAGCCGGCCCGGGAGACGTCAGGTCGACATCGGGCCATCATGCGGGCCCTGCATTTGCTACTAAGCTTTCTTGGGACTGCCCTGGTTCTGGGACAGTCTGCCGTGTTCCGTCTGTGAGGAGATCACGATGCAAACAAAGACGTTAATACCCGCTGTACTGGTCGCCGCCGGCCTGCTGTCCGTGCCGCTCGCCCAGGCCCAGCAACAACAACCGATGCCCGGCCAGACCCAGCCGTCGGGTCCCACCCCCATGCCATCCCCCGGCCAGGCCGGCGCGATGCCACCCAATGCGACTCCGATGCCGCCGGCCACCAGCGGCAAGCAGCCACAGGGCATGTCGAACAGGGGACAGAGCTCTGGTTCCCAAGGCAGCATGTCTCAGGGCGGCATGTCCTCGGGCGGCTCCCAAGGCGGCATGTCTCAGGGGGGCTCCCAAGGCAGCATGTCCTCCGGCCAGTCTGGCTCGGCGCCGATGGGCGCACAGTCGCCTTACTCGCCCAAGAAATGGAACAAGGGCGAAAAGCTGCCAGCAGAATTCCGCGACCGGCAGTACGTGATCGACAAGTACAAGGACTACAACCTGCCCGCGCCCAAGAAGGGGTATCACTGGGTAGGCGTCGGCGCCGACTACTATCAGGTGTCGTCGAACGGCACGATCTATTCGGTCGGGCCGGGAAGCTGATCCGGCTAGGAGTTTTCCTAAGAAAAACGCCGCGGGGTCGCGGCGTTTTTTTGTTTAGCGGTGCGTATCGGCGTTGTCGGCCTCCGCAAAAAACACGGCCTGGACGGCATGTTCGATGGCGTCGAACGTTTCGGGCCGGACCCGTGTGCCAAGCTGCTTGCGCCAGCGATTCGATATCCGGCCTTTTTCACGGAAGCAGCTCGATATCAGCGTGGCCAGATCGTGATTGCGAATGTCGAACTCGGCTTCCACGCGGCTGACTACTTCGTCATAGCCCAGCAGGAATTGCGTTTCCGCCTGCAGGTCATGTTCTAGCGCCTCCTTGACCATGCGCACGCTGAATTCGACGCACTGCGTCGCGTCCCAGTAGCGGTACGGCGTGGCGCCTGCCGAGGTCTGGCAATCGAACTCATGATCGCCGACGGCCCAGACGCGCCACAGCGCACGTACCGGTTTCGAAAAACTCTCCAGCGCCGCCAGATAATCGGCTTCGTTCCGCTTGATGGCCACCGAGACTGGCAGCAGGAAGCCTTTCGCCATCTTGCCCGAACGGCAAAGTGCGTGATGAATAAGAAACCGCGACAGTCGCCCATTGCCGTCCATGAATGGATGGATGAACACGAACCAGAACGAGACGACGCTGGCGACGATCAGCGGGTCGAGATTGCGCGGAGGCGCGTTGGCAAACGACTCAAGGCCCTGCATCAGCCCCGGCACGTCGTCGGGGTGCGGCGGGACATAGGTGACCGATGCGGCGCCATGGCCGCCGCGCCGCAGCCAGTTTTGCTCGTTGCGGTACTGCACGGCCTGGTCGTACGGATTGGCGATGATGTCGTTCTGCAGCTCGGTCAGGTATTCCTCATCGAGCGGCCGCCGTTCGTGAGCGTGCTGCAGCAGCCGGACGAAGCGTTCGGACTTGTCGAGCGTCGGCCGTTCACGCTCGATTTCGAAGGACTTCTCTGTCTCGCTCAGGTAGGCCCAGTTCAGCGCGCGATCGAGAAGGTCTTTGCCCACCGTGGCGATGAACGTATCCATGCGGGCAAAGACGTCCATGTCCAGCACGGCCTGTATGGCATCGGTGCGTTGGACATTCACGCATTGGTCCAGTGAGCCCAGGCCGTTGAACCGAACGCGCCAGCGTGGAAACAGCTGACCGGGTTCGGCCGTGTAATAGCGTGCGGGATCGAACAGGTCCACATAGGGCACCTTGGTCGATTGCCGTGGCGTCACGATCTCGCCTGTGAAGTGTTCCCAGAGCAGCGCCGCGATGCGGACGTAGCGACTGTTTGGCTGTGCGTCGATTTCGGCCTGGAGATCGGCGTGTTCGATCGTTGGAAGGGCGCCAGCCAGGATAGCCAGGTTGACGCCCTCATGCTTGAGCGCAAACAGCACATGCGCCAGTGGCGACGCGCCTTCAGGCGGCGCAACTTTACGCGGAAACAGCACGGCATCGGCGGTTGCCAATATGCGCGTCGTGGCGCCCGCGCGGGCTTCGCGGGCGACGGGAACAGCGGGAAGGTCCAGCTGTTCACGCAGCCGGGCATATCCAACCAATCGCATACTGTGCATGGCGACCCCTTAAAGTGATGTTAGGGGCGCAACTTTTTATTAGGCAGACGAAGAATTTTTATATTTTTCGGCCTACTCGTCTACTTTTTATTAGGCAGTGCTGTTTACGGCACTCAAAATGCGTGGTGCACCGCCATACGCCACACCGAATTTGCGCTGGCCGAACTTTTTATATATTTCGACCCCAAACCACACACCAAATCTTGGTGGTTTGCGGCCCTGACTTGCACTCAATCCGGCAACGCGTCGTACGTCACCAGAAACACCTGGTCATCGCCCGCGCTGACCGACAGCCAGACGATATCGAGGTCGGGGAAGGCCGCTTCCACGTTGTCGTGTTCGTTGCCGATTTCCACCACCAGCACGCCGCCGGGGTTCAGACGCTTTTTGGCGCCAGCGATGATACGGCGCACCACGTCCATGCCGTCGTCGCCGCCGGCCAGTGCCAGGCGCGGTTCGGCCAGGTACTCGGCCGGCAGTTCGCGCATCGACTGTTCGTTGACATAGGGCGGATTGGTCAGGATCACTTCGTACGTGGCGCCCGAAGGCAGCGGCGCGTACAGGTCTCCCTCGAACAGCGCGATGCGGTGTTCCATCTTGTAGTCCGCCACGTTGCGGCGGGCCACGGCCAGCGCGTCGGACGAAATGTCCACGGCGTCGATGCGCGCATTGGGCCAGACATGCGCGGCGATAATCGGCAGGCAGCCCGACCCGGTGCACAGTTCCAGCACCGGGCCGATCTCCCCGATGTCGCCCAGCCATGGCTCCAGGCCGTCCTGTAGCAATTCGCCGATAAAGCTGCGCGGCACGATCACGCGCGAATCCACGTAGAAGCGCAGGCCGTGCATGAACGCCTCATGCGTGATGTACGCGGCCGGCACGCGTTCCGTGACGCGGCGGTCGATCACCTTGAGCACGGCGTCGACTTCCTCGGGCAGCAGGCGCGCGTCGAGGAACGGATCGAGCGTGTCCAGCGGCAGGTTCAGCGTGTGCAGCACCAGGTAGGCCGCTTCGTCATAGGCGTTGGCGCTGCCGTGGCCGAACGACAGTCGGGCGGCCGTAAATCGGGAAACGGCCAGGCGCAGCAGGTCGCGGACGGTCTTCAGGGGGGAGGGGGTAGCCATGGCGGTGGGTCGTTCCAATGGTAAGTCGATCAGCCGATCAGGCGATCAGGCGTTCCAGCACGCCACGGTAGACGTTCTTGAGCGGCTCGATGAAGCGCACTTCCACGTGTTCGTCGATCTTGTGGATGCTGGCGTTCGGCGGGCCGAATTCAATGACCTGCGGGCAGATCTTGGCGATGAAGCGGCCGTCGGACGTGCCGCCCGTGGTCGACAGCTCGGTCGTCACCCCGCACTCGGCGGCAATGGCGGCCGCCAGCGCGTCGGAAAGATCGCCGCGCGGCGTCAGGAACGGCTCGCCGCCCAGTGTCCAGTCCAGCGTGTATTCCAGGCCGTGCTGGTCCAGGATCGCATGCACACGCTGCTTCAGGCCCTCCGGCGTGCTGGCCGTCGAGAAGCGGAAATTGAAGTCGATGGTCACGTGGCCCGGAATCACGTTGGTGGCGCCGGTGCCCGCGTGGATATTCGACATCTGCCACGTGGTGGGCGGGAAATACTCGTTGCCCTGGTCCCACGTCTCGGCCACCAGCGCGGTCAGCGCCGGCGCGGCCAGGTGGATCGGGTTGCGCGCCAGGTGCGGGTAGGCGATGTGGCCCTGCACGCCCTTGACCGTGAGTTTGCCCGACAGCGACCCGCGGCGGCCGTTCTTCACCATGTCGCCCAGCGTATCGACCGAGGTCGGCTCGCCCACCACGCAGTAGTCCAGACGTTCGCCGCGTGCCTTCAGGGCTTCCACCACCTTCACGGTGCCGTCGTGCGCGGGGCCTTCCTCGTCGCTGGTGATCAGGAACGCGATGGAACCGGCGTGGTCGGGGTGGCGGGCGACGAATTCCTCGCAGGCCACCACGAAGCCGGCAATCGACGTCTTCATGTCGGCCGCGCCACGGCCGTAGAGCTTGCCGTCGCGCTGGGTCGGTTCGAACGGGTCGGACGACCACTGGTCGAGCGGGCCGGTCGGCACCACGTCGGTGTGGCCGGCAAAGGCCAGCAGCTTGCCCGCCGTGCCCTGCGTGCCGCGCCTGACTGCCCACAGGTTGGTCACGCGGAAGCTGTCAGGGCCGCTGACGATGTTCTCGCAGGTAAAGCCAAGCGCGGTCAGGCGCGCTTCCAGCACGGACTGGCAGCCTTCGTCGGCAGGGGTGACCGAGCGGCGGCGCATCAGGTCTTCGGTCAGGGCAAGGGTCGGGTTCATGGTACGGGCAGGTGCGACGAATGGTGCGAAATGCGGGTCTTCAGAACAGCGAGGCGTACGTGTCGGCGGAAAACCCCACGCTGACCTTGCCATCGCGATCCAGTACCGGGCGCTTGATCAGCGACGGGCTGGTCTGCATCAGGGCCACGGCGCCGGCTTCGTTGTCCGCCCGGGCCTTGTCGGCGTCGGACAGCGCGCGGTACGTCGTGCCTTTCTTGTTCAGCAGCGTGGCCAGCGGCACGTGCTTGAGCCAGGCGCGCAACATCTTCTCGTCAACGCCTTGCTTCTTGAAATCGTGGAACGTGTAATCGACACCGTTCGATTCCAGCCAGGTGCGGGCCTTCTTGACGGTGTCGCAGTTGGGAATGCCGTAGAGCAGGACGGTCATGGTGCACGGAATCGGGGTGAAATTAACGGAACAGCAGGTTGATCGCGATGATCAGCCCACCCAGGCCAAATGCCACGCCAGCCATGGCCACGGCTGTCATCAGGCGCAGCCGGCGGTCCAGCCGCGCGGCCTCGCGGCGCAGCGCCTCGATCGTGATCGCGTGCTGTTCGGCCAGCAGCTTGACCGCCTCGGCCTGCTGCACGGCGGCCGCTTCCAGTTCCGCGATGCGCGCGGCCGGGTCGCGCGGTGGCTCGGCGTCGGGCTGCGTGCTTTCGCTGCCGTCCTTGCGCTTGCCCTTCTTGAGCTTCTCGATGGTCTTGTTGGCCTGTTCGAGGATGGTGGGCAGCAGGGATAGCACGGTACTGACAGTGGCGGGGTCGAGGGCCATGAATCGCTTGGCAGAGGATGGCATCGGCGGGGCTGTGATCTGCCGCCGGGACGGGCCCGGCGGCAGGGTGCGGCGCGAAAGGTCCGTGGGATCAGTCGCGCAGCAGGTCGTTCAGGCTGGTCTTGGCGCGGGTTTGCGCGTCCACCTTCTTCACGATCACGGCGCAGTACAGGCTGTACTTGCCATCCTTGGACGGCAGGTTGCCCGCCACCACCACCGAACCGGCCGGCACGCGGCCATAGTGGATCTCGCCCGTTTCGCGGTCGTAGATCTTGGTCGACTGGCCCAGGTACACGCCCATCGAGATCACCGAATTTTCTTCAACGATCACGCCTTCCACCACTTCCGAACGGGCGCCGATGAAGCAGTTGTCCTCGATGATGACCGGATTGGCCTGCAGCGGCTCCAGCACGCCGCCAATGCCCACGCCACCCGACAGGTGAACGTTCTTGCCGATCTGGGCGCACGAACCGACGGTGGCCCAGGTGTCGACCATCGTGCCTTCGTCCACGTAGGCGCCGATGTTCACGTACGACGGCATCAGCACGGCATTCCTGGCGATGAACGAGCCACGGCGGGCCACGGCCGGGGGCACCACGCGGAAGCCGGCCTTGGCGAAGTCGTCCTGGCTCCAGTTGGCGAACTTGGTCGGCACCTTGTCGTAGAACTGGGCAAAGCCGCCGGCGCTCATCGGCGCGTTGTCTTCCAGACGGAACGACAGCAGCACGGCCTTCTTGACCCACTGGTTGACGATCCAGTCCTGGCCTTGCTTCTCGGCCACGCGCAGCGTGCCGGCGTCCAGTTGCGAGATCACGTTGGCCACGGCTTCGCGGATATCGTTCGGCGCGGACTTCGGCGACAGGCTGGTGCGGTCTTCCCAGGCCTGGTCGATCAGGGCTTGCAGAGCTTGCGTCATGATGGTGTTCTCAGTGGTGATTTGTGTAAGAGGCGGCGCCGGTGGCAGGTGCCCCGGCGCCAGGGCATTCGATCGGTGAAACAGGCGAAGCGGGGCGCCGGGTCTGTCAGCCCAGCGACTTGCAGAATTCGACAATCCGGCGCGCACCTTCCAGGCACTCGTCGGGCGTGGCCACCAGCGCCATGCGCACGCGGTTCTTGCCGGGGTTGGCACCGTGCGCATCGCGCGCCAGGTAGCTGCCCGGCAGCACGGCCACGTTCTGCTCGGCCAGCAGGCGAACGGCGAACTCGGTGTCGCTCAGGCCCGTGCGCGACACATCGGCCCACAGGTAGAACGCCGCGTCGGGCAGCGCCACGTCCAGCACCTGGGCCAGTAGCGGCGTGACTTCGGCAAACTTGCGCACATAGGCGGCGCGGTTGTCGCGCACGTGTGCCTCGTCGCCCCACGCGGCCACACTGGCGGCCTGCACGGCCGGGTTCAGCGCGGCACCGTGGTAGGTCCGGTACAGCAGGAATTTCTTCAGGATGGCCGCGTCGCCGGCCACGAAGCCCGAGCGCAGGCCCGGCACGTTCGATCGCTTGGACAGGCTCGAGAACATCACCAGGCGCTCGAAGCCCCGACCCAGCTTGTGGGCGGCCTCCAGCGCGCCCAGCGGCGGCGTGGCTTCGTCGAAATAGATCTCGGAATAGCACTCGTCCGAAGCAATCACGAACCCGTAGCGGTCCGACAGTTCGAACAGCTGCTTCCAGTCGTCCAGCGACAGCACGGCGCCCGTGGGGTTGCCCGGGGAGCACACGTAAAGCAGCTGCACCTTCGGCCAGATATCGGCATCGATCTGGTCGAACGCCGGGGCGAAATTGCGCGCCGGATCGCTGTTGGCGAAAGCCGGGCGGGCACCGGCCAGCAGGGCCGCGCCTTCATAGATCTGATAGAACGGGTTCGGGCACAGCACCAGCGGATCGGGCCGGCTGGCATCGATCACGGTCTGCGCGAAGGCAAACAGCGCCTCGCGCGATCCGCTGACCGGCAGCACCTGGGTGGCGGCATCGACGTTCGGCAGGTGGTAGCGGCGCTCCAGCCAGCCGGCGATGGTCTGGCGCAGCGCGTCGGTGCCGGCCGTGGCCGGGTACGTGGCCAGCCCGGACAGCGATGCGGTCATCGCGTCCTTGATGAACTGCGGCGTCGGATGCTTGGGCTCGCCAATGCCGAAACTGATGGCCGGCTTGTCGGCCGGTTTCACATCGGCCACCAGCGCGCGCAGTTTCTCGAAAGGGTAGGTCTGGAGCAGGTCGAGGCGCGGATTCACGGTGGCAGGGCGGCGGGGCGGTTGAAACGCAGAAGTATATCGCGCCGGGCACATGACCGGAAAGCGCGGGCGGGCGCAGGTACCCCGTACAGGCGCCCGTCAATACAGCATCACCCGCGACACCATTGCGACGATGGGCCGACGCACCAGGTCTTCCAGGCGCGCATGCAGGTGCAGGGGGCGCAACAGCATCTTGACCGTCATCTCGATCGGCAGGTGGCGCCGGATGACGGCGCTGCAACGCGAATTCAGGGCACGCACCTCGCGATCCGGCACGTCTTCGCGGTTCTGCTCGATGCGCAGCACGTTCCGGAGGGCGATTTCGGCGTCCTCGTTCTTGATTTCCAGCAGCCGGCGCGCCAGGGCGGCCAGCACCTTGGCCCGGCCAAGCCGCTCGTCGCTGCTCAAGTCATTGAAATAACGGAAGAAATGCTTGTAGTGGCGCACTTCGTCATTGGCGATGCGGCGCGTCAGGTTGCGCAGCACGGGCTCGTCGCTGGCCTGTTCCAGTGCCCGGTAATAGGTGGCGGTGCCGGTTTCCACCACGCAGCGCGCGGCCATTTCCAATGCCGGCGTACGCTCGAAATTGTCGACGGAACAGGTCTTGCTGTACTCGTCAAAGAACCGGCGGTACCCGCGTTCCCAGTCGAATTCGGGCCAGACATGCTCGACATAGCGGCGCAGCGCCAGGCCGTGCTGCAGTTCCTCGGATTCCCAGTGCTGCGACAGCCACTCGGCCGCGTCGGGCACGTCGGCGTAGTACTGCGCCAGATTGCCGGCGTAGGTGTCCGACCCACTCTCGATGAACGAGGCGCCGGTCAGCAGATAGAAGAGCGTGCGATCGTCTCGGACTTTTGCGACGTCGATGGCGTTGTAGTCGATCTCGGCGATGGACCACGGCAGGTCACCCGGCGTCTCGGCCGGTGGGGTTCGGGTCATGGTCAGTCCTCCAAAACTGCTGCGATGCAGGCAATCAAGCTTCAGACTGGCCGCGCGCGCCAGGACAGCGGCAGGCGTGGCGGAGCGACGGGCCCGGCGCATGGGGAGTGGGACCCCGGGATCACGCCGGCATCTCCAGAGACTAGCACTAACCCTAAGAAGTTTCCGGCGGCTTTGCCAGCGTGACGTTTTCATGAAACAACGCCAGGGGCTAGAAAGTGCATGCAGCATCGCCCGCAAGTATCGGAAGTACAACGGTTTTTCAAGTCGGGCAACGACCGCTTCGCGGGGGCGGCAACGGTGGCGAAAACGGCCGGTCAATGGATTGGCGATGGTATGATGAGCGCCAATCTATCGGGTACCGGGGGCAGTTTGCGGCGCAGGCGTCACGTCTTGCCGTGTGCTCCGGCGTGGGCCCGGCGTTTCCAATTTCGTATCGCCCAAACCACACGACAACCGTGCGACTGTCCTCGATCAAACTGGCGGGCTTCAAGTCCTTCGTCGACCCCACCAATTTTCAAGTGCCTGGCCAACTGGTCGGCATCGTAGGTCCTAACGGCTGCGGTAAATCCAACATTATCGACGCGGTGCGCTGGGTGCTCGGCGAATCACGCGCGTCGGAACTGCGTGGCGAATCCATGCAGGACGTGATCTTCAACGGCTCCACCGCGCGCAAGCAGGCGGGCCGGGCCAGCGTGGAGCTGGTGTTCGACAACGCCGAAGGGCGTGCCGCCGGGCAGTGGAGCCAGTACGCCGAAGTGGCTGTCAAGCGTGTGCTGACCCGCGACGGCACGTCTTCGTACTACATCAACAA
This sequence comes from Cupriavidus sp. U2, assembly GCF_009663685.2. Classification (GTDB taxonomy): domain Bacteria; phylum Pseudomonadota; class Gammaproteobacteria; order Burkholderiales; family Burkholderiaceae; genus Cupriavidus; species Cupriavidus necator_C. Next base: position 179,346 of record NZ_RCOG02000032.1, on the reverse strand, counting down.
CCAGCCGGTACGCCGCAAGGACATCCAGGACATCTTCCTGGGCACCGGCCTGGGGCCGCGCGCCTACGCCATCATCGGGCAGGGCATGATCTCGCGCATCATCGAGGCCAAGCCCGATGACATGCGGATCTTCCTGGAAGAAGCCGCAGGCGTGTCCAAGTACAAGGAGCGCCGCCGCGAGACCGAAAACCGGCTGGGCGACACGCGCGAGAACCTGACCCGCGTGGAAGACATCCTGCGCGAACTGGGCTACAACCTCGACAAGCTGGAAGGCCAGGCCGAGGTGGCGCAACGCTTCCGGCAACTGCAGTCCGAAGGCGAGGAAAAGCAGCACCTGCTGTGGCTGCTGCGCAAGCGCGAAGCCCAGGCAGAGCAGGAACGCCATGCCCGCGCCATCGAGCAGGCGCAGATCGACCTGGAAGCCCAGACCGCGCAATTGCGCCATGTCGAGGCCGAACTCGAAACCATGCGCGCGGCGCACTATGCCGCATCCGATGGCATGCACGCCGCGCAGGGCGCCCTGTACGAGGCCAACGCGGAAGTCAGCAAGCTCGAAGCCGAGATCCGCTATGTGGTGGAGTCGCGCAACCGGCTGCAGGCGCAGATCGCCGCGCTGACCGCCCAGCGCGAGCAGTGGCAGGGCAAGGCCGACCAGGCCAATGACGACATTGCGCAGGCCGAGGAAGACCTGGCGCTGGCCGAGGCGCGCACGATCGAGGCCCAGGACGCCGTTGCCCAGAAGAGCGAAGAGCTGCCCACCCTGGAAGCCCAGTGGCGCGACGCCCAGCAGAAGCTCAACGACCAGCGCAGCGCCATCATGCAGGCCGAGCAGGCACTGAAGCTCGAAGCCGCGCACCAGCGCAACGCCAACCAGATGCTGCAGCAGCTGGAGCAGCGCAAGGAACGCCTGAAGGCCGAGGAGCAAGGGCTCGACCGTCCCGACGAAGTGCGGCTTGAAGCGCTGCGCATGGACCTGGCCGAGCAGGAAGCCACGCTCGAGGAAGCCCAGGCGTCGCTGATGGATGCCGAGGAGGCGGTGCCGCGCCTGGACGCCGAGCGCCGCGCGGCGCAGGAGCGCGTGCAGCGCGAGACGGCCGCGATTGCATCGCTGGACGCCCGCCTGGCGGCGCTGCGCCAGCTACAGGAAAGCGTACAGACCGATGGCAAGGTGCAGCCCTGGCTGGAGCGCCATGGCCTGGCCGAACTGCCACGCCTGTGGAAGAAGGTCCATATCGAGCCGGGCTGGGAAAACGCGCTCGAATCGGTGCTGCGCGAAAAGCTTGCGGCACTGGAAGTGTCGAACCTGGACTGGGTCAAGGGTTTCCTGTCCGACGCCCCGCCGTCCAAGCTCGCGTTCTACACGCCGCCGCCCGCCGCGCGCCCGGTGGAAGCCCCGGCCGGGCTGCGTCCGCTGATGTCGCTGGTGCAGATCACCGAGCCCGGCATCCGTGCGGTGATGCAGGACTGGCTGGCCGACATCTACACGGCCACCGACATGTCGCAGGCCCTGGCGGCACGCGGCACGCTGCCCGAAGGCGCCCAGTTCGTGGTGGCCGAAGGCCATCTGGTGGGCCGCAACGCGATCCAGATCTACGCGGCCGATTCCGAGCAGGCCGGCATGCTGGCCCGCGAGCAGGAGATCGAGAACCTGCAGAAGCAGTCGCGCGCGCAGATGCTGCTGTCCGACGAGGCCAGGTCCAATGCCGTGCGCGCCGAGACCGCGTACACGCATGCCAGCACGACGCTGATCGAGGCGCGTGCGCGCGCCGAGCAGGCCACGCGCCGCGTGCATGCCTTGCAGATGGACGTGCTGAAGCTGTCGCAGGCCATGGAGCGGTTTTCGGCGCGCAGCAACCAGATCCGCGAGGAACTGGGCGAAATCGACGCGCAGATCGACGAGCAGCGCGCCATCCGTGCCGAATCCGAAGCCAGCTTCGAGCAGCACGATACAAGCCTGGCCGAACTGCAGGCGGCGCACGAAGACCAGCAGATGGCCTTCGATGCCCTGGATACCCAGCTGACCCACGCGCGGCAGCAGTTGCGCGACCTGGAGCGCGGCGCCCAGGAAGCGGTGTTTGCGGAGCGCAATCTGGCCGGCCGGATCGACGAACTGCGCCGCAATATCCAGATGGCCGCCGACCAGCGCGAGCGCGTGGCGGAATCGCTGGAAAACGCCCGCGCCGAGCTCGAAACGATCAACGAACAGACCGCCAATACCGGCCTGCAGGAAGCCCTGGAAGTGCGCGCCGAGAAGGAGCAGAAGCTGTCCGCCGCGCGCATCGAGCTCGATGCCCTGTCGGCACAGCTGCGCCAGTTCGACGAACAGCGGCTGGCGGCCGAACGCAGCCTGCAGCCGCTGCGCGACCGCATCACCGAATGCCAGCTCAAGGAACAGGCGGCCCGCCTGAACCAGGAGCAGTTCACCGAGCAGCTGGCCACGGCCGAGGTCGACGAAGCGGCGCTGGCCGAAAAGCTGACCGGCGACCTCAAGCCGTCGTACCTGCAGGGCGAGGTGACGCGCCTGAACAATGCCATCAACGCATTGGGCCCGGTCAACATGGCGGCGCTGGACGAGCTGGCCGCGGCGCGCGAACGCAAGACGTTCCTCGATGCGCAGTCGGCCGACCTGACCGACGCCATCAACACGCTCGAAGACGCGATCAACAAGATCGACCAGGAAACGCGGGCGCTGCTGCAAGGCACGTTCGACCAGGTCAACCATCACTTCGGCGAGCTGTTCCCGGCGCTGTTTGGGGGTGGCCAGGCCAGGCTGATCATGACCGGCGAGGAAATCCTGGACGCCGGCGTGCAAGTGATGGCGCAGCCGCCGGGCAAGAAGAACTCGACGATTCACCTGCTGTCCGGTGGCGAAAAGGCCCTGACGGCGATTGCGCTGGTGTTCGCGATGTTCCAGCTGAACCCGGCCCCGTTCTGCTTGCTGGACGAGGTGGACGCGCCGCTGGACGACGCCAACACCGAGCGTTACGCCAACATGGTGGCGCGTATGTCCGACAAGACACAGTTCGTATTTATTTCCCACAACAAGATTGCGATGGAGATGGCCCACCAACTGATTGGCGTGACGATGCAGGAGCAGGGTGTCTCGCGGATCGTGGCAGTGGACATGGATGCAGCCGTATCGATGGCGGAGGCCGCTTAAGATGGAACTGCAGAACGCACTGATCATCGCGGGTGTTGTATTGCTGCTGTTGCTGGTGGCCTATAACCGCTGGCAGATCCACAAGGCGCGCCGCGTGCGGCCGCTGATGCCCGAGGACGACCTGCCGCCGATGCGCGAGCCGGTGGTGGGCAAGACCACGCAGCCCGAAACGCAGGCCAAGCTCAAGGAAGCGCCGCCCGAGCACGTGAGCCGGCGCGAGCCGACGCTGGGCGAGGCTGGCAAGGGCCTGAAGCGTGACGCGCCGGCCGACGTTGCCATGGCCACCGCCGCCGCCCATGCCGCCGCCAGTTCGGCCGATGCCGACGACATCGTGGCCGACGAGGTGGCCGTGGCAGCCGCCCCGGCTGCCGGGCATGCCGATGCTGACGCCGACGCGCACGCCGAAGCGCACGCGCAAGCCCAAGCCGGGACCCATGCCGACGCACTGGCGGACGCCGGGCGTGAAGCCGGCAGCCAGGTTGCCGGGGAACCCGTCGCAAAGGCGGCCCCGGCCCCCGCCACCGTATCCGTCCCGGACGGCCAGCCCGCCGCCGCGGTCATCGATCCGCTGATCGACTGCATCGTGCCGATGCACCTGGAACGCAAGGCGTCCGGTGATCGCATCCTGCCGCTGACGGGCCGTCTGCGCCGCGCTGGCACGAAGCAGGTGCATATCGAAGGCCTGCGCGTCGAAGCCAATGCCTGGGAGCCGGTCACCGCCGGTCACCAGTACGAAGACCTGCAGGTGGCCGTGCAGCTGGCCAACCGCAGCGGCCCGCTCAATGCGCTGGAATTCTCCGAGTTCGTCAACGCGGTGGAAGCACTGGCCGAGGCGCTGGATGCATCGGCCGACCTGCCCGATATGACCGAGACCGTGGCCAACGCACGCGAACTGGACGGCTTTGCGGCCGGTGCCGACGTGCAGCTGGGCGTCAACGTGATTTCGGACGGCGCGCCGTGGTCGGCCGCCTATGTGCAGACCGTGGCCACGCAGGACGGCCTGGTGCTGTCGCGCGACGGCACGCGGTTCATCCGCTACGAACCAGGCGCCGATGGCGTGCAGAGGCCGCTGTTCACGCTGCAGTTCGGCGACACGAACTTCCTGCGCGACGACCTGACGCTGAACGCGGGCCGCCAGATCACGCTGCTGCTCGACGTGCCGCAGGCCGCGCAGACGATCAAGCCGTTCAAGACGGTTTGCGAGTACGGCTACAGCCTGGCGCAGCGGATGGGCGCCCAACTGGTGGACGACAATATGCGTCCGCTGACCGAAGCGTCGTTCGTGGCAATCTTCAACCAGCTCGAAAAGCTCTACGAAAAGCTGGAAGCGCGCGGCATGCCGGCCGGTTCGCCGGTGGCCCAGCGCCTGTTCAGCGTATAACGACGGAGCCCCCATGACCGCCAAGCATCCAGGCGCGCGGGCTCCGGGCCCCGCGCCCGCCGCCCCTTTGCCGGCCCATGCGTCCCCCGCCGAGCGGGTGCAGTGGCTGCGCGCCGAACTGGAGCGCCACAGCTACCAGTATTACGTGCTCGATGCGCCGACCATTCCCGATGCGGAATACGACGCGTTGTTCAGCGAACTGCAGGCGCTGGAAACCGAGCATCCCGACCTGCTGACCGATGACTCGCCGACGCAACGCGTGGGCGGGGCGCCGCTGGCTGCGTTCGACACGGTGCGCCACCGCGTGCCGATGCTGTCGCTGAACAACGGCTTCGAGGACGAGGACGTGGTCAGTTTCGACCGCCGCTGCGCACAGGGGCTGGGCAAGGCCGCCGTCGCGGCGCCGGCCGATGACCTGTTCGGTGCCGCCGAAGCGGCCGAAAGCGCCGTTGAATACGCGTGCGAACTGAAGTTCGACGGCCTGGCCATGTCGCTGCGCTACGAGGACGGCAAACTCGTGCAGGCCGCCACGCGCGGCGATGGCGAGACCGGCGAGGATGTGACCGCCAATGTGCGCACCATCAAGGCCATTCCGCTGAAGCTGCGCGGCAAGGCCCCGGCCGTGCTGGAAGTGCGCGGCGAGGTGTTCATGTACCGCGCCGATTTCGACCGCCTCAACGCGCGCCAGGCCGAGGCCGGCGAAAAGACGTTCGTCAATCCGCGCAATGCGGCGGCAGGCAGCCTGCGCCAGCTGGACCCGCGGATCACGGCCAGGCGGCCGCTGTCTTTCTTCGCCTACGGCCTGGGCGAGCTGCAGGGCGCCGACCGTCCGGCCACGCACAGCGTGATGATGGACGGCTTCGCCGCGCTGGGTTTGCCGGTCTGCGACGAACGCCGCGTGGTCAAGGGCGCGCAGGGCCTGCTGTCGTTCTATCGCGATATCGGCGCGCGCCGCGACCAGTTGCCGTACGACATCGACGGCGTGGTCTACAAGGTCAATGCCATCCCCGAGCAGGAACAGCTGGGCTTCGTCTCGCGCGCCCCGCGCTTTGCGCTGGCGCACAAGTTCCCGGCGCAGGAGATGACCACCACGGTCGAGGACATCGAGGTGCAGGTGGGCCGGACCGGCGCCATCACCCCCGTGGCACGGCTGGCGCCAGTGTTCGTCGGCGGTGTGACCGTCACCAACGCCACGCTGCATAACGAGGACGAGATCCGCCGCAAGGATGTGCATATTGGCGATACGGTGATTGTTCGCCGTGCCGGCGACGTGATTCCGGAGGTGGTGGCCGTGGTGCTGGAGCGCCGGCCTGCCGACGCCCGCGCCTTCGTGATGCCCACCGCGTGCCCGGTATGCGGGTCGCATGTGGAAAAGCTCGAGGGCGAGGCCATAGCCCGCTGCACGGGCGGCCTGATCTGCGCGGCGCAGCGCAAGCAGGCGCTGATCCACTTTGCCCAACGGCGCGCGATGGATGTGGATGGCCTGGGCGACAAGATCGTCGAACAGCTGGTGGATATGGGCATCGTCCGCACGCCGGCCGACCTCTACAAGCTTGGCGTGGCCAAGCTGGCCGCGCTGGACCGCATGGCCGACAAGTCGGCCACGAACCTGGTGGCGGCCATCGACAAGTCGCGCGAGACCACGCTGAACCGGTTTATCTTTGCGCTGGGCATCCGCCACGTGGGCGAGGCCACGGCCAAGGACCTGGCCAAGCACTTCGGCAAGCTCGACAACCTGCTGGCCGCCGACGAGGCCGCGCTGCTGGAAGTCAACGATGTGGGGCCGGTGGTGGCGCAATCGATCGCCAATTTCTTCGCCGAGCCGCACAACGTCGAGGTGATCGAGCAGTTGCGTGCCGCAGGCGTACACTGGGTCGAATCGGAACCGACGGCACGGGCGCCGCTGCCGCTGGCCGGCAAGACCATCGTGCTGACCGGCACGCTGCCGACGCTGTCGCGCGAGGACGCCAAGGAAAAACTCGAAGCCGCCGGCGCCAAGGTGGCGGGCTCGGTATCGAAGAAAACCGATTACGTAGTGGCTGGCGCCGAAGCCGGCAGCAAGCTGGAAAAGGCGCAGGCGCTGGGTGTGCCGGTGCTGGACGAGGACGGCATGCTCAAGCTGCTGGCCGACGCCGGGGCCGATGCCCCCGAGAACGGAGAACCGCAATGATCCGCGAGATTCTGAAGATGGGCGATGCGCGGCTGCTGCAGAAGGCGCGGCCGGTGATCGAGTTCAACACGCCGGAACTGCGGCTGCTGGTCGACGACATGTTCGACACGATGGAGCATGCCAACGGCGCCGGCCTGGCCGCGCCGCAGATCGGCGTGGACCTCCAGGTGGTGATCTTCGGCTTCGATCGCAACCCGCGCTATCCCGATGCGCCGACGGTGCCCAAGACCGTGCTGATCAATCCGGTGCTGGAGCCGCTGTCCGACGACATGGAAGACGGCTGGGAGGGTTGCCTGTCGGTGCCGGGCCTGCGCGGCGTGGTGCCGCGCCACACCCGCCTGAAATACTCGGGCTTCGACATGCTAGGCAACCCGATCGAGCGCGTGGCAGATGGCTTCCACGCGCGCGTGGTGCAGCACGAGTGCGATCACCTGATCGGTGTGCTGTATCCGATGCGGGTCAAGGATTTCACGCGCTTCGGCTTCACGGAAGTCCTGTTCCCCGAACTGCCGCCCAACTACGACGACTGAGCAGGCGGCGGGCCTGGCCGGCCCCTGCCCGGGTCCGTCATGCGGCACCAGTGGCCAGCACCGGCTGGCCGTGGCGGGCGTGATAGATCACGGCCGCCGCCACCAGCATCGTCATCAGGACCAGCTCGGCCGCCAGGCTCGCGAGCGTGGCATCGAGGTAGCTGCCGCCGTGGTGAAGGCGCTGGGCGAACACCGTGCCCAGCAGCGCCGAACCGAGACCCAGCGACGCCTGCTGTACCGTGGCCAGCGCCGCGCTGCCTGCGCCGGCGTGATCGGGCGGAATATCGGCCAGCCCGATGCGATAGAAGCAGCCCACCACCAGCGCGTTGCCAATACCGATCAGCATGGTCGGCGCGGCTAGCGTGAGCAGGTCGGGATGCGGCCAGACATGGCGCAGCGTCCAGGCCAGCGCCGCCATGCCGGCCATCTGGATCAGGCAGCCGATCAGCAGCACGCGCGTACGGCCCCAGAGACCGACCACACGCGGACTCAGCAGCGAGGCCACCGAGAACGCCACGCCCAGCGGAATGAACGCGTTGCCGGCCATCGTCGGCGTCATGCCGCCACCGCCCTGCAGGGCCAGCGCCAGCACGAACATGAAGCCGCTCCAGCACGCATAGAACAGGATGGCCACCACAAAGCCGAAGCGCACGCTCGGCAGCCGCAACAGCGACGGCGGCAGCAGCGGATGCACGCCGCGCCGTTCCTGGCGCTTTTCAACCTGCCACAGCCACAGCGTCAGCGGGCCCGCCGCCGCCAGCGTGGCCAGCACGGGCCAGGACCAGTGGAACATTGGCCCCATCGCCACGGGCAGCAGCACGGCCAGGATCACCATCGCCAGCAGCGCCGTGCCGGGGACATCCACACCGGCCGGATTGTCCCGCCGCGTTTCCGGGATCACGCGCGGCGACAGCCAAAGGATGGCCGCGCAAACGGGCAGGTTGATCAGGAACGCATTGCGCCAGCCCAGGCCGCCGATATCGGCATCCACCAGGAAGCCGCCCAGCACCTGCCCGATGATGAAGGCCACACCGCCCACCGACGCGAACAGCGCCAGCGCACGGGAGTGCGCGTGCCCGCGCAGGGCCACGTGGATGGTGGCCAGGATCTGCGGCACCAGCAGCGCGGCGGCTGCGCCCTGCAGCAACCGGGCGCCCAGCAGCACCAGCATCGACCCGGCCACGCCGCACAGCAACGAGGCAATGCCGAACAGCAGCACGCCGGCGTTGAAAACGCGGCGGCGCCCGAAGTTGTCGCCCAGCCGGCCGCCCATGGCCAGGCACACGGCGAATGCCACGCCGTAGACGGCCACCATCAGTTCCAGTTCGGCCGGCGAGGCGCCCAGCGAATGTTCAATGGGGTGCAGCGCCACGTTGACGATGGAAAAGTCGATCTGCGGCAGCAACTGACCGGCCAGCAGCACGTACAGGCCGGTCCGACCCAGTGACGGTGTGGAATCCGGTGCGGAAGTATGGAGGGAAGGTGCGGGGGCTTTCATGGCATGCGGACCTCGACAAGGCGTGAGGCTGCGAGTATGGTCATGCATTCAGACTGGTACAAGAGTCCAGTTAGACTGGTATAAACAGTGTCAGGCTACGCAGGAGTGATCCATCATGAACGCCCGTCAGGAACCGAGTGTGCTGTTGAATCCGGGAACCGGCCTGCCAACGGACAACGAAGCGCCCGAGTTCGCCGGCCATGCCGGCACCGGCAGGGAGGCCGAACTGGGCGCCTTCCTGCGCGCGCGCCGCGAAAATCTCGATCCGGCGCGGATCGGCCTGTCGCGCGCCGGCCGACGCCGCACGCCGGGCCTGCGGCGCGAGGAAGTGGCCGCGATGGCCGATATCGGCATCACCTGGTACACCAAGCTGGAGCAGGGCAGGCCGATCCGCGTGTCGCCAAAGGTGCTCAATGCGGTGGCCGCCGCGCTGCAATGCTCGCCGACCGAGACCGAGCACCTGTTCACGCTGGCCGGCCTGCAACGCCCTGCGGCACTGGCCGGCACGTCGGTTTGCGAAACGGTGTCGGTAACCACGCAGCGGATGCTTGACCAGCTCGACCCGATCCCGGCGCTGGTCCAGAACGCCCGCTTCGACATCGTGGCGCACAACGACGCCTATTGCCGCCTGCTGGGGATGAATGTCCCGAGCCTGCCGCCGGAAGACCGCAACTGCATCTATCTGGCACTGACGCACCCGGGCTGGCGCAAGGCCGTGCCCGACTGGGAAAGCATGGTCTGCAACATGGTGGCGATGTATCGGGCGGCGATGGCCGAGCACGTCGACGATCCGCTGTGGGAAGCGCAGCTGGCGCGCTATATGGCGGTGTCCGAGACCTTCCAGCAGCTCTGGCAGCGATACCAGGTGCGCGGCATCCAGAATCACGTCAAGCGTTTCACCCATCCGGAAACCGGGGATTTCCAGCTGACGCAGACCAATTTCTGGACCGCGCCGCGCAATGGCGCGCGGCTGCTGGTCTATGTGCCGGCCGATGAGCAGGCCGAGGCCGCGCTAAGGAAGCTGCCGCCGGTGCATGGGTGAGGGGGTAGCCCCCCTCCGCATGCGGGAGCGGGGCCGGTGAGTCAAGGCTGCCCGGGCCGCCTCAGAACTTTTCGAACTGCCCCAGGAAGCGCCACTGGCCCGGCGGCAGGTCGCCCAGCGCGATACGGCCCATGCGCACGCGCTTGAGGCCCACCACCTTCAGTCCCACCTGTTCGCACATCCGGCGGATCTGGCGCTTGCGGCCTTCGCGCAGCACGAAACGCAACTGCTCTTCGTTCTGCCAGCTCACCTTGGCGGGCTTCAGCGCCACGCCGTCCAGCGACAGGCCAAAGCGCAGGCGCTCCAGCTGGTCTTCGGGGAAGACGGCGCTGATGTTGCGGTCGACCAGACCCTGTGGCGATTCCCACTCCACGCGCACCAGGTATTCCTTTTCGACGGTCGAATCGTCGCCGATCAGCGCCCGCGCCACGCGGCCGTCCTGCGTGAGCACCAGCAGGCCGGTGGAGTCGATATCGAGCCGGCCCGCCGGGGCCAGGTTCTTGCGCTGCCACGGCGCGAAACGCTTGCGCGTGGGGTCTTGCTCCCACTGGTTCTCGGCCGTGAACAGGACGGCGGCGGGCTCGTAGCCATCTTCGGCCTGGCCGGAGACATAGCCGACCGGCTTGTTCAGCAGCACCGTCACGCGCTCGCCTTGCTCCGAGCGCGCTTCCTGCCGGATTTCGATTTCGGCGTCCGGGCGGATGCGGGTGCCGAGTTCGGTCACGGGCTCGCCATCGACCAGCACCCAGCCCAGCGGAATCCATTCGTCGGCTTCACGACGCGAGCACAGGCCCAGTTCGGACATGCGCTTGGACAGACGGACCAGGCCGTCTTCACGCGGCTCGGCCGGGGCCTGCGGGGCCGGGCGTTCCGCGCGCTCGAACCGTTCACCGCGGTCGCCGCGCACCGGGCGGGCGCGGTCCGACGTGTCGCTGAATCGGCGTGCCGGTGCATCGCCACGGCGCGGCGCACCATCATCGCGGCGCGGACGGTCCGTACGCGCATCGTCGCCAAAGCGGCGCGGGCGCTGGCCACCTTCGCCTTCGAAGCGGCGCGGGCGGTCCGAGCCCTGGCCTTCAAAACGACGCGGACGATCCGAGCCCTGGCCTTCAAAACGGCGCGGGCGGTCGGAGCCTTGGCCTTCGAAGCGACGCGGGCGGTCTGAGCCCTGGCCTTCGAAGCGACGCGGGCGGTCGGAGCCTTCGCCTTCAAAACGGCGCGGGCGGTCGGAGCCTTGGCCTTCGAAGCGACGCGGGCGGTCCGTGCCTTGGCCTTCGAACCGACGCGCGCGGTCCGAGCCTTCGCCTTCAAAACGGCGCGGGCGGTCGGAGCCTTGGCCTTCGAAGCGACGCGGCCGATCCGAGCCTTGGCCTTCAAAACGGCGCGGGCGATCGGAGCCTTCGCCTTCAAAACGGCGCGGACGATCCGACCCCTGGCCTTCAAAACGACGCGGACGATCCGACCCTTGGCCCTCGAAGCGACGCGGACGATCCGAGCCTTCGCCTTCAAAACGACGCGGACGATCCGAGCCCTGGCCTTCGAAGCGACGCGGGCGATCCGAGCCTTGCCCCTCGAAGCGGCGCGGACGCTCGGTACGCTCGCCCTCGAAGCGCCGTGGTGCACCTTCGGCCGGCGCCGGCTTGCGCTTGTCTTTCTCGGCCGCGCGATCCTTGGCCTGCTTGATGCCGGTGACGACATCCTGCACGCGCTTGCGGTTCAGGTCCGACACGCGCACCGGGCGGTTCGCCTTGCGCGGTGCGCCGGTCGTGGAGGTCTTGATGCCCAGCGTCTTGCGGCCGGGGTTGTTGCTGTCTGTCATATCTTTCCAAGCGCCCGCGCGCCGGCCATCGGGGAATCAGATGGCCAGTGCGTCGAGCAAATCCTGTTCCACTTGAATCTGCAATCGGTTGTCGGCGGCCAGCGGCGAGCCGTCGACCAGGAACACGTCTTCCACGCGTTCGCCGAGCGTGTTGATGCGCGCCGAATGCACGGACACGCGATATTTGGCCAGTACGCGGGCCAGCGCGTAGAGCAGGCCGGTGCGGTCGTTGGCCGACACCGACAGCAGGTAATACTGGCCGCGTTCGTCGGGACGCAAGTCCACGCGCGGCTTGATCGGGAAGCTGCGCGACTGGCGCGACAGCCGGCCCTGCGTCGGCTCGGGCAGCGGGCACTCCAGCCGCACGCGCTCGGCCAGTTCATGCTCCACCAGCGCCAGGATGTCGCGGTAGCCGCCGTCCAGGCCGGGGTCCGTGATCTGGAAGGTGTCCAGCGCGTAGCCGTCGCGCGTGGTCTCGATCTTGGCGTCCTGGATCGAGAACGCCTTGCGCTCGAAATAGCCGCAGATGCGCGCAAACAGGTCGGGCTGGTCCTTCACGTAGACCACCACCTGCAGCCCTTCGCCGGCGGGCGACACGCGTGCCTTGACCACCGGATCGACGCTGTTCACCTTGTTGAACAGGTGCCGCGTCACCCAGGCGATGTCGCGCGCATCGTGCCGCATGAAGAACGACATGTCCAGCCGGCTCCACAGCGGCTTGGCGAGTTCGGGATCGAACGCCTTCAGCCGCAACTGCGCGATGGTGTCGTCGCGCTTCTGCGCCCAGAGCGAATGCTGGTCGATCTTGGCGCCGCCCAGCACGCGCAACGTGATGCGGTACAGGTCTTCCAGCAGCTTGCCCTTCCACGCATTCCACACCTTGGGGCTGGTGCCGCGGATATCGGCAACGGTCAGCAGGTAGAGCGCCGTCAGGTAACGCTCGCTGCCCACCAGCTGGGCGAACCCCTTCACCACGTCGGGGTCGGTCAGGTCCTGCTTCTGGGCCACATGGCTCATGGTCAGGTGGTTTTCCACCAGCCAGGCGATCAGGTCGGTGTCCTCGCGCGCAATGCCGTGCTGCTTGCAGAAGCGGCGTGCGTCGACGGTGCCGAGCTTCGAGTGGTCGCCACCGCGCCCCTTGGCGATATCGTGGAACAGCGCCGCCACCCACAGCACCCACGGCCGCTCGAAGCCGGCCATCAGCTGGCTGCAGAACGGGAACTCGTGCGTGTGCTCCACAATCGCGAAGCGGCGCATGTTGCGCACCACCATCAGGATGTGCTGGTCCACGGTGTACACGTGGAACAGGTCGTGCTGCATCTGGCCGACGATACGGCGGAAGTTGATCAGGTAGCGGCCCAGCACGCTGGTCTGGTTCATCAGCCGCAGCGCGTGCGTGATGCCCTGCGGTTCCTGCACGATCGCCAGAAACAGCTTGCGGTTGACGGGGTCGTTGCGCCAGCTGGCATCCATCACCGTGCGCGCGTTGTACAGCCCGCGCAGCGTGCGCGGCGACAGGCCCTTCACGCCCGGCGTGCGCTCGTACAGCAGGAACGTTTCCAGGATGGCGTGCGGGTTCTGCTCGTACAGGTCGTCGCTGGTGATCTCCAGCATGCCCTGGCGCTCCACGAAACGGTCGTTGATCACGCGCGTGACCTTGGACTCGCTCGGGAACAGCATCGCCTCGATGTTCAGCAGCAGCACGCTGTTGAGCTGCGTGACCGCCTTGGCGGCCCAGTAGTAGCGCCGCATCAGCTGTTCGCTGGCGCGCTTGTGGGCCGTCTGGCGATAGCCGAACGACTCGGCCAGCGCGGTCTGCAGGTCGAAGACCAGCACGTCCTGGCGGCGGCCCGCCAGCAGGTGCAGGCGCGCACGGATGGTGCGCAGCAGACGTTCGTTGCGGGCCAGTTCCTGTGATTCGCGCTCCGTCAGCAGGCCGCGTTCGAACAGTTCCTTCCAGCTGTCGCCCAGGTTCGCCGCCTTGGTCATCCACAGGATGACCTGCAGGTCGCGCAGGCCGCCGGGGCTTTCCTTGCAGTTCGGCTCCAGCGCGTAGGGCGTGTCCTGGTACTTGGCATGGCGCTGGCGCAATTCCAGCAGCTTGGCCTGGAAGAAGTCGGCCGCGTCCATGTCGGCCTGGTAGCGTGCCAGCAGCGACGCGAGCAGCGTCTTGCTGCCGGTCAGCAGGCGCGCCTCAAGCAGCGACGTACGGATGGTGATGTCGGCGGCCGATTCGCGGATGCAGTCGTCCACGGTGCGCACCGACGAGCCGATTTCCAGCCCCAGGTCCCAGCACAGGCCGATGAAGCGTTCCAGTTTGGCGGCCGTATCGCTGTCGGGCTCGGCCGGCAGCAACAACAGCACATCGACATCGGAATACGGGAACAACTCGCCACGGCCATACCCGCCCACGGCCACCAGCGCGGCGGAAGCCGGCAGTTCCAGGGCGGTCCAGGCCTCGATCAGCGCGGCATCGACGGCGCGACGCAGCTTTGTCACCAGGGGCGTGACCAGATTGTTGGCGTCGAACTCGGCAAACAGCGCCTGCTTGTCGGCCTTGAGCCTGTCGCGAATGCGCTGGCAGAGCAGCAGTTCCGGCGTGGTGTCCATGGGCGGCGGTTCGAGGGTGGGCGTGGGCACGGCTGGAAGAAGAAAGGGCGCCTTGGTGGGCGCCCTGGCGTTCGGTGCGGGATCAGGCCGCCACGGTGTCGGTGATGAACGCGGGCGGTACGGGCGAACCTGCCGACAGCGTCAGTACTTCGTAGCCAGTGTCCGTCACCAGCACCGTGTGCTCCCACTGGGCCGACAGGCTGCGGTCGCGCGTCTTGACCGTCCAGTGATCGGGCATCGTGCGGATATCGCGCTTGCCGGCGTTGATCATCGGCTCGACCGTGAAGATCATGCCCGACTTGATTTCCATGCCGGTGTTCGGGCGGCCGTAATGCAGGATCTGCGGGTCCGAGTGGAACACCTTGCCGATGCCGTGGCCGCAGTATTCGCGTACCACGGTGTAGCCGGCGGCTTCAGCGTGGGTCTGAATGGCGTGGCCGATATCGCCCAGACGTGCGCCATTGCGCACTTGCTGGATACCCTTCCACATGCACTCGTAGGTGATCTGCGCCAGGCGCCTGGCCAGGATCGATGCCTCGCCCACCACGAACATGCGGCTGGTGTCGCCGTAGTAGCCTTCCTTGGTGATGACGGTGATGTCCAGGTTGACCACGTCGCCGCCCTTGAGCACACGGTCGCCCGGGATGCCATGGCAGATCACGTCGTTGACCGACGTGCAGATGGCGCCGGGGAAGGGCGGGTAGCCCGGCGGCGCGTAGTTCAGCGGGGCGGGCACGGTGCCTTGTACATCACGCATGTAGGCGTGGCACAGGCGGTCAAGTTCGCCGGTGGTGACGCCAACCTTGACGAAAGGGGTGATGTAGTCGAGGACTTCGGAGGCAAGGCGGCAAGCCACGCGCATTTGGGCGATGTCTTCGGCGGTATTGATATGGATGCTCATGCTGCTTCGCCTGAAATGTGATGGCCCAGCCGCAGCTGCGCCTTTACTGTTCGCAAAGCGGGATTATCTCACCTTCGTGACGAGAAAGCAGGGAAATACGGTGGCAAGCCGGTCCGGCGCCGGCGGACGGGTCGTTCGCGTGCCCCGTGCGAAGGGGCTTGAGGGAAGGGCTGCTTTGTTGCTACAATCGCGGGCTGACTTGCTGATGGGCCGGAAACGGACCGCTGCGGGTCGGGAATTATCGCTGTTTTTTGTAAATCGCTGGTCCGCTCATCCGGGGTGTTCCTTTTCAGGAATGTCGGGGCGGACTTCAGAACCTAACCCTTTTGGAGTTATTCACATGTCCGTGACCATGCGCGAAATGCTGGAAGCCGGTTGCCACTTTGGCCACCAGACCCGCTTCTGGAACCCGAAGATGGCCCCCTTCATCTTCGGTCATCGCAACAAGATCCACATTATCAACCTCGAAAAGACCCTGCCGATGTTCCAGGACGCGCTGAAGTACGTGCGTCAGCTGGCAGCAAACCGCGGCACCGTGCTTTTCGTGGGTACCAAGCGTCAATCGCGCGAGATCCTGGCTGAGGAAGCCGGCCGCGCTGGCATGCCGTACGTCGACGCCCGCTGGCTCGGCGGCATGATGACGAACTTCAAGACCGTCAAGATCTCGATCAAGCGCCTCAAGGACATGGAAGCCGCCAAGGAAGCCGGCGCGCTGGAAACCATGAGCAAGAAGGAAGCCCTGATGTTCGAGCGCGAGATGGAAAAGCTGGAAAAGTCCATCGGCGGCATCAAGGACATGGGTGGCGTTCCTGACGCCATCTTCGTGGTGGACGTCGGCTACCACAAGATTGCCGTGACCGAAGCCAACAAGCTGGGTATCCCCGTGATCGGCGTGGTCGACACGAACCACTCGCCGGAAGGCATCGACTACGTGATCCCGGGCAACGACGACTCGAGCAAGGCTGTTGCCCTGTACGTGCGCGGCGTGGCCGACGCCATCCTGGAAGGCCGTGCGAACGCGGTGCAGGAAGTGGTGGAAGCCGTGCGTGGCGACGACGAATTCGTCGAAGTCCAGGAAGGCTGATTGCCCGCTGGCGCCTGAGGCCGGGACACACCGGCCGCCGGCGCCTGCCTGACGGCAACCAAGAAAAGGGGGCACATCTGGCGCCCCCTTTTTGCAAACAGATTCAGTTGTCATCCGCCGTGGATATGATCCGCCGCGGATGTAGCCAACCAATCAAGGAGTGACAAATGGCGGCAATTACCGCAAGCATGGTTGCAGAACTGCGCGCGAAGACCGACGCGCCGATGATGGAATGCAAGAAGGCCCTGACCGAGGCCGACGGCGACCTGGACAAGGCTGAAGAACTGCTGCGCGTCAAGCTGGGCAACAAGGCCAGCAAGGCCGCTTCGCGCGTGACCGCCGAAGGCATCGTGGCCACGTACATCGACGGCACCACGGGCTCGCTGGTCGAACTGAACTGCGAAACCGACTTCGTGTCGAAGAACGACGACTTCCTGGGCTTTGCCGCCAAGGTAGCCGAACTGATCGCCAAGCAGGCTCCGGCCGACGTGGCAGCCCTGTCGGCCCTGGAAATGGACGGTTCGACGGTTGACGCCGTGCGCTCGGCCCTGATCGGCAAGATCGGCGAGAACATGACGATCCGCCGCTTCGTGCGCTACGCCAACGGTGGCAAGCTGGCTTCGTACCTGCACGGCACCCGCATCGGCGTGATGGTCGAGTTCGATGGCGACGAAACCGCCGCCAAGGACGTTGCCATGCACGTGGCCGCCATGAAGCCGGTGTCGCTGTCGTCGGAACAGGTGCCGGCCGAGCTGATCGCCAAGGAGCGCAGCATTGCCGAGCAGAAGGCTGCCGAATCGGGCAAGCCGGCCGAAATCGCCGCCAAGATGGTGGAAGGTTCGGTCCAGAAGTACCTGAAGGAAGTGTCGCTGCTGGACCAGCCGTTCGTGAAGAACGACAAGCAGACGGTCGAGCAGATGCTGAAGGCTGCAAACACCAACGTGAAGGGATTCACCCTGTACGTGGTGGGCGAAGGCATCGAGAAGAAGCAGGACGACTTCGCTGCTGAAGTGGCTGCCCAGGTGGCTGCCGCCCAGAAGGGCTGATGTCCGGGTGGCCGGACGGGTTTCCCTGGCGGGATGCCCGGTCAGCCACCGTATAATGCCGAGGGGCGCCGCAAGGTGCCCCTCTGCACAAGTACGGTTGCCATGTGCGCCGTGCCAGTCAGTTTTCGCAGTCACCTGCAACAAGCGCGCCTTTAGCGGGGTGATGCCGGCAGATGACGGCGAAAACCGGCTTTCCAGCTGTCAAGCAGTCCAAATTCATGCGCGGCCGGTGCGCAGTTGCGTCGTGCCGCCCGCGCCCATCCATCCGTTCAAACGAGCGACTAGAACCTGCCCGAGGGTGAACATGCCAGCCTACAAGCGCGTCCTTCTGAAACTGTCCGGTGAAGCCCTGATGGGCGACGATGCCTTCGGCATCAACCGGGCCACTATCGAAGGCATGGTCAATGACATAGCCGAAATCGTGAAACTGGGCGTCCAGGTGGCGGTCGTCATCGGCGGCGGCAACATTTTCCGCGGCGTTGCCGGCGGTGCGGCCGGCATGGACCGTGCCACGGCCGACTACATGGGCATGCTGGCCACGATGATGAACGCCCTGGCGCTGCAGGACGCCATGCGCCACGCCAATATCGAAGGCCGCGTGCAATCGGCGCTGCGCATGGACCAGGTGGTGGAGCCGTATATCCGCCCGCGTGCCATCCGCCAGCTGGAGGAAGGCAAGGTCGTGATCTTTGCCGCCGGCACCGGCAACCCGTTCTTCACCACCGATACGGCCGCTGCGCTGCGCGGTTCGGAAATCGGCGCGGAAATCGTGCTCAAGGCCACCAAGGTTGACGGCGTCTACACGGCCGATCCCAAGAAGGACCCGAGCGCCACCCGCTACACGACAATCACGTTCGACGAAGCCATTTCGCGCAACCTGCAGGTCATGGACGCCACCGCGTTCGCGCTGTGCCGCGACCAGAAGCTGCCGATCAAGGTGTTCTCGATCGTCAAGCCGGGCGCCCTGAAGCGTGTGATCCTGGGCGAGGACGAAGGTACGCTAGTGCACGTTTAAGCAGTCCGGACCGCATCAAAATGCGGATTCGGTCTGGCCTGAGAGTAGAATGTTCCATTTTCGATCCCGCCTGACGGGATCCTGTCTGGCTGTTTTCCGGAGGTAATCATGACCGTCGCCGACACTAAGAAGAGCGCCGAGCAGAAGATGCAGAAGTCGATCGAAGCCTTCAGGGCCGATCTGGCGAAAATTCGTACCGGCCGTGCGCACACTGGCCTGCTCGACCACGTCCAGGTGGATTACTACGGCTCGCCGGTGCCGATCAGCCAGGTGGCCAACATTGGCCTGGGCGACGCCCGGACGATTACCGTGCAACCGTGGGAAAAGAAGATGGTGCAGGCCGTGGAAAAGGCAATCCGCGACGCCGACCTGGGCCTGAACCCCGCCACGATGGGCGACGTGATCCGCGTGCCGATGCCTCCGCTGACCGAAGAGCGCCGCAAGGAGCTGATCAAGGTGGTGAAGAGCGAGGCCGAAGGCGCCAAGGTAGCCGTGCGCAACCTGCGCCGCGACGCCAACGAGCAGTTCAAGAAGCTCGTCAAGGACAAGACCATTTCGGAAGACGACGAGCGCCGCGGTACGGACGACGTCCAGAAGCTGACGGACAAGTATGTCGGCGAGATCGACAGGCTCGTCGCCGAGAAAGAGAAGGAGATCTTGACGGTGTAAGGCCGTCCCGGCGGCCCGTCCGCCGGGGTTGTCCCACCCCGTCCGCGAATCCATGCAGCATATCAGTTCGACGCTCGGCGTTCCCGATACCACCTATGTGCCACGACACGTCGCCATCATCATGGATGGCAACGGCCGCTGGGCGACAAAGCGTCACCTGCCGCGCGTGGCTGGCCACACGCGGGGTCTGGACACCGTGCGCGAGATCGTGCAGGCGTGCGCCGCACGCGGCGTGCAGTACCTGACCCTGTTCGCATTCAGTTCCGAGAACTGGCGCCGGCCTGCGGACGAAGTCTCGTTCCTGATGCGCCTGTTCATGACCGCCTTGCGCCGCGAGGTGGTCCGGATGCACGCGAACAACATCCGCCTGCGCGTGGTGGGCGACCTGGCGCGCTTCAGCCCGCGCATCCAGCAGATGATCAAGGATGCCGAAGCGCGTACGGCAGGCAACACGGGCCTGACCGTGACCATCGCCGCCAACTACGGCGGCCGCTGGGATCTGCTGCAGGCCATGCGCAAGATGCTGGCGCGCGCGCCGATGCTAGACGGGGAATCGATCGACGAATCGATGCTGGCTCCGCACCTGGCGATGGCCTATGCGCCCGAGCCGGACCTGTTCATCCGTACCGGCGGCGAACAGCGCATCAGCAATTTCCTGCTTTGGCAGCTCGCCTATACCGAGCTCTATTTCACCGATACGTTCTGGCCCGATTTTGACGCCGCGGAACTCGACAAGGCCTTTGCGTCGTACCGCCAGCGAGAGCGCCGATTCGGCCGGACCAGTGCCCAGGTCGTGGCGCCGGGCCTGTCGGGAACGGCCTGAGGCCGGTCGTACCTTCATATCAACGGGAATCGCAGCCGCATGCTTCTGACCCGCGTTATCACCGCCGTATGCCTGTTGCTGTTGATCCTGCCGATCCTGTTCCTGGCGCCCCCCACGGCGCTGGCGGTGCTGGTGGCAGTCATCGTGCTGCTGGGCGGCTGGGAATTCGGTCGCCTGATCGGACTGCCGCGCCCGTGGCCATATGTCTATGCCGTGGCATGCCTGGTGGCGTTGCTGGCCTGGCATCTCGCGCCGTCCGGATTCGCTATCGACTGGCTGCTCGAGGCTTCGCTCGTGGCTTGGGGTGTGGCGCTGGTGTTGCTGGCGCGCGGCGTACGGAAGGCAACCCCCGGATTCACCGTACTGGGCGTCGTGCTCGGACTGATCATGCTGCCGGCGTTCGGCCATGCGGTCATGGCGCTGCGCGTGGCCGGCGTGGGTGTGCTGCTGACCGCCGCCGTGCTGGTCTGGGCCGCCGACATCGGTGCCTATTTCGTCGGCAAGGCCATCGGCAAGCGCAAGCTGGCGCCGACCATCAGCCCGGGCAAGTCCTGGGAAGGTGCGATCGGTGGCTGGCTGCTGGCGATGATCGTCGCGCTGGGACTGGCGGCTAGCCATGCCTTCGCCCCTACCTGGTATTCGCTGATCGCCGACAAGGTGGGCCTGGGCGTGCTGGCCATGCTGACCACGCTGCTGGTGGCGGCCAGCGTGGTGGGCGACCTGTTCGAGTCCTTGCTCAAGCGCCAGGTCGGCATCAAGGACAGCAGCCGGCTGCTGCCGGGCCACGGGGGCGTTCTCGACCGCATCGACGCGCTGATCCCGGTATTTCCGCTGGCGGCGCTGCTGCTGTCCTGGGTCTGATCACAACTGAATTCGTCTGGTTATATGCAACGCATTACGATTCTGGGCGCCACGGGTTCCATCGGCGAAAGCACGCTGGACGTGGTGCGCCGACATCCCGACCGCTACACGGTGCACGCGCTCAGCGCCCATCGTCAGGTGGACAAGCTGGCCGCTGCGTGCGCCGAATTCCGTCCGGCACGGGCGGTGGTGGGTTCGGCCGAGGCGGCGCGCGAGCTTGAAGGCAAGCTGCGTGCGGCCGGCGTCGCGACCGAAGTCGGCTACGGCCCGGAATCGCTCGAATCGATCGCCTCGGATGCACAGACCGATGCCGTGATGGCTGCCATCGTCGGCGCCGCGGGCCTGCGCTCGTCGCTGGCCGCGGCGCGGGCGGGCAAGCGCGTGCTGCTGGCCAACAAGGAATCGCTGGTGATGTCGGGCAGCATCTTCATGGATGCGGTGCAGCATCACGGCGCCACGCTGCTGCCGATCGACAGCGAACACAATGCCATCTTTCAGTGCCTGCCGACCAGCGACCCGCGCTATGGCGCAGGGGTATCGAAGGTGCTGCTGACGGCATCGGGCGGCCCGTTCCGCACCCGCGACCCGTCGACACTGCACGACATCACGCCGGACCAGGCCTGCGCGCACCCGAAGTGGGTGATGGGGCGCAAGATTTCGGTGGATTCGGCCACGATGATGAACAAGGGGCTCGAGGTCATCGAAGCCCACTGGTTGTTTGGCGCGCCGGCCGACAAAATCGAGGTGCTGATTCACCCGCAGAGCATTGTCCATTCGATGGTGGCCTATGCCGACGGTTCGGTGCTGGCGCAGCTTGGCAACCCCGACATGCGTACGCCGATTGCCTACGGCATGGCCTATCCGGAACGGATCGACTCGGGCGTGACCCCGCTGGACCTGACCGTGGCTGGCGGGCTTCATTTCGAGACGCCGGACCTGGGGCGCTTTCCGTGCCTGGGCCTGGCTTTTGACGCACTGCGCGCCGGTGATGTGGCCCCGGCCGTGCTCAATGCCGCGAATGAGGTGGCCGTGGAGGCGTTCCTGGCCGGCGGCATCCGGTTCACGGACATCGCGCGGGTCGTGGCCGGTGTGCTGGAGCAGCCCGCCGAAGGTGAAGCCGGGTCGCTCGACGGTGTGCTGGCCGCCGATGCCGCGGCACGCAAGGCCGCCCTAGCGCTGCTGAAACAACTGGCCGCCCGCTGATCGTCATCACGATCGCGGCGAGGCCCGGATCTGGAAAGAGGTGATTGCCATGCAAACCGTTATCGCGTTCGTTGTCGCCCTCTGCATCCTGATCTTCGTTCACGAGATGGGGCATTACCTGGCCGCGCGTGCGTGCGGAGTCAAGGTTTTGCGGTTCTCGATCGGTTTCGGCCGTCCGCTGGCCCGCTGGGTCAGCAAGGGGCGTGACCGCACGGAATGGACGCTGGCCGCCATCCCGCTGGGCGGCTACGTCAAGATGCTTGACGAGCGGGAGCGCGATCCGGACGCGGATCCGGCCATCGATGCGGCCGACTTGCCGCGTGCATTCAACCGTCAGCCGGTGGCCAAGCGGTTTGTCATTGTGGCCGCTGGCCCGCTGGCGAATTTCGCGCTGGCCATCGCCCTCTATCTGGTGCTGTTTGCCGGCGGCATGCGCGAGCCCGCCCCCGTGCTGGCCGCGCCGGCGGCCAGTACTGCGGCGGCCCAGGCCGGAGTCCGGGACGGCGACCGCGTGCTGTCGCTGAGCGCGAATGGCCAGACCGAGCCTGTCCGATCCTGGAACGATCTGCGGATGGCCGTGTTTGCCCAGGGTTTTGGCGAGACGCGTGCCGTCATGCACGTCCGTGGTGCCGATGGTGCCGAACGGGACGTCGCACTGGGCCGGCTTCCCGATACCGGCGGGAACCCCGATCAGGACCCGCTGGCCACGCTGGGCCTGGCCCTGAAGGGCGGGCCGGTCACCATTACCGAGATCGTCGCCGACTCGGCGGCACAACGGGCGGGTCTGCGCGCCGGCGACAAGGTGGTCGCCTGGCAGGGCCAGCCGCTGACGCAGGCCGGCGAACTGATTCGCGGCGTTCGGGCGCGCCCGGGCCAGGACGTCACGCTGGGGATCGAGCGCGCCGGCCAGCGCATCGACGTGACCGTCAAGCTCGATGCCGCACCGGGCGGCAAGGCTGGTGCCGATGGCGAGCCCGCGCCGCTGGTCGGCAAGCTGGGCGCCGCGCTGAACCAGGCCGTGCAGACCGAAATCGTGCGCTACCCGTTTACCCAGGCCCTGGCCCGTGCGGCCGATCAGGTCTGGAGCACCAGCACGCTGTCCTTGAAGCTGCTTGGCAAGATGCTCGTGGGCCAGGCATCGCTGCAGAATCTGAGCGGACCGCTGACCGTGGCCGACTATGCCGGCCGGGCCGCCAACATGGGCTGGCAGCCGTTCGTGAGCTTCCTCGCGCTGGTCAGTGTCAGCCTCGGTGTACTGAATTTGTTACCTATTCCGGTGCTGGATGGGGGGCATTTGCTGTATTATTGCGTGGAATTTTTGACTGGCAGGCCTGTACCAGACCACTGGCAAGCGATGCTGCAGAAGGTCGGCATCGCATGCATCTTGCTCCTGACCTCACTCGCTTTGTTCAATGACGTCAGCCGACTGTTTCTTGCGCGCGGCTAGTTTCGCGCAGCCGGAAGCGCCAGTCGGACGGGGGCGGTCGTATCCCGGGGGGATTTTCCCCGTCGGGAAGGATCGGTCGTGCCGGTATTGTCAGGCGCAGCGGCAATCGGCGCTGGAGCCACACCCTGCATGAAATCGATGAGGAAGAGGGGATCGACTTTGATCAGAAATAAGCGCATCTCGCTGGGCTTGCTGACGAGTGCCATTATTGCGGCCTGGAGCCCGGCGGGCTGGGCCGCAGATCCGTTTGTGGTCAAGGATATTCGCGTTGAAGGCCTGCAGCGTGTGGAGCCGGGTACCGTCTTCGGTTACCTGCCCGTGCGCGTCGGCGAAACCTTCACCGATGACAAGGGCGCCGACGCCATCCGTGCGCTCTACAATACCGGGTTTTTCAAGGACGTGCAGATCCGCGCCGAAGACGGCGTGCTGGTGGTGCAGGTCGAGGAACGCCCGGCGATTTCCCAGCTTGAATTCGTCGGCATCAAGGAATTCGACAAGGACACGCTGCGCCGGTCGCTGCGGGCCGTGGGCGTGGCCGAAGCGCGTTACTACGACAAGGCCCTGATCGACAAGGCAGAGCAGGAACTGAAGCGCCAGTACGTGGCCCGCGGCTACTACGCCGCCGAAGTCCAGACCACCGTGACGCCGGTGGACCGCAACCGCGTGTCCGTGGTGTTCAACGTGGAAGAAGGCCCGGTCGCGAAGATTCGCCAGATCAATATCGTCGGCAACAAGGCGTTCAAGGAAAGCACGCTGCGCGACGAAATGCAGCTGTCCACGCCCAACTGGCTGTCGTGGTACACCAAGAACGACCTGTATTCGAAGCAGAAGCTCACGGCCGACCTGGAAGCGCTGCGCTCGTTCTACCTGAATCGCGGCTATCTGGAATTCCAGATCGAGTCGACGCAGGTATCGATCACGCCTGACAAGAAAGATATCTACCTGACGCTGAATATCGCCGAAGGCGAGCAGTTCAAGGTCTCGGATATCCACCTGGCCGGCGAACTGCTGGGCAAGCAGGAAGAAATGCAGAAGCTGCTGCAGCTGAAGAAGGGCGATATTTTCTCGTCCGAAAAGCTGACGGCCAGCACCAAGGCCATCACCGATCTGCTCGGTACGTACGGCTATGCGTTCACCACGATCAACCCGCAACCGCAGATCGACAAGGAAAAGCGCGAAGTGGCGCTGACCCTGATGGTCGATCCGGGGCGCCGTGTCTATGTGCGCCGCGTGAACGTGGTGGGCAACAGCAAGACGCGCGACGAAGTGGTGCGCCGCGAAATGCGCCAGATGGAAAGCTCGTGGTTCGATAGCGAGAAGCTCCAGCAATCGCAGGCCCGTATCAACCGTACCGGCTATTTCACGGATACGAACATCACGACCGAGGATGTGCCCGGCGCGCCCGACCAGGTGGATGTGAACGTAAATGTGACGGAAAAGCCTACCGGCCAGATCAGCCTGGGTCTCGGCTTCTCGTCGACCGACAAGCTCGTGCTGCAGGCCGGCCTGCGCCAGGACAACGTGTTCGGCTCCGGTACCAGCCTTGGCCTCGATGTGAACACGGCCAAGTCGTTCCGTACGATCGCGCTGACCCAGTACGATCCGTACTTCACGGTGGACGGCATCAGCCGCTCGACCGATATCTACTACCGTACGTCCCGCCCGCTGTACTACACGGGTGACCAGGACTACAAGATCGTGTCGGCCGGTGGCGGCTTCAAGTTCGGCGTGCCGTTCTCCGAGAACGATACGGTGTTCTTCGGCATTGGCTACGAGCGTACCCAGGTCTATACCTCGGTCAACACGCCGAGCCAGTACACGGCCTGGCTGCAGAAGATCGGCAAGGCCAGCGGCGACCCGATCAACAACTTCCCGTTCACGGTCGGCTGGGCACGTGACCGCCGGGATAGTGCGCTGATCCCGACCAAGGGACCGTACACCCAGGCCAACCTGGAAATCGGTGTGCCGGGCGGCGATACGCAGTACTATCGCGCCAGCTTCCAGCAGCAGTACTTCTATCCGATCTCGAAGGCCTTCACGCTGGCCTTCAACGGCGAGGTGGCCTACGGCCACGGCTACGGCAATACGCCGTTCCCGGTGTTCAAGTACTTCTATGCCGGTGGTATCGGTTCGGTCCGCGGCTACCAGACCAGCACGCTGGGTCCGAAGGACCAGAACGGCAACCCGGTGGGCGGTGCCTCGAAGATGATCGGTAACGTGGAATTCGTGTTCCCGCTGCCGGGTTCGGGTGTTGACCGCACGCTGCGCCTGTTTACGTTCTTCGACTTCGGTAACGTCTATCAGGAAGGCGCGCCGATCACGGTTAGTGACCTGAAGTACTCGACCGGCTTCGGTATGTCGTGGCTGTCGCCGATCGGCCCGCTGAAGGTCAGCATGGGCTTCCCGCTGAAGAAGGACGAGAACGACAAGGTTCAGCGGTTCCAGTTCCAGATTGGTACCGCGTTCTGATCCCCAAAAGGATTTGTTTGATGAAACTCCACACTCCACTGATCAAATCCCTGAGCGCGGCCGCGCTGGCCGCTGCGGCCCTTTGCGCGGCGGCCCCGGCGATGGCTCAGGAGGCGCGCATTGCCGCGGTGAACTCGGAGCGTATCCTGCGTGACTCGCAGCCCGCCAAGGCCGCCCAGGTCAAGCTCGAGCAGGAATTCTCCAAGCGCGACCGCGAACTGCAGGACATGGCCCAGAAGATCAAGGCCATGGCCGACAAGCTCGACAAGGACACCGCCGTGCTGGCCGACGCCGACCGCCAGCGCCGTCAGCGCGAAGTGGCCGACCTCGATCGTGAATTCCAGCGCAAGCAGCGCGAGTTCCGCGAAGACCTGAACCAGCGTCGTAACGAAGAACTGGCCCAGGTGCTGGAGCGCGCCAACCGCGTGATCCGTCAACTGGCCGAACAGCGCAAGTACGACCTGATCGTGCAGGAAGCGGTCTACGTCAATCCGCGCATCGACATCACGGACGACGTGATGAAGGCGCTGAACGCCAGCTCCGGCAAGTAAGCGGCGGGCGCTCGCGCGCCGCTTTACGATTTTTCAAGGAAGTACCGCCATGCAGACACCCACACTGGGTCAGCTCGCCACCGAGAACGGCGCGCAGGTTGTGGGTGATCCCGACCTGGCCGTGGGCGGTCTGGCACCGCTCGACCAGGCCGGTCCCGGCGATCTGTCGTTTCTTTCCAATCCGCTCTACCTGGCGCAGGCACTGGCTTCGAAGGCCGGTGCCGTGATCGTGTCGCCGGCGGATCTGGAGCGCATTCGCGCGGATGGGCAGGCTGACGGCCGCAACTGGTTGGTGGCGCGCAATCCGTACGTCTGCTTTGCGCGCGTGGCCCAGCGTTTCGACCGCGCCGCCAATGCCGATCCGCGTACCGGCATCGACCCGCGTGCAACGGTGTCGCCCGACGCGGTCGTGCCGGCGTCGTGCTTTATCGGTCCGAACGTGGTGGTCGAGGCCGGAGCGCGGCTGGGCGAGCGGGTTCGCGTCCTGGCAAATGCCTTTATCGGCGCAGGCGCGCAGATCGGCGAAGATACGCTCATCTACGCCAATGTTTCTGTCTATCATCGTTGCGTGGTGGGTGCGCGCAACATCCTGCACAGCGGTGCGGTGATTGGTGCCGATGGCTTTGGCTTTGCGCCCGATATCGGGCCGGGCGGGGTCGAGTACGTCAAGATCCCCCAGGCGGGGCGAGCCGTGCTGGGCAACGATGTGGAGATTGGCGCCAATACCTGCGTGGACCGCGGGGCCATGGCCGATACCGTCATCGAGGACGGCTGCAAGATCGACAACCAGGTGCAGATCGCCCATAACGTCCATGTGGGCGCGCACACCGTGATTGCCGGCACGGCCGCGATTTCGGGCAGTACGAAGATCGGCAGGTTCTGCGTGATTGGCGGCGCGGCCAATTTTTCCGGACATTTGAATATCGCCGACCGGACCACAGTGTCCGGCGGTACCTCGATTACCAAATCGATTACAAAACCCGGTGGGCATTTCACCAGCGTGTTCCCGTTCACATCGCATGGCGAGTGGGAACGCAACGCGGCCATCGTGCGTGGCCTGTCGAAGCTGCGCGAGCGTGTGGTGCAACTGGAGCGCCGGCTGCGCGGCACGTCCGCCGGGGTTAATAGCAAACAAGACGAAGAGAAATCATCATGACAGCCTCCGATATCGACATCCGCAAGATCCTGAAGCTGCTGCCGCATCGGTATCCAATCCTGCTGGTCGACCGCGTGCTCGAGTTTGAACCGCAGAAGCGGATCAAGACCCTGAAGAACGTGACGATCAACGAGCCGTACTTCATGGGCCACTTTCCGGAACAACCTGTGATGCCGGGTGTCATGATTCTGGAGGCGCTGGCGCAATCGGCCGGCCTGCTGACCTTTGGCGCCGATATGGAGCGCAAGGAAGGCGCGCTGTATTACTTCGTCGGCATCGACGGCGCCCGCTTCAAGCGCGTGGTGTATCCCGGCGATCAGTTGCACCTGAACGTGACCGTGGAACGCTACATTCGCGGCATCTGGAAGTTCAAGGCCAGCGCCACCGTGGATGGCGAGGTTGCCTGCGAAGCCGAGCTGATGTGCACGGTCAAGCAGGCCGAGGCCTGATCTTCCCGATACCGAGCAGAACTGACAGCACAGGACAGTACGTATGACGCAAATCCATCCCACCGCACTGATCGACCCGAAGGCTGAACTCGCCGCCGATGTGGAAGTCGGCCCGTTCTCGATCGTCGGTCCGAATGTGCGGATCGGCAGCGGCACGCGGATCGGCTCGCATACCACGGTCGAGGGGCATACCACGATCGGCGAGGGGAACCGCATCGGGCCATATGCCTCGGTGGGCGGAGTGCCGCAGGACATGAAGTATGCCAACGAGCCCACCCGGCTCGAGATTGGCGATCGCAACACGATTCGCGAATTCACGACGATCCACACGGGCACCGTGCAGGATCGCGGCCTGACCCGCATCGGCAGCGATAACTGGATCATGGCGTACGTGCATATCGCGCACGACTGCAGCGTGGGTAACCACACGGTGTTTTCGAGCAATGCGCAGATTGCCGGCCACGTGGAAGTGGGCGACTGGGCGATTCTTGGCGGCATGAGCGGCGTGCATCAGTACGTGCGTATTGGCGCGCATGCCATGCTGGGCGGGGCTTCGGCACTGGTCCAGGATGTGCCGCCGTTCGTGATTGCCGCGAGCGACAAGAGCGGCAACAAGGCGACGCCGCATGGCATCAACGTCGAGGGTCTGCGTCGGCGCGGCTTCGATGCGGCCCAGATCGCGGCGCTGCGTCAGGCTTACAAGCTGCTGTACAAGTCGGATCTCAGCTTCGACGATGCCCGCAACGAAATTTCGACCATGCTGGGCCAGTCGGATGCCACCACGGCAGCGCCGCTAAAGGCCTTCGTCGAGTTCCTCGCCGCGACCCAACGCGGCATCGTGCGCTAGACGTCAGCCGGTCATGGTCGAGGCAGCCATGCAGGCCGTGCTTCCCGCTGACGCGGAAGCTCATGTAAACAAGCGTGGCACGATTGCCATGGTTGCTGGCGAGGCATCCGGCGATCTGCTGGCTTCGCTGTTGCTGGAAGGATTGCACGCACGGCTGGGCGAGTCGGTCGACTATGCCGGGATCGGTGGCCGCCGCATGATGGCGCAAGGGTTTGTCTCGCATTGGCCGATGGAGACACTCTCCGTCAACGGCTATGTGGAAGTCCTGGGGTCGCTGCGTGAGATTCTGGCCACGCGGCGGGCCATTCGGGACCAGCTGCTGGCCCAGCCGCCACTGTGCTTTATTGGTGTCGACGCTCCGGATTTCAACTTCGGTCTCGAAGTTCCGCTGCGGCGCGCCGGCATACCGGTCGTCCATTTCGTCAGTCCCTCGATCTGGGCCTGGCGGGGCGGTCGCATTCGTACCATCGCGCGTGCGGTAGACCATATCCTCTGCCTGTTTCCGTTCGAGCCGGAGATCTACGCCAAGGCGGGTATCCCGGCAACATACGTCGGTCATCCTCTTGCTGATGTGATTCCGATGGTGCCCGATGTGGCCGGCGCCCGCGCCAAGCTGGGCCTCCCCGAAAACAAGCGCATCGTGGCCGTGCTGCCGGGCAGCCGGCAGTCCGAAGTACGGAATCTCGGCGCCACTTTCTTCGAGGCCATGGCGCGCATGCACCGTATGGACGGGAATCTGGCATTCGTGTTGCCCGCCGCGTCGCCGGCCCTTCATGCCATTGTGGAAGGTCTGCACGCGCAGCATCCCGAGATCGACTTGACCATTGTGGATGGCCAGTCACATCTGGCGATGGAGTCAGCCGATGTGATCCTGTTGGCGAGCGGCACGGCCACGCTGGAGGCTGCGCTGTACAAAAAGCCGATGGTGATCTCGTACAAGGTGCCCTGGCTGACTGCGCAAATCATGAAACGACAGGGTTATCTGCCGTACGTCGGACTGCCTAATATTCTGTCGGGACGCTTTGTGGTGCCCGAGCTGTTGCAGGACGATGCCACGCCAGAGGCGCTGGCGCGCGAAACGCTGTTGCAACTCAATGACGAAGGCAATATTGCATTCCTGCGTGAACATTTCACGACCATGCATGAAACGCTAAAGCGCGATACATCAAGGCTGGCGGCCGGTGTGGTGGCGGATCTGCTCCACACTCGGGGGGCCGTGTGATGCCGCGCATCAAGGCAGCCAATGTTGGCCAGATGGGGCTCGCGCTGACGCAGACGGTCGCCGTGGTCCAGCGCCTTTGTGGCGTGGACGAAGCAGGCCGTGGCCCGCTGGCAGGCCCCGTCTACGCGGCGGCTGTCGTGCTGAATCCGGACCGCCAGATCCGCGGGCTCGCCGATTCGAAGATCCTGACCTCGGACAAGCGAGAGGTCTTGTTCGACAGGATCTGCGAGCGGGCGTTGGGCTGGCATATCGCCTTCGCAACGGTCGAGGAAATCGATTCGATCAATATCCTCCATGCCTCGATGCTGGCCATGCAGCGCGCCGTTCAAGGGCTTGCCGCCAATGGCGTGATTCCCGATCTGGTCCAGGTGGACGGCAATCGTTGCCCGCAGGTCGCTTTTCCTGTGGAAGCGATCGTCAAGGGGGACGCCAAGGTGCGTGCCATTTCGGCCGCGTCGATCCTGGCAAAGGTTGCGCGTGACCGCAATCTCCGGGAATTGCACGCGCAGTATCCCGATTACGGCTTCGATTCGCATTTTGGCTATCCGACGCCTCAACATTTTGCTGCGCTGGATCGGCATGGTCCCACACCGCATCATCGGCGGTCGTTCGCGCCGGTCCGCCTGGCGCTGGAACGCGTCAATGGCATGACCCAGGCCCAAGCCCAGGAAGCGCCGCCTTTCTAAGACACCACCCCCTTGAAGCACGTCACTTCGCGCGATAACGCGCTGTTCAAGCACCTGAAGGCCCTTATTGGGTCTACGCATCAACGTCGCAAGGCCGGGCAATCGGTGCTGGACGGCGTGCATCTGGCGCAGGCCTACGTTGCCGCATTGGGTCAGCCGGTCTCTTGCGTCGTAGGCGAACGTCATGTTGACCACGCCGAAGTGCGGCCCCTGCTCGACCAGGTGGAGCCGGAACGCGTCGTCGTGCTGGCCGATGCGTTGTTCAGCCAGATCAGCAATGTGGCGAACGGCATCGACCTGCTGTTCGTGATCGAGACGCCGGCGGGTCATCTGCCAGCGCAGATTGCGACAGACTGCATCATCCTCGATGGCGTCCAGGATGCGGGCAACGTCGGCTCGATCCTGCGCAGTGCCGCGGCTGCTGGTATTCCTCACGCGTTCCTGACCACCGGCTGTGCATTCGCCTGGTCGGTCAAGACACTGCGTGCCGGCATGGGTGCGAATTTCCATCTCAATATCGTCGAGCACTGCACACTCGACATGCTTGCGTCCCGGCTGGCCGTGCCGCTGCTTGCGACGTCCTCGCATGCCGACGCCACTGTGTTCGATACCGACCTGCGCCAGCCAGTAGGTTGGGTCGTCGGCAACGAGGGCGCGGGCGTAAGCCAGGCGTGGATGGCACGCGTCTCGCGCAAGGTCGGCATTCCGCAACCCGGTGGCCTGGAATCTCTGAACGTGGCCGCCGCGACCGCCATCTGCCTGTTTGAAGCGGTACGCCAGCGGCGGACAGGCTGAGCGAGCGCCGTTAGCGAGGGCGGCTGCCAAGTTTTTGACCGGGTTCCGTGGCGCCTGAAGTGGCCTTCTGTTCGACCAGGAGGTGCAGGACGTCCGCGATCTGACCGATCTTCCCGTCGATCTGGTCGAACCTCTGGTCGATCTGGGTGAATTTCCGGTCGATCTGGTCGAACTTCCTGCCGAGCCCGACTTCGAGGTTGTTGAAGCGTTCGTCCATCTTGTCGAGGCGCCGGTCGACCTTGGCGAAGCCTTCGTCAACCTTCACTTCAAGCCTGTCGATCCGGCGGTCGATGCCATCGAATCGCTTGTCGGTTGCCTGGGACTGGCGGTCCATTACGCCGAGCCGCTCATCCACCATATCGAAGCGGTAATAGATGTTGTCGGTCGTCTTGTCGGATTGGCGCCCGGAGTAATCGAGGATGGCGAAGATCCCTCCAAGGGCGACGAAGACTGCAGTGAAGATGGTGGCGGCCATGCGCCAGTCGTGGCGCGGCGGGTGGCGGTGCTGGCGAGCGCGGGTGGGATCGGCCGCGTCGGGGAGGCTGGAAAGCTGATCAGCTGACATGGTGATGGACATGGTTCATGAAAGAAAACGTTCGATGACGTCATCTTTCACCTCCAGCCATCACCCGCCAAGAAGACGATTCTCAAAAATCGCGCGTTTCAATAGTTATCGCGGTCGACCTTGATTTCCTGCAGGATCGTCGTTGCGATTTCCTCGATCGACTTGTGGGTCGACGACAGCCACTTGATCCCTTCCCGGCGCATCATCGCCTCGGCCTCGTTGACCTCGTAGCGACAATTCTCAACCGCCGCGTACTTGCTGCCCGGCCGGCGCTCGTTGCGGATTTCGGTCAGCCGCTGCGGGTCGATCGACAGCCCGAAGATCTTGGACTTGAACGCGTAGAGCGCCGAAGGCAGACGTCCGCGCTCGAAATCGTCGGGGATCAGCGGATAGTTGGCCGCCTTGAGGCCGTACTGCATGGCCAGATACAGGCTGGTTGGCGTCTTGCCGCTGCGCGACACGCCCACCAGGATCACATCGGCGTCCTCGAGGTTCTTGTGTGACTGACCGTCATCATGTGCCAGCGAGAAGTTGATCGCCTCGATCCGGTTCTTGTACGCCTCGGTATCGGCGTTCTGGTGAAACCGGCCGATCGCATGGGTGGACTTCAGTCCCAGTTCTTTTTCCAGCGGTTCGATAAACGTCTGGAACATGTCCAGAATCATGCCCTTGGCGCGGCGCATCGCCTTGTTGGACTCGGCGTTGACCAGCGTGGTGAAGACAATGGGCGGCACGCCCTCGTTGTAGAACGCCTCGTTGATCTTGCTGACGGCCACATGCGCCTTCTCGGGCGTGTCGACGAAGGGCATGCGCACCTTGCGGAAGCGCATCTCGAACTGGGCCAGGATCGAGTGGCTGAACGTCTCGGCCGTGATGCCTGTGCCATCCGACACAATGAAAACCGTACGCACGGCAGGGCGATCCGCAGGTGCCGTCGCAGCCGCAGGCTGGGCGCCGGCAGCGGATGAAGAAGACTGGGAAGTCAGGGCTGGCGCGGGTTGCGACGCGTCAGGCGCTTCGGGCAAGGACATGTCTGAACAATTATTTTGGAGCGGCCGCCGAGCGAAAGTGCGGTGCGGCACGGTAGAATAGCGGCGATCTTTTGGCTAAGCAATTCCGCCAATCCCGGCCAGGCAACGATTTGGGGCCGAATTGTCGACAATGTGCATTGCAGCATCGGAAGCGTCCGATGTCACACGGAATTGCTCAGCCAAGCGATCCGCCGGGGCCAGAACTCCAACAACATACCGGTCGGTGCAAAAGATTTCTTACTTTGTTTTGAGGCTTTTATGACCAACCAGGTAAATAACGGCGCCTACGTGCTGCCGTTCGAAGAACTGCGCATGCAGGACGTGGAGACCGTCGGCGGCAAGAATTCGTCGCTTGGCGAGATGATCTCGCAGCTGGCCGGCGCCGGTGTGCGCGTCCCCGGCGGTTTTGCCACCACCGCGCTGGCATTCCGCGACTTCCTCGAACACAACAACCTGACCGCCCGCATTTCCGAACGCCTGAAGACGCTCGACGTCGATGACGTGAAGGCCCTGGCCGAAGCCGGTGCCGAGATCCGCAACTGGGTGGCCTCGGCGCCGTTCCAGCCGCGTCTCGAGGCCGAAATCCGCGAGCACTATGCACGCGTGTCGGCGCGCGAAGGCGCCGAGGCATCGTTCGCCGTGCGTTCGTCGGCCACCGCTGAAGATCTGCCCGACGCTTCGTTCGCAGGCCAGCAGGAGTCGTACCTCAACGTCAGCGGTATCGACGACGTGCTCGACAAGATCAAGCACGTGTTCGCGTCGCTGTACAACGACCGCGCCATTTCCTACCGCGTGCACAAGGGCTTTGCCCATGACGTGGTGGCCCTGTCGGCCGGCGTCCAGCGCATGGTCCGTTCGGACCTGGCAGCCTCGGGCGTGATGTTCACGATCGATACCGAGTCCGGTTTCCCGGACGTGGTGTTCATCACGTCGAGCTATGGTCTTGGCGAAACGGTGGTGCAGGGTGCCGTGAACCCGGACGAGTTCTACGTCTTCAAGCCGACGCTGCAAGCCGGCAAGTACCCCATCATCCGCCGTTCGATCGGCTCGAAGCTGATCAAGATGGAATTCACCAAGCCGGGCGAAGCCGGCCGCGTGAAGACCGTGGACGTGCCGCCCGAGCTGCGCAACCGTTATTCGATCAGCGATGACGATGTGAACGAGCTGGCCCGCTACGCGATGATCATCGAGAAGCACTATGGCCGCCCGATGGACATCGAATGGGGCAAGGACGGCAAGGACGGCAAGATCTATATCCTCCAGGCGCGTCCGGAAACCGTGAAGAGCCAGTCGGCCGGCAAGGCCGAGCAGCGATTCAAGCTGAAAGGCACGTCTGCGGTGCTGACCAGCGGCCGTGCAATCGGCCAGAAGATCGGCACGGGCCCGGTCCGCGTGATCAACGATCCGTCCGAGATGGAACGTGTGCAACCTGGCGATGTGCTGGTGGCCGACATGACCGACCCGAACTGGGAGCCGGTGATGAAGCGTGCCGCGGCGATCGTCACGAACCGTGGCGGCCGTACCTGCCACGCCGCGATCATCGCGCGTGAACTGGGTGTGCCGGCCGTGGTCGGTTGCGGCGATGCCACCGACGTGCTGAAGGACGGCACGCTGGTGACGGTGTCGTGCGCCGAGGGCGACGAAGGTCGCATCTACGACGGGCTGCTCGAAACCGAGGTCACCGAGGTCATGCGCGGCGAAATGCCGGAGATCGAGACCAAGATCATGATGAACGTCGGCAATCCGCAGCTGGCGTTTGATTTTGCGCAGATCCCGAACCACGGTGTTGGCCTGGCTCGCCTGGAATTCATCATCAACAACAACATCGGCGTTCACCCGAAGGCAATTCTCGACTATCCGCAAGTCGATGCCGACCTGAAGAAGGCCGTGGAATCGGTGGCCCGTGGCCACGCCGGCCCGCGTGCCTTCTACGTGGACAAGCTGGCCGAAGGCATGGCCACGATCGGCGCGGCGTTCTATCCGAAGCCTGTAATCGTGCGTCTGTCGGACTTCAAGTCGAACGAGTACAAGAAGCTGATCGGTGGTTCGCGCTACGAGCCGGACGAGGAAAACCCGATGCTGGGCTTCCGTGGTGCTTCGCGCTACATCGCCGACGACTTCGCCGAAGCGTTCGAGATGGAATGCAAGGCCATGAAGCGCGTGCGCGACGAGATGGGCCTGACCAACGTCGAGATCATGGTGCCGTTCGTACGGACGCTGGGCCAGGCCGAGCGCGTGGTCGAGCTGCTGGCCAAGCACGGCCTGAAGCGTGGCGAGAATGGTCTGCGCATCATCATGATGTGCGAGGTGCCGTCCAACGCGATTCTGGCCGAAGAGTTCCTGCAATTCTTCGACGGTTTCTCGATCGGCTCGAACGACCTGACCCAGCTGACGCTGGGCCTTGACCGCGATTCGGGCATGGAACTGCTGGCGAAGGACTTCGACGAGCGCGATCCGGCCGTCCGTTTCATGCTGCAGCGCGCCATTTCCACGGCGCTGCGCTTGGACAAGTACGTCGGCATTTGCGGCCAGGGCCCCTCGGACCATCCGGACTTTGCAGCCTGGCTGGCCAAGGAAGGCATCAAGTCGATCTCGCTGAATCCTGATTCGGTCGTGGAAACCTGGCAGCAACTGGCTTCCTGAGGCATTTCGCGTCACAATAGCGACGTACCCGAACAAGCGGCGTCCGGCCTGATGGGCCGGCGCGCCGTGTGGCACCGGCCCTGCGGTCAGGTGTTCCAACTGCCCCCGCAGACGCCGCAGGCGTTTGGCGGGGGTTTTGTTTTTTCGGGCTGGTGACTGGCTGGCTGGAAAGGAACGGGATGACGTCGTACTACTTTTGGTTTGCCGCGTCCGTGGTGCTGTTGATCGCGGAAATGGCCACCGGCACGTTTTATCTGTTGATGGTCGCCTGCGGCGTGACAGCCGGCGGCATTGCCGCACTGCTGGGTGCCGAGGTACCCGTGCAGACGGTTACCGCGGCAGTGGTTGCCATCGTGGCCATCGTGGCCATGCGGCGCACACGCTTCGGCAGGCTGCGCCGTAGCGATGCCGCGACCAACCCGGACGTGAATCTCGATATCGGACAGGAAGTCGAAGTGTCCGCCTGGGATGCCTTCCGTCGCGCTCGCGTGCCCTATCGCGGCGCTGACTGGACCGTGGAGCTGGCTCCCGGGACCGACCCCTCCCCGGGGCGCTACACAATCATCGAAGTTCGCGGCGCCACGCTTATCGTGTCGCCGCGCTAGCCTGGCGCTTGCCTCTGCCTTGCAGGTTTTTTTCTCTTTGACGGGAGTCGTACATGCTTGCCTATCAGCTCGGTCTGTTTCCGCTGATTCTGCTCATTGCCGCCATCGTACTGATTGCGAAGTCCATCAAGATCGTGCCACAGCAGCACGCCTGGGTGCTGGAGCGGCTGGGACGCTACCACGCGACGCTGACGCCAGGCCTGTCGATTGTCGTGCCGTTTATCGACCGCGTGGCCTACAAGCACATCCTCAAGGAAATCCCGCTCGATGTGCCGAGCCAGGTTTGTATCACCAAGGACAACACGCAGTTGCAGGTCGACGGGGTGCTGTACTTCCAGGTGACGGACCCGATGAAGGCCTCGTACGGATCGAGCAATTTCGTGGTGGCTATCACGCAGTTGTCGCAGACGACGCTGCGGTCAGTCATCGGCAAGCTCGAGCTGGACAAGACGTTCGAGGAGCGCGAATTCATCAATCACAGCGTGGTCAACGCCCTCGACGAGGCGGCGGCCAACTGGGGGGTGAAGGTGCTGCGCTACGAGATCAAGGACCTGACGCCGCCGAAGGAAATCCTGCACGCGATGCAGGCCCAGATCACGGCGGAGCGCGAAAAGCGGGCGCTGATCGCGGCATCCGAGGGCAAGCGCCAGGAGCAGATCAACCTGGCCTCGGGCGCGCGTGAAGCGGCCATCCAGAAGTCCGAAGGGGAAAGGCAGGCGGCCATCAACAAGGCGCAGGGCGAGGCCGCGGCCATTCTGGCCGTGGCGGAAGCCAATGCGCAGGCGATCGAGAAAATCGGTCACGCCATTCGCGGAGAGGGCGGTACGGAGGCGGTCAACCTGAAGGTGGCCGAGGAATACGTGGCGGCCTTTGGCAACCTGGCGAAGCAGGGCAATACGCTGATCGTGCCGGGCAATCTCGGGGAGATGAGCTCGATGATTGCTTCTGCGCTGCAAATCGTGAAGGGTCAGAAGGTCGAGAAAGTGCTCTGACGCCATCTGGCATCGCTGAACACCAAAACGAAAACGGAGGCCGAGGCCTCCGTTCTTCATTCCTTCTCGCTTTTCATCAGACGCGCCTTCTCGCGCTGCCAGTCGCGGTTCTTTTCGGTCTCCCGCTTGTCGAACTGCTTCTTGCCCTTGCCCAGGCCGATTTCGCACTTGATGCGGCCGCGCGTGTAGTGCAGGTTCAGCGGCACCAGCGTATAGCCGCGCTGCTCCACCTTGCCGATCAGTTTCCTGATCTCGTCGGCCTTGAGCAGCAGCTTCCGGGTGCGTACCGGATCGGGAGTGACGTGCGTGGAGGCGCTTTGCAGCGGGCTGATGTGGGCGCCGATCAGGAACATCTCGGCGTTGCGCACCACAACATAACCTTCCTTGATCTGCACGCGGTTCGCCCGGATCGCCTTGACTTCCCAGCCTTCCAGCACGATCCCGGCTTCATAGCGTTCTTCGATGAAGTAGTCGAAAAAGGCCTTCTTGTTGTCAGCGATCGTCATGCGGGAGGTGATTTCCTAAATTTGACCGGCGCGGCCCGGCAGGCCGGCGGCAGTGAGGGTGCGCAGCAACATGACTGCGGCCGAGCGCGCCAAGGCGTGCCGTGTTCGCGGCTGTCGGCTAAAATCCTGATTTTAGCAAACCGCTCCGGCCCGGCCCAGTCCCGAGGTGCCCGCAACCCGTATACATGGCAGACGTCCATAAATCCGTCCTGCTCGGCTTCTCGGCCGAACAGATGTACGACCTGGTCACGCGCGTGGAGGACTATCCCAAGTTCCTGCCATGGTGCGGTGGCGTGGAGGTCTTCGAGCAAACCGACACGCTGCTCGATGCCAAGATCCATATCCATTTCAGCGGCATCAAGCAGTATTTCCACACGCGCAATACCCAGGAGCGTCCAACTCGTATCGATATGACGTTCGCGGACGGTCCTTTCAAGACCTTCAACGGTTCCTGGCGGTTCACGCCATTGCGCGCCGATGCCTGCAAGATCGAATTTCACCTGCATTACGAATTTTCGAGCGTCATTCTCGAAAAAATCATCGGTCCGGCGTTCAGCGTGATCGCCAACACGTTTGTGGATGCCTTTGTCAAGCGGGCCGAGGTGGTCTATGCCAAGCAAGGCTGAAGCATCGGCCACCGTCCGCGTTTCGGTCTGCTATGCCCGTCCGGATGCGGTGTTCCTGAAGGAAGTTGCCGTCCCGGAGGGCACGACCATCGTCGGCGCCATTCAATCCAGCGGGTTGACCGGGGCGCACCCGGAAGTGGATCCCACGACGATGCGCGTGGGAATCTACGGCAAGCTGAAAACGCTGGATACCGTGGTGCGCCAGGGTGATCGGGTGGAAATCTACCGTGTCCTGACGGCGGATCCGAAGACCGCCCGGCGCAAGCGCGTGCAGAAAACCCGGGCATCCGGGATGCGCGAGGGCCAGAAATGGCTGCGCGGCGGAGGCGGGCAGGGCGCCTGAGCAGGGTCCCTGCCTTCAGGGCATCAGCCTGTCAGCCGCTGCACTGCTGGTTGATCGAATCGTTGGTGCGGGCCAGTTCGGCCGTGCGCTCGTCGTCGTTGAGGCGCATCGGGGCGCCGTCGGCACCCGATCGGGACACCCGCACGCCGGCACTCAGGCCGGTGGCGTAGTTGCGCAGCTGCTGGCACCGTTCGTCGCGCGCCAGCTGGGTGCGTTCCTTGGCGGCAGCTTCCAGATCGGCCTTGATGCGGGCATCGCGGCGCTCGCGGAATGCCTCGTCGGCATCGACGGGCTTGTCGGCCTTGGCCTTGGCGCTGACCTGCTGCATGCGCGCGCTGCCGGTCGGCGCCGGGTTCCCGTCGGCCTTGGCGGTTTCCATTTCCAGCGGTCGATAGGCACCGGCTACCCGGCCCGGCGCGGCCAGGATGGCCCGTTCAGGCACCGATGGCGACGGCGGAACATCGCTGTAGACCGTGCGGCCGTTGGCGTCCTTCCATTGCCACTGAGAGAAGGCGGTGCCGGGAATGGCCAAGCTTGCGGCAATCAGCAGGTACAGCGCGGACGATCGTTTCATGGCGAAATCGTGAGCGGGTCGAGCAGGTTGTGTTGGCATCAGTCGCCAGTGGGGTTGACTTTCGTGTGACCCACCCGGCATTGGTCGCTAGTCTACTGAGACTTGTCCGTCGCATGCAAGCGGACCGACCAGGCTACGCCGGCCATCAGCAAGACAATTGCGGCGATTTCCAGCGGTCGCGGCCAGCGGTGATCGAACACGAACCCGTATGCCAGCGCGAACAGCGTCTCGAAGACGATCATCTGACCGGACAGCGTGAGCGGCAACCGGCGGCTCGAAATGTTCCAGAGATTGTTGCCAATTAGCGACGCTCCCAACGCAACCGCCGCATTGACGGTCCAGAACCACTGCCAGTCCCGGGCGCTGCCTGGGGCCGTCAGCGCGTCGCCGAACGCGAGCCAGCCGGCGATTGCCAGGATCAGCGACACCAGCCCGGTGGACAGCCCATAAAGTGCCGACCACTCGTTGCCGCTGAAGTGCGGGTGCCGCTGCAGGTAGCGCGCGTTGTCCACGGCATAGAGCGTCCAGCAGACCAGCGCCCCAGCCGCACAGAGCACGCCGGCGATTTTCTGCCACACGGGGCGGATCGTTACGTCCGCCACGGCCGCGCCATGTGCGCCGCCGCCACCGCCGAACAGGTCGACGTTGATGCAGGCGATGCCGGCCGCCACTACCAGCAGCGGCAGCGTCAGGCGGCGCAGCGGCACGGCGCCATGGTCGCGCCGGCCCATCAGCGTGACCGAGATGGGCAGGATGCCGATGATCAGCGACGTGGGGCCCACGCCGGCCAGTTGTACGCCGAACGCCAGCAGCACGTAGTAAAGCAGGTTGCCGGTAAAGGCTTGGCGCAACAGGGCCACGCAGTCGGGGCGTGTCAGCTTGCGGGCAATGCGGCGCATCAGCGGCAGGGCGGCGACCAGGGCCACCAGGCCGTACGCCAGATAGCGGCCGATCGCCAGTTCCCAGGGAGAAAATGCCGGCAGCAGCTTGGGGGCGATGAATACCATTCCCCAGAATGCGCCCGCCAGCAGCCCGCACAGTACGCCGATTCCCATGGTCTCCCGATGCCTTGTTTGAAAAAGGTGGCCGAGAATAGCAAACGGCTTGCAACAACGCATCAGCAAATCCTGCATTCCTGTATAATCTGCTTTTGCGCCTAGAGGATTCGCTATGCGTCTTGTCCAGAAAGCACTCACATTCGATGACGTGCTGCTCGTCCCGGCCTATTCGGCCGTCCTGCCCCGGGATGTTTCCCTCCGCACCCGACTGACCCGTTCGATCGAACTCAACATTCCGCTGCTGTCCGCCGCCATGGATACGGTGACGGAAGCGCGCCTGGCCATTGCCATGGCGCAGGCTGGCGGTATCGGTATCGTTCACAAGAACCTGAAGCCCGCCGACCAGGCTCGTGAAGTGGCGCGTGTAAAACGCTACGAATCGGGTGTGCTGCGTGATCCGATCACCATTTCGCCGGACATGAAGGTTCGCGATGTGATTGCGCTGTCGCAACAGCACGGCATTTCGGGTTTCCCGGTGCTCGAGGGCAAGACCGTCGTCGGCATCATCACCAACCGCGACCTGCGTTTCGAAGAAGAACTGGACGCACCTGTGCGTGCGAAGATGACCCCGCGCGAGAAGCTCGTGACGGTGGCCGAAGGCGCGCCCCTGGAAGAAGCCAAGCGCCTGATGAACCGCCACCGCCTTGAGCGCGTGCTGGTGGTGAACGCGGCGTTCGAGCTGCGCGGCCTGATTACGGTAAAGGACATCCAGAAGGCCGTGGACAATCCGCTGGCCAGCAAGGATGCGCACGGCCAGCTGCGCGTAGGCGCCGCAGTGGGCGTGGGCCCGGACAACGATGAACGCGTGGAACTGCTGGTCAAGGCCGGCGTCGACGTGATCGTGGTGGATACCGCGCACGGCCACAGCCAGGGCGTGCTGGACCGCGTGCGCTGGGTCAAGCAGAACTTCCCGCAGGTGCAGGTGGTGGGGGGCAATATCGCCACCGGCGCCGCCGCGCTGGCGCTGGTCGAGCATGGTGCCGATGGCGTCAAGGTCGGGATCGGCCCTGGCTCCATCTGCACCACACGTATCGTGGCCGGTGTCGGTGTGCCGCAGATCACGGCCGTGTCGAACGTGGCCGAGGCGCTCAAGGGCACGGGCGTGCCGCTGATCGCCGATGGCGGCGTGCGCTATTCGGGCGACGTGGCCAAGGCCCTGGCGGCTGGTGCCCACACCGTGATGATGGGCGGCATGTTCTCGGGTACCGAGGAAGCCCCGGGCGAGGTGTTCCTGTTCCAGGGCCGCTCGTTCAAGAGCTACCGTGGCATGGGTTCGGTCGGTGCGATGAAGGATGGCGCGGCTGACCGCTACTTCCAGGAAGACAACACCGCCAACGTCGACAAGCTGGTGCCGGAAGGCATCGAAGGCCGGGTTGCGTACAAGGGGCCGGTGCAGGCAATCATCCACCAGCTGACGGGCGGCATCCGCGCGTCGATGGGTTACTGCGGCGCCAGCTCGATTCCGCAGTGGCACGAATCTGCCGAGTTCGTGCAGATCACGGCAGCGGGCATGCGCGAATCGCATGTCCATGACGTGCAGATCACCAAGGAAGCGCCGAACTACCATATCGATTGATGTCGATCTGGCCTGCCCTGACGGGCACCACGGCCGCGCCGGTTCTGTCGAGGTTGACGGGGCCTGCGCGGCCGCGCCGCAATAAGGAGCGACCATGAAGGTATTGCTGCGAGCCGTGCTGTTTTTCGATGCGGTGCTCGACTTGCTGCTTGGCCTGCTGCTGCTGATGTCGCCGTTCACCACGCTGTACGCCGCGCTGCAACTGCCGGTGCCGGAGCCGGCCCTGTTCGGGCAGCTGCTGGGCGTGGCCACGCTCGGCATGTCATGGCTGCTGTTTACGGCCACATTCAATGGACATATGACGGTGCCCGTGGCGCGCGTCGCCGGGTTGATCAACCTGGCCAGCGCGATACTGGTGGCCGGCTGGACGCTGTTCCTGGACATGCCCGTCCAGCCGGCCGGCAAGGTCTGGCTGCTGACGATGGCGGCCATGCTGCTGTTCTTCGCCATCGTGCTGATTCCGTCGGCCAAGAAGGTGCGGCTGCGTGAACGCGCGCTGGCCGACCAGGCCAAGGCCGACCGCGACGCGCGTGCCGCCGGCGTTCCCTATCCGACCGACGTTACCGACGTGACGGATGTCGCCGACAGCGGCATTGGCCGCCCGGCGCGCCCGGCGACGTCCCCCGCATCCCCCGAATACCGGCGCGAGCCGGTCATCACGCCGCCGCCCGGCTATGGCCCGGGCACCGAAGTCATGACCGAACCCGATCCGGATGCACTGCCCACTGCCAATCATGCACGACAAAATCCTCATTCTTGATTTCGGTTCGCAAGTCACGCAGCTGATCGCCCGCCGCGTTCGCGAAGCGCACGTCTACTGCGAAATCCATCCGAACGACGTGACCGATGAATTCGTCCGCGAGTTCGCGCCAAAGGGCGTGATCCTGTCGGGCAGCCACGCCAGCACCTACGAAGACCACCAGCTGCGCGCGCCGCAGGCCGTGTGGGATCTGGGCGTGCCGGTGCTGGGCATCTGCTACGGCATGCAGACCATGGCCGTGCAGCTGGGCGGCAAGGTCGAATGGAGCGATTCGCGCGAGTTTGGCTACGCGGAAGTCCGCGCCCATGGCCATACGAACCTGCTCAAGGGCATCGAGGATTTCAGCACGCCCGAAGGCCACGGCATGCTGAAGGTCTGGATGAGCCACGGCGACAAGGTGACCGCGCTGCCCGAAGGCTTCAAGCTGATGGCATCGACGCCGAGCTGCCCGATTGCCGGCATGGCCGACGAGGCCCGCGGCTACTACGCCGTGCAGTTCCACCCGGAAGTCACGCATACGTCGAAGGGCCGCGAGATGCTCGATCGATTCGTGCTGCAGATCTGCGGCGCGAACCCGGATTGGGTGATGGGTGACCACATCGCCGAGGCCGTGGCC
The DNA here is from genome assembly GCF_009663685.2 of Cupriavidus sp. U2. Classification (GTDB taxonomy): domain Bacteria; phylum Pseudomonadota; class Gammaproteobacteria; order Burkholderiales; family Burkholderiaceae; genus Cupriavidus; species Cupriavidus necator_C. The sequence continues at coordinate 136,017 of NZ_RCOG02000032.1, read as the reverse complement.
AAGATCCGCGAGCAGGTGGGCGACGAAGAGGTGATCCTGGGCCTGTCCGGCGGCGTTGATTCGTCGGTGGCGGCTGCGCTGATCCATCGCGCCATCGGCGACCAGCTGACCTGCGTGTTCGTCGATCACGGCCTGCTGCGCCTGGACGAAGGCAAGATGGTGATGGACATGTTCGCGGGCCGCCTGCACGCCAAGGTCATCCATGTCGACGCATCGGACCAGTTCCTGGGCCACCTGGCCGGCGTGACCGATCCGGAGCAGAAGCGCAAGATCATCGGCCGCGAGTTCGTGGAAGTGTTCCAGGCCGAAGCAAAGAAGCTGACCAATGCCAAGTTGCTGGCGCAGGGCACGATCTACCCGGATGTGGTGGAATCGGGGGGCACCAAGACCAAGAAGGCGACCACGATCAAGAGTCACCATAACGTGGGCGGACTGCCCGAAACGCTGGGGCTGAAGCTGCTGGAACCGCTGCGCGACCTGTTCAAGGACGAAGTGCGCGAACTGGGCGTGGCGCTGGGCCTGCCCCCGGAAATGGTCTACCGCCATCCGTTCCCGGGTCCGGGCCTGGGTGTTCGTATCCTGGGCGAGGTCAAGCGCGAGTACGCCGATCTGCTGCGCCGCGCCGACGCGATCTTCATCGAGGAACTGCGCAAGACCATCGCCACCGAGCAGGATGCCGCCGCCGGCCTGTGCGAACCGCATCAGGTGGGCAAGAGCTGGTACGACCTGACCAGCCAGGCATTCGCAGTGTTCCTGCCGGTGAAGTCGGTTGGCGTGATGGGCGATGGCCGCACGTACGACTACGTGGTGGCGCTGCGCGCCGTGCAGACCACGGACTTCATGACCGCTCACTGGGCGCACCTGCCGTACGCGCTGCTGGGCCGTTGCTCGAACCGCATCATCAACGAGGTGCGCGGGCTGAATCGCGTGGTGTACGACGTTTCGGGCAAGCCGCCTGCAACGATCGAGTGGGAATAATCCCCGGGCCTTAGGCCGTCCGGCGCCTGGCGGGGCCGGATGCGCCGGTTCCGATCCCGGATCGGGCGGATGCCAGCAGGTATCCGCCTGCCGGACCTCCGCTCACATGGCGTCCCCCGGCCAACTCAAACCGTCGCCGACCGCTCCTCGGTTTGCGCGATTTCCAGACGATTCCCACCCAGCGCCTTGGCCCGGTACAACGCCTGGTCAGCTGCGACCAGTGCGTCACTCAGCACTGGCGTTTCCCGCTCGAATTGCGCCAGCCCAATGCTGACTGTGGCCGGAATGCCGACGCCCCCGATACGGCCCGCGATATTTTGGGCGAACTGCGCCGCCACGGTCGCGCCGAGCGTGCCGGCGCGCTGCGCGTCTGCGCCATATAGCAATGCAGCGAATTCCTCGCCGCCGATGCGTGCGAACAGGATGTCCGGCCCCATGACGCCCCGGGCGATCTCCGCGAACGATTTCAGCACCTCGTCGCCGGCCTGGTGACCGTAGCGGTCGTTGATGGCCTTGAACTGATCGAGGTCGAACGCCAGGACGGCTACCGGTCGGCGGTGGTCTTCGGCCGCCAGAATGCGTTGGCCCTGTTCGAAAAACCACCGGCGGTTGCCAAGGCGGGTCAGGTAGTCGGTCTGGGATTCTTTCAGCAACTGCGTGTGGCTGTCTTCGCGGATCAGCTTCAGGATCGTCATCGGGAGGATCACCGAATACAGGACCCCCTCGTACATCGTGATCTTGCTCGCGATGCCCTGCATGGCAGGCCCGTACGCCGACACGAGCCAGGGCAGCGCAAAGGCACGGCCGGCGTAGAGCAGGGCGTGGATGCCCGCCACGGCCACGACGATGTGACGCGCGAAAAATGGCTTCAGTGCCTCACACCGCAGCATTTCGCGTGCAGTCATGGCGCTGATGATGGCAATGGGGAACGCGCTGACGTAGTTCCAGACAGCATCCAGCCATCGTGTGCCGGAAACTGCCCAAACGACTGCCATGCCGCACAGCACGACGCCGACGGTGATGCGGTAGCGCCGGCTACTGAGCGCCGCAACGCCATTGAGGATCAGCAGGTAGCCGCACAGCATCACCAGGTTCGCGAGTGCCGACCCGAGCACACCGGGCACGGCGCGCCGGAAGAGCACCGTCACGCAGCCGACGGCAAGCGTCGCAAATGCCGCGGACAGAATGCGCAGGGCCTTGCCGTGCCGAGGATTGGCCAGGTGTTCCCAGAACATCATGCCCGCACTGGCGAGCAGCGTTCCAATAGCCAGAAGGTAAAGGGTAAGGAGATCGACGTACATCCGGATGACATGACATTGCGCCGGGGCTGCGCGCCGGCTTGCGAATTCTACGTTGGAATTACGGCATGTCGTGGATGCTTCCGAAGATCTCCGGCAGGTGTTTCGACGATTCCCGGGCTGTGGGCGTTTTCAGCCCGGCAGGTCGAGATCGCCAAATCGGTAAATGCGTCCGCCGCGCATGACAAAGTCCACCTGGGCGGTGGCCGCGATGTCGGCCAGGGGATCGCCTGGCATCGCCACGATGTCGGCCTGGCGTCCGACTTCAAGCACGCCGATGTCGGTGCGCTGCAGGAGGGCTGCGGCCACGCTGGTGCCCGCGCGCAGCGCCCGGGCCGGCGACAGGCCGGCCGCCACCATCGCCTGGAATTCTAGAATGCCGCGCGAGAACGGGAACATGCCGCAGTCGGTTCCCAGCGCGATGTGGGCGCGGCTGGCGGCCATGCGCCGCTGGGCCCGCTCGATCTCGGGCAGGTCCCGCGTGAACTTCCAGACCGCCTGCGGCGGCAGCGTGTTGGCCGCCAGCATGTCCTTGTCTTCCTGCGTCATCTGCATGGTTGGCACCAGGAAGGCGCCCGACGCCTCGGCCAGCGCAATGCCTTCGTCGTCGATCAGGTAGCAATGTTCCAGGCTGCGCGCGCCGGCACGCAGGGCCTGCTTGCAGCCTTCGGCGGCGCCCGTGTGCACGGAAACCGGAAGGCCCAGCTGATGCGCGGCGGCTGCTGCGGCCTCCATTTCTTCGTCGAACCACGTCACGCGCGCCGGGTCGTCGCCAAAGCTCATATAGCCGCCGGTGTTCATGGTCTTGATCCAGTCGGCGCCGTGCGCGGCCTGGCAACGCACCTGCTTGCGGATATCGGCGGGCGAGTCGGCCGTTTTCGACAGCCCCAGATGGCAGCGGCACGGCAGCGCGCCCTGCATGTCGCCATGGCCACCCGATCCGCTGATCATATGCGGCGCCACGAACAGGCGGGGCCCGGTCAGCCGGCCCGCGTTGATCGCGTTGCGCAGCTCCAGCCCCGGCCAGTCATCGTCGAACGTGCCAAGGTCGCGCAGGGTGGTGAAGCCATAGCGCATGTACTGGCGGGCCAGGCTCAGGCCGGCCAGCGCCTTGCCGGCGCTGGACTGCAGGATCTGCTGCTTCAGGTTCATCCCGTCCAGGAACAGGTGAACGTGCGTGTCGATAAAGCCCGGCGCGATCGTGCGATGGGACAGGTCGATCACGCGGGCATTGCGCGGCCGCGCCACCGACGGCCCGATGGCGGCAATCGTGTCGTGTTCGATCAGGATTTCGGTGGGTCCCTGCAGGGTGTCGCCGAGACCGTCGAACAGGTTGCCGCAGATAAGAACGATGGATGCAGACATGGAACAGGCCTCCTTGATGAGGACATCAGTACGGAAGACATAAAAGCCGCAGTTGCAGGCGTTACCGTGCGCGGATGCCGGCCCATCACCGGGCAGGCACACCGGGTTTGGCGCGCGGGATGGTTGCCATGATCGAAATGGCCGCCACGACGACCATGCAGAGGTTGAATGCCAGCGCCAGGATGGCCGCCGTACGCACGGCCACCTGGTCCTGGGCGCCCTGGAAGTCGATCAGGCCGTCGAGCATCTGCGCGCCTTCGGCATGGGTGCGCACGGCCGTGAAGATCGTGGCCGAGATGGCCACGCCGAACGCGCCGCCCAGCGACGATGCCATCTTGTAGATGCCGGCGCCGGAGCCCGCCTGGTCCGGCGGCAGTGCGGACAGCGCGGCATCGGTGGACGGGGTGGCATAGAACGCCAGGCCGATGCCCTGCAGGGCAAAGCCGATGGTGGCGACAACCTTGTAGTCGGCCAGCGTCAGCTGCGTCATCGCCAGGCAGATCACCGACGCGCCCGTCAGCGCGCAGCCCCACAGCATCGGCTTGCGGGCGCCAAACCGCTGCAACAGCTTTTCGCCGACGCGGATAAACGCAATGATCGTGATGGCGAAGCCGATGGTCAGCACGCCGGCCTGCTGGGCTGTCATGTTCCCGCCAAGCTGCGCCAGCTGCATGACCACGATCAGCGTGCCGGCCACGCCGTTGAGCATGAAGTTGGAAATCGTCGCGCCGGTGTAGGTGCTGCTGCGGAACAGGCGGAAGTCGATGAACGGGTCTGCGGCGCGGGCCTCGTGGCGCAGGAACACGAAGCCGAAGATCACCACGGCTGCCACCAGCAACAGCGTGCTGACGCTGGTCCAGCCGAACCGGGCACCCTGCGTGACCACCACCTGCAGCGCGATCATCGCGACCATGAAGGTGAAGATGCCCTTGCGGTCGATCTTCGCGTCGTGCCGGTCCTCGGCCCGGCTTTCGGGCGTGCCCCGGATCATCAGCAGGCCGGCCACGGCCGCCGCGATCGACAGGAAGAAGATCGAGCGCCAGCCGAACTGGGCCGCGATGGTGCCGCCAAAGATCGCGCACACGCCCGAGCCGCCCCACGATCCGATCGACCAGATGCTGATGGCGCGCTGGCGTGCCTTGCCGGGCCAGTACGTCTTGATCAGCGCCAGGCTCGACGGCATGATGCACGCCGCCGACAGGCCCTGCAGCGCGCGGCCCGCCAGCAGGCAGGGAATGGCCAGCGGGCCGGCCGGCGCGATCGCCACCAGCAGCGAGCCCGCGATGCTCAGGCAAAAGCCGAGCTGCAGGATGCGGTAGCGCCCCACGCGGTCGGCGATGCCGCCCATGAACACGATGAAGATGCCGGAGAACAACGCGGTGATGGCCACGGCGATGTTCATCGTGGTGGGCGACAGGCCCAGCGTGGCGCCCATGTCCGGCGCAATGTTCAGCGTGGTCTGCGCGAACAGCCAGAACGTCAGCACACCCAGCACGATGCCGAACAGCACCCGGTCGTTCCCGGCGAAGTTCGGCGGCTGCGCGCGCTCGGAGGCTGGCGAAAGGCCAGCTTCAGGATTCCCTGCGGTGGTACCTGTAGCGTGATTCATGGCGTCTATCCCTCGATGGCCGTTGTGTTGTCAACGATGCGAGCCATCGTATTTCCGGGGGGAGCCGTGGACGTTGACGCGGATCATGGGTGGCGGCGCGGCATCGTAGTCCGCTGGAATTGGCGTTATCCAGCCGCGCGTTTGATGCAGACCAATGCAGCCGCCACGGGCGGCCCCGACGATGGCCGGCTTTCAACGTGGCGCCCTCCAATGACCCACTACGACTTCCTCGCCGATATCGCCGACGCGCATGCGCGTGCCCGCACCATCGAAGGCCTGACACGCTTGCGCCAGGCGCTGGCCAACCAGATCCCGGCGCGCACGGCCACCGATACGCTGCTGCTGGCCACATGGAATATCCGCGAGTTCGACAGCGGCAAGTACGGCTACCGTTCGGAAGAGTCCTACCTTTACATCGCCGAGGTGCTGAGCCGCTTCGACCTGATCGCCATCCAGGAAGTCAGGGACGGCCTGTACCCGTTGCAGCGGCTGCAGCGCATGCTCGGGCCGTGGTGGGGCTATCTGGTGACCGATGTCACGCTGGGCACGTCCGGCAATGCCGAGCGCATGGCCTATCTGTACGACCGCCGCAAGGTGCGCTTTACCGGGCTGGCTGCGGAACTGGTGCTGCCCAGGGCGGGCAGGGCGGGGCCGGCCCCCGTGCAGCTGGCGCGCTCGCCATACCTGGCCGGCTTCCAGGCCGGATGGGCGTACCTGACGCTGGCCACGGTCCATATCTACTACGGCACCGGCAAGCCCGACGACGCGCGGCGGCTGGCGGAGATCACCGCCTTCAGCAAGACCGTCGCCAGGGCGGCCGGCAAGCTGTCGGCCGCGCCGCAGCCGGCGCCCGGCGTGAAGGCCGACCCGGGCAACCTGATCCTGCTGGGCGACTTCAATATCTTCAACCGGCGCGACGTGACGATGGAGGCGATCACCCGGGCGGGGTTCGTCGTGCCCGAGCCGCTTCAATCCTTGCCCGGCTCGAATGTGGACAAGAACCGGCACTACGACCAGATTGCCTACTTCCGGCGGCTGTCGCGCATGGCGCCGACCGGCCGCGCCGGCGTGTTCGACGTGTACGAGCACGTCTACCGCCTGGCCGACGCCGATGCCTACGCGTCCGAACGCCAGACCCGGCCGGGGCGAAGCTTCAAGGACTGGCGCACCTATCGCATCAGCGATCACCTGCCGATGTGGATCGAGCTCGGCATCGACGACGCGGATGCATGGCTGGCGGGGCTCGGTGGCTAGCCAGCAGATCCGGTGGTTCCAGTCTATGCTCTGGCCTGCGACACTGGCAGGCGTCAGCCCGCGGCACACCGCGCGCCACGCGCCGCCGGACCACGCAGTCACACGACATCCCACGACCCATGCAAGGAGCCCCCCATGGCCCTCTCGATGTACGACGTATCGATCCCGGTGTTTGTCCGGGCCCTGACGAACCTGTCCGCCATCCTTGAAAAAGGCGCGGCCCACGCGCAGGCGCAGGGCATGGACGCCGCCGAGCTGCTTCAGACGCGTCTGATTGCCGACATGGACGCGCTGCCCGCGCAGGTGCAGCGGGCCAGCGACTCGGCCAAGGGCTGCGCGGCGCGGCTGGCCGGGATCGACATCCCGTCGTATCCAGACAACGAGACCACGTTCCCCGAACTGCAGGAGCGTATCGCCCGGACGGTGGGCTTCCTGAAGTCGATCCGCCCCGAGCAGCTTGAGGGCAGCGAAACGCGCGTGGTGGAGCTGAAGTTGCGCAACGGCCCGGTGACGTTCGATGGCAAGAGCTACACGCTCGGGTTTGCGCTGCCGAACTTCTACTTCCATGTGACCACGGCCTACGACCTCCTGCGTCACAAGGGCGTGCAGATCGGCAAGATGGATTTCCTGGGCGCGCCTCGCTAGACGGCGATGCCATCAGCAAACGGGCCTGCGAGGCCCGTTTTGCTTTGGATGCGCAAGCTGCCGCGCTCGATGGTGGAAATCGAGGGTGGAGATCAGTGTTGCATGGCCCCGGCCTGCATGCCACCGGCGCGCACATCGATGCCCGCGGCACGGTCGAGCCGGCCGCTCAGCTCGGTCAGGGCCCAGGCCACCAGCACCACCAGCGCGCCGATCCATGGCGTATGCATCAGGCCGAAGTGCTCGACAACCAGCCCGCCCGCCCATGCCGCGCCGGCAATGCCGAGGTTGAAGGCGGCGATATTGAGTCCCGACGCTACATCCACGGCCTGCGGCGTGTGGTGCTCCGCCTGCTTGACCACATAGACCTGCAATCCCGGCACGTTGCCGAAGGCAACCGCGCCCCAGGCCAGTACCGTGACCAGCACCAGCCACCGATGCGGGGCGGTGAAGGTCAGCACGAACAGCACGGCCGCCAATAGTAGAAATACGATGCGCAGCGCCGCGATCGGGCCATGGCGGTCGGCCAGGCGGCCACCCCAGATATTGCCGATGGCGACCGAGACGCCATACACCAGCATCACCAGGCCCACGGCGCCGGCGCTGAAGCCCGACACATCCTGCAGGATCGACGCCAGGAACGTGAAGGGGATAAACGATCCGCCATAGCCGATGGCTGTCTTGGCATAGACCAGCAACAGGCGCGGCTCGGCCAGCACGCGTGCCTGTTGCAGCAGCGAGGCCGGCGCGGCGTGGCGGATCGTCGATGGCACGAACAACAGGCTGCCGACAAACGCGATCACACCGAGCGCGGAGACCGCCAGGAACGTCTCGCGCCATCCGAAGTGCTGCCCGATGAATGTTCCCAGCGGCACCCCGGTGACCAGTGCGACTGTCAGGCCTGTAAACATGATGGCGATGGCGCTGGCCGCCTTTTCGCGCGGCACCAGGCTGGTGGCGATAGTCGATCCGATCGAAAAGAACACGCCGTGCGCCAGGCCGGTCAACACGCGCGCGGCCACCAGCGATTCGTAGCTCGGCGCCTGCCAGGCCAGCAGGTTGCCGGCGGTGAACAGCGCCATCAGCGACAGCAGCAGCGCCTTGCGCGGCAGGCGGCCGGTCAGCGCGGTCAGCACCGGGGCGCCCACGGCCACGCCCAGCGCATAGAGGCTGACCAGTAGTCCCGCCGATGGCACGCTGATGTGCAGGTCGGCGGCGATGGTCGGGATCAGGCCGACAATCACGAATTCGGTGGTTCCGATGGCAAAGGCACTGATTGTCAGCGCCAGCAGGGCAACGGGCATGGCAAGCTCCGGTATTCAAGGTTGGAGCGCAGTGTGCCAGCGCCTTTGTTGCCGAAAAAGCCGTCGATCTGCAGAAGATATTTGATTTGAAATCAAGAAAAGTGGCAGGTGCCTGCGAAGCAGGCGCGGATACGGCCGATTTCGATGGACTTAGCAGAAACCCTAGGTTCTTGATACAATCGCCGGTTGCTCGCGCCTCGGCTTTTGCCTAATTTTTGAGCAGGAACTCCCCACGCACCCCAACCGTCGCATTCGCATGACATACGCCGTCAAGGAAATCTTCTATACGCTGCAGGGCGAGGGCGCCAACGCCGGCCGCGCGGCGGTGTTCTGCCGCTTCTCGGGTTGCAACCTGTGGACCGGCCGCGAGGAAGATCGCGCCCGCGCCGTGTGCCAGTTCTGCGATACCGATTTCGTGGGCACCGACGGCACGCGTGGCGGCAAGTACAAGACGGCCGAGGAACTGGCAGCCGTGGTGGCATCGGAATGGCCGCAGGGCGCCGGCGGCACGCCGCTGGTGGTCTGCACGGGCGGCGAACCGCTGCTGCAACTTGATGCGCCGCTGATCGACGCACTGCACGCGCAGGGCTTCGAGATCGCCATCGAGACCAATGGCACGATCGAAGTGCCCGATGGCATCGACTGGGTTTGCGTGAGCCCGAAGATGGGTTCGGAACTGGTCGTGAAGAAGGGCGACGAACTGAAGGTGGTGATGCCGCAGGCGGGTCAGGACTTCGCGGCATACGAGCAACTGGATTTCCGCTATTTCCTGGTGCAGGCCATGGATGGCCCGCTGGCGCGGCAGAATGCGGCCGCCGCGGTCGACTTCTGCCAGCGTCATCCACGCTGGCGCCTGTCGCTGCAGACCCACAAGCTGCTGGGCATTCGCTGACACATGAGCAAACAAGTTTCCATCACACGCCGGCTCGAATTCGATGCCGGCCACCGCATCCCGAGCCACGGCGGCCAGTGCCGCAATATCCACGGCCATCGCTATCGGCTGGACCTGACGCTGTCCGGCGAGGTGCTGCGCCAGGAAGGCGCGTCCGACGACGGGATGATCCTGGACTTCGGCGATATCAAGACGCTGGCCAACGAGCACCTGGTGTCGAAGTGGGACCATGCGTTCCTGATCTATCGCGGCGACACCGCGCTGCTGAACTTCCTGCAGTCGATGGACAACCACAAGACCGTGGTGATCGACAGCATCCCGACCGTCGAGAACCTGGCGCAGGAAGCGTTCGACATCCTGGCGCCCGTGTTCAAGGACTGCTTCGGCCATCATCTGCAGCTGACGAAGCTGGTGCTGTTCGAAACGCCGAACTGCTGGGCCGAAGTCAGCGCGCCGTTCGCGCTGCCGGCGCAGGACTGATCTGCCCATGTCCGGCGCGCCCCAGTTTCAGGACGAAGCCACGCGGGACCGTTTCTATATGACGGCTGCGCTGGAAGAGGCGCGCCTGGCCGAGGCGGCCGGCGAGGTGCCGGTGGGCGCCGTGGTGGTGTGGAACGACCAGATCATCGCGCGCGGCCATAACCTGCCGATCCGTTCGGTCGATCCGTCCGCCCATGCCGAAATGCAGGCGCTGCGCGCGGCGGCCAAGGTGCTGGGCAACTACCGCATGCCCGAGTGCGAACTGTACGTGACGCTGGAGCCCTGCGCGATGTGCAGTGGCGCCATCCTCCATGCGCGGCTCAGGCACGTGGTGTTTGGCGCCACCGATCCCAAGACCGGTGCGGCGGGCAGTGTCGTCGACCTGTTCGCACAGGCCACGCTGAACCACCAGACCACGCTGGCGCGCGGCGTGATGGCCGATGAATGTGGCCAGATGCTGCGCGATTTCTTTGCCGCACGGCGCCGGGCCCAGAAGGCGGCCCAAAAGGCAGCGCAGCAGGCAGCGGGGGCCGCCGGGGAGCAGCCGCTTGCCGAAGGGCCGGTCGCACCACCTTCGCCGCCCTCGCCAGCGGCAGCCGATTAGGCGAGAATTCCTGCTTCCGAGCGTCGTACCCTCAACATCCGAAGCATGCGCCAACCCATCGAAGTCCGACTGATTGCCTCATCCGGCTACCCGCACGACGTGGCCATTGCCGCGCGCGGCTGCGCCTGGCTCAAGCAACACGGGTACCACGTCAACAATCCCGATATCCTCGCGCGCCGCTACCTGCGCTTTGGCGGCACGGACGCCGAACGGCTCGCCGATCTGCACGCCATCGGCACCGGCGGGCGCGGTGAACTGACGCTGGCGGTCCGTGGCGGCTACGGCCTGGCGCGGCTGCTGGACAAGATCGATTTTGCGCGCATTGCCGAGCAGGCCCGCGTCAGCGGTACGCCGATCGTGGGCCATAGCGATTTCACGGCCTTCCAGCTGGCCTACCTGGCTGCCACCGGCGGCGTCACGTTTGCCGGGCCGATGCTGCTGGCCGATTTTGGCGAGGAACACGTCGATCCGTTCATGTGGCGGCACTTCGAGGCCATCCTGCGCGACCCGGCCTGCAAGATCGAGGTGGCCGCGCCGCAGGTGGTGACGGCAGGCACGGCGGAGGGCACGCTGTGGGGCGGCAACCTGGCAATGCTGTGCAGCCTCCTGGGCACCCGCTACGTGCCGAAGGTGCCTGGCGGCATCCTGTTCCTGGAGGACATCAACGAGCCGCCGTACCGCGTGGAGCGCATGCTGCTGCAGTTGCTGCAGGCTGGCGTACTGACAGGGCAGCAGGCCATCGTGCTGGGGGATTTCTCGAACTACCGCACCACCGATTACGACAACGGCTACAACATGGATGCCGTATTCGACTATCTGCGCGAACAGCTCGATATCCCGGTGCTGACCGGCCTGCCGTTCGGCCACTGCCCGCGCAAGCTGACGCTGCCGGTGGGCGCCCAGGCGCGGCTGGAAGCCCGTGGCGACGGCTTCAGCCTGGCACTGGCCGGGTACCCGACGCTGTAACCAACATCGGGCAGGCCAGGGCCGGTCGATGTCGGGACCGTGACCATGGCTGACGAATGCCCCCCGCAAGTGGTAAAATCACGGGTTATTTCCTCATTTTCGCTGCGCCGGGCACGCCAATCGGGTGCGTGCCGCCACAATCCGGCTGCCAGCAGGTGGTGCCCACAGGGCACACCCATATTCCAGACAAGGTTCAGACGTGCTTTCTACCGCAAACATCACCATGCAGTTCGGCCCCAAGCCGTTGTTCGAGAACATCTCGGTCAAGTTCGGCGAGGGCAACCGCTACGGCCTGATCGGCGCGAACGGTTGCGGCAAGTCCACCTTCATGAAGATCCTCGGCGGCGACCTTGAGCCGTCGGCGGGCACCGTCATGCTGGAACCGGGCATCCGCCTGGGCAAGCTGCGCCAGGACCAGTTCGCGTATGAAGACAACCGCGTGCTCGACGTGGTGATGATGGGCCACGTGGAAATGTGGGCCGCCGCCAGCGAGCGCGACGCCATCTACGCCAACCCCGAGGCCACCGACGAAGACTACATGCGCGCCGCCGAACTCGAAGCCAAGTACGCCGAGTACGACGGCTATACGGCCGAGGCGCGCGCCGGCGAACTGTTGCTGGGCGTGGGCATTCCGACCGACCAGCACCAGGGCCCGATGAGCGACATCGCGCCGGGCTGGAAGCTGCGCGTGCTGCTGGCCCAGGCGCTGTTCTCGAACCCCGATGTCCTGCTGCTGGACGAACCGACCAACAACCTGGACATCAACACGATCCGCTGGCTGGAAGACGTGCTCAACGAGCGCAACTCCACCATGATCATCATTTCGCACGATCGCCACTTCCTGAACTCGGTGTGCACGCACATGGCCGACATGGACTACGGCACGCTGAAGGTCTATCCGGGCAACTACGACGACTACATGCAGGCGTCGATGCAGGCGCGCGAGCGCCAGGTGGCCGCCAATGCGCGCGCCAAGGAACGCATCACCGAACTGCAGGATTTCGTGCGCCGCTTCTCGGCCAACAAGTCGAAGGCCCGCCAGGCCACGTCGCGCGCGAAGCAGATCGAAAAGATCAAGGTCGAGGACATCAAGCCGTCGTCGCGCCAGAATCCGTTCGTGCGCTTCGAGTTCGAGAAGAAGCTGCACAACCTGGCCGTGGAAGTCGAGGACATCACCAAGACGTACGACCGCAAGATCATCAACAACCTGTCGATGGCCGTCCAGGCCGGCGAGCGCGTGGCCATCATCGGCGAAAACGGCGCGGGCAAGACCACGCTGCTGCGCAGCCTGCTGAACAACGTCGTGCAAACCGGCGTGCAGCGCGGCGTGGAAGTGGATCGCGGCACGGTCAAGTGGGCCGAGAACGCCAACGTGGGCTACATGCCGCAGGACACGTACGAGGAATTCCCGAACGACGTGACCGTGATGGACTGGATGAGCCAGTGGACGCAGGCCGGCGACGACGACCAGTCGCTGCGCGGCACGCTGGGCCGCCTGCTGTTTTCGGCCGACGACATCAAGAAGAACGTCAAGGTGCTGTCCGGTGGCGAGAAGGGCCGCATGATCTGGGGCAAGCTGATGCTGGGCCGCCACAACGTGCTGGCCATGGACGAGCCGACCAACCACATGGACATGGAGTCGATCGAATCGCTGCAGATCGCGCTGGACAAGTTCGCGGGCACGCTGATCTTCGTGTCGCACGACCGCGAACTGATCAACGGCCTGGCCACGCGCGTGATCGAGGTGCGCCCCGACGGCACGATCACCGACTACCTGGGTACGTACGACGAGTACCTGCAGTCGCAAGGCATCGAGGCGTAATTTCGGCGGCATCGCCGCATCGTCATTTCGCCAGAAAAGCCGGCCCGCCATCAGGCGCGCCGGCTTTTTTCATTGTTGCGGCGCCTGTCGACAGGCGGGAAGCCGGATTTGATGCCGCCTCTGTCACCAGGAATTTTCTCTCGTTACGTCTTGCCGGTTCACTGACGAACACTGTATATTTATACAGTTATTGCCGCCGTCCGAAGACGCTGCGTCCCGCAGTCAAGCCGGTGCGGCGCCCGCGCTTTCCATCCCTCCACCTCGAAAGGCAATCATGTTCGTGGATCGCACCGAAATCATCAACGCCGCCAAGGCCCTGCGCGCCAGTCAGGAAGAATCCCGGTACAGCAAGCTCGTCGCGCTCGCGAACAAGCAGCTCAAGGCCATGCAAACGGCGATCCAGAAGGGCAAGGAAGAATTCGAGACCACACTGGTACTCGACATCAATGATGAGAATCCGCAGGCGGCGCTGGAGCCGCGCGCGCGGCGGCTGGCCGACGACCTCAGGGCGCAGGGCTACACCGCGACCGTGACCACGTTCGCCGAGGTCAGCACCGACCGCCAGAACTGGACACCGAATATCACGGTCGCCATCGGCCTGGGCGACATCGCTTCCGAAGCCGACAGCGCGATGGCGAAAAGCACGGTGGCCGAAGCGCCGGAAGTCGCACTGGCCGGCGAAGCGGCTTTTGAAATGGCCTGACACATCGGCGCGGGTCGATCTTGCCGGCGGCGCGAGTGTGGTGGTGAAGCGCGTCGGTGATCGTGTCGGGCGACCGCTTCACTTCGGCCTCACCGTGCCTTCACCGCTCGCCGCGACACTGGGCGCTCTTTCCCCCGGAGCCCGCCATGCACCGCCGCCGCCAGATCGATATCCCCGCTTTTCTCGGCCGACTCCGCCAGTTGCTGGGCGTGCCAGAGCAATCGACAACCGCGCAGCGCGATGGCGGATAATACACACCGTCCATCCTGCCGCGCCCGCCCATGAAACAACCGTCAATCCTGGTGGTGGAAGACGAATCCGCCATTGCCGATACCATCCTGTACGCGCTGCGGACGGACGGCATGCTGGCCGAGCATTGCACCTTGGGTGGCGACGCGCTGGAGCGGTTGCGCGCGGATCGGCCCGATCTGGTCGTGCTCGACATCGGCCTGCCGGACATCAACGGCTTCGAGGTCTGCCGCACGCTGCGTACGTTTTCCGATGTGCCGGTGATCTTCCTGACCGCGCGCCATGAGGAAATCGACCGCATCGTGGGGCTGGAGATTGGCGCCGATGACTATGTGGTCAAGCCGTTCTCGCCCCGGGAACTGGCGGCGAGGGTGCGCGTGATTCTGCGTCGTACCCGGCCTCCAGCCGAACCGGCAGCCTCCGCAGCCCTGGCGGCGACCATCCCGGTGCCGGACAGAGCCGGGCGGCCCAGCGGCTTCCGGCACGACGCGGAAGGCGCGCGGGTGTCCTACCGAGGCCAGTGGCTCGATCTCACGCGATACGAATACCGGCTGCTTGCGCTGCTGGTGCAGCATCCTGGGCGCATCTATGCGCGTTCCCAGTTGATGGACCTGATCTGGCACGACGCCCTCGACACGGTCGATCGCACCGTCGATACCCATATCAAGACCCTGCGCGCCAAATTGCGCGACGTGGACCCGGCAGGCGACCCGATCCGCACCCATCGCGGCATGGGCTATTCGCTCGAAGCGCCAGACGGGCGCCAGGCGCCCGACGTCTGAATCGGCCCCGTCCATGCACATCGGCCTGCGAATATTCTTCGGCTTTTTCCTGGTGGTCGGCCTGGCGACGTTCCTGACGCTGCGGGTGTTCGTCCAGGAGGTCAAGCCCGGGGTGCGCCAGGCGATGGAGGACACGCTGGTCGATACCGCCCATGTGCTGGCCGTGCTGGCGGCGGACGACCTGAAAGCCGGCCAGATGGCCCATGGGGCGTTCGCCCGGCGTCTGGCGCAACTGCGCCAGCAGCCGGTGGATGCCAGCGTCTGGGGCATGCACAAGGACGCGGTGGGCTACCGCATCTACATCACCGACGACCGCGGCATCGTGCGCTTCGATACGGCGGACCAGGCGGTGGGCGCCGACTATTCGCGCTGGAATGACGTCTACCTGACCCTGCAGGGCAAGTACGGCGCGCGCAGTACCCGCTCGGACCCTGCCGATGAAAGCAGTTCGGTGATGTATGTGGCGGCGCCCATCCGCGATGGCACGCGCATTATGGGCGTGCTGACCGTGGCCAAGCCAAACCAGGCAGTGGCGCCCTTTATCGCGCGCAGCCAGGGCGTGATCCTGACCTATGGCCTGCTGCTGATTGGCGGCGCGGCCGCGATTGGCGTGCTGTGTACGCTCTGGCTTGTGTTCGGCCTGCGCAAGCTGCAGCGCTATGCCCGCGCGGTGGCCGCCGGCGAGCGTGCCGAGATGCCGCTGCGCGGCGCCAGCGAGCTTGCCGAACTGGGCCGTGCCGTGGAGACCATGCGCCTGCGGCTGGAAGACAAGCAGTATGTGGAGCACTACATCCACACGCTGACCCACGAAATGAAGAGTCCGCTGGCGGCCATCGGCGGCGCGGCCGAGCTGTTGCAGGAGGACATGCCGGCCGCCGACCGTCAGCGTTTTGTCAGCAATATCCGAGGCCAGGCGCAGCGGCTGGACCTGCTGATCCGCAAGCTGCTGACGCTGGCCGAAGTGGAGCAGCGCCAGCACCTGGAAAAGCCCGAGCCGGTAATGCTGGGGCTGGAAATCGGGCAGGTCGTGCAGTCGCTGGAGCCCAGAGCGCGGCAACGGGCCGTGCAGTTGCGATGGCAGCCGCCCGACGCCGTGCCGGCAATCACTGGCGATGTGTTCCTGCTGCGCCAGGCCATCGTCAATCTGCTGGAAAACGCGCTCGATTTCGCGCCGGCGGGTTCCGCCATCGACATTTCGCTGGCGCGCGCGCCCGGCCCCGGGCAGATCGTGCTCAGGATCGACGATCGCGGGCCGGGCATTCCCGACTATGCCATGCCACGGCTGTTCGAGCGCTTCTATTCGCTGCCGCGTCCCGATGGCCGCGAGCGTGGTACCGGTCTGGGCCTGTGCCTGGTGCGGGAGGTGGCCCTGCTGCACCGGGGAACGGTTGCCGTGATCAATCGCGAGGGCGGCGGGGCGCGCGCCGAACTGGCGCTGCCGGTGGCGGTCTGAGGTGCCGGCCGGCGCGTGATGCTCGCGGCCGGCCCTGCCAGTTTCTCCCGATACCGGGCGACTTCACAGGCTTGGGGCTCACTTCACGCCGGCTACCCACCGGCCCCATCTTGCGCCCACATGCGCTGGCTAGTCTTGCGGCATCTCCACTCGCAAGACTCCCATGAACAAGGCCCTGTTTTACCGAATCGCGATCATTACTGGCGTCATCCTGCTGTTGTGGTTCGCGCTGCAGATGGTGCTTGGCATCGTGCGCGAACGCAGCCAGTACCGCGACGCCGCCGAGCAAAGCATCTGGCAGAGCTATGCCGGCCCACAGACCCTGACGGGCCCCATCATCGTCGTGCCCTACAAGGAAGTGGTGACCGTGGCGGTGGCCGGCGACGCCCCGCAGCGGAATCGTGAGGAAAGCCGGCGGCTGCTGGTGTTTCCCAAGACGCTGCAGGTGCGTGCCGACGTGACGCCGGGCGAGCGATATCGCGGCATTCACAAGACGATCGTCCATGAGACGGCCACGCAATGGCAGGGCACGATCGCATTGCCGGACCTGACCTCGGACGAAGACCTGGCGAAATCCGTCGGCCATGTCCGCTTCGAGATGGGCCAGCCTTATGTGGTGCTGGGGGTGGGCGACATGCGCGGCCTGGTGTCGCAGCCTGTCCTGCAACTCGACGGCAAGCCCGTTCCGCTGCAGCAGGGCGCGCGGCTCGAAAGCCTGCCGCAGGGCCTGCACGCGCGGATCGACGTGGACAGCGCCGCCGGCAAGCCGCTCGATGCCCGCACCGTGCCGTTCAGCCTGACGCTGGCCGTGCTTGGCGCGCGGTCGATGGCGCTGGTGCCCGTGGCCGACCACAACCGGTTCACGATGCGCTCCGCGTGGCCGCATCCCAGCTTCGACGGCGATTTCCTGCCACGCCTGCGTACGGTGACAGACGACGGCTTCACCGCCGAATGGTCTGTCACGGCTTTCAATACCCATGTGCGCGACCAGCTGGCCGGCAATCCCGGGGCAGGCAGCCGTATGTCGCTGGAGGCGGCCTCGGTCACGCTGATGGAGCCCGTGAACATCTACGTCAAGGCCGAGCGGGCCGTCAAATACGGGCTGCTGTTCGTGCTGCTGACCTTTGCCGGCCTGTACCTGTTCGAGCTGGTCAAGACGCTCCGCATCCACCCGATCCAGTACCTGCTGGCCGGGCTGGCCCTGGCAATGTTCTTCCTGCTGCTGGTCAGCCTGTCGGAGCACGCGCCGTTCCTGGTGGCCTATCTGGCGGCAAGCGCAGCCTGCATCGGCCTGCTGGGCTTTTATCTCACCTTCGTGCTGCGCAGTTGGCAACGCGGCGCGGGCTTCGCGGGGCTGCTGACCGCGTTGTACGGGGCGCTGTATGGGCTGCTGGTGTCGGAGGACAACGCGCTGGTGCTGGGCTCACTGCTGCTGTTCGTGATACTGGCCGGCATCATGGCGATCACGCGCAAGGTGGATTGGTACTCGGTGGGCAGCCCGGCGCAGGCATCGCGCCAGGAGGGCGGCGCGTAACCGGGACACTGCCGCGCCGAGCGAGGCCGGATCGATCGGGGCCAGATGGATCGGTCCAGCGGTATTGCCGGCTCAGCGAGATCGCCTTGCCGCCGCCGGTGCCACGCCCATTTCCGCCAGCAGATCGTCGAGCTGGTCGATAATCGCGTGCGCGGTGATCTCGCCCTTGGACTTTTGCAGCGCCGCGCCCAGCGTGTCGCGCAGCGCCGCCAGTTCCACCACGGTGGACGCCTTTTCCACCTTCACCTGCAGCACGTAGCCGCGCAGTCCCAGGTGGTTGCCGATCACGTCGGTATAGAAATGGTAAAGGCGCTGGTAGCCACTGGCGCCGGCCGGGGTGCCGGCGGCGACGGGCGCCATCGCGGGCGCGATCGTGGTGTCGGCGAGCACGTCGCGCTCTTCCACGCGGTCGTCGATCCCCTTGCCGCCCGCCGTATTGAAGCCCGAATAGGCGGCGAACAGATTGGTGTCGGCGGGTTTGCGGGCGCTGGCCTGCCTTCCGGACCGCCCGGCAGACGTCCCCGACGCCCCCGACCCCCCGGACGAAGGCGATGCCTGGCCGGCGGGATCGGACATTGGCGCGATCAGCCCCAGCGCCAGCAGGGTGTCGAATGCCTCCTCGGCCACCCCCATGCCGGCAACTTGCGCCATCAGCGCCGATCTGGTGCGTTCTCCGTTCACGATCAGCAGCAGCGCCCGCAGTTTCTGGTCCAGCTTGCGGGCGCGGGTGCGGATTTCCTCCTGACCAGCCTCCGTCTTCTGATAGATCGGGTCGACCATGTCTCGCTCCTTTTGTTTTGGATCGGCCGCCCGCGGCGAGAGCCCTCGGATCAAGTGTCTGCGCGGCCGATTATCGCCATCTTGTTGTCCGGACCAGCCCGCGTCGATAAAAATCCGAATCCGCAAACCGGCCTACAATGTGGTGCTCCATAAAAGTAACAAAAATTTTGCAATTGCCGATCCACCTGATGAGGGCTGTGGCCATGCAACAACGAGACAAACTGTTTATCAACGGCAAGTGGGTGGCACCCCACGGCACTGGCAGCATTGAAGTGATCCATTCCGCCACCGAGGCGGTGATGGGCAAGATCCCCGAGGGACACGCGCGTGACGCCGAGGACGCCATCGCGGCCGCCCGGGCCGCATTCGATGGCTGGGCCGCCACGCCGCCGGCCGAGCGTGCGCGCTATATCCGCAAGATTGCCGAAGGCCTGAAAGACCGCACCGAGGAACTGGCGCAGCTGATCGCGGGCGAAGTGGGCATGCCGATCAAGCTGGCGCGCGCCATCCAGGTGGGTGGCCCGGTCTACAACTGGGGCCAGGCCGCCACGCTGCTGGAAGGCTTTACCTTCGAGGAGCAGGTGGGCAATTCGCTGGTGGTGCGCGAGCCCGTGGGCGTGGTCGCGGCCATTACCCCGTGGAACTACCCATTGAACCAGATCACCCTGAAGGTGGCCCCGGCGCTGGCGGCGGGCTGCACCGTGGTGCTCAAGCCGTCGGAAGTGGCACCGCTCAATGCCTTCGTGCTGGCCGAGGTGATCGAGGCGGCCGGTCTGCCGCCGGGCGTGTTCAACCTGGTGACCGGCTACGGGCCGGTGGTGGGCGAGGTGCTGGCGAGCCATCCGGAGGTGGACATGGTGTCGTTTACCGGTTCCACCCGGGCCGGCAAGCGGGTGTCCGAGCTGGCCGCGCACACGGTCAAGCGCGTGGCGCTGGAACTGGGCGGCAAGTCGGCATCGGTGATCCTGGACGACGCGGACCTGCCGGCGGCCGTCAAGGGCACCATCAGCGCCTGCTTCCTGAATTCGGGCCAGACCTGCTCGGCGCATACCCGCATGCTCGTGCCGCGCAGTCGCTATGACGAGGTCAAGGCCATCGCCGCCAAGGTGGTGGAAGGCTTTACCGTGGGCGACCCGCTGGCCGATACCACGCGCCTGGGACCGCTGATTTCCGCGGTGCAGAAGGAACGCGTAACCGGCTATATCCGTCGCGGCCTGGAAGAGGGCGCCGAACTGGTGGCGGGCGGCCCCGAAACCCCGGCCGGCTTCGAGCGCGGCTTCTTCGTCAAGCCCACCGTGCTGGGCAATGTCGATCCGAAGGCGACCGTTGCCCAGGAAGAGATTTTCGGGCCGGTGCTGTCGGTGATCTGCTATGACACCGAGGAAGATGCGATCCGCATCGCCAACGACAGCGTCTATGGGCTGGGCGGCGGTGTCTGGTCCGGCGACGAGGCGCGGGCGATCAAGGTGGCACGCCGCATCCGTACCGGCCAGGTGGATATCAACGGCGGCCCGTTCAATATGAACGCGCCGTTCGGGGGCTTCAAGCAGTCGGGCAATGGCCGCGAAGGCGGCAAGTTCGGGCTGGAGGAATTCCTCGAATACAAATCGCTGCAACTGAAGAAGCCCGCCTGACGGGGCTTCGAACGACGCCACTGCAATGCCCGGCCAGCCCGGGCATTCTTGTCTGCGCGGAAATCTGCGATGCTTGCGTCTTTCCACGGGGAGATACGTCGAATGCGCTGGTTTAAACGGGTGGGCTGGATACTGGCGGGCGTGCTGCTGATCGGGCTGACGGGCGCCATCGGCGGCTATATCTGGTATCGCCAGGCCTCGCAGCCCGATACCGCCGGCACGATGCACCTGCCCGCACTGCGCGACCGCGTGGTGGTGGTGCGCGACCGCAACGCCGTGCCCCATATCCAGGCCGCCAACGCGCTGGACGCCTACTACGCCCTGGGCTACGTCCATGCGCAGGACCGGCTCTGGCAGATGCAGATGAACAAGCGCATCGTGGCCGGCCGGCTGGCCGAGATCCTGGGCCCGAGCGCGCTCGATACCGACCGCTTCCTGCGCACCATGGGCGTGCGCCGCAACGCCGAAGCCGTGCTGGCCCAGACCTCGCCGGAAACACGCGCGGTGCTGCAGGCCTATGCCGATGGCGTCAATGCCTATATCGATACCCGCAAGGCGGCGCTGCCACCCGAGTTCCTGATTCTCGGTACGAAGCCCGAGCACTGGGAGCCGGCCGACACGCTGGGCTGGCAGACCATGATGGCCTGGGACCTCGGCGGCAACTGGCGGCAGGAGGTGCTGCGCATGGGCCTGGCCCAGCAACTTCCCACGTCGCGTATCGCCGAGATCCTGGCGCCGTACCCCGGTGACAAGCCGCTGCGGACGATGGACTACGCCAGCTTCTATCGCAAGCTGGCGCCCGTGGCCACGGCCATGGCGCAGCTGTCAGAGCGCGCGCCGGCCGGCTATGTCGATGGCATGGGATCGAACAACTGGGTGGTGTCCGGTGCGCACACGCGCAGCGGCAAGCCGTTGCTGGCGAACGATCCGCACCTGGGGCTGCAAGCGCCCGGGCTCTGGTACTTCGCGCACCTGCAGGCCCCGGGGATGGATCTGACCGGCGCCACGCTGCCTGGCGCGCCGCTTGTCGTGCTGGGCCATAACCGACGTATCGCCTGGGGGTTCACCAATACCGCGCCCGATGTGCAGGACCTGTATATCGAGCGGATCGACCCGGCGAACCCGAATCGCTACCAGACGCCCGATGGCTGGGCCGAGTTCGAGACGCGCCAGGAGGTCATCCGCATCAAGGGGCAGCCCGACCTGACACTCAATGTCCGGACAACGCGACATGGCCCGGTGATGTCGGACGTGGCCGAGCCGATCAGCGCGGCGGCCAGGCCGCTGGGCGCGCAGTATGTGGTGTCGTTCCAGTGGACGGCGCTGCGGCCGGACGACCGCACCTTCCAGGCCAGCCTGAAGATGGGCATGGCCACCGACTGGAAGAGCTTTGTCGCTGCGTTGCGTGAGTTCCATTCGCCGCAGCAGAACATCGTGTACGCCGATGTGGACGGCAATATCGGCTATATCGCGCCGGGACTGGTGCCGATCCGCCGGGCCGACAACGACCTGAGGGGGCTGGCGCCCGCGCCGGGCTGGGACGCGCGCTACGACTGGCAAGGCTTCATTCCGTTCGACCAGTTGCCGCGGCGCTTCAATCCGCCGTCGGGGACGATCGTGACGGCCAACCAGAAGATCGTCGACAACGACTATCCGTTCTACATCACCAGCGAATGGAGCGTGCCGTACCGCGCCCAGCGCATCCAGACCCTGCTGGACGCCGAGCCGCACCATACGCCGGAGACCTTCGGCACGATCCAGAAGGACGTGGTGTCGCTGGCCGTGCGCGACGCCTTGCCGCTGCTGCTGGCCGCACCCGTGGCCAGCGATGCCGCCCGTCCGGAACGCGAGCGCCAGCTGTTCGATGCGTTGCGCAAGTGGGATGGCACGATGGCCGCCGATCGCGCCGAGCCGCTGGTGGTGACGGCCTGGCTGCGCGAACTGTCGCGCCTGCTGTTCGAGGACAAGGTCGGCGATCCGATGTTCAACAGCCTCTGGGACCAGCGCAACGTACAGTTGCCGATGCTCAATGCCATGCGCGATCCCAAGGGTCTCGGCGCATTCTGGTGCGACAACTCGCGCACCACGGCGCGCGAGACGTGCGCGGTCACCATTGGCCTGGCCTGGCAACGCGCCATTGCCGACCTGGATCAGCGTTATGGCGACGACCCCGCCAAATGGCGCTGGGGCAAGGCCCATGCGGCGCGCTCGGAGCACAAGCCGTTCGGCAAGGTGCCATACCTGGCCAACCTGTTCAATATCCGCGTCCGCACCGGCGGCGACACCTATACCGTGGATGTGGGTCGGCACAACCTGCGCGACGAAGCGGCGCCGTTCGAGAATACCCATGCGGCCAGCCTGCGCGCGATCTACGATCTCGCTGACCTGTCCGACTCGCGGTTCATGTCATCGACCGGGCAATCGGGCAATGCGCTGTCGCCGCACTATCGAGACTGGACCGATAAATGGGCGGCGGTGCAGTTCATCACGATTGGCGGGCACCGGCGCAACCCGGCTGGTGACAGCTTCGACACACTCGTGTTGCAACCTGTGAAAGACAAGCGATGATGCGGTGCGGTATCGTATGGGGCCGCATTCAAGTCCGAGCCACATTTTCCAGCAGGAGTGTCAGTCGATGAGCGAACCCAGGCGCCAGTTGCGTACCGATGTCATCCAGCACGTTGCTTTCGAGCATGCGGGCGTGATTGCCGATGTGGCGCGCGACCGCGGCCATGACATCCGTATCTACCAGGCGGGCGTGGACGACCTGACGCTGGTGCAGACGGACCCGGCCGATCTGCTGGTTGTGCTTGGGGGCCCGATCGGCGTTTACGAGACTGAAGCCTACCCATGGCTGGAGGCCGAGATCGGCGTGATCCGCCAGCGCCTGGCAGACGAACTGCCGATCATCGGCGCCTGCCTGGGCGCGCAGCTGATTGCCGCCGCATCGGGCGCGCGCGTCTATCCGGGCACGCGCGAAATCGGCTGGGGCCAGATCCAGCCGACCGACGCCGGGCGCCGTTCGCCGCTGGCGGTGCTGGCCAATGCCGACTGGGAAGTCCTGCACTGGCACGGCGACACCTTCGACCTGCCGGAAGGCGCCGAACTGCTGGCATCGACGGCGGCCACGCCGAACCAGGCCTACGCCATCGGCAAGCATGTGCTGGCGCTGCAGTTCCACCCCGAGGTGAAACCCGGCGACATCGAGACCTGGCTGATCGGCCATACCGTTGAACTGGCCAGGGCCGGCATCGATCCGCGCACGATCCGCCGCCGTACGGCCGAGATTGGTGCCACGGTGGCCAGCGCCGGCGAACTGATGTTTGCGCGGTGGATGGAGGAAGCGGGGCTGTGAGCAGAGGGAGCTCCCACGATATCGACGTGCGGCTCGACGTCCGCATCGATGCGCTGCTGGCAGGCCGCGTCCGGCCGTTCGGGCCCAAAGGCGTGCCCAGCGGCATCGACAAGACGGCAATCGACGGGCCGGTACGTGTGACCACCATCGGGCTGGACGTCGACGAACAGGGCGATCCGAAACACCATGGCGGGCCGGAAAAGGCGATCCACCACTATCCGCGCGACCACTATGCTGGCTGGCGCGGCGAACTGGCCGGGCACGGTGGCAACATCGACGTACTCGAACGCGCCGGCGCATTTGGCGAAAATCTGAGTACAACGGGTTTGACGGAGGCCGATGTCTGCATCGGCGACCGCTTCCGGCTGGGCACGGCACTGGTGGAGGTGTCGCAGGCCCGCCAGCCTTGCTGGAAGCTCAATCATCGCTTCGGGTTTGCAGGCATGTCGCGCGCCGTGCAGGGCAGCGGCCGTACGGGCTGGTATTACCGCGTGATCGAGGAGGGCGATCTGGCCGCCGGCGATCGCCTGGTGCTGGTGGCGCGGCCCTGTCCGGACTGGAGCCTGCAACGGCTGCTGCACGTGCTCTACGTCGACCGGCTCAATATCGCCGCGCTGGCCGAGATGGCGGAACTGCCAGTCCTGGCAGAAAGCTGGCGAAAGCTGGCCCGCCAGCGCGTGGCGAACCACGCAGTCGAGGATATGGAAAGGCGCCTGGCCGGAGGCTGAGACGCCGGGGCGTTATTCCTGGCGGAATCGCCATGCCGTGGCTTCGCGCGTGATCCGCTCCCAGATCCCCTGCTTTTCCTCTTCGCTATAGAACACCCAGTTGCTGACTTCGGCGGCGGTGCGGCCGCAGCCTTGGCATACCTCGTCGAACAGGGTCGAGCAGATGCCGATGCAGGGGCTGTCCGGGCGGTCGCTCAGGCGCGTCTGGGCCTCGTCCTGGTCGGAGGTGGCGGGCGAAGGGAGCGGATCGGGCGTATTGGCGGACATGAAGCGGGGCGCTGCGGAAAAAGGCCGTATAGCGGCTGGCCGCACATTATAAACGCCCGGCCCCGGCGCTTTCGGCACTTGGGAATTACCCCCGAAGTCATTGTGGACCGCTTGACGGCCATCTACCCTTGACGGGTCATGATTCCAGTCCAGTTGATGCCAGGGAGGCCGTCCATGTCCGCAAAGTCAGTCGAACCCCGCAATGCCGCCATGCTCGAATCGGTGCTGGGCGGATCGCCCGTGGCGCGCGCGCTCGGGATTCGGTTCGATGTGGTGGCGCCCGATCATGTGGAGCTGCTGCTGCCATTCAGCATGCAAAACATTACGGTGGGCGACATGGTCCACGGCGGCGTCATCGCCACGCTGATCGATGTGGCCGGCGCAGCGGCGGCGTTTACTGCCGTGGATCTGGAGGTCGTGAAGGGCGGGGCGACCGGATCGCTGTCGATCCAGTATCTGGCGCCGGCAAAGTCTGCGACGCTGCGTGCCGTGGCGGACGTGGTACGCCGGGGCAAGCGCCAGGTGGTGACCGAGGTGTCGGTGTTTGCCGAGAGCGAGGCAGAAGCCGTGCTCGCCGCCAAGGCGCTGATGAGCACGGCACTGCTGTAGGGAATCAGGCGGCCCCGGCGGGGCCGGGGCCTTGCCGGTCAACCGAGCCGGCGATCAGTACTTCCAGAAGATCTGCTGCAGGGCCTTCGGGTCGTTGGTCTTGGTCAGGGCCAGCGCCATCAGGATGCGCGCCTTCTGCGGCAGCTGGTCGTCGGTGACGATCCAGTTGTACTTGTCGTCCGGCTGCTCGGCGTTGCGCACGACGATGCCGCTGCCGGTGCGCGAGGCCCGCACCACCTGCACGCCCTTGGCCTGCGCGGCCTTGAGCGGCTCCACCATGTAGTCGCCCACGCTGCCGTTGCCGGTCGCGGCATAGACGATGGCCTTGGCGCCGTTCTTGACGGCCGCGTCGATGCTGGCCGGATTCACGTTGCCGTAGGCGTAGACCACGGCCACTTCGGGCAGCTTGTCGATCTTGTCGATATCGAACTCGGTCTGCAGCGTGTGCGGGCGGGCCAGCGTGCGGTAGTACAGCGTGCGGCCTTCCACCACGTAGCCCAGCGGGCCGAACGGCGAGCGGAACGTCTCGGTCTTGAACGTGTTGGTCTTGGTCACGTCGCGGCCGGTGTGGATCTCGTCGTTGAGCACCACCAGCGCGCCCTTGCCCTTGGAGGCCGGGCTCGAGGCCACCAGGACGGCATCGTAGAGGTTCAGCGCGCCGTCGGCGCCCAGCGCCGTGCCCGGACGCATCGAGCCAACCACCACCACGGGCTTGTCGCTCTTGAGCGTCAGGTTCAGGAAGTACGCGGTTTCCTCGATCGTGTCGGTGCCGTGCGTGATGACGATGCCGTCCACGTCAGGCTGCTTGAGCAGTTCCGACACGCGCTTGCCCAGCTTCAGCAGGCGTTCGTTGTTGAAGCTCTCGGAGCCGATCTGGAAAATCTGCTCGCCCTTGACGTTGGCGACCTTCGAGATTTCGGGTACCGAGGCAATGATCTTGTCCACGGGCACCACGGCGGACTGGTACGCCGCGGTGTTGGTGGCCGATGCACCCGCGCCGGCGATGGTGCCGCCGGTGCCGATGATGACGATGTTGGCCTTGCGCGCTTCGGCCGTGGTGCCGGCGGGCGCGGAGGCGCTGGCCGACGGGGCCAGTTGCGCATGCGCGGTGCCGGTCAGCAGCGCGGCGGACAGCAGCAGGGTGGCAAGGGTGGTGAGCTTGGCAGGTCGTTGCATGATTCTCCTCTTTCCCGGCCTGGTGCGTGATTCTTGTGGAAACAGCAGGGGCCGCTTTTGATTGGTTCGTTGAACCGCCGCAAGCCGCAATGGTTCGCGAACGGAGCCAGAACTATAACCACGCCACGGCGTTGCGTCGACAACTTCAACAGAATCCTTGCACCCGCGCAAAACGTATGCTGGATAAGACAAAGCGGCATTCTTCGGCCACGAAGAATGCCGCCCGGTGACGACAATTTCAGAAAAGTCCGAGCGCTACGTCAGACCTATCGCATGGAACAAGGAATCGGCTAGAACGCGTCTCCCGGCACGCGCACCCAGCCTTCCATCAGCACGCGTGCGCTGCGGCTCATGATGGCCTTCTGCACGGTCCACTGGCCGTCCACCAGCGCGGCCTGCGCGCCCACACGCAGCGTGCCCGACGGATGGCCGAAGCGCACGGCCTCGCGCTCGCCGCCGCCGGCCGCCAGGTTCACCAGCGTGCCCGGCACGGCAGCCGCCGTGCCGATCGCCACGGCCGCGGTGCCCATCATCGCGTGGTGCAGCTTGCCCATCGACAGCGCGCGCACCAGCAGGTCCACGCTGCCGGCTTCCACCGTCTTGCCGCTCGACGCGGTATAGGTGGCCGGCCGGGCCACGAACGCCACCTTGGGCGTGTGCTGGCGCTTCTTCGCTTCGTCGATATCCTGGATCAGGCCCATGCGCCTGGCGCCGTAGGCCCGGATCGTCTCGAACATCTCCAGCGCCTTCGGGTCGCCGTTGATGGCGTCCTGCAACTCGGTGCCGGTGTAGCCGATGGCTTCCGCCTCGACGAAGATCGTCGGGATGCCGGCGTTGATCATCGTGGCCCGGAGCGTGCCCACGCCGGGCACTTCGAGGTCGTCGATCAGGTTGCCGGTCGGAAACATCGCACCGCCGCCGTCGTCGCCTTCCTCGGCGGCCGGGTCCATGAATTCGAGCTGGACTTCGGCGGCCGGGAAGGTCACGCCATCGAGCTCGAAATCGCCGGTTTCCTGCACCGCGCCGTTGGTGATCGGCACGTGCGCGATGATCGTCTTGCCGATATTGGCCTGCCAGATCCTCACGGTCACGGTTCCATTTTCAGGAATCCGCGATGCCTCGATAAATCCGTTGCTGACCGCGAACGGCCCCACGGCCGCCGACAGGTTGCCGCAGTTGCCGCTCCAGTCCACGAACGGCTGGTCGATCGACACCTGGCCGAACAGGTAGTCCACGTCGTGGTCCGGACGCGAACTCCTTGCGATGATCACTGTCTTGCTGGTGCTCGACGTGGCGGCGCCCATGCCGTCGATCTGCTTGCCGTACGGATCGGGGCTGCCGATCACGCGCATCAGCAGGCGGTCCCGCGCTTCGCCGGGCTTCTGCGCCGATTCGGGCAGGTCCTGCAGCCGGAAAAACACACCCTTGCTGGTGCCGCCACGCAGGTACGTGGCGGGAATCCTGATTTGAGGTACGTGAGCCATCGTAGTTTTCCTAATACCGATCAGGCTGCGGCGCGCGACGATTCCAGGAAATCCTGGGCAAATCGCTGCAGCACGCCGCCGGCTTCATAGATCGACACTTCCTCGTCGCTGTCCAGCCGGCACAGCACGGGCACTTCCACCGTTTCGCCGTTCCTGCGATGGATCACCAGCGTCAGCTCGGCGCGCGGGCGGCGTGCGCCAACCACGTCGAACGTCTCGGTGCCGTCGATCCCCAGCGTCAGGCGGTTGGTGCCCGGCAGGAATTCCACCGGCAGCACGCCCATGCCGATCAGGTTGGTACGGTGGATGCGTTCGAAGCCTTCGGCCACGATGGCCTCCACGCCGGCCAGCCGCACGCCCTTGGCAGCCCAGTCGCGCGACGAGCCCTGGCCATAGTCGGCCCCGGCCACCACGATCAGCGGCTGCTTGCGATCCATATAGGTCTCGATGGCTTCCCACATGCGCACGACCTTGCCTTCGGGCTCGATGCGGGCCAGCGACCCCTTCTTGACCGCGCCATCGACCACGGCCATCTCGTTGATCAGCGTCGGGTTGGCGAACGTGGCGCGCTGGGCGGTCAGGTGGTCGCCGCGGTGTGTGGCGTACGAGTTGAAGTCTTCTTCCGGCAGGCCCATCTTTGCCAGGTACTCGCCGGCCGCGCTGTTGCGCAGGATGGCGTTGGACGGCGACAGGTGGTCGGTGGTGATGTTGTCGCCCAGCACCGCCAGCGCGCGCATGCCGCGCAGCGTGCGCTCGCCGGCCAGCGCGCCTTCCCAGTACGGCGGGCGGCGGATGTACGTGCTTTGCGGCCGCCAGTCGTACAGCGGATCGATCGACGTGTCGTTCTCGGCGTGCAGCGCGAACATCGGCTCGTAGACCTTGCGGAACTGCTCGGGCTTCACGCTCTGCTTCACGATCGCGTCGATTTCCTCGTCGCTCGGCCAGATGTCCTTCAGGTAGACCGGCTTGCCGCTTGCGTCGGTGCCCAGGGCGTCCTGCTCGATATCGAAGCGGATCGTGCCGGCGATGGCGTAGGCCACGACCAGCGGGGGCGACGCCAGGAACGCCTGCCTGGCGTACGGGTGGATACGGCCGTCGAAGTTGCGGTTGCCGGACAGCACGGCCGTGGCGTACAGGTCCCGGTCGATGATCTCCTGCTGGATCTTCGGGTCGAGCGCGCCCGACATGCCATTGCAGGTCGTGCAGGCAAACGCCACGATGCCGAAGCCGAGCTTTTCCAGGTCGGGCAGCAGGTTGGCTTCCTGCAGGTACAGTTCCACCGCCTTCGAGCCGGGCGCCAGCGACGACTTGACCCACGGCTTGCGCGTCAGGCCGCGCGCGTTGGCGTTGCGGGCCAGCAGCGCGGCGGCAATCACGTTGCGCGGGTTGCTGGTGTTGGTGCAGCTCGTGATGGCGGCGATGATGACCGCGCCGTCGGGCATCTGGCCCGGTATTTCCTCCCACTTGCCGGCAATGCCACGCGCGGCCAGGTCGGACGTCGGCAGGCGCTTGTGCGGGTTCGACGGGCCGGCCATGTTGCGGACCACGGTGGACAGGTCGAAATGCAGAACGCGCTCGTATTCGGCCGTCTTCAGCGCATCGGCCCACAGGCCGGTGGTTTTGGCGTACGTTTCCACCAGCTGCACCTGGGCTTCGTCGCGGCCGGTCAGGCGCAGGTATTCGGTGGTCTGCCCGTCGATGAAGAACATCGCGGCGGTGGCGCCGTATTCGGGCGCCATGTTCGAGATCGTGGCGCGGTCCCCGAGCGTCAGGCTCGACGCACCCTCGCCACGGAATTCCAGATAGGCGCCGACAACCTTTTCCTTGCGCAGGAATTCGGTCAGCGCCAGCACGATGTCGGTGGCGGTGATGCCGGGCTGGCGGCGGCCGCTCAGTTCCACGCCGACGATGTCGGGCAGGCGCATCCACGACGCGCGGCCCAGCATCACGTTCTCGGCCTCCAGGCCGCCCACGCCGATGGCGATCACGCCCAGCGCGTCAACGTGCGGCGTGTGGCTGTCGGTGCCCACGCAGGTATCGGGATAGGCCACGCCGTGGTCGGCATGGATCACGGGCGACATCTTTTCCAGATTGATCTGGTGCATGATGCCGTTGCCCGGCGGGATCACGTCGACGTTACGGAACGCCTTCTTGGTCCAGTTGATGAAATCGAAACGGTCTTCGTTGCGGCGATCCTCGATGGCGCGGTTCTTGGCGAACGCGTCGGGATCAAAGCCGCCACATTCCACGGCCAGCGAGTGATCGACGATCAGCTGCACCGGCACCACCGGGTTGACCTTGGCCGGGTCGCCGCCCTGGTCGGCGATGGCATCGCGCAGGCCGGCCAGGTCCACCAGCGCGGTCTGGCCCAGGATGTCGTGGCAGACCACGCGGGCCGGGAACCACGGGAAATCGAGGTCACGCTTGCGCTCGACAAGCTGCCTGAGCGAATCGTTCAGCGTGGCGGGGTCGCAGCGGCGCACCAGGTTTTCGGCCAGCACGCGCGACGTGTACGGCAGTTTGTCCCAGGCGCCCGGGGAGATGTCATTGACGGCAGCGCGGGCGTCGAAATAATCGAGACGGGTCCCGGGCAGCGGCTTGCGGTAGGCAGTGTTCATGGCGACGTGAGGACTGTGCGTGCCTGCCACCGCCCGGCGGGTGGCCGGGCCGGGTGACGGCACTTTTGTTGTTGCAATGGATCAGGCGCGCTTTTCGATCGGCACGAACTTCAGGTCTTCCGGGCCGGTGTAGTTGGCCGTCGGACGGATGATCTTGTTGTCGATCCGTTGCTCGATCACGTGCGCGGCCCAGCCCGACGTCCGGGCGATCACGAACAGCGGGGTGAACATCGCGGTGGGCACGCCCATCATGTGGTAGCTCACGGCGCTGAACCAGTCCAGGTTCGGGAACATCTTCTTGGCGTCGGCCATGACCGTTTCCAGGCGCTCGGCGATGTTGAACATCTTCATCGAACCGGCGTCCTTCGACAGCTTGCGCGCCACTTCCTTGATCACGACGTTGCGCGGGTCGGCGATCGTGTACACCGGGTGGCCGAAACCGATCACCACTTCCTTGTTTTCCACGCGGCGGCGGATGTCGGCCTCGGCCTCGTCCGGGGTGTCGTAGCGTTTCTGGATCTCGAACGCCACTTCGTTGGCACCGCCGTGCTTCGGGCCGCGCAGCGCGCCGATGCCGCCGCAGATGGCCGAATACATGTCGGAGCCGGTGCCGGCCACCACGCGGCAGGCAAACGTCGAGGCGTTGAACTCGTGCTCCGCGTACAGGATCAGCGACGTCTGCATCGCGCGCTCCCACAGCTTGCTCGGGGGCTCGCCGTGCAGCAGGTGCAGGAAGTGCGCGGCAATCGATTCGTCGTCGGTTTCCACCTCGATGCGGCGGCCGTTGTGGCTGTAGTGGTACCAGTACAGCAGCATCGACCCCAGGCTGGCCATCAGGCGGTCGGCGATGTCGCGTGCACCCGGCGTGTTGTGGTCGTCCTTTTCCGGCAGCACGGTGCCCAGCACCGACACGCCGGTGCGCATCACGTCCATCGGGTGGGCGCTGGCCGGCACCCATTCCAGGGCGGCCTTCACGTTGGCGGGCAGGCCGCGCAGGGCCTTCAGCTTGGTCTTGTAGGCGGCCAGTTCGGCCTTGTTCGGCAGCTTGCCGTGCACCAGCAGGTGGGCGATTTCCTCGAATTCGCACGTATCGGCGATGTCGAGGATGTCGTAGCCGCGGTAGTGGAGATCGTTCCCGCTACGGCCAACGGTGCACAGGGCGGTGTTGCCGGCGGCAACGCCCGACAGGGCAACGGATTTCTTGGGCTTCGGCGTGGCCAGCGGTTGGGCTTCGGACATCTGGGTCTCCTTGATTCGATTTCGAGTGTTTGGGGTGCGTGCGGTCATGGTGGGGTGTCCTATTGCAGCGCAACAGACCGCATCGAAAAGCATAACGCGTACGTGTGCGGGGGCGTTACCGGGCCTTGCCTTGCGCGAACAGTGCGTCGAGCTTCTGCTCGTAGGCATGGTAGTCGATCCGCTCGTAGAGTTCGGCGCGCGTTTGCATGGTGTCCACGACGTTCTTCTGCGTGCCGTCGCGGCGGATGGCCGCGAAGACGTTTTCGGCGGCCTTGTTGGCGGCGCGGAACGCCGACAGCGGGTAAAGCGCCATGGCCACGCCCACGCCGCGCAGATCGTCGAGCGTGAAATACGGGGTGGCGCCGAATTCGGTCAGGTTGGCCAGCACGGGCACCTTCACGGCGTCCACGAATCTGGCGTACATCGCCAGGTCGGTCATGGCTTCCGGGAAGATGGCGTCGGCGCCGGCTTCGGCGCAGGCCACGGCGCGCTCGATGGCGGCGTCCAGGCCTTCGACGGCCAGCGCGTCGGTGCGGGCCATGATGACGAAGTTCTCATCGGTACGGGCATCCACGGCGGCCTTGATGCGGTCCACCATTTCGTCCTTGCCGACGATCTCCTTGTTCGGGCGATGGCCGCAGCGTTTCGCGCCGACCTGGTCTTCGATATGCATGGCCGCGGCGCCAAACTTGATCAGCGACCGCGTGGTGCGCGCCACGTTGAAGGCCGACGAGCCGAAGCCGGTGTCAACATCCACCAGCAGCGGCGTGTCGCAGACATCGGTGATGCGGCGGATGTCGGTCAGCACATCATCGAGATTGGAGATGCCCAGGTCCGGCAGGCCCAGCGAGCCCGCGGCCACGCCGCCGCCCGACAGGTAGATCGCGCGATACCCGGCGCGCTTGGCCAGCAGCGCATGGTTGGCGTTGATCGTGCCCGGAATCTGCAGCGGGGTCTCGTCGATCAGGGCCTGGCGGAAGCGGGCACCCGCGGAGCGGGCAAGTTCGTTGGCGGAAAAAGTCATGGCTTGGATCTCTGGGTTGGTTCAATCCTGCTTCGGAGGCAGGGCGGCTCTTTAGCGCAAGGGGTGTGCCAGCCTGCTGAAACGCGAGCCCGGCGTCGCCCGGGCGGCATTCCGATAGGCAGAAACCCTTATGCGTCAGTGGCTTAGGTGATGTCGGCGCCCGGTTATCGCGAACATGAAAGGCTGCCTGCGTCACAATGACGCGGCAATGCATTGCAGGCATGCAATCTTTGGATTTCAAAGTTGAAATAGGTCGGGATGGCGCGCACAATCGCCAGACCGATCTCTTGAGGCCTGCCGCCATGTCGTCCCTGCCTGCCCCGATCCCGCTGAACCCGGCTTCCCCGGCCGTTGCCGGTGCCCGTCCGCGCATCTGGGCGATGGGGATCAGCCGCCTGTCGCGCGCCTTCGCCGACCTGATTCCGGCGTACGCCGCCCGCGCGGAATTCCGCATCGTCGGGCGGGCGTTCGAGTCGGCGGCCAGCGCCATCAACCGCGAGGCGCGCGAGAACCGTGTCGACGTGGTGGTGGCCGGGGGCTCCAACGGCGCCTACCTGCGCCAGCACGTGGACGTGCCCGTGGTGCTGGTCAAGGTCACCGGCTTCGACGTCATGAGCGCGCTGGCCACGGCGCGACGCATTTCGCCCAAGGTGGCCCTGGTCACGCATGCGTCCACGTATGCCGAAGTGGACGACTTCGTGGGTGCATTCGGGCTCGATATTCCCCGCTATACCTACCTGACCGAAGACGATGCCACGGCGCGCGTGCGGGCGCTGAAGGAAGAAGGCATCCGCGTGGTGGTGGGGCCCGGCATGGTGACCGACCTGGCCGACAAGTACGGGCTGATGGGCGTGTTCCTGTATTCCGGCAACGCCGTGCGGCTGGCGCTGGAGGATGCGATCGAGGCCGCGCGGCTGCGGCGTATCGAATCCACGCGGCGCGATTACGTCAATGCCATCCTGGCGCACCTGAACGAAGGCGTGGCGGCCGTGGACGCCGAAGGGCGCGTGCAGGCGTTCAATCCGGCGATGGAGCGATTCCTGGGCACGCCGGCAGGCGCGGCCGTGGGGCGCAAGCTGTCCACGCTGGCACCGGGCCTGTCGCTCGATGGCGTGATGCAGAGCGGCGCGCGTGAGCTGGAGGCGATCCATCGGCTGGGCGACCGGATGGTGGTGGTCAACCGCATTCCGATCGTCGGCGAGTCTGGCGCTTCGGGGGCGGTGCTGACGATCCAGGACGCCAATGCAATCCATCGCGCCGACCGCAACCTGCGCTCGCGCACGCGGGCCCGCGCGGCGGGCGTGCGCTACAGCCTCGACGACCTGGCCGGCGATTCCCCGGCCATGAGCGACCTGCGGGCGCTGGCGCGACGCTACGCGGTGGTCGATTCGACGGTGCTGGTCAGCGGGGAGAGCGGCACCGGCAAGGAGGTGCTGGCACAGGGCATGCACGATGCCAGCCCGCGCCGCGCGTTTCCGTTCGTTGCCGTCAACTGCGCGGCATTTCCGGAGGCGCTGCTCGAATCCGAACTGTTCGGCTACGAGGAAGGGGCGTTTACGGGCGCGCGGCGCGGCGGCAAGGCCGGCCTGTTCGAATCGGCCCACAACGGCACGCTGTTCCTGGACGAAGTGGGCGACATGCCGCCAGCCTTGCAAACGCGGCTGCTGCGCGTGCTGCAGGAAAAGCAGGTGCTGCCGATCGGCGGTCTGGAAGCCGTGCCGGTCAACGTCCGCGTGATCGCCGCCACCCACCGGGACCTGGCCGCGCTGGTGCGCGAAGGGACGTTCCGCCAGGATCTTTACTACCGGCTCAATATCCTGCGGATCGAAATGCCGCCGCTGCGCGAGCGCGCGGCCGACCTGCCGGCGCTGGCCGCGCTGCTGTACCGGCGTGCCCAGGAACGGCTGGGCATTGACACGCCGGAGCCGTTGCCCGACGTAGTGCGCGGGCGGTTGGCCCGCTATATCTGGCCGGGCAACATCCGCGAACTCGAAAACGTGACAGAACGCATCGCCGTGCTCGTCGCCGGGACGGACCTGGCCCCGGCCGCGCTGCAGCGTGAACTGCAGGCGGCTGTCCCGGAACTGTTTTCCGGGCACGACATGGCCGTCCTGCAGCCGCCGGCCACGGACATGGCCGAGTCGGGCGGAGCAGGGCCGGGGGGTGTTGCCGGGACGCAATCGCTGGCCGGCGTCGCCAGGGCAAGCCAGGCCGAACACATCCGCCGCGTGCTGGCCGAGTGCGGCGGCAACCGGGCCGCCGCCTGCGCCCAGCTGGGCATCAGCGCCACTACGCTTTGGCGGAGGCTGCGGGAGGGGTGAAGGGAATCCTGTGTGCTTGGCCAATTTACGCAATTAACGGCCACGATGGAGCGCAATGCTCGAAGGCCGTTCCGGCCCTGTGCATTCATATTCAGGGGGAGCGGACTGAAAGGCGGCAGATCGTGAATGTTCCGCGGAAAAATTGCAGCGATTAAAGCACTTGCGGTGATTGCTGGGACTAATCGCCGCAGATTTTGCGGTGATTAGCTTGTCCTTGCGGAGAATAGCCACCATAATCTCCGCATGAATCGCGGCGAATACACCTACATCTGGCAGGCACCCGACTGGCCCACGTGGCGATATGACGTGGGTGCGCTGGCGTTGCCGATGGCTGAAGTCAGCCACGCGCAGGGGCTGCTGCTGGGACGGCTCTCCGATCTCGGCATGGGCCTGCGCGACCAGGTCTGTCTTGCCGCACTGACCGATGACGTGGTCAAGACGAGTGAAATCGAGGGCGAGCATCTCAGCGTGCATTCCGTTCGCTCGTCGATCGCGCGCAGACTCGGCGTCGACATCGGCGCGCTGGCGCCGGTAGACCGCCACGTCGAGGGCGTGGTCGAACTGGTGCTCGATGCCACGGCCAACTGTCGGACTCCGGTCAGCCAGGCGCGTTTGTTTGGCTGGCACGCGGCGCTTTTCCCTACCGGCTACTCCGGCCTGTCCTCGATCAACGTCGCCCAATGGCGCGACGATGCGGCGGGCCCGATGCAAGTGGTCTCGGGACCGCTGCACCGGCAGCGCGTCCATTTCGAGGCGCCGCCGGCCGGGCGTCTGGCGACGGAGACCGCGCGATTCCTGGATTGGGTCAATGGCCCGCCTGTCGAACCGCCGCTGGTCCGGGCCGGCCTGGCCCATCTTTGGTTTGTGACGCTGCACCCGTTCGACGATGGCAATGGGCGTATCGCGCGCGCCATTGGCGACTTGATGCTGGCCCGTGCCGATGGCAGTTCGCAGCGGTTCTACAGCCTGTCAGCGCAGATCCAGCGTGAGCGCAATGCGTACTACGACATCCTCGAGCGGACGCAGAAGGATTCGATGGATGTCACGCCGTGGCTCGCCTGGTTCTTCGAAACGTTGCTGCGTGCCGTGCAGCAGGCCCACGCCACGCTCGACGACGTATTGGCCAAGGCACGATTCTGGCGTCATTGGGGCATGCAGGCGCTCAACGCCCGGCAGGTCAAGGTGCTGAACCGGCTGCTGGACGGCTTCGAGGGCAAGCTCACTAGCAGCAAGTGGGCGGCCATTGCCAAATGCTCCGCCGATACGGCGCTGCGCGACATCAACGATCTGCTGGCGCGCGGGGCGCTGCACAAGGCGGTTGGCGGCGGACGCAGCACGAGCTACGTGTTGAACGACGCGCCGCCGGACGCCCATGGCCACGCAGGCCATTGAGCGAGTGGCGTCAGCCCTCAAACATCGTCCGCCAGCCGCACCCCCGTGAACTGCCAACGCTGGTGCGGGTAGAAGAAGTTGCGATAGGTGGCGCGGATGTGCGACTCGGGGGTGACGCACGACCCGCCGCGCAGCACCATCTGGCTGCTCATGAACTTGCCGTTGTATTCGCCCACCGCGCCGGCGCTGGGCCGGAAACCCGGGTAGGGCAGGAAGGCGCTGGCCGTCCATTCCCAGACATCGCCGAACATCTGCCGCAGCACGCCCGATGTGTTCTGCCGGTCCGGCAGCGGACGCAGCGAGCGGCCTTCGATGAAATTGCCGGTCGCGGGCAGGTTGCGGGCCGCGTGTTCCCATTCGGCTTCGGTCGGCAAGCGGCGTTCGGCCCAGCGCGCGAAGGCATCGGCCTCGAAGAAGCTCACGTGCGTGACCGGGCTTTCCGGGTCAACCGGCTGCATGCCGCGCAGCGTCATGTGCCACCAGGTGCCCTCGCGGTCTTCCCAGTACAGCGGCGCCTCGATGCGGTTGTCGCAGACCCAGCGCCAGCCATCGGACAACCACAGCCCGGCAGTCTGGTAGCCGCCGTCCTCGATGAATTCGAACCACTGGCGGTTGCTCACGGGGTGCGAGCACAGCGCATACGGCTGCAGCAGCACCTGGTGGCGCGGCGTTTCACAGTCGAACGCAAAGTCGTCGTCGCCATGGCCCACCGTGACGATGCCCCCGGGCAGCGTGATCCAGTCGGGCGCGGGGCGGGGATCGGCCACTACCGGCACCGCCAAGGCGGGCGCGTACGCCGGGCGCAGCGGATTCTGGGCAAACAGATGGAGGATGTCGGTCAGCAGCAGTTCCTGGTGCTGCTGCTCGTGATGCAGGCCCAGCGTGATCAGCGCGGCTTCGTCGTCGGTCTGGGCCGACATCAGCAGCGTGAACATGCTGTCGTCCACGGCCTCGCGGTAGGCCAGCACCTCGTCCAGCGACGGTCGGGTCAGCAGCCCGCGCTGTGGCCGGGGATGGCGCGCGCCGACCGCTTCGTAATAGGAATTGAACAGGTAGCGATACTGCGGGTCCACCGGCTCGTAGTCGGGAATACGTGCGCCGAGCACGAACTCCTCGAAGAACCACGTGGTATGGGCCAGGTGCCATTTGGCGGGGCTGGCGTCGTCCATCGATTGCACTGTGGCGTCGGCATCGGACAGGTCAGCCACCAGCGCCTCTGTGGCGGCGCGCACATGGCGATACTGGCTCAGCAGGGCGGGTTCGTGCGGCGGATGACTGGCGGTGGCAGGCAGCAGGGCTGAGGCGGCGGCGGTCATGCAGGCTCCCGGATGACGGCGGATGCAGGGCTGGCTGGCAGGTTGTCCAGACAGTCGAACCATCATAGACCCATCTGCGCCGGGGGGCGAGCCGGGTGACTTCCGCGATCCCTGTAGGTCGATGCCTACAGCGGCCGCACGCGGCGTACATGCAAAAAAAAAAGACAGGTACCCCCTGATGGGGATACCTGTCTCGGACAGCAGCCGGCGCCACGGGGATCAGCGCCGGTACTTCACGGAGGCGGGTGACGGCTCCAGTCGACAATCGGCTGGAAACAATCAGGCAGTTCAGGCAGCGGCGCGCAGTGCGTCGTTCAGGGCGGCGATTTCGGTCTTGGCCGTGCTGAGGCCAGCCTCGCGGGCTTCCGGACCCATGGCCAGGCCGTGGGCGCGGACGAACGAGATATCGGTAATGCCCAGGAAGCGCAGCACCACGTCGACGGTGACTTCATGCAGGTCCAGCG
Organism: Cupriavidus sp. U2; assembly: GCF_009663685.2. Lineage (GTDB taxonomy): Bacteria > Pseudomonadota > Gammaproteobacteria > Burkholderiales > Burkholderiaceae > Cupriavidus > Cupriavidus necator_C. Next base: position 97,675 of record NZ_RCOG02000032.1, on the reverse strand, counting down.
CCGCGCCGTCCTGGCGCACGCCGCCGCGCGACGACACCACGATGGCTTTCTTGCCCTTGGCCAGGCCTTCCGGACCATTCTCGGTGTAGCGGAACGTACGGCCGGCTTGCGCGATGCGGTCAATCCAGGCCTTGAGCTGGCTCGGGATACCGAAGTTGTATTGCGGTGCGCCAATCACGAGCACGTCGGCGGCCAGGAATTCGGCCAGGTATGCCTCGGTGATGTCCAGTTCGGCCTGCTGGGCGGCATTCAGGCCGTCCTTCGGGCCGCCCAGCACGGGCAGCAGGTGGTTGCCGAGGTGGGCCGGCGCTTCGCGGTCCAGGTCGCGCACGGTCACCTTGGCGCTGGGGTTCTGGGCCACGAGGTCGGCCACGATGCTGGCGGTCAGGTTGCGCGAGACGGAGTTGTCGCCCAGTACGCTCGAATCGATCTGCAGGATGTTCATTGTCTGGCTCCACTAAGTTCGGTTGGGATGGCTGAAAGATATAGTCTGGCCATTGATGCCGGTAGTGAGGCAAAATGCAAATGATTGTTCTATCGATGCAACGGAGCGCCCGCCATGCAGGATCTCAACGATTTGTCGCTGTTTGCCCAGGTGGTGCAGCACGGCAGCTTTTCCGCAGCCAGTCGCGCCACGGGGGTGCCTAAATCGCGCCTGTCCCGGCGCATCGCCCAACTGGAGCGGGATCTGGGCGTCCAGCTTTTACGCCGGACCACGCGTCAGGTGCGCGTGACGCCGCTTGGCGAGTCCTACTACGCCCATTGCCGAGACATGCTGCAGGCGGCCGAGGCGGCCCGTGAAGTGGTCGACCAGGCGCGCGAGCAGCCGGGAGGTCATCTCCGGATCAGTTGTCCCGTGGCCATCGTCCAGATCTTGCTGGCGCCGAATATCGGCCACTTCATGCGCGCCAATCCTGGTGTCCAGCTGGAGATCGATGCCACGAACCGCCGGGTTGACGTGATCGGCGAGGGCTATGACCTGGCCCTGCGCGTGCGCAATGTGCTGGACGATTCCAGCCTGGCGGTGCGCACCTTTGGCAGGAGCGACATGAAGCTGGTGGCCAGCCCCGCGCTGCTGGACAGCATTGGCCGCCCCCGCACGCCGCAGGCGCTGGAAGGCATGCCCGGGGTGGCACAGAAACCGCACGAAGGGCGCCATGTCTGGACGTTGTTCGACAAGGCGGGCGAGCCCGTCCATATTGGCTACGACCCGCGTCTGGTGTCCGACGAGTTCGCGATCCTGCGCGAGGCGGCCATCGCCGGCGTGGGCGTCGCCATGCTCCCGCGCATGTACTGCCGCGACGATGTCGAGCGCGGCGACCTCGAAGTGGTGCTGCCCCAGTGGGACCTGCCGATGGGCGTGCTGCACGCGGTGTTTCCGTCCCGGCAGGGCGTTACACCGGCACTGCGCCGTTTTCTCGATTTCCTGGCCGAAGTGCTGCCGGAACACGCGCGTAAGGTAGGCATGATGACGGCGACCGGCGTGCCGATGCATGCGGCGCCGCCCACCGCGCCGCCGCCCGCGCGATCCGGTGCCCAAAAGGCGGACGCGGACTGAGCCCAGGCGGGCGGCTTCCCGTTGGCGCTGCGCCTTTACCTTCACGCTGGCACGATCTAAGGTAGTTGTGCAGGTCACATGCGCCTGCATCAAACCGCAAGGAGCCATCGCGATGAGTCGTACGCAAGGAACGCAAGACCTGGGCAAAGCCATTCTCCGTATCGTGCTGGGCGTGCTGATCCTGTTGCACGGCATTTCGAAGCTGATGTCCGGTCCTGGCTTTGTCACGCAGGTGGTGACGCAGGCCGGCCTGCCCGCTGCGCTGGCCTACGGCGTCTACATCGGCGAGATCATTGCCCCCATCCTGCTGATCATCGGGCTCTGGACGCGCCTGGCCGGCCTGATCGTGGCCGTCAACATGCTCTTCGCGTTCGCCCTTGTCCATGCGAAGCAGCTTGGCGAGATGGCGCCCACCGGCGGCTGGGCGCTGGAACTGCAGGCGATGTACCTGGCCGCGGCGCTGGCGGTGGCCCTGCTCGGGGCCGGACGGTTCAGCGTCGGCGGTATCGACGGCAAGTGGAATTAGCCAGCGGGATCTGGTAACCCGGAAATAGGGAGACTGCCATGTCAGGCCTGATGATGTCTCGCGTACCGGCCGCCCTTGGCACGGTGCTGGCCGCCGCGCTGGCAGGCTGTGCCACAGGCCCCGACATCCGTACCGACTACAACCACAGCACCGACTTTTCCCAATACCGCACCTTTGCCTTCCTGCCGCGCCTGGGCACGGACCGGCAGGGCTACGAAAGCCTGACGACGCAATATCTGAAGGACGCGGTGTACAAGGAGATGACGGCGCGCGGCTATGAATATGCGCCGCGCCAGCCCGACCTGCTGGTCAACTTCAACATGCAGTTCCAGCAGAAGATCGTCAGCAGCCCGGCGCCGATGCCGCCGCCCGGCTACATGGGCTATTACGCCTACCGGGGCGGGCTCTACGCGCCGTGGCCCGGCTACGGCTTCTATAGCGATACCTACACCTATACCGAGGGCACGCTGAACATCGACCTCGTCGATGCCAGACGGAATCAGCTCGTCTGGGAAGGCGTGGCCCAGGGCGATGCCAGCCAGCCGGAGCGCCAGACCAGCCAGCTGATGATCGAGCAGGTGGTGGGGCAGATCTTCGCCAGGTATCCGTTCCGCGCGGGCATCGGGGCGCCGGGTCAATAAGGCGTGGCAAAGTCGTAAGTTTTTCCGCGCCGGGCCAGTCCCGCACAGCCAGACCCGCTACAATCGCTGCCCGTGGTTTTGAACGTGTCATATCAAAAATGGGTCTGGGCTGGTTCGGATTGTCGACCTTCTGGCTGTTGCCGCTTGTCTGGCGAACGGTGGGGCGCGTGCTCGCCGGCGATCGCCGCCTGTTCGGCCGTGGCTCGCTGCGTATATGGATGGGTACGGTGCTGGTGCTGGGCGCCAGTGCAACGCTGGAGGCGTTGACCGGCGGCGAGGGTGAAGGCGCTACCGCCGGGGGTGCCGTCGGCCATGCGCTGGCCGGCACGGTGTCCGGCATGCTGGGCTGGACCGGCGCGCTGCTGATGATGCTGGCCGTGCTGGGCCTGGCCGCGCCGATGGTGTTCGGCGAAACCTGGCGCAGCCTGTTCCTGCTGCGCCGCCCGCGCGTGGATGCCGACGAGGCACCGGCTGCGGCGCCCACGCGCCACGAATCACGCACGGATTTCCGCTCCGACTTCCGCACCGATACGCGCACCGAGGCCGCGCCCGCGCCGGCCGCGCCGCGCGAATCCGGCGATCGCTGGGAAACGACGTCGATGCCCGGTCAGAGCCGGCCGGCGCCGCGTCACAAGGGTATCGAAGCCGTATCCGCACGCCGCCAGCCGGCCTGGCAACCGCCGCCGCGCACGCGCCAGTCGCCCCCGCAGCCGGGCGAGATCTGGCTGCATCAGGCCGGCGCCCCAGGCGCCGTGAAGGCCGAGCCGGTGGCCGCACCGGCCCGCGCGGCACCGAGGCCCGACGTGCCCACGCCGCCGTCGCCTCAGTCCAGAGCGCAACCGAAGCCGCAACCGCAAGCCCGGCCCGACGCCAGACCCACCGCACCACAGGCCACCGTGGTCAGCAGCCCGTTCCGCAATCCGCAACTCGGCCTGCGCTCGGCCATCACGACGCTGCCGGAGGCCATGGCAAAGCCGGCCGCGGTGGCGGCAAGCCCCGCTGCGGCCGTGGCGGCACCGGCTGAATCGGACGTGGCCGTCGCCGAAGCGCCGCCCGTGGCCGACACGCAGGCGGCCGCGCAAACCGATACCCCCGTCGCGCGCGCCACCGAGATCGTGGCCGATAGCGCGCCTGATAGCGCGCCTGATAGCGCGGCCGATATCGTGGCCGATATCGCGACGATCGCGGCGGCCACCGACTTGGCGGAGGCTGTCGCACCGGCGCAGGCGGGCGAACCTGTCACGCTGGCGTCCCTTCGCGATGAAGCGATGACGCTGCTGGCCGAATTGCGCGCGCTGGCCGGCAAGCCAATCGAAGCGCCTGCCGTCGAAGTGCCGGCGGAGGCCGGGCCGCTGCAAGCGATGGCAGACCCGGGGCCGATCCAGGCGGCTGTCGAGCCGTTGGCGGCCGAGGCGGCTGTCGCGTTCGACCAGGCCGTTGAAACCGAAGCCGAGCCGGTCGCTGCGGAGCGGCTCGAGCCCGTCGCGCCGCAATCCCAGGCGCCAACAGCCCCGGCGCAAACGGCATCGGAAGCCATCGACGCCGCCGTTGCCGCGTCGATCTCGGAAGCCGAAGCCGAGGCCGAGGCCGAACCGGCCCCCGGGGCCGAAGTGGATACGGCCCTCGATGCGGCGGCCGACCCGCAAGTCGCCACCGTCGTGACGGCACCCATCGACGTCACGGAAGCGTTGCAGCCGGCCGATACCGTGCCGGCGGCGGAGCCCGCGCCGGTAGAGGATGCCAACGCCTTCGTCCAGCCCACGCCAAAGCCGCGCATCGTGTTGCCGGCCGTGGTGGGCAACACGGTGGCGCTTACCCCGGCCCAGCCCGTTACGACCCAGACGTCGCTCACGGTGGCGCCTGCGCCACTTCCTGTGCCTGCAGCCCCCCGCGTGCCGGTTGACTACCGGCTGCCCGGCACCGACCTGCTGGAACCCGCCGCCGAAACCGGCGAGAGCGCGGAACAGATTTCCGAGGAACGGCTGCAGCAGACCGGGGAACTGATCGCGCAGCGGCTGGCCGAGTTCAAGGTGCCGGTGTCGGTGGTGGGCGCCAGCGCCGGCCCGGTCATCACGCGTTTCGAGGTCGATCCGGCTGTCGGCGTGCGCGGCGCGCAGGTGGTGGGCCTGATGAAGGACCTGGCGCGCGCGCTGGGCGTGACGTCGATCCGCGTGGTCGAGACGATTCCGGGCAAGACCTGCATGGGGCTGGAACTGCCCAATGCAAAGCGCCAGATGATCCGCCTGTCCGAGATCGTCAGCGGCAGCGCGTTCGATGCCCATGCGTCGAAGCTGGTGCTGGCGATGGGCAAGGACATCACGGGCAACCCCGTGGTGACGGACCTGGCGCGCGCGCCGCACCTGCTGGTGGCCGGCACGACGGGTTCGGGCAAGTCGGTGGCGGTGAACGCCATGATCCTGTCGATGCTCTACAAGGCCACGCCGGAAGACGTGCGCCTGATCATGATCGACCCGAAGATGCTGGAATTGTCGGTCTACGAGGGCATCCCGCACCTGCTGGCGCCCGTGGTGACCGACATGAAGCAGGCCGCGCACGCGCTGAACTGGTGCGTGGGCGAGATGGAAAAACGCTACCGGCTGATGTCGGCGCTGGGCGTGCGCAACCTGGCCGGCTACAACCAGAAAATCCGCGCGGCCGAAGCGGCCGGGCAGAAGGTGCCGAATCCGTTCTCGCTGACCCCCGACGCGCCGGAACCGCTATCGACGCTGCCGCTGATCGTGGTGGTGATCGACGAACTGGCCGACCTGATGATGGTGGCGGGCAAGAAGATCGAGGAACTGATCGCCCGGCTGGCGCAGAAGGCGCGCGCGGCGGGCATCCACCTGATCCTGGCCACGCAGCGGCCGTCGGTGGACGTGATCACCGGCCTGATCAAGGCCAATATCCCGACGCGCGTGGCGTTCCAGGTCTCGTCGAAGATCGACTCGCGGACCATCCTGGACCAGATGGGCGCCGAGAGCCTGCTGGGGCAGGGCGACATGCTGTTCCTGCCGCCGGGCACCGGCTATCCGCAGCGCGTGCATGGCGCCTTCGTGGCCGACGAGGAAGTGCACCGCGTGGTGGAGCACTGGAAGCAGTTCGGCGAGCCGGACTATGACGAAGCCATCCTGGCCGGCGATGTGCCCGAAGGCGCTGCCGATCTGTTTGGCGAAGGCGGCGGCGATGGCGAGGCCGACCCGTTCTACGACGAGGCCGCGCAATTCGTGCTGACGTCACGCCGGGCGTCGATCTCGGCCGTGCAGCGGCAACTGCGCATCGGCTACAACCGCGCGGCGCGCCTGATCGAACAGATGGAAGCCGCCGGACTGGTGTCGCCGATGGGCCGCAACGGCACGCGCGAGGTCATCGCGCCCGGCGGCCCGGGCGACTGACCGGCACGCACCGGAACAAGGCCATCGCCATGCGCGCCATCCAGGGCAACCTGCTGCACGACATCCCGGTCCATACCGATGGCGAGGTCTTTACGGACCTGCTGTCGTGGCAGGCCACGGGCCGGGTCCGGATCGAGCGGATCGTCTCGAACGGCCAGGCCAGTCCGCCGGACTTCTGGTACGACAGCGCCGACGACGAGTGGGTGCTGGTGATCAGCGGCAGCGCCAGCGTGGAAATCGACGATGGCACCCGCCACAGGCTCGGCGCCGGGGACTGGCTGCAGCTGCCCGCCCATTGCCGCCATCGGGTGGCCTGGACCGACGCGGCGCAGCCCACGGTCTGGCTGGCCGTCCATGTGAGCCCGGAAGCAAAGTAACCGCCCGGGGCTGCCTGGGGCTGCCTGGGGGAAAAGGGCGCACGCCGGGATTGCTTGTATGGCCCTCGTATGGCTTTATGATGTCGGGACAACTCACCCGGAGACTCCGGCTTGTCCCCCACGCCCCGGCTGCTCGTCGTCTGGTTCTCGCTTGCCTGTTTGTTCGGCCCGGCCGCCGTCCACGCTGCCCAGCCCGACACCCTGCGCATTGGCTCCAAGCGGTTCACCGAGTCGTACATCCTTGGCGAAATCCTGTCGCAGGCCGCGGCGGCCCATGTGGGCACGCGGCACCTGCAGGGCCTTGGCAACACGGCCATCGTGTTCGAGGCGCTCAAGGCCGGCAATATCGATGCTTACCCCGACTACACCGGCACGCTGGCCAGCGAAGTTCTGAAGCTGCCCGGCCGCGCCACGCTGGCGCAGATCAACGCCGGGCTGGCGCCGATGGGGCTGGGCGCGGCCATTCCGCTGGGATTCGAGAATACCTATGCCATCGCGGTTGCCGATACCCGTGCGGGCAGCCTGCATACGCTGGCAGACCTGGCGCGCCAGCCCAACATGCGACTGGGCCTGTCGCATGAATTCCTGGGGCGGGCCGACGGCTGGCCGGCGCTGGTACGGGCGTACGGGCTGCCGCAGAAGCCGGTCGGCATCGACCATGGCATTGCGTACGAGGCGCTACGCAATGGCCAGATCGACGGCACCGACATCTACTCGACAGATGCCAAGATCCATCGATTCCACCTGCGCGTACTGGAAGACAACCTGCACGTATTTCCCGGCTACGAGGCCGTGATCGTGTACCGGCTGGACGTGCCGCAGCGATTTCCGGCCGCCTGGCAGGCGTTGCGGCAGCTGGCCGGGCGTATCACCGTGACCGACATGATCGACATGAACGCAGCGGCGGAGATCGGCGGGGAATCGTTCGCGGCCATTGCGCGGCGATTTCTGTCGGGCCGGCCGGTCGCTGCGGGCCGTGGCGGAGAACGCCGGGCCGGTGGCCATCGCCTGCTCCCGGTGCTGGTGAGTGCCGATACCTGGCGGCTGACGCTGCGCCACCTGGCGCTGGTGGGCGGCGCGGTGGGCGCAGCTACGCTGGTGGGGTTGCCGCTGGGCATCGTGGCGGCGCGCCGGCGCCGGCTGGGGCAAGTGCTGCTGGCGCTGGTGGGCATGCTGCAGACGGTGCCGTCGCTGGCGCTGCTGGCCATGCTGATTCCGTTGCTCGGGCAGATCGGCGTCTGGCCGGCGATGATCGCGCTCTTCCTCTATGCGCTGCTGCCCATCGTCCGCAATGCGTGCACCGGCCTGCAGGAGATTTCCCATGGCATGCGCGACGCGGCGCGGGCACTTGGATTCCGGCCGCTGCAGGTACTGCGCTACGTGGAAATCCCGTTGGCCATGCCGGTGGTGCTGGCCGGGGTCAAGACGGCCGCCATCATCAGCGTCGGCACGGCCACCATCGCCGCCTTCGTGGGGGCTGGCGGCTACGGCGAGCGCATCGTCACCGGCCTGGCGCTCAATGATTCGACGTTGCTGCTGGCGGGCGCCATCCCGGCCGCGCTGCTGGCGCTGCTGGTGCAGGGCGCGTTCGGCGGCGTGGAATGGTGGATACGCCGCCAGCGTGTGTCCCGAGGCTAACCCATCCGTGATGCCCATGCGTGGATTCAAGATATTCCGATACTGGTGGCTGGCGATGGCCCTGATACCGATGGCCGGCGCCGCGCCTGGCGCTGGGCCCGCGCCGGCAGCCGCCGCCGATCAGGTTGCACGCGGGCGCTACCTGGCCCGCATCGCCAACTGCGTGGCCTGCCACACGGCCGCAGGCGGCGCGCCCATGGCGGGCGGCCTGCCGTTGCAGACCGGCGTCGGCACGGTGTATTCGACCAATATCACGCCCGACGCCGAAACCGGGCTCGGGCGCTATTCGCTCGACGATTTCGATCGCGCGGTGCGTCACGGCCAGGCGCGCGATGGCAAACGGCTGTACCCGGCCATGCCCTATACGTCCTACGCGAAGATGACGCGCGACGACGTGGCCGCGCTCTATGCCTGGATGCGCAGCGAGGTGAAGCCGGTGCGACAGGCCAATCGCGAGACGACACTGCAGTGGCCGTACAGCATGCGCTGGCTGCTGGTGCCCTGGAACTGGCTGAACCTGCGCGGCGATCCGGTGCGGGCCGATGCGAAGCAGGGCCAGGCCTGGCAACGCGGCGCCTATATCGTGCAGGCAGTGGCCCACTGCGGCGCATGCCACACGCCGCGCGGCATGCTGTATGGCGAGAAGGGCATCGACGAACGGAGCCGCCACTTCCTGTCAGGCGCCACCGTCGAGGGATGGTCGGCCACCAATCTCACCGGCGATGTCCTGACCGGGCTGGGGGCTTGGTCGAAAGCGGACCTGGTGGAGTACCTGCACACGGGCCGCAACGCCCACGCCACGTCGTTCGGGCCGATGTCCACGGTGATTGCCTCGTCCACGCAGTACATGAGCGCCGCCGATCTCGATGCGGTGGCCACGTACCTGAAATCCATTGCCGGCGCCCGGGGCGAGACGCAGCCATTCCGCTACGACGCGACCGCGCAGCAGCAACTTGACCAGGGCCGCTTCGACACGCCCGGCGCGCGCCAGTACGCCACCTTCTGCATGCCTTGTCACCAGAGCAGCGGCAAGGGCTTTGCGCGGGTGTTTCCGCCGCTGGCCGGCAATCCGACCGTGGTCGATCCGAATCCGGCATCGCTGGTCAACCTGCTGCTCGATGGCGCCGTGACGGCACGCGTGGACACGGCCCCCACCGACTACCACATGCCCGGCTATGGCTGGACGCTGGACGACCAGGCGCTGGCCAATCTGCTAACCTTCATCCGGGGCAACTGGGGCAATCGCGCCGCGCCCGTGACCCCGGAAGCCGTGGCCGAGCGCCGCCGCGCGATGGGCGTGCGCGCCCCCGAGACTCCATGACGCCATGACGATCACCCGCAGAGACTTTCTGAACGGCACCGCCATGACCGTGGCGGCGGGCCTGGCCCCGGCGCAGTTGCTGGCGGCCCCCGGGCCGGCCACGGGCATCTATCCGCCCGCGTTGACGGGCCTGCGCGGCAACCATGCCGGCACCTACACGCTGGCGCACGGCCTGGCGCGCGAAGGCGCCACGTATCCCGGCGTGCTGGCCAGGGAAGCCTACGATCTGGTGGTGGTGGGCGGCGGCATCAGCGGCCTGGCGGCAGCGTGGTTCTATCAGCGCCGGTTCGGCGCCCGGCGGCGCATCCTGATTCTCGACAATCACGACGATTTCGGCGGCCACGCCAAGCGCAACGAGTTCACGGTGCGTGGGCGCACGCTGGTCACGTACGGCGGCAGCGCCGAAATGCCGCCGTCGGCCAACGACAACGCCGCGGTGCGCGCGCTGCTGGCGGGGCTGGGGCTGTCGCCCACCGCGCAAGCGCGGGCCTTGCCCGGCGAAGACTACGAACGCCGCGGCCTCGGGCGTGCCGTGTTCTTCGACGCCGGGCATTTTGGTCGGGACCAGTGGCTGGCCGGCGATCCGTATGCCGGCATTGTCGATGCGCGCCTGCGCGGCGCCGCGGTATCGACCGATGCCATCGACAAGCTGCGTAGTTTTCTGGAGAAAGCGCCATTGCCGGCAGCGGATCGCGAGGCGCTGCTGCGGCTGGCGCAGGGTGCCACCGATTTTCTGGCGGGGATGCCCGCCGAGACCCGGCGCACGTATCTGCAATCCACGCGTTACGCCACGTTCTTGCGCGACAAGGCCGGGCTGGGGCTGGGCGCGCTGCGTTTCCTGCGCAGCCGCAGCCAGGACGCCTACGCGCTGGATGCCGATGGGATCTCCGTGGCACAAGCCATCGCCATCGGGTTGCCTGCGGGCGCCGGCATGCCCGACCCGGGTGTGGATGCCCGGCTGGGCAAGTCACCGGCGTCGCGCCAGTGGTTTGCGGATGGCAACGCCACGCTCGCCCGGGCGCTGGTGGCACAACTGGTGCCCGACGTGCTGCCAGCCGGCAGTATGGCGGCCGGCGTTGCGGGCACCTCACGCATCGACTACGGCAAGCTCGACCAGGACGGCAGCGCCGTGCGTATCCGGCTGAACAGCACGGCGATCGCGGTCGAGCCCGATGTGCGCATCACGCGCGTGACCTACGGCTGGCAGGGCAATCTGCAACGCGTCGAGGCACAGCACGTGATTGTGGCCGGCTACGGCATGATGGTGCCGTTCATCGTGCCGACCCTCCCGGCGCCGGCCAAGGCCGCGCTGCGCGCGGAGGTCAAGGCGCCGCTTGTCTACACGAAGGTGGCACTCGACAACTGGCGCGCCTTTGACGCCTTGAAGGCGTGGCGCGTCCATGCGCCGGCCATGGCCTATTCCGATCTCTGGCTGGAGCCCACGGCTGGCGGGCGGGATGATCCGGTGGTGCTGCACATGCTGTATGTGCCGACCGTGCCCGACAGCGGCATGCAGGCACGCGAACGCTTCCGGGCGGGGCGGGCGTTCCTGCTGGGCACGCCCTTCGATGTGCTGGAGCGCGATATCCGCGCGCAGCTGGACCGCATGCTGGCCGCTGGCGGCTTCCAGTCGGCCCGCGATATTCGCGGCATCACCGTCAACCGCTGGGCGCATGGCTACAGCTATATGCCTTCCACGCTGATGCCTGACGACGCAGGCCTGCAAGGCGCGCTGGATCAGGCGGGCCTGGGCGTCGGCAATGTCCGTATTGCCGGGGCCGATGTGGCCGGAAGTCCTTCGGTCACCGCAGCCATCGACCAGGCGCAGCGCGCGGTGTCGTCGTTGCGGGCAGACAGTTGAGAAAGGGTGTCGGGCGGTGTCTCGCGGCAGGATGGCACCGGGTTGGAGATGCCCGGCCGGACTCAGGGTGGTCGCGCGGTGTTTCCCCGCACGTACCGTGCATAACCGGATTCAACCGCCATTCACGAATTTGTACAGCAGCCGGCGAAATTCCTCGAATTCCTCAACAGTAAATCCCTGCAACCGCTGATTCAATACTTCCGGCGCAATAGTCGGGATTTCGGAGGCAATACTCCGGCCCTTCGGTGTCAGGGTCAAATTCACCACGCGCCGGTCGTCAATGCTGCGGCTGCGTTCGAGCAGGCCCTTTTCCTCGAGCTTGTCGAGCATGCGGGTCATCAGGCCGCTATCGATGCCAAGGAGCTTGCTGATCTCGAACGGGGTGCTCGCCATTCCCCGGGTGAGGGCAAGCAGAATACCCATTTGCTGGCCGTTGATGTCCAGTGGGCGCAGCGCCGAGTCCATTTCCATCAGAAGGCTGTTGCGGGCCTTGTTCAGGTGAAAGCCAATGCTTTGCGTCAGCTGGAAATTGTCAGGTGTGTAGTGCTTCACGACGGTTTCCTTTTGCGTTGCACTGATCGAAAGTTGATCGGTCAGTAACCGATCCACGCCCCGAATGAATGCTGTGTTGCGGGCATTCGTCGGACCGTAGTCTGGCAAAACCGCTGAGAAATGGGAATTCAATTTTATTGTGTCTCGAATTAGATGAAATGAAATGCGCGAAATTGTGTCGGTGAGATTTTCTGCGGTGCAATTGAAGGCAATTGGATAATCCCCCGTACGGGTTATTGAATGACTCGACATTATGTCAATGTGTGACGCCAGTAATGCTTTCGCCTGCAATATCACGAAGACGCGATGCGAAACTGCTTAAGGCGGGGTGCAAGAAAGTTCATCACGGCGCGGCGTCCATCTGGCGGGGCACTCCGGTACATTGCCCGGCAGGGGCTTGATATGCCACACAGGCCCATGTCGATCATTGCTCTGGAGTTCACCCGATGCGAGTGCCAGTTGGAGGAAAATCCGCCCGTAAATCGCTACGCAAATCCGTAGTCCAGGTGGCGGGCAGTCTCTGCATCGCCGCCGGCGCGTTTCCGGGTGGGGCCGGGGCGCAATCGAGCGCCGAGCTGGCCAACAAGAGCAACAACCCGCTGAACCTGGCGCCGTCATTCAATATCCAGAATTTCTATTCGCCCCGGCTATATGGCAGCAATGCCCATACCAACGATCTGCTATTGCGCCCGACCATCCCGGTGGCGCCGGGCAGCCTGATCGGCGTGCCCCAGATATTCCGTGGCACGGTGCCCATCAGTACCCGGCCCAAGGCCGACGGCTCGTACGAAACCGGCTTGGGCGACATCAACCTGTTCGATATCTTCCTGTTGCGCAGTGAAGGCATGCAGATCGGCGCCGGCCCGTTGCTGACGATGCCGACCGCCACCGACCCCAGCCTGGGCACGGGCAAGTGGCAGGCCGGCGTGGCCGCCGTGGTGGTGGACCCCACGCCCGCCCGGCTGCTGGGCATGCTGGTGCAGTGGCAGCATTCGTTCGCCGGGCAAAGCAGCCGGCCCGACGTGCAGTCGCTGACGGCCCAGCCGTTCATGATCTTCAACCTGCCGCATGGGTGGTACGTGCGGTCCACGGGGACGTGGACCTTCGACCTGCAGCACGGCACCTACTACGTGCCGATCGGCCTGGGCGCGGGCAAGGCGTGGAAAGACGGGCACACCATCTTCAACGCGTTTGTCGAGCCGCAGTATTCCGTGCTGCATGACGGCAGCGGCGTTCCGCAATGGACGATATTCGCCGGCCTCAACATGACCTTCGGCAAATGAAGCGTACCTGGGCCGTGTTCGTGGTGATGGCATCGGCGTGGCTGGCCAGCGCGCCGGCGCCGGTACGCGCCGAGCCCGATCTGCCGGACGGTGCGGCCGCGGCGTTGCCGGTTCCGTCAGCCGTGCCATCCGAAGCCCCGTCGGCGGGGAACAATGCGCCGGCGCCCAAGCCGAAGCTGTCGCTGTTCGACCCCGAGGACGGGATGTTCGACATGAGCGACTTCCTGCTTCACCACAAGGGCGCACTGCCGGTGCCGACGATCATCACCGAGCCGGCCGTGGGCTATGGCTTTGGGCTGGCGCTGGCGTTCTTCTCGGAATCGATGGCCGATGCCGCGGCAGAGGCCCGGGCATCGGGCAAGGGGCCGGCGCCGCCCAATATCACGGCCGTGGGCGGGGCCTATACGGAAAACGGCACCTGGGCGGCCGGCGCCGCGCACTTCCATACCTGGGGCGGCGATCGCATCCGCTATCTGGGTGCCATCGGCAAGGTCAACGCCAACCTGGAATACTTCGGCGTCCAGAACCAGCCGCGCGCCTATTCGCTCGATGGCTTCGCGCTGGTGCAGCAGCTGCTGTTCCGCGTGGCCGATTCCCATTGGTATATCGGGCCGCGCTACGTCTATGCGGACACCACGGCGACCTTCAAGTTTGGCGCTTCGGCCAATGAACTGGGACCGATCGACAAAAGCCAGCGCATCGGCAAGGGCGGCCTGGTGGTCGACTATGATTCGCGCGACAACATCTTCTTCCCGAACAAGGGCAGCTACGCGGAATTCGAGGCCCAGTTTGCCCGCGGTGGCCTGGGCAGCACGCAAGACTTCAATATGTTCAACGCGCGTGGCTTTACCTGGCTGCCGCTGGCGCGCACGTGGATTCTGGGGCTGCGGGCCGATACCAGATTCTCGTCCGGCGACGTGCCGTTCTACGCGCAGCCGTATGTGGACCTGCGCGGCGTGCAGAAGGGCCGCTACCAGGACCGCAACGCGCTGGTAGCCGAGGCCGAGCTGCGCTGGGACGTGACGCCGCGCTGGTCGGTGCTGGCGTTTTCTGGCATGGGCAGGGCCTACGGCCGCTGGAACGACTTTTCGGACGCCTCCAACGTTGTCAGTGTCGGCGGCGGCTTTCGCTACATGATCGCGCGCAAGCTGGGGCTGTCGATGGGTATCGACGTGGCCCACAGCAAGAACCAGAACGCGTTCTACCTGCAGGTGGGCAGCGCCTGGCACTAGGCCCCGGACACCAGGCGCTGCCACTGCCTCCACGCCTTGCCGCGTCAGACCACGGCCGGGAAGTCCAGCGTGGTGTCGTTGACGCGATTGATCATGTTGGTGAACAGGATCGCGCTGATGGCCTGGATGGCTTCCACGATCTGCGCATCGCTGTAGCCGGCGGCGCGCACCGCCTCGACGCTGGCGGCCGGTACGGTGCCGCGGGTGCCCACCAGTTCCACGGCGAAACGCGTCAGCGCATCGATCTTCGCGTCTTCGGGGAACGTGCCCCGGCGCAACTGCTGCGTCTGTTCCACGCTGAAGCCGGCAATCTTTGTCGCAGTCAGCGTATGGGCAGCCAGACAGTAGTCGCAACCGCTGTGCTCGCTGACGGACAGGTTGATCGCTTCCAGTTCCCTGGCAGACAGGCTGCCTTGCTTGAGCACGGCGTTGGTCTGCAGCGCCTGGGCCAGCACGGCAGGCGCGTTGCTGCCGATGGTGGCGTAGGCGTTCGGCACCTTGCCGACGGCCTTGCGGATGGCGCCGAACAGTTCGGCGGTCTGGCCCGTGGCGTCCTGGGTGGCGATGGTGTGCAGGCGGGTGGTCATGGTGTTGACTCCTTCAGATCGGGTGGGTTATCGGCTTGCGTGTCAGGGTTCGGGTGCCACAACCGGCTGGTTGCAGCACTGCCTTGGACTCAATGGTAGGTGCGACGGCGATCCGGATGGATTAGAATCCACTCAAAGTTTTGCTTGATCGTCTCACTCCCTCTGGGAATGTATCCATGGACAGCCTGAGCGAACTGGTGCGCCTGCTGGCGCCATCCGGAACCGTCGACCTGCATTGCCGGGTGGCCGGTGCCTGGTCTGCCCACAACGCGCAGGCAGCGCCCGGGCACGTGCCGTACCACGCCATCCTCGACGGCCACGCCGATGTATCGATGGGCAGCGAGCCGCTGCGCGTGGCGGCAGGCGATGTGCTGCTGTTCCCGCACGGGGCGGCGCATACGTTGTCGGGCGTGCACGGCGGCACGACACGCCAGGCGGATTCCGGGCCGGAAGCGCGCCATTTCAACGGGGTAGTGACCGAGGTGACAGTGCCGGGGGCGGCCGAGCCGCTGGACATCCTCTGCGGCACCTTCGTGCTGGGCAGTTCGGCGGGCGTGCTGCTGCGCGCGCTGCCCGAGATGCTGTGTGTCAAGACCGGCGCAAAGGATGACGCCGGCCTGGGCTGGCTGCGCGGCCTGATCGGCATGATGCATGGGGAAGCCGAGGCGCCGGGGCCCGGCAGCGCGGCGATCATCGCCGATCTGTCAACCGCGCTGTTCACGGTGCTGCTGCGCACGCTGATCGCGCAGGGAGCGGTGTCGCATGGCGTGATGGCGCTGATGGCCGATGCGCGCCTGGCGCGGGCCGTGGATGCCGTGGTACGCCATCCCGAACGGCCGTGGACGGTCGACAGCCTCGCGGAAGTCTGCAGCATGTCGCGGGCCACGCTGGCCCGGCGCTTTGCCCAGCTTGGCATCACGCCGCTGGAACTGGTGACCACGCTGCGCATGGAACGCGCCGCGCGGCTGCTGCGGCGGGACGGACTGTCGGCGGCGGCAGTGGCCGAACAGTGCGGCTACGCCTCGCAGGCCGCCTTCGGCCGGGTATTCACCCAGCATTTCGGTCAGGGGCCGGGCGCGTACCGCCGCCAGCATCGCGCGCTTCGCCATGTACGCGGCAGCGCGACCATTGTCCCGCCGCAACACGCCGTTCACGTAGGACGCGTCTGACACTGCACACCGCCCGCGCGCACTGGCAGGCCCCGTGTCTCGCGGACTAGACTGGCTGGACGATGACCTGTTCCTTCTTGCGGGAGGATGTCGCCATGGCCGCACGTTCCATCGCTTCGCTGTCGATCAGCTTCGGGCTGGTTTCCATTCCGGTGAAGGTCTATTCGGCCACCGAAAGCAAGTCGGCCATCAGCTTCAACCTGCTGCACAAGGGTTGCGGATCGCGGCTGCGCCAGCAGTACATCTGCCTGAAGGAAGACGTGGTGGTGGAGCGCGCCGACATGGTCAAGGGCTACGAGTTCGAGAAGGACCGTTATGTGACCTTTACGCCTGAAGAGCTGAAGGCGCTGGAGGATGCCGCCGAGCAGACCATCGACATCGTGTCGTTCATGCCGCTGGGCGCCATCGACCCGATCTACTACGACAAGGCCTATTACCTGGGCCCCGACAAGCGCGGCGGCAAGCCCTACAACCTGCTGGCCGAGGCCATGCGGGAAACCGGCACCTGTGCGCTGGCCAAGTGGGCCTGGAAGGGCAAGCAGTACATGGTGCAGATCCGCGTGGGCCAGGACGGCCTGATCCTGCAGCAACTGCTTTATGCCGACGAGGTACGCGACATGTCCGACCTGCACGTGGAGCGCATCGACGTGGCGCCCGCCGAACTCAAGCTGGCGCAGCAGCTGATCGAGCAGAACGCGGTGGACGGCTACGACGCCAGCGCGTATGTGGACGAGGAAAAACAGCGCATCCTGGAACAGATCGACAAGAAGATCGCCGGCAAGAAGATCACGGTGGCCGCCGAGACGCCTGCGCCGGCCGGTGGCGAGGTGATCGACCTGATGGAGGCGCTGCGCAAGAGCATCGGCAACAACAAGCGCCAGCCCGCAGCGAAGACGGCCGGCAAGGCCGCCGCCGTCAAGGCGGCCGCGCCCGAAGCCCCGGCGCGCAAGACCGCCCGCCGTGCTACAGCGGCCCCGGCCGAAGCGCCGAAGCGCGCGGCGCGCAAGTAGGGCGCCTGGGGCGGCAATGCAAGCCTATTCGATGCGCGACGTGCAGGGGCTGCTGGGCATCTCGCGCAGCGTCATCACGGCGTTGATGACGGCCGGCGTGATCTCGCCCAGACGCGGCGCGCGCCAGGAATACCGCTTCACCTTCCAGGATGTGGTGCTGCTGCGCACGGCGCAATCGCTGCGCGAGGCGGGCGTACCGACGCGCCATGTCACACGGTCGCTTCGGCACCTGCAGGGACTTGGCGAGGACGGCCGTCCGCCCACCGGCCTGCGCGTGACGGCCGTGGGCGGCGATGTGGCCGTGCAGGATCGCCGGGGGCGCTGGCATGTGGATTCGGGGCAGTTCGTGCTGGACCTGGACGATGCCGACAACCGGCGGGCTGGCGCCGAAGTCGTCGAAATGCGACGTCGCGCCACGCGGCAGGCATCGGGCCCGATGCAGGACGAGCTCGGCCCATCGGACTGGTTCGAACGCGGCGTTTCCCTCGAACATGTGGCGCCACGTGATGCCGAAGCCGCGTACCGGCATGCCCTGGCGCTTGCCCCCGACTATCTCGATGCGTGGCTCAACCTCGGCTGTCTGCTGTGCGACCAGGACCGGTTTGCCGACGCCGCCGCCGAATACCGCAAGGCCCTAAGTTATCTGCCATATCAACCGTTAATCCATTTCAATCTTGGCGTCGCCCTCGAGGATGCCGGTGCGAAGCGTGAGGCCTTGGAAAGCTATCACGCCTGCATCGAACTGGCTCCCGATTTTGCCGACGCCCATTACAACGCCGCGCGACTGCACGAGGCGCTTGGCGACCCGCATCGGGCCATCCGCCATTACAACCAGTATCGCAAGCTGGAGCCGGTGGTATAGCCGGCAAACATGCCGTGGTCACATCCTCCGTGTAGGCGCGCCGCCGACTGCATTGACACGCCCATCCGCTCCACAATCGGCGGAATCGGGCACAAGACGACAACAAGGGGACCTTGGCTTTGAATTTCTGGCAGGAGCGATTTGGCGGCTGGCATGTGTCGCCGCTGGCGCTGCTGGGGTGGCTTGGTACGTGCCTGTGCTTTGTTGCGGTGGCAGTCTGGCTTGGCCGGCAACGTGCCGATCATCTCGTCACGCAGCGCGAGGCCAGCATCGGCGCCGAGATCGTCGCAGCCCTGGAGCGCGTGGCGGAGACCGTCGATACGCTGGGCCGCCAGCACGTGGCGCCGCTGGCCGGCAAACCGTGCGCGCAAGCCGACCGTGCGCTGGCCACCGCACACAGCTTCATTCCTTATATCCGCACCGCCGCCCTGGTCGAACGCGGCGTCATCTATTGCTCGGGCACACGCGGGCCGGTCAATGTGCCGCTGACCTACTACTTTGCCGATCCGCAACCGGGCGTGTCGCACCGGCTGATGCTCGTGCAGGGCACGCCGTTCCGCGAGTACGCGCCGGCGCTGGCGATGTTCCTGCCGCAGCCGGGCCAGCCCGACCGGGGCAGCTTCCTGCTGATCGAGGGACGCTATGTCACCGATGCGCTGTCGCACGGACTGGGCTTTGGCGCATCGGAAATCGTACTGACCGTGGGCCAGGCGTCGATCTATCACGATGGGACATATCTGCCCGCCCCGGCCGCGTCGGCGGACGGCGTGACCACGCTGTCGAAGGCGTGGCCGATGCACGTCAAGGTGCTGGCGTCCTTCGAATACGTCAACGCGATGCACCGCAAGTACGACCTGCTGTATGGCGCTATCGGCCTGCTGGCCGGGCTGCTTGTGGTGGCACTGTTCCTGCTCGTGGCCGCACCGCGCCGCCTGTTGCTGCAGGCGGTGCGACAGGCACTGAAGCGCAGCGAGTTTCATCTGGTGTACCAGCCCATCGTCGAGGTGCACTCGCGGCAATGGATCGGTGCCGAGGCTTTGCTGCGCTGGCAGCATCCGCGCTGGGGCAGTATTCCGCCAGGGTCGTATATCGAGACAGTCGAGTCGACGCCGCTGATCGACGACATCACGCATTTCGTGCTGCGCCGGGTGGTGGAGGACATCAACCGTTACGGCCCGTCCGCGCCGCTGCACGTGGCGGTCAACGCGGCGCCGCTGAGCCTGCGGCGGCGCACGTTCCTGGGCGATCTGGCTGCCTTGCAGCGGGCCATGCCGGATGGGTCGGGGCTGGTGCTGGAAATCACCGAGCGTCACCTGCTGGCCGACAGCGGCGCCACCCGCGAGGCATTCGACCGGCTGCACCAGGCCGGCATCCGCCTGGCCGTGGACGACTTCGGCACCCGCAACAGCAACCTGGACCTGGTCAAGAGCTTTCCGTTCGACTACCTGAAGATCGACCGCCAGTTCACGCAGGACGTGGACGCCAATGCGCAGGCGCTGCTGCGCAGCATCGTCAACATGGCGCATCACTTTCATCTGGTGGTGATCGCCGAGGGGATCGAGACCGAAGCCCAGCACGCACTGATCGTCGAAGCCGGCGTGGACTGGGCGCAGGGCTACCTGTACCAGCGGCCCGCCGCGCCGGACAGCATCCTGGGGCGGCGCGGAATCTGGGTCAAGGAACGCGACGACGTTGGCGAAACAGCGATGGTGTAGGAAGCCCCAGATCCGCGCCTACGCCAGCGCCGCCTGCCATAGCAGGGCCACGTTGAGCAGAATGATGATCGCCGCCGAAGCGCCCGCCAGCGCCAGCGGCACGCCACGCACGCGCCAGGCCCCCATCAGGTGGCGGTCGGCGCCAAACAGGATCAGCGGCACCACGGCCAGCGGCAGTGTGAGGCTGAGCACGACCTGGCTGGCCACCAGCAGGCTGGCGGAGCCGTGTTCGCCGAACACCCAGACGGCGGCCAGCGCCGGCACGATGGCCACGGCGCGGGTCAGCAGCGCGCGGCGCATGCGCGACATGCGCAGGTCGAGAAAGCCTTCCATGACGGCCTGTCCCGCCAGCGTGCCCGTCAGCGTCGAATTCAGGCCGCATGCCAGCAGTGCCACAGCGAACAGCAGGCTGGCCAGATCGGAATGCAGCAGCGGTGCCAGCAGGCGGTGCGCGTCGGCCAGGTCTTCCACATCGGTCAGGCCATTGGCGTGGAACACCGAGGCCGCCAGGATCAGCAGCGCCGCGTTGATCAGGAAGGCAAAGCCGAGCGAGCCGAACGTATCGAGGCTCATGCCGCGCAGGATTTCGGCAAAGGACCGGCGCCGTGCCACGCGACTGCCAGGCGGCGGCGTAAAGCGGCGCACCAGCGAGGAATGCAGATAGAGGTTGTGCGGCATCACCGTGGCGCCGACGATGCCGGCCGCAAGCCACAGCATGCCCGCATCGCGGACCAGATCGGCGGACGGCGCCATGCCGCCCAGCACGTCGGCCCACTCGGGCTGGGCCATCGCCAGTTGGGCGACGAAGCAAAGGGCCACCAGCAGGATCAGCCCGGCAACCATGGCTTCCATGGTGCGCTGGCCGTAGCGTTGCACGGCCAGCATGGCCAGCGTCACAACGGCCGCAATCAGCACGCCTACCCAGAGCTTGACGTGGAACAGCAATTGAAGCGCCACCGCGCTGCCGACCACCTCTGCCACATCGCAGGCAATGATCGCGATCTCGCTGGCCACCCACAGGCCAATGGTCACCCGGCGCGGAAACCGCTCGCGGCACAGCTGGGCGAGGTCGCGCCCGGTCACAACGCCCACCCGGGCGGCAATCCACTGCAGCAGCATCGCCACCAGGCTCGACAGCGCAATCACGATCAGCAGGCTGTAGCCGTACTTCGCGCCGCCCGCAATGGCCGTGGCCCAGTTGCCAGGGTCCATGTAGCCCACGGCCACGAGCGCGCCGGCGCCCAGGAAAGCCAGGCGCGACCGCTGCGGCGGCTGTGCGGCGGGCAGGGTGGCGGAGTCAATTGGCGGCGGTGGCATGGTGTGGTGGGTCGGTCACGTGGGGCCGGCTGACCCCATGGTGCATTCTAGAACGTTGTTGAGAATTATTCCCAATTGGCTTTGCCTAATTGAGGGATTGCTTTCGCCTTCGCCCGGCGGACACAACGTTTAACGTTTTCGGCACAACCGGACACGTTCCCGGGTGCCCTGGGCGCCTACAGTTTGGCTTCCCGGGTTCCGCCTTCAATGCCCGTTCCCTCTTTCCAAACTATACGTAAATAACGTACACTATGTACGCAACCTTTGTTGAGCTTCCGCCATTCGAGCGGTGCCGGGCCGATTGCCTTGACGATGACGCATTTCGCCGTCTGCAGGCGCTGCTGCTGACCAATCCCCATGCAGGTGACGTCATCCCCGGGACGGGAGGCTTGCGCAAAGTGCGCTTTGTCGACGGGTGGCGACAGAAAGGGAAGCGCGGTGGTTTGCGAGTGATCTACTACTACTGGCTCGGCGGTGCCCAGTTCTGGCTATTTACGGTCTACAACAAGGACACCGCAGACGATATGACGCATCGACAGCGACAACAGCTTGCTGCGTTGCTTGAAAGGGAACGGAATGTCAGGAACCGATATGACGCGTGACATCTTCGCTGAACTGATGGAGGGATTCGACGCCCTCGCTGCCGAACGGCAGGGGAAGGCTACGCTGCGTTCGCACAAGGTGCGAATCGACGAATTGCAGGCGATTGCCGCAGAAGAACTGGTCGCGCTTCGCGAACGGTTGAATATGTCGCGCCCGGTGTTCGCGATGTATCTGAGAATCAACCCCCGCACCCTGGAGAACTGGGAGCAGGGGCGCGCCAAACCGAACGCCCAGGCGACGCTGCTTATCCGGCTCGTGCAAAAGTACCCCGAGACAATCCAGCGATTGGCATCGCTTGGCTGAGCGTCACATCGTTGCTCGCTCGGATTGAAGGGTGTCAGCGGCTCCAGCCGCCGCCGCCGGCTCGTCCCGCCAGCTTGACCGGACCGCAGCAAGCGCAGGACGCGCCGTGGCTGGGGCCGGCGCCCTCCGTGCTGCCGCCGGCAAGGCCCGGGGCGGCCACCAAAGCGCGCGTGGCAGCTTCGCCGCAGTCGGGACAGATGGCGGGATCGTCGCGGCGGGCCATGGGCCGGATTTCAGAAAAGTCGCCGCAGATAGGGCATCGATAGTCGTAGGTCGGCATTGCCGCTCCAGGGACGGGGCCAGTTTCAAGGCTGGCCAGGGCCAGCAAGTGTCGGATTGGCGACCAGCTTAGCGTAATCCATGGCGGCGTGTGCAAGGTTGTTGTCGTCGGCAAGCTGTACGCACACCAGACTCCCGCCCGAAGGCCGGAATCCCCCGGGGGCAAAGCGTGCAATTCAGGGTTTTCGACACCAAACCGAATCGTTCGACTCCCTATAATCCGCGCATGGAAAAGAATCTTGAAAAGCGCTTCGGCTTTCTGGTGTCGGACGTGGGCCGCTTGTCCGGCAAGCGGTTCGACGACCTGTCGCGCTCCACACTGGACCTCACGCGTGCCCAGTTCCGGGCGCTGGCCTACCTGTCGTATCACGGCGAAATGAACCAGGCCGGGCTGGCCGACCTGATGGAAGTGGCGCCGATTTCGGCCGGCCGGCTGCTCGATCGCATGGAAGAGGGCGGCTGGATCGCGCGTCGCCCCAACCCAGAAGACCGTCGCGAGCGCATGGTGCGCATGACAGACAAAGCCGATCAGGCGCTGGACGCCGCGCAGCATGTGGGCGACGTAGTGACCGCCCAGGCCCTCGATGGCTTTTCCGAAGCCGAGGCCGACCAGTTCGTCGAATTCCTGCGGCGCGCCCGCGCCAATCTGTCCCGGCCCCAGCAGGGGTAACGCGCACCCGGTCTAACCCGGAAAATCCACCACCACCGTCAACCCGCCGCCCGGTGTGTCGCCCAGTGCGACGGTGGCGCCGTGCAGCCGCGCGATCTCGCGCACGATGGAGAGGCCCAGGCCGCTGCCTTCGCGGCTGGCACTGGCCTCGCCGCGATAAAAGCGTTTGAACACCGATTCGCGCTCGAACGGCGCCACGCCGGGGCCGTTGTCCTCCACCAGCAGCCTGCGCCCGGCCACGCGCACCGTGACCATGGCGCCCGGGCCCGCGTAACGCACGGCGTTGTCGATCAGGTTGCCGATCAGTTCCTGCAGCAGTTCCGGCTGGCCACTGATATCCGCGTGGGTCTCCGCATCGCTGTCGAAGCCCAGATCCACCCCTTGCTGGCGGGCCGTGGGCGCCCAGTCCAGCGCCACCTGTTGCGCCAGCGGCCCCAGCCCCAGCAGCCGCAGCGTCGGGGCGTAGCCACTGTCGGTTTCGAGCCGCGACAGCGATAGCAATTGCGCCACTTCCTTTGCCGCCTGCCGGACCGATCCATTGAGCCTGGACACGTGGCCGCGCACGCCGGCCAGGTCAGTTTCGCGCAGCGCCAGTTCCGATTCGGCCTGGATGACCGCCAGCGGCGTCTTCAACTGGTGGGCCGCATCGGCAAAGAAACGCTTGCGTCCCTGCACCATGCGGTGCAGCCGCGCTACGTACTGGTTCACGGCGGTGACCAGCGGCCGGATTTCGACCGGCAGCGTGGTATCGCCGATGGGGGCGAGGTCATCGGGCCCGCGCGCGGCCACGGTGTCCGACAGCCGTTGAAGCGGCCGCAGCCCGCGCCGTACGCCGAACCAGACGATGACCAGCGCCAGGCTCACCAGCATCAGTTCCTGCAGCAGCGACCCGATCAGGATTTCGTTGGCCAGCCGCTCGCGCGGCTCGGTGGATTCGGCCACCAGCACCCAGACCATCTGCGTACGCGCGGAGCGCACATCGTGCAGCGGCAGCGCCATGGCGGCCATGCGGACTGGCGTGCCGCGGAAGTCGGCGTCGTAGAACTGCGTCCGATACAGCGAGCGCACCGGACCGGGCGGCATCGGCAGATCGTCGTAGCCGGTGATCGTGGCGCCGTGCTCGTCGCGGATCCTGTAGTAAACGCGCGAACCCGCCTCGGCATCGAACACCTCCAGCGCCAGATAGGGCACCTCCACCTCCACGCGGCCATCGCGCAGCTTGATGCCTTCGCGCATGGCTTTCAGCGATGCGGCCAGGGTTCGGTCGAACGCCTGGTCGGCGGCGGCCATGGCGCGGCGGTCGGTCAGCCACGCGTCCAGCGCCAGCAATACCAGCAGGGGCAGCAGCAGCCAGAGTGTCAGTTGCAGCCGCAGGCTGCCGGCCTTCATGCGCGCGGGCCCGCGCCGGCGGCCGCAGCCGTGTCCTGTGCTTCGAGCAGATAGCCCAGGCCGCGCAGCGTGACGATGCTGACGCCGGAGCCTTCCAGCTTCTTGCGCAGCCGGTACACGTAGATTTCGATGGCGTCGGCGTTGACCGACTCGTCAATGCCGAAAATCTTCTCGGACAGCGCGGCCTTGTTGACCGCGCGGCCGTCGCGCAATAGCAGAATCTCCAGCACGGCCCGTTCGCGGCCGGTCAGTTGCAGCAGTTCGCCGTTGAGCGTGAAAGCGCGGCTCACGCTGTCGTAGTGCAGCGGACCGCAGGCCAGCTCGGTGCGGTCATGGCCATGGCTGCGCCGGATCAGCGCGCGGGCGCGGGCTTCGAGTTCGGTCAGCGCGAACGGCTTGGCCAGGTAGTCGTCGGCGCCCAGGTTGAGCCCGCGTACGCGGTCGTCCACCGATCCGTGGGCGGTCAGGATCAGCACCGGCAGCGGATTGCGGCGCGCGCGCAGGCGGCGCAGCACTTCCAGGCCGTCCAGGCGCGGCATGCCGATGTCGAGGATGGCCAGCGCGTAGTCTTGCGTCGTCAACAGGTGATCGGCGCTGGCCCCGTCATGCATGCAGTCGACCGTGAAGCCGCTCTGGCTCAGCGATTCCGTCAGGGAGGCGGCCAGTTTCAGGTTGTCTTCGGCAAGCAGGATACGCATGGGGCTACGGCAAACGGGGTCTACGGGGAATCGCGCTGGAGTGATACCCGTTACCGGCGCCGGCGCCTAGATGGGGAAAGTCCCAATCGTGGTGCATCCCCCACGGCAAAAATCGCAGGCGTATCGAAAGCGAACTGAAAGTGAGGCCCCCATACCATCCGCTCCGTTCACTACAGACCAGAACAACAAAGGAGACTGAGGATGAAACGGAAGGCAGTGGCCCTGGCCGCGTTGGGTTGCGTGGTATCGGGCGGCGCGGCGGCGCAATCGAGTGTGACGCTGTATGGCCTGGTGGATTCGGGTATCGAATACGTGAACCATGCCAGCGCCAACGGCAATTCCCTGGTGAAAATGACCTCGGGCGGCAAGAACACGTCGCGCTGGGGCCTGCGCGGCACCGAAGATCTGGGCGGCGGCCTGAAGGCCATCTTCACGCTGGAATCGGGCATCGCCGTCGATACCGGCAAGCTGGACACCGACAACACGCTGTTCGACCGCCGCGCGTGGGTGGGCCTGCAGGACAAGAACCTCGGCAGCATTCGCCTGGGCCGTGACTTCACCACGACCTATGACTTCATGCTGCCGTTCGACCCGATGGGCTACGCGCCGAACTATTCGTGGGCCACGTCCTCGACAGCCACGGGCGGCCGCAAGGACGGCATGTTCTCGCGTTCGACCAACATCGTGCGCTACGACGGCCAGTTCGGGCCGTTCAAGGTGGGCGGCACGATGGCGTTCGGCGAAGTGCCGGGCAGCTACAAGAGTTCGTCGAAATACGATCTGGGACTGGGCTACAACGCGGGCAACTTTGCTGCGGCCGTGACCTGGGATCGCCAGATGGGCGCGGGCGCCAGCACCACGCCGGCCGATGCCACCGACTACATCCAGGGCATCCACGCGGGCGCCAGCTACGACTTCGGCCCGCTGTCGGTGTACGCCGGTTATCGCAATTACCGCAAGACGTTCACCACGACGGCCGCCAAGCAGCTGAGCGACATGTACTGGGTGGGCGCCGCTTACGACTTCACGCCGGCCTTCACGCTGTACGGCGCGGTGTACAAGCAGAACATCAAGGGCGACACGGATGGGGATCCGATCATGATCTCGATGCGCGCCCAATACAATCTTTCCAAACGCACCTCAGCGTACCTGTCCGCAGCGTATGCCAAGGCGCGCAACGGCCAGAACGTGAGTGTCTCGCGCGATTTCGTTGGCTATGCCAACAATCAGGTCGGTGTGACGGCGGGCCTGCAGCACCGCTTCTGATCGTTGTTTTCAGGCTGCCGTGGTGGGCGGCCTTCCGGCGGTGCGAGGGGCTCGCGCCGCCGGTTTTTCATTTCTGGCCCCCGCTTTGCGGCCTTGCGCTGATGCACGCCTGCCGTGGATCAAAAGGACCTGCAAAAGCGCGGCCTGTCGCCGGCACCGGACCTCACGCTGTACGTCCAAACAGGAACGTGCAAGGAGGTCTGACATGAAACGCAAGGCAGTGGTACTGGCCGCAACCGGCCTGGTCTCGACAGCAGCAGAAGCGCAGTCCGGCATCACGCTCTACGGGTTGCTTGACGTCGGCGTCGAGTACCTCAGCAACGCCGGTCCCGACGGCAAATCGACGGTGGGGATGGTCTCGGGCGGCAAGAACATTTCCCGCTGGGGCCTGCGCGGCGCCGAGCCGCTCGGCGGCGGAATGACCGCCATTTTCAGGCTGGAATCGGGCGTCCAGGCCGATACCGGCAAGTTCTACGGCGACCGCGGGCTGTTCAACCGGCGCGCGTGGGTGGGCCTGGAGCACGAAACGCTGGGCAGCATCCGGATGGGCGCCGACTATTCCACGACGTTCGACTACATGGCGCCGTTCGAGCCCATGGACTACGCGCAAAACTATTCCTGGGCCATGGCCTCGACAGGCTCCGGAGACCGGCAGGACAGCATGTTCGTGCGATCGTCGAACGTGGTGCGCTATGACGGGCAGTTCGGTCCCGTGAAGGTGGGTGGAACGCTGGGCTTCGGCGAAACGCCCGGCAGCTTCAAATCATCGTCGAAATACGATCTGGCGATTGGCTACACGGCGGGCGGTTTCTCGGCGATGCTCACGTGGGACCGCGTAAACGGGGCGGCCGGCGACCCGACAGACTATGCCCAGGGCATCCATGCCGGTGCCAGGTACGACGTAGGCGCGCTGAAGCTCTTTGCCGGCTATCGCAATTACCGCAAGACCTTCACCACGGCAGCCCCCAACCAGCTCAGTGACATGTACTGGCTGGGCGCGGCGTACGACTTCACGCCCGCCTTCGCGCTCTACGGCGCGGTCTACAAGCAGAACATCAAGGGCGACACCAACGCCGATCCGATCATGGTGTCACTGCGCGCCCAGTACAGCTTCTCCAAACGCACCCTGGCGTACGTGTCCGCAGCCTATGCCAAGGCGCGTAATGGCCAGCCCGTGAGCGTGTCGCGGGATTTCGCTGGTTACGCGGACAACCAGGTTGGTGTGCTGGCGGGCCTGCAGCACCGCTTCTGACGTTGCTCCGGGCTGCCGGGCCAGCTTTCCGGCGGTGCGAGGGGATCGCACCGCCGGTTTTCATTTTGGCGGCCGTTGTGCGGCCGTTCCCGCGCACATGTCACCCGTTCGCGTGAGAAGCGCGGACTTGTCATTTAAACCGTGCCAGTACTGACATAAAGATTCTTCAGTAGCGTCGCGACATCGAATGCATATGCTAATGAGCATTCCCGATGCCCCCGGCATCGCGCCATGGAGCGCCAACCATGCGATTGATGTCGATGAACGTGAGCGAAGGCCGGCCGGATGCGCGCTGGGATCCAACGTTGTATCTGCAGTTTTCCGATTTGCGGCTGCGGCCCGCGCTGGAACTGCTGCAGCGGGTGCCGCTCGATGCGCCGCACACGGTGTACGACATCGGTTGCGGGCCGGGGCATGTCACCCGGGCCTTGCAGGAAAAATGGCCACACGCCAGCGTGTGCGGCGTGGACAGTTCCCCCGAGATGCTGGCTGCCGCAGCCGGCGAGAGTGGCGCCATCCGCTGGGAGCAGGCTGACATCGGGCACTGGGCGCCGCAGGCGCACGCGGACCTGATCTTCGCCAGCGCGGTGCTTCACTTCCTGGGCGATCACGAAACGCTGCTGCCAAGGTTGCTGGGCTTTCTGCGGCCCGGCGGCTGCCTGGCGCTGCATATGCCCGACTGGTGCGAGACCCCCTGGTACGGTCTGATGCGCGAGGTGCTGGCCACCGCGGGCCCGGGCGGCAGCGTGCTGGGCACGCCGATGCTGCGCGGAGAACTGGCGCGCAACCACGTGCAGCCCGCAGCGTTCTACTACCAGCTGCTGGTGGATCGCACCGCGCATCTGGACATCTGGAAGACTGACTACCTGCAGGTGGTGGAAGGCGACGACCCCGTCTACGACTGGATCAAGGCGTCGGGCCTGCGCGCGGTGACCGATCATCTCGACGACAGCGAGCGCTGCCGCTTTCTGGCGCAGTACGTGCCACGGCTGCGCAAGCTCTATCCAAATGGCGCCGACGGCCGCACGCTGTTTCCATTTCGACGGCTGTTCGTGGTAGCGCAGGTCCACTGATGGCGCCGCTGCTGGTTTCCGCGTCGCGCCAGGGCCCGTCGTACCCCGTGACGATCCGCAGCGGGCATCACGTGGTGCTTGCCGATGCCGCCGCCGGCGGCCTGGGCGGCGGAACCGCCATGCGGCCGCACGAACTGCTGGCGGGCGCCCTGGCAGCCTGCGTCTGCATCACCATTGACATGGCCCACCGCGACGCACAACTGCCGCCGTACCGCGTGGATGTCCGCCTGGACCGCCAGGGTGACATCACGGCCTTCGAGATCGACGTATTTTTCCTGGCCGCCATATCGGCCGACCTGCACGCGCGCGTGCTGAAGACGGCGCGTGAGTGCCCGGTCTGCCAGACACTTTCCCGCCCCGTGCGGATTCGCGTCTGAGCGGCATGTTCTCTCGATGATCCTGACCAGGTGGGGACGATGACACAACGCATACTGATCGTAGGGGGTGGCGTGGGGGGCACGATGCTGGCCAACCAGCTGGCCGGCAAGCTGTTCCGGGAGATCGTCGACGGCGACGTCGCCGTGACCGTGCTGTCCGATACGGCCGATCACTTCTACAAGCCGGCGTTCATGTATGTGGCGTTCGGCGCGTTCTTCCGCGAGGAACTGGTACGGCGCGAGCGGTCGCTGCTGCGGCCGGAGATCGATTTCGTGGTGGATGCGGCCGAGCAGTTCCATCTGGGCCGCCAGGAGGTGCAGGCCCGCAGCGGCAGGCGCTACGGCTACGACTATCTGGTGATCGCCACCGGTTGCGTGCCGGCCCCGGAGCGCATCGAAGGGCTGGGCGAGGCGGGCGACCATTTCTACCAGTACGCGCCGGCCCGTCAACTGGCCGAAAAGCTCGCCCGCATCGAGCGTGGCAGCATCTTCGTCACGGTGTCGTTTCCGAAGACGCACAACGTGCCACATCAGTGCGGCATCGCGCCGCTGGAAACCACGTTGATGCTGGACGACTACCTGCGCCGGCGCGGGGTGCGCGAGCGGGTGGAGATCGTCTACACCTACCCGACCGTCTCGCAGTTGCTGCGCAATTGCCTGTTCCTGCAGAAGCCCACCTGCGATGTCGTGCCGGCCCTGTTCGAACAGCGCGGCATCCGCTATCAGCGCGGCTTTACCCTGGCGCGCGTGGACCCGGGCAGGCGGGTGGCGTATTCGGAAGAGGGCGCCGAGCAGCCGTTCGACATCCTGATGGCCACGCCGCCCATCCGCGCCGTCGATGTGGTGCGCCAGAGCGGCCTGTCCGAAGCCGCCGACGACGAGGGCTGGCTGCCCACCGACCATGAGACCTTGCAGGTGCGCGGGCATGAGCGGGTTTACGTGATTGGCGATACCGTGGATCTGCCGGTCAGCAAGGCCGGCGGCTCGTGCCACAACCAGGCGCCAGTGATCGCCGACAACATCGCGGCGTCGATACGCCTGGGGCGTCCCGTCGCGGCCTACGACGGCAAGGTCCAGGCCGTTGCCCAGCTTGGGCTATCGGCGGGCATGCCGCTCTGGTACGACTACCATCGGGACGTGCAACCGATGCCGCCCACCAGGCTGGGTGGGCTGCTGCGCCAGGGCTTCAATCGCGGCGCCTACTGGGCGGTTGCCCGGGGCATGCTCTGACCGCCGCTCCTGCCATCACCCGATCCGATCCACTACGGAGTCCCCATGGCATCCATTCCCGAGGCTTCCGAGCCACGCCTTGCGCCGCACGTTGCCCACCATCTGGCCGACAGCCAGCCGGTTGACCCGGCGCCGGCGGCCTGGGCAGAACTGTCTCCAAGGCTGGCCCCGCTGCTGCTGGGCGGGCGGCTGGACAACCTGGTCGACATACTGGCGCTGATGGCCGACCTGGTCGATTTTCTCGATCCGGCGATGATCGAGAAAGTCAGCAGCGTGTTCGAGGAAGGCGTGGCGGCCCATGGCGCGTTAAGCGGCGCCCTGCGGCTGGCCGCTGCCCAGACCCGGCGGGACACCGAGCCGCCAGGTACGCGGGCCCTGTGGGCGCTGGCGCGCGATGCCGATACGCGGCGCGGTCTGGCGTTATTGCTACGGACGCTGCAGATCGTCGGACGCGCGCAGCGCCCGATGGCATGAGCGCGCAGGCGCCAAACGCGAGCAGCGTGGCTGGGGGCGACTTCGCGGCACAACTTCGCGCCATTACTTCGCGCCATTACTTCGCGCTATTACTTCGCGGCGCTCACGCGCCAGACGACGTTGCCCACGTCGTCGGCCACCAGCAGCCCGCCGGTCTTGTCGATCACGACGCCTACCGGGCGTCCCTGCGCCTTGCCGTCCCGATCCAGGAAGCCGGTCAGCACGTCGAACGGCGCGCCGCGCGGCTTGCCCTGGTCGAACGGAACGAAGATGACCTTGTAGCCCGACCGCGGCTTGCGGTTCCATGAGCCGTGCTGGCTCACGAACATGCCGTCGTGGAACTGGGGCGGCAAGCTGTTGCCCGATGCGCCGGTCATGCCCAGCGACGCCGTGTGCGCGCCCACCGCATAGTCGGGCACGATGGCCTTGGCCACCATGTCGGGGGCGGGCGGCTTCACGCGGTCGTCCACGTGCTGGCCGTAATAGCTATACGGCCATCCGTAGAAGCCGCCGTCGCGCACGGAGGTGATGTAGTCGGGCACCAGGTCACTGCCGATTTCGTCGCGCTCATTGACGGATGTCCAGAGCGCCTTGGTGGTCGGCTCCCAGACCATGCCGTTCGGGTTGCGCAAGCCGCTGGCGAAAATACGATGCTGGCCGGTCTGTCGATCGACTTCCCAGATGGCGGCGCGGCCGGCTTCCTTGTCGATGCCGTTCTCGCCCGCGTTGCTGTTCGATCCCACCGTGACATACAGCTTGCTGCCGTCGGGGCTGGCGATGATGTTCTTGGTCCAGTGGTGGTTGATCGAGCCAGCGGGCAGGTCCAGCAGTTTCTGGCCCGGCGCCGAGATGCTGG
Source organism: Cupriavidus sp. U2 (assembly GCF_009663685.2). Lineage (GTDB taxonomy): Bacteria > Pseudomonadota > Gammaproteobacteria > Burkholderiales > Burkholderiaceae > Cupriavidus > Cupriavidus necator_C. The sequence goes on along the minus strand of NZ_RCOG02000032.1, from coordinate 66,164 downwards.
TCTGGCCCGGCGTGTACGGGAAGCGCAGCACGGCATCGGTATCGGCGACGTAGAAATCATTGCCGACCAGCACCATGCCGAACGGCGAGTGCAGGTTTTGAAGAAAAACCGATCTCTGGTCGGCCACGCCGTCGCCATTGGTGTCGCGCAGCAGCGTGATGCGGTTGGCGCTGGGTGTGCCGGCGCCGGCGCGCTCCTGCGTCTTCTTCATGATCCAGCCCCGGATGCCCTTGTGGTCGTCAGGCTTGGGCGGCGCGTTGGTTTCGGCCACCAGCACATCGCCGTTCGGCAGCACGTACAGCCAGCGCGGATGGTCCAGCTTGTCGGCATAGGCCGCCACCCGCATGCCGTCGGCCGCCACGGGCATCTTGCCGTCCTTCCAGCCCTCGGCGGGGGCGATATGGATAGTCGGAAGCACCGTCTTGTGCGGCGCCGGCAGTTGCGGGTTCGGACCGATGCCCGCCGTATCGGGTAACTTGGCCGATTCGCCGCAGCCGACCAGCAGCGTGACCGCCACGATCGCAAACAGCGATGCCATCGGATAAATCAGATACTGGCGATAGTCGCGCATGGCGGGCTCCCAGATGCCTTGTCTCATTCGAGCATAGCAGCGCACTTGCGCGATGTCTGTCAGCGCCGGTGCAAGACCCTGTCAGGAGCCGTCCGACCCGCTGGCGCGCCTGGGACAAGGCGTTCCGGGCCGCATCGGCGCCGGTCTGGCGTCTACTTCAGCAGGTCATGCCGCGCGTGCCATTCGCGCAACGATTCCTCGGGCCAGGTGCCCACATGGCGATGGCCCTTGCTGCGCGGCACATCGACCCACGGCGCGACGTAATCGAGACCGGCCTCCACCACATCGGGCGGCCGGGGCAGCGGCGTGTCGATGGCGCCCGCATACGGATGGACCAGGTCCGGCCAGCGCGGGTCCCACATCCACAGCGGGCTGCCGCACAGCTTGCAGAAGTGGCGGTACCCCTTGGACCGCACCGGCCGCTTGCCGGGCTCGCGGATCACGGCATGGAAATGCGCCACGTGCTGCTGCCCGGCCACGCGCAGCGTATGGGCATCGCCGCCCAGATTGATGCCATAGCCGCCGCTGCCGCCGGTCTTGCGGCAGATCGAGCAGTGGCAATGCAGGTAGGGGTAGGGCGAATCGGACTCAAGGCTGAACTGCACCGCGCCGCACTGGCACGATCCGTCGAGATGCATGGCAACTCCCCTGGAATCGATGTCGATGCGGTTCAGTGTGGCCCACGCGCTTGCCTCGATCAAGCGGAAAACCTCGCAAAAATCGTCAGAAACTGTGGCGTTGTCGGGCGTTGTCTGTCAGTGCGGGCGAGGTTTTGTAAGGAGATGTGTGAATGCGGCACACGGGGCACCGTGCGGCTTCTAAACTGGGCACGCGGTGGGAAACAACGCACCCGTCGTTTTCGATAACAACCACCTGAGAGGTCTCAACATGTCCAAGCAACGAACCATTCGCACCACCTCCCTGATTGGCGCCCTGGCAGCCGGCATGATCTCTGTCACCGCCTTTGCACAGACCACGCAGGCGCCGGCCGCCCCGGCCGACATCACGACCGCGGCCCCGCCGGTCACGACCCAGGTCCAGCCGCCGAAGGACCCGCTCGTGGAACGCCGCGAGGCCCGCAAGGCCGCCAATGACCAGTACAAGGCCGAGAAGAAGGCGGCCAAGGGCGAATACAAGCAGGATGTGAACGCGGCCAAGTCCGAGCGCAAGGACGCGAAGAAGGCCGCCGACGAGACGGCCAAGGCCGAACTGCAGAACGGTACGACGAAGCAGTAAGGCTGGATGTCCGCGATGTCTGTTTCCCCCTCTTCCATTCCTGGGAGAGGGGGAGCAAAACCACCGGACATCGGCGACCTACACCAGCCGCGCCCCCGGCCAGGCGCCCGACATCACGATATTGCGCACGGACTGCCGCACCGTCTGCATGATGTCCCACAACTCCGGCACCACCGGCCGGTTGCGCGCCGTGGCCATGGCCACCTGACGCGTCACCACCGGGTCCACCAGCCGCGCCGAATGCAGCCGGCCCTGGGCCACGCGATCGGCCACGGCCGCGAACGGCAGCAGCGTGGCGCCGCAGCCGTCTTCCACCAGCCGCATGGCCACCGTGTTCGAGGCATCGCACTCCATCGCCATGTTCAGCGAGGTGCCCACGCGCGCCGCCAGCGATTCGGCCAGCACGCGCAGCCCGTGCGACGTGCTGGGCAGGATCAGCGGCACTTCGCCCAGGCGCCGCGCCTGGAACGTGGGGCCGAGGTGGCTCCATGACGTGGGCGTGACCAGCGTCAGGTCTTCTTCCAGCAGCACGTCCACCTTGAGCGCACCCTGCTGTTCGGGCAGGTAGAGCAGGGCCACATCGATGTCGCCGGCCGCCAGCCACGCCAGCACCGGGTTGGCCAGACCTTCCACAAAGCGTATCTTCGTCGCCGGAAAGCGCGCCTTCAGCGCCGTGCCGATGGCCGCGAACGCGGTATTGGCGATGGTCGGCTGCGCCGCGATGACCAGCTGCGCGGGCCCCTGTGCGGTGGATGCCCGCACCGCCGCGCGCGCCTCGGCCAGCGTGGCGGCCACCTGTCGCGCGTAACCCAGCAGCGTGGTACCGGCCTCGGTCAGCACCACGCCCCGGCCGCTGCGATGAAACAGCCGGGTGTCGAGCGCGGCCTCCAGCCGCGCGATCTGCCGGCTGACCGTTGACTGGTCGGCGCCAAGTTCCAGCGCGGCACGCGAAATGCTCTGCGTGTTGGCCACGCAGACAAAGCACGCCAGATCGTCGGAATTCAGCGCGGCCGACATGGTTGTCATCCGGCCGATTTGGGCGTGTCGCCGATCGCGAACGACGACAGGTGCTCGATGGCCTTGACCAGCCCCGAGTGGTCCCAGCCCGCGCCGCCCTGGGCCACGCACACATTGAACAACTGCTGCGTCGATGCCGTATTCGGCATGCCCAGGCCCAGCTGCTTCGCCGTGGACAACGCCAGGTTCAGATCCTTCTGATGCAGTTCGATGCGGAAACCCGGATTGAACGTGCGCTTGATCATCCGTTCGCCGTGGACTTCAAGAATTTTCGAACTGGCGAAGCCGCCCATCAATGCCTGGCGCACGCGCGCCGGGTCGGCGCCGGCCTTGGCAGCCAGCACCAGCGCCTCGCTGACGGCCTCGATGGTCAGCGCCACGATCACCTGATTGGCCACCTTGGCCACCTGGCCGTCACCGACATTGCCCACCAGCGTGATGTTCTTGCCCATCAATTGCAGCAGCGGCAGCACCTTGTCGAAGACATCCTGCTTGCCACCGGCCATGATCGACAGCGTGGCTGCCTTGGCGCCCACTTCGCCGCCCGACACCGGCGCATCCACATAGTCGCAGCCGAGCTTTTCGACCCTGCCGGCGAACTCGCGCGTGTCGATCGGCGAGATCGAGCTCATGTCCACGACGATCTTGCCCTGGCTCAGCCCGGCGGCCACGCCGTCGTCACCGAACAGCACGCGCGCCACGTCAGGCGTATCGGGCAGCATCAGGAAGATGATGTCGGCCTGTCTGGCCACCTCGGTGGCGTTGGCGCACGGCTGCACGCCGCGGTCGAGCAGGTCCTGCGGCACGCCGCTGCGCGTGTGCGCGTAGACGGTATGGCCGCCCGCCTGCAGGTGTTCCGCCATGGGCTTGCCCATGACGCCCAATCCGATAAATCCGAGCTTGCTCATGATTCCTTCCTGTTCAAAATGGCTTCAGGACGCAAAGCGGTCGCGCAGCGCGCGGGCCGCATCGCGCAGCAATACGTGGTCGATGCCCACCGCCACGAAGTGCGCGCCCATATCCAGATAGCGCCGGGCGTCGGCTTCGACCGGTGTCAGCGTGCCGATGGCCTTGCCGGCCTGGTTGGCGGCATCGTAGATCTGTTTCACCGCCGCCTGGACATCGGGGTGGTTCGGATTGCCCAGATGCCCGTAGGCCGCGGCCAGGTCGTTCGGGCCGATGAAAATGCCGTCCACACCGGGTTCCGCACAGATCTCGGCGGCGGCTTCCACGCCCTTGCGGCTTTCGATCTGCACCAGCACGCAGATGTTGTCGTTGATGGTCTTGAAGAAGTCCGGCAGCGTGCCATAGCGGTTCTGCCGCTGGGCACCGGACACGCCCCGGATGCCGTCGGGCGGATACCGCGTGGCACGCACCGCGCGGCGGGCTTCCTCGGCCGATTCCACGAACGGAATGAGGAAGTTGTAGAAGCCGATATCGAGCAGGCGCTTGAGCATCACCGGATCGTTCCACGGCGGCCGTACAACGGGGGCGCTGACGCTGTCCTTGAGCGCCATCAACTGGGGCGCGAAAGTCAGCACGTCGTTGGGCGAATGCTCGCCATCGAGCAGCATCCAGTCAAAGCCGGCCAGGCCGACAATCTCGCTGGTCACTGGCTGGCCGAGCGAACTCCACAGGCCAATCAGCCGCTTGCGCGCCAGCACATCGGCCCGGAACCTGTTGGGCAGCGGGTGGATCTGGGGCAGGTGAGGGGTGTTGGACATCGTCGATCTCCTGGGTCAGTTGGCGGCCAGGGCGGAAAGCGGGCCCGGCGATTTGCCGCGGGCCTGCAGCACGCGGGCGGCGGCATCGTCAAGCTGGGCCAGCGTGCTGCGGTCCACGGGAATGTAGTCGGCGCGGGCGCGGCGCCAGGCGCGTTCGGGGTCGCCGGGCAGGCGGATGGCGTCGTTGCCCGGCTGCAGGCGCGACGCCTTCATCCATTCCACGAACGACTCCACCTCGTGGCCGAACGTGGTGCTGCTCCCAAGCCGTGCCGGATCGAAGATGATCGCCAGCATGTTGTTCCATACCGCGTGCTCGTGCGTGAGCGTTTCGGGGCGGATCGTATGGCCGCCGGTCACGGCGGCGCCCAGCAGTTCGCACATCACGGCCAGCACGTAGCCCTTGTGCTCGCCAAACGTGCGCAGCGCGCCCTGGGGCGTGCCGGGGTGCGGGAACATTACGGCGGGGTCGTCGGTGGGGTGGCCCTGCGGGTCCATCAGGCAGCCGGGCGGCACCGGCACGCCCTTGTTGTGGGCCACGCGCACCTTGCCCAGCGCGATGGCGCTGGTGGCGAAGTCCAGCACCAGCGGCGGCTGGCCGGCCACCGGCACGCCAATCGTGAACGGATTGGTACCAAAGCGCGGATCGTAGCCGCCATGCGGCGCCACGATCGGCTTGGATAGCACATTGACGAAGTGGATCGAGATCATGCCGGCCGCCGTGGCCTGCTCGGCCCAGTGGCCCACACGGCCCAGATGGTGCGACCGGCGCAGGCCCAGCACGCACACGCCATGTTCCTTCGCGCGTTCGATGCCCAGGCCCATGGCCTGTTCGGTCACGGCCTGGCCCATGCCACGGTTGCCGTCCAGGCTCAGGATGCCGCCCGATTCATGCACCACGCTGACCTGCTGGTTCAGCTGGAGCTGGTCGGCCTGCCACGACATCACGTACTTGGGAATCATGCCCACGCCATGCGAATCGTGGCCGGACAGGTTGGCGCCTACCAGATGATCGGCGGTCAGCCGGGCCTCGCGGGCGTCGGAGCCCGCCGCCAGCCAGAGCTCTGCCACCCATTGGTGTAGGCCGGCTGTCGGGATACGGTGATCACTCATGCTTACTCCAGGTGAATATTGGCCACCTTGATCAGGTTTGCCCATTTGGCGACTTCGCTCTTCTGGAAGTTGCCCAGTTCGGTGGGGCCGGCGCCCGACGGCTCCACGCCCATCGACGCCAGCCTGGCGCGCACGTCCGGCTGGCGGATGATCTTGCCGATCTCGGTCGACAGCTTGTCGACGATGGACCGGGGCGTGCCGGCCGGCGCGAAGATGGCCTGCCACGACACGATCTCGTAGCCGTTCAGCCCCGACTCCGCCATGGTCGGCACGTCGGGAAGCTCGGCCGCGCGCTTGGCGCCGGTAGTGGCCAGCGCGCGGAACTTGCCCGACTGGATCATCGGCATGGCGGCCACGCTGTTCTCGAACACCAGGTCCACCTGGTTGCCCAGCAGCGCCTGCACCGCCTGGCTGCTGCCCTTGTAAGGCACATGGGTCATGCGCAGTCCGGCCATGTTGGCAAACAGTTCGGCAGCCAGGTGCTGCGACGTGCCATTGCCCGACGAACCGAAATTGACCGTACCCGGCTTGGCCTTGGCGGCGGCGATCACGTCCTGGACGCTCTTCCACGGGCTGCTGGCATTGACCACCAGCACGTTCGGCAACGTGCCGATCAGCGCGATGGGCTGGAAGTTCTTGACCGGGTCATACGGCATCTTCGGGTACAGGCTCACGTTGATGGCGTGCGAGCTGATCGTGCCGCCCAGCAGCGTGTAGCCGTCGGCGGGGGCCTTGGCCACGTAGTCGGAACCGATATTGCCGCCCGCGCCGGCGCGGTTTTCCACCACCACCGATTGCCCCAGCACCTGCGACAGCCGCTGGCCGATCAGCCGGCCCAGCAGGTCGGTGGTGCCCCCGGCGGCAAACGGCACCACGTAGGTGATGGGCTTGCTGGGGTAGTGATCGGCACCCTGCGCGCCGGCCTGCGTGGCGACCGCCATGCATCCGGTACAAAGCACGGCCAGCATCGGCCGCATCAGGCGATGGGGAAAATTCATATCATGTCTCCTGTAGCGCGAACGTTCGTGTGCGGCAGTCCCGGTCCGGGCTGCCGTTCTGCCTGACGGTTTCCGCAGCGGAAACGTTGGTCAGGCGGGGCGTCTTGTGCTGCGCCTCGTCCGCAAATCTACACGGGCGGGGGTGGTGGCGACTTGCAGAATTTGCATAACAGAAATGCACGATAGGCCGCGCAGCCGCGCACGTCAAACGGAACAATTGCAGACATTGCGATCCTGCCGCCGATCTCCGCGCCGATCTCCAGGCCGATCTTTCACGTCGATAACGCGACCACACCCGACATGACCTCCAACGCCTCCCAGACGGCCCGCACCGGCGGCCGCGTCCTTGTAGACCAGCTGCGCCTCCATGGCACCGAACGCATTTTCTGCGTGCCGGGCGAGAGCTTTCTCGACGTGCTGGACGCGCTGCACGACCAGCCGGCCATCGACCTCGTGGTCTGCAAGCACGAAGGCGCCGCCGCCAACATGGCCGAGGCCGACGGCAAGCTGACAGGGCGTCCCGGCATCTGCTTCGTGACGCGCGGCCCCGGTGCCACGCATGGCAGCATCGGCGTGCATATCGCCCAGCAGGACTCCACGCCGATGATCCTGTTCGTCGGCCAGATCGCCCGTGAGCACAAGGGGCGCGAGGCATTCCAGGAGGTGGACTACGCTGCCGTGTTCGGGTCGATGTGCAAGTGGGCGGCAGAGATCGACGATCCGGCACGCATCCCGGAGATGGTGGCGCGCGCGTTCCAGGTGGCCACGTCGGGCCGCCCGGGCCCGGTGGTGCTGGCGCTGCCCGAGGACGTGCTCGATGGTCTGGTGGAAGTGGCCGACGCCGCGCCGTACCGCGCCGTGGCCGCCGCACCGCGCCCCGAGGATGCCCAGGCGCTGGCGGCCGCGCTGGCCGCTGCCCAGCGTCCGCTGGTGATTGCCGGCGGCGCCAATTGGACCGGCCAGACCGTGCGCGACTTCGCCGCGTTCGTCAACGCCTGGGATCTGCCCGTGGCCTGCGCCTTCCGCCGCCAGGACGTGATCGACAACCGCGACCCGCACTACGTGGGCCACCTGAGCCTGGGCGTCAGCCCCAAACTGGCCGAACGCGTGAAGGCGGCCGACCTGATCGTGGCCTTCGGCACGCGGCTTGGCGATATCGCCACCGATAGCTATTCGCTGCTGGAAGTCCCGCAGCCGAAGCAGAAGCTCGTGCATATCCATGCCGACAGCTTCGAGCTGGGCCGCGTGTACCAGGCCACGCTGCCGATCCACGCCGGCGTCGAGCCGGGCGCCGCCATGCTGGCATCGCTGGCCGCGCCCGCTTCGGTGGCCTGGAAGGACTGGACAGCGGGCGCCCGCGCCGACCACGAGGCGTTTGTCACGCCGCCGAAGCCTCACGCCGAAATGACCGGCGTGGACATGGGCGCCGCCATGGCGCACCTGAACCGGGTGCTGCCCGAGGACGCCATGCTGTCCAACGGCGCTGGCAACTACACGGTCTGGCTGCACCGCTTCTATGCCTACAAGCGTCCGCGTACCCAACTGGCCCCGACGTGCGGCGCGATGGGCTACGGCCTGCCTGCCGCCATTGCCGCCAAGCTGCGCTTTCCGGAAAAAACCGTGGTGTGCTTTGCCGGCGACGGCTGCTATCTGATGTATCCGCAGGAAATCGCCACGGCCGCCGCCCACGGCGTGAACCTGATCGTGATCGTGGTGAACAACCGCATGTACGGCACGATCCGGATGCACCAGGAGCGCCGCTATCCGGGCCGCCAGAGCGGCACGCGCATCGTCAATCCCGATTTTGTGCAGATGGCCAAGGCGTGCGGTGCCTGGGCCGAGCGCGTGGAGCGAACCGAGGACTTCGCCGCCGCCTTCGAACGGGCGCAGCAGGCCGGCAAGCCGGCCGTGCTGGAACTGGTGACCGATCCGCTGCAGATCACGCCGGCGATGCGCGTGACCGAGCTGCCGCAAGGAGCAGAGCGGTGAAACGGTCGGTAAAAGTGATCTGAAAGCGGGGTCTGCCAGTGGTTTAGTCCGAATTATAGGATTTCAATAATTCGGACTAAACCTAGCGCGGCGTCTGAAGGGTGCCTAGAACAGCGAACCCTGCGGCCGGGACTCATGCCCGGTTTCGCGCCGGGCGGGCGGGGCGGCCGGCTTGGCCAGGATCTGGCGGATCTGCGCCAGATAACGTTCACCCACCGCCCGGTGGGTCTTGCGGGCCTCATCGGCAAAGCTGCGGCGCGACGGCGGCCGGATGTTCAGCAGGCGGCAAATCGTTGAGAGATAAGGCTTTTTTCCGTCCGCGGCGGTGCGGCGCGCGGCCGACACCAAGGCTGCGTCGCCAATCCGTCCGCGTAGCCAGACCAGTACCTGGCGGTCATATTCATTCTGCACACGGATCAGGTGTTCCATTTCAGGGCTCCGAAGGTTCCGACACTGTTCAATCCATCTCACGACGTCCGGTACTGTCTATCCATACAGTACACTGTAAATATATACAGTAGTTCGGAAATTTCAAGGGCGCAGTCAGACACGAAGCGAGACGGCGAGGGGGCGCCAATGCCACAATGGCAGCCCACCGCGAGGACACTTGTGCCATGGCCGCGCCAGCCCCCGATCCCAGCCAGACCTTTGACCAGATTCGCCCCCGCCTGCAGGGCATTGCGTACCGCATGCTGGGCGCCGTGGCCGAGGCCGAGGATGTCGTGCAGGACGCCTGGCTGCGCTGGCACGGCACCGATCGCGCCGCCATCGACAACCCCGAGGCGTGGCTGGTATCGGTGACCACGCGGCTGGCCATCGATCATCTGCGCGCGGCCAAGCTGCAGCGCGAGCACTACGCCGGTATCTGGCTGCCTGAGCCGCTGATGTCCGAAGACGCCGACACGCCCGAAGCCCTCTACGAGCGCGCCGACGACGTGTCGGTGGCGTTCCTGTTCCTGCTGGAACGCCTGACGCCCGAAGCACGCGCAGCGTTTCTGCTGCGTGAGGTGTTCGACGCCGACTACAGCCAGGTGGCAGAGGTCATCGGCAAGAGCGAGGCGGCCTGCCGCCAGCTGGTGAGCCGCGCCAAGACCCAGTTGCGCGATGCCCGACCGCAACCACCCGTACGCAAGGACGCGCACCTGAACCTGGTGCGGCGCTTTGCCCAGGCGCTGGAGCAGGGCACGTTCGACGCGATCCGGGACCTGCTGGCCGACGAAGCCACGCTGATTGGCGATGGCGGCGGCAAGGTGCCGAGCTTTCCGAAGCCGCTGGTCGGCGGCGGCAAGATCGCGCAGGTGTTCTTCGCGGCGCAGCGGCGCGGCCTGGCGGTGCATGTGCAAATGGTGGTGCTCAACGGCCAGTGGGCGCTGCTCCGCTTTGTCGATGGCCAGCTCGAATCGGCCCAGAGCATCGAGACCGATGGCGAGCGCATTGTCAGCATCCACGCGCAACGCAACCCCGACAAACTCAAGCGCATCCTGTCCGCCATCGCGCGCCCCTGAATCCGTATACGCCCTGTTTTTTGCTCATCGCCAGCCCCCTGAACCATGCGCCTGCCCAGCCTGATCGCACTCCAGATGCTTGAGTGCGCTGCCCGACTGGGCAGCTTCACGCGCGCCGCGGCCGAACTGAACGTCACCGAAAGCGCGATTTCCCGGCAGATCCAGGCCATGGAGGAACGGCTAGGCGTGCGTTTCTTCGAACGGGTGCGCCAGCGCGTGGTGCTGACGCCCGACGGCGACCGCTATGTGCGCGACATCCGCGCCGAACTGAAGGCCATCGAGCGCGCCACCAAGGATCTGGCGTCGCGCGCTGGCGGCATGGAGGTGCTGGAACTCGCCGTCGTGCCCACTTTCGCCACGCAATGGCTGATTCCGCGCCTGGCCGCCTTCCGGGCCGAGCATCCACGGATCGTCGTCAATATCCACGCGCGGCCAGAGCCGTTCCACTTTGCCGATTCGCTGTTCGATGCGGCCATCTATTTTGGCAACGACGCCTGGGACGGGCATCCGTCGGCCACGCTGCTGGAAGAGGGGCCGTCGATCCCGGTGTGCAGCCCGCGACTGCTGCAGGGCGCGGCCCTGCGCCAACGCGAAGACCTGCTGAACCTGCCGCTGCTGCATCTGGCCAGCCGCCCCGATGCATGGCCTGACTGGTTCGGCGGCGACGACGAGTCGATCCGGCGCCGCGCGCGCCTGGGGCCGCGCTACGACCTGTTCACGATGGTCACGGGCGCCGCGATCTGCGGGCTCGGCATCGCCGTTTTGCCAGAAATGATGGTGCGCACGGAGATTGAAAGCGGCCAGCTGGCGGCGCTGCCGTTCGCCGGGGCGCCGGCGTCGGGTCGGCATGGCGCCTATTTCCTGACCTACCGGCAGGCCAGACCCGGCGACGGCACGGATCGGGACAAGGCGACGCTGTTTGCCGACTGGCTGATGCGCCAGTGCGAGGCCGCCTGAAATCCGATCACCCATTCGGCTGGGCATCAAGTTAATGCGTAAAGCGCATCAAGTTGCCCGGAAATATCACTTGCCGGCCGCAAGCCGCCCGACCACACTTGGCGGCTCTTTTGTCATCCCGTCGTCCCCCGGAATAACATGTCTGCCGCTTTCACGTCCCCCAGCCAGATCCGCGCCCAGTTCTCGCGCGCCATGTCCGATATGTACCGTGCCGAGGTGCCGCAGTACGGCACGCTGATGGCGCTGGTAGCCGATGTCAATGCCGAAGTGCTGGCCCGCGTCGGTGCCGTGGCCGCCGGTGCGGCCGGCCAGGAATCGCGCATCGAGGTGGAGCGCCACGGTGCCATCCGCGTCGGGACACCTGAGGAATTGGCCACGATCCGTCGCCTGTTCGCCGTGATGGGCATGTACCCGGTGGGTTACTACGATCTGTCCGTGGCCGGCGTGCCGGTCCACTCCACGGCGTTCCGGCCGAAGGACACCGCCGGCCTGGCCGAGAACCCGTTCCGCGTATTTACTTCGCTACTGCGCCTGGACCTGATCCAGGACGCCGCGCTGCGCGACGCCGCCGCAGCAGTGCTGGCCACGCGGTCGATCTTCACGCCGGGCTGCCTGGCGCTGATCGAGCGCGCCGAGCAGCAGGGCGGCCTGGCTGCCGACGACGCCGCCCGCTTCGTGGCCGAGGCGCTGGAGACATTCCGCTGGCACGGCAAGTCCACCGTCGAAGCCGACCTGTACTGGAAGCTGCGCAAGACCCATCCGCTGATCGCGGACATCGTCTGCTTCCCCGGCCCGCATATCAACCACCTGACCCCGCGCACGCTGGACATCGATATCGTCCAGACGCAGATGCCGGCACGCGGCATCAGCCCGAAGGCCGTGGTGGAAGGCCCGCCGACGCGCCGCTGCCCGATCCTGCTGCGCCAGACCAGTTTCCTGGCCCTTAGCGAGCCGGTCACCTTCCGCGATGGCGGCGAAGCCGGCACCCATACGGCGCGCTTTGGCGAGATCGAGCAACGCGGCGTGGCGCTGACCGCCAAGGGCCGCAAGCTCTACGACGAACTGCTGAACGAAGTGCGCAAGGTCATCACCCCGGCTGGCGACGGTTCGAACGCCGACGCCTATCGCAAGACGCTGGGCGACATCTTCCAGGCGTTCCCGGACGACCATCCGTCGCTGCGCCAGCAGGGCCTGGCGTATTACCGCTACGCGGTGGGCAATGCGGCGGCCGATGGTGGCGATGTGGAAGCACTGATTGCCACCGGCGCGCTGGTGGCCGAGCCGATCACCTACGAAGACTTCCTGCCGGTCAGCGCCGCCGGCATCTTCCAGTCGAACCTGGGCGACGAGAACCGCGACGACCTGCAGGCATCGCCCAACCGCGCGGCATTCGAGCAGGCGCTGGGGGCGACGGTCAGCGATGAACTGGCGCTGTACGCCGCAGAGCAACAGGCGTCGCTGGACGCGGCGCTGAAGACGCTCGGGCTGGCCGCAAGCGTTTAATGCACCCTCGGTTTGCTCCCCTCTCCCATGAAATGGGAGAGGGGCTGGGGGAGAGGGCGGGCAGTTCGATCTACGAGCCGTCGCAATTTGAACCGCAATGCCGTCTCCCCCGACCCCTCTCCCGCCTGCGGGAGAGGGGAGCAAACCAGACCGCCAGCCGCCACAAAAGAAAGAGGCCCGCCAGGCAGTTGCCTGTGCGGGCCCATAGAAAGACGAAGGGAAAGTCTTCGCCGTGGAGTCTGGACGCTTGACGCGATCCGATGACGATCAATCTTTGGTCAGACGTGGATCGGACGTGGATCGGACGTGGATCAGACGTGGATCAGAAACGGTGCCGCACGCCGATGATGGCGCCGAACTGGCTCTGGCCGGCCCGCACCTGCTCGCTGGTGGCGGTCAGCGTGGTGGCGCTGCCGTTCAGCGACGGGCCAAAGCCGGACAGGCCCATCGACGAACCGTTCCGGTTCTGCGCGTAGGCGGTGATCGCGTAGAGGTCGGTGCGCTTGGACAGCGCATAGGTACCCGACAGCACGAAGCTGTACGGATCGCCGTTGCTGTTGCGCACGTCGGTGTAGTAGGCGGCGCCGGTCACGGCGATGGCCGGGGTCACCTGGTAGGTGGCGCCGACCCAGTACAGGTTGGTGCGCAGCGAGCTGCTGGCGAAGTCGCCGTAGTACCAGCGATAGCCGGCAAATGCACGGCCACGGCCAAAGTTGTAGCTGGCACCGATGGTGGCGCGGCGCTCGCGGTTGTCGTCGGTGGCGACGGTGCTGCCACGCACTTCGTCATAGACCACGCGCGCCGACACCGGACCGGCATCGTAGCCGCCGGCCACCGACCAGTTGCGGCCGGCCTTGTAGTCGCCCGGCACTTCGCCGCCGGCGCTGCTGTCGTAGCCGGTGCTGTAGAACAGGCCGTAGTAGAACGCGCCGGTCTGCCCGGTGAACTTCAGCGAATTGTCCGCACGGCCCGACATCCACTTGTCGTGCATCAGCACCGAGTAGCGCGTGGCGACGGCCATCGGGTCATAGGCCAGCGAGAAGTCGTACAGCACCGTCTGGTGACGACCCAGCGACAGCGTGCCGTACTGATTCTGCAGACCCACGAAGGCCTGCCGGCCAAACAGGCGGCCGCCCTGGTTCAGGCTGCCGGTATCCAGATCAAAACCACTCTCCAGCGTGAAGACCGCCTTCAGGCCACCGCCCAGGTCTTCGGCGCCACGCAGGCCCCAACGCGACGTCGACAGGTTGCCGGCCGACATCCGCACCACATTGTTGCTGCCGCCGGTGGCGGTGTTCGGGGCGTGGGTCAGGAACTCCACGCCGGCATCCACCACGCCATACAGCGTGATGCTCGATTGTGCCTGCGCCGTGGCGGGCAGGGCAGGCAGGACGGCCATGGCGGCCAGGCAGGCGAGACGGGTCTTCATGCTTCGTTATCCTTGTAGTGAGACGCGCGCACGCGCGCCTCCGTAAGGGCTCAGGCGCGATGCGGCGCCTGAAATGTAACGATTAGCGACAAAGCAAAGAAGATCGAATCGTCTGACAGTTTGTCTTGAGATGTGAACAATCGGGGGGGACTCATGCCGGCAGCGACGCGGCCAGGGAAGTCCAGGTGGAACCGGGCACAAAGTGCCGCCGCAACCGGATGATCGCTAAAGATTGGCCACCCGCCACATATATCCAGTGCAACAACGGCGTAGAGGGCTGGATAAACGACTATGTTGGCTTCGAAGCGCCAGGGATGCCTTTGACGTTATGGGATTTCCGTGGTGGGTTGGATCAACGAACCCGGGTACTTGTCACCGATGGTGCTTGGCGACGCCCTGTAGTGACGCCCCGTGATCGCCACACCCCGTAGCCATCCATGCCGATGGCTACGCCACCTCCATCAACCCATCTACCACCAGCGCCCCCTCCGCCCCCAGCATGACCGGGTTCAGATCCACGGAGCGGATCTGGCCGCGCGCCTGGTGCACGAGGTTGCCGACCCTGCTGGCCACGTCGCACAGGGCGGCGACATCGAGGGCGGCCTCGCCGCGTACGCCGTCGAGCAGTGGGGCCATGCGCAGGCTGCGCATCGCGCGTTCGATGGCGGCTGGGCTGGCGGGGGCCAGTAGCACCGCCGTGTCGCGCACCACTTCCACGTACTTGCCGCCGTCGCCCACCAGCAGCACTGCGCCGAAGATCGGGTCCCAGTGGGCGCCGACCATGCATTCGCGCTGGCCGCGCGACATGCGCGCGACGATCACGCCTTCGCATGGGGCGTGCATGGCGTCGAGTGTCTGCGTTTGCTTGTGGAAGGCGTCGACAATTGCGTTGCGGCTGTTGCAGTTCAGGGCCACCAGGCCGTGTTCGCTCTTGTGCGGCACGGCCGGGGAACTGGCCTTGACCGCGACCGGCGCGCCAATCCGCTGCCACGCCGCCACGGCTTCGTCGGCGCTCTGGCACAGGTAGTGCTCGACCACCGGCACGCCGGCTTCGGCCAGCCGGGCCAGGCTGGCGGCCTCGCTGAGCGTGCGGGAAGGCGTGGCGATGTTGGACGGAACGATCGGCGGCATGACGGGCTCGCCCGCCACGTCGCGCAGCAGCTGCTGGTGCGCGGTCAGCTGATGGAAGGCGGCCAGCGCGTCGGCGGCATGCACGAACGTTGGCACGTTGGCGGCGCGGAATTGGCTGACCACCGTGTCCTGCCACGCTGCCACGGCGATCGGCTTGCCCGCCTGGTCGGCAAACCGGGCGGCATCGCGGGCAAATCGGGGGACGTCGTAGCCCATGCCGGCCACCGGAATGTCGAGCAGGACCAGATCGGCGGAGGGGTCGGCGCCGACCACCGGCAGGACGTCGCCAAACAGGCCGCTGTTGGTCAGCAGTGCGGCAGTGACATCCACCGGATTGGCCGTGGCCGCAAAGCCGGGCAGTCGGTCGGCCAGCGCGGATTGCGTGGCCGCGGACAGCGGCGCCATGGAGATGCCGAGGGTATCGGCGGTATCGGCGGCCATCACGCAGCTGGCGCCCGAGTTGCTGACGACGACCAGCCGGCGGCCAGCGGGCTGCCAACCGCGCAGGTAGAGCGGGGCGCAGCGTGCCAGCGCGTGGGCGTCTTCGACGCGCCAGATGCCATGGCGGGCCAGAAAGGCATCGACGGCGCGGTCTTCGTTGGCCATGGCGCCGGTGTGCGATGCGGCGGCGCGGGCGCCCGCCTGCGAGCGGCCCGATTTGACGGCCACCACGGGGATGCCACGCGCGCGGGCCACGGCAGCGGCTTCGGCCAGCGTCTGCGGGTCGGTCAGCGTTTCCAGATACAACAGCAGCAGGCGCACATCGGGGTCCTGCGCGACGCCCAGCGCGATTTCGCTGACCGTCACATCGGCCTGGTTGCCGGTGGCATGCACATGCCGTACGCCGATCCCCTGGTTGCGCAACAGGCCGTAGACCAGCGCCGCCGTGCCGCCGCTCTGGCTGACCACTGCCACCGGGCCATCCTGCGGCGGAATCTCGATAAACATTGTCGAAAAACTGGCGATCGTGCCATTGCCAAAGTTGGCCAGCCCCTGGCTGTTGGGGCCGACGATGCGCAGCCGGCCGTCCCGCGCGATGCGTACCATCTCGTTCTGCTGGCGCCTGCCTGCCTCGCCTGCCTCACCGAAGCCCGACGCGATCACGATGGCGGCGCCCACGCCCAGCCGCGCGCAGTCGGCCACTGCCTGCACGGCCGCGTCACCGGCGACCACGATCACCGCCAGTTCGGGCGCCTCGGGGAGCGCATCGAGCGACGGGTACGCGCGCAGCCCCTGCAGCGATGCACGCTGCGGGTTGACCGGATAGATGGCGCCGGTATAGCCCATGGTCTGCATGTAATGGATCGGGCGGCCGCCAATCTTGTGGATGTTGTCGGACGCGCCAACGATGGCGACCGAACGGGGCGAGAGCAGGGCGGAGAGGGCGGAGGACATTGTTTTGAGGTCTGCCGATGGCTGTTCTGATGGCTGTTCAGATCAAATCCGGGAAAAACGCAGCAGCGGCTGCCCGGCGTGGTGGAACACCCCGGCGCGCACCCGGTCGCCGATGGCGATGCCCGGGTCGGCGTGGCCCATCACGCGCGGGCCTTCATCGAGGGTCGCCAGCACCAGCCTGTAAGGCACCAGCGCCTGGAAGGCTTCGGTGGGCGCCCGGAACACCTCGGTCACCGCGTAGACGGTGGCCTGGCCGTTGCCATCGCGCCAGGCCAGTTGCCGGCTGCCGCAGGTGCGGCAGGCATGGCGCTGCAGCGGCTGCCAGGCGCCGCAGATCTCGCAGGTCTGGTAGCGCACCACGCCAGCGGCCAGGCCTTCGGTGTAGGGGGATTGGGATGGCGGTTCGCTCATGCGGTCTCCAGGATCAGGCTCACATGCGACGACAGTACGCCGCCATCGGCATGAAACAAGGCGCGCTTCCGAGGCTGCGGCAATTGCCGGGCGCCGGCCCGGCCGGCCAGCTGGCGCGCCGCTTCGGCAAGGTGCATCAATCCGCCCGCCACGCCCGAATGGCCAAACGCCAGCAGTCCGCCATGCGTGTTGAGCGGCAACGCGCCATCGGCGTCGAAATCGCCGGCACGCAGCCGGGCGACGGCCTGGCCGCGCGGGGCGATGCCGATCTCCTCCAGCAGCATGACCAGCGTGATCGTGAACGAGTCGTAGATCGCCAGATAGTCGATATCGGCCAGCGCGCAGCCGGCTTCGGCCAAGGCGCGCCCGGCGGCATCGGATGCGCCGCTGCGCATCACGTCGTCGAGCGCGCCAAGGTGCTGGTGCCGATGCGCCTGGCCGGCCCCTGCGATGCGTACTGGCGTGCCGGTGCCCGGTTCGGCCGATACCACCAGTGCCACGGCGCCGTCCGAGATCGGGCAGCAGTCCGACAGCCGCAGCGGCGACGCGATCGGCCGTGCCTGGCGGGCGGCCTGCAGCGACAACGGATCGCGCAGGTGCGCGTCGGGGTGCGCGGCGGCATGGCGCCGCATCAGCACCGCGAAGTCAGACAGTGCATCGGCATCCAGGCCCACCTCGTGCAGGTAGCGCGAAGCCAGCAGCGCGTAGTAGGCCGGCACCGACGCGCCGTTCGGCACTTCGATCTCGGGCTCGCCCACCTGCGCCAGCGTCTGTACCGACTGATCGCGGCTCTGGCCGCTGAGGCGGTTCTCGCCGGCCACCACCAGCACGTTGCGGCAACGGCCAGCGCGCACCAGATCATGCGCGAGCATCGCCATCAGCCCGCCCGTGGCGCCGCCGCCGGCCATGCCATGGGCATAGGCCGGCTGCAGCGACGCGAATTCGCAGAAACGGTCGGCCAGCATCAGGTGCGGCAGCGTGGTGGCGTAGCCGCACAGCACGCCGTCCACCTCGGCGCGCGCCAGCCGCGCGGCATCCAGCGCGGCATCGGCGGCCTGTGCCATCAGCGTCAGCGGGGAGCTGCCGGGCAGGCGCCCGAAGCGGGTGTTGCCCGCCCCGCGCACGTAGCCCGGTATCGCCAAGGCAGCGGTCACCGCAGCGGTCATTTCCTGAGCAGCGGGCACTGCGACCTGGCTACCGGCATGAACGCCTGGTCGCCGGGCACCGTGGCCAGCAGCTTGTAGTAGTCCCACGGGTACTTCGATTCTTCGGGCTTCTTGACCTCGAACAGGTACATGTCGTGGATCATGCGGCCGTCCTCGCGGATGCGGCCGTTTTTGGCGAAAAAGTCCTGGATTGGCAGCGCCTTCATCTGCTTCATCACGGCGGCGGTCTCGTCGGTACCGGCCGCCTGCACGGCCTTCAGGTAGTGCGTGACTGACGAATAGACGCCGGCCTGGCTCATGTTCGGCATCTTCCTGACCTTGTCGAAGTACTTGCGTGACCAGGCCCGCGTGGCGTCGTTCATGTCCCAGTAGAACGCCTCGGTCAGCACCAGCCCCTGCGCCGTCTTCAGGCCGATGGCGTGGATATCGTTGATATAGAGCAGCAGGCCGGCCATCTTCTGGGTGCCGTTCTTCGTCAGCCCGAATTCCGACGCGGCCTTGATGGCATTGACGGTGTCGCCGCCCGCGTTGGCCAGGCCCACCACCTGCGCCTTGCTGGCCTGGGCCTGCAGCAGGTACGAGGCAAAGTCGCTGGTGTTGATCGGATGCCGGGCCGCGCCCAGCACCTGGCCACCGGCCTCTTGCACCACCGTCGTGGCCGATTGCTGCAGCGTGTGGCCGAACGCGTAGTCGGCCGTCAGGAAGAACCAGGTCTTGCCGCCGCGCTGGACCATCGCGCGGGCCGTGGTGTTGGCCAGCGCGTAGGTGTCATAGGCATAGTGGACAGAAACCGGCGTGCAGAGATCATTGGTAATGCGCTCGGTGCCCGGGCCAGAGAACACCACGATCCTGTTCTTCTGCCGGGCCACGTCCAGCACGGCCAGCGCCGGCGCCGACGCGGCCACGTCCAGGATGGCATCGACCTTGTCCTGGTCGAACCATTCGCGCGCCTTGTTGGCGGCGATGTCGGCCTTGTTCTGGTGATCCACCACCACCAGCTCCACCTTCTTGCCTAGCACCTTGCCGCCGTAGTCGTCGATGGCCATCTGGGCCGCCGTGGCGCTGCCCCGGCCCGTGACATCGGCATAGAGCCCGCTCATGTCCAGCAGCAGGCCGATCTTCACGACATCGTCGGAAATGCCGGCCTTGGGCTGGGCGTGGGCGGCTAGCGATGCCACGGCCAGCGCAGCGGCAGCGATCAGTTTCAAGGTTGATGTCATAGTCTCCTCCGTCTTGTTATGTCATCTGTTTTCTCCCCTCTCCCGCAATGTGGGAGAGGGGAGCCTGGTATCCGCCCCGTGCTATACGGTTGCGATCGGCGTGGTCGGCGACCCGACGGCCCCGGGCAGCCGCAGCGGCGGCGCGGTCAGCATGAAGCGGGTACGCCGATGGGCCCGCAGCCAGTCGGCCAGTTCGCGCAGGTACCAGAGTTCGCCCAGCGGCAGCCCCAGCTTGAACAGGCAGTGGTGGTGCAGCGGCAGCAGCGGATGGGCGCTGGTGTCGTCGGGCGGGGGCAACGCCGGGAAGCGTTCGACGGCGTAGTTGTCGGCGATCAGGGCGGCAATGCCAGCGTCGGTAATCCAGTTCAGCAGCCGGTTGTCGCGGCCGTTCAGGGCGGCGCAGCTGTGGTGCAGCACGGCTTCGTCGGGATTGCGCTGCATCGACAGCACCACCTCGGCAAAGCCGGTGCGCAACAGCAGCATGTCGCCGCGCTCCACTTCCACGCGGTGGGCCTCCATGGCGCGCATCAGGTCGTCATAGCCGACATTGCGGAAGTCCGTGCCGAAGACATCGGCCAGGTCCACCAGCACGCCGCGGCCCTGCATGCCCTTGACGGCGAAGTTCTCGATGCCGAGCGCGTCGGCGTGGCTGCCGTGGCCGTGGCCGCAGTCGTGCGCCTCGAAGTGGTCATCCTCGGCGTAGTCCACCGGGCCCACGATATCGGCGTTGGCGCGGTAGCCGTTGTAGTAGACGCGTTCGGGCCGGCCGTCGCCGTCGGCATCGAACAGCGCGCCCACGTGCGCCAGCGAATCCCATTGCGTCGAATACTGCAGGCACAGCAGCACCTGGTCGTCGCTGATCACGTCGGTGGCGGCCGGGTTGACCTTGGCCAGCGGGAAATTCAGGTACGGGATGTCGTCGCGGAAGGTGGGCCGTAGCTGCGGCGGATGCCGGCGGGGGTTGAGCTTGTTGCCGCCGGGATAGTCCAGCGGCATCGACAGGCAGAAGCTGATGCCGGCCTGGATCTCGCGGGCGCCCTTGACCACCTGTTCCGGGCCGATCAGGTTGACGCGGCCCAGTTGATCGTCGGGCCCGAAATCGCCCCAGTTTGAGCCTTCTGGACGTTGCTTCCAGCGCATGCTTCAAGCCTCCTTCGGTTGTGCCTGTGGTTGGCGGGTGGGATGGCGCCAGGTGGCGGCGATGGCGTCGGCCTCGCGGCGCAGCGCGCGGGCCAGTGCGGCCTCGCGTTCGGTAATGCGTTCGTTGAGGGCGGCAATGCTGATGGCCCCCAGCGGATAGCCGTCCGGGCCGGGCAGGGCGATGCCGATGCCGCCCATGCGCTCGACCACGACATCCAGCAGCACGGCATAGCCGCGCGCGCGCGTGGTTTCCACGTGGCGGCGCAGCATGTCGGCATCGATCCGGGGATAGCGCTTCAGCGATGGGGCGATGCACGCCAGCACCGCGTCGATCTCGTCGTCGGGCAGCGCGGCCAGCAGCGCCAGGCTGCCCGCCCCCACGCCGAGCGGGCGGCGGCTGCCGACATCGAGGTAATTGGCGCGGATCGGGAATGTGCCCAGGCGCAAATCCAGGCACACGGATTCCCAGCCGCCAGGCACCGAGAGAATCGCCGAATCTTCAAATGTATGGGCCAGCCGGATCAGGGCGGGGCGCGCCAGCGGCCGCATGTCGAGCCGGCGCTGTGCGGCCGCCTGCAGGGTCAGCCATTCGCGTCCCGGCGAAAACGCCTTGGTGGCCGGGTCGCGCTCGACCATGCCTTCGGCCATCAGCGTGTCGAGCAGCCGCAGGGCCGACGCCTTGTCGACCTGCGCGGCGGCAGCCAGGTCGGTCAGCCGGGCATTGCGGTTGTCCGACAGCGCGCGCAGCAGCCGGCAGGCCTTCTGCAGCGATGTGCTCTGGACGGTCACGTATGCGTCTCCTCCGGTTCAGGTTTTGTGTCATGAAACCTCGGTGCGCGCGACAGCCGTTGATTTATAGGCGACGGAAGCGGGCGCGTCATTCTGCGATGCACCAAATTTTGCCTGCCGAAACTCTGACATCGGCCCGTTTTCGGCGTCGTCCTACAGACCCGTGCGGCCGCATGCCGACGTGGCGAAAGCGGCGCGAACGCTACGATGGAACGGGGAACACAGAAGAAACATGAGAAATCTGGAAGGGAGGGCCATCCAGGAAGCGTCCGGTCGATGCGTCCGGCACAAAGGAGCCCAGACATGACAGGCAATCTGATCTCAGGCGAGGCGGCCAATACCCGAATCGCCGCACTCTACGACACCGAGGCCGACGCCACGCAGGCGGTCGATCTGGTCTGCAACACCGCTGGACTGAGCGCCAAACAGGTCAAGCTGGTCCATCCGCACGAAGCGCACTTTGGCCGCAAGCTCGAGCCCGACGAACACGGGATGGCGCGCACGGCCGTCCGGTCGCACCTGACGCTGGGCGCCTGCGGGCTGATCCTCGGCCTGCTGGTGGTGGCCGTGCTGTATCTGCAGCAGGTCGCGTGGGTCACGCAGAATCCGTGGCCATCGGCGGCCGCAGGGGCGTTTATCGGTGCCATGCTGGGCATGATGGGCGGCGGCCTGATCACGGCCCGGCCCGATCATCAGGCGGTGATCACCCCGGTGCGCGAGGCGGTGAAGCACGGTCGCTGGGCGGTGCTGGTAAATCCCGAGTCGCCGCAGCAATGCGACGATGCCATGCGCACGCTGCGCGGCACCCATGCCGAAGTGATGCGGTCGGTATGACGTCAGCGGCCGGCGGGCGGCCCCTTATGCGCCCAGGCGCCTCGTCGCTTACTCGCCAAGAAATTCGGCAATGACTTCGAGGCCCTCGACGTGATCGGCCACCACCTTGGCGATGACCGCCAGCGGTATCGCCAGCAGCATGCCCCAGGTGCCCCAGAGCCACGTGAACAGCAGTAGCGACACAAAGACGGCGACCGGATTCATGCGCGCCATCCGGCCTGTCATCCACGTGGTCATGCCGTTGCCGATCAGCGTGGCGATCACCATCGATCCGCCTGCCGCCGCAGCCGCCACGGCCAGTGTGCCCGATTGCATGAACCCGGCCACGCCCAGACACACAGCCACCACCAGCGAACCGAAGTAGGGCACCAGGTGCAGGACGGCCGCCACCAGCGCCCAGGTGCCGGCATTGTCGATCGACAGATACTTCAGCAGCAGATAAATGCAGAAGCCCAGCGAGGCGTTGGTGACCAGCAGCATGATCATGTACCGCTGCACCTGCCGGTTGATCTCGTCCAGCATATGCACGTTGATCTTCTTCTGGCTCAATGTCTTGCCGGCCATCTTGATGAACTTGCGCTTGAACATGTCGCCCGTCAGCAGCAGGAACCACGTCAGGAACAGCACCACCACCGACTGGGCCATCAGCGCAAAGGCACTGACCCAGCCCGCCCACACCATGTTGCTGAAGTTGTCGGCGGTGCGCTCCACCACCACCGGGGCGCCCTTGGGGGCGGGAAGCTGCCCGGTGCCGCTGAGGATGGTGGCGGCGCGGCGCACCTTCTGCACCACGGAGTCGTCGCCGCTCATCAGCGCCCCCACCGAACGCGACAGCTTGCTGGCGATCTCCGGCAGGCGATCGACGATCGACGACACCTGCCCCTGCAGCAGATAGGCACAGCTCAACGCCAGCGCCATCAGGCTCAGCAGCACCAGCGTGGCGCCGATGGCGCGAGGAATGTGACGGCGCTGAAGCAGGTCCACGAGCGGATCGAGCAGATAGGCAAGGATGATGGCCAGCACCACCGGGACGATGAACGCGGTGGCGACATGCAGCGCGTACAGCGACGCCAGCGTGGCCAGGACGATCAGCGCCGAACTGGCGCGCCCAAGTGACTGGGTCCAGCCCGGGGGGGTGTAATCGGAAGTGGTGACGGGTGCCGCCGCGGCACCCGGCATCGGCCCCGTCAGGGCGGCGTCCGGCATGGCACTAACCGTGTCGCCGGCAGGATCGGCGTCAGGGGTCAGCGCGCTGGCCTCTGGCGGCCGCGCGGACCGCAGGGCGGGAGAAGGCGGAACGGTCGACATGGCGGCACGATATGGAGGTCATTATTCCCGGAGGATAGCCTCGGGCCGCATCGCGGGGTGTCGGCGCGCGGCGGGTCGCGGTGTAGGACGGATACACGTAACGGTTGCAGCACCGGGGCGGAGGCACTCGGGCGCGGTACCGTGGCCCCAAAACAAAACGCCAGTCTTGTGGACCGGCGTTTCGGGGAAAGCAATGATTCGATGGGATTGCCCCGGGGGATTGCTTGCGTGGGCTTGCGTCTGTGTTTGCCTAGCGCGGTGAATCGTCGCGGGGGCCGGAAGAGGCATCCAGGAACGGTTGCTGCTTGAGCAGGGGATCGTTCTTGACCATCCAGCGGACACCGAAAGCCAGTGCAACGATGCAGGCCAGCATATACGCAACGATCGCAGTGAGAGTCAGCATGTTTCTGTCACAGGAGTAGGTTGCGACCGCAGTTGCCACGTCGGTGATCCAGGACGATGCTGGACAGCGCGTGGCGGGCCGGATGGGAACGGATTGTATGTGACAGCAGACGTGATTCCGGACCCATTTCGCCTGAAATTTTCTGTATGCCGATCTAAGCGCAACTAATATCGGCACGTTTTACTATGTCCGAACATCGGACCGATGACGCGTCAGAAATAGCACCCCATGCTGTACTGCTCGGTGCGCAGTGCCTGGGCGGCGTGGCGATAGCGGTCCGCGTAGCTCCAGTATTCGGTGTGCTGCATGGCGCGTTCGGCGGCGCGCGCCTGGTACTCCAGTGCCCGGCACTGGTTCCAGAACGCGTTCTGGCTGCGCCAATCGGCGTCGTCCTCGCGCGCGTCCCAGTTCTGGATCTGCGCGGACATGCGGGCGCGGTTCTGCAGGTAGGCCTGTTCGTCCTGGCGGATCTTGGCCGTCTTGGTGACGGTGGTCACGTTGCCGCGCATCGAGCTGGTGACGTTCTGGTAGCCCGCCGGACATGACCCGTTCGTGTAGAGCGTGTCACGCGGGCTCTCGCACTTGGTCACGGCCTGCGCCGCTCCCGAGGCGGCCAGGGACAGCAGGAAGGCGCATAGGAGTCTGGACATGGCGCGGCTCGCGGCGGGTTTCGATCCGACCACTGTAGGCAGTGCGTGGCAGACCCACCAAGGCCGTCAAGGTATCCAGATATTTCACAAGGGGTCGATGGCGTGGCGGAGTGTGCTGCGCTGAGGGTGCGCAGCGGCAAGCTGGAACGCTGGCCCTCTCCCCCGGCCCCTCTCCCGCAAAGCGGGAGAGGGGAGAAAACCGCTTCCAGTCCTACAGCAGCTTCCAGACGCCCTCGGCCTCGCTGGCGACCCCATCGGCCTCCAGCTTGCGCAGGTGGGCCATCAGAGAGCGCAGCGCGATCGGATGCCTGGTGACAGGAACGTCGTCGTAGACGCTGGCCACCAGCGTGCCGGCGTCGGCCGGCGCCAGCGCCCGCAGGGCGTTCATCACCTTGGCTTCGCGCTGCATGCGGTGGCGGATCAGCAGCCGGATCGCGTCGTGCGGGCGCGGCATCAGGAAGCCGTGCCCCGGGGCGATCCATTCGATATCCTCGTCCAGCAACGCCTGCAGCGATGCCAGGTAGGCGCGCATGTCGCCATCGGGCGGGTTGATCACCACCGTGGACCCCTGCATCACGTGGTCGCCAGTGAACAGCGTCCTTTCCTCTTCCAGCAGGAAACACAGGTGGTTCGACGCATGCCCCGGCGTGTGGATCACGCGCAGCGTGGTCTTCGGACCCAGGGCGATGCGGTCGCCGTGCCTGGGCTGATGGTCAGGCCGGAAGGTCTGGTCCTGGCGATCCACTACGTCGGTGGTGCGGCCCCAGACCGGCGCGGCGGTGGCCTCGCGCAGGCGCACCGACCCCGGCGAGTGGTCCAGGTGGGTATGCGTGACCAGAATCCATTTCACGGGCCCGGGCGCGGCGGCCATCACGGCGTCGAAGTGGGCGGCGTCATCGGGGCCGGGGTCGATCACGGCCCACTGGTTGTCGGCGCCGGCCACGAAGTAGGTGTTCGTGCCAGGCCCGGTCATCACGTTGCCGTTGTTGGCCGTCACGCGCCAGACCCGTTCCGACAGCTTGACCGCGAGGCCCGGTTCCAGCGTGTAGCGTCCGTGGCCTGCGCCATCCGGGTCGATGCGGGCGATCTCGGCGTAGCTGGGCTCCTCCGGCATCACAGGGCGCTGGCCCTTGGGGCCATGGGCCAGGCGCGGCATCACCAGCGCGATATTGCGCTGCTGCCGCGCGTAGTCGAAACAGGCCTGTGCCGTCCCGAAATGCGCGATGGACTGCAGGATCTTGCGTGTGGCATTGACCAGCGTGAGGTTGTTGGCCGGGTCCACCACGTCGGCCGGCCGCATCCAGCGGTGCTCCACGGCCTCCACGCCATCGTGGATCGCGGTCTGCCCGGCGGGCAGCACGGCCATGAAGAAGCGCGTGTCGAACCGCTTGGGCAGGCCCGGCGGCGTCAGCCAGTAGGCGCAGTAGGCCAGTTTGTCGACCGCCAGCCGCAGGCCCAGCATGTCGCACACATGTTCCAGGCCCTTGCCGCCGTAGCTGGCCGCCTCGCGCAACTGCTGGTGGACGTCGGGGCCCAGGTCGTCCAGCCGCACGATTTGCCCGCTGGCGTCGTAGGCAAACAGCAGGTTGGCTTCCTCGAACGCCTCGCGCACGGCGCAAAGGTAGTAGTCCAGCCCGTTGGCCGGCACCTGCAGCCGCGCGCTGGCCGCCGCGTCGTCCAGGCCGGCGCACAACGGATGCAGCGTGGCGTCCTGGGCATCGAGCACGCCACCCGGAAATACGAAGGCGCCGGCGCTGCGGTCGTCGTCGCGCTGCGGGCGGCGCATCATCAGGATTTCCATGCCCTGGGGCCCGTCGCGCAGCACGAGCATGCTGGCGGCGAAGCGCATGGCCTTGGCGTGGAGGGCGTTGGCGGATGGGGTGGAGGGCGTCTGGGCGGGGGAGGTCGGGGCGGCGGACATGTGCGGCGGGCGAAGTCTCTTCGGATTCTCTTATCGGCAGATTCGGCCCATTCTAGCGGGTCGGGCGGTGCCGCGACGCAGCAATGAGCCCGCCCGTGTGCAACTACTGGGTAAACAGGGCCATCTGGCCGGTCAGCAATGTCTCGAAATCGTCGTCCAGGAACGGCAGGATGGCGTCGGCGATTGGCTGCAGCTGGCGGGTGACATAGTGGTCATAGTCGATCGGGGCGGCGCGCGTTTCCAGCGGCTCGGGGCCGGCCATGGTCATCAGGTAGCTGATCCAGCCGCCGTTCTGGTACTGCCTGGGGCGCCCGTGGCGCTCGTTGTAGTCGTCCGCGATGCGCGCCGCGCGGACGTGCGGCGGCACGTTGCGCTGGTATTCGTCGAGCTGCCGGCGCAGGCGCTTGCGGTAGACGAGCTGGCCGTCGAGTTCGCCGGCCAGCGTGCGCCGTACCGTATCGCGCACGTAGTCCTGGTACGGCTCGCGGTTGAAGATCTTCTCGTACAGCGTCTGCTGGAACTGCCGGGCCAGCGGCGACCAGTCGGTGCGCACCGTTTCCAGGCCCTTGTACACCATTTCGGGCCGGCCGTCGGCACGCACCACCTGGCCCGCGTAGCGCTTCTTGCTGCCCTGGTCCGTGCCGCGGATGGTCGGCATCAGAAAGCGCCGGAAGTGCGTTTCAAATTGCAGTTCGAGCGCGCTTTCCAGCCCGTAGGTCTGCCAGAGATGGTCGCGCCACCAGTCGTTGACGTACGCCACCAGGCTGCGGCCGATCTGCGCCGCGTCGTCCTCGGTGCGGGCGCGGCGCAGCCACACGAAGGTGGAGTCGGTGTCGCCGTAGATCACCTCGTAGCCGCGCGCTTCGACCAGTTCCCGGGTCTGGCGCATGATCTCGTGCCCGCGCATGGTGATCGACGATGCCAGCCGCGGGTCGAAGAACCGGCAGCCGCTGGACCCCAGCACGCCGTAGAACGCGTTCATGATGATCTTCAGCGCCTGCGACAACGGCTTGTTCCTGTCGCGCTTGGCTGCCTCGCGGCCCTGCCACACGCGGGCGACGATGGCTGGCAGGCAGTGCTTCGTGCGCGAGAACCGCGCGCCCCGGAAGCCGGGCACGGAATCGGCATCGTCGGGATGCGCCAGGCCTTCCACCAGCCCGATCGGGTCGATCAGGAAGGTGCGGATGATCGACGGATACAGGCTCTTGTAGTCGAGCACCAGCACCGATTCGTAGAGCCCCGGCCGCGAATCCATCACAAAGCCGCCGGGGCTGGCCTCGGGTGCCTTGTCGCCCAGGTTAGGCGCGACATAGCCCTGCCGGTGCATCAGCGGCATGTACAGGTGCGTGAACGCCGCCACCGACCCGCCGCTGCGGTCGGCGGGCAGGCCCGTGACCGTGGCGCGCTCCAGCAGGAAGTGCAGCAGTTCGGTCGCCTCGAAGATCCGCGTCACCAGTTCGCAGTCGCGCAGGTTGTAGCGCGCCAGCGCCGGCTTGTCTTCGGCAAACATCCGGTCGATCTCGTCCATGCGGTCGTACGGATTGTCGATGGCCTTGCCTTCGCCCAGCAGCGTGCGCGCCACCGCTTCGAGGCTGAACGACGGAAAGCTCCACGTGGCCGAGCGCAGCGCCTCGATGCCGTCGATCACCAGCCGGCCGGCCGCGCCCGCAAAGTAGTGCTGCTGCCGGTTGTGCTCGCGCCATTCCATCTCGGCGCCGCCCCGGCCGAGCCGCAGCGGGATCTGGTACTGCTTCGCATGTTCGCGCAGCACGCGCAGGTCGAACTGCACCAGGTTCCAGCCGATGACGGCATCGGGATCATGACGGGCCAGCCAGTCGTTGAGCCGTTCGATCAGCTGCTGGCGTGTGGCGCAGTATTCGAGCGCAAAGTCGATGTCTGCGGCGGCGTTCTGCGGGGCAGGCCCCAGCATGTACACCTGCCGCTGGCCGCAACCTTCCAGGGCAATCGAATACAGGTCCCCGAACGCGTTGGTCTCGATGTCGAGCGAGACCACGCGCAGCGTGGGCCGATAGTCGGCGGCCGGCTTCATCTGCGCGTTGCGCAGCACACCGTCGGCGCCGGCATCGCCGTCGAACCAGACCGGTGCGGTGATGAACCGCTCCATCAGGTAGCGTTCGGGCGGCCGGACATCGGCTTCGTAGACGTCCACGCCGGCGTCGCGCAGCGACCGCTCCAGCTGCATCAGTTGCCGGTGCTGCGGGCAGTAGAGCCCCAGCACCGGGCGGCGCTGGAAGTCCTGCAGGGCCAGCGGGCGCAGTGACACATCGCGCTCGCCCTGCAGCAGGGCTTCGGCGACGGCACGCTGTTCTTCGGGGATAAAGGCCGTGGAGGGCTGCCACGGCAGGCGCAGCCGGCGCGGCCCGTCGTCCGTGGCGAGCCAGAACTCGACCTCGGTGCCGGCCGGGGTGTCGCGCCAGTGTCGGGTCAGGATAAAACCCTGCTGAAGAGCCACGCTGCAAAACCTTGGGGATTGTTTCTGGCGTGGATTTTAGCGGAGTCGGGCTGGCGTGCCGCTGTGGCGTGTCAGGCAGGGCAACGGACCCTGGAATACCACCGGCCCGCTGGCTGCGTCGCGCTGGGGCGATCCGCCGGGCGGCTCCACGCTGACCGCCAGCGCGGCGATATTGGCGGGTAGCGCGTCGAGCGGCAGGCGCACCTCGCGCGCATGGCCGAGCACGCCCGGCGATATCGGCTTGCCGCCCTGAGGCAGCGCCCAAAGCAGCAGCGCCTGCTGGGACGTCAGCGGCAGATGTTGTCTCCCCTCTCCCATTGATGAGAGGGCCGCCTGCCTTGCTACGATCCCGAACCTGCCACCGCGGCTGCGGGCCCCGGTGTGGCGGGTTTCGCGGTGACGTCGGGTGCCGACCTCAGATCCGCGGGGATCGCCGGATCTGGGGCCTTGCGTAGCGGCTGTGGCTGCGGTTGCGGCTGAGGGGCTGGCGCGGCCTGCGCGAGGGGGACTGGCGCCGGCTGGGGCGCACGGGCCTGTGCGACTGGCGCGGCCGGAGCCGGAGCCGAAACTGGCACTGGCGCGGCCGCCTGTGGCGCAACGGCCCGCGCAGGCGCCGGCTTGCCCGCCACTGGCGGCTGGGTGTTGACGGTCTGCTGCGACCATCCGCCGCCCAGCGCCTTGTATAGCTGCGCCCGGCTGGTCAGGCGCGCGAGCTGGATCGTCACCAGCTTCTTTTGCGCCTCGTACTGCTGGCGCTGGGCGTCGAAGACCGGGAAATAGTCGTCCACGCCGTTCTTGAAGCGCATCTCGGCCAGCCGCCGCGTCTCGGCCACTTCCTTCTCCAGCGATTGTTGCGCGGCGGTCTGCCGGTCGTACGTGCCACGGGCGGCCACGCCGTCGGCCACCTCGCGGAAGGCGCCCTGGATGGTGCGCTCGTACTGCGCCACGTTGATGTCCTTGCGGACCTTCGATGCGTCCAGGTTGGCCTGGTTGGCGCCGGCATTGAAGATCGGCAGCGTGATCTGCGGCGCAACCGCCCACGCCGCGCCTCCCGTGAACAGCCCCGCCAGCGTGGTGCTGGCCAGGCCGACTCCCGCGGTCAACGAGATCCGTGGGAAGAACGCCGCCCGCGCGGCGCCGATATTGGCATTGGCGGCCTTCAGCCGGTGCTCGGCAGCCATGATGTCCGGACGCTGCTCCAGCAACTGCGAGGGCAGGCCGGCTGGCAGCTCCGCCACGAACGAGTTGTCGCCGAACGGCTGCGGCGGCGGCAGGTCGGCCGGGATCGGGCCGCCGATCAGCAGCGACAGCGCGTTTTCGTCCTGCGCCACCTGGCGCGTGAACTGTTCCACGTCCACGCGGGCCGTTTCCACCTGGGTCTGGGTGCGGTGCTGGTCGATGGCGGCCATGCCGCCGGCCGCCTTGCTCTTGCGGACCATTTCCGACGCATCTTCCTGGATCTTGAGCGTGTCTTGCGACAGCTTCAGCAGTTGCTGGTCGGCCTGCCAGGTCAGATAGGCGTTGGCAATTTCGCCCACCAGGCTGATTTGCGTGCTGCGCCGCACTTCTTCGATGGACAGGTACTGCTCCAGGGCTTCGTGCTTGAGGCTGCGGATGCGGCCGAACACGTCGAGTTCGAACGACGAGAAGCCGACGCCGGCGCCCCAGGCGTTGATCACCGGGTCCTGGCCCGGCGGGCGCAAGTCGCCGGTCAGACGCGTGCTGCTGAAGCCCAGGCTGGCATCGACGGCCGGGAACTGCGCCGCGCGCCGGATGCGGTAGTACGCGCGGGCCTCGTCGATCGACAGCGTGGCCACGCGCAGGTCGCGGTTGTTGGCAAGGCCCAGTTCGATCAGCCGGCGCAGCCGCGCATCGGTGAAGAAATCCTGCCAGCCAAGGTTGGCGGCCTGCACCTGCGACTGCGGCGCACCGTTGGCGCCTTGCGTGGTCTGGTAGGCCGGGCCGTCGGGGTAGGCGTTGGGCACGGGCGAATCCGGGCGCTCGTACTTCGGTTCGAGCGTGCAGGCGGCCAGTGCCAGCGGCAGCAGGATGCCGGCGCTCCAGCGCAGAGACGGCAGGCGTGCGGGAGAAAGGCGCATTGTTATCGTCTTCATATGTGAATCAACCTGTGAACGCGCGGCGCAGCAATTGCACGATGGCCGTGCCAGGCAGGCCGCGATGCGCGATGTTGTGAGGGGGCTCGCTGAACAGCAGGCGGATCAGCCGGTGCCGCGCCGCCATGTCGGGAACCAGCGCGATGCCGATCAACTGGCCGTCGGTGCGTGCCACGCGGCACGGTACCCAGCCCAGCGGCGCGAGCCAGAAGGCCCCTACGGCACCGGGTTCCACCCGTGTGCCGCTATGCGATTCGAGCGCGACGCCGTTGCATGACAGGTCGCGCGTGACGCCTTCGACCTCGCGTGAAATGCCGTCGGCGCCGTAGAACTGCAGGCGTCCGGCCGCACGGAACGGGAACCGCTCCTCCTTGCGCGGGCGCGGCAGTTCGAAGCAGACCAGCATCGACGCCAGGTAGAGCATCATCGACACCAGGGTCCAGACGACGTTGAACATGGTGCCGGGCGCGTTGCCGTCGGCGGCCACGGCGCGCGCCAGGCCCATTGCCGACAGGAAGAACAGGCTGCCGTAGAGCAGCGCGAACTTGCCGTGCACCGTCAGCCTGGAGCGGTCCAGTCCCTTGTTCGTCACCTTGAACGGGCGGCCGAACGGCTTGAACATGGCGCTGGCCAGCGTGGCCGTGACCGCCATCGCCGCCACGATCTGCGTGACCTCGGTGAAGATCGGCATCGCGCGCGACCCGGTGATCCAGATGCTGTACGCCCAGTACAGCAGCAGCGCCGGCACGCCGTAGGCCAGGAACTGCATCGGGTCGCCATAAAGCGTGGGCACGTTGAAGAACCAGTAGAGCAGCGGTCCGAGCAGCAGCATGATCGTGAACGGACGGCTGACCCAGTGCAGCAGGCCGTGCACATAGTGCAGGCGCTGGCGCAGCGTGAAGCCGCGGCCGCGCATGGGCCCGTCGGCGGTCAGGGCCACCTGGATCGTGCCCAGCCCCCAGCGGCTGCGCTGGCTGATGTACTCGGGCAGGCCTTCGGCGGACAGGCCCACGCTGAGGCGCTCGTTGAGCCAGCGCGTGACATAGCCGAACGGCATCAGCTTGTAGGTCAGGTGGATGTCCTCGGTCACCGTGCCGGTGGGAAAACCGCCGATATGGGCCAGCGCCTCGCGCCGCACCACGAACGACGTGCCGATGCAGAACGCGGTGTCCCAGGCGTCCTTGGCCGGCTGCATCACATCGAAGAACGCGCGCTGTTCGTCCACCCAGCATTCGGTGGAGCGCAGGTTGTACTGGATGGGGTCGGCGTTGTAATAGAACTGGGGCGTCTGCACCACGCCGACGCGCGGGTCGTCGAACAGGCCGATGATGCGCAGCAGGATGTTGCGGTTGGGCGCGAAGTCGGCGTCGAGCACCATGATGTAGGGCGCGCCGCCATCGCCCTGGGCGCTGTGATGCAGCCCGTTGTTCAGGTTGCCGGCCTTGGCGTGGGTGTTGTCGGGCCGGGTCACGTAGTTCACGCCGACCGTGCGGCAGAAATCGCGGAGCCAGTCGCGGCGGGTGTCGTCGAGCACCCAGACGCGGAAGTTCGGGTAATCGATGGCCTTGGCCGCGACGATGGTCTTTTCCAGGACGTCCAGGCCTTCGTTGTAGGTGGCGATGAAGATGTCCACGGCCGGCGCATCGCGGTCGCCCCGCAGGCGGGCCTCGCTGGCATCGGCCTCGGCCGAGTGGTCGGTGGTGCGCGTGAGCGTGACGATCGAGATCAGCGTGTAGAGGATCGTCAGCGTTTCGAAGCCCAGGAATACATGGGCCCAGATGCTCGGGAACTCCATGCGCCATTCCGGCAGCGTCTCGGTGACGCGCCAGATGTAATACACGATCAGCAGGACCGCCGCCGCCAGGCCGAAAAGCCAACGGTCCGCAGCGCGTTGCCGGTTGCCGCGCAGACACAGCACGGCCACCAGCAGCGCGCCCGCATTGATCTGCACGAGCATGCTGCTATCGAGGAAACTTGCAAAACTCGCGGCGAGCATCGTTACTCCTTGGGTGGATTGTCGGGGGGTGCCGCGGCCTGGTTGGCCGT
Organism: Cupriavidus sp. U2; assembly: GCF_009663685.2. Taxonomy (GTDB): domain Bacteria; phylum Pseudomonadota; class Gammaproteobacteria; order Burkholderiales; family Burkholderiaceae; genus Cupriavidus; species Cupriavidus necator_C. Next base: position 33,124 of record NZ_RCOG02000032.1, on the reverse strand, counting down.
GGCACAGCTCGCGCCCCGGCAGCCGCCTGGCTGGAACGGATTCCAGCCGGTGGCGGCAAGCACGGCCCAGGCCGTGGCGCCCAGGTGGGGCAGGTGAAAGTAATAGAAGTCGTCGGTCTTCGAGTCGGGGCCGATCTGCAGCCCCGTGCGAACGCGCTGCTCGGGCGTGGCGAACAGGTAGCCGGACGGCGCACGCTGCGACACCAGCAGCGGCCAGAGCGGCGCGGCCTCGCTGTCGCGCCCCGTCGCGCGCAGCACCAGCGCGGCCTGCCCGGTGCCTTCGGTCCAGATGCCGTCGGGGTTGGCATTGAAGCCGTAGCCGCCCTTGACGCCGTGTTTGGCCCGCGCCCAGCCGAGCGCCCGCTGCCAGGTGCCGGCGGCATCGGGCATGGCAATCAGCGGCCAGAGCGAGGCATCGAGCGCCGAAGGGCCGCCGTTGAGCGAGCGGCCATCGTCACGCGTGCCAATCGCAAAGCGGCCTTCGCCGGGCTGCCACATGGTCTCGACGAACTTGCGCGAGCGATCGGCACCGGTCTTCCAGCGCGGGTCGCTGTCATAGCGCGACAGCCAGCGGAACACCGCGTAGGTGTCGACGTTGTGCTCGGTGGACTTCCAGCCCTGACGCTGCGGCGACGGTTCGTGGCCGAAGTACCCGCCGATGAAGGCGGCGGGCGCGTCGGCGTTGTACGTCTCCTTGTCGACCCAGCCCATCATCGTTTTGGCCGTGTCGAGATAGCGCGTCGAGCGCGTGGCGTCGTAGGCGGCCAGCAGCAACAGCGCGGCCCAGGCCACGTTGCCGGTGGCGGTGCCCACCTGGTAGCGGTCCTCGAACCACTTGTTGGCCTTGGCGTCCCACCAGCCCGGCATCGGCACGGGGCCGTCCGCGGGCATCGCGCCGGCACGATAGGCGTTACGGATGCGGCCGTCGTGATAATGACGATCGCGCGTGACGCCGGCCACGACGCCATCGGCAATACGGCGCCCGGCATCTCTCTGGCCGCACGCGATCAGCGCGATGCCGGCCAGCGCGTTGTCATAGACGAACGCCGACTCCTTGAGCGGGCCGGGCAGCGGATCGCCGCCCGGCGCGGCCTCGTAGCTGGCCAGCATGACCGGCCCGTTGCCCGGGATGGCAGCCACGCGTTGCGTCAGCGTCTGGCAACCTGCGTCGCGCATCTGGTCGCGCGCGGCATCGCCCGAGGCGGGCGCCGCGGACAGTGCCAGCGGGGTGGTGAGCACGGCTGTCATCAGTGCTTCGGTCAGCCGCTTGCGGGCGGCCCGGTATGGCATTCCTGCGGTCGTACGCTGCACGGTAGTCTCCTTCCTGCGGGCGTTGGGTGAATGACTGTGCGATCGGCTCCGATCAGATCAGCCGGCGAAACCACGGGCGGTCAAGGCTGACCTTGGCCCAGTGGCCGAGTGCGCAGCGGTCCGTCTTGCCTGCGCCGGGCAGGTCAGGCAGCGGCTTGTTCAGCTTCGCGATCAGGTACAGCTCGTTTTTCTCGATGGGCGGGAAGGGCACGAAATAGCGCGCCTGGTCGCCATCCGGCGCCCGCGGCAGGATTTCGGCCACCTTGCCGGGCAGCGGCGTGGCCACGCCGTCGACCATCACCGTGACCGGGGCGCCCGGCAGCAGGTCCTTGCTCAGGCTGCGCGGGAACACGGCCACCACGCTGGGGGTGGTGCAGTTGGTGGCGCGCATCAGCGTGGCGCCGGCTGCCACATGCGTGCCCGGCGGCGCGAGCACGTCTTCGACGATGCCGCCGGCATAGGCCTTGATGTCGAGGTTGGATATGCGGTCCAGGCGCTGCTGCTCGGTGTTGACGAGCTTGTCGACTTCGGCGCCGTATTCCTCCAGCTGCTTGATCTCGGCCTGCAACTGGGCGTTTTCGGCCTTCAGCTCGTCGGACCGCTGCGCGAGCGCGCCCGCGGCGCCGTCGGTGTTCGAGGCATAGACGCGGTTGCGCGTGGCGGCACTGGCGCTGCGCGCACCGTTGAGTTCCGCCTCGATCGCATCCTTCTGGCCAGCCAGCACGGCAAGCTGGTTGCGCGATGCCTCGGTGAACGCCGGGCTCACGGCGCCTGCCTGCTGCATGGCTTCGTTGCGCGTGACGACATTGACCTGCGCTTCGATCTGCTGCTGCGCTGCGGCCAGGCGGGCCTCGATGCCCCGGATGCGCGCATCGTTCTGCTGCTGCGCCACCGATACATAGCGTTTGACGTCGCCATTGGTGGCGGCCAGGCGGGCCTGGTTGACTTCGAGTTTCGATCTGGCCGCTTCCAGCCGTTTGTCGTTATCGAGCTTCTTGCCGGTCAGTTCCATCAGCAATGCCCGGTCCATGTTTGGATTCTGCAGCGTCATCAAGGACTGGCCGGCGGTGAAGGCCGTGCCCACCGGCACCAGCTGCTTTGTGACCACACCTTCGACAGGGGTGGTGATCAGGCTGACCGGGCTGTTGACGATCGCGCGTTCCGACGAGCGCACGAAGATATACGGGAACATCACGGAAAGGATGATCCAGATGATGAACCCCACCATCCCGTAACTGGCCAGGCGCGGAATGGCCTGCCATACCGGCCGCAGGCTCAGCGGGCTGCCTTGCTTCGCAACGGCGTCGCGCGGCGGGGTCTGTTGCGGCCGATGCGGCGGCGAGGGCGGTAGCCGCGTTGGCACGGTCGGCTTTTGGTCTGAATTGTTGTCCATGCGAGCTCCCGGATGAAAAAAGGTGGCCACCCACGATCGCCAACGTCGATCGCGGTTGTTAAATTCGCAGACAGCACTATCCCCCCGCACGAGCGCATGCCCGTTCGGTTGGTGCGGTGCTGTACGTCCCCCAACAATTGTTATGCGCCGTTTGCCCCGGGCCGTTGCTACGCCGCCGGGACAGGCGAGTGGACCGTGTGTGCCGATCCATTGAACTGTCCGCACACGCCCAGGACGGGCCGTATGCAGACAGACACTACGAGACGCGACGCGCCATGGAAGCCCACAGCACAGCATCGCCGATTGATGCGATGCAACGCTGGAGCGATTCAAAGTTAGTCAGTTTGGCCTGGGCTTGCTGTAAGAATGTGTAAGGGCTGTATATCGGACCACTTATATCTATCGGTCGTAGAACCACGAAATCGCCTGCATGCAGGAAACCGCTGATTCAGGCGCCGCGCCGGTTAACGCGACGTTAAGGCAACGACGCGGCGGGCAGGTAGATCTTGCAAGCATTCGCCCGGCGCGGAAGTTTTTGCTTGGCGAGAAGTACAAAGCATGACGGCGCGGGCGCATCGCTGCAATGCAACGAAGCAGGGGTCGACGACTGTGTATCAGAGTGTGACGGCGGCCCGTCGAGCGGGGCCGAGAGACCCCGCGCCCGCATTCGAGCCGCTGAACGTACCGATCATTTACATCACGGCGTGATGCAATAAGGTCGGCGCGTGGAGGGTGAGGAGCAAGCATGGCGAAGCGGGTTGGGGGCATCCGCCTCGGGCTGCGGACTAATTCCCGGTCATCGGTTTGCTCATTGCGCTAATCCATTGCGATAAGAAAACTTATCGCAATGAGATCATCAGCCATCCGGAAATACGGCACTTTGACTGGAGGGTCGGAGCAGGGAAGGGCATGCCGCTGGAAGGCAGCTGGGGGAATTCGTTGCAGCGCAACTCCGCCCCACACCCCCCTTGCCCGGCCGCCAAAGTGACCCGTGCGCGCTACCGGCTGCGTCGGCGGCACGCCATCTTCTGCAGGGCAGTGCCTTCTTAGTATTCCCGAGCATACAAAATCCTTGATGATTCAACGAAAATGGCTGGCGCGGTGGCGCCTCCGGCATGCCGCCTGATAACAAGAGCCCACGCATGTCTCGCCTATCCTCGCTGCGCCCCGTCATGCCGATCCTGATCGGTGCTTCCGTCATGCTGTCGCTGGCCATGGGCTTGCGGCAGAGCCTGGGCATCTTCGTGCCGCCGCTGACACGCGATATCGGGATTTCCGTGGGCGATTTCACGATTGCCGTGGCGGTGCAGAACCTGACCTGGGGACTGTTGCAGCCGTTTGCCGGGGCACTGGCCGTGCGGAGCGGATTCCGGCCGCTGATGGTGGGCGGCGCGCTGCTGTATCTGGTCGGGCTGGTGCTGCTGGCCACGGCCCACGGCATGTGGGCGGTGGTGCTCGGTGGCGGGCTGCTGATCGGCATGGCGATGGCCAGTACCGGCACGGCGATGGCCATGGCGGCGGCGTCGAACGCGGTCAGTACCCAGGTGCGCAGTCTCGTGCTGGGCTGCGTCTCGGCGTCCGGCTCGCTGGGCGCGATGATCGCGGCGCCGCTTGGCCAGAGCATCGCGGGCGAATGGGGCTGGCGCATGGGCCTGGCGTCGTTCGTGATCCTGGCGCTGATCATGCTGCCGGCTGCGTGGTTCGGCGGCCGGGTCGACCAGGTGCGGCAGATCCCCACCCACGCGCAGGCAGAGCAGAGCGGCCGGCAGGCGCTGATGACCGCGTTGCGGCATCCGCCGTTCGTGGTCATGGCGCTGGCTTACACCGTGTGCGGCATGCAGCTGGTGTTCCTGACCACGCATCTGCCAGCCTATCTCGATATCTGCGGCATGGATCCGATGCTGTCAGCCAAGGCCCTGGGCCTGATTGGCGGATTCAACGTGCTGGGCAGCCTGTTTTTCGGGTGGGCCGGCGGGCGGGTCAACAAACTGCTGCTGCTCGGCGGCATCTATATTTGCCGGTCGATGGGCTTCATCTGGTTCTTTCATGTCTCGCCGACCCCGGAGACCACGATGGTGTTTTCGGCGGTCATGGGCTTTCTGTGGCTAGGCGTCTCGCCGCTGGTGCAGGGCTGGATTGCCCAGACCTTCGGGCTGCGCTGGCAGGCCATGATTGCGGGCGTGGCGTTTTTCAGTCACCAGATCGGCAGCTTTATCGGAGCCTTTGGCGGGGGCTGGCTCTATGACCTGATGCACGACTATGCGCTGGCCTGGAAGATTGGCGCCACGCTCGGCCTTGCCGTCGGGCTGATCCAGATCGCGTTCGCCTTCCTGGGCAAGACGCAAACGCCGCGTCTTGTGCCGCAGGCGGAATAGGGTCCTTGTCCGGACATGTCACATCGTGATGGTTGGTTCGGGAAATGTCCGAAATGTGCGGATTACGTGCAGTGCCTTGCGATTCATCGACGGGCATAATCGGCCGTTAATGCGAAATCGCTTCGAAACCCGCAGCGATTTCACATGCGGGCAACGGCTTCCCGCACGTTGCCCGCATCTTTCTGACCGCAGGATTCATGGCACTGTCCCCACAACAAAAGCGCCTCGTCCAGTTATTGAACGAGGGTTATACGCTGCGTATCGTCCGATCCCTGATTAATCATTCGCCAGTTCACGCGGAACTGTTTTGCTCAGAAAACTTCTGCGTCGAAACGGTGCAATGGTGGCGGATCGCCAAGATGCTGAGGACGCGCTGCGTCAGCCTCGACACCGGAAATATGGCCGACGCCACGCAAATCGTGGCCGCCGCGCCTGACGCGCCGGATCGGCCCGAGCAGGCCACCGCGGTTATTCCTTGACCGCCCCGGTCATGCCGGACACGTAATACTCGACGAAGAACGAATAGACCACGGCCACTGGCAGCGAGCCGAGCAGGGCGCCTGCCATCAGTGCGCCCCAGTGGTAGACGTCGCCTTCCACCAGTTCGGTAACGATACCCACGGGCACGGTTTTGACTTCCGACGACGAGATAAACGTCAGCGCGTAGATAAACTCGTTCCACGACAGCGTGAACGCGAAAATGCCTGCCGAAATCAGCCCCGGTACCGCCAGCGGCAAGATAATCTTGACCAGGATTTCCCAGCGGGTGGCGCCGTCGATCAACGCGCATTCCTCCAGTTCGTACGGGATCGAGCGGAAATACCCCATCAGCAGCCAGGTGCAAAACGGAATCAGGAAGGTCGGGTAGGTCAGGATCAGGGCCCAGCGCGTATCGAACAAGCCGAGCTGGAAAACGATCGAGGCCAGCGGGATAAACAGGATCGAAGGCGGAATCAGGTAGGCCAGGAAAATCGCCAGCCCCACCTGCTTGGCGCCCTGGAACCGCAGCCGCTCGATGGCATAGGCGGCCAGCACGCTTGCCGCCAGCGACGCGAACGTGGACACCGTCGAGACGATGACCGTATTGAGCAGCCAGGCCGGGTAGGGCGTGTTGAATAGTAGTTTCTTGAAATGAGCCAGCGTCGGCGCCATCACGAAGAACGGATTGGCGCTTTGCATCAGCAGTTCGCCATCGGGCTTGAAGGCCGTGATGCCCATCCAGTAGAACGGGAACAGCAGCACGAACAGGAACACGCCGATCGGGATATACAGCGTCACCCAGCGGCGCGGCACGGATTGCAGGTACTCCATGCCTTGCGATTCGTTTTCCACCGCTTTCGCCTTCATTTGTCGCCCCCCTGCTGCCATGCGCGCCGTTGCAGGCCGAAATACGAAAACAGGATGGCAGCCAGCAGGAAGGGCACCATCATCGTGGCCAGCGCCGCGCCTTCGCCCAGCGATCCGCCTGGAATCGCGCGCTGGAACGACAGGGTGGCCATCAGGTGCGTGGCATTGAGCGGCCCGCCGCGCGTGAGCACGTAGATCAGCTGGAAATCGGTGAAGGTGAACAGCACCGAGAACGTCATCACCACGGCGATGATCGGCGTGAGCAGCGGCAGGGTCACGTAGCGGAACTGCTGCCAGGGCGTGACGCCGTCGATGGACGCCGCCTCGTACAGCGTGGGGGAGATGGTCTGCAGCCCGGCCAGCAGCGAGATGGCCACGAACGGGATGCCGCGCCACACGTTGGCCGCGATGGTCGAGAATCGCGCCAGCCACGGGTCGCCCAGGAAGTCGATATAGCGGTCGATCAGCCCCAGCTTGACCAGCGTCCAGCTGATGACCGAAAACTGCGCATCGTAGATCCACCAGAACGCGAGTGCCGACAACGCCGTCGGAACGATCCACGGCAGCAGCACCACCGCCCGGAAGAACGACTTGAACGGCAGGTTGCGGTTCAGCAGCAGCGCCAGCCACAGCCCCAGCGCAAACTTCAGCACGCTGGCGATCAGCGTGTAGAAGATGGTGTTGAAGAGCGCCAGCTGCGTGACCGAATCGCTGGCCAGGTAGCTGAAGTTGTCCAGCCCGATCCACGCGCCGGGCCGTCCGATCTTGGTGTCGGTAAAGCCCAGCCAGACGCCCAGGCCCAGCGGGTAGGTCAGGAAGAGCAGCAGCAGCACCGCCGTGGGCAGCATGAACAGCAGCCCCAGCGCGTGACGGTTGTCGGACAGCCGGGACAGCATCGAGCGCGGAGCCGGCTGGGCAGGGGGCCGCTGCGAGGCAGGCGGCGTCGCAGCGGTATTCTGCATCGCGTCAGGCCTTGTAGTAACGTTCGGCGCGCTGTGCCGCGCGGGCCGCGGCTTCCTTGGGCGTCTTCGCCCCGCTGGCCGCCTCGGCCACCATGTCGAGCACGATGTAGTCGGCCATGGCCGCCGCCGAGGCCGTGCCCAGCGGGCCCGCATGGCCGTTATCGAGCATCAGCGATGCGGCGTCGCGGTACACGGTGTGCTTCGGGTCGGCCGTCCAGATCGGGTTCGCCTCGTATTCCTTGAGCGGCTGGCTCACATAGCCGATGGCAGCCTCCATCCACGGGTTGTACTGCTCGGGCTCCATCATGAACTGCAGGAAGGCCTTGGCCGCGTTGGGATACTTGCAGTACTTGAAGATCATCATCTGCGTGATCTGCATCAGCTCGGTCGGCTTGCCGCTCTTGCCGATGGGGAAGTGCGCGTGCTGGATATCCTTCGCCATCTCCTGCAGCTTGGGCTCCTTCGAGTTCTTGGCCGCGTAGTAGACCGAGATGCCGTTGGCCGTCAGGCTGACCTGCCCGTCCAGGAACGCCTTGTTGTTCGACGGGTCCTGCCAGGACAGCGTGCCCGGCACGAAGGTCGGATAGAGCTGCTTGGCGTACTCCAGCGCGGCCCAGGTCTCGGGCGAATTCACCACCACCTTGCCCTTGGTATCGACCAGCATGCCGCCGTGCGACCACAGCAGCCAGTGCGCCCAGTTGTTGCCGTCGCCCACGGCCTTGCCCAGCGCGAAGCCGGGCGGCGTGCCCTTGGCCTTCAGCGCCTGGCACAGCTTCAGGAAGCCGGCCGTGTCCTTGGGGATGCTGTCGAAGCCGGCGGCCTTGACATGGCTTTCGCGGTAGACCAGCGCGTTGCCCACCACGCCCAGCGGCACCGCGATCCACTTGCCGTTGTGCATGCCGTACTTCTTGCACACGTCGTACCAGCCGCCATGCTTGTTGCCCAGGTAGGTGGCCACGTCGGTCACATCGACGAGCTTGTCGGGGTACTGCTGCGGATCGTCGAACCAGCCCAGCACGATGTCCGGCCCCGTCCCCACGCTGGCCGCCACGGCCGCCTTGGGCCGTACGTCTTCCCAGCCCTCGTTGTCGATGCGCACTTCCACCCCGGTCAGCTCGCTGAACTTCTTTGCGTTGGCATTCCACAGGTCTTCATCGCCCTGCACGAAACGCTTCCAGCGCAGCACCCGAAGCTTGGCGCCGGCCTCGGGCTTGTACTGCAGCTGGGTGGCGGCGTTTGCCTGGGTGGCGCCCAGTGCCGTGGTGGCAGCCACGGCCGCCGTCGATACCAGGAAATCGCGCCTTGTGAAGTTTCCGGAATGGCTCATTGCTGTGTCTCCTCCATGGTCATGCCAAGGGTGGTTATTGCCGTGCGGCCTGGCGGGGCAGCGCCTGGCCCGATTCGGCGTCGAACAGGTGCGTGTGGTGATGGTCGGGCACCAGATGCAGCGCCTGGCCAGCAGCAAAGTCGTGGCGTTCGCGGAACACGGAAATGAAATCGGTCTCACCGAAGCGCGAGTACACCTCGGTATTGGCGCCGGTCGGTTCCACCACCGAGACCGTGGTCGGAAAGCCTTGGCCCGGCGCGCCGTAGGCCAGATGCTCGGGCCGCACACCGTAGATCACGCGCTGGCCGTCGGCGCCGGCGCCGTTTTCCAGGCGCGCGGGGGCGGGCAGCAGCGTGCCGTCCGGAAACTCGACCCGCGCTTCGCCGTTCTGCCGGCGCAGCACGCCGGGCACGAAGTTCATCGCCGGCGATCCGATAAAGCCGGCGACGAACAGGTTGTCGGGATGGTCGTAGAGCGCCAGCGGGCGCCCGCGCTGTTCCACGCGGCCGTCGCGCATCACCACGATCTGGTCGGCCATGGTCATGGCCTCGATCTGGTCGTGCGTGACATAGACCGATGTGGTGCGCAGCCGCTGGTGCAGTTCCTTGATCTCGGCGCGCATCTGCACCCGCAGCTTGGCATCGAGGTTTGACAGCGGCTCGTCGAACAGGAACACCTGCGGATCGCGCACGATGGCGCGCCCCATGGCCACGCGCTGCCGCTGGCCGCCGGACAGCTGGCGCGGGTAGCGGTCCAGCAGCTGGCCCAGGCCCAGGATGCCCGACGCCTTGTCCACCTTGTCCTTGATGGTCTGCCTGGCCACGCCCGCCAGCTTCAGCGAGAACGCCATGTTGTCGTAGACCGACATGTGCGGGTAGAGCGCGTAATTCTGGAACACCATGGCGATGTCGCGCTCCTTGGGCGGCAGACGGTTCACCACGCGGTCGCCGATGGCAATCTCGCCGCCCGAGATTTCCTCCAGCCCGGCCAGCATGCGCAGCAGCGTGGACTTGCCGCAGCCGGACGGCCCCACCAGCACCGTGAACTCGCCGTCGGGGATGTCGATGCTGACGCCCCGTATGACCTGCGTCCCGCCAAAGGACTTCTGCACATCGCGGATCTGAACCGATGCCATGCGTTGCGTCTCCTTGTCCGGCGCCGCGCCGCGCTTTGGTGGCGGCCGCGCCCGGGGTGGTGCGTCAGTGGTTGTCTTTCGGCACGGCCGCGCCGCTCTTGCCAACCAGGAAGTCCATGTCGGCGCCCAGATTGGCCTGCTGCACGTGCTCGAAGTACAGCCGTGTCCAGCCGCGCTCCATGGGCGGCGCGGGCGGCTGCCAGGCCGCGCGCCGTTTTGCCAGTTCCTCGTCCGATACATGCAGGTGCAGCTTGCGGGCTTCCACGTCCAGCTCCACCATGTCGCCGTTCTGCACCAGCGCCAGCGGGCCGCCGGCGGCGGCCTCCGGCGTGACGTGCAGCACCACGGTGCCGTAGGCGGTGCCGCTCATGCGGGCGTCCGAGATCCGCACCATGTCGGTAATGCCGCGCCGCAATAACTTGGGCGGCAGCGGCATGTTGCCGGCCTCGGCCATGCCCGGATAGCCGCGCGGGCCGCAGTTCTTCAGCACCAGCACGCAGTGCTCATCGACGTCCAGCGATTCGTCGTCGAGCCGGCGGTGCATGTCCTCGCTGTCCTCGAACACCACCGCGCGGCCCGTGTGCTTGAGCAATGCCGGGGTGGCCGCCGACGGCTTGATCACCGCGCCATCGGGGCTCAGGTTGCCGCGCAGCACCGCAATGCCGGCGTGGGGCTTGAAGGGGGCGTCGAAGGCGTGGATGACCTCGCGGTTCCAGTTCGGCGCGTCCTTGCAGTTGTCCCAGAGCGTGTTGCCGTTGACAGTCAGCGCGTCGCGGTTCAGTAGCGGACCCAGTTCGCGGATCACGGCCGGCAGGCCCCCGGCGTAGTAGAAGTCCTCCATCAGATGCCGACCGGATGGCTGCAGGTCGACCAGGCAGGGCAGGGCGTGGCCCAGCGCATCCCAGTCGTCCAGGTTCAGCTTCACGCCGATGCGCCCGGCAATGGCCAGCAAATGGATCACCGCGTTGGTGGACCCACCAATGGCGGCGTTGACCTTGATGGCATTCTCGAAGGCCTGGCGCGTCAGCACCTTCGACATGACCAGGTTGTCCTTGACCATCTGCACGATGCGCCGGCCCGAGGCGCGCGCCAGGATGTTGCGGCGCCCGTCCACGGCAGGAATCGCCGCGTTGCCCGGCAGGGCCATGCCCAGCGATTCGACCATGCAGGCCATCGTCGATGCCGTGCCCATTGTCATGCAGTGACCGTGAGACCGGTGCATGCAGCCTTCGGCCTCGAAGAAATCCTCCTGCGACATATGGCCCGCGCGCACTTCCTCGGACATCTTCCACACGTCGGTGCCCGAACCCAGCTCCTGTCCGCGAAACTTGCCGCTGAGCATCGGGCCGCCCGAAATGCCGATGGTGGGCAAGTCCACCGAGGCCGCACCCATCATCAGCGCCGGCGTGGTCTTGTCGCATCCCATCAGCAGCACCACGCCGTCGATCGGGTTGCCGCGGATCGACTCCTCCACGTCCATGCTGGCCAGGTTGCGGAACAGCATGGCGGTGGGACGCAGCATGGTTTCGCCCAGCGACATCACGGGGAATTCGAGCGGAAAGCCGCCGGCTTCCCACACCCCGGTCTTGACCTGGTCGGCCAGCGTCCGGAAATGCGAGTTGCAAGGCGTGAGTTCGGAATAGGTATTGCAGATGCCGATGACCGGCCGGCCATCGAACTGGTCATGGGGAATGCCACGGTTCTTCAGCCAGGACCGATAGATGAAACCATCGCGATCCAGTCGGCCGAACCAGGCCTGGCTGCGCCTTTTGGGCGGCCCCGGCGGCTTGTCGTCGTTCACTCGGGTCTCCTGCGTTCTGCTTCTTGTCGGGGGTGCAGATCCGGATGCCCGCGACCCAATCCCGCGCCGCACGCATGCCGAGTTGAACGGAGTCTAGGTCAGGGTATCGGACAGGTAAAGTGGTATTACCAATATGCGGTATGGGGCTTTCCCGGATGCCAGCGGGCCGCCGGCCATGACGCGCCGCAACAGCCCGGGGCCTTCGCCGGGCGGGCTGGCTCAGCCCGAGACCAGCCGCATCGCCGCGTGCAGCAGCACGCCCACCATGCCGCCGACGAAGGTGCCGTTGATGCGGATGTATTGCAGGTCGCTGCCGATTTCCGACTCGATCTTGCGGCTGATCTCGGCGGCGTCCCAGCCCTTGACCACCTCCGTGATCAGCATCGGCGCCAGATGCCGGTAGCGGCTTACCGCGAGCTGGACGCAGTGCAGCCACCAGCCGTTCATCCTGGCCTGCAAGGCTGGATCATCGCGCACGCTGGCGCCCAGCGAGGCCACCAGATCGGCCAGCATGGCGCGCGCCAGCGAATCCTGGCGTGCGGCGTCGGCGCTGATCCAGTCGCGCAGCCGTTGCCAAAGCGCGCGGTAGCTGTTCTCGCGCTCCAGGTGGCGCAGCAAATCGCGCATCCATAGGTGGCCGATGCGCCGGTAGCGGTCCGACGTGCGCAGCCTGTCGATCATCGCCTGCACCGCTTCATCGAACTGCTGGCGCAGCGGATGGCCGGGCTCGGTGCGCACCTCGTGCAGCAGCGCAATCACGCCTTCGACGAACTTGTTGACGATGTAGGCATCGAGCCGCACCGGCGTGTAGCGCGACGCCTCGCTGAACTTGGCCTGGAGCAGCCCGGCGTTGTCGGCCAGCCATGCCTCCAGCGCCGTCAGGGCGCGCTCCAGAAGCGGCTGGTGACGCTGGGTGTCGGTCAGGATCTGCAACAGATGGCCGGCGATGCCCGAGACATCGAGCGTACGCAGGCCGGGCAGCGCGCCACGCTGGATCAGGCGGGCCACCTCGTCGTCGTCAAAGACGCGCAGCAGCGCGGGCAGCGTGTCCACGGCCTGGTCTGCCAGCGCGCGGCTATTGCCGGGCGTCGCCAGCCACGTGGCCACCGCCTGCGCGGTGTTGTGCGAGCGCAGCTGGCCGACAATGACTTCGGGCGCCAGGAAATTGCGCTCCACAAAGATGCCCAGGCTTTCGGCAATGCGTTGCTGGTTGCGCGGAATCACCGCCGTATGGGGCACGGGCAGTCCGAACGGATGCCGGAACAGCGCCACCACCGCGTACCAGTCGGCCACGGCGCCCACCGTGCCGGCCTCGGCAAAGGCACGTACCCAGGCCAGCCACGGATAGTGGGGTTGGCCCAGCACGCTGGCCACCAGCAGCGCCAGCATCGCCACCAGGATGCCGGTGGCGATCGCGCGCATGCGGCGCAGGTCGCGGTCGCCGCGGGTGACAGCCTGGCCGGCATCGGCAGGCAGGGCGCCGGACGTCTCCGACCTTGTGGGGGGAAGTCCGGCGCGGTCGCTCATGCGCGGCTCACTGCAGGTCCTGCCGCAGGAACCCGCGGATCACGGGCGCTACCTCCGCCGCCCGCGACACCAGGAACAGGTGACCATCGTCGATCACATGCAGCGTTGCGTGACGGATGCGCGCGACCAGGATCTTGGCGTTGGCCAGCGGCACGATCGGGTCGTCGTTGCCATGCATGACCAGCGTGGGCTGGCGCAGGCCGCCCAGCCACGGCAGGCTGCTCCAGCCCCACGCGGCCAGTAGCTGGTAGACATAGCCGCGTCCGCGCGGCGGCTCGATATGGCGGCTGTGCTCGCGCAACAGCCCAAGGTCATGGCGATAGGCGCCGCCGTACAGATCCCCGCCAATCTTTTCCAGATAGGCGGGATCGGTATAGCGGCGCGGCCCCAACATCCGGGCCAGCACCGACGGCCTGGCCGGCACCATGATCACGCCGGGCGATGTCGCGGCCAGGATCAGCCGCCGGCAACGCCGGGGATACAGGTGCGCGAACTCCTGGGCAAGCGCGCCGCCCCAGGACACGCCCAGCACGTCCACCTGTCCGGTATAGCCCAGGTGGGTCAGCAGCTTGTCGGCCAGCAGGCTCAAGGTGGAGAAGCGATACGGCATGACCGGCGTGGGCGAACCGCCTACGCCGGGAATGTCGAAGATGACGACTTCCACGTCGCCAAGCGCCGCGATCAGCGGCTCGACCAGCTCCAGATTGGCGCCGATGCCGTTGAACATCAACAGGGGCGGGCTGCCGGTGGTGCCGCGGCGGATGGCGACACGCAGCGTCCGGCCGTCCACGTCAATGGTGCGAATATCCAGTTTGCCGCCAGTCTTGGCCTGGCACGCTGCCTGATTCATCGGGTTGTCCTTGTCGCGGGCGCCCCGCAAGCCGCCCGCCGGCATTTCATGAGGATCCGCGATCACTGCGCGGGCTTGAACAGCGCCTTAAGTTCCTCCACATTCTCGGCGATTCGCTTGCTGGCTGCCGACACGCTGTCGGCCTGCGTCTTCTGGGCGATGTCCGCCAGGTCGCGCAGGTTGGCCAGCGACTTCTGCAGCGCGCCCTGCGTCAGTTCCACCGCGCCCGTGGCGGCGCCATTGCCGGCGACGCCCGACTGCATCAGGCGGTCCTGCAGGCCGGACAGCGTGCCGCGCACGACTTCCGCCTGCTTCTGGCTGAACGCCTGCACGCCGTCAAGCAGTGCGAGGTGGATGGCGGCCAGCGCGGCCAGGTCCTTGCGACGCGCTTCGGCAATGGCGCTCACGTCGAGGCCGGGCAGGCCCAGGCGCTGCAGCACGCCGGTGTAGGCGGAGAACAGGGCGGCGGCAGGGTGGGCCGGCGACGATTTCGATGCAGTAGTTTCCATGGTCTTCATGCTAATGGTGCGGTTGAGAAAAGAAACGCTCGGCTACAACGGTCGCGCACGATCACGCGCCGGTGACGTAGGTGCCCGGTGCGTCGCACAGGGCGGGGTGGCTGGCACTGCCCACCTGGGCCGGTGCATCGCGCCGGTCGCCGGATCGCTCGGCCAGCCACGTGCGCCAGTTGTCCCACCACGAATCGGGTTGCGCGGCGGCGCCGCCCAGCCAGGCCTCCGGATCTTCCGGCAGGGCCGCGTCGGCATTGACGAAGAACCTGGCCTTCGGATTGCCCGGCGGGTTGATCAGGCTCTGGATGTGGCCGCTGGAACTCAGCACGAAGCGCGTATTGCCGCCGAACATGCGCGCCGTGTTGTAGACGCCCTTCCACGGGGTGATGTGGTCGGTGATGCCGCCCACGACGTACGTGTCGCAGGCCACCTTGGACAGATCCACCGGCGTGCCCAGCACGGTCAGCGCGCCGGGCCGGGCAAACACGTTGCCGGCGAAGATGTCGAGCAGCTGGCCGTGGAACTTGCCCGGCAGGCGCGTGGTGTCGTTGTTCCAGTACAGGATGTCGAACACGGGCGGGGCATTGCCCAGCAGGTAATTGTTGATCCAGTAGTTCCATACCAGGTCGTTCGGCCGCATCCATGCGAACACGCGACCCATCTCGTTGCCTTCCAGCACGCCCTTCATGATGCTGTTCTGTTTGGCCGCCGAGATGCTCTCGGGCGTGGCAAACAGGCCGATCTGCGACTCCTCGCTGCTGTCCAGCACGGCCACCATCAGCGTGGCCGCATGGACCAGGCGTTCGCCGCGCGCTTGCAGATGACCCATCAGCGCCGACATGGTCATGGCCCCGGAACAGGCGCCGTGCAGGTTCACATCGTCGCTGCCGGTGATCTCGCGCACCGCGTGGATGGCTTCGATCAGCGCCGACACGTAGGTGTCCATGTCCCAGTCGCGATGCTCGATGGTCGGGTTGCGCCAGCTCACGGCAAACACCTGGAATTCACTCTGCAGCAGATAGTCGACGATGCTCTTGCCCTTCGACAGGTCGAACACGTAGTACTTGTTGATCTGCGGCGGCACAATCAGCTGCGGGCGCCCGTGCACCTTCGCCGTGGCCGGCCTGTACTGGATCAGTTCCAGCACCTCGTTGCGGAACACCACGGCACCGGGCGACGTGGCCAGGTTCTTGCCCACCTCGAAGGCCGACGTATCGACCTGCGACGGCATGCCCTGGTTGCGCACGGCGTCCATGATGGCGTTCTTGATGCCGGAGACCAGGCTGGTGCCGCCCGATTCGACGATCTTGCGCAGCGCGGCCGGATTGCCGAGCAGCGTGTTGGTCGGCGCCAGCGCGTCGGTCATCAGCTGCAGGACGAACTGCGCGCGCTCCTTGCTGCGGTCGTCCAGCGCGGACCGATCGACAAAGCCGCCCAGCGCGTTGCACCAGGCCAGATAGCTCTGCATTGCCACGCGGTAGAACGGGTTGCTCTGCCAGGCGCTGTCGATAAACCGCTTGTCGCCTTTCTGCGGCGCGGGACCGCCCTTGCCGGCCAGTGCCGCCACCAGTTCGCGCGTCAGCGCGGCGCCTTGTTCGACCAGCAGCCCGGGCTGGCGCACGGTCTGCGCGCTCACCTGGCGCACGGTGTCCAGCACGTCGCACGGGCGCAGCCCGATGAACGGGTTGAGCTTCGGCCGGTTCGTGCCGGCGTGGCCTTGCTCTTTCAGGCCTTCGGGCGCGGCCAGGGCGCGCACGGGGGATTCCACGTTGGCTTGCATGTTGTCCTCGGCTCCTGTCAGCGCGCGGCCATCAACATGGCCAGCGATTCCGCCAGCAGTGCCGGCCTGGTTTCGCCTTCGATTTCCAGCGTATTGATCATCCGGGCGATCACCCGGCCATCGCCCTTGTCTTCCACCGCCGCCAGCGTCACGCGGTTGCGCACCCGTGCGCCTGCCTTGACCGGCGCCAGGAAGCGCACCTTGTCGAGCCCGTAGTTCAGGCCCGCGCTGGCATCGTGAGGCACCACGCCCACTTCCATCGACAGCGACGCCAGCAGCGACAGGCTCAGGTAGCCGTGCGCGATGGTGCCGCCGAACGGGCTTTCGCGCTGTGCGCGGTCCACGTCCACGTGGATCCACTGGCGGTCGCCCGTGCAGTCGGCAAAGGCATCGACGCGGGCCTGATCGACGATCAGCCAGCCCGATACGCCAAGCTCGCGCCCGACGAAGTCGCCCAGGGTGTTCATGCTGTAGCCAGCAATGGTCATGGTGTTGTCTCCTCGCACGCATTCCCTCGTGCATTCGTTTTGGCCTGTGGTGCGCCGGAGCCGTCACCCCAGGCGGGATTCAGGCGGCGCGCTGTATGGATGCCATGTTGGCCGTGCAGCCGGGATGGCCGTATCCCCCAAAGAGGGGACCGGAAAGGGGAGCGCGGGGAGGGAAGACCGGGGAGGGCGGGGAGGGCGGTAACGGAGCCGGCGCGGGTGTCAGTGCCCGGTCACCAGCCCCAGCGATTGCGCACGTGCGACGGCATGCGCACGTTTTTCCACTGACAGCTTGACGAAGATACTCTTGATATGGGTCTTGACGGTCTCGGGCGCGATGCCCAGCGTCCGCGCGATTTCCTTGTTCGACTGGCCTGCAGCGATCAGCGCCAGGATGCCGCCTTCGCGCGCGCTCAGCGCCTCGCGCACCGACGCCGACGACGCCTTTTGCCGCATCTGGTAGCGTTCGTTGCAACGTTCGAGCAGTTCGTCGATGCAGGCCAGGCGTTGCGCGCCGCCGTTGGCGGCGACGGTAGCCTGTCTGACCAGTGCCAGAAGGGCCCCGACGCCGGGCCCCTGGTCCAGGATGATCCGGTACGCACGCGCGGATTCGATGGAGGCCAGCACCCGGCTGCATTCCTCGACGGCCCGCGCGGCCGCACCACTGGCCTGGCAGGCCAGTGCCAGCAGGGTGCGGGCGCGTAGCGCGAGATAGTTGGGGTGCCTCTGCGGAAGGCGCCGGAGCAGGGCATCCAGCAGGCGCACGGCCTCATCCGGCCGTGCCCCGGCCATGGCCAGGCTGGCGGCACCCAGCGTCCGATAGCGGTCCAGTTCGCTGACGCAGGCCTCGCAATCGGGCGCATCGACGGTATTCACCAGTCTGTCGATCTGTTCGACGCACGCAGCGGCCTCCCGGGCGCGGCCCTCGGCAAGCAGCAGCCGGACACGCTCCAGGAGGATGGCAGCCACCAGCCGGTGCCACGCGCGTTGATGGCCAATCGTCAACGCCTGTTCGACCCACGCGTGGGCCTGATCCAGGTGCCCGCGCGCCGCCGCAATGCGGACCAGCAACGTATAGGCCACCAGCACGCTGTCCAGCAGGACCGCCGCGTCGATGACCGGCATGCGTTCCACCAGCAGCGTTTCGGCGTCTTCGAGCCGGTCCTGCTCGTAGCGCAACTGGGCCAGCGCGGGCGCGCACAGCGCGGCGGCCGTCGAGGCCGGGCCGGCGTTGTCTTCGGCAAACCGCATCGCCTGCAGAAAGTACCGCTCGGCCACGTCGAAACGCATCTGCTGCAATTCCGCAAGGCCCAGCAGGCAAAGCCGGTAGACCGAAGACAGCGGGTAGCGCCGGTTTTCGTCGGGCGAGTAGGGGATCCATGGCGTGGCATACAGCCGTTCCAGATCGCCGGACTTCCAGTGCGCGAACCGCACGACGTTGCTGAGCACGTTGATCATCCACGGGTCATCCGACAGCGGGCGGCTCAGGCAGTCTTCCGCCAGCCGCAGCGCGCCCTGGGCATCGTCGCGCAAGGCGGCAAGCAGGGCGCGTATCGCCCGGCATTCCCACAGGTAGCGTTCGCGATCGGCCTCCGGCCCTTGTGCGGCGTCCCGCTCGATGGCTTCCACCATCGCGGACGCTTCTTCGAAACGCATGGCCAGCGCCATGCCCCGTGCCAGCGCCAGGCGCACGTCAACCTGGCCACGCATGATGTCCGGCGGCAAACGCCGCTGCCAGCCAAGCAGCGTCTTCAGATCGCCCTGGCGGACCAGCGACATCGCACATTGGCCAATCAGCGCAACGGCATCGGCGGCATCGCCGGCTTCCAGCGCATGCCAGACGGCGTCGGTCCACAGTGCCTGCGCGGCATACCAGCGCGATGCGCGCCGATGCAGGTCGGCAATGTCGATGTCGGCGGCGGTCTCCAGCCGCTGGCGCAGGTAGTCGCGCAGCAACTGGTGGTAGCGGAACCACCGGCCTTCGACGTCCAGCGGATCGAGCAACAACTGACGCGTGGCCAGCGCCTGGAGCATGTTCTGGCTGTCCGCCGCGCCGGTAACGGCTATGCAGAGTGGCGCGGAAAGCCGGTCCAGGATGGCGGTGCGCACCATGAAATCGACCAGCTCCGGGGTCTGGCAAGCCAGCATTTCTTCCAGATAGGCCGCGATAGGCCGCGCCGTGCCCGATGGCGCCACCCAGGTGCCCGACTGGCTGCGCGCCAGCATCGGGGCGGACAGGCGCAACGCGGCTGCCCAGCCTTCGGTCGAGGCGTGCAAGGCGTCTACCGAGGCCTGCGGCAGGCCTCCCGCGCATTCGCGCTGGACGAACCGCCCGGTTTCGTCGGCACTGAAGCGCAACATCGAGGCGTCGATCTCAAGCAGCGCATTGCCGGCCCGCAACCGTGCCAGCGGCAAGGGCGGGTCCGCACGCGTGCCCAGCACCAGATGGAAGTTCGACGGCGCGTGGGCCAGAAGCAGCGCCACGGCTTCATGAATCGATTCGGTGCCGATCAGGTGGTAGTCGTCCACGAACAGGAACAGTTCGTCGTCGATCTCGGCCAGCGCGTTGACCAGCGTGGCAATCACCGCGCGCGGCACAAGCAGCGATACCTCACCGGCAAGCCCCGGTGGCGCGCCTTCAGCGACACAGGCACCGTACAGCGATTGCGCCAGATGACTCAGAAAATGTGCAGGCTCGTCATCTTCCCGATCCACCGACAGCCAGGCGACACGAGCGCCATCGGCGCGCAGCCGATCAAGCCACGCAATGCAAAGCGATGTCTTGCCGAAACCTGCCGGCGCCTTAATAACGGTCAGCCGCTTGTCCCGACCCTGGCCAAGTACGTCCAGCAGGCGTGGACGTTCGATCAATCCGGCCGGCAGACGCGGCGCAAGGATCTTGGTCGCCAGCAGAAACGGAACGGACGGCGCGGACAGGGCCGCAGGAACAGACGCCAACGCTTCCGCGACGCGCCGACCGGAAGCACGGTTGCGGGCCGCCGGCTTTTTCCCAGGCGGTGCCGATGGAAAGAGTGGGCCTTCGCGCATGAAATTGATTCTAGGCGCGCCAACCTTCGATTCAAGCAGGGCCAGTTACATGGGCAAGAGGTGGTGGGAGGCGCTTTAGCGGTCGAAGTGTTCTCAAATTGGCGCGTATCTTATTTAACATAAGATAGATTATGCACCGAGCGGCCTATGCGGCACCGCGCTATCAGATGCACTTCGCAACAGTTTTTTACAACATGTAACCGGATCGTTACTGACTAGAATCAAAGCCGCTGAACCCCCGTTTCCGTTGCGGAAATGCACCAATGATATTTCTCAATTGGAGACGGCAGCATGATAAAGCGCCCCTATTCCATCGATAACAACGCAGCGGAAATCGCTCAAGAAGTGCTTATCTGTGAATTTTTTGACATGTTGGGAGAGGCAGCCCGCCACGTTGGGGAGACTGACCTATACGCGATGCTGTCCGTCCACCGCACTACGCTTTTACGCTGGCGCACGGGCGAGACACGCATTCCAGCAGCCGCGCGCGCCCTGGTGGCCATCCTTGCAAGCGGCATTCCGCCATGGATGGACCCCGGGGCGTGGCGCGGCTTCCGGTTCGAGCGTGACGCGGTTGTTACGCCTGGCGGCCGGCGCTTCACCGCCCAGGCGTTGGGCTCACTCGAATGGCACGACCAGTATGTTGAATCGCTACAACGCCGCGTGGCGCGCTTGGAGGACCAATTGCGCCATGTGTAGGACATGCGGCATGATGCTGGCGCAAATGACCCAATCGGCCGCCCTGGCGCGACCGATTCCCACTCCAAGGCGCTCCGGCGCCGCACTTAGCTCACTGCCCATGATGCTGACTCGCTCCACTCTGCGCCGCGCCGCTCTCTGCGCACTGGCCGCCGCCGTACTCGCCGCGCTGTACTTGGCTGACCGCTATCAGAACTACGATAGTTGCGAGCAATGGACGCAGGCCTACCCCGAACACCTTGGAAAGTGTAAGTTTTAAATGTAACTTTTCATTACGACAAAACCCCGCCGAGGCGGGGTTTTTTCTTTCACCCGTAATTAACATAACGGGCGGGGTCCATGCCAGGCGCTTACTTGCGGCGCTTGAAACGGCCCTTGCTGTCACGTGCCGGGGTACGGCGCTTGCGCTTGGTTGCCATGATCGACGCTCCTAGTTCCACAGGGTTGTTTTCCCATCGCCGTCTTTCAACGTGATGGTGCCTTGATCCGCGATCCACTGCTTCAACGCAGGGAACCGCGACAAAACGATGGCGGCCAGGATCACGCCGCCGATGACGATGAAGCCCTCGCGCACAATCTCATGCGGCGCCGGAATCCACTTATTCACCGTGGCCCTCCAGGTGCCTATCCAGGCGATCATGCGCGGCGCGCGCCAGGTCATGCGCAGCGCCCACACGCGCGGTCAGCCGCGCCAGGTCGGCGCGAATCCCGCCCCAAATGCCGGCCGCCGTGGCGATGGCACCGAGCGCCGCCTTGATGAGATCGGGCGAAAGCCAATCCATGCGATCAGCCCGGCAGCAGCACGGCCAGCAGGCCGCCGACCGCAACGCCGGCCCCTTCAATGGCGTGCGTCAGTTCCGGTTTCATGCCGAACAGGCCCGCCACCAGCGCGAGGCTTTGCCAGGTGGACGGCTCTTGCAAACGATTCAGGATGTATGCGCGCATACGTTATCTCCACAGGTAGGAAAGGAAATCACCGGCCCCACAGGCAAAGGACGCGTCCCACGTGCGCCCCTCCCGCTTAGCCCGTTCACACTCGGTTTCGTCGGTACGGGGGACACCCACGGCATCCCCAATGCCAAACACCAGCCCGGTGCCGGCGCCGACAATGGCTTGGCCCGCCGCTTCACCCAGCGCACCGCCCGCCGCAGCCGCAGCCGCACCGCTTTTTTTTTGAGCCAGGAACACGACGCCGGCAGCCCCGAGCAGCACGGCCACGACAACCAGGGTTCGCGTATCGATCGTCATCAGCCGCCCCACCAGTTTCGCGCCGCGCCCACGACATTGGGGATGACCTGCGCCGCGTAGGGTGTCGCGTTGTTGGTCGATAGCGTTGTACCGCCCGCGTTGGTCGGGTCGATGTAGTAGCCCACCGGGGCCGCCGCGATCAGCGGATTACCGTCCGGCGCGCCGTGGTAGCCGTTCGGAAAGAGATCACCCGAAGAGAGGCGCTGCCACATGTCGCCACCGAAATCGGTGCCATTGACCGGCGCGTATTCGTACCAGTCCATTGGCGTATAGACCGACACGCGCGCCGCCAGTTGGCGACGGTGCACCCAGTACAGCAGCGCGGCCCCCACGATCAGCGTGGAATTTTTCATGCGTGGCCCCTTAGTTGCCGAACAGGGACGCCGGATCATAGGCAAGGTTGCCTTGGTAGTAGTACTTGCCATCGGGCGAAATGCTCGTGCCGTCCGAGAAGTACTGCCACCCGTTCGACCAGGCGCCGCCGTTCGGATTCATGATTTCGGATACGCTGCCAGCGTTGGCCGGCACGCCGGCCTGGCCAGGCGTTGGCATGGCCGCGCCGAGCGGCGTTTTGCCCGTTTTGGTGACGACAAACAGCAGCACACCCGCCGCCATGGCGATCAAGATCAGGTCAGAGCTTTTCATGCGGCGACGCCCTCCGATGCGCCTTGTTGGGCCAGCACGGCGCGTGCCCGGTCCCAGGTAAGAGTGGGTTGTCCATAGGGCGAGCCGGGCAGGCTTGCCCACTCGCGATTACATTTGCGAATGGCCGCTTCGAAGCGGCCCGCGATCACGTCCGCCAGCGCGCCACGGCGACGCAGCAGCCCGACGAATGCGATATCTTGCGATGCCGGCGAGAAGTCCGGCAGGTTGTACTTGGCGCGCATTTCGTCCCAGGTTCGCGCGAGCATTTGATACGCACCGGCCGCCGTCGATGTGATGCCATTTGCCGATATCGCCTGACGCGGGTGGTCGGCGTAGGAATCGAACAGGCGCCCCGTGAACATCGTGCGATATCCGTCAGCGCCGAGTGTCCCTTCCCCGGTGCGAACCAGGATCGAGAATGCCTGTACGTTGGGGTTGCTCAGTGCGGTAGCCATGTCGATATCGAGTGTCCAGTCTTCCCAGGTCGAATTAATCCAATCGCCAATGTCGGTGTTTTCTGTGGCGTCTCCGCCTGCGTCAACGCTTGCGCCGCGCCACCAGACGTAAGCCGCTGCGCCCAGCGTGGCCGCGACGATGACCGACGACGCACGCACTAGATGCTTTCCTCGTAAAACTCAAAGGCCGCGCCCAGGTCTTCGCCCGCCACTGCGTTGAACAGCAGCAGTCCATTGCCAGGCGCGACCATGATCGGCTCTGCCATTTTGACCAGGCGCACCGACTTATCGAGCACCCCCATTGTTGGCCCGCCCATCGCCGCCACCGACTTTTGCGTGCGCAGTTCCGCGGCAGAATTTGCTCCCCCTAGTCGCTTGCTTTGCGCATTGCCGCCCAGCGTCGTGAGTGCCACCGTGTTGGATCGGATGCCTACGCCCTGCGCCAGTCCGCCCGTTACTGCGATGATTTGCACTTGCTCGACGTACAGGTTTTTTGTGTTGGTGCCAGGGTTCCACAGTTGCACATGCATGAGGTTTGACGCCACGCCCGTGTCATACGAATACCCCATGAACGCGCCGTTTGCCTGCGTGCGCGCCTTGCCGCCGTCGATCACTTCGACCGAGCCTGAGATTCGGTTGTCCGAAAAATCGCCATCACCCACCAGCACGTTTCCGATGATGGTGGCCACGCCGGCATTGTTCTCGATGACCCAGGTGTCAGACTTTGCCTCCGACGCCGGCAGCCGGATGGCTTGACCAGGCTTGAGCAGGATGGCGCTCACGCCGTAGCCACAGCGCACTTTCAGGGTGTTGTCTGCCCCGCCCGCCGAGCCCGACAGGTAATAGAGAAACGACCCCTTGGCGTTGACCACGGCCGGTTTGTTCACCGGTACGTTGATGTCAAAATATTGCATCAGAGTTTCCCCCTCATCATCATCACGGCAGCGATGGCGACGGCCGACATGCCCACGATGACGATGGCCCGATTCGGGTCATTCAGTTTGGTCGGCAGGCTGGCCAGGGATTGGACGACTTGCAGCGCCGCCGCATCTTGCGCCATCGCCTTACCGGCCAGTGCTTGCGACCCCGCGAAGAGTTGTTGCGTCACGTCCTGCGTATGTGCCGCCATGTCGGCGCCCACCTTCGCAAGGATGGTCGTTGCGTCGATGGCCTTGCCGGCAATGGTCGTGTTGGAATTCAGTGCGGCATTCACGGCACCGTTGTCGGTGTTCGTGATAAACACATTCGACTGATCCGCACTCACCACATTGGACCCACCGTCCGCGACTACGCGCCGATCCTGATAGGTGGTGGTGGTGTTGGTGGTGGTGGTGTTAGTCGATGCCGACGAGGACGACGACTTACCGCCAAAGTTGTATGGCGTATCGGGCAGGCCCAACGCCATGAGTTTGATCTGTGCCGGACTGCGAATCACAGTGCTTTCTCCATTTCCACAGCCCGCGACTCGAAACCCGCGCGCTGCATCGCGCGCACCAGTCCCGGCCGCGCCGTTTTGAATCCCAGGTGTCCGGCGCCCAGGTCGCGCGCCACGCGCTCGATGTGCGGCAGCATGGATGCCAGGTCGCGGCCCGCCGCCGCCGTCACGTAAGCCACCAGCCCGCGCCTATCGCGGTAGGTTTCTTGCGTCCAGGCAAACAGCAGTGCGCCGCACTCATCCCGCACGGCATACACCTGGCCGGCAAGTGCATCCTCCAAGATGAACCCGCCGCCCGAGGTATCGAATTCCGCCGCCCTGGCCAGCAGTTCCGCGACTTCCTGCGTAGCGTTGACGAGTGCGACGGTCACGCCCATATCAGCCCTTCTTGCGCAGCAGGTAGATGGCGCCCACGGCCAGCACGCCGACGAGCAGCAGCGTCGGGACTTGAAATCCCATGCTGGCGCCGTTGGCCTTACTGGAGCCCGTGGACACAGTCCAGCCCTGACCGTTGAATCCCGAACTGGCCTGCGTGCTGGAATCGTTGCGGCCGATGGCTTCCGATGGCCCTGCCGGTGGCGTGCTGGCAATCTTGCCTATGGCATTCATGCCCGCGCCGATCATTGCGCTATACGGTTCCATTGCCTCAGTCCGCCAGTTTGACCAGCAACAGCCCGCCCAGGATCAGCGCGGCCAGCGTAATGCCACGATTCGACAGCGGCGTCTGCGCATAGCCCGCATAGGCACCTTGACGGAACAGGCCGCCATTGGTCGCCTCGAATCGCTTGTAATCGTAGAAGTCCTGGCGCGCCGCGTCCTGTTGCCACACGCCCACGCCGAACTTGAGCACGTCCAGCACCTGGCCCGTGTAATTGCCAACGGACGTGCCGCCCGCGCCCCACGGTTGGTTGTTGGGTTGCGCGGCGGCCGGCGCGTTGACCGTGCCGTCAGACTGCGGCCCCACGGTCGGCATCAGCGAGTCGGGCGAACCGCCCGTTTCACCGCCCGAGCCCACATAATCGGATGGTTCGAACCAATCGAACATTGCACACTCCCGTTGCGTTGAAACCCAGCGCGGCGCCCCATGCGGCGCCGCGCCCCGCCCTTACATGTTGCTGAGCAGGTCCAGGGTTTCGATCACGGCGGTTACCGTGTCGGCAGCGCCCAGCGTCGGGTTGAACTCCAACGACACCATATCCGCCGTCACGATGGCGTTGCTGTAGTTGTTGTCTGCGCACGGGTCGTACGTGTACAGGTTGGTCTGCGCTGTCTTCTGGTATTCGTTCTGCCAGAAGGCGTTCACCGCCGTCAGCACGTTGTCATGGATCACCACGCCGTTTTTCTTCACTTCCAGCGCCGTGATGTTGCCGCCGTGCGCGAAGTGCACACGCTTGATGACGGCGCCACGGTTGGCCAGGTCGATCAGCTTGAACGGGAACTTACCGGCGCCACCGAACGAGGTCGTGAACGGGATTTGCTTGGCGATCACGCCCAGCGGTTGCGGCGGCCCCAGTTCCGCATAGCTGTCCAGGGTCGGCGCGGTGGCACCCGCAATGGTGACTTCCAGGGTCAACGACGAGACACCTTGCGCGGTGTTCAGGTTGCCCAGGAATTGCTCTTTCATGAGCTTGGCGCGCGGTTCCGTGAAATCGATGGTCAGGAACGCGGCGTTGGCGGCCAGGCCTCGATACTGGTTTTGCAGGTCCAGGCGGGAGCCGGTGTTCTGGAAAATCACCTTGCCATTCAGACGGACCTTGATATCCGTAATCATGGACTTGGTGAACGTGGTGCCGCCGAGCGCAAGAATGATCTTGTTGTAGCTCATGCCGATGGGCAGGCTTGCGGTGGCGATGCCGTTGGCCACAACGTTGGTGAACGGCAGGTTTTTGACGAGCAGCATTTACGCGTATCTCCGAAAGGTTGCGAGGGGAGCCTGGCGCGTGCTTAGAGCACGTCCTTCAGGAGCGGCACGTTCAGGTTTTGCACGATGGGCGCCACCACGATCTTGGTGACGGCCAGGAAGGCGATGAACGTGATGTAGGACTTCACATAGGGATTCGACACGGTGCGATCTCCGGTAACAGGTTGGAATGAACGCGGCCCCCCGCGCACAGATTCGAAGCCTACGGACGCACCCGCCAAAAACGAAGAAACGCGGCCATAAGCCGCGTTTCCATAGCCACCCCTACCCTACGCCCTGGCCACCCGCTTTTTTTTCGCTGGCGGCCCGGTTTCCGGGGTCTGCGCGTTGCTCCCTGGCCACGGTTTAGCCGGTGCCTGGCGCCCCGTTGGGTTGACCACCCCCCACACCACGTTACCGGTGGCCATGTCTTTTTCCAGGTATTGCAACGGCAGCAGCGCCCCGATGGCTTCCACCGGCACCCCGATCACGTCCGCCATGGTCTTTTGGTCGGTGGCGTAGTTGAGGCGCCCGCATCGGATGCGTGTGCAGTTCCCGAAAAAGTCCTTGTCCACGCGCGCCGGCCGCTGCGTGGTGCCGTAGATGGTCAGTCCCTTGTGGCGGCCCTTGAGGTTGAGCAGGGACCAGCCAGGCGGCGCCTTGCTGGCGGACGTGACGAAGGCCAGTTCTTCCGCGACCACGGCGCAGTGCCCCGCCGCGTACGCGATGCGGCAGAAGGCGTCGAATTGCTTCGCGGCCGTTTTCAGGTCGGACGATGGCTGAAAGCGAATGCAGAACGGCCCGCGCCCCGCCGCCTGCACCAGTTCCAGCAGACGCCCAACGGCGCCCGTTGCCTGGCCGGCCAGGTGGCCGTATTCGTCCTGCGGGTCCCATATCAGCACGCGAGCGTGCCGCGCCTCGCGCAACGCCGCCTTGAGGCTGGCGGACTTGCCCGCCCCGGTCGATCCGATATAGCCCAGGATATTGGCGCGGTTGGCAACGCCCGCGCCTGGCGCATCAGCGGGGCGCAACCTCATTTGTAGAGCGCCATTTGCGGGTGGACGCTACCCTCCGGCTTTTCGGCCGGGTCGATCACGTCCGCCGCTTGCAGTGTGCTGGCCGACTGGCCACGGGTCGCCGCCGCCTGCGCCTTGGCCGCCTCCACCTTGGCCGCCACCAGGCGCGAGGTTTGCCACAGCACCGGCCCGCACGTCACGATTGCCACCAGTTCGCACGGCATGGCCCCGGCCATGTCCCAGCCGTATTTTTCGAACACGGGCGCTAGGCTGGCGGACATGCGCGCCTTGGTGTCATCGCCCCACAGCGGCGCGGCCTCCGGCACGAAGCCCACGGCCAGCGCGCCGAACATATCGACGGTCTGGCGTGCGCCCGCGCCATAGTCGGGACCCGGCGCCGGCAGTTCCGGCGCGTTGGGGTCCCCCGGCGCGGCCACGGTGGCGGCCTGGCCATCGACTTCGGCGGCCAGCCCTTGCAGGCCGGCCAGTTCCAGGTTTTCGGGTACGTTGTCTTTGTCCATGGTCAGAACATGAGTCCGGAAGGTTTGCGAGCCGGCGCCGGTGTCGGCGCTGGGACGGTGTTAGCCGCGGGCGCCGCCACCGGCGCCGCCACGGGTTCCGGCCGCTTCACGTTGGCCAGGATGCGGCGATGCGCCTCCGTGCCCTTTTTCGCGTAGGCCGGGAAATCGCACCATTGGCACGACAGATTGATGGTCCCGTTTTCCGCCTCTTTGACGGGTACGGTTTGCCCACAGCACAGGCACGGAATCGTGCCGATTTGTGTTTTCGGACGAATGGCCACGGGTCAGCCCTCCGCGATCAGGCGACGCAGTTCGGCCGCCTCAGCCTGCACAGCCGACGCGAACGCCAGCCACTCACCGAAGAACTTGCCGCCCTGCATCTTGACCAGTGCCGGCAGCTTTTCGTATTCCTGGCGCATCGCCGCCAGTCGCGTTTCCAGTTCCGTCATGCGGTCCCCCAGGATTGATAGAGATGCGGAAAAAGCGATTCGTCCGGGTCTTCGACGTTTGCGCGCTCCCACCAGGGGCGCGCGTCCGTACAGTTAGAGACACGGGTCCAAGGCGCGGCGAGCCGCGCAACGTCAAAAGCCAAACCTTTGGGCATCAGCGCCCCCAGGTCGCCACGGGCGCCCTGCGTAATGGTCCAGTCATAGCGCGCGCTGGCCACCGCCACGCGCACGCTGCGCATGGTCGCAATGCCATCGGTCACGCGCTCGATGCCCCAGGCCCACACGCCCACGGTGGCATTGGCCATGCCGTCGCCATAGCGGCCGGCGCCGTCTTGCTCGATGGTGTCCAGGCGCACCACATAGCCACGTCCGCAGAAGACGCCGCCCTGCGCCTTCACGTAGGCCGCCCAATCGGCCGCGCGCTCTGCGCCTTCCGTGTCGTCACGGTTCACAGCCGTATGCGCGTCACGCAGCGATGCCGGCGCGTTGTCGGGCAGCGCCTTGACGCGGCGCAGTTCGCGCCAGACCGTCACGGGCGGCCCGCCCACTTGCTGGAATTGGCGAATGCCCCAGGTCGCGGCCCAGGCTTCGACGCGCTGCGGAACCGTCATGATCGGTTCGCCCGTGATATCGGTTTCCAGGCCGCAGCCGTCGATATTCTTCGCCACGTACTTGGCGATGTAGCCCGCCGCGCTGCCCTTTTCCCAATCGATGGCGCGGAAGTCCACGCGCTTCGCATGCGCCCCCCGCTCATCCGGCGAGTCTTGCAGCGCGTAATGGCGCACGACTTCTTCCAGGCGCCGCGCATGTTCCGGCGCGTGGAAAAACAGGCAGTGCCAGTGCGGCGTGCCGTCATGCTGAGGTTCTGCAATACGAAAACCGTAGAGCTGGATCTGTTCGCGGGCGAGCTTGGCGCGCGCCCTGGCCCACAGCTTCGACAGGTATTGCTGCGCCTCGCGCGGCAACGTGCCGTCATACTTCGGGTTCTCGATCACCCGGCCGCCGTTGACGGTGCGCCAGCGGTGCATGCGCGCCGGGCACGTGATCGTGATGAAAGAGCCCGCGTGCCCCAATTCCTGCGCGATGCGCTCAAAGCCGGCAATGCGCGTCATCAATTCCGCCCTCCGGATGGCCTTGTTGGCCGTGCCCTTGGCGGCCAGTTCCGCCAGGGTGAATTCTTGGTTGTGTTCGTTGGTCGCAATCGTGCGCGCCAGGGTGGCCGCGTTGCGTCGGTTCTGTTGCTGGCGCCTGCGGTGCGATTCGTCAGAGACGTAGCGTTCCGCTTGCTTGTGCACGAAGCCCAGCGCAATGGCGGCGCCCTCCACCTGGCGCGCGTGCGCCTTGCGCAGACCCCGGCGCCACCACAATGGGCACATGAGCCGCGCGCACTGCGAGCGGGCGCCCTTGCGGATCGGCGGGGGTTCCACGCCCTGGCTAGTGGCCACGTCGCACATTTTCGCGGCCAGGCGCGGCCAGAACGCGGGCGGCCCGCACAGTTCAGGCGCCGCCTCGCGCGGCGTGGTGCCCAGGTGCGCCGGCCGGTCGGTCAGCGTCACCGCGACGACGCGCGGGCGCTCCGGCTGGATGGTCGGCCCCAGGCTCATGCACCAGCGCGCCATGGCGTCTGCCCTGGCGCAGATATCGGCATCCCTGGCGTCCAGGGGCACGCGCACGTTGGCCAGCTTGGCAGCCGCGCGCTCAATTTCCGACTTGGCTTGATACGCCACGGCGCCGCCCACGAACTTCGCACGCGGCCCGTAGCCCCCTACTTTCGACTCCACCCGCGCCCACAGACGTTTGCGCCAGGCGGCCGGCAGGCCGCGCGTTGCGTCATGGATGCGTTGATAGTCGGAGAGGATCACAGCTTTTCCAGTTGCTCGAAAGGAACGAGGAATTCCAGGGGCTGGCCAGCATCGCCCGTGCAATGCACCTCGACGTACCCGGACTTGTATCCATGCACCGTTCCGGTCCAGCCGTCGATGTATGCATAGAAGTCGTCAGCCGCGCGCACTCGCACGCGGTCGCCCACAAGTAGCAGCGCGGCGGACATGGCTTAGCGGCCCAGCAGCTTGAGTTGGTCGGCGCTGAATGCGACGGCGCTGCCGTCTTCATCCATGCGAACGGTCACGCGCTCGCCCGACTTGTCTACGGCGATCACGAAACCGGCCGTACCGTCGCGCGGGTGGCCATCGGAAACAACCTTCACTTGGTCCCAGGGTTGCATTTCAGTTTTCCTCTTCGGTTGCCAGTGGATCGGAGAGCAGCAGCGCGGCACGACTGGCGACGCGTCGCACGGCTGATTTGATGGCGGCGCGCTCGCTGACTTGCAGCGCGCGCCACGATTGGGCCGCCAGCGAATGCACAGTGCCGACGGTGACGTTGGGATAGGCCGCGCGAATCCAGAAGCGTCGTTCGCGCGGGTCAATGTGGAGATTCCAGGTGCGGCCGAACGGGTCCGGCTCGCTTGTCGTCATCGCGCGCAGTTCCGCCAGCGCATCGCGGCCGGCATCGGTTTGCACGAATTGTGGGATTGGCGATTGGCTATGCATGGCCCCGCTCACATGCGGGGGAACAGGGGGACGCGCAGCAAATCGTCTGCCAGGCGCTGAATGGCGTTTTCCGACCAGTCAGCGGCCGTAATATCTGGATACGACTTTTGATTTGCGGGAATCACATTCCTGATAATGCGGGGATTATCATTGCCGCATCGCAGGTCGGTAATCAGTCGCAGTGCGGCGACCGCATCTTGCGCCCGATCCAGGTTGCGTTGATAACCGCGATTATCCCCGTGCGAAATGCACAGTGCAGCTTGCGCCGCATAACCAGCGGTCAGCAGTTCCAGGCCATCGATAGCGGCCAGCAGCAGAAAGATTTGCGTGAACGAGCCCACAGACACCCCCTTTTTTGAACGTGATTCGATGGGGAGTGACTATGCTGAGACCGTGCGAAGTGCACAAGGCCCCCTGCCCTGGCCAGTTAGCCAGGTTTTCGATAGCCATATCCCCATGGGAATGTGGCCATGAATAGCAAAGGACTATCTATGTCGATCAGTATTTTTGAATGCAAGCAAAGTGCGGATAGACGCATTTTGCACATGTGGCGAGTGTGCGGTTTGCACAGGGGTCGAATCGCCCGCAAAGCCTTATGGGGCGTGCGATTCGCACATAATCAGCCCAGTATGCGCATTTCACATTCGATAGATTATTTTTAGAACGCATGTTGGCCATTATTAGTAATGTCACCTCTGCGATGATTAGAGATGTCACCTCTGTTGTCCCGTAGGCTCCCAGCTTCGCCGGGCGCTACGGGAGGCAGCGATGCACGGACAGGGATTGGTGACCATGAGCATGCGCGAAGTTGACCGCATGAAGGTAATCCAGGCGGTGGCGGACGGCCATTTGGCGCGCTGGCGGGCTGCCGAGCGTCTGGGTATCAGTGCCAGGCACGTCAGGCGGCTGGTTTTGCGGCTGCTGGAGGATGGGCCGGGCGGACTGATATCGCGCAAGCGCGGGCGTTCCAGCANGCATGTTGGCCATTATTAGTAATGTCACCTCTGCGATGATTAGAGATGTCACCTCTGTTGTCCCGTAGGCTCCCAGCTTCGCCGGGCGCTACGGGAGGCAGCGATGCACGGACAGGGATTGGTGACCATGAGCATGCGCGAAGTTGACCGCATGAAGGTAATCCAGGCGGTGGCGGACGGCCATTTGGCGCGCTGGCGGGCTGCCGAGCGTCTGGGTATCAGTGCCAGGCACGTCAGGCGGCTGGTTTTGCGGCTGCTGGAGGATGGGCCGGGCGGACTGATATCGCGCAAGCGCGGGCGTTCCAGCAATCGCCAATTGCCCCCCGGGCTGGAGTCCCGTGTTCGAGGTCTGATCCGCGACAGCTACGCCGACTTCGGCCCGACGCTGGCCTGCGAGAAGCTGCGCGAGCGCCACGGTATCGATCTTTCGCCGGCGTGCGTGCGTCGGATCATGATCGATGCGGGCTTCTGGGTGCCCCGGAAGCTGCGCCCGCCGAGGATCCACCAGCCGCGCAACCGCCGGGCTTGCCTGGGCGAACTGGTGCAGATCGACGGCAGCGACCACGCCTGGTTCGAGGACCGGGCGCCGGCCTGCACGCTGCTGGTGTACGTGGACGATGCCACGGGCCGGCTGATGCAGTTGCTGTTCGCCCCGACGGAATCCACGCTGGCGTACTTCACGGCGACGCGGGCCTATGTCGAGCGGCACGGCAAGCCGCAGACGTTCTACTCCGACAAGGCCGGTATCTTCCGTTCGAACCAGCAGCCATCGCCCGAGGAGCGCGGTTACACGCAGTTTGGGCGGGCCTTGTTCGAGTTGAACATCGACATCCTGTGCGCCAATTCGAGCCAGGCCAAGGGGCGTGTGGAACGGATGAACGGCACGCTGCAGGACCGGTTGGTGAAGGAGTTGCGGCTGCGGGAGATCTCCAGCATGGAAGCCGCCAATGCCTTTGCGCCGGCCTTCATCGCGGACTTCAACGCGCGCTTTGGCAAGGTGCCGCGCAGCGACTTCGATGCGCACCGCGCGCTGCGCGGCGAGGAGGACTTGGAAAGAATCTTTAGCTGGCGCGAATGGCGCAAGGTGTCGCAGAGCCTCACGCTGCAGTACGACAAGACCATGTACCTGCTGGAAGACCGCCCCGAGCACCGGGGGCTGATCCACCGCTACATCGAGGTGGCCGAATATCCCGACGGGCGGGTCGAGCTGTGGGCCGATGGCGCTTCCCTGCCCTACACCACGTATCACCGGTTTCCGGAGATCGACCAGGGGGCGGTGGTCGAGAACAAGCGGCTGGGCCACGTGCTGGCGATTGCGGCACGGGTGCAGGCGCTGCGCGACAGCCGGCATCAGGCGGGCCCGTCGCGCACGCTCTCGGG
>NZ_RCOG02000023.1 GCF_009663685.2 Cupriavidus sp. U2 | reverse complement strand
GGCCTTCGCACACCACGCGCAGCACTTCCTCCAGCGGCGCTTCGCGCCACAGCGCCAGCGCCATCACGTAATACACCACTGCCGGCGCGGGCAGCAGCCGCTCCCGCTGGCTGGCCTTGCCGGTCTCGGCCAACACTTCTTCGATCAACGTCCGTGGACACACGCTGGCCAGCACCCCGGCGCTGATCAAATGCGCAACGTCAACTCTCGACGGCAGCGTCTTGCGTGTTCTGGCCATCACCCTCATCCATTGAAGCTTCGATGGATGAGGATTATGGCTTTAAAAATACTATCTGAACAGTATTGCGCTTAATGGCTAGGTTGCGCCGATACCGCTGGCTGGCCGCGCTGCTGGCGCTGGCCGGCATTGCCGCGGCCTATGCGGTGACGCGGCCCGTCGCGCCGGGTCCGTGGCTGCAATCGGTGCAGCAGCGCGGCACGCTGGTGGTCGGCGTGCGCCAATACGCGCGCCCGGCGCCGCCCAAGGCGCCCACGCCGCCCGAGCCCGACCAGTTCGACGTGGCCATGGCGCGCTTTGTGGCGGACCGCCTTGGTGTGAAGCTGCAGGTCATCGGGCTGCCTGGCGAGCCGGGGTCGCCGGCCTGGCAGGCCGCGCAACGTGAGGTGGACGTGGTCGTGGCCGGCGCCCGCCCGTCGCTGCCCGGCGAATCCGTGGCGCCTGTCGGGCCGGCCTACGCCATCGGCGAGGGATCGCTGCTGGTGCTGCGCGGCAGCCGCTACCAGCGCACCGGCGACCTGCGCGGGCAGCCGGTTTGCGTGGGGCAGGGCAGCGCCTATGCCACCCGTATCGCGCAGGACTTCCAGGGCGTGCCAAAGGTCTACGCGTCATCGATTCGTGCCGCCACAGGCTTTCTGGCTGGCGAATGCCAGGCGCTTGCCGACGATGCGCCGGTCGTGGCGCGCCTGCTGACGCTCCAGGAATGGCGTTTCTATCGCAAGCTGGACGCCAATCTGCAGGCTGACGCCGGCGCCGCGCGCATCGGCCTGCATGCTACCGATCCGCAGTCCGCCGCATGGTTCGACCAGACCACGCGCGACTGGCGCAACAATGGGGCGTTGCAGCGCGCCCGCGAACAGCGCGCCGGCGACGTCGCCTACGAGGCCAGCCAGCTGCAGGACGGCCTGGTCTGCCATTCCTGAGCCGGCGGGCCGGCGTGACACGTCAGGCCTTTACATAGCGCGGGGCCGGCGTGCGGTTCGACAGTACGCCGGCCATTGCACCGCGTGCGGCCTCATAGGCGTTCCAGTGCTCGATCGCGTGCAGCGACGGGATCGTGATCAGCTCGCCATTGTCGAAGCCAACCAGCGCGGCATCGACCATATCGGTGGCCTGCATCACGATGGCCGGGTCCAGATTCTCCACGGGCAGGCCGCCGGTTTCCCAGAAATCGGTGGCCGTGGCACCGGGCAGCACCGCCTGCACGCGCACACCCCGGGCGCCGACCTCATGGTGCAGAGACTGGCTGAACGCGGTCACGAATGCCTTGCTGCCGCCATAGACTCCGTTTAGCACCTCAGGCGCGATGCCGACAATCGACGAGATATTGATGATCGCCCCCTTGCCGCGCGCCACGAAGCCCGGCACGGCGGCGTAGGTCAGACGGGTCAGCGCGGTAACGTTCAGGTCGATCATCTTCGTCATCGCGTCTACGTCGCTGTCCAGCAGCGGCGTGTGCGTGCCGATGCCGGCGTTGTTCACCAGCAGCGTGATGCTCGCATCGGTGCGGAGTTTCTCTTCCACACGGGCCAGCGATGCGCGGTCGTTGAGATCGGCCGCGAACACTTCGACAGCCCGGCCTGTTTCGTCGGTGATGCGGCGCGCCAGCGTGTCGAGCTTGTCGCGATTGCGCGCCACGAGCACGAGGTCGTAGCCGCGCCGTGCCAGCCGGTCCGCATAGATGGCGCCGATGCCCGACGATGCGCCGGTGACGAGTGCCGTGCCCAGGTGATGTTGCTGCGTCATGATGCTTCTCCATTCAGGGGTTGAGTTCGGATGCGCTGCATCCATGTGAAGCATCGTAGACCGGTTCACGTTTGGCCGAAATGACGTATATAGTCATGTTTCAGGACATCGGACAAAACGGGTGATGACATGCACAGGGTGGGATTTCTGCTGATGGATGGCTTCCAGGTGATGGCGCTGGCGGCACAAAGCGTGTTCGAGTATGCCAACCTGGTAGCGGGCGAGCCGTTCTACCGGATCGACAGTTACTCGGTGGCAGGCGGCCAGGTGCGGTCGTCACTGGGCATGGCCGTCGAAACGCGACCTGCCGGCGCGCGGATCACCGTGGACACCTGGGTGCTGGCCGGGGCGGCAGACCCGGTGGCCACGCCCACGCCGCAGCCGATGCTCGACCTTGTGCGCAGGGCCGCGCCCCGGGCACGCCGGGTGGCATCGATCTGCACCGGGGCCTTCATCCTGGCCGAGGCCGGGCTGCTCGACGGCCGCCGCGCTACCACGCACTGGTTCTACGCGCGGGACATGCAGCGCGCACACCCTCAGATCCGGGTGGAAGACGACCGCATCCATATCGTGGACGGACCCATCTGGACGTCCGCCGGCATGACGGCCGGGCTGGACCTGGCGCTGGCGATGGTGGAAACCGACCTCGGGGCTGATGTGGCGCGGTCCGTGGCCCACAAGCTTGTGATGTACCAGCGCCGCTCGGGCGGGCAGTCGCAACACTCCGAACTGCTTGACCTGGCGCCCAAATCCGACCGCATCCAGAGTGCGCTGGACTACGCTCGCAAGCATCTGCACCAGCCGCTGACCGTGGAAGAGCTGGCCAGCGCCGTGCATCTGAGCCCCCGTCAGTTCAGCCGCGTGTTCACGGCCGAAACCGGGCAGTCACCGGCCAAGGCCGTGGAAAGCCTGCGCCTGGAGGCCGCGCGGCTGATGATCGAACAGAGCCGCCATCCACTGGACGTGGTGGCAAAAGAGACCGGATTCCGCGACCGCCGTCACCTGCGAGAGGCATTCCTCCGCGGCTTCGGCATGCCACCGCAGGCAGTGCGGCGCGAGGCGAGGGGGTAGCGCGGGAACGGCGGGATAAAGGCAGCCGATGGGCCAAACGTGACAAGAAGGTCGCATCGGCAACAAGGGACCTCACCGCATGGTAGATCAGCCGTCGATGCGGATACATGCCGCGGGTCTCCTAGCCCCAGCTTCGTACGCGCCCCGTGTCCACGTGGACGAAGTTCTCGGACTTGTAGAAGCCGACGCCCCCCGCCTGCAGCGTCTGCGCCGCGTCTCGCAGGTCGGCCAGCGCCACGCCGGGCAGTCGGATGTCGATGGCCATGCCATCCATGTGGAGGCTGCGCCTGGCGACACCACCGCCGCGGGTCTTTCGCAGGCGCTCGTTGGTCAAGGGGCAGCGGTAGCCCGAAATCACCTGGAACGGCGCGTCGCTACCCAATTCGCGCCGCAGCGAGAACAGCAGACCGAACAGCTTCGGGTCAATTTCACCGACCGTGCCCGAGTAGTGATCGCGCAGAAAGTGGTTGAGCGAGGTCTGCGCCTGGGGCAGAACCTGATCGCCCATGGCATAGACCAGCGAAAGGTGCTCGCCGGTATGGGTGTGTTCGAAGGACAGCGAGCGGGCATCGGGCCCCAACGCCGCCAGAGCGGCGCGAGGTGCGAGCGTCGTCAGGCCCGCGCCTAGCGCGATGGCACTTGCACGATGAAAAAAACGGCGACGCTGGCTGGAACTGGAATCGGACATGGAAACTTTTACAACGGCGCGGCATTCATGAAGGCCGTACGGCAGGCTTGGCACCCGTGCGCTGCCGCAGCGCCTGGTCCAGCAGTTTGTCCTGTCCGTAAATGTCAGGCACGAAGTATACCCGCCCGTCGGCGCGCGCAATGGCAGTGCCGTAGGCCAGTACCACCGGCACCGGTTGCTGTAGCGCAATGGTCTTCGACTTGCCCGCCGTCATTGCCTCACGGATACGCGCCGGGGTCCATTCGGGCATGCCCTGAAGCGTGAATTGCGCCAGCGCGACAGGATCTTCCACGCGGATGCAGCCGTGACTGAAATCGCGCCGGCCGCGCTTGAACAGTTCCGGCGTGGGCGTGTGGTGCAGATAGATGGCCTGGTTGTTCGGGAAGATGAACTTGATGTCCCCCAGCGCATTGAGCGGGCCGGGCCGTTGGCGGATGCGCGCCTGCCCGTTCAGCACCGCATCGACATTGGCCTGGCTGAACGTGGCATTCGCCTGGGTGCCGTAGACGAACTCGAAGCCCTGTCGCGTGAAATAGCCCGGATCGCGCTGGGATTTCGGAATGACCTCCTTGCGCGCGATCGACGACGGCACGTTCCAGTAGGGGCTGAACTCGATATAGCGCATGTCCTCCTTGAACAGCGGCGTGCGCGTATCGAGCGCCTTGCCAACGATGACCTTCATCTCCAGCCTGATGTCCAGCTTGCCTTCGTCGTAGTCGTAGGCGCGCAGCACGAATTCGGGCACGTTGACCACGATCATGCGCGGGCCTTCTGCCAGCGGCGTCCAGCGCAGGCGCTCCATCGTCAGCACGATCTGGTCGACGCGCGCGGCCGGCGTGACGTTGAGCTGGGCCAGCGTGCCCGCGCCGATCACGCCATCGGCATCGAGCGCATGGCGCGTCTGGAACGCCTTGACGGCATCGACCAGCGCGCCTTCGTAACGCTGTGGCACCGGCGTGTCTGGTGACAGGTCGCCCAGCGCCTGCAGCCGTTGTGCCAGTTGCGGCAGGCCGGCGTAGGACTGCCCGGGCGTCAGCTTGCCGCCGGCAACGGCGGGCAGGGGCGTCTTCCAGAACGGCTCGGCGGCGAGCTTGCGATACTTCGCCAGCGCGTCGCGCAGCGTGCCGTAGAGCGGGAACGATGGCGCGGCTTCGCGCATCGCGTCGGCGAGCCGGTTGGCCGCCATGGCGTTGCGCAAGTAGCTTTCCGGATCGAACGGGGGCAGATTGTCGAGCGAGAAATTCGCGTGGACCTTGCGCGGATCGACGCGACCCCGATGCAGATCGGTCAGATATCGCTTCATGGCACTCGTGAGGGCACCGTCAAAGCGTTGCGCCGCGTCCGACGCTGGCGTCGGGGCATCAACCAGTTGCGCCAACGCGCGCTGCAGGCCATCGGCGTCGTAGTCGCGCGGCTCCAGCCCATCGGTACTGGCCCCATTCAATGCCTTGACCGCGGCTTGCGCGGCCTGCGAGGGGCGCCCATCGGCAAACCAGAGCAGGCCATGCGGCGGCTGGGCCCACGCCGGCGAAGCACTGCACAGCAGCCAGGCCGCGCCGGCACTGGCAAGGCATGCAACGCGGACGGGGACATGCGCGGAAAACCGCGAGGCAATGTGTGAAGGGCGCCGCAAACGAACGGCCGTGGCGGTCGCCGTCGAGGCTGGCATGGCTGCAGGGGCAACAGTCATCGTATGAAGGTCGATAGCGTTTGTCCTTTGCGTATCGTATCCGAACATCGTGACGTATCCCTCCCTTGGTACATCTGAAAACAAAGTTTCTGCTATTGATCAGCGTTTGACCTAGGTCAATCAACAAGCCATGCCGCGAACTATGCTGTCTACAGCGACAACGTCAATGCGGAGGTGGATCGATGTACGAACGGATTCTCGTGGCAGTGGACGGCGGCCCATCGTCGGAACTGGCCATTTCGCAGGCAGTGGGGCTGGCCAAGCAGCTGTCGGCCGAAGTCAAGGTGCTGTTCGTAGTGGACGACAGCGAACTGTTCTTCGAGTACGCCCATATTGATCCCAGCCAGATCGTGGGCGGCATGATCGAAGTGGGCCAGAAGGCCCTGGCTACCGCTGCACGGCGCTTCGAGAATGCCAATGTCCGCTGCCTGACCGAACTGGCCGAAAAGCCAGTGTCGCCCGGCAATATCTCCGGGACCATCGTCAAATGCGCCGATTATTGGCCGGCCGATCTGATCATCATGGGCACCCACGGCCGGCGCGGCATGCGGCGCGTGATCATGGGGAGCGTGTCGGAAGGCGTGATTTCGAAGTCCAGCAAGCCAGTCCTGCTGATTCGCGGCGAGACCGTGCATTGATGTGTCCACCCGCCGGCCCGGCTCGCCGACCGGCGACGATCCGGGCTAGCGTTTCAACGATGCCTGCAGGCTGAGCAGGTTCTGCGGCATGACCCGGATCAGCCCGCCCCGGGGGCTGTCAATGTCGGCGATCAGCGCCAGCGACAACGACACGGTCAGCGGCACCACCAGCAGGAGAACGATCTTGGTGCTCTGGGTGCGCGCGCCGTAGCCCTGCATCAGGCTGCTGCAGAAGGCGATGATGATCATCAGCCCCCAGGCCGCCAGCGGTATGTGATTGCGCCAGGCCGCTTCCGTATAGCCCTGCGAATTGATCACGTCGTTCATGCCGGCCACCGCCAGCGCCGTGATCGGATTCGGCGCCGTACGGGCACCGTCACGCACCCGCTTCCACATCTCGTCTTGGATCTGCGCCGTCGCGGCCTCGATGTCGTCGACTTGCGCCTTATCGCGGGTCAGGTAGTAGTGGATACGCTGGTCCAGATAGCGCACCAGCAACGACTTGAGCGCGTCGGTGTCCCGTTCGAGCAACTCCACGCGCAGATACTCGGTGCCGATCGCATTGGCTTCCTCTTCCTCCAGGTTCTTGCGCTGGTCGTACCGGCCCACCGCCATCGACAGCGTGAACCCGATCAGCAGGGCCAGCAGCGTCAGCGTGGCCCCCTGGATGATGTTGAAGTCGTCGCGGCCGTCGCTGCCCAGCGGACGCATGCGGCGCAACACCAACGCGCCGATGGCCGTGGCAATGCCCATCAATACCAGCAGCACGACAAACAGCAGGCCCGGATGGCTGATGAGCGGTCGCATGGTACGTCCCAGATCGGTGGTAGGCCCATGCTGCCCAAGCCGGGCCGTTGGATCAAGTGAAAGCTTCTTTTGCCCACCTTGAACGGATTCTTCGGGTCCGCCATCCCCTTTGCGGCGGCACCCGGTTCCGGCACATTTTGGAATTCATTGCGATAACTTTTCTTATCGCAATATGTCCATGCGAATGCTAAACTTTGCCGCATGAAAAGCCGCCCGTCCCAGCCGTATGCCTTTCCCGATGCCGATTCGCTTGCCGCGCTGCGTGCGTGGCACGCCGGCATGTCCACGCGGGCAGCCGTCACGCAGTATCTGGATGCCGACCGCGCGCACGGTCAGTCGTCGCGGGGCATCCTTGGCGGCATACGCCGGCAACTGGCCGCCTACGCGCGCTACCGGCGCCGCGAGGACCTGGCGGTCCTGTTCGAATTCACGGCGGCTGAGCGGGCGCAGCAGGGCAGGGCGGCGGACCAGGCCATCGAGACGCTGCGCACCATGCCGCCGCCCGCGCCGGCCATCGCCGACGACATCGGCATGTGGCTGGCTCCAGCGGCCGTGTCCGCGCTGCGCGCACAGGACATCCACACGTTGGCCGACCTGACCGTCCGCATTCCGCGCCGCCGCCAATGGTGGGCCACGATCCCGGGTCTGGGCGTCAACGGCGCCAGGCGGATCGAGGCCTTTTTTGCGGAATGGCCTGAACTGACGGCCCGCGCCCGCGCGCTGATCGCCACGGAACCGCGCGGCGTCATCGTGCCGTGGGAGCAGATGGGGCGCTTGCCGCATGAGGTGGATGGGTCGCTGGGCCAGTTCCGGGCACCGCGCGAAACCTGTTCGCTCAACGCCGACAACGACTACGCCGCCGTGCAGGCCTGGCTGGGGCTGCACGAATCGCCGGCCACGCTGCGCGCCTATCGCAAGGAGGCCGAGCGGCTGATCCTCTGGGCCATCATCGAGAAAGGCCGGCCTTTGTCGTCGCTGACGACCGAAGACGCCACCGCCTACCGCAATTTCCTGCGCCAGCCGTCGCCGCGCGAGCGATGGGTCGGGCCGGCGCGGCCACGCAGCGCGCCAGACTGGAAACCGTTCACCGACGCCCTGTCGCCGCGCTCGGCCGCCTATACGCTGCAGGTGCTGGGCGCGCTGTTCCGGTGGCTAGTGCAGCAACGGTATGTGCTGGCGAACCCGTTTGCGGGCCTCAAGGTGCGGGGCGGCGCCAAGACGGCCGCGCTCGACGTGTCGCACGCTTTTTCCGAGGGCGAATGGATGCTGACCCGAAGCATCGCCGACGGGCTGGAATGGTCATATGGCTGGGAAGCGCCGGCTGCCCAGCGGCTGCGCTTCATTCTGGATTTCACCTATGCCACCGGCCTGCGCGCCAGCGAGCTCGTAGGCGCCACGCTGCGCAATATCGAGACCGATATCCACGGCGACCACTGGTTGCACCTGGTGGGCAAGGGCGCCAAGGCCGGCCGGGTCGCCCTGCCGCCGCTGGCGCGCAACGCGCTGGATCGCTACCTGGTGGAGCGCGGCCTGCCGGTCACCCGCGCGCAGTGGGACCCATCGACGCTGATCGTCGGCAACCTGGGGCCGGACGAAAGCGGCGGCATCACCGGCGCCCGGCTGTGGATGATCATCAAGCGGTTCTTCGCCACCGCAGCGGACCAGCTCGATGCGGAGCGCCCGGCCACCGCCGAAAAGCTGCGCCGCGCGAGCCCGCACTGGCTGCGCCACACCCACGCCACCCACGCGCTTGCCCGGGGCGCGGAACTGACCACGGTGCGCGACAACCTGCGCCATGCGTCGGTCTCGACGACATCGCTGTACCTGCACGGCGACAGCGTCAAGCGCGCGCGCCAGATGGAGGATGCGTTCGGCGGCTGACGGTGGGCGGGCGCGGCCAGCTACGGCGTCTTGCCGATGTCGCCCGCCGCCAGCGCCAACGTGGCGGCCGCGGCCAGTGCCGCGCTGTAGGCATCGGCCGACGCATTGCGCGCCAGCAGCAGCTGGTTCTGCGCCAGGTTCGCTTCGGTCACAGTCCCCACGCCCTTTCGATAGGCGGCGAACGCCGCGTCGTAGGTAATCTGCGCCGCATCGGCCAGGGCCCTTGCGGCGTCGTAGGCGGCCAGGCTCGATTCCAGCGCGCTCTGGCTGACGACCACCTGCC
The DNA here is from genome assembly GCF_009663685.2 of Cupriavidus sp. U2. Lineage (GTDB taxonomy): Bacteria > Pseudomonadota > Gammaproteobacteria > Burkholderiales > Burkholderiaceae > Cupriavidus > Cupriavidus necator_C. Next base: position 7,324 of record NZ_RCOG02000023.1, on the reverse strand, counting down.
GCACCGATTCCTCCTTGGCCCGTGTCAACCGGGCCTGCGCACTGTCCACGTCGTTGCGGGCCTGCGCCAGCACGGCGGAACGCATGCCGCCGTCATAGATCGGCAGCGTCACCCCCAGAAACACGCTGTTGCCGTACCGGTTGCCATTGAGGTTGACCGTGGGCGGCTGCTGGCCGACTGGCGGAATCGCGGTAATGGCCGAGCCGCCAGACGCATACGAGGCAAACGCCGACATGAAGACCTTGGGCAGGAAGGCCGCTTCGGCCGCCTTCACACGGGCCTGATTGGCACGTTCCAGTGCGTAGGCGCCAAGTACGTCGGGCCGCTGGGCAATCGCCCGCTCCACGATCTGCTCGACCGAACTGCGCAGTGCCGGCGACAGCGGCCGCAGCGGCATCTCGGCAATGACGGGCTTCGACAGCGGCGAGATGCCGATGGCTGTGACCAGCCCCAGGTAGGCATCGGTCTCCGCACCTTGTGCCTGCACCATCGCCAGATTGGTCTGGGCGCGGTTCTGGGTGGCCTGCGCGACCTCCACCACCGTCCCTACGCCACGCGCATAGCGCGCCTTGGCCGCCGCCAGCACCGCATCGGCATTGGCCATGGCCTGATCGACCGTGGCGCGGCGCGAGCGCGCGGCCTGGTAGCGGTAGTAGGCCACGCTAACGTCGTGAATGATGCGCTGGTGCTGGGCCGTAAAGGCGATGTTCGCGGCCACCGTGGCCTGTTCCGCCGCTTCCACCAGGCCTGCGCGCTCACCGAAGTCGAACAGCAGCCATTGCAGCGACACCACCGAGATCGCGCCGTGGTGCGACGTATCCACGCCGGCCGACCCCAATGCCGTGTTGCTGGATAGCCGGCCGTTTGTCCAGCCGCCCATCGCCGCCACGGAAATCTGCGGCAGATAGGTACTGCGGGCGATGCCGGTGGCCAGCGCCGCGTTGCGCGCATCGTTCCAGGCCACCCGTGTCAACGGGTTCGACGATTCCGCCAGGTCGATCAGTTCGGCAAGCGTATAAGGGTGAGCAGCGTCGATCTGTGCGGGCGGGGCGATGGTCGCCAGCGCCGAATTGGCCGGCAGCGTGTAATCGGACGGCCGATCCTGTGGCGTGGGCCGGCTGGCGACGCCGGCCATGATCTCGCCGTTGGCCGCGGTTTGCGGCTGCCACGGGCGGTCGGCCTGCGGCGGGGCCAGGTCCAGCGCCGACGTGGCGCAGCCGGAAAGCGCCACCGCGGCTGCGACCAGCGCGAGGCCTATCGGCGGGCGAGCCGGCGGATCAGGTGTGTGCATGCGGAGCAGGGGGGGTGGCAGGCCCGGACGGCGAGTCGGCCAGCTGTTTGTCGACAATGGCCAGCAGCGCATCGCGTGTACGCGCATCGGCATGGGTCTCCAGCGGTGCGGGCGAGGCCGCCGCCAGCGGCGCCGCCGTCTTCACGGCATGCAGCCGCGCAGCGACGTCGGGATCGCCCGGAAATCGCTCCGCCAGCAGGAACAGCGGGCCCGCCACGGCATCGAGCACGCCCAGCCGCCGCCGGTGATAGTCGATCCACGCCGGTCCGGGGCCGACCATGCCGGGCTCGTAGCGGGCCAGCGTCAGGTCTTGCGCGATGGCGCCCTGCAGCCCAAGCGCCGTGGCGGCATGCTGCCGCCGCTGGTCGGAATGGCGGGCCGCCACCAGTTCCTGCCACTGGCTCACCAGGCTGGCCAGGGCACCTTCGATGCGGCCGGCGATGCTGACCGGCCAGATGCGGGTGAACACCAGATAGACGACCAGGTTGCCGATCAGGATGCCGATCACGCGATCGCGGGCAATCGTCAGGTCGAACCCCGGCGCCGCCCCCTGGATCACGCAGAGATAGAACGCGAACGCAATCTGAAAACCGGCGTAGGCAATGCGCGGCGAGCCCATGGCCACCCACGCCGACAGCCATGTGCCCGCGAACACCAGCGCCAGCAGGCCGCCCACCGAATCGAGCGCCGGCACGACGAAGACGATGGCTGCCGTGCCCAGCGCCGCGCCGACCAGGCAGCCGGCCAGCCGCAACACGAGCTTTTCCACCGATTCGGCCGCCGTGCCCAGCGACACCAGATAGACAGTGATAAAGCAGGTATGGATGCCCGGCCAGTCGAGCTGCTGATAGAGCAGGTAGCAGAACATGGCCGCGCCGGTGGTCTTCAACGCGTAGTGGATATGCGAGCGGTTGCTAAAGGCATCGGCATCGAGAAAGCCGCCGCGCTTCTTGTCGGTGGCTTCATGTGCGGCATCGGCAAGTGCGGCCGGGCCGACGGCAGCGGCGGCTTCGGGCTCGGCATAGTGCGCGATGGCCTGGACAATTTCGGTCACGACCGACTGCTGCAGCGGCGACAAGGCGGCCGTATCAGGCAGCGGCACGGTAATTTCCACCGGATAGCCGCCCGCATCGAGCATCCGCGCCATTGCATCGAGCATGTCGGCCAGCGAATCGGCAAGCGGCGCGGGAAGGCTCGCGCCGGGCTGCCGGCAGGCCACGTCAGCGGCCATCAGGATCGCCATGGTCGACGTCATCGCCTGGCGCAACGCCGAGACGTCGGCTGCATTCGCGCTGCCTTCGAACTTCGCCAGTTTCAGCCAGCCGGCCACGGGCTGCACGCCGTCGCGCAGGACCTGGGCGATGGCTGGGCCGCCCGCTTCGGGGTGTCGCAGAGCCTGCGCGGCCACCCGCACGCAATGCGCCAGGCGTGCGCCGGCCAGGCGCCGCGGGGATGGGCCCATTAGCAGGTTCACCACCACATTCGCGCCGATCGGGATGGCCACCATCAGCCATGCGTAAAGCAGCGCCCGGGTGGCCACCTCGCCCCCGGGGACCAGGCCCAGTTCGTCGAGTCCGAAGCCAATGATCATGGCCACGATGGCGCCCACTGGCCGCAGCTTGCTGGCCGAGGTCAGGAACAGCAGCGCGGCGGACGCGACGGCCATGCAGGTCACGCGCAGCAGCGCGCTGTCGAGCGTGAGCCCCGCCAGCACGATCACCAGCCCTACGATCAGGCTGATCAGCACCAGCATGCCCACGCTCATCACGATGCTGCTGGTACGGTCGGCACGGTTGATAAAGAAGATCACGTAGGCCGAAGTGGCCGCTTCGGGCGTGCCATAGATGGCTGCGATCAGGCAGGTGAGTGTGCTGGCCGCCGCAATGCGCGTGGTGGCGGCGGCGCGCCCTGGGAACGGGGCGAGCAGGTCGCCGATATCGGCCAGCCCCAGGCGCGATGCCTCAGCGGCAGGCTGCGCCATGCCGCACCTCGACCGTTGCGCTGGCACCCACCCGGGCCAGCGTTTCCGGCGGTTCTTCGAGCTTGATGCGCACCGGGAAGCGGCGCGCCACGCGCACCCAGTTCACCGATGGCTGCACATAGGGCAGGGCGCGCGGCAGGTTGAGCCTGTCCGTATCGGTAATGCCCACGCCGATACCCTGCACCGTGCCGCGCAGCGCGTGGCGCCGGTCGATCATCGAGTAGACAGTGGCACAGTCGCTCACATGAATGCCGGCCAGGTCGGTTTCACGGAAATTGGCCACCGCGAACCATTCGCCGGTATCGACCAGCAAGAACAGCGACTGGTTCGGGATCACGACCTCGCCCGACAACGACCGCAGGCTGCTGACGCGGCCGGCGTGCGGGGCGCGGACCACGGTGTCGTCCAGCGCGCGCTGTGCGATGGCTACGGCGGCCTCGCGTGCCTGCACGGTCGCCACGGCATCGTCCTCGCTGCCTACGGCCTGCGCCGTCGTGGCGCGCTGCAGCTGCGCCTGCTTCAGGGTCACGGCCGCATCGCGCCAGGCCACCTCCGCCTGGTCAAGCTGCTGCTTCGGCACATAGCCCTCGGCAGCCAGCGGGCGGAGGCGCTCCACGGTTCGCGCCGTCAGCGCGTAGTTCTGCTCGGCACGCGCGATCTGTTCCGATGCCACCGACGCCGTGCCACGCTCGGTGCCGATGGCTCGGCGGCGCGTCCCCAGCATGGCGTTTGCAAGCGCCAGGTCTGCCTGCGCCTGCGCCAGGGCCAGGCGATACGGCACGGGATCTATCTCGAACAGGATCTGGTCTTTGGCAACGTGCTGGTTTTCGCTGACCAGGATGCGGGCAATGCGCCCGCCGACCGGAGAGGCCACATGCACGAAGTCGGCATCGAGCGCGGCATCGTCGGTGGAAGGGTAGCGGACCGCGCGCTGCCACGCATAAATGGAAAGCAGCACCGCCAGCACGATAATCGCCAGGGCAATCCATTTGCCACGCATCGGCGCCCGCCTGATACCTGCCATTTTCATGGAAAATGCCCCGTGCCGATTAACCATACGATTTCGGCAATCATGATTCCGATTGCCGTATTGACCAGCAGTTGCCAGCGGATGGTTTCCGCCCAGCCGGTCGTCACGAATATCCGCCAGGCCACCAGGGCGCCCGCGATGCCGACCAGCGCACTCAATAGCCAGAGCGGGAAATAGGCCCCGACGAGGGGCACGGCAGGCGCACCCGCGCAACCCTGCAGCGGGACGGCCAATACAGCGAGCGAAGGCAGGCGTAGCCGGCCTGGCAAACGTACCATGGGCAGGATGGCATGGACGGCCCGGAAAATGGTCACGCCAATATAGCAGCGCCGAATCGGGATTGTCCAAGGGACAAAGAAAATTTAAAGTGGCGGCTGAAAAATGCCAAATCAGAATGGCAGAATGGGCGTCCCATGCGCAGGGGAGTACTGGCTGACGGGCATCGAACTCTCAAGCCTGTTCGTCGAACGGCTTGCTGCCCAGCACGCCCACCACATGATCGACAAAGCAGGTAATGCGCGAGGCGAGGGCGGTGTTGCGGTAGTAGACCGCGTTGATGGACTGACGCACGTCGAGCGTCTGCCGGGCGAACAGCGGCACCAGGCGCCCGGCCTGACGGTCGGCACGGGTCATGAAATCGGACAGACAGACGATGCCCTGGCCCGCCAGCGCAAGGCTGCGCAGCGTCTCGCCGCTCGATGAGGCGATGGTCGGCTTGATATGGACGGTATCGCCGTCGTTGTCGCGCAGCGGCCAGTCATTGAGTGAATCGGGCTGGCTGAAGCCCAGCAGCACATGGCCGGCCAGCTGCTCCACCTTGGTCGGCGTCCCGTGGCGCTGCAGGTAATCCGGGCTGGCAAGCACCCGGATGCGGCTTGTGCCGATGGGACGCGCATGCAGCGTGGAGTCTTTCAGCGCGCCGATGCGGAAGGCCACATCGGTCCGCTTTTCGATCAGGTCGGTGATGCCCTCGTTCGAGTTCAGCTCCAGCTCCACCTCGGGATAGCGCAAGCGGAAGCCTTCCACCAGGGGCACGATCACATGCAGCATGAAAGGCGTGGCCGCGTCCACGCGCAGCCGGCCGAACGGACGCATGCGCCGGGCCGCCATCTGCTCTTCGGCCTCGTCCATCATCGACAGGATGGCGCGCGCATGCTGCAGGAAGGCGGCGCCTTCCTCGGTCAGTTCGAGCCGGCGCGTCGTGCGGCGCAGCAGGGTGGTCTGGAGCTTCTCTTCAAGCCGGCTCAGCGTCCGGCTGGTGGCTGACACGGTCAACCCCAGGTGTTCCGCAGCGGCGGTGATCGAGCCGGTGTCCACGACAGCCGCGAAGGCCAGCAATTCGTCGATGGTCGTTTTCATTCTTGATTCCAGATCAAATGAAACCGACTTATACACGGCATTTTGCGCAAAGGTAAGCCTGCCCGGCGGCGATCGGCCCCGGTCGGGGCGGATCACCGGGCCTGCACCGCCGTCTGCGATTGGGCGCGCCGGATGCAGGTCACCAAAAGCACGACGATGGGCAGCGCCACGGCGGCATAGCCAAACCGTGTGTAGGCCAGCGCGCCCAGGATTGCGCCCACGGCGAAGGACAGTACGCTGGGCACCATCTTTCCCAGCCTGGCACGAATCGGGCCGCGTGCCTCCGGCGACGTAGAAGGGAGGTCCACCAGATCGATAATCACCTGCGTGCTGTTGCCGGTCATGATGGTGGTCGGACCAAGATCCGCCAACGACGTCCGGGACAATGCATTCTGGATCGCCATGGCCGCCACGGCCAGCAGGCCGGCAAGCATTGCCAGAGTCGATTCCGTGCCGGCGCCCAGGGCGTGCATCCGCAGGCCAACCCCGGCAAACGCTGCCAGCAGCGCGATCTCGGCGGCAATGAGCGGCACCACCGGGCCGCGACCGCGCTGGATCAGACGCTTCTCGGTCAAACGCGCCAGGGCGACCGCGCCAACGAAGACCGGTAACGCCAGCACCTTCAGGAACAATCCCTCGGTGCTACCGACCGACTCCACCCCAATCATGATCAGGTTGCCGGTCACATGCGCGGTGAACAGGCCCGCCAGCGCGATAAACCCGATCACGTCCGTATAGCCGGCCACGAAGGCGAACGCCCCAATCTCCAGCTTGCCCCCGCTGGCTGCGTTGCCTGCGTTCCCCGCGCTACCGTTTGTGGCCATGCCAACTCCTTGTTCAAACCATCCGGACCGACCCAATCACGCCTTGCGCGTCCCATGTGCCGAACTATAGTGATTTGCCGGCCCGCACAAAGGCGCCTGTGCAGTCAGAGTCATTCAAATTTACTGAAACTAGGGGAGCCGACATGAAAAAGGGCTACTGGGTGGCCGCCGTCGACATCGCCGATGCCACCGGCTATCAGGGCTACATCACAGGCAACAAGGCCGTCTTCGACAAATACGGCGCCCGGTTCCTGGTCCGGAATGGCGAAAAAACGGTGGTCGAGGGCTCGCCACGCTCCCGCATCGTCGTCATCGAATTCGAAAGCTATGCCCGCGCGCTGGAATGCTACCGATCACCGGAATACCAGGCACTGATCGCGCTGCGCGCACCTTACTCGCAGGCGGATATCGTGGTGATCGAGGGGTATGAGGATTCGGGTGGGTGATTGGGGGCGATATGGCGATGTTGACGGTCTGCGGCACTGTGGGAGGTTATGTTTTATTTAACATAATATGTATTATTGATGGAATGCATGTTGGCCATTATTAGTAATGTCACCTCTGCGATGATTAGAGATGTCACCTCTGTTGTCCCGTAGGCTCCCAGCTTCGCCGGGCGCTACGGGAGGCAGCGATGCACGGACAGGGATTGGTGACCATGAGCATGCGCGAAGTTGACCGCATGAAGGTAATCCAGGCGGTGGCGGACGGCCATTTGGCGCGCTGGCGGGCTGCCGAGCGTCTGGGTATCAGTGCCAGGCACGTCAGGCGGCTGGTTTTGCGGCTGCTGGAGGATGGGCCGGGCGGACTGATATCGCGCAAGCGCGGGCGTTCCAGCA
>NZ_RCOG02000036.1 GCF_009663685.2 Cupriavidus sp. U2 | reverse complement strand
GCGAGGCCGGGACCACAGCTGACCACAGCTTCGCCAGCGCTCACAGCGGCCAGGCTTCCTTCCTGGTACTGCTTGCGCCATGCGAACACCTGATTGGGATTGAGCCCATGCCGTCGGGCAACCGCCGAAACCGTGGCACCCGGCTCCATCGTTTCCTGAACGATGGCGAGCTTTTCTTGGACTGAACGGCGCCGCCGCCGCTCAGGTTCGGTAAGAATTTCGATGCTTTCCACGATTTGCCTAGGCTTGAAACTAGTCACAAGACTACCTCTTATTGTAAGAGGTGCCGGGTGTCCTGAGATTCAAGGGGCCGCTCCACTAAGCCCGTGCTTGGTCTCATAGTCGAATGCGTTGAGCGCGATTTTTTGAGCACTATCGCGATAAGCATTCTTATCACAATAGCATGGGTGACTACGCGAACCGCGGCGCGGTAATTTCAGTCTCAGTCGCTATCCGGGGCAAGGCGCCTGCCTCCCGGTTTCAATCAAAGATTGTCGTGAATCCACTCACTGAACGAGAAAGCAACCCGAGCGTCTGCAATCAGGCGGTCGAGCATGCCGACGTCCGTGGCGACAGGCCGGGCTGCATCTCTTAGCATCGATTCCCAGTGGCCTGCGATCAAATTGGCTGTGTCCTGAACCCACTCCTTGGCCACCTCGGCATTCATGCCGAAGTGGCTGGCGGCGTCAACCAACTGCCTCACGCCGGTTCGAGCGGAGCCGTCCGCGCTAGTGGCCATGGAAAGAATGGGCCCATCGGCAAGCGGTTGCGGACCGACGGACATGACAGGCGTGATATCAAATGCGGGAGCCAGGCGCCAACCGCGCTGGCCCTTGCCTTCGTGCAGCAGCCCGTGGTTGAGGGGATGATCGTCGGTATTGCCGACCAACGCGTTGAACGCCATACGCCGCCACAATTCGCACAGCTGGAGGCTCAAGTCCTCGCGCCCCCTGCACCAGATTCGCAACGCGTCACCAAAGTTCAGATACGAGCGGCGCGGATCGCCTCGGACAGCGTCCAGCGGCAGTCTGAGCACCGTATGCGCACTCGCGAAAAGGCGCCGTTGCGGCCGATAGGGATCTCCCGTGCGGTCGAATCGCTCGACGAGCAAAACCTGATGTGAACCGAACGTGTGCAGTACCACGGGAGCGACATCGAGGCCTGCCATCTTGGCCAAGGTCATGGTGACGAACTCGCGAGCAGGCATGGCGATCCGGTCGCCGCGATCCTGCATCTTCGCTAGCCACAGACGGCCAGCGTGCACGAGCGTCGCCTTTGGTCGCTCGCCCCCGGCGCTCGTATCGAGATCCTCGTTCAGACGCCGTAGCGCCCGACTTGCAGGCGCGATGTGATCCAACGTTTCTGCGAGCGGTTTAAGATCGTCTAATTCCTTTGGAACCCAAGCGAGCTTGCGCTCGATGTCTGCGCAGACCTCCAGCGCCCCCACACCATCCGGGACACCGCGTTCAAGTAGTTCAAGTGGGCTAAGGTCCTTTCCGGCGTGGGCGTTCAGCCTGTCTGCTCCATAGCCAGCAGGCTTGGCGTCCCTGATGACCCCCGGAAGCCCGTCTGCCGCAGACACGGCAATTCCACGTGCGCTGCGTACGAGACGCAGCTCGACCGGATCAAGAGGGATGGCCTCCGGGCGATCCAGATACTCTTTTCGATAATTGAACCTGGCGGCGCGCTCAACGGTGAGCTCGGCGATATGCGAGGGAGCGTCGTGGCCCGGGAGCCAGGCCCACACGGGCACGGTTGGCATCAGCGTCTGCCGACTTGTCGTTCGGCAAAGTTCAGGGCTTCCGGGTCCAGCCGCGGATCGAGCAACCCCTCCACTTGCTCAAGCAACTGCAGTCCCTGCAACACTTTTAGAAAGTTGCCGATGGAAACGCCGTCGCTCCCGTCTTCCAAAGACCTCAGGGTTGAGGGAGATACATCTGAAAGTGCTGCGAGCTGCTCTTGAGTCATTTCCCGCAGCTTTCGGGCAATGATCAGGCGCTGGCCGAGACGCTCAAGACATCCTTTCACGAGGATGGGAGTGTGTTTAGGGGGGCGACGTGGCGGCATGCCCCTACCGTAGGGGTCATTCGCCATAAAGTCAATGAAAAACGGCAAGAAATCCTGATCCATATGGTGCTAAGCGGGCGTGATCGGCGGACCTGAAAGGGCTCGGGAAACCGCCTGGGGTGGTCCCCCGCCATGCGGAACGACGGCAAACCTTATGTTTGGGGAACTGAAGCGCGAATTCGGTGAAACTCATGCTCGACCGAATGCAGGAAATCGAAGCCCTCCGACCGCGCAAGACGTCCCTGAAAAAGGCCAGTCCGATACCCGATGCGCGGATGCGAAAAGAATGGTTGCAGCATCCGGGCCAGCATGCCCAGGAACCCACGCACCCGTAGGACGTAAACGTCGCTGCCTCACATCTCACAGCGGATCAGAATCCAGCCCTTGCCTGCCCGCTTGATCACCTCGAGCCATTCTTGGTCAGATTGGCAATGACCAATTCGAACAGTTGAGCGTTGCCCAGCACGTGCAGGGGTGCAGAGCATCGAGCTGATTGCGCGTGATTCCTGACATCGCTCTGCGAGCCGGCCAGTTGAGCCATATGCGCATCAAAAGACACGTTAAGTGTCAGTGACGTCTTTAATTCCTGGCGGTTAATTGTCTTTTGTGGGAAGCGTAACGACTGACCGCATCGGCGTGACCCGACGAACTGATAATCACTCAACGTGAGTTCAAGCGATCAGGATACCGGGCTAAGTCTTTGTTTTTGCGACGCTTCTACTGGAAACGCAAAGTGCTTTATATTGCTATATTGCTTATTAAGCACGGCGACGTGCCGACCTTCCAAGCACATGCAAGCCAGCCACTCAGGGCAGACGAGGCACAGAAGGTCGGCGACGCTCCAAAGCCCTAGAAAATGTGCCTGATTCCCGCGACCACGCCGGTCTGATCGACACCGGGCGCCACCGATCCCCCGTTCACCACGCCGAGTGTAGAAGCCCCCTTGTTGTCCATGAATGAGGCGTTTAAGTAGAGGTCGGTGCGCTTCGACAAAGTGTAGGCGATTGCCAGGGCATAGCTCATGGCGTCGTTGGAAGAGTCGCGACGGTCAGTACGATAGACGCCAGCGCGCACCACGAAAACGGGCGTGAAGTTGTACGACCCGCCAATCCAGTAAAGATGGGCGCGCAGCGACGGCGTGGCTATCGTCCCCTGCAGGAACCGGTAACCTGCCGTCGCCGTGAACGCGCCGTCGGTCCAAAGCAATCCCGTGGCGTAGCGTCGTTCGAGGTTGCCTGCCGAAGCCCCCGAAGTACCTCGACGCTGGTCGTAGGCCAGCACCATACCGAGCTTGCCGATCGTATACGACGTGCCGGCACTGACCTCTTGGCCGATGCGCGGGTTCCCCGGCACTTCGCTGCCGTTGGCGATCGTGGCATCGTAGCCGGCGCTGTACATGCCGGTAATCGTCAGATTGCCAAAATTGCCGGTGTACTTGATCGCGTTGTCTGCACGGTCGCGAACTGCGCGTCCTGCGCCAGTAGGCCGTAGCTCGTGTAGCGCACGGGATCAAGCGGCACAAACAGGTCGTATAGCGTGTTGATCTGTCGGCCCAGCGAGATGAGTCCCCATTGATTCTGCAGACCCACGTAGGCTTGCCGTCCGAACAGGCGACCGCCCTGCCCGGACGTGCCGGTGTCGCTGTTGAAGCCGCTCTCCAGCACGAACACCGCTCCGAGGCCGCCGCCCAGATCCTCTTTTCCGCGAAGGCCCCAGCGCGATCCGGTCACGTTGCCCGGCGACAGGCGATACACCGAGCCGGCGCCGCCAGTACCGGCATGGTTCAGGAATTCGATGCCCGTGTCGACCAGGCCATACAACGTGACCGATGTCGATGCTTGCGCGTGGACCCCACTTGCACAAAGCGTGCAGGCGAGCGCCGCCGCACTGGCTGAAGCCAGCGTCTTGTAATGCATGTCACCTCCGTCTGGATGGAAAGTCCCGCGCCGGTCTGATTGCCGGCTGCGGTTGAAGCAAAAGATATCGCCGCTCAGGCGATGCGCTTCAATGTCGTCCGGTAGAGCGCAGCGCGCCGGGCATAGTCGTCGGCATTGGCGCGCAGGTTATTGACCTCTTCCTCCGTCAGCTCGCGGACTGCCTTGGCCGGTGCGCCAAGGATCAGCGAGCGCGGCGGAAATGTCTTACCTTCCGTCACCAGCGCGCCCGCCGCGACCAGCGATTCTGCACCGATGTTCGCGTTGTTGAGCACGATGGCTTGAATGCCGATCAGCGCGCCGTCGCCCACAGTGCAGCCATGCAGCATGGCCTGATGGCCCACGCTGACGCGTTCGCCGATCTGCAGCGGGCACCCTGGGTCGGTATGCAGCACGGCGCCTTCCTGGATGTTGCTGCCTGCGCCGATCCGGATGGCCTCGTTATCGGCGCGGATGACCGCCCCGGGCCAGACGCTGACGTCGCCGGCAAGTTCGGCGCGGCCGATGATGGTGGCTTCGCTGGCCACGAATGCGCTTTCGGCAATAGACGGCGCAAGTTCGCCAAGCTGGTAGATGGACATGTTCTCGGTGAGATGGATTATTCGACTTTGACGTTGGCCTTCTTCACCAGGCCGGCGTAACGGTCGGCTTCGGTACGGAAGTATTGGGCCGCCGCCTCCGGGGATCCGGGCTTGATGGCGGTTGCCTGCTTCTTCAGGGCTTCGACCACCTCGGGGCTCGAGAACGCCGTGGCAAAGGCATCGTGTACCCGCTTCACATCGGCGGGCTTCATGTTGCCTGGGCCGACGACGGCGAACCAGCCTTCGACGTGGTAATCGGGCAGGCCCTGCTCCGCGATAGTCGGCACATCGGGAGCCACGGGCGAGCGCGTATTGCCACACACGCCGATGGCACGCAATGTGCCGGCCTTCAGGTAAGGCAATGCGGCATTGAGTGCCACCACACCCATGTCCACCTGTCCGCCAAGCAGGTCGGTCACCATTGGGCCCGTTCCCTTGTACGGAATATGATTCGCCTTGACGCCGGCTTCGCTCAGGAACATCTCCCCTGCGAGGTGGATGATCGTGCCGTTCCCCGACGACGCATAGTTGTAGGCATCGGGCTTCGCCTTGAGCAGCGCCACCAGTTCCTTGACATTCTTCGCGGGGACTTTCGGATTGACCACCAGAACGAGCTGGGTGGCACCGATTACGCTGATCGGCGTCACGTCCTTGATCGGGTCGAAGGGCATCGACTTGAATACGCTCGGATTGATCACGTGATTGTTCGACACCAGTCCGAGCGTCAGGCCGTCAGGTTGCGCCTTGACCACGGCGGCCGCACCCGTGATGCCACCCGCTCCGGGCAGGTTCTCGATCACCACGGGTTGCCCCATGGCCTTGCCCAGCGCGGGGCCAGCGGTACGGGCGATGGCATCGACGCCGGAGCCCGCGCTGATCGGCAGGATCAGCCGCACCGGCTTGCCGACTTGAGCCAGCGCGGGCAACGCGGCGCAGAGTAGAAAGCCCGTGGCAGCCGCCACGGCCCTCCAGTAGGGGCGTGAAATCATGGTTGTCTCCGTCTTTTTTATGGGAACAGCGGTAAGGCAATTTGGCCTGGCTCAGTCACCTGGTCTTGGCATGCGTCCGAGCACTTCGTCGTTGTGCTCGCCGGCCCTGGGCAACGGATGCCTGACTCCCGGGCGCCTGCCGCCCATCAACAGCGGCAACAGGACCGTAGGCGCCATCGAGCCGTCGTCCATCTGCATCGGCACCAGCCCGCCACTTTCCTTCAGGTGTGGATCGTCGAGCAACTGGTCCGGGCGGACGATCGGCGCATAAGGGATGCCTGCGGCCTCGAGTTGGGGCATCAATGCTTCGGGGCGATGGTGCTGAAGAATGGTGCCCAGTTCTTCCAGCAACTGGGGCCGCACGGCCACACGGGACGCGTTATCGCGGTACTCGGGCCGGTGGACCAGTTCTGAATGCCCGAGCACGTGGCAGAGCGTAACGAACTGCTTGTCGCTGACCGCACCGATGAAGAGCTGCTCGCCGTCCGCCAGTGTGAAGACGTCATAGACGCTCCAGGCCGACACGCGCGAGGGCATCGGCGGCGGCGCTTCGCCCGTTATCGCGAACTGCTGCATATGCTGCGACGCCAGGAACACGCAGTTTTCGAACAGCGCGCTCTGGATCTCCTGACCACGGCCGGTACGATCACGTTCGCGCAGCGCGGCCAGCACGCCGATGGCGCCGAACATGCCGCCCATGATGTCGTTGACCGAAGTGCCCGCGCGCAGCGGCCGTCCTTTCGGCCCTGTCATGTAGGACAGGCCGCCCATCATCTGCACGACTTCATCGAGCGCCAGGCGTTTTTCGTACGGTCCGGGAGGAACACGCAGTTTTCGAACAGCGCGCTCTGGATCTCCTGACCACGGCCGGTACGATCACGTTCGCGCAGCGCGGCCAGCACGCCGATGGCGCCGAACATGCCGCCCATGATGTCGTTGACCGAAGTGCCCGCGCGCAGCGGCCGTCCTTTCGGCCCTGTCATGTAGGACAGGCCGCCCATCATCTGCACGACTTCATCGAGCGCCAGGCGTTTTTCGTACGGTCCGGGCAGGAAGCCCTTGTGGGAAACGTAGATCAGGTGCGGGTACCTTGCGGACAACGTTGCGTAGTCGAGACCGAGCTTTTCCATCAGGCCGGGCCGGAAGTTTTCCAGCAGCACATCGCTCTGCCCGGCCAGTTCGGCCGCGGCCGCGCGCCCTTCTTCGGTCGTGATGTCCAGCACCACGCTCTTCTTGTTGCGGTTGAAGGCACGGAAAAAGCCGATGCCCAGCCCGGGCAGATTGCGGGTCTTGTCACCACCGGGCGGCTCCACCTTGATGACCTCGGCGCCCAGGTCGGCCAGGATCATGCCGCAGGTGGGCCCCATCACCATGTGGGTAAATTCGACGACGCGGATGCCGGCCAACGGCAGCGATGGGTTCTCTTGTTGCATGGTACGGTCCAGGATGTCGATCAAGCCACCGCGCGATGGGCGCCGGCAGCAAAGGTTTTGGGCAATCCAGCGCGCCAGAGCGTGCCGTGCAGCGTTTCCCCGGCAAGCCAGCCTTTCACCTGCTGTCGCAATGCCAGCAGTGCATCGATATCGACGCCGGTCTCGATGCCCATGCTGCCGAGCATGTAGGCCAGGTCTTCGGTCGTCACGTTGCCGCTGGCGCCGGGCGCGTGCGGGCAGCCGCCGATGCCGGCCAGGCAGGCATCGAATCGCGTGACACCGGTTTGCATGGCCGCCAGCACATTGGCCAGGCCCAGTCCGCGCGTATCGTGGAAATGGCCGCACCAGAAGCGGTCGCCGGCAATCGCCACGGCGCGCTCGAACAGTTCACGGACCATGCGCGGATCGGCGTAGCCCACCGTGTCGGCCAGGCTCACGCGATCGGCGCCCGCGTCGAGCAGCGCCTGCATCAGCCGCAGCACTTCATCGGGCTCCACGCGACCCTGTAGCGTGCAGCCAAAGGCCGTGCCCACGCCACCTTCGATAAGCGTCCTCGACCCCGCGGCGTCGCGCGCCGCGCGGATACGTGCCACCTCGGCCACCACGTCGTTGGGGGTCTTACGCAGATTGGCAAGGCTATTGCGCGTGGCTGGCGGACAACGGCACGATCATCAGGTCGGCACCGCTGGCGATGGCATCCTGGGCGCCGCGCAGGTTGGGCACGAGCACCGAGACGAACAGCCCCGGCAGCGTGCGGGCGAACGCCACCAGCTCGGCGGTATCGGCCAGTTGCGGCAACAGTCGTGCGGGGACGAATGAGCCCACCTCCATCTCGCGCTGGCCTGCCGCGTGGGCAGCACGAATCCAGCGCTTCTTGTGTTCGGTGGGGACGATGGTCTGAATACTCTGCAGCCCGTCACGCAATCCGACTTCCCGGACGACGGCGCGCGACGGCCAGGCGGCCGGTTTCTGGTGATGCGATGCAGGGGTCATGGCTTGCGGCGGGACGCCGGGAAGAGACACGTGATAACTGCCACTCTATGCCGTTCCAAAAACAATCGGAAGCGATCTTCCGCCATCGCTATCGTTCCATATCGGAATGTTTGAGCCTACAATCCGGGCATGCGAGATCTCGACCTGACCACCCTCCGGCTATTCGTCGCCGTGTGCGAAACCCAGAACATCGCGCGCGCCGGCGAGCAGCAACATATCGTGGCGTCCGCAATCAGCAAGCGGCTGGCGCAGCTTGAGGAGACGGTCGGCACAAGCCTGCTGGACCGTCGCCGCCGTGGCGTGGTGCCTACCGCCGCCGGCGAAATTGTGCTGACTCATGCACGCGCAATGCTGGCCGCAGCCGACCGCGTGTCGCGCGACATGGCTGACTTTGGCTCGGGCATTCGGGGTCAGGTGCGCCTGCTGGCGACGGTATCGTCGATGGCGGAATCGCTGCCGGACGACATCGCTGCCTTCCTGCAGATCCCGGGTCATCAGGATGTGGGTGTCACGATCGAGGAAAGCCTGAGCATCGACGTTGTGCGGTCGCTCCGCGAAGGCTCGGCACCACTAGCGATTTGCTGGGATGCGGCCGATCTGGAAGGATTTCAGACCCGCCCGTATCGGGCAGACCATCTGGCAGCGATCCTCCATGGTTCGCATGCGCTCGCCCGGGCTGACAATTGCGCGTTCGCCCAGACGCTGGATCATCGGCATATCGGCATGCCGGCGCAAACAGCCGTCCAGACCATGCTGAATCGACATGCCGCAATTCTTGGCCGACGTATCGACTACCGGGCAGTCGTATCCACATTCGATGCCGCCCTGCGCTGCGTTCGCGCAAATCTGGGATTGGCCATCATCCCGCAGGAGATAGCGGAACCCGTTGCACAGGCACTTGGTATTCGCGCAATCCCCTTGCGCGACGATTGGGCCCGCCGCCGGTTTGCCATTTGCTCGCGCGACTTCGATACGCTGTCGCCGGTCGGAAAGATGCTGGTGGATTTTCTCGAGGCTCGGGCAAATCCACAGACTGGCGTTACGCAAGCTGGAGATTCGTGAGGCGCCCTTCGTGGCATCGATTCAGGGGAAGGACTGCGAGCGGCCCATGAGCAGTCAGTCGGAACGTTGTCCTAATCAACACGGGGCAATCCATGAAGGCGGCGGGGCGGTGCCCATACGAGATTCGGCGTAGTCATGTCAAAAGTTTCGCCGGCATTAATTAGAAGCCGCAGGATCCGG
Organism: Cupriavidus sp. U2; assembly: GCF_009663685.2. GTDB lineage: Bacteria > Pseudomonadota > Gammaproteobacteria > Burkholderiales > Burkholderiaceae > Cupriavidus > Cupriavidus necator_C. Next base: position 60,145 of record NZ_RCOG02000036.1, on the reverse strand, counting down.
ATGCTTCGTAGCCACGACAGCACATCGATATAATCGGCCCTTCACTTCAATTCCGATTGCTGGCATGTATATCCTGATCACAGGGGCGGCGGGCTCCGGCACATCAACGTTGGCTACCGCCCTTGGCGAAGCTGCCCACGCGCGTGTCCTCGAAACCGACGACTATTTCTGGCGCCCCACCGATCCACCGTACCAACAGAAGTTCGGAGCCGAGGAACGCTGCTCCTTACTGCTGAACGACTTGCACACGAGTCCCGAAGCTGTCGTGGCGGGCGCTGTAATCCATTGGGGCCAAGAACTTGAGAATGCTTTTGATCTTGTGGTCTTTCTCTACCTTCCCACCGCTATCCGTCTAGCTCGGCTCAAGCTGCGTGAAGAGCGCCGCTTTGGGCAGGCTGATCCGGAATTTATGGCGTGGGCCACCCAGTATGACGCTGGCACTGCAGAAGGTCGTAGTCTTGAACGCCACAGGCAGTGGATGAAGAAGCTGAATTGCCCTGTGCTCTGCTTGGAGCGCGACGAGTCGGTAGAAAGCAGGCTACAGAGCGTTCTCGCAGCCCGAAACGCCATCATCCAAGGAAGCCATTAGATATGAACAGCCAATCTCGTTTTAGCATTTTTAACCACGAAATCGACACGGACGCAAAGGTGGTCCGGTCATTTCAGTGTTATCCGTTATGAACAAGGCGCGCCTCGCTCTCAGCGTCGTCCATGCAACGATTGAACAGGCTGAAATCTTGGGGACGTTACTGCGCGATTGTCTTATCGAACTTGGCGCGAGCACTGAGTACCCGTATCTGCCGTTGTACTGGGAAGAAGCAGGTCGCAAGCCATATCTCTTCTTTATAGAAGGCAGAGTTGCTGGCTTTGCGCTCGTTCGCGAGGTGGCGAGATCCGTGCAGGAAATGGCCGAATTTTGGGTGGCTCCTGCCTATCGGCGCGCTGGCATCGGTCGGGCAGCGGCCATAGAGCTTTTTCGAGCACATCCAGGTGAGTGGGTCGTTTCAAGTTACCCTGGCAATGTGGCGGCGGAGGTGTTTTGGCGGGAAGTGATACCCGAGAACGGACGCTCCGAACACGCGGAAGGTAATGGGTCCGTCTACCGCTTCGTCACGACGGATAACATGCCTATCGATCGGACCACCTAAAGCGGACCTCATTTTCACGTTAATTGTCCTCTTTCTTCTGCGGTTTAGGAACTAGATTGCTCGGCTTCAAAGTGGCGACTCCTTTGACCACGAGTCGCAGACCGCTTAGGGTCGACGAGAGACGACCGTAGCCTGGTGCCGGGTAGTCGACCGGGTCCCGGCAAGCAGCCGTCATCCATCGGGCCCGCTTCCTATTGCCGCCATGGATGGGCAGGAGAGGACTGCGCCCGCAGCAGGCCAAAGAGGTTCAGCGATCGCCAAGCGGCAATCTATAGTAGAGGCATGTCCTTCAACCGACAGCGTTCGTCGCCCCCTGCCGTGGACCCCACCCGCCCGATGCCCATTACGAAATGGGCGTGCAGCACGTCGCCCTGTGCCGCGCCATGATCAGGCGACAGATCACGCTGATCCGCCGGCTGCAGCGGCGTGCCGAGGATACGGGCAATGCCACAAAACTGCCGGCCTCGCTTCTCGACTCACTGACGTCCGAGCGCGAGCATCTCAGGCTGATCCAGCAAATGTGCCACATGCCGCGCAACCCTAGCCTGATCGCCGTTTGAGCCGCACCAGCTCGGAATAGCTGCGCCGCAGATGGTGCAACACCTGCATGGCCAGTGCGACCTCGCCCCCGTCGTGCTGCGCCTGCCTGACCCGCACGACCTACTGGCGCATACGCGTTCGCGAGCGGGCCACAGGTTCATCCATGCTATCGTCGGTGGAAAAGGTGCGGCTGCGTTGCATGCGAGAATTTCTTAATGTAGGTTTCGGCGTGCCGGCTGTACCGGGCCGTGCCGGCATCCATGAGAATGCGCGTCTCCACGGACAACAAGACTCGATGGACCTGCGCCCGGCTTGAGCTTTAGTGCATCCAAAAGCGTCAGCACCGAGGCGACGGGCCGGGCCAGCGCGCTGCGCGCGCCTAGGAAGCGCCCGTTCAAATGTCCCCAAGCCAGCCGTCCGCTGCAATCCCCGCACGTTGGACGGAAGCCTGTTCGGCCGCGCGCTGGTTGTCATACCCCGACAAGGAAAAATATGGCCCGCACAGCCGCACCCGGTCCTCATTCTCCAGCGTCGCCTCGTAGCCCCAACGTATCCACCCGCTCCGACCGACTGGGCGGGACCGAGGTGTTGCTCAGCTTCGATCAGCACTTCATATTTACCAATCGTGACGCGTCGTTGCATATCTGACCCCCGCTCATTCATCCGGCCCAAGAATAACGTCCACGGCGGCCCGTCCTGCCAACTCCGCCACCAGGTAAGCCCAACGTCTGGAGTACGGCCCGCCAAAGACTTTGATTCGCTTGCCAATCGCTGCGACGCCTGGCGGACTCATGGGTCCCTCAACCTGGAACCAGACGTCGAACATGTCTTTGGATGCCAGATTGAGATCGACATGGATATCGAATCCACGGTACTCCGTCACGCGATCCATAGCCATCTTCACCTTCTAGGAGTTTTTTTCAATGTAGTACCACGACCAGTATGGATTGAAGTTGATGTGAGTCCGGAGCAGTAGGATCCCACCATAGGTACCTGGGGATTCGGCCGCCAAACTTCTTTCTCGATCAGGCTGCAAAACATACGTTTGCGGGGCCGCATCGGCACGTCCGATCCGAAGCGGCAATCATATCCATCTGAAATTCGGCATCAGGTCACTATGCGCGCAGTTCGCTTACGATCTCCTTCAGGGCTTCCTTCGATCGCGATTCGCAACTGGCGATCCATCAGCAACTGGCCGGGTGCCCTTCGCGCATTCTGCCGCCACAGTGCAAAGCGGCCGATCCTGGCGCCGACCAATCCGCCGACCCACCATCCGATCATCGCGCCAAGCATGACAGCGCCAACATACGCCACGGCAGGGGTGCTAGCGCCGGCCGAAACGCCGTATCCGAAGATGACAAGCGAGCCGACAATCGCGCCGACGAAGATTCCTGTGATCGCCGCCTTCGCGGTACGTGGTCTGAGCGACGTCGTTCCTCGGCAATCCCTCGATGGGTGGATTGTCGCGCTGGACAAACCACGGCCCTGCGACGAGTGCCGGGGTACTGGCCAGATTGCCCAGTCGCGCGCTGGCCTTATCTCTCAGACTAAAATACAGCAGCGTACGCACGAAATACCTCACGCAATCTCAGTTTCCATTTCCCGCGAGCCGGCGGATGCTTGCTTGACGGCTGCGGCCCATGCTACTGATGGCCCTGGTCCGGGGTGCAGGACGGTGACCGCAGGTCTGGCCAGCCTTCGTCGGGATGCGAGACATTCCAGGTCATAACTCTCTGATCGTATCGCGGCCAGTGCGTTAGATCCCTTCGTCCGGTATGTTGTACAGTTCGCGCAGCCGATTTTCAAAGGGGCGGATCGCCTCTAGGCATGCAGCGCTGTTGCCACCTTCCATCGTTGACAGACTCCAGTTGCAACCGCCTGCGTCGGCGGAATGCCATAACACGTCACCGAAGCAGGCACCTTCACATTCAGAAAACTTTGCCTGTTCCGCACGAAGCATGGCGCGCAATTCGGCCTTGTTCTTGAGCTGTCTCGACATAGAGTCTTTCTCCTTCTTCTCAAACCAACGCTTTTCGTATGGCCGCTTGGGCGCTGGGTCACCCGATCAGCGATGGTCCAGCATGTTGGCCCGGCCCGGTAAGCATGGCAAGCGGCATCCATGTTTCAAAGGCCCGCCAGCGATTCGCCGGTGACCAGTCCTTCGATGATGTCCGCCCCGTGCTGGACCGCTGCGCGCTTCGCCACACCCAAATCGGCCCACTGTGCGTCCGGCACTTGGAAGACCCGCCCGCTGTCGGCCGTCGGCGCGAACCCCTCCCGGCAGATCACTACGGAGGCGCTGTAGCTGCGATCCGGCCGTCGTTCATGCCATTCACGCGGCGGATCGTATTTGTAGACTAGCGGGTAAATGTCGAAGCCTTTGCTGTTTGCTGCCGGATAAGTGTCCATGCCATGCTCCCAATGGGTAGGCTACCCACTCTACGCCGATTGTCATTGACCGCTCGCATTTATTTCTTTGGCCCCGGCGCGCCCTAGAAGGACGATGTAGGACAACGACCGACATCTCTCGAAGATGTCCCCCTCCAGCATGACAGTGTCTCGCAAATGCGTGCGACACCGGCTAACCACAGCATCGAGCAACTCACCGGGGCGTAGCTCTTGACCGATCCAGCAGACTCGACCGCGCAAGGCTATCGCGGGCTAGTACTGTCCGTGCAAGTTTTTCTTGACGACTCCGATCCCGCGAAATTCAGGACTGGCTGGGGCTATGAGATCTCCGTCGAGGAGGTGCAGCACAGCACACGTGTTTGGGGACCCCTTCACTCATGCACCCATATAAGTCGCATGACGGCGCCACTTCGTGGTGAGATGGCGTTCCGCTAGCGACTCGTCGTTGCTTACCAGGTAGATTGCGTCTGTGCCGCACCAGATCCGAATAGCTTCGTCGCAGGTAGCGAAGCACCTCCACCGCTAACGCGACGTCTCCCGCTTCGCGCCTGGTCTGTCGGATCCGCTGGACCTGCTGGCGAATCCGCCTTCTGCTTGGCGCCGACTGCGCATCCAGATGCGCTCCCCGTGCCCTGATAAAGACGTCGTGCATGTATTGCATCGTCGCCTCTCCTCGAATTCTTCGAGGAGGGTACTCAATTGTCGGCGCGGCGATTTTGTCCAGAATGTGTGGAATTCGGACGATGCGCTATCACCGCAGAACACAACGGGTGGGGTCTGCCCGGCATTCCCTTGACGACAGTATTTCCGCCGTCGCTGGATGCTCCCATTGGCTCGTGCCCGCAATATGACTGCCGGCAGGTTCTCACGACAAACTCAGCTTCATCAAGCGCACAACTGAGAGATAACTGAGAAGGCTTGCGACAATTCGACGGGGGAAAGCCGTCGAACCGATACAGCCGGACGGAGACTTGCATAGATCCGTTGAGTTGAGCGCACGCGCAGTCCTTACACATAACCGAACATTCATCCCGTCACATGCTCCGCCTTGAGCGGGGCGAGAGGCACGTGGCGCCAGAGCCGATGCCCGTCACTATTGCAGCGTGGACAGCAGGCAGATCGGCGGGCTTTACAAAATGATGATCGAACCCAGCTCTGATTGATTCATCCTGCTCCCAAGGTGATGTCAAAGCAGTTATCGCCACCAGTAAAGGGGCCGGCACGAATTTTAGGCGCCGGATCTCCCTTGCCACCGCGCGCCCGTCCAAACCGGGCATCTGAACGTCGAGAACAACAGCGTCCGGGCGCCACGCACAGTACTCCACGAGGGCGTCCGCGCCGACCCCTTTTGTGCGGGTTTCGTAACCTTGAGCGCCGAAGAACAACTCGTATGCTTCCAATGCATTGGGGTCATCGTCCGCGATTAGAACACGCACAGCGCTTGGGATAGGCATAAGGTTCTCCAATTACCTACTCTACGCAATAGATGTACCCGACAAAAATCAGGCAGCAGTTTTGCACCCTGGATTTCGCAAAAATGCGCTATGGGATGCGTTTTCCGTCCTTCGGGAGCAGACATGCGATTAGCCGACTTTATCCTCCGCCGTACGGACGCCATTCTGTCGGAGTGGGAAGCATTTGCGCGCACCTTGTTACCGGCAGCCGCAGATATGAGACCGCTGGCCCTACGGGACCATGCGCCGCAGATTCTGGTGGCCGTGGCCAAGGATCTGTCTCATGCTCAAAGCAGAAAAGAACAGTTTGAAAAGTCCACGGGGCACGCGCCAAAACTGGCCGGTGCGCCAGAGACCGCCGCCCAGATGCATGCCCTTCTGCGCGCGCGAAGCGGTTTCGATATCAATCAGATGGTTGCTGAGTACCGCGCCCTCCGCGCGAGCGTTCTCCGACTGTGGATAGACGAGTCCGCGCCTGACAGTCATCGAGAGGACGATATGATCCGTTTCAACGAGGCCATCGATCAGGCGATCGCTGAATCGGTAGACTTCTTCAGCATGCAAGTAGACTTGGCCCGTAATTTGTTCCTCGGAATGTTGGGGCATGACATGCGCAGTCCACTTCAGACTATCCAGACGACAGCGTCGTATTTGGCAGCGTTGAATGCGGGCGAACAAGTGACGGGAGCAGCGTCCCGCTTGATCAGAAGCGGAGCTCGCATGCAGGCGCTGCTAGACGACATGGTCGATTTCAACCGAACCAAACTCGGTCTCGGTATCAATATCGCGCCGAGCGATATTGATCTGGGCCAGTTAATTGGAGATACGCTGGACCAGTTGCGGATAGTACATCCTGAGCACCGGATCGAGCTGGGCGTGGTCGGCCACTGCAGAGGCGTCTGGGATGGTCAACGTCTGCAGCAATTGGTGGGCAACCTGGTACTAAACGCGATTAAGTACGGAGCGCAAAACGCGCCCGTGCATGTCACAGTGACTGACAAGGGATCGGAAGTCCTATTGGAAGTGAAGAACACTGGTACCCCTATTGAGCGTTCAGCTTTCGACCTTATTTTTCACCCGCTCCATCGCGGCCCGAACCAAGGCACAAATGCCGACGGCAGCCTGGGGCTCGGACTGTATATCGCGCGGGAGATTGCCAAGGCACATGGAGGCGAAATTAAAGCGCGATCCGACGCGGCAGAAACGGTGTTCTCTGTCACCCTACCTCGTAGCAAATAGCGCGCATTCGCTTCGGCTCGGCCGCCAAAGGGGAACGGCCGAGGGCCCGCCGATCGATAGAGTGATGCGTTAGCGCACTTCGAAAGACCCAATGGCTGGAGGTGGAGCGTCCAAGTCCATCCACCCCTCCCCAGCCAGTCCTCTCGACTCCGAGTGATATATCCCTTTTCGCCCAACAAGCGCGTATGCGGGGACTGCCAATCGGCAACAAATGCATTGGGAGTGGACCATGGCGAAAAGCCAACGCGGAAACCGTGAAGCAAAGAAGCCGAAACAGCCCAAAAAAAGCCGGTCGGCGCAGCAACCGCGCGCCGCGCTCGGGCATCGGCAACGACGGTGTAGGCAAGCGGAAGTCGTAATCAGGACTAGCTACTGACGCGGCACCGTCCCCTGAAAGAAGCCGACCGCTGAGGAAGGCACATCATGATCCATCAAGACTTTGGCTCGACATTCCTGGGGCTGCCACTTACCCCCCGGGCAGCGATCGCAAGTTCGTCACTATCAGGCGCGGCAGGGCCTGCCATGGGATACCTCGGAATTGCTGGAGATGCTGGCGGATATGTTGCTGCCACTCATCATCGAGGATGGCGACGCGGGGCACCCCGCTGGAACGCGTCGCTGCAGCGGAACGTGCCGCAGCGTTCTTTCGATGAAGCCATGGAACCGACCGAGTGGAACGCCGCGATGGAACCAGAGAGCATGAAAGACGGTCAGCGCTGAGCGCAGTTCACCAAGTCGAGATGGCGCGGGTTGTGGCAAGCGGCATGCCAATGCCGGCGGCAGAATCGGTCAGCGCCTCGATTTCGATGTAGGGCCGCTCCGACTCGACCTTGCCGAATATCGCGGCAAAGGGAACATCGGCGGCATCCCGGCCGGTGCCGATGCGCAGCAGGCCGGTCGGAATGGACACCCCCGACGGATCAAGCAAATACCAGCCGTTCGAGAGATACACCTCTACCACCGCATGGAAATCGGGTGGACCCATCGCCGGATCCGCGCCATAGTCCAGGCTGCTGGAAATACGGGCCGGGATGCTCAGCGCGCGACAGATGGCGATCATCAAATGAGCGAAATCCCGGCACACCCCCGTACGCTCCACGAGCGTATCGATCGCCGATGTCCGCTCGTTGGTCGACCGTGAAAGAAAGCGCACATGGTTGCGCACCCACTCCCTTATCGCATACACGCGCGGGTAGCCCTGCCGCATGCTGCCAAACTCGCGCATCGCAAATTCCATCATGCGGTCAGATTCGCAATAACGGCTCGGGGACAGGTAGGGCAGCACTTCGAAAGGCAGGTCGGCGACCGCGACCTGCGATAGCGTTTCGCCATCATCGAGCCGATGCTCGATCTCCACCACGGCCTCATACCGAATTCCCAAGCGGCCCTTGTTCGCCCGAATGCGCAGCATACGGTTGCACAGGAGAGGGTCAGTGTAGCGTGTGGCGGGTATCTCTGGCGAGATCACGAGGTGTTCGGAGACTATCGACTGTCGGCATGTCCTCGCCGCTTCGATGCACAAAATGAAGTCGGCCGTGGGATCCGCGATCTCGTAGGACAAGTTCACCAAGTATCGGATGCGGTTCATAGTTGACCTTGCGTTCCAGGCGGAAGCGTAGAGCGTCCGCCCCGCACGTATCGAGACGGCGATAACAGTGTACCGCTACCTTGCCTTCCTCCGCGCTTTGGTCTTGCGGACTTCTTCGTAAGCAGTTATCTCGCGTCAGAGCAGGGGCAGTCATCTCCGAGATGCGCGCAACCGGCTGAATTGGATCGCAAGCCCTATCGACTGTATCCGCGCATCGATAATTGAATGGCGCCTTCTTGGTTCGTTGCTGACGGTCGCGATCCGACACCCCAATGGCGCCTTAGGGTCGCGAGCCGCCAACTGAGCCAGGCCAGCCTGTGATCGTGGGCCGACGGCCGGGACCGGCCAGTAGCTGCCATTGAGTGTTCCAATTCCAGCGCCCGGTTTCCATCCCAAGACGGTCCTTGACCATCGAATGGCTTTTCGAGCCTATCGCAACTTCGCAAGGGACGCATTGACGCGAACCACTTCGCCTGAACCGGGAGCATGGTGCAAATCAAAACCCAATTCGGCTCCTGTCACCAGGCACCAGGTCGAGCCCCCGTACTGAAAATGGCCAAGTTCCTGGCCCTTCTCCACTCGCTGACCTTCCTCGACCGCGATGACGCACGACGAAACCTCGGCCATGCCGACGAACAGGCACGCCACTTGGCCCAGCACGGCGTCACCATGGTCAATGACAATCACCGCCCGGGTTGCCACCGCAGTGGTATAGCCCTGCGAATCATTTAACCCTTCGGGGTCTTCGCCTACGCCTTCCATGCATGAATAGTAAGTACCCGGCACGAGATACGCATGAACAACCGTGCCGGATACCGGCGCATGCCACCGGTGATAGTTGAAGGCACTTAGGAACGCCTGGTAGACGGTTCCACCGGTGAAGTGGTCCACGAGAGCCTGGTCACGATGGCCGAACATGTCGCCGAGGGAGTAAGGCTGGGATTTCATCCAGAATTTATCGGTTGCCGTCGCTCCAACCGAAAAGTGGTAAGGGGTAGATTCGCAAGCATTCACGATGAACCGATCGTCATCGGGCGAAGCCACCGGCCGTGCTGCGTCACGGAACTTGCGAGTAAAGAACGTATTCCACGACGGAAAACCGCCATAGGGTTCGGCCGGCGCCCAACAATACTCCTGCAAGCCAAGCTTCTCGATGGCGGCATCGCTCAGCCAGCCATTCTTCTCGGCATTCAGGTGCGTACGAGATTCGGGACCGGAAAGAAAGCGCGACCACGCATTCAACAGCGCACGCATATGGACGTTCACTTCGGGCCGACGAAAGAAGGCATATCCGGACGGCATGCACATCAACCAGTCCAGTACCGCATTCAGCGGACAAACGACCATGCTTTGCTCGCTGAACGGCGGCGCGTAGGTTAGTAGATAGTCCACCACGCGTAGTAACTCGTCGCGATTGCGGTATCCAAGTGTGCGACCTTCGTCAACGGCCTCTGCGATCGCGCGCTCGAGTTCCATGCGCGGCACCGGATTGGTTTCCAGGAACCGCTGAAAGGACACCGTTTCGGGATGCCAGCGCGTGTGACGGGCCATGGCAGTAGCCGCCACAATCCGTCGAAAGTCTTCGATCTCCTTCTCTTCTTTTGGCAGCCAGTCGCCAAGTCGTTCGCTTTTTGCCATATCGATCGCCGTGATGCCTGCAGTGCTGCCCAGTCTGGTCCGTCGAAACGGCTGCGGCTATCAGCGTTCTTCCTACGCGGTCATGCAGGGTGTCTAGCACCCTGTGATATCGAGCCTATAAACCGCCCAAGGAAATTCGAAGAGGGGCGGTTTAAAGCACGTCCGGCCTCACATATCAGGCCTCGCACCGACATAGCGGCCCCTCGGGCGAATGACCTGCCCAACCCCCAGCTGCTCCAGGCTGTGCGCCAGGAGCCCAATGCTGCGTGCCGTGGCAAACATGGCGAACGCGGCGTCGTCGCGCAGTGCGCAATGGGTCACCAGTGTCGCCAGCGCCACATCGATATTGGGCTGCAATCCCGTGAGCCGCGTCGCCTGTTCGATAAACCGGGCAATACCCGGCGGCGGTGCGAACCGGCTCAGCAGCGCCACGGCACGCGGGTCGCCGTCGGGGTAGAGATGGTGACCGAAGCCTGGGAGCGGCTGACCGGTAGACAGGTACTGCGTGATGACCTGGTCTTCGCCCTGCCGCTCGACTTCGCTGAATAGCGCCTTGACGCGCCCCGAGGCGTCGCCGTGCAGCGGCCCCGACAGCGTGGACAGCCCCGAGAGCAGGCAGGCTGGCAACGACGCGCCGTTCGACGCCGCGATGCGCGCGGCAAATGCCGAACTGGTCAGTTCGTGATCGACCAGTAGCACCATGGCCACACGTAGCAGTTCCGCCACGTTTGGCCCCTGACCCCAGCCCTGTGCGAAGCGTTCGTGCAGCGGTGCCTGCCCCGGCTGCGCGCCGAATGCGTTGGCCAGCAGCCCCACCAACGCCTGACCTTCCCCATGCAGCACGCGCGTCATGCGGCCATGTGTGGAATGGCCGGTGGCGGCCAGTTCGGCCAATGCCATGAACGCCGCCACACGCCCCGGCTTGTCGATCCGCACGGACGACGACAGATCCACCGCCTGCGCCGAATCCCACAGCAAGCGCGCCGCGTCTTCCAGCGTGGCCGTGTCGGCCAGCGCCACGGCGTCGCGCCCCCGGAAGTAGAGCCGCTCGCGCACGAACGTCGAGATCGACGTGGGGATGCTGGGCTCGGCACCAAACAGCGTGTTGGTGGCCAGCGTCTCGTGCTTGCGGCCGGCCTGCTTGCGCCTGGCCAGCGTCGCCACATCCTCGGCCCGATACAGGCTGCGGCGGGTATCCGCCGGGTCCGACGTCACCTCGATCTTGCCCCGGCTCACGTACGCATAGACCGTCTGCGGCCGCACGCCAAGGCGCGAGCACGCTTCGTCCATCGATATCCAGGCTCCCATCTGCACTCCTGCACGCCCTGCGGCATCTTATTTATGTTGATTTTATATATCAATATTGCGTACTGAATCAACATTTAACTACCATGAGTTCCACATTCCAGCCGACAACGGACCGCTCATGAAGCCTCAGATCCTGCAACTGAATCCCATCTTGATTCCCGCCGCCAATGACGAACTGGCTTCGCTGTACCAGGTACACAAGCTGTTCGAGATCGACGACCAGGATGCCTGGTTCGCGCAGCACGGCCCGTCGATCCAGGCTGTCATCACGGGCGGTCACACCGGCATTTCGCACGCGATGCTGGAACGCCTGCCGGCCCTGAAGGTGGTGGCCGTCAACGGCGTGGGTACCGACGCGGTCGATCTGGCCTATTGCCGTGAGCGCAAGCTGCCGGTCACCGCCACCATCGGCGCCCTGACCGAAGACGTGGCCGACCTGGCGATCGGCCTGCTGATTGCCACCTGCCGCAACATCGCCGCGGGCGACCGCTTTGTCCGCGATGGCCAATGGGAACGCTTTCCGCAGCCGTCGGCCATCCCGCTGGCACGCCGCTTCAGCGGCATGCGGGTGGGCATCGTCGGCATGGGCCGCGTAGGCCGCGCGGTAGCCACGCGGGCCGCGGCGTTCGGGTGCCCGATCCGCTACACGGATTTGCGCGCCATGGACGACCTGCCGCACGAATTCGTCCCCAACCTGGTTGATTTGGCACGCCACAGCGACGCCCTGGTGCTGTGCGCCGCGGCCGACAAGGCCGAAGGTATCGTCAATGCCGCCGTGCTCGACGCGCTGGGGCCGCGCGGCTTCCTGGTCAACGTGGCCCGAGGGCGTCTGGTCAATGAAGACGACCTGGCACAGGCGATCGAGGCCGGCCGCATTGCGGGCGCGGGCCTGGATGTCTTCGTGGACGAACCGCGCGTGCCACTAGCGCTGCGCCGGTCCGACCGCACCACGCTGCAGGCCCACCGCGCCAGCGCCACATGGGAAACTCGCGCCGCGATGATCCGCATGGTGCTCGACAGCGTGGCCGACGGCCTGGCGGGCAAGCGCCCCGCCGCGAGCCTGACCACCTGATACGGCCCGACGGATCCCAACTGGAGCGCGAAGATGGAATTCGTCCTGCCCGCACCGGCGCCCTGCGCCCTGGCCGTGGCCAATAGCAATGCGCATTTCCCGGTCGGCCGGGTGTTCTGCATCGGGCGCAACTACCGCTGGACCGCGAACGAGCTGGCCCCGGCCGACATGCCCGCCTGGTTCATGAAGCCGTTCACCGCCGTGGCGCCCGCGACCGGCACGCTGCCCTACCCGCCCGGCACCGACGATTTCTGCCATGAAGTGGAGCTGGTGGTGGCCATCGGCCGCGATGGGCGCGATATCGACCCCGCGCACGCCGAATCGCATATCTGGGGCTATGCCGTCGGCCTCGACATGACGCGCCGCGACCTGCAGCAGCAGGCCAAGCGTGCCGGAGGCCCCTGGGAGCCGGCAAATGCCTTCGACCATTCGGCACCGTGCAGTCCGATCGTTCCGGCTGCCACGGTCGGTCATCCGCGCGATGCCGAGATCCGGCTGGCGATCAACGGCGCGCAGCGCCAGCGCGCCACGCTGGCCGACCTGATCTGGCCCGTGGCAGACCTGATTGCCATGTTGTCGCGCTCGGTAACGCTGCGTGCCGGCGACCTGATATTCACTGGCACGCCCGCTGGCGTCGGCCCGCTGCAGCGCGGCGATGTCGTCGACGCCAGCGTGGGGGGCATCGGCCACATCTCGCTGACGGTCACGTAGCGCCGGCGGCGGCTGCCTGCCCGGACGAACAAGAACGGACACAGACCTCGCATAACGCATTTGGAGACCGTAATGCACCCTTCCCGACGAATCGCGCTAGTCACCGGCGCCGGCAGCGGCGTCGGCCGGCTGACCGCGCTGGCCCTGCTGGACGATGGCTGGACTGTCGTGCTGGCCGGCCGCCGTGCCGACCCGCTGCAAACACTGGCGGCCGATGCCGCCGCGCGCGGCCAGACGGCGCTGGCTGTCCCGAGCGATGTCACCGACCCCGCCAGCGTGCAGGCGCTGTTCGACACCATCGAGCAGGCGTTCGGCCGCATCGACCTGATATTCAACAACGCCGGCGTCAACGCGCCGGCCGTACCGATGGACGAACTGCCATTGGACAAGTGGTTCAACGTGGTGAACACCAACGTGACCGGCGTGTTCCTGTGCGCGCGGGCCGCCTTCGGCCTGATGCGCCGGCAGTCCCCCCAGGGCGGGCGGATCATCAACAACGGCTCGGTGTCGTCGCAAACGCCGCGCCCATTCACCGCACCCTACACGGCCAGCAAGCACGCAGTCAGCGGCCTGACCAAGGCGCTGGCGCTCGATGGCCGTGCCTTCAACATCGCGGCGGGCCAGATCGACATCGGCAATGCCCTGACCGAACTGTCCGAACGCATGACGCGGGGCGTGCTGCAGGCCAATGGCGCCACCGCACCGGAGCCGATGATGGACGCGCGCCACGTGGCCAATGCCGTGCGGCACATGGCATCGCTGCCGCTGGACGCCAACGTATTGAACATGACGGTCATGGCCAGCGCCATGCCGTTCGTCGGCCGCGGCTGACACCCGACCGCGCCCCCGGAGCCTCGCATCCCGGCGGCACCACCCAGAGTTGACTCAAGTTGACCGATTTCCCAAAGGAGACCCCATGCAGTTCACCACACGAAAGCTCGTCGCCCTGGCCGGCACCCTGGCTTGCAGCGCCGCGTTGCTGGCGGCACCGGGCGCCGCCTCGGCTCAGAATTATCCGACCCGTCCGGTCACGATCATCGTCCCGGCGCCGGCCGGCGGCGGCATCGACCTGATTGCACGCGTGGTTGGCGAAAAGCTCTCGGTCAAGCTCGGCCAACCGTTTATCGTCGAGAACCGCCCGGGCGCCTCGAACAACCTCGGCACGGCCGTGTTGGCCAACGCCAAGCCCGACGGCTATACGGTCGGCATCGTCGGCGGCAGCCATAACATCAACAAGTTCCTGTTCAAGAACCTCGGCTGGGACCCCGAAAAGAGCTTCGAGCCCATCGTGTACACGCACGAGATTCCGCTGGTGTTCGCGGCTTATCCCAAGCTGCCCGTGAAGACCGTGCCCGAACTGGTGACGTGGATGAAGGCCAATCCGGCCGAAGCCAAGGTGGCCACCTCGGGCCGCGGCAGCGCGCAGGAAATGGCCGCCGAGATGTTCCGCATGGTCAGTGGCGCGCCGGTGCTGCTGGTGCCGTACAAAGGCTCGTCCGCAGCCCACCCCGACCTGATCGCCGGCCGCACGGCGCTCTATATCGACACCATCAGCGCCATCCAGGAACAGGTGAAGTCCGGCAACGTCCGCGCGCTTGCCGTATCCACCCGCAAACGCTCGAAGGCGCTGCCAAACGTACCAACCGCCGACGAACAGGGCCTGAAGGGCTACGACGCCAGCACCAATGGCGGGTTCCTGGCCCCGGCCGGCACGCCCAAGGCCATCGTGGCCAGGCTCAATGCCGAGATCAACGCCGCGCTAAAGCTGCCGGAAGTGCGCGCCAAGCTGGAGACGGCTGGCATCGAAATCCAGGGCGGCACCCCGCAGGAGTACGCCGCCGTCATCAGGTCGGACCTGGCGAAGTGGGGCAAGGTGGTCAAGGAGGCCAATATCCAGGCCGAATGATCCCAAGGCATGCGCGGACGACAACTGGCGGGCTGATGGTCTTTCGGCAACGCCTAGGACATTGATTCGCTACCGGCCAAAGGCTGCGAATCTTTCCGCAAGGAAATCCACGAACAGACGGATGCGCGACGACAGTTGGTGCCGCTGCTGGTACACCGCGTAGATATTGGCCTCGGGCGTCGCAAACTGGGGCAGCACCTGTACCAGCCGGCCGCTGCGCAGGTATCGGTCGACATCCCATTCGGCGCGCAGCACGATGCCGTGCCCTTCCAGCGCCCAGTTCACGGCGATCTCGCCGTCGTTGGTCGTCAGGTTGCCCCGTACGTGGACCGATTCGGTGCGCACCTTCGCCCCCTTGACCGGCGCCAGCCGCCATACCCCGTAGGCGTCGCTGCCCTGCCGGATGCCGATGCAGTTGTGGCGCGGCAGATCGCCCGGTGTCTGCGGCGTGCCGTGCTCGCGCAGATAGCGTGGCGACGCACACAGCAGCCGGCGGTTCGGCGCCAGCAGCCGTGCCACGATGCGCGCGTCGGGCGGCTCGCCGAAACGCACGCAGACATCGAAGGCATCCTCGGTCAGCGGCGGCGGATCGGCCGACAGCTGCAGCTGGACATCCACGTCCGGGTACATGCGGCTGTACTCGGAAATCACCGGCGCCACGTGCATGCGGCCGAAGCCCAGCGTCGCATTCACGCGCAGCAGGCCGCTGGGCCGGCCCCGGGCGCTGGTCAGCAGCTGTTCCAAATCATCCAGTTCGCCCAGGATGCGGCGTGCGTGTTCCAGCAGGACCTCGCCTTCGGGGGTCAGGCTCATGCGCCGTGTGGTGCGCGTGACCAGCGGCGTGCCGATGCGGGTTTCCATCTGCCCCAGCCGCTTGCTGACCGCCGCCGTGGTGATGCCCAGATCCCGCGCCGCCGCGCTAAGACTGCCCGCCGTGGCCAGGGCCGTAAAGAAACCCAGTTCCGCCGGCTGGATCGCGCTACTGGAGGCCATCCCTCACCTTTAACCTGAAAGTTAAGAATGGTTTAACTTTAGTGCCGATCCAAAACTTCGTCCACCGTCCAGAATTCGTCCAACGCTCAACGCAGCGGCGAAGCAGATTCCCAGACCAGACAGGAGACGCAAGATGAAGACCTACAAGATCGCAACCATCCCGGGCGACGGCATCGGCAAGGAAGTGGTACCGGCAGGCCGCGAAGTCATGGAAGCCCTGGCAGCCACTGGCGCCGGCTTCCGCTTCGAGTTCGAGAACTTCGACTGGGGCGGCGACTACTACCGCCAGCACGGCGTGATGATGCCCGCCAACGGCCTCGACGCGCTGCGCGACAAGGACGCGATCCTGTTCGGCTCGGCCGGCGACAACCAGATTTCCGACCACATCACGCTCTGGGGCCTGCGCCTGAAGATCTGCCAGGGCTTCGACCAGTACGCCAATGTGCGCCCGACGCGTATCCTGCCCGGCATCGATGGCCCGCTCAAGCGCTGCGCGCCCGAAGACCTGAACTGGGTGATCGTTCGCGAGAACTCCGAAGGCGAATACTCGGGCGTGGGCGGCCGCGTGCACCAGGGCCATCCGATCGAGGTCGCCACCGATGTGTCGATGATGACCCGCGTGGGCGTGGAGCGCATCCTGCGCTTTGCCTTCAAGCTTGCACAGTCGCGGCCGCGCAAGCTCCTGACCGTCATTACCAAGTCCAACGCCCAGCGCCATGCCATGGTGATGTGGGACGAGGTGGCCGTGCAGGTGGCAAAGGACTTCCCCGATGTCGCGTGGGACAAGGAACTGGTCGATGCCGCCACCGCGCGCATGGTGAACCGTCCGCAGACGCTGGACACCATCGTCGCCACAAACCTGCACGCCGACATCCTGAGCGACCTGGCCGCCGCATTGGCCGGCAGCCTGGGCATCGCCCCGACCGGCAATATCGACCCGGAACGCCGCTATCCGTCGATGTTCGAGCCGATCCACGGCTCAGCCTTCGACATCATGGGCAAGGGCCTCGCCAACCCGGTGGGTACCTTCTGGTCCGTCGTCATGCTGCTGGAGCACCTCGGCGAAAACGAAGCTGCCCAGCGCGTGATGGCCGCCATCGAAGCCGTGACGGCCAACCCGGCCCTGCACACGGGCGACCTGGGCGGCAAGGCAAACACCGTCGACGTCACCAAGGCCGTGTGCGACTTCCTGGCCGACAACAAGCAGGCCAAGGCCGCCTGATTGTCCGACTCCCCTCTCCTGATTGCGGGAGAGGGGCCGGGGGAAAGGGTGTGGCCCCTCGATAGCCACCGTAGCGTCCAGAGAGGCTTGCCCTCTCCCCCAACCCCTCTCCCGCGGGCGGGAGAGGGGACCCCACGCCCCCAAACCCTGCAGTCCCAGACAACGGCCACCAGAGCCCCGACTGCAGGCGAATCACCTCGAATCAGCAGGAGACAGCCATGATTCAAAGGCTATTGGGCAACCTGTATGTGCAGGTATTGCTCGGCGTATCGGCCGGCATTGCGCTCGGCGTGTTCTACCCGGACTTCGGCAGCAGCCTCAAGCCATTCGGCGACGTGTTCATCAAGCTCATCAAGATGGTCTTCGCGCCGATCATCTTCGCCACCGTGGTGCTGGGCATCGCGCGCATGGAGAACATGAAGGAACTGGGCCGCGTCGGCGTGCGCGCCCTGCTCTATTTCGAAGTACTGTCCACGTTCGCCCTGGCCCTTGGCCTGATCGTCGTGAACGTGGTGCAGCCCGGTGCGGGCATGAACGTCGACCCCGCGCACCTCGACGCCAAGGCCATCGCCACCTACACCCACGCTGCGGAGAAACCCCACTCCTTCATCGATTTCCTGATGAACATGGTACCCACCAGCGTGATCGACGCGCTGGCCCGCAACGACATCCTCCAGATCCTGGTCTTCGCCACGCTGTTCGGCATCGCGCTATCGCATATCGGGCCACGTGCACGGCCCGTGGTCGACTTCCTCGACTCGTTTACGCACGGCATCTTCTCGGTGGTCGGCATGATCATGCGCCTGGCCCCTCTGGCGGCCTTCGGCGCCATGGCCTTCACGGTTGGCAAGTACGGCCTGGGCTCGGTGGTGTCGCTGGGCAAGCTGATGGGCACCATGTACCTCACGTGCCTGTTGTTCGTGGTCATCGTGCTTGGCGGCGTGGCGCGCATGGCGGGCTTCAGCCTCTGGAAATTCCTGCGCTATATCTGCGACGAACTGTTCACGGTGCTTGGCACCAGCTCTTCGGAATCGGTGGTGCCGCAGCTGATGCGCAAGCTCGAGAACGCGGGCGTGTCAAAGCCGGTGGTGGGCCTGGTGGTGCCGTCCGGCCTCACGTTCAACCCCGACGGCCAGTGCATCTACTACACGATGGCAGCCATCTTTATCGCCCAGGCCACCAACACCCCGCTGACGCTGACCGACCAGATCGTGGTACTGGGCGTGCTGTTGCTGACCTCGAAGGGGTCGGCTGGCGTGACCGGCTCCGGCTTCATCACGCTGGCCGCCACGCTGGCGTCGATGGGCAAGATTCCTGTGGCCGGCATGGTGCTGCTGCTGGGTGTCGACCGCTTCATGTCCGAGGCCCGCGCCATCACCAACACGATCGGCAACGCCGTGGGCACGCTGGCAATTGCGCGCTGGGTCGGCGCCATCGACCAGCAGCGGCTCGAAGACGCGCTCGACGGCAAACTGCAGGACGACCCCGAAGTGCTGGCCGATCCGGCGCCGGCTTCCGCACCGGCGTCCGCACCATCGATCGGCACGCACCTGACCCGCGCCGCCGATGCCCACGCCGGCCTGATGCACTGACAGGATGACATCGCCATGGAAACCTCACAGGCCCGTGCGCTGCTGCGCCGCATGTTCGATGCCGCCATCGCCGCCGCGAAACCGTCGCTCACGCTGGCCCACTATCTGCCGGAGCCGCCGCAATCACCCAGGGGCCGCACCATCGTGATCGGTGCCGGCAAGGCATCCGCCGCGATGGCCCAGGCCTTCGAGGCCGCCTGGCCGGGGCCGCTCAAAGGGCTGGTAGTCACGCGCTACGGCTACGCGGTGCCGTGCCAGCGCATCGAGATCGTCGAAGCCGCGCATCCGGTACCCGACACCGCCGGGCACGAGGCTGCACGCCGCATGCTGGAACTGGTCTCGGGGCTGACCGAAGATGACCTCGTGGTCAGCCTGATCTCGGGCGGCGGATCATCGCTGCTGCCACTGCCGCTGGCCGGCGTGTCGCTCG
Source organism: Cupriavidus sp. U2 (assembly GCF_009663685.2). GTDB lineage: Bacteria > Pseudomonadota > Gammaproteobacteria > Burkholderiales > Burkholderiaceae > Cupriavidus > Cupriavidus necator_C. The sequence goes on along the minus strand of NZ_RCOG02000036.1, from coordinate 40,895 downwards.
AAGACAAGCAGGCCGTGAATCGCGCGCTGCTGAATTCCGGTGCCACCATCACCGAGATGAACTGCGTGCGCCGGCATCTGTCGGCCATCAAGGGCGGCCGCCTGGCGGCGGCATGCCATCCGGCGCGCATCTGCAACCTGCTGCTGTCCGATGTGCCGGGCGACGACCCGATCGATATTGCGTCGGGGCCGACGGTGGCCGATCCCACCACGCGGCACGATGCGCTGGACATCATCCGCCGCTATGGCTTGGACCTGCCCGCGCACGTCCTGCGCGTGCTGGCGTCCGAGGCGGCCGAAGCCGTCAAACCCGGGGACCCGCGCCTGCCGCGCATCGACACCACGCTGATCGCCACGCCGCGCATGGCGCTGGAAGCGGCCGCGGCGGTGGCGCGCGACGCAGGGCTGTCCGTTCACCTGCTCGGCGATGCCATCGAAGGCGAGGCCCGCGACGTGGGCCTGGTGCTGGGCGGCATCGCGCTCGAAGCGGCCGACCACCGGCTGTTTCCCACGCCCTGCGTGCTGCTGTCCGGCGGCGAGACCACGGTCACCGTGCGTGGCAACGGGCGCGGCGGCCGCAACGTCGAATTCCTGCTGGCGCTGGCCATGACGCTGCGCGGCCACGCCGACATCCATGCACTGGCCGGCGATACCGATGGCGTCGATGGCCAGGAAGAAATCGCCGGCGCCGTCATCGGCCCCGACACGCTGCGGCGCGCTTGGGCCCTCGGCATCCGGCCGCAGGACGCCCTGGCCAACAACGACGGACACGGCTTCTTTGCAGCACTGGGCGATGCCGTCATCACCGGCCCCACCCTCACCAACGTCAACGACTTCCGCGCGATTCTGATCGCGCCCTGATGGGAGCAACACCATGAGACGCCTTCGCAACGCGAAGATCGTGGCCACGCTGGGCCCGGCCAGCACGTCACCCGAGATCATCGATGCCCTGTTCGAAGCCGGCGCCGATGTCTTCCGCCTGAACTTCAGCCACGGCAGCCATGACGACCACCGGCAGCGACTGGACACCATCCGCGCCATCGAACAGCAGCGTGGCCGTCCGATCGGCGTGCTGCTGGACCTGCAGGGCCCGAAGCTGCGCATTGGCACGTTTGCAGATGGTCCGATCCAGTTGACGGCACAAGCACCGTTCCGGCTCGACCTGGACCGCGATACGCCGGGATCGGCCACGCGCGTCAGCCTGCCGCATCCCGAGATCTTCGCCGCGCTGCGCGAAGGCGCGGAGCTGCTGCTGGACGACGGCAAGATCCGCCTGCGCGTGGACCGCTGCGGCGCCGAGTTCGCGGAGACCACGGTCATCAACGGCGGGCCGCTGTCCGACCGCAAGGGCGTCAATGTGCCCGGTGTGGTCCTGCCGCTGTCGGCGATGACCGAAAAAGACCGCCGCGACCTGGATTTCGGCCTGACGCTGGGCGTGGACTGGATTGCCCTGTCGTTCGTGCAACGCGCCGAGGACATCCAGGAGATCAAGGCCATCGTGCAGGGCCGCGCGGGCATCGTCGCCAAGCTGGAGAAGCCCGCCGCCATCCAGAGCCTGGAAGCCATCGTTGCCGAGGCCGACGCCGTGATGGTGGCGCGCGGCGACCTGGGCGTGGAGATGCCGGCCGAACAGGTGCCTTCGCTGCAGAAGCAGATCGTGCGTGCCTGCCGCAAGGCCGGCAAGCCGGTGATCGTCGCCACGCAGATGCTGGAATCGATGATCGCCGCGCCGGTGCCCACGCGCGCCGAGGCCTCCGACGTGGCCACGGCCGTCTACGACGGTGCCGACGCCGTGATGCTTTCCGCCGAATCGGCATCGGGCCGCTATCCGGTGGAGGCCGTAAAGATGATGGACAGCATCATCACGCGCACCGAGTCCGACCCGCTCTATCACGACGCGATCCAGGCGTCTCATACGCCGCCGCGCGCCGAAGCCGCCGATGCCATCGGCCACGCAGTGCGCCATGTGGCGGGGCTGCTCAAGGTGCCGGCCACCGTGGCCTACACCAGCTCGGGCTACTCCGCGCTGCGCATGGCGCGCGAACGCCCCGAGGTGCCGATCCTCGGCATGACGCCGCGCATGGCAACCGCGCGCCGGCTGGCGCTGGCCTGGGGCGTCCATGCGGTGCTATGCCATGAAGTGGTCGATGTGCTGGAGATGACCGAGCTGGCCAGCCGCACCGTGCTCAAGGAGCGTTTTGGCGAGCGCGGCCAGTCCATCGTGATCTCCGCCGGCCTGCCGTTCGCGGTGGCCGGCACCACCAATCTGCTGCGCATCGCGCAGGTGCAGTAACGGCAACCAGGCAACGAGGCCAATCCCATGTCAGTGATACAGGAAGTGCGCGGCTACGAGGTGCTCGATTCGCGCGGCAATCCCACCGTGGCGGCGCAGGTGCTGCTGGCCGATGGCAGCGAAGGGTTCGCGGCTGCGCCGTCGGGCGCCTCCACCGGCTCGCGCGAGGCCATCGAGCTGCGCGATGGCGATCCCCATCGCTACGCCGGCAAGGGCGTGCGCCGCGCCGTGGGCCATATCAATGTCGATATCGCCCGCACGCTGGCCGGCATGCCCGTCGCCGACCAGGCCGAGATCGACCAGTGCCTGATCCGGCTCGATGGCACCGCCGACAAATCGCGCCTGGGCGCCAACGCGCTGCTGGCCGTGTCGCTTGCCACGGCGCGGGCGGCCGCCGCATCGGCGGGCGTGCCGCTGTACCGGGCCATCGGCACGGGTAACCAGGACCTGCGCCTGCCCATGCCGATGATGAACATCATCAATGGCGGTGCGCATGCCGACAACAGCGTGGACATGCAGGAATTCATGATCCTGCCCGTGGGCGCGCCGTCGTTCTCGGAGGCCGTGCGCTGGGGCGCCGAGGTGTTCCACACGCTCAAGTCGCTGCTCAGGCAGCGCGGGTACTCCACGGCCGTAGGCGACGAAGGCGGCTTTGCGCCGGACCTGAAGTCGAACGAGCAGGCGCTCGAAGTCATCATGCAGGCCATCGACGCTGCCGGCTTCTACGCCGGGCGCGATATTGCGCTGGGCCTGGACGTGGCAAGTTCGGAGTTCTACCGCGACGGGAGCTACGTGCTGCAGTCGGAAAACCGCCGGTATGACGCGGCCGGCTTTGTCGACCTGCTGGCCGGCTGGGTCTCGCAGTATCCGATCGTCACCATCGAGGACGGCATGGCCGAAGGCGACTGGGCAGGCTGGAAGCTGCTGACCGGGCGCCTGGGCAAGCAGGTGCAACTGGTGGGTGACGACCTCTTCGTCACGCACACGGCGATCCTCAAGGAAGGCATCGACTGCGGCGTGGCCAACGCGATCCTGATCAAGCCGAACCAGATCGGCACGCTGACCGAGACGCTGGCCGCCATCGACATGGCTCATCGCGCCGGCTATGCGTCGGTGGTCTCACACCGCTCGGGCGAGACCGAAGACACCACCATTGCCGATCTCAGCGTCTGCACCGCCGCCACGCAGATCAAGACCGGCTCGCTGTCGCGCTCCGACCGCGTGGCCAAGTACAACCGCCTGCTCTACATCGAAGCCGAGCTGGGCTGCGCGGCCACGTTCGCGGGTCGCCAGGCGCTCTCCGTATCGATCTGATATCCACGCTTTTTCCAACCACTACAAGAAGAGGAGACAACCATGTGCAACTTCAACCTTCGGACGATGCGCCGGGCCTTCGGCCTGTCGCTGTGCGCCATCGGGCTGGGCAGTGCGTCGATGGCCATGGCGCAGGAATGGCCTGCCAAGCCGATTAGTCTGGTGGTTCCCTTCCCGGCGGGCGGCACCACGGACATCCTGGCCCGCGCACTGGGCGACCAGCTGTCGAAGAACCTCGGCCAGCCGGTGATCGTCGAGAACCGGCCCGGGGCGGGCGCCACGGTGGGCGCCGACTACGTAGCCAAGGCCAAACCCGATGGCTACACGCTGCTGATGGGTGCGGTGCATCACACGATTGCTACCTCGGTGTATCGCAAGCTGCCGTACAGCTTCCAGAAGGACCTGGCGCCGGTGTCGACGCTGGCCATGGTGCCCAACGTGCTGGTCATCAACAGCGCGAAGACGCCCGCGAGGAACGTGGGCGATCTGGTGACGCTGGCGAAGAAGGCGTCGCCCGAGCTGTCGTACGGCTCGAACGGCAACGGCACCGCGCAGCACCTGATCGGCACGCAGTTCCAGGCGGCCACGGGCACCCGGTTGCTGCACGTGCCCTACAAGGGCAGCGGCCCGCTGACCACCGACCTGCTGGGCGGACAGGTCACGATGTCGTTCGACACCCTGACCACGGTGCTGCCGCATATCAAGGCTGGCAAGCTCAAGGCGCTGGCAGTCACCACGGCTAAACGGTCGACTTCCTTGCCTGACGTTCCAACTATGGAGGAAGCAGGTATCAAGGGCTTCGATATAGGTACCTGGTTCGGTGTCCTCGCCCCCGCGGCGACTTCGAAGCCGATAGTCAATCGACTGAACGCGGAGATTGTCAAGATCGTAGGGTCGCCGGACTTCCAGCAACGGATGATTGCTGCGGGCGCAGAGCCAATGTCGAGCACTCCCGAGGCGTTTGCCAAGCGCATTGGCGACGAGACTGTGAAGTTTGCTACCTTGGTGAAGGAAGGTAAAGTGACTATCGAATAGCAGGTGAACGGGGATTGACGGGAGCAGACGCACGCAACTCATGCTCTCGCCTCGACTGTCACCAGTGACAGTCAGTCCCCTAGGCCGAGATCCTGCCCAGCGAGGGCTTGGCAAGCGTCAAGACGATGGATCGATCCAACGGGAGTTCCGTATCGTCACCCCTCTTGGTATTGCTACGACCGGTTGAATCCACAGCCAATAGCCGCCGGTCGACATGCTCGCCTCGATTGCACACAATCCTGAGACAACGCCCGCCATTGCCTTGGGGCAGCGAAGGCCGGCCTCCTGCGAGGATTGCCTCTTCCAGTGCTGTGATCGCTTTGGCAAGTGTGGATGGAACCCTCCGTTTGGGGCATGCGAGGTTATAGTCCTCTCGCCATAATCGGCGGTCGGGCCTCCGGGCACCGATATCGCCAGCTAATGCGGCGCACAGAGCAAAAATATCGAGGGGTCATATGAAGGCATTGTTCGGCCTAGCGTTGTTCATGGCGCTCGTCTTTATCGTGCTAGGCGCGATGAAGACAAAGCGTCGCCGGGACGGGTCTTCGCAGCGCTATCAGTTTTCCCGCAGGGCACCATTCATGCGCGACGACGAAATCTATCTCTACGAACGGTTAGTCATTGCCCTGCGAAACGCGCATGTGTTTCCACAGGTGGCCATGTCGTCTTTCGTGCAGCACAAAGGGAAGGAGTACGGCGCCCGGAGTCTTTTCTCGCAGAAGTACGTCGATTATCTCGTGTGTGAACGCGGGACAATGCGACCGCTGTATGTGATCGAGCTTGACGGCGCTTCGCATGGCAGCGCGCGGGCGAAGAAGCGGGATGGGCAGAAGAATCAGGTGCTGGAATCGGCGGGGATTCCGATCAGGCGGTACACGTCGAAGGACGTAGATTTCAAGGTAATTTTGTTGGATTTTGCATCGGTGGTTAGACCGGAGGAATCGGTTGCGACTTCCAAGAGTCAGAGTGTGGGGAGCGTTATGTAATGGACGGACGCGCCTTGGGCGGTCGGATTCGGCCAAGAACAGTGACTGATATGCTTTGACAGACAAGACGCTCGGACAAGCGCTATGGGCGCGCCGGAGAATAGCATGGCTGATTTCGAAATCGCGGAGATCTTATACGAGAACGGCGCCGTCAAATATCGTTACTCTTGGTACCTCGCTTCCGATGGCAGTCGGTGGATTAGGCACGGCCTATTCGTCGCATACCGTGAAAATGGCACTGTAGTTTCCGAGGGAAACTATGACCGTGGAGTCGAACATGGTCCATGGACGGATTCCCACCCAGGCCGCAGCATTGCAGCGTCAGGTAACTATGATCAGGGAAATGAGGTAGGAACTAGACGTATTGGAACGCGGATGGTCATCCCGAGGCACGCCCGGCTCCTTCCCGCTAAGGGTCGGAAGTCGCCGATGGCGACGGCAACCCCTGCGCAGGTAGACTGAAGACCGAGGCCGGCCAGTTGCGGCCTTTTGAAGATAGTGACCGTAGGTCTGTTCTCACCCTCTAACCGGCCACACTGAGTCGCTAGGGCTCGCATGCAGTTCAAAAACTATCGCTCGAGGTCAATGAAAACCTCACTTTTGCATTCCCCAGTCGAGCCTCAAAATCCCCCCTCCCGCTAACATCGGCGGGTACCGTTAAAGAACCCGTAGTAACTGCTGCCCCTAAGGGCATAACCACGCCTCGCTTACCAAGCGACTCCCACAGGAATCCGAGCGAAAGGAACGGTTTGGTACGATCTTCGCCCTGGAGCCCGACAGCGATGCGCTCTCCGTCTCGCCAAAGTCCAACCTCATCGTCGAACGTGGATTGAGTGACAGGCTGGAGCTCATCGCCGCATATGAGAGCGTGGAAGCCGATGTTGTCTGCGACGAAGCTGGCCTGGCCAACGGACTTGCGATCCGTAAACCGACTGCAAACGACTTCCACGGCCAGCATTGCACAGTCAAGCATGGAAGTATCAAACGGCTCCTCGGCCGGCAACACTTCCCGACCAAATCGGAATACCACCTCCACTTCCATCGTGGCATTTCGGCCGGGCGGGATCTGGATTTCCGCCCCGGACCCAACCACGCGCGAGGGAAGGAGTATTCCAGTTGCTGGGGAGTTTGGGAGCTCCCCACGCAGACCGCGTGGAGATGCCCCCGCGAGCTTCCAGCCAGCAACGCCCTCGCCAAGCTTCTCCACCAAGGCTGCTTGGACAGCGTAGGCTTGCACTAGGTTTTTCGGACGCTCGTCTTCCGGCAGCGCCTTCAGCGCCAAGCCGGTAAGCGATGCCGATGCGAGCCGATGGGCAGCGGCCATAGGTGAAAACGTTTCTTCCATTGTCATATCGCGCCCCTCTTAGACTTTGGAGTGTTCATGATCGCCAGCCTCAGCTACCAGCAGCGCCGTCACATTAACGATCCGTCGCACGGTAGCGGATTCGGTCAATACGTGAACCGGCTTGGCGGCGCCGAGCAGGATGGGGCCAATTGCTACGTTGTTGCCGGCGGCTGCCTTCAGGAAGTTGTATGAAATGTTTGCCGCGTCGATGTTGGGCAAGATGAGTACGTTAGCGTCGCCTTCGAAGCCGAACTCGAAGTTGGTCCTTCGAAGACTCGCATCGAGCGCCACATCAGCGTGCATCTCGCCATCCGCCAATAGGCCGGGCGCCTTTTCCCGCAAGAGCTGGAGGGCGGCCCTCATCTTCTGTGCGGACGGAGAGTCACTTGTGCCGAAGTCTGAGTGGGAGACGAAGGCAATCTTCGGCTCAATGCCAAAACGCCGTACCTGCTCCGCAGCCATGATTGCGATATCCGCAAGTTGCTCTGCGGAAGGGTCAAGGTTTACATGCGTGTCAGCAATGAAAACCTGACGTCCCGGAAGCACCAAACCGGTCAATGCGGCATACACGTTTGCGCCCGGCCGCTTGCCGATGACCTGATCGATGAAATGAAGATGGCGATGAGGGGTGCTAACGGTCCCGCAAATCATGCCGTCCGCCTCACCCTTCTCGACCAGCATGGCGGCAATCAGGGTGGTGCGACGCCGCATCTCCAGGCGGGCCATCTGCTCGCTGATACCCCGGCGCGACATCTTCTTGTAGTACGACTGCCAAAAATCTTTGTACCGTACGTCTTGTTCCGGGTTGACAACGGTGAAGTCGGTGCCAGCGCGAAGTCGCAATCCAAGCTTCTCGATACGGTTTTCGATGACCGCGGGGCGGCCAACCAGGATGGGCATTACAAGCTGTTCATCGACGGCGATCTGTACAGCTCGTAGTACGCGTTCCTCCTCGCCTTCGGCAAACACGACGCGCTTGTGGGTTGCCTCCGCCGCCTTGGCCGCCTGGAACACCGGCTTCATCGCGCTGCCACTGTGATAGACGAATTGCTGGAGGTGTTGACGATACGCCTCCATATCCTCTATTGGGCGCGTGGCGACGCCGGAATCCATCGCGGCTTGCGCGACTGCCGGCGCAATTTTCACAATGAGGCGGGGATCAAAAGGCTTCGGAATCAGATACTCTGGCCCGAAGCTCAGATCCTTGATGCCGTAGGCCGATGAAACAATGTCGCTTTGTTCTTGCCTCGCCAGCTCAGCGATGGCGTTGACCGTCGCGATTTCCATCTCGCGCGTGATCGTCGTCGCGCCCACGTCCAGTGCACCGCGAAAAATGAACGGAAAGCACAGGACATTGTTGACCTGGTTCGGGTAATCAGCGCGGCCCGTTGCGAGGATGGCGTCCGGCCGTACGGCCATCGCAGCCTCCGGCGAGATTTCCGGAGTCGGATTGGCCAGAGCAAAGATGAGCGGCCGTGGGGCCATCACCTTGACCATGTCTTCCTTCAGCACGCCACCGGCCGACAGCCCGAGGAAGATGTCTGCATCGGCAATCACTTCGGAGAGCTTGCGCTGCGAGGTTTCTTGGGCGAAACGCTCCTTGTGAGGATCCATGAGCTCTGCGCGTCCCTTATAAACGACGCCGGCGAGATCGGTCACAAAGATGTTCTCGATCGGCATCCCCATATCGACGAGCAGATCCAGGCACGCTAGCGCGGCCGCACCTGCGCCCGAGGCTACCAGTTTGACTTCAGCCATGTGCTTGCCAATCACGCGCAGCCCATTCGCAATGGCGGCCGCGACAACAATGGCAGTACCGTGTTGATCGTCATGGAACACCGGAATCTTCATGCGCGAGCGACAGCCTTGCTCCACGGTGAAGCAATCCGGAGCCTTGATGTCCTCGAGATTAATGCCGCCAAAGGTAGGCTCGAGCGCGGCGATCACCTCTACCAGCTTCTCGGGATCGCTCTCATTGAGTTCAATGTCGAAGACGTCGATGCCGGCGAATTTCTTGAACAGAACAGCCTTGCCCTCCATTACCGGCTTCGCCGCCAGTGGCCCAATATTCCCCAGTCCGAGTACAGCGGTGCCGTTCGTAACAACGCCAACCAGGTTGCTACGCGCTGTATAGCGCGCCGCATTGAGAGGGTCGGCAACGATCTCCTCGCATGGGTAGGCAACGCCCGGCGAGTAGGCGAGGGACAGATCGCGCTGATTGAGCAACTGCTTGGTGGGCGCGACCGTCAGCTTTCCTGGGGAAGGGAACTGGTGGTAATCAAGCGCTGCTTCGCGCAGGCTAGTGGCGGCGGTCTTTGTGGTCATGTCGGATCCTTGATGTTGCTTTGGCGCGTGCGGTCTTGGCGCGTGCGTTACAAGTCGTATTGATGTGCCCGCGGAGGGATGGCCGGCGGAGGATCGCCGGCATTGGCCTCTTCCGTGACATCATCGTCTTGGTGGCCATTCAAGACTGCCTGGGCCTGCTCCATATCGATAGCGCCCTCCCAGCGAGCAACGGCGATAGTGGCGACGCCATTCCCGATGAGGTTGGTCACGGCGCGTGCCTCGTTGAGGAACCGGTCGATGCCCAGCAGGAGAACCAGCCCAGAAGCGGGAATCTTGTTCATCGAGGCAAGTGTCGCGGCGAGCGCAACAAATCCAGCTCCAGCGACGCCCGCGGATCCCTTGGAGGTCAAGAGGAGAACGCCTAAGACAATCAGTTGATCCCAGATCGAAAGGTCGATGTTCATGGCTTGCGCCACGAAGATCGTTGCCATCGTGAGATAGATGGCTGTTCCGTCAGCATTGAACGTGTAGCCGGTCGGCAGAACCATCCCTACCACGGGCTTGGCGCAGCCGAGTTTCTCGAGCTTGACCAACATCTGCGGAAGCACTGCCTCCGTCGAAGCAGTCCCCAGCGTGACGAATATCTCGTCCTTGATGTACCGCAGAAATTTCCACAGCGAAAGCCCAGAGGCGCGCATGACTGCGCCGAGCGCAAAGACAATAAACGCTGCCGATGTCAGATAGAGGCACAGCATCAGTTCGCCGTAGGAAGCCAGCGTACCGATCCCATACTTCGCGACGGTAAACGCCATGCCGCCGAAGGCGCCAATGGGCGCGACGTGCATGACGATTCGTACGACACCGAACATGGCATGAAGGAACATATCCAGCATGTCGACGAAGGGCGCAGTGCGGGGGCCCAAACGTGCCAACGCGATAGCCAGAAGCATCGAGAAGAAGATGATCGGCAACATCTCCCCGTTGGCGAATGCGCCGACCACCGTGTTCGGCACAATACTCATCAAGAAGTCGAGCAGCGAATGGTGTTCCGCAGCTGTTGTGTAGGCCTTAATCGCGCCACCGTCGAGGTGCGCGGGGTCGATGTTCATGCCGTGACCTGGCTTGAATACATTCACAACGACTAGCCCGATTGCCAGCGCGACTGAGGATGCGATCTCGAAGTAGATGACGGCCTTCATGCCGACCCGACCGGCTTCGTGAATGTCGTTCATCCGGGCGATGCCAACGACAACCGACGCGAAGATGATAGGCGCCAGCAGCATCCGGATGAGCTTGATGAACAGGTCACCAAGCGGCTTCAGTTGCTGGCCGATGTCCGGTGCGAAGTGTCCTAGGAGGATGCCAGCAATAATGCCAATCAGAACTTGGACGTATAGCTTTGAAAGATGCTTCTTAAAGAAGGAAGGCCGCACGGTCTGTCTCCTGCATGTGCGATTCGTAACGCAATCGCCAATTTCGGACAACAGGGGCCCTCGGACGGCAGCGAGAGCGCTTGGCCGTCCGGCGATTGGTCACAATTTAAAAGCGAGCGGTCCCTTAACTGGCACCGCTCAAGATGCGGACGCTAAGCAATCACTCTGGTTGAATGCCTGCGTCCTTGATGACCTTCGTCCAGCGATTCACTTCGTCGTCGAAGAATCTCTTGTGCCCAGCCGGTGAGAGGCGATCATCGGCAACAACCGTAATGCCAAGTGCCTCCTCGCGCTTGATGAGCGCCGGATCCTTCAATGCCGCACGCAGCGCCTTGTTAATTTTCTCCAGTACTGCCGGGGGAGTGCCCTTGGGCGCGTAGAGCCCGTGCCAAACCGTAAAGTTGAATCCAGGAAGACCGGACTCGCTAAACGTCGGAATGCTTGCCAAGGCGGGGACGGTTGAACGCTGCGGGCTAGTTACGCCGTATGCTTTGACCTTCTTGGCCTCGATTTGTGGCGTACTGTTGGTGGCTTGCTCGCACATCAGATCGACCTGGCCGCCCATGATGTCAGACATCGCGGGCGCTGTGCCTTTATATGGCACAAAGGTCATGTCGCTCTTCAGCGTGCTTTGCAACAACAGGCTGCAAAGATGGGAGGCGGAGCCTACACCCGCGTTGGCGAGGTTCAGCTTGCCACCGTTGGCAGCGATGAACTTGCGAAGTTCGGCCACGTTGTTCGGCGGCAAAGCGAGCTTCCCAATCAACGTGGAAGGCGCTTCGTTTATCAGGCCAAGGAACTCGAGATCCGAGTTCTTGTATCCGAGCTTTTTATATAGCGCTGGGGCAGTTGCGAGTCCGATGTGATGCACCAGCAGTGTGTATCCATCAGGATTTGCGCGTGCCACCCGTGCGGTGCCGATGGTACCGCCAGCACCTGCTGTATTCTCGACGACAACCGTGGTGCCGAGCGTCTTACGCAGCGACTCCGCAACGTCGCGTGCAATCTTGTCGCTCGGGCCGCCGGCCACAAACGGGACAACCAGTGTGACAGGTTTTTCCGGATACTCGGCCCGGGCTAGGCTCGGGGCGAGGAAAAAGCCACTGACAAGGCAGAAGGTTGCGGCACGGACTGCCGCTTGCTTAATCCACATGGTTGTCTCCGTTTATGTTTTCTTAGGTATTGCTGCGGCTTAGGCCGACAGTTGCTGCATGACGCTGAAGAGGTCCGACTTGCCTTCGAATCCGATGCCAGGCAGATCGGGCATCGTCAGGTAACCCTTCTCGACCTTGACGCCATCCGGGAAGCCGCCGAAAGGTTGGAACAGATCCGGGTAGCTCTCATTGCCGCCCAAGCCCAGACCTGCAGCGATGTTCAACGACATCTGGTGCCCACCGTGCGGAATGCAGCGGCTAGCCGACCAACCGTGCTCCTTGAGCATTTCCAGCGTGCGCAGATACTCCACCAGGCCATAGCTCAACGCGCAGTCGAACTGCAGCCAGTCGCGGTCCGCGCGCATGCCGCCGTAGCGAATGAGGTTACGGGCGTCCTGCATCGAGAACAGATCTTCACCGGTGGCCATCGGCTTATCGTAGTAATTGCGCAGCGTGGCCTGCAGCTCGAAGTCCAGCGGGTCGCCCGGCTCTTCGTACCAAAACAGGTCGTACTGCGAAAGTGCCTTGGCATACTGGATTGCGGTGTCCAGATCGAAACGGCCGTTGGCGTCAACGGCCAGCTTCTGGCCGTCCTGTAGCACGCTCAGGATCGAGTCAATGCGACGCAGGTCTTCGTCCAGCGACGCGCCGCCAATCTTCTTCTTGACAACGGTGTAGCCGCGATCAATGTAGCTGCGCATTTCGTCCTTCAGCTTGCTATGATCTTGGCCCGGGTAGTAGTAGCCGCCTGCGGCATACACGAACACCTTGCGGTCCGGCTGGCCATTGCCATAACGATCGGCCAGCAACTGGAACAGAGGCTTGCCCTCGATCTTTGCAACGGCATCCCAGATCGCCATGTCGATCGTACCGATGGCGACGGAGCGCTCACCGTGGCCGCCCGGCTTCTCGTTCTTGAACATGGTGTCCCAGATCTTGTGGGGATCCAGGTTGTTGCCTGTGGCGTCGACCAGCGAATCCGGGTCGGCTTCCATGATGCGGGGGATGAAGCGCTCGCGCATCAGCGTGCCTTGACCGTACCGGCCGTTGGAATTGAAGCCGTAGCCCACGACCGGCTTGCCGTCACGGATCACGTCGGTGATCACGGCAACCAGGCTGAGGGTCATCTTGCTGAAGTCGATGTAGGCGTTGCGGATAGGCGAGCTGATGGGGAAAGTCTTCTCGCGGATTTCTACGATTCTCACAATGTGTCTCCTAATACACGGAATGCGCACGCGACCAGCGTGGGAGTCCGTAGCTTAGGCGCACCAATCTGTTTTAGAATTCAACTGCAGTCAAAACATTGTTGAATCATTGTGAAAACTGAACTTGCTTCGGAACTTGAGTTTTTCGTCCTCATCGCGAAGCTAGGGTCGCTGTCGGGGGCGGCACGTGAACTCGACATCACTCCGCCAGCCGCAACAAAACGTCTCAACTTGATGGAATCAAGGCTCGGTGTTCGGCTTCTTAATCGAACCACCCGGAGTATCAGCCTAACCAATGAAGGTGAGACCTACCTTTCCTATGCCACCAGGATCCTTGCGGACCTGCGGGAAATGGAAAACGTCGTCAGCAGCAGTAGTGCTGAACCGCGCGGCCCATTGCGCGTCAACGCGACGTTGGGTTTTGGCCGGACGACTATTGCCCCATTGGTGTCCGAATTTGCGAAACGGTACTCCCATGTGGAGGTTCAACTGGAGGTCACCGACCGGCCGGTGGACCTTGTTGACAGCGGAATTGATCTGGCCATCAGGTTCGGCGAGCTTCCCGACCGGCGCCTGACGGCAAGGCGGATCATGTCCAATCGCCGATTTCTATGTGCGTCGCCCCGCTACCTTGAGACATTCGGTACGCCACAGTCGCTCGCAGACCTGGCACAACACCGTTGCATCATTCATCGACAAAATGACAGCGCCTACGGTGTCTGGCGTTTCGACCACGATTCACACCCGGAAACCATAAAGGTCAACGGTGCACTTTCGAGCAACGACGGCGATATTGTTCTAGGCTGGGCCTTGGACGGGCATGGCATCCTGATTCGGTCAGAATGGGACCTCGCCAAGTATCTGGAAAGCGGCAGGCTGAGAGTTGTCCTACCGGATTACAAGTTGCCGTCGGCTGACTTATTCGTCTACTACTCTCAACGTCGCAATCAAACGGCACGAGCCAGAGCGTTTATCGACTTTCTGATAGAGAAGTTCAAAGGACTCGCCAAAATGCAGAAGAAGCGCAGCGAGTAAGCCATCGTCGATCGTCGCTTGCTAACACTAGAACCGACATTCATTCGAACGGTTGCGATAGGCAGCTTAGGGTCGGCTACGGAAGTTTGGCGCCGCGGCGCGGACAGGTTGCCGTTGGGCTTCCGATCTCGGCCATTTGCTGCCGCTCGACATCCAGTTTCTGCATTCGGCACTATTGCGTTCATCAGCCATTCCTCGCTCCCACGGGCTTGCGGGGCGTAGGACAGCGTCGGGCATCAACATTGAGTTGCAGCGCGCACGATGTCACGAAAGGGCGATCGACGCTGAGACAGATGTGACGCTGGGCGTGCCTCGCACGGACTTTACTATCGGGGGTCTTCGTCATGGACACGCTCAACATACGAAAAGTGGAGCAGTATCGGGGACTGATACTGCATATGGCGGTGTTTCAGATTGATGTCGATGAGGAGCTACCCGGCCACCACAGTTGGGGATACCGCGTGGCAGTCGGCGAGCCAGCGAATGCAGAGAGTCCGTATTTATGTGGACCTTACTGTCAATCATCTCCATACCCGTCCTCCGCGGAGGCCCATACAGCTTGCCTGCAGCGAGGACATCTTGCCGTTGACCTTCTACTTGGTACTATCTGAGCTTCTCATGCCGCAGCGACGTAGTTCCGCATAGCCCAGGCGCAGACACAGCAGAGTCCGCGGGGGGCGCGTCTCCTGCACGGCACCCCCGCTACCGGGCATGCTCCTCACCGGCCGCTCAGTTGCCTAATCGGACGCAATTCGCCGAGTCGAACCAAATTTCCGCTGTATCGGCCCTCCCCTTGGCCCGTCGTAACCTGCCGCGCTACCTGCGGTGGGTATTCTTTTGGGCCCGCTCACCTTGGTGGGCACCGCGGACTCACATAGCCGACATAGGGCGACCCACCGCGCAACGTCTGGAGGCGCAATTCAAGGGCCTGCAGGGTGGCCGTCAGGCCGGCCATCGCCGCGCCCGCGTCGGTAGCATCTAGGCCCCCGACGCTGCAGCGCCTCTACCGCGGCCTGCTGGCGTTCGCAATCCCGACGCAAGTCCTTGCAGCGGCGCTCCAGCAGCACGATGTACGGAATTGACCGGGTAGCATTGTGGGCTCCTTTATGAAGGCAAGATTTCCCCTCAAGCGCCGGCGTGCAGCACGTAGATCGGCTGTTGCACGCCTATCCTAGAAGGACTGGCGGCACAGTCCGCAATTTGTCTAAAAGACTTCCGGATGGCTTCGAGCGACGCGAGAATGATGTATGAAGCACACATGACACTCGGTCTGCTCCATGTGGTGAACGCCCGCGCGCGCGTCCGACGTCAAATTGCACTGATCCGACGGCTTCAGGCCCATGAACTGGACTGCGCGCTCGCGTTGGAGGTCCTGCGGCTATTGCGCCAATCGCTTGCCGTCGATCGGACGCACCTGGCGCTTTTGGAAAAGTTGTGCCTGCGCTCTTGAAATTCATCGCCAATCTGCATGGGCATGATCGGAAGGATGCCGATCTGCCCACACACGTCGACCGGTGATCATGGCGCCATAGCTACGCCAGAGGTAGCGCAACACCCGTTCCGCGAGGAACACATCGCCGCCGTCCTGACGCGTGGCGCGCACGCGCCGCACCTGCTCCCTCACGCGCCGGCGCGCTTCGGCTATTTCTCGGTCCCACACCCACATCTGCGACCCCTCGCCCTTTTCCCGTCCGCCTGCAGACGACTGTAGGCCCCGAACGTCGCACGCCCCACGTCCGCAATGCAGCAATTTCGGAAAACTTCCTCAGGAATATGGGTGCCCTAGCGAACACCGCGCAACCGGATTACGATGAAATGTCTCCCGCACGCTCCCATCGAGCCACCGCCATGGACATTATCCTGCTGCGCCGCGGCACCCGTGCGCTGATCTTGCCGCACGACAAGGACCTGATCGACTGCCCGCTGTTGGTACGCCACTGGCTGGGGGCGCCCTACACGCTGAGCGCGACCCAACTGACAATCGAGACGCCGCTGCCGGGCATCTCGCCGCCCTTGGTGCTGGCCGAGATCCTCCAGAGAGGCTTCTGTGCACTGGACTTGTACGGCGTGGTGCGGGGGTTCGAGATGCCGCCGCCCGTGGATTTCACGGTGGAGATCGGCCGGGATGCGGACGCCACTGCTACGAACTTGCTACGTGGCGAGGGCACGCTGCCCGGAAACCCGCGTGGCTAAGCGAATGTGATGCTTACATTCGCACCATCATCGGCCCAATTGCGGCCAGCGTCCGATTTGACGTTGACATTGGACATCCAATCTTCGTTCATCAAAGGCCGGGATGGGTCGGGTACGGCCTTCCGCCCAAGCTAAGCCTTTCGCTCGACGCGGAAATGCTCGATCGACTGCAAGGCATTGACGGCGCGCTGCAGCCAATCCGGCAGATCGCCAACGCCATTCCAGACGTGGCCATCGGCGTCCCGGAACCGGACCGCGCCGGAGGCAGAGTCTCCGGCCACGCCGGGAGCCTCGAAGCAGCCTGCCGCCAGGAGGTGCTCGTACGTCAGCCCGAGGCGGGCCATCTGGGACTTGATCCACAGAACGGCGTCAGCGCGCTCGCGCAAGGACTGGGCCCCGGCGATTTCGTGATAAGCAGTTGGTAGTGCAAAGGGCGAGCGAATGGTTCACCCGGAGACGTTTGCATATGGCGTAGCTTGTCCCTTCGGTCAGTAAAAACGCGCGCCGTGAATCGGTGCCGTAATACGACAAGGTGCATATGTAACACAGCGAAAACCACACCAGCGACGACGCAAATGAGGGCAGCGCCGTATCGGAGCGATTTCATCATTCTAATAGCAGATTTCTAAAAATGTAATCGCGCACCAGACCTCTTGGGGGTGGCAAACAAAACCTCATCCGTTCTAGCATATAACGCAACGAATACATCAGGGTCATCATGAAGAAGACGACATTGGCGGTATATTCAACGGCGGCACTTCTAACGATATATTTTTCTATAAAATTTTTGTCGCCGCCAAATTCAAGCCAATCAGAGGCTCAGCACCGTGAGAAGAATGACCCGGCGGTTTCAAGTCTGAGATGCAACACCAGTTCGTAATTTGTTGATCTCTTCGGCCATGGCTTCGGCGGGAGTGGCGAAGTCGAGAACCGCCCGAGGGCGATAGTTCAGCGCCTTCGCGACTCTGTTCAAGTACCCCTGCGAGAAGACCGATAGATCGTCGCCTTTCGGTAGATACTCCCGAACCAGTCCGTTCATGTTCTCGTTGCTTGGCCTCTGCCACGGACTGTGCGGGTCGGCAAAGAACACTTCGATACTGACTCGCCTGGTCAGTTCTGCGTGATGCGCCATCTCTTTGCCCTGGTCGTAGGTCAAGCTCTTGCGAAGCGCCAGCGGCACACGACGAAACTTCTTGGTCAACGCCTCCAGCGCTGCCTCCGCCCCGCAACCGTCCATCTTCGCCAGCACCACGAAGCGCGTCTTGCGTTCCACCAGCGTCGCCACTGCGCTGCGATTGCCCGCGCCCTTGATCAGGTCGCCTTCCCAATGTCCGGGCACCAGCCGATCGAACACCTCCTCGGGCCGCTCGTGGATCGAGCGCATATCCTGCAGCTTGCCTCGGCGATCGTTCCACGCGCCCCGTGAACGACGCTCCTTGTGGGCCTTACGCAGGCTGCCGATTAGCTCGCGGCGCAGCTCACCGCGCGGCGTGGCGTAGATCACGCAGTAGATCGTCTCGTGGGACACATGGAACTCCGGCTGGTGGGCATACATGCGCCGGAGTCTGCCTGCAATCTGTTGCGGTGAATAGCCCACGCGCAGCCATGCTCTCACCAGTTTCAGCAGCGCCGTGCCTGCTGCCAGCTTGCGCGGCCCACGTCGACGCCGTCTCAGCGCCATACCCTGCGCGCTCGCAGCATCGTAGGAACGACGACCTCCGGCCCGGGCAACCTCGCGTGAAATAGTCGACGGACTTCGCCCCACCACTCTCGCGACCTGACGCAGGCTGCACCCCTCGTTTAGCAGGCGATGAATACAGTTACGCTCTTCGATACCCAGTTGACTGTAGCATTGTCTCATCCCAACACCCTAACATCAGGGTGTTGCACTTCATTCTAGAGACCGCCCGGCCAAAAAAAAGAGTCACGGCCGCAGTGGTCGTGGCTCATCAATGCAAAGGGCCGATCGCTCGGCCCTCGAAGATTGGCATAGTGCTTACTGCAGCGCATCCCTCGAAAGGGGTGACGCATCGCCAGCATTCCTCTGATCCGGAGCGGCGATTCTTCGTATTATCCTCAACGCGAGTCCCTATCCAGTAGGACCCGCGTCGTCGTAGAACTTGTGCCCGCCGCGCCCCTAGGAGTGCTGAATCTCCACAGCTAACTTGATGCCATCACGCTAAGAATGGCCCCGGTTCTGGCCAGTTGATACAGACACGACCACCCGGTTTGCCCGTCCGAGTAGCCAACGCTTTGCGCATGACGCCGCCCCAATGGGAGGAGCGATCGCCTGGAAGTGGTGCGGGATGAAGCGAAAGTGGCCGAGCTACGCGCAATCCGCGCCGATTCTGCGCGACGAGAAGCGCGCCGCGATCCTGTCAGCGCCAGACATGGACGACGAACAGGCGCGACGCCTGCACGATCGTCCGGCACGCAATGAGGCGGAAAACATCGCCCCGCTGCGCCACCGCATCAAATCGGACTTGGACCTGGACGCACTGGGCGACGAAGCGGAGGATGTTTGGGACGATGGTCGGAGCCCGCGCCGCATGGATCGGTTCAGCGCCGCCACCCGCAGCGTTGCCGACCTGCGCGACCACCAGGGCGACGATTTGGCGCTGGAACGGGTCAGCAAGGCACGTAGTTCACTGCGAAAGACGAAGGACACAAGCACGCCGAGGAAGCCAGAAAGCGAGCCGACCGGCGGACCAGTGGCTATTGATTTGGCGTAGCGCCTGTTGCAGATAGACGGCAGCGACCACGCCTGGTTCGAGGACCTGGCGCCAGCCTGCACGCTGCTGGTCTACGTGGACGACGCGACCAGCCGCCTGATGCAGTTGCTGTTTCGTGCCGACCGAATCGACACCGGCGTACTTCATCGCCACGCGCGCCTATGTCGAGCGCTACGGCAAGCCGATGGCGTTCTATTCGGACAAGGCCGGGATCTTCCGCGTCAATGCCAAGGATGCCGCCGAGGGGCGGGTATACGCAGTTCGGGCGGCCCCGGTTCGAACTCAATATCGACATCCTGTGTGCCAATTCCAGCCCGGCCAAGGGGCGTGTCGAGCGGATGAACGTCACCCTGCAGGACCGGCTGGTCAAGGAGCTACGGTTGCGCGGCATCTCCAGCATGGAAGCCGCCAATGCCTATGCGCCGACCTTTATCGCCGCCTTCAATGCGCGTTTTGCCAAGGTGCCGAAGCGCGACTTCGATGCACACCGGCCGCTGCGTGGTGACGAAGACCTGGCGCGCATCTTCAGCTGGCGCGAATGGCGCAAGGTCTCGCAGAGCCTGACGCTGCAGTACGCCAAGGTGATGTACCTGATCGAAGATCGGCCCGAGCATCGGCGCCTGATCCATCGCTACATCGAGGTGGCCGAGTATCGGATGGACGCGTCGAGCTGTGGATCGAGGGCGCGTCCCTGCTCTACACCACCTATGCTGGCTATCGCCGCACAGGTGCAGGCGCTACTTGACAGCCGGCATCAGGCGGGCCCGTCGCGCACGCTCCTGGGCGAACCGCCGCGCCCGGCCAAGGTGCCCCTGAACGTCAAGCGCCAGCGGCTGATCAACCGGCTGGATCTGGAGCGTGCGCTGGTTGCGGCCCCGCTGAATCCGCGCGCCGCGGACATTTTAACTTTGCCCGCCGCCAGGCAACCGCCCCACTCTGCACCCAGCCCAGGCGCGTCCGGCCAGCGCCACCGCCCGACCAATAAAGCCCAGAAAGAACATGCCCCCGCACAAAAAGCACGCTCAGACTGACATTGAATGTAGCGGGCGGGGTGACATTTCAGAAGCCCCTAGACAAAATCATATTCACTGAACTGCCAGATGGCGCCGCGCTTCATCCCGTACGAGATGGAGCGCGTGCGCCTTGAGGTTGCGGCATACCGGGTCTGAAGCCAATACCTCGGCATCCCGGGGTCCAGCCGCGACGGGAACGCTGATCTGCTCCCGGATCCACGCCTCCCGCACAAACGACCGATTACGGATATGGAAAAGCCACCCTGACGCATATGCAATGCAGATCGCCGCTCCTGCGCCTGCGGTTTAAATCCGAATATCCATCAAAGGCTGACAGCGGTATCGAAATGCGGTATTCGCGCTTAGTCATGCAACCGAGATTGGTTACGCTGAGAGACTCTTTCGTGCCAGACTTCTCCAGACATGTCGCAACGTACCGGTCAATTGAGCCTGGGGGCCTTCCTGTACCCTTCGGGCCATCACATCGCCGCGTGGCGGCATCCCCAGGCGCAGGCCGATGGCGGCACCGATCTTCGCTTTTACGCAGACCTTGCCCGTGCAGCGGAAGCCGCCAAGTTCGATCTGGTCTTCCTGGCCGACGGCGTCGGCACGCGCGGGGACAACGTCGAATTCCTGAGTCGGGTGGCCCACAACTATCAGGCGCAGTTCGAACCCATCACGTTGCTGTCGGCGCTGTCGGTCGTGACCGACCGCATCGGCCTGGTGGCAACGGCGTCGACGTCGTTCAACGAGCCGTATCACGTCGCCCGGAAGTTCGCGTCGCTTGATCACCTGTCCGGTGGCCGCGCCGGCTGGAACGTGGTCACCACGGGCAACGATCACGAAGCCCGCAACTTCAACCGTGACGACAACCTTCTGCACGCCGATCGCTACGCGCGCGCCACCGAATTCGTGGACGTCGTGGCAGGGTTATGGGATAGCTGGGAAGACGACGCCTTCGTGCGCGACAAGACCGCCGGCATCTACTTCGAACGCGACAAGCGCCACGTCCTGCACCACAAGGGCGAGCATTTCCAGGTGCGGGGGCCGCTCAATGTTTCGCGGCCGCCACAGGGACACCCTGTCGTCGTCCAGGCCGGATCGTCGGAAGCCGGCAAGGAACTGGCCGCGCGCTGCGGAGAGGTCGTGTTCACCGCCCAGCAGACGCTAGACGAGGCCGTGGCGTTCTATGCCGACCTCAAGTCGCGGTTGGCCCGTCACGGCCGGACGCCCGCCGATCTGAAGATCATGCCGGGCGTGTTCCCGGTGGTCGCGGATTCGGAAGCCGAAGCACAGGAGAAATTTGAACAACTGCAGGCGCTGATCGATCCCGTGGTGGGATTGACGCTGGTGTCGAACCTGACCGGCGGCTTTGACCTGTCCTCATATCCTCTCGACGGCCCGATTCCGGATCTGCCCGAAACCAACGGGACCAAAAGCCGCCAGCGGCTGGTGGTGGACCTCGCGCGCCGCGAAAACCTCACCATCCGCCAGCTATACCAGCGGGTGGCCGGTGCGCGCGGTCACTGGCAGCTGGTGGGCACCGCCCCGCAAATCGCCGACCAGCTCGAGGAGCGGTTCCGACGATATGGCGCGGACGGATACAACATCATGGCGCCGTTTCTGCCGGGCGGCCTGCATGACTTCATCCGCCTGGTGCTGCCTGAACTGCGCCGTCGGGGCCTGTTCCGCACCGAGTACACGGGCACCACACTGCGCGATCACCTTGGGCTGAAGCGGCCGCCACATCCGGCGACCCTGGCTCCGAACGCGGCCGGGACGGCCTCGATCTGAACCCATTCTCACCGGAGACGCACAATGCCTGTAGAACTGTATGGGACGCTCTACCCGCGTCTGTTTTCGGAGGTCATCCCGGCGGAAGGGCCAGCCTTCGATATCGCTCACATCGAGCAGCGCGCCAGCGAGCATGAAGCGGCGGATTTCGACGGGGTACTGCTGCCGCACAACTCCGGCTGGGCCGACAACTTCCTGACGACCGCCCGGGCGGCAGGCGTCACAAAGCGGTTGAAGTTCCTGCTGGCACATCGGCCTGGCTTCCTCTCGCCCACCCTTGCGGCTCGCAAGCTCGCCACGCTGGATCATTACACGGGCGGGCGCCTGCTGATCCATATCATCACAGGCGGGCGTAACGCCGAACAGCGCCGCGATGGTGACTATCTCGAGCATGACGACCGCTATGCCCGCACGGACGAATACCTCGAAATCCTTCACAACGTCTGGACCCGCCGTGAACCGTTCAGCCACGAAGGCACGCATTACCGCTTCGAGAATGCCTTCTCGGAACTCAAGCCCTTGCAGGCAGCCATCCCCATCTCGTTCGGTGGCGCATCGGAACCTGCCATCGCCGTTGCGGCCCGACGCGCCGATATTTTCGCGCTGTGGGGCGAGTCACTCGACGGCGCCAGGGAGCTGACAGCATCCGTGCGCGATGCGGCGCGGCCGCTCGGGCGCAGACCCCGGTTCAGCATCTCCATCCGGGTGATTCTCGGGGCGACGGAGCATGAAGCGTGGCAACGCGCGCGCGAGATCGAGCAAGCGACGCGGGATGTCGGACTATGGAGCCCGGCTTCCCGTGTGTTTGGCGGCCATACGCCGTCCGCCAGTGCGGAGAACGAAGGCTCTCGCCGCCTGCTGCGACAGGCCGCGCAGGGCGACGTGCTCGATAAGCGGCTGTTCATGGGCGTGGCAAAGGCCACCAACGCCCCCGGCAACACCACCGCGATCGTCGGCACGGCCACACAGGTGGCGGAATCGATTCTGGAGTACTACCGCGCAGGCATCAGCGGCTTCTTGTTTCGCGGATTCGATCCGCGTACCGATGCTGTCGAGTTCGGCCGTGCGCTGATTCCGTTGCTGCGCGACGGTGCACGGCAGATCGACGCACAGCAGCACCACCACGCGGCCTGACATCGTTCCGAGCCCCCGGCCGCTTATCACCAGAGCGGCTAACGACATGACAAATCGGCAGTTCCGGGCCAAGGCGTATCCACCTACGATGACCGGTCTGCTTCACGCATTCACTCCGGCTTCCAAACCTTCCTGCGTCCCCTCCCGATCGTCATGCGCTTCCCCGCCTGCCCCACCGCCCTGCGCGTCGCGCTATCCGTACTGGCGATACCCGCCGTACTCCATGTCGCCACTGTGAGCGCGGCGGCCCAACAACCGTTTCCGTCGAAACCGATCAACTACGTGGTGCCCTATACGCCCGGCGGCACCAATGACAACGTCGCGCGGATCATCGCCAAGCGGCTCGCCGAAAAGGCCGGGCAACCGGTGGTGGTCGAATACAAGGCCGGCGCAGGCGGCACGCTCGGTGCGGGTTACGTGGCGTCGTCACCGGCCGACGGCTATACGCTGCTCAATACGTCCATCGGCAACCTGGCCATCGCGCCGCAGCTGATGACCGTGAAGTTCGATCCGTTCCACGATCTCGTGCCGGTAGCCTACATCGGCAACTCGCTGGCAACGGTGGCGATCAACCCTTCACTGCCGATCCGCACGCTGCCGGAGCTGATTGCCTACGCGCGCGCCAACCCGGGCAAGATCACGTTCGCCAGCTCGGGGAACGGCACGCCGGGGCACCTGGCCGGGGAATTGCTCAAGCGGCTGGCCAATATCGACATTCGCCACGTGCCATACAAAGGCAGTGCCCCCGCCGTGGCCGACGTGGTGGCCGGACACGTGGACATGGTGTTCGATCCGCTCAGCACGCAGTTCATCAAGCAAGGCAAGCTGCGGGCGCTGGCGTATTTTGGCGGCGCACGTTCGCCGGATCTTCCTAACGTGCCGAGCATCCGCGACGCCGGCGTCAAGGGCTGGGAAGACTCGCTGGCCGGGGCTTTCTTTATCACGGCGCCACGCAATGTGCCACCAGAGGTGCTGGCGAAACTGCGCCAGTGGATCGGCGAGATCCTCGCCGAGCCTGACACGGTGGCGGCCCTGAGCCGCGTGCAGGTGGACGTGCAGACGCTGACACCCGAACAGACGGCGCAGCGTATCCGCCAGGTGCACGAGATTGCCGCGCGTGTCGTCAAGGACAGCACCGCCCAGGGCAACTGAGCCGACGCGATCATGAAACTTGGATTGTTCCTGCTCGCAGCGGGCCACCATGCCGCCGGCTGGCGCTACCCGGGCGCCGAATCCGGCACCGAGAACATCGATCTCGTCGTGCGTATTACGCAGGCCGCCGAGCGGGCCATGTTCGACATGGTGTTCTTCGGCGACCGGCTGCTGACTTCCGCCGACGCTCACCCGTCGATGATTACGCGCCCCGACCCGTTGGCCATGCTTGCCGCGCTGTCGATGGTGACCACCCGCATCGGCCTGGCAGCCACCGCGTCGACCACGTACAGCGAGCCATTCAACCTGGCAAGAACGCTGGCCACGGTCGACAAGCTGTCGCGCGGCCGCGCCGCCTGGAACATCGTCACCACGTTCGCGGATGGTTCGGTGAACTTCAGCCGCAGCCGTCATCCCGATCACGCGGAACGCTATGCCATTGCCGAAGAATTCGTTTCGGTTGTGAAGGGACTCTGGCGTTCTTGGGATCCCAACCCGTACATTCAGGACAAGGAACGCGGCGTCTATATCGACGTCGGCAAGATGCATGCGCTGAACCACGAGGGCCGGCACTTTTCCGTCGCCGGTCCGCTCAACGTCACGAACAGCGAGCAGGGCCAGCCCGTGCTGATCCAGGCCGGCTCGTCGGGCCCCGGCCAGGCATTGGCCGCTCGCCATGCCGAAGTCGTCTTCACCGCACAGCAGGACATCGCGTCCGCCATCGAGTTCGCCACTGGCCTGCGCAGGCAGGTGGCCGCAGCGGGACGCGATCCGCGGCACTGCCTGATCATGCCGGGCCTGATGCCGATCATCGGTCGCACCGAGGCCGAGGCACACGAAAAGCTGGCCCAACTGCAATCGTTCACCGACCAGTCCAATGCCCTGGCCATCCTGTCCGAGCAACTGGCGATCGATGTGTCCGGCTTCGCGCTCGATGCGCCGTTGCCACCCTTGTCCACCGATGTGGTCGTGCATAGTCGCAGTGCACTGCTGATCAGGCTGGCGCGCGAGCGCGGGCTGACGCTGCGTCAGCTCTATCACCTTGTGGCGAGTGCGCGAGGGCACCAGATCGTGGTCGGCACGGCCGTCCAGGTGGCCGACCACATGATCGAATGGGTACGTGCCGGCGCTGCCGATGGCTTCAATATCATGCCTGCCTACTTTCCGGGCGGCCTCGACGACTTCGCCCGCGAAGTGGTGCCGATCCTGCAAGAGCGCGGCGTGTTTCGGCGCGACTATGAAGGGTACACATTGCGGGATCACCTGGGACTGCCGCCGCCGCTGCCGAGATAACGCGGCTCACGAGCGTTCTGACCAGCTGACCATGGCCCGGCCGGTGGGCGTCCAGCGCCATCGAAACGATCGACCCTGACGGGGGTGCGGGAACCTGCATGATGATTACATCCCGTGCAGGCGAGCTTCACGCGCCGATGTCGGATGATACGTAGCCGTGCCCGGACCGGTTCCAGTGGTTCGGACTTGCCTTCGGCGAGGATTTCGGAGGCGCCGCGACATGCGCAGCACGTGGTCCCCGCCGGTGTGTGAATCAAGTCCTCGCGTTCCACGTATCCAGGTAGCGGCTGCTTCCGCCGTTGCCATGGGCAGTGCGGGCGCGAGGCATTGTGTCTATCGCCTCGAAGCGCGAGCCTAGTTCTGAATGTCAAAAAAAATTGACATAAAATTGGATGTCAATTATTGTTGACATCACATCTGACGAATCCGCCCGGTAAGGGGTCAAATGGACCATCGACGACAGCTGCATGATAAAGCGGACGAAATGCGGCGCAAGATCGGGGAAGTCTTGCGCTCCGAGCGCGAGCGACAAGGTAGCAAGCAATCCGACATCGCCCAGAAAGTGGGCGTGTCTCGGGCAACCGTCATTGCAATCGAGAGCGGTCAAAGCGTCTCGACGTTGAATCTGCTCCTGGTGGCGGCTGCGGTCGGCGTGAACCTTACCTCTCAACCAGACCCGGCAATCGCCACGCCACCACGTCGCCCCATGCTCAGGGAAATGATGCGAGCGGAGCGGGAGCGCCAGGCAATGCTCCAGGCGAAATTATCCAGCCGGCAGCGCGTGGGATCGGCGTCCTTTACCGCCCCAGTTTCCTACCCGGAAAGCAACATAAGGCGTCGCCCCACGCTCAGGGAAATGATGCGAGCGGAGCGGGAGCGTCAAGCAATGCTCCAGACGAATCTCTTGAACAAAGTATCTCAATGAGTAGCGAACTCGAGGTTTTCGTTTCGGACTATCCTGTCGGCTTGCTCAGTGAAGACATCAAGACGGGCCTGATTGATTTTCGTTACCTTCCGGATGTCCCGGATCAAATGGCAGTCTCGCTACTGATGCCGCCCAGCGCGCTAGCAGAAGAGTATCTTGGATACAACGGGGTGCCCCCACCCTTTCAGATATCCCTGCCCGAAGGCATCGTGCTGGAAGCCATTAGAACCCGCTTCGCCAAGCATATCGACGTTGATAACGATATGTCGCTGCTCCGTCTTGTCGGTCGTCACACTATCGGCCGCAATACTTTCGGCGGCGCGCTCGACTCGGACGCCACGCTTCAACAAAAAATTTTGGATGCCGCCAGAACAGAGGGTGCGGCACAGCGGCTGACCGAAATTCTGAAGACATCCCCAGAGATGTTTGGCGTGTCTGGCGTCATGCCAAAGATGTCGACATTTCAGACGGAAAATACTCGCCCTGGGACTGTCGCCGCGCACGGCTCCATCGTTAAATTCGACTCGCCTCATTATGTGGGCGCGAGTTTGGTTGAGTATGCATGCTTGAAAGCATGCTCGGCAGCGGGACTAGACGTTCCGGCGATTGAAATAAGCCCGGATCGCACGTCACTGACGACGAGCCGATTTGATATCGCCCCTGACGGATCACGTCGCGGATTCGAAGATGCATGTGCGCTGTCGGGCTTGTTTCGTAGTGGGAAATATAACGGATCGATTGAACACCTGTTTGAGATGATCCGCTTCTTCGTACATCCAGACGACCAGGCGACAGATTACGTGGCCATGCTGAAACTGGTCATGATGAACGACGCACTACGCAACGGCGATGCACATATGAAAAACTTTGGTTTGGTCTATGACGATGTCATGCGCCCGCGGCTCTCCCCCGTTTACGACGTACTGACCACCAAGGTATGGTTTTCGCAAGACGTGCCCGCGCTGGCGATGCAAAAGACCGACCCGAGGGGTACGGAAAAATGGCTGGATCAGCTTGAGCTGGAGCGCCTCGCCTCTCTCAGTCATTGCCACAATGTTGACGTCGTTCAAATGCAAGCACAGTGTCGCGAGATCGCATTGCAGAGCATGACGGCAACCTTGGATGAGTGCCCGAAATGCCCACCGCGCAAAGCACTTGAGCACGCCTTGAAGATCATCGAGGGGGATAGCCTGTGACATCATCTGCTAAAACATAGTGGAATTATAATGGTTTAACTCCTAGCTCAATAAAAGCGTCACTTCGGCTCGAAGTCTGTACTGAATCTGACACTTTGCGTCACCGTAGGCCCTCGCCGGGATTTCAGCAGATTGATCAACAAGAGTGCAGTTTCGGCAAAAGATACGCGACTACACCGCTGATACCCGGTAGCGACCGGGCCGCGCATTTATCGGCAAAATGGTCGCGTGCATGCCGCCTACCCATCGAGATCGTGCGCCAGTACATCGAGCAAGAGAAAACGCCGCACTAGCTTCTGCAAAGGACGCCTGCGGCGCTATCCCTCCCCGCCCTGAAGGGCGTTGTTGCGCTATCCGATCAATCACGCCGGCGCGACCCAATAGGCACGCACGATGCCGGCGTCTGCAGAGGGTGAGCGTCAGCGATCCGTCACGCTGGGAACATGCCTCATGCCGTAGTCATTCAAAACGCCGGCAAAATCGATCCGTTGAACTGCTTCGCCAGGAAATCTCGCACTTCCTGAGACTGGTATGCGGCGACCAGGTCCTTGACCCATGGCTTGTTGCGGTCCTGTTCGCGCACGGCAATCAGGTTAGCATAAGGCCCCTTCAAATCCTCGATGGCAATCGCGTCGCGTGTGGGCTGCAGTCCGGCCTTGACCGCGTAATCGGTATTGATCGACGCGGCAGAAAGATCGTCCAGCGAGCGCGGCAGTATTGCCGAATCGAGTTCGACGATCTTGAGCTTTTTCGGGTTGGAAGCGATGTCCAGCGGCGTAGCGTTCCTGCCATTCTCGCCGGCACCCGGCTTCAGCTTCAGCACGCCTTGCGCCTGCAACAGGCGCAGCGCGCGGTTTCCATTTGATGGGTCGTTCTGGATGCCGATTTTTGCCCCTTCGCTCAAGTCCTTGAGCGACTTGACCTTGCGCGAATAGAAGCCCATCGGAGCCACATACGTCAGTCCGACATTGACGATCTTGTAGTGACGAGCCTGGATCTGGCTGTCGAGGAACGGTTGGTGCTGAAAGCCGTTGGCGTCGAGGTCGCCGGCATCGAGGGCGGCATTTGGCTGGGCGTAGTCGTTGAATTCTACGATCTTGATATCGAGGCCCTTGCGCTTGGCCACGGTTTTGACTACTTCCCAGATCTGGGCGTCCGGTCCGCTCATGGTGCCGAGGCGGATGGTCTGGTCGGCGGCAACGGCCGAGCCGCCCGCGGCGGAGCCAGCCACGGCGATCGCGGCGGCCGAAATGAGTTGGATGAGTTTGCGGCGTTGCATAAGAGTCTGTCTTGAAGTTGGCGTTCGTAAGGTGGAGCGTTCACTGCGTCGGGCCATTGTATGGAGACGTAGCTACACAACGAAGCTGCAAATCGTCATGCGGATATGCGCGGACCGCATATGGTCAGCCAAGCCGATCTAGATCGCTTGCAAAGATCCAAGAGCTCCCGAATGCGTGGAATAGTCCTTCGCTGCTCAGCGCGCTGTCTGCGGCGCCGATAACCCCGGCCGGAAAAATCGTCTTTGCAGAGAGCTAGGTTCCTGGAGCGAGGGGCACCCGCGTCGCGCCTTGGCGGACTGCGCCAACCGCTCCGCCCGAAGCGCCCGCTCACGGAGATTTTTTCCGCGCCTATCTCGCGATGCGCGTTTCCACCGAGGGCTCGTCGCAGGCTGCAGCCGCAGCATGGCTAGGCACCTCCACCAGGCAACCTACTGTCAGTCCCGCGCGACGACGTAGTAAAACCGACGTCCAATGATGCCGATGCCGATGCCGGAGCCATCTTCCCAGTTGTACGTCCTCATGGTTGAATGTCGATAGGCCCCCATTTGGAACTCCCCCATGACTGCCACCACATTGATCAATAGCCCGCTTGAACTCACGACCATCTTGATTCGCCACCATGGGATACATCGGGGCCTATGGGCACTCACGGTCAACTTTCACGTGGAGGGCACACATTTCTGCGCAAGCCACGGCGACGGCACTTCGCTTCCCGGGGCACTTTTAGCGGTGCAAGGCATTGGTATCCGCGAGGTGGAAGTACCGGATGCCCTAACGGTCGATGCCGCCGCAGTCAATCCGGCGCCCGGCAGCAAAGCGAGTGCAATCGTGGCTATGTAAGTAAGGAGACCATGGGACTCCGCGTGCAGCCAACACTAGCAGCATCAGACGGCCGAGCAGACTGGGCAATTCCGCTTTAGAAGCGGTCCTTCGCTCGTGGGAGGACTCTTCCCGACTCTCATAATAAGCAGCGGCGGCAGCAGCCGCACCGCCATCCATGGCCGCGGTCGGCCAAACAAGTGGACTTCGGTTCGGGACGCTTCCGATCTCGGCGACTTCGGCGACACCTCTTGCGCAGTCGCAATCGCGGACGTCGTAAAAGGCGCCTGCCATGCTCACCATTATCGGCAAGTCAGACGGAAAGAAATGCTTGAGTCGCACGGGATGGATGGTGGCGAAGGCAAGGGTGCGATCCGAAGCGAAACGACGACAACCGCCGCGGCGGACAGACCGCAGGCGTGGCAGCGGTCGAAGCGCAATTGGGGAGAGCCGCAAATGCGTGGCGCGACTTTACACGGCAATTTTCCTCATTGGCCTTTCGAGAACAGACTCGCCGTGGCTGGCCCTCCAGTGTTTTCGTGAACTTTGTGATGTGAAACGACTTGGCATAGCCCTTGCGAGGTCACGACCAGCGTGGGCCTTTCTCACGCTGAATACATTTCCCAGGAGACCATCATGAGGAAGGACAAAGGGACAGCGAGTGACGATACTAAGAAGAAGGACAAGAAGGTGGAGAAGAAATCCGAAGACAAAAAGATGGACAAAAAGTCCAGCGATCGTGCTTCGGCGTCGGCTAAGAAGTCGAAGAGCGGAAAGAAGGCTAAGAGCGAGACTACGGCTGGTAAGGAAGACCGTGCAGATCGGGGCAAGAAGCAGCGGAAAAGTTCGCGCTAATTACTTCGGACGTGTCTTCACGGACGAATCTATCCAGTTTCATCGCACTGACCTTCATCCACTCCATCCCGGTGATACCGCCAGCGCACGGCCGCGGGCTGTGCCGACGTCTACGCCCAGCGCGATGTCAGCCCTGGCGGCGATGGCCTTGCTCGGTATGCACCGGACACAACAAAATGGGTCATGTTGCTGGCTCCGGTTGGCGCGGGGCGCCCACGCTGGCATCGGCGAGCGGTTCGCCATCGGGCACCGGCAGCACGCGCGACAACGCTTCCACGATTTGCCGTGGCGCCGCAGCATGGGTTACCGCTCGGCGTTCGCGGAACCGAACCGGCCTGCCTAGCTACGACCCTGGACTGATTCGGATTTTGTCTAATGCTGCGCCTCAACGGTAAGCAATGGGGGAACGACGGCATTTCTACTCGGAAGCCGTCATTGGGATCGTTTGAGAGGCAATGACCGAGAAGGAGAAGGAGTCGGATATAGACCGCTGCCCAGGGACAGCATGCGGCCGGCTGGCTATGCCGGGATCGACTGCCGCCCAGAAACGTTGGACACGGATCTGGCCGGAGGACCGGTCGCGCGAGATATCCGCGACGCCGGCTCCGAGAGTAGTCTTGACAGTCCGTGAGCACGGCCCTCCGGCGCGTTGCCGAAGTTGGACATGGCGACGACGGCGTCAAGCACCGCGCGGCCGCGTGAGCTGTCGGCCAAAAGCTGCTGCCTGAAATCGACCGGGCTGGCGTTGGTCACTTGCGCAAGTTCGTCTAGGGAGCATTCCCGTGCAAAGCAGTTTGGGACCCAGCCGATGTGCCTCGCCATGCCGATATCCGAGCTCGGCGCTCCGTGATGACAAGCTCGGCCAGAAAGTCTGGAATGACAATTAGTCTCGACTTCCAGTGCCCTCCATCACCAGGATGTCCCGGTAGTTGGCATTTGCCCAGCGCTGCGGTGCGGCGAAGGCCAGGATGGAGGAGCTGCCGACGCGGTGTTTCAGGGCGATAACCCGCCCCCTGTCATCGAGAGCTGCCTGCAGCTTGTGCGCTGTCGCAGGCCGCAGCCAGCCGTTTTTCACATCGTCCTCACGAATCCACATCACTTTCACAGACCGTTTTACCGCGCGGGACAGCAGAAGCGTGTCGCGCAGTATGTCGCGGGCGAAGAAGGTGCGACGCCCGAAGCCTCCGCCCATTTGCATGGCGTGGAAGCGGATGCGGTCGGGCGCGGTCTCTAGCGTCTGGGCGGCAGCCGCGATGGAAAGGGCCTGACTTTGTGTGCCGAGCCAGAACTCGGCCCCCTTGCCGTCGGGATTCGTGGTGGCGACGCCTAGTATCTGGCAAGGGCGAGAAAGCGCTGAACCGAGCTGGATGTATTCCGGCGCGGAAACTATCACCGACAAAACGTCATTGGCCTCCTTGGGACGCGGCGCGGATACTAAATGCCGGTATCTCACAAAAACGAGGGGAGAAAGAATGAAGGATTTGGCAAAGAAAGCCCTGGCCTTAGCCATCATCGGCTTCATCACGCTGGGCTCGGGTATTGCACATGCGGCGTGGCCAGAAAAGCCGGTGAGACTCATCGTTCCCACGGCGCCCGGCGGCGCACCGGACATCGTGGCGCGACTTTTCGGGGATGCGTTGTCGCGGCGCCTGGGGCAGGCCGTCGTGATTGAAAATCGCCCAGGCGCAGGCGGCAACATTGGCATGCAGGCCCTCCTCGCGGCGCCGGCCGATGGCTACACCATCGCCTACGGCAACAATGCGACGCTTTCCACAAATCGTTTTCTCTACAGCAAGCTGCCGTATGACCCGGACAAGCTCCTGCCCATCGTGGGGCTGGTGACAACCTATAACATTCTTGCCGTCAACCCATCGCTGCCCGTCAAATCCGTGCAGGAACTGGTCGCCTATGCACGAGCCAATCCAGGGAAGCTGTCGATGGGGTCAGCGGGAAACGGCACCACCA
Source organism: Cupriavidus sp. U2 (assembly GCF_009663685.2). Classification (GTDB taxonomy): domain Bacteria; phylum Pseudomonadota; class Gammaproteobacteria; order Burkholderiales; family Burkholderiaceae; genus Cupriavidus; species Cupriavidus necator_C. Next base: position 8,459 of record NZ_RCOG02000036.1, on the reverse strand, counting down.
GCCACCTTGGCGGCGAACTGTTCAAGGTCATGGCCCACGTGAATATCACCCACGTTCCTTACAAAGGCAGCACTCCGGCTTTGCAGGATCTAGTTGGCAACAACGTCCAGTTGATGTTCGACAACGTCCCTTCAATTGGGCCGTATGTGGCATCGAATCGCCTACGGGCGCTGGCAGTCACATCGAACAGGCGCTCGCCCCATTATCCTGATCTTCCAACCATGGCCGAGGCCGGCCTCAACGGCTATGAGCTGACCGCCTGGGCTGGCCTAGTCGCCGCGCCCGGTACGCCTGGCGAAGTGGTCGAGCGACTCAACCGTGAAGTCAACGCAATCATTCGTGACCCAGCATTTCGCGCGCAACTCGACAAACTTTCGTTCGATCCTCTGGGTGGAGGTCAGCGGGACTTCCAGACGCTGATTGCGTCAGAAACCGTGAAATTCGGCGAGCTGGTACGCAAGAGCGGCGCCAAGGTGGATTAAGGACAACGGCAATGCAATACGATCTGATTATCCGCAATGGCGACCTGATCGACGGTACCGGTGCGCCGCGACGGACCGCCGACGTCGCAGTTCGTCATGGACAAATCGCGGCATTGGGAGACCTCAGTGCCGCGGGCGCAGAAACTATCATCGACGCAACAGGGCTTGCAGTCACGCCGGGGTTCATCGATACCCATACCCACGACGACTGGATGGTTTTCCAGTCCCCGGACATGCTGCCGAAGGTGACACAGGGTGTCACAACCATTATTGCCGGCAATTGCGGCATCAGCCTTTTCCCGTTGGTTACTGATGCGATACCCCCCGCACCGCTCGATATCATGCGTGGTGGCTATCGGTTCGACTCGGTTCGGGCGTATCGGGAGATGTTCACCGAAAACCCTGCGGCTGTAAACGTCGCGGTCCTCATAGGTCAGTCAACGCTTCGGGCTAGACACGTAACTCAGCTGGGCGCGGCGGCGAGCGAATCGGAAATCGAGGGTATGCGCCAGGACGTGGAAACCGCATTACGACAAGGCGCGATCGGTGTGTCTACAGGTACGTTCTATCCACCCTCGTCTGCCGCCCCCGAGGACGAAATCGTGCGCATGTGCGAGCCGATGCGCCGCCTCGGAGGCGTGCTGGTCTCTCATATGCGCGATGAAAGCGACAACATTCGGGAGTCAATCGACGAGACTGCTCGTATCGGGAAGGCGTTAGGTGTTTCCACGGTAATTTCCCACCACAAGCTCGTGGGAAAGAAAAATCACGGGCGGAGCCGCGAGACGCTCGCGCAGGTCAGGGAACTCGCCCAGACCATGCCACTTTGCATGGACTGCTACCCGTATGCGGCGTCGTCGACCATGCTCCGCCCGGCGCGGGTAACACAATGTGATCGCATCCTGATTACATGGTCGGCGACTCACCCCGATGCCGCTGGTCGCTATCTGGAAGACCTCGCCGAAGAGTGGGGCCGAACGCGCCACGATGTGGCACAGATGCTGGTGCCCGGAGGTGCCGTGTACTTCATCATGGACGAAGGGGACGTGCGCGACATCCTTGCATATCCGGACACCATGGTCGGTTCGGACGGGATTCCTTCTGACGAGACGCCTCACCCGCGCCTGTGGGGCACCTTCCCACGTGTCCTGGGCTTATATTCACGCGATCTCGGCCTGTTTCCGTTAGAGCGCGCCGTTCACAAGATGACTGGGTTGGCCGCGCAACGATTCGGGCTGGAGCGCCGGGGCGAGCTGCGAATCGGCAATATTGCCGACATCACGGTATTCGACCCTGCGACGATCGCAGACCGCGCCACATTCGACGAGCCACGACAGCCCGCTGTCGGCGTGCGACATGTCTTCGTGGCGGGCGAGGCAACATTGCGTGATGGGGTGCCCATTGGCAGCCGTCCTGGTCGGTTCGTTTCGTCTACGCTGGTAAAGGCAAGCTTGGAAACTAGTGTGGGCCAGTGACGCGCAGGGGACTCGTTACCGGTTTCAAGGAACCGACGTTTCTGTCGCGCTTTGCTTTTGGAGCCAAGTGATAAACGTTTGCATCGCTGGGCTGGCAAGCTTCTCTTCCTGACAGACAAAATAGTAGGACTTGGGCGAGACATAGGGCTCCGTCGCCACGCAGAGCAATTTCCCGGCGCGGATGTCGTCGCCCGCCACATAGTCCGGCAGCAGCGCCATACCCAGGCCGCTAATAGCGGCCTGCAGTCCCATGGTGAGCAAACCATAGCGCGGACCGTCTTCGGGGTGCGTCAGCTTGATATCCATTTGCCGCAGATAGGCCGGCCACGCTTCAAGCGCGGCGTTCTGATGCAGCAAGGGCATGCCTCTGAGTGCCTTGGCTAATGTACCGCCGCCAGGCAGCAATTCTGGTGCGCAAACCGGATACAGCTCCAGGGGCATTACCTTTAGCGCGAAATGACGAGATGGAGGTTCGACGCAATACATAATCGCCGCGTCCAACGCGGCACTCTCCAAGTCAACGGGGCCAACTTTGGTGGTGACGTTGAGCTGGATGTGCGGCTGCTCCTTCGCGAATCGGAGCAACCTGGGCAGCAGCCAGATATTGCCCAGCGACACTGGCACCGAGAGGTTTAGGCGCCCGCCGGCACCGCGACCGGACTGTACTTCCAGCGTTGCTTCCTCGAGCATCGCCAGCGCCTTGCGCACACTCCTCAGGTACTCCTCTCCGACGGGGGTTGCGGCCACGGCTCCCTTTCGCCGGCTGAGCAATCGCGTGCCTAAAAAATCTTCCAGTTCCGTAATTTGCTTGCTTACGGCGCTTTGCGTCAGGCATAGCTCCTCGGCGGCCCCTGTGACGCTGCCAATACGGGCGGTAGCTTCCAGGGCCACGAGGTTCGCCAGTGCAGGCAGGTGACGTCCGGTGGTGCTCTTCATACGCTTCCGAGAAAGGGGACACGCCGGGATTGTCGGCCATCTATTCCGGGAAGGAAAGAACGGATGATAAAAGATCGATTGCCCACGCCAAGTTGCACCGTCAAGATGTTTCGATACAGTCGCCCGGGAACACCCATGCCCCCTGCTACTTCAGATGCCAACATTGAGTTTGATCCCTTTGAGCGTTCGATTGCCGAATTAGCTTCCGCCATGTGCGCTGGCCAAACAAGCGCGCATGCGCTGGTAACCACGTACCTCGAGCGTATCAACGCCTTCGACAAAAATGGGCCGGCTATCAACGCCATCAGCCAATTGAACCCGATGGCTCAGGAAGAAGCGACGGCAATGGATAATGAAATGCGCGTCCATGGCCCTCGCGGGCCATTGCACGGCATCCCCATGGTGGTGAAAGACAACATCGATACGGAGGGCATGCCCACTACAGCGGGTTGCTTAGCGTTGAAGAATGCGTTTCCCAACGCAGATGCACCCTGTGTTGCGCGACTTCGGGCAGCAGGGGCGATCGTGCTTGCCAAAGCCAACATGTCGGAATTGGCAGCATCGAATGGGTGGTTCGGATATAGCTCGGCCGGCGGCCTCACGCTGAATCCGTACCGACTGTCGCGCAATGCGAGCGGATCCAGTAGTGGTGCCGGCGCAGCCGTCGCGGCAAGCCTGGCAGCCTTCGGGTTAGGGACCGACTCCTTTGGCTCTGTACGCGGCCCGGCTTGCGTCCACGCCCTTGTTGGATTTCGTCCGACACACGGACTGCTAGACAATACCGGCGTGCTACCGCTGGCGCCTTCGTTCGACACCGTGGGCCCATTGGCTCGAAGCGCATCGGACGTGGCGATCGTCATGGATGTGCTGGCCCCGGGTCAGGGGTTCGGCTTGCAGTTCGCGACACTGGCTGGCCGAACGTTGGCCCTCGTCTCAGACTTTGCAGGAGGAAACCCGGAAATCGACGCGTTGTTTGGTGAAGTCGCTACTTCCCTCAAATATGCGGGCGCCAAGTTATGCCACGTACGTTTGCCAACAGCGTTCCTGAATCTTTATGCCGAACTGCTCGGCGAGGTCACCCGCGCTCAGTGGGTGGTAGCGCTTGACCAATACCTGATGCAGTCAGAGGCCGGTGGTCCGCAAAATTCTGCCGAACTGCTGGAGCGTATAGAAGAGGACATCGACAGCGGCGGCCGCCAGACTAATCCCCGGACCGTAGACGCATTGCGCCGGGCAATCGAGACCAGAGGTATGGCATCCGAGGTGGAGGAGGCCGCTTTGCGACGCTTGCGAGCGCTTGCCGATGACATCTTCAACACATACGGCGTGGAGGCGTTGATTTATCCGACTCAGGCATGCCCGGCATCCCCTCGTTTCGACCAGGCTGATAGCAGCTATCAATGCCTAGCCTTACAGCCCTTGGCAGCTATGCACATTGCCAGCGCCACAGGGCTTCCAGAAATCAGCGTCCCGATGGGATTCACCAGATCAGGTGTGCCTGCTGGCGTGTCCTGGCTGGGGCGTGCGGGGGCCGATGCTTCCCTCCTTGCCATGACCGCAGCCTTTGAGCAGTTCACACAACATCGCCAACCACCGAAGAGCACGCCTGCGCTGCGTGGACAAGTCTAAGGCCCAGACTTGCCCGCGACCATCAGGCAATCGCCGGGCGCTGTGCCATGAGTGCGGACCGGACGCTGCCGAAACAATGGACCAGGTCAGTTCACACAACGTGGACGACACCTGCCGTCCGCGCTCCTTGGTAATTCGCCGCCCGTCTTACCTCCGATGCCCTGGCGGAGAACGAGGGTTTCGACGGACGCCCGGCTCGTTAGGGAGTTACTCCTGTGCGATCAAGAACCGATTTCGATTCTTACCTAGCCACGCAGGAGCCCGGCCCCGCCCCGACCAAGTGCTACCCGTCTTCGGATCGCGATATTTTGCAGGCAACGGCTCTTTGGCCGCTTTTGCTGCCCCACTTCCCACAGGTCGTCCACGACGGCGCTTACCTTGTATGTCTTCGACCGAAAGACCATATTGCTCCATTAGAGTGCGGATTTGACCAATAACGCTCGACACTTCATTTGCCCGAACTTCTGCCAACTGCGCCTCCAAAATTTCCTTCTGAGCCAGCAATTGCTTGTACGTTGCCATGCTACATCCTAATTGGAGTGGTGGAATCAAAACGGAATTCTGCTGCGTATTGCGAAGTATAGGCTAACTTTTTAGCCATGCTCATGCCGACGATATCTTCACCGCTGGTTGGAAAGTGGGTGAGCACGTCGTGAAAACCAGTGGTCCTAGTGATGACCGCGGTCTAACTACGCCCGCGACCTACAACGTAGGCTGACGATTGGTGTTAGCCATGTAATCACTGCAAGAGCCGAACCGAGTTTTTGGCGTGCACCTTACCGATGCGGGCGGCACACCAGAGTTATGCTTCGGGTGGCATATCGATCTCGAGCGGCGCTACGACTCAAGACACCGTCCTTGCTCAAGAGGATAGCTCGCGGGAGTGGACATCCGCGAACGGTCGAACTGACCGGACATCCCATTGCATAACTCCATCGTTGGATTTGAATGATCCTCTTTTTCAGAGTCGCCATCCTCGGCGAGTCGGAGATATAGTTGTCGCGAGGCAACGGCAGCGACCGCCACCAGCGTACAAATACCGATTCCTCGGACTGTGAGCGACAAGATTAGGGCCATATTTCGAATCAACGATTGGATCTGTCAAGATTCGTTCCTGCGGAAATTGCGAGGGTGAGAGTGCATGGTGCTGTCTCTCCCAGCACAGCAGGGCACACGCTTGCAGTCACGTCCCGGAATCGTGTCACAGCAAATTGTAAATCGAACGAAACGCATGACCAAAAAGCAGATTGACGCACTACCAGCGGGGCGCTACTGGGCGATTCCTCACGCCCCCTTCCCTTTGGATGGCCCCAACGGTCACGACGAGGTTTTTCCTGGCGCGGAATGTATCAGCGACGGGAAGTGGGCTCGATTTATTCGTGACGGCAACGAGGTGTGGGCGTGCAACGCTACGTATGCAGCAGCACATTTCGATTTTACTCCAGCTGCGCCTGATGAGGCGCCGGCAAATCCAAACTTGTGAATGAGGAAGTCTTTTGAAATCCGTACCTATGGTCCCGGGCTGGCGGCTTGCGCTTGCTGCCCGCACTATTAGCATCCCTTGGGTGAGGAACTCGATTTAAGCCACTATCGCCAGTTAATTTTGCCTCTCCAGCCGATGCCGTCTCCGGTTTGGGCAAGGGCCGAAGCTGTTCTCTCGATCAAGTCAGCCATCGCTCGCCATGGCATAACCCCGCAGCAACCTGAATTCGCTGGGTGCTTTATCTCTGCCGAATCGGAGGCCTCGCCCCAGCAGAGTGCCAGGTACATGGACGCAATCGGCCATGTTTGGGACGGGCCCGGTGTACCCGATTGGTTGCAACGGGCGATCAATTCGGGCCAAACCATCGAGCATTTTCGAGTCTCATAACGGCCCTTAGCGGAGAGCGGGAGTGCCCCGACCTTGAAAGCTTCGCGCCAGCCGCCAAACGGATCCGCGGCAAAGGATACGAAGGCGCCGCCAGATACAAAGTGGAACCTGGTCTACCGGTGTGTGAGCGCAATGCGATAACGTCCGGCTTATCAAGAGGGGGCCCGGCTGACCACTCTACCTCGCGACGCGCGGGTCCATTTGCTCAGATGCCGCTCGCCCAGCCGTCGGGCGTGACACTATAGACGCGACCATCTTTTCTGAGCCCCGGGTCCAGCGTCGCCCCGCGATATGGAAGGCCCAATCTCGAAAAAGTGCTCATAAGGCACTTTTTAAGTATAAGCTTTCTCTCCGTCCACTCGATAACCGACACCTTAGGATATTGTGGCCACGATACCTATCTAGGCCATGTTAATTAACTCGGCCACGATATCTAACATGGCCCCGATATGAAAAAAGTGCGGAAGCCGAGCTGGAAAGACGCCGAACGGCGGATAGTACGCATCGACCAGATGCGGACCAAAGAAAGCCACGGCGCCTATATTTACTTGGTGGAACGGCACCTTCGTGGCTTAAACCGGTCAACACGGCAGCTTGTTGAAATCGTCCGCTCGGAGGCGTCTGCCGATCGTGCGAGCGAAATAGAAGAAGGGCAGCGGAGAACCTCCGAGGCGGCGCCGCTCTCCCCTGCTATCCGCCACACAACGTCAGAGGGCAGAAAACTCACTGTCGTTCTGCCTCTTCTCGGATGTTATAGCGCTTGCGCAGATCATCAATATGGGGCTTTAGCGCCTGCAGGCACGCAGCGCTAGCGTCGCCCTCCATGGTCGAGATCGACCAATTGCAGCCGTCCGAATCCGCCGGGTGCCAACATACATCTCCAAAGCAGGTGTTTGCACAGACCGCAATCTTGTCCTGCGCCGCGCGGACCATTGCTCGCACCTCCGCCTTGTTTTTCACGACTCTATTCATCATCACCTCCTGGTAACGGGACGTCTCTGAAAAATCATAGGCGACGCCCGTGCCCCGTGGGCATCGTTGTGCGCCCCGTCGGTTGACGGTTGAGTCCGCAACCAATGTCGCCAGAAATCGCCGTCTGACCATCCGAAACGGTCAGCTACGTGACGTTGGGACCGAATGCGCCAGAGAAGCCGCCCAGCAGCTACCAAGGCTGTTTTGCTGGGCCAACGGTGAATTGACGTGGCCATCCTGCCCTGCGATCTCTTGATTTCTTGCAAGGGTGGTTCGGCCGATTTGCCGATGGGTGCTAGTGAATCCTACGACGGGCAAGTCGCGCGGCTTCAAAGCTTCCTTTGAGAAGGTTTGAATCTCTGTACTCGAGGGACACAGCCTTCTCTCAGCGAGAATATGTTCGTACACGCTCAACGTCAGCCTGGCTGACAACGGTGGCGTCCATCGTGATCTGATCCGCCTTCAGGCGCCACGAATAGGGGCGAGCGCCGTCTTTATCTCAGGCGCCATGGCCTATCGTTCCCTGTCGATTTTCCAACCTCAGGCGGTCTCTAGAATGAAGTGCAACACCCTGATGTTAGGGTGTTGGGATGGGACAATGCTACAGTCAACTGGGTATCGAAGAGCGTAACTGTATTCATCGCCTGCTAAACGAGGGGTGCAGCCTGCGTCAGGTCGCGAGAGTGGTGGGGCGAAGTCCGTCGACTATTTCACGCGAGGTTGCCCGGGCCGGAGGTCATCGTTCCTACGATGCTGCGAGCGCGCAGGGTATGGCGCTGAGACGGCGTCGACGTGGGCCGCGCAAGCTGGCAGCAGGCACGGCGCTGCTGAAACTGGTGAGAGCATGGCTGCGCGTGGGCTATTCACCGCAACAGATTGCAGGCAGACTCCGGCGCATGTATGCCCACCAGCCGGAGTTCCATGTGTCCCACGAGACGATCTACTGCGTGATCTACGCCACGCCGCGCGGTGAGCTGCGCCGCGAGCTAATCGGCAGCCTGCGTAAGGCCCACAAGGAGCGTCGTTCACGGGGCGCGGGGAACGATCGCCGAGGCAAGCTGCAGGATATGCGCTCGATCCACGAGCGGCCCGAGG
>NZ_RCOG02000022.1 GCF_009663685.2 Cupriavidus sp. U2 | reverse complement strand
GCGCAGGCGGCCTGGGCGCGCGAACTCGATCCGGATCGCCTGAGCTTCATGCACGCCGTGCGCGTGATCAAGCGCAAGATGCCGCAAGCTGCGGCCGTTTCCCCCTGAGCGTTTGCCTGCCTGGCGCGAGGCCCTGCTGGCCGAGATCGCGCGCGGGCGCTGCGTGAGCAGTCGTGGGCGCCTGAACCCGCGCGGCGTCAAGCGCAAGATGAGCAACTTCAATGTTCGGCATCGCGGCGCAGCGCTCCATTTGCGGCATCAGCCAGTGCCGGTGCTTCGTATCTGAACAGTATTTCTGTTCGGTCTGACCTCGAAGGCCTTCGAAGGCGTCGAGAAGCTCGTTGAGCTGAACCTGCAAGTGGTCAAGGCCACGTTCGCCGAGAACGTCGACAACGCCAAGAAGGCCCTTGGCGCCAAGGATGCACAGGAACTGCTGGCCATCCAGGCTTCGCTGGTGCAGCCGGTTGCCGAAAAGACCCTGGCCTACACCCGTCACCTGTACGAAATCGCTTCGGAAACCCAAAGCGAGTTCACGAAGGTTGCCGAAGCCCAGCTGGCCGAAGGCACGAAGAACGTGCAAACCCTGGTCGACAACTTCGCCAAGAACGCCCCGGCCGGTTCGGAATCGACCGTTGCCATCGTGAAGTCGGCCATCTCGGCTGCCAACAACGCCTACGAATCGGTCCAGAAGGCCACCAAGCAGGCTGTTGAAATGGCCGAAAGCAACTTCCAGGCTGCAGCCACCGCCGCGACCAAGGCTGCCCAGCAAGCCAGCGCCACGGCCCGCACCGCCGCCAAGAAGCCGACGGCTGCTGCCTAAAGCACCGTAGTTCCAGCGTACCGGCTTCGGCCGGTCCGTTGGCAAAGCATCCTCGCCCTGCGCCTCTAGCATGGGTGCTTTGCCAACGGCAAGCGTAGACAAGACGCGGCGCCATCGCCCCGCTCTCTATCGCCCTGTACCGATGTCTCCTCGGTACCGATTCCTAAAGGTATCGTTCGGCCCGGCCCTGCAAGCAGGTAGCCGGGCGTTTTTTTGCCCGCTCGCTGCCGCAGCGATTGCTTGGCGGTTAATTGAATAATGAGGCAAAAAAGAAACCCGCCGATGGGCGGGCTTCTTCGTTGTGGCCGAGGCCGATCAACGCTTGCGCGGCGGTGGCACGTCCGTGCAGACGCCTTCGTAGATCTCGGCGGCCATGCCGATCGACTCACCCAACGTGGGGTGCGGGTGGATTGTCTTGCCGATATCCACGGCATCGGCGCCCATCTCGATGGCCAGGCACACTTCGCTGATCAGGTCGCCCGCATGGGTGCCGACGATACCGCCACCGATGATGCGATGGGTTTCCTCGTCGAAAATCAGCTTGGTGAAGCCCTCGTCACGCCCATTGGCGATGGCACGGCCCGACGCGGCCCACGGGAACACGCCCTTGCCGTACTTGATGCCCTGCGCCTTGCACTGGTCTTCGGTCAGGCCGGCCCATGCCACTTCCGGATCGGTATAGGCCACCGACGGAATCTGCTTGACGTCGAAGTAGGCCTTCTCGCCATGGGCCGCCTCAGCGGCCACGTGCGCCTCGTGCACGGCCTTGTGCGCCAGCATCGGCTGGCCAACGATGTCGCCAATCGCGAAGATGTGCGGCACATTGGTACGCAGCTGCTTGTCGACCTCGATGAAGCCACGGTCGGTCACGGCCACGCCGGCCTTCTCGGCGCCAATCTTCTTGCCGTTCGGCGTCCGGCCCACCGACACCAGCACGGCGTCGTAGCGCACCGGTTCGGCCGGGGCGCCCTCGCCTTCGAACTTGACGTAGATGCCGTCCGGCTTGGCTTCCACGCCAACCGTCTTGGTCTTCAGCATCACGTTATCGAAGCGATGCTTGTTCATCTTGTCCCAGACCTTGACCAGGTCGCGGTCGGCGCCCTGCATCAGCCCGTCGAGCATTTCCACCACGTCGATGCGCGCGCCCAGCGTGCTGTAGACCGTGGCCATTTCCAGGCCGATGATGCCGCCGCCGATGACGAGCATCTTGTTCGGGATGTCGCGCAGTTCCAGCGCGCCGGTCGAATCGAAGATACGCGGGTCTTCGGGGATGAACGGCAGCTTCACGGCCTGGCTGCCGGCCGCGATGATCGCCTTCTCGAAGCGGATCACGGTCTTCTTGCCCGTGGTGGCCTTGGCGTCACCTTCGGTTTCCTGCACTTCGAGGTGATGCGGGTCCAGGAACGTGCCGATACCGCGCACCACCTGCACCTTGCGCGACTTGGCCATGCCGGCCAGCCCGCCGGTCAGCTTGCTGACCACCGATTCCTTGTAGTGGCGCAGGCCGTCCAGGTCGATCTTGGCTTCGCCGAACAGGATGCCGTGCGCGGCCAGGGCCTTGGCCTCGTCGATCACGGCCGCGTTGTGCAGCAGTGCCTTCGACGGGATGCACCCCACGTTCAGGCAGACGCCGCCCAGCGAGCCGTAACGCTCGACCAGCACCGTGTTCATGCCCAGATCGGCCGAACGGAAGGCGGCCGAGTAGCCGCCGGGGCCTGCGCCCAGCACCAGCATGTCGCACTGGATGTCGGCGCTGCCGCTGTGTTTGGCGGCCGTGGGGGCGGCCGCCGGCGCAGCGGCCGCAGCCGGGGCCGGGGCAGCCGCCGGCGCAGGTGCCGCGGCGGGTGCCGGCGCCGGGGCGGCGGCCGCGCCGCCTTCCACCGTGCAGATCACCGTGCCCTTGGCCACCTTGTCGCCCACCTTCACCTTGACGTCCACCACCTTGCCGGCGGCCGACGACGGCACTTCCATGCTGGCCTTGTCGCTTTCCAGCACGATCAGCGACTGCTCTTCCTCGACCGTGTCGCCGGCCTTGACCAGCACTTCGATCACTTCCACCGCGTCGAAATCGCCGATATCCGGCACCTTGACTTCGATCACACTCATGCTTTTCCTCCTGGGATGCGCGCCCTGCCCGCTCCGGGCTCAGGCCGCGTCGTCTTTGTTGGTTGCCGCGCCGCCGGGCTGCTGGGGCGTCTCATGGGGTGCCGCAAGAATCTTCACCGTGTGCACGTCGATCGGGCCAGCCGAGCTCTTGTCGAATTCGATTCCCGCGTCGACCCCGATCCGCGCAATATCGCCGGCGCCCAGTTCGGGCCGGTCGTACACCGCGTGCATGGCCCCGAGCGCATAGTTGCGGCCCGAGCCGATGCCCCAGAAACGGTCGAACGAAAACACCTCGCGGTAGGAATACACGCCAAAGATCCCGCCCGGATTTGCGATCAGGCAAACGATCTGCGATGACTCGTAAGGGTCGTCCTCGTCTTCCTTGGTGTTGATGAAGTACTCGTTCTTGAGCTTTTCATGCACCTTGAGGAAGGTCCGGAACACATCGTCGCGGGTCATCAGGCGGCATTCGTCGCCCATGCCCGTCAACAGTGCGCGCATGACCGGGAAATGCGCAGTGGTGCCCGCCAGCGCGACGAAACTCTCGCCCACGGGAATCACCTTCTGGTTGCGCTCGTAGGCACGCGACAGCCGCGTATCGCCGAACGTCACCAGCGCATCGGCCGCGATCGCCACCTCGTCACCCTTGCGTACGACAACGCAGGTAGTCATGGCTCGCCCCTTTGAATCTGTGCGGACAATCCCGCCGGACCCGCCGGCGGGTTGCTTCGGTACTTAGAGAAGAATCCGGCGGAAATCCGCCAGCAGCGCCGCAAAGTACGTATTGAAGCGCGCGGCCTCGGCGCCGTCGATCACGCGGTGATCCCACGACAGCGACAGCGGCAGCGTCAGGCGCGGCGCGAACTGCTTGCCGTCCCAGACCGGCTTCATGTACGACTTGCACACGCCCATGATGGCCACTTCCGGCGCATTGATGATTGGCGTGAAGTAGGTGCCGCCAATGCCACCCAGCGACGAGATCGAGAAGCAGCCGCCCTGCATCTGGTCAGGCTTCAGCTTGCCGTCGCGCGCCAGCTTGGCCAGCTCGCCCATTTCCTGGCTGATCTCGATCACGCCCTTCTTGTCGGCGTCCTTGATCACCGGCACGACCAGGCCGTTCGGCGTGTCGGCGGCGAAGCCGATGTTGAAGTACTTCTTCAGCACCAGGTTGTCGCCGTCCAGCGATGCGTTGAAGTTCGGGAACTTCTTCAGCGCCGCCACGGTGGCCTTGATCATGAACGCGAGCATCGTGACCTTGATGCCGGCCTTCTCGTTTTCCTTGTTCAGCTGCACGCGGAACGCTTCCAGGTCCGTGATATCCGCCTCGTCGCAGTTGGTGACGTGGGGGATCATCACCCAGTTGCGGTGCAGGTTGGCGCCCGAGATCTTCTTGATGCGCGACAGCGGCTTCGATTCCACTTCGCCGAAGCGCGTGAAATCGACCTTCGGCCACGGCAGCAGGTCCAGGCCGACGCCCGAGCCACCGCCGGCAGCGGCCGCCGGGGCAGCGGTCTGGCCCGACATCACGCCCTTGACGAAGTTCTGCACGTCCTGCTGGGTGATACGGCCCTTCGGACCGGAGCCCGGTACGCGTGCCACGTCCACACCCAGTTCACGTGCGAACTTGCGCACGGACGGGCTGGCGTGGGCGGCCTTGCCGGTCACGCCCTGGGCCGGCGCAGCGGCCGGGACCGGGGCCGGGGCGGCAGCTGCCGGCGCGGGTGCCGGTGCCGGTGCAGCAGCAGCCGGGGCGGCAGCGGGTGCTGCGGCCGGCGCCGGGGCTGCGGCGGCGCCGCCAGCGGCTTCCAGGATCAGGATCAGCGTGCCTTCGGACACGTTGTCGCCCACCTTGACCTTGACTTCCTTGACGGTGCCACCCTGCGGGGCCGGCACGTCCATCGTGGCCTTGTCGGACTCCAGCGTCACCAGCGCGTCTTCGGCGTTGATCTGGTCGCCCGGCTTCACGTGCACTTCGATGACGGGAACGGCGTCGTAGTCGCCGATGTCCGGCACCTTGACCTCGACCGTGCCACCGCCAGCCGGCGCGGCTGCGGGAGCAGGCGCCGGGGCGGCGGGCGCCGGCGACGGAGCCGCGGCGGCAGGCGCCGGGGCGGCGGCCGGAGCCGGAGCCGGAGCAGGCGCCGCCGCGGCGGCGCCGGCAGGCTCCAGCATGACCAGGACGGTGCCCTCGGCCACGTTGTCGCCCACCTTGATCTTGACTTCCTTGACCGTGCCGGCCTGCGGCGACGGTACGTCCATCGTGGCCTTGTCCGATTCCAGCGTGACCAGCGCGTCTTCCGCGTTGATCTGGTCGCCCGGCTTCACATGCACTTCGATGACGGGAACGGCGTCGTAGTCGCCGATGTCCGGCACCTTGATTTCAATCGCTTGACTCATTCAGTGTCTCTCCTGGGCAGCCGGCACCCTGGTTCGTTACGCTCAACACGACAAACGCAATCGGCGAGGTTACTCTCGCCGCACGCATCTGTCACGCTGCCGCGCATCACCTGCGCCGCGGGGCACCGCCGGGCCAGCCGGGGGCGCCCGCGGCGCGGCGGGTGGCCGCGCTGCGGGGGTTCAGTCGTGCAAGTCCGGGGAATCAGACCGACATCGGGTTCGGCTTGTTCGGGTCGAGGTTGTACTTCTTGATGGCTTCCGCCACCTTTTCGCGACCGATCGCACCTTCGTCAGCCAGCGCCTTCAGCGCGGCCACCGTCACCCAGTTGCGGTCCACTTCGAAGAAGTGACGCAGCTTCTCGCGGGTATCCGAGCGGCCGAAGCCGTCGGTGCCCAGCACCACGTAGCGGCGCGGCACGAACGGACGGATCTGCTCGGCGAACGCGCGGATGTAGTCGGTCGATGCGATGACCGGGCCACGCACGCCCTTCAGCTTCTGGGCCACGAACGACTCGCGCGGCGCTTCCGTCGGGTGCAGCAGGTTGTGGCGCTCCACGGCCTGGCCTTCGCGGGCCAGTTCGGTGAAGCTCGGGCAGCTCCAGATGTCCGATTCCACGCCCCAGTCCTTCTTGAGCATGTCGGCGGCGGCGATCACCTCGCGGAAGATCGTGCCCGAACCCAGCAGCTGCACGCGCGGCGCATTGCTGTTTTCCACGCCCTTGCGGAACTGGTACATGCCCTTGACGATGTCCTTTTCCACGCCAGCCGGCATTTCCGGATGTTCGTAGTTCTCGTTCATCACCGTCAGGTAGTAATACACGTCTTCCTGTTCGGCATACATGCGGCGCAGGCCGTCCTGCATGATCACGGCCAGCTCGTACTGGAACGTCGGGTCGTACGAGATGCAGTTCGGAATCACGGCGTGGAACACGTGCGAATGGCCGTCCTCGTGCTGCAGGCCTTCGCCGTTCAGCGTGGTCCGGCCCGACGTGCCGCCCAGCAGGAAACCGCGCGAGCGCATGTCGGCCGCGGCCCAGCACAGGTCGCCGATACGCTGGATGCCGAACATCGAGTAGTAGATGTAGAACGGGATCATCTGCACGCCGTGCGTCGAATACGACGTGGCGGCGGCGATCCAGTCGCACATGGCGCCGGCTTCGTTGATGCCTTCCTGCAGCACCTGACCCGTCTGCGATTCCTTGTAGAACATCAGCTGGTCATGGTCTTCCGGCACGTACTTCTGGCCTTCCTGGTTCCAGATACCTACCTGGCGGAACAGGCCTTCCATGCCGAACGTGCGCGATTCGTCCGGCACGATGGGCACCACGTGCTTGCCGATCTGCTTGTCCTTGAGCAGCGTGTTCAGGATCCGCACGAAGGCCATCGTGGTGGACACTTCGCGGCCTTCGCCGGTGGCCTTCAGCAGCGCGTCGAACGCCGACAGTTCGGGCACCTTCAGCGCTTCGGCCTTCTGGCGGCGGGCGGGCAGGTAGCCGCCCAGGTTCATGCGCGCCTGGCGCATGTATTCCAGTTCCTTCGAGCCTTCCTCGAAGGTCAGGTACGGGACTTCCTCCAGCTTGTCGTCCGGCACCGGGATGTTGAACTGGTCGCGGAACGCGCGGATGGCGTCCACCGGCATCTTCTTCTGCTGGTGGGCCACGTTCATGGCCTGGCCGGCATCGCCCATGCCATAGCCCTTGATGGTCTTGGCCAGGATCAGCGTCGGCTGGCCCTTGTGCTCGCTGGCCGCCTTGTAGGCCGCGTACACCTTGTGCGGATCATGGCCGCCACGGTTCAGGCGCCAGATGTCGTCGTCGGACCAGTCGGCCACCATGGCCTTCAGCTCCGGCGTGTTGAAGAAGTGCTCGCGCACGTAGGCGCCGTCCTTGGCCTTGAAGGTCTGGTACTCGCCGTCCACGCAGTCCATCATGCGCTTCATCAGCAGGCCCTTGGTGTCGCGCTGCAGCAGCTGGTCCCAGCGGCTGCCCCACACCACCTTGATCACGTTCCAGCCCGAACCGCGGAATTCCGATTCCAGTTCCTGGATGATCTTGCCGTTGCCGCGCACCGGGCCGTCCAGGCGTTGCAAGTTGCAGTTGATCACGAAGACCAGGTTGTCCAGCTTTTCGCGGCCGGCCATGCCGATCGCGCCCAGCGATTCCGGCTCGTCGGTCTCGCCGTCGCCCAGGAAGGCCCACACCTTGCGGCCTTCGGTGTTCACCAGGCCACGGCTGCCCAGGTACTTCATGAAGCGGGCCTGGTAGATGGCCATGATCGGGCCCAGGCCCATCGACACGGTCGGGAACTGCCAGAAATCCGGCATCAACCACGGGTGCGGGTACGACGAGATGCCCTTGCCGTCCACTTCCTGGCGGAAGTTGTCGAGCTGTTCGACCGTCAGGCGGCCCAGCAGGAAGGCGCGCGAGTACACGCCCGGAGCCGAGTGGCCCTGCACGAAGACCAGGTCGCCGCCGCTCTGTTCCGACGGCGCGCGCCAGAAGTGGTTGTAGCCCACGTCATAGAGCGTGGCCGCCGAGGCGAACGACGAGATATGGCCGCCGACGTTGGTGTTCTTGTTGGCGCGCAGCACCATGGCCATCGCGTTCCAGCGCGTGTACGAGCGGATGCGGTGCTCGATGTCCTGGTCGCCCGGAATGCGTGCCTGCTGCTCCACCGGAATGGTGTTGATATACGGCGTTTCGGCGTGGAACGGCTGGGTCACGCCGTTCACGCGTGCGTATTCGATCTGCTTGTCGATCAGGAAGGCGGCGCGGTCGGAGCCTTCCGCGTTCAGGACGCCCTGCAGGGCGTCCAGCCATTCATGCGTTTCCTGGGGATCTGCGTCGTTGGCGCTGCTGGCGCCGAGGATCTGCTCTGGTACAGCGGACATGACTGTCTCCTGGGTAAATTCCTGCCCCGGCGCCCGCCCGGTATGGCGGATCTCGGTTGGCCGGTCTGACGGTGTTGACGTCGCAGCGGAGCCCTTGCCGCGGGGCCCTGGCATCGGTTCACTGGCCAGGACCGGGATCTTTCGCATCGGGTCGTGTCGCCCGGATCCTCATCGGCTCAAGCACACGGCTCCGCCCGCATTGTTCGGTCGAAGCGATTCTATGGAAGCACAGCAACGGCTGACAAGCTAAATTTTCAGATTACGAAGTCCTTTCTTATAATGTGAAATATTGCGGCAGTGCACCAGAAACCGCATGCACGCGCCGTCAAACGGCCTGGTGGATGTGCGAATCCGCCTGTGCCGGATAGGCGCTTTCCCCAAGCGACGCACCGCAATAAAGCCGATACACTGGTTGGCTGACCGTCAATCCCCTATGCAGTTCTTCGACCGAATCCTCTCTGGCCTGCGAACGGCCATCCTGCCACCGAATTCCGCCGGTACCGTCAGCGATTCCGCCCAGGGCGTTGCGCCCGGCGTGGCGCGCGCGGGCCATGGCGACCCACATGGCGGTCACGACGACCACCCTGGCCACGGCGAACATGCCGATCACGCCGACGTCATGGAACCGCTGGCCGCACCGCCGCGCCGCCTGTGGATCATGCGCTGGCGCAATCTGGTGGCGACCAGCTGGTTCATGTTCATTCCGCTGGTGGCCATCGTGCTGTTCACCGTGGCGATGGGCGTCATCCTGTGGTCGCTGCACGAGACCGAGCGCCAGCAGCAGCGCGACTCGCTGTACCGTGACGCCGCCTGGGCCCAGCAGCGTGTGCGGCTATCCCTGCTGAGCAACCAGGACCAGATGGCTTCGCTGGCGCGCGACATCGCCGCCGCGCAGCTGGACCAGGGCGCGTACCGCACCGCCGCCCAGGAAATCCTGCGCGAAAACCCCGAAATCGTTTTCATCAACTGGCTCGACGCCACCAAGCGGGGCCGCTGGTCGCTGCCATCGACGTCCGAATTCGCTGGACGGCTACGGGAGACTGTCGACCAGCCGCTGGAACCCGAGGTACTGGACACCTTCGATGCCGCGCGCGAGACCCAGCGCGTGGTCTATTCCCGCCCGTTGACCAACGACCGCGGCGACAGCTTCATGCTGATGGAAGTGCCGATCGTGCGCGACAACGAGTTCCTGGGCACGCTCGGGGCGCTCTATTCGATCAACGGCATCCTGACCCACCTGCTGCCGCCCGAGCTGACCGAGCGGTACCGCTTTTCGCTGATCGACAAGAACAACCAGACGCGCGCCAGCACGTCGGTGCGGCCGGTGCCGGGCAATGCGCTGTCCTACGAGGTGCTGCTCGACCCCCCGGGCCATTCGCTGTCGCTGCGCGCCGACGCCTATCCGCCGCCATCGAACCTGCCCAACAACATGCTGCTGTGGCTGGTGGTGGGGCTGTCATGCTTCCTGCTATGGAGCCTGTGGAGCATGTGGCGGCACACCAGCCGGCGCTCCGAGGCGCAGCGCGCGCTGCTGGCCGAGACATCGTTCCGGCGCGCGATGGAAAACTCGATGCTGATCGGACTGCGGGCGCTTGACCTGAACGGCCGCATCACCTACGTGAATCCGGCGTTCTGCCGCATGACAGGCTGGACCGAGCCCGAACTGGTGGGCCGCATCCCGCCCTTCCCCTACTGGCCGCCCAACGACCAGCAGGAAATGCAGAAGCAGATCGACCTGACGCTGCAGGGCAAGTCGCCGGCCACCGGCTACGAAATGCGCGTGATGCGCCGCGACGGCAGCAGCTTCTTCGCGCGGATGTACGTGTCGCCGCTGGTGGATAGCCGCGGCCGTCATACGGGCTGGATGAGCTCGATGACGGACATCACCGAGCCCAAGCGCGCCCGCGAGGAACTGGCCGCCGCGCACGACCGCTTCACGACGGTGCTGGAAAGCCTGGACGCCGCGGTGTCGGTGCTGGCCACCGACAAGGCCGAACTGCTGTTCGCCAACCGCTATTACCGCCAGCTGTTCGGCTGGGAGGCAGAGGGGCACCTGAAACTGGCGGGCGACGACTTCGACAAGGAACAGATGTCGAGTGACAACACCGATTTCGTCGACGCCTACGCCGGCCTCCCCGCCTCGGAATTGATGCCGTACGCGTCAGACGCCCGGGAAGTGTTCGTGCCCGACATGCAGAAATGGTTCGAAGTGCGCCGCCGCTATATCCAGTGGGTGGACGGACACCTGGCGCAGATGCAGATCGCCACCGACATCACGGTCCGCAAGGCCGCCGAGGAAATGGCGCGCCAGCACGAGGAACGCCTGCAGTTCACCAGCCGCCTGACCACCATGGGCGAGATGGCGTCGTCGCTGGCGCACGAGCTGAACCAGCCGCTGGCCGCCATCAATAACTACTGCATGGGCGCCGTGGCGCGCCTGCATTCGGGCCGCAGCACGCCCGAAGACCTGATCCCGGTACTGGAAAAGACGTCAGCACAGGCCGTGCGGGCCGGCACCATCATCAGCCGCATCCGCGGCTTCGTGAAGCGCAGCCAGCCCCAGCGGCGCGAGGCCGCCCTGCACGACATCGTGGCCGACGCCGTGGGCCTGGCCGACCTGGAAGCCACGCGCCGCCGCGTGACCATCCTGACACGCCTGCCCGCCCCGCCGACGATGCTGTATGTGGACCCGGTGCTGATCGAGCAGGTGCTGGTCAACCTGCTCAAGAACGCCGTGGAAGCCATGGCCGGCCTGCCGGCGATGCGCGCGGCCGGCGTGGTGCGGCTCCACGCGCGGATCGAGAATGTCGAGTTCGGCCAATCGGTCTGCATCGACGTGATCGACCAGGGCCCGGGCGTGGACGAAGCCACCAAGGAGCGCCTGTTCGAGCCGTTCTTCAGCACCAAATCGGACGGCATGGGCATGGGCCTGAACATCTGCCGGTCGATCATTGAATCCCACCAGGGCCGTCTCTGGGTGGAAAACAATGTGGACGGCATCGGTTGTACGTTTAAAATCACCTTGCCGCTGCAGCCCGCGCTACACGAGCAATAAGCTCCGGAGCGCCCCCGGGCATGCCGGACGACCCTCTGCCGCGGGGCATCGGGAGGCCGTCCGGACGATTTGACTGGGGGTGTTGCGCGCCGCCGCATGCAGTTACACTTCGTTGCAAACGACTTTGCCCCAGGAGACTTCATGACCGCAACGCCCAGCCCAACGCCGCATCGTGGCGAGACCGTCTTCATCGTCGACGACGATGAAGCGATGCGCGACTCGCTGACCTGGCTGCTAGAGGGCAACGGCTACCAGGTGCGCAGCTTCAACAGCGCCGAGCAGTTCCTGTCCGCCTACGACACCAGTTCGGTGGCCTGCCTGATCCTGGACGTGCGCATGCCCGGCATGAGCGGTCCGGAGCTGCAGGAACGCATGATCGCCGAGAACATCGACATCCCCATCGTCTTCATTACCGGCCATGGCGACGTGCCGATGGCGGTGTCGACGATGAAGCGCGGCGCGATCGATTTCATCGAAAAGCCGTTCGACGAGTCCGAACTGCGTGCGCTGGTGGAACGGATGCTGCAAAAGGCCCGCACCGACCATTCCGCCGCCCGCGAGCAGCGCGCCGCCAAGGATCTGCTGTCCAAGCTGACCACGCGCGAGCAGCAGGTGCTGGAACGCATCGTGGCCGGCCGCCTGAACAAGCAGATCGCCGACGACCTGGGTATTTCCATCAAGACCGTGGAGGCGCACCGCGCCAACATCATGGAAAAGCTCAACGTCAACACGGTGGCCGACCTGCTGCGCCTGGCACTGTCGCGCAACAGCTGACCGGGCTGCATTCCCCGACGCGCCGGCTGCCCGTGCATCGCCACGGCGCGGCCGGCGCCGGGCCTGCCGCCCGCGGCCCAGCCCGGCGCTCTCCTATTTTCCCTCCAGATATTCGGCGTCGGCGAACGTCACCACCCATTGCGGGCGGTAGATGACGAAGATGGCCACCAGCATGCCGGTCAGGAAGGCCTCGCCGAAGGCGATGATCACCACGCCGGTCAGCCAGTCGCCCACGGTCAGCCCGGCCTCGCCTGCCTGCCCGGCCAGCATGAGCCAGGCCAGCCGCAGCACCCCCGCCACAATGGCCGCCACCAGCGCGGCAAAATAGCCGTGGCCCAGGATAAAGATGAACAGGTGCCGCGGCAGCCAGTGCCGCAAGGTGGCCTGCAGGCCGGCCGTGACCAGCCCGGGCACCGCCGCCATCCAGATAAAGCGCGGCGCCAGCGATATCCAGTGGATGTCCTGCCACGCCTGCCCGGCCAGGTAGGCAAGCCCGATCAGCGAGATCACGTTGGCGATGGCCAGCGTCACCAGCGCCATCGGCAGGCCGAACATCGTCACGGCCAGGGTCGCGCCCATCAGCTGGATCACCACCCCGCCGCCCAGCGTGGCGCGTGCCGTCCAGAGCAGCGCCAGGAACACCAGCGTGCCCAGCCAGGCATGCTGGATCGGCTCGCGGCGCAGCACCAGCCACGGCCGTTGCGAGATCGCCCAGGCCAGCACCGCCACGGCCAGGGTCGGCAGCGGCCAGGTCGCCAGCAGTTCCGGAATTGAAGATTCGTCGATGTCCATCGCCGGATGCTAGCAGTCGCCAGCCTGTCTCCGCTTGCATGCGGTCAAGGCGGCGCCGAATCGTGCCAAGCCTTTATAATCCGGGTTTTGCGCGCGCCGGCCCTCCAGCGCGGCGCGCGGCCCTTCCTCTCTGCCTTTCCAGTCACGTACGCCCATGTCCGCCCAATTGATCGACGGTAACGCCCTTGCCAAACAAATCCGTGCCGAAGCCGCCCAGCGCGCTGCCCGCCTGACCGCCGCCGGTCACCAGCCCGGGCTCGCCGTGGTGCTGGTGGGCGAGGATCCCGCTAGCCAGGTCTATGTGCGCAACAAGGTCAAGGCCTGCGAGGACAACGGTTTCTACTCGTCGCTGGACCGCTATCCGGCCGACCTGTCCGAAGCCGACCTGCTGGCCCGCATCGACGCGCTCAACAACGACCCGAAGATCCACGGCATCCTGGTGCAGCTGCCGCTGCCCAAGCATATCGACAGCCACAAGGTGCTCGAAGCCATCGCCCCCGAAAAGGACGTGGACGGCTTCCACGTGGCCAATGCCGGCGCGCTGATGACCGGCGCCCCGCTGTTCCGCCCCTGCACCCCGTACGGCTGCATGAAGATGCTGGAATCGATCCAGTACCCGCTGCGCGGCGCCCGTGCCGTAGTGGTGGGCGCCTCGAACATCGTGGGCAAGCCGATGGCGATGCTGCTGCTGCAGGCCGGCGCAACCGTGACGATCTGCAACAGCAAGACGCGCGACCTGGCCGCCCACACCCGTGACGCCGACGTCATCGTGGCCGCCGTGGGCCGTCGCAACATCATCACCGCCAACATGGTCAAGCCGGGCGCCGTGGTCATCGACGTGGGCATGAACCGCGACGATGCCGGCAAGCTGTGCGGCGACGTGGACTTTACCGGCGTGCGCGAGGTAGCCGGCCATATCACGCCGGTGCCGGGTGGCGTCGGCCCGATGACAATCACGATGCTGCTGATCAACACGCTGGAAGCGGCCGAGCGCCGGGCCGGCCTGGCCTGAGACAGGATCCGGATGGGTCCCGATGGCGCGCCCGCCGCACCTCAATCATCCTGATAGCTAAGTCGTACTGGATATTTGGCCTCAAAGGCCTCATCTTGCACAGGTAATCGTGCCGCCATGCCCGCATGGCCTTTTCGACGGCGGCACGCCAACCGGGAATTGTCATGACTGATACCACCGACCGCGCCGCCAATCCGCTGCTGGACTTCACCGACCTGCCGCGCTTTGCCGAAATCCGCCCCGAGCACATCAGCCCCGCGCTTGACGTGCTGCTGGCCCAGGCGCAGGCCGCCGTCGCCCGCGCCGAAGCCCCGGAGACGCCGGCTTCCTGGAAGACCGCCGTGGAGGCACTGGAGGCCGCCACCGAACCGCTGGGCCGTGCCTGGGGTGTGGTGGGCCACCTGAGCGCCGTGGCCGATACGCCCGAGTTGCGCAAGGCTCACGCCGACAACCTGCCGCGCATGACCGAGTTCTGGTCGTCGCTGGGCCAGAGCCTGGCCCTGTACGAGAAATACAAGGCCGTGGCGGCCGGCCCGGAATTCGCCGGCCTGTCGCCGGCCCGCAAGCAACTGCTCGAAAACGAGCTGCGCGGCTTCCGCCTGGGCGGCGCCGAGCTGCCCGAGGACAAGAAGCCGCGTTTTGCCGAGATCCAGGAGCAGCAGGCCCAGCTGTCGAAGGCATTTTCCGATCATGTGCTCGACGCGACGAACGCCTATGCGCTCTACATCGACGACGAGAAGCGCCTGGCGGGCATCCCGGCCGACGCGCAGGAAGCCGCGCGGCTGGCCGCCGAAAAGGACGGCAAGGCCGGCTGGAAATTCACGCTGCACTTCCCGTCGTACTTCCCGGTGCTCCAGTACGCCGATGACCGCGCGCTGCGCCAGACCATGTACCAGGCCAGCGTCACGCGCGCCTCGGAACTGGGCCCGCAGTACAACAACGGCCAGCCCGACTGGGACAACACGGCGAACATGCGCGAGCAGCTGACGCTGCGCCGGGAAGAGGCGCAGATGCTCGGCTACAAGAACTACGGCGAAGTCTCGCTGGTGCCGAAAATGGCCGAAACGCCGGCCGACGTGCTGAAGTTCCTGGACGAACTGGCCGTCCGCGCGCGCCGCTTCGCCGAAGCCGACTGGAAGGAACTGCGCGAATTCGCGGCCGCCGAACTGGGGCTGGACACGATCGAACCGTGGGACGTGGCCTATGCGTCGGAAAAGCTGCGCCAGAAGCGCTATGCGTTCTCCGACGACGAGGTCAAGCAGTACTTCCAGGAGCCGCAGGTGCTCAAAGGCCTGTTCGGCGTGGTCGAAAAGCTGTTCTCGGTGAAGATCGAGCCGGACAACGCCCAGACCTGGCACAAGGATGTGCGCTTCTTCCGCGTGGTGTCGCCGCAGGGCGCGCTGCTGGCCCAGTTCTACATCGACCTCTACGCGCGCGAAGGCAAGCGCGGCGGCGCCTGGATGGACGACGCCCGCGGCCGCAAGGAGCGCGACAACGGCACCGTGCAGACGCCGGTGGCCTACCTGACCTGCAACTTCACGGCGCCGGTGGGCGGCAAGCCGGCACAGTTCACGCATGACGAGGTCATCACGCTGTTCCACGAGTTCGGCCACGGCCTGCACCATATGCTCACGCAGGTGGGCGACCTGGGCGTTTCGGGCATCAACGGCGTGGAATGGGATGCCGTGGAACTGCCGTCGCAGTTCATGGAGAACTTCTGCTGGGAATACGAGGTGCTGTCGACGATGACGGCCCACGTGGATACCGGCGCCCCGCTGCCCCGCGCGCTGTTCGACCGCATGCTGGCGGCGAAGAACTTCCAGAACGGCATGATGACGCTGCGCCAGATCGTGTTCTCGTCGTTCGACATGCACCTGCATACCGACTACGACCCGCAGGGCCCCGTGTCGGTGCTGGAACTGTCGCGCCAGATCAACGACGCGAAGCACGTGGTGCCACAGTCGCCGCTCTCGCGCTGGCCGAACACGTTCAGCCATATCTTCGCGGGCGGCTACGCGGCCGGCTACTACAGCTACAAGTGGGCCGAAGTGCTCTCGGCCGACGTGTACGCGGCCTTCGAGGAAGCCGCCAGGCTGTCGGGCAGCGTGCTCGATGCGGCAACCGGCGAGCGTTACCGGCGGGAGATCCTGTCGGTGGGCGGCAGCCGCCCGGCCATGGAGTCGTTCGTCGCCTTCCGCGGCCGCACCCCGCAGATCGACGCGCTGCTGCGGCACGGCGGC
This sequence comes from Cupriavidus sp. U2, assembly GCF_009663685.2. Lineage (GTDB taxonomy): Bacteria > Pseudomonadota > Gammaproteobacteria > Burkholderiales > Burkholderiaceae > Cupriavidus > Cupriavidus necator_C. The sequence goes on along the minus strand of NZ_RCOG02000022.1, from coordinate 199,489 downwards.
ATGGCCGAAACGGCGGCGGCAGCCTGATCGCGTCACCCCGGCCAAGCGCCCCGGCTCATGGACATGCCTTTCCCGATCCGCAAGGAATGTCCGCCGGGCGCCTGCGTCTGCAACCGCGAGGCGCTGCTGGAAAATCCACACGCCGACCGGCGCATCCTGCAACTCACGCAGCAGGAAGAAAAGAAACTCGTAGAACGACTAGAGAACATCGCCACGCTGGCCGAGCTGAACCGCATGCAGGAACGGATGCACGCGCTGCTGGGCATCACGATCACGATCACGCCCAGTGACAACGTGGTGCGCACCACGCGCGGCTTCCGCATCGAACTGGCCGACCAGCCCGGCCTGTGCCGCAAGACCCGGCAGGCGATTCCCGCCGCCATCCGGCGCAGCATGGAAGCCCATCCCGACATCGCGTTCGAAATCCTCGACCAGCGCGATCTGCTGGGCGGCAGCCGCAACCTTTTTGGCGAAAGTGCCAATCCCGAAGAATAACGACATATGAGAATCGCCAGCTGGAACGTCAACTCCCTGAAGGTCCGCCTGCCCCAGGTGCTGCAATGGCTGGCGGCGCAGGACGCCGCGGGCACCCCCATCGACGCGCTGTGCCTGCAGGAACTGAAGCTGCCAGACGACAAGTATCCGCTGGCCGAGCTGGAGGCGGCCGGCTTCCACAGCATCTTCACGGGCCAGAAGACGTACAACGGTGTGGCGATCGTGGCGCGTGACGGCGCGATGCCGGCGCCGACCGACGTCGTGCGTAACATCCCCGGCTATGAAGACGCCCAGCAGCGCGTGGTGGCCGGCACCTACGGCGACGTGCGGCTGATCAGCGCGTACTTCCCGAACGGCCAGGCGCTGGATTCCGACAAGTTTGTCTACAAGCTCGACTGGCTGCGCGCCATGACCGACTGGCTGCGCGCCGAAATGATCAAGTATCCGAAGCTGGCGCTGCTGGGCGATTTCAATATCGCCCCGGAAGACCGCGACGTGCACGACCCGGCCAAATGGGAAGGCCAGAACCTGGTGTCCCCGCAAGAACGCGATGCGTTCAAGGCGCTGATTGCGATGGGCCTGGTCGATTCGTTCCGCATGTTCGAGCAGCCCGACAAGATGTTCTCGTGGTGGGACTACCGCATGATGGGCTTCCGCCGCAACGCAGGCCTGCGCATCGACCACATCCTGCTGTCGCCGGGCCTGGCGCCGCACTGCACGACCTGCCTGATCGACAAGGAACCGCGCCGCTGGGACCAGCCGTCGGACCACACGCCGGTCGTGGCCTCGCTCAAGCTCGACTGAGCCAATGAGCGCCACCGCCCGCGCCAACACCCCGCCGCTGCAACGCTGGTTTCCCTGGCTGCGACGCGTCACTCCGCTGACGCTGCGCGCCGACGTCATCGCCGGCCTGCTCGGCGCGGTGCTGGTCTTGCCGCAGGGCGTGGCCTTTGCCACGCTGGCCGGGCTGCCGCCGCAATACGGCATCTACACGGCCGTGATTCCGTGCATCGTGGCCGCACTGTTCGGGTCGAGCTGGCATGTGATGTCCGGGCCGACCAATGCCAATTCGCTGGCGCTATTCGCCATGCTCAGCCCGGTGGCCTTCGCGGGCAGCCCGGCCTATATTGCGCTGGCCCTTGCCGTGACGATACTGGTGGGCCTGCTGCAACTGGCGGTCGGGGCGCTGCGGCTGGGCTCGCTGGCCAACTTCATTTCGCCGTCGGTATTGCTCGGCTTCACCTGCGGTGCGGCCACGCTGATCGGCCTTTACGCGCTCAAGGACCTGTTCGGGCTGGCAGTGCCCACGGGCACCAGCGCGTTCGGCGTGGTGCGTTTTCTGTTCGAGAACCTCGACACCGTCAATGGCAGCGCGCTGATCGTCGGCGCGGTGACGCTGCTGGTCACCATCGCCCTCAAGCGGGTGTCGCGGCGGCTGCCGTTCATGCTGCTGGGCCTGCTGGCCGGCTACAGCGTCGCGATGATGCTGAACCATAGCGGCTGGGGCGGCGCCCGGCAGGTGAACGTGGTGGGACCGATTCCATCGGCCATTCCACCGTTCCATGTGCCCGACATCAACTGGCGCACGGTGCCCGACCTGCTCGGCATCGCCGCCGCGCTGACCATTGTGGCGCTGGGGCAGTCGATCTCGATCGCCAAGGCCGTGGCGCTGCGGTCGGGGCAGCACATCGACGCCAACCGCGAATTTATCGGCCAGGGTCTGTCGAACATCGCTGGCGGGCTGTTTTCGGGCTATATCTCGTGCGGATCGCTGAACCGTTCGATGCCGAACTTCGAAGCCGGTGCCCAGACGCCGCTCGCCAGCGTTTTTTCGGCCCTGCTGCTCGTGGTGCTGGTCACCGTCAGCGCCCCGTTGCTGGCCCAAATTCCGCTGGCCGCCATCGCGGCCATGCTGATGCTGGTGGCCTGGGGCCTGTTCGATTTCCAGCGAATGCGCCGCATCGCACAGCTTTCCCGCACGGAATTCGCCATCGCGGTGGGCACGTTCGCCGCCACGCTGGTGATCCGGCTGGAAATGGCCGTATTGCTAGGTACGATGCTGTCGCTGGTGGCCTATCTCTATCGCACGTCGCGCCCCGCCGTACGCAGCCTCGTGCCTGACGCCGACGACCCGGGCCGGCGCTTCACGCCGCTGGACGAACTGCGACGCCCGCAGCCCGAATGCCCGCAGCTGAAGCTGCTGCGCATGGAAGGCGCGATCTACTTCGGCGCGGTGCAATACGTGACGGATCGCCTGCACTGGCTGCGTACGGTCGATGCCGACCAGAAGCATCTGCTGGCGATGACGAAGAGCATGAACTTCATCGACCTGGCTGGCGCCGAGATGTGGGAAGCCGAACTGAGCGAACGGCGCGCGGCCGGTGGCGACCTTTACTTCCATCGCCCGCGTACGCAGGTGCTGGAAACGTGGAAGCAGACCGGATTCACCGCCAAGCTGGGCAGCGACCATATTTTCCCGACCAAGCGGCAGGCACTTCACACGATCATCGCGCGGCTATCGCCCGAAATCTGCGCGCAATGCCAGGCGCGCATCTTCGAGGAATGCGCACAGCGGCCCGGTGGCCCAGCAAACCCGCAGGAACAGGACACCACAGTTCAGGCCGCGCCACGGCATGGCGCAACACTGGACACGACGGACCCTGCCTGAGTGGCATGCAGACAACCAGACTTTGAAAAAACTGCTGAGAATTTCTCGAAAGGCGCCCTGAACTTCTGGCGTCTGGCGCGCCGGCCGGCCTGCGGTGAAGCAGGGCCGAAGCCGGCGGGCGGAGGGTTGCTACCGTCGGCCGGCTTTCAGACCGGCGCCACGTGTGCCCGCTTGACCACGACCGGCTGGGGAACACCCTGCTCGATCAGTACCACGGCCGCGCGTTCGATCGTGTCACGACCGGCGCGGAACGCCTCTTCCAGCGACAGCACCTGGTCGGCGCTGAAGCCTTCCCAGAGTGCTTCGCGTGTTACCACGCATGTCACTTGCTCACCATCGACAAGCGCGTGGAACAGCAAACCCTCGTTGTTGATGTCGTAGCGGTCTTGCTCCTGGAATTTGATTTCCATCATCACAGCCCTCCATATGCAAGTGGAAAAGAATCCTAACATGGCTTTGCGGAAATCGTCTTCGATCCCCTGCACGCCATCAGCAGAATAGGATTCGTCCCAGTGACCGGCGGCGGGTACGGCAAGTTCCGTCACTTGTCGAATGTTTCGCCTCGTGACGCCGCCACCGCAACCGCGCAGCATGCCATGCGTATGTGTCGGTGCGATGTGCCGACCGGTCAGGTCAGCCGACCGGTCCGGTCACGCGGCAGCTTGCAGCGCGCATGCTGCGGGCCGCCGGACCGATTTATTCCCGGCACGCATTTAGCGTTTGACAAAGCTGAAAATGCTGCTAGAATCTCGGTCTTCGTCGGGGCGTTAGCTCAGTTGGTAGAGCAGCGGACTCTTAATCCGTAGGTCGAGTGTTCGAGTCACTCACGCCCCACCAGACACAAGAAAGGCCGGAAGCAGCAATGCTTCCGGCCTTTTGCTTTCTGGCGATGCGCTTTCCGGCGATGCCGCCACGTAAAGCCGGACCGCTCATGCGGTCCGCTCATCAAAGCGCCCCACCCTGCCCTATCAGACCCTGGCACTCTCGAACAGGGCGCGCGCAAGCCGGCGATGGTCGGCCAGCACGTCCGGCAGGTCCACCGTGCGCAACTGGCCGTCGCGCACCACCACACGGCCGTTGATGATGCTGGTCGACACATTGGCCGGCGTGCAGAACACCAGTGCCGCCACCGGGTCGTGGCCACCGCCGGCAAAGCCCACGGCGGACATGTCGAACGACACGATGTCGGCCGACATGCCCGGCACCAGCGCGCCGATATCGTCGCGATTCAGCACCCGGGCACCGCCGAGCGTGGCAATCTCCAGCGCCTCGCGGGCACTCATGGCGGCGGGACCGAACCCTACGCGCTGCAGCAGCATGGCCTGGCGCGCCTCGCCCAGCATGTGCGCGCCGTCGTTCGACGCGCTGCCATCGACCCCCAGCCCCACCGGCACGCCCGCATCGCGCATGCGCCGAATGGGCGCGATGCCCGACGCCAGCCGCATGTTCGAGCACGGGCAATGCGCCACGCCCGTGCCGGTGCGCGCAAACAGCGCCACGCCCTCGTCATCGAGCTTCACGCAGTGCGCGTGCCAGACATCGCGCCCCACCCAGCCCAGGTCCTCGGCGTATTGCGCCGGCGTCATGCCGAACGTCTCGCGCGAGTAGGCGATGTCGTTGTCGTTCTCGGCCAGGTGCGTGTGCAGCGACACGCCATAGTGGCGCGCCATCGTGGCCGATTCGCGCATCAGGTCGCGCGATACCGAGAACGGCGAGCACGGCGCCAGCACCACGCGCAGCATGGCGTGGCGCGAGGCATCGTGGTACTGCTCCACCAGCCGCTGGCTGTCGCGCAGGATGTCGGCCTCGCGCTCGACCACCACGTCGGGCGGCAGGCCGCCCTGGCTGCGGCCCACGCTCATCGAGCCGCGCGCCGCGTGAAAGCGCATGCCGATCTGCCGCGCCGCGTCGATCGAATCGTCGAGCTTCGCGCCGTTCGGATACAGGTACAGGTGGTCGCTCGTGGTCGTGCAACCGGACAGCATCAGCTCGGCCATCGCCGTCTGCGTCGACACGCGGATCATCTCGGGCGTCAGGTGCGACCAGATCATGTACAGGTTAGTCAGCCAGCCAAACAGCTCGGCGTCCTGCGCCGCCGGCACGGCGCGCGTCAGGCTCTGGTACATGTGATGGTGCGTGTTGACCAGGCCGGGCATCACCACATGGCCGCGCATGTTCACCACTTCGGCACTGCCGTCGTCGATCATGCGGCGATAGGTCTCGGGCAGATCCGCGGTGGCGCCCACCCATTCGATGGCGGGGCCGTTGGCCACCAGGGCGCCGTCAGCGATCTCGCGACGCTGGGCGTCCATGGTGACCAGTACGTCGGCGTGCTGGAGGATCAGGGTCATGGCAGTCGTGTATCCGGATTGGCGATGCCCGGAGTCTACGCATCGCCGGCACGCCACCCCAAGCACAGAATTTCGCGCGGGGTGTCCACAATTTGTGGACAGACGGCTACCTGACGGATTATCGGAACAGGCCGGCCAGCGTCTCGCCCATGGCGGCGGCCATCAAGCCCGCGGCGGGCGACAGCGGACTGCGGCCACGCACCACGAGCCGCAGCGTCTGGCGCTGCAGGCCGCTATCGCGCAGCGGCACGAACACCACCGCGCCGCGCGCCCGCTCCTCCATCACATCGAGCGGATTCAGCAGCGCCACCCCGGCGCCCGTCGCCACCAGGCGCTGGATCAGCACCACCGAGGTGGATTCCACCACCGGCGTCAACTCGACCGACTGGCGGGCAAAGGCATCGTCGACGAGCGCGCGGATGGACAGCGACGGCGCCGGCAGAATCAGCGGGTACCCGGCGCATTCGGCCAGCGTGGCCGAAGTCTGGGCTGCCAGCGGATGGCCGGGCGCCACCACGGCGCCGATCGACCAGTCGCGACTGGCCACCACGCGAAACGCCGCCACTTCCGGCAGGTCGTAACCAAGCCCCAGGTCGGCATCGCCTTGCTCCACCGCCGTGACGATGCCGCTGACCGGCAGGTCGGCCACGCGCACGACGATGCCCGGCTGATGCTGTCGGAAGTCATGCACCAGCGACGGCATCAGCGCCCCGGCGAGCCCCGATGTGGTGGCAACAGTCACCATGCCGCGCCGCGCCCCCTTGATCTCCGCCACGCGCGCCTGCAGCGCCTCGTGTTCGCGCAGCGTCTGCCGGACATGCGCCAGCACGGCCTCACCCAGCGGCGTCAGATGCAACCGCTTGTGGATGCGGTCGAACAGCGGCGCGCCAAGCTCGGCTTCGAGTTCAAGGATCTGGCGATTGATCGCCGTGGGTGCCACGTGCAGGCTTTCCGCTGCGCGCCGGATCGAACCACGGCGAACAACCTCGTCGAGATAGCGGAGAACGCGTGCATGCATGGGCGAAGGACGGATAAGGGTCGGCTCAGGAATCTGCGCATTGTAAGGCGCAGCAATTTCTTCAAAAAACTCTTGAAAGGGGCTTGCGCGATACAAAACCCCTTGCTACAATCTTTTTCTTCGTTGGGGCGTTAGCTCAGTTGGTAGAGCAGCGGACTCTTAATCCGTAGGTCGAGTGTTCGAGTCACTCACGCCCCACCAGCGAATTCCAGAAAAGCCCGAAGCTGTCCGCTTCGGGCTTTTTGCATTCCTGGCCCGTACTTTGCCGGCCCATACTTTGCCGGCCCATACTTTGCCGGCCCATACTTTGCCGGCCCGCCGCTTCCCGGCCAGAACCGCGCACGTCCGCTCCCGTACCAGCCCCCGGTGGTCTGATCTCCACGGGTTCCCCCCTATATCCCACGCCTCGCCTTTCGCGGTTGAATGCTCTTCGCCGCATATCACGGAACGCAGTTCCGTATTGCGGAACCCGAGTCCGTAGCCGGGCAATACAAGCAATATGTTGGGAGGCATCTCTTGAAAGCTGTTCTGAAAGTGGGCGCTGCGGGCGCCCTCGCCGCATTGGGTCTGGTCGCAACCGCCGCACAGGCGCAGTCGTATCCGACCAAGCCGATTCGCCTGATCGTGCCGTTCGCGGCAGGCGGCACCACCGATATCGTTGGCCGCGCCGTGTCCGACGCGCTGGGCCGCGAACTGGGTCAGCCGGTGGTGGTGGAGAACCGTGGCGGCGGCGGCGGCGCGATTGGTGCCGACGCGCTGGCCAAGTCCGCACCGGACGGCTACACGCTGGGCATTGCCACCGTCAGCACGATGGCCACCAACCCGGCCACGAACGCCAAGAACCCCTACGATCCGATCAAGGATTTCGCACCGATCACGAACCTCGTCAACGTGCCGAACGTGCTGACGGTGAACCCGAAGGTGCCGGCGAAGAACCTCAAGGAATTCGTCGCCCTGCTCAAGTCGAACCCGGGCAAGTACAGCTATGCGTCGGCCGGCAAGGGCAGCATCTCGCATCTGGACGGCGAACTGTTCAAGTACATCACCAAGACCGACATGGTCCACATCCCCTATCGCGGATCGGGTCCGGCACTGAATGACACGCTGGCCGGCCAGGTGAATGCGCAGTTCGACAACCTGCCGTCGTCGATGCCGTTCATCCAGAGCGACAAGCTGCGTGCGCTGGCCGTGGCCGCGCCCAAGCGCGTGGAAGGTCTGCCCAACGTGCCGACCTTCGCCGAGGAAGGCATGAAGGACATGAACAACATGGCCTGGTACGGCCTGGTGGCACCGGCAGGCACGCCGGCCGCGATCCTGACCAAGGTGCACGATGCCGCGGTCAAGGCACTGCAGGACCCGAACGTGAAGAAGCGCCTGCACGACGCCGGCGCCTATCCCGACGGCAATACGCAGCAGCAATATGCCGCGCAGATCAAGCGCGAACTGGAACTGCGCAAGAAGATTGCGACCGACCAGAACATCACGCTCGAATGACAGCGGGATGAAGGCTTGACAGCCACGTGACGTGCCCGTCGCCCGAGCGTTGTTACTACGTCTCTGGCGGCAGGCCGTCACAAATAGCGGTACAGTGTGATTATCGATACAGGCATTTTCTACAAATTTCTGTTTTTGGCCGGCCGCACCGACCGGCCCTCACTCGAGAGGATAATGATGCTGAAGAAGACCGTACCGACGCTGATCGTTGCCGCCCTGACCGCCCTGGGCGCCGTGCAGCTGGCCCACGCCCAGAAGAACTACACGGATGGCGGCGATCTCTACAGCGGCAGCCACACCAAGAACAAGGCGAATCCGAACCAGAATCCGGCCAAGTCCGGCAAGTTCGATCCGTACACCGATGGCGCCAAGAAATCGACGCGCGCCGACCTGGCCCCGAACAAGAAGGCCGACCCGTACACCGACGGCGCCAAGTCCGGCAAGCCGGACCCGTACCTGGACGGTGCGAAGAGCGGCAAGCCCGATCCGTACCTGGATGGCGCAAAGTCCGGCAAGGCCGATCCGTACACCGACGGCGCCAAGAAGCCGTAAAACCTCAGCAAGATGGTCGGCGGCTGGGCGGGCGCACCCCGCTGTCACCGCCACAAGGCCCCTGCCACTCGCAGGGGCTTTTTCATTTGCATAGGATCGCACGTCCCTGCCTGCACATCAGACGTCAGACGCCCGGTCTGCCCTGCAGCGTCAAGCGACAACGAAGCCGCCTCAGCCAGGCCTCAGCCAAAAGACTGACTAGGACATACCCGAGCTGTCACGCAAATGTCCCAACATTGCTGATAGTGTTCCTCCCTACCGATTTTCAATGAAGAGCGACCGGCCCGAACGAGAGGCAGGCGCCAGCCGTCCGGGCCGGCCAAGCACCGGCCCAAGAAGTGTCCAGGCGGCAATAAAACCCTGTTATGGGAGACCTGAGCAAATGCAGCCAAAAGCACTCGAAGTTCACGAGCCTGTCGTGCTCTCGCTTGTCGACGCCGTCACCGCGTGGCAAAGCGCCCTGGAACAGACGCTGAGCGTCTCCGGGCTGTCCTATCCGAAATGGCTGCTGCTGCGCGCCATCCGTGCCGGCGAATTTACCCGCGGCCAACCTTGCCAGGGCGCGATCTTCCTTGACGTGCCCCAGACCGAGCGGCTGTTGCGCGAACTCCATGCCGATGGCTGGCTGGAGTTTCCGGGCGACGGCACGCCGCAGATCGCATTCGAAGCCTGTTCGCGCCTGGAGCGCGCGGCGCTGGCCGTGCGTGCGCTGCATTCCGTCTCGATCTCGCATCTGGCGCCGGCGGAACGCACCGCGTTGACCAGTCTGCTGCATCGCATGACCGCCACGCTGGACCATCACGCCGAACGCCACAGCCGCCAGACCGCCCGCAACACCGCCGAGTTATCGCTGGTGGTCGCCGAGCACGCCAGCCGCGCCGCACAACACGCGCTGGCCGCCTGACCCGCGCCGGGGCTTCGGCCCTGCGCCCACCGGTCGCAACCCTGACGCCCCGCCCTGCGGGGCGTCGTCGTTTTGTCGCCCCGGCCTCGTAAATCTTTCCTACAGTGTGAGCATGCACCGGCACACCACCGAGAACAGCGAGGAGAGGCCATGCCCCCCGAGAACGAAGAAAAGGTTGCGCAACTGCTCGATGATCTGGTTGCATTCGCGCGTGAACGCCTGCCCGCCGCCACGTTTGCCATCGTCGAGCCATTGTTCCGGCATTACTACGACCTGGCCGATGCCGAAGACCTGCTGGCGCGCGACGTGGCGGATCTGTACGGCGCCGTGATGGCGCACTGGCAGACGGCCCAGAAATTCGTCCCGGGGGCCGCGCGGCTGCGCGTGTACAACCCCAACCTGGAAGAGCACGGCTGGCATTCCGACCATACGATCATCGAGATCGTGAACGACGACATGCCGTTCCTGGTGGACTCGGTGACGATGGAGATCAACCGTCACGGCCTGACCCTGCATTCGGCCATCCACCCGGTATTCCGCGTCTGCCGCGACGCACGCGGCGCGATCGAGAGCATCGGCCTGGGCGGCACCGAAGCCAGCACCGATCGCTGCCGGCTCGAATCGTTCATCCATTTCGAAGTGGACCGGACCGGCGAGGCCACCCGGATCGACGCGCTGCGCGTGGGCATCGGCGCCGCGCTTGGCGATGTGCGCGCGGCTGTGGAAGACTGGCCGCGCATGCGCCAGATCGCCGAGGAAACCGTGGCCGGCATGGCCCACGCGGCCGATGCGGGCACGCCGGAGTCGGCCGAAGCGCGGGCGTTCCTGGAATGGATGCTCGACGACCATTTCACGTTCCTGGGCCAGCGCGACTATGAACTGGTGTCGCGCGACGGCCAGTACTTCCTGCGCGGTGTGGCGGGCTCGGGCGCGGGCATCCTGCGCGAGGCGCTGCGCGACCCGGGCACGGACGATGTCACCCCCCTGCCGCCCGCCGCACGCGCCATCATCGAAGGCGCATCGCCGATCTTCATCACCAAGGCCAACTCGCGATCCACCGTGCATCGGCCCGGTTATCTCGACTACGTGGGCGTGAAGCTGCTCGACGCCAAGGGCAACCTGTTCGGCGAGCGCCGCTACGTGGGCCTGTACACGTCCACGGCCTACATGGTCAGTACCAGCGAGATTCCGCTGGTGCGCCGCAAGTGCGCCAATATCCTGCAGCGGGCCGGCTTCCTGACCAAGGGCCACCTGTACAAGTCGCTGGTGACGATCCTGGAGCAGTATCCGCGCGACGAACTGTTCCAGGCCGACGAGGACGAGCTGTTCGACATCACGCTGGGCATCCTGCGCCTGCAGGAACACCAGCGCACGCGGCTGTTCGTGCGGCGCGACCGCTTCGACCGCTTTATCTCGTGCCTGGTCTTCGTGCCGCGCGACAAGTACAACACCGACCTGCGCCAGCGCATCCAGAAGCTGCTGGTGCAGTCGTTCAACGGCACCAGTTGCGAGTTCACGCCGCAGCTGTCGGAATCGCCGCTGGCGCGCATCCAGCTGACGGTACGCGGCCAACCGGGCACGATGCCCGAGGTGGACACGCGCGAGCTCGAAGAAAAGATCGTGCAGGCCACGCGCCGCTGGCAGGACGATCTGGCCCAGGCGCTGCACGACAGCCGCGGCGAGGAACAGGGCAACCGGCTGCTGCGCCGCTACGGCGACTCGTTCCCGGCCGGCTTTCGCGAGGACTACGCCGCCCGCACCGCCGTGCGCGATATCGAGCTGATGGAACACGCGCGCCAGCATCCCAGCAAGCTGGCGATGAACCTGTACCGGCCGATCGAGGCCCCATCGGGCGTGTTCCGCTTCAAGGTGTACCGCGCCGGCGAACCCATCGCGCTGTCGCTGAGCCTGCCGATGCTGGAACACCTGGGCGTGCGCGTGGACGAAGAGCGGCCCTACCTGATCGAGCCCGACGGCTGCGAGCCGGTGTGGATTCACGACTTCGGACTGGAAATCGTGGCCGACCCCGACGGCAAGCCGCTGGACATCGATATCGAGAAGATCAAGCCGCTGTTCGAGGATGCCTTCGCGCGCGCCTGGAATGGCGAGATCGAGAACGACGACTTCAACCGGCTGGTGCTGCGCGCGGGCCTGGCCGCGCGCGACGTGACCATCCTGCGCGCCTACACCAAGTACCTGCGCCAGGTGGGCTCCACGTTCAGCAATGCGTATATCGAACGCGCGCTGACGGCCAATCCCAACATCGCGTCGATGCTGGTGTCGCTGTTCCTGGCGCGCTTCGACCCGGCCACGGCGGCCGCACCCGCCCCCGATCATGCCGAAAAGACCGACGACCCGCGCACCCGCAAGTGGCTGGCCGAAATCGATGCCGCGCTCGACCAGGTGCCCAACCTGGACGAGGACCGCATCCTGCGGCTGTTCCTGAACCTGATCGACGCCACGGTGCGCACCAACTATTTCCATCGCGGCACGGACGGGCAGCCGCGCCCGTACGTGTCGTTCAAGTTCAATCCGGCGCTGGTGCAGGGCCTGCCCGAGCCGCGCCCGATGTTCGAGATCTGGGTCTACTCGCCGCGCGTCGAAGGCGTGCACCTGCGCGGCGGGCGTGTGGCACGCGGCGGCCTGCGCTGGTCAGACCGCCGCGAGGACTTCCGTACCGAGGTGCTGGGCCTGATGAAGGCCCAGATGGTCAAGAACACCGTGATCGTGCCCGTGGGCTCCAAGGGCGGCTTCGTGGTCAAGCGCCCGCCGCCGGCCACAGATCGCGATGCCTTCCTGGCCGAAGGCGTGGCCTGCTACCAGACCTTCCTGCGCGGCCTGCTGGACCTGACCGACAACCTGGTATCGGGCCAGCTGGTGCCCCCGCCCGACGTGGTGCGCCACGACGAGAACGACCCCTACCTGGTGGTGGCGGCCGACAAGGGCACGGCCACGTTCTCGGACTATGCCAACGCCATTTCGGCCGAATACGGCTTCTGGCTCGACGACGCCTTCGCGTCGGGCGGCTCGGTGGGCTATGACCACAAGAAGATGGGCATCACGGCACGCGGCGCGTGGGAAAGCGTCAAGCGGCACTTCCGCGAAATGGGCGTCGATATCCAGAGCACGCCGTTCACCGTGGTGGGCGTGGGCGATATGTCCGGCGACGTGTTCGGCAATGGCATGCTGCTGTCGCCCCATATCAAGCTGCTGGCCGCGTTCGACCATCGGCATATCTTCCTGGACCCGGACCCCGATTGCGCGAAGGCCCTGGCCGAGCGCCAGCGCCTGTTCGACCTGCCCCGCTCCAGCTGGGCCGACTACGACACGGCGCTGATATCGGCCGGCGGCGGCGTGTTCCCGCGCACAGCCAAGACGATTGCGCTGTCGCCGCAGGTGCAGGCCGCGCTGGGCATCCAGGCGTCGGCGCTGTCGCCAAACGAACTGATGCACGCCATCCTGACCGCGCCGGTGGACCTGCTCTACAACGGCGGCATCGGCACCTACGTCAAGGCCAGCACCGAGACGCACCTGCAGGCCGGCGACCGGTCCAACGACGCGATCCGCGTGAATGGCAACGAGCTGCGCTGCAAGGTGGTGGGCGAAGGCGGCAACCTGGGCTTCACGCAACTGGGCCGCATCGAGTTCGCGCGCAATGGCGGCCGCATCAATACCGATGCCATCGACAACTCGGCCGGCGTCGATTGCTCCGACCACGAGGTCAACATCAAGATCCTGCTCGGCCTGGTGGTGGCCGATGGCGAGATGACCGGGAAGCAGCGCAACAAGCTGCTGGCCGAGATGACCGACGAGGTGGGCCGGCTGGTGCTGGAGGACAACTACTACCAGACCCAGGCGCTGTCGGTGGCGGGTCGCGAGGCGCCGACGCTGGTCGATGCCGAGGGCCGGCTGATCCGCTGGCTGGAGCGCGCAGGCCGCCTCAACCGTCCGCTGGAATTCCTGCCGTCCGACACCGACATCGCCGAACGCAAGTCGCTGGGCCAGGGCCTGACATCGCCCGAGCGCGCGGTGCTGCTGGCCTACAGCAAGATGTGGCTCTACGACGAACTGCTGGTGTCCGACCTGCCCGAAGACCCACTGGTGGCGGGCCTGCTGATCGACTACTTCCCCAAGCCGCTGCAGCAGCAGCATGCGGCGGCCATGCAGCGGCACCCGTTGCGGCGCGAGATCCTGGCCACGCACCTGACCAACATGCTGGTGAACCGCATCGGCGCCACCTTCGTCCATCGGCTGATGGAAGAAACCGACGCCCGGCCCGCCGACATCGTGCGCGCCTGCATGCTGGCACGCGACGTATTCGGGCTGACCGGGCTGTGGCAACGCATCGACGCACTGGACAACCGCGTGGACGATGCCATCCAGGCGCGCATGTTCGGCGCGCTGGGCCGGCTGCTGGAACGCGCGACGCTTTGGTTTGTGCGCTACCTGCGGGGCGGTGGCACCGTGGAGCCGGGGGCGACCCGTTTCGTGGAGGCCGCGCAGTGGCTGACGCCGCAACTGGCCGTGCTGCTGCCGCCCGAGACGTCGCAGGCCATGGCCGATGCGGCCCTGTCGCTGACCGAGGCGGGTGTCGACGACGACCTGGCCCTGCGCGTGGCGGCCAGCGACAACGCTGCCGCCGCGCTCGACATTGCCGAAGTGGCCGGGGCGTGCCAACGCAGCCTGGGCGCGGTGGCGGCGGTCTACTTTGCACTCGACACCGAACTCAACTTCGGCTGGCTGCGCGAACGCGCGCTGTCGCTGCCGGCCGATACGCACTGGGACCTGCTCGCGCGCACGACCACGCTGGAAGACCTGGGCCGGCTCAAGCGCGCCCTGACCACCAGCGTGCTGGCGCAGGCCCGGGACAGCGACGATGCGGCGGCAATGATCCATGGCTGGCGCGCCAGCCGCCAGGTGGCGCTGGACCGCTACGCCCAGATGCTGACCGACCAGCGCGCGTCGGGCGTGTCGGGCGCGGCGGCGCTGTCGATGCTGTCGGTGGCGGTCAGGGAGATCGGCCTGCTGGAACGTGCCTGACGCGGGTGCACGCGTTGACCGCAGCGCAAATGGCAACGGCCCGCACCTGGCGGGCCGGAAGATGGGGTGGTCAAACAGTCGTATGGACCGTCGTATGAAGTGAAGGGTCCGGTGCTGCGGCTTCAGTCGTCGTCGATCACGTCGTCGTCGTCCATGTCGCGCAGCGGCGGCGCGTCGTCGCCATCATCGGTCAGATCATCGTCCGCCCCGTCGCCGCGCGCGCGGAATTCCAGCCCCAGGCGCAGGAACAGGTCGAACGCATCGGCCAGCATATGCTTCTGACGCGGCAGCAGGCTCGCATACGGCATGTCGTAGATCGACTGATGCGTGCCGCGCGCCCCCTTGAGGCCGCGGTCTCGTGCGATGTCAGACAGCAGCGCGGCAAAGCCCGAGAGATCCTGCGCGGCCAGCGCGGTGTTCAGCACTCTGGCAATGACCTGTGGGGATGCGCCCGACCATCCAATGATTTCGGCATTGGAGGCGGCATCGTGAGAGATATCGCTAATGTCCATGGGTGTCTTAACGGTACGAGACCGCGCCGCCTTGAGGAGGCATCGCTATCGCGATGGAAGGCCCCCCGCTTGCGCGGCGCAATCAGTGCCGCTTTCCACGGTGAGGCGCCGGCCTGGACGGACGCTCCGGCGCCGCGGCGGCGGGAGCGCGAGGAACCTGGCGGTATCCTGGCGCGCCGTCCGGCCCTCGACGGGCCTCCAGGTGATTGCGCGCGCCACATAGCGGGCAGCGAAACAGCGGGCCCTGCCCTTCGTTCCGGATCTCCACCTCGTCGGGCGACCACTGCGCGCCGCAAGGCTGGTTCTGGCAGACAAACATCATGAACTCCAAATGAAGCGAGTCATCGTATCACGCAGCCATCGCGCGTCACACCGCGCATCCGCATGATTCACGCCCCACGTCGGCGGGATGGCGTGACTGCCCTAGCCATTGTTCTGCACCCAGTGGCGTGCCCATGCCCCAGCAGCCAGCCGCGCTTCGGCCGCAGTCAGGAACGTGGCCGGCGGACCGCCTGCTTCCTGCACCACGGCCCCGGCTTCCCAGATATCGCACCACGCGCGATAACGCTCCGGCGCCAGGGCCTGCCAGAACAGATGCACGACAAACCCACGGTACTCGAACATGTCGGACCCACCGTCGATCTGGTGCGAGGCGGCCACCGAAGGTACCGGCCCGGCAGCGGCAACGGCCGGCGCTTCGGCATCACCGGCATCGGCCCCGCCCGGCGTTCCGCCTGGCAACCTGGCGGGTCGCGCGCGTTGAACGCCCAGCCATGCACATATGCCCGCCGTGATGGCCCCCGTCAGCAATCCCGCAGCAAACCAGCACGTCCTGCTTTCCCTTTCCAACATCCGCAGCCTCCCGCTTCGAGACGTTTCTCCGATGTCGAGAGACGCCGGAAGATCGGAGGTTCCTGCACTTCAGGTTATACCAATCTGGCGATGGGGCAGCGATTGCGGCCATGGATGTGCGCCCGGCGCGATGTGGTGTCGCCGAAGCAAGACTTTTCTGAATCGGGGATCGGGCGCGAAAATTGAGAATCAGGCACGTGCAGCCGCACGGCAAGGCCGCTATACTACTGTATGTATATACAGTATCCGATCCGCCACACCGACGACCATGCCCGCCTACCAAGCCGCTTCGATCCTGCTGGAAGCCCATTACTTCGGCGACGACGCCGAGTTGCTGCGCCTGCCTTGTGACAGCGTCACCGTGCAGGGTGGCGCCATTGTTGTCGATGGCCTCGAAACCCGTTTCCTGCGCGGCCTGCGCTGGACGCCCGACTACCTGTCGTTCGAGGCCGGCGGCGACCATCATCGGTACGCGGTCAGCCGGCCGGCGGTGGTGGGGCCGCAGGCCGCCCGCTTCGCACTGCTTTAGGTGGCCTGGCTGCGGGCGTCTCCAGGCATCCCCGGGCATCAGCGCCGCAAGGCCCCGCCGCCCGCATAGCTCGCCCGGCTACCCAGCATGCGCTCGATGCGCAGCAACTGGTTGTACTTGGCCGTACGATCCGCACGTGACAACGACCCGGTCTTGATCTGCCCGCAGCGCGTGGCCACGGCCAGTTCGGCAATCGTGACATCCTCGGTCTCGCCCGAGCGATGCGACATCACCGCGGCATAGCCGTGGCCATGGGCCACGCGTACCGTCTCCAGCATTTCGCTGAGGGTGCCGATCTGGTTGGGCTTGACCAGAATGGCGTTGGCGATATGCCGATCCACGCCTTCGCGCAGCAGCGTGGGATGGGTGCAGAACACATCGTCGCCCACCAGTTGGCAACGCTGGCCCAGCCGCTGCGTCAGCATCTGCCAGCCTTCCGCATCGTCCTCGGCCATGCCGTCTTCGATCGACACGATCGGGTAGCGCGCTGCCAGTCCGACTAGATAGTCCACCTGCTCGACGCGCGAACGCGTGAGGCCTTCGCCTGGATAGCAGTACTGCCCGTCCGCGTACAGCTCGCTCGCGGCGGGGTCCAGGGCCAGCGCGATGTCCTGCCCCGCGCGGTATCCAGCGCGCCCAATCGCTTCGACCAGGAAGTCCAGTGCCGATTCGGCGGTGCGCAGCGCAGGCGCGAAGCCGCCCTCGTCGCCCACGTTCGTGTTGTGGCCCTCGGCCTTGAGCAGGCCGCGCAGCGTATGGAATACCTCGGCACTGCCGCGCACCGCATCGGCAAACGTGGCCGCGCCCACCGGGGCAATCATGAATTCCTGAAAATCGAGCGCGTTATCGGCATGCGCGCCGCCATTGATCACGTTGATCAACGGCAGCGGCAACAGCGTGGCGCGATCGCCGCCAAGGCTGGCGAACAGCGGCTGGCGCCTCGAATCGGCCGCCGCCCGCGCCACGGCCAGTGACACGCCGAGCATGGCGTTGGCGCCGAGCCGGCTTTTGTCGGGCGTGCCATCGACGTCGATCATGATCGTGTCGACCTGCGCCTGATCCAGGGCGTCGCATCCCCACAGGGCATCGCGCAGGGTGGTGTCGACCGCCCGCACGGCCCGCGACACGCCCCGCCCCAGAAAACGGCGCGGATCGCCATCGCGAAGTTCCAGCGCCTCACGCGCGCCGGTGGACGCCCCCGACGGCACGATGGCGCGACCGCTTGCGCCATCGTCCAGCATCACTTCCACTTCGACGGTCGGGTTGCCCCGGCTGTCCAGAACCTCCAGTCCCGCCACCGCCACGATGCGCGCCATGCCAACTCCTCCAGTGAGAACTTCGTGAAGAAAATATCGATGGATGGATCGTAGACACCTTCCTGCCCGGCGAATATCGCGTTATTTTCTTCAATTCGTCAGTTTTTCTCACATAACGACCATGCGTACCCTGCCCCCGATGTCCACGCTGCGCGCGTTCGAGGCCACGGCCCGCACGGGTTCCGTCACGCGCGCCGCCGAGGAACTGTGCCGCACCCATGGCGCGGTCAGCCGGCAGTTGCGGCTGTTGCAGGAGCATGCGGGCGTCGAACTGTTCGACCGTGACGGCACCGGCGTACGGCTCAACGACCATGGCCGTGCGTTCTACGATGTGGTGCGCGCGGTGTTCGACCAGCTGGAGCAAGGCTACGACCGCGTTCTGGACCAGTCGCGCGGTCCTACACTGCATGTGGCCTGCAGCGCGACGTTCGCGATGCGCTGGCTGGTGCCGGAACTGGCGGATTTTTATCGCGTCCGGCCCGATATCCGGATCCGGCTGTCGATAACTTCCGCGCGCGAGATGCGCACCGAAGGCGCCGATGTCGTGATCGCGTGGGATCTATCGTCGTACCCGGCCGCCGACCGGCAGCGCGCGATGCCGCTGGCGCCAGTCCTGTTCGGCCCGGTCTGCACGCCGGCCCACGCCAGGCAGATCGCCACGGGCGTGCGGATTACCCACGATTTCACGTCGAGCGCATGGGATCAATGGGAAGCAAAGACGGGCAAGCGTATCGCGCCCCATGGCGGGCTGACGTTCCCGCACACCCATCTGTGCATCCAGGCGGCGTTGGCGGGGCTGGGCGTGGCGCTGGTGGAGCAGCGGCTGATTCGCGGCGAACTGGATTCGGGCGCGCTGGTGGCGCCGTATGGCTTCACGGCGTTCGACGGCGGGCTGATGGCAGTGCCAGCCGAACGTCAGATCCGCGACGGCATTCACGCCGATATCGCGGCATTCGTCGGCTGGCTGAGGGAACGCCTGGGCGGCCAGATCGTGGAGGGGCCGGATGGCGGGCACAGCATGCCCCTTTCATGACGAAGGAAAGGCCTGCCAAGGGCTGCCGGACATCCCCTGCCAGCCATGACCGCTAGCGCGCCGCCGCCCGCAGCGCAAACGTCAGTGTCGTACCGCCCTGCCGGTCCACCAGCTTCACCTGGCTGCCATTCAACTGCAGCATGCGCTGCACGATCAGCAAGCCCAGGCCGCCGCCCCGATGTGCGCCGCCCGATGGAAACGGCCGCTGGAAGATCGACTCGCGCAGCGCCGGCGGAATGCCCGGCCCCGTATCGCTGACGGTAACCGCCACTCTGCCGTCCTGGCTGGCCAGGTCGATCTCCACCGTACCGCCGGCCGGCGTGTGCCGGATCGCGTTGTCCAGCAGGTTGGTCAGCACCCGTTCGATCATGCCCAGGTCGGCCGACACGGCCGGCAGCGCGGGGGGCACCCCGGCGCGCAGTTGCAAGTGCTTGGCCTCGGCGGGCAAGGCAAATTTTTCGAGCACATCCTGCGTCAGGTCAACCATCGAAAAATCCTCGGGCACGGCCTGCACCATGCCATGCTCCAGCCGCGCCAGCTCGAACAGCGCCTGGGCCAGTCCGCCGACCTTGGCGCTCTGCGCCAGCGCAATCGCCAGATAGCGCTGGCGTTCGTCCGCGCTCAGGCTGTCGGCCTTGACCGATAAGGTTTCCAGGTAGCCGTGCAATGACGTCAGCGGCGTGCGCAGGTCGTGCGAGATATTGGCCACCATCTCGCGCCGCTCCTGATCCTGCTGCTTGAGCGCTCGCCACTGGCTGTCGATGCGGTCCGACATCTGGCGAAACGCCGATTCCAGCGCCGCCATCTCGTCGCGCGGCACGGGCTCCGCCGGCGTCGCCTGCGGGTCGCCGGCGGTGTAGGCATCGCCGGAATCGAACTGCCGGATCTCGTTGGTCAGCCGGCGCAGCGGCCGCGTGATCAGCGCAAACGCCACCAGGCCGGCGATCAGGCCCAGCGAGGCCACCAGCGCCATCGACCACAGTGTGGTCCGCATCACCGAATCCTGCGACGCCCGCGCGGCCAGCCGGTCGTGCGTCTCGCCCATCAGCACCACATAGATATAGCCGCCCTGTCGCAACGGCGCGGCGCTGAACACCTTGCGCCCGGACGCGCTGCGCGGGTCGTCGCCCAGGATCGGCAGCGCGCCGCCGTCGATCAGCTTCTTTACCGGCGCCAGATCTACCCGATCGCGGATCAGGTGGCCGCTGGGCGCATCGTGGCCGCGGATATGGCCCTGGTCGTCCAGCAGATACACCTCGACGCTCGGGTTCACCACCATGAGCTGACCGAACAGCTGGCGTAGCGCCTGCGGCGCGATGGCACTCTGGTCCTCCAGCAAGGCATTGCGCGCGATGTAGGCGGCCAGGCCGCGCGACAGGCTCTGGATCACCTCTTTCTCGTGCATCGCGTTGGCGCGCACCTGCAGCCAGGCCGACGCCCCGCAGCACGCCAGCAGCAGCGCCGCGAACACGGCGGACAGGCGCTGGGTCAGCGACAGCTTCACGATGGCTCCCCTTCTTCCCCCAATGGCGCGGCTGCCGGGTCGGCCACAAAACGGTAACCCCGGCGCCAGACCGTCAGGATGCGCATCGGCCGCGCCGGGTCCGCCTCGATCTTGGTGCGCAGCCGGTTGATATGCGTGTTCACGGTGTGTTCGTAGCCTTCGTGCTGGTAGCCCCAGACCGCGTTGAGCAGGTCCATGCGCGAGAACACCTTGTCGGGATGGCGCGCGAAGAAGTACAGCAGGTCGAACTCGCGCGGCGTGAGATCGAGCCGCCGGCCGTCCACCGAGGCCTGGCGCGCCAGCGGGTCGATGGCCAGGCCCGCCAGTTCCAGGCTGCCGGCATCGGCACGCACATCGCGGGCCATCGCCTCCACGCGCCGCAGCAGCGCCTTGACACGTGCCACCAGTTCCAGCACCGAGAACGGCTTGGCCAGGTAGTCGTCGGCGCCCAGTTCCAGGCCCAGGATGCGGTGCACCTCGCTGGACCGCGCGCTGGTGATGATGATCGGCGTGTAGCGCGTCATCGCACGCGCCCGCCGGCAGATTTCCAACCCGTCCACGCCGGGCAGCATCAGGTCCAGCACCAGCGCGTCCCAGCCGCCCTGCTCCAGCAGGCGCAGGCCTTCGGCCCCGTCCGCACTGTGGACGACCTCGTAGCGTTCGTCGCGCAGATGCATGGCCAGCACGTTGGCAATGCCGGCATCGTCTTCGACCAGCAGGATTCGTTTCGGGTGTTCCATGTTGTACCGGGTGGGCAGGGGCGCGGGAAAGATCGGGAAATCGGGAAATCGGGAATGTGTCGCTATTGTGCAGAAATCCGCCCGAGGCAGTTATCACGAATTGTTTAAGGTTCGGCGAGGACTCCGATACGCCCCGTTGCCTACCATCCGATCACCCCTTCCCGAGCACGGAGTCCACCATGCGCATCACCCGACGCTTTCTGCTGTCCGGCGGCACCCTGACCGCCGCGGTGGCCGCCCTGGGCGGCTGGCGCCTGCTGGCTGGCCCGGCCAGCGCCGGCACTGGCCCGCAAGCCCCCGACACGTTCGAAGTGACCATGAGCGATGCCGAATGGCGCAAGAAGCTGACCGCCGCCCAGTACAACGTGCTGCGGCAGGAAGGCACGGAACGGCCGTTCAGCAGCCCGCTCAACGACGAGCACCGCAAGGGCGTGTTTGCCTGCGCGGGCTGCCAGCTCGACCTGTTCGCGTCGCATACCAAGTTCGACAGCGGTACTGGCTGGCCCAGCTTCTGGGCCCCGCTGGCCAATGCGGTGGGCACCACCCAGGACGTGACGTTCGGGATGATTCGCACCGCCGTGCATTGCCGCCGCTGCGGCGGTCACCTGGGCCATGTCTTCGATGACGGCCCCAAGCCCACCGGCCTGCGCTACTGCATGAACGGCGTGGCGATGACCTTCCGGCCAGCGGCCGCCTGACCTTGACCGGCCGACACCCCTGGCCACTGACCACGAGCACCACGCCATGCTGCTGCTGATACTTGCCTACCTGGGCGGGGTCCTGACGATCCTGAGCCCCTGCATCCTGCCCGTCCTGCCCTTCGTCTTCGCGCGGGCCGACCAGCCGTTCGTGCGCAGCGGCCTGCCCCTGCTGGCCGGCATGGGTATTACGTTCGCCGGCGTGGCCACGCTGGCCGCCGTGGGCGGCGGCTGGGTGGCGCAGGCCAATGAGCTCGGCCGCTGGCTGGCCATCGCCCTATTGGCCGTGTTCGGCGTGACACTGCTGCTGCCGAGCCTGGCCGAACGGCTGACCCAGCCGCTGGTGCGTGCCGGCAGCCGCCTGACAAACTTCGCCCAGGCCGACGGACGCCCGGCCAGCCCGGCGTCGTCGTTCCTGCTCGGCATCGCCACCGGCCTGCTCTGGGCGCCCTGCGCGGGCCCGATCCTGGGCCTGGTGCTGACGGGCGCCGCCCTGCAGGGGGCCAGCATTGGCACCACCCTGCTGCTGCTCGCCTATGCCGCCGGGGCCGCCACGTCGCTGGCCGTGGCGCTGCTGGTGGGCGGCCGCGTGTTCGCCGCCATGAAGCGGTCGCTGGGCGCGGGCGAATGGATCCGGCGCGCCATCGGCGCTGCCATGCTCGTGGGCGTAGGCGCCATCGCGCTCGGGCTCGATACCGGCATCCTCACGCGCATTTCCACGGTGGCCACCGGCGGGCTGGAGCAGCGGCTGGTCGATGCCTTCGCGGGCCGCAAGGACGCCAGCGACAGCGCTGGCGGCGCGATGATGATGCAGGCCAAGCCCCAGGCGATGGCGCAGAACACCATGGCGATGTCGGCCACGCCCGAGGCATCCGGTGGGTCGATGATGATGCGCGCGGCGGCCGGCCCGGCATCGGATCTGCCGGTCGAAGGCAAGTTTCCCGGTGTCGATGGCGCGGTGGCGTGGCTGAATTCGCCGCCGCTCACGGCAGAGGCCCTGCGTGGCAAGGTCGTGCTGGTCGATTTCTGGACGTATTCGTGCATCAACTGCCTGCGCTCGCTGCCTTACGTGAAGGCATGGGCGGAGAAGTATCGCGACCAGGGGCTGGTGGTGATCGGCGTGCATGCGCCCGAGTTCGCGTTCGAGCGCAATGTCGACAACGTCCGCAAGGCCGCGAAGGACCTGGGCGTGACCTACCCGGTCGCGATCGACAACAACTACGCCATCTGGCGCGCCTTCCAGAACAACTACTGGCCGGCGCACTACTTCATCGACGCCCAGGGACGCGTGCGTTTCCACCATTTCGGCGAAGGCGAGTATGACAAGTCTGAAGCCGTGATCCGGCAACTGCTGGCCGAGGCCGGCCACGGCGATGTGGGCAAGATGGCTGCCGTCGGTGCGGGTGCGGCGGAAGGGACGGTCCAGGGCATGGCAAAGGGCGTGGAGTTGGCTGCCGACGCCCGCGCCGTGCAGTCGCCGGAAACCTACGTCGGCTACGCGCGGGCCGAGAACTTCGCCTCGCCCGGCGGTGCCCGCGAAGACGCCACCAAGGACTACAGCGCACCCGTCCAGCCCGCGCTGAACCACTGGGGCCTGGCCGGCCAGTGGAATGTCGGCCAGGAACACGCCTCGCTGATGAAGCCCGATGGCCGCATCATCTACCGCTTCCATGCGCGCGACCTGCATCTGGTGCTGGGCCCGGGCCGCGACGGCAAGCCGGTGCGCTTTCGCGTGACGATCGATGGCCAGGCTCCAGGCGCCTCTCACGGCACGGACGTGGCCGCCGACGGCACCGGCACGGTCACCGACCAACGCCTTTACCAGCTTGTGCGGCAAGACGGCGCGATACGCGACCGCACCTTTGCCATCGAGTTTCTGGACCCCGGCGTGCAAGCCTACGCGTTCACGTTCGGCTGAGGCCGTGACCAAGACTGATTCAAGCCATCCACACTGATTTCAACAGGGAAAGGAACATCACCATGACCGCCATCACCACGCTGCAACGCTGGACCCGCCCTACCACGCTCAAGATGATCGGGCTGGCCTTCGTCGCGGCCATCGCCACCACCTACCGGATACCCGCCCTGTCGGCCGAGGACGCAGTGAAAGTTCCCGCCCCGACCGTCGATGAAAAACCGGGCACCAGCCATTCCGCCACGGCGGTCTTAGCGGGCGGCTGCTTCTGGGGCGTGCAAGGCGTGTTCCAGCATGTACGTGGCGTAACACTGGTCACGTCCGGTTACGCGGGGGGCTCGGCCAATACGGCGCAGTACGAGAAAGTGGGCGCCGGCAATACCGGACACGCCGAGTCGGTGGAAATCCGTTACGACCCCACACAAATTACCTACGGCAAGCTGCTGCAGGTGTTTTTCTCGGTCGCCCATAATCCGACGCAACTGAACTACCAGGGGCCGGACCACGGCACGCAATACCGCTCGGCCATTTTCCCGCTCACGCCGGAGCAAAAATCGATTGCCGAGGCCTATATTGCACAGCTGGGCAGCAGCAAGGCCTGGCCGTCACCGATCGTGACGCGCGTGGAACCCAACAAGCCGTTCTATGCCGCCGAGAGCTACCACCAGGATTATCTGGCCCGGAACCCGCGCGACATGTACATCGTCTTCAACGACCTGCCGAAGATCGGCAACCTGAAGAAGATGTTCCCGGACCTCTATCGGAACGATCCGGTGCTGGTATCGAAAGCGCAGTGAGGGGGCCGGCAGGTTCACCCGAACACCCCGACCGCCGCGGTCAGAATCCACCCCGCGGCCACGCAGGCACCTACCCAACCACAACCGATCAGTAAAACGTCACGCCAGGTCATCAGTAATAAATGCAACCGCACGATCACGCGTCGTCGTGCGGCATTCCATGAGTTCGATGAATGGGGTTAAGGCTAGACCATCACAGACGCAGAACAATGTCTGAGATGTAAGGAAATTTTGCGGTGGCCCACCCAGACCTGCCCGACTGGCAATATCGCCAGCGCATTCGCCGAATCGGAAAAGACAAAGCCCGCGTAACCAATCGATTACGCGGGCTTTTATTCTGGTCGGGGCGAGAGGATTTGAACCTCCGACCACCTGCACCCCATGCGGGCACACTGTGAACCGCTTAGCCATTGCTGGCGGCGTTTCGCCGTCATCGTGTCCAAGAGAATACGCCCACTATCTATATAGAGCGACGCGGGTTTCCCAAG
The DNA here is from genome assembly GCF_009663685.2 of Cupriavidus sp. U2. Taxonomy (GTDB): domain Bacteria; phylum Pseudomonadota; class Gammaproteobacteria; order Burkholderiales; family Burkholderiaceae; genus Cupriavidus; species Cupriavidus necator_C. The sequence continues at coordinate 174,583 of NZ_RCOG02000022.1, read as the reverse complement.
GGTCATCTCGAACTTATTGGACACTTTCGAGGCGTCCGAGCCCACGAGATATACTGTACGTACATACAGTACATTTGTAGCCATGCCTCGTCTCAGTCCCAAGCCCCGATTGCCCGTTACACCGGGCGGGCTGCCGGTGAACCCGATCCGCCCGGATTACGACCGCTACTACACCCTCGACGAAGCCGGTCACCCCGTCCGGTGCTACGACTACACCGAGCACGCGATCTGGCAAGACTCAGAGGGCAAAGGCTGGCAGATCATGGACCGCCTGCCGGAATACGCGGTTGACGTCTGGACCTACTTCTCCGGCTGGGCCCGCCTGCAGGATGACAAGCCGCCCATGTTCCGGACCAAGATCAGCGGTGGCCTGAACAAGTGCTTCTACTCGGAGACGTGGGAAGAGGCTGAGGACAAGCACCGGCGGGTGCTGGAGAAAATCCGGCAGACGCTGCCGCGAAAGGATCAGCTTTAGGCGCGGTGCAAAAAAATGGGCTGGCGAGAACGCCAGCCCTGAACTCTTCCTTAAACGGGTTCACTGGTAAGCAAGTGAACCCGGTATAACGTCACAGAGGAAATTAACCTTTAGCGCGTCGCATCCCCTCTCGCGTAGGGACGACAAGATCACTCCGGTGGGGGACACTAGATACCGCGATTGACCCCGCGATTCCCATCCCGCCACGCACAATGCTGCGTGGTTTTTTTTCGTCCCAAATTTTGATCCGCCATCGACCGACGCGCATTTTTCTGCGGTCGATGTCAGATGCCTACGGATAGTGAGCGGCTTGGGCCATACGCAGACTATTTCCATATCGCTTCAGGAGACGATCATGGCAGCAGACATCCACGTCGTACCGGCCGGCGAAGGCTGGGCGGTCGAAGCGGCCGGCAGCGGCAGGCGAACCTTTTACGTGACGCAGGAGGAAGCGATCCGCGCCGGATGGGAGCGCGCGAAGACCGACAAGGTCGAACTGCTGATCCACAGCCGCAACGGCCAACTCCACGAGCGAAGTTCTCTTGGTCATGACCCGCGCGACGCTAAGGGCTGACCGACATGCCGCGCGGCGCGCCCGCGCCGACGCTGGATCAGCTCTCGCCCATGCTCCGCGTCGAGAGAAAGGCCATACCGCACGAGGCCGGTTGGCTAAGCGGCCAGGCGCGGTGCCGCCAGAACGCTTCAAACGCTAGATTTCACCCGTTCGGGCGATGCGCGGGCGGGGCTCACTGTGCCATTCTTTGCCCTGCCGGGAGACCGGCACTACTTCCTAAATCGTTCAGCCACGGCCATGGCGGCCGTGGCATTTTTTATTGGGGCCAGGCCTCGACCGTCTTCCGGTGCTTCGCCGCGCATTCGCCGAGCGCCTTCAGCAGGTCCCCCATCACCCATTCCTGCCAGGCGTCATAGTCGGCGGCGGCCGGCGCGTCCGGAATCCGGCATGGCGTGGCTAGAGCGCTATCGAGCGGCGGCGGCTTGCTTGGCCGCGTCGACGGCGTCGGACAGCTTGCGCACCCGGAAATCGTCAGGGCGGCAACCAACAGGCAGAGGCTTCTTCGCATTTCGGAATTCCTTCACGGCGGCATCGACCTTGGCGCCCAGCTCGGTCTGGGTGGCGTTGAACTCGTCGGCCTTGGTCCGGATCGTGGCGCTGGCCTTGCCAAGGTCATCGAGCGCCTTGTTGGCGCCGGCCAGGTCGGCCTGGGCGCTGGCCGTCTTCATCCGATCGATCTCGGAATCCTTGCGCCAGCCGTTGGCCACCCAGCCGGCGGAGAAGATGGCCACGGCCAGCAGCCCGGCGCCGATGGCGCGCCAAGGTACGGCGGCCAGCGCGGCCCGGGCGGCAATGAGCGGGATCATGGCCCACCTCCAGCGCAACGGCCGTAGAGGTGCGCGACCAGGCGAATGTGGGCGAGCATTTCGGCCCGCCCTGCCCCCTCCTTCAAGGTAGGGAGGATCGGACAGTTGCGCGGCGCCGGCGGCACGGCCGGTGGCTCCGGTGCGGCGCAGCCGGCCAGCACCAGACAGAGCAGGATGGATCTCACTTTCGGGCCTCCCTCACCTTCCGGTTTGCCGCCTCGATGTCGCGGTTCACGTCCAGGCGCTCGGCCTCGGTGAGCGGGCGCGGCGCAGCTGCCAGCGGCGGAACGGGGCGCGCGGCCCGCTTCACGGACTTGGCAGCCTCCACGGACGCCTCAGCCGCCTGGGCCGACGCATTGGCTGCGGCAGCGACCTTGGGCGTCAGCGCCGCCAGCGTCTGCGTGTAGGCTTCCTGCAGCCGAGCGATCTCGGCCTGGTGGTCGTCGCGCTGCTGGGCCATCAGCTCGCGGTACTGCCAGACGCAGAAAAGATAGCCGGTGCCCATCCCGCCGCCCAGCAGCAGAATCAGCACCGTCACCGCTTCCATCCGGTGGCCGACCAGGATGAACTTCGCCCGGTACCGCGCCAGCCAATCACGTAGCTTTGCCATCGAATCGCTCCCGCATCATCTGCACCTGCATTTCCAGAGCGGAGATCTTGGCCTCGAGCTTCCCGATAGCCTGGAGCGCCTCGTTGCGTTCCTTGTAGGCCAGGTCGGCCCGCTGCTCGGCCAGCGTCACCCGCTCATTGGCCCGGTCGAGCTGCGCCTCAAGCCGCGCGATGATGTCGATGTGGGCCTGGCTCTGGACACCTTCGACCCTGTCCTTTCGCCAGGCGCCGCGAATGAACCACAGCGCCCCCACGATCGCGGCCACCACGAAGCCCAGCGCCCCGCCCGTGCCCCCCGGCACTGTCATCACAGATAGGTCCATCACGGCTCCGTTGTTCGTGCTGCTCTGGTGGCAGATCACGGTTGGTCAGTCGGCGGCTGCTCGTCCGGCTTGATGGACTGCTGGGCGACGTAGCGCAGCGCGCCGATCAGCACGGCCAGCGCCAGCGTGATCTGGGCGAACAGCTTCGGCTCCATCACCGCCTGCAGGGACGGAAGGACGAGCTGCGCGGCCGACAGCATGGCCAGCAGCGCCGACAGCAGCACGGTGGTGCTCTTCCACAACTTGTTCCAGTTCTCGACGATCTGCATCACACGACTCCCAGTGCGCGCTTGGCGCGTTCCCAACGCTGCTGCCGGTCGGCCAGGCCGTTGGTGCCGCCGTTAATCCGGCGGGTGAGGGTTACGAAGTCGCCGGCATCGGCCAGCGCGTTCAGGTTCTTCCGCTGCCAGAACCAGCCAGCCGACCTGGCGGCGAGCACGTCCCCCTGCAGCAGCTCCGGCGAGGCCTCCAGGTCGACCCCCAGCGCCGCACCGCACGCGCGGTAGTTGGCCCGCCCGGTGACCTGGATCAGGCCACGGCCCATGTACCGCTTCCCGTCGCCGGGCTGCGTGTTGCCAAGGTCTGCCCGCCCTTCGTACCGCTGCTGCGCCGGCGTCGGCCCCCACAACTCGCGCGTGTAGATGAAGCCGCCTGACTCGTGCCCGATCTGGGCGAGCCAAGCCGCCTGGCGCGTCGGCGTGTTGATACCGAATTCCGCCCACGTGGCGAGAACAGGCGCGTGCCAGCGATCGGCCATTGCCTGCGTCAGGCCGGCGGCCAGCTTGAATGTCTGCTTGTCCATGGCCCTCTCCAGAAATGAAAAAGCCACCCGAAGGTGGCTATGCAGTTGGTTGCCCGCCGCTCACGAGCGGAGCACGTCGATCGCGCGGGTGGCGAGCGTCTGGCCCATAAGGGTGTGACCTGCGGCCGACGGGTGAACGTGGTCACTGCTGACGATCAGGTCGGAGTTGCCCCAGCCCGAGGTGGCGCCGACCGCGCCGGTCCCCTGCCACAGGCTCGGGCCGACTTCGGTGATGGCAGCTCCGTTCGCTTGCGCAGTCTGGATCGGACCATCTGTTGTCACCGTGAACGGACCGGCGCCCGTGACGGCCTTCACCTGGAACTTGGTGCCGTCGGGGAACTTGAAGGTCTGATTCACGCCGACACGACCGCTCACCGTCAGGGAGGTCGCATTCGCCGCAGCAGCTGCGCCGAGCGTGGTGGCCATCGGCGCAACGCCATTCCGAAGCGGCAGCTCGGTGAGGCTGATCCAGTAGAGTCCGTTCGCATCGGCAACGCCCTTCAGTGCCGCTGTCTGGTCGAGGATCAGCTTGCTCATCGTGGCAGGCCCGCCGGTCCAGTACGGGGCCACCATCACGATCTTGGCCGCCGGCAGCGCGGTCTTCAACGCCGTCACCAAGGCCTGAGCCTCGGTCGCGATCGCCGCCGCAGTTGAGGCACTATCGTTGTACCCACCGGTGATGAAGATCAGCTGCGGTGCGAACGGGATGACGTCTGTCGCGATTCGGTCGCGGTATTTCTGCGACGAGCCGTTGACCGCCAGATACCCGGTGCCACCCACGCCGGAGCCCCACACATCGTCCCAGTTCAGGGCTGTGGCGAAGTTGGCCACATAGTCGTTGAGGCCACCATTGGCGCCCGCGCCTTCCGTGAACGAATCCCCGATGAAGAGTGTGCGCGGGCCACGAATTGGCGCCGGCACGATCGAGTCGGTGGGCTTCGTGTAGACCCCGGAGAACGGCGCCGACGATCCCCACAGTTCCACGCGGCGCAGGGCCCGCGAGCCGAAGTTCAAGAAGGCATAGTTCTCGGCGCCGTTGCCTGGCACGGCGGTCGGCGTCAGGCTCACGAACTGATCGTCGACGCGCCACATGATCGACCCGCCACCTATGCCCTGCACGTCGAACGACAGCATGTCCCCGTCGAACAGGAAGGCCACGCAGTAGCCGTTGCTGGTCTTCGTTGCCCCGTAGCTGACGTTCTTCCACGTGACGAACAGATGGTCCCAATCCGCCGTACCCTTCACGGACGGCGCCCCGGCGCGGGTGTACGTGAAGTACGGGCCGGTGATGATCGATGCCCCTTGAGCAACCGAGCGATCCGTTTCGATGGCGGGCCAGAACCGCGTCAGCGCGGCATTGTTTGTGGTCGTCAGCGTGCTGGCAGTGACCGCCTGCGCCTTCCGCAGATTGATCTGACTCGGCAACACAAAGCCCAGCGCCGCGTCGCCGCTCGCGCCCTTGTTGCCGTCAGGACCGGTGGCGCCCGTCGGTCCGGTCGGACCCGTCGCGCCAGGGTTACCGGTGGCGCCGGTGGGCCCGGCATTGCCGTTGGCACCGGTAGGGCCCGTCGCCCCCGTCGCGCCCGTGGCGCCCGCTTCGCCCGGGTTCCCCGTAGGACCGGTTGGTCCAGTTGGGCCTGCGCCGCCCGTCGGCCCAGTCGGCCCAGTCGGCCCAGTGGGCCCGGTAGCTCCGGTGGCGCCGGGATTGCCATCTGGTCCCGTGGCACCTTGGGCGCCAGGCTGGCCATCACCACCAGTGGCCCCAGTTGGCCCTGTGGCTCCGGTCGGGCCACTGACCCCAGTTGCCCCTGTTGCTCCTGTAGCCCCGGTTGGGCCGGCGACGCCCGTTGCCCCAGTTGCCCCGGCAGCACCGGTGGCACCCGTGGGACCTGTGGCGCCGGTCGCCCCGTTTGCGCCAGTGGACCCTGTCGGGCCGGCCGAACCTGTAGCGCCGGTCGCGCCCGTGGGACCGGTTGGGCCGATTGGTCCCTGTCCCCCTGCTCCGCCGCCCGAGCCCGCATCTCCCGGATCGCCTTTGAAGAAGGCCGCGAAACTCACGTCGAGCTGAACATTTTCCGCGTCGAACAGCTTCAGCGACAGGTTGTAGGGCGTCAGATCAGGCATAGGTCACGCGCTCCACCACGTTGATCGTCACGGTGTCCGAAATGACGACCTGCCCGGCGGGGTCCTGCAGCCGGATGTCCATCACCAACAGTTCCACAGGCCATGCGGTCGTCTGCGCGGCAGTGGCTTTGAGCGACACAACCCCGGTTGCCGCGTCGACGAACGAAGCATCAAGCGTCTGCACCAGCTCCCGGGCGCCGCTGGTGCGCAGCTGAGATGAGATCGACCACCCGGTGAAGTCTGCGACATTGCCGCCGTCCAGAACTTGCCCGGCATATGCGAAGGTCTGTCCGCGTTTGAAAGCTGTCGTCATTGTGGCACCAATAAAAATGGCCGCTCTATGGCGGCCGGTGAGAGCAATGCGGCGAGCGTCTACGCCGGTTTCACCGGCCAGTTGATGGTGCGCGGAAAGCCCGCCTGGCCCGTCACGGCCCGCAGCGCCTTCCGGTACTGGCTCAGGGCCTTCAGCAAGGCAGATTCTTCAGTCGACAGCTCGTCCAGCACGAAACCGTCCATCAGCGGCGCGATCAGCTGGTCCGCCTCGGCAAGCAGCGCGTCACGCTTTGCGGTGGCTGCCGTGATCATCTGCGACGTCTCCAGCGCCTCGTCCAGCGCCCATTCGTCGTTCAGCCAGACATGGGCGGCGGTCGGGCGCGGCTCGTCGGTCAGGAACGGCGGAAGGTCGCCCAAGCCGTTGTATTCCTGTCCCAGATCGAACGCCGTGCCGTCGGAGGTGCGAAACAGCCGAATTGCCCGGTAATCCGGCACGATAGTCCAGTCACCGTCACCCCAATTCTGAGGCGGGGTGCCATCTGCCTGGCGATACACGGCCACCCTGCCCTGTTGCACGGCGGGCGGAGCCGTCGGCGTGGCATAGCCAGGCACAATGGGGTTCTCGGGATCGAGCGGGTTCTCATCCGCGAAGCCGATGCCAAGATGCTGGCCAGTGCTGGGGTGGTAATTGTGGATGTCCATACTAGTGTCCTCAGTACTTGATGCAGGCCAGCAGCGCGATGTTGCGTGGCCGGTTCTCCGTGCCAGTGTTGGGCTGAACGCCATGCATGGAATTGCTGATCACCGTGAATCGCCCGTTATTGTCACCAGGCATGTACGCGATACTCTCTGCGCCGCTCGTCACGCCTGATGCTGCCGTCACAGTATTGTGGGTATGCGGACCCACCATTTCCTGCTGGAGTGTGCCAAGGCCACGGCCAACGTCGAGCCCGCGTCCGTCGTCCCAGCCGCGCAAGAACTCACCACGCAGATCAGGCACGTTGAAGGTGTTCGATCCATCCCCAGCGCCGAAAAGTGTGCCGATAGCAGCATAGAGATCGGAATACGTGGAGCGCGACACAGCGGCCCCATTTGTCTTCAGGTAGCCTGCAGGTGGGGAACTGGCGGCAAAATAGGCAACCGTCCCGGGCAAGATATGGCCGAGGTTAGCCACGCCCAGCACACCCACTGTTATCCAGGCATTGTTGGCAGCGTTGCGCATACGCAGCACACCGGCACTGGTGTCAGCCCATAGCTGGTAGGCGAAGGTTGCAGGGGGCTGGGTCGATCCCGATTGCTGCGAGGCGATAGCCTGAAGCGCGGCATTCAGATCAGCACGAAAGGCGGCGCCCGCCTGGTTGGCGACGTCCATGTCATGTTGAGACATGCTTTTCTCTCCGGATTAGTATGCGACGGCATCCCAGTCAAACTTGCGGGACACCGGCGTGCTGGCAGAGTTGAGGAAGGTGATCTTGAAACCCGACGGCAGCTTTTCGGTGATGACGAAGTAGTCCCCTTGGGCCATGTTCTGCGCGGTGATTCCGAGGTTGGGGCTGACGCGGAACGGCTTTCCGTAGGTGATCTGCATGGCGCCGGCGGTCGACACGATGTCGCGTCCGGATTCCCGCCGGTCAGGCATATCAACGGACACCGAGAGCCCGGTCACGACGATGTTGTGCGTCGGTGACCCGCTCTCCAGCGTCACCTTCCACTGGAAGGCGCGAGCCTCGTAGTCCCCCACCGAAAACCGCTGCCATTCCGTCCAGGTCGGTGCACCGGCCGGGTCATCATTGGTGGTTCGGACAAAGAGCGTGACGGCGGTGTCACTGATCAAGGTGCCGTCGATGGATTGCCATGAATCGATCAACTCGAACCGGTCATCGATGGTGTCTCCTATGTCGAACGACACCGCGTCGATCGTGGCCGTCAGGCGCGACTTCTCGACAGAACCAAGGTCCAGCGCTCCGGCGAATTGATAGGCGCCGCTGCTGACGATGCCGCCAAGAGAATCGATCAGCCCCCAACCGCCGGCGCCGACGACCGTATCGATCGGCCCAAGGCTGTCGATCAGACCCTGGGTGTCCCAGAGTCCGCTCGCATCGATGAGCCCCTGGTCATCGATCAGTCCGCTCCCGATCAGCTTTATTCCGTTCAGCGCTGGGTCGAACACGACGTTGGTCTTCGCGCCTGCGAATGTCGGCTGCTCGGCAATCTCCGCAACCACATTGAGGCTATCGAGCGATGGCGCCGTGGTGATGACCAAGGTCGCTGCCGGCGATTCGTGGCCCGTCGAATCGATCCACTTGGCCAAGTACACGCCGGTCAGCAGCGGCAACTGGGCGGAATTCGCGGCACCGGAGATGTACCCACCGATGTCGATGGCGCTTCCCCAACTAGGTTGCACGGTATCGGTTGTGTGGCGGATGCGCGCCTGGCCGCCAACCCGCACATCCAGTTCGTCGGACGCGTCCCAAGTCAGGTTGGCAAAGCCGTTGATCGCTGCGAGCGACAAGCCCGTAAGGTTCGCCGGCGGGGCCAGTTTCCCCACGACCATATGCGGCGCCGAGTAGGTCCACTCCCTGCTTCTCACACCGATAGCCGACACGATGCGCCCACGGACCAGGTAGACCTCACCGTCCTCCACCGGCGAGATGTACGCGCCAGTCGTCCCGGAACTGACCGGTGCCAAGGGAGTCCAGGCCTCGGCCTGAATCTTCCGGTACTCGAGTTCTATCTGCCCGGTACCGGCCACCAGCGCGTCGGACACCGGTGGCCATGTCACCAAAATTCGGGACACGACTTGTCCGCTGCCACTCAGCACCAGCTGGTCTTCGCCAGAGTCGAGCACCAGCGCCCCGAGCGCTTCCACGAGGAACGGGTTCGGCAGGTTGGTGTCGGGCGCTGGATCGATCACCGTGGCGTTGCCGTAGTTCCAGTCGTAGACCGCAGCGGCTTCCTCGTTCAGCACAAGGTCGATCCCGCCGTCCTCGGACATCTTCCACGACATGACGCGGAAGACCTTGTTGCTCCACCCGAACTTCGCCAGCGTCACCTTGACCGTGCTGTAGGCCGTCAAGGGGAATGCCGTCAGCTTGGCCGGGAAGTCGACCACGATGCCCTGCCGCGATCGCTCCAGGATGATCTTCGCCAGACGCTGGGCCTGGAGAACATCCGTGGTGAATGGCAGCTCGATGTCGCGGTCGATCACCTCCCCGTCCTGCGTTGCGTACAGCGCATTCTCTACGGCTGGGAAGTCGCTCGGCTGCCAGTTGTTCGAAGGGTTGATGAACGTCCCTTTGACCCGGTTGAACAGGTCCTTTCTTGCCGTGCGTGCCTGAACCTTCACAGGCCCGCGCAGATCGCTTTCCGTGAGCGTGACGGTCGGGATGTCGTAGGCACCCGCGAATACGCGAAACACACCCCCGGTGATGGTCACCGTGGCGCCGCCGGCTGTCACCATCTCCGCGAGGTTGTCGCGCGGCGACTTGTCGAGCATGACCACGCCATTGCAGCGATAGCGCTGGTGGTACCGCAGGGGGAAGACCTCGACATACTCGTCGGAGAGATTCGCCGCGGCGTTAATGGTGGCCGCGTCGATGTCTGAGTCAGCGCAGCCGAACCCCCTTTCGTCTCGCAGGTAATCGTTCACGCAGAGCGCCCAGTTGTCGCTCCAGGCAGTCTGGCCAGTGCGCGGGTCCAGCACCTTCTTGCCCCGCACCATCGCCTTGATATTGGGCAGACCGTTGGGAAACACGTCTGAGTCGTACTGGAGGCGGACGTAGATGAAGCAGACGCCGCGCAGCCGATGCGCCCACGTCCAGCCCGGGATCTCGGACACCATGACGGGATCGGCTTCCTGATAGGGCGATCCGAGATGGGCCCTCACCCGCACCAGCGCGTCTCCTACCTCGGCCTCGTACTCCATCGTCACCAATGTCGTGTTCGCCTCGATGTCCGTCACCGTCACCGACATGGAATCCGGCGTAAACGAGTAATTCAGCCCTCCGCCGAAGTTTTCCCCCAATCCGGACGACGTAATCGAGATGATGCGATGGATCGCCTCGCCTGGCGCGAGCACAAGGGTCTGCCCGGAAGGGGCGGCGGAGAACCGCCGGTTCACCATCTTGATCTTCTTGTATGGCGCGGCCAGCGCATACCCATTCGCGTCGAGTGGGCCGACTGGAGACTCCCCGATGAACACCTCCTCGACCGCATCGCACTCGTGATCGGCCAGCGCGATCACCAGGTGCATGAACTGGTTTCTCTTGCCGTTTCCGTCAGTGCTCTCAGCGAATACCAGCGGGCCGGAGGTCATGGCGCGCCCGTAGATCAGGTTGCGCGGCTGGACATTGGAACGCACAACCTGCGCCCGCCCTTGCGCCTCGGCGGCAAAGCCGTTGTTCGACTTCGGCTTGAAGATGGCTCCCATGATGGAGCCGATGGCGAACGAGATCGCAAACGCCGTGACCGCGTAGACAAGCATCCCCACAGCGGTTGCCACTGCGACGCTAGAACCAGCGGCCAGAATGGCGGTGGCGACTGCGGCTGCAGCTGCTGCTGGCATCTGGCTCTCCTATACCTTCCATGCGGCCTTTGCCGCGTTGTTCGGATGGAACTCGATTCCCGGGCCGCCCTGTGCGGCGATCGTGTTTCCGACGCACAATGCGAGCGCCTCGCCCGCTGGCGTATCGATCAGCACCACATCCCCACGCCCCGCCAAAGCCGACTGCACGGGCTGCCCGAGGATCAGGGTGGCTAGGCCAGAAACGCCGCCGTTGTCGCGCAGCACGCGACGGGCGCCCCGCTCCGACTGGTACAGCCCCCGCCAACGCTCGCCGGGGTCCGTTCCAGTCATTGCTTCGATCCCGTCACAGACGAAGAGGCAGCAATCCGAATCACCCCATGAAAAAGCCCGCTCGCGGCGGGCTTCGATGAACGCGGCCAGGCGCGTCGGCCAGTCAGGCAAGCGCTGCATTACCGTCCCCATTGCAGGTTCTTCTCCACCATCTGCGGCACGAACTCGAAGCCCTTGTCTCCGGGATACCGGCTCTGTTGGTCCTCGTTGTTGTACCGCCGCACCCTCGCGCGGTCCCACGTGGCCATCCGTGATTCAGCGGACACCGTAATGGTCGCCGTATCGCCGACCTCGACGTTCATCGTGTCCATCCGGCCATAGAACAGCCGGACCGGGTCCACCAGCAGTCGGAGATCATCTCGGAGTGGCGCGAACCAGATTTGACATGGCTTGCCCTGATACTGCTCGCCCAGGGTGAGCGCAATCATCTCGCTCGGCACGCCAGACAGCGTCAGGCGCACGCCGATCGCTTCGAGCCCGGCCTGCTCCTGCAGCGGCTCCATGCCGCCAAGGTTGCCGAGGCCCGTCCACTCGATCCCGTACCAGAAGACGTTGTAAGCGGCGCTACACACGCACAGCGGTTGCGAAAAGTCGAGACGCACGAAGAAGATGTACGGAACGTGTCCGGCAATCACGGCCGCCGCCGTGCCCGCGTCCATCGGCCGGATCGTCATAGCAGCACCTCTACTGCACTGATCACGACCGCTTCGGCAATGCGTCCAGGGACAGTGGCGATCGCGAACTCATCGGACGACAGCATCATGGTGGCGCGCGGCTTGTTCAGTGTCAGCGCCGAGCCGTCGGCCGGGGCGTTTCGGAACGGCGGGGCCACCGGGACGCTGGCGAGCCCGCCTGCAGTGCTCGTGACGTCAGCCGTCACCATCTTCAACTCACTGCCCACCGCCACGTAGTCACCAGCCCGGAGCACGAGCGTGCTTGCTGGCCAGGATCTCGTGGGGAGAATCCGGTAATCCGTCATGGCACCATTCACCAGCGGCGCAAAGGATGACTGCCCCGGCCGACCATGTGGCCACAGCGTGAACCGGCCGGCCATGCCGCCGAGAGAAGCAAGAAATGCCTGTAGGCGGCCTGCCTGGATCATGTCGAGCGGGGGAAACTCCAGGTTCGCCTTCCAGCGGGCGCCTGGACGCTCGACCGTTTGAACCGTCCGGTTCAGGGGCGACGTGAAGGATTCGGTATTGGACTGCAATCCCCACGTCGCCTTCGCCGGAACCAGACTTTCTGGCCAATCGATTGTTGCCATCAATTACCTCCTGGCCATTTGGCTCAGGTCGCCACCGCGGGCCATGTTCGATTTCACCTCGGCCACGGCCGCGTCCTTTGCCGCCTTCATCGCCTGGACGATCGACGCTTGATCCGAGCGGCTGTCGACGTTGATGTGCTGGACGATAGTGACATCGCCGCCACCGGCCGCACCAGCGCCAGCCAGGGCATGGTTCGGCACGATACTGCCCGAGGCCGGAGGCACGAACAGCTCAGGGCCCACCTCGCCGACGATGTACGGCTGTCCGGCACTCACCGGCCCGCCCGCCGCGCGCAGTTCGATCCCCTGCACCGAAGACATGTCGACCGGTGACGTGCTCGAAATCCCAGCCGTGCCGGTATCAGCCCCGGCCGCGCCGCCGACCGCCCCCATGATCAGGCCGCCCAATTGCGAGAACAGGCCCGACAGCGCCGCGCGAGCCTGAATCCGGATCAGGTCCGCAATCACCGCCTGGGCGAAGTCGCCGAAGTTGAACTTGCCCGTGGTGGCGAACGCGACAATGCCGTCCTCCATCCGCTTGAACGCGTTCGTCGCAGCGCTGCTGGCCTGCGCCATGGCATTGCGCGACGAATCGGCGTAGTTGGCCATGGCCTCGGTCGCGCCGTTGACCCAGTCCGCCTGCTTCTCCTTCAGCGTCGCGTAGTAGGTGTCATAGTCGGCCAACGACTGCTGCAGACCGTCCCGGATGTCCTGCTGCGCCTTCAGGTATTTCTCGGATCCGCGCGCGGCGTCTGGCGTGGCCTTTTCCAGCTGCAACTGCAGGTTCTGGTACTGGGTGTAGATCGACTTGACCTGCTCGGCCTGACGCTGCGCGTCGCTGCCCCGCCCCATGGCATCGAGCTGGCGCTGGTACTGCTCGGCCTGCGACTTCTGGTAGTTGCCGATCTGGGCGTTCACCGCGGCGGACCGCTCTTCCAGCTTGGCGATCTCTTCCTTGTACTTCAGCGCCTTCTCATGCTCGACGTTCTGCGCGAGCTGGGTCTTGATGGCGTCCTGATTCGCCAGCAGGCTCTTCTGGTCCGCCGTCAGGATGTCCTTGCCCTTCAGGTCGGCGATCTTCTGCAGGAATTCGGCCTGCTGCTTCTCGGCGCCGGTCAGCTTCTCCGACGATTCCAACGCAGTGCGCGTGGCGGCGTCCTGGTCGCGCAGCTGCTGCAGGAACCGGGTTGCCGCGTCGTCCTGGTACGCCTTTTCCTTCTTCGGCTTGGCGACCTTCGGGTCCTTGTACCTTTCCTCGATCGCAGCGGCGCGCTTGTTGTACTCGTCGGCGGCCATGCCAACCGTTGCAGCATCCCGCTTCAGTTGGTCGATCTCGTCCTTGCGCTGCTCGGCCCGCGATCGCGTTGCCTTAGCCTGCGCATCCAGGCGTGTCTTGGCCGCAATCATGGCATCCTGCTGGCGCTGCTGCTCCCCGCTGGCGGTCTGCTGTCCGTTCGACGTTTCCAGCGTCTTCGCTTGGGCCTGCAGCTGTTCGAGGTTCTGGCGAAGACGTGTCAGGGCCGCACGATTGAAGTTGCTTCCGCCCTCCTTTGCTGTGGGAGAGCTTTCCAGCTTTGCAATCTCTTGCTGGGTACGCGTGATCGCGCCGCGGATGTCATCCAGCGTAGCGGCCCGACCGAGCCCGAGCATGGCGTCCCAAGCGCCCTTTGCAGCGCCGGTGACTGCATTCCACGCGCGCTCCATGTAGCCCAGGTTCGCAATCACCTTGTCGGCGCGTGCCTTCATCTGCTCAGCGTACGTCTGCTGGGCCAATGCCGCCGCCTGATCCTTCTTGCCCTGCTCCTCCAACGCGACGATCTGGTCGTAGACAGCCGCTGTCAGGTAGTGATACTGCTCGTTCAGCTTCAGCGAAGCCTTCACTGGCTCGTCGGCCAGGGACACGAACTGGTCGATGGTCTTGCTGACCGCTGTCCCGGTGGCCTTCTCCATTGCCTCGGCCGCGACACCGATAGCAACCATCTGGTCGCCGGCGATCTTGCCCGTGGCCGCAATCTCTGCCAGCACTTCGGCCGCCTTGCCCTGCGTCCCGATGCTGCGGCTGACAGTGGCCGCCATAGTGGCCAACTGATCAGAGGTCGTGCCGGCGTAGTTGCCGGTCATGATCAACGCCTGGTTGTAGGCCTTCGACTCGCTCGAACCCTGCGACATGGCGTATGCCAGGGCCGCAGCTGCTGCCGCCGTCAGCGTCAGCGGGTTGATCAGGCTGCCGACATAGGTTGCCGTTGCTCGGATCGCCGGACCGATGCCACCGAACATGTCCTTCAGCTGGCCACCCTGCTGCGTCAGGACCAGAAGAGGGCTCTGTCCGCCAGCCAACTGCGTGACGATGTCCGTCATCTGCGCGGGCACCATGCGCATGGCGGCAGCGGTTTGGCGCGCGGACACGCCGACTGCATCCAGCGATTCCTGCACTTTCCTGCCGCCGGCCGCGCTGCGCTCCACCTCCTTCAGCTTGTTTAGGTAATCGGACACCGCCTCGGTGACACCCAACTGCGCGGCCTTCTGCTCGAGCAACTGCGACCGGGTCTTGCCGGCCGTATCGGACATGCGGGCGACCTGCTGCACGAACGTGTTGATGGCGCGCGCGCTGGCGTCCGAACCGTTCTTCGCCGCCTCGGCGATCGCGTCCTGCGCTGCCTTGGTCCGGCGCGCGGCAGCTTCCTGGGCATTCAGGAAATTATCGACACTGCGCTTGGCGGCTTCGAGGCTTGCGCTGTAGCCGCTGGCGTCTGCACTGACGCGGACGACGGTTTCGTTGTTAGCGGTTCCCACTCATCAGCTCCTTGGCCTTCCTCTGGATGACCTCGTCGACAGCAGCTGCCGCCGCCCTCTTCTTCGCTTCGAACCCGGGCCGCAGGAACGGTTGAGCAGCCATATTCGACGTGCCGAATTCAACGAATCGGCCGTAGTACGCTTCCTTTGTCCAGGTGACCAAGTAGGACGCAAGCTTTCCGGGGACCGATTCATCGTCGTCATACGCGATGATGATGTTCTTGCGTAGGAACCCGGGTGGATGCTTCCGCTTCCGCCCTTCGAACAGGACTGTTGCCACCGGCGCGCGCAGCTGCACCTCGGCATGGATGACGCGCGCGCCGGCGACAGCTGCCTGGCGCAGAACGGACTCGCTGGCCACCTCTTCGGCGGCGAGCAGGACGTTCCGAAGCGCGTCACCATTCACGACTTCGAAGTTTTTGCGGGATGCCATCACGATCTCTTCGGGAACATCACCTGCTCGATCAGCCTCGACTGCGCCTCCGGGTCGTCCAGCAGCACCGGCTCGGGCTCCGGCTCGCGGGCGCCCGAGCTGTCATTCCATGGAATGAAGTCCAATGCCCTGAATGGGTCTGGCGCAGCCTTCGGGTTGCGGTTCACGTTGGCGATCATCGATGCGATCGTGCCGGCTCGGAGATCGTCGTAGTGGCTGCCCCACGGCTCGATGCTATAGAAGGCCATCCACTCGACGAACTCCGCCGCCGAGACCCGCATTTGCGCTTCGGCTACTGGGCAGCCGAGGAGAGCTGCGAGGCGGAACCAGAATCGCCGCTCGGGGCGGCGTCGGAGTTTTTTTCCGCTTCCTCGATGGCGCCGGGACCAAGCCCGTTGATCTTGAGCGCCACAGCCAACACCCGATCCATTGCTGCCTGGCTCTTCGCCCGCAGCGGATCGATGTCTTCGGCGGTGAAGAGCGGCTTGCCGTCCTCGTCCACCACTGTGGCCACCAGGATGCTCGCCGAGAACAGGCTGTAGGGCAGTTTGCCCTCGCCCTGGCGCGCGTAGTACTCGTCCCGATCGCGGCCAGACATCACAGCCACGCGCACGCTACCGCCCCACTCGGGGACCTCGACATCCTTGGTTTCGAGGTCCGCCGCTTCGAGAATCGCCTTTTTGGAGAGAATCGGCATGTTATGCGTCCACCACGTCGCCAGAAATCTTGATGTTCACGCCCGTGGCCTTCAGCACCTGGTCGACGCCGCCCTCCAGGGGCGTGTTCTTGACGTTGCCGTCGAACGTCTTGGTCTTGAGGTTAGGCAGGGTCAGCTTGAAGGTCTTCTTTTGGCTCGCGCGCTTGGCCGCGTCGAGCGCCAGCTGGCCCGGATCAGTGAAGTCCTTGTTCACGTCGAAGCTGAAGTTGCCCCAGTCCTGCAGGCCGCTGATCGACTCCTTCGCGGTCGAATCCAGATCCGTGACGTCGATGTCGCTGGCCTGACCATCGAAGCCCTTGAACGACACGAAGTTCTCGATCTTGACCCAGTTCAGCGGCGTGGCAGTACCGGCGGCCGTCACCGTCTTCCCGGTCGTGTCGACGTCGATTGCGAACGTGTTAGTGGTCTTGTTTTTGACCACGAACGTCAGGCCGTTCAGCAGAGCGGCATCAGCGCCGGTCAGCCCGGCCAGGGTCACGACGTCACCGTTGGTCAGGCCGTGGGCGGCGGACGTCAGGATGGTCGGGAAGCCCAGCGCGATGGCGGTGAGCGTCTTCGCCGAGCCAGCGGTGCTGGAGATTTCCAGTTTCGAGCCCTGCGCGGAGATTGCGGTAGATGGCATGTTGACCTCTTCAGATGAAAAAGCCCGCGCAGGGCGGGCGAGGGAAAATCAGTGAATCAGGGCCGAAACCAGACCGAGAAATCCAGCCGACTGCCGTACAGCTTGGTGTCTTCCTCGTACTGGCTCACGGCAGCGCCAATCGGGATGCCCCCGGCAGCCACCAGAGCCGCGCGGGCAGCGCGCATCGTGTCGACCGTCGCCGAGCGCGTGGCGGACCACACCGTGATCTGCATGCGCTGATTCTCGAGGTCGGCGGGACCGTCCAGCCCGTTCACGTCCTGGCCGCCGACGGCCTGATAGGTGACGTACGGCCCGGCCGTTCCCGTGGGCGCCACGTCTGGAAATATCTTCAGGCCGGTGATGGTTTTCAGCGCCCCGACGACAATCGCTTCTGCCGAATTAGCCATCGGACGCCCCTGTCTCGCACACCAGGTCCACGAACTGGCGCTTCACGCGGTCCGGCAAGATCGCCTTGATCCCGTATGCGGTGCCGTCGGCACACAGGACGCGCATGGCCGTGGTCACGCCGTCAGCCGCAGGCCACGGAATCCGCACGCTGGCCTGCACGATCGATGCCGGCGCGTCCGCGCGAATTGCTTCGATGCCGGAGCGGTGCAGGATGTTGGCCCACACCGGCCGGACCGTGGCCCAGCCAACGGTAGGCTGGCCGAGATCGTCCTGGCCGTCGGCGGGGCGCTGGATCTGCACCAGCTCGCTGCGCTGGCCGGCCCTCATACACCCAGCCCCACGCGGTAGGGCTGCAGCATGTCGCGGGCGCCGCGCGGCAGCTCGGCGACAGTTGCGCCAACCACAACGTCCTCGCGGTTGCTGTACAGGTGGCCAGCAGTCAGCAGGACGGCGGCCTGGATCTCGGCGTTGGCCACCATCGGGTCGTCGCCGGCCGTGCCCGCCAGGACGGCCGCAGCCATTTCCTCGGTGGTCTTGTAGAACTGACGGTTCAGGAACGACGCGGCGGCGCCTTCAGCCGCTGCCAGGTACAGGCCGATCAGCTGATCCTCGTCCGCCCACGTGACCCGCAGGTGCGACTTCACCATGTCGAGAGCGAGGATCGGCATGTCAGGCTCCCTTGTTCTTCGGGTCCGGCGCCTTCTTGTTCGCGGGCGTCGGCGCGGCCTTTTCGGCCGGTGCCGGCTTGTCGGTCGACGTCGATTTCGGGGCTTCGACCAGTCCGACCTTGCCCAGGTCCTTGGCCAGCGCTTCGCTCATCTGCACCTCGTCGCCGGCATGTGCGTCGATGTCGTGATGCACGAAGCGGGTCAGTGCTTTCACTGTGATCATGATGGGTCTCCGTGGCCCCCGGCCGTAGCCGGGGGCGTTGCGGACGGCGCTGTTACGCCGGCGTGATGTCGCCCTTCACGAAGGCTTCCGGACGGTACACAGCGAGGCCCAGCCGTTCTTCGATCAGGATCGTGACGATGTTCTTCACGAAGTCGTCCTCGTTCTCGGTGGCCACCATCACCGAAGCTTGCTGGCGGTCGAAGATCTGGGCGCCGAGCTTGAACGCGCCCGTCAGGAACGTGTCCACCGTCATGGCTTGCGTCGCCACCACCGGACGGCCCCACAGCGCCGGCTGCGCGATGCCTTGCGGATTCGCGAAGATGTATGCGCCGGTGGTGTCCTTGGTCAGCTCGATCGCGGCCCAGTCGGACGGGTGCAGCACGATGCCGGTCGAGGGGTACTCGGCCAGCTCAGCCTGCAGCAGCGCCAGGCGCAGCACGTCAATTCGGGTGGGGTTGGCGATGGTGATCGGCGCCACGTAGGCCGTGGCCTGCGTGTAGATGCCGTTCAGGTTGTTGCCCACACCGGAGCCGTTGAGCAGCTGGGCTTCTTCCTTGAAGGCCAGGCCGTAACGCAGGCGACCGTCGATATAGCTCTGCATCATCGGGGCGTCGGCCAGAATTTCGGTCGATGCCTTCACGAAGTGCGCGATCTTTACCACCGCCTGGGCCAGCAGGTCGAACGTCAGGTCCGACTGCGGCTTCTTCGCGCCTTCCGCGACCGTCGCGGCCATATTCTGGAAGCCGGTTTCCTTGACGTACTGGATCAGGTTCGATGCCGTGCGGCCCGGGGTGAGCAGGTCGCGCACCGTCAGGCGGCGTTGCGGCGGCGTCTGGATGCCCGGCAGGCGGTCCGGGGCGATGGTGTCGCCTGCGACAGCGGGGTCCGACGTGATGGTAACCACGGCCTTCACCTGGTGGCTGAAGCCCTTCTTGTAGTTACCCTCGGCCACGTAGGCCTTGTAGCCCTCCGATTCGACGAACTCCGAGCCGACCGACTTGGCACCTTCCGGGTCGTTCGAGCCGCGGCGCAGCAGCTTCTTCTCGGCGTCGTCCAGGCGCGCCTGCAGTTCGCCCTGCTTCACCAGCAGCTTGTCGACCGCTTCCTTGGTCTCGGCGCTCACCTCGCCAGCGCTCTTGGCTTCCTTCAGCGCCAGCTCGCCCGACTTCTTGACCTCGTCGCCGATCCGCTTCAGCTCGGCGGTGACCTGCTCCATCACCTGCTCGGGCGACGGATCGCCGCCCGTGCCGCTCTTGCGTGCCATCGATGCAACGGTGCCCGCCGCGCCGAGACCAGCGAGGCCCAGACCGTGATCGCTCAGCGCACCGAGGATGTCGGCGTGGTTGAGCACGCTCGATACCACGGTCGTCGCGGCGTGCGCGTCGATCGTCAGCATCGACGCCATCAGCGCGCCGGCGACAGCGCAGAAAGTGCCCAGATAGTTTCGTTTCATCATCGTGTCCTCAGAAGGATAGGGATTTGAGGCTGTCCAGCAGCCGATTTACATCGTTCGCCGTGCTGCCAGACTCGCTCTGGAGCAGGTGTTTCAGGCCACGATTGGCGATGACCGCAGCCTGTGACTTCGAAAAGCCTGCCTCGCGCAGGAGCCCTTCAAAGTCGGAAAGGGATGGGAGGGCGCCGTGCGCGATGGCCGACTTGACGGCGTCGATACGCGCGGCGTCGTTGGCCGGCACAGTCACGATCGACACTTCGACCAGGTCCACCGCCTTCAGCGTCCGCACCCGGGTCTTCTCGTCGAAACTGTCGTCGCGCACGTAGTAGCCGATCGACAGGCCCGTGATGGCTTTCGCCTTCATGCCCCGATAGGCGATCTTTGCGTACGGCGCGTCGTCCAGCCAAAGGGCGCCGTCCCCCTTCAGGCCGGTGCTGTCCTCGACGAGCGAAGTCCAGTCGCCAATCGGCTCGCCGGTGCGGTGTTGCCACAGAATCGGCAAGGATCGGCCCTTCGCATCGAGGTCGGCCAGGCTGGCTTTGAAGGCCCCGGGCGCCACCACTTCGCGATAACTGTCGACCACACCGAACACGGAGCCGTAGCCAGAAAAAAGGCCGTCATCTTTGACGGCCTTGGTGTCCCATTCGAACGCGCGTGTCTTGAACGCGGCGGATTTACGTTGCATCGCTGCTCTCCGAGGTGAGCCAGGCGGCCAAGGCATCCTTCGCCGTGGTGGCCGGATTGTTCTCGCCCAGTTTGTCGATGGGCACCAGATTGGACTGGACGGTGAGCACGTCCGCATTCCCGCCCATCGGCGGCATGTTTTCCTTCTTGCGGCAGTCGTCCCGCGTGTAGATGCCGTTTTGCGTCATCTGCGAGTAGAAGGCGGCACGGGACGCGCTGTCGCCGCGCAACAGGCCTTCCAGAGCGAATTCCGCCGATACCACGTCACGCTCGGGGACGCGCACCAGGTCCTTGCTGATCGACTGCTCGATGCGCACCGCCCACGGCCGCAGGCTGAAGGTCACGAACCCGATCATCTGCTGCTCGATGCCAGTCCCCCACGACGTCGATTTCTCGGTGTGGCCCACCATCCAGGGCGGCACGCGGTACCACCGGCAGATCTCTTCCACGTTGAAGCCGCGCGTGGCCAGCAGCTCCGCGTCCTGCGGATTCATCTTCAGCTGCTGGAAGCCTGCCCCCTTCTCCAGCACCATGTACCCGCCTTCGTCGCTGACGGTTTTCACGTGCTTGCGGATGTCATCACGCTGGCCCGGCTTGAGCACCGCATCCATCGTGACCAGGCCGGCCGACTTCATGCCGTCCTTGAAGGTCGCAGCACTGGCCCGATCGGCAGCAATGGCGCCGCCAAATACGTTTGCGCCCATCTGAACCGGCGACAGGGCGTTCAGGCCATCCAGCGTGAACGCCGGCAGGTACCACAGGTCGTCCTCGGGGATGACGCGCTCGCGTTTCAGGACAGGATCGGCATACCGCCATTCCACGCTGCCGTCCTCGCGCACGCGGGGCGGCTTCATGCACGCCGGCTGGAGGATGTCCAGGGCGGTCAGGCCGCCGGTCACGTTCCGGCGCTTTTCCACGTACGCCGCGCCCCAGAGCATCAGGCACGCGACATACACCTGCCAGAAAACGGCTGCCGTCATGTCGGCGTTGGGGCGGGTATGCAGCAACCTGTACAGCTCGTGATCCTTCGCCAGGGTCTTGGTGTCGCCACTTTCCCGGTAGACGTTCAGCGGGAGCGTGGACAGCGTATCGGCCAGCAGGCGGACGCAGGCCCAGGCGGTGCTGAGCTGTAGCGTCGAGTTCACAGTCACCGATTCCCCGGTGAAATTGCGCCCACCGAACCAGGCAGCCCAGAATGCCCACGATTCGAGGCCGAGAGGCACGCCAATCCAACCAGCGAGCGCTCCCGCGATGGCGGATTTCACCCGCCCCGGCGGTTTCTGCTTGGTCTGGTTCATACGATGATCGGATTCGCCAAAAAGTCGGCCAGGTCGTCAGCCGGCTGGGGATTGAGGGAGAGCAGCGCTACCGCACTGAACAGCGCCATCAGCGGGTCGATCTTCGCCGTGCCGCTGGCCTGCTTCGTGATCAGGATCGCGTTGCCCTTGGGCTCCACCTTCGCATTCCCGACGCACCAGTTCATCAGCTCGCTGCCGCCGTGCCACAGCGTGCCTTCGGCCAGCTTTCGCTCGGTCGTCTTGATCGTGCCGTTCAGTTTGTAGCCCTGCGTGATGCCGACGATCATGTCCTCGCCGTTGGCGTTCTTCTCCGGGATGCCGGCGGCGGACAGCGCATCCAGCACCGCGCCGATGCCGCTCGGGTCGACGCCGATCTTGTCCAGCAACCCGGCTTCGTAGATTTGCAGGACGTCCTGCGCCAGTTGCTCGACGTCGTCGCCGATCGCGTCGACGATCACCAGGTCGCCGGAACCGGCCAGGTCGAGCAGCTTCGCGGCTTCCGACTTGCGGCGCTCCAGCACAATCGGGTGCGCCCAGGCCTTGCACCACGCGAGCCAGTCCCCGGTTTCCCGGCATCGGCCCACGGCAGCCAGCCCGAGCAAGTCGTCCAGGCCGCCGCCGTCCACGCCCACGTCGATCACTTCGCAGCGGCGCAGCAACGCAGCGAGAGTGCAGCGCTTCGGCGCCGCCTGCTTCTCCCACTGCTCGGCGCCGGCCCAGCTGTCAGACCGCAGCGCCAAGCCGATCTCGACGTTCAAATGCTGCGACGCCCACGCGCGCAGCTCTTCTTCGCCGGTGTTGCGGGCAGTCTCGAACTCTTCCTGAAGGCGCTCGACCGTGATGGACTTGCCGTTGTTCGGCGTGACCATGGGCCAGTTCGCCGGGTTCTGCCACTGCGAAGGGTCCTTCTGCATCGCCGGCGGGAACTCGTACAGCACCGGCAGCATGGCGCCGCGCTGGCGGCCGTCCCGAATCGCCCGGGCCTTCATCAGCTCGGCCTTGAAGACGCCCACCGGCGCCTCTTCGCTCTGCGTGGTGATGAACGCCATGAAGGCTTCCGGGAATGGAAGCATCCCGCCGCGCAGCTGCCGGATGGCGCTGGCGGCCTTGCTCATCTTGGCCACCACGTGTAACTCGTCGATCAGGACCGCCACCGGCTTCTGGCCGGTCAGCGCCGACGGGTCGAACGACATAATCTCCAGTTCGGCCTTCGTCTCCCGGTGGACGATCTTCTTCAGGTGCTCGCGCACGTGCAGCTTCTTCTGCAGCACTGGGTCCAGTTCGATCGCACCGTGGGCCGCGTCGAACGCGAGGGTTGCGACGTCCTGTACGGGCGCCGTCATGATCATGGAGGCATGCGGCCGGCGGTTCAGCAGCAGCGCCGTCAGCATCAGCAGCGCGCCGTTCGTCGTCTTGCTGTTCTTCTTCGGCACCAGCAGGAACAGTTCGCGGATGCGCCGCGCCTGCGTGACAGGATCCAGCGAGCCGAACAGCGCCCTGGTGGGGTCGCGGAACCAGTCGCCCGTGGCGTCTGCCAGCGTCGGCGTGCCCGGGACGTCCGCGAGCCGCAGCTTGTTCAGTACGGCCACCGCCCGGTCGCCCTCGGCCTGGTTGAGCGGCAGGTCCGGCACCAGCGGCCGACCGGTGCGCAGGCGGTCTTCCCAGTCGGGGCAGGACAGATCCCACGTCATTGCAGCGCCGCCGAGCCTGGCAGCAAGTCTTGCCAGTCGGTGCCGGCCTGCGCCGTCAGCGCTTCAGCCTGCGCCTGCTCCTTCTTGCCCTTGGTCGGTGCCTTCGGCTTGGGCGCGCCTGCTTCGTCAGGCGGCAGCGGCGTAGCAGCGGCACGCGGCATGGGCATTGCGGTGTACGCCTTCTGCGCCGCCACGTTGCCCTTCTTCGCGGCGGCGTGCATGGCCACCAGGACTTCGAGCCGTTTGGCATACGCGCCATGCGACAGCTCGGCCTCGAAATGCTTTTCCAGCGTGTTGCGGGAAATGCCCAAGCCGATGGAGATTTCCTCGTGCGACATGCCTGCGCCGGCGGCAATAGCGACCTTCCGCCGCGTCGCCACGGTCGGTTTGTATGTCGGTCTCGCCATATTTCGAATTCTGCGCAATAACCCGGTCGGGCTGAAATTCCGCCGGAGGAAAAAAACCTCTGCGTGGGGGAACGGGCGGTCTAGGCCGAAAAGGTCACCTAGACTTTCGACCCACCCCTCCCTTGTGCTCGTTTCGGCCCATTTCTGCCCATTTTCTGAGCAATGAGCGCCGAAACGCGCACTTTCACAGGGGTTCGGTGCCTGCCGTGACCGAGATCGCGACGGGCGGGTGTCCATTACCGAACACGGACAGCCGGATGGGCATGCCTGCCAGGATGTTGGCAATGTCCTGCTCGGTGGGCTGGTACCACGAGAGCCAGACGCCCTGCTGCTGGTCACGGTGCACGGGCAAGCCAATGCACTCGCCATGCACTGCCGGGTCCCAGTCCACTGGGGCACCGAGCATGACGTTGGTGTGGTTGGTCTTCAGGGGCGGCATCATGGTGCGTTCTCCTGCCGCTGCTTGTCGCGGCTGTGGTGCGTGGCGCAGCAGGTCTGCCAGTTCGCCTTATCCCAGAACAGCGTCCGGTCGCCCCGGTGCGGCACGATGTGGTCGACCACGTTGCCGTAGGGCAGCGGGATACCGCGCGCCGCGCACTCCACGATCACCTCGGCCACCAACGTGGCGGCGATCCGCCGCTCGCGCAGGCAGTACACACAGAACGGGTGGTCACGCAGGAAGGCCGCCCGAGCCTTCTGCCAGCGGTAGTCATACCCACGCTGGCTGCTGGTCTGGGCACTGGTGCGCCACGAGCCAGGCTGCATGGTGGGCGTACGGCTGCCGGCCTGCGCCACCCTGGCGCCCAAGGTAGGCAGGCGCCCGCGCTTGGTCACGGCAGGAACCCGAAGGCGTAGGCCAGTGCAGCGCCAGCGCACGCCATACCGAAGACGCCCCAACCGATAGCGGCAGCAGAGATAGCTGTCCGGTCTCGCAGCGGCTGCGGCTGGGGAATGAACGGGCGCGGGTCGGGAACAGCAGGCCGCGCAAGGTTCGCCTTGATATCTGCGACCGCGACGTCCTTCGCTTGGCGCATCACTTCAGCAATGGCGGCGGCATCGGTGCCGGGCGCCAAATTGATGTGTTGGACCACCTTGACAGCGCCGCCGGGACCTTCATCAGCGAATGCCTCCGCCGGGTCACCCGCCGTGACGGCGCTGGCTGGCACGAGCTTGTAGTTCGCTAGGAGCGGCCGGGCGTCGAAGCCCTCAGCGGCGTCGGCCTGAGGGTGGTAGGCGCACCGGATCGTCACCACCTCGTCCACCGCGCACCGCATCTCGAAGGAAATGGTGTGCTTCGGCAGGCCAAGCGCATCGATCAGTGCCAGCACAAACGGGTTGCCCTGGGCGTTCATGATCTTCGACGACATGGGAGGCTCCGTTGGAGGGCTGGAAATCCGCGGCATACAGCCGGTGTCATAATCGCCACATCATCTAGGAGAAGTGATATGGACGAACAACATCTGAAAACTACCGGCGAACTACTGGCGCTTCGGTCATGCATGGCCATGGCAGTTGCTTGGTCGTACCGCGCGGTCAAGGGACGCCCCGGCGGACTCCCCGACATGCGCGACGCCCTCATAGCTCAGGTGCTGGAGTTTGTGCCGCCAGGTGTCGAGAACGTTGGCCCCGAGTGGATCAAAGTGCAGTTGGCATTTGAGAAGTCGGTCGAGCAGATATTTGCTACGGCCGAAGCCTTCACCAGCGCAATGGGCGAAGATCCTGCAGAAGAGTAAGGCCGCATGTCCATGAAAAAGCCCCGCCGGGAGTGATCCGGGCGGGGCTTGCCGTAGCATGAGGTGAATTTAGCGCACTTGTTTCAAGAAAGCAAGGTCGGAAAAGCCGCCAGTCCTTACGCAGCAACAGATTGCGCCGAATCGCATGCTGTACGGTCCGGGACGACGCCGTGGGCGACGAACGACGGCTCCAGCCGCTCGATGGCCAGCGCCTCCAGCTTCCGAAAATTCTGGTCCATCCACCGGGCGGCGCGGAACAGCGTTGCCGGCGAACCGCCGTGCTTGTCGGCCAGGGCGCGGAATGTCAGGTCCTGCCGCTGCTGCTTGGGGAGGTAATGCCGGGCGGTCAGGTCAAGCAGCAGCGTCAGCGCGGTAATCCCACTGGAGCGGCGCGCGTAGGTCGCCAGGCGCTTGCACCCAGCCAACTTCTCGGGCCCGTGGCCAAAGCGCGCCAGCACCGCCGCATACTCGGGACTGGGCAGCCGGGTCTTCACCGCGTCGGTGATCATGGCGCATTGGGCCCGGTACTCGTCCATCGACAGGCTTCCGCCATAGCCCCGCTCCGAGACCTCGCCACGGAGTTCCACCAGCCAGCGCTCCTGGGCCAGCGTCGGCTCGTCCAGCGCCTCAAGCAGCTGGATCAGCATGTTGCGGAACGGTGCCTTCTGGCGCGGCGGCAGGGACAGCACCAGGTAGGAGACGTGCAGCGCGTGCGAGACGTCTGCGAACAGTGGCTTATCCATGGGCGACCTCCGGGACTTCGGCTCCGAACTTGGACGCGACGTATGCACGCATCGCCGCGATCAGCGGCGTGTTTCCCCGCCTGGGCCACGAATAACTCGGATGGGCCGCAATCCAAAACTCCCTACGGCCTTCAATGGCCGGCATCAAGCCGATACGCTCTCGCGCGAGGATAGGACCGCCGTCAGCCCACTCCCTGCTTGGGAAGAACGGCCCGCGAAACTGCCCACCCTCGCCGGCATAGCGCTTCGTCCGGACGCAGAACGATCCTTGGTCGTCCCTGCAGAGCTCTGCCTCATACCCTTCAGCTTTGGCCACCCAGTAATCGAGCAGCGCCCCTTCCAGTTCAGATACCTTCATTGCTTTTCCCCGTAAGACGGACATCTCTTGCCGTGATTCCTTCGTTTCCCGCCCGGCAGCAGCTTCGTGCATACCGTGTGCGTGGTGCCCATCAGGCGGGCGGTCTTCTCGTAGATGCAGCCCTTGCAGCTGCGCGCCTCGTTCTGTTCGTAGACCTCGGCCGGGTCGCGGTACATGTAGGCCGGCAGCGTCATGCGATCACCTCACAACGAATCGGTTGTATTCCCGCTTTACAACGCATGGGTTGTGCCGCCATCACCCGTGCACCCCATCGAACGACACGCCGAACTCGTTTGCCGCGCTGGCCTGAACCTTGGTCAGGTACTCGCCGAACTCGGCCACCGTGAAATCCTTCGTGGACTTGCGGTGGGTGACCAGCCGGCCGCTGGGCAGGCGCAGTTCCTCGCGCGGTGCAAACTGCTCGGCGAAGTGCTCGTGCCACGCTGCCGTGCCGAACTGCTCGCCGTCCACCCAGGCCTGCTCCGCGATGTCACGCAGCACCACGCCGAAGTAGTAGGCGTTCTGCTCCTTCGTCCGGCGGCGCTCTTCCGACGTGACGATCAGCCGGATGGGCGTGCCCTTCTCCGCGCAGGCCGCGGCATTGGCCTTGATGAAGGCCAGCACAGTGGGCCAGATGCCCGGCGACTTCAGAGTGAACTCGCGGTACAGCGCCATCGGTCAGTCCTCCCGCGCCTCGTCCGGATCGCCCCAGCCGGATTGAACCTTGGCCTGGTAGCGGGTATAGCCTTCCTCGATCATGTCGCGGTAGCGCCGATAGGTTTCATCGATCCCGGGGTAGTAGCAGGCCGCGCACCACCGACAGCCAAACACCTGGCATGGCTTCCGGCACCTCAGGCAGTTTCCGTTCGGGTGCGCGCTCATGCCGGCCTCGCCAGACGGACGCCCTTCCAGCGCGTGCAGCTCGACGCGCGGTGCCCAAAGCCGCCGCAGCGGATGCAGTAGCCGTTCCAGTCGCTCATCACGATGTGGTCCCTCCCATTCCGAAGAGCGCGCGCACGACATCGTGCTGGCGCTTTGGCTTGCCAGCCTTGAGCGCAGCGCGCGCGGTGTTGCGCGCCAGGTAGACGCGGTATGCAATCGGGTCGCTCTCGCGCAGCCGGTCGCGGAAGCGCTTCGACATTTCGGCCCGGGTCAGCGGCTTCGGCCGGCGCGCGCTTTTGCCCGGCACCGTCAGCCAGTACGGCGCCGGCGCGCCGTGGCCAGTCCGCCAGCGCTTCACGTGGGCCTGGCCGGATTTCTGCCGGCCCGCCAGCAACAGATCGATCGTGTGCCGCGACGCGCCGGTCACGGCCGCCAGCTCGTGCACCGTTCGCGCAACGCCGTCGGCGCAGACGCGTTGGATGGCCAGCCAGGTGGTCGACCGCTCGGTGGTCAGCGGCTTCGGCCCCAGCCCGAGCGCCTTGGCCTTGTGGAACACGGTGTCGGCCGACCGGCCGAGGTGCGCGCCGATGATGCGGTAGGACTGGCCGGTGGCGCACAGCTCGCGCAGCTTCTCGACCTCTTCGGGTGTCCAGCGTGCGGCCATGGCTCAGGCCTCCGCGAACAAGCCGGCCTGCACCAGATCGGACTCGATCGCCGTCACCGTCACGACCAGGCGCCCTTCCCCATCCGGCTCGGCCCGCTCCGCCGTGATCCGGCGCACCCAGCGGTCGTCCTCGAACACGACGCCCTTCAGTGCATCCATCAGCACCTTCTGCGCGTTGTCCAGGTCGATGCACTGCACGGTGTCGTCCCAGGCGGCACCGTCTCGACGCATGCGCTTCTGCCAGTCCTGCGGCCGGTTCGGGTACAGCGTGTAGGCGACCGCCACGCGGCCTACCAGCGGCGCGCGGATGCCGGCGGCCTTGGCGAGCCAGCCCACCTCGGACTTATAGGCCTTGGCCTCGGCGCTCAGCGTCGTCACCGGCGCCTTGAAGCCCTTCGGCATGTACGTGCGCCAGTAGCGGTTTGCGCTCACGGGGTATGGGAGGGTCAGAACGATCTTGGTCATGGCGTACCCGTTGCTGCGTGTGGTTTCCGTTTCGAATCAAAGGTCCGCGGCGATGCCGCGCTTGCGGACGGCTGGGCCGTGGCTGAGCATCGGCAGCGGGCCCGTCCATTCGTCGAACTTCGTCACCGCGCCGCGATACAGCAGCGGCACGTCGCACAGCGCGCCGTTCCGGTTCTTGCGGATCAGCAGCTCGGCGTAGCCCTTCAGCTCGTCGTTGTTCGGGTCGTACATCTCCGGGCGGTGCACGAAGATCACGACGTCCGCGTCCTGCTCGATGTCGCCCGAGTCGCGCAGGTCGGAAAGGATCGGCTTCTTGTCCGGCCGCTCTTCGTTCTTGCGACTCAACTGCGCCAGCGCGATCACCGGGATGTTCAGTTCCTTGGCCAGCGACTTCAGGCCGCGCGAGTAGGCGCCGATCTGCTGGGTGCGCATCTTTTCCTCGCCGCCGGACATCAGGCCCAGATAGTCGACGATCAGGGCGTCCAGGCCGAACTTGCGTTTGTGCGCCTTGGCCTTGGTCCGGACCTCCAGCAGCGTCATGGCCGGCGTGTCATCGATGGCGAACCGCATGTCGCCCATCAGCTGGATGGCGTGGGTCAGGCGCGGCCAGTCACCGTCGCCCAGCCGGCCGCTCAGCAGCGCCGACAGGTGAATCCCGCCGCGGTTCGCCGCCGCGCGGGCGACCAGCTCCTGGTCGGACATCTCCATCGAATCGAGCAGCACGCTGCGGCCGGCGTCGGCCATGTTCAGGCCGATGTCCGTGGTCAGCGCCGTCTTGCCCATCGATGGGCGGCCGGCCACGATGATCAGGTTGCCGTCGTGGAACCCGCCGTTCAGCGCGCGATCGAGCGAGCCAATGCCGGTGGGGACGCCCGGCTCGACGCGGCTGTGGTACCGCTCGTCGACGCGCTCCACGAAATCGGTCATCAGGTCGTACAGCATCTTCGGACCGCGCTGCACGCCGACCTGGGTCAGCTGCCCCAGCAGGCCTTGTGCCTTGTCGACGATCTCGGCGCCCTTCATCGGCCCCGGCGTCTCGACCAGCTCCAGCACCTTGCGCGCGGTGGCGGCGGTGTCACGCAGCAGCGCGCGGTCGCGTACGATCTCGGCATAGCGGGCGATGTTGGCCGCGCTGGGCGTGTTCTGCGCCACGGCGTTCAGGTACGACAGCCCACCCACCCGCTCCGCGCGGCCCTCGACCTGCAGCTGCTCGAACACGGTCAGCACGTCGGCCGGCTTGTTCGCCGACACCAGGCGCACGATGGCGCCGTAGATCACGCGGTGGTCGTCGCGGTAAAAGTGCGCGGCGTCCAGCCCGCTGATGCGGTCGATCGCATCGTTGTCGAGCAGCAGGCCACCCAGCACGGCCTGTTCGGCCTCGATGCTGTGCAGCACGCGCGCCTGCGGAAAGTCGTCGGGCGCGTTCATGCGGTCACCTGCTCGTGGTAGCGGCCTTCACGAATCTTTGTGAAGTTCTCGGCCTTCACGATCCAGTCCAGACTGGCGAAGAAGGGCTTGCGGCCGGCGCTGGCACTCCGCCCGGTCAGGAATTCGGACTCGGCAACGTAGGCGAAGAACCTGCGCCAGTAGCCCAGATCCTGCCGCATCGGGTCTTCGTTCCATCGGGCTCGCAGCGCCTGTGCTCGGCTCGGCGTCCAGTCACGGATGGTCGGGCATGTCGGCAGCAGCTCGTGGTACAGCGCCACGATGGCCTGGTGCGGGCAGTCGGGTTTTCCCGGCTTTGCCGGTCTGGCGTCCAGCAGGTCGGCAGCGGGAGCGCTGTCGACGACCACCACGTCAGTGGTGGTTATGGGTTCTTCTGGAGTCTGGTGTCTGGAGTCTGGTGTCTGGCTAAGGTTTTTTTGGGTTTCCGAATCGGAACCCAAAGAAAACCCAGTGGGTTTTTGTTCGGTTTCGTTTCGCTTTGGCCGACCACCCTTTTTACCGTTGGCTCGGTTCTTGTCCGCTTGTGCGTTGGCTTCCTCAATCTCACGTTCGCAGCGGTTCTGGAGCCAGAGGCCATCGGTCAGGTGGAAGAACTCGACCAGCACGTTCTGCACGGCCTGCTGCTCGTCCTTCGAACGGGCACCGATGAGGCGCGCGGCCTGGCCATCGGGGATGCCAGCCTCACGCGTGTAGTAGACGTCCATCAAGCGCGCGTAGACTCCGTGCTCGAGCAGCGTGAGGTGCGCAGCGTCCTTGATGTAGTCGCCGATATGGCGCTTGTAGAAATTCATGGGTGCGTCCCTGCTGCGCGCGCCAGCAGCATGCGCTCCAGCTCGTCGATCGCCCGCTTCGTCTCGGCCACCAGGTGCAGCCGGGCGCCGCGCGTCTCGGCCACCGTGATCCGGTGCAGCAGTTCGTTGACGTAGGCGCGCTGGGCCTGGAGTGCCTGCTGTGTGTCCATGGTTGCCTCAGTGCTGCGTGTTCTGTTCGGCCAGCAGGTCGTGCAGACCCACCGTCGCGAACGCCTCAGCGATGTGCGGGTCCTGCTGCGCCTCGGCGATGGCCTTGGTCAGCTGGATGTCGTCTCCCCCGCTCTTCCCCACCGCGTCTTGCATGGCTTTCGTGGCCACTTCGATCGCTTCCAAATACGTCATGCACCCCTCGCTGCCACAATCGCTTCAAAAATGGTCAGCGCGCCGCGGTGCATGAGGTACTGGCTCAGGACCCGGTTACCCAGCACGCGCTCGACGTCGGCAATCTTCTCGGCCGGCAGGGAGCGACGCGGATTGCCCTTCGCGTTCAGGGCCTCGCGCTGGAAATAGTCACTGACGTGGGATGGGTACAGATCGGCCAGAGCGGCCAGCGCCTGGAGGGTCAGGCCGGGTTGCGCGCGGCGATCCCAGGCCAGCGCGCAGGCATCGCGGAAGGTTCCGCAGCCAGCAATCTCGGCATCGGACAGAAAGCGGCCTTTGCCACTATCGAAAAATCCCTGAGACCCAATACCGGCGCCGGTTCCCGGCTGTTCGGCTACCCGCATTTCTTCTTCTCCTGATTGGAAAATTCAATCGATTCCACAGTTGCTTCCACAGTTGGCGGAAGACTCAAATAAAGGCGTCGAGAAGACGCCTTTGGATCAAACCTGGACGGCTGGCTCGTCGGCCTTCGGCGGAGTTAGAAAGATGTCCGGATAGGCCAGCTTCACGGCAGGAGGAATTCCCCGCTCCTTCCAGTTGTGGACGCGTTGAACGCCTCCCTTCTTGTCGAAGCCAAGCAGTTCAGCAACCTTGGCGGGGCCGCCAAGGCGATCAATGAGTTCACGGTCCATAGCGATAGAGGCGTCGGGTTCCATGACCACATTAAACACTACGTTTAACGAAAAGGCAAACACCCTGTTTATCAACGGGCCGTTTACCTGTGAGACCATCGCGCGCATGCATCCAACCATGGTCCGCCTCTACGAGGCCGCACGTACCCTCAAGAACCTTGAGACGCCTACCGACGTCGCCCGGGCGCTGAACCAATCCCAGCAGACCGTGAACAACTGGGAGCGCCGCGGCATGTCGCGGCCGGGCATGATCGAGGCGCAGAAGCACATCGGCTGCAGCGCGACCTGGTTGCAGACTGGCAAGGGGTCGATGACCTACGACGAGTCAATCCGGACCGCGAACGACTCGGCCGATGGCCTGAGTGAGCGCATCAACCTCTTGCTTCAAGAGCCGGACGTACGCCCTGCCGCGTTGGCAAAGGCTGCAGGGGTGACGCAAGAGACAGTCAGCCAATGGCAATC
The DNA here is from genome assembly GCF_009663685.2 of Cupriavidus sp. U2. Classification (GTDB taxonomy): domain Bacteria; phylum Pseudomonadota; class Gammaproteobacteria; order Burkholderiales; family Burkholderiaceae; genus Cupriavidus; species Cupriavidus necator_C. The sequence goes on along the minus strand of NZ_RCOG02000022.1, from coordinate 142,502 downwards.
CGGCAGCATCAAGACGATCTCGCTGGATCAGGCGGTGGGCATCCAGGAGGCGTTCGGCTTCAACGCCGTGTGGTTGGTGATGGGCAAGGGATTGCCCCGCGCTGCGGTCTACGATGACCCGCGTCCACGCCCCGTACCGCTTAAGACAGCAAAACCGAAAAAGAAAGATCCCGAACCAGCAGACGCTACCCCTCTCACCTACCAGGCCAACGTGGCAAAGTACCGTGAGATTCCGGTAATCGGGCGCGCCCAGGGCGGCCTGCCGGAGCGGATCTGGACGGATGGAGACTATCCGGTGGAAGCAACACAGCAGTTCGCGGAAGCGGCCAGCGCCGACCCGCTCGCTTTTCTGACACCCGTGGTCGGGCTCTCGATGATTCCGCGCTTCAATCCAGGGGAATTTGCGCTCGTGGAGCCGGGCACCGAGCCGGAGCTGGAAGACGACGTGCTGGTCCGCCTCAACACTGGCGAGACCATGATCAAGCGCCTGCTATCGCGCCGCCAGGGTATTCGCCTGGGCAGCTATAACGACCCGGAGGTCTTCACGTTCGACCCGGACGCCGTGACCTGGATGTACTACGTGGCCCACCCCGTGCCAGCCCGCAAGATCAAAACAAGGTTGTGAGGCAAACCATGCAACGACTGTTCCTGATGACTTTGGCATTCACCCTGACGGGATGCGCAACGAAGAACTTCGGCACTCAGCCTCCGCTAACCGACTACGAGCGGCAGAACCTCAGTTGCAGCGACATCCAGATGGAACAGGCCAAGGTTATGGGCTTTGCCCAGCACGTAGACAAGCAGAGCCAGTTCGACGGGCGCGACGTCCTTGCCGCGTTCGGGGACTTCGGCATCGGCAACTCCGCCGCTCGCTCGGCCGCCATCGAGAGCGCCCAGCAGCGGTACTACCAGCTCGAAGTCGCGGCCTATGACAAGGGGTGCACGACGGTGAAACCTGAACCGCCGCCTGAGCCATCCCGGTACGAATCCCGGTCCTGAGACCACGCCCGCCACAGCGCGGGCATTTTTTTCGCCCGTGATTAAACATTTTGTTTGACGTTTTCTTAAACGTCATGTTTAATGGACTCCATCAACTCACCGATGGAGGTCCCAGTGGCACTGCCCCTCGCAATCTTCCTGTACGTCGCCGTCGTGTTCTTCGGCATCGGCGTATGCGGCGGCCCGTTCGGGAGCCGCAAATGAGCGCCATCCGCCTCGGCGCCCCGCGCGTCGACATTCCCCTGCCCCGGCGCCCGGTCATGCCGGCCGGCGTCCGCCAGCGCACGCTGCGCCGCCCGCTCGGCAGCTCCATCGTCGAGATCGAATTCCGCGGTACCAACCGTGAAGCCGTGCAGCAGGCCGCCGGCCAGCACGCCAACGGCATCGACGCGTACCGCTCGCCCGCAGTGCAGTCCACCCGGCTCGACGGCCAGGAGTGGGTCAGCCTGCTGCGCTACTACAACTCGAACTGAGGGCCGGACGCCATGACGACGACCGACAACACCCTCAACGTCTACGGCACCAGCGCCGAGATCGCGTTCATCGACGACCTGGCGCGCAAGCCGCAGGCCGCCATGCTGCTCTCGAACTACGTGGCCGCCGCGCAGAAGCGCGTCAGCTGGGGCGCGATCAACCGTGAGCAAGTCATCGAATACGCCGGCCTGCTGCTGGGCAACGCCCAGGCCGCAGCACAAACGGCGACCCGCGTAGCGAGGGCAGCATGAGCGCCGGCACCTGCAAGCACGCGGCGTCCGGCTGCGACTACCCGACCGGGCAGTGCGACGGCAGCTGCATGGCCAAGCCGGCTCAATCGGCGGCCGCAGAGCGCCGCGTGTGCGCAACTGCCGAAGGGAAGGTCAACGCCGAATTGCTGCGAGAGCTGCAGCTGGCACACGAGATTGTGCGGAACGCTCTTTCGCTAATGACTCCAGCCCAGAGGACCGACTGGGCATTCTTGAACGTTGCCAGCGGCAACGACAGCGATGGCACGACCCGGTTCCACGAACGGGCAGCCGTCATCGCCCGCGCAACGGGAGCGCAATCATGAGCCGCGACTTCTTCTACACGGCCCTGCTGATCTGCGTCGCGCCGCCGCTGGTGGTGCTGGCCGGCGCCGTCCTGTCGATGGTGGCGCAATGAAGCCGCGCAACGACACCGCCATCAACCGCAACAACCACTGGCTTGCCGACCTGACCTGGCTGGCCCTCGGGTTCGTTCTGGTGGAAGTCCTGTGGGAGTTGCTGGCATGACCTACGACCCCGACAGCAACCAGCTGCTGGCGCTCGCGAAGCGCAAGCGCTCGATCGAATACGCGTGCGCCGCCGGCTTCGTCATCGCCGCGCCCCTCGTCTGGTACCTGGCCGTCGCCCTGCGCGCCGGCGCCCTGTAATCCGCCTTCTACTGGAGACCCGCATGTCTACTGCCGTTGCCGAGCGCCCGGCCCCGAACCAAAGTCTGGTCGCGAAGTTCGCCGGCCGCTACAACATCGACCCGAACAAGCTTCTGGCCACGTTGAAGGCAACGGCATTCCGCCAGAGGAACAACCGCGACATCACCGACGAGCAGATGGCCGCGCTGCTGATCGTGGCCGACCAGTACAAGCTCAACCCGTTCACGAAGGAAATCTTCGCGTACGAGGACAAGGGCGCCATCGTGCCGGTGGTCAGCGTCGACGGCTGGGCCCGGATCATCAACGAGCACCCCGCCTTCAACGGCCTGGAGTTCCGGTACTCCGAGGAAATGGAAACGCCGGCGGCCGGCAAGGCCTGCCCGGTGTGGTGCGAGATACTGATCTACCGCAAGGACCGCGACCGGCCGACCATCGTCCGCGAATACCTTGACGAGACGTACCAGGGCCCGCGCGGCGAGAACAAGATCAACGGTCCGTGGCAGAGCCACACGAAACGCATGCTGCGCCACAAGGTGCTGATCCAGGGGGCGCGTATCGCCTTCGGCTTCGCCGGCATCTACGACGAGGACGAGGCCGACCGCATCGTCGAGCGCGACATGGGCGCCGCCGAGACCGTGGCGCAGCCAGCATCCCGGGTGGCCATGCCGCAGGCCCGGCCAAAGCAGGTCGCGTCACAACCGGCAGACGTCGTCGAGCAGCCGGCACAGCGCACGCGTCAGCCCGTGGCCCAGCGCCAGCAGGCCAAGGAAGCCGCGCAGGACGTCGCGCCGACGGGCGGCGAGCCGGCGGATGGTGCCGACCTGGCCACCGATGGCGAGAAGCAGTACGTGCGGACAAAGCTGGCCGGCGCAGAAATCCCGCTGCAGGAAGCGCTCGACACGCTGGGCCTTTCCACCCCGGACACGCTCGACGGTCTGACCCGTGACGGCTTCGTGGCGCTGCAGGACTACATTCAGGAGAACTGCTGATGTCCGCCCTGCACTTCGACGAGGCGACGCACACCTACACCGAAAACGGTGTGCGCGTGCCCAGCGTGACGCAGATCCTCGCGCCGCTGAACGACCTGTCGTTCATCAAGCCGGACGTGCTGCAGTTCAAGCGCGACCTCGGCACCGCCGTGCACAAGGCCACTGAGCTGTACGACCTGGGCGAGCTGGACGAAAGCACCGTCTCGCCGCTGGTGCAGCCGTACCTCGATGGCTGGATCCGGCTGCGCGCTGAACTGCCGTTCGAGATCCTGGGCATGGAAGAGCGCGTGTTCCACCCGGCCCACCGCTACGCCGGCACCTACGACCGCCTGGTGATGCTGGACGGCAAACGCTGCATCTTCGATCTGAAGACGGGCGCCATGTTTCCCAGCTACGGCCCGCAGACCGCTGCGTACAAGAACGCCGTCGAGAAGGCCAGCGGCAAGCGCGTCGAGGGCCGCTACGCGATCGAGCTGCGCGACGACGGCACCTACCGCCTGCACGAGATGACCGACCCGGAGGACTGGCAGGTCTTCCTCGGTTGCCTCGCCCTGCACCGTTTCAAGAACAAGCACGCCGCCTGAGCGCGGCCTTCCTCCGGAGATTCCGACCATGACCGAAACCACCAACACCCAGGGCAGCGTCGCCTACGACGCCAGCGACGCCGTCTTGCTCGCGGGCAAGGCCCAGCGCCTGCTGGCCACCGCGCAGGCGTTCGTCATCGACAGCCCGACCATGTATGAGCTGGCGGCCGGCGACCTGCAGAAGGTCAAGGCGCTGGCCAAGGACGTCGAGGAAAAGCGCACGGCCATCACCGGCCCGCTCAACCAGGCAGTGAAGGCTGTGAACGACCTCTTCCGCGCGCCGAAGGACTTCCTGGCCACGGCCGAGACGGCGCTGAAGGGCGCCATGATCACCTACGACCGCGAGCAGCAGCGCAAGGCCGACGAGGCCCGCCGCGAAGCCGAGCGCGTCGCCCGCGAGGAACGCCAGCGGATCGAAGCCGAGGCCCGGGAGGCCGCGCGCAAGGCGCAGGAAGAAGCCGACCGCATTGCCAAGGAAGCGGCCGACGCTGCCGCCGCCGGAGACGCCGCCAAGGCCGCCGAGCTGCAGCAACAGGCCGAGCAGACCGCCGCCGACGGCGCCGCGCAGGCGGAGACCATCGCCATGGAAGCGGAAATGGTCACGGCGGCGCCGGTGCCGGTGGCCACGGCCGCGCCGAAGGTGGCAGGCCTCTCCACCCGCCAGAACTGGAAGGCTCGGCTGACCGACAAGATGGCCCTGATCAAGTTCGTGGCCGCACACCCCGAGCACCAGCACCTGCTCGACGTGAACCAGTCCGCCATCAACCAGCTGGCCAAGGCTCAGAAGGACGCCATGAAGTTGCCTGGCGTCGAGGCCTACCCCGACGCCGTCATGTCGGCCCGCGCGGCCTGATCTATTTCACCCACCACCGGAGCCCAGCAAATGCTCACCTTCGAAAAAGAACTGGTCAAGATCGCCCACGTCAAGCACCGCATCGAAAAGCACGGTGACGAGGACGTGCCGGCCGTGGACATCAAGATCGTCTACCGCACCACCAACGATGTGCTGGCGCACTTCTCGCCCACGCTGAAATCGTCGCTCTACTACCTGGACGAGAGCGTCCAGGGCGACATCATCCGCGACCCGTCGCACCTGCCGAACATCAAGAACCCGAAGCTCGAACCGCTGAAGTGGAAGGACAAGCACGAGCACATCGACTTCCGCTTCCACCAGGGCGTGCGCGAGGCCGACGACATCGTGTTCGCGGATGCCAAGGTCAGCAAGTTCGTGATCCACCCGATGGAAGGCGGGTCCACGACGATCGAGTTCCTGCTCCAGTCGCTGCTGGGTGACAACAGCATGGACGCGCTGATCCACATCGAGAAGACCGAGGTCCATGCCAGCCTGAATGAAGGCGAAGAGCAGGCCGACCTCATCGACTGATCAACGGGGGAAAGCGGATGCCGTCCGCCGATCCTGAGCCCGCCACAGCGTCGTCGGCCGCAGGCGGAACACCTCAGGTGAGGACGGTGCAGCGAGTACCCCACCCTTCAATGGGCGGACGGCGGCGGGACAACGCCGAGTCCCAAAAAACAGCGCGCGACGCCATCTCCTGATTGGGACAGTCGCCGGCCCGCCCACCCTACAGGAAACCGTGATGACTACCAATGACGCACGTGGTGCGCTGACCGAGGTCGCCAAGTCCGCGTGGGACGAGGCCTGGCAGTTGGCCTTCAACGACGGCCTGGGCGCCGGCCACCCGCTCGGCCGTAGCTTCCTCGACCGTGAAACGGAATGGAAGCAGAGCGACGTGCTGGAGAGCATCAATCGCCAAAAGGACAACGAATCGACGGCAATCACCGGTGACGGTATGGCGCCGACGGATGAGCAGATTCTGGCAATTGGTCGTCAGCACTTCCGCCCCGGGCACGACCCGAAGGCAGAGCCTGCATTCATCGCTGCAGTCCGCGCGATTCTCGCCGCCTCGGCACAAGGATCGAACGATGCGCGGGACGTGAAGCGACTGGACTTCCTTCTTGAGGATGGCGCGATCATTGACACGATCACCAACGGTGAAGGCGAAAAGCGGTATCACCTGTATTGGCCAGGCTTCGACGAATCGCAGCGCGCGTGGTATTGCACTCCCCGCGCCGCTATTGATGCCCAGATGGCCGCCATATCCACCGCCCCAAACACCGAAATAGAAGCCCTGTTCGAGGGCCGTGCGGAGAATACGGCCGTAATCTCCGCAAATTCTGCGGTGAATAGCGGTGGCGAGGTGGGCGCGTGAGCATCATTCACGTCGTCTCCATGTCCGGCGGCAAGGACAGCACCGCCACCGCCATCCTCGCTATCGAGCAGCATGGCCGCGAGGCCTGTCGCTTCGTCTTCGCCGACACCGGCAACGAGCATGAAGCGACGGTCGAGTACGCGCTGGACTATCTGCCCCAGGCGCTCGGCATCCGAGTGGATGTGGTGAGAGCCGACTTTACCGACGAATTCGCGACGAAGCGCGCCAATCTGGCTCGGTTGGCCGCAGGGGAGCCAGAGACTGCCGTCTATGGCCGCCGCAAGTTCATGTATCAGTGGACGCCAGAGGCAGCGGCGCGAGCGCTTGAGTTGCTTCACCCGACAGGCATCCCATATCTGGATATGTGCTTGCTCAAGGGCGGCTTCCCTTCCTTGAACCGACAGTACTGCACCGAATATCTGAAGACGGAGCCACTGACGGCATATGCCATCGACATCATCGACTCTGGCTACGCCGTCTGGTCTTGGCAAGGCGTTCGCCTCGAAGAGAGCCCACGCCGGCGGCGCTTGTTGCAGGGCACTGGCGCCTGCGTAAGCGCTTTCGAAGAGGTCGGCGGCGGCCTCTACAACTACCGGCCCATCCTTCGGTGGTTGGCACCCGATGTCTTCCAGGCGCACGAACTCGCCGGGATCCGTCCCAATCCGCTCTATCTGCAAGGTCAGGCACGCGTCGGGTGCATGCCCTGCATCAACTGCAGCAAGGCCGAGTTGCGCGAGATCGCGCGCCGGTGGCCGCAGCACATCGAACGCATTGCCGAATGGGAGCGCCTGGTGTCCGGCGTATGCCGGCCGCGATCGCCGGTCTCGTTCTTTCATCTCGGCACCCAAGGCCATGCCGGGCAGACATCGACCATCCACTCCGTGGTGGAGTGGAGCAAGACCACGCGCGGCGGCCGGCAATACAACCTTCTCGATCAACTCGACGAGCCGACTGCTTGCTCGTCGTCGTATGGACTCTGCGAATGATCCATTACCACGGCATGCCGATCACGCCGACCACGGCCGCCGCTAAGGCGGTGTTCTCCGGCCACGCGTTCGTCTCTTTTCGCTACCCCGAGCAATTGGGCATCGTGCTGGACGTTGCCCAGTCCTTCGCCGTGGATAACGGCGCCTTCAGCGCCTGGCGCTCTGGCGCGCCGGTGACGGACTGGAGCGAGTACTACGCCTGGGTGGCCGAACTGCACCGCTACCCAGCCTTCGACTTTGCGGTGATCCCTGATGTTATCGACGGCGACGAGGCGGCGAACGACGTCCTGGTGGCGGAATGGCCGTGGCGCGAGCGGGCGCCGTGGGTAGGTGCGCCGGTCTGGCACCTGCACGAAAGCCTGGAACGGTTGGAACGTCTGTCGCTGGCGTGGCCTCGCGTCTGCCTCGGCAGCTCCGGCGAGTTCGCCCAGATCGGCACGCTGCGCTGGTGGACCCGCATGGCCGAGGCTATGGACGCGGTGTGCGACCGAGACGGCCGGCCGGTCTGCAAACTGCACGGTCTGCGCATGCTTGACCCGGAAGTCTTCAGCCGCTTCCCCTTCGCCAGCGCCGACAGCACGAACATCGCCCAGAACGTGGGCATCGACAGCGCCTGGCGCGGGACCTACACGCCGGCCAGCAAGGAATCGCGCGCAGCGGTCATGCGCGAGCGGATTGAATCGCGGCAGTCCCTGACCTTCTGGGAGCGCATGGCGGCACCGATCCAGCGCGGCCTGTTCGGGGAGGCCGCGTGATGCTACTCGTACATGCCCACTTGCAGTTCAATGTCACGCTGCGCGTGCCTGAACGCATGATCTGCAGCCTCTGTTCGGCTCCCGACAATGACCGTCCCGTAGTTGACGCCGCTGCCTTTGTAGTTCCCGTCGCGAAATATCCACGTACGTGTCACAAAGTGGCCCGACAGTCCTTCCACCTCGGACACGTCAATCTTGACGTCGTATGTGAAGCGCTCGCCCTTGGTTCGCGTGTAGTTGTACTGAAACTCCGGCTCCCAGTTCATAGGGTCTCCTTTTTTGGAGGCATCCTAGCATGACGGTGACACGCCCCGTTCTTCGCTACCACGGCAGCAAGTTCCGCCTGGCGCCGTGGGTGATGGGATTCTTTCCCGCCCACTCGTGCTACGTAGAGCCGTTCGGCGGCGGCGCCGGGATCCTGCTGCAGAAGGACCGCGTGCCAGCCGAGTGCTACAACGACCTCGACGGCCAGGTGGTGAACGTCTTCCGTGTATTGCGCGAGCAGGGCAAAGCACTCGAGCTACAGCGTCGCGTCGCCCTAACCCCGTTCTCGCGGGATGAATTCGACTGGTCGTACGAACCGTCCGTCGACGATATCGACAGCGCCCACAAGATGATCGTGCGCTCGTTCTTCGGCCACGGCAGCGACAGCGCCACGCGCGGCTGCCGCACCGGCTTCCGCTCGAAGTTGACGGATGGCCGTGGGTTGCCGTCGGCAGAATGGTCGCGCTGGGCCGATGCAATCCCTTCGTTCACCCGTCGGCTGCAGGGAGTACTGCTGGAGAATCGCGACGCACTCGAGGTGATCGCTCGGATGGACAACCCAAATGCGCTGATCTACGCGGATCCACCCTACGCCCACAGCACCAGGTCCGCGATCATGGGCCGGTCCGCGAAGACCCACGGCTACCGGCACGAGATGACCGACGACGACCATCGCGCGTTGGCCGCAGTACTCCGTGCGAGCACTGCGATGGTGGTGCTATCCGGCTACCCCAGCGCACTGTACGACGACGAGCTATTTGCCGATTGGGAACGCCACGAGCGGCGGCACATGGCCGACGGCGGGCGCGCGCGCACGGAAGTGGTTTGGATCAACCCGGCATGCTCCGCCGCACTCGAGCGAGAGCGTTCCCAGATGGAGCTGATCGCATGACGCTGGCTCGTCCCCTTCCCACCAAAGCCCTATCCATCCGCCAGCCGTGGGCCTGGCTGATCGTCAACGGCCGCAAGGACATCGAGAACCGGTCGTGGGCCACGCGGTTCCGTGGGCCGGTGCTGATCCATGCGGCCAAGGGCATGACCCGGCTGGAGTACAGCGCGGCGCTGCTGATGTTTGACCAGGCCGGCATCCGAGCCCACTTCCCCCGTTTGGAGGATCTGCAGCGCGGCGGCATCGTCGGCATGACCGAGGTCGCCGGCTGCGTGCCGCCAGAACGCCGGACTTCGTACTGGCACATGCCGGGCTGCCACGGCTTCGCCCTGCGCGGCGCCCAGCCCCTGCCCTTCACGCCGCTGGCCGGTCGCCTGGGCTTCTTCGAAGTGCCGGCCGACGTTTTATCCCAAATTATTCAGAACCAATAATTGACCGAAACAGCAGCGCGCATTATCGAAACGACCCGGCGACTCTGGGAGCAGCAAATGGACAACCGACTGATGAGCGAGCAGGACCTGCGTGACGTGACCGGCCTGAAGCGGCCCAAGCTGCAAATGCTGTGGTTCGAGCGCCATTTTGGCGTGACGCCGGTGCAGCGGGCAGACCGGCGCATCATCATGACCTGGGCAGCATTCGAAGCTCTGCAGGCGAAGCGCGCCGGCGTGCTGCCGACGGCCGAGACCAACCAGCGCCCCGCCCTGGTCCCTCTCCGGAAGGCAGCATGAACGCACGTCGTCGCACAAAGCTGGATGGTCTGCCCAGTCGGGTGTACATCCGCCGCAACAGCTATTTCTGGGTCCGGAACACCGACGAGAAGTGGATCAAGCTGTGCCGCGTGGAGGAAGGCGAGACGCGCATGCTCGAACGCCTGACCATCGAGAAGCGGAAGGTGGAGGCGGACGGCCTGGAGGGCAGCATGTCCCGCCTGGTAAAGGTCTACATCGAGCAGTTCAAGGGCGGCTACGCCGAATCGTTCCGGGACGAATGGGAGCGCCGCGGCGCGCAGTGCCGCACCGCCTTCCAGAATTACGACATCGCCCAGGTCGACGCCGGCGTGATCGAGGACTTCCTGATCGCCGAATGGTCGGACAAGCCAGCGACCCAGACAGCCATGAAGGGTTGGCTGTCGGCCTTCTTCTCATGGGCGGTACGCCGGCGCCATGCCACCGCCAACCCATGCCGGGAAGTGAAGGTGTCGAAGCCCAAGGGCCGGGACGTGTACATCCCGCACGCACACTTCGTGGCCATCCGTGACGCCTTGTCGGTCTACAGGTACAAACGGATGAAAGACGGGCAGGAGGTGGAGGTCGAGGCGAAGGTGCCAACCGGGCCGGAGATGCAGGTCTTCGTCGACCTGTGCTACCTGACCTGCCAGCGGTCGACCGACATCCGAGAGCTGCGCTGGTCGCAGGTGGACGAGCTGGCAGGCGTGATCCGGTTTAAGCCGACCAAGACGGCTAAAAGCACCGGCCAAGCCGTAGACTGGCCGATCACGCCCGAGATCGCACGGGTGCTGCGCCGCGCCAAGACGGTTGCGCGCGGGGCCAAGGTGCGCACCCTGACGGCCGACGACTATGTGGTGGTGAACCGCCAGGGCAAGCCGAAGACAGCGGCCGCCTGCCGCGAAGCATGGCGCGACGCGCTGGAGCGCGCAAAGCTGGGCGACAAGGACTACGTGGTGAAGGATATTCGGGCGAAGGCGCTGACGGATGCGAAGCGCGCGGGCTACGACATTGAGGCCTTGCAGGTGGCCGGTGCCCACGCCGATAGGGCAACGACCGAGGGGTACATTAAGCAGCGGGACGTGCCCTTGTCCACCGTCAAGCTAACGTTACCGGCGGCATAGCGCCCAATTACTGTTGTGGTCTACGCGAAATGATGCCTGAACAAGCCCACCACCTCGTGGATATGGCTCAGTATGTTGCCCAATACCTCCGGGGCGGGAGCACGGTGTTCCTCTTCCAACGAAACAGCGAATTTCCCTTCAAACTGAAAATCCACTTTTTTGATCGGTGCTGTAGTCCGAAGCTCAAACAGCACCACGCCAGGTTCGATCGGTCCGCCCCAAATGGTAGTGCCACCCTCAATATCCTGCGCGCGCGCTTCCTCGTCTGAGTGAAACTCCAAAGTGCAACGGGGCTTCATTTCCTGTGGCACTACCACAGCAATTTTGGGAAGTCGGTGTTTGTCACTGTTGCTCAGCCGCTGCAGCATCATCAGGGGATGGAATTCTGGTACATCCCAGGGCCACACTTCGCGCTGAAAAGGCTGAATATGCTCGATCAACTGAGCTGCTGCGTCCGGCAACAGGTTAAGTCCACGCCGCCCTCTGCGATCAAAGTCAGCCTGATCGCCGAAAATTGGATACGCAAGTTCCCATGGTCGCGCCGGTGGATTCTGTCGCACACAGGCAAGTGCGTAGGCGAGGTTGTCGAGGCTAGTTCTAAGGTTGTGCACCAATTCGCCTACGAGCAGGCCCCACTCTTCGATCGGAGGCGTAACCTCCCACTCCGCTATGGTTATGCGAAAGCCCAATCGGCCATCCAGAAGCTCACCCTTGTGCGCTAACTGGCTGCCGGCGGCCCACCGTTGCATAGAATCGGCGAGAACAGCCAATTGAACGGCAGCGCGCGTTAGTTTAAGGTCGACTGGCCGAAGCAATTCCGCTTTCATCACACCCTCAAACGTGACCAATTTGGGATTCGATCATAGGCTGCACGGGACATCATATTGGACACCGTCCAATATTCGGCATCGAAAGGCGGGAATCAAAAAAGACGAAGCCCGCACAACCTGTTGATTGTGCGGGCTTTATTCTGGTCGGGGCGAGAGGATTTGAACCTCCGACCACCTGCACCCCATGCAGGTACGCTACCAGGCTGCGCTACGCCCCGAAGAAGAACGAGATTATATCAGAGCCGACCGTAATGGCTAGTGGTTTGCAGTGAATTTATTCGGGCTTCGCGATTTGCTTCAGTTGCGCCAGCAGATGCTGGACTTCCACCAGGTCGCCGCGCAGCGTGTTCAGGTCGACCGACAGCACCGGCGGTTGCACTGCCGCGTCGGGCTGCGCCGCGACGGCTTCGTCCGGCACGGCTGCTCCGACGCCATGATGACGCCCTTCGTCCAGCCGATTGCGCGCACCGTTGATCGTGAAGCCTTGCTCGTAGAGCAGTTCGCGAATCCGCCGGATCAGCAGGACTTCATGGTGCTGGTAGTAGCGGCGATTGCCGCGGCGCTTCACGGGCTTGAGCTGCGTGAACTCCTGCTCCCAGTAACGCAGGACGTGCGGCTTGACGGCGCAAAGCTCGCTGACTTCACCAATCGTGAAATAGCGTTTTGCGGGAATCGGCGGCAGCGAGACGCGCTCGCTGGATTTTTCCGTCATGCGATGGAGAAGCTGATGTCAGCCCCCTCGGGGGCCAGACGCGGTTGGCGCGACGCGCGCGCGGCATTGCAGGATACAGATAGCCACCGCCCCGGGCAATCCAACCGATGTGGCAAATTGATACAGGTGTCTGTGCGCCGCGACGATCATCGTTCGGCAGGCAACTGACGCGCGGGGCGTCAGTGCTGCCACGTCGTCAGCCCGGAAGCGCCACGTCGGCGCGTTCCTCGACCAGGCTCTTGAGCTTCTGGCTGGCGTGGAACGTCACCACACGGCGCGCGGTGATCGGAATGATCTCGCCCGTCTTGGGATTGCGGCCGGGACGTTGCGCCTTGTCGCGCAACTGGAAGTTGCCGAAGCCGGACAGCTTCACGCTGTCGCCCTTCTCCAAGGCTTCGCGAATCACGTCGAAGAAAGCCTCGACCATATCCTTCGATTCGCGCTTGTTCAGGCCAACCTGGTCGAATAGCATTTCTGCGAGTTCGGCCTTGGTCAGGGTAGGCACCTCGGTAGCGCGGGCTTCCGGCGATGCATCGTCGAAGGAGGCAGCATGCCGGTCGCTTGCCTCACCCAGGTCTGCAGCATTCATGGAAATCGCGTCTCGATCGTTCATCCTTGATCGCTCTCTTGCATCTGTCTGGCGATCCGCCCGGGAGCTGTGCCCGGGCGCTCCAACTGCGATGGTGGCTCAGCCGCGCAGGCGGGCATCAAAGCCCGCTGTCAGCGCATCGACCATGCAACGCACCGCGCTGTCGACTGTCTCGTCCTGGAGGGTCGCCCCAGTATCTTGCAACGTTACCCGGAAGGCAAGACTTTTCTCGTCGGCGCCAATTGACGCCGACGCCGCCTTGGGACGGAACTCGTCAAACAGAACCAGGCTCTGGACAAAGTGGCCCGAGCCGGCCTTGTCCAGCGCCGCGCGCATGGCATCGATCATGTCCTGCACGCGCACCTGCTGCTTGACCACCACGGCCAGGTCACGCACGGCGGCCGGGAACTTGGAGATTTCCGTGTAGACCGGCAGGCCCACGTCGCGCAGCGCGTCAAGTTCCAGCTCGAACACCGCCGGCGCGTTGGTCAGCTCATACTCCTGCAGCCAGCGCGGGTGAATTTCACCCACCACGCCCACGGACTTGCCATCGACGATCACGCGCGCGGCGCGGCCCGGGTGCAGCGCGGGATGCGCCACCGGCTCGAAGCGCGGCGTGCGCGGATGGAACAGCGCCTCCACGTCACCCTTGATGTCGAAGAAGTCCACCGGGCGCGTTGCCACACCCCATTGCTCCTCGAATGCCGGGCCGTACGCGATGCCCGCTGCCATCATCGGCTGGCGGTAGCCGGCCACGGTCAGGCCGCCATCGGCCACGCTGGGGTCGCGATGGAACACGCGGCCCACCTCGAACAGGCGCACGCGCGCCGCCTTGCGGTTGAGGTTGTAGCGCACCTTGTCGACCAGGCCACCGATCAGCGTCGAACGCATCACGGCCAGTTGGCTCGCGATCGGGTTCAGCAGGCGAATCGGGTTGTCATTGGCGGCAAAGTCGCGCTCCCACTGCTCTTCCACGAAGGCGAAGTTGATCACTTCGTTGAAGTCGCGCGCGGCCAGCGCGTGGCGCACCACGTGCTGCGAGCGGCGGCCTTCGTTGGTCGGGCGCATTTCGCTCTCGGCGATCGGCGGACGGGCCACGATACGCTCGAAGCCGTAGATCCGTGCCACTTCCTCGATCAGGTCTTCCTCGATCTCGATGTCGAAGCGATAGCTCGGCGGCGTAACCTCGAACACCTCGCCATCCGCGCCCTGCGAACGCGTGAACGGCAGTTTCAGGCGCTGGAACACATCGGCAATCTCGGCCGACGACAGTTCGATACCCAACACGCGCTCGGCGCGCGCCACGCGCAGGGCCACCGGCTTGCGCTGCGGCAGGTTGACGATCTGGTCGTCCACGGGGCCGGCCTGGCCGCCGCAGATCTCAAGAATCAGCGCGCTGATGCGTTCGATGTGCTCGACCGTGGTGGCGTAGTCCACGCCACGCTCGAACCGATGGGCGGCATCGGTCGAGAAGTTGTAGCGGCGCGCGCGGCCCTGGATGGCATTGGGCCACCAGAACGCGGCTTCCAGATAGATGTTCGTGGTGTCCAGCGACACGGCAGTGCTGTCGCCGCCCATGATGCCCGCCAGGCTTTCGATTTCCTTGTCGTCGGAAATCACGCCAACCTGCTCGTCCACCTCGACGGTATTGCCGTTCAGCAGCTTGAGCTGTTCGCCCTTGCGGCCCCAGCGCACGTCCAGCCCGCCGTGGATCTTGTCCAGGTCGAACACGTGCGACGGACGGCCCAGTTCGAGCATCACGTAATTGGAGATATCGACCAGTGCCGAGATGCTGCGCTGGCCCGAACGCTCCAGGCGCTGCACCATCCAGGCCGGCGTGGCCGCGCGGGCGTTCACGCCGCGGATGATGCGGCCCGAGAAACGGCCGCACAGGTCGGGCGCCGAGATCCTGACCGGCAGCTTGTCCTGCAGCGTCACGGCCACCGGCGACATCTCGGGCAGCGTCAGCACGGCACCGGTCAGGGCCGACACCTCGCGCGCCACGCCGTGGATCGACAGGCAGTCCGCCTTGTTTGGCGTCAGCTTGATCGTGAAGACCTGGTCGTCCAGGTCCAGGTACTGGCGGATGTCCTGGCCCACCGGCGCGTCGTCCGGCAGCACCAGCAGGCCGCCGTGGTCTTCCGACAGCTTCAGTTCGCGGGCCGAGCACAGCATGCCGAAGCTGTCCACGCCCCGGAGCTTGCCCACCTTGATCTCGAACGGCTTGCCGCCCTCTTCGGCCGGCGGCAGCACGGCGCCCACCAGCGCGCACGGCACCTTGATACCCGGCTTCACGTTGGGCGCGCCGCAAACGATCTGCAGCGTCTCGCCGGTGCCGGCGTCCACCTGGCAAACGTTCAGGCGGTCGGCATTGGGATGACGTTCGGTCGCCAGCACGCTGGCCACCACGATCTTGTTGAACGGCGGCGCAACCGGGCCAACCTCTTCCACTTCGAGGCCGGCCATCGTCAGGCTGTGCGACAGCGCGTCGGTCGAGATCTTTTCAGGATTGGCGAATGTGCGAAGCCAGGATTCCGAGAATTGCATGGCGCTTCTGATCCGGTAGGTATTCTGTGATGTCTTTGACGATATGCGGGCAGCGGCCTGCGACGATCAGGCGAACTGGCGCAGGAAGCGCACGTCGCCCTCGAAGAACAGGCGCAGGTCGTTGATGCCGTAGCGCAGCATCGTCAGGCGCTCCAGGCCGGAGCCGAACGCGAAGCCGATATAACGCTCGGGGTCCAGGCCCATGTTCCGCAGCACGTTCGGGTGAACCTGGCCGGAGCCGGAAATTTCCAGCCACTTGCCATTGCCGAAGGCCATGTCGATTTCGGCCGACGGCTCGGTAAACGGGAAGTACGAGGGGCGGAAGCGCACCTGGATATCGTCGCGTTCGAAGAACTTGCGCAGGAAATCGGTGTAGACACCCTTCAGGTCGGCAAAGCTGACATCCTCGCCAATCCACAGGCCTTCCACCTGGTTGAACATCGGCGAGTGCGTGGCGTCGCTGTCCACGCGATAGGTGCGGCCCGGGCAGATCACCTTGATCGGCGGCATCGGCTTGCCGGCGTACTTCTGCACGTGCATGCGGGCGTAGCGCACCTGCATCGGGCTCGTATGGGTACGCAGCAGCAGGAGCTTGTCGTCGCTGTCGCGGCCGTCCACATAGAACGTGTCCTGCATCGACCGTGCCGGATGGTTGTCCGGGTTGTTCAGCGCGGTGAAGTTCATCCAGTCGGTTTCGATCTCGGGGCCGTCGGCCACATCGAAGCCGATCGAACCGAAGATCTGCTCGACACGCTCCCACGTACGCATCACCGGGTGCACGCTGCCGCGCGCCACGGCGCGGCCCGGCAGCGTCACATCGATGGCCTCTGCGGCCAGGCGTGCGTTCATCAGCGCATCGGCCAGCGCCTGGCGGCGCGCCTGCAGCGCACCCTCCACCTGCTGCTTGACCTGGTTGATACGGGCGCCCTCGGTCTTGCGGGCTTCCGGGTCCAGCTTGCCGAGGCCCTTGAGCAGTTCGGTCAGCGCGCCGGTCTTGCCCAGGAAGCGGGCCTTCTCGTTTTCCAGCGTGGCGTTGTCGTTGGCGGCGGCGAAGGCGGCCTGTGCGTCGGCGACGATTTGATCCAGATCCAGGGACATGACGGCTATACGTGGACGGTACGTGGATGGTGCATAGGAAGGATAGGCACTGCCGCCGGGCGCGATACGCGATACACGGTAGGTCGCACGCGGCGATGCATTGTCATTTCGGATGCCGCCTCGGCCCGGGAAAGCCCCGGTCCGGCATGGCATTCGAAATGAAAACGGGGCTCGGTGAGGAGCCCCGTTTCAGCAGACCTTGCGGTCGGTGCTTGCCCGGAAGCGCGTTACGCGCTTCCCGAACGGCCATCAGGCAACGGAGGCTTTCACCTGGTTGACGATGGCGGCAAAGGCAGGCTTGTCATGGATGGCCATGTCCGACAGCACCTTGCGGTCCAGTTCAATCGAAGCCTTCTTCAGGCCGTTCATGAACACGCTGTAGGTCATGCCATGCTCACGCGTCGCGGCATTGATACGTGCAATCCACAGCGCGCGGAACACGCGCTTCTTGTTGCGACGATCGCGGTATGCGTACTGGCCAGCACGCATGACCGCCTGCTTGGCGATACGGTAGACATTATTGCGACGGCCGCGGTAACCCTTGGCAGCGTCGATAACCTTCTTGTGACGGGCCCGTGCAGTGACCCCACGCTTTACTCGAGGCATGTAATACTCCTTTCGTTATCGGTTGGGGTTATGCGTAAGGCATCATCGCGCGAACGGACTTCAGGTTCGTCTCATGGACGTCCTGGGTGCCGCGCAGTTGACGCTTGTTCTTGGTGGTCTTCTTCGTCAGGATGTGACGCTTGAAGGCCTGGCCGCGCTTGAACGAACCGTTCGGGCGCGCCGTAAAGCGCTTGGAGGCGCTTTTCTTGGTCTTCATCTTAGGCATGAATAACTCCAGCTCTATGACATGCATGCAGGTGGATGACTGGCGCCATCACTTGCAAAACCCGCATCCACTTGTTTTTGTACGCGGCACCGGGGCGCAAACCCCGTACACCACGCACGATTTCCGCGCAGGGCGACGCCGGGATACCCCCGGCATCCCGGCCGCCGCCCCACACAGGAATTACTTCTTCTTCTTGGGAGCCAGCACCATCACCATCTGGCGACCTTCCATCTTCGGCATCTGCTCGACCTGACCCAGTTCTTCCAGGTCAGCCTTCAGACGCTCGAGCATGCGCGCGCCAATTTCCTGGTGGGCCATCTCACGACCGCGGAAACGCAGCGTGATCTTGGTCTTATCCCCATCCTCCAGGAAGCGTCGCAGGTTGCGCAGCTTTACGTTGTAGTCGCCATCATCCGTGCCAGGACGGAATTTCACTTCCTTGACCTGGATGATCTTCTGCTTGAGCTTGGCCTCATGGGCGCGCTTGGCTTCCTCGTACTTGAACTTGCCGTAGTCCATGATGCGGGCTACGGGAGGAGCCGCGTTAGGCGCGATCTCCACCAGATCCAAGTCCTTGTCCTCGGCCATGCGCAGAGCGTCCATGAACTTGACGATGCCGAGCTGCTCGTTATCAACCCCTACCAGGCGCAGCTCAGGCGCGCTGATTTCCCGGTTGATACGGTGACCTTTGTCTGTAGCGATGTTCCGTTACCTCAAGAAGACAAAAAAACAAGCCGTGCTTCACACCCTCAGGCTTTGCTGGCAACGTCGTTCTGAAGACGTTCCACAAACGCGGAAACGGGCATGACACCCAGATCCACATTGCCACGGGCACGCACGGCCACTTGATTGGCGTCCCGCTCCTTGTCGCCCACCACTAGCAGGTAGGGAATCTTCTGGAGCGAGTGCTCGCGGATTTTATACGTAATTTTCTCGTTACGCAAATCCGCCTTGGCCCTAAACCCTTGTTTTTGCAAGAGTTGCACGACGTTTTCGGCATATTCCGACTGCGATTCGGCGATATTCATGACGACCACCTGCTCCGGAGCCAGCCAGGCGGGCAGCGCACCCGCATGGTTTTCCAGCAGGATGCCCAGGAATCGCTCGAACGAACCCAGGATGGCGCGATGCAGCATGACCGGACGCTTCCGGCCGTTGTCATCCGCCACGTATTCGGCACCCAGGCGTTCCGGCAGCACGAGATCGAGCTGCAGCGTACCGCACTGCCACGAACGGCCGATCGCGTCCTTGATGTGGTATTCCACCTTCGGGCCATAGAAGGCGCCCTCACCCGGCAGCTCCTCCCACTCCACGCCGCAGGCGCGCAGCGCCAGGCGCAGGCCATCTTCGGCGTGATCCCAGACGGCATCCGAGCCGGCGCGCTTTTCCGGGCGCAGCGACAGCTTGACCTTGACGTCCTTGAAGCCGAAATCGTCATACACCGAGAATGCGAGCTCGTTGAAAGCCTTCGCTTCCTCGACGATCTGCTCTTCCGTGCAGAAGATATGTGCATCATCCTGCACGAAACCCCGCACGCGCATCAGGCCATGGAGCGCACCCGACGGCTCATTGCGGTGGCACGAGCCGAATTCGGCAAAACGCAGCGGCAGGTCGCGGTACGAGCGCAGGCCGTGGTTGAAGATCTGGACATGTCCCGGGCAGTTCATCGGCTTGATCGCGTAGTCGCGCTTTTCCGATTCCGTGACGAACATGTTTTCCTTGTAGTTCTCCCAGTGGCCCGACTTCTCCCAAAGAGAACGATCCATCACTTGCGGCGTCCGGACTTCCTGGTAGCCGGCTTCCGTCAGGCGGCCGCGCATGTACTGCTCGACGGCCTGCCAGACGCTCCAGCCCTTCGGATGCCAGAACACCATGCCCGGCGCTTCCTCTTGCAGGTGGAACAGGTCCAGCGTCTTGCCCAGCCGGCGGTGGTCGCGCTTCTCGGCTTCCTCCAGCATCGTCAGGTACGCTTCCTGGTCTTCCTTCCTGGCCCAGGCCGTGCCGTAGATGCGCTGGAGCATCTCGTTGTTCGAGTCACCGCGCCAATAGGCGCCGGCCACCTTCATCAGCTTGAAGACCTTGAGCTTGCCCGTCGACGGCACGTGCGGCCCACGGCACAGATCGACGAAGTTGCCTTCGCGATACAGGCCGATTTCCTGGTCAGCCGGAATGGACGCGATGATCTCTGCCTTGTACTTCTCGCCCATCGAATCGAACAGCGCCACCGCCTCGTCGCGGTTCCACACTTCGCGCGTGACTTTCTCGTCCTTGCGGGCCAGCTCCGTCATCTTCTTCTCGATGGCGGCCAGATCCTCGGGCGTGAAAGGACGCTTGTAGGAAAAGTCGTAGTAGAAGCCGTTCTCGATGACCGGACCGATCGTCACCTGCGCATCGGGGAACAGTTCCTTGACGGCGTAGGCCAGCAAGTGGGCCGTCGAATGGCGGATCACGTCGACGCCGTCGGCGTCCTTGTCCGTGACGATGGCCAGCGAGGCATCGCGGTCGATCGTGAAGCTCGTATCGACCATGCGACCATCGACCTTGCCGGCAAGCGCAGCCTTGGC
Organism: Cupriavidus sp. U2; assembly: GCF_009663685.2. Taxonomy (GTDB): domain Bacteria; phylum Pseudomonadota; class Gammaproteobacteria; order Burkholderiales; family Burkholderiaceae; genus Cupriavidus; species Cupriavidus necator_C. The sequence goes on along the minus strand of NZ_RCOG02000022.1, from coordinate 122,394 downwards.
CAGGCCCGAGCCGATGCTCTGCGCCACTTCAGCCACCGTGACGGGGCCGGGGTACTCGCGACGGGAACCGTCCGGCAGCGTGATTGCGATCATCATTGCACCTCTTGTGGATGCCGCCGCGCCGGCGTCTGGGCACCAGGCGGGCGGACAAAGCAACTTTTGTGGCGCCGGGCCGCCAGATGCGGCGCACGCGCGCATCGGACAACACCGGCAACGGAAATCTCTCGGACTGACCCGCGCCCAACTTCGGGCGACGCGGCAGCTTAGCAGTACGCTGGCAAACGACAGACGAAAAAAAACGCGGCCAAGGCCGCGTTTTTCTGTGTTTCCCCGCATCCTGCACGGGTCGAAGGCGCACCTCGACTACTGTCGCTAACCAGCGGTAGTAGTTCGAGTTGTCATGTTCATGGTGCGCTTCCGGCGTTGTACTGCATGTTCGTTGGTAGGCTCGATTGGACTCGAACCAACGACCCCCACCATGTCAAGGTGGTGCTCTAACCAGCTGAGCTACGAGCCTAGCGAAGCGCAGAGTATAACCTTATTTTCGCCTGGCGTGCAACACCCCCTGCACTTCCTCGATCAGTTGCAGCGCCCGTTGCAACTGCGTGGCCTCGGACACTTCCGCCGTAAACTGCATGCGCGCCACGCCCTTGCTCGACAGCGTCTTGACGCCGGTCACGTTGATTTTCTCCCGTGACAGCACTTCGGAGATATCGCGCAGCAGGCCCTGGCGATCCACCGCTTCCACCTGGATATCCACCGGATACACCGCGTCGCTGCGCTTGCCCCATTCCGTCTGGATCACGCGCTCCGGCGCCCGCGCCGACAGTTGCAGGAACGTGCTGCAGTTGCGACGATGGATCGACACCCCGCGGCCGCGCGTGACAAACCCGACGATCTCGTCAGGCGGCGCCGGCTTGCAGCAACGCGACATCTGAGTCATCAGCGAATCCACGCCTACCACCAGTACGCCGCTCTTGGCGCCGCGCGCCACGCTGGTGGCGCGGCTCTTCTTGGTGACGGCCTCTTCCTCGTTGAACTGCGGCTGCGCCTCGCCCTCCGGGTGACGTAGCGCATGCTCCACATGCCGCAGGCTGAACTCCTCCTTGGCCACGGCCGCGTAGAGATCGTCGGTCGATTTGAAGTTGAGCCGGGTGGCCAGGTCGTCCAGGTTGACGGCCGTCTTGCCCTCGCGCTGCAGCGTCTTTTCGATCAGCGCCCGGCCCTGCGCCAGCGTTTCCTGCGAATCGAGCGCGTTGAACCAGGCTCGCACCTTCGACCGCGCGCGATTGCTCGCCAGGTAGCCAAGCTCGGGGTTCAGCCAGTCGCGCGACGGGCCGCCCTGCTTGACCGCCACGATCTCCACGGTCTGCCCGTTCTTGAGCGGCGTGTTCAGCGGCACCATCGATCCGTCCACGCGCGCCCCGCGGCACCGATGGCCCAGATCGCTGTGCAGGTAATAGGCAAAGTCCACCGGCGTCGCGCCCTGGGGCAGTGCCACCACGCGCGCCTGCGGCGTCAGCACATAGATATGGTCGTCGATGGCGGCATGCTTGAGCTGCTCCCACGGCGAATCCTCGTGCGCGACGGTGTGGTCGGCCTCGTCCTTCCAGGCCAGCAGCTGCCGCAGCCAGGCAATCTTCTCGTCGTAGGTATTGTCGGCCGCAAACTGGCCGCTGTAGCCCTTGCCGCCGGCCTCCTTGTAGCGCCAGTGCGCGGCCACGCCGTATTCGGCAAAGTGGTGCATCTCCTGCGTGCGGATCTGCACTTCGAACGCGCGCCCGTCGTCGCCGATCACCACGGTATGCAGCGACTTGTAGCCGTTGGCTTTCGGCCGCGAGATATAGTCGTCGAATTCGCGTGGAATCGGCTGCCAGATATGGTGGACGATTCCCAGGACGGTGTAGCAGTCCTTGATGTCGTCGACGATCACGCGGAAGGCGCGCACATCGTACAGATCGGCAAAATCGAGTTCCTTGCCGCGCATCTTCTTCCAGATGCTGTAGATGTGCTTCGGCCGGCCCGTCACCTCCGCGCGGATGCCGGCCGAAGCCAGTTCCGACTGCAGGCGCGCGATGGCCTGCGCGATATAGCCTTCGCGCTCGATGCGCTTCTCGTCCAGCAGCTTCGCAATGCGCTTGTAGGTATCGGGCTGCTCGAAGCGGAACGCCAGGTCTTCGAGCTCCCACTTCACCTGCCAGATGCCCAGCCGGTTGGCCAGCGGCGCATAGATGTCCAGCGTTTCGCGGGCCACGCCGGACAGCGGCGGAGTCTTGGTCTGCGCCAGCCAGCGCAGGGTCTGCAGGCGCGACGCCAGCCGCACCAGCACCACGCGGATATCCTGCGCAAACGCCAGCAGCATCTTGCGCAACGCCTCGACCTGCTCGTGGCGCGCGGCCACCTGCGATTTCGACGCCTCCGACACGTCGGCCTGGGTCACCGCGATGGCGCCGATACGCAGCAGCTGGCGCACCCCCTTCACCAGGCGCACCACCTCCTCGCCAAATCTGGGTTCGATCTGGGCCTCGGCGTCGGGCACGAAGGCCGCCGCCGCGAACAGGCAGGCCGCCGCGCGCGCGGCATCGTCCACCCGCAGGCCGTCGAGGATGCGCAGCATCCCTTCGGCGTGCGACAGCACGCTCTCGCCGGTCGGCAACAGCACGGGGTTATCGCCGTCTGCCACGTCGCGCACAAAGGCCAGGGCGCGTTCGACGAGCCCGGCATCCGGAATGCCTGCGGTCTGGCCCGTCAGCTCCGTTGACGTCACCATGTCACAACGCCTGCATCAATTGAGGGCGGCCGTCACCACCACTTCGATCAGATAGTCGGGATTGGCCAGCCTGGCTTCCACGGTTGCACGCGGGGGCGTGTTGCCCTGGGGCACCCATTCGTCCCACACCTCGTTCATCTCGCCAATGCGGGTGACGTCGGTCAGAAAGATCTGGCACATCAGGATGCGCGTCTTGTCGCTGCCGGCCTCGGCCAGCAGGCGGTCGATATGACCGAGCACCTCGCGGGTCTGGCCGCGCAGGTCGGCCTTGGGGTCGACCTCGGGCACCTGGCCGGCCAGGTAGACCACGCCGTTGTAGACCGCGTATTCGGACAGACGCTTGCCCACGTGGGCGCGCTTCAGGGGGTTGGTGCTCATATCAGATTCTTCTCAGCAAAAAATTCGTTACGTACCCAGGAAGAATTCCCGGGCAATGGCAATCTGGGCCGGATCGATAAACGTGGGCGCGTGCCCCACATCGGGGATTTCGACGGACGATACCTGCTTGCCGCGCGCCACCATCTCCGCCACCGTCTCGCGCAGCAGCAGGTCGGACTGGGCGCCGCGCACGATCAGCGTCGGCCCCGGCGCCGCCTCGAACATGTGCCACAGCACCTGCTCGCCGGCCTGCACCGCCTCCGGGGGCGTCTCCTTGAACGGCACGGCCAGCGCGGGATCGTAGTGCAGCCCCCACTCCAGCCCCTCGGCGCCCTGCACTGGCTTGAGGATGGCGCCGTTCAGCTCGCGCCATTGCTCGGGCGTATGCCGGCCGAACGATGTACTGATCGTCTGCAGGTACGCCAGCCCTTCCTCGAAGGTCTTGAACCGCACCGGCAGGCCCAGATAGGCGCCAATGCGCTCCAGCGCCTGCGCGGTGACGCGCGGCCCCACATCGTTGAGCAGCAGCTTGCGCACCGGCGACTTCGGCAGGCCAGCCAGGCCCATGCCGATCAGCCCGCCCATCGACGTGCCGAACCAGTCCACCTGTTCGACGTTGAGCCGGGCGATCAGCGTGACCATGTCCGACACATACTGCGGCACCACGTAGTGATGCGGGTCGGCCAGCCATTCCGAGCGTCCGCGGCCCACCACGTCCGGGCACACGACGCGATACTCGTCGGACATCGCCCGCGCCAGCGCGTCGAAGTCGCGGCCGGTGCGCGTCAGGCCGTGCACGCACATCAGCACGCGCGGATTCAGGGGATCGCCCCATTCGTGATAGGCCATGCGATGCAGGCCCGCCGGGCTGATGCACTGAACGAACCCGAGGCGCGGACTGGAAGACATCTGGGACTCCCCTGCTGGTGCCACCGCATCCCCTGCGGCGTGCGAGTTTTTTCGGAATTTCTTGCCCACGATGAAACACCGGGCAGGACGCGACGAAATACGGCGCCAGGCCAAAGCCGGATTGTACGCCCTGCGAGTACAATGCCACAGCACATCCTGACACTCCCGACGGAGGCTTACATGCTCAAAGGCAAGACGGCACTGGTCACGGGCTCGACCAGCGGTATCGGACTCGGCATCGCGCAGGCTCTGGCCGCGCAGGGCGCGAACATCATTGTCAACGGATTTGGTGATGCCGACGGCGCAAAGGCGGAAATCGCCCGTGCCGGCAGCGGTATCCAGGTGGGCTACCACGGCGCGGACATGAGCAAGTCCGCCGAGATCGAGGACATGATGCGCTACGCCGAGAAAGACTTCGGCGGCGTGGACATCCTGGTCAACAACGCTGGCATCCAGTTCGTGGCCAAGATCGAGGAATTCCCGGTCGACAAGTGGGATGCGATCATCGCCATCAACCTGACCTCCGCCTTTCATACCACCCGTCTCGCCCTGCCGTCGATGAAGGCCAAAAACTGGGGCCGCGTCATCAACGTGGCGTCCACCCACGGCCTGGTGGCCTCGGCCGAGAAGTCGGCCTACGTGGCAGCCAAGCACGGCATTGTCGGCTTCACCAAGGTGACCGCGCTGGAAACCGCGCAGACCGGCGTCACGGCCAATGCAATCTGTCCGGGCTGGGTGCTGACCCCGCTGGTGCAGAAACAGGTGGAAGCCCGCGCGCAGAAGGAAGGCATCCCGGTGGAACAGGCCAAGCGCGAGCTGGTGCTCGAAAAACAGCCGTCGGGCCAGTTCGTCACGCCCGAGGAACTGGGCGCGCTGGCCGTGTTCCTGTCCAGCGAAGCGGCCAGGCAGGTGCGTGGCGCGATCTGGAACATGGATGGCGGCTGGGTGGCGCAATAAGGAGGCAGCGATGCAGCGTAGTCAATCGCGACGCCATGCCCTGCGCACCCTTGGCGCAGGCGCCCTGCTGCTGTCGCCGCTGATGGCGGTGGCCCAGGCGCCGAAGGCGCTGGCGATCGACGTCTACAAGAGCCCGACCTGCGGCTGTTGCGAGGACTGGGCCAAGCACCTGCGCGACAACGGCTTCACCGTAGCCACGCACGATGTGGACGATACTGGCGTGTATCGCCAGAAATACGGCATTCCCGAGCGATTCGGCTCGTGTCACACCGGTGTCATCCAGGGCTACGGCGTCGAGGGCCACGTCCCTGCCGCCGATATCAAGAAGCTGCTGGCAGCCAGGCCGAAAGCCGCCGGGCTGGCCGTCCCGGGCATGCCGGTGGGCTCGCCGGGCATGGAGTACGGTCCGCGCAAGGAGCCGTTCGACGTGCTGCTGGTGAAATCCGATGGCGCAGCTTCGGTCTTTTCCAGCTACAACAAGCCGAAGACCTGAGCCATGGGCGCCTGAGCCGACGATGAGCCGGCGATGAGTCGGCATCTCGGTTCCGTCCAAAGCAAAAACCCCCGCCAGCTCGCGCCGGCGGGGGTTTTTGTTCGAGGCTGCGTGCTTGAGGCTGCGGCGCTCAGATCAGTTCGGCTTCCGTCTTCGCCTGGACTTCCTCGCGCGACACACCCGGCGCCGTTTCCACGAGCTTCAGGCCTTGCGGCGTCACGTCGATCACGGCCAGGTCGGTGATGATGCGGTTCACCACGCCCAGGCCGGTCAGCGGCAGGTTGCATTCCTTGAGGATCTTGACGTCCTCGGTGCCGTCCTTCTTCTTGGCCGTATGCTCCATCAGCACCACCACGCGGCCCACGCCGGCCACCAGGTCCATGGCGCCGCCCATGCCCTTGACCATCTTGCCCGGGATCATCCAGTTGGCCAGGTCGCCGCGCTGGCTGACCTGCATCGCACCAAGGATGGCCAGGTTGATCTTGCCGCCGCGGATCATCGCGAACGAATCGGCCGACGAAAAGATCGACGAGCCCGGCAGCGTGGTGACGGTCTGCTTGCCGGCGTTGATCATGTCGGCATCCACTTCGTCCTCGGTCGGGAACGGGCCGATGCCCAGCAGACCGTTTTCGGACTGCAGCCACACTTCCATGCCTTGCGGCACATGGTTGGCCACCAGGGTCGGCAGGCCGATGCCCAGGTTGACATAGAAGCCGTCCTGCAGCTCGGCGGCCGCGCGTGCGGCCATTTCATCACGTGTCCATGCCATGATCTATCTCCTTACTTGGCACGCACGGTGCGCTGTTCGATGCGTTTTTCGGGGCTGGTGTTCAGCACGATGCGGTGCACAAAAATGCCCGGCAGGTGAACATCATCCGGGTCGATATCGCCGGTGTCGACGATCTCTTCCACTTCGGCGATCGTGATCTTGCCGGACATGGCGCACACCGGGTTGAAGTTGCGCGCGGTACGGCGGAACACCAGGTTGCCAGCCTTGTCGGCCTTCTGGGCCTTGACGATGGCCACGTCGGACACCAGCGACTGCTCCATCACGTAGGTATCGCCGTTGAATTCGCGGGTTTCCTTGCCTTCCGCGACGATCGTGCCCACGCCGGTCTTGGTAAAGAATGCCGGAATGCCCGAGCCACCGGCACGCAGCTTTTCGGCCAGCGTGCCCTGCGGCGTGAATTCGAGCTCGAGTTCGCCGGCCAGGTACTGGCGCTCGAACTCCTTGTTCTCGCCGACGTACGACGAGATCATCTTCTTGATCTGACGGGTGGCCAGCAGCTGACCCAGGCCGAACCCGTCCACGCCGGCGTTGTTCGAGATGCAGGTGAGCTGCTTGACGCCGCTGTCTCGCAGTGCGGCGATCAGTGCCTCGGGGATGCCGCACAGACCGAAACCGCCCACGGCGATCGTCTGGCCGTCGCGTACGACGCCCGCGAGCGCCTCGGCGGCGCTGGCGTAGACCTTGTTCATGTTCGCTCCTTCCTCGGTAGTCCCGCTCTTGCGCGGCCGGTTGGCCACACGCGGAAATTGTAACGGTACAATCGGCGGTCAGGCGCCGCCGTTGACGCCACAAAGGATACGTCAACGGATGCCGCGAACGCCATTACGTAAAAGTACATAAGGGATAATGCCGGCCATCGACTACCAGACCGCATTCCAGCTGGCTCCGGTCGGCCTGGTGCTCTCGCGCGCCCGGATGATCGAGGATTGCAACAGCGAGGTCTGCCGGATCTTCGGCACCACGCGCGAAGCCCTGATGGGGCAGTCGTTCCAGGTGCTCTACCCCACCGCCGACGAGTTCGAGCGCACCGGCGCGCGCATCGTGCCGGTCATGAACACCAAGGGGCTGTATTCCGACGAACGGATCATGAAGCGCGCCAGCGGCGAGCTGTTCTGGTGCCATGTCACGGGCCGCGCACTGGACCGCAACGATCCGCTCGGCGCCGGCATCTGGACATTCGAGGACCTGTCGCAGAAGCGGCCGGTCACGGCCGAGCTGACCGCCCGGGAACGCGACATCGCCGCGCAGCTGGTGGAAGGCAAGACCAGCAAGCAGATCGGCAAGCTGCTGGCCATCAGCCCGCGCACCGTCGATATCTACCGGGCGCGACTGATGAAGAAGTATGGCGCGCATACCGCCGTCGATCTGGTGCAGCGGCTGGTGAATCATTGACGGCTCGCTGCCCTTGCCCGCACAGGGCCAGAGGGCCCGGCGGTGCAAGCGGCCACAGATCGGCAAGCAGAACCTCTTTACCCTCTCCCTCCGCCCTCTCCCGTTTCACGGGAGAGGGGACCTGCCGAGTGCGGGCTAAAGGCCTACGCCTCGATCAAACGCCGAATTTCCTCCGGCACCGGCACGCTCTTCTCCGCCGCGTAGTCGCACCACACCACCTTGGCGCCGCCTTCCGCCCAGACCACATCAGGCAGGTCGGTCCGGCGGATCTCGATCTTCGTCTCGAAGCTCGACCGTCCCAGCTGGCCCGCGTACACCCGGCATTCGATAGCGCCGGGGTAACGCAGCTGCTTCAGGAACGTCATGTGGGCGTTGATCAGCACGGGCCCGTGGCCGTTGCCGTCCCGGCCATTGCGGCCGATCGACGCGAACCACTCGATTCGCGCCTGCTCCAGGTAGCGGAAGTAGACGGTGTTGTTGACATGGCCCATGGCGTCCATGTCACCCCACCGGATCGGCATCACGCAGGTGAAGACGTGCTTCATCAACGCTTGGCGATCGACGCTTCGGCCTTGGTCACCAGGTCGGCGCCAATCTGCTTCTTCCACTTGTCGTAGACCTTGGCCGTGGCCTTCTTGAACGCGTCGTGCTCGGCCGGGGTCAGCGAGACCACCTTCACGCCGTGCTGCTCCATGTCCTTCCAGGCCGGCGCGCCCGGCTCCACCAGACCCTTGCGGGCCAGCGCGATTTCCTGCTTGCCGGCGTCGATGGCGGCCTGCTTGACGATCTCGCGGTCAGCCGGGGTCCAGCTTTCCCAGATCTGCTTGTTGACGACGAAGATCAGCGGATCGGCGACGTAGCCCCAGGTCGTCACGTACTTCTGGCCGACCGTATAGAGCTTGGCGGCGGCGAACACGCTCTGCGGGTTCTCCTGGCCGTCCACCGCGCCGGAGGCCATGGCCGGCTGCGCATCGGCCCAGCTCATCTGCGTCGGGTTGGCGCCCAGCGCATTGAAGGTCTCGATGTACAGCGGCGAACCGACCACGCGCAGCTTCAGGCCCTTGAGGTCCTCGGGCTTGCGGATTTCGTGTTTCGAATTCGACACTTCGCGGAAGCCGTTCTCGCCCCAGGCCAGCGGCACCACGCCTGCCTTTTCCAGCATGCCGAAGATCGACTTGCCAACTTCGCCCTGCGTCAGCGAATCCAGCGCCTTGTAGTCGGGCATCAGGAACGGCAGCGAGAACAGGTTCAGCTCCTTGACCTGCGGCGACCAGTTGATGGTCGAGCCCACGGCCATGTCGATCACGCCCTGGCGGATGGCCGAAAACTCGCGCGTCTGGTCGCCGGCCACCAGCGACGTACCCGGATACAGCTTGATATTGATGCGGCCGCTGGTGCGCTGGCGCACCAGGTCTGCCCAGATCTCGCCGCCCTTGCCCCACGGGAACGCGGGGCCCAGCACCAGCGACATCTTGTATTCGGGCTTGTAGGTCTGGGCCATGGCGGCCGGCGCGGCAAAGGCAGCAGCGGCGATCGAGGCGGCAACGGACAGCATCAGGGCACGGCGTTTCATGCGGGAATCTCCTCGTTTCATCTTCGTCTTGTCGTTCAAATCAGTAGCCCAGGTAGTCGGGCAGCCAGGTGGCCAGCGGCGGATAAGCCAGCACCATCAGCATGGCGATGAACATCGCCAGCAGCATCCAGATCACCCAGGGCACGGTTTCTTCCATGCGCACGCGGGCGATACGGCACGACACCATCAGGTTCACGGCCAGCGGCGGCGTGAACTGGCCCAGCGCCACTTTCAGCGTCAGCACCACGCCAAACCATACCGGGTTCCAGTGGAAGGCATTGGCGATGGGCAGCAGCAGCGGCACGAAGATCAGGAAGATCGAGATGCCGTCCAGGAACATGCCCACCGTCATCAGGAGCAGCACGATCAGCGCCAGCACGCCGTATTCGCCCAGGCCCGAATGCGCAATGGCATTGGCCAGCGGGTCGATCACGCCCAGCGTGGACAGCGCGTAGGCAAAGATGCCGGCCAGCGCCACCACCAGCAGGATCACGGCCGACGTTTCGGCCGCCTCCTGGAAGATGGTGAACAGGTCGCGCATGCCAATGCTGCGGTAGATCACCATGCCGACGAACAGACCGTACACCACCGCCACCACGGCGGCCTCGGTGGGCGTGAACCAGCCCGCGCGCATGCCACCCAGGATCAGGAACGGCGCCACCAGCCCCCACGCGGCCTCGCGCAGGCTCTTCCAGAACGGTGGGCGCGGCAGCGCAGCCTCGATATGCCCCATGTTGTGCTTGCGCGCCAGCCACACGGCCGGCACGATCAGCGCCACGCCGGCCAGGATGCCCGGGACCATGCCGGCCGCGAACAGCGCCGGCACCGACGCGCCCGGCACCAGCACGCTATAGATGATGAAGGCCACCGAAGGCGGAATCAGGATGTCTGTGGCCGCCGCCGCGCCTACCACCGCCGCGCTGTACGAACCCGGATACCCGGCGCGCGACATCGCCGCGATCATCACGCCACCCACGGCCGCCGCATTGGCGGGGCCCGAGCCGGAAATCCCGCCCAGGAACATCGCCACCAGGATGGCCACCAGCGGCAGCATGCCCGGCCCGCGCCCGACGATGGCGATGGCAAAGGTCACCAGCCGCTGCGCCACGCCGGAGCGGTCGAAGATCGACCCCACCAGCACGAACATCGGAATCGCCAGCAGCGGATACTTGGCCAGCCCGGCATAAAAGTTCTGCGGCACGGCCAGCAGGCCGAACATCTGCGTGTCCAGGTTCGACAAGCCGATGGCCACCAGGCCGCCCAGCCCCAGCGACACGCCGATCGGCACGCCCAGCAGCATCAGGCCGATGAACACCACGAAGAGAATGATGGCGACCAGCGTCATTGCGGCTGGCCTCCATCCTTGTTCGCTGCATGCAGGGCCTTCAGCGCGCGCACATTGCGCAGGGCCAGCGCCAGCGCGCGCAGCGCGATGGCGCCCGACAGCACGGGCAGCCAGATCGAATACCACCAGCTTGGCACGCCGATGCCCGGCGAGGTCTCGCCGAACGCGTATTCATCCCAGGTAATCCGCGCGCCGAGCACCGCCAGCGCCAGGAACATCACCGCCACGGCCACGGCCGACAGGACGGCCAGCCGCTTCTGGCGCGCCGCGCTGCCCCGCTCGAAGAAATACTCGATACGGATATTGCGGTCGCGCGCCACGGCGGCGCTGCCGGCCACCAGCGCCAGCACGATCATCAGGAAGACCGAGAATTCCTCGGTCCACGCGAACGATTCGTCGGTGAAATAGCGGACCACCACGTTGGCAAATGTGATGGCCACCAGCAACACCATCACAATGACGCCAACCCAGTCCTCGATACGCGGTGAAATGCGGAATTCGCTGTCGCGCGCCTCGTCGGCGGCTTCGGGAACGATCACCGAATCGACGACGTGCTGCGGCCCGGCGTCGCGCCGTGCCTGTTCTTCTTGAGCCATCAAAACCCGGCCTCCGGTTCCGGGCCGCCTCTGGCCAGCTGGCCGTCCGAGACGTTTCTCCTGTTGCTTATTCTTCTAGGCCCGCCCCCGCCCCCTAAAGGGTCAGCGGTCAGACCATGCCATCGTCGGCAGTGACCACCGCGCCATTGATAAAGCGCGATGCATCGGACGCCAGCAGCAGCAAGAGGCCATCGAGGTCTTCGGGTTGGCCCAGGCGCTTGCGCGGCAGCATCTGGATCAGCTTCTGCCCCGCGTCGGTATCCCAGTGGTGGTGGTTGATTTCGGTGTCGATATAGCCGGGGCAGATCGCGTTCACGTTGATACCGTGACGCGCCCACTCCAGAGCCATGGCCTTGGTCATGTGGACCACGGCGGCCTTGCTCATGCAGTAGACACCAATCTGCGACAGTACCTTGAGACCGGCCACCGACGCAATATTGACAATGCGGGCCTGCGGCAGCGGATTGCCCGTCTTCTCGGCGCCCTTGGCCCGCGCGATCATGCGCTTGGCCACTTCCTGGGCCACGAAGAACGCGCCGCGCGTGTTGGTATCGAAGACGAAATCGAAGTCGTCGGCCGTGACGTCGGTGAGCTTCTGCGTGGTGGACACGCCCGAGTTGTTCACCAGGATATCGATGGAGCCGGCCTCGGTTTCGGCGTGCGCCACGGCGGCGCGGATGCTGTCGGGGTCGGTCACGTCCAGCCGCACCACGTGCGCGCTGCCGCCATCTGCCTCGATCGCTGCCCGCAATTCCTTGAGCCGCTCCACGCGGCGCGAGGCCAGGATGACCTTGGCACCGGCGGCAGCCAGCACATGCGAAAACCGCGTACCCAGTCCGCTCGACGCCCCGGTCACCAGCGCGACCTTGCCTTCCAGATTGATCGACAAACCCATAGTTACCTCGGTGTGGGAGCAGCCGCGCCGGCCCGGCACGGCCCGCTGTTCCGCATCGCGGGCGCCTCGCGAGGCACCTGCCGATATACGGCCGCAGCTTATCAAAAAAAAGAACGGTCGTTCAAAAAAATGTCTTGCCTGAGGGTGTCGAGTCCCGGACAATGCCGGAGATTCTAAGAACTTGGTCCCCAAAGGGAAAGAGGAAAAACGCCTAGATCCGGTCCGGTCACCCGCCGATAGCCAGGTCAGCGCGCATGCCCCGCCGCGCCCGCACCGGGCAGACGCGTGCCGCCATACGTCGAACCCGCCTCGCACCCCCGGACGGCCCAGGTTCCGCAGAGCCACGATTACCGCATCCCACAATCCGCACGCCTGGAGAGGGCTGCACCATGCGGCAGTATTGCCGCCCAGAAGAAACTGAGGGTAAGAGACAATGGATCAGCAACAGCTCGTCGAGCAGTTCGGCCCGCGCGAAGCCATGGAATATGACGTGGTCATCGTCGGCGGCGGTCCCGCCGGCTTGGCCACCGCCATCCGCCTGAAGCAGCTTGCCGCGGAAAAAGGCGGCGACGTCAATGTGTGCGTACTGGAAAAGGGCTCGGAGCCCGGCGCGCATATCCTGTCGGGCGCCATCATGGACCCGATCGCGCTGAACGAGCTGATCCCGAACTGGAAGGAACTGGGCGCCCCGCTGAACCAGCCCGTCACCGAAGACAAGTTCCTGTTCCTGGACGAATCCGGCTCCAAGGCTGCCCCGCTGCTGCCCGAGTGCTTCCACAACGAAGGCAACTACATCGTCAGCCTGTCGAACTTCGTGCGCTGGCTGGGCCAGCAGGCCGAATCGCTGGGCGTGGAGATCTTCCCGGGCTTCCCGGCAGCCGAGGTGCTCTACAACGACGACGGTTCGGTCAAGGGCGTGGCCACCGGCAACATGGGCATCAACAAGGAAGGCGAGCCTACCGAGAACTTCCAGCTGGGCATGGAACTGCATGCCAGGTACACGATCTTCGCCGAAGGCGCGCGTGGCCACCTGGGCAAGCAGCTCATCGCGAAGTACCAGCTCGACGCCGGCCGCGATCCGCAGAGCTACGGCATCGGCCTGAAGGAGCTGTGGGAAATCGACCCGGCAAAGCACAAGCCCGGCCTGGTAGTGCACACGGCCGGCTGGCCGCTCGATCCGGCCACCTACGGCGGTTCGTTCCTCTATCACATGGAAGATGGCAAGGTCGCCGTCGGCTTCGTGGTGGGCCTGGACTACACCAACCCGTGGCTGTCGCCGTTCGAGGAATTCCAGCGATTCAAGACCCATCCGGAAATCCGCCAGTATTTCGAAGGCGGCAAGCGCATCGGCTATGGCGCCCGTGCCATTACGGCCGGCGGCCTGCTGTCGCTGCCCAAGACCGTGTTCCCGGGCGGCGCGCTGGTTGGCTGCGATGCCGGCTATCTGAATGCATCGCGCATCAAGGGCAGCCACGCCGCGATCAAGACCGGCATGATGGCCGCCGAAGCCGCCTATGACGCGCTGCAAGCCGGCCGCCAGCACGACGAACTGACGGCCTATCCGGCGGCTTTCGAGCAAAGCTGGCTGCACAAGGAACTGCTGCAGGCCAAGAACTTCAAGCAATGGTTCAAGAAGGGCCGCACCACGGCCACGCTGATGACCGGCATCGAGCAGTGGCTGCTGCCGAAGCTCGGCATCCGCAACCCGCCCTGGACCATCCACCGCACCAAGCCGGACCACGTGTACCTGAAGCCGGCCGCCGAGTGCCAGAAGATCGAGTACCCGAAGCCGGACGGCAAGCTCACGTTCGACCGCCTGTCGTCGGTGTTCATCAGCAACACCAACCACGAAGAAAACCAGCCCGCTCACCTGACGCTCAAGGACGCCAGCGTGCCGGTGAACGTCAACTGGGACAAGTTTGCCGGCCCTGAGTCGCGCTATTGCCCGGCCGGCGTGTACGAATTCGTGCAGAACGACGATGGCAAGGAACGCCTGCAGATCAACGCGCAGAACTGCGTGCACTGCAAGACCTGCGACATCAAGGACCCGACGCAGAACATCGTGTGGGTCACGCCGGAAGGTGGTGGCGGCCCGAACTACGTTGGCATGTAAGACACACTGCGCCCCCCGCGTAGTCACGGAGAACGCCGGCCAGTGGCCGGCGTTTTGCTTTGGCGCTTACGCAGACCAGGCAAGATGCGCCGTTGCGTCACGCATCCGCGCCGCGCGGCGCGTGGAACACATCCACGTCCGGCGCCTTGCCTCGGAATCTCTCCACCTGCGCCATCCCCGTATGGCCGCAGTTGCCCTGCGCGAGCTTCGACGTGCCGATTCCGGTCGTCAGGTTGTTGACATCGCCATACCGGCACAGCGACCCCGGCTTGCCGCCTTCGGCCGGGTCGTACCAGCCGCCTTCGCAGATGCGGATGGCACCTTGCCGGATATCGGCCGTCAGCCTCACACCCACCAGAATCTGCCCACGATCATTGAATACGCGGACGATGTCGCCATCGGCGATGCCGCGCGCCTTCGCGTCGTCCGGATGCATCAAGCATGGTTCCCGTCCCTGGATCGCATAGCTTTTGCGCAATATCGTCCCGCATAGCTGGGAATGGAGCCGGTCCTTGGGATGGCTGCTCACGATATGCAGCGGGTATTTTGTCCCTGGGCCGCCCAATCGCTCGATGGGTTCCATCCAGGTCGGATGCGGGGGGCAATCGTCGTACTTCATCCGCGCGATATTGGCCGAATAGATCTCGATGCGCCCGGACGCAGTACCCAGCGCGTTGAGCAATGGATCGTCGCGAAATGCCTTGTGCCGGATAAACCCCTTGGCCTCGGCACTGATCGGAAAGGCCAGCGGCTTGTTGCTGTTCCAGAACACATCGAACACCGGCATCTCCATGCGCTTGCCGCGCGCCTGCACACGCCCAGCCTCGTAGAAGGACCGAATCCACCCCATCTCGTCGCGACCTTCGGTGAAGGCCTTGCCGGTACCCATCCGTTCGCATATGTCGGCGAAGATATCGTAGTCATTACGGGCTTCGAAGACGGGATCGACCACCTTGCGCATGGCCAGGATATGGCTCATCGAATAATCGCCAATTCCTTCAATATCGTTACGTTCGTAGCTGGTGGTGCATGGCAGGACGATGTCAGCGTGCCGCGCGGTAGCTGTCCACTGGAAGTCGTGCACGATAAAGGTGTCCAGCTTCTGCCACGCCTTCAGCATCCTGTTGCGATCCTGGTGATGCATGAACGGATTGCCGCCGACCCAGTAGGCCAGCTTGATATCGGGATACTTCGATCGCCTGCCGTTGAAGTCGTATGGCTTGCCCGGGTTCTCGAGCATGTCGACGATGCGCGACACCGGAATCGATTCCGTTCCGCCCGCCTCCAGCCATTCGGACCCTGCCGGCGGCTTCGCCCCGCCAATAATCCCCGGTAGCACCGGTCCGGTTGCCGTCGGGCTGCCGCCGTTGGCGTAGTGATAGGTAAAGCCATAGCCTCCGCCGGGCAGTCCGATCTGGCCGAGCATGGACGCCAGCGTGACAAGCATCCAGTGCGACTGCTCGCCGTGATGCTGGCGCTGGATCGACCATCCCGCCGCCAGCATCGTCCGATTCGCCGCAAAGCGGCGGGCGAGCGCGCGGATCGTGTCGGCCGGAATGCCGCAGATGGCCGCCGCCCATACTGCATCCTTTGGCACGCCGTCCGATTTGCCCGTGAGGTAGGGTACGAAGCGATCAAAGCCTGTGGTGTAGCGCGCCAGAAACTTCGCGTCATGGAGATTTTCCACGTACAGCGTATGGGCAATGCCGAGCATCAGCGCCACATCGGTATGCGGTCGCGGCGCAATCCATTCCGCATCGAAGTACTGGCACGTTTCCGTACGGACCGGATCGATGCAGATCACCTTGACGCCCTTCTTCTTGAGCGCCTCCATGCCCGGATACGCGCCGTGGTCAGGTACCTGCCAACCGATCTGGTTGGTCACCATCGGGTCGGCCGCCCAGAACACCATCAACTCGGTGTGGGCTTCCAGCACGGGCCAGACAGTCGGCTGCTCGTACACGTCGATCGAGCCCACTACATAAGGCAGGATGACCTGTGCCGCGCCGGTGGAATAGTCGCCGCTGCGGCTGACAAAGCCACCATTGACCGTCATCGCGCGCGCCAGCAGCGTCTGGCAGTTGTGCAGTTTGCCCGGGCTTTTCCAGCCATACGACCCGGCGAAAATGGACGTCGGGCCATGTTTGCGGCGCACCCGCTCCAGTTCCTTCGCCACCAAGTCCAGCGCCTGCTCCCAGCTTACGCGAACGAAGTCGCCCTTGCCCCGGCCGGCGCGGTCGGCGCCTGGGCCCTTCTCCAGCCAGGCGCGCCGCACCATCGGATAGCGAATGCGCGTCGGTGAATAGATCGCGTCGATAACACCTGGCAACTGGTGAGATGGCCTGGGGTCCTTTTCCCATGGGCGGACACCTGTGATGCGCCCCTTCTCCACACGTGCATAGAACGCGCCCCAGTGCGAGCCCGTCAGCACTTCGGAAGCGCCGGCTGGTGCCGCCGGGCTGGCCGCACCGGCGGCCAGCTGCGAAGGGCTGGAAGCGAGGGCGCCTGTAGCCAGTACCCCTTTGATGAATTGACGACGCGACGTGCTCAATTGCAGGTTCTTGCATTCATTCGGCATGATGACTCCATTCTTGTGGTGCAGGGTCCGGGGTGTGCTCGAGCAGCACGCCAAGCAGACTGGCGCTGGCGCCATAGAAACCGCCGGGATCGATCTGGCGGCATCGCGCGATCAGCTCTGGAACCCAGCCGTAGAGCCGTTCACGCATCAGCGCGATGCCGTCCCTGTCGCCGCGGCGCAGCAGATGCGCGTAGAGGGCGAGTTCCACCGCGACGTGGTCCGATGGCTCGCCCGGGTGCACCAGTGACATGTCAAAGCGCGCGAGCAGATCGTTCATTTCGTCGACCGCCTCGCCGTGCGTGCGTGCGCTCGGCGTTGCGGGGTCGTTCGCATAGGTGCTTTCATAGGCTGGCACTGCCGGGGTACCCATCACGCCCTCGAAGAGCCGTGTCCAGGACACCGCAATGTCATGTGCGACCGTGGCCGGTGATGCGCCGGCCAACGAAAGGCAGAGGGCCCGCGCCTCCGCCTTGCATTCGAATTCCTCGGCAAGCGCGTCCAGCATTGCCTGCCCGCTGGCTGATTGAAGCTGTGCGACGACATGTTCGTCTGGAGGCGCCGCCAGCCAGCCCGCCACGCGGTCGATGGCGAGCCCCCTTAGCTCGCACTGTGCATAGTCCACCACGTGTGCCATGGTCATTCGGCAACACCGTGCGTTTTGCCGTGTGCGCCACCGCCCACGTCCTTGGAGTGGTTCTGCAACCAGGACAGCATCAGCCGGTATTCGGCATCGTCAAGCGACGTATAGCGCTTCATCGCCCCGAGCGTGCCAATCCATTGGTTTGCCAGGTACTCGTCGGTATGCGGCAAGGCGTGGCAACTGGCGCACGATTGCCGAAAGGTTTCGTCGCCGTGTTTCCAGAGCTGCGCGAGATCGGCAGAAAGGCCGGTAGCAGGAATCCAGACTGTCAGATGGGCCTCGTGCCAATCCTGCCCGGTCTCTTCGTCGCGCTCCGTCTTGACGCGTTGCACCGTGGCAATCGCCTCCGGAGACAGCACGGCCTGCATGATGCGCTGCCCCTTGAGCGCGTACATGGCGCTGTCGGAGCCATCCTGCTGCCAGCCTTCCACGCGCACCTGCAAGCGTCCGGCCTCGCGCTTCATCACCGCCAGCCGCGTGGCGCCAAGCAGCTTGCCATCTTCGCCGGTGCCATCCGCTTCCAGCGTGAATGGGGTCGGCGACACCACGTACAACTGGTCCTTGTCGGCAATCACGTCGGGCGGCGCCGCCAGCGAGGCCAGCCGCGAAGGCCCGGCGTGCCCCTGGTCCGCGGGCAGCACCACCACTTCCTCGGTCCGGTTCGGCCGTGGAGCGCCGGCATTGGGCGCTTCCACGCCAGGCAGCGATTTCAGGTAGACGGCCATGGCCAGCCGATCGGCCTCCGACAGGCGTGCGGTGTTCGCGACGACTTCCTTCATGTCACCACCGGCCTTGATGCCGATGGGATTGACGCCTTCTGCCAGATAGCGCGCAATGTCATTGACCGACCAGTACCCGATGCCGGTCTCGTCCTGCGTGATGTTGGGGATATGGCCGGTGCCCTCGGGATTCGGCCCGCCAGAGAACCGCCGGGCGAACGGGATGGCACCCATCACGTTGCGTGGCGAGTGGCATTCCACGCAGTGTGCCGAGCTTTCCACCAGATAGCGGCCACGGTTCCACTGCTCGCCCTTGGACAGATCGTCACGCAAGGGCTCGCCGTCCAGGAAGGCCAGCCGCCATAACCCCACGCCACGGCGCACGGAGAACGGGAACTTCAGGTCGTGATCGGCCACCTTGCCGGCCACCGGTGGAAGGGTCTGGATATACGCGAACAGGTCGCGCAGGTCATTGGCCGTCATGCGCTGGTACGACGTGTACGGGAAGGCCGGATAGGCGTTGCCCTTGCCGGGGATCACGCCCTCGCGCATGGCCATGATGAACTGCTCGATCGTCCAGCCGCCGATGCCATCGTTCGGGTGGGACGAGATGTTGGGCATGTGAAACACACCGAACGCGGTGTCGAGCGACCGCCCGCCACCCAGCAGGGTTTCATCACCCTTGCCGACCGATGCGTGGCACGTGGCGCAGTCTCCAGCAATGAACTGCGTGCGGCCGTTGACCAGGTCCGGCGTCGATGCGTCCGGCAAGTCGCGGGAAGCGTGCAGCAGGCGCCAGGCACTGGGCGCCGTCAGCAGCAGGAAAGCGGCGACACAAACCAGCGCCACGATGGCGCCGATCTTCAGGGACCTTCTTTTTATCATTGTCATACGGTGACCTCATTGAGCAATCCGCGGAATGCCGTAACCGTATGCCTTCTAGGGCTAACAATGATTGATGCGAAGCAACTGCCACATGAGCTGGAGCAATTTGGTACAAAGAGGCGCGCGTCAGTGCGGGAGCGAGCGCGTTGATGGCACCGGAGATGCCATGTCACGTGAGCGCATCGCCGCGCTGCCGGCTATCGGGGCAGGTGAAAAGGCGGAGGCAGATGCCGGATCAAACCGGCATGCAGGTCGTGGCCAGCAGCTGCTCGTAGATAAAGCACTGCAGCAGCGTCAGCTCGCGCTCGCCCAGCGCGTCGAACGCCACGCCGAACGCGGGGAACTCCTCATCTTCCTGCCCCGGCGCACTGCGCACCGTGGCATCGATCAGGACTTCGGCGTCCAGCGCGCCGGTGCGCAACTGGAAGCGCAGCCGCACCTTCTGTCCCACCGCCGGGGCGGGGGACGATGTCTGCACCAGCGCGCCGCCGGTGCTGAGGTCGGACAGCAGTCCCAGCCGTGCCAGGCCCTCACCCATGCGCTGTTCGACGGACAGATCGGGGACGCTCTGGCCGGGGACGTTGTCGATACCGTTGCCGCCGTTGCCGCTGCCACCTTCGACCGCCTCGGCACCCGCATCATCGGCATCGAGCAGATAGGCCGCCAGACGCGTGGGGACGCGCGCGGCGCGGCGCACCGGCATCTGCTCCGTCTGGGCCGGTGCCGACAGCACCAGGTATCGGAACGGGCTGCGGCATACCGCCGTGACCGTCGACGTGAAGCTGTGGATAGCGTGCCCGGAGAATCCGCGCAGCAGCAGGTCTTCGCCGGCACGCACGGCCAGTTCGCGCCCGCCCAGCGTCGGCCAGGTGACAAACAACCCCTGTTCGATAAAGCCGATCAGGCGGCTTGCGGCGGCCCGCGACTGCTCTCCCGGGGTCTTGACGTGCAGCAGCGTTCCCACCTGCAGGCCCAGCGGTCCTGCGCTCAGGCGCGATCCGGCCAGGGCGTCGGGCTCGTTGCCGGCTTCGGGCATGTCGTCAGGCCGGCAAACCGTGCCGTGCCGGAACATCAGCGCCAGATCGCGGGCATCGGGGATGATGCTGCCGCTGCCCAGCATCAGGTTGCCCTGTCCGTCCAGCAAGGACCAGGGAAGCGGCTGCCCGACGGGCAGGTCTTGCGGCGTAAGCGGAATCATGGCGTAGCGGACTCTCCATGAAGCGCGCCGGCACACGGTGCGCCGACGCGAGGAAATCGTGACGGACCGTTGCCTGCCATCACCTGTGACGGACACGCCGATCCTGTTGCGTCAGCTATCGACCAATGTGACAGAACCTTGACCCCCACCTTGGTGGCGTTCGCTTTCGGGACCGTTTATGTGCCGTCACCGTCATTCGGCCACCGGGAGATCAATCGCCGCTTGACGGCCGTCATTCGACCTTGCAGAATCAGCGTTCGACGAAAAGCTGTCAGACAGCCTGACAGCATCCCGGACCAACATGGATCGCCTGCCTCGCCCCGCTTCGCTTGCCAGCCGCATCGCCCAGACCTTGCGCGACGACATTGCCGCCGGACGCTTTGCCGCCGGCGCGCGCCTGCCAGCCGAGGCGGCGCTGGCCGATGCATTCGATGTCAGCCGGCCCATCGTGCGCGAGGCCATTGCCCTGCTCAAGGCCGACGGCGTGTTGATCACGCGCAAGGGCTCCGGCGCCTATGTGTCCGAGACGCCCGGCGGCCAGGTCTGGCGTGTGGCCAGCACGCCGGACGGCGGCCCCACCCTGGCGCAACTGTTCGAACTGCGACGGGTAGTGGAAACGGCCTGCGCCGAAATGGCGGCGCTGCGCCGGACCGAAGCCGATTTGCGGCGGATCCGCGACGCCCTGGTCAGCATGCAGCGCCACGGCGCCGATTTCCCCAGCGCGGCAGCGGCCGACATCGCGTTCCATCACGCCATCGCGCAGGCCGCCCATAACCCATGTTTCACGGGCCTGACCGACTTCGTCAGCCAGCAGCTGCTGGTGGCACGCCAGCATGCATGGGAAAACAGCGCCCGGCTCCACGCTGCCCAGGGGGCGCCGCGTGCCGCCGATGCCGAACATGCCGCGCTGGTCGATGCCATCGCCGCCAGCAACCCCGAAGCCGCGCGCGCCGCCGCATCCGCCCACCTGAGCGCCGCCGCGCAACGGATGGGCCTCGACTGAACACCAGACATCGGAAAAGACCGAACAAAACAGGAGCAGACAGATGGAAAACGTGGATTGCGTCGTGATTGGCGCCGGTGTGGTGGGCCTGGCCGTGGCACGCGCGCTGGCGCAGCAGGGCCGCGAGGTCATCATCCTCGAAGGCGAAAACGCGTTCGGCACGATCACCAGCGCCCGCAACAGCGAAGTCATCCATGCCGGCATCTACTATCCCGCCGGCTCGCTCAAGGCCGAGCTATGCGTGCGCGGCAAGGCCATGCTGTATGACTATTGCGCCAGCCACCACGTGACGCACCAGCGTTGCGGCAAGCTGATCGTCGCCACCAGCGAGGCCCAGGTGGCCACGCTGGCCGGCATCCGTGCCAAGGCCGAGGCCAATGGCGTGCATGACCTGCGGCTGCTGACGCGCGACGAAGCGCGCGCCCTGGAACCCCAGCTCGAATGCCACGCCGCCCTGCTGTCGCCATCGACCGGCATCATCGACAGCCACGGCCTGATGACCGCCCTGCTGGGCGATGCCGAACAGGCCGGCGCGATGCTGGCGGTGCAGTCGCCCGTGGTATCGGGCGCCGTCACGCCCGATGGCATTCGGCTGGAAGTGGCCGGGGAAGATGGCGAAACGACGCTGCTGGCCCGCACGGTGGTCAACTCGGCGGGCCTGACCGCGCCCGAACTGGCGCGCCGCATCGACGGCATCCCGCCCGCGCACATTCCTGGCCAGTTCTACGCCAAGGGCTGCTATTTCACATTGGCTGGCCGGGCGCCGTTCTCGCGCCTGATCTACCCGGTGCCCGAAGCCGCCGGCCTGGG
Organism: Cupriavidus sp. U2; assembly: GCF_009663685.2. Lineage (GTDB taxonomy): Bacteria > Pseudomonadota > Gammaproteobacteria > Burkholderiales > Burkholderiaceae > Cupriavidus > Cupriavidus necator_C. The sequence continues at coordinate 100,350 of NZ_RCOG02000022.1, read as the reverse complement.
TGTACACCTGACGCTGGACCTGGGCGGTCAGGCGCGCTTTGGCCCCAATGTGCGCTGGATCGACGAGATCGAATACAGCGTGCCACCGCACGACGCCGACAGCTTCTATGACGAGGTGCGCCGCTACTGGCCGGGCCTGGCCGATGGCGCCCTGCAGCCGGGCTACGCCGGTATCCGCCCGAAGATCAGCGGCCCGGGCGAGGCCGCCGCCGATTTCCGTATCGACGGCCCGCAGGTGCATGGCGTACCGGGACTGGTCAATCTGTTCGGGATCGAATCGCCGGGGCTGACGTCGTCGCTGGCGATTGCCGAGAAAGTCGCCGGATTGCTGGCCTAGGCCTGCGTCGCAGCTTCCGGGTGGGCCTCCGGGCGTTCGTCCCGGGAGCTCATCGCGGCGCAGCCGGCCCCAAGCGCCGCGGCCAGCGCCGCCAGGCCGAACGTATGCATCGGCGCCAGCGTCTTCCACGTCCACCCCATGACCAGGCCGCCGAGCGTGCCGCCCAGACCGTAGGAAATGCCCGTATAGAGTGCCTGCCCGCGCCCTTGCAGCGGCCCGGCGAACCAACGCTGCAGCCGCTTGAGGCTGGCGCTGTGGTGCGCGGCAAACGTGGCCGCATGCAGGACCTGCACGGCCGCCATCAGCCAGGCGTACTGCGCGAAGTATCCGGTCACCCCGAAGCGCAATGCCGCCAGCACGAAAGTGCCCGCCAGGATCGTGCGCAGTGCCAGCGCGCCAAACAGCCGCCCCTGATAGAAAAAGAACACGATCTCGGCCACCACGCCGATGGTCCACATCACGCCAATGGCGATCTTGCTATAGCCCAGTTGCTCCAGGTACAGCGAATAGAACACGTAGAGCGCCGCGTGGGCGAACATCATCAGGAAGGCCGACGCCAGGAACCACGCCACGTCGGGCCGGCGCAGCAGCGGCAACGCCGGGGGCGGCTTCACGCGTGGCCCTTCGTCTTCGGCATCGCGCAGCCCGAAGACCACCACGGCGAACAGCGCCAGCATCGCACTGGCCAGCCATGGGAAAGCCGGCATGCCGAAGTGTTCGAACAGCGCGCCGCCCAGCAGCACAGCCGCGATAAACCCCACCGAGCCGAACATGCGCACGCGGCCATAGCGGTGGTCGAACGCGCCATGGCGCCGCAGCGTGGAAATCGTCAGCGCATCGCCCAATGGCGACATGGCACTGGTAATCAGGTTGAGCCCGATCATCATCGCCATCATGCCGCCATAACTGTGAACGCCCGGCACGGCCAGAAACGCCAGCAGCGAGGCGACGGCCGCCAGCCGCAGCAGCTTCACGCGCGTATGGGTAACGTCCGACAGCCAGCCCCACAGATACGGTCCGACGATGCGGCTTAGCTGGAAGCAGGCCATCAGCACGCCGATCTGCACGGGCGAGAAGCCGCGATCGGCGAAGAACAGGCTCACATACGGCGAGATGACGCCGACGTAGCCGTAGTAGCCGAGGTAGAAAAGTCCGAAACGGAGATAGGTGGCCGGGTCGATCGACCCCGGCCGGTAAGAGGCGGTACTCAGGATTTGGCCTGCGCCGCGATGCGCGGGGTCTCGACGCGCACGTCGCCGCACTGGGCGCGATGGCGCAGTGCGTGATCCATCAGCACCAGCGCCAGCATCGCTTCGGCAATCGGCGTGGCACGGATGCCCACGCACGGGTCGTGGCGGCCGAACGTCTCGACGCTGGCCGACTGGCCCGCCTTGTCGATCGATTCCCGCGCGGTGCGGATGCTCGACGTCGGCTTGATTGCCAGCGACACGGTCACGTCCTGCCCGGTGGAGATGCCACCCAGCACGCCGCCGGCGTTGTTGGTGCGGAATCCCTCTGGCGTCAGTTCGTCGCCATGCACGGTGCCGCGCTGCGCCACGCTGTCGAAGCCGGCGCCAATCTCCACGCCCTTGACCGCGTTGATGCCCATCATCGCGTGCGCGATATCGGCATCGAGCTTGTCGAACAACGGCTCGCCCAGGCCCACCGGCACGCCGCTGGCCACCACCTCGATGCGCGCGCCGACGGAGTCGCCATCGCGGCGCAAGGCATCCATATAGGTTTCCAGCTCGGGCACGATGTCGGCGTTCGGCGCGAAGAACGGGTTCTCCGGCACATGCTTCCAGTCGGTGAAGGGCACCTCGATTTCGCCGAGCTGCGACATGTAGCCCCGGATCTCGGTGCCGTACTGCTCGCGCAGCCACTTCCTGGCGATGGCCGCCGCAGCCACAACCGGCGCCGTCAGGCGCGCCGACGAACGGCCGCCGCCGCGATAGTCGCGGATGCCGTACTTGTGCCAGTAGGTGTAGTCGGCGTGGCCCGGGCGGAACGTCTCGACGATATTGCCGTAGTCCTTGCTGCGCTGATCGGTATTGCGGATCAGCAGGCAGATCGGCGTGCCCGTGGTCTTGCCTTCGAACACCCCCGACAGGATTTCCACCTGGTCCGGCTCCTGGCGCTGCGTCACATGGCGCGACGTACCGGGCTTGCGGCGGTCCAGATCGATCTGGATGTCGGCTTCGGTCAGCGACATGCCCGGCGGGCAGCCATCCACAACCGCGCCAATGGCCGGTCCGTGCGATTCGCCGAACGTGGTGACTGTGAAAAGCAGGCCGAGGGTATTGCCAGACATGGTTGAAATGCGCAGGAATTGGGGGACGGGCTACATTGTACGGCCATTAGCGTCCGGACAGACGCCCGGTAGCCGCATGCCGCGCCGGACGGCCGCCTGACGGCGGGCCCGACGCCAACTCACGCGCCTGCGGCGGCGGTGGCCCCAATGCCGGCCGCCGGTTGGCCGAAATCGGGTGCGAACACGCCACTGCCCACGAAATCGGGATAAAACTGCGCCCGCATGCGTGCCAGGTATGCCTGCAGGTTGGCGTGCGACTGCGCCGCGGCCCGGATCGGCGTCTCGAACACCGGCGACTGGAGGCTGGCCGCAAACGCAAACAGGGTGGCGTCAGCGCCGCATGGCCGGTCGCCCATCAGGTACGGCTTGTCGCCCAGGATGTCGACCACGGCCTGCACGCCCTGCACCGCGATCGCGGTCATGTCGTCCAGGCTATGGCGCCCCAGGCCCTGCGACCACAGCATCTGGCGCACGCGGCGCTTGACCAGCGCCTTGACCATGCCGCGCAGCGGCCCCGGCACCACGTTGAAGAATTGCGCGGGCCCGCGCTCGAAGTTGTCGCCTTCCAGCCAGCGCACGCGCGCCACGGCCCAGTAGAGATTGTCTTCGAGCAGCTTTTCCACCGCCCAGGCCGCGCCGCGCTCGGCCGGCGTCAGCCCCTCGTCGAAATCCACGTGGTAGGTCTTTTCGATATGCCAGCGGATCAGCGTCGAATCGGCCACCTGCCGCCCCATGTCGTCCAGGTACGGCAGCTTGCCCTTGGGCGCCCGGCGCACATTGCCGCGCTGTGTCTGGTAGGGCAGACCGGCCAGCTTCAGCAGCATCTCGGCCTTGATGACGAACGGGCTGGCGTCGGGCAACCCAAACGCGGGACCAAACGTGAACAGGGTGATCATCGTTATTTCCAGTCGCCGCGCAGGGCAAGCACCATCTGTTGCAGAGTTTCAGGGGTGGCTGACTCCGGTGGCACCGGCTCGCCGACCACCAGTTCGAGCTTGCTCAGCAGGCCGCGCCGGAACGGCCGGGTCATGGCCGGCGCGCCCTTGCGCGAGAAGAAGCTGCCCCACAGGCCGCGCAGCGCCATCGGCACCACCGGCACCGGCGTGCGCTGGATGATCTGCGTGACCCCGGTCTTGAACGGGTTGATTTCGCCGGTGGCCGTGATCTTGCCCTCCGGGAAGATGCAGACCAGTTCGCCGTCTTCCAGCGCGGCTGCCACGGCGTCGTAGGCGCGGGCCAGCAGTGCGGGGTTCTCGCGCGCCGGCGCAATCGGAATGGCCTTGGCCTGGCGGAAAAACCACGACAGTCCCGGCACCTTGAAGATATTGTGATCCATCACGAAGCGCACCGGACGCGGACTGGCCGCCATCAGCACCACGGCATCGGCAAAGCTCACGTGATTGCAGACCAGTACGGCAGCGCCCTCTTCCGGAATCCGCTCGGCATTCACGCGGCGCAGGCGGTAGATCGTATGCACGAGCAGCCAGGCGATGAAGCGCAGCAGGAACTCGGGCACCAGCGTATAGATATAGATGGCCACCACGGCATTGAGCAGCCCCACCACCAGGAACAGCTGCGGGATCGAATAGCCTGCCTGCGTCATGAATACGCCCAGCAGCGACGCGGCGATCATGAAGAAGCTGTTCAGGATGTTGTTGGCGGCGATGATGCGTGCCCGGTGAGTCGGCGCCGAGCGGCTCTGGATCAACGCATAGAGCGGCACGCTGTAGAAGCCGCCGAACATCGCCACGCAGAACAGGTCCATCAGCACTCGCCAGTGGCCCGGCTGCGCCAGGAAGCCGCCCACGCCGCTGAGCGTGCCGCTCGTGGCATGGCCGTGCGTGGCGAAATAGAGATCCACCGCGAACACCGTCATGCCGATCGACCCGAACGGCACAAGGCCGATTTCCACATGGCGCCCCGACAGCCGCTCGCACAGCAGCGACCCGATGCCGATGCCGACCGAGAACACGGCCAGCAGCAGCGTGACCACGTTCTGGTCGCCGCCCAGCACATCCTTGGCGAAGCTGAAGAACGACGTCAGGAAGGTGGCGCCCAGGAACCAGAGCCAGGAAATGCCCAGCAGGCTCTGGAACACCACGCGGCTCTGGCGCGCCAGGATCAGGTTGCGCCACGTCTCGGTAAACGGGTTCCAGTTGATGCGCAGGTCCGGCTGCGGCGCGGGAGACAGCGGCACACCCTGCGACACGGCCCGCCCGGCCAGCGCGATGACCACGCAGACCATGCCCACGTAGAGCGGCCCGACCACCTTGCCGTCGGCGCCGGTCAGGCCGGCCAGTTCGCCCCCCAGCAGCGTGCCCAGCAGGATGGCGACGAAGGTGCCCATTTCCACCAGCCCGTTGCCGCCCACCAGCTCGGTCTGGTCCAGGTGCTGGGGCAGATAGGCGAACTTGACGGGCCCGAACAGCGTCGAGTGCAGCCCCATCAGGAACGTGCCCATGTAGAGCAGCGTGGCGCTGTGCAGGTAGAAGCCGGCCAGCCCCAGCAGCATGATGCCGATCTCCAGCGACTTCACCAGCCGGATCAGCCGCGATTTCTCGATCTTGTCGGCGATCTGCCCGCTGGTGGCCGAAAACAGCACGAACGGCGCGATGAAGATGGCAGAGATCAGAAAGGCGGCGCTATGAGGATCGACACCGTCGAACAGCGCGGCGTGATAGGTGACCAGCGAGGTGAAGGCGACCTTGAAGACGTTGTCGTTCATGGCCCCCAGGAACTGCGTCCAGAAAAACGGGGCGAAACGGCGCACGCCAAGCAGGCGAAACTGGCTTTGTTGGCTCATCAATGGCAAACAGGAGTTGACCCCGGTGACCCGCCGGGGCATCAGTTCGCCGCCATCATGCCAGCAGCGGGCAGGATCGGCTATGGGGAGACGCTTAAATTAGACAAGTCTCACGCCGAAGGAAGTCCGATGCCAGGGCGGCACCGGACGGGGCAAGGGCTTAGCGCGCGGGCTGTTCCTTTTCTTCCGGCCAGTCGCGGATGTACGCCTTGAGCATCTTGTTCTCGAAGCTCTGCTCTTCGACCACGGCCTTGGCCACGTCGTAGAACGAGATCACGCCCATCAGCGTGCGTTTTTCGAGTACCGGCAGGTAGCGGGTGTGGCGCTCGAGCATCATGCGGCGCACCTCGTTCACGTCGGTTTCGGGCGTGCAGGTCAGCGGCGCGTCGTCCATGACCTTGCGGATGCCCACGGGGCCCAGCGTGCCGTTGTTGGCGGCCAGCACCTCGATGATTTCGCGGAAGGTCAGCATGCCGACGAGGTCGCCGTACTCCATGACCACCAGCGAGCCGATGTCGTGCTCGGCCATGGTCTGGATCGCCTGCTGCAGCGGCGTATCCGGCGTGACGGTAAAGAGCGTGTTGCCCTTGATCTGCAGGATGTCGCTGACTTTCATGATGGTGTCTCCGGGGCTGCCTTGTGTCGCAGGGTCTGTGGCTCAGGTTTGATGGCCGATGCTAGCCCAAACCGCCGTCTCAAGTAAAGCGAGCGGGGCCTCCAGAGGCCTGCCAGGCGGGCCCGTGGCCGCCTGGCGGCGGGAAAAACCCGGGCTGCCCCGTGTGTCGCATGGTGCTAGGATGCCGGTCGGAGACAACCACCCGCGGTCCGGCCAACCGGGCCCCTTCCCGCCATGTCCACATCGTCTGGCAGCCGCTTCGACACGCTGGCCCTGCACGCCGGCGCTGCGCCCGACCCCGCCACCGGGGCCCGCGCCACACCGATCCACCTGACCACGTCGTTCGTGTTCCGCGACAGCGAGCACGCGGCGTCGCTGTTCAACATGGAACGCGCCGGTCACGTCTATTCGCGCATCAGCAACCCCACCGTCGCCGTGTTCGAGGAACGCGTGGCCGCGCTGGAAAACGGCGCCGGGGCCATCGGCACGGCCTCTGGCCAGGCCGCGCTGCACCTGGCCGTGGCCACGCTGATGGGGGCCGGCGCGCATATCGTCGCGTCCACCGCGCTGTATGGCGGCTCGCACAATCTGTTGCACTACACGCTGCGCCGTTTCGGCATCGAGACCACCTTCGTCAATCCGCGCGATATCGACGCCTGGCGCGCCGCCATCCGTCCGGAGACGAAGCTGCTGTTCGGCGAGACGCTGGGCAATCCCGGCCTGGACGTGCTGGATATCGCCACCGTGGCCCAGATCGGCCAGGACCACCGCATTCCGCTGCTGGTGGATTCCACGTTCACCACGCCCTACCTGCTGCGCCCGTTCGACCATGGCGCCGGCCTGCTCTACCACTCGGCCACCAAGTTCCTGGGCGGCCACGGCACCACCATCGGCGGCGTGCTGGCCGAAGGCGGCACGTTCGATTTCGAGGCCTCGGGCAAATTCCCGGAACTGTCCGAGCCATACGAGGGCTTCCACAACATGGTGTTCACCGAGGAAAGCACGGTGGCGCCGTTCCTGCTGCGCGCGCGCCGCGAAGGACTGCGCGACTTTGGCGCGTGCATGAATCCGATGGCCGCCTGGCAACTGCTGCAGGGCATCGAGACGCTGCCGCTGCGCATGAGCCGCCACGTCGACAACACGCGCCGCGTGGTGCAGTTCCTGGCCGGGCACCCGATGGTGGAATCGGTGGCCTACCCTGAACTGGAATCGCACCCCGACCATGAATTGGCGAAACGGCTACTGCCACGCGGCTGCGGGGCGGTCTTCAGCTTCAACCTGAAGGCCGACCGCAAGGCCGGGCAACGCTTTATCGAGAGCCTGGCGTTGTTCTCGCACCTGGCCAACGTGGGCGATGCCCGCTCGCTGGTGATCCATCCGGCATCGACCACGCACTTCCGCATGGACGCCGCCGCGCTGAAGGCCGCCGGCATTGGCGAAGGTACGATCCGGCTGTCGATCGGCCTGGAAGATCCGGACGACCTGATCGACGACCTGAAACGCGGCCTCAAGGCCGCCGAAAAGGCCATGGGGGGCAAGGCGTAATGAAACTGACCGTCTCCGGCCACCCGGCCTATGCCTACACGGGCGGCAAGCCGTTCGACCGTGCCCTGCCCTGCGCGATCTTCGTCCACGGCGCCCAGAACGATCACAGCGTCTGGGGGCTGCAGACGCGCTGGTTCGCCAATCACGGCTTCTCGGTGCTGGCCGTGGACCTGCCCGGCCACAACCGCAGCGCGGGCGCGCCGCTGACCACCGTCGAAGACATGGCCGACTGGGTCATGGCATTGGCCGGCGCGGCCGGCGTCGCGGCCCCGGCGCTGGTGTTCGGCCACAGCATGGGGTCGCTGATCGCGCTCGAATGCGCGGCCCGCCATCCACAGGCCGTGCGCGGCATCGGGCTGCTGGCCACCGCGTATCCGATGAAGGTATCCGACGCCCTGCTCGACGCCGCCCTGCACCGCGAAGGCGATGCCATCGCGATGGTCAACCAGTGGTCCATTTCCAGCCTGGCCAGCAAGCCGTCGTCGCCGGGGCCCGGCGCGTGGATGCATGGCGGCAGCCAGCGGCTGATGGAGCGCGTCAGCGCCCGCAACCCCGGCGCCCATGTGTTCCACACCGATTTCTCGGCCTGCAATGGCTATGCCCACGGCGACGAAGCCGCCGCGGCCGTGACCTGCCCGGCGCTGTTCATCGTCGGCAGCAAGGACATGATGACCTCGCCGAAAGCGGCCCAGGCGCTGGCCGGCAAGATGCCCAAGGCCCGCGTCGTGACGGTGCCGAGCGGCCACGCGATGATGGGTGAAAGACCGGACGAGGTGCTCGACGCGCTGGCCGCGTTTGCAAGGTCTACACTCTAGAAAGATCGGAAAAAGACCAAAAATCAGGAGACTGCGATGGCCCAGGTCCATGCCAAGGAATTCGCCAGCTTTGCCGATTTCTATCCGTACTACCTGAGCGAGCACCGCGACCGCACCTGCCGCCGGCTGCATTTCGCGGGTTCCACGCTGGCGCTGGCCTGCCTGGTCACGCTGGCGGTCACCGGCAACGCCTGGTGGCTGCTGGCGGCGCTGGTATCGGGCTATGCCTTTGCCTGGGTCGGGCATTTCGGCTTCGAGAAAAACCGTCCGGCCACCTTCCGGCATCCGTTCTACAGCCTGATGGGCGACTGGGTGATGTACGCCGATATCCTGCGCGGCAGGATTCCGTTCTGAATCCGGGCCGGCACGCGGGGCATCGGCGGCGCGCTCAGCCCTGCCCGTGCCGGCCGGGCGGCACCGCCTGGATTGCCGGGCCGGCCGCTTCGTTGGCGGCCGCATTCGCGGTCTGCTGGCGAAACACGGCTTCCAGCGGCTGGTCCAGCTGCGGGTTGTCCAGGATGCCGCGCAGCACTTCCACGCCCTGCATCTGCTGCGCCAGCGCCGTGCGCGGCAGGCGCGCCATGTTCAGCACCAGCCGGTCGTGCAGCGTGCGCAGCGTGACCTGCGACGGATCGCACAGCAGCGCCCAGTGGGCCTGGCCATGGTCCTGCTGCAGCTTGCCCACCAGGTGCAGCGCCTTGAGCTTGGCCAGCAGCCCGGCCAGGTAGTCGGCCTCCACCCGCAGCTTGCGTCCCATGTCCAGTTCTCCCACGCTGCGCGGCACTTCTTCGCGGGCGCGGTACAGCACGTAGAGCACGCCCAGCGCGTCGAAAAACTCGCTGCCCGCGAACGTGCGGCGGCGCCAGTGGCCTTCGCGGATCACCGGCAGGTTCGCCGCGATGGTTGCGCCCAGCAGCGTCACCAGCCAGCTCACATACATCCACAGCAGGAACAGCGGTAGCACGGCAAACGTGCCGTAGACGGCCGTGTAGGTCGGAATATGGGTAATGAAATAGCCAAAGGCGCGCTTGGCCACTTCGAAGGCCACGGCAGCCACGATGCCGGCGAAGATCGCGTCGCGCCAGTCCACGTAGGCATACGGCACAGCCATGTAGAGGAAGGCAAAGGCCAGCGCGGTCAGGCCGATCGGTATCAGCCCGACCACCAGGCTCATGCCGAACGGCAGGTTGCCGACGTAGCCCATCGAGACCGAAATCAGGTACGAACTGACCGACAGGCTGCCGCCGATCAGCACCGGCCCCAGCGTCAGCACCGCCCAGAACACCAGTACCCGCTGCGCCAGCGGGCGGCGCCGCTTGACGCGCCAGATGGCGTTCAGCGCGTCTTCCACGGTCAGCATGGTCAGCACCGACGTCACCATCAGGCCGCCCAGGCCCAGGGCGGTCAGCCCGCGCGCGCTCTTGGAAAACTGCCCAAGGTAGCGCGACACCGAATCGCTGATATTGCCGCCCGGGATCAGGTTCTGGAACAGGAAGCCCTCGATCTGGCCGCGAAACTCGCGAAACACCGGAAACGCGGCCAGCAGCGCGAATGCCACGGTCAGCACGGGCACCACGGACAGGAACGTTGTAAATGTCAGGCTGGCGGCCACCTGGGGCAGCCGGTTTTCGCCGGCGCGGCGCAGCGCGTAGCGGGCCAGTGCGCGCACCTTCTGCAGGTTCCATTCCCTGCGCAGGCGGGCAATGCGGACGGCGGACATGCGGGGGCTTTCTCCGTGGATTTCAAATAAGGATGCGACGCCGGTCCATCGCTTGCGCGCCGGGCCGGGGGCGCGGGCATGGCCGGCACGGCATCGGGGGCGTCACTTCCGGCGGCGCCCCAACTATAATACGCGGATCGTCCCGCGGCGCCGATTCCGCTGATTCACACCGATTCACGCTGATCCCGCCGTTTGCGCCGTTCTCCACCTTTATCCATGGCGCCGGCCCCTGCCGGTCCCTGCCCGGCGCGCCTGTCCCGCTCATGACCGACATCCTCGTCCTTTACTACAGCCGCCACGGCGCCACCCGCAAGCTCGCCGAACTGATCGCCACCGGCATCGAGAGCGTCCCCGGCGCACAGGCCCGCCTGCGTACCGTGCCGCCCGTATCCACCGTCTGCGAGGCCACCGCGCCCGACATTCCGCCCGAAGGCGCGCGCTATGCGGAACTGCGCGACCTGGAGGAATGCGCCGGCCTGGCGCTGGGCAGCCCCACCCGCTTCGGCAACATGGCCGCGCCGATGAAGTATTTCCTCGATGGCACGGTCGCCCAGTGGCTGTCGGGCGCGCTGACGGGCAAGCCGGCCTGCGTGTTCACGTCGACCGGCAGCCTGCATGGCGGCCAGGAAACCACGTTGCTGTCGATGATGCTGCCGTTGCTGCACCACGGCATGGTGATCGTGGGCCTGCCCTATTCCGAGCCCGGGCTGATGACCACCACGGCCGGCGGCACGCCCTACGGCCCCAGCCACCACGCGCACGTCGACAACCACGGGCCGGTCACCGACCAGGAAGCCACGCTGGCCACAGCCATGGGGCGCCGGCTGGCGCAGACGGCCCTGAAGCTGGCCGCGCGATGAAGACGCCCGACGATCGCGCGCTGCACAGCCCGCCGCTCTGGCGCCTGAGCCTGGCCAGCCTGATCGCGCTGATCGCGCTGTGCATTGCCTGGGAATGGTTCCTGGCGCCCCTGCGCCCGGGCGGATCGTGGCTGGTCCTGAAGTGCGTGCTGCTGCTGCCGGTGCTGCGCGGCGTCTGGGCGCGCAACCGCTACACCATGCAGTGGTCGTCGATGCTGATCCTGCTGTACTTCACCGAGGGCATCGTGCGCGCCACCAGCGACCGCGCCCCGTCGTCGTGGCTAGCCTGGGGCGAGGTGGCCCTGACGCTGGTGTTCTTTGTCGCCACGATCCTGTACCTGCGGCCCTACAAGCGCCGCGCCAAGGCCATCGCCAAAACGTCCCAACCCTCCTGACTGCCATGACCGCCGTGCATTCCGACTCGTTCCTCGATCTCTGCCGCGCCGCCATCGGTCCGCAAAACGTGCTGACCGATGCGGCCGACAAGGCGCCATACCTGACCGACTGGCGCCGCCGCTATACCGGCGACGCGCTGGCCGTGTTGCGCCCCGGGACCACCGAGGAAGTGGCCGCCGTGATGCGCGCCTGCCACGCGCACCGGCTGGCCGTGGTGCCGCAGGGGGGCAATACGGGCCTGTGCGGCGGCGCCACGCCCGGGGCTGGCGAATCCGCCGCGCGGGGCGTGGTGGTGCTGTCGCTGCAGCGCATGAACCGCGTGCGCCAGGTGGACCCGCTCAACAACACGATCACCGTGGAAGCCGGCGTGATCCTGCAGCAGCTGCAGGACGTGGCGCGCGAGCATGGGCGGCTGTTTCCGCTGTCACTGGCGGCCGAGGGCAGCTGCACGATCGGCGGCAATCTGTCGACCAATGCTGGCGGCACGGCCGTGCTGCGCTATGGCAATACGCGCGAACTGTGCCTGGGGCTGGAAGTGGTCAACGTGCGCGGCGAGGTCTGGGACGGCCTGCGCGGGCTGCGCAAGGACAATACCGGCTACGACCTGCGCGACCTGTTCATCGGCGCCGAAGGCACGCTGGGCGTCATCACCGCCGCCGTGATGAAGCTGTTCCCGGCGCCGCGCGCCCGCGTGACGGCGCTGGCCGCAGTCAAGAGCCCGCGCGCCGCGCTGGCCTTGCTGGCCATCGCCCAGTCGCACGCCAGCGCCATGCTTACCGGCTTCGAACTGATGTCGGCCCGGTGTATCGACCTGGTGACCCGGCACTTTCCGCAGCTGCGCTATCCGTTCAGCGAGCACCATCCGCAACTGGTGCTGCTGGAACTGTCCGACAGCGAGAGCGAGGACCACGCCCGGCACATCTTCGAGACCATGATGGAAGCGGCCTTCGACGCCGGCGTGGTGACCGACGCGGTGGTGGCGGAATCGGTGCAACAGTCGCGCGATTTCTGGAACCTGCGCGAGCATATTCCGCTGGCCCAGGTGGAGGAAGGCAAGAACGTCAAGCATGACATCGCCGTGCCGATCTCGCGCGTGGCCGATTTCATCGAGACCACCGACGCACTGCTGCAGGACGCCTTCCCCGGATCGCGCATGGTCACGTTCGGGCACCTGGGCGATGGGAACCTGCACTACAACGTGTCGCCGCCGGTCGGTGTGGACAGCGACCAGTTCCTGAAGCATCAGGACGCCATCAACCTGATCGTCCACAACAGCGTCCACGCCCACAACGGCTCGATCTCGGCCGAACATGGCCTGGGCCAGCTGAAGCTCGAGGAAAACCGCCGCTACAAGAGCGACGTCGAACTGGCCATGATGCGCGCGATCAAGCAGGCACTGGACCCGCAGGGACTGATGAATCCGGGCAAGGTGGTGTGAGGGGATATCGGCTCCCCTTCCCCTCTCCAACGGGAGGGGGAGACATCGCCGGCTTCAATGCAGCACCGGTGCCGCGTCGCCCCCATCCGGCTCGCCAAACAACTGCGCGCACACCGCCTGACCTTCCTCGGTCAGCCGTGCCGTGCCGCGGCCATCTTCCTCGATGACCGTGTCGACCAGTTCGGCGGCGCCCAGCTGGGTCAGCACGCGCCGCAGTACGCTCATCTGCACGCTGGCCCGCTTGCTCAGCCGGGCCAGGGACAGGTCCTTGTCCGCCCCGCGCTGGCCGTGGTCCCACAGCGTCTTGAGGATCGCCCCCACCACGGGGTCCAGGGTATCGTCCTCGCCTTCCGGCATGTCGTCCGCTGCGTCGTTGGTCATGTCGTCTCCCTTTCTTGTAATGTCGCCACAAGCTTGCCCAGCGTGATCACGGCGGATTCCATGGCTTCGGACCACGCGCCGCTGTAGTTCAGCCGGATGCAGTTCGTGTAGGTGGGCACCGGCGAGAAGATGTGCCCCGGCGCCACCGTGATGCGCCGCTCCAGCGCGGCGTGGTACAGCGCCATGGCGTCCACCTCTTCGGGCAGTTCCACCCACAGCACATAGCCGCCGGCCGGGCGCGACACGCGCGTGCCTGCCGGGAAAAATCGCCGCACGGCGGCCGCCATGATGTTGGCCTGCTGGGCGTAGGCCTTGCGCACGCGGCGCAGGTGATAGTCGTAGCCATCGCGGCGCAGGAACTCGGCGATGGCCAACTGCGGAATCGTCGAGGTGGTCAGCGTGTTCAGGAACTTGAGCCGCTCCACCTTCTCCTTGTAGCGCCCGGGCAGTGCCCAGCCGATGCGGTAGGCGTTGGTCAGCGTCTTCGAGAACGACGAGCAGTGCAGCACGATGCCGGCCGTGTCATAGGATTTCAGCGAAGTTGGATGGGCGTCGCCGTAGTACAGCTCGCCATAGACGTCGTTCTCGATGACCGGGATGTCGCGCTCGGTCAGCAGGGCCACCAGCGCCTGCTTGCGCGCGTCGGGCATCTGGAAGCCCAGCGGATTCTGGAAGTTCGGCATGACCATGCAGGCGGCCACGGGCCGTTCGTCGATCAGCCGGGCCAGTGCCTGCACGTCGATGCCTTCCACGGGATCGGTGGCCACCTCCACGGCGCGCATGCCCAGCCGTTCGATGGCGTGCAGCATCGCATAGTAGGTGGGCGACTCCACGGCAATCGTGTCGCCCGGCCTGGCCACGGCCTGCAGGCACAGGTTGATGGCCTCGGTCGCGCCAATCGTCACGACAACCTCGTTCGGATCGACCGTGTAGCCGTTTTCCAGGTAGCGGCGCGTGATCTGCCGGATCAGCTCGGGCGACCCCGGCGGCAGGTCATCGAGCACGCTCCAGGTGTCATAGCGTTTGCCGATGGCGTTGGCGTACTGGATGATGCGCTGCCACGGATACAGCTTCGGATCGGGGTATGGCGAGCCCAGCGGCACGGCGTCGTCGGCGCGGATCGAGCGCAGCGTGGACAGCACCAGCGCGCTGACATCGACAGCCGACGGCCGCGCGGCCGGGCGCGAGGGCTGCAGGTCGATGGCCGGCTCGCCGGGCCGGGCGCGCACAAAGTAGCCCGATTGGGGCCGGCTTTCCAGGATGCCGCGCGATTCCAGCAGCAGATAGGCGCGGATGACCGTGGTGATGCTCAGCCGGTGGTGCTGGGCCGCCTGGCGCACTGACGGGATCTTTTCGCCGGGCAGCAGCACGCCCTGCTGCACCAGGGCCTCGATATCGGCCGCGAGCTTTTCGTACAGGGTTGCGGTTGCCAACGGGTCTTCGCCTTTACTGGAGGGTCCGGGGGGCGCCGGACAGCCCAGGCGTCAGCCTGCGGTCACCAGCGAATCGGATGCTAATACGGATTCAGGCGAAGTGTATTCGACGAAGCCGTCCTGGCGGCAAAAGCTCAGCAGCCGCACGCCGGCCTGTTCCGCGATACGGATGGCCAGCGAGGTCGGCGCCGAAATCGTCGCCAGCATCGGAATCTGCATGCGGGCGGCCTTGCGCACCAGTTCGTAGCTGGCCCGGCTGGACAGGAACACGAACCCGTCGCCGAAGGTTTCGTGCGCCCGGGCCAGATGGCCGATCAGCTTGTCCAGCGCGTTGTGGCGCCCCACGTCCTCGAACACGGCACACAACTGGCCATCGGCCCCGCACCACGCCGCGGCGTGCACGCCGCCGGTGGCCGCCATCAGCTGCTGGCGGGCACGCAGCGCATCGGCCGCGTGCCGGATCATGGCCGTCGTCGGCGCGATGGTGCGCACTGCCGCCAGCGGCTCGGGCACCAGGTCGAGCAAGGCCAGGCTCTCGATGCCGCAGACGCCGCAGCCGGTACGGCCGGCCAGCGTGCGGCGCCGTTCCTTCATGGCCATGAAGGCGCGCTGGCTGATCCGCAGGCGGACCTCGATGCCATCGCAGCCGGGCTGCACCTCGACGTCGTAGATCTCGCGCACGCTGTCGACGATGCCCTCGGTCAGCGAGAAACCGACCGCGAACGCCTCCAGGTCCAGCGGCGTGGCCATCATCACCGCGTGCGAGATGTCGTTGTAGACCAGCGCGACCGGTACTTCCTCGGCCACGTTGTCGATCTCCAGCGCGACGGCGTCGCCCTGGTGGCGGCGGATCTCGCGCGTGATGTAGCCGCGTTCGGCCATGGACTTCCCCCTGCGGTGGACTTCAGCCCCGGCTGGCGCGCTGCAGCAGCACCGGAATCGACTTCGACGTGGGCGTACCCGACCGGTCGCCGATGCTTTCCAGCGGCACCAGCGGATTCGTCTCCGGATAGTACGCGCCCAGGCAGCCGGCCGGAATGTCGTAGTCGACGAGCAGGAAGTCTTGCACATGGCGCGTCACGTCGTCTTCCCAGACACTGGTGATATTTACGCGTTCGCCCTCTGCAAACCCCAGCCGCTCGCGATCGGCCCGGTTGATGAACACCACCCGGCGCAGGCCGAACACGCCACGATAGCGGTCGTCCAGGCCATAGATCGTGGTGTTGTACTGGTCGTGCGAGCGCGTGGTCATCATGACCAGCAAGTCGTCGCCATACTTGGCCCGGGCACGCTTGATCGGCGTGTCGCGGTCGATGGCGTGCACCAGGAATTCGGCCTTGCCCGAGGCCGTGCGCCACACGCGGTTGCGCGAGGCCGGCGTCAGGTGGAAGCCGCCCGGCTGCGCCACGCGCTCGTTGTAACGCTCGAAGCCCGGAATCACCTTTTCGATGGCGTCGCGGATGCGTGCGTAATCCTGCGCAAACCACAGCCAGTCCACCTTGTTCGATCCCAGCGTGGCGTCCGCCATCTTCGCCACGATCATGGTTTCCGACAGCAGGTGCGGCGACGCCGGCTTGTTCATGCCATACGAGATATGCACCATGCAGACCGAGTCTTCCACGGTCACGCCCTGCGGCACGCCGCCCTGCTCGTCCACCTCGGTGCGGCCCAGCGTCGGCAGCAGCAGCGCATCGCGCCCGATCACCAGGTGGCTGCGGTTCAGCTTGGTGGCGATATTGACGGTCAGGTCGCACTGGCGCAGGGCCTGCCAGGTACGAGGGGTGTCCGGGGTGGCGATCGAGAAATTGCCGCCCAGGCCCACGAACACCTTGACCTTGCCTTCGAGCATCGCGTTGATGGCGGCCACCACATCCTGGCCATGGTGGCGCGGCGGCTCGAAGCCGAACGTGGCGCCCAGGCGGTCCAGGAAGGCGTCGTCGGGCTGTTCCTCGATGCCCATCGTGCGGTCGCCCTGCACGTTCGAATGGCCGCGCACCGGCATCAGGCCCGCCCCGGGACGGCCGATATTGCCGCGCAGCATCATCACGTTGGACAGCAGCTGGATCGTGCGCACGCTTTCCTTGTGCTGCGTCAGGCCCATGCCCCAGCACATGATGGTGCGCTCGCTGTTGACGTAGACGTCGGCCAGGGCATCGATATCCTCGCGCGTCACGCCCGATTCGGCCACGATGTCGGCCCAGCTTTCGGCGCGCAGGTCGGCGGCGAATGCCTCGTAGCCGGCCGTATGTTCGTTGACGAAGGCGATATCGACCACGCGCTTGCCGCCCGTGGCCACGGCCGCGTCGTCAAGCTCGATCACGCGCTTGCCGATGCCCTTGAGCAGCGCGAAGTCGCCGGCCAGCCTGGGCCGCACGAACATCGACGCGATCTGCGTGCCGCTGCCGCCGAGCATTTCCGTCACATGCTGCGGGCTGACAAAACGCTCCAGGCCACGCTCCTTGAGCGGGTTGATCGACACGATCTTCGCGCCGCGCTTCGACGCATCGCGCAGTTCGTTGAGCATGCGCGGATGGTTGGTGGCCGGGTTCTGGCCCCACACCATGATCGTGTCGGCCAGCTGGAAGTCGTCGAGCAGCACGGTGGCCTTGCCCACGCCCACCGTCACCGGCAAGCCCCGGCTGGTGGCCTCGTGACACATGTTCGAGCAGTCCGGAAAGTTGTTGGTGCCGTACATGCGCACGAACAGCTGGAACAGGAACGCGGCTTCGTTGCTGGCGCGGCCCGACGTGTAGAACGTGGCGGCGTCGGGGGTGTCCAGGCGGCGCAGGTGATCGGCGATCAGGCGGAACGCGTCATCCCACGCCACCGGCACGTACTTGTCGGTGGCGGCGTCGTAGCGCACCGGATGGGTCAGGCGGCCGTGCTGTTCCAGTTCGTAGTCCGACTGCTGCATCAGTTCGGTGACCGTGTACTGCGCGAAAAACGCGTTGGTCACGCGCTTGCTGGTCGCCTCGGCGGCCACGGCCTTGACGCCGTTCTCGCAAAACTCGAACGTGGACGCGTGCTGGCGGTCGGGCCAGGCGCAGCCCGGGCAGTCGAAACCATCCGGCTGGTTCTGCTTGAACAGCGTCCGGTATTTGCCGCCGGCAACCTTTTCCTTGACCAGATTGATGGCGACCTGCTTGAGCGCACCCCAGCCGGCGGCCGGGTGCGTATAGGGGGCGATATGCCCCTTTTCGGGCGTGGGAGTACTCATGGGGGCGACTTCCAGAACAATTGCCCGAGTGCCCGGCCCGGTTTTCCGTGTGATGTCCGGGCGCTCGCTGCGATGCGTGCAGACTAGGCCCGGAATGTGACGCGGGGGACGTACAGAACAGGCACGGCCGGAAGAGTACAGTTTGCGCCATCGCGGTGCACAAACCCAGAACTGTGCTTATCGGTTTGGCATGAATGTGGGGCATCCAGCCCGCTTCATCATGATTTGGACCGCCGAATTTATGTGCTTTATCAAACACATGCGCTCGATATGCTTGTGATAGGAAGCGTTATGGCGATTACTGCTGCTTATGCCACGCTCATCCAGCCCTACTCCGGCTGCTGCGGCGTGGCGTCGATGATGTCCTCCAGCTGGGCGCTCATCGGGATGCCCAGGCGCTCGCCGGTGGGTAGCCGGTTCAGGAACCACTGCTTGTAGAGGCGGCCCAGTTCGCCCGACGTAATCAGGTCGCGCACCGCCTTGTCCACCACGGCGGCGAACTGGGGGTCGCCCCGGCGCAGCATGATGCCGTAGGGGTCGTAGGACAGGAATTCGCTGGTCACGATGAACTGTTTGCCGGCGTTGTAGTGGGCCAGGAAGCCGTACAGCAGCACGTCGTCGCCGGCGTAGGCATCGGCGCCGCCGTGGCGCATCACCTCGAAGGCATCGGCGTGGTCACGGGCGCGGATCAGCTTGATGCCCAGGTTGAAGCGCGTGGACAGATCCTCGATGGCGCTGACGTTGGTGGTGCCGGCCGTGGCCACCACGGTCTTGCCCTTGAGGTCGCGGAACGTCTTCACCGGCGAATTGCGCGGCACCATCAGCTTGGTGCCGGCCACGAAGATGACCGGCGAGAACGCCACCGTGCGCATGCGTTCGGCATTGCGCGTGGTCGATCCGCACTCCAGGTCGGCCTTGCCCGACGTGATGGCGTCGAAGCGATTTTCGGACGTCACCGGCACCCATTGCACGGTCAGGTTGCGGCTGATCTCGGCGGCGGCGGCCTCGACAATGGCCTGGCAGATATCGATCGAATAGCCGATCGGCCGCTTTGCCTGATTCAGATACGAGAATGGCAGCGACGATTCCCGGTAGCCGATGGTCAGCACGCCGGTGTCCCTGGCCTTCTTCAACGTGCCGGACAGCGCCACGGCATCCTGCGCGTGGGCGGCCATCGCGCCACAGCCCAGCAGCACCAGCGCGGCCAGGCTCCTTGCCGCCACCTTCCAGACGGGTGCGCGCATGGTGTCAGGCCTCCGCGGTGCCGGGCGTGCGGGGCTCCTCTCCCGGTATGTCCTTTTCGGTCTCGGGCACCGGCCCGCTGGCCAGTTGCCCTTCCCACTTGGCCACCACGGCCGCCGCAATCGAATTGCCCACGGCGTTGGTGGCCGAGCGGCCCATGTCCAGGAACTGGTCCACGCCCATGATCAGCAGCAGCCCGGCCTCGGGGATGCCGAACTGGTTCAGCGTCGCCGCGATCACCACCAGCGACGCGCGCGGCACGCCCGCCATGCCCTTCGAGGTCAGCATCAGCAACAGCAGCATCGTGATCTGCGTGCCCATCGGCAGGTGGATGTCATAGGCCTGGGCGATGAACAGCACCGCGAACGTGCAGTACATCATCGAGCCGTCCAGATTGAACGAGTAGCCCAGCGGCAGTACAAAACTGGAGATTTTGCGATTCACGCCGAAACGGTCGAGCGAGTCGAGCAGCTTCGGATAGGCGGCCTCGGAACTGGCCGTCGAGAATGACAGCAGGAACGGCTCGCGGATCAGCCTCACCAGTTCGAACACGCGCTTGCCCAGGAACACGAAGCCGGCCAGCGTCAGCAACCCCCAGAGCACGAACAGCGCCAGGTAGAAGCTGCCCATGAACTTGGCAAACGTGATCAGGATGCCCAGCCCCTGCGTGGTGACCGTCGATGCAATCGCCGCGAACACCGCAACCGGGGCCAGCCACATCACCGCGCCGGTGATCTTCAGCATGATCTGCGCCAGATCCTCGATCACGGCGGCCATGCGCGCGCCGCGCTCGCCCAGCGTGGCAATCGCCGTGCCGAAGAAGATTGAAAACACCACGATCTGCAGGATCTCGTTGTTGGCCATGGCCTCGGCCACCGATTTGGGCACCAGGTGGGCCACGAAATCCTTGAGCGTGAACGCGTTGGTTTTCAGGTTGGTGGCAGCACCCACGTCGGGCAGCGGCAGGCCGATGTTCACGCCCGGATGCAGCAGCGTGGCCATGACCAGGCCCAGCGTCAGCGATACCAGCGACGCGGTGATGAACCACCCCAGCGCCTTGACCCCGACGCGCCCCACCGTGCTGGCATCGCCCATGTGCGCGATACCGATCACCAGCGTGGAGAACACCAGTGGCGCAATGATCATCTTGATCAGCCGCAGGAAGACGTCGGTGATGATCGAGATATACCCGGCGATATCCTTGGCCACCTTCGGATCAGGGAACGCCGTGTTGCAGGCATAGCCAACCACTGCGCCCAGGATCATCGCAATCAGGATCCAGGTCGTGATATTCGACTTCTTGCTCATGACGTCTCCTTGGGGGCGGCCGTATGGAAGTCCTGCGCCGAGGTCTGCACGTGTAACGATAGGTCGCGGGTGTGCGGGGGGCAAATCCAGAAACAGACCCTGCCGCCGCCTGCCTGTGCATCGCATTTCCTTTGATTGCACCAACACAGGGCGATGTTTATAATTCGCCACACTCGCCACCGGCCCGATGCGGCCGGAGCGTCATACCCAAAAGCGCGCGCTGCGCCGCCCGACAGAGCCATCGGGCCGCGCTGACCGTGCCCCCGGGCCTCACCGGCCCACCGACCGCCCGGCCCCCATCCGCCCAGCGGCGGCAGATATTGCAATACCCACCCAACCCCCGCCGAGTCTCGGCGCGCCGCCGCATGGCCGGGCGCGATGCACGGTGTTAGTAGTCGTTCGTCATCTATGGCGCATTTCTTCCTCCGCCGGCCCGCGTTTGCGTGGGTGCTGGCCATCCTGACCATGGTCGCGGGCCTGGTCGCGCTGAACCGCATCCCGGTGGCGCAATACCCGGCGGTGGCCCCGCCCATGGTGATCCTCTACGCCGACTACCCCGGTGCCACCGCGCGCACCGTGGAAGACCGTGTGACCGCCGTGCTGGAGCAGCAGATGCACGGCATTCCGGGGCTGCTCTACATCGACTCGAACAGCGAGGCCGGCACGGCCACGGTCACCATCGGGTTCAAACAGGGCACCGATCCGCAACTGGCGCAGGTCAACGTGCGCAACCGCGTGGCGCAGGCCGAGCCGCTGCTGCCCGAGGTGGTGCGCCGCAGCGGCGTCTACGTCGACCAGGCCAGCGCCAGCCCGTTCATGTACGTGTCGCTGATCTCGAAGACCGGCACGATGTCGGAGACCGCGCTGGCCGACTATGCGGCCGGCACGGTGCTGCCCATGCTGCGTCGCTTGCCCGGCATCGGCAAGGTGGAACCGTACAGCGCCGAATACGCGCTGCGTGTCTGGTTCAACCCCGACCAGCTGCACGCCTACGGCCTGACCACCGCCGATGTCGAGACCGCCATCCGCGCCCGTAACGGCAGCGTCACGCCTGGCCAGCTTGGCGGCGCGCCCGCCGCGCCCGGGCAGCCGTTCCAGGCCATCGTGCGTCCCCCCGCGCCGCTGGCCAACGCGGAATCGTTCGAACGCATCGTGCTGCGGCCAGCCAGGGACGGCTCGGCGGTGCTGCTGCGCGACGTGGCGCGCGTGGAAATGGCCGCCGCCGACTTCCGCTACACCTCGTCGCTCAATGGCCGCGAGGCCGCATCGATGGGCCTCAAACTGGCCGATGGCGCCAACGTGCTGGCCGCCTCGCGCACCGTGCGCGCGGCACTGGACGAGGCCGCGCGGGGCTTTCCGGCCGGCGTGGCATACGACATTTCCTATGACACCGCCCACTTCGTGCAGAACTCGATCACGCGCGCGCTGGTGACGCTGGGCGAGGCCACGGTGCTGGTGTTCCTGATCCTGTGGCTGTTCCTGGGCAACCTGCGCGCCACGCTGATCCCGTGCGTCGTGGTGCCGGTGTCGCTGCTGGGCACGGTGGCCTGCCTGCAGGCGTTCGGGCTGTCGCTGAACGTGATCACGCTGTTTGGCGTGGTGCTGGCCATCGGCATCCTGGTGGATGACGCCATCGTGGTCGTGGAAAACGTCGTGCGCATCATGCGCGAGGACGGCGTGGATGCCTTCACGGCCGCGTCGCGCTCGATGCGCGAGGTCTCCGGCGCGCTGCTGGCCGTGACGCTGGTGCTGTGCGCCGTGTTCGTGCCGATGACGTTCATGGACAGCGCCGTGGGCGTGATCTACCGCCATTTCGCCATGACGCTGGCCATCTCGATCGCGTTCTCGCTGTTCTTTGCGCTGACACTGGCGCCCGCCATGTGCGCCACGCTGCTACGCCACGGCGCCGCGCCCGCGCGCGGCCCGCTGGCCTGGTTCGAAGCCCGCTTCGCCGCCTTCGCCACGCGCTATGCCGGCTGTATCCACCGGCTGCAGCAACGGCGCCTGCGCTGGCTGGCGGTCTACCTGGCCATGACGGCGGCCTGCGCGCTGCTGCTCTGGCAGCTGCCGGGCGGCTTCCTGCCCGAGGAAGACACCGGCGAGCTGGTGATCGACGTGGAACTGCCGCCGGGCAGCACCCAGGCCCAGACGCGCGAGACCATCGCCCGGCTGGAACAGTGGATGACGCAGGAGAAATTCCCGATCAAGACCACGTTCTCGCTGCTGGGCTGGAACAACGGCGGCTCCGGCGAACAGCGCGCAAGCGTGTTCCTGTCGCTCGACGACTGGCAGCAGCGTGGCCGCGCCCATGCGGCCGACGTGGTGCTGGCGCGCCTGAGCAAGGGCCTGGAAGCGTGGCCCGGCCGGGGCGAAGCCCAGCTCTATCCGTACAACGGCACCGCCCTGCCCGAACTGGGCAGCACCAGCGGCCTCGACATGCGCCTGGTGACGCGCCGCGAAGGCGGCCGGCAGGACCTTTACGCCGCCCGCGACAAGCTGATTGCGCGCGCCAAGGCCGATCCCCTGTTTGCGGAGGTCCGCGCCACCGCCGGCCAGCCCACGCCGGCGCTGGACCTGGCCATCGACTATCGCAAGGCCGAGAGCTTCGGCGTGGACGCAGAGGCGATCCATCACGCGCTGTCGGCCACGATCGGCTCGCGCTATATCGACGAACTGGCCCGCGAAGGCCGCGTACGCCGCGTGATCCTGCAGGCCGATGCGCCATTCCGCATGCAGGCGGCCCACCTGGCGCGCGTGCACGTGCGCAACGCCAGCGGCCAGATGGTGTCGCTGGGCGCATTTGCCACGCTGGAATGGGGCAACAGCGAATCGACGCTGGAACGCTACAACGGCCTGACATCGGTGCGGATCAACGCCGATACGGCACCAGGCGTCAGCACGGGCGCGGCGATGACCAGACTCGAAACCATGGTCCGGGAACTGGGCGCCGACTACGAGGTACGCTGGAACGGCCGCGCGTTCGAGCAGCAGCAAAGCGGCACGCAGGCGCCGTGGCTGTTCGCGCTGTCGCTGCTGTTCATCTTCCTGTGCCTGGTGGCGCTCTATGAAAGCTGGACACTGCAGCTGGCCGTGCTGGCCATCGTGCCCACCGGCCTGATGGGCGCGGCCGCCGCCGTCTGGCTGCGCGGGCTGCCCAACGACGTCTATTTCAAGGTGGGCGTGGTCGTCATCATGGGGCTGGCGGCCAAGAACGCGATCCTGGTGGTCGAGTACGCCGAGCAGTTGCGGCGCGGCGGCATGGAGCGCGTGCAGGCCGCGACCCAGGCGGCCCGTCAGCGGCTGCGGCCCGTGGTCATGACGTCGCTGGCGTTCATCCTGGGCGTGGTGCCGCTGGCCATCAGCACCGGGCCCGGCGCCGGCGCGCAGCGCGCGGTGGGCACCGGCGTGCTGGGCGGCATGCTGGGCGCCACGCTGCTGGGCACCCTGGTGATTCCGCTGCTGTATGCGTGGATTGCGCGATGGTCGGCGGCCAGGAAGGCGACAACCGCCCCGACGGCCGACACCACCGGCGCCTGACGCCGTGCGGGCTGGCCAGCGTTTCCGCGGCCCCGCTCAGCGCCCTTCGGCGAAGATGCCCATGCGCTGCTGGATAAAGGCCAGCACCTCCAGCGCCGCCGCCGGCAGCGGGCGGCCGGCCTTGACCAGCAGCCGGGCCTGCGTGCCCCGGAACAGCGGATGGTCGATCGGCACGGTGGCCAGGCTGCCGGCGGCCACCTCGCGGTAGGCGGCGAACTGGCCGATCAGCGTCACGAAATCGTCGCAGGCCACGAACTGCTTGAGCGCCGACAGCGAATTGGTGACCAGCGTGGGCCGGAGGCGGATGTTCTCGGCGAATTCCAGCATCCTGGCCGCGTGCCCGATGCCGTAGGACTCGGGCATCAGCGCCAGCGGGTAGTCCATCACGTCGTGGATGGTGACCGGCCCGCCCCGCAGCGCCAGCGGGTGATCGTGACGCGTCAGCAGCACGATGGGCTGCGCCGAGCTGGCCCGGTATTCGATGCGCGGGTGCAGCGGCGGGTTGTAGGCCAGGCCGATATGGGCCCGGCTTTCGGCCACCTCGTTGAGCACGTCGTCCACGGGCAGGATCTCCATGCGGATATCGACCATCGGGTACTGCGCGCAGAACGGCGCCACCACCTCGTTGACCAGCGCATCGACATAGCCCTCGCTCAGCACGATCTGCACCATGCCCTGCTGCAGCCCCATCAGCGCATGCAGCTGGTCCTCAAGCTTTTCCTGGTGCGAGCGGTAGCCGCGCCAGAACTCCAGCAGGTGCGCGGCCGCCTCGGTGGGCCGCACGCCGCGCGCCTGCCGCTCGAATAGCGTGGTGCCCAGTTCCTCTTCCAGCAGCCGGATCTGGCGCGTGATGACCGACGGCGACGTATTGAGGCTCTCGGCCGCGCCCCGGATCGTGCCGTGCGCCAGGACTTCCCGGAAATATCGCAGCCGCTGCTGATTGATTTCGCGCATCGCTTTTCCTTTTGTTATCCAAACGCCACTTTTAGTGCGCGAAGCGCCCGTGCGTTGCCTACAGAAGAACGAAGTGTGAACTTTGTTGCTGTTGGTGTCAGTCTACGCGGCTGCCACTATCGAAGCCAATCCCACAACCATCACAACGCTCTGGAGACTGGCAAATGTTAGTGATGTCGAACCCCGCCGCCGTAGACGGCACCGCCGCGCTGTACCAGAAGATCAACCTGCGGCTGCTGCCGTTCCTGCTGGTCTGCTACCTGTTTGCGTACCTGGACCGCGTCAATGTCGGCTTTGCCAAGCTCCAGATGCAGGGCGACCTGGGCTTTTCCGATGCCGCCTACGGCGTGGGCGCCGGCATCTTCTTCATCGGCTACGTGCTGTTCGAGATTCCGAGCAACCTGATGCTGCCGCGCATTGGCGCGCGCAAGACGTTCAGCCGCATCCTGGTGCTCTGGGGCATCACGTCGGCCTGCATGCTGTTCGTGCGCGACGTGCCCACGTTCTACGCCATGCGCTTCCTGCTTGGCGTGTTCGAAGCGGGCTTTGCGCCGGGCATGATCTATTACCTGTCGTGCTGGTACGGCCCGCAGCGCATGGCACGCGCCATCGCCATCGTGTTCCTGGCCGGTCCGATCGGCGGCATCGTCGGCGGTCCGCTGTCGGCATGGCTGATGACCGCGCTGGCTGGCCATGCCGGGCTGGCCGGCTGGCAATGGATGTTCCTGGTCGAGGGCTTGCCCTGCCTGGTGCTGGGCGTGCTGGCCTGGAAGCTGGTGCCCGATCGGCCCGCCGACGCGAACTGGCTCAGCGCCGACGAAAAGCGCCTGCTCGAACAGGAACTGGCCGTGCCCGCCGCGCACAAGCACGCGTTTGGCGCCGTGGCGCGAGACCCCAGGGTCTATGTGCTGGCGTTCGCGTACTTCTGCGTGATCGCCGCCATCTATGCGCTGAGCTTCTGGCTGCCGACGCTGATCAAGGCACAGGGCGTCACCGACACCGTGCGGCTGGGCTGGTACACGGCCCTGCCCTATGTGGGCGGTGCCATCGGCATGCTCTACATGGGGCGCCGCTCCGACCGCAAGCGCGAGCGCCGCTACCACGCCGCCGTGCCGGCGCTGGCCGGCGCCGCGCTGCTGGCCGGCTCGACGCTGGCCGACGGCAACCTGGCGGCCACCATCGCACTGCTGACGCTGGGCACCACCACGCTCTGGATGACCTACACGGTGTTCTGGGCCATGCCGTCCGAATACATCAAGGGGCCGGCGGCGGCCGGCGGCATCGCGCTGATCAACACCATCGGGCTGTCCGGCGGCTTCTGGGGCCCCGCCATCATCGGCTGGGCCAAGTCGGCCAGCGGCAGCCTGCATCCGGGCGTGCTGATCATCGCCGCCATGCCGCTCGCCGCCGCGCTGATCATCCTGGCCAACCGGCTGCCCGCACGACACTGAGCCCCATCCAATCCGAAGCTCTCCCCGCCACACCCCACGTACGACAAGGAGTCAATCATGCTGCTGTACCTGTCCACCTGGTCTGAAATCGAGCAATACCTGAAGCGCAGCCGGACCATCGTCATCCCGATCGGCTCCAACGAGCAGCACGGGCCCACGGGCCTGCTGGGCACCGACTGGATGTGCCCGGAGATCATCTGCCGCGCGGCCGAACAGCAGGCCGATATCCTGGTGGCGCCCACCTTCAACATCGGCATGGCCCAGCATCATCTGGGCTTTGCCGGCACGATCTCGCTGCGCCCGACGACGTTCATTGCGGCCATCGTGGACTGGACCCGCTCGCTGGCCCGCCACGGCTTCGAGAAAATCCTGTTCCTGAACGGTCATGGCGGCAATATCGCGTCGGTGGAAGCCGCGTTTTCCGAGATCTATGCCGAGTCCAGCTTCGCCGGGCGCCGTGCCGGCTTTGCGATGAAGCTCACCAACTGGTGGGACTTGGAAGGGGTGAACGAACTGGCCAGGCAGATGTTCCCGACCGGCCACGGCGCGCACGCGACGCCATCGGAGATCGCCGTCACGCAGTACGCGTACGCGCATGCGATCAAGCACGCCGACTACTCGCCGCGCATCGCGCCGTCCGGCCCGATCCGCGAGGCGCTGGACTTCCGCGCCCGCTTCCCCGACGGCCGCATGGGTTCGGACCCGAACCAGGCCACGCCGGAAAAAGGCCGCGCCCTGGTGGCGCTGGCGGCCAGCAGCCTGGTCAAGGAACTGGCGGCGTTCGGGGACGAAGCCGTACCGGGTTGATGGGGTCCCCGGCGGCTTCGGAAGCCAACAGCCGGATCATCGATACTGCCGGCGTCCGCCCGGTGCCATGGCCTGGAACACGCCGTCGCGCAGCACCAGCGCATGCAGCAGCGCGGCGGCCAGGTGCAGCAGCACCACGCCGAACAGCGTCAGCCCCAGCCACGTGTGCAAGGTCCGCAGCCACGCGAACAGCGTCACGTTGGCCGGCAGGATCGGCGGCAGGTGGAAGCCGCCGGCCATCGTCACCGGATAGCCGCCCGCCGACAGCATGCCCCAGCCGATCAGCGGCATGGCCAGCATCAGCGCGTAAAGCACGTAGTGCGATGCCTTGGCGATGACCCGCTGCGCGGCGGGAATGCTGTCCGGCAGCGGCGGCGCGCCACGCCGCAGGCGCACCGCCAGGCGGACGATCACCAGCAGCAGCAAGGCGATGCCCAGCGGCCGGTGCAGCGCCACCAGCGTGTCGTGCGCGCGCGAAACGGTAAAGACCATCCCGACCCCGACAAACAGCATCGACAGGATCAGCACGGCCATCAGCCAGTGCAACAGCTTCTGCAAGCCGCTGAATTGTGTATGCGTAGCCTTCATGCCTGGTTCCTTTTATCGGGATGCCTGCTGTCCGTGCGCGTCGAGGGCTTCCTCGCGTGTACGGCGCTGGTAGGACACCGCATAGGCCGCCGAGCGCGCGGCCAGCAGCGGGTCGTTCGACGCGGCGATGCCCGACGGCAGCACGGTGGGATCGAAATTGACGTCGCGGCAAACGCCGCCATCGGCCTGCGAACTGGCGCGCTCGATCACGAGCGTGCCGGCGTCCACCTGCCGGCGGTCATCGGGCCAGGCCTGCGTGGCATCGTCGGTAGGGTCGCCGGGCGCGCCCAGCGTCAGCATCAGGCGCCAGCGCAGCGGGCCGGCGGCCAGCTTCTGCGTCAGATCGGCGGCCAGGAACGATGCCTCGCCCTTCGCGGCGTCAGTGACCGGTGCATAAGGCAGCTCGGGCTGCACCGACCAGCGCACGGCCTGCCGCTTGCCGGCCGCATCGACCAGATAGAACGCATTGACGCTGTAGTAGGCGCCATTGGCGAAGCTCGATGACGGCGGATGGCTCTTGATCCAGCCCTGGAACGCGCCAAGCGCCGGATTGGCTTCGGCGAAGGCCTTGATGCGGGCGGGATCGGGCTTGTGCGTGGCCGGATCGGGCTGGCTGGCCTGCAGCAGCCCATAGAACTGCTCGGGCGTATGTACCGGGAACAGCGGCACCGAATTCATGCCGGTACGCCACTGCTGGCCGTCCGCCTGCTTGAACATCAGCGCGAAGCTGCGGATCGGCACGCTGCCGTCGGGCGCCTGCGGGTTGCCGCCCGGAATGGCCAGGCGCCCGATCACGGGCGTGCGGCCCTGGGCAAACACGCCAGCCTTCGACAACTGCGCGGCCGCGCCCGTGCTCTCGAAATAGCCTTCGACGCAGACGCCCTTGGCGTGATTGCGCCGAAACCCTTCGTGCACGCCGTCGTTGCGCTGGAACTGGTTGACGATGGCCTGGGAGGACAGCCGGTGCGGCGCGATCCACCCGCCCGTATAGGCGAAGCCGCCGGCCAGGACGAGCACCACGGCGCCGATGGCGCCCAGGCGGCACGGCACGCAGATGCGCGCGCGCGATGGTGATGTGGGGGTGTTGTCGGTCAATGCGGACTCCCGATGTGTGAGGACTCCTCCGGTATACGCGCAACACCAGGCGGCTATTCCATCCGCCCGAAAAAAAATCGCCCGGCAGCCTGACGAAGCCGGGCGAATCCGAAACCGCTTACGGTTTCTCGCGGGTAATCGACAGGGCGCTGAACGACTGTGTCACCGGCATCACTTCGAGGTAGTTGATATTGACGCGCGCCGGCAGCGTGGCGGCCCAGAACACGGTCTCGGCGATGTCCTCGGGTGTCAGCGCGTCGGCGCCTTCGTAGACCTTGTCCACGCGCGACTGGTCCCCGCTGAAGCGCACATTGGAGAACTCCGTGCCGCCGACCAGCCCCGGGGCCACATCGGTCACACGCACACGGGTGCCGGTCAGGTCCGCACGCAGGTTCAGCGAGAACTGGTGCACGAAGGCCTTGGTGGCGCCGTAGACGTTGCCGCCCGGGTACGAATAGGCACCCGCCACCGAACCGATATTGATCACGTGGCCACGGTTGCGCTCGACCATGCCCGGCAGCACCGCGCGGGTCATGGTCACCAGGCCCGTGACGTTGGTGTCGATCATCGTTTCCCACTGGTCCAGGTCGGCGCGGTGCGCCGGCTCCAGGCCCAGGGCCAGGCCGGCGTTGTTCACCAGCAGGTCGATCTGGGCGTAGTCGGCCGGCAGGCCTGCCACGGCGGCAAATACGGCATCGCGGTCGCGCACGTCCAGCACCAGCGGCAGCACGTTGTCGCGACCCAGTTCGTCGACAAGGGCCTGCAGGCGGTCTTCACGGCGGCCGGCGGCGACGACGCGATGGCCGGCGTTGACGAAGCGGCGGGCGATGGCGGCGCCGAATCCGGCAGTGGCTCCGGTGACGAATACGATCATGTTGGCTCTCCAGCTTGAATCAGATTGGGCCCCGGATACTACACCGTTGCCCGCAAACCCGCGTGTCAGCGGATGCAGATCGATATTACGCGGCGCGCGGCACGATCACCCGGCAGCGCCGGGCTCTGCGGCCCGCGCCCGAAAGCGGGTGGGCCGACCTTACGCGCGCGACGCGCGGCGGCCCGGCGCCATGACCGGATCGGCCAGACGGGCGAACAACAGCCCCAGCGCCGCCCACAGCACCGCCTGGATGCCGAACGCCGCCACGCGGTACTGCCACAGCAGCGTGGCCGGGAAATGCGCAGGCACCTCGTCGATCCCCGGCAGCAGCGCATGCGCCAGCGTGGCCAGCACCGAAAAGATCGCGCCGGCCGCAAGGCTCACCGTCCAGCCGTCGCGATGCGCGCCCAGCCGGCGTGCCGCCACCACCGAGACCACCATGGCCGCCAGCGACACGCCGATCATCGTGAAGAACAGCGCCGTGCGCAGGCCGATGGTGGACGGATCGCCGATGGCCGGCGGATTCGGCGGGTACTTGAAGAACGGCACCAGCACGATTGCGATATAGCCCAGCAGCGCCAGCAGGCCCGAGGTGGCCCGCACGCCCAGGGCGCCCAGACGGCCGTGGACAAACGCGAAGACCAGCGCGAACAGGCCGCCCAGCGCAGCGCCGAACACACCCAGCCCGACAAACAGGCCGACGCCCGACTGCGTGTCGCGGCTGACCAGTTCCGGCATCTCGTGCGCATGGCTGCCGCCCATCGCGTGGGTCGCCTGTTCCTCGAAGGCAATGGCCGCCTCCACCTGCGGCTCACCCACCACGCGCGCGAACGCAAAGGCCAGCAGGCTGGCCAGAAAGCCCGCGATCATGCCGCGGACCAGCAGACTTCTCACCATGAGGGGGCCTTGTCAGTGGCAGGGAAAGCCAAGCAGATGGCGACCGTCGTGCACGAACTCGTGCACGTGCATGGTGTTGAAGATGGCGGCGGCGCCCTCTTCCACGCCCACGAAATAGATGGCCAGGAGCAGCAGCATGCCGCCGAAGATGGCCCAGGGCAGCAGTTCGCGAACAGGGATCGTGACCGGCGCGATGGCCGGCGCAAGAGTGGCGCTTGCGTGCATGAGGATTCTCCTTGAGGATGACGCGTCCCGAGACGGATGGTTGTGCCCGAGGAGAAGGTCTGACTTGCCGGCACCCCCCGCGATCACACGCGGGCAGCCCGGGATACAGTGGCGCGACCGTGCCGGCATCTCACCGGCTTCCTCTCTTCGGAATCCGTGCATTCTAGTCGAGGGGCTGCCGATCCACCTAATCGTTGCCGCCCTTGCACATCAGCCGTCAGCCGTCCGCCGTCCGTATCAGCCACACCATTGCCAGCCAACATGACCCGCCGCCTCACCCTGCTCTGCGTACCCGCCACGGCCGCCCTGCGCGCCGGACGCTTTCCGGCCGACGACGCGCTGGAGGAAGGCGCCGCCGTGCAGATCGCCCGCTGGGCGGGCAAGCTCGGGCAGCCTGACCGCGTGCTGTGCAGCCCGATGGCCTGTGCCCGCGACACCGTGCGGGCCCTGGGCCTGGCCGCGACGGCGGAAGACGCGTTGCGGGAAGTGGACTACGGCCGCTGGCGCGGCCAATCGCTCAAGGATATCGGCGCCGCCGAGCCCGAGGCGCTGGCGGCGTGGCTATCCGATCCGGACATGCACGCGCACGGTGGCGAATCGCTGGCCGGTGTCTACGACCGTGCCGGCCTGTGGCTGTCGCGCCGCGCCCCTGGCCATACGCTGGCCGTGACCCATGCCAGCGTGATCCGGGCCGTCGTCGCGCATGCACTGGGCGCGCCGGCGCGGTCCGCCATGCAGATCGAAATCGCGCCGCAGACGCTCACGACGCTGTCAGGCCATGGCGTGGCGTGGCGCCTGACGTCGGTCGCCGTGCCGGCCGTGGCACAGCCCGACGCGCCGCGTTACTGAGTCGGCGGACAGTTCGCCGCCCCGCCCTGCTCGGTATTGCGGAAGGTCACCACGAGCCGGCTGTCCTTGGCCATCATCAGCGTGTTGCCGTAGGTCACGGTCGGCATGAACGCGATATCGGGCGCCACGGCCACCGGCGGCTGCCGCGCGGCATCGACGGTCAGCACCAGTTCGACGGTATAGCTATCGATCGCGGCGCCCTGTGGGGATTGCGCGAACTTCTGGCGGAAGGCGCACATGTCGCGCGTAATGTTGTCGAGCGCCGCCTGCACGGAAACCGACTTGCCGGGTGGAATCGGCGCGGTATTGCACGCCGCCAGCAGCACGGGAGCCAGACACGCCGGAATGGTGAAGCGCAAGGGCCGGATCATCGATATCTCCCGCACGTTGGGCGCCTTTGATGCGATGCACTCTACTGCCCACCCGGGCGGCGCTCCATTGGCCTGAAGGCCAACCTTCATTGCGTTTTTATCAATGGCTATGCAATATCGCGCGATGCGAACGACGTCCCCCGCTCCCAAAGGCCAATTTTGCGCCCCAAACATCACTTATCGGAATGTTTAGCCGGGCCGCGTGGTGATGCACGACACCCCGGACGCATCCGGTGAAAGCGACGATCGACAGGAACGACATGACTGCTGACAAGGCCATTCTCGATGCCTTCGCGCCGACCGGCGTGCTGCGTGCATCGATCAATCTGGGCAACCCCGTGCTGGCGCATCGCAAGGATGGCAACAGTGCCGGCGGCGTCTCCGTGGACCTGGCCACGGCGCTGGCTGCACGGCTTGGCGTGAAGCTGGAACTGGTGGTGGTGGAAACGGCCGGCAAGTCCGTCGACGTGGTATCGAACGAGGAAGCCGACATCGGCTTCTTCGCCATCGACCCCAAACGCGGCGCGACCATTGCATTCACGGCGCCGTATGTGCTGATCGAAGGCTACTACATGGTGCGCGACGATTCGCCGGTACGCGCCAACGCCGACGTGGACCGTGCCGGCACGCGCGTGGTGGTTGGCAAGGGCAGCGCCTACGATCTTTACCTGACCCGCGAACTGCAACACGCCGAAATCGTGCGCGCACCGTCGTCGCAGGCTGTCGTCAAGACCTTCCTGGAAGACCGGCTCGATGTGGCCGCCGGCGTGAAGCAGCAGTTGGAGGCCGACACCGCCGGCATGACCGGCCTGCGCATGCTGGACGAGCGGTTCATGGTGATCCGCCAGGCGATGGGCGTGCACAAGTCGCGCGGCGAGGCCGCTGCGGCCTATCTGGCGAAATTCGTCGAGGAGATGAAGGCGTCCGGCCAGGTGGCCGCGGCCTTGCAGAAGCACAACATCCAGGGTGCCAACGTGGCCCCGGCCGAAGGCTGAAACCGCCAGCAGCGGGATGCGGCAAGCCAGGGCGTGGCCCTGGCAGATCCACCGCGCCGCAGTCCCGGTTGCCGCCAACCGGGGCCGGCGCGGGAGAGGCGTCCGGCAGGATTACGAGCCGACCTTCAGCTGGCCGCCGCGACCCAGGCCGCCCTTGACTTCCTGTGCCTTGTAGTTGCGCAGCGACACCACCATGTTGTTGTAGGCGTCCATGAACGCGGCCACGGTGGCCTTGCCTTCCGGCGTGCGCGAGAAACCGCCCAGGCCGCCGGCCGCACCGCCGCCGAACGCGCCCATCGCCGCGCCGAAGTTCGTCGCCGTGGCATTGCCTTCCGAGATCGACAGCTGCACGCCCGAGCGGATGTCGAACATGGTCAGCGTCACGACCGACGCCTTGCTGGCCATGGCGCCGCCCACCAGCGCGCCAACACCGCCGAACAGGCTGCCCACGCCGGCGGCAAGCTGGCCCGTGGGGTCGTTGTCGATGATGATGGCCGGCTCCATGTAGTAGTCGGCGGCCACGCGCTGACCCTTCTGCTGCTTCGAGCCGGCGCGGAATTCACCCGAGTTGCGCTGCTTGTCGGTGATGTTCGACAGCTTGCTTTCCGTGCGGTTGTTGCCCACCGACGTGATCACGAAGCAGTTCGACTGCTGCACGGCCAGACGGATCAGCGGCTCGATGGTCGTGATCTTCGTGGTGGCGCCAAAGCTTGCATACCATTCCTTGCCCCGGCCATCGTCAACGGCCAGCGTGCCCAGCGGCGTGTCGCAACGCTCCAGCGTCGGGTTGGCGTTCACGCTGGTTGCGCCGCCTGCTGCGCCGGTGGCCGCCGTAGGCGCCGTGCCGGTGCTGATCGAGCCACCACCCATGTTGGCGCAGCCGGCCAGCACCATCGACGCGGCCAGTGCGGCCGCGCGCAGAGAGATTGTCTTGGACATGAAATCGCGTTCCTGTTGACGGAAGTAAAAGGAAAAATCGGGAAGGGAAGAAATGGCGACCGGCGCTTAACGCTGGTACCAGCCGGAGGGGCCCCAGACCCAGTAATACGGATAGCCGCTGTACCACGCGTACCACGACGTGCGATAGGCTTCGCGCACCCGGTACAGGGCCTGTTCATCCTTCTTGGCGGCCTGGGCCTGCGGAATCAGCGCCGCGGCTTCCTTGTTGCCCCTGGAAGCGGCACGGGTCAGCCACGCCTCGGCTTCGGCCGGGTCGGCGCCCATTTCCTCGAAGCCCATCAGATAGAGGCGGCCCAGCGCCAGTTGCGCCTGCACATGGCCGTTGTCGCCAGCCTTGCGCATCCATTCCAGCGCCTGGTAGGTGTTGCGCTCCACGCCGTCGCCGCGCAGCAGGCGCAGTCCCAGGTCGTAGGCGGCGTTCGGATTGCCTTCCGCCTTTTCCGCCAGGGCCTGCATGCGCCGATCCGATTCGGTCGGGCCTGCCGGGGTGAAAGTGGCGACACGGCGGTCCTGCTCGGCGCAGGCGTTGCCGTTGCACAGGCGTACGGTGGGCGACCGCGACAACTGCGATTCCGGCGTCTGGGCACAGGCGGCCAGGCCGACAATTGCCGTAAATACCAAAGAAGTAAAGAAACGCATGAAACGACCACCCCGAAGATTTGTTTAGTTTTTATTCGTTTTGCTACAACAGCGCATTGTAAGCAAACGTTTAGATTGTAACCATAGTACATGTAGCGATTGCAATACTTTGTACCCATTGCCAGCACCCGGGGCAGGCGGGCGTGCCCAATACGCAACAGTAATCATTCGCTTTTGCGTCCACACGAAACACGTGGCCAGCCCGCGTACCCACCCTGTGGGTAACGCTCCGGCGCGCGCCCGCTGCCTCTGGTCGGGCGGCGTACATGGACGCCCCCAGTTTGCCAAGCTTTCAGTTCATGACGACGAGAAGAGGAAGATTGCTCCCGTACATTCGGACTTTTGATGCAAGCATGACATGCTTGCTGTCCCTGATGGGATCTGCTGGTCGGCGCCTCGATCGCTTACACGCACTCTTGGTGCCCCGCCCGACCCGGGCTGTGCCAACCACGGTCTTACCTGTCTTGCCATCACTTCGTGATTGCCTGAGCAATCTGTGGTGTGATCCTCCCGCCAATGCAGCTTGTTCTGACTGGCCG
Organism: Cupriavidus sp. U2; assembly: GCF_009663685.2. Lineage (GTDB taxonomy): Bacteria > Pseudomonadota > Gammaproteobacteria > Burkholderiales > Burkholderiaceae > Cupriavidus > Cupriavidus necator_C. The sequence continues at coordinate 65,147 of NZ_RCOG02000022.1, read as the reverse complement.
CCTTGACTACGCGGCTGCGACAGCAGGCGTGTAGTCGGGGCGGAACTCTCGGTCGTGGGCAAGCAAAGCCCAGACGATTCTTGCCGTCTTGTTGGCTAACGCGACTGCTGCGACGTTTCCGTTTCGACGCATAGTCAGCTTGACCAGCCAACTGCCAGGATCGTTCCTCTGCGTCGCTCGGTAGATGACCGACCGGGCCCCATGGATGAGCAATGTTCGAAGGTACGCATCGCCCCGCTTACTCATGCCAAGCAACTTTGCTTTGCCGCCTGTGGAATGCTGTCGTGGCACAAGTCCTAACCACGCTGCAAGCTGTCTTCCATTGTCGAAATTCTTTGCATCGCCGACCGTCGCAACCAGCGCGCTAGCTGTGATCGGACCGATTCCCGGCACCTGTTCGAGTCGGCGGCTGATCTCGTCGTCACGATGCCAGGCCTTGATCTGGGCCTCGATCTCGTCGACCTGTCGGTCTAACAACTTGAGGTGCTCGAGGAGTCGGTCGATAAGCTGCCGGAATGCGCCTGGCAACTCGTTGTTCGCGTCTTCGATCAGATCCGGCACACGCAGGGCGATATAGGAAATACCTTGCGGCACAACAAGACCGTACTCAGCCAATAGGCCACGGATCTGGTTGGCCTGCGCGGTACGAGCCTTTATGAAGCCTTGGCGCACGCGGTGCAGTGAGAGCACTGTTTGCTGTTCGACGTTCTTTATCGGTACAAACCGCATCGTCGGTCGCGTCAAAGCTTCACAAATGGCTTGCGCATCGGCCACGTCATTCTTGTTGCTCTTCACATAAGGCTTCACGAACTGAGGCGCCATCAGTCGGACCGTATGCCCGAGCGCCTGTAGCTTCCGGGCCCAATGATGTGCGCTGCCGCACGCTTCCATCCCGATCAGGCAACTCGGGAGATTGGCGAAGAACGCAGCGACTTGGTCACGACGCAATTGCTTACGCAGCACCACCTTTCCTCGCTCGTTTGCCCCGTGGACCTGAAACACGTTCTTGGCCAGGTCGAGCCCAATTGTCGTAATCTGCATGGTGGACGCTCCTCTCGATTTGAGTGGTCGATGACACTTCCACTTTGGCACATTGATGCCGCTATCGGGTGGGGGCGTCCATCCCATTGCTTACGTATGGTTGCACTGCGATCGCCGCTTCTCGTTTGCACTACGCTGCTGCGCGGCACAACAAAAAGGGCCGGTCAGTTGGCCGGCCCTCCGTTGCGTCCGGGACTTGCCGCGGATCAGCAGTTGCCTTTCTTCGCCTGGCCCGGCGGACAGAATCCGTTGCCGGGGCCGCCTTGCGGACGGGCCGCCGGCCCACTGTCGGGCACGTAGTAGGCGCAGCCACCGAGTAGTGTGGCGCTGGTAACAAGCATGATGAGGATGTTTTTCATGGTGGGCATGGGCGACTGAGCCTGTCAGTCACCGGGTTTAAAAACTGAAATTGACGCCGGACTGGCCGCCGTTGAACACGTTGACAGGACTGGTCTGCGTCGCCCCGCCCGCGCTGGTGGCCTGCACCGAGTACTGGCCGGCGGCAGACGACACGGCCGACAGCGCAATCGGCAGCGTCGCGCTGTAGGTGCCGGCGAGCGGCGCGGCAGCCGGCAAGGCCAGCGAGTACGCGCCGGTATCGAGGTTGGCGTTGGTCGATGCAATCTCGTAGGACGCCGAGCCAATGGGCTGCAGCGCGCGCACGGCAGCCTGCGCCGAAGCCGTGGCCGTGCCGGACACCGTGTTGGTCGTCGAAGTCGGCAGCGTGATCGGCGACCCGGCCGTGGCGACCGACGTCGTGGCACTGGCCGTCACCGGCACCCCGCCGATGATGCCGGTGGCATGGCCGGACGGCAGCCTGTTGTCGACGATGACCACGTCATAGTTGCCGCCCGTGCTGCTCTGCACCAGCGGCGTCAGCACGAACTTTCCGCTGGCATCGGCCACGGTGCCGCGAACGATCTTGCCATTCTGCTCCGCGTAGACGGTGGCGCCAGCCTGCGCGGGCGCCACAAAGCCGGTAATCGACCCGCTGACGGTCATTGGCGTGGCCGTGACCACAGGCTTCAGGCTGTATCCGCCATTGCCCTGCTGGACGATCGACTTGCAGGCGTTGAAGTCCAGGATCAGGTCGACCAGCGTGTTGGCCGGCACCGTGAACGGCTGGATGATCTTGTACCCGCTCTGCGTGGCGCTGGGCGTGGCCAGCGGCAGTTCGGCCGTCGTGCCGGACACCACCACCGCATTGGCCAACGAATTGCCCTGGTTCGCGCTCAGTACCAGCCGTATCTGCTGGTACTGCCCGGCGGGCAGCGGCGCCCGCCCAAGGTCGAACAGCACGCCGTTTGTCAGGGACAACAGATCGACCCGCTGCGGCGTGGGCAGGGCGATGTCCGTCCAGCCGCCGTCGTTGTCGCCTGCCGCGGTGCTGGCGTTGACCCGCACCTTGCTGACCGTGACAAAGACGTGGTCGAAGCCGCAGGCCGGGGCATCGGTCATCGCTACATGCAACGTGCCGTTGATGGACGTCGTGTTGTCGTTGCCCCCGTCGCCGCCGCCGCACGCGACGACCAGGAACGGCATCGGCAAGATGGCCAGGGTACGGGCCAGGAATTTGGGCAGATCGAGCTGCTGGCTTCTGATTTTCATGACAGGCCTCTCCTCAGGGCGCAGTGGTGCCCAAAGCATACGATCGGCGCACCCGGGCGTGGACCTGCTTTTGCAACGATTCGTAACGAAAATGAAACAGATCGGCATCGCCCGCAGGCCCTAAGTGGGCCACAGCACGTTCGCTACCGACCGGCTCGCCTACAGTGATGCGTATCCACGTGCGCGAGCCGCGCCCCCCTTTGCAGCGTTTTCAGCATTTCCAGCCAGGAGAACCGCCGTGGGCACACTGCGAGATCGTCGCCGCTTTCTAGGTGCCGCGCTGGGCGGCGTGCTGGTGCCGGCCCTGCCCGCCTGCGGCGGCGGCGATTCCGCCCCAGCACCTGCGCCTGCGCCAGCGCCCCCTCCCGTTCCCGATGCGCAGATCACGCGGGCCATCGCCCAGGTCGATACGCTGGCGACCAACCTGATGTCCAGTTCCGGCGTGCCCGGCATGGCCGTCGCCGTGGTGCGCGGCGGCCAGACGGTGTATGCCAGGGGGTTCGGCCGGCGGCTGGTGACCGACCCGGCGCCCGTCGATGCCGATACCGTGTTCCAGTTGGCATCGGTTTCCAAGCCGATCGGCGCCACGGTGGTGGCACGGCAGGTGGGGCGCGGCAGCATCCATTGGGACACGCCCGTCATCGCGCAATTGCCGTGGTTTGCCCTGTCCGATGCCGATTCCACCCAGGCCGTGACCGTCGGCGACTGCTACGCGCATCGGTCGGGCCTGCCCGACCATGCCGGCGACCGGCTCGAAGACATGGGCTACGACCGCCGCCAGGTACTGACACGCCTGCGCTTTCTGCCCGTCCACCCACTGCGCACAGCCTACGCGTACACCAACTTCGGCATGACGGCCGGGGCGGAAGCCGTGGCAACCGCCGCCGGCATCGACTGGGCCACGCTGTCGGAACAGGCCATCTACCAGCCGCTGGGCATGACGCGCACCAGTTCGCGCTACGCCGACTTTGCCGCCCGCGACAACCGCGCGCTTGGCCACGTCAAGGTGAACGGCGCCTGGGTGCAGGGGCTGGGAACCATGCCCGATGCGCAATCGCCGGCCGGCGGCGTCAGTTCGTCGGTGAACGACCTGGCGAAATGGCTGATCATGCTGCTGGTCAGGGGCGAGTTCGGCGGCCAGCGCATCGTCGATGCCGCGGCGCTGGCGCCCGCGCTGGACCAGCAGATGCAAAGCGGCCCGCCCGTCAACGGCCGGCCGGCAAGCTGGTACGGCTATGGTTTCAATGTCGGCACCACCGAGCTGGGCCTGACGTCCTACAGCCATTCGGGCGCCTTCGCGGTGGGCGCGGCCACCGCCTTTACGGCCGTGCCGTCGCTGAACCTGGCCATCGTCACGCTGACCAACGGCTACCCCATCGGCATCCCCGAGACACTGAACGCGCAGTTCTTCGACCTGGTGCAATACGGCGCCTTCCGCCGCGACTGGGGCGCCATCTTCACCGATGCCCTCGCGTCACTGCTGCTGCCGGAGGGCCGCCTGGTCGGCCAGTCGCCGCCAGTCAGCCCGCTGCCGGCACGGGCCCTGTCAACCTATACCGGCACCTATCGCAACGACTATTACGGGTCGCTGCAGGTCACCGAGCAAGGCGGCGCACTGCTGATGACGCTTGGCGCCCGGCCGCTGACGCTGCCGCTCACGCACTGGGACGGCGACATCTTCACGTTCACCCTCCACAACGAAAACGCCACACCCGGCACGATCTCGCAAGCCGTCTTTGGCAGCGACCGGGTGTGGCTGGAGTACTACGATCACGAGGGGCTGGGGGTGTTTTCGCGGTGAGGGCAAGACGCGCCGCCAGGCCCTGCAGCGCCAGTCCATAGCGACTGCGGTATACCACGTCTTCTCCGGTTGTCCTGCAGACCGGTACGGCTCGCGCGGCGTTATTCGAGCACGATGTTGGCGGCCTTGCCGACGTGGCTCCATTTGGTGATATCGGTCTTCTGAATCTCGGCCAGCCGCTCGGGCGCGCCGCCCACCACCTTGATCCCCAATTTGGCCAGTTGCGCCTTGACGTCCGGGTCCTGCAGCGCACGGTTGATCTCGGCGTTGAGCCGCTGGACGACGGCGGGCGGCGTGCCGGCCGGCGCGAAAATGCCCTGCCATTGCTCGGCCTCGAAGTTCGCCACGCCGGCTTCGGCCATCGTCGGCACGGCTGGCAGGCTTGGCACCCGCACTGCGGTGGCCACGGCCAGCGCGCGCAGCTTGCCGGCCTGCACGTGCGGCAGGATCGGCGCCGTGGGCGCGAACATAAAATCGACGTGGCCGGCCATCACGTCCTGGATCGCCGGGACGTCGCCCTTGTACGGTACGTGATTCATGCGCACGTTTTCCTGCTGCTGCAGCAGTTCCGCCGACATCTGCAGGATCGTGCCGTTGCCGCCCGAGGCATAGCTCACGGTGCCGGGCCTGGTCTTGGCGGCTGCCACCAGGTCCTTGACGCTCTTGTACGGGCTGTTCGGTCCGACGATCAGCACGCTGGGGATGGTGCCCAGCAGCGCCACCGGCGTGAACGACTTCACCGCGTCATACGGCAGCTTCGGATTGAGCGCCGGGTTGATCGCGTGCGATGCCGTCGATGCCCCGAGCAGCGTGTAGCCGTCCGGCGCGGCGCGGGCCACGAAGGCCGAGCCGATGGCGCCGGTGGCACCGGGCCGGTTCTCGACCACGATCGTGGTGTGCAGCGCCTGACCCACCTTCTGCGCGACCAGGCGCGCCAGGATGTCTGTCGTGCCGCCGGCCGGGTACGGCACGATGTAGTTGATGACCTTGCCGGCAGGCCAGTCGGTCTGCGCGTGGACCGCGCCAGCGGCGAACGATGCGGCGGTCAGGCAGACCGACAGGCCCAGCATGCGCATGCGGGCCGACAGGCAAAACGATGTGAACATCATGTCTCCAGTTCTTGTTCGCGGTACGACTCAGGCCGGGGCAATGTCCCCGAACCCGTAAAGCGATTGCGGATTGCGAACCAGCACCTGCTGCGCCGTATCCGACGATCCACACCAATCCAGGAACGTGCGCAGCACGGCGCCATCGTCGACAGGACGGCCGCCCCTGGCCTGCGCCGTAGGGTGCGGCCAGTCCGACCCCCACAGCATGCGCTCCGGCGCCAGCTTCAGGTAGCGCGCCGCCAGCGGCCGCATGTCGCCGTAGTGCGGCGCCCCTTCCCGCGATTCGATATAGGGGCCCGACAGCTTCACCCACGCCTTGCCGGCTGCCACCAGGCCCGCAATCACGCGGAAGGCCGGCTCCGCCTCTGGCTTGCCAGGCGGCAAGTGGCCGTAGTGATCGAACACCATGGGCACTGGCAGCGCAGCCAGCATGCCGGCCGCGTCGGGCAGCCACTGGGGTGGCAAGTTGAGCTGGACATGCCATCCGTATGCGGCAATCCGCGCGGCCAGCGTGGGCAGATCGTCGAGCGATACCGGCGCGGCCAGCGTCAGGTTCAGCCGGATGCCGCGAATGCCCGCCCGGTGCAGCCGCGCCAGTTCGTCGTCGGCGACATCGGCGGCCACCACGGCCACGCCCCGTGCGCACGGGCCCAATGCCGCGATGGCGTCTGTCGTGCTGGCGTTGTCGGTGCCATAGGTCGAAGGCGTCACCACGATCACGCGCTGCGTGCCCAGCCGGCGCTGGACCTGGCGATAGTCGTCGGCCGACGCATCGGGCGGCCGCAACGTCGCGCCCGGCGCCACCGGATAGCGGCTGTCATAGACGTGCACATGGCAGTCGCAGGCGCCAGCGAATGCGGCGGCGGGGCTCGCGCCGCTGCTCATGCCCAACGCCCGCCATGCACCGGGGCACCACCTTCCGGCATCGGCACGCACAGGATCGAGCCGGTGGTGGATTCGGTCATCAGCAGCGTCTTGCCGTCGTCCCCGCCGAAGCACAGGTTGGTCAGCGATGCCCCGACCGGCGTGCGAATGACTTCGACCGGCTCGGCGCGGTGGTTGAGCACCCAGACATAGCCCAGCCCCGGATTGGCTACCAGCAGGAAGCCATCGGCGCGCATGGCCAGCCCGTCGGGGCCGCTCGGCCCGTACGACGTGAAGAACTGGCCAACCTTGCTGACCGAGCCATCGGCCTGCAGCGGCACGCGCCACACGCAATTGCCGCGCGTCATGGCCACGTACAGCACCTTCTCGTCCAGCGACAGGACCAGGCCGTTGGGGCTGGGGGCGTTGGCCAGCAGCACATCCAGCCTGCCGTCGGGCGCCAGCCGATACACGCGCCCCGTGGGGTCGTGCATGCCGGTCTGGCCCTGGTCCGTGAAATACAGGTTGCCGGCCGAATCGAACGTCAGATCGTTGACGCCCCGGAACCGCTCGGAATTGCGCCGCTCCAGGAACGGCGTGACGGTGCCGGTACGGGCATCCAGGCGCATCAGCCCATTGCGGTAGTCGGTAATCAGGAAATCTCCGCCAGCCAGGCGTTTCATGCCGTTGGGCTCGCCGTCGTACTCGGCGACCTGTTCCCAGTCGCCCTGCAGCGATACGCGAAAAATCCGGCCGTAGGGAATGTCTGTCACCCAGAGATGGCCGTCCGACCAGACGGGCCCTTCCAGGAACGAATCGGTGACCGCGCCGCCGCGATTGGCCAGCGACCAGGCGTTGTCCCGATCGTGCCGGCGAAACGCGTCGGGCAGGCGGGTGAGCACCGTGGCGTCACGGACGGTGGGAGGATGAAGCAGCAGCATCGTGACCTCCTATTGCTTTTCGATATTGGCCTTCTGCGCAACGGTGGCCCATTGCGCAGTTTCCCGCTGGATCAGCTGCGCAAACGCGGGGCTGTCCAGATTGCCCGGCTGCGAACCCATCCTGGCCAGGAAGTCCTTCATGTCGGGCGACTGCAGCGCCTTGTGGACTTCGGCCTGCAGGCGGTCGACGACTTCCTTCGGCGTGCCCTTCGGCGCGGCCAGCCCCGACCAGTTGAACAGGCTGAAGGCCGGCAGGCCGGCTTCGGCAAACGTCGGCACGTTCGGGAACACATCGACACGGCTCTTGCCGCTGATGGCCAGCAGGCGCATCTGGTTGCCCTTGACCGGCGCCAGCGCGGTGGGCGTGGACACCACCAGCAGGTCGACGCTGCCTCCCAGCAGGCCCACCATGGCCTCGCCGGCACCCTTGTACGGCACGTGCATCAGCTTGATGCCGGCGGCCTGCTGGAACGCCTCGGCGGCAAAATGCGGAGAACTGCCGGGGCCGCCCGAGCCGAACGTCACTTCGCCCGGATGCGCCTTGGCGTAGTTGACCAGCGACTGCAGGTCCTTGAAGCGCGAATCGGTCTTCACGCCCACCACCACCGGCGAGAACGCAAACGGTGCGATGGGCACCAGCGCGGTCTGGTGGTCCCAGTTCAGCTTCCTGAAGACGTAGGGCAGCGTGGTGTACGAATTGTCGTTGGCCAGCAGCGTGTAGCCGTCTGCCGGCGCGTTCACCACCTGCGAGGTGCCGATCGTGCCCGAGGCACCCGGCTTGTTCTCGACCACGAAGCTCTGGCCCGTCTGCTGGGTCAGCTTCTGTGCCACCTTGCGGGTCACCACATCGACGGCGCCGCCCGGCGGGTTGGGCACGACGATCCGCACCGGCTTGTCGGGATACGCCGCCGCCAGCGCGGGCAAGCCCAGGCCGGCCAGTGTCGCGGCGGCAGCCAGCGGCGCCGCCAGACGGGCACACGAGCGGAAGAACGAGGGGAAAAATGCGCGATGCAACATCGTTGTCTCCTGGCAACTGTGGCGGGTCGGGCTGACGCCAAACCCGCCGCGATGCCTGTTTCTGTCTGTGGAAGCCGGGGCTTCCCTTACACCCTTACACCGTTACACCCTTACACCGTGACTCCGTTATGCCGCCGTGGCGGCGTCCCGCAGCACGGCCAGCACGTTCTTCGCCGCGCCCACGCCCATGTTCACGTAGGCCGCGTCGCTGACACCGCCGATATGCGGCGACAGGATCAGGTTCTCGATCTGCTGGAACGGATGCGGCACGGTCATCGGCTCCACCGCGAAGCTGTCCAGGCCGGCCGCATGCAGCTTGCCGCTGGCCAGCGCCTCAGCCAGCGCCGGTTCGTCGATCAGGCCGCCACGCGCCGTGTTGACCAGGATCGCGCCGTCCTTGAACTGGGCCAGCGTCTCGCGGTTCAGCATGCCACGGTTGTCGTCGGTCAGCGGGCAATGCAGTGACACCACGTCGGCCTCGCGATACAGCTGCGGCAGGTTGTCCACCCGCGTCACGCCCTGGGGCACCGTCTTTGCATAGGGATCGAACGCCATCACGCGCATGCCCAGCGCCACGCCGGTCACGGCGGCGCGGCGGCCGATCTCGCCCAGGCCCACGATGCCCAGCGTGCGGCCGTTCAGCTCGATGCTCTTGTGGATCGACTTGTCCCAATGCCCGGCGCGCATGCGCGCGTTCAGGTGCGGCACGGCCTTGGCGCAGGCCAGGATCAGCGCCCATGCGTGTTCGGCCACCGCAGCGGCATTGGCGCCCACCGCCGCCCTCACGGCGATGCCGCGCTGGGCGGCGGCGTTCTGGTCGATCACGTCGATGCCGCTGCCGTGCTTGGAGATCACCTTCAGCGACGGCGCGGCATCCATGACCGTCGCGCCCACCTTGCCGTAGCGCACGATGATGGCCACGGGGTCCTTTTCCCGGGCCAGCGCCAGCACGGTTTCCTCGCTGCATTGCTTGCCGGCGAAGACCACCTCGAAATCCTCGAGCAGTTCCAGCGCCTGCGGTGCCAGGTCATTGCCCGTGACCAGCAGTACGGGTTTCTTCACGATGCTCACAGCGATTCCCCTTCGGCCAGCACGCCGGCCGCGCGCAGTTCCTTGTCGAGCCAGCCCGGACGCAGTTCGCCGGCCTTGATGGCGGCAATGCGCTTGGCTTCGGCATCCACCTTCTTCTGCGCCAGTTCCAGGATGGCCGGCACGTCTTCGCGCGGGATGACGACCACGCCGTCGGCGTCGCCCACGATCAGGTCGCCCGGATTGACGGCCACGCCCGCCACCGAAGCGGGCCAGTTCACCAGGCCGCCAATGGCCTTGGTGGGGCCGCACGGATTGGTGCCGGCCGAGAAGACCGGAAACGCACCATGGGCCAGTTCGTGCGAATCGCGCACGGCGGCATCGATCACGAAGCCGGCCAGGCCCGAGGCCTGTGCCTGCGTGGCCATGATCTCGCCGCACAGCGCGGCCGTCTGGTCGCCCTTGCCGTCCACCACGATCACATCGCCGGGCTTGCCCAGCGCCAGCGCCACGTGGAACATCAGGTTGTCGCCGGGACGCACTTCGACGGTCAGTGCCGGGCCGCACACCTTCATGGCCGGCGACAGCCCCTGCACGCGGGCATTCAGCGTGCCGCGACGGCCCACCACATCGGCCAGGATGGCGGCCTGGAACTTCGACGCGCGCGCCACCAGTTCGGGCGAAACGCGCTCGAAATCACGGCGGATGGCGGGGGATACTTTGGCTTGGGTGCTCATGTACGACTCCAGGTATGACGGACAAACAAGGGGGTCCAACTCGGGGGGATTACTTTGTGGAAGCGAGCTTCCACAGGCTTTCGAACTTGCCGCGCTGCGTGGCCATGTGCTGGGTCCACGCCGTGCCGGACAGGTACGAGATGCCGCGCGCCTCGTTGACGGCGCGGGCCAGGAATTCGGGGTCTTTCGTCGTGGCCTCGATGGCGTCCTGCAGACGCCTGGCGATCTCGGGCGGCAGGCCGCGCGGTGCCGCGAAGCCTCGCTCGGACGAGATCGTGATGTCGAGCTTCTGCTCGCGGGCCGTCGGCACATCGGCCAGCAGACCGGGGCGGCGCTCGGTGCCCAGTTGCGCCAGCACCTTCACGTCCTTCGACGCCCGGTCGGCCTCGGTGAATTCGGTCGTGCTCATGGCCATCACGTCGATGTGGTGGCCCAGCAGGCTCGTCTTGGTCTGCGACGTGCCGGCGAACGGAATGTGATTGACGCGGGCGCCCGTGGCCTGCTGCAAGGCCAGCGCGGCCATATGGCCATTGGTGCCGATGCCGTTGCTGCCCATCGACAAGCCTTCGGGGTTGCCCTTGAGCTGCTTCACCAGATCGGCCAGCGACCCCAGCTTGCTGTCGCCCGCCACCACGAACATGGCCGGATCGTCGACCACGCGGGCCAGTGGCACGATGCCGGCCGGGTCGTACTTGGGCTTGCGCTGGATCGGAATCGTCAGCAGCGAAGGCGTCGACACGATGCCGATCGTGTAGCCATCGGCCGCCGCCCGCGCCAGCGCCGAGTAGGCGATCTCGCCCGAGGCGCCCGGCTTGTTCACCACCACGATGCGGGCCTTGCCGCCCAGATGCTTCTGCAGGTACGGCGCCATCGCGCGCGCCAGCAGGTCCGTGCCGCCCCCGGCGGCAAAGCCGACGTAGACCTCGATGGGCCGGTCGTCGGGCCAGGCCGCGTGCGCGGACACGGCCGTCATCGCAAACGCCGCGACGAAAAGCGATCGCAAGGATCGTGGGGACCGGACTTGACGCATTGGTTGTCTCCGTTTTGCTGCGTTGTACTATGTACAACAGCGTTTCATAAATTTGAGACAACTATAGTCCGTAAAGGTCCCGACTCCACTTGGCGTATACCCGTGTACGGTACACAACGACGTTGTACACAGTACAATGGCGGAAATGACGTACCGGAGCCAAAGATGAGTAACCACGGGGTAGCCGCCGTCGAAAAGGCGCTTGGTTTGCTGGACTGCTTCCGCCTTGGCGCGGAGGTCCAGTCGCTGGCGCAGCTGTCCAGCAACTCCGGCATGCACAAGACGACGGTGTTCCGTCTGCTGAATTCGCTGGAGCGGATGAGCTATGTGGTGCGCACGGCCGACGGGCGCTATGCGCTGGGGCCGCGTGTGCTTTACCTGGGCAAGCTGTACGAGCAATCGTTCCAGCTCGGCTCGCTGATCGAACCCGTGTTGCAGGAACTGGCGCTGGCCACGCGCGAAAGCGCGTCGTACTACGTGCTGCACGGCGACGACCATCGCATGTGCCCGTATCGCGCCGAGCCGAGCGAAGGCCTGCGCGAGACGCGCCTGCCTGGCACCATCCTTCCGCTCGACGACACGGCAATCGCGTCGGTGCTCAAGTACTGGGGCAAGGCAGACGAATCGGCCCGGCGCGACGAGCCCCTGCCGTGGTTCACCGCCGGGGTGCGCGACATCTACACCGCGGCCTTCGCCACGCCGCTGTTCGGCGCCGGCGACAAGTTCATCGCCGCGCTTGCGCTTTCCGGCCCTGCCTCGCGCCTGGAGGCGGCGGACCGCACCGAGATCAGCCGCGTGCAGCTGGTGGCGGCCACCAAACTGTCAAGGCTGCTGGGCGCGAGTCCGGCATGGTGCGAGAAGATCTACGGCACGGGTAACGTCTCCCACGACTGAAGCCTGTGCCGTGACATCGGCCGCCGCCCTCCCCCGGCATTGCCGCCCCGGCGATCGGGGGCCTTCCTGCAATGGCAAGAGGTGGCGTGTCCGCCAGCCCAGCCGGCGATCTTCATCGTCTTCCCTGATTTGGCGGCTCGACCGGCCCCCGACCGTGTAAACTCCCCGTTTTTTCATCCTGGCGACATGATGCAAGTGCCACAGCGCACGGGTCTCAGCGGCCCGAAACTGCTACGCCTGCTGGCTCGCCTGACGGATGCCTGTGCCTCTGGCGCCCCGCCGTCGTTGTCTGCGGTGATGAGCCGGTGGCTGGGCTGGACCGACGCCATCGCGCTATCGGCCGCGCTCAACGGCAATCCGCCGGAAGTGCCGTCCGGAGCACCTGCGCGGGCGGGCAGTGGCAGGCCTGCATCGATTGGTGACGCCGCCGGCGCCCATGTGCGCGCCCTGCTGACCGCGGCGATCACGGGCCAGGCCTCGTCGGCCGATACCCGCCGCCGCATGCCGTCGCGCGCAGCCGCGCCCGATCCGGCCGAAGCCGACTTCGCCGTGCATCGCCAACGCTACGTGGCGCTGCAGCAGCAAATGGAACACGAGATCGCCGGACTGCGTGCGCGGCTGCGTACGGCCCTGGCGGCGCGGACGGCCCCGGCGGGACGGCTGGCCATGCTGGATGCCGTCATGGAGCAGGTGCTCGGCCCGCGCGAACAGGCCGTGCTGGCGGCCGTGCCGGGGATGCTGGAACCGCATTTCACACGGCTGCGCGGCGCTGAGGGCGCGTGGCTCAACGAATTTCGCAGGGACATGCAGAGTGTGCTGCTGGCCGAGCTGGAGATCCGCTTCCAGCCGGTGGATGCGCTGCTCGCGGCCCTGCGCGAAAGCTGAATCGACATGAAGAAACCTTTCACAACCGTTGCCGCACCCCTGGCGGTCTTCCTTGCGGGCCTGGCCGTCGTCGGCTGGGTCGGCGCCGGCTACGCCGGCACGAATGCGCTGGCGCTGGCCGTCACGTTGATCATCGGCGGCTTCTATGTGGGCGGCGCACTCGAACTGCGCCGCTACCGCGACGCCACGCCCACGCTGACCGCCGCGCTGGCCGACCTGGCCACGCCGCCGGCCAGCCTTGCAGCGTGGCTGGACCGCCTGCATCCGAGCCTGCGCAACGCGGTGCGCCTGCGCGTGGAAGGCGAGCGCGTGGCGCTGCCCGGCCCGGCCATGACGCCCTATCTGGTGGGCCTGCTGGTGTTGCTGGGCATGCTCGGCACCTTCCTCGGCATGGTCGGCACACTGCGCACCACCGGCGTGGCGCTGGAAAGCGCCGCGGATCTGCAGGCCATCCGCGCGTCGCTGGCGGCCCCGGTCAAGGGCCTGGGCTTCGCGTTCGGGACGTCGGTGGCCGGCGTGGCCACGTCCGCCATGCTCGGGCTGCTTTCCGCGCTGGTGCGCCGCGAGCGGGTGCAGGCGGCGCAAATGCTCGATGAGCGCATCGCCACCACGCTGCGCGTGCATTCGCGCCATCACCAGCACGACGCCGTGTATGCGCTGCTGCAGCGGCAGGCCGAGCTGATGCCCGCGCTCGTGGACCGGCTGGAAACCATGACCGCCGCGATGGCGCGCCAGAACGAAGCCCTTGGCGAGCGCCTGTCGGCCAACCAGGACGCCTTTCACGCGCGCACCGACGCCGCCTATGCGCGGCTGGCCGACACCGTGGGGCAGTCGCTGAAGGAAGGCATCGCCGACAGCGCGCGGGCCGCCAGCGCGGCCATCCGGCCCGCCGTGGACACCACGATGGCCGGTCTTGCCCACGAAGCCGCCACCGTGCGCGACACCGTCACGCAGACCGTGCAGCACCATCTGGACAGCCTGTCCGCACGCTTCGCGGCCACGACGGCCGCCGTGACCGATACCTGGCGGCAAGCCCTGGCGCAGCACCAGCAGGCGAACACGGCGCTGACGTCCGACCTGCGGACATCGCTTGACGGTTTCGGGGAAGCTTTCACGGCTCGCTCGACGGCAATGGTCGACGCAGTCGGCGCCCGTCTCGACGCCGCCAACGCCAGCGCGGCCCGTACGTGGGATGCGGCGCTGTCGCGCCTGGAGCAATCGGGTGCCGCACTCACCGGCGCCAGCCGCCAGGCCATGGCCGACGCCTCGGCCGCCTTTGCCCAACACGCCGCCGGCATCGCCGCCACGGTCAGCCAGTCGCACGCCGACCTGCAAGCGCAACTGGCCGCGCAGGAGACAGCGCGCCAGTCGGCACTGGCCGCCAGCGACGAAGCCCGCCTGACTGCCTGGCGCGATACGCTGGCGGCCATGGCCGCGACCATGCGTGACGAATGGCAGCAGGCCAGCGCCACGGCGGCGGCCCGCCAGCAGGACGTCCACGACGCCCTGTCGCAAAGCGCGCGCGACATCGCCACGCACGCCCAGGCCCACGCCGCCGGCACCGTGGCCGAGATCGACCGGCTGCTGCAGGCCGCATCCGCGCTGCAGGCCGAACTGGCATCGCGCGACGAAGCCCGCCTGACCGCCTGGCGCGATACGCTGGCCGCCATGGCCGCGACCATGCGCGACGAATGGCAGCAGGCCAGCACGCAATCGGCCGATCATCAGCGGGAGATTCGCGACGCCCTGTCGCAGACCGCCCGCGACATCGCCACGCACACGCAGCAGCAAGCCAGCGAGACCATCGCCGAGGTGGCGCGTCTGGCCCAGGTGGCAACCGAGGCGCCCAAGGCGGCTGCCGACGTCATCGCCGAACTGCGCCAGAAGCTGACCGACGGCATGGCGCGCGACAACGCGATGCTGGAGGAACGTGGCCGCCTGCTGGAGACACTGGGCACACTGCTCGACGCCGTGAATCACGCTTCCACCGAACAGCGCACGGCGGTGGACGGCCTGGTCACGACCACGGCCGACCTGCTGGAACGCGTGGGCACGCGCTTCACCGAACAGGTGGCGCAGGAAGCCGGCAAGCTGGACGGCATCGCCGCACAGATCACGAGCAGCGCCGTCGAGGTGGCGAGCCTGGGCGAAGCGTTCGGCGCGGCGGTGCAACTGTTCGGCGCCTCGAACGACAAGCTGGCCGAGCACCTGGCCCGCATCGAGGCCGCACTCGACAAGTCGATGACCCGTAGCGACGAGCAACTGGCCTACTACGTGGCGCAGGCCCGCGAGGTGGTCGACCTCAGCATGCTGTCGCAGAAGCAGATCCTGGAGAACCTGCAGCAGTTTTCCGCGCAACAGTCTGGGGTCGAGGCGGCATGACGGACGATATCGACGCTGGCGTGGAGCCGACCGTCCCGGCCTGGGCGGTGTTCGGCGACCTGATGTCGGTGATGCTGGGCGCCTTCGTGCTGGTGCTGCTCGGCGTCATCGGCGTGCAGATGGAGCTGTCGGCACGGCTCGAGAACGAGGTCAAGCAGCGGCAGGCGGAGCTGAAGCGCCGCCAGACGCTCGAACAGGCACTGGCCGGGCCGCTGGCAGCCGGCCGCGTCACGCTCAAGGATGGCCGCATCGGCATCAGCGGCAACGTGCTGTTCGCGCTGAACTCCGACCAGTTGCAGCCCGAGGGCCGCACCCTGCTCAAGAGCCTGGCGGCGCCGCTGTCGGCCTATCTGGGCGCGCGCGACGAGATCCTGATGGTGAGCGGCTTCACCGACGACCAGCAGGTCAGGGAAGGTAACCGGCGGTTCGCCGACAACCTGGAACTGTCGGCCCAGCGGGCGCTGACCGTGACCCGCGCGCTGATCGAGTCGGGCGTGCCGCCAGCGTCGGTGTTCTCGGCGGCGTTTGGATCGCAGCAGCCGGTTGCGCCCAACGCCACGGAAGAAAGCCGGGCGAAGAACCGCCGCGTGGAAATTGCGCCGGTGCCACGCATCTCGGCGGGTGCCGGCGCCACGGCAGCCAAGCCCAAACCCGATGCATAGCGACGCATTGCGCGACGGGCCAACCCCCGACCCGCGCGAGGAACGCCACGATGCCCGCGCCCGGATCGACGGCTGGCGCGACAGCGGCGCCGACCGCGCCGATCCGGTGCGCTTCCGCTTTATCGACGCACTGGCCCGGCGCGCATCCGCCTACGATGGCGAGGCGCGGCGACGGCTGGAGCAGCGCCTGGCGGGGCTGGTTGCCGATTTTGGCGATCGGTTGTCGCGCGACCGGATCGAGGCGCCTGCGTCCGGCACGTCGCTGCAGCGGGCCGACGCCCACTCCGGCCTGGCCGCCCTCACGGCGCGGCTTGGCCAGGCCTATCCGCAGGACGCACTTCCGGACCCGCATCGGGCGGCAGATCCAGCCGCCCCGCCGGGCACCCGCCCCGCGTCCCAGGTGCCGGGCGCATCCGGCACGCCGGCTGCCGTCAACGCGCATCGCGCCCGCCACGCCGAACCGGCGCTGGCCGACTATTTCCGCGACACCTGGGCGCGCGTCAGCGTCGATCGACAGTTGCGCGATTCGCAGGCCGGTGTGCCGGAAAACGCCGGGCCGTTGAACACGAATCACCTGGTGCATCGCTCGCTATCGCTGATGCGCGAGGTGTCGCCCGGCTATCTGGAGCAGTTCCTGTCGTACGTCGATGCGCTGTCCTGGCTGGAGGGCATGCACGCCATCTCGCTCGTGCCCGACCGCGAGGCGCCACGCGCCCCTGCCCCGCGCAAGGCTCGGGCCAGGTCGTCCCGGTCGGGAAGCGGCACGGCCTGAGCCGACGGCGCCCCTACCGCCCTCAGGCCGGCAGGTGACGCCGGTCAGGCAGGTTCCCGGCTCGGCGGCGACGCGGGCGCAGGATCATCCGCGACGGACTCGCCATCGCGCGTCGCAATCAACGCCTTGGGCGTGAGCGGAATCAAGGCCAGGATCAGCGCGTACACGGCTGTGGTGGCCATCACGCAGTACACGAATCCGTGCGACGGCGCGCTGTTGTAGATCCACGACCCGAGCAGGTCGCCGGCACGCCCGGACAGCGCGAGCACGCCATCCACCAGCATCATCAGCGTGCCCTGCAGGCCGGGCGGACAGGATCGCATCGCCAGATCCAGGTAGGCGGCGGTGGCAATGCCGCCCATCAACCCGGTGGGCGCCGCGAGCACCAGCGCCAGATCGGCCGACTGGATGAACGCCAGCGGAATCATCTGCGGCACGGCGATGATGGTGCCCCACCACAACAGCTTGCCCAGCGCGACCCGCTTGCACAGATAGCCGTAGATCAGGAAGGTCGGCACGAAAGCGGCGGCGAAGATGCCGTTGTAGTACGAGTACACGGAGTCCGACGCATGCAGCTCGTTGGTCAGGTAGAACTGCAACGGCGTGGCCGAACCCGGGGCGAAGTTCCACAGGAAGCAGATCAGCACCGCCGGATAGACGGCCTTGTGCCGGACCAGCCGTTTGATGTTCCCCACGAAGTCGGTGGCGCGGGCCTGCTTCCGGTCATAGAGCTGTCCGAACACCGACGGCGGCTTCCAGAGCGCCAACGCAACGATCATCAGGTTGAAGACGGCCACCAGGTAGATGGCCTGCCTGGCGGCCAGGTGGTCGGACACGTAGCCCGAAGCGAAGGCGCCTGCCACCACCGGCACGGCGCTGATCACGTTCCACAGCGCGCTGAGCCGGCCGGACATCAGCTTTTCCTGGCCGACCAGGGCGATCAGCCCCTGACAGGCCGCCGCCACGAAGCGGAATGCCAGCATGGCCATCAGCGTGCCCACCAGCAGGCCCGGATAAGAAAAGCCCGAATGGGCCATCCAGACGCAGGCCAGCGCCGTCAGCGGCGCAAAGACCAGGAAATAGCCGCGATCGCGCATGCCGAACGGGCTCCACTGATCGCGTGCCAGTCCGAACACGAACGCCACATAGACGGGGATGCCCGTCACCAGCCGGAACGTGGAAATCTGCGTGGCCGTGGCGTGCAGCTCGTTCTTGAGCATGTACGACGTCTGGATGTCGACCAGGGCGCCGGCCGGCGTCGCCAGGTAGACGAACAACGTCAGCCATCCGAAATACACCAGCGTTCGGTCGCTGCCCGTGTCGTCCCCACGACCAGAATCGGCCCGCATCGTCGCACCTGCCTGAGCCTGTCCGGAGTAAGTGTAGGAAAAAATCGGGGCACCGGCCCCGGCGGTGGCCAATTCTCATCAGCTGAAAAACCTTGACCCTGAGGTGGACTTCAATCCTACAGTGGTCTCTGGCCCGAACGATGCGCCGGACAATTCCCGGCACGACGGGCCGCGCCCAGCCGCGGCGTACCAGCGCCGCCGGCCGGATTCCCGCATCGAGGCTTGATGGCTGCACCACTCAGGAGAAGCGAATCATGGGATACGTCACAACCAGCGACGGCGTCGATATCTTCTACAAAGACTGGGGACCCCGCGACGCACAGGTGATCTTCTTTCATCACGGCTGGCCGCTTAGCGCCGATGACTGGGACGCCCAGATGCTGTTCTTCCTGGCGCAGGGCTACCGGGTCGTGGCCCATGACCGACGCGGCCATGGCCGGTCCAGCCAGGTCTGGGACGGACACGACATGGACCACTACGCCGACGATGTGGCGGCCGTGGTGAAACACCTGGGCGTGCAGAAGGCCGTCCATATTGGCCATTCCACGGGCGGCGGCGAGGTCATCCACTACGTTGCCCGCCATGGCGAGGACCGCGTCGCCAAGGCCGTGCTCGTCAGCGCGGTGCCGCCGTTGATGGTCAAGACCGAAAGCAACCCGGGCGGCCTGCCCAAGGACGTCTTCGACGGTTTCCAGGCGCAGGTCGCGGCCAATCGCGCGCAGTTCTACCTCGACATTCCCACCGGACCGTTCTATGGCTACAACCGGCCCAACGCCAAGCCGTCCGAAGGGGTCATACGCAACTGGTGGCGCCAGGGCATGATGGGCAGCGCGAAGGCCCACTACGATGGCATCGTGGCGTTTTCGCAGACCGATTTCACCGAGGACCTGAAGCGCGCCACAATCCCCGTCCTGGTCATGCACGGCGACGACGACCAGATCGTGCCCTATGCCGACTCGGCCCCGCTGTCGGCCAAGCTGCTGAAGAACGGCACGCTGAAGACCTATCCGGGATTTCCGCACGGCATGCCCACGACCAACGCCGACACGATCAACGCCGACCTGCTGGCGTTTGTGCGCAGCTAATCACCTGGGAAAGCGGTCCATCCATCCTGGCCCGCCCGGATTTCCGCGGCGGGGCCTTTTGCATGGCGCCGCCGGATCGGCGCACAAAAAGGCCTTGACCTTGAAGTTGACTTTAATCTTAGAGTCGAGCCTCGATCCAACGAGGTGACTTCATGAACGTGTTCGACAAGCTCGTCCTTCGCAACGGTTCCAGCATTCCGAACCGCATCGCCAAAGCCGCGATGGAAGAGAACATGGCTGACGCCGACCATGCGCCGTCCGAGGCGCTGATTCGCCTGTACCGGGCGTGGGCAGACGGCGGCGCCGGCCTGCTGCTGACCGGCAACGTGATGGTGGACGGCCGCGCCATGACGGGTCCGGGCGGCGTTGTGCTGGAAGACGCCACGCACCTCGACAGATTCCGGCGCTGGGCCAGCGCAGGACGCGCCAACGGGGCGCAGTTCTGGCTGCAGATCAACCACCCCGGCCGCCAGATGCCCGCCAGCCTGCGGCAGCCCACCTGGGCGCCCTCTGCCGTGCCGATGGCGCTGGGCAATATGTCCAGGCACTTCAGCCCGCCGAAGGCGATGACCCAGGACGTCATCGAGGATGTGATCCGGCGCTTTGCCCGCACCGCGCAACTGGGCGAACAGGCCGGCTTCACAGGTGTCCAGATCCACGCCGCGCACGGCTATCTGCTGAGCCAGTTCCTGTCGCCGCTGACCAACCTGCGCCACGACGCCTGGGGCGGCCCGCTGGAGAACCGTGCCCGCCTGCTGGTCGAGATCGTCAAGGCGGTACGGGCGGCGGTCTCGCCGGGGTTCGCCGTCGCGGTCAAGCTCAATTCGGCGGACTTCCAGCGCGGCGGCTTCAGCGTCGAGGACGCCCGCGAGGTCGTGAAGATGCTCGACAACCTGGGCGTCGACCTGGTGGAACTGTCGGGCGGCAGCTACGAGGCGCCTGCCATGCAGGGCCAGGCGCGCGACGGCCGCACGCTGGCCCGGGAAGCCTACTTCGTCGAGTTCGCGCAGGACATCCGCGCCGTGGCGACGATGCCCGTGATGGTCACGGGCGGCATCCGCCGCCAGCCGGTGGCCGAGCAGGTGGTCCGCAGCGGCGTGGACATGGTCGGCATCGGCACCGCCCTGGCCATCAACCCCAACCTGCCGCGCGACTGGCTGGCCGGCAAGGACAGCGCACCGGCGTTGCCGCCGATCACGTGGAAAAACAAGGCGCTGGCGTCGCTGGCCAACATGGCGGCGGTCAAGTTCCAGCTGCGCAACCTGAGCCGGGGCAAGGCCACCCACCCCGGGGTGTCGCCGTTGCGCGCGCTGATCCTGCAACAGGTGTCCGATGCCTGCCGCGTGCGCAAGTATCGGCGCTGGGCGGCGCAGCGTGTCAGGGCCTGAGTGGCCGAAGGCCCGCACGGGTTACCCCAAAGTGCCATTGCGCCCCGTCCGCGCGCCCATAAAATGAAGTAGCGGGCGGGCCGCAGGGAGCGCCGCCGCCCGCGCCAGCCGATGTCCGGCACCACGCGCAAAGGAAGCCATGACATGACCATGCGGCCGGGACCGTTCCGGATGCGCCTGGGTTCGCCACGATCGTGGGGCCTGGCGACGGTGTTATCCCTGCTGGCCCAGGTGGCGCTGGCCCAGCAGCTTTTCGGCACAGCCCAGGACGGCATGCTGGCGTTCGGCCAGGCCGTGCTGGCCGACGACCAGCCCGCGCTCACGCAAATGCTCGGCGATGACTTCCGGGCCATCGTCCCGCCCGTCGGCGACGCGGCCCGCGAGACGTTCGTGCGCGCGTGGAACGTGTCCCACACCGTTCGAACGGCCAATGGCCATGCATTCATCGTCGTGGGCGACGACGGCTGGACCCTGCCCGTCCCGCTGGTGAAACGCCCCGCGGGCTGGCAATTCGACACCCGGGCCGGCCTGCAGGAAATGCGCGTGCGCCGCATTGGCCGCAACGAACTTGCCGCGATACAAACCCTGCTGGCCATCCGCGACGCGCAGGACGACTACGCCGAGACCACGCACGACGGCGAAAAGCTCCACGTCTACGCAAGCAAGCTGGCGAGTTCGCCGGGCAGGCACGACGGCCTGTACTGGCCGACCGGGCCCAACGAGCCGCCGAGCCCGCTTGGCGAGGCCTTCAGCAATGCCAGCCGGCCGAACCAGAGCGAGGACGGCTACAACGGATATCGCTTCAAGCTGCTCACGGCACAGGGCAAGCATGCCCAGTCCGGCGCGATGAACTACATGGTGGACGGCAAGCTATTCGGAGGCTTCGCGGTGATCGCCTGGCCCGTGCGCTATGGCGACACCGGCGTGATGACGTTCATGGTGAATCACCTCGGCATCGTCTATGAACGCAATCTCGGCCCGCAGACCGACATGAAGGCGTCCGCCACCCAGACCTTCGATCCAGCCCCGGGCTGGAGGCGGGTATCCCCATGAAGCGCATGGCCATCGCTACGGGCTGCATGGCGCTGATGCTGGCGGGGTGCCAGACGAACCCGCCATCGACGGCCGCCCCGGACAGCGCCGCGCCATCGCAGACGTCTGCCCAGGCCCAACTGGACCAGGCCCGCCTGGCCGCCGTGCAGAAACCGGCCGGTGCCGCGTACAAGCCCGAGGAGATCGAGGCGCTGGTGGCGCCCATCGCCCTGTATCCGGACAGCCTGCTGTCCCAGGTGCTGATGGCATCCACCTACCCGATGGAAATCGTCCTGGCCGCCCGCTGGCTGAAGGCCCATCCGGACCTGAAAGGCGACGCCGCCATCCAGGCCGCGCAAAACGAGCCGTGGGATGCCAGCGTCAAGTCGATGCTGGCCTTTCCGCAGGTGCTGGAGCCGATGAACGACAAGATCGACTGGACGCAGAATCTGGGCGATGCCTTCCTGGCGCAGCAGAAGGATGTCTTCGATGCCATCCAGCGGCTGCGCGCCAAGGCGCGGCAGGCCGGCAACCTGCAGTCCAACGCCCAGCAGACGGTCACCACCCAGACCACCGCGACGGGCCAGAGCGTCGTGATCATCGAGCCCGCCAACCCGCAGACCATCTACGTGCCGGCGTACGACCCTGGCGTCGTGTACGGCCCGTGGGCCTATCCCGCGTACCCGTACTACTACTGGCCGCCCTACCCCGCCTACTATCCCGGCTACGGCTCGGGCATCGCGTTCGGCGTGGGGCTGATCACGGCAGCGGCGATCTTCGGCAACTGCGACTGGAACAACAACAACGTCCATGTCGAACATCACAAGGCCCGCAATATCGACCGAAACTTCGATGCCAGCAAGCTGAGCGGAGACCGCTGGCAGCATGACGCCCGCCATCGCCAGGGCGTGGCCTACCGCGATAACGCGTCGCGCGAGCGGTTCGGACGCAGTTCGCCCGGCGCGGAAGCCCGCAATGGATTCCGGGGCCGCGACGGCACCGCGGGCCGTGACAGCGGGTTCAATGGCGTCGGCAATGGCCGTGGCGAGATGCAACGCGACATGAACCGCGGCAATTCGAGCCTGGGCTCAGGCTCGCGTGGAAATGCCGGCGGCTTCCGTGGTGGTGGTGGTGGACGTGGATTCGGCGGCGGCGGCCGGGGTGGGCGGCGCTAGGCGAGGCCCCGGCGGCTGCCGGCGTCACTGCCGGCATCGCCGCGCCCCGTTCGCTCATATCGGGCCTGCAGGCAGCGGCCGGCTCACTTCACCGGCTCACTTCAGCGGTTCGAAGTCGCCCGGCTTCCAGCTCTTGTCGAATGCCGCCGCCTCCGGGCCGTAGATGCGGATGTAGGCAAACCATCCCTTGCCCGGCGTGGTCTTGATCCAGCGGCCTTCCTTGCCGGCCGGCGCGGTCGGGCCCACATAGAGATCCAGCGGGGCGTCGGTCGGCACATCCTTGAGTTCAAACAAGGAGCGCAGCGCTGCCTTGTCCTGGTCGGTCTGCACCTGCGAGCGCGTTTCGGCATCGTAGATGGTGATCGACCAGAACAGCTTGCCGGGCACTGGCTGGGGCAAGGTCACCTTGTAGTGCTTGCCGCCATCGAGGAATGCCCCGCTGCCGTCGCGCACGGCCATCCAGTACAGCGAACTGGCGCCGGCGCTGCGCCGGAACATGGCGGGCGACGTGACGATGGCCTGGGCAAACCAGCGGTCGCGCGATTCCAGATCCATGCCTGCCGGCGTCTCGAACTGCGCGCTGCCCGGCGTCAGGCCGACCCACTCCCACTTCCGGTCAGGCCAGTTCACCCGGTCGGGGCGGGCGCTATCGAAGGCCGACACCAGCATCTGGTCGCGCCCGGCCCTGGCCGCGCGCTCCAGGATGTCCTTCATGCGTGCATCGGGATGGAACGGCTTGCCTTTCTCGATACCCAGTTCGGCCAGCAAGCCGTACATGGGCAGGAATTGCGGCACGATCCGTTCCTCGTCGATGATCTTCTGCAACACCTGCCAGAACTGGAGATTGCCTTCCCAGCGCAGCGACGAGCTGTCCATGCGCTGCTCGGTCGTATCGACCAGCTTCAGCGGCACCGGACTCGCCGCCGACGACAGCGGGTAGATCCGGATCGCCCGCAAGGCATTGAGCGCACGGGGCAGGTCTCCGCCGACCGGCAGCGCGCGCACCGCGAACAGGTTCTTTACGGACGGCGACGTGCCAACGTGGTAGCCCTTGGGGATCTTTCCCTTGTAGCCGGCCGGCACCACCAGGTGCTTGCCGCCCTTGCCGGCATCCGGCCCCGGAAGGCCGACGTCCTGCACCCAACCCTGGTTGTGATCGTCTACCAGCCCGATATAGGGGCCGGGCGGCAACTCGATGACGACCGGCCCCTGACTCAGGTCGATCACGGCCGATGCATAGGGCGTGTCGGAATTCAGCGTGAAGCCGACCTGCCGCGGACCAGCCGCCGCCATGCCCCATGACTCTCCATCCTTGATCCCCAACTCGCGGTTGCCGTTGAAGATGCCTTCCACCGACACCGTCGGATACCAGAACCGATACGCCGTCATGGCGCGCTGGAAATCCGCATCGTTGCGTGCGGCCTGTGTGGTCTGCGCAGTCGGATAGCCGCGCTCGAATACATACCCCGTGGCGCCTTGGGCGAAGCTGCTGGTCGATGCCGCTACCAGCAGCGTGAACAGCATCATCCTGGAACGTGTCATGCGGATTCTCCGTGGAAGTTGGCATGCGCCGCAATGTGGATCATGGCAGGCATGGCAATCGCCGGACGAGCATATCGCAAGGCGCAGCTGCCCCATGACGGCCCGATGTTGAATGTTTTGATGGAGAGATTTAAGAGAAATGGACAGGTGTCAGGGCGATCATGGCCGGCCAGCGGCCAAAGGGTCCGGACGAAACGGTGGCGTTGCCAGTGCGGCGGCAAACACGTCGACCAGAGCCGGGTCATACAGACTTCCCGCCCCGGCGCAAATGGCCGCCATGGCCAGTTCGTGAGGCATGCCCGGCTTATAGACCCGCGGGCTCACCATCGCATCGTAGGAATCGGCGAGCGCCACGATGCGGGCGGAGAGCGGGATGTCCCGCCCGCGAAGGCCGGCGGGATACCCCGAACCGTCCCATCGCTCGTGATGGTAGTGCGCGACTACCTCCACGGATTGCAGTTGCGCGGCCAGCGTGGCGCAATCGCGCAGCGTCGCCCCGGCGATATCGCTGCCGATCGTCGTGTGCCGCTTCATGGCACCGTATTCGGCCTGGCTCAATTTCCCGGGCTTATGCAGAACCTCCGGCGGCACCCCGATCTTTCCGATGTCGTGATGGCGGGCGCCCACCACGAACAAGCTGGCTTGCTCGGCGGTGATGACATACCCGTCCAGGTTCCACGTCCGCAATACCTTCAGCATGACGCGGACAACCTGGGAAGTCCTGTAGCCATGGCGCGCGATCTCCACGTCGTCCAGATGCAGGCGGGTGTCGCGATGGAAGGGACCGATCGGACGACCCATCCCTCGCGCATAGGACAGCGCATGCCTGACCAGCATTTCATTTGCAGTCGTCATTGAGATCCCCCGGATCATTCAATATCACTGCACCCGACACGCGTGATTGGCCTCCCGGGCGACGCCTACCACGCGTACTTCACACCGACCCTGAGTGCATACTGGTAGAAGCTCTGCGCGCCCCACGCGCCTGACACGTTGCTCCATGCCGTCCAGCGTTTTCCCAGATCGTCATTCACGCCAAGCTTCACTTCATAACGGTTGCTCGGATACATGCTGCCCAGCGGCAGGTCGTTGAACGATATGCTGCTCGATACGCTGGTGTGCCACCAGTTGAGCGTCAGATACGGCTGGATCTTGCGATCCTCCGCACGCAGGAAGGTTCGGTGCAAGCGCGCACCGAGGCGCGTGATCCAGCCGTGGGCATTGGCGCCCCGGACACTGGTGCCGTTCGGCTCGGTGACGTCCGACTCGTTGTAGCCCACATAGATCAGTTGCCCCTGCGGCTCGATCACCCAGTCATTGCGAAGCGGCACCGCATAGCCGGTCTCGCCCGACGCGGCCCAGCCCTGGGCGTTGTAACGGACCGATGGCAGGTATTGCCCGTCGACATGGTTGGTGAACCAGCCGTACTGGAACCACGTGTCCACGTAGGCCCCGAGCTTGTGCTCGTCGTTCTGGTACCAGGTGCCATACCCGCCCACGCTCCAGCCTTCGACCGTGCCCTTTGCGGAGAACGGGTTCCCCCGCGCGGACGCGTTGGTATTGGCGTAGCCGTAGCTGCCCATCAGGCCCAGGTGACCGCGATCCCCCCCGTCACTGAATACCTTCCACT
Source organism: Cupriavidus sp. U2 (assembly GCF_009663685.2). GTDB lineage: Bacteria > Pseudomonadota > Gammaproteobacteria > Burkholderiales > Burkholderiaceae > Cupriavidus > Cupriavidus necator_C. The sequence continues at coordinate 39,174 of NZ_RCOG02000022.1, read as the reverse complement.
TGGCAAGCTCGGCGCCACCATGCAACAGGAAGGAGTTGGTGCGCGCGGTGAAGATGCCGTTGGCGCTCTTGCTGCCTTGCCAGTTGCCCACCACCCGCAGCCAGCCGGCGCGCGGCTTGTCCTGCTCCGGGTTGAAGCCCTGGCCCTCGACGTACTGCGGCTCTCCCAGGCGGTCGTGCAGGCTATGCACGAACATCTCCCCCACCAGCCGCTGGTTGGCAAGGTACGCGGCGATCTCCGGGCGATAGAGCGGATCGGGGGCTGGCGACGCCGCCTCCGAACGCAGATACCACGCATCCGCGTTGGACCCATCCACACTGCCACGAAACAGCCGATACTCGTAGGCACCGGCGACGGCCCGGCCATCGAGCGCAAAGGCATCGGCGGCAGTGGTGCCGCCCTGGATGGCGTCCACGACCTGGATACCGTTGGCGACGGTCAGCGCCCCAGCGCCGCCGGCGTTTGCCACCCGCAGGCCGGTCGTGCCGCTGGCCGTGCCGCCATGGATCACCAGCTTGTCCGATGCGGAGCCGTCCGCGCCCAGCACCGTGTTCAGCGCGATGACGCCACCCGTGCCGCTGTAGTGCCGGGCGGTCAGCGTCTTGAATCCTCCCGTTGCCGGCGGCGTGAACGCAATCAGGCTGGCATTGTTGGCAAGGTTTGTCAGCGTGGAGTTCGCCGTGACATGCCAGGTGCTGGCGTTTGCCAGATTAAGTGTCGATGTGCTGGCCGCATCGGTGAGCGCGGCGCCGGTCAAGGTGGAAGCGTCGGCGTTGACCACGGCCACGCCGGGGCCGGCCGCATCGGCCGAGACGGTCAGCAGCGCCGTGGCGCCGGAGACCGTGGAGCGCGTCAGGTTGACGGTGGCGTCCGGTCCGATGACAGCGATGGCGGCCCCCTGATCGGACTTCAGCACGGTATCCGTCAGGTTGGCCGTTTCCACGGACAGCGGCGTGGTGGCCTTCGGCAGCAGCGATGGCGCGATCACAGACGCGGGCGCCAGCAGCAGCTCGGATTCACCGCCATTGGCATCGGCCGCGCCGTCCCTTGCGCCGGTCAGGATCGTGCCAAGGCCGACCGACCCGGTGCCACCAATCAGTGTCAGTCCATTGGCCCCAGTCCCCGACGCATGAAGCGTGGCCCCCGTCGCGGTGAAGAGTCCCCCGCTGCCGACACGCACGACGTCGGCATTGGCGCCGGTCGTGGCAAGCGAAGCATTGCCGCCGCCGGCGGCAGGCCGGACGATGGCGGTGGCGGCGGTATCCACCACCAGACCATGGGCACCATCGCCGCTGGTGGCGATCGTCGTCCCATTGAGCGTCAGCAGGCCGCCCTGCTCCGCATAGGCCCCGTGGCCGTCCAGCCCCGTGGTCGTCACGCTGCCGCCATTCGCCTGCAACTGGCTGTTCGCGCCGGTCGCGGCCAGGCCAATAGCGTGCTGGTTCGATGTCGTGACCGGAACGGTGTCGAGCGATATCGCACCGCCACCCCGCGCCACGGCCCCGTGCGCCCAGGCACCGCTGCTCGCAATGCTGCCACCCGTCGCCGTCACACGCGATGGGCTGTTGCCCGCCGCGTTGGTGCCCGAGGCCAGCAACCCGGCGGCGCTCGTGCCATGGGTCTGAAACTGTGTGTCGTTCACCGTGATATTGCCGCCGACAGATGCCGACGCCCCGGTGCCGCTTGTACCGAACGTTTCCACGGTTGTGGTACTTGCGTTGATCGATGACGACTCCGAGGCCCGCAGGCCGACGCCCGTCGTGCCATAGGTCTTGATCGAGCTGGCAGTGAGCGTGCCGCTGGACCCTTCCTGCATGTTGAAGCCATAGGAACCGATGTTTCCGGCGGCGACCTCGCCCGAGGTGCTGAGTGTCACGTGATCGGCCTGCACGGTCCCGCCAAGCCGCGCATTGATGGCACCGCCGATCTGGCCTGTGGTCGTGATCGTCGTGCCCGATACGATGCCGCTCGATCCTGCATCCTTGACGAAGACGCCGTAGGCGCCCGTGATGCCCGCAAAAGCGCCCGATGTCGTGACGCTTCCCCCATTGACCGTGACCGCCGCACCGCTGGACGCCACGACGCCGTAGGCGCCGTTCTCGGTGCCCGATAGGAACGTGCTGCCCGCCGTCGTGATATCGACGTTGGTGACAGATGCCCTGCTGCCGGCGCCCGCCACGTAGACGCCAAACCCGCCCGGGCCGGTCGTCGAAATAGTCGAGTTCGATATCGATCCGCCGGCGCCGCCGTTCACCATCATGCCGTATGCCAGCGTCGATGCGCCGCTTGCCCCGCCCGTCGCGATGCGTGCATGGCTTACCGTGGCATTGGCGCCGGTACCGTACAGCCAAAGGCCGGTCGCGCTGCTCCCGTTCGTCGTGATCGAAACGCCGTCTGCATTCAAGGTGCCGCCGGCCGCTCCAACGGTCTGGACGAGAATGCCCGTGGAACTGTTGCCGGTTCCTGTGGTCGTGATCGATACCCCGCCCGTCCCAGGGCTGATAACACCGGTTCCGCCATACACATACAGGCCATAGCCGGAGGCGTTGAGGACGATCGGGCCCGGCGAGGCCCCGAACGTCGGGTCCAGCGTTGCCGTCCGGCCGCTATTGATTTTGACGCCGTTGCCCGTGACCGTTATCGTCGTTGACCCGGCCACCGTCCCGTCGGCGGAGCTGACAATGATTGGCGTGGTGATCGTCCCCGGGCCGTACGTGGCGGCCAGCGCGGATCTGACAACACCGGGCGCCATGCACACGGCGACGATGAGGAATGGGTATCGGGCGCAGGACCGGCATCTGACCATGCTTGCAAACCTCTCGCTGGAACGATTGCAGTGAATGGCAAGCCGGGCATGCATGCTGCGCCCGATACTGGCCGGCGGCGTCACGCGCCTGGACGGGCATGCTTCCCCATGCAGGGAGCCAGCACGGCTGGCCGGAATCGCGATGGGTTCAGAATACAATCCGCGTCCCGGGAACCTATATGAAATATTTCAAAAAACGTATTAAGAGGAGCCTTTAACCGTTAATGCCGTTTTTAACGTTTTCTGCATTGTCAGAATCGGTGCGTGCGGCGGGCGGGCTCCCCACGACGGAATTTTGGCGGAATGGTGGGACGGCGGCGATGGCGTGGTCAGGCGGCCGTCACAGGGCGCACCCGTACGGGCCCTGCAGGCCGGTGCCGCCATGGCTTGTTCTGGTGAGCCAGTGCGTCCTTGCCACGGCCTTGGGCGATCCCTACCCGCCGGCGGACCCGGTCGGACTGGCTTCTGCCTTACGGTGTTCCATGGGGCGCTCGTTCGCGTACGTCCCCATCGGCTAGTTCGCCGATAAAGACGGCGCGGTGCCCCGACAGCAGCGCCTTTACCGCGTCCAGTTGCGTGACCGGCACATCGGACACGATCAGTCGTGCCGCGTATCCATCCGGGTGCTCGGCGCCGTCGGCGCTCTGCACCCCTACGATTTCCACCATCAGGCTCCGAAGGTCCGCCAGAAGGCCTTCGCCACCCGCTTCCCTTTCATTCTCGGCAGCCAGCCGCAAGGCCACGTTGAGCCCCGGGTACGTCTCGACAAGCGCCTGACACGCGGCCCCGGCCGTGCCGCTCTCGGCAAATCCGGCAACGATGGTTGGCATGGGAATCTCCGTCAGTCGGCAAATCATCCTCCGGTAGCGCGCAAATTGCGTGCCCGGCGGATCTCCATTCGCATCTCGCGTACCGGCGGGGCCGCCGGACCCGCCGGGCACATTCGATGCGTGCGGCGACCGCATCCGGGGCCGGTCATGACGGCCGGCCCTGCCGCCCCCCCACCGCCTGGAGCCAAACATGAAAGCCCTTTGCTGGCATGGAAAGCACGACATCCGCTGTGACACCGTCCCCGACCCGACCATCGAGCATCCGCGCGACGCCATCATCAAGGTCAGCAGTTGCGCCATCTGCGGCTCGGACCTTCACCTGTTCGACGGCTTCGTGCCCGGCATGGAAAAGGGCGACATCATGGGCCATGAGTTCATGGGCGAGGTCGTCGAAGTGGGCGCGGAGAACCGGCGCTTGAAAGTGGGAGACCGCGTGGTTGTTCCCTTCACCATCGTTTGCGGCGAATGCGATCAGTGCCGCCGGGGCAATTTCTCGGTCTGCGAACGGACCAACCGCAACAAGGCCACTGCCGACAAGGTATTCGGACACGCCACGGCCGGCCTGTTTGGCTACACCCATCTGACAGGCGGCTATGCAGGCGGCCAGGCCGAATTCGTACGCGTGCCGTATGCCGACGTTGCGCCGGTCAAGATACCCCAGGGCATCAGCGACGAATCGGTGCTGTTCCTCGGCGATATCCTGCCCACCGGCTGGCAGGCGGCAGCCGCCTGCGACATCCAGCCAGACGATGTCGTTGCCGTATGGGGCGCAGGCCCCGTGGGCCAGTTCGCGATCCTGAGCGCAAAGATCATGGGCGCGCAACGGATTCTCGCCATCGACAACGTCGTGGAGCGGCTGGCCATGGCCCAGCAGCTTGGCGCCTCGCCGGTGAACTTCGATGCGGTCAACGTCGTTGAGGCGCTCAACGAACTGACCAACGGCAAGGGGCCGGACAAGTGCATCGACGCAGTCGGCCTGGAAGCCCACGCCACGGCGTCGCTCGATTCCGTCTACGACCGCATCAAGCAGGCGGTCATGCTGGAATCCGATCGGCCGCATGTGCTGCGCGAAATGATCTACGTGTGCCGGCCGGCTGGCATTCTTTCAATTCCTGGCGTTTATGGCGGCCTGGTCGACAAAATCCCCATGGGCGCCCTGATGAACAAGGGGCTCACGATCCGCACGGGACAGACCCATGTGAATCGCTGGACCGACGACCTGCTGCAGCGCATCCTCGACGGCCAGATCGACCCGTCCTTCATCATCACGCACCGCGTGGCACTGGAAAACGGCCCCGACATGTACAAGACATTCCGCGACAAGCAGGACGGCTGCATAAAGGTCGTCATGACCATGTAGCGCGCCACCGGCGATGGAATGCGTCTTGCAACACCTGGCTGGGCGGCCCGCCACCCAGCCGATTTCCATGCGACGCGGCGGGGGTACGCGCGGCCAGCCTGCTTGAGCGCCCCAACGTTTTCCTGGAGGACCCGCCATGAAGCACGAAGAAACCAGCAGCCGCCACCCGGCGCGCAAGCCCACAAACGCCGAACGGCAGAAGCCATCGACGGATGCCGATGCCATTCCGGGGCGCAATCCCCAGACCGAGGGGCCCGGCGCGTCGCAAGGCGGCAAGCAGCCGACGCCCAACGAGATCATGAACGAGCAAGTGTCGCCGCGAGACGAGCAAGGCAATCGCGACCAGTCCGACAAGCCCCACGTGAGTGGCTGATCCGTTCCCCCGATGGCCTCATGCCGACGGCCCCGCGTTGGGCCTACGGCTTGGGCGCAGGATCGATGGCGGCCGGCTCCATCAGGTAGAAGCCGTGGATGAGCAGGTCGTACATGACCGCTGGCGCCGAAATACCGATCAGCGAGGTGGTTTCGGAAAATTCCGCTTTCTCCATCGATTGAATCTCGCCGAGCCACTTCAGGACATGGGTCGGCAGATTTTCCAGTTCGAGTCCCGAGCGGACCAGCAGCGCGCGGCGCGCGCCTCGATACAGCGTCACGTCCAGCACCACATCGCTGAGAAACCGCGGGCGATCGGCGAACATTTCAGCGCCCTCCAGGAATACTGCGCGCGCGGAAACGCAGCGCCTCCAGAGACCCGCGCAGCGCGGCCAGCTGGCGCTCGGCGTCCACATCCGGCAAGCCGGACTGCTGGCTCGCCCGGATACGGCGCTCCTGCGCCGAGATCTGGCCTTCCAGTTCGCCAATGTAGCGGTGGATGAGCAAGGCGCTCTTGAAGTTTTTCATGATCTGTCCGGAACGATGGCAATTCGCTCTTTTTATTTTGAAAATTACGCCATCGGCACGGCGCCTGCGCGTTAGGGAAGGCAAGCATTCCGGACAGTCGAACCGGGCCGGCAAGAAAAAGCCCGCGCGAACGCGGGCGAAAGGAGAGGAGACGATAAGGACGGCACCGGAGGCGCCGTCGGGGTCCATCTCGCATGGAATGTACCCGGCCCCAACCCTACCGGGCGCGGCGGCATCGCAGTTCCGGCGTGCAGCATGCGCGGTGCGCGCGCGACGAACCTTGCAACTCGCGACGGGAGACGTTGTAGATTCGCGCGGCTCCCTGACGCGTCACCGGTACGGTTCATGTCACGGATTTCATGGGATTGGTCGTGCCGCCATACGGATCACGCCCCTTCGGAAATTCGTTCGACTCCCCCCGCTCGACGCCGCCGCCATAACTGCTTGCGGCAGAGCCCGTGGCGGGGCTGGAATGGCTGATGCCGCTGACATGCCCGTCCGCGCTTGCGCTGGCACGCTGCTGGGCCATCCGTATCCGGTTCAACACATCGCGCACACCAGGCACTTGCGCAGCCAGTTCCTCGATCCACCGCTTCTGGCGCCGGTCCTGGACCCATCCGCTCAGTTCCACGACGCCGCCATCGACGCCGACCTCGACATCGCGCACATCCACGGCATCGCTGTATGCCAGCCGCCGGCAAAGATCTTCCCGAATGCTCTCGTCGGGGCGCGTGTAGCCCTTGGGGACTGCCCTCGTATGCTGTGGGTATTCGTTCATGGCCACGATCTCCTGTTGCAGTTTCCTTCGGCGCTCAGGCATCGGACCCAGGCGACCCTGGGCCTGAATGGCGTCGAAACCTCGGAGCGACGCAAGAACCGTGACTGGGGAGCTAACGTCGATGGCGCGCCCAGGGCGGGGCAAAAAGTGCGCCGAAATTCGCCCGTGGCTCGCACGCCCCGCCCACCTCGCCTGCTGCCGCGTCGGCAGCTATTCGCGTGATTCCGGGACGCCCTGCATGGGCATGCTGCTGGCATTCGATGCTGCACGCCTGCGTTGGCGCCGCAGGAATTGCGGCAGGAAGCGCCGCACGCTGTCGTCCGGAAACCGTACGTCGACCCATTCCTCCGATACGTCGACGGCGATGCCATCCCCAAACCGGCGCGCCCGCACGGCGTCTCCCTTCGCGAAAGGCAACGCCGGCAACGCTGCCGGCGCACGCGCGGTGTCACTGGCCGGATGCGACACCACCTCGGCCAGGCGCTGGCAGCTATCGCAAATGCCGCAGCGTTCCGGCCCATCCGTCTCGCCGTAGTACGCGAGCAACGTCGCCCACCGGCAGCTTCCGCTCCGAGCGTAATCGAGCATGGCCTGAAGCGTTGCGTGGTCCTCCCGACTGCGCGCGGCGTAGCAATCGGCGATCTTGTCGACACCGGCTTCATCGCGATCGCGCAACGAAAACCGGCCGCGGCCGTCGCGCTGCACAATGCCAAATTCGCGCAGCATCCGCATGCCCGCCTGCAGGCGCCGTATGCCGATATCGTCCAGTGCCGCACGCAGCGACAACATGTCCATTGGCGTCTCGCGGACCATCGTCGCCATCCGGCGCAGATCCGTTGCGGACGGATATCGGCCGGCCAGGAAGAACTGGTGAATCCGCTTGTCCTTTTCGTCGAATACCAGCGTGCAGCGCGCAAGATCGCCATCGCGCCCCGCCCTGCCGGATTCCTGATAGTAGGCATCGAGGCTGCCCGGTGACTGGGCGTGCACGATGAACCGCACGTCGGGCTTGTCGATGCCCATGCCGAACGCGTTGGTGGCCACCATCACATCCACCGCGCCGGACATGAAGGCGTCCTGCGCATCGCGCCTTTGCGTCGCCGCCAGGCGCCCGTGATAGAGCGCCACGCGACTGCCGGTCTGCTGCAAGGCGCCATGCAACCGTTCGGCCACGGCGACCGTCGCCGAATAGACGATGCCCGCGCCCGTTTGCGCGGACACGAGCCGCCTTACAGCGTCAAGCCGGGCGGCGTCCCCGGACACATGCTCGACCGCGTAGGCAAGGTTCGGCCGGAACAGCGGTGCGCGTACGACGCGGGGGTCCCGCATGCCGAGTTCCCGGACGATATCGTCAATGACCGCTTCCGTGGCCGTGGCGGTCAACGCCAGCAGCGGGGGCCGGGACAACGCGGCGGCGGCGTCACGCAACCCCAGGTAGGCGGGCCGGAAGTCATGGCCCCACTGCGAAATGCAGTGCGCTTCGTCCACGACGAACAGGGCGATCCGATTGCGGCGCAGGACATCCAGAACTTCGGGGTTCTCCAGTTGTTCGGGCGTCGTCAACAGGATGCGCTCGTGGCGCTGCGCCAGATCGTCGAGCGCCGCATCGCCTACCGCGCTATTGAGCACGGCAGGGGCAAGATCGAGCGCACCCAGCTTCGTCGCCTGGTCCTGCATCAACGCAATCAGCGGCGACACCACCACGGTCAGGCCGTCGCGCATCAGCGCCGGAAGTTGAAAGCACAGCGACTTGCCGCTGCCGGTCGGCATGACGGCGATAGTGTCCCGTCCCTGCAGCACGCTGGCCAGCACCTCCGCCTGGCCAGGGCGCAAGCGCGTGACACCAAAGCGGCGCCGTAGTACCCGCATCAAAGCGGGCGGGAGCGTCGGGGACATTGCTGGTCGGGAACGGAACATGCCGCCGCGCACGGCCCGGGCGATTCGGTAGCGATATCCATGAAGTCTCCGCACAACCTCCTGAAGCGGGGCGCAGCGCATGGGTACGTCACTGCCGTACGCGCCCGATCCCGCACCGCTGCAACTTGCGTACCACACAGGGCTGGCGCGTCCGGTAGGTCGATGCCTGCCCATGCGCGACCGGGCAGTCTGCCTGCAGGACTCAATAGGCCGCAGTCCGGCATCGGCTTCAGCGTCCGTCCGACATCGGCATGTCACGCAACCACGTATCCCTTGGTCTCGAACCGTCCCCGCCTTGCGTGCATGTCGTTCCCGTCCTGGCACCGCGGGCAGACGTACAGGGAGATACCCATGCAAGCGCACACGCCAGAGGACAGCCGTGATTCAGCCGCCAGCGATCCGAAAGGCCACGAGGACGCCCCATGGTACAAATTGATGGGCCCGGGTCTCGTGACCGGGGCGGCCGATGACGATCCCAGCGGCATCGTTACCTATGCACAGGCCGGCGCCCAGTTCGGTAACGGATTGCTGTGGAGCCTGCTGTTTTCGTTGCCGCTGATGATTGCGATCCAGCTTGTCTGCGCACGCCTGGGCCGGATCTCTGGCAGCGGCATCGTTGCGAACGTCCGCCGGCACAAGTCACAAAAGCTGGCCTACGGGTTCGTGGTGCTGCTGGTCCTGGCCAACACGTTGAACATCGGCGCCGATCTGGCTGCGATGGGCGACGCGCTGGCGCTTGTCGCAGGCGGGCATCGCTGGATCTACACGCTGGCGTTTTCCGGCGTCTCCCTGCTGCTCCAACTCTTTGTGCCCTATCGACGCTATGCCGGTTATCTACGCTGGCTGAGCCTGTCGCTGCTGGTCTACGTCGTCGCCATGTTCATGCTCAAGGTGAACTGGCGCGACGCGATGGTTTCCCTCATCCTGCCGCACGTCCATTTATCCAACGGCTATCTGCTGGTGCTGGTCGCGGTCTTCGGCACCACCATCAGCCCGTACCTCTTTGTCTGGCAGGCGGCATCGGAGGTCGAGGAACTCGAAGCGGACCGCACGGCCCATCCTTTACGCGATGCGCCGGAGCAGGCCAGGCAGGAACTTCGCCGCATCAACATTGACACGATTACCGGCATGGTCGTGTCGGCGGTGATAGCGCTCTGCATCATGCTGACCGCCTCTTACGCCCTGCACGCACAGGGTGTGCTCGACATCGCGTCGTCCGTCGACGCCGCCAAGGCGCTGGAGCCGGTTGCCGGAAAGTGGGGCGTACTGCTGTTCGCACTCGGCATCATTGGCACGGGCCTGCTTGCCGTGCCGGTGCTGGCTGGGTCAGTTGGCTACGCGGCGGCCGAGGCGATGCGCTGGCGACGAAGCCTCGAAGAAAAGCCGCTGTCGGCCAGGCACTTCTATGCGGTCATTGCGGTCTCGATGATCATCGGCGCAGCTCTCTGCTTCGCGCCGATCGAGCCGGCCAGGCTGCTGGTATGGAGCGCCGTCCTCAATGGAATCGCCGCCGCGCCCGCGATGGTCATGCTGCAACTGATGTCCCGCGACCACCGGATCGTGGGCCCATTCGCGCCGTCGCCGTGGATACATCGCCTGGCGTGGTGCGCCACGGGCGTGATGTGGCTGACGGTGCTCGTTCTCTGCGTGACGGCCGTTTCGGGTTGAAAAAAAGAAGCCCGCCACTGGAGATGGATCGGGCCCAAGCTTCACGACTGCATGGCGGCACATTAGCGTGCCGGCGCTGCGTTCCCTGTCGGTGACTGTCTGATTTTTTGCACCGCACCATCGGATGGCTCCGCCGTGTTACGCGAAATGTCCGGGACTCCGGCCGACTGGCATTCTTTCAATTCGTGGCGTTTATGGCGGCGTAGCCGACAAATTCCGGGCGGCGCGCCACCGTATGGCAGCACCCGCGCGCCTTGCGGCGTCGTTGCAGAGCTGGAATACGTCTTGCAGGGGCCTTGCGGGACGGCACTCGGTTTGGCCGTCTCACCATCAAACCACCCCACAGCACGAGACATCATGGACAAATCCAAACTACCCGTCGAACAGCGCGCCGCACTCTCCCTGCTGGTGGACGATCACCGCAGCGTCAAGAAACTCTTCAAGGCATTTCAGGATGCCAAGGACGACGCCGAGAAGCAGTCGATCGCGGCCGAGACCTGCCAGCAATTGACCGTCCATGCGCAGATCGAGGAAGAGATCTTCTACCCTGCCCTGCGCGGCGCCAGCGACAAGATCGACGACATGCTCGACGAGGCCAAGGTCGAGCACGCTGTGGCGAAGGACCTGATCGCCAAGATCGAGGCCGGCAACAGCGAGATGCTGGAGGCGCACTACACCGTATTGTCGGAGTACGTGGGCCACCACGTCGCGGAAGAAGAGAACGAACTCTTCCAGGCCGTGATCCGCGCCAAGGTCGATCTCAAGGAGGTGGCGCAACAGCTCGAAGCGCGCAAGGCCGAACTCACCGGCCAACCGGCTTGATTCCCCACCCGCCGCCCGCGCTTCGGAGCGATCCGTTCCGCAACAGGAGTCATCGATCATGACCAAGACAGCATCACCGTCAAACCGCTCGGAGCAGGACGCCCGGGCAGAAGACAAGTCGGGCAAAGCCGCGACGACACCGAGCAAGAAGCCCGCTAGCGGCCACCATGCCGCGAGCCACGTGAAGGCGGGCAAGACGCACGGTGCGGGCGGCGGCGCCAAACAACGCCACGGTCCGAAGTAAATCCCGGGCCGAGGACACTGAAACGGAGGCTCTTATGCAAAGTCACTTCTGGCGTCCGCTGGTCGCCATTGCCAGCGTACTCGTCTGGTCGTCAGCGGCCGTGGCGCAAGGCTCCAGCCTGTCGCCAGCCTCGGGCACCACCGGCAATGTCACGCCGGATAGCACGAAAGGCACCACGGCGGGCGGCTCGGCCGGCGCATCGCGACCGGCTCACAGCGACAGCAAATTCATCGAAGACGCCGCGCACTCGGGTCACGCGGAAATCGAGGCAAGCAAGCTCGCTCAGCAAAAAAGTCAGAACGCGGATGTCAAGTCGTTTGCCGACAGGATGATCCACGACCACGGCAAGGTGGGTGCTGAACTGGATGCCCTGGCCGCCAAGAAAGGCGTCACGACACCAAAGGAACCCTCCACCACGCAAAAGAGCGAGATCAAGGCCTTGAGCGCACTCAGCGGTGCCAAATTCGACAAGATGTACGCAAGCCGCATAGGCGTCGCCGCGCACGAAAGCGCCGTGAAGACATTCCGCGAGGCGTCGAACACGGCGAAAGACGCTGACGTCAAGGCGTTTGCCGCCAAGCATCTGCCCGACCTGGAAGGCCATCTGCAGATGGCCCGTGATCTGAAGAAGAAGGTCGGCGACGACTGACCGCAATAGCACCGCGATAGCGTACTCGCCCCCGGGCGTAGCGCATATGCCCCTGTCGCCCCTGTCGCCCCTGTCGCCGCACAGCAGCGACAGGGGTGGCTTGCCAGCGATCGCAGGCTAGACCAGGCCGGCAGCGGCAATCATCCCCGCCAAGGTGATCGCGATCCCCGTCAACATCCGGACGGGGTGCCGACGCCAATGGAAAGCGGCGGAATCTGCGAGGGACATGATGGCTTCCTAGCGTGCCGGCGCCTCGTCGGCTGCGGCATCTCCCACGCCATCCACATCGCCGTCCGCCTTGCCCAGATCCGCGCCGGTGACCGGATCGCTATTGACGTCCGACTGGCCTCGCATCGCAAATGCCTCCAGCGTCGATTGCTGGTCTGCCGGCAGGGCCACGCTGGCCGAGCCATCTCCGCCATCGACGGCGGGCGTGGGCGTATCCACAAAGGAAAACGTACTGTCCGCGTTCCAGGGTCCGCGAATCACCTCGCCGCCTTGGGACATCTTGAAATACACGCTGGCAAATTTTGGATCGGCGGGCATTTTTCCCGGCGGGAAGCTTGGCGTGATCGAGTACAACGCCTTCTCGAACGACTTCTGGTGCGACACCTCCCGCGTCATCAGAAACCCCAGGGCTTCCTGCACGCTCGGATCATCGGTGACATTGATCAGCCGCTCATAGATCAGCTTCGCCCTCGCCTCGGCAGCGATGTTCGACCGCAGATCGGCGGTCGGCTCACCGATTGTGTCGATATACGCCGCGGTCCACGGCACCCCGGCCGAGTTCACCAGCGCGGGGCCACCGCCATACAGGATCTGCGTCACGTGGCTGTCGTTGCCCGCACCTTGCAGAGAGCGATAGAGTTCCGCCTCCTGTTGCACGCCTTCCGCCAGTTCTCCCTTGGCGCCCCGGTTCAGCATGGCGATCAGCGAGCCGATGATCTCCAGATGGCTGAGTTCCTCTGTCGCGATGTCGAACAGCATGTCCTTGCGGCCGGGATCTTCCTCCGCCAGCGCCTGGGTAAAGTACCGGCACGCAGCCGCCAGCTCTCCCTGCGGACCGCCAAATTGCTCCAGCAGCAGATTCGCCACGCCCGGATCGGGACGTGAAACGCGCACGGTGTACTGCAATCGCTTGTTGTGGATGAACATGACGAATCCTCCAGGTTGATCACCAATGATGGCAAACGCGCCTACCGGCGTTCGCAACGGTTGTGCCACCTTCACGCCCGAAGCGCCCCGGCAAGAAAAGGCCCGCGCGAACGCGGGCCAAAGGAGAGGAGACGATATGAACGGCTCCGCCGAGGAGCCGTCGTGAGGCGTTCCGCATGGAACGTACCTGCGCAACGTCCAACGGAGCCGGCAAGGCGCGCGGGACGTAGCACCGCATGCGCCATCCCGGAAGGCGCGCGAATTGCAAGTCGCGTGTGGAGACGTTGTAGATCAGGGGATGACGCGCTCGCGCAGCCGCTTGGCGTCGAATGGCGCGTTCACCTTCTTGTCGTTATCGAAATAGCAGTACACGTCGCGCCGGGTGGCCCGTCGCGGCGGCTGTGGGGCGATGCGGACCGCATCGGCAGGCTCCCGTCCATGTGCCCACGCGTAGATGCGGGCCGCCCAGCGGTCCAGCGATGCATCGGGATAGGCGCCGCTGTACAGCGCGTCGGCGCCGTGCAGGCGCATGTAGATGAAATCGCTGGTCACGTCTTCCGCGTAGGGCCAGTCAGCAATGGCGTGCGACACCACCAATGCCACCCGATGCTCGCGGAGCAGCGCGGGAAACTCCGCGGTGCAGAAACTGTCGTGTCGCACCTCCACCGCGTGCCGAAGGCGGCTGTTTCCCTTGGTGCCATACCACGGCGACCTGACACGGGTATCGTGCTGGGCCGCCAGCGCCCGCGCTTCGCGCGAAGATTTTGGCAACAGCGACAAGAATCTGTCGAACCGCTCGGCATCGAAGCGGAAGTTGGGCGGAAACTGCCAAAGGAAGGGTCCCAGCTTGCGACGAAGCGCAAGCACCCCGGACGCATAGAAGTTGGCCATCGCCGGCACGGCTTTCTCATCGCGGAAGCGCAGCAGGTGCGTCAAATATCGCGGCCCCTTTACCGCGAACACAAAATCGTCGGGCACCGCATCGTGCCAGGCCTGCCAGCTCTCTATCGACTGCAGCGAATAATGGGAGCCGTTGATTTCGATGGTGTCCACCTGGCGCGACGCATACTCCAGCTCACGGCGCTGGGGAAGCTTGGGCGGGTAGAAGACGCCCCGCCACCCCGCATAGCGCCAACCCGATATGCCGATGCGGACTGTCATTGCGCGCGCGATTGACTCGAATTCGAACTGCCCTGGAAAGCGATCATGTGAGCTGTCGTGTCAGCCTGGATATCCCGGCCGTTCGCAATCTTCATTCCCGGATCGTGTCCCCGACTGCTCATGCCGCCGCCTGTATCGACAGTACCGCAACCGCCACTCGCCTGCAACGGTACGGTCCGTGCGTGGCATGCTTCCTGCTGCCCTTTGCCATGGCTGCTGGACACCGTTCAAAGGACCCTGCGATGAAAAACCCCTGGCTCAAGAAGAATCCGTTGCTCAGCATGTGGCTCAGCGGCGCCAACGGCGTGATCGGCGCGGCGCGCGGACGCGCGCTGTCCGAGGGCAGGCGCCAGACGGCCACGGCCGCCGCGGCCGTCACGAAGGCGGCAACGGATGCGTGGCTTGCCGCGCTGACGCCGTCCAAGCCCGCGCGCAAGCGCACAACCCAACGGCGCCGCAAGTAGGCGGATGTACCGGGGTTCGCGCGGCAATTCATGCAAGCGAAGGTCCGCATGACCGACGATATCCCGCCAGTTCGGCTTTCGGACACCGATGCCCCGGCGACGGCGCCCGCGTCACTCGAGGGCGACAACTTCGTCCGCGTGCGCGGCGCGCGCGAGCACAACCTCAAGAATGTAGATGTCGATATCCCGCGCAACGCGCTGGTAGTGTTCACCGGAGTGTCCGGTTCGGGCAAGTCCTCGCTCGCGTTCGGCACGCTCTACGCCGAGGCGCAGCGGCGCTATTTCGAATCCGTCGCGCCTTATGCGAGGCGGCTGATCGACCAGGTTGGCGTGCCCGAAGTCGACAGCATCGAAGGCTTGCCGCCCGCCGTGGCGTTGCAGCAGCAGCGCGGCGCGCCGAACGCACGATCTACCGTGGGCAGCGTCACCACGCTGTCGAGCCTGGTACGGATGCTGTACTCGCGCGCCGGCACCTATCCGGCACGCCAGCCGATGCTCTACGCCGAGGACTTCTCGCCAAACACCGTGGAGGGCGCCTGCCCGACATGCCACGGGCTCGGACGCATCTACGATGTCACCGAGCGGTCGATGGTGCCCGACGATTCCCTGACCATCCGCGAACGCGCCGTGGCCGCCTGGCCGCCGGCCTGGCATGGGCAGAACCTGCGCGACATCCTCGTCACGCTCGGCTACGACGTCGATACGCCCTGGCGCGACCTGCCGAAGAAGGACCGCGACTGGATCCTCTTTACCGAGGACCAGCCCACCGTGCCGGTCTATGCGGGCTTCACGCCGCGTGAGGTGCGCGCGGCACTCAAGCGCAAGCTGGAGCCCAGCTATCAGGGCACGTTCACCGGCGCGCGGCGCTATGTGCTGCAGACCTTCGCCACCACGCAGAGTGCGCTGATGAAGAAGCGCGTGGCGCAATATATGATCGGGCGTGATTGCCCGGCATGCCACGGCAAGCGGCTGAAGAAAGCGGCGCTGTCGGTAACGTTCGCCGGCCTGGACATCGGCGAACTCACGCACCTGCCCCTGGCCCGCGTGGCCGAGATCATGCGTCCGATCGCGCAAGGCGAATCGCCCGGCCCGGCCGGGTCCGCCGCGGTACTGAGCCGCAAGGCGGCGCGCGCGGATACGGCGCGGCGTCTGGCGGCGGGCGGGTCGGCGCACAAGGCCGCCCCCGACGTGCGGCGCACGCCCAATCTGTCCGACGAGAAGCGTCTGGCCTCGCAACGCATCGCCGAGGAACTGATGGAACGGTTGGCCACGCTGATCGATCTGGGCCTGGGCTACCTGTCGCTCGACCGCAGCACGCCGACGCTGTCCTCAGGCGAGCTGCAACGGCTGCGACTGGCCACGCAGA
Organism: Cupriavidus sp. U2; assembly: GCF_009663685.2. Classification (GTDB taxonomy): domain Bacteria; phylum Pseudomonadota; class Gammaproteobacteria; order Burkholderiales; family Burkholderiaceae; genus Cupriavidus; species Cupriavidus necator_C. The sequence goes on along the minus strand of NZ_RCOG02000022.1, from coordinate 23,054 downwards.
TCTCGTCGCAACTGTTCGGCGTGGTGTACGTGCTCGACGAACCGTCGGCCGGACTGCATCCCGCCGATGGCGAGGCGTTGCTCGTGGCATTGCGCCGCCTGAAGGCCGCCGGCAACTCGCTGTTTGTCGTCGAACATGATACGCAGACCATGCGCCACGCGGACTGGATCGTCGATGTCGGGCCAGCCGCCGGCGAGCATGGCGGGCACGTGCTCTACAGCGGGCCGCCCGGCGGCCTGGCGGGGATCACGGCGTCGCGCACCGCGGCCTACCTGTTCGACGCACCGGCGCGGCAGCATCGTGCGCCGCGCGAACCGGCCGGGTGGCTGAAGCTGGCCCATGTCTCGCGCAACAACCTGCGCCGCGTGGATGCGGAAATCCCGCTTGGCAGCTTCACGGCAGTGACCGGGGTTTCGGGTTCCGGCAAGTCCAGCCTGATCAGTCAGGCCCTGCCCGAACTCGTGAACCGGCATCTGGGACGCACCGACGACAGCGATGCCGACGACGAGCGCGACCCGCTGTTCGCCGTCACCGACACACCGACCGAGGGACGTATCGCTGGCGGCATGGAGGGGGTGCGCCGGCTGGTGCGCGTGGACCAGAAGCCGATCGGACGCACGCCTCGCTCGAACCTGGCCACTTACACCGGCCTGTTCGACCACGTGCGCAAGCTGTTCGCCGCGACGCCTGCCGCGCGCAAGCGGCGCTACACGGCCGGCCGCTTCTCGTTCAATGTGGCCCAGGGCCGCTGCCCGACCTGCGAAGGCGAAGGCTTTGTCAGCGTGGAGCTGCTGTTTCTGCCAAGCGTCTACGCGCCGTGCTCGGCGTGCCACGGCACGCGCTACCGGCCACAGACGCTGGAAATCACCTGGCAGGGGCGGAACATCGCCGAAGTGTTGGACCTGACCGTCGACGCTGCCTGCGAATTCTTTGCCAAGGAAGCCCCCGCGATGCGCGCACTAACGGCTTTGCGCGACATCGGGCTCGGTTACCTCCGACTCGGACAGCCGGCCACGGAACTGTCGGGCGGCGAGGCGCAGCGTATCAAGCTGGCCACCGAACTCCAGCGCGCACAGCGCGGCGACACGCTGTACGTGCTCGACGAACCCACCAATGGCCTGCATCCCGCCGATGTGGACCGCCTGCTCGTACAGTTGCAGGCGCTGGTGGACGCTGGCAACACCGTGGTTGTGGTCGAACACGACATGCGGGTGGTGGCGCAGGCCGACTGGGTCATCGACATCGGACCCGGCGCCGGCGACAAAGGGGGACGCATCGTGGCAAACGGCCGTCCCGATGTCGTCGCCACTTCTCCCGCCAGCGTGACGGCGGCTTACCTTGCGAACGAACTGGGCTAAGCCGAGGTAGCAGCCGGATTATCGTGAGGGTATGTTATTAGTGGTGCAGTGATAATCGTTTGTATTTTGCTGTCCTGATTGCGCCCTTTCCTGACACGAATCGCGTGGGTTTTTCGAAACGCATGACTGCGGACGACTGTTTTTGCTGCCGTTTCTCCCGCCATTCCCGATAAAAACGCTGGGTTTCTGCGCAGCAATAACCGCAAAAAAATCCTAAACTGCTGTGGCTGGGGCTCTTCCCGTCACAAAATCTCTCCGAATTTGAGCGATACCAACTCATCTATTTCGCGTATTTGTGTTAACCATAATACAGCCACGATGTAAGCGTACGCTACATTGATATAGCGACGTCGAATGCGCATGAGATGCTCCAAAGAGAGCACTTGGTTTCACGTGGTTCAGTTTCCCGCGCGGATAACGCCTCTTTTTTGCGAATTCGAGATGTTGAGAGAAATCAGGTTTGGAGCGGCGCGCGCTGCGGATATGCATGCCGTCGCGGAATTCTGTGCTGCGTGGGAAATCGAGGCACAGACAGACACGGCGGATGAAACACGGCTTCACCATGTGGGCCGCCTGGAGGGAAAAATCGTCGCATGGGCATTCGGAGAATGCCTTGACGAGACGTTTGTGGTGCGTGCGGTGTTCGTCCTGCCCGAACTCCGACAGCAAGGCATTGCAACGCTTCTGGTTGGCGCTTTGCTGATGCGCGCCCGCACCCATCGTTGCACGACAGCAATATTACTCACCACGGACCATCCCACCTTTTTTGCCCGTCATGGTTTTTCGCTGACATCGCTGGATGCCGTATCGCGAAAACTAAAACTGTCGCGTGAATTCCAAAGACGGTTTGGGGCGCGAATGCTGTGCATGTGCCGGCGGCTTGATTGAGCGGTCCGGGCTCCCACGGCACTGCCCGGTAATTTTCATACGTCAATACTGCATGCCGGCGAAACTTCTGCGGTCCCCGCTATCGGTGTCATGCACGAACAAAGAACCGCAAAAGACTGGGGCCGCCGCACGCTGACGTTGCCACGCGCGCCCTTTCCGGACCTGCACCGCCAATCGGGCGTGCTTGTTGCATCTGCCTTCGGATCCACCTATCGACGGAGGCCCCATGAAGATCCCGGTGCGCATCTTCACGGTCATCCATGGTTTGATGGCCCTGCTCTTCACCTGCGCAACGCTGATGTTGATTGCGATTGCGGCTCGCATCGGCGCGACCGTGTTTGTGAGCCAGTGGGACCAGGCCAGCGCGCAAGCGGTCATTGAAGCCATTGGATTGCTGGCGGGAGCCGTGGTCGCATTGCAGATCGCCGAGACTATCGTGGAGGAAGAGGTCATACGGGAGGCTGACGTGAGTGCCCCGACACGGGTACGACGTTTCCTGTCGCGATTCCTGGTGGTCGTCGTGGTCGCGCTGGCCATCGAAGGTCTCGTGGCAACCTTCAAGGCGCTGCACCAGGATCCGTCGCAGCTCGGCTATGCGGCCGGACTGATTGCCTCGACAGCCTTGCTCCTGGCCGCCTGGGGTCTGTTCGTCTACCTGAATCGATCGGCGGAAGAGCTGGAACCAGAGGCCATGGAAGAGGCAAAACGCGAAGACAAGAAGTTGCAATAGTGCCGCGCGTGCCCTGCCGCGGCTTCTCACAGGTATCGGTGCAACCCCTGCGCCGCATACTTGCCGCCCGAACCCCGCCCAAAAACAAGCCGCCCGAAGGACCCACATCGGCATCAAACCGGTGTCAGGCCACCTGCCATTGGCATATCATCCACACTTGGGAACCCCGACGCGATTGCCTTGACCGGCACCTTTGAATCGGAGAAGGAACGACCTTCCCGCCCAAGACAGGACAAACGACAAGAATGACACGCCGGACCACGAAGGCATCTTCGGCACAAACGACCGAGCAGACAAAAGAAGGCGCGCCGTCGGCGGCGCAGGCCCCGACGGCACTGCCTAGTCGGTTGCCTTACCTGATTGGGCGCACCGACCGGATCGTCAAGCGCCGCCTGGGCGAGGTGCTGGCCCCGCACGGGCTGACCCTGCCGCAGTTCACGGCCCTTTCCGTGTTGCATGCGCGAGGCCCGACTTCCAACGCGCAATTGGCCGAACGCTCGCTCATCTCGCCTCAGTCAGCCAACGAGGTGGTCAAGACGATGGAAGCGCGCGGCTGGATCGTACGCCAGCCGGACCCATTGCACGGGCGCATCGTACTGCTGAGCCTGACCGACAGTGCGCGGCATTTGCTTCGGCAATGCGATGACACGGTTGCAGCGATGGAGCGCGACATGCTGGAGGGCATCGATGCCGCGCACGCTGCCATGCTGCAAGAACTGCTGAAAACGTGCGCGCGTAACCTGCGCTGAAAGCGCATACCGCTCGCTCAGGCGAGGACGGCGCTGGCCAGCAGCGACCAGCGCCGTCGCGCCGGGCGCTGTATCCAACTTTCTGACCCCCACCGCTTTCCCGCCTGAAATTCCCGCAATCCCATCCACGTTTACCCTCGATTTCCGGGTCTTCTCTTGTCATTCCAAGGCAGACTGAATACAGTCTGTATACAACAAAGCTGAAACGCCGCCTGGTCCTGCGCGGCTCGCCCCCACGGAGACAACCCTGATGGATACGGACAATCACAACCTCGGCGACAGCAAGGCGGGCGCCAGCACGTCCCAGGCCGTGCGCGCCCTGCTCGGCCTTCGCGAGCTGGTTCTTGGCGGCGAACTGCCGCCCGGTGCACGCATTTCGGAAGTATGGGTGTCGGAGCGCCTGGGCGTGTCCCGCACGCCAATCCGCGCGGCACTGATCCGGCTGCAGGAGGAAGGGCTCGTCGAGCCGATCCCGTCCGGCGGCTTCGCCGTGCGCTCGTTCGACGAGAACGAAATCAGCGACGCGATCGAACTGCGCGGCACGATGGAGGGCTTGGCCGCACGCCTCGCCGCCGAGCGCGGCGTTAGCACGAGCCTTCTTCACGCCATGCGCGATGTCATCGCGCAGATCGACAGCGCACTGACCGGCGAACTGACCGCCGTGAAATTCTCGCAGTACGTCGACCTCAACGCCCGGTTTCACCAATTGCTGGCAGAGGCCTGCGGCAGCGGGCTCGTCGCGCGCCAGATCGACAAGGTGACGAGCCTGCCGTTCGCTTCCGCGAGCGCCTTCGTCATGGTGCAGTCCATCGACGAAAGCGCGCGCGAGATGCTGCTGCTGGCGCAGTCCCAGCACTGCGCGGTGGTCGAAGCCATCGAACAGCGCGAAGGCGCGCGTGCCGAGGCGCTGATGCGCGAGCACAGCCGCATCGCCAACCGAAACCTGAAGTTCGCATTGCAGAACCAGCAGGCCATGTCACAAGTACTTGGCGGCAGCCTGATCCGGCGCGCCCGCCGTACCGCCTGACCCGCACCGCGGGTTCCTTCACCACTCTCTTCGTCAACCAACGTATCCTGGCGCCGCGCGCGCCGGGAGGGGAAAGTCATGTTCCTGAAAAACACCTGGTATGTCGCCTGCACGCCCGATGAACTCGATGGCAAGCCGCTCGGCCGCACCATCTGCAACGAAAAGATGGTGCTGTACCGGGATGGCACCGACAGCGTCGCCGCGCTGGAAGACTTCTGTCCGCATCGCGGGGCACCCCTGTCACTGGGTTTCGTGCGCGAGGGGCAACTGGTCTGCGGCTATCACGGGCTGACCATGGGCCGCGATGGCAAATGCAAAGCAATGGCCGGTCAGCGCGTGGGCGGTTTTCCGTCGATCCGCAACTACCCCGCCGTGGAGCGATACGGCTTTGTCTGGGTCTGGCCCGGCGATGCCGCGCTGGCCGATGATGCGCTGATCCCGCATCTCGAATGGGCGGTGAGCCCCGAGTGGGCCCATGGCGGCGGGCTGTACCACATCGGCTGCGACTATCGCCTGATGATCGACAACCTGATGGACCTGACGCACGAGACGTACGTGCACGCGTCGAGCATCGGCCAGGCCGAGATCGAGGAATCCGCACCGGCAACGCGCGTGGAGGGTGACTCGGTCATTACCAGCCGCCATATGGAAGGCATTCTGCCGCCGCCATTCTGGGCCGCCGCGCTGCGCGGCAACGGTCTTGCCGACGACGTGCCGTGCGACCGCTGGCAGATATGCCGCTTCACACCGCCCAGCCACGTGATGATCGAGGTCGGCGTGGCCCACGCAGGCAAGGGCGGCTACGATGCGCCCGCCGAGCACAAGGCTTCGAGCATCGTCGTAGACTTCATCACCCCGGAAACGGAGACGTCGATCTGGTATTTCTGGGGCATGGCGCGCAACTTCAAGCCGGACGACGCGGCGCTCACCGCGACCATCCGCGAAGGCCAGGGCAAGATCTTTGGCGAGGACCTGGAGATGCTGGAGGCGCAGCAGCGCAACCTGCTGGCCAATCCCGCGCGCAAGCTGTTAAAGCTGAACATCGACGCCGGAGGCGTGCAGGCCCGCCGCATTCTGGACCGGCTGCTCGCGCAGGAACAGGCGCAGGCCGCGCAAGCGGTTGCACAGGCGGGAGCGGCATGATGCAGGTCCGGATCGCAAGCAAGACGGCGGCCGCGGACGGCATCGCCCTGTTCGAACTGGTCGCCGCCGATGGCGGCGCGCTGCCGCCCTTTACCGCGGGCGCGCATGTCGACGTGCATCTCGGCGATGGGCTGGTACGCCAGTATTCGCTCTGCAACGACCCGGCCGAGACGCACCGCTACCAGCTTGGCGTGCTGCGCGATGCCGCATCGCGCGGCGGCTCGGTAGCCATGCACGCGCTCGTGGCGGGAAACATCCTGGAAATCAGCGCGCCGAAGAATCACTTCCCTTTGCATGCCGACGCCAGGCATTCGGTGCTGCTCGCTGGAGGCATTGGCGTGACGCCGATCCTGGCGATGGCACAGAGCCTCGCGCGCAGCGGCGCATCGTTCGAGTTCCACTACTGCACGCGCAGCGCCGCCAGCACGGCATTCCAGGACCGGATCGCTGGCGCCGACCTGCGCGAACGCACGTTCCTGTACCACGACGACGGCCAGCGCGCCGACCTGCAGCGTCTCCTAGCCGCGCCCCGCGCCGATACGCATCTCTACGTCTGCGGGCCAAGCGGCTTCATGGCGGCCGTACTGGACACGGCGCGCGCCGCCGGCTGGATGGAGTCGAACCTGCACCGCGAGTACTTCGCGGCGCCCGAAACGCCATCCGAGCCAGGCGGCGCCTTCCAGGTAACCGTGCAGAGCACGGGCCGCGTCATCGACATCGCCGCGGACGAGACCGTGGTGCAGGCGCTGGCCGCGCACGGTGTGCAGATCCAGACCTCTTGCGAGCAAGGTGTCTGCGGCACCTGCCTCACGCGTGTGCTGTCCGGCACGCCTGATCATCGCGACGCCTACCTCACCGATGAGGAGCGCGCCGCCAATGATCAGTTCCTGCCCTGCTGCTCCCGCGCCAGGACCGGGATGCTCGTACTGGACCTGTAGCCACGCTGTATTGCAAGACGCCGTACCCCAAAAAACCGCCCGTACGTGGCGGTACTTCAACAAACACAAGGAGGTAGACAAATGCAGCCAGAGATCCGGGAAACCATCAACCGCGGCCCGATGAGCCCCGCCCAGGTAATGGCGATCGCCATCTGCATCGTACTCAACATGCTCGACGGGTTCGATGTGCTTGCGATGGCCTTCACGGCATCGCACATTTCCACCGATTGGCACCTGACCGGCAAGGAGGTCGGCGTGCTGCTCTCCGCAGGCCTGTTCGGCATGGCCGCCGGTTCGCTGTTCCTCGCGCCGTGGGCGGACCGTATCGGTCGCCGACCGCTGATCCTGATTTGCCTCGGCACGATCTCGGCCGGCATGCTGTGCTCGGCGCTGGCGCAAAACGTGCCGCAGCTTGCGGCGCTGCGCGCCGTGACCGGGCTCGGTATCGGGGGGATGCTCGCCAGCATCAACGTGATCACGGGCGAGTACGCGTCCGACAAGTGGCGCAGCACGGCGATCGTGCTGCAGGCGACCGGTTATCCGGTTGGCGCGACGATCGGCGGTGCTATCGCCGGCATACTGCTCGCCCATTACGGCTGGCGCAGCGTGTTCGTGTTTGGCGGCCTGGTCACCCTGGCGATGGTCCCGGTGGTGCTTGCGCGGCTGCCGGAATCGCTCGACTTCCTGATCGCGCGGCGCCCCGAGGGTGCGCTGGACAAACTCAACCGGCTGCTCGCGCGCATGGGACGCCCGACTGTCGCCGCGTTACCGGCGCACGAGGCGACACAAGCGCGGGAGGCCGGCGACGTGCGCAGCCTCTTCCGAGGCAGCCTGGCCATGCAGACGCTGATGATCTGGATGTCGTTCTTCCTCGTGATGTTCACCTTCTACTTCGTGCTCTCATGGACACCGAAGCTGCTGGTGGCTGCAGGGATGTCGGCGCAGCAAGGCATCACGGGCGGGGTGCTGCTCAACGTGGGCGGCATCGTCGGCGGCACAGCGTTCGCGTTCCTCTCCGCGCGCATCGGACTGCGCCCGCTGCTGTGGAGCTGCTTTATCCTGACCGCGCTGATGATGATCGCCTTTGGCCTGTACGCGAGCACGCTGGCGGCGGCACTGGCGCTGGCGGTCCTGATTGGCGCCGGCATCTTTGGCTGCATGGTCGGTCTCTATGCCTACGCGCCGATTCTGTACCCGGCGCAGACGCGCACCACGGGCATGGGTTGGTCGATTGGCATGGGGCGGTTCGGCGCGGTGCTTGCCCCGCTCGTGGCGGGGTCGCTGCTCGATGCGGGCTGGCCTTCGGCGCATCTGTACTATGTGTTTGCGATTCCGCTGCTGGTGGCCATTGCCAGCGTCGGCCTGCTCGGGCGCCTGACAGCGGCCGTTGGCCAACCCGTGCGGGTCGGCGCGCACTGATCCGCGCACTGACCCGCGCACTGATCCGATACCGGCCGCGTGCCGGCTATCTCAACGACAGCGGCACGCAGCCCGGTCCAGGCCTGCGTGCCGCATGGTAGTGCGCGAGAGAAATGCGCGTCCGGACGATCTTCGCGATGCGCCGCGCCGTCAAAGCCCCAGCAACCGGACGGCGTTGTCCTTCAGAATGCCTGGCATCACCTCTGGCCGGAATCCGGCCTGCTTAAAGTCCTCCATCCACCGCTCCGGGGTGATCAGCGGGAAGTCGCTGCCGAACAGCACCCGGTCCTTCAGCAGCGTGTTGGCGTAGCGCACGAGCTGCGGCGGAAAGTATTTCGGACTCCAGCCGGACAGGTCAATCCAAACGTTGGGCTTGTGCATCGCCACGCTGATCGCCTCGTCCTGCCACGGAAAGCTCGGGTGCGCCATCACGATCTGCATGTCGGGAAAGGCAATCGCCACGTCGTCCAGGTGCATCGGATTGCTGTACTCAAGCCGCAGCCCGCCACCGCAACGCATGCCCGAACCAATGCCGCTGTGTCCCGTATGAAAGATCGCGGGCAGGCCGTGCCCGTTGATCACCTCATAGATCGGCCACGCCATCCTGTCGTTCGGATGAAAGCCCTGCACGGTCGGATGGAACTTGAAGCCCTTCACACCGTGTTCCTCGATCAGCCTGCGCGCTTCGCGGGCACCGAACTTTCCCTTGTGGGGATCGATGCTGGCGAAGGCCATCATGATGTCGCCGTTGGCCTTCGCCGCCGCAGCGATTTCTTCGTTCGGAATCCGGCGCCGGCCGAGGTTCGACTCGCTGTCCACCGTGAACATGACCAGGCCGATCCTTCGCTCGCGGTAGTAGGCGACAGTTTCTTCGATCGTCGGCCGGCGCTTGTTGCCGAAGTATTTGTCGGCGGCGGCATCGTACTCTTCGCCGTAGTTATCGAACGGGTTCCAGCAACTGACTTCCGCGTGCGTATGGAAGTCGATCGCCACAAGGTTCTGGTGATCCATCATGGGCTCCGGGACGCTATCAGGATTCGGCCGTGAAGCCGACCTTCTTCACGAGCACACCCCACTTGCGGTACTCGGCGTCCATCGCGCGTTTCATGTCGTCGGCGGACGAGCCTTTCGCCACGAGGCCAATCGAGAGGAAACCATCGACGATGGCCGGGTCCTTGAGCGCCTGGTTGATCGCGGTGCCGGCCGCGGCCAGAACGGCGGCCGGCGTCCTGGCCGGCGCCAGAAAGCCGAACCACTCGTCGGCCACCACTTCCGGAAAGCCAAGTTCCGCGAACGTTGGCACTTCGGGCAGGTATGGCGCACGCGTGGCACCCGAGGTGGCCAGGACGCGCAGCTTGCCGCTCTTGACGAATGGCAGGTAATCGCCAGTCAGCGTGAAACTCGAGGCGATCTGCCCGGCCACCACGTCGTTGACCGCGGGCAGCGAACCACGATACGGCACGTGGCGCAAGTCCAGGCCTGCGTTGAGGCCGAACAGCGCACCGACGAAATGGGGTGTCGAGCCCGCGCCCGGCGAGCCGTAGTTGGCGTCCGCAGGGTGCGCCTTCGCCCACGCGATGTAGTCCTTCACGGTCCGCACGTTGGCCGGCACCGCCGGTCCGACGGCGAGTGCAAACGTCATGTATGCGGCCGTGGAGATCGGTGCGAAATCCGCGGCCGAATAGCTGAGCTTCGTATAGACGTGCGGATACGTGGACAGCGCCGATGCCTGCGAAAGCGCCAGCACGCTACCGTCGGCCGGGGACGCTTTCAGCAGTTCGAGCGCGATGCGCCCGCCCGCGCCGGGGCGGTTGTCCACCACCGCGCCGCTGCGCGAGAACGCCGTGTTGGCAAACTTCTCGCCGACGCGCCGGGCAACCTGATCTCCCACGCTGCCGGCCGGGAAACCATAGAGTACCTTTGCCTGCTGGACCGCCTGCGCGAGCGCGGCCAGGGGCGACAGCGCACCGCATGCGGATGCGGCCATCAACGCCTGAAGAAGATCGCGGCGTGTTGTCATGACTTGTCTCCTCGTTGTCGTGTGTCGGGCGCCCTGGCGTATCTCGTCGCCGCCTCGTGGCGCCCCGGTCTGCCTCTTGCGGGCGGAGGTCAGAAAATATGCTTGATGCCGGTCATCACGCCGAACTGCTGGCCGCCCGGGCCGGTATTGGAACCCGTGGCGCCGCCACTGACCGAAAGGGTCAGTTGGCCGCTGTTATTGATGTAGCCGGCTGTCGCGTAGACGGAAGTGCGCTTCGAGAACGCGTACGTGCCGCGCAGCGCGTAGAGCATCGCCTTGTTATCGCTGTTGTGGAACTTGTAGTAATAGACTTGTCCGGCGACATTGAAAGCCGGGGTCACGTCGTGGGAAACACCGCCGTAGATCATGTCGCTGCGCGGCGTGGGGCTGCCATCATTGTCGCGGCGAATCCAGCCCAGGCCGACCTTGGTTCGCGAAAAGATCGCGTAGCCGCCAACAAACAGGCGGTCGTCCGTGAAGCTGCTGCTTGTGAGGCCCCCGAATGCACCTGGCCCACCCCGCAACGAATCGTAGGCGGCGGACACGCCGATCGTCGGACCGAGCCCCTTGAATTCGTACAGCAGCATTGCCGACCATTCGCGGCACGCCCGCTTGTCCGCCGGGTTCTCGCCGGCACAGTTCTGGCCCGTCGGGCTCGGTCCGGCATTGACCGTGTCACGGCCGAAGCTGTAGGTGGCCCCCACCGTCAGGCCGTTGAACGTGCCCTTGTATGCGATCGCGTTGTCGGCGCGGGCATTCGGCAGGTAGCTGTCGAGCGAGCCGGATGCATAGACGTTCGGGCCAAGAATATCGGCGTCCAGCGTCGCCCAGAACAGCATCGTGTACTGTCGGCCGAACCCGACCTGGCCCCAGGGCCCGGAGAGCCCGACCAGCGCCTGCCGGCCGAACAGACGCCCACCCTGGCCCGACGCGCCGGCGTCGGGCGTGAACCCGGACTCGAGCACGAACACGCCTTTCAGGCCACCGCCGAGATCCTCGGTGCCGCGCAGCCCCCAGCGCGACGGCACCGTGCCGGTCAGCGTTGGCATGCGCACCACACTGTTCTTCGCGGTGCCGATGTTGTTGACGTACTCGACGCCGGTATCGACGACGCCATAGAGCGTCACCGATTGCGCGCCCGCGAGTGCCGGCGCTGCCGCCAGCGCTGCCAGACCTGCCCGTCCAAACTTCATCTGCTGTCTCCTCTTGTCATGGCCGATCGTTGTCGGCGTTGCTGTTGTCATGCTTGCCGGCTCTGTGGCGCGGCTTCGTGCAAACGGATCACGCGGCTATCGCTGCCGGCGTCGTCGTAGAGCGCGTCGACCAGCGCGGCGCGTCGCGTCAGTACGGCACGCTGGTTGATCGAGCCCTTGTCGGTCAGTTCGCCGTCATCGAGCGACGGCGCCGCTTCGAGCAACAGCAGCCGCCTGACGCGCGTGGCGCTGCCCGTGGCCGTGAGGTCGAGCTTGCGCAGCATCGCTGAGAACGCTTCGCGCACCGGCGCGGACGCCAGCACTTCGCGCGTGCCCGCGTTCGCCGGCAGGCCGGCCAGGCGGCGGCATTCCGCCAGGTGCGGGAAGACGAGCAGACCGATCTCGTCCCTGTCCGCGCCCGCGATCACCACGTCCTGGACGTAAGGCGCGCCGGCGCCGATCACGCGCGCGCGCAGCGGCCCGACACTCACGAACGTGCCGGTACTGAGCTTGAAGTCCTCGGCAATGCGCCCGTCGAACTGGAAGCCAAGCTCCGGCCGCTCGGGATCGACAAAGCGCAGCGCATCGCCAGTGCAGTAGTAGCCTTCCTCGTCGAACACCTGCCGGTCGGGGTCCGCCTCCGCGCGCCAGTAACCCGGCATGACGTGCGGCCCGCGAAAACGCGCCTCGTACTTGCCGTTGGCCGGCACCAGCTTCAGTTCGCAGCCCGCGGCCGGAAGGCCGACATAGCCCGAGCGCGCGACCGGGCCCGTCGTGAACATGCTCGACGGTGCGGTTTCCGTCATGCCGAGGCCGGACATGATATGGATGCGCTGTCCGCAATGCGCCTCGGTGACGCGCTCCAGGCGGTCCCACGCTTCCTGCGAGAGGCCGGCGGCGGCGAAGAAGTAGAGATTGACGCGCGAGAAGAACGTCTCGCGCAGCCGGGCATCCTGTTCCAGCGCCCTGCCGAGCTCCTCCCAACCCTTCGGCACGTTGAAGTAGATCGTGGGCGCGATCTCGCGCAGGTTGCGCAGCGTTTCATCGAAGCCGCCCGGCAACGGACGTCCGCCGTCGATGTAGAGCGTGCCGCCGTTGTAGAGCACGATGCCGACGTTGTGGCTGCCGCCGAACGTATGGTTCCAGGGCAGCCAGTCCACCAGGACCGGCGGCACACGGCCAAGCTCGGGCATCGCCTGGCGCAGCATTTGCTGGTTGCTGCACAGCATCCGGTGCGTGGTCGTTACCGCCTTGGGCTGCCGCGTGGAGCCAGAGGTGAAGAGGAACTTGGCGATCGTATCGGGACCCACCGCCGCGTTGGCAGCGTCAACGCTGCCGGGACGCGTCTGTGCCAGCACATCGAACGACGTCGCGGCGCGGCCGGGCAGATGGCCATCGCGGGTCACGACCTCGACGCCGGCAGGGACCACGGCTTCGATAGCGCGCGCGAACGCGGGGCCATCGGCGGCGTAAACCAGGCCGGGCGTCAGCAGATCGAACACGTGCCGCAGCTTGCCGAAGTCGCCGGAGACCAGCGAATACTGCGGTGATACGGCTGAGAACGGCACGCCAGCCCACAGCGCGCCGAGCGCGAGTTGCAAATGCTCGAGATCGTTGCCGGAAAGAATCAGCAGCGGCCGCTCGGCGCTCAGCGAACGGTCCAGCAGCGCCTGCCCGATCGACCGTGCACGCGCCAGCATCTCGCCATAGGTGATGTTGATCCAGTTGCCGTCGGGGCCGCGCTGCGCGGCAAGCACGTGCGCCGGATGACGCGCGGCGCCGGTGGCGAGGCAATCCGACATCCGTTCCGGATAGTCCTGCAGCACTTCCCGCGAACGCACGCGCCAGATCTCGCCATCGCGGCGGAACTCGGCCTCCGTGCGCCCGATGGCGACGTCGCGGTAAGACATGGCAGCGCCACCGGGGCCCGGGGGGCCTTGCGTCGAGACGTTTTTCACGTCCTGTCTCCTCACTGTTGTGTTGCCTCCCTCTGCGGGGAGTATGCGGGTCGGCCGCCGGTTCAGACCGGATAGTGGCGCGGGGTGTTCTGGATCGTGATCCAGCGCAGTTCAGTGAATTCGGCCACGGCCGCCTGGCCGCCAAAGCGGCCATAGCCGCTCGACTTGACGCCGCCAAACGGCATCTGCGCCTCGTCATGCACGGTGGGACCGTTGATGTGGCAGATACCCGATTCGATCCGTTGGGCAACCGACATCGCCCGCGACACGTCGCGGCTGAATACCGACGCGGAGAGGCCATATTCGCTGTCGTTGGCCATGCGCACCGCCTCGTCGTCGCCATCCACGCGCCCGACCGTCACCACTGGACCGAACGATTCCTCGCGGTAGAGCTTCATGCCCGGTGCAATGCCGTCGACGATGACCGGCTGCAGGATCGCGCCGTCTGCATGCAAGCCCACGGGCAGGTTTGCGCCCTGTGCGCGCGCGTCCTCCACTAATGCGGCGATACGCCGTGCGGCATCCTTGCTGATCAGCGCACCCAGCACGCTGGCCGGATCGGCGGGATCGCCAGCCCGCAGCGTCTTCGCCTTCGCGGCCAGCTTCTCGACGAAGCGATCGGCGATCTTGCGGTCGGCGATCACGCGCTCCGTCGACATGCAGATCTGCCCCTGGTTGAAGAAAGCACCGAAGGCCACGGCATCGACTGCCGCATCGAGGTCCGCATCGTCGAGCACCAGCAACGGCGCCTTGCCGCCCAGCTCCAGCAGCGCCGGCTTCAGGTGCCGGGCCGCGTGCTCGGCGACGATGCGGCCCACGTGCGTGGAGCCGGTGAAGTTGACGCGGCGCACGGCGGGATGCGCGATCAGCCGCTCGACCACCTGCGCCGCATCCTCGGGGGCGTTCGTCACCACGTTGACGACACCGTCGCCAAGCCCCGCCTCCTGCAGCACCGTCCCGATCAGTCGATGCACGCCGGGGCACGCCTCGGATGCCTTGAGCACGACCGTATTGCCGCACGCGAGCGGCATCGCCAGGGCGCGGGTGCCGAGGATCACCGGCGCATTCCACGGCGCGATGCCAAGCACCACGCCGCACGGCTGGCGCACGGCCAGGGCCAGACTGCCCGGCACGTCCGAAGGAATCACGCTGCCCTCGATACGCGTCGTCATCGCGGCGGCCTCGCGCAGCATGTTGGCCGCCAGCATCACGTTGAAGCCGTACCAGTTCGGCATGGCGCCGGTCTCGGCCACGCCGATGCGGATGAAGTCCTGCGTACGCTGGTCCATCAGGTCGGCCGCCTTCAGCAGCCGGCGGCGGCGCTCGCCCGGCAGCAGAGCGGCCCACCCCGGGAAGGCGGCCGCGGCAGCATTGACGGCGGCATCGGCATCCGCCAGCGTGGCGGCCGGGGCGCGCGACACCACGGCATCGTTCAGCGGATTGCGGCGCGCAAAGGTGGCGCCATTGGCGGCGGGCCGATCCTGCCCGCCAATCAGCATGGTCAGTTCGTTCATCAGCGTTGTCTCCTGGCGGCGGCTCTTCGGGCCGCCGTCTCGATCGGGGGTTGACGGCCGCTCAGGCGCGCTTGTAAGCCTGCAGGCCCGGCTTGATCGACTTGTCGTCGAGGAATTGCTTCAGGCCCTGCTCGCGGCCGTGCTCGGGATCGCGCAGCTGCGCCTGGTCGAGCTTTGCGTACAGGTAGTCCTCGTTCTGCTCCCACGTCAGTTCGCGGCTGCGCTTGAAGCCAATCTTGGCCGCCCGCAGCACCACCGGGTTCTTCTCGAGCAGCTTTGCGGCCAGCGCAATCGTGTGCTCGCGCAGTTGGGCGCGCGGCACGCTCTCGTTGACCAGGCCCATCGCGGCGGCTTCGCTACCGGTGAAGGTGTCGCCCGTCATGATGTAGTGCAGCGCCTTGCGATGACCGACCGTATCGGCCATCGCCTTGCTGACCAGGTTGCCGGGCGGAATGCCCCAGTTGATCTCCGACAGGCCGAAGGTGGCCTCGTCCGCGGCGATTGCGAGATCGCAGGCAACCAGCGGCGAGAAGCCGCCGCCAAAGCACCAGCCGTTGACCATCGCGATGGTCGGCTTGCTGTACATGCGCAGGAGCCGCCATTGCCACTGCGACGCATCGCGGCGGATCTTCTCCTGCAGGATCTCCGGACCGGCATCCACTTCACGGAAGTACTCCTTCAGATCCATGCCCGCCGTCCAGGCGTCACCAGCGCCGGTCAGCACCAGCACCTTGGCGTCGGCATCCAGTTCCAGCGCTTCGAGCACCTGAACCATCTCGGCGTTCAGCGTCGGGTTCATCGCGTTGCGCTTCTCGGGACGGTTGAACGTCACCCACGCAATGCCCGCTTCCACACTGACCTTCACAGCCTTCCAGCGCCCTTCGTAATCAGCCATCTCTGCTTCTCCTCGGTAATCCGGTTTCGCGATGTTTGTCAGTGTATTATCAACCTACCTGATATCTCAAGCGGAATTTCCTTTCTGCGCGTAAACCCCGATGCGGCCATCACCAGCGCGAGGAGACGGCGCCACCGATGTCCAGGACGGCGTCTTCGCGCTTCGTGCATCGCACCACAAGTCGCGCTTGACGCGCGTCGGCGGCACGCTATATAACGAACGCGTGGGTAGAAGCGGTCGATCGAACAGCAGCGGCGCAATGCCGCGAGGTTCATCTGGAGATTGCTCACTGACGGAGTTCCCGTCAGTGGCGCCATGACCCGACCGGTCCCACCGCCCCTGGCAGGACTCCAAGCCTTTCACCAGAGTCTTCGTTAGGGAATCTCAATGATCATCGACACCAGCTGTTATCCGACCAATCTGGTCGACCTGGCCTGGCGCCATGACGGCGACCCATTCACGGGCGAACGTCTGATCCAGATGATGGATGGCCCGTTCACGATCAACGGCAAGCCGCGTCGCATCGACAAGGCGTTCATCCAGCCGCCGCAAGGCAACACGATCTACACCTATACCGATGGCGTGAAGTCGGGCGGCGAATCCATCGACGCGTACATGGCCTACACGCGCGAGATGGTGGCCAGGTATCCGGACCGCTTCATCGGCTGCTTTGTCTACAACCCGCGGTGCGGCGTGGAAAATGGCGTCAATGCCATCGAGCACTATGTGAGGAAGCTCGGTTTCAAGATGGTGCAGTTCCAGGCCAACATGCACGCCTACCGGCCGGATCGCGCACTGGACTGGCTGCGCCCCGCCCTGCAGAAATGCGCGGAACTGGGCGTGCTGGTGAAGCTGCACACTGGCGACGGCCCCTACAGCATTCCCACCGAATGGGTGCCGATGATGAAGGAGTTTCCGACCCTCAACTTCATCATGGCCCATTTTGGCGTGCAGACCGGCGGCGTGTATTGCTTCGAGCCGTTCCAGATGGCCATGGACATGCCTAATGTCTATTGCGAATCCGGCTGGTGCCTGCAATCCCGCATCGTCGAATTCGCCAAGGTGCTGCCAAGGCACAAGATCCTGTTCGGCTCCGACACGCCCCCGAACGAACCCGGCATGTGGCTGCGCCTGCTGGAGGTGCTGTGCTTCGAACCGCCCCAGGGACTCAATCTCGATGAGGACACGCTCGAGGACTACCTCGGCAACAACGTCGCCCGCATGATCGGCCTGGAGCCGACGCCCGTGCCGCGCTCGCTGGAAGAAGCCAAGGCGCGCCTGGCCGCATGAACGCGGACACCCCCAAGAGATTCCGACGGAGCATACGAACATGATCATCGACACCCACCTGCACCCGACCAACCTTGTCGACGAGGCCTGGCGACACACGGGCGAGCCGTTCACCGGCGAACGCCTGCTCAAGATGATGGACGGGCCCTACATCATCAACGGCAAGCCGCGCCGCATCGACATGGGATTCATCCAGCCGCCGCCGGGCAACACCGGCTATCGCGATGGCAACCGCCGCGGCCGCGAGGGCATTCGCGACTACATGGCCTATGTGGCCAGCCTGTGCCAGAAGTATCCTGACCGCTTTATCGGCAACTTCACGTTCAACCCGCGCTGGGGCCCGGAGGAAGGGGCGCAGGAGCTGGAATTCCACGTCAAGGAATATGGCTTCAAGATGCTCAAGCTGCATGCCAACATGCACGGCTACCGCCCGGACCGCGCACTGGACTGGCTGCGTCCCGCCATGAAGGTCTGCGCCAAATACAACATCGTGGTGCTGATCCATACCGGCGACGGCCCCTACACCATTCCGACGATGTTCTATCCGGTCATCCGCGAATTTCCGATGGTCAATTTCGTCATCGGACACTTCGGCATCCAGACCGGCGGCAACTATTCGTTCGAGGCGTTCTGGATGGCCATGGACACGCCGAACGTGTATTGCGAATCGGGCTGGTGTTTCCAGTCGCGCATAGTCGAATTCGCGCGCCAGCTGCCGCGCGACAAGATCGTGTTCGGCACCGACACGCCGCCAAACGAACCCGGCATGTGGCTACGCGAGCTGGAAATGCTGTGCGGCCCCGCGCCGCAAGGCATGGATCTCGATGAGGACGGCCTGGAGGACTACATGGGCAACAACATCGCGCGCCTGGTCGGCATCGAGACCACGCCGCCGCCGAAAACCCAGGAAGACGCTCAGGCACGCCTGAAAGACACCTACGCCAGCAAGCACAGCTACGCCTGATCCGGCCGCAGCCACTGACGTTTTTTCTTCCCGTCTGGTCACACACGGGCGCGTCGTCACCCTCGACGCGCGCGCCCGTGCGCGGCAACGGTGTCCCGTTGAAGCATCCCAAGCGGAGCCATGCCATGACTGCCTCACCTTCCCAGCCAGGTATCGACCGACATGCCGGCCAGGGTTCCGGCCCGGTGTTCGATGACACCTCGCAGGACTTTCACACCTTCCTGGCCGCCTATTGCGCGGCATTTCCCGACGACGTCCTGACCGTGCGCGAGCCGGTCACCGCCAACCAGGACCCCACTGCGCTGGTATGGGCGCTGGCCGCGCAACAGCGTCATCCCGTCGTGAAGTTCGACGACGTGGCGGGGCTAGGCGCGCCGCTGATCACCAACCTGTTCGCATCGCGCGAACGCGTGGGCCGCATGCTCGGCGGCGTCTCGCCCAGCGGCCTCCACGCCGAATACCAGGCGCGCGCGCGACGTCTGCTGTTGCCTCGCGTGCTCGATTCGGGCGCGGTAACCGGTATCGTGCAGGAGCAGGTGGACCTGACCACCTTGCCTGCCATCCGGCATTTCGCCACCGATCGCGGGCCGTATATCACCAACGCCATCCTGATCGCCGAAGATCGGGAGCTGGGCATCGGCAACGCCAGCTACCACCGTTCGATGCTGCATTCGCCAACCGAGATCGCCACGAGCCTGCATTCGCGCGGTCACTTGTGGCGCATGTACCAGCGCGCGGCCGAACTGGGCAAGCCACTGCCCGTGGCCATGGTGATCGGCGCGCATCCGTTGTTCATGCTCGCCGGCGCCGCACGTCTGCCTTATGGCGTGGATGAGCGGCAGGTGGCCGGCGGGCTGTTCGGTGCACCGCTCGAAGTCGTGCGCACTCCGCGATACGGCATCGAGGTCCCGGCGCATGCGGAAATCGTGCTCGAAGGGGTGCTCGATCCCGGCGCGCGCGTGGACGAAGGGCCGTTCGGCGAGTTCACCGGCTACTCTTCCGACCGCTCCACCAACAACCTGCTGCGCGTGCAGACCGTGATGCGACGCAGCGACGCGTGGCTGGTCGACGTGGTCGGCGGCAACTCTGCAGAGCACCTGAACCTGGGGCGCATTCCGCGCGAATCCGAGATGGTGGAAAAGCTCAAGGATCGATTTCCGTCGGTCACCGCCGTGCACTTTCCCAGCTCGGGCACGCATTTTCATGCGTACGTGGCACTGCGGCAGTCGCGCCCGGGCGAGGCTCGCCAGGTCATGCTGGGCCTCCTTGGCTGGGACCCGTACCTGAAAACCGTGGTCGCCGTGGATCACGACATCGACATCACGAACGACGAGCAGGTGCTATGGGCCCTGGCCACGCATCTGCAGCCGCATCTGGACGTGGTGATCGTGGACGGCTTGCCCGGCAGCGCGCTGGACCCGTCGGCTTCGGGTGTCGGCACGACGTCGCGCATGGGACTCGACGCCACGCGCGGGCCGCACTTCGACGGCGTCCGCGCTCGGATCGATGACGATGCGATGGCGCGTGCCGCCGCGCTGCTCACGCGCATGGATGCGGGAAAACACTGAGTCTCACAGCACTTGATCGAAGGCGCGCGGCATTGATCGGGCAACCCGATCCATTCATCCAAACGCCCCATTTACCCAATGTCCGGACGCTGGCATGCTGCCCTGACAATGACACGCAGGTGGCGGGAACACGTGGCGCAGACCATGGGGATACAGCTGCTGTCCCCTTCCGAACCAACCGCGCGGGCAATACCGGCCTGGAAGACGAAGGAGACAGCATGACCCACAACCCTACCCCCCATGGGTTCGGCCCGGCGCACCCGGTCGATGAAGTCTTGCCCCCGCTCAGGCTGGCCGCGCTTGGCCTGCAACACGTGCTCGTGATGTACGCGGGCGCGATTGCGGTGCCCCTGATCATCGGTGGTGCGCTGCATCTGCCAAAGGACCAGATCGCGTTCCTGATCGCGGCGGACCTGTTCTGCTGCGGCCTGGTCACGATGATCCAGAGCATCGGCATCGGCAAGATCGGCATCCGTCTGCCTGTGATGATGGGCGTCACGTTCACGGCCATCGCGCCGATCATCGCCACCGGCTCGAACCCGTCGCTGGGGCTGCCGGCCGTTTTTGGGGCGGTGATGGTGGCCGGCGTGTTCACATTCCTAGCCGCACCGTACGTAAGCCGGCTCATCCGCTGGTTTCCGCCTGTGGTGACCGGCACCGTGGTACTGGTGATCGGCATTTCGCTGATGCGCGTCGGTGTGAACTGGGCAGCCGGCGGCAACCCCACGCTGAACACGGCCGCAGGCCCCGTGCCAAATCCCGCCTACGGCCTGCCCTTGCATATCGGCATCGCGGCCGTGGTGTTGCTGACGGTGCTCTGCATGATCGCGTTCTTCAAGGGCTTCCTCTGCAATATTGCCGTGCTGATCGGCATCACGGTGGGATTCGCGATCGCCGTGGTGCTGGGCAAGGTCACCTTTGCCGGCGTGCATGCGGCCGGCTGGGTGGCACTGATCACGCCGTTCCACTTCGGATGGCCCACCTTCGACCTCATGACATCGATCACGCTGTGCGTTGTCATGGTGGTGATCATGATCGAAGGCGTGGGTCAGTTCCTGGCGCTGGGCGAAATCGTCGAACGTCCGGTCACGCCCGACGACCTGGCGCGCGGCCTGCGCGCCGACGGCGTAGGCGCGCTGGTGGGCGCGGTGTTCAACACGTTCACCTACACGTCGTATGCGCAGAACGTGGGGCTGGTGCAGGTGACCGGCGTGCGCAGCCGCTGGGTATGCGCCACGGCCGGCGGCATCCTGATCGTGCTGGGCTGCCTGCCCAAGCTCGCGTTCTTCGCCGCGTCGATTCCGCAATACGTGCTGGGCGGCGCTGCGCTGGTGATGTTCGGCATGGTGGCGGCCACGGGCGTGCGCATACTCGGGCACGTCGACTTCGTGGAAAACAAGAAGAACGCGTACATCGTTGCCGTGAGCGTGGCGCTGGGGATGATTCCGCTGGTGGCCGACAGGTTCTTCGCGCAGCTTCCCGAACTGCTGGCCAGGTTCTGCCAGAACGGCATCCTGCTCGGCACCCTGTGCGCGGTGTCGCTGAACCTGCTGTTCAACGTCCGCGCCGAACGTGCCCCGCAGTTGCTGGCGAAGAACGTGGCGTAGCGGCTCGTGGCCTTCGCTCTTGCCCCGCGTACGTGAGAAGGGCCGGAAGAAAGGGCGCAGCGGCTGCAATCCCCGCGGCGGCAAGCAGACGCGTCCTTTCTACTTCTCCAGATCGCTGCGATGTCGCATCAGCAGATCACGGAACGTCTGCGCGGGTGGGGACAGGGATCGGTCCGTATGCACAAGCAGGCTGATCTCGCGCGAGATGACGGGGTCTTGCGGCATGACTGTCACCAGGCCCAGCGCCGACGTCAGACGCGTGACGGCCGTGCTCATCACCGCGATGCCCAATCCGGCATCGACCATACCGACCATCGTGAGCGGCAGGAACACCTCGTGCACGCGCGTCAGCGAAATGCCGCGCATGGCCAGTGCGGCATCCAGGCAGTCGCGAATGGGATTACCGCGGTGCGGCCCGATCACCGGCAGCTTCGCCACGTCCTCCCACTTCAGCGCCCGCCGGCGTGCCAGCGGATGGCTGGGCGGCATCACGATCACGAACGCGTCGGACGATAGCCGGCGCGCGCTGAGATCGGGCTGACCTTCAGGAATCGTGCCGATACCGAAGTCGACCTCGCCCGCGCTGACCATGCGGGGCACTTCATCTTCGGCGACGTCATGCAGTTCCACTTTCACGCCCGGATGGCCCACGCAGAACTCGCGAATGAAACGCGGCAGCATCAGTGCCGCCTGGATCGATGACGCGGCAATCGACACACGCCCGCGCCCCAGCGACCGTAACTCGGCGGAACTGTCGATCACGCTGTCGATGTCGGCCACGGCCTTCCTGACCATTGGCAGCAGTTCCGCGCCGGCCTGCGTGATTTGCATCAGGCGTGTATGGCGGTCGAACAGCTTGATACCCAGGTTGCCTTCCAGTTCGTGGATCAGCGCGCTGACCGATGACTGCGAAAGGTTCAGCTTCTCCGCCGCACGCGTGAAATGCAGTTCCTCGGCAACGGCCACGAAGGCGCGCAGTTGCCGCAGCGAAACGCTCATATTGACCGGCATGTCTCCCCTGCTCTGTGGTCCGCCTCAACGATGTCGCGGCAGTGATTCAGAGGGTAACACGAGGCGGTTTCAAGTCTGAGATGCAACACCAGTTCGTAATTTGTTGATCTCTTCGGCCATGGCTTCGGCGGGAGTGGCGAAGTCGAGAACCGCCCGAGGCCGATAGTTCAGCGCCTTCGCGACTCTGTTCAAGTACCCCTGCGAGAAGACCGATAGATCGTCGCCYTTCGGTAGATACTCYCGAACCAGTCCGTTCATGTTCTCGTTGCTTGGCCTCTGCCACGGACTGTGCGGGTCGGCAAAGAACACTTCGATACTGACYCGCCTGGTCARYTCYGCGTGATGCGCCATCTCTTTGCCCTGGTCGTAGGTCARGCTCTTGCGAAGCGCCAGCGGCACACGACGAAACTTCTTGGTCAAMGCCTCCAGCGCTGCCTCCGCCCCGCAACCGTCCATCTTCGCCAGCACCACGAAGCGCGTCTTGCGTTCCACCAGCGTCGCCACTGCGCTGCGATTGCCCGCGCCCTTGATCAGGTCGCCTTCCCAATGGCCAGGCACCAGCCGGTCGAACACCTCCTCGGGCCGCTCGTGGATCGAGCGCATATCCTGCAGCTTGCCTCGGCGATCGTTCCCCGCGCCCCGTGAACGACGCTCCTTSTGGGCCTTACGCAGGCTGCCGATTAGCTCGCGGCGCAGCTCACCGCGCGGCGTGGCGTAGATCACGCAGTAGATCGTCTCGTGGGACACATGGAACTCCGGCTGGTGGGCATGCTGGTGGGCAT
>NZ_RCOG02000031.1 GCF_009663685.2 Cupriavidus sp. U2 | reverse complement strand
CACGGACACGGACTGTGCGGGTCGGCAAAGAACACTTCGATACTGACTCGCCTGGTCAACTCCGCGTGATGCGCCATCTCTTTGCCCTGGTCGTAGGTCAGGCTCTTGCGAAGCGCCAGCGGCACACGACGAAACTTCTTGGTCAACGCCTCCAGCGCTGCCTCCGCCCCGCAACCGTCCATCTTCGCCAGCACCACGAAGCGCGTCTTGCGTTCCACCAGCGTCGCCACTGCGCTGCGATTGCCCGCGCCCTTGATCAGGTCGCCTTCCCAATGGCCAGGCACCAGCCGGTCGAACACCTCCTCGGGCCGCTCGTGGATCGAGCGCATATCCTGCAGCTTGCCTCGGCGATCGTTCCCCGCGCCCCGTGAACGACGCTCCTTGTGGGCCTTACGCAGGCTGCCGATTAGCTCGCGGCGCAGCTCACCGCGCGGCGTGGCGTAGATCACGCAGTAGATCGTCTCGTGGGACACATGGAACTCCGGCTGGTGGGCATACATGCGCCGGAGTCTGCCTGCAATCTGTTGCGGTGAATAGCCCACGCGCAGCCATGCTCTCACCAGTTTCAGCAGCGCCGTGCCTGCTGCCAGCTTGCGCGGCCCACGTCGACGCCTTCTCAGCGCCATACCCTGCGCGCTCGCAGCATCGTAGGAACGATGACTTCCGGCCCGGGCAACCTCGCGTGAGACAGTCGACGGACTTCGCCCCACCACTCTCGCGATCTGACGCAGGCTGCACCCCTCGTTTAGTAGGCGATGAATCCAGTTACGCTCTTCGATACCCAGTTGACTGTAGCTTTGTCCCATCCCAACACCCTAACATCAGGGTGTTGCACTTCATTCTAGAGACCGCCCGATCAATAAATCCCGTTATGGGTATTTACCGATGATGGGCTGCGAACCATGATGCAAGCACGGTCAGCCGCAAACGCATGCGCTGCACGGGCCGCGAGCACCCCCAAAGGAGCGAAGATGAGAGCGTTTGAATATCTCGAGCCCGCCACGCTTGCAGAGGCCTCGGCGCTGCTGCATCGCTGTGGCGGCCGTGCCAGCGTGCTGGCCGGGGGCACCGACCTGCTCGTGCAGATCAAGGAATCGCACCGCCAACCGTCGCACGTCATCAACATCAAGAAGATTCCGGGCATGGACGTGCTGGCGTTCAATCCGGCCGATGGCCTGCGCATTGGGGCGCTAGTCACCACGCGCGAGGTGGAAACGTCGTACGCGGTACGCCGCCACTACGCCAGCCTGGCCAAGGCCGTCACGGACTTCGCATCGATCCAGGTACGCAACCGCGCCACGGTGGTGGGCAATGTGTGCCGCGCATCGCCATCGGCCGATTCGCTTGCGCCACTGATCACCGACCACGCGTCGGTGCATCTGTACGGCCTGCAAGGCTCGCGCTCGATACCCGTGGAAGACTTCGTGACTGGCGCCGGCAAGACCGCGCTGGCACCCGATGAACTGGTGTCGCATATCACCATTCCCGCGCCGGCCCAGCACACCGGCAAGGTCTACATCAAGCACGGACGGCGCATGCAGATGGAACTGGCCACCGTCGGCGTGGCCGTGTCGATCACGGTGGATCGCGGGCATTGCACCGACGTTGGCATCGTGCTGGCCGCGGTCGGTCCCACGCCGATTCGCGCCCGACATGCCGAAGCGGTGCTGCGCCATCGCCCTGTCACCGACGCGCTGGCCCTGCAGGCCGCGCATGCCGCCATGGAAGATGCGCGGCCAATCAGCGACGTGCGCGCAAGCGCCGAATATCGCCGCGAAATGGTGGGAGTGCTGACACGCCGCGCCATCGCCCAAGCCCTGGAGATCCTGTGATGCGCAAGCTGATCGAAGTCGATATCAACGGCGAAGTCCAAGAACTTGCCGTGGAACCCCACAGCACCCTGCTGGATGCCCTGCGCGACGACGCCGGACTGACCGGCACAAAGAAGGGCTGCGATGTGGGCGAATGCGGCTCGTGCACGATCGTCGTCGACGGCGCGCCGATGAACAGTTGCCTGATGCTGGCCTCAGAAGCCCATGGCCGCAAGATCGTCACCATCGAAGGCATCCAGCCCGCCGCCGACCGGGTACATCCCATACAGGAACAGTTCATGCGCTGCGGTGCCGCGCAATGCGGCTTCTGCACACCCGGCTTCATCGTCGCCATCAAGGCACTGCTCGACGCCAACCCGCAGCCCACGCGGCAGGAAATCCGCTTTGCCCTCGCGGGCAACATATGCCGCTGCACCGGCTACACCCGGATCATCGAAGCGGTGGAACGGACCGCCGAGGCCATGCGCCATCCGGATGGCGATGCCGCGCGCGCACTGACGGAGAACGCACGATGACCCACGCCGTGATAGGACACAGCGTCAAGCGTACCGATCTGCTGGACAAGGTCACCGGCAACGCCAAGTACGTATCGGACATGCCGATGGCTGGCCTGCTGCACGCCAGGCTCAAACGATGCAATGTGGCGCACGCGCGCATCGTCGGCATCGACACGTCGGCGGCTTTGGCGCTGCCGGGTGTCAAGGCGATCCTCACGCATGAAAACGTGCCGCGCGTGCTGCATGCGGGATCGCCGCATCCGCGCTCGGCGTCGGTCACGTGCGACCAGTACATCCTGGATGACAAGGTGCGCTACTGGGGCGAAGGTGTCGCGGCCGTTGCGGCTACCAGCGAGGACATCGCGGCGCGCGCCATCGAACTGATCGAGGTCGAGTACCAAGCACTGCCGGCGTATTTCACCGTGGAAGACGCAGCAGCGCCGGGCGCCGCGCTGATCCACGACCGCGAACCGGGCGGCAACCTGGTACTGCCGCCGGTCAGGATCGAACGCGGCGATGTCGACAAGGGCTTTGCCGAAGCCGACTTCATCCTCGAAGGCGTCTACGAAGGCGGCCGTCCCACGCCGGCCTACATGGAACCAAACGTGCTGACCTGCAAGTGGGACGGCAACGGCAACCTGACGGTATGGATCTCGACGCAGACCGCGTTCATGGTGCGCGGCATCATGGCCGAGGTGCTGGGCCTGCCGCTGCACAAGGTGCGGGTGCTGGTGGACCACATGGGCGGCGGGTTCGGCGCCAAGCAGGATCTTTTTCAGGCCGAGTTCCTGTGCGCGCTGCTCGCGCGCGAGACGAATCGTCCGGTACGGATGGAATACACCCGCGAGGAGACCTTCCTGGGCGGGCGCACGCGCCATCCGGCCAAGGTCTGGCTGCGACAGGGCTTTCGCAACGACGGCACCATCACCGCGCGCGAAGCCAAGGTGGTCTTCAACTCCGGCGCGTACGGTTCGCACGGGCCCGGCGTGACCAATGTCGGCACGGCGGCCATGGTGTCGCTGTATCGATGCGAGAACGTCAGGCTGGAAGGCCGCTGCGTCTACACCAACAGCCCCATTGCCGGCGCCTTCCGTGGCTATGGCGTGGTGCAGACATACTACGCGCTCGACATCCAGATGGACGAGGCCGCCGAACGACTGGGCGTCGATCCGGCCGAACTGAAGCTGCGCAACGCCGTGCGTGAAGGCGATATCGCACCGTCCAATCACCCGCTCATCGGGCGTGGTCTCGAAGCCTGCATCCGCAAGGGCATGGACGTGGTGAACTGGAACGCTCGCCGTGCCGAAACGCCCCAGCAGCGCGGCGTGCTCCGGCGCGGCTGGGGCATCGGCTGCGAGATGCACGGCAGCAGCGCGTATCCGGGCATCAAGGAGCAGGCCAATGCGATTGTCAAGATGAACGAGGACGGCACCGTGGTGCTGCTGACCGGCGCCGCCGGCCTGGGCACGGGCGCGCATACGGCGCTGGCGCAGATCGTGGCGGAAGAACTGGCCATTCCGTTCGAATCGGTCAGCGTGGTACACGGCGACACCGACGTCGTACCGTGGGACATCGGCGCATTCGCCAGCCACACCACCTATATGGTGGGGCGCGCCGCGCAGATGGCGGCCGGCGACATCAAGACGCAGCTGCTGGCGCGCGCGGCGAAACAGATGGAAGCCGAACCGGCCGACCTCGATATCGCGAACGGCGTGATCTCGGTGCGCGGCTGTCAAGGCCCGACCTTGACCGTGCGCGAAGCGGTGATGCCGCGCAAGGGTCTGCCCGCCGCGCAACTGGTGGGCACCGCCACCTATCACCCCACCAAGTCGTACTCGTTTGCCGCGCATTTCGTCGAAGTGGAAGTCGATACCGAAACCGGCTTCGTCACCGTGAAGCAGGTCGTGCCCGTGCACGACATCGGCAAGGTGATTCATCCAATTGCCGCCGCGGGCCAGATCGAGGGCGGCATACAGCAGGGCATTGGCCACACGCTCTACGAGGACTACCAGATCGACATGAAGACGGGCCGGTCGCTGAACGCCAATTTCGTCGACTACAAGATGCCGCTGGCCATGGACATGCCGGAGATTCACACCGTGCTGCTGGAAGCCGCGCACGACCCGGGCGGCCCGTTCGGTGCCAAAGGCGTCGGGGAAGATCCGATCGTCGCCATCGGGCCGGCCATCGCCAATGCCGTGTTCGACGCCATCGGCGTACGCTTTCGCCACTATCCGATCAAGCCCGAACAGGTATTGCAGGCGCTGGCGGCAAAGCGCGCGACGGAGGCCCGCCCATGAACACGACGCGCCGGCTGGTGGTAGCCATCACCGGCGCCAGCGGCGCGGCGTACGGTGTGCGGCTGCTGCAGGCACTTGGGATGATCGACGGCTGGGAGGCGCACCTGGTTTGCTCGCCGTCCGGCCTGCTCACCGTGCATCACGAACTGGGCCTGCAACGCCCCCAGGTGGAAGGGCTGGCGGACGTCGTGCACAACGTGCGCGATATCGGCGCCAGCGTGGCCAGCGGGTCGTTCCGCTGCGACGGCATGGTGGTGGCGCCCTGCTCGATGCGCACACTGGCCGCCGTGGCCACCGGGGTGGCCGACAACCTGATCACGCGCGCGGCCGACGTCATGCTCAAGGAACGCCGCCGGCTGGTCTTGCTGGCGCGGGAAACGCCGCTGCACCTGGTGCATCTGCGCAACATGACCACCGTCACTGAAATGGGGGCCATCGTGATGCCGCCGATGCCAGCGTTCTATGCCCATCCACAGCACGTCGACGACATCGTCAACCACACCGTCGGGCGTGTGCTGGACCTGTTCGACATTCCGCATGATGGCCTGCTCTCGCGCTGGGCCGGCATGCGCACCTCACTTGCCGCCGTCAACGCCGAAGTCATCACCCGGGAGACACCATGAACGAACTGCATCGCCACACCCAGCCGCCCGTGCCCGTCACCATCCTGACCGGCTTCCTGGGGTCGGGAAAAACCACGCTGCTGAATCACATCCTGACGCAGAAGCACGGGCACCGCATCGCGGTGATCGAGAACGAGTTTGGCGAGGTCGATGTCGATTCCGACCTCGTCATGACGTCCGACGAAGAGATCTACCAGATGACCAACGGCTGCATCTGCTGCGTGGTCGACGTACGGACCGATCTGGTGGCCATCCTGCAGAAGCTGCTGGAACGCCCCGAACGATTCGACCACATCCTGGTGGAAACCAGTGGCCTGGCCGACCCGACACCGGTGGCCGCCACGTTCTTCATGGATAACGACGTGGCCAAGCAGGTCATGCTGGACGGCATCCTGACGCTGGTCGATGCGGTGCACATCGAAGACCATCTCGACGATCCGCAGCTGTCCGGCTTCGACAACCAGGCCCTCGACCAGATCGTAGCCGCCGACCGCATCATCCTGAACAAGTCCGACCTCGTGAGCGCCGAGCGGCTGGACGCGCTGGCGCACCGCCTGCATCACCTGAACGAAGGCGCGCAGATTCTGCCGTCCAACTACGCGCAGGTGGATCTGTCGCGCATTCTCGGCATTGGCGGTTTCACGACCGGCGCCGCACGCCTGCCCGACGACGACCACGCCCATCACCACGACGCCGACCACGTCTGCGACGAAGGTTGCGACCACGGCCATGACGACAACGACCCCGCACATCGACATGATCCGTCGGTCACGTCGGTTTCGCTGGTGTTCGATACGCCGTTCGACCGCCAGCGGCTGGAACACGGGCTGCGCGCATTGCTGGCCGCGCAAGGCGACGACGTCTTCCGCATGAAAGGCATCGTGGCCGTGCACGACGACGACCGGTGGTATGTGCTCCAGGCCGTGCACCGGCTGATGGACTTCCATCCGGCAGACGCATGGGGCGACCTGCCTCGCGCAAGCAAGTTCGTCTTTATCGGCCGCAATCTCGACCAGGCACGGCTACAGACGCTGCTGGGCGTGTGCCAGCCCACGCCACTCCCCGCATAGCACGCAGCCGCCAACGCGGCCAGACCCGCTCTGGGACCCCGCCACGATACTGGCGGGTGTTTTGATGGCGCAGCCGTCCCACGTCGGCTGCGTCTTTTTTTTACCCCGCGCGACGCAGCGTGGCCGAAGGCGATTCCCCGAATTCGCGCCGGTATTCGCGCGCGAACAGGCTCAGGTGCGTAAACCCGTGCCGCAATGCGATGGTTGACACCACGCCCGGGCCGGGTATCGCACGTTGCAGGTCGGCGTGCGCCCCCTGCAGGCGCAGCACACGCAGGTATTCCATCGGCGTCGTGTTCTTGCTCTTGCGGAAGCCCAGCTGCAACGTGCGTTCGCACACGCCGCAATGGGCGGCAAGTTCCTGCATCATCACCGGCTTGTCCAGATTGGCGCGCAGGTACCGGATGGCACGACGCACATAGGCCGGCAACGATGGCAGATAGCCGCGCGGCAGCAGGCTGCCGTCCTCGCCGAAATGGTCCACCAGCAAGGTATTCAGGCAAAGCTGTTCGATGGCCGCATCGACGGCGGGCAGGCCGTGGCGGCCCTCGCGCATCGCGGCTTCGGTGCGCATCCACGTCATCAACGCGCGCCAGCGTCCGGCGCGTTGCGCGTCGGGCAACGGCCGCAATGCAAACAGCATCGGGCTCGGTGGTTCGAAGTGGAAACACGCACGAAACGCGTCTTCCAGCGCATGCCGCCGCACCACAACGCTGAAGCGTTCGCAGCCGGCTTCCAGCCGTAGCCGCACGGACAGCGATGGCGAGAAGACCCACGTGCTACCCGGCTCCATCGTGACCGATACGCCTTCGACCTCGACGCTGCACTGGCCCGAGATCACGGTCTGGATCACGTACTCGTCCTTCCCGGGCACCGGCTCCACCATCATGTCGCGCGCATAGCGCGTGGTCGCCAGGGTCAGGTGGCCGATCTGGCAGCTTTGCAGCGCCACTTCCGGGTCGGCATCGTCCGTGTGCAGCCGCGTGGGACCGAACACGCGCGCGGACAGCGCCTGCACGTGATCCAGTGCACGCGCATGGCTCGCAGTGTTCATTCTTGGTGCAGCATGATGGCCCATGGTGCAGACGGAGGGACGAACGGCAGGGAATGTGTGCATGCTAGGGAGCCATGCACGTTTCATGCAAGCTAAGGAAAACCCGCTGTATTTCGCTTCCGTGCGCGCGCCTTCGCAATGTTGCTACGCACGCGGTTGCCGGCTCGCTACCTTGGGTGCACACCCCACACGTCCAAGGCAGGAGAGAGCCATGTCAACCCCCGTCCATCCCGTCGACCAGATCCTGCCCGCGCGGGCCATGATCTCGCTAGGCTTCCAGCATATGCTGGTGAGCTATCTTGGCGCGATCGCCGTGCCGATGATCGTCGCTGGCGCGCTGAAGATGACGCCGGCGCAAACCACGCTGCTGATCAGTACCGCGCTGTTCACGTCCGGCATTGCCACGCTGCTGCAAACGGTGGGTTTCTGGAAGTTCGGCGTGCGCCTGCCACTGATGCAGGGCGTGGCGTTCGGATCGGTAGGACCGGTCATCGCCATCGGCACCGATCCGTCGCTGGGCTTTACCGGCGTCTGCGGCGCGGTGATCGGGGCGAGCGTGGTGACGATGTTCCTCGCCCCCGTGATCGGGCGGCTCAAGCGGTTCTTTCCGCCGGTGGTGAGCGGCTGCATCATCACTTCGGTGGGCCTGTCGCTGTTTCCGGTGGCCTACCAATGGACTGGCGGCGGCCATGGGGCGAAGGAATTCGGCTCGCCGCTGTTCTTCATCGTCGCCTTCGGCACGGTGGCGCTGATCCTGTTCACCAACAGCCACGGCCGCCGGCTGGTGCGCAGCCTGGCCGTCCTGATCGGCCTGATGCTGGGCGGCGCGGCCGCCTGGCTCATGGGCATGGGCAACTTCGACGAAGTGGCCCGCGCGCCCTGGTTCACCATGGTCACGCCATTCGCGTTCGGCATGCCGACGTTCCATGCCAGCGCCATCGTGACGATGGTGATCGTGATGGTCGTGCAGATGGTGGAATCGATGGGCCTGTTCGTCGCCATCGGCGACATCGTCAAGCGGCCTGCCACCGAACAGGAAGCCACGGCGGGCCTGCGTGCGAACGGGCTCGCCAGCGCCATCGGTGGCATGTTCGCCGCCTTCCCGTTCATTGCGTTCATGGAGAACGTCGGGCTGGTCATCGTCACCGGCGTGCGCAGCCGCTGGGTGGTGGCCGTGTGCGGCGTCATGCTGTGCGCCGTGGCCCTCGTGCCGAAGATCGGCGCGCTGTTCTCTTCGATTCCGGCCGCCGCACTGGGCGGCGCCACCATCGTCATGTTCGGCGTGGTGGTAGCCGCCGGCATTCGCACGCTTGGTCAGGTCGACTACGAACGCGAGCCCGCCAACCTGAGCGTGGTGGCCATCACGCTGGCTTGCTCGCTGATGCCCGTGATCATGCCGAACCTGCTCGAAAAGCTGCCGGCCGCGCTGCAGCCGTTCCTGCATAGCAGCGTGATCATCTCGTGCGTGGTGTCGGTGCTTCTGAATCTCGTCCTCAACGGCATTCCGGCGCGCGACGACGGCGTCGAGCCGGCCCAGCACGCCGTGGTGCCCGAACACTTTCCGGAGGTTTGAATCATGACGACGACAAGTCCGATGCTGATCCGCGGCGCCGCCGCCGTCATGACCGGCCGCGCCGGTGCCAACGCCCGGGCCGGTGCCGTGGATATCCGCATCCGGGATGGCCTCGTGGCCGAACTGGCCGCCAACCTGACGCCGCAGTCCGATGAAGCCGTGATCGACGCCACCGGCTGCGTGATCTATCCCGGCTGGGTCAACACGCACCATCACCTGTTCCAGAACCTGCTCAAGGCCGTGCCCGCGGGCATGAACGCCGATCTGCAGGAATGGCTGGCCAGCGTGCCGTATCCGCGGCTGGACCGCTTCACGCCGGACAGCTTCCGCACCGCCGTCCGGCTGGGCATGGCCGAACTGCTGCTATCGGGCACCACCACCTGCGCCGACCACCACTATCTGTATCACCACGGCCATGGCGCCGAAACGGGCGATGTGCTGTTCGACGTGGCCGAGGAGTTCGGCATGCGCCTGGTGCTGTGTCGCGGTGGCGCCGTGCAATCGAAGGCCAATCATCCCGGCATGCGCGCCACGGCACTGGTGCCGGAAACGTTCGACGAAATGCTGGGCGACATAGAACGCCTCAAGTCGCGCTATCACGATGCCAGCTCCGACGCGCTGCGGCGCGTGGTGGTGGCGCCCACCACACCCACGTTCTCGATGCCCCCCGCGATGCTGCGCGAAGTGGCGGCGTTCGCGCGCGGCATGCAGTTGCGGCTCCATACGCACCTGTCGGAAACCGACAACTACGTGCGCTTCTGCGCCGAGAAATTCCACTGCACGCCCGTGCAGTTCGTGGCTGATCACGACTGGTTGGGCCCCGACGTGTGGTTCGCCCACCTGGTCACCGTGACACCCGACGAGATCCGCATGCTCGGGCAGACGGCTACCGGCGTGGCGCACTGCCCGGTCAGCAACGCGCGGCTGGGCAGCGGTATCGCGCCGGTGCGTGCCATGGCAGACGCCGGCGTGCCGGTGTCGATCGGGGTCGATGGCGTCGCGTCGAACGAATCGGGCAGCATGGTCCACGAAGCCAATTTCGCCTGGCTGATCCATCGTGCGCTTGGCGGGGCATCGCAGACGCGCGTCGAAGAGGTGATCCACTGGGGCACGGCCGGTGGTGCGCAGGTGCTGGGGTTGCCAGGCATCGGCACGCTGCAGCCTGGCCAGTCCGCCGACCTGGCCATCTACGACGTCAGCGGCCTGCGCTTTGCCGGCTTCCACGACATTGCCACGGCGCCCGTCGCGGCCGGCGAGCCGACGCCGGTGCGCGACGTGTTCGTGCGCGGCCGACACGTGGTGCGGGAAGGTGCCGTGGTCGGACTGGACATCGAACGCCTGCGGCGCGACGCCCAGGCGGCCTTGCAAACCTTGCTGCCCTAGCGCCATCGCGCCCCCGGGGCTCCGGTTGGTCAAGGAGTTTGGCATCCAGGCCGACTAAGCCGGACGCGTCCGCGATTCCCTTTAGAAAAGCAGCACTGACGCCCCGCCGATGCGGGGCATTTTCGTTCGAGGTGGCAGTACTGCCTCGGCATATCCCGCTTCGGGAGCCA
Organism: Cupriavidus sp. U2; assembly: GCF_009663685.2. Taxonomy (GTDB): domain Bacteria; phylum Pseudomonadota; class Gammaproteobacteria; order Burkholderiales; family Burkholderiaceae; genus Cupriavidus; species Cupriavidus necator_C. The sequence goes on along the minus strand of NZ_RCOG02000031.1, from coordinate 126,093 downwards.
GTATCGGGCCCCGTTGCCTGTCCGATTGTGGGGCATCCGCCCCCCGGCCCCGGAACACGTCGCACCGTCTTGGCGCGCAGCGCCCCGCGCTGGGGATACACCGACGTCCACGCTGTCCACGAATGGGCGCATAGGCCGCATTCTGGCGACAAATCTTGCATACAAGCATGGCATACCACTTGCTCAAGTGGTATCCGTGAACGCAACGACTGAAAACTCTCCCGCTGATATTGCCAATCGCATCACCGAGGCGATGCTTGGCCAGAAGCTGCTGCCCGGCTCGCGCCTGGGTGAGCAGGAGCTCGCCACGCTGTTCGGCGTGAGCCGCACGCTGGTGCGCGAGGCGCTGTCGCGCCTGGCGGCGCGCGGCATGGTGACCGTCAGCGCCCGGCGCGGCTGGTTCCTGGTGGAACCGGGTGCCGACGACATTCGCGCCGCGTTCGACGCCCGGCGCATTATCGAAACCGGCTTGCTGCGCGAGATCGGGCCGGAGCGCCCGCCCGGCGCCCAGGCCATCCACACGCTCAAGGTGCATATCGCGCGCGAGAAGGCTGCGCTCCAGGGCGACGACGCCAGCATGCGTAGCTTTCTGCTGGGCGATTTTCACGTTTGTCTATGCGCCTCGCTGGGCTATGGCCTGCTCGTCGACACGCTGCGCGACCTGACGGCGCGCACGACGCTGGTGGCCAGCCGCAATCAGTCCGCGGCCGATGCCGACCGCTCCTGCAGCCAGCACGAAGACATCGTCAATGCGTTGGCCGATGGCAATGGCGCGCTGGCCGCGCGGCTCATGGCCGAGCATCTTGGCGAAGTGCATACGAGCCTCGATGCCGTGGGGCCCGCCGACCCGCTTGCCCACCTGCGGCAGGCGCTGGCCCCCGTCGATCCCACGCGCACGCCCCAGGCCACAACGCCCGCCGCGGAAGTTTCCGCGGCACACCCAATGGTCTCCCCTTCCCCATCCCCATCCCGAAACTGAGGAAACACGCGATGTTCCAAGCCCTGTCCCAATCCAAGTCTTCCCGTCGTGGCGTGATGTGCGCATTGCTGGCCGCCCTCTGCGTGGCCGCGCTGCCCGCACAGGCCGATACGCTTGCCGACATTACCAAGGCAGGCGTGCTGCGCGTGGCCGTGCCGCAGGATTTCCCGCCGTTCGGCTCGGTGGGGGCCGATATGACGCCGCAGGGTCTCGATATCGACGTGGCCGCGCTGATGGCCAAGAAGATGGGCGTCAAGCTCCAATTGGTCCCGGTAACCAGCACCAACCGCGTGCCGTATCTGCAGACGCGCAAGGTGGATCTTGTGATCTCGAGCATGGGCAAGAACCCTGAGCGCGAAAAAGTGCTCGACTTCTCGGAGGCCTACGCGCCCTTCTTCAACGGCGTGTTCGGACCGGCGGACCTTCCCGTGAAAAGTGCGGCTGACCTGGCGGGCAAGACCGTTGGCGTCACGCGTGGTGCGGTCGAAGATCTGGAATTGAGCAAGATCGCGCCGGCCAGCGCGAACATCAAGCGTTACGAAGACAACAACGCCACGATTTCGGCCTTTCTGTCCGGGCAGGTGCAGCTGATCGCCACCGGCAACGTGGTGGCTTCGTCGCTGATCGCCAAGCATCCGCCCAAGGCGCCGGAGACCAAGTTCCTGATCAAGAATTCGCCGTGCTTCATCGGCATGAACAAGGGCGAAAAACCCTTGCAGGACAAGGTCAACGCCATCCTCGCCGAAGCCAAGAAGGACGGCTCGCTCAATACGCTGTCGATCAAGTGGCTGCTGCGTCCGCTGCCGGCCCAGCTCTGACACGCGCCGCCCGGGTAATAGCATGGCTTACGCGTTCGATTTCGCTTCGGTGCTGGATTACACCGACGTGCTGGTGAAAGGCATCGCCGTCACGGCGCAGCTGACGCTCACCGGTGGGGTGCTTGGCGTGGCCGTCGCCGTGGCGGGCGCCTGGGCCAAGACCCAGGGCCCAGCCTGGCTGCGCGCAGTCGTCAGCACCTATGTGGAGCTGATCCGGAACACGCCGTTTCTGATCCAGCTGTTCTTTATTTTCTTTGGGCTGCCCAGCCTCGGCGTGCATCTGCCGGAAATGGTGGCGGCGTCGCTGGCCATGGTCATCAATCTGGGCGCCTATGGAACCGAGATCGTGCGCGCCGGCCTGGCAGCGACGCCCCGCGGACAGTTCGAGGCGGGGGCCAGTCTTGCCATGTCACCGTTCCAGGTGTTCCGCCATGTGGTGCTGCGCCCGGCCTTGCAGAAGATCTGGCCCGCGCTCTCGAGCCAGGTGGTGATCGTGATGCTGGGGTCCGCGGTGTGCTCGCAGATTGCCGCCCAAGACCTGACGTACGCGGCCAATTTCATACAGGGCCGCAACTTCCGCGCGTTCGAGGTGTATCTGGTCAGCACCGGCATCTACCTGCTGCTTGCGATTGCCCTGCGGCAGTTGCTGCGCGGCATCGGCCGGCAGCTTTTCGTCCGGAGGGTGGGATGATCGAGTTTTCGTTGTGGGATATCGTCCGTAACCTGCTGCTGGCGGTGCGCTGGACCGTGTTGCTGTCGTTGGTCGCCTTCGTGGGCGGCGGCATCGTGGGCCTGCTTGTGCTGTTGCTGCGCACAGGCAAGCGGCCGTGGGCAAGGCGGCTGACACAGGGCTATATCGAGCTGTTCCAGGGCACGCCGCTGCTGATGCAGCTGTTTCTGGCGTTCTTCGGACTTGCGCTGTTCGGCATCGAAGTGCCGGCCTGGCTGGCTGCGGGGCTGGCGTTGACGCTGTGGACCTCGGCCTTCCTGGCCGAGATCTGGCGCGGCTGTGTGGAAGCCATTCCGCGCGGTCAGTGGGAGGCCTCTGGCAGCCTGGCCATGCGCTACGTGCAGCAGATGCGCCACGTGATCCTGCCGCAGGCGCTTCGGATAGCCGTGGCCCCCACCGTGGGCTTCGGCGTCCAGGTCATCAAGGGAACAGCCCTTGCATCAATCATCGGTTTTACCGAGCTTTCCAAGGCGGGCACGATGATCGTGAACGCCACGTTCCAACCGTTTACCGTCTATGCAGCCGTCGCGCTGATGTATTTCGCGCTGTGCTGGCCGCTTTCGCAATACAGCAAGATGCTGGAGAGGAAATTTCATGCCGCTCATCGCCATTGATCAGGTCCGCAAGTCGTTTGGCAATAACGAGGTCCTGAAAGGTGTCTCGCTTTCCGTGGAACCCGGCGAGGTCATTGCCATCATCGGCAAGAGCGGTTCGGGCAAGAGCACCCTTCTGCGTTGCATCAACGGGCTCGAGCGCATCGACGCCGGGGCCATCACCGTCGCGGGCGCTCATCTGGCCGACAGCGAACTGCAGCTGCGCGCGCTACGGCTGAAGGTGGGCATGATCTTCCAGCAGTTCAATCTGTTCCCCCACCTGAGCGCAGGGCGCAACGTGATGCTGTCGCCAATGATCGTCAAGGGCGTGCCAGAGGCCAAGGCCCGGGAACTGGCCGAACTGAACCTGGCGCGGGTGGGACTGTCCGCAAAATTCGACGCCTATCCTGACCAGCTGTCCGGCGGGCAGCAACAACGGGTTGCCATCGCCCGCGCGTTGGCCATGCAACCCACCGCGCTGCTATGCGACGAGATCACGTCCGCGCTGGACCCTGAACTCGTCAACGAGGTACTGCAGGTGGTGCGGGGCCTGGCCGCCGACGGCATGACCTTGCTGATGGTGACGCACGAGATGCGCTTTGCGCGCGAGGTGTGCGACCGCGTGGTGTTCATGCACCAGGGGAAGGTCCACGAAATCGGTGCCCCGGAGGAGGTTTTTAGCCGCCCCCAAACGTCGGAACTCCAGCAGTTCCTGGGGATGGTGGAGGCTTGACACGCCAGGGCCAGGATGTCAAAACCCTTTCACAACTTCCGTCACCGCATCGGCGACCTTGCCTGCTAGATAAACATGGCCGGCGGGTGTGGGATGAGTGCCATCCTCAGACACATAGATGTCGCCATTGCCATCTCCTTTCAGGTCGCCAGCATTCCCCGTGCCGGTCTGCCAACGCTCGCCGACATTGTCGACGAAATGAAAATTGACGCGACTTCCAACCGCCGCCTTGATGGCATCCCGTTGATCGATAAAAGTGGAACCCGGTGACCAGGGGCCTAGAACAAAAACAACAGTGAACGGCAGTTGCTTTTCCACGGCATCAAAGAGAGCTGTCGCCTCGGCTTGCAACTCGGCCTTCGGATGACCGGTGTCATTAGTGCCGGCCGCGATAACCAGAACATGTGGGCTGAATGGCAAGACGTCGGTGGAAAGTCGATCGCGTAGTTTAAGTTTGCCGTCGGGGGCCTCCAGGTATCCCGTAGCGCCGACACCGGACTGATACATGTCCTTCCAGCCCATCAGATATCCAAGCCGGGTGGCGTAGTTGTCAAAGCTATATCCTTGCCCGGCCATCCCTTCCGTGATCGAGTCTCCCAAAATGACTGCGCGGAGCCTCGGCTCAGTGGGCGGGGCTGAGATGGAGTCGCCCGGGGCGATCCGCAGCCCGCCGAATCGCATGTTGGGCGTCTCGCTCCGAATGTTCCTCGACTTCCGACCTCCTTGGAAGTCGACTCGCGTGAGGTACAGGTTGCCATCGTCAGGATAAGCGACGGCCGAGGTCGTCGCGTACGCGCCATCCACGAGAAGCCGGTGCGCGGAAGCCTCCACGTTTCCTTTAACCATGATCTCGAAGGTGGGAGCGTCGGTCACGAACTCGATGTAATAGACGTTGGAGTCGGGACCGAGCACGCCGTAGTTCACCGCTGTGTTCTTGACCAGTTGGTCGTCCGGATAGTCGGGCCCTGCTTGTCTTACTGCGCCGATGTATCGCAGCGCTGGGCTGTCCGGCGGCACCAGCCTGCTGTCCTTGATGCTGGACGGCATATTGGCAATGCCCGGCGTAACGATGGGAGGCGATGCCATCGTGGCGGGCGCTCCGCCAGCCGACATGGCCGCCTTGAGCAAAGCCTTCGTGGCCTCCAGATCTGTCAACGGTGACGGCGAGGAGGGCCTGGGGGGCGCGACGGGTCCAGTCGGCTCTGACGGCGGGGACCCGCCGCCGCTGGCGACCGGTGTCGGAGTTTCGCCGCCGCCTCCTCCGCATCCCGAAAGGAAGACAATTAGCAAAATCGTTGCAAATGCCACATAGCGTCTTTTCATTGATTCCTCCGTTTTCGTAAAAATTACACGGAGGAAGTCGACGAGAAACTCCGCCAGAGGACGGAATCGGATATCCGACTAGTTGTGAAGCTGTTGATTTGCACTGAATCCTGACCCACCCACGGCAGGTATTTGCATCGAATGTTGACCCACGTATAGAACACTTGCCCGCTTGGGAACGAGCGGGAGTTCGGAGTGATCGACGTGGCCATACTGAGCATCATTCGACGCTGGCATCTTCGCGACCAGATCCCGCTGCGCGAGATCGCCAGACGCCTGGGTATTTCCAGGAATACGGTCAGGCGCTATCTGCGCACTGACGTCACAGCACCCGCCTACCCCACACGGCAGAGCCCGAGCAAGCTCGACGGCCATGCCGCCAAGCTCGCCGCGTGGCTCAAGACCGAGGCCAACAAGCCGCGTAAGCAACGACGCACACTCAAGCAGATCCATGCCGATCTGTGTGCTCTGGGCTTCACGGGTTCCTATGATCGAGTCGCGGCGTTCGCGCGTCGCTGGCGTCAGGAACAGCAAGAGCAAGCGCGATCGTCGGGCCGCGGCACCTACATCCCCTTGCGCTTCGCCGAGGGTGAGGCCTTCCAGTTCGACTGGAGCGAGGACTGGGCCGTCATCGCCGGCGAGCGCACCAAGCTGCAGGTGGCCCAGTTCAAGCTGAGCCACAGTCGGGCCTTCTTCCTGCGCGCCTACCTGTTGCAGACCCACGAGATGCTGTTCGATGCCCATCACCATGCCTTTGTGGCGTGGGGCGGGATCCCGCGCCGCGGCATCTACGACAACATGAAGACGGCCGTCGACCGGGTGCGCCAGGGCAAGCTGCGCGACGTCAACCTGCGCTTTGGCACCATGGTCAGCCATTACCTGTTCGATGCCGAGTTCTGCAATCCAGCCTCGGGCTGGGAGAAGGGCCAGATCGAGAAGAATGTCCAGGACAGCCGTCACCGGATCTGGCAACGTGTTCCTGCCTTCGGCTCTCTGGCCGCGCTTAATGATTGGTTGGCCGACCAATGCGTGCGCCTGTGGCAGCAGACCCGCCACCCGGAGCTGGATATGACCATCTGGGAGGCCTGGTCACTGGAGCGGCCGCACCTGATGCCGGTGGGGCAGGCGTTCGACGGCTTTGTCGAACACACCAAGCGCGTGTCGCCTACCTGCCTGGTGAACTTCGAGCGCAACCGCTACAGCGTGCCTGCCTCGTTTGCCAACCGGCCCATCAGTCTGCGTGTCTATGCCACGCGGCTCGTGTTTGTCGCCGAGGGCCAGGTGATTGCCGAGCACGTACGGCACATCAATCGCGGTCACCATCCCGGCCATACGATCTATGACTGGCGCCACTACCTCGCGGTGCTGCAGCGCAAGCCTGGCGCGCTGCGCAACGGCGCACCGTTCGCCGAGTTGCCAGAGGGCTTCCGGCGCCTGCAGGCTACGCTGCTCAAGCGGCCCGGCGGCGATCGGGAGATGGTCGAGATCTTGGCGCTTGTCCTATTGCACGACGAACAGGCCGTGCTGACCGCGGTGGAGCTGGCGCTCGAGGCAGGTGCCGCCTCCAAGCAGACCGTCCTCAATATCCTCAGCCGCCTGCTCGAAGGTGGACCGGTAGCCCCCATCACCACGCCTCAGGCGCTGGCTTTGCAGGTCGAGCCGCAGGCCAACGTCGCGCGTTATGACAGTCTGCGTGACCGGGAGGTGCCGCATGCAGCATGAAGCCATGATGGAGATGCTCAAATCCTTGAAGCTGCACGGCATGGCTCAGGCGCTTGGCGACCTGGCGGCGCAGGACTCGCCGGCCTATCAGTCCGCCGTCGCCATTCTGTCTCGCCTGCTCAAGGCAGAAACCACTGAGCGTGAAGTGCGCTCGCTGGCCTATCAGATGAAGGTGGCGCGCTTTCCGGCCTACCGGGATCTGACCGGCTTCGACTTCAGTTGCAGCGAGGCCAACGAGGCGCTGGTGCGGCAACTCCACCGCTGCGAGTTCCTAGAATCCGCCCACAACGTGGTGCTGGTCGGCGGCCCTGGCACGGGCAAGACGCATCTGGGTACCGCCATCGGTGTACAGGCCGTGGAGCATCACCACCGCCGGGTGCGCTTCTTCTCGACCGTCGAACTGGTCAACGCACTGGAACTGGAGAAGGTCTCTGGCAAGCCCGGCCATCTGGCCACGCGACTGATGTACGCAGACCTGGTGATCCTCGATGAGTTGGGCTATCTGCCCTTCAGCCAGGTCGGTGGTGCATTGCTGTTCCACCTGATCAGTAAGCTCTACGAGCGTACCAGCCTGATCATCACCACCAACCTGAGCTTCGGAGAGTGGTCCAGCGTCTTTGGGGATGCCAAGATGACCACTGCGCTGCTCGACCGCCTTACCCATCACTGCCACATTGTGGAGACCGGAAACGATAGCTATCGTTTCAAGCACAGCACCACCCAACCAAAAAAGGAGAAACGCACCGCAAAACAGCCCGCACAAAGCGACACCTAACAGCTTTTGGGGTGGGTCAATTTTCGATGCAAATCGTGGGTCAGGATTCGGTGCAAATCAACAACGCGGGACTGCAGGCCGATATCTAGCCTCTGCTGTCAAGCGGTTGGTCCCCGCTCATGTCTTGGGGTAGCGTTCCTGAGCAAGTGCGTCGATGACAGAATGATCCGATCGCCAGTGCGCGTGACTGCCGTTTCGAGGCTCAGTGCGCCGGCGCCTGGCCCTGCAGGAACGCGCCGTGCGTACTGGCCCGGTCCGCAATGGAATGCAGCAGGATGGCCGTTGCCAGCCGTTCTCGTCTGTCATCGCTTAGTCCGCCGCCCTTGCCCTGCAGTCGACTTGCCGCCGACCGGCAGACACGCACCACGCGATCCAGATCCCCCCGTTGAAGGCGCCGCTGTACCACCGCCAGGAGACGGCGCGCGGTGCCGCTGGTATTGGCCAACTCCTGCATGGTCAGCAAACTGTAGCCAATTGCCCAGGCGGCGATATGGCCACGAACGTCAGCTTCCCCGATGGCGCCATTGGTGCTGCCTACCGCCGTCAGGCGGTTCAACCGGTCCGCAGTCCGACCAAGCCATGCTTTGGCGTGCCATCCCCTGCGGCGGTCGGCGATCTGGATCAGGTCCTGGTAGGCGGCACGCCGTAGCCGCCGTCGCACGGCATCCGGGTCCGCGGGCAACAGGATCGAGAATGCGGCGGCGCCAAAGGCAATGCCGATCAGGGTGGCGACCGCCCCGTTGAGGAATGCCGCATCCGCGATACGCGCACCATTGAGCGGGGAAATGAAGTTCCAAAAGAAGACCGCCGCGCCATTGCCGATCGCGGCGATGCGCGGATTGCACATGGCCACCCCCGCGGCGACCATGCAGCACCCCACCACGCAGGCAAACGGTACGACCCCCGAGATTGCAGGCAACAACGCAAAGTTGCACAACGCCGCCACCAGCGCCGCGCATACCGCTCCTTTGAGAAAGGCAAGTGAGACACCCACGGCGTTTGGTCGGGTCGCAAACAACGCACTCACCACTCCCGAAATCGTCACGAAGCCTGCACCGGCCGGCCACGCGCTGAAGATCCAGAACGCCGAGGCAGCCAGCACTGCGGCGAAGGCCCGCAGGCCGTTTCTCCATGCCAGGACGGCGTCGATGTGATAGGTCAGGCGCTGGCGCGACGCCCCCACCTCGGGCTGGTCGACCTGCGCGGCACGCGTCGTCACGTCCTGCAGGGCGGCCAGCAGCAGGCGGATCCGATTCAGCACCATCAGTTGCGGCGTGGCGTCGCCATCGGTCCGCGCGCCCTCGCGCTGCAGCGCCTGGTCAACCCGCCACTGCATCGCGGCAATGTCCGTCCGCAGGCCATCCGGCGCCTTGGTCACGCGATCGAGCAGACACGCGGTGTCCTCCACCAGCCCGTTGTCGATCTCGGGAAACCGAGCCAACTGCTCGCCCAGCGTCTGCGCAGCGGCCAATTGCGCGAGCACGGACACGGCCAGCTCGCGGAAGTGCCCGAGCTTTCGCCTGGCCGTGGACGACGCCGCCGCGGAGAACTCCGCTGCGTTATCGAGCACCATCGCCCCGGCAAAGAGCCGGTGCATCGCCTCGCCATCCTGATCCCGGCGCAGCAATCTGGCACACATGCCGGAGGCTTGCGCCACGTAGCGGTCAAACCGGTTGCGCAGGTCGCGATCCGGCTCACCAATCGCGAAGCAACTGGTCAGCGCCGCCTCCACCACAATGCCCAGAATGATGTACAGGCACCGGGCGACAGCGATATCGAATGCGTGCAGTGGCGCAGTGCCAGCACCCATTCCAACGATAGCGGCTGTGTAGCCGGCAAGCACGCCGGCATAGGACCGGAAGTTCCGCAGGGAGGTCGCCACGGCGGTGCAGATGCCAATCCGCGCTGCCAGCGTCAGCAGGAACAACTCAGGCGTCTGCGCGAAGAGCGCTGTGAGTGCAACCGCCACCACGGCCCCGATTACCGTCCCGACGATCCGGTACTGGCTTTTCGAGAGTGTCATGCCCCGATGGGGCTGCGCCACGATCCATACGGTCATCGCCGCCCACTTCGGATCGTCCAGGTTCATCAGGAAGGCGATGTAAAGCGCGATCAGCGAGGCTGCCGTGGTACGGATGGCAAATATCCACCCGGACCATGCAGGGTCCGACGGCAAACGCGCCAGCGCCTTCAGGTCGAGGGATTTTAATCGTGGAACATTCATCACGGATTCAGAAGTAGGCCGGCCAGGCGTACATGCCCGCATATCGCCGCGTTCATGCCGCCCGGACCTCACGATCGCCGGCGCGCCCAACACGGTGTTCGATTGGGGTGACGTCAGAGCCGGCTGGATTGTGGACCGGCATGGCAAAGGCGTTGCGGCGGATGTCTTCAATTTTCACTGTGCGTTCCTCTTGCAATGTGAAGGGTTCGATCGCACGACAGGGTCATCAAAGGTTGTCGACGCCTTCGCGTGAAGGCGCCAGCTGGACGGCGCATCGCGGACACAGGTCGTGCTGGCCGGCAGCAGCAATCCAGTGGGGCATCCTAGGGTTTTTCCCGGGAATGCGACATGGGGTTGGCGACAAGAAGCCATTGCTCTTTTTGGAAACGCCGAACAATGAATCCAGAATTCGTGCCTCATGTGCGCCAGGATCGGTTTGGCGTCCGAACCGAGTACGCGGTGATGTCCACGCTCTGGACCGGCCGGGGCGACACGGCGGCGCGACTGTGCAGGGAGGGACATCGCATCGTGCGAAACCTGAATGGCTGCACGGTATCCGCAACCGGCATAAGAAAAACGGCGTCAACGTTTGGGTTGACGCCGTTCCTAATTCTGCAATCGGTATTGCACTCATGCGCCGTCGGTGTACGGATCGCGTGGCTCGGTGAATGCCCTCCAGACTCAAAGGCCATCCAAGTTTGACGAAAGCAGAAAGTTCGCTTTGCTAGCAATTAGCTCGCGGCCGCCCGAGGTGCTTTTGTAGACCCTCGCACCACAAGTTCCGGACGCAATTCGATCACGACACTGGCCGTCAGCGGTCTGGCGATCCGCCGAAGTAGCAATTCTGCCGCCTGCTCACCCATGTCATGCACTGGAATACGGACGGTAGTGAGTGGAGGCGTCAGCGCATCGACGAAAGGCATGTCGTTGTGGCCGACGATCGATACGTCGTCCGGACAGCGGATACCCTGCTCTCGCAGATAGTCGTAGCAACCCATGGCAACGAGGTCGTTGCCAGCGGCGATAGCGGTCAAGCCGGGCAGCGCATCGAACAACTGGGCGCAAGCCTTGCGACCCGCTTCGCGCGCATAGCTTTCGGCCTCAACCACACCATATTCGCTGCGCCGGAGTCGATGGTGCTTGACCGCTCGCAGGAAACCCTCACGGCGCGACTCGCCGGTGGAAGTACTAGCCGGACCAGCGATGTGCCCAATGCAGCGATGGCCAAGGGAGACCAGGTGATCGACCGTCAACGCCATTGCCAGCGCACTGTCACTGACCACGCACGAGGCGCGGCCCGTGTGTTCGCCGCGATTCACCATGACCACGGGGATGCCCACCTTCACGCAGTACTCGAGCAAAGGGTCGTCGCGCTCGGCGGTTGCCAGGATCAGCCCCTCCACTTGGCGCGCCAACAACTGGTCGACCACAAAGCGCTGCCGCGTGCGCTCGATGCCGGCATTTACCACGATCGGCACATAGCCCATCCGGGCCAGCACCGACTCGATGCCCGCCAGGATGGGCGGAAACACCGGATTGGCGATATCGGGCAGAATCACGCCAACCATCCCCGAGCGCTGCGTGCGCAGTCCCGCGGCAATGCGGTTCGGGCGGAAGCCGCGCGCCTCGGCCAACTTGAGGATGCGCGTCGCCACCTCTTCGCCGACGAGGTGACGCGTCGCGGGATTCATCACCCGCGACACCGTGGAGTAATGCACATCCACCTCTGCGGCAAGGTCTTTGATAGTCACGCGCTTTCTATCGGACATGGAACGGCGGACGCCAGGCTGGATCATTGAGATGCGCCATTCTAGCGTCTGCCGGCAGGCTTACGTCACTCTCCCGCGCGCACCCCGGATTGCCTGACCACCGGAGCCAGCCTGACGACCTCGGCCTGGATATAGCTGGCAAATTCCTGCGGGGTGCTGGCCCGTGGCTCCGCACCCTGCGCGGCCAGCCGCTCCCGCACGTCGGGAGCAGCTAGCACCTTGCCAATTTCGGCATTGAGGGCGTTGACGATCTCCTTCGGGGTCGACGCCGGCGCCAGCACGCCGAACCACGAGTCGAAGGCGTAGTCAGGCAGCCCCGATTCCGCCACGGTGGGGATATCGGGCAGCACACCGGCGCGCTTGGCCGTGGTCACGGCCAGTGCGCGGAGCTTGCCTTGCCTGACAAACGGCATCGCCGACACGCTGGGCGCAAACATCATGTCGCCGCGCCCGGCCATCACATCGGTCAAGGCCTCGCCAGTTCCCTTGTACGGGATATGCACTATGTCGATCTTTGCCTGCATCTTGAACATCTCGCCGCTCAGGTGCGTGGAGCTGCCCGACCCGGCAGAATCGAAGTTCAAGGCGCCTGGCCTGGCCTTGGCCGCCGTAACGATGTCGCGCACCGACCTGTACGGACTGGCAGCATTGACCACCAGCACGTTCGGTACCGAAGCCACCAGCGATACCGGGGCAAAGTCCTTCAGCGTGTCGTAGCTCAGCTTCGGGTACAAGGTGGCATTGATGGCATGCCCCACGGACACCAGGACAAGCGTATAGCCATCAGGTACAGCCTTTGCCACCGTGGTGGCACCCAGCGTGCCGCCTGCGCCCGGCCGGTTATCGACTACGACCTGCCATGGGCCGGACTCGCCCATCTTGGCGCCGATGATGCGCGCCAGGATATCGGTGGCGCTACCAGCCGAAAACGGCACGACCAGACGGATCGGCTTGGCCGGAAACTGCGATTGGGCGCTCGTCTGCATCGGCATGGCGGCAGCCACCGCGAGCGCCAGTGCGGCAATGGGGCGAACGGCAACGGTGCTGAAAAACTGTCGAATCATGATGGTCTCCTCGCAACAATGTCCGGGCCAGCGTCAGAAAAAATGCCGCATGCCGAGCGCAAAGGTTTGCGGATCGGCACCGGCGCTGACGCCAAGCTCGTTGATGGCAAAGTCGTAGATCGCGTTCTTCTTGTTGTTGATACGGCTGTAGTACGCGTAAAGCGCCGTGCGTTTGGACAGCGGGTAGTCGTACCCCACGGTGAACTGCGTGGCACCGGTTTCCGGGCCGCTCCGGAAGAAGCCGATGGTGTCCGTGGACGATCCAGTGCCATTGGGCGCGAACGCAACGCCCACGCGCACGCTGCCCGGTCCCAGCTTCTGCACCAGCGACGCGTAGTAGCCGTTGCGCTGCAGGTCCCCCGTGTCGGTACGGTAGTGCAGGTGTTCGTAGACCGCCGCCAGACGGGTGCCCGGAAGTAACTGGTAAGCCAGTGCCACCTTCAGTGCGTTGTCGTTGCGTCCGGCACCTTGATAGTGCTGGTGCATTTCGTAGGCGAACGTTGCACTGAGCGGCCCCTGGTCGTAAACCAGCGCTGCCGAATAAAGCGCGGGATTGCGCGGAACGGCGTTCTTTTCCTCCGGCAGCCCCCAGCCCAGCCACAGGCTGGCACCCCAGAACTGCGGCGACCGGTACTGCAAGATGTTCTTCTGGCGGCGGTCGAAGGAACTTGTGTCCTGCACGTTGTCCGAGCTGGACGTCGACCCGTTGCCGATCAGCGCCATGTAGCCGGCAGTGGTCGGGTAGTAGGGGTCGTAGCCCGCCGTCGATTCGGTATAGGGCGTCTGCCAGTGCCCCATGAACACCAGGCCGTAGTCTCCCTGCAGGCCGACCCGCGAATTGCGGCCGGCAATCTGCCCCTGCCCGGTATCCAGCGACACGTTGCTTTCGATCTGCCAGACGGCCTTGAGCGAGCCGCCCAGGCCCTCTTCTCCCCGAAAGCCGAACACCGACCGGTTGTTAGTCACCCGCGCCGTGCTGCCAAGCCTGGTGCCATCAGTGGCCGTGCTGGCGCGCGAATATTCGAAAGCCGTGTTGAGCCGTCCGTAGATCGTCACGCCATCTTCGGCCATTGCCGGGGCGATCGTCCCGGCAGTTATGCCGGCGGACACCAGTACCAGGGCCGGCGGGACCATGCGGTGTCGCCTGAAGGTCTTTCGCATCGTGGGGGTCTCCTCCTCGTTGTTATGGGTGCTTTGCAAACGTTTGCAAAACGGATCAAAAAATTACGGTGCCACGGGCGGGGGATACGGCATGGCCAGCAGCAGCATGGCCGGAAGATTGGATGGATTACTGACTTGGCGGGCTTCTCCGGGCGCCAGCCGCACGGAATCGAAGCGCCGCAGGGTGACGCTCTCCGACGGGGTCCGGATGCAGACCTCGCCCTGCAGCACGACGTAGTGCTTTTCGACGAGTGACGCGTCCAGCGACGTGTGACCGCCTGGCAGGATCACCGAGACGCCCAGCCACAGGGCTTCGGAAGGACCCGCCTCGTGCCCCTGGAGGCGCAGGCAGTGCATGCCCTCGTGGTTGGCCGGGTAGTAGGCCGGCGCCTGGTCGAATCGGGTCGTATTCATGGCGTCAGCACCACGCGTTCGGTCGCGCCCTGCAGCACGGCGCGGTAGGCGTCCTTGGCGTTGGCCAGCGTGTACGTATAGTCAGGCAACACCGGGAACGGCTTGAGCTGGCCGGCGGCAAACATCGGCGCGAGCGCATCCAGGATCGCGGCACAGGCCTGGCTGTCCATCGCCAGGGTGTCGACGCCCACGTAGGTGTGCTGGCCCCGGTAGAACGCAAAGATGTCGAACGGCACCGGCTTCTCGATGGTCGAGATGAAGATCTGCGTGGCGCCGATGGCCATGGCAAGGTTGGCCTGCTCGAAGTACGGGCTGCCCACGGTGTTATAGACGATATCGGCGCCATGGCCTCCGGTCTCGTCCCGAACCACCGTGGAAATGGTTTCGCGGCTAGCATCGATCATGCGCACCGGGCCGCTGGCGTGGCCGCGATACGGTTCCGATCCACGCTCCACGGCGAAGACGCGCGCGCCCAACGCGGTGGCAATCTGGATCGTCGCCTGCCCTACCTTGCCGTTGCCGCCGCCCACCAGCACCACATCGCCCGCTTTGGGCATGCCGGCGCGCCGCAGGCCTTCATATGCCGTGATGAAGGGCACGCCCACCGCGCCGGCTTCGATCAGCGACACCGCTGGCGGCTTGGCACGAACTGCCTCCACACCGATGCGCAAGTACTTGGCATGCGTGCCATCGCGACGGATACCGAGCTCGCCGCCACTGCCCCAAACCTGTTGCCCGAGCCATTGGCTCGGTCCGTCGACGACCACGCCGGCATAGTCGCGGCCCGGCGTGCGCGGCCACACGGCATGCGGCATCAGGCCAAGCGTGGCTTTCACGTCGCTGGGATTCACCCCCGCGCTGGCTACTTCAACAATGCACTGGCCGACGCCGGCCTCCGGGCGTGGCATGCCAATCAGCGACAGTTCCAGCGCGTCGATTGTCGGGGCTTTCTGGTGAACCTGAATGGTATTCATGATGAATGTCGTGATAATAAAAATTGAATACGGAAGGGCTCAGGCCTCAGGCTTCACGCAGGCCAAGCTGCGCACGGGCGTCGGACGCGGACGCGATTTCGCCGCCCAGCGACTTGACGATGTCGCGCGCCTTGGCCACCAGCGCGGCGTTGCTTGGTGCCAGCACGCCCTTTTCCAGATAGATGTTGTCTTCCAGGCCAACGCGGACGTGGCCACCCGCCAGCCACGCCTGCGCGACGATCGGGAATTCCGCGCGGCCAATACCGAACGCAGACCATTGCGCGCCGGTCGGCAGCATGTTGCGGGCATAGAAGATCGTCTCCGGCGTGGCGGCAAAGCCGTACTTCACGCCCAGCACGAAGGTCCAGAGGCCGGGGCCGTCCAGCACGCCGTCGCGCATGAAGTCGAGCGCCATGTTCAGGTCTCCGGAGTCGAAAATCTCCAGTTCGGGCATGACACCCGCGCTGCGGATCACCTCGGCCATCTTGCGTACGTTCGTGGGCGTGTTGATGACCACGTCTGCACCCGAATTCATGGTATTGAGGTCCAGCGAGCAGACGTCCGGCCGCAAGGCGGCAATATGCGCCACGCGCTTGAGCGGATGCAGCAGCGTGGTGCCGAGCGCGGCCACGCGCGGCTCGTTCTCGTCGGGCACGAAGCGCCCACCCGGCCCGGTGGTGAGGTTGATGATCAGGCTGCGATTGCGGGCGCGGATGCGGTCGATAACGTCGGCGTAGTAGTCGAGTTCCATCGACGGCCGCCCGGTGGCCGGATCGCGCACGTGAATGTGCGCGGCAGCGGCACCGGCTTCCGCGGCTTCGAGCGCGGCTTCCGCAATCTGCGCCGGTGTCACCGGCAACCCGGGGTGCTGTTCTGGGGTGACGATATTGCCGGTCACCGCGCAGGTGATGATGGTCTTTCTGGCGTGCATGGATGATTGGAAAAAGGAAAGCACGTAAGGAAACGAATCAGCCGAGCTGGCGTCCGCCATCGACCACGATGGTGGTGCCGGTGGCAAACCGCAGCGACGTGGCGCACGCGACGATGGCGTCCGCCACGTCCTCCGCATGCCCGATGCGCCGCAGCGGCGTGGTCTTGGCGGCCCGATCGTTAAACGAGCTGTCGCGACCCGGCACGAAGCCCGTGTCGACCACGCCCGGCGACACATTGAGCACGCGGATATCGGGGGCCAGCGCCCGCCCCAGCGACATTGCCATTACGTCAAGTCCGGCCTTGGCGGCACAGTAGGCAACGTTGCTGCCCTGCCCCGTACGCCCCGCAATCGAGCCAACATTGACAACCAGCCCTTCGCCGCCGGCCCGCAATGCCGGCGCGAAGGCCCGGATTGCCGCGAACTGGCCGCGCCAGTTGACCGCGAACAGTTGGTCGATCAGGGCGTCGTCCAGCGCATCGAGATCGGCGTGGGGAATGGCACGCGTGAAGCCCGACGTGTTGACGAGGATGTCCACGCGGCCGTAGTGGTGCAGCACATCGGCGGCCAGCGCCTGCAGCGAGGCGCTATCGGCCACTTCGGCACGCGCGGCCATATGATTGCCAGCCGGGAGGTCTTCGACCGTCTTTGCCGTGCGTTCGGCGTCACGCCCGGTCAGTACGACGCTGGCGCCCACGTTGGCCAGCGCGCGGCCAGCAGCAAAGCCAATGCCGCCGGTTCCTCCGATGATGACGGCAACCTTGCCAGAGAGATTGGTAATAGTCATGGTTTGGGATAGTGAGTGGCCGAGATGGCCCCATTTGTGAGTGGGTGGGGATGGTTCAGTCAATGGGAGGTGTGGGAAACGTCTGCTCGCCCGGTTCGAGCGTAAAGTCGAACTGCAGCGTGTAGAACGGGGCCGGCAGCCCTCCCCATGGACTCAAGCCTGTTTCCACCAGCCTGAAGGCGCCGACCAACTGACGATGGACGCCGAACGTAACGTCGGTTTCCAGGATGTCGGAGTCGTCGGCGAAGACCTGTGTCACCAGGGTGCGGTATCCAGGTGCAGCGACGATGAAATGGATATGCGCGGGGCGATATGGATGGCGCTTCTGGGCGGCAAGCAGTGTGCCGACGGGCCCATCGGTAGGAACCGGGTAGCCTGCCGGGCGGACAGTTCGGAAATGATAGTTGCCGCTGGCGTCCGTATGAAACACGCCCCGCAAGTTGCGGTCGGGCTGCTGGGGATCCTGGTTGTCATAAAGGCCGACAGGCGAGGCTTGCCAGACCTCCACCATCGCTCCGGCCAGCGTCGAGCCATCCGTCGCGCGCACCTTGCCGCTGACGAACAGCGGTAAGCCGGGAGGATCGTCCTGGACAACGCAGTCGCCGCAGTCGTAGCGCGGGGCATTGGCACGATAGAACGGTCCCAGCAATGCACCGGGGGTACGACCATCCTGGGTGCTGTTGTTAATGGTGGTGACCAGCGTCGACAAGCCGAGCACATCGGCGGCCAGCACTACCTCATTGTTTGTCGCATGGGTGGCTTGGCCCAATGCGGCAACGAATGCGAGCGCTCGTTCGAACTCTTCGTCGGAGGGCCGAACCTCGCGCAAAAAGGCGTGCAAATGCGATACCAACGCGGCCATCACTCTACGCAGACGCGGGTCTTCTGTCCCTGCCATAGCCTCCAGAACGACCTTTGTCACGGAATCCTCACCCTCGATTAGCGCAACCGTACGCAAGGACTCTGCCTTCGTAGCGAGGTGATGTGTCTCCATACCGTCTCCCGTTTATGCAAACGTTTGCATTATGGTCGAATTCGGTTCGAGGGCAAGGGGGACAACCGCAGGAGCAAGCTACGCGGCATCCGATTCAGGATGACAGTTCATGGAAATCAAATACTTACGGGAGCATCCGGACAATCCCTAGTGCTGATCGACGTCTCGGCAGGAATACGGCGGTCACGCGGACCATGTTCGAAAGCTGAAGAGGAAAGTGCGCCGTGCGAAGCTCCCACCCGGTGTCGATTCGGACCGCACGGCTCCGCGATGCGGACGACGCGATCGTCGGTTCTCCGAGAGTCCTGGTTGCCAACTGCGGCGCTGCTCCGAGCCTGCAAATTAATCCCGTTTCTCGCGCTTCCCTTTCCGCTCTCTGACTACAGGCTTCGCTGTGGCGTCGAAAATGTCCGCGTAGCCAAGCCTGCGAAAGTTTTCGATCACGAAGTCTACAAACGCGCGAGTCTTCCCCGGCAATAGGCGCCGGGAGGCGTAGTAGAGCGAGATCATTCCTGCATCAGCATGCCAATCCGGCAGCAGCCGGATCAGCCGGCCTTCGGCCAGGTCCATGAGGACGTCTGGCAAAGCCAGCAGCGCCACACCCAATCCAAGGCGCGCGGCTTCGCGCATCGAAGCGGGGTCGTTCATCACGATGTCTTCGTTCACCGCTGCCGCCGCCTGCTCGCCATGCGGGCCCAGCATTGTCCATTTACGAACGCGGCCGGTTGCGATGCTCCGCATCGCAAGGCCCCGCAGGGTTCCAAGTGTTTCCGGACGATCAGGCATCTCGGCAACGCCGCGCAAGTAGGGCCGACGCTGTCCTGGCACATCAGGCCATCGAACGAAGAACCTTGGGCGGCATACCGCTGCTGGTGCCGAACGGCGCCAGATGCTGAAGGGCAATCCGTTGATGCCCTCCCCTACTATCCACCAGGAGTCTTCTATGCCTTCGACGCGCCTGGCTCGGCTCGTGCGTCCGAACCCAGCAGATACGATGGCCTCTGCCGAAGTCGGGCGCGTTATGCCTCGTCGAATGGACCGTCCCCCGTGCTTGTGCCCAGCCGCCCGGCGATAGCGACACTTGCTCCTCGCGCGCTGACCGCCGAGGAGCGTCAGATTCTCAGAAGGGGTGCTGCGTTTCGACGCAGAGAAGACGAAGGTGTGGGGAACATGGGCAGATGACCTCGGATTTACCCCTACCGTTGTCAGCTTCCTTTCCGCGACCACCTCGGCAGCGTTGGAGCACGTTCTCGGAGGCCGCCCCGCTGGAAAGACGCGAGCGAGGGTAAACACTACCCTATTGGTGCTTGGCTGCGTCCCTCTTCCGCACTACATTTATCACACGATCACTAATCGATCGATAATTTGTCGGAGACAGCATGGCGATCACCAAGCTCGCACACTATTCAATCCGCACGACGGACCTCGAACGGTCGTGCGCATTCTACGAACGCATTCTCGGGTTCCGGCGTGGGTACCGGCCGCCGTTCGACTTCCCCGGCGCCTGGCTCTACATGGGCGACGACGAACGGGACTTCGGCACCGTGCACATCATCGGCATCGACCCGAGCAATCCGGCGGGGCTGACTGCCTATCTCGGCGACAAGGCGTTGCCGGAAGCCGGCACGGGCACCGTCGACCATATTGCCTTCCTGGCGACTGGCGTCACTGCCATGTGGCAGACGCTACGCGCCGAGGGCATCGCCTGGCGCGACCGCACCGTCCCCAGCCTGGGCTTGCACCAGGTATTCATCGAAGACCCGTCCGGCGTCACCATCGAACTCAACTACCCCGCCGAAGAAGTGGCAGGCCTGGCACTGCCGCAGCAATCGCAAGCCGAAGCAGGAGCCACAGCATGACCCCCATCCCATCGTCCCCACGCAAGGCCATCATCATCGGCGGCTCCGTAGGCGGGCTGTTTGCCGCCAACCTTTTGACACGGGCTGGCTGGGAAGTCGAGATTTTCGAGCGCACGCCCGAAGCGCTGACCGGTCGTGGCGCCGGCATCGTCACGCACCCCGAACTGTTCGAGGCTTTGGCCGCTGCCGGCGTGACCGTCGACGACAGCATCGGCGTCTCGGTCAATACCCGCGTGACGCTGGCTCGCGATGGTAGTGCGGTTTCGGATCGTGAACTGCCCCAGACGCTGACCGCCTGGGGCAAGATGTACGAGGTACTGGGTAAGGCGTTTCCGGGTCTCTATCGCACCGGCGCGCATGTCACGGCGGTGGCGTCGCACACCGACCACGCGGAAGTCACGCTGCAGGATGGTTCGATACACCGCGCCGACATGGTGATCGCCGCCGATGGCTTCCGGTCCACCATCCGGGAACAACTGCTGCCGACCGCGCGGCTCGAGTACGCGGGCTATATCGCCTGGCGCGGACTGGTCGACGAGACCGACCTGACACCGGCGACGCACGCCGCGATTTTTGACAAGTTCGCCTTCTGCCTGCCGCCGCACGAACAGATTCTCGGCTACCCGGTGGCTGGCGAGCGCAACAGCACGGCGCCCGGGCAGCGGCGCTTCAATTTCGTGTGGTACCGCGCCACCAATGACAACCAGTTGGCCGATCTGCTCACTGATGCCAACGGCAAATGCTGGTCCACCGGCATTCCTCCGGGCCTGATCCGTCCCGACGTCATCGCCGATATGGAAAGCGCAGCGACTGACCTGCTCGCGCCACAGTTTGCCGAGGTGGTGACGCGGACTGCGCATCCGCTGTTCCAGCCGATCTATGACCTCACGGTTCCGCAGATGGCGTTTGGTCGCGTGGCCCTGCTGGGTGACGCCGCCTTCGTGGCGCGGCCCCATTGCGGGATGGGTGTCACCAAGGCGGCCGGCGATGCGATGGCGCTCGCGCGCGCGCTGTCGGACGCGCCGACCATCGAGGCCGGGCTCGAAGCCTATAGCGCCGAACGCGTGCAGGTGGGCCAGGCCATCGTCGAGCACGCCCGCCACCTTGGCGCCTACATGCAGGCCCAACTGAAGAGCGACGAAGACCGTGCCATGGCCGAACGCTACCGAACCCCGGAAGCGGTCATGCGCGAGACCGCCGTGTCTCGCAGGTTCTGACCGCCAAGGACAACAACACAAGGAGACAACCATGCCTCAAGCCGCCCCACAGACCGCGCCCCCCGTCGCGCCTTACAACACCCATGAAGACCCGGAGGCCCTCGACGCCCCGCTGGCACCGCATCCGATGTTGGGCCGCGCCGATTTCGAGCGACTGCACCGCACCCGGCGGCGCTTCTCGTGGTCACTGACCGCCGCGATGCTGCTGGTGTACTTCGGCTTCATCCTGACGCTGGCCTTCCGTCCCGACCTGCTCGCCATGCGGCTGGTACCGGACCAGCCGATGAGCATCGGCATTCCCGTCGGCTTCGGGATGTTCGTGTTCACCTTCGCGCTCGTCGCCATCTACGTGTATCGCACCAACACGGTCTACGACCGGATGATCGCGGACATCCGCGACGGAGAGCCGTCATGAATCGCACGCACGCCTCTTTTGCCTTCTGCGCCGCACTGACGGTTGCCACGCCTGCCCTGGCTGCCGCGCCGCCGGTGGGCCAGGGCCTGAACGGCATCGCCATCGGCATGTTCGTCGTCTTCGTGGTGGCCACGCTGGCCATCACGCGCTGGGCGGCCCGCCGCAACAACAGCGTGGCCGACCACTATGCCGCCGGCGGCAAGATCACCGCCATCCAGAACGGCTGGGCGATCGCCGGCGACTACATGTCCGCCGCGTCGCTCCTGGGCATCTCGGCGCTGGTGTTTACCAGCGGCTATGACGGCCTGATCTATTCGATCGGCTTTCTGGCCAGCTGGCCCATCATCCTGTTCCTGATTGCCGAGCCCTTACGCAATCTGGGACGCTACACGCTGGCCGACGTGCTGTCGTATCGGCTGCGGCAACGGCCGATCCGCGCGTTCTCGGCGTCGAGTTCCATTGTGATCGTGCTGCTGTACCTGGTCTCGCAGATGGTAGGCGCTGGCAAGCTCGTGGAACTGCTGTTCGGCTTCAACTACACGTCGGCTGTGGTGCTGGTTGGCGTGCTGATGGTCGTCTACGTGTTCTTCGGCGGCATGCTGGCCACCACCTGGATCCAGATCATCAAGGCGGTCATGCTGCTGGCCGGCTGCGCGTTCATGGCGTTCATGGTGATGAGCCGCTTTGGCTTCAGCCTGAACAGCCTGTTCGACCATGCCATCGCCGCCCACGGCAAGCAGGAAGCTATCATGCGCCCGGGCGGCCTGGTCTCCGATCCGGTCTCGGCGGTGTCGCTCGGTCTGGCGCTGATCTTCGGCACGGCGGGGCTGCCTCATATCCTGATGCGCTTCTTCACGGTCAGCAACGTCAAGGCCGCGCGCAAGAGCGTGCTGTATGCCACCGGCATCGTCGGCATGGGCTACGCAATGATCATCATCATCGGCTTCGGGACGATTGCACTGGTCGCCAAGGATCCGCTCTATCACACGCCTTCTGGCGCGGTGATTGGCGGCATCAACATGGTGGCCGTGCACCTCGCCCACGCCGTCGGCGGCAGCATCTTCCTGGGGTTCATCTGTGCGGTGGCGTTCTCGACAATCCTCGCCGTGGTGGCGGGCCTGACCCTGGCGGGCTCCTCCGCCATCTCGCACGACCTGTATGCCACGGTGATCTGCAAGGGCCGCGCGTCGGACAAGGACGAGATGCGTGTGTCGCGCATCACCACGCTGGTACTGGGCGTGCTGGCGATCCTGCTGGGGATCCTGTTCGAGAAGCAGACCATTGCGTTCATCGTGAGCCTGACATTCTCGATTGCTGCCAGTTCCAACTTCCCCGTGCTGCTGCTGTCGATCTATTGGCGCGGCCTGACTACGCGCGGGGCGGTCATGGGCGGCATGATGGGCCTGATTACCGCCGTGGTGCTGACGATCCTGAGCCCGACGGTATGGGTGCAGGTGCTTGGGCACGCGTCGGCCATCTATCCGTACGAGTATCCGGCACTGTTCTCGATGCTGGTGGCGTTTGCAGGCATCTACGTGTTCTCGGTGACCGATCGCTCAGTGCGCGGCGCGTGGGAACGCAACGCCTACCAGAACCAGCGCGTGGACTGCGAACTCGGTATCACGGCCAAGTCCGGCCACTGACGCTTGGCTGCCGACCTCGCTTCGAGGCGGCAGCCAGCGCGCTGGCGCGTCGCCTTTTCTTATTGATCGGGTGATTGGTAGAATCGGGCCATTACCCGAACAGCAGGCCCGAGAGAGACAGCCATGGAACGAAGCGCCACCGAAGACGTCGCAAAATCCACGCGGCGCCTGCTGCCTGAGGAGCGGGAGCAGCAGATTGTCGAGAAGGCCATCGAACACTTCACGCGGAATGGCTTCGGCGGCAGCACACGTGAGCTTGCCAAGCAGATCGGCGTCACACAGCCCCTTCTCTATCGGTATTTCGCCAGCAAGGACGCGCTGATCGAGCGTGTCTACAACGAGGTTTTCCAATGGCGTCCGGACTGGGATCGCCAAATCACGGACCGCTCCCTGCCACTGACCGAGCGGCTGTACGCCTTCTATCTGGACTATTCGTCGGTGATCCTGCGCGAGGAATGGATCCGGCTCTTTATCTTCGCCGGCCTGACTCACGAAGGCATCAATAACAAGTACCTCAGCAAGCTGCGCACCAAGGTATTCCTGCCGGTATTGGCCGAAGTCCGGGAGGCCTTCGACATCTCCGCGCCGCGCACCGCCGCTGAAACCGATGCCGAGATCGAGATGATCTGGAGCCTGCACGCTGCCATCTTCTATATCGGCGTGCGCAAATGGGTCTATGGGCTGAAGGTACCGGCGGACATGGACGCCCTCATCAGGCAAAAGGTGGACATGTTCCTGCTCGGCGCCCCTGCCGCCATGACGAAGATGCGTGGCGATAAGGGCTAGACGTTGCATCCGGACACCTGGATGACGGGCAATGCGGCGCTCAGCGAGTCCTGACGATATTGCAGGGCAGAGACCGGCCGTGAAGAGACGTTCGACGTGATGATCTGGATCTTTGAGACGAAGAAGGATACGCCGCGTGGAGTCCCCTTGTCACGGCGGCAATGGAAGAGGTGATGCGCCTGAGAGAAGTTGTTGCCCGCGCACTGTAACACCTGCGCGGCATAGTGTACCGCCTGAACCCCGCTCCAAAAAACAAAACCCCGGAAGACCGCGATCTTCCGGGGTTCGCCGCCAATACAGATGTAGTGGCGGAGACGGAGGGATTCGGTCGTTCCTAGTATTTATGCGGGTTTCAGGGCGGGTACATACACCGCACGCCAGCCACAAGTGTACTACTTCTTCCCACAAGCGCACAGGCAAGCCGCTACACTCACGCGGCTCTTGTCCTACACTTCGGAGCGGATTGCGTTGCGCGAAAAGATCAGCAAGGCGGCTGCCGCAAGATCAACGACCATCCAAAGGTCTTTGGGAAAGAACACCTTCACGAAGGGGTTGAAGACCAGCGCCAGCAGCCCATAGACCCAAGGCAAGATGCTCTGCCTGCGCTGCACCGCAACATATGCGGCCCAAGCGAATACGCAAGTTGCAACTAGACGCAACAAGACGTAGAAGCCATATGGCAGCGGTGCAACCGCAATGAGCAGGAGAGCGGACGCTCCGTAGATGATGGCAACGGGCATTAGCGTCGCTTCACAACGGCAAAGATCGAACCGAGCACGCCGGGAATTACTGCAAGCAGGCCGGGGGCAGCGAATACAGCAGCTACCGCCCAATGCCAGCCCCAGACATTCATTGCGCCAAAGAATGCGCCAATGGTGACAGGAAGCGTAAACCTAAATGCAATGGCAGCAAACATCGCCGCAACTGCCCAGCCCGTGCCTAGCCCAGCCGCAATGCCTTGGTATCCGGCTGCCAACTGAGCAACGGCAAACGCCAAGAATGCAATAAAGCCAAAGACCCCAAGAACCCCCGCCACAGCTTTCTCCCGAATTAATGCTGGTCGATTTGAATACTTGTAAACGGCTCAGAAGTTTATCCCACTACCCGGCTCTGCTGGACGGTCAAACACCCCCCGAAAGGGTTATCAGACGTAGCTCTGCCGGGCGTCAGCAAGTAATCCTGACACATGCACCCCTACCGCCCGGCTCAGGTTCGGGGCCTTTCCGAACTTCCCCGCTGTCCATCCCGCCTCAACGGCTGTCCGTCGGGCGCCAGCCTCCGCAGTACGGGCCTGTTCCAGATTCGCACGTAGGACAATGCGAACAACGGCGGGACAGTCCCCGCTTCCATCGAACGCTGCACGGGCTGCCTCGTGTTTTGCGATGGCCTCCAGCACGGCGGAACCGTGCCGGGCCTCTTGTCGGTTGTCCATCAGCCGATCAGGTAGCCGCGACGGTAGCCAGCCGCCCACTCCTTCAGGGCTTCAGCCGGGGTAGCTGCCAGCTTGAGGACATAGGCGGGCAGCTTGCCCGATTCGGCAACGGCAATCGCTTCTGCGCCGCTCAAAGTATGCAGCGGGACACGGCGCACCTGCGGGACGAGGCAGCCATGATTCTGCGAGTACCCGGCCTGCTCAATCTCGACATAGGTGGTCGCCAGTATGCCCTCTTGCCGCTCGTCGGTCTTGGCGACACGCAGCACGCGCAGGCTGTCCACCTCTGCACGGAGGTAGTACGCCTGGGACTCGGCCAGTTCGGCGCAGCGCCTGCACTTCCTGTTCGGCTTCCTTGATGCCCTTGGCAGCGGCCTTCAGCTTCTCGTACTGCTCGGCCAGCGGGCGCAGGTTGTTAATGATGCCGGAGAGGCGCTGGATGCTCGCCTCGATGTCATCGGCGCGGCGGGGTGTTTGCTTGATGGTCATGGTCTGTACCTCCTTGAAACGGGTTGATTACTTGCGGCGGATCGGGGCGTAGGCCGCCTTGATAGTGCTGCGGTGGGGCGGCAGTTGCGGGTCGCTGAAATGGATGGTCGATCCGATGCTGCGGTACTGATCGTTGCGATCCATACCCATCGCATTGACCATCGCTCGAACGAGTCCGAGTGCTTGGCCGGGGGTCGGGTCTTTGTCCGGGGTCAGGCCGTGGGCTGCGAGATAGCCTCGGGGGTCGTCATGGACGGATACGCCGGACAGAGTGGTAAAGGACAGGCCGGATTGGTCTTGGGACATGCTGGTACTCCTTAGGGAATGGTTGGTGAATCAGTGGTGGTTACGCACGGCCCTCTCGGCCTTGCGCCGGTCGGCCTTCTGCGTCTTGTTGCGCTTCCGTGCTGCTGCACGTCCGCGCTGCTTTACGGCTTCTCGCCTCTCAACGATGGCCCATGCCTCGATTACAAGCGGGTGCTTGAATGCGGCGTGCTTCATCGGAACAGGCTTTGTCACGGGCGGCGTGCGCTCTGCTTGCGACGCCTTCATCGCGCTGCCCTCGGGTCGCCTCCGTACTTGGGCAGGGAGCGGGGCTTGCGCCCGGTGCGCTGGCGTTGCGCCCATGTGGGCAGGCTGCCCGTCAATGCCTCTACAGCACGACGGTATGCCGCTACCGCCGACGTTGATGTACGGGGCAGCGTATCCGTGAAGTACGCACGCTCGGTGGCGTTGTTCTCCAGCGGGTGAACAAGGGTACGGCTCATGGTGCTTCTCCTTGGGATTGATTAAGCCGGCACGCTCCAACCAGCCCACGCAAGCACGTCGCGCAGGTCGGGGTATCGTCGGCACAGGGATACGATTTGCGAGGCCGGGAGGCTCGCTAGGTCGTGCTGGTTGATGCTCAGGGACGGGGCTACTAGAGCAAGGCGTCCGGTGGGGTAGCTGCGGGCCGTAAAGGGGCCATAGACCGCCTCGGCGTACTCACCTGCCGCCTCCCTCCGCTGCTGCTCTCTGATGGCTTCTAGGCCCGCTCTTGTACGTTCTGCGAGAGGCATGACGCCGGCCCGTAGCTTCTGCCAGTCGCCGCGATTGGTGGACAGCAAACAGGCATAGCAGCCGGCATCGCGGACACGCCGCGACGTACTGCCGCACCGATGGCACGGCCTGCCCGCGTACTGCACTCGGCCAGCGAGAAATGCAGCCCATCGAGACGGATCAGTGACACGGGGCCGCAGTGCGGCAGCGTAGGCCGGATCAGACAGGCATAGGCGGTACTGGCGACCGTCCAGCTTGCCGCCTCGGGGCTGCCTGCCGTGGAGGGTGAATCGCGGATCATGGGCCGGGCCATACTTCTGTCCGGGCTTGGGCATGGTCAGTGCAACGTCACGGGATCGCCGCTGCTGATACGCTGCATCAGGTCGCAGTAAATCTCGTGCGTCATCAGGTTGCCGGTAGGCTCTGAATCGGCCAGCCATGCGGGCCGGGCCTTGTCCTCAATGCGGAAGCTCCGGGCGGCCTTCTGCATCATGTACCGTGCATTCGCTGCGGCTTCCTCGCCAAGATGGGCACGGGCACTGCCCCCGGTGCGCTGGAACAGTGGGCCTAGCAGGTTCTCATTGGCGAGGACGCCTGCGGCTTCCAGCTTCGGGATGCATCGCCGGATGTTGTCGGCACGCTTCCCGGTCAGGTCGGCGTACCAGTGGCACAGCGTATTGATACCGGGAGTGATTCCGCGTCGCTTGTTCGCATAGCCAAGGACGAAGTACGCAAAGGCCCGCACTTCCGGGCGCAGCTTCCCCAATACCATGTCCTTCTGCGCCTGCTTCCCTCTCAGGTCGAGGACGGGAATCTGGACAGTATCGGCGGGGATAATCTCACCGGTCATCATGTCGATGTACTCCGTTACCTTCCTCAGCTTCCCAGCCTTGGTGACGCTGATAGACCATGCTGCGAGGGATTCGACGTTGATGCTCATGTGGTTCTCCTTCAGAGCATGGGCAAGCGCCGTCCTCCCCTTGTATGTATTCGGGGAAAACGATGGAAATGGCTCAACCATGCGGGTTTGCGGGGAGGCGAAGTGAGGGGCGATCTCAACTTTCGCCGGGATGGGCTTATGCAGCCTCGACGGACTGCGCCCTACGGGTACAGCGCGCCTGGACGCACTGCTTTACGGGCATGGGTACCCGTCCGGCTCAGGGGCGAGCAAGTAGCAGGGCTGTGTTCGTCCGGTTAGGCAACCGAAATTGGCGATGTGCCGTTCGCCAGCCGGGCGTTGTTTGCTCGACTAGTAGACCGAAATGAAACGTCGCTTGTTTGTCCAGCTAGGAGGACGAAATGAAAAGACCGCCCGGAGGCGGCCTGTGCGATTGCGACAAGGACGGGCTAGGCCGTGACCTGTGCCAGCTTGAGAATGGTCGGGTGCGACACTCCGTAGTCCTTCGCCAGCCCCCGCGCAGTCGCGCCCTCCGCCAGCTTGGCGCGTATCTCGGCCTTCTGCTCATCGGTCAGGGAATCGCGCCGGCCTAGCTTCTTGCCCTCGGCCTTTGCACGGGCCAGCCCGGCATGTGTCCGCTCTATCAGCAAGTCCCGCTCGAACTGCGCCACGGCAGCCAGCACCGTCATGTGCAGCTTGCCGGATGCGCTGGTCAGGTCTACGCCCTTGAGGGCCAAGCAATGCACATGCACGCCAATGGAAGCCAGTCTATCGACGGTAGCCAGCACGTCTCCAGTATTGCGCCCGAGACGGTCTAGCTTCGTCACTACCAGCGTGTCCCCTTCGTCCAGCTTGTCCAGCAGCTTGCCAAAGCCGGGACGCTCTGCGGCGGGCACGCTGCCCGATACCGTCTCGGTAATGATGTGCCGGGGCTGGATGGTGAACCCGGCCTGCTTGGCTTCAAGTAGCTGGTTGTCCGTGGTCTGCTCTGCGGTGGATACGCGGGCATAGAGGAAGGTGCGACCCATGACTGCTCCCGATTGGTAATCAAACGTGGAAACAATCTTAGGCGGTAATCAATTCGTTTACAAGGACTTTCTTACCAGCTTCCGGGCCGGCTGTTGCGTGGAAGGGAAACGGACGATTGATTACCGCCACTGCCGGGCCTTGCCTACATACAATCCTCTATGTCAGGTGCCGGGCTTATCACTGATACTTGCAAGTCGGCATCATTCCCGATCCGACTTGAACCCGCAGTGCCACCCGGCCCAAGCGGGTATTTTTTTGCCTGCTCGGCGGGACGGGCCGCAGGGGGAAAAAGCGGCGGCGAGGGCGTGCGCAGCCCCGCAGAAATGCGAATCAAAATTGGGCCGGCACTCCAATTACCCCGTGATGACACAATGTCGAGTTTTGTAGCCACCCAACAGACGGCATAACCTGATTGACCCTACCAACGGGATGGGTAATGATGTAGCTCAAGGCTGGTGATCTAGACGCTAGCCCGCTACCGCCCGCGTTTCCACCCCGGCAACGCGGGCATTTTTTTGCTGAACTGTTTTGGCTCAAACATCGCCGGAGTAGATGTGGCCCATGCTGACCGAAATGCGCCTATTCTGAACAGACGCACCGGGTTCAGAAGGAGCGACATTGGAGCTACCAGATTGGTGGCGGGTGGGCGAAATGCAGGCACGAGTTTCGGAGCGCGTGGCTCGACTCAACGATGAAATCATCGCTGCACGCGTTCGCATTCGTGCTCAGATACGCCGCATTCGGGCGGCGCAGCTTGAGGGTGGCGACGTGGTGCTGTCCCTATGTGTACTTACGCATTTGCGCAAAAGGTACTCTGACCTCGTTTGGCTCAAGCGCGAAACCTACGAGATTTTAGGGAGAAAGAGTATTAGCAAGTGATAGCAACTCGACGGCTTCGATGAGCCTGCGCGCAGGCAGCCCATCGCCCGCTCCATACGTCCCCGACACCCCGCCCTCTGTATGCCCCATGAGGGCCATGCGCACGTCCGGGGCTATACCAGCAGCCCGGCACATGTCGGCAAACCCATGCCGCCACGAATGGAAGGTGATGCGCTTGTCTTCGATCTTCAGGGTTTTGCGCAGCAGTCGCCCGTATCGCTTCGAGAAGGCAGCGGACACGATGCCATGCTTGTCGGCCTTCGATGGGAACAGAGGTCCGTCCGAGCGGGTGCCAACCCACTCCGCGAAGTCGCGTACCGGCTCAGCCAACGGTACCCATCGACGGCTGCCCTCGTTCTTGAGGCGAAGGGCCACGCCCTCGTCATGCTCACCGTCGTCGGTAATCATCAGGCCGGGCACACCCTCGCGGGCCTGTACGTCGTCCTTGCGTAGCTGGTGGAGTTCATTGAGCCGGGCACCCGTCCAGCGGGCCAGCCGGGGCAGCCAGTACATTGCGGGGTCGGATTCTCTCGCGCCCTCAGTGGCAGCCATGACGGCCTCGGCCTGCTCAGGACTGTAGGGCTTCCGCAGTTCGACAGCCCGCTTCGGCGGCGGTAGCTCTGCGCCCTCGGCGTAGTTGTTCTCGATCAGGCCCCGGCTCTTGGCGATGCCCAACAGCAGACGGACGAAGCCGATCTTCTTGTTCGTGGTGGCGACACTGTTTCCCGCCGCAATCCAGCGGTCACGCATGGCGATGATGGCCTGCCGCGTAATGGTGTGGATGTCCGGGTCTTTGGCTTCGCGTACTGCGCGGGTTACTGCATCGACCGTCTTGGCCGTGGGTTGCCTGTCGCGCTGCCACAGTGGGATGATGGATTCGAGTGTCTGTTCGGAGGCGGCGGGCTTGGGCTTGGCCGGCTGGCCTGTAGACGCTCTCTGCGGGGCTATGGCGGCCTTCACGGCGGGAGGGATGGGGCCTTGCCCTGCCTGTGCCCTGCGACGCTCCACGATGCCGATAACGCGCATCAGCTTGTCCGCTTCTTCCTCGGCAGCTTCCTCAGCGTACTCGTCCGCGATGTGCAGCCCGGAGGCTTCTTGATCAGCCAGTTCAGCCGCCTCAATCTCTGCTCGCGTGGCTCGCCGGGGTGCAGGAGCCGGGCCTGTACGGAACGGGATCAACTTCCCTCCCACTTCAAGGAAGTCGGTATCGTCGGGCCACGGGGCCGGACCGGACTCTGCCCTCATGACTTGCCATGCGTCATCAAGCTCAACAGACACCTTGCGCGCTAGGCGCTCGGCTTCGGCCCGGTCGCGGGTGCCCAAGCTGCGGATAATCTCGCGCTTGCCGGAGTGCTGCTCGATAAGGTCTAGGGGGATTTTGCGGCGGAAGTAGAAGACAGTGCCGCGTCGCTGGATGTTGGTCGCCATTCGGGTTCTCACAGGTACCGGTGTAACACCTGCGCGGCATAGTGTACCGCCTGAACCCCGCTCCAAAAAACAAAACCCCGGAAGACCGCGATCTTCCGGGGTTCGCCGCCAATACAGATGTAGTGGCGGAGACGGAGGGATTCGAACCCTCGATCCAGGTTTTGGCCCGGATGCTCCCTTAGCAGGGGAGTGCCTTCGACCTCTCGGCCACGTCTCCCAAACTTTTGTTGTGCAAGGGAGGCTGCACAACAGAGCGCGTATTCTAGCTAGGCAGTCTCAACTGGTCAACGAATTTCTCGCGACCCGTGACAAATATCGCAGCAATCCTGCCGCGCCAGAATATTCACAAGCGGATCACGCCTGATCCAGCTCGAACACCTTGTGCAGCGCGCGCACGGCGAGCTCCATGTACTTCTCGTCGATCAGCACCGAGATCTTGATTTCCGACGTGGAGATCATCTGGATGTTGATGCCCTCTTCGGACAGCGTGCGGAACATCTTGCTGGCGATGCCCACGTGCGAGCGCATGCCCACGCCCACCACCGACACCTTCGACACCTTCGGGTCGCCCGACACGCTGGCGGCGCCGATATGGGCCTTCACGCTGTCGTTCAGGATGGTCAGCGCGCGCTGGTAGTCGCCGCGCGGCACGGTGAACGTGAAGTCGGTCTTGCCGTCCACGGACTGGTTCTGGATGATCATGTCGACGTCGATGTTGGCGTCGGCGATCGGGCCCAGGATCTGGTAGGCGATGCCCGGCTTGTCCGGCACGCCCAGCACGGTGATCTTGGCCTCGTCACGGGCAAAGGCAATGCCGGAGATGACGGCTGCTTCCATTTCAGACTCTTCCTCAAAAGTAATCAGCGTGCCCGAATGCATTTCCTGTTCGAGCGGCATCAGGGGGTCGGTCAGCGACGACAGCACGCGGGTCTTCACGCGGTATTTGCCGGCGAATTCCACCGAGCGGATCTGCAGCACCTTCGAGCCCAGGCTGGCCATTTCCAGCATTTCCTCGAACGTGATCTGATCCAGCCGGCGGGCGTCCTCGACCACGCGCGGATCGGTCGTGTACACGCCGTCCACGTCGGTATAGATCAGGCACTCGTCCGCCTCGATGGCGGCGGCGATGGCCACGGCCGAGGTATCCGAGCCACCGCGACCCAGCGTCGTGATGTTGCCTTCGGTATCGATGCCCTGGAAGCCGGTAACGACCACCACCTTGCCGGAATCCAGGTCGCCGAGGATGCGCTCGTCATCGATCGACTCGATACGTGCCTTGGTGAAGGCCGAATCGGTCTTCACCGGCACTTGCCAGCCGGTATAGCTGACCGCGTCGATGCCTTCGCCGTGCAGCGCGATGGCCAGCAGCGCCACGCTGGCCTGCTCGCCCGTGGAGGCCAGCATGTCCAGTTCACGCGGGTCCGGCTGCGCGGAGATTTCCTTGGCAAGGCCAAGCAGGCGATTGGTCTCGCCCGACATGGCCGAAGGCACCACGACAACGCGGTGACCTGCGCGGTGCCACTTGGCCACGCGCTTGGCGACATTCTTGATGCGTTCCGTGGAACCCATAGAAGTGCCGCCGTATTTGTGAACGATGAGAGCCATCTTCTTGTCGACGCCAGCGATTGTGCAAAGCCGATGAAATTACACGAAGAGTGGCTAAGCGTAAAGGCCGAACGGGCGAAAATCCCGCAAAAACGTCATTCATTTGACGTGATTTTTATGTGAGGAAAATTCACATGCGGAATTATATCTGTCCCCATTTATCGGCCAGGCGCCCGTCTAATCAGCCAGATCCGCCAGATCCGGCAGGGATATCCACGCGACACGCCAGCGCGGCGCGTGGGGTGCATCCGCTGGCCAGCGGCGATGCATGCCCAGCCCTGCCGCCAGCACCAGCGTGTCGCGGCTCCAAAGCAGCGGCAGATGGGCGCGTCGCCAGGCGGGGACATCTGCCTCCTGATACGCCTGCTTCAGCGCCCGTGCCGGTCCGCCCGGGCGCAACACGATGCGTTCGCCCCCTGCCCTGGCCGCCAGCCGCAGCGGCGCCCGCAGCACGGCCTCCGGCACGCCGAAGGTGTCATCCCGGTCAAAGCGCAGTTCGCCGCGCCAGGCCGGCACCACGATCCGTGCCTCGCCGCGCCATTCGAACGCGAACGGCGCCGGCACGCCGGCCGGCACGGCATGGCAGGCCAGTACGCGGCTTCGAAAACGGCGCAGCACCAGGCCATCGTGCGCGATAGCCGGCTCGCCGCCTTCATGTTCGATCAGCTGGGTGCGCATGGCGGCCAGGCGCGCCGTCGATGGCGGCTGGGCGCCGAGGTCGCGCAGCCAGAGCCGCAGCACCGCATCGGCATGCTCGGGCGGCAAGGCCCGCAGGCCCGCGAGGTCCAGTTCGGAAAGGGTATCGGCGTCACGGCCGCTGCAGACGAGCCTGGCCAGGGACTGTGCGGCCAGAGCGTCGAGCATGCCGGCCGCCTGCGCAAAATGCGCAGCCGCCTGGGTGACGTTGTCGTACAGGCCAGGAAACGCCTGCAGCAGCGCCGGCAACTGGGCGCGCAGGGCATTGCGCGCAAAGCGCGTGTCGGTGTTCGACGGATCATCGATCCAGCGCAGGCCGTGCGCCGCGCAGTAGGCATCGATGTCGGCGCGGGGCACATCCAGCCAGGGCCGCAGCAGCCAGACCTCGCCATCGGATTCACCTAGCGCGTCGAGCGGCCGGCTGGCGGGCATGCCAGCCATGCCGGCGACGCCGGCGCCCCGAAACAGCCGCAGCAGCACCGTTTCCACCTGGTCGTCGCGATGATGGGCGAACAGCAGCAGCCGGGCGCCCTGCTCGCGACACATCCGGCCCAGTGCCGCGTGCCGCGCACGCCGTGCGGCAGCCTCGATGCCCTCGCCGGCCGCAGGCTGAACGGTCACGCGCGTACTGGCCAGCGTCACCCGCAGGTCGGTGCAAAGCGCGGCACAGAAACGGTCCCAGTCGTCGGCCTGGGCCTGCAGGCCGTGATGCACGTGCAGCGCCACCACGCGCGCCAGCGGCCATGCCTCAGCCAGCGCAGCGCGTGCCGCGTGCAGCAGCGCCACCGAATCGCGGCCACCGGACAACGCCACGGCAACGGTGAAGGGCCACTCGGCCTCAGAAACAACAAAGGCCGCACTGGCCTGGACAGCCTGTGCGACCTTGTCGGTCAGACGCGCGACGAGGCGCGTCGCGTCTTCGGCGCTCACATCACTCCTGGGCGCCGGTTTCCTTGAATTTGCCATAGGCCATCAGGCGCTCGTGGCGGCGAGCCTGCAGTTCCTTGACGCTCATGCCCTGGAACTGGCGCAGCGATTCGGCCAGCGTGCGCTTGAGCATCGTCGCCATGCCCTTCGGATCGCGATGCGCACCGCCCAGCGGCTCGTTGATGATCTTGTCGATCAGGCCCAGCGCCTTCAGGCGATGCGCGGTCAGGCCCAGCGCCTCGGCGGCTTCAGGCGCCTTCTCGGCGGTCTTCCACAGGATCGACGCGCAGCCTTCCGGCGAGATCACGGCGTACGTGGCGAACTGCAGCATCTGCACGACGTCGCCCACGGCAATCGCCAGCGCACCGCCCGAACCGCCTTCGCCGATGATCGTGGCGATCAGCGGCACCTTGAGGCCGGCCATCACATAGAGGTTATGGCCGATGGCTTCCGACTGGCCGCGCTCCTCGGCGTCGATGCCCGGGAACGCGCCCGGCGTGTCGACAAACGTGAAGATCGGCAGGCCGAACTTGTCGGCCAGTTCCATCAGGCGCTTGGCCTTGCGGTAGCCCTCGGGCTTCGACATGCCGAAGTTGCGCAGCGCGCGTTCCTTCGTGTCGCGACCCTTCTGGTGGCCGATGACCATGCAGGCCTGGCCATTGAAGCGCGCCAGGCCGCCCACGACCGACAGATCGTCGGCAAAAGACCGGTCGCCGTGCAGTTCATGGAAGTCGGTGAAGATCTCGCGCACGTAGTCCAGCGTGTACGGTCGCTGGGGGTGACGCGCGATCTGCGCAACCTGCCACGGGGTCAGGTTGGCATAGATATCCTTGGTCAGCTGCTGGCTCTTGCCGGCCAGCCGCGAAATCTCTTCGGAAATATCGACAGCCGAATCGTCCTGCACAAAACGCAGTTCTTCGATCTTTGCCTCGAGCTCGGCAATCGGCTGCTCAAAATCCAGGAAGGTGGTTTTCATAAAAACGCGGACCTGTCTGTGAAGGGGCGCATTCTACCGGAAAAAATCCAGAAATCCGCCGCCCAATATGTTGATTCTTATACATTTTTGGCAAGAATCAACGCCGTCACTACTGCAAGCTGCCCGATCCAGTAACTAATACGTCACTGGCAGCGGGTCCAGACTGCGCCACATATACCAGGTGGCCACCGTGCGCCACGGCTCCCAGTTGGCTGCCACCTCGCGCGCTTCACTTCGCGTGACGGGTTCGCCACTGAAGTAATTGGTCGAGATCGCATTGATCAGCCCGACGTCATCGAGCGGCAGCACATTGGGACGCATCAGATTGAACATCAGGAACATCTCGGCCGTCCAGCGGCCGATGCCGCGGATCTGGGTCAGTTCGGCGATCACCGCCTCGTCGTCCATGCCGGCCCATTCCTTGACATGGACCGTGCCGGCCTTGAAATGCTCGGCCAGGTCGGTAATGTACTCGGCCTTGCGCTTCGACAGGCCACAGCCGGCCAGTTGCTCCGTACCGGCCTTCAGGAACTGGGCCGGCGTCAAGCGCGGGCACAGCGTCACCAGGCGCTCCCAGACAGACTGGGCAGCCTTGACCGAAATCTGCTGGCCGACGATCGAGCGGGCCAGCGTAATGAACGGATCGTCGCGCGACACCAGGTGCGCGGGCCCGTACGTGGGAATCATCTTGCGCAGGATACGGTCGCGCTTCATCAGGTCCGCGCAGGCTTCGTCCCAATAGGCCGGCCGCACGGCGTCGACCACTGTTTCCACCGGCAGCGGAACGGCCTGCGCCTCGGGCAGGTCTGGCTTGCGCGACTTGCCGGCGGCCTTGGCCGCGGCGGGTGCCTTCGCCGGTACCTTGGGCGCCTGCCTGGCCGCAGTCTTGCCGGCGGGCCTGGGCGCCACGGCAGCGGCCTTCGGCTTGCGCGCGGCAGCGTTCAAGCACGCCTCCACTCGGTGGCGCCGCCTGGCTTGTCTTCGAGCACCACGCCGGCAGCCAGCAGTTCCGCGCGGATGCGATCCGCCTCGGCGAAATTGCGCGCGGCCTTGGCCGTACGGCGCGCGGCGATCTGCGCGTCGATCTGCTCGGCACTCAGGCCATCGGCGGCTACCGCCCCACCCTGCAGGAAGGTATGCGGGTCGCGCTCCAGCAGGCCCAGGGTGCCGGCCAGCGCCTTGAGCTGGTGGGCGGCCTGGGTCGAGCCCGTGCGATTGACCTCGCTGGCCAGGTCGAACAGCACCGACATGGCGATCGGCGTGTTGAAGTCGTCGTTCATGGCGTCGGCAAAACGCCCCGCGTGCGGCTCGGCCCAATCCACGGCGCAACCGCCGGGCTGCGTTTCCTTGAGCGCCGTGTACAGGCGCGTCAGCGCATGGCGGGCGTCGTCCAGGTGGGCGTCGCTGTAGTTCAGCGGGCTGCGGTAGTGCGCGCGCAGGATGAAGAAGCGCACGACCTCGGGGTCGTACTGCTTCAGGACTTCGCGGATCGTGAAGAAATTGCCTAGCGATTTCGACATCTTCTCGTCATTGATACGCACGAAGCCGTTGTGCATCCACATGTTCACAAACGGCTTGCCGCTGGCGCCTTCCGACTGCGCGATCTCGTTCTCATGGTGCGGGAACTGCAGGTCGGCGCCCCCACCATGGATGTCGAAGTGCTCGCCCAGCAGCGTGCAGCTCATGGCGGAGCACTCAATGTGCCAGCCCGGGCGGCCGCTGCCCCACTTCGAATCCCACTTGCTCTCGGGCGGCTCGCTTTCCTTGGCCGATTTCCACAGCACGAAGTCCAGCGGGTCCTGCTTGGCGTCGTTGGCGCTGACGCGCTCACCCGCGCGCAGGTCTTCCAGCGACTTGCCGGACAGCTTGCCGTAGCCCGGGAACTTGCGCACCGAATAGTTCACGTCGCCGTCGGCGGCCTGGTACGCCAGGCCCCTGGCTTCGAGCTTTTCGATGATATTGAGCATCTGCGGCACGAATTCCGTGGCGCGCGGCTCATAATCGGGCCGGATCACGCCCAGCGCGGCGGCGTCCTCATGCATGTACTGGATGAAGCGCGTGGTCAGTTGGCCGATGGTCTCGCCATTCTCGGCGGCGCGACGGATGATCTTGTCGTCGATATCGGTGATGTTCTGCACGTACGTCACATCGTAGCCCGCGGCACGCAGCCAGCGATGCACCATGTCGAACACCACCATCACGCGTGCGTGGCCCACGTGGCAGTAGTCGTACACGGTCATGCCGCACACGTACATGCGGACCTTGCCCGGTTCGATAGGCACGAAAGGCTGCTTCTCACGCGCGAGCGTGTTGTAGATGTTCAGTTGCTGCATGGAGCGATGTGATTGGGTGACGATGCGGTGCGCGCCATGGCGCACGGGCCCCATATCTTACCGGAAGGTTGTCGGGCCGGCCTCGGGCGGGTCTCGGCATTGCGCCGGGTCCTGCACGCCGTGCCGCTTTGCTAGAATGCCGCGGAGTATAACGGACCGCCCTTACATGAGCCTGCTTCTGCCTTCCACCATCCTTGCAACGGCCCGCCGCGGCGCCGGCCTGTCCGCCCTCCGTGCCGCCGTCGGCACGCTGGCGATGGCGGCAGCCCTGGCGGCGGCCCCGGCCCTGGCGCAGAACGGGCCCGTATCCCTGCCCGCCCCGCCGGCCCCGCCCAGCGGCGTGGTGTCCACGGACCCCGGCATGGTCCCTGCGCAGAAGGCCGTCAACGACAAACGCTACGACGAGGCCATCAAGGGCTTCGACAAGGTGCTGGCCACCAACCCGCGCAACGCCCAGGCCCGCTTCCAGCGCGCATGGGCCATGGCGCAGGCGGGCCATGACGACCAGGCCATCCAGGCCTTTGCCGAAATGGCACAGGACTTCCCCGAACTGCCCGAACCGCACAACAACCTGGCCCTGCTCTACGCCAAACGCGGCGACCTGAAGCGTGCCGAGGCCGAACTGCTGCTGGCCATCGACGCCAAGCCCGACTACGCCATCGCCTACAGCAACCTGGGCGACGTCTACCGCCGCCTGGCCGAAAAGGCCTATGGCGACGCCGTACGGCGCAACCCGGCCGACGCGCGCGCCGCTGCGGGCCTGCGCCAACTGGGCGCGACCCCTGCGGCAGCCCCGGCGCCGGCTTCTTCGCCGGCCGCAGCCCCACGTTCGCGCAAGGCACCGGCCAGCGCGCCGGCGGCCCGCTAGACACCCGTGCAATGCCGGCGTCATCTTCGCCGGCTCCTGCCCGAACCGCTCACCTGCATCGCAAGACGGAGTTCCAGAGATGACCCTTTCCCGCCGCATCGTCCTGGCTGGCCTGGTGGCCGCCACCGCCGCACTGTCCCCGCTCGCCGCCCTGGCCCAGGGTGCCAGCCCGGCCGCCGCCCAGAAGACCGAGCGTGTGCAATTCGTCACCAGCGCCGGCAAGTTCACCATCGAGGTGTATCCCGACGCGGCCCCGAAGACGGTCGCGAACTTCATGGAATATGTGAAGAGCGGCTTCTACAACGGCACCATCTTCCACCGCGTGATCAACGGCTTCATGGTGCAGGGCGGTGGCTTCGACCGCGACATGAAGGAAAAGCCCACCCGCGCACCGATTCCGCTGGAAGCGCAGAATGGCCTGAAGAACAAGGCCGGCACGGTGGCCATGGCGCGCACGTCGAATCCGAATTCCGCAACCGCGCAGTTCTTCGTCAATGTGGTGGATAATCCGAACCTCGACTACCCGCAGCCCGATGGCAACGGATATGCCGTATTCGGCAAGGTGGTGGAAGGCATGGACACGATCGACAAGATCAAGACCACCCCGACCACGGCTTACGGCGCCATGCGCAACGTGCCGGCCGCGCCGATCACGATCGAGTCCGCCACCGTCGTCACCAAGTAATACCGCGCGCATCGCGCGCGGCCATAACCGTCACCGAACAGAGGTAACCCATGAGCAAGGTACAACTCCAAACGACGCAAGGCGTCATCACGATCGAACTGGACGCCGAAAAGGCCCCCAAGACGGTGGAGAACTTCC
Source organism: Cupriavidus sp. U2 (assembly GCF_009663685.2). Lineage (GTDB taxonomy): Bacteria > Pseudomonadota > Gammaproteobacteria > Burkholderiales > Burkholderiaceae > Cupriavidus > Cupriavidus necator_C. Next base: position 86,761 of record NZ_RCOG02000031.1, on the reverse strand, counting down.
TGTCGTACGTGCGCAAGGGCCACTATGACAACACGGTCTTCCATCGCGTGATCAAGAACTTCATGATCCAGGGCGGCGGCTTCGAGCCCGGCATGAAGCAGAAGGACACCGATGCCCCGATCGAGAACGAGGCCGGCAATGGCCTGAAGAACGACCGCTACACGGTTGCCATGGCCCGCACGAACGCGCCGCATTCGGCCACGGCCCAGTTCTTCATCAACGTGGTGGACAACGACTTCCTGAACTTCAGCTCGCCCACGCCGCAAGGATTCGGCTATGCCGTGTTCGGCAAGGTCGTGGAAGGCACCGACGTCGTGGACGCCATCAAGGGCGTGCGCACGGGCACCTCGGGCTTCCACCAGGACGTGCCGATGGAGGACGTGGTGATCCAGAAGGCCACCATCGTCGAATAACCCGACGGCAACGTTCCTTTCGATGGCGGCATGCCGCTCGCGGTGAACACACCCCTCCGACACGCATGACCGCATCCCACCGCACGCCGGCGGCCGCACCGATCGAGGTGCAGGCGCCGGCGTGGTTCATTTCCGACCTGCATCTGACCCCCGGCATGCCGCGCACGCTGGCCGCCTTCCAGCGCGTGCTGGACCAGGCTTCCCGTCAGGCGGGCTCGCTGTTCATCCTGGGTGATTTCTTCGAGTTCTGGGTGGGCGACGAGGAGACCGAGACACCGTTCGCGGCCGACGTGGCGGCGGCCCTGCGCCGGCTGGCCGACGCCGGCGTGCCGGTCTACCTGATGCACGGCAATCGCGATTTCCTGATTGGCCGGCGCTTTGCCGACGCGGCAGGCGGCACGCTGCTGCCGGACCCTTCGGTTATCCATTGCGCCGGGCAACGCGTGGTGCTGAGCCACGGCGACATGCTCTGCACCGACGACCCGCGCTACATTCGCTTCCGCAACTGGACCCGCAAGGGCTGGGTGCAGCGGCTGTTTCTGGCCCTGCCGATGTCCACCCGGCTGAAGATCGCGCGCCGGCTGCGCGCCGACAGCGAGGCGGGCCGGTCTGGCCAGCCGGAAGGCGCCGCGCGGCCCGACTATGGCGATGCCGCCCCCGCTGCCGTAGATGCGCTGCTGGCTTCCAGCGGCGCCCCTACCCTGATCCACGGCCACACGCACCGGCCGGCCCGCCACGCGCACGCACGGGGCGACCGCTGGGTGCTGACCGACTGGGATCTCGATGGCCGCCACCCGCGCGCGGCCGTGCTGCAGCTGGATACCGGCGGCTTTACGTTGCTGCCGCAGGTGGACTGACGATGCCGTCCGCCCCGCGATCCGTGCCGCGCCGCACGGCGTGCCAGTCCGTCGCCCGGACGCCTATTTCATCAGCTTGCGCAGTTCGCTCGCGTCGAAGCGGTCGTTCGGGGTGTTCTCGAGATGCTCACCGAGCCGGTCTAGCGCGGCCAGCACGGCCTCGATGCGGTCATGTTGCTTGGCCGCGTTGTCGATCAGGCTCTTGAGCGCCAGCGATACCGGATCGTCGGCGTTCGGCGTGATGCCGTAGGCCGAGAATTCCTGCTTCGCGCCCTGCTGCTGCGGTGGCGCGTCGGGCATGATGATGCGGGCCGGAATGCCCACGGCGGTGGCGCCCGGCGGCACCGGCTTGAGCACCACGGCATTCGAGCCCACCCGGGCGCCATCACCCACCACGAATCCGCCCAGCACCTTGGCCCCGGCACTGACCACCACGCCGGCACCCAGCGTCGGATGGCGCTTCTGGCCCTTGTAAAGCGACGTACCGCCCAGCGTCACCCCCTGGTAGATCGTGCAGTCGTCGCCAACTTCGGCGGTTTCCCCGATCACCACGCCCATCCCGTGATCGATGAATACGCGGCGGCCAAGCCTGACCGCCGGATGGATCTCTATCCCGGTTAGCCAGCGCGACCAGTGCGAGATCCAGCGCCCGAGCCAGTGGAATCCGCTGCCCCAGCACGCGTGGGCCACGCGGTGAAAAATCACGGCGTGCAGCCCCGGATAGCAGGTCAGCACCTCCAGGCGGCTGCGTGCGGCGGGGTCGCGCCGCATGATGGCATCGATATCTTCCTTCAGGCGAGTGAACATCTTCGTCGTGTCGTGTTGCCGCGCCGATGCGCCGTTCGCACAACGTGCAAACGGTCGCCGGCGCGGTCAGGAGCCGGTCTTGTGCTTCTTGATTGCTTGGGGGACGGCCGGGGCGCGTGCGAGCAGGGAGTGTAAGAGATTTGTACGCCTGCCGCCGGGCCCTGAGGCCATCAGGGCTTTTCGGGTCGCGACGGCTTCAACATCGCGCCGGCTGACCGACACGCGCGCGAACGCCGCTCCGGCCGGGGGCGGGGCCGATGGCGTTGCTGCGCATGTCGTATGCCGGGATGGAAATCACGGTTCAGCCTTCCTTGTTGCCGTCTTTCTGCGTGCCGTGCCGGGCGGCACCTTCGTCACCGTCGCGCGCCAGCAGCATGCGCTTGGCGATGCCGCGCAGGATGTTGACCTCTTCGCGCTCAAGCCCGGCGCGGGCAAACATTCGCCGCAGACGCGGCATCAGCTTGCGCGGGTTGTCCGGATCGAGAAATCCGATGGCAACCAGCCCCGCCTGGAGATGGCCGAACATCGATTCGACCTGTTCCGCCGTGGCGGGCTCACCAGCATAGCCGATATTCGGCATGCCGTCCGACGCCTCTGCCTGCGCCGGCTCGGCTTCCAGCAGCGCCAGCCGCATTTCGTAGGCGATCAGCTGCACCGCTTGCGCCAGGTTCAGCGACGCGTACGCGGGGTTGGCGGGGATATGGGTCACGGCCGAACAGCGCAGTACCGCCTCGTTAGGCAATCCGTAACGCTCGTTGCCGAATACGAAGGCAATGATGCCCCCGCCATCGGCCGCTAGCATCGCCTGGCCCCGTGCGGCGGCGGCGCGCGGCAACAGCCGCGGCGGGCCGAATTCGCGCTGTCGCGCGGTCATCGCCACCGTGAACGCCGTGCCAGCCAGCGCGCTTTCCACATCGTCGACGATACGGGCGCCGGCCAGCACGTCATCTGCGCCGCTGGCCATCGCCACGGCATCCGGATGCGTCAGCACGCCGGGCTCGCGCGGCGACACCAGCACCAGGCTGCCGGGCTGCCCGCCAAAGCCCATGGTTTTCATCGCCCGCGCCACCGAACCCACGTTGCCGGGGTGGCTGGTTTCCACCAGCACCACGCGCACGCGCGAGAAAATGCCTGATGCGACACTTTCAGTGGTCGCTACGGGAATGCGTTCAGCCTGGGAATTCAATGCTTCAGTCATCTGGGATGCCCCTGCCGCGGCGTTTGCCGCCGTCGGCTCGTACAGCGGGCCGGGTTCCTATACAATGGCGCCTTCCAATTGCGGTGCGGCGCCCAGCCAGGCGACGCCCCTTGTTCTTCTACAATCCGTTGTGCTGTTCGGCCACTGCCGGGCGGTTCGCGCGCCAACCGTCCATTGCCGGCGGATGCCGCTGCTGCGAATCATCGTCCTGCGCGGCCCCTGGAGAGATTCATGCATCCGATGCTCAATATCGCCGTCAAGGCGGCCCGCAAGGCGGGATCCATCATCAACCGCGCGTCGATCGACGTCGATCTGGTCCGCGTTTCGCGCAAACAGCACAACGATTTCGTGACCGAAGTCGATCGCGCGGCCGAGGCCGCCGTCATCGAGATCATCCGCACCGCCTACCCCGAGCACGCCATTCTAGCGGAAGAGTCCGGCCAATCCTGGGCCGAGGGCGACGACCAGCACGAATTCACCTGGGTGATCGATCCGCTGGACGGCACCACCAACTTCATCCACGGCTTTCCGCAATACGCAGTGTCCATCGGCCTGCTGCACAAGGGCGTGCCGTCGCAGGCGGTGGTCTACGACCCCACGCGCGACGAACTGTTCACGGCCAGCAAGGGCGCCGGCGCATTCCTGAACAACCGCCGCATCCGCGTCACGCGCCGCGACAAGCTGGCCGACTGCCTGATCGGCACGGGCTTCCCGTTCCGTGACCTCGAAGGCATGGACGAATACCTTGAAATCTTCGCGCTGATGACGCGCAGCTGCGCGGGCCTGCGTCGCCCGGGCGCCGCCGCGCTGGACCTGGCCTATGTGGCATGCGGCCGCCTGGACGGTTTCTTCGAACGCGGCCTGAAGCCGTGGGACATGGCCGCGGGCATGCTGCTGATCACAGAGGCCGGCGGCCTGGTGGGCAACTACAACGGCGAATCGCGCCAGATGGAGCAAGGCGAGGTGCTGGCCGGCAACCCGAAGGCCTTCGCCCAGATGGTGCGCCTGCTGTCGCCGTTCTCGCTGGATAACGTCAAGCCGTCGCTGAAGCCGATCGGCGAATAAGAAAACGGCGCAGCTCGATAAAGCCGGCCCCTGGCCGGCGGAATCGAGCGAACACGCGGTTGGCAGGTGCTGCGCCGTCACGGCGTCGCTGCCGACCCGGACAGCGCAGTTCCACGTGCCGCCAGCCAGCCGGCCCACCGTCAGGCGGGTGCCCCTGAGCGCCGGATGCACGTCACCATCGAGCGTGACGACAATGCTGCCCGATCCGTCCGCATTGAACGCGAACCGGTTGGGCGTGGCGGTCAGCTGCGATTGCACGTAGCCGAGCGACGCGACCGGGTCCGGAAAGGTGTTCTGGCCGTCTTGCAGGCGTTCTTCCACCGGAACCTTGTACGCCGAGGCCTCCCAGAAGGCGCGGCCGATTTCCGACTTCACCACAAAATCCTGATACGTCGGAATGGCGATCGCGGCAAGAATGCCCACGATCGCCACCACGATCATCAGTTCGATCAGCGCGAATCCACGGCGCAGCGATGGCCGCCAGGCCATGCACCCCACCGGGACCCCTGCCGCGGCCCTCCCCGGCCATTTTCCCGTCGTTGCTTTTTTCATGTTGCGACCCGTCTTGTTGCCGGCCTCTGCGTGCCGGTACGCCTGATCCATCCACGAACCATGCCAGGCCGGTTTCGCTTGCGAAGTGACAGTTTTCGTCGGAAATGTCCGGATAGCCGCAGTCGCGACTGACAAGTTTGCAGCGCGTTGACGAGGCGGGTGACAAATCTCGTCGTAGCCGACGCATTTTGAGAATCCGGCCCGAGACTTCCTGACCGGCGCCGCATAGAGTCTCCTTCCATAACAAATCGCTTGCGCCCCCTTCATCATCGTGTGTATATTTACACACGGATCGCCTGAAGGAGGCACTTTTGCATTCAATGGCCTTGATCCGCCTGCTGGAACGTGAGGGATGGCGCCTGGTGCGCTGCAAGGGCAGTCATCTCACCTACAAGCACCCGTCGCGCGCGCAGATCGTCACCGTGCCGCATCCGAAAAAGGACCTGCCCACCGGCACCGTACGCAGCATCATGAGGACGGCCCGGCTGGTATGACTGGCGCACAAAGCATGGAGAGCAACGACATGGAATTTCCGATTGCCATTCACAAGGACCCCGAAAGCATCTACGGGGTGACGGTGCCCGACGTGGCGGGCTGCTATTCGTCCGGTGACACGGTCGAGGACGCCATCCGCAATGCGCGCGAGGCCATCATCAGCCACTTCGAGGTGCTGCTGTCTCTGGGCGAGGCGGTCACACTGACGGCCACGCCGATCGCCGAACTGGCGGAGCGGCCCGAATTCGCCGGCGCCATCTGGGCCCTGGCCGACGTCGACCTGGCCATGCTCGACAACCGGCCAGAGCGCATCAACATCAGCCTGCCCCGCTTCGTGCTGCACAAGATCGACACCTTCGTCGGTGCCCGCCACGAAACACGCAGCGGATTTCTGGCGCGCGCCGCGCTGGAAGCCATGGCCGGTGACGCATGAGCCTGCGCATAGGCCCCGAATTCCCAAGCAAAAATGAGAATCGGGAACGAGGTTCCGAGAGGGGCTGGCGGTAAAATGCCGCTTTGCGCCGCGAGCCCGAACAGGCTGGTGATGCCGGGAACGCCCCGCGCGTCCGCCCGACAGCCTGCCTGCCCACCCGCGGCAACCGATATACCGGCGGCCCCACCGTGGCGCCGCCCGAGAGGAATGCATGTCCGCTGAAGCCCTTTCCAACCTGTCCACGACTTCGCCCGACGACACGCCGCGCGATGACGACATCCGCGCCGCCGGCGACGCCGTCCTGTCGGCCGAAGCACTGGCCGCCGCCGAAGGCGCCACGCCGCGCGGCGGCAAATCCGGCAAGTCGGACAAGGCTGAAAAGCACACGCCAATGATGCTCCAGTACCTGCGCATCAAGGCGGACCATCCGGACACGCTGCTCTTCTACCGGATGGGCGATTTCTATGAACTGTTCCACGACGACGCCGAGAAGGCTGCCCGCCTGCTCGACATCACGCTGACGTCGCGCGGGCAGTCCGGCGGCGTGCCGATCCGCATGGCGGGCATCCCGTTCCACTCGGTCGATCAATATCTGGCGCGCCTGGTCAAACTTGGCGAATCGGTGGCGATCTGCGAGCAGATTGGCGATCCGGCTACGAGCAAGGGGCCGGTCGAGCGCAAGGTGGTACGTATCGTCACGCCGGGCACGCTGACCGACGCGGCGCTGCTGCCCGACAAGACCGACAGCTATCTGATGGCCGTACACCAGCAGACCACGCGCCGCGGCGTCAGCAAGACAGGCCTGGCGTGGCTGAACCTTGCCAGCGGCGAACTGCGCCTGATGGAATGCGATGCCGCCCAGTTGCCGCGCGAGCTCGAACGCATCCGCCCGGCTGAACTGCTGTATGCCGACGGCATGGATCTGCCCGTGCTCGAGTGTGCCCGCACCCGCCTGCCCGAATGGCACTTCGACCAGGACGCCGGCACGCGCCGGCTGCGCGAGCAGATTGGCGTGGCCAGCCTGGAGCCATTCGGCTGCACCGGACTGGGCGCTGCCCTGGGCGCGGCGGGCGCGCTGCTCAACTATGCCGCCACCACGCAGGGGCAATCGCTGCGCCACGTGCAGGGCGTCACCGTCGAGCGGGAATCCGAGTTCGTCGGCCTGGATACCGCGACTCGGCGCAATCTCGAACTGACCGAAACGCTGCGTGGCGGTGAATCGCCGACGCTGTTCTCGCTGCTCGACACCTGCTCGACGACGATGGGCAGCCGCGCGCTGCGCCACTGGCTGCATCACCCGCTGCGCGACCCGGCGCTGCCGCGTGCCCGTCAGCAGGCCATTGGCGTATTGATCGCGCAAGACCCGGAAACCGTGCGCGCCACGCTGCGCCGCCTGTGCGATGTCGAACGGGTCACGGCCCGGCTGGCGCTGCTGTCGGCGCGGCCGCGAGACCTGTCGTCGCTGCGCGACACGCTCGGCGCGCTGCCCGCCGTCCAGGCCAGCGTCAGCGCCGCGCACGAATCGCCGTTGCTGGCGCAAACGATCGACGAACTCGAAGTGCCGGCTGACTGCCTGTCGCTGCTGACGCGCGCGGTGGCCGAGGAGCCATCGACAGTGATCCGCGATGGCGGCGTGATCGCGCGCGGCTACGATGCCGAGCTCGATGAACTGCGCGACATCTCCGAAAACTGCGGCCAGTTCCTGATCGAACTGGAAACGCGTGAGCGCACACGCACCGGCATCTCGAACCTGCGCGTCGAGTACAACCGGGTGCATGGCTTCTATATCGAAGTGACGAACGGCCAGGCCGACAAGGTGCCGGACGACTATCGCCGCCGCCAGACGCTGAAGAACGCCGAACGCTACATCACGCCGGAACTCAAGGCCTTCGAAGACAAGGCCCTGTCCGCGCAGGACCGCGCCCTGGCACGCGAAAAGCAGCTTTACGAAGCACTGCTGCAGGCGCTGTTGCCGCACATCGGCAGCCTCCAACGCGTGGCGGGTGCCCTGGCGCGGCTCGACGTGCTGACCACGCTGGCCGAACGCGCCCGCACGCTGGACTGGACCCAGCCGGAGCGGGTCAGCGAAAACGTGGTCGATATCGCACAGGGCCGGCACCCGGTGGTGGAGGGGCAACTGGCTGCGGAGTCGATCGCGTTCATCGCCAATGACTGCCAGCTCAACGAGGCGCGCAAGCTGCTGCTGATCACCGGCCCGAACATGGGCGGCAAGTCGACATTCATGCGCCAGACGGCCCTGATCGTGCTGCTGGCGTGCGTGGGCGCGTGGGTGCCGGCGCGGCAAGCCAGGATCGGCCCGATCGACCGCATCTTCACGCGGATCGGGGCGGCCGACGACCTCGCCGGCGGACGTTCCACCTTCATGGTGGAAATGACCGAGGCGGCGGGCATCCTTCATCACGCCACGCCGTCCAGCCTGGTGCTGATGGACGAAATCGGCCGGGGCACGTCGACCTTCGACGGCCTGGCATTGGCGTGGGCGATTGCGCGCCACCTGCTGTCGCACAACCGCAGCCACACGCTGTTCGCCACGCACTATTTCGAGCTGACGCAACTGCCGCAGGAGTTTCCGCAGGCGGCGAACGTCCATCTGTCCGCCGTGGAGCACGGCGACGGCATCGTCTTCCTGCATGCCGTGCAGGACGGCCCGGCCAGCCAGAGCTACGGCTTGCAGGTCGCGCAACTGGCGGGCGTGCCGCAACCCGTGATTCGCGCCGCGCGCAAGCACCTGGCATGGCTGGAGCAGCAATCGGCCGATGCCACGCCGACGCCGCAGATGGACCTGTTCGCGGCACCGGCCACGCCTCCCGACGACGACGACACCGTGTCGGGTCCAGCCTCCGCATCGGTCGAGCAGGCAGTCGAACAGGCGGCCGCGAGGGAAGCGCTGGCGGCGCTGACCGCCATCGATCCGGACAACCTGTCGCCGCGCGACGCGCTGGAGGCGCTGTACCGGCTCAAGGCCATTGCGGAATCTGCCGCGCAGGCATGAGCGCAGCGCACGGCTCCGGACGCCTGGCCCTGGCAGCGGCCGTCCTGGTGGGCTACGTCTGCCTGACGACACCGGGCGCTGCCCTGGCGGCGCGCCCCGGCAAGGTTTCGCCGCCACCGGCACCTGCCGTGCAGCCCACGCGCATGGCGTTGATCGCCGACGTGCCGCAATGGCCAGCGGCGGAAGCGGATCTGGCGGCACTGTTCGCCCAGATGAACGCGCGACAGGTCGCGCTGATCGTGCATGCCGGCGGCATCAAGGGGGACACGGAATCCTGCGGAGACGCGGTGCTGGGCGCGCGACACCGCGCGCTTGACGACTCTCCCGCGCCATTGCTGTATGTCCCCGGGGAAACTGACTGGGCAGAATGCCAGAAGCCGGTCAACGGCAAATTCGATGCCGTCGAGCGCCTGAACCGGCTACGCGAGCTGTTTTTTCCGATGGATACCACGCTCGGTCGACGCACGATCCCCGTGGTGCGGCAGTCGGACCAGGCCATGTTTCGCAGCTTTCGCGAAAACGTGCGACTGGTGGAAGGCAACGTGATGGTGGTCGGACTGAACCTGCCCGGGGACAACAATCACTATCGCAGCGAAGGTGGCCGCAACGGCGAGTTCGAAGACCGCCGAGAGGCCAACCGGCAATGGCTGCACCGGGCATTCTCGGTGGCTACCCAGCGCGATCTGCCAGGCGTTCTGGTGGTGGTCCACGCCGACCCGATGTTCGGCAACGGCTGGGAGAAGCGCGGCAAGCCATCGCTGTTCGACGGATTCCTGCGACGTGGCACGCGCGATGGCTACCTTGAATTCAAGAAACAACTACGCGATTTGACCGTGAAGTTTCCGGGCCAGGTACTGCTCGTACATGCCAGCGACAGTGGCTTCAGCGTCGACAAGCCGTTGCGCGACACAGCCGGCAAGGTCGTCGGAAACTTCACGCGCGTGGCGTTGCCCATCGGCAATCCTTCGCGCTGGGTCGAATTGACCGTCACACCCGGCACGCGATCCGTGTTCCAGGTGGAGCTGCAGGATGGGCCGAAGCCCAACTAGCGCCAACCAGACGACCTGCGGAATTGACCTGCGTCATACATCGGCCAGCGTCCGGGAATCCAAATGAAAAAAGCCGGCAGATGCCGGCTTTTCCCAATTCGCGATGACCTGTCGCGTATCGCTCGACTGGCAGGGATCCGTATCGAGTCAGTGCAGCGTGCGCGGGCTGTCTGCCTCGCCGCCATCGTCCTCGTCTTCGTCGACGACTTCGATGCCCGAGGCGCCATGCGCATGGCCGTGTTCCACTTCCTCGGTGGTGGCTTCACGCACCTCGGACACTTTCAGCCAGAAGCGCAGCGCCATGCCGGCCAGCGGGTGGTTGCCGTCCAGCACAACCTTGTCTTCGGCAACATCGGTCACCGTGTAGATGATCGAATCCTCGTCGTCACCGTCCTCGGGCACGCCCTCGAACTGCATGCCGACTTCCAGCGGCTCGGGAAAGCGGTCGCGCGGTTCGACCTTCACCAGTTCGGCATCGTAGTCGCCGAACGCGTCATCGGGTTCCAGCTGGAGCTGGGTCTCGAAACCGGCATCGTGGCCGTCGAGAGCTTCCTCGATCTTGGGGAACGTGCCATCATACCCGCCGTGCAAATAGACCATGGGCTCATCGGATTCCTCGATGAGATTGCCCTGCGCGTCCGACAGCTTGTACACAACGGACACCACCGTGTTCTTAGCGATTTTCAATTCTTGACTCCATGAGCGATTCCGCATTATACGCGCAGGCCCTGCCTGCGGGCCCCATTGATCCCGACGCACCGCTCACGCTGCTCGGGGGCATGACGCCCGCGGCATTCATGCGTGACATCTGGCACCGCAAACCGTTGCTGATTCGACAGGCCGTGCCCGGAATTGTGCCCCCTGTGTCGCGCGAATCGCTTTTTGAACTGGCCGATCGGGACGATGTGGAATCGCGCCTGGTGTCGTACTTTCGCAACCGCTGGAAGCTCGAACACGGCCCGTTCGCCGAAGACAACCTGCCGTCACGCAAGACCGGCAAGTGGACGCTGCTGGTGCAGGGCGTGAACCTCCACGCCCGGGCGGCCGCCGAACTGATGAGCCAGTTCCGCTTCGTGCCCGACGCCCGGCTCGACGACGTCATGATCAGCTACGCCACCGATGGCGGCGGCGTGGGGCCCCACTTCGATTCTTACGACGTCTTCCTGCTGCAAGTATCGGGCCGACGCCGCTGGCGCATTTCGTCACAGACGAAGCTCGATCTGATTCCTGACATGCCGCTGAAAATCCTCTCGGACTTCAGCGCCGAAGAGGAATGGGTGCTGGAACCCGGCGACATGCTCTACCTGCCGCCGCAGTACGCCCACGACGGCATTGCCGAAGGGGAATGCATGACGGCGTCGATCGGGTTCCGCGCCCCCGCCTACCGCGAGCTGGCTGGCCACTTCCTGGCATGGCTGTCTGAAACGGTCGAGGGCAACGAAGCGCTGGACGGCCGCTACGCCGACGCTGGCGAGGCCGCCACGGCCACCCCGGCCCAGTTGCCCCCCGGCCTGGCCCGCGCTGTCGCCGACCGGCTGCAGGCGCTGAAATGGGACAAGGGCATGGTGTCCGAATTCCTCGGGTCGTACCTGTCGGAGCCCAAGCAGTCGGTGCAGTTCGAGGAGATCGCTGAGATCAGCCTGAAGCAATACGCGAAGCTGGCCAAGGCGCATGGCGTGGTCCTTGCTCCGGGCTCCATTGCGCTCTACGACCGTACGAACTTCTTCCTGAACGGCGAAGCGTACGAACCGCCGCCAGCCCTGGCGAAATGGCTGCGGCGCCTGGCAGACATGCGCCAGCTGACGGCCGAGGAAATGGCTGCGTGCGCGGCACTTCCCGATCTCATGGACACATTTCACGATTGGGCCATGGAAGGCTGGTTGCAGATCGCGCCGGCACGTGTGTAATTTTGCGTAACAGAATGAACCGGCATATTTCGCCTATACACAAGGCGGGAAAACGCGGATATAATCGCCCGCTGGCTAGTACTGTGGACCACTGCACTGTCGGCACCCGGGAGGGCCTCATATTTGCAGTACAAGAGCGATAATTACCGGTAATTATTCATCGCCTGTTTTCGTTTTATTAAAAGTTAAAGGACGAACAATGAAGAAGTCTCTCCTGATCGCATCCCTGCTGGCTGCTGTTGCTCTGGCCGCTTGCGGCAAGAAGGAAGAAGCCGCTGCCCCCGCTGCTGATACCGCCGCTTCGGCTCCCGCCGCTGCTGCTCCGGCTGCTGACGCTTCGGCTCCTGCAGCTGCTGCTCCGGCTGCTGACGCTTCGGCCCCGGCTGCCGACGCTTCGGCTCCGGCTGCTGACGCTTCGGCTCCGGCTGCCAAGCAGTAATCGGATCTTTCCGAAAAACAAAAAGCCGACCTTCGGGTCGGCTTTTTGTTTTGGCGATTATCTGACGCCGCTCTATTAGCGGGATCGGCGCTCGCCGATTATGCCCGCACGGGCTGCCAGCCCAACCCCTCTTCCTGATCCGCGATCAGAATTTCATCAGGCAGTACGCCCAGCACCGTGGCCAGCGCGCCCGCAGCCAGTTCGCGGGTATTGTTCTGCTTGCTCAGGTGCGCCGCCACCACGCGCGACAAGCCTGCGTGGGTCACCTGCGACAGGATGCCGGCCGCGATATCGTTGGCCAGGTGGCCGAAGTCGCCCCCGATTCGCCGCTTCAGCGACCACGGATACACCGAGTTGGCCAGCATGTCGCGGTCATGGTTGCATTCCAGGACCAGCGCATGGACGCCTGCCAGCCGTGCCGTGACGTAGGGCGTTTCCATGCCGGCATCGGTCAGCACACCAAGCCGGGCATCGCCATCGGTCAGCACGAACTGCAGCGGCTCGCGCGCATCGTGCGGGACGGTATAGGGATGGATCTGAAGGGCACCCACCGAAAACACGTGATCGGCGCAACATACCCGCACGTCGGCCTGGTCCGCGCCACGCATATGCGAAGTGGCCAGCCAGGTGCCGTGACTCGTATGGACAGGCAGTTTGTGGCGCGCGGCAAACGCGTAGGCAGAGCCCACATGGTCCCCATGCTCGTGGGTGACCAGCACCGCATCGAGTTGCGTGGGCGATACACCCAGCCGCTCAAGACGACGCGCCGTTTCCTTGATGCCGAAGCCACAGTCGAGCAACACACGCGTCACGGACGCACCCTCGCCGGCCTCGATCAGCAGCGAATTGCCTTCGCTGCCACTTCCCAAAAAAGCAAAGCGCATCATGGATGCGCTCGCCTGGGGAGATGCCCGACGGCGGGCGCCGTCGGGATCGATGGACGACAGACGACCATCAGTGCAGCTGTTCGTCCAGCAGCGACAGGATACGCTTGCTGATCTCGGTGTTTTCCGGCTGACCGGCGTCGTTCTGTACCGTGACCGTCGTGCCCGTGCCATTACCCTTCAGCGACACGCGATACTTCTTCGCGGTCTTGCCGTCGTTCGGCTTGGTGAACAGCTTGGAGAAGAAGCCGCGATCGTCCACCGCCTGCTTCGGATCCACGTAGCGCACGTAGTACAGGCCTTGCGCGCGGTCGCGATCTTCCACCGTGAAGTTCACGCGATCCAGCGACAGGCCGACCGAGCGCCATGCGCGATCGAACGGCTCCGGCAGTTGCAGTGCCGGCGCGCCATTGACCTGCGCCAGGAACGACTTGGTTTCGGCGGCGCTGGCCGTCGCCGCACCGGTTGCCGCGGCGGCACCGATACCCGTGGCGTCGCCCGACGGTGCGGGGGCTGCGGCGGCCGCAGCATTGCCCACCGGCGTCGGGTTCTTGGCCATCTGGTTGGCCTGCTCCTTCTGCACGCCCAGGCGCTGCGCCAGACGCGACAGGAATTCGGCTTCCAGTTCCGGATCGGCCGGACGCGGCGTCCACACCGTGGTCGACTTGTCGACGCCGGTCAGCTGTTCCTGCGCGCCACGGTGGCTGATGAACACTTCGAGCTGGCCGTTCTGGGCGCGCTCCACACGCGTACGGAACTTGTCGCGCTCGGAGGTCGAGTACAGGCCATCGAACACCTTGCCGATCGTGTTGCGGATGATGTCCTGCGGAATCTTGGCGCGGTTCTCAGCCCAGTCCGTCTCCATGATGCCGGTCTGCGGCGAGTCCTGCGTCAGCAGGAAGCCGTTTTCCTGCCAGAAGCCGCGCAGCGACTCCCACAGCTGGTCGGCACGCATGCCATTGCTGATGACGAGCCAACGCTGGTTGCCATCACGCTCCATGCGGATGCCCTGCGAGGACGGCAGCACGTTGGTCGCCGGTTCGGCCTCGCGCGTCTTGGTGGCCTGCTGGTAGTTCGACAGCGTCGACGTACCGGCGGCGTCGGGCACGGTATAGCGGCGGTCGCCTTCGAGCTTGGTCAGGTCCGGCGGAATGTCCAGCGACGCGGTCTTCTTGCCCTGGGACTTGTAGTCGATCTTGTCGGGCTGCATGGCTTCATTGATGCTGCTGCAGCCGGCAATCAGCGTCAGCGCCAGCACGGGCGCAACCACGGCGACACGGCGGATGTGCGTCGCGCCGCGACGGTTAAGCTTCTGTTTCATTGACACGTAATCCTGGTTTCAAGAATCGGCGAATAGCCGAACGTTCAGCCGGCGAATCTCAGCCCAGCAGGCCGGCCGCTGCCAGCGCGCGGCGCACGGTTTCGTGCTGGCCTTCCGCCAGCGGGGTCAACGGCAGGCGGATGCCGCCTTCCATCTTGCCCATCTGCTGGAGCGCCCACTTGACGGGAATCGGATTGGCCTCGACGAACATCGCACGGTTGAGGTCGATCAGTTCCATGTGCAGACGGCGGGCCGTCACCACATCGCCCTTCAGGGCCGCGACGCACATCTCGTGCATCTTGCGCGGCGCCACGTTGGCGGTGACCGAGATATTGCCCTTGCCACCGAGCAGGATCAGCGCCACTGCGGTGGGATCGTCGCCGCTGTAGATGGCGAAGGTATCGGGGGCGTCCTTGATCAGCTGCGCGGCACGGTCGATATTGCCGGTGGCTTCCTTCACGCCAACGATGCCCGGCACCTGCGCCAGGCGCAGGATCGTCTCGTTGTTCATGTCCGCCACGGTACGGCCGGGCACATTGTAGAGCAGCACCGGCAGGTCCACGGCTTCCGCGATGGTGCGGAAATGGCGGTACATGCCTTCCTGCGTCGGCTTGTTGTAGTACGGCACGACCTGCAGCGACGCATCGGCACCCACCTTCTTCGCGAAGGCGGTCAGTTCGATGGCTTCGTTCGTGGAATTGCCGCCGGTCCCGGCGATGATGGGCACGCGGCCAGCCGACTGCTGGACTGCCACGCGGATCAGCTCGCAATGCTCCTCGACGTTGACCGTCGGCGACTCGCCCGTGGTGCCCACGATCACGATGCCGTCGGTGCCTTCCGCCGCATGCCAGTCGATGAGGGCGCGCAGGGCCGGGTAATCCAGGCTGCCATCCTCATGCATCGGGGTGACGATGGCCACGATGCTGCCGGTAATCTGTGTCATATCTCAGGGAATTCGGGAAATTCGAACAAACGGGATTGTACCGGAACCGTCAGGGCCTCCGGACCCCCTATCAGTGAGGGAAAACGTTAGCGGGCGTAACGTGTGGCGCGCCGGTCTCGCCGAACGCCTGCGCTGGGCCCCCGGCGCCGCACGGCGGCGGCCGCCTGAGTTACGCCACAGGTAACGGATAACGCGGCGGCGGCGCCTCCGGCGTCCGGCCGGACGCCTCGCGGACGGCACAAATCCGCTGCACGAAGGCCTCGCGCGGCGCCTCCAGCGTGCCGTCCTCGTAACCCGTCACGCGCAACACGCCTCGTGTCACTTCCAGCAGTTCGCCGGGCCGCAGCAGGAAATCGGGCCGCGACGGCTTGCCGACGGTCTCGTTGCCGGCCGCGAAGGTCTCGTAGATCAGCACGCCGCCCGGCGCCAGCGCGTCCAGCAGATGCGGCCAGAGCGGCCGGTGCAGATAGTTGGTGACCACCACGGCATCGAACCGCCCGGCGTCCGCCAGGGGCCAGGCGCCCTGCTCCAGATCGGCCACCCGCCCATCGATGCCGGCCGGCAGCCCGGCGACGGCCTCGGCATCGCGGTCCACGGCCAGCACCGCAAACCCCTGCTTTGCCAGCCACGCGGCGTGCCGCCCACTGCCGCAGGCCAGGTCAAGGACACGGCCGCCGGGCCGGATCAGATGGGCCCATCGGGTCAGCCAGGTGGAAGGCGGGGCAAGCTGGGAGTGCATGGAGGAACGGAAATAGGAAGGAACCGGCGAGCCGGCACGAGAAGGCACCCGGCGCGCGTTACTGCAGCACCATCAGCACCGGGCGCAGCATCAGTTCGACGATCGACAGCAGCACCGTCATCACCGGCTGCATCCAGATGCGCGTGATGACGCCGGCGGCCACCAGCGCCAGCACGATGAAGATGCCGTACGGCTCGACACGGCCCACCGCCTCGGCCATGCGGCGCGGCAGAAAGGCGGTCAGCACGCGGCCCCCATCGAGCGGCGGGATGGGGAACAGGTTGAACGCGGCCACCACGGTGTTGACCAGCACGCCGGCGCGGGCCATCTGGCTCCAGAACGGCTCCTGGATCTGCGCCAGCGCCAGGCCCACGGCGATCAGCGCCCACAGGAACGCCTGGACGATATTGCTGCCGGGCCCGGCCAGCGCCACCCACATCCCATGCCAGCGCGGGTTGCGCAGGTGGCTGAACACCACCGGCACGGGCTTGGCGAACCCGAACACGAACTGTCCGGCGGTCAGGAAATACAGCAGCAGCGGCACGGCCACGGTGCCGATCGGATCGATATGGCGGATCGGGTTCAGGCTGACGCGCCCGAGCAGCCAGGCGGTGTCGTCGCCGAAATACCTGGCCACGAAGCCATGCGCGGCCTCATGCAGCGTGATGGCGAACAGCACGGGCAGCGCATATACGGCAAAGGTCTGGACGATCGAGGAATCCATGCGAACTATTCTATTGGGCCGCCGGCGCCCAAGGCTGTCCGGCATGTCCGTGGATGTGCGGTATGTATCAGAAACGACAGGTCAAAAGACAAGGCGGGCAGGATCAGGCGGCGGCCGTCAGTCCGAATCGCTCCACATCGCCCCGCCCGGCACGAACCAGTTCCGGTTCGCCGCTGGTCAGGTCGATCACCGTGGTCGGCTGGGCCGGCGCCGGGCCGCCACAGATCACCAGGTCGATCTGTTTTTCCAGCCGCGCACGGATTTCGGCTGGTTCGTTCATCGGCGCCTCGTCGCCCGGCAGCTGGAGCGTGGCCGAAATCAGCGGCTGCCCGAGCTCCGCCACCAGCGCCAGCGGAATCAGGTGGTCGGGCACGCGCACGCCAATGGTCTTGCGCGCCGGGTGCGACAGCCGCCTGGGCACTTCCTTGGTCGCCTCCAGGATGAACACGTACGGACCGGGCGTGGCGCCCTTGATCCAGCGGTACTGGCGGTTATCGACCCGGGCGAAGTTGCCGAGTTCCGACAGGTCGCTGCACATCAGCGTCAGATGGTGCTTTTCGTCGATGCCGCGCAGCCGGCGCAGGCGTTCCACGGCGGACTTGTCGTCCAGCTGGCAGGCCAGCGCGTAGCTGGAATCGGTGGGCAGCGCGATCAGCCCGCCCTTCTGCACGATCTGCGCGGCCTGCTTCACCAGCCGCGCCTGCGGGTTGTCGGGATGGATCTCGAAGTACTGGGACATGAGGGGCGCGGCTTTTCGGGGGAAGGGGCGGGTTACCAGTCGTACCAGACCGGCGTGACGTCCGACGGCAGCGGCGGCAGCGTGCCGATCTCCACCCGGCCCTCGCCGGGGCCGTGGAAATCCGATCCGCGCGACGCCAGCAGGCCATAGTGGCGCGCCACATCGGCGTAACGGCGGAACTGGTCGGGCGTATGGCTGCCGGTCACGACCTCCACCGCGCGGCCGCCCAGTTGCGTGAATTCGTCGAACAGCGCGTCGTGTTGCAAATCGGTGTAGTTGTAGCGGCCCGGGTGCGCCATCACCGCAATGCCGCCGGCGCCGCGAATCCAGCCCACGGCGTCTTTCAACGCCGACCAGCGGTGCGGCACGAAGCCCGGGCGGCCTTCCGACAGGTATTCGCTGAACACATCGCCGATGGTCTTGCAGCGGCCCTCATCCACCAGCCAGCGCGCAAAGTGCGTGCGCGAAATGAGGTCGGGATTGCCGACGTGGCGCAGCGCGCCTTCGTAGGCGCCGGGGATGCCGATTTTTGCCAGTGCCTCGCCGATGTCCTGCGCACGGCGCGCACGGCCGTCGCGGGTGCGGGCCAGGCCATCGATCAGGTCCGCGTTGAACGGATCGATCTGCAGGCCGACGATGTGCACGGTCTGCCCGGCCCAGGTGACCGAAATCTCCACGCCAGGCACATAGCGCATGCCCAGCGATTCGGCGGCGGCACGGGCTTCGGCCTGGCCGCCCACCTCGTCGTGGTCGGTCAGCGCCCAGAACGCCACGCCGCCGGCGTGCGCACGTGCGGCCACCTGGGACGGTGACAACATCCCGTCGGACACGGTGGAATGGCAGTGCAGGTCGGCGTTGATGGCATGGGCGTTTTGCATGGGCATATTCTACTCCCGGCGGGCTTTTTTAGCCCTGCCGTCAAAGGTGGTGTGCCCGGATTGCCGTGGCACGCAAGGTATGATGGGGCCTGTCCACACCGCATTTTTCCGCTTCCCGCCATGTCCTCCACGCCCGCCGCCACGCCCCCGGAAACCATCCAGACCGACGTGCTGATCGTCGGCGCCGGCCCTGTCGGCCTGTTCGCGGCGTTCCAGGCCGGCGTGCTGGGCCTCAAGTGCGAGCTGATCGACGTGCTGGACCGCGCCGGCGGCCAATGCACCGAGCTCTATCCAGAAAAGCCAATCTATGACATTCCGGCCGTGCCGGGCTGCCTGGCGCAGGAACTGGTGGATCGCCTGCTCGAACAGTGCGCGCCGTTCGCGTTTCCGATGCACTTCAGCCAGCGTGCGCAGTCGGTCAGCGACACCCACGGCGCCGATGGCCATCCGCGCCTGCTGATCACGACCGATGGCGGCAAGCGATTCGACGTGGCGGCGGTGCTGATCTGCGCGGGTGCCGGGGCGTTCGCCCCGCAGCGCGTGTCGCTGCCCGAAGCCGCCGCGCTGGAAGACCGGCATGTGCACTACGCCGTGCGCGACGTGTCGCGCTTCGCCGGCAAGCGCGTGATCGTGGCCGGCGGCGGCGATTCCGCGCTGGACTGGGCGCTGGCGCTGCGCAAGGTGGCGGCACGCGTCACGCTGCTGCACCGGCGCGAAGGCTTTCGTGCCGCCGATCACACAGTGGGCGCGATGCGCGCCGCCGTTGACGCGGGCGAGATGGATTTCGTGGTCGGCATGCTCGGCAGCCTGCAAACCGACGACGCCGGCGCCCTCACCCACGCCGGCATCAAGACCCGCGATGGCGACCGCACCATCGAGGCCGACGAGCTCGTCGCGCTGTACGGGCTGGTGTCCGAACCGGGTCCGATCGCCCAGTGGGATCTGGACATGCACGCCGGCCGCATCCACATCGAGAACACCACCACCTACGAAACCTCGCGCCGCGGCATCTTTGCGGCCGGAGACATCGCCGTTTATCCAAACAAGCAGAAGCTGATCCTGTCGGGCTTCCACGAAGCCGCGCTGGCGCTGCGCAAGGCGTATCACTACGCGTTTCCCGACAAGGCGCTGGTCCATATGCACACCAGCAACAACCCGGCGCTGAAGGAAAAACTCACGCACGCTTGAGCCGCCGCAAGTGGCTGGGTGTTTGCTCCCCGCTCCCACTCGTGGGAGAGGGGTTGGGGGGAGAGGGTAAAGCGGTTCTGCTTGCCGACGTGTCGCCATTTGAACGGCATGACCCTCACCCCCGGCCCCTCTCCCGCAGGCGGGAGAGGGGAGCAAACCAGGGGTAAATTCCCAACACTTACCCCAAGAACTCCTCGATCAACCCCGCCACCACCTTCGGCTGGTCGTGGTGCAGCATATGCCCCGCGTCGTCGACGAATACCTCGCGGAAGTCCGGAAAGGCGCGGAACCGCTCCTTGAACTCGTCGATACTCTGCTTGTGCGCGATGTGCTTGAGCGTCGCCGAATCGCGCGCTTCCACGTGCAGCACCGGCGCGGACACCTTTTCCCAGATCGCCATGATCTCGTCGATGCGATACAGCGTCGGGTTGGTCATCTTGTGCGCGCCGTCGCCCAGGATCTCCCAACGGCCCGCTGCATTGCGGCGCGACCAGTGCGCAGCCAGGAAGGCGGCGCGGTCGTCGGGCAGGCGCGGATTGGTCTTCTGCAGCCGTGCAGCCACGGCGGCCTCGCTGTCGTAGGTCTTCAGCTCGGGCGGCGTGCGCAGTTCGTCGAGCCAGCGCGCCAGGCGGGCTGGCGCCTGGTCTGGCCGCGTGCGCGTCAGGCCGAAACCTTCCAGGTCCACCACGCGGCGCACGCGTTCGGGCCTGACGCCGGCGTAGATGCACACCACGTTGGCACCCATGCTGTGACCCACCAGGTCTACCTGCCCCTCGGGCTGGTAATGGTCGAGCAGCGCCTCCAGGTCGGCCACGTAATCAGGGAACCAGTACGAGCGCGTGCCCGGGTACTGCGTCGGATAATCGGATTCGCCAAAGCCGCGCCAGTCCATGGCAATCACATGCCAGTCGCGCTGGAACGCATCGACCAGGAACTGGAACGACGCCGCCACATCCATCCAGCCATGCAGCATGAACAGCTTGCGCGCGCCGGGTGGGCCCCAGTGGCGGACGTGCGTGCGCAGGCCGCGCAGCGTGATAAATTCGGAACGCGAAGTTTCCGTGATGGTCATGGTGTCTGCCCTGTTGCCCGGGTCTTCCGATGCGCGCGCAGCCCATGGCCACGCGGCGGCCCGGATAAAAATAGAACGATCGTTCGCTTGTCGGATTATAGCCAAACGGCTATCTGAAGCGAGCGGGAACATTGGAGACAATTGCATGACCGCCTTGCCGGCCACGCGCCGTGACGACTATCACGCGCTGCACGAATCGTTCCACTGGGACGTCCCCGCGTTCTTCAATCTGGCCGAAGTCTGCTGCGGCCGCTGGGCGCGCGACCCGGCCACGGCCAGCCGCGTCGCCGTGCATACCGAACACGAGGACGGCCGGCGCGCGTCATACACGTATGCGCATATCCAGGCGGAGGCCAACCGGCTGTCGCGGGCGCTGCGCGAGCTTGGCGTGCAGCGCGGCGACCGCGTGGCCATCGTGATGCCCCAGCGCATCGAGACGGTCATCGCCGGCATGGCCGTATATCAGCTTGGCGCGATTGCCATGCCGCTGTCGATGCTGTTCGGTCCCGAAGCCCTTTCCTACCGGATCGACCATAGCGAAACGCGCGTGGCCATCGCCGACGAAACCTCGATCGACAACCTGCTGGCCGCCCGGCCCGACTGCCCCACGCTGAAGACCATCATCGGCGCCGGCCAGGCCACCGGCCGCGGCGACCTGGACTGGGACGTCCTGCTGGCCGCCCAACTGCCCGATTTCACGGCCGAACAGACCAAGGCCGACGAAGCCGCGGTGCTGATCTACACCAGCGGCACCACGGGGCCGCCCAAGGGCGCGCTGATTCCGCACCGCGCGCTGATCGGCAACCTGACCGGCTTTGTGTGCTCGCAGAACTGGTATCCGCAGGATGACGACGTGTTCTGGAGCCCCGCCGACTGGGCCTGGACCGGCGGACTGTGGGATGCGCTGATGCCGGCGCTGTATTTCGGCCGTCCGATCGTCGGCTACCAGGGACGTTTTACCGCCGACCGCGCCTTCGAACTGCTGGAACGCTACGGCGTGACCAACACCTTCCTGTTCCCGACCGCGCTCAAGCAGATGATGAAGGCCTGCCCAACGCCATCGGAAAAATACGATCTGAAGCTGCGCGCCATCATGAGCGCCGGCGAGGCCGTGGGCGAGACGGTATTCACGTGGTGCCGCGACGCGCTGGGGGTGATCGTCAACGAGATGTTCGGCCAGACCGAGATCAACTACATCGTTGGCAACTGCACGGCGCAATACGACAACAACCGCCTGGGCTGGCCGGCGCGGCCGGGGTCGATGGGCCGTCCCTATCCGGGCCACCGCGTGGCCGTGATCGACGATGAAGGCCGCCCGTGCGCGCCGGGCGAGGATGGCGAGGTGGCCGTCTGCGCCACCGATGTCCACGGCCATCCCGACCCCGTATTCTTCCTGGGCTACTGGAAGAACGAGGCCGCCACGGCTGGCAAGTACTCGGAATCGGACGGGCTGCGGTGGTGCCGCACCGGCGACCTGGCGCGCATGGATGCCGAGGGCTATCTCTGGTATCAGGGCCGCGCCGACGACGTGTTCAAGTCATCGGGCTATCGGATCGGGCCGAGCGAGATCGAGAACTGCCTGCTCAAGCATCCGGCGGTGTCGAACTGCGCCGTGGTGCCGTCGCCAGACCCCGAGCGCGGGGCCATCGTCAAGGCGTTCATCGTGCTGACGCCCGCCGTGGCGCGCTCGTTCGACAACGATGCGGCGCTGGTGGCCGAACTGCAGCAGCATGTGCGCGGCCAGCTGGCGCCTTATGAATACCCGAAGGCCATCGAATTCATCGACCAGCTGCCGATGACGACCACGGGCAAGATCCAGCGCCGTGTGCTGCGGCTGATGGAGCAGGAACGCGCACAGCAACGGGCCGGGAATCCGGCGAACTAGCCGGCCGAGGCCTCCAGCCACGCCAGTTCATCCTCGTCGAACCCCGCCGCGCGGCGCGCGTCGAGGTTGAACGGCCCTCGCAGCTTCGGCGCCTTGTACTGCTCGGCCAGCTGCGCATAGGTGGCCACTGGCTCCAGTCCGCGCTGGTTGCAAAGCCAGCGGTACCAGCGATTGCCGATGGCCACGTGGCCCACCTCGTCGCGCAGGATGATGTCGATGATCGCCGCGGCGGCTTCGTCGCCGGCATCGGCCAGCTTGGCACGCACCGGCGGCGAGGCATCGAGCCCGCGCGCCTCCAGCGTGCGCGGCACCAGCGCCATGCGGGCCAGCACGTCGCCCGCCGTCTTGTCGGTCATCTCCCAAAGGCTGTTGTGCGCCGGGAAATCGCCATAGGTGGCACCCAGCGTCTGCAGGTGATCGGCCAGCAATGTGAAGTGATAGGCCTCTTCGTCGGCCACGCGCAGCCAGTCGCGGTAATAGTCGGCCGGCATGCCGGAAAAACGCCAGACGGCGTCGAGTGCCAGGTTGATCGCGTTGAATTCGATATGGCACAGCGCGTGGATCATGTTGGCGCGGCCGGCCGTGGTGTGGATCGACCGGCGTCGCTCCACCCGCATGGGCGGCACCAGTTCGGGGCGCGCCGGGCGGCCAGGCACCGCGCCCGGCGGCGCCACGAGGCTTTCATCCGGGTCGACCACGGTATCCCCACCGGCCAGCAGCGCGGCATACAGGGCGCGGGCCGCTGCGGCCTTGGCCCGGGCATCGGTCATGCATAGCACGTCCAGGGCGCCCCGGCGCGCCGAGGCCGGCACGGCGGCGGCCGCGGGCAAGGGCTCGACAAGTGGCGTGGACGCGATGTCGGCGGGTGCGATCACTGGCATAGGCGTAAAATTCGGGAAGCCGCCATTGTAGAGCCCCTGCCCGCCCGAAGCTTGTCCCCGGGCCGGCCCTGTCGGCGGGCTCTTTTAATCGGGGCGGCCATCCCCAATTACGCACATTCAGCAGGAGACCCCATGGCGCTTTACCAGCTCGGCGATACCGCCCCGAAAATCCACGAGGACGCCTATGTGGCGGCGGAAGCCACCATCATCGGCAACGTGACGCTCAAGGCGCGTGCCAGCGCCTGGCCGGGGGTGGTGATTCGCGGCGACAACGAGCCGATCGTGGTGGGCGAAGACACCAACATCCAGGAAGGCTCGGTGCTGCACACCGATCCGGGCCGTCCGCTGACGCTGGGCGACAAGGTGTCGGTGGGCCATCAGGCCATGCTGCACGGCTGCACCGTGGGCGAAGGCTCGCTGATCGGCATCCAGGCCGTGGTGCTCAATGGCGCCGTGATCGGCAAGGAATGCCTGGTCGGCGCTGGCGCCGTGATCACCGAGAACAAGGTGTTTCCGGACCGCTCGCTGATCCTGGGCGCGCCCGCCAAGGTGGTGCGCGAACTGACCGACGCCGACGTGGCCAACCTCTATCGCAACGCCGAGACGTATGCGAAGCGGCAGGCCGTATACAAGACCGAACTCAAGCGCATCGGCTGACCGCCCCGGACTCAGCCGATACGCCGACTTAACCGCTAGACAGAACCGTGACCGCCTCCTCGAATCCCGATACGCTTCAGAAATTCCTGTTCGATGCCGCGCCCGTGCGTGGCGAACTGGTCCGCATCGAATCCACCTGGCAAGAGGTGCTGAACCGCCATGCCTATCCGGAGCCGGTGCGGCGCGTGCTGGGCGAGATGATCGCGGCCGCGGCGCTGCTGTCTGCCAATCTGAAGTTCAATGGCGCGCTGGTCATGCAGGTACACGGCGACGGGCCGGTGCGCATGCTGGTGGTGGAATGTCTGTCCGACCTGTCGCTGCGCGCCACGGCCAAGATTGCCGAGGGTGCCGAGATTGCGGACGACGCCACGCTCAAGCAGCTCGTGAACGTGCATGGCAAGGGCCGCTTCGCCATCACGCTGGACCCGCAGGACAAGCTGCCGGGCCAGCAGGCCTACCAGGGCATCGTGCCGCTGGCCGACGAACATGGCCCGCTGGCGACCATGACAGAGGTGCTCGAACACTACATGCAGGCGTCCGAACAGCTCGATACACGCCTGTGGCTGGCATCGAACGACCAGGTGGCGGCCGGCATGCTGCTGCAGAAGCTGCCGTCGTATGGCGGCACGGCCGGCGCGCAGATCGGCGAGACCGGCAGCGCGCTGACCGACGAAGGACAGGGCCATGATCTGGACACCTGGGATCGCGCCTGCCAGTTGGGCGCCACGCTGAAGGAAGATGAACTGCTGGCCGAAACGCCGGATACCCTGCTGCGCCGCCTGTTCTGGGAAGAACTGCAGAATGCGGGCCTGCGCGTGTTCGAGCCAATGACACCGCACTTCCAGTGCTCGTGTTCGCGCGAAAAAGTGGCGGGCATGCTGCAGACGCTGGGCCGGGAGGAAATCGAAGGGATCATCGCCGAGCGCGGCGAGGTGGAGATCCACTGCGATTTCTGCGGCCAGCGCTATGCGTTCGACCCCGTGGATGCCGCCCAGCTGTTCACCGCGCCGGTGGCCACGGGCGCCGGCGAGGGTGCCAAGCAACAGCATTGAGTTGCCGCCCGCCCCTTTCAGGTAGATCGGGGCGGGAACCCCGGAAGCGCCCGGGAAACCGGGAAACCGGGGAAAACCATCGAGTCCGCCTACCGTGCGGAACCTCACACACGGGTGGTCGGGTCCAATGGCATGCTTGTTGTTCAGCCGTTCGAACGGAGTCCGATATGACAGCGACCATTCGTTCCACATCGACCCCTGCCCTGGCCTGTCACCTGGCCAGCGTACTGGCGCTTGCCGGTTTGATCGCCGGCTGCGCGGCGCCGGTGCCGCGCAGCCCCGACGGCGTGCCGGCCACGGCACGATTGCCGGACCATGCCATTCCCCCCGCCCCGCTTAGCGACGCCGAGCGCCAGAGGCTGGGGGTGCTGAACCAGCAGATCCTTCAGGAGCAGGCCACGGTAATGGCCAATCAGCAGTCGGCGGCCGCATGGAGCCGCGCGTCGTACTACCCGAATACGAGCGTCAACATGTTCTACAACGGTTGGGGTGGCGGTGGCTGGGGCGCCGGCGTCGGCTTCGGCTTCCCGGGGTACGGCTACGGCGGTTACCCGTACGGCGGCTGGTGGTGATGCGGCGTCCGAAAACCTTACCGGCCGCATTGCGCGGCCGGCTCTGATACTGGTTGACGCCTGCTGGATGACGCCCGTTGGCTGATGCCTAGTGACCGCCGCGTCCGGCGACGGAATTGGCAGGCGGCGGCAGTGGCGGTGTGGCGCTGACCTTCGGGGCCGGGGCCACGAACTGGACGAACACCTCGTCGTCCTTGACCATGCCGAGTTCATACCGGGCGCGTTCTTCGATGGCGCCCGTGCCATCCTGCAGGTCCTTCACTTCGCCTTCCAGCTTGGCGTTGCGCAGTTTCAGCGCCTGGTTATGCGTGACCTGCTCGCCCACCTGGCGATTCAGATCCCACACGCGCAGCCAGCCGCCCTTGCCCAGCCAGAGCGGGTACTGAATGGCCAGCAACAGCACGAACAACAGCAGGGAAATCAGGCGCATCGGGGCAAAAGGCGCAATGGAATAATGGCGTGGTCGGAGGTTTCCGATGGGCACCAATGATCCATCATGCGGCCGCAGATTGCAAAACAAAAGACGCTACAAAGCGCAACAACAGTGCGTCCGGCACCGGATATCGGCACAATCGCCACACCATATCGCAAAAAACGCCGCCCCGGCGAACCCGGAAGCGGCGTTTTTCGTTGGCTCGCCGGTGGCACGCGCCGACGGCAGGCCTGGGGGTCAGCGCAGGTTGTAGAACGCGCTCTTGCCCGGGTACGTGGCGATATCGCCCAGATCTTCCTCGATGCGGATCAGCTGGTTGTACTTGGCGATACGGTCCGAACGCGACAGCGAGCCGGTCTTGATCTGGCCAGCGTTGGTGCCCACGGCGATGTCGGCAATCGTGCTGTCCTCGGTCTCGCCCGAACGGTGCGAGATCACGGCGGTGTAGCCGGCGCGCTTGGCCATTTCGATGGCGGCGAACGTCTCGGTCAGCGTACCGATCTGGTTGATCTTGATCAGGATCGAGTTGCCGATGCCCTTCTCGATGCCTTCCTTCAGGATCTTGGTGTTGGTCACGAACAGGTCGTCACCCACCAGCTGCACGCGCTTGCCGAGCTTTTCGGTCAGCGTCTTCCAGCCTTCCCAGTCGCCTTCGGCCATGCCGTCCTCGATCGACACGATCGGGAACTTGTCGCACAGGTTGGCCAGGTAGTCGGCGAACTGCGTCGACGACAGCTTCAGGCCCTCGCCTTCCAGCGCGTAGACGTCTTCGGCCTCGTGGTAGAACTCGCTGGCGGCGCAGTCCAGCGCCAGCAGCACGTCTTCACCCATCTTGTAGCCGGCCTTTTCCACCGCCTGCACGATGGTGTTCAGGCACTCTTCGTTCGACGAGAAGTTCGGTGCGAAGCCGCCTTCGTCGCCCACGGCCGTCGACATGCCCTTGTCGGCCAGGATCTTCTTCAGCGCGTGGAACACTTCGGCGCCGCAACGCAGCGCTTCACGGAAGCTGGTCTGCGACACGGGCATGATCATGAATTCCTGGATGTCCAGGCTGTTGTTGGCGTGCGCGCCACCGTTGACGATGTTCATCATCGGCACCGGCATCTGCATAGCGCCCGAACCGCCGAAGTAGCGGTACAGCGGCAGGCCAGCCTCTTCGGCGGCGGCCTTGGCCACGGCCATCGACACGGCCAGCATGGCGTTGGCGCCCAGGCGGCCCTTGTTCTCGGTGCCGTCCAGTTCGATCAGCGTGCGGTCCAGGAACGCCTGCTCGGAAGCGTCCAGGCCCATGATGGCTTCGGAGATCTCGGTGTTGATGTGCTCGACGGCCTTCAGCACGCCCTTGCCCAGGTAGCGCGACTTGTCGCCGTCACGCAGTTCGATGGCTTCGCGCGAGCCGGTCGATGCACCCGACGGCACGGCGGCACGGCCCATCACGCCGGATTCCAGCAGCACGTCGCACTCGACAGTGGGATTGCCGCGCGAGTCCAGCACCTCGCGACCGATGATATCTACGATTGCACTCATATTTCCTCTCAGGACTGTTGAATCTTCGTGAATCTTCTACGTGCCAGATGACGGGTGGAAGTCTCAGACGCCTTCCACGACGATCATGTTCATCTTTGCCGCATGCTCGCGGGATTGGCGGGCTGCCAGGTATTCCTCGCTGGCGTAGAAGGCCTTGGCGGCCTCGTAGCTCGGGAATTTCAGCACCACCACGCGCGTCGGCGCCCATTGCCCCTCGAGCGGCTCGGTCTTGCCGCCCCGCACCAGCACTTGCGCGCCGTGCGCCTGCATGGCCCGCGTGGAAAGCACCTTGTACTGCTCGTACTGCTGGGGATCCGTCACGTCGACGTACGCGATGATAAGGCCGGCGGCCATACGCTATCTCCGAATCTTTTGTATTGTCTTTCGATACCAGTGCGTCCGGGGCGATTCACGCGCGCACCCGATCTGACGCATCGGAAGCGACGCCGCCCGCGACAGGCGCGGGCGGCGGGTACTGCTGGCTGGATCAGGCGCAGGCCGGCCAGCCGAAGTTGTCTTCCAGGAAGCCGGCGCGCTTGACCAGGATGTCCAGGTCCTTCAGCACGGACAGCAGTTCCTTCATGCGCGACAGCGGCACCGCGTTGGGGCCGTCGGACATGGCCTTGCTCGGGTCCGGATGGGTTTCCATGAACAGGCCCGCCACGCCGGTGGCCACCGCGGCACGCGACAGCACCGGCACGAACTCGCGCTGGCCGCCCGAGCTGGTGCCCTGGCCGCCCGGCAACTGCACCGAGTGGGTGGCGTCGAACACCACCGGGGCACCGGTCTCGCGCAGGATCGCCAGCGAGCGCATGTCCGACACCAGGTTGTTGTAGCCGAAGGAAACGCCACGCTCGCAGGCCATGAACACGTCATCGGGCAGACCGGCCTCGCGGGCCGCGTCACGCGCCTTGTCGATCACGTTCTTCATGTCGTGCGGCGCCAGGAACTGGCCCTTCTTGATGTTCACCGGGCGTCCGCTCTGGGCGCACGCACGGATGAAATCGGTCTGGCGGCACAGGAAGGCCGGCGTCTGCAGCACGTCCACCACGGCGGCGACGGGCTTGATCTCGTCGATCTCGTGGATGTCCGTCAGCACGGGCACGCCGATTTCGCGCTTCACCGTGGCCAGGATGTCCAGGCCCTTCTCCATGCCCAGACCACGGAACGACTTGCCCGACGACCGGTTGGCCTTGTCGAACGACGACTTGTAGATGAACGGGATGCCCAGCTCGCCGGTGATCTGCTTGAGCTCGCCGGCGGTGTCCAGCGCCATCTGTTCGGACTCGATGACACACGGGCCGGCGATCAGGAAGAACGGCTTGTCGAGGCCGACGTCGAATCCACACAGTTTCATGGCTTGTCTCCTTCGTCGCGGCGCGTCAGGCGCCCTTGCGCTGCTGCGAGGCCAGCGCGGCTTCCACGTAGGCCTTGAACAGCGGATGGCCGTCACGCGGGGTCGACGTGAATTCCGGGTGGAACTGCACGCCCACGAACCACGGGTGCATCGACTCGGGCAGCTCCATCATTTCCGGCAGGTTTTCAGTCGGGGTACGGGCCGAAATCACCATGCCGGCCTTTTCGAGCTGGGGCACGTAGTGATTGTTGACCTCGTAGCGATGGCGGTGACGCTCGTTGACTTCGGCGCCGTAGATCTGCGCGGCCTTGGTACCAGCCTGGATGGGCACGCGCTGCGCGCCCAGGCGCATCGTGCCGCCCAGGTCGGATTCGGCCGAACGCTGCTCTACCTTGCCCTCGCGGTCCACCCATTCGGTGATGAGTGCCACCACCGGGTGCTCGGTCTCGAGGTTGAATTCGGTCGAATTGGCGTCCTTCATGCCTGCCACGTCACGCGCGAATTCGATCACGGCCAGCTGCATGCCCAGGCAGATGCCCAGGTAAGGCACCTTGTTCTCGCGGGCGTACTGGATCGCGCGGATCTTGCCTTCGGTGCCGCGCTTGCCGAAGCCGCCCGGCACCAGGATGGCGTCCAGCGGCTGCAGCACTTCGAGGTGGCCCGATTCCAGTTCCTCGGAATCGATGTACTCGATATTGACGCGCGTGGCGGTATGCATGCCGGCGTGGCGCAGGGCCTCGATCAGCGACTTGTACGATTCGGTCAGGTCGACATACTTGCCGACCATGCCGATCTTGATTTCGTGCTGCGGATTTTCCTGAGCGTTCACCAGCTTCTGCCACATCGACAGGTCGGCCGGCTTCGGGTCCAGGCGCAGTTCCTCGCAGATCAGGCGGTCCAGGCCCTGTTCGTTGAGCATCTGCGGGATCTTGTAGATGCTGTCGGCATCCCACACCGAAATCACGGCGTCCTGCGGAATATTGGCGAACAGCGAGATCTTGGCGCGCTCGTCGTCCGGGATCGGACGGTCGGCACGGCACAGCAGCGCCGTCGGCGAAATGCCGATTTCGCGCAGCTTCTGCACCGAGTGCTGGGTCGGCTTGGTCTTCAGTTCGCCGGCGCTGGCGATGAACGGCACCAGCGTCAGGTGAACGAAGGCGCAGTGGTTGCGGCCCATGCGCAGGCTCATCTGGCGGGCGGCTTCCAGGAACGGCAGCGATTCGATATCGCCCACCGTACCACCGATTTCCACCAGGGCCACATCGGCCTTGCCGTCATGCGAGGCGGCCGCGCCGCGCTCCACGAATGCCTGGATTTCGTTGGTGATATGCGGAATCACCTGCACGGTCTTGCCCAGATACTCGCCGCGGCGTTCCTTGCGGATCACCGACTCATAGATCTGGCCAGTCGTGAAGTTGTTCGACTTGCGCATCTTGGCCGACACGAAGCGCTCGTAGTGACCCAGATCGAGGTCAGTTTCGGCGCCATCCTCGGTCACGAACACCTCGCCATGCTGGAAAGGGCTCATCGTGCCGGGGTCGACATTGATGTAGGGATCGAGCTTGAGGAGGGTGACTTTGAGGCCGCGCGACTCGAGAATGGCCGCGAGCGAAGCAGCAGCGATGCCCTTGCCGAGAGAAGAGACGACGCCACCGGTGACGAAGACGAATTTGGTCATAAACCGAGCTTGCCGGGGAAATCGGGATTATACATGAGACCCCGTCCGCCGCCGACCCGGATTTTGTGACAGGGCGGTGTCCGCGATGCGCTGCCCCGCCGCTGCGGCGCATGCGCCGCTCGGCGCCGTGCCCGTCTTCAGTGGCCGCTGTCGCGCATCTGCCCGATCAGCTCTTGAACGGTGGCGGCGGTTTCCAGCGGCCGCTCCATCGGATAGAGATGCCCGCCTTCCATGAAGCGCAGGCGGTCGCCCACCAGCTTGCGCGTGGCGCCCAGTCCCACCTGCCTGACCTCGCGCGATTTCGTGCCGGCAATGAAGCCCACCGGCACCGGCGCGCCATGGGCCACGCGCCGGCCCAGGCTGGTGGGCAGCGTGCGATAGATGCGGTATTCCACGTCGCGGTCGAAACGCAGGCGGCGTTCCGCGGCCCGGCCGGTCGGCTCGGTGCCATGCTCGGCGTAGTCGCGCAGCACGTCCGGGTCCCAGACCTGGAAATTGCGCTTGGCCTGGAAGTGGGTCCGGACCGATTCGGTATCGGGCCAGTGCGTGCGGCGGTTCTTGGTCACGGCCGCCGGGCCAGGTTTTTCGTCCAGACCCAGGACCTGCGACGCCCGCAGCAGCGACGCCCGCCAGCCGGCGATGATCGGCGAATCGAGCATCACCACACCGCGCACGCGCTGCGGTTCGCGCAGCGCGGCCATCAGCGACAGGAAACCGCCCAGCGAATGCCCGACCAGCCAGACCTTGCGGGTATCGGCGCCCTCGCGACGCGCGCGTTCGATCTCACGTAGCAATTCGTCCACCAGATTGTGCCATTCGCGCGTGACCGGGTACTTTGGATCGTGGCCGTAGCGTTCGACGGCGCGGATCTCGAAGGCATCTTCCAGCGCCCCGAACAGCTTGCGGTACGTGGGCACGGGAAATCCGTTGGCGTGGGAGAACAGCAGGATGTCGCGCATGAGACAAGTGCAATGGGAATGTGGCAGTCGCCGCAGAGTGTACTGCGGCGCCCCGCCGTTCGACGCCCGCGCCGGCGCGAATGGGGTAGACGTTTCCCTCTACCGTTCCCGGCGTGCGCGCACGGGTTGGCCCCAGCGGTCGGCCTCGTCGCGCGCCAGCGGAAACTCGGCCGGCTCGGCGGCATCCCACTCGGGATTGGCGATCTCGCCGAACACCTGACGCAGGCGCTGGCCCCAGGTGTCGCGGATCATGCGGAAGTACGCGTTCTTCTCGTCGATGTTGACAAAGCGCGTCACGCGCAGCGAATCGGCCTCGTACACCAGCAGGTCCAGCGGCAGGCCCACCGAGATATTCGACTTGAGCGTCGAATCCATCGAAATCAGCGCGCACTTGGCGGCCTCGCCCAGCGGCAGCGACGGCGACACCACGCGGTCGACGATCGGCTTGCCATACTTGGCCTCGCCAATCTGAAAGTAGCAGTTCTCGGGCGACGCCTCGACGAAATTGCCCGCCGCATAGATATGGAACAGCCGCGTGCGCTCGCCGCGGATCTGGCCGCCGAAGATCATGCTGACGTTGAAGTCGATGCCGGCCTCGCGCAGCGCGTGGGCATCGCGCTTGTGCACGGCGCGCACGGCGTCGCCGACGATCGTGGCAGCCTCGAACATGTCGCGGGCCGTCCACAGCGAACGCTTTTCGTCGCGGGCCTCGGCCAGCAGTTGCCGAACCGACTGGCTGATGGCCAGGTTGCCGGCCGTCATCAGCACCAGCACGCGGTCGCCCGGCTCTTCGAAGACGGTCATCTTGCGCGAGGTGGAAATGGCATCCACCCCGGCATTGGTTCGGGAATCGGACAGGAATACCAGACCGGCATCCAGCCGCATCGCTACGCAGTACGTCATGAACAGGTGTCTTGTTGGGGCGCCGTACCTCTGATGAGGCGGCAAACTTGCATTTTAGCTTCTCGGCAAAACGCTATGCCGTTTGAATGCCGGCGCAGCCCGGTCAGGCCGCGGGCGTGATGGCGATATCGACGTCGAGCGTTTCGCCCGCGCCACCTTCGAGAATGCCCCGAATTGGTGCAGCCGAGGCGTAGTCGCGCCCCACCGCGAGCCGTACATGGCGGGCATCTGTCACGCAGCGGTGCGTCACGTCGATACTGCACCACAGGCCCTGGCCGGCATCGAGGCAGACATCGGCCCAGGCATGGCTGGCCAGCGCCGTGGCGGCCGGATCGTAGAAGTAGCCACTGACATACCGCGCCGGAATGCCAAGCGCACGGCAGGCGGCCACCATCACCTGCGCCTGGTCCTGGCAGACGCCGCTCCCCAGCGCGAAGGCCTGGGCGGCTGACGTACCGACATCGGTGGTATTGGCCTGGTAGCGCACGCGATCGGCAATGCCGCCGGCCAGGGCCAGCAGCGCCGGCACATCGTGGCCGGCCGCCACATAGGGCGCCGCAAACGCCTGAAGGCCGGTTGGCGCTTGCGTAAGAGGCGTAGTCGCCACAAAGTACAACGGCGAGACGCGCGCCTCGCCCGCGTCCGGCAGATCGACGAACGCATGGTGTCCGCCGTGTTCACCCCCCATCCCGCCCTGCACTTCCACCTCGCCGGTGGCGGTGATGGCAATCGTGCGGGCCGGGCCGGCCATGGTGAAGTTGTGGACGATATTGCCGAAACCGTCGCGCGCCTCGGTCAGGTTGCCCGGCGCCGAAAGCTGCCAGTCCTGCACCGATTGCAGCGGCCCCGAGCGCGGTGCAAGGCGCAGTTCATGCACGCTGCGACGCACCGGTTCGGTGTATTGATAGATGGTCTTGTGGTGGATCCTGTATTTCACGATGCGTATCGCGCGCCCGGCACGCCACCCGCCGGTGCTTCACAGGCCCGGCGCGTGATGCGCCGGGCACAGGCATGACGATTCAGGCGGCCAGCAGCGGCACGAGGAAATCCCGGCTGATGCCATTGCCGAGATCGCCGATGCGCTCCAGGAAGCTGGTCAGGTAGGCGTGCAGGCCGACGGCGAAGATGTCGTCGATGCGCGCGTATTTGAGGTCGGCGTGGAGTTTACCAGCCTGGCGCTCGGTCTCCGACGATTGCTGGTTGGCCACCAGCGCCAGGATCGACACCACCTCGTCCATGCTCGACACCAGCGAGCGCGGCATGTCCGGCCGCAGGATCAGCAGTTCGGCCACGCGCTGCGGCGTGATCACGGCCCGGTAGATCTTGCGGTAGACCTCGAAGCCCGACACCGACCGCAGCACGGCCGCCCAGTGGTAGAAGTCGTTCTGCTCTCGGTTCGGATCGCTGTCGTCGCGGCCCGATGCCTGGAACTTGACGTCCAGAATCCGCGCCGTGTTGTCGGCGCGCTCCAGGAACGTGCCCAGCCGCATGAAGTGGAACGCATCGTCCTTGAGCATGGTGCCGAACTGCACGCCGCGCGCCAGGTGCGAGCGGAACTTGACCCATTCGAAGAAGCGCGACGGATCGTCGCGCAACTCGCCCTCGGTGATCATGCGCTGCACGTCCAGCCACGTGGTGTTGATGGTTTCCCAGACCTCGGTTGTCAGCGACCCCCGCACCGCCCGCGCGTTCTCGCGCGCCGCGCGCAGGCAGCTCATGATCGACGACGGGTTGGTCATGTCGCGCACCATGAAGTCGATCACGTCGTCACGGTGCAGCAGGCCGTACTTGTGGTCGTAGGCCTGGGTCAGCTCGGAGATGTCGAGCATCGCCCACCAGCCCTGCTCGGCCACTTCGGCCGATTGCGGCAGCAGCGAGGTCTGGTAGTTGACGTCAAGCATGCGCGCGGTGTTTTCCGCGCGCTCGGTGTAGCGGGCCATCCAGAACAGGTGGTCGGCGGTACGGCTCAGCATGATGGGGTCTCCCGGCGATCAGTGTGTTCGGCTTCAGCGTTCCAGCACCCAGGTATCCTTGGTGCCCCCGCCCTGCGAGGAATTCACCACCAGCGACCCCTCGCGCAGCGCCACGCGCGTCAGCCCGCCCGGCACCATGCGCACTTCCTTGCCCGACAGCACGAACGGCCGCAGGTCGATATGGCGCGGCGCGATGCCCGATTCCACATAGGTCGGGCAGGTGGACAGCGCCAGCGTGGGCTGGGCGATGTACTGCTCGGGCCGCGCCTTGACCACCTCGCGGAACTGGTCGATCTCGGCCTTCGTCGCGGCCGGGCCCACCAGCATGCCGTACCCGCCGGCGCCGTGGGTTTCCTTCACGACCAGCTCGGCCATGTGGTCGAGCACGTATTGCAGGTCATCGGGCCGGCGGCACATGTAGGTGGGTACGTTCGACAGGATGGCCTCTTCGCCCAGGTAGAAGCGGATCATGTCCGGCACATACGGATAGATCGACTTGTCGTCGGCCACGCCGGTGCCGATGGCGTTCGAGATCGTCACGTTGCCGGCGCGATAGACCGACAGCAGCCCCGCCGCACCCAGCGCCGAATCGGCCCGGAACACCAGCGGATCGAGGAAGTCGTCGTCCACGCGGCGGTAGATCACGTCGATCCGTTGCGGCCCCTGCGTGGTGCGCATGTAGAGGTGATCGTCCTCGACGAACAGGTCGCTGCCCTCCACCAGTTCCACGCCCATCTGCTGGGCCAGGAACGCATGCTCGAAATACGCGGAGTTGTACATGCCCGGCGTGAGCACGACCACGGTAGGGTCGGCGATATTCTGCGGCGACACGCTGCGCAGCATGTCCAGCAGCAGGTCTGGATAGTGGGCCACCGGCGCCACGCGGTTGCGGGCGAACAGGTCGGGGAACAACCGCATCATCATCTTGCGGTTTTCCAGCATGTACGACACGCCCGACGGCACGCGCAGGTTGTCTTCCAGCACGTAGAACTCGCCCTGGCCCGCGCGCACCACGTCGATGCCGGCCACATGGGCATAGATGTCGCGCGGCACGTCGATACCGAGCATCTCGGGCCGGTACTGGGCGTTGTTATAGATCTGGTCGGGCGGAATCACGCCGGCGCGGATGATGTCCTGGCCGTGGTAGATGTCATGGATGAAGCGGTTCAGCGCCGCCACCCGCTGGCGCAGGCCGCGTTCCAGCGTGGCCCATTCGCTGGCCGGGAACACGCGCGGTATCACGTCGAACGGAATGGTCCGCTCGGTGCCGCTGTTGGACTCGTCCTTGTCGCCATAGACGGCGAAGGTAATGCCCACGCGCCGGAAGATCAGATCCGCCTCCGCGCGCTTGTTGTCCATGGTGGACACGGACTGCCGGCCGAGCCAGTCCGCAAAACTTCGGTAGTGAGTCCGGACCGCCCCTGGCGGCAATACCTGTCCGGCCTCGACGGCCGTCACCGTGCCGTCCTCTCGCCCTTCCAGCATCTCGTCGAAAAACCGCGCCGCCATGATGGCCGCTCCTTCGTGGAAATGGGCGCCTGCCGCGGTCCGTGCCGCCTGACTGCTCTTCGGCCCTGCTGCACGGCAATACCGCCGGCCACCCGTTTATCGATGCCTCGTCGAGTCGACGCTTCCAGCATATCCGCACCGGTAAATCCCGCAAGGGGTTGCATGCCCAAGACATGCGCCGGTACGCAAAACGGTTTAGCAAGATGCTTGCCAGCCACGCCTGGCCGGCCTTGGTGCAGGGATCAGTGGGCCGTCTTTGCCTGGCCAGCGCAGGAGACCGACTCCGGCGGGCATTTGGCCAGGATGTCCTCCACCAGGACTTCGGGCGCCCGGCGGATATCAAGCACCAGCGCGTCCCGGGGCTCTTCCAGGGTGTCGAACTGGCTTTGCAGCAGTGCC
The DNA here is from genome assembly GCF_009663685.2 of Cupriavidus sp. U2. GTDB lineage: Bacteria > Pseudomonadota > Gammaproteobacteria > Burkholderiales > Burkholderiaceae > Cupriavidus > Cupriavidus necator_C. The sequence continues at coordinate 50,260 of NZ_RCOG02000031.1, read as the reverse complement.
GGGTTGAAGAAGTGGTCGGCGCGGGCCGACAGGCGGCCGCCGATCGTCGAGGCGTCGCCTTTCATGAACACGAACGTCACGCCGCCGTCGGGCGGCGTCAGGCGGTCGCGGTACGTCTGGCGCAGCGCCGAGCAGGTGAAGACATGGGTGCGGCCCTCGGCGCGGGCGGCGTCGATGGCCGCACGCATGGCAGCCAGCCAGGGCCAGCGGTCTTCGTCGGTGAGCGGCACGCCGGCGTGCATCTTGGCCTTGTTGGCCTCGCTGTGAAAGGTGTCGGCATCATGGAAGCCACAGTGCAGCCGCTCTGCAAGCAGCTGGCCCACGGTGGTCTTGCCGCTGCCGGAAACGCCCATCAGGATATAGATCATGTCTGCTCCATCGAACATGGTGTCGGGTGGTATTGCCACCCTTGTCGGTAGCCGCCGGGCACACGTCGGCGTGGCCCGGCAGTGCCCCGGAGCGCCAGCGCCGCGGGGATAACGGAATGTCGGAAGATTGGCTGTAGCGGGTCGGGCCTGGCCGGACGTCCGCCTATTGTGCGACGGCGGACGCGGTTTTGACAGCCGCACCGGCCGTGGCCGACGACGGGGCATCGGCCTCGGACAGGTCGAGCGCGCTGCCACCCTCCTCGGCAATGCGCGCATGGCGCCGGAACAGCCCGAACAGGCCACGGCCCATGCTGAAATTCGCGAAATCGTCGGCCGGCGCCGCCACCGGCGTGCGCGCGGCGAATTCGGCCTGCACGCGGGCGTCGCCCACCAGTTCGAGCGTACCGGCCACGGCGTCGACGCGAATGATGTCGCCGTCACGCACCCGTGCCAGCGGGCCGCCCACAAGTGCCTCGGGGCCGACATGGATCACGGCCGGCACCTTGCCCGACGCCCCCGACATGCGGCCATCGGTAACCAGCGCCACCTTGTGGCCGGCGTCCTGCAGCGCGCCCAGCGCCGGGGTCAACCGGTGCAGTTCAGGCATGCCGTTGGCATTCGGGCCCTGGAAGCGCACTACCGCAACCACATCGCGATTGAGTTCGTCGGCCTCGAACGCCGCCTGCAGCGCCTCCTGCGAATCGAACACGCGCGCCGGGGCCTGCACGATGCGATGCGCGTCGGCCACGGCCGAGACCTTGATCACGCCACGCCCGAGGTTGCCCGCCATCAGCCGCAGGCCGCCTTCGGCCGAGAACGGCGCCGATGCCGGGGCCAGCACGGCGGTATCGCCGCTGGTGGCCGGGCCATCGCGCCAGCGCAGCGCGCCGTCGGTCATGACCGGCTCTTCGGTGTAGCGTGCCAGGCCACGGCCCACCACGGTATTCACATCTTCGTGCAGCAGCCCTGCTTCCAGCAGTTGGCCGATCACGTAGGCCACGCCGCCCGCCGCGTGGAAGTGATTCACATCGGCCGAGCCGTTGGGATAGACGCGCGCCAGTAGCGGCGTGACGGCCGACAGGCGGTCGAAGTCGTTCCAGTCGATCACGATGCCGGCTGCGCGCGCCATGGCCACCAGGTGGATCGTGTGGTTGGTCGAACCCCCGGTGGCCAGCAGGCCAACCATGGCGTTGACCACGGCCCGCTCGTCGACGATCTGCGCCAGTGGCGTATATTCGCGCCCCCGCGCGATCAGCGCCACCGCGCGCTGGGCCGCCGCCGTGGTCAGCGCATCGCGCAGGCCGCTGTCCGGATGCACGAACGCCGCGCCCGGCATGTGCAGGCCCATGATTTCCATCAGGAACTGGTTGCTGTTGGCGGTGCCGTAGAACGTGCAGGTGCCGGCGCCATGGTAGGCCGCACATTCGGCTTCGAGCAGCGCGTCCCGCCCGACCTGTCCGGTGGCATAGAGCTGGCGCACGCGCGCCTTTTCCTTGTTCGACAGCCCGGAGGCCATCGGGCCGGCCGGCACGAACACCACCGGCAAATGGCCGAACTGCAGCGCGCCCATCAGCAGGCCCGGCACGATCTTGTCGCAGACGCCCAGCATCAGCGCGGCGTCGAACGTATTGTGCGACAGCGCCACGGCGGTGCTCATGGCAATGGCATCGCGCGAGAACAGCGACAGCTCCATGCCTGCATTGCCCTGCGTGATGCCGTCGCACATCGCCGGCACGCCACCCGCCACCTGCGCCACGGCGCCCACGGCCCGCGCGGCTTCGCGAATGACGGCCGGATAGCGTTCGTAGGGCTGGTGGGCCGACAGCATGTCGTTGTAAGCGGTGACAATGCCCAGGTTCGGGGCGTGTTCGACGCGCAGCTTGAGCTTGTCGTCGGCCGGCAGTGCCGCGTAACCATGGGCCAGGTTGGCGCATGACATGCCGCGCAGCGGCCCCAGGTCTTGCTGGGCGCGCTCGCAACGCGCCAGGTAGGCGGCGCGGCTGGCGCGGCTGCGTTCGACGATGCGGTCGGTGACGGCCGAAACTTCGGCGCGGACGTGGCCCTTGGCGGCTTGGGTCATGGCGGAATGGATCCTCGTGGGGCGATCCGGACAACCGCGCGACAGGTCTGACAAGTCGCCACAGGCCACCGGATCTGTAGATTTTCTACATTATAGCCACGGCCGACACTTGGCCGGAAGCCTTGCCACCGCGCAGAAATGGCGTTACGCGCGCAAATCCGGGTAAATCCTAGGATGAAAACCGCGCGCCAGGGGCTGCGAATCCGACAGTCGAATGTGTAGAATCTCTACATATCAAAAGACGCGGCCACCCGAGGCGCGCTGTCACGAATCCCACGCACCGTTTCCCGCACGACCTTCACCATGCGCGACAGAATCCTTGCCGTCTACGACACGCTACGCCCGTCCGAACGCCGGCTGGCCGACTATGTGGCCCGCCACGGCGCCAGCGTCATCCGGCTGACCATGCCGGAACTGGCCGAACGTGCTGGCGTTTCGCAGCCGACCATCGCGCGCTTTTGCGCCGCGCTGGGCTACGACGGCTTCAAGGAGTTCAAGCTCCAGTTCGCCCAGAACGTGGGCGGCGGCACGCCGTTCGTGCATCAGGACGTGGAGGCCAACGACCGGCCCGCCGACATCGCCGGCAAGGTGTTCGACCGCACCATCGCCACGCTGATGTCCGTGCGCAATGCGCTGTCCGCCGACCAGATCGAGCACGCCATCCGCCTGTTGGCCAGCGCGCGGCGCATCGAGTTCTACGGCTGCGGCAATTCGGGCATCGTCGCGCTCGACATCCAGCACAAGTTCTTCCGCCTGGGCATCCCCACCACGGCCTATTCCGATTCGCACGTGTTCAGCATGTCCGCCGCGCTGCTGCGGCCGGGCGACGTGGCCGTACTGGTGTCGAACAGCGGCCGCACCTGGGACATGCTGGCGGCCGCCACGCTGGCACGGGGCAGCGGCGCCGGCGTCCTGGCGCTGACCCACAGCGGGTCTCCGCTGGCCAAGCTGGCCGACGTCTGCGTGTTCTCCGACGTCGAAGAGGACAGCGAGGTCTACACGCCGATGACGTCGCGCATCTGCCATCTGGTGCTGGGCGATGTGCTGGCCGCCGGCGTGGCACTGGAGCGGGCGGAGTCGGTCGCGGGCGGACTGCAGCGCGCCAAGGCCCATCTTCGCGAGCGTCGCATTGCCGGCGCGGAGCCGGCCGCAGCCAAGCCCGGTGCAAGCGCCAGCGCAAGTGCGAGCCCGAAGACCAGCACCCAGCCTCGCCGCGGTTCCACGGCCAAATCCGCCAAGGCGCCCGCACGGGCCAACTGACACGCATCAACGCGGCGCGGGCGGCCCATCGCGCCAGTAGCGGCGATATCGCTGCCGATACGGCACGACCTCAAGTGCGTCGCCCGACGTCAAGATCGATACGGCACCGGTCTCGTCCGTGCGATAGCGGGCGACACCGGCCCGCTCGTAGCGCCGCCAGACATCTTCGCGCGGATGGCGGTAGCGGTTCGCAAACCCAAGCTGGAAAATCGCCAATTCCGGCTGGACGGCGCGCAGGAACGCCACATGCGATGACGTGCCACTGCCGTGATGCGGCACCAGCAGCACGTCGGCACGCAACTGGTCCGGCGGCAGGCGCTCGACCAACCCCAGTTCCTCTCGCACACCGATGTCGCCGGTCAGCAGCACGCTGCGCCGCGCCGTGGCCACGCGCAGCACACAACTGCGCGCATTGCTCTGGAGCCTGCCGGCGGCCAGTTCCTCCGTCGTGGGATGGACGATGTCGAACCGCACCCCGTCCCATTGCCAGCCGTCCCCGCTCGCGCAAGGCTGCCAGTCGGCACCTTCCGCTCCCGCCATCAGCCGATGCCCGCGCGGTGCCGCCGTCAGGCGCGATCCGACAGGCACCGCCTGCATGACATCGCGCACGCCTCCGGCATGGTCGGCGTCTTCGTGGCTGACCATCAGCGCGTCCAGCCGGCGCACCCCCGATGCGCGCAGGAACGGTACGACGACCTGTCCTCCGGCACTGGTGCCTGACACGTAGGCCGGCCCCGCGTCATACAGCAGCGCATGCCGGCGCGTTTCCACCAGCACCGCCGTGCCCTGCCCGACATCGAGCGCCGTCACGCGCATCTCGCCTTCGGCCACGGCCGCGCGCCCGGCCATCAGCATCGGCACCATCAGGCCCGCGCCAGCCCAGCGTGGAACCGGCCGCGCGACCTGCGCGCAGCCCTTGCGAGACCGGAACATGTGCGGCCACACGGGCCGTCGCGGCACCAGCAACAGCCAGACCCCGCCGACGGCCAGCGCCGTGCGCCACCAGCCCGGATGCGCGGCCTCCCAGACCGCCCATGCCGGCGCGGCCAGCCACCCCAGCCCGCTCACCAGCCACGCCAGCGCAGTGTGCGCCACGGCCAGCAACGGCGCGGCGAACGCACCCGGCAGCACGGCCCCGGCCAGCGCCAGCGGCGTCACGAGCAGGCTTACCACCGGAATCGCCACCGCATTGGCCACACAGGACACCAGAGACACCTGACCAAACAGCAGCAGCGTCAGTGGGACGAGCCCGATGGTTACGGCCCACTGCGTACGCGCCGCATTGACGATGCCGGCCCGCAGGCGGGCCATGCGCCGACCGGCGCCCTTCTCCGCCGGCGTTGGCCGGCTGTCTTCCGGACCGTCGCGCGCATGGAGAAAGATCACGGCCACCGCACCGAAGGACAGCCAGAACCCCGGCGACATGACCGCCCAGGGGTCAATCGCCACCGCCATGCCGGCAGCCCACGCCAGCACCACCGACAGTGGCGTCGCCCGGCCGCTCCACAACGCCAGGGCAGCCACGACGAGCATCGCCACGGTGCGCAACGCCGGAATCTGCATGCCGGCAATCAGGCCGTAGCCGAGCGCGGCCAGCACGGTCACCGCCAGCGCGGCCTGCTGCGCCGGCCACACCAGCGGCAACGGACGGCGCAGCCGCCGCCCCAGCCCGAACGAATGCCGCCACAGCATGCGCGCCAGGGCGCCCGTCGCGCCGGCAATCAGGGTGATATGCAGGCCCGAGATACTGACCAGATGCGAAATGCCGGTGCGCCGGAAGACGTCCCAGTCCGCCTGTGCAATGCCGCGCTGGTCGCCGATCACCAGCGCGATCAGCACGGCACCGTAGCGGGCGTCGGGCGGCAAGGCGGCACGCAGGCGATCGCGCAGGCCGGCGCGCCACATCGCGACGCGCACGGGCCACGGCACCGGCCCATCAGCGCCCAGCGCGGCGGCTCCGCGCACGTAGCCCGTGGCATGCACGCCTTCCCCCAGCAACCAGTACGCATAATCGAAGCCGTACGGATTCGCCAGCCCGCGCGGACGGCGCAGGCGTACGGTCAGGCGGTAGCGCCGGCCCGGCCGTAGCGCATCGATCGCAGGCGATGCCCCGCGCGCGGCGGCGTCGCCGGACGCCTCGTCGCGCCACGTCAGCAGCAGTCGCGCCGGCAGCGACTGCCGCGCCGGGCCGTCCGGCCAGTGCTCGACGCGGAACAGGAAACGTGTGCCGTGCGGTACGGCATCGGGCAGCCCCGCAACGATGCCTTCCACCACCAGATCCTTGCCCGCCATCTCCGGTGGCAACCAGCGTGCGATGCGGACGTCTGCGCGCCACGCGGACCAGCCCACGCCGATCAGCAGCGCCAGCGCGGCGCCCAGTGCCAGACGCCCATGCGGCGCCCATCGGCCACGCCAGTGTGCCGAGGCCCATGCCGCACCGGCCAGTCCGATGGCAATCCCACCACCGGCCAGCCATTCGGCGCGGCCCGGCAGCATGCCCTGCTGTTGCAGCAGCCAGCACCCCACCACGAACGCCAGCAACAGCAAGCGCATGAAGCCCCCCGATCGATGTCACGAAGGGGGCTTTGTACCGTGCAATGGCAGGGGAAAACGTGTCCGAATGATGCGCCGGTGTGTCAAAACGTTAAATCTGCATCGCACCGGGCGGTGTGGCGCCAGAAATGGCGAAAAAACGATGACTATCGCGGCGCCATGATGTCCGCGAACGCGCCCAGGCGGGGCAATGCGGCGACCGCGTTGCGCCACATGATGTGCGCCAGTTCGCGCTCCGGCACACCGCGTAATTCGGCCATGACACGTGCCACGCCGGCCACCTCCCCGGGCGTGTTGCGAGCCTTGTGCTGTTCGCCGAACTGGTCGTCGGACAGCCATGCCGGGGCGATATCGGGCGCATCGGTTTCCAGCACGATGGCCTCGATGGGCAACTCCGTGGCCAGGCGCCGGATCTGCCTGGCGCGCGAGAACGTCACGTTGCCGCCGAATCCAAGTTTCATGCCGTGCTCGACATAGCGGCGCGCCTGCTCGTGGCTGCCGTTGAAGGCATGCGCGATGCCCTGCCGCACGCCCGCGCGGCGCAGGCCGGCATAGACCTGATCCTGCGACTTGCGCACGTGCAGCAGCACCGGCAGGTCGAATTCGCGGGCAATCCTGAGTTGTTCGGTGTAAAGCCAGGTCTGGTGCTGGGCGTCCAGACCCGGCACGAAGAAATCGAGCCCGATCTCGCCGATGGCGACCAGGCGCGGATCATCGATCGATGCCGCCACCTGTTGGCGCAGCGCGTCGAGGTCGGCCTGCCCGGCGCCCGGCGTGCACAGCGGATGGATGCCCAGCGCGTAGACGCAGCGCGATCCCTCGCGGGCCAGCGCGCGCACGGCGTCGAAGTTCGACACCGACACGGCCGGCAGCACGATGCCCGAGATGCCGGCCGCCAGGGCGGCTTCGATCACGCCCTCGCGGTCGGCGTCGAATTCGCGGGCGTCCAGATGACAATGGGTGTCGATCCACATAAGCCGGCGCGGGTCAGCGTTCCTGGTGCAGGTGCCCGTCGCGCAGCCTGAACACGCGGTCGCAACGGCCGGCCAGGTCCATGTCGTGCGTCACGATCACGAAGCTCGTGCCCAGCGTGCGCGACAGGTCGAGCATCAGGTCATAGACGCCCCCGGCGGTGTGATCGTCCAGGTTGCCGGTAGGCTCGTCGGCCAGCACGCAGGCCGGCTGCCCCACCAGCGCCCGCGCAATGGCCACGCGCTGGCGCTCGCCGCCCGACAGCTCGCCGGGACGGTGTTTCGAGCGGCCGCCCAGGCCCACGCGCTCCAGCACAGCCTGGGCCGCCTCGCGCGCCTGGCGCTCGGTCTGGCCCCGGATGCGCATCGGCATCGCCACGTTATCCAGTGCCGTGAACTCCGGCAGCAGGTGGTGAAACTGGTAGACAAAGCCCAGCGAGCGGTTGCGCACGATGTTGCGTTCTTTCTCGCGCAGCGACGTGAACGGCTTGCCCAGCAGCGCCACGCGGCCGGCGTCGGGGTTGTCCAACCCACCCAGCACATGCAGCAGCGTCGATTTACCCGACCCGGACGCGCCCACGATGGCCACCTTCTCGCCGGCATTGACGCGCACGTCCACGCCGCGCAGCACCTCCACATCGAGCCCGCCCTGCTGGAACCGCTTCGTGAGCCCCTCGGCCACCAGCACCGGCGAGCCGCCGGTCTGGATCGACGCGGCAGGCACGGCCGCCAGGTCCGGAATCAGCGTCGTGTCACTCATAGCGCAGTGCCTCCGCGGGATTCACGCGGGCGGCGCGCCAGCTGGGGTAGAGCGTGGCCAGCGTGGCCAGCACGAAGGAAATGATGCCGATGGTGGCGATGTCGTTCACGCGGGGGTCCGAAGGCAATTCGCTGATGAAATAGATGTCCTTGGGCAGGAACTGCACGTGCAGCACGCGTTCGATGAACGGCACGATCACGTCGATATTGGTCGCGATCAGCGTGCCGCCCAGCACGCCGAGCACCGTGCCGATGAAGCCGATGGCCACGCCCTGCACGATGAAGATCTTCATGATCGAGCGCGGCTGGGCCCCCATCGTGCGCAGGATGGCGATGTCGGCCTGCTTGTCGGTCACGGTCATGACCAGCGTGGACACCAGGTTGAAGGCGGCCACGGCGATGATCAGCGTCAGGATGATGAACATCATGCGCTTTTCGGTCTGCACGGCGGCAAACCAGTTGCGGTTCTGGCGCGACCAGTCACGCAGATACAGATCGCCGGACATGGTGGTGGACAACGCCTCCGCCACCTGCGGGGCGCGCTGCATGTCCTGCAGCTTGAGCCGCACGCCGGTCGGCCCGTTCTGGCGGAACAGCAGTTCGGCGTCTTCCATGTTGACCAGCGCCAGCGCGCTGTCGAATTCATAGTGACCCGACGAGAACACGCCCACCACGGTGAACTGCTTCAGGCGTGGCAGGATGCCCGCCGGGGTGATGGTGCCCTGCGGCGCCACCAGCGTAACCTTGTCGCCCACGCGCACGCCCAGGGCGTTGGCCAGTTCGCTGCCCAGCGCGATATCGAAGCCACCCGGCACCAGCGCGTTCATGCTGCCGGCCCGGAACTGGCTGCCGATGTCGGATACCTTGGGTTCCTGGCTCGGATCCACGCCGCGCAGCAGCACGCCGCGCACGGCGTCGTCGCGCGTGAGCATGGCCTGCGCCGCCACATAGGGCGCGGCGCCGATCACTTCCTGATTGCGCTCGGCCTCGGCGGCGGTCTTCTGCCAGTCCTGCAGCGGCCCCGCCCCGATCACCTCGATGTGCGACAGCACCGACAGCATGCGGTCGCGCACCTCCTTCTGGAAACCGTTCATGACCGACAGCACGACGATCAGGGCGGCCACGCCCAGCGCGATGCCCAGCATCGAGATCATCGAGATGAACGAAATGAACGTGTTGCGGCTGGCGCGCTTGCTTGCGCGGGTGTACCGCCAGCCGATCTGCCACTCGTAAGGAAAGTTCAAGAGGAATCCTGTTGTTCTGGAAACGCGTCGGCGCCAATTTTGCCACCCCGGGGTGACGGAAGACTGGCGCCGGCCAGCCGGAAGTTTACAATCTCGGCAACCATGATGACGCACCTGACCCTGATTGTGCCTTTTTCCGTCCCGCCTGGCGCCGGGGACGACGCCACGGACGATGTCGTCCCCGGCGCGCTGCTGCGCCAGTTGGAGTTGCCCGCGCTCGGAAAGTTGCTGACGCGCGCCACCCCGGGACCCCGCGAAACACACGACGACCCCTACCTGCGCACCCTGCCCCAGGAACGCTGGCTGGCCGGCCGCGCCGGCCTGGATACCGTCCAGGTGCCGACTGCGCCCTTTATGCGCCTGGCCGACCGCGCCGCCGCCGGCCTGCCCGCCGATGCCAGCCCTGACGCCGACACGGGCTGGGCGTGCCTGCAGCCGGTGCATATCCATGCCGCGCGCGATCATCTGGTGCTGATGCACCCCGACCAGCTCGACATCCGCGCCGACGAGGCCGACGCGCTGCGTGCCGCCATCGCCGAACTGCTCGATGAAACCGGCATCCGGCTGGAAGCGCCGCAGCCTGCGCGCTGGTACGTGCCGGACGGCATCTTCGGCGAACTGACGGCGACCACGCCGGTGCGCGCCACCGGCCGCAATATCGATATCTGGATGCAGGCCGGCCCGCGCGCGCGCGAATGGCGCCGGCTGCAGAATGAGATCCAGATGACGTGGCACGGCCATCCGGTAAACGATGCCCGCGAGACCGCGGGCCGCCTGCCGGTCAATTCGGTCTGGCTGCATGGCGGCGGCAAGGCGGGCACCGCCCGCAAGCTGGCCGACACGGTACTGACAGGTGACCCGTTCATGGCCGGCCTGGCGCTGGCCGCCGGCAGCCGGGTTGGCCCGCCGCCGTCCCGTTTTGCCGAGGTGGCCAACGCGGAAGGCAGCGTCATGTGCCTGCTGGAAAGCGCCACCGAAGCCCATATTGCATCCGACTGGGGCCTGTGGCTCGAACGGATGCATGCGCTGGACGCCGAGTGGTTCCAGCCCGTGCTCGATGCGCTGACCGCCGGCCAGATCCAGGCCGTCACGATGGTGCTGGGCGGCGAGAACCACTTTGCCGAATTCACGGTCACGCGGGCCGACCTGCGCAAGTTCTGGCGCGGCCTGGGTGCGCGCGGCGACTGGCGCGCACTGCTGTCGAACCTGGCCATGGCCGCCTAGCCGCCCGAACGCCACCGGAACGAAGATCATGACCCGGATTGCCATCCGCTCCTATTCCGACGACCACGCCAGCGTCCTGGCCGCCGCCGGCCTGCACCCCACGCTGGCGCGGATCCTGTCCGCGCGCGGCGTGCTGGACCCGGCCGAACTGGCCACCGAACTGCCCGGACTCGTGCCCCCTTCCGCCATGAAGGGCATCGACCACGCCGCCGCTTACCTGGCCGACGCCATCGCCGCCCAGCGCAAGCTGCTGATCGTGGCCGACTACGACTGCGACGGCGCGACGGCCTGCGCCGTGGGCGTGCGCGGGCTGCTCATGCTGGGCGCGCGCGTGGACTACATCGTGCCGAACCGTTTCGAGTACGGCTATGGCCTGACGCCCGAGATCGTCGAACTGGCCGCGCAGCAGCGGCCAGACGTGATCGTGACGGTCGACAACGGCATCGCCAGCGTCGATGGCGTGGCGGCCGCCAACGCGCGCGGCATCGACGTGGTGGTGACCGATCACCACCTGCCCGGTGCCGTGCTGCCCGATGCTGCCGTGATCGTGAATCCGAACCAGCCCGGCTGCGAATTCCCAAGCAAGAACCTGGCAGGCGTGGGCGTGATGTTCTACGTGCTGCTGGCGCTGCGCGCCGAACTGCGCCAGCGCGGGGTCTATACCAAGGACACCCAGCCGCCGCTGCAGACGCTGCTCGACCTCGTGGCGCTGGGCACCGTGGCCGACGTGGTGAAGCTCGACGCCAACAACCGCATCCTGGTGGCGCAGGGCCTGAAGCGCATGCGCATGGGCCGGATGCATGCCGGGGTGGCCGCCCTGTTCCGCGCCGCCGGCCGCGAAGCCCAGCGCGCCAATACGTTCGACCTGGGCTTCGGGCTGGGGCCGCGCCTCAATGCGGCGGGCCGCCTGGCCGATATGTCGCTGGGCATCGAGTGCCTGCTGACCGACGACGCCAACCGCGCCTGGGAAATCGCGCAGGAACTGGACGGCATGAACCGCGAGCGCCGCGATATCGAGGCCGGCATGCAGCAGGAGGCGCTGCAGATCCTGGAGCAGCCGCTGGCCGGGCTCGATCCGGCGTCACGCTACACGGTGAGCGTGTTTCACGAGACCTGGCACCAGGGCGTGATTGGCATTGTCGCGTCGCGGCTCAAGGAAAAATTCCACCGCCCGACCATCACGTTCGCGCCGGGCGACGAGGAGCACATCAAGGGGTCTGGCCGGTCGATCCCGGGCTTTCACCTGCGCGATGCGCTGGATCTGGTGTCCAAGCGCCATCCCGGCCTGCTGGTGAAATTCGGCGGCCACGCCATGGCGGCCGGCCTGACCGTGCGCGCGAAGGATTTCGACACCTTCGTGGCGGCCTTCGAGGACGTCGGCCGCGAATGGCTCAACGAAGAGCAGCTGGCCCGGGTGATCGAGACCGACGGCGATATCGACGACGGCTGCTTCAGCCCAGAATTCGTGACCCTGCTCGAAGGCCAGGTGTGGGGCCAGGGCTTTCCGCCTCCCACGTTCTCGGGCGAATTCGAGGTACTGCGCCAGACCGTGCTGAAGGGCAAGCACCTCAAGCTGCAACTGGGGCGCGGCAGCCAGCGTTTCGACGCGATCTGGTTCAACCACGCCGACGCGCTGGACGGCGCCAGCGCCCTGGTGGCCTACCGGCTCGACAACAACACCTTCAATGGCGTGACACGCGTGCAGCTGGTGGTGGAGCACGCCCAGTAGGCCGGGGCGGCGGTCAGCCGGCCCGCCCGACGGCGGCAAGCGCGGGCCGTTATCCGCGCGGCGGCAGGTAGAGGGCCGGATTCACCGGCTTGCCGTTGCCGCGCACCTCGAAGTGCAGTTCGTTGTCGCGGCTCATGGTGCCGATCTCCTGCCCGGCCGAAATCCGGTCGTTTTCCTTGACCAGGGGGCGGTCGAGGTTGCCGTACACGGTCAGCCAGTCGTCGTTGTGCTTGATGATGACCAGCTGGCCGTAACCGCGCAGCGTACCCACGTGGATGGCCCAGCCCGGCGCCGCGGCGCGCACCTTGCCGCCAGCGGGCACTTCGATACGCAACCCTTTTTCCGCCGGCGGCGCGAAGCTGCCGGCCACGCGCCCATCGGCCGGCCATTGCAGGCGGATGGCGCTGGCGGGCGGCTTCGACGGCGTGGTGTCGGGGGCGGCGGCGCGCTGGCCGGAAGTCGCGACGGGCTTGTCGGTGGCCTTGGCGGCCGAGATACCGGCGCCGGCAGGCGGCTTGACGCGAATCAGCTGACCCACTTCGATCTGGCTAGAGTCCGAAATGTTGCTCCAGCGCGCCAGGTCGGCCACCGAGCGGTTGTGGCGCCGTGCGATCGAATACAGCGTGTCGCCGCGCTCGACGCGGTAATAGCCCTCGGGCGCTGGCTCGCTGGGCGTGGTGCCGCAGGCGGCAAGCATGGCGGCCAGCGAGATCGCGGCCAGGCGCCCAAGTGTGCGTCGGCGCGCACCCTGCGGGCGCGGCACGTCGTGATGGACTGCGTGGATTCCTGTCATGCGTACGGGGAAACTCCTGATCGTGGCCGCTATTGTCGCCGAAGTTGGAACGGAACCTTGCAGCGATAAGCGGGGAAAGTCACGCAATAGACCGTTCGCCATGCGAACGGTTCAGCCGGGCGTGGGGCGGGGACCCAGCCCCGGCTGCAAATCCGACGTGCACGCCGGCCGGTTTCGCGGCGCCGATCCGCTATAATTCCACGCTTTGCACGCGCAGAATTACCAGGAATATCAATGGAAGCAGAACGCCTCAACGCCATCTCCGGTGCCATCTCCGATCTCCGTTCGCGAACGGAAGATCTACGGGGGTATCTTTGACTACGATGTCAAGGAAAACCGCCTAGACGAAGTCAACGGACTTCTGGAAGACCCGGACGTCTGGAACAACCCCAAGCGTGCCCAGGACCTGGGCAAGGAAAAGAAGGCGCTCGAAGCCGTCGTGCAGACGCTGGGCAAGCTCACCGCCGACCTCGCCGGCGCGGAGGAGCTGTTCGAGCTTGCGCGCGAGGAAGGTGACGACGAGACGCTGGTATCGATCGAAGCCGACGTGCAGGGATTCGAGGCGATCGTCGCCGACATGGAATTCCGCCGCATGTTCTCGGGCGAGATGGACCAGGCCAACGCCTTCATCGACATCCAGGCCGGCGCCGGCGGTACCGAGGCGTGCGACTGGGCATCGATGCTGCTGCGCCAGTACCTGAAGTACTGCGAGCGCAAGGGTTTCAAGGCCGAGGTGCTGGAAGAGTCCGAGGGCGACGTGGCCGGCATCAAGAGCGCCACGATCAAGATCGAGGGCGAATACGCGTTCGGCTACCTGCGTACCGAGACCGGCGTGCACCGCCTGGTGCGCAAGTCGCCGTTCGATTCGTCGGGCGGCCGCCACACGTCGTTCTCGTCGGTGTTCGTCTACCCCGAGGTGGACGATTCGTTCGAGGTGGAAGTCAACCCGGCCGACCTGCGCGTGGATACCTATCGCGCATCGGGCGCCGGCGGCCAGCACATCAACAAGACCGATTCGGCCGTGCGGATCACGCACATCCCGACCGGCATCGTCGTGCAGTGCCAGAACGACCGTTCGCAGCACCGCAACCGCGCCGAAGCCATGTCGATGCTCAAGTCGCGCCTGTACGAGCATGAAATGCGCAAGCGCCAGGCCGAGGCCGACAAGCTCGAAGCCGGCAAGACCGATGTGGGTTGGGGCCACCAGATCCGCTCGTACGTGCTGGACCAGAGCCGCATCAAGGACCTGCGCACCAACGTGGAAATGTCCAACACGCAGAAGGTGCTCGACGGCGACCTCGACCCGTTCATCGAGGCCAGCCTGAAACAGGGCCTGTAACACCGGCAAGACTGCCGCCGCTGCCGTGCCGCCATGCCCGCCCCGTGCCGGCATGGCGGCGCGGCAAATACCAAGAGTCTCCATCCCGAAGTCGCCGTTTCATCGAACAAGGTCCACGTCATGACCACCGGAACGCCCCGCTCCACCCATCTCTACATCGTCACCGGCGCCTCGCGCGGCCTGGGCGCATCGCTCGTGCGCGCGCTGCTCAAGCCGGGCAACCGCATCATCGGCGTGGCGCGCAGCCGCAACACCGACCTCGAGCGCGAAGCCTCGGCCAGCGGCGTGCCGGTGGCGTGGCATCTGCAGGACCTGTCGCAGCCCGGCCCGTCGGCCGGCTGGCTGTCCAGCGTGCTCGAAGCGGTGGACGACGCCCCGGCCAGCGTGACGCTGATCCTGAACGCGGGTGTGGTGGCACCCATCGGCCCGATCACCGAACTGCACGAAAACTCGCTGGTGCCGCATCTGCAGACCAACCTGGTCACGCCGATGACGATGACCGGCGCGTTCATCGACGCCACCGCGCGCTTCGACTGCCCGCGCAAGGTGCTGGCCATCTCGTCGGGCGCCGCGCGCAACCCGGTGCCGGGCTGGAGCGCCTACTGCGCCGGCAAGGCGGGCCTGGACATGTTCATCCGCTCGGTCAATGCCGAGTACGCCGGCCTGGCCGGCGATCGCGCGGTACGCGCGGTGGCGCTGGCGCCGGGCGTGGTGGACACGGGCATGCAGGAAACCATCCGCGGCGCCGATTTTGCCCAGGTGCAGCGTTTCCGCGACCTGAAGGCGAATGACCAGCTGGCGTCGCCCGACGATGTCGCGCAACGCATCGCCGCCTATCTGGAACGCGCCGACTTCGGCAAGACCGAACTCGACGACATCCGCAACTATTGAACTGAACCATCGCGCAAGGCCCCGTGCCCTGCACGACCGAAGCTGACACCATGACCGAACCGACCCGCACGCCTGCCGCCGCACCCGCCGACGCGCCTGCCGTAGACGAGAACAAGATCATTGCCGAACGGCGCGAGAAGCTGCAGGCCCTGCGCGAGCAAGGCGTGGCCTTCCCGAACGATTTCCGCCCGACGCACCAGGCCGGCGCGCTGCACGCGCAGTATGGCGAGACCGACCAGGCCGCGCTGGAAGCCAGCCCGGTGGAAGTGTCGATCGCCGGCCGCATGATGCTCAAGCGCGTGATGGGCAAGGCCAGCTTTGCCACCGTGCAGGACGGCAGCGGCCAGATCCAGTTCTACATCACGCGCGACAAGGTGGGCGAGGACGTCTACGCGGCGTTCAAGCACTGGGACCTGGGCGACATCATCAGCGCGCGCGGCGAGCTGTTCCGCACCAACAAGGGCGAGCTGTCGGTGCAGGTGCGCGAACTGCGCCTGCTGTCGAAGAGCCTGCGCCCGCTGCCGGACAAGTTCCACGGCCTGGCCGACCAGGAAATGAAGTACCGCCAGCGATA
Organism: Cupriavidus sp. U2; assembly: GCF_009663685.2. Taxonomy (GTDB): domain Bacteria; phylum Pseudomonadota; class Gammaproteobacteria; order Burkholderiales; family Burkholderiaceae; genus Cupriavidus; species Cupriavidus necator_C. The sequence goes on along the minus strand of NZ_RCOG02000031.1, from coordinate 34,475 downwards.
TGTGGACCTGATCGTCTCGCCGGAAACGCGCGACACGTTCCGCGCCCGCACCAAGGCGATGTCGTCGCTGCGTCGCCATATGTCCGATGCCGGCTTCATGGAAGTCGAAACGCCGATGCTGCATCCGATTCCGGGCGGCGCTGCAGCCAAGCCGTTCATCACGCACCACAACGCGCTGGACATGCAGATGTTCATGCGCATCGCCCCCGAGCTGTACCTGAAGCGCCTGATCGTCGGCGGCTTCGAGCGCGTGTTCGAGATCAACCGCAACTTCCGTAACGAAGGGGTGAGCCCGCGCCACAACCCCGAGTTCACGATGATGGAGTTCTACGCGGCCTACACGGACTACCGCTGGCTGATGGACTTCACCGAGAACCTGATCCGCCAGGCCGCCATCGACGCCAGCGGCAGCGCCGTGCTGAACTACCAGGGCCGCGAGCTGGACCTGTCCAAGCCGTTCCATCGCCTGACGATCTGCCAGGCGATCCAGAAATACGCACCGGAATATACCGATGCCCAACTGGCCGACGCCGACTTCCTGCGTGCCGAGCTGAAGGGCAAATTCAAGATCAACACCAGCGCGCCGCAGTTCCTGAACGCCGGCGTGGGCACGCTGCAACTGGTGCTGTTCGAGGAAACGGCGGAGTCGCAGCTGTGGGAGCCGACCTACATCGTCGACTACCCGGTGGAAGTGTCGCCGCTGGCGCGCGCCTCGGACACGCAGCCGGGCATCACCGAGCGGTTCGAACTGTTCATCACGGGGCGCGAGATCGCCAACGGCTTCTCGGAACTGAATGATCCGGAAGACCAGGCCGACCGCTTCCGCAAGCAGGTCGAGCAGAAGGACGCCGGCGACGAGGAAGCCATGTACTTCGACGCCGACTACATCCGCGCGCTCGAATACGGCATGCCCCCGACCGGCGGCTGCGGCATCGGCATCGACCGCCTGGTCATGCTGCTGACCGACAGCCCGAACATCCGCGACGTGATCCTGTTCCCGCACCTGCGTCGCGAAGACTGATCGGCAGGCGCAGCCAGCCTGCACCATGTCTTGGTCCCCACGCCCGCTCGCGGCGTGGGGCGCTCCCACCACCTCCTGATTTGCCGGCTGTTACAGACGCCCGCGCACCTTTCCCCTCCCTCCGCTGTAACCTTTTGATTTTCCGGCAGATTTCTGGCTACACATCCTTACAAAATCAAACGGAAACCGAATCGTAATTCCGCCAGACTCTAGGTATCCACCCTGATGGGGTGACTTGGAGAACAAGAAATGTCTGGTCCGGAAACCCTCCCCGCCCTGCCGTCGCAACGCCGCCTGAACCCGCTCGTGGGCGCGGCTGCCGTCGCACTTGTGGTGGCCAGCCTGACGGTGGTCGCAGCCGTCACGGGCGTGCTGCCGATTACCAAGGCCACGCAGGCGCCGGCCGAGGCTTCGTACAGTTCATACAGCGGCGCATCCGGGGGCTCGTACAGCGGCAATCAAACCGGCACCCAGCCCGTCGTGAACGAGCCGCCCCCGCTCACGAGCCAGCCGGCACCGGGATCGACGACGCGGCCACCCGCCTATGACGCTCGCCAGGCCCAGAACAACATGGCGCCGCCGCCGGCCCAGCCGGTGCAGCAGGCCCAGGCTGAAGAAAAGCCGGCCGCCCGGCCCAGCCATACGGCCGGTCATGTGACCGGCGTGCAGGTAGTGGAAGCCGAAAAGCCGACCAGCGGCCTGGGCGCCGTTGGCGGTGCAGTCGTGGGCGGCCTGCTGGGTAACCAGATTGGCTCGGGCAATGGCCGGATTCTCGGCACCGTGGCCGGCGCGGCTGCGGGCGGCTTTGGCGGCAACTACGCCGAGAAGAAGCTGAACACCAACAAGTCGTACCGCGTCAGCGTGAAGATGGACGATGGCTCGCGCCGTACTTTCACGTACCAGAATCCTCCGGGAGTCGAGGTGGGCCAGCGCGTGCATCTGGAGCGCGGCGTGCTTGTGACTGGCTGATGCCCCTTCGGTTTCGGTGCCGCCCAGGCGAGCCCGATCCCGACACAAACAAAAAAGCACGGCGTGACAGCCGTGCTTTTTGCTTCATTTGCCTTGGATCAACCGGACTTATTCCGCTTCCTCGATCCACGCTTGCTGGATGGCCTCCAGGATCTTCTCGCCCGAGCGTTCCGGCAGATCGCTGAAACCGTCCAGTTCCAGCACCCACTGGCGCAATTGGGTAAAGCGCACCGTTACCGGGTCGACGTCAGGAAACTTGTCGTACAGCGCGGCGGCGATATCGTAGGTATCTGTCCATTTCATGGGAAAACTCCTCGCGCGGGCCTTTAGTGGCCTTCCTTGGCGTGGTTGATCGTGTACTTCGGGATTTCGACGGTCAGGTCCGTGTCCGCGACGATGGCCTGGCACGACAGGCGCGAGTTGGGCTCCAGGCCCCACGCCTTGTCCAGCAGGTCTTCCTCTTTTTCCTCGGCATCTTCCAGCGAGTTGAAACCTTCGCGCACCACCACGTGGCATGTGGTGCAGGCGCACGACTTCTCGCAGGCGTGCTCGATGTTGATACCGTTGTTCAGCAGCGCGTCGCAGATGCTGGTGCCGGTGCCGGCCTCGAAGACGGCGCCCTCGGGACACAATTCGACGTGGGGCAAAACGATGATCTGTGGCATGTGATTCCTGTTTTCTCTCTCTAGGCAGGTGCGCTGCGTGTGACTCAGCCGAGCTCCTGCACCTTCTTTCCGGCCAGCGCGCTCTTGATCGAGCGGTCCATGCGGCGGGCGGCAAATTCGTCGGTGCCATGCGACAACTGCTCGACGGCCGCCTTGATCGCGTGGTGGTCGTCACCGCGCGCGATCTCGGTCACGCGGGCCATCAGCGCATCCACGGCCGCGCGTTCGTCGGCCGACAACAGGTCGCCATCGACTTCCAGCGCACGCGCGGTGGCCTCCACCAGCCTCGCGGCCTCGACGCGTTCCTCGGCCAGCGCGCGGCTCTTCATGTCGTGCTCGGCCTCGCGGAAGCTCTCCTGCAGCATGCGCGCGATATCGTCGTCGGCCAGCCCGTACGACGGCTTGACCGATACCGACGCTTCCACGCCCGAATTGGTCTCGCGTGCCGACACCGACAGCAGTCCGTCCGCATCGACCTGATAGGTCACACGGATGCGCGCGGCGCCCGCCACCATCGGCGGAATGCCGCGCAGCTCGAAACGCGCCAGCGACCGGCAGTCGCTGGCCAGTTCGCGCTCGCCCTGCAGCACGTGAATGGCCATGGCGGTCTGGCCATCCTTGAAGGTGGTGAATTCCTGCGCACGCGCGACCGGAATCGTGCTGTTGCGAGGAATGATCTTCTCGACCAGGCCGCCCATCGTCTCCACGCCGAGCGACAGCGGGATCACGTCGAGCAGCAGCCAGTCCTCGCCCGGTGCATGGTTGCCCGCCAGCAGGTTGGCCTGCATGGCGGCGCCCAGCGCCACCACCTTGTCCGGGTCCAGGTTGGTCAGCGGCTGCTGGCCAAAATAATCGCCCACGGCCTTGCGGATGGCCGGCATGCGCGTGGCACCGCCCACCAGCACCACGCCCTTGACATCCTCGGGCGTCACACCGGCATCGCGCAGCGCCTTGCGCACCGGGGCCAGCGTCTTCTGCACCAGGTTGGCGGTGATGGCGATGAACGTTTGCGAGTCCAGCGGCAGATGCACGATCTCGCCGGTGGTCAGCACGGCGTCGATCACGGTGCTGTCGCTGGCGGACAGGGCTTCCTTGGCGGCACGGGCGCGCATCATCAGCAGGCGCGTGTCCTCGGCCGACAGCGGCTGCAGGCCGGCCTGCTCGACCACCCAGCACAGCAGGCGCTGGTCGAAGTCGTCGCCGCCCAGCGCCGAATCGCCGCCGGTGGACATCACCTCGAACACGCCCTTGGTCAGCTTGAGCACCGAGATATCGAACGTGCCGCCGCCCAGGTCGTACACGGCGTAGATGCCTTCGGCGGCATTGTCCAGGCCGTAGGCAATGGCGGCAGCGGTCGGCTCGTTGAGCAGGCGCATCACCTCCAGGCCCGCCAGTTGCGCGGCATCCTTGGTGGCCTGGCGTTGCGCATCGTCAAAGTATGCGGGCACCGTGATCACGGCACCCACCAGTTCGTCGCCCAGCGAATCCTCGGCACGCTGGCGCAGCGTGGCCAGGATCTCGGCCGACACTTCCACCGGGCTCTTGATGCCGGCCGCGGTCTTCAGTTGCACCATGCCCGGCGCATCGACAAAGTCGTACGGGCTGTGTTCGATATTGGCCACGTCACGCAGGCCACGGCCCATGAACCGCTTCACGGAAACGATCGTGTTCTTGGGGTCGCGCACGGCCTCGTCCTGGGCCTTGAAGCCGATATGCGCGTTGCCGTTGGGCAGGTAGCGCACCACCGACGGCAGCAGCGAGCGGCCATCGTCGTCGGGCAGGACTTCGGGAATGCTGTTGCGCACGGCGGCCACCAGCGAATTGGTGGTGCCAAGGTCGATGCCAACGGCCAGCCGGCGCTGATGAGGCGCGGGCGACATGCCGGGTTCGGAAATCTGGAGCAGTGCCATGAGAATCTTCTAATCTTCGAGCCGATCGATCGCCTCGCTGGCGTCATGTTCGATCTTTTCGATAAACATCAGCTGGCGCGCGGCGGCGCCGGCGGCTTCGTTGTCACCGGCATCGAGCAGCGCGCCGAGTGCCGCGTGGCGCTCGCGCTTTTCCTGGCGCAGGTCGCGCAACAGGCTGTCGAGCTGGTCCACGTCGCGCGCCTGCGTCGCATCCTGCAGCGCCTCGCGCCATTCCATCTGCTGCATCAGGAATGCCGGCGCCATCGCCGTATTGCTTTCGGCCTGAATGTCCACGCCGCGCAGATGCAGCAGGTAGATTGCCCGCTTGAGCGGCTGGCGCAGCGTGCGGTATGCCTCGTTGGCATGCGCGGCCCACTGCATTGCCACGCGCCGCTCGGCATCGCCGGCATTGGCAAAGCGGTCAGGGTGCGCCTGCGACTGGACGGTGCGATAGGCCGCGTCCAGCGCGGCTTCGTCCACTTCATACTGGGCAGGCAGCCCGAACAGCGAGAAAAAATCGTCTTCCAAAGCGCGTCTTTCCAAAACATTCACAACAAAAAGGAGCGGTCATGCCGCCCCTTGTCGTGTCGCCGCCCTCGCATCGGTTGCCGATCCGGGTGCGGCACGGGTGATCAGACCCGGAACGACTCGCCGCAGCCGCACTCGTCCTTGACGTTCGGGTTGTTGAACTTGAAGCCTTCGTTCAACCCCTCGCGTGCGAAGTCCAGTTCGGTACCGTCGATGTACGGCAGGCTCTTCGGATCGACGATCACCTTGATGCCGCGCGTCTCGAACACCTGGTCTTCGGGCTGCAGTTCGTCCACGTACTCCAGCTTGTACGCCAGGCCCGAGCAGCCGGTGGTCTTCACGCCCACGCGCAGGCCCAGGCCCTTGCCGCGGCGTTCCAGGTAGCGGGAAACGTGTTTCGCCGCCTTTTCGGTCATCGTGATCATCTTTGCCTTGCTGTCGAAACGCCGCGCGCGATACCGCACCGCACGCGGCCATACCAACCCGTCTGAAGCGGACCGCGCCGCTCAGGCAGCCTTCTGCTCGGCGCCGCCGTGCTTCTTCTTGTAGTCCTCGACGGCCGCCTTGATGGCGTCTTCGGCCAGGATCGAGCAGTGGATCTTCACCGGCGGCAGCGCCAGTTCCTCGGCGATCTGGGTGTTCTTGATCTCCAGCGCCTGATCCACGGTCTTGCCCTTGACCCATTCGGTCACCAGCGACGACGACGCGATGGCCGAGCCGCAGCCGTAGGTCTTGAACTTGGCGTCTTCGATCACGCCCGCCTCGTTCACCTTGATCTGCAGCTTCATCACGTCGCCGCAGGCCGGGGCGCCGACCATGCCGGTGCCCACCGCGTCGTCGTTCTTGTCGAACGAACCGACGTTGCGCGGATTTTCATAGTGGTCGAGAACCTGGTTGCTGTAAGACATTTTGGTTACCTCTGACGAATCTTTATGGGGTTCTGGTTTTGCCGTGGACCGCAATCAGTGCGCGGCCCACTGGATCGAATTCAGGTCGACGCCGTCCTTGAACATCTCCCACAGCGGCGACAGATCGCGCAGCTTGCCGATCTTGTTCCTGAGCAGCTCGACGGTGTAGTCGATCTCGGCTTCGGTCGTAAAACGCCCAACCGTGAAGCGGATCGAGCTATGCGCCAGCTCGTCGTTGCGGCCCAGCGCGCGCAGCACGTACGACGGCTCCAGCGACGCCGACGTGCAGGCCGAACCCGACGACACGGCCACGTCCTTGATGGCCATGATCAGCGATTCGCCTTCGACGAAGTTGAAGCTGACATTCAGGTTGTGCGGCACCCGGTGTTCCATCGAACCGTTCAGATACACCTCTTCCATCGACGACAGGCCGTTCCACAGTCGGTCACGCAGCATGCGGATGCGCTCGTTCTCGGTGGCCATTTCCTCGCGGGCCAGGCGGAACGCCTCGCCCATGCCGACGATCTGGTGCGTGGCCAGCGTGCCCGAACGCATGCCGCGCTCGTGGCCGCCGCCGTGCATCTGCGCCTCGATGCGCACGCGCGGCTTGCGGCGCACGTACAGCGCGCCGATGCCCTTCGGGCCGTAGGTCTTGTGGGCCGAGAACGACATCAGGTCGCACTTGAGCGTGGACAGGTCGATCGCAACCTTGCCGGTGGCCTGCGCGGCATCGCAGTGGAAAATGATGCCCTTCTCGCGGCAGATCTCACCGATCTGCTCGACGTCCTGGATCACGCCGATCTCGTTGTTCACGAGCATCACCGACACCACGATCGTGTCCGGGCGGATCGCCTGCTTGAACACATCCATGTCGATCAGGCCGTCGTCCTTGACGTCGAGGTACGTCACCTCGAAGCCCTGGCGCTCCAGCTCGCGCGTGGTGTCCAGCACGGCCTTGTGCTCGGTCTTCACGGTGATGATGTGGCGGCCCTTGCCCGAGTAGAAATTGGCCGCGCCCTTGATGGCGAGGTTATCCGACTCGGTCGCACCCGACGTCCACACGATCTCGCGCGGATCGGCACCCACCAGCGCCGCCACCTGCTCGCGCGCTTCTTCCACGGCGCGCTCGGCTTCCCAGCCGTACGCGTGGCTGCGCGACGCAGGATTGCCGAACTGCTCGCGCAGATACGGAATCATCTTGTCCGCCACGCGCGGGTCCACCGGCGTGGTGGCCGAGTAATCCATGTAGATCGGGAAATGTGGGGTGGTGCTCATCTTATGACTGCCTTATAGGGATCGCTAATCGCGTACTGCCTACCGATAGTTTAATGCAGGTGCTGCAACCTTGCTCAGGACTGCGCGAGGCTGAACACCGAGTTGACAACGCGGGCGCGCGCCGGCTTTTCCTGCTTCTCGGCCTTGCTGCGCGACACGGTGACGGGCTGCTGCGCGGCGTCTTCGCGCATGTCGTGCAGCACCGCAGGCTGGCGGGCACGTTGCTGGTCAACGAGATTCTTCAGCGATACGGAGTCCAGGTACTCGACCATCTTCTGGTTCAGCGTGGCCCAAAGCTCGTGGGTCATGCAGCGCCCGGTTCCGTCATCTCCGTTACAATTGCCCTTCCCCCCGCATTGGGTGGCATCGAGCGGCTCGTCCACGGCAATGATGATGTCTGCCACCGTGACGTCCTCGGCCTTGCGCGCGAGGCTGTAACCACCGCCCGGACCGCGCACGCTCTCGACGATCTCGTGACGGCGCAGCTTGCCAAACAGCTGCTCCAGGTACGACAGCGAGATCTTCTGGCGCTGACTGATGCCTGCCAGCGTGACAGGACCCTGATCCTGGCGCATGGCCAGGTCGATCATGGCGGTTACCGCAAAGCGGCCTTTGGTGGTCAGTCTCATGATGCTCGGGGAGAGGGAATACTTGAGAATTTCGCTCGAGTTTAAGATATCCCGACTAAATCAGTCAAGTACCCCATCCCGCAACGCACTATTCCACGCCCCATAACGATCCCGCCGGCGCGGCGTCGGAAAACGGCCATGCAAAGCCCGCCGGCTTGATTTCCCGCATGGCATATCAGGCAATTCCGGTAGTCCGGCTCAGGCCAGTTGGCGCCGCAGCATGTCGATCACGCCGTCGCAGGCATCCTCGATGTAGTCCAGCACGCGCTCGAAGCCGTCACCTTCGCCATAGTACGGGTCCGGCACTTCCTCGACCCGATAACGCGTGGCAAAGCTCATCAGCAGGCGCAGCTTGTCGGCGCTGACCCCGGGAAGCAGCCGGCGTAGCCCGGCCATGTTCTCCAGGTCCATGGCCAGCACAAGATCGAAGCGATCGAAGTCGGCCACGTCCACCTGACGGGCCCGCAGCGCGGAGAGGTCATAGCCGCGCTGCAACGCCGCGCGCTGACTGCGGGCGTCGGGCGCCCGGCCAACGTGGTAGCCATGGGTACCTGCGGAGTCCAGTTCAACCCGATCGGACAGGCCGGCGGCCTCAAGCTTGGCGCGCAGCACGCCCTCCGCCGTTGGAGAGCGGCAGATGTTGCCCATGCAGCACATCAGAACGGCGTATTTTTTCATCGACGCGATTTTACCGTCACGCACACCGTCGAAAACCTACGCCAGGCGATAGCGTCGCCAGCGGCTACAGCCGCTCGGCCAGCAGCTTGCCGCGCGCGAACCCGGCTGCCTCGGCGTCGGTGGGCGACTTGTAGTGCTCTGACGTCGGCGAAGTTTCCACCAGCGTGTCGGCCGCGCGAATGTTCGTGCCCTTGCGGCACACGCGTACCGTGTAGTCCCATTCGATGGGCGACCGGGGTTTCACCAGTACCTGGATCTCGTGCGTTTCGAAAACCCTCTTTTTCCATTCACTGCTATAGGACATCAGTGTCTCCTGGCGTGCCGGCCTTCTTCGGGTGTGATTGGGGGCTGATTCGGTTTCAGCTCACCTCGCCGGCATCTATTGTCCGCATGGCTTCGGCTTCCGCCAGCGCAAGGGCTGCCTCTGGCGTATCGGCCGAGCCGGTCTCGGTTTCAAACGTGGGCCCGCCGGGTTCGCCGAACGCATCGGAAATGGTCAGTACCCCGGCGAAACCGCCGCCCGCATGCGCAACGGCACGGGCAACGACCGTATAACCACCATATTCGAACTGTGTCACCATGGCACACTCCCTGGTTCGTGATCGGGCGTCCCGCGCTGGGCGGATTGCCTAATCACTATAGGATGCCGTGGCGCACCATGCCCATCGGGGGCCGATCAGGTCTTCCCTCAGCTTGACGGCGGCAGCAGATGGTCGCCTTCGGCGCCGGCCCCGAACACCTGCGCACGCAGCTTGGCGAGCTGGTCGCGTACCTGCGCCGCCTTTTCGAACTCCAGGTTCTTGGCGTGGTCGAGCATCTGCTTCTCCAGACGCTTGATTTCCTTGGCCACCTGCTTTTCGCTCATATCCTCGTATTTCGCGCGTTCCGCCGCGGCGGTCAGCTCGGCCTTGACCTCGTCGGCGTCGTAAACGCCATCGATGATGTCCTTGATCCGCTTGACCACGCCGCGCGCCGTAATGCCATGGGCCTCGTTGTGCGCGATCTGCTTGGCGCGGCGGCGCTCGGTTTCCTGGATCGCCACCCGCATCGAATCGGTCATGCGGTCGCCGTAGAGAATCGCGGTGCCATTGACGTTACGGGCGGCCCGCCCGATGGTCTGGATCAGCGATCGCTCCGCACGCAGGAAGCCTTCCTTGTCGGCATCGAGGATGGCCACCAGCGACACTTCCGGAATATCCAGTCCCTCGCGCAGCAGGTTGATCCCCACCAGGACGTCGAACGTGCCCAGACGCAGGTCGCGGATGATTTCCACGCGCTCGACCGTATCGATGTCCGAATGCAGGTAGCGCACCTTGATGCCGTTTTCGGACAGGAACTCGGTCAGCTGCTCGGCCATGCGCTTGGTCAGCGTGGTCACCAGCACACGCTCGCCGGCCTGCAGCCGCAGGTGGATCTCGCTGAGCAGGTCGTCCACCTGCGTGGTGGCGGGCCGCACGTGGATGATCGGGTCGACCAGGCCGGTCGGCCGCACCACCTGCTCCACCACCTGCCCGGCGTGCTCCTTCTCGTAGTTCGCCGGGGTGGCGGTCACGAAGACCGCCTGGCGCATCTTGCGCTCGTATTCCTCGAACTTCAGCGGCCGGTTGTCCAGCGCCGACGGCAACCGGAAGCCGTACTCCACGAGCGTGGTCTTGCGCGCCCGGTCGCCGTTGTACATGCCGTTCAACTGGCCGATCAGCACGTGCGATTCATCCAGGAACATCAGCGCGTCGGGCGGCAGGTAGTCCACCAGCGTCGGCGGCGGCTCGCCCGGCTTGGCGCCCGAAAGGTGGCGCGAATAGTTCTCGATGCCCTTGCAGAAGCCCAGCTCCGACAGCATTTCCAGGTCGAAACGCGTGCGCTGCTCCAGCCGCTGCGCCTCGACCAGCCGGTTTTCCTTGTAGAAGAAGTCGAGCCGCTCGCGCAGCTCAACCTTGATGTCCTCGATCGCCCGCAGCACGGTCTCGCGCGGCGTCACGTAGTGGCTCGACGGGTAGACGGTGAAGCGCGGAATCTTCTGACGGACCCGGCCCGTCAGCGGGTCGAAGAACTGCAGCGAATCCACCTCGTCGTCGAACAGCTCCACACGCACGGCCATCTCGGCATGCTCGGCCGGGAAGATGTCGAGCGTGTCGCCGCGCACGCGAAACGTGCCGCGCTGGAAATCGGTCTCGTTGCGCGTGTACTGCATGGCGATCAGCCGCGCGATCACGTCGCGCTGGCTCAGCTTGTCGCCGGTACGCAGCGTCAAAATCATCCGGTGGTATTCGCTCGGATTGCCGATACCGTAGATCGCCGACACGGTTGCCACGATGATCGTGTCGCGCCGCTCCAGCAGGCTCTTGGTGGCCGACAGCCGCATCTGCTCGATATGCTCGTTGATCGACGAGTCCTTTTCGATGAACAGGTCCCGCTGCGGCACATAGGCCTCAGGCTGGTAGTAGTCGTAGTAGCTGACGAAGTATTCCACCGCGTTGCGCGGGAAAAATTCGCGGAATTCCGAATACAACTGCGCCGCCAGCGTCTTGTTTGGCGCAAATACGATAGCCGGCCGGCCCATCCTGGCGATCACATTGGCCATCGTGAAGGTCTTGCCCGAGCCGGTCACGCCCAGCAGCGTCTGGAACGACAGGCCGTCCTCGATGCCCTCCACCAGTTGCCGGATCGCCTCGGGCTGGTCGCCGGCGGGCGGATACGGCTGGTACAGCTGGAACGGCGAGCCCGGAAACGTGACGAATTTGTCTTCGTCCAGGGGCGGGGCGACTTCAGCGAGATTCGTCATAAACGTAGGGAAAAACCTGAGGGAAACTGGCGGGATACGCTAGAATCTGGGGGTTGCGCGGATCGGTTCAAGCCCGGTTGGCCATAGTTTGCCGAAGGGATACTGTCAGGTTCTGTCAGGATTGACAGGAAGTCAGTCAGGAGCCCGTCGCCGGTGCCGCCGCAGCCACAGCGCAGTTCGAAGCATTCTACGCCCTCCGTTTTCTTACACAGCTGACCACGAGATCCCAAATGAGTTTGTTTTCTGCCGTCGAGATGGCCCCGCGCGACCCGATTCTGGGCCTGAATGAAGCATTCAATGCCGATACCCGTGCCACCAAGGTGAATCTGGGCGTTGGCGTGTACTTCACCGACGAAGGGAAAATTCCGCTGCTGCGCGCCGTGCAGGAAGCCGAAAAGGCCCGCCTGACCAGCGCCACCCCGCGCGGCTACCTGCCGATCGAAGGCATCGCCGCCTACGACCAGGCCGTGCAGACCCTGCTGTTCGGCCAGGATTCGGCCCTCATTACCGAAGGCCGCGTCGTGACGGCTCAGGCACTTGGCGGCACGGGCGCCCTGAAGATCGGCGCCGACTTCCTGAAGCGCCTGTACCCGGACGCATCGGTCGCCATCAGCGATCCGAGCTGGGAAAACCACCGCGCGCTGTTCGAATCCGCCGGTTTCCCGGTGGTCAACTACGCCTACTACGATGCCCCGTCGCACGGCCTGAACTTCGCCGGCATGGTGGAATCGCTGAAGTCGTACCCGGCCAACACGATCGTCGTGCTGCACGCGTGCTGCCACAACCCGACCGGCGTGGACCTGAACGACGCCCAGTGGAAGCAGGTGGTGGAACTGGTCAAGGAACGCAACCTGATCCCGTTCCTGGACATGGCCTACCAGGGCTTTGCCGAAGGCATCGAGCCGGACGGCGCCGCCGTGCGCCTGTTTGCGGAATCGGGCCTGCCGTTCTTCGTGTCGAGTTCGTTCTCGAAGAGCTTCTCGCTGTACGGCGAGCGCGTGGGCGCGCTGTCGATCGTCACCACGGGCAAGGACGAAGCCCAGCGCGTGCTGTCGCAGATCAAGCGCGTGATCCGCACGAACTACTCCAACCCGCCGACCCACGGCGGCACCGTGGTGGCTACCGTGCTGAACAGCCCGGAACTGCGCGCCATGTGGGAGCAGGAACTGGCCGAAATGCGCGACCGCATCAAGCTGATGCGCAACGCACTGGTGGACAAGCTGGCGGCCAAGGGTGTGCCGGGCGACTTCTCGTTCGTGAAGGCCCAGCGCGGCATGTTCTCGTACTCGGGCCTGACCTCGGCGCAGGTGGACCGCCTGCGCACCGAGCACGGCATCTACGCCGTCGGCACCGGCCGCATCTGCGTGGCGGCGCTGAACAGCCGCAACATCGACGCCGTGGTCAACGCCATCGCGGCCGTGTACTAAAAAGCAACACCTGACCCGGCGTCAACGGCAAAAGGCGACCTGGAGGCCACTCGGGTCGCCTTTTTTGTCATTGTCAGTCGGTGTCATCCAGATTTAGCGCCAATGTCCTATTGTCTTCCCCGCTTGCCGGCGTAATTTGGAAGCGTATGCTGCAAAGCACGATCGTTCGATTGCGGGCATAATCCGTTGCGCGACAAGCACTCGCGACAAGAAAGGCTAGACAGGTACCGGCATGCTTTACCAACTGCATGAATTCCAGCGTTCGATGCTGAACCCGCTGACCGCGTGGGCCCAGGCGACCGCCAAGACGTTTACAAATCCCCTCAGTCCCCTTTCGCTGATCCCGGGCGCGCCCCGGATGGCTGCGGGATACGAGCTGCTGTACCGGCTCGGCAAGGAATACGAGAAGCCGGAGTTCGGCATCAAGAGCGTGCGCTCGAATGGCCGCGAGATCCCCATCGTCGAACAGACCGTGCTGGAAAAGCCGTTCTGCAAGCTGGTGCGGTTCAAGCGGTATGCCGACGACCCCGAGACCATCAAGCTGCTCAAGGACGAGCCGGTGGTGCTGGTCTGCGCGCCGCTGTCGGGCCACCATGCCACGCTGCTGCGCGACACCGTGCGCACGCTGCTGCAGGACCACAAGGTCTACGTGACCGACTGGGTCGATGCCCGCATGGTGCCGGCCGAGGAAGGCGCGTTCCACCTGGCCGACTACATCTACTACATCCAGGAATTCATCCGGCATATCGGCGCCGACAAGCTGCACGTGATTTCGGTCTGCCAGCCCACCGTCCCGGTGCTGGCCGCGATCTCGCTGATGGCGTCGGCCGGCGAAAAGACGCCGCGCACGATGACGATGATGGGTGGCCCGATCGATGCGCGCAAGAGCCCGACGTCGGTCAACTCCCTGGCCACCAACAAGTCGTTCGAGTGGTTCGAGAACAACGTCATCTACACGGTGCCGGCGAATTATCCGGGCCATGGCCGCAAGGTCTATCCGGGCTTCCTGCAGCACGCCGGCTTCGTGGCGATGAATCCGGACCGCCATCTGTCGTCGCACTATGACTATTACCTGAGCCTGATCGAGGGCGACGCCGACGACGCCGAAGCGCACGTGCGCTTCTACGACGAATACAACGCGGTGCTGGACATGGCCGCCGAGTACTACCTCGACACGATCCGCGAAGTGTTCCAGGAATTCCGCCTGGCCAACGGCACGTGGGAAATCGACGGCGACCCGGTGCGCCCGCAGGACATCAAGGGCACGGCGCTGCTGACCATCGAAGGCGAACTCGACGACATCTCGGGCGCGGGCCAGACGGCCGCCGCGCACGACCTGTGCGCCGGCATTCCGAAAACGCGCAAGCAACACATCACCGCGCCGAAGTGCGGCCACTACGGGATCTTCTCGGGCCGCCGCTGGCGCGAGAATATCTACCCGGAACTGCGCGACTTCATTCGCAAGTACTGAGCGTAGCCGGGCCCCGCCCGGGGGCCGGCATGGCAGAACGCCCGCGAGATCCTCGCGGGCGTTCTTGTTTCTGGCCGATCGGCTATGCCGCTGAGCGATGTCTCAGCGATTGGTCAGGTACGACAGCAGCATGTCGGTATGCAGGTCGGCAAAGCGCGCGTGTTCTTCCTCGGTGGCCACGTCGCGGCCGATGACGGCACTGATCGTGTACCGGTTCGACAGCACGTAGTAGCCCAGCGCCGAAATGGTCAGGTAGAACTGCGGCACGTCGATGTTGTCGCGGAACACGCCCTGCTGCTGGCCGCGCCGGATGATGTCGGCCAGCACGTCCACCACCGGATTGATCAGCTGATGGAGCTGGGCCGACTTCTTCAGATGGCGCGCCTCATGCAGGTTCTCGCTGTTCACGAGCCGGATGAACTCCGGATGCGCGTAGTACCAGTCCCAGACGAAGCGGGCCAGCGTGCGCACCCCCGCCACGGGGTCTTCGTCGGTGATATGCAGCTGCTCCTCGGCCGCCCGAAACTCGGCGTACTGTTTTTCGAGCACGGCCAGGAACAGGCCTTCCTTGCTGCCGTAGTAGTAATAGAGCATGCGCTCGTTGGTCTCGGCGCGGCGTGCGATCTGGTCGACACGTGCACCCGCCAGCCCGCCCTTGGCAAATTCCTCCGTGGCGGCGGCCATGATGCGTCGGCGCGTGCCTTCGGGGTCCCGCTTGGTTTTTGGCTCGTTCGACATGAATATCTGATCTGTCAGTTGCGCGGATTATGGCACAGCCCGCCACCTCGTCCGGGCTCCTCTTCCCGTTCGGGTGACGGCGAATCATCGCCTTTTCTGCACCGCGGCGAAATCGGGGATAATCCTTGCCGCACACACGTCCGCAGAGGCGTGCAAGATGCCAGTCGTCCCCCTGATTCCGTGTTGCCGTCGTGATCCGTTCCCCCTCGTCCGTTGCCGGCGAAGCCAGCCTGGCAGACCGCCTTGAAGCCCTGCTGCCGCAAACCCAATGCACCAAATGCGGGTTCGACGGCTGCCGCCCCTACGCCGAAGCCATGGCGGCGGGCGAGGCGGCAAGCAACCGCTGCCCGCCGGGCGGCGCCGAGGGCATCGTGCGGCTGTCGGCCGTGCTGGGCGTCCCGCCCCAGCCGCTGGACCCCGAGCGCGGCGTCGAACAGGCCCGTGCCGTGGCCCGTATCGACGAATCGCTATGTATCGGCTGCACGCTGTGCATCCAGGCTTGTCCGGTGGACGCCATCGTCGGTGCCGCCAAGCAGATGCATACCGTGCTGCCCGACTGGTGTACCGGCTGCGACCTCTGCGTAGCTCCCTGCCCCGTCGATTGCATTGCGATGATTCCGGTCACGGGCGCGAAGACGGGCTGGGCCGCCTGGTCGCAGGAACAGGCCGATGCCGCGTACGCCCGCTATCAGTCGCGCAAGGTGCGTCTGGTGCGCGAGCGCGAGGAAAACGATGCCCGCCTGGCCGCCAAGGCCGCGACCAAGCTGGAAGCACTGGAGGCCGAAGCCGCGGCCAGCGAGGCGGAACAGGCCGCGCAGGCGCGCAAGAAGGCGATCATCCAGGCCGCCATCGAACGCGCGCGCCAGAAGGCGGCCGCCGTGCAGCCCCGCAACACCGACAATGTGTCGCCCGCCGTGCAGGCGCAGATCGATGCCGCCGAAGCGCGCCGCGCGAAACGGGGCCTGACCGACCAGCCAGGCCAGCCCGGCCAGGAATGCCAAAGCCCGGACGGCAGCACCGCGTCCGGCGACCCCAGCAAGAACGACGATTCCCGCTCATGAATCCCGCCAAGCGCCTTGCCATTTTCGAAACCTTGCGTGAGGTCAATCCCACCCCGGAAACGGAGCTCGAATACAGCTCGCCGTTCGAGTTGCTGATCGCGGTGCTGCTGTCCGCCCAGGCCACCGATGTCGGCGTGAACAAGGCTACGCGCAAGCTGTTTCCGGTGGCCCATACCCCGCAGCAGATCCTCGATCTGGGCGAGCCCGGCCTGATCGAGTACATCAAGACGATCGGTCTCTACAAGACCAAGGCCAAACACGTGATGGAAACCTGCCGGATCCTCGTCGAGCAGCATGGCGGCAAGGTGCCGCCCGTGCGCGAGGCGCTGGAGGCGTTGCCGGGCGTCGGCCGCAAGACCGCCAACGTGGTCCTGAACGTGGCGTTCGGCCAGCCGACGATTGCCGTCGACACGCATATCTTCCGCGTGGCCAACCGCACCGGGCTGGCGCCGGGCAAGAACCCCGATGCCGTGGAACAGAAACTGTTGAAGGTCACGCCGACCGAATTCCTGCACGACGCCCACCACTGGCTGATCCTGCACGGCCGCTACGTCTGCAAGGCACGCAAGCCCGAATGCTGGCATTGCGCCATCGAGCCGCTCTGCGAGTTCAGGCCGAAGACCCCGGCACCGAACGTCTAGGCAGGGTTCGGCCCCTTCAGGACCAGCGCCAGTTGCAAGGCGGTGCGCGCCACGGTGTCCACGTCAGGCGTGTAGCCGTTGCGAATCCAGTACAGCGCCACGTGGACGATGCCGCCCGCCACGCCGGCGGCCAGCATCGGATCCACCTTCGCCCCGGGCGGCAGCAGCGTCCGGGCCACCAGTGCGCCGAAATCGCATAGCGATACCGCCAGCGCCTCGTCCACGAGCCGGCTGACCCCGCGAATCTCCACCAGGAACACCCGCGCCGAGCGCGGCTCGCACTGCAGCGCCCCGAAATAGGCACGCAGCATCGCCAGCACGCGATGTTCGCCGCTGCCGCCGGCTTCTTCCCCGGCCCTTGCCAGCGTTTGAAGCAGGCGATGCGTGACCGTTTCATACGATGCCAGCAGCAATGCCTCGCTGTTGGCGAACGATTCGTAGAAGTACCGTTCCGTCAGCCCGGCGGCTTCGCACACCGCCTTGACGGTGGCGTTCTGGTAGCCGCGCTCGCCGTAGACCTGCACGGCGGCAGCAATCAGCTGCGCGCGCCGCTGGGCGCGGCGCTCTTCGGCCTCGGCGCCGCGGTAGCGGCGGGCGGGAGATAGCTCTGTGGTCATGGCGGCCATTATGACATTCCCTATTGTCAGATGGCTTCTGACAACCTATGTTGTCAGAATACCCACTCGCCCCGGTAGCCGTCATGCGCCCTCAAAGTCCTGATGACGATGTTCTGGATGTCCTGATCGTTGGCGCCGGCTTGTCCGGCATCGGCGCCGCGCGGCAACTGCAGCAGCGGTGCCCGGACAAGCGCTTCGCCATCCTGGAAGCGCGCGACGCCATCGGCGGCACCTGGGACCTGTTCCGCTACCCGGGCATCCGCTCCGACTCCGACATGTACACGCTGGGCTACCGCTTCAAGCCCTGGCGTGGCGCCAAGGCTATCGCGGACGGCCCGTCGATCCTGGCCTACATCCGCGAGACAGCCGAAGAAACGGGCATTACCCGTCACATCCGGTTCGGACACAAGGTCGTGGGCGCCGCCTGGCGCAGCGACGAAGCCTGCTGGACGATAGACGCCGACCGCAGCGCCGATGGCAGCCGCCAGCGCCTGCGCGCGCGCCTCCTTTATGTCTGCGCCGGCTACTACAGCTATGCCGAAGGGCACCGCCCCGAGTTTCCGGGCGAGCACGAATTCCGCGGCCGGATGGTCCATCCGCAGTTCTGGGACCCGTCGATCGACTATGCCGGCAAGCGCGTGGTGGTGATCGGCAGCGGCGCCACGGCCGTCACGCTGGTGCCGGCCATGGCCGAAACCGCCGCCCATGTGACGATGCTGCAGCGTTCGCCCACGTATATCGTGACCCGCCCCGGCGAAGACCCCATCGCGCACAAGCTGCGCCGCATGCTGCCCGAGCGCCTGGCCTACCGCGCCACGCGCTGGAAAAACGTGCTGCTTGGCATGTTCTTCTTCCAGCTGGCGCGCCGCCGGCCAGCCAAGGTAAAGGAGCGCATCGTGGGCATGGCCGCCGCGCAGCTGACACCGGGCTTCGATGTGGGCACCCATTTCACGCCGCGCTACAACCCGTGGGACCAGCGCGTCTGCCTGGTGCCCGATGGCGACCTGTTCCGCGAAATCCGCAATGGCCGCGCGTCGGTGGTGACCGACCAGATCGACCGCTTTACCGCCGACGGCATCGTGCTGAAGTCGGGCCAGACGCTGCCTGCCGATGTGGTGGTCGTCGCCACCGGGCTGAAGCTGAACATGCTGGGCGATATCGCGCTGACCGTCGATGGGCAGGCGCGCCGCCCGTCCGAATCGCTGGCCTACAAGGGCATGATGCTGGGCAACGTGCCGAACCTGGTGCTGGCATTCGGCTACACCAATGCATCATGGACGCTCAAGGCCGATCTCACCGCCGAATACGTCTGCCGCCTGCTGCGGTTCATGGACCGGCGCGGCCACCGCATGGCGATGCCCGAAGTCGATCCGACCGTGCAGACCGTGCCGTTCCTGGATTTCTCGTCCGGCTACGTGCAGCGCGCGGCGTCGGTGCTGCCCCGGCAGGGCCAACGCAAGCCGTGGCGCGTGTATCAGAATTACCTGATGGACATGCTGACCATCCGGCATGGCCGCATCGACGATGGCGTGCTGCGCTTCGACCGCGTGGCCGCCACGCTGCCGACCAACGATCCGATTGCCGAGGCTCAATCTTGAACATTTTTCTTGCGCTGATCGCCGTGGTGGTGGCCCTGGCCGCCGCCCTGCTCGTCCTGCTGTTCCTGTTCACCCGCCAGACGGTGCGCAAGATCGAAGCCGGACTGCCGCCCACCGGCCGCTTCGTCGATGTACCCGGCGCCCGCCTGCACGTCGTCGAGCAGGGCCAGGGCCAGCCGGTGCTGCTGGTTCACGGGCTGTCCGGCCAGCTTGCCAACTTCGCTTACGGGATGGTCGAGCCGCTGGCGCGCGATTTCCACGTGGTGGCCGTCGACCGGCCCGCCGCAGGGTGGTCCACGCGCACGCCCGGCGCGCCGGCCGACCTGCGCGCCCAGGCCGATACGCTCGCCGCGCTGATCGACCGGCTCGGGCTCGAAAAACCGCTGGTGGTGGGCCATTCGCTCGGCGGCGCCATTGCGCTGGCGCTGGCCACCTACCATCCCGAGCGCGTGGGCGGGCTGGCGTTGATCGCCCCGCTGACCCATCCGCCCGAGGAAATCTCGCCGGTGTTCAAGGCCATGACGATTCCGAGCGCAGCCATGCGCAAGCTGATCGCCTGGACGCTGCTGATCCCCATGTCGATCCGCAATCGCGAGCAGGTCATGGATATCGTCTTCGGCCCCGATGCCGTGCCGGCCGACTTCCCCGTGCGCGGGGGCGGACTGCTGGCACTGCGACCCGGACATTTCCTGGGCGCGTCCGAAGACCTGATCGGTGCCGCACACAGCCTGCCGCCGCTGGTGGCGCAATATGGCGACCTGCGCGTGCCGGTCAGCATCCTGTTCGGCCGCGAAGACCGGATTCTGGACTACCGCAAGAATGGCGAAGCCTTCGTCGCCCGGGTGCCGGCCGCCCGGCTGACGCTGGTGACCGGCGGGCATATGCTGCCGGTCACCGCGATCGATGCCAGCGTCGATTTCGTGCGCAACGCGGCCGCCCGCCTGCGCGAGCCGGCAACCGCCTGACCTGCAGCCCCCACCGAAAGGACTCGCCATGGCTTCCTCCACCGGTTACAACCCCTACAGGCGCGACCTGGGCACCGCGTTCCAGGCCATCCGCAAGCTGCTGGCCGACGGCAACGACACCGAACAGGTGTTCAAGATCATGCGCGCGCTGAACGGCCCGTCGATGCCGCGCAACTTCAGCCGCCTGCTTTCCACCCCCGACGGCCGGCGCATGGCCTACCAGCGCGTCGAACTGGCGGAAAAACTATCCGATCCGGACTATGTGGCGCGCTTCGCACCGGGCACGGTAGGTGCCGCGTATCGCGCCTTCCTGGAAAAAACGGGCTACAGCGCCGATGGCCTGGCCAAGGTGTCGAACCTGAATCAGGAGCCCATCGTCGAGGACGCCTATATGTGGTTTGGCCGGCGCACGCGCGACGTCCATGACATCTGGCATGTGCTGACCGGATATCGCGCCGACGAGAGTCTGGGCGAAGCGGCGCTGGTGGCGTTCAGCTACGCGCAGACCGGCGGCAAGGGCTGGGCCTTTATCGCCATCGCCGCATCGCTGAAAAGCTGGCGCGTGACGCGCAGCCTGGCCTTCGCCCGCGCGGTGCTCGAAGGCTACCGGCACGGGCGCCGCGCCGCCTGGCTGCTGGGCGAGGACTACGAAACACTGCTGAACGAACCGTTCGAGGCGGCACGTGCGCGGCTGGGCATTGCCGAGCCGGTGCGCTACCAGGCCTGCAATCCGGCGCAGGAGTGGTCGGCCTGAGCCGGCCCATCGGCACGCCGCCCCATCCGGCCACAAAAAAGCGACCCGGTGGGTCGCTTTTTCGTTTGCGGCAAACTCGCTGGAAGCCCGGATCAGACGATGCGGCAGGCTTCGTCGAACGACAGGCGCGGCAGGCGCGGATGCAGCTTGTCGGCCTCGCCATAGCCCAGGTTGATCAGGAAGTTGACCGACCACTTGCCGTCGGGGAAGAACGCGGCGTTGACCTTGGCGGCATCGAAGCCGCCCATCGGGCCGCAGTCGAGGCCCAGCGCACGGGCGGCCAGGATGAAGTAGCCGCCCTGCAGCGAGCTGTTCATCAGGGCATCGCGGGCAATCTTCTCGTCGTTGCCGGCGTACCAGGACCGCGCGTCGGCGTGCGGGAACAGCTTCGGCAGCTGGTCGTGGAACGCGTTGTCGAAGGCGATGATCGCGGTGACCGGCGCCGAACGCGTCTTTTCCACGTTGCCGGCGGACACGCACTCCACCAGGCGGGCCTTCTGCTCGGCCGACTTCACGAACACGATGCGGGCCGGCGAGCTGTTCGCCGCCGTGGGGCCAAACTTCATCGCTTCGTAGACCTGCTTCAGCAGCGCATCGTCCACATGCTTGTCTTGCCACACGTTATGGGTGCGGGCTTCGGTGAACAATTGTGCGATGGCGGCCTGATCGACGGATTTCATTGCGCGTTTTCCGGGTTTTGTGAAGGAAGGAAGCGCGATTGTACCCAAGCGAGGGCCGTCGGCCCACAAGCGGTTTGATGAATCCGTTCAATTCCGTTCGTCGGCGGCATCCAGCGGCGGCGTGCCGCTGGCGCGGCGGGTGAGCCAAAGGACACCCAGCAGGATCAGCGCGCCGCCCACGGCCTGCGTGGCGCCGATATGCTCGCCCAGCAGCGCGGCGGCCAGCGCCACCGTGACGACCGGTTCCAGCGTCGACAGCATCGACGCCTTCGACGCCCCCAGCTTCTGCAGGCCGGCGAAGAAGGTCAGGATGGCCAGCACTGTCGATACCAGCGCGATGGCCACCAGCGCCAGCCAGCCGCCGCCCGTGGTCGGAAACTGCGGCGGCACGCCGGCACCGGTGCGCAGGATGCCGACCGTCACATAGACCAGCGCCGCCGCCGAACAGATCACCGTGGTCGTGGCGATGGCATGGATGCCCGCCGTCACGCGCGCGCCCACCACGATGTAGACCGAATAGATCACGGCGGCTGCCACGCCCAGCGCGATGCCGAGCGGCTCGCCCTCGCCACCCCCCACGGTCAGGCCCGCGCCGACCGAGCACAGCACCAGTGCGATCACCGCCGCCGTGGTCAGCCGCTCCTTCAGGAAGATCGCCGCCAGGATCGTCACGAACAGCGGATAGAGATAGAGCAGCAGCGCCACCAGGCTGGCCTGCGCATGGTTCAGCGCCGTGAAGAAGCAATAGGACTGGCCGACGTAGCCGATGCCGCCCATCGCGGCCAGCGCCAGCACGCGCCGCCATGGCGGCAGTGCGATGCCGCGCGTGCGCATGACGAACGCCATGGCGATGGCCGCCACCACGAAGCGCACGGCCAGCAGGCCATAGACATCGGCACCTGCGGCGTAGGCGAATCGCGCGAAGATGGCCATGGCGCCAAAGGCGCTGGCCGACAGCGCGATCAGCAGCACGCCCGCGAGCGTGTCGCGGGCGTGGCCCAGGGTGCCGGTGGCGGAGGCGGTCATAGGGGCGAACGGAATCCGAAAGCTCGCATTCTACTCACGCGGCGGGCTGCCCCGGCAGCATTCGGACCGCTGCACTACAATAGCGGCCATCATGTTCAATCCCTCACGAGAAGAAGTCCGCCGTTTCTTCTGCGAAGCCTGGCAGAAGCGCGTCGCGGGCAATGTCCTCACCCCGCTCGAGGCCATCGCGGTCGACTGGATCGACCAGCATCCCGAATACCACGACCAGCTCGACGATGCCGAAGGCGCCGTCGCACGCGACTACACGCCCGAAGGCGGCCAGACCAACCCGTTCCTGCACCTGGCCATGCACCTGTCGATCTCCGAACAGGTGTCGATCGACCAGCCGCCCGGTATCCGCGCCGCGTACGAGGCACTGACCCGCCGCCTGGATTCGCCGCACGCCGCCCAGCACGAGATCATGGAAGCCCTGGGCCAGATGCTCTGGAATGCCCAGCGCAACGGCATGCCGCCCGACGGACAAGCCTACGTGGACGATATCAAGCGCCGCGCGGCGGGCTGAGCGTCCGACAAACACCGACAAGCGCCTTGGGCGCCGCATGCTAACCTCTTGCGGTCGCAACTCCCGGCCATGCCCGCCCTGCCCGACCCCGACGGTTGTGCCTTCCGGTGCGGCGTGCTCGTTGTCCCATGCCATTTACCCTTCCCGTGCGCGCTGCCCGGCGGCGCGCCGCTAGCCGGCCTGTGTCCGCGCTGGTGTCTGCGCTGGTGTCCGCGCTAGTCATCGCGGGCGCCGTCATGGTGCCGATGGCGGCCCACGGTGCCGTGGCGCTGTTGCAGCCGCCGCGCCAGATCGACGGCACCCGGCCACTGACGCTGACGCTGCTGGTCAGTGCCGATGCCGATACCCGCCGCTACGCCGTGCCCGATTCGCTGCAGGTGACGGCCTCCGGGGACCTGGCCGCCCCGATCCGCATCGAACTGACGCGCGTGGGCGGGGGGCCGGCTGTGCTGAACCTGCGTCCTGGCGAATCCCGTACGATCAGCTACCGCGCCGAATGGCCAGCCGACCTGCGCGGCCAGGTGCGCCTGGACGTCACCGGCATCGACGCCGCGCCGGTTCTGGTGACGCTCAACCGCGCGCCGGTGCCGGGCCAGACAGCGCCCGGGACGTCGCAAGCGCCCCAGGCGGCCGCCACGCCTGCGGCTTCCGCCCCGGACGCCAAGCCGCCTGTCACGCCCATCGTCACCGCGGACAACAACGCCCCGGCGCCCGCCCCGGCCGACCTGCGCGATGCCCAGCGCCTGTCGTTCAACGAGCCGATGTACCTCATGTTCGGCGCGCACGACGGCGCCAACGCCAAGTTCCAGATCAGCTTCAAGTACCGGATCTTCGAAGGCAAGGACCCGAATTCGAAGTCGGTGCTGGACAACCTGTACTTCGCCTACACGCAGTTCTCGCTCTGGGACCTGGCCGGCGATTCGCGCCCATTCAAGGACACCAACTACCGGCCCAGCCTGTATTACTACCTGTCGGATACCGGCGTGAAGAACAGCGTGCTGAGCCGCCTGTCGGTCGCCACCGGGTTCGAGCACGAATCGAATGGCCGCTCCGGCGACGAATCGCGCGGGATCAACACGCTGTTCGTCAAGCCGACGATGTATTTCGGCGATCAGACCGACTGGCACTGGCGCGTGGCGCCCAAGCTCTACGCCTATGTGGGCAAGAGCGACAACGAGGACATCGCCCACTATCGCGGCTACATGGACCTGAACATCGCCTACGGCAAGCCCGATTCCTGGGAGCTGGCCGCCACGCTGCGCAAGGGCACGCGCAAGGGCTATGGCAGCGTCGATACGCAGTTGACCTACCCCCTGGCGCGGCTGCTGCCGGGCACGGCGGGCTTCCTCATGGCAGGGTTCTTCTACGGCTACGGCGAGAGCCTGCTCTATTACAACCAGAAGACGCCGTGGCAGTTCCGCATCGGGTACGCGCTGTCGCGCTGAGCGCGCGAATTCGCCTTCGCGTGACGACGGTCAACCCGCCAGCGGTTTGCCCTCGGCCTTGAGGCGCGCATTGCCGACCGCCGCCGCGAACTGGCCGTAGCCGTGCCAGCCGGTGGCGCGCCCGAGCTTCTTGCCCCTGTGGAAGAACATGAACACGGGAATGCCGTGCAGGCCGAAGCGGCGGCCCAGTTCGGGATGCGCGTAGACGTTGGTGTGCAGCCAGCGCAGGTTCAGCACGCGCAGCTTGTCGGGATCGGCCAGGATCGCCTTCTTGGCCATTTCGCAATTGAAGCAGTCCACACCCCAGAAGAAAACGCAGACCAGGTCGTCGCCTGCCCCCGCGATGGCGGCATCGATGGTGTCGGGGCCTACCGGCTGCATGCCGAGCGCTTCGAAGGCGCGGTGATCGAGGTGGGGTGCATGCTCAGGGTCTTGCGCGTCGGACATCGTTGGGGACCTCCGGAAACAGCAACGCCCGGCAACCTCGCGGCCACCGGGCGTCCTTCAAGCGTTACATCGAAACGAATACGGCTCAGCGCGGCGCCGAGACGGTCACCAGCGCGGGACGCAGCACGCGATCGGCGATCGTATAGCCGCGTTGCAGCACCGCGACCACGGTGTTCGGTTCCTGTTCGGACGGCACCATCGAAATGGCCTGGTGGCGGTGCGGATCGAACTTCTCGCCGACCGGGTTCACCTCGACGATCTTGCCGCGCTCGAAGGCAGCAGCCAGCTGACGCGCCGTCAGCTCCACGCCTTCGCGCATCTTTGCCAGGTCGCCGGTGTTGTCGGCCAGCGCAGCCTGGAGGCTGTCCATGACCGGCACCAGATTGTCGGCGAAGTTCTCGATGGCGAACTTGTGTGCCTTGGCGATCTCTTCCTGCGAGCGGCGGCGGATGTTTTCGCCCTCGGCCGTGGCACGCATGAACAGGTCGTAGGTTTCCTTGACCTTGGCTTCCAGCTCGGCCACCTGCTGGGTCAAGCGTGCCACGTCGTCGGGACCGGCGGCCGCAGCCTCGGGCGCCGGCGCTGCCGCGGCGTTGGCCGCCTGCTGCGTGTTCGTATCTGGCGTCTGATTCTGTTCTTCCATGTCGATTCGTATCAAAAATGCAAAACCTCGGCCCGCAACGTCTGCGGACCGCGGGGTGGATCGGATGCCAATCGGCAAGTCTAGCCGCACATGGCGCCACGCTTCCAGTTTTTCAAGTGTGCGGGTTCAGAGACCCCGAAATACGCCGTTACAAAGGCCTGTTTGATGCAATCCCCTGTTCATTGATTTGCTGCAACGCAAACACTAAGATTCAATGCAGGAAAAAATGACAAAAATAACGGGAGCAGAAAGGTGGATCAATTTGGTGCATCTTCGGGACGCTTCGCCATGCACAAGCTACCAGTCGTGACGTTCTGTGTGGTCGCCGTTCTGTCGGCGATGACGGCCTTTATCTGTCTGTCCGAAGCGGTGGCGCCACGCGACACCGAGTATGGCAGCGGCAAGGCTGTATTCAAGCACTACCTCGTGCAGTACGTCCGTTAACCCCGCCCTCACACCGCCCGGCCGCGGCAGCCCTGCCGTGACCGGATCGCTGACATTTCCGATTTCCTACCCTCTGAAATTGTCGATCCTGCGCCGGTCGCGCTTGGTCGGGCGCCCCTGCAATTCCGCGGTCGGCTCCGGCTGCATGCGCCGCCGATCAGACTCCGCCTGGCGCCGGGCCTGGCTTTCCGGGGTTTCCTCATAAGTACTCTGCGCGATGGGCGCCGCGCCGCGCGACGCCGGCACGCCCTTCACCACCACCTCCCAACGCTGCTGATGGGCTTCGAGCACCACGGTATCGCCGGGCTTCACTTCCCTTGAATTCTTGACCGGCTGCCCGTTGACCGTCACCCGGCCACGGTCAACCGCCTCGGCCGCCAGCGAACGGGTCTTGAAGAACCGCGCGCACCACAGCCACTTGTCGATGCGCATCCGCGCACCCGCCTCGAAATCCACTTGCATCGGTCAAATCCTTCCTGACTGCTTGCCCGCCGCCATGGCTGCCCCTCAGGCCGCCGCGCCGCGTGCCTGGGCGCGCCCGCGCCGCGCTTCCAGTTCGTGCGGGTGGGGTATGGCGAGCGGCCAGCCCTGCAGATGCTGCAGGGCAATGTCGGCCAGACCGGCGATCCAGGGCTCGGAATCATTCATGCATGGAATGAAATGGAAGTCCTGCCCGCCTGCCACCCGGAACTCGCTCTGCCCTTCCATCGCGATTTCCTCAAGCGTCTCGATGCAGTCTGCCGGAAAACCGGGGCAGAACACATCGACACGTTGCGTGCCAACCCGGCCCAGTTCCGTCAACGTCGGCGCGGTATAGGGTTGCAACCATTCGGCCTTGCCAAAACGGGACTGGAACGTCACCTGGTACTGGCCCGGCTGCAGGCCCAGCGCCTCGCCAAGCAGGCGGCCGGTCTTCAGGCATTCGCAGTGATAGGGGTCGCCCAAGTCCAGCAGCCGGCGCGGCAGGCCGTGGAACGACAGGATCAGCTTGTCGCCCTGCGCAAAGTCGGGCACGCCATGGCGGGTCCAGTACGCCCTGACCTGGGCATCGAGGGCCGCGATATAGGCGGGATGATCGTGAAAGTGCTTGATCAGCCGCACTTCGGGCTGATTGCGCCATCCGGCCAGCACACGGAACAGCGCGTCGAACGCGGTGGCCGTGGTGGTGCCCGAGTACTGCGGATAAAGCGGCAGCACCAGGATCTGTTCGGTGCCCTGCCGGCGCAGCGCCTCCATGACCGAGCCGATCGACGGATTGCCATAGCGCATGGCGCAGGCCACGGTCACGTCATGACCGAGCTTCTGCATCAGCAGCTGCAGCGCATGCGCCTGGCGCTCGGTGTGGACCAGCAGCGGCGATCCGGTCATATGCGCTTCGCGCAGCCAGATCGATTCGTATTTCATGGCCGACGCCCGCGAACGGAACGGCAGGATCAGCCCATGCAGGATGGGCAGCCAGGCCAGGCGCGGGATCTCCACCACGCGCGGATCGGACAAAAACGCCTTCAGATAGCGGCCCACCGCCTTGGGCGTGGGGGCGTCGGGGGTGCCAAGGTTGATCAGCAGGATCGCGGTGCGCGGCGGCTGGCCGTGCTGGTATGCCGGTTCAGGCGAAAACGTCATGGGGTTTCCGTTTCGGATGCCGGGGCGCTGGCAATCGGGAATTGGGTCTGGAGCATGCAATGGTAGTCGGCCGGCGGTGCCCGGCCCGTAAGGACAGACACCGGCACCGCATCAGGAGTTCTGGCTCAGCGCGCTCGACAGCAGCCGGGCCGTGATGTCGACGATCGGGATCACCCGCTCGTAGGCCATCCGTGTCGGGCCGATCACGCCCAGCGTGCCGACGATCTGGCCATCGACGCCGTAGGGCGCGGTGATGACGGCCATGTCCTCCAGCGGCACCAGCTGGCTTTCGCCGCCGATAAAGATCTGCACGCCCTGCGCGTGGCTGGACACGTCCAGCAGCTGCAACAGGCTGGTCTTGTGCTCGAACACGTCGAAGAGCCGGCGCAGCTTGTCCATGCTCGACGACAGGTCTTCCACCTCCAGCAGCCGCCGCTCGCCCGAGATGACCACCTGCTCGGTATTGTCCTCGGCCATCGCGCTGCTGCCGGCCTCCACGGCGGCCTGCATCAGCGACGACATGTCGCGCCGCAGCGCCTGCAGTTCGCCGCGCAGATGGTCGCGCACGGCATTGAAGCTCATGCCCGCGTAGTGGGTGTTGAAGAAGTTGGCGGCCTCGATCAACTGGGCCGGGGTGTACGACAGTTCGGTCTGGATGATGCGGTTCTGCACGTCGCCCTCGGGGCTGACGATGATCAGCAGGATGCGCTTGTCCGACAGCCGCATGAATTCCACCTGCCGGAACGCCTGGGCGCGCCGTGGCGTCATCACCACGCCGGCAAAGCGCGACAGGTTCGACAGCGTATGGGCCGCCGCCGTGATCATCCGCTGCGGGCCCAGTTGCTGGCTGGCCATCTGCCCCTGTATCTCGTCCTTCAGGCCGGCCAGTTCGGCGTTCAGGCCGGGCGTGCCTTCCAGCGGGCGCGCCGTCAGCATCGTGTCGACGAACAGCCGGTAGCCGCGGGGCGTGGGAACCCGGCCGGCCGACGTATGCGGGCTGGCAATGAAACCCATTTCCTCGAGGTCCGACATCACATTGCGGATGGTCGCCGGCGACAGGTCCAGACCCGAGTACTTCGACAGGGTCCGCGAGCCCACGGGCTGCCCCTCGGCGATGTATCGCTCGATCAGGGTCTTGAGCAGCGTTTTAGAACGTTCGTCCATGATGCTGGGGATTTTAATCAAAACTGGCCCGTTCGGGCGTCCGCCCGCGCATGGCGGGCGCACGATCGGCGCGGCCGGCAGGTGCCGCCGGCACCCGTTCCGGCGGCGCCGGGCCGAAGCTGGCAATGGTCATCCCGGTATGTTCTAATCCCGCCATGTCTGCCCCCTCAAAGACCAGCGCCTTGCGCGCTCCGTTCAAGACCGTCGCCCTGGTGGGCAGGCATTCGACCGCCGGTATCGAAGGCCCGCTGGAGGAACTGGCGTCCTGCATCTTGCGCAATGGCCAGGATGTGGTGTTCGAGCGCGAGACCGCCATGGCGACCGGACTGACCGGCTATCCGGTGCTCAGTCCAGACGAAATCGGCCGCGAGGCCGACGTCGCCGTGGTGCTCGGGGGCGATGGCACGCTGCTGGGCCTGGCCCGCCAGCTGGCCGGCCACGAGGTGCCGGTGATCGGTGTCAATCATGGCCGGCTGGGCTTCATGACCGACATTCCGCTCGAGGACGTCACCCGGACGCTGCCCGAAATGCTGGCCGGCCGCTACGAGGCCGAATGCCGCATGCTGCTGGAATCGCGCGTGATCCGCGACGATGCCGTCATTTTCTCGGCGCTGGCGTTCAACGACGTGGTGGTGAACCGCTCGGGCATCTCGGGCATGGTGGAACTGGCCGTCTCCGTGGACGGTTATTTCATGTACAACCAGCGTTCGGACGGCCTGATCGTATCCACGCCCACCGGCTCCACCGCCTATGCGCTGGCCGCCGGCGGACCGATCCTGCATCCCACGCTGTCGGGCCTGGTGCTGGTGCCGATCGCCCCGCATGCCCTGTCGAACCGGCCGATCGTGCTGCCGCACGACGCGGAAGTCACGATCGAGGTCGCCAGCGCGCGCGATGTCAGCGTCAACTTCGACATGCAGTCGCTGGCGTCGCTGCTGCCCGGCGACCGGATCGTCGTGCGCCGCGCTGCCAAGACCGTCAACCTGCTGCACCCGCTGGGCTACAACTACTACGCCACGCTGCGCAAGAAGCTGCACTGGCACGAGTATCCGACCGAAGACAACCGGCTCTGAGCCCGCCCTTCCCCGTTTCCGCCTGACGCCACCAACCGCTCAAGATGCTGCGCAGCCTGTCCATCCGCGATTTCGTCATCGTCGACACGCTCGACCTCGACTTTTCGGCCGGATTCACCGTATTTACCGGCGAAACCGGCGCCGGCAAGTCGATCCTGATCGATGCGCTGGCCCTGGTGCTGGGCGAACGCGCCGATGCCGGCGTGGTCCGTGAGGGCGCGGCGCGCGCCAGCATCAGCGCCACGTTCCTGACCCACCCCGCGCTGGATGCCTGGCTGGCCGAGCGCGAACTGGCCGGCGACGACGACACCGTGCTGCTGCGCCGCACCGTCGATGCCTCGGGCCGCGGCAAGGCGTTCATCAACGGCGCCGCCGCCACGCTGGCGCAGCTGCGCGAGGTGGGCGACCAGCTCGTGGACATCCACGGCCAGCACGCGCACCAGCAACTGCTGCGCCCGGATGCCCAGCGGCACCTGTTCGACGCCCACGCCGGGCTGACCGAGCAGGCCGGCGCGGTGGCCGAGGCCTGGCGCGCCTGGCGTGCCGCGCGTGCGCAGCGCGAAGCCGTGGAACACCAGTCGCGCGAGATGCAGCTCGAACGCGAGCGGCTCGAATGGCAGGTGGGCGAGCTCGACAAGCTCGCGCCGCAAGCCGGCGAGTGGGAAGAGATCCAGGCCGAGTACAACCGCCTGTCGCATGCGGCCGGCCTGATCGACGGCAGCCGCGCGGCGCTCGACGCGCTGTCCGAATCCGATGGCGCCGTGGCCTCGGTGCTCAACGGCGTGGTGCACCGGCTGCAGCAGCTTGCCGATGTCGATCCGGGCCTGCGCGACGTGCTGGCCGCCCTGGAACCGGCGCTGGTGCAGGTCGAGGAGGCGGCCCATTCGCTGACCCGCTACGTGGACCGGCTCGAACTCGATCCCGAGCGGCTGCAGGCCGTGGAAGAACGGATGCAGGCGCTGCACACCACGGCGCGCAAGTACCGGCTGCCGCCGGAGCAGCTGCCCGACGAACTGCTGGCCCGCAAGCAGCAACTGGACGACCTGCAGGCCGCCCAGGACATCAACAAGGTGCTGGCGCGCGAAGCCGCCGCCCGCGCCGCCTACCTGACGCTGGCGCAGCACCTGTCGGCCGCCCGCAAGGTGGCCGCCGCCGCCCTGTCGGCCGCCGTCACCGATGCCATGCAGGGGCTGTCGATGGCCGGCGGCACATTCGCCGTGGCCCTGCACCCGCTCGAAGAAGGCCAGAGCCATGGGCTGGAACAGGTGGAATTCCTGGTCGCCGGCCACGCGGGTGTCACGGCGCGGCCGCTGGCGCGCGTGGCATCGGGCGGAGAACTGGCGCGTATCAGCCTGGCGATCTCGGTGATCACCAGCGAGGCCGCGCCCACCCCGACCCTGATCTTCGACGAGGTCGACACCGGCATCGGCGGTGCCGTGGCCGAGGTGGTGGGCCGTCGCCTGCAGGAACTGGGCCGCTCGCGCCAGGTGCTGTGCGTGACGCACCTGCCCCAGGTGGCCGCGCAGGCCGGCGCCCATCTGCTGGTCAGCAAGGAGAGCAAGACCGACAAGGCCGGCGCGGTCACGCGTTCGCGCATCCGCCTGCTGGATGCCGAAGGCCGCGTCAGCGAGACCGCGCGCATGCTGGGCGGCGCCACGGTCACGGCCACGACGGTGCAACACGCCGAAGAGATGCTGGCGCAGGGTGCCCGCGCGGCGGCGCAGGCGGCCAATGCGCCGCGCGAAGGCGGCGGCAGGAAGCCGCGCCGCGCGGCGGGCTGAGCCCCTTCGCCCGTGCAAACCGGCCCCCACGCAAACAAGGACAGGAGTTTCAAACCGATGACCCATGGCAAGCTGCCATCAACCCGCCGCACCACGGTTGGCCCGGTTGCTGTACCGACCGCCGGCCGGTTCGCCCGTCACCTGGGTGCCTCCGTACTGGTGGCGCTGGGCCTGACCGCGCTGACCGCCGTGTCGGGCTGCGCTTCGGAATCGAAGTCGTTCGCGCCGCCGCGCGGCAGCATCACCGACGACCGTGCCATCGGCGACATCCTGGTCAAGTTCGCACCGCCGGAGGTCACGGCATCGGAGGATGCCGGCAAGCTGCTGGCCGAGGTGCAGGGTCCGGTGCGCTACGTCGTCAAGCGGCCGATGTCGGGCGGCGTCTGGCTGGTGACGGCGATCACGGCATCGGCCGATGTCACGCTGGATCAGGCCGTGGCCACGCTGCAGGCCGCGCCGCGCGTGGCATCGGCCACGC
This sequence comes from Cupriavidus sp. U2, assembly GCF_009663685.2. GTDB lineage: Bacteria > Pseudomonadota > Gammaproteobacteria > Burkholderiales > Burkholderiaceae > Cupriavidus > Cupriavidus necator_C. The sequence continues at coordinate 2,511 of NZ_RCOG02000031.1, read as the reverse complement.
CCGACCGGATGCTGCGACCGCATCGCGGCAAGCCGGTCAGCCGCGACATGCCCAACCCGTAAGCCCAAAGCCCAAGGCACCCGGCGCGCAACGCCACCCATACTGATTTATCAGCAGTTCGGTCAGCAGTCCGCATCAAACGTTCTCCACGGGAGTGCAGATGTCGTACGCAACGCTGAAATTCCGCAAAGGTTCGATCGCGCCGATCTTGCTGGCGATGGCGGCCAGCGCCCTGCTCGGCCTGCCGGGCATCTCCCGGGCCGACGCCGGCATGCCGGCGGCATCGCCGTCAGCATCCACGTCGGCATCGGCTGTCGCGCCCGCCTCGGCCGCCACCGCCCGCATCGGACGACCGGGGCCACGCTACACCGGCAACTACATCGTCCGCTGGCGCGACGGCGGCCAGACCATCGACACCAGCGCCGACACCACGCGCATGCGCCGCGTGGAATCCAATACCGGCCTGGCACTGTCGGTCAGGCGGCCGATGGCCAACGCCATGCAGTTGCTGACGGTCAAGGACAGCCGGGGCGACGATCCGGAAACCGTGGCCAGGCGGCTGCGCCAGGACCCGCGCGTGGCCGACGCCGTGCCCGACCGCTGGCTGCAACTGCACGACACCGCACCGAACGACCCCGATTTCGCGACCCAGTCGCTCTATATGGGATCGCCGGTAGTGACGCCCGGCGCGGCCAACCTGTCGCGCGCCTGGGACCGTTCGCGGGGCAGCGCCAGCGTGGTGATCGCCGTGGTGGACACCGGCTATCTCGATCACCCCGACCTGGCGGGCCGGCTGGTTGCCGGTTATGACTTCATCAGTGCCACCTCGGTATCGGTCGATGGCGACGGACGCGACACCGACGCACATGACCCCGGCGACTACGTGCCGTCCGGCAGCACCTGCCCCGATGGCTCCGGCGCCACAGACAGCAGCTGGCATGGCACGCGCGTGGCCAGCGTGCTGGGCGCGGTGACCAATAACGGCAGCGGTATCGCGGGGGTCGACTGGAATGCGCGCATCCAGCCCGTGCGTGTGTCGGGGCGCTGCGGCGCCCTGCTGTCCGATACGGTCGATGGCATGCGGTGGGCGGGCGGCCTGACCGTGCCCGGGGTGCCGAACAACCCCACGCCGGCCAAGGTGGTCAACGTCAGCCTGGGCGGCGGCACCTGTTCGAGCATCGAGCAGCAGGCCGTGAACGACCTGAACGCCGCAGGGGTGATCGTGGTGGCCGCCGCCGGCAATTCGGCCGGCGCGGTCGAGGCTCCGGCCGACTGCGCGGGCGTGATCGCCGTCACGGCACACGCCAACGATGGCGAAAACGCCAGCTTTGCCAACGTGGGCCCGCAAGTGACCATCAGCGCGCCCGGAGGCGGCTGCGGCAACTCCAAGGTCATCGTTTCCAACAATGTGGCGACAGGCTGCACGGGCGGCCAGTCGTTCATCCGCACGCTGTCCAACGCGGGCACGGCCGGACCGACCACCTACAACATCATCAGCTCGCAGGGCACCAGTTTCTCGGCGCCGATGGTGTCGGGCGTGGCGGCGCTGATGCTGGCGGTCAACCCGGCGCTGACGCCCGCCCAGGTCACCGCGGTGCTGAAGAACACGGCACGCGCCCATCCGGCGGGGACGTACTGCACGCGCAGCGCCAACACCGGCAAGTGCGGCGCGGGCCTGCTCGATGCCGACGCTGCGCTGGCGGCGGCACCAAATCCGCCGTCCACCGGGTCCACATCGACCAGCACGGCCGCCGATAGCGGCGGTGGCGGTGGCGGCGGTGCGTTCTCGCCGTGGAGTGCGGCGGTGCTGCTGGTGATCGGGCTGGTCGGCTTCGGCACGCGGCGGCGGCCGCTGCGGTAGACACAACCGCGACGCCAGCGCCGGCCCTCTCCCCCGCCCCTCTCCCGCGCGCGGGAGAGGGGAGAACACACCAGGCATCCAGAGCTCCACCGGCTTGCTCCTTCGGGAGAGGGAGAACACCCGAAGCATGCCCAGCGCCACCGGGTTGCTCTGTAGTGGTCAAGTTTTTTCAGACAGGTGTTAGGGTGGTCTGTTGGAACTTGTCCTCGTAGTCTGTTGGCGACGCGTAGCCCAGTGTCGAATGCAAGCGCACCGGGTTGTAGAAGCCCACGATGTACTGTGTGATGTCGCGCCGGGCTTCGGCGCGGTCGGCGTACCGCCTTTGCCAGACGCGCTCCATCTTCAGGTTCAGGAAGAAGCGTTCGGCTACGGCGTTATCCCAGCAATCGCCCGACCGGCTCATGCTGCAAACCAGGCCGTGGCGCGCCAGCAATCCCTGGTACTCCTCGCTTGCATACTGGCTGCCCCGGTCCGAATGCACGATCAGCCCAGGCGCCGGATTGCGCTGCACGATGGCCATCTTCAAGGCCGACGCCACCAGCGCGGCGGGCATGGCCGCTGCGCTGGCCCAGCCCACTACCTTGCGCGAATACAGGTCCAACACCACCTCCAGATACAACCAGCCTTCCCCCGTGCGCACATACGTGATG
>NZ_RCOG02000012.1 GCF_009663685.2 Cupriavidus sp. U2 | reverse complement strand
GTTTTCCTCTTCGAGCTGGCGAATGCGCTGCTGCTCAGGCGTCAGCGGCTTGCCCACTCCCTTGCCGCCAGCCACTTCAAGGTCATACTGGACCAGCCAGCGCCGTAGGGCAGTCTCCCCAATCGCCATCGTGTGGCAAACCTCAGCGACCGATAGGCCCTGATCCCGGACCATCCGGACTACCTCCAGCTTGAAGGCGGCGTCAAACTTGCGGCGTTGCTTTGTCATGTCGTCTTTCCTCGTCGATCGTGATTTTCCACCTATCGACCTGTCTGAGGAAATTGGACCACTACACTCCCCTCTCCCGCAAGGCGGGAGAGGGGCCGGGGGAGAGGGCCGGCCTGCCAATCAGCGCCGACGCTGGCCACAAGAGGGCCTGCCAATCAGCGCCGACGCCCCCACCACTCCTGCAACAGCCAGCAAGCCAGGCCGGCCACCGCGCCGGCCGCGTGCGCACCGCGTACCACGCCGAAGCCCCACGATGGATCGAAGACGATGGCCGCCAGCCATGACTGTTCGATCCAGACCTTGCCCAGCACGATCACGCACGTCACCACGCCGATCACGCGCGACCACCCGGGGGCCTGCAGCAGCCGCAGTGCCGTCCACAGCGCCAGGCCGTGCGTGGCGCCGGACAATCCGCCGTACCAGCCCACCTCGGGCATGCGCAGCAACGCCACCTGCACGGCCACGCCGCAGATCAGCAATACCGCCAGCATCTCGCGGATACGGGCCACGCGGCCGGCAAGCAGCAGCAGGCCCGCCGTGGCGGCCACGTCGGACAGATAGTGGCGCCAGTCCAGATGCGCCCACATCGCCGTTAGCACGCGCCACCATTGGCCGTCCAGACGCACGGCATCACGCACATAGAGCCCGTGCGCGTGCCACCAGGGCACAAAGGTGAACAGCGCGGACAGGGCCGCCACGCCGGCCACGGTGGCCAGCATGGCCGGCCATCCGGGCAGGCGCGGTCGCTGAGTTGGCGATGGCCGCAATGGCGGCGGCGCGGCCGGCGACCGCTGCACGGCGCTCATCCGCGCCTCAGCGTTCGCCGAACACCGATTGCCAGAGCGCGCGCACCGACGCGGTCTGTCCGGCCACGCTATCGGGCGCCACGCGCGCCTGGTCCTGGCCGTCGAGCCGCAGCTTGTGCTGGCGCGCCCGGAACAGCCGGTAGGCATCGCCCACGGCCAGCGCCAGCCCGGCGTCGATCAGGTTCAGCACGCCGGCCATGCGCAGCAGCGCGATATTGCCCGCGTTGCGCGTCAGTTCCGGATGCGCGCCACTGTGCAGCAGCACCAGGTACTGCACCGTGAATTCGATATCGACCATGCCGCCGCGATCGTGCTTGAGGTCGAACAGCGCGGTCGGGTTGGGATGGCCCTCGGCCACCTTCGCGCGCATCTGCACGATTTCCTCGCGCAGCGCCACGGCATCGCGCGGCTGGCGCAGGATCTCGTCGCGCAGGTCTTCGAACCGGTTGCCGATGTCGCGGTCGCCGGCGCAGAAGCGGGCCCGCGTCAGCGCCTGGTGCTCCCAGACCCACGCGGTGTTGTCGCCCTCGCGCAGCTGGTAGCGCCGGAACGCGTCGAAGCTCGTCACCAGCAGCCCGGCCGCCCCGTTCGGCCGCAGCCGCGTGTCCACGTCGAACAGCATGCCCGCCGCCGTATGGCTGGTCAGCCAGGTGATCAGCCGGCGCGCGTACGCGGCGTAGACGTCGGGCGCGCGTTCATGGTCGTCGTCGTACAGGAAGATCAGGTCCAGGTCCGACGCGTAGCCCAGTTCCTTGCCGCCCAGCCGGCCGTAGGCAATGATGGCGAAACGCGGCGACTCGCAATGGCGCGTGGCCAGCTGGCGCCACACCACCTGCATGGTGACCTCCAGCATGGCATCGGCCAGGTCCGACAGGCGGTCGGCCACCTGCTCGACTGTCAGCAGCCCCTGCAGGTCCTGCAGCAGGATGCGGAAGGTCTCGGCATGGTGCTCGCGGCGCAGGATGTCCATCTGCGTTTCGACCTGTCCGTCGGACGCCTGCAGCCGCTCCGACAGGCGTTGGCGGAAACCGGCCCAGTCCGGCGCGCCGGCCAGCGCATCGCTGTCCAGCAGTTCGTCGAGCAGCTGCGGATGCCGGGTCAGGTAGGTGGCCGCCCAGCGCGACGCGTGCAGCGTCTGTGCCACGCGATCCATCGCCTGCGGGTACTCGGACAGCAGTGACAGGTAAGAGGCCCGGCGGCTGATCGCATCCAGGAAGTCCAGGAAGCGCGCGATCGTGGCGTCGGCATCGTCCTGCTTGACCGCCAGGTCCAGCGCACGGTTGACGAGCAGATCGAAGCGGCCCCGGCTGGTTTCCGACAGCGCGCGATAGCGCATCGACGTGCCGATGGCCCGCAGACGGTCGTAAAGCCCGGTGCAGTCGCTGAAGCCTGCCGCCTGCAGCGCCTGGCACGGCGACGACTGCGGATCGGTCTCGTCGTCATCGTCGCCCGGGTTCGACTGCGTGGCGCGCGACGCCATTTCCTCTCGCACCAGCGCCGGCCACAGCGGCTCGCTCTGCGCCGTCTCGCCGTCGGCGAACGGATCGGCAAAGGTGGCTTCGAACTGCTGCGCCACCGGGTCCATCAGCGTGTTCATCTGCGCGACCAGCGCGTCCCAGCCGGCGCAGCCCATCATCAGCGCCACGGCCTGGCGCTCGTCGTCCGACGTGGGCAGGTGATGCGTCTGGGCGTCGTCGCGGTACTGGAGCCGGTGCTCCAGCTGGCGCAGGAAGCGGTAGGCATCGGCCAGCTGCTCGGCCTGGCCGGCCGGCAGCAGGTTGCGCGCCACGGCCACGTCCAGCACTTCAAGGGTGGGTCGCACGCGCAGCGCCGGGTCTTGCCCGCCACGGATCAGCTGGAACACCTGGGCCATGAATTCGATCTCGCGAATACCGCCGCGGCCGAGCTTGATGTTGAACGACCGCTGGTTCACGCCATGGCCCGCCAGCCCGCCGCTGCGCTTGGCCGCTTCCGAACGGATCTGGGCGTGCAGCGAGCGGATGGCGGCGATCACGCCGTAGTCCAGGTAGCGGCGGAACACGAACGGCGTGGTCATTCGGCCCAGCAGCGCGGCGGCGCGCGCGGCATGCGGGGTATCGACGGCCGACACCACGCGGCCCTTGATCCACGCATAGCGTTCCCACTCGCGGCCCTGCACCACCAGGTACTCCTCGAGCATGCCGAAGCTGCAGACCAGCGGGCCGGCGTCGCCGTTCGGGCGCAGGCGCATGTCCACGCGGAACACGTAGCCGTCGCCGGTGACTTCCGACAGCAGCGTAATCAGCCGCCGGCCCAGCCGGATGAAGTATTCGTGGTTCGACAGGCTGCGCGACCCGCCGCGCGTGTCGCCGTCCTCGTCGTAGAGAAAGATCAGGTCGATGTCGGACGACACGTTGAGCTCGCGCCCGCCCAGCTTGCCCATGCCGACCACCACCAGTTCCTGCACCTCGCCGCTCTGGTCGCCGGTGGGCTGGCCGAAGGTGGCCGCCAGGTCGTCGCCAAGCACGCGCAGGCCATACTGGATCGACAGTTCGGCCAGGTCGGTCATGGCGCCGGTGATTTCGGCCAGCGTGGCCAGCCCGCGCAGGTCCCGCTCGATCATCACGCACATGACTTCGGCGCGCAGGCGCCGCAGCGCCTGGCCCGCGGCGGCCTCGGCATCGGCCGATGGCGCGTGCAGGACCTGCAGACGGGCTTCCATCCATTCGCGCGTGATCGGGCCGGCCACGGCCTGCGCCACCACGCCGGGCAGCCCCGCGCGCGCGGCCAGCACGCGCCGCGCGTAATGCGAGTACGCCGCCGAGTACAATACATGACCCTCGCAATCGGCGGGGGTCAGTCCCTGCGCCGTCATCGTGGCAAAGGCCCCCTGGGCCATGTTGCCGATCGGTCCGGCGGCGCCCGGCGATGCCAGGATCGAAGTGGTTCCGGCGCCATCCAGCGGGTGCTGCGGGCCAGTCGATGCCGGGGCGGTGCCCGCGGCGGAACTCGTCGGATCAGGGACAGTCATTCCAATTACTTTGCTTTATCGGGCAGGCGCCGTAGAGACCGCGGTGGCGCTTGCGCGCACCACTTTGGAGAGCGGCTAGTATTGTCGGATAATCTGCGCATGTCCAGCCGCCCCACCGCCCCGGACGACGGTTCCGCATCCCCCCGCGCGGGCAGTGACGGTACCGCCGCGGTCGCCGCTTCCCCCCCTTCGCAACACGCCGCGCCCGGCCGTGGCCGGCGCGTGCTGGCGCGCGTGCGCAAGGGCCCGGGCCTGGTCTGGCAAGGGCTGCGCGCGCTGGCGCGGCACCCGGCCTGGGGCCGGCTCTGGCGCATGCTGGTGCGTATCGTGGCCGTGCTGGCCGCGCTGGCCATCGTCGCCGTCCTGCTGATCCGTTTCGTGCTCTGGCCGCAGGCCCACACCGCGCGCCAGTGGCTGGAGCAGCAGGGGTCCGCCGCGCTGACCGCCAATCTCACCATCGGCCAGCTCGATACCTACTGGGATGGCTGGCATCCGGCGTTCCGCGCCAGCAACGTGCAGGCGGTGGACCGCGACCGCCGCATGCTGCTGTCGGCCGGCACGCTCGAAGGCAAGCTGTCCTGGCAATCGGTGCCCGCACTGACCTTGCAGTTCGCCAGCCTGACGGCAGACCGCACCGACGTGCTGATCCGCCGTACCGACAAGGGCGCCCTGCTGGTGGCCGGGGTGCCGATCGAGGCCACCCGATCGTCCAGCGAGGACGATCCGTTCCTGAACTGGCTGCTGTCGCAGGGCCATATCGAGCTGAAAAGCGGCAAGCTGCGCTGGCTCGACGAAAAGGCGAAGCTGCCGCAACTCGATGTCGCCGACATCCACTTCACGTCTGAGCGCCACGGCGTGCAGCACGCGGTACGCCTGGAGGCACGCAGCGCATCGCTGGCGCCACAGCCGCTGGTCTTCCAGGCCAACCTGCGGCACGACTACCTGCATGGCGCCGGCAACTGGCGGCATTGGGCCGGCCAGGCCAGCTGGGCCTTCAACCAGTTGCAGCTGCCCGTGGTGCAGCGATACCTGGCGGTCTTCGACAATGTCAACAGCGGCGTCTTCAGCACCGACGGCACCGTGGAAATCCGCGGCGGCCATGTGCTGCGCAGCCAGCTGCGGCTGCGCGCGACGGGCGTGGACCTGCTGCTGACGGGCGCCACCGAGCCGCTCAAGCTGACCAACGCGCAGGCGCTGCTGCTGCACAAGGGCGACCGCACGGGCAACAACTCGCTGACCATCGACACGCTGCTCTGGCAGGGCGAACCGCAGGCCGGGCCGCCTTCCGCCACCGATGCGTCGTGGCGCGACGGCATGCGCAAGGTCACCATCGACTGGGCCCGCGACAACGCCGGCCAGTTGCGCAAGTTCGCGCTGCGCGCCCCAACCTTCGACCTGAACACGGTGCGCGCGCTGGCCACGTCGATGCCGATCGATACGGCCATGCTGCGCCAGTTGCGCGCGCTCAAGCCGGCCGGCCATATCGACAACCTCGACGTCACCTGGTCGCGCGAGCGGGCCGGCCTGCTGTCGCGCGGGCCCGGCGCGCCGCACTACACGGTGCAGGGCACGCTGCGCAGCGTATCGGTCAATAGCCAGCCGGCGGTGCCGGCCGTGGGCCCGGACGGCAAACCCCACACCGGCACGCCCGGTTTCAGCCGCCTGTCCGGCAACTTCAGCTTCGACGACCGCCAGGGCACGGCGCGCGTGGACAGCACCGGCGCCACGCTGAGCTTCCCCGGCGTCTTCGACGACCCGCTCGTGCCGTTCGACGAACTGCGCGGCGAAGTGCGCTGGCGCCACGACGCCGACAACAAGCTCGTGGTGACCACCGAAGGCATCCGATTTGCCAACGCCGACACCGCCGGCACGGTGCGCGGCAGCTGGCGCGCGGGCGGCGACGGCCATAGCGGCATTGCCGACCTGTCCGGCGAGCTGGATCGCGCACTGGCCAACCGTGTGCCGCGCTACCTGCCGTCGACCATGCCGGCCACGCGCCACTACCTGGAAGGCGCGCTGGTGGGCGGCGAAGCCTACGACGTGAAGTTCCTGGTCAAGGGCGACCTGTTCCACTTCCCGTTCCACCCGCCGTTCGCCAAGGCCGGCGACTTCCGCGTGGAAGTGCCGGTACGCAACGTGAGCTACCAGATCGCCCCGCACGAAACGGGTCCGAACGTCGGCGGCACCGCCGGCGGCAATGGCGCGGGCGCCAACGCCGCCGCCGGCATGGCCTGGCCCGATTTCACCGACATCTCCGGCGACCTGCTGTTCGAGCGCAGCACGATGTCGTTCCAGGTCAAGCAGGCCGGCGTACGCGGCATCCCGGGGATCGTGCTGCGCGACGTCAGCGGCAGGATCGACGACCTGAGCGACCACGGCCACCTGGCGGTCGACGGTGGCGCCACCGGCCCGGTGCAGGGCTTCCTGCGCTATGTGGCCACCACGCCGGTCAGGGGCTGGACCGCCAACGTGACCGATAACGCGCGCGCGCCGGGCCACGGCGAACTGAAACTGAAGCTCGACCTGCCGCTGAGCCATGCCGCAGGGTCGAAGGTCAACGGTGAATTCCGCTTCCCCGGCAACGACGTGACCCTGTTCCCCGAGCTGCCTACGCTGTTCGGCGCCACCGGCGCGGTCGCCTTCGACGAGCACGGTTTCCAGCTGCACAATGTGCGCGGCCGCTTCCTGGGGGGCGAAACCCGCCTGACCGGCGGCACCCTGCCGGACGGCACCACCCATGTGGCCATTGGCGGCACGGCCACGGCACAGGGCCTGCGCGATGTACTGGGCGCCGGCGCCGGTGCGCTGGGCAAGCGCATCGAGGGCAGCACGTCGTACAGCGCCGTGGTGGGCGTGCGCGACAAGCGCCTGCAGGTGCAGATGGCCTCCGATCTCAACGGGCTCGCGCTCGACCTGCCGCCCCCGCTGGCCAAGCTGGCGGGACAGGACCTGCCGCTGCGCTTCGACCTGCGCCCGTCGGCCACCCGCGCCGGACTGGACGACATGACGATCCAGCTCGGCAACAATGCCGCCGCACGCTACGTGCTGCGCCGGGGCGACACGACCGAAGTGATCGCCGGCGGCATCGGCGTCGGCCAGCCTGCGCCACTGCCGGCCAGCGGCGTGACCGTGGCGATCAACACCGACCGGCTCGACGTGGACGCCTGGCGTTCCGTGATGGAGCCGACGCCGAACGACCGCCAGCCGGCCGGCGACGTGGACCGTTCGTCACCGTTCCTGCCCGAGCGCGTCAATGTGCGGACCAAATCGCTCGATGCCTTCGGCCGCGTGCTGAACGACGTGACGATCGACGCCAACCGCGAAGGCGGCGGCTGGGTCCTGCAGATGGCATCGCGCCAGATCACCGGCAATGGCCAGTGGCGGCGCGACAGCACCAATCCGGCCGGGTCGCTGACCGTGCGGCTGTCGCACCTGGACATCCCCGACGCCACTGACGACGGCCACATGACCGAGGCCATCACGCGCAGCGTCGAGGAAATGCCGGCGCTGGACCTGTCGGTCGAGCGGTTCGTGCTGCATGGCCGCGACTTCGGCAAGCTGGAGGTCAAGGCCCATACCAGCCACACCGACAACCAGCCGGTCTGGACACTGGACAGCCTGAGCATCGAGCAGCCGGGCGCCACGCTGACCGGCAGCGGCAGCTGGCGCCTGCCGCGCCGCCTGCGCGAGGCGGCGGCGCAAGGCAATGTCTCGCCCACCGAAGGCCGCCGCACGCTGCTCAACTTCAAGCTCGACGTCCGCAACGCCGGCGACGTGCTGGACCGCTTCGGCCTGCCCCACACGGTACGCGACGGCAAGGGGTCGCTGGAAGGCCGCATCGCGTGGCGCGGGTCTCCGATGTCGATCGACTACCCGAGCCTGTCTGGCCGGCTGAACCTGAACCTGGAAAACGGCCAGATCCTCAGCGTGGAACCGGGCGCCGCGCGGCTGCTGGGCGTGCTGAGCCTGCAGAGCCTGCTGCGCTTTGCCACGCTCGACTTCCGCTCGCTGGCCAGCAAGGGGCTGGTGTTCGACGACATCACCGGATCGGGCACCATCGAGAACGGCGTGGGCAAGATCGACGAATTCCGCTTCAAGGGCAGCCAGGTGATGGCGTCGATGACCGGCACGGCCGACCTGCTGCATGAAACGCAGGACCTGCAGGTGGCCGTGGTGCCGCGCATCAACGCCACCACCACATCGGTGGCGGCCGCGTTCATCAACCCGGTGCTCGGCATCGGCACGCTGGCGGCCCAGTTGCTGTTCGCGGACGAGGTCTCGAAGGTCTTCACGCAGCACTATCATGTGAGCGGATCGTGGGCCGACCCCAAGGTCACCAAAGTGGAGGACAATAAGTCGCGCCAGGCGCCGGTTCAGGACCGTTCGGGCATCTTTACCCGCTGAAGCCGCGCGATCCGGTCCTCTGCCTGCGCCCACGATCCTCCCCGCCCCCACCCGATACAGGAAGCCACGATGACCGCTGCCAATCCGTTCCGCGTCGCCGCCATCCAGACCGTGACGGGCACGTCGCTCGACGACAACCTTGCCCGCGCCGACGCGCTGATCGCGGAAGCCGCCCATGGCGGTGCCGGGCTGGTATTGCTGCCCGAATACTTCTGCATGATGGGCCGGCATGAATCGGACAAGGTAGCCATCCGCGAGCGCGACGGCGACGGCCCGGTGCAGCGATTCCTGGCCGATGCCGCGCGCCGGCTCCGGATCTGGCTGGTGGGCGGCACGCTGCCGATGTGGTGCGCAGACGACAATCGCGTCTACAACGCGTCGCTGGCCTTCGACCCGCACGGGGCACGCGTGGCGCGCTATGACAAGATCCACCTGTTCGGCTTTACCAAGGGCGATGAGAATTTCGACGAATCTCGCACGATCCTGGCCGGCAAGACGCCCGTGGCGTTCGATGCGCCCTGTGGCCGCGTGGCGATGTCGATCTGCTACGACCTGCGCTTTCCCGAGCTGTATCGCGGGCTGGCAAAGGGCGGCGAAGGCGTCAGCTTGATTCTGATGCCGGCCGCCTTCACCTACACCACCGGGCAAGCCCACTGGGAAATCCTGCTGCGCGCCCGCGCCATCGAAAATCAATGCTATGTGCTGGCTGCTGCACAAGGCGGCAAGCATGAAAACGGCCGCCGCACCTGGGGGCATTCGATGCTGGTGGACCCGTGGGGCGAACTGATGGCCGTGCTGCCCGAAGGCGAAGGGGTGGTATCGGGCGTGGTGGATCCGGCCCGGCTGGCCGAAGTGCGTCAGAACCTGCCGGCACTGCGCCATCGCGTACTGTAGGATTCAGGGCATTACTGTTTGCATTTCCCCGTGGCCCGGGTCGCCATGGGGTTCAAGACAAGGACAATCATGAACGCCGGAGATCTCGGAATTCGCAACCTGGCCACCGCGCAACAGCTGCTGCTGGCACCGTACGGCCTTGACGAGGCCACGCTCCAGCGCGTGCTGGCCGACATCTTCACGCACAAGGTGGACTACGCCGACCTGTACTTCCAGCACACCCGCAACGAGGCGTGGAGCCTGGAGGAAGGCATCGTCAAGTCGGGCAGCTTCAGCATCGACCAGGGCGTGGGCGTGCGCGCCGTATCGGGCGACAAGACCGCCTTTGCCTATTCGGACGACATCAGCCTGGCTGCGCTGTCGCAGGCCGCCGCGGCCACGCGCACGATCGGCCGCGCCGGCAGCGGCCGCGTCAAGGTGGCCGGCAGCATGGCGTCGCATACGGGCCGCAACCTCTACGCGCCCAACGACCCGCTCGATTCGATGACGGCCACCGAAAAGGTGGCGCTGCTGGAAAAGATCGAGAAGCTGGCCCGCGCCAAGGACCCGCGCGTGGTGCAGGTCATGGCTGGCCTGGCCGGTGAATACGACGTGGTGCTGGTGGCACGCAGCGACGGCGTGATCGCCGCCGACGTGCGCCCGCTGGTGCGCGTGTCGGTCACGGTCATTGCCGAACAGAACGGCCGCCGCGAGATCGGTTCGTCCGGTGGTGGCGGCCGCTACGCGTATGGCTACTTCACGGACGACCTGCTGCGCAAGTACGTGGACGAGGCCGTGGCGTCCGCGCTGGTCAACCTGGAGGCGCGCCCCGCCCCGGCCGGCGCGATGACCGTGGTGCTGGGCCCGGGCTGGCCCGGCGTGCTGCTGCACGAAGCCGTGGGCCATGGGCTGGAAGGCGACTTCAACCGCAAGGGCTCGTCGGCCTTCGCCGGCCGGATGGGCGAGCGCGTGGCCGCCAAGGGCGTGACCGTGGTGGATGACGGCACGATCGAGAACCGCCGCGGATCGCTGAACCTGGACGACGAGGGCAACCCGACGCAGTGCACCACACTGATCGAAGACGGCATCCTGACCGGCTTTATCCAGGACACGCTCAACGCGCGCCTGATGAAGATGCCGGTCACCGGCAACGCCCGCCGCGAAAGCTACGCCGCGCTGCCGATGCCGCGCATGACCAACACCTACATGCTGAACGGCGACCGCGACCCGCAGGAAATCATCGCCAGCGTGAAGCGTGGCCTGTATGCCGTGAACTTCGGCGGCGGCCAGGTGGACATCACCAACGGCAAGTTCGTGTTCTCGGCCAGCGAGGCCTACATGATCGAGGACGGCAAGATCACGTACCCGGTCAAGGGCGCAACGCTGGTCGGCAACGGGCCCGAATCGCTGAAGGACGTGACGATGATCGGCAACGACATGCGCCTGGATTCCGGTGTGGGCGTCTGCGGCAAGGAAGGCCAGAGCGTGCCGGTCGGCGTGGGCCAGCCCACGCTGCGCATCGAGAACATGACGGTGGGCGGCACGGCCTGATTGCCCGGACTGCCTGACCTTGAGACAGCGGCCGCATCAGCGGCCGTTTTCTTGTTCCGGCGGGATCAGGGCCTGACCTCGTACACGAGATTGAATGGCGTCTGCGCCGCGCGCCGGAAGCTGTGGAAACCGCCCTGCTCCGCCACGCCGCGCAGGCGCGCCTCGCCCGCCTGCGCGCCCAGGCACATCGCCCCTTCCTGCGAACGCGACCCCGGCGTGCAGATGAACGTCGACGCCGAATAGAACACGCGCCCGACGGGGTTCAGGTTGTCCTGCAGGTTGTCGTTGGCAAACGGCTCGACGATCATCCAGCAGCCGTCTGGCTTCAGGGCGTCCCGGATATGGCGCGCGGCGCCCACCGGATCGCCCATGTCGTGCAGGCAGTCGAATACCGTCACCAGATCGTAGCCGGCGCCCGGAAACTCCTTGGCCGACGCCACCTCGAAGGTCACGCGGTCGCCCACGCCGGCGCGGCGCGCGGCTTCGGCGGCATGCCGGATCGACGGCTCGTGGTAGTCGAATCCGCGAAATGTGGCCAGCGGGAAGGCCTGCGCCATGATGATGGTCGAAGCGCCATGGCCACAGCCGACATCGGCCACGGTAGCCCCTGCCGCCAGCCTGGCTTCCATGCCCGACAGCGACGGAATCCAGTCTCTGACCAGATGCGCGGCATAGCCGGGCCGGAAGAACCGCTCCGTGCCATGGAACAGGGCAGGATCGTGCTCGTGCCAGCCCAGGCCACGGCCATTTCGAAAAATGTCGATCATCTTCGGGATGGCACGAAATTGCGCCACGGCAATCTGGAACGCCCCCGGGATGAAGGCCGGACTGCCCTCCTGCGCCAGCGCGAACGCCTGCTCTTCGGTCAGCGAGAACATGTCGGTGGCCGCGTCGTATTCGACATAGCCGCTGGCGGCCTGCGCCGACAGCCATTCGCGCAGGTAGCGCGGGTCGGTGCGCGTTTTTTCGGCCAGCATGGCCGCCGTCATCGGCTTTTCCGCCATGGCCTTGTACAGGCCCAGCTCGTCGCCCACCACCACCGTCGCCGCGTGCATCACGGCGCCCAGATCATGGACGAAGCGCTCCATGAAGGCGTTCAGCTTTGTTTCATCGACAGACATGATCGGCACCTCCCCTGCTCCACTTTTCTTGTTCGGTGCGCGCGGCAGCACGCAATACCAATATAGGCAGCAGGGATACTCTGCATTTGCTTAAATCTGTTGCACCTGCCGCTTGCCAGCGCCGTGGAAACGCGCTATAAAGATGCTTCGTTGTCGCGCGGGCGGCGGCCGCATCCGGCAGTTTTTGGGATTGCGGCGCAATAAAATGCCCAGCACTCTCGCGCCGCAGCATAAATTTCACGCATCAGCGTAAAACCGACACAAGCTCGCTACAGCCCATCCGATTTCCGCCATGTCCGCCAAGTTTTACTTTTACTTCTTTTGGCATCTCACACCGCTGGCGGATAGAGAGGGACAGCTGTAGGCAGCCCTGAATACAAAAAAACCGCCAGCGAACCTGGCGGTTTTTTTATGCCCGCCGGTCGCCACGCAGAACCCCAACCAGACCCACGACCTCACAAGACCCGGAGCCATCATGCTGAAGAACACCGACGACCTGCGTATTCGAGAACTCAAGGAACTGCTGCCGCCCGCGCACCTGATCCGCGAGTTCGCCTGCTCCGAGGCGGCGTCCGACGTGATCTATGGCGCCCGCCAGGCCATGCACCGGATCCTGCATGGCATGGATGACCGCCTGATCGTCATCATCGGACCGTGCTCGATCCATGACACGCGCGCGGCCCTGGAATACGCCAAGCTGCTCAAGGTGCAGCGCGACCGCTTCGCGGGCGAGCTGGAGGTCGTCATGCGCGTCTATTTCGAAAAGCCGCGTACCACGGTGGGCTGGAAGGGGCTGATCAACGATCCGCACATGGACGGCAGCTTCAAGATCAACGACGGCCTGCGCACCGCACGCGAAGTGCTGCTGAACATCAGCGAAATGGGCGTGCCGACCGGCACCGAGTACCTGGACATGATCAGCCCGCAATATATTGCCGACCTGGTCAGCTGGGGCGCCATCGGTGCGCGCACCACGGAATCGCAGGTGCACCGCGAACTGGCGTCGGGGCTGTCGTGCCCGGTCGGCTTCAAGAATGGCACCGACGGCAACGTGAAGATCGCCGTCGACGCGATCAAGGCCGCCTCGCAGCCGCACCATTTCCTGTCGGTGACCAAGGGCGGCCACTCGGCCATCGTGTCGACGTCGGGCAACGAGGACTGCCACATCATCCTGCGCGGCGGCAAGACGCCGAACTACGACGCCGCCAGCGTGGCGGAAGCCTGCGATGCCATCTCGAAGGCCGGCCTGGCCGCGCGCCTGATGATCGATGCCTCGCACGCCAACAGCAGCAAGAAGCATGAAAACCAGCTGCCGGTCTGCGAGGACATCGGCCGCCAGGTGGCCGGCGGCGACCAGCGCATCATCGGCGTCATGGTGGAATCGCACCTGGTGGCCGGCCGCCAGGACCACGTCCAGGGCACGCCGGTGGAGAACCTGACCTATGGCCAGTCCGTCACCGACGCCTGCATCGGCTGGGACGATTCGCTGTCGATCCTCGAAACGCTGTCCAATGCGGTGAAGCAGCGCCGCCTGGCCACGGGCAGCGGCAACTGACTGGCTGTCATGCGACAAGCGGCAACGCCGACCTTCGGGTCGGCGTTGTTTTTTGGGCGCGCCTCAACAAAAAACCGCCCCGGAGGGCGGCTTTCGCTGGTGCGACGGCAACAGGGCAACAGGGCAACGCGCCGGCGCTTACTTCTTCAGGACCAGGTCGCCCTTCAGCGAACCGATATAGGCGGCGATATCCCGCAGCTCGGCGCGCGTGAACGGGCGCGGCTTGCCGTCCTTGCCGGTCACGGCCGGGTTGCTGTTCACCTGACCGGCCATGATGGCATTGGTGCGGCCCACCAGCGGGTTGCCGCTGACCTGGTAGGACGCCAGCGCGTGATAGAGGTAGTCCGGATGCTGGCCAGCCAGCTTCGGATAGTCGGGCGAAATCGGCGCATTCAGGTCCTTGCCGTGGCAGGCCACGCAGCCGCCCTTTTCCACGAGCGCCTTGCCGGCCGCGATATCGGCCGCCGAGGCGGATATGGCAGAAACGCCAAGCGCGACGGCACCCAGCACGAACGAAACAGCTTTCAGCATCTTCATGATCAGGGGCCTTTTACTTGAGCGGATTGTTCTGCGTGTCGCCCTTCTGCTGCGAGTAGTACGCAGCCACGGCGGCGATGTCCTGGTCGGACAGGCTGTCGGCAATCCCCCGCATGGTCGGATGCTTGCGATCACCCTTCTTGTAGCCGTGCAGCGCGTTCTCGATGTACTTGGCGCTTTGGCCGCCAAGCATGGGCACCTGATAGACCTCGGGGAACGACGCACGATAACCCGGAATGCCATGGCAGCCGATGCACATGGCCACTTTGTCGCGGGCGGTGTCGACATTGCCCTTGTCCTGGGCATGCGCTGCCGTTGCGGCCGCGCCCAACACTACCATCGTGAGGAGCTTTTTCATTTTCGTAGCTGATTGGGAAGTGTTAAACCGCGTGTGACCTGCCCCTGCTGGGGCGCCAGACGGCGTGCTACGAATGGGGATGGGGAGCGGATTGCCGGAGATCTGCCACGGGCGAAGCCGGTCAGACAAAGGCGCAGCCGGGGCGATATGCTGATGTGCCGCGGTGCTCTAACACCATTCTGCAACCATCTCGCGCTGTTGCCGCCTCCCGGTGATCTGCCATGTCTCTGGTGACAGAACTGCCGGGCGTGAGGAGGATATTGACTGGGGGGCGCGTCAAACCGGCGCATTGTACCGCAGCGTGCACGCGCCAGTCCACGGCGTGCGCGTTGGGGTGAGCCCCACTGAACGCGAATGTCGATCTGCTCTTATACTGGCCCATTCCGGCCGAATTTGGGGTTGTTGCCGCCCGTTGTTGCACGATTTCGGCCCAGCCGGTTGTTGTTTCCCATTGTCATTCGACCGGCCTGCCTGGCAGGCCGGCAGCGATACACCCAGGTTGCCTCATGTCCACCTCCGCCAACGCCAACGCCAATCCGTCCCAGCAGGTCAAGTTCGAAGGTAGCGCCCAGTATGTGGCCACCGACGACCTGAAGCTGGCCGTCAACGCCGCGCGCACGCTGCAGCGCCCGCTGCTGATCAAGGGCGAGCCCGGCACCGGCAAGACCATGCTGGCCGAGGAAGTGGCCGCCGCGCTGGGCATGCCGCTGCTGCAGTGGCACATCAAGTCGACCACCAAGGCCCAGCAGGGCCTGTACGAATACGATGCGGTGTCGCGCCTGCGCGACTCCCAGCTTGGCGACGACCGCGTCCACGACATCAGGAACTACATCGTCAAGGGCGTGCTCTGGCAGGCCTTCGAAGCCGAGCAGCCCGTGGTGCTGCTGATCGACGAGATCGACAAGGCCGATATCGAATTCCCGAACGACCTGCTGCGCGAACTGGACCGCATGGAGTTCTACGTCTACGAGACGCGCGAACTGATCAAGGCCCGCCATCGCCCGCTGGTCATCATCACGTCGAACAACGAAAAGGAACTGCCCGACGCGTTCCTGCGCCGCTGCTTCTTCCACTACATCAAGTTCCCCGACGCCGAAACGATGCAGCAGATCGTTGACGTCCATTACCCGGGCATCAAGCGCGAGCTGGTAGCCGCGGCGCTGGAGGCGTTCTATGAAATGCGCAACCTGCCGGGCCTGAAGAAGAAGCCCAGCACGTCGGAACTGATCGACTGGCTCAAGCTGCTGATGGCCGAGGACATCCCCGCCGAGGCATTGCGCAGCCCCGACCGCAAGGCCTCCATTCCGCCGTTGCATGGCGCTTTGCTTAAAAACGAGCAGGACGTGCACCTGTTCGAGCGGCTGGTGTTCATGAACCGCGCCAACCGCTGACCGACATAGGCGAATGACGATGACGAAGTTCGTCCAGCCCGTCACGCTGACCGGGCAACACGCCACCCTGGCGCCGCTGTCGGCCGGGCACCTGCCCGGCCTGCGCGAGGCCGCCGCCGACGGCGAACTGTTCCGCCTGTGGTACACCAGCGTGCCCACCCCCGAGGGCATGGCCGCCGAGATCGAGCGCCGCCTGGGCCTGCAGGCGCAGGATTCGATGCAACCGTTCACGGTGCTCGATGCCGATGGCCGTGTGGCCGGCATGACCACGTACATGAATATCGACGGCAAGAACCGCCGCGTCGAAATCGGCTCCACGTGGTACGCCAAGCGCGTGCAACGTACCGCGCTCAACACCGAGTGCAAGCTGATGCTGCTGCGCCACGCCTTCGAGACACTCGACTGCATCGCGGTGGAATTCCGCACGCACTGGATGAACCACCAGAGCCGCGCGGCCATCGCGCGCCTGGGCGCCAAGCAGGACGGCGTGCTGCGCAGCCATCTGCGCATGCCCGATGGATCGTTGCGCGACACGGTGGTCTTCTCGATCATCGCCAGCGAATGGCCCACGGTGCGCGCGCATTTGCAATACCAGCTCGAACGTCCGCGTTGATCGGAGTCAAGCCATGCTGATCGACTTTTTCTTCTCGCTGCGCCACGCCAAGCTGCCGGTATCGGTCAAGGAATACCTGACCATGCTCGAAGCCCTGCGCGCGCAGGTCATTTCGCCGTCGATCGACGAGTTCTATTACCTGTCGCGCATGACGCTGGTCAAGGACGAGAAGCACTTCGACAAGTTCGACCAGACCTTCGCCGCGTACTTCAAGGGCGTGGAAAGCCTGGTGGACTGGAAGAGCGACATCCCGCTGGACTGGCTGCAGAAGACGCTGGAGCGTGAACTGTCCGCCGAGGAAAAGGCCAGGATCGAGGCCATGGGCGGGCTCGACAAGCTGATGGAGCGCCTGAAGCAGCTGCTGGAAGAGCAGAAGGAAAAGCACGAAGGCGGCAACAAGTGGATCGGCACCGGCGGCACATCGCCGTTTGGCCATGGCGGCTACAACCCCGAGGGCATCCGCATCGGCGGGCCGTCCAAGGGCAACCGCACCGCGATCAAGGTCTGGGAATCGCGCGCCTACAAGGATTACGACGACCAGGTGGAACTGGGCACGCGCAACATCAAGGTGGCGCTGCGCCGCCTGCGCCGGTTTGCGCGCGAGGGGGCCGATACCGAGCTGGACCTCGACGACACCATCCACTCCACGGCGGCCAACGCGGGCATGCTCGACATCAAGCTGCGGCCCGAGCGCCACAACAAGGTCAAGGTGCTGATGCTGATGGATGTGGGCGGCTCGATGGACGACCACATCAAGCGCGTGGAAGAGCTGTTCTCGGCCACCAGGACCGAGTTCAAGCACCTGGAGTACTTCTACTTCCACAACTGCCTGTATGACTACGTGTGGAAGAACAACCGACGCCGGCATGCGGAGAAGATCGCCACGTGGGATCTGATGCACAAGTACACGCCGGACTACAAGGTGATCTTCGTCGGCGACGCGACGATGAGCCCTTACGAAATCCTGCAGCCCGGCGGCTCGGTCGAGTACAACAACCCCGAAGCGGGCGCGGTCTGGCTCAATCGCATGATCGAGCAGTTCCCGCGCTTTGTCTGGCTCAACCCCGAGCCCGAAGGCCTGTGGCAATACCGCCAGTCGATCACGGTCATCAATCAGATCATGAAGAACCGCATGTATCCGGTCACGCTGGCGGGGCTGGAAGAAGCGATGAAGGTGCTGTCGAAGTAATGGAAGTAATGGCCTGGTGGCTGGGGCGGGGCCGGCCGGTCACGCCACCACGTCAACGCCTTCCATCAGCCACTGCCGGAACGTCAGCAACGCCGGCAGGTGGGCCTTCTGCTCCGGATAGCACAGGTAGTAGCCCTTCCTGGCCAGCACGCGCGCCGGGTGCGCCACGGTCAGCGTGCCGGTGGCCAGTTCCTCCTCGATCAGGCAGCGCGGGATCAGCGCAATGCCCAGCCCGGACATGGCTGCCTGCGTCAGCAGCGTGAACTGGTCGAAACGCGCCCCGCTCCACGCCTGCCTCGTCGATACACCGAGTTCCGACAGCCAGTCGGGCCATGCCTCGGGCACGGTCGTATGGTGCAGCAGCGGATATCTGAGCAGCGCGGCCGGCGTCCGGGCCACGCCATCGGGTTCGTGCCCGAGCAGCCCGGGCCGGCAGACCGGCAGCACCTCGCGGCCGGTCATGTAATCGGCCAGGCTGCCCGGCCAGACGCCGTCGCCAAAGCGGATGGCCGCATCGAGATCGGGTTGGGAGAAGTCGTAGCCCTGCGCATGGGGCACGAATTCGAGCGTGACCTCCGGATGCCTGGCGAAGAACTGCGGCAGCCTGGGAATCAGCCACTTCGCACCGAGCGTGGGCATGCTGGCGATATGCAGGATGCCGCCGCGCCCCTGGCGTGCGATCAGTTCCACGCTGGCTGCCTCGATCTCGCCAAGACTGGGCCCGATGCGCTCCAGGTAGCGCGCGCCCGCCTCGGTCAGCAATAGCCGCTGACGCACCCGCTCGAACAATTCCACGCCCAGGAACGCCTCCAGGCTCCGCACCTGCTTGCTGACCGCGCCCTGCGTCACATGCAGTTCGCGTGCCGCCACCGTAAAACTGCTATGGCGAGCCGCTGCCTCGAAGGCCATCAGCTCGGTCATCGACGGACACAAGCGCCGCATACTGCACCCCTAACTTCAATACCAAATGGAATGAGCTAGGGATTTTAAATCGTTTGCTACGAAGTTGCATTGGCGCGCAGAATCAGGACGCACAATTTTTGCTTGGCTCCTGAGTTGCACACGTTCGAGGCTTCCCATCAGGTCCGCAGAGACCGGCCTCTCTCTCCTTTCCCTTACCTTTCGACCGGATTCCTTTTCGATGCAACGCCGTCCCCTGCTCAAGATCCTGGCCGCCGCCACTGCCTTTGCTGCTGCCGGCCTGACCCTCCCCGCCTTTGCCCAGGGCACGTACCCGACCAAGCCGATCACGCTCGTCGTGCCATTCCCGGCCGGCGGCACCACCGATATCGTCGCGCGTATCGTCGCCGACAAGCTGGGCCAGCAACTGGGCCAGGCCGTGGTGGTGGATAACCGCGGCGGCGCCGGCGGCAGCATCGGCACCGGCTACCTGGCCAAGGCCGCGCCGGACGGCTACACGCTGGGCATTGCCACCGCTTCCACGCACGGCATCAACCCGGCCGTGTACCCGCGCCTGTCGTACGACGCCACCAAGGACTTCACGACGATCACGAACCTGGCGTCGGTGCCGAACGTGATGAGCATCCACCCGGGCGTGAAGGCCACCGACATGAAGTCGTTCATCGCGCTGGCCAAGTCCGAGCCGAACAAGCTGGCCTATGGCTCGGCCGGCAACGGCAGCGTGTCGCACATGATGGGCGAGCTGTTCAAGATGAGCAGCAAGACCGAACTGCTGCACGTGCCGTACAAGGGCGTGGGCCCGGCGCTGAACGACGCGCTGGCCGGCCAGGTGCAGATCCTGTTCGACAACCTGCCGTCGTCGCTGCCGTTCATCGAAGGCGGCAAGCTGCGCGCGCTGGCCGTGGCCGCGCCCAAGCGCGTGGCCGCCCTGCCGAACGTGCCGACCTTCGCCGAACTGGGCCTGCCCGAAGTGAACGACGCCGCCTGGTTCGGCCTGATCGCCCCGGCCAAGCTGCCGGCCGATATCCAGGCCAAGCTGAACGCCGCCGCCATCAAGGTGCTGGCCCTGCCCGAGGTGAAGGCCAAGCTCGAAAAGCTGGGCGCCACCCCGGTGGGCGACACGCCGCAGCACTTTGCGCAGCAGATCGCCGCCGAAGTGGCCAAGAACAAGAAGGTGGCAGCCGCCGCCAAGATTTCCCTGGACTAAACCTCACCGGCAGTTCGTATGACCGAAGCAGAACGAAAGACCGCGGAAAGCCCGTACTTCCTGCAGATGCCGGAAGGCGAGTGCGGCCCGCTCTTTCTTGACTCACCGCATAGCTGCACCACGTACCCGGCGGACTTCCGCTACGCCGCTAACCTGCCCCTGCCGCTGCTGCGGCAGGCGGAAGACACGTTCGTGGAACAGCTCTACGCCGATGCCCCGGCACGTGGCATCCCGCTGCTGGCCGCGGGATGCCCGCGCAGCTACCTCGACGCCAACCGCGGCCTGGAGGAAATCGACGCGGCGCTGCTGGACGCGCCCTGGCCGGGCCTGAAGAAGGAAACGTCCAAGACGCGCCTGGGCAAGGGACTGGTCTGGCGCGTGCTGGACACGGGCGAGCCGATCTACGACCGCAAGCTGAGCGTGGCGGAGCTGCAGGCACGGATCGACAACTACTACCTGCCGTACTACGCGCAGCTGCAGACGTTGTCGGACGCCGCCGTGGCGCGCCATG
This sequence comes from Cupriavidus sp. U2, assembly GCF_009663685.2. Classification (GTDB taxonomy): domain Bacteria; phylum Pseudomonadota; class Gammaproteobacteria; order Burkholderiales; family Burkholderiaceae; genus Cupriavidus; species Cupriavidus necator_C. Next base: position 647,148 of record NZ_RCOG02000012.1, on the reverse strand, counting down.
GCCGCGTGTTCCACATCAACTGCCACTCGATGCCGAGCGAGGCCGCGAAGTTCGCGACCGAGCATCCGGGCCTGCAGCATCCGGACTTCGTCGTCGGCGACCGCGACGGCACCACGTGCGACACGCGCTTCACCGATCGCGTGGAAGCGGTGCTCAAGGAGATGGGCTACGACGTGTGGCGCAATCACCCTTACAAGGGGGTGGAGATCGTGCGCGTGGTGGGCCAGCCGCAAGCCAACCGCCACAGCCTGCAGCTCGAAGTCAACCGCAAGCTCTACATGGACGAGGTGGGCCTGACCCACTCGGCGGGCTTCGACAAGCTCAAGCGCGACCTCAACGCGCTGATGGACGACCTGCTGCGCTTCGCCAGCACGTTCTGAGACACGTCCGGAACGGGCGCTGCAATGGCGCCCGGCGCCCCGGGACACGTCACTTGCGTGTCTCGGGGTTCGCCTGAGTTGCATGAACACTGGGACATCTGCTACCGCGTACAGGTAATAGCGCCTGATGCGCGCAAGTTGTAAGCAGTTAGAACGAAGGGTAACAAGATTTAGGAACTTCGCCGGCAGGCTTTCCTCTATCATGGCAATCCTTCACCAACCCTCCTTGCTGAATCAGGCAAAGACGATCCCGTGATCAAACGAATTTCCAGACTGTTTGGCAGCCAGCTTCGCTTGCTGACTGCCGCAGTGGCAGGCGCGATCGCGCTGGCCGGCTGCGCCACCGCGCCGACCGACGACACCGCCCAGGCCGCCGCCCCGGCCACGCCGGCCGGCACGCCCGCCACCGCATCGACCGCTCCGGCTAGCACCGCTGCCGTCAAGCCACCGCCCGTCGTCAACAAGAATCCACCGACCACCACGGTCACGCTGCCCGACAAGGGTCGCGTGAGCCTGGCCGAGTATCGCGCGCAGATGCGCGAGCAGCTGATGAAGTCGGAGAATGCCACGGCCGACGTGGCGGACTGCGCCGCACACGCCAGCTGGGTGGTGCCGCGTTCGGCGTCCTATGACGCGCTGAAGATCCCCACCGGCGCGCTGTCGGCCGGCCAGGCCGCCGAGGAACGTTGGGAAGGCCGCTTCTCGCCCGGCAAGCAGGCGGTGCCGGTGAGTTCGGTGGTGACCTTCAATGCCACGGCCCACAAGCGCAAGGGCGAGGCCCAGTGGCAACCGGTCAAGGTGCGCTGCGGCTACAACGAGGGGATGATGCTGGCCTACGAACTGCTCGACAGCAACGGCGACACGATCACCGAGCCGGCGGCTGCGCCGGCTGTGCCCACGGCGTCGTCGCACAGCAAGAAGAAGGGCAAGAGCAGCGCCAAGACATCGTCCACGTCGAAGTCGACGACCAAATCGACGACCAAATCGACTGCAAGCGCCAAGAGCACGTCTTCCTCCTCCAAGACGAAGAAGAAGAACTGAGGCTGCCGCGCTGCCGCCTGTCGCGCTGTGGATATCCCCCTCCCTCTCCCACAGGTGGGAGAGGGAGGCGGAGAGCGCCTTGCCTCAGCCCAGATACTCCAGGATCGCCTGCAGCATGGCCGTGCCCAGCAGCGCGCTTTTTGCGCCGTTCCAGCCTACGGCCGCGTCGGGCAGGTCGGCGTTGTCCTTGAACGGCATTTCCAGCGTCAGCGCCAGGCAGCCGAAGGTATGGCCGATGTACTTCGAGGCCAGCTTCAGCGCGTCGGCGTTGTACTTGCTGGCGGCGTAGCCGTGCACGTCCTGGAAGTCGGGCGTGGCGCGCTTGAACGCTTCGATAAAGCGTGACTGCTGCTCGCGCTGGGCGTCGGTAAAGCCGGGCAGCATCTCGCTGCCGGCCACGAAGTTGTACGGCAGCGCCTCGTCGCCGTGGATGTCGAAGAAAAGGTCCACGCCGGTGCGCTCGATCGCGCGGCGCACGTGGTAGACCTCGGGGCTCGTTTCCTCGCTCGGCTGCATCCACTCGCGATTCAGGTTCGCGCCGGCCGCATTGGTGCGCAGGTTGCCGCGCGACGAACCGTCCGGATTCATGTTCGGCACGATATGGAACACGGCGCGGTCGAGCAGCTTGCGCGCGACCGGATCGCCCTGCCACGCGCCGGTGCCCGTCAGGCGCTGCAGCACGCCTTCGCAGAACCACTCGGCCATGCTTTCGCCAGGATGCTGGCGCGCGATCATCCAGATCGTCTTCTTGCCCGGTCCCGGCTGGCCCAGCGTCACGCAGGTCAGGTCGCGGCCATCGACGGTGCTGCCCAGGTGCGTCAGCTTCGCCAGCGGCGACCGCTGGCACGTGGCCAGCAGTGCCAGGTGCCGTTCGTCGGAATACGGCTCGAAGTACGCCAGCCACACGCTGTCATGTTCGGGCGTGAACTCGACGGTCATCGTGGTGCCGTCGTACTGCGTCGGCACCCGGAACCAGTGCGCGCGGTCGTAGGACGCCACGGCGCGGTAGTCGCGCCAGCCGTCGGGATACGTGCACTCGCCGGCGTTCAGGAACTTGAGCCGGCACGCCTGGCCCGCCGCACCCTGCAGGCGGAAGTGGAACCACTGGCGGAAATCGGCGTGGGAATCGGCGCGGATGCGCAGGCGGATGTCGTCGGCGCGATCGATGGCTTCGACTTCAATCGCGCCCGAATCGAACCGCGAGGAAACGTGGAGTGCCGAGGTAGGGAGTGCCGGGGTCATTGAATTTGTCCTTTGTTCCTAGTCTTCCAGGCGGCGGCGGAAAACCCAGCGGGCATCGTCGGAAGCCGCCTTGTCGAACGCGTAGCCGTCTTCCTTGAACCGCTTGAGCTGCGCCGGGTCGGTGACCCGGTGCGTGACCGCGTAGCGGGCCATCGTACCGCGCGCGCGCTTGGCATGGAACGAAATGATCTTGTAGCGGCCGCCCTTCCAGTCCTCGAACACCGGCGTGATGACACGGGCGTCGAGCACCTTGGGGCGCACCACCTTGAAATACTCCTCGGACGCCAGGTTCACCAGCGTGGCCGCGCCCTCGTGCTTGAGGTCGGCCATGTCCTTGTTGAGCAGCTTCGTGACATCGTCGCCCCAGAACGCGTACAGGTCGCGGCCAGCGGCGTTGTCCAGCCGGGTGCCCATTTCCAGCCGGTACGGCTGCATCCAGTCCATCGGGCGCAGCACGCCGTAGAGGCCGGACAGGATGCGAATGTGCTTCTGGGCGAACGCCAGATCGTCGGTGGACAGCGATTTGGCGTCCAGGCCATCGTAGACGTCGCCGTTGAAGGCCAGGACGGCCTGCTTGCTGTTGGCGGCCGTGAATTCGGGCGACCAGTCCGCATAGCGGGTCACGTTCAGCACGGCCAGCTTGTCGGAGATATCCATCAGCGACGCCACATCCTGCGGCGCCAGCTTGCGCAGGCGCTCGATCAGCGCGGCGGAACGGTCGATAAAGCGCGGCATCGTGTGGGTCTTGACGCGCGGCGGTGTCTCGTAGTCCAGGGACTTCGCGGGAGACAGGACGATGAGCATGGCAAAATCGCGGGCAGAAACAAAGCTGAGATTGTAGCGAATGCCCACTGAAGTCACCGCCGGCGCCCTGCCCGGCACCTCCGCCCCCCGCGTCGTACTCGATTCCAATGTCTGGGTCGACCTGCTGGTCTTCCGCGATCCGCATGTGGAGCCGATCCGCGCCGCGCTGGCGTCGGGCGCCATCGCGCCGGTCATCCGGGCCGACTGCCGCGAAGAACTGCGCCGGGTGCTGGCTTATCCGCAATTTGCCCGGTTCGCGGTCGATATCGATGCCGCGCTGGCCGAGGTGGACCGCCTGACCACGCTGGCCCCGGCGCCCGAACCGGCAGACGCCGGCGCCATCCGCCTGCCCAGGTGCCGCGACACCGACGACCAGAAGTTCATCGAGCTGGCGCACTTTGCGCGGGCGGTGCTGCTGGTGTCGAAGGACAAGGCCGTCCTCAAGCTCAGGAGCCGCCTGCGCCGCACCAGCGGTGTGGACGTGCTGACGCCGCTGGCCTTCACGGGCTGGCTGGCCGCGCAGGCCGCCGCCGATGCCGCAGGCGCGCCTGAAGCCGTCGCGCCCGCCCCGGCCGGCGATCCCCGCTAGAATGTCGCTCTGGTTTCCCGCCCGGTCCTATTCCGTTTCCGCCCAGTCATGTCCGAATCGACCCTCGCCCCGCTGAATCCGCTGAATCCGCCGCTGTCGCGCCTGCCCAACGTGGGCACCACGATCTTCACCGTGATGTCGGCGCTGGCCGCCGAAAAGAACGCCGTGAACCTGGGCCAGGGCTTTCCGGACTTCGATTGCGACCCGCGCATCGTCGATGCCGTGACCGGCGCGATGCGCGCGGGGCACAACCAGTACCCGCCGATGGCCGGCGTGCCGAAGCTGCGCCAGGCCATCGCCGGCAAGATCGCCAACCTGTACGGCCATCAGTACGACTGGAACACCGAGATCACGGTCACGGCCGGCGCCACGCAGGGGCTGCTGACGGCCATCCTGTGCGCCGTGCACCCCGGCGACGAAGTCATCGTGCTGGAGCCGTGCTACGACAGCTACCTGCCGTCGATCGAACTGGCCGGCGCCAGGGCCGTGCCGGTGCGGCTGGAAGCCCCGCTGTTCCGTATTCCGTTCGACAAGCTGGCCGCCGCGATCACGCCCAAGACGCGCATGATCATGATCAACACGCCGCACAACCCCACCGGCACGATCTGGCGCGCGGAAGACATGCAGCAACTGGCCGACCTGCTGGCCGGCACCGACATCCTGCTGCTGTCCGACGAGGTCTACGAGCACATGGTCTACGACGGCCAGCAGCACGCATCGGTGTCGCGCCACCCCGAACTGGCGCGCCGCAGCTTCGTGGTGTCGAGCTTCGGCAAGACCTATCACGTCACGGGCTGGAAGGTCGGCTACGTGGCCGCGCCGGCTGCGCTGATGAACGAGTTCCGCAAGGTGCACCAGTTCAACGTGTTCACGGTGAACACGCCGGTGCAGCACGGCCTGGCCGACTACATGGCCGACCCGGCGCCGTACCTGGACCTGGCCGGCTTCTACCAGGCCAAGCGCGACTACTTCCGCGCCGGGCTGGCCGATACGCGCTTCAGGCTGCTGCCGTCGGACGGCACATACTTCCAGTGCGTCGACTATTCGGCCATTTCCGATATGAGCGAGGCCGATTTCTCGATGTGGCTGACGCGCGAAATTGGCGTTGCGGCCATTCCGGTATCGGCGTTCTATTCGGAGCCGCGCGAATCGGGCGTGGTGCGCTTCTGCTTCGCCAAGAAGGAAGACACGCTCAAGCTGGCGCTGGAGCGGCTGGCCAGGCTCTAACCGGCCGGGCGGCTATAAGCGCCGCGCATCCCCGCCATGAAGAAAAGCCCCGCTGGCTTCCCGCCGCGGGGCTTTTTGCTTAATTTGGCGCGTTACTTGTTCCGGCTCAGCATCAGCTCGGTGTTGGCCTTGCGTTCGGCGTTGACCTTCTGCACGCTCGGCCGCTCGGCCATCGCCTTCAGGTAATCCTTGACCGGCAGGCCCGCGAGCAGGTCTTCGCCGTAGATGATCTTCGTGCAGGACGAGATCAGCGGCAGATGGCACACGGCGGCGCAGTCGGCCAGCGTGAACGAGTCGCCGGCGATATATGGCGAGAACTTCGCCAGACGGCCGAACGCGGGGATGTACTTGTCCAGCAGGTTGCGCTGGCGCTCCTTGACGCGGTCACTGACCTTGCCGCCGAAGAACGCTTCGGCGTACAGCTCGCGGGCGGTCAGCTCCAGGTAAAGCTCCAGGAACGTGATGATTTCACGCACCTTGCCGGCCTGGAACGGGTCCTGCGGCAGCAGCGGCGCCTGGATGTAGGTGGCTTCCAGGTACTCGACGATGGTTTCGGACTCGCACAGCGGGCCGGCATCGGTGATGATGTAGGGAACCTTGCCCAGCGGCGATGCCGACAGGTCGGTCTCGCCAATCCAGGCCAGCACTTCCTCGAACGGCAGGTTTTTTTCCAGCAGCGCCAGCTTGACCTTGTTGTAGTAGTTGCTGGCGGCAAAACCGCAGAGCTTCAGCATGTCGTCTCTCTCCGAATTGGGATGGAATCGCCGGTGTCGGCCCGGGGCCGCACCGTCGCTGTCTGCCCTGCCAGACATGGCCGATCAGCGCACGCCGCATGCGCGGCGCCTCTGTCGCGAAAGGTGCAGAAAACGTACGATCGTGCTAATTTAGCCACAACTTTTTTGGACCAACAATGAGCAATTCCACTATCCAGACGCTCGGCATCGTTGGCACTGGCGCCATGGGCCGCGGCATCGCCCAGATCGCCGCGCAGGCAGGCCTGACCGTACACCTGTTCGATACCAACGCACAGGCCGTGGCCGCCGCGCGCCAGTACCTGCAGGATACCTTTGCCAAGCTGGCCGACAAGGGCAAGATCAGCGCCGCCGACAGCGACGCCGCGCTGGCCCGCGTGAAGGCCGCCGGCGCACTGGAAGACCTGGCCGGCTGCGACATGGTGGTGGAAGCCATCGTCGAACGCCTGGACGTCAAGCGCGAGCTGGTGGCCAAGCTCGAAGCCATCCTGCGTGAAGACGCGGTGATCGCGTCGAACACCTCGTCGCTGTCGATCACGGCCATTGCCGTGGGCGCAAAGCAGCCGGGCCGTGTGGTCGGCTACCACTTCTTCAACCCGGTGCCGCTGATGAAGGTCGTGGAAGTGATCGATGGCCTGTCCGGCGACCCGGCCGTGGGCGACCGCCTGATGGAATTGTCGCGCCGCATGGGCCATACGCCGGTGCGCTGCAAGGACATGCCGGGCTTTATCGTGAACCATGCCGGCCGCGGCATGAACATCGAGGGCCTGAAGGCCGCGCAGGAAGGCGTGGCCGAGTTCGTCGACATCGACAACATCATGCGCGAGCAGGCCGGCTTCCGTATGGGCCCGTTCGAGCTGATGGACCTGACCGGGCTCGACGTGTCGCACCCGGTGATGGAATCGATCTACAACCAGTTCTACCAGGAGCCGCGCTACCGCCCGTCGCCGATCACGGCGCTGCGTTCGGTCGGGGGCCTGCTGGGCCGCAAGACCGGCGCCGGCTTCTACGCATACCCGGAAGGCCAGAAGCAGGTGCCCGCCGCAAGGCCGGTGCCCGATGCGCGCCCGGCCAGCGTGTGGGTAAGCCGCGCCAACGAACGCGGCCACGCCATGACCGTGAAGCTGCTGACTGCACTCGGCGTGACCGTCGAAGCCGGCAACCAGCCTTCGGCCAATGCACTGATCGTGGTCACGCCGCTGGGCCTGGACGCCACCACCGCCGCGCTGGAAGAAGGCCTGGACGCCACGCGCGTGGTGGCCATCGACACGCTGCTGCCGTTCGAAGCCACCAAGCGCCGCACGCTGATGACCACGCCAGCCACCAGCGCCGCCGCCCGCGATGCCGCGCACGGCCTGTTCGCCAGCGATGGCGTGCCCGTGACCGTGATCCGCGATTCGGCCGGCTTCATCGCCCAGCGCATCATCGGCTGCATCGTCAACATCGCCAGCGACATCGCACAGCAACGCATCGCCACGCCGACCGATATCGACCTGGCCGTCAACCTGGGCCTCGGCTATCCGAAAGGCCCGCTGGCGCTGGGCGACACGATCGGCGCCGCGGTCATCCTGGAAGTGCTGCGCAACATGAACCGCCTGACCGGTGACATGCGCTACCGTCCGAGCCCGTGGCTGTGGCGCCGCGCCGGACTGGGCCTGTCGCTGCTGACCGAAGAAGCCTGATCGAGTGGGCGCCTCGCGAGAGACACGGGGCGCCCTTTGTGCATTTGCATCAAGAATTCGTACCAAGATAACGAGGCTGCCATGACTGCCCAGTTGCTGTCCGAACGCGTCGACGCGACGCTCGTGCTGACCATCTCCAACCCGGAGGCGCGCAACGCGCTGCACCCAGACATCTACGCCGCATCGCAGGAAGCCCTCGACGTGGCCACCCGCGACGACTCGATCCGCGCCGTGGTGCTGACCGGGGCCAACGGTGTGTTCTGCGCCGGCGGCAACCTGAACCGCCTGCTGGGCAACCGATCGCAACCGCCGTCGGTGCAGGCCGAGAGCATCGAGACGCTGCATCAGTGGATCGAATCGTTCCACGCCTTTCCCAAGCCGATCATCGCTGCCGTGGAAGGCCCCGCCGCCGGCGCCGGGTTCTCGCTGGTGCTGGCCTGCGACTACGTGGTGGCCGCCAGCGACGCCAAGTTCGTGATGGCCTACGTCAAGGTCGGCCTGACCCCCGACGGCGGTGGCTCGTATGAAATCGCGCGGATGCTGCCGCGCCAGCTGGCCAGCGAAATCCTGATGGAAGGCAAGCCGGTGGACCCGGCCCGGCTGGCACACTTCGGCATCGTCAACCGCGTGGTGCCGCCGGGCCATGCCCTGACCGAGGCATTGCGCATCGCCGAAAACCTGGCCAAGGAATCGCCCAACGCCGTGCGCGGCATGAAATCGCTGATCAACCATGCCGGCAGCGCCACGCTGACCGAACATCTGGCCGCAGAGCGCGACAGCTTCGTGGCCGCGCTCCATCACAAGGACGGCGGCGAAGGCATTACGGCGTTCCTTGAGAAACGCAAGCCGAATTACAGGTAATCCCCACACCTGTAACGCGCCTTCGACAATGATCACAAAATAAAGACACTGCGGAGAGAGACAAAGATGAGCAGCAACGTATCGCACTTTGAAGGTACGCGCCCCGTGGCAGACCAGCAGCGTTTCGATGTGGGCGCGCTGGAAGCCTGGATGCGCGGGCATGTCGAGGGCTTTGCCGGCCCGTTGACCGTCGAGCAGTTCAAGGGCGGCCAGTCCAATCCCACGTTCAAGCTGATCACGCCGGGCCAGACCTATGTGATGCGCGCCAAGCCGGGCCCGAAGTCGAAGCTGCTGCCGTCCGCCCACGCCATCGAACGCGAATACCGCGTGATGAAGGCGCTGGCCGGCACAGACGTACCCGTGGCCCACATGTACGCGCTGTGCGAGGACGAAGACGTGATCGGCCGCGCGTTCTACATCATGGAGTTCGTCAGCGGCCGCGTGCTGTGGGACCAGTCGCTGCCCGACATGACCACGGCCGAACGCGGTGCGATCTATGACGAGATGAACCGCGTCATCGCCGCGCTGCACTCGGTCGACTACAAGGCCATCGGCCTGGCCGACTACGGCAAGCCCGGCAACTACTTCCAGCGCCAGATCGAACGCTGGAGCAAGCAGTACAAGCTGTCGGAGACCGAATCGATCCCGGCCATGGACCAACTGATTGCCTGGCTGCCCGAACATATCCCGCAGGAAGACCTGGACCTGACCAGCATCGTCCACGGCGACTACCGGCTCGACAACCTGATGTTCCATCCGACGGAGCCGCGCGTGCTGGCCGTGCTGGACTGGGAACTGTCCACGCTGGGCCACCCAATGGCCGACTTCGGCTACCACTGCATGAGCTGGCATATCGCGCCGGGCCAGTTCCGCGGCATCGCCGGGCTGGACCACAAGGGCCTGGGCATTCCCGACGAGGCCAGCTATCGCCGCATGTACGAGCAGCGCACCGGCCGCCAGATCACCGGCGACTGGAATTTCTACCTCGCTTTCAGCATGTTCCGGATCGCCGGCATCCTGCAGGGCATCATGAAGCGCGTGGTGGACGGCACGGCATCGTCCGCGCAGGCCCTTGACGCCGGCAAGCGCGCCCGGCCCATGGCCGAGATGGGCTGGGAGTACGCGAAGAAGTCGGGGGCCTGAGCGGGCTCTTCTGCTGCCAGTCGTTGCTACCCTTCCCGCACGCTGGGGAGGGTAGCAAGCGTCACCCCTGCCCCATGTCATCGGACAACTGAGCACAAACCCGCAGCATCACGCTTTGTCGCAGTGTGCCCCCGACCTGCCCCAGCTTCCCGCCGACCGCATTGTTGTGATATCTGGCGGCCTCCGCCTACGTGTTTTCCCGATAGACCCGATCGAAAAGCGGGCCTACACTCCGTCCATTGTTGTACGACGACTGATGATAAGTGTTGACTGGAGACACAGCATGACCTCTTCTCGCCGCCAATTCCTTGGCCAGCTTCCGGGCCTTGCGGCTCTTGGTGCCGTGGGCACGTCCGGCATCCTGGCACCCGCTTCGGCCTGGGCGCAGGACAAATGGCCAACCCGGCCGATCCGCCTGGTGGTGCCCTATCCTGCCGGCGGTTCGTCGGACATCATCGCGCGCCTGATCAGCAAGCAACTGGGCGAAGCACTGGGCCAGCCGATCGTGGTAGACAACCGCCCGGGGGCCAACGGCAACATCGGCGCCGCCATGGTGGCGCAGGCCGGCACCGAAAACCACACGCTGCTGCTGTGCGACGTTGGCGCGCTGGCGATCACCCCGTCGGTCTATACCAAGCTCACTTTCAACCCTGATAAGGACCTCAAGGGCGTGGCCATGCTGGCCTATTCGCCGCACCTGCTGGTCGTGCATCCGTCGGTGCCGGCCAACAACCTCAAGGAACTGGTCGAACTGTCGCACAAGCAGTCGCTGAACTTTGCGGTCACCGCCATCGGCAGCGCACCGCATCTGGCCGGCGTGGCCGTGCAGCAGGCCACCAAGGCCGGCTGGCAGTACGTGCCCTACAAGGGCGGCGCGCAGGCGATTGCCGATACGGTTGGCGGTACCGCCCAGGTGCTGATGAACGGCATGCTGGCTACCTATCCGCACGTGCAATCGGGCAAGCTCAAGCTGCTGGCCGTGTCCAAGCGCACCCGCATGGCGCTGGTCGGCCAGACGCCGACGATTGCCGAAAGCGGCGTGCCGAATTTCGAATCGGGTACCTGGCAAGGCGTGATGGCGCCGGCCGGCATGCCCGATGCGCTGGTCCAGCGCATCAACACCGAGCTGGTGAAGATCATCCGCACGCCGGAGATCCGCGCCAACCTGGCCGGCCAGGGCGCCGAGGTCGTCACGATGTCCCCGGCCGACACCACCAAGTGGTTCCAGGCCGAGGAAAAACGCTGGGCACAAGTGGTGAAGGCGGCGGGGGTCAAGCTGGACGCATAAATCCGGCAGTCACAAGACGTAGAACCGAAACGGGCGCGAATGTCGCGCCCGTTTTCTATTGCCGGCCGCCCGGGGCTGCCGCGACAGCGGCAGCCCATCGGCTCGCCAAGCGACTCAGTCGCCCAGCGCCACGCCCTCGCGGCGCGGGTCCGCGCCACCGGCCCAGACTGCCTTGCCGTTGACCGTCTTGCGCATGATGGCCTGCGTGCCGCTGGTCATCTCGATCTCGGCCACCTGATGGCCCTGCTGCTTCAGCGCCTGCACCAGCTGCGGCGTGACCAGGCCACGCTCCACCTCGGTGGGGCCGTTGCGGCTGCCGAAGTTGGCCATGCCCACGGCCTGTTGCACATCCATATCCCAATCGAGCAGGCCCACCAGCGTCTTCGACACATACTCGATGATCTGCGAGCCGCCCGGCGAACCCAGCGCGGCCACCAGCTTGCCACTCTGGCGGTCGAACACCAGCGTCGGCGCCATCGACGAACGCGGACGCTTGCCCGGCTGCACGCGATTGGCCACCGGCTTGCCATTTTCGGTCGGTGTGAACGAGAAGTCGGTCAACTGGTTGTTGAGCATGAAGCCGCGCACCATGATGTGCGAGCCGAAATACGACTCGATAGTGGTCGTCATCGACAGCGCACCGCCACGATTGTCCACGGCCACGATCTGCGACGTGGAAATGCGCGGCGGCGACCGATCGGGCGCGAACGACACCTTCACGCCCGGCGGCGTGCCCGGCTGCGCCTTGCCCATGCTCTGGTCACCGATCAGCGCCGCGCGCTCGGCCAGATAGTCGGGGTTGACCATCGCGGCCACGTCCACGGGCACGAAATCGGCATCGGCCACATAGAGGCCGCGGTCCGCATAGGCCAGCCGGTCGGCTTCGGCGATGGCGTGGACGGCCAGCGGATTCGGCTCCATCAGCGACGGCAGGTCCACCCTGGTCGGCTTCAGGCTGGCCAGCGCGTAGCGCGGGTCACGCTTTTCCAGCGCCTCCAGCGTGCCCAGGATCTGCGCGATGGCAATGCCGCCCGATGACGGCGGCGGCATGCCGCAGACCTTGTACTGCCGGTAGTCGGTACACACCGGCACGCGCACCTTGGCCTTGTAGCCCTTCAGGTCCGCCTCGGACAGGCTGCCGGCGTTCTGATGGCCGTTGACCTTGGCCGCGATATCGCGCGCGATCGGCCCGTTGTAGAACACGTTCGGACCGCTCTTCGCAATCTCGCGCAGCGTCTGCGCCAGTTGCGGATTCCTGATCATCGTGCCCACCGGCTTGGCCTTGCCCTGCGCGTCCAGGAAGTAGGCCGTCATCTCGGGCGACCCGCCCATGAACTTGTCGGCCGCCACCTGCGTGTAGAGCCGCTGCGACATCGGGAAGCCCTTGTCCGCCAGGCGGATGGCCGGCTGGAACAGGCGCGCCCAGGGCAGGCGCCCGTGCTCGCGATGGGCCATCTCCAACGCGCGCAGCACGCCGGGCACACCCACCGACCGACCGCCGATCTGGCCTTCAGAGAATTCCATCGGCTTGCCGTCGGCGCGCATGAACAGGTTCTCGGTGGCACCGGCCGGCGCCGTTTCGCGGCCGTCGTAGGCCTGCACGCGCTTGCCGTCCCAGTACATGATGAACGCGCCGCCGCCGATGCCGGTGGCTTGCGGCTCCACCAGCGTCAGGACGGCCTGCATTGCCACGGCGGCGTCGATGGCCGAACCACCGGCCCGCAGGATTTCGCGGCCCGCCTCGGTGGCCAGCGGATTCGCGGCCGCCGCCATGTGCTTCTGCGCGTAGGTGGTGGTCATGTCCGGGCGATAGCCCGACGACACTTCTGGCGCCGGCGGCATCGCCGCCTGCGCGGGGGGCGCAGACGCCGGCGTGGCCGAGGCGGCGGGTGCGCCGGCGCCCTTGTCCGGCGTACCGCAGGCCGCCAGCAGCGCGGTCAGCGCCACGGCCAGCGCGCCACGCCAGCGCAGTGAATCGGAATGATGCGCGGTCGGGTCCGCGGAACGGGGTGCCACTGCTTCAGTCATGCCGTGTCTCCTGGTGGAAATCTCCGGCGATTGTAGCGGCGAAAAAGGCGGACGGATGTGCGAATCGTCTGAAAGCCAGCCTTGCGTTACGGGGCGATTTTTCCTATGCGGCCGACGCCAGCCGCCCCGGCGGCACGGCATGGCCAGCGCGGCACCATATTTTGTCCATTTAACTCACCCCCCTTCAACCCCATCCTCCCGCCTGCTTCGTTCCATGACAGCCGCCGCGCGCCAAGCGGCAATCTATACTCGTTGCCATGACGCCTGCCAGCCCCGCCCCCGACATCGCTGCGCTGCCCGACGCCGACCTGATGCTGCTGGTGGCCGGCGGCGTCATCGAGGCCCCGATCGGCGAACTGTTCCGCCGCCACAATGGCGGCCTTTTCAACTACGTCGCCTGGCTGTGCCGGGGCGACACGGGCGAGGCCGAGGATATCGCGCAAAAGACGTGGATCCAGCTGATGACCCGCTGCGGCGACTACACGCCCACCGCCGCGTTCCGCACTTTCCTGTTCCAGATCGCACGCAATGCCTGGCTGGATCAGGTGCGCAGCGCGCATGCCCGGTTGCGCGAATCGATCGACGAACACGAACCGGCCATGCCGGTGGACGACCTGACACCCGAGACGGAGGCACAATGGCGCGAGCATCTGGCCGGTGTGCGCCAGGCGCTGCTGCAGTTGCCCGTGGCACAGCGCGAGGTGGTGGTGCTGCGCTTCTTCAGCGAGATGAGCGTCGAGGAAATCGCCGCGATGCTGGGCGAGAAATTCGAGACGGTGAAGAGCCGGCTGCGCTATGCATTCGCCCGGCTGCGCACGGTGCTGGCCGATGGCGGCATGGTGCCCGGGGAGCCCCGGCCATGACGACCCGGCAATCCGGCAATCCCGGCCACGACGCCGCTGAACGCTTTATCGCCGGTGAAGACCGGCTGTCCGCGCTGTTGCGCGACGTGCCGCGCTTTGAAGCGCCCGCAAGCCTGGCCAGCGCCGTGGCCACCGCCGCGCGCGCGGTGCAGGCGCGCATGGCGGCCGAGGCCGAACGCGATGCGGTGCGGACATCGGCGCCACCGCCCACTTTTGGCGCACCACCCACGCTGTCCGACAGCGTGCTGCGCGAGGCCGCGCGATTGCAGGCCGCGCAGGCCGCGCGCCGCGATGTCGTGTTCGATCAGGTGTTGCGGGGCAAGCCCGCCGACGACGTACTGGGTGCGCCGGTCAGCGCGCCGACCGAGGCATGGTTGCGGACGCAGGCCGCGCAGCACCGTGACGGCGCGGCTTCCACGGCAGCCGTCGCACCGCCCCCTGCCCGGCGCGCCACGGCCGTGTCGCGCTGGTGGCGTTCGCTGGGCGTCGCAGCCACTGCGTTTGCCGTCGCGGGCCTGGCCACCCGGATCGTGCTGAGCCAGCTTGATGACGGCACGCCGATGACGGCCTCGCTCTCGTCGAATGTTGTCATCGCCGACGACGCAGGGCCTGCAACGCGAGACGAGCCGGGGCTGGCGTCCGCACCGGCGTCGGGCGCCGCGCCGGCAATGGCGGCCCCGGCCGCAGAGGATGCGCAGGACGTGCAGACGTCGGCTGCCGCCCCGGAGCGCGCGGCACCCCAGGCGGCGCCCGTGCATCGGCCGACCACGCCATCGCTCACGGCCCGCAAGGCGCACGCACCTTCGACCGCACCGGCCGCGGCGACTGCGGAATCCACGCCTGCCGCACCCGCTGCCCCTGCCGCGCCGGCTATCCTGGCCGCGCCCCCGCCCATGGCATCGGCGCAGGCCCCGACCGACGCGGCACCAGCACCAGCACCTGCACCAGGCGTGGGCGCCGAAGCGCGCGCGCGGCGCGTGCCGCAGTCGGCGTACATGGCGGCGCCTGCCCCGGCGCCGGCTGAATCGCCGGCCGCTTCAAAGGCCACGGGGCAGGCGGCTGTGCCGGAAGCGCGGAAATCGGCCACCGTCACGCTGGAGGACGATCCCGCTTCGGTCGCCATGCAGTGGCGCCCCGGCAAGGGGCTGCATGTCTGGAGCGCCGAGCCCGACAATGCGGCCGTGCGCGACTGGGTGGCCCGGCTATGGGCGGCCATGCCCGCCGATGCGCGCCCCGTTGCGCCTTACGGCATCCAGCGCGACGACGCGCTCGCGCGCGGCCAGCTGCGCATCGAACAGGGCACCGAGCCGCCCGGGGTCAACTAGGCGCTGACACGAAAAACGGGAGGCAGATGCCTCCCGTCCTCCTTCCCGTGGCGCGCATCGGGCGCGATACCGGCCCGATGGATCACGGCATTACAGCGTGGTGAACGACCAGTTCAGGTTCACACCCTGCCCGTTCAGCGTACCGCTGACGGTGACGTTGTAGCGCGTCTTGCCGGCCAGCGGCGCGGTCGGCGTGCAGATCGCCAGGCCGCTCGCCGCGCCGGACATGCCCGACGTGCGCGCATCCACCTTCTCGCACGGCACGCCGTTGCCCGCTGCATCGGTGATCGAGAATGTGTCGGCGTTGAACGCCAGCGACGTGTTCACCGCCTGCACCGTCACGGGGTAGCCCATGGTCTTGCCCGCGTAGGCCGGCGCCGGATTCGGGCTCTCGTTGTTGACCCAGCTGACCGGCACATCGGCCTGGCCGTTGTACGGATACGCCACCATCTGGTTGTCGGCGCCGCCCTGCCTGCGGTCGGCCAGGTCGATGGTCTGGAAGTCGTACGCCTGCGTGCCGCCGCTGCTGCCCGCGCCCACGCTTTCGGCAAACCCGCTGCCGGCCGATCCGTAGCTGCCCAGCAGGGCGGCGCGATGGAACGGGGCATCGACCAGATCGATCACGAGCTGGTCCTTCGGCGTCATCGACAGGCTGGCGCCCGCTTGCGACGTCCAGCGATTGGCGCCGGCCACCACTTCGGCCGTGGCGTTGCTCGGGTACGCAGCCTGGATGCGATCGTTCGGGGCCGCGCCGGTGTAACCAGTCTTGCCCGATT
Source organism: Cupriavidus sp. U2 (assembly GCF_009663685.2). Taxonomy (GTDB): domain Bacteria; phylum Pseudomonadota; class Gammaproteobacteria; order Burkholderiales; family Burkholderiaceae; genus Cupriavidus; species Cupriavidus necator_C. Next base: position 631,147 of record NZ_RCOG02000012.1, on the reverse strand, counting down.
GTTCATCGTGCGTCAGCGTGTTGTTGGCCAGCATGTAGGCCGTGTGGTTCTGGGCCACGGTGTTGAGCGGGTCGCGCGCGGTCAGCGGGGCCAGGCCCACCTGCTCGCGGCGATAGTTGGCGTAGCACAGGCCCGCGCTGCGCGCGTCGGCCAGCACCTTGTAGCCGGATACGCCCGTGCCGCGCGCGGGCAGCAGCGCGACCGAGCCGGTCACCGGAGCCGGTGCGGCGCCGCTGACGGTGTAGCAGGCGCGGTCGGTGCCGCCGGCGGTTGGCGCGGCGGCCTGGCCGCTGGCGGCCGGCTGGGTGGCGGCGCCCGATTGAGCGGCGCTGCCACTGCTGCTGCCCGCGGCGGTTGCCGAACCGCCGCCGTCACCGCCGCCGCAGGCGGCCAGCGTCAGGGCGGCACAGGCGGCCATGGCGCCGAGTGCCATCGGCCGTCCGTTGATGAAAGCAGTGCGCAAGAGTTTCCCTGGCATGTCGGCGTGCCTCGATGTGATAGGTCTGGATTGGGGAAACTGCCCGCATCCCGGTGTGTGGGCCGGGACGACGCCTGGGCGCTGCTGCGCCGCCAAATGAGGCGTCGGGGACAGATGGAACGCAGTGATGGTAGGGACACCCGCCACTATCGTCCATCTTTCGAACACTTTCTTACGCTGTGATCCGAGCGCGCTGCACGCGCGCGGCGCGGCGGTGGTGCAGCGCTGATGCGTCAGCTTGCCGGCGCGTCCGAGACATCGCCCATGCCGCTGCCGAGCGACGTCATGACCGCCATCAACTGTTCGCGCAGCCAGCGGTTGGCGCCGTCGTTCTCGCCGCCCGCATGCCAGTACAGATGCAGTTCCAGCGACGGCACCTTGAACGGCAGCGACAGCAGCCGGTTGGCATAGGGCTCGTTGGCAATGCGCGCGTAGCGCAGCGGCAGCGTGGCCAGCAGGTCCGTGCAGCTGACCACGCGGCACGCGGCCGCATAGTGCTGGCAGCGCAGCCGCACGCGGCGCGTCAGGCCCATGCGGTGCAGCGCCTGGTCCTCCAGCCCTGCCCCGCGCCGGCGCGACGATACGTGCACGTGTTCGGCGGCCAGATAGCGTTCCAGCGTCAGTTCTTTCTTCACCAGCGGATGGTCGCGGCGAGCCAGCACCACCATCGGGTCCGACATGAAGGCGCTGTGATGGATGGCCGGCGACACCGGCAGCAGGATGTCGATGGCGGTATCGAGCGTGCCGGCCAGCAGTTCGGACTCCATCTCGCGGCGGTCGAAGCGGATCGCCGCGATTTCCACATGCGGCGCCATGGCGGTCACGCGCGCCATCAGCGGCGGCAGCAGCGTGCTCTCCAGCGCGTCGCGCATGCCGATGGTGAAGCGCCGCGTGGTGTTGGCGGGATCGAAATGCGGCGTGTCCTGCAGGGTCCGCGCGAACGACTGCAGCGCGCCGCGTACCTCGCTGGCCAGCGACCGCGCCAGCGGCGTGGGCGCCATGCCCTGTCCGCGCCGCTCGAACAGCGGATCGTCGAACAGCGTGCGCAGCCGCCCCAGCGCGTGGCTCACCGCCGGCTGCGTCAGGTTCAGCTGCCGCGCCGCGGCCGTGATGCTGCCTTCGTTGTAGATGGCGTCGAACACCACGAAGAGATTGAGGTCGATCCGGCTGAGTTGCATGGCACCTTCCTGCGCGCGTGCTTTACTGAGGCATCAATGTCGCGCATTCTGGCACGGAATGCACAATATTGATACTGACCAATCCAGAAAATTCATTTTTCTTATTAGTCACGTTCCGATACAGTAGCCACAGTCGGCACGGCGTGCCCATCAAACCCCGAGGAGACCCCATGCAATTCGAATACTCGCCCAAGGTCAAGGAGATGCAGGCCAGGCTGCTGGCTTTCTTCGACGAGCACATCTACCCGAATGAAAAGCGTTTCTACGCCGAGGTGCAGGCCAACCGCGAGGCCGGCAATGCATGGGTGCCGACCAAGGTCGTCGAAGAACTGAAGCCGCTGGCGCGCGAAGCGGGCCTGTGGAACCTGTTCCTGCCGCGTTCGAAGCGGGCGCCGGAAGGCCTGTCGAACCTGGAATACGCGCCGATGTGCGAGATCATGGGCCGGGTGCCCTGGTCCGCCGAGGTGTTCAACTGCGCCGCGCCGGACACCGGCAACATGGAAACGCTGGAGCGGTACGCATCGGAGGCGCTCAAGGACCAGTGGCTCGAACCGCTGCTGCGCGGCGAGATCCGGTCGGCGTTCCTGATGACCGAGCCGGCCGTGGCGTCGTCGGACGCCACCAATATCGAATGCCGCATCGAGCGCGACGGCGACTATTACGTGATCAATGGCACCAAGTGGTGGTCGTCGGGTGCCGGCGACCCGCGCTGCAAGGTCTACATCGTGATGGGCAAGACCGATCCCCAGGCGGGCCGCCATGAGCAGCAGTCGATGATCGTGGTGCCGGCCGACACGCCGGGCATCACCATCAAACGCTTCCTGCCCGTGTTCGGCTACGACGACGCGCCGCACGGCCACATGGAAATCGAACTGAAGAACGTGCGCGTGCCGGCCAGCAACATCCTGCTGGGCGAAGGCCGCGGCTTCGAGATCGCACAGGGTCGCCTGGGCCCGGGCCGTATCCACCACTGCATGCGCAGTGTCGGCGTGGCCGAGCGCGCGCTGGAACTGATGTGCAAGCGCAGCCTGGAGCGCGTGGCGTTCGGCAAGGAAGTGGCCCGTCAGGGCGTGACGCAGGAGCGCATCGCCGAAGCCCGCTGCGATATCGAGATGGCCCGCCTGCTGACGCTGAAGGCGGCCTACATGATGGACACCGTGGGCAACAAGGTGGCCAAGGCCGAGATCGCGATGATCAAGGTGGTGGCACCGAACGTGGCGCTGCGCGTGATCGACTGGGCCATCCAGGTGCACGGCGCCGCCGGCGTGTCCGGCGACTTCCCGCTGGCCAACTGGTGGGCGCACCAGCGCACGCTGCGCCTGGCCGACGGCCCGGACGAGGTGCACCGCAACGCCATCGCCAAGCTGGAACTGGCCAAGCACATGAACGTCAGCGCCGACAGCATCCGGATGCCCGTGACGCGCGGCGCCTGACAGGCGCGAAAAGCCTGCCCGACCGACAAGCCCGGCCCCGTGCCGGGCTTTTTCATCTGCTGGCAGCAGGGTTATTCACTCTGTGCTTAAATGCCCCGGCCAATCTTCCATGGAGAGCGTTGCACATGATCGACGTCTACACCTGGGCCACTCCGAACGGCCACAAGGTCCATATCATGCTTGAGGAATGCGGCCTGGCGTACAAGGTCCATCCCATCAATATCGGTGCCGGCGACCAGTTCGACGCCGACTTTCTCAAGATCAGCCCCAACAACAAGATTCCGGCGATCGTCGACAGCGACGGCCCCGACGGCAAGCCGATCTCGCTGTTCGAATCGGGCGCGATCCTGCTGTACCTGGCCGGCAAGACCGGCAAGTTCCTGCCCGACGACGTGCGCGGCAAGTACGACGCGCTGCAGTGGCTAATGTTCCAGATGGGCGGCGTGGGCCCGATGCTGGGCCAGGCGCACCACTTCCGGATCTACGCGCCGGAAAAGATCGAGTATGCGGTGAACCGCTACACCAACGAGGCCAAGCGCCTGTACGGCGTGATCGACAAGCAACTGTCGGCACACGCCTGGCTGGCCGGCGACAGCTATTCGATCGCGGACATTGCCACGTTCCCGTGGCTGCGCAGCTGGCAAAACCAGGGCGTGGAACTGGACGACTACCCGCACCTGAAGCGCTGGTTCAACGAAATTGCCGAGCGTCCGGCCGTGAAGCGCGGCGTGGAGGTTCTGGCCAAGGAACGCAAGCCGCTGCAGTCGGACAAGGAACGCGAAATCCTGTTCGGCGCCACGCAGTACCAGCGGCGCTAGGCACCGGCGTCACCCGGACGGGTGACGTGTCCTTCACGGACTCAGGCCGGGCAGCCGGGTCCGGCCGTTGCCGGAATGACACAGAAATGAGAATCGATGCGGCCCATGGCATCGGGTGTCGGGGTCGGGTGACAACGCCTCTCCCGGCAGGGGTAGGCGCATATCGGCATCGCATTTTGTTGAAATTGGACCGTGCCCCGAAGGATGGCGGGATGCCCAATGGTCCGCGTGGCGCGGATTCCAGCCCATGGGCGTGTGGTGGACCCCTGCGGGAGGGCGGTCTGTGATGACTGCCCGGCACGGCAACTGTGCCGCATCGGTGACAGGTGTATCGCTTACGATGAGGAACCGGCACCGATAGAACGACCAACTATAAGTTGTCGTTCCGCATAGATCGAGCCCTTAGTCTCGATCGACTTAGCGACTTACTATCCACACAGCAGCATATGACAGCAGACCCACTCAAGCTGTTCGGGCGACATTTGACCTGGTTGCGCAAGCAACGTGGCTGGTCTCAGGAGGCGCTGTCGCTGGAAAGCGGCCTGGCCCGATCCTACCTCAGCGGCATCGAGCGCGGCACGCGCAATGTTGCCCTGTATAACATTTGTACCCTTGCCGACACGCTCGGCGTTTCGCCTACCGAGATGCTTGACTTTTCGAAGCATCGGTCCGAAGAGGCGCAGGAAGCCCCACGCTCGCCGTTCGACGCCGAGCAGTCTCCGTCGGTACAGGCAACGCTGCGCTATATGGCCGATCTCAACGACGTCGATCGCGATGTCGTGGCTGGCGTGGCACGGGCACTGGCGCGCCGGCACGCCCGTTGAAACGCCCCGCCCACGGCGGGGTGCCTGCAGGGCTCAGACGTTCAGCATGCCCTGCTGCTCGATAAAGGCAATCACCTGGTCCAGGCCTTGCCCTGACTTCACGCTGCCCATCACGAACGGACGATCGCCACGCATCTTGCGCGTATCGCTTTCCATGATGTCGAGCGACGCCCCCACGTAGGGTGCCAGGTCGGTCTTGTTGACCACCAGCAGGTCGGATTTCGTAATTCCCGGTCCGCCCTTGCGAGGAATCTTCTCACCCCCCGCCACATCGATCACGTAGATCGTCAGATCGGACAGTTCCGGGCTGAAGGTCGCGGCCAGATTGTCGCCGCCCGATTCGATGAACACCACGTCGGCATCCGGAAACCTGGCCAGCATGCGGTCCACGGCCTCCAGGTTGATCGAAGCGTCCTCGCGGATCGCCGTATGCGGGCAGCCGCCCGTTTCCACACCCATGATGCGCTCGGCCGGCAAGGCACCCGAGATGGTCAGCAGGCGCTGGTCTTCCTTGGTGTAGATATCGTTGGTGATGGCCACCAGGTCATAGCGGTCGCGCATGGCCTTGCAGAGCATTTCCAGCAGGGTGGTCTTGCCGGAGCCCACAGGGCCGCCCACGCCAACGCGCAGCGGAGGATTCTTCTTGGTACGGGTCATGATTCGGTCCAGGAACGCTAGGAGCGGAAAAGCCGGGAATACTGGGTCTCATGTCGCGCGGACAGCAGGCCCAGCATCGGAGAAAACGTGGAAAGCTGCGGCGGGTCGGCATCGGCGCGACGGGCCGCCTCTTCCACGGTGTCGAGCACATGGCGGTGCAGGCCGCGCAGGATCTGCTGGCCGGCGACCTGGCCCAGCGGCACCGCCTTGAGCGCGGCGGCCACCTGGTTTTCGGCCCAGTTGAAGGCGTAGGCGGCAAGCCCTTCGCGGGCATCGATATCCAGCGCCACGCACGCCGCGGCAAAGGCCGTGGGCAGGCACAGCGGCGACAGGCTGCGCAGGGTGTCGCGCAGCGCCACATCGCCCCATTCCATCTGGCCGACCAGCCTGGCCAGCGACCAGCCCATCTGCTCGGTTTCGAGCCGCAATTCGGACGTTTCCCGGGTCACGTGGAACCAGTCGTTCCAGCGGGCGACCGCGGCCGCGTCCTGCTGCCGCCAGGCACGATGCAGCAGCAGCCAGACCGGCGCCTCGCATTGGGCCTGCACCTGCACGAGGTTGTCGCGAATCCAGTGCTCGGCCGTGGCGGCGTCACTGACCAGCCCGCAATCGATGGCCGCCTCGAGCCCCTGCGAATAGCTGAACCCGCCAATGGGCAACGCCGGCGATGCCAGGTGCAGCAGCGAGATCAGTTGGGGGAGCGCGGTCATGGCGTATGGCTCCGTCTGCACGTTGTCGGCAACGTGGCGGGCTCGCCCTCTCCCCCAGCCCCTCTCCCGCTGGCGGGAGAGGGGAGAACACCGACTGCATTTGCTGCGCTGTTGGGAGAGGGAGCCAGCGGTTCGACCAGCCCATTGGCCAAAGCAGCTTGACGAATGGCTTCCAGCACACCCTCGATCTGATCGTGGATCTCGTTGTTCCAGACGCGGAGCACTGTGTAGCCCTGTTCCCGCAACCAGATATCGCGATCGAAATCTCGAAGCGAGCCGTGCTGACCGCCGTCGGCCTCGACGATCAGTTTGTGCTCCATGCAGATGAAATCGGCAATATACGGGCCGACTGGCTTCTGACGTTTGAATTTCAGGCCCAGGAAACGGCGGGCACGCAGGAAGTACCACAGGCGCTCTTCGGCTGCGGTTTGATGCGAGCGTAGCTGTTTCGCGAATTCGTGGTTGGTCAACCGCCTGCCCTCTCCCCCAGCCCCTCTCCCGCTGGTGGGAGAGGGGAGAAAACCCGCGGCATTTGCCACCTCGGTGCTGGTCTCCGCATTCCCGCACGCGCGAGAGGGGAGAAAACCCGCGGCATTTGCCACCTCGGTGGTGGTCTCCCCTCTCCCGCGCGCGGGAGAGGGGTCGGGGGAGAGGGCAAGCGCCTGATTCACGATGCCATCCGGTTAATGCTTGTGCCCGCAGTGCTCATCATGCACATGGTCGTGCGAATGACCGTGGTCGTGACCGTGACCATGCGCATGCCCGTGATGCTCGTGGAACACCGCCTGGGCCGCCGCGTAGTCTTCGGCGAACGTCGCGTCATGGCCGTGCTTGTGGCCGCCGCCGTAGGCGCCCGCTTCGGGCTCGAATGGCTGTTCGGCGCGCGCGATCTGCACGCCCAGGCGCGTCAGCATGTCGGCCAGCACCGGATCGTATTCCAGGCGCAGGTAGTCGCGCCCCACTTCCACCGGCGTGTGGCGGTTGCCCAGGTGATACGCGGCGCGCATCAGGGCGAGCGGGTCGGTGGCCGTCACCTGCAGCACCGATTCCGGCGCGGCCTGCACCTCGACGAAGGTGCCGTCTTCGGCCACCAGCAGGTCGCCACCGCGCAGCACGGTGCCGCGCGGCAGGAACAGCGCCGCTTCGGCGCCGTTGTCGAGCGCCGCACGCAGGCGGCTCTTGCTGCGGTCGCCGAACGGCAGGACCAGCTTTGGGGCGCGCCGCACCAGCACCGGTGCGATACCGTGCGGCGCGGGCAGGACTTTGTCGATCTTGATCACGGCTTCAGCTTCAGAACAGGAAGTAGCGTTGCGCCATCGGCAGCACCGTGGCGGGCTCGCACATCAGCAACTGGCCGTCGGCCACCACCTGGTAGGTCTCGGGGTCCACGGTCACGTGCGGCTGCCAGTCATTGTGAACCATATCGCGCTTGCTGACCGAGCGGCATCCGCGCACGGCGGCCAGCGTCTTGGCCAGACCGTAGCGCCCGCCCACATCGGCCGCCAGTGCCGCCTGCGAGACAAACGTCAGCGACGACTTCGGCAGCGCGCCGCCGCCCGACGCGAACATGGGCCGGTAATGCACCGGCTGCGGCGTCGGAATCGACGCATTGGGGTCGCCCATGGCCGCCGCCGCGATCATGCCGCCCTTCATGATCAGGCTCGGCTTCACGCCGAAGAACGCCGGCTTCCACAGCACCAGGTCGGCCCACTTGCCCACTTCGATCGAGCCCACCTCGTGCGCGATGCCGTGCGTCAGGGCCGGGTTGATCGTGTACTTGGCGATATAGCGCCGCACGCGGAAATTGTCGTGGCCACCGCGCGCGTCGTGCGGATCGCCGGGAAGCTTGCCGCGCTGGGCCGCCATCTTGTGCGCGGTCTGCCAGGTGCGGATGATGACCTCGCCCACGCGGCCCATGGCCTGGGAATCGCTGGAGATCATCGAGAACGCGCCCAGGTCGTGCAGGATGTCCTCGGCGGCGATGGTCTCGCGCCGGATGCGCGACTCGGCAAACGCGATGTCCTCGGCGATGGCCGGGTCCAGGTGATGGCAGACCATCAGCATGTCCAGGTGCTCGTCCAGCGTGTTCACCGTGTACGGCCGCGTGGGATTGGTCGACGACGGCAGCACGTTCGATTCCCCGCACACCTTGATGATGTCCGGCGCATGGCCGCCGCCCGCGCCCTCGGTGTGGTACGTATGGATCGTGCGGCCCTTGAACGCGGCGATGGTCGCCTCGACGAAGCCGCCCTCGTTCAGCGTATCGGTGTGGATGGCCACCTGCGTGTCGGTATCGTCGGCCACGGACAGGCAGGTGTCGATGGCCTGCGGCGTGGTGCCCCAGTCCTCGTGCAGCTTCAGGCCGATGGCCCCCGCTTCTACCTGCTCGGTCAGCGGGGCCGGCTGGCTGGCGTTGCCCTTGCCCAGGAAGCCGATATTCATCGGGTAGGCGTCGGCGGCCTGCAGCATGCGCTCCATGTACCACGGCCCCGGCGTGACGGTGGTGGCGAAGGTACCCGTGGCCGGCCCGGTGCCACCGCCGATCATCGTGGTCACGCCGCTCATCAGCGCCTCGTCGATCTGCTGCGGGCAGATGAAGTGGATGTGCGTGTCGATGCCGCCCGCCGTGACGATCATGCCCTCGCCCGCGATCACCTCGGTGCCGGGGCCCACGACGATGGTCACGCCCGGCTGGATGTCGGGGTTGCCGGCCTTGCCGATGCCCGCGATGCGGCCGTGCTTGAGGCCGATGTCGGCCTTGACGATGCCCCAGTGGTCGATGATCAGCGCGTTGGTGATGACGGTGTCCACGCAATCCTTCGACATGCGCTGGCTCTGGCCCATGCCGTCGCGAATCACCTTGCCGCCGCCGAACTTCACCTCCTCGCCATAGATCGTGAAGTCCTTTTCCACCTCGATGACCAGGCCGGTATCGGCCAGCCGCAGGCGGTCGCCAGTGGTGGGGCCGAACATCTCGGCGTAGGCCTGCCGTGAAATCTTCACGCTCATCACAGTGCTCCCATGATCTTGCCGTTGAAGCCGTAGACGATGCGATCGCCATCGAGCGCCACCAGCTGCACCGTGCGCGACTGGCCCGGCTCGAAGCGCACCGCCGTGCCGGCCGCGATGTCGAGCCGGAAGCCGCGCGCGGCTTCGCGGTCGAACGACAGCGCCGCATTGGTTTCGTAGAAGTGGAAGTGCGACCCGACCTGCACCGGCCGATCGCCCGTATTGGCCACGGTCACGCTGACCGTGGCGCGGCCCGCGTTCAGTTCGATCTCGCCGTCCAGCGGCATCAGTTCACCGGGAATCATCGCCTGGCTCCTTTGCGAACGTCAGGCCACCAGCAGGCCAACGCCATACAGCGCCACGCCCGCCCCGGCCACGCGTGCCATCCAGCCCGCATGGCGACGCAGGAACGTGCCAACGCCAATACCCATCACATGCAGCGTCATCGTGCTGACGGCAAAGCCGCCGACATAGGCCAGCACGCCGGGCAGCGCCGCCGCGGTGGCCGGCAGCTCCGCACCGTGCGCGTAGCCGTGGAACAGCGCAAAGCCGCCGACGATGGCCATGCCGGACAGCGCCGGCAGCTTCGCACGCATCGCCACCAGCAGGCCGATCACGAGCAGCGAGACCGCGATCATCGGCTCCACGGCCGGCAGCGTCACCCCGGCCAGCCCCAGCACGGCGCCCACCAGCATCATCGCGACGAAGGCCAGCGGCAGGCGCAGCATGTCGAGCTTCGACGCACCCTGGCCGAAGGCACCGCTCGACGTGGCGATCAGTGCGCTCCAGACACCGACGGCTGCCATCGCCAGCAGGTGGTCGGCACCGGTGAACGGGTGGGCCAGGCCGGCGAACAGGCTGGCGCCGACCGTGGCGGCGTCGTGGCCGGGGTGGGCGAAGGCGGAAACGGCGGCCAGCGAAAGCGTGGCGCCGGTCATGACGCGGGCGAAAGTCGGGCGTTGCATAGGGTTGGTCCTCTTCTTGTTGAGCGTTCGGTTCGGGCGATGGGCCGGGGATGGGCCTGGGATGGGCCGGGGATGGGCTTCAGACGATCGGGTGGTGCACGGTGACCAGCTTGGTGCCGTCCGGGAACGTGGCTTCCACCTGGATTTCCGGAATCATCTCGGCCACGCCGTCCATGACGTCCTCGCGGCGCAGCACGGTGGTGCCTTCGTGCATCAGTTCGGCCACGGTGCGGCCGTCCCGCGCGCCTTCCATGATGGCGGCGGTGATCAGCGCCACCGACTCGGGGTAGTTGAGCTTGAGCCCGCGCGCCCGGCGGCGCTCGGCCAGCAGGGCGGCGGTGAAGATCAGCAGCTTGTCTTTCTCGCGCGGCGTCAGTTCCATGTTGGCTTTTCCGTTCTGGTGTTCTTGTTGGCGTTCTTGCTGGCGTTCTTGTTGATGTGCCGTCAGGTGGCCCAGAGCCGCAGGGGCCGGGCCGGCACGCCGTGGATCGGCATGCGAAGTGCGTTCCAGCAATCGATCATCAGGTGGCGCACTGCCTCCATGTCGCGGCCCAGCACGCGGACCAGCAGCATCGACTGGCTTGCCGGTTGTCCTCGGCCTGCCAGGCAGGTCACGCCGGCCCGGAGGTCCGGGCGATACGGCAACCGTTCGGCCAGCGATTCGGCCAGTTCCTGCGTGGCGCCCTGCCCCACGGCCCACAGCGTGGCCAGGATGGGCAGGCCGTCCATGCCGGCCAGCGCGCCGCGCAACGGCGACCCGGCGTCGAGAAGCGATTGCTCGATCCACAGCGCACGGTCCGGGCCGGCAATACGGGTATCGAGCCACAGCGAACCGCGGGCCCAATGTTCGCCCGAAGCCAGCCGGCCCAGCACCACGGCGTCCCAGCCGATGGCGCTGCCGCCGGGCGCCACCACCACGTCGGTGGCAATGCGCGCACGGGCATCGTCGAACACGATGTTCTCCTGCGGCAGCCAGTCCAGCCTGGCCCCTTCGGCCACTTCGATCCGCACCTGCTGCGCCGCGTCGCGGCCCTGCGACTTGTACCACTTGGTGGCGCCCGGCGTCGCCAGCACGGCGTGCGCGCCGGCTTCCACGGCGATGTCGATATCGAGCAGGTCACCCCCGGCCACGCCGGCCGGCGGGTGCAGCACCACGCCATGACAGATGGCCCCTTCCGGGTAGAGCGGCTTCTGCACGCGCAACGGCCCCTCGTGCCGGCGCTCGACCATGGCGGCGCGGCCCGCGCGGTCTGCAAAGCGCAGGCGCAGGCTGGCGTGCCATCCAGCAGACATGGCGAGTGACGAAGGAAAATCCGGATGACGCATGATGAAAAAGGCAGGCGCGGACGCGCGCGGAGGTATCCCACGGATCATAGCGCGCGGCCGCCCTCACCGGAAGGCGCGCCAGCGCGCGTGCCGTCGGCGGGGCTTCACACCGCGATCAGTTCCCGCACGCCGTCCTGTTCCATCGTCGCGCCCGCGCCCTTGGCCACCACTTCGCCCCGGCTCATCACCACGTAATGATCGGCCAGATGGCGCGCGAATTCGTAGTACTGCTCCACCAGCAGCACGGTCATGCCGAATTCGTCCACCAGCAGGCGCAGCGCGCGGCCGATGTCCTGGATGATCGACGGCTGGATGCCCTCGGTCGGCTCGTCAAGAATCAGCAGCTGGGGCTCGCTCATCAGCGCGCGGCCGATGGCCAGCTGTTGCTGCTGCCCGCCCGACAGGTCGCCGCCCCGCCGCTGGCGCATCGTGCGCAGCACGGGAAACAGCTCGTAGATGCGGTCCGGTACGCCTGCCGGCTTGCCACGGCTGGCGGCGCCGATCAGCAGGTTTTCCTCGACGCTCAGGCGCGGAAAGATCTCCCGGCCCTGCGGCACGTAGGCCAGCCCGGCCGACACGCGCTCATAGGGCGCCTTCTTCTCCAGCGCCTTGCCGTCCCAGCTGACGCTGCCGCTGCGGGTGGGCACCACGCCCATCAGGCATTTGAGCAGCGTGCTCTTGCCCACGCCGTTGCGGCCCAGCAGCGTCGTCAGCTTGCCGTGCGGCACCTCGAACGACACATCGCGCAGGATGTGGCTGCCGCCGTAAAACTGGTTCAGTGCATTGACCTGCAGCATGGTTATCTTCCCAGGTAGGATTCGATCACGCGCTCGTCGCGCTTGACGGCGTCGAGGGTGCCCTCGGCCAGCAAACTGCCTTCGGCCAGCACCGTCACCCGGCCGGCGTCGCCCGCCAGCGCGGCCACGAACTCCATGTCGTGCTCCACGACCATCATCGAGCAGCTGCCGCGCAGGCTGTTGAGCAGCGCCGCCAGTTGCATGGTTTCCTCGTCGGTCATGCCGGCCACGGGCTCATCGAGCAGCAGCAGCTGCGGCTGCTGCATCAGCAGCATGCCGATCTCCAGCCGCTGCTTCTGGCCGTGCGACAGCAGGCCGGCGGGCCGGTAGGCCTCGTCCTCCAGGCCCGTCAGCGCCAGGGTTTCCTCGATCCGGCGGTGTCCTTCGCCAGTCAGCCGTGCACGCAGCGACGACCACCAGCGCTTGTCGGCCTTCATCGCCAGTTCCAGGTTCTCCCAGACCGCGTGCTGCTCGAACACGGTGGGCTTCTGGAACTTGCGGCCGATGCCGGTCTGGGCGATCTTCGGCTCGGTCATCCGCATCAGGTCGATGGTCTGGCCCAGGTACACGCGTCCCGTGACGTTCGCGTTGCGCGGCCCGGTCTTGCCGGTGATGACGTCCATCATGGTCGTCTTGCCCGCGCCGTTCGGGCCGATCACGCAGCGCAGCTCGCCATGGTCGATCGACAGCGACAGCTTGTTCAGCGCGCGGAAGCCGTCGAACTGCACGGTCAGGTCCTCGATATAGAGGATGGGCCCGTGCGTGGTGTCGATGACACCGGGTTCGACGATGCGGCCCAGGCCGGTGGCGTCTCCGCTTTCTGCCTGTTGCAGTCCCAGCGCGGCGTTCATGCGTTGCTCCCTTGTTGCGGCGCCACCGCTGCTTCATCGGTGGCCGCCTCGATCTTTTCCGCGGCGGTGCGCTGGCCCCGCAGGCGCCGCACCAGCCCCACCACGCCATCGGGCAGGTACAGCGTCACCAGCACGAACATCGCGCCGAGCAGGAACAGCCAGTACTCGGCAAAGTAGGCCGTGAACATGGTCTTGGCGCCGTTCACCAGGAACGCGCCGACGATGGGCCCGATCAGCGTGCCGCGGCCACCCACGGCGACCCATACGGCCATCTCGATCGAGTTCGCCGGCGACATCTCGCCCGGGTTGATGATGCCCACCTGCGGCACGTACAGCGCGCCCGCAATGCCGCACAGCACGGCCGAGAACGTCCAGACGAACAGCTTGTAGCCCAGCGGGTTGTAGCCCGAGAACATCACGCGCGTTTCGGCGTCGCGCACGGCGGTCACCACGCGGCCCAGCTTCGACGTGACGATGTAGCGGCACGCAACGAAGCCGGCCACCAGCGCCAGGAAGGTCAGCACGAACAGGGCGGTGCGGGTCTGCGGCGCGGCCACCGCGAAGCCGGCGATGCGCTTGAAGTCCGTGAAGCCGTTGTTGCCACCGAAACCCGTCTCGTTGCGGAAGAACAGCAGCATCGCGGCATAGGTCATGGCCTGCGTGATGATCGACAGGTACACGCCCTTGATGCGCGACCGGAACGCGAAGAAGCCGAACAGCCACGCCAGCACGCCGGGCACCAGCACCACCAGCAGCAGCGCATACGGCAGGTGCTCGGTGCCGTGCCAGAACCACGGCAGTTCCTTCCAGTCCAGGAACACCATGAAGTCGGGCAGGTCGCTCTTGTAGACCCCCTCGCGGCCGATCGAGCGCATCAGGTACATGCCCATCGCATAGCCGCCCAGCGCGAAGAACAGGCCGTGGCCCAGGCTCAGGATGCCGCAGTAGCCCCACACCAGGTCCAGCGCGATGGCCGCCAGCGCAAAGCACATGATCTTGCCGAACAGCGTCAGCGCATAGGCCGACAGGTGCAGCGGATGGGTCTCCGGCAGCACCAGCGCGCAGATGGGCACGCCGATGGCCACGACCACGGTCAGCAGCACCAGCAGCGTCCATACGCGGCCCGAGAACAGCGGCTGGCGCTCCGGCACCGACAGCTTGAACGCCTTGCGGGATGAAGAGGAAAAGCTGCTCATGTCAGGCCTCCGCGCTGCGCCCCTTGAGCGCGAAAAGTCCCTGCGGCCGCTTCTGGATGAACAGCACGATCAGCACGAGGACGAAGATCTTGGCCAGCACCGCGCCGTAGAACGGCTCGATGAACTTGTTGATGATGCCGAGGCCGAATGCCCCGACGATGGTGCCGGCCAGCTGCCCCACCCCGCCCAGCACCACGACCATGAACGAATCGATGATGTATGCCTGCCCCAGGTCGGGGCCCACATTGCCGATCTGCGACAGCGCGCAGCCACCCAGCCCGGCAATGCCGGCGCCGAACGCAAACGCGTAGCTGTCCACCTTCCACGTGCGCACGCCCACGCAGGCCGCCATGGTGCGGTTCTGCGTCGTGGCGCGCACGAACAGGCCCAGACGGGTACGGTTCAGCACGGCCCACGCCACGGCCACCACGGCCAGCGCGAACAGGATGATGACCACACGGTTGTACGGGATCACGAGCCCGGCCATCGCATCGAAGCCGCCGCTCATCCACACCGGATTGGCCACCTCCACGTTCTGCGCGCCGAAGATCGTGCGCACGGCCTGCATCAGCGGCAGGCTGATACCGAACGTGGCCAGCAGCGTTTCCAGCGGACGGCCGTACAGATGCCGCAGCACGATCCGCTCCAGCGCGAAGCCGACCACGCCAGCCGCCAGGAACGAGGCCGGCAGCGCCGCCACCAGGTACCAGTCGAACGCGTTCGGCGCATAGGCGCGGAACAGCGTCTGCACCACGTACGTGGCATAGGCGCCAATCATCAGGAATTCGCCGTGCGCCATGTTGATGACGCCGATCAGGCCATACGTGATGGCCAGGCCCAGCGCCGCCAGCAGCAGCACGCTGCCCAGGCTCAGGCCGGCGAACAGGTTGCCCAGCAGTTCGGCGCGGCGCTGTTCGCTGCGCATCTGGTCGATGGCCTGCTGGGCGGCCACGCGCACGCCCTCGTCGGCTTCCTTGTACTTGCCGGCATCGTCCTTTTCCATCAGCGGCATCAGCTTCTGGCGCGACTGCGGGTTGCTGTCGCTGCCCAGGATGCGGATGGCATCGAGCCGTGCATCGCGCGGGGCCTCGGTGCCCTGGGCCAGTACGGTATTGGCCCAGATCACGTCCAGGCGGGCACGCAGCCCGGCATCGGCCTCGGCCTTGCGGGCGGCCTCGACCGCCTCGCGCGACGCGTTCCCGGGCTGGTCGAGCAGCGTGTTGATGGCCTGCGTGCGTACCGCGATGTCCGGCGACTGCAGCAGCAGGCTGCTGGCGGCGCTGTCGACGATGGTGCGCAGGCTGTTGTTCAGCGTCAGCGATTCCAGCGCATCGCTCTTCACGGCGACGGGCTTGCCGCTGATGGCATCGAGATACTTGTCACCATCCTGGCGCACCATGCCGACCGATGGTTCATACTGCAGCGCATCGTCCTGCAGTGCCTTCAGGATCGGGCCGGCCTGTTCGGCCGGCGCCTGCGTGACTTTGGCAAGCGCGGCGGTCTTGGCGTCGAAGTCGTCCTCGGCCAGCGGCTTCAGGTCGGCCTGCGTGAGCGGCGTGGCGGCCCAGAGCGGGGCAGCGGCCAGCAGCAACGCGGCGAGCATGGCGCGCAGCCACGAGCGGATATTGGGTCGGTGCATTCAGGAGCCTGGTTCGCGCGATGGATCGCGTCTAGTATTGTTCTTGTCCTTGCTCCCCTCTCCCGCCTGCGGGAGAGGGGCCGGGGGTGAGGGCACGGCAGGTCAAATCGCCGCACTCGCATCTTGAGAGGTTTTACCCTCACCCCCACCCCTCTCCACTGCATGGGAGAGGGGAGCGCATAACAACGGTCGGCAGCGCTTAGTTCCCGCCGACCTTGTCGGCCTTGCCTTCGTTACCCGCGATGAACGGGCTCCACGGCTGCGCACGGATCGGCTTCGGCGTTTTCCAGACCACGTTGAACTGGCCGTCGCCCTTCACTTCGCCGATCATCACGGGCTTGTACAGGTGATGGTTGTCGCCCATGGTCAGCGTGAAGCCGTCCGGCGCCTTGAAGGTCTGGCCGTACATGGCGGCGCGCACCTTGTCCACGTCGGTGGTGCCGGCCTTCTTCACGGCCTGGGCCCACATGTGGATACCGACGTAGGTGGCTTCCATCGGGTCGTTGGTCACGCGCTTGTCGCCGCCGGGCAGGTTGTTGGCCTTGACCCATGCCGCCCACCGCTTCTTGAACGCGTCGTTCTCGCCATTCTTGACCGACATGAAGTAGTTCCAGGCGGCCAGGTGGCCCACCAGCGGCTTGGTGTCGATGCCGCGCAGTTCTTCCTCGCCCACCGAGAAAGCCACCACCGGCACGTCCTTGGCCTTCAGGCCGGCGTTGCCCAGTTCCTTGTAGAACGGCACGTTGGAGTCGCCGTTGATCGTCGAGATCACGGCCGTCTTGCCGCCCTGCGAGAACTTCTTGATGTTGGCGACGATGGTCTGGTAGTCGCTATGGCCAAACGGGGTGTAGACCTCTTCGATGTCCTTGTCGGCTACGCCCTTGCTCTTCAGGAACGCGCGCAGGATCTTGTTGGTGGTGCGGGGATACACGTAGTCGGTGCCCAGCAGGAAGAAGCGCTTGGCACCGCCGCCCTCCTTGCTCATCAGGTATTCCACGGCCGGGATGGCCTGCTGGTTCGGCGCGGCCCCCGTGTAGAACACGTTCTTGGACATTTCCTCGCCTTCGTACTGCACCGGGTAAAACAGCAGTGCGTTGGTCTCTTCATAGACCGGCAGCACCGACTTGCGCGACACGGACGTCCAGCAGCCGAACGTCACGGCCACCTTGTCCTTGGTGATCAGCTGACGGGCCTTCTCGGCGAACAGCGGCCAGTTGGAAGCGGGGTCGACCACCACGGGCTCGAGCTTGCGGCCCAGCACGCCGCCGCTCTTGTTGATCTCGTCGATCGTCATCAGCGCCACGTCCTTGAGCGAAGTCTCGGAGATGGCCATGGTGCCCGACAGCGAATGCAGGATGCCGACCTTGATCGGTTCCTTCGTCTGCGCCATCAGCGGGCTGGTACCGATCATCGCCGCGGCGGCTACCGCCGACAGCTTCAGCATGTCACGTCGTTTCATTGCAGCTCCCATTTTGTCCAATTTGTCGTATGTGGTCAGGGACTACGCACCCCGGGTAACGCTTCTGCAACTTGCGTGCCAAGCGCGCCAACGACCGCAAACCGTTGCCAGGCAACGGCGGCAAGACAAATCGGATGGGACGGAGCGGGGGCGCACCAGTAAGGTGCCGGGGTTGCGAAGGGGCAGGAACGGACGCATGCACCGGCGTCGTGCATCGGCCCGATGCGGTGCATGGCTGGAAGGGATCGGTGCGTGGCGCACCAGCGGCAAGATTTCGGACGGGGGCCGCAGCCCCTCCCTCTCCCGCTGCGGCCTGAAGCGGTCAGGGAAAAATGCAATAAAAAACGGGGCCGCAGGGGCCCCGTTTCTTCAGATACCGGTGACGACGGTCACTTGCTCATCCACGGCATCATGTTGGCGTTCATGTTGTGCATGATCCAGAGCGAGCCGGCCAGCACGATGAAGAGGATCAGGACCGTGAACAGCAGTGCCATCACGTTCCACTTCTGGCCATCCGAGCCGTCCAGGTGCAGGAAGTACTTCAGGTGCACGATGATCTGCACCACGGCCATGCCCAGGATGATCCAGAGCGTGGTGGCGCGGTCGATCGAGCCGTCCATCACGATCTTGAACGGGATCACGGTCAGGATCACCGCCAGCACGAAGCCGATCACATACGACTTGACGCTGCTGTGGCCATGCGACGCGCCATGGGCGGCGCTTGCGTGTTGCTGTGCCATTTACATTGCTCCCATCAGGTAGACCACGGTGAACACACCGATCCAGACCACGTCCAGGAAGTGCCAGAACAGGCTGAGGCAGTTCAGGCGCTTGGCCACGGCCGGGGTCAGGCCCTTCTTCGACAGCTGGTACATCAGCACGAGCATCCACAGCATGCCGCTTGCCACGTGCAGGCCGTGGGTGCCCACGAGCGTGAAGAACGACGACAGGAAGGCGCTGCGGCTCGGGCCGGCACCTTCATGGATCAGGTGCGCGAACTCGTTGATTTCCATCGCCATGAAGCCTGCGCCCAGCAGGAACGTCACGGCCAGCCAGAACATCACGCGGCCGCGCTGCTGGTTCTGCATCGACACCATGGCAAAGCCGTAGGTGATCGACGAGAACAGCAGGATTGCCGTTTCCACGAGCACGTAGTTGAGCTCGAACAGCTCCTTGCCCGACGGGCCACCCGCCACTTCGCCGCGCAGGACGGCGAACGCGGCGAACAGGCACGCGAACAGGATGCAGTCGCTCATCAGGTACAGCCAGAAACCGAAGATGGTGTTCTCGCTGGTGTCGTGATGGGCGTGGTCGTGCGACTCGTCGTGCGAGTGCGCATGCGCGGGGGCTTGCGCCCCAAAGCGGTCAAGAACTTCTGTCGACATCGTTATCAGCCCTGTGCAGCCACACGCTGCTGGTAGCGGGTTTCGATCTGCTCGACCTCGGCGGCCGGCACGTAGTAGTCGATGTGGTCATCGTTGGCGCGACGGATGAACGCCACCACCATGCCGACCAGGCCAACGGCGGCAAGCCACCAGATGTGCCAGATCAGCGCGAAGCCCAGCGCCAGGCTCCAGGCACCCATGTAGAAGCCGGCAGCCGTGTTCTTCGGCATGTGGATCTGCTCGAAGCCGCTGGTCGGCAGCTTCTCGCCACGGGCTTTCATGTCGGCGAACGCGTCCAGGTCACGCACCACCGGGGTGTGCGCGAAGTTGTAGAACGGCGGCGGCGACGACGTTGCCCATTCCAGCGTACGGCCACCCCACGGGTCGCCCGTCACGTCGGCCAGCTTCTTGCGGTCGCGGATCGACACGACGATCTGCAGCACCTGGAAGAAGATGCCCAGCGCCACGAACACCACGCCCACCACGGCCAGATGCAGCCACGGCGTCCATTCCGGGTTGTTCGTGTGGTTCAGACGACGGGTCATGCCCATCAGGCCCAGCACGTACAGCGGCATGAACGCGAAGTAGAAACCGACGATCCAGCACCAGAAGGCGCACTTGCCCAGCCGCTCGTTCAGCTTGAAGCCGAACGCCTTCGGCCACCAGTAGGTGATGCCGGCCAGGTAGCCGAACAGCACGCCGCCGATGATCACGTTGTGGAAGTGGGCAATCAGGAACAGGCTGTTATGCAGCACGAAGTCGGCTGCCGGCACGGCCATCAGCACGCCGGTCATGCCGCCGATCACGAACGTGATCATGAAGCCCAGCGTCCACAGCACCGGCGACGTGAACTGCACGCGGCCACGGTACATCGTGAACAGCCAGTTGAAGATCTTCACGCCCGTCGGGATCGAGATGATCATCGTCGTGATGCCGAAGAACGCGTTCACGTTGGCGCCCGAGCCCATCGTGAAGAAGTGGTGCAGCCACACGATGAACGACAGCACCATGATCGCGCTCGTTGCATAAACCATCGACTTGTAGCCGAACAGCTTCTTGCCCGAGAACGTGGCGATGATTTCCGAGAAGATACCGAATGCCGGCAGCACCAGGATGTAGACCTCGGGGTGGCCCCAGATCCAGATCAGGTTCACGTACATCATGGCGTTGCCGCCACCGTCGTTCGTGAAGAAGTGCATGTCGAAGTAACGGTCCAGACCCAGCAGGGCCAGCGACACCGTCAGCACCGGGAAGGCGGCCACGATCAGCACGTTGGTGCAGAAGACCGTCCACGTGAACACCGGCATGCGCATCAGGGTCATGCCCGGGGCGCGCATCTTCAGGATCGTCACCAGGAAGTTCACGCCGGTCAGCAGCGTGCCCAACCCTGAAATCTGCAAGGACCAGAGGTAGTAGTCCACCCCCACGCCCGGGCTGTAGTCCAGGCCCGACAGCGGCGGATAGGCCAGCCAGCCCGTACGCGCGAATTCGCCAACCCCCAGCGAGATATTGACCAGCAGCGCGCCGGCCACGAACAGCCAGAAGCTCAGCGTGTTCAGGAACGGGAATGCCACGTCGCGCGCGCCGATCTGCAGCGGCACCACGAGGTTCATCAGGCCCGTCATCAGCGGCATGGCCACGAAGAAGATCATGATCACGCCGTGGGCCGTGAACACCTGGTCATAGTGCTCGGGCGGCAGGAAGCCGGTGGCGCCGTTGGTGGCAACCGCCAGCTGGGTACGCATCATGATGGCGTCGGCAAAGCCGCGCAGCAGCATGATCAGCGCCACCAGCGAGTACATCACGCCGATGCGCTTGTGGTCGACCGAAGTGATCCATTCGACCCACAGGTAATTCCACTTCTTGAAATACGTGATCGCGCCGAGCAGCCCCAGCCCGCCAAGGGCCACGCAGCTCAGCGTGATCATGATGATCGGCTCATGAAACGGAATCGCCGACAAACTCAATTTGCCAAACATCATTGCTCCTAGATTTGCGCGCCCACGGCCGGCTTGGCCGGCGTGGTCATGGATACACGCTCTTCGCCAAGCGTGTTACGCGACGTGCAGACCGGACCGCCATCGAAACCTTCGCGGGCCATGGCACGGCCGTCGTGCCCCATGTATTGATGCAGGATGCCGGTAAACAGGCCGTCTTCGATCTTGCCGAAGTACGTCACCGGATCTGCTTCGCTCGGCTTGGCCAGGACTTTGTAGTCCTCGGCGCCGAGCTGCTTGCTGGACGCGCGCACCTGTTCCACCCACTTGTCGAAGTCGAAATTCGACATGGCGATGGTCTTGAACTTCATGCCCGAGAAGCCGCCGCCACTGTAGTTGGCGGACATGCCGTCGTACGTGCCGGCTTCATTGGCGATGAGGTGCAGCTTGGTCTCCATCCCGGCCATGGCGTACACCTGGCTGCCCAGCTGGGGGATGAAGAACGAATTCATGATCGAATCCGACGTGATCTTGAAGTTCACCGGCGTGTTCACCGGCAGCGCCAGCTGGTTGACCGTCGCGATCTTCAGTTCCGGATAGATGAACAGCCATTTCCAGTTCATCGCCACGGCTTCGACCTGCACCGGCTTGACGTTCGACTCCAGCGGCTTGTAGGGATCGAGATCGTGCGACGACTTCCAGGTGATGATGCCCAGCGCGATGATGATCAGGCAGGGAATCAGCCAGACCACGACTTCGATCTTGGTCGAGTGCGACCAGTCCGGATCGTAGGTGGCCGACGTGTTGCTGGCGCGGTACTTCCACGCGAACACGATCGTCAGGATGATCACCGGCACCACGACCAGCAGCATCAGCCAGGTGGCGATCAGGATGATGCCCTTGATGTCGACGCCGACTTGCCCCTTCGGGTTCATCAGCGCGTAGTCGCAGCCGGCCAGCAGGAGCAGGCCAAGGCAAGGCAGGTACCGCATCAGGCGCGGCATTGTTGATGTGTTCATGTCACGACGGTCTGGTTGCGCCACGCCTGTGCACAAGCGAGGCACTGCCGCCTGCTGCACGAGGCAACGGGCTGGCTGGGCTGGGAAAAACCGGGGACGTGTCCAAAGCTGGCGCAAGCGTTGATGGGGCGAGCAAGCACCGGCGGACCATGCGGCCGGGCAACGCCGTGAGCGCGGCTGGACAGCAACTGACGACTGCGTGCGCGAAACGCCGGGGGCGGAAGCGTGCGCTGAGGTAACCGACTGCCTGAACTGCGATCGTTCCCGGTTCGGAGCAGCCACCGGGACAAGCGTTGTGTCACGATGCTCACGCGATTTCCGCCTGCTTTTGACCGACCCGCCAGCGCAGCGAGCACGGTCTCCGAGCGGATATCGCATTACTTAAAACATCGTTGGGCGCGAATGTACCGCAACGCAACATTGCGGGTAAACCCAAACACAACGGAAACACTGTTCTTTTAACCGGACAATGTTCTTGATGTCGCGCAAAGGAAACAGATCACGTTGTGAACGTATT
Source organism: Cupriavidus sp. U2 (assembly GCF_009663685.2). Classification (GTDB taxonomy): domain Bacteria; phylum Pseudomonadota; class Gammaproteobacteria; order Burkholderiales; family Burkholderiaceae; genus Cupriavidus; species Cupriavidus necator_C. The sequence goes on along the minus strand of NZ_RCOG02000012.1, from coordinate 608,949 downwards.
TGTCATGCGATTCTTCTGGACAAAAGAAAGGGGCCGCGTTCTAGCGGCCCCGCTCCGCTGCACCCTGCAACGGCTAGGAGTAGCGCCGGCTGATCGATTCCGCCACGCAGACGGGGCGATCGCTGCCCTCGCGTTCGATGGTGACTTCCCAGGTCGACTGAGCGCCGAGCAGGCCGTTTGGCAACGGATCGAGCCGCTCGACCTTGAGCAGCTTCACGCGCGCGCGCAGCTTGCTGCCGACCGGCACCGGCGAGGTGAACCTCACCCGGTTCAGCCCGTAGTTGACGCCCATCTTGACGCCTTCCATGTGGATGGCGTTCTGCATGAACTGCGGCAGCAGCGACAACGTCAGGAAACCATGCGCCACCGGGGCGCCGAATGGCGACTCCCGCTTGGCGCGCTCGACATCGACGTGGATCCACTGATGATCGCCCGTCGCCTCGGCAAACAGGTTTACCTGCTGCTGCGTGATTTCGGACCAGTCGCTGACGGCCACTTCCTGGCCCTGGAGGGACTCCAGCTCTTCCAGCGATGCAATGGTGCGCATATGACTTGTCTCCTATTGTCTCGTCGTCTTGTCGTCTTGTCGTCTTGTCGTCTTGTCGTCTTGTCGTCTTGTCGTCTTGTCGTCTTGTCGTCTCGTTGCCCGGCTGAATGGCTTCCTGCCGCGCTCGCACCGGCCTCAGGCCGGGCGGCGCTTGTACATGCCCATGCCCTTGACCGTACACACCACCTCGCCCTTCTGGTTGGTGCCAACCCACTGCGTCATCACCACGCCGCGGTCGGGCTTCGTGCTGGACGGGCGCTTCTCCAGGATCTTCAGCACGGCGGTCAGCGTGTCGCCAGCATAGACCGGCTTGATCCAGCGCACCTCGTCCACGCCGGGCGAACCCATGCTGGTGGAGCGGTCGCCCATCGACTGTACCAGCAGCCGCATCATGATGCCGCAGGTCATCCAGCCGCTTGAAATCAGGCCACCGTAAATGCTGCTTTCCGCCGCGGCCTTGTCGATGTGGAACGGCTGGGGATCGTACTGGCGCGCAAACGTGAGGATCTCCTCCTCGGTAACGTGGTAGCTGCCAAGCGGAATCTCGCTGCCGACGACATAGTCTTCGAAGTACATCTTGTTGGACATCGTGGGCTCCAAAGCAAAAAACCGCGCTCGGGGTCGCCGGCGCGGTTCAGGTCAAACACTACGGTCAGGCGGCTTCCTGGAAGCCCGGCTGGCTTGCGAAGCGGCCCAGGTGATGGTCCACGTCGCCAAACGTCGTGTTGATCATGGTCAGCCGCTTGAACATGTGCGCGGCCGGCAGTTCGTCGGTCACGCCCATGCCGCCGTGGATCTGCACGGCTTCCTGACCGACCGAGCGCGCCGCCTGGCCCACCCGTGCCTTGGCAGCCGACACGTAGCGGCGGCGTTCTTCCGGCGACGATTCCTCGAAGCGGGCGGCAGCCAGCAGCGTGATCGAACGCGACTGCTCGGCATGGATGAACATTTCCACCATGCGGTGCTGCAGCGCCTGGAAGCGCGCGATCGGCACGCCGAACTGCTGGCGCGTCTTGGCGTATTCGAGCGTGGCGGCGTTCAGCGTGTCCATCACGCCAACGGCCTCGGCGCACAGCAGCACGGCGGCGTAGTCGGCCGTCGCCTCCAGCACGTCAAAGCCCTTGCCTTCGGCACCGAGCAGCGTGGCCGGCGCATCGGCAAACGTCACGTCGGCCGCGCGCAGGTTGTCGATTGTGCGGTAGTCCTTGACGCTGACGCCAGCCCCGTTCGTATCGACCAGGAACAGGGAGATGCCGTCACGATCGGACTGGGCACCGCCGGTACGGGCCGACACCACCAGCTTGTCAGCCTGCGCACCGTGGATCGCCACCACCTTGCGACCGTTGAGCTTGCCGCCCTTGGCCGTCACCGTCACGTTGTTCAGTTCGTAGCGCGCCTGGGGCTCGTTGAACGCCGTGGCCAGCTTCACCTCGCCGCCGGCCACCTGCTCCAGTACCGCTTCCTGGCCGCCGGCCAGCTTCAGTGCGTGCGCGGCCACCACGGTGGCGAAGTACGGCTCCACGATCAGGCCACGGCCCAGCTGCTCCTGCACCACCATCATGTCGACGGCCGTACCCGAGAAACCGCCCTGCGCTTCCGGCACCGGCAGCGCGGTCAGGCCCAGCTCCACCAGGGCGCCCCAGGCCTGCTCGCCGTAGCCTGCCTCGGTCTTGATGTTCTTCTTGCGCGATTCGAAGTCGTAGCTCTTCTCGACAAAACGGCGAATCGCGTCGGCCAGCTGCTTCTGTTCGTCGCTGAGATTGAAGTTCATGTCGCGTGTCTCCTCACAGCCCCAGAATCATCTGGCTGATGATGTTCTTTTGGATTTCGTTGGAACCACCGTAGATCGACGTCTTGCGGTAGTTGAAGTAGTAGGCGGCCAGCGGCGCGGCATCGTCGTAGCCGGTCACGGCATGGTCGTGCTCGCATTCGAGGTAGGCGGTGTCGAACGGCTGGGCATACGGACCCACGGCCTCCACCATCAGCTCGGTCAGCATCTGCTGGATCTCGGTGCCCTTGATCTTGAGCATCGACGCTTCCGGGCCAGGGCCCTTGCCGGCCGCTTCGCTCGACACCACGCGGAGCACCGTGATTTCCAGCGCCATCAGCTCGATTTCCAGCGCGGCCACCTTGGCGCCGAACACCGGATCGGCCAGCAGCGGCTTGCCGTTCTTCTGCTGCTGACGCGCCACGCGCTTCAGGAACCCCAGTTCGCGCTTGGAATTGCCCACACGGGCAATGCCGGTGCGCTCGTGGCCCAGCAGGTACTTGGCGTAGGTCCAGCCGCGGTTCTCTTCGCCCACGCGGTTTTCGACCGGCACCTTCACGTTGTCGAAGAAGACTTCGTTCACCTCGTGCTCTTCGTCGAGCATGATGATCGGGCGCACGGTGATACCGGGCGTCTTCATGTCGATCAGCAGGAACGAGATGCCTTCCTGCTTCTTGGCTTCAGGGTCGGTGCGCACCAGGCAGAAGATCATGTCGGCGTGCTGGCCCAGCGTGGTCCAGGTCTTCTGGCCATTCACGATGTAGTGCTTGCCGTCCGGCGTCAGTTCGGCGCGCGTCTTCAGCGATGCGAGGTCGGAACCCGAGCCGGGCTCCGAATAGCCCTGGCACCACCAGTCGGTGCAGTCGAGGATACGCGGCAGGTAGTACGACTTCTGCTCGGCATTGCCGTACTTCATGATCACGGGCGCAACCATCGCCACACCGAACGGCAGTACGCCGGGTGCGCCGACGCGGGCATTTTCCTCGTCCCAGATATGGCGTTGCGTGGCGTTCCAGCCCGTACCGCCGAATTCCACCGGCCAGTGCGGCACTGACCAGCCCTTGCCGGCCAGGATCTTGTGCCAGCGCACCAGATCGTCGCGGTTGGGGCGGCGGTGGTTGAGCACCTTTTCGCTGATTTCCGCCGGCAGGTTGGCTTCGAGCCAGCTGCGCACTTCCTGACGGAAGGCGTTGTCCGCCGCCGAGTAGTTGAGATCCATGCCCGTCTCCATAGGTGGTGCCGGCGGGCGCCGGCCGATTGTTTTACCTGCGCATCGCTGCGCTGGTAAAACCGGGCACAGGATGCTTGTTCAGTGGGCCGTCTGCTTCAATGCGTCCGGCACGATGAGCGGAAAGGTGTCGATGCCCTCTTCAGCCAGCGCCTGCACTTCCTCGGCGGTGGCCGAACCGCGAATGCCGCGTTCGGGCGCCTCCTCGTAATGCATGCGCCGCGCTTCCTCCACGAAGCGGTCTCCCACGTCCTCGGTCTGCGCCAGCACCTGCCGCACGGCCTTCAGGTAGTGGGCCTGCAGCGCCTGCATCATCTGCCGGGCCTCGGCCTTGCCTGGTTCGCCATCGCGGCCCTGCGTCGGCGCCGGCTTCGCGGTGGCACCCGACAGATTCAGGCGCGGCGCGCTGGGCAGGCGGCTGACCGCATGGTCGCCACAGACCGGGCATTGGACGAGGTCGCGTGAAATCTGCGATTGCGCATCTTCCTCCGAGGCAAACCAGCCCTCGAAACGATGGTCATGCGCACAGCACAGGTCGAGCACCTTCATGATCTTTCCAGCCCGTCGGGGCAATGTTAGCCGTGAATCGAAATTTTGTGAACGGTCGTGCTAATTTTTTTGCAGCCGTTTTTGCCTGGCAGGATGCGTAGGAAACACAATCCCGCCGATGGCAGCCTATTTGGGCGCCGGGCCCTGAAAAATCAAGGGAAAACCCGTGATTCGCGCCTCGCCAAGCTTAGCAGCAAAGCGACGTTCTAGCCGGCCGCCCGTGCGGTCGGGAACGGCGGTTCGGCCTGTTCGCCGGGTTGCCAGGTGCCCGAGACAATTTTCTCGAGCCAGAACGCGCCGATGATCGTCTTCACGTCGGTAATGCGGCCTTGCCGCACCCAGTCAATGATCTGTCCGACAGGTGTGACGAAGGTCTCAAGGAATTCACCGTCGTCGAGCTTCGACTCGCCAGCCGTCAGATCACGGGCCAGGAACAGGTCGATGAATTCGGTCGAATAGGAAATGACGGGGTGGATGCGCGTCAGGTAGTCCCAGCGCGCTGCCGTGTAGCCGGTTTCTTCCAGCAGTTCGCGCTTGCTGCACACCAGCGCACCCTCTTCCGGGTCGAGCTTGCCGGCCGGGAATTCGAGCATGACTTCGCCCACCGGATAGCGGAATTGGCGCTCCATCAGCACGGTGCCATCGTCGAACAGCGGGATCATCATGACGGCGCCCGGATGCAGCACGTACTCGCGCCCGGCCTGCTTGCCGTCGGGCAGGCGCACGATGTCTTGCTTGAGGGTCAGGAATTTCCCGCGGTGGATGGTTGCCGAAGCGACCGGCGTCTCGCGGAGATGGTCATCCGAGACTTCGGACGACTGGGAGGAAACGGGGAGGGTCTTGTCGGTCATGCGCGCTCCGGAGATGGCACGGACCGGAGCAGGCAAGCCCTCAGGCCGTGCGATGTTTGACCAGGTATTGCCAGGTGAAGCCCGGGAAGGCAAACACCAGCATCATGCAGGCCGTGATGGCGTAGAACTGCCAGCCCTGCGGGAATGCGTTGCCAAGGCCCGCCTCCACCGCAAAGCCGGCAACACCGGCCACCACATACCAGACGAACAGCTCCACGGCCCGCAGCCACAGCGGCTTGCGGGCCCATTTCAGGCCCACCGCCGCGAACAGGCGCTGGTTGACGAACGGCAGGTTGGCACAGACCAGTGCCAGCAAAATGACAAACCAACCGCCCGCCGAGGAACTCATGTCGTCACCTTGTTATGTTACGAAGCCAGCGTGGCGCGGATGGCCTGGTAGCACAGGTTCATCAGCGCAGCCGGGAACAGGCCCAGCAGGATCACGGCCAGGCCGTTCAGGCTCAGGACCGAGCGCACGCCAACCGACGCTTCCAGCGGCTCTTCGCCAGCCGGCGTGTCGAAGTACATCAGCTTCACGATGCGCAGGTAGTAGAACGCGCCGATCAGCGAGAACACCACGGCCACCACGGCCAGCCAGCTCATGCCGGCCTTGACCACGGCCGACAGCACGGCCAGCTTGGCGTAGAAGCCGACGGTCGGCGGGATGCCGGCCATAGAGAACATCATCACCAGCATCAGCAGCGCAAACCACGGATGACGGCGCGACATGCCCTTCAGGTCGTCCAGCGTTTCGGCCTCGAAACCCTTGCGCGTCCGGATCAGGATCAGGCCGAACGTGCCGAGCGTGGTCAGCATGTAGGTGATCGAGTAGAACATCGACGCGCTGTAGGCATTGGCCGCGCCATCCGCCTTGTTCGCCACCACGCCGGACAGCATGCCCAGCAGGATGAAGCCCATGTGCGAGATGGTGGAGTACGCCAGCATCCGCTTCAGGTTGGTCTGCACGATCGCGGTCAGGTTGCCGATCAGCAGCGACACGACCGACAGCACCACCAGCATCATCTGCCAGTCGCCGGCCAGCGGCAGCAGGCCTTCGACCAGCAGGCGCATGATCAGCGCGAACGCGGCAACCTTCGGGCCGGCGGCGATCAGCAGCGTCACCGCGGTCGGCGAGCCCTGGTAGATGTCCGGAATCCACATGTGGAACGGTGCGGCACCGAGCTTGAACGACACACCGGCGACGATGAACACCACGCCGAAGGCCAGCATCGTCGTGTTGACGCGACCCGACTCCACCACGCGGAAGACTTCACCCAGGTTCAGCGAACCGGTGGCGCCGTACATCATCGACATGCCATAGAGCAGGAAGCCCGAGGCCAGTGCACCCAGCACGAAGTACTTGATGGCCGATTCCGACGTCACGCGCGAGTCGCGGCGCAGGGCCACCAGGGCGTACGACGACAGCGACAGCAGTTCCAGGCCCAGATACAGGGTCAGGAAGTTGTTGCCGGTAATCATCACGAGCTGACCGCCCAGCGTGAACAGCGCGAGCATGTAGAACTCGCCCGCGAACATGTCGCGGTTGCTCAGGTAGGTGCGCGTGTAGATCAGCGTCAGGAACATGCCCAGCGAGCAGAACGCCGACAGCACGTTGGCCATCGGATCCACGACCACCAGGTTGGCGAACACGTAGTGCGTCTCGCCGTTCGCGGCGTCCAGTGCGAACCAGAAGGTCAGCACCAGCGTCGTGAGCAGTGCCAGCGGGTATGCCACGCTGGTGCGGCCCTTGCCGCGCGCTAGGTCGATCCAGTTGATCGCCGCGATGGCGACCGCCAGGAAAATGATTGGCGCCACCGGGGCCAGGCTAGAGGACGATTGCATGTTGGTTTCTCTCCCCCGCTTACAGCTTGGACTGTGCCACGTGGGACAGCAGGTTCACCACCGAGGCGTGCATCACATCGGTGAAGGGTTTCGGGTACAGACCCATGTACAGCGTCAGGATGGCCAGCAGGCCGAACATCAGGAATTCGCGCTTGTTCAGGTCTACCAGTTCACGCACGTGCTGATGCACGATATCGCCAAAGATCACGCGCTTGACCATCCACAGCGAGTAGGCCGCGCCCAGGATCAGGGCCGTGGCAGCCAGCAGGCCGATCCAGAAATTGAACTTGACCGAGGCCAGGATGACCATGAACTCGCCGACGAAACCGGAAGTAGCCGGCAGGCCGCAGTTTGCCATGGCGAAGAACACCGAGAACGCGGCGAACTTCGGCATCACGTTCACCACACCGCCGTAGTCGGCGATCTGGCGCGAATGCACGCGGTCGTACAGCACGCCGATGCCAAGGAACATGGCGCCCGACACGAAGCCGTGCGAGATCATCTGGATGATGCCGCCTTCAACGCCCAGGTCGTTGAAAATGAAGAAGCCCAGCGTCACGAAGCCCATGTGGGCGATCGACGAGTACGCCACCAGCTTCTTCATGTCGGCCTGGACCAGCGCCACGAGGCCGATGTAGATCACCGCGACCAGCGAGATCGTGATGATGAACGGTGCCATGTAGTGGCTGGCGTCCGGCGCGATCGGCAGCGAGAAACGCAGGAAGCCGTAGGCGCCCAGCTTCAGCATGATCGCGGCCAGCACCACGGAACCGCCGGTCGGCGCTTCCACGTGGGCGTCCGGCAGCCAGGTGTGCACCGGCCACATCGGCACCTTCACGGCGAAGGCCATGAAGAGCGCCAGGAAGATCAGGATCTGCTCCTCGAACGACAGCTTGGCCTGGTGCCAGGACAGGATGTCGAACGTACCTGTCTTGTTGTACAGGTACAGCAGGGCAACCAGCGTCAGCAGGGAGCCCAGCAGCGTGTAGAGGAAGAACTTGAACGCGGCGTACACGCGGTTCGGGCCACCCCAGACACCGATGATGATGTACATCGGGATCAGCGTGGCTTCGAAGAACACGTAGAACAGCATGCCGTCCAGCGCGCAGAACACGCCCACCATCAGACCCGACAGGATCAGGAACGCGGCCATGTACTCGGCCACCCGTTCGGTGATCACTTCCCAGGCCGAGATCACGACGATCACGGTGATGAACGAGGTCAGCACGACAAACCACATCGAGATGCCGTCAACGCCCAGGTGATAGGCGATGTTGAAGCGCTCGATCCAGTTCGCCTGCTCGACAAACTGCATCGCAGCCGTCGACGTATCGAAATGAAAGACCAGCGGCAGCGTCACGGCGAAGCTGGCGATGGCACCGAACAGCGCCATCCAGCGCGCGAAGCCCTTGCTGTTGTCGGAGCCGAACATCAATACCAGCAGGCCGAAGAAGATAGGCAGCCAGATTGCGAGAGACAGAACCATTTGTTTGTTTTCCTTACTCGGTGCCTATCACTTGGTGCCTATCACGCCAGTGATCGTCAGCGTCAACAGCACCAGCATGCCGAGGATCATCGCGAAAGCGTAATGGTAGATGTAGCCGGACTGCAGGTAACGGCTGGCCGCGGCAAACGACGCCACCACACGGGCCGAACCATTGACGAACAGGCCGTCGATGAAGCTCTGGTCACCACCCTTCCACAGGCCGGTACCCAGCAGGCGCGCGCCACGGGCAAACACCGCCTCGTTGATCGCGTCCATGTAGTACTTGTTCTCGAGCAGGTTGTAGAGACCCGAGCAGCGTTGCTTGATGGCGGCCGGAATGTCCGGGCGCTTCATGTAGAAGAACCACGACAGCACCACACCGGCAATGGCCAGCCACAGCACCGGAGTCGTCAGCGAGTGAATCGCCATCGGCACCCAGCCGTGGAACGCTTCCTTCAGCTCTTCCATGGCGTGATGGTTCTCGCCGACGAAGATCACGTCCTTGAACGCCAGGCCATGCTTGAAGAAGTCACCGAACAGCATCGGCTCGATGGCGATGGCGCCAACGATCACCGACGGGATGGCCAGCAGCACCAGCGGCAGCGTCACCACCCACGGCGACTCGTGCGGCTTCTGGCCCGGAGCCAGACCATGGTGGTGGTCGTCGCCGTGCGATTCCTCTTCCTCCTCGTGGTGGTCGTGGTGCGCGTGCGGCTTGCCGAAACGCTCTTCACCGTGGAACACCAGGAAGTACATGCGGAACGAGTAGAAGGCGGTGACGAACACGCCAGCCAGCACCGCGAAGTACGCGAAGCCCGAACCGGCCAGGTGCGACTCGGCCACGGCCTCGATGATCGAGTCCTTCGAATAGAAGCCCGAGAAGAACGGCGTGCCGATCAGCGCCAGCGAACCCACCAGCGACGTGATCCAGGTGATCGGCATGTACTTGCGCAGGCCGCCCATGTTGCGGATGTCCTGGTCGTGGTGCATGCCGATGATGACCGAACCGGCCGCAAGGAACAGCAGCGCCTTGAAGAACGCGTGGGTCATCAGGTGGAACACGGCCACCGAGTAGGCCGAAGCGCCCAGGGCCACGGTCATGTAGCCCAGCTGCGACAGCGTGGAGTACGCCACCACGCGCTTGATGTCGTTCTGGATGATGCCCAGGAAGCCCATGAACAGTGCCGTGATGCCGCCGATGACCATCACGAACGACAGGGCGGTGTCCGACAGCTCGAACAGCGGCGACATGCGCGACACCATGAAGATACCGGCCGTCACCATGGTTGCCGCGTGGATCAGTGCGGAGATCGGGGTCGGGCCTTCCATCGAGTCAGGCAGCCACACGTGCAGCGGGAACTGCGCCGACTTGCCCATCGCGCCGATGAACAGGCAGATGCACGCCACGGTGATCATCAGCCAGTCGGTGCCCGGGAAGATCACGGTTGCCAGCTGCTCGCGCTGGGCGAACACGTCCGTGTAGTTCATGCTGCCGCTGTACGCCAGCAGCAGGCCGATACCGAGGATGAAGCCGAAGTCACCCACGCGGTTGACCAGGAACGCCTTCAGGTTGGCGAAGATCGCGGTCGGACGCGTGTACCAGAAGCCGATCAGCAGGTACGACACCAGGCCCACAGCTTCCCAGCCGAAGAACAGCTGCAGGAAGTTGTTGCTCATCACCAGCATCAGCATCGAGAAGGTGAACAGCGAGATGTAGGCGAAGAAGCGGTTGTAGCCGGGGTCCCCGTCCATGTAGCCGACGGTGTAGATGTGCACCATCAGCGAGACGAAGGTCACCACGACCATCATCATCGCCGTCAGGGAATCGACCAGGAAGCCGACTTCCATCTTCAGCGAGCCGATGGTCATCCATTCGTACACGGTGGCGTTGTAGCCGGCGCCGTTCATCACGTCGAGCAGCACCATCACGGAGAGGACGAACGAGATGGCGACACCGAGGATCGTTGCCGAGTGGGCCACGATGCGGCCGCCGCGCGTCTCCGAGGAGAACGTGCCGAAGAACTTGGTACCGAACAGACCGGCTATCGCGGCACCGGCGAGCGGTGCCAGCGCGATCGCCAGCAGCAGGTTGGGGTTGAGCGTGGTTGCCATAGGACGCTTATTGGTGTGCGGTCGGGGTGCAGTCTTGGTTCATGTCGTGAGCGTTCATGTCAGCCCTTGAGGGTATCCATGTCGTCCACGTTGATCGTGTCCAGGTTACGGAACAGCACGACCAGGATTGCCAGACCGATTGCCGACTCGGCGGCGGCCACCGTAAGGATGAAGAAAACGAAAACCTGTCCGGCCAGGTCGCCCATGTAGTGCGAGAAGGCGACGAAATTCATGTTCACCGCAAGCAGCATCAGTTCGAGCGCCATCAGCAGCACGATGACGTTCTTGCGGTTCAGGAAGATGCCAACGATGCTGATCGCGAACAGGATGGCACCGAGGACGAGAAAGTGAGCGAGAGACAGCACAGCGGGTTCTCCGGGCTTAGTTCTTGTTGGCGGACGCAGCAGCATCCGCTTCGGCCCGGCCCTCGGCCGGCATCTTCACCATGCGCACGCGCTCGTCGCGGCGTACACGCAGCTGGGCACCCACGTCCTGCGCCTTGACGTCCTTGCGGCGGCGCAGCGTCAGGGCCACGGCGGCCACGATGGCCACCAGCAGGATGATGCCGGCCACTTCGAAGGCGTACACGTAGTCGGTGTAGATCAGCTTGCCCAGCGCGGCGGTGTTCGAATAATTCGGGTCCTGCGCACCCGGCGGCAGCACGGCGTTGGTGGTGCCGATGAAGTTGCGCACCAGCACGATGGCCATTTCGGCGATGATCAGCGCACCGACGATCGACGCCATCGGCACGTACGTCCAGAAGTCGCGGCGCAGGTGCTCGATATCGATATCGATCATCATCACCACGAACAGGAACAGCACCATCACCGCACCTACGTACACCAGCACGAGCAGGATGGCGAGGAACTCGGCCTTCAGGATCATCCAGATCGCCGCGGCGGTGAAGAACGCCAGGACGAGGAACAGTGCGGAATGCACCGGGTTCTTTGCCGTGATGACTTTCAGTGCGGAGAGCACCAGCACCAGGGCAAAGGCATAGAAGATGGCTGTCGTGAGTTCCATGGTCCCTATCGGATCCTCTTTGGGCCGCGCCGGTCCGGGCTGCCCGTCGGGGCAGCCGCGCCTTGCGCGACTTGCTTCTCTTGGTTGTGCCCCTTGCGGGGCGACTTCAAATTCGTTGCCGGGAACCGCGCACCGCGTGCCCGGCTCCCGTCCTGCCGGTACGCTTAGCGGTACTTCGCGTCCGCGGCCTTGGCTGCCGCGATCTGCGGCTCGTAGCGGTCGCCCACTGCCAGCAGCATGTCCTTCGTGAAGTACAGGTCGCCGCGCTTCTCGCCGTGGTATTCGAAAATATGCGTTTCGACGACCGCGTCGACCGGGCAGGCTTCTTCGCAGAAACCGCAGAAAATGCACTTGGTCAGATCGATGTCGTAGCGCGTGGTGCGGCGGGTGCCGTCGTTACGCACATCCGACTCGATCGTAATGGCCATGGCCGGGCACACCGCTTCGCACAGCTTGCAGGCGATGCAACGCTCTTCCCCGTTCGGGTAGCGGCGCAGTGCGTGCAGGCCGCGGAAACGCGGCGACATCGGCGTCTTCTCTTCCGGGAACTGGACAGTCACCTTCCGGGCGAAGAGATAGCGGCCGGTAAGTGCCATGCCCTTGAAGAGTTCCTTCAGGAGCAGGCTGTTAAAGAAGTCCTTGATGGCGATCAGCATGACGATTGCTTCCTAAGTATTTCCGCGCGGCGCGCCCTGCCCGTTCGGGCGGCGCGCCGTCGCCTGGCCTCTTAGTGCCAGATGTTCCACGGCGACTTGATCCAGATCGCCACAATGATCAGCCACGCCACGGTCAGCGGAATGAAGATCTTCCAGCCCAGACGCATGATCTGGTCATAGCGGTAACGCGGGAACGAGGCACGAATCCAGATGAACACCGACAGCAGCAGGAAAACCTTGATCACCAGCCAGAAGAAGCCCGGGACCGCATTCGTGATCACGCTCGAGAACGGCGGCGCCCAGCCACCAAGGAACATCAGCGAGGTCATCGTCGAGATGATGATCATGTTGATGTACTCGGCCAGGAAGAACAGCGCGAACGTCATGCCCGAATATTCGATCATGTGACCGGCCACGATTTCCGACTCGCCTTCCACCACGTCGAACGGATGGCGGTTGGTTTCCGCCACGCCCGAGATGAAGTACACGGCGAACATCGGCAGCAGCGGCAGCCAGTTCCACGACAGGATGTTGATGCCCATGTCCGCGAAGTAGCCCACGTTCTGGCTGTTCACGATCGTCGACAGGTTCAGGCTGCCGGCCACCATCAGCACGGTCACCAGCGCGAAGCCCATGGCGATTTCATACGACACCATCTGCGCCGCGGCACGCATGGCGCCGATGAACGCGTACTTCGAGTTCGATGCCCAGCCCGCCAGGATCACACCGTACACGCCCACCGAGCTGATGGCCATCACGTACAGCAGGCCGGCGTTGACGTCCGCCATCACCACTTCGGGCTGGAACGGAATCACGGCCCAGACGGCCACTGCCGGCACCAGCACCATCAGCGGCGCAACCAGATACATCATCCGGTTGATCTGCGACGGGAACATCACTTCCTTGAGCAGCAGCTTCAGCACGTCGGCAATCGGCTGCAGCAGGCCCAGCGGACCCACGCGGTTCGGGCCGATACGGACGTGCATCCAGCCGATCAGCTTCCGTTCCCACAGAATCAGGTAGGCCACGCACAGCAGCACCGGCACCACAATGACCACGGCACGGATCAGGATCCAGATCAGCGTCCAAGCGCTGCCGAAGATGGCCTGGCCCTGCGAGGTAATGAGATCGATCATGTTGCTATCTCGCTCTTCTTATACGGTGGCCGTCGCGGCGGCACCCTGGCCGGCCGACAGGTCGATGGCTTTCTCAACGGTGACGGTACCGAACAGCGCGCCCAGCGTTGCGGCGGCCACGGTGGCGGCCGGCACGCGCACGGCATTGGCCGGCAGCGTTTTTTCCAGCGCCGCGGGCAGCACCACGCTGGCACCGTCCTGCGTCACGCGCACCGGGTCGCCCGCCTGCACGCCCAGCTTGGCGAACAGTTCCGACGACAGGCCCACCGTCATCGCGCGGCGCGCTGCAGCGGTCAGCTGCAGCGAATCGGCACGACGCACGATCGGGTCGGCGTGGTAGATCGGCACATCGGCGATGCGCTCGATACCGGTGGTGGCGGCTGCCGTCACGCGGATCGGGGCATCCGTAGCGTTGTTCAGCTGCGCCGGAGCCAGCTTCACCAGTGCGGCATCGCGCACGGCTTCGGCGGTTTCGAAGTCGAAGCCCGGCACGTCGAGCAGGTTGCCGAGCACACGCAGCACCTTCCAGCCCGGACGCGATTCACCCAGCGCGCGCACCACGCCGTTGAAGCTCTGGGCACGGCCCTCGGCGTTCACGAACGTACCGGCGGTCTCGGTGAACGGCGCGATCGGCAGGATCACGTCGGCGTATTGCATGGCCGCTTCCGAGCGGAACGGCGACAGCACCACGACGGTACCGGCCTGCTGCAGCGCGGCCAGGGCCTTGCGTGCATCGGCGGTATCGAATTCGGCTTCGGCGTTCAGCACGATGTATGCCTTGCGCGGCGCATCGAACATTGCCTGGGCATTGGCACCGCCCTGTTGCGGCAGCGCGCCGGCGATGTAGCCGCCGACGGTGTTGGCCGCCTCGGTCAGGAAGCCCAGCGTGGCCCCCGTTTCGGTTGCGATCCACTGGGCCAGCGCGTGCAGCGCCGAGAATTGCGGGTGACGCACGGCTTCGTTGCCGAGGAACACGGCACGGCGCTCGCCCGACAGCAGCGCATCGGCCACGGTCCTGGCGGCATCGCCACCGTCGAAACCATCGGTCCCGGCCGGAGCGGCCACGCCCTTGGCGGCGGCCACGGCACGGGCCACGCCGGCCAGTGCGGCCGTCCAGCCCGACGGCGCCACGTCGATACGTGCGGCCAGCGGCATCAGCAGGTCTTCACCGCCGGTACCGATCACGGCCACGCGGGCCCCCTTCTTGGCGGCCTGACGCAGGCGGGAGGCCAGCAGCGGCTGATCCTTGCGCAGCGAAGCGCCAATCACCAGCGCGCGTTGCAGCGTGGTGACGTCGGCAATCGGCATGCCCAGCCACGGCGCGCCCTTCAGCGCGGCCGAGAAATCGGTCTGGCGCAGGCGGAAGTCCACGTTGTCGCTGCCCAGGCCACGGACGAGCTTGCCCAGCAGGAACAGTTCTTCCAGCGTGCTGTGCGGACTGGCAATGGCGGCGATCTGGTCGGCACCATGGTCACGCTTGATGCTTGCCAGGCCGTTGGCCACGTATTCCAGCGCGGTCTGCCAGTCGGTTTCCATCCACTGGTTGCCCTGCTTGAGCATCGGGCGGGTCAGACGGTCGGCACTGTTCACACCTTCGTACGAGAAGCGGTCCTTGTCGGAGATCCAGCACTCGTTGACGTCTTCGTTCTCCAGCGGCACCACGCGCATCACGCGCTGGTTCTTGGTCTGGACCACGAGGTTGGCGCCCACGCCGTCGTGCGGCGACACCGACTTGCGACGAGCCAGTTCCCACGTACGGGCCGAATAACGGAACGGCTTGCTGGTCAGCGCACCGACCGGGCACAGGTCGATCATGTTGCCGGACAGTTCCGAATCCACGGTCTGGCCGACGAACGTCGTGATTTCCGAGTGTTCGCCACGGTTCAGCATGCCCAGCTCCATCACGCCGGCCACTTCCTGGCCAAAGCGCACGCAGCGGGTGCAGTGGATGCAGCGGGTCATCTCCTCCATGGAGATCAGCGGGCCCACGTTCTTGTGGAACACCACGCGCTTTTCTTCCTTGTAGCGCGACTCCGAGGCACCGTAGCCCACGGCCAGATCCTGCAGCTGGCATTCGCCGCCCTGATCGCAGATCGGGCAGTCGAGCGGGTGATTGATCAGCAGGAATTCCATCACGGACTTCTGGGCCTTGACAGCCTTTTCGGAGTTCGTGAAGACCTTCATGCCGGGCGTCACCGGGGTGGCGCAGGCGGGCAGCGCCTTGGGCGCCTTTTCCACTTCGACCAGGCACATGCGGCAGTTCGCCGCGATGGACAGTTTGCGGTGGTAGCAGAAGTGCGGGATGTAGGTGCCCAGCTTGCGGGCCGCTTCCATCACGAGGCTGCCTTCCGCAACCTCTACCTTCTTGCCGTCGATCTCGAGTTCAACCATGTTCTGCCACGCTTCAGGAATGGGCCGGGACCATGCACTGCTTGTGTTCGACGTGATATTCGAACTCTTTCCAGTAGTGCTTGAGCATGCCGCGTACCGGCATCGCCGCGGCATCGCCGAGCGCGCAAATCGTGCGACCCATGATGTTTTCCGCGACGTTATTGAGCAGGTCCAGATCTTCCTGGCGGCCTTCTCCGTGTTCAATACGATTCACCATGCGGTAGAGCCAGCCGGTGCCTTCACGGCACGGCGTGCACTGGCCGCACGACTCTTCAAAGTAGAAATACGACAGGCGCAGCAGCGACCGCACCATGCAGCGCGTTTCGTCCATGACGATCACGGCGCCCGAGCCCAGCATCGAGCCGGCCTTGGCGATCGAGTCGTAGTCCATGGTCGACGCCATCATCAGGTCGGCCGGCACCACGGGCGCCGACGATCCGCCAGGGATCACCGCCTTGAGCGCCTTGCCGCCGCGCATGCCACCCGCCAGCTCCAGCAGCGTGGAGAACGGCGTGCCCAGCGGGATTTCGTAGTTGCCCGGACGCTCGACGTCGCCGGAGATCGAGAAGATCTTGGTGCCGCCGTTGTTCGGCTTGCCCATCTTCAGGTATTCGTCCGGGCCCACGGCCAGGAGGAACGGCACCGCTGCGAACGTCTCGGTGTTGTTGATGGTGGTCGGCTTGCCGTACAGGCCGAAGCTGGCCGGGAAAGGCGGCTTGAAGCGCGGCTGGCCTTTCTTGCCTTCCAGCGATTCGAGCAGCGCGGTTTCCTCGCCGCAGATGTACGCGCCGTAGCCGTGGTGGGCATGCAACTGGAAGTCGAAGCCCGAACCCAGGATGTTGTCGCCCAGGAAACCGGCGCGGCGAGCCTCCTCGAGGGCTTCCTCGAAGATCTTGTATTCGTTCCAGATTTCGCCGTGGATGTAGTTGTAACCCACGGTGATGCCCATCGCGTACGCCCCGATGGCCATGCCTTCGATCAGCGCATGGGGGTTGTAGCGGATGATGTCACGGTCCTTGAACGTGCCGGGCTCGCCCTCGTCGGTATTGCAGACCAGGTACTTCTGACCCGGGAACGAACGCGGCATGAAGCTCCACTTCAGGCCGGTCGGAAAACCCGCACCGCCCCGGCCGCGCAGGCCCGAGGCCTTGACGTCGGCAATCACCTGCTCGGGCGTTACCTTCTGCTCGAGGATACGGCGCAGCTGGGCGTAGCCGCCGCGCTTGACGTAGTCCTCGAGGTGCCAGTTCTTGCCGTCCAGGCCGGCCAGGATCAGCGGCTTGATGTGACGGTCGTGCAGAGAGGTCATGTTACTTGTCCCCCTTGGCGGCGGCTTCGGCCTTGAGCTCGTCGACCAGGGCGTCGAGCTTCTGGTCGCTCATGAAGCTGCACATGCGGGTGTTGTTGACGATCATCACCGGTGCGTCGCCGCAAGCGCCCATGCACTCGCCTTCCTTCAGCGTGAAGCAGCCATCGGCGGTGGTTTCGTTGTAGTCGATCCCGAGCTTGCGCTTCAGGTATTCGCCAGCCCGGTCGCCGCCCGACAGCGCGCACGGCAGGTTGGTGCAGACGGTGAGCTTGTACTTGCCCACCGGCTTGGTGTCATACATGTTGTAGAACGTGGCCACCTCTTCCACCCACACGGGCGGCATTTCCAGGTAGCTGGCGACGAACTGCATGACTTCGGGGGAAACCCAGCCCACCTCGCCCTGTGCCACGGCGAGTGCCGCCATCACGGCCGACTGCTTCTGGTCGGCCGGATACTTCGCGATCGCGCGATCGATTTCCTTGAGAGCTTCTGCTGATAGCATGGTCATTGCAGTAATACGGCGAAGCCCTGCCCTTGTATGCCGGGCTTCGCTGGTTTGCAGCCGTCGCTGCCATGTTCTGCCGGCCCGGAATGCTCCAGCGCATTCCTTGCCGATCCGTCGCAGGCCGGAGCCTGCTGCCACCATTACCGCCGGGGCCGGCCGAACACGCCCGGATCGTCGTCCGGACAACGGCCTGTGACGGGATACCCTTCTGCCGGTATCCCTTAGCGGTCGATCTCGCCGAACACGATGTCCTGTGTCCCGATGATCGTGACCGCATCCGCAATCATGTGTCCCTTGGCCATTTCGTCGAGCGCGGCCAGGTGGGCAAAGCCCGGGGCACGGATCTTCAGGCGGTACGGCTTGTTCGCACCGTCCGAGATCGCGTAGATACCGAACTCGCCCTTCGGGTGTTCCACTGCCGCGTAAGCCTCGCCCGGCGGTACGTGGATGCCTTCCGTGAAGAGCTTGAAATGGTGAATCAGCTCTTCCATGTTCGACTTCATGTCCACGCGCGACGGCGGGGCCACCTTGTGGTTCTCGGAAATCACCGGACCCGGGTTGCGGCGCAGCCAGTCGATGCACTGCTTGATGATGCGGTTCGACTGGCGCATTTCTTCCACGCGCACCAGATAACGCGAATAGCAGTCGCCCGCCGTGCCCACCGGGATGTCGAAGACGATCTTGTCGTAGACCTCGTACGGCTGCTTCTTGCGCAGATCCCACTCGATGCCCGAGCCACGCAGCATCGGACCCGTGAAACCCATCTGCAGTGCGCGCTCCGGCGTCACCACGCCGATATCCACCAGACGCTGCTTCCAGATACGGTTATCGGTCAGCAGCGTCTCATATTCATCCACGTACGTCGGAAAACGGTTCGTGAAGTCCTCGATGAAGTCCAGCAGCGAGCCCGAACGGTTTTCGTTCATGACCTTGATGGCCTTCTCGTTGTGGATCTTCGACGCACGGTACTGCGGCATCGTGTCCGGCAGGTCGCGGTAGACGCCGCCCGGACGGTAGTAGGCCGCGTGCATGCGCGCACCCGACACCGCCTCGTACATGTCGAACATGTCCTCGCGCTCGCGGAACGCGTACAGGAACACGGCCATCGCGCCGACGTCCAGCGCGTGGGCGCCGATCCACATCAGGTGGTTCAGCAGGCGGGTGATCTCGTCGAACATCACGCGGATGTACTGCGCGCGGATCGGCACCTCGATGCCGAGCATCCGCTCGATCGCCATCACGTAGGCGTGTTCGTTGACCATCATCGACACGTAGTCGAGACGGTCCATGTAGGGAACGCTCTGGATCCAGCTCTTCTGCTCGGCCAGCTTTTCGGTGGCGCGGTGCAGCAGGCCGATGTGGGGATCGGCACGCTGGATGACTTCGCCGTCCAGCTCGAGCACCAGACGCAGCACGCCGTGTGCCGCAGGATGCTGAGGACCGAAGTTGAGGGTGTAGTTCTTGATATCTGCCATGACGCCGTTCTCAGTGCTTCGTGCCGCCGTAGTTTTCCTCGCGAATCACGCGCGGCGTGATTTCGCGCGGCTCGATCGTCACCGGCTGGTAGATGACCCGCTTCTGCTCGGGGTCGTAACGCATTTCCACGTAGCCCGAGACCGGGAAGTCCTTGCGGAACGGATGGCCCACGAAACCGTAGTCCGTCAGCAGACGGCGCAGGTCGGGGTGGCCTTCGAACACGATGCCGTAGAAGTCGAACGCTTCGCGTTCGAACCAGTTCACCGAGTTCCACACGTCGATCAGCGACGGCACCACGGGCATGTCGTCGTCCGGCGCGAACACGCGCAGGCGCAGGCGCCAGTTGTGCTTGAGCGACAGCAGATGCGTGACAGCCGCGAAGCGCGGGCCGTCCCAGGTGCCATCGGCGTAGTCGGAATAGTCGACGCCGCAGAGGTCGATCGCCTGCTCGAAGTGCAGCGACGGGTCGTCGCGCAGCAGGCGTGCCACGTCGAGGTAGTCGGCAGCCTTGACGATCAGCGTCAGTTCGCCGATGGCCTCGGTCAGGTTCTGCACGCGCTTGCCCAGAACTTTCTCGAGGGCGGCCTTGAGGGTATCGAGGTTCGCCATGTCAGCCCTTGCGCGCGATGGTGTTGGTACGCTTGATCTTGTTCTGGAGCTGGATCACGCCGTAGATCAGCGCCTCCGCGGTCGGCGGGCAGCCCGGAACATAGATGTCGACCGGCACGATGCGATCGCAGCCACGCACCACCGAATACGAGTAGTGGTAGTAGCCGCCGCCATTGGCGCACGAGCCCATCGAGATCACCCAGCGCGGTTCTGCCATCTGGTCGTAGACCTTGCGCAGCGCGGGGGCCATCTTGTTGCAGAGCGTGCCTGCCACGATCATCACGTCGGACTGACGCGGCGACGGGCGGAAGATCACGCCGAAACGGTCCATGTCGTAGCGTGCGGCGCCGGCGTGCATCATTTCCACTGCACAGCAGGCCAGACCGAACGTCATGGGCCACAGGGAACCCGTACGGGTCCAGTTGATCAGCTTGTCAGCGGTCGTCGTGACAAAGCCTTCGTTGAGAACGCCTTCGATTGCCATTTCACATCACTCCCAATCGAGCGCGCCCTTTTTCCAGATGTAGACGAAGCCCACGATGAATTCCAGCAGAAACACGCCCATGGCGATGAATCCCGGCCAACCGATGTCCTTGAGGGCAACGCCCCAGGGAAACAGGAAGGCAGTTTCGAGATCGAACAGGATAAAGAGGATGGCGATGAGGTAGTAGCGCACGTCGAACTTCATGCGCGCATCCTCGAATGCCTCGAAGCCGCACTCGTACGGCGACAGCTTCGCTGCGTCAGGATTGTTGGGACCGAGAATCCGACCAATGGACATCAGCGCCACACCGAGCACGATGCCAAAGAGGATGAAGACGAGGACGGGGAAGTAGGCTTCGAGTGTCAAGGTACGGCCAGCCTTATCTGGAATGTTGTCAACAGCACCAGCTAGCGGCGACCTGTTGCCCACCCCAGGCGCCATCCCGTCTTAGCACGGCGCCGCCTTGCGGACTGCCGGAGAGTCAATGGTGCGATCCGTGCATGACACGGATGCGACATTGACTTCCGATCAATTGTTTGGTGCCGACGGCGAGACTCGAACTCGCACAGCTTTCGCCACTACCCCCTCAAGATAGCGTGTCTACCAATTTCACCACGTCGGCTGGGGGAGAAACAATATTGCCTTGCGCCGGGTTTTTACACCCTACGAAGCGTTGTCAGAAGAGTCTGTCCTCTGGCTTTCGCCCCGCGCTGGGGAATCGTTTCAAGCCTTGCATTCTAACTCATGATCCCTGATTTGTTCAATGCACAATCACAAATTAAATCAGGAATCCTTGAACACACTGTTCGATTATTGCGTCAATGCCGAAGCTTACTTCGGCACTGCGGGCCCGGCCGGTGCCGATGCGGCAGCCGCTGCCGGCGCCGATGCGGACGGTGCCGAAGCCTGGGTAGCCTGGGGCTGCTGGCTTGCGCCCATCACGCCCAGCGAAGCCTGCGGCTTGTAGTTGCCCAGCAGCGTCAGGCCCAGCGTGCAAGCGAAGAACAGCGCCGCCAGAACGGCCGTGGTGCGCGACAGGAAGTTTGCCGAGCCCGATGCACCGAACAGGCTGCCCGATGCGCCAGAGCCGAACGCCGCGCCCACGTCGGCGCCCTTGCCGTGCTGCAGCAGGACCAGACCGATCACGCCCAGCGCGGACAGAACCTGCACGACGACCAACAGAGTCTTGAAAATTGCCATTTGGTTAAATTCGTTTCGTACTTGCCTGATCAGACAGTCGCATCCGGCATTCAGGCGTTGCCGATCGCGAGGAAATCATCCGCCTTCAGCGAGGCGCCGCCAATCAGGCCCCCGTCGATATCGGACATGGAAAACAGTTCCGCCGCATTGTCCGGCTTCACGCTGCCGCCGTACAGGATGGCGATACGCTCGCCCACGCCCGCGTCCTTGCCGGCGACCTGCGCGCGGAGTGCGGCATGGACGGCCTGAGCCTGCTCGCTGGTGGCCGTCTTTCCGGTGCCAATGGCCCAGACGGGCTCATAGGCCAAAACAATGCGATTCAGTTGGTCGATAGACAGCGCATCGAGTACGGCCTGCAGCTGGCGGCCCACCACCGCCTCGGTCTGCCCGGCCTCGCGCTCGGCGAGCGTTTCGCCGACGCAAACGACCGGGACCAGGCCCGATTCCAGCGCACGCAGTGCCTTGGCAGCCACCGTCGCATCGGATTCGCCGTGGTACGTGCGGCGCTCGGAGTGACCCACCAGCACATAAGTACAGCCGAACTCGGCCAGCATTGGCGCCGCAACTTCGCCCGTGAAGGCACCGCGGACTTCGGCGGACGTGTCCTGGGCGCCCCACGACACCTGGGTACCGGTGAGCAGCGACTGGCACTGGGCAAGATAGGGGAACGGTGCGCAGACGGCCAGTTTCGCCTTGGCCGGCGCTGCCTTGATGCCTTCCAGCAGGGCCGCATTGGCGGCGAGGCTGCCGTGCATCTTCCAGTTGCCGATGACCAGCTTTTGTCTCACAAGGGTCCCCTCTTAAATCAAGCCGGCTATTGTAGCGTGGTCAACGGGGGGCCGCCAGCGCATGGCGGCCAATTGCGGACAGCCAGTGGTCGTCGGCCCACAATTGCGACAGCGATGGTGCAATTGTGTGGCCAACGAAACCCGTTACCAGGTCAGCACGATCTTGCCGGTGTGCTCGCTCGATTCCATCAGGCGATGGGCATCGGCGGCCTGCGCGGCAGGGAAGACCTTGTAGATCACGGGCTTGATCTTGCCCGAAGCCAGCAGCGGCCAGACGTTCTGGTGCAGCGCCTGCGCAATCGCGCCTTTGAACGATGCCGGACGCGGACGCAGTGTCGAACCTGTCACGGTGATGCGCCGACGCAGGATATCGCCCAGCGGAATCTCGGCCTTGCCGCCGCCCAGCAGCGCAATGATGACGATGCGCCCGTCGTCAGCGATGCACGACAGTTCACGGGCCAGGTACGAACCGGCCACCATGTCGAGAATCACGTCAACGCCTTTGCCTTCGGTCAACGCCTTGACCTCGGCCGCGAAGTCCTGCGTCTTGTAGTTGATCGCACGATCGGCGCCCAACGCCTCGCAGGCCTTGCACTTGTCGTCGCTGCCCGCCGTCACGAATACCTTGAAGCCCATCGCCTTGGCGATCTGGATGGCCGTGGTACCGATGCCGCTCGACCCACCCTGGATCAGCAGCGTCTCCGCCGCCCCGCGCGGGCCCTTGCCCAGTTGGCCACGATCAAACACGTTGCTCCACACGGTGAAGAATGTTTCCGGCAGTGCGGCAGCCTCGATATCGCTGAGGCCTTCGGGCACCGGCAGGCATTGTTCGATCGGTGCCGTGCAAAGCTCGGCGTAGCCGCCGCCCTGCACCAGCGCGCAAACCCGGTCGCCCGCTTTCAGGCCAAAGCGGTTCGCCGGATTCGACAGGTCGCCGCCCACCACCACGCCGGCCACCTCCAGGCCCGGCAAGTCGGACGCACCCGGCGGCACCGGATAGTTGCCGGTACGCTGGAACACATCGGGGCGATTGATGCCCGCTGCGGCCACGCGGATCAGGATCTCTCCGGCCTTCGGCTCCGGGTCGGGACGCTGCGCTTCCTGCAGGACTTCAGGGCCGCCGTATTCACGGATTTCGATGGCTTTCATGATCGCTCCTCATCAATGTCGTATGTCGCATCGCGCGCGGCAAGCATGCGCGCGCCCAACGCAGGTAAAAGGCTGACCGGCAGTGTAAACAAAAAAGCGGCTGGACATCGCCAGCCGCTTTTGCAGGTACTGCTATCGGTACCGCCTGCCGTTCAGCTTACTGCTGCTGTTCCGGCGAGGTGGGTGCCGCCGGCGCATCGCCTTGCGGGGCGATCGGGCTGATGCTGCCGCCCTCTTCGGCCAGTGCAGCCTTCAGCGACAGACGCAGACGACCCTTCTCGTCGGCCTGGATCAGCTTCACGCGCACCTGCTGGCCTTCCTTCAGCCAGTCCTTGATGTCCTTCACGCGCTCGTTGACGATCTCGGAGATATGCAGCAGACCGTCCTTGCCCGGCAGGATGTTCACGATGGCACCGAAGTCCAGCAGCTTCAGCACGGTACCGGCGTAGATCTTGCCCACTTCGGCTTCGGCGGTGATGCCTTCGATGCGGCGCTTGGCTTCGGCCATGCCGTCGGTCGAGGTCGAGGCGATCGTGATCGTGCCGTCTTCCTGGATGTCGATGGTCGTGCCCGTTTCCTTGGTCAGCGCCTGGATGGTCGAACCGCCCTTGCCGATCACT
The DNA here is from genome assembly GCF_009663685.2 of Cupriavidus sp. U2. GTDB lineage: Bacteria > Pseudomonadota > Gammaproteobacteria > Burkholderiales > Burkholderiaceae > Cupriavidus > Cupriavidus necator_C. The sequence continues at coordinate 585,220 of NZ_RCOG02000012.1, read as the reverse complement.
TCACGAATCTTGTCCGGATGGATCTTCATCGTGATCATGCGCGGAGCGTGCTCCGACAGCTCGGTGCGGGCGTGGCCCATCGCTTCCTGCATCTTGCCCAGGATGTGCATACGGCCTTCACGGGCTTGCGCCAGTGCCACCTGCATGATTTCCTTGGTGATGCCCTGCACCTTGATGTCCATCTGCAGTGCCGTGATACCCGTATCGGTACCCGCCACCTTGAAGTCCATGTCGCCCAGGTGATCTTCGTCACCCAGGATGTCGGTCAGCACGGCAAACTTGTTGCCTTCCAGGATCAGGCCCATGGCCACGCCGGCCACGTGCGCCTTCACCGGCACGCCAGCGTCCATCAGTGCCAGACAGCCGCCGCACACCGATGCCATCGACGACGAGCCGTTGGATTCGGTGATTTCCGAAACCAGGCGGATCGTGTAGGCGAATTCGTCTTCCTTCGGCAGCACCGGGATCAGTGCGCGCTTGGCCAGACGGCCGTGGCCGATTTCACGGCGCTTCGGGCTGCCCACGCGGCCCGTTTCGCCGGTGGCGAACGGGGGCATGTTGTAGTGGAGCATGAAGCGGTCGCGGTACTCGCCGGCCAGCGCGTCGATGATCTGCTCGTCGCTCTTGGTGCCCAGCGTGGCTACTGCCAGTGCCTGCGTTTCGCCACGCGTGAACAGCGACGAACCGTGGGCGCGCGGCAGCACCGACGAACGGATCTCGATCGGGCGCACGGTGCGCGTGTCGCGGCCGTCGATACGCGGCTCGCCGGCCAGGATCTGGCCACGCACGATCTTGGCTTCCAGGTCGAACAGGACGTTGCCCACTTCCACCTTGTCGGCTTCCACGCCGGCTTCGGCCAGCTGGGCCTGCACGGTTGCGTAGATTTCCTTGAGCTTGGTGCTGCGTGCCGACTTCTGACGCAGTTGGTAGGCTTGCTGCAGCAGCGGCAGGCCGATCTCGCTGACCTTGGCGATCAGTGCTTCGTTCTTGGCGGCAGGCGCCCAGTCCCATTCCGGCTTGCCGCCTTCACGGACCAGTTCGTGGATCGCGTTGATGGCGGTCTGCATCTGCTCGTGGCCATACACCACGGCGCCCAGCATCACGTCTTCCGACAGCTGGTTGGCTTCCGATTCCACCATCAGCACGGCACGCTCGGTACCGGCAACGACGAGGTCCAGCTCCGACGCGGCGATCTGCGAACGGTTCGGGTTCAGTAGGTACTGGCCGTCCTTGTAGCCGACGCGGGCGGCGCCCACCGGACCGCTGAACGGGATGCCCGACACGGCCAGCGCGGCCGACGAGGCGATCAGGGCCGGGATGTCGGCCGGCACTTCCGGGTTGATCGACAGCACGTGGATGACCACCTGCACGTCGTTGTAGAAACCTTCCGGGAACAGCGGGCGCAGCGGACGATCGATCAGGCGCGAGGTCAGCGTCTCGTTTTCCGACGGACGGCCTTCACGCTTGAAGAAACCACCCGGGATCTTGCCGGCGGCGTAGGTCTTTTCGATGTAGTCGACGGTCAGCGGGAAGAAGTCCTGGCCCGCCTTCGGGCTCTTGGCTGCCACCACGGTGGCCAGCACCACGGTGTCTTCCACGTCGACGATCACGGCACCCGATGCCTGACGGGCGATTTCGCCGGTTTCCATGCGGACCGTGTGCTGGCCCCACTGGAATTCCTTGACGATCTTGTTGAACATGGTCATGAGCGTTCCTTGATTCATGCTTGCCTGCCGTAAACAGATACAGCGGGCCGACGCCTGCGCTCGCAGCGGCAGGCGGACTGCCGGAAATTTGCCCGGTCCGCAGTCTCAGGGAAGTGCTATGCCATTCCATCGCGCCACCGTCCGGCCCACATGAGGACGATGCGATACGCGATGGAATGACACAAAACCCCGTTTCCTTGGCCAGTTCCGGTGTCAGAAAGAGCGAGGTAACTTACTCCGTCGCACGGCGTGGCGCAACGGCGTCCGGGCAAATTCGCCCGGGTTTAGTGTGAAATAAACATCACATCCATCACTGCCCGGTCAAAAATCGCCGGTGCAGAAAAGCAAAATGCCTGCCCCAGCAGTGCTGGCGCAGGCATCGTGGCCTCACGTGAAATCGTGCTTGAACAACGCTTGCAGGATCCGTGCTGCCATCCGCAGACCTTACTTGCGCAGGCCCAGGGCTTCGATCAGGGCGCGGTAACGGTCAGCGTCATTGGACTTGAGGTAGTCCAGCAGGCGACGACGACGGCTCACCATGCGCAGCAGACCGCGGCGGCTGTGGTGATCCTTCATGTTGGCCTTGAAGTGCGGGGTCAGTTCGTTGATGCGGGTGGTCAGCAGTGCGACCTGGACTTCGGGGCTACCCGTGTCGTTGGCGCCGCGGGCGAACTTCTGGATGACTTCGGACTTGTTGGCAATTGCCATGATGTTTTCCTTTCACTTGCGAACGCTGCAGCACGGGATGCGCCGCCTGCGTCGTGCCTTGCTTTTTGACTCGGCATCCGCCGTCCGTAGCCAGATGACTTGCGGACGACAGCCGCGGATTATAGCCGAATTCCGTCCGGCGGCGAAGCCCGCCACCGGCAATGGCTCAATTTCGCGCCGGGCGCTCCATCCGGCACGTGGTGGGCAGCGTGGTCTGGGCCGTCTTGAGCTTCTTGACGGTCCGGAAGCCGTAGCCGGAGCCCTCGTTGTCGAAACGCACCTCCCCGCCCTGCTTTGCCATCATCGAGACGTAGAGCGGCTGCAGCACCTGGTGGTCGTCCGCCCGCACCGTGGCCTCGTGGAAACCGTTCGTGAAACGCATGTTCTCCAGCGCGTAGGCCACCGCCACGGCGTCGGTGCCGCCAGCCTGCTCGATCGCGCGGGCCAGCATTTCCACCATCATCTGCATGCGCAGATGCACGTAGTCGTCGCGCGGATCGGGATAGCGGGTGCGGAACGCCTGGTAGAACGCGTCGGATGCCGCGCCGCCCACGTTCGGATGCCATTCCGCCACGGCCAGCACCCGGCCCACGCCGGCATCGCCCATGGCGGCGGGCGCGCCCAGGCCGTTGCCATAGAACGTGTAGAAGCGCGCGTTGAGGCCGCCCTCGCGCGCGGCCTTGACCATCAGCGTCAGGTCGTTGCCCCAGTTGCCGGTAATCACGGCGTCGGCGCCACTGGCCTTGATCTTGGCGATATACGGGGCAAAGTCCTTGATCTTGCCGACGGGATGGAATTCGTCGCCCACCACCTGGATATCGGGCCGCTTGGCGGCCAGCATTTCGCGCGCGGACCGGGCCACCTGATGCCCGAAGCTGTAATCCTGATCGATCAGGTAGACCTTGCGCACCGCGTGTTCGCTGCGGATGGCCTCGGTCAGCGCCTGCATGCGCATGTCTGCACTGGCGTCGAAGCGAAAATGCCAGAAACTGCAATTCTCGTTGGTCAGCGTGGGGTCCACCGCCGAATAGTTCAGGAACAGCACGCGCGCATCGGGCTGGCGCTGGTTCTGGCGATTGATCGCCGCCACCAGCGCGCTGGCCACGGCCGAACTGTTGCCCTGCAGGACGAACGGAATGCGTTTGTCGACCAGGCTGCGGAACTGGATCAGGCTCTCGTCGACATTGCCCTTGCTGTCGAACGTCACCAGTTCCATCGGATGGGCGCCATCGGGCAGCTTCACTCCACCGCGGGCATTGATGCGATCGATCGCGATCCGCAGGTTGCGCACCACGGCCTCGCCTGCGTTGGCGAAGGGGCCGGATAACCCGTCGATCATCCCGAGCCGGATCGGCGCGCCAGCCGGCTGCTGTGCCGCCGCGGCCGTCGCCACGCAGCACAGCGTCGCGGCCAGCCACGCCCGCAGCCGGGCCATGTGCCCGCTTGTTCGGATTCCGCCCATTCGACTTCCCTTCTCTGCGCAAAAGCCGCGATGGTACACACATTGCGCCCGGGCCCGCTACACTACGACTCGTGCACTTTTTGCCGCAAATCACTGAACATGACGACATTTCCGACAGTCGCCCGGCACTGGATCGCCGCCTTGACACTGGCTGCCGGGGCCGTGGCCGGCTGCAGCAGCCTGGGGCCTGCCCTGGCCCCCGTCAACACCGGCCTGAAGCTCGTAGGCCAACCGCAAAGCGCCGTGGCGGCAACCTTCGGCAAACCCACCGATGTGTACCGGCTCGACGACGGCACCACCCGCTGGTTCTACTCGAAACAACCGCTTGGCGAATATTCCTATGCGGCCGATTTCGACCGCGACGGCAAGCTGACCAATTTCCGGCAGATGCTGACCACGACCGAGCTCTACAAGGCCAAGGTCGACGCGTGGACGAAGAAGGATGTGCTGGAACATTTCGGCGCCCCGCGCGAGCCGATCGAGTACTACCCGCGCCTGAAACAGGAAGCCTGGAGCTACCGCTTCCTGCACGAAGACCAGTGGTACTCGATGTTCAACTTCATGTTCGACGATGCGGGCGTGCTGCGCCGCACGCTGATCACCCCCGATCCGCTGCGCGACCGCCCGGACCCGCGCTGAGCGCGCACAAACGACAAACCGCCCGGGCCCTGCGGGATACGCATCGGGGCGGGCGGTTCATGACAGCCGGGGCCTTGTGAGCCCCGCCATCGCATCGCAGGAATCAGGTCAGATAACGGTCAGATCTGCGGATTGATCTTCTGCACGGCCTTGTCGTGCAGCTTGTTCAGTGCAGCCAGGTAGGCCTTGGCCGATGCGGCGACGATGTCCGGATCGGTACCCACGCCGTTGACGATGCGGCCAGCCTTGGACAGGCGCACGGTCACTTCGCCCTGGGCCTGCGTACCGGCCGTGATGGCGTTCACCGAATACAGCACCAGTTCGGCACCGCTGTTCACGCGCCCTTCGATGGCGTGCAGCGTCGCATCCACCGGACCATTGCCTTCGGCCTCGCCAGCCTGCTCGGCGCCATCGATGTTGAACACCACGCGGGCGTGCGGACGCTCGCCGGTTTCCGAGCGTTGCGACAGCGACACGAAGCGATAGTGCTCGTTGGCGTTTTCCTGCTCCTCATCGGAAACGATCGCCAGGATGTCTTCGTCGAAGATCTCGGCCTTCTGGTCGGCCAGTTCCTTGAAGCGGGTGAACGCGGCGTTGATTTCGGCTTCGCTTTCGAGCTCGATGCCCAGTTCCTGCAGGCGCTGCTTGAATGCATTGCGGCCCGAGAGCTTGCCCAGGACGATCTTGTTGGCGGTCCAGCCCACATCTTCCGCGCGCATGATCTCGTAGGTGTCCCGCGCCTTGAGCACGCCATCCTGGTGGATGCCCGAGGCGTGGGCAAACGCATTGGCGCCCACCACGGCCTTGTTCGGCTGCACCACGAATCCGGTGACCTGCGACACGAGCTTGGAGGCCGGCACGATCTGCGTGGTATCGATACCAACGTCCATATTGAAGTAGTCGCGGCGCGTCTTCACGGCCATCACCACTTCCTCCAGGCTCGTGTTGCCGGCGCGCTCGCCCAGACCGTTGATCGTGCACTCGATCTGGCGCGCGCCGCCCAGCTTCACCGCCGCCAGCGAATTGGCCACGGCCATGCCCAGGTCGTTATGGCAATGCACCGACCAGATCGCCTTGTCCGAATTCGGAATCCGCTCGCGCACCGAACGAATCAGCTCCGCATAGCCTTCCGGCACGGCGTAGCCCACGGTATCCGGCAGGTTGATCGTGGTGGCGCCTTCGGCAATCACGCCTTCGAGCACGCGGCACAGGAAATCCATGTCCGAACGGCTGCCGTCTTCGGGCGAGAACTCGATATCGTCCGTGAACTGACGCGCAAAGCGCACGGCCAGGCGGGCCTGCTCGTAGACCTGGTCCGGCGTCATGCGGAGCTTCTTCTCCATATGCAGCGCGGACGTGGCGATGAACGTGTGGATACGGAACGAGTTGGCCGGCTTCAGGGCCTCGGCGGCACGCGCGATGTCCTTGTCGTTGGCGCGAGCCAGCGAGCAGATCGTAGAATCCTTAACAACCTGGGCAATCGAGCGGATCGCTTCGAAATCGCCATTGGAGCTGGCCGCAAAACCGGCCTCGATCACATCGACCTTCAGGCGCTCCAGCTGACGCGCAATGCGGATCTTCTCCTCGCGGGTCATGGACGCACCGGGCGACTGCTCGCCATCGCGCAAGGTGGTGTCGAAAATGATGAGTTTGTCAGACATTTTGTGGAGCTCCTGGGCTGTGCCTTATGTACTGGTCCGCCGTCCCGCAATCGCGACACCGGGCATTCGGATCGGAATGCAAAACGCCCCGGCGTGCATGAATGCAGGCCGGGGCGTTTTCAAAAATCCTGGTGATTTCCGCGCCAGGGAGGGGTAACCGAGTCCCTTAGCGCGCGCGCGTCCCGACCTGATGGCCTAGTAGGCCACCTAGGGTGGTGCGGGCGATCTGGGTCTGGTGCGAAATCATGTCGGCGACTATAGCTCGTTTGGTGCGGCGGCGCAACCGGGTTATTTCGGAGGAATGCGCAGTTTTTGCCCCGGGTAGATCTTGTCCGGGTGCGTCAGCATCGGCTTGTTGGCCTCGAAGATCTTGTTGTATTCGGCGCCATTGCCGTACGCGGCCTGGGAAATCGCCCAAAGCGTGTCGCCCTTCACCACGGTGTGCCACTGCGACTCGTCGCTTTCCACGTTGACCGACATCTTGTCCTCGACCGACTCGACCCCCTCCACATTGCCGCAGCACAGGATGATCTTCTCGCGCGTGGCCTGATCGGGCGCCACACCGAATACGGTGACCTTGCCCTGCGATCCGTCCACGGTCACGGTCAGGCCCGTGGCGGACAGTCCCATCTGTGCGATATAGGCCTCGATCGCGTCGCCGGCCGCGCGGTTGGCCGCCTCGGCCTTGTCGCTTGCGGACGGATCGGCTGCGGCAGCCTCCTGTGCCGCCTTCGCCTCGCCCTTGCCGAACAGTTTCTCTCCCGCTTCCTTGATGAAGTCGAACATGCCCATGACATTCTCCTGAGGTTGTCGAACGGAAAAACAAAAGGCGCCCGATGAGCGCCTTTTTCTTCAAGATCCGGTCAGTTGCCGCTGCCCGCGCCGTTGCCGTTACCGCTGGCACGCGCCTTGACCACCCCGCCCGGCTGGCCATGCACCGCACGCCAGGCCCATAGCAGGTAGCCCGAAATCGCATAGGCCACGAACAGGCCAAACAGTGCAACCGGCGGGTCGGACGACACGATGACGAACAGCACCAGCACCAGCACCATCATGCCGAACGGCACGCGGTAGCGCACGTCGAGCGCCTTGCCGCTGTAGAACGGCGCGTTCGACACCATCGACAGGCCCGCATAGAGCGTGATCGCAAAGGCAACCCACGGCATCCACAGTTCCTTCACGGGCAGCTTGTTGTCGATGGCCAGCCAGACAAACCCGGCCACCAGCGCGGCCGCGGCCGGGCTCGGCAAACCCTGGAAGAAGCGTTTGTCGACCACGCCGATATTGGCGTTGAAACGCGCCAGCCGCAGCGCGGCACAGGTGCAATAGACAAAGGCTGCAATCCAGCCCCACTTGCCAAGGTCGTGCAAGATCCACTCGTACATCACCAGCGCCGGCGCCACACCGAACGATGTCATGTCCGACAGCGAATCGTACTGTTCGCCAAACGCGCTCTGCGTATTGGTGATGCGCGCGACGCGGCCGTCCATGCCATCGAGCACCATGGCCGCGAAGATGGCGATGGCCGCCACGTCGAAGCGCATGTTCATGGCCTGCACGATCGCGAAGAACCCCGCGAACAGCGCCGCCGTGGTGAACGCGTTGGGCAGCAGGTAGATGCCGCGCCGGCGCGGACGCACGTACTCGATGTCGTGCTCGTCGGCCTCGTAGGCGGCGTCGTTGCGCAGCTGGTTATGGCGGAACGGACGCAGATGCGTCACGTTGCCATTGCTCACGCGCTTGTTGCGTCGGTTGAAGGCACCCATGCCAGGTCTCCTGTCGCTGACCGGTCCGGCCTCAGGCCTGGACGTCCAGCTCGGCGAGCACGGTGGACGAGGCCGACACCTTCTCGCCGATCGTCACGCGCGGGCGGGCATCGACGGGCAGATACACGTCGACACGCGAGCCAAAACGGATGAAGCCGTAACGCTGGCCGCGCGACAGCGTGTCGCCTACCCGCGTGTAGCACAGGATGCGGCGTGCCACCAGGCCGGCCACCTGCACCAGCGTCACCAGCTGGCCGTCCGCCGCGCGACGGATCACCACCGCGTTGCGCTCGTTTTCCAGCGATGCCTTGTCCAGATCGGCATTGACGAACTTGCCCGGGAAATACTCGAGCTTCTCGACCTTGCCGTCCAGCGAAGCGCGGTTCGAATGCACGTTGAACACGTTCATGAATACGCTGATCTTCAGCGCCTCGCGGCCGGCATACGGGTCCTGGGTCTTTTCGACCACCACGATGCGGCCATCGGCCGGCGCCAGGATGGCATTGGGGGCCGACGGAATCGGCCGCGGCGGGTCGCGGAAGAACTGCAGCACGAAGATCGTGATGATCCACAACGGCAACGCCCACCAGAAGCCCGCGCTGACATGCACCAGCAGCGAGATGATGAAAGCGCCGGCCAGGAACGGCCAGCCTTCACGGGCGATAAGCGGATGAGGATAGTTCATGCAAGCGTTGTTCTGTTGTTCGCACAGACGGTGCACATCCTGTCGAAAAGCCAGCCCGCAGCGTACCGCGTGGCATGCATTCAGGATATGTCGGCGCGAGAGATAAGAAAAAATTCAGGCCGGCGCCTGAAAAAGTCCGACAAGGATAACAAAAAGCCGCCCAGTCACCGCCGAAATGTCTTGTGCAATCACAAAAGACCGGCGGCCGACTGGGCGGCTGCGGCACTGGCGAGGCACCTGGCCGCATCGGCCCGGTGCCCGCTTCTGCCCGTACTGCTTAGTTCTTCGACTGGTCGACCAGCTTGTTCTTGGCGATCCACGGCATCATCGCGCGCAGCTTCGCACCCACTTCCTCGATCTGGTGCTCGGCCGTCAGGCGGCGGCGCGAGATCAGCGTCGGGGCGCCTGCCTTGTTTTCCAGCAGGAAGCTCTTGGCGTATTCGCCGGTCTGGATGTCGGTCAGGCACTGCTTCATGGCCTTCTTCGTCTCTTCCGTCACGACGCGCGGGCCAGTGACGTACTCGCCATATTCGGCGTTGTTCGAGATCGAGTAGTTCATGTTGGCGATACCGCCTTCATAAATCAGGTCGACGATGAGCTTCAGCTCGTGCAGGCACTCGAAGTAGGCCATTTCCGGCGCGTAGCCGGCTTCCACCAGCGTCTCGAAGCCGGCCTTGATCAGCTCGACGGTACCGCCGCACAGCACGGCCTGCTCGCCGAACAGGTCGGTTTCGGTTTCTTCGCGGAAGTTCGTCTCGATGATGCCGGCACGGCCGCCGCCGTTGGCGGTGGCGTACGACAGCGCGATGTCACGGGCGGCGCCGGACTTGTTCTGGTGCACGGCGATCAGGTGCGGCACGCCGCCACCTTGCGAGTACGTCGAACGCACCGTGTGGCCCGGCGCCTTCGGGGCGATCATGATCACGTCCAGGTCGGCACGCGGAATCACGGCACCGTAGTGCACGTTGAAGCCGTGGGCGAAGGCCAGGGCGGCGCCTTCCTTGATGTTGGCGTGCACTTCGTTCTTGTACACGTCGGCGATCTGCTCGTCCGGCAGCAGGATCATGACCACGTCGGCGCCCTTCACGGCTTCGGCCACTTCCTTGACCGTCAGGCCGGCGTTGACGGCCTTGTTCCACGACGCGCCGCTCTTGCGCAGACCGACCGTCACGTTCACGCCCGATTCCTTCAGGTTCAGCGCGTGGGCGTGGCCTTGCGAGCCGTAGCCGATGATGGTGACATTCTTGCCCTTGATGAGGGAGAGGTCGGCGTCCTTGTCGTAAAACACTTTCATGATATTTCCTTCAATTTCTCAAATCTTCGTATTGGGGTGGCGGCGCAACACCTGACTGTTGGGGTCGTCGCGCCGCTTCGGGATACTGCGTGTCGGCTTGTGGCCGTGCTCTGTTGCCGGGGGCGCCGGTCAGACCTTCAGGATGCGCTCGCCACGGCCGATGCCGGAGCCGCCCGTACGGACGGTCTCCAGGATCGCGGTGCGGTCGATGGCATCGAGGAACGCATCCAGCTTGCCGCCGTTGCCGGTCAGCTCGATGGTGTACGTCTTTTCGGTCACATCGATAATGCGGCCACGGAAGATGTCGGCGGTGCGCTTCATTTCCTCGCGCTCCTTGCCCACGGCACGGACCTTGACCAGCATCAGCTCGCGCTCGATATGCGCGCCTTCGGTCAGGTCCACCACCTTGACCACCTCCACCAGGCGGTTCAGGTGCTTGGTGATCTGTTCGATCACGTCGTCCGAGCCGGTGGTGACGATGGTCATCCGCGACAGCGACGCATCTTCGGTGGGAGCCACCGTCAGCGTCTCGATGTTGTATCCACGGGCCGAGAACAGGCCCACCACGCGCGACAGCGCGCCGGGTTCGTTTTCCAGCAGGACCGAGATGATGTGACGCATTACAGGTCCTCCGCGCCGAGCAGCATTTCGGAGATCCCCTTGCCGGCCTGGACCATCGGCCACACGTTTTCAGTGGGGTCGGTCTGGAAGTCCAGGAACACGGTACGGTCCTTCAGGCGGAATGCCTCGCGCAGGGCCGGCTCGACATCGGAAGACTTCTCGATGCGCATGCCCACGTGGCCATACGATTCGGCCAGCTTCACGAAGTCGGGCAGAGCCTGCATGTAGGAATGCGAATACCGGTTGTCGTATTCGATTTCCTGCCACTGGCGAACCATGCCCAGGTAACCGTTGTTCAGCGAACAGATCTTGACCGGGGTGTCGTACTGCAGGCAGGTCGACAGTTCCTGGATGCACATCTGGATCGAGCCTTCACCCGTGATGGTGACGACTTCCTTGTCCGGGAACGCCTTCTTGATGCCCATCGCGTACGGCAGGCCCACGCCCATCGTGCCCAGGCCGCCCGAGTTGATCCAGCGGCGCGGTTCGTCGAACTTGTAGAACTGCGCGGCCCACATCTGGTGCTGGCCCACATCGGAGCAGATGAACGCGTCGCCCTTGGTCAGTTCCCAGATCTTTTCCACCACGTACTGCGGCTTGATGATCTCGGAACTGCGGTCGTACTTGAGGCAGTCCACCGAACGCCATTGTTCGATCTGGTCCCACCACTTCGCCAGCGCCTCGCGCTTGGGCTTGACGTCGCTGGCCTTGATCTGGGCGATCAGTTCCTGCAGCACGTCCTTGACGTTGCCGACGATGGGGATGTCCACCTTCACGCGCTTCGAGATCGACGACGGGTCGATGTCGATATGGATGATCTTGCGCGCCTGCGCCGTGAAGTGCGACGGATTGCCGATCACGCGGTCGTCGAACCGGGCGCCGATGGCGATCAGCACGTCGCAGTTCTGCATGGCCATGTTGGCTTCATACGTGCCGTGCATGCCGAGCATGCCGACGAACTGCTTGTGCGTGCCGGGGAATGCACCCAGGCCCATCAGCGTGTTGGTCACCGGATGGCCGGTCAGTGCGGCCAGCTCGCGCAGTTCGTCACTGGCGTTGGCCAGCACCACGCCGCCGCCCGAATAGATATACGGACGCTCCGCGGCCTGCAGCAGCGCCACGGCCTTGCGGATCTGGCCCGAGTGACCCTTGTTCACCGGGTTGTACGACCGCATGTCGACGGCCTTCGGGTACTCGAACTTGCACGCGTTGCGCGACACGTCCTTCGGGATGTCGACCACCACGGGGCCGGGACGGCCGGTGGCGGCAATGAAGAACGCCTTCTTGATCGTCGCGGCCAGGTCGCGCACGTCCTTCACGAGGAAGTTGTGCTTGACGATCGGGCGCGTGATGCCGACGGTGTCACATTCCTGGAACGCATCCTGGCCAATGGCGTGGGTCGGCACGTTGCCGGTGATCACCACCATCGGGATCGAATCGAGGTAGGCGGTGGCGATGCCGGTCACGGCGTTGGTGACGCCCGGGCCCGAAGTCACCAGTGCCACGCCCACCTTGCCGGTCGCGCGGGCATAGCCGTCAGCGGCATGCACGGCGGCCTGTTCGTGGCGCACCAGGATATGTTCGAATTTCGTTTGCTTGTGGAGCTCGTCGTAGATATAGAGCACTGCGCCGCCGGGATAGCCCCAGACGTATTCGACGCCTTCTTCGGCAAGTGCGTTGACGAGGATTTCCGCTCCGATCATTTCCCGACCGGAGGATGAATTGCTGTCTGCGTGGGAGAATTCCGCGCTGGGCATGTTCATTTCTGTCCTTTGCAATTTTCGGCAAAAAATTGTTTGGATGCTCTCTGCCGGGCTTGTGGCTCGGGTTCAAGCGGTGCGCGTCTGCATGAAGAGACCGCCTTATAAGCGGTCTGATGAGACAACCACTGATGTCGTGAACCGTCGATGATACTGCAATGCACCAGCGCGGTAAATGTATCGACGGAACTTTTTGCACGGTCGCCCCGGTCCAGGTCATCCGCGCGGCGATCGTGCGTTGCGCAGTCAAGCGAGCATGTCTGCACTTGAATACAGGAGTGGCAGAGGGCAGGTGTTTTTTGTTAGGATCGCAGACATTTCCGGGGTGCCACAGGACGAGTCCGGCACATTCGGCCTGGCCTGACCGCCCAACTGCTGTTTTCGCCTGCATGGCCACCGACAAGGAACTCTCAGACTTTCTCGCCAGCGTCGAACGCCGCGCCTTCAAACAGGCCGTGTTCGCCGTGCGTGACGACGAAGCTGCGCTGGACATCGTGCAGGACGCCATGATCAAGCTGGCGGAAAAGTACGGCGACAAGGGGCCGAACGAACTGCCGCCCCTGTTCCAGCGCATTCTGCAGAACACCATTCACGACTGGTTCCGGCGCCAGAAGGTGCGGAACACCTGGGTCACCCTGTTCTCCAACCTGCGCGACGACCGCGAAGGCGACGACAGCGATCTGCTGGACACCCTGGAAGCCGAAAGCGGCACGGAGATGGCCGAAAGCAGCGCCGACAAGGTCGAGCGGGCCCAGGTCATGCATATCATCGAGCAGGAAATCCAGCGATTGCCCACGCGTCAACGCGAGGCTTTCCTGATGCGTTACTGGGAGGATATGGACGTAGCCGAAACCGCAGCCGTGATGGGCTGTTCGGAAGGCAGCGTCAAGACGCACTGTTCCCGCGCCACGCACACGCTGGCGCAAGCGTTGCGTGCGCGGGGAGTCCGACTATGAGCAGAAACGAACGAGATATCCAGGAACGGCGCTTCGCCCATGAGATCCGGGTGGCACTCGATGCCTCCGCGGAGGCGCTGCCGCGGGACATTTCCGAACGGCTGGCCGCCGCGCGGCGCATGGCGCTGGCCGCCAAGAAGGCTGAAGTGCGTGCTCACGTGCCGCAGCTCGTGCTGCCCAATGCACCGCACGGCTACGCCTTCGACGACGAGGATGACACCCCGCTGCACCGTGCCGGTGCGTGGCTGCGCAAGCTCGCACTGGTGTGGACGCTGGTCGCGCTGGGTGCCGGTCTGATGGGCATCTACCACTGGCAGCAGCAGAAGCGCGTCGAGGAACTGGCCGATGTCGATGCCGCGATGCTGCTCGACGACCTGCCCCCGACGGCCTATGCCGACCAGGGCTTTCACGTGTTCCTGAAGCGGGACCGCGACCAATAAGATGGCCTGCGCACCTTCCCGTACCGACGCACTCCGTCGCCGGCTTGCCGCGCTTTGCGCCGCCGGCGCAACCCTGGCTGCACTTTCGATCGATGTCGTGGTGGAAGAGGCGCACGCCCAGGGCCAGCAAGCGCAGTCGGCCAGCCAGCCGGCAGCGCGGCCCGTCATCAACGCCCATCCCACTTGGCAGGAACTGTCTGCGCCGCATCGTCAGATTCTGGCGCCGCTGCAGCCGCTCTGGGACACCATCCCCGAACTGAACCGCCGCAAGTGGCAGCGCATTGCCGACCTGTACCCCACGCTCAAGCCCGAGGAACAGCAGCGCCTGCAGGAGCGGATGGCCGAGTGGGTCAAAATGACGCCGCAGCAACGCCGTCTGGCCCGCGAGAACTATCAGATCACGCGCCAGTTGCCGCCGGAAAAGAAGGCGGAAGCGTGGGATCGCTACCAGCAACTGCCGGAAGAGCAGAAGAAGAAGCTGGCCGCCGCCGAAAAGGTACCGCGCCGTCCGGGTGCTGTCAGCGCGCTGCCTTCGGGCAAGCGTCCGCCGGCCGATACGAGCCGGCAGCTCCACCATCAGGGCCGGCCGGCCAGTGCACCGGAAGCCTCGCCGGCATCCGCGCCCGGGGCGCCGGCCTTGGCGGGGAGCGCGGCAGCCACCGCCCCGGCGGCCCCGGCACCTGCGCCGGCCGCGCCGGCTGCGGCAATGCCGGCCTCGCCCGCCCAGGCGCCGACGCTTTCGCCGCCAGTGACGGGCGAAGCGGCCACTGACTTCAACCAGACCGAAACGCGTCCGTAACACCCGCTTCGGCAGAGCCGCCCGGCCCACCCCGATCTTCGGCAGCGTTACCAGATTGGCTCACGGAACGTCAGCGATCCACCGCGCCCCCGCATCCCCGGAATTCCGGCAATGGCCCCCTGTGCGCCGTTTGGCATAATGGCCGCTTCCCCCGATCCGCCACGCGCCATGCCTGTCGCCACGCCAGCCGCCTCCGTCCAGACTCCCTCCACGCCGCCACGCGCCCCTACGCTGGGCCGTCGCCTGCTTTGCATGCTCTACGAAGGCGTACTGCTGTTTGGCGTGCTGATGCTCGCCAGCGCCGTCTCGGTCCTGGCCCGTCCGCTGATCCAGCAGCTTGGGCTCCACCACGTGTACGTGGATCAGGTATGGATGTTCATCGTGCTTGGCGTCTATTTCTCGTGGTTCTGGCAGCGTAACGGCCAGACGCTGGCGATGCAGACCTGGCGTATCCGCCTGGAGACGACCGCCGGCCAGCCGCCGGGCTGGCCCAAGGCGCTGCTGCGCTACGTGCTGGCCTGGCTGTGGCTGCCGCCCGCGGCCGCCGTGGGGCACGCGATGGGCCTCACGCTGTGGCCGTTTATCGGCGTATTGACCGTCGGGCTGCTGATCTGGATGTCGCTGGCATGGCTCGATCCGCGCCGCCAGTTCCTGCATGACCGACTGGCCGGCACCCGCCTGACCGACCTGCGCCCGCAGCAGCCATGAGCCTGACGGCCGCCGCCCTGCGTCGCGTCGCCGTGCTGGTACAGACGGCGGCTGCGGGCGGATTGGCGGCCTGGCTGGCACTGGGCCACGGTTGGGCATGGATGCCGGCACTGGCCGCAGGCCTGGCCATCGTGCTGCTGACCTTCGGCGCCAGCGTCGCCTGGGCGTTCGGCGCCACGCTTGGCGGTCTGGGAATCCCGCGCCGGAACCGGCCGCCGCTTCCCGATCAAGCGCCATCCCGGCAACGTCTTGACGCCCGCGCAGCACTGCGCTGCTTTCTGGTCGAATGCCGCGCCGTCTTCCGGATGTTCAACTGGCTGCAGCCGTTCCGGTCACGGCTGAGCCTTGCCCAGCCCACACATCCCCTTCCAGATGCCCCCCACGTACTGCTGGTACACGGCTACGGCTGCAACCACGCGGTCTGGCTCGACATGGCGCCGGCGTTGGCCGCCGCGGGCTACCGCTGCGAAGCCATCGACCTGACGCCGGTGCTTGGCGACATCGACGACTACGCCCCGCAACTGCTGGCGCGCATGCGCGAGATGCAAGCGCGTGCGGGCCGGGCCCCGCTACTGGTGTGCCACAGCATGGGCGGACTGGCCGCGCGCGCCGCGCAGGCGCTGGCTGCGCAGGCTGGCGGTGACACCCCCTGCGCGGGCATCGTTACGCTGGGCAGCCCGCATCAGGGCTGTGCGCTGGCGCGCTTCGGCAGTGGACGCAATGCACGGCAGATGCGATGGCAGAGCCCGTGGCTCGCCGCGCTGGCCGCCGCCGAGACCCCGCCGATGCGCGCGCGCATCGTATCGGTCTTCAGCTGGCATGACTCCATCGCCGGCCCACCGGGCACGTCGTGGCTTGACGGCGCACAGCATCTGGCGCTCGACGGCATCGGCCATGTGTCGCTGCTGCGCGACCCGCGTGCCGTGCAGGCGACGCTGACGGCACTGGCCATGCTGCAGCGGCAGCCCGCCTCCCCCGCCATCGTCACGCCCCGCTAACCATCGCGGCGCGCCGCGGCCGGCAACCTTCATGTGACATTCATGTTTCCGTCACGGCTCCGTCATGCGGCACTGGCTCAATGCAGCCATCGCCGATACCGGGGCCACCATGGTTCAAGCCATCCGATCTGCACGCGTGAGTCTGTCGAGGGTTGCGCAGCGCCTGCGCGGCAAGCCTGACACGACGCTCTCGATGTCTGCCGCCTACGCGGCGTTCATGCCAGCGCAGGCCGATCTGTCCCCTGCCCGGGTCACCCCCTCGCGCGACCCTGCCGACGCCGGCAACCGCCCGCCGGCCACTGCCGAACCTTCTGCGCAACGCTACCGCGCCATCTGGCTGTCCGATATCCACCTGGGCACGCCGGGCTGCCAGGCGACCTACCTGCTCGACTTCCTCAAGCACAACGATTCCGACGTGCTTTACCTGGTTGGCGACATCATCGACGGCTGGCAACTGCGCCGTGGCTGGTACTGGCCGCAGAGTCACAACGACGTGGTGCAGAAGCTGCTGCGCAAGGCGCGCAAGGGCACCGAGGTGATCTACATCCCTGGCAACCACGACGAAGGTGCCCGCCAGTTCGACGGGCTGGCCTTCGGCGACGTCAGCGTGCGCGAGGACGCCGTGCACGTCACCGCCACCGGCAAGCGCCTGTGGGTCGTGCATGGCGACCTGTTCGACGGGGTGGTGCAGCATGCCAGATGGCTGGCCTACCTTGGCGATTCGCTCTACACGATGATCCTGGCGCTGAACCGCCACTTCAACCGCGTACGCGCGCGACTCGGATTCGACTACTGGTCGCTGTCCCAGTACCTGAAGCATCAGGTCAAGAATGCGGTGAGCTACATCAATTCGTTCGAACACGCGATGGTGGACGAGGCGCGCCGCCGTGGCTGCGATGGCGTGGTCTGCGGCCACATCCACAAGGCCGAGATTCGCGAGGTGGACGGCCAGCTCTACTGCAACGACGGCGACTGGGTGGAAAGCCTGTCGGCGCTGGTGGAAACCATGGAAGGCGAGTTGAAGATCGTCTACTGGACCACGCTGATCGATCCGCCAGTGCCAGCCACCCGCCGGCGCCGCCGCACCGCCGGGATCGCGGCCTGACAGGGCCCGGGCCACCGCCTGGCCCGGCCCGCGAGCCAGCGCCCATCCGCTCGACCCGCCCCGGCCTGCCCGGCGCGGACCCGCCACCCCACAACACCACGGCGCTGCCGTCCCAAGGAGCCTCAATGAGAGTCATGATTGTCACCGACGCATGGGAACCGCAGGTCAACGGCGTGGTTCGCACGCTGAAGTCGACCCGCCGCGAACTCGAAGCCATGGGTCACACGGTGGATCTGCTCACCCCGCTGGAATTCCGCACGGTGCCGTGCCCGACCTATCCAGAGATCCGCCTGTCGATCCTGCCGGCCGCCAGGGTGCGCCGCCGCATCGACACGTTCCGGCCGGACGCCTTGCATATCGCGACCGAAGGCCCGCTGGGGCTGGCCGCGCGCGCCTATGCCCTGAAACACAAGCTGCCCTTCACCACCGCCTACCACACGCGGTTTCCGGAATACGTGCAGGCGCGCTTCGGCGTGCCGCTGGCCTGGACCTATCGCTTCCTGCGCTGGTTCCACGGCCCGGCGCGTGCCGTCATGGCCCCCACCCCGGTGGTGCTGAAGGACCTGCACGACTACGGCATCACGCACGGCGTGCTGTGGACGCGCGGCGTGGATCTGGACGTCTTCACCGCGCAGCGAGCGAACGTTTTAAACACAGCCCATCCGATCTTCCTGTACGTGGGCCGCGTGGCCGTCGAAAAGAACGTCGAAGCGTTCCTGCAGCTCGACCTGCCCGGCTCCAGGTGGGTCGTTGGCGATGGCCCGGCGCTGGCCACGCTGAAGGCGCGCTATCCGACCGCCAACTACCTCGGGGTGCTCAAGCAGCCGGAACTGGCGAAGGTGTATGCTTCGGCAGACGTCTTCGTGTTTCCCAGCAAGACCGATACCTTCGGGCTGGTCCTGCTGGAAGCACTGGCCAGTGGGCTGCCCGTGGCGGCATACCCGGTGACGGGTCCAATCGACGTGCTTGGCGACAGCCCGGCCGGCGTGATGCACGAAGACTTGCGGGAGGCCTGCCTGGAGGCGCTGCGCATCGACCGCGCCACCGCCCGTGCCCACGCGGAGAAATTCTCGTGGCGCGCGGCATCCGAGCAGTTCCTTGCGCATCTGCGTCCGCTGCCCAGCGCGGCTGGCGGATCCGATCATGCGGAATCTTCCGTCGCACCCGATCATGGCCAAGCCCCAACCCACGCTACCGCCCGATCCGTCGCTGCACCGGTCGACCGCCACCCGGGTGGCGGCTGAGGTGGAAACCGATTACTCGATCGCCAACAATCCGCACAAGGGCAACCGTGGCCTGACGCGCGCCTGGCACGCGGCGATCAACTCGCTGTCGGGCCTGCGCTATGCCGTCCTGGAAGAAAGTGCGTTTCGCCAGGAACTGACGCTGGTCGTTATCCTGACGCCCTGTGCGTTCATCCTGCCGGTGTCCGTGGTCGAACGCGTGATGCTGCTGGGCACGCTGTTGCTGGTGCTGATCGTGGAACTGCTCAATTCGAGCGTGGAAGCGGCCATCGACCGGATTTCGCTGGAACGCCACAGCCTGTCCAAGCGCGCCAAGGATTTCGGCAGTGCGGCGGTGATGCTGGCACTGATTCTCTGCGGCGGCACGTGGATAGCGATCGGCGGCCCGCACGTCGTGCGGTGGATCGGGATGCTGATGAACTAGGCCCCTGAACTTGCCGCTTCGACTCGCCCGTTCGGCTAGTCGTTTCGCCAGAAAGCAGAACGCCGCCATCGCTGGCGGCGTTTTCCATCGCGGCAGTCTTTCAGGCTTACGTCTTCTCGCGACCTTCCTGCCACTTGTCAACGCGCACGCGCGGCGCGGCGGCCAGCTGGCCGAGCAGGTCCTGCGGCGACGTCGATACGTGCAGCATGTCGGCGTGTACCTGCTTCAGGAAGCCCTCGCCCACGGCGTGATGCAGGAACGCCAGCATGCCGTCGTAGAAGCCGGCCACGTTGAGCAGGCCCACCGGCTTGTCGTGATAGCCAAGCTGCGCCCACGTGAACGTCTCGAACAGTTCCTCGAACGTGCCCACGCCGCCGGGCATGGCGATGAAGGCGTCGGACCGGTCAGCCATCATCTGCTTGCGTTCATGCATGTTGCGCACCACGTGCAATTCGGTCAGACCGCGATGACCCACTTCCTTCTGCATCAGCGCGTCGGGAATCACGCCGATGGCCGTGCCGCCGTGCCCCAGCACGCTATCAGCCACGATGCCCATCAACCCCACCTTGCCGCCGCCATAGACCAGCGCCAGGCCCTGTTCGGCCATGGTCTGGCCCAATGCCTTGGCCGCTTCGGCGTACTCCGGCCGGAAGCCGGGACTCGAACCGCAATACACGCAAACCGATTTCACTTTTTGTCCTTTTCGGCCTTGGCCGCCTCGGCCGCCGCCTTTTCCGCGGCGTACTCGCGCGCCAGCTGGTCGAACGCCTCGCGCGCCTTGCCGCGCAGGTATGGCGCCAGGATGGAGAAGATGTGATAGCTCGACCCATGCAGATAGCCGCGGATCTGCTCGGGATCGTTGTACTGGCGCGGATGCTGCACGAACTGGAACGATAGCCAGTAGGTGGCAATGACAACAATATTGGTACACACCGCATCGACCTGCTCGGGCGTGGCTTCCATGTCGCCGTCTTCCTGGAACTGGCGGCAGATTTCCAGCGCGAACCGCTTCTTCTGGTCCACGATGCGCTTGAAGTTGGTCTCCAGCATCCGGTTGCGCGCCAGCAGGTCGTTGATGTCGCGATACAGGAAACGGTAGTTCCACAGGAACTCGGACATGTACTGCAGGTAGCCCCAGCTCTCCCCCAGCGTGGCCTTGTGGTCTTCCGGCATCTTCAGGCGGCGCTCCATCTCCTGCTCGAAGCGCACGAAGATCGAGTTGATGATGTCGTCCTTGTTGCGGAAGTGGTAGTACAGGTTGCCAGGGCTGATTTCCATGGCTTCCGCAATCGTCGTGGTGGTGACGTTGGGCTCGCCAAGTTCATTGAACAGGCGCAGCGACACGTCGAGGATGCGGTCTCGGGTACGGCGCGGACCGGCTTGCGGTTTGGCTTCCATGGGTATCGGAAAGACTGTGTAACGGCAGGATTGCGATTATAAGCACACCGGGCCGGGCACCGCGGCCACAAGCGGCGTTTCCGGCACAGGAAGCGGCTAGAAGCGCGATCCGGGCTGTTTCAGGAAGGCCAGCTCTTCGGCGCTGCTCTCGCGGCCCAGCACCGCATTCCGGTGCGGGAAGCGGCCAAAGCGCGCGATGATCTCGTGATGCTTGATGGCCCATTCCACGACATCGACCCGGCCGGACGTGTCCTGGCGCAGCGCCGTGGTCTCGCGCACGGAGATATCCTGGTCGGCCAGCGACTCGGCATGCTCGAACGGCAGATAGCAGAACACGCGATGCCAGGCCGTCGGCAGTTGCCGGTCCCAACCGTCGGCCAGCATGCGCCGCGCCACGGCCAGCGCCTGCGCATCGGTGGCAAAGCTGCGCGCATCGCCGCGGAACATGTTGCGGGGGAACTGGTCCAGCAGCACGATGCGCGCGCAGGCGCCTTCGGGCGTCACGGACCAGTCATCGTCGGCGCCGTCGTGGGCGGCCTGCCAGACCGGCAGGAACTGCTCGCGGATCCTGGCATCGAAGTCGTCCGACTTGGCGAACCACTCGCGCCGCGACCCATCCCATTCGGGCGATCCCGGCGTGCCGAACCAGAACGCGAGCACGGCCTGCGCCGCCGCCGGCAACGGCTTACCGCTGGACATTGCGCATCCAGTCGGCGGTCTGGAACAGCGCCTGCATCAGGCGCATCTGCAGCGACTCGGGCAGCCCCACGTCCTGCATGGCCAGCGCCATGCAGCGCATCCACTGGTCGCGCTCGCTCGTGCCGATTTCGAACGGCAGATGGCGCGCCCGCAGGCGCGGATGCCCGAATCGCTCGATAAAGTAGTTCGGGCCGCCCAGCCAGCCGCACAGGAACCAGAACAGCTTGTCGCGCGAGCCGTCCAGTGTGGGCGGGTGCAGCGCACGCAGCCCGGCGAATTCGGCTTCCAGGTCCATCAGGTCGTAGAAGCGGTCGACCAGCTCGCGCACGCGCCCTTCCCCGCCAATCAGTTCGTAGGCGGTGATGTCGTCGCGGTTGTCTTCGGGTTCTGCAGGTTCGGTAATCATGGCCAATCAGTTCACATCGCGCAGCGTGGCCAGCGCCGGCTGCCGCAGCACCTCGCGCAAGCCGAGCCAGCCGCCGGCAAAAGCGCACAGCATGCCAGAAACCACGCCGACCGGCACAATCCACGCGTTGAAGCGATACGGAAAGTCGAACACGAACTGCGACAGCCCCCAGCCCACGCCGATCGCGCCCAGGCTGGCCAGGAACCCGGCCAGCCCGCCCACCACCAGGAATTCCGCATACTGGGTCTGCCGCACCAGCGACGCCGGCGCGCCCAGCGCCTTGAGCAGGCCGGCATCGCGCTTGCGCTCGTCGCGCGCACCGGACAGTGCCGCATAGAGCACTGTCACGCCGGCCAGCAATGTGAAGACAAACAGGAACTCCACCGCCGCGATCACCTGGTCCAGCACGTTCTGGATCTGGCGCAGGATCAGGTCGGTGTTGACCACCGTGATGTTCGGGAACGCGGCGGTCAGCTGGTTGCCCAGCGCCGCCTTGGCCGGCGGCAGGTAGAACGACGTGATGTAGGTCTCGGGCAGCCCCTGCATCTTTGCCACTGGGAGGATCACGAAGAAGTTGACGCGCATGGAGCCCCATTCGAGCTTGCGCAGCGATGTCACCGGCGCCTCGACGATCTGGCCCGCCACGTCGAAGCGCAGCGTATCGCCCAGCCGGATATGCAGCGTCTTGGCGATGCCTTCCTCCACCGACGCGCCGCCTTCCCACTGGCCAGCCACCACCTCGTTGCCGTCGGGCATCCTGTCCATGTACGACAGGTTGAACTCGCGCTCCACCAGGTTGCGCGCGCGGCCGTCGGGGTAGCTGCTGGCCTGCACCGGCCGGTCGCCGATCTGGATCAGGCGGCCGCGTACCATCGGAAACAGCAGGTCATCGACCCCGCTCCTGGCCAGCATGGTGCGCAGCGGCTCGCGCTGGTCGGGCTGGATATTGATGATGAAGCGGTTCGGTGCGTCGGCCGGCGTGGCGTTGCGCCAGGAATCGATCAGGTCGTTGCGCGTCATGCCCAGCAGCAGCAAGGCCATCAGCCCCACCGCCAGCGCCACGGTCTGCAACACGGTCACCCCGCGGCGCCGCTCCAGCACAGCCAGCGCAAAACGCCAGCCCACGCTGCAGCTGGCGCGCCCGCGCATGGTGCGCGACAGCGCCATCAGCAGCCCCAGGGCCAGCAACGCAAATACCACGCCGGCGCCAGCGAATCCGCCCGCCGTGGTCACCCCGAGCTTGAGATCGCGGGCCGCCACCATCAGCAGCGCCACGAACGCGCCCAGACCCAAGGCATATGCCACCCAGGCGGAAATGGGCGGCACGCCCACGTCGCGCCGCAACACGCGCAGCGGCGCGATACGCGTCAGCGCCAGTAGCGGCGGCAGCGCAAAGCCGGTCAGCAGCACCAGCCCGGCCGCCACGCCCACCACCGCCGGCACCCATGACGGATGCGGCAGCGACACCTGCAGCAGCCCGCCCAGCGACATCAGCAGCCCGTAGTGCGCCGCGTAGCCAAGCGCCACGCCCACGAGCGCGCCTCCCAGGCCCAGCAGCAGGAACTCGATGCCGAATGCCGCCAGAATCTGGCCGCGCGACAGGCCCATGCACTTGTAGACCGCGCACGCATCGGTGTGGCGCTGCATGTAGCGGCGCGCGGACATCGCAATGGCCACCGCCGCGATCATCGACGACAGCACCGCCACCAGCGACAGGAACCGCTCGGCGCGGTCCAGCGTCGCCCGCATCTGGGGCTGCCCGGACTCCAGCGATTCCACGCGCGTATTGCGCAGGTGGCGCTGTTCGATCTCGGCCGTGGCCCATTTGCGATAGGCGTCGCCGGCGGCATCGGGGCCCGCCACCAGCAGGCGGTAGGTCACGCGGCTACCCCAGCCGATCAGCTTCGTGGCATCCAGATCCGACATCGGCAGCAGCACGCGCGGCGCGAAGTTCATGAAGCCGGCGCCGCGATCGAGTTCCTGGGTAATGATCCGGTCGATACGGAACGTCTTGCTGCCAAGCTGCAGCCCGTCGCCGACCCGCAGGTTCAGGGCGGTCAGCAGCGCCTCGTCCACCCACACCGTGCCGGGTGCCGGAATGCCTTCGGCGTTCGATTCCGGCCCGCCGGGCGTCTGCGCGACCTTGAGCCGGCCGCGCAGCGGATAGCCGTCCGTCACGGCCTTCAGCGCGCCGAGCTGGCTGGGCGCCTCGCCCTGCGCCGGCGCGCCATTGGCACGCGCCGTGGCCATGCTCGGGAACGTTACGGTCTGCGCCACCTGCAGGCCGTCGCGCCGGGCGCGGTCGCTGAAGGCGGCGTCGAACGGCTGGTCGGAAATCAGCAGCACGTCGGCGGCAATCATCTGCCGCGCGTCGCGCTCCAGCCCCAGGCGCATGCGGTCCGCCAGAAAGCCCACGCTGGTCAGCGCGGCCACGGCCAGCACCAGCGCGAACAGCAGCAGCGTCAGCTCGCCGGCCAGCCAGTCGCGGCGCGCCATGCGCAGGGCCTGGCGCCACGCGGAAAACCTTGCTTGGGGAACAACGGGATCGGAGGCAGTCGACATGTTCGGCTGACGGTTGGCAAAAGGGTCTCAGGGACGATGCGGCGGCTGCTTTGCCGGCGGCCGGGACGCCGGCTGTGTCTTGTCACGCAGGCTGGCATGCAGCCGTCGCGCGCCGCGCCACAGTTTGGGCACCAGCCACGCGGCAAGCACCAGGAACAGCACCAGCAGGATCAGGAACACGACCGGCAGGAAGAACGCCAGCAACAGCCCGCCGACCGTGCCGATATCCTCGGTGAATGAGGCCACCCAGTTCGAAAAAGGTTCGGGCGACACATTGATCAGCGCCCGCGTGCCCGCCTTGGCGGCATGGGCGGTGCCGGCCAGCGTCCCGCCGATCAGGCCGGCCGCCACGGTCCACTGCGGGTCCATGTGGCCAAACGCGGCGGCGGCCAGGATCGCCCCGGCCGGAATGCGGATAAAGGTCTGGATGCCGTCCCAGACGGTGTCGAAGCCGGGCACCTTGTCGGCCACGAATTCGGCCACCGTCATCGCCGCGGCCACACCAATCACCCACCACGACGACAGCACCTGCAGCCCCGATGGCAGGTCAAGCCAGCCCAGGCGGGCGAGCACGCCCGCCGTCAGCACGGCCAGGTACAGGCGCAGGCCACTGGCCCAGGACATGCCCGCAGCCAGCGCAGCGGTTTCCAGCATGGAAGCTCCTCGCGACCGAGCGCGCGTTCAACGTCCGGTGAGTGTAACGCCAGCCGCGGTCAGGGGGCCTACCGGGGCATCGGGACGGAGGGCGGCGCAAGTACAGCGCAAGGCACATCGGTCAGGCCTGGCTGGCCGGTGCGGATTCCAGGCGGGGAAGCTGAGGCAGGTCGGACGCGACTTCGGCGATCATGCGGCGCAGCCACATCACGTCCGGGGCGGCATGGCAGCGTTCGTGCCAGAGCTGGTAGAAGCGCATGCGCGGGAACGTCACCGGCGACGGCACCATGCGGATGGGCAGGTACTGCGCGTAGTGGGCGGCAAACTGACGGCCCGTGGTGAATACCATGTCGGTCTTCATCAGCACGTAGGGCACCAGGCCGAAATACGGCAGGGTGACCTGGATATTGCGCTTGTAGCCCTGCTCGGCCAGCGCCTGGTCGATCATGCTGCGCTGCATCGACGCATACGGCGCGGGCGCCAGATGCGGCATTTCCAGGTAGTGGCGCAGGGTCAGGCCATGGCGGGCCAGCGGGTGCTGGGCGCCCAGCATGCAGACCACCTCGTCGTCGAACAGCGGCGAGATGTGCAGGTGCTCGGGCGGCGACAGCCAGTTGCCGACCACGATGTCCAGGTGGCCCTGCTCCAGCGCGTCCAGGAAATCCGTGGACTGCGTCATCGGATGCACGAACAGCTTGGCGCCCGGCGCCAGGCGGCGCACGCGCTCGACGATATTGGGCAGAAAGAACGCGTCCAGGTAGTCGGGCGCGCCCAGGTGGAACGTCCGCGTGGTGGTGGCCGGATCGAACTGCTGCGGCGGACGGGCGATGCGATCCATCGCCGCCAGGCTCTGCTCGGCCAGCAGCAGCAGTTCGCGGCCGCGCTCGGTTGGCACCATGCCGCTCTTGCCGCGCACCAGGATGGCGTCTCCGGTGATTTCGCGCAGCCGCTTGAGCGTGTTGCTGATGGCCGGCTGCGACTGGCCCAGGCGGACGGCGGTGCGGGTCACGCTCTGCTCGGTCAGCAGGGTGTGCAGTACCCGCAGCAAATAGGTATCGAGATGGTCGCGTCCGTGCATGGCAGGTGCCACCTGGCTCTTATGGCGGGCGTGGGTGGCGTGGGGGAAGGGAACGGCGCATAGTGTAAGACAGCCACCGGGGATGCGGTCAAATCCGGTCATTCGTCCCGATGCACTACGGGTAGACCCGTAGATCGGCGCCAGGCCGCCCCGGGGCAGCGATGGCGGGCACGGGCCGCCCACCGGCACGCGCCTTGATGGGGCATATCACATGGGCCAAATATTGCAGGAAAAGGCCTGATGCTATGTTTGCAGCCATCCCCGAAAGAGAGAAGACCATGGAGACGCAAACCATCCGCTTTTTCCACCGCGGCCAGGTCCAGGAAGTATCCGACGCCCCCGTAACCCGTACCGTGCTGCAGTACCTGCGTGAAGACGTGCGCTGCACGGGCACCAAGGAAGGCTGCGCCGAAGGCGACTGCGGTGCCTGCACCGTGGTGATCGGCGACCTGCAGGCCGACGGCAACGTCGAATTCAAGGCGGTCAACGCCTGCATCCAGTTCCTGCCCACGCTCGATGGCAAGGCCCTCATCACGGTCGAAGACCTGCGCCAGGCCGACGGCGCCCTGCACCCGGTGCAGGAAGCGATGGTCGAGTGCCATGGCTCGCAGTGCGGCTTCTGCACGCCCGGCTTCGTGATGTCGCTGTGGGCGCTCTACCAGCAGCACACGCCCGGCGGCGAACCGCCCGCGCGCCAGGACATCTGCGATGCACTGACCGGCAACCTGTGCCGCTGCACCGGCTACCGCCCGATCGTCGATGCCGGCCAGCGCATGATGGCCCTGCCCGCCCCGACCGCCAGCCGCCTGAACCCGAAGCAGATCGCCGACACCCTGCGCAACCTGAAGCGTGGCGAGACGTTCCATTACCACGCGGGCGGCCAGCACTTCTACGCACCGCGCACCGCCGCCGAGTTCGCCGCGATCAAGGC
The DNA here is from genome assembly GCF_009663685.2 of Cupriavidus sp. U2. GTDB lineage: Bacteria > Pseudomonadota > Gammaproteobacteria > Burkholderiales > Burkholderiaceae > Cupriavidus > Cupriavidus necator_C. The sequence goes on along the minus strand of NZ_RCOG02000012.1, from coordinate 558,516 downwards.
CGCCGAGCCGAATATCCGCATCCTGGCCGGCAGCACCGACGTCGGCCTGTGGGTGACCAAGCAGTTCCGCGAACTGGGGAACCTGCTCTACGTCGGCCAGGTGGAAGACCTGAACACGGTCACCGAGCGCGATGGCTTTATCGAGATTGGCGCCGCCGTGACGCTGGAGAAGGCTTACGCCGCGCTGAATGCCGCCCATCCCGAGCTCGAAGAGCTGTGGAAACGCTTTGCGTCGCTGCCGATCCGCAATGCCGGCACCCTGGGCGGCAACGTCGCCAACGGGTCGCCCATCGGCGATTCCATGCCCGCGCTGATTGCGCTGGGCACCGAAGTGGTGCTGCAGCACGGGGACGTGCGCCGCACGATGCCGCTGGAGGACCTGTACCTGGCCTACCAGAAGACCGCCATGGCCGAAGGCGAATTCGTGGCCGCGCTGCGCGTGCCGGTGAAGGGGCCGCAGCATTTCCGCACCTACAAGCTGTCGAAGCGGTTCGACGAGGACATCTCCGCCGTGTGCGCCGCCTTCGGCATCACGGTCGAAAACGGCATCGTCACGGCCGCGTGCATCGCCTTCGGCGGCATGGCCGCCACGCCCAGGCGCGCCGCGCTGGCCGAGGCCGCCTTGACCGGGCAGCCGTGGAACGAGGCCACCGCGCGCGCCGGCATGGCCGCGCTGGGCCAGGACTACACGCCGCTGACCGATATGCGGGCCACTGCCGCCTACCGCAGCCGTGGCGCCGCCAACCTGCTCTATCGCTTCTGGCTGGAAACGCGTGATGGCGCGCTGCCCGCCGCCATGGTCAACGTCCGCGCCGTGGGCGCCGGTGAAACCGTGAGCGCCTGAGGAGAGCCCCCATGAACAAGCAAACCGAACCCTTCATGCTCGACGCCAGCGTGGCCGCCGAATCCACCCCGGTGGTCGGCATTTCGCGCCCGCACGAATCGGCCCACCTGCACGTGGCCGGCACGGCCACCTATACCGACGACATCCCCGAGCTGGCCGGCACGCTGCACGCCGCGCTGGGCATGAGCACCAAGGCCCATGCACGGCTGAAAAACGTCAACCTGGACCGCGTGCGCAAGGCGCCCGGCGTGGTGGCCGTGCTGACCGTGGACGACATTCCCGGCGTCAACGACTGCGGCCCCATCATCCACGACGATCCGATCCTGGCGAAGGACGTGGTGCAGTTCATCGGCCAGCCGATCTTCGTGGTGGTGGCGTCGTCCCACGACGCCGCGCGCCGCGCCGCCCGCCTGGCCGATATCGACTACGAAGACCTGCCCCCGGTGCTGACGCCCGAGGCCGCGCACGCGGCCGGCAGTTACGTGCTGCCGCCGATGCACCTGACGCGCGGCGAACCGGCCAGGCACATCGACGCCGCCCGGCACCGCGACCACGCGAAGATCCAGCTAGGCGGCCAGGAACAGTTCTATCTGGAAGGCCAGATCGCCTACGCCGCCCCACGAGAAAACGACGGCATGCACGTCTGGTGCTCGACCCAGCACCCGACCGAGATGCAGCACGCCGTGGCCCACATGCTGGGATGGCATGCGCACCAGGTGCTGGTGGAATGCCGCCGCATGGGCGGCGGCTTTGGCGGCAAGGAATCGCAGTCGGCCATGTTCGCGTGCTGCGCGTCGCTGGCGGCCTGGAAGCTGCTGTGCCCGGTCAAGCTGCGTCCGGACCGCGACGACGACATGATGATCACCGGCAAGCGCCACGACTTCACGTTCGATTTCGACGTGGGCCATGACGACGATGGCCGCATCGAGGGCGTGCGCGTGGAAATGGTGTCGCGCGCCGGCTTCTCGGCCGACCTCTCCGGCCCGGTGATGACGCGCGCCATCTGCCACTTCGACAACGCCTACTGGCTGCCGAACGTGCAGATCGACGGCTATTGCGGCAAGACCAACACGCAGAGCAATACCGCCTTCCGCGGCTTTGGCGGCCCGCAGGGGGCGTTCGCAATCGAGTACATCCTCGACAACGTGGCGCGCAACGTGGGCAAGGATTCGCTCGAAGTACGCCGCGCCAACTTCTACGGCAAGGGCGAGCGCAACGTCACGCCGTATGGCCAGACCGTGGAAGACAACGTCATCCACGAGCTGATCGACGAACTCGTGGCCACGTCCGGGTACCAGGCCCGTCGCGCGGCCACGCGAGAGTTCAACGCGAAGAGCCCGGTGCTGAAGAAGGGCATCGCCATTACGCCGGTCAAGTTCGGCATCTCGTTCAACGTGGCGCACTACAACCAGGCCGGCGCGCTGGTGCACGTCTACAACGACGGGTCGGTGCTGGTGAACCACGGCGGCACCGAAATGGGCCAGGGCCTGAACACCAAGGTGGCGATGGTGGTGGCGCACGAACTGGGTATCCGCATGGAGCGCGTACGCGTGACGGCAACCGATACCAGCAAGGTGGCCAACACGTCGGCGACGGCCGCATCCACGGGCGCCGACCTGAACGGCAAGGCCGCGCAGGACGCCGCGCGGCAGATCCGCGAGCGCCTGGCCACTTTCGCCGCCCGCAAGGCCGGCGTGGAGCCCGATGCGGTGCGCTTCAACGACGATCTGGTGATCGCCGGCGAACTGCGCCTGCCGTTTGGCGACCTGGCCCGCGAGGCCTACGTGGCGCGCGTGCAGCTGTGGTCGGACGGCTTCTACACCACGCCCAAGCTGTACTGGGACCAGAAGGCGCTGCACGGCCGGCCGTTCTACTACTACGCCTACGGCGCCGCGTGCGCCGAGGTGATCGTCGACACGCTGACCGGCGAATGGAAGCTGCTGCGCGCCGATGCGCTGCATGACGCGGGCAAGTCGCTGAATCCGGCCATCGACATCGGCCAGGTGGAAGGGGCTTTCATCCAGGGCATGGGCTGGCTGACCACCGAGGAACTGTGGTGGAACCAGAACGGCAAGCTGATGACGCACGCACCGTCCACGTACAAGATCCCGACGATCAACGACTGCCCGGAAGACTTTCACGTGCGGCTGTTCCAGAACAGCAACGTCGAGGACAGCATCCACCGGTCGAAGGCCGTGGGCGAGCCGCCGCTGCTGCTGCCGTTCTCGGTGTTCTTCGCGATCCGCGACGCGATTGCCGCCGTGGGTGACTACCAGGTCAACCCGCCGCTGCGCGCGCCCGCCACCAGCGAAGCCATCCTCGATGCGGTGGAAGCCGTGCAGGCCGTGATGGCCACGCAGGCCGCCAGCACTGAAGCCGTACCCGCCTGACGCCAGGCACGCCAGACAGCAAGAGAGACCACAACCATGCAGGACGCCCCGCTCAAACCGTTCCGCTTCGCCGATGCCGCCCGCTGGGTGCGCGCCGGCGTGCCCGTGGCGATGGTCACCATCGTCGACGTCAAGGGTTCCGCGCCGCGCGAGCCCGGCATCCGCATGCTGGTCACGGCCACCGACCTGGTGGGCACCATCGGCGGCGGCCATCTGGAATGGCGCGGCATGGATATCGCGCGGGCGATGCTGGCCAACCGTCATGTGCGGGGCAATCCACATCGCCGTATCGAGCGCATTCCGCTGGGTCCGGCCCTGGGCCAGTGCTGCGGCGGCGTGGTGAAGCTGGCCTTCGAGGTACTGGGCGAAGCCGACCTGGCGTGGCTCGATGCCGTCGAGACCGCGTTCCGGGCCGGTCGCGCGCTGCAACGCAGGGTGCCGCCGGACGGCGCCATCACGGTCGAAGCCAGCCGCGCGATGCTGCATACGGCTGTGCTGCACGCAGACGGTACGTGGACCGACACGCTGGTGCCGGACGACATGCACGTGGTGCTGTTCGGCGCCGGGCACGTGGGCCATGCGCTGGTCAAGGTGCTGTCGACGCTGCCGTGCCGCGTGCACTGGGTGGACGAACGCGACACGCTGTTCCCGGGCGGACTGCCCGACAGCGTGGAGGCCGAGGCCACCGATACGCCCGAGTCCGTGGTCGACCAGGCGCCGCCCGGCGCGTATTTCATCGTCATGACGCACAGCCACGCGCTGGACCAGCAGCTTTGCGAGCGGATCTTCCAGCGCACCGATTTTGCCTATTTCGGCCTGATCGGATCGAAGACCAAGCGCGCCAGGTTCGAGCACCGCATGGTGGAACACGGCGTGGACCCGGCACGCCTGCCGGAAATGACGTGTCCGATGGGGGTGGCCGGCATCACCGACAAGGCTCCGGCTATGATTGCGGTTGCCATCGTCGCCCAGCTGTTGCAGGTTCGCGAGCAGCGCATCGCCGCGCTGCGTGCCAACCGGCTGGAGGCGGTGCTTCCGTAACAGCACAGCCGTGATCCGGCTGTCAGCATAGAAAAGAGGCCCCATGACCATCGATGCCGCGCTGGCGGACAAGATCCGCCGTACTCCCAAGGCCGAACTGCATGTGCATATCGAAGGCACGCTCGAACCCGAGCTGATCTTCCGGCTGGCCCAGCGCAACCACGTCAAGCTGGCCTACCCCGACGTGGAGGCGTTGCGCGCGGCCTACGCGTTCACCGACCTGCAATCGTTCCTGGACATCTACTACGCCGGCGCCAGCGTGCTGCTGACCGAGGAAGATTTCTTCGACATGACGATGGACTACGTCAAGCGCGCCGTGGCCGACAACGTGCGCCATGCCGAGATCTTCTTCGATCCCCAGACCCATACCGAGCGCGGCGTGCCGATCGGCACCGTGATCGACGGCATTTCCGACGCACTGGCGCAGGCCCGCACCGAATACGATTTTTCCAGCAGCCTGATCCTGTGCTTCCTGCGCCACCTCTCGGAGGAAGACGCGTTTGCCACGCTGGAGGCCGCATTGCCCTACCGCGACCGCTTTGTCGGCGTGGGCCTGGATTCGTCCGAACGCGGCAACCCGCCCGAGAAGTTCGCGCGCGTGTTCGCCAAGGCGAAGACGCTGGGCCTGCACCTGGTGGCGCACGCCGGCGAGGAAGGCCCGGCTCAGTACGTGACCGACGCGCTGGACATCCTCAAGGTGGAGCGCATCGACCATGGCGTGCGTGCCATCGACGACGCCGCGCTGGTGGCGCGGCTGGCGCGCGAACGCATTGCGCTGACCGTGTGCCCGCTGTCGAACCAGAAGCTGAAGGTGTATCCGGACCTGCGCGACCATTCGCTCAAGCAGCTGCTCGATGCCGGCGTGGCCGTCACGCTGCACTCGGACGATCCGGCCTACTTTGGCGGCTACATGAACGCCAACTGGGAAGCCACGTTCGACGCGCTGCCGCTGGATGCCGCGGATGCCCACAAGCTGGCGCGCAACAGTTTTGAAGCGGCCTTCCTGCCTGCCGTGCAGAAGGCCGAATTCCTGGCGGAGGTCGACCATTTCTGGTCGGCCGCGCCCATGACCCCGCCCGCGACGGCCCACGTGACTTCCACAAGCTGAGCGGGCGCATACCCAGAACGCCGGATGCCGCGCCCGCTGCCAGACAGGCACGGGCGGGGCGCCGGCCGCCCCGAGACAAGACGATGACGACGACTTCCCCCGCCTCCGGCACCCATGGTGCCGTCACCCGCGCCATCCGCGGCCGCATCCTTCATTTTCTGCGCGACCCGCAGTTTCATGACGATGCCTATCAGTATTGGGAAGACGGCCTGCTGATCGTGACGGCCGGCCGCGTTGCCGCCGTCGGATCGTACGACAGCCTGGCGGGCGAGATGCCTGCCGGTGCCGAGGTGATCGACCATCGCGGCAAGCTGATCGTGCCGGGCTTCATCGACACGCACATCCACTATCCGCAGACCGACATCATCGCGTCGCCGTCGCCGGGCCTGCTGCACTGGCTCGACACCTACACGTTCCCCGAGGAACGCCGCTTCAGCGACGCCGCCTATGCGCGCGGCGTGGCCGACTTCTTCACCGACGAACTACTGCGCAACGGCACCACCACGGCCATGGTCTGGAGCACCGTGCACGCCGCCTCGGCCGACGGCCTGTTCGCGGCCAGCCAGGCGCGCAACATGCGCATGATCACGGGCAAGGTGCTGATGGATCGCAACTGCCCCGACTTCCTGCGCGACACCGCCGAGTCCGGCGCGCGCGAATCGGCTGACCTGATCTCGAAGTGGCACGGCAAGGACCGCCTGGCCTACGCCATCACGCCCCGCTTTGCGCCGACATCGACCGAAGCGCAGCTGGCCGCCTGCGGCGAGCTGGCCCGCGCCCACCACGACGTGTTTATCCAGACGCACGTGGCCGAGAACCGCGACGAGGTGAAATGGGTGGGCGAGCTGTTTCCCGACGCGCGCAGCTACCTGGACGTCTACGACAGTTACAACCTGCTGCGTCCGGGCGCGTTCTACGGCCACGCGATCTACCTGGACCCCGAGGACCGCCGCCGGCTGGCCGACAGCGGCGCGGCCGTGGCGCACTGTCCCACGTCGAACCTGTTCCTGGGCAGCGGGTTCTATGACTTCCACCAGTCCGACGCCAATCGCCTGAACGTGACGCTGGCCACAGACGTGGGCGGGGGCACGTCGTTCTCGATGTTCCGCACGATGAATGCGGCCCACAAGGTCGCCCGCATGGGCGGCTATCACCTGACCGCGCTGCGCATGTTCTACCTGGCCACGCGCGCCGCCGCCGAGGCGCTGGGCTGGCAGGACCGTATCGGCAGCTTCGAGCCGGGCTGCGAGGCCGACTTCGTGGTGCTGGACCCCGAGGCCACGCCGCTGATCGCGCGCCGCAGCCATCGCTCGGCATCGCTGGAGGAGCAACTGTTCGCGTTTGCGATGCTGGGCGACGACCGCGTGATCGACAGCGTCTACATCATGGGCGAGCAGGCTTCGGCCGATGCGCCGCTGGCAGCCTGACGACGGTTCGCCACTTCGACAAGGGGCTTTCCGGTCGCATGCGAACGAAAAGCCCCTTTTAAAGGTCTTGTATTGACCGGAATCAACACAACCGTCATCAAACCCTTCTAGCCTGTCGCATCCGTGCGCCCTCGAAGACTGAGCGCCACCGCATTCCGACTCGCTGGACCATCGATGACTGCCCGATCCGACACGATTTCCCCTGCCGATGCCCAAGACATCGGTACGGCGGCCGCCCCCGGCCCCTCCCGACAGACCCGCCCTTCCGGCAACGTTCCCCTGCCGGAACCGATCGCCTTCGAGGCACCATTTCCCAATCGCAAGACCATCCGCAGCTGGCTGATCCCGCTGGGCCGGCGCAGCACGTCGCGCGCGCTGTGCCTGTTCGCGTTCGACTACGCGCTGTTCGCGGCCGTGCTGGCCGGCGTGGTGCTGCTGTCGGCATGGTGGGCCAAGGTGGGCCTGGGCGTGCTGGCCGGCCTGATCATCGCGCGGCTGTTCATCATCGGCCACGATGCCTGCCACCAGAGCCTGACCGACCACCGCGGCCTGAACAAATGGCTGGGCCGGCTGACCTTCCTGCCGTCGCTGACGCCATACAGCCTGTGGGAAGTGGGCCATAACGTGGTGCATCACGGCTACACGAACCTGAAGGGCTTCGACTTCGTCTGGGCGCCCTACTCGCTGGAGGAATTCCGCGCGCTGCCGCGCCGTCGCCGCGTGATGGAACGCATCTACCGCAACGGCTTCGGCGCCGGGCTGTACTACCTGATCGAAATCTGGTGGTTCAAGCTGTTCTTCCCGAGCAAGCGCCAGATGGCCACGCGCCGCGCGATCTTCATGTGGGACTGCGCGCTCGTCGCGGCCTTCGGCGCGCTGTGGATCGGCGCGCTGGCGTGGCTGGCCATTGCCACGGACCAGTCCGTGCTGCTGATGATCGGCACCGGCTTCGTGCTGCCCTTCCTGGTCTGGAACACCACGGTCGGCTTCGTGCTCTATGTGCACCACACGCATACGAGCGTGGCCTGGTACGACACCAAGCCGATGTGGGCCAAGGCCCAGCCGTTCGTGTCGACAACCGTGCATCTGCGCTTCGGCATGGGGATTGGCGCGGCACTGCATCACATCATGGAGCACACGGCACACCACGTGGACATGAGCGTGCCGCTGTACCAGCTCAAGCGCGCCCAGGCGCTGCTCGAGCACGCGCTGCCGGGACGCATCATCATCGAAAACTTCTCGTGGCGCTGGTACTTCCAGACCGCGCGACGCTGCAAGCTCTACGACTTCAAGGCGCTGTGCTGGACCGATTTCCGCGGTCGGCAGACCAGCGAGAACAGCCCGGTCCCGACCTGAGAATCATTCGCAAAGTATCGTAAAAAAGCCAGATTGATGGACATCATCCATCGGTCTGGCTACAATGCGGGCTTCCATTGGGGAGTAGCCGCCCTGATCTCACCGCGCCGCGCAATGCGGCACCCGGAAGACAGGGGCGTACGTCAACAGACTTGACCAAATGCCGACATGGCAGGCGGTTATGGCGTGCGCAGCCAAGGACCTTGTGTCCGACGCCTGGCGAGACCGATGACCATACCTTTCTGGCCGGGCCGGGAAAGGTGTGTGTCATTGGCATCTCGCGAGATGCGTTTGCGGCCCGGTTCATGCACCAATAAAAATGGAATCGTTCCTCGTCTCCACAGGTATCGTCGCGCTCGCCGAAATGGGCGACAAGACGCAGCTGCTGTCGCTCGTGCTGGCCGCACGGTATCGCAAGCCCCTTCCCATCATTCTCGGCATCCTGATCGCCACGCTGGTCAACCACGGCTTTGCCGGCGCGCTGGGCGGCTGGATCACCGGCATGCTGGGCGCCAACCTGCTGCGCTGGATCCTTGGCCTTGGCTTTATTGCGATGGCAGGCTGGATGCTGATTCCGGACAAGCTCGACGACGCCGAGGAAGCCAAGCCGGTCAAGGGCGCGCTGGGCATCCTGGGCACGACGATCGTGGCGTTCTTCTTCGCCGAGATGGGCGACAAGACGCAGATCGCCACGGTGGCCCTGGCGGCGCGCTTCCATGGTGAAGTGCTGGCTGTGGTGGCTGGCACGACGTTCGGCATGATGCTGGCCAACGCGCCGGCCGTGCTGCTGGGCGACCGCTTCGCCAACAAGATGCCGATCGCGCTGGTGCACAAGATTGCCGCGGCGATCTTCCTGGTGCTCGGCCTGCTGGCGCTGTTCAACGTGGGCGGCTGACGCCCATCGGCAGCAGACATAAAAAAACGGGGCCGAAGCCCCGCTCAAACCCTCGCCGGTCCGGTACAGCCGGCTGCCGACTGCGCAGCCTCCGGACCGTCGATCACCGATGCCCGGTCAAAATCAGTTGGTCGTCTTGGCGCCGCCCTCGAACCACTGGCCCAGCAGCGCGCGTTCGTCGTCCGTAATCTGGGTCACGTTGCCCAGCGGCATGGCCTTCTGCTGCACGGCCTGCTGGTAGATCAGCTGGGCGTGCGACTTGATACCGTCGACGCTGTCGAGCTTGATACCCTTGGCGGCCGTCGGCATCATCTTCGGCTGCTCGGCGTGGCACTGCACGCAGCGCGTGTTCATGATTTCCTGAACCTTCACGAAGCTCACGGCCGTGGCAGCGGCGTCGCCGTCGGCGCCTTTGGCCACTTGCTGGCGCGGCTGCGGAGCGATCAGGAATGCCACCAGGCCCAGGCACGCCACACCGGCCGTCGGCCACGCGAAGTTGATCTTGCCCTTGTGCTTCAAAATGAAGAACTGACGGATCAGCACACCGGCCAGCATGACCAGGATCAGCACCAGCCAGTTGTTCTTGGCCGCATACGTCATGCTGTAGTGGTTCGACAACATCGCGAACAGAACCGGCAGCGTGAAGTAGGTGTTGTGCACGCTGCGCTGCTTGCCGCGCTTGCCGTGGATCGGGTCCACCGGCTGGCCGGCCTTCAGGGCCGCCACCACCTTGCGCTGGCCCGGGATGATCCAGAACAGCACGTTCGCGCTCATGATCGTGGCGATCATCGCGCCGGTCAGCAGGAATGCCGCGCGGCCCGAGAAGATATGGCACGCCGCGAAGGCTGCCACGGCCACGTACACCGCCACCAGAATGCCCACGGTCCGGTCGCTCTTGCCGAAGATGCGGCAGATCGCGTCATAGACCACCCAGCCGACGATCAGGTACGTCACGGCAAAGCCGACGGCTGCGCCGGGCGACATGTCGTAGACGTTCTTGTCGATCAGGAACGTGCTGGCGTTGAACAGGTACAGTACCACCAGCAGCGCAAAGCCGCTCATCCACGTGGAATACGACTCCCAGTAGAACCAGTGCAGGTTCTCGGGCAGCGACTTGGGCGCGGTCAGGTACTTCTGCGGATTGTAGAAGCCGCCACCGTGCACGGCCCACAACTCGCCGTCCACGCCCTTGTCCTTCAGGCCCGCATCGGTGGGGCGCGTCAGGCTGTTGTCGAGCCAGACGAAGTAGAACGACGAACCGATCCAGGCGATTGCCGTGATGACGTGCAGCCAGCGCAACAGCAGATTGGCCCAGTCGAGAATGTAGCCTTCCATGACTTGTCTCCTTGTTCCCGTCCGCCTTGACTCAGCTGCCGCGGTAGGTCGAATACGACCACGGCGACACCAGCAGGGGCACGTGGTAGTGCGCGTTCGTGTCGGCAATGCCGAAACGCAGCGTCACCACATCAAGGAATGCCGGCTCGGGCAGCTTCACGCCCTGGGCACGGAAGTAGGCGCCAGCGCCAAAATCGAGTTCGTAGACCCCGGGCTGCAGGTCGGCGCCTTCCAGCAGGGGCTGGTCGGCACGGCCGTCGTGGTTGGTCTGGATCGACTTCAGGGTCTCGCGACGATTGTCGACAATTTTATGCAGGGTAACCGACATGCCGGCACCGGGCGTACCGGCGGCAGTGTCGAGAACGTGAGTGGTCAAGCGTCCCATCCTGTTCTTCCTTTGGAGTGTGGGTTGTGAGGGGCGCCGCTGCCTTCACTAGCACCATTTGTGGGAAATGGTGCCCGCTCGGTACGTGTTTCAACGCATCCCGGCGCTGGATTGGTGCGAGGCGACAATGCGCCCGCCCTATCCTGATGACAACTCGGTAAATACCCGTAGTTGTCGAAAACCTTGGTCGGTTTTGTTGACAATGGTGCTTGCATATCCAAATAATTGTCAACAATTTTTAGATCGGCGAAGCCAAATGATCGATATCAAGACCCTTGATGTTGATGCGTGAACGGCTCGCTACGATCGCTGACCATTGCCTGTCCCGCTTCCACGAGTGCCCAGCATGTCCAAGAATCTCAAGCTGATTGCCGCCGCCGACGCCCTGCCCGCGTCCACCGATAACAAGCCCGCCCGCAAGGGGTCGGTGGAAGAGCGCATGTATCACGAGATCTACGACGCGATCATGGAGCACCGGCTGCCGCCCCGGACGAAGCTGACCGAGCATTCGCTTTGCGAAATCTATGCCACCGCACGTCACACGGTGCGCAAGGTGCTGTCGCGCCTGGCCGCCGACGGCATGGTCGATCTGGAGCCGAATCGCGGCGCGTTCATCGCGAGCCCGTCCACCGACGAGGCCCATGACATGTTCGAACTGCGCCAGATGCTGGAACGCGCGGTGCTGGAAAAGCTGGCCGCCATGCCGAACGTGCGCACCGTGATCGCCCCGCTGCGCAAGATGGTCAACGACGAACGCCAGGCCTTCCTGACCCACGAGCGTCCCACCTGGATCCGTCTGTCCGCCGAATTCCATACCGCACTGGCCGACCTTTCCGGCAACGAACTGCTGGTGACGATGATGCGCCGGCTGGTGTCGCGCACCACGCTGATGATTGCCAGCGTCGAAGCCCCCGGCCACAACGCCTGCTCGTTCGACGAGCACGACGACATTCTCGACGCACTGGAACAGGGCGATGCCGCACTGGCCCAGTCGCGCATGGCGCACCACCTTGGCGCCTGCGCCGACCGCGTGCAACCGGACGAACCCGGCAACTTCGATCTTCGCACCGTGCTGGGCCGCTCCACCTAGCACGATGTTCCCGCCGCCGGGCAACAGAGACCCCCTGTTGCCGATGCCATCCCGCCGGCTTTCCGTCGCTGATCAAGCCCGCCAGAGGCGCGACTGAAACCGGACAAGAACCGCCAACAAACGCCCTCGACAAGACGCGACGACAAGGCGGTCAAGGGTGGAACCCGGCGTGCGTTCCCATCGAAACCAAAGGAGAGGAGACACACACCCATGAATTCCGCAAGCACCACGGTCCCCACGGATCTGACAAACGAGCGGCTGCCCTCCGGGCGGTTGCTGGCGCTGGGCCTGCAGCACGTGCTGGTGATGTATGCCGGCACGGTTGCCGTTCCCCTCATCGTCGGCGGTGCGCTCAAGCTCCCGAAGGACCAGCTGGCCTTCCTGATCAATGCCGATCTCTTCGCGGCCGGCCTGGCCACGCTGATCCAGGCCATCGGCTTCTGGAAATTCGGTATCCGCATGCCGGTGATGATGGGCGTCACGTTTGCGTCGGTGGCGCCGATGATCGCCATCGGCAACGATCCCAACGTCGGCCTGCTGGGCATCTACGGCGCGGTGATCGCTTCCGGGGTGTTCGGCATACTGATTGCGCCGATGATGGGCCGCATGCTCGGACTCTTCCCGCCCGTGGTCACGGGCACGGTGATCACGCTGATCGGCGTGTCGCTGATGCGCGTGGGCATCAACTGGGCGGGGGGCGGCCAGCCCACCACGCGCGCGGTGATCGACGGCGTGGTCAAGGACGTGCCGAACCTCGCGTATGGCGACCTGGGCAACCTGGCCATCGCCGGCCTGACGCTGCTGGTCATCCTGGCGCTCACCCGCTATGGCCGCGGTCTGGTCGCCAACTGCGCGGTGCTGCTCGGCATCATCATCGGCACCTTCGTGTCCATGGCGTTCGGCAAGGTGTCGTTCGACGGGCTCCATGACGCCAGCTTCGTGGCCGTCATCACGCCGCTGCACTTCGGCATGCCGACGTTCCAGCTTACCGCCGTGCTGTCGATGTGCATCGTCATGCTGATCACGCTGGTCGAATCGACCGGCATGTTCCTCGCCTTGTCCGACATCACCGGCCGCAAGCTGAGCACGAAGGACCTGACGGCCGGCCTGCGCGCCGACGGCCTGGGCACGGTGATCGGCGGGGTATTCAACACGTTCCCGTACACGTCGTTCTCGCAGAACGTGGGCCTGGTCACGGTGACCGGCGTGCGCTCGCGCTACGTGGCGGCGGCCGGCGGCCTGATCCTGATCGCGTTCGGCCTGTTCCCGAAGATGGCGCATGTGGTGGCCTCGGTGCCGCAGTTCGTGCTGGGCGGTGCCGGCATCGTGATGTTCGGCATGGTGGCGGCCACCGGCATCCGCATGCTGGGCGGGTGCGATTTCAACCGCAACCGCCACAACCTGTTCATCGTGGCGATCTCGATCGGCTTCGGCATGATCCCGACCCTGTCGCCCACGCTGTTCCAGTACCTGCCCAAGTGGACCGACCCGTTCACGCACAGCGGCATCGTGCTGGGCACCATCGTGGCCGTGGCGCTGAACCTGTTCTTCAACGGCATCCAGTCGGCCGAGGAAGCCATGCGCAACGCCGCCGCGAACACCCACGGCACGGAGTAACGCCACACGCCAACGACGAACAATCGACGCTCGACAATCGGACTCGACAATTGCGAACGGACAATCCACGACACGTTGCGCACGGTTGTCAAGTCTTTCGCCGGAAATCTGGCACGCGCTTTGCGTAAGCCAGTGCGCTCCAGGTTCCGGCCACGCCCTCGCCCGAATAGCGGGTCGGGGGCAGCAGTTTGGATTTCTCTCCTGAAGCAGACACAACGAGATGACACACGATAACTATCCACGCGATCTCATCGGCTATGGCGCCCAGCCACCGCACGCCCGCTGGCCGGGCGGTGCGCGTATCGCGCTGCAGTTCGTGCTCAATTACGAAGAAGGCGGCGAGAACTGCGTGCTGCACGGCGACGCCGCGTCGGAGCAGTTCCTGTCCGAGATCGTCGGTGCCGCGGCTTACCCCGCCCGGCACATGAGCATGGAAGGCATCTACGAATATGGTTCGCGCGCCGGCGTCTGGCGCATCCTGCGCGAGTTCGAGCAACGCAAGCTGCCGCTGACCATCTTTGGCGTGTCGATGGCCCTGCAGCGTCATCCTGAACTGACGCGCGCCTTCGTGGAACTGGGCCACGAGATCGCCTGCCACGGCTGGCGCTGGATCCACTACCAGAACATCGACGAGGCTACCGAACGCGAGCACATGCGTATCGGCATGCAGATCATCAAGGAACTGACCGGCGACATGCCGCTGGGCTGGTACACCGGCCGCGACAGTCCCAACACGCGCAAGCTGGTGGTCGAACACGGCGGCTTGCTGTACGACGCCGACTATTACGGCGACGACCTGCCCTTCTGGACCGAGGTGGAAGTCACCGGCGGCGACAAGAAGCCGCACCTGGTGGTGCCATACACCCTCGACTCCAATGACATGCGCTTTGCCACGCCGCAGGGCTTCAACACGGGCGAGCAGTTCTTCCAGTACCTGAAGGACGCGTTCGACGTGCTGTACGCCGAAGGCGATCCGCGCGGGCTCGATCAGCCGAAGATGCTGTCGGTGGGCATGCACTGCCGCCTGCTGGGCCGCCCGGGACGTTTCCGCGCGCTGCAGCGGTTCCTGGACTACGTGCAATCGCACGACAAGGTATGGATCTGCCGGCGCGTGGACATCGCGCGCCACTGGATCGACACCCACCCGTACCGGAGCCAGGCATGAGCCCGAACCCCTACACCATCACCCAGCTGAATGCGATGCCCGAGGCCGAGTTCATCCAGGTACTCGGCGGCATCTACGAACACTCGCCGTGGTTTGCCGAAGCGGCCGCGAAGCAGCGCCCGTTTGCCAACGTGGCCGAACTGGCTGCCGCGCTGCGCGGCGCCGTTGACGCGGCGGGCCAGGAGGCCCAGATCAAGCTGGTGCGCGCCCACCCGGAGCTGGCCGGCCGCGCCGCCGTCCGCGGCGAGCTGACCGCCGAATCCACGCGGGAGCAGGCCGGAGCCGGCCTGGATCAGTGCACGGCCGAGGAATTCCAGCGCCTGCAGGACCTGAACGCGGCCTACAACCGCAAGTTCGGCTTCCCGTTCATCCTGGCCGTGCGCGGCTACGACCGGCACGGGATCATCGACGCTTTTGCAAGACGTATCGAAAACGAGCCGGCCGTGGAGTTGCAAACATGCATCAACCAGATTCATCGCATTGCGCAGTTCCGCCTGAACGACTTAGTATCCGCCTGAAAAAAAATCCACGGCAGTAAAGAGAGAGAAATTCAGGAACGTTCAGCGACGCAGCATCGCTGTAAAAAAAGTCTCCGGCCGCGCCGGTGCCACTGCTACTGGCAGACACCGTGCGCGGCCGAGAGACAAAGCAGAAGAAGACCCCGCCAGGGTCCCGGCACACAAGAAAACGTTCTGAGCAGCATCACAACCACGGAGGTCTTACATGACGAAGCAGTACAAGCCGGCTATCAAGCTGGCGGCAATCGCGGCCACCCTTTTCTCCGGCGCAGCCATGGCCCAGTCCAGCGTGACGCTGTACGGCATGGCCGACGCTTTTGTCGGAGGTGTCAAGGCACCGGGCTCGGGCGACCGTGCCTACGTTGTCAATTCCGGTGGCATGCAAACCTCGTACTGGGGCATCAAGGGTACCGAGGACCTGGGCATGGGCACGAAGGCCATCTTCGACCTGAACGGCTTTTTCCGCCCGGACACCGGCAGCACGGGCCGCTTCACCGGCGACTCGATGTTCAGCCGCAACGCGTTCGTCGGCCTGACGAACGACAAGTACGGCACGCTGAAGCTGGGCCGCAACACGACGCCGTACTTCGTGTCGACCATCCTGTTCAACCCGCTGGTGGACTCGTACACCTTCAGCCCGATGATCTTCCATACGTACTTCGGTACGCCGGGCACGGGCCTGTACGATCCGGGCATCATCGGTGACTCGGGCTGGAACAACTCGCTGGTCTACTCGACGCCGACCTTCGGCGGCCTGACCGCCAACCTGATCTACGGCATGGGCGAGTCGGCTGGCAGCAACAGCAAGAACAAGTGGGGCGGCAACCTGACCTACTTCTCGGGCAACTTCGCCGCCACGGTGGCGTTCCAGCAGGTCAAGTTCGACGTTGCACCGTTCGACCCGCAGAACCCGGCGCTGGCCAACCTCGACAAGCAGTCGGCCGTCCAGGCTGGCGTGACGTACGACTTCAAGTTCGTGAAAGCGTACCTGCAAGGCCAGTACATCAAGACGAACTTCACGACCAGCACCACGGGCGACATCAAGCACATCGACGGCCAGGCCGGTGTGTCGGTGCCCGTCGGCGCGGGTAACGTGCTGGCGTCGTACACGTTCGGCCGCGTGCTGAACGAAGTGACCAGCATCAAGCGCAACACGTTCGGCGTGGCCTACGACTACAACCTGTCGAAGCGCACCGACGTGTACGCCGCGTACTACTACGACAAGGTCACGGGCGTAGAGCACGGCGACACCTTCGGCGTCGGCGTCCGCCACCGCTTCTGATCACGGCAGTCGGCTACACCCGCAGCACTGAAGCCTGCCCGCGCGGCAGGCTTTTTTCTTGCGCGCGGCAGTCACCGTTGCGCCACAATGCTGCGCCGCAGCGCGATCTTGCGCAAATGCAGCAGGATCGGAAGCCATTGCTCCATAGCGCGATTCAATTGGCGGCGCCCCCCTGTTCTACCTAGATTGGTCTTCCGGACTGTGTGCCGGACCACGTAAACCAGGACGAGTGAGGTGACGCATGCGGCGCTATGTGAAATCCCGATCGGAACTGATGGCCATCCTGAGCCAGTGCCTGGACAACAACCCCGAATGCGGCGAGGTGGAGTTGCATGCGATGCGCGTGCATTCGCCGGACCACACGGGTTGCAACTGGAGTGCTGAGGTCGATTTTCGCCAGGACACCTTCGACGATTTGGCACAGCAGATGGCCGCGGCCCGTTCGATCATCGTGGTGATGCGGGAGCAGTACAACGTGCTGCAATAGCCAAGGTCTTCTTGGCTGGGCACACGCCACCCGTGCGTACTGACCCGCCGACGCGCTGACACCCCGGCAGACGTGCCAGCGCACCGACAAAAAAAACCGGGCCCCGAGAGACTCTCGCGGCCCGGTTTCCTTTTAAGACCATCAGATCTGCAAAACTCTCAGATCAGAATGCAGGTGCTTAGCGGATCGCGCCAGCCTCCGCAACCGCCACGGCCGTCATGTTGACGATGCGGCGGGTGGTGGCCTGCGGATTCAGGATGTGAACCGGCTTGGCGGCGCCCAGCAGGATCGGGCCCACCGTCACGCCCTGGCCGCCCGTCATCTTGAGCAGGTTGAACGCGATGTTGGCCGAATCCAGCGTCGGCATGACCAGCAGGTTGGCGCTGCCGGCCAGCTTGGTGCCCGGCAGGAAGTGGCGGCGCACGTCTTCATCCAGCGCGGCGTCGCCCTGCATTTCGCCTTCCACTTCGAGCTCCGGTGCCACGCGGGCCAGGATCTCCGCCGCGTCGCGCATCTTGCGCGCCGACGGACGGTTCGACGAACCGAACATCGAGTGCGACATCATGGCCACCTTCGGATGCAGCCCGAAGCGGCCGATTTCCTTGGCCGCCAGTTGCGCGATCGCGGCCAGTTCCTCGGCGCTCGGATCATCGTTGACGAACGTGTCGGTGATGAACAGCGTATGTTTTTCCAGCATCAGCGCGTTCATCGCGGCGAAGACCTTGGCGTCCGGCGCCAGGCCGATCACGTCACGCACGTGTTCGAGATGAGCCTCGAAGCGGCCGACCGTGCCGCACAGCAGCGCGTCGGCATCGCCCATGTGCATCAGCATCGTGCCGATCAGCGTGTTGGAGCGGCGCAGCGCCACCTTGGCCATGTCCGGCGTCACGCCATCACGGCCACGCAGCGCGTGGTATTCCTCGTGATAGGCGCGGTAGCGCGGATCGTCTTCCGGGTTGATCAGTTCGAAGTCGGCACCGGCGCGCAGGCGCAGGCCGGCCTTCTCGATGCGCATCTGGATCACGTGCGGGCGGCCGATCAGGATCGGACGGGCCAGGCCTTCGTCCACCACACCCTGCACGGCGCGCAGCACGCGCTCTTCCTCGCCCTCGGCGTAGGCCACGCGCTTCGGCGCGGCCTTGGCGGCCGAGAACACCGGCTTCATGATCAGGCCGGTGTGGTACACGTAGCTG
Organism: Cupriavidus sp. U2; assembly: GCF_009663685.2. Classification (GTDB taxonomy): domain Bacteria; phylum Pseudomonadota; class Gammaproteobacteria; order Burkholderiales; family Burkholderiaceae; genus Cupriavidus; species Cupriavidus necator_C. The sequence continues at coordinate 540,383 of NZ_RCOG02000012.1, read as the reverse complement.
GACAGCTGCTGGCGGTAGGCTTCCAGGTCCTTGATCGGACGCGTGGCCACGCCCGACTCTTCCGCAGCCTTGGCCACTGCCGGCGCGATCTTCTCGATCAGGCGCTGGTCGAACGGCGTCGGGATGATGTAGTCGGGGCCGAACTTCAGTTCGCGGCCGCCGTAGGCCGCGGCAACGGCATCGTTCAGTTCGGCTTCGGCCAGCTCGGCGATGGCCTTCACGCACGCCAGCTTCATTTCCTCCGTGATCTTCGTGGCGCCGCAATCGAGCGCGCCGCGGAAGATGTACGGGAAGCACAGCACGTTGTTCACCTGGTTCGGATAGTCCGAACGGCCAGTGGCGATGATGCAGTCCGGACGGGCGGCCTTGGCCACTTCCGGGCGGATTTCCGGTTCCGGGTTGGCCAGCGCCAGGATGATCGGCTTCTCGGCCATGGTCTTGACCATGTCGCCGGTCAGCACGCCCGCGGTGGAGCAGCCCAGGAAGACGTCGGCATGCTTGACGATGTCGGCCAGCGTGCGGTCCGCCGTGTCCTGCGCGTAACGGGCCTTGTTGGCTTCCATGTTCGCGTCGCGGCCCTGGAAGATCACGCCCTTCGAGTCGACCACATACACGTTCTCGCGCTTCACGCCCAGGCTGACCATCGTGTCCAGGCAGGCAATGGCTGCAGCGCCCGCGCCCGACACGGCCACCTTGACCTTGCCGATTTCCTTGCCGACCACCTTCAGGCCGTTCAGCAGTGCCGCGGCCGAGATGATGGCGGTGCCGTGCTGGTCGTCATGGAAGACGGGGATGTTCATGCGCTCGCGCAGCTTCTTCTCGATGTAGAAGCACTCGGGCGCCTTGATGTCCTCGAGGTTCACGCCGCCCAGCGTGGGTTCCAGCGCGGCGACGATCTCGACGATCTTGTCCGGGTCGCGCGCATCGAGTTCGATGTCGAACACGTCGATGCCGGCGAACTTCTTGAACAGGCAGCCCTTGCCTTCCATCACCGGCTTGCCGGCCAGCGGACCGATGTCGCCCAGGCCCAGCACCGCCGTCCCGTTGGTGATCACCGCCACCAGGTTGGCGCGCGAGGTGTACTCGGCGGCCATCGCGGGGTCCTTGTGGATCTCTTCACAGGCGTAGGCCACGCCCGGCGAATAGGCCAGCGACAGGTCGCGCTGGTTCGACAGCGCCTTGGTGGCCGTTACCTGGATCTTGCCCTTGGTCGGGCTGCGGTGGTATTCCAGCGCGGCCAGACGCAGTTGCGCTTCGGGGCTGTTCGGGGCGTGTTGCGGTGCATCACCGCTGGTCTTGCTGCTCATTCTGCTTGTCCGGGAAGAGAAGGCGAAAAAAATCGAGCAGCCATTCTATGCCCACCCTTCCCCTGCCGGAAGGGCTTTGCCTGGGTCCGGACAGTGTTTTTACGGCGCAGCGTCGAAAAACTCCTTTTACTTCACGGTAGCCAGTGCGATTCGTCCACCAGCGAAACATGCCGGTGGACGAATGTCGACGAATGCATGCCGGTTTTTCGCTACTTCTGGTCCTTCTGGACTTCCAGCGTGATGCGCCGCGGTCGTCCGCTTTCGCCCGGGAAATGGGTGAACGCACTGCGGATCATGTAGGGCATCACGGCCGTCAGGTCGCCGCCCTCGGTGGTGTTGCGCGCCGTCACCTGGTAGACCCGCTTGCCGCTGGCGGCATCCTTGAAGAAGACCCGCAGGTTCGAGAACGTCACCGGCACATCGCGCACCACGGTCTGCGGCGGCCAGTAGCCCGGGCCCCAGCCATACGGGCCCCACGGGCGATACCCGCCGTACGGCCCCCAGTACGGGCCCCAGGGGCCATACCAGGGATCGGGATAGACGGTTTCCGCCACCCGCACGAAGCCGGGCGCGGCGTCATAGTCCATCGTCACCAGGTACCGGGCCTGCTTGGGGGGCGCCTGTTCGAAGCCAACGCCGGACAGGGCCTGGGACAGCCACAGTTCGTACGTCTGGCGATCGAGCTGCGCGTCCTGGTGCGGTGCGTGGTCGAATGCGTAGGTACGCGGCGCGTCATTGGTCCAGGCCGCGTCGCGGAACGCGGTCACCTCGGTGGTGACGGTACTGGCGCAACCCGCCAGCCATAGCGCGGCGAGCGCCGCCAGCACACCCAGGCCACCCCGCCCACGCCGTTGTCCCCATGAAACCGCTGCTTGCCACATCGTCACACCTCGTTATTCTTGATTCGGTCACGTTTCCTCAGACACGATCGGGGCAGCCGAATTCCCACGCCGGCACCGACGCGACGCAGGCCTGAAACCGCTTGGCTACAATGGGGGCTTCAGGGCCGGTTGTCACCGTTCACGGCCCGCCGCCCCCGGTCACCCGAAGACAGGATCTCCCCATGCTGCGTACCGACACGCCCGTTACCGTCTATCGCAAGGACTATACTCCGCCCGCGTTTGCCATCGATCATGTCGATCTCGTGCTCGACCTCGACCCGCAGCGCACCCTCGTCACCAGCACGCTGAAGCTGCAGCGCACCGGCGCCGCCGATGCGCCGCTGGTACTCAGCGGCGAAGCACTCGAACTGATCGGTATCACCCTGGACGGCCAGCCGCTTGCCACCTACCGCGCCGAAGCCGACACGCTCACGCTGACCGGCCTTCCCGCGCAGGGCACGCTGCAGATCACGGTGGCCTGCAACCCGGCCGCCAACACCACGCTGTCGGGACTCTACGTCTCCAATGGCAATTTCTTTACACAGTGCGAAGCCGAAGGGTTCCGTCGCATCACGTATTTCCTCGATCGCCCGGACGTGATGGCCACGTACCGCGTGACGCTGCGCGCCGACCGCGCCGCCTGCCCGGTGCTGCTGTCCAATGGCAACCTGCTGTCGCAGGCCGACCTGCCGGACGGCCGCCACGAAGCCGTCTGGGAAGACCCGTTCCGCAAGCCGTCCTATCTGTTTGCGCTGGTGGCGGGCAAGCTCGAACGCATCGAAGAGAAGATCGTGTCGGCGTCGGGCAAGGAAAAGCTGCTGCAGGTCTGGGTGGAGCCCCAGGACCTGGACAAGACGCGCCACGCCATGGATTCGCTGATCCATTCGATCCGCTGGGACGAGCGCCGTTTCGGCCTGGAACTGGATCTCGACCGCTTCATGATCGTCGCCGTCAGCGACTTCAACATGGGCGCGATGGAGAACAAGGGCCTGAACATCTTCAACACGAAGTACGTGCTGGCCAATGCGCAGACCGCCACCGACGTGGATTTCGCCAATATCGAATCGGTGGTGGCGCACGAATACTTCCACAACTGGACCGGCAACCGCGTGACCTGCCGCGACTGGTTCCAGCTGTCGCTCAAGGAAGGCCTGACCGTGTTCCGCGACCAGGAGTTCTCGGCCGACATGATGGGCTCGGAATCGGGCCGCGCGGTCAAGCGTATCGAGGACGTACGCGTGCTGCGCCAGGTGCAGTTCCCCGAGGATGCCGGCCCGATGGCCCACCCGGTGCGTCCCGACAGCTACGAGGAAATCAACAACTTCTACACGGTCACGGTCTATGAGAAAGGCGCCGAGGTCGTGCGCATGTATCAGACCCTGCTGGGTCGCGACGGCTTCCGCCGCGGCATGGATCTGTATTTCAAGCGCCATGACGGCCAGGCCGTGACCTGCGACGACTTCCGCGCCGCCATGGCCGACGCCAACGGCCGCGACCTCACGCAGTTCGGCCTCTGGTACAGCCAGGCCGGCACCCCGGTGGTGACGGCCCGGACGCAATGGGATGGCGCCGCCGGCACGCTGGCGCTGACGCTGACGCAGAGCTGCCCGAAGGTGGGCATCGAAACCAAGGCCGGCACGCCAGACAAGCAGCCCTTTCACATCCCGTTCGCACTGGGCCTGATCGACGCCCAGGGCAACGACCTGCCGCTGCAGCTCGACGGCGAAACCCGGGCGGCCGGCACCACGCGCGTGCTCGATTTCACCCAGGCCGAGCAGACCTTCCGCTTCGTCGGCCTGCCAAAGGGCGCCAGGCCCCCGCTGCCGTCGCTGCTGCGCAATTTTTCGGCCCCGGTGATCGTCGATTACGAATATTCCGATGCCGAGCTGACCTTCCTGCTGGCGCACGACAGCGACGCGTTCAACCGCTGGGAAGCCGGCCAGCGCCTGGCCACGCGCGCCCTGCTGCAACTGGTGGGCGACGTGCAGGCCCAGCGCGAACTGAAGCTGGACCCGGCGCTGGTGGCGGCTTTCCGGACCGTGCTGACCGATGGATCGCTGAATCCCGCATTCCGCGAGCAAGCCCTGATGCTGCCGGCCGAAGCCTATCTGGCCGAGCGCATGGGCGTGGCCGATCCGGCAGCGATCCATCGCGCCCGCCTGTTCATGCGCGAAGGCCTGGCCCGCGCGCTCAAGGCCGAATGGCTGGCTGCGTATCAGGCCAATGCCACGCCGGGCGACTACAGCCCCGATGCCGGGTCCATGGCCAAGCGGGCACTGCGCAACCTGGCGCTGGGCTACCTGGCCGACAGCGGCGACGCCGACATGCAGGCGCTGGCCGACCGGCACTACCAGCAGAGCGACAACATGACCGACCGCTTTGCCGCGCTGTCGGCGCTGGTCAACAGCTTCGCGCCGGGCCGCGAGCATGCCCTGGCCGATTTCTACGAGCGATTCGAGGACGACGCGCTGGTCATCGACAAGTGGTTCTCGCTGCAGGGCATGCAGCGCGGCGAGGTGGGTCCGCACGCCGGCAAGCGCACGATCGACACGGTGCGCGCGCTGATGGAGCATCCGGCGTTCAACCTGCGCAACCCGAACCGGGCACGGTCGCTGATCTTCAGCTTCTGCTCGGGCAATCCGGCCCAGTTCCATGCCGCCGATGGCTCGGGCTACGCGTTCTGGGCCGACCAGGTGCTGGCGCTCGACGCGATCAACCCCCAGGTGGCGGCGCGGCTGGCGCGGGTGATGGACCGCTGGCAAAAGTACGAGATCCCGCTGCGCGACCGCATGCGCGCGGCGCTGGAACGCGTGGCGGCAGCTCCCACGCTGTCGCGCGACGTGCGCGAGATCGTAGGCAAGGCGCTGGCAAGCTGATGTGCCGGCCAAGGCGCTCGACGGGCCGAAAACGGCCTGTCCGCAGCGCCGGCCCTGTAGAATGGCGGCCATCCAAGGAGAACCCACCATGACACGCATCAGCCTCACCCGCTATCTGGTCGAGGAGCAGCGCAAGCACAACACGATCCAGCCGGAACTCCGGCTGCTGATCGAGGTGGTTGCGCGCGCCTGCAAGGCCATTTCCAACGCCGTCAGCAAGGGCGCCCTCGCCGGCGTGCTGGGCTCGGCCGGCACCGGCAACGTCCAGGGCGAAACGCAGCAGAAGCTCGACGTGATCGCCAACGAAGTGCTGCTGGACGCCAACGAATGGGGCGGCCACCTGGCGGCCATGGCGTCCGAGGAAATGGATTCGTTCTACGAGATCCCGAACCGCTACCCGAAGGGCGAATACCTGCTGCTGTTCGATCCGCTCGACGGCTCGTCGAACATTGACGTGAATGTGTCGATCGGCACGATCTTCTCGGTGCTGCACATGCACAAGCCGGGCGAGACCGTCACCGAGAGCGATTTCATGCAGCCCGGCACCCACCAGGTGGCGGCCGGCTATGCCGTGTACGGCCCGCAGACCACGCTGGTGCTGACCGTCGGCAACGGCGTGCACATGTTCACGCTCGACCGCGAGGCCGGCAGCTTCGTGCTGACGCAATCGGACGTGAAGATCCCGGAAGACACCAAGGAATTCGCGATCAACATGTCCAACATGCGTCACTGGGCGCCCCCGGTGCGCCAGTACATCGACGAATGCCTGGCCGGCGAGGATGGCCCGCGCGGCAAGAACTTCAACATGCGCTGGATTGCGTCGATGGTGGCCGATGTGCACCGCATCCTGACGCGCGGCGGCATCTTCATGTATCCGTGGGACAAGCGCGAGCCCGAGAAGCCGGGCAAGCTGCGCCTGATGTACGAAGCCAACCCGATGGCGTTCCTGGTCGAGCAGGCCGGCGGCGCGGCCACCAACGGCCACGAGCGCATCCTGGACGTGACGCCGACCAAGCTTCACCAGCGCGTGTCGGTGATCCTGGGTTCGAAGAACGAAGTGGAGCGCGTGACGCGCTACCACCAGGAAGCGGCCGGCAAGGCCTGATCCGCGGCATCGCGGCGGAAATTTCCACGCAAACAGGGCGCCCCAGCGCCCTGTTTGCTTTTCCGCCCCCCTCTGGCCTCCGGCTTCCGGCGGCGGTCAGGGAGCGACCTGCCACTGCATGCGCCATGCGGCCGTGTCGCCCGGCGCCAGCCGGCGTAGCCCGGTGCCCTCCCAGCCACGCGCGGACAGGTTGACCGCATCGGCCACGTGCGACACCGGCTCCACGCATACGAAATCGCAGCCGCCCGGTGCGTGCAGCACCAGGTGATCGAGCCCGTCGCCGGCGCGCAGCGTCAGCGCGGCGCCATCGGGCCGCTTCAGCGTCGCCACACGCTTCCAGCCACTGTAATAGACGCTCAGATCGGCATCGGGCAGGTGGCGCTCGCGCAGGAACCGTTCGCGGTTCCCCACCACGGTACGGCCCGTGGCCACGCCACCCGCATCCGCCGGCCACATATGCATGGCATCGAACTGCAGGCGCATGCCCGGCAAGCGCGCGAAGAACGGGTGAAAGCCACCGCCCGCCGGCATAGCCGTTTCGCCATCATTACGGATCGCCAGCTCGGCATCGAGGCCATCTTCGGTCAGCCGCAGCGTCTGGCAGGCACTGACCGCCCAAGGCCAGTCACCGCCGGCTGGCGCATGTACCAGCGCCATGACGATGCGGTCGCGACCCTGTTCGACGACGGTCCAGGGGCGCGCATGGCCAAACCCGTGCATCGCATGGGCCTGCCCCGGATGCGCGGGCAGATCGATATCGCGCCCGTCCCAGCGGAAACGGCCCTCGCGAATGCGGTTCGAGAACGGCAGCAACGGATAGCTGCCGGCCTTGGGCCACTGGAACCCGTCAAAGCCTTGTTCCAGCGCCTGCCAGGGCATGGGCGCCAGCCAGTCGATCACATGGCCGTCGGCCCGCGCGGTACGGAACGTCGCCATGCGCCCGCCGGCGGCCGGCGCCACCGTCAACGTATGCGCGCCCGCGTGCAGCGTATAAAGGGGGCCAGATGCAAGCCAGGGCATGTCAGTCAGTCCTCGACGTGTCGACTCCCCGCTCCTGCGCGCAGGAGCGGGGGAAAACCGCCTACTTCAGCAGCACGTCGGGCAGCCACAGCGAGAACGCCGGCACATATGTCACCAGCAGCAGCGCAGCCACCAGCGCACCGTAAAACGGCCAGATCGTGCGCATGACCTGCCTCACCGACACCCCGCCGATCGCACAACCCACGAACTGCGTGGTGCCCACCGGTGGCGTGTTGAGCCCCAGCGCGCAGTTGATCAGCATCAGCATGCCGAACTGCACCGGGCTCATGCCGTAGTGCATGCAGATCGGCAGGAAGATCGGCGTACAGATCAGGATGGTGGCCGCCATGTCAAGGAACGTGCCCAGGATGAACAGCATCAGGTTCACCATCAGGAAGATCACCCAGGGGCTGGTGGACACCGAACTCAGGAACTGGCCGGTCAGCTCGGCCACGCCGTAGAGACTGATCATGTATCCGAACGTGGCCGAAATGCCGATCAGCAGCAGCACCACGCCGGTGGTCTTCACCGCCTTGGCGGCGGCCTTGATGAACTGCTCCCTCGTCAGCGAGCGGTACAGGAACACGGTTAGTGTCAGCGCATACAGCACGGCGACCGCGGCCGATTCCGTAGCGGTGAACACGCCCGACAGGATGCCGGCCAGGATCAGCACCACCACGAACAGGCCTGGCAGCGCGGCGGCCAGCGAATGCCCCACGATCTCCCAGCCCGGGAACTTGCCGGACGGATAGCCGCGGCTGCGCGCCACGAAGTACGCGGCGGCCAGGTTGCAGATCGTCAGGATCAGCGCCGGCAGCACGCCCGCCAGGATCAGCGCGGCAATCGACACCTTGCCGCCCGCGGCCAGCGTGTAGATGATCATGTTGTGGCTGGTCGGCATCAGCGCGCCCACCAGTGCCGCGTGGGTGGTCACGTTGACGGCGTAGTCGGCGTGATAGCCCTCGCGCTTCATCATCGGGATCATCACCGCGCCCATGGCCGACACGTCGGCCACCGGCGACCCGGACACCCCACCGAACAGCGTGCAGGCCACCACGTTGGACATGCCCAAGCCGCCGCGCACATGGCCGGCCATCGACTTGGCGAAATTGACGATGCGGTCGGCAATGCCGCCGTACAGCATCAGCTCGCCGGCGAAGATGAAGAACGGGATGGCCAGGAACGAAAACGCGTTCATGCCCGAGGTCATCTGCTGGAACACCACCGCCAGCGGCAGGCCTTCGTACAGGATGGTGGCCACGGCCGACAGGCCGATGGCGAATGCCACCGGCACCCCCAGGATCAGGAAGCCGAAGAAGCAGACGGTAAGAATGATCAGTGCCATGCCGGCTCCACTTCCGTGCCTTTCAGCACTGCAATGATGTGTTCGATCGAAAACAGCACGATCAGCGTGCCGGCGATGACCGGCGGCAGATAGCGCCAGCCTTCGGAAATGCCCAGCGTCGGCAGCTTGTAGTCCGCCACCGAATGCGCCAGGAACGCGCAGTTGTAGGCCATGACAGCACCGAACACGCCCACCAGCACATGGATCAGGATCTCCAGCCTGGCGCGCAGACGATCGGGCAGCAGGACCAGCAGCGATTCCAGGCCGATGTGGCCGGCGTCGCGCACGCCCACGGCGGTGCCCAGCATCGTCACATACAGCACCAGCAGCATGGCGATGGATTCGGCCCAGGTGGGCGTGTCGTTGAGCACGTAGCGGCCGAAGACCTGGTACAGCACGGCGACCACGAGCAGCAGCAGGCCGAACACGCCCAGGCCCAGGCAGGCACGGGCCAGGGCGGCGCAGAACCGGGTGTAAACGGGGGCGCGCACGGCGCCCGCCTCAGCGGCGGGCTCGCGCACGCCATCCGCCGGCGTGGCCGGCGTGGGAGATGGCGAAAGCATGATGAATTCCCTGCAACCTGAGGTCGGCGGTTTACTTCGTTTCCTGTGTGCGGCGCACCAGGTCCTTCATCTGCGCGCTGGTGATGAAGCGGTCGTACACGGGCTTCATCGCGGCCTGGAACGAGGCCTTGTCCACCTGGATGATCTGCACGCCCGACGCCTCGACGAGCTTGCGCGACTTCTGCTCGCGCTCGTCCCACAGCTTGCGCATGTAAGGCACCGAATCCTTGGCGGCCTGGCGCACCATGGCCTGGTCTTCCTTCGACAGGCGATCCCACGCGACCTTCGAGAACATCAGCATTTCAGGCGCCATCGAGTGCTCGGTCAGCGAGTAATACTTGGCCACTTCGAACTGGCGCGAGCTTTCGTAGCTGGGCCAGTTGTTCTCGGCGCCATCGACCAGACCGGTCTTCAGCGCGGTGTAGACCTCGCCCCACGGCATCGGCGTGGCATTGGCATGCATGGCTTCGAGCAGCGACACCCAGAGGTCCGACTGCTGCACGCGGATCTTCATGCCCCTGGCATCGGCCAGGGTCTTGATGGGGCGCTTGGTGGTGTACATCGAGCGCGAACCGCTGTCGTACCAGGCCAGCCCGATGAAGCCGTTCTTTTCGCACGACTTCAGGATGTCTTCACCGATCGGGCCGTCCAGCACGTGGCGCATATGGTCGGTGGACCGGAACAGAAACGGCATCGTCGGCACGATGGTGGCTTCGCAGATGTTGTTCATCGCGGCCGAGTTCACGCGCACCATCGCCAGCGCGCCAATCTTGGTCTGTTCGATGGCGTCCTTCTCGCTGCCCAGCGCGCCCTGCGCGAAGACCTTGATCGACATCTTGCCGTTCGATCGCTGCTTGAGCAGGTCGCCCATGTAGCGCACGGCCTGCACGGTGGGGTAGTCGTCGGGGTGAATGTCGGCGGAGCGGAAATCCGCGGCGTGCGCCCCGACCGGCAACGCCACGGCTGTCGCAAGTGCGGCCATCAGGGTACCCAGCCGGGTACGTGCGAAGTGTTTTTGAAACATGTGTCTTGCCTCCAGCGTTATCAGTTATTTGTCGTTCAAGTCAACACATTGCCCGGCCCGCCCGGCTCGGCGCGCCGTCTTCGGATCAGGACCGGTCACGCAGCACGGGCTCGGGCGTGCCGCGCACGCCAGGGCGCAGCGCCACCACCGCGCCGGACAGCGGATCGGTGTCGTCGGTGCGGATCGACGTCACATAGAGCGTATCGAGGCCGCTGCCGCCGAACGCACACATGGCGGGCTTGGCAAACGGCACCGCCAGGCTGCGGTCCAGCCGGCCATCGGGCGTGAAGCGATGCACCTGGCCGGCATCGTTGCCGCAGATCCAGTAGCAGCCATCGGCATCGACCGCCGCGCCATCGGGCCGTCCGGGGTAGCGATTCATGTCGATGAACACCCGGCCGTTGGACGGCGTGCCCGTGTCGATGTCATAGTCATAGGCCCACACGGCCTGCCGGGCCGGATGCGAATCCGACACGTACATCGTGCGGCCATCGGGGCTGAAGGCCAGGCCGTTCGGCGTGATCATCTCGTCGCGGATCACGTCCAGCGCGCCGGTGCGGGCGTCGAAGCGATACAGCTTGCCGTCGGTGGCGGCCAGCGACATGTCCATCACCATCGTGCCGGCCCAGAAGCGGCCCTGCCGGTCGCAACGGCCATCGTTGAACCGCATGCCCTCACGCGCATGCGCCACGGCTGCCACGCGCCGGGCCTCGGGTGCAGGCTGCCCCGCCACCAGCCGGCCCATCCGGAAAATGCCGGTCTCCATCGCCAGCAGCCAGCCGCCGTCGGGGGTCATGGCCATGCAGCCGGCCATCTCGGGCACGGCCCATTGGTCGATGCGCCCGCTGGCCGGATCGAAGCGCCACAGCGAGCGATTCGGGATATCGGTCCAGTACAGGGCGGCTTCCGATGCACGCCACACGGGGCTTTCCCCCACGCCGCAGCGCATGTCGCCGATCCGTTCAAAGGCGTCGGTCATCGCGTGCGGGCCCCTCAGTCGCCGAACGGGCCGGCCTTGACGAAGGCCCCACCCTGATACCAACCGGCCGGATCGTCGGCCGGCAGCGGCGGCACCGATTCCACCTTGGCGCGGAACTGCTCGGAAGACTCCACGGGCTTGAATCCCAGGCGCGCGGCCTTGCTGTTGTCCCACCAGCTGTCGCGATTGGCTGAAGCGCCATAGACGATCAGGAAGCCAACCTTCGGCACGAAGAGGGCGCGCTTGAGCAGCTGTTCCAGATCGTCGTAGCCCAGCCACGTCACCATCATGCGGCGATCCTTGGCCTCGGGGAACGACGAACCGATGCGCAACGCCACGGTGTCGATGCCGTAGCGGTCGCTGTAGAAGCTGCCCAGTTGCTCGCCGAACGCCTTGCTGACACCGTAGTAGCCATCGGGCCTGGGCGGCGTATCGGCATCGAGCACTTCCCCCTGCCTGTAGTAGCCGATGACGTGATTCGAGCTGGCAAACACGATGCGGCGCACGCCGTGGCGGCGTGCCGCTTCGTAGATGTTGTACGTGCCCTGGATGTTGGCGGGCAGGATTTCCTCGAACGGCCGCTCCACCGACACCCCGCCAAGGTGGACGATCGCGTCAACGCCTTCCACCAGCGCATGCACAGCCTTGGGATCCGAGAGGTCGCACGTCACCACCTCTTCCTGCTCGCGGGCGCCGCCCAGGCTGGCGATATCGGACACGCGCACCACATCGGCATAACGCTTGAGCCGATCACGTAGAACTTTTCCGAGATTGCCGGCGGCGCCGGTCAGGAGAATGCGATGGCAACGGGTGGTGACGCCGTCGAGCGGGTCTTTGGAGGTCTGAGACATGGTGTCGGGCGGCACAGGTGCGCGGGATCGAACTCAACGCGCGCCAATGACTGATTAGGGTGGTATTGATCTGTCGTCATACAACGCAACTGGAATCTAATCGTCTGCCCGATTGCGGTCAAGGTAATATCGCCTCGGTAAAATCCCTAGAAGTTTTAAGCTCCATACATGCAGACGTTAATTGCTGCTGTGCGGATTATTTTCTCGCAAACGTGTGAAACCCCGTGTTTCCAGAGCGTCGATATCGCGATCCAGGATTTGCGTCATTCCGCCACAGCCAACGCTTTCCCGTTGAATGTCAATGACCGACATGAGACTGACGGCGATTTGCTGCAATGCAAATTAAGCTAATACATAAATTTGGACTGCACCCGATTGCAACCTATTGAGCTGGTATTTGATCTCGCCCGCGACTGTTGCTGATCCACTCAATGTCTCGTCGTATGTCTTGCTTCGTTATTTTTCTGTAAGGTACGATGTCATAGGACATCGGATCACATCGATTGCCTTTCCCAATCGATCTGGACTGTCTGTCCCGGCGCCAGGGGAGTGACTCCCCTGCCCGCCTTCCATGCCAGCCGGTGAGGGCAATGCACAAGCCGATCCACTTCGGCCAGAAGTCGAACAAGCATTTGGCACCGGCGCTTCCGTAGCAAAAACGAAATCAATAGCCAGGATGGAGACACACATCATGAAGCGAGCCCTTGCGCCCTTCGCCACGACAGCAGCACTAGCCGCCATCGGTGCCGCGGCACCGGCCCAGGCCCAGTCGAACGTCACGCTCTACGGCATCGTCGACACCACGATCCGCTACACCTCGAACGAAAGTGTCGCCGGTAACGGCAAGGTGCAGATGACCGATGGCGTGCTGACAGGCAGCCGCTGGGGCCTCTACGGCGTGGAAGACCTGGGGCGCGGCTACCAGGCGCTGTTCGTGCTGGAATCGGGCTTCTCGCCCGATGCCGGGCAGAGCCTGCAAGGCAACCGCCTGTTCGGCCGCAAGGCTTATGTCGGCATGCAGGGCGACTTCGGCACCATCACGCTGGGCCGGCAATTCACGGTGATCCACGAGGTCATCGCCAGCTATGACGCCATGGCGCTGGCCAATCTTGCCATCGTTGGTTTCCAGGGCGGCAACTACACCGGCGGCGTCCGTCAGGACAACATGGTCAAGTACGCCGGAAAATTTGGCGGCTTTACGATTGCAGCCCAGCACGCATTCGGCGAGCAACCGGGCAGTGTGGCGCGGTCGTCGTCGACAGGCGGCAGCCTGACGTACGCGACGGGCCCGTTCATGGTGGCCGGCGGCTACCAGATCATGAAGGACACCACGAGCTACTACGGCGTGACCGTGCCGAACAGCGACCAGAAGGTCTGGACGCTCGGCGGCACCTACACCGCCGGTCCGGCCACGATCTATCTTGGCTACACGAACAGCAACGTCGACAACGCCGGCTACAGGAACCAGGCCGGCTACCTGGGCGCCAAGTACCAGTTCAATCCGGCATGGTCGCTGATCGCCCTCGGCACCTACGACCACCTCAAGCATGCCGGCGATTCGGGCAACCGCTTCACCGGCGCGATGATGCTCGACTACGCCTTCAGCAAGCGCACCGACGTCTACCTGGAAGCCGACTACACGTCGCTGACCGACGCGTGGCGCACGCTGGGCGCGCAGCCGACGTTCCAGACGCCGTTCTACGGCCACGGCAGCCGCGTGGGCGTGATGGCCGGCCTGCGCCACAAGTTCTGATCGCCCGGTCGCCGCCGGGTGCCGCCGGGTGTCGGGTCAATCCGGAACAGGGGGCAGCTTCGCCCCTTTTTTGCGCCAAGCCATCGGCCGCGCCTGTGCGATCCTTGCGCCTGTTGTCGCCGCACACTGCTGGCTGCCACAGCGGCGTACCGGGCAGCCCCGCCTGCAGGATGCGATAAAAAACCTGCACAAGGGGCTTCACAAACCCGGAAGTCGCTGATATTATCGCTGGCTCTATCCGATTCGACGCAAACTCAGCAACAGCGCGAATCGCAGCGATAGGAACAGGTTTTACAAGTCAGGATTCGCCGGTGTAGCTCAGTTGGTAGAGCAGCGCATTCGTAATGCGAAGGTCGTAGGTTCGACTCCTATCTCCGGCACCATCACTTGAAGTAGGAAGGGCAACCCATTCGGGTTGCCCTTTTTGCTTTGGCTTTCGCTTTGGGGCTTGCCGCGCCGCCGTCACCCGCCGCACTGCCTGACGATCATCGACGCGTTGGCCACGGCCCCCATCATCTGCCCACGATCCACATTGGATCCGATCCGGTAGGATGGGATGACGGAAATTCCAGGCACGAAACGCCACGAAAAACCGTGGCGTCAGTGAAATCGGATTCGTCTCAATAACATTTCGAGCGACGACGCCGGCCTGTTACGACGCCACGCGCGGATGATAGGCCGGTTGCCATGCGTCTCGAAGGCTGCCGCGCATCGGCAGGAATCCATCGCAGCCCAGCATCTGCAACACTACTGCTTCCATGCGTTCGATCGACGCCGACTTGGGCAGGTGCTCGATGACGCCGCACGTTTCCAGCGATGCCGGCACGCGCAGCCACATGTTGTCGGACAGGAGCAGGATGCGTGCGTGGGGCAGCGCCTGATGCAGCTGGCGCAGCAGGTACCAGTTGTCGCTGCTGTCGCCGGACATGCCATAGACCACGATGGGCGCCTCCAGGCCTGGCTCCAGCGCCAGGATGCCGGCCGGGTCCAGGGCCCGCACGGCGCCGACGCCAGGTATCCGTTCCAGCAATCCCTGCATGCCCAGACGTACCAGCGGCTGGTCTTCGATCACGAGTGCGGTCATGTTGCGTTTCCCCCGGTGTCTGGTTTTGATATGGGAGATCGAGCAAACGGCGTGCCAGACAATATCTGTCCGTCACGCGCCGCACGTGCAACTGCAAAATTGGCTGAAATGCTATGCGCAGCAAGGATTGGCGGCTGTGCGCGCCATCGTACCGAAGCCAGCGCGCCATGCGCGAAGGCGCCACGATGTTACGGGCGACGTAACGTGTCACGCCGGACCGTAACGAAACCCGTCATATCCGCCCGCCGGACCGCAAGGCCGAACCGGCGGCCAGCCCTCGGCAACCGGTCCGCCTTCGGCAGGATCAGGTCACCGTGATCCGGTCTTCGATGACCCGTACCTGGCCGCCGGTCTTGTCTTCCATGACCTTCAGCACCTTGTGTCCCACCTGCAGGGTCACGCCGCCATGGATGCGGCGGCCCACGGCGATCACGGCGTCGTCCGACGGCTTGATCTGCTCGGCCAGCCTGGCGATATCCGCATCGAGTTCGAACAGGTCGCGGTTGATCTTGTACATCGTGGCGCGTGCCTTCTCGCGGACGTCGCCCTGCGCGCGCTCGGGATTCTTGGCAAAGAAGGCCACCAGCTGCTGCAACTTGGCCTGGTCGTCCAGCACCTTGCGGCGGCGCGCTTCCAGTTCGCCCTTCTGCTGGTCCGCAAACGGGTTCAGGCCAACCTGCACGGCGGTGGCAGATCCTGCCGGGGCGCCCAGCGTGGCCACGCTGACCGACTGCAGCGCGCGCGTGCGGCCGCCGCTGATGCTGCCCTGGGACGTGGGCGTGCCCACCACCACGCGCTGGCCCGCCGACACATCGCTCTGACGGATGCCGCTTTCGACCACCACCTCGGTCGCGGCCTCGACGATCGCGTTCTGGATATAGCGCGCATGCACCGCACCCCGGGTACGCACGCTGGCCACCTCGTTGGGGTCGCCGCCATGGGCCGAGTCGGCCTTGCCGATGATGCCGCCCTTGACGATCACGTCGCCCCCGGCTTCCACATGGGCCGCCTCGATCGTGCCCTGCACCACCACGTCGCCCGTGACGCGCACCGACATGCCGGTGCGGATATCGCCCGACACTCGCAGCGAGCCATCGAAATTGACGTTGCCCGAATGCAGGTCCACCGCATCCACATCGACCACGGGGCTGACGATCACGCCATTGGGCAGCACGCGCGGCGATCCGGCGATGACTGCCAGCAGCAGGTTCGGGTCGTTGGGGTCGGCGGCCACACCGGTCAGGTCCGCCGCATAGGGCGTGTCCACCACGGGCTCGGCCGCAATGGGCTTGCCCAGTACGTCCATGCCATCCTTGCCGGACCTGGCCGGGGTGCGGCGCATCAGCGCCGTGCCGGGATTCACCAGCAGCAGGTTGCCAAGGTCGCGCAGATCGACGCGCTCTTCCTCGTTGTCGGCCTGCGCCGGTCTTTTCTGCTGCACCAGGCTGTCGAAGCGCGCCATTTCGCCCTGCACGGGCGCCACGCCGCGTGCGATCTCGCGGCCTTCGCAACTGCCGGCCTCCAGCGCCACGCCAATGGCTGCGGAATCCAGCAGCGCCACCACGCCCATCGATGCGGCAGCGGCGGCGATATCACTTTCCTCGATGCTGCGGCCGCCTTCGGGCGGCATCAGCGTCAGCAGGAGCTGCAGCTTGTCGGCGGAGATCTCCAGTTCGAAGGCGCCATCGAGCACCGTGCCGATTACCGCGTCGATTTCGCGGTCGGTCAGCTGGCACTGGGTCAGAAAGCCGGTCACGGCCGCCTGGTCCAGGCGCGCCCCCTGCCAGCCGTGCTCGGCCAGCGATGCTTCCAGCGCCGCCCGATCCGGCGGCATCCGGCCCGGTTCCGGCGTAAAGCAGGCCCTCACCTGATCGCCCGGCTGGTTGAGTTCCAGGCGTAATCCCACGTCCGCGTTCATGGCTCCCCGCTTTCTCGTTCTGCTTGGCGCCATGCCGGCTGGGGTTCGTGCCCCGGGGTCCTTCCGCTTGGACGGCCGTACCTGCGCCAACTCTGCTTGTCGTGATCGAAGGTTTAACGGCAATCGGGCGAGTGAGCTTTAGCCCACAAAAGTGGGGTGCAGGTGTTTCGACGGTGTTTTCGGTAAACTGTCGGCCTTTCCGAAGCCGCCACAGCCCAGTTCCCCCGATGTCCAGCACCCACGAAGTCCGTCCCGGCCAGTCCATCGAGCTGCTCAAGGAACTCCATATCCTGACGCGCGACGGCAAGATGAACCAGGACAGCCGCCGCAAGCTCAAGCAGGTCTACCACCTGTTCCAGTTCATCGAGCCCCTGCTGCGCGAGGTAAAGGACGCCAAAGGCGCCGTGTCGCTGGTGGACCACGGCGCCGGCAAGTCTTACCTGGGCTTCATCCTTTACGACCTGTTCTTCAAGGATCTGAAAGACAGCTCGCATATCTACGGCATCGAGACGCGCGAGGAACTGGTCACCAGTTCGACCGAGCTGGCCAGGCGCCTGGGCTTCCCGGGCATGTCGTTCCTGAACCTGTCCGTGGCCGATTCGATCACATCGCCGGCGCTACCGGAGACTGTCGACGTCGTCACGGCGCTGCACGCGTGCAATACCGCCACCGACGATGCAATCCGCTTCGCGCTAGCCAAGCACGCGCAGCATATCGTGCTGGTGCCGTGCTGCCAGGCTGAAGTGGCAGCGGTGCTGCGCAAGCACAAGGGCCGGCTGCTCGCTGGCAATCCGATGACGGAAATCTGGCGCCACCCGCTGCACACGCGCGAATTCGGCAGCCAGCTGACCAACGTGCTGCGCTGCCTGCAGCTGGAGGCGCACGGCTACCAGGTCAGCGTGACCGAACTGGTGGGCTGGGAACATTCGATGAAGAACGAACTGATCATCGCCCAGTACAAGGACCTGCCGCGCCGCCGGCCAGCCGAGCGGCTGCAGCAGGTGCTGGAGTCCGTGGGGCTGGAGGAACTGGGCGACCGCTTCTTCACCCCCGACACGTCCGCCACGCCCGCCACGTCGGCGTAAGCGGACGCGCGCAACGCCGCAGCGACTGCCCGCTCAGAGATCGCCCTGGCCCGCCATCCACTTGAGCCACCCCGTGTGGCCAAGCTGGCGCAGGGTTTCCATGTTGCGCTCGTAGATGTCCTCGGCCTCGGGGAAAGCCTCCGCCGCGCGGGCGATGCTGTCCTCGCGCAGCAGATGCAGAATGGGATACGGCGCCCGGTTCGTGTAGTTCTCGATATCGTCCGGCGCGGTGCCCTCGAACTGGTATTGCGGATGAAAGCTCGCGATCTGCAGCGTGCCTTCCAGCCGCAGGCTGCCGAGCAGCCGGTCCGCGAAATACAGGAAGTCGTTGTAGGCCAGGAAATCGGCCAGCGCGTGCGGCACGATCAGCAGCGTGGTATCCACCTGCTCCGGATCGGCCTCGGCCAGCGCCCGCAGTTCGCGCTCCAGGTCGTCCAGCACGTCCTCGTCGCGCGTGGCCTGGCTGACCACATACCGCACCTGCCCCTTCACATGCACGCTCTTGGCGAACGGGCACAGGTTCAGGCCGATCACGGCGCGCGTGAGCCAGTGGCGCACGTCGGCGACGACGCGCTCGTCTTCGGGGCCGACGGCCTGCCCGGGCATCGTCACTGTCCGTTCTCGATGTGCAGCGCCACGGCCTCGGCCACTTCGATGCCGTCGATGGCCGCCGAATAGATGCCGCCCGCATAGCCGGCGCCCTCGCCGGCCGGATACAGGCCGCGCACGTTGATGCTCTGGTAGTCGTCGCGATTGCGCCGGATGCGCAGCGGCGACGACGTCCGCGTCTCCACGCCCGTCAGCACCGCATCGTGCATGGCAAACCCGGCAATTTTCTTGTCCAGCTCGGGCAGCGCCTCGCGGATCGCGTCGATGACGTAGTCGGGCAGCGACGTGCTCAGGTCCGTGGGCGTCACGCCCGGCTTGTACGACGGCTCGACCGATCCCAGCGACGTGGACGCACGCCCGGCAATGAAGTCACCCACCAGTTGGCCCGGCGCGCGATAGTCGCCACCGCCCAGCGCGAACGCGCGCTCTTCCCACTTTCGCTGAAATGCGATGCCAGCCAGCGGGCCGCCCGGGAAGTCCTCCTCGGGCGTGATCCCCACCACGATGCCGGCGTTGGCGTTGCGCTCGGCGCGGTAATACTGGCTCATGCCGTTGGTCACCAGGCGCCCCGGCTCGGACGCCGCGGCCACCACGGTGCCGCCGGGGCACATGCAGAAGCTGTACACGGCACGGCCGTTGCTGGCGTGATGCACCACCTTGTAGTCGGCCGCGCCCAACAGCTTGTTGCCCGCGAACTTGCCAAAGCGGCTGCGGTTGATCAGCCCCTGCGGGTGTTCGATGCGGAATCCCAGCGAGAACGGCTTGGCTTCCATGAACACGCCCCGGTCATGCAGCATGTGGAACGTGTCGCGTGCGCTGTGGCCCACGGCCAGGATCACGTGGTCGCACGGCAGGTAGTCGCCGTTGGACAGCTTGAGCCCGCGCACCTGGCCGTTGTCGATGTCGATATCGTCCACGCGCGTCTCGAAACGGATTTCCGCGCCCAGCTCCAGCATCTCGGCGCGCATCTTCTCGACCATGCTCACCAGCCGGAACGTGCCGATGTGGGGCCGCGCCTTGTAGAGGATGTCCTCGGGCGCACCCGCGCGCACGAATTCCTGCAGCACCTTGCGGCCGTAGTGCTTCGGGTCCTTGATCTGGCTGTACAGCTTGCCGTCGGAGAACGTACCCGCGCCGCCCTCGCCGAACTGCACGTTCGACTCCGGATTCAGCACGCTCTTGCGCCACAGGCCGAAGGTGTCCTTGGTGCGTTCGCGCACTTCCTTGCCGCGTTCCAGGATGATCGGGCGATAGCCCATCTGCGCCAGCAGCAGGCCGGCCAACAGCCCGCACGGTCCCAGCCCGATCACCACCGGACGCGACTTCGGGCCGCCTTCGGGCGCCCTGGCCACGAAGTGATACGCCATGTCCGGCGTGATGCTCCAGTTCGGCTTGCGCTGCATGCGCTTGACGGCGGCAGCCTCGTCCTTGACCTCGATGTCGATGATGTAGGTCAGCTTGATATCGTCGCGCTTGCGGGCATCGTGCGCACGGCGGAACACCGTGAATCCGACAAGGCCGTCGCCCTTGACACCGATCTGGGCCAGATGGCTGCGCACGGCAGCCTCGAGGTCGCTCTCGACGTGGTCGAGCGGCAGTTTGACTTCACTGAGACGTAGCATGGGGTACCGATTCTTCTGCGGCCTGGATGTCTGGTGGCCGGGCGTTACCCAGCAGGAGGCCAGAACGGCCGAGCCGCGATTTTAGCAGCGACCATAGCCCCGGGCGCGCCGCCGGCGTCATGATCCGCAACTGCACCGGCCCCTGCGCCACCAGCTGGTGCCAACCTGCCGTAGCCATCACACAGGCACCGCCGGAGCACAGATGCCGGGGCACCTGGCACACCTGCTCGGCCAGCCAGCGCGGCGCGCCCGCCACGGCCACCCGGCCTTGCTGGACATGCACTACCGCGCCGGCCTTCAGGTGCAGGCTGAGGCACTGGCCGGCCGCCAGGAAGATGGTCTGAACGTCTCCGGAAATCGTCTCGGGGGATGACATGGCGGCACTCCTTGGCAAATGAAAAACGTGCCACCAGCGTATCGGCGCGCCCGCCGGGCCAACAGGCACAAGCGTTCGCGCCCTCGACCAGAACAGATGCAAAACTTTGGCGCTGTTACGATACAGCGGCGTACCATCTGTATCTGTTCCAACCGTCGCGCCCGCGCGATGATGCCGCCATGTCCATCGTTGCCCCTGCCGTCGCCCCGGCCTCCGCTGCCCGCCCCGTCCCGCCGCACGCGTCCGGCCCGCTCTACCAGCAGCTGGCGGGCCACTATCGCCAGGCGATCTCGGCGGGCACGCTGGTGCCTGGCGATCGCATGCCGTCGGTGCGGGCGCTGATGGGGCTGCACGCGGTCAGCCTGTCCACCGCGCTGCAGGCGTGCCGCGAACTCGAGGCGGCCGGCCTGCTCGAAGCGCGGCCCCGGTCCGGTTACTTCGTGTGCGCACCGGCGCAACCGGCCCTGGCGCCCATCGAGGAGCCGGTGCCCGGCCTGCCCGATCCGGCGCAGTACGTCGGCATCCACCAGCGCATTTCCGCCATCCTGGCGCGCAGCAAGCATCACCGGATCAACCTGGGCGGCGCCTGCGGGGCGCCCGAGCTGTACCCGACCGACGCGCTGCGCAACGCGGCCACGCGGGCCCTGCGCCGCTACCCGGAACTGTTCGGCACCTCGGTCGATTCCGATGGGCATCCGGCCTTCCGGGCGGCGCTGGCCCGTCACGCGCTGCGGTCGCGCATCAACGTCTCGCCCGAGGAAATCGTTGTCACGCACGGCGCCACCGAGGCGCTGACGCTGGCCCTGCGCGCGGTGGCCGGCCCCGGCGACGTGATCGCCGTGGAATCGCCCACCTATTACGGTCTGTTGCAGATCCTGGAAAGCCTGGGCATGCGCGCGCTGGAAATCCCGTGCAGCCCCCTGACCGGCATCTCGCTCGAGGCGCTGGAACTGGCCGCCCAGACCTATGCCAACATCAAGGCCGTTTGCGTGGTGCCGAACCTGCAGAATCCGCTCGGCTGCGTCATGCCCGACGCGCACAAGCAGCGGCTGGTGGCGTGGTGCGCCGCGCGCGGCATCGCCATGATCGAGGACGACTGCTGTTCGGCCACGTTCGACGACGATGCCCCGCTGCCAGCGGCCAAGGCGTGGGACACCACCGGCACGGTGATCCACTGCGCGTCGCTGCACAAGGTGCTGGCGCCCGGCATGCGGCTGGGCTGGATCACGGCCGGCAAGTGGCAGGCGCGCGTGGAAATGCTGAAATTCGGCCTGTCGCGGCCCAACGAGATGCTGACGCAGATCGCGGTGGCCGAGTACATGGGCACCGGCGCGTTCGACCGCCACCTGCGGCGGCTGCGCACCCAACTGCGCGTGCAGCGCGAATGGATGGCGCAGCGGGTGGCCACCACCTTCCCGGCCGGCACGCGGCTCACGCTGCCGCGCGGCGGTCTGCACCTGTGGGTGGAAATGCCGCGCGGCGTGTCATCCGAAGCCGTATTCGAGCAGGTGATCGGCGACGGTATCCGCGTGATGCCGGGCGCCATGTTCTCCAATTCGAACCGCTTCAACCATTTTCTGCGGCTGAACTGCGGCAACCTGCGCACGCCGGAACTGGAGCGCGCGCTCGACACCGTGGCCGCGGCGGCGCGCCGGCTGGCTGGCTGACAGCTGGATGGCCGACTGGCTGGCCGGCAGCCGCCGGCACCTGGCGCGCGCCAACCACATCCGCACCGGATACATCGCCGTTTCTTTAGATTTCTCCCCACAAGCGGTGCCCGCTCGCCTATGCTAGTGCGCGGTACGCCATCCATCACAAAAAGGGAGAACAACTTGGGGCACGCAACCGCCGCCTCGCGGCTCGACAACGACTATCAAACCCTGTTCCAGCTGGCGCCCGTGTCGCTCTGGCTGGAAGACTTCAGCGCGGTGCGCCGGGCGTTTGAACAACTGCGAGCCGATGGCGTGACCGACCTGCGTCGCCACCTGCGCGACAACCCCGCCGAAGTGGCGCGCTGCTCGGCGCTGATCCGCGTGCTCGACGTGAACCAGCGCACGCTGGACCTGTTCCGCGCCAGCGACCTGGCCGACCTGGTGGCCAACCTCGACAGCGTGTTCCGCGACGACATGTTCGATCAGCACGTGGAGGAACTGGGCCAGCTCTGGGACGGCGGCAACCACTTTTCCAGCCAGACCGTCAACTACACGCTGGACGGCGAACGGCTCGACATCCGCCTGGAAGCCACGGTCATGCCCGGCCACGAGGCCGACTGGTCGCGCGTGCTGCTGTCGATCGAGGACATCACGGCCCGCGTGCGCACCGAGCGCGACCTGCGCCGCGCCCAGCAATATGCGGTGGGGCTGTTCGAGCATTCGCCCGTGTCGCTGTGGGTGGAAGACTTCAGCGCCGTGAAGATGCTGCTGGACGAAGTGCGCGCGGCCGGCATCACCGATTTCCGCACCTTCCTGAACGTGCATCCCGATTTTGTCTCGCGCTGCATGCAGGAAATCCGCGTGCTCGACGTCAACCAGCAGACGCTGACGATGTTCGGCGCGCCCAGCAAGGAAATCCTGCTGTCGCGCCTGGGCGACGTGTTCCGCGACGACATGCGCCTCCACTTTGCCGAGCAACTGATCGACCTGTGGCACGAAAAGCTCTGGCAGCAGCGCGAAGTCATCAACTACGCGCTGGACGGCCGCTCCGTGGACGTCTTCATGCAGTGGTCGGTGTTCCCGGGCCGCGAGGCCGACTGGGACCAGGTGCTGGTGTCGCTGACCGACATCACCGCGCGCAAGAAGGCCGAGGCCTATGTGGAGTTCCTGGGCAAGCACGACGTGCTGACCAAGCTTTACAACCGTGCCTATTACGAGGACGAACTGGCCCGCCTGGGCCGCAAGGGCCCTTGGCCGGTCAGCGTGGTGGCGGTGGACCTGAACGGCCTGAAGGCCATCAATGACCAGTTTGGCCATGGCGATGGCGATGCGCTGCTGCGCCGCACCGGCGAGGTGCTGAAGAAGGCCGTCGGCGAGCAGGCCTGCGTGGCCCGCACCGGCGGCGACGAATTCATGGTGCTGCTGCCCGGGCGCGACGAACGCGGCGCGGCGACCGTGGTCGAGCAGATCCAGGAAGTGGTGGTCCTGAACAACCAGTTCTACCCCGGTGCACGGCTGTCGTTCTCGATCGGCACGGCCACGTGCGCCCAGGGCGACCGGCTGACCGACACGGTCAAGCTGGCCGACCATCGCATGTACGAGGCCAAGCGGGCGCACTACGCGGAACTGGGCAACGAGCGGCGGCAGCCCGAAGCCGATCTGCACTGACGGCTGCGGAAGATAAACCGCAGGACGAAAAAAAACCGGCAGTCATCTGCCGGTTCATGTTTGAGCGGTCTGCGCGGTTTGCGCGGTTTGCGCGGCCGCCAGTTCAGCGGCAGCGGCAAGCCGGGGATCAGAGGAACACGATCAGTGCCACCCCGCCGATGATCAGGCCGAACTTGGTCACGTAATACAGGTTCTTGTTCCACGACTTGAAGCGGCGGCGATACTGGCCGCCCAGCCACACGAAGCGGAACAGCTTGTTGATCGCGCCGGTCTGGTCGTTTTCGTCGTTCGGCGAGCTGGCGGCCGTCATTACCTTGCGGCCCATCCAGTGGTTGACCGCGGCGGCCCAGCGATAGCGCATCGGGCGCTCGATGTCGCAGAACAGGATCAGGCGGTCCGTCTCGCTCCTGTTTTCGGCCCAGTGCAGGTAGGTCTCGTCGAACACCACGCCCTGGCCGTCACGCCAGCTGTGGCGTTCGCCGTCCACTTCGATGAAGCAGCGGTCGTCGTTCGGCGTGGACAAGCCCAGGTGGTAGCGCAGCGAACCGGCGAACGGGTCGCGGTGCGGGTTGAGCTTGCCGCCCGGCGGCAGTTCGGCAAACATCGCCGCCTTGACCGACGGCATCTCGCGCAGCAGCGCCACGGTGTTCGGGCACAGCGTTTCCGCCGACGGATGCTGGGCCTCGTACCACTTGAGATAGAACCGCTTCCAGCCGTACTTGAAGAACGAATTGAAGCCAGCGTCATCGTTCTTGTCGGCCGCCTTGATCTTGCGCATTGCGATCAGGGCCAGGCCCTCGTCGCGAATCTGCGGCCACGCGGCACGCAGTTTCTCCAGTTCAGGAAAGCGGTCGACGTCAATGTACGGCGTGCGGGGCACGCCCGAGAACATGTACATGAAGCAATTGACCGGCGCCACCAGTGCCGAATGGTCAAGCACCTGGCGCATGAACGGCAGCCGTACCTTGCCGCGGAAATGCACATACAGGATGGCACCCACGTAGGCGGCGACGATAATCCATTTGATCACCCGAAATCCCTCCAGGACAAACCCCCGCCCCCGGGTGTGACCGGTTGGCCGTCGGGGACGGCCTGAGAGCGGAAAACGCGCTATTTTAGCCAAACGGCGACGCTCACGCATCGTGTGATGCATGAGACTCGCCGCAGGCCGGCGCGTTCAGGGCGTGCCGCGCGATTGCCGGGCGATCCGGTCGATCAGCACGCGCGCATCCTCGGCCTTGCCTTGCAGGGTCAGCAGCCGGGCATTGAGCACGATGTTCTCCAGCACCAGCTTGGCCGTGGACGCCCACAGCGTGGCCAGCAGCGCCTCCTGGGACAGGCCCGAGGTTTCCAGTTCGGTGGAGCGTTCGGCAATGATCCTGCAGGCCAGGGCGCGCAGCTTTTCGTCATCGAAAGGCAGGTTCGCGTAGTCGATGGGATCGGCCTTTTCCACTTCCACCATCAGTTGCAGCAGCAAATCTTCGGTCATCGGCGCACTCCTGGGGGCAAACGGGTCCGGTGGGTCCGGACCGGGTCAAACGCGGAAATCGGCGGCCATGTCGGCGTCCGTGCGGGCTTCGAGCCGGCCAGAGCGGCACGCCTTGACGAAGACGTCGTAGTCGCGCTCCACCTGGTCGGCATAGGCATTCGAATAGGCGATCATCGATTCGGCCATGCGGTCATTGCTGCCCAGGTAGCCGCTGATCTCGGCCGCCAGCCCGCCGGCCTTGGCATGGGCACGTGCCAGCACCCAGCCGCACACGCGGGCATAGGCGGTCAGCACGTTGACGTCCATCAGTTCGATGTCGGCCGAGAACTTCATGTCGCGCAGCTGGCGGATGTAGAAATGGCGTCCGAACGGCCCTTTCGACCAGCCCAGGAACAAGTCGCTGGCGGCTTGCATCAGGCGCTGGCCCTCGACCACGCGGCGCCCCTCATGCGCGACCGCCGCCGACTTGAAGTAGCGTGCCACCACCGACCGGGTGGCCTCCTTGACCTGCAGGAACAGCGGCTTGCCATGGCTGTCGATCATCAACTGGATCAGGCAGCGCGTGCCGACGCTGCCGACGCCCACCACCTTGAAGGCCATGTCATGCAGTTTGAAATGCGACAGCAGTTCGCGCCGGTCGCGGGCAAGCGTCGAGACGTAGTCGGCAAAGCACTTTTCGACGATCTCGCGCGGGTTGTCGACGGCCAGCCAGTCGTCCTCGGCACGGAACAGGGTCTGCGCGCCCCGCACGTGGAACACGGCGGGCGGCGCGTCGAGAATGCGCCAGCGCTCGCCATCGTGTTCGGACAGCTTCGGCAGCAGCGTTTCGTGCGTGCGCTCCGCGGCCCGCTCCATGGCGCGCCTGACGCGCTTCTGAATATCGGGATCGTCCGTGCTTTCCAGTAGCCGCTCGAACGTGATCCGGTCGTACCAGGTTTCCAGGATGCCCATTTCAGCGTACTCGGCCATCCGTTGGCGATAGCTGGTGACCACTTCGAAGACCAGGTTGTCGGCGGCCGCCGTGCCATGGCGCAGATGGCGCGCCGCCACCACGAAGCTGGCGGTCAGGCGCTTCAGATCCCATTCCCAGGGGCCCGGGCTGGTCTCGTCGAAATCGTTGACGTCGAACAGCAGCGCACGCTCGGGCGTAGCGAATCCGCCAAAATTGGACAGATGGCAATCGCCGCAAATCTGGTGGATCAAGCCCGTGTTCGCCGTGCCGGCCAGGTCGTGTGCCTGGATGATGGCACTGCCACGGTAGAACGTGAATGGCGACGCGATCATGCGCCCGTAGCGCAGCGGGATCAGACGCTCCACCCGACCGGCGCTGCTTTCCTCCAGCAGGCGAACCGGATCGCGATCGACATTGCCGATCGATTCCTGTGTGCGTCGCGGCACCTTCTGACGCAGGGCCTTGCCGCTTTCGAGCCGCTTTTCGAGTTCTGCCACCTTTTCCACACTTGCCTCCACGCCCATCGGGCCCAGGACAACGTTAGATTTTGTGCAGCATATGCAACCACGCTAAGACAACTGTTACAGCTTGTCAATTTGCCGGCGCACATCCCAGAAGCGGCGTCGGTGTCACGATGCATCGCAACCGCCACATGTCATCGTGCGCTGAAAGAAAATCAGACGCTAGCCTACAAAACCGTCACAACTATCCGTGTAAGCTGTGGTCTCAGTTCCGCATCGCCAACGAGAAGAGCAGCATTCATGACCAAGCGATTTCTTGCTGCCATGCGTCAATACGTGTGGTTCAAGGGGGTAAAGCATCATGTGGTCCAGGGCGTCGAGGCCCTGGCCGACCTGCTGAAATCCCCCTCTGTCGCGGCCCGTGCAGTGGCCGCCATCGTGTCCGAAACCGAACACGGCGTGCAGGTATGGGTATCGTATTTCGGCAAGCCGATGGATCCGCACACGAACTACGTGCTGTGGCCTTCGCGCGTGCTGAAGCCGGCCCGACGACGCATCGCACCGCCGCAGTTGCCCCCGCGGCATTGATCCGCCTGACCGGCATCGGTCCGGACGTGCCGGCATTCCTATTTCAGTGTTTTCGTTGTTCGCCAAGGAGCCACCATGCCCGAACCGCAACATGATGAAGCACTGGTCAACAGCTTTCTGGAGCGCGTGTCGGCCCTGTCCGTCAGTGCTTTCGATGGCGCCGACGTGAATCAGGAACTGACGCAGCTGATGAACGAGGCCGCACGCGCATGCGGCGGCGGCGGCAACCTTGCCGTACTGACGTCCCGACTCAAGGCCCGCGCCGAAGCCGCAGAACGCGAAGGCCAGCCGCAGGTACGCGATACGTTCCAACGCGCCGCCTCGCTGATCAAGGCCTGATCCCCTGCCCCTGACAAACAACGCCCCCGCCAGCCGCATGGCTCGCGGGGGCGTGGCTCGTCCGCAGACGTCGCATCATCCAACGCGCAAAAGACGAGCGCACGCTGCCTCGCGCCGGATGCGGTGCACGGAATAAAAAAGCGGAACAAAAAGGGAAACGGGAAGCGAACAGCAGGAGGGGGGAAACAGCGGAAACGCAGAGAAAAACAAAAGGGCTACACATCATGTGTAGCCCTCTCGAGTATCTGGTTGCGGGGGCAGGATTTGAACCTGCGACCTTCGGGTTATGAGCCCGACGAGCTGCCAGACTGCTCCACCCCGCGTCTGAAGAAAAAGATTATGCAGCAATTTGGGGCGCGTGGCAAGCGTTTCATGCACCAGCACGAAGAAAAGGCCTCCAACATCGTGGAGGCCTCTGTTCATCACCACGCATCCTTCGATGACAACGCCTATGCGCGACGTCGCAACGGCTTCACGTTGTCACCTTCCAGGCCCTTCACGGCCTGCGCGACATAGCGGTTCACATGATCGAGCGCTTCGAGTTTGGTATCGAACGGCTGACGCGGAAACGGATTGTGACGCGCCATCAGAACTTCGCCATCCTCGCGACGAATGATCTCGATCATGATGGCCCACTTGTCCTTGGGCAGCATGATCACTTCGTAGACGATCTTTAATCCTTCGTATTCGGGCATGGCGCGCTCCTGGTTTTCTACTGCTGGCGCGCACCGCGGCGCGCCTCAGTACCAGACTAGGAGCCATCCCCCGATCCACGAATGACCTGGATCAAGTCAAAACCAATGAGGCCGGAATCGGCCTGTGATACGCCATTGCACGTATCGCAAGGAACTTTGCGGCCAGGAACCGCCGGACAGGCCCAGCGCTATCGCGCCGGGACCACCAGCTTGTCGATCAGCGCATAGGCTGCGGCGAATGCCGCCACTTCGGCCGCATGGCGCGTGGCATAGACATGCGCGCCACTGGCAAGCCGCTCGGTGTCGCCGGCATCGGCCGGGTCCATGCCCTCCTGTGCCACACGGACTTCGTAGCCCCATGTCTGCGTATCGCCCACGCTGCCGGCGACAGCATCGTGCTGCGAGGTCACCAGTACGTATGCGTCCATGCCGCGATAGCCTTCCACGCGCCAGTCGTCCTGTTGCATGTGTTGCCTCCGTGAGTAGCGATCAGGATTGAAATTGGAGCCAGCCAGCGCGCAGGTGTTCCGGCCGACCATGCATACAGCATAGACAGCGAACGAGGCGCAAACGAAAACAAAGGGGGAAAGGAAGAAGCGGGAGGCGGAGGGGAATGAAAAAAGGGCTTCCGTCTCCGGAAGCCCTTCTCTCGTATAGGTTGGCGCGGCTGGCAGGATTCGAACCCACGACCCCTTGGTTCGTAGCCAAGTACTCTATCCAACTGAGCTACAGCCGCAACCGAGAAAAGAGATTATATAGAAGTTTTCAGTTTTGTGAACCCCCTTCGCGCATTTTTTTCATCGACCGGGGTCGATGAGCGCAACTTCCTATAATTGAAGCTTCATGAAGTGATCCGGAACATGAACAAGGCATTTGTCAAAGAGTCGTCCAACGATGACGACGACGATCTTCCCGAGGGCGCGACACCGCTGCCCGCCGGCACCAAGAACTACATCACCGCCGCCGGCTACAAGCGGCTGCGCGACGAATTGATGCACCTGATCGATGTGGACCGTCCAGATGTCGTCCAGATCGTGTCATGGGCCGCGTCCAATGGCGACCGCTCGGAAAACGGCGACTACCTCTACGGCAAGAAGCGCCTGCGCGAGATTGACCGGCGCATCCGCTTCCTGACACGGCGGCTGGACAAGGCCGAGGTGGTGGACCCATCGCTGCAGGGCGACAACGACCAGATTTTTTTCGGCGCCACGGTCACGTACGCGAACCAGTCAGGCGAAGAAACCACGATCACGATCGTCGGCATGGACGAGGTGGACCTGGACAGCAACCACGTCAGCTGGATTTCGCCGATCGCCAAGGCCCTGATCAAGGCGCGCGAAGGCGACACCGTGCCGCTGCGCACGCCGGCCGGCATCGAACAGATCGACATTCTGGAAGTGAAATACCCGGCGAAATAACCCGGAGGCGCCAGGACAACGATGCGGGCGTCGTTGCGCGGCCTCGGGTCTCTAACCGTCGTTCCGGTCGCGGAAGATGCGGATCACATCCGGATTCCGACGCAGTGCGCGCATGACGTTGGCCAGGTGCAGGCGGTTTTGCACCTGGATCACGAACTGCATGTACGTGGCTTCCTGGTGCCCCGCCACCTGCTGCTGCTCCATCGCCACATGGGCCACGTTGGCGTCGGCGGCGGTCAGGTCGGCGGCCACGCGCGCGACGATGCCTTTCACGTTGCGCACCATGACCTTGATCGACACATCGAAGGCACGCGTCGTCTTCTTGGCCCACATGACCTCGATCCAGTGCTCGGGGTCCTTGCTGTGCAGGCGCTTGGCCACCTTGCAGTCCTGCACGTGGATCTGCAGGCCTTCGCCCTTGCCCAGATAGCCAACGATCGAGTCGCCCGGGATCGGACGGCAGCACGCCGAGAAGATCATCGACATGCCTTCGTCGCCGGTGATCGGCACGGCCGGGGCTTCCTCGCCAGCGAATGTCTGCACCGCGGCCAGCAGCGCGCTGTCCACATCGCCAGACAGCTCCTGCAGCAGGATCTCCATGCGCCGGGCCACCACGGCCGGCACACGCCGACCCAGCGCCAGGTCGGCGAAGATGTCCTCGCGCACCTTGTTGCCGGTCCACTGAATCATGCGCTCCCACACCGACTGCGGCACCGCCTTCAGTTCGATGCCAAGCTGGCGCGCGGACTGGTCCAGCAGGCGCTCGCCCAGCTGGATGGCCTCGTCGAGCTTGGTGGTCTTGAGGTAGTGGCGGATCGCCGCGCGCGCCTTGCCGGTCCGCACGAACGCCAGCCAGGCCGGATTCGGCTTCGAGTACGGCGCCGTCACCACCTCGACGATATCGCCGCTCTTGAGCTCCGTGCGCAGGGGCAGCAGCTCGTTGTTGATCTTGACCGCCACGCACTGGTTGCCCAGGTCGCTGTGCACCGCGTACGCGAAGTCCAGCGCCGTGGCGCCACGCGGCAGCGCACGGATATGGCCTTTTGGCGTGAATACGTAGACGGCATCCGGGAACAGGTCGATCTTGACGTGCTCCAGGAATTCCTGCGAATCGCCGGTCTGACTCTGGATATCGAGCAGCGACTGCAGCCACTGGTGGGCCTGCTGCTGGATATCGTTGGCGTGGTCGGCCTGGTGCTTGTACATCCAGTGCGCCGCCACGCCGGCCTCGGCAATCTGGTGCATGCCGCGCGTGCGGATCTGGAACTCCACCGGCGTGCCGAACGGCCCTACCAGCGTCGTGTGCAGCGACTGGTAGCCGTTGATCTTCGGAATCGCGATGTAGTCCTTGAACTTGCCCGGCATCGGCTTGTACAGGCTGTGCAGCGCGCCCATCGCCATGTAGCAGTGCATCTGCGTTTCCACGACCACGCGGAACCCGTAGACGTCAAGCACCTGCGAGAACGACAGCTGCTTGTCATGCATCTTACGATAGATGCTGTACAGGGTCTTCTCGCGCCCTGACAGCTCGGCCACGATACCGGCGTCGCCGAGCGCGCCCTGCGCCGCCTCCAGGATGCGGCGAACCACCTCGCGGCGATTGCCGCGCGCGGCCTTGACGGCCTTCTCCAGCGTGGCGTAGCGGAACGGCGAGCCGACCTTGAACGACAGTTCCTGCAGCTCGCGGTAAATCGTGTTGAGACCCAGCCGGTGCGCGATGGGCGCGTAGATCTCCATCGTTTCCAGCGCGATCCGGCGCCGCTTCTCGGGCGGCACGAAATCGAGCGTGCGCATGTTGTGCGTGCGGTCGGCCAGCTTGACCAGAATCACCCGCACATCGCGCGCCATCGCAAGCAGCATCTTGCGGAAGCTTTCCGCCTGCGCCTGCTCGCGGCTCTGGAATTCGAGCTTGTCCAGCTTGGTCAGGCCATCGACCAGTTCCGCAACCTTCGGCCCGAACTTCTCGGCCAGCTCGCTCTTGGTGATGCCCTGGTCTTCCATCACGTCATGCAGCAGCGCCGCCATGATGGACTGCACGTCCAGCTTCCAGTCCGCGCACAGTTCGGCCACGGCCACCGGATGCGTGATGTACGGCTCGCCGCTCTGGCGGTACTGTCCCAGGTGCGCCTCGTCCGAGAACTGGAACGCCTCGCGCACCACCGCCTGGTCAGCCGGCTTCAGATAAGCCAGCTTCTCCATCAGCCGCGCGATCGAGATGACCTGCTGCCTTGGCGGCACCGCCGGCTGCGACGTCGGACCGAAGAAATGCCGGTATGACTGCGCCAGCACCGCATCGATGAACAGGTCGCCGCCCGGCGTGGCCGGCACGGTGCCAGCCACGGGTTCGGCTACCAGTTCATTGGCCAGGGCCGCGCGCGCCTTGCCCTGCTGGATCGGCGGGACGACGGCACGCTCGCCGACGACGTTGTCGCCGAGCGGATCGGGCAAATTGGGAGCACCGGTACGGGCTGTCACGGGAGGAATTCCGGGACGCTTACGGCCGGCAGGCGCGGAAGGCGCCGGAGGCAGGGATGTGGAAACCGGTACGACACCGGGCAGCGGTGCGCCGGGCGCCACAGGCGTGGCGACCGCACCGGCCGGAGCCGGCACGGCGCCAGGATGCTTCGCTGCCGGCAATGCACGCGAATGCCCGACCCCGGCGTTGGCCGGGGGAGCAATGGCGGGATCGGTCGGCGACGAAGGCATGGCAGCCCCTGGAATTCAACCGGATGCGCGGCGGGATGCGTACGCACGCGAAGCATGAATGAACCACGGGCCGCCCTGGCAATCAGGTCGGTACCTTCTTGAGCATCTCGATACCCACCTGGCCAGTCGCGATTTCGCGCAGCGCCACCACGGTGGGCTTGTCCTTCGCCTCAACCTTGGGCGTATGGCCTTGCACGAGCTGACGTGCCCGGTAAGTCGCGGCGAGCGCGAGCTCGAAGCGGTTCGGGATGTGTTTCAGACAATCTTCGACGGTAATACGCGCCATATCAAATCCACCTTGGGATAAAACCTGTTCGACAGGCCGGTATTTTACAGCACGCCGCCGGAACCTTCCGGCGACGGGCCTGCAATCAATGAATGCCGAGCTCGATAAACAGCTCGGCGTGACGGGCCTTCTGCGACGAAAAGCGCAAACGGGTCGCGTGAACGACGTTCTGGAGCTGCTTCAGCGCGTCTTCGAAAACCTCGTTGATGATCACGTAATCGGACTCCGAAGCATGGGCCATTTCGCTACCGGCCGCCAGCAGGCGCCGCACGATCACGTTCGGCTCGTCCTGGCCCCGCTTCTTGAGGCGGTCTTCCAGGGCGGTCAGCGACGGCGGCAGGATGAAAATCTCCACGGCGTTGGAAAAACGCTTGTGGACCTGCTGCGCGCCCTGCCAGTCGATCTCCAGCAGCACGTCGTTGCCCTGGGCCATCTGCTGCTCGATCCAGACGCGCGACGTGGCGTAGTAGTTGCCATGCACTTCGGCCCATTCCAGGAATTCGCCGCGATCGCGCGCGGCGCGGAATTCCTCGACCGTGGTGAAGTGGTACTCGCGACCGCTCTGCTCGCCGGGGCGCGGCTTGCGGGTGGTGTGCGAGATCGACAGGCGGATGGACTGGTCCTGTGCCAGCAGCGCATTGACCAGCGTGGATTTGCCGGCCCCTGACGGTGCCACCACCATGAACAGGTTGCCGGGATAGGCGGTATCGATGGCGGTGTGGGTGGTGTCGCTCATGATCTTATTCGAGGTTTTGAATCTGTTCGCGCATCTGCTCGATCAGGAGCTTCAGCTCCATCGACGCATCGGCAAGTTCCTTGGCAGCGGCCTTCGAGCCCAGCGTGTTGGCCTCGCGGTTGAGCTCCTGCATCATGAAATCCAGACGCTTGCCGACCTGGCCGCCCTTCTTCAGGATATGCCGCGTTTCGTTGAGGTGGGCCTGCAGGCGCGACAGCTCTTCGGCGATGTCGATGCGGATGCCGTAGACCGTGGCTTCCTGGCGGATACGCTCGGCCACTTCTTCGCGGCTCATCGACGGCATGCCGTTCGGCGCGGCCAGGTTGAAGGCCTCCTGCAGGCGCTCGGTCAGCTTTTCCTGATGGTGGGCGATCAGCTGGGGGATCATCGGCGTCAGCCGCTCGACGATGGCCAGCATGGCGTCGATACGCTCCTCCAGCGTGGCCTTGAGCGCGGCGCCCTCGCGGCCGCGGGCCTCCAGCAGTTGCTTCAGGGCGTCGCGCGCGGCACCGGTCACGGCTTCGCGCAGGGCTTCCTGCGACAGTTCGGGTTCCACCAGCACGCCCGGCCAGCGCAGGATCTCGCCCATGCGCATGGTGCCCGCGCCGGCAAAGGTGCCGGCCACGGTGGATTCCAGCGCGCGGATCTGGTCCAGCAGGCCCTGGTTCAGCGCCAGCGTGGCGCCGCCGGTGTCGGTGCGCTGCAGGTTGATACGGCATTCGAGCTTGCCGCGCGACAGCTCGCCCATCAGCATTTCACGCAGCGCCGGCTCGAAGGCCCGGCACTCTTCCGGGGCACGGAACAACAGGTCGAGAAAACGCGAATTGACAGTGCGGAATTCCACGGAAACCGAAGCCGTGCGGCCGCTGGGTTCGCCCTGGGCGTTGGTCAGCGGTGCCTGGCGGGTGGCCAGGCCATAGCCTGTCATGCTGTGGATCATCGTCGTTAATCTCGCGAAAGAGTCGAAAAATCAAGATTCGGCACGAAAACCGGGGCCGGCGGCCCGGCCAGCGCGGCCGTACAGGCGCTAAAACGCCCGAAAAATCAATGGGAAAGCGGCGGTCGGAAAGCGCGGAGTTTTGGCAACACTCCCCGCTAATGATTTCTTTACAAGTGACCGATTAGACCGGAGAATCCGGGAGCAAATGAGGTCCCGAATCCTATGACAGAGTCCAAGGGCGCCAACCAACCCAAGAGCGCGCCGCTCCCTATCGGCACGCTGCTTGCCAACTACCGTATTGTAAAGAAGTTGGCCAGCGGGGGGTTCAGTTTCGTCTACCTCGCCACCGACGAGACCGGCGCCCCGGTTGCCATCAAGGAATACCTGCCGTCTTCGCTGGCGCGCCGCAATCCCGGCGAACTGATTCCGGTCGTCCCCGACGAAAATGCCGCCTCGTTTCGCCTTGGCCTGAAGTATTTCTTCGAGGAAGGCCGCTCGCTGGCGCGTATTTCGCACCCCAGCGTGGTTCGCGTGGTGAACTTCTTCCGCGAGAACTCCACGGTCTACATGGTGATGAACTACGAGCTGGGCAAGACGCTGCAGGAGCATATCCTGCAGGCCCGGCAGCAAGGCAAGTCGAAGGTGCTGCGCGAACGGTTCATCCGCAAGGTCTTCCACGACCTCATGAGCGGCCTGCGCGAAGTGCATATTCACAAACTGCTGCACCTGGACATCAAGCCCGGCAACATCTATCTGCGCGAGGACGAATCGCCGATCCTGCTCGATTTCGGTGCGGCGCGGCAGATCCTGACCATGGAAAACGCGCGCTTCCAGCCGATGTACACCCCCGGCTTCGCGGCGCCCGAACTCTATGGCAAGCATTCCGAACTGGGCCCGTGGACTGACATCTACAGCCTGGGCGCCACGCTGTACGCGTGCATGGCCGGCATGCCGCCGCAGGAGGCC
Source organism: Cupriavidus sp. U2 (assembly GCF_009663685.2). Classification (GTDB taxonomy): domain Bacteria; phylum Pseudomonadota; class Gammaproteobacteria; order Burkholderiales; family Burkholderiaceae; genus Cupriavidus; species Cupriavidus necator_C. The sequence continues at coordinate 505,089 of NZ_RCOG02000012.1, read as the reverse complement.
AACCAGCGCGAGAAGGAAGACCGCATGGCCGAATCCTTCACGCGGCTGCGCGCCACCTACACCAATGGCCTGGTCGACCTGGTCGAGTGGTGCCTGCGCCTGACGCCGTCCGAACGGCCGCAGAGCGTGTTCCGGCTTCAGAAGGAGCTGCGCGACCAGAGCAATGCGCTGGGCGAGCAATCGGCCGCCGCGGCGGCCAGCGCCCCGGCGGCGACGACCGGCGAACGCGTCAATGCCACCAGCCGCTTCATGACGCTGCTGCGGCGTCGCGAAGACAAGAGCATCGACAAGCCGACCGCCGCCAAGCCCGTTCACGCCGAAGAAACCGGCCGAAGCGGCGACTAACGCACGAACCCGACACGAATTACCGCAATGCGATTCTCCGTCTATCAGGAAAGCCGGAAAGGCGGCCGCCGGATCAACCAGGACCGCATGGGCTATTGCTTCACACGCGATGCCCTGCTCATGGTGCTGGCCGATGGCCTGGGCGGCCATGCCTTTGGCGAAGTCGCGGCGCAGCAGGCGCTGCAGACGCTGGCACGCCAGTTCCAGTCGCAGGCCCGCCCGTCGATCCGCAACCCCGCAGACTTCCTGCAGGACACGGTCATGCTGGCGCACCGCGAGATCCATCGCTACGCCGAAGCCAACAAGCTGCCCGATGTGCCCCGCACCACGGTGGTCTGCTGCCTGATCCAGAACGGCCAGATCCACTGGGCCCACGCCGGGGATTCGCGCTTCTACCTGATGCGCAAGGCCGCACTGCTGACCCGCACACGCGACCACTCGAAGATCGAGAACCTGCTTCAGCAGGAACGGGTGCTGCCCATGGAAGTGGCCAACCACCCGGAGCGCAACAAGCTCTACAACTGCCTCGGGTCGCCCAACCTGCCGCTGATCGATATCGGCGGCCCGGTGCGGCTGGAGCCGGGCGATGTGGCGCTGCTGTGCTCGGACGGCCTGTGGGGCGTGCTGGACGAAAAGGTCATCGTCGACAAGGTGACCCACCTGTCGGTCGTCCACGCCATCCCGGACCTGATCGAGCAGGCCCTGGCCAACGCCGGCGAAGGTGCCGACAACACCACAGCCATTGCCATGATGTGGGAGGCGGACGCCACCGTGCCCAACGAGGACGCGGTGCTCACCGACACGCTGCCGCTGAACGCGTTTACCACGTCGATCCTGGAACGTACCGGCACCGACACCGACCTGCTGTCCGAGGAAGAAATCGAGCGCTCGATCGCGGAGATCCGCGCGGCCATCGACAAGACCTCGAACCTGATGCGCTGACACGCCAGGCAGCCCGCAAGGACGCAAGATCGCCCCGCCGGCGTTAGAATCGCGGTCTTACCCGATTCCAACGAAAGATTCCCCATGCGACCCAGCGGACGCGCGGCCGACGCGCTGCGACCCATCAGCCTGACCCGTCACTACACCCGCCACGCCGAAGGTTCGGTACTGAGTGCCTTTGGCGATACCAAGGTGCTGTGCACGGCCAGCGTGCTGGCCAAGGTGCCGCCGCACAAGAAGGGCAGCGGCGAAGGCTGGGTCACCGCCGAATACGGCATGCTGCCGCGCGCCACGCATACGCGGTCGGACCGCGAGGCCGCACGCGGCAAGCAGACCGGCCGCACCCAGGAAATCCAGCGCCTGATCGGCCGGGCCATGCGCTCGGTGTTCGATCTGTCCGCGCTTGGCGAATATACGATCCATCTTGATTGCGACGTGCTGCAGGCCGACGGCGGCACGCGCACGGCCGCCATCACCGGCGCCTTCGTGGCCGCCCATGACGCCATCGGCACCATGCTGCGCAGCGGCGCGATCCCGGCCAGCCCGATCCGCGACTTCGTGGCCGCGGTATCGGTCGGCATGGTCGATGGCGTGCCGGTGCTGGACCTCGATTATGCCGAGGACAGCACCTGCGACACCGACATGAACGTGGTGATGACCGGCAGCGGCGGTTTTGTCGAAGTCCAGGGCACGGCCGAGGGCGCGCCGTTCAGCCGCGCCGACCTCGACGCCATGACGCGCCTGGCCGAAGCCGGCATCGCCGAACTGGTGCGCCACCAGAAGCAGGCGCTTGGGCTCTGACGCGCGGGAGGGAATGACGATGCAACGCCTGGTCCTGGCCTCCAACAACGCCGGCAAGGTGCGCGAATTCAGCGCGCTGCTGTCGCCGCTCGGATTCGACGTCGTGCCGCAGGGCGAGCTGGGCATTCCGGAAGCCGAGGAGCCGTTCGTCACCTTCGTCGAAAACGCGCTGGCCAAGGCCCGCCATGCCAGCCGCCTGTCGGGCATGCCGGCGCTGGCCGACGACTCGGGCATCTGCGTGGACGCCCTCGATGGCGCGCCCGGCGTCTATTCGGCCCGCTACGCGCAGATGGTCGGCAAGCCGAAGTCCGATGCCGCCAACAACGCGCACCTGATTTCGCAACTGGCGGGCAAGCTGAACCGCCACGCCCACTATTACTGCGTGCTGGTGCTGGTGCGCCATGCCGACGATCCGCGTCCGATCATCGCCGAAGGCACGTGGGCGGGTGAAGTGGTGGACGCCCCGCGCGGCGCGGGCGGCTTTGGTTATGACCCGCACTTCCTGCTGCCCCGGATCGGCAAGACGGCCGCCGAACTGAGCGCGGACGAGAAGAACAGCATCAGCCATCGCGCGCTGGCCCTGCAAGGGCTGGTGGCACGGTTGCAGGCCGCCAGTCTCAGGGTAGGCGCATGATCCCGATCATCCCTGCCGGCAGCGGCAAGCCGGCTGACGTGTCGCCGGCCGGCAACCAGCAGCTCTGGCTCAAACCGGGCCAGATCGCCCTGCCCGGCTCGCCGCCGCTGTCGCTGTATGTCCATATCCCCTGGTGCGTGCGCAAATGTCCGTACTGCGATTTCAACTCGCATGCGGCACCGGGCAAGAACGACAGTCACGACATCCCCGAGGACATGTATCTCGATGCGCTGCGCGCCGACCTGGAGCAGTCGCTGCCGCTCGTGTGGGGCCGCCCGGTGCATACGGTGTTCATCGGCGGCGGCACGCCGAGCCTGCTGTCGGCGGCGGGCATGGACCGCCTGCTGTCCGACATCCGCGCGCTGCTGCCGCTCGATGCCGACGCCGAGATCACGATGGAAGCCAACCCGGGCACGTTCGAGGCCGAACGCTTCGCGAGCTACCGGGCCAGCGGCATCAACCGGCTGTCGATCGGCATCCAGAGCTTTGACGACCGGCACCTGCAGGCGCTGGGGCGTATCCACGGCGAGCGTGAAGCGCGGGCGGCCATCGACATCGCGCTGAAGCACTTCGACAACGTCAATCTGGACCTGATGTACGCCCTGCCCGGCCAGACCATCGACGAATGCGTGCGCGATCTCGAAGCCGCGCTGTCCTATGGCACCACGCACCTGTCGCTGTACCACCTGACGCTGGAGCCCAACACGCTGTTCGCGAAGTATCCGCCGGCCCTGCCGGACGAGGACATCGCCTACGAGATGCAGGACATCATCGAGGCCCGCACGGCACAGGCGGGTTTTCGCCATTACGAAACGTCGGCCTATGCCCGCCCGCATCGCGAGGCCAGGCACAACCTCAATTACTGGCGTTTCGGTGATTACCTGGGGATCGGCGCCGGCGCGCACGGCAAGCTGTCGTTTCCGAACCGTATCCTGCGCCAGATGCGCCACAAGCATCCGGCCACCTATATGGAACAGGCCATGGCCGGCAACGCCGTGCAGGAAGCCCGCGAAGTTGGCGCGGACGAACTGCCGTTCGAGTTCATGCTCAACGCGCTGCGGCTGACCGACGGCGTGCCGGCATCGAGCTTCCACGACTACACCGGCCTGCCCCTGCACACGATCGGCAAGCAACTGGCCGCGGCGGAGAAAAAGGGGCTGCTCGAAGCAGACCCCACGACGATCAAGCCGACCGAACTGGGCCGCCGGTTCCTCAATGACCTGCAGGAGATGTTCCTGAAGGATTGAGCCGGCATGGCTCATGGTCGTTCGACGAAGTCGAATCCAAAGCGAAAGCGCCACACCCTGATCAGGTGTGGCGCTTTTACTATGTACTGCGTTGGCTGACTGACGATCAGTACGGCGTCGCCATGTCGTTGGCCACGCGCGCGCGGTCACCCACGCGCAGATTGCCCAGATTGCTCTGCGTCACCGTGGCCACGCGGCCATCGTCAAGCCGCACGTTCACGCGGTAGGCGGTCGACGTACTGCTGCCGGCGCGCTTCTCGATCTGGTTGCCGGCCACGGCGCCACCCACGGCACCGACGATCGTGGCCGCGGTCTGCCCGCGTCCGCCGCCGACCTGGTGACCCAGCAGGCCGCCAGCCGCGCCGCCGATCACGGTGCCCAGCAGGCCCGAACTGCCCTGCGTCGTCTGGATCGGCTCGATCGATTCCACGCGTCCGGTAAAGACCGAACCGCTCGGCGCCTGGTAGCTGTTGGTGCCCGGCTGCTGATAAGGCTGCGGAGGCGGGGCCGTGTTGTAGTTGCCGTAGCCGCCGTAACCGGGCTGCGCGCAGCCGGCCAGGCCAGCGGCCAGCGCCAGTGCGCCCAGGCCGCCAAGCGCCAGCCACGACCTCGGCGTGTCCTTGTTGTCCTTGTGTTGTTCCTGCATGATCAATTCTCCTCTGATAGCTGATTGAGGCGTTTGGAAAGGTGGACCTGCGCGGCAAGCGCCCGCAAATCGACCTTTCTAGGAACCTTACAGCCCCAACATGGTTCCGCGCTGTCCGACAAAGACCGACAAATGCGCCAGTGCCTGGCCCATTCCGGGCCGAAGCCGTCATGGAGCCGTCAACCATGCGACCTGTCATGCGCCCATCAAGCCGCACACTGCCAGGCCCTGCGACCTTGTATAATGCGCGGCCGGGCATGACGGATGACATGCCGCGCCCGGTATCCAACCCGAAAGGAAGCGTGGCCGAGTGGTTTAAGGCAGCAGTCTTGAAAACTGCCGATGGGGTGACCCATCCGTGAGTTCGAATCTCACCGCTTCCGCCAGACAAACGAAAAATGCCGCGGCACCGCTCCGATCTGGAGCCAGTGCCGCGGCATTTTTTGTTGGCCGCCCGCAGGCGGCCAGATCGGTCCGACTCAGTCCGATTCAGTCAGATTGATACTTCGGCGAACGCGGGCCGTACAGGAGGCCGTTGGGCGTCCCGGCCGACAGCAGGCGTGCGCTCGCGGTGCCGGCCACGGGATAGCTGGCGTCGGTCAGGTGGTTCATCGCCTGGTTGATGGCTGCCGTGACCAGCATGCCGATCAGGCCACCGCCACTGCTGCTGCTGTCCTGCGCCGCCACCGCCCTGCCGCTCCAGAGTTCATCGCCGGTCTTCAGGTCCACCAGCGTGGCTTTCGCGGCCACGCGGGTCACGCTGCTCAGCACCTGGTAGCGCGAGCCGTAGTCGGTCACGGTCACATACAGCGCCGCGTCGGCCCCGAAGATCTCGCGCAGCTTGGGCACCGGCACGGTATGGATATCACCGGGCACGGTCAGGCCGTTCTGGCGGAACGTCTCGTCGACCAGCGCCACCGGCAGCACGTAGTAGCCCGATTCGGCCAGCGGATACGTGGCCTGCGCCAGCATCGCGTAGGTGGCCTTGATGTCGGGCGACTCGTTCAGCGGCGGCAGCACCACGATCGAACGCGGGCGCGCTTGCTTGAACGCGGCGTAATTCACCTGCGTGGTCGGCACGGCGCAGCCGGCGAACAGCGCGGCCGTGCCCAGGGTGGCGATACAGGTCAGAAGGCGGCGCATCATTTGGTGCTCCCTGCGGTGACGTCAGACCTGGCGGCGGCCGTGGTTTCAGCCCTGGTCTGCGGTGCGGTGGCGGACCCCGCTTCCTTGCGCTCGTCGGTCTTCATGTTGCGCATCAGGAAGTCCATGTACGGCGTGGACTCGGGGAACAGCGTCTTTTCGGTCTGGAATTCCTTGACCGTCTGGTCGCCCTTGCCCACGTTCAGGTAGAGCATGCCAAGCTGGGCGTGATAACCCGGCGGCACCGAACCGCCCTTGGCCTTGATCTTTTCCAGGCCGCTTTCCAGCGCGGTGATCTGCGCTTCCTTCGACTCACCCTTGAAGTACTCGTAGACCTGCGACTGGTAGCCTTCCCACTGGTACATGGACTGCGGACCGGCGCACCCAGCCAGCAGGCCGGCCGCCGACAAAAACGCCGCGTTGCGCAGCGTGACCCATTGCTTCATGTTTTTCTCGCTTTTTGTTGGTAACGACTTACTGCTGAACGGGCTTCCAGGCCCCGCTTTCGATCGCGTTCACCAGGTTGTTCACGGCTTCGCGCATGGCCAGGTCCATCACCTTGCCGTTGAGCGTCGAGTCGAAGCTCGCCGTTCCGCCAAAACCGATCACCTCACGGTTCGACAGCTTGTATTCGCCCGCGCCCTGCGTGGCGTACACGACTTCGGACGTGCTGATATTGACGATATTCAGGTTGACCTTCGCGTAGGCCACCTGCTCGCGGCCACGGCCCAGGATGCCGAACAGCTGCACGTCGCCCACTTCCTTGCGGCCGAACTCGGTGATATCGCCAGTGACCACGAAATCGGCGCCCTTGAGCTTCTGGGCCTGGTTCTTGATGGCGGCTTCGCGCTTGATCTCGTCGAGATTCTCGCGCTCCAGCACGTTGAAGCGGTTGGTCTGCTGCAGGTGCGTCACCAGGCTGGTCTTGGCCTGGCCGCTCAGGCGGTCGATACCGTCCGAGAACACGCCGCGCATGTAGTTCGAGCGGTTATCGAACTTGCCCACCGCGATCGGGGTGCGCACGCCGTTGAACGGGCGGCTCGCGCTTTCCACCTTCTGTACCGGCAGGGCCGTCGACGTTTCGGTCGCGCAACCGGCCAGGCCCATGGCGGCCACGATCCCGGCCAGGCAGCAGCTCTTCAGATTCCTCACTTCAATTTCTCCAGATAGCGTCAAGGGTCGGCCATTTGCCGACCCGGCAACATGGACCAGCGGCCCAGATTCATCAATAGCAAAAGGGCGAAATACTACTGGCACCGATCACATTTGTCAGATTTTCGGCATGCCGCTGGCCTGGCACTGCCCAAATCGTTATCGGACATGTCCCGCGATAGTTGAGGCCGAGGCTGGGATACCCCCACTTCAGGCGGGGCTTGGAGGCAATCCCGCAGCGAGCCATCGGGCGCCCAAAGAAAAACCCCGCCATGCAGGCGGGGCCAATGTCCAGCAACTTCCGTGGAGGCATTACTCGGCGGTGATCCTGCCTTGCTCGATCACGGTCTTCCAGCGTTTGAGTTCCTGGTTTTCGAACTCGGCGAACTGTTCCGGCGTGTTGGCGACGACCTCGAAGCCCTGCTCGCTGAGCTTCTTCTGCATGCCAGGGTCCTTGAGCGCGCCGACGATGGCGCCGTGCAGCCGGGTTTTCACGTCAGCCGGGAGCCCCTTGGGCGCGGCCACGCCCTGCCACGAATACACATCCACGTCCTTGACGCCACCCTCGGCCATGGTCGGTACGTTCGGCAGCACCGACGACCGCTTGTCCGAGGTCACAGCCAGTGCCTTGAGCTTGCCGGTACGGATATGCTGCAGCACCGCGTTGATGTTCTGGAACGACACATCCACCTGGCCCGCCAGCAGGTCGGAGATGGCCGGCGCACCTCCCTTGTACGGAACGTGCAGGCCTTCGGTACCGCTCTTCTGCCAGAACAGCGCGGCGGTCAGGTGATCCGACGAGCCCGCACCCGAGCTGGCAAACGACACCTTGCCAGGATTCTTCTTCATGTAGGCCACCAGTTCCTGCAGCGACCTGGCCGGAAAGTTCGGGTTCGCCACCAGCACGTTCGGTGCGCGCACGGCCACCGTCAGCAGGTCGAAATCCTTGGCCGGGTCGTACTGCAGGTTCTTCTGGAGGAACGGATTCACCGCAAAAACGCCAATCGAGGCCACCAGCATCGTGTAGCCATCGGCCGGCGCACGCTTGACGAACGTGGCACCGATGGCGCCGGTGGCGCCCGGCCGGTTATCCACCACGAACGGCTGGCCAAGCTTCTCGTTGAGCGGCTGGGCCAGCAGGCGCGCGATGGTGTCGGTGGACCCGCCAGCCGGGAACGGCACCACGACCGAGACCGCACGTTGCGGCCAGGCGGTGCCCGATGCCATGGCGGCGGTGCTGACCGTCATGCCGGCCGCCAGCGCCACGGCCACGCCGGCAAGGCGGCGCAGCCACATGGAAGCAAAAGCCGCGCGCGGGGCGGCCGTGAAGGTGTACATCATGTTGTTGTCTCCTGCTTTGAACGAAAGCTGTGCGGCTTCTCTGAATATGTGGCCGATACGTCGATCAGCGCACCATGCAAGGCATCTTGTTGTTGAACTTCCAGTTGGGGATCAGGAACTGCATGGCGATGGCGTCGTCGCGCGCGCCCAGGCCCTTTTCCTGATAGAGGCGGTTGGCGCGCGCCAGCGCGTCCATGTCCAGTTCCACGCCCAGGCCCGGGGTCTTCGGCACCTGCACCAGGCCGCCTTCGATCTTCAGCGGATGGCGCGTCAGGTGTTCGCCGTCCTGCCAGATCCAGTGCGTATCGATGGCGGTGACACGGCCCGGCGCGGCGGCGGCCACGTGCGTGAACATCGCCAGCGAGATGTCGAAGTGGTTGTTCGAATGCGAGCCCCAGGTCAGGCCCCATTCCGAGCACATCTGCGCCACGCGCACCGAACCCTGCATGGTCCAGAAGTGCGGGTCGGCCAGCGGAATGTCCACCGACTGCAGGCGCACCGCATGGCCCATCTGGCGCCAGTCGGTGGCCACCATGTTGGTGGCGGTCGGCAGGCCGGTGGCGGCGCGGAATTCGGCCATGATCTCGCGGCCCGAATAGCCGTCCTCGGCGCCGCAGGGGTCTTCGGCATAGGCCAGGATGCCGTGCTTGTCGCGGCACAGGCGGATCGCGTCCTTCAGCAGCCAGCCGCCGTTCGGGTCCAGCGTGACGCGCGCCTTCGGGAACCGCTCGTGCAGGGCGAGGATCGCTTCCATTTCCTCGTCGCCGCTCAGCACGCCGCCCTTGAGCTTGAAGTCGTTGAAGCCGTATCGCTCATAGGCCGCTTCGGCCAGGCGCACCACGCCCTGGGCATCCATCGCCACTTCATTGCGGACGCGGAACCACGCGTTGTCGGCGCCGGGTTCGGTGCGGTAGTCGAGCGTGGTCTTCCTGCGGTCGCCCACATAGAACAGGTAGCCCAGCATTTCCACGGCGTCACGCTGCTGGCCTTCGCCCAGCAGCGCGGCCACGGGCACCTGCAGGTGCTTGCCCAGCAGGTCCAGCAGCGCCGCTTCCAGCGCGGTGACGGCGTGGATGGTGATGCGCAGGTCGAACGTCTGCAGGCCGCGCCCACCGGCATCGCGGCTGGCAAACTGTTCGCGCACCTTGTTCAGGATGGCCAGGTACTGGCCGATGCCCTGCCCCACCACCAGCGGGCGCGCGTCTTCCAGCGTCTGGCGGATGCTTTCGCCGCCGGGCACTTCGCCCACGCCGGTGTTGCCCGCGCTGTCCTTCAGGATGACGATGTTCCGGGTGAAGTACGGGCCATGTGCGCCCGACAGATTCATCAGCATGCTGTCGTGGCCAGCGACGGGCACCACGGTCAGTTCGGTCACGACGGGCGTGACCGACGTGAAAGACGTGGCGGGCAAGGCGCCCGGGGCTTTGGAAGTTGCGTTCATGTGGAGGGTCTCCGATTCCTGGTGTCTGGGCCGCCGGGTTCGCGCTTCCCCGTTGATGTGCGGAAATGCGCCCTGCTGTCTGCTGCTCATACGCTAATATATTAGTTGACCTGTGGGGCGAGGCGATCGTGCTGCCACAACGGTTTCGTGGCGGCAAGTTCCTGTGCGTTATCGGTCGTCGTATGACTTATGACGCAGTATAATGAGCGCGTACCTGCGCGGTCAACATTGCCGCCGTCAGGGTCATCCCCACAATGGTTCCAACACGTGCCCGCCCATGTCCAACGCTTCGATGACTTCGCCCGCTCCCCTGCGCCGCCGTGGCCGCACGCTTGCTGAAGAAGTAGTCGGCAACCTGACCGAGAGCATCCAGCAAGGCCAGCTCAAGCCGGGCGACAAGCTGCCGACCGAATCCGAAATCATGGCCACGCTCGGCGTGAGCCGCACCGTGGTGCGCGAAGCCCTGTCGCGCCTGCAGGCCAGCGGCCTGGTGGAAACGCGCCACGGCATCGGCACCTTCGTGCTGAACCGGCCCATCGAGACCCATTCGCCGTTCCGCATCGATCCATCGGCGATGGTCACGGCCATGGACGTGCTGGCCATGCTCGAATTCCGCGTGAGCCTGGAAGCCGAAGCCGCCAGCCTCGCCGCCACGCGCCGCAGCGACGACCAGCTGCGCGCCATGCGCCGCGCGCTGGACGACATGAAGCGCAACGCCGCCGAGGGCAGCGACGCGGTGGGTTCGGATTTCGAATTCCACCTGTCGATTGCCCGCGCCACCGGCAACCGCTATTTCACCGACATCATGGGCCACCTGGGCACCATGGTGATCCCGCGCAGCCGGCTGCAGGTGAGCCAGCCCGAGCGCGAGCAGTACCTGGAGCGCGTGAGCTTCGAGCACGAGAGCATTTTCGATGCGATCGAGCGACGTGATCCGGAAGCCGCCAAGGCCGCCATGCGCATGCACCTGACCAACAGCCGCGAACGCCTGCGCAAGGCGTCCGCGGCAGCCGGGTCCCCGACCTGAACCCCGTGCATCGCCTGACCGTTTCCCCGGCAGGCGACGCGGTTGCTAGGCGCCCCGCAATGTCATATGATGTCTTACGACGATGGCTTGACAACATTTCCACGGCGAGACGCACTGCGGCAGGCACACTCATGACAGCCACCCCTGGCTGCCTTTGCCCTGCGTGACGGTGTTCTGGCCTTCCTTTCCCAATTTCCCGCAGGACCCAAGATCATGACGATGACTGGCGAAATGCTGATCGGCGCCTCTGCCGTTCGCGGCACCGAAACCACCTTTTACGGCATCAATCCGGCCACGGGCGAAAGCCTCGAACCGGCCTACCAGGGCAGCACCTCGGCCGATGTAGACCGTGCCTGCGCGCTGGCCGAAGCCGCGTTCGACACCTATCGCGCCACGTCCCCCGAGCAACGCGCCACATTCCTGGAATCGATCGCCGCCGGGCTGGAGGCCCTGGGCGACGCCCTGATCCAGCGCGCGCATCTGGAAACCGCCCTGCCGATCGCCCGCCTCCAAGGCGAACGCGGCCGCACCGCCGGTCAGCTGAGGCTGTTCGCACGCGTGCTGCGCGATGGCCGCTGGCAAGATGCCACACTCGACAGCGCCCTGCCCGAGCGCACCCCACCGCGCCCCGACCTGCGCATGCAGCGCATCGCCATCGGCCCGGTGGCCGTGTTTGGCGCCAGCAACTTCCCGCTGGCCTTCTCGGTGGCCGGTGGCGACACCGCCTCGGCGCTGGCCGCTGGCTGCCCGGTCATCGCCAAGGCACACCCGGCACACCCGGGCACGTCGGAACTGGTGGGCCGCGTGATCCAGAAGGCCGTGGCCGATGCTGGCCTGCCCGAAGGCGTGTTCTCGCTGGTGCAAGGGGTGGGCAACGCCATCGGCACGGCGCTGGTGGCGCACCCGGTCATCCAGGCCGTGGGCTTCACGGGTTCGCGCGCCGGCGGCCTGGCCCTGATGAACGTGGCCAACAGCCGCCCGGTGCCGATCCCCGTCTACGCCGAAATGAGCAGCATCAACCCGGTGTACCTGCTGCCCGAGGCGCTGGCCGCCCGCGGCGAGCAGATCGCCCGCGACCTGGTCGATTCGCTGGTGATGGGCGTGGGCCAGTTCTGCACGAACCCGGGCCTGCTGCTGGCCATCGAAGGCCCGGCGCTGGAGACATTCCGCGCCGCGGCGCATGGCGCGCTGACCGGCAAGCCGGCCGCCACCATGCTGACGCCGGGCATCCACGCCGCCTTCGAGCGTGGCGTGGCCCAGCTGTCGGAAATCTCGGGCCTGACCCGCGCCGCCTGCGGCGTGGACGCCACGGGCCCGAACCAGGCCCGCCCGGTGTTCTTCGAAACGTCGGCCGACAAGTTCGTGGCCGACCACCGCATGCATGCCGAAGTGTTCGGCCCGTCCACCGTGCTGGTGGTCTGCAAGGACGCCGACGCGCTGGTGGATGTCACCCGCATCCTCGAAGGGCAGCTGACTGCCACGGTCCAGGCCGATGCCGGCGACCATGCCATTGCCGCCAGGCTGCTGCCGGCCCTGGAGCGCAAGGTGGGCCGTATCCTGTTCAACGGCTTCCCGACCGGCGTGGAAGTGTGCTTCGCGATGGTCCACGGCGGCCCGTTCCCGGCCACCTCGGACACGCGCACCACGTCGGTGGGCACCACGGCGCTGGACCGCTTCCTGCGTCCGGTCTGCTACCAGAACTTCCCGGCCGACCTGCTGCCGGACGCGCTGAAGGACGGCAATCCGCTGAATGTGTGGCGCCTGAAGGACGGCGAACTGGGCCACGCGTGATCGGTTTTGCTGGATGAATGAAAAACGGCCGCTCTGTGACGAGCGGCCGTTTTTTTATGGTGTCGTGAGGGATGCGCTTGCCGTTCAAGCCGCAACACGATCCTTCTGCGGCGCCACTACGGGCGCCGGCCCGATCGTCGTCACCGGCGAACTGGCGGGCGGCTGGATCACCGGCGCGGTGCCGCGCGAGCGGCCCGAGCTCAGGTAGTCGGCAATCGATTCCTGCGTGACTTCGCCCAGGTAGACGCCGTCCCCGTCGATCACCGGCAGCCAGCTCGTGTTGTGCTGGTACATGCGAGACAGCACGATGCGCAGGTGCTCGTCGAATGCGGCCGTGGTGGTGAACTGGCGCATCACGTCCGCGCACTGGCCGCCCTTGGCCAGCGCGTTGCGCACGTCGCGGCGCGTCACGTAGCCCAGCGCGCGCTGGGCGTCGTCCACCACGGGCAGGTGGCGCACGTCGGCATCGTCCATCACGCCGAACGCTTCGGCCAGCGTCATGTCGGGGCGGCAGCTAGGCGGCAGCGTGGCCGCGTCGCCGGCGCGCACCAGCAGCAGGCGCTTGAGCGTGTTGTCGTGGCCCACGAAGGCCTGCACGAAGTCGTCGGCCGGATGGGCCAGCAGCGCGTCGGGATGGTCGAACTGCACCAGCCGGCCGGCGCGGAACACGGCCACCTTGTCGCCCAGCTTGATGGCCTCGTCGATATCGTGCGACACCATGATCACGGTCTTGCCCAACTGGCGCTGCATCTGGAAAAACTCGTTCTGGATGCTCTCGCGGTTGATCGGATCCACCGCGCCGAACGGCTCGTCCATCAGCAGCACGGGCGCGTCGGCGGCCAGCGCGCGAATCACGCCGATCCGCTGCTGTTGTCCGCCGGACAGCTCGCGCGGATAGCGTTTGAGCATCTTGTCCGGGTCCAGCTGCACCATGCGGATCAGCTCGCGCGCCCGTTCGCGGCATTGCTTCTTGTTCCAGCCCAGCAGGCGCGGCACGACCATGATGTTTTCTTCGATGGTCATGTTCGGGAACAGGCCGATCTGCTGGATCACGTAGCCGATCTTGCGGCGCAGCGTGACGCCGTCGATGCCGGTGGTGTCCTCGCCGTCGATGCGCACTGTGCCCGACGTCGGCTGGATCAGCCGGTTGATCATCTTCAGCGTGGTGGTCTTGCCGCAGCCTGACGGCCCCAGGAACACGCAGATCTCGCCGCGCGGCACGGTCATGCTGACCTCGTTGACGGCGCGCACTTCGGTGCCGTCCTTCTGCGGGAAGGCCTTGGTGAGTTTGTCGAGTTCGATCATTGTCGGATTCCTTTCGGTGTCAGGGCACGCTGCAGGCTTTGCAGCGCGACGTCGGCCACGATGGCGAGCAGGCTCACGAGAACGGCGCCCACGGCAAGCTTGCTCATGTTGCTCTGGCTGATCGCCTGCAGGATCAGCACGCCCAGGCCACCGGCGCCGATGATGGCGGCAATGGTGGCCACGCCAATATTCATGACCACCGCCGTGCGCACGCCGCCCAGGATCACGGGCACGGCCAGCGGCAGGTCCACCAGGCGCATGCGCTGCCACGTGGTCATGCCGATGCCGCGCCCCGCTTCCTGGATGCCGTCATCGATATGGGTCAGCGCGGTGTACGTGTTGCGCATGATCGGCAGCAGCGAGTACAGGAACACCGCCGTCACGGCCGGCACGTAGCCCAGCGCGTGGCCGAAGCGCGCGAAGATCGGGATCATCAGCCCGAACAGCGCGATCGACGGCAGCGTCAGCACCACGGTGGCCAGCGCCAGCAACGGCGTGGCCAGAAAACGGTGGCGGGTGATCAGGATGCCCAGCGGCACCCCGATCACGATGGCCATGCCCACCGCGGAGCCCACCAGCGCGAGATGCTCGCCGGTGAGCCGCAGCAGTGTCGGCCAGCTATGGTGAAGGTAAGTCAGCAGATCCATGCGGCACTCCTCAGATCAGGCCGTGGCTGCGCAGGAAGTCGCCTGCCACCTTGTCCACGGGTTGCTGGTCGATGTCGACCTTGTAGTTCATGTCGGTCATCGCCGCGTTGTCGAGCTTTGCTGCCAGCGCGTTGAGCAGCCCGCCCAGTTGCGGATACGCGTCGAGCACGGCGCGGCGCACCACCGGCACCGCGTTGTACGGCGGGAAGTAATGCAGGTCGTCCTCCAGCAGGACGAGGTCGAAGCCCTTCACGCGGCCATCGGTCGTGTAGACCAGCCCCAGGTCCACCTGGTTGTTCTTGAGCGCGGTGTAGACCAGGCCCGGATCGAGCTGGATCACGTCCTTGCGCGTGAACGGCAGCTTGTACGCGGCCTTCAGCGGCTCCAGGCCGTCGGGGCGCGCGGCGAATTCCATGTCCACGGCCAGCGGATGCTTCGTGCTCTCGCCCTCGGCGCGCATTTTCTCGGCATAGGCCGACAGCGTGCGGATATCGCCGGCGCGCTCCTTCGGCATGGCAAATGCGTAGGTGTTGTTGACCTGCGAGGCATCGAGCCAGACCAGGCCCTTCGCGGCATCGAGCGTCTTCACGCGCTTGTAGCTTTCCGGGCCGTCGAGCTTTTCCTCGACCTTATTGAACACGATCAGCGCGGTGCCGGTGTAGTCCCACACCACGTCGAGCTGGCCCGATTCCAGCGCCTGGCGCATGAGCGTGCTGCCCAGCCCCGAGGTCAGCGTCGTGTCGATGCCCTTGGCCTTCAGGTACTGCGTGGTCATCGACGACAGGATCAGCTGCTCGGTGAAGTTCTTGCCGCCCACCCGCACCGGGCCCGCGCCTTCCTGCGCGCGCGCCGGGGCCGTGGTCAGCAGCAGCGCGGCCAGCGCGATGCCGATGGCGGCGGCCAGCCAGAACACGCGGCCTTCCACCAGACGATTCACGGATTTGGATTTCATACGATTCCTCACTGCGCCAGCCCGCGGCGCCGCAGGTAGATCTGGCCGGCGGCGGCGAACAGCGCGTCCAGCACCAGGGCCAGCAGCGCGGTAGCGGCGGCGCCCAGCAACAGCAACGGCTGGTTGTTCAGGTAGATGCCCGGGAAAATCAGTTCGCCCAGGCTGTTCGCGCCGATCAGGAACGACAGCGGCACGGTGCCCACGTTGATCACCAGGCTGATGCGCACGCCGGCCAGGATCACGGGCAGCGCGTTGGGCAGTTCCACGCGCACCAGGCGCTGGCACGGCGTCATGCCGATGCCCCGCGCGGCTTCCTTGAGGGCGGGCGACACGGTGCGCAGCCCTTCGTACGTATTGCGTACGATCGGCAGCAGCGAGGCCAGCCACAGCGCCAGGATCGCCGGACGCTCGCCGATGCCCAGCACGGCCAGCGCCAGGGCCAGTACCGCCAGCGACGGCACGGTATTGCCGATGTTGAAGACCTGCATGAGCCGGTCGGCCCAGCGGCGCATGCACGGGCGGCTCAGCGCGATGCCGGCCGGCACGCCGGTCAGCAGGGCCAGTGCCATCGAGATCGCCACCAGGCGCAGATGGTCGGCCACGTCGTAGAACAGGCGGTCCTGGTACTGATGGATGACGTCAACGCCGATCCACGCGACCAGTCCGGCCACCGCAACGGCAACGACGCCCCCCCAGGCCAACGCCCGGATGGTTCGTTTTGACATATTTCCCCTCTCCAACCCCGGGGCGGCCAACCATGCCAATGCCAATGCAAATGCATGAATCACCACATCCCGGATGCGGAAAACAAAAGGGCCGGCGGAAATGTCGATGGGGTGCCCGCCGGGGCCCTGGTTCAGATTGCCTTGCCGCCATGACCGGCACGATTGCCAGCGGACGGACTATTGGGTGCGGCACCGGCGTGGAGACCGGCGAAACACCCGATTGATGGGGTCCAGGCATGAAGCCCAAACCCGCAGGAGCGGCGCAACCCGGAAAGGTTGGCCAGTGGCGGCGATTGATGCCCGACAGATGTCGTGTCGGTATGGCGCCGCCGGTCAATCGGCCGTTGCCAGACAACGGATTGCGGGGTTCGGGGTGCAGCCCCGACCACAGCAATTTTTGGCAACGGATGACAAAGAGACCGCTATTCTACACAACTTCTGCGATCCTGTCATCTTCACCGTTTCCGTCTCCGAAATAACGCGGTTTCGCGCGAAATTTCCGAACCCGGCTTCGTTGCATTCACGCTATCGATCAACGCCGATTCGTTCCACCTACAGAACAATCTGTTGCCCGCCGACCCTCTACCGCTTTCTCGCCAAACCCTTAAATTGTGGGGGTAGACACGACGGCCGGAAGCCAGGGTTTCCAGGCCGTCCCAACTGGAGATTTCACATGACCACCCGTATCGCCACCGTTCCGGCCACCGCCACGGAAACCGTGCAGCGTTCGCGCGCCGTGGATCGCGTGGTTCGCGGCATCGCCACGTCTGACGGCGCCGGCGTGAAGCTGACCCGCGTGCTGACGCAGAACCTGCAACGCCGGCTCGACCCGTTCCTGATGCTCGATGCCTTTGGCACCGACAACAAGGACGACTACATCGGCGGCTTCCCCGATCACCCGCACCGCGGCTTCGAGACCATCACGTACATGCTGGCCGGCCGCATGCGCCACCGCGACAGCGCCGGCCACGAAGGCCTGCTGGAAAACGGCGGCGCGCAGTGGATGGTGGCCGGCTCCGGCGTCGTGCACTCGGAATTGCCGGAGCAGGAAGACGGCCGGATGGAAGGTTTCCAGCTCTGGCTGAACCTGCCGGCGGCGGACAAGATGACCACGCCCTGGTATCGCGACATGCCGGCGGCGGCAATCCCGACCGTGGCACTGCCGTCGGGCGGCACGGTGCGCGTGCTGGCCGGTGCCTCGCATGGCGTGGCCGGTGCCGTGACGCGTCCGGTCACCGAACCGCTGTACCTGGACGTGCATCTGCCGGCTGGCCAGTCGTTCACGCAGGCCCTGCCGGCCGGGCATAACGCGTTTGTCTACGTCTATCGCGGCGCCGTGACGATCGGCGACGCGGTGGTGGAAGCGCAGCGCATGGGCGTGCTGGACAACGCGGGCGAGTCCGATGGCGTGGTGGTCACCGCGGACGAGGACACCCGCTTCCTGCTGATCGCGGGCCAGCCGCTGAACGAGCCCATCGCGCAGTACGGCCCGTTCGTGATGAACACGCAGGATCAGATCTACCAGACGCTGGCCGATTTCCGAGACGGCCGGTTTGCGACGATCCCCGCCAGCGCCGCCTGACACGGACAACTGATTCGGGTCAACCCTGACCGCCGCCCTGCCCTAGCCGGCAGCGCGGCGGTTTTTCTTTGCGGCTGTGGCCGGCACGCGACTTGCAACCTCCCGGTACCCGTTGTGGGGCATGGCTGGAGGGCCAAAGTGGTCCGTCCAGCCCCCACGCACTTATATAATCCACCCCAAATTCCGGGCATCACGCAATCATGATGATGACGACCTGCCTCGCGGCGATGCTGCGCCACGCACAGCCGTCGTCACGTGCCTGAAAAACAGAACGTTGCTGCCACAACAATTCGAGCCGCCTCAGTGACATCACAATCCCCCCCCAGGCTGGCGCTTGCGCATATCACCAAGCGTTATCCCGGCGTGACCGCCAACGACGACGTCAGCCTGACCGTCGCGCCCGGCGAGATCCACGCCGTCCTTGGCGAAAACGGCGCCGGCAAGTCCACCTTGATGAAGATCATTTTCGGCGCGGTACGTCCCGACGCCGGCGAGATGCACTTCAATGGGGCGCCGGTTTCCATCGCCAGCCCCCACGACGCCCGCAACCTGGGCATCGCCATGGTGTTCCAGCATTTTTCGCTGTTCGACACGCTGACCGTGGCCGAGAACATCGCACTGGGCCTGTCGCCCGCCGATGCCGGCAATCTGAAGCAGCTATCGGAACGCATCCGCGCCACGGCCGAGCGGTATGGTCTGCCGCTGGAACCGCAACGGCACGTGCATACCCTGTCCGTGGGCGAGCGCCAGCGCGTGGAGATCGTGCGCGCGCTGCTGGCAAACCCGCAGTTGCTGATCCTGGACGAACCCACCTCGGTGCTGACGCCGCAGGCCGTGGAAACGCTGTTTGTCACGCTGCGCCAGCTGGCATCCGAAGGCACCAGCATCCTCTATATCAGCCACAAACTGGACGAAATCCGAGCTCTCTGCCACCACGCCACCGTGATGCGCATGGGCCGGGTGACCGGAAATTGCGACCCGCGCCAGCAAAGCGCGGCCGAGCTGTCGCGGCTGATGATCGGTGGCGAACCGCCGCGCGAAGCGCGTGTGGCCACCCAGCGCGGCGCGGTGAAGCTGTCGGTGCGCAACCTGTCGATGCCGCGCGCCCACCAGTTCGCCACGGAACTGCAACACATTGCACTGGACGTGCACGCCGGCGAAATCGTCGGCATCGCGGGGGTGTCGGGCAATGGCCAGCAGGAGCTGCTGGCTGCGCTGTCCGGCGAGGATGCGCGCACGGCCGGCGCAGCCATCGATCTGGACGGCAAGCCCGTGGGCCGGCTCGATGCCCGCGGCCGCCGCCGTGCGGGGCTGGCCTTCGTGCCCGAGGAACGGCTCGGCCGTGGCGCGGTGCCGGGCATGAGCCTGGCGTCGAATGTGTGGCTGTCGCACCAGACGCCGCCCTACGTGCAGGGCGGCATGGTGTCGCCCAGGGCAGCCGAAGGCCTGGCCGCCAGCATCATCAGCCGGTTCCGCGTCAAGGCCAGCGGGCCTGCGGCACTGGCGCGCAGCCTGTCGGGCGGCAACCTGCAGAAGTTCATCGTCGGCCGCGAGATCGAGGCCGGCCCGAAGGTGCTGATCGTGGCGCAGCCCACGTGGGGCGTCGATGTCGGCGCGGCCGCGCAGATCCACAACGAGATCCTGTCGCTGAAGGCCGCCGGGTGCGCGGTGCTGGTGGTATCCGAAGAACTCGACGAACTGTTCGCCATCTGCGACCGCCTGCACGTGATTGCCAAGGGCCAGCTGTCGCCGTCGATTCCCGTGGATATCGCCACGCGCGAGCAGGTGGGCCTGTGGATGAGCGGGCTGTGGGAAGGCGGGCCGGCCAGCCGGCGCGACCACGCCGACGCGGAGGTGCCGAGCCATGGCTAAAGTGCTATCTCCCGTTGTGCTGGCCCCGCGCGGCGCGCCGTCGCGCCCGATGGCCTATGCCTCGCCCGTGTTCGCGCTGGTGCTGACGCTGCTGTTCGGCGCGCTGCTGTTCCTGGCGCTGGGCAAGGACCCCGTGGCGGGCCTCAAGGTATTCCTGGTCGATCCGCTCAAGGACAAGCGCGCGATTGGCGAGGTGCTGCTCAAGACCGTGCCGCTGGTGCTGTGCGCGCTCGGGCTTTCGGTCTGCTATCGCGCCAACGTCTGGAATATCGGCGCCGATGGCCAGCTGATTGCCGGCGGCATCCTGGCCGGCGCCACGGTGCTCTGGTTCGATACGCCCGGCAGCACCTGGAGCGGCCCGGTGGTGCTGGTGCTGGCCGCGCTGGCCGGCTGCGTCGGCGGCATGTTGTGGGCATCGCTGACGGCGCTGCTCAAGGACCGCTGCAATGCCAACGAGATCCTGGTGTCGCTGATGCTGACCTATATCGCCCAGCAGTTGCTGCTGTGGGTGGTCAACGGTCCGCTGAAGGACCCCAACGGCATGAACTTCCCGCAGTCGAAGGTGTTTTCGTCGATGTTCCTGCTGCCCAACCTGCTGCCCGGTTCGCGCCTGCACATGGGCTTTGCCGTGATGCTGGCGCTGGTGGCCGTCATGACCGTGTTCGTGTTCCGCAGCTTTGCCGGCTACCGCCTGCAGGTGGGCGGCACCGCGCCGCTGGCCGCGCGCTATGCCGGGTTCTCGTCGCGCAGCGTGCTGTGGACGGCATTGATGATCTCGGGCGCCTTCGCGGGGCTGGCCGGCGCGTTCGAGGTGACCGGGCCGATCGGGCAGCTGCTGCCGTCGATCTCGCCCGGCTATGGCTTTACCGCGATCATCGTGGCCTTCGTCGGGCGGCTGCATCCGGTGGGCGCCGTGTTCGGCGGCATCGTGATGTCGCTGTTCTATATCGGCGGCGAAATGGCGCAGTCCCGGCTGGGCCTGCCGTCGGCGCTGGGCTGGGTGTTCCAGGGCATGCTGCTGTTCTTCCTGCTGGCCTGCGACACACTGATCGACAACCACCTGCGCTGGCGTGCGCGTGCCGCCTGATCCGGAGCTGACAACAATATGGAACAACTTGCTCCCCTGATCGCCACCGCGATCAACGCCGGCACCCCGCTGCTGCTGGCCGCGCTGGGCCTGCTGGTCAACGAACGCGCCGGCGTGCTGAACTTGGGTGCCGAAGGCATGATGCTGGTGGCCGCCGCCTTCGGCTTCATGGTCGGGTATCAGACCCAATCCCCGCTGCTGGGCTTCGTCGCCGGCGCTGGGGCCGGCATGCTGATGGCCACGCTGTTTTCGTGGCTGGCGCTGGTGCTGGCCACCAACCAGGTAGCCACCGGCCTGGCGCTGTCGATCTTCGGCACCGGCTTGTCCGCGTTCATCGCACAGCGGTTCGTGGGCTACGCCATGCCGGCCAAGGCCAGTGCCGTCCCGGGGCTGGCCGACATCCCGTTCATCGGCCCGGCATTCTTCCAGCATCACTGGATGGTGTATGTCAGCCTGCTGCTGTGCTTTGCCATCATGTGGTTCCTGTTCCGCACGCGCGCCGGCCTGACGCTGCGCGCCATCGGCGAATCGCCAGAATCGGCGCATGCGCTGGGCTATCCGGTGCGCTGGATCCGCTTTGGCGCGCTGCTGTTCGGCGGTGCCTGCTGCGGGCTGGCCGGAGCCTACCTGTCGCTGGTGTACACGCCGATGTGGGTGGAAAACCTTGTCGCAGGCCGTGGCTGGATCGCGCTGGCGCTGACCACGTTCGCCACGTGGCGGCCGGGCCGCGTGCTGGTGGGCGCCTGGCTGTTCGGCGGCGTGACGATCCTGCAGTTCTACCTGCAGGGCATCGGCGTATCGGTGCCGTCGCAATTCCTGTCGATGCTGCCCTACGCCGCCACCATCGTCGTGCTGGCCCTGATTTCGCGCAACCCGGCCTGGATTCGCCTGAACATGCCCGCATCGCTGGGCAAGCCGTTCCGTCCGGGCAACGCCTGAACACCCCTGTACCGCATCACCGAAGTCTTAAAAAACAGCAGTATCCGAAGTACAACCTCATCACAGAAGACGTCTTACTAGGAGAGATCGCATGATCGTGACACGCAGGACCACGCTGGCTGCCCTGGCCGCCACCGCCGTGCTGGCCCTGGCCGGATGCGGCAAGAAGGAAGCCGAGAAGCCGGCCGGGACCGCCGCGCCGGCATCCGCCCCCGCTGCTGCCGCCAGCGAACCGCTGAAGGTGGCCTTCGTCTACATCGGGCCGGTGGGCGATGCCGGCTGGACGTACGCCCACGACGCGGGCCGCAAGGCCGTGGAAGCGAAGTTCGGCGACAAGGTCAAGACCACGTACGTGGAAAACGTGCCCGAGTCCGCCGCCGACGCCGAGCGCGTGTTCCGCGATCTGGCCAGCCAGGGCAACAAGCTGATCTTCGGCACCACGTTCGGCTACATGGAATCGATGCTGAAGGTGGCCAAGGAATTCCCGGACGTGAAGTTCGAGCACGCCACGGGCTTCAAGACCGCCGACAACCTGGCCCAGTACGACGTGCGCACCTATGAAGGCGCGTACCTGGCGGGCGTGGTGGCCGGCAAGATGAGCAAGACCGGCAAGATGGGCGTGGTGGCATCGGTGCCGATTCCCGAGGTGATCCGCAACATCGATTCGTTCACGCTGGGCGCGCGCTCGGTGAACCCGAAGGCCACGGTCAAGGTGGTGTGGGTCAACAAGTGGTTCGACCCGGGCAAGGAACGTGAGGCCGCCACGACGCTGATCGGCCAGGGCGTGGACATGCTGATGCAGAACACCGACTCCGCCGCCGTGGTGCAGACCGCGCAGGAAAAAGGCGTGTACGCGTTCGGCTGGGACAGCGACATGAGCAAGTTCGGCGAGAAGGCGCACCTGGCGGCATCGGTGATCTCCTGGGGCGTCTACTACACCAAGGTGGTGGACGACGTGCTCAACAACCAGTGGAAGAACAGCACCATCTGGTGGGGCCTCAAGGAAGGCATGATCGACCTGAAGGGCTTCAACGCCGCGGTGCCGGAAGACGTCAAGGCGCTGGTCGAGGAGCGCAAGAAGGGCATCGTCGACGGCAGCGCGCCGATCTGGAAGGGTCCGATCAAGGACAACGCCGGCAAGGAACAGGTCGCCGGCGGCGCCGTGGCCGACGACGCCTTCCTGCACAACGTGAAGTTCTACGTCGAAGGCGTGGAAGGCAACGTGCCGGGCTGATCTTTCAAGCCCCCAGCCTGCTCCCCTCTCCCGCCCGGCGGGAGAGGGGAGAAAACACTGAGGAGGGGAGAAACCCTCAGGAACTTGAATACGCTTTGATCGGCCCAAGCTACTCGTTCATGCCCTGCTGAACGTGTGACCAAGGAGGCCCATCATGTGGAAGCGACTGTCAGCCCTGTGGACGCTGGTACGGCGCGACGGCCGGCTGTTCTGGTTTGCCCTGCGCCACCCCGACGCGCCGCCCTGGCTCAAGCCGGCCGCGTTCGGCCTGCTGTGCTACGCGATCTCGCCAATCGACCTGATCCCCGACGTGATCGCCGGCCTCGGCATCGTGGACGACGTCGTCATCATTCCGCTGGCCGTTCATCTGATTCTGAAGCGCCTGCCACCGCACATCCTGCGCCAGGCCGAGATGCGCGCCACCGCCACCACGGTCAGGCCGCGCTGACGCTGGCGCCCCCCCCCCGCGTCACCCAAAGAAAAACCGCTGCGGAAAGCAGCGGTTTTTTCATGGGCGCGAGGCTGGCCGGCGTTCAGGCCTTCGGCACGAAGCAGTGCCGCGCCAGTTCCACCACCAGCAACTCGGCCGTGGCCAGGTTGGTGGCGCACGGCACATTGTGGACGTCGCACGCACGCACCAGCGCGTTGATGTCCGGTTCGTGCGGCTGCGGGGTCATCGGGTCACGCAGGAAAATCACCGCCGTGACCCGCCCCTCGGCCAGTTGCGCGCCGATCTGCAGGTCGCCGCCCCATGGGCCGGACAACATACGGGTGACATCCAGTCCGACCTCGGCCGCGATACGGCCGCCTGTCGTGCCGGTGGCGAGCAGGTCGCACCGCGCCAGGAAGTCGCGATGGCGGCCGGCAAAGGCCACGATGTCGTCCTTCTTGTGATCGTGCGCGATCAGCGCGATTCGGGGCCGGGGCTCCGGCACGATTTCCGATGGTCCCATCAGAACGTCCCCGGGTAGGCGCCGCCGTCCAGCAGCACGTTCTGGCCCGTCATGTAGGCGGCCTGCTTGCTGCACAGGAACGCGCAGGTGGCGCCGAACTCGGCCGGATCGCCGAAGCGGCGGCTCGGGTTGGCGGCAGCGCGACGCTTGGCCATTTCCTCGATGCTGATACCGGCCTTCTGGGCGCCGCCTTCCATCGTCTTCTTCAGGCGGTCGGTGTCGAACGGCCCCGGCAGCAGGTTGTTCACGGTCACGCCATGCTGCGCCACTTCGCGCGCCAGGCCGGCCACGAAACCGGTCAGGCCCGAACGGGCACCATTGGACAGGCCCAGCACGTCGATCGGCGCCTTCACGGCACCGCTGGTGATGTTGACGATGCGGCCCCAGCGGCGCGCGATCATGCCGTCGATGGTCGACTTGATCAGTTCGATCGGCGTCAGCATGTTGGCGTCCAGCGCGGCGATCCACTCGTCGCGGCCCCAGTCGCGGAAGTTGCCCGGCGGCGGGCCGCCGGCGTTGTTCACCAGGATGTCCAGGTCGCCCAGCTTGGCCACGGCGTCCAGGGCCAGCTTGCGGCCTTCCGGCCGGGTGATGTCGGTAGCCACCGCGATCACGCGGCGGCCATGGCGGGCGCGCAGGTCGGCGGCGGCCTTCTCCAGCGCCTCGGCGCCACGGGCCACGATCACCACATCGACACCTTCCGCCGCGAGCGCATCGGCACACGCCAGCCCAAGCCCCTTGCTGGCGCCGCACACCAGCGCATGCTTACCGCGCAGTCCAAAATCCATGGCTTCCCTCTCCTTCCTTGGTTGGTTCTCTTCGAATGACTTGTTTCAGGCCTTCCGGCTCGACAGCAGATACATACCACCCAGCACCAGTGCGCTACCGGCCAGCTGCACGCCCGTGACCGGCTCGCCCAGCAGCCAGAACGCCAGCGCCAGCGTGGAGACCGGGCCGATCATGCCGGCCTGCGATGCCAGCGGCGCCCCGATGCGCGACACCGCGATCATCGTCAGCGACACCGGCAGCACGGTACAAAATACCGCGTTGATGACCGACAGCCACAGCACGGGTGCCGGCTGCGCCAGTTCGGCCAGCGGCCGGCCCAGCACCACGTACTGGATCACGCAGCACAGCGTGGAGACGCACATCGCATACGCCACCAGCCGCAGCGACCCCACGCGCTTGACCAGTTCGCCGCTCAGAATCAGATACACACCATACGACATCGCGCTGGCCAGCACCAGCGCGCCGCCCAGCCAGACCTGGCCGCCGCTGACATCCAGATCGTGCGCGAACACCAGCACGATGCCCGCATAGGCCAGCAGCAGCGAAATCCACTGGCGGGCATGAATATGGCGGCGGAACACCAGCGCCGTGACCAGCAGCACGAACGACGGCGTCAGGAACAGGATCAGCCGCTCCAGCCCGGCCGTGATGTACTGCAGGCCCAGGAAATCCAGGAAGCTCGACAGGTAATAGCCGATGAACCCGAGGAACACCACCCGGCCGCGATCGGCCCATGACAGCGCCGGCAGCTTGCGCGCCTGCCACCACCCGATGGCCATGAACAGCGGCACCGCGAACAGCATGCGCAGCGTGATGACCATCACGGCATCGACGCTGTAGCGGTACATGAGCTTGGCCACGATGGCCTTGGCGGAAAACAGCACGGCGCCGACGGCCGCGGTGGCAAGTCCGACGCGCTGTGCGACAGGCACTTCGGCGGACGGGGAGAGAGACTTCTGGGAAGCAGGCACGGGGACGCGGGAATCTTGACGCCGGGCCGCGCCCACGCTCAACGCAGGCGGCACGGCGGAACCCGCCGATTGTATGTCAACAGCCGCCAGTGCTCGGGGGCCGGCCCGCGGCGCCCGGGCATCCCGGCGGCAATGCCTGCTTTCCCATACAATGGGTCGCGCCGGGCCACGCACCGTCATGGTGCGTGCGCTGGCCATATAACAACATTCCGGAGATTCCCGAGCCATGCCGCTCCATCGCCTTGCCGCGCACCGTCGCGTTTTCCTGTCCGCCACCGTTCGTACCGCACTGGCCGCATCCGCCTTGTCGATGCTGGCCGGCGCCGGCGGTGCCCTGGCCGCCGACGCCTTCCCGAGCAAACCCATCCGCTTTGTCGTGCCCTACGCGGCGGGCGGCACCACTGACCTGGTGGCGCGCACCGTCGGGCAGCGCGTGGCCGAGAAGCTGGGGCAACCCGTGGTGATCGAGAACCGGCCCGGCGCGGGCGGCAACATCGGCATGGAAGCCGTGACCAAGGCGCCTGCCGATGGCTACACGATCGGCTTTGGCGCCATTTCGACCAACGCGCTGAACCCGCATATCTACAAGCACGTACCGTTCGATCCGCGCCGCGATTTCACGGCCATCAGCCTGCTGGGCACCTCGACCATCGTGCTGGAAGTGAACAACGACCTGCCCGTGAAGACGGTGCCGGAACTGATCGCCTATGCCAAGGCGCATCCGGGGCTGACCTATGCCACGGCGGGCACCGGCACGTCGATGCACCTGGCCGGCGCGATGTTCTCGCAGATGACGCAGACCGGGCTGGTCCATGTGCCTTACAAGGGCAGCAGCCCGGCCATCAACGACATGCTGGGCGGTCATATCCAGGTGATGTTCGACAACCTGCCCGCGTCGCTGCCCCATATCCAGGCCGGCAAGCTGCGCGCGCTGGCCGTGGCGGGCAAGACGCGCTCGCCGTCGCTGCCCAACGTGCCCACGCTGGCCGAAGCCGGCCTGCCCGGCTATGCCGTGGAACCGTGGTTTGGCGTGTATGGCCCGGCCAACCTGCCCGCCCCGGTGACCCAGGCCTTGAACGCCGCCTTCGTCGAGGCCCTGGCCCGCCCCGACGTGCGCGACAAGCTGGCCCAGGCCGGTTTCAACCCGAAGGGATCGAGCGCAAATGAACTGCAGACGCTGACGCAAACCGAGTACGAGCGGTTCGGAAAGGTCGCAAAATCGGCGGCCATCACGGTGGACTGACCGCCCAGCCGCCTCGCTCGGCCCGGCGCGCATCCATTACAATCGCGCTGCATCGGGCCCTCTCGCCTCAGGGAGGGCCCCTACCGTTTGCCGAGCCCGCCATGAAACAGGATCCCCGCTTCCCCAACCTCTTCATCCTCGATCACCCGCTGATCCAGCACAAGCTGTCGCACATGCGCGACAAGGAAACGTCGACACGCACGTTCCGCGAGCTGCTGCGCGAGATCACGCTGCTGATGGGCTACGAGATCACGCGCAACCTGCCGCTGACCACGCGCCGCATCGAGACCCCGCTGGTGGAAGTGGACGCTCCCGTCATCGCCGGCAAGAAGCTGACGATCGTGCCGGTGCTGCGCGCCGGCGTGGGCATGAGCGACGGCCTGGTGGAGCTGATTCCGTCGGCGCGGATCGGCCACATCGGCGTGTACCGCGACGAACAGCACCGCCCGGTGGAATATCTGGTGCGCCTGCCGGACCTGGAAGACCGCTCGTTCATCCTGTGCGATCCGATGGTGGCCACCGGCTATTCGGCCGCGCATGCGGTGGACGTGCTCAAGCGCCGTGGCGTCCCCGACGAAGCCATCACGTTCGTGGCGCTGGTCGCCGCGCCGGAAGGCGTAGAAGTGTTTCAGAAGGCGCATCCGGGCGTGAAGCTGTTCGTGGCGTCGCTGGACAGCCATCTGGACGCGCACGCCTATATCGTGCCGGGCCTGGGCGATGCGGGCGACCGCCTGTTCGGCACCAAGAACTGAGTGTCCGTGACGCCGGCTGGCGTTGTCCGAGCCAGCGGCATTTGACGCGCCTCAATGTTGATGGGGGCCGGCTGATCCAGACTGGAATGCCGTCTACGGCATATTCCAAGCAAGGAGCCACCCCATGGAAGCACTGAAAATCCTGACCTCCACGGCGACCGGCCTGGCCAGCCTGGCCGTCATCGCATTCATCATCGGCATGGCGGCCTTCTATGCCTGCCTGTTCGCCCGCAAGGCGCGCGAGGATGCGGAAGCCGCCAGGCGCGGCTCGGAATCATCGGGTCGCCCGCAATAAAAGACGCCCGCGCAACGCGGGCGTTTCCACATGGCGGTCCTGGCGGATGACTACTTTTTCTTGCCGCCGCCCAGCAGGCTGCCCAGCACACCGCGAATCAGTTCGCGCCCGACCTGCGACCCCACCGTACGCGCCGCCGACTTGGCCACCGACTCCAGAATCGAATCGCCGCGCCCGGTCTTGCCCGTGCCGCGCGTGAGCGAGCCCCAGACTTCACCGACCCAGCCGCCCTCTTCCTGTGCCGGGGCGCCGCCCGGTTGGGCGCCAGGCTTCGGGGGAACCTTCGCATCGGCCGGCGCGCCGTTGGGCGCCTGCGCCACGGCGCCACGCAGTTTTTCGTAGGCCGATTCACGATCGATGGTCTGCTCGTACGTGCCGGCCACCAGCGAACCGGCGATCAGCGCCCTGCGTTCGTCGTCGTTGATCGGACCAATCCGGCTGCCCGGCGCCAGCACCCAGGCGCGCTCGGTCACGCCCGGCGTGCCCTTGGCATCGAGGCACGACACCAGCGCCTCGCCCACGCCCAGCTCACCGATCACCTGCTCCAGGTCCAGCTTCGGATTGGCCCGCATGGTCGTCGCCGCCACCTTGACCGCCTTCTGGTCGCGCGGCGTGAAGGCGCGCAGCGCGTGCTGCACGCGGTTGCCCAGCTGGCCCAGCACGGTGTCTGGGATATCCACGGGGTTCTGCGTCACGAAATACACCCCTACGCCCTTGGACCGCACCAGCCGCACCACCTGCTCGATCTTGTCGAGAAGCGCCTTGGGGGCGTCGTTGAACAGCAGATGCGCCTCGTCGAAGAAGAACACGAGCTTGGGCTTGTCGAGATCACCGGCCTCGGGCAGCTTTTCGAACAATTCCGATAGCATCCAGAGCAGGAAGGTGGCATAGAGGCGCGGCGCGTTCATCAGCTTGTCGGCCGCCAGGATATTGACGACGCCCTGGCCCTTCTCGGTCTGGATAAAGTCGTCCAGGTTCAGCATCGGTTCGCCGAAGAACCTGTCGGCGCCCTGCGATTCCAGCGCCACCAGGCCGCGCTGGATGGCCCCGATCGACGCCGACGAGATATTGCCGTACTCGGTGGTGAACTGACTCGCGTTGTCGCCCACGTACTGCAGCATCGCGCGCAGGTCCTTGGCATCGAGCAGCAGCAGGCCGCCGGCATCGGCAATGCGGAACACCAGGTTCAGCACGCCCTGCTGGGTGTCGTTGAGTTCCAGCATGCGCGACAGCAGCAGCGGGCCCATGTGCGACACCGTGGCACGCACCGGATGGCCTTTTTCGCCGAAAACGTCCCACAGCGTGGTCGGGCAGCCGCCCCACACGGGCTCGGGCAGGCCGTGTTCCGCCAGGCGGGCCTTCAACTTGTCCGATGGCTGGCCCGGCTGGGATATGCCGGTAAGGTCACCTTTGACGTCGGCCATGAATACCGGCACGCCCAGCCGCGAGAAGCCCTGCGCCAGGGTCTGCAGCGTGACGGTCTTGCCGGTGCCGGTGGCGCCGGTGATCAGGCCGTGCCGGTTGCCCATTTCAGGCAGCAGCACCATTTCGTGGTCGGCGTTCTTGGCGATGAGGATGGGATCGGCCATGGCGGGGTCTCGTCGGTCGGCGGTCGGGGCAGGAAACAGGTGCGCTGCGGATAGGGAACGCGTGCAGGCGGGGCAAACAACCCATACATGGCACTGCGGCGGCAGGGGCGCGTGATAAAATCCTGCGCTGATTATAGCCAGCAGATTGGCACATCAATCACATGGCGTGGCCGCCGGATCGTCAGGATTCGTCCCAGAGACCCATCCGGCCCGGCCCCGCCGGCGCAATGCCGCCGGGTTCCCACACCACACGACACGTTTTCCGCTTCGGAGAGAAACATGGCCGGTCATTCCAAATGGGCCAACATCAAACACAAGAAAGCTGCCGCTGACGCCAAGCGCGGCAAGATCTGGACACGCCTGATCAAGGAAATCACCGTGGCCGCCAAGCTCGGCGGCGGTGACATCGATTCGAACCCGCGCCTGCGCCTGGCCATGGAAAAGGCCATGGACGCCAACATGCCCAAGGACAACATCCAGCGGGCGATCCAGCGCGGCGTGGGTGGCCTGGAAGGCGCCAACTACGAAGAAATCCGCTACGAGGGCTACGGTCTGGCCGGCGCCGCGATCATCGTTGACTGCCTGACCGACAACCGTACCCGTACCGTGGCCGAAGTGCGCCACGCGTTCTCGAAGCACGGCGGCAACATGGGCACCGAGGGTTCGGTGGCGTTCATGTTCACGCACTGCGGCCAGTTCCTGTTCGCGCCGGAAACGCCCGAGGACAAGCTGATGGACGCCGCGCTCGAAGCCGGCGCCGACGACGTGGTGACCAACGACGACGGCTCGATCGAAGTCACCTGCCCGCCCAACGATTTCGGCGCGGTCAAGGCTGCCCTGGAAGCGGCCGGCTTCAAGGCCGAACTGGCCGACGTGGTGATGAAGCCGCAGAACGAGGTCGGCTTTACCGGCGACGACGCCGTCAAGATGCAGAAGCTGCTGGACGCGCTGGAAAACCTGGACGACGTACAGGAAGTCTTCACCAACGCGGTGATCGAGGAATAAGTTCCTCGCGCCGCGCCCCACGGCGGCAGCCCGGACCCCAGTCCAGCTGCCGCTTTTCGCATGCGTTTCTTTTCTGGCAGTGGATCATGAAAGTTTTGGTTGTCGGTTCCGGTGGGCGTGAGCACGCACTGGCCTGGAAATTGGCCCAGTCGCCCAAGGTGCAGGTCGTCTACGTGGCGCCGGGCAACGGCGGCACAGCGCTCGACAAGCGCCTGCAGAACGTGCCGCTGACCGATCCCGAAGTGCTGGCCGCCTTTGTGGAGCGTGAAGGCGTGGCCTTCACCGTGGTGGGCCCCGAGGCCCCGCTGGCCGCCGGTATCGTCGATGTGTTCCGCGCCCGCGGCCTGCGCATCTTCGGGCCGACCAAGGCTGCCGCGCAGCTGGAATCGTCGAAGGACTTCGCCAAGGCGTTCATGCATCGCCATGGCATTCCGACCGCCTTCTACAAGACGTTCTCGGACGCCGCCGGCGCCCACGCCTATATCGACGCGCAGGGCGCGCCGATCGTGATCAAGGCCGACGGCCTGGCCGCGGGCAAGGGCGTGGTGGTGGCGATGACGCTGGAAGAAGCGCACGGCGCCGTGGACATGATGCTGGCCGACAACAAGCTTGGCGATGCCGGCGCCCGCGTGGTGATCGAGGAATTCCTGGAAGGCGAGGAAGCCAGCTTCATCGTGATGGTGGACGGCAAGAACGTGCTGGCCCTGGCCACCAGCCAGGACCACAAGCGCCTGCTGGACGCCGACGCCGGCCCCAATACGGGCGGCATGGGCGCCTATTCGCCGGCCCCGGTGGTGACGCCGGCCCTGCACGCCCGCGCGCTGCGCGAGATCATCCTGCCGACCGTGCGCGGCATGGAAAAGGACGGCATCCCCTTTACGGGCTTCCTCTACGCCGGCCTGATGATCGACAAGGACGGCAACCCGAAGACGCTGGAATTCAACTGCCGCATGGGCGATCCGGAAACGCAGCCGATCATGGCGCGCCTGAAGACCGACCTGGTCGACGTGATGGAAGCCGCCGTGGATGGCAAGCTGGACCAGATCGAGCTGGACTGGGACCGCCGCACCGCGCTGGGCGTGGTCATTGCCGCCTACGACTACCCGGAAAACCCCCGCAAGGGTGACGTCATCACCGGCATCCCCGCCGAAACCGACGACGCCGTGACGTTCCACGCGGGCACCACGCTGCAGGACGGCACGCTGCGCACGTCCGGCGGCCGCGTGCTGTGCGTGGTGGGCCTGGCCGACACGGTCAAGGCCGCGCAGAAGAACGCCTATGCCGCCGTGGAGCAGATCCACTTCGACGGCATGCAGTTCCGGACCGACATCGGCTACCGCGCCATCAAGCGCTGACCGCGCCCGCCGCCGTCGTCAGACCGGTTTTGCCCGGATTCGCCCCGGTCCCCGTGGGGCGAATCCAGCCGGTACAATCGTGACACCGCGATGACGGCCGGCCCCGCCCGGCCGTCTTTGCCACCGGCCACCCTCACCCGCCCATCATGATCGATTCCCAGGCAGTCCGTGACTATCTGCTCGGCCTGCAAGACCGCATCACCGACGCCGTTGCCGCCATCGACGGCCAGGCGTTCCTGACCGACAGCTGGGAGAAGCCCCCCACCGAACGCCTGCGCGGCAGTGGGCGCACGCGCATCCTGGAGGGCGGTGCGGTCATGGAACGGGCCGGCGTGGGCTTTTCGCACGTGCGCGGCGACACGCTGCCGCCATCGGCCAGCGCCAACCGGCCCGAACTGGCCGGGCGCAGCTTCGAGGCCCTGGGGGTGTCGCTGGTTTTCCATCCGCGCAACCCGCATGTGCCCACCGTGCATATGAACGTGCGCTGCTTCATCGCCGTGAAGCCCGGTGCCGAGCCGGTCTGGTGGTTTGGCGGCGGCATGGACCTGACGCCCTACTACGGCGTCGCCGACGACTGCGCGCACTTCCACCGTACCTGCAAGGCGGCGCTGGCACCGTTTGGCGATGACCTGTACCCGCGCTTCAAGCAGTGGTGCGACGAGTATTTCTTCCTCAGGCATCGCGGCGAGGCGCGCGGCATCGGCGGCATCTTCTTTGACGATTTCTCCGCCCCGGGCTTCGACCTGAGCTTTGCGATGATGCGCTCGGTGGGCGATGCCTTCCTGGACGCCTACCTGCCGATCCTGCGCGCGCGCAAGGACACGCCCTATGGCGAACGCGAGCGCGACTTCCAGGCCTATCGTCGCGGGCGCTACGTCGAATTCAACCTGGTGTTCGATCGCGGCACGCTGTTCGGGCTGCAGTCGGGCGGCCGGGCCGAGTCGATCCTGATGTCGATGCCCCCGCAGGTGACCTGGCGCTACGACTGGCAGCCTCAGCCGGGCACGCCGGAAGCGGCGCTCTATACCGATTTCCTGCCGGCGCGCGCGTGGGCCTGAACCTGATGACCGAAGCCCCCCAAGCCGCCGCCCGCATCGACGATCCGCAGCGCCCCTACCGCCTGGGTATCCTCGGCGGCACCTTCGACCCGCCCCATCGCGGCCATGTCGCGCTGGCGCAACTGTGCATCGACCACCTGGACCTGGACGAACTGGTCTGGATCCCGACCGGCCATTCGTGGCAGAAGGGCGACCACGTGACCCCGGCCGCCGACCGCTTCGCCATGACCGAACTGGCGGCCGCATCGCTGGTGCCGGGCCGCGCCAAGGTACGTGTCAGCCGCATGGAAGTGGACCGCGACGGCCCGAGCTACACGATCGACACCGTACGCCACCTGCGCGATGCATACGGCCCGCATACGTCGATGGCGTGGCTGATGGGCGCCGACCAGTTGCTGCGGCTGCACACCTGGCACGGCTGGGAGGCGCTGTTCGAACAGGTGCACCTGTGCATCGCCACGCGACCGGGCTTTCACCTGGAAGAACTGGGCGGGCCGGTGCTTGCCGCGCTGCAGGAACGCCTGGCGGACACGCACCTGATACAATGCTCGCCCTCCGGACATATGTGGATCGACCAGACGCTGGCCGTCGACCTGTCGTCCACCGGCCTGCGCGAGCACCTGGCCGAAGGCCTGTTGCCGGACCAGAAGGATGACCGACTGCCGGCCGGCGTGGCACACTACATCGCGCGTCACGGGTTGTACCGACACCCCTCGCCCGACGCGCCCCTACCCGAATGAAGCTGAACAAGAAAGACACCATGGATATTCGTAAACTGCAGCGCGCGATCGTCGACGGGCTCGAGGATGTGAAGGCGCAGGACATCAAGGTGTTCGACACCACTCACCTGACCGAACTGTTCGACCGGGTGGTGATCGCCAGCGGCAATTCGAACCGCCAGACCAAGGCCCTGGCGGCATCGGTACGGGAAACGGTCAAGGACGCCGGCGGCCATATCGTGGCCGTGGAAGGTCTGGAAACCGGCGAGTGGGTGCTGGTGGACTGCGGCGACGCCGTGGTGCATATCCTGCAGCCCCAACTGCGCCAGTACTACAACCTCGAGGAAATCTGGGGCGACAAGCCGGTCCGCGTGAAGCTGGCCGCTGCCAAGGGCCTGGCCAAGGCCAGCGAGCCGATGGACGACGAGGACGCCGAACCGGCCCCGCGCGTGCGCCGTGCGTCGAACCTGCGCCCGGCACTGGCCCGCCTGCCCGAAGGCATGAAGGAGCCGTCGCCGCCGATGGGCCACGAGGACACCGACCCGGACGCCATCGCCACGATCCGCAAGCCGGTCCGCAAGACCAGCAGCAGCGGCACGGCCGCCAAGGCGCCGGCGCGCAAGACCACCACGGCCCGCAAGACGTCGTCCGGCACGGCCGCGAAGACCCCGGCGCGCAAGACGGCCGCCGGCACCGGCGCCAAGGCCCCGGCACGCAAGACCGCCGCCGGCACGGCCACCAAGGCCCCGGCACGCAAGACGGCCGCCACCAAGACCGCAGCCGCCAAGACCGCCGCGCCGCGCAAGCGCGCCACGCGCTCGGCCTGAGCGCAGGCGGCCCGCCGTCCTGAAGGTATTTCCACCGGGCATCGCACATGCAACTCGTGATCGTGGCCGTTGGCCACAAGATGCCCGCGTGGATCGAATCCGGCTTTGCCGAGTACACCAAGCGGATGCCGCCCGAGCTGCGCATCGAGCTTCGCGAGGTCAAGCCCGAAGCGCGGTCGTCCAGCAACAACGCCGCCACGGTGATGCAGCGCGAAGCGGCGCGCATCGAGGCCGTGCTGGGTTCGCTGTCGAAGCAGTTGCGGATTGTCGCGCTTGACGAGCGGGGCAAGGACTGGACCACCGTGCAGCTGGCCGAGCAGTTGACCGGGTGGCAGCGCGAAGGCGGCGACGTCGCCTTCCTGATCGGCGGTGCCGACGGACTCGATCCCGCACTCAAGGCGCGCGCCCAGACGCTGGTGCGCCTGTCCAGCCTGACCCTGCCGCACGGCATGGTGCGCGTGCTGCTGGCCGAACAGCTATACCGCGCCTGGTCGGTCACGCAGAACCACCCCTACCATCGCGCCTGATCCAATCCCCCCCTGGTTCGCTCCCCTCTCCCGCTCGCGGGAGAGGGGCTGGGGGTGAGGGCATCGAGGTTCTGCTTGCCGACCTGTGGCAATTTGAACCGCCCTACTCCCTCTCCCGCCATGAGGGAGAGGGGAACCAGGCCCACGCGGGCCGCGGAAGCCGATTCCGAGCCGGTACAATCGTCGCCAACAACTGCTGGCCGATTTCCGTGACCTCACTCCTCTATCTTGCTTCCCAAAGCCCACGCCGCCGCGAGCTGCTGACCCAGCTTGGCGTCCAGTACGAACTGCTGCTGGCCGATGCCGGCGGAGACGCCGAGGCGCTCGAAGCCATACTGCCCGGTGAATCGCCCGACGCCTACGTACAGCGGGTCTGCGCCCTCAAGGCCGATGCCGCACTGCAGCGCCGCGTGCGGCGCGGCCTGCCCGATGCGCCGATCCTGACCTCCGATACCACCGTCTGCCGGGGTGGCGACATCCTTGGCAAGCCGATTGACGCCGCAGATGCCGCGCGCATGCTGGCTACGCTGTCCGGCACCACGCACCGCGTGCTGACGGCGGTGACGGTGGTGTCGGCGCTGGGCCAGCGCCATGCGCTGTCGATCTCGCACGTCACATTCCGCGCCATGGGCGCCGCCGAGATCGACCGCTACGTGGCCAGCGGCGAGCCGCTCGGCAAGGCCGGCGCCTATGGCATTCAGGGGCGCGCAGCCGAGTTCGTCGAGCGTATCGACGGGAGCTATTCGGGTATCATGGGCCTGCCCTTGTTCGAGACGGCGGCGCTGTTGCGCGAGGCGGGTCTGCGCTTCTGACCTCGCCCCCTCCGCCGCATCCGGCCAGGGCATGCAGGGGTCAGATGCCCGGTCTCCCCGGGCGACAACAACAAGCGCCGGCAGACCGGCGACGGCATCCATGGCTATGACCGAAGACATCCTCGTCAATATCACGCCGCAAGAGACCCGTGTGGCCATCGTGCAGCAGGCGGCCGTGCAGGAACTGCACGTCGAACGCACGCTCACGCGCGGGCTGGTTGGCAACATCTATCTGGGCAAGGTCGTGCGCGTGCTGCCGGGCATGCAGTCGGCATTCATCGATGTAGGCCTGGAGCGCGCGGCGTTCCTGCACGTGGCCGACATCTGGCATCCGCGCGACGGCGAGAAGAACGGCCACCTGGCCATCGAGAAGACGCTGTTCGAAGGCCAGGCGCTGATGGTGCAGGTGATCAAGGACCCGATCGGCACCAAGGGCGCGCGGCTGTCCACGCAGGTCAGCATCGCGGGCCGCACGCTGGTGTACCTGCCGCAGGACCCGCATATCGGCATCTCGCAGCGCATCGAAGGCGAAATCGACCGCGAGGCACTGCGCTCGCGCGTGCAGGGCCTGGTGCCGGGCGACGAGCGCGGCGGCTTCATCGTGCGGACCATTGCCGAGGAAGCCAGCGACGAGGAACTGAGCAACGACATCGCCTACCTGCGCAAGATCTGGGCGTCGATCCGGCTGAACGCCACCACGCAGCCGGCGCCGAGCCTGCTGTATCAGGACCTGAACCTGGCCCAGCGCGTGCTGCGCGATTTCATCAACGACGCCACGGGCGTGATCCAGGTGGATTCGCGCGAGAATTTCGTGAAGCTCGTCGAGTTTGCCCAGGAATACACGCCGGCGGTGCTGTCGCGCCTGTCGCACTACACCGGCGAGCGCCCGATCTTCGACCTGTTCAATATCGACGCCGAGATCGAGAAGGCGCTGTCGCGCCGGGTGGACCTGAAGTCCGGCGGCTACCTGATGATCGACCAGACCGAGGCGATGACGACGATCGACGTCAATACCGGCGGCTACGTCGGCGCGCGCAACTTCGACGACACGATCTTCAAGACCAACCTTGAAGCCGCCCACACCATCGCGCGCCAGCTGCGCCTGCGCAACCTGGGCGGCATCATCATCATCGACTTCATCGACATGGAGAACGTGGAGCATCGCGACGCGGTGCTCTCGGAGCTCAAGCGCGCGCTGTCGCGCGACCGCACGCGCATCACGGTGAACGGCTTCTCGCAGCTGGGCCTGGTGGAGATGACGCGCAAGCGCACGCGCGAATCGCTGGCGCATGTGCTGTGCGAGCAATGCCCGGTCTGCACCGGCAAGGGCCAGGTCAAGACCGCGCGTACGGTCTGCTACGACGTGCTGCGCGAGATCATGCGCGAATCGCGCCAGTTCAACCCGCGCGAATTCCGCATCCTGGCCTCGCAGGAAGTGATCGACCTGTTCCTCGAAGAGGAAAGCCAGCACATGGCCATGCTGGGCGACTTCATCGGCAAGCCGATTTCGCTGCAGGTGGAATCAACGTTCCACCAGGAACAGTACGACATCATCCTGATGTAAGGCACAGCCCCGGCTCCGGCACGGAGCCAGGGGCCGTGCCACGGGCCTGACATCGGTTGCACGGCCCGCTGCGCGCCGCTTCGGCCATCTTCCCGCCTGCCACCCCGCCCTGCGCCCCATCGCGCACTCGCCTCCCCCCGCATCGAAAAACCTCTGCCTCACGTCATCGTTCTGTCATCCGCCCTCGCCAGAATGCGCAGGTCATTCAAGCAAGGGAGTCGACATGACGCATGCAATCGAAGTGCGCGGCCTGAGCAAGTCGTTCCGCGCGGACCGCAAGGCGCTTGACGACGTCACGCTGCACATCGCCCCCGGCGAGATGGTTGCCCTGCTGGGCGCCTCGGGTTCGGGCAAGTCGACGCTGCTGCGCCACGTGGCCGGCTTTGTCGCTGGCGACACCGGCGCGGGCGAGATTCTCGTCAACGGCCGCACGGTGCAGCGCAACGGCCGACTGGCGCGCGATGTCCGCAAGGTGCGCGCAGAGATTGGATTCGTGTTCCAGCAGTTCAACCTGGTGGGCCGCCTGCCGGTGATCACCAACGTGCTGGTCGGCCTGCTGACCCGCGTGCCCAAGTGGCGCAGCCTGATCCGCTATTTCAAGGCGGACGAGGTACAGACCGGCCTCGATGCATTGGCCCAGGTTGGTATAGACGACTATGCGTTTCAGCGCGCCTCGACGCTCTCGGGAGGCCAGCAGCAGCGCGCCGCCATCGCCCGCACGCTGGTGCAGAAC
The DNA here is from genome assembly GCF_009663685.2 of Cupriavidus sp. U2. Lineage (GTDB taxonomy): Bacteria > Pseudomonadota > Gammaproteobacteria > Burkholderiales > Burkholderiaceae > Cupriavidus > Cupriavidus necator_C. The sequence continues at coordinate 467,044 of NZ_RCOG02000012.1, read as the reverse complement.
GCACGCGTGATCCTGGCCGACGAGCCGATTGCGTCGCTGGACCCCGAATCGTCGCGTCGCGTGATGTCGCTGCTGACCCAGATCAATCGCACCCGCAAGGTAGCCGTGGTGGTGTCGCTGCACCAGGTGGATGTGGCCATGCGCTACTGCCCCCGTGTAGTGGCCCTGCGCCACGGGAAGGTGGTGTACGACGGTCCGTCGGCCGCGCTGACGCCGAAGATGCTGCGCGACCTGTACGGCACCGAGGCCGACGAGCTGCTGCACGACAGCGTGCCCGACGCGCCGGCGCCGGCCGCCGGCGTACCCGTCCCGGCCATGGTCCGGATGGACCTGGCCACCGCCTGATCGCATTTTTACGAATTACCCAGACCGCGTTTCCCCATCAGTCTTTCCAAACGGAGTTTTCGATGCTTCGCAGAACCTTCCTCGCCGTGGTGGCCTCGGGTGTCGTGGCGCTGCCCGCCTTTGCCCAGGATGCCAAGACCCTGAACATCGGTTTCATCTCGACCGAATCGTCGTCGAACCTGAAGAATGCGTGGCAGCCGGTCATCGACGACCTGAGCAAGACGCTGGGCGTGCCGGTCAAGCCGTTCTTTGCCTCGGACTACGCCGGCATCATCGAAGGCATGCGCTTCAACAAGGTGCAGATCGCCTGGTTCGGCAACAAGTCGGCCATGGAAGCCGTGGACCGCGCCAATGGCGAAGTGTTCGCGTCGGTGATCGACAAGGACGGCAACCCGGGCTACTGGTCGCTGCTGATCGTGCGCAAGGACAGCGACCTGAAGTCGGTCGAGGACGTGATCAGGCGCGGCCGCGATCTGTCGTACGGTGCAGGCGACCCGAATTCGACGTCGGGCACGGCCGTGCCGGGTTACTACCTGTGGGCCGCCAACAAGGTAGAGCCGAAGGCGCTGTTCAAGGCCGTGCGCATCAGCAACCACGAAACCAACCTGCTGTCGGTGCTGAACAAGCAGGTGGATGTGGCCGTGAACAACACCGAGAACTTCGAACGCTATCGCATCAATACGGGCAAGAACGCCTATGACGAAGTGCGCGTGCTGTGGAAGTCGCCGCTGATCCCGGCCGATCCGCTGGTCTACCGCAAGGACCTGTCGCCGGAGATGAAGAAGAAGATCCAGACCTTCTTCGTCAACTACGGCAAGGGCGCCAACGCCGCGCGCGAGAAGGAAACGCTGGCCGCGCTGACGTACCAGGGCTTCCGCCCGTCGAGCGATGCCCAACTGGTGCCGATCCGCCAGATCGAGCTGGCCAAGGAAAAGACCAGGATCGAGACCGATACCACGCTGGCCGCCGCCGACAAGGAAAAGAAGCTGGCCGACGTGACGCGTCGCCTGGCCGACCTGGACAAGGCGGCCGCCGCCACCACGCAGCAGTAAGCCGTACCGGAGACCGGCGATGCCCGATGCGGGCGCTGCCGGTCTTCCCCGTTTCACGCCTTCAATTCCGGATTGCCCATGACCGCCACCGCCAAGCCTGGCCTGCCCCCTTCGCCCCAAAGCCACGTTCGGCCGCCGCGCACGTCCCTGTCCGTGATGCTGATCTGGGCAGTGCTGCTGGCCCTGCTCGCCATGTCGTGGCAAGGCGCCGACATGCGCCCGCTGGACCTGTTGCGCGATGCCGGCAACATGGCAAAGTTCGCCGCCGATTTCTTCCCGCCCAACTTCCGCGACTGGCAGAACTATCTCGACGAGATGCTGGTGACGGTACAGATCGCGCTGTGGGGCACCGCACTGGCCGTGCTGATGGCCGTGCCGCTGGGGCTGCTGTGCTCGGCCAACATCGTGCCGGCATGGGTGTACCAGCCCGCCCGCCGCATCATGGATGCCTGCCGCGCCATCAATGAAATGGTGTTCGCGATGCTGTTCATCGTTGCCGTGGGCCTGGGTCCGTTCGCCGGCGTGCTGGCCATCTGGATCCACACCATGGGCGTGCTGGCGAAGCTGTTTGCCGAAGCCGTCGAGGCTATCGACCCGCGTCCCGTGGAAGGCGTGCGCGCCACCGGCGCCGGCCCGATCGAGGAAATCGTCTACGGCGTGATCCCGCAGGTGCTGCCGCTGTGGCTGTCGTTCGCGCTGTATCGCTTCGAATCGAACGTGCGCTCGGCGTCGGTGGTGGGCATCGTCGGCGCCGGTGGCATCGGCACCGTGCTGTGGGAGATCATTCGCAGCTTCCAGTACGCCCAGACCTGCGCGGTGATGATCATCATCATCCTGTTCGTGGTGGCCATCGACATGATGTCGGCCCAGATCCGCAAGGTGCTGGTATGACGTCCGGCGGCGCGCTGCGTGCGCCACGTGTGAGGCGCGATGCCTGACGCGGGGCGCGCCAGGGATTGAGACGCTGGCCCGCTTCCCCGCCCCGCTCCGGCCACGCGGGAGAAGGGAGAAAACCAGCGGATATCCGCCGCGATCTGGTTGCTCCCCTCTTCCGCCAAGCGAGAGAGGGCCCGGGGGAGAGGGTGCGCCGGTCAACCAGCGATCAGGCTGGCAAACGCGTCAGCAGAATCGTTCAGTTCACCGCTGTTGTCGATTTCGACCAGCCGGCAGCCAGCCGGCACATCGAAGGGCTGCGTCGCGCGTGCCAGGCGCCCGGCAATTGCCGCCTCGGTTTCGCGGCCACGATTGCGCAGGCGCACCGCCAGCACCTCGGGTTTCACGCGCACATGCACGGCACAGAGCTTCGGGTAGCGCGCCGCCGCATCGGGCAGGTATTCGCGCGATCCGTTGACGATAACCTTCAGGCCCTGCGCCAGCCACTGCTCGATCTCCACGCCGATGCCGTAATGCAGGCCGTGGCTCTGCCAGTGCATGGCCAGGCAGCCCAGCCCGACGCGGCGCGTGAACTCATCGGCGGTCAGCGCCACCGACGCCTCGTTGGCATCGGCCGCGCGCGTGATATAGCGATGGGCGATGACCACCGGGTCGGCCGGCTTCAGCCGTTCGTGCAGGGCCCGCAGCAGTGAATCCTTGCCGCTGCCGGACGGGCCCATCACGTAGAACAGGCCATTGCCGTCGGTCTCAGGTCGGAGACTCATGCCAGCCAGGCCGCGCCGGCACCGTCCACCGTGGTGCCGTCGAAGCGATAGTGACGCGCGGCGACGAAGTCGGCGCCGGCCTCGGGTTGCACATAAACACTGATGCTGTCCACGCGCAGCGGCTGCTCCAGCAGCCGGCCGCCCGCCGCCGACAGCCTGTCGAAGGCCGCGGCCTCGTCGGCCGCGTCGAGCATGCCGGTCAGCGTGATGTGGAAAGTGAACGTGTCGAACACATACGGATAGCCCCACGCTTCGAGATGCCGCCGTTGCGCCGGACTCAGCCGGTCCGGGTTGCGGCGTGCGATCTCGGCTTCGGTGGGCGGCGCGCGGAAGCGATCGAACGCGGTGACGCAGGCATCGGCCAGCGCATGCATCCGCCGGCCGCCCTCGCCGTCGGCATCGTCCAGACACCAGGCCAGGAAGCCGCGCAGCGCACGCAGCGTCAGCGGGGCGTCGAACGGCTGGCGCGCCGCAGCGAAGGCGCGCATGGCGCCATCGAGCATGGCCGCGTCCGTGCCTTCGGCCAACCGGAATGGCGGTTTCAAGGTCGCATGCAGCGCGTAGTGCGCGGGGGCCTTGACCCACTCGGCGGGCCGCTGTGCGATGCCCGGGGGCAGCGGCAGCGCGGCACCCGTATCGGCATCGCGGCCCAGCCATTGCGCGCCGAAGCTGCGGAATGGCTCGCCAGGTGCCAGGTAGATCGCATAGCGATGGGCGGACCGGGAGGGCCGGGTCGCCGGGCTCATGCGGCCAGGCTGGCCTGGTCGGCCAGGTCGATCAGCGGCAGCGCCACGGCGGCGTGGCGCAGTTCGCCGTTGACGATGGTGCCGCACACGCGCGGCAGGCCCGGCAGGCTGTCGTCGACCAGCACCGCATCGGCACGCATGCCCGGCGCCAGCGCGCCACGGTCGCGCAGGCCAGCGGCGCGTGCCGGGTTACGCGACACCAGATGCCAGGCCTCAGGCAGGCTGCAGACACCCAGTTGCACAAGCTTGAACGCAGCCTGCAGCGGCGCGGGATAGTAATAATCCGAAGCCAGCACGGTACAGAGGCCGGCGGCAATCATTTCGGTGGCATTGGGCGCGCCGGTGTGGCTCTGGCCGCGCAGCACATTGGGGGCGCCGAACACCGTCTCGCCCCCGATCTGGCGCGCCAGCCTGGCCACTTCCACGGTCAGCGGAAATTCGGCGATGGCGCAGCCCTGGCGATGGTAGTGCTGGCGCGTGGCCACATCGGGATCGTCGTGCGACGCCACCGGCAGGCCAGCCTCGCGCGCGGCGCTGATCAGTTGCGAAACGGCGGCCGGCACGTCCTGCGCGTGGCGGCTGGCCGTGCGCAGCCGGTTGCGGAATGCCTCCATGTCGCACTCGGCGCGCTCGGCGTATTGGGCCAGCTTGCGCTCGTCGTTCATGCGGCGCGCCATGGTCGGCAGATGGTCGTTGATGGCCAGCAGGCTCACGCGGCCGTCGGCCATCCATTGCAGGGCGGTCTCCACGCCAGCCAGGTGATAGGCCTCGAAGCGCAGGTGCACCTTGTGCGACGCACCGAGCACCGGCGCCAGTTGCGACAGCGCCTCGAACATGCGCACCGCGTAGGCTTCACCCCGCAGGCCCCCTTCCCAGGACAGCGTCACGCCATGGAATTCGGTCGTGATGCCATGCGCCAGCAACTGGCGGTCCACATCGAGCAGGGCCGGGCCATACGGAAAGCTGACGCCGGGGCGCGGCATCACCGACCGTTCGAACGCATCGCCATGGATATCGACGATGCCGGGCAGCACCAGCAGGTCTCCGGCGTCGATGCAGGGGCCGCTGCCGCCGGCCTGCTGCGCGATGTTGCCTTGCTCGAAGCCCAGCGTGACGGGGGCGATGGTACCGGCACCCAGCACACGGCGGCCAGTGATGCCGTGCAGCGGGAGCGAACAGGTTTGTATTGTCGTTTGCATGATGGGCGTTACGGGTTCGCCAGCAAGTTAGCGCCGGCAAATGACATACATATGTCTAGACCAATGTGGTCGCATGCCGGATCAAGCCATGAGGCCGACTGTGCCGCCAGGGCACACGGCCCGTCTGTCAGTCGTTGTCGGACACCGTAAGCTGCACCCAGTCGCCAGCGAATCGGGTCATGCTGTACTGCACGGGCACGCCGTCGATATCGACGTTGAGCGCCTCCACCTGCAGCACGGGGCGGGTCTTGGGCTGGTTCAGCAGCCGCGCCACCGGGGCGGTGGGCATGGCCGCGGTGATGCGCGACCACTTGCGCGTGTAGTCGGCAATGCCGAACTGCGCCAGCGCACGCGAAATGGACTGCGTCTCGCGCACGGCGTCTTCCAGGCCCGGAAACCGCTTCGGATCGAAATAATGCTCGGCGACGTCGATGGTGCGCGCTTCGGCCTTGCCCACCATCTGGATATGCAGGATATCGGCCGTGCGCGGCAGGCCCAGGTGCCGGGCAATCTCCGGCGCGCGCAGCGGCTGGCTGTCGACGATCTCCAGATGCCCGCGCATGCCCTGCGCCGCCAGGTTCTGCGAAAAGCGCGTGCGGCGGCCGATCGCGTAGTCGATCGCATGCTCCTGCACGAAGGTACCGCGGCCCTGCTCGATGCGCACCAGACCGCTCAGTTCCAGTTCGCCCATCGCACGGCGGATGGTGTGCCGGTTCACGGCAAAGCGCGTGGCCAGTTCCGGCTCCGGCGGCAGCTGCTCGCCGGGACCATAGAGTTTGTTGCGGATGTCCTCCGCCAGCGCCTCGCCAATCTGGCGCCACACCGCCACGCCGGAGCCCCGTTCCACTTCCCGATCAGACATCTTTGCTCTGCCCTGTGTCATCAAGCCTTCATGGTTGCCGTGCGATTGTGCCCGAGTCCCGGCGCGCCGGTGAGGTGTCCGAGCAAAGTCCCCCACCCGTCACGAAACGTTCATCTGGCTGTGGTCTAGTATCGCCGTGTTGTGGTATTTTACATCTAAACGTATAGACGTATAGGGGTGATCATGCAAAGTGAAACCGCCAACCAGGCCAATGCGGCACGCGCCGCCTGGCTGCGGGTGCTGGCGCTGGCACCGTCGGACGCGCTCGATGCGGCGTACACCCGGCTGCAGGAACAGGCCACCTTGCCGGGGTATCGCCTGCTGCGCAAGCCCGAATCGGGCATGGCCATGGTGCGCGCCCGGGCAGGCGGCACCGGCGCCCAGTTCAACCTGGGTGAAATGTCGGTCACACGGTGCGCCGTGGTGCTGGACGAATCTGCAGAGGTGGCGGCCACGGCCGGCGTCGCGTATGTGCAGGGTCGCGGCCAGCGCCACGCCGAACAGGCAGCCGTGCTCGATGCCCTGCTGCAACGGCCGTCCTGGCACCAGCGCGTGCAGGACGTGGTCGTCGCCCCGCTGGCGCAGGCCCTGACCGAACGCGCCGCGCGGCAGGCCGCCACCGCCGCGCAAACCCGCGTGGAATTCTTCACGATGGCCCGCGGAGAAGATTGAGATGCCGTCCCCCCAGAATACGATGCAGGCCTTCGCTCCCAGCTCCACCCCGGCCACCTCGCTGCTGCCCGGCTTCGACAATCCGGTCGATGATGCGCAGGCCATGTTCCGCGCCACGCTCGAAGCGTTCGCGCATCCGGGCCGCCTGGAAGTGCTGCCCGTCGGCAGCGGCCAGCCCGAAGGCCTGTCCCCGGCGCTGACCGCGCTGCTGCTGACGCTGGCCGATCCGGATACCCCCGTGTGGCTGCCCGCCGACGTACCGGCCGCCGCGCGCGCTTTCCTGCGTTTTCACTGCGGGTGCCCGCTGGTCGATGCCCTCGCCGACGCCACCTTCGTGTGCGTGCCCGCCGGGCATGCCATGCCCGCGCTGGCCGACTGCGCGCAAGGCCTGCCCGCCTATCCGGACCGCTCAGCCACACTGATCGTCGAGGTCGATTCGCTGCGCGACGGCGACACGCTTTCGCTGACCGGCCCCGGCATCGAGACCACGCAGGCGCTGCACGTGCGCGGCCTGCCCGCCGGTTTCCGGCCGGCCTGGCGCGCCAACAACGCCCGCTTTCCGCTGGGCGTGGACCTGTTGCTGGCCAGCGGGCAGCAATTCTGCGCCCTGACGCGCACGACACGCGTGGAGGACTGACATGTACGTAGCCGTCAAGGGTGGCGAGCGCGCCATCCTCAATTCGTACCAGATGCTGGACACCTACCGCCGTGGCGACACGTCGGTGCCCGAAGTCACGCTGGCGCAGATCCGCGAGCAGATGCCGCTGGCCGTGGCCCGCGTGATGGCCGAGGGCTCGCTCTACGACCCGCACCTGGCCGCGCTGGCCATCAAGCAGGCCGCCGGCGACCAGATCGAGGCCATCTTCCTGCTGCGCGCCTATCGCACCACGCTGGCCCGCTTCGGCTACACCCAGGCGATCGATACCGGCACGATGACGCTGCAGCGCCGCATCTCGTCAACGTTCAAGGACGTGCCGGGCGGCCAGGTGCTGGGACCGACGTACGACTACACGCAGCGCCTGCTCGACTTCACGCTCGAAGCGGGCCGCGACCCGGCCCCGCTGGCGCCGTCGCCCGAACCGCTGGCGTCGAACATGCCGCGCGTGACCGGACTGCTCGAAGCCGAATCGCTGGTCGAAGCCGACACGATTCCCGCCGGCGACCCCGCGCCGCCAGACCTTACGCGCGAGCCGCTGACCTTCCCGGCCGAGCGCCCCGCGCGCCTGCAGAACCTGGCTCGCGCCGACGAAGGCTTCCTGCTGGCCATGGGCTACTCGACGCAGCGCGGCTACGGCAATTCACACCCGTTCGCCGCCGAGATCCGCTACGGCAGCACCGAAGTGGAAATGTTCATCGAGGAACTGGGCTTCGCCGTGACCATCGGCGAAGTGGAACTGACCGAATGCCAGATGGTGAGCCAGTTCGCCGGCAACGCCGACGAAGCACCGCGCCTGACGCGCGGCTACGGGCTTACGTTCGGCTACAACGAGCGCAAGGCGATGTCGATGGCGCTGGTGGACCGCGCCATGCGCGCCGAAGAGCTTGGCGAAGCCGCCGACAACCCCGCCAACGACATCGAATTCATGCTGTACCACAGCGACAACGTGGAAGCGTCCGGCTTCGTGCAGCACCTGAAACTGCCCCACTACGTGGACTTCCAGGCCAACCTGGAACTGCTGCGCCGGCTGCGCGCCGAGCAGCCAGGCCCGGCCGCACCACCCACCGCATCCACCGGCGCGCCGCAGCCGTCGCCATCGCAAGAGGAGTCGCTGGCATGACCACCGCCAACGCCAACCCCGGCGCCGCCACCGCAACCATTGCGCGCGACGACCACTACAACTTCGGCTACCTGGACGAATCCACCAAGCGCATGCTGCGCCGCGCGCTGCTGAAGGCGGTGGCCATTCCTGGCTACCAGGTGCCGTTCGGCAGCCGCGAAATGCCGCTGCCGTATGGCTGGGGCACGGGCGGCATCCAGGTGACCGCCGCCATCATCGGCCGCCACGACGTGCTCAAGGTGATCGACCAGGGGTCCGACGACACCACGAACGCCATCAACATCCGCCGCTTCTTCGGCCGCGTGACCGGCGTGCGGACCACCGAGCGCACCGCCGAGGCCACCATCATCCAGACGCGTCATCGCATTCCGGAGACGAAGCTGCGCGCAGGCCAGACCATGGTGTACCAGGTGCCCATCCCCGAGCCGCTGCGCTGGCTGGAGCCGAGCGAGACCGAAACGCGCACGATGCACGCGCTGGCCGAATACGGATCGATGCACGTGAAGCTCTACGAGGACATCGCCCACCACGGCCACATCGCCACCACGTACGACTACCCGGTGATCGTCAACCAGCGCTACATGATGCGCCCGTCGCCGATCCCCAAGTTCGACAATCCCAAGCTCGACCGCAGCCCCGCGCTGATGCTGTTCGGCGCCGGCCGCGAGAAGCGCGTCTACGCCGTGCCGCCGTACACGTCCGTCAAGAGCCTGGACTTTGTCGACCACCCGTTCACCGTCGAGAAATGGTCGAGCTGCTGCGCGCAATGCGGCGCCACCGACAGCTATCTGGACGAGATCATCACCGACGATGCCGGCACGCGCATGTTCGTGTGCTCGGACACCGAGTACTGCGCCGACCGCCAGGCGGCCCTGGCCGTCAAGACCGCCGCCGGAGGCCAACCATGAACGCCACGCCACTGCTTTGCGTCCGGCAGCTCACGCACACCTGGGACGGCGTGCACGGCTGCCACGACGTCACCTTCGACCTGTACCCCGGCGAAGTGCTGTGCGTGGTCGGCGAATCGGGCTCGGGCAAGAGCACGCTGTTGCAGGCGCTGTCGATGCAGGTGCGCGCGCAGCGCGGCAGCGTCAGCTACGACATGCGCGAAACGGGCCTGACCGACCTGGCCTCGCTGTCCAGCGCGCGCATGCGCCTGCTGGCGCGCACCGACTGGGGCTTCGTGCGCCAGCACGCCCGCGACGGCCTGCGCATGCAGGTCAGCGCCGGCGCCAACATCGCCGAACGCCTGATGGCCGTGGGCAACCGCCACTACGGCGACCTGCGCGAGATCGCCGGCGCCTGGCTCGAAAAGATGGAAATCGACCTCGGCCGCCTGGACGATGTGCCCAGCACGTTCTCGGGCGGCATGCAGCAGCGCCTGCAGATCGCACGCAACCTGGTCACGCACCCGCGCCTGGTGTTCATGGACGAGCCCACCGCATCGCTGGATGTCTCGGTGCAGGCCCGCCTGCTGGACCTGATGCGCCGGCTGGTGACGGACCTGGGCCTGGCCGCCGTCCTCGTCACGCACGATCTGGCCGTGGCGCGCCTGCTGGCCCACCGCACGCTGGTGATGCAGGGCGGCCGCGTGGTCGAACAAGGCCTGACCGACCAGATCCTCGACGACCCGCAGCATCCGTACACCCAGCTGCTGGTTTCCTCCATCCTGCAGGGCTGATCACGATGCAAGCAGATACCCGGAAGCTGATCGAGGTCCGTGGCCTCGGCAAGATGTTCACGTTGCACAACCAGGGCGGCATCCGCCTGCCCGTGCTGCAGGCGATCGACTTCGACGCGTCGCGCGGCGAATGCCTGGTGCTGTCGGGCCGCTCGGGCACCGGCAAGAGCACGCTGCTGCGCTGCCTGTACGGCAACTACCTGGCTACCGAAGGCACCATCCGGCTGCGCGATACCAGCGAAGCGGGCGAGCCGTGGGTGGAGCTGACCCATGCGCCCGAGCAGCGCGTGCTGAAGCTGCGCCGCGACGTGATCGGCTATGTGTCGCAGTTCCTGCGCGCCATCCCGCGTGTCTCGGCGCTCGATGTGGTGGCCGATCCGATGCAGCAGCGTGGCGTCAGCCACGAGGAAGCCCGCGCCCGCGCCGCCGTGCTGCTCGAACGCCTGAACCTGCCGCGCCGGCTGTGGGACCTGCCCCCGGCCACCTTCTCGGGTGGCGAGCAGCAGCGCGTGAACATTGCGCGCGGCCTGATCGGCGGCCATCCGATCCTGCTGCTCGACGAGCCGACCGCTTCGCTCGATGCCGACAACCGCGCGGTGGTGATCGCGCTGATCCGCGAGGCGCTGGCCGAGGGCCGCGCGCTGATCGGCATCTTCCACGACGAAGCCGTGCGCGATGCCGTGGCCACACGTGCGCTGCCGCTGCAGCCGGTGGCGGCCGCCAACGCCTGACGCCCCACGCCTGCCAACATCGACACCGCCCCCGACAAACCTGCCCTGAGCCCGACACGGAACCGGACATGTCCACCACCTACCTGACGCACGCCACGCTCGTTCTGCCCGACGGCGTGCTGCACGACAGCGCCCTGCTGATTGCCGACGGCCAGATCGCCGCCATCGAACCCGAGTCGGCTCCCGCCCATGCCGCGGTGATCGACCTGCGCGGCCATACCGTGATGCCGGGCCTGATCGACGTGCATTGCGATGCCATCGAAAAGGAAGCCGAGCCGCGCGCCAACGTGCTGTTCCCGCTCGACTTTGCCGTGGCGCAGGTCGATCGCCGCAATGCCGCCGCCGGCATCACCACGCCTTACCACGCCCTCTCGTTCGCCAGCAACCAGTTCGGCGTGCGCAACAACGACACCGCCGCCACGCTGGTGCGCACGGTGGCCGAGTACCGCAAGCACAGCCTGGTCGACAACCGCATCCACTGCCGCTACGAAGTGACCGATGCGGCCGCCGTGCCGGTGCTGGAAATGCTGATGGCCGAAGGCGTGGTGGACCTGCTGTCGGTGATGGATCACTCGCCCGGCCAGGGCCAGTTCAAGACGCTCGACGCCTACCTGTCGTACATGATGGGCAACCATGGCATGAGCCGCGACGAGGCGGCCAACGCCGCCGCGAAGAAGGCGGCCGAACTCGACGGCGCCACCGAGCGCGTCAACCGGCTGGTGTCGAAGGCCCATGCGCTGGGCGTGCCCACGGCGAGCCATGACGACGATTCGCCACAGCGCATTGCCGCCATGCATGCGCTGGGTGTGCGCATGAGCGAATTCCCGATCAACCTGGAAACGGCGCAGGCCGCCGCCGCCCACGCACTCCCGACCATCCTGGGCGCGCCCAACGTGCTGCGCGGCAAGAGCCAGAGCGGATCGATGCGGGCCATCGACGCGATCCACGCCCGGGTCGGCAATATCCTCTGCTCGGACTACCAGCCATCGACGCTGATCGCCGCCGCCTTCGCCGCCGCGCGCCTGGCCGAGCTGCCGCTCAACGACGCGCTGGCGCTGGTCAGTGCCAACCCGGCCGACGCGTGCATGCTCGACGACCGTGGCCGGCTGCTGCCCGGCAAGCGCGCCGACGTGATCGCCGTGGCCAGCGTGGCCGGCCAGCCGCTGGTCACGCACACGTGGTCAGCCGGCCGTCTGGTGTTTACGGCAGGCTATCCGGCCGTCCACCATGCGGCCTCGCGTACCGCCGCGCGCGCGGCCGAAGCGCCGGCCGTGGCCTGACCCCGCGCACCGGCGCGCGATCAAACGCACGTTCGGCAATGTCGCCCGCCCAGCCATGAAAAAGGCCGCGCATCGGCGCGCGGCCACATTCATTGACTATAGGCGCTACGCGGGGCGCTGGCACGGTAGGACTAGTCCTCATCACTGGTGGCTGGCCTTTGCACCGCTATCCCCTACTCTGGAGATGCAGGTGGCGGGAGCTTGAAGGGGTCGACATGATGTCAATGCGGATCACGGTGCCAGCGATGCTGGCCATTTTTTTATGTGCGGGATGCGCGGATCTGCTGCCGCAGAAGGTTGATCGATCGCCGCCGCTGGCGGGCGCGCAGGTCAATGCCGACACCACTTACCCACCCGCCCCGCTGGCGCGCCCCACGCCGATCCCGCCGCACGAGATCAATATGACAGGCACCTGCAGGCGGACCGAGGAGGACGGCTTCCGTGAGGATGCCGTGGTACGCGTATCGCACAATGCCGTGGAGACGCTGACCTGGAAACTGTGGGTGTCGCGCAAGGGGTCGTGCCACTTCGACCTCGACGAATTCAAGCAGGTGCAGCAGACGCCGCACATCGAACTGCATGCCATCGACGGTAGCGGCTGCAAGCTGATGGTGTGGCAGGACCCGCGCCGCATCACGCTGGCCCACGCACGGTGCGAGAAGCACTGCACGCCGGGCATCTACGAGCAGGCCTGGCCGGTGCTGTTCGATCCACGTAACGGCAACTGCGCACAGATCCGCTGAAGAGCGCAGGCCGGGCCGCCGCCGCGCCCGGCCTGCCTGGGTGCCTGCCAGATCGGGCTACTTCGCCTTGGGCACGCGGCCCATCAGGAAGAACTCGTCGTTCGGACGCATGCCGATGGTGTTCGCCATGCGGTTCGACAGGCCAAAGAACGCCGTGATGGCGGCGATGTCCCACGCGTCCTCGTCGTCGAAACCATGGACGCGCAGTGCGTCGAAATCGGCCTCGCCGATCGTATGCGACGCCTCGCACACCTTCATCGCGAAATCGAGCATGGCGCGCTGCCGCGGCGCGATATCGGCCTTGCGGTAGTTGACGGCCACCTGATCGGCCACCAGCGGCTTCTTTTCGTAGATGCGCAGGATGGCGCCGTGCGCCACTACGCAGTACAGGCACTGGTTGGCGCCCGAAGTGGCCACGACGATCATCTCGCGGTCGCCCTTGGTCAGGTTGCCACGCTCCTTGAGCATCAGCGCGTCATGGTACGCAAAGAAGGCCCGGCATTCGTCGGGCCGGTGCGCCAGCGCCAGAAACACATTGGGAACGAACCCGGCCTTTTCCTGCACTTCCAGCACGCGCTGGCGAAGGTCGTCGGGCAGGCCGGCTATCTCCGGGACGGGATAGCGGCTGATCGGGGGTCGGGTGGACGGTGATGCCTGGGTCATGTCTGTCTCCTCCGGGTAGGTTTCCCGTGTGTGTACATGCCCGGCCATGGCAGGGCACCATGGCCGTCAAAACCGTGTGTCGCTTACTCCGCCGCCGTGGCGAACTGGATGCGGTGCAAGCCGGCGTACAGCCCGTTGGCGGCCAGCAGGGCACCGTGGCTGCCCGCTTCGGCCACGCGGCCATGCTCCAGCACCACGATGCGGTCGGCGTTTTCGATCGTAGACAGCCGGTGGGCGATCACCAGCGTGGTACGGCCCACCATCAGCGATTCCAGCGCCGCCTGCACCTGGCGCTCCGATTCGGAGTCCAGCGCCGACGTGGCTTCGTCCAGGATCAGGATCGGGGCGTCCTTGTAGATGGCCCGCGCAATGGCAAGCCGCTGGCGCTGGCCACCTGACAGCTTCATGCCGTTGTCGCCGATATTGGTTTCCAGACCTTCGGGCAGGCCCTTGACCACATCGGTCAGGTAAGCCGCCGCCAGCGCGCGCTCGACGCGCGCCATGTCGATCTTCTCGCGCGGATGTACGCCATAGGCCACATTGGCGGCCACCGTATCGTTGAACAGCACCACGTCCTGGCTCACGAATGCGATCTGGCGGCGCAGGTCGTTCAGGCCGAACTGGTCGATCGGCTTGCCGTCGAGCATGATGCGGCCTTCGGTCGGGTCGAAGAAGCGCGGCAGCAGGTTCACCAGCGTGGTCTTGCCACTGCCGGACGGCCCGACCAGCGCCACCACCTCGCCCGGGGCGGCGTGGAAGTTCACACGGTTCAGCGCCGGACGGGCGGCATCGCCATAGCGGAAGCCGACGTTTTCGAACACCAGGTCACCCCGGGCGCGCTCCAGCGGCAGGCCGCCGGTTTGCGGCTCGATCGGCTCGTCGATCAGCCCGAAGATCATCTCGGCGGCGGTCAGGCCGCGCTGCAGCGGCTGGTTCAGGTCGGTCAGGTGCTTGAGCGGCGAAATCAGCAGCAGCATGGCCATCACGAAGCCGGTGAACCCGCCGATGGTGGTCTGGTTGCCCTGTGCCTGGATCATCGCGATGGTCAGGATCACCGACAGCGCCAGCGACGCCAGGAACGCCGTCACGGGCTGGTTCAGGCCACCGGCCACGGCCATGCGCATCGAATAGCCGCGCAGGCGCTCGGCCATCGTGGCAAACCGCGCGGTTTCGTATGCCTCGCCGCCGTGCAGCTTGACGACCTTGTAGCCGCCAGCCGCTTCCTCGACCACGTAGGCCGCGGTGTTGGTCAGTGCCTGGTGCTCCCGGTTCAGCCGGCGCAGGCGGCGGTTCACCTTCGACATCACGAAGCCGATGGTCGGCAGCAGCACGGCCACCACCAGCGTCAGGCGCCAGTTCGTGTAGAACAGGTACACCAGCAGCGCCAGCACGGTCAGGGAGTCGCGCACCAGCGTGATCAGCACGCCGGTCAGGATCTGCATGACCTGGTTGACCTCGAAAATCACGGCGTTGATCAGCGATGCGGCGGTGTTGCGGTGATAGAACAGCGCCGGCGCGTGCAGCATGCGCTCGAACATCTGCATGCGCATCTTCAGCAGCACCTTGTTCGAGATCAGCGACAGCAGATACCCGGACGCGAACTGCGCCACGCCGCGCACCAGCGCCACGCCGACCAGCAGCGCCGGCACGTGCCAGAGCTTGCCGGCGTAGCTGCCGCCAAAGCCCTTGTCGAGCAGGTCGTTGACCACCTTCGGGATAATGCCCTCGCTGGCCGCCACGAGTGCCATGGCCAGGATCGCCAGCACGAAGTTGCGCATCTCGGGCTTCAGGTATGCCCAGACGCGCTTGAGGGTGTCGGTTTCCTGGGGCGTTTGCTTTTTGCTGTCTTTCACGTTGGCTCCACTTGCCGATCGGGGCCCGCACCGACTGCCGCTAGAATGGCGGGCAAATCCGGTCTGCGGGATCCATCGCAAGCATGTCTATGAAAATCTCTGTCGTACTGATTACAAAGAACGAGGCACACAACATCCGGGACTGCCTCGAAAGCGTCTCCTGGTGCGACCGCGCGATTATAGTGGACTCCGGCAGCACGGACGGCACGCTGGAGATTGCCCGCGCCATGGGTGCCGAAGTTCATGAAACGGCTAACTGGCCCGGTTTCGGCCCCCAGAAGAACCTCGCCCTGTCCAAGGTCCAGAGCGAATGGGTGCTGTCGATCGACGCCGACGAGCGCGTCACGCCCGCGTTGCGCGACGAAATCCTGGCCGCCATCGACTCCGGCCGCGCCGACGCCTACGACATGCCGCGCCTGTCGCGCTTCTGCGGCCGCTTCATGCGCCACAGCGGCTGGTATCCCGACCGTCTGACACGCGTGTTCCGCGCCGGCCGCGCCCGCTTTACCGACGATATCGTCCACGAGAACGTGGTCACCGACAGCCCGATCGGCCATCTGCAAACCCCGCTGCTGCACTACACCTACGACGATTTCTCGCAGGTGCTGCGCAAGATCGACCAATACTCCACGCTGGGCGCCAGACAGGCATTCCAGCGCGGCAAGCGCGCCACCGTGTTCAGCGCCTGGACCCACGGCAGCTGGGCGTTCGTGCGCACCTGGCTGCTGCGGCGGGGCTTTCTGGATGGCCCGCAGGGGCTGGCGGTCGCGCTGATGAACGGCCAGGCCAGCTATTACAAGTACATCAAGCTCTGGCTGCTGCACCAGCAGGCGAAACATCCGCCTGCGTCAGCCGATTGACCAGCGCGCCGAACGCCTGGCCTGTCGGGCCAAAGCCCATCTGTTCGATGTGGCGGGCGGCGTGGGCCAGCAGCGACTGGCGCAGCGCGGCATCCTGCAGGCCCCTGCGGATCGCCGCGGCAAGCCCTTCCACATCGCCCACCGGCACCAGCAGGCCGGCGCGGCCGTCGTCAAGAATCTCGCGGGGGCCAGTCGGGCAATCGGTGCTCACCACCACCTGGCCCACGGCCAGCCCTTCCAGCAGGACGTTGGGCAGGCCTTCCATCTTCGAACTGAACGCCATCAGGCGCGCCTGGCGAATCCAGGCGTAGGGGTTCGACTGGAAACCGGCGAATGTCACGCGCCCGGCCAGGCCCAGCGATTGCGCCAGGGCTTCGAGCCTGGGTCGTGACGCGCCATCGCCCACCAGCACCAGTCGCTCGTCGATTCCCTGTTCGACCAGCCGCGCATAGGCATGCAGCAGCGAAGTAAAGTCCTTCTGGCTTTCCTCCAGCCGGCCTATCGAGACAATGAACGGCGCGGCGGGCGCCAGCCCCGGCTCCAGCGGCTGCGCGGCCCGGGCGCGAATATTGTCGAGGTCGATGGCGTTGTACAGCCGCACCAGCCTGTGCGCCGCGTCGGGCATCAGTTCGCGGGCATCGGCCAGCATGCTGTCGGTCAGCATGACCACCGCGTCGTAATCGACCTTGCACTGATGCCGCAGCTTGCGCAGCTTGCGGCCATGGCCGCGCGCCAGGTGCGCCACGCTGAAATGCTGGTAGCCGATCATCGGCACCGGTAGCGGCCCGGTAATGCGCGATAGCGACATGTCGTAGTCCACGACCATGTCGAAGCCCTGTTCCAGGATCGCCATGAAGCGGCGCCGGACGATCGGCTTGCGCACCGGGGGCAGCAGGGCTTCCTCGTAGATCTTGCCCAGCACGCCCAGCTTGCGCTGTTTCTTCAGCTGGCGGCAATGCGACAGCCAGCGTTCGGGCGCCAGCACGTGGACATCCACGCTGGCGGGCAGCCGGGCCCGGAAGTGCGACGCCAGCTCCGGCGAGGGATAGGTGACCGTCAGCGCCAGATCGAACCTGTCCTGCAGCGATGTCAGCAGCGAGACCAGCGAGGTCTCGATGCCACCATGCAGGAAATGGGTGACGTGAAACAGGATGCGTTGCCTGCGCATGCCGACCGTCGCTCGCTCAGGCATATAGCATGCGCACACTGTCGCCCAGCGCATCGCGCAGGGTGGTCAGCGCCTCCTCGGAGGGGGTGATCTGCCACTGGTCGCCCAGCGTGGCTTCGCACTGGGCCGACTTGTTGACATAGCGGATGCGCACCGGCACGCCCGGCACCTGGGCCCCGTTGGCCAGGAACGGCGTCAGCAGTTCCCGCAGGCGCTCGGTCGAGGCATTGCCGTTGAAACCCAGGCACACCGCATCGGCGTACCGGGCGCGCGCCGTCACCAGGTCCATCACCGACTCGGCCGTGAAGCGCACGCCGCCCGTGAACGTATCGTGCCGCGCATTGCCCTGGGCGATGATCAGCTCGTCCTCGCGGAACATGTGGCGGTTGGCATCGTACAGTTCGTTGAACACGGTCATTTCGATCTGGGCCGTGCCGTCGTCGATCATGACGATGATCAGCTTGCCACGCTGGGTCATCTGCGTGCGCACGCCCATGATGACGCCGGCGACCACCTTGCCGCGCACGTCGCGGCCGTAGCCGCCGCCGTTGCCCTGCACTTCCTTTTCCAGCGCGGCCAGCGTGCCCTTCACGAACTTGCGCACCTCGTCGCGCGAGGCGTCGAACAGGTGGCCCGAGAAGTAGTAGCCCAGCGCCTGCTTTTCTTCCTGCAGCGTGCGCTTGGCCGTCCAGCGTGGTTCGTCGATCAGTGCCGGGCGATGGGCGTCGCCGGCATCGTCCATGAGATCGAACAGCGACACCTGGTTGGCCGACTCCGCCTTCTGCTCGGCCGCTTCCATCGCGATCGACACCGAGGCCAGCAGCTGCGCGCGGTTGTCATTGAGGCTGTCGAACGCGCCGGCGCGGATCAGCGCCTCGATCGTGCGGCGGTTGACCTGGCGGCGGTCCACCCGCTCGCAGAAATCGAACAGGTCCTCGAACGGCTTTTCTTCGCGCGCGCGCAGGATGTCCTCGATGGCGCCCTGGCCCGATCCCTTGATGCCGCCCAGGCCGTAGCGGATGGTCTTCGCATCGGTCGGGGCAAAGCGGTATTCGCTAGCATTGACGTCCGGCGGCAGGACAACGATCTTGTTCAGGCGGCAATCCTCGTAGAGGATCTTGACCTTGTCGGTGTCGTCCATGGCCAGCGACATGTTGGCTGCCATGAATTCGGCCGGATGGTGCGCCTTGAGCCACGCCGTGTAGTACGCCAGCAGCGCGTAGGCGGCCGCGTGCGACTTGTTGAAGCCGTAGCCCGCAAACTTCTCCATCAGGTCGAAGATGTCGTCGGCCTGCTGCGCGCTCAGCCCGTTCTTCGCGGCCCCCTCGCGGAACAGCTCGCGATGCTTGGCCATTTCCTCGGCCTTCTTCTTGCCCATGGCCCGGCGCAGCAGGTCGGCGCCGCCCAGCGAGTAGCCGCCGATGATCTGCGCCATCTGCATCACCTGCTCCTGGTAGACCATGATGCCGTAGGTCTCCTTGAGCACCGGCTCGACGCGCGGGTCCGGATATTCCACCTTCTCGCGGCCGTGCTTGCGGGCGCAGAAGCTGGGGATCAGGTCCATCGGACCCGGACGGTACAGCGCCACCAGCGCGATGATGTCCTCGAAGCGGTCAGGCTTGGCGTCCTTGAGCATGCCCTGCATGCCGCGGCTTTCCAGCTGGAACACCGCCACCGTGTTGGCGCTCTTGAGGATCTCGAACGCGGGGCCGTCGTCGAGCGGGATCTGGCTGCAGTTCCAGTCGGTCTTGCTCGGGTCCAGGCGGCGGATGTAGCGTTCGGCCCAGTCCAGGATCGTCAGCGTGGTCAGGCCCAGAAAGTCGAACTTGACCAGGCCGGCCGCTTCCACGTCGTCCTTGTCGTACTGGCTCACCACACCGCTCATGCCGTCGGTGCCCTGCGTGTACAGCGGGCAGAAATCGGTCAGGCGGCCCGGTGCGATCAGCACGCCGCCGGCGTGCATGCCGACGTTACGCGTCATGCCTTCCACACGCTGGGCAAGCTCCAGCAGCTGGCGGACTTCTTCCTCGTTGCGTTCGCGCTCGGCCAGCGCCGGCTCTTCCTTCTTGGCTTCCTCCAGCGTCACCAGCTTGCCCGGCTTGAACGGAATCAGCTTGGCCACGCTGTCGACAAAGCCGTAGCCCAGATCCAGCACGCGGCCCACGTCGCGCACCGCCGCCTTGGCGGCCATCGTGCCGAACGTGGCGATCTGCGACACGGCTTCCTTGCCGTACTTTTCCTTGACGTACGTGATCACGCGATCGCGGCCGTGCTGGCAGAAGTCGATATCGAAGTCGGGCATCGACACCCGCTCCGGATTCAGGAAACGCTCGAACAGCAGCGCGTACTTGAGCGGGTCCAGGTCGGTAATGCCCAGCGCGTAGGCCACCAGCGAGCCAGCGCCCGACCCCCGGCCCGGCCCCACCGGCACGCCGTTGTTCTTGGCCCAGTTGATAAAGTCCGCCACGATCAGGAAGTAGCCCGGGAAGCCCATCTTGATGATGGTGCCGGTCTCGAATTCGAGCCGTGCGTAGTACTCGGGGCGCTTGCTCTCGCGCTCGGCCTCGTCGGGGAACAGCACGGCAAGGCGCTTTTCCAGGCCGTCCTTGGCCATGAACACGAGGTAGTCGTCCAGCGACATGCCATCGGGCGTCGGGAACAGCGGCAGGCGCGGCTTGCCCAGTTCCAGCGTCAGGTTGCATCGCTTGGCGATCTCGACCGAGTTCTGCAGCGCCGACGGGATGTCGGCGAACAGCGCGCACATCTCGTCCTGCGTCTTGAAGTACTGGTCGGTCGTGAACTTGCGGGTGCGGCGCGGGTTGGCCAGCAGCTCGCCTTCGGCGATGCACACGCGTGCCTCGTGCGCGGTGAAATCGTCCGGCGTCATGAACTGCACCGGATGCGTCGCGACGACCGGCAGCTGCAGCGCGGCGGCCAGTTGCACGGCCTGCTGCACATAGGCGTCGGTGCCGGGATGCCCGGCGCGCTGCAGTTCGATGTAGAACCGCTGCGGGAACACCGTGGCCCAATGGCGTGCCGCGCGGCGCGCCGCGTCGGAATTGCCGTTCGCCAGCGCCAGGCCGACGTCGCCGCCCATCGCGCCGGACAGCGCGATCAGCCCGGTGGCCAGCGGCAGGCCTTCCTCGCCCGGCTCCTCGAACCAGCCCGGCTCCAGCTCGGCACGACCGCGATACTGGTTGCTCAACCAGGCGCGCGACAGCAGCGTGCAGAGGTTCAGGTAGCCGATGCGGTCCTGCACCAGCAGCTGCATGCGTGCCGGCTTGTCGCGGTCATCGGCGTTGGTCAGCCACACATCGGCGCCGACCACGGGCTTGATCCCGCTGCCACGGGCTTCCTTGTAGAAGCGGATCAGGCCGAAGGCGTTGGCCAGGTCGGTCAGCGCGAGCGCGCCCATGCCGTCCTTGGCAGCGGCCTTGACGGCGTCATCGAGACGGACGATGCCGTCCACCACCGAGTATTCGGAATGGAGGCGAAGGTGTACAAAGCGGGGTGCAGACATAGGGCGCCATTGTACCGGCTCCCCCCGCCGCTCACTCTGAGAGTTTTCGCAAAGTAACACCTCGGCATGCCCCGCGCGCCACTCACCGGACCCGCAGCCGGCGGGTTTCGGGGGCGGCGCCAAGCGGCTATAATTTCGCCTTTCCAATCAGGCAGTTACCAAGCGCGCTGGCGCGCCCTGCAGCAACCCTGCGGCGCCCGGCCGGCGGCATCATTCCATGCAGATCGTCAACATTTCGGCTTACAAGTTCGTCACGCTCGACGATATCGAGACCCTGCGCCCCGCCATGCGCGAGTGCTGCGAGGCGGCGGGACTGAAAGGCACGATCCTGCTGGCGCCGGAAGGCATCAACATGTTCCTGGCCGGCACCCGCGGGCAGATCGACGGTTTCATGGCGTGGCTGCACGCCGATGCCCGCTTCGCCGATATCGTCCCCAAGGAAAGCCTGTCGGAAAACCAGCCCTTCAAGCGCATGCTGGTGCGTGCCAAGAAGGAAATCATCACCATGAAGATGCCGCTGATCCGGCCGGAAGCCGGCCGTGCGCCGTCGGTGCGCCCGGTGGATCTCAAACGCTGGCTCGACCAGGGCCATGACGACGAAGGCCGCCCGGTGGTGATGCTCGACACGCGCAACGATTTCGAAGTCGCGGTGGGGACGTTCGACGATGCGGTCGAATACAACATCACGAAATTCAGCGAGTTTCCGACCGCCGTGGCCGAAAACCGGGCGGCGCTCGACGGCAAGACCGTGGTGTCGTTCTGCACGGGCGGCATTCGCTGCGAAAAGGCAGCCATCCACATGCAGGAAGTGGGCATCGAGCGCGTGTACCAGCTCGAAGGCGGCATCCTCAAGTATTTCGAGGAAGTCGGCGGCAGCCACTACCACGGCGACTGCTTTGTGTTCGACTACCGCACCGCGCTGAACCCGAATCTGGAGCCGGCCGGCCCGGTGCAGTGCTTTGCCTGCCGCGCCGTGGTGACGCCCGAGGAGCAGCAGCACCCGAAGTATGTCGTGGGCCAGAGCTGCCCGCACTGCGCCGACACTGCCGTCGCCCCTGCCGCCGCCTGATCCTCAGGCGGCCAGCAAGTGGTAGAGATTGCGTAGCATGCCGGCCGTCGCGCCCCAGATGAAGCGATGGCCGCCGCCCTCGCGCGGATACGGCATCGAATAGAACTGGCGCTCGCCGCCTTCCCAGCGCAGCAGGCGGCGCTCGTGCCGTGCGGGGTCCATCAGGAACGCCAGCGGCACCTCGAAGATTTCGGCCACCTCGCCCGCATCGGGCTGCAGCGTGAAGCCGGTATGAACCAGGCCCACCACCGGGCTCACGTGGAA
Source organism: Cupriavidus sp. U2 (assembly GCF_009663685.2). Classification (GTDB taxonomy): domain Bacteria; phylum Pseudomonadota; class Gammaproteobacteria; order Burkholderiales; family Burkholderiaceae; genus Cupriavidus; species Cupriavidus necator_C. The sequence continues at coordinate 444,900 of NZ_RCOG02000012.1, read as the reverse complement.
GCCCGTGCCGGTGATGTAGTCCGGCAACGATCCCAGAACCTCGATGAAGTCCCGCTTGAGACCGATTTCCTCCTCGGTCTCGCGCAGGGCCGTGGCAATGCGGTCGGCGTCAAAGGTTTCCTGGCTGCCGCCCGGGAAGCTGATCTGGCCGGCATGTGCGTTCAAGTTCGCATTGCGCTGGGTCAGCAGCACGGTCAGGCCGTCCGGGTGTTCGACCAGCGGCACCAGCACCGAAGCTTGCCGCAACCCGCGGGTGCGATCGTAGACGCGCGACTCGTCGGTCAGCTCGGGCTCCCACGCCGGCGGCGACAGCAGCCGGTGCCGGATGAAATCGGGTTGCATGCGCGGCGCACTGAGCGGCGCGCGGCGGCTGTCGGTCTCGATAACCGGCAGCGCCTCAGGATCGAATTTGGGGCGCATAACGTCGTCAAGTATGACAGAACGTCAGAATGTTGCATCGCAACATGATGGTTCATGGCGCATCGCCGGAAATGCAAAAAGGACACCCGAGGGTGTCCTTCGCAATGCCGGCTGGGCACCGGTTGCCCGGTGCGTGGCGCGGAAAAGCTTATTCTGCGGCGACGGCAGCGGCCTTGGCCTTCGTCACCAGCTTTTCCTTGATACGTGCCGACTTGCCCGAACGCTCGCGCAGGTAGTACAGCTTCGCGCGACGGACGTCACCGCGACGCTTCACTTCGATGCCGGCGATCAGCGGCGAGTACAGCTGGAACGTACGTTCCACGCCTTCACCCGACGAGATCTTGCGCACGATGAAGGAGCTGTTCAGACCACGGTTACGCTTGGCGATCACCACGCCTTCGTAAGCCTGCACGCGCTTGCGGTTACCTTCCACCACGTTCACGTTGACGATCACGGTGTCGCCAGGTGCGAATGCGGGGATGGTCTTGTTCGCGGTCAGACGCGCGATCTCTTCCTTCTCGATTTGCTCGATGAGGTTCATCGTTTTCTCCTTAACCATCTTACCGGCGTTAATACCCATATTCGGGCCCCGGCAGAGGATGGGGTTTCACTTGGCAGGAGCGAACTCCTGCCCTGCTTTCGCTGCCAGGGTCGACAGGTATTTCTCGTCGGCCTTGGACAACAACCCTTGCGCGCGCGCCGCCACGATCAGATCGGGACGCTTGCGCGCGGTATTGGCCAGCGCCTGCTGGCGCCGCCATTTTTCAATCTCGGCATGATGGCCCCCGAGCAACACATCGGGCACCCGCACACCTTCATATTCTTCCGGCCGCGTGTAATGCGGACAGTCGAGCAGGCCATTGACGAAGCTGTCCTGCACCGCCGACTGCGCATCGCCCAGCACACCGGGCAGATGCCGCACCACCGCGTCGATCAGCGCCATCGCAGGCAGTTCGCCACCCGACAGCACGAAATCGCCGAGGCTGATTTCCTCGTCCACGCGACGGTCGATCAGGCGCTGATCAATCGCCTCGTACCGCCCGCACAGCAGCACCAGCCCCGGGCGCTGCGCCAGTTCCATGACCTTGCCATGGTTCAGCGTCGCGCCTTGCGGCGACATCAGCACCACGTGCGGCCGCTCGACACCAGCGTCCGACTGTGCCGCGCTGGCGGCATCGATCGCATCTTCTAGCGGCTTGCCCAGCATCACCATGCCAGGCCCGCCGCCGTAGGGGCGATCGTCGATCGTACGGTAATTGTCGACCGTGAAGTCGCGGGGATTCCAGGTGCGCAGCGCATAACGCTGCTGCTTCGCCGCCCGGCTGGTGATACCCCAGTCGGTCAGCGCGCGAAACATCTCGGGAAACAGCGTGATTACATCGAACTGCATCAGCGCCTCCCTCGACGGCAATTCAGGAACGTCAGTAGTCCAGCCCCCAGTCGACCACGATGCGCCGGGCCGACGTATCGACCGCGCGCAGGAATGCGTCGACAAACGGGATCAGCCGCTCAGCGGCCTTGCCGTCCGGCAGCTGGTATGCCACCTGTAGGATCTGGTGGGCGCCGTTGTCGATCAGCCCGGTCACGTTGCCGAGCGATTCGCCCTGCTCGTTGACCACGGCGCAACCGATCAGGTCGACCCAGTAAAACTCACCTTCTTCCGGCGCGGGAAAATCCGCACGCCGGATCCAGACGCGGCGGCCCTTGAGCATTTCCGCCACATTGCGATCCGAAACGCCGGTGGCTTGCGCCACCACGGTACCGCTATGTTCCCGCGACTGGGAAATCTTGACGCTGACAGCTTCCGCCGCCTCGGCAGGCGCCGTGACCACACCGGCAGCCGGCGCACGCAGCAGCCACCAGCGGCGGGCATGCAGCAATGCGGAGGCGTCGTCCGCATGCGGCTGGACCTTGATCCAGCCCCGGATGCCATATGCGGCGCCCACGTAGCCAACCTCGACGAGATCGTCCGGCAGGCTGTCCGTGAACAGCAGCGAGGCAGGCAGCTTTGCTGGCCGGCCGGCGGTGCCACCTTGCGTGGCGGCAGTCGACAGGTTCAGCGGCTTGCGGCCGGTGGCGTTGCCAGTCACGTTGGCGGAGCGTCTTTACGCGTCAGCGCGCACCGCAAGCGGGTGCGCCTGAACAACTATCAGGCAGCAGCCTTGACGGCGGCTTGCTTGACCAGGCGGGCAACGGTCGGCGACAGTTGGGCGCCAACGCCTTGCCAGTAAGCAAGACGGTCTTGCGCAACGCGCAGGCCTTCTTCCTTGTCGGAAGCCAGCGGGTTGTAGAAGCCAACGCGCTCGATGAAACGGCCATCGCGACGGTTGCGCGAATCGGTAGCAACGATGTTGAAGAACGGGCGCTTCTTGCTGCCGCCGCGAGCCAGACGGATTACGACCATGTTAATTCCTCGAAAAAACGGGGTGTGCGAACACGAAACGCAAGAGTATAGCCCACTTCCCGAGTCCAAACAAACACTTAGGGCTTTCCAGCATGATACCGCCCGTGCGGAGCGCCGTTGACGCAACAATTGCGGCATGGCGTGGTGGGGAAACCGCGGACCGGCGGTATGCCGCGAGCCCGAATCGACACTTTTCTGGCGCGAGGGGCCTGTGCCGCGCGATGACCGCCCTCGCGCTGGCATTTTCGCCTGGAAGCAGCATTCCTGCACGCCTCGAATCAGGGCTCTAATCGGCGCCAGCCGAGACGCGACGCGGGGTCTCGGCTGACCCGCCAAACGTGGCAAAAATGACGAAACAATCCGTTACACCAGTAACGGGTTTCGCATAGGCCATCACAGCCCCGCTGCGTACCATGAACCAACGCCTGACTCATCACCTGCTACAGGACATTGGGATTCCGCATGCTTACACGCCCCCACCTGCGCCATCTGGTGGCTGGTGCCGTGGCCGTCATCGGCCTGGTTGGCACAGTTGCCACCAGCCACGCACAAGTTGCCTTCTGGCAGCGCGCCTTCGCCGAGCATCCGGTTCGTATGGGCCGTGTGGGCCCCGGGTGGGACGTTGCCAGCGTACGCGCGGAAAACCGCGATCACGTACAGGCGCAGATCGACCGGATGGAACAGCGCGCGCGCAATGACGACCGGCTGAGTGGCCGCCCGCCTGGCCCAGGCGGCCAGAGCGATGAACGGTCCGCACGCCAGTCCGGCGGCGCCGATCGCAACAACGGTGGCGACGCTTCGATGCGCGGCACCGAGATGCGCCCCGCCCACGTCGGACCCGGCTGGCAGGCGCGCGGCCGCGACGGCGGACGCTGACGCACTTCCCGAGAAGCCCACCCCAAAGGCCGGAACTTCCGGCCTTTTTTCATGGTCAGTCTTGACGTGCGTGCCAGAAAACGCCGCACAGGCTGCCGCCCGGCGCTGTCCGGGATCTCCAGCGTGCCGTTGTTGCGCGGACGGCAATCAAACTGACCTGCCTCTGCCCGGCACCCACTGTCCGGGTCCCGGAGGCTGGGCGCGGCCTCCACAAGAACGATCTGTCGAGGTTCATCATGTCTCCCCTTCTTCACGACCTGGCCCGACACGCGGGCCAGTTGTCATTGTCGCTGCTGTTCATGCTGATGCTGACCCTGGTGCTGTACAGCGAAACGCATATCTCCAAAATGGTGGCCGGTGCCCTGGCGTCGATCTGGCCGTCCTGACGCTACAATGGCGCCGATGCCGCCGGCATCGAAGGGATTTTCCGTTCGCCTAGCCTCGCCTACGATGCCTGCCGCCAGCCAAGCCCCCGCCATTGCCCGTGAACCCGCCAGCCCACCCACAGCGCGTGGCGGAAAATCCAAATTGATCACCGTTGCGCTGGCCTTCCTGCTTGGCAGCCTCGGAGCACATCGCTTTTATCTGAAAGGTCTGCGTGACCCGTTCGGCTGGGCCCATCTGCTGGCCACGGCAGCGGGTGCCATCGGCGTGACCTCGCTGATCGTGGGCGCCGGCAATCCGGCCCTGAGCTGGATGTTTGCCGTGGCGGGTGGCGTATCGGTCATCAGCGCCTTCCTGACCGCCATCGTATTCGGCCTGCGGCCCGACGATAAATGGGATGCCCGCTATAACGCGCACGGTACGCCCACGCGCTCGGGCTGGCCGGTGGTGATTCTCGTCATCCTCTCGCTGATGATCGGCACGGGCCTGCTGATGGCCGGGCTGGCGATCAGCTTCCAGGCCTTCTTCGAATCGCAGGTCGAAGCCGCCAAGGCGCTGTCACAGGAATAGCGCCCCTTTGACCGATCGCAAGACCCCACGCAATAAGCCTGTCGATAACTCGTAAAACGACCATACTGCTTAGGTCCAAATGACAGGCGGCACTGCACCGCTGCAGGGCTGCGAAGGAGACGCTGATGGAACATCCCAGCTACGAGGAAGGACGCCTGGCGGCGATTGCCGTGCGCCTGGCCATGTCGTCGGGCTTGCCGCCGACCAGTGCCCGGGCGGCACTGGAACTTGCCTGCCGCATGATCGACGACAGCCTGGATGCACCGGCGACAGCACGCAAGGAGACTCAGAAGAGCGAGCCTTGCCTGTCTTCGCCGCCGCACGGCCGCGTCGATCGCGTCGGTCTGGGCGGTGGCCTGAACCGCGACGTATCGAGCTCGAAGCGGTTATAGCGAAATCCGAGACGATCCGCGGCCTTGTAGAACCGCTGCCGGATCAGATCGGCCCAGATCCCCGTGCCGCGCATGCGCGAAGCGAAATCGGCGTCGTAATCCTTGCCGCCACGCATGTCGCGTACGCGGTTCATGACCCGCTCGGCACGGTCTGGAAAATGCGCCTGCAGCCATTCCTGGAACAGCGGGCGCACTTCGCACGGCAAACGCAACACGACGTAGTTGGCGTAGACCGCCCCCGCGTCACGCGCGGCTTCCAGAATTCTTTCCAGATCGGGCTCCGTAATGAACGGGATGACCGGGGCTACACTCACGCCCACCGGAATCCCGGCATCGGTCAATTCCCGGATCGTGCGCAGCCGGCGCGACGGCGTGGCCGCGCGGGGCTCCAGCGTGCGTGCCACGTCGGCATCGAGCGTGGTGATGGTCACGGCTGCCGCCGCCAGCCGCTGTGCGGCCATCGGTGCCAGCAGGTCAATGTCGCGTTCGATCAGCGATGACTTGGTGATCAGCGCCACCGGGTGGTCGGTCTCGTGCAGCACTTCCAGAACGCCACGTGTGATGCGCTGCTCGCGCTCGATTGGCTGATAGGCGTCGGTATTCACGCCCAGCGCAATCGTCTCGCAGCGATACGATGGCCGGGACAATTCGTCACGCAGGCGCTCCGCGGCGTTGGCCTTGGCGTACAGCTTCGTCTCGAAATCGAGCCCCGGGGACAGGTCCAGGTAGGCGTGCGTCGGGCGCGCAAAACAGTAGATGCAGCCATGTTCGCAGCCGCGATACGGATTCAGCGACGTATCGAACGGAATATCGGGCGATGCATTGCGCGAGAGAATCGACCTGGCCTGTTCCCGCGTCACGTGCGTGACCAGCCGGGGCGGCAGCGCCGCGTCTGCGCCCGCCCCGTCGCCGGATGGGGATTCCTCCGGCGCCAGCCACCCATCGTCGAACGCCTCGCGCTGATCGCGCTCGAAGCGTCCCTGCAGGTTGCTGACAGCGCCGCGGCCCTTTCGGGGCGGCATGGGAATCGGGGGCATGGGGTGGGTCTTGGGGGCAAGGGAATACTGTACAAATATACAGTATCGATGACCGTGATCCAAGCCCGAATTCAGGTCGTGCCGGATACGCTACTTTCCTTGGCGTCCACCGCGATCGCCAGCGTTTCCTTGATTTCTTCCATCACGACGTAGCTCTTCGACTGCGCGGCGCCGGGCAGTTGCAACAGGATGTCGCCCAGCAGCCGGCGGTACTCGCCAATCTCCCGGATGCGTGCCTTGATCAGGTAATCGAAATCGCCCGACACCAGATGGCACTCCAGCACCTCGGGGATGCGCAGCACCTCGCGCCGGAACTGTTCGAACATGTTGCCCGACTTGTTGTTCAGCGATATCTCGACGAACACCAGCAGCGCGCTGCCCAGCAGGGCCGGATTCAGCCGCGCGTAGTAGCCCATGATGACGCCGTCGCGCTCCAGCCGCTTCACGCGTTCGATGCAGGGCGTGATCGTCAGCCCCACGGCTTCCGCCAGGTCTTTCATCGATATCCGGCCATCGCCCTGCAGCACCCCAAGGATCTTGCGATCCAGGCGGTCCAGCGAGCGGACCGGCTGGCGGCTTGTTCTCATGAATCTTTCCTGTTTTTGTAAGAAATTCGCGAACTAACACTGCTTCGAAGTCAATAGTATAGAAGCGAATTCTTCTATAGCCTTGGTTGGCAGTACGGAGCCCCCGAAAATGCGCGTTCTTGTTCTTGGCAGTGGCGTGATTGGCGTCACCAGTGCGTGGTACCTGGCCCGTGCCGGTCACGAAGTGACCGTGGTGGACCGCGAAGGCGGCCCGGCACTGGGCACCAGCTTTGCCAATGCCGGCCAGATCTCGCCGGGCTATGCGTCGCCATGGGCCGCTCCGGGGGTGCCGCTGAAGGCGATCAAGTGGATGTTCCAGGAACATGCGCCGCTGACCATCAAGCCTGATGGCTCGCTGTTCCAGTTGCAGTGGATGTGGCAGATGCTGCAGAACTGCACGGCCGACCGCTATGCCGTGAACAAGGAACGCATGGTGCGCCTGGCCGAATACAGCCGTGACTGCATCCGCACGCTGCGTGCCGAGACCGGCATTGCCTACGAGGGCCGCCAGCAGGGCACGCTGCAGGTGTTCCGTACCGATGCGCAGATGGAAGCCGCGTCGCGCGACATTGCCGTGCTGGAAGAAGCCGGCGTGCCCTACGAATTGCTCTCGCGCGACGAACTCGGCGCGAGCGAACCGGCGCTTGCCGCCGCCGGCCAAAAGCTGGCGGGTGGCTTGCGCCTGCCGAACGATGAAACCGGGGACTGCCAGCTGTTTACCGAACGGCTGGCAGCCATGGCTGCGTCGATCGGCGTGCAGTTCCAGTACAACCGGTCGATCGACGGCCTGCTGACCCAGGGTGATGCCGTGACCGGCGCCATCGTCGGCGGCGAGCCGATGCTGGCCGATGCCGTGGTGGTGGCGCTGGGCAGCTGGTCCACGCCGTTCGTGAAGCCGGTGCTGCCGGGCCTGTCGAATCTGCCGGTCTATCCGCTCAAGGGCTTCTCGATTACGGTGCCGCTGCGCGATGCCGACAAGAGCCCGGTGTCGACGGTGCTGGACGAGACCTACAAGGTGGCGATCACGCGCTTTGACGACCGCATCCGCGTGGGCGGCATGGCACAGATCGTCGGCTACGACCGCTCGCTCGATCCGAACAAGCGCCGTACGCTCGAACACGTGGTGACCGACCTGTTCCCGGGTGCCGGGGATGTGAGCCGCGCCACGTTCTGGACTGGCCTGCGTCCGATGACGCCGGACGGCACGCCCGTGGTGGGCCCTGCCGGCATTCGCGGCCTGTGGCTCAACACCGGCCACGGCACGCTGGGCTGGACCATGGCTTGCGGCTCGGGCCAGTTGCTGTCCGACCTGGTATCGGGCACGCGCCCGGCGATTCGCGCCGACGACCTGTCGGTGGATCGCTATCGCAAGCCGCCGCGCACGCACCACGTGCCGCGTCCGGTGCCGGCCTGATTGCCTGCGCTGCAGAGACAGGAAGGGCGACCCGCGGGTCGCCCTTTTCGCATTGCTACGATGGCGTGACGCGCATCAGAACTGATCGGCCGTCATGGCCTTGACCGGCTCCGCGCCTTCCACGATGGCCGCGCGCAGCGACGAGGCCTGCGACAGGATGTGCTGGCCAAAGAAATACGCGGTGGCGATCTTGGCGTCGTAGAACGCCGGATCTTCCGCACGCTTCGCGTCGGCCACCAGCATGGCGCGGCCCAGTTGCCAGCCCGACAGTACGATGCCGCAGAGCTTCAGGTAAGGCACGCTGCCGGCAAACACGGCGTTCGGATCGCCCTTGGCATTTTCCACCACGAACTTCACCACGGCTTCCAGCGCCTCGCGGCCCAGCCTCAGCTGCGTCTGCACGGCCTTGAACGACGCGCCGCCGTGCTTGCCCAGTTCGGCTTCGGTTTCGGCGATCTTCGCGCAGATGGCACGCGCCACGGCGCCGCCGTCGCGCACGGTCTTGCGACCGACCAGGTCGTTGGCCTGGATGGCGGTCGTGCCTTCGTAGATCGTCAGGATGCGGGCGTCGCGATAGTGCTGCGCCGCGCCCGTTTCCTCGATGAAGCCCATGCCGCCGTGCACCTGCACGCCCAGGCTCGTCACGTCGATCGACAGCTCGGTGCTCCAGCCCTTCACCACCGGCACCAGGAACTCGTAGAGCGCCATGTTCTCGCGGCGCACGGCTTCGTCGGGATGCTGGTGGGCGATGTCGCTGGCGGCGGCGGCCACATAGGCCACGGCGCGGGCGCCTTCGATCAGCGCGCGCATCGTCATCAGCATGCGCTTGACGTCCGGATGATGGATGATCGTCACCGCCTCGCGCGCCGATCCATCCACCGGCCGGCTCTGCACGCGGTCCTTGGCGTACGCCACGGCCTGCTGGTAGGCGCGCTCGGAAATCGCAATGCCCTGCATGCCCACCGCGAAGCGCGCCGAGTTCATCATGATGAACATGTACTCGAGGCCGCGGTTCTCCTCGCCCACCAGCGTGCCGATGGCACCGCCGTGGTCGCCGAACTGCAGCACCGCCGTGGGACTGGCCTTGATGCCAAGTTTGTGCTCGATCGACACGCACTGCACGTCGTTGCGTTCGCCCAGCGACCCATCGGCGTTCACCTTGAACTTGGGCACGATGAACAGCGAGATGCCCTTCACGCCCTCGGGCGCGGTTGGCGTGCGCGCCAGCACCAGGTGGACGATGTTGTCCGCCATGTCGTGCTCGCCATACGTGATGAAGATCTTGGTGCCGAAAATCTTGAACGTGCCGTCGCCCTGCGGCTCGGCGCGCGTGCGCACCGCAGCCAGGTCCGACCCGGCTTGCGGCTCGGTCAGGTTCATCGTGCCGGTCCACTCACCCGAGATCAGCTTGGGCAGGAAAGTTGCCTTCTGGTCATCGCTGCCGGCAGTCAGCAGGGCCTCGATGGCGCCGTCGGTCAGCAGCGGGCACAGCGCGAACGACAGGTTCGCGCTGTTCAGCATTTCGATGCACGGCGTGGCCACCAGCTTGGGCAGGCCCTGGCCTTCGAACTCTGCCGGATGCAGCACGCCCTGCCAGCCACCTTCGCCAAACTGCCGGAAAGCATCCTTGAAGCCGGCCGTGGTGGTGACCACGCCATCCTTCCAGCTGCTGGGGCTGAGGTCGCCCGGACGGTTCAGCGGCGCCACCACCTGTTCGTTGAACTTGGCGGCTTCTTCCAGCACGGCCTGCGCCGTATCGGGGGTTGCCTCTTCGTAGCCGGGCAACTGGCTGATCTGTTCAAGCCCTGCCAGTTCGTTCATGACGAACTGCATGTCCTTGAGTGGTGCGCGATAGGTCATCGTATGTCTCCACGATCCTGCAAAAAAGCCGCTCGCGGGAAGCTACCCGGAACGGCTTTATAGTAGTTCTGCTTGCGGCCGGTTCAATGCGATGTCGAACCGGCCGGTCGGGCGTTATCAGCCCAGTGCTGCCACCAGCTCGGGCACCACGGTGTTCAGGTCGCCCACCAGGCCGTAGTCCGCCACCGAGAAGATCGGGGCTTCCGCGTCCTTGTTGATCGCGACGATCACCTTGGAGTCCTTCATGCCGGCCAGATGCTGGATCGCGCCCGAGATACCGACGGCGATGTACAGCTGCGGGGCGACGATCTTGCCGGTCTGGCCGACCTGGTAGTCGTTCGGCACGAAGCCGGCATCGACTGCGGCACGCGATGCGCCCAGCGCCGCGCCGAGCTTGTCGGCCAGCGGGGTCAGCACCTTGGTGTAGTTCTCGCCCGAACCCACGCCACGGCCACCGGAAACGATGATCTTGGCGGCGGTCAGTTCCGGACGGTCGCTCTTGGTCACTTCACGCGACACGAATTGCGAGATGCCCGCGTCGGCCACGGCCGGCAGCGTTTCCACCGCAGCCGAGCCACCTTCGGCGGCAGCCGGGTCGAATGCCGTGCCACGCACCGTGATCACCTTGATCTTGTCTTGCGACTTGACCGTGGCGATGGCGTTGCCGGCGTAGATCGGACGCTCGAACGTGTCGGGCGAATCCACCTTGGTGATGTCCGACAACTGGGCCACGTCCAGCTTGGCGGCCACGCGCGGCAGGATGTTCTTGCCCGAAGCGGTCGCCGGGGCAACGATGTGCGAATAGTCGCTGGCGATGGCCAGGATCTGTTCGCCCACGTTTTCGGCCAGGCCGTCGGCAAAGTACGGTGCGTCGGCCAGCAGGACCTTCGACACGCCGGCGATCTTCGCGGCGGCATCGGCCGCGGCGCGGGCGTTGGAACCGGCCACCAGCACGTGGACGTCGCCGCCGCACTGGGCGGCAGCCGTCACGGCGTTCAACGTGGCGGCCTTGATCGATTGATTGTCGTGTTCAGCAATGACAAGTGCAGTCATGTTCTTTTCTCCCCCGCGCTCAGATAACCTTGGCTTCCGACTTCAGCTTTTGCACCAGCGTGGCAACGTCCGGCACCATCACGCCGGCGCTGCGCTTGGCAGGCTCGACAACCTTGACGGTCTGCAGGCGCGGCTTCACGTCGACGCCGAGGTCTTCCGGCTTCACGGTATCCAGCGGCTTCTTCTTCGCCTTCATGATGTTCGGCAGCGTCACGTAGCGCGGCTCGTTCAGGCGCAGGTCGGTGGTCACCACGGCCGGCAGCTTGACCGACAGCGTTTCCAGACCGCCATCCACTTCACGCGTGACCGAAGCCTTTCCGTCGGCCACCACCACCTTCGAGGCGAACGTGGCTTGCGGCAGGCCGGCCAGCGCGGCCACCATCTGGCCGGTCTGGTTCGAGTCGTCGTCGATGGCCTGCTTGCCCAGGATCACCAGGCTCGGCTGTTCCTTGTCGATCAGTGCCTTCAGCAGCTTGGCCACGGCCAGCGGCTGCAGGTCTTCGTTCGATTCCACCAGGATGCCGCGGTCGGCGCCAATGGCCATCGCGGTACGCAGGGTTTCCTGGCACTGGGCCACGCCGCACGACACGGCGATTACCTCGGTGACGACGCCGGCTTCCTTCAGGCGCACGGCCTCTTCGACGGCGATTTCGTCGAACGGGTTCATGCTCATCTTGACGTTGGCCAGGTCAACGCCCGTGCCATCCGACTTCACGCGGACCTTGACGTTGTAGTCCACCACCCGCTTGACTGCGACGAGTACTTTCATGCGCTCACTCCACTGATAGCTGATAGTTCCAAAGTTTTTGAATCGCTCGCCATTATAACCACCGGGGTGGCGACTCTCTTGTTTTTCGAACGATCGTACTATTTTATCGACAAAGAATTGCCGGGCATAGCCGGCAATCCAAAAAAATCATCGCGATTGTGCCGCAGGATGCCCTGCCGGCGCACGGTTTGGATGAAAACCTCCAGAAATTACCAGGCGGCAATCACGGATTCCTTAAAAGTGCTCTGCACGTACTGCTTGATTTCAGGCGAGTGGTACGCCTTCACCAGCTTGGCCACCCATGGCTTGTCCTTGTCGGCGGTACGGATGGCGATCAGGTTGGCGTACGGACCCTTCGGGCCTTCCATGGCGATGGCGTCACGCGTGGGCGACAGGCCGGCCGATTCGGCGTAGTTGCCGTTGATGGCAGCGGCGTCCAGGTCGTCGAGCGAACGCGGCAGCTGCGCGGCGTCCAGTTCCACGATCTTGATCTTCTTCGGGTTCTCGACGATGTCCAGCGGCGTGGCCTTCAGGCCGGCATCCGGGCGCAGCTTGATCAGACCCTTGGCCTGCAGCAGCAGCAGACCGCGGCCACCGTTGGTGGGATCGTTCGGCACACCCACGCGGGCGCCCTGCTTGATCTGGTCGAGCGACTTGATCTTCTTCGAGTAGACGCCCATCGGGAACGTCACGGTGAAGGCGACATGCGTGAACTTGTAGCCGCGATCCTTGATCTGGGCTTCCAGGTACGGCAGATGCTGGTAGCTGTTGGCGTCGAGATCGCCTGCGGCCAGCGCCGCGTTGGGCTGGATGTAGTCGCTGAATTCCACCACCTGGATATTCAGGCCGTCCTTGGCCGCCACCTTCTTGACCTGCTCCATGATCTGCGCGTGCGGGCCACCCGTGACGCCGATCTTGATCGGCTTGTCCTGCGCGAACGCGCCTGCCGACACCACCACACCCAGCGCGACGATGGCGCTCTTGATCACACTACGACGTTGCATTGCGATTTACCCCTGAGTTTCCCTGCGTAGAAATTGTTATGGCCGGCCGATGGCTCACCGATGGCTCACCGATGGCTGATACGGCGGACCAGCCAGTCGCCAAAGCTCTGCACGGCCTGGACGAACACGATCAGGATCAGCACCACGGCCACCATGATCTCGGTGATGTACCGCTGGTAGCCATAGCGAATGCCCAGGTCGCCGAGCCCGCCGCCGCCGATGGCGCCGGCCATGGCCGAATAGCCAACCAGGCTCACGAACGTGATCGTCAAACCCGCTACGATGCCGGGCATGGCTTCTGGCAGCAGCACCTTCCAGACAATCTGGCCCGTGGTGGCGCCCATCGATTGCGCGGCCTCCACCAGCCCCTTGTCCACCTCGCGCAGCGCGGCTTCCACCAGGCGCGCGATGAACGGCACGGCGGCGATCGTCAGCGGCACGATGGCCGCCGTGGTGCCGATCGACGACCCGACGATAAAGCGCGTGAACGGGATCACCACCACCAGCAGGATGATGAACGGGATCGAGCGCACCGCGTTCACGACCACGCCCATCGTGCGGTTGAACAGCGGATGCGACAGCACGCCGCCGCGATTGGTCAGGTGCAGCAGCACGCCCAGCGGCACGCCGAGCAGCGATCCGACCACGCCCGAGATGGCCACCATCAGCAAGGTCTCGCCGAACGACGACAGGAACAGGTCAAACATTTCAGACCACATGTTCGATCTCCTCCACGACCACGCCCTGCGTCTGCAGATAGTCCATCGCCGCGCGCACCGCGGCAGGTTCGCCCGTGGCCATGATCGCCAGCGAGCCAAATGCCTGGCCCTGGATCTCGTCGATATGGCCGTGCAGGATGTTGAAGTCCAGACCGTGCTGGCGAATGGCTTGCGCCAGCACCGGCTGGTCCACGTTCTCGCCGGTGAATGCCAGGCGGTAGACATGGTCGCGGCCATTGCCCAGGCGGCTTTCCACACGCTTGAGCACGCTGGCCGGCAGTTCCTGCGCAATCACGTCGCCGATCATCGCGCGGGTGACCTCGTGCTGCGGGCGCAGGAATACGTCGATCACGCGACCCGATTCCACGACCTGCCCGGCTTCGAGCACGGCCACGCGGTCGCAGACCTGCTTGATGACTTCCATCTGGTGCGTGATCATCACGATGGTCAGGCCCAGTTCCCGGTTGATCTGCTTGAGCAGTTCCAGGATCGAGCGCGTGGTTTCCGGGTCCAGCGCCGACGTGGCTTCGTCCGACAGCAGCACCTTGGGCTTGCTGGCCAAGGCGCGGGCGATACCCACACGCTGCTTCTGCCCGCCGCTGATCTGCGCGGGATAGCGGTCGCGCAGCTTTGACAGGCCAACCAGTTCCAGCAACGGCTCGACGGTCGCGGCGATGTCCTGCTTCGACTTGCCCGCCAGTTCGAGCGGCAGCGCCACATTGTCATACACGGTGCGCGACGACAGCAGGTTGAAGTGCTGGAAGATCATGCCGATCTCGCGACGCGCCTCGCGCAGCGCGCCGTTGTTCAGCGCGGTGAGATCCTGGCCGTCGACGATCACGCGGCCGCTGGAAGGCCGGTTCAGCAGGTTGATGGCACGCACCAGCGTGCTCTTGCCGGCGCCGCTTCGGCCGATGATGCCGAAGATCTCGCCGGCGGCGATGGAGAGGCTGACATCGCGCAGGGCATGCACTTCCCCCGACCCGCCGGGGAACCGCTGCGAGAGTCCTTGCAGTTCGATCATGAAGAGAAAAGAAAACGGCAACAGCGCGGGGTCTCCTGCGGTGTTGCCGGGTCTTATTTTTGTGAAGCCCGCATTTTATGCGATCCGCTTCATACCTCAAACGAGATTTTTCCGATGCCTTTATGCGTTCACGTCATATAGGCCGGTATTTTGAGCCGAATAAGGCATATTCAGGCTTCCATCAGCACCTTGAGATGGGCGAAGACGCTACGCGCGAGCGCGCTGAGGTTATAGCCGCCCTCCAGACAACTGACGATGCGGCCGTGGGCGTGGGTCCTGGCCACCTGCACCAGTTGCTCGGTGATCCAGGTGTAGTCCTGCTCGACCAGCCCCATCTGGCCCAGGTCGTCCTCGCGGTGCGCGTCGAAGCCCGCCGAGATGAAGATCATCTCGGGCTTGAACTCGTTCAGACGCGGCAGCCAGATGGTTTCCACCACCTCGCGCACGGCCATGCCGTTGGTGTACGCCGGCAGCGGAATATTCGACATGTTCGGCGCCAGGTGCTCGGTGCCGCTGTACGGATAGAACGGATGCTGGAAGAAGCTGCACATCATGACCTGCGGGTCGTCGCGGAAGGCCGCTTCGGTGCCGTTGCCGTGATGCACGTCAAAATCGACAACCGCCACGCGCTGCAGGCCGTGGGCCGCGATGGCGTGCCGGGCCGCAATGGCCACGTTGTTGAAGAAACAGAAACCCATCGCATGGTCGGGCTCGGCGTGATGGCCGGGCGGACGCACGCAGCAGAATGCATTTTCGAGCTGGCCTGCGATCACCGCGTCGGTGGCGGCCACGGCCGCACCGGCCGCATGGGTGGCGGCGGTGAGGGTGTGGCAGTTCATGGACGTGTCGGGGTCGATCGGGTAGTAGCCGGTCGATGGACTGTTGGCGCTCAGGCTGGCAACGTAGTCGTGCCGATGCACGCGCTCGATCTGCTCCTCGGTGGCGGCCGGGGCATCGCGCCGGTCGAGCAGGCCGTCCATCCCATGCGAAATCAGATGGTCTTCGATGGCCTGCAGGCGTTCCGGGCATTCGGGATGGAAAAACCCCATCTCGTGCTGCAGGAACGACGGATGCGTGTAATAACCCGTTGGCATTTTGGATTGTGGGTCAAGTTTGTCTCCAGCCATTACGTTAGCACAGGACGTACCCGGACTCGGCGACGCCGGAACTTCGTAACCAATCCCCCCGGAACGGGGCGTCGCGTGTATCGCATCCGCTATACTCGGTGCGACTTGCAAAGGACATCATGACCGACCAACAGCGTTCCTTGCGCCGCCCGCTATTGGGCGCCGCACTCACCGCTGCCGCATTGGGCCTGTGCGGCGTTTCTCCAGGACTCCTGGCCGCCGGCCGACGCGTAAGTGTCCGCGAAGAGGAAATCGAACCGGGCCGCTACCGGAATCATCCGAAGACGCAGGCATTCATCGACGAGATGGTGGCGCGCAACGGCTTTCAGCGGGCCGAACTGGAATCGTATTTCAGCCAGGCCGTGTATTCGGCCACGGTCTCGCGGCTGATCATGCCGCCGACCACGCCGGGCAAGAAGAGCTGGCGTGCGTACCGGTCGCGCTTTATCGAACCGATCCGCATCAATGCCGGTGTCCGCTTCTGGCAACAGAACCGCGAGGCGCTGCGCCGCGCGGAGGCCGAGTTCGGCGTGCCGGCATCGGTCATCGTCGGCATCATTGGCGTGGAAACGATCTACGGCCGGGACATGGGCACGTTCCGCGTGCTCGACTCGCTGTCCACCCTGGCGTTCGACTACCCCGACACGCCGAATCGCGACGCCCGCACGACGCTGTTCCGCAACCAGCTGGCCGATTACCTGGTCTGGTGCCGCGACACCAGGACCGACGTGTACTCGGTCCTGGGCTCATACGCCGGCGCCGTGGGCATTCCGCAATTCATGCCGACCAGCCTGCGGGAGTACGCCATTGACTACGACGGCGACGGCCATGTCGATCTGCGCAACAGCCCCACCGACGCCATCGGCAGCGTTGGCCGCTTCCTGCAACTGCATGGCTGGGAACAGGGCCGGCCCGTGGTCTGGCGGATCGCCGGCGATGCGGGCAGCCTTGGCGTGGCCACGGCCGCGGCCGACGGCGAACCCTGGCCGACGCGCACGCTGAACCAGTTGACCAAGGCGGGGCTGCGCGTGGACGAACCCATCGACGTGCAGCGCGAAGGCGAAACAGGGGTGCTGGTCGTCGACTTGCCGACGCCGGACCAGCCGACCGAGTACATGATCGGTCTGCGCAACTTTTATGTCCTGACGCGCTACAACCGCAGTTTCTTCTACGCGCTGGCGGTGTATCAACTGGGCGAAGCCGTCAAGGCCGCCATGGGTTGAGCGCCAGGCCCCTGTCAGGTAAAAAGCCCCGCGGCGTTGCCGGCGGGGCTTTTTATTGGCTGGCGAGTGACTGGGGCTCGGGTGCCGCAATCAGGCCGGGAAGACCCCCGTCGAGAGGTAGCGGTCGCCACGATCGCATACCACGAAAACGATCGTCGCATTCTCCACTTCCTCGGCAATGCGCAGCGCCACGCACAGGGCGCCAGCGGCCGAGATTCCGCAGAAAATACCTTCCTCGCGCGCCATCCGGCGTGCCATGTGTTCCGCATCGGCCTGCGTGACAGGCTCCTGGCGATCAATGAACTTCGGATCGTAGATCTTCGGCAGATACGCTTCGGGCCACTTGCGGATCCCCGGAATGCGCGACCCTTCGGCGGGCTGGGCACCGATGATCTGGATGGCGGGGTTCTTTTCCTTAAGGAAGCGCGAAACACCGGTGATGGTGCCGGTCGTGCCCATTGCCGAGACGAAGTGGGTAATACGGCCCTCGGTGTCCTGCCAGAGTTCCGGGCCCGTGGACTCGTAGTGTGCCAGCGGATTGTCCGGGTTGGCGAACTGGTCCAGGATCACGCCCTTGCCCTCGCGCTCCATGGCATCGGCCAGGTCACGCGCATACTCCATGCCGCCCTTGACCGGGGTCAGGATGATTTCCGCGCCATAGGCCGCCATGCTCTGGCGACGCTCCAGGCTCAGATCCTCGGGCATGATCAGCACCATGCGATAGCCGCGGATGGCGGCTGCCATGGCCAGTGCGATGCCCGTGTTACCCGACGTGGCTTCGATCAGCGTGTCGCCAGGCTTGATGCGGCCACGCTCTTCTGCGCGGCGGATCATCGACAGCGCGGGGCGGTCCTTGACCGAGCCGGCCGGGTTGTTACCCTCGAGCTTGCCAAGGATCACGTTGCCGCGCGCTTCGATGGCAGCGCCGGGAATACGCTGCAGTCGTACCAGCGGCGTGTTGCCGATGGTGTCTTCAATCGTTTTGTAGGCCATGGTGCGGGGAGGTCGGTTTTCGTCGGCCATTGTAATGCACCAACCTTACCCGCACCGGCGGCCGGGCCATTCCGGCCCGTGCCGGCGCGCGCCGGTTCAGTGCGTCAGGCCCTGGTCTTCCGGATGACGGCTGCCCAGCAGGTGGTACAGCAGGATCGCGCCGAACGTGGCCGTCCCGATGCCGCCCAGCGTCATGCCGCCGAATTTCAGCGTCAGGTCGCCAGCGGCCACGGTCAGCGTCGCACCGACCGTGATCAGGTTGCGCGAGCTGGAAAAATCCACGTGGTTCTGCACCCAGATGCGCCCGGCCGTGGCCGAGATCAGGCCGAACACGACGATGGTCAGGCCCCCGATGACCGGACCGGGAATCGTCAGGATCAGCGCGCCGAACTTGGGCGAGAAACCGAGCAGGATCGCCACCGCCGCGGCCACCACGAAGATCAGCGTCGAATAGATGCGGGTGACGGCCATCACGCCCATGTTTTCGGCGTACGTGGTCACGCCGGTGCCGCCGCCGGACGCCGACAGCATCGTGGCCACGCCATCGCCGATGAATGCGCGGCCGATGTACGGATCGAGATTGCGCCCCGTCATCACGCCAATGGCCTTGATATGGCCCAGGTTCTCGGCCACCAGCACGATGGCCACTGGCGCGATCAGCAGCATCGCGTTGGCCTGGAAGACCGGCGTGGTGAACGCCGGCATGCCGAACCAGCTGGCGGCGGCCACGCCGGAGAAGTCGATGGGGTGGCCCATGCCCATCAGATTGGTCGCCACGAAATACGCGAGGTAGCCTGCCAGGCCGCCAAGCAGCACCGGCAGGCGCCCCAGCATGCCCGGCGCCCGTACCGCGATCAGCCCCACGGCCAGCACCGTCAGCAGGCCCACCCAGGTATCGAGCGCCGCCCCGCTGACCGCCTTGACGGCCACCGGCGCCAGGTTCAGGCCGATGGCAGCGACGATGGCACCCGTCACCACCGGCGGCATCAGTTTTTCCACCCACGCATAGCCCACGGTCTGCACGATCAGTCCGATGATCGTGTACACGGCGCCGGCGGCGATGATGCCGCCCAGGGCGACCGGGATATTCGCGTTCGGGCCGCTACCGCTGTAGCCGGTCGCCGCGATCACCACGGCGATGAATGCGAAGCTCGATCCCAGGTAGCTGGGCACGCGGCCGCGCACGCACAGGAAGAACAGCAAGGTGCCGATGCCAGAGAACAGGATCGCGATATTGGGAGGAAAGCCCATCAGGATCGGGGCAATCGCCGTGGAGCCGAACATCGCCACCACGTGCTGAATGCCCGCGAGAATCGTCTGACCTGCCGGCAGACGTTCGTCGGGAGCGATCACCCCCTCGGTCCTGAGCCGCCACTTCGGCAGGAAACTCCCGTCGTCAATGCTGTCCTGGCCATTCGCCATGTTGTTCTCTCCCTGTCAGCGGCACGGCTGCGTTGCCGGTTGAATTATCGGTATGGAAATCCCGGTTGCGGGCCGGCGCCAGGCGTCGGCCCGCAACGGCGATGCGCATGATACCCCGCACCCCCGGTGGTGCAAATCGGGACTGCGGCGCGCATGCCACGCCAGCGAAGCACAACGCATACCAGCCCCGGGCTGTTGACCCGGGGCGCGAGCGCCGGCCTCAGCGCGCTGGCGTGGTCTTCGGCGCCGCCTGGGGCGCCGGCTTCGGCGCGGGCTTGCCATCCTTGCGTGCGGCTGCCGTGGTAGCGGACGGCTTGCCGAACGTCAGCCCCGCTTCCTGGAGATTGGCCGCCGATTTCGCCCCCACCCCCGGCACGCGGTCTGCAAGGTCAGCCGCGTCCTGGAACGCCCCGTTCTTGTCGCGCTCCGCCAGAATGCGCTTGGCCGTTGCCGGGCCAATACCCTTGATCGTGGTCAGCGCCACCTCGTCGGCGCTATTCACGTCGACCTCGGCGTGGGCCGGCCCCATGCCAGCCATGGCCAGCGTGAACGCAAGGGCCAGGCTGGCGCGCCGCCACGCGCGGTGCGCGCTTCGCGATGTGCTGGTCAGAAAGTTGCCGGTCAGGGCCGCCGGCGCATTCGCCTGGGCGGCGTCGTACGTCTTGTGCATCGATGAAACTCCTTTCCTTTCGGGTTGCTGTCCGCCGCCGGATGGCAACGGAAGCGGTCAGGATAGGAGTCCGATCGGACGTCAGAAATGGCTGGACACATGAGTTCACAATATCCGCGCGTTTGTGTGTCCAAGCGCAATATTGGTGATGTACTGCCGGACTTCTCCGAGTCCGGCCAGGTTGGACCGTGGCGCGGGCGCGACACGGCCATGCGCGGCCGCGCGCTTCAGCTACGGTCGAGCAGCCACTTGCAGTAGCGGCTCACGCCTTCCTGCACCGTCAGGAACGGCGCCTCATAGCCGGCCGAGCGCAGGCGCGACACGTCGGACTGCGTGAAGCACTGGTACTTGCCGCGCAATGCATCGGGAAACTTCACGTATTCGACCAGTCCTTCCTGCACCATGTCTTCCAGCGACAGGGGCGGCTTGTCCTCGGACTCGCGCAACGCATTCACCACCGACACCGCAATATCGTTAAACGGCTGCGAACGGCCGGTGCCAAGGTTGAAGATGCCGGACTTTTCCGGATGATCCAGGAAGTACAGGTTGACCTTGACCACGTCTTCCACCGACACGAAGTCGCGGCTTTGCGTGCCCGGCGCATAGCCGTTGTACTCGCCGAACAGCTTGACCGAGCCTTCGGCGCGGAACTGGTTGAAATGGTGGAACGCCACCGACGCCATGCGGCCCTTGTGGAATTCGCGCGGGCCGTAGACGTTGAAGTAGCGGAAGCCGACAATCTGTGAATGCGCGGACGGCAGCCGGCGGCGCACCACCTGGTCGAACAGGAATTTCGAATAGCCGTAGACGTTCAGCGGCTTTTCGTACTCGCGATCCTCGCGGAACATCGTAGAAGCGCCATAAGTGGCGGCCGACGACGCATAGAGGAACTGGGTGCCCTGCTCCAGGCAGGCTTCCATCAGCGCCAGCGTGTAGCGGTAGTTGTTCTCCATCATGTAGCGGCCGTCCGTTTCCATGGTGTCGGAGCAGGCGCCCTCATGGAATACCGCGCGCACATGGCCGAAATCGCCGCGCTTGAAACGCTCGACGAACTCGGCCTTGTCCAGGTAGTCGGCAATCTCGCAGTCCACGAGATTGTTGAATTTCTCGGCTCGCGTCAGGTTGTCGACCGCGACGATATGCGATTCGCCGCGTTCGTTCAGGCCCTTGACGATGTTGCTGCCGATAAAGCCGGCAGCGCCGGTCACGATGATGGTCATGGCGGATTCAGGCTGGCAGGCGCGCCTCAGGCAGCGCCAAACAATTCGGGATAAGTGACAACGGCGGTACCCAGCTTGCCGACGACGATGCTGCCGGCGCGGTTGGCATGCTGCACGGCTTCCTTGAGCGGCACACCGGCGCCCAGCATGGTGGCCAGCGTGGCGATTACCGTGTCGCCGGCCCCCGATACATCATAGACTTCGCGCGCCTGGGCCGAGACATGCAGCACTTCGGCCTCGGTATAGAGCGTCATGCCCTCTTCCGAGCGCGTCAGCAGCAACGCTTCGAGCTGAAGCTCGCGGCGAAGGTTCTGGGCGCGGATGGTCAGGTCGGCCTCAGTCTTCCAGGCGCCGACCACGGCGCGCATTTCGGCGCGGTTCGGCGTGATCAGCGTGGCGCCGCGGTAGCGCGAGTAATCGTCGCCCTTGGGGTCGATCAGCACGGTGCGCCCGGCCGCGCGGCCCGCGTCGACCATGCGGCCGACATGGGTCAGGCCGCCCTTGCCGTAGTCCGACAGCACCAGCACCTGGTAGTCGTTGACCAGGTGCTGGTAGCGGTCCTGTACCGAAGCCAGCACTTCGCTGGCCGGTGCGTTCTCGAAATCCACCCGCAACAGCTGCTGCTGGTGTGCCACCACACGCAGCTTGATGGTGGTGTTCAGGCTGGCGTCGCGATGCAGGTACGGCTGGACGTGGCTCTCGTTGAGCAGCGCCTCCAGCGTGCGGCCCGGCTCGTCGTCGCCCACCACGCCGAGCATGCCCACGCGGGCGCCCAGCGCGGCGGCGTTGCGGGCCACGTTGGCGGCGCCGCCCAGGCGCTCGTCGCTGCGCTTGATCTGCACCACGGGCACGGGCGCTTCCGGCGAGATGCGCTCCACATCGCCGAACCAGTAGCGGTCCAGCATCATGTCGCCCACCACCAGCACCTGAGACTGGCGGATCTGGTCCTGCGGAATCGTGTTCTTGCTCATGAACTTCCCTTTGCGACACGCCGTGCCGGAACGGTGCGGCGGGTCGGTCTGGTTACGCGGTTGAAACGAATCAGTGCGCGGCGGTAGAGCGCCCGATCGCGTGATACTCGATGCCGGCCTGAGCCATGGCATCCGGTTCATAGAGGTTACGGCCGTCGATGATGACCGGCGTCTTGAGCAACGCGCGGATCTGCGTGAAATCGGGGCTGCGGAAAACCTTCCACTCCGTCACGATCACCAGCGCATCGGCGTCCTTCAGCACGTCCATCTGGGCGTCGCAGAATTGCACACGATCCATGCCGCCGGGCATGTCGGCCAGGTCGGTCTCCAGCACGCGGCGGGCCTCGTGCATCGCCACGGGGTCGTGCACGCGCAGCGACGCGCCGCGCGATACCAGCTCACGGGCCAGCACGCGGGCCGGCGCCTCGCGCATGTCGTCGGTATTGGGCTTGAATGCCAGGCCCCAGACACCGAAAGTCTTGCCGGTCAGATCCTCACCAAAGCGATTGACCACCTTGCGGCCCAGCACCTGCTTTTGCGCATCGTTGACGGCCTCCACGGCCTCCAGCACCCGCATCGGCTTGCCATAGGCGCTGGCTGTGCGCATCAGCGCCTGCACGTCCTTGGGAAAGCAGGAGCCACCGTAGCCGGCGCCCGCGTACAGGAAGCTGTAGCCGATGCGGGGGTCCGAGCCGATGCCCATCCGNCGTGGCCAGCATCGAATTGGCCGCGTACTTCGTGAATTCGGCCGAACGCACGTCCATGTAGAACGTGCGCTCGTGGTTGCGGTTGAACGGCGAGTACAGCTGACGCATGATGGCCTGCGCGTGGCGGCCGGCGACATCCGGCGCGCAGCCCAGCACGATGCGGTCCGGACGCATGAAGTCTTCCACGGCCGCGCCTTCCTTCAGGAACTCGGGGTTGGACACCACCGAGTACTGCAGGTCTTCCAGCCCGCGCGCCGTCAGTTCCTCGCGGATCACGGCGGCCACGCGGTCGCCGGTGCCCACGGGCACGGTCGACTTGTCCACCACCACCTTGAAACCGGTCATATGGCGGCCGATGTTGCGCGCGGCGGCCAGCACGTACTGCAGATCGGCCGAGCCGTCCTCGTCAGGCGGGGTGCCCACGGCGATGAACTGGACATCGGCATGCTCGACGCTGGCGGCGACATCGGTGGAAAACGTCAGCCGGCCTGCCGCGCGGTTGCGGTCGATCAGTTCCTTCAGGCCCGGTTCGTAGATGGGCACGCCACCGGCGTTCAGCAGGGCGATCTTCTTTTCGTCGACATCGAGGCAGAACACGGAATTGCCGAGTTCGGCCAGACAGGCACCGGTCACCAGGCCAACATAGCCGCTGCCGATAATCGTAACTTTCATTGCGGAAGCTCCAGGGAATTCGGGGTCGCTTGAGATGGATTAGCCAAGCGCTTCGGAGCGGCGCGGCGCATAGGTCTCCCAGCGGTTGCAGCCGGGGCACTGCCAGTAGAAGAGCCGGGCGCGGAAGCCGCATTCGCGGCAGGTATAGCGCGCCAGATTACGGGTGCGAAGTTGCAGCAGGTCGCGGATCGCCTCGATTTCCTTCGTCTGGTCGTCCGGATCGGCGCCTGCGTCCGCGCCTTCGGCCGGCGCCTCGCCATTGGCGCCGACAGGCTGCTGCGCCTTGGTCTCGGCCGCCTGCGCCTCGAAATACCGGGTCAGGGCCAGCAGCGTCGGCTGGCGGCGCAACTGGTCGCGCATCAGCGCGGTAGCGGCCACCGGGCCGTTCGCTTCGAGTTCGGTGCGATAGGCGGTATCGAGCAGTTCCGGTGCCAGCTTGGTCTTGAGCAGGTCGCGCAGCCACTGCAGGGCCTTGTCCTGCTCGCCCAGCGTCGCGTAGGCCTTGACCACCCGGTCAGCCACCAGCGGCAGATAGGCCGCATCCTGGCTTTCGATGCCGAGCCAGTGCTCCAGCGCGCCGGTCTGGTCGCCCGCCGCGGCGGCCACATCGCCCAGCAGGATCGGCGCACGTACATTGGCCGGATTTTCCTCGCGGGCACGACGCAGCCATTCGATGGCTTCTTCGGGCTTCTTCTTCTGCAGCGCGTCCTGCGCCAGTTCACAGCAGAACTGGGCGATCTGCACGCGGTAGTCCTTCTGGTCCAGCGTCTGCAGTTCGCGTGCGGCGTCGATGGCCTTCGACCATTCCTTCTCGACTTCGTACAGTTCCAGCAGCACGCGCTTGGCCGATGCCGCGTACGGGCCGGACATCAGCCGGCGCAGCGACTCCTCGGCACGGTCCAGCAGACCGGCACGCAGAAAGTCCTGGCCCAGTTCATAGAGTGCGTGCTCACGTTCGGGTTCGGGAAGGTCTGGCCGGGTGGCCAGGTTCTGATGCACGCGGATCGCGCGCTCGGTCTCGCCGCGTCGGCGGAACAGCGCGCCCAGCGCAAAGTGCAGCTCGGTGGTCTCGGGGTCGAGACGCGCCACCTCGACAAAGGCGTCGATGGCCTTGTCGGGTTGCTCGTTGAGCAGGAAATTGAGGCCCTTGAAATACGAACGCGGCAACGCGCCCTGTTCGCTCATCAGCTGGCGCAGGTCGAAGCGCGCAGCCATCCAGCCAAGGCCAAATACAAGTGGCAGCGCCAGCAGCCACCAGGTTTCAAACATCATGGGTCAGACTTTCGGACCGACTACGTTATAAGGTACGCCCGGCTTGGCCTCGGGCGGCACGACATCCACCGCCGGCGTGGCCCGCACCGCGCCCAGGGCACGACGCAGGCGCGACGCTTCCATGCGCTGGCGCATCAGCCCCGGCGCCACGGCAGCCAAGGCGGCCACGATGCCCAGCCCGAACGCCGCCAGCAGGATCAGGATCAGCGGGGCATGCCAGACCGCCCCGAAGAACAGCTGCAGGTCGGCATCGCCGGTATTGCGCAGTGCCAGCACGAACAGCAGCACGAACAGGACGATGCGGAAGATCCAGGTGATGAGTTTCATGCGGTGAATGCCATCGGATCAGGGGTGCACAACCGGTCACGCAACAGCGATCCGGCGCACCCGGCCAAGGATTCTCGGCATTGTAGCGGAATCACTTCTCGCAAACGGTAACGATTGGTCGCCGGGCGCGCCGGCCGCCGCGGCAGCCGGCCGTCATCCGCGCGCAAACAAAAAACGCCCCCGAAGGGGCGTTTTTCCACAGACTTGCCAGTATGGCGAGCATGCATCAGGAACGGACCAGATTGAGCTGATTGTCCTCGTGCAGGCCGGCCGGAGCCGGTTGCGACGGGGCCAGCGACTGCCCTGCCTTGCCGTGCGGCGCCTGACCGTTGACGGTCGCGACGCCACCCTGTGGCGATACAGGGCGGTCTACCCGCTCCCGCAACTCCTTGCCCGCCTTGAAATGCGGCACCCGCTTTTCGGGCACCAGCACGCGTTCGCCGGACTTGGGGTTGCGGCCCACGCGAGGCGGCCGCCGGTTCAGACCAAAGCTGCCGAAGCCACGGATCTCGATGCGATGGCCATCGGCCAGGGCTTCGGACATCGCGTCGAGAATCGTTTTTACCGAGATGTCCGCATCCCGCAGCAGCAACTGCGGAAAACGGGCAGCCAGTTTTTCGACGAGCTCGGACTTGGTCATGGGCGGTCTCGCTTCGCGCGGCGCTCTAGATTACTGGTTTTCCTGGCCCAGCTTGGCCTTCAGCAGCGCGCCCAGGTTGGTCGTGCCAGCCGTGCCGGTGTCAGCCTGGAACTTCTGCATCGCTTCCTGCTGCTCTGCGCTGTCCTTGGCCTTGATCGACAGGTTGATGTTGCGCGACTTGCGGTCGACGTTCACCACCAGGGCGGTGATCTGCTCGCCTTCCTTCAGCACGTTGCGGGCATCTTCCACGCGGTCAGCGGAGATTTCCGATGCGCGCAGGTAGCCTTCGACGTCGTCAGCCAGTTGCACCACGGCGCCCTTGGCATCCACAGCCTTGATCGTGCCGTTGACGAGCGAACCCTTGTCGTTGGCCGAGATGAAGTTGTTGAACGGATCGCCCGACAGCTGCTTGATACCCAGCGAGATGCGTTCCTTGTCGACGTCGATGCCCAGGACGACAGCTTCCACTTCGTCGCCCTTCTTGTACTTGCGCACGGCTTCTTCGCCCGACTCTTGCCACGACAGGTCCGACAGGTGCACCAGACCGTCGATGCCGCCCGGCAGACCGATGAACACGCCGAAGTCGGTGATCGACTTGATCTGGCCCGTCAGCTTGTCGCCCTTCTTGTGGTTGCGGCTGAAATCGTCCCACGGATTGGCCTTGCACTGCTTCATGCCCAGGCTGATACGACGCTTGTCTTCGTCGATATCCAGAACCATGACTTCGACTTCGTCGCCCAGCTGGACAACCTTCGACGGGGCCACGTTCTTGTTGGTCCAGTCCATTTCCGACACGTGGACCAGGCCTTCGATACCGGCTTCGATTTCCACGAATGCGCCGTAGTCGGTCAGGTTCGTCACCTTGCCGAACAGACGCGTGCCTTGCGGGTAGCGGCGCGAGATGCCCACCCACGGATCTTCGCCCAGTTGCTTCACGCCCAGCGAGACGCGGTTCTTTTCCTGGTCGAACTTGAGGATCTTGGCGGTGATTTCCTGGCCAACCGACAGCACTTCGCTCGGGTGACGCACACGACGCCATGCCAGGTCGGTGATGTGCAGCAGGCCGTCGATACCACCCAGGTCCACGAACGCGCCGTAGTCGGTGATGTTCTTGACGATACCGTTGACGATCGCGCCTTCCTTCAGCGTTTCCATCAGCTTCTGGCGCTCTTCGCCCAGCGTGGCTTCCACGACGGCGCGGCGCGACAGCACGACGTTGTTACGCTTGCGGTCGAGCTTGATGACCTTGAATTCGAGGGTCTTGCCTTCGTACGGCGTGGTGTCCTTGATCGGACGCACGTCGACGAGCGAACCGGGCAGGAAGGCACGGATGCCGTTGACCATGACGGTCAGGCCGCCCTTGACCTTGCCGGTCACGGTACCCGAGATGATCTCGCCGTCTTCCAGCGCCTTCTCGAGGTTCAGCCACGATGCCAGGCGCTTGGCCTTGTCGCGGGACAGGATGGTGTCGCCATAGCCGTTCTCGAGCGCATCGATGGCCACGGAGACATAGTCGCCGGCCTGCACTTCGAGCTCGCCCTGGTCGTTCAGGAACTCCTCCACCGGCACAAATGCTTCGGACTTGAGGCCGGCGTTGACGACCACGAAATTGTGGTCGATGCGCACGACTTCAGCGGAAATCACTTCGCCAGCCTTCATATTGGAGCGGGCGATCGATTCCTCGAACAGTGCGGCAAAGGATTCGTTAGTTTGCAGGTCGGACATAAACGTAAAGTAGCAATCCGCAGTACGTAGGCCGGCACGCGTATCGTGCACAGTCTGCCTTACGCAGCGGGGTCAGGTTGAACAACCTGTACCGGACGGGTTGGGTTCCGATACAGGCCCGGTTCGGTGCCTCATGGTTTTACTCACCGCACCGCGGCGAACCACTCCAGCACCTGCGCCACCGCCTCGTCCACCGTCATTTCGGAGGTGTCCAGGCGTTGCGCGTCTTCCGCGGGACGCAACGGTGCGGCGGCACGGGAACGGTCCCGCGCGTCGCGCGCCTCGAGGTCACGCAAAAGGTCTTCGATATTAGCAGAAATTCCCTTATCAATCAATTGTTTATAGCGCCTGCGGGCGCGCGCCTCGACACTCGCGGTCAGGAACACCTTGAGGCGGGCCTCCGGGAAGATCACCGTGCCCATGTCGCGGCCGTCCGCCACGAGGCCGGGCAGCTTGCGAAAGCCGCGCTGAAGTGCGGTCAGCGCATCACGCACGGGCTGATGGACGGCCAGCGCCGACGCCCGGTTGCCGATTGCCTCCTGGCGAATCAGCTGGCTGACCTCTTCGCCTTCGAGCCAGACCCGGTCCGGGCCGAACTTCACATCGAGGCGCAAGGCGATCTTTGCAAGGGTATCGACGTCGCCGATGTCCACGTCGGCACGTTCGCTGGCCAGCGCCACCAGCCGATACAGCGCGCCGCTGTCCAGCAGATGGAAGCTCAGGGCATCTGCCACCTTGTGGGCCACCGTTCCCTTGCCGGAAGCGGTTGGTCCATCTATGGTGATGACGTCAATGATAGTCATTCTTAATTAGTTAGCTTGAAACTATTGATTTTCGACTTTGATTGAGAGTCGTTATCATCTAATCCATGGTTGCGCGGCTGCAGCGTTCCCGTTCCCTACAAAAGGCGCTGCGCGACCATCCCGACATTTTTCGACGCGAGCAATCCACCATGGCCAAAACCCTGACCTTCGGCATCATGCACCTGGGCATCGCCTTCAGCGTGACCTACGCGCTGACCGGCAGCCTGGCCATCAGCGGCGCCATCACCTTCATCGAACCGGCCGTCAACACGGTCGCCCACTATTTCTTCGACAAGTACTGGGAGCGCCGTGAACGCCGCGGAAATCCCGCAACGGCCGGAGCCAGCCGTGAAGCGCCGGCGGCGCCCCACCTGGCCGCCGCCTGAACACTGCTATTGAACCGGAGTGGCCGCTTACCGCGCCACCCCGGCAAACACCGAGAAATATTCCGGGAACGTCTTCGCCACGCAGCCCGGATCGTTGATCCGCACCGGCAGCGGCCCAAAAGCGGCCAACGAGAAACACATGGCCATCCGGTGATCATCATAGGTGCCAATGCCGTCGGCCGGGGTCTGCCACGCGTTTGATGCCGGAGGCGTCACTTTGAGGTAGTCTGCGCCCTCTTCCACCGTGGCGCCCAGTTTGCGCAGCTCCGTCGCCATGGCGGTAATACGATCGGTTTCCTTGACGCGCCAGCTGGCGATATTGGTCAGCGTGGTCGTGCCTTCGGCGAACAGTGCCGCCACGGCCAGCGTCATCGCGGCGTCGGGAATATGGTTGCAGTCGAGTTCGATGCCATTGAGCCGGCCGTCGTCGCGCTCGGTGCCGCGTACCTCGATCCAGTTGTCGCCCGCCATCACGTTGGCGCCCATGCGGTTCAGCGCATCGGCAAAGCGCACATCGCCCTGGATGCTCGACAAACCCACGCCTTCGACCCGCACCGGACCGCCGCCAATCGCGCCGGCAGCCAGGAAATACGATGCGGTCGAGGCATCGCCCTCGACGTAGATCTCGCCCGGCGAGCGGTACTGCGCGCCGGCCGGCAGGATGAAACGTTCCCAGCCCTGCCGCTCGACCACGATGCCAAAGCGCGCCAGCAGGTTCAGCGTGATCTCGATGTACGGCTTCGAGATCAGCTCACCCACCACTTCGATCTCGATCCGCCCCGACGGCGCCGACGCCATCGGCAGCGTCATCAGCAGCGCGGTCAGGAACTGGCTCGACACATCGCCACGCACGCGGATCGGCGTATCGATGCGGATCTGCGCGGGCTTGATCTCCAGCGGCGGATAGCCCGGTGTGCCCAGGTATTCGATGGCGGCGCCAACCTGCCGCAGGCCGTCCACGAGATCGCCGATCGGCCGCTCGTGCATGCGCGCCACGCCGCTGAGCCTGTACGCGCCGCCCTGCAGCGCCAGCGCCGCCGTCAGCGGACGAATCGCCGTACCGGCATTGCCCATGAACAGGTCGGCGGCCTTGTTCGGAAAATGGCCACCCACGCCAGTCACGATGCAGTCGCCGCCGTCACGGCGCCAGGTCACGCCCAGCACCTTCAGTGCTTCGAGCATGACCTGGGTGTCGTCGGAATCGAGCAGATCGCGAACGCGTGTCTCGCCGGTTGCCAGTGCGGATAGCAGCAGCACGCGGTTGGAGATGCTCTTCGAGCCAGGCAGGCGCACGGTGCCCGATGCGCGGGTCAGCGGGCCGAGGGTCAGATGTTCCATGGTCTTTGCAGCGTCGGCCTGGCGCCCGGAAAGGCGCCACGGCATCAGGGTTCTACGTTATGGGTGGCGGCGCGCGCCGCGCCCCACTTCAGGCGTGTGTCGCTGGCGCGCGCGAAGATCCGCTCCAGCGCGGCACCGTCGCCTGCCTTGATCTGTGCCTTCAGGTGACCCAGCACGGCTTCGTACGTGTTGATCTCGCGCAGCAGCGCCTCCTTGTTGGCGATGCAGATGTCGCGCCACATCTCGGGCGACGACGCGGCGATGCGCGTGAAGTCGCGGAAGCCACCGCCCGCGAAATCGAGCTTCAGCGCCGCGTCCTCGGCATTGGCCACCTGCGCCACCAGCGCATACGACAGCACGTGCGGCAGATGGCTCACCGATGCGAACACGGCATCATGCTGCACGGCCGACATCACGTGGACATCGGCACCCGTGGACTCCCACATGGCGCGCACCGCCGCCACATCGACGCGGCTGTTTTCCTGCAGCGGGCACATCACCACCTTCTTGCCCAGGTACAGGTCATTCAGCGCGGCCTCCACGCCGTGCAGCTCGCGGCCGGCAATCGGGTGGGCGGGCACGAACTGCGCCACCTTGTCACCGAGCGCCGTCTTGGCGGCCATGATCACGTCGGACTTGGTACTGCCGGCGTCCGTCACGATGGTGCCGGGCTGCAGATGCGGCTCCAGCGCATGGAGCAGCGCAAAGTTCTGCGCCACCGGCGCGCACAGCACGATCAGGCTGGCGCCGCGCGCGGCTTCGGCCAGCGATTCGGCGGCCTCGTCGATGACGCCCAGCATCTTCGCCTTTTCGAGCGACGCCGCCGACCGGCCCACCCCCACCACGGTGCCGACCACGCCGGCACGCTTGAGCGACAACGCCAGCGATCCGCCAATCAGGCCGACGCCGACAATCACAACACGGGAAAAATGCAGAGCACTCACGGCTTCAGATCGATTCGGTTTCACTTCAATGCCTGTTCGAGCGCCGCGATGCAGGCGGCGTTCTCGTCAGGCAGGCCAATCGTGATACGCAGCCACTGCGGCAGACCGTAGTTCGCCACCGGGCGCACGATCACGCCCTGCTTGAGCATGGCCAGGTTCACACGGGCGCCGGCACCGTCGTCCGTGCCCACGCGGACCATGACGAAGTTGCCCGACGACTTCACGTACTCCAGCCCCATGCGTTCGAAGGCCGCTACCAGCTGGGCCTTGCCGGCACGATTGAGCTCCGCGCTGCGCTGCAGGAATGCCGCGTCGCCCAGCGCCGCCACGGCTGCGGCCTGCGCCAGGCTGTTGACGTTGAACGGCTGCCGCACGCGGTTGAGCAGGTCCGTCAGCGGCGGCTGGGCCACGCCATACCCGACCCGCAGCCCCGCGAGGCCGTAGGCCTTCGAGAACGTGCGCGACACCATCAGGTTCGGATACTTGCGCACCCAGGCAATCGATTCGTACTGCTGGTCGGCGTCCAGATATTCGTTGTACGCCTCGTCCAGCACCACCACCACGTGCGGCGGCACCTTGGCCAGGAACGCCTCGATCTCGGCGGCCGACACGAAGGTGCCGGTCGGGTTGTTCGGATTGGCGATAAAAACGAGCTTCGTGTCCGGCGCAATCGCGGCGGCCATCGCATCGAGGTCATGGCCATACTGGCGCGCCCTCACCTCGATGGCGCGCGCGCCCACTTCCTGCGTGGCCAGCGCGTAGACCGCGAACGAGTATTCGGCGTAGACGATCGACTCGCCAGCGCGCACCAGCGCATGCGCGGCAAGCTCCAGAATGTCGTTGCTGCCGTTGCCCAGTGTCAGCCACTCGGCCGGGACATCGAATTTCTCCGAAAGCCTGGCCTTCAGTTCGAAGCCGTTGCTGTCCGGATAACGCCCCAGGTCTGCCGTGGCCGCCGCGATGGCGGCCCTGGCCGAGGCCGGCATGCCGAGCGGATTCTCATTCGAGGCCAGCTTGACGATGCGTGCTTCGTCGAGCCCGAACTCGCGTGCGACTTCCGAAATTGGCTTTCCTGCGATGTACGGAGAAATCTTGCGGACGTACGTCGGGCCGAAATAATCGGCCACATTGGCCGCCACATTCGCCGCCCCGCTTTCCTGCTGTGCCATGCGTGTCTCCTGCCTGCGTTATTTGCTCGACGGGTAGGACCCGAGCACCTTCAGGTACGCGGCGTTGGCGCGCAGCGCCTGGATTGCCCGTGCCACGGACGGGTCGTGCTGATGGCCTTCCACATCGACATAGAAGTAGTACTCCCACGCGCCGCTACGGGCCGGCCGCGACTCGAATCGGCACATCGACACGCCGTTGTCCGCCAGCGGCGCCAGCAGCTGGTACACGGCACCGGCCTTGTTCGGCACCGACAGGATCATCGACGTCTGGTCGCTGCCTGACGGCTCGGTCTCGTAGCGGCCGATCACGGCAAAGCGCGTGCGGTTGTGCGGATCGTCCTGGATGTTCGCCCGCACGATATGCAGGTGATAGCGGTTGGCGGCCGTTTCGCCGGCAATCGCCGCCACCGTGGGGTCCTCGCTGGCCATGCGCGCGGCCTCGGCATTGCTGGACACGGCCTGGCGCTCCAGATGCGGATAGTTGGCGGTCAGCCAGTGCTGGCACTGCGCCAGCGCCTGCGCATGCGCGCGCACCACGGTCACGCCCTTCATGTCGGGCGACGATGCCATCAGGTTGTGATGGACCTTCAGCGCGATCTCGCCGCTGATCTTCAGCGACGTCTGCAGGAACAGGTCCAGCGTGCGCGACACGGCGCCCTCGGTCGAATTCTCGACCGGCACCACGCCGTACTCCACCGTCCCGGATTCCACCGACCGGAACACCTCGTCGATGCTCGGGCACGGCACGCCCGAGACCTCGTGGCCGAAGTGCGCGTACAGCGCCTGCTCGGAAAACGTGCCGGCCGGGCCCAGGAAGGCGATCTCCAGCGGCTTTTCCAGCCCGCGGCAGGCGGACATCACCTCGCGCCAGATCGACGCCACGCTTTCGCCAAGCAGCGGGCCCGGATTGGCGCCCTGCACCTTGCGGATCACCTGCAGCTCACGTTCGGGGCGGAACACCGGCGCGCCGTACTTCTTCTTGACCTCGCCCACGTCGAGCGCCAGCTGCGCGCGACGGTTCAGCAGGGCCAGCAGTTCGCGGTCGACGGCATCGATCTGGTCGCGCAGCGGCGCCAGGTCGGCGGACAGCGCCTGCTCCTGAGGGCTTGGTGCGGCATTGTCATGGCCGGAGGCGGCCACCCCCGGCTTGTCTTGCTGTGTCATAGGCCTGTGGGCCGCGCATCGCGCAGCCGCGAAAAGTCTGGGCTGATGCCGGGCCCTCGCGCTGCAAGGGCCGCGACAGAAAGCACCACCGTCAGGCGGCGGTGCGCTCGAACTCGCGCATGAATTCCACCAGCGCGGTCACACCTTCGAGTGGCATCGCGTTATAGATGCTGGCGCGCATGCCGCCCACGGACTTGTGGCCCTTGAGCTGTACCAGGCCATTCGCGCGCGCCTGGGTCAGGAACGCTTCGTTGCGCGATTCATCGCGCAGGAAGAACGGTACGTTCATGCGCGAGCGGCTGCCGGGATCGATTTCGTTACGGTAGTAGTCGCTTTGGTCCAGGAAGCTGTACAGCGCGCGCGCCTTGGCAATATTGCGCTGTTCGATCCCGGCCACGCCGCCCTGGGCCTTGAGCCACTGGAACACCAGCCCGGCGATGTAGATCGCATAGGTGGGCGGCGTGTTGTACATCGAGTCGTGCTCGGCCACCAGGCGCCAGTTGAACGCCGAAGGGCAAAGCGGATGCGCGAAACCGATCAGGTCTTCGCGCACGATGACGATCGTCACGCCGGCCGGGCCGATGTTCTTCTGCGCGCCGCCGTACACCACCTGCACGCGCGACCAGTCGATGGGGCGCGACAGGATATGGCTCGACGCGTCGGCCACGACGATGCGTCCCTTGTCATGCGTGCCGGTCTGGCCGATGTCGGGAATGTCCTGGAATTCCACGCCGACGATGGTCTCGTTCGTGCACAGGTGCACATAGGCGGCATCGTCCGACAGATTCCACGTCTTCACGTCGGGAATCTTGTGCCACTTCTGGTCCTTGCTGGATGCGGCGATATTCACCTCGCCATAGCGGCGCGCTTCCTGCTCGGTCTTGACCGACCACGTGCCGGTCACCACGAAGTCCGTCTTCGGCTTGGCGGCATTGACACGATTGGCCAGGTTCAGCGGCACGATGCCGTTCTCGCCGATGGCGCCACCCTGCAGGAACAGAATCTTGAAGTTCTTCGGCACATGCAGCAGTTCGCGCAGATCCGTCATCGCTTGATGGTGGATGCTCTCGAATTCCTTGCTGCGGTGGCTCATCTCCATCACCGAAACGCCAGTTCCGCGCCATGACAGCATTTCCTCGGCGGCCTGCTGCAGGACTTCGGTCGGCAACGCGGCCGGGCCAGGCGAGAAATTGAAGACGCGCTCGGCCAGGGAACGTTGCAGGCCGGCGAGGGCGGGGTTCTGGGGATCGTTCATGGAGGGAGAAAAGAAAAATGGCTGCCGGATGGAACCAGGCAGCCATTATCGCCCAAAACCTGCGCCCCTTGGACACCAAGGGCATCCGGAGCGGGTCTGGACCTGCGACCTCCCCGGCCCGAAGGGCCCGAGAGGTCAGCCGTCGATCACTTCGAAGCGGCGGCGATTTCCTTCTCGGCGGCGTCGCGCATCGACTTGCCAACCTGCGGGCCGTACTTCTGCATCATCGAACCCCAGATTTCCTGGGTGGCCTTGCCCTGGTTGGCCATGAACTTCTGGCCCGTCGGCGACTTCAGGAACGTGGTCAGATCCTTGATTTCCTGGGTCGAGTAGTACTTGCCGAAGGCATCGTAGTGCGCCTTGATGGCGTCCTGACGGAAGCCGTCGGTGTTGAACGCCGTACCGGCGCCGTCGACCATGCGCTGCACGGCGCCGTTCTTCTTGAGCTTGTCGACAGCGGCCTGCTTCTGCTTGTCGTTCAACGTCTTGTTCTCGACAAGAACCTGCTCCAGCACCAGCGGCGCTTCCTGCTTGGCGCCCTGTTGCCAGTTGTCGGCCTGACCCTTGACAGCCTGGTCGGCCTGCATGACGGTCAGCAGTTCCTTGATGGCCGCGGTCTTGTCCTTGTCTTCCTGAGCGTGCGCGCCTTGCGCCAGCATCATCATCGGAGCGAAAGCAGCCAGAACAGCGATACGTCGATAGGTTTTGAGCATTATGACTCCCTGGTAAATACGTCCGGATTAGTCCGAACGGCCGTCTGGCGAGTTCCGGCCGTCGTCCCGTTGTTGCAACAAATTACGAATTCGCGTCTGCGTCGGCGGCGCCCGCTCCGGTATCGCCATCGGCATTGGCCGCGCCGCTGGCATGGTCCGCCACGTCTTCGTCTTCGACGTTGCCGCTGTTATCGGCATCCGACTCGACGATGCGCTGCAGGCCCGACAGCTTCGTACCTTCGTCCACGTTGATCAGCGTCACGCCCTGCGTGGCTCGGCCCATCTCGCGGATCTCGGCCACGCGGGTGCGGATCAGCACGCCACCCGTGGTGATCAGCATGATCTCGTCTTCGGGCGAAACCAGTGCCGCGGCCACCACCCGGCCATTGCGCTCGCTCGTCTGGATCGCAATCATGCCCTTGGTGCCACGGCCGTGTCGAGTGTACTCGGAGATCGGCGTACGCTTGCCGTAGCCGTTCTCGGTGGCGGTCAGCACGCTGCCCACCGCGCTGATCGAGACGCCCTCGGCCGCCCCACTCTCGCCCTCTGCCGTTTCGGCCGGGGCCACGAGCATGGCGATCACGGCCTGGCCTTCGTCGAGGTTCATGCCACGCACGCCACGCGCCTGACGGCCCATCGGACGCACGTCGTTCTCGTCGAAACGCACCGCCTTGCCGGCATCGGAGAACAGCATCACGTCGTGCTGGCCATCGGTGATGGCGGCGCCGATCAGGAAGTCGCCCTCGTCGAGGTCGACCGCAATGATGCCGGCCTTGCGCGGATTCGAGAAATCGGTCAGCACCGTCTTCTTGACCGTGCCGCGAGCGGTGGCCATGAAGATGAAGTGCTCGGCGTCGAACTGGCGCACCGGCAGTATCACGTTGATCTTCTCGCCGTCGGCCAGCGGGAACATGTTCACGATCGGACGTCCACGCGAGTTACGCGACCCTTGCGGCACTTCGTAGACCTTGAGCCAGTACAGACGGCCGCGATTCGAGAAGCACAGGATGTAGTCGTGCGTGTTGGCCACGAACAGCGTATCGATCCAGTCGTCTTCCTTGGTCGCCGTGGCCAGCTTGCCGCGGCCACCGCGCTTCTGCGCGCGATATTCGGAAATCGGCTGGCTCTTCATGTAGCCCGAGTGCGACAGCGTGACCACCATGTCCTGCGGGGTGATCAGGTCTTCCGTGTCCAGTTCGGTCGCGTTGTGTTCGATCTGCGAGCGGCGCTCGTCGCCGAACTCGGCGCGGATGGCGCCCAGTTCCTCGGTGATGATCGTGGTGATGCGCTCCGGGCGGGCCAGGATGTCGAGCAGGTCGGCAATCAGGCCCATTACTTCGCGGTATTCCTGGACGATCTTGTCCTGCTCCAGGCCCGTGAGGCGTTGCAGGCGCATTTGCAGGATTTCCTGCGCCTGGCCGTCGGACAGGCGATACAGGCCATCGGGCTGCATGCCGAACACGGCCGGCAGGCCATCTGGTCGATACGAGGCGCGGCCGCCTGCCGTGTCGCTCTCGGCACGCGACAGCATTTCGCGCACCAGGCCCGAATCCCAGGGCTTGGCCATCAGTTCCTGCTTGGCCAGCGGCGGCGTTGGCGCAGCCTTGATGATCGCGATGAACTCGTCGATGTTCGCCAGCGCCACGGCCAGGCCTTCCAGCACGTGCCCGCGCTCGCGCGCCTTGCGCAGCTCGAACACCGTGCGGCGCGTCACCACTTCCCGGCGATGCGACAGGAAGGCATCCAGCATCTGCTTCAGGTTCAGCAGGCGCGGCTGGCCATCGACCAGCGCCACCATGTTCATGCCGAACGTGTCCTGCAGCTGGGTGTTCTTATATAAGTTGTTCAGCACAACCTCGGGCACTTCGTTGCGCTTGAGCTCGATCACCACGCGCATGCCTGACTTGTCAGACTCGTCGCGGATGTCGGAGATGCCCTCGATCTTCTTCTCGGTCACCAGCTCGGCAATGCGCTCGAGCAGGGTCCGCTTGTTCACCTGGTACGGCAGCTCATCGACGATGATCGCCTGGCGCGCGCCGCGGTCGATATCCTCAAAGTGCGTGCGCGCGCGCATGACCACGCGGCCCCGGCCGGTGCGGTAACCCTCCCGCACGCCCTGGATACCATAGATAATGCCGGCCGTCGGAAAATCAGGCGCCGGTACCAGTTCGATCAGTTCGTCGATCGTGGTATCGGGATTTCGGAGCAGATGCAGACAGGCGTCGACAACCTCATTGAGGTTATGCGGCGGGATATTGGTTGCCATACCCACGGCAATACCCGACGAACCATTGATCAGCAAATTCGGGATTCGCGCCGGCAAAATACCGGGCTCTTTCTCCGAACCGTCATAGTTCGGTTCGAAATCGACAGTTTCCTTGTCGATATCGTGAAGCATTTCATGGGCGATCTTCGCCAGGCGGATTTCGGTATAACGCATCGCCGCAGCGTTATCTCCATCCACCGAACCGAAGTTACCCTGGCCGTCGACCAGCATATAGCGCAGCGAGAAATTCTGCGCCATGCGGACGATCGTGTCGTAGACGGCAGTATCACCGTGCGGGTGATACTTACCAATCACATCACCGACGATACGCGCCGATTTCTTGTAGGCCCGGTTCCAGTCGTTATTCAGCTCATGCATCGCAAAGAGCACGCGCCGGTGTACCGGCTTCAGGCCGTCCCGGACGTCGGGAAGCGCGCGCCCCACGATAACGCTCATTGCGTAATCGAGGTAAGAGCGGCGCATTTCCTCTTCCAGCGAGACCGGAAGGGTTTCTTTGGCGAATTGATCCATTGCGGCGTGGTTTATGCGGCGGGTTTAAGCAAATGAAGCCCGTGAATCTGACGGCATGAAGTGACCATGCCGGCGACGGGCGAACATGGCATTCTATCACGCGCGGAACCCCTTCCCGCCCCCGCCGGAACCACCCCTCCACCGCCCCCGCCGACGCACCACGCGTCCCACCCCGATGCCCTGCAACCCATACAGGACAAGGGTTTGCAGGCGCCGCAAGACCGATGTTGCACAAACACCACAGGCCTAAAACCACGTGGTTGAATCGAATATATTTACTTCTTAGGAAACGAGCCTTGTGGCACAATTCCCCAGCGAAGAGCCAGACATTGTTCGAAGTGGAGCATCCACCACATCGAGAATGTTATACTCCGAAGAATGTATGACTTGTTTTCGTCCATTTGCTCGCAGTAACCCTGCGGTGATCTCATCCTGAGAGGAGAAATATGAAAAAATTTGCCAAGCTCGCGCTCGTTGCAGCTACCGCAGTAATGGCTGCATCCGCTCAAGCCCAGTCCGTCCCCTACGAAAAGAAGGCAGTGAACGATAACTGGGGCAACGGTACGAGCGAGTACGTGTGGAAGAATGGCACGAACGAGCTCTGCTGGCGCGACAGCTCCTGGACCCCGGCAACGGCCAATGCCCTGTGCGATGGCGCACTGGCTCCGGCTGCTGCTCCGGCTCCGGCACCGACCCCGGTCGCTCCGCCGGTTGTGTCCAGCGAGAAGGTCACTTTTGCTGCTGACACCCTGTTCGACTTCGACAAGGCTGTTCTGAAGCCCGAAGGCAAGGCCAAGCTGGACGACCTGGTCTCGAAGCTGCAAGGCATCACGCTGGAAGTCATCATCGCCGTTGGCCACACCGACTCGTTCGGTTCGGACAAGTACAACGATCGCCTGTCGATCCGTCGTGCCGAATCGGTCAAGGCTTACCTGGTGAGCAAGGGCGTCGAAGCCAACCGCGTGTACACGGAAGGCAAGGGCAAGCGTCAGCTGAAGGTGGATCCGAAGTCGTGCAAGGGCAACCGCACCGCTCAGATCGCCTGCCAGCAGCCGAACCGCCGCGTGGAAGTCGAAGTGGTCGGCACCCGCAGCGCACGTTAATCGGATCCTCTCCGATGAAGAAAAGCCCAGCGTACGCTGGGCTTTTTTTTCGCCCTGCCTCCGACGGTTTTCGCCGGCAGCGGGTCAGACCCGCCATATTCGGCGCGGCACCGATTTTTTGGTAAAGTTGCCGCAGCCTTCTCATCAGACTTGCCGCCTGCGCGGCGCCAACGATGTCGCATTCGACCACCCTCAACGCCTCGCCCCAAACCAGCCGCAATGCCGATCCGAAAGAGATCGACAAGTTCAGCGAGCTGGCCCACCGCTGGTGGGACCCGAACAGTGAATTCAAGCCGTTGCATGATCTCAATCCGCTCCGCCTGGGCTGGATCGACGGTATCGCGCACCTGTCGGGCAAGCAGGTCGTCGATGTGGGTTGCGGCGGCGGCATCCTGTCGGAAAGCATGGCGCGCCTTGGCGCCACGGTCAGGGGCATCGACCTGTCCAGCAAGGCGCTGAAGGTGGCCGACCTGCACAGCCTGGAATCGGGCGTGGCAGTGACCTACGAGGAAATCGCCGTGGAAGACCTGGCGGCCCGCATGCCAGCCAGCGTCGACGTGGTGACCTGCATGGAAATGCTCGAGCATGTGCCCGATCCGCAATCGATCGTTCGCGCCTGCATGACGCTGGTCAAACCGGGCGGACACGTGTTTTTCTCGACGATCAACCGCAACCTGAAGGCCTACCTGCTGGCTATCGTCGGCGCAGAGTACGTACTGAACATGCTGCCGCGCGGCACGCACGACTATCAGAAATTCATCACGCCCTCCGAGATGGCACGCTTCGCGCGCAATGTCGGCCTGGAGATGGTCGAGATGCGCGGCATGACCTTCAATCCCTTGACGCAGATCTATTCGCTCAGCCGCGATACCGACGTGAACTACATGATGGCGTTCCGGAAGGTGGCATGACGATGGCGAAGTTCGACGCGGTTTTCTTTGATCTCGACGGCACGCTGGCCGATACGGCCCCCGACCTCGCGGCAGCGGCCAACCGGCTTGTCGTGGAACACGGCATGGCACCGGTCGCCTACGAAAAGCTTCGCCCCGTAGCCTCGCACGGCGCGCGCGGGCTGATCGGCGCAGCCTTTGGCAAGCGTCCGGAAGACCCCGAATTCCCCGCACTGCGCGATACCTTCCTCGATTACTACGAGGCCGACATCGCCGTGCATACCCGGCTGTTCGAGGGCATGGATGCGGTGCTGGCCAGGCTCGAAGCCGATGGCGTGCCCTGGGGCATCGTCACGAACAAGATCGCGCGCTTCACGGTGCCGCTGGTCCGCGCCATCGGTCTCGCACCGCGCGCCTCGGCCGTGGTCAGCGGCGATACCACGCCCCACGCCAAGCCTCACCCGGCCCCGCTGCTGCACGCCGCCGAACTGAGCGGTGTGGCCGCGGCGCGCTGCCTCTATGTCGGCGACGACCTGCGCGACATCCAGGCCGGCAAGGCCGCAGGCATGGCGACGGTCTCGGCCGCCTACGGCTACTGCGGCGAGGGTGAGCCGCCCGAAACCTGGGGCGCCGACTACCTGATCCATCACCCGGCCGAACTGCTTGAATTGCTGGGATAAGCCCCCAGCTTGCACTACGGAACCGGAGGCACGCCATGGGCGTCGAAACCGGGTACAATCCGTTTTCTTCGCGTTTCACAGCGCACATTGGGGCCGACCTGGTTTCGACGTGGGTTACGAAGCAGTGAGGGCATACCGAGGACCCGTCACCTCGTTAATCAATGGGAATGCAATAACTGCTAACGACGAACGTTACGCACTGGCAGCCTAAGGGCCGCCGTCCTCGCACTGGCTCGCTGACGGGCTAGGGTTCGCAAGAACCAGCGAGGTCATTTACGTCAGATAAGCTTCGGGAGTGTCACGGGCCCGAGGACGAAAACCTAGTGACTCGCCGTCGTAGAGCGTGTTCGTCCGCGATGCGCCGGTTAAATCAAATGACAGAACTAAGTATGTAGAACTCTCTGTGGAGGGCTTGCGGACGCGGGTTCGATTCCCGCCGGCTCCACCAGTACACCGCACCGCTCCGGGCACGCAGCACATCCGGGGCAATGAAAAACGGGCCTTGCGGCCCGTTTTTTTATGCTCTCCGGTGCCGTTCAGTGCACCACCACGCCATCGACCGGCATGCTTTCGAGTCGGGCGGCATAGTAGCGGTCCACCGGCAGGCTGACGCCCAGGTGCAGGTACAGGCTTTTCGCGTGATCCACCGAGCCGATCATGCCCGGCATCCATAGCCGCTGCAGCCGCGCGTGCGATTCCCCCGAATGCGCCGCGAAGGCATCGACCCCGAATTCCTGGATGGCCTTGAACAGCACCAGTCCGACCAGGTACATGTCGCCCGTATCCAGCGCGATTTCTGCCTGGGCAGTCCAACGCTCGGCGCGATCTTCGATTTTTTCCGCCTCGGCAAACCGTTCCGTCATGGTCGGCATGAACGTGTCGCCTGGCGGGAGAAAGGTAAAGCTCATCAGACGGCTCCTAACCCCGTATGCCAACAATGACGGCCAATTTCGCCGAAAACTGAAGCGATCGGAACAGATTCGAACAGTTCCGGCGAAAAAACAACACTTAGCGGATCAAACGCCACAGAGCCGGTGTTACGGCAGGGGTCCATCCTGCACCGCGCCAGGCGGTATGACGCTGCAGGCAGACGTAGCGTTTGCCCTGGTACGTGACGGCCTGACCGATTTCATAGGCAG
Source organism: Cupriavidus sp. U2 (assembly GCF_009663685.2). Taxonomy (GTDB): domain Bacteria; phylum Pseudomonadota; class Gammaproteobacteria; order Burkholderiales; family Burkholderiaceae; genus Cupriavidus; species Cupriavidus necator_C. Next base: position 403,037 of record NZ_RCOG02000012.1, on the reverse strand, counting down.
GCCCCTCGCGCCACGTATCGAGCGTGCTCCCGTCCGGCTGACCCGTCGAAGCGGCGCCACCGCCGCCACTGCCCGAACGGCCGCTGGCGCTGGGCGCCTCCTTGTCGATCTCGAAGCGGTATCCGGGATACGACTTGCTCAGGTAGACGCGGTTTGCCGTGGCGGAACCCAGCGGCACGATACTCGACGCGCCATTGCGTGCCTGCAACTCGCCGATGCGGAAGATCTGGGATTCGACGTTGACCTTCTGCGCCAGCTGATACGCCCACGTGCGCGCCCGGGCATTGGCGGCGGTGATCGTCAGCACATGCTTGCCCGCATCGCGCCCCGTGGCGTCCATGGCCCGGAACGTCAGCTTCGTGCCCACCACCAGATCGCCCTTGGCCGCGAGTACACCTTGGTCCTCCCAGCCAATCTCGCGCACCGCCAGACCGTCTCCGGGGAACTTCACGTCGGCGCACGCGTAGAACGCCTCGGGGCTGTCGCCGCGCTGCCAGATGCTGTAGAGGATGTGACTGCCCTTCTTGCCCGCCGGCAGTTGCACTGTCATGCGGTACTTGCCGCTTTCCTGCACCGCCTGCGCGCCGGGCACCGTCGCAAATTCTTCAAGATCGGTCCAGCGCAGCGGCATGCCGGGGTCCCAGTCATCGCGTGTGATGTAGTACTTGAAATACTGCGTGGCATGCGGCGCGGAAGCTCGCCAGACGAATGTGTAGTCACCGCTGGCGGTGGGCACGATCGAGGTTTGCGGCCAGTCGAGCCGCGCAAGGTCCAACCCGCGGAAGCTTGCCGATCCGCCCGAGCAAAGCTCGCCATCGGCGATCAATGCGCGGTGATTGCCGGCGGCATTGCCCTGGCGCACGCCGTTCCAGTCGTAGAACTGCTGCGCACCGCCGACCGCGCGAGCCGCCTGGCAGGCTCCCGATTTCGGTTGCTCGGCACCTTCGTTGTAGCAGGTCAGCACCCGGCTGGCGGGCAGCTCCATCGTGCCGTGTGCTTGCGCGGAAAGCGGCACAGCGGTCGCGGCAAGCGCCAGACAGGCGATACCGATTGCTTTATGGGACATCGCGATTTTCCTAGAAGACGTGGTTCAACGTCCTCGCCTGGGGCGAGAACGGCTGCGCGATTTGACGCGCCACAAAACACGTTGGAAATCGGAATCGTCCTAAAATGGCCAGTGCCATGCCGACGATCAATCCATCGGCCAAAACGAATCCATGCGGTTGCCGCCGGCATGAACGCTACAATAGGCCGTCGCTGTCCTACGCCCTGCCCTCATGTCCGACCACCCCCGTTTCACTGTCAGCCGATCCATGGTCATGCTCCTGCCCGAGCAGCCCTTTCTTGACTGGATCCAGGCGGTGGACCCCGACCCCGTCCCCACGCTGACGCTCAGTGACGTGCGCGACGATGCGAGCGTTTTCCTGTTGCCCGCGGAGGTGGCCGACACGCCCGAGAACGCGCTGCGCTGGGTGGAAAAGCGGTGGCGCCCGTTTTTTGAATTCATGCTGGGCGAGTGGTTCGACGATTCGGTCTGGCCCGAAGCCCTGTCGCTGGCCATGTTCCGCGACTGGTTCACGGTCCGCTTTCATTCGATGGTCTGGGACATGGCACCCGACGCGCCACTTGAATACGAGGACTGGGACGACGAGGAAGACGACGACGCGCCCACGGTCCTGCACTGACCGCCCGCAAACAACAACGGCACGCCCAGGCGTGCCGTTTTGCATGCGACCGGAGGCGCGATCAGAGGAAGCGATCCAGAATCTTCCGGCTGTGCTTGTCCAGCGCGAACTGGTCCCGGATCAGATAGTGAATGCCATGGCTGTCCGAAATCAGCAACGTGGTACCCGTCAGCCGCCGGATGTTCTCTTCGCCGCGCAATACCAGGTCGGTCTGGCCGCGATCGGTCTGTACGGTCCACACGCTGGGCGTCGCGTAGGTCGATACACCCAGAATCTTCTGAATCTCGGGCATGAACTCGCGCGATGCCAGCTCGGCTTCGATCAGCTCACGGGTCTGCGCCGGCAGTTTGTCCAGACGAGGAATCCACGCCAGTTCCTTGCCATCGGTGCTCATCATCCCCACGCCATCGTCGGCAGCGGAAATCGGAAACGCGCGCACGGGCACCACGCCCTCGTGCTGCGCACCGTCAGCCGTTGTCAGCACGAGCTTGCCGAGGCTGTTGCGGGACAGGTGGAATTCAGGCGTTTGCATAGCCGTTTCTTTGACTGATGGATTACTGGGCACTGACGGCCTCCGCGACTTCGGCACGGTTGCCGGCGCTCGTGTCATCGGGGTCGGTATCGACATTGCGCGCCTGCGCCTGATACAGCCTGTAGTACGCACCTTCGCGCGCCAGCAGTTCGTCGTGGCTGCCCACTTCGACGATCTGGCCGCGGTCCATCACCACGAGTCGATCGGCCTTTCGCAAGGTGGAGAGCCGGTGCGCAATGGCGATGGTGGTGCGACCCTGCACGAGGTTGTCCAGCGCCTTCTGAATCTCCTTCTCCGTGGACGTATCCACCGACGACGTGGCCTCGTCCATGATCAGGATGCGTGGATCGATCAGCAGCGCGCGGGCAATCGAAATACGTTGCCGCTCGCCGCCGGACAGCGCCTGGCCGCGCTCGCCGACGAGCGAGTCATAGCCGTGCGGCAGCCGCAGGATGAACTCGTGCGCATGCGCCGCACGTGCGGCGGCGATGATCTCTTCGCGCGTGGCTTCGGGCTTGCCGTAGGCAATGTTGTCGGCAATCGTGCCGAAGAACAGGAACGGCTCCTGCAGCACCAGGCCAATGTTCTGGCGAAAATCCGATACCGGCAGCGAACGGATATCGACACCGTCCACCCGGATCGCGCCTTCCGATACATCGTAGAAACGGCAAATCAGGTTCACCAGCGTGCTCTTGCCCGATCCGCTGTGGCCGACCAGGCCGATCATCTCGCCCGGCTCGATGGTCAGGTTCAGGCCGCGGATCACGGCGCGATTGCCATAGCGGAAGCCGAGGTCGCGCATCTCGATGGCGCCTCGCACATTCTCCAGGCGCACGGGCTTCTGCGGCTCGGGCACGCTCGACACGTGGTCGAGGATGTCGAAGATCCGCTTGGCGCCGGCGGCGGCCTTCTGGGTCACCGACACGATCCGGCTCATCGAATCGAGGCGCGTATAGAACCGGCTGATATAGGTCAGGAACGCCACCAGAACGCCGACGGTGATGGCGTTGTGGCTGACCTGCCAGATACCGAAGATCCAGACCACCAGCAGGCCCACTTCGGTGAGCAGCGTCACGGTTGGCGTGAACAGCGACCACACCGCGTTCACCCGGTCATTGATCGCAAGATTGTGACGATTGGCCTCGCGAAAGCGCACCACCTCGCGCTTTTCCTGCGCGAACGCCTTGACCACGCGGATGCCCGGAATCGTATCGGCCAGCACGTTGGTGATTTCGGACCAGATGCGGTCGATCTTCTCGAAACCGTGACGCAGGCGGTCACGCACCATGTGGATCATCCACGCGATGAACGGCAGCGGCACCAGGGTGACCAGCGCCAGCCACGGATTGATGGAAATCAGGATGATCGACGTCATGGCGATCATCAGCACATCGGTGGCGAAGTCGAGCAGATGCAGCGACAGGAACACGCTGATGCGGTCGCTCTCGGACCCGATGCGGGCCATCAGGTCGCCGGTGCGCTTGCCGCCGAAGTATTCGAGCGACAGCTTGAGCAGGTGTTCGTAAGTGGTGGTGCGCAGGTCGGCGCTGATGCGCTCCGACACGCGCGCCAGCAGGTAGGTACGGGCCCAGCCGAGCCCCCAGGCCACCAGCGCGGCGCCCAGCAGGCCGGCCAGGTAGAGCTTGACGAGGTCGTAGTCGATCGGCACGCCGTTCTGATACGGGATCAGCACCTTGTCCATCAACGGCATGGTCAGGTAAGGCGGCACCAGCGTGGCGGCCGTACCCAGCAGCAGCAGCGCGAAACCGCCCAGCAGTTCCCAGCGGTAGGGCCGGGCAAAACGCCACAGGCGCAGCAGCGCCCAGGTGGAAGGTGGGGTCTCCAGCTCCCGGCTGCATTGCGGGCACTGCTCTTCGCCCGGCGGGATGGGCGCCTTGCAGGTCGGGCAGATTTCGGCATCGGGCTCGGCGGAATGCCCGGTGGCCAGCAGATTGCGGCGTGCATCGAACTGGTCGGCCAGCCGCAATGCGTCAGGATTGTAACCAAGCGTGTAGCGCCAGGTGGCCAGGCGCTCCCGGCCATCGCCCAGTTCCAGCGTGCCCACGCCGGCATGGTCGCCGTGGGCAAGCGTCAGGTCAGGCGTGATGTCCCAGCTTCGCAGGGCGGTTTCGCCGGGGGCGCGACAGATCAGACGACGATCCGTCACAACCAGCCACCCTTGGGTAAAATGCAGCCTTGCGTCCAGGTCCAGCATGAGCCCGGCCAGGACGATTTCCCCGGGCAGCAGGCCGGCGCCGAGTTCGGCGGCCCAGGGACCTTGCGGGCCGGGGTGGTTGGAAGCAGACGGGGAGGACTGGGTCATTGTTGGCGCAAAAAGCGATAAAAGCGCGTCCGCAGACACAAAAACAGATCAAATACGGACATAACTTGAAACAATTAAGCGGTTCGCCAGGCTGGCGGCCCGCAATTTTGCCCGCAAGTATACATAACGCAAACAGGCGGGCACCTTGGTGCGCTGCACAATGCGTTGCCGGTCTCAAAGGGTAATGACGGGTCAACCCTGAGGCTACAGTAACGTTAACGAAAGATTAGCTTTCCATTTCCCGGGCACTCGCCCACAGCCTCAAGCAAATTCAATGAAAAAGAAGGACATTGAGATTTTCGATGTCATGTCGCTGCGCGGCCCGAATATGTGGACATATCGGCCAGTGCTGGAGGCATGGGTCGATATCGGCGAACTGGAGGATTTTCCCTCCAACAAGATTCCGGGGTTCTACGAGCGCCTGTCGGCGTGGCTGCCCACGCTGATCGAGCACCGCTGCAGCCCGGGCGTGCGCGGCGGCTTTCTGATGCGGTTGAAGGAAGGTACCTGGCCCGGCCATATCCTGGAACACGTCACGCTTGAGCTGCAGAATCTGGCCGGGATGCCCGGCGGTTTCGGCAAGGCGCGCGAGACCCCGGTCCGTGGCGTCTACAAGGTCATCGTGCGGGCCTGGCACGAGCAGGTGACACGCGCCGCGCTGTTTGCCGCGCGTGACCTGGTCATGGCGGCCATCGAGGACCGCCCGTTCGACGTGGACGCCGCCGTGGAAACGCTGCGCGACCTCGTTGACGAACACTGCCTCGGGCCCAGCACCGCCTGCATCGTCGATGCCGCCGACGACCGCGACATTCCGTCGATCCGCCTGTCCGACGGCAACCTGGTGCAGCTTGGCTACGGCGCGCGCCAGCGCCGCATCTGGACGGCCGAGACCGACCGCACCAGCGCCATCGCCGAATCGATCTCGCGCGACAAGGACCTGACCAAGTCGCTGCTGGAATCGTGCGGCGTGCCCGTGCCGGAAGGCCGCATGGCCGATAGCGCCGAAGACGCCTGGGACGCCGCCGAAAGCATCGGCCTGCCGGTGGTGGTCAAGCCGTACGACGGCAACCATGGCCGTGGCGTGTTCACCAACCTGATGACGCGCGACGAAGTGCTGACCGCCTACGCCGTGGCCATCGAGGAAGGCAACGGTGTCATCGTCGAACGCTTCGTGCCCGGCAACGAGCACCGCCTGCTGATCGTGGGGGGCCGCATGGTGGCCTGCGCGATGGGCGAGACCGCCTCCGTGGTGGGCGACGGCAAGCAGACCATCGACGAACTGATCGAATCGCAGATCAATTCCGACCCGCGCCGTGGCAGCACCGAGGATCATCCGCTGAACCGCGTGCGCCTGGATTCGGCCGCCCGCCTGGAGCTGAAGCGCCAGGGCTATGCCGATGGCAGCGCCGTACCGCCCCAGGGCCGCACCGTGCTGATCCAGCGCAACGGCAACGTGGCCTTCGACGTGACCGACCGCGTGCACCCGAGCGTGGCTGCGCATGCCGCGCTGGCCGCGCGCATCGTCGGGCTGGACATCGCCGGCGTGGACCTGGTGGCCGAGGACATCTCGCGCCCGCTCGCCGAGCAGCGCGGTGCCATCGTCGAGGTCAATGCCGGCCCCGGACTGCTGATGCACATCAAGCCCGCCGACGGCGAACCGCGCCCCGTGGGCCCCGCCATCGTCGAGCACCTGTTCCCGACCCGCAACGGCGTGGCCGACGACGGCCGCATTCCCGTGGTTGGCATCACCGGCACCAACGGCAAGACCGTGGTGGCCAAGCTCGTGGCGCGCCTGCTGCAGCTGTCGGGCAAGCATACGGGCCTGTCGTGCAGCGATGGCCTGTTCCTGGACCGCCGCCAGGTGGAAAAGGGCGACCGTGGCGAAAAGGCCACCTGGGACGCCGGCCACCGCATCCTGATGAACCGCGCGGTGGAAGCCGCCGTGTTCGAGAACGACAGCGGCATGATCCTGTCGCAGGGCCTGCCGTACGACCGCTGCCAGGTAGGCGTGGTCACGAACTTCGGCCAGCCCGATCACCTTGGCGACTACTACGTCGAGGATGAAGACCGCATGTACAACGTGCTGCGCACGCAGATCGACGTGGTGCTCAAGACCGGCGCGGCCGTGCTCAACGCCGCCGATCCGCGCCTGGTCGAGATGGCCGAACTGTGCGATGGCGACGTGATCTTCTTCGGCCTGTCCGCCGACCTGCCCGCCATCGTCGAGCATCGCGCGGCCGGCCGCCGCGCCGTGTTCGTGCGCGATGGCAAGGTGGTGATGGCCACAGGCGCCAGCGAAAGCGCGCTGACCGACGTGTCGGCCATCCCGCTGACCTACGCCGGCCGGGTCGCCTTCCAGATCGAGAACGTGCTGGCCGCCGTGGCCACCGGCTGGGCACTGGGCATTTCCAACGACCTGATCCGCGCCGGCATCGTCACCTTCGACGTCGGCCAGGTAGATGTGCCGGGCCGCTTCACGTTGTTCGAGCGCCAGGGCGCCACGGTGATCGTGGACGACGCGCACAACGCGCCGGCGCTGGAAGCCATGGCCGCCGCGCTGGACCGCTTCCCGGCCGAGCGCCGCATGCTGGTGTTCGGTGCCGGCGTGCAGCGTCGCGACGAAGACCTGGTGCAGCAAGGCAAGGTCATCGGCAAGACGTTCGACCGCGTGTTCCTGTGCGAAGACCGCAGCGTGCGCCGCGACCTGCCCGACGCCGAAGCCCGCGCGCTGCTGAAGAAGGGCCTGTACGAAGGCCGCCGCGTGACGAAGATCATCGACGAAGCCGGCCGGCGCGAAGCGGTGGAAGCCGCGTTGTCGCAACTGGTGGCCGGCGACCTGCTGGTCCTGCAGTGCGACGAGGCCTCGACCGAGAGCACCGTCGAGCAGGTACACCAGTGGATGGGCCGCAGCGGACGCCGCGCGTAATCCCGCCCGGAAGAACAACGGACAAACGATTCTATGGAAGTCTCTCGTATCCGGGCTCTGCGTGGCCCGAATCTCTGGTGCCGGCATACCGCCATCGAAGCCATCGTGGCGTGCTCGGACCAATCGCATCTGCTGGCCGAACTGCCGGGCTTCGAGGATCGGCTGCGCGCCCGCTTTCCGGCCATCCCCCCGATGCGCCCCGACGACGAGGCCGGCTCGCCGTCGATGGCCCACGCGCTGGAAGCCGCCGCGCTGGGCCTGCAGGCTGCTGCCGGCTGCCCGGTGACGTTCAGCCACGCCGCGCCGACGCTGGAACCGGGCACCTACCAGGTGGTGGTGCAGTACAGCGAGGAAGAAGTGGGCCGCCTGGCCTTCGAACTGGCCGAGCAGCTATGCCTGGCCGCGCGCGACGACAAGCCCTTCGACCTGGACGACGCGCTGCATCGCCTGCGCGAACTCGACGAAGACGTGCGGCTGGGGCCCAGCACGGGCTCGATCGTCTACGCGGCCGTGGCGCGTGGCATCCCGTATCGCCGCCTGACGCAGGGCTCGATGGTGCAGTTCGGCTGGGGCAGCAAGCAACGCCGCATCCAGGCCGCCGAGACCGACATGACGAGCGCGGTGTCCGAATCGATCGCGCAGGACAAGGAACTGACCAAGGCGCTGCTGCATGCGGCAGGCGTGCCCGTGCCGCTGGGCCGGTCGGTGCGCAGCGCCGAGGAAGCGTGGGCCGCCGCGCAGGAGATCAACGGCCCGGTGGTGGTAAAGCCGCGCGACGGCAACCAGGGCAAGGGCGTGGCGGTGCGCATCCGCACGCGCGAGGAAGTGATGACGGCCTATGAAGTGGCCGCCGACATTTCGTCTGACGTGCTGGTCGAACGCTATATCCCGGGCCACGACTTCCGTCTGCTGGTGGTGGGCAAGCATCTGGTGGCCGCGGCGCGCCGCGATCCGCCGCAGGTCATTGGCGATGGCACGCATACGGTGCGCCAGCTCGTGGAGGAAGTGAACCGTGACCCGCGCCGCGGCGAGGGCCACGCCACGTCGCTGACCAAGATCCGCTTCGATGACATCGCGCTGGCCACGCTGGCCAAGCAGGGCCTGAGCGCCGATGCGGTGCCGGCCAAGGGCGCGCGCGTGGTCCTGCGCAACAACGCCAACCTGTCCACCGGCGGCAGCGCCACCGATGTGACCGACGACGTCCACCCGGACATCGCCGCACGGGCGGTAGCCGCCGCCCAGATGGTGGGGCTGGATATCTGCGGCGTGGACGCCGTGTGCGAGACGATGCTCAAGCCGTTCGAGGAACAGGCCGGCGGCATCGTGGAAGTGAATGCCGCGCCGGGCCTGCGCATGCACCTGCAGCCGTCGTACGGCAAGGGTCGCGCGGTCGGCGAAGCCATCATCTCGACCATGTTTGCCGACGGCGACGATGGCCGCATTCCCGTGGTGGCCGTATCGGGCACCAACGGCAAGACGACCACCGTGCGCCTGATCACCCATATCCTGGCCTCCAACGGCCTGCGCATGGGCATGACCGGCACCGACGGCGTGTACATCCAGGGCCAGCGTATCGACACCGGCGACTGCAGCGGCCCGCGCAGCGCGCGCAATGTGCTGCTGCATCCCGACGTGGACGCCGCCGTGTTTGAAACGGCCCGCGGCGGCCTGCTGCGCGAAGGCCTGGCCTTCGACCGCTGCGACGTGGCCGTGGTGACCAACGTGGGCGAAGGCGACCACCTGGGACTGTCGTACATCAGCACCGTGGAAGACCTGGCCGTGCTCAAGAGCGTGATCGTGCAGAACGTCGCGCCGCATGGCATGGCCGTGCTGAATGCCGCCGACCCGATGGTGGCGCGCATGGCCGATGCCTGCCCTGGTTCGATCACGTTCTTCGCGCATGATGCGGGCCTGCCGACCATGGCGTTGCACCGCGCCCAGGGCAAGCGCGTGGTGTTTGTCGAGGGCGCGGAGATCGTGGCCGCCGAGGGTGACACCAGCGTGCGGTTTGCGCTGGCCGACATCCCGCTGACGCGCAACGGCTCGATCGGCTTCCAGGTGGAAAACGCCATGTCGTCGATTGCCGCCGCCTGGGCGCTGGGCATCGACTGGAACGTGATCCGCCGGGCGCTGACCACGTTCGTCAATGACGCCGCCACCGCGCCGGGCCGCTTCAACGTGTTCGACTACAAGGGCGCCACGCTGATTGCCGACTACGGCCACAATCCCGATGCCATCCAGGCGCTGTGCAACGCCGTGGAGACCATGCCGTCGAAGAAGCGCGTGGTCGTCATCAGCGGCGCGGGCGACCGTCGCGACGAGGACATCCGCAAGCAAACCCAGATCCTGGGTGGCGCGTTCGACGACGTGCTGCTGTATCAGGACCAATGCCAGCGCGGCCGTGAAGACGGCGAAGTGCTGGCGCTGCTGCGCGAAGGCCTGGTCGGTGCGCAACGCACCAGCCATACCGAGGAAATCCGCGGCGAATTCCTGGCCATCGACACGGCGCTGGCACGCCTGCAGCCGGGCGACCTGTGCCTGATCCTGATCGACCAGGTCGAGGAAGCCCTGGACCACATCGCCAAACGCGTCGCCGGGCAGTAATCGGGCCCGACCCGCTGCACGCTTCCGCCCTCTCCCGCCCTCTTCCGCCCTCTTCCGCCTGCCGGGAGAGGGTTTCTCCCCCGCGTCGCCCCTTGCCGTCCTCCGTCATTCGGTGCGACAGTATCCCGTACCGACTCCCATCGCCAACGCCCACGGCCGCCGCCCCGCCCGTCGACGAGGAGACCCCATATGTCTACACCGCAAACCGTTGTCGTCACCTATATCGCCGCGACGGCGGAACAGGTATGGCAGGCCCTGACCGACCCCGTGCTAAGCGTGAAGTACTTTTTCGGGCGCCGCGTCGAATCCGACTGGCAGGTGGGCAGCCCGTTCGTGCTGCGCATGGACGACGGCAAGGTCGATTCGCAGGGCGTTGTACTGGCCGCCGAGCCACCCTACCGGCTGTCGGTCACGTGGCGCGTGGAATGGCTGGAAGCGTTCCGTCAGTTGCCCGAGGTGGTCGTCACGTGGCAGATCGACGCGCTTGGCGACGAAGCCGTGCGGCTGACGGTCAGCGAACGGCATCAGGAACCGGTGGACGAGCAGATCCTGCAGGGCGGGCGCAACGGCTGGCCGTTGATCCTGGCCGGCCTGAAGACACTGCTGGAAACGGGGCACCAGCTCAACGTCGAGGCGCCCAAGCCGCCGCCGGCCCCCTCGGCGCAATCGCCGGCGATGCAGGATCAGTGACGCGTGGGCAGCGACAGGCGCCGTTCCAGCACGTGCTGGAATGCCGATAGGGCCGTACTGAGGATCCAGTAGATCGCGGCGGCCGCCAGATACAGCGGCAGCGGCTGGTAGGTGGCCGCAATGATCTCCTGCGAAGTGCGCAGCAGCTCCGTCACGGTGATCACCGACACCAGCGACGTATCCTTGATCAGGCTGATCAGGCTGTTCGACAGGCTCGGCACGGCCAGCCGCAAGGCCTGCGGCCCCACCACGTGGCGCAGCGTCTGCACCGGGGTCATGCCCAGGCTGTAGGCGGCCAGCCACTGGCCGCGCGGCACGCCAAGGATGGCCCCGCGCATGCTTTCCGACAGATAGGCGCCCACGTTGAGGCTCAGCGTCAGCACGCCGGCGGGGGTGGGCTCCAGCGCAATGCCGATGCCCGGCAATCCGTAGTAGACGACGAAGATCTGCACCAGCAGCGGCGTGCCGCGCATGATGCTGACGTACACGCGCGCCATCACTTTGAGAATCCGCTGATTTCCAATCCCCATCAGCGCCACCAGAATTCCGATTACCAGGCCGAAAGCCATCGACAACACGGCGAACTTCAGCGTGAGCAGCGTGCCCTGCAGCAATACGGGAAGCGAATCAATGACGAGCTGGAGGGCGGACATGGCTGGGCTGGGATCGGTCAATCTGGGGCCGGAATGCCGCGATCATACGTGAAACACGGCGCCGGGCGACAGGTTGGCAGTTTTCGTCTTACGGGAATGATGCAGACGGAGGTGGTCATGAAGATGAAGGAAACGTACCTGCAGGTCGACGACCTGTCGGGAAACGGCGGCGACGCGCCCGGGGCAGGCGCCATGCAGGACGACGTCCCGGCGCCGCGTATCAAGGCAAGCGAAGTCGTGGCGCTGGCGCGGGACATGGGGGTATCGAAGAAGAAGCTCATCCGGGCGCTGGGGTTCGACCGGGGGGAGATCCTTCACAAGGCCTATAGCGACGGCTATCTCGATTCAACGCAGAGCGAGCTGGTGATCCACTTCCTCGGGATTATCGCCAAGGTCAATGAGCTCTACTTCGACGGGACACCTGACGCCCTGTCATTGGTGGCTCGCCGGGAGATGGCGAGATTTCTTGACTGGCGGCCATTCACTCTGGGATGTCGGCGGGCGTCGGGCTACTTCAGCTCGCTGGAAGGCCAGGCGCTTGTCAAACAGGAGATCGTTGCTGATTTTTTTGGAGTCTGCCCATGATCACGGCATGGAGAATTGCCTCGGAAACTCCGTCCTACACCGCGGACGACATCAGCGGCGCGGGTGCCTCCATGGACGGCGGGCGCTGGAATAGAACTGGATCAGCGGTGCTCTATTGCACCAGTTCTGTGGCGCTGGCCTGCCTGGAAACGCTGTCGCGTGCGGGAGAAGGACAGATTCCAGCAAATCGGTATCTCGTACAAATCGATATACCCGACGACATCTGGCATCAGGCACGCCACTTCCCGGCCGACTCCATCCCGGTCGGCTGGGACGCCGTGCCGCCAGGCAAGACCAGTCACGACTTTGGCGAACAATGGATTGCCGAGGCCCGGTCGGCAATCCTGGTCGTGCCGTCGGTGATCGCGCCAGAGGAATGCAACATCCTCATCAACCCGTATCACGTTGACTGGCAGCGCATCCGGAGCCGGAAGCTCCGCAAGTGGGTCTACGACTTCCGGCTGTTGCGGCGGCTCTTTACTTGAGCGGCTTGGTCACGTCCGAGCCGAACCACTTGTTCGACAGCTTGGCCAGCGTGCCATCCTTGCGAAGGTCGTCCAGCGCCTTGTCGATGGCTGCGGCGAACTTCGGGTTGTCCTTGCGGAACGGGATGGCCACTTCGCTGTTGGCACCCGGCAGCACGGCACCGGGGCGCAGCGGCAGGTTGGCCTGCTTGATCAGGTAGTTGACCATCAGGCGGTCATTGAGCGCAGCGTCCACGCGCTGGGCGGCCAGATCGCGCAGGTATTCGGGAGCGCCCGGGTAGGTCTTGACGTCGATGCCCGGCACGGATTTGGCCAGGTCGTTGTAGTTGCTGCCCAGGCTCACGCCCAGCTTGTGGCCCTTCAGCGCGTCCAGCGATGCAAACTCGCGCTTGTCGTCCTTGCGCTGGATCAGTTGGGCGGCCGAATAGACGTACGGCGTCGAGAAGTCCAGCACCTGCTTGCGCTGGGGCGTGACCGAGACCTGGTTGACGATGATGTCGAACTTGCCGGCTTGCAGGCCAGCGATGATCGCGCTCCATTCGGTCGTCACAAATTCGGGCTTTACGCCGAGCTTGCCGGCCACGGCGCGCGCGACTTCGACATCGAAGCCGTCCAGTTCGTTGTTGGCGCCGCGATATCCGAACGGCGGGTAGGTTCCTTCCAGGCCGACCTTGAGCACGCCCGCCTGTTTGACCGTGTCCAGCAGGTCGGCGGCTTGCGCAGCCGTCGCGGCAAGGCCAGTGGCGCCAGCTACCAGGGCGGTAGCCAGCAGGGACTTGAACCAACCCGATCGAATCGTTCGCATATGTTCTCCAGTGGGATGCGGTTTGCGTGCCGGTGCCCCTTTTGAGGGAAATCCGACGGCTCTATGAGCCTATAACGGGCTCCAAGGTACCGCAAATACTATCGATGGCGAAATAACGATTCGATATGGCTATATAACCAATTCTGCACAGCGGGCGGCCCGCCCTATCCGAAAGGCGGGTGGCGGGCCACCGGCTGGCTGGCGACTTACTGGAATGCCTTGTCGTTCGGCTCGGCAAACAGCTGCTTCATTTCCGGCGACAGCGCGTAGTTCATATTGATGTTGCGCGGCGGGATCGGCTGCAGGAACCACTTGGTGTAGAGCTTTTCGGCACGGCCGCTCTTCTGGATATCGCTCACCACGCCGTCCACGAGCTTCTTGAACGACGGATCGTCCTTGCGGAACATGCAGGCATAGTTCTCGGTCTGCAGCGGCGTACCGGCCACGACCCAGTCGGCGGCGTTCTTGGCCTTGGTGCGTTCGCCATACAGCAGCGGTTCGTCCATCACGAACGCCACGGCGCGCCCCGATTCCAGGATCAGGAAGGCCTGTCCATGGTCCTTGGCGCTGGTCAGGTTCATGTTCATGCCTTCGCCATTCATCTTCACCAGTAGGCGCTCGCCGGTGGTGCCAGCCGTGGTCACCACGTTCTTGCCCTTGAGCTGCGGGAAATCGGTCACCCCCGAGTCCTTCTTCGTCAGCATGCGGATGCCATAGATGAACAGGCTGTTCGAGAAGGCCACCTGCTTCTGGCGCTCGGTGTTGTTGGTGGTGCTGCCGCACTCGATGTCGATCGTGCCGTTCTGTACCAGCGGGATGCGGTTCTGCGACGTGATCGGGGTCATCTTGACCTGCAGGTTCGGCATGTTCAGCGTCGATTTCACCTTGTCGACAATGGCCAGCAGGTAGTCGTGCGAATAGCCCATCACCTGGTTGCCATCCGAATACGAGAACGGAATGGACGATTCACGATATCCCAGCGAAATCACACCGCTGTCCTTGATCTTCTTGAGCGTGTCGCCATCGGCGGCGTGGGCGCCGGCGGCGGCGCCGGCCAGCACGGCGGCAGCCAGCAGGCGGTGGATGGGGGTCGAACGGACAGACAGTGACTTCATGGTTCGCTCCTTCAAGGGGCTTGGTTTAATAGACTTCAGACTTGAGGCAATCTCACTACCCAACGTACTGCTCAACTTCCAGTACAACCCGTGTTGCGTCCGCCTGGCCCAGGGCCTCAGGCCGCCGCTGCACTGAAATCTTCCGCGTCGATGGCCGGCGTGCGGCCTGCCAGCCGGTCGGCCAGCAGGCCCGCGCTGCCCATGGCCAGCGTAAAGCCGAGCGCGCCATGGCCCAGGTTCAGCCACAGGCCGCGCAGGCGCGATTCGCCGATCATTGGCAGACCGGTCGGCGTGGCCGGGCGCAAACCGGCCCAGGGCTGCAGCCCATCGAGGTCGGCGCCGTTCATCACGTTGCCGAACACCGCGCGCGTCTGCGTGACCAGCGTCTGGGCCCGCTCGCGGTCGATGACCGCGCCGCCGCGCACGATATCGGCCATGCCTGCCACGCGCAGCGTATTGCCGATGCGCGCGTAGACGATCTTGTTAGCGAAGTCCGTCACGCTGATGTGGGGGGCCCGCGCGCCATCGGCAATCGGCACCGTGATGCTGTACCCCTTGAGCGGCCACAACATCGGCCGGATGCCGGTCGGCTTGAGCAGCGGCACGCTGCCGATACCGCCAGACACGATCACCACATCGGCGACGATATCGCCATGATCGGTGCGCAGTCCGGTCACCCGGTCGCCGCTGCGCACCAGTTCGGTCACCCGCGTGCCGAACTTCAGCGTCACGGCCGGGTTGCCTTGCAACAGATGGGCCAGCGACACGCAGAACAGGTGGCAATCGCCCACTTCCTCGCTCGGCGTATAGATGGCCCCGGCGATGTCCTGACGGATGCCCCCCAGCGCCGGCTCCAGCGCCACGGTGGCATCACGGTCCAGCGCCTGCTGCTCGCAGCCCAGGCTGGCCTGGTAGTCCAGCAAGCGGCATGCCGACGCGTACGCTGCCGCGTCGCGATGCACCACCAGCTTGCCGCGCCGCGCAAAATCGAATCCGCCACCCTCCTCGCGCGCCTCGGGCCGGTTCACGAACGCCTGCATCAGGTCGCGCGAATAAAAGGCCAGCCGCAACAGCTTGCGCGTGGTGGCCTCGCTGGTCGTGGCATTGCACGCCTGCACGAAGGCCATCAGCCAGCGCCATTGGTCCGGGTCCATCGACGGCCGGAAGCGCATCGGCGAATCGCGGTCGAGCAGCCAGCCCGGCACCTTCGACAGCACGCCCGGCCCCGCCAGCGGCGCCACATAGCTGTAGCTGAGCTGGCCCCCATTGGCAAAGCTGGTTTCCTCGCCAGGACCGTCGTGGCGTTCGACCACCGTCACCTCATGGCCATCATTGGCCAACCGCCACGCGGTAGTCATGCCCACCACCCCGGCACCCACGATCGCTACGCGCATCTGACTTCGCCCTTGCCTTCCCTTTCAAACGATGGGGCAGAGCGTAGAACACTGCGCACGGCTTGCCCAATGCCAATACGTGCCAGAATATGTCTCCAGGCTATAGGTAGCGCCACCCGGGTCTACCCGTAGTGCAAGGCACCATTTTTCGCACCAAACCGGACTTTTTCGGGCACTACAACGATGCGTCTGCGTCAGATCGAGGTTTTTCGCGCCGTCATGCTGACCGGCACCGTCAGCGAGGCCGCGCGCCTGCTCCATGTCTCGCAACCCGTGGTGACGCGCGTCCTGCAGCATGCCGAGGCCTCCTTGGGCTTCCGGCTGTTCGACCGGCAGCGCGGCCGGCTGCAGCCTACCCCCGAAGCCCTGGCCCTGTATGGCGATGTCGAAAGGCTATATGGCGAGATCGAACGGGTGCGGCGCGTGTCCGAAAGCCTGCGGCACAAGGGCGCGGGCCGCCTGCGCGTGGCCGCCACGCCCAGCCTGGCCAACCCGCTGCTGGTGCCCGCCGTGCGCCGCTTCTGCGCGCGGCACCCCGACACCCAGGTGCAGGTGCTGACCCACCACACCAACGAAATCGTCGCGGCGTTGCTGGCCAACCAGATCGACGTGGGTTTCGCGTTCTCGCCGCCCCGGCACGAGGCAATATCGAGCGTGCCAGTGGCCACCGGCCGCATGCTGCTGGCCGTTCCGCGCGCCCAGCCGCTACCGGCCGGCGGCAAACGCGGCGTGGTGCCGATCCGCAAGGTGCTGGAGCGTCCGTTCATCGGCTATGACGATGACAGTTCGCTGGGCCTGCTGGTGCGCCAGACACTGGCCCGCCATGCGCTGGAGCCCCATTCGACGCTGGAGGTGCAAACCTATTCGCTGGCGCTGGCCCTGGTGGACGCCGGCCTGGGTCTGACGTTACTGGACCAGTACACGGCGCTCAGTGCCAATCCGGCCAATGTGGCGTTGCACGATGTCCAGCCCGAGCTGGGTTTCGAGATCCAGATGCTGCGCGCCAGCCATCGTGGCGCGTCGAGCCTGGTGGACGACATGCATGCCCAGTTCGCCGCGGCGGCCCAGGCCCTGGATGCCACGCTGGATCACAGGCTGGAAGCCCCGGCCGCGCAGTTCGACGCGGCGGTCCGGCAGGCGCCATGACATCGAGCAAACGCCGGACAGACATTGCGCAGACAATTGACAGCGCACCACGGCGTACACCATCATCAATCCGCCCCGACGGGCGCGTGACCTTCCTATGTTCGTCCTGACCCTAGTCCTGCTGGTGCTGGTGAGCGCGTTCTTCTCGATCTCGGAGATCGCCCTGACCGCGGCCCGGCGTACCAAGCTCCAAGTCCTCTCCGATCGCGGCGATCGCCGCGCCACCAAGGTATTGCTGCTCAAGGAAGAGCCCGGCAACTTCTTCACCGTCGTGCAGATCGGCGTGAACAGCGTGGCGATCCTGGCCGGTATCCTGGGTGAGAAACACGTCTCCGACCTGCTCTTCGACGCCCTGCTGCCATGGCTCAGCCCCGACATCGCCCAGCGCGTGGCCAATATCGGATCATTCCTGGTGGTGACGCTGCTGTTCATCCAGTTTGCCGACCTGATTCCGAAGCGCGTGGCCATGACCTTCCCCGAGACCTGCGCGGTTCACGTGATCGGTCCGATGCTGACGATGCTGAGGCTGTTCAAGCCCGTGGTGTGGGTGTTCAACGCGGCCGCCGACGCGATGCTCAAGCTGCTGGGCATTCCGACCAAGCCCGTGGACCAGATCACGACCGAGGACATCGCGGCCATGGTCGATGCCGGCGCCGAGGCCGGCGTGCTGCACAAGCACGAGCTGCACCTGATCGAAAACGTGTTCGAACTGGACTCGAAACCGATCACCGCGATCATGACCCCGCGCGACGACGTGGTATTCCTGACGCTCGACGAATCGGCCGACAGCGTGCGGCGCAAGCTGGTCAAGCAGCCGCACGCGCAGTACCCGGTCTGCGGCAAGACCATCGACGACGTGCTTGGCTGCATGGATTCCAAGGACATCCTGCAATTGCTGCTGGCCAACGAGAACGCGTCGGTGCTGGACGACATCGGCAAGCACTACGACAAGAACGTGCTGGTGATCCCGGACACTCTGACGCTGTCCGAGTCGCTGACGCGCTTTCGCGAGATGCACGAGAGCTTTGCCGTGGTGATGAACGAATACGGACTGGTGGTGGGGATCGTCACGCTGGACGACATCGTCGGCGCGGTGATGGGCGACATCCTCTACTCGGCCGAGGACGAACAGATCGTGCGGCGCGACGCCACGTCGTGGCTGGTGGACGGCCTGACGCCGCTGGTGGACCTGAAGAAAGCGCTGGAACTCGATACGCTGCCCGGCGAGGACTACGTCGACACCGCGGCCGGGCTGGTCATCTATTCGCTGAAGCGCATCCCGAAGAAATCGGAGTCGATCAGCGTGGCGGGCTTCCGCTTCGAGGTGCTCGACATCGACCATCACAAGATCGACCAGTTGCTGGTGTCGCGGCTGGGCGCACAGCAGGGTCAGGCCGGAGAACCGCCGCGGGGCCTGGCCTGACCGGGCCGCCTGCCGCTCGCCGTGCCAGGCTCAGCACTGGCCGCGCAACTGCTGTTCGCGCAGCCGCCGGTATTGGTCGCTGGCCTGCTCGATCGACTGCCGCGTGTGGCGCTGCTGCATGTCGGTTTCCAGCGCACGCATCTGGTCGGCAATCGCACCGCACATCAACGCTTTCGAGGCGGGCTGCTGCTGGGCGGCGGCCTGATCGGCCTGCGCGGCCCTCGCCTTGTTGGCAGCCCGTGCCTGGGCGCCGCTGTCGAGAATCGACTGCTCCTGCTGAAGCACCGAGTCATCCTTGCCAATCGTGGAGAAATTGCCACCCATCGAGCTGGTGACGTTGGCATAGCCGGCCGGGCAGGCGGCCGACTCGGTATAGAGCGTGCTGGCGCCCTTCTGGCATTTGGTCGTGGCAAGCGCCTCGCCGCCGGCAAGCGCGGCCAGCATGGCGATGACCATTACGAAACGTCCCCGAACCGCGTGCATGTCGTTACCTCTGTTGTTGTTTGCACGCAAGGTAACACGGCGGATTCGAACGCACAAAAACAAAACCGACGTCTGTTTTCACAGTACGTCGGCTTGAGTTTTACTACGCTGTTTTTGTCTGCCGGTGGTCGAATCAGTCAGCAGCTTCTTGTTTGGCGGAGAGGGTGGGATTCGAACCCACGGTACCGTTGCCGGTACGCCTGATTTCGAGTCAGGTACATTCGACCACTCTGCCACCTCTCCGGTAACTTGGTCGTTGCGTTAGCAGCGAAACCAAGATTATAGGGACATTGCCATCTGCTGCGCAAGCCCCTTTGTACAAATTTTTTACGCTTCCGGCTCCAGGCGCTCGATGCCGCCCATGTACGGCTGCAGCGCCTTGGGCACGGTGAGCGAACCGTCGGCGTTCTGGTAGTTCTCCAGAATGGCCACCAGCGTGCGGCCCACGGCCAGGCCGGAACCGTTCAGCGTATGCACCAGTTCCGGCTTGCCCTGGCCGGCGCGCGCACGGGCCTGCATGCGGCGGGCCTGGAAATCGCCCATGCTGGAGCACGAGCTGATCTCGCGGTAGGTGTTCTGCGCCGGGATCCACACCTCGATGTCATAGGTCTTGGTGCTGCCGAAGCCCATGTCGCCGGTACACAACACCACGGTGCGGAACGGCAGTTCCAGCTTCTTCAGGATCGCCTCGGCGTGGCCGGTCATCTGCTCCAGCGCGTCCATCGACTGGTCGGCCGGCACCACCTGCACCATCTCGACCTTGTCGAACTGGTGCTGGCGGATCATGCCGCGCGTGTCCTTGCCGTACGAACCGGCTTCCGAGCGGAAGCACGGCGTATGGGCCACGAAGCGCAGCGGCAGCTTTTCGGCCGCGACGATCGCATCGCGCACGATGTTGGTCAGCGGCACCTCGGCGGTCGGGATCAGGTAGAAGTTCTCGATCGTGTCCTGGCCGTCCTCGCCACCCACCTTGCGCGGCACCTTGAACAGGTCGTCCTCGAACTTCGGCAGCTGGCCCGTGCCACGCATCGACGCGGCATTGACGATGTACGGCACATACATCTCGGTGTAGCCGTGTTCCAGCGTGTGGGTATCCACCATCAGCTGCACCAGCGCGCGATGCATGCGCGCCACGCCGCCGCGCAGGAACGAGAAGCGCGAGCCGGTCACCTTCGAGGCCGTCTCGAAGTCGAGACCCAGCCGGGCGCCGACGTCGACGTGGTCCTTCACCTCGAAATCGAACGTGCGCGGCGTGCCGACGCGGCGCACTTCCACGTTCTGGGTTTCGTCCTTGCCCACCGGCACGCTCTCGTGCGGCAGGTTCGGGATCGACATCATCGCGTCGTTGAGCTGGCTCTGGATCTGCGCCAGGCGCTCGGCCGACGCCTTCAGCGTGTCGCCGATGCCGGCCACTTCGGCCATCGGGGCCGAGGCGTCCTCGCCCTTGCCCTTGAGCATGCCGATCTGCTTGGACAGCGTGTTGCGGCGGGCCTGCAGGTCCTCGGTCTGGGTCTGCAGCTGCTTGCGTTCGGCCTCCAGGGCCTGGAACGTGGCCACGTCGAGTTGAAAGCCGCGCGTGGCCAGGCGCTGGGCCACGGCGTCGATGTCTTTACGGAAAAGCTGGATGTCGAGCATGTTGCAATCGGTGTGCAGTGCCGGCGACATGCCGGCGAACGCGACATTTTACTGCACCGGCATGGCCGCACAGCACCGAATCTGCCCGGATTTCCTGTGCTTTTCGGGCGTTCGGCGCCGGACCCTGTCCGCGAACGGCCCGCTCAGCCCTTGTTGCCGTCTTCCGGCTTGCCCCGGTTATCCCGGTGCCAGGCGGCGTCCAGGTCGCGCAGATGGCGCAGTTTGTCGGCAATCTTGCCCTCCAGCCCGCGCGGCGTGGGCTGGTACCAGTCCTGGCGGCGCAAGTCATCCGGCAGGTAGTGCTCGCCGGCCGCATAGGCCTCCGGTTCGTCGTGCGCGTAGCGGTAGGCGTGGCCGTAGCCCAGTTCCTTCATCAGCCTGGTCGGCGCGTTGCGCAGATGTACCGGCACCGGGCGCGACTTGTCCTTCGACACAAAGGCACGCGCCGCGTTGTAGGCGTTGTAACCGGCATTCGACTTGGGTGCGACGGCCAGATAGATCAACGCCTGGGCCAGCGCCAGCTCGCCTTCGGGCGATCCCAGCCGCTCGTAGGTTTCGGACGCATCGAGCGTGATGCGGGCGGCGCGCGGATCGGCCAGGCCGATGTCTTCCCATGCCATCCGCACGATGCGGCGCGCCAGGTAGCGCGGATCGGCGCCGCCATCGAGCATGCGGCAGAACCAGTACAGCGCGCCATCGGGGTCGGAGCCACGCACCGACTTGTGCAGCGCGCTGATCTGGTCGTAGAACGCGTCGCCACCCTTGTCGAAGCGCCGCAGGTTCTCGGACAGCGCGCTGCCCAGCAGGGCCGTGTCGATCGTCTGCACGCCGGCGTTGCGCGCGGCGCGCGCCACGATTTCCACGTTGTTGAGCAACTTGCGCCCGTCGCCGTCGGCCGACGCGACGATCAGGGCCATCGCCTCGTCATCCCACTGCACACCGCCCAGTTCCTCGCTGGCGCGCTGCACCAGCTGCTTCAGCTCGGACTCGTCCAGGGTCTTGAGCACGTAGACCGCGGCCCGCGACAGCAAGGCGCCGTTGACCTCGAACGACGGGTTCTCGGTGGTGGCGCCGATAAACACGAACAGCCCGCTTTCCACATGCGGCAGGAACGCGTCCTGCTGGCTCTTGTTGAAGCGATGCACTTCGTCCACGAACACCAGCGTGCGGCGGCCATGGGCGCGGTACTGTTCGGCACGCTCCACCGCCTCGCGGATGTCCTTGACGCCCGACAGCACGGCCGACAGCGCGATGAATTCCGCGTCGAACGCATTGGCCATCAGCCGCGCCAGCGTGGTCTTGCCCACGCCGGGCGGGCCCCACAGGATCATCGAATGCGGTTCGCCCGATGCAAAAGCCACGCGCAGCGGACGGCCTTCGCCCAGCAGGTGCTGCTGGCCCATGACTTCGTCGATATTGCGCGGGCGCAGGCGCTCGGCCAGGGGCTGTCGGGAACGTTCAGGAGGGTCGGAAAACAGCGAATCCGCCACGGTACGGGAGCCTTTGTCGTGTGGTAGCGCCGCCACAGGCGGCACGGAACGCCACAGTGTAGACGATCGGGGCCGGCGCGATAGGTTTGCGTGCGCCCCTAAAATCGGCTCCGGATCTGCCGATAACGTCCAATGGCCCGCGTTTCATGCACGCGGGAAGGTCGACGCCGGCACAACGACCGGCGGCTCACTTCAGAACCACTCACTGTTTGCGAAATTCGGGGATTTGTATGCTGCGATACCGCATGCTGATGTTCAAGCTGAACCGGCTGGCGAACAAGAACAAGCTCAACGGCGTGGAAGAGATCTCGCTGGCTGGCCAGTTTGCCGAACTGATCGAATCGCAGGAAGAAGCCGATCAGGTCATCACCGACCTGTTCGAGCATGAGAACGCGCACGTGCGCCGCATCGGCCTTGCAGCCATCCGCCGCTCCCGGCGCTACGGCGGCCGCCTGCTGCAGGCGGCGCTGCTGCGTCGCATGATCGACGTGGAAGGCTGGATCCGCCACGACGCGGTCTGGATTGTCCAGGAAGCCGACATGGACGGCGCCGAAGTTCGCGCCTCGCTGCGCCGCATCGCCGCCAATGTCAAGCTGCCGCAGGACGCCGTGCGCGCCAAGCAGAATCCCGCCGACGGCATGCTGCACGCGGCCGTGCGCGCCCGCCAGTACCTCGATGTGCTGATTGCGCGGTCAGCGGCCGCTCACAACGAGGCGCTCGCCGCTGGTGGCGGGCTGGCCGGCGCCACCGATGGCAAGCCATATGCCCAGGATTCGGTCGGTCATATCCGTGCCGTCCACCGCCAGTTGCAACGCAAGCTGGCCGGCCGCAAGCTCAAGAGCAGCACCAAGCTCAAGTTCCGCAAGGTGGAACCGCGTTACGACGAAAACGACAACCGTCGCTTCCTGCTCTGACGGGATCGCGGTGGCGTCATTGCGCGGCGCAGCAATGAGCGCGCTCGTGGGCCGATCTGAATTCTTTTGAAATCGGGCGCGCCGGGATGGGGGCGCCGTACCATGGCTGGCAGCCGGCGCGACCGCACCGGCCTGACCGGATCAGGAGGACACCACTGCCATGGCCATCACCACCCGCATGCGCAAGAAGAAGCAGTACAAGAAAGCCGTGCTGAAGCTGCGCGCCGCCATCAAGCGCGGCAACGAAGAGGCGATCCGCATCCGGCGCGAACAATTGCAGGCGCTTCCAAAGCCGCGCCAGCGTTACGCCCGCGAGTCATTGTCGGCGTAGGGGCCAGCCTCACGGGCTGCCCCTGGCGCGTCAGCGGCGCACGTAGCCCGTCAGCCCTTGGCCCGTTCGGTCAGGGTCTTCATCGCATCCGCGGGCAGCGGCCCGTGGCAGTTGCGCTCGCCATTGGCCTGCCCGACGATCAACCAGACCTTGTCGGGGGAGCCCGCGGGGTGCAGCACCCATGCCGGGCCGCGCGCCGTGTTGCTGGCGGGCAGGTCTTCCAGCACGCCGTTGTGCGGAGACTGCAGCAGGGTGGCACATTCCCCCTGCCCGATGCGCGTGGCCTTCAGGAAGTCGGAATTGCCCAGCACTTCGGGCAGCGCAGTGTCCGAGCCGCGCAGGAACGCATCGACGTCGAACTTGCTGGCCTGGCTGTGCGCGCAGGCGGACAGGACCAGTGCGGCGGCCAGCGCGCCACCCGGGGCGGCCAGGCGGGATACCGGGCGCAGGCTCGGCAGTCGGGGGAAGGCGGGGGCGTCTTTCATGGCTGTCCTCTGGCGTCTTTCTGGCTCTGTTTCGCGCTGTGTGTCCTCTCGGGCTCCCGCCTTACTGCTTCATCACGTCGGCACCCTTGGGTACCGTGAAGCGGAAGGTATCGGCCGGCAACGACGGATTCTTCTGGATGGCCGTGAATGTCAGCAACGTGGTATTGCCGAACGCGTCGCGCAGCTCCATCGCCTCGAGGTTTCCGCTCTTGAAGCCAATGCCGATGCGCTCGAACTGCGTGTCCTTCGACTTCGGCGTCAGTTCCAGCCATTCCACGCCATCGCGCGTGGCGCCGTTCTTCACGTCAAAGTTCTTCGACAGGTCGTTGCTGCCGAACAGGATGGCCGCCGGGCTGGAGCCCAGCGCGTTGTCCAGCTTGCGCTCGGTGACCTGGTTCAGGTCCTTGTCGTAGATATAGAGCGTCTGGCCGTCGGCCTGCAGCAGCTGGTCATAGGGCTTGGTATAGCGCCAGGTGAACTTGCCCGGACGCGAGAAAGCGAAGGTGCCGCTCGACGTGCCGGCCACCTTGGCGTCGCCCCCCTGCCCCTTGATCTGCTTCTGCGTGAATTCGCCCCGGGCGCTCTTCACACTGGTCACAAAGGTCTGCAGCTGGTCGGTGGCAGCAGCGTGCGCGGCAGGCACGGCGGCCAGCAACGCCAACGACGCGCACAGCGGCGCGAGAATGCGATGTCGCATGGATCGTTCCCTTACGATTTGGCTGATGTCCGATTAGAGCACGCCCCGGATTGGCAATTCCGCGACAGGCTGTGACGGGCGTAACGGTATATTACCCGTCACTTCAGTCCGTGCGGAATGCTGCGGCGTCAGTCGTCGGCCGTGGCGCTGCTGCCGGCCGGTACCAGGATGTCGCGG
Source organism: Cupriavidus sp. U2 (assembly GCF_009663685.2). GTDB lineage: Bacteria > Pseudomonadota > Gammaproteobacteria > Burkholderiales > Burkholderiaceae > Cupriavidus > Cupriavidus necator_C. The sequence continues at coordinate 378,459 of NZ_RCOG02000012.1, read as the reverse complement.
TTGCCGTTGCCGGACATGGCCGAGACCAGACCGGCCTTTTCCATATCTTCCAGCAGCCGTGCGGCGCGGTTGTAGCCGATGCGCAGATGCCGCTGCACCAGCGAAATCGACGCCCGGCGGTTCTTGATCACCACTTCCACGGCCTGGTCATAGAGCGGATCGGCCTCGCCGCCGCCTGCGCCGCCGATGCCGGCGCCACCGCCCAGGCTGTCGCCGGCACCATCGCCATCGACCAGCCCGCCTTCGAGGATGCCCTCGATATAGTTGGCCTCGCCGCCCTCCTTGAGCTTCTCGACCACGCGGTGGACTTCATCGTCGGACACGAACGCGCCGTGCACCCGCACGGGCATGCCGGTGCCGGGCGCCAAATAGAGCATGTCGCCCATGCCCAGCAGCGCCTCGGCGCCCTGCTGGTCCAGGATCGTGCGGGAATCGATCTTGCTGCTGACCTGGAACGCGATACGCGTCGGCACATTGGCCTTGATCAGGCCGGTAATCACGTCCACCGACGGCCGCTGCGTCGCCAGCACCAGGTGCAGGCCGGCGGCCCGGGCCTTTTGCGCGATGCGGGCGATCAGCTCCTCGACCTTCTTGCCCACCACCATCATCAGGTCGGCCAGTTCGTCGATCACGATGACGATCGTCGGCAGCTTGTCCAGCGGCTCCGGGGCGTCCGGCGTCAGGCTGAACGGGTTCGGAATCTTCTCTTCCTTTGCCGCGGCCTCGTCGATCTTCTTGTTGTAGCCGGCCAGGTTGCGCACCCCCAGCTTGCTCATGAGCTTGTAGCGGCGCTCCATCTCGCCCACCGCCCAGTTCAGCGCGTTGCCAGCCTGGCGCATGTCGGTCACCACCGGGCACAACAGGTGCGGAATGCCCTCGTAGACGCTCATTTCGAGCATCTTCGGGTCGATCAGGATCAGGCGCACCTGGTCGGCACGGGCCTTGTAAAGCAGCGACAGGATCATCGCGTTGATGCCCACCGACTTGCCCGAGCCCGTGGTACCGGCCACCATGCAGTGCGGCATCTTGGCCAGGTCGGCCACCATCGGCTTGCCGGCAATGTCCTTGCCCAGTGCCATGGTCAGGCTCGACACGCTCTCGTTGTAGACCTGCGAGCCCAGGATTTCCGCCAGGCGCACGGTCTGGCGCTTCGGATTCGGCAGTTCCAGGCCCATGTAGTTCTTGCCCGGGATCGTCTCGACCACGCGGATCGACACCAGCGACAGGCTGCGCGCCAGGTCGCGCGCCAGATTCACCACCTGGCTGCCCTTCACGCCCGTAGCCGGCTCGATCTCATAGCGCGTGATCACGGGGCCCGGATAGGCGGCCACGACCTTGACCTCGACGCCAAAGTCCTTGAGCTTCTTCTCGATCAGGCGCGACGTGTATTCCAGCGTCTCGGCGCTGACCGTTTCCTGCTGGGTCGGCACGGCGTCCAGCAGAGACAGTGGCGGCAGGTCCGTATCCTGGATATCGGCAAACAGCGGCTGCTGTTTCTCGCGCTCCACGCGCTCGTGCTTGGGCACGGCCTGCTGGCGCACGATCTGCACCGGCGCAGCTTCTTCCTGCTTCACGCGCTGCACTTCAACGGTTTCGGTACGTTCCACCTTGGCCGCCGCGCCGATGATGCGGTCCTGCTTCTTCTCGCGGCGGGCCTTGAAGCCCATGAACAACGTCTCGACAAAGCCGCCCACGTGCTCGGCCACCGACAGCCACGAGAAATGGAAGAACAACGACAGGCCGATGGCAAACATCAGCAGCAGCAACAGCGTGGCGCCCGAGAAACCCAGCGCCAGCTGCAGCCAGCCGCCGAGCAGGTCGCCCAGTACGCCACCGGGGGCGCGCGGCAGGGCCGAGCGCAGCGGGTACATGCGGATGGCTTCCAGGCCCATGCTGGACACCAGCGTCAGCGCAAAGCCGATCCAGCTGACGGCGGTGCTGTGCTGGGGTTCGGGCATGCGTTCGGGCAGTTCGGCGGTCAGCACGCGCCAGCCGCGCCAGCAGCGGCGCATCAGCAGCACGCTCCACCAGTAGGCCGAAAAGCCGAAGATGAAGAAGAGGATGTCGGCCACCCAGGCGCCCACGCGGCCGCCAAGGTTGCGGATATCGGACACCTGGCTGGCATGGGACCAGCCGGGGTCCGCCTTGCTGTAGCTGGCCAGCACGCACAGGAAGCCGAGCGTCACGGCAAGCAGCAGGAACCAGCGCACCTCGCCTAGCAGCTTGCCGATGCGCGATGGAAGTGCCGACGGGTCGGTCCGGGTAGTCGTGGTAGCGCGAGCCATGCGTCAGGGTCTGTTCGATCGTGCGAAGTGGACGATGGCGGCCATTTTAACCTCGGCGGCCCCTATCGCCTTCATTGGAATTTGCAACAGTCGGCAAACGCCGCGCCACATATAATGGCGGTTTCGAGTGACACCGGGGCGAATGCCGCACCGGCTCACTTGCTGTCTACAGGAACGCATCATGTCCGCAAAACACGCAAAAGTGCTGATTCTCGGGTCCGGCCCGGCCGGCTACACCGCCGCCGTCTACGCGGCCCGCGCCAACCTGAACCCGGTGCTGATCACCGGCCTGGCCCAGGGCGGCCAGCTGATGACCACGACCGACGTGGAAAACTGGCCCGCTGACGCTAACGGCGTCCAGGGCCCGGACTTGATGCAGCGTTTCCTGGCGCATGCCGAGCGGTTCAACACCGAAATCATTTTCGATCACATTCATACGGCCAACCTGACCGAGAAGCCGATCCGGCTGATTGGCGACGCCGGCGAGTACACCTGCGACGCGCTGATCATCGCCACCGGCGCCTCGGCACAGTACCTGGGCCTGCCGTCGGAAGAAAGCTTCATGGGCCGCGGCGTGTCCGCCTGCGCCACCTGCGACGGTTTCTTCTACAAGAACCAGGAAGTGGCCGTGATCGGCGGCGGCAATACGGCCGTGGAAGAGGCGCTCTACCTGTCGCATATCGCCAGCAAGGTTACCGTGATCCACCGCCGCGACAAGTTCCGCGCCGAGCCGATCCTGGTGGACCGCCTGCTCCAGCGCGTCAAGGAAGGCCGCGTGGAACTGCGCTACGACCATACGCTCGACGAAGTGCTGGGCGACCAGTCCGGCGTGACCGGCCTGCGTATCCGCAGCACCAAGGACACGACGAAGACCGAGGATCTGAAGGTTTCGGGCGTGTTCGTGGCCATCGGCCACAAGCCGAACACCGACCTGTTCGTGGGCCAGCTGGAAATGAAGAACGGCTACATCGTGACCAAGAGCGGCCTGTCGGGCGATGCCACGGCCACCAGCATCCCGGGCGTGTTCGCCGCCGGTGACGTGCAGGATCACGTCTATCGCCAGGCCATCACCAGCGCCGGCACGGGCTGCATGGCCGCGCTGGACGCCCAGCGTTATGTGGAAGCTCTGAAGTAACTTCCCGCCGGCCGGCCGCTGGCCAGCCTTGGCGCCACACCCACGGGGACACCCGCCTTGCAGCGGCCGTCCCCGTTTTCCTTATAATCGGTGCCGAGCTTCCAGAGATTCCTGCTATGTCGCAAGGCGCCAAAACCCCAACCAGGCGATTCGGCCTGCACGATCTGGCCGTGGTGCGTGACGGCCTCAAGGCCGATGCCGAGCGCCGCGAGGCCGAACGCAAGGCTGCCGAGGCCGCTGCCCGGCGGGCCGAGGAAGAGGCCAATGTCTTCCGGTCCAGTATCGGCTCGGTCAGTTCCCTGCGCGACCGCAACCGCGTGCAGCACGCCGCCAAGGCCCCTGCCCCCATTCCGGTACAGACCCAGCTCAATGACAAGGCGGTGCTCGCAGCGTCGCTGTCGGACGAATTCGACGTCGAGAACCTGCTCGATATCGACGAGACCATGTCGTTCCGCCGGCCCGGCATCGGCGAGGATGTGATCAAAAAGCTGCGCCGTGGCGAGTGGGTGCCGCAGGACAAAGTGGACCTGCACGGCCTGCGCAGCGACGAAGCCCGCGAGGCACTGGCCAGTTTCCTGCGCCGCTCGGTACGCAACGGCGTGCGTTGCGTGCGGGTGATCCACGGCAAGGGCATCGGCTCGCCGGACAAGCTGCCTGTGCTCAAGGGCAAGGTCCGCAGCTGGCTGGTGCAGAAGGAAGAAGTGATCGCTTTCGTCCAGGCCCGCGAGTCGCAAGGCGGCGCGGGCGCCCTGATGGTCCTGCTGCGCCAGCCCAAAGCCTGACGCCCCCTATGCACCTTCACCTGCCGTTCGATCTGCTGATGGGGCGGCTGCCCCTGATCCTCCATGTCATGGAGATCACCGGGGTCCTGGCGTTCGCCGTGTCGGGCGTGGTGGATGCCCGCAAGCAAAGGCTGGACGCGGTGGGCACGTTCATCGTGGCCTTCGCCACCGCCTTTGGCGGCGGCACCGTGCGCGACGTACTGCTGGACCGGCGGCCGTTCTACTGGGTCGAGCACGAATACTACGTGCTGCTGATCTTTGCGATGTCGATTGGCGCGGCGATGGTGTTCCGGGTGGTCAGCACCGTGGCGTCCGACCGCGCGATGCTGGTGGCCGATGCCATCGGCCTGGGGCTGTTCTCGGTCACGGGCACGTCGCTTGCGCTGGTAGCGCAGATGACCCCGACCGTCGCTGTGATGATGGGCATCATCTCCGCCGTGTTTGGCGGCGTGCTGCGCGACGTGCTGTGCAACGAAGTGCCGATGATCCTGCGCGACCGCTCGCCCTATGCCAGCTGTTCGTTCGTGGGCTGCTGGGTCTACGTGGGGCTGACGTGGCTGCGCGCCGACCAGGAGGTGGCGCTGCTGTCCGGCGCGCTGGTGACGATGGGAATGCGGCTGCTGTCGGTCCAGTTCGGATGGAAGCTGCCGAGTTAGCCGCGCACAGGCATAAAAAAACCGGCCCATAAGCCGGCTTTTCTTCAAACGTGGTGTCGCTCAGACCGCCGCTTCGTCCTGTTCGCCGGTACGAATGCGGATCACGCGTTCGATTTCGGTCACGAAGATCTTGCCGTCGCCAATCTTGCCCGTGTGGGCGGCCTTGACGATGGCATCGAGCACGGTGTCCAGCTGGTTCTCAGCCACCACCACTTCGATCTTGATCTTCGGCAGGAAGTCGACCACATACTCGGCGCCGCGGTACAGCTCGGTATGACCTTTCTGGCGACCAAACCCCTTTACCTCGGTCACCGTCAGACCGGTCACGCCCACGTCGGCCAGTGCTTCGCGCACTTCGTCAAGCTTGAACGGTTTGATGATGGCGGTAATCTGCTTCATGGCTGGCCTCTGTCTCTAAAGGTGTCGGAAGATGTCAGATTCTAGCCCGAAACACCACACGCCGATTGCGGGAAGTCCCACATTGCCCGCAATCGGCGTGCCAGACGCCAGGACAATCAGTCCGCCTGATCCGGAATCCGGGCCAGATCCCGGACCCACACGACCGACTCGCCGTCGCTGGGCGCCCGCCAGTCGCCGCGCGGCGACAGCGATCCGCCCGACCCCACCTTGGGCGCGTTCGGGATGCACGACCGCTTGAACTGGCTGGTCCGGAAGAACCGGTCGACGAAAATCCCGAGGATGCGCTTGATTTCCGGCAGTTGATAGCTGTTACGGGCGACATGCGGCCCGTTCGGCCAGGTGCCCCGCGCCACGTCGCCCCACGCGTGCAGCGCCAGGAACGCGACCTTTGACGGCGCATAGCCATAGCGCAGCGTGTAGTACAGGTTGAAATCCTGCAGTTCGTACGGCCCGATGATCTGCTCGGTCTTCTGCCCAGGCGCCTCGTCCTGCCCGTTGGCGGCAGGGGCGCCCGGCACCAGTTCGGGGCTGATATCGGTATCCAGCACCGCCAGCAGCACGTCCTCGCCGCCCTTGCCGATCTGGCTGGTCTCGGCCACCCAGCGCACCAGGTGGCTGATCAGCGTCTTAGGCACACTGGCGTTGACGTTGTAGTGCGACATGTGGTCGCCCACGCCATAGGTGCACCAGCCCAGCGCCAGTTCGCTGAGATCGCCGGTGCCGATCACGATCGCGCCGTTGTGGTTGGCCAGCCGGAACAGGTGGTTGGTGCGCTCCCCGGCCTGCACGTTCTCGAACGTGACGTCATAGACCGGCTCGCCCCGTGCATAGGGGTGGTCCAGATCCTTCAGCATGGCCAGGCAGCTTGGCCGGATGTCGATCTCGCGCGCCGTGCAGCCCACGGCCTGCATCAGTTCCCGCGCCTGCTTCAGCGTGCGGTCGCTGGTGGCGAACCCCGGCATCGTATAGGCCAGGATATTGGCGCGCGGCAGGCCCAGGCGGTCCATCGCCTTGGCGCAGACCAGCAGCGCATGCGTGGAATCGAGCCCGCCCGACACGCCTATCACCACTTTCTGGATGCGGCTTGACGACAGCCGTTGCACCAGCGCCTGCACCTGGATGTTGTAGACCTCCATGCAGCGTTCGTCGCGGCGGCGCGGGTCGGCCGGCACATAGGGGAACCGCTCGACCTTGCGCTCCAGCGGCAGCGCCTGCGCGGTCGGCAGCGCCACCTGGAAAGCCACCACGTCGAACTTCTCGACCTCTTCCTTGTGCCGGCGCACCGACTGGCCGAACGACGTCTGGTGCATGCGCTCGCGCGACAGGCGCTCCAGGTCGATATCGGCGAACAGCAGGTGCGAGGTGTCGGCAAAACGCTCCGATTCGCCCAGCAGCTCGCCGTTTTCGTAGATCAGCGCCTGGCCGTCCCAGGCCAGGTCGGTAGTCGACTCGCCCTTGCCGGCCGACGTGTAGAGGTAGGCCGCCAGGCAGCGCGCCGACTGCTGCGACACCAGCTGGTGGCGGTAGCCCGACTTGCCGACCACGATATTCGACGCCGACAGGTTCACCAGCACCGTGGCGCCGGCCAGCGCCGCAAACGACGACGGCGGGATCGGCACCCAGACGTCCTCGCAGATTTCGGCATGGAAGCGGAAGAACGGGATGTTCTCGATCTCGAACAACAGGTTCGCCCCGAACGGCACTTCGGCGCCCAGCAGCGACACCGTGTCGACGGCCGCACAGTCGGCACTGCTGAACTGGCGCGCCTCGTAGAATTCCCAGTAGTTCGGCAGGTAGGTCTTCGGCACCACGCCTTGCACCACGCCGTTGGCCACCACCACGGCGCAATTGAACAGCTGGTGCTCCACCAGCACCGGCATGCCGACGATCATGGCGGCGCCGATGCCGGCCGAGGCTTCGACGATGGCCTGCAGCGCCAGTTCGCATTCGCGCAGCAGCGCGCGCTGGTGGAACAGGTCGTCACAGGTATAGGCCGGCAGGCCCAGCTCGGGAAACGCCACCAGCACGGCGCCGCCGTCGGCGGCCTGGCGCGCCAGGGCAAGGGTCTGTTCGGCGTTGTAGGCGGGATCGGCCACGCGGCACTCGGGCACGCCAACGGCCACGCGCGCAAAGCCGTGGGAATAGAGGTTGAAGAAGGGGTGCGTGGGGTGCGTCATGTCTGGACCCGTACCGGGAAGGCACGTCGGGGGAGTGGACATCGGAAAACGGATATGCGCATTCTACGACGCCCTGCGCCGGGCCGGCGTCAGCGTCACGCTGACGACGCCTGCAGCACAATTTCAATTCCGGTAGACTCGCCCGGCACCTATGCCCACCCGTCCATGAGTGATTCGCGCCCCAACTACCGCACGGAAATCGTGCTGGACCTTGCCGAAATCGATGCCGCCGACTGGGACGCGCTGCTGGCCGCACAGGCCGAACCCACGCCGTTCCTGCGCCACGCCTTCCTGCACGCCCTGCACGCCAGCGGCAGTGCCACCGACGCCACCGGCTGGTCGCCCCGCTTCCTGACGCTCTGGGTGCCCGACGGCAACGGCCCGGGCCGCGACCGCCTGGCGGCGGCCATGCCGCTCTATGCCAAGTCCCACTCGTATGGCGAATACGTCTTCGACTGGGCCTGGGCCGACGCCTATCGCCAGCACGGGCTCGACTACTACCCGAAGTGGCTGTCGGCGGTGCCGTTCACGCCGGTGCGCGGCGCCCGGCTGCTGGCCGAGGACGACCTGGCGCGCACGGTGCTGCTGCGGTTCGCGCTGGCGCTGGCCGAGGAAAGCCAGCTGTCGTCGCTGCACATCCTGTTTCCGTCCGACCACGAGGCCGACCTGATGCAGGAGGCCGGCATGATGATGCGGCACGGCGTGCAGTTCCACTGGACCAACCCGGGCTACGCCGACTTCGACGCCTTTCTGGCCACGCTGTCGCAGAAGAAGCGCAAGAACATCCGCGCCGAACGGCGCCGCGTCGCCGAGGCCGGCATCACGTTCCGCCAGTTGCGCGGCGCGGCGATCGACGACGCGGCCTGGAAGTTCTTCAACCGCTGCTACCGGCAGACGTACCGCGAGCACCATTCCACACCGTACCTGAACCTCGATTTCTTCCGGCGCATTGGCGCGGCGATGCCGGAGAACCTGCTGCTCGTCATCGCCACGCGCGACGGCACGGACATCGCCAGTTCCCTGCTGGTCTACGATGCCGATCCGGCGGTCAGCACGCTGTACGGCCGCTACTGGGGTGCGCTGGAACACCACCCCTGCCTGCATTTCGAGACAGCCTACTACCAGCCGCTGGAGTTCTGCATCGCCGAGGGCATCGGCACGTTCGAAGGCGGGGCACAGGGCGAGCACAAGATGGCGCGCGGCTTCCTGCCCGTGGCCACCCGTTCGGCGCACTGGCTGGCCCATCCGTCCTTTGCCGACGCTGTGGAACGCTTCCTGGAGCGCGAGCGCCAGGGCATGGATGCCTACCTGGACGAGCTCAACGACCGCAACCCGTTTGCGCGGCCGGCGGGCGGCGGCGACTGAGGCACACCGGGCCCGCCTGCCAGCCTATCGGCGCGGCAGCATCCGCCGCATCGTGTTGTCGCCGAGCATGTAGTGATGAAACAGCGCGGCCATCGCGTGCAGGCCGATCACCAGATAAAAGGCGTTGCCGATCGTCTCGTGGATCTCGCCCAGCAGGTCCTTGCGCGCGGCGTCGGGCGCGATCAGCGGCGGCAGGCCGATGTCCGTGCCCGGCAGCATCAGTTCGCGTCCGGCCGCGTTCATCATCAGGATGCCCAGGATGGGCTGGGCCACCAGGAACAGGTACAGCAGGCCATGCACGGTCGCGCCGGCCAGCTGGCCCAGGCGCGGATACGCTTCGGGCGCCGGCGCACCGCGCACCGCGCGCCAGAGCAGGCGCGGCACGATCAGCGCCAGCACCAGCGCGCCCGACCACTTGTGGACTTCCATGGCCACCATGCGCGCGGCGGTGCCCTTGTCGGTAAAGCCGCGCAGTTCGATCGCGGCGTACGCCACGGCCACCAGCACGAACATCAGCCAGTGGAACGCGATGGCCACCGCGTCATAGCGGGCGAATGCGGCCGCGTCGGGCGCGGTCGCGGTGCCTTTGTGAACAGGCATCGGTACTGCCGAAAGCTTAGGGCGTGGTCCGTTGCCTCGCCTTGCCGCCGATCATCCCCAACAAAAAACCCCGCCATCGGGCGGGGTTTTCCTCGGACCATCGGCAGCGACGCGATTACTTCTTGAAGTTCGCCACGCCGTCGGTGATTTCCTTGTGGGCTTCCTCGATGCCGGCCCAGCCTTCCACCTTGACCCACTTGCCTGCTTCGAGTGCCTTGTAGTTCTCAAAGAAGTGCTTGATCTGGTCGAGCGTATTTTGCGCCACATCCGACAGGCCCTTGATATGGGCGGTGGCGGGGCTCAGCTTGTCCACCGGCACGGCCACCAGCTTGGCGTCCACGCCCGACTCGTCGGTCATCTTCAGCATGCCCAGGGCGCGGCAGCGCACGACGGCACCGGCCAGGATCGGGAACGGGGTCAGCACCAGCACGTCCACCGGGTCGCCGTCGCCCGACAGCGTCTGCGGGATGAAGCCGTAGTTGGCCGGGTAGCGCATGCCCGTGCCGATGAAGCGGTCCACGAACAGCAGGCCGGTTTCCTTGTCGGCCTCGTACTTCACCGGATCGCTTTGCGCGGAGATCTCGATGATGACGTTGAAATCGTTGGGAAGGTCCTTGCCCGGGGAGACGAGGTTGAAGCTCATGCGAGTTCTCCGAATACCTGTGGAATGGGATGGGCGGCATTATAGCGGGTCGGCCCTGACCGCAGCCTGACAACCGCCGCCGCGCCGTGTGGCGATTGATGCCTTGCACGCCCGGCGCGGTGCGCGATAATGCGGCATTCCCGATTTCAGCATTTGCTCCATAACCGGAGCCGTGGAGACCTGCATGCATGCCCAGCATTTCGTCGCCAATCGCCTGATCGCCCCCGATTCCGGCCTGCGCATCAAGGTGTTCGACCCCTCCAACGGCGAGCCATTCGCCGAGATCGCCCGCGGCAATGCCACCGATATCAGCGTGGCCGTCCGTGCCGCCCGCCAGGCTTTCGAAGGCCAATGGGGCGCGATGAACCCGGCCGACCGCGTGCGCCTGCTGAACCGCGTGGCGCTCAAGCTGATCGAGCACGAGGACGAACTGGCCGCGCTGGAAGCGCGCGACACCGGCAAGCCGCTGCGCCAGGCCCGCGCCGACGCCCGCGCCGTGGCCCGCTATTTCGAGTTCTACGCGGGCGCGGCCGACAAGCTGCACGGCGAGACCATTCCCTACACCACCGGCTACACGGTACTCACCGTGCGTGAACCGCATGGCGTGACCGGCCACATCGTCCCGTGGAACTACCCGCTGCAGATCTTCGGCCGCAGCGTGGGCGCGGCGCTGGCCACCGGCAACGCCTGCGTGGTCAAGCCCGCCGAGGACGCCTGCCTGTCGATCCTGCGCGTGGCCGAACTGGCTGCCGAAGCCGGGCTGCCCGAAGGCGCGCTGAACATCGTCACCGGCTATGGCCACGAGGCCGGCGCGGCGCTGGCCCGCCATCCGGGCATCAACCATATTTCGTTCACGGGGTCGCCGGACACCGGCAAGCTCGTGTCGCAACTGGCCGCCGAGAACCATGTGCCGGTGACGCTGGAACTGGGGGGCAAGTCGCCGCAGGTGGTGTTTGCCGATGCCGACCTCGACGCGCTGCTGCCCGTGGTGGTCAACGGCATCGTGCAGAATGCGGGCCAGACCTGCTCGGCCGGCAGCCGCCTGCTGGTGGAGCGGCCCGTCTACGAGGCCCTGCTCGACCGGCTGTCGGGCGTGTTCGAGTCATTGCGTGTCGGCCCGTCGGCACTCGATCTGGAATGCGGCCCGCTGATCAGCCGCAAGCAGCAGCAGCGCGTGTGGGATTTCGTTTCCGATGCCCAGCACGACGGCATTGCGGTGATGGCCCAGGGCCAGATCGTGGGCGAGGCGCCGGAGTCCGGCTACTACCAGGTGCCGATGCTGTTCCGCGACGTGCCCGCCACGCACCGGCTGGCCCAGGAAGAAGTGTTCGGGCCATTGCTGGCCGCCATGCCGTTCGATACCGAGGACGAGGCCATCCGCCTGGCCAACGGCACCGCGTATGGCCTGGTGGCCGGGGTCTGGACGCGCGACGGCGGCCGCCAGATGCGGCTGGCGCGCAAGCTGCGGGCCGGCCAGGTCTTCATCAACAACTATGGCGCCGGCGGCGGCGTCGAGCTGCCGTTCGGCGGCACCGGCCAGTCGGGCTATGGCCGCGAGAAGGGCTTCGAGGCCCTGTACGGATTCACCACTCTGAAAACCATCGCCATTCAACATGGGTAGCATCAACTTTCTCTCGGTCGCCTTCGCCATCTTCTTTTTCTGGATGGCGTGGCATGTGCGAAACAAGCGCGCCACCAATCCGTCCGGCATGCCCCGCCTGCAGGTGTTCAAGCGCAAGTGGGGCGACACCGTGGGCGACCGCGTCCACTGGTGCATGTACGTGGCCCTGCCCTTCCTGCTCGGCATCATGATGGTAGCCAACGCCCTGCAGAACAAAGGCCCCTTCCACTGATTCGACCATTCCGATGTTCCGCCCGTAGTGCGGCAACAGACCGCGCCGGGCTTCACCCAACTGGAGACAAGGCAATGACCAGACTGGCTGGCAAGGTAGCGGTAGTGACGGGCGGCGGCTCGGGCTTTGGCGAAGGCATCGCGCAGACATTCGCGCGCGAAGGCGCCAGCGTGATGGTGGCCGACCTGAACCTCGACGCCGCCCATCGCGTGGCGGCGGCCATCCGCGACGCGGGCGGCAAGGCCGCCGCGGTGCGCGCCGACGTATCGCGCGGCGACGACGTGGCTGCCATGCGGGATGCCACGCTGGCCGCCTTTGGCGACGTCCACTGCGTGGTCAACAATGCCGGCACCACCCATCGCAACAAGCCGATCCTGGAAGTCACCGAGGAAGAGTTCGACCGTGTCTACGCGGTCAACGTGAAGAGCATCTACTGGTCGGCGCACCATTTCATCCCGCACTTCCGCCAGCGTGGCGGCGGCAACTTCGTGAACGTGGCCTCGACGGCCGGCATCCGGCCGCGCCCCGGCCTGGTCTGGTACAACGGCAGCAAGGGTGCCGTGATCGTGGCCAGCAAGGCCATGGCCGCCGAACTGGGCCCCGACAACATCCGCGTCAACTGCGTGAACCCGGTGATCGGCGCCACGGGCCTGCTGGAGCAGTTCATGGGCGTGCCCGACACCCCCGAGAACCGCGCGCGGTTCCTGGCGACCATCCCCATGGGGCGCATGTCCACGCCGCAGGACGTGGCCAATGCCTGCCTGTACCTGGCATCGGACGACGCCAGCTTCATCACCGGCACCTGCATCGAGGTGGATGGCGGCCGCTGCGTCTGACCATCCGCGGGCATCCGCAACACAACTAGAACCACATCCCAATGAGGAGACACCGATGACAACCACCGCAGTCAACGCCGGCGCGCGCGACGCCGGCTTCGAGGACGCCACTTACCGCAAGGTGACGTGGCGGCTGGTGCCGTTCCTGCTGCTCTGCTACGTCGTGGCCTACCTGGACCGCGTCAACGTGGGCTTTGCCAAGCTGCAGATGCTCAACGACCTGCAGTTCAGCGAAACCATCTACGGGCTCGGCGCCGGCATCTTCTTCATCGGCTATTTCCTGTTCGAAGTGCCGAGCAACGTGATCCTGCACAAGGTGGGCGCGCGGCTCTGGATCGCCCGGATCATGATCACGTGGGGCCTGATCTCGGCGGCCATGATGTTCGTCACCACGCCGACGATGTTCTACGTGCTGCGCTTCCTGCTCGGTATCGCCGAAGCCGGCTTCTTCCCGGGCATCATCCTGTACCTGACCTACTGGTATCCGGCCAGCCGGCGCGGGCGCACCACCACGTTCTTCATGACGGCCATCGCGCTGTCGGGGGTGATCGGCGGCCCGCTGTCGGGCTGGATCATGCAGTCGTTCGACGGCCGCAATGGCTGGGCCGGCTGGCAGTGGATGTTCCTGGTCGAAGGCATCCCGTCGATCCTGGTGGGCATCTGGGTGCTGCTGTACCTGGACGACCGCATCGCCCACGCCAGGTGGCTGAGCGACGACGAAAAGGCGCTGCTCCAGCGCAATATCGCGGCCGAAGACCAGCACAAGGAAGACCCGCCCGTCACGCAGGTGCTGTCCAGCCCGCGCGTCTGGCTGATGAGCGCGATCTACTTCAGCTTCGTGATGGGCCTGTACGGCGTGAGCTTCTGGCTGCCGACGATCATCAAGCAGACCGGCGTCAAGGGCGCGCTCGACGTGGGCCTGCTCACCGCCATTCCGTATGGCTGCGCCGTGCTGGGCATGATCCTGTTTGCCTTTAGCGCCGACCGCCGCGGCGAGCGCCGCTGGCATATCGCCGTGCCGGCACTGCTCGGCGCGCTGGGTCTGGTGCTGTCGGTGCAATGGCATGGCGATACGACGACGGCCATGGTGGCGCTGACGCTGGCCACCATCGGCATCCTGACCACGCTGCCGCTGTTCTGGAGCCTGCCCACGGCCTTCCTGGCCGGCACGGGCGCCGCCGCCGGCATTGCACTGATCAACTCGCTGGGCAACCTGGCGGGCTTTATCAGCCCCTACGCGGTCGGCTGGCTCAAGGACCTGACGCACAGCACGGACTCGGGCATGTACCTGCTGGCCGCCTGCATGGTGGTGGGCGCGGCACTGACGCTGTCGGTGCCGGCGCGGATGGTGAATCAGAAGCAGGATTGAGTTTGCAGCTCCCCTCTCCCGCCGTGCGGGAGAGGGGTCGGGGGAGAGGGTCGGCGGCTCAAGATGAGACAGGTCGCAATTCGAACCCCAACGCCCTCTCCCCCAGCCCCTCTCCACAAGTGGGAGAGCGGAGCCAACACAGGCTGGGCGGCTTACGCCTCGCCCAGCATCTGCGCCACTGACGATGCGGTGGCGGCGGCCTTGTCGCCGATCAGCTGCTGCAGCGTGCGCAGCAGTTCGTCTTCGTTGAACGGCTTGCCCAGGTAGACGTTCACGCCGATCTCGGCCGCATAGCGGCGATGCTTCTCCGCCGTACGCGACGTGATCATGACCAGCGGCATGCGGCTGGTGCGGGCATCGGCCCGCACGTTGCGCGTCAGGTCGAAGCCATCCATGTTCGGCATCTCGATGTCGACCAGCATCGCGTCGGGCATCACTTCCTGCAGCTGGCGCAGCGCGTCCACGCCATCGCGTGCCAGCACCACCTGGTAGCCGGCGCGCGTGAGCAGGCGCTGGCTGGCCTTGCGCACGGTCAGCGAATCGTCCACCACCATCACGGTCGGCTGCGTCATCAGCCCCGGCACGGGCACCGCCGCGCCAGCGTCGACGAACTCGGCCACCGCGCCGGTCTGGCCGCCGTGTTGCAGCGCGGCCAGCACCGGCCTGGCCGGCGCCGTGGCGCCGCGCTCGCGCTCCCAACGCTGGGCCAGCACCACCGGGTTGTAGATCAGCACGATCTCGCCATCGCCCAGCGTGGTCGCGCCGGCAATGCCTTCCATCCGGGCCAGATGCGGGCCGATGTGCTTCACCACCACTTCGCGGTTGCCCAGCACGTCGTCCACGTGCACGGCCACGCGCTCGGCACCCGAGCGCACCACCACCACGGGGGAATACTTGCGGCCCGACGCCATGCCGGCGGCTTCCTCCAGCAGCGCGCCAAAGTAGAAGAACGGCACCTCGATGCCGGCCGCGCTGAAGCGCCCGGCGTTGTAGGCCTCCAGCAGCGGCTTCTCGCGCAACTGGTGGACCTGGTCGATCATGCCGCTCGGCATGGCGAACAGGCGTCCGCCCAGCGACACCAGCAGCACCTGCGTGATCGCCGTGGTCAGCGGCAGGTGCACCGTGAAGCTGGTGCCACGGCCGGCTTCGGTCGACAGCGTGATACGGCCGCCCAGTGCCACCGTTTCGGCCCGCACCACGTCCATCCCGACGCCACGGCCAGCCAGTTCGGACACCGCGTCGGCAGTCGAGAAGCCCGGCGCGAAGATCATTTCGGTCAGGCGGGCCTCGCTGGCGTCTTCGTCGGGGGCCATCAGCTGGCGCGCCACGGCACGCTCGCGGATGCGCGACAGGTTCAGGCCGCCGCCGTCGTCGAAGAACGTCAGCACCACCTCGTTGCCTTCCTGCTGCACTTCCAGCGTCAGCGCGCCGGTGGCGGACTTGCCCGCCGCTCGCCGCACGTCGGCCGGCTCGATGCCATGGACCACGGCGTTGCGGATCAGGTGCTCGATCGGCCCGGCCATGCGGTCCAGCACCGAGCGGTCGATTTCCACGGTGCCGCCCTTGATCAGCAGGCGCACTTCCTTGCCCGTCTCGGTGGCCGACTGGCGTGCCACGCGGTACAGACGTTCGGCCAGCGCATCGAACTGCACCATGCGCGCCTGCATCAGGCCGCGCTGCAGGCCACGCGTCAGCCGCGCCTGCGCCGCCAGGTCGCCCGACGCGCGGTCGAAGCCGCGCTGCAGGTTCTGCTCCACGGTGGCCACGTCGTTGACCGACTCGGCCATCATCCGCGTCAGCTCCTGGAAGCGCGTGAAGCGGTCAAATTCCAGCGGATCGAATTCCTGGTTGTGCTGCTGGTCGGCGATCCGCGACGCCATCTGCGTTTCGGCCTGGATTTCGATCTCGCGCAGCTGCATGCGCAGACGCGCGACGTTGTCGTTCAGTTCGCCCAGATAGCTGCGCAATGCTTCCAGTTCGCTGTCCAGGCGGGCGCGCGTCGCGCTCACTTCGCCAGCGTCGTTGATCAGCGTGTCCAGCGCGCGGGCCTGCACGCGCACCAGTGCGCGCTGGCGGTCGGCGTCGGTCGGCAAGGCGGCCGGGGTGGCCGGCGTCAGCGACGCCACCGGGGCGACCGCGTGCTGCGGCGCGCTTTGCGTCGCCGCATGGCCGGATGCCTCCGGCGTCGCCAGCGCGGCGGGGCCGGCAGGCGCGGCGACCAGGCCGTTGACCACGTCGGCATCGTCCACCGGCAGCAGGCGGCCGTTCTGCAGCGCGTCCACGTGCGCCAGGATGCGGTCATACCACGCGTACAGCTTGCCGAACAGCTCCGGCGACACGCGCTGGCCGCGCACGCTGGCTTCGAGCAGCGTTTCCATTTCGTGGGCCGCCTGGCCCAGCGCCATGGCCCCGGCCATGCGCGCACTGCCCTTCAGCGTGTGCAGGCCGCGCAGGATCAGGCCGCCGTGCTGCGCGTCGTCGGGCGAGGCTTCCCACGTACGCACCAGCTTGCCGAGATCGGGCAGCGCGCCATGGGCTTCTTCCAGGAAGATCTCGACCAGCGCAGGGTCCAGCGCCGATGCGTCGGTCGAGGTGTCCTCGGGCGGCACACCGGCCATGTCGGGCGCGTCGGGGGCATGCGGCGTGACGTGCGCCACGGCGATCGAATCATGGCGCGGCGCGGTCGGCAGCGAAATCACCACGGCATCCTGCACCGGGGTGACGGGTGTCAGTACCGGGCCCGCCGGCGCCGACACCGGCGGCAGCGACGTGATCGGCGTCAGCTTCACGGGCGGCAGTTCCGCCTCCGGCGCCTGCGCGTCGGCGTCGATCTCGGGCAGCGGCGTCGTCGAATTCTGGCCGAACAGTTGCGACACCGAGCCTTCCTGCCCGGTGGACTGGGCGGCCGGCAGCGCGGCGCGCGGACGCACCAGCGCGCGCTCGCCGAAATCGTTCAGGTCGCGGCACAGCGAGGCATCGGCATCGGGCCAGATACCGGCGGCAAACTGATGCAGCATCGCGCGCAGGCGGTCGACGGCCATGTCAAGCAGGCGGAAGTCGGCCGGATGCATGACCACTGGATGGCGGCCCAGCAGCAACAGCAGATGTTCAAGCGCCTCGGCAATCTCGCGTACCGGCTCCAGCCCGACCGTCGATGCGCTGCCCTGCAGCGTGTGCGCCACGCGCATTGCCAGCTCGCTCGGACACGGATGGTTCTCGTGCCGCCACTCGGACAGGTCCGTGGCGAACTGGCGCAGCAGGTCGTCGGCCTCCTGCAGGTACACGTTGTACAGCGCCAGGCCGATGCGAACCGGACCGATGACCTTGTAGCCCTCGTCCTCGTCGGCCAGCCCGCCGGACAGCCGGAACGGCAGCACGTTGTCGTCGGCCGGCGCGGCCTCGTCGGCGCCACCCAGCGCGGTCGTCTCCGCGTCGGTTCCGGCGGGCTCGGTCATATCGATGCCATCGGACACGTCCGCAGACTCGGCGGACGTGGATCGCGTGTCCACCGATGGCGCCGGTACCGAGGCCTGCGCCAGTAGCGCATCGAGTGAATCGATCGAGCCGAACGGATCGGCCTCGGCCGCGTCCTTTGCCACGCCGCCCGGCTGGCGCAGCGCCTGCGCGGCATCCACCAGCGGATCGATCTCGCGCAGCGTCGACGGGTCCTCAAGCAGGGCCAGCGCCCATTCGCGCAGCAGGTCGTGCGCCTGTTGCAGCAAGGCGGGCAGTGCGGGCACCGGCTCGCGCGCCTCGGCAATCCACAGGTTCATCACCTGCTCGACGGCCCATGCGGCTTCGCCGTAGCGGTTCAGGCCGACCATGCGGCTCGATCCCTTGAGCGTATGGAAGGCGCGGCGCAGACGGCTCAGCACGTCGGCATCGCGCAGGGCGTCCAGGCCGCCGGCCAGGTCGGTGGCGATATTGCCCAGCACCTCTTCGGCTTCGGACAGGAAGATTTCCAGCAGTTCGGCGTCGATCGCGGCGGCATCGGACGGCATCGACGCAGCGGGCGCGGCCGCCACCGGCGCGACGGCGGCAGGCAACGGATCGGCCAGCGCCACCACCATGCGCTCGGCAGCCGATTCGCTGCCGGCCAGCCAGGCGTGCAGCTGCGTGGTGGCCTCGCTGGCCTGGCGGCGCAGCGCGGCATCGTCGTCAATGGCAGCCTGGTCGGCCACCGCCTGCAGCGCGGCGCGCAGCCGCTGAATCTCGGGAGCATCCGCAGTCGCCGTCACGCGGATGGCATCCATCGCGGCACTGCGCGCCGCGCCCAGCGCGCCTTGCGGGGCGGCGTCCTGGCGTTGCGTGTGCAGCGCGAACGGATCGTCGCTGTCGGCATCGTTCTGCTTGCGGCCAAATTCGAGCAGGTCGGCAAACGCATGGACCGCGCCCAGTTCGGCAGCGATATCCGACAGCTGCCCGATACGCGCGGCGTGGTCGGTGGTCTCACGCAGCACGCCAAGGCGCTGCAGCACCGAGCGCACCGACGCCAGCGCAGCTTCGGTCTCGACGTCGATGCCCTCGGGCAGCGCGGCGCTGCCGTGGATGCGTTCGACCGAGGCCAGCAGCGCGCCAAAGGCCTGTGCGGCATCGTCCAGGGCATTGCCCGCATCGGCCCGTGCCGCATTGCGGTCATAGGTATCGAGCCACGATTCGCCGCTGTCCAGCTGGGCACGCACCTGCGCCACGGCTTCGGTGCGCTGCGCCTGGGCGCAGGCGGACTGCACCAGTTCGGCCAGCCAGGCGGGCGCTTCCGCCTCGGCGTCGGCCAGGCAGGCGGCCAGCGCCTCGCAGCGCGCGGCGAATTCGGCCGCCGATGCGTGGCCGGACTTGCCGTGGACGCGCCACGGCATGGCCAGCGCGCGCGACAGGAACAGCGCCACGCCGCCACGGCCCAGCGCATCGCCCGCCGGCCGCTGGCCCGCGTACGCGGCGGCGGCGGTCAGGCATTGCTGCAGCGCCGGCTGCGCCAGCGGCATGGCGGCCTCGGCCAGCGACGCCAGCGCAAGCTCCCAGCCCGACTGGTCGTCGGCGGCGGCCCGCTCGATGGCGGTGGCGGCATGCTGCAGGTTGCGGGTATCGATCGGATCGAGCCAGCCGTAGTAGCGTTGCCGGTAATCGGCCCGCGCCACCACGTGCGCCGGGTCTACCCGGTACGCCTGCAGGCTGCGTGCGATATCGACGCGCAGTACCTGCACGGCGGCCTGCACCACGGGCGGCGTGGTGTCCTCGGGGCCGTCGGGGGTCAGGCCGGTGCTGACCAGCAGGAAGACGGCGTCGTTGAGCAGCGCCTGCGGCACGCGCACCTGGCCCTGCAGGTACTGGCGCACCAGCAGGTGGGTGCGGGCGGCAAAACGCTTGGCCAGCAGGTCGGACGGCAGCAGGCCGTGGGCCAGCGCGCGGAACACCAACGCCAGCGTGTGCCAGATGCCGCGGTCGGGCGTGTCGGTGGTGCGGCGCGCGTCCTGCTCGTGGTTGCGCACATCGTCGAGCACCGACTGCAGCGGCAGCCAGGCCTCGCGCAGCAGCGACGTTTCGGTGCACGGCGTGGGCAGGCGCAGCGCCTTCAGCAACGCGGCCTCGAACCGCTGGCGCGCGCGCGTCACGGCGGACGCCGAGCGCGTGGGCAGCAAGATGCCGGGCAGCATCTGCAGCTCGTCCAGCCACAGGTCGGCCGGATGCACGCGCTCTTCCTTCATCATCGAGAGCGCGGCGGCATAGGGCTGGAACAGGCGCAGCGGGTCTTCCGCATCGCCCGTCATCAGGTCGTCGACGTATTCGGCCAGGGCCTGCACGCCGGTGCGGAACACCGCCAGCATGGCGGCGTCGGCGGCCACGGTGCCGGCATCGACGGCTTCCAGCAGGCGGCGCAGCGCCTGGCAATAGGCATCCACCCCGCGCAGGCCGACGATGTGCACGGCGCCGGCGGCCTGGTGCAGGTGCTGGCCGGCCAGGCGCAGCGACGTGGTGTCGCGGGCGCCCAGTGCTTCCGGCGTTTGCCGGATCTCGTCGACATAGTGGCCCAGCTCGCTGGCGGCGTCGTCCAGCGCGGTGCGCAGGCTTGGCGCGAGCCAGGCCAGCACCGAGAGGTCGCGCTGCGGGGCAGCCGGCACCCCGGCTGCGGCCGTATCCGGCGTGGCATGCGGTTGCGACGCGGCCATGGCGGCCTCGTCGCTGGTAAGGATGGAATTCAGGGACATGACCAGTTCCGGTGCGGCCGTCAACGTACGGGCGGGCGTCAGGCGATCTTGAATCGCGACACCGAGTTACGCAGTTCTTCGGTCAGCGCGGTCAGCTGGCGCACCGACGTGGCGGTGTGGCGCGTGCCGGCCGTCGTCTGGGCGGTCACCTGCAGGATGCCTTCGATGTGATGGGCCACGTTGGTGGCCAGGCTCGCCTCGTGCGACGTGGTCTGCGCGATCTGTTCGATCAGCTCGGCCAGCTGGCGAGACACGCGTCCGATCTCCACCAGTGCGGCGCCGGCGTTGTCCGACAGCCGCGCCCCTTCCACCACGCCCGCCGTGCTCTGCTCCATGGCGTGCACGGCGTCCTGCGTGTCGGTCTGGATCGTGCGGATCAGCGCGCCAATCTGCTTGGTGGCCTCGCCCGAGCGTTCGGCCAGGCGCTGCACTTCTTCCGCCACCACCGAGAAGCCGCGACCCGCTTCGCCTGCCGAAGCCGCCTGGATGGCGGCGTTCAGTGCCAGCACGTTGGTCTGTTCGGTAATGTCCGAGATCAGCTCGACGATTTCACCAATCTCCTGCGACGATTCGCCCAGGCGCTTGATGCGCTTCGAGGTTTCCTGAATCTGGTCGCGAATGTCGTTCATGCCCGCGATCGCGTTCTGCACCGCCTGCTGGCCCTGTTCGGCCGCCGACAGCGACGCACGCGCCACGTTCGCGGATTCGGCCGCGCCGCGCGATACCTGCGTGATGCGGTCCGCCATCTCCACCACCGACTCGCCGGTCTGCCGGATCTGGCGCGACTGCTCTTCGGTCGTGGCCGCCAGCTGCACCGAGGTGTCCTGCACCTGCGACGAAGCGTGCTGCACCTGCCCGGCGGTCTGCTGCACGCGGCCCACCAGCTCTTTCAGTTCTTCCACCGTGTAGTTCACCGAATCGGCGATGGCGCCGGTGATGTCCTCGGTCACGGTGGCCTGGCGCGTCAGGTCGCCGTCGGCGATGTCCTGCAGCTCGTTCATCAGCTGCAGAATGGCCTTCTGGGTGGCGTCGTTGTTGCGCTTTTCCTCCAGGCGGCGCGCTTCGGCTTCACGCTCGCGCGCTTCCGCTTCCAGCGCACGCGCGCGCGAATCGCGCAGGTACAGCGCCGCCAGCCCGGCCAGGCACAGCAGCGTGGCCACGGCCGACACCACCATCGCGCCAAACGTCCACGGGCGGAACCGCGCCCCTTCGGCGTACGACGTCTGCAGTTCGGCCAGCTCGGCGCGCAGCGCCTCGTTGTCGTTGAAGATCTGCTGCTGCGCGCGCTTGGCGGCAATCAGGCCCGGCAGGTTCTGCAGGATGGTCTGCGTGGTCTTCTGCACTGCCTCGAACCGCTGCGACAGCTGCTGCAGGTAGTTGCGCGTCTCGGCGTCGGTGGCCGGCGCCAGGCGCAGGGCTTCGGAGCCATTGGTCAGCCCGTCCAGCGTTTCGCGGAAGGTGTTGGTGTCCTTGCCCAGCAGGAACGCGGTTTCGGGGTTGACGCCTTCGCCCGAGAGGAACTCGTTCAGGTTTTTACCCAGGCGCTGCGTCAGCATCACCAGCTGCGCGGAAGCGGCCACCTCGCGGGTATTCGACCCGGCCTGCAGCTTGATGGCGGCCACCTGTTCGGCCGCTTCGAGCAGTTCGGGGTTCGACGCGTTGAAGATCTGCAGCGTCTGGCCGATCGTGGTCAGGATGGGCTGCTGGGCCAGCACGTCGGCCGCGCTCTTTTCCGATCGCTTCCACGATCCGAACGCCTTTTCGAGCAGCGGCTCGGCCGGGCCCGACGTGGCGCGCACGTGCTTTTCGTCGCTGCCGTTCTGCAGCGCCAGCAAGTCGGCGGTCAGCTGTTCCTTGGACTGGCGCAGCTGCGTGAACGCCTGCGCATTGCCGAGCAGCGCCACCGGCACCGCTTTACCCAGACGCTGCGAGTGCATCAGCATGTTACCGGCGATCTCGATCTGCGCCGCGCCGTTGTTGGCCTGGCGGTTATCAAGATAGACCGATGCCAGCAGCGCCAGCAGCGACGCCACCACGCCGCCGGTCAGCAACCGTTGCTGGGAAGAGAACGGCATGCGCGTCAGCCAGCCCGACATCCTCTCCACCGGCGTCTGGCCCGCGCCGCCCTTGCCCGCGCCGGCCTTGGCGAATACCGATGCGCGCGGCGCCGCCGCGTCGGCAGCGGCACCGGCGGTAGCGGTGCGACGGCCCAGGCTGATCTTCTTGATTCCCATGGCAACCCTCTGTTCGTTCGTTTTCTGTTTGGTTCTTGCGCCCGGACGTCAGGCCTCAGGCCGCATCGCGGCCGGCCTGCAGGAAGGCGGGCGCGTCCAGCAACTGGCGGATGTCCAGCACCTGCCAGTCGCGCCCGTCCCGGTCCGCAAAGGCGGCACCGCGCCAGGCTTCGGGTTCGGCGCCACCAGCCGGCGTCAGGTCCACGGCGTGCCGCAGCCCCACCACGCGCGTGGCGATGATGCCGCAGGCGCGTTCGACATGGCGCGACAGCACCACGATCTTGCTGCCCGGCTGCACCGGGGTCGGACCGTCGCCGCAGAACATGCCGAAATCGATCACGCCCAGCAGGTTGCCCCGCGCGTTGACCAGGCCGCGATACCACGGCTGCGTCAGCGGCACGGGCGCCGGCGCGCGCATTTCCAGCACCTCGCCGGTATCCATCAGCGGCAGCAGCCAGTTGCGCTGGCCCACCAGCACGCCCAGGTAGCTGTCGACGGCGGGCAGGTTGCGCGCCTCGCGCAGGCGCCGTGCCAGCATGGCCTGATAGTCATGCAGGCGGGTCTGACGAGTCTGGCGGGTTCGGATGTCTTGGCGCGGCGCGTTCATGATCGGATACCAGTGAAACCTGGAAACCAGTGGTGAGACCAGTTGTCATGGCCGTGCGGGCACCGCCGGCGTCCCAGGACGCCCGCGCCCACTCGGGCCCCTAGGCTGCCGCGGCGCTCAGTGCGCCAGCGCGGCGATCTTCGAAAGCAGTTCCTCGCCGTCCACCGGCTTGACGATGTAGTCGGATGCGCCCTGGCGAATGCCCCAGATGCGGTCCGTCTCCAGGCCCTTGCTGGTGCACATGATCACGGGGATGTCCTTGAAACGGTCGTCGCGCTTGATCGCGCGGGTGGCCTGGTAGCCGTTCTGGCCCGGCATCACCACATCCATCAGGATCAGGTCGAAGGTTTCCGCCTCGAGGCGCGTCATGGCCTGTTCGCTGTTGCCGGCCACTGAGACCTTGAAACCCTTCTTGCCGAGCAGGTCGGACATGAACAGGGCTTCGGTGGGCGAATCGTCGACGATAAGGATTTTGCTGATGGTCATTGTTTCATTCCTGGATACTTCGGGCGGCATGCATCATGCCGCCACGGCCGCACCCTCTTCCGGCACGCAGCCCGCCAGGCAGGTCTGCACCGCCTGCAGCAGGGCTTCGCGGGAAAACGGCTTGGCCAGATGGTTGTGCGCGCCGACGAGCTTGCCGCGCGAGCGGTCGAACACGCCGTCGCGGGACGACAGCATGATCACGGGGATGGCATGGAAGCGTGGGCTTTTCTTGATCAGGGAGCAGGTCTGGTAGCCATCGAGCCGCGGCATGAGGATGTCGCAGAAGATGACGTCCGGATGGAGGTCGCCCACCTTGGCAAGCGCCTCGAAGCCGTCCTCGGCCAGCATGACCTGGAAGCCTGCCTGCGTCAGAAAGATCTCCGCCGTCCGGCGGATGGTGCTGGAGTCGTCGATCACGAGCACCTTCACAGCGGCCTTGCGCGCTGTGGATGCCTCGCTGGCACCGGCGGTGGCGCCGGCGTTGACCCCATCGACAGACGTGTCTTGTTCTGTTTGAGTGACCCGCATCTTGTTCCCGCGACCCACGTCCTGCGCGACACAACAGGCGTAGGCATTCACTTGAGAACTTCCGCACGGCGCCATGAATGGCTGGCCGGCGGCCCCCGATTTTCCAATTCCCAGTCAAAAAAATACCCGGCAACCCGGCCGGTGGCGGCGCGCTTCTTGTCCGCGCCTGCCCGTTACTGCCATGTTCTAGTGCCGCGGCACCCCGTCTTCAGCCTGCCAGTGGGGCGCGGCCGGACGGATGTTCAGTTTTGCCGCAGAGTGTGACAACTCGTGGGGGGGCCGTCAATCCGGACACCCCGCTGCCACGGGCCGTTCTGTCGCTTTGGCGCGACGCACGGCCATTTCCGGACGACAGGCCTCAGATGGCCACCATCTCGAAATCTTCCTTGCGTGCCCCGCATTCCGGGCAGGTCCAGTTGATGGGCACGTCCTCCCATTTGGTACCCGGGGCGATGCCGTCTTCCGGCGCGCCGGTGGCCTCGTCATAGATCCAGCCACAAATCAGGCACATCCAAGTCTTGTATTCCATATGCAGGCTCTTGCCAGTCTCCATTAAAATCCAGCGCATGATGGTACCCAATCGGCGCCGATGACGCCACCCATGGGCCTGCGCAAATGGCCCAATATCGCCGCGTTCGTGCAATTTGACGTGCAGATGCCGCCTGAACGGCACCCTTTCGGCCAGGATTGCCCGCATTTCGGGCAGACCGCGGCTTGAGGCACGAGCAAGCCGCCCCCGGCCGGACGCCTGTCTTACCCAGTCTTCTCTTTTGGCCAGATTCCCATGTCCCGTAACCAGCAGCTCTTCGACCGCGCCCAGCAGACCATTCCCGGCGGCGTCAACTCGCCCGTGCGCGCCTTCCGTTCCGTCGGCGGCACGCCGCGCTTCATCACCCGTGCCGAGGGCGCGTACATGTGGGACGCCGACGGCCAGCAGTACATCGACTACATCGGCTCCTGGGGTCCGATGATCGTCGGCCACGCGCACCCGGACGTGGTGCGCGCCGTGCAGGAGACCGCCGTGCAGAGCTTCTCGTTCGGCGCCCCCACCGAGGCCGAGATCGTGATGGCCGAGGAAATCTGCAAGCTCGTGCCGTCGATCGAGCAGGTGCGGCTGGTGTCGTCGGGCACCGAGGCCACCATGAGTGCGCTGCGCCTGGCGCGCGGCTTTACGGGCCGGGACCTGATCATCAAGTTCGAGGGCTGCTACCACGGCCACGCCGACAGCCTGCTGGTCAAGGCCGGCTCGGGCCTGCTGACGTTTGCCGATACCACGCAGAACGCGCCGTCGTCGGCCGGCGTGCCCGCCGACGTGACGCGCCATACGATGGTGCTCGAGTACAACAACGTGACCCAGCTCGAAGAAGCGTTCGCGCGCCACAAGGGCGAGATCGCGGCGGTCATCGTCGAGCCCGTGGCCGGCAACATGAACCTGGTGCGCGCCAGCGAGGCCTTCCTGAATGCGATGCGCAACCTGTGCAGCGAACACGGCAGTGTGCTGATCTTCGACGAAGTGATGACTGGCTTCCGTGTGGCGCTGGGCGGCGCGCAGTCGCACTACGGCATCACCCCGGACATGACCTGCCTGGGCAAGGTCATCGGCGGCGGCATGCCGGCGGCGGCGTTTGGCGGCCGGCGCGACATCATGGCCAGGCTGGCGCCGCTGGGCGGTGTCTACCAGGCCGGCACGCTGTCGGGCAACCCGCTGGCCGTGGCCGCGGGCCTGGCCACGCTGAAGCTGATCCAGGCACCGGGCTTCTACGACCGCCTGGCCACGCAGACGCGCAAGCTGACCGACGGCCTGACCGCCGCCGCCCGCGCGGCCGGCGTGCCGTTCTCGGCCGATGCCATCGGCGGCATGTTCGGCCTCTATTTCACCAACGCCGTGCCGGCCAGCTTTGCGGAGGTCACCCAGGCCGACGTGGGCCGCTTCAACCGCTTCTTCCACGCCATGCTGGCCGAAGGCGTCTACCTGGCGCCGTCGGCCTTCGAGGCCGGCTTTGTCTCGGCAAAGCACGACGACGCCATCATCGACGCAACGGTCAAGGCCGCCGAAAAGGCGTTCAAGGCGGGCTAACACCCCCGAACCAGAAAGAAGCCGCCGGTTGAATCCAGCCCGGCGGCGCCTGATTCGCCCGCCCTCTCCCCCAACCCCTCTCCCGCCTTGCGGGAGAGGGGAGCAAACCCGTGGCGAACAGCGCCCGCACCAGCGGTGCCTCCCCGGCAGCGACCAACGTCAAGCGGCACGTACTTTGCCCGGCGGCTTGACCACGCTGCGCTACACTGCAGAATTGCCATTCCGGAGATCGAGGAGTCCCTTGATGCGCACTGTCACCGCCCCTGCCACCACCCCCGCCCTGTTCCGCTGGCTGCTGCTCGGCCTGCTGGCCAGCCTGCTTTCCGCCTGCGGCTACAACGATTTCCAGAAGAAAGACGAGGCCGTCAAGGCCGCCTGGGGCGAAGTGGTCAACCAGTACCAGCGGCGCGCCGACCTGATTCCGAACCTGGTGGCAACCGTAAAGGGCTACGCCAGCCACGAGCGCGAGACGCTCGAAGCCGTGACCAAGGCCCGCGCGCAGGCCACCAGCATCCAGGTCACGCCGGAAACGCTGAACGACCCTGAAGCGTTCGCCCGCTTCCAGCAGGCGCAGGGCCAGCTGACCAACGCGCTGTCGCGGCTGCTGGCGGTGTCCGAGAACTATCCGAACCTGAAGGCCGACGCGTCGTTCCGCGACCTGCAGAGCCAGCTGGAAGGCACCGAGAACCGCATCACCGTAGCCCGGCAGCGATATATCGCCGCCGTGCAGGACTACAACGTGCTGGCGCGCAGCTTTCCGACCAACGTGACGGCGATGGTCTTCAAGTACCCGGTCAAGCCATCTTTCACCGTGGAAAACGAGAAAGCCATTTCCACCCCGCCGGCCGTGAAGTTCTGAGCGCCCGGCTCTGAAACGCGAAACCCGAAAGGCCATCATGCGAAGACCGGTCACGCTCTCGTTCCTGGCATGGGTGCTGGCCATCGTGCTGGCGGCGCCGGCCCGGGCCGCCGACGGCTTCGTGGCCGTGCCGCCGCTGAACGCGCGCGTGACCGACCTGACCGGCACCCTGAGCGCCGATCAGCGCAACGCGCTGGAAAACGTGCTGGCCGAATACGAGCAGCAGCGCGGGAGCCAGATCTTCGTGCTGATGCTGCCCACCACCGACCCCGAGACCATCGACGCCTACAGCATCCGCGTGGCGGAAGCGTGGCGCGCGGGCCGCAAGGGCATCGACGACGGCGTGATCGTGATCGTCGCCAAGGACAATCCGCCCGGCCTGCGCAAGATGCGCATCGAGGCCGGCCGCGGTGTGCAGGGGTCGCTGACCGACGCCATGTCCGGCCGCATCCTGCGTGACGTGATGGCGCCGCATTTCCGCCAGAACGATTTCTATGGCGGGCTGGCCGCCGGCATCTCGGCCATCCAGGCCGCCATCGACAAGGAAGGGCTGGCCGCGCCGGACCGCCGCAAGCCGCAGGGCAATGTCGATATCGGCGACTGGCTGCCGGTGCTGTTTCCGCTGGCCATCATCGTGTTCTTCTTCCTGTCGGCCATGCTGCGGCGCGGCGGCAGTCCGCACGTGGTGACGGGCCGGCGCGGCTGGCCCACCGGCACGGCCGGCGGACTGGGCGGCATGACGGGCTACGAGATCGGACGCCACTGGGGTAACGGCGGCGGCGGCTTTGGCGGCGGCGGCTTTGGCGGCGGGAGCGGGGGCGGTGGCGGCTTTGGCGGCGGCGGGGGCGGCGGCTTCGACGGCGGCGGCGCGTCCGGCAACTGGTAACGGTGGATACGGTGGCTAATCGTGGGTAACGAAGATCCGATGCACAAACCCCAGGCGTCGCACCCCGCGTCCAGGCGGTCGCTCAGGCGCGTCCTGCGCCATCTGGCCACCGGCCCCGGCACGGCCCGCAAGGCGTTTCCCGACGAAGCGCGCCATCAGCTCCAGGTGGCCGTGCACAAGGGCGAGCAGCATCACCGTGGCGAAGTGCGCGTGGTGATCGAAGCCAGCCTGCCGCTGGCGCTGGCGTGGCGCGGCACTTCGGCGCGCGAACGCGCGCGGGCGCTATTTGGCGCGCTGGAGGTCTGGAATACCGAGGACCATACGGGCGTGCTGTTGTATATCAATCTGGCCGACCATGCCGTGGAACTGCTGGCCGATCGCGGCATCGACGCCTGCGTCACGTCCCGGCAATGGCAGCAGATCTGCGCTCAACTGGCGCAAGGGCTGGCCAGCGACCTGTCGGTCAAGCCCGTGCTGGACGCCATCGCGCAGATCCACGCGCTGCTGACCACGCATTTTCCCACCCACGGCGGGCGCAACCCCAACGAACTCGACGACCGGCCCATCGTTCTGTGACCGGGCGCGCCGCCACGGCCCTGACGGCATCCTAGGGCTGTTTCTCCATCAGATACCAGATCGCCGCCAGCACCTGGACCGCCACCAGTCCGGCCCAGACCCACAGATGGGCCGCCGCCGGATAGTGGCCGCCCGTGGCCGGAAAGAAATCGAGCACGAAGCCGATGCCGACCTGGAACACGAAGGTGGCCAGGAACACGGTCAGCGTCATGGCCGTGGTGGCGCGGCCGATCAGCGCATCGGGAAAGCGCCGGGCCAGCAGCGCGTAGGTCAGGATGCCGCTGGAGCCGAACACCCCATAGGCACCCCACAGCACGGCAAGCGGGATAAACGGCAGGCGGGCCATCAGCAGTAGCTGGATCACGATAAAGCCGATCATGCCGAAACCGGCGAAGGCATATAGGCTGATGCCGCGCCGCTCCAGATGGCGGGCCGCCCAGCCTGCGCCCACGCAGCCGGCCATCATCGCGATACCGATCACCGACACCAGCCGCGCGCCCGCGCCCGCGGTCAAGCCCTGTACGTCGCGCATATAGGCGCTGACCCACAGCGTCTGCACGGCCAGGAAGATGCCCTGGTTCAGCAGGGTCAGCGGCACCACGCGCCAGAAGCGTTCGCTGCTCAGGATCGTCCGCGTACCGCGCAGCTGCTCGGCAAAGCTTTCCTTGCCGACGCGCTTGACGTCGGGCACCCCAAACCAGAGCAAGACGGCCATGCCGAACGAAATCGCGGCCAGGCCGGCGCTGAGCGTGCGCCAGTCCGTCCAGGACAGCAGCCACGACAGCGGGGCGCCCACCACCACGGCGCCCAGCCCGCCAATGGCCATCACCAGCCCGTTCAGCAGCGGCATGCGCGATAGCGGAAACCACATCGACAGCGCCTGGATGGCGGCGCCCAGGCACACCGACACCCCAACGCCGATCATCGCACGGCCCACGGCCAGCCCGACCATGCCCGGCGCCCAGGCAAACACCAGCGATCCGGCCACGGCCAGCATCAGCAGCGCAGCCTCGGTGCGGCGCGGGCCGAAACGGTCCAGCAGGATGCCGGCGGGCAGTTGCGCGCAGGCGAAGCCAAGGAAGTAGAAGCTCGTCAGCAAGCCCAGGTCGCCGGCGGTCAGCCCCAGCTCGCGCGTCAGGAACGGCGCGAAACCGAGGTTCACGCCACGGAAGATGTACGACACCAGAAATCCGAGCGAAAAGAACGCCAGGACACGCCAGCGCGCCGGCGCGGCATGATTGGGTTGCGCCGCGGCGGCAGCCGGTCGGGTGGGATGAGCGGTGGAAGTGTTCATGCCCTGCATTGTGATCACCAGCTTGGTGCAAGACCAGCGAAAGATACCCGCGGCAATTGTGAGTAGAATTTGACGACATTCCGCCCCGCCATGGTCAACAGTCGCCCCCCTCACCTGCCCCCGCTCCAGGCGCTGCGCGCGCTGGAAGCCGCCGCGCGGCACCGCAGCTTCTCGCGTGCCGCCGAAGAACTGGCGCTGACGCACAGTGCCATCAGCCATCACATCCGCGCGCTGGAAGACAACCTCGGCACCAAGCTGTTCCGGCGCACCGGGCTGACGATGACGCCCACCAGCGCCGGCGCCCGGCTGGCAGAACAGGTGCGCGGCGCGCTGGACCAGCTGGAAGTGGCCCTGCGCGAGGCCAGCGACGTGGCGACCCCGCCCGTGGTCCGGCTGCAGGTCAGCGTCATGGCCGACCTGGCCAACGCCTGGCTGATCCGGCGGCTGCCGAGCCTGCATGCGCAGGCACCAGAACTGGATTTGCATCTGCGCCTGCATGCGGAGATTTCGCCCCCCGATCCGTATTCGGTCGATGTCGGCATCTGGCACCAGCGCGTGGACCTGCCCGGCTTCGAGTGCCACAACCTGATTGAAGACCATGTGATTGCCGTGGCCAGCCCGGCCCTGCTGGCCAGGTATCCCGGCTTTACCGTGGCCGATCTGCCCCGGCTGCCCATGCTGCGCTTTGCGCTGCGCCCGTGGCGCGACTGGCTGCTGATGGCCGGGCTGCCGCCCGAGGAACCCGAGCGGGGCCCGATCTTCCAGGACGCCGGGCTGATGTTGCAATCGGCAGTCGCCGGGCTGGGGGTGGCCACGGCCCGGGCGCAACTGGCGCAGGACTACCTGGCCAGCGGCCAGCTGGTGCAGATCGGCACCACGCGTATCCCGTCGAGCCTGCATTACTGGGTGACGTGGCGCGAAGGGAATCCGCGCGAAAAGGCCATCCATCGCTTTCACGCGTGGCTCAAGGAGCAGATTGCCGGCATTGCGCCTGCAGAGGAACTACAGCAGTGAAACAGACTGCGCATACTGGCTGACCGCTTGTTTCACGTTTGCAACCATTTAGAGCGCGGGTTGGAGGTCAAGTGCAAATCCCCTCCAAACTCATCCGTACAGGCGAGGCCAAACCGCAGAATTCGACCAAATGACGGACGGGAAGCGGCATGTCATCTCGTGCGGACGCCAAGTATCGATAATGATTTTCAACCCCCCAGCGGTTTCTTCAGCTTTCATTAAGGTAACCGACCGCGCCGCAGCAAGGACTGCCACCCCAAGTATCAAAAGAGAGACATCCTTCCACGGAAATATCCCTCGCAGCTCGCCCTCCCGGGAAGTGGCGGAGACATTCCCTGCCCCCACTTGCGAGGGGAGAAAGATGCCATGCGGTATATCTGCGTTTGTCACCGATGGGCGGTGCTCCCCTGATATGGCGGCCCCCTCCACCCCGCCGCCGGAGGCCAAAGTTTCATAAATGGAACACTTTTGCCGCGGCAAGCGGCCGCAATTTTGAGTCAATGAAAAAATACAATAAAAATCAACGACTTAACATATGCGAACGATGGATGACTATATTGCCATCAACGGGCTGATTCCAGGGACGGGTCGGTCTTGCGGAGCTGGAGCGTTCCCAGGCGAGCCAAACCCGCAAACAGTGATGGACTGACGCAGCGATGTGCAGATCCAATCCGCGTGGCGGCATCCGGGCAACATGCCGGATTGCCGCCACGACATATATGCCCAGGGTTTTTTCTTCTGTTGTACGCGGCCGAATGGGGTGAACAGCGTATCCGGCGGGCCGACCGGAAAGTTTGCGGGAAAACGGGAATCGGCGAATTCAGAGCCGGACCGGGGGAATACACTCATCACGAAGCAGCGGCACGGGTCGTGCATCACCGCCGCTACGCTAAGGCCAGGCGCAACCGCGCCGGATGGGCTTGCCTCCAGCGATTCAACGTTTCCTTTCTCCCGCAAGCCAGGTGGTGGAGTCCGTATTTGACTCGTCGCCACGGCAGTTGGAAAAAACAAAAAATGCTGGGGAAATCATGAGCTATTACGTCAACCGCCCGTTGCTGTATCTGTCCAGGCATCACGATGCGTCGTTGTGCCGCTTTCTGTCCGGCCAGGGATGGAAGCTGGTATTTGCCAACAGCCTTGAGGACCTGGCCGCTCTGCCGCTGGACGGACCGTTCTCGGCGGGCCTGCTCGATTTCCACAGCGGCTTCAGCGACGTCGAAATCGAGCTGATGGAGCCGTGGCTGGCTGCGCGCCACATCGGCTGGATCGGCGCGATCAGCAGCTCTGACGCACTGACCGACACCACGCGCAAGCTGCTGACGCTGTACTTCATCGACTACTACACGGCGCCGTTCAACACGGCCGATCTGAGCCGGGCGCTCGGTCACGCGGTCGGCATGGCCGCCCTGCGTCCGGGGCGCGAGCAGCCGGCAGTGCCCGAGGCGCGTCCGCACGGCATCATCGGCGAATGCCACGCCATGCAGGCCCTGTACCGCAGCATCGACAAGGTGTCCAGGTGGGACACGCCGGTGCTGATCTCGGGCGAGTCCGGCACCGGCAAGGAACTGGCGGCACAGGCCATCCACCGTGCGTCGCGCCGCGGCAGCCAGCCGTTTGTCGCGGTCAACTGCGCGGCCATTCCGCCCACACTGCTGATGTCCGAACTGTTCGGCTACGAGCGCGGCGCCTTCACCGGCGCCACCAAGCGCAAGCCCGGCCGGATCGAGATGGCGCAGGGCGGCACGCTGTTCCTCGACGAAATCGGCGACATGCCCCTGGAAAGCCAGACCAGCCTGCTGCGCTTCCTGGAAACCGGACGGATCGAACGGCTGGGCGGCACCGAATCGGTGGCGGTCGATGTCCGGGTCATCTCGGCCACGCACGTCGACCTCGAAGCGGCCGTGGCGGCCGAGCGGTTCCGTGGCGACCTGTATCACCGCCTGTGCGTGCTGCGCGTCAAGCAGCCGCCGCTGCGCGAACGCGGCTCCGATGTGCTGCTGCTGGCCGAACATATCCTGGAGACCGTGCGCAAGGATTCGCCCGAGCATATCCGCGGCTTTTCGCCGCTGGCCTTGCGCGCCATCACCGCCCACTCCTGGCCGGGCAATGTGCGCGAACTGCTGAACCGCATTCGGCTGGCCGCCGCCATGTGCGAGAACGGCGTGATCCAGCCGTCCGATCTCGAACTCGGCGCGCCCGTGGAGACCAAGCCGCTCACGCTGGCGGCCATTCGGGAAACGGCCGAACAGAACGCGATTGTCGAAGCCCTGCAACGGCACCACGAGCGCCTGATCGACGTGGCGGCCGAGCTTGGCATCTCGCGCGTCACGCTGTTCCGGCTCATGCGCGACTACAAGCTGCAGGTGCGCAAGGGCAACGTGGGGCTGGTCTGCGTCCAGAACTGAACTGACCAGATCAGCCGATCAGCGGATCAGCCGGCAGCCGACGCGGAGCCCCACCATGCAGCACGCCCAGTCTCCATCCCGCCTGCGCGACAGCGGCGCGCCAGGCCAGACGCCGGACAGGCCCACGATCTGGCAGCGCATGCCGTCGCGGGACACCTTCGTGCGGCTGGTTCGCTTCGGCGTATCGGGCGTCATCGCCACGGGCATTCACGTGGCGGTGGCCACGCCGCTGATCTACCTGCTGCATGCGTCGCAGGTGAGCGCCAACGGCGTGGCGTTCGTCGTCGCCAATATCGCGTCGTACCTGCTCAACACGCTGTGGAGCTTCGGCGCCACGCCCTCGCGCGACAGCTACGTGCGTTTTCTGATCGTATCGCTGCTGGGCCTGGGCCTGACGCTTGCCATATCGGCCGGCGCGCAGGCGCTGGGGCTCGGCTACTGGGCTGGCCTGGCCGTGATCCTGTCGGTGGTCCCGGCCGTCACCTTCGTATTGCACCGGGCCTGGACGTATCGCTAGCCGGGCCGGCCCTCACTTCCATCGGGCCGGACCGGCCCATCAAGAGGAGCCCCCATGCCAGCGGCTACCGACATACCCACGCCCGCGACACACGGCGGCACGCGACCCGCCCGCTGGCTGACGCCCGGACGGATCTGCCTCTATGCGGCCACCTTGCTGGTCCTGGAGTGCATCGTGATTGGCGCATGGTGGTACAGCCACGCGATCCTCGCCAATCCAACCGTGCCGGGGATGGGCTGGGATTTCGTGGTGTACTGGTGCGCGTCCTCGCTCGCGCACCTGCATGGCGCACCGGCCGCCTATGACTGGGAACTGCTGCGCGCCGCCGAGCGCCCGCTACTGCAGAACACCTTCGGCCCGTTCGCCTATCCGCCGACATTCCTGCTGCTGATCTATCCACTGGCCCTGCTGCCGTTCGGGCTGGCGCTGGTGCTGTTCTCGCTGGCCGGCATCGCGGTGTACCTGGGCTACCTGCGTACCGTGATTGGCCAGATACACCGCTACTGGTTCGTGCCGGCACTGGCCTTCCCCGGCGTCTGGGTGGCGCTGATCGCGGGCCAGAACTCGCTGTTCACCGCCGTGGCCGCCGGCGGGGCACTCTGGCTGCTGCGCCGCCATCCGATTGCCGCCGGCGCCTGCATCGCGCTGCTGTGCGTCAAGCCGCAACTCGGCGTGCTGTTTCCGCTGATGCTGCTGTGCGAGCGACGCTGGGTGGCGTTTGCTGCGGCGGCAGGCGGTACGGCGCTGTTCGTCGGCCTGACCACCGCTGCGTTAGGCGTGGACGTCTATCCGGCGTTCTTCCGCAGCATGGCGATGTTCCGCGAGGCGGTGGCGGTCAACAGCGGCATCCTGCGTGGCGCACCGACGATCTTCGGCATGTTGCGCGTGGCCGGCATCGACGTGCCGCTGGCCTACGCCGTACATGCCGCCGTGGCGCTGTGCGCGGTGGCGGCATGCGTGTGGATGTGGTGTGGCCGGGCGCGGCTTGCGCTGGGTGCGTCGGCATTGGTGGTCGGCACGCTGATCGTCCAGCCCTATCTGATCTACTACGATCTGGCCTGGCTGGCGATACCGCTGGCGCTGCTGTGCGTGGACAT
This sequence comes from Cupriavidus sp. U2, assembly GCF_009663685.2. Classification (GTDB taxonomy): domain Bacteria; phylum Pseudomonadota; class Gammaproteobacteria; order Burkholderiales; family Burkholderiaceae; genus Cupriavidus; species Cupriavidus necator_C. Next base: position 343,555 of record NZ_RCOG02000012.1, on the reverse strand, counting down.
GGTCCGGCATGGCAGCCGTGCGTGGGAGCGCCTGCTGCTGGCGATCACGTGGCTGGTACCGGCGCAGGCGATGAGCCCGCTGGTGATCGGTGGCATGCCGCAGATCACCCCCTTCGTGCTGGCCGGCCTGCTTGCGCTGATCGTGGCGCGCCATCAAAACAACGCCGCCCGATCCTGACTGGACCGGGCGGCGCCCCACCCCTTGGAGAAATCCCCCGGAAAAACTTACTGCCGCTTGCCGCCCGCCGCGATCGAGATCACCCGACCGCCGCTGCCGAAGCGCCCTTGCGGCCGGCGGTCCTGATAGCGGCGCTTCACCAGGTAGATCGGGCGCGCCTTCGATTCATCGTAGATGCGGCCGATGTACTCGCCCAGCACGCCCAGCCCGATCAGCTGCAGCCCGCCGAAGAACAGCAGCAGCGACAGCACCGACGCATAGCCGGGCACATCGACACCAAGGACAATCGTCCGGGCCACGATGAACGAGCCGTAGCAGAACGCGACCATGGCGACGAACGAGCCGACGTAGGTCCAGCTGCGCAGCGGCAGCGTGCTGAAACTGGTGATGCCCTCCAGCGCCAGGTTCCAGAGCCGCCAGCCGGAAAACTTGGACTCGCCGGCGCTGCGCGGAGCCCGTTCGTACTGGACGATCGCCGTGGTGAAGCCCACCCAGGCAAACAGGCCCTTCATGAACCGGTGCCGCTCGGGCAGCTGCTTCAGCGCGTTGACCACGGAGCGGTCCATCAGCCTGAAGTCGCCGACGTTCTCGGGAATCTTCAGGTCGGACAGCCAGTTGTGCACGCGGTAGTAGGCGGTGGCGGTCACGCGCTTCAGGAAGGTATCGCTGGCGCGGCTGGCGCGCTGGGCCAGCACCACCTCGGCACCAGCGCGCCATTTCTCGACCAGCGCGGGAATCAGCTCGGGCGGGTCCTGCAGGTCGGCGTCGATCGGGATCACCGCGTCGCCAAACGCCTCGTCGATGCCGGCGGTCAGTGCCGCCTCCTTGCCGAAGTTGCGCGTCAGGTCGATCACGCGGACACGTGCGTCGCGTCGCGATACCGCAATCAGGCGCGCCAGCGTGTCGTCGCTGCTGCCGTCGTTGACACAGACAATCTCGAAGCGCGTCCGCGGCACCGATTCCAGCACCGGCACCACGCGTGCGAAGAAGGCCTGCAAGGCGTCCCCCTCGTTGAAGAACGGCACCACCAGCGACAAGAGCTGGTTTTCGTCATAGTCAGCCATGATCTCTTTCCTCCCGGCGCGTCTGGTCGCGCGCCATGTCTGCCGGCATCAGGCGATGCCCCTCCATCCTTTCCATCCGGATTCGCCACACGCCAAGGCCGAGTGCAAGCATCAGCCCGAGCGGCAGCGGCTGGAATCCAATCCCCGCATCGGTCACGCGGGTCCACAGCGGCATCAGCCACAGCACGGCCAGCAGTTCCCGCTCGCCACGCAGCCAGCCCACCCGATGCGCATGCGCGCCAAGCCACGCAATGGCCAGCCCGAGACACACCAGGTCGTAGTCGTACAGGTAGGCAGGCAGCAGCAGCCCGCCCGTGACAAGCACCGCCGCACGCAGCGCGAAGCTGCAGGGCCCGGTCCACGCATACATGACCGATGCCAGCGCAGCCGCCGCCACCACGCCGTGGATGGCATAGGGCAGCAGCACACCGCCACTGATCAGCTTCACCCCCGCAAACACCGTGGGCATGCGCGCCAGGAGCGCGGCGCCCTGCTCCACCGATTCGCGCGCCATGGCGGCGTTGCGCAGGAACGCGGCGAACGGCTCGGTGCCAAACGCGAGCAGCGAGATCAGCGTCAGTAACAGCGTCGTGGCGACCATGGCGCCCAGCGCACGCCAGGCACGCGCGCAAAGCAGGGCCACCGGGAACATCAGCGCAAGCTGCGGCTTCATCGCCACCGCGCCCAGCAGCACGCCCGCGAGCACCGGACGCCGTTGCAGGCAGGTCAGCGCGAGTCCGGCGCACCCCGCCAGCCACAGCGCGTTCTGTCCGGTAGCCAGTACGACGACGATGCCCGGAAACGCCACCGCCGCCAGACGCGCGTCACGCCAGGGCAGCGTGCGGTGCATCGCCCACGCGTACCAGGCCGCGCCCCCCGCCAGGAAGACAAAGGTGGCGAGCCCATAGGGCAGCAACCCGAACGGCAGCACGAACCACAGCGATGCGGGCGGATACAGCCACGGCAGCACACCGTCGCCAATGGCAAGGCCAGGCACGGCGGACAGTTCCATCTGCCGCAGCGCGGCGAAGTCGTAGGGTGCGGCCGCCCCGCTGGACAGCGCCAGCTTTGCCGCGCTCCAGAACACGACAAAGTCGCCGCCCGGCGCAAACACGCCAGGGCTCTTCAGCACGCAGGCGCGCAGCAGCCAGATGCCGAAATACAGCGCGTAGCACCCCAGCGCCACGCTTGCGTAGAGACGCAGGCGCCGCTGGTCGAGCCAATGCACCGGGGACGCAGCGGCCCCGCTGCGGTGGGCGGCGGCGTGTACCGTGGCCATGTCAGGTTCCCACCGGCGCCGGAACCGGCGCGGACGCGGTGCGTGCCATGACCCGGCGCACCGCCAACAGCACCAGCAATGCCGATACGACCGGACCGATCTGCGGCATGCCGAGCTTGGGATTGATGTTTTCGAAAACGGGCAGCCACCACACCACCAGCAGCAGCGCGCGCTCGCGGCCGGCCAGCCCATGGCGGATGCCGTCCCCGACCAGTCCCGCCGCGGCAAGCCCCATCCATGTCAGTTCATAGTGGCGAACGTATGGCGTGGCCAGCAGCGCGCCGGCGGCCATTACCGCCACGCACAGTGGCACCTCCCGCGTGCGGGACCAGACATAGGCCACGGATGCTGCCGCCGCCACGGCGGCCATCGCCTGCACCGCATAGGCCGCGGAAGCACCGAGCCCGGCCAGCTGCGCGGCCGCCAGGACGGACGGCATGCCGTACCACCCCTCGGGCGTGCCTTCCACGAGATTGGCGCGGGCCCACGCGATGCTGCGCAGGAACGCCGGAATGGTCTCCCAGCCGCAGATGGCCACGCTGACAGCCGTAAAGATCGCGGCCGTGGCCGCCGCGCTGGCCAGTGTGCGCAGATGGCGCCCCGCGATCAGCGCCACCGGCACCAGCAGCGCGAGCTGGGGCTTGATGGCCAGCAGCCCGATCAGCACGCCGGCGAGCACTGGGCGCCTGCCCATCAGGCACACCGCGCCGCCGATCAGCGACGCCGTCAGCATCGAGTTCTGGCCCAGGATGACGGAAATCAGGACGGCCGGCGATGCCAGCACCGGCAGCCACAGGCCGCGCCGCCACAGCGATCCCGCCCCCACCACGCCGCCAACCGCCCGGAGGTAGGCATAGCCAGTGGCCATCACGAACAGCACATAGCTGAACGCGAGCGGCAGTGCCGCCAGCGGCAGCACGACCAGCAGGAACGTGGGCGGATACAGCCAGGGCAGCACGTCTGTGCTGTCGGCGCCGAGCGGCCCGTAGGCCGCCATCACATCGAGGTGCCGGGCCACGTCGTAGGCATGCACCGCGCCTTCGCTCAGTGCCAGGTACGACGCGCTCCAGAAGACGGCAAAGTCGGCGCCGGGCCGGCTGACGTGGCTGTCGGTGAAGCCCCGGCTGTACCAGGACCAGGTCACCATCAGGAGCACGAACAGGAGCAGCACCGCCGCGCTGTAGACGCGCGCCCGGTCCAGATCCAGCCATGCGCGACCGGCGTGCTGGCCATGCTTCCCGGTGTCTGTCCGGACTGCTTCCTGATTCATGAGTTGCCCCGTTCCGTTGTTGTCCTGCAGGCCGCTTGTCGCCGCTCCATGAACCTCGGCAATGCCTGGCGTTGCCTAAGTCTTGTCATGCGAGGACGTTTGCGCAAGACACGCCAGGCCGCAAAAACAGGCGAGAGGCCGCCTGCAGCCCTGTTGGCGCCGACAACGTTTCCGTTCTGAATCACGGGTGGGTTCCTGGCCGGAAATGGCGCCACGCAAGCGTTTGCGGGCACGCGGGAAAGCCGGCGCGCGCGTCGGCCTGCACACGACGCGGCCGTGGATGATTCCATTCGGAAACGTCGCCCCCGCGGCCGGGCGGTTCATCCATCAGACGGGCCATGCCGTGCGCCGCATGGATCCACCCGGGCGGTTGTCATCCAACGGCGTGACCGGGCCCGGCCACCAGCCTCGTCCGCCTCATGCTTTCGGATGAGCGCGGCCGCCGTGCAGCCGCGTCACCCCGGAACGCCGGTCGGATAGCCCTCATCCCTGGGTGGCCTCATCCAAAAAAAATCGCCTCGGCAGCGTTTCCGGCTGGCAACGACGCGGGCCCGAAACGGCGCCTGCAGCGCGCATCGCCTCGCCCGCCGTCGGACACACCTGCCCGCAAAGCCTTGCGGCACAAGGGTCGTGGCGTGGCTGGCCCGCGGTTTGCCTATGCCTGGCATGCGGCACCGATTCACCGGACTGCCGCACTGCCCGCGATGACCGTGATTGCAGGCAGACGACCACAACGATTCGGGGAGCCGCACCATGCCAGCTATCGGTCCGCTCGTGAGATTGCATCGGGCACAGGGTCGCACCGTCTCCGCTCGCGGCGGCGGCAGCGTGCCCTTCCGATGCATGGCACGCGCCAGCCACGCCCAACATGCGGCACGGTGCATCCATGCGTCCGCCGAACGCCGTCTGCAGGCACGCAGCCCGCAGGGCCCCGGCACGGGCGCCGGCCGATGGCCATTCCACTGCTGCGCCATCTGCGCGCCGCCGCACTGTTGCCGTGCCCGCATCTGAATGTCGGATTGTCCTTACGTAGTTCCCATAGAAGCGTTTGTTCCACAACACAAGGAGCTTGCCATGCAACGACTGACCCAAAACCTGACGCGTTTTGTCCGTGACGACGACGGCGTGACCGCCATCGAATATGGCTTGATCGCCGCGCTCATCGCCGTGGTGATCATCGCCACCGTGCAGACCGTGGGTACCAACCTGAGCAAGGTGTTCAGCTACATCGGCGCCCAACTGGCCTGACGGACCGCAGGTTCCGCGGCGTAAAGCGTGCGTGCCCCACGCTGCGGAACCTGCGACGCCCCGCCTCACGACCCCACCCAGGAGAGCAACCATGCGCAACCCCATTGCCAGCCTGAAGACGTTCCTTCACGACGACGACGGTGTCACCGCCATCGAGTACGGCCTGATCGCCGCGCTCATCGCGGTGGTGATCATCGCCACCGTGCAGACCGTCGGCACCAACCTGAGCAGCGTCTTCAGCTTTATCGGCGCGGAGCTGGCCGCCTGACGGACCACTCACCAAGCTACGGCCCCACTGAGGAGACCACCATGCGCGGCATCCAAACCCTGTGCCGGAACTTCCGCTGCGATACACGCGGCGTGACGTCGATCGAGTACGCACTGCTGGGCGCCCTGATTGCGATGGTGATCATTGGAGCCGTGAGCGTCCTTGGCAGCAACGTCAAGGCGCTCTACGAACTCATTGCAGCGGAGATGCCCTGAAACGGCCACGCCAACCCAGACGAACCGAGTCCGCCATGTCCACGATCCCGTCGCTCTCGCCCTTTGTCGGCCCCATCGCCATCGTGGTGGTGCTGACTGCCGCCGCCACGGATCTGCAGCGCCGCCGCATCCCTAACTGGCTGACGTTCGGCGCATGGCTGGCGGCGCTGCCGGTCCAGATGATGGTGCACGGGCCGGCTGCGGGCACCTCCGCATGGGCGCTCGGCTGGCTGACCGGCTTCGGCATCTTCCTGCCCGTATATCTGCTCCGCGGCATGGCTGCGGGCGACGTCAAGCTGATGGCCGCCGTGGGCGCCTGGCTGGGCGCCAGTCTTGCCGCATGGATCGCGCTTGCGTGCTTCGTGATCGGCGGCGCCTGGGCGCTGATGCTGGTGCTCGTGACCGGAAAGGGCCGGCAGTTGCTGCGCAACCTCGGCGGCATCGCGCTCACCGGCCAGGCGGGCCCGTCGGTGGGCTCGCTGCCCTACGGCGTGGCTATCGCCGCCGGCACGCTGACCATGCTGTTCGCCCGGACATGACGGGCCAATCGATGTCTCCGGGCGGCGCCATGCAACGCCACGGCAATGCAGACCAACATTCAAGGGGAATGGCAATGTCAGAACACCACGACGACCAGGCGACACAACTGCCCGAGGCACTCGCCTCGGTGGTCCGGCACGCCCAGATCGACCAGGCGCCGCCACCCGCCTGGGCCGTGCCGCCGCGCACCATCGCGGATACCGGGCTCGAGGTGTCGCTGCTGCTGGGGCTGCTGCTGAAGGCCGCCTACCTGCACCGCAGCGTCTCGCTGGCCATCCTGATGGATACGCTCCGGCTGCCCGCTTCGGTGGTGAACGAGATCGCGGCGCTGGGCGTGCGCGAACGGCTGCTCGAGGTGGCGCATCGCGGCGCCAGCGACATCGACGTGCGATTCCGCCTCACCGACGCCGGCTATGCCCGTGCCGCCGAGTCCGCCGCGCGCTGCAGCTACACGGGCGCCGCCCCGGTCACGCTGCAGGCGTACATCGACGCCATCGCCCTGCACTCGATCCACCATACGTCGGTGACCAAGACCGAAGTGGCCCGTGCCTTCCAGGAACTGGTGGTGCCGGGGGCGCTGCTCGAATCGATCGGCATGGCCCTGAACACCGCGCGGGCGCTGATGATCTACGGTCCGCCGGGCAGCGGCAAGACCTACCTGGCGCAGCGCCTTGGCGCGCTGCTGCCCGGTGCCGTGCCCGTGCCGCACGCGATCACGGTGGCGGGCGAAATCATCCAGGTGCTGGACCCACTGGTGCACACGCCGGTTGCCACCGGCGACGCACCGGGCTCCCACCGCGCCATGGACCGCCGCTGGGTGGTCTGCCATCGGCCCGTGGTGCTGACCGGCGGCGAACTGACGCTGTCGATGCTGGACCTGCGCTACGACAGCGCCTCGGGCTTCTACCAGGCGCCGCCGCACATGAAGGCCAACAACGGCATCTACATCGTGGACGACCTGGGCCGGCAGATGGTGGGCGTGGAACAGCTGCTGAATCGCTGGATCGTGCCACTGGATCGCGGCATCGACATGTTCACGCTGCACAGCGGCGTGCGGTTTTCGGTGCCCTTCGACGTATGGCCGGTGTTTTCCACGAACCTGGAACCCAGCCAGCTCGGTGACGACGCCTTCCTGCGCCGGCTGGGCAGCAAGCTCTACGTGGGGCCGCTGTCGGTCGACGACTATCGCGAGGTCTGCCTGCGCACGGCCGCGGACCTGGGCCTCGCCTGGCCCGAACCGGCCTTCGAATTCCTGCTGGAGAGCCTGCACTTTTCCAGCGACATCCCGTTGCTGGCCTGCATTCCGCGCGACCTGCTGCGGCTCGTGGCGTCGCACCTGCGCTACCACGACGATGCCCCGCACGTGACCGCAGAGGGGCTTTGCCGGGCCTGGCAGAGCTACTACGGCCTGCGCGCCAGGCCGGAAGTGTCGTCACCCGTCACCAGCGAACACCGCTGGCCAGTCGGCCATCCTGCAGCGGGCTGAACCGGCCCGGCCAGGAAGCACGTACCTACGTAGGGGAGAGTCATCATGAAGAACACGCGAGCAATCCTGATGCTGCTGGTTGCGCTGATCGCCGGCGCGGCGGCGGTGGTATCCGCTTCCCGATGGCTGCTCCAACAGTCGTCGAGTTCGATCAGGCAGGTGGTGGTGGCCGCCAACGACCTCGACCTTGGCCAGCCGCTCAACGGCAGCCAGCTCAAGCTTGTGAGCTGGCCGGCCGCCAGCGTGCCGCCGGGCGCATTCGAGGACCTCAAGGCCCTGGACGGGCGCGTGGTACGGACCAGCCTGCAGCGCGGCGAGCCCATCCTCGACGCCAAGCTGGCGCCCATCGGCACCAAGGGTGGCCTGTCGGCGGTCATCAACGACGGCAAGCGCGCCATCACGGTTCGGGTCAACGACGTGGTGGGCGTGGCGGGCTTCGCGCTGCCCGGCAACTACGTCGACGTGATCGTCAACACGAACGAGGAAGCCAGGAGCACCCAGAACGGCAACATCTCGAAGATCGTGCTCGAGAAGATCCTGGTGCTGGCGGTGGCCCAGCAGGTGAGCCGCGACGACACGCAGCCCAAGGTGGTCAACGCCGTGACGCTGGAAGTCACGCCCGACCAGGCCGAAAAGCTCGATGTGGCGCGCAGCGTGGGCACGCTGTCGCTGGTACTGCGCAACCAGATGGACGTGGCCGACATCAACACCGGCGGCGCCACCAAGCACACGCTGCTGGGCCGCGCCGATCCGCCGGCCCCGGCCCCCGCCGCCGCGCCGGCCGCCGCGCCGCGCACCGTGGTCAAGACCCGCACCATCGTGGCCGCGCCGGCTCGTCCGGGCAATTGTGTCGGGGTGCTGGCAGGTGTTCAGGGCAGCCTTGAGTGCTTCTGAACACGGACGGTGACGAACGAGACGCGCAACGCATCCATCCGAATCATTCTCCGGGGGGAGATCCATCATGAACAAGAAGACATCCGAAGCAGCACGCGGCACACGCCTGGTCGTGCTGGCGGCCATCCTCTGCACTCCGCTGGCCGCCGCGGCCCAGGTTGCCGTCGATGCCGGCAACATCGCCAAGGCCACCACGCCGGCAGCATCCGCGGCGCCCGGGGTCAAGGTCCCGGCAACGGGCGGTCCCGTGCAGATGACCATCAGCATGACGCCGGTTCCGGCCGCGCCGTCCAACGCCGCCGATGTGCGGGGGCCGAGCTGCTCCGGCGCCATCCGCAATGAATCGAGCGTGATCGTGCCGGTGGGCAAGTCGCAGCTGATTCCGCTGCCGGAGCCCATTCGCAACCGCACGCTGGGCAACCCGAACGTCGTGCAGGCCACGATGGTGTCTCCGCAAACGCTCTATGTGCTGGGCCGCACCGTGGGCACCACCAACATGATCGTGCAGGGCCGCAGCGGCGCCTGCAGCATCATCAACGTGGTAGTCAACGCGGACGCGAACGGTCTGCAGACATCGCTGGCGCAGCTGCTGCCCGGCGAATCGGGCATCCGCGTGATGACCGCCGCCGACAACCTGGTGCTGACCGGCAGCGTGTCCAGCTCGCAGGCGGCCCTGCAGGCCATGGACATCGCCCAGGCCTATGCCAACGCGGCCCAGGGCGACGGCGGCAATGCCAGGAAGGGCGGCGTGCTCAACATGATGTCGGTGGATACCCCGCAGCAGGTGATGCTGGAAGTGAAGGTTGCCGAGGTCTCCAAGACCCTGCTGAACCAGCTGGGATCGGCCGTCAACATCCAGGGCGGCTTCGGGTCGTGGACCGGCGGCGTGCTGACCAACCTGCTCACGGGCGCGGCGGCCGGCTTCTTCGGCAGCAAGGCCAACAACAAGCCGTTCAACCTGGCCATCGACGCGCAAAAGAATGACAGCCTGGTGAAGGTGCTGGCCGAGCCGAACCTGGTAACCATCAGCGGCCAGGAAGCCAGCTTCCTGGCGGGCGGCAAGATCTACATCCCGGTGGCGCAGAGCAACGCGCTGGGCGGCGCCTCGACCATCACGCTGCAGGAAGAGGAATACGGCGTGGGGCTGAAGTTCACGCCCACGGTGCTGGCCAATGGCCGCATCCACCTGAAGGTGTCGCCCGAAGTGTCGGAACTGTCGCCCACGGGCGCCACGGTTAGCGGCAGCAGCCTGACCGGCCAGACCATCCTGCCGCTCATCACGACGCGGCGTGCATCCACCACCGTGCAGATGCGCGATGGCGAGAGCTTCGCGATCGGCGGCCTGCTGCAGGACAGCGCACGGGGCGCGTTGAAGGCCCTGCCCGGCGCGGGCGAAGTGCCGGTGCTTGGCACGTTGTTCCGCAGCACGCAGTTCCAGCAGGACCTGACCGAGCTGGTGTTCATCATCACGCCGCGCCTGGTCAAGCCGATGGCGAACCAGAACTACCCGCTGCCGACCGACGGCTTCACAACGCCTGACCCGCTGTCGCTCTACTTCATGGGCAACATGGAAGGCCGTGGCAAGCCGCCGCAGCAGCCCGCCCCGGCCCCTTCGCAACCGGCCGCACCGGCCACGGCCCCGGCACCCGCCCCTTCGGCACCGCGCACCGAGACCACGCCGGGCACGTCGGTCCCGACGGTTCCGGTCGGCAAGGTCCTGGACGAACCGGCGCCGTCGGGCCCCGCGTCTCCGGCCGCACCCGTGGCTGCCGCCGGATCACGGCCACCCCGCGCGCCCGTAACGGGCACCGCGTCGACCGTCACGAGCGAGGACCACAGCGCGCGCGTCGCACGCATCGAAGCCACCGCGCAGCGCCTGGCCCAGGCCCGCGCCGCGACGGCCACCGCCACCGGCCCCGGCACCCCGGGCAGCAACTGATCCGCCGCGCCTCCAGGAGAACGATCATGAACAACACACGCAAGCTTTCGCGCAGCGCCGCCACGCTCGTACTCGGCACCCTGACCTGCCTCGGGCTGTCGGCCTGCATGACCTCTACCCCCGTGTGGGACCATCACCGGGGCGAGGCGCTGGCCGCCATCAAGCAGCAGCAGATCATCAACCCCGAAGCGCCGGCCGGACTGCCCACCGTCGAAGGAACAGACGGCAAGACGGCCGTGGCCGCGATGCGCAATTTCGACCGCTCGCTGATGCGGATGCAGCAGGGCAGCGGCGCACCCAGCGTCTTCGGCATCGATTTCGGTGCGGGCGGCGGCTACGGTGGCGTCGGCATGGGCGGCGGCGGCCAACGCTGAAGCCAACGCAACGCTTTCCGGGGAGGGTGCCATCATGTCCAGAACCAGGCCTCGCGGCAAGCCACTGCCTTGCATTCATGCGCGGCAGCGCGGCGCCGTCGCCATCATCGTCGGCCTCATGATCGCGGTGCTGGTCGGTTTCATCGGCCTGGCACTCGATCTGGGCAAGCTGTACGTGAGCAAGAGCGAACTGCAGAACCGGGCGGACGCGTGCGCGCTGGCCGCCGCGCGCGACCTGACCGGCGCCACCCCGCTTACGGTTTCCGAGGCCGCAGGCTTTACCGCCGGGGCCCGCAATCTGGTGCTGTTCCAGGGCAAGCTGGAACAGCAGCCGGGTATCACGTCCACCGAGGCCGTGACCTATACCGATTCGCTGGCCAACCCCTTCCTGGACAGGAACTCGGTCACGTACCCGCTCAACACCATCAAGTACGTGAAGTGCGAGGTCTCGCGCGCCGGCATCGCCAACTGGTTCGCACAGGCGCTCAATGCCCTGCCCGGCACGAACATCGGTCCGAGCACGGTCGCCGCGTTTGCCGTGGCCACGACCACGTCGGCGCAGACCACCTGCGCGATTCCGGTGTTCGTCTGCAAGGCCGACACGGCCACGCCGCCCGTGCCAGGCGGCTACACCATCGGGCAGTGGCTGACGACCAAGGCGGGCACAGCGGACGTCCAGGATTTGTCATACGGAGGCGGAAACTTCGGCTGGGCGGACCTGAGCGGCGGCACCAGCGCCAAGGACCTGGCCAACCAGCTCAAGGGAGCCGGCCAGTGCAACCTGCCGGCCACGGGCGCCCAGATCGGCACGACCGGCAACAAGGCGTCGATCGCCGACGAATGGAACAGCCGCTTCGGCATCGTCAAGGGCAGTACCGTGGGCGTGACCGACTTCACTGGCTTCGCCTACACGCCCACGTCGTGGAAAGCGCAAAGCAACGCCTACAGCGGCACATCGACCGACACCAAGGGGGTGACGCAGTCCAACTTCCTGGCCAACCGCAAGGCCTACGCGCCCTATCAGGGCGACACGGCCGCCGGGCTGACCACGCAGGGCACCACGGCGAGCGGCCCCACCTACCAGGCTGGCGCCGACCGCCGCCTGGTGCTGGCACCCATCGTCGACTGCTCGCCGCTCGGCACCCCGGGCGCGCACCAGGTGACCGTGAAGGGCTGGGCCTGTCTGCTGATGCTCGACCCGATGCAGAAGGGGGGCGCCAACGACACGGTGCATCTCGAATATCGCGGCGATTCGAGCATGCCGGGCAGCCCCTGCGCCACGCAGGGCATGCCGGGAGCCAGTACCGGCGTCGGTCCGCTCGTTCCCGTGCTGGTGCAATAGGAGTCGATCATGAAACGGCTGACACACTCCCGACCCCACACCCGCAGGCACCAGCGCGGCGTGGCCGCGGTCGAGTTCGGCATCCTGCTCGTGCCGATGGTGCTGATGGCCTGCGGCGTCGCCGAATTCGGACGCGCGGTCTATCAGTACGACACGCTGACCAAGGCCACGCGCTCGGCGGCCCGCTACCTGTCGCAATTCTCGCCCGACGACGTCACGTACCCGACGGCGGCGACCAAGTGCCTGGCCGCCTACGGGAACACCGGCTGCTCCGGCCAGCCGCTGGCGCCGGGGCTGACCACGGCGATGGTCGTCATCTGCGACCGCGTCGATGGCACCGGATGCCCGGGTCAAACCTTCAGCAACGTCGCCACCTACGACAACCCCGCAGGCACCGGCACGCAGGCCGGCACCGTGAACCTGGTGGCCGTCCGGATCAGCGGCTTTGCCTACTCGCCGCTGCAGTCGTTCATCAATCTTTCCGGGCTGAAGTTCGGCGATATCACCACCGTCATGAGGCAAGTGCTATGACACATCGTGCCCACCCCCTCAGGCTTGCCCGGCAGCGCGGCGTTGCCGCGGTGGAGTTCGCGCTGATCGCGGGCGTGTTCTTCACGCTGCTGATCGGCATCATCGAATTCTCCCGGGTGCTCTTCTACTGGAACACCGCCGCGGAGGTCACGCGCCTGGCCGCGCGGTCGGCTGTGGTGTGCGACTCCAACGCCAGCATCATCAAGACAAAGATGGAGAACATGCTGCCGCTGCTGCAGAACTCGAACATCAGCGTGGCCTACTCGCCCACGGGCTGCGACAGCGATCCGGCCACCGCGCGCGCCAGCTGCCAGTCCGTGACCGTCAGCGTGACCAATGTGACGATTGCCACGGTGATCCCGGTGATGCGCCTGCGTATCGGCATGCCGGCGTTCACCACGACCATGACGCGCGAAAGCATGCAGACATCGACCGGCGGGTCGGTGTGCAGCTGACGCGCAGCTCACCCATTCGCTCCATCCGCCCCGAACATCGCGAGGACACCATGCTCAAGATCCTGATCGCATCCGACGACGCCGAACGGCTGGCTGAGATCAACCGGCTCACGGCCAACGCCGGCAACTTCCAGACCATGTCGATGCAGGAAGGTCTGGCCCGCCTGCCGCTGCAGGCGAGCCGGCTGCGCATGGCGGACCTGCTGATCCTGGAGTTGCCCGATATCGCACCCGCCCAGATGTTCGCGGTGGAAACGCTGCGCCAGCAGCATCCCGACCTGCCCTGCATCCTGATCACGCAGTCGCACGATTCCAGCGTGCTGATCCAGGCCATGCGCGCCGGCGTGCGCGACGTGCTTTCCTGGCCGCTGGACAAGAGCCAGCTGGCCGAAGCCCTGAAACGCGTGGAAGCCACGCACGTGCCGCGTTCGCACGACGTGGCGCAGGTGGTGTCGATGATCTCCTGCAAGGGCGGCGCGGGCACCAGCTTCATCGCCGCGAACCTGGGCGATGCGCTGTCGCGCCACTTTGGCAAGCGTGTGCTGGTGGTGGACCTGAACCGGCACTTTGGCGATCTCACCTATATCGTGACCGACAAGGCCCCACCCAGCACGCTGTCGGAAATCTGCAGCCAGATCGACCGCATGGACGCGGCGTTCCTGGAGGCTTGCCTCGTGCATGTCAGCGACGGCCTGGACATGCTCGCGGGTGCGGCAGATCCTGTGCGGGCCAGCCAGATCCAGAAGGAAAAGCTGGAGTGGATCCTGTCGGTCATGCAGCCGAACTATGACTATGTGATCTTCGACGTGGGCCAGAGCATCGATCCGCTGTCGATCAGCATGCTCGACCACAGCGACCGCATCTGCGTGGTGACCGAACCCAGCATCGCATTCGGGCGTCCCAGCCGCCGGCTGCTCGACATCCTGCGCGCCCTGCACTACCCCGACGACAAGATCCGGGTGGTACTGAACCGCACGGGCCGCAAGAACGAAGTGCCGCGCGCCACGATGGAAGAGATCTTCGGCATGAAGGTGGCGTTCACCCTGCCGGACGACCCGGCCACGGTGGACGAGGCCGTCAGCCACGGCGAGCCGGTGGCCAAGCTGAGCAAGCGCAGCAGTATTGCCCGCGCACTGCAGTCGATGGCCATGCAGCTGGCCCCGAACCAGGAAGCCGAGCGCCGCAGCCGGCAGGAAAGCGTGTCGCCGCTGCGCAAGCTGATGCTGCGCGCGCGCAGCACCTGAAGCCGCCTGCCCCAGTCAGACCGATCCGCCCGAACACCCGGAACCGAATCCGCCAAGCCAGGAGTCCATCATGTCGATCCGCGAACAACTCGCCAATGCCGGGACGCCCTTCACGGCGAACGGCCATGCCACGATCCACTTTGGCACCGCCGCCGGCACGAACACTGCCGGATACCACGCGCTCAAGCGCGATGTCCACGAGTCCGTGCTCGACCGGGTGGAACTGGAGCGCCTGGCGCACTTTCCCCAGGAGCAGGTGCGTCAGGAGATTTCCACACTGGTGAACCTCATCATCGAGGAGCAGAAAGTGCTGCTCAACGACAACGAGCGTCGCCAGCTGACCGTGGAGATCTACGACGAAATGTTCGGCTTCGGCCCGCTGGAGCCGCTACTGAATGATCCCACCGTGTCGGACATCCTGGTCAACACCGCGCGGCAGACGTATGTGGAGCGGCGCGGCAAGCTCGAGCTGACGAACGTGGTGTTCTACGACGACGCGCATCTGATGAAGGTGATCGAGAAGATCGTGTCGCGCGTGGGACGTCGGATCGACGAAACCAGCCCCATGGTGGATGCCCGGCTGCCGGACGGCTCGCGCGTCAACGCCATCATCCCGCCCTCCGCCATCGACGGGCCGCTGCTGTCGATTCGCCGGTTCTCGGTGAATCCGCTGCAGGTGTCGGACCTGGTGGCGCTGAAGAGCCTGACGCAACCGATGGCCCAGTTGCTGCAGGCGCTGGCGCATGCGAAGGTGAACGTGCTGGTCTCGGGCGGCACGGGCAGCGGCAAGACCACGCTGCTGAACATCCTGTCCGGCTTCATTCCCGAAGACGAACGCGTGGTGACCATCGAGGACGCCGCCGAACTGCAGCTGCGCCAGCCCCATGTCCTGCGCCTGGAAACCCGGCCACCCAACATCGAGGGCAAGGGCGAGATCACGCAGCGCGCCCTGGTGCGCAACGCGCTGCGGATGCGGCCCGACCGCATCATCCTTGGCGAAATCCGCGGCGGCGAGGCGCTGGACATGCTCAACGCGATGAATACCGGCCACGAAGGTTCGCTGACCACCATCCACGCCAATACGCCGCGCGACGCGCTGACCCGGCTCGAGAACATGGTCAGCATGGCCGGCCTGACCATGCCGGCCAAGGCCATGCGGCAGCAGATCGCCTCGGCGATCACGGTCGTGGTCCAGGCCGCGCGCATGACCGACGGCAGGCGCAAGATCATCAGCATCCAGGAAATCACCGGCATGGAAGGCGACATCATCAACACGCAGGAGATCTTCACCTTCCAGCGCACCGGCGTGGCCGAGGATGGCACGGTCAAGGGGCACTTCAAGGCCACCGGCGTGTATCCGAAGTTTGCCGAGCGGCTGCGTGTATTCGGCGTCGGCCTGCCGGACGAGATCTACGACCCCGCGCGCCGCTTCGAAGTCTGAACCCGCGCACGCGCCAAACGACAACATCCCCGGGGGGTCACACATGAGCACGATCTTTTATGCCTTCGGCATCCTGCTCTTCGTCGCCGTAGTGCTCGGCGTCGAAGCCATCTACCTATGGTGGAACAACGCCCACGGGCCCGCCGCCAGGCGCATCGAGGCGCGCCTGCGGGCGCTGTCGGCCGGCGGCCATGTCAGCGCCGAGCGCCTGTCCATTCTCAAGAAGCGGCTGCTCAGCGATTCGCCGCGCATGCAGCGCTGGCTGATGAACGTGCCGCGTATCGGCGCACTGGACCGCTGGCTCGAACAGTCCGGCAGTTCGTGGTCGGTGGCCCAGTTGCTCGGCTACTGCGGACTGGTGGTGCTATGCGCGGTGGCCCTGATTCCGGTCGCGCCCTTGCCGATGCCCGTCATGCTCGGCGGCGCGGCGTTCGCGTGGACCCTGCCCTTCCTGCACGTCATGCGGCAGCGCGCCAGGCGGCTCAAGCAGCTGGAATTGCAACTGCCCGACGCGGTGGACATGATCAGCCGGGCGTTGCGCGCCGGCCACTCGTTTTCCGGTGCGCTGGGCATGGTTGGACAGGAGATCAAGGCGCCGCTGGGCCCCGAGTTCCGCATCACGTTCGAAGAGATCAACTACGGGGTGGCGCTTGACGAGGCCATGACGAACCTGGCCATTCGCGTGCCGGTGGCCGACCTCCGCTACTTTGTCATCGCCGTGCTGATCCAGCGCGAGAGCGGCGGCAACCTGGCGGAGATCCTCGACACCATCGCAACGATGGTGCGCGAGCGGCTCAAGCTCTTCGACAAGATTCGGGTGTTGTCGGCGGAGGGCCGGCTCTCCGCCTGGATTCTTGGCCTGCTGCCGTTCGGCACGGCCGGCATGATCCTGGTCGTCAACCCCGACTTCATGAAGGTGCTCTGGGAAGACCCGCTTGGATGGCGAATGATTGGCGGCGCCATCACGTCGATGATCTTCGGTGTGGTGTGGATGCGCAAGATCATCCGCATCCGGGTATGAGTCGGATAACAACAGGCAGGCTTGGACGGTCAACCTGAGGGGGAGTTCGATCATGCAAGACATCATGCAGGGCTTTCGGATAGATCAGTGGATCGTGCTGGCACTGATCTTCGTCGCAGCGTTCGGCACCGTATTCGGCGTGCTCTACGCGTTTTCGCCCGACCGGATGCGCGGCCGGATGGAACGGATTGCCAGCGAGACGGGCAGCTTCACCGGCGACGCCGGGCAGCGCCAGGCCCTGATCGATACCATCGTCCGATGGGCCCAGCCTGTCTCGCGGCTGTCGCTGCCCAAGGAGGGCTGGGAACATTCGCAGCTGCGCATCCGCTTCATGAACGCAGGATGGCGCAACGCGAATGCCGCGCCGCTGTACTTCGCGGCCAAGACGCTGCTGGCGGTGGCGCTGCCGATGCTTGGACTGGTGGCAACGGCCAGCACCCCGGCATTCCAGCAGGAGAGCGCGATGTTCGCGATGCTCGCGGTGCTGGCCGCCATCGGCTACTACATTCCGAACATCCTGCTCTCGCGCAAGGTCGCCACGCGCCAGCGGACGGTGTTCGAGGAATTCCCGGACGTCATCGACCTGCTGACCGTCTGCGTGGAAGCCGGCCTGGGGCTCGACGCCGCGCTGATGCGCGTGGCCGACGAACTGGCGCTGCGCTGCCCCGTGCTTGCCGACGAGCTGCAGCTGATGCTGCTGGAACTGCGCTCCGGATTCTCGAAAGAGAAGGCGCTCGGCAATCTGTCGCTGCGCACCGGCGTGGAAGATGTCGACAAGTTCGCATCGATGCTGGTCCAGGCCGACCGCTTCGGCACCAGCCTGGGCGAGTCCCTGCGGGTGCTGTCCGACATGCTGCGGACCAAGCGCCGCATGCGCGCCGAGGAACAGGCCGCGAAGATCGCGCTGAAGCTGCTGTTCCCGCTGATCTTCACGATTTTCCCCACGCTGCTGCTGGTCCTGCTGGGGCCGGCGTTCATCCAGATCTACCGGGTTCTGCTGCCCACCATGGCGGGCACCAACTAACGCCACATCAAGCGGCGCATTGTCATAACGGTTCCCCCGGCTGTCCTCCCCTGGTGCAATGCCAGGCAGACAGTCTTGCCCGGACAAGTCCGGGCTTTTCTGCTTGGTGCACCGCCGGCGCGCCGCCCAGGCAACCGTGCAGCTTGACGGGAGCCCCAAGTCTTCTTAAGAATGCTTGCAGACCAATTCGCGCCCGTATGCAGATACGGGGGGCCAGCCCCATGAAAATCCGCATCCTCAGTGATCTCCACATCGAACACCACATGCCGGAGGATGTCCCCGGCTGCAGCGCCGATCTGACGATCCTGGCCGGCGACATCGCCAACGGCCGCGACGGTATCGACTGGGCCGCCCGTACCTTCGCGGGGCCTGTGCTCTACATCCCCGGCAATCACGAATACTACGAAAGCGCGTTCGATCCCGTGGACCAACAGATGGCCGACGGCGCCGCCGCGTCCGGCAATGTGACGCTGCTCAATGGCGCAGTAGCGGAATTTTCCGACGCCCCGGGCGGTCCGGTGCGGGTGATCGGCACCACGTGGTGGACCGACTATGCGCTGTACGGCGAGAACCGTATCGACGAGGCCATGGCGGCCTGCGCCAAGGTGATGGTCGATCATCGGCTGATCACCACCACTGGCGACGACGGCCTGCCCCGCCCATACACGCCGGCCGACGCCCTGGCACGCCACCGCGCGGCCACGGCGTGGCTGGCCGAAGCTCTGGCGCAGCCGTTCGACGGGAAGACCGTCGTGGTCACCCACCACGGCCCGGATCTTGGTAGCCTCGATGCGCGCTACGCCCACGACATCGTCTCCGCCGGCTTCATTTCACGGCGTCCCGACCTCGTGGCCCAGGCCGATCTCTGGATCCATGGCCACACGCACACCAGCTTCGACTACTGGATCGACGACACGCGCGTGGTCTGCAACCCTCGCGGCTATATCTCGCGCAGAACCGGCGCGCCCGAGAACGCCTTTTTCGACTGGGGCAAGGTCGTGGAAGTCTGAGGCAGCCTCGGATTTCTCTGATCCGAGGAATTGGTCGGTCCGATCGGTACGTCGGCTCTATCGCAGGTCATCGTTCCGCGCACACCATTGTCAATCGCAAAGCGGCGATTGTGACGACGGCTTGCGCCGGATTAGCTGGCTGCTGATTCGTTGACGCACTCGGCCACCAGTCGGTGTAGCGTGCCACCCACAGCAAACAGCATGTGGCGTGAACCGATGATCGACAAGGACGCTCTGGTATCCGGCGGGCAGTCGTTTCTTCAGCATGCAGGTCTGAAGACCTACCGCCTCGAAGTCCCCGCCGCCCCCACCGCCATCGCGCTGTCGGTGGTCTCGTTCAAGGCCGTCGAGGCGCTCGGCAAGCCTTACGAGGTCACCGTCCAGCTGACCCATCCACTGGAACTGGATCGTGCCGACTACCTGAACCGACCGGCCACCTTCGTCATCGACCCCGGCGATGGCAGCGAGCCGCGCCGCTTTGCCGGCTGGATTCCGGCGTTCTCCAAGACCCGCCAGACGCGCGACTTCCACGGCTACGAGATGGTGGTGGAGCCGCTGGTGACGCGCCTGCGGCTGACGCCGCGCAGCCGTGTCTATCAGCACAAGACCGCACCGCAAATCATCGAGGCCATCCTGCGCAGCCACGACCTCGAAGGTCATCAATTCGCTTTCCGGCTACGGCGCGAGTATCCCGAGCACAAGTTCCGCCTGCAGTACCAGATGTCCGATTGGGACTACGTGCGCCTGCTGATGGAGCAGGAAGGCATGTATTGCTACTTTGCGCCCGGGAAATTTGGCGAAATTGTGGTGTTCGGGGACGACATCGATCACTACATCTATCAGCCGGAACTGCGGGTGCCCTATCGGGAGACGGCTGGGCTGGAGTCGGGCACCGAAGCGGTCTTCGCCATTCGTACTAATACGAAAACTGTCGCCAGATCGGTCCTGGCATCGGACTACAACCCCGCGCACGCCTACGAGCGGCTCAAGGCCGACGCCAACATTGCATACAAGGATCGGACGACTTATGGCGAGCCATACGTCCACGGCACCCATCACCTGGATATGGCTGGCGCGAAGTGGGAGGCGCTGCTGCGCCACGAGGCGGCCATCGCCAGCCAGGTCGTCTACCAGGGTGAAAGCAACGTGCTGGCATTGCGCCCGGCGCGCATCCTGCGCATGGATGCGACGCTGCCGGATGCGCCCAACGGCCAGGTCATCACCGAAGTCATCCACACGGGCGCCCGCGATCAGGCTTATCGGAATACCTATCAGGCGATTCCGTCGGACCGGCGCTTCCGTCTGCCGGTCGACGACACGAAATGGCCGCGCATCGCCGGCACGCTGAGCGGTCGCGTCATCTCGCCGGGCCAATACAAATATGCCTACCTGACGCAGGACGGCCATTACACCGTCCGCTTCGACCTCGACTTCGACGAATGGCAGAACGGCCAGGAAAGCGTACCGCTGCG
This sequence comes from Cupriavidus sp. U2, assembly GCF_009663685.2. GTDB lineage: Bacteria > Pseudomonadota > Gammaproteobacteria > Burkholderiales > Burkholderiaceae > Cupriavidus > Cupriavidus necator_C. The sequence goes on along the minus strand of NZ_RCOG02000012.1, from coordinate 323,260 downwards.
GCTGGCCAAGCCGTTCGCCGGCGCCGTGCAGACCGGCTTCCACTTCCCGCTGCTGGAAGGCACCGAGGTCGCCATCGCCTTCCACGACGGCAACCCGAACCGCCCCTATATCGCCCACGCGCTGCACAACAGCCACAAGCCAGACCTGATCATCGGCCGGGACGGCTGGCAATCGCGCAACGTGATCCGCACGCAGCGCAACAACAAGCTGCGCTTCGAGGACTGGGAGGGGCATGAGGGGATCAAGCTGTCGACCGAGTACGGCGGCAAGTCGCAACTGAACCTCGGGTATCTGGTGGATCGCCAGATGAAGGAGCGCGGGCAGGGGTTCGAGTTGCGGACATCGCACTGGGGCGCGGTGCGGGCGGGCAAGGGGCTGTTTTTGTCGGCGGACGATCAGCCCGCAGGGGCCGGCCCGCAGCTTGACATGGCATCTGCAAAGCGGCTTCTGGAACAGGCGCTACAGCATAGCGAATCGCTGTCCTCGGCAGCCCGAGCCGCCCAGGCGCATGCCGCGGACTGCGAAAGGCAACATGCACTGCTCCGGGATGCCCTCGATCAACTGCAGGCGGCTGGCATCCTCGTCAGCGCGCCTGCCGGCATCGCGCTGGCGTCTGGCTCGGACCTGCAACAGTCGGCTGCGGGAAACCTCATCGCCACGGCAGGTCGCCACGCCGATTTCAGTGCACTCAAACGTTTCACAGTGGCCGCTGGCGATCTTGTGTCGGTCTTCGCGCAGAGGCTCGGCATCAAGTTGATGGCAGCAAGAGGCAAGGTCGAGATTCAGGCCCAGAGCGATGACATGCAACTGCGCGCGGACAAGAACATGGTGATTTCCAGTGCGAACGGCCGGGTCGTCATCGAGGCCAGCCAGGAACTGTTGCTTAAGTGCGGCGGTTCTTACCTGCTGATGAGCGCGACCGGCATCGAAGACGGAACACGCGGAGAGCGCACGATCCGGTCTAACGGCATCGGCAGGCAAGGCCCCGCTTCGCTGGCGCAGACGATGAACACCTGGGACAAAGCCGATTTCGTGGCCCGCCAGGTGGTGCGGAATCCGTCGACAGGTGAGCCGGTATCGGGGTTCAACGTCACCATGACGCGGGATGACGGCACCAGGTTCCACGAGACATCCGATTCGAACGGGAATCTTCCGCCTCAGAAAAGCATCGATATCGAATCGATCAAGAGCAATGTCCAGTAATCCGCAAGTTTGCCACCGTAGTCATCCATTCCATGCCACAGAATCCAAAGCGCGTCATTTCGCCAACGTTCGTCGACGACAATGGGCAAACTTTCAGCGTCTCCACGATGAGCGCCGCGTCCGCCAATGTCGAGCACGTCATCCTGTCCAAACCGTACATCATTCCCGTGTTGTTCCTGCCCGGCATCATGGGAACCAACCTTCGCGACACGCAAAGCAAGAAGGCAGTCTGGCGCCCGCCGAGCACCGATTTCCAGGGCCTGGCCGATGCGCTGCTGCAACTCATCGCCTACGCCTTTACCTCTCCGCAGAGCCGTGCCGCATCGCTGTTGATGGATCGGGTCGAAGTCGATCCGAATGGCACCATCGACGCTGGCCGGAGCGGCTTGCCGATCAATGTGCTGACGCTACGTGGATGGGGAACCATCATGCGTGGCAGCTACCACGCATTCCTGTCCAATCTGCAGTACTACCTGAACAACCTGGCCCGGTACGACTTCGAGCGTTGCAAGGTGGACTTCAAGGAATGGGCCGCCGAGGCGGGAACTGAACCGCCCACCGACTGGGGGAGCGAAAAAGGGGAGGCGCTCACCCGCGGCGAAATCCTGCACGCGGCGCGGTACCAGTTCGACGTGTGGGTGGGCGGCTACAACTGGCTCCAGAGCAACCGGGATTCGGCCGAGCAAATCAAGGCGTATATCGAAAAGGAGATCCTGCCCTACTACAACGAGGGCGGGGCGATTCTGCTTCACGATACACCCGATGGGGAAGGCAGGGACAGTAGAGGCATGGCGCGCAAGAAGCCGTCGCGCATCGTGGCCGAGAAGGTAATTGTGGTCACGCATTCCATGGGCGGCTTTGTCAGCCGGGCACTGACCGAGATCCATGGCTGCGACAAGGTGTTGGGGGTGTCTCACGGCGTTCAGCCGGCCACGGGCGCACCGGCCGCCTACAAACGCATGCGGGCCGGCTTCGAAGGCGTGTCCCAGGTCGTCCTGGGCCGCAACGCCGCCGAGGTGACCGCCGTCACCGCCAATTCGCCAGGGGCGCTCGAACTCCTGCCATCAGCCGACTACAACGGTGGAAAACCATGGCTCTTTGTCCGCGAACCGCGGAACGCTGATGGCTCGAAACCGCCGGCCATCCTCGCCCTTCCCCGAAACGGTGACCCGTACTCGGAGATCTATCAGTCGTCAGCGTGGTATGGGCTGGTGCCTACGCACAATGAATGGATGTTGGGTCTTGGTGCGACGAACGAGGTTATCGAAGAGGATGACATCCAAACGTCTGAAACGGATCGCCAAACCTTTGCAGAGAACATTAGGACCGTCAAAGAGTTTCACGCCGCAATCGGCGGGCGATACAAGCTACCGACTTACACCCATTACGGCGCGCAGGGCGAGCGAGATCCCGCCCTGGATAAAGGCGGATTGTTTGGTAGCGGGCTCATGGCCGCCGACAACAGGTGTGCATGGGGAACGGTGTCGTGGATCGGCCAAGGTGTCGCCAGGCATGACCCGGGCACGATGCAAATAGAGCTCGATGATGGGAACGGCAGAATTCGAACCAGTGATGGAACATGGTTGCATATCGCCGATCCCGAGTCTCCCGGCGACGGTACGGTACCTGTCGAATCCGCTGCGGCACCAGCAGGTCGACCGAGCGTAGTCATGTCGTTTTCGCATGGCCACGGTCGCCCTGGTAAATCGAATCGGAAGTTCGGCTATGACCACCAGGATAGCTATAAGGATGAACGAGCGTTATATGCCAGTCTCTACGCAATCATAAAGATCGCCCAAGACGCCGACTGGTATCCGACGTTTGAACAGGAGTCCGCATGAGCAGCTCGAAGACTATGGCCATCGGCCGTCATTTGGTAGATGTGCCCGACGATGCCGTGATTGTTCCTCAGTGGAGATTCAATAACAGCCCGCTGGCTTTTCGCGACGACATTCGTACAGATGTGGCGTATGACGCCATGATCAACCAGCGTGAGCAGGCCCTGCGTGCCGCTCCGCACGAGCAATACGGCAGTCTGTTCGTTCAACGAGTGGACCATTCGGCCCATCGCGGCGTGACATTGGTTTCCTGGAATCGTCCGGGCGGCACGATCATGTACCAGTTCGACTCATACTTCCGCATTGGGGGCCGGACATTGTCGTATCTGATGAGAGTGTCGAACGACCGTCGCGACTCTCAGCTGAAGCTTTGCGCGGAGATTGCCGATAGGCTGCGGCCGGTGGATGACGCGTCGGTGCCTCAGCGAAAAGGCTTTGTGGCGGGCAGCGTCATTCTGGAAGACACCCGATTCAACCGCGAAAGCTGGTCCCTGACCATCAAGCTCCCAAACAAGCCCGACGCATGGATCCAGGTGTCGGCCTTCGCTCAATATCGCGTAGAGCCCAGCCTGCGCAAGCGGGCCGGCGGCTTGCTGACGAGCTTGCTGGGCTCGATTGCCGGCATGCATCAACTGCGCAACCGTGCGCGACCGGTCGGCCCCATCGAGGCCGACGAGATCCTGATCGCGGGGACGGAGAAGGGAAAGCGACTCTACGCCTTCAAATGGGAAGCCTCCGGCAAAGCGCATTCGCTCGCGGAGCCACAGCTGAATGCCGAGCTCGACGTCATCGAAAGCGTCTACAAGACCAACAACGAATCATTCGCCAGCGACGAAGAAGCCCTGGAGCTATGGGACAGGCTGATCGATTCCATCCGCCTGCGGCCGGGAGCCGTCTGATCATGGATACAGCCCAACCCATGACACCCATGACACCCATGACAAACACGAACCGCTCACGCCGGCGGGTGCTGCTCGCACTTGCCTCGGCTCCCTTGCTTCCCCACGCCGGCATTGCACACGCCGGCGGGTGGCAACGGCGCACTGCCATATCGACCGGCGCAGCAATGCAATGGCTCAAGGGGGAATTGCTTCCATCCTTGCGCCAGCGGCAAGACGCCGCACAAGGGATTGGGGCCCGCGCTCGCTGAAGGCCCACAAAACAAAAACCCCCGAGGGCTCACACTCTCGGGGGTTTTTTGACAGTCAGGCCGTCTGGCCCGGCAGTCCGGCGCGATTTACATCATGCCGTCCATGCCACCCATGCCGCCCATGCCGCCCGGCATTGCCGGAGCCGACTCTTCCTTCGGCGTTTCGGCAACGGCGCAGTCGGTCGTCAGCATCAGCGAAGCCACCGAAGCGGCGTTCTGCAGCGCGGTGCGGGTCACCTTGGTCGGGTCCAGCACGCCCATTTCCACCAGGTCGCCGTACTCGCCCGAAGCGGCGTTGTAACCGTAGTTACCCTTGCCTTCGATGACCTTGGCCACCACGACCGAAGCTTCTTCACCAGCGTTCAGCACGATCTGGCGCAGCGGCTCTTCCATGGCGCGCAGCACGATCTTGATACCGGCGTTCTGGTCGGGGTTGTCGCCTTGCAGCGCCGAGATGGCAGCGCGGGCGCGCAGCAGGGCCACACCACCGCCGGGGACGATACCTTCTTCCACGGCAGCGCGCGTCGCGTGCAGTGCATCTTCCACGCGGGCCTTCTTTTCCTTCATTTCGACTTCGGTGGCAGCGCCAACCTTGATCACGGCAACACCGCCGGCCAGCTTGGCCACGCGCTCTTGCAGCTTCTCGCGGTCGTAGTCCGAGGTCGCTTCCTCGATCTGGGCGCGGATCTGCTTCACGCGGCCTTCGATCGCAGCTGCGTCACCGGCGCCGTCGATGATGATGGTGTTTTCCTTGCCGATCTCGATGCGCTTGGCCTGGCCCAGGTCCTGCAGCGTGGCCTTTTCCAGCGTCAGGCCGATTTCCTCGGCGATCACCGTGCCGCCCGTCAGGATGGCGATGTCTTCCAGCATGGCCTTGCGGCGGTCGCCGAAGCCCGGAGCCTTCACGGCAGCGGTCTTCAGGATGCCACGGATGTTGTTCACCACCAGCGTGGCCAGGGCTTCGCCTTCCACGTCTTCGGCGATGATCAGCAGCGGGCGGCCAGCCTTGGCCACTTGCTCCAGCACCGGCAGCAGGTCACGGATGTTCGAGACCTTCTTGTCGAACAGCAGAACGAACGGGTTGTCCAGCTGAACAACCTGCTTTTCCGGGTTGTTGATGAAGTACGGCGACAGGTAGCCGCGGTCGAACTGCATGCCTTCCACGACTTCCAGCTCGTCGGCCAGCGACTTGCCGTCTTCCACCGTGATCACGCCTTCCTTGCCGACCTTGTCCATGGCTTCGGCGATGCGCTCGCCGATCGAGGCGTCGCTGTTGGCCGAGATCGCGCCAACCTGGGCGATTTCCTTGCTGGTCGTGGTCGGCTTGCTCAGCTTCTTCAGCTCTTCCACGGCTGCACCAACGGCCTTGTCGATGCCGCGCTTCAGGTCCATCGGGTTCATGCCGGCGGCCACGAACTTCATGCCTTCGCGGACGATCGACTGGGCCAGAACCGTAGCGGTGGTGGTACCGTCACCGGCGTTGTCGCTGGTCTTGGAAGCCACTTCCTTGACCATCTGGGCGCCCATGTTCTGCAGCTTGTCCTTCAGCTCGATTTCCTTGGCCACGGACACACCGTCCTTGGTCACGGTCGGGCCGCCGAAGCTGCGCTCCAGCACCACGTTACGGCCCTTCGGGCCCAGCGTCACTTTCACTGCGTTGGCGAGAATGTTCACGCCTTCAACCATCTTGGCACGTGCGGCGTCGCCGAACACTACGTCTTTTGCTGCCATGTTCTGAATCTCCGAATCTGGGAAGACCGCCCCGCGCATCGGGCTGGGCGGTCAGGAATCTGGGTATGTCTGGAAGGACGGGCGTCGATTACTTGTTGACGACAGCCATGATGTCTTCTTCGCGCATGACCAGCAGCTCCTGGCCATCCACCTTCACGCCCTGGCCGGCATACTTGCCGAACAGCACGCGGTCACCCACCTTCACGTCGAGGGCAATGTTGTTGCCCTTGTCATCCTTCTTGCCCGGGCCAATGGCGAGCACTTCACCTTGATCCGGCTTTTCGGCTGCATTGTCGGGAATCACGATGCCGGAAGCGGTCTTCGTTTCATTGTCCAGACGCTTCACGATCACACGGTCGTGCAGAGGACGCAGGTTCATACGGACTCCTAAATACAAAAAAAGTGAGTTTTAATTCACAAAACGGCCGTTATCAGCGGTGCCTGGCACCGGTCGGCAACGGCCATCAGGTTTTCGGGTATACCGCAGGGAAGGGGCAACAGCCTGGCTGTTAGCACTCTCCCCCAGCGAGTGCTAATTATAGGGACGGGGTATTTCGTTTTCAAGACACGGGCTGAATGGGGGTTTTCCCGTACGTACCCTGCGGTTTTTTCTTCGCGGCGCGCCAGATCGCGACTTTCTGGCCGCATCCCCTGACAATGTCCACGAAAAGTCCCGCTGCGACGTTGGCAGACGGATTCTCCACCGTTGTCCGCCCTACCGAATTGACCGTCATGTTTCGCCAACCCGTTGCGCCGCACCGAGCCCCGCCGGGGTGGGCTGTCCTGATCGGTCTGTTCCTGCTCGGTTTGCTGTCGTGGCAGCACGCCCATGCGGCATGCGGCGCCGGGCCGGCCAATGGTGCCGACGGTGCGAATGGCGCCCCGTCCACCCGGCCGCGCATCGGCCTGGTGCTGTCCGGCGGCGGCGCGCGGGGCTACGCCCATATTGGCGTGCTCAAGGCGCTGGAGCAGATGCATATCCCCGTGGACTGCATTGCCGCGACCAGCATGGGTGCCGTGGTCGGGGGGCTGTACGCGAGCGGCATCGGCGCCGACGAGCTGGAAACCCGGCTGTCCCGGGTGAACCTCAGCGACATCGTGTTCGACCGCAACGAGCGCGCGCAGCTGCCGCAGACGCTCCGGGAGGACAGCTTCCAGTATCCGATCGGCATTTCGGCGGGGCTTGGCAAGGATGGCGTCAAGCTGCCGATCGGCCTGGTGCAGGGCAACAAGCTGCTGACGCTGCTGCAGGACTGGACGTCGGCATGGCCCGGAGACGTCGATTTCAATACCCTGCCGGTGCCGTTCCGCACGATCGCCACCGACCTCGGCACGGGCGCGCCCGTGGTGCTGGACCACGGCTCGCTGCCCCGTGCCATCCGCGCCAGTGCCGCCGTGCCCGGCCTGTTCGCGCCGTTCGCCGTGAACGGACGCACGCTGGTCGATGGCGGGCTGGTCAGCAACCTGCCGGTGCAGATGGCGCGCGACATGGGCGCCGACATCGTGATTGCCGTCAACGTAGCCACCCCGCTCGACGATCCGGCCACGCTGGACTCTCCGGCAGCCGTCACCCAGCAGATGGTGACGATCCTGACCAACCAGAACGTAGCCACCCAGAAGGCGCTGCTGGGCCCGCGCGACGTCCTGCTGGAGCCCGATCTGGGCAAGCTGTCCTTCACCGATTTCTCGCACGCCGGCGACGGTATCGGGCTGGGTTATGCCGCCACCAGTGCCATCGCGCCCCGGCTGGCGGGCCTCGCCCTGCCGCGCGAGGCCTGGGACCAGTACATCGCGTCGCGTGCCACGCATGTGGCCACTGCGGAACCGCGCCGGGTCGACGCGATCGAGGTACATACCTCCGGCCGCATTCCGGCGTCGTACGTGCGCCAGTACCTGCGCGTGCGCGAGGGTGACCGCTACGACACGGCCGCCGTCAACCACGACCTGACCCAGTTGTCGACCAGTGGCGATTTCGAGAGCGTGACGCAGGAACTGGTGACCGAGAACGGCCGCTCGGTGCTCAAGGTCGATGCGCACGAAAAGTCATGGGGCCCGCAGTTCCTGCTCTTCGGCTTCGGACTGTCCACCACGTTCGACGGCAAGGGCGCCTTCAACCTCCAGCTCGGCCACCGCTACCCATGGCTGACCCAAGGCGGGCTCGAATGGCGCAATGACATCGTGCTGGGCAGCAACCAGGCGAAATGGCATACCGAACTGCGCCAGCCCGTGTTCGACCGGCTGGGTTTCTATATCGCGCCCTATCTGGAATACGCCCGCAAGCACGTGGACATCTACCCGGACAATGGCGACAAGCGCAATGCCACGCCGCTGACCGCCGTGCGCGTGGACACCGCCCAGGCCGGTATCGACTTCGGCTTGCCGATCGGCCGCCTGGGCGAGTTCCGCCTCGGCGCGAACTATCAGCAGGTGCGCTACGACTCGGACTACCTGCTCGCCGGTGCGCCCAACGGCCGGTTCAGTGCCCGCGTGCGCCAGCCCGTAGTGCGCGCCCAGCTGACCATCGACCAGCTCGACGACCCGCTCTTCCCGCGCAAGGGCTATTACCTGTACGCGGTGAACCAGCTGTCGTTCGGCGGGGCCGACAACAGCTTCGACGACGTCCACGCCAAGGCGCTGTGGGCCGGCAGCTACGGCCGCCACACGCTGAATCTGGCCGCCGAAGGTGCCATGACGTACAACGACCACCGCTCGAACAACAGCGTCAGCGGCGGCCTGGGCTTCACACTGGGCGGCTTCCAGCGGCTGTCGGCCTATGCGCCGGACCAGTTCTCGGGCAACTACCTGCTGTATGGGCGGCTGACCTATCTGAACGAACTGCGCGAGTTCACGCTGCCGGGGCTGCGCAGCACGGTCTTCGGCACCAGCCTCGAAATCGGCGATGTCTGGCTCAGGCGGCGCAACTTCGGCAGCGGCCCGTACAAGTCCAGCGCCAGTGCGTTCATTGGGGGGAACAGCGTGATCGGCCCGCTCTACTTCGGCTTCGCGGCGGCCCCGAAGGGCGTCTGGAACCTCTACCTGCAGCTGGGCCGCGTGTTCTGACGGGCGCCGGCCGGCATGCTCAGACGGCCTGGCCGGCCAGCGCCGCCGGGCTTGCGACCGCCATCGCCGAGCGGTATTCGACGGCGGCGATGCGGCCATTGCGCAGCTGCAGCGTCTGGGTGCCGTGGCCCTGCATCGGCGTGCCGTCGAACAGATAGGACACACTGATATCCACCTCCACAGTCTGCCCGTCCACGCGCGGCGCGCCCGCCACATCGATGCGGATCGTGTCGCCAGCCAGTTGCGCCAGGCGCTGGAACAGGCCGATCACGGCATCGCGGTCGCCATACTCGCCGGCCAGCGGGTGATCGCCCACGTGCCGCCAGACGATGGCCGGATCGAGCTGCGGATAGATTGCCTCGAAATGGCGCGACGTCAGCGCGGCCAGGTAATCCTGCACCAGCGCCTGCACGGCCTCGGCTGCCATCGGCGCCTCGACGGCGCGGCGCGTCCGCGCGCGGCCGGCGCCGGCGTCGAGCCCGAGGAATCCGGCCACGCTGGCCATCACCTGCTCGCGGTCGTTGTCCACGCAGATCATGTGGTAGCTGTTCTCGACCACCACGCCTTGCACCTGCGGCACGTTCGCCAGCAGGAAATCGGCCGACCGCACCGACGTCAGTTCGTCCTCGCGGGCATGCACCACCAGCGTCGGGCAGGCCACGCGCCGCGCGCCGTCGAGCACCCAGCGCCGCAGGCGGTCCACCTGGCGGATGCAGGTCAGCGGCACCCATCGGTAGTGGAAATTGTCGCCGCGCTCGAACTTGGCCTTGACGATGGCGCGCACCAGATCGTTCTTGATGCCGAACGGCTCGTTTTCCTCGACCTTGATGCGGCCCGGCAGCACGGGCAGGTGGTAGACCACGTGCCGCAGCCAGCGGTACGGCGGGGTTGACCAGCCGTCGATATAGACCGGCGCGGACAGCGCCACGAGCTTGCCCTTGCGGTGCTGGCGCCGTTCGGCCAGCGTCACCGCCAGCAGCGCCCCCATGCACATGCCGATCACGTGGAACGTGTCGTACTGGTCGACCAGCGTGTCGTAGGCCTGCGTGACCGACTCCATCCACTGCTCGGCCCGCACGTGCAGCAGGTCTTCCGGCGTACCGCCGTGGCCCGGCAGCGTCACGGCGTGGGTTTCCACGCCGCCGCGCCGCAGTACCTTGTGCATCGGCCCCAGGTCATACTGGGTGCCGCCCAGCCCATGGATCAGCAAGGCCCCGACGCGCGGTGCCTGTTCGGTCGTCATGCTGCGCGCCGCCCCTCGGTGTCGTGGCTGGCGACGATGCGCCAGGCCCCGGCGATCAGCGCCACGGAGTCGTCGCCGTCCAGCAGCGGGCCGCTCATGTCCACCACCGTGGTGGTGGCGCCCGCCGGCAGCAGCAGCCGGAAGGTCAGATCCCCGCGCACTTCCCCGTCGCTTTCGCGCAGCCAGCGCCGCCGTACCTCGGCGCGGTCGTCGGGATGCACGCAGGCCAGCACGTCGTCCAGCGTGGAGAAGGCCGGCTCGGCCATGCCAAACGCCTGTTCGACACTGCCGCTCCAGCGCAGGCGGCCGCTATGCGGGTCGAGGTTGTACACCAGCTGCCCGCTGGCGGCCAGCGCCAGTTCCACGTCGTTCTGACGGCTCGCCGCCGCCTCGTGCAGCTGCTCGCGGGCCGTGCGCAGCGTGCTGATCAGCAGCGTGAGCAGCGCGGCCACGGCCAGGTAGAGCTGGGCCACCAGCAGCGAATTGCCGTGGTAGACCGCCGTGTCGGCGAACGGGCCGTCGCCCTGGGCAGTGTTGACCAGTACCAGCGCCGACAGCAGCGCCACCGCCACCGAGCCGCCCCGTCCGCCCAGCAGCAGCGCCGCAATCGCCACGAAGAACAGCGGGATATAGGTCAGCGCATAAGCCACGTCCAGCGACAACTGCACGATGCGGGTGCCGTCGAACACGACTGCGGCGGTCACCAGCACGGCCAGCAGCGCGGCGATGCCGGCCAGGAATTCGCCCCGGCGCCGGCCACCCGAACGGGCCGCGCTGAAGCGCGCCCAGCCCGCGAACACCGGCGTGACGATCAGGACACCCACGAAGTCGGCGGCGGCCCAGACCTTGGCGGTGGCCCAGAACGGCACGTCCAGGAACAGCCAGAACCAGCCCGCCCCGAACACCGCCCCGCCCACGCTGCTGACCACGGCGGCCACCAGCACGCCGCGCAGGAAAGCCAGTCCTTCGAGCGAGAACCGCATCATGTGGACCAGTGCCACGGCCAGCGCCGCAAAGCCGATCTCGTCCAGCGAGAACAGCACCATGCGGAACGGATCGCGTCCTTCCACCACGCCCAGCAGCATCTGGGCGGCCAGGAAGGCCAGCCCCAACGGCAGCCAGCGGCGGGCCGGCGCCAGCATGAAGGCGGCCACGGTCACGCCGGCCGGCAGCCAGATATAGCCGGTGGCCGAGAACGGCCCGTTGATCTGGTGCGACGCGTAGCCGAAGACGAAATACAGGATCGCCCACAGCGGCAGCGTCACGATCCGGTTCGAAAATTTCACGTTGGATTCCTGATGCAAGGCGCAACCCGGCAACGGCCGGTCGCCCTGAATGAACGGAGAACCACGCCGGCCAGTTGACCGGCGCCCTCAAAAAAGCGCCTGAAGCAGCACAGTCAGTTCAGGCCGCTGCGATCGACGAATTCCAGCGCCTCACGCACCGCCCGGCGCGCCTTGAGCGAATAGCAGACCTGGTGGTCGCGGATGACCAGCGCCAGCACCTCGGCCTGAACCATCTCCTGGAAATGGTGGGCGGCGCGGCGCAGTGTCACGCCGGACGCTTCGGCCAGCACAATGGCGGGCAGGCAATCATCGCCGGCCTCCAGCAGCGCGCGGCAGATGGCCGCGCGGGCCGGCACCGTCAGCAATGCGAGGGTCAGGGTGCTTTCCTGGGTTTCCATGGTGGTCTGCCTGAGAGAAGTTGGCCGCAAGCCCGATGATGCACGACTGCCCTGGCATCGTACGCTGAAATAGGCCGTCATACGCCCTTCGTATCCCCGCATGTCGCGGGGTAAGTTGCGCATCCTGTCCTTGTCGAGTCAAGCGATGGATGTCCCACCCAAGCCTGCAATGGTCCCGCCCCGCCGGCCGCACCGGGCGCTTTTCCTCTCTCCAGTCCCGGCTCCCGACCGCTACGCCACGCTGATCGTGCCGCTCATGCTCTCGTGGCCCGAGCCGCAGAAGATGTCGCACAGGAAGGTGTAGGTGCCGCGCTGTTTCGGCGCGGTCAGCCTCACCTCTACCGCCTTGCCAGGAGGGAGATCGGCACGGACCGAGAAGTCCGGTGCCGAGAAACCCATGATGACGTCCTCGGCGGTCACCGCCAGCACGACGGTCTCGCCGGGCTTGAGCGTCAGCTTGTCGGGGACGAACACGAAGCGCCGCGCGCGCATCGGAATCACGCGCGGCGCGGCGGCCCCGCCCATCCCGGGCACGACGGCGGCGGCCAGCACCAGGCCCATGACCTGTGCCAGCATCCGGCGACGGCACGCGAGGGCGGGCGGGGTGGCCTGCTCGGCCTGGTCGGCCGGATCGGTCGGATGGTTCGTCATCACGCCCTCCCGATCACTGGCTGCTCGGCCAGCTGGAATGCATCCTTGCCCGGCGACGCCGTGGCGTTCACCTCGCGCCAGCCAAGGCCCTGGTACGGATGCGCGGCATCCCAGGGCACCGGCAGCCGGCGCGGCTGCGATCCCGCCACCGGCAGCGGAAACATCAGCGAGCGCGCCGCGTGGTGCGCGATGTGCCCGGTCATGCGGTGATGTTCCTGGTGGATATGCCCGTAGAACACCGTCACGTTCTGGTACGGCGTCAGCTGGTCGATCACCTTGGCGCCGTCGCGCGTGGCCCAGTCCCACTGCGGATACAGGTCGAACAGCGGCCGGTGCGTGAAGAGCACGATTCGCGCGTCGCGCGGCTGCCTGGCCAGGTCGGCGGCCAGCCACGCAAGCTGGGCCTCGCCCACCTGCCCGGCCGGGTCCGACACGTTGTCCAGCACGATCGCGTGCAGGCCCTTGTGGTCGAACGTGTAGTGCGTGGGCCCGAACAGCTCCTGGTAGGCCGCGCCGTTGTCCAGGCTGGCATCGTGCTCGCCCGGCATCAGGTGGACGGCCCCTGTGCGCAGCGGGGCGATGATGTCGCGGAATTCGCGCATGCGGCGGCGGCGCTCGTCCGGGTCGTCGGTCGTGTGGGTCAGGTCGCCCGTGAACATCACGAAATCGGGCGGCTGCGGCAATGCGTTGACCGCCGCCACGGCCTTGGGCAGCGTGCCGCGCGCATCGGGATTGGGCGGCCCCTCGAACCCCCAGTGCGCATCGGACAGCTGGACGAACACGAAGTCGTCATCGCGCCCGGCTGCCCAGCCCGGCAGGGCCGATGCGAACACGGCGCCGCCGGCCGCACCCGCCAGGCGCAGGATGTCGCGCCGGCTCCAGTTTCCATTCATGACCGTCTCCGTTGGGTGGATGGTGACTGTCATACCGGGGCGGCCCGACGTTTATTCCCTGCGGGTCTGCCCCGTTGGCGCGCGGCGGCCGGCGGGAATAGAATCGGCCCAGCGCCGGTAATACACGGGAGACGCCCCATGCCGCAGTGCCCTGCCGATCCGCCCCTTGAGGACTGACTTGGACGCCGCCAACACGCGCCGCAGATTCGACACCCTGGTGTTGCCGCACCTGGATGCCGCGTACAACCTGGCCCGCTGGCTGTGTGGCAATGCGGGCGATGCCGACGACGTGGTGCAGGAGGCCTTCCTGCGCGCGTTCCGGCTGTTCGGGGGCTTCCGCGGCGACCAGGCCCGGCCATGGCTGCTGGCCATCGTGCGCAACACGTGGTTCACCACCTGGCAGAAGCGGCGCGGGGCGGCGGAAACGGGCTACGACGAATCGCTGATCGATGCGGACCTGCCCGACTGGCACGGCGCGCCCGGCGATCCGGAACAGTGGCTGCTGCGCGACGAGGGCGTCCGGCTGGTCCATGCGGCGCTGGAGCGACTGCCGGTGGCGTTTCGGGAGGTACTGGTGTTACGCGAACTGGAGGAACTGCATTATCGCGACATCGCGCGCATTGCCGACATTCCGGTAGGCACCGTGATGTCGCGCCTGGCGCGCGGCCGCCGCATGCTGGCCGCCGCCGTGGTGGCGCTGCGCGATGGCGCGCCGCAGCAGGCGGCCAGCGGCTCGCCGGCCGCCACCGGCCTGAACCCGGACGACCCCATTCCCCCCGCAGGAGACCGGCGCCATGGATTGCAATGAAGCCCGCCAGCTGCTGCACGCCACCGCCGACGGCGAGGTGGGCGCGGCCGACAGCGTGCGGCTGGAACGGCATCTCGAAGACTGCGACGGTTGCGTGGACGCCCTGAGCCACCTGCAGGCGCTGCACCGTGCCACGCGGCGCGGCGCCACCTACCACCGCGCCCCGGCCGAACTGCGTGCCCGCATTCTCGACGCCCTGCCCGACCCCGCCCACAGCGCGCCGGCCGATCCGCCATCCGACGCACCGGCCGGCTGGCGGCGCTGGTTCGCGTGGTCGCCGCCGGTCAATGCCGCGCTGGCCGCCGTGACGGCAGCCGCCATCGGCCTGAGCGTGTTTCAGTACAACACCGCCCCGTCACCGGACGACCTTCTGGCCAGCAGCATCGTTGCCAGCCATGTGCGCGGGCTGATCTCGAACCGGGCCAGCGATGTGGTCTCGACCGACCAGCACACGGTCAAGCCGTGGTTCAACGGCCGCATCGACTACGCGCCCGATGTCCGCGACCTGGCTTCGGCCGGTTTTCCGCTGGTCGGCGGCCGGGTGGACTTTGTCGACGGGCAGCGCGTGGCCGTGCTGGTCTATCAGCGCCGCCAGCATCCGGTGGACGTCTTCGTGATACCGGGCGCGGGCGCATCGGTGGGGGAACGGGTGCGGCAGGGGTACCAGCTCGAAAGCTGGACGGCCGGCGGCATGCGCTATGTGGCGATCACCGACGCGTCGGCCGGCGACCTGCGCAGGTTCGTGCAGGCGTGGCGCAATGCGGGGGATCAGTGGTAGCTCGAATCACCGCTATCCGGCTCCCCTCTCCCATGCAGTGGGAGAGGGGTTGGGGGAGAGGGCGAGCGGCTCAAGCCACGACACGTCGCAATTTGAAACGCCATGCCCTCTCCCCCTGCCCCCCTCCCGCCTTGCGGGAGAGGGGAGCACGCAAGGGCAGGAAGAACCCGCCTCAGGCCATCACGAACGGCAGCTGACGCTGGCGCTTGCCCGTGAGGCGGAACAGCGCATTGGCCACGGCCGGGGCAATGCCGGGCGTGCCCGGTTCGCCAAGGCCGGTCGGGTTGTCGTTCGACGGCACGAAGAACACGTCCACCACCGGCGCATCAGGCATGCGCGGCGGCGGATAGTCGGGGAAGTTGCTGTTCTTGACCATGCCGTTTTCCATCTCGATGGCAAAGCCCGGCTTGATCATCGACAGCCCGAACACGCAGCCGCCCTGGACCTGCGCCTCGGCGGTCAGCGGATTGACCACGCGGTTCGCATGCACGCCGGCCGTCACGCGATGCACGCGCGGCTCGCCCTTCACCACCGATACGTCGACGATATAGGCCACCACCGAGCCGAACGACTCGTGCACGGCCACGCCCCAGGCATGCCCCTTGGGCAGCTTCGTCTTGCCATAGCCCGACTTGTCCACGGCCAGTTGCAGCGCGGCGCGATGGCGCGCGTGCTTCTTCTCGTCCAGCCGGGCCAGGCGCCAGGCCACCGGGTCCTGCCTGGCGGCCGTGGCCATTTCGTCGGCCAGCGTTTCCTTGACGAATGCCGTGTGGGTGTTGCCCACCGAGCGCCACCACAGCACCGGCACATCCACCTTAGGATGATGCACGTGCACCTGCAGCGGCAGGTCGTAGTCGTTCTCGACGATGCCTTCGGTCATCGTGGCGTCCACGCCGTTCTTGACCATCATCGGCTCGAACGGCGTGCCGGTGATGATCGACTGGCCGACGATGGTGTGCTGCCATCCCACGACCTTGCCCTGGGCGTCCACGCCGATGCGGGCGCGATGCACGTGCAGCGGGCGGTAGTAGCCGCCCTTGATGTCGTCCTCGCGGCTCCACATCACCTTGATCGGCTCGGTATGGCCGTTGGCCACCCAGGCGCGCAGCACGTTGGCCGACTCCACTAGGTAATCCGACGTCGGCACGGCGCGGCGGCCGAAGCCACCGCCGGCCATCATCGTATTCAGCGTGACCTTTTCCGGCGTCAGTTGCAGCGTGCGCGCGATGGCGCCCTGGTCGATGGTCTGGAACTGCGAGCCTACCCACACCTTCACGGCGGTCACCTTGTTGCCGGCCACCTCGGGCTGCAGCGTGCAGTTCAGCGGCTCCATCGGCGCATGGGCCAGGTACGGCACGCGATACTCGGCGTCGATGACCTTGGCCGCGCCGGACAGCACGGTGTCGATATTGCCGCTTTCGAGCGGCCTCGCCACGATGCCCGGCTGCGCGGCCAGCTTGCTGAACTGGTCGAACAGCGCGGCCGTGCTGACCGTCGAACCGGTGTCTTCCCAGACGATCTCCAGCGCGTCGCGCGCGGTCTTGGCCGGCCAGTAGCCGTCGGCCACCACCGCCACGCCCGAACCACCGCGATCGGTGTTCACCAGCATCACATCGGCCACGCCCTTGATCTTGCGCGCACGGTCGGCGTTGAACGACTTGACCTTGCCGCCGAAGCGCGGCGGGTGCGCCACCACGGCCACCTTCATGTCCTTGAGCCGGACGTCCATGCCGAACACCGGGTCGCCGTGCAGCTTCGATGCGGCGTCCAGGCGCGGCGTGGGCTTGCCGACGATGCGGAACTGGGCCGGGTCCTTGAGCTTGACCTGGGCCGGCACCGGCAGGCCCATGGCCGCCTGCGCCAGTTCGCCATACGTGGCGCGGTTGTTGCCCGACGTGACCACGCCCATCGACGCGGTGCAGCTGGCCGGATCGACCTCCCACTTCTGCGCGGCGGCGCCGATCAGCATGGCCCGCGCCCGCGCGCCCAGCTCGCGGTACTGCTCGAACGAATGGTTCAGCGCCGTCGAGCCGCCGGTCATCTGGATACCGAACATGGGGTCCTTGTACGCGTCGCCGGCCGGTGCCAGGATGGCGCGCACGTTCTTCCAGTCGACGTCCAGTTCCTCGGCCAGCGCCATCGGCAGCGCCGTATGCACGCCCTGGCCGAATTCGAGCCGGTTCACGGCGATGGTCACCGTGTTGTCCGGCGCGATGGTCAGGAACGCCTGCGGCGGCGCCACCGGCCTGGCGGGCGCCTGCTGGGCCAGCGCGGCATCCACGCCGACGATGCCGAGCGCAAACCCGCTGCCCGCCAGGCCAGACATCTTCAGAAAGCTGCGCCGCGACAGCGTGGCCGCCGCTTCCGGTTGCGCAGCGGGCGCACCGTTGCCGCCGGCCAGGGCTTCAATCCCTCGAATACGCATGGCAGCCCCTTATGCCTTGACAGCGATGGTGCGCGAGGCGTCCTTGATCGCCGCGCGAATCCGTTGATAGGTGCCGCAGCGGCAGACGTTGCCGGCCATGGCCTGGTCGATGTCGGCATCGGTGGGCCGCGGCTTGCTGCGCAGCAGGCCCACGGCGCTCATCACCTGCCCGTTCTGGCAGTAGCCGCACTGGGCCACGTCGTGCTTGAGCCAGGCCGCCAGCACGGCCTTGCCGACCGGGTCGTCGCCCATGCTTTCAATCGTGTTGATCTTGCTGCCGGCCGTGGCGGAGATCGGCATCACGCAGCTGCGCGTGGCCTGGCCGTTGATATGGACGGTGCAGGCGCCGCACGCGGCCATGCCACAACCGAACTTGGTGCCGGTCATGCCGAGGTTGTCGCGCAGGGCCCACAACAGTGGCGTGGACGGATCGGCGTCCACCTCCACGGTCTTGCCGTTGAGGGTGAGGGTCGTCATTTGGGGGTGCTCCTTGGGTGCTTGGCCCAGTCGGTTATTCGCGCGTCACGCCGGGCCATTGGCAAAAGATCCCTGGCCACCCGGCGAACCCGTGGAGCATAGTAGAAATATGAAAAGCTTGCGCAGTCCCGCTCACATCATGCGGTGCGCACCATAAGCGGGATTATTTCTGGCTCAGGAACAGATACAGCGCCTGCAGGTCGGTGTCATTCATTTTGGCGAAGGCGGTGAATGGCATCACGCGGCTGACGTCGGTGCCGTCGGGCCGCTTGCCGGTGCGCATCATGGTCACGAACTGATCGGCCGCGGGGTAGTGCTTCATCGCCCCGCCCGGCTGCAGGTTGGCGGCGGGCGGCCAGTCGGGCGGCGCGCCGGGGATATGGCCACCGCGCAGTTGGGTCCCGTGGCAGCCCTTGCACGAATTGGCCACGTACGCGCCGTACCGGGCGTTCACGGCGGCCACAACCGGCGCGGCCGGCGGCAGGCTGTGGTCGATCTTCTCGGCGGCGTCCTTGATCACGCCCGCGCCATACATGCCCCGGATGAACCATGGCAACTGCACCTCGCCGGGTCGGCCCGGGCCGGGTGGCAGGCTCTGGACATAGGCCACCAGCGCGCCAAAGTCTTCGTTGGACAGCCGGTTGTAATCCTCGCTGGGCATCACAAGCAGCGGCCGGCCCGACGGCGCCACGCCATGCCGGATGGCACGGTCCCAATCCTGGGGCTGGAATCTGGCGATATCGGGGTTGGCGCGGGTCAGGTCTGGTGCGAATACCCGGAATCCGTTGGATTCATCAAATACCTGGCGGCCGTTGCCCTTGGCGCCGTGACAGTCCGCGCAGCCGCGCGACTCGAACAGGTACCTGCCGTGGGCGATGGCCGTGGCGTCGGTCGGGATCGTCACCGGCTGCACGGCCACGTCGATCTTGCGCTGGAGCTTGCGGCCGCCCCACCAGTACGTGCTGCCCACGGCCAGCACCACGAACACCACGAAGGCAACCAGCGCGGCGCTGGCAATGCGGAAGAATCGCTTGACGTCCATGGGTATCCCCCGTGAGCGGCCACCGAGAAAGCGCAGAGTGCGCCACCCGATTGAAACGGGCGCGCGCTTCGCGTTCCGTGCGGGATCGTACAGAAGCTGCGCCGGCGCCGCCAGTCCGGGGGATACGCGCGGCGGTCAGCCCTCCAGCCCGGCCGGGGCGCGGTCGATGAAGCCGGTCATGCCGGCCAGGTAATCGCCACGATTCCCCCGCCAGGCGCCGCCCACGCCGCCCGCCATACCAGCTTTCGGCCTGCGGCGCCAGTCCCAACAAAGCCATGCAGATGCCCCTATCCCGGCCGTCAGATTCCGCCTGGCGCGACTACAGTGCCACCTACGCTGGGCAGGGTGCGGCCATTGCATTCCTGCCGGCATGGCTTTCGGCGCGCCAGGCGCGCCCCAGGAAACCCGAATCTGATGACCCCTGACAGGGCCGCGCCCCCTTCGAACCTTCCGTCCATCGCACGCCTTGGCAACTGGCGTCCGCTGCTGCTGGCGGCTGCGGGCTACTTCGTGCTGGCGCTGGCCGGCCTGTGGCTGGCGCGCGTTCCGGGTCATGCGGCGGCCGTGTGGCTGGCCAACGCCTTTGGCCTGGGCATGCTGCTGCACCGCCCCACCCGCGAGGCGCCGGCGCTGCTGGCCATCATGCTGGCTTCCAATATTGCCGCCGACGTCGTCGTCGCCGGGCATCCGCTGGGCGCGGCGCTGCTGCTGTCGGTCGCCAACCTGGCCGAACTGGCCGGGTCGGCCGTGCTGCTGCAGGTCATGGTCGGCCGCCATGCGCTGGCCCGTCCCGGACAACTGACCACCTTTGCACTGACGCTCGGCATTGCCTCGACCGTCGGGCCGGCCCTGAGCGGGCTGCTGGGGGCCTCGATCATCTCGGCGCGCTATGGCACGCCGTTTCCCACGGTGTGGTGGAACTGGTGGAATGCCGGCGCGGTCGGCATGGTGATGCTGCTGCCGCTGATGGTGTCGCTGTCGCGCGAACGCGTGCGCGCCACCTGCCAGCGCCCGATGCTGCTGCGGCTGGCCGGGCTGTTCGCGCTGTGCGTGGGCATCGGCGCCGGCGCCATCCGCGCCGGCCATGACCCGTTCGTGGTGATGTCATTGCCGCTGGTCATCGTCGCGCTGGCCAGCAACCCGTTTGCCACGGCGCTGCTGGCGCTGCTGTCGGCGGTGGCCGCCGAATGCATCGGGCTGGTCTCGGGCACGGAGTTCCTGGCCTCCCGCTCGGTGCCGTTGTCCGGGGCGCTGGTCATGGTGTTCCCGGTCTGCATTGCGTTCATGACCGAGCAGAACCGCAAGGGCCGGCTGGAACTGCGCAGCAGCGAGCGGCGCTTTCGCCAGGCGCTGGAGCACTCGGCCATCGGCATGGCGCTGGTGGGCATGGACGGCCGCTGGCAGATGGTCAACCGCGCCATGGTCGACCTGCTGGGCTACAGCGCCGACGAACTGCGCGACCTGCCGTTCCAGCTGATGACCCACCCCGACGACCTCGCGGCCGACCTCAGGCTCGTAGAACGGCTATTGGCCGGCGAGATCGACTCGTATCGTCTGGAAAAACGCTACCGCCACAAGAGCGGCCATTACCTGTGGACGCTGCTGGCGGTGTCGCTGGTGCGCGACGACAACACCGGGCGGCCCGACCATTTCATCGCGCAGGTGGAAGACATCCACACGCGCAAGCTGGCGCAGGAACAGCTGGAACAGCTGACGCGCCGCACCCAGCTGGCCGTGGAAGCGGGCGGCGTGGGCATCTGGGAATGGGATTTCACGCAGGCGGCGATCACCTGGGACACCCGCATGCACGCGCTGCACGGCACCGCGCCCGAGCTTGGGCCGCCGACGCTGGCCCAGTGGATCGCGATGGTCCACCCCGAGGACGTGAGCCGCGTCAGCACCGAAATGCGCCAGGCCATCCGGGGCGTGCGCCGCTTCGACACCGAATACCGCGTGGTGCGGCCCACCGGCGAGATCCGCCACGTGCGCGCCATGGCCACCATCTCGCGCCACGAGGACGACACCACGCGGGCGCTGGTGGGTACCAACTGGGACATCACCGAGCAGCGCAACCTGAACCGGGCGCTGTTCGAGGAGAAGGAACGCCTGCAGATCACGCTGCGCTCGATTGGCGATGCCGTGATCTGCACGGACCGCGTGATGCGCGTGACCTTCATGAACCCGATTGCCGAGCAGCTGACCGGCTGGAACCTGGACGCCGCCATGGGCCAGCCGCTGGACCAGGTGTTCCGCATCGTGGACGAAGACACCGACCTGGTCATCCCCAGCCCGGTCGAGCAATGCCTGGAAACGCTGCGCCCGGCCTACCTGCAGGAAGGCGCGGTGCTGCAGAGCCTGACCGGCGAACGCCATGACGTGCAGGATTCCGCCGCGCCCGTGCTGGCCAACGACGGCAGCGTGCTGGGCGCCGTGCTGGTGTTCCAGGACATCACCACGTCGCGGGCGCTGCAGCGCGAACTGGCCCACTCGGCCACGCACGACGCGCTGACCGGCCTGCCCAACCGTGCCTGGTTCGAAAAACGCCTGCGTGAAGCCTGCGAGAGCGCCCGGCTGCACGGCCATCGCGCCGCACTCTGCTTTATCGACCTTGACCGTTTCAAGATCGTCAACGACACGGCCGGCCATGGTGCCGGCGACGTGCTGCTGCGCGAACTGGGCTACGTGATCCGCCACCAGGTGCGGCCCGACGACCTGCTGGCCCGCCTGGGCGGCGACGAATTCGCGCTGCTGCTCAAGGACTGCAGCATCGAACACGCCGAGCAGATCGGCATGAAAGTGATCGACGCCGTGCGCGAACGGCGCTTTCCGTGGAACGGCCGCGTCTACGACGTGGGCGCCAGCATCGGCATCGCCGCCATCGACAGCGACGTGCCGCCTGTCAGCGAACTGATGAGCCGTGCCGATGTGGCCTGCTACGCCGCCAAGGCCGCCGGGCGCAACCGCGTGTCGGTCTATCGCCGTGACGAAAGCGACGCACGCCGCCATCACCGCGAACTGGAGGTGGCCGCCGGCATCCATTCGGCGCTGGAAGCCAACCGCTTCCGGCTGTACGCGCAGGAAATCCGCTCGCTGCGTCCGGGCCAGGACGATTCGCGCCACGTGGAAATCCTGGTGCGGATGGTGGACGAACAGGGCACGCTGATCATGCCGGGCGCGTTCATCCCGGCTGCCGAACGCTACGACCTGATGGGCCATATCGACCGCTGGGTGATCCGCAACGTGCTGCAGCAGTACGGCGACCGCCTGGCCAGCGTGCCGGGGCTGTCGGTGTCGATCAACCTGTCGGCCAACTCGCTGGGCGAGCCGTTCCTGCTGCCCTTCCTGCACGCCGCGCTGGAAGACTCGGCCCTGCCCGCCGACCGCATCCGGCTGGAAATCACCGAGACCGCGCTGATCAACAACATGACCGCCGCCAGCCGCGTGGTGGCCGACATGCGCAGCGCGGGCTGCACCGTCGCGCTGGACGATTTCGGCGCCGGCCTGTCGTCGTTCGCCTATCTGAAGCAGTTCCCGGTCGACTATCTCAAGATCGACGGCAGTTTTATCCGCAACCTGGCCAGGAACGCCGTGGACCGCGAGATCGTCAGCTCGATCAACGACATCGGCCATCGGCTCGGCGTGCGCACCGTGGCCGAATGGGTCGAGGACGAAAGCACGCTCCATACACTGCGCGCCATCGGGGTGGATTACGCGCAGGGCTACGCCATCGGCAAGCCGATGCCGCTGGAAGCCTTTCTCGACACCTGCGAGGGCCTGCCGGCCTGATCCTTCCCGCGCACGGCGCGGACCTTGCGCACTGCAGCATGCGCCGGACACCACATGGATGCGCACCGCCGTTCGGAAATCCGGACGGCGTTTTGCGCCCCGCGTTCGGATTCCCGAACAGTGCGCCGTCGTCGCTTCAAAAATCCCTTTGTATTCATCGTTTTACATCTGTATCCAGGTGCAACCGGGCTGGCACGGCTCGTGCAATCTAGCCGCCGCCGTATGACATCCGGTCCCGGGTGCGCAGCCCTCCCCCAGGGCCGTTCGTGCGCCCGGTCCGGCACAAAGGAGGATGTACCCACGATGACAAAACGACTGCCAACCCTGATTTTTGTTGCGATGCTGCTCGGCGTGATCGTCGGCAGTGCCGCGCACAACATGGCCCCGGACGCGGCCATGGCCAAGTCGATCGCCGATCACCTGTCAATTCTGACCGACGTGTTCCTGCGGATGATCAAGATGATCATCGGCCCGCTGGTGTTTGCCACGCTGGTGTCGGGCATTGCCAGCATGGGCGACGGCAAGACCGTCGGCCGCATCGGCCTGAAGGCCATGGCGTGGTTCATGGCCGCATCGATCACGTCGCTGCTGCTGGGCCTGCTGATGGCCAACGTGCTGGCCCCGGGCCATGGCATGAACCTGCCGCTGCCGGCCGCCGACGCCGCGTCGAACCTCAAGACCGGCGCCCTGAACCTGCGCGACTTTGTCGCCCACATGTTCCCGAAGAGCTTTGTCGAGGCCATGGCCACCAATGAGGTGCTGCAGATCGTGGTGTTCTCGCTGTTCTTCGGCTTCGCGCTGGGCACGCTCAAGGACGGCGTGGGCAAGCCCGTGCTGGCCGCCATCGATGGCCTGGGCCACATCATGCTGAAGGTCACCAACTACGTGATGGCGTTCGCGCCGCTGGGCGTGTTCGGCGCCGTGGCGGCCGTGATCACCGCGCAGGGCCTGGGCGTGCTGGTGGTGTACGCCAAGTTGCTGGGCAGCGTGTACCTGTCGCTGGCGCTGCTGTGGATCGCGCTGATCGCCGGGGGCTACTACTTCCTGGGCCGCGACATCTTCAAGCTGATCCGCCAGCTGCGCGCGCCGCTGATGATCGGCTTTGCCACGGCCAGCAGCGAATCGGCCTATCCGAAGGTCATCGACCAGCTGAACCGCTTTGGCGTGAAGAGCCGCATCACCAATTTCGTGCTGCCGCTGGGCTATTCGTTCAACCTCGACGGCTCGATCATGTACACGTCGTTCGCCGCGCTGTTCGTGGCGCAGGTGTACGGCATCCAGCTGTCGCTGTCGCAGCAGATCACGATGCTGCTGGTGCTGCTGGTGACCAGCAAGGGCATCGCCGGCGTGCCGCGCGCATCGCTGGTGGTGGTGGCCGCCGTGCTGCCGATGTTCGGCCTGCCCGAGGCCGGCATCCTGCTCGTGCTGGGCATCGACCATGTCCTGGACATGGGCCGCACCGTGACCAATGTGCTTGGCAACGCCATTGCCACAACCGTTGTCGCCAAAAGCGAGAACGCGATTGGCGCGCCGGAACTGTCTGACGAGGCAGATACCTCGGCTGACGACGCCGGCCTGACACCCGTTCAGGCCCTGGCCGGCAAGTAAGCTGGCTGGAGGCGTGCCAGGGGCCCGGCTGCCGATCAGGCGGCCGGGCCTTTTTGCGTTTACGGATTCCGGCGCGGCGGCAGGCAGCGTGACCCGAACGGGTGAACCATGGGGGCGCCACTTCGGACGGGCTGGCTGCCGGCTGTGGTAAAACGTCGCCTTGCCGAACCGCACCGGGCAATTCGCGAGTGGTCTTCCGATCACATACCCAGCCCGATAGGCCACACGGCAGCGTCCGCATTCCCGAATCCGCATGATCGTGTCCCCCTCCGACGGCGACCGGGCGTCCCTCTCGCCCTGGCGCCGCATGGCTCCCTTTGTCGCCCTGCTTGCGCTGGCCGTGCTGGTCACCGGGGCCGGCTGGCTGGGCTATCGCTATACCTACGATGCCGCGCTGACCCGCCAGGCCGAGCGCGGCCAGGTGCAGATGCGGCTGTACGCCCAGGCGCTGGAAAGCGAACTGGCCCGCTATGACTACGTGCCCAGCCTGCTGTCACTGGACGCGCGCATCGACGCCCTGCTGCGCCATCCCGGCTCGCCCGAGCGCGTGTCGCAGGCCAACGCCTACCTGGCGGCCCTGAACGGCCGCGCCGGCACCCGGGTCATCTACCTGCTCGACGCCCGCGGCAAGGTGCTGGCCACCAGCAATTTCCAGCGGCCGGACAGCTATCTGGGCGAAGACCTGAGCTTCCGCCCGTACTTCCGCACCGCGATCGAAGGCCAGCTGGGGCGCTTCTACGGCGTGGGCACCACGCGCAGCGAGTCGGGGTACTACCTGTCGGCGCCGCTGGGCGACCGCGATCACCCGGTGGGCGTGGCCGTGGTCAAGATCGGGCTGGAACCGCTGGAAAACCGCTGGCAGGGCAACGACAGCCAGATGCTGCTGGCCGACGAGAACGGCGTGGTGATCCTGGCATCGGACCCGTCGTGGAAGCTCGCCGCGCTGCGGCCGCTGTCGGACGACCAGCGCGCGCGGCTGGACCGCAGCCTGCAATACAACCGCGCCCCGCTGCCGCAACTGGCGCTCACCACGGTGCGGCCGCTGGCCAATGGGCCGTCGCAGGGCGGCGACGCGCTGGTGCGGCTGCGCCAGGGCCCGCCGATGCTGGCCCAGCACCTGGCCCTGCCCGGCACCGACTGGGACCTGACCCTGCTGACCAATACGTCCCAGGCGCGCGTGGCCGCGCTCAACAGCGCCGCGCTGGCCGGCGTGCTGGCCGCCTTCGTGCTGCTGCTGGGCGCCGCCTGGAACGTGCGGCGGCGCATCGTGGGCGAGCGCCTGGCGGCGCGCGCCGCACTGGAAGCCGCCAACAGCGAGCTCGAACGCAAGGTGGCCGAGCGCACCGCCGATCTGTCCGCCACCAACCAGCAGTTGCAGGCCGAGGTCGGCGAGCGCATCCGGACCGAAACCTACCTGCGCCAGGCCCAGGACGGGCTGATGCAGGCCGGCAAGCTGGCTGCCGTGGGACAGATGTCCGCCGGCATCGCCCACGAACTGAACCAGCCGCTGGCGGCCTTGCGCACGCTGTCGGGCAACACGGGCAAATTCATCGCCCAGGGCGACTACGACACCGCGCAAGGCAACCTCGAACGGATCATCGGCCTGGTGGAGCGCATGGGCCGTATCACCGGCGCGCTGAAGTCGTTCGCGCGCAATCCCGCCGCTGGCCAGGGCCACAGCGCCCGGCTGCCCGATGCCGTGGACAACGCGCTGTTCCTGCTGGAAACGCGCGTGGCCGACGTGGGCCCGCGCATCGAGCGCGATATCGACGCCTGCCTGACCGTGCGCTGCGACCCGAACCGTCTGGAGCAGGTGCTGGTGAACCTGATCGGCAATGCGCTCGATGCGCTGAAGGGCCGGCAAGACCCGCGCCTGTCGCTGCACGCCTACGAGTCGGGCGGCATGATCCACCTGACCGTGCGCGACAACGGGCCAGGGCTTTCGGAGACCGCGTTTGCGCGGTTGTTCGAGCCGTTCTTCACCACCAAGCCCGCCGGCGAAGGCCTGGGGCTGGGGCTGACGCTGTCGGCCGGCATCCTGAGCGAAAACGGCGGCACCCTGACCGCCATCAATCACCCCGACGGCGGCGCCTGCTTCACGGTCGCCCTGCCGCGCGTTACCGAGGAACTGCGCCATGTCGGCTGAACCGAGCCACGTCATCGAAGCGGCCGGCGCCCACGCCGCCCTGACGGTGCTGATCGTCGAAGACGATGCCGACGTGCGGCTGGGCTGCGAACAGGCGCTCAGGCTCGAAGGTATCGCCACGCGCGCCGTGGGCAGCGCGGAAGCCGCGCTGCGCGAGGCAGAGGCCGGTTTTGCCGGCATCGTCGTCAGCGACATCCACCTGCCCGGCGCCGACGGCATGGCCCTGCTGCGCGAACTTGGCGCGCGCGATGCCGCGTTGCCCGTGATCATGATCACCGGCCATGGCGACGTATCGCTGGCGGTACAGGCCATGAAACAAGGCGCCTACGACTTTCTTGAAAAGCCGTTCTCGCCGGAGCGGCTCGTGGCCACCTGCCGCCGTGCGCTGGACAAGCGCCGGCTGGCCCTGGAAGTGGCCGACCTGCGCGCCCGTCTGGCAGGCCGCGAGGGCCTGGCCGCGCGGCTGATCGGCCATTCGCCGGCCATCGAGCGGCTGCGCCAGATGATCGCCGGCGTTGGCGACACGGCGGCCAACGTGCTGATCCACGGCGAAACCGGTACCGGCAAGGAACTGGTGGCGCGCTGGCTGCACGAAGCCAGCGGGCGCCGGGCAAAACACTTCGTGCCGATCAACTGTGGCGGCCTGCCCGAACAGCTGTTCGAGTCCGAAATCTTCGGCCACGAGGCGGGCGCGTTCACGGGCGCGGCCAAACGCCGGATCGGCAAGATCGAGCACGCTGAAGGCGGCACGCTGTTCCTCGACGAGATCGAGAGCATGCCGATGCCGATGCAGATCAAACTGCTGCGTGTGCTGCAGGAGCGCGTGGTGGAGCGGCTCGGGTCGAACCAGCCGGTGCCGGTGAACACGCGCGTGGTGGCAGCCACCAAGGCCGACCTGCGCGCGCTGGCCGATGCCAGTCAATTCCGCGCCGATCTCTACTATCGCCTGAACGTGGTCACGCTCGAACTGCCGCCGCTGCGCGAACGCCGCGAAGACGTGCCGTTGCTGTTCGAACACTTTCTGGCGCAGGCCGCGTTGCGCTTCGAACGCGAGGCCGTACCGCCCACGCCGGCCGAAATGGCGGCCCTGGTGGCCTACCCGTGGCCCGGCAACGTGCGCGAACTGCGCAACCTGGCCGAACGCCATGTGCTGGGGCTGGGCTGCGATCCCGCGCAGGGCGGCGCCGCGCCCGAGGCGCTGCCGTTGCCCCAGGCCGTGGAGCAGTTCGAACGTGCGTTGATCGCCGATGCCTTGCGACGTCACGCCGGCAACCTGACGCGTGCCGGCGAGGCGCTGGGCGTGGCCAAGACCACGTTGTTCGACAAGGTGCGCAAGTATGGTCTGTCGAGCGGCGGCGCAAGCTGAGTACAACGCCACGGACGCAAATGTGTCAAATGTATATAACCAGGGAACCTGACCGTCGCGTGCGCAGTCTGTTGATCCGGTACGCGACGCCTGCGGCATAAATGTCGGCCGTCATTCCGTTTGTCCATCGCTGTCTACCGAATTGCAACGATGTTCGTTAAACAACAAAAGTGTGACGCCAATCATTGCTTTCCCTGTAGCAACGAATCATCTTGAAGCCATACTATTGGCATCCGGCAAGCGGGCGGCGCCACAAGCGTCGCGGCGATGGCTGGCCAGGCGACAAAGATCGCCACTGCAGCAAGCGGGCACGGCTACCTGAAGCCGTTGCTACGTCAACAGGAACAAAGCAACAAAGACCGGCCGGGGAGCGGGTCGACAGCAATCAGGGTCAGTAAAAACAGCAGCCCGGTCATTTGACCGACGTGGCGTGTCCGAGGACGCCCGTGCGGCACGCCAGTCGTGCTGTGCTGCTGATCGACACTACGGGTGATTGGATGAAACTGGATCCAGAACTGGCTGAAAAGCCGTACTACAGCACGCGAACCGCTGCAAAACTTCTCAACGTATCGCTGGGCACCGTCCAGAAAATGGTGGAACGCGGTGAACTTGGCGCCTGGAAAACCAATGGCGGCCACCGGCGCATCCACAAGGAAACCGTGCATCGCCTGCTGGCAAACCGCGCCATGCCGGATGTCGGCATCGAGCACAATCTCGACCTCGTGGTGTTCCACCCGAACCACACCGAAGCGCAGCGCATCAGTGCCCAGCTGGGCAAATGGTCGCTGCCGCTGAAGACCCAGGTACTGGAGGACGTGGTGGACACGGTCATTACTTCGGTCGATGCGCGACCTCGCGTGGTGCTCTACTACGTGGAGGAACTCAACGACGCGGAATCCGCCACGATCGAAAAACTGCAGAACTTCTTCTCGCGGCAGCGCGTGATCTTCGCGGTCATCACCAATCGCCAGGCCTACGACGGCGTGGCGGACGCCCTGCAGCAATGGGGCATCATGGTGTTCCTGAAGACACCGTCGCTGGAGGAAATCAAGGGCTTCCTGCGTGCCCAGCTGATGATGGGGCGCACCGGCGCTTAAGGTTTCATTAAGGTTCGATGTGCAACGGCCCGGACACCGCGTCCGGGCTTTTTTTTTATGGCGCGGCCATCAGGCGGATGCGACGGCCTCGCGCGGCTGCGCAGGCATCGCCCCGCCGTCCGCCTGCATCATCCACCCATAGAGATCGCGCGGGTCCGGAGGCATGGCCACAAGCGCCACGAAGCGGCCGGCATCGCCCTCCGCCGCGGCCGCATGCAACCACCGCAGCGCCGCATAATCCTCCAGCGCAAAGCCGACCGAATCGAAAACGGTCACCTCCCCGGCATGCGCGCGGCCCGGCGCCGCACCCGAGAGCACCTGCCACAGCTCGCTGACGGGCGCCTCGGGCCACTGCTGGATCTCGCCTTCGATGCGTGACTGCGGCGCATACTCCACCACGATGCGCGCGCCACGCAGGATATCGACGTGCAACTCGGTCTTGCCCGGACAGTCGCCGCCCACGGCGTTCAGATGCATGCCCGGTTGCACCATGTCAGGCGTGAGGATGGTCGCGCGTGTCTTGTCCGCGGTGACCGTGGTCACGATGTCGGCACCCGCCAGTGCATCGCGCACCGATCGTACTGGCACGATCTCCAGACCTGGCACTTTCGCCAGATTGCGCATCAGCCGCGCCGTGGCCGACGGATCGATATCGAAGGCCCGCACGGTCGTGATGCCCGCGATGGCGTGAAATGCGAGCGACTGGAACTCGGCCTGCGCGCCGTTGCCGATCAGCGCCATGGTGCGTGCCCCGGAACGGGCCATGGCCTGTGCGGCCAGCGCGGACGTGGCTGCGGTGCGCAGCGCCGTGGCCAGCGTCAGATCAGCCAGCAGCAGCGGAAAGCCGGTCCGCACATCGGCCAGCATGCCGCACGCCATGACCGTGGGCAGCGCGAACTGTGCGTTGCGCGGATGCCCATTGACGTACTTGTACGCGAACCGCGTGCCATCGCTGACCGGCATCAGTTCGATCACGCCCACCGCCGAATGGCTCGCCAACCTCGCAGATTTCTCAAATTCGTGCCAGCGCAGGAAGTCATCGCGCACACAGCCGGCCATCTGCACGATGGCTTGCCGGACGCCCACGCCACGTACCAGCGCGGCGGCATCGTCTGCATCGAGAAAGCGCGTCAGCACGTTCGCTTCCCGGGTCAATTCCGTGTTCGTTCTCATGGCGGATCTCCTTCATGCCGCAGCGGCACGCCGCATGGGCGTGCTGACGCGGTCGAGCCGCAAGGTCATGCAGTACGCGCCGCCGCCCGACAGCATGTACGGCGTCAGGTCCACTTCGTGCAGCCGATACCCGCGCCGACCCAGTTCATGGCGTAAATGCGATGTGGTGCGCGTCATTACCACGTGGTCGTCCAGATTGACCGCGTTGACGCTGAAGTGGCGCAGGTCGTCCTCGGTGGCTTCGATGCGCTGGGCCATGGGGACGCGTGCCCGCAGCGTGCGCAGCGCGTTCTCGGTGAAGGCCGGCGGGTAGTACAGCACTTCGCCGCCCGATAGCGGACAGAAGCACACGTCGAGGTGATAGCTCTGCTCGGTGGCCAGTTCCAGCGCCACCACCTCCTGGTCGAATTCGCGCGCCATGGCGTCGGCTGCCTCGCGCGACGAGCGCGGGCCGTAGCCGGCCCAGAAATGGCCGCGCCGCGCGTCCCAGATGCAATCGCCCGCGCCCTCCTGAAAACAGCCGTCGGGCAGCAGTGCCACGCTGTCGATCAGGCCGCGCGCGCGCAGGTCGTCGAAGATCGCCGCGAACGGCTGTTCCTCGCCGCGCCGCTGCGGGTAGCGAAAGCGCGCCAGCACCGCCTTGCCATCGAGCACCACGGCGGCATTGGCCGGGAACACCATGTCGGGCTGGCCCGCCACACCCTCGGCCACTTCCACGGCAAACCCGGCACGGCCCAGCGCATCGTGCAGCGCGTCGAACGACGCCAGCGCGCGCCGATGCATGCCGCCGGGGTCGCGCGCCCAGGCGTCGGGGTCCATCCACGGATTGATGCTGTACGACACGTCGTAGAACGTTGGGGCCACCAGCAGGATGGTCGGGCGCATAAGGGGGCGGATGGTCGGGCGATGGATCACGGCGGCTCTCCTCTGTTCTGGATAAATGGCGATGTCGTGAGTGCATTCTCCTGCCCGTTGGCGCCAACGAATAGTTAGCAAACTGGACAAATCGCTATGTACGTTTGACAATTTGTCTGCATTGGCTGGCAATTTGCCAAGACCTGCCGGAGAGACGCCATGGACGCGACCGATCGACAACTGCTGGGCCTGCTGCGCGACAACGCCCGCATGCCGGTGACGGCGTTGGCACGCGCGCTGCGCGTCTCGCGCGCCACGGTGCAGAACCGGATCGAAAAACTGGAGAAGGAAGGCCAGATCGTCGGCTATACGGTGCGGCTCAAGCCGGAAGCCGAACCGCATCGCATCCGCGCATGGATGACGGTAGCCGTGGAGGGCAACAAGGCGCGCCAGGTGCTGCAGGCGCTACGTGGCGATCCCAACGTGCAGACGCTGCATACGACGAACGGCCGCTGGGACATCATTGCCGAACTGCGCGCCGATACGCTGGAGCAGTTCGACCGCACGCTGGACCGGATCCGGCTGGTCGATGGCATTTCGGCCACCGAGACCAGCATCCTGCTGTCCAGCTACAAACTGTAGAGCCGGATCAGGAACCCCGACGCACCGGTGGCTGCGCCGAATATCATGCCGTGATACATTGCGGGCTCGGCCAATGCGCCACGACGCGCCCGCCCGGCCAATGCGCCGTGTCGCCCCCAACCCTCCAGAGCCGCCCCCGCTTTCGATGCCCGCTGCATTCGACCCGACCTCCACCGTCGCCGAGGCCCGTGCCTGGCTGCGCACTTTTGTCCCGATGCCAATCGCCGCCAACTGGCGCGAGCGGCTAAAGAGCTGCCTGGGCGCCCTGATCGGCCTGGCGCTGACCGAATGGATCTGCCGCCAGTTCCTGCTGGGATTCAACCCATGGTTTATCGCGCCGATGGGCGCCTCGGCCGTACTGCTGTTCGGCGTACCGTCCAGCCCACTGGCCCAGCCGTGGTCGATCATCGGCGGCAATATGGTGGCGGCTACCGTGGGGGTGGCCTGCGCGAAATGGATACCGGA
This sequence comes from Cupriavidus sp. U2, assembly GCF_009663685.2. GTDB lineage: Bacteria > Pseudomonadota > Gammaproteobacteria > Burkholderiales > Burkholderiaceae > Cupriavidus > Cupriavidus necator_C. The sequence continues at coordinate 291,138 of NZ_RCOG02000012.1, read as the reverse complement.
CCCCGGCCTCGCAGCGGGCGTGGCGGTGGCTGGCGCCATTGCCCTGATGTTCCAGTTACGCTGCGTGCACCCGCCCAGCGGTGCGGTGGCCGTCACTGCCGTATTCGGCGGGCCGGCGGTGCAGGCGCTGGGCTTCGGCTTCGTGGTGATCCCGGTGGCCGTCAATTCGATGCTGCTGCTGCTGACCGCACTGGCCTTCAACAACGTGACCCGGCGCCGCTATCCGCACCGCCCGTCCGAGGTGGCGGCGCAGCACCACACCCGGGACGTGCCGCCCAGCAAGCGCGTGGGCTTTACCCGGGCGGACCTCGATGCGGTGCTGGCCGCGCGCGGTGAATTCCTGGATATCGAGGAAGACGATCTGGAGGCCATCCTGGTGGCGGCCGAGCTGCGCGCCCATTCGCGCCGCTTTGGCGAGGTACGGTGCGGCGACATCATGTCGCGCGACGTGGTGGCGGTGCGGCCGGGCCAGCTGGCCGCCGATGCGTCCGCGCTGATGACGCGCCATCACATCAAGGCGCTGCCCGTGGTGGATCGCCAGCGCCGCCTGCTTGGCATTCTCACGCAAAGTGACTTTTTCCGCGCCTATCGCGTGAACTCGCGCCGCGTGAATGGTGCGGTGCGCGACCTGATGACCCGTGCCGTGATCACCGCGCGCGCCGAGCATCCGATCGTCAGCCTGGCCCAGGCGTTCTCCGACGGCGGCCTGCACCATGTGCCGGTGCTGGACGAACGCAACCGCGTGGTGGGCATGGTCACGCAATCGGACCTTGTGGCCGCGCTGCTGCGCCAGAGCGACCAGGCCATGGACATGGCCGAAGCCGGCAAGCCGGCGGGGTGATTCACCGCCGGGCGACCACGCCCGCCAATCGTTGACCCGGCAAGGGATTACCCGGAAGCCGCGTCGAATTCCGCTATGCTTACGGCGTTCTCGCAACATGGGCGCCGGACTGGCGTGCAACGATGAGTTCCGGACAACTGATTGAAAAGCTCGCCGCGGTCTTTGCGCTGATCGCGCTGATCGGCGGGTCCCTGCTGGTACTGGCCCCGTTTGCCACCGCGCTGGTCTGGGGCGCGATCCTGGCCTACAGCTCGTGGTATCCCTACACCGTGCTCACGCGGTGGCTGGGCAACCGGCGCGGGCTGGCCGCGCTGATCTGCGTGCTGATCGCCACGATCATCGTGCTGGGCCCGTTCGTCTATGCCGGCGCCAGCTTCTCGGCCCATATCGACGAACTGACCGGCCTGGTCAACCGCTACGCCGAGCGTGGCATCCCGCAACTGCCCGAATGGCTCAGCAGCCTGCCCTATGTGGGGCCGCAGCTGCAATCGAACTACGACCAGATCATCCACGCCGACTCCGAAATGGTGGCCAACCTGCGCAAGCTGATTGCGCCGGTGGGCCATGCGGTGCTGGGCGCGGGGCTGTCCATCGGCGGCGGCCTGGGCCAGCTGGCCCTGTCGATCATCCTGGCGTTCTTCTTCTATACCGGCGGCGAACTGGCCGTGGACTGGCTGCGTGGCGGCATGCGCCGCGTGGCCGGTGAGCGCGCCGACCACCTGATGGCGCTGGCCGGCGGCACCATCAAGGGCGTGGTCTACGGCGTGCTGGGTACCGCGTTCGTGCAGGCCGTGCTGGCCGCCATCGGCTTCTGGATCGCGGGCGTGCCCGGCGCGGCCATCCTGGGCCTGATCACGTTCTTCCTGTCGGTGGTGCCGATGGGCCCGCCGCTGGTGTGGATTCCGGCCGCGCTGTGGCTCTATCACAGCGGCGAGACCGGCTGGGCCATCTTCATGGTGGTCTGGGGCGGCGCGGTGGTGGGCATGGCCGACAATGTCATCAAGCCGCTGCTGATCAGCAAGGGCACCGGCCTGCCGCTGATCTGGATCATGATGGGCGTGCTTGGCGGCGCACTGGCCTTCGGCTTCCTGGGCGTCTTCCTGGGCCCGACCGTGCTGGCGGTGGCCTACGCGCTGCTGCGCGACTGGACCATCGGCTCGCAGGAACGCCCTGGCGTGACCGACGTGACGCCGGCGCCGCCCTCGCAATTGACGCCGGACGCATGACGCCGGACGCGCACGTCTCATCCCAGCCGCCGGCGCAGGACCTGCACCGGCTTGTGGCCTGCGAGTATTGCGACGCGCTCTACGAGCGCACCCCGCTGGCGCCGGGCGAGCGCGCCACCTGCCTGCGCTGCGGCGGCGTGCTGTACCGCGAGAGCAGCCGCGCCTACCAGCGCCTGCTGCCGCTGGTGGTCACCGCGCTGATCCTGTTCCTGGTATCGAACACCTACCCGATCGTCGAGATGGACCTCAAGGGCGTGCGCACCGAGACCACGCTATGGGGGGCCGTGCAGGCGCTGCACAGCGACCACATGACGCTGGTGGCGATGCTGGTGTTCGGCACCACGATCCTGTTCCCGCTCGCCGAGATGCTGATGATGTGCTACCTGCTGGTGCCGATGGCGCGCCATCGCATGCCGCCCGGCTTCGACCGCATCGTGCGCGGCATCCGCCAGACGCGGCCGTGGGGCATGATCGAGGTCTTCATGATCGGCGTGCTGGTGACCGTGGTGAAGCTGTCGACCATGGCCCAGGTGATTCCGGGCGTGGCGCTGTGGTCGTTTGGCGCGCTGGTGGTGGTGCTGGCCGCGATGCTGTCGTTCGACCCGCGCGACCTGTGGCACTACCTGGAGCCGGCCGGCGCCGACGAGGCCCCGCCCCGGGAGGACACCGCGTGACCGGCCCGCGCCCCTCGCGCACGGCCCAGGCGCGCGAACAGCTGGCCCGCTCGCGCCGCATGGCCGCCGACGTGGTGGCCGAGCTGACCGACGACGACGAACGCACGCCCCTGGCGCAGGTGCCCACGGCGACATCGGGCGGCCTGCTGTCCTGCCACGCCTGCGACCTGGTCAGCCCGATCGCGCTCGAGGGCCAGCCCTGCCCGCGCTGCGGTGCCACGCTCCACCAGCGCAAGCCGGCCAGCCTGGCCCGGACCTGGGCCTTCCTGCTGTCGGCGTTCATCCTGTACATCCCGGCCAACCTGCTGCCGGTGATGGTGACCGAATCGATCCTGGGCACGCAGCGCGACACGATCATGTCCGGCGTGATCTACCTGTGGCTGTCGGGCTCGCACATGCTGGCCGGCGTGGTGCTGATCGCCAGCATCATCGTGCCGCTGCTGAAGATGCTGATCCTGACGCTGCTGCTGGCATCGGTCCATTTCAAATCGACGTGGCGCATCCGCCAGCAGACCCGGCTCTATGGCCTGGTCGAAATCATCGGCCGCTGGTCGATGCTCGATATCTTCGTGGTGGCCCTGCTGGCGTCGCTGGTACGCGCCGGCGCGCTGGCCACCATCATTCCCGGGGGCGGGGCGCTGGCCTTTGCTTCCGTCGTGGTCATGACCATGCTGGCGTCGCTGTCGTTCGACCCGCGCCTGCTGTGGGATTCGCTCGACCCGCCCGCCCCTTCGAAATTGCCGGAATCCGACAATGCCCGATCCTGATACCCCTACCCCATCGCCCGGCGTACCCCAGCCCGCGCGCAAGCGCCGCGCCCCGTGGCTGCCATCGCTGGTCTGGCTGATCCCGATCGTGGCGGCCGTGGTGGGCATCTCGCTGCTGGTCAACACGCTGACGTCGCGCGGCCCCGAGATCACCGTCACCTTCCGCACCGCCGAGGGCCTGACCCCGGGCAAGACCGCCGTGCGCTACAAGGACGTGGACATCGGGCTGGTCAAGTCGGTGCGGCTCGCGTCCGACCGGTCTCACGTGCTGGCCTCGATCGAGCTGACCAAGGACGCCGAGAACTTCGCCGTCAAGGACACGCGCTTCTGGGTGGTGCGGCCGCGCTTTGCCATCAGCGGCGTGTCGGGGCTGGAAACCCTGCTGTCGGGCGCCTATATCGGCGTGGATGCCGGCAAGTCCACTGAAAGCCGGCGCAGCTTCACGGGCCTGGAAGTGCCGCCGGTGGTCACCGCCGATGCGTCGGGGCGGCAGTTCGTGCTGCGTGCGCAGGACCTGGGATCGCTGGATATCGGCTCGCCGGTCTACTACCGGCGCGTGCCGGTCGGCCAGGTGGTGGCCTACCAGCTGGAGCCCAACGGGCGCGATATCACGCTGCGCGTGTTCGTCAACAAGCCCTACGACAAGCTCGTGACGGCCGATACCCGCTTCTGGCACGCCAGCGGCGTGGACCTGAAGCTCGATGCCGGCGGCCTGAAGCTGTCCACGCAATCGCTGGTCACCGTGCTGCTGGGCGGCGTGGCATTCCAGGCGCCCGAGAACACCAGCGCGCACGAGGCGGCCGCCGAGAACACCCAGTATCTGCTGGCAGCCGATCAGGCCGAGGCGATGAAGGAACCCGAGGAACTGGCGCCGACGCTGGCCGTGCTGAACTTCGACCAGTCGGTGCGCGGGCTGTCGCCGGGCGCGCCGGTGGACTTCCGGGGCGTGATCGTGGGCCAGGTGCGCTCGATCGGCATCGAATACCAGCGCGACAGGAAGGCGTTCCGCATGCCGGTGGTGGTGGAGCTCTATCCGTCGCGCATGGGTTTCCGCGAACGCGACGTGGCCGACGAGGCGCGCAAGCGCACCATCGTGCAGGCGCTGGTCAAACGCGGCATGCGCGCGCAGCTGCGCACCGGCAACCTGCTGACCGGCCAGCTGTACGTGGCGCTCGACTTCTTCCCGAAGGCGCCGCCGGCCAAGGACATCGACCTCGAAGCCCCGATGCCGGAATTCCCGACCACGCCTGGCACGTTCGACGAACTGCAGGCCAAGCTGGGCGATATCGTCAACAAGATCGACAAGGTGCCGTTCGAGCAGATCGGCCAGGATGCGCGCACGGCCATCGTGTCGATGAACAAGATGCTGGAGACCGCCGACAAGCTTGTGGCGCAGCTCAATGGCGACGTGGCGCCGCAGGTGCTGGCCGCGCTGCAGGATGCGCGCCGGACGCTGACGGCGGCCAACGGCACGCTGGCGTCGGATGCGCCGCTGCAGCAGGACACGCGGCGCATGCTGCAGGAACTGACGCGCACGGCGGTGTCGCTGCGCGCGCTGACCGATTATCTGGAACGCCACCCCGAGGCGCTGCTGCGCGGCAAGACGGAGGACAAATGATGAAACGTTCGCTGACACTTGGCGCGACGCTGCTGGCGGCGGCATGGCTGGCCGGCTGTGCCTCGCCCGAGCCCCGCTACTACACGCTGGCGACCGGTGCCGCCGCACCGGCCGGCGCGCCAACCCCTCCCGCCAATGCCACCGCCACGCAGCCGGTATGGATCGAGGTCGCGCCGGTGCGCGTGCCCGAGCGCCTGAACCGCGCGCAACTGGTGGTGACCGATGGCAATACGGGCAATGTGAAGCTGCTCGACCAGTCGCGCTGGTCGTCGCCGCTGCCCGACGAACTGCGCGATGCGCTGTCGCAGCAGTTGCAGGGCAACCTGGGGGCCGTGGACACGTACCAGCAAGGGATCTCGGACGTCTCGCCGGTGTTCCGCATCACGACCGAAGTGGTGCGGCTGGACGCCGATCCGGGCCAGCGCGCGGGGGCATCGATCGCATGGACGGTGCGCCGCCTGCCCGATGGCCGCGTGCTGAGCGGGCGCACCGAAGCCGACCTGCCCGCGCCGGGCCAGGTCGATGGCGTGGTCGGCGCCTATCGCCAGATCGTGGCCACCACGGCATCGGATATTGCCGCCGGCGTGCAATCGCTGCGCGTGCAGGGCGGCACGGCCGCATTTTCGGCCCCCGCTTTGGCGCCCACCCCGGCCCCCGCCCCGGCCCCACCGGCCCGCCAGGCGGGCAAGTAGGCAGCTAGTCCTCCGGGTCGCCATTGGCCTGCGCCTGGGCCTGCGCACGACGCGCGGCGCGGCGCCGGTCGGCCCCGGCCATCTCGGCCAGGCAGGCCTCGGCATCGCCCTTCACCAGCCGCACGCTGCAGGCCAGCATCAGGTTCATCGGCAGGCCGAAGTTCTCGACCACGTAGTCGTTGGCGTCGCGCGCATCGCCATCGTCGTCGGTGGACACGCGCACGCGGTCCAGCAGCGTGCCGGCATCGGCCGCGTAGCCCCACACCGGTTTCTGTAGCGCCACGGCAAAGCCGACCTCGAAGGCCGTGCCGCTGTCGGGCTCCCCGGGGCCGCGAAAGTCGTCCAGGTTCGCCATCACGATATCGGCCCGCCGGATCAGCGCGATATTGGCCTCGTAGATCCACTGCGCGGTGTCGGGCCCCGACAACCCCTTCGGGGCCGCCTTGTCCAGCGGATAGCACCCTTCGAAGCCATACCGGGCGCAAAGCGTCTTCAGATGCTCGCCCCAGGCGAGCGCATCCTTGCGAAATACGTCGAAGCCGGCGAGGTAGACGGTCTTCATGGCAGGTCCTCGGTTGGGGGCACGCCGGAAGCATACCGCAGGCGGCATCGCCGTTTCGTTGGGTTGCCTCCTTCAGTGCGAATTAAGGAAATTTCTGATCAGAAATCGGCATTCGATTCCATGCCGGACGATGAATACGGCCATGGCATGGATTATCCGCTCAGACCCGTGAAACTACGGCACGTTGGCCGTCTCGGAAGCTTCCGAAAAGCAATAGAAATACTCCCAAAAATCAAAGAATTATTTTCGCCAAATTCCAGAAAATAACGATTCAGCAGGATTATCCGTATCGGTACTGTTTGTCCCCGTCAGGAACGCGCGATGCGCAAGCGGCGTCATGCGCGCCGTGCCGGGGCAGATGCCTTTTGCATGGTTGCGCCTGATTCGCGGCATGGCTGTCTTTGCGCTTTGTCCGACCTTCCCGGTCCGGCCTGGCAGCGATCCCTCTCAACCCATGACATGAGGTCCACAGTGAACCACCATCGAACGAAAATCCTCGCAGCGTCCCTACTGCTTGCCGTGTTGAGTCCGGCCGCATCCGCCTCCGACGGTACCATCACCTTTACCGGCCGGATCACCACGAATACCTGCACGATCTCCGGCAATGGCGGGGGCACCGACTTCACGGTGGCCTTGCCGCCCGTTTCGGCGTCGACCCTGGCGACCGCGGGCAATATCGCCGGCCGTACGCCGTTCAACTTCCAGCTCACCGGCTGCACGCCCGCCACCGCCGACGTGGCGGTCTACTTCGAGCCCGGCGCCGCCGTGGACCTGGCCACGGGCCGCCTGATCAACACCACCGTCAGCGCGCCCGCAACCGACGATACCCCCGGCATCACAGCCGCTACCAACGTGCAGATCGGTGTGCTGAATGCCGACCTGACGAACGTCGCCGTGGGCGCTGCGTTTGCCTCGCAGAACACCCAGCAAGTGGCCATCACGGGCGGCACGGCTTCGCTGCAGTACTACGCGCAGTACGTGGCAACGGGCGGTGCGGCCACCGCGGGCGTTTTCACGTCCGCGTTGACGTATTCGGTCGTGTACCCGTAACCAGCGGCGCCATCCGTGCTCGCGTCCGCCGGCATGCCCTCCCGCATGCCAGCACTACCGGCCGGCCTCGTGCCGGCCTTACAGCCCGCCGTTCATCATGCTCAAGACATCTCGCCACCGCGCAGCCATGGCTGCCGTTCTCCTGGCATTGGCCGCGCCCGGCGCCCTTGCGTCCGTGGTCCTGAACGGGACCCGCGTCGTCTATCCGGAATCGGAACGGGAGGTCACCCTCAAGGTCACCAACGAGGGCGACACGCCATCGCTGGTGCAGGCATGGATCGACGACGGCGACGCGAACGCCTCGCCGGAGGAAGCGAAATCGCCCTTCACGCTGACGCCGCCGCTGTTCAGACTGGATCCGAAGAAGGGACAGACGCTGCGCATCATCCACCTGCAGCAGCCCCTGCCCGGTGATCGCGAGTCGCTGTTCTGGCTGAACGTGCTCGATGTCCCGCCGGTGGCGTCGGGCGGCACTGCGCAGCAGAACTCGCTGCAGTTTGCATTCCGGACGCGCATCAAGCTGCTATTCCGCCCCGCCGGCCTGCCCGGCGACGCGTCCAGCGCGCCCGCCCGGGTGGCCTGGCGCCTGGTGCGCAAGGACGACGGCAGGCAGGTGCTGACCGCCCTGAACCCGACGCCCTATCACATCACCTACACCAGGGTGGAGGCCACCGCGCGCGGCCATGTGTACGCGGTTGACGCCGGTGCCATGGCAAAGCCCGGCGCGACGGTGGAGTTCCCCATCGACGGCACGCACCCCGCCTCTGGCGAGCCGGACGAGGTGCACTACACGTTTATCAACGACTTTGGCGCTGCCGTCACGGGCACCCACAGGAAGCGGCCGGCCGCGCCAGCTGTCACCGGGCAATGACGATGCACAAGCCAAGACCAAGGCCGTCGCGCGTGCTGGCCGCGCACTGGGTACTGGTCACGTCGCTCCCGGCGGCGGCACTGGCTGGTGAGTCCGGCGAGGCGGCCACGGTCGCCACGGTGCAGTTCAACGCGCAGTTCCTGAAGCGGTCGGACGGCTCCATGGTCGATGTCAGCCGCTTCGCCAACGGCAACCCGGTCTCGCCCGGCGACTATCCCGTCGACATCTACCTGAACGGCGCGTGGATTGCACGCGAGACCGTGCGGTTCCGTCCGCAGGACACCGGCGTGGCGCCCTGCATGGACGGCGCGGTCATTGCCCGGCTCAACCTCGACGAGCAGGCGTTGCCGTCGACCAGCCGCAACGCCATTGCGCGGGCCATCCGGGGCCAATGCACCCAACCGTCGGCGATCTCGGAGGACATCGGCTGGTCGTTCAACCTCAACGACCTGCGCCTCGACCTCAGCATTGCCCAGGCCCTGCTGCGCCGCACGCCGCGCGGCAGCGTCAGCCCCGAGTTGCTTGACGATGGCGTGCCGTCGGCCACGGTTGCCTACAACCTCAACACGTTCCACACGACGGGGCATGGCGCGGGCACGTTCACGTACCTGGGGCTCGATGCGGGCCTGAACATCGGGCCGTGGCACTTGCGGCAGCGATCGTCGATGAGCTGGCAGTCGGTCGGCAAGGACAGCTACAACTACCAGAACATCGCCACCTATGTGCAGCGGGACATTTCCGCCTGGCGCAGCCAGCTCACGCTGGGCGACGCCTATACCGATGGTGCCGTCTTCGACAGCTTCTCCGTGCGCGGCGCGAACCTGGCCAGCGACGACCGGATGCTGCCGGACTCGTCGCGCGGCTATGCGCCGCTGGTACGCGGTGTGGCACGCTCGAACGCGCGCGTCACGGTCACGCAGAACGGCAACAAGCTCTACGAGACGACCGTCGCCCCCGGCCCGTTCGAGATCAGGGATCTCTATGCCACCGGCTACGGCGGCAACCTGCTGGTCACGGTGACCGAGGCCGACGGCAGCCAGAGCAGCTTTACCGTGCCCTATGCGTCGGTCGTGCAACTGCTGCGCCCCGGCATCACCCGCTATTCGGCGGCGGCAGGCGAATACCGCACCGGGTCGAGCATCCGGAACAGGCGCGAGAAGCTCGTGCAGGGCACGGTGCAGCACGGCTTCAACAATCTCGTCACGGGCTACGCGGGCCTTGTGCTCTCGGAGGGATACCAGGCGGGGCTGCTTGGCGCGGCCTTCAACCTGCCCGTGGGCGCCTTCGCACTGGACGCCACGCATGCGCGCGCCATGATCCCCGGCTTCGAGGACAGCAGCGGGCAGAGCGTGCGCATCAGCTATAGCAAGTTCGTGCCGACGACCAGCACCAACATGACCATCGCGGCATACCGCTACGCAACCCGCGGCTTCTGGACGATGCGCGATGCATTTGCCGCGCGTTCCAGCGGTGGCAACGCCCGCGCGGTGGACCGCCAGCGCAGCCAGATCCAGCTCACCTTGAACCAGGGCCTGGGCGATCGATGGGGAAGTCTCTATCTGACCGGCACGTCTGCCGAGTACTTGAATCGGCGCGGCACGGCGCTGATGTTCCAGGTGGGCTACAGCAACGCAGCCAACCTGTTGGGGCTGCCGATGACCTACAACATCGCGGCGTCGCGCCAGCGCGAACTACTGACCGCGCGGTTCAGCACGCAGGTCTTCGCCAGCCTGACCGTCCCCCTGGGAAAGGGCAGCCATGCCCCGATGCTGTCCTTCTCGGGGACGCACAACAGCGGCAGCGAGTCATCGCAGCAGATGCGGCTGAGCGGCACGGCGCTGGAAGACAACGCGGTGACCTACGGCCTGAACGTCGACCGGATGCCGCACGCGACAACGGGCGGCGGCAATGTCCAGTACCGCACGCCGTACACCACGGTATCGGCGTCGGTCAGCGGCGGCAGCCGATACACCCAGTACTCGGGCGGCCTGCAAGGCGCGCTCGTGGCGCACGCGGGCGGCGTCACGCTGGCCAACTATCTGGGCGACACCATCGGCATTGTCGAGGCCAAGGGCGCCTCGGGCGCGCGGGTTGCCAACGCGCCGGGCGTCAGGATCGACGCGTTTGGCTACGCCATCGTGCCGTACCTGCAGCCCTACAACATGAACACGATCGAACTGAATCCGAAAGGCCTGCCGCTGGACGTCTCGCTGGACGCAACCAGCGTCCAGGTGGCACCGCGTGCAAACGCCGCAGTGAAGATCACGTTTGCGGCGCTGACTGGCCGTTCGGCCATCGTGTCCGCCACCCTGCCGAACGGCAAGCCGCTGCCCTTCGGAGCGACGGTGTCGGACGACAAGCAGGCGGATATCGGCGTGGTGGGCCAGAGCGGCATCATCTTCGCGCGCGGCATCGAGCAGGCCGGACAGTTGCAGGTGACCTGGGGCACGGACAACAGCCAACGCTGCACCATTGCATACGAACTGCCACCACGGGACAAGAACGCCACCACGTATGCCCAGGTGCGCGCCGTATGCCAGCCTCAGCCCGATACGGAGGCAAAAGCGTGATCAGCATGATGCCACACCCGCACCGCAGCCCATGCGTGGGCAGAGTCATCGCGTCCGGACTGCTGGCCTGCCTGCCGGCCATCGTCCACGCGCAGGATCGACCGGTTCGACAATGCACGATCCAGTCGGACGCGGCCTCCATCGCGTTCAACGGCTTCAGCATCCCCAGGGATGCCGTGGTGGGCACCGCATTGAGCGAAGTCGTGACCACCGCTGCACAGGTGACCTGCCCGGCCAATCCCGCTGACTATGGCGGCCCGTCCGTCGGAGGTCCCGGATTCTATCTGCAGCTGTTTCCCAGCCTGCGGCTTGCCACCGGCGTGACGGGCGTGTGGGCCACCGGCACGCAGGGCGTCGGCGTGCGCGTGATTTCCGTGGACTTCCGGAACGCGGTGGTGTCCAGTGTCGGCACAGGCAGCAAGACCGATTTCGGGCCGCGCGTCGCGCGTTCGGCCCCCTACACGGGGACTTACCGCTTCTCGTACCAGTTGATCAAGACGGGACAGATCGTTGGCACGGGCCATATCTCCACGGGCAACATGTTCGCCCTGCGCAGCCACAACATTCCCGCCAACGTCACCTCGGCCGCACAGGCACAGGTGTTCCTGCGCGACTCGGCGTTCAACGCGCTGACATGCCGCGTCACCACGCCCAGCGTCGATGTGCCGCTGCGCAATGTCAATGTGACGGAACTCCGGACCCGCGGCGACAGTGCCGGTAGAACCAACTTCCTCATCGGGCTGCAATGCGATGCCGGCTCGAACGTCCATATCACGCTGACCGACGCGACCAGGCCCGCCAACCGCACCAACCTGCTCACGCTCACCAGCGCATCGACGGCACGCGGGGTCCGTATCCGCATCCGCAACCCCGACGACAATCCCGTGCGTTTCGGGCCGGACTCGCCTGTCGCGGGCAACACGAATCAGTGGCGGGTGGGCGCGTCGGACGCAACCGACAGCATCGCGATGAGTGCCGAGTACGTGGCCAGCGGCACAGTCAGCCCCGGGACAGTCCGGGCGCTGGCTACGTTCACGATGAGCTATCAATGACTGGCTAGTAGAAGCACCGTCCCCGTCCGTGGCAGCAACGCTGCCGATGTCAGGGCGGGAATGGGCCAATCGGGTTTCAGCACCCGTGTTCTCCGGTGACCGCCGAGCTGAAAACATCCAGACGTGCCGCCCAGCAGGGTCGATATGGGGCATGGCACGCGGGCGGCGGCGCCACACCTGCTGCATTTCGCTCGACGGATTCACTGCCTGCCACCGCGTCCATCCGCGGGTGGCCAGCAGTCCATGAGGGGTAACATGACAACACTTCAGACCTTTGCATATCGTGCTGGACGATATGTCTTCGCAATGCTGCCCGGGCTCGTCACGTGTCTGCTCGGGCTGACGTCGGGCAGCGCCCTTGCCCAGCAGTGCACACTCGGACCCCAATCGTCCAGTTTCGCCTTCTCGAATATCAACGTATCGCGGGATGCGCCAATAGGGGCGACGATAAGCGAACAGAGAACGGTAACGATTTCAGTCAGATGTCCGCGCATGCGATACAACAGCCGGGGCATATCCGTCCAGCTCATGCCCACGTTGAATGCATCCTCCACGGTTCAGGACGTATGGGAATCGGGCATCCCCGGCATCGGCATTCGCGCCACGGCCCAGAGAACTGGCCGCGGAGCCGGGGGTGCCCCTGGCAGGGCTTCCGACACGTCCGCGGGCACTTACAGGACGCTTTCCACGTACGCTTACTCGCTGACGAACGGCTACACGGGAACCTTGATCATGACGCACCAACTGGTCAAGACCGGGCAGATCAACACCAATGGCCAGATCAACATCGGCCCCATCTACTCGCTTCGCAGTATCAACCGGGACAACGGCAGCGCGTCGGGCACACAGGCAACCGTTTCGATGGGTAACAGCACCGTGGCATCGCGCTCCTGCCGCGTCACCACCCCGAGCGTTGCGGTTCCCATGGAACCCGCACATGCCATGGCACTGGAGGAAGCCGGCGCCACCACGGGACGCACTGGCTTCTTCATCGGCCTGCAGTGCGATACCGACACGAACGTCTTCATCACCCTGACAGACGCCACGATGCCGGGCAACCGGACCGACCTGCTTACGCTGGCCAGCGATTCCACGGCGCAAGGCGTGCGCCTGCGCATCCGGAATCCGGACAACGAGCCTGTCAGGTTCGGTCCCGACTCGGCCACGGCAGGGACGGTGAACCAGTGGCGCGTCGGTCAATCCAGCGGCGTCACGAACATCCGTATGAGCGCCGAATACGTCTCCACCGGCAACGTCATGGCCGGCACCGTCCGTGGCCTGGCGACGTTCACGATGAGCTATCAGTAGCGGGGGCCGGCGGTGGAGCGCCCGGGTGGGCGGGGCCATCAGGGATTGATGGCCGGATGCTTGAGCGCGTGCGCCGCCTCGGCAATGTGCTGGCGGTAGTTGCGGTCGTCCTGCACGAGCCCCAGTTCGCCGTTGCGATAGGCCATGGCCAGCGTCTGGATCGACGCGGGATGCTCTCGTTCGGCCGCCGCTTCGTACCACGCCACCGCACGGGCATCGTCCTGCGCCACGCCCTCGCCTTCGCGATAGGCATTGCCGAGCAGGAACATGGCCTGCGCCACACCGCCATCGGCGGCCACCTTGAACCAGCGTGCCGCGCTGGCCGGATCGGGCGTGCGGCCATGGCCGCCGCGAAACAACAGGCCCAGGTAGTAGGCCGCACCGATGTCTCCGCCATTGGCCGCCGCATCGAGCAGGCGCCAGGCCAGCGGCAGGTCTGCCCGGCCGGTGGCCAGCGTGCCGAGCATCGCCGCCTTGCCGAGCAGGAACTGGGCACGCACATGGCCGCTGTCTGCCGCCATGCGCAGCCAGCGTTCGCCATCTGCACGCGTGGCCGCGTCGGTGCGCGACATCATCGTTTCGCCAAGTGCGGCCCGCGCAGCCGTTTCGCCGGCGCGGGCGGCCTGCTGCAGCTGATCCAGCGCGCCGGCATCGTCAGCCGATGTCGCCAGCCACTGCCACTGCGACAGTTCGGCGTGGCGCGTGTCGGACTGGTGCCGCCACATCGCTGCACCGGCCACGCCGGCTGCGGCCACGGTCAGCGCCACGGTTGCGACCACGAACAGCGGATGTATGCGCAACAGGCGGCGCGACAGGCGGCGCGATGCCGCGCGCGCGGGCGCGGCGGAGGCGGTAGCAGTAGCTGGCATCGTGGATGGATTACTGGTTCAGATCGATCTTGTACTTCGACAGGTTCTTGCCCGAGCCGTCGTCGGCGGCGACCAGGGACACGCCGGCCACGCCGCCCGCCGCTGCCTGGGCCAGCATGCCCACGCCCGAGCTGAACACCACGTCGCCGGCGGTCGCCACCTTCGTGAAATGCCAGCTGCGGGCGCTGCCGTTGGCGGCGCGGGTCACGTTGGCGACGGCCTTCACGTACTGGATCAGCACGTCGCGGTTGGCGTCCGGCGACGCGTAGACCGTTTTGGTGCCGTCCAGGCCCGGGAAGTTGCCGCCACCGCTGGCGCGGTAGTTGTTGGTGGCCACGATGAAGTCCATGGCCGACGTGACCGGCGCCCCCTTGTAGGTCAGGTTCTTGATGCGGTTGCCCACCGTCTGCGTCACGTCGATTTCGTACTGCATGTCCGCGTCGGTGAACATGTCGAAGTTGTAGCCCGGGAACGTGCTGATCAGCGGCTGCTCGGTGGCCAGCGCCGGGTTGATCTGGTTGAATCGCCTGGCCGCGGTTTCCAGCCAGGCCTTCAGTTCGTCGCCATTGACCTTTACCGCGTAGACGGTGTTCGGGTACAGGTAGAGATCGGCCGCGTTGTTGATGGCCAGATTGCCGGACGCCACGTCGGTATAGTCGTTGCCGCCGCCGAAACCGCTCTTGAACGGTGCCGACACCGACAGCACGGGCAGGGACGCCAGCGCCGGCAGGTTGGCGGCGATATAGTCCTTCACGTATTTCGCCTGCGCCTGGTTCACGATCTGGATCGCGCCCGGGTCGCCCACATCGGCAAAGTAGCTTGTCATGCGGTAGTTCGTGCTGCCGATCGGCGTCTTCACGTACTGGATGGTGGCCTGGTGTTCGGTGTCGATGGCCGGTGCCACGCTGGCGTCGGCGGCCACGTAGGTCTTGTCGGCATTCTGGATCGAGCGGGCCTCGACCCTGGTGTTGGCACGGTCCACGCTCCAGTTCTTGCCGTCGTAGTTCAGCGCCAGGTTGACCACGCCCAGGTGCTTGCCCCAGTAGTTGGCCATCACGGTCGGCACGCCGTTGACCGTGCCGCGGGCCTTGTCCACGCCCGGCAGGTTGAACTGGCTCACCGTACTGGTTGCATCGGGGAAGATCTGGTGCGAGTGGCCGATCAGCATGGCGTCCACGCCCTCCACCTTCGACAGGTGATAACTACCGTTCTCCATCGTCGGCGAGTACGTGGAATTGTCCAGCCCGCCGTGCGAGATCACGACCACCAGGTCCGCGCCCTTGGCGCGCATTTCGGGGATGTACTTTTTGGCGGTCTCGACCACGCCTTCGGTGTAGACCTTGCCGTCGAGCCAGCGCTTGTCCCAGCTCAGGATGGCCGGCGGTGCAACGCCGATGATGCCGACCTTGATCGGTGCCGACACGGTCTTGCCGTCCGGACCCGTCGCCGTGATCGTTTTGTTCAGGATCGCGTACGGCTGGAACAGCGGCTGGCGCGTCTTCACGCTGTAGACGTTGGCCAGCACCTGCGGAAACTTCGGCCCGGCGCAGGTCTGCTGCGCGGACGGGTCGGGCAGGCCATCGACTTGGAAGCGGTTGCCCGTGACCTGGCTCAGGTACTGCAAGCCGTAGTTGAACTCGTGGTTGCCGATGCCGCCGCCGTCGAATCCGGCCGCGTTCATCACCTTGTACATGGCCAGCGTCTCGCCGCAGCCGATCGGCTTGACCAGCGCCTGGTAGTCAGACAGCGCGGTGCCCTGGATGGTGTCGCCGTTGTCCAGCAGCAGGCTGTTCGGGAATTCGGCGCGTGCCGCCTTGATCAGCGTGGCCACGCGCTCGAAACCGATCGACTTGTCCTCGGCGAGCTTGAAGTAGTCATAGCTCAGCACATTGGTGTGCAGATCGGTGGTTTCCAGCAGCGCCAGCGTGGACTTCGTGCCGGCCGGGATCGACGTGTTGCCGTTACCGCCGTTACCGCCGCTGTTGCCGCTGCCCGCGTTGTTGTTGTCGTCGGCGCCGCAGGCGGCCAGCACGGCGGTGGCCACGGCCGCCAGCATGGCGGCCCGGATGCGATGGTTTTGCATGGTCTCGGATTTCCCTGTCGTGTTCTGTTTATGGTGCAGCTTGGGGAATTGTCGGAAGCCGGGATGGCAGGGAAGTGGCGAAATCGCGTCATTACCGTGACAATCCGCGCACATATGCCAAAAACGTCATATTTATGCGGCACCCCGGGGGCTGCCAGGACGATTTCGGTCCGCTGAAGACCCTTATCCGTTGGCGCAATTGACGCTGCGTTATATAGCCGCTTATATTGCGGATGCAAACCATCGAGCACTCCATACCCTTCCGCCGCATCTGCCATGAGCCTCTATCCCCTTGCGCGCCGTGCCGCCGCCGGCGCCGCCCTGCTTGCCCTGACCCTGGCCGCGCCGTCGGCCTTTGCCGCCGACCTGGTCGTGTCTGCCGCCGCCAGCCTGACCAACGCGTTCAAGCAGCTGGGCGAGCAATTCGAGCGCGCCCATCCCGATACCAGGGTGGTGCTGAACTTCGGCGCGTCGGACGTGCTGATGCAGCAGATCGTCAAGGGTGCGCCGGCCGACGTGTTCGCCTCGGCCGACCAGAGCGCCATGGACAAGGCCGAGACCGAAAAGGTCGTGCAGGCCGCCACGCGCAAGGATTTCGCGGCCAATGCGATCGTGCTGATCGTGCCCCATGACAGCAAGCTGAACATCGCCGCGCCGAAGGACCTGACCCGCGCCGATATCAGGCGCGTTGCCTACGGCAACCCGTCGTCGGTGCCGGTGGGCCGCTACACCAAGGGCGCGCTGGCGTCGCAGGGGCTGTGGGATGCAGTGGAGGCCAAGGGCGTGCCGGCCCAGAACGTGCGCCAGGCGCTGGACTATGTGGCGCGCGGCGAGGTCGATGCCGGCTTCGTGTTCGCCACCGACGCCGCCGTGATGCCGGAGAAGGTCAAGGTGGCCGCGCGCGTGCCTGCCACCACGCCGGTGACCTATCCGATCGCCGTGACCACGCAGAGCAGGCAGGCGCCCCAGGCCAATGCGTTCGTGCAGTATGTGCTGTCGCCGGAAGGCCAGGCCACGCTGGCCAGGTACGGTTTCCAGAAGCCCTGAGTCGCCACGGCCTGCCCTGGCAACCCCGTTCCCCCGAATCACTGTCTGAAGTCATCGCCATGGATGCTGTCTGGGTTCCGCTACTGCTGTCGCTCAAGGTGGCGGGATGGGCTACCTTGCTCAATGCCGTGCTCGGCGTGGCCGCCGCCTATGCCATCGCGCGCTGGCGCTCGCGGGCGCGCGATGTGGTCGATGCCATCCTGACGCTGCCGCTGGTGCTGCCCCCTACCGTGCTGGGCTACTACCTCCTGGTGCTGGTGGGACGGCGGGGCGTATTCGGGGCCTGGCTGGAAAACCTGGGCATCGAACTGGTATTCACCTGGCAGGGCGCGGTCCTGGCTTCGACCGTGGTGGCGTTTCCGCTGGTGCTCAAGTCGGCGCGCGCCGCGTTCGAGGGCGTCGATCACCAGCTTGAAAATGCGGCCCGCGTGCTGGGCGTCTCGGAATCCGCCATCTTCTTCCGCGTGACGCTGCCCATGGCGTTGCCCGGCATCGTGGCCGGTGTGCTGCTGGCCTTTGCGCGGGCGCTGGGCGAATTCGGTGCCACGCTGATGGTGGCCGGCAACCTGCCGGGCCGCACGCAAACCCTGTCGGTCGCCATCTACGAGGCCGTGCAGGCCGGCAACGACGACACGGCGAACCTGCTGGTGCTGGTGACGTCGCTCACCTGCATCGTGCTGCTGGTGGTGGCCGCGCGGCTCGTGCCGCCGGCCCAGCGCGGCACCGACGCCGTGTTCGAGCGCCGCAGGTTCCGGCGCGACGCCATCAGGGGGTGAGATCGACATGAGCATGCAGATCACCGTCCGGAAACGCATGGCATCGCAAGATCGCCAGTTCGCGCTCGATATTTCATTCGAATCGGATAGCGGGCGCGTTGCGCTGTTCGGCCCGTCCGGGGCCGGCAAGAGCCTGACGCTGCGGGCCATTGCCGGCCTGATGGCGCCCGACAGCGGCCGCATCGTGCTCAATGGCCGCACGCTGTTCGACAGCGACACCGGCATCGACGTTCGGCCGCAGGAGCGCCGCGTGGCCTACCTCTTTCAGGATTACGCGCTGTTCCCGCACCTGACCGTATCGCAGAACATTGCGTTCGGGCTCAGGCGGGGCTGGCGCAATCCGGCGCGCCGCGCGCTGCCGCCCGAAGCCGCACGCTGGGTCGAGGCATTTGGCCTGGGGGAGATCGTCAACCAGTATCCGTCGCAGATTTCAGGCGGGCAGAAGCAGCGCGTGGCGCTGGCCCGCGCCCTGGTGGCACGGCCCGACATCCTGCTGCTGGACGAACCGTTTTCGGCGCTGGACCCGACCTTGCGCACGCGGATGCGCGAGGAACTTCGCGCGCTGCAGGAAAGCCTGGATGTGCCGATGCTGATGATCTCGCACGACCCCGAAGACGTCGAAGTGCTGGGCGACCACGTGCTCGAAATCCGCGAAGGCCGCATCCACGCCAGCGGCCGCGCGCACCGGCACCCGCCGGTCTACGCGCCCGCGAGCAACCACGCTGTGTAGCGGTCAGGCAACCTGCTGGCGCAGCAGGTCAAGATAGGCGCCCTCGATCAGCGCATCGGGCGCCACGCCCAGCCGGGCCATCAGCGCGTGGGCCTCTGCCACGCCGGCATCCACCGCCTCGCCGTCGCGCAGCACCACTTCCAGCTCCAGGAAATCGCCCAGCCCTTCCACGCGGTCCAGATGCACGCGGGTGCGGCCCACCAGAAACAGCGTGCGCACCTTGCGCACCCGCCCGATAGTGCCGTGCGCAGCGGTCAGCGCGTCGCGCAGCGTGTCTGGCGACGCGGTGGGCGACAGGATATAGAAGCTCTCCTTGGGCCCGGCCTGATCGGGCCGCGCGTAGAAGATCAGCTGGCCCGACGTTGCGTCGAACGCGCGCAGCTTCAGGCGCCCGTTCGGGCACGGGAAGAAGGTGTCGTCCTGCTCGATCCGTTCCGGGCCCTCGGTGGCGATGGCCGCAGCACGCGGCACCAGCGCGCCGACGCTGCCGATGCGCGCCTTGATTTCGACATTGCGTGCCATGGCTCAGATCATCGTCCCGAGTATGACGCTCGATGCCTTGAAGATCGCCAGCGCGCGCACGCCTTCCTTCAGGTCCAGGTCGGCCAGCGCCCCGTTGTTGATGATGGCCGCCACGGTGCCGCCGCCATCGAGTTCGAGTACTACCTCGGCATTGACGGCGCCGGGCACCACACGGGCGACCGTGCCGGGCAACTGGTTGCGGGCGGAAAGCCGCGCGACGGGGTCCGGCAGCCCGATCAGCACCGACGACGCCTTGACCAGCGCGAACGCCTCGGCGCCCGGCGCCAGGCCCAGTGTTTCCACGCTCTCGTGCGTGATCGTGGACACGATACGCAGGCCGCCCGGCAGCGCCAGCGTGACTTCGTCGTTGACGGCGCCGGCCCGCACGGCCTCCACGCGGCCGAACAGCTTGTTGCGCGCACTGGTCTGAATCATCATGCGTTGGATCAGATGGATATCTTCGGGATTGGCGTCGGACATCGCCCCGGCCCGCTCCAGGTGAGCGATGAACCGGGCGTGCTCGGCTTCCATTGCGCGGTAGGTGGCGATCAGGCGCGCGGCCCGCTCGGTCAGCCGTGTGCCGCCGCCGCCCTTGCCGCCGGCGGCGCGTACGACCAGTGGCTCGCCGGCGCTGTTGTTCATGGCATCGATGGCATCCCATGCGCCCTTGTAGCTGATGCCCACCGCACGCGCGGCAGCCGTGATCGAGCCGTGTTCGCCAATGGCGGCAAGCAGCGCGATGCGGTCGCGACCGCCCCAATCCTGCTTGCCGGCACGAAACCAGATGGCGCCCTGGAGTTCGAGCATGCGCTGACCTGTGTGTAATGAAGGGAACGCGTATGGTACCGCCAGAAGCACCCGGTGCGGGCCCGCCAGCGGGCCGGCGTCAACTCTGGTGGGCCGGGATGTACCAGCGCATGATGCTGCCGGCAAAGTATTGCTTGTCGAATTGCCGCAGCAGGCGCCAGCAGGTGAACGGGTCGACCGCCAGGTCCACCCACGCCCACGGGTGATCGGCATCGCCGTCGCGCACGATCTCGACGGAGTTCACCGTGGCGTAGTCCTTGAGTTTGTCCCGCAGCATTTCCTCGGTCACATCACGATGCAGCCCGCGGATCAACACCTGCATGGCAGCCTCTCCCGCATTGGAAAGTGGTGATGCATGTATTCTAGGCCGCGCTTTGCCACGTGGCGGCCGGCCGATGCGGCAATCGCACGTTTCACCCCATGATGTGTACGCCACCGTCCACGTACACCGTATTGCCCGACACGCGGCGCGCATACGGCGTGGCCAGGTACGCGGTGGTAAAGCCCACATCCATGATGTCGACCAGTTCGCCCAGCGGCGCACGGCCGGCTGCCTCGGCCAGCAGGACATCGAAATCCTTGAGCCCGGACGCCGCGCGCGTCTTGAGCGGCCCCGGCGAGATGGCATGCACGCGGATGCCCTTCGGCCCCAGCTCGTAGGCCAGGTAGCGGCAGGTGGCTTCCAGCGCGGCCTTGACCGGCCCCATCAGATCGTAGTTCGGCACCACGCGGTTGGCGCCGTCATAGCTCATCGCGAACAGCGTGCCGCCCTGCCCCATCAGCGGCACCGCCCGGCGCGCCATGCGGATGAACGAATGGCATGACACATCCATGGCCCGCGCAAAGCCGGCGGCCGACGACTGCAGCAGCCCGCCCTGCAGGTCGGCCTTGGGCGCGAAGGCCACCGAATGCACGACCGAATCGAGATGGCCCCAGACTTCGCCGATGCGCGCGAACAGCGCATCCATCTGCGCGTCGTCTTCCACGTTCAGCGGCATCAGGATCGGCGCCCCGATCTGCTCGGCCAGCGGCGCCACATGCGGGTAGGCCTTGTCGTTCAGATAGGTCAGGGCCACTTCGGCGCCCATCTCGCGAAACGCACGTGCGCAGCCCCACGCGATGGAATCCTCGTTGGCGACGCCAACGACGAGCACGCGGTTGCCGGACAGCGGGGGACTAGGAACCTGGAGCATGCGCAAACCTCCCATTGTTGGCTCTTTCTGCTGGCTTCGCGGGCGAGGCAGCGCGCCAGCGACATACCGCTACGCCCGCGCCTCCTGCGTGGCCTTGCCGTTGCCGTGGTCGGTGCCGAATATCTCCGCAACCTCGCGGTAACGCGCCAGCCATTCGGCATCGAGCGGCCCACCCACGGTCAGCACGCGGTGCGCCAGCACCATGATGCGGCGGCGCTCCTTCATCTCGGGCACCAGTGCCGGCAACGCCCGGATGGCCCCTTCGGGGTCGAGGCTGACGATATAGCTCTGCCGCCGCACGGCGTCCTTGAATTCCGCCAGCGTGATGCGCTGCTCCGGCGGGTTCTCGCGCGCCAGCTTGCGCAGCAGGTTGAACGGCCGCTCCTCGATGGCCGAGCGGCCCTGCGTCACATAGGACAGTACGCGCAGGAAGGCATCGAGCGGCGTGCCGGTGTCGATCTCGCGTTCTGCCTCGCGCCGCCGCAATTCGGCCACCTCCTTGCGCAGGGCCGTGATGGCGGGCGACTCCGGTGCCTTCGGCGTGGCCGTCATGCCCAGCATCGCCGGCAGCCACGGCGTGGCGTAGAGCGATTCGAACATGCGCTCCTGCCAGGCGTCGCGCGCATCGCGATACTGGTCGAGCGAGCGCACGATCTGGTCGGACACGGCCTGCTGCATGGCCAGGAGCGGATTGTCGGCGGACACCGGCTGGCGCGCGTCGCGCACGACCGGCGCCATCGTGGCAACCCACTGCATCCACGGGTTGCTGTCGGCGAACAGCGAGCGTTCGAGCCGCGACGGGTGAATCGCACGGATACCCTCGGCCGTGGCCTCGTTCGACATGGCGCGCACGAATGGCGATGCGTAGGTATCGTACAGATGCTGGTTGATCTCGGCCACGCGGCGCACGACCTCGAACGGCTGCTCGTCCTCGCGGCCGTCGTCCAGGGCCAGGATGTCGTCGATGGTGCGGCGTTCGAAACGCACCAGGTAGCGGCCTTCGATCAGGTCAGTGTGCGGGGACCCAGGTGCAACGTCCTCGATCTTCGCTTCATACAGCCCCGGGGGCAGCACGTCGATCAGGTCCAGCGCGCAGAACAGCTCCGAGTGCTCCTTGTTGGCCACGCTGCCCGAGACAAAGATGCCCAGGTGGCCGATGGACGGATGCAGGCAATAGACGATGGTCTGATCGTTGGCCACCAGTTCGTCCACGCTCGCGTAGAGATCGGGAATCCAGTTCAGCGCCTGCTGCGGCGGCGTGATGTTGTCCCCCCAGGAGGCAAACACGATCACCGGCGAGCGCACGTTGCGCAGGTCGATCACGGTCTGGCCGTCGCTGCTGCGCACCTCGCCTGCCGTCAGGTGGTTGCCGACAAACAGGTTCTGCACGATCCAGTCGATTTCGCCGCGGTTCATCAGGAAGTGGCCGCCCCACCAGCGTTCGAATTCCAGGAAGCGGGGCCCTTCCGTATCGACCTTGGCATAGACGTTGTACAGCTTTTCCCAGAGCGTGTTCGACGGGTTCAGCTTCTCGAAATTCTGCACCAGCCAGGCGCCGTCGAAACGGCCATTGCCCAGGTCGGCCGCCAGCGACGACAGCCACGTGCCACCGAGCAGGCCGCCCGAATAGCGCATCGGATTCTTGCCGCGCACGCCCGACCAATATGCCACGGGCGCGCCGGCCAGCAGGATCGGGCCCGTCGCTTCCGGGGATGCAGCAGCCAGGATCAGCAGCGCCCAGCCCGCCTGGCAATTGCCGACGACGAACGGCTTGCCCGGCGCATCGGGATGGCGCTCGGCCACGGCCTGCAGGAACTTGCCCTCGGTACGCGCCACATCCTCGATCGTCTGGCCCGGGCACGGGTCGCGGAAGAACGTGATGAAGTAGCACGGATGGCCGGTGCGGATGGCGTTGCCGATCTCGCTGTCAGCCTTGAAGCCGCCGATGCCGGGGCCGTGACCCGCGCGCGGGTCCATCACCACGAACGGGCGCCGGGTCATGTCGGTGGGATGCGCTTCCGGCGGCACGATGCGCAACAGAGCGTAGTTCACCGGCCGGGGCAGATCGCGCCCGTCCATCAGCACCTCGTAGTCGAAGACCAGCACGGGCGGCATGCCACCGCGCTCGTGCTCCGCGGTCTCGTTGCCCCGCTGGCGCAGCACGTCGAGAAACAGGATGGAACGCTGCCAGGCGTCGAGCCCGTATTCCCAGGCGGCCTGCGCCAACGGATTCATCGGCACCGGCGGGAACATGGCGGACGGGAATATCGCGGAAGGAAATGGTGAAGTGGGGAGGGTGGCCTGGGCAGCCGATGCGGCTGGATCAGCCGGCTTGCCCTGCGGGGCGGCCTGGGCGGGGGCGTCCTGTCCGGATGCTTGCCCCGGGACAGGTTGGCGTGCATTCATTTCCGTTTCTCCTTGGGGATTGGCGGAGTCAGATGGCATGCAGCGTGGCGCGAACATCGCTTGCTGCGATGCAACAGTAAAAATCTACCAGCCCGGGCGCGCCCTGACAACCGTTACCAAAGTCCAATGCGTCGGGCCGCTTCGCAAGTGACAGAACCAAGTCATCGATACGGCGCCCGCGTTGGCCTATACTGGCTCGGAACGTTTGCGCAACGCAGCATCCGCATGCCCTGCCGGGTGCTGTCCCGATGGCTCACCAGGTACCTGCCCATGCCGACCCCATCGTCCGACGACAAGTACGCCCGGCTGCTCGCACGTTGCGAGGGCCTTCCGCCCATCCCGACCGCCGTAGCGCATCCCTGCGACTATTCTTCGCTCGATGGCGGGCTGGAAGCGGCGCGCCTCGGGCTGATCGTGCCCATCCTGTGTGGCCCCGCGGCCCGCATCCGCGCCGTGGCCGAGGAGCATGGGCTGGCGCTGGGCGACACCGAGATCATCGACGCGCCGCACAGCCATGCGTCGGCCGATTGTGCGGTCGAGGCCGTCCGCACGGGCCGGGCCGAACTGCTGATGAAGGGCAGCCTGCACACCGACGAATTGCTGCATGCGGTGGCGCGCAGCGCCAGCGGCCTGCGCACCGGGCGGCGGCTGTCGCACGTGTTCGCGATGGATGTGCCGAGCTATCACAAGCCGCTATTCATTACCGACGCGGCCGTCAACATCTTCCCCACGCTGAACGAAAAGGCCGATATCGTTCGAAATGCCATCGACCTGGTGCGCGTGCTCGGGGTCGAGCGGCCCAAGGTGGCGATCCTGTCTGCCGTCGAGACCGTCACCGACAAGATCCCCTCGACGATCGAAGCCGCTGCGCTGTGCATGATGAGCCTGCGCGGGCAGATCGAGGGCGGCCTGCTCGACG
This sequence comes from Cupriavidus sp. U2, assembly GCF_009663685.2. Lineage (GTDB taxonomy): Bacteria > Pseudomonadota > Gammaproteobacteria > Burkholderiales > Burkholderiaceae > Cupriavidus > Cupriavidus necator_C. The sequence continues at coordinate 266,555 of NZ_RCOG02000012.1, read as the reverse complement.
GGCCGCTGGCGTTCGACAACGCCATCAGCAAGGCCGCCGCCGATACCAAGGGCATCAAGTCGGAGGTGGCGGGCGACCCCGATATCCTGCTGGTGCCGGACCTGGAAGCCGGCAACATGCTGGCCAAGCAGTTGACGTTTCTGGCCGGCGCCGAGGCCGCGGGCATCGTGTTGGGCGCGCGCGTCCCGGTCATCCTGACCAGCCGCGCCGACAGCGTGCGCGCCCGCATCGGCAGTTGCGCCATCGCGGTGCTGCTGGCGCATTCGCGGCGCACCGCGCAAACCGCCGTACCGGCCTGAGGAGACCCTGGCGTGAGCACACCACATCCCGTCATTCTCGTCGTCAACGCCGGTTCGTCGAGCGTCAAGGTATCGATCTACGTGGTGCCCGACGCGGCGCACGAGAACGTCGATATCCAGCCGTCGCTGGCCGCGCATGGCCAGATCGAAGGCATCGGCGTGGCACCGCGCCTGCTGGCGCGCATGGCCGACGGCCGCGAAGTGACCGATCAGAAATTTCCCGTCGAGCAGGTACCCCACCACGACGCCGCCTTCCGCCTGATCCGGCTGACACTGAGCGTTGCGCTGCGCGACACGCCGCCGGTGGCCATCGGCCATCGCGTCGTGCATGGCGGCAGCGACTTTGCCGATGCGGTGCGCATCGACGACGCGGTGATTGCCAGGCTCGAAACGCTGGTGCCGCTGGCGCCCTTGCACCAGCCCCACAACCTGACGGCGATCCGTGCCATTCGCGCCGCGGCACCCGACCTGCTGCAGGTGGCCTGCTTCGACACGGCGTTCCACGTCGGCCGCGACGAGCTGGCGCAGCTGATGGCGCTGCCCTATGAATACTACGAGCAGGGCGTGCGGCGCTACGGCTTTCACGGGCTGTCGTACGCGTATATCGCGCGCCGCCTCAAGCAGGTGGCGCCCGATCTGGCCGAAGGCCGTGTCATCGTGGCGCACCTGGGCAACGGTGCCAGCCTGTGCGCGATGCACGGCGGCAAGAGCGTGGATTCGACCATGGGCCTGACCGCGCTCGACGGCATGCCCATGGGCACGCGCTGCGGGTCGATCGATCCCGGCGCGGTGCTGTACCTTGCCGCGCAGGGCATGAGCCCCGATGCGATCCAGTCGATGCTGTATGGGCAGTCAGGCCTGAAGGGCATCTCCGGCATCAGCAGCGACATGCGGGCGCTGCTGGCCAGCGACACCCCGCGTGCAAAGCTGGCCGTCGATTTCTACGCGTACCGTGCGGCCCAGGAAATCGGCAAGCTCGCGGTCACGCTCGGCGGCCTGGACGCCCTGGTCTTCACGGCCGGGGTGGGCGCAAACTCGCCCGACATTCGCGCCCGCATCTGCGCGCACCTGACCGAACTGTTCGGCGTTTCGCTGGACCCCACCGCCAACGGCGACAACTGCCAGCGCGTGAGCCGCGATAGCAGCCGCATCCCGGTACTGGTGTTGCCGACCGACGAGGAAGGCATGATCGCGCTGTCTACGGCGCGTATCCTGCGCGAGAGCGGCGGACCCTGAGACTGGGGGGTTGGGCTATGGCGCGAGGTAGTGGGCCCGCAGCAATGCGGTGTCCACGCCGAGGTCGTCGGACAGAAAGCGCTCCAGGCCGCCGTATGTCGCGGTGATGGCATCCATCGATGCCTCGATGTACTCGGGGCGCACTTCCAGCAGCGGCAGCATCGCCTCGGCCGTCACGCCGATCTGCGCGACGCCGGCCAGCATCTTTTCATTGAATCGCTGGTTCCAGTGGTTCGACTCGAGGTAGTTGGCCACGATATCGTCCTGGGACACGCCGAGTGCGCCCAGCAGCAGCAGCGACGCAAAGCCGGTGCGGTCCTTGCCAGCGGTGCAGTGGTAGTAGAGCGTCTTGCCCGCTTCGGCGTGCCGCAGGAACGTGCGGAAAGCGTCGCGGTACCGCACCGGAAAATCGCGATACACGTCGAGCATGAAGCCGTGCATCTGCGCGGCGTTGCTCGCACGCAGGCGCGGCAGCAATACGTCCATCGACATCGCGCCATCGAGTACCGGCACCGCCAGCCACGCGAAACGCTCGCCAAATGCCTGCTCGCCCGGTGATTTCTCGCCGGACGACCGGAAATCGACGACGATGTCGAGCTGCAACGCGTGCAGCTTGTCGAGATCCGCGGCGCAACCGAGTGCCGGATTGGCGCTGCGGTACAGCTTGTTCTGGCGAATCCGGCGCCCGGCATGCCCGGTCAGCCCGCCGAGGTCGCGCGCGTTGGCGATGGTTTCCAGGTCCAGGCAAGGCCGCATTGTGGCGGCCGCGCTATAAAGGTTATCGATCTGCATGGCTCTTGAAATGTTCGGCATTGGCGTCGATTATTTCAGATCGCCAACGGCGACGACACCCCGATTATCACCAGATACCCTCGGCGCGGGCGCGCGGGCGCCCCTGGCCCTGCCCTGGGAGCGGCCAGAAAATCCGGTATCGCTTCTGGCAATGGCACAATACGCGCCATGCAACGTATCTGGTCCGCCTTTGTCAAATTCGTGCTGCTCGCCGTGGTGGGCGGCACGTTGCTGGTTGCATTCGCCGTATTGATGGCCAACCGGCAGTTGCCGTCGCTCGACGCCATGCTGGCCTTCCGGCAGACGCCGGGCTACGTCAGGCTGGCGGATTTCCCCCACACGCTGCCCGAGGCCGTCGTGGCCATCGAGGATGACCGCTTCTACCTGCATGATGGCGTCGACTATGTGGGCGTGATGCGCGCCGGCATCGCCAACCTGTCGGACGAACTGTCGCAGGGCGCATCCACCATCACCATGCAGGTGGCCCGCAACTTCTTCCTGTCGCGCAAGAAGACCTACACGCGCAAGCTCTACGAAATCCTGCTGGCGTACCGCATCGAAAACGCGCTGAGCAAGGACGAGATCCTCGAGCTCTACCTGAACAAGATCTACCTGGGCCAGGGCGCCTATGGCTTCTCGGAAGCCGCCGATACCTACTTCGGCAAGCCCGTGGACCAGCTGTCGCTGGCCGAATGCGCGATGCTGGCCGGTCTGCCCAAGGCACCGTCGGCCAACAATCCCGTGGTGAACCCGCGCCGGGCGCGGCAGCGGCAGAGCTACATCCTGCTGCGGATGATGGAACTGGGCCGGATCACACGTGCCCAGTACGACGCCGCGCTGCTGGAGCCGCTGCGTCTGCGCTGACCGTCTTGTCAGCGCGCGCCCGACGGCGCCGCCCTGCCCCCGCATGCTAGCCTGCCCCAGCCAAACACGCCTGGGTGGAGACAGCCATGGAAGGACTCTGGGGCGATATCTACGGTACGCTGCGCTCGGAATTTGCCGACGTGCCGGACATCAAGGAACTCACGCGCATCCTGCTGCGCCTGACGCTGGCCGTGCTGCTGGGCGGGCTGATCGGCTACGAGCGCGAAGCGGCGGGCAAGCCGGCCGGCCTGCGCACTCACATGCTGGTGGCCATGGGCTCGGCGCTGTTCGTGCTGGTGCCGTTGCAGGCCGGCGTGCCATTGCCGGACATGAGCCGCGTGCTGCAGGGCCTGATGTCCGGCATCGGCTTTCTGGGCGCCGGCGCGATCATCAAGCTGAACAGCGGGGAGGATGTGCGCGGCCTGACCACGGCGGCCAGCATCTGGACCGTGGCGGCCATCGGCGTCGCCTGCGGGCTGGGCCGCGAAGCGACGGCCGTGATCGCCACCCTGTTCGGGCTGGCGATCCTGCAGCTGCTCTACCGGCTGAGGAAGTAGAAGGCGCGGCGAAGACGAACCTCAGGCCGCCGCCCGCAGGACGATCTGGAGCATTTCGGGATGACGCGCCACCGCCTCCACGACGATGGGGTGCACCCCCTCGCCGCCGGCTTCGATATGCGCCAGGAACGCCCGCTTCATGCGGGGTTCCCAGAACTTCTTGATATGCGAGGCGATATCGGCCAGCGCCTCTTCGCGATCGGGCATCGCCTCGAAAAAGCTGCCGATCTGGTTGGCCATCTTGACCAGGTTCTCGATATGCATGCCAGACCCTTATCCAGTATGTAGTCGTTGAGGATGGCTGTAGACCACCATGGTGCCGCCCCGCACGAAGCCGGCCAGCGTGATGCCTGCCGTCTCGGCCAGGCGCACCGCCATGGCCGTGGGACCGGACACCGCCGCCAGCACGCCGGCGCCGATGGCGGCGGTCTTCTGCACCATCTCGTAGCTCGCGCGGCTGGTCACGATGACCGCGCCGCGCGCAATGTCTTCCTGGCCGCCGCGGGCCAGTGCGCCGGCCAGCTTGTCCAGGGCGTTGTGCCGGCCCACGTCCTCGCGCACCAGCGCCACCTCGCCATTCGGCCGCATCCACGCCGCCGCATGCGTGGCGCCGGTGTCGCGCAGCAACGCCTGACGCTTGTGCAGCACCGCGAACGCATGCTCGAACACGCGCGGATCGAACTCGGCCTGGCTGCGCACCGGTTCCGGCATGCGCATGACCTCGTCCAGCGATTCGGTGCCGCAAAGCCCGCAACCGGTACGTCCGGCCATGGCCCGCCGGCGGCCCTTGAGTTCGACGAAGGCGCCCGTGGCAATCTCGACCTTGACCGTGATGCCCTGCGCGCCGGCCTCGACGTCAACGCCGTAGATGTCGCTGGCGGCCGCCACAATGCCTTCACTGAGGCTGAAGCCCAGCGCGAAGTCTTCCAGATCGGCCGGCGTGGCCAGCATCACCGCATGCGAGATGCCGTTGAACTCCAGCGCCACCGGCACTTCCTCGGCCAGATGATCGACCTCGGCCGTCAACACCCCGTGACGCCAGCGGCTGACCGGGAACGTGCGCTGCGCCGGCACCTCGTCGGTGCCGGCCGCGCTGTCCGGAGATGGCACGTCGCGTTTCATCGCCGCTCCCGGGTCAGCCCGCCTGCGCCGTCTCGCTGGCCGCGCGCAGGTGGCCAAGCTGCTCTTCGTTGAACGCCTGGTAGTTGCGCTGCCAGGTGGACGGCTGCGCCACCGGCATCACCTGCACCGCCGTCACCTTGTACTCGGGGCAGTTGGTGGCCCAGTCCGAGTTGTCGGTGGTAATCACGTTGGCGCCCGACTCGGGGAAGTGGAAGGTCGTGTAGACCACGCCCGGCTGCATGCGCTGGCTGACGATCGCTCGCAGCACGGTCTCGCCGGCCCGGCTCTGCACGCCCACCCAGTCCCCGTCCTTGATGCCACGCTCCTCGGCATCATGGGGATGGATCTCCAGCCGGTCCTCGTCGTGCCAGTGCACGTTGTGCGTGCGCCGCGTCTGCGCGCCCACGTTGTACTGCGACAGGATGCGGCCGGTGGTCAGCAGCAGCGGGTACTTCTGCGTCACCTTTTCGTCGGTCGGCACGTACTTGGTGATGATGAACTTGCCCTTGCCGCGCACGAATCCGTCGACGTGCATGGTCGGCGTGCCCTGCGGCGCCTCGGCGTTGCACGGCCACTGCACGCTGCCCAGTTCGTCGAGCTTCTGGTAGCTCACGCCCGAGAACGTCGGCGTCAGGCGCGCAATCTCGTCCATGATCTCGGACGGATGCTTGTACTCCATCGGATAGCCCAGCGCCTTCGACAGCAGCAGCGTCACTTCCCAGTCCGAATAGCCGGCCTGCGGCGGCATCACCTTGCGCACGCGCGAGATGCGACGCTCGGCGTTGGTGAACGTGCCGTCCTTTTCCAGGAACGACGAACCGGGCAGGAACACGTGCGCGTACTTGGCCGTCTCGTTCAGGAAGATGTCCTGCACGACGATGCATTCCATCGACGACAACGCCTCGGCCACGTGCTGGGTGTTCGGGTCCGACTGGACGATATCCTCGCCCTGGCAGTACAGGCCCTTGAACGTGCCGGTCAGCGCGGCCTCGAACATGTTCGGGATACGCAGGCCCGGCTCGGGGTTGATGCCCACGCCCCACGCGGCCTCGAAGCTGCTGCGTACGGTCGAATCCGATACATGGCGATAGCCCGGCAGTTCGTGCGGGAACGATCCCATGTCGCACGAGCCCTGCACGTTGTTCTGGCCGCGCAGCGGGTTCACGCCCACGCCTTCGCGGCCGACGTTGCCCGTGGCCATGGCCAGGTTGGCGATGCCCATCACCGTGGTGGAGCCCTGCGCGTGTTCCGTCACGCCAAGGCCGTAGTAGATGGCTGCATTGCCGCCGGTGGCGTAGAGCCGCGCGGCGCCGCGCAGCGTTTCGGCCGGCACGCCGGTGGACGCCTCCAGCACTTCCGGCGAGTTCTCGGGCAGGGCCACGAAGTCGCGCCATTGCTGGAACGCGCGGTCCTCGCAACGCTCGGCGATGAACTGCTCGGCCAGCAGGCCTTCGGTGACGATCACGTGGGCCATCGCCGTGACCACGGCAACGTTGGTACCCGGGCGCAGCTGCAGGTGATAGTCGGCACGGATGTGCGGCGAATCCACCAGATCGATCTGGCGCGGATCCACGACGATCAGCTTGGCGCCCGCCCGCAGGCGGCGCTTCATGCGCGAGCCGAACACCGGGTGGCCGTCGGTCGGGTTGGCGCCGATCACCATGATCACGTCGGACTTGGCCACCGAGCGGAACGTCTGGGTGCCCGCCGATTCGCCCAGCGTGGTCTTCAGACCATAGCCGGTCGGCGAATGACAAACCCGTGCGCAGGTATCGACGTTGTTGTTGCCGAACGCCGCACGCACCAGCTTCTGCACCAGGTAGCCTTCCTCGTTGGTGCAGCGCGACGACACGATGCCGCCGATCGAATCGGTGCCGTGTTCGGCCTGGATGCGCTTGAACTGCGACGCGGCGTAGCCGATGGCCTCTTCCCACGACACTTCGCGCCAGGGATCGGTGATCTTCGCGCGGATCATCGGCTTGAGGATGCGGTCCTTGTGCGTGGCATAGCCCCAGGCGAAGCGGCCCTTCACGCAGGCGTGGCCTTCGTTGGCCGCGCCGTCCTTGTGCGGGACCATGCGCACCACCTCGTTGCCCTTCATCTCGGCCTTGAACGAGCAGCCCACGCCGCAGTACGCGCACGTGGTCACCACGTTGTGCGACGGCTGGCCCAGCTGGATCACCGACGTCTCGGTCAACGTGGCGGTCGGGCACGCCTGCACGCAGGCGCCGCACGACACGCAGTCCGATTCCATGAACGGCTGGCTGGTGCCGGCGGACACGCGCGAATCAAAGCCCCGGCCGCTGATGGTCAGCGCGAAGGTGCCCTGGGTTTCCTCGCAGGCCCGTACGCAGCGGTTGCAGACGATGCACTTGGACGGGTCGTATGTGAAATACGGGTTCGACTCGTCCTTCTTCATGTGCGTGTGCGTGGCGATCGGGGCGGCACCGCCGGCGCCGTCCGCGTAGCGCACTTCGCGCAGGCCCACCACGCCGGCCATGTCCTGCAGTTCGCAGTTGCCGTTGGTCGGGCAGGTCAGGCAGTCGAGCGGGTGATCGGAGATATAGAGCTCCATCACGCCACGGCGCAGTTCGCCCAGCTTGCCGCTTTGCGTGCGCACCTTCATGCCCGGTTCCACGGGGGTGGTGCACGAGGCCGGATAGCCGCGCCGGCCTTCGATCTCCACCAGACACAGCCGGCACGAGCCGAACGGTTCCAGGGAATCGGTGGCGCAGAGCTTGGGCACGCCAATGCCGGCTTCGGCAGAGGCGCGCATGACAGAGGTGCCGGCCGGCACGGTGACGGATACCCCATCGATCTCCAGCGTGACCAGAGTGTCGGAATCGATGGCCGGGGTGCCGTAGTCGAAATCGTCGCGAGCGTTCAAGGGATGTCTCCCGTAATGCACTGCTTTTTGTGGATGCGCGCCCCTGAGGGGTGCGTCGGTTCTTGAATACCGTTCAGGCGGCGCGGGCCGGCTTGGCCGACAAGCCGAAGTCCTCGGGGAATTCGTTCAGCGCGGACAGCACCGGGTACGGCGTCATGCCGCCCATCGCGCACAACGAACCCGCCAGCATCGTGTCGCACAGGTCGCGCACCAGCGCCACATGCTTCACGGGCTGGTCGCCCGCGATGATGCGGTCGATCACCTCGACGCCACGCGTCGATCCGATCCGGCACGGCGTGCACTTGCCGCACGACTCGATGGCGCAGAACTCCATGGCATAGCGGGCCATCTTTGCCATGTCCACGGTCTCGTCGAACACAACGATGCCGCCGTGGCCCACCACCGCGCCAAACGCGGCATAGGCCTCGTAGTCGAGCGGCGCATCGAAGCGCGACTCGGGCAGGTAGGCACCCAGCGGGCCGCCCACCTGCACGGCCCGGATGGCCCGGCCGCTGCGGGTGCCGCCGCCGAAGTCGAACATCAGCTCGCGCAGCGTCACGCCGAACGCCTTTTCCACCAGACCGCCCTGCCGGATATTGCCGGCCAGCTGGAACGGCAGCGTGCCGCGCGAGCGGCCCATGCCGAAGTCCTGGTAGAACCTGGCGCCGCGCGCCAGAATCACCGGCACCGTGGCCAGCGAGATCACGTTGTTGATCACGGTGGGCTGGCCGAACAGCCCCTTCAGCGCCGGCAGGGGCGGCTTGGCGCGCACCACGCCCCGCTTGCCCTCCAGGCTTTCCAGCAGCGCGGTTTCCTCGCCGCATACATAGGCGCCGGCGCCCTTGCGGACTTCCAGCGTGAACCGCTTGCCGCTGCCCCGGATGTTGTCGCCCAGCCAGCCGGCCTGCGTGGCGGTGGCGATGGCGGCCTCGGTGGCGGCAATCGCGTGCGGGTATTCGGAGCGCGTGTAGATGTAGCCGGACTCGGCGCCCACGGCCAGGCCGGCGATCGTCATGCCCTCGATCAGCATGAACGGGTCGTCTTCCATGACCATGCGGTCGGAGAACGTGCCCGAGTCACCTTCGTCGGCGTTGCAGACGATGTACTTGACCGGCGACTGCGCAGCCAGCACGGTCTTCCATTTGATGCCGGTCGGAAACGCCGCGCCGCCCCGACCCCGCAGGCCGGAGTCGAGCACCTCCTGCACGATCTGCGCGGGCTCCATGGTCAGCGCGCGCGTCAGGCCGGCATAGCCCTCGTGGGCGATGTAGTCGTCGAGCGACAGGGGATCGGTGATGCCCACGCGGGCAAAGGTCAGGCGCTCCTGCTGCTTCAGGAACGGAATCTCGTCGGTCAGCCCGAGCGCCAGTGCATGCTGGCCGCCGGTCAGCAAGCCGGCGTCGAACAGCGCGGCGACGTCGTCTGCCGTCACCGGGCCGTACGCCGTGCGTCCGGCAGCGGTCTGTACCTCGACCAGCGGTTCCAGCCAGAACATGCCGCGCGAGCCGTTGCGCACGATACGCACGTCGGCGCCGCGCCGTGCGGCTTCGGCGGCGATGGCCTGCGCCACCTCGTCGGCACCCAGCGCCAGCGCGGTGGAGTCGCGCGGAACGAAGATGGTGGTGGTCATGCGCGGGCCTCCTGGTCTTCACGGACGGCATCGACAAGCTTGTCGAACCGTTTGGCATCGACGCGCGCGTGAATGCGGTCGCCGATCATCATCGACGGGCCGGTGGCACACTGCCCCAGGCAGTAGACCGGCTCCAGCGTATATTGGCCGTCGGCCGTGGTCTCGTGGAAGTCGCAGCCCAGCTTGCGGCAGGCGTGTTCGGCCAGCGCGTCGGCACCGACCGACTGGCACGCTTCGGCACGGCACACCTGCACGACATGGCGTCCGGCCGGCTGCTCGCGAAAATGGTGATAGAACGTGATGACGCCATGCACTTCGGCACGCGACAGGTTCAGGGCCTTGGCGATGACCGGCACGGCATCGGCCGGGATATAGCCCTGGGTGTCCTGGATCTCGTGCAGAATCGGCAGCAACGCGCCAGGCATGTCACGCCTGGCCGCGACGATGCGCGCGATATCTGCGGAATCCGTCCGGCCATTGCCGGCTGGCGCCGTGGGGATGGCGGTGTCTGGCATGCTGTCTCCATTTTGTTCTGTCGGTTCCGAAATCGGCTTTTTTATTCATATTCCGGAACATCACAACGGGCTTTTTGGCCTCTTTATGCGACTATAGAACCGTGTTTTGCCCCGTTCAATATGCTATTTTCCGCATATGCTACGTATTTCGATCCTTCCGCACCTGCAGATCCGTGACGACGCCGCCCCGGCACCCGCGCCAGCACTGGATGTGTCGCGCCTGGTGGCCCTGCTGGGCCTGATCGAATCCACGGGAAATATCGCCCAGTCGGCCGAGGCCATGGCGTTGTCATACCGCTACGCCTGGGGCATCCTGCGCGATGCCGAGACGCTTTTCGGCGGCGCGCTGATCGCCAAGACCCGGGGCCGAGGGTCTACCCTGACGCCGCTGGCGCAACAGCTGGTGTGGGCCAGCAAGCGCATTGCCGCGCGCCTGTCGCCCACGCTCGACAGCCTGGCCTCCGAACTCGAGATCGAACTCAAGAAGCTGATGGCGGCCAGCGATCCGGCCGTGCGCATTCACGCCAGCCATGGCTTTGCCGTGGCGGCGCTGCGTGACTTCCTGGACGAACAGAAGGTGCGCCACGACCTCAAGTACTGCGGCAGCCTGGAGGCCGCCGCCGCGCTGTCCGAGGGCGCCTGCGACGTGGCCGGCTTTCACGTGCCGGTTGGCGAGTTCGAGGAAGAGACGCTGCGCGGCTTCTCGCGCTGGCTGCACCCCGAAAAGCACTGCCTGATCCACCTGGCCACGCGCCAGCAGGGGCTGTTCGTGCGCCCCGGCAATCCGCTGAACATCCGCTCGCTGGAAGACCTGACGCGCGCCGACGTGCGCTTCGTCAACCGGCAACTGGGGTCCGGCACGCGCCTGCTGCTGGACTTGATGCTGGCCCGGCGCGGCATCGACAGCAGCCGCATCGAAGGCTTCAGCAACGGCGAATTCACGCACGCGGCCGTGGCCGCCTACATCGGCAGCGGCATGGCGGACGTGGGATTCGGCGTGGAAACGGCGGCCCGGCGCTTCAACCTGGAGTTCGTGCCGGTGCTCAAGGAACGCTACTTCTTCGCGCTGGAAACGGATGCCCTGCACAGCCCGGCGCTGCAGGGCGCGGTATCGGCGATGAAGAGCGGCAGCTTCCGCGAACGCGTCAACGCCCTGCCCGGCTACGACGGCGCACTGACCGGCACGGTGCAGACGTTCGCCGAGGCGTTTCCGGGGGTGGTGCTGTAGGCCGCAACGCGCAGCCCCCGGCAATCGCCAACGCACCGCCTCCGGTCAATACACCACCACCGACAGCGTCACGCCGGCCGGCACGCGCACCTTGTCGCTGTACACGCCGTTGCTGCCGCTGCGCGGTGCGATGTAGCTGCCGTAGCCCTGGAGCATCGACGGTGCGGTGGCCGGCAACTTGCGCAGCGCGGTGTACGCGGCGCCGGACGGATCGATTTCCGGCAGGGTGTACGTGCCGTCAGACCACTGCGGATAGCCGAAGCCCTGCGGCGTGAGCGCCAGCGGCATGTTGCTGTTGGTGCTGGCGCGCCAGTTGGTCAGGGCCCGATCGAAGCTCCAGCCGCCGCCAGCGATTGCGGCGGCGAGCACCGCCTTGGAGCCCGCCTGCTGGCGGGTCAGCAGGTCGCGGAAGAAGCCGATGCCCAGCTGGCGGTTCAGGAAGCCGCCGAAGCTGCCCGACACCGCATAGCTTTCGCACGACACGCCGAAGCCCGTGAACGCCGTCAGGTTGCAGTTGTAGTCGCTGTAGCGGTAGTAGTCCGGCAGGCGCACGTCGCGGATCGGGTTGTAGTTCGACAGGATGGCGCCGCTCAGGAAGTCCTCCATCTGCATCGCGGTCATTTCCTCGAGCCAGGTGTCGTAGGCGTAATCGGCGCCCATGCTGATCTGGCGGCGATAGAAGTTCTGCATGTGCGTGCCTTCGTGCGCCATCGTGGTCTTGACCGACCGCAGGCCAGCCGCATTGCCCAGCGACAGCGTTTCGCTGTCCAGGTACAGCGACACCGACTCGTTGCTGTTCGGTTCCTTGGTCTTCAGGAAGTTGTGCAGGCCCCAGAAGTAGCCCACGGTGCCGTAGGGCTTGCCGTCGCGGTTGAAATTGAGCACGACGATATCCACCGGCGCGCCGGCCGGCAGCATCGACGTGCCGTACGAATTGGCACCCCAGACGCGCCCGCCCACGTTGAGCAGCCGATCGTAGATCATGCTGCTGCCGGCAAAGGCGCTGGCCAGCTCGAGAACTGTCGGGTCCGGCACATTGGCGGCCTCGGCGGTCTCCACCCAGACGTTGACGATGGTGCCGTCGCTGGCGGCCACCTGCTTGCGCAGCGTGGCAGCACGCTGGGTACCGTCCGTGTGATACCAGTTGCGGGTAGCACCCTCCGCCAGGCCCGCGGTGCCGATCGCCGCGGCCAGCGGCGCCGGCACGCCCAGCGTGCTGAGCATCGGATCACCCGGCGTGCGCGTGGCATCGACCCAGCCCTTGCGGTTGTACTCGCCAATGGCCCGCTGGGTGGTTTCGTCCGCCGACGCCTGGCTCAGCGCCTGCGGCGCGATCATCTCTGCCGCCACCTGCGCCGACAGGCCCGCAGGCATGGCCACGGCGGCATCGCCCTGATTGGACAGTTGCAGCCAGATCGTCTTGCCGGCCACGCCGGAAATTGCATACTGCGCGTCGACCGCCGCGCCAGTGTTGTTCTGGTAGCCCCAGATCCCGGCATCGGTGCCCCCGTACGTGCTGTCGCCCGTGGCGCCACAGCCGGTGCACGACTGTTTCAGGCCCACCTGCTGGGGCGGCGGGGTCGTGGCGGTGGCCGTGCTGGCGGCCTGGCTGGCGGCGGCGCTGTCGCCGCCGTCACCGCCCCCGCCGCAAGCGGCCAGGACAAACGCGGCCAAGGCCGCAAGGCCGGTCAAGCCGGCGGGAAAACGATGGCGCGTGCCGGCACGCGGGGTCATGCGACGCATTGGGTGGCTCCGAAACTAAGCGGTCTCCGGGGCCGGGCGCGCGCATCGCGCCCGATCGGAGTGGTCACCCAATAACGACGCGGAACGCGGCAGGTTTAGCGCCATTACATCGCTTTTCCGCGATGGTTCGCGCCAACAACCGTTTCAATCTGTCGTGATACGCACGCAGGCCCGCTGCGGGCGTCGACACCGTTCGCTAGTAGATCTCCGGAATGATCATGTTGTCCGGCACGGGCTGGCGGACATAGTCGGCATGCCGTTCGCGTTCGGGCAGGACGATGGACGGCTGCGCCGGCTCCACATAGGGCATCTGCTGCAGCAGGTGGTGGATGCAGTTCAGCCGGGCGCGCTTCTTGTCCACGGCCTGCACCACCCACCACGGCGCCTCGGAGATATGCGTGCGCTCCAGCATGATTTCCTTGGCGCGCGTGTAGTCTTCCCAGCGGCGGCGTGACTCCAGGTCCATCGGGCTCAGCTTCCACTGCTTGAGCGGGTCGTGGATGCGGCTCAGGAAGCGCATGTGCTGTTCGTCGTCGGTGATCGAGAACCAGTACTTGATCACCTGGATACCGGAACGCACCAGCATCCGTTCGAACTCGGGCACGGAACGGAAGAATTCCTCGTACTGCTCGTCGGTGCAGAACCCCATCACGTGTTCCACGCCGGCGCGGTTGTACCAACTGCGGTCGAACAGCACCATTTCGCCTGCGGCGGGCAGATGCGACACATACCGCTGGAAGTACCACTGGGTGCGTTCGCGGTCGTTCGGCGCGGGCAGCGCAGCCACGCGGCAGACGCGCGGATTCAGCCGCTGCGTGATGCGCTTGATCACGCCGCCCTTGCCGGCCGCGTCGCGCCCCTCGAACAGGATCACGACCTTGTGGCCCGTGGCCACCACCCAGCTCTGCAGCTTCACCAGTTCACCCTGCAGGCGGAACAGCTCGCGGAAATAGAGACGACGCTCGGCGCGCTCGGCTTCGTCGCCGTTGAGATTGCTGTTGTCGCCGGGGCCGCCTGCCTCGCCCGCCAGCACACGCTGCACCACCAGCGGATCGCGGTCTTCCAGCTCCAGTTCGAGCTCTTCGTCGTAGTAGTCCGCCACCTCGCGGTGAATGCGCCGGATCAGGGCTTCGTCGTTGTAGTCCATGGCTTTCCTCCATTGCGCGCGCCGAACGGCGGGCGCCTTGGTGACTGATCGTACGCCTGCAATATGGCAATTTTACGAATTGTCATAGAGGCATCATGCATCACATCATGCCGCTTTCCTGCTTGCGGAACGCCCAGCGCCCGGCCAGCACCGTGAAGCTGGCCACCAGCACCACCAGCACCCAGAAACCGTGCGGATGCCCGGCAAGCGGAATCCCGCCTACATTCATGCCGAAAAAGCCGGCCACGATGTTGATCGGCAGCGCCAGCACCGTGACCAGCGTCAGCGTGAACAGCGTGCGGTTGGTCTGCTCGTTGAGCTTGGCGGCGATCTCTTCCTGCAGCAGCTTGATGCGTTCCACGAGCGCGGCCAGGTCATTGAGCACCAATGAGAATTCTTCGGTCGATTCGCGCAATTCCTGCAAATCGGTTTCGAGCAGCCACGCGGGCGGCCGGTTCAGCAGCCGGAACAGCGCGCCGGGCTCGGGCGCCAGCAGCCGCTGCAGGCGCACCAGGCCGCGCCGCATGGCGCCCAGGTCCGCCCGGTTCGACTGCAGCCGCTGCGACAGCAGCTGGTCTTCGATCTGGTCCACGCTGACACCCGTCTCGCGCACGATCTGTACCAGCACGTCGGCCTGGTCCTGCAGCAGGTGCACCACCAGATTCAGCGGCGACCGGAACCGCTCGCCACGCCGCACGGCGGCGCGCAGCCGGTCCACCGACCGCAGCGGGCGCGCGCGGGCGGTGACCACCAGCCGGTGGTCGGCATGCGCCCAGAGCGTGGAAATATCGGTCGAGGCCACGCCGAAGTTGTAGATCACATCGTTGACCACGGCCAGCAGCGCGGCGTCCTGGCGTTCGATGCGGGTCGAATGGGAGCCCTGCCGCAGCGCCTCGAAGAAATCGTCGGGCAAGCCAAGCTGACCGCGCATCCAGCGTTCGCAGGCGCTGTGCGACAGGTTGAAGTGCAGCCAGACGAACGGGCGCTCGGTCTGCTCCACCGCGTCGTCCGGGCCCGCCGCCGGATGCGCGCGAAGCCAGGCGGCGGCGGCACTGGAATCGATCTCGCGCCCCGGCTGCCCCGGTTCGAACAGGAAACCGCTGACCAGACCGACCGGGTCGGAACCATAGCCGGCTTCGACAATGCCCGATTGCATGCAAACTCCCTTCACGTTGCCTCGCGTGACGTTATCACGCCGCCATGACGCCCGGTGCGGCGGCCGCGTCGGTTGTACCGGCCCGCAACACCTGCTCCATTCTGGAACACCCCGCCGCCCCTGCCACCGGCCCCCGCCGGCCGCCATCCCGCATGGCAGCGTCGGGCGCGGACCCGGCACGGCGCTTGCAGTCGGTCCCGGCGTGCCCGATGGCACGACCAACGATATCGACAAGTGGAGCGAGACATGAACATGGCTGAAATTGCCCAGCTGGGCGTGCCCTACCCGTTCAAGGAACAGTACGACAACTACATTGGCGGCGCATGGGTGCCGCCGGCTGACGGCCAGTACTTCGAAGCCGTCACGCCACTCACCGGCAAGCCGTTCACGCGCGTGCCGCGCTCGAACGAAAAGGATGTGGAAGCCGCGCTGGACGCCGCCCACCGCGCCCGCGCGGCATGGGGGCGCACGTCCACCGCCGAGCGCGCGAACCTGCTGAACCGCATCGCCGACCGGATCGAGGCCAACCTGACGCTGCTGGCCGTGGCCGAGACCATCGACAACGGCAAGCCCGTGCGCGAAACCTCCGCCGCCGACCTGCCGCTGGCCGTCGACCATTTCCGCTACTTCGCCGGCTGCATCCGCGCCCAGGAAGGCACCATCTCGGAAATCGACCACGACACCATTGCCTATCACTTTCACGAGCCGCTAGGCGTGGTGGGCCAGATCATCCCGTGGAACTTCCCGCTGCTGATGGCCGTGTGGAAGCTGGCCCCGGCGCTGGCGGCCGGCAACTGCGTGGTACTCAAGCCGGCCGAACAGACGCCGGCGTCGATCCTGGTGCTGATGGAACTGCTGCACGACCTGCTGCCCCCGGGCGTGATCAACGTCGTCAACGGCTTCGGCGTGGAAGCGGGCAAGCCGCTGGCGTCGAGCCCGCGCATCGCCAAGGTGGCCTTTACTGGCGAAACGACTACGGGCCGGCTGATCATGCAGTATGCGTCGCAGAACCTGATCCCGGTGACGCTGGAGCTGGGCGGCAAGTCGCCAAACATCTTCTTCGAGGATGTGATGGCTGCCGACGACGCCTACTTCGACAAGGCGCTGGAAGGCTTTGCGATGTTCGCGCTGAACCAGGGCGAAGTCTGCACCTGCCCGTCGCGCGTGCTGATCCAGGAATCGATCTACAAGGCGTTCATGGCGCGCGCGGTCAAGCGCGTGGAGGCGATCCGCCAGGGGCATCCGCTGGACAGGTCGACGATGATCGGCGCGCAGGCCTCCGAAGAGCAGTTGCAGAAGATCCTGGCGTATATCGACATCGGCAAGCAGGAAGGCGCCCGCGTGCTGACCGGCGGCGAGCGCAACGCGCTGGGTGGCGATCTGGCGGGCGGCTACTACGTCAAGCCGACGATCTTCGAGGGCCACAACAAGATGCGCATCTTCCAGGAGGAAATCTTCGGCCCGGTGGTCTCGGTCACGACCTTCAAGGACGAGGAAGAGGCGCTGGCGATTGCCAACGATACGCTCTACGGGCTGGGCGCCGGGGTGTGGACGCGGGACGGCGCGCGCACGTTCCGCATGGGCCGCGGCATCGAGGCCGGACGCGTGTGGATCAACTGCTATCACGCCTATCCGGCCCATGCCGCGTTCGGCGGCTACAAGCAGTCGGGCGTGGGCCGCGAAAACCATCGGATGATGCTGGACCACTATCAGCAGACCAAGAACCTGCTGGTCAGCTACAACCCGAATCCGCTCGGATTCTTCTGACCCGCCAGGCGCGGCGCCGCCGGCCAGGCCGGTGCTAGCGCCGCCGGTAGATGGTATTGCGCGACACGCCAAGCTCGCGCGCCGCGGCACTGACGTTGCCGCCGTGGCGCGCCAGGGCTTCGCGAATGCGCGCCGCCTCCCAGTCACGCATGCTGCCCGCGGCGGCATCGGCATCGCCCGTGGCCCGCGCGGCCGGCGTGGCCGGCGTGGCCGGGTGCGCGGCAAAGTCGTCCGGCAGGTGCTCGACGTCAATCCGCGCCTCGCCTTCGGCCATCAACGCAGCGGTACGCAGCACGCTGGCCAGTTCGCGCAGGTTGCCCGGCCATGCATGCCGGCGCAGCAGCGCCAGCGCCGGTGCGGAGATCGCCTGCGGCCCGTGTGCGCATTCGTCCTGCAGGATGCGCGACACCAGCACGTCGAAATCGCTGCGCCCGGCCAGCGGCGGCAAGGTCACGGCCAGCCCGTGGATGCGGTAGTACAGGTCTTCGCGGAACGTGCCGTCGGCCATCTGTGCGCGCAGGTCGCGGTGCGTGGCGCAGACGATGCGGATATCGACCGGCGTGCTGTGCGTGCCGCCCAGCGCCGTCACCGCGCGCTCCTGCAGCACGCGCACCAGCCTCACCTGCTGCGCCAGCGGCATGTCGCCGATTTCGTCCAGGAACAGCGTGCCGCCGTGCGCCTGCGCGATCTTGCCGGCGTGGCCGCGTCGCCGCGCGCCCGTGAACGCGCCGTCTTCGTAGCCGAACAGCTCGGCCTCGATCAGCGTCTCGGGAATGGCCGCGCAGTTGACGGCCACGAACGGGCCGCTGGCCCGTGGCGAATCGGCATGCACGGCCCGCGCCAGCCATTCCTTGCCGGACCCGGTGCGTCCCTGGATCAGCAGCGGAATATCGCGCCCGCGCAGGCGCGCCACGCGCTGGAGCACGGCGGCCATGCGGGCGTCGCCGGTGTCCAGGCGCGCCAGCGCCGACGACGGCTGGACTGCCGGTTGCGGCACGCTCGACGGGGCGGCAGCTTCCGCCCGATGCGACAGCCGCGCGTAAATGCGCACGCCGCTCGGCAACGCCAGGTCGCGCAGCAGCGTATCGGCGGTGCCGGACGGCGGCATCGGCAGCCCGAACAGTTCGGTGAAGGTGGCGCCGGCCAGCACATCGGCGCTCATGCCAAGCTGGAACCAACCGCTGCGATTGGCGGCCAGAAACGTGCCATCGGACGCAAACGCGGCCATGCCCTCGAACAGGGTGCCGACCAGTTCGGGCCGGCCGTGAAAGCGCACCAGCAGTGCATCGGCAAACTGGGCGGCGAACAGCTGGTTCTCGATGGTCTGCGCCGACATGCGCACCATCGCCATCGTGTGCGGATGAAAACCGCGCGGGTCGCCGCTGACGTCGAGCGCGCCCAGCCAGTCGCCCGTCGGGCTGGCAATCGGCGTACAGGAACAGGTGAGCTGGCGATTGGCGTGCAGGAAGTGCTCGTCGCCATGGATGATCGCGGAGCGTCCCTCGGCCAGCGCGGTGCCGATGGCGTTGGTGCCCTTGCTGGCCTCCGACCACGATACGCCGGGCGCCAGCGCCACGTCGCGCGCACGCGCGGCAAAGCCGCTGCCATCGCCGTCGCCCACGCTGTGCAGGATGACGCCGCCGCTGTCGCTCAGCAGCACCAGGCTGTCGGTGCCGGCCACCTGCCGGTACAGGCCTTCCATCACGGGCAGCGCCAGGCGGTACAGCGCGCGGTTGCGCTCGACGCGTTCGCCCAGCGCGCGGCGGCTCAGCGGTTGATAGTCGGGAACTTGTGCGGCGTCGAGCCCGAAACCGGCCGAGCGGCCATGGGCACGGCGCAGCAGTTCGCTGCGGTCGGCCCCGTCATCGTGGCCGGCGGCAAGCACGTCGGCCTGCAGGGCATCCTGGAATGTCAGCGCATTGCGCATTGGCGGTCTCCTGGCTGGCGCTCTCGCCGCGATCAACACCAGGGCGGAGCCTCTCTGCCGGCGACCTTATCACAGCCCGCCGCGCGTGGCGGCCAACTTCTTGTAGAACGCCGCCCGGCTGATGCCGATGCGCGCGGCGGCCTCTGCGACGCGTCCGCCACATGCATCGAGCGCCTGGGCCAGGAACGCGGCTTCGAACTGCGCCATGGCCTCTGCGTACGTCTGCGCGGGCGCTGCCGGCGACGTCCCGGGCACGACGGCCTGCGGGCTCTGCGCGACGGGTGCGGAGGGTTCTTCCGTGGGAACCGCCGGTTCGGCCACCGGCGCCGGGCCGGTGCGACGCGTGCCAAGCAGCGGTGCCAGCGTGGCGGCGTCCACCGAATCCTCGTCGCACAGCATCACCACGCGCTCCAGCACGTTGCGCAGTTCGCGCACGTTGCCGGGCCAGTCATAGTCGTGCAGCAGCCGCAGGGCATCGTCGTGCAGGCCCATCGGGTGGCGCTCGGCCTTGATGCTCAGTTCCTCGACGATGGCGTACACCAGCGGCAGCAGGTCGGCCCGGCGCTCGCGCAGCGGCGGCAGGTTGATCGACAGCACATTGAGGCGGTAATAGAGATCGGCGCGGAAACGGCCTTCGGCTACCAGCGCGGGCAGGTCCGCGGACGTGGCCGCGATGATCCGCACGTCGCTGCGCACGATGCGGTTCGACCCCAGCGGCTCGAATTCGCGGTCCTGCAGGGCGCGCAGCAGCTTGCTTTGCAGCGCCAGCGGCATATCGCCGATTTCGTCGAGGAACAGCGTGCCGCCATCGGCCAGCTCGAACTTGCCGACGCGCCCCTTGCGGTCCACGCCCGTGTAGGCGCCCGGCGCGGCACCGAAGAACTCCACTTCCAGCAACGTATCGGGAATGGCCGCCACGTTGACGGTGACCAGCGGCCGCTCGGCACGCGCCGAACCCGCGTGGATGCCATGCGCCAGCAGTTCCTTGCCCGTGCCCGTTTCGCCCAGCAGCAGCACCGGCGACTCCACCAGCGCGGCCCGCCGGGCCTGGCGCTTGACCTCCTGGGCCGCCGGGCTGGCACCGACGAAACTGGCGAACGTGTACTTGGCCCGGCGCGCATGATCGAGCGAGCGGCGCGCCGCCGCCAGTTCGGCCTGGGCCCGCGAGTAATGCGCAAAGATCGGCGTCAGCGCCTTGAGTTCGTCGAACAGTGCGAACCCGACCCCGCCGATGGTGCGCCCGCTGTCGTCCTTGATCGGCAGGCGCGTGACGATCATCGGTTCGCGGTCGGTTTCAAGCAGGTCCAGCAGGATCGGCTTGCCCGTGGTGACGACCTCGCGCATCAGGCTGTTCGGAATCACCTGCTCGCAATCGAGCCCGATCGCGTCCTGCGGGTTGGTGAACCCGAAGCGCGCCGCATAGCGTTTGTTGATCCAGACCACGCGCGCGTGCTCGTCCACCACGAACGTGCCTTCGCTGAAGTTTTCAAAGGTGCGGAACAGCGACTCCATGGCACGTCGCGCCACGTAGTCGTAGTCGAACAGCAGGGCGCCACCTGGGTCGGCGATCTTGTGCATGGCTGCGGGTCCGGGAATGGTTGTCTCGATTTGTAGACACGAAGTGTCTCATAACGGAGACTTCAACGCTGTGCGCATCGCTTGCTTTGTCTCAATGAAGAGACAAGGCGAGCCAGACTACACTGTTTGCGCCTTATTCTTAACTTTTGAATGTGGCACGGAGCCTGCTAATCAAGCGGTCCCCTGTCATCTGCGCAGGGGACCCTCGCATTACACGGCACCGGGGTAACCTGCCACGGCTCTACCGCATTCAAGAACAAGCAATGGAGACCTCATGTCTTTTGTCATAGTGCTCGCCGCACTGGCCTTTCTCATGTTCGCCGCCTATCGCGGCTACAGCGTGATCCTCTTCGCGCCGCTGGCTGCGCTGGGCGCGGTGCTGCTGACCGACCCGTCGGCGGTGGCGCCCGTGTTTTCCGGCATCTTCATGGAGAAGATGGTCGGCTTCGTCAAGCTGTACTTCCCGGTGTTCATGCTCGGTGCCGTGTTCGGCAAGGTCATCGAACTGTCGGGCTTCTCCGAATCGATCGTGGCCGCGGCCATCCGCTACATCGGCCGCTCGCGCGCCAACGCGGTGATCGTGGCGGTCTGCGCGCTGCTGACCTACGGCGGCGTGTCGCTGTTCGTGGTGGTGTTCGCGGTCTACCCGTTTGCCGCCGAGCTTTACCGCCAGAGCAACATCCCCAAGCGCCTGATGCCGGGTGCCATCGCCCTGGGCGCGTTCTCGTTCACGATGGATTCGCTGCCGGGCACGCCGCAGATCCAGAACATCATCCCGACCACGTTCTTCAAGACCACCTCGTGGGCCGCACCGGCGCTGGGCGTGGCGGGCTCGCTGTTCATCATCATCGTCGGCCTGTCGTATCTGGAATGGCGCCGCCGCGCGGCCGCCGCCCGTGGCGAGGGCTACGGCACGAACCTGCTGAACGAGCCGCAGCGGGTGGAAGGCGGCAAGCTGCCGCCGCCGCTGCTGGCCATCCTGCCGCTGGTAGTGGTGGGCGTGTCCAACTTCTGGCTGACGCGGATGATCCCGCTCTGGTACGGCCAGTCCAACAGTGTGTCGCTGCCGGGCCTGACCAAGCCGGTGGAAACCAAGATCGCCAGCGTGACCGCCATCTGGGCCGTGGAAGGCGCCCTGCTGCTGGGTATCGTCATCGTGCTGCTGACCGCGTTCGGCGCCGTCAAGTCGCGCTTTGCCGAGGGCACCAAGAGTGCCGTGTCGGGTGCGCTGCTGGCGTCGATGAACACGGCGTCGGAATACGGCTTTGGCGGCGTGATCGCCGCGCTGCCGGGCTTCCTGGTGGTCAGCGATGCCCTGCGCAGCATTCCGGACCCGCTGGTCAACGCCGCCGTGTCGGTCAGCACGCTGGCCGGCATTACGGGCTCCGCATCGGGCGGCATGAGCATCGCGCTGGCCGCCATGTCCGACGTATTCATCCAGGGCGCGCAGGCCGCGCAGATTCCGCTGGAAGTGCTGCACCGCGTGGTGTCGATGGCCAGCGGCGGCATGGACACGCTGCCGCACAACGGCGCGGTGATCACGCTGCTGGCCGTGACCGGCCTCACGCACCGCGAGTCGTACCGCGACATCTTCGCCATCACGCTGATCAAGACGCTGGCCGTGTTCTTCGTGATCTTCGTGTTCTACACGACCGGTCTGGTCTGACCGCACCCAGGGAAGCATCATGGTCAATCTGCATGGCAAGACCGCGCTGGTCACCGGCTCCACGAGCGGTATCGGTCTGGGTATCGCCCAGGCCCTGGCGCAGGCCGGCGCCAATATCGTGCTCAACGGCTTCGGCGACATCGAGGCCGCCCTGGCAAGCATCCGCACCCTCGGTGCCGAGGTGATCCATCACGCCGCCGACATGCGTCGCCCCGACGAGATCGAAGCCATGTTCGCGCTGGCGACCGGGCGTTTCGGCGGGGTCGATGTGCTGGTCAACAATGCCGGCATCCAGCATGTGTCGCCCGTGGAGGATTTCCCGGTGCAGAAGTGGGACGACATCCTGGCGATCAACCTGACGTCTGCCTTCCATACGTCGCGCCTGGCGCTGCCGGGCATGCGCGCCGCCAACTGGGGCCGCATCGTCAACATCGCGTCGGTGCATGGGCTGGTCGGCTCCGCCGGCAAGTCCGCCTACGTGGCCGCCAAGCACGGGCTGGTGGGCCTGACCAAGGTCACCGCGCTGGAAACGGCCGCCACCGGCATCACCTGCAACGCGATCTGCCCGGGCTTCGTCCTGACGCCGCTGGTCGCCGCCCAGATCGACGCGATTGCCCAGCGCGACGCCATCACCGTCGAGGCCGCGCAGGCCCGCCTGCTATCCGACAAGCAGCCCTCCGGGCAATTCGTCACGCCCGAGCAACTGGGCAACCTGGTGCTGATGCTGTGCTCGCCGTTCGGCGACCAGGTGCGCGGCGCCGCCTGGGCGATGGATGGGGGCTGGACGGCGCAATAGCCGTTTCCTTCCCCTAGTCGCCTGATCGATGGCCCTGGCACCCGCCGGGGCCATTTTTTTCGCATCAACCGCGGCCAGCCTGTATGCTCTTGGCGTCAGTCTCCCCCGTCGGCCGTTAGCCTGCGCTGGCTGCGGCAAACGCTTCCCGCCCGGAACGCAACCTCCGCACGCTCATGGCACGCCAGAAAATCGACCTGCGAACCCTGATCCTGGGACTGACGCTGACAGCGTGCGTCGTCACGCTGGGCAACTGCCTCTACGCCGCGTACCGCATCGAGCGGCAAACGCTGGTGGAGCGGTCGCTGGAAGCCAACCGGGCCTACAGCGCGCGCGTTGCGTCCTCGATCGACGGGTTCCTGCGCGAGGCGCAGTTTCGGTTCCAGCAAGCCGGCGAACGGCTTGCCGATCGCTTCGACGACCCCGCGGCCCGCCGCGACGCCGTGGAGCGGCTGACTTCGATGGGCCGGGATTTTGACGCCGTCGCCATCGTCAATGCCGAGGGCCGCATCGTCGCCGCCCTGCCCGAGGCACTGCACCTTGAGCAACGCACGGTCGAGTCGCCGGAACAGATCGGCGCGGTCCATGGTCGCAAGCCCGTCGTCAGCAACGCGTATCGGTCGATTGCCGGCAACCTGGTGATCTTCGTCTCGGTGCCGATCTTCGACCGGCATGGCACGTATCTGGGACTGATCGGCGGATCGCTCCATCTGCTGAAGGACGGCCGGCTGCATGAACTGATGAGCCAGCATGTTTTCCTCACCGATTCTGAAGTCTACGCGGTCGATGGCCGGCACCAGTTGCTGTTCCATCCGGTCAAGGCGCGGATTGGCGCCGTCGCCGCCGCCAATCCGGCCACCGAACAGGCACTGGGCGCCGGACAAGGCAGCATCGAGATGGTGGACGCCGACGGCCGCGCGATGCTGGCGGGCTATGCCAGCATCCCCACCGCGCACTGGGCCATCGTCAGCCAGCAGCCGCTGGCTTCGGTGCTGGCACCGATCGACACGCTGATGAAGCGGTTTGTTGTCGCCAGCGCGCCGATTGCCGTGATCGGCTTCGTGCTGATCTGGATCCTGACACGGTACATTGCCAGGCCGCTCAGGCAGCTGGCCGACAGCACCACGTCCACGGGTCTGATCGAAAGCACCGCCTCCGTGGCGCAGGTCAATGCCTGGTACTTCGAGGCCAGCCATCTGAAGCAGGCGCTGCTGCACGGCATCGACCTGGCCAGAATGCAGGTGATGGGGCTGGAAATCGCGTCGCAGACCGATCCGCTGACCGGCCTGCTCAATCGCCGCGCGCTCGACGCCAGCCTGGCGACGCTGGAGGCCAGCGGCCAGCAGGTGGCCGTGATTGCGCTCGACATCGACCACTTCAAGCGGGTCAACGACACCTATGGCCATGATGTTGGCGACATCGTGCTGCAGCGGCTGGCGGAGATGATGCGCCAGGTGTGCCGCGCCACCGACCTGGCGTTCCGGGTGGGCGGCGAGGAATTCCTGATGCTGCTGCCCGACATGCATGCCGGGTCGGCGGGTGAAGCCGCGGAGCGCTTGCGGCGGCTGGTCGAGCAGACCGCCATCGATCCGGTCGGTCACATCACCATTTCGCTTGGCGTCACCACGTGGCCGCGCAACGCCGCGTCGCTGGCCGAAGCCCTGAAGGACGCCGATACGCTGATGTACCAGGCCAAGCAGGCCGGCCGGAACCGCACGGCCGTCGCCGGACAGGCGTCGGCGTAGGTCTGCGTTGTCAATGCGCGACCATCGGCTGGTCCACCGCGGCCAGGCCGGCGCGCGGCGCCTGGGCGGCCGGCGGCGCGGCCAGCGTCGCGGCCATACCGGCGGTCTCGGCATCCAGTCGCAGATCGAGATCGATCGCCATCTTGACCAGGTCGGCAAACGTGCGCGCGGCCATCTTGCGCATGGCGCGGCTGCGGTGGATCTTGATCGTGACCTCGCTGATGCCGATCTTGCCGGCAATCTGCTTGTTCATCAGGCCCGACACGGCCAGTGCCATCACCTCGCGCTCGCGGCCGCTCAGCGTCGCAAAGCGCGCGCGCAGATCGTCACCGCATTGCAGTGCCTGCCGGTTGCAGCGGTCCACGGCAATCCCTTCGGTCACGGCGTCCAGAAAGTCCTGGTCGCGGAACGGCTTGGCCAGGAAATCGAGCGCGCCGGCCTTCATGGCGCGCACCGTCATCTCGATATCGCCATGGCCGGTGATAAACACCACCGGCAGGCAGATGCCGCGCCGGATCAGCTCGCGCTGGACTTCCAGGCCATTGGCGCCACGCAGCCGCACGTCCATCACCACGCAGCCGGGCACCGGTTCGAGCGGCGCTTTCAGGAACGCGTCGGCCGACAGGAACGAACGCGCCCGCAGGCCGACCGACCGCAGCAGGTCCGCCAGCGCGTCGTTCAGATCCACATCATCGTCGACGATGTAGACCACGGGTTCGGTGGCCTCGCGGCGGCCGCCGGGCTTTGACGTCATGGCGTTCACGATTGGACTCCGGTATCTCTGCGGTGGCCTGGCGGGACGGAACAACGATCGATACGCATGGCGGAGGGATGGGTGAAACGAGGGGGGAACTGGGGCGGCAGGCGCGCACGGATCTGGCGCGCCTGCCGGCCCGATGGCACCGGCTACTTCACGGGTGTCAGGATCGGCGCGCCCTGATTCTTGATCAGGAACACGATAAACCTGGCCGGCTTGGTGGTGCTGGCGTTGCGCCCGACCGTATGGATGTCGTCGGGACCTTCATGGAACGTCTGGCCCGGCTTGAGCGTGACTTCCTTGCCGCCCTTCACGCCCATGATGATGGTGCCCTCGAGCACGTAGATGAAGCCGTGGGCATCGTGGCGATGCACGGGGTCGTAGCCGCCCGGCGGGTATTCCACCATGATCATCTGCACCTCCTTGCCCGGATACTCGGGCAGCGGTTCGGTGGTCAGCGGCGTCACCTTCGCGTCGGCCGCCGCGGCAAAGGCCGGGGGTGCCAGCAGCGCACATGAGGCAGCCAGCATGGCCGCGATGGACAGGACGCGTCTCATGGCCTTACTCCAGTCCGGCCTTGTCGAGACCGAACATCTTGTCGGCCGAGCCCGGCACCATCTGGAACGCCACGTTAAGCCGGTTCCACGCATTGATGGCGCCGATCTGGAACGTCAGGTCGGACAGCTCCTTCTCCGAATATTGCGTGCGTACGTGCTCGAACACCTCGTCGGGCACACCGTGGGCGGGCAGCTGGGTCAGCGCCTCGGTCCAGGCCAGCGCGGCGCGTTCGCGCGGCGAGAACAGCGTGGACTCGCGCCAGATGGCCACGTGATGCAGGCGCAGTTCGCGCTCGCCGTGGATCTTGGCCTGCTTGACATGCATATCGACGCAGAATGCGCAGCCGTTGAGCTGCGACGCGCGGATTTCCACCAGCTCGCGGATGTGCTGCTCGAGCGTGGTCTTCTGGAACAGGGCACCGAGTTCGACGAGCTTCTTCGTCAGTTCCGGCGATTGTTGGAAGTAGTTCAAACGTTGTGACATGTGTCGCTCCTGCGGAACCAAGGGGGATACGTTCGCCGCCCGCCGCAGTGCGTTGCGCAACGGGATCGGCTTGATATGGATCGTAGTGCGCGGCCCGCCGTGCCGGTAGTGCCGCCAAGGTGCCCAGTCTGTTGCCGCGCCGGCACCAATGGCGCACTGCCCCGCACGGCGGGGACTCATGTACCGCTCCGTGGCTCAGTCGATGACACGCACGATGCTGTAGATGCCCCCGCGGGCCATCTTTGCGTACGGGCACAGCCGCTCGGTGTCACGTACCAGTTCCTCGGCCACGCGCCGGGCCACGCCGGGCATGCGGATGCGGATCTCGGCAATCAGCGCGTAAGC
Source organism: Cupriavidus sp. U2 (assembly GCF_009663685.2). Taxonomy (GTDB): domain Bacteria; phylum Pseudomonadota; class Gammaproteobacteria; order Burkholderiales; family Burkholderiaceae; genus Cupriavidus; species Cupriavidus necator_C. The sequence goes on along the minus strand of NZ_RCOG02000012.1, from coordinate 239,760 downwards.
GCCGTCAACGGGATCGCGGCCAAACGAGACTTCGGCTGCAACGGTGGCGTGGGCCATCTCCACCTGCGCGCGCCGGGCCAGCAGGCTCAGCGCACCGTGAAAGCACGCAGCGAAGCCAGCGGCGAACAACTGCTCGGGGTTGGTTCCGCCGCCAGGGCCACCCATGGCGACCGGCAACCGAAGTTCGAGGAAGAGACTGCCATCGTCGGACCTGGCGATGCCGGATGCGCGGCCATGCGCGGCCTGGCCCCCGCCAACCGTGACGGTCGTCGTGTACAGCGCCGTGAAGCCCTGGCCCCGGTATCTGTCGAGCAGCGTCAATGGCGGAGGCTGCAACCTCTCGTTCTCCATCGCGTCGTCTCCAGACTATTTCTGCAGTTGACGAATCCAGTCCTCGAAATGCATGTGGCCCAGACGCGCCTCGCCTTCTGGCACGAGCGTGCCTTCCTGCAGGTCGGCGCCGAAGTAACGCGCGGCGGGGTCGGCCACGACCGTGCGGCGGTCGCCGGTGGCCTGCAGGTAGCGTTGCACCAGGTCGCTCATGCGGAAGCGTTCGGGCCCGGCGATGTCGATCGTGCCGTTGACGGGGGCGGCCAGCGCGGCATCGGCTACCGCATCGGCCACGTCATCCGACGAGATCGGCTGGATCAGGGCCGGGGTGAGGCGGATCGTGTCCGCCTGCCCTGCCGACTGGGCAATGCCGGCCAGGAATTCCAGGAACTGAGTCGAGCGCACGATCGTGTACGGAATACCCGCCTGCCGGATCAGGGCTTCCTGGGCGATCTTGGCGCGGAAGTAGCCGCTTTGCGCGAGCTTGTCAGTACCCACCACCGACAGCGCCACGTGGTGCGCCACGCCGGCTTCCTTTTCGGCGGCCGCCAGGTTGCGGCCCGAAGTCTCGAAGAAGTGCAGCACCGCCTGGTCTTCGAACGATGGCGAATTGGCGACGTCCACCACCACCTGGGCCCCGGCCAGCGCCTGTGTCAGGCCTTCGCCCGTCAGCGTATTGACGCCGGTGCCCGGCGACGCGGCCAGCACGTCATGCCCCTGCGCGGCCAGCCGCTCAACCACCTTCTTGCCAATCAGGCCGGTGCCCCCTACGACTACGATCTTCATGATGCGTCTCCATGCTCGAAAAGTGGAACGGGTCCACGTGTCTTGCATGCTAGGTGCGTGCGGGGCGGCTCACCAGACCGACGCCCGGCGCACGGTGTTTCCCGATTTGCACCAATCGCATCGAAAAAGAACGCCGGGGCGGACGGCGCGCGGACCTAGCGATTGACCTTGAGCCGGTATTCGCTGGGCGACAGCCCGAAATGGCGCTGGAACGTCACGCGCATCCGCTCTTCGCTGCCAAAGCCGCACTCGTGGGCGATCACGTCGATGGGCCGGCCCGGGTCCTGCAACTGCCGCCGCGCCGCTTCCAGCCTGAAGTGCTCCACGCCCTTGGCCGGCGTGCGGCCGGTCTTTTCCTTGTAGACCCGCGCGAAGTTGCGCGGACTCATGCCGACGTACCCGGCCAGCTGCTCGACGGACAGGTCCTGCGTGGCCAGGTTCTGCACGATCCACAGGTGCAGCGCCTCGAACACCGGCACCTGCCGGCTCTGGGAGATCAGGATCTCGCTGAGTTGCGGTTGCGCGCCGGGCCGCTTCATGTACACCGCAAGTTCCTTGGCGGCATTGAGTGCCACCTCGTGGCCATAGTCGGCCTCCACCATGGCCAGCGCCAGGTCGATCCCGGTGGTGACGCCGGCCGACGTCCACAGGTTTTGCTGCCGCACGAAGATCGCGTCGGGATCGAGGTCCACCGTGGGAAACAGTTCGCGGAAGCGATCGAGCATGGCCCAGTGCGTGGTGGCGCGCTTGCCGTCGAGCAGGCCCGCGAATGCCAGCAGGAAGGCGCCGCTGCACACCGACGCCATGCGGCGGATCGTGCCCGACGCATTGGCCAGCCAATCCAGCAACGCGGTCTCGTGCTTCGCCACCTCCAGGATGATGGGCGACCCCGGCACGATCACGGTGTCGATCATCCGCAAGTCGAACGATGCCAGCGACACCGAATCCATCGTGGTGCCCTCCACCGTCGCCACCCTGCCGCCGGCAAAGCTGGTCGTGTGGCAGCGATAGCCGGCCAACCCACGCGCCCGTGCGTAGTTGGACGCAGCCCAGAACACGGTCTGGGGCCCGGCAAGGTCGAGCAGGCTCACATCGGGGTATGCCACGAACAGGATGTTGCGCGGCATGTCTTCAATGTTTCCGGCGGAGGGGGGCGGCTGGTGCTGAAGCATGAGGGGTATTGCGGTAGACGACCGATGCTATGCCAACGGGACGATCCCTTGCAAGCCTGCGCCCCGGCCGTGATGCGGCGCGTCGGCGGCACGGCCGTTTCACCGCCGGCACACCCGGGACGATGCGCGTGAGGGTTGGCAAGGCGGTCATTGTTCGTCTCCTCCCGTGTGTCGCGGGCTCGGTGTCACGTATGGGCCTGGCCGGCACCCGGGCACGGGCCTGGCATCCCCGCGACGGTTCGGGCCGGCGGGGTCGGGGCGGCAAGGCAAGTTGGGCGCGAGTGTAGTGAGTGCGGGGGACCGGTCACAAGCCCGCGCCACGCGCAGTGCTGTTTCCACAAGGGCACCAATCGCGCATGGCGTTGGCCCGACGTGCCGGGAGCGGCTGGCAGTCTGGCAGAAAAAACGGGAACGCTGTCATTTACGGTCAATTCACCGGTTATTAACATCAAGTGCAGGTCGGCAAAGGGGGTGGGCATGAGTGCCGGCGGTCATATCGACAGCGAGAAGGACATGACTGAACCAGTTCGCGGCGCCCCGGCGTGCAGGGGCGACCATGGACAATTGCGCCTGCAGGCGCCGTCCGTGCACGCGGACCGGCTGGCGCTGTTGGGTCGGTGCGTGGCAATGGTCGTCCACGACGCCGTGCAGCCGGTGGCCTCGGTGGTGACGCGGGGCCAGTCGGCGCTGCGCTGGCTGCGACACGACCCGCCCGACGTGGAGGCGGCCATCGCGTCGCTCGAACGCCTGGTGACCGACGCGCAGCGCGCGGGCACGCTGCTGGCCCATCTCAGGATGCTGGCATCGCCCGTGGAACGGCCACGGCAGCCGGTGCCGCTCCACGCAGTGCTGCGCGACACGCTGCACTGGCTCGACGACGACCTGCGGCGTCACGGTATCCACGTGGCGCCGAACGAGCGCCATCCCGACGTCGTCGTCATGGCCGAGCCCGCAGCATTGCAGCAGTTGTTCGGCAACCTGATCGTCAACGCGATGGAAGCCATGGCCGAAACGCCAAAACAGGCCCGCCAACTGACCGTGGATCTGTCGGCGGACGGCCACGATGCGGTGGTGGCTATCAGCGACCGGGGTTGCGGCATCGCGGCCGACGACCTGCCGCGCCTGTTCGACGCATTCCATACCACCAAGGACGATGGGCTGGGCGTCGGGCTGGCCATCTGCCATCGCATCGTGACGGACCACGGCGGCAGCATCCGCGCGCAAAACCGCCGCGAAGGCGGCGCGTGCTTCGAAATTCGCCTGCCCCGGCAGGATCAAACGGCTTCCCGCGCGGCACCAAGGTAGCGCCGGGAAGCGCAGGGGAAATCATGGAACCGATACAACCGGCCGACGCGTCGGACCGCACTTTCAGGCTCAGCCTGCCAAACCGCGCCGACGCACTGTCTACGAGCTTTGCCGCCAGCTACGCCGGCATCATGGCGTTCATGGCCGTGGCCAGCGAAGGCAGCTTCGCCAAGGCCGGCGAGCGCCTGGGCATTGGCCGCTCGGCGGTCAGCCGCAACGTGCAGAAGCTGGAAACCCAGTTGAGCACGCGGCTGTTCCTGCGCACCACGCGCACCACGCAGCTCACGCGCGAAGGCCAACGCTTCTTCGAAAACTGCCATCAGGGCGTCACGCATATCGTGGAGGCCATGAATGACATGCTGGAACTGCGCCAGGGCCCGCCACGCGGCCTGGTGCGCATCAGTGCCACCGTGGGGTTCGGCCGCAAGATCGTGGCGCCGCTGCTCGACAAATTCGTCCAGCTCTACCCGGACATCGCCATCGACCTCTTGCTGGACGACCGGCCCACGGACTTTGCGTCGGAACAGATCGACGTCGCCTTCCGCAACGGGCGGATCGAGGATTCGAGCATCATCGCCAAACAGCTCATCCCGATGCAGATGGCGCTGTGCGCCGCGCCGTCTTACGTGGCCCGCCACGGGCTGCCGCAGACGCTGGACGACCTGCCGCAGCACGAATGCATCAACTTCCGCTTTTCCAGCGGGCGCATCTTCGAATGGGAGTTCAAGGCCGACGGCATCGTCCGCAAGTTCCTGCCCCGCGCGCGCATGACCTTCAACGACGCCGACCTGGTACTGCATGCGGTGCTGGCGGGCTGGGGGGTCGCGCAGATGGCCGGCTACCAGATCTGCGACCACATCGCCCGCGGGGAACTGTTGGTGGCGCTGGCGCGCCATGCGCCCGACGATCGGGGCCACTACATCTGCTACCTGAGCCGCCAGCATCTGCCCACGCGCATCCGCGTGTTTATCGATTTCATGACCGAGCAGATCCGCGCCATGAGGCTGAACTGCCTGACGGACTTCAACGTGGCGGACGACTGCGAAGGCACCGCGCTAGGAGCGGCGGCATGAGGCGCGCCGCATGGCTCTGCGCCGCCGGCGCGATCCTGCTCTGGGCGTCGTTCGCAACGCTGGTGTCCCATGCACCCGACGTGCCGCCGCTGCTGCTGACGGGCCTGGCGCTGTGCCTGGGCAGCGCGACCTCCCTGCATCGCGTACGCGAGTGGCGTGTGCCGCCGCGCACGCTGGCGTTCGGCGTGACGTGCCTGTTCGTGTACAACGCGGGCCTGGTCATGGCGTTCAGGCTGGCGCCGATTGCCCAGGCCAACCTGATCAACTACCTGTGGCCGTTGATCCTGGTGCTGCTTGGCACCACGATCTGGCGCGGCATCGACTGCATCACCAAGGTCGCCGGGGCGCTACTTGGCTTTAGCGGCTGCATCGTGGCCATCACGGCAGGATCGGGGGCCGGCGCATTCGGCGCGGGCGCGGGCGGCCCGGACGGCACGCACATGGCCGGCTATGCGCTGGCGCTGCTGGCCGCCATCGTCTGGGCGGTCTATTCGCTGGGCGCGCGTTGGTTGCCGCCGTTCTCGTCGTGGGCCGTCGGCGGTTTCTGCCTGGGGGCCGGGCTGCTGGCCATTGCCAGTCACCTGCTGATCGAGCCCCGCTTCGTGCCATCGGCCAGCGACCTGGCATGGGTCGCGGCGATCGGGCTGGGGCCGCTGGGCATCTCGTTCGTGCTGTGGGATTACGCCATGCGGCACGGCAACGCGGCGCAGATCGGCATCCTGGGCTACGGCACACCCGTGTTGTCGTTGCTGTGCCTGGCGCTGGCTGGCAAGGTCACCGAACGCGACGGGTCGATGATCTTTCTGGCCTGCGCGCTGATCGTGGCCGGCGTGACGCTGGCGTCGATGGGCCCCGTGGCATGGCGCCGCACGGGCTGGGCGCGCGAACCGTAACCCTGCGCGTCGTTCCGTGCGCAAACGAAAACGCCCCGGAATTTCCGGGGCGCTTTGCCGGGGACCGCACCTGGCCGCCTGATGCGGCCAGCGCAGGCACTCAGGCGAAGTTCTTCGAAGCGAAGTCCCAGTTCACGACGTTCCAGAATGCCTCGACATACTTCGGACGGGCATTGCGGTAGTCGATGTAGTAGGCGTGCTCCCACACGTCGCAGGTCAGCAGCGGCTTGGCGTCGGTGGTCAGCGGCGTGGCGGCGTTCGAGGTGGACACCAGGTCCAGCGAGCCATCGGTCTTCTTGACCAGCCAGGCCCAGCCCGAACCGAAGGTGCCAACGGCCGTCTTCGTGAATTCTTCCTTGAACTTGTCGAACGAACCGAACCTGGCGTTGATCGCGTCAGCCAGGGCACCGGTCGGCTGGCCGCCGCCGTTCGGCTTCATCGATTCCCAGTAGAACGTGTGGTTCCACACCTGGGCAGCGTTGTTGAAGATGCCGCCCGACGACTTCTTGACGATCTCTTCCAGCGAAGCGTTCTCGAACTCGGTGCCCTTGATCAGGTTGTTCAGGTTCGTGACGTACGTCTGGTGGTGCTTGTCATGATGGAACTCCAGGGTCTCCTTGGAGATGTGCGGAGCCAGGGCGTCATGCGCGTACGGGAGAGGAGGGAGCGTGTGTTCCATTGTTCTGTCTCTACGGTTTTGGTGGGGAGAATGGCCGATTGTAGGTGACTTGCCAGACCCGCGCAAACGGCCCCGGAAAGCCCCCTGACCTCATGTTAGTTTCCCCTGCGGCCGCTCAGGGGAGTCATTGCAATCGACTGAGAATCAGTCGCAACCAGGGCGGCGCGCGCGCCTCGAAAACCCTCAGAAAGCCGCCAGTTTGGCCTGTACATTGGCGATTTCCAGGTCCGCCGTGCCGTCCGCCAGATGCGCCTCGACAATGCTGCCGGCGCGCAGGTCGCTGGGCGACCGCAGCGCCCGCCCGCGATTGTCGAGCAGCACCGCATACCCCCGTTCCAGCGTGCGCTGCGGGGCCAGCAGTTCCAGCGCCCCGGCCGCGCGCGCCAGCCGCTGCGTTTCACGTTCGTGACGGCGTTCCAGCGCGGCGTCCATGCGCGCCGCCGTACGGTCCAGCACCGCCTGTGCCGCATCCGTATCGGGCCGGCAGGCCCGCCAGCGCATGGCCAGCACGTCGTGCCGGTGGCGCTGCGCGGACACCGTATCGCGCAGTGCCGCACGCAAGTGTCGGGCCAGATTGTCGACCTGTGCGCGCCGTTCCTGCACTTGCGCCTGCGGGCTACGCAACTGGCGCGACAGCCACTGCAGATGCTGCGCGCGACGTTCGAGCTGGCGGTCCATGCACTGGGCCAGCGCCTCGCGGGCGCGGCGGGCGGCCTGCAGCAGATGCGCGCGGTCCGGGCTGACCATTTCAGCCGCGCCGGTCGGCGTGGGGGCGCGGACATCGGCCACGAAATCGGCAATCGTGAAATCGGTTTCGTGACCCACCCCGGACACCACCGGTACGCGGCTGCGCGCGATGGCCTGCGCCACCACTTCCTCGTTGAACGACCACAGGTCTTCGATACTGCCGCCGCCGCGGCACAGGATCAGCACATCGCATTCATCGCGTGCGCTGGCCGTATCGAGCATGGCGGCAATCTTGTCGGCCGCGCCGGCGCCCTGGACTGGCACGGGGTATACGATCACGTTGACGTGGGGCGCACGCCGCTGCAACGTGGTCAGTACGTCGCGCATCGCGGCGGCCTGCAACGACGTGATCACGCCGATGGTGCGCGGATGCGACGGGATCGGCCGCTTGCGTGCGGGATCGAACAGACCCGCCTGTGCAAGTTTTTCCTTGAGCCGCAGGAACGCTTCGTAGAGATTGCCCAGGCCGGCGCGGCGCATGGCTTCCACGCCCAGCTGCAGTTCGCCCCGGGCCTCGTACATCGACACCACGGCGCGCACTTCGACGGCCTCGCCCTCGCGCGGCGCGAAGTCCACGTGCTGGTTACGTCCCCGGAACATCACGCAGCGGATCTGCGCGCGGGCATCCTTGAGCGAGAAATACCAGTGGCCGCTGGCCGCGCGAGTGAAGTTCGAGATCTCCCCCCTGACCCACGCCAACGGAAAGCTGCGTTCGAGCACGCCGGCAATCGCATGGTTGAGTTCGCTGACCGGAATCACGTCGCGCGTGCGCGAGGGCGGCTGAGACGGCGCAAAACGCGAAAGGTTCTCGTTCTCTGGCATGGTGCACAACCGCGCAGGCGGCGTGAGATGGACATGTCCACAGCATAACCGCTATGTCAAGAGGCACCGGGCAGTACCCATGTGTTCGCCGGCATTGCGCATGAGTCGGTACAAGCTATTGATTCGCTTGAGGTTTCTGACGGGACCAAAAAACAGGCAATGTAAGAGAAAGCCTTACGCGTCAACCACTTACCAAAACGGGCCGGCGCTTGTTCACAAAGTTATCCACAGAAGCTTTGGATAATGGATTTGTCAAGGGTCTGGCCTGTGGACAACGTATACGTTGCGCATCGGAGCACGCTGTGGCAACGCATGCGCGAGTGGGAAGTCGACCGTGCCGCACGGCACGCGCGGGCACCCGGACTGCCCATTTTTTAGGCAGACATGTATACCGTCATATGGATCAAGGGGTTAGCCGGTTTCTCCCGCCCTTATCCACAACCGATCCACAATCCTGTCCTGTGCCGATGTGGAAAGCTGACGCCCCGCGCTGGCGTGCCAAGGGCGCCCGCCCCGCCAACGCGTTGACCGTTTTTTAGGCACGACAACGCTTTCCCTTTCGGATCAATAATTTAGCGTCTCTCTTCGACGGCTTTCCACAGCCGATCCACAACACTGTCCCGCCTGCGTGTGGAAAGTTGTGACGGAAACGCCCGATGGCGCCGGTCGAACTGGCAAACCACCGTCGATTCCATGTACTTTCCCCGTCCTGCACAAAAAACAGGCAACAGGACGGCAATCCTTTCGAATCAACGGGTTAGCCCGTTTTTCCGAACGCTTTCCACAAGTGGTCCACAATGCTGTCCCGCGTCAGTGTGGAAAGCCGCAGACAGCGGCATCCAACGCGGCTTGCCGGGCTGGCCGGGAGCGGGTTAGAGTGGCGCCTGCAATTTTTCGAGCATTGCCGGTGCGCATGGGAGCCAGCGCGCATCAAAGGCTGCCGCGCAGTTTGTCGTCATGCCGTCCATTTCGGGTCTGTCGCTTTCGTAGAATTTCGGGGGTCCACGTGTTTTCCATCATTCAAGCGGCCGGCTGGCCGATCTGGCCGCTGCTGCTGGCCTCGGTCATTGCGCTCGCGCTGATCGTCGAACGCTTCGTTTCCCTCAAGCGCAGCAAGATCCTGCCGCCCAAGCTGTACGAGGAGGCGCTCTCCGCCGCCCAGCAGCGCAAGGCCACGCCCGAGGTCGTCAGCAATCTCGAAAAGAACTCCCCGCTGGGCCGCGTGCTGGCCGCCGGCCTGCGCCATGTGGTGCTGCAGCCGCAAACGTCGCGCGACGCCGCCAAGGACGTGGTGGAAGAAGCCGGCCGCATCGTGGCGCACGACCTCGAACGCTACCTGAACGCACTGGGCACGATTGCCTCGGTGGCGCCGCTGATGGGCCTGCTGGGCACCGTGATCGGCATGATCGAGATCTTCGGCAACCAGGGCGGCACGGGCGCCAACCCCGAGCAGCTGGCGCACGGCATCTCGGTGGCGCTCTACAACACGGCCTTCGGCCTGATCGTGGCGATCCCGGCCCTGATCTTCTGGCGCTACTTCCGGCGCCTGGTGGACGACTACGTGGCCGAGCTCGAATTCCGCGCCACCGCGTTCCTGGACGCCATCCTGCCGCAGCGCAGGGCCTGACGCGGCCGGAGCACGCCATGCATTTCCGTTCCCGCCAGCGGCGCGAGGAGCCGGAGATCAACCTGATCCCGCTCATCGACGTGCTGCTCGTGATCCTGATCTTCCTGATGATCACGACCACGTACTCGCGCTTTACCGAACTGCAGATCCAGCTGCCCACGGCCGATGCCGACCGCGCACAGCAACACCCGACCGAGATCGTCGTATCGGTTTCGGCGCGCGGGGTCTACTCCGTCAACAAGCAGGTGCTGGAGCAGAAGGACGTCACCAGCCTGGCCGACCAGTTGCGCAGCGCCGCCGGCCCGGCCGGCAGCGGGCAGCAGCCGGTGGTCATCGTCAATGCCGATGCCCAGGCCACCCACCAGGCCGTCATCAACGTGATGGAAGCGGCCCGCGTGGCGGGCCTGTCGCGCCTGACCTTCGCCACGCAGACCGCGCAGCAACGCTGACCCCGCACCGGGTGCGCAGGGCCGGACGGGCGGCAAACTTGCCGCATGCGCTGCGCAATGCCCATAATGTCTGCATCGGGCCGATGCCACCCCAGGGTGGCATCGCCTTTTTCCATCCGTCCCGCTCATGCCCGCTCCCCGACACGCCCTTGCCGACTTCGTCACCGCCCAGTGGCAGCGCCGCGGCTGGTTCGCCTGGCTGATGTGGCCACTGTCGCTGCTGTTCGGGCTGATCGCGCGCATCCGGCGCCACGGCTACCGCCAGGGCTGGTTCCAGTCGACGCGCCTGCCGATGCCGGTGATCGTGGTCGGCAACGTGACGGTGGGCGGCACCGGCAAGACGCCGGCCGTGATCGCCCTGGCCCATGCGCTGTGCGAGGCCGGGCTGCGTCCCGGCGTGGTATCGCGTGGCTACGGCGTGGCATTGAAGCACCCGCGCCGGGTCAAGCCGACCTCGAAGGCCGTGGACGTGGGCGACGAACCGCTGCTGATCGCGCGTGCCACCGATGTGCCCGTCTGGGTGTTCCCCGACCGGGCGTTGTGCGCGCAGACGATGCTGGTGTCGCATCCGGGCGTAAATGTTTTGCTGCTCGACGACGGGCTGCAGCATTACCGGCTGCAGCGCGACTTCGAGATCGTCATGTTCGATGCACGGATGGGCGGCAACGGCATGCTGTTGCCGGCCGGGCCGCTGCGCGAGCCGCTGAGCCGGCCGCGCGACGCCACGCTGATCAACGACCCGAACTTCAAGGCCACGCCGGACAAGCCCGACGTCTATGGAATGCGGCTGGAGCTCGATGACGCCTGGCAGCTCAACGACCCCACCATGGCGCGCCCGGTCGCCCAGTTTGCGGGCAAGCGCGTGCTGGCCGCAGCCGGCATCGGCAATCCGGAACGGTTCTTTGCCAGCCTGCGCCGCGCGGGCCTGACGCCCACGGCGACGATGCCGCTGCCCGACCACTACGATTTCGCCGACGACCCGTTCGCCGGCAATGACGATGCGCTCCATGCGGACGTGATCCTGATCACCGAGAAGGATGCCGTAAAATGCGAGCGTTTTGACGACCCGAGGATCTGGGTCGTCCCCACCACGCCCGTGATCGACGCGGGCCTGATCGACAAAATCCGGCGCGTCGTACTGGCGCGCAACCCGGCCGTCGCCACCCCCGTTACCACGGGGCAATCCTCCGGCGCGGCGACCGGACTCGACAAGGAACACCAGGATGGACAACCGGCTGCTTGAAATCCTCGTCTGCCCGCTGTGCAAGGGCAAGCTGGAGTACGACCGCGCCGCCCAGGAACTGATCTGCCACGCCGACAAGCTGGCCTACCCGATTCGCGACGGCATCCCGGTCATGCTGGCCGACGAAGCGCGCCAGTCGGTACCGGGCCGCGTGGTGCCCGTGGAACCGTCCGACCACTGAGCGGACCCCCGCGCCACCCGCGTCGGCGCGATCCGGCAATCATCATGAGCATTCCCGCATTTACCGTCGTCATTCCGGCGCGCCTGGCTTCCACCCGCCTGCCGAACAAGCCGCTGGCCGATATTGGCGGTCATCCGATGATCGTGCGCGTGGCCGAACGCGCGCACGCGTCGTCGGCGCAGCGCACCGTGGTGGCCACCGACGCGCCCGACGTGGCGGCCGCCTGCGCCGCGCGCGGCGTGGAGGCCGTGATCACGCGTGCCGACCATCCGTCGGGCACGGACCGCCTGTCCGAAGTTGCCGCCCAGCTGGGCCTGGCGGACGACGCCATCGTGGTCAACGTGCAGGGCGACGAGCCGCTGATCGATCCGAACCTGATCGACGAGGTGGCGCTGCACCTGGCCGCGCATCCCGATTGCGCGATCGCCACGGCCGCGCATCCGCTGGACGATGTGGCCGAGGTCTTCAATCCCAACGTCGTGAAAGTGGTGTGCGACAACGCGGGCCGCGCGCTGTACTTCTCGCGCGCGCCGATTCCATGGGCACGCGACGCCTGGGCCGCCGTGCCGACGCAGCCGGCCGCCACCGCGCAGGTGCCGATGCCGGCCATGCCCGTGCTGCGCCATATCGGCATCTACGCCTATCGTGCCGGCTTCCTGCGGCGATTCCCGACGCTGGCGATCTCGCCAGTCGAACAGGTGGAGGCGCTGGAACAGCTGCGCGCCATGTGGCATGGCGAGCGTATCGGCGTGATGATGACGGCCGCGACGCCAGCGCCGGGCGTGGACACGCCGGCCGATCTGGAGCGCGTACGCGCGCTCTGGGCGCAGGGGATGGCACAGGACGGTCCCTGAGCATCACTCGGCCGGTGCCGTAGACCCCGGTTTCCCGCTGGAGTTCATACTGCTGCAACCTGGACGAAGGCCGAACCGGCATTGCCCATGGCATAATGCGTGCCGATACAGAGCCCGCAGCCGTGCGCGACACGGCGGCAAAGGCTCGGTGGGGAGATAAAGATCGAGCCGCCCGGATGCGCGCCGCTGGCCAGTCGCCGCGAATTGCAGGACCTTCGCACGACAGCCAGACGACGCTGCGCTTCGGGCGCCGCGCATGAGCGGACGCCGGCATATGCCTTGACCTTCACGTAGCGACGTCGAGGCATGGCCGGACGTAAGTCCCGCGTCAAGTTGCAGCGGTACCCTCCTTCCATAGATCCCGCCAGACCGAATTCAAATACCTTGAGGACCCGTAAATGCGTTTGATCCTGTTGGGCGCGCCTGGCGCCGGCAAAGGCACGCAAGCCAAGTTCATCTGCGAGAAGTTCGGCATTCCGCAAATCTCCACCGGCGACATGCTGCGCGCCGCGGTGAAGGCCGGTACGCCGCTGGGCATCGAAGCCAAGAAGGTGATGGACGCGGGCGGACTGGTGTCGGATGACATCATTATCGGCCTCGTGAAGGACCGTCTTAAGCAGCCGGACTGCGCAAAGGGCTATCTGTTCGACGGATTCCCGCGCACGATTCCGCAGGCCGAGGCCATGAAGGAAGCCGGCGTGGCCATCGACTACGTGCTGGAAATCGACGTGCCGTTCGATGCCATCATCGAGCGCATGAGCGGCCGCCGTGTCCACGTGGCGTCGGGCCGTACCTACCATGTGCGCTACAACCCGCCGAAGGTGGAGAACGTCGACGACGAAACCGGCGAACCGCTGATCCAGCGCGACGACGACAAGGAAGAGACCGTGCGCAAGCGCCTGGAAGTCTATTCGCAGCAGACCCGCCCGCTGGTGGACTACTACTCGGACTGGGCCACCAAGGGTGACGCTTCGGCCAAGGTTTCGCCGCCGCAGTATCGCAAGATCTCGGGCGTGGGCGACGTGGACAAGATCACGGCAAGCGTGTTCGAGGCGCTGAAGTAAGCCGCTGAAGTCAGCCGCCCTGCGCTGCAGGACACCGGAAACGGCCCAGGCATTCCTGGGCCGTTCTTGTTTTTGGGGCTGACCCGGGCTTACGTGGGGCGGCGGTTTACGTTAACGTAAACGGCAGCAATGCGCGGCACTCAACTTGCGGCACCAGATCGCCGCATTTCAAAAACAAGGAGACAGACCGATGGACATCCAGGGCAACGTATTCATTGTCACCGGCGGCGCGTCGGGGCTGGGCGCGGGCACCGCGCGCATGCTGGCGCAGGCGGGCGGCAAGGTCGTGATCGCCGACCTCAACGAGGCGGCGGGCACCGCGCTGGCCCAGGAGCTGGGCGGCCAGTACGTGAAGTGCGATGTCACGTCGGAAGCCGATGGCCAGGCCGTGGTTGACGCGGCGCGCAAGCTTGGCCGGCTGTCTGGCCTGGTCAACTGCGCCGGCATTGCGGTGGCCGCCAAGACCGTGGGCAAGAATGGCCCGCATCCGCTCGACGCGTTCGAGAAGACCATCCGCGTGAACCTGATCGGCACGTTCAACATGATCCGGTTGGCGGCGGCGGCGATGGTGGAAAACACGCCCGATGCCGAAGGCGAGCGCGGCGTGATCATCAATACGGCGTCGGTGGCGGCCTTCGATGGCCAGATCGGCCAGGCGGCCTATGCGGCGTCCAAGGGCGGCGTGGTGGGCATGACACTGGCCATCGCCCGCGATCTGGCCCGCGACGGTGTGCGCTGCATGACCATCGCGCCGGGCCTGTTCGAAACGCCGATGTTGCTGGGCATGCCGCCCGAAGTGCAGGACGCGCTGGGCAAGATGGTGCCGTTCCCGCCCCGCCTGGGCCGTCCGGCGGAGTTCGCAAAGCTGGCGCAGGCCATTATCGGCAACACGATGATGAACGGCGAAGTGATCCGCCTGGACGGCGCGATCCGCATGCAGCCGAAGTAAGGCAGCCCTCGCCTACGCCGGCGGCAGCAGCATCGCCAGCAGCAAGCCCGGCACGGCCGGCGGCACCAGCGTCAGCTGCTCCAGATAGATCAGGCCGCGCGCGGGATGATGAAAGCCGCGCCGGCCGCCCTGCCGTTCCTCGACATCCTGCGACCGCCAGGCGTTGGCGAATGCCGGACTGTCCGCCATCAGCTGCTCCACCAGCCCGCGCGTGGGCGGGTCTTCCGCATGGCGCAGGCTGTGCACGCGAAATTCCGCCACCAGCCGCGCCGCCCGGTGCGGCCAGTCTTCCACCAGCGTCTGCAGGCCGGGCGACAGGAACATGGCCCGCAACAGATTGCGCTCGGTGCTGGCGTCGTCGAGCCATCCCACGAACAGATCGGCCGCCGCATCGTTCCAGGCCAGGGCCGTCCACTGCCGATCGAGCAGATAAGCCGGTGCCGCAATCGCCTGCACACTGGCCAGCAGCGCCGGAGGGACCATCGGCTCGGCGTCGTGCCGGGGCTCGGGCTTGCCGGCCAGCGCAAACAGATAGGCGCGTTCCGCGCGCGACAGGCGCAGGGCCTGCGCCAGGCTTTCCAGCGCACGCACCGACATCGCCACCGGACGCCCCTGCTCCAGCCACGTGACCCAGGTGGCGCTGAGCCCGGCCAGTTGCGCCACCTCCTCGCGGCGCAGACCTGGCGTGCGGCGCCGCCGGCCAAGTGGCAGGCCGACCTCGGCCGGGTTCAGCCGCTCGCGATGATTGCGCAGGAAAGCACCCAGTTCGGATTCGCGTGAGGGGGCGGGAAGGGGCTCGACGGACATGGCTGGTGGCGCTTATACCAGGATAAAAGAGTGACTTGTACCGGGAAAACACGGCGTCTACAGTACGTGAACCTCCGGGCCCGGGCAATCCCCCCTTCCTTTCATCCTTCCAAAAAGAACGAGGCACCCCTCATGCAACAGCAGGAACTCGTCGCCGCCCAGTTCGGCGCCACCGCCAGTGCGTATCTCACCAGCACCGTCCACGCCCAGGGCGCGGATCTGGAACAACTCAGGCAGGCGCTGGCACACCTGAAGCCCGTGGCGCACAGCCGCGTGCTCGACCTGGGCTGCGGCGCCGGCCATGCCAGCTTTGCCGCCGCAACGGTTGCCAACGAAGTGGTGGCTTACGACCTGTCGGCCGAAATGCTCGAGGTCGTGGCCGGCGCCGCCCGGGACCGTGGCCTGTCCAATATCACCACCCGGCAAGGCGCCGCCGAACGGCTGCCGTTTGACGATGCCAGCTTCTGCGCCGTCGTCTCCCGCATGAGCGCGCATCACTGGCGCGACGTGCCGGCCGCGCTGCGCGAAATCCGCCGCGTGCTCAAGCCCAACGGCAAGGTGGTGCTGATCGATATCGTCGGCGCCGAAGACCCGCTCTGCGATACCTGGCTGCAATCGGTGGAACTGCTGCGCGATCCGTCGCATATCCGCGATTACACGCCGGTGGGCTGGGCGCGCCTGTTCGGGCAGGCGGGATTCGAGGTAGAGGTGTCGCCGGTGTGGCGCATCGAGATCGAATTCGAGAGCTGGGTGGCGCGCATGCGCACGCCCGAGGTAGCACAGGCCGCCATCCGCCACC
Organism: Cupriavidus sp. U2; assembly: GCF_009663685.2. Lineage (GTDB taxonomy): Bacteria > Pseudomonadota > Gammaproteobacteria > Burkholderiales > Burkholderiaceae > Cupriavidus > Cupriavidus necator_C. Next base: position 223,980 of record NZ_RCOG02000012.1, on the reverse strand, counting down.
TGTGGGACAAGGCCCCTGCCGAAGTGCGCGACCGCTACCGCGTGCAGGCCGATGGCAGCTTCGCGCTGGAGGCCGCGCTGGTCACGGCCGTGCCGGCGCGCTGATGCGCGGCAGCTTCGCAACGATGGCGCCCGGGTGACTTAGTCAGTCACCACTTCGGCCGGGATCGGCAGGGTCTGGACCATTTCCCAGACCGCGGCGGCGGCCGGTGACAGCGATCTGTCTTCGCGCCGCACCATGACGATGCGGCGTTCCTCGCGCGGGGTCAGCGGCCGGGACACCAGCGGCGACGCCGCCGGCAATGGCAGCGAGAACGACGGCAGCACCGAGGCGCCGATCCCGGCCTCCACCATCCCGAACACGCTGGCCGAGTGGCCCAGCTCCTGTACCACCTGAGGCGCCACACCGTGGCGCGCCAGAATGCGGTCGATCAGCGGCCGGCTGCCCGACGCAAAGTCCAGCAGCACCAGTCGCTCGCCATGCAGGGCGCTCCAGGGCACGGAATCGGCGCTGGCCAACGGGTGGTCGCGCCGGCATACGAAGCAGAACGGATCGGTGGCCAGGGGCGCAATCGTCAGCCCTTCCCGTGCCAGCGGATCGATCAGCACGCCGAAGTCCACCGCCCCGGCGCGGATCTGTTCGAGCCCGTCGGCCTGCACGTTGTCGCGTACAAACAACCGGATCTCGGGGTACCGGCTGGCGCAGGCCGCCACATACATCGGCATCAGCCGCGCCGAGATGGTCGGCGCGCTGGCTATCACCACCCTCCCCCGATAGCGCTCCCCTAACTGCCGGGTTTCTTCGAGTGTGTCGTCGAGCTGGCCCAAAAGTCGCTCCAATGCCGGGACCAACGCGGTGCCGGCGTCAGTCAGCACCACTTCACGCGTGGTGCGGTCCAGCAAACGGACGCCAAGCGCCTCTTCCAGTTCGGCCACACCTCGGCTGACGGCCGGCTGGGTAAGGCCCACGGCATCCGCCGCCCGGCTGAAACTGCCGTGCGCGGCCACCGCAAGAAAGACCCGTAACTGCCGGAGTGTGTAATTCATGCAACTAAAAAATGAATAAATACGATAAATGAATTTGCATTCTAAGCAAGACAAGCGTCCAATACCAAGCGGAAACCCTTACGCACTATCCCCAATGGCTACCCTTCTCGCCCCTTTCAAAAAGATCTACGACCTGATTGACGGGTTCGTTCTCATCATGCTGTGCGCGATCGGCATTGCGCTGGTGGCGCCGGAGATTGGCGCGGGCAACGGCCCGCTGCATCTCGGCATCGTCACCAGCCTGGGTGTCGCGCTGGTATTTTTCCTGCACGGCGCTGCATTGTCGCGCGACAAGCTCGTGGCCGGGGCCAAGCACTGGCGCCTGCACGTCTTCGTGCAGTCGTTCACGTACATCGTGTTCCCGATCGTGGGTGTACTGCTGATGCTGTCGCTGCGCAACACGCTGCCGGCCGAACTGCTGCTTGGTGTGTTCTACCTGTGCGCGCTGCCGTCCACGGTATCGTCGTCGGTGGCCATGACGTCGATGGCGCGCGGCAATGTGCCGGGCGCCATCTTCAACGCCACCATCTCGGGCCTGATCGGCATGGCGCTGACCCCGCTGCTGATGGGCCTCGTGATCAGCGCCAGTGGTGCCTCGATGCCGCTGGGCCGCGCGCTGACGGGCGTGGCGCTGCAATTGCTGCTGCCGTTTGCACTGGGCCAGGCATTCCGCCCGCTGATCGGCAACTGGCTGGCCAGGAAGAAGCAGATCACCAACAAGATCGACCGTGGCGTGATCGTGCTGATCGTATATTCGTCGTTCTGCGATGCCACCGCCGCCGGCCTGTGGCACCAGTACTCCTGGCAGACCATTGGCGCGGTGATGGGCATCGCCGCCGTGATGCTGTTCGTGATCCTGGGCACCACCACGTTCACCGCGCGTCGTCTGGGCTTCTCGGTCGAGGACGAAATCACGGCCGTGTTCTGCGGCTCGAAGAAGAGCCTGGCCAACGGCATCCCGATGGCCAAGATCCTGTTTGCCGGCCATCCGGCGCTGGGCCTGCTGGTGCTGCCGCTGATGGTCTACCACCAGCTGCAACTGATCGTCTGCTCGGTCATCGCCGCGCGCTATGCCAGCCGCGACGAAGTCAAGGAAGCCCGCAACGCGGTGCGCGCCTGATCGCAGTTCGTCCAGTCCAACAAAAAAAACGGCGCTTCGGCGCCGCTTTTTGTTGAGATTCGGTGTCTTACACCGACGGATTCCTCGACAGCGGCGGGTTCTTGGCGAAGTACGCCTTGATACCGCGCAGAATCGCGTTGGCCAGTTGCTCCTGGTGTGCGTCGTCGTTGAGCTTGCGCTCCTCTTCCGGATTGGAAATGAACGCGGTCTCGATCAGGATCGACGGGATATCGGGCGCCTTCAGCACGGCAAACCCGGCCTGCTCGACGCTGCCCTTGTGCAGCCGGTTGATGCCGCCGATTTCCTGCAGCACCGACTTGCCCACCTGCATGCTGTCGTTGATCTGCGCCGTGGTGGACAGGTCCAGCAGCACGCGCGACACCTGGGCGTCCTTGTTGCCCATGTTGGTGCCGCCGATCAGGTCGGCATTGTTTTCCTTGTTGGCCAGCCAGCGCGCGGCCGAACTCGACGCGCCGCGCTCGGACAGCGCGAACACCGACGCGCCGCGCGCTTCCGGCGACACGAACGCATCCGCGTGGATCGACACGAACAGGTCGGCCTGCACGCGGCGCGCCTTCTGCACGCGCACGTTCAGCGGCACGAAGAAGTCCGAATCGCGCGTCATCATGGCGCGCATATTGGGCTCCGAATCGATCTTCTTGCGCAGGCGCGAGGCGATCTGCAGCACCACGTCCTTCTCGCGCGACCCGGCGGCGCCAATGGCGCCGGGATCTTCGCCGCCGTGGCCGGGGTCCAGCGCCACGGTCAGCAGCCGGCGCATCTTGAACTGGCTTGGCGGCGGCACATTGGTCTGCGCGATCGGCGGCGGCACGGGCGGCGCGGCCGGCTTGTCCACCGTGGACGGCGCCGACGGCTTCGGCTTCACGGCGGCGATGGCGGGCGGCGGTGCCGTGGTGGCCGGCGGCAGCTGGCCGCGGTCCTCGAACTTGCGAACGATGGCCCCGATGGCGTCTTCCTCGGCCCCCGCGGGCGCGCCGGCAACCGTGGCGTCACTGCCCGCGGGCGGTGTGGTCGAGGCAAAACGGCGCTGCTTGTCTTCGGTGTCGCGCACGAGCTTCCAGAGCGGATCGGGCGGATTGACCGGATACAAATCAAACACTAGCCGGTTCTTGTACTCGGCAATCGGCAGCAGCGTGAACACCTGCGGAGACACGTCTTCCTTCAGGTCGAACACCATCCGCACCACGCGCGGCCGGTTCTGGCCCACCCGTACCGACTGGATATAGGGGTCGTTCGGCGTGATCTTGGCCACCAGCTCGCGCAGCGTGGGCGAGAGGTCCAGGCCATCGATGTCCACCACCAGGCGGTCCGGGTTGCGGATCATCTGGTGAACGGCCACGAGCTTCTCGTCCGATTCGATCGTGACGCGGGTGTAATCCTCGGCGGGCCAGACACGCACGGCCACGATGCCGGCGCCAAAGGCGATCTGCGGGCCGCACAGCGACAGCACCACCGTCCCGGCGCCGGCCTTCAGGGCCTGCGCCATCCATTTGCGGCGGGCCTGGAGCAGTCCGTCGGGTCCATCGGGTCGGTCGGTGGCAAGTCGCTTGATCAGCATGCGTTCAGCAGGGTAAGTCCAGTGGGAGTATAGGCGCGCAGCGTTGCCATGCGGCGATCCGCGCCATCTTCATTCCCATTAACGGCAATTTGTGGCACGCGGTTGTCCGATTGGAGCAACACGTGCAGATCGGGTTCCCCAAGCAGGCGTCCGGCTTTCTCCGGCCACTCCACCAGGTTGAACGCCGGCTCGGCGAAACAGTCGCGAAAACCGGCGTCGATCCATTCCTCGGGATCGGCAAAGCGGTACAGGTCGAAGTGGTAGACGGTCAGCGGCGAGCCATCGGCGCGCTGCACGTCGTAGGGCTCGCACAACGTGTAGGTGGGGCTGCGGACCTTGCCCGCGTGCCCCAGCGCACGCAGCACGGCGCGCGACAGCGTGGTCTTGCCCGCGCCAAGGTCTCCGGACAGCTGGACATGCACCGTGCGCGGCGGCATGTGGCGCACCGCGCCGGCCAGCGCCGCGCCAAACCGTTCGGTGGCGATTTCGTCGGGCAGCGGCAGGATGCGTTCTTCGAGCAGGGGCATTGCGTACAATTCAGGGATGATCGACCGTGCAGTGCCCGCCCCGACCCCCGCGCAACGCGCGCATCCCGCAGAAGATTCCGCTCCGGCGCACCCAGATTCCGCCTCCGTCACTACGGACGTGGACCTGGCATCGCTGGCGGCGTCCCTGCGCGGCTGGGGCCGCGCGCTCGGATTCGACGAAATCCGTATCGCCGATGTCGATCTGCGGCACGCCGAGGCGGGCCTGCTGGCGTGGTTGCAGGCGGGCTACCACGGCGACATGGATTATATGGCCAACCACGGCGCAAAGCGCGCCCGGCCGCATGAACTGGTGCCCGGCACGGTGCGCGCCATCGTCGCCCGCATGCCCTACCTGCCGGCGCGGGGACCCGACGACTGGCGCCGCCACGAACTGGCGCGGCTCGACGATCCCGCCACCGCCGTGATCTCGCTCTATGCGCGCGGCCGCGACTATCACAAGGTGCTGCGCAACCGGCTGCAGCAGCTGGCGGCGCGCATCGAGACGGCCATCGGCCCGTTCGGCTACCGCGTGTTCACCGATTCGGCCCCGGTCATGGAAGTGGCGCTGGCCAGCCAGGGCGGCCTGGGCTGGCGCGGCAAGCACACGCTGCTGCTGGACCGCGACGGCGGGTCGATGTTCTTCCTGGGCGAGATCCTGGTCGATATCCCGCTGCCGGCGGACCCGGCAGAAGCGCCCCATTGCGGCAATTGCCGCCGCTGCATCGACATCTGTCCCACCGGGGCCATCCTGGAGCCGTTCCGGCTCGATGCGCGCCGTTGTATTTCTTACCTGACGATCGAGCACAAGGGCGCGATTCCCGAGCCATTGCGCGCGCCAATGGGCAACCGGGTGTACGGCTGCGACGACTGCCAGCTGGCCTGTCCGTGGAACAAGTTCGCGCACCGTGCCACGCTGCCCGATTTCGACGTGCGCAACGGCTTCGACGCCCCCGACATGGCCGACCTGTTCGGCTGGACCGAAGCCGAATTCAACCAGCGGCTCGAAGGCAGCCCGATCCGCCGCATCGGCCATGAACGCTGGCTGCGCAACCTGGCGGTGGGGCTCGGCAACAGCCTGCGCGTGGCATCGGCCAGCGATCCCGCCCTGGCCCAGCGCATTCGCGCCGCGCTGCTGGCCCGGCGCGACACCGCCACGCCGCTCGTGCGCGAGCACATCGACTGGGCTCTGGCCCAGGACACCGCCGGCTGAACCGTCCGAACGGCCTGAACGGTCGGAGCGGCCTGAAGCCCGAGACCTAGCTGACCAGCGACAGCCAGACCGGCGTGGTCACCACCGCCGCCACCGTCATGGCGGAAATGGTGGCGGCCACCATCGGCCCGTTGCCGCCCATGCGCACGGCCAGGATATAGGCGCTGGACGCCGTCGGCAGCGACGCATAGATGACCACGATCTGGTACTGCAGCGCGGTCAGCGGCAGGTACTTGCCGACCAGCCACGCAAAGCACGGCATGGCCAGCAGCTTCACGCCGCTCCACCAGGCCATCGGGCCGGCCGTGCCGGTGGCACCGCTCATCTGCAGGCCGGCGCCCACGGTCATCAGGCCCAGCGCGGTCGATGCCGAACCCAGGCGGCCCAGCGTCATGCCGATCACCTCGGGCGGATGCAGGCCCAGCAGGTTGGTGGCCAGGCCGATGGCCGTGGCCAGGATCAGCGGATTGCGCGCCAGTTCGCGCAGCAGCGTCGATTCGCCATGCCGCGCCAGCGCCCAGACCGCCGCCACGTTGCACAGCGGCACCGTCACGCCGACCACCAACGCCATCAGCGCCAGCCCTTCTCCGCCACCGAGCCGCGCCGCCAGGGCCAGCCCGATATAGGAATTGAAGCGGAAAGCGGTCTGGAAGCCCGACGCGAAGTCGATCGGGGCGGGCCGCAGCACGTAGCGCACCAGATAGCCGGTGGCCATGCCGAAGACCATCGTGGCCAGCGCCAGGCCAAGCATGGCCGAGGTCGACGAGACGTCGAACTTCGCACTGTTGGTGGATTGCAACAGCAGCGCAGGGAACAGCACGAAATAGACCAGGCGTTCCACGCTGGCCCAGAACGCGCGGTCAAAGGGGGTAAATCGAACCAGCAGCCAGCCGATGAGGATCAGGCTGAAGTCCGGCACCAGCAGCAGGGCGGCAGACATGTCTCGAATGCTTTGTCGTTATCGTGGTGCCCGACGGCCGGCTTCGCGAAAAGTGAAGCCTAGGGCAGATCCGGATGGGTATTTTTTCAGAATTCCACGAACATGGCACGCTGAATCTGCCTTGCCCGCGGCTTTGCCGCCGCCTGCCGCACCATGAAGTCCACGCCGTCTTCGTTCCGCCGAGCCACGCCTGCCCGCCGCCTTGCCGTTTCGCTGTGCGCGACGCTGGCGCTCGGCCTGCTGTTGCCGTCGGTATCGGCCATGGAGATTGACGGCGTGCGATTCGACGACATGGCACGCCTGGGCGGCCGGCAGTTGTCGCTCAACGGCACGGGCCTGCGGCAGGTATTCGTGATCAAGGGCTACGCGGCCGGGCTGTACCTGCCCGAGCGGGCCCGCAACGCCACCGTGGTGCTGGGCTCGCCGGGCCCGAAGCGGCTGCAGATCCGCCCGCTGCGCGAGGTGGAATCGGCGCAGTTCGTCAAAGCCCTCAACGAGGGGCTGCGCGAGAACCACTCGGCGCTGCAGATGCAACTGCTGTCCGAGCGCGTGACGCAGTTGGAACGCACGATGAGTCAGCTGGGCACGGCCCAGCGCGGCGACATCATCAATTTCGACTTCACGCCCAATGGCGGAACCGCCGTGACGCTGAACGGCATTCCGCGTGGCCAGGCCATTCCGGGCGAAGACTTCTACCAGGCGGTGCTGCGCATCTTCCTGGGCGAACACCCGGTGGACCGCAACCTGAAGCGCGGCCTGCTGGGCGGCTGATTCCGAAGCACGCCGGCGCAACGCTGCAACCGCGGCGGCACGCCGGTGTTTCATGACCTCCCCGGGCGCGATCCGCCCGGCTTCAACGACGGGAGACTCTCCTCAATGCAAGCTCACAAGAAAGCACTGATCCTGGCTTCGACGGTCTTCATGGCCGCCGGCTCCGTGGCATCCGTAGCACAAGCACAGAGCAACTATCCGACCAAGCCGATCCGCCTGATCATTCCGTTCGCGCCGGGCGGCACGACCGACATCGTGGGCCGCGGCGTGGCCGACCAGATGAGCCGTATCCTGGGTCAGCCGGTGGTGGTGGAAAACCGCGCCGGTGGCGGCGGCTCGATCGGCGCCGACGCCATCGCCAAGTCGGCCCCGGACGGCTACACGATCGGCATCTCCACGGTGTCGACGATGGCCGTGAACCCGGCTTGCAACCCGAAGCTGTCGTACGACCCGATCAAGGACTTCAAGCCCATCGCCAACGTGGCCAACGTGGCCAACGTGATCGCGGTGAACCCGAACTTCCCGGCCAAGGACTACAAGGAATTCCTGGCCGTGCTGAAGGCCAACCCGGGCAAGTATTCGTATGCGTCGTCCGGCACCTGCGGCTTTGGCCACATGCTGGGCGAGCAGTTCAAGGTGTCCACCAAGACGTTCATGGTGCACATTCCGTACCGTGGCGCGGGCCCGGCGCTGAACGACGTGCTGGCCGGCCAGGTGCCGATCATGGTGGACAACCTGCCCTCGTCGATGCCCTACATCAAGGCCGGCAAGCTGCGCCCGATCGTGGTGGCCTGGAACAAGCGCGTGGAAGGCCTGCCCAACGTGCCGACCTTCGGCGAAATGGGCCTGAAGGAGCCGAACGATCCGGCCTGGTACGGCCTGGTGGCCCCGGCCGGCACGCCTGACGACATCATCGCCAAGCTCAACGGCGCGGTGGTCAAGGCGCTGCAGGACAAGGGCTTCGTGGATCGCCTGCAAGCCGCCGGCGCCGAGCCGTCGGGCAACACGCCGGCCCAGCACGCCGCCGAAATCAAGAAGGAATTCGACAAGATGAAGAACCTGGTGAAGGTTCAGAACATCAAGCTGGAGCAGTAAGCCGTTTGACAGGCCCTGGTGTACTCCTCTCTCCCGCTTGCGGGAGAGGGGTCGGGGGAGAGGGTAAAGCGCCTGATTTCCCGGCAATTTTCGTCAAGGACCACTTCGCGTGGTCCTTCTTTTTTGTGGTGCGGGTTCTGGCGTGGAAGGTGCTTGACGCGCCTTGGCCTCTCCCGCGCCCTCTCCTGCGCGGGAGAGGGAGAAAACCAGGGGTGTGCAACGCAAATAGGCATAGAATCCGGCCTAGCCCTCTCAACCGCCATCCCCCATGCCACATCCCTTCGATGCCGTCCTGCCCGCGCCATTCGGCAAGGTCGGCGTACGTATCGATGGCGCGCAGGTTCACGAGCTCGTCTACCTGCCCGACAGCTTTGCCGAAGTTGCGCCAACCAGCGCATTGACGCAGCGCGTGGCCGAGCAGCTCGCGGCCTACTACGACAACCCCGACATGGTCTTCGACCTGCCGCTGGCCACGCGCGGCACCGACTTCCAGCGCAAGGTCTGGGATGCCATCCGCGCCGTGCCGCGCGGCGGGCTGACCACCTACGGCACCATCGCCAGATCGCTGCAGAGCATGCCGCGCGCGGTGGGCCAGGCGTGCGGGCAGAACTGGTTTCCGATCGTGATCCCGTGCCACCGCGTGGTGGCGGCCAACGGGCTCGGTGGCTTCGCCCATCACGGCGAGGAGGGCTTCCACCTGGGCGTCAAGCGATGGCTGCTGCGCCATGAAAGGGCGATGCTCCTATGAGCGCGGGGCTGGCCGAAGACCTGGCGCTGGTCGACCGCTTCTGCGATGCGCTGTGGCTCGAAGACGGGCTGTCGAAGAACACCATCGACGCCTATCGGCGCGATCTGGCGCTGCTGGCGCGCTGGCTGCACGAAAGCGACACCTGCACGCTGCTGGCCGCGGACGACACGGCGCTGTCCGCCTACTTCGCGGCACGCCACACCGCAACCCGCGCGTCGTCCGCCAACCGCCGCCTGACGGTGTTCCGCCGCTTCTACCAGTGGGCGCTGCGCGAGCACATGATCAACGCCGATCCCTGCCTGCTGCTGCGCCCGGCCAAGCAGCCGCCGCGCTTTCCGAAGACGCTGTCCGAAGGCCAGGTCGAGGCGCTGCTGGAAGCCCCCGACGAGGACACCCCGCTGGGCCTGCGCGACCGCACCATGCTCGAACTGATGTATGCCAGCGGGCTGCGCGTGTCCGAGCTGACGAACATGAAGACGATCGAGATCGGGCTCAACGAGGGCGTGGCACGCGTGGTGGGCGGCAAGGGCAACAAGGAACGGCTGGTGCCGTTTGGCGCCCAGGCCGGCGACTGGCTGCGCCGCTACCTGGCCGAAAGCCGGCCCGCGCTGCTGGCCGGCCGCGCCTGCGACGCACTGTTCGTCACCCAGCGCGGCGAAGGCATGACGCGCCAGACGTTCTGGCACCTGATCAAGAAGCATGCGCGCGAGGCCGGCATCCATGCCCCGCTGTCGCCGCATACGTTGCGGCATGCCTTTGCCACGCATCTGCTGAACCACGGGGCCGACCTGCGCGTGGTGCAGCTGCTGCTGGGCCATGCCGATATCTCCACCACGCAGATCTACACGCACGTGGCGCGCGAGCGCCTGCGCGAGCTGCACCAGCATCACCATCCGCGCGGCTGAGCCGGCGCTGACATTCCGTTCCATGAGCAAGCAGAAACACGTCTCCGAGACACCGGCCACGCAGATGCTGCGCAAGCAGGGTGTGGCGTTCGGCGAGCATACCTACGACTATGTCGACCACGGCGGCACCGGCGAATCGTCGCGCCAGCTTGGCGTGCCCGAGCACAATGTGGTGAAGACGCTGGTGATGGAGGACGAGGCCGCCAGGCCGATGATCGTGCTGATGCATGGCGACTGCTCGGTATCGACCAAGAACCTGGCGCGGCAGATCGGCGCCAAGAGCGTGCAGCCGTGCAAGCCCGAGGTGGCCCAGCGCCACAGCGGCTACATGGTGGGCGGCACATCGCCGTTCGGCACGAAGAAGCGCATGCCGGTCTACGTGGAAGGCACTGTGCTGGCGCTGGACACCGTCTATATCAACGGCGGACGGCGCGGCTACCTGATCAGCATCGCCCCGGGCGTGCTGACCGATCTGCTGGACGCCAGGCCGGTGGCTTGCGCGTTGCCCGACTGATGGCGATCAGGCCGCCCGCCGAATTGTCGGAAGCCGGGGAAACCACGGCGTGCGTCGGCGCCGTGCCGCGCTACAATCGCGCCAGCCTGAAATTCCTTGTCTTTATTCCCACACAATGGTCAACCTGATATTTGCCGTCATCGCCTACCTGATCGGATCGGTGTCGTTCGCCGTGGTGGTCAGCAAGGTCATGGGCCTGCCCGATCCGCACAGCTACGGCTCCGGCAACCCCGGCGCCACCAACGTGCTGCGCACCGGCAACAAGAAGGCCGCGATCCTGACGCTGATCGGCGATGGCCTGAAGGGCTATGTGGCGATCATGCTGGTCAAGCACCTGGGCCCCGGCTACGGCGTGGACGATACCGGCATCGCGCTGGCCGCGCTGGCCGTGTTCCTGGGCCACCTGTTCCCGGTATTCCACCGCTTCGCGGGCGGCAAGGGCGTGGCCACCGCGGCCGGCATCCTGTTCGCGATCGACCCGCTGCTGGGCGCCGGCACGCTGGCCAGCTGGCTCATCATCGCGTTCTTCTTCCGCTATTCGTCGCTGGCCGCCCTGGTGGCCGCGATCTTCGCGCCGTTCTTCTACGTGCTGATGTTTGGCGTGGATATCATTGCCGGCGCCGTGCTGGTCATCGGCATCCTGCTGATTGCCCGCCACCGTAGCAATATCGCCAAACTGCTGGCCGGCAAGGAAAGCCGGATCGGGGAAAAGAAGAAGGTCTGAGCGCGATCAGGCCGCCTGCGCCATCGCCGTGAACGGGAACACCATCTCCACGCGCAAGCCGCCTTCGTCGCGGTTGCTGATCGTCAGTCTGCCCCCGCCCTGCCTGACCAGCCGATCGACAATGGCCAGGCCCAGCCCGGAATGCGCATTGCCGCCGCGTGCCGGATCCAGCCGCACGAACGGCATGGTCACGCGCTCGATGGCGTCGGCCGGGATGCCCGGCCCCTGGTCTTCCACGGTCAGGCACCATCCCTCGGCGGTGCGCGACGTCGCCACATAGACCGGCGGGGCCCCGTAGGCGTACGCGTTGTCCACCAGATTGCCGATGATGCGGTCCAGCTGGGTGGCGATCATGCGGAAGCCGTCGCCGGCGGTCAGTTCCAGCACCACCTGCCTGTCCTGCTCCTGCAGCGACGCCGCCAGTTCTCCAATGCGCTTGTCCACCGGCACCGGCCGGGCCGTCGGTTCGCTGCTCTGCGCAAAGGTCAGGAACTGCTCCACGATGGCCGACATCGAGTCCACGTCGCGCGTCACACCGGCCGCCGCCTTGGGGTCCGACAGCATCTCGGCCCGCAGGCGCAGCCGCGCCAGCGGCGTCTTCAGGTCGTGCGCGATGCCGGCCAGCATCGTGTTGCGCTCCTGGTCGATACGGAACAGGTCGGCCACCATGCGATTGAAACGCACGATCAGCTGGCGCAACTCGTGCGGCCCGCGCTCGCGCAGCGGCGGCACAGCCTGCTGGCGCGACAGCTTTTCGGCCGCTTCGGCCATATCGCGCACCGGCCGCTGGATTTGCCACGCCACGAACAGCGCGAAGACGATGGCCACCCCTACCACCAGCACCACGCCCGGGATCAGCCGGTTGTCAGGCGGCGGGTTATGCACGAACAGGATCGGCATGGCGATCCAGCGGTTGCGGTTGGGCAGCTTGATCCAGAGCCGGGGGGTGGACAGTTCGTCCTCCAGCCGCACTTCGGAGCCCGGCGGCAGGCGGCGCGTGAACTGGTCCACCAGGCGGCGCGGCCGCCCCCCTTGCGGGCGGCCGGCGTGCTCGTCCGCCGCGGCGGTATCGGCCACTTCGACCAGGCTCGGCAGCGGCACGGGCGGCCTGGCGTCGAGGGCGCGCTGGATGCTGTCCAGCTGGAACAGCATCTGCTCGACCGAATAGTCGATCTGCTGCTGGCGCCGATCCATGCGCAGGATGGCAAGCCACGAGAAATGGCTGATCATCAGCACGGCGGCGATCAGCAGCGCCATGCGGCCGAACAGGGTGTCGATTCTTAGCTTCATGCCTTGGCTTCATGCGGAGGCTCCATTACGGGAGCCCTATTGCGGAACGCTGTCCTCGGCTTCGTCAGGCACAAAGGTGTAGCCCCGGCCACGTACGGTCTGGATATAGCGCGGGCGCTGCGCGTCTTCATCGAGCAGCCGGCGCAGGCGCCAGATCTGGACGTCGATGCCCCGGTCGCTGATGCCGTTGGCGGTGCCATACATCAGTTCGACGATACGCTCGCGCGACAGCACTTCCAGCGGATGCATCAGCAACAGCTTCAGCAGCGCGAACTCGGTATCGCTGATCGACACGGCCTGGCCGCTGCGTTCCAGCGAACGCTGGCGGAAATTCACCCGGAACGGGCCGAAGGCGATCGATTCGCGGTCTTCCGGCGCCGCGGCCGGGCGGGCCAGCTTGCGGCGCAGCACGGCGTTGATGCGGGCCAGCAGCTCGCGCGGCGAGAACGGCTTGCCCAGGTAGTCGTCGGCGCCGATCTCCAGCCCGACGATGCGGTCGATTTCGTCGCTGCGCGCGGTCAGCAGGATCACGGGGATGTCGTCGTTCTTGGCCCGCAGGTTGCGCAGGGCGGTCAGGCCATCAACCTTGGGCATCATCAGGTCCAGCACGATCAGCGCCGGGCGCTCGCGCTCCAGCCGGGCCTGCAGGCCATCGCCATCGTGCAGCACCGACACCGCAAAGCCTTGCGAGGTCAGGTATTCGCGCAGCAGGTCGCGCAATTCGGGATCGTCGTCGACGACGAGAATCTGTGTGGGCTGGTTTGTACGCATAGGCACATGATAGTCAGGACGGGCATGCAACCTTGCAAATGCCCGGGACGGTTTTGTTTCTGGACGTTACACCCAGGCCGCCCGTAACCCGCTGTAATAAAAGCGGGAAACCGCGAAATACGTGGGATCACGGCTGCACATTATGCTTGCATCCATGACGCGCCCCGCCGGGCGCCATCCCACCTGACGGCGGGTCGCCTTGCCCTCCCGATGCGGCATACTGCTGCCACTTCGCCGTCACAGTCGCTGTGCGAATACCGTTTGGCACGCGCGCCTTTTATGTCGTGCCGGTTCCCAGGATTCCGTTCATGTCCCACCCAGAACAAGGTCAACCTATTCCCCCCACCCCGCCGCGCGGCCCGGTCCGTCTGCGCCGCCGCACCTGGATTGCCGTCGCCGTCATGGTCGTGCTGGCGGGCGCCGGCTGGTACTGGCACAGCCACCGCAAGGCGGCGCAGGAGGCAGCGGCCGGCACACCGGGCGCCGCCAGCGGGGCGGCAGGCATGGGGGCAGGCCGACGCGGGGCGGGCGGGGCCGGCGGCCAGGGCGGGCCGAACGCCATGCCACGCTCGCCCGTGGTGGTCAATACGGTCAGCAAGCGCAACATGGATGTGGTGCTCAATGGCCTGGGCAACGTGACGCCGGTGGCCAACGTCACCGTGCGCGCGCAGGTGTCCGGCCCGTTGCTGAAGGTGTTGTTCAAGGAAGGCCAGATGGTCAAGGCCGGCGACGTGCTGGCCGAAATCGATCCGCGCCCGTTCCAGGCCGCGCTGGACCAGGCCGTGGGCCAGCTGGCCCGTGACCAGGCGCTGCTGCAGAACGCCCGGCTGGACCAGCAACGCTACAGGACGCTGCTGGCGCAGGATTCGATCTCGAAGCAGCAGGTGGACACGCAGGACGCGCTGGTGCGCCAGTACGAAGGCGTGGTCAAGACCGACCAGGGCAACGTCGACAACGCGCGGCTGAACCTGGGCTACACGCGCATCGTGGCGCCCACCTCGGGCCGCATCGGCCTGCGCCAGGTGGACCCCGGCAACATCGTCAGCACCGGCGACACCAATGGCATCGCCCTGATCACGCAGATCCAGCCGATCACCGTGCTGTATACGATTCCCGAGGACAACCTGCCCGCCGTGCTCAGGAAGCTGAACGCCGGCGAGAAGCTCCAGGTGCAGGCGTGGGACCGCCAGATGCGCAACCAGCTGGCCGAGGGTTCGCTGCTGACCACCGACAACCAGATCGACACCACTACCGGCACGGTCAAGCTCAAGGCCATCTTCCAGAACACCGACGGCATGCTGTTCCCGAACCAGTTCGTGAACGTGCGCACCCGCGTGGATACCATGGAAGACGCCACGGTGATCCCGGTGGCCGCCATCCAGCGTGGCCAGCAAGGCACCTTTGTCTATGTGGTGGGCGACGACAACACCGTGAAGGTTCAGGTGGTGACGCTGGGCCCGAGCGATGGCGCCCGCACCGCCGTGCTCAAGGGCGTGGAGCCCGGCCAGCGCGTGGTGGTGGACGGCGCGGACCGCCTCAAGGAAGGCATGGTCGTGGAAGCGGTGGACCCGGCCGCGCGCGCCGCGCAGCTGCAGCCGTCGAGCGCCCCGCGCGCGCGTGGCCGCCGTGGCAACTGGGGCGGCGCCAGCGGCGCGCATGGCGGCGCAAGCGGCACCCATGCGGCACCGGGCGCGGCCAGCGACGGGGCGGGCGCTTCGGCAGCGGCTGGCGCACCAGTCGAACGCCGTCGCATGCGCGACGCGGACAGCAGCCCGAATCCGGCCACCAGCACGCCGGCGAACCCGGGCGCCAGCGTGGGCCAGCGGCCGCAGCAGTAAGAGAAGAGACAGGGAAGCGGCATGAATCCTTCACGCATCTTTATCGAGCGGCCGGTGGCCACGGCCCTGCTGATGCTGGCCATCCTGCTGTCGGGGCTGGTCGCATTCAAGCTGCTGCCGCTCTCCGCCCTGCCCGAGGTCGATTACCCGACCATCCAGGTCACCACGCTGTACCCCGGCGCCAGTCCCGACGTGATGACCTCGTCGGTCACGGCGCCGCTGGAGCGCCAGTTCGGCCAGATGCCGGGCCTCAAGCAGATGTCGTCGTCGTCATCGGGCGGCGCGTCGGTCATCACGCTGCAGTTCGAGCTGACGCTGTCGCTGGACGTGGCCGAGCAGGAGGTGCAGGCCGCCATCAACGCCGGCGGCAACCTGCTGCCCGCCGACCTGCCGATGCCGCCGGTCTACAGCAAGGTCAATCCGGCCGACGCGCCGATCATGACGCTGGCGATGACGTCCGACACCCTGCCGCTGCCCAAGCTGCAGGACATGGTCGACACCCGCGTGGCCGCCAAGATCTCGCAGATCCAGGGCGTGGGCCTGGTCACCATCAGCGGCGGCCAGCGCCCCGCCGTGCGCATCCAGGCCAACCCGACCGCACTGGCCAACCTCGGCATGTCGATCGACGACCTGCGCACCGCCATCGGCAGCGCCAACGTCAACGGTGCCAAGGGCAGCTTCGACGGCCCGTCGCGCGCATCGACCATCGACGCCAACGACCAGCTCAAGTCGGCCGACGAGTACCGGCAGATCATCATCGGCTACCAGAACGGCGCGCCGATCCGCATCACCGACGTGGCCGACATCATCGACGGCCCCGAGAACAGCCGACTGGCCGCGTGGGCCAATGCCAAGCCGGCCATCGTGGTCAATATCCAGCGTCAGCCGGGCGCCAACGTGATCGAGGTGGTGGACCGCATCAAGACGCTGCTGCCGCAGCTGCAGTCGGCGCTGCCGGCCTCCGTCCATGCGCAGGTGCTGACTGACCGCACCACCACGATCCGCGCCTCGGTCAAGGACGTGGAGTTCGAGTTGCTGCTGGCCATCGCGCTGGTGGTGATGGTGATCTTCGTCTTCCTGCGCAACCTGTCGGCCACGATCATCCCGGGCGTGGCCGTGCCGCTGTCGCTGGTGGGCACGTTCGGCGTGATGTACCTGGCCGGCTTCTCGATCAACAACCTCACGCTGATGGCGCTGACCATCGCCACGGGCTTCGTGGTGGACGACGCCATCGTGATGATCGAGAACATCATGCGCTACATCGAGGAAGGCGATTCCCCGATGGAGGCCGCGCTGAAGGGGTCCAGGCAGATCGGCTTCACGATCATCTCGCTGACGTTCTCGCTGGTGGCCGTGCTGATTCCGCTGCTGTTCATGGGCGATGTGGTCGGACGGCTGTTCCGCGAGTTCGCGATCACGCTGGCGGTGTCGATCCTGATCTCGGCCGTGGTGTCGCTGACGCTGACGCCGATGATGTGCGCCCGCCTGCTGCGCCATGTGCCGGAGAGCGAACAGTCGCGCTTCCACGTGGCCACGGGCCGCTTCTTCGACAATGTGATCGACCGCTACGGCCGGGCGCTGGAATGGGTGCTGGCGCGCCAGACCGCCACGCTGGTCGTGGCCGTCGGCACGCTGGTGCTGACCGGCCTGCTCTATCTGCTGGTGCCCAAGGGCTTCTTCCCGGTACAGGACACCGGCGTGATCCAGGCCATCACCGAGGCCGCGCAGACCAGTTCGTTCCAGTCGATGGGACGCAAGCAGGAAGCCGTGCAGAAGGTGATCCTGGCAGACCCGGCGGTGGCCAGCGTGTCGTCGTTCATCGGCGTGGATGGCACCAACCAGACCATCAACGCCGGGCGCATGCTGATCAACCTCAAGCCCAAGGGCGAGCGCGATTCGATGGCCGTGGTGACCGACCGCCTGCAGGAGGCGGTGCACAAGCTCGGCGGCGTGTCGCTCTACATGCAGCCCGTGCAGGACCTGACGATCGAAGACCGCGTGGCGCGCACCCAGTACCAGTTCACGGTGGAAGATCCCGACCCGACCGTGCTGGCCGAATGGGTGCCGAAGCTGGTCGAACGGCTGCAGCGCGAGCCCGAACTGCGCGACGTGGCCAGCGACCAGCAGAACAACGGCCTGCGCGCCTTCGTGGAGATCGACCGCGACGCCGCCGCCCGTTTCGGCATCACCACGGCGGTGATCGACAGCGCGCTGTACAGCGCGTTCGGCCAGCGCCTGATCTCGACCATCTTCACCCAGTCCAGCCAGTACCGCGTGGTGCTGGAAACCATGCCGGAATTCCGCACCAGCCCCGCATCGCTGGCCGAACTGCGGCTGCCGTCGTCGTCGGGCGGCCAGGTGCCGCTGGGCTCGATCGCGCGGATTTCCGAACGCACCGGCCCGCTTGTGATCAACCACCAGGGGCAGTTCCCGGCGGCCACGATCTCGTTCAACCTGGCGCCGGGCGAATCGCTGGGTGCCGCCGTCGACAAGATCACCAGGGTGGAACAGGAAATCGGCCTGCCGATCTCGATGTCCACCGAATTCCAGGGCGCCGCGCTGGCCTTCCGGGCATCGCTGTCGAACACGCTGTGGCTGATCCTGGCCGCCGTGATCACCATGTACATCGTGCTGGGCGTGCTGTACGAGAGCACCATCCACCCGGTGACGATCCTTTCCACGCTGCCGTCGGCGGGTGTCGGCGCGCTGCTGGCGCTGCTGGTCTTCCAGCAGGACCTGGGCATCATCGCGATCATCGGCATCATCCTGCTGATCGGCATCGTCAAGAAGAACGCGATCATGATGATCGACTTCGCGCTCGAAGCCGAACGCGAGCATGGCATGAAGCCGTACGACGCCATCTTCCAGGCCTGCCTGCTGCGGTTCCGGCCCATCCTGATGACCACCATGGCCGCGCTGCTGGCGGCGCTGCCGATGATGCTGGGCTCCGGCATCGGCTCGGAACTGCGCCGGCCGCTGGGTATCACGATGGTGGGCGGCCTGCTGGTCAGCCAGGTGCTGACGCTGTTCACCACGCCGGTGATCTACCTGGCGTTCGACCGCGTGGCATACCGCCTCAAGGACTGGCGCGTCCGCAGGTTCGGCAATCCGAACGGCGGCGACGATGACCGCAACGACGGCGACGATGGCAGCCACGGCGGCCACCGCGTGACGCCGCGTCCGCAGGAGCCGAACGCCTGATGAACCTCTCGGCCACCTTCATCCACCGCCCGGTAGCGACCGCGCTGCTGACCATCGGCATCCTGCTGGCCGGCATTGCGGCGTTCCGGCTGCTGCCGGTGTCGCCGCTGCCGCAGGTGGACTTTCCCACCATCTCGGTCTCGGCGTCGCTGCCCGGCGCCAGCCCCGAGACCATGGCCGCCACCGTGGCCACGCCGCTGGAGCGGGCGCTGGGCGCCATCGCGGGCGTGACCGAGATCACGTCGAGCAGTTCGCTGGGCTCCACGCGCGTGACGCTGCAGTTCGACCTGTCGCGCGACATCGATGGGGCCGCCCGCGACGTCCAGGCGGCCATCAATGCATCCCGCGCCACGCTGCCCACCAGCCTGCCGAACAACCCCACCTACCGCAAGGTGAACCCGGCCGACGCGCCGATCATGATCATCGCGCTGACGTCGCCGACGATGACGCGCGGCCAGCTGTACGACGCGGCGTCGACGATCCTGGCCCAGAAGCTGTCGCAGGTGGAAGGCGTGGGCCAGGTGACGATCGGCGGCTCGTCGCTGCCGGCAGTGCGGGTGGAACTGAATCCGACCGCGCTGAACCACTACGGCATTTCGCTGGAGGACGTGCGCAACACGATCAGCGCCACCAACGCGAACCGGCCGCTGGGCATCCTGGACAACCCCGACACGGCATGGCAGGTCTATGCCAACGACCAGGCGATGGCGGCCAAGGATTACATGCCGCTGATCATCCGCTACGCCACGCCGGGCACCTATTCGTCGACATCGGCCGGCGCGCTGATCGCCAGTACGGCCAACGCGGCCGCGGGCGGCAACGTCAGCACCAAGACCGTCAACGGCGTCACCACCACCACGATCACCACCAGCAGCGGCACCACCACCATCAGCACGGGTGCCACGGGCGGCAACGTCAACAGCGGCGGCCCGAACTCGTTTGCGGTGCCGGTGCGGCTGCAGGACGTGGCCAATGTGGTGGATTCGGTGCAGGACATCCGCAACGCGGGCTCGGCCAACGGCCAGCCGTCGGTGCTGCTGGTGCTGAACCGCTCGCCGGGCGCCAACATCATCGAGACCGTGGACCGCGTCAACGACGTGCTGCCGCAGCTGCGCAAGATGGTGCCGGCCACGATCTCGCTGGACGTGATGATGGACCGCACGCCCACCATCCGCGCGTCGCTGCGCGAGGTGGAGCACACGCTGATGATCTCGGTGGCGCTGGTCATCATGGTGGTGTTCGTGTTCCTGCGTAACGTGCGCGCCACGCTGATCCCGAGCGTGGCCGTGCCGGTGTCGCTCGTGGGCACGTTCACGATCATGTACCTCGCCGGGTTCTCGCTGAACAACCTGTCGCTGATGGCGCTGACGATCGCCACGGGCTTCGTGGTCGATGACGCCATCGTGGTGCTGGAGAACATCTCGCGGCACATCGAGGAAGGCATGAAGCCGTTGGCCGCCGCGCTGCGCGGTGCGCGCGAAGTGGGGTTCACGGTGCTGTCGATGAGCCTGTCGCTGATCGCGGTGTTCATTCCGCTGCTGCTGATGGGTGGCATCGTGGGCCGGCTGTTCCAGGAATTCGCGATCACGCTGTCGGTGGCCATCCTGGTGTCGCTGGTGGTTTCGCTGACCACCACGCCGATGATGTGCGCCCGGCTGCTGCGCCCGGTGCATGAAGAGACGCAGGGGCGCTTTCACCGGGCCACGGAACACCTGTTCGTGCGCCTGCAGAACGGCTATGCGCGCACGCTGGGCGTGGCGCTGCGCCATGGCCCGGTGGTCTGGATCGTGCTGCTGCTGACCATTGCGCTGAACGTCTACCTGTACGTGATCGTGCCCAAGGGCTTTTTCCCCCAGCAGGACACCGGGCGGCTGATCGGCTTTATCCGTGCGGACCAGGCCACGTCGTTCCAGCTGATGCGCACCAAGCTCGACAACTTCATCAAGATCGTCCAGTCGGACCCGGCCGTGGTCAACGTGACGGGCTTCACGGGCGGGTCGCAGCGCAACACGGGCCAGATTTTTGTCACGCTCAAGCCGCTGTCCGAGCGCAAGGAGACGGCCGACCAGATCGTGGCGCGGCTGCGCGGCAAGCTGGCCAGGGAGCCCGGCGCGAGCCTGTTCCTGACGCCGGTGCAGGACATCCGCATCGGCGGGCGCCAGAGCAGTTCGGCCTACCAGTTCACGCTGCAGTCCGATGACCTCGATGTGTTGCGCTCATGGGAACCCAAGGTGCGCGCGGCGATTTCGAACATCAAGGGCCTTGAGGACGTGGACACCGACACCAACGACAAGGGCCTGCAAACGTCGGTCATCATCGACCGCGATACGGCATCGAAGCTCGGCGTCACGGCCCAGCAGGTCGATGCCATCCTGAACGACGCATTCGGCCAGCGGCTGGTGTCGACGATCTATCACCCGCTGAACCAGTACCGCGTGGTCATGGAGCTGAGCCCGGAATACCTGCAGGGCCCGCATGCGCTGCAGGACATTTACGTGGTCACAGGCGGCGGCAAGCGCGTGCCGCTATCGGCCTTCGCGCGCGTGACGCCCACCAGCACGCCGCTGGGCGTGAATCACCAGGGCCAGTTTGCCGCGTCCACCATCTCGTTCAACCTGGCCGAGGGCTATTCGCTGTCGCAGGCCACCGACGCCATCAAGCTGGCCATGGCGCAGATCGGCGCACCCGAGACGCTGCAGGCCAACTTCGCGGGGGGCGCCAAGGCATTCCAGGATTCGCTCAAGAGCCAGCCGCTGCTGATCCTGGCCGCCATCATCACGATCTACATCGTGCTGGGCATACTGTACGAAAGCTACGTTCACCCGCTGACGATCCTGTCGACGCTGCCGTCGGCGGGCGTGGGCGCGCTGCTGGCGCTGCTGCTGTTCAAGACCGAGTTCAGCATCATCGCGCTGATCGGCGTGATCCTGCTGATCGGCATCGTCAAGAAGAACGCCATCATGATGATCGACTTCGCCATCGACGCCGAACGGCGCGACGGCCTGAGCCCGCGCGACGCCATCTACCGCGCCTGCCTGCTCCGTTTCCGGCCGATCATGATGACCACGGCCGCCGCGCTGCTGGGCGCGGTGCCGCTGGCGCTGGGCCGCGGCGATGGCGCCGAACTGCGCGCGCCGCTGGGTATCTCGATCGTCGGCGGCCTGGTGGTCAGCCAGTTGCTGACGCTGTACACGACGCCGGTGGTCTACCTGACGCTCGACCGCTGGCGCCTGAAGGTCAATGCCTGGCGCGCACGCCGGCAGCAACGCGGCACCGCGCCGCAACTCGAACACTGAAGAACGCATCCGCCATGTTCCAACGCTCCTATTCTCTTTCGGTGGTGGCCCTGGCCTGTGCCCTGCTGGCCGGCTGCGCGGTCGGCCCCGACTACAAGCGCCCCGACGCGCCCATACCCAAGGCCTTCAAGGAAGCCAGCGACGCCATGCCCGCCTGGACCGGCGACTGGAAGACCGCCGAGCCGCAGGACGCCGCCGGCCGCCCCGACTGGTGGCGCGTGTTCAACGACCCCACGCTGGACGACCTGATATCGCAGGTGCAGGTGTCGAACCAGAACATCAAGGCGGCCGAGGCGATCTATCGCCAGGCCACCGCATCGCTGGCGGCCGCACGCGCCGGCTACTTCCCGACGGTTGGCGCCAATGTCGGCGTATCGCGCGGCAAGTCCAGCGCGGCCGGACATGTTGTCGACGGCCAGAACGCCACGCTGTCGGCCAGCTGGGAAATCGATATCTGGGGCCGCATCCGCCGCCAGGTCGAAAGCGCCGAAGCGGGCGCGCAGGCCAGCCAGGCCGACCTGGCATCGACGCTGCTGTCCACGCAGGCCACGCTGGCGCAGAGCTACTTCTCGCTGCGCGTGGCCGACGCCCAGCGCGCGCTGCTCGATCGCACCGTGGCCGACTACGCCAGGTCGCTGCAACTGGTGCAGAACCAGTACAAGGCCGGCACCGCGCAACGCTCTGACGTGCTGCAGTCGGAAACACAACTCAAGTCGGCCCAGGCCCAGCAGCTCGATATCCAGATCAGCCGCGCGCAGCTCGAACACGCCATCGCCATTCTGGTTGGACGGCCGCCTTCGGAACTGAACATCGCGCCGGCCGATTTGCAGACACCGGTGCCCGTGGTGCCAGTGGCCGTGCCTTCGCAAATGCTGGAACGCCGCCCCGACATCGCCGCTGTCGAACGCCGCATGGCGGCGGCCAATGCCGATATCGGCGTGGCGCAGGCGGCCTACTATCCCACCCTGTCGCTGTCGGCCACGGGCGGCCTCACGGCCAGCACGCTGGCGCGCTGGCTGTCGCTACCCGACCGCGTGTGGTCGGTCGGCGCCGGCCTGGCCGGCACGGTGTTCGACGGCGGCCTGCGCAGTGCCGCCAAGGCGCAGGCCGTGGCCGCCTACGACCAGACCGTGGCCAACTATCGCCAGACCGTGCTGAACGCCTTCCAGGAAGTCGAGGACAACCTGGCCTCGGCACGCATGCTTGAGCAGGAAGCCGTGGTCCAGGGCGACGCCCTGCGCTCCGCGCGTGAGGCGCTGTCGCTGGTCAACAACCGCTACAAGGCCGGCACCGCCGCCCTGCTCGACGTGCTGACCGCCCAGACGGCGGCCTACACCGCCGAAACCACGACGCTGCGCATCATGGATCGCCAGTACACGGCCGCCATCACGCTGATCAAGGCGCTGGGAGGCGGATGGCATGGGTATGACGCCGAGGCGGCGCAGCAACAGCCCGCGCCGCCGTCATCGGCGTCCGCCCCGGATCAGCACTCGTCGTAGTCCGGGAGGTAGGTCCAGTCGGCGTTGCTGCGCTGGTTGGCCGGCATCGGGCCATAGCTGCTCTTGTTGAGCTGGTAGTACTCGCGCAGCCCGGACGTTGCCTCGACCTGGTAATAGACCGTGCCGATCAGGCCGCGATTGTTCGGGGCAGGCTGCCAGCTGTTCGGGACGGGCTTGTAGCAGGCCCGGATGCTCGAGATATTGTCGTTCATCCGCAATCGGCTCAAATCTGTCTGACTCGCGTCGCCTCTCAGGATATGGCATCGCCCGGCAAAGCCGGCGTCTTCGCAGATCTTGTAGGCATGATCGGGAGGCGCCTCGATGGAGCTGATCGCATTGTTGCTGCGGCCTTCCAGCCGGGCAACAATGCCGCTCGGCGGCAGACACAGCAGCAAGGTCTTGTGTCCGGCCGCGTCATAGGCACACACGCCCGATTCGGTGTACGGCAGATCGGGGTAAAAGGGCCGTACCGTCAGCCCCGACCACCAGTTGCCGGTGGTATTGCTGAAGACGTCATAGATCGAATAGCCGTAGTCGGCCAGCGTGTAACCCGTATTGACGACCGGAATCTCCGAACTCTTGCGGCCCCACCATTCGCCCTCGACACCATCGTCGAAGCGCTTTTGTCCACCCATGTGTTGGCCTTACCTCCTGCCCCGATGGAAACCCGGAATCTTCTGACATTGCGCAGGCCATCACACTTGACGGCGACCAGATCGGCCAGCGGAGCGGCGCCCGTCACCGTCTGACACCCCAGAGGCGTCTCGATGCTGGAATAGCCATTGCGCTGCACGCGCGTCTGCCATGGCACGTAACGCTTGACTTCCTCGCCGGTGATCGGATCGACAACCGCCGCCGGCGAGTCGTCCTCGCGAATCGAAAAGTAATTGCAGGCCTTGGCCTGGGTGGAAGCGTCCACCGACCGCTTGCGGCGGCGATCCTCCTCTTCTTCCTCGGTGATGTTGCAGAGCGAACAGACCGAGGCAAGCGCGCCCGATGTGCCGGGCAACGCCGGGGTTACAAGCTGCACCGTACTGGTCGGGGCCCTGCGAATCAAGAACGGATGCTGGTTCGCCACTGTGTTCCCCGGGACGTAAGCCGGATTCCGCTGCTCGGCGACGACCTCCATTTGGCCCGTGTCGGCATTGCGCTCGAATATCTGGACGGATTCCACCAGGTTGTTCGGCACGCCGCTGTAGGCCATCCATTCGTCCTCGTGCCGGAAACGCTCGGCGGTGGTCCGGAAAATCACGTTGCCCAGTCGCGTGTACGCGTCCCGCAACGACGCATAGGCGCTATAGAACCTTGCCGTGGCCCGGATGCGATACACATAACTGCGGCTGCCGCGCCCCACCAGCCATCGGCTGGCAAACTGATGCGCAACGGATTCCTGCGCCGATGTCGGAACGAACGAGGTTGTCCTCTCCATGCATGAGCTGCCGCCCACGTGCTCGTACACGTCGTTGTTGGTTCCCGGGCTTGGGAAGCCATTGTGGAACACCTGTTCCGGCGGCACATTCGAACCGCGATAGACAAAGGCTGGCGGCGTGGCGAATGCCGACCCCACTACCAGCATCAACATCGCCGCCAGCATGGCCGCGCGCATGTACGACAAGATAGATACCCGCATCGTTACCTCCTTGCGTTGAAATGCAAGTATCTATATCGATGCGGCGACCTTCCGTCTGCCGTAGACCATCCAAATGCAGCGTCTCATGCGAATTGTCAAATATGGCGTGATCGGCAATGCGTTTCTCCGGCGCCCATCTACCGCCCCTCCGGCACCGGCAACGCCTGCTGGCTGACCCGTTCCTTCAGCCACGTGGCGGCCTTGCCCAGTGGTCGCTGCTTGTGCCAGACGATTTCCATGGCGACGGGCCAGTCCTGGTCCTGGAATGTCAGTTGCGGCGACACCAGCCCGGCTGCCGCCGGCGAGTTGGCGGCGACGTGCCAGGGCACGAACGCCCAGCCCAGGCGGCGCTTGACCAGTTCGACGATGACCCACTGGCTTTCCACCCACCAGACTTCGGCGGCCACGCGCAGGCGCTTCTTTTCCTCGCTGTCGCTGCGCGTGGCCACCATCAGTTGGCGGTAGCGTTTCAGTTCCTCGAAATCCACGCGCGGCTGGGCGGCCAGCGGGTGGTCGGGTGCGCAGATGATGGGCATCGGCACCCAGCCGAGCGCGTGAAAGCCCAGTTCCGGCGGCAGGATTTCCTGGCGCCACATGATGCCCAGGTCCGCGCACTGGCTCAGCACCAGGCGGCTGACGTCCTCCATCAGCGGGAACAGGATTTCGAGTTCGACCGACGGGAATCGCTCGGAAAACTCGGTCAGCAGTTCGCCCAGCGTTTCCTCGGGATACAGCTCATCCACGGCCAGCGTGAGGCGCGACTCCACCCCCTCGCCCAGGCTCTTGGCCACGCCACGGAAATGCTCGCAGCGTTCCAGGATCACGCGCGCTTCCAGCAGCAGCCGTTCGCCGGCCGGTGTCAGCACCGGGTAGCGGGCGCTGCGGTCGAACAGCGTGGCGTCGAGGTCGACTTCCAGATTGGCCACGGCGGCGCTGATGACCGACTGGGCCTTGCCAAGCTGGCGGGCGGCGGCAGAGAACGATCCGGTCTCCGCGGCGGCCGCGAACGCCTGGAGCTGATCGAAGGAGAGAGACATGGAATATGCGGCGCGTCCCGCCGCGATCTATCGGGTTTTCAGATGGTATCTAACTTGCGATCAGCTGTCGCGCCGATAGAATGCCGTCTATTGTTGAAATTCGATGAAATTGGAGAGCCTCATGCGTACCACTGCAGACCGTATTCGTCACACCGTCGGTTTCGAGGTGATCGGTCTGATCGCATTCGCGCCGCTGGCCAGCCTGGTGTTCGGGTACGAGTTGCACCAGATGGGCATCGTTGGCGCGGTGGCGGCCCTGATCGCCGCCACGTGGAACTACATCTACAACATCCTGTTCGACCGCGCGATGCTGCGCTTCACGGGCCAGCTCAAGAAATCGACGCCGATCCGCGTGCTGCACGCGATCCTCTTCGAGGGCGGCCTGCTGATCGTGTTCCTGCCTTCGGTGGCGTGGTACCTGAAGATCGGCCTGGTGGAAGCCTTCATCATGGACATTGCCGTGGCCGGCTATTACATGGTCTACGCGTTCTTCTACAACTGGGCCTACGACGCCATCTTCCCGATTCCGAATGCCACGCCGTCGGCATCCGATTGTCAGTCGGCCAACTAAGCGGACCGAGCGCCGCGTAGCCGACCTCGCTCACGAAATGCGGCCTGAAACGGCCGCATGACGTCTCCCGGCACGCGTGGGCCATGCGTTAACATGCTGGCCATGCCCATCCGCCCGCCCCTGCTCCGCCGCAGCCTGTCGCCCGCCATCGTCGCGGCCACGCTGCTCATCCTCGGTCTGTCCGCAGCCCAGGCCAAACCCGTCAAGAATGCCAAGGCCGCCCGCGCCGCCACTGCCGCCACGGCCGTCGCCGCGACAGCCGGTGCCGCCCGTGCCAAGGCCGAACCCGCCGATCCCGCCGCCGCGCGCAGCGGCCTGCCGGCCACCGTGACCGCCGCGCTGCGCCGCGCCCATGTGCCGCTGTCCGCCGCCAGCTTCTACGTGGTCAAGGTGGGCGCCCCGCAGGCGCGCGTGAGCTGGAACGCCGAGACGCCAATGAATCCGGCCTCGACGATGAAGGTGGTCACCACCTTCGCCGGCCTGCAGCTGCTGGGGCCCGATTTCCGCTGGCTGACATCGCTCTATGCCGACAACCAGCCCGGCCCCGACGGCACGATCAACGGCAACGTCTATCTGCGCGGCCGGGGCGACCCCAAGCTCGTGCCCGAGGAAATGGCCAAGCTGGTGGCCACGGCCCGTTCCGCTGGCGCCACCACCATCAACGGCGACGTGGTGCTCGATCGCAGCTTCTTTGCCGATGGCATGGACGGCAGCTACACCATCGACGGCGAGACGCAGCGCGCCTATAACGTGAATCCGGACGCGCTGCTCTACGCATTCAAGACGCTGTCGTTCACGATCACCCCGGACGCCGCCAACCGCACCGTGGACGTGGCCGTCACGCCCGCGCTGGCGCAGTTGCGCGTGGACAACCGGATGACGCTGGCCAACGGCCGCTGCGGCGACTGGAAGTCGCGCGCCACGCCCAGCATCATGCCCCAGCCGGACGGCACGGTCGTGGCATCGTTCGATGGCAGCTACTCGGCCGATTGCGGCGAGCACATCGTCAACCTGGCCACGCTGAGCCACAGCGACTTCATCTGGGGCGG
This sequence comes from Cupriavidus sp. U2, assembly GCF_009663685.2. Classification (GTDB taxonomy): domain Bacteria; phylum Pseudomonadota; class Gammaproteobacteria; order Burkholderiales; family Burkholderiaceae; genus Cupriavidus; species Cupriavidus necator_C. Next base: position 196,619 of record NZ_RCOG02000012.1, on the reverse strand, counting down.
CTTCGTCGCCGAATGGCAGAACGCCGGCGGCCGCTTCGCGCGCCCGCCCGGCCTGCGCAGCGGCCCGGTGCCGCGCAACGCCTTCCTGCTGGCGCGCCACTACGGCCAGCCGCTGGGCGATATCGTGCGCGACATCAACAAGTTCTCGAACAACGTGATGGCCCGCCAGCTGTTCCTGACGATTGGCGCGGAAATGGATCGCAAGGGACCGGCCAGCACCGACAAGTCGTCGCGCGTGATCCACCAGTGGCTGACAAGGCAGGGCCTGGACATGCCGAACCTGGTGCTGGAAAACGGCTCCGGACTGTCGCGCGACGAGCGTATCAGCGCCTACGACATGGCCCGCCTGCTGCAGCAGGCGCTGGCCAGCAACGTGGGGCCGGTGCTGATCGATTCGCTGCCGATCCTCGGCGTGGACGGCACGCTGCGCAACCGCCTGACACGCGCCAATGCGGCAGGCAACGCCTACCTGAAGACCGGCACGCTGGCCGATGTGCGCGCGTTGGCCGGCTATGTCGATGCGCTCAATGGCGAACGCTACGTGGTGGTGGCCTATATCAACCACCCCAACGCCTCGGGTGCCCAGGAAGCACACGATGCGCTGATGCAGTGGGTTTACAAGGGCGCGCCTTGAGGCTGGATTCGGGCGTGGCGAGGATTTGACACGCCTGCCCTCTCCCCCGCCCCGCTCCCGCGGGCGGAGGAGAGCGGAGAAAACCAGGGGGCATCATGAGCGCCCGGCTGCTTGCGTTTGCGAAGAGAAAATACAAACACCGCCGGTCTGCTGCCCTCTCCCGCCCTGCGGGAGAGGGGCCGGGGGAGGGTCAGCGTCCAGATGTCAGCTGTCCTCGAACGCCGCCGCGGCGCGGCCCAGGCGGTCGCGCACACCGTCCCACTCGTGCGAATCGGGCACCGGCTCGAACACCAGCCGCTGATAGCCTTCCTTGTCGAGCTTGCGCAGCAGGCCGTACAGCGCCTGGGCATAGGCGTCGGGCGTGGCCGGTGCAGCCACGAACACGCAGCGCGGATCGGCGCTGGCGGACGCCTTGCCGACAAACGCCAGCCGTCCACCTTCGGGCAAGCCATGCAGCAGTTGCGGCAGGGCCTCGGCCTGCGCCAGCGTTAGCGCGGTGCGCGGCGCGTAGTGAGCCTTGAGCGTGCCCGATGCACGTGGCGCGGCGGCATCGGGCGGCAGCGGCAGCGTGCCCAGCACGTCGGCCATCATTGCCGCCGTGATCGCGCCGGGGCGCAGCAGCACGGGGCCCAGCGTATCCAGACGCGACAGGTCAACGATCGACGATTCGATGCCGACATCCACGCCGTCGCCTTCCAGCACGTAGACCGTGCCGCCGAATTCGTCGCGCACGTGCTCGGCCGTGGTCGGGCTGACCTGGCCGAACTTGTTGGCCGACGGCGCGGCAATGCCGCCCCGGCCGCGCCTGAAACGCGACAGCAGCGCCTGGGCCACGGGGTGCGACGGGCAGCGCAGGCCGATGCTGTCCTGCCCGCCCGCCACGGCGGCCGGAATATGCGCGGCGCGCTTCAGGATGATCGTCAGGGGACCGGGCCAGAAGGCGTCGATCAGCTTCCGCGCGGCCTCGGGCACCTCGTCGGTCCAGTAGCTGACGTCGCCACCATCCACCACGTGCACGATAACCGGATGGTTCGACGGGCGGCCCTTGGCGGCGAAGATGCGCGCCACGGCCTCGGGGTTCTCGGCGTCGGCGCCAAGGCCGTAGACGGTCTCGGTCGGAAACGCCACGAGCTGGCCCGCTTCGAGCAGGCGAACTGCCTCGTCAAGCTCGGCGGCCGTGGGCATGCGTGAAGACATCGAATCTCAGAGCGGGATATGCAGGGCGGTGGCGGCGGCGTCGAACGCGGCGGCCGCGGCCTCCGCCCGGTCGCCCACGCAGTTCACGTGGCCCATCTTGCGCGACGGGCGCGCGTCGTTCTTGCCATACAGATGCAGCTTGGCGCCGGGCTGCACCAGCACCTCGTCCCAGGCGGGCGTGCGCTCCAGGCCGAACTCGAACCAGCAGTCGCCCAGCAGGTTCAGCATCTTGCCGGCCGAATGCTGGCGCGTGCTGCCCAGCGGCAGGCGGGCCATGGCGCGCACCTGCTGCTCGAACTGGCTCGTCTCGCAGACATCCATCGTGATATGACCGGAATTGTGCGGGCGCGGGGCCATCTCGTTGGCCACCAGCGTGCCGTCGGTCAGCACGAAGAACTCGATGCACAGCACGCCGACGTAACCCATTTCCGAGGTGATGGTGGCGGCGGCGGCGCGGGCACGCTTGGCGATGTCGTCGGACACGCTCATCGACGGCATCGTCGTGGAAAACAGGATGCCGTCGCGATGCACGTTCTCGGCCAGCGGCCAGGTGGCCGTGGTGCCGTCGGCCCCGCGGGCCGCCAGCACGGAGACCTCGTAGGCCAGCGGCAGCATCTGCTCCAGCACGCACGGCACATGCTGCATGGCCTTCCAGGCGGCGCGCACGTCCTCGCGGGTCTTCACGCGGGCCTGGCCCTTGCCGTCGTAGCCCATGCGTGCCGTCTTGAGGATGCCGGGCAGCACGTTGTCGGGCACGTTGTCCACGTCGGCGTCGTGCTGGATCACCCAGTGCGGGGCCGGCGGCACGCCCGTACGCTCGGCGCACGAGGCAAAGAATTTCTTCTCGCCGATACGGTTCTGCGCAATCGACACGCAGTAGCCGCGCGGCGCCACGAACACGCCCGCCTGCTCCAGGCGGTCCAGCGAGATCGACGGCACGTTCTCGAACTCGGTACTCACGGCCTGGCACAGGCTGGCCAGCTCGGCCAGCGCGGCGTCATCGGTGTAGGTTGCGCAGATATGGCGGTCGGCCACGTTGCCGGCCGGGCTGTCCTGGTCGGGATCGAGCACGCAGACGCGATAGCCCATCGACTGCGCCGCGTGCGTGAACATGCGGCCCAGCTGGCCGCCGCCGAGCATGCCCAGCCACGCGCCGGGCAGGATGGGCGCGCCGGGGGCGTCCACGCCAAATTCGGCGCGCGACTCCGGCGTATGGGCTTCGGACAGGTAAGGATGGATATCGGTCGGCATGGCTCGGGCTTTTGTTACGGCTGAAACTTAGACAGGCAGGGTCATCGCGCGCGCGGCTTCGGTCTGCCTGGCGCGGAACGCTTCCAGTGCGCTGGCCAGCGCATCGTCGGTGGTGGCCAGCGTGGCGATCGCATGCAGCGCCGCGTTGGCGGCACCGGCTTCGCCGATCGCGAAGGTGGCCACGGGCACGCCCTTGGGCATCTGTACGATCGACAGCAGCGAATCCTCGCCGCGCAGGTACTTCGACGGCACGGGCACGCCGAACACCGGCACGATCGTCTTGGCGGCGATCATGCCCGGCAGGTGCGCGGCACCGCCGGCGCCGGCGATGATCGCGCGGATGCCGCGGCTGCGCGCCGACTCGGCGTAGCGGAACATGTCGTCGGCCATGCGGTGCGCCGACACGACCTGCGCCTCGAACGCCACGTTGAAATCCTTGAGCATGGCCACGGCGTGCTGCATCACGTCCCAGTCGGAACTGCTGCCCATCACCACGCCCACCACCGGCTTTGCTGCATTGCTCATGTTCTTGTCCCTTGCGCCTTACTGCAGCTGCTCGCCGGTCAGGCGGGTCAGTGCTTCCTTGTACTTGTCGGCGGTCTTCTGCACCACGTCATCGGGCAGCTTCGGCGCCGGCGCGGTCTTCGGCCACGGCTTGCCGTCGATGCGCACGGCTTCCAGCCAGTCGCGCACGAACTGCTTGTCGAACGACGGCGGATTGGTGCCCACCTGATAGGAATCGGCCGGCCAGAAGCGCGACGAATCGGCGGTCAGCACCTCGTCCATCAGCGTCAGCGTGCCGTTTTCGTCCAGGCCGAACTCGAACTTGGTGTCGGCGATGATGATGCCGCGCGTGGCCGCGTACTCAGACGCTTCCTTGTACAGGCGGATCGAGATGTCGCGCATCTTTTCGGCCAGTTCGCGGCCGATGCGCTGCACCACCTCGTCGAACGAGATGTTCTCGTCGTGCTCGCCCATCTCGGCCTTGGCCGCCGGGGTGAAGATCGGCTCGGGCAGCTTCTGCGCGTTCTGCAGGCCGGCCGGCAGTGCGATGCCGCACACCTTGCCGGTAGCCTGGTAATCCTTCCAGCCGCTGCCTGCCAGGTAGCCGCGCACCACCGCTTCCACCAGGATCGGCTTCAGGCGCTTGACCACCACGGCGCGGCCCTTGACCTGCGCCACTTCGTCGGGCGCCACCACGCTTTCCGCCGTCACGCCCGTCTCGTGGTTCGGCACGATGTGCGCGAGCTTCCGGAACCAGAAGTTGGCCATCTGGTTCAGCACGCGACCCTTGGCCGGAATCGGCTCGCCCATGATCACGTCGAAGGCCGACAGGCGATCGGTCGTCACGATCAGCAGCTTGTCGTCGCCGACGGCGTAGTTGTCGCGGACCTTGCCGTGGCCGAGCAGCGGCAGGGACTGGATAGAGGATTCGTAGAGGGCGTCAGACATGGTGTGAAAGCGGCTGCGGCTGAAAACAAGCGGGGCTTCGTGCGGTTGTCGAAGCCCCATGAAGTACGAACGCCCCGCGCGCCGGGCGGGCGGGGCGGTGAAACGATTTACTGCACGACCTGGGCGAGCTTGCCCGACGCGTACTGGCTGGCGATATCGGCCAGCGACACGGCCTTGATCTTGCTGGCCTGGCCTTCGCAACCGAAGGCGATGTAGCGCGCCTTGCACACCTGCTTGGCGGCTTCGCGGGCCGGCTTCAGGTATTCGCGCGGGTCGAACTTGCTCGGGTTTTCCGCGAAGAAGCGGCGGATCGCGCCGGTCATCGCCAGGCGGATGTCGGTGTCGATGTTGATCTTGCGCACGCCGTACTTGATGGCTTCCTGGATCTCTTCCACCGGCACGCCGTACGTTTCCTTCATGTCGCCACCGAACTGGCGGATCTCGGCCAGCAGTTCCTGCGGCACCGACGACGAACCGTGCATCACCAGGTGCGTGTTCGGAATGCGGGCGTGGATTTCCTTGATGCGGCCGATGGCCAGGATGTCGCCCGTGGGCTTGCGCGTGAACTTGTAGGCGCCGTGCGAGGTGCCGATGGCGATGGCCAGCGCGTCCAGCTGGGTGGCCTTGACGAAGTCGGCGGCCTGCTCCGGATCGGTCAGCAGCATCGAGTGGTCGAGCTTGCCTTCGGCGCCGATGCCGTCTTCCTCGCCGGCCTCACCGGTTTCCAGCGAGCCCAGACAGCCCAGTTCGCCTTCCACGGTCACGCCCAGCGCGTGGGCCATCTGCACGACCTTGCGGGTCACGTCGACGTTGTATTCGTAGTCCGCCGGGGTCTTGCCGTCTTCCTTCAGCGAGCCGTCCATCATCACCGACGAGAAGTTCAGGTCGATGGCGGCCTTGCAGATCGCCGGCGACTGGCCGTGATCCTGGTGCATCACCACGGGGATGTGCGGATAGGCTTCCACGGCGGCTTCGATCAGGTGACGCAGGAAGTGCTCGCCAGCGTATTTGCGCGCGCCTGCCGAGGCCTGCATGATCACCGGGGCGTTGACCTCGTCGGCGGCCTGCATGATGGCCTGCACCTGTTCGAGGTTGTTCACGTTGAAGGCCGGCAGACCGTAGTTGTTCTCGGCGGCATGGTCCAGCAGCTGGCGCATGGATACGAGTGGCATGTCTAACTCCTGAATAAAAAAACGGTATCTGGTATTTTTTCGATGCTGCGCCGGGCAGGTTCGCGCATCCGCGGTGCGCCGTCCGTGCAGCGCACCACATCGGACGTCATCTTTACTTGAACTTGCTGCCGACCCTCACGATCTTCAGCGTGTTCGTGCCGCCGGCCTGGCCCATTGGCTCGCCGATCGTCAGCACAATGAAATCGCCATGCTGCACGGCACCCTGCGCCAGCAGCAGCTCCTCGGCCTGTTCCAGCGCCTCGTCCCGGTCGGTGCTCGACTGCAGCGGCAGCGGCACCACATTGCGGTACAGCTGCATCTTGCGCTGCGACGCCAGATTGGGCGTCATGGCATAGATCGGTACATGAATGCGGTGACGGCTCATCCACAAAGCGGTGGCACCCGAATCGGTCAGCGCGGCAATGGCCTTCACGCCTAGATGATAGGCCGTGAACAGCGCACCCATGGCAATCGACTGGTCGATGCGCGAGAACGTCTGGTTCAGGAAATCGGTGTCGAGCTGCACGACCTCGGACTTTTCGGCCTCCAGGCAGATCGCGGCCATGGCCTCGACCGTTTCCACCGGATAGCGCCCGGCGGCGGTCTCTGCCGACGTCATCACGGCGTCGGTGCCGTCCAGCACGGCGTTGGCCACGTCCGACACCTCGGCGCGCGTCGGCACCGGGTTGACGATCATGCTCTCCATCATCTGGGTGGCCGTGATGGTCAGCTTGTTGGCCTCGCGAGCCAGGCGGATCATGCGCTTCTGCAGCGCCGGCACCGCCGCGTTGCCCACTTCCACGGCCAGGTCGCCACGGGCCACCATGATGCCGTCCGAAGCGTTAAGGATTTCCTCGAGCACGCCCGGGCGGATGGCCTCGGCGCGCTCGATCTTGGCGATCATGCGCGCCTTGTGGTTGTGCGGCTGGCCGGCCACGTTGGCCAGCTGGCGCGCCATTTCCATGTCGGTGGCGTTTTTCGGGAAGCTCACGGCCACGTAGTCGGCGTGCAGGGCCATGGCGGTCTTGATGTCCTCCATGTCCTTGGCGGTCAGCGCCGGCGCCGACAGCCCGCCGCCCTGGCGGTTGATGCCCTTGTTGTTCGACAGGTCGCCGCCAACGCGCACCGTGGTGAAGATCTCGGTACCGATCACGCGGTCCACCACCAGCACGATCAGGCCGTCGTTGAGCAGCAGCACGTCGCCCGGGCCCACGTCGCGCGGCAGGTCCTTGTAGTCCAGCCCCACGCGGTCCTGGTTGCCGGTCTCGCAGTTCGAGTCCAGCACGAACGGGTCGCCGGCCTTCAGTGTGACCTTGCCGTTCTCGAACCTGCCCACGCGGATCTTGGGGCCCTGCAGGTCGGCCATGATGGCCACCTCGCGCCCGCAGGCCGTGGCGGCTTCACGCACCAGCGCGGCGCGGTCGATATGGTCCTGCGCCGTGCCGTGCGAGAAGTTCAGGCGCACCACATCGACACCGGCCCCGATCATGCGGGTCAGCACTTCCAGCGAACTGGACGCGGGGCCAATCGTGGCGACGATCTTGGTGGAACGGGTCATGCGGGCGGTTTCCTGGGGTTAGCTGGCGGGGGGCTTTGGGGGCAGCTGGCAACTGGCAAGTGGCTATGGGCCGGCCGGCTCGCGCCGGCAGCCCGCACGGGCTTCAGCCGGCAGCGCGTTGTTCCAGCACTTCGAACGCGGGCAGCTTCTTGCCTTCCAGGAACTCCAGGAAAGCACCGCCGCCGGTGGAGATGTAGCCGATGCGGTCGGCGATGCCGTACTTGGCGATGGCGGCCAGCGTGTCGCCGCCACCGGCGATCGAGAACGCCTTCGACGATGCGATGGCGTCGGCCAGCACCTTGGTGCCGTTGCCGAACTGGTCGAACTCGAACACACCGACCGGGCCGTTCCAGACGATGGTGCCGGCGGCCTTGAGCTGGTCGGCCAGCATGGCCGCAGTCTTCGGACCGATGTCCAGGATCATGTCGTCATCGGCCACGTCCTTGACGTCCTTGACCGTGGCGGCGGCCGTGGCGCTGAATTCCTTGGCGCAGACCACGTCCACCGGAATCGGCACCGATGCGCCGCGCGCGGCCATGATGTCGATGATGGCGCGGGCGTCGCCCACCAGGTCGGGTTCGGCCAGCGACTTGCCGATCTTCAGGCCGGCGGCCAGCATGAACGTGTTGGCGATGCCGCCACCGACCACCAGACCGTCCACCTTGTCGGCCAGCGCCTTCAGGATGGTCAGCTTGGTCGATACCTTCGAACCGGCCACGATGGCCACCAGCGGACGGGCCGGCTGGCCCAGCGCGCGGCCCAGCGCGTCGATCTCGGCGGCCAGCAGCGGGCCGGCGCAGGCGATCGGGGCGAATTTGGCGATACCGTGGGTGGTGGCTTCGGCGCGGTGCGCGGTGCCGAAGGCGTCATTGACGTAGACGTCGCACAGCCGGGCCATCTTCTGGGCCAGTTCGTCGCTGTTCTTCTTCTCGCCCTTGTTGACGCGGCAGTTTTCCAGCAGGACCACCCGGCCGGGCGCCACTTCCACGCCATCGACCCAGTTCTGCACCAGCTTCACCGGCTTGCCGAGCAGTTCCGACAGGCGCGTGGCGATCGGGGCCAGCGAATCCTCGGGCTTGAACTCACCCTCGGTCGGGCGGCCAAGATGTGACGTCACCATCACGGCAGCGCCGGCTTCCAGGCAGGCCTGAATGGCGGGCACCGACGCGCGGATGCGCGTGTCCTCGGTGATGTTGCCTGCGTCGTCTTGCGGCACGTTCAGGTCGGCGCGGATAAACACACGCTTGCCGGTGAGTTTGCCTTGGGAAATGAGATCGGTAAGACGCAGGACAGAGGTCATGGCGATAAGAGCGGGGACGGGGACGGCATACAACCGTCCACAGAAGTCTGGAAAACCGCCATTTTACCTGATCGCCGTGACGGATTTGCGCCTTGCCGCGGGCGTACCGCTGGGGCATCACATGGCAGGCCGACAAAGACCCTACTTAAGGAGGGGATGTTGTCTTAACAACTTCTGGCCCGTATGCGGTAATGTACGCCTTAAATGTACTAAACGTATGCATAGTCAGACACTCGAACTGTTTTTGATAGTTTTAGTACATCATGACACCAGATAACAGCCGGCAAAGACTGGCTCCGCCATTTCCGCGGACGTGCACAACGGACACGCGGAAAGGAACCGATGTTGGCGAATGCAAGGGGGTAGTCAGATGGAACAAGCCGCCGCCATTCATGGCGCGATTCGCGGGTTGTATGAAGGCGTCCTCGATCCCGCCGCGTGGCAGCAAAGCCTGCGGACGCTGACCGAGATTGCCGACACGGCGCATGCGTCGATGATGGTGTGGGACACGGTGCGCGACCAGGTGACCGTCAACGAAGTGGTCAACCCGGTGGCGGAGCTGTTCACCACCTATGAGAACGATTTCCAGGCCATCGATCCGGCCAAGGCCTTCGCGCCCCGGCTGGTGCCGGGCGCGTGGTACATCGACGCGCGCGACCTTGGCCCGCAGGCCATGGCGCGCCATCCGTTCTATCGCGATTTCTTTAACCGGTTCGAACTGCGCTCGTACGTGGCCTGCCTGGTGGAACGGCAGCCGCATTACGAGGTGTACTTCTCGATGCAGCGCGCGCTGTCGCAGGACGCCTTCTCGGGCGAGGACACGCGCCGGCTCGACTGGGTCGTCCCGCACATGCGTAGCGCCATTGCCATGCGCGACCGCACGCTGGCGCTGTCGACCATGGCGTCGATCTCGGCCCGCCTGCTCGAACGGCTGGCCTTCGCCGTGGGCGTCTACACGCCGGACCGGAACCTGCTGCTGGCCAACACCGCTGGCGAACGCTGGGCGCGTCGCCTCGATCCAGCGGGCAAGACCACAGCCTGGCACCTGTCGCGGCCGTTTGCCGAGATGGTGCAGGCGGCCTGCGACCCCGGCAATCCGCTAGCCGCGCAAGCCGCACGGGCCAGCGACGATCACGGCAACCATGCCGAAGTGCTTGTCCTGCCGTTGCCGCCCACGCACGCGTTTGCGTCGCAGTGGCAGCAGCCGGCGGCGATGGTGGTGGTGCACGAGGCGGGCGCGCCGTCCGTCCTGCTCGACACCGTGCTGCGCAATCTCTACGGCCTGACCCCGGCCGAAACGCGGCTTGCATCGCGGCTGGCCACGGGCGAAGGCTTGCCCGAGGCGGCGCAGAACATGCGCATTCGCCACGAGACCGCGCGCACCCAGCTCAAGGCCGTCTTCCTCAAGACCGGCTGCACGAGCCAGGCGCAGTTCACCCACCTGCTGACGAAGCTGGCGGCCACGCTGGACGGAGGCTGACGCCCCTCCCGCGCTCCGCCGCAGTCACCGCGACGCAGTTCCTGGCACGCCTGACCACGTCGCCCCTTTTGCAGGGCCGCGATGCGCTGCCACACCCTTCGCGCGCGGGCTGACTGGCGAACAGGACAAAGGAAGTAACGTAATGAACGCATCTGACATGCACGAGACCATTCGCGGTCTCTATATGGGCGTCTTCGACCCCCTTGCGTGGCAACGCAGTCTGCACGCACTGTGCGAACAAAGCGGCAGCCTCCAGGCATCGCTGCTCGTGCTGGATACCGCGCAGCAGACCGTGCAGGTTCGCCACCTGGTCAACCGTGCCCCCGGCAACCTGGCCATCCTGCCGCCACCCTACCGGCTGCACGGCGGCATGCCGGCGTCGGGGTCCATGGCGGTGGGCGGCTGGTATATCGACCAGCGCGACACCGCCGGCGCCACGGCCCAGCACCAGACCTTTCGCAGCGAACCGTTCGACGACGTGGCGCTGACATCGGTCATGGCCTGCCTGGTCGACCGCCGACCGGCACATGAGATCTACCTGGTGCTCCAGCGCCCGGCCAGCGAGGACGGCTATGCGGAGACCGACGCGCGCGCGCTGGATTGGGCCATTCCGCACCTGCGCGAAGCCATGGCCCTGCGCGACCGCACGCATGCCGTCGCGGCGCGCGGCCACGTTTCCGCCGACCTCCTCGACCGGCCGCCTTTCGGGGTGGTCGTCTTTTCGGAATCGGGCAAGGTCCTGCTGGCCAATGCCGCCGGGCAGCCCTGGACGCGCCGGCTGCAGTCCGGCGAGGCCGCCGACCCTCACGCCGGCATCCATGGCAACGGCAATGGCTGGCGCCTGTCGCGGCCGTTTGCCGATGTCGTGCGTGCGCTGTGCGACCCCAACACGCTGCAGCCGGCGCAGGCCATCCACGCCACCGGCGCCGATGGCCGCGGGGCACAGATCGTGGCCGTGGCGCTGACGCCGGCGCTCTACCTGTCGTCGGAATGGGAAGGGCAGCCAATCCTGGTGGCCATCCACGAGACGAATGACCCGCCGCGTGCGGTGCCGGCCGTGCTGCGCGATCTCTACGGCCTGACGCCGGCCGAAAACCGGCTGGCGATGCTGCTGACCACCGGTATCGGCCTGCCCGATGCCTGCATCCAGCTGGGGATCAAGCGCGAGACCGGGCGTTCGCAGCTCAAGGCCATCTTCACCAAGACCGGGACCAGCACCCAGGCCCAGCTGGCCCACCTGCTCACCCGCCTGGGCAGCATCCTGGCCGAGCCGGCCCATCGGGAAGCCCAGCCTGTCTAGCCCAGCAGCCGCAGGGCGGTGTACACCGCCATGCCCACCACGATCATCCCGACCATGCGTTTGGTCAGCACATAGCAGACCGTGGCGGCAATGCCCGCCATGAGCTTGTCGTTGCCGGGGCCGATCGTGAAATGGCCTTCGAAGGTCAGCAGATCGGGCAGGATGATCGCCGCCAGCGCGGCGGCCGGCGCATAGCGCAGCGCCCGCTGGATGCGGTCGGGCACCGTGACGCGCTCGCCCGCCATCAGGAACAGCGCCCGCGAGAACACGGTCACCACGGTCATGCCGAGGATGGCGATCCAGGTATCGAGATGGCTCATGCCTGGTCTCCGGTCGGCTGGCGGCCCTTGCGGGCGCGGATACCGCGCAGCGTGGCGCGCGCCGCCATCTCGTCGCTGGCCATGCCGGCGGCAATCGCGGCCACCACGGCAATCACCAGGGCCAGACGGTACGGCAGGTCGAAGCACAACAGCGCCACCACCGCCGCCACCACCACGGCCATCAGCGTCGAGCGCGAGTTGATCGTCGCGATCATCACCGGGATCAGCGCCAGCGTGCCGGCCAGCGCCAGGCCCCAGCTGTCCGGGAACAGGCTGGCCAGCACGATGCCGATGATCGACGACACCTGCCACGTGGCGCAGTTGATCAGCGCCATGCCCCAGAAATACCCCTCCTTGCCCGGCGCGTAGCCCGGCTCGGCGTACCGCTGCATGAAGTAGACAAAGTGCAGGTCGCCGTTGAAGAAGCCCAGCAGCGTACGGCGCCAGCCCGGCAGATAGTTGAAATGCGGCTGCAGCGCGGCGCTGAAGATCACGAAACGCAGGTTGACGACGGCGGCCGTGAGCCAGACCGTCCAGATCGGCATGCCCGCCGCGAACAGCGGCAGCACGGCCAGTTGCGCGGACCCGGCATAGACCAGCAGCGACATGCCGATGGCCTCGGGCACCGTCAGCGCCGATTTGCTCATGGCCACCCCGGTGACCAGGCCCCACGAAAATACCGCGGGCAGCGAGGGCGCGAAAAATCGCGCGCCGTCGAGAAAGGCGTTGCGCTCCACCTCGGCAAAACGATGCCAGAGGCGCAACCACACCGGGGACGACTGTCGGGGTGTCATGGCGAGATGAGAAGAGACGGTACGGCAGGCCGTCTTGTGCGGCATTGCCGTCAGGAAGGACCATCGGCCACGCGCGAAACGCGTGGCCGATGGCGGAACAGCCATTATAGGGCCGCCGGCGCCGCTGGTAAGCAGCGGCTTAATTACGCACGGGGCGACTGTTGTTTCGAGGCCAAAGCGCCGCCGTCACATGGCGATCCGGCCGCCTCCTTCCGCACCTCGCTGGCGAATCCCGTTCGGTTCAGGCCGGCTTGCTGGCCGGCGCGGCAGGCGCCAGCGGCGCCGCGGTGGCGCCCACGGGCTCGGCGGCATCGTCGTGGTCGCCGCCGCCGGCCTGTCCCAGGTCGATGCCCGACGTTTCGGGCAGCAACGCCGCCGATACCATCACCAGCGCGTAGCCGACGCCGGCCACCATGGCGATGGCCAGCGCCAGCGACGTGCGACCGCTGTTGAGCCAGCCCACGGCCAGCGGGAAAAACGATCCGATCACGCGGCCCAGGTTGTACGCCACGCCGTAGCCGGTGGCCCGCACGCTGCTCGGGTACGACTCCGAGATCGTGGCGCCGATGCCCGAGAACACGCCCTGCATCAGCACCCCGAGCGGAAAGCCCAGGAACAGCATCGACGTGTTCGATACCGGAATCACCATATAGATCATGGCCATCACGAAGGCGCCCGCCGCAAAGGCGATGTAGGTCAGGCGCCGGCCCCAGCGATCGGTGGCATAGGCGCCGGCCACGTAGCCGACCAGCGAGCCCAGGATCGTCACGGCCAGATAGGAACTGGTCCCGAATACCGACAGGCCGCGCTCGGTCTTCAGGAACGTTGGCAGCCACGTGGCAATCGCGTAGTAGGCACCGAGCATGCCGCCCGACAGCAGGCTGCACAGCAGCGTCTTCTTCAGCAGCGGCCTGCGGAACACGCGCGCCAGGTCGGCAGTGGCCGAGACCCTGCCGCGCTCGGCCCGGCTCTTCAGGAAGACTTCGGGCTCGTCCAGGTTGCGGCGCAGGTAGACCACCACCAGCGCGGGCAGGATGCCCAGGAAGAAGCAGACCCGCCACGCCGTTTCGGGCTCGAACAGGTTGAACGTGATGGCATAGGCGATGGCCGCGCCGCCCCAGCCGAACGAATAGCTGCTGGCCGTGAAGCCCGAATATTTGCCGCGATGCGCCGGATTGCGGATCAGCTCGGTCACCAGCACCATGCACAGCGACGATTCCCCGCCAAAGCCCAGGCCCTGCAGCATGCGGAAGACCATCAGCTGTTCTGGCGAATTGGCGATGCCGCACAGGAAGCAGGACACCGCGAACACCAGGATCGTCCAGCGCAGCACGCGCACGCGCCCAAAGCGGTCGGCCAGCAGCCCCGCGCCGACGGCGCCCACCAGCGACGACACCAGCGTCCACGTGACGATGGCACCGGCCATCGACTTGCTCATGCCCCATTGCGCCAGCAGCGTCGATATCAGGAACGAATAGATCATGAAGTCGAACACATCGACCGCATGTCCCAGGAACGCCCCGTAGAACCCCTTGCGCTCGGCGCGCGACAACTCCTTGAACCAGTCCAGCATGATCGCCCTCCCCTTTTAGCGATGTTGCGATGTTGCGATGTCGTAACTTGTTGGTGATTTAGCGATTTGGCGATCCGGCGATGCGCGGCGGCCGGAAGCCATGGCCGGCGTCTTCCAGCAACTGCGCGAGGCGCAACGATGTGAGATCGCCGTAGCGGCGCGCCACGATCTGCACGCCCACCGGCAAGCCGTCGCGCGCCGGGCCGATCGGCGCCACCGTCGAGGGCAGACCGCACAGCCCCGAATGGCCGGCCCAGAACAGCTGCGACGTCAGCGGCCACGGCTGGCCATTGACCGTGATCGTGCGTTGCCACGGCTCCCCATCCTCGTCGAGTGGAAAGGCCGTGGTGGACGCGGCCGGGCATAGCAATACGTCGAAATCGCCGAAGAAGCGGTTCCAGGCACGGGCAAAGGTCTCGCGCGCATGCTGCATCAGCAGCCAGTGTCGATGGCTCAGTGCGGCACCGGTGAACTGCAGCGACGCGTAGTCGGCGTCGTCGCCGTTGGGGTCGCCGGCACGTGCCAGCGCATCGGCAAATGCGGCGTCATCCATATGCAGCGACGTGGTGGCGCGCAACAGCAGCACGTAGATGCGCCACAGTTGCGCGGCATCGAAGTCGGGTCGGACATTCCAGGCCACCTGCGCGCCCGCTGCCGCCAACTGGTGCCCCAGCTGCTCGATGGCGCTGCTGACGGTGTCATCGACCTCGGCCAACGGATGGGTCGGCAGCACGGCCACGCGGAAATCGGACAGACGGGTGTGGTCGCACGGCGGCAGGTCGAGCCGCCATGCCGGGGCGTCGGCGGCATCAGGCCCGACGATGGCGCGCAGCACCAGTTCCAGGTCGCGCGCGCTGCGGGCCACGGGGCCGGCCACGTTGATGTCCTGCGCGGCAAATCCGGCCCGCGCATTGCCATGGCCGCGCAGCGGCACGATGCCGTGGCTGCTTTTGTGCGAAAACACGCCGCAGTAATGCGCCGGATTGCGCAGCGACGAGCCGATGTCCGAGCCGATATCGAAGAAACTCATGCCGGCGCAGACCGCCGCCGCGCTACCGCCCGACGACCCGCCCGGCGTGCGCGACAGGTCGTGCGGATTACGGGTGGTGCCGTAGACCGCGTTGTAGCTCTGCCAGTCGCGCAGGCCCAGCGGCACGTTGGTCTTGCCCAGCAACACGGCGCCGTGCGCGCGCAGGCGCTCGACCACCACGGCGTCGGCCCCCGCCCGATGCGTGGCGCGCGCCGGCACGCCGCACGTGGTGGGCCAGCCGGCCACATCGAACGATTCCTTGATCGAGAACGGCACGCCGTCGAGCGGCCCGCGCGAACGACCCGCCTGCCGGCGCGTATCGCTTTGCATGGCCGCCTCGCGGGCCGCCTCGAAATCGGCCAGCACGATCGCATTGACCTGACCGTGATGGGCGTCCCAGGCCGCCTGGCACGCATCGACCAGCGCCAGCGCCGTGGTCTCGCCGCGTGCCAATTGCGCGGCCGCAACGTGGGCGGGCATCCAGCGGACATCTGGCCGGGACGGATCGGCCGGCATGGGGTCAGGCAGGGTCACAGTGGCTCCGTTGTTGTCGTGGGCGCGGCGCAAAAGGTTGGCCGAACCTGTGGGGGCGTGTCGGAAGCTGGGCGTCGAATTTCGACGATTCGGTATACTATATTCCGCATTCGCAGAATCTCAAGGCAGTATTTATGCCAAGGCCCGATGCACCGCAGCAAGGACGCGGGACCGCCATGAATTCCCCTCTCCCGCCTGTAAATGCGGATTTTGGGAAAAGGTGGGCGTATCACACAGCTGCCGCGCCGTGAAAGCGGGCCGTGCGAGAAAGACCTGCGAATGTGCATCCGCACCAAACACGGGAACAATTTGTATACCGTTTGGTGCAGGCGGTCAGATCTGGATCTCCGCCATGAGGGCGAAAAACCGGCGGCAGGCAGACAGCTCAGCGCCGCAGCAAGCCCACCAGTTCGTCGATATCGGGCAGCGGCACGTCGCGGCCGGTGGCTTCATCGGCGGACGCGTCAAGCACCCCTTCGGCCAGGGCGCGCTTGCCCTGGTGCAGGTCGACGATGCGCTCCTCGATCGTGCCGGCCGTGATCAGGCGGTAGACCGTGACCGGCCGCTGCTGGCCGATGCGGTGCGCGCGGCCCATCGCCTGGTCTTCGGCGGCGGGGTTCCACCACGGGTCCGCGATCACGACGTAATCGGCCGCGGTCAGGTTCAACCCAAAGCCACCGGCCTTCAGGCTGATCAGGAACACATCGCCCTCGCCGGCCTGGAAGGCCGCTACGCGTCGGGTGCGTTCGGCGGCGGGCGTGGCGCCGTCCAGGTACTGGCAGGCCAGCCCGGCCTCGTCCAGCGGCTGGCGCAGCAACTGCAGGAAGTCGACGAACTGGCTGAACACCAGCGTCTTGTGGCCATTGGCCGCCAGCGTGGCCGCCAGCTCGGCGAAGGCGCGCACCTTCGCGCCGGGATGGCCGGTCTCGGGCGTGACCAGGCGCGGATCGCAGGCCGCGCGGCGCATGCGCATCAGTTGCGCCAGCACGTGGATGCGCGCCTGCGGCTCGGGCAGCGTGGCGCGCGCCTTGTGGTCCTTCTTCGGCCGGAACAGCGCGCGTTCGGCCTCGGACAGCGCCTGGCGGCGCAGCGCCTCGTAGTGCGCGGCCTCGGCCGGTTCAGGGGCCACACGGATCACCAGCTCCGTGCGGGATGGCAGTTCGTCCAGAACTTGCGCCTTGGTCCGGCGCAAGACGAATGGCGCGATCATCCGGCGCAAGCGGGCGCGCGGGTCGCGGGCGCCGTTGCGCTCGATCGGATTCGCGAAGTGCTCGTTGAAGCGCGCCAGCGACCCGAGCAGGCCAGGATTGCAGAAGCGCATCACGGCCCACAGTTCCGCCAGGCGGTTTTCCACGGGTGTGCCGGACAGCGCGATACGGGCGTCGGCCTGCAGCGCGAACATGGCCTGCGCGCGTCGCGACGACGGATTCTTGAACGACTGTGCCTCGTCGGCCACCACGGTGTGCCAGGACCGCTCGCAGAACGCGCGGCGCGACTGTTGCAGCAGGTTGTACGAGACGATCACCAGATCGTGCGCGCCGGCCTGTTCGACGATGGCCGACCGGTCGCCTTCGGCGTAGACATGCACCCGCAGCGCCGGCGCAAAGCGTCGCGCCTCGGCCGCCCAGTTGCCGCAGACCGACGTGGGGGCCGCCACCAGCGCCGGGCCGCCCGCCGCGCGGGCCAGCAGCACGGCCAGCGCCTGCAGCGTCTTGCCCAGGCCCATGTCGTCCGCCAGACAGGCACCGAAACCGGCCTCGGCCAGCGACATCATCCAGCGATAGCCCTCCACCTGGTACGCGCGCAGGTCGGCCGCCAGCGTGGCGGGTACCGGCGCATCGGACGCGCGCGCGGTGTGCAGCCGCTTCACGCGCGTGCGGAAGTGCGCGTCGGGATCGATGCCCACGCCGGCCAGCACGTCGTCGAGCCACGGCGTGGCCACCAGCGGCACGCGGATGCCATCGCGCACGCCGTCGCCCACGGCGGCCAGGTCGCGCAGGCGCTCGCGCAGCTGGCGGGTCAACGCGACGTACAAGCCGTGGTCCATCGCGATAAAGCGGCCCGCATGGCCATGGGCCCAGGCCACGAGCTTTTCCAGCGACAGCACCAGGCCTTCGGCCACGTGCAGTTCGCCCACCAGCTTGAACCATTCGCTGCCGGTTTCCACGCTGACCGCCAGTTGCGGCAGATCGGCGGACAGCACGCGCAGTGCACGGCCGCGCGGCCATTCGAGGTCAATCACGCCGGTCAGGCCCGGCAGGGTCTCGATCACGGTCAGCGCGTCTTCGGGGTCGTCCAGCGTCCAGCTATGCTCGCCGCCGGCGGGCGCCTGCTGCACCAGGAACGGCAGCGCATCGAACACCTCGGCCACATGGGCCTGCTCGGCGGCCAGGTCGCGATGGGTGACCAGCGTGTCGCCCCCAATCGTCGCCATGAGCTGCGCGCGGCCATGCGCTGGGGCCATGCGCGGGCCAAGGGGCCCGAGCGGCGTCACCACCAGGCGCAGGCTGATGCCGCGCCCGACCGGCGCCACTTCGGCCCGCAGCCGCGATTCGGGGTCGCGTTCGCGCGCCTGGCCCGAACTGTCGGCGTGGATCTGGAAGTGGCCGGCCAGCGCGCGCAACGTGCTGTCCAGCCGCGCCTGCGCGGTGGCCGGCACGGTCAGCCCCCCGGCGATCAGCCTGGCCGCCTCCTGCTGGGCCGGGGTAAAGCGGATCACGCGCAGGCGGCGCGCGCCGTCCTGCAGCACCGTCACCTGGCGCAGGGCTTCGGCTTCCTGCTTCGCGGCGGCCGGCAGGAAATCCTCCATCGACTTCGGCGCACGCATGGGCGGCACGATGCGCAGCGCAAAGCGGTCGCCTTCGCGCACGGCCTCCAGCGCGGGTGCCGCCTCAAGCACCTCCATCGGCACGGTAGGCGCGTGCGCCAGCACCACGGCAGGATGACCGACCATCGCCATGATGGCCGCGGCGCGGTCCAGCACCAGACGGCGGTTGCGTGAACTGTCGCGCCGGATGGCGCGCGCCACGCGGGCATCCCAGGGCGGGAGGGAGTCGTCGTCGGCCACGCGCGCCAGCGTCACGGGGCGCGGGCGCGTCCAGCCACGCGCGCCCCAGCTTTGCTCCATCGGCTCGATGGTGCCGATCTCGCCGTCCGCATCGAGCGTCAGCGCCCACAGCAGGCGGCGGCCCGTGCCGGACGCGTCCGGGGCCGGTTCACCACCGGCCAGTGCCGCCAGCGCGCCCAGCGCGTCCTGCCAGCGGTCGCCGCTGGCGGGATCGTCAGGTTCGTGGGAGGTGGGATCGGGCTGGGACACGGGTAGCGGGCGGCGCGCTGGTCGGATCGAAGGTGCGATTGTAGAACGCTGCGTGTGCCGCGCCGCGTTGGCACGCAAGGCCCCCCGGCTTACAATGGCGCCTTTACGGCTGTTGTCTGTGCCACGCGTGCGGCTCGGCCGCGGGCGGTACCGACGAGAAGTACAGGAAGTGGCTGACGCCGGTCTGATCCGGTGCCATCCGCAACAGTCCGCATCCATCCCTGCAACACAACCGCAAGACCATGACGCAAACCGCAACCGTCGTCGAAATCGGCGCAGAAGACATTCCGCTGCATTGCCCCACCGGCAACACCCCCGCCTGGAACTACCACCCGCGCGTCTTCCTGGACGTGGTGGACACCGGCGAAGTGAAGTGCCCGTACTGCGGCACCGTGTACAAGCTCAAGCCCGGCACCGTGCTGAAGGGTCACCACTGACCTGCCCGGCCCACGCCATTTCCTGCCGTTTCGACCTGACGCCCCGGGCCGCCCAGCGCCCCGGGGCGTTGACATGCCCGGGCAAGCAAAACAGGGCCACGCAACAAAGGGCCAGGCAATACCTACAGACATGAAAAAAGCCCTAGTCATCGCCCCTAACTGGATTGGCGACGCGCTGATGGCGCAACCGCTGTTCGCGCTGCTCAAGGCACGCCATCCACGCCTGGTCATCGACGCCCTGGCACCCAAATGGGTAGCCCCGGTGCTGGCGCGCATGCCCGAGATCAGCAAGGTGTTCCCGAGCGATCTGGCGCACGGCAAGCTGCAGCTCAGCGCGCGGCTGATGTTCGCGCAGCAGCTCAAGCACGAGGGCTACGACGTGGCCTACGTGCTGCCGAATTCGCTGAAGTCGTCGCTGATTCCGTTCCTGGCCGGCATCCCGCTGCGCGTCGGCTATCGTGGCGAAGCGCGCTTCGGCATGCTCAACGTGCGCCATGCCAACCCGCCGCGCGACAAGCGTCCGCCGATGGTGGAGCACTACGCCCGCCTGGCGCTCAAGCCCGGCGCGCGACTGCCCGAATCGATTCCCGATCCGCGCCTCAAGGTGGACCCGGCGCGCATGGCCACCACGGCCGCGCGCTTCGGCATCGCGCCGGGCACGCGCGTGATCGCGTTCTGCCCCGGTGCGGAATACGGCCCGGCCAAACGATGGCCTGCCGCGCACTTCGCGGCGCTGGCGCAGATGCTGCGCCGGTCCTATCCGTATGCACAGATCGTCACGCTGGGGTCCGGCAAGGATGCCGAGATTGCCGAAGAGATCGTGCAAGGCGCGCCGTTCGTGCGCAACCTGTGCGGCCAGACATCCCTGGACGACGCGGTGGACCTGCTGGCGCTCTCCGAGGCGGCGGTCTGCAACGACTCGGGCCTGATGCATGTGACCGCCGCGCTGAACCGGCCCCAGGTGGCCGTCTACGGCTCCAGCGACCCGCGCCATACGCCCCCACTGTCACAGGCAGCGAGTATCATGTGGCTGCAACTTGAGTGCAGCCCCTGCTTCAAGCGCGAGTGCCCGCTGGGCCACCTGCGCTGCCTGAAGGAAATCGAACCCGAAATGGTGTTCGTCGAGTTGCGCAAGCTCCTGCACCGTCCCTGACCCAATCAACATGCCCCGTTTCGCCCGTCTGTTCGATTCCGCCGAAGACATCGTCGAGGCCTTCCGTGAAGCCATGAAGCTGCGCGATGCCGATGGCGCGCTGCGCCTGTGGCTGGACGAGGATTCGGTCACCTGCGTCATGCCCGACGGCCAGCGCCTGATCGGTCATGAGAACCTGCGCCAGGCCTTTGCGCAATTGCTGGAAGAGCAGCCCGTGCTGATCGACGCCATCGAGACCAGCAGCCATGCGTCGCTGGGCGTGTCGATCTTCGACGTTACCGAGGCGCTGCGCTTTGGCGAAGGCCGTGTGGAAGCCGACCTGTTCGTCCACACCACCTATGTGCTGATGCAGAACCACGAAGGCTGGCGCCTGGCCCATATCCACTGCAGCCCGGCCAACGCCGTGCAGGTGGCCGCCGTGGCCACCGCACCGGGGCAGGCCCTGCATTGACGGCTGCGTGGGCCATGCTGTTCGGCGACACGTTCCAGACACCGTGGTGGCTGCGCGGCGGCCACGCCCAGACCATCCTGCCGGCCCGCTTCACACGGCACCGCCGCATCGCGTTCCGCCGCGAACGCTGGGCCACGCCGGACGGCGACTTCATCGACCTCGACTGGACCACCCACCCCACGGTGCCCGGTGCGCCGCTGGTAGTGATGTTCCACGGCCTCGAGGGCGACTCCAGCAGCCACTACGCCCAGACGCTGATGACGGCGCTGCAGGACCGTGGCTGGCAAGGCGTGATTCCGCATTTCCGGGGCTGCTCGGGTGAACTGAACCAGGCGCCGCGCTTCTATCATTCGGGCGATTCGGCCGAGATCCGCTGGGTACTGCACCGGCTGCGCGACCAGCAGCAGGCCGCCGGGTCCGGCCGGCCGATGCTGGCGGTGGGCATCTCGCTGGGCGGCAACGCGCTGCTGCGCTTCCTGGGCGAGGATGGCAGCGAAGCCGGCTTCCTGCGCGGCGCGGCGGCCATCTCGGCGCCGCTGGATCTGGCAGCCGGCGGCGCCGCGCTCTCCAGCGGCTTCAACATGCTCTACACGCGCATGTTCCTGCAGACGCTCAAGCGCAAGTCGCTGGCCAAGCTCGACCAGTTCCCGGGCCTGTTCGACCGCGAAGCCATGCTGCGCAGCCGCGACCTGTACGCGTTCGACAATGTGGTGACCGCGCCGCTGCACGGCTTTCGCGATACCGAAGACTACTGGGCCCGCGCCGCCAGCAAACCCATCCTGGGCGAGATCCGCATTCCAACGCTGGTGCTCAATGCCCGGAACGACCCGTTCCTGCCCGCCCGCCACCTGCCCGGCCCCGCCGATGTCAGCGCGGACGTGCTGCTGGAGCAGCCCGAATACGGCGGCCACGTCGGCTTCATGACGCCGCGCGGCGGCCTGCTGGGCCAACTGCCGCTGCTGCCCCGAGCCGGCCATATCGAATGGCTGCCCGAGCGGATCCTGGGCTTCTTCGACGGCATTGGCAAATAAAGGAGACACCATGGATGAAGTGGTCAAGCAAGCCATGGCGCGCTGGCCGAACGTGCCGAACTGCTTCGGCTGGCTGGCGCTGGACCGGCGCGGCCAATGGCGCATGCGCAACGAATTCGCGCAGCAGCACGGCCTGTCCGGCGACCCGATCCGCCATGAGGCGCTGATCGGCTTTATCGAACGCAACTACACGCACGATGGGCGCGGCGCCTGGTATTTCCAGAACGGCCCGCAGCGCGTGTTCGTGTCGCTGGCGTATGCGCCATGGATCGGGCGCCTGCACAACGGCGCGCTGGCCACGACCACCGGCCGGGCGTTCACGCCGGCCGCGTGCTTTGCCGACGAGCACGGCAACGTCG
The DNA here is from genome assembly GCF_009663685.2 of Cupriavidus sp. U2. GTDB lineage: Bacteria > Pseudomonadota > Gammaproteobacteria > Burkholderiales > Burkholderiaceae > Cupriavidus > Cupriavidus necator_C. The sequence continues at coordinate 174,277 of NZ_RCOG02000012.1, read as the reverse complement.
TGCTGTCCGGTACCGTGGAAGGGGTCGAGGGCGAGCAGGCGGTGCTGCTGCACGACCATGATCTGGACGCCTTCAGCACGGCCAGCGACTGGCATGGCGACGCATGCGCCGCGGTACTGGGTGTTTTTCACCACGCCGGGCGCCATCTCGACATCGAGCCGATCGTGGAAGCGGAGGTGCCGAAGCGGTTCGGCTTCGTGCGGACGCCGGCGGCGGAGTAAGCGCAACAAGGCGCAACAGGGCAGAACAAGGCGGGGTCGGTCCCCGCCCCCGGGGCGCTAGTTCGGCATGCCCTTGTTGTCCTGCCGGTCTTCCTTGAACTGAAGCTGCAGCTGGTGCAGGCGCGCGTCGACTTCCGACAGCGTATAGAAATCGCCGTCCCCGGCCTTGCGCGCAATCTGCAGCTGTTCGATGGCCGCCTGGTACGAGCCGTCCATCGCATATTTCTCGGCCAGTGCCTGATGCTGCTGCAGCCGCTTGCCCTGCGCGGCATAGGCGCGCGCCAGCAATTCCCACCATTCCGACCGGCCCGTTTCCTCGCGCGTGCGTGCGCGCAGGAAGGTTACCGCGTCGTTCAGCCGGTTGGTGGCCAGCAGCGTGTCGGCATAGGTCAGCGCGGCCGCGTGCGAGAGCGGGAAGGCCTTCAGCGTGGCGGCGGCCTGCGTGAGCGCGTCCTGCGCGCGGCCTTCGCTGCGCGCCAGTTCCACCGCCATCACATCCAGCATCGGCGTGCCCGACGTGGCGCCCGGAATCGTGCCGTAGAGGCGACGTGCCTCGGCCAGCGCCTTGTCGGCCTCGACAAAACGGCCCAGCTGCTGGTTGGCGAACGCGATGCCGTAATACACCGCCGGCAGCCGGACAGGGGCGGCCTTGGACACCTGGGCCTGGAACGAGGCCAGCAGGTTGCGCAGGTCGTTCGGCGTGGGCGACTGCAACACGGCCGCGCGCACGCGGGCGAATTCATAGTCTGGGGTATTGCCAACCTTGTGCGCGGCCACGTGCCGCACGCGATCCTGCATGTCGGCGATACGCTCGGAAGTCAGCGGGTGGGTACGCACGTAGGCGGGCACGGAATTGTCCGAAATCCCCATCACGCGCTGCAGGCGCTGGAAGAAATCGGGCATGCCCTGCGGGTCGAAGCCGGCTGCGGTCATGATCTGGAAGCCCACGCGATCAGCCTCGCGCTCGGCGCCCCGCGAAAACGACAGCTGGTTGGCGATGGCCGCGCCCTGCCCGCCCATGGCCAGGGCCGCCGCCGCGTCGCCGCTCTTGGTGGCGGCCAGGCCGGCCAGCACCATCGACGCCAGCGCAATCCACATCGACTGGTCCTGGCTGGTGATGCCGCGGGCGATATGCCGCTGCATGACGTGGCCGATTTCATGGCCCAGCACCGACGCCAGTTCGGATTCCGTATCGGACTGCACCAGCAACCCCGTGTGCACGCCGATATAGCCGCCCGGCATGGCAAACGCGTTGATCGACCGGTCGCGCACGCCGAACAGTTCGAACCCGGTGGCAAAGGTGCCGGCGCCGTTCGAGCCGGCGATGTTCATGCGCCGCGCGGCCTGCACCAGACGGTAGCCGAGCGCGTTCAGGTAATCGTTCAGCAAGGCATCCGACACATAGTCCGGATCGCGCCGGATGCTGCGCATGATGCGGTCGCCCAGCCGCTTTTCCATGTCCGGCGACAGCGACGCCGTGGACGGATCGCCCAGGTCCGGCAACTGGATGCCGGCGCTTTCCACCACCGTGTTGCCGCTGCGCAGGCCGAATTCCGACTTCTGGCCGGCGCGAACGCTGCGGTTGAGGTTGTCATAGACCTGGTCGCTGACCGCGCCGTTCAGCGTGGGGACCGGCGCCGGGGCCGCTGCGGATGGCATTGCCGTGGCCGGGGACGCGGACACCCCTGGTGTTGCCGTGGCCAGCTTGGCATTGGCGGCCGCCGCGGCGCTGGTCCGCCCCGGCTGCGCCGTCGTCGCGGCAGGGGCCGTCGCCGACGTGCCCTGCGGCCATGCCGGGGCCGCCATGGTCAGCACGAGCGCGGCCGCGACGGCGCGCGTCAGATGTGACGCACGGACGGCAGGCAAGGTGGGCGCCGGGGCGCGGGCACTCGACCGGACGGGCAGGCGGCGAGGCCATGAAGTCTTGGGCATGTTGCTATGATAGCGGCCTCTGCAAGCCGTTCCCATCGGGCTGGCCCCAGCGCGGGCCGCCGTTATGTTGCGCCACGTTCCGGCCCGGTGCGATCAGGCTGCCCGCCCACCTTTTCGCTTATCTTCCTTCGCCGCCCATGAGTCAGCTCACCCACTTCGACACCGCCGGCCAGGCCCACATGGTCGACGTCGGCAACAAGACCAGCACGCATCGCGTGGCCGTGGCCACCGGCACGATCACGATGCTGCCCGAAACGTTCGCGCTGGTCCGCGACGGCACGGCCAAAAAAGGCGACGTGCTCGGCATTGCCCGCGTGGCGGCCATCATGGCCACCAAGCGTACGGCCGACCTGATTCCGCTGTGCCACCCCATCGGCCTGACCCGCGTGGCCGTCGATTTCGCGCTCGACGAACCCAGCTCCACCATTGCCTGCGTGGTGCGCACCGAAACACACGGCCAGACCGGCGTGGAAATGGAAGCCCTGACCGGCGTGCAGGTGGCGCTACTCACCATCTACGACATGTGCAAGGCAGTGGACCGGGGCATGGTGATGGGCAACGTCAAGTTGCTGGAAAAGCACGGCGGGAAGTCGGGGGATTGGGTGGCCGCATAAGTCGGCGGTGTCGCGCCTTGGTCGTGCGCCCGTGCCGCTGCGTTCGCTGACTTCGTCCCGCCCGTAATAAAGGTAACGCCACATTTCCGGATGCGCCGAAATGCCCCTGCCGGCGGCAAATTGATATTCAATGCAAGACATGGCGGTTGCCGCCAGTCGTCCGGGCGCCAGGTTCGGACGTTAAGCACAGGCAGGAACTCGAGGTACACATCATGAACGGGCGCAAGCTCTGCCAGATCGTTCTGGCATTGGCCGCGATGGGCGCGGCAGGGTACAGCACCACGTCGCTGGCCCATGGGTATTACCGTGGCGGCCACGGGCATGGACGCGTGGGCGTAGGTGTCTACGTGGGCCCGGGCTGGGGATGGGGGCCGGGATGGAGCCCCGGCTGGTATCCGTATGGACCGTATTACGCACCGGGCTACTACCCTGGTTACTATCCTGCGCCTGCCGTCGTGGCGGCGCCTCCGGCGGAACCGCCGCAATACATCGAACAGGGCAGCGACGGCAATCCCACCATCACCGATGGGTCGTCGCCGAACGCGTGGTGGTATCACTGCGCCCGGCCCGAAGGCTATTTCCCGTATGTGAAGGAATGCCCGGGCGGCTGGCAGCGCGAGCAGCCCCATGCGCCGTCGTCCGCTGCCCCCGTCCCTGCTCCTGGAGCCACCTCATGAGATTGCGTTCGCTAAGTCTGCTGATGGCCGCGTCGCTGGGCCTCGGCGCCTGCGCGGTGATGCCGTCAGGCCCGAGCGTGATGGCGCTGCCGGGCACCAACAAGACGTTCGACCAGTTCCGCGGCGACGACTACAACTGCCGGCAGTTCGCTTTCGGGCAGGTGGGCGGCACCACGCCGCAGCAGAACGCCAACACAGCCGCCGTGGGCAGCGCCGTGGTGGGCACGGCGCTGGGCGCGGCGGCAGGTGCGGCGTTTGGTGGCGGCGAGGGCGCCGCCGTGGGTGCCGGTGTCGGCTTGCTGACCGGCTCCGCAGTGGGGGCCGGCAATTCGTACAACGCCGGATACGGCTCGCAGCGCGCCTATGACGCTGCCTATGTCCAGTGCATGTACGCCAGCGGCAATCGCGTGCCGGTCTATGGACAAATGGTGACGGCACAGCCGCCGGCGCGCGCCGCGATGCCGCCGTCCAACTACCAGCCGTACTATCCGCCCCCGCCTCCGCCGGGCTACGTACGCTGATTCCTGCCTTAGTTGTCCTGTTTCGTGTCCTGTGTCTTGTCCTGCGTCGCCCGGTGCTGACCGCGCTGGGCACGCAGGCGGACCCACGCGCAGAATTCGCGCGGCCGGCGATCGGCGCCCAGTGCATCGCAGTCGCGCGACAGCACGCCAAACTGTGCCGCCTCATCCCCTTGATAGTAATAGCGCAGGCGCTCCATCCAGAGCCGTGCCCGGTCCTGCTCGCCAGTCAGCGCAAGCAGCCACGCAGTGCGGCGGATCAGGTTGGGCGTGGGCAGCAGGTGTAGCGCGTCGATATGGGCCGGCAGCAAGCCGGCTGCGCGATCGGGGGTGATGGCCGCCTGCTCGGCGACGTCGGATGCCGCATGCTGACGGAACCAGACACGGGGCATCGGCAAGGCATCGCGATGCGCTTCACTCGCGTATTCGCGCGCCTCGACACGCTTGTAGTCCTGCCACAGCGTGACAAGCGCCACCGCCGACACCGCCACGAACGCCAGGCTCGCCAGCATCGCGCCGGCCCGAGGCCATGGGCGGCCGAAGCCCGACGGTTCCAGCCAGGCCAGCAGAAAGCAGAACGGCAGGAAGAAGTACAGATAGTGCAGCGGATACTCCAGCATCGAATGCGCCACGAGCATGGCCAGCCAGACCAGGACCGGCACCGCCATGCTTCGCTCGGCGGGGGTGCCGCGCCAGACACGGTCGCGGATCACGCGCCAGAACCAGGCCGCCAGCACCACGACAACCCCCACCGTGCCGACCGCGCCCGTCTTGGCCAGCAGATCGAGCATCGCATTGTGTGCATGCAGCGACATTTCCGCGACGACCTGCACTTGCGATGCCACCTGGAACTGCGCCCAGCCGAATTCGCCGTAGCCGACCCCGAGCCACGGATGCGCGTGAAACATCGCCAGCGCCTGGGACCACAGCGCGCCGCGATACGAGATCTGATTGCCCGACTGCAACTGCGACACGGTATCGAACAGCCGCCAGTCGAACGCCTGCCCCGCCATCTTGATGGCCGACTGCAGCGCAACGATGCCCACGACCAGCAGCACGGCAGCGGCGACCAGGCCGGGCGCCCGGTGCATCGGGCTGGCGCCGCGCGGCGTACCGCGCGCCATGGCGGCCGCCAGCAATGCGTAGACCGCAGTCAGCCCGACATGTACCAGGCCGGTCCGCGACCCGGAGAGCACGATGCCGCTTTCCAGCAGCATCGTCGCCACCAGCCACGACGGAAACTGCAGCCAGCTGCGCGTCGCCAGCCAGATGGCGGCGGCCAGCGCCAGCCCGTTGAGCGTCGCCTGATGATTGGGCTGGTTCAGGTTGCCCCAGAGCCGGCGATTGGTGTCATAGAAATATTCCGAGACGAGCCCGAACGCCTGGTCCTCCAGATGGAAGACCTGTATCCACTGCGCCAGCGTGCCAAGCAGCCCGGCCACCAGAAAGGCGATGGCCAGCGCATCGACGATGCTGGCCCGGCGATCCACCGACGACGCCTGCCCCATGCGCCAGGCGCCAAGCATCACGGCCGTGCCCAGCCCCAGCACCAGCTGCGTGGTCAGACGGCTGCCGGAGACATCGGCCATGCCCGAGGCCGCCTGCAGCACCGTGGTCGCCATCAGCCAGAGCGGGAACGCCGCCACCCACGGAAACGCCTTGCGTGGCCGCGAGCCCGACACATCGACGCGCACCAGGGCCAGCACGGCCACTAGCGCCACGCCGAGCAGCGCCGCCGTCCATTCGCCAAAGAAGGTCGCCAGCGGCAGGGTATGCCGCGACACCAGAAATGGAAGGGTAAAGGCGACGACAATCGCCGTCGCGGGAAGCGTGGCTCGGTGCAGCGGCATGCGCGCAGGGGCTCAAGGGGGCAAAGGCGCCATGATAGCGTGGCGGCCTGCGCCGATGGGGCAGAACCGCTCAGATACACACGCTGCGGGACGAAGGTCCGATTGGGAACGTTCGACCCGCGATGCCGACGATAGCGTCCAGATCAGGACTTCTTGACTTCCCCTGTGCATGCCTGCGGCAGGAAACGCTGCGCGATCTTGTCTGCCGAGCATATCCACTTGATGGAACCTTTGTCGGCATTGTCCATCATCAGCGTCATGGCCTTGCCTTTCAGTTCCTTGGAAACTCCGTTCTGCCGGAATGTGGAGATGATGGTGCAGTTGCCGCTGTCATTGGCCGTCCCGCCAACATTCACGCGCTCCACATACTTGCCATTGATATCGGCTGCAGCCGGAATGCCATTGGCCATCGCGGTTGCATTGTTCGGGCAAGTCCCGGTTTGCGAGAACGTTTCCGTGACCGACGCCTTCTGTCCCGACGCCAGCGTCAGCCCTTCGGACACCTGCGCCCGTGCGATGTAGTCCTAGTACTGCGGAATGGCAATCGCCGCCAGAATGCCGATGATTGCGACCACGATCATCAGTTCGATGAGCGTGAAGCCGGCTTGGCGACCATGTTGGTAGTGCATGTTGACCCCCTTCTGAAGAAGTTGTTGGAATGGCCTTGCGCCGACAGCCTCCAGGGCAATCGGCACGGCAATCTTCGGGGGAGTGACGGCGCCTACGGATTGATACAGGGCAAAGCGGCAGGCAATGTCGCAATTGCGGGCAGGCGCGATAAACATGTTACGTATTGCCACGGCCAGCCTTTTCCGAGAGGCGGCTCGGATCGCTCCGAGCCGCCTTCGGGGCTGGCACCGCTAGCCGCCACGGGCGCTGCATGCAAGCCAGACGCTCAGCCAGCTGTCGACTTAGCGAGCTGCGTGCACGCTTGCGGCAGGTACTTCTTGTCGGCCGACGATTCGCACTTCCACGTCACCGAGCCCTTGTCGGCGTTGCCCATCGTCAGCGTCACGTACTTGCCGGTCAGGCCTTTGGCGATACCACTATCCTTGAAGTTCGCGGTAATCGTGCAGCCGCCCGCTTCGGTCGCGGTGCCGCCGACCTGCACGCTGTCGATGTAACTACCGGAAATGGACGTTGAAACGGGAATGCCACTGGCGGCGCCACTGGTGTTGTTGGGGCAGCTGCCCGTGTTGGAAAACGCCTCGGTCACCGGCGCCTTCTGGCCCGATGCCAGATTGACCCCTTCGGAAAACTGCGAGCGCGCCACGTAGTCCTGGTACTGCGGCACCGCGATACCGGCGAGGATGCCGATGATCGCCACCACGATCATCAGTTCGATCAGCGTGAAGCCTTGTTGCGATGCGGGCGCGGCGAGGCGGCTGGTGCGGTGCGAACCGCGATGGATGGCGTTGAGTGTGCGTTGCATATTGACCCTTTCGTTTTCGTCGTCGAGCCGACGTGTTGGATTGGAAGTTCAGCCACGTGCCGCGTGCCCGAAGGCCTGTGGCGCGTGACCGGGGTCATGATCGGAAGAACGCTGGCGAGGCACCAATGACCTCGGACAATTCCTACAGAAATGTGGGAATTGTTTGGAAATCCGCAGGAGTCCGTGGCGCGGATGCTGCAATTCGGGTGTTGTAAAAACAAAACGGGCGACCCGCATGGGGTCGCCCGTTTCAGGCTCGCGATACGACTTTCTGTACTGCCCGATGCAATCGTCAGGCGGTCTGTGCGCTTCTGCGGCGCATCAGCTTGCCGATCAGCACGACCAGCACGGCGCCGATCACGCCGAACACCAGATGCGCATGCGGCACGTGCACCTGGAACCATTCGGCATCCACCGGATCGCTGACCAGCATTTCGCCAGCCAGGTAGCCCAGCAGCGCGGCGCCCAGCACGATGATGATCGGGAAACGCTCCATCACCTTCAGCAGCAGCGTGCTGCCGAAGACAATCAGCGGAATCGACAGGCCCAGGCCGATGATCAGCAGCATCAGCTGGCTGCCCTCGGGGCCCTTCTGCGCGGCGGCGGCCACGGCCACCACGTTGTCCAGCGACATGACCAGGTCGGCGATCAGGATCGTGCGGATCGCGGCCCAGATGTTGTCCTTGGCGTCATGACCTTCTTCGTCGTCGTCGCCAGTCAGCAGTTGCACGCCGATGTAGACCAGCAGGACGGCGCCCACGATCTTCAGGTACGGCAGGCTCAGCAGCTTGACGGCTGCCACGGTCAGCACCACGCGCATGATGATGGCGGCGGCGCTACCCCAGAAAATGGCCTTCTTCTGCTGGGCGGGGGGCAGGTTGCGGGATGCGAGCGCGATCACCACGGCGTTATCGCCCGACAGGACGATATTGGTCAGGATGATCGACCCCAGCGCAATCCAGAACGTGCTGCTGGACAACAATTCCACGGCTAGACTCCTCGAAATTCCAAAGTTATGTTCCGTGCCCGCCGAAGCTGCCGGAGGCGGCCGACTGCGGACTTTCGGATGTCTGAACTACCAGACATGAAGATTTATCGTACGAACCTTTCGATTCGGTTTCAACCGGGGTGGTTCATGTCTCGGGATATACCCTAGGACATTGCCACGCCAGAACGACATTGCCCCCGCCACAAGGACGGGGGCAATGAATCGCGGTGCGCGAGGCGTCATGTCGACTCCCACGCCCCGCAGGTACGGCATGCCGTGCAATGTGCCGGACTGGCACAGGCACGGCATTGGCTGCTGGCTGCTTACAGCATTGCCTTCAGCAGACGGCCCATTTCCGACGGGTTCTTGGTGACCTTGATACCGCAGGCTTCCATGATTTCCAGCTTGGCCTGGGCAGTATCGGCACCGCCCGAGATCAGCGCGCCGGCGTGGCCCATGCGCTTGCCCGGAGGCGCGGTCACGCCAGCGATGAAGCCAACCACGGGCTTCTTCATGTTTTCCTTGATCCAGTAAGCCGCGTTGGCTTCGTCCGGACCACCGATCTCACCGATCATGACCACGGCGTCCGTATCCGGATCGTCGTTGAACATCTTCATCACGTCGATGTGCTTCAGGCCGTTGATGGGGTCGCCACCAATGCCCACGGCCGACGACTGGCCCAGGCCCAGCGCGGTCAGCTGGCCCACGGCTTCGTACGTCAGCGTGCCCGAGCGCGACACCACGCCGATGCGGCCCTTCTTGTGGATGTGACCCGGCATGATGCCGATCTTGATCTCGTCCGGCGTGATCAGGCCCGGGCAGTTCGGTCCCAGCAGCAGCGTCTTCTTGTTCTGCTTGCGCATCTTGTCCTTGACTTCCATCATGTCGCGGACGGGGATGCCTTCGGTGATGCAGACCACCAGGTCCAGGTCGGCGTCAACGGCTTCCCAGATGGCGGCAGCTGCGCCTGCGGGCGGCACGTAGATCACCGACACGGTGGCGCCGGTCTGTGCCTTGGCGTCCTTCACGCTGGCGTAGATAGGAATGCCTTCGAAGTCTTCGCCGGCCTTCTTCGGGTTCACGCCGGCAACGAACGCGTTCTTGCCGTTGGCATAGTCGCGGCAGCCACGGGTGTGGAACTGGCCGGTCTTGCCGGTGATGCCCTGGGTGATGACCTTGGTGTCCTTGTTGATCAGAATGCTCATTTGCTAGTCCTTTTAGTCGCCCCGCCCGGCTGCGGCCAGGCGGCAACGAAAGTTGTCCTTACTTGCCAGCGACAGCGGCCACGACCTTCTGGGCGGCTTCTTCCATCGTGTCGGCCGAAATGATCGGCAGACCCGACTCAGCCAGCATCTTGCGGCCCAGCTCTTCGTTCGTGCCCTTCATGCGGACGACCAGCGGCACGCCCAGTTGCACGGCCTTCGACGCGGTGATCACGCCTTCGGCGATCACGTCGCAGCGCATGATGCCGCCGAAGATGTTGACCAGGATGGCCTGCACATTCGGGTTCTTCAGCATCAGCTTGAAGGCTTCGGTCACCTTCTCGGTCGTGGCGCCGCCGCCAACGTCCAGGAAGTTGGCCGGCTCGCCGCCGAACAGCTTGATGGTGTCCATCGTGGCCATGGCCAGACCGGCGCCGTTCACCAGGCAGCCGATGTTGCCGTCCAGCGAGATGTAGGCCAGGTCGAACTGCGAGGCTTCGATTTCGTTGGCGTCTTCTTCGTCCAGATCACGGTACGCGACGATTTCCGGGTGACGGAACAGTGCGTTCGAGTCGAAGTTGAACTTGGCGTCCAGGGCGATGACCTTGCCGTCGCCGGTCAGGATCAGCGGGTTGATTTCGGCCAGCGAAGCGTCGGTTTCCCAGAACGCCTTGTACAGGCCTTGCAGTGCCTGGCGAGCCTGGGCGATGCTGGCGTCGGGCACGCCGATCTTGCGGGCGATGTCGTCGGCGTCAGCGTCCTTCAGGCCTTCGGCCGGATCAACGATCAGCGTGTGGATCTTTTCCGGGGTGTGGGCAGCGACTTCCTCGATGTCCATGCCGCCTTCGCTCGATGCCATCAGGGCCACCTTCTGCGACACGCGGTCCACCACCAGCGACACGTACAGTTCCTTCTTGATGTCGGCGCCTTCTTCGATCAGCAGGCGGTTGACCTTCTTGCCTTCCGGGCCGGTCTGGTGCGTCACCAGCGTCATGCCGAGGATGTTGCTGGCGTAGGTCTTCACCTCGTCGATGCTCTTGGCCACCTTCACGCCGCCGCCCTTGCCGCGGCCGCCTGCGTGGATCTGTGCCTTGACAACCCACACCGGGCCGCCGAGCTGTTCAGCCGCCTTCAGGGCCTCTTCGACCGAGAAAGCCGGGATGCCGCGCGGAACCGGCACATTGTATTTGCGCAGGATTTCCTTGCCTTGATACTCATGGATATTCATGCGTGTTTCCTTTCGGGTAGGCGTAAAGGGATTGGAAAAATAGTTGGAGACGAAGGGCTTGCGCCTGTTTCCTTGGGCCGACCGTGACGGTCAGCCCGACGTACCGTTGGGCCGGTGGGCCAGGGTGTCTTCGCCACCTGATGCGGGGGCATCGGCGCGTGACGCGGTCTGGGGGGACGACGCCGCAGCGCCGGCTTTCGGTTTCGGCTGGTGACCATACCAGCGCGGGTAAAACTGGCGAACCACCTCGCCCTCGAAATGGAGCGCGTGGCATCCATGAAGCTGCATCGGCGGTTCGGGATTGGGGTCGTCGGCGCCGTCGCGAATCTTGAACACATCGCCCGCGAAGGCCTGGATGGCGGCGGTCGGCAGCACGCCGGCCAGTTCGGTGAGATGGGTGCAGCCGGCTACATGGCCCAGCCGGTCGCGCACGGCCTTGCGGAACCCCTTTGTCAGGTTCAGGCCGATCAACTGGCGGTAGGCCGGGCCGATCGTGTCGCAATGCGTCGGATAAGGCACCCAGTCCGAACACGCCTCGGCGTCCACGATATTCAGGCGCAGATCGATCGTCACGCGCAGCCAGAGGTCGTGCAACGGCTGGCCTTCCGGGCGGATGCGGTTGCCGGCCAGTTCGATATCGCGCGGCTTCGTGTCGGTCAGGCGCGCCTCGATGTCCCACAGGCCGTCATCCCGCAAATACGCTTCGGCCGTGATGGCACGGCGATGACGCAAGGCACGGTTGACGGGCGGGGAAAGCGGCATGACTGCGGGGCTGAAGCGGCAGGCTGAACGTGGCGGAATTCGGAGGCAGTACTTGCGCGGGGTTCGCTACGGCAAACTTCGCGGCTTCTCTTCCGTCCGGACGGCCCGGCGCATGCCGGACGGCCGTCTGGGCCGGGTAACCCATGGAGTTTAACATGCCGCGCTGCTTTGACCGGGAACATCCTGCGCGACAGTCTGTCCGGCCCTGATTGTTGCAACGACAATGGCGGCAAACCGGCCTCACACCTGGGTTTCCGGCTGCGGACACGGCACGGCGCTGCGTTGCATCAGTGGTACGACAACTTGCTTGACGCCAGTCCGAATACCCCTTATGCGTACGCAGGTATGCAGATGGCCACCCGGCGTAGGTGCCCGCCGTGGCTCGCCGTCGGTACTGCTGCCGCTACTCGCTCTCGTACCCGTCCTCGGCGCCCCGGATGATCTTGCCGATCACGCTGCGCGAGAAGCCCCGGGCCATCATGAACCGGATCTGCTTGGCCCGCGCTTCGGGTGAATCAGGCGGCACACCAAACCGCTTGCGCCACACCTCGGCGGCCCGTTCCACTTCGGTATCGCGCAGCCGGTCCTGAAGTTCCCGCAGTTGGTCGTTACCAAGCTGGTGGGTCTTCGCCTCCTGCATCACCCGGGCTGCGCCATACCGGCTGGCGCGTCGGTGGACCAGGCTATCGACGAAGCGATCATTCGACAGCCAGTTTTCGCGCTCCAGCGCATCGAGCAAGGCCTCCACTTCTTCGGCCGATTCGGCATGGGGCGCCAGCTTGCGCGCCAGTTCGACGCGACTGTGCTCGCGGCGCGAGAGATAGCCGACGGCGCGGGCCTTGAGGGAAAGCGGGGGACGGGTTCCGGCCATCAGGAATCAGGAGAGCGTTTGGGGGGCAAGGAGGGGGGACGAAAAACAAAAAAGCCGCCGCACTGTCATGCGACGGCTTGTTGTTGCCGGCAGGCGTCAACCTCAGTCTTCGATCTCGGCCGGCGCGCCCAGCGCGGTGTTCGTCGGGGCCACGCCCAGCGCCGCACGCACCTTGTTTTCGATCTCGGCGGCGATGTCCGGATTCTCGCGCAGGTATTCACGCGCGTTGTCCTTGCCCTGCCCGATCTTGTCGCCGTTGTAGCTGTACCACGCGCCCGACTTCTCGACGATCTTGGCGTCCACGCCCAGGTCGATGATCTCGCCCTGGCGCGAGATTCCCTGGCCGTAGAGGATGTCGAAGAACGCCTCGCGGAACGGCGGCGAAACCTTGTTCTTGACGACCTTGACCTTGGTCTCGTTGCCGACCACTTCGTCGCCCTTCTTGATCGAGCCGATACGGCGGATGTCCAGACGCACCGAGGCGTAGAACTTCAGCGCGTTACCGCCGGTCGTGGTTTCAGGCGATCCAAACATCACACCGATCTTCATGCGGATCTGGTTGATGAAGATCACCAGGCAGTTGGTACGCTTGATGGTGCCGGTCAGCTTGCGCAGTGCCTGGCTCATCAGGCGGGCCTGCAGACCCGGCAGCGAATCGCCCATCTCGCCTTCGATTTCGGCCTTCGGCACCAGCGCGGCCACCGAGTCGATCACGATCAGGTCGATCGAGCCCGAGCGCACCAGTGCGTCGGTGATTTCCAGGGCCTGCTCGCCGGTGTCGGGCTGGGAGATCAGCAGGTTGCCCACGTCCACGCCCAGCTTGCCGGCGTACTGCACGTCGAGCGCGTGTTCCGCGTCGATGAACGCGCAGGTGCCGCCCAGCTTCTGCATTTCGGCAACGACCTGCAGCGTCAGCGTGGTCTTGCCCGACGATTCCGGACCATAGATCTCGACCACGCGGCCGCGCGGCAGGCCGCCGACGCCCAGCGCGATGTCCAGGCCCAGCGATCCGGTGGACACCACCTGGATATCCTGTTCGACGTCGCCATCGCCCAGGCGCATGATCGAACCCTTGCCGAACTGCTTTTCGATCTGGGAGAGCGCGGCGGCAAGCGCCTTCTGCTTCTCAGCACTTACGCCGGCGCCGGCCTTCTTGTCGTCCATGGTCGTCCTTCAGTCAATGGGTGGTCAATTGGTGTATAAATAGGCCGCATGCGGCGTGGCGCCTGCTTTTCAAGCCTTTTCCGATGGATTTCGGGGGGCTTTCGAAGGCTTTTGGCGCCTGGACTCGCCAGTCCCGGCCCTGCGCAGTCCCTTCCGGGACGACTCGCGCGGAATGTCGGGTACTGTATAAAAAAACAGTATGCTTGGCAAGCCCCACCGGCACCGCAAACCGGCGGCGGGCGATGCGGCACAAAAAAGGTGACAAGGGTGGAGACAAACCATGCGGATTCTGATCGCCGAAGATGACGACGTGCTGGCAGACGGCCTGACACGGTCGTTGCGCCATTCCGGCTATGCCGTCGATCACGTCGCCAACGGCGTGGAAGCCGACTCGGCCCTTTCCACGCAGAGTTTCGACCTGCTGATCCTGGACCTTGGCCTGCCCCGCATGCCCGGGCTGGAGGTGCTCAAGCGGCTGCGGGCGCGCGGCGCGATGCTGCCTGTGATGATCCTGACCGCGGCCGACGGCGTGGACGAGCGCGTCAAGGGGCTGGACCTGGGCGCCGACGACTACATGGCCAAGCCTTTTGCGCTGTCCGAGCTGGAGGCACGCGTGCGTGCGCTGGTGCGGCGCGGCGCCGGCGGTGGCGCCACGCTGATGCGCCACGGCCCGCTGGCCTTCGACCAGGTCGGCCGCATCGCCTTCCTGAACGACCAGATGCTGGACCTGTCGGCGCGCGAGATCGGCCTGCTCGAAATCCTGCTCACGCGCAGCGGCCGGCTGGTGTCGAAGGAACAGCTCGTCGACCACCTGTGCGAATGGGGCGACGAAGTCAGCAACAACGCCATCGAAGTCTACGTGCACCGCCTGCGCAAGAAGATCGAGGTGGGCGGCATCCGCATTGCCACCGTGCGCGGCCTGGGCTACTGCCTGGAGAAATTCCAGCCGGCCATGGCCACCCACGGCTGACGCAAACCGCCCATGAGCCTGCTGCGCCTGCCCTGGCGACGCCATCCCGCCGCAGGCGCCGCCCCGCTGCCCGAGGCCGCGCGCCCCACGCTGGCCGATGCCGCCGCCGACGATTCGGCGCTGGCGGACGCCCTGCCCCATCTCGAGGAAACCTCGGCCCATCCCGCCCCGCGATCGCTGTTCGGCGAGATCCTGGACTGGATGCTGGCGCCGCTGCTGCTGCTCTGGCCGATGAGCATCGCGGTCACGTACCTGGTGGCCAAGTCGATCGCCAACGGGCCGTTCGACCGCGCGCTGGAGGCCAGCGCCATCGTGCTGTCGCAGCAGGTGCGCGAAGTGAACGGACGCGTGACGCTGCAGCTGCCGCTGTCGGCGCGCGAGATCCTGCGCGCCGACGAGACCGACAACATCTATTACCAGGTGGTGGGCAAGCGCGGCGAGTACGTGGCCGGCGACCACGACCTGCCGCTGCCGTCCGAAGAAGAACAGGGCCATGCCGGGCTGGTGTCGATGCGCGACGACCGCGTGGCCGGTAACGATGTGCGCGTGGCTTATACCTATGTCGATCTGAAAAACGTCGGCGGCAACCAGCCGGTGCTGGTGCAGGTGGCCGAGACACTGGACAAGCGTGCCCGCCTGGCCAACGAGATCATCAAGGGGGTGATCCTGCCGCAGTTCGTGATCCTGCCGCTGGCCGTGGTGCTGGTGTGGTTCGGGCTCACGCGCGGGCTGGCGCCGCTGACGGCCATCCAGCAGCGCATCCGCTCGCGCAACCCTGGCGATACGAGCCCGATCGACGAACGCGCGGCGCCGCAGGAGATCACGCCGCTGGTGGCGTCGTTCAACGACCTGCT
Organism: Cupriavidus sp. U2; assembly: GCF_009663685.2. GTDB lineage: Bacteria > Pseudomonadota > Gammaproteobacteria > Burkholderiales > Burkholderiaceae > Cupriavidus > Cupriavidus necator_C. The sequence continues at coordinate 158,994 of NZ_RCOG02000012.1, read as the reverse complement.
GGCCCAGCTCGACCAGTCCGTGCAGACACAGAAGCGTTTCATTGCCGATGCCGCGCACCAGATGAAGACCCCGCTGGCGGGCCTGCGCATGCAGGCCGAACTGGCGCAGCGCGAGCAGTCGCCCGAGGAACTGCGGCGGTCGCTGGCGCAGATCGCCGGCAGTTCGGAGCGCACGGCGCACCTGGTGACGCAGCTGCTGTCGCTGGCGCGCATGGAAAACCTGGCGGGCGCCGGCGGCATGGCGCCGCTGGACCTTGCCGCACTGGCTCGCGACGTGGTCAAGGACTGGCTGCCGCAGGCATGGGCCCGCAACATCGACCTGGGGCTGGAAGCCGACGATCACCCGGTCATGATCACCGGCAACCGCCTGATGCTGACCGAAATGCTCAACAACCTCGTGGACAACGCCATCCGCTACACGCCGGCCGGCGGCCATGCCACCGTCCGCGTGGCCAGCGACGCCTTCGAGCCGTTCGCGTACCTGGACGTGGAAGACACCGGGCCGGGCATCGCGCCGGCCGAGCGCGAACGGGTGATGGAACGCTTCTACCGGGTGCTGGGCACCAACACCGAGGGCAGCGGGCTGGGGCTGGCCATCGTGCGCGAAATCGTGCAGCAGCATGGCGGCGAAGTCGCCATCGACGACAACGTGTACCAGGCGTCCCCGCGGCTGGCCGGCGCGCGCCTGCGCATCACGCTGCGCCGGCTCGCCCCCGACGAGAATCCGGCATGAGCAGGAAAACGCCCCGCGACCGGATGACGCCGCTCGAACGGCGCGCCTGGCACCACAACGTGCGATGGATCGTGGGGCTGCTGGCGGCCTGGTTCCTGATCACGTTCGGCGTAAGCTGGTTCGCGCGCGAACTGCGCTTCGACTTCATGGGCTGGCCCTTTTCGTTCTGGATGGCCGCGCAGGGATCGCTGATTCTTTACGTGCTGATGGCCGCGCTGTACGCCTGGCGCATGAATCGCGCCGACGACGAGATGCACGCCCGCGAGCACGAACTGGCCCGCACGGACGCCGGCATCGACGCCGGCATCGAAACCCATCCGGCGCCCCCCCGCCGACCCTGACGACGCCGGCGGCAAACCGCGCCACGCCCCCTTCTAAGGGTTTCCTCTCGGGCCGCGCCCTTTGCTGCGGCGCAAGACGGCGTCCCGGCCCGGCGGCTGGCGACCGGCGCCCGGAATGCCTCGCAATGCAGCACGCGCCGGGCCGCACATCGGCCCGGTTTGCCTAGCGTATACCCCGACCGATTCCACCCGGTTTGCCCCGGATCTGTCAGAACTCAGTAAGTTTCGCCTCCCACAATCGTTCCAACCTTGGCGCAATGGGCCGGTACGTGCACACGTACACGGGCCTGACGCCGGGGACCTGAAGATTTTCGACGGAAGAACGGAAACGGAGGAGACAACACATGGCAAACGCGCAAAACGTGGGGACCGTACCTGCGGCCCACAATGCGCCGATGACGAAGGAAGAGAAAAAGGTCATTCTGGCCTCTTCCCTCGGCACGGTATTCGAGTGGTACGACTTTTACCTGTACGGTTCGCTGGCGGCGGTCATCGCCAAGCAGTTCTTCGCCGGCCTGGACCCGACGTCGGCATTCATCTTCGCGCTGCTGGCCTTTGCCGCGGGCTTCATCGTGCGGCCGTTCGGGGCACTGGTGTTCGGCCGCCTCGGCGACATGATCGGCCGCAAGTACACCTTCCTGGTGACCATCCTGATCATGGGCCTGTCGACGTTCATCGTCGGCCTGCTGCCCGGTTACGCCACCATCGGCTGGGCCGCCCCGATCATCCTGATCGCATTGCGCATGCTGCAGGGCCTGGCACTGGGCGGCGAGTACGGCGGCGCGGCCACCTATGTGGCCGAACACGCGCCGCACGGCAAGCGCGGCGCCTACACGGCATGGATCCAGACCACGGCCACGCTGGGCCTGTTCCTGTCCCTGATCGTGATCCTGCTGGTTCGCGAAGCCACCGGCCCGAACTTCGACGCATGGGGCTGGCGTATCCCGTTCCTGGTCTCGATCCTGCTGCTGGCCATGTCGGTGTACATCCGCCTGTCGATGAGCGAGTCGCCGGCCTTCCAGAAGATGAAGGCCGAGGGCAAGACGTCGAAGGCGCCGCTGACCGAAGCCTTCGGCCAATGGCGCAACCTGAAGATCGTGATCCTGGCACTGGTGGGCCTGACCGCCGGCCAGGCCGTGGTCTGGTACACGGGCCAGTTCTACTCGCTGTTCTTCCTGACCCAGGTGCTGAAGGTCGATGCCAAGACGGCCAACCTGCTGATCGCCGGCGCGCTGGTGATCGGCACGCCGTTCTTCATCTTCTTCGGCTCGCTGTCGGACAAGATCGGCCGCAAGTGGATCATCATGCTGGGCTGCGCCCTGGCCGTGCTGACCTACTTCCCGCTGTTCAAGGCGATGACCCACTACGCCAACCCGGCGCTGGAGCGTGCCCAGCAGTCGGCCCAGATCGTGGTGACGGCCGACCCGGCCACCTGCTCGTTCCAGGGCAGCCCGATCGCCCGCGAGATCGACTTCCGCAGCTCGTGCGACATCGTCAAGCGTACGCTGGCCCAGGCATCGGCCAGCTATGAGGTGGTGAACGCCCCGGCCGGTACCGTGGCTTCGGTCAAGATCGGCGACAAGGAGATCAAGGCCTTCGACGCCACGGTGGCCAACGGCACGTTCGACGACGCCAGCAAGAAGCAGATCGCCGATTTCAAGAAGTCGGTCAGCGGCGAGATGACGGCGCACGGCTACCCGACCAAGGCCGACCCGGCCCAGATGAACACGATCATGGTCCTGGTGATCCTGGTCATCCTGGTCATCTACGTCACGATGGTGTACGGCCCGATCGCGGCCATGCTGGTGGAAATGTTCCCGACCCGCATCCGCTATTCGTCGATGTCGCTGCCGTATCACATCGGCAACGGCTGGTTCGGCGGCCTGCTGCCGACCATCTCGTTCGCGCTGGTGGCCCAGAACGGCAATATCTACTACGGCCTCTGGTACCCGATCATCATCGCCGCCATGACCTTCGTGCTGGGTGCGCTGTTCGTCCGCGAGACCAAGGACGTGGACATCTACGCCAACGACTGAACGGCCGCACGACACATACGACAACGACCGGGCAATCCAGGCATTCACCGGAGGGATACAACCGGTAACCCTCGCTCAGGATGGCTGGCCTACCGGCCAGCCGCTCCTTCCAGGCAGACCCTCGGGTCTGCCATTTTTTTGGGCGACCGCCGAAGCTTGCAGAAAATTGTCACAAAGGTGTTGACAGGCCGAAAACCGAAGGTATAATTTCGATCTTCGTTGGCGAATTAGCTCAGTCGGTTAGAGCGACGGAATCATAATCCGCAGGTCCGGGGTTCGAATCCCTGATTCGCCACCATCTATTTAAAAAGCCGCAGTCCTTCACGGGATTGCGGCTTTTTGCTTTGGGGCGGCGCAAGGGCCCCGCCGCCGGGCCCGGGCCCTCGCAACGTATCTGGGCCAGCCGTAGCGGCGGTTGCCCGAAGGCTCAGACCAGCGCCATCAACGGCGCCAGCATCGGGCTCTGCGCGGCCAGCGTGCGCTGTTCGGCCAGTACGCCGCGCAGGATGTCGTGCGTCGTATCGGGGTTGGCCAGCACCACGCGGAACACCGCGATGGCCCTGCCGCCCCATTGCGACGATGTCAGCTGCGTGCGCGACACGAATGACCGCCCGGCGTCGCGCTGCATCTCCTGGATGCTGATGGTCAGCGCGTCCAGCGCCTGCTGGATCTGCTCGCGCTTCTGCGCCGGGGTGGACGCCGACAGCAGCGCCGCGCGCACGGCTTCGGGCACGTAGCGGTACGTCAGGATGCAAAGCTGTGGCCGGCTGTCGAGTTCGAAATCGGGCTGCTGCGCGATCAGTCCGGCAAAGAACTTCGCGTTGTCGATGCCGGTGTCGATCAGCCTGGCCAGGCCCTTGCGTCCCAGCAGGTGCAGGTTGGCATAGAGCATCACGGCGGCCGCGCCGCGCGAGCCTTCCAGCGTGTGGCGACCCAGGTCAACCGAACCCTTGCGCACGATGTAGTTCGCGTGCTGGATGATCTCCTGCGTCCAGGCCGGATCGCGGAACAGCACCATGCCGGCGCCCATCGGCACGTAGAACTGCTTGTGCGCGTCGATCACCACGGAATCGGCCCGTTCGATGCCGGCAAAGCGCCCCCGCTCGCGCTCGGACAGCAAGGTGGCGCCGCCCCAGGCGGCATCGACGTGGAAGTGGCAGCCAGCTTCGTGCGCCACGTCGGCCATCGCATCCAGCGGATCCACTGCGCCGGTCTCGGTCGATCCGGCGATGCCGACAATGGCCATCGTGCGGACATTGCGCGCCTTCAGGTCCGCGAGCGTTTCGCGGAGCTTGTCGATCCGCATGCGGCCATCGCCATCGACCGCCACCGGCACCAGGTTGTCGCGGCCGATCCCCAGCACGTCGGCGGCCTTGCGCAGCGAATAGTGGCCGCGTTCGGACACCACGATCGCCAGCCCGTCGTAGCCGTAGTGGCGCAGCGCCGCCACCAGGCCCGCACTGTGGATGCCCGGGAAGCCGTCGCGTGCGCGCAGCACGTTGTTGCGGCTGGCCCAGAGCGCCGCCAGGTTGGCCGTGGTGCCGCCTGCGCAGAACGCGCCAAGCGAATGCTCGGGGTTGTGCAGCCACTGCGCGTAGAAGCCGCCGTCGCGCGCGAAGACCAGCTTGTGCAGCATGCCGATGACCTGGCGTTCCAGACCGGTGAGCGCGCCGGAGGTTTCCAGCTTCACGACGTTCTGGTTCAGCGCCGCCACGATCTTGGCCAGCGACGGCATGAACGACGGCAGCGACGACGTCATATGGCCGATGAAGCTCGGCGACGCCACCGGCATCACGTGGCGGAACACATCGTGCAACAGATGATCGGCGTGCACCTGCGGCGCGGTCGGATCTTCGGGCAGGTCTACCGAGGAAAACTGCGCCTCGCGCGTGGCGCACGCGCCAACCGGATCAAAATCCTGGCTGGCGAAGAAGTCGGCGGGATGCTCGGCGATGCGTCGCTCAAGGTCTTCGAACGCGCCCCGGTCCGCGTCGAACCAGTGCAGCGGACAGTCGTCGTCCAATTGGCGTTCGTGCGAGTTGTCTGACGTCTCCGTCTTCGGCGCGTTCATTTGCAAAAGCCCAGTCAATACCGTGCTGCCCCGGATGCGGCGCGGTGTGGCTGGGATTATGCCGGATAAGGGCCCGCCAGGGCCGGGCCAGACCGTACGGGGAACCGGCCAACCCCGCCCCCGGCGGGCGTCAGCGCGCCGCGCGCCGCAGGCTCCGGCCCGGCCGCGCGCCGGTCGCCGCCCCGTGCTCCCACACGGCCTGCCCGTTCACGAACACGTGCGCGATGCCGGCCGACGGCTGCTGTGGGTCGAGGTAGCTGGCCACATCCTTGACGGTCTTCGGATCGAACACGGTGACGTCGGCCGCATTGCCGTCCCGGATCTCGCCGCGCCCTGCCAGCCCGAATGCGTGCGCGGTCATGCCGGTCATCTTGTGGACCGTCTCCTCCAGCGTCAGCAGGCCGAGATCGCGGCTGTAGTGGCCCAGCAGGCGCGTGAACGTGCCCCACAGACGTGGATGCGGGTAGTCGTCGGACGGAATCCCGTCGGACCCGATCATCGTGTCGGGATACGCCAGCACGCGCCGGACATCGCCTTCATCCATGAAGAAATACATGCCCATGCCGGGCATCACGCGGTCCAGCGCCTCGGCGCGCGAGCACTGCCATTCCTGCGCCAGGTCGGACAACTTGCGGCCGGCGCTCTTGGGCTCGGACTGCGAATAGGTAATCAGGATCTCGTCGCTGATGGCCAGCCGTTCGCGGCGCAGCAGCGACGACGAGGCCGTGTACGGGTAGCAGTCCAGGCACAAGCTTGACGTCGATGGCCCGCGCAATCCGGGCCGACTCCTCGATGGCCTCGATCACGCCGTCGCCCTCGGTCCGCATGTGCGTGGCATACACGCCGCCGAACCGCTTCAGGTCGCGCCCCACGCCGATGATCTCCTCGGCCGGCGCGGACGCCGCCGGTGGGTAGAAGGTGCCCGTGGAAAGGCCGATCGCCCCCTGCTCCAGCGCGGCATTGGCAGCCTGGCGCATGGCTTCGACCTCGGCACCCGTGGCAGGCCGGTCGAGATCGGCCTGATGCACGGCGCGCAACGCCGTATGGCCCACCAGCGAAGCCACGTTGACGGCGGCCGGCGTGGCGTCGAGCGCGTCGAGATACTGACCGAACTCGGCAAAGCGCCATTGCGGATCGACTGATGGCCCGGCGCGCGGATGTCATCGGCGTGAAGGACTAGCGTACGCGGGCGACGCCTAGAACGCCGCGGCGTCGCCCCGCCTGACGCGCGGCTTTGGCACCCGGGGCCCCGGCTCGCCCTCCATGGGCAGGAGCCGATGCACGCGCGCGAATTCCGCCAGGTCGATCAGCGAGCCCAGCCCCAGCTTGTCCATGATGCTGGCCTTGTGCGAACTGACGGTCTTGTTGCTGATCTCCAGCACATCCGAAATCGCCTTGTTGGAATGGCCCACCGCCAGCAGACGCAGCACGGTCAGCTCGCGGCGGCTCAGCAACGCCTTCGGGTCCGCCGGGTTGGCCGCCGCGCGGCGGAAGGTCGGCAACGACTTCAGCGGAAACGCCGCGTAGCCGCTCATCAGCGCGCGCACGGCATCGGCCAGCCCTTCCAGCCCGGCACCCTTGTCGATAAATCCATGGGCGCCGCCCAGCAATGCACGCTCCGCGGCGCGCCGCTGCGCCGACAGCACCAGCACGCATGTGACCGGCCAGGTCGACACCACTTCCTCGAGCACGGCGTCGCCGGGCAGGTCGTCGAGCTGCAGATCCATGACAACCAGATCGGCCGGGCGGTCGCGCAGCGCCAGCAGGCCGGGGGCGCCGCCGGCGGCAACGCGGACTTCCTCGAAGCCGGAGACGGTCTCGAGGATGTTGCAGACAGTCTTGCGAACGGCGATATGCGGATCAATAACGATTGCGTTGGGCATGCCAGGTCTCCGTGAATGCGAACAGCGGGCAGCTTAGGCGTTCCTGCGCCTCGCCTGCGGCAGAACGGGCTGAAAATGCATGCTGAAACTTCCTGGTTTTCTTACGGAAATTTCAGGTGTTGAGCAGTTGCGTCCACGAACAGGCCGAAGCGCGCGCGTCGACGACACGAGGGATCACATCGCCACGCAGATGACAATCGTGAAATCCTTAAAAATTACGCGTTGATTTGATCTACGTTACGGTGTGAGCACGGTCCACGTGCCATGATGATCACGTCGCGCCAGCCGTGCGCCCGTAGCGTTTCAACCAAGGAGATGCCATGCCCCCGATGTCCACTATCGTGCTTGCCACCGACGGTTCCGCCTTCAGCGATGCCGCCGCACGCTTTCTGGCCGATGACAAGCTGCTGCAGGCCGGCTTCACGGTGCATGTGATTCACGTGTCGCCCGACGTCACGGGCCAGGTGCGTGCCTTCGTCAGCAAGGAAACCATCGACGCGTGGCACAACGAGGCCAGCGACAAGGCCATGACCCCGGTCTGCGCCATCCTGGAAGCCGCGAAGATCCCGTTCGAGCGCCACGCGCTGCATGGCTATCCGCCCGAGAAGATCCTGAGCCATGCGAAGGCGGTGAATGCCAGCGCCATCGTCATGGGCACCCACGGGCGCGGGTCGTTCTTCGACGCCGTACTTGGGTCGGTCGCCGGCCGCGTTCTGGCGCAGGCCACTTGCCCGGTGGTGATGGTGAAGGCGGAGGAGAAGGTCAAGCCGCAGGCTTGACGCGATGACCGGCCCTGCCGGACCAGGAAGGGCCGATGCAGATGGATCAGACCGCCCAGAGCGGCGGTTCGTCCATCAGCGCGATCTGTTCGCGCAGTTCGAGGATGCGATCCTGCCAGTAGCGCGCCGTGCCGAACCACGGAAACGCGGCCGGGAACGCGGGATCGCGCCAGCGGCTGGCCAGCCAGGCGCTGTAGTGCAGCAGGCGCAGCGTGCGCAGCGCCTCTACCAGCCACAGCTCGCGCGTATCGAAATCGGCAAAGTCCTCGTAGCCGGCCACGATGTCGGCCAGCTGGTCCTGCATCGCGGCACGATCGCCTTCCAGCAGCATCCAGATGTCCTGCACCGCCGGGCCCATGCGGCTGTCGTCGAAGTCGACGAAGTGCGGCCCCGGCGTGCCCCGGCCGCGCGCATCGGCTTCGTCGATCCACAGCACATTGCCGCGATGGCAATCGCCGTGCAGGCGCAGCAGGCGAACGTCGCCCGCCCGCTCGTAGCAGCGGCGCACCGCATCGAGCGCCAGGTCCACGGCCGTGCGCCAGGGTGCCAGCAGATCGGCGGGAATGCAGTCGTGATCGAGCAGATAGTCGCGCGGGGCCACGCCGAACGTGTCGATATCGAGCGCCGGCCGTGCCTGGTAGGCCGTGGCCGCCCCACAGGCATGAATGCGACCGATGAAGCGGCCGAGCCAGGTGCGCGTGGCGGCCTGGTCCAGCGGCGGCTCGCGGCCGCCGCAGCGCGCAAACACGGCAAAGCGGAAGCCCGCGTGCGCCAGCAGCGTGCTGGCCGACGCGTCGCCCATCGGCAGCGGCAAAGCCGGCACGGCGGGAATCTCCGCATCGGCCAGCTGCTGCACAAAGGCATGTTCTTCGAGGATGGCCGCGTCGCTCCATCGGCCAGGCCGGTAGAACTTGACCACCACGGGCGAGGCATCCTCGATGCCGGCCTGCCAGACGCGATTCTCGTAGCTGTTCAGGGCCAGCAGACGGCCATCCGGATAGAAGCCCGCCGCCTCCAGCGCATCCAGGATGCACTCGGGCGTCAGCCCCGCGTAGGGGACATCGTCGTCTGACAGCGGGTTATCCGGGTTGGCCATGGCTGGGTCCGATCAGGGAGCGGGCTTGCGGCTGCCGCCAAGCAGCGCGGCCTGCGGCGCCGGACGGCGATTGCGGGCCGGAGCCGCAGCCACGGCATCCTGTGCAGGACGCGGCTGCTGGGGGCGCGCCTGCTGCGGGCGCGGTTGTTGTGGCGAACGGGCCTGCTGCGGACGCGGGCCGGCCGGCTTGGCGGCGCCATTGCCTGCACCGTTGCCATTGCCGTTGCCGTTGCGGCCTTCGCCACGTGCCGGCTGCGCGCCCTGTGCGGCGCGCGGCTGGCGCGACTGGCCTGGCTGGGCCGCCGATTCCTGGCGCGGCCCTTGCGAGGCACGCGGGGCGCGGCGCTCGCCGCCACCGGCATTGCCGCCGCCGTTGCCGCGCGGCTGGCCGCCACGGCCCTGCTGCGCGCCGCCACGTTGCTGGCGGCCCTTCTGGATCGGCTCGGCGGCAATGCTGGGGTCCACTTCAAACCCGGGCAGCGTCACCTGTTCGATCTGGCGCTTGATCAGGCGCTCGATATCGCGCAGCAGGCCATGCTCGTCGACGCAGACCAGCGAGATCGCCTCGCCCTCGGCGCCCGCGCGGCCCGTGCGGCCGATGCGGTGCACGTAGTCCTCGGGCACGTTGGGCAGGTCGAAGTTCACCACGTGCGGCAGCTGGTCGATATCGATGCCGCGCGCGGCGATGTCGGTGGCCACCAGCAGGCGCAGCGTGCCGGCCTTGAATTCGGTCAGCGCGCGGGTGCGGGCCGACTGGCTCTTGTTGCCGTGGATGGCCAGCGCGGACAGGCCGTCCTTGGTCAGTTGTTCTGCCAGGCGGTTGGCGCCGTGCTTGGTACGCGTGAAGACCAGCACCTGGTGCCAGTCGTGCTGGCGCACCAGATGGGCCAGCAGTTCGCGCTTGCGGTCACGGTCCACGGGAAACACGCGCTGCGCCACGGTTTCGGCCGTGGTGTTGCGGCGCGCCACCTCGATCGACGCGGGATTGTTCAGCAGGCGGTCGGCCAGCGCACGGATATCGTCCGAGAACGTGGCCGAGAACAGCAGGTTCTGCCGCTTGGCCGGCAGCACGTTCAGGATCTTGCGGATGTCGTGGATGAAGCCCATGTCGAGCATGCGGTCGGCTTCATCGAGCACCAGCAGTTCCACGTGGGACAGGTCGATGGTGCGCTGAGACACGTGATCGAGCAGGCGGCCGGGCGTGGCCACCACGATGTCCACGCCACGCTTGAGTGCCTCGATCTGCGGATTGATGCCGACGCCGCCGAACATCACCATCGAGCGCAGCTTCAGGTACTTGCCGTAGTTGCGCACGCTTTCCTCGACCTGGGCGGCCAGTTCACGCGTGGGGGTCAGCACCAGGGCGCGGACCTGCGGGCGGCCGCCGCGCGGCGCGGAGTTGTGCGCCGCCCCTTCGGCCAGCAGCTGCAGCATCGGCAGGGTGAAGCCAGCGGTCTTGCCGGTGCCGGTCTGGGCGCCGGCGAGCAGATCGCCACCTTTCAGAATTGCGGGAATGGCTTGCGCCTGAATCGGGGTCGGCGTGGTGTAGCCCTGTTCGGCCACGGCACGCACCAGCTTGTCGGACAAGCCAAGATCGGAAAAAGACATGAAATGACGCTTCGGCTGCCCGTTGCGCAGCAGATGTGCGCCAATCGTGGGGCAGCTCGGGTAGAGAACCGTACCTGAGGGTCAGGGCCGGCGGGATGGGTCGATTGCCCCCGTTCCCGGGCTGGAAAGGCCCGTAGTGTACCAGTCTGTGGAAAGCGGCGCGCCGCTTGTCGGCGCCAGGTGGCGCTGCGCTATCATGACGGCCACCCGGTGCCGGCGCGCCCCCTTCCCTCGCCCTTCCCCATCGCCATGCGGTTCCGTTTCCTCGAAGACCAGGAAGTCACGCTCTTTGCGGCCATCCCCGTCGGGCTGCTGGCCGGCATTGTGACCACGCTGTTCAAGGACGCGCTGGAGGCCAGCGGGCTGGTCATGTTTGGCAAGGACGCCGATATCGTGCTGATCTTCGCGGGCCTGGCCCTGGCCTGGCGTGTCGTGATCCCGGTGGTGGGCGGCGCCCTTGCCGGCGCGCTGCTGGTGGCGGCACGGCACTATGCCCGCAACGAGACCCTGCCCAGCGAATACATGGAAGCCGTGGCGCGCGGCACCGGCCGGCTGCCGGTACGCATCACGCTGCTGCGTGCGCTGTCGTCGTTCTGCTCGATCGTCTCGGGCAGTTCGGTGGGCAAGGAAGGCGCGATGATCCAGCTGGCCGCGCTGGCCGGATCCATCTTCCCGTCCGGGCGCGCCGACCAGGCCACCGGGGACAGCAACATGCGCCGCATGCTGACCGCGTGCGGCGCGGCGGCCGGCCTGGCCACCGCCTATCACACGCCCTTGTCGGCCGCGGTATTCGTGGCCGAAGTCGTGTTTGGCGCCCTGGCCGTGCAACGCCTGATGCCGCTGCTGCTGGCGTCGGTGGCCGGCACCATGGTCAGCCAGTGGCACGGCGGCCTCGAACCGCTCTACACGGGCCTGCATATCGGCCCCGACCTGCTCCAGCAACCGCACCTGCTGCTGGCCGCCGCCGGCATCGGCCTGATCGCCGGGGTGTCGGGCGCGGTCTTCATGCGCGCCAACACGCTGGCCCGCAACGGATTCCGGCACGTGCCCGGCGGCCCGGTGGCGCGCCTGGCGCTGGGCGGCCTGCTGGTCGGGCTGCTGGCCATCGTGGTGCCCGAAGTGGTGGGCAACGGCTACTACACGATCCAGACCATCCTGCGCAACGAACCGCTGTCGGTGGCGGTCTGGGGCGTGCTGCTGGCCAAGCTGCTGGCAACCGTGGTCAGCATGGGCTCGGGCGCCGTGGGCGGCGTGTTTACGCCATCGATGTTCGTGGGCGCGGCCCTGGGCCAGCTCGTGGCGCTGGGCATTCCGGGCGGCACGTCCACGCCGGTGCTGCCGCTGGTCGGCATGACGGCCTTCCTGTCGGCCACCAGCCAGGCACCGCTGATGTCGATCCTGATGGTCTTCGAGATGACGCTGGCGCCCACGCTGCTGCTGCCGCTGATGATTGGCGCGGTGGCGGCGTACTACACGGCGTCGCGCTGCCAGACGCTGTCGCTCTACAGCGTGGTGGTGGAGCGCGCGCAGGCCTCGGCGGCCGCCGAACGCGCGCGCGGCCTGCGGCTGGCCGGGCTATGTGATCCGACCAGCACCGTGATCGACCCCGCCGCCACGGTGGCCCAGGCGGCCGACAAGTTCGCCGAGACCGGCACACGCTACCTGTATCTGGTGAACGGAGCCGGCACGCTGCTGGGGGCGATCTCGATCCATGCCGTCCAGCGCGCCCAGCGCGAGGCGCCCGATGCCACGCTGCTGTCCCTGGGCGACCTGGCGTTCCCGTCCCTGACGCCCGATTCCCGGCTGCGCGACGCGCTGGCCATCTTCTCCGAGCACGGTATCAACCGCATTCCGCTGGTGCGCGATGCCGCCAGCCGCGAACTGATGGGCACCGTGTCCAAGCAGCGTGTGCTGCAGGAGGCACCTGCCTGTTCTGAGGCGGCTACGCCACAAGTGCCGGGCGTGCGGTTCCCCCGGCCACGGCGCAAACGGGTAAAATCGGGGGTTACCCTGCCTGCGCGATGGCTGCAAGCGTGATGGCGTCCGGCGCCGGCGGTATTCCAAGAACGATCGGTGTATTTCTTGTCGGGAGCCTTCATGCTGAAGCCGTTGTCGCGTTCGTCGCACATCGCGTGCGCCGCATTGCTGCTGTTGTCCGCCGTCCCTGCCATGGCGCAGACCGCCCAGACCACGGCCCAGTCCACCGGCCAGGTCACGACCCAGGTGACGAATCTGACGGTGGCCGGCGCCCCCGTGCGCGTGATACCGGCCGACGCCCCGATGGCGCGCCTGGAACTGGCGCGGCCGACGGCCACCGACCCGCTGCAGGCAAAGCTCGATGGCAAGGCCCATGGCGTGGCCCCCGGATTGCGGATCTTCAGCGCCGACACCGTGCTGGTCAATCCGAATGCGGCGGCGGGCAAGACGCTCAACGTGCGATACAAGCTCGACCTCTATGGCCAGCTGCTGACCGCATGGGTACTGACCGACGCGGAAGTGAAGGCCTGGAAGGCCGCGCACTGACCCTTTAAGAATCAACCTGTTGTGCCCTGATGCCCCCAGGTAAACCACTGAGACCGGCACCATGAAGAAGGTATTTGTCAAAACGTACGGCTGCCAGATGAACGAGTACGACTCGGACAAGATGGTGGACGTGCTGAACGCCACGCAGGGCATGGAGCCCACGGACAACGTCGAAGACGCCGACGTGATCCTGTTCAACACCTGCTCGATCCGCGAGAAGGCCCAGGAGAAGGTGTTCTCCGAACTGGGCCGCATGAAGGCGCTGAAGGCCGCCAAGCCCGATCTGGTGATCGGCGTGGGTGGCTGCGTGGCCAGCCAGGAAGGCGCGGCGATCGTTTCGCGCGCCCCGTACGTGGACGTCGTGTTCGGCCCGCAGACGCTGCACCGCCTGCCCGACCTGATCAACCGCCGCCAGTCCACCGGCCTGTCGCAGGTCGATATTTCGTTCCCGGAAATCGAGAAGTTCGACCACCTGCCCCCGGCGCGCGTGGATGGCCCGAGCGCCTTCGTGTCGATCATGGAAGGCTGCTCGAAGTACTGCAGCTACTGCGTGGTGCCGTACACGCGCGGCGAGGAAGTGTCGCGTCCGTTCGAGGACGTGCTGGCCGAAGTGGCCGGCCTGGCCGACCAGGGCGTGCGCGAGGTCACGCTGCTGGGCCAGAACGTGAATGCCTACCGCGGCACGATGGGCGGCACCAGCGAGATCGCCGACTTCGCCCTGCTGATCGAATACGTGGCCGAGATTCCCGGCATCGAGCGCATCCGCTACACCACCAGCCATCCGAAGGAATTCACCTCGCGCCTGGTGGAGCTGTACGAACGCTGCGACAAGCTCGTGAACCATCTGCACCTGCCCGTGCAGCATGCATCGGACCGCGTGCTGATGGCGATGAAGCGCGGCTACAGCGTGCTTGAATACAAGAGCATCATCCGCCGCCTGCGTACGATCCGCCCGGACATGTCGATGTCGTCGGACTTCATCATCGGCTTCCCTGGCGAAACCGATGCCGACTTCGACAAGCTGATGGCCATGGTGCACGACATCGGCTACGACACGTCGTTCTCGTTCATCTTCAGCCCGCGCCCCGGCACGCCGGCCGCGAACCTGCACGACGACACGCCGCATGACGTGAAACTGCGCCGCCTGCAGATCCTGCAAGCCGCAATTGAAGAAAATGTGGTGCGCATCAGCGAGGGCATGGTCGGCACGGTGCAGCGCATCCTGGTGGAGGGCCCGGCCCGCAAGGACCCGACCGAACTGCACGGCCGCACCGAGAACAACCGGGTGGTCAACTTCGCCCTGCCGGGCATCCCCCAGGCGCAGCGCGACCGCATGGTCGGCCAGATGGTGGACGTCAGCATCACGCAGGCGTTCCCGCACTCGCTGCGCGGCGAAATCGTTGTGCGCCAATAAGCCTTTATGAAGATTCCGACAGCAGAATTCGTCGCCCCCAAGGACGACAACACGCGCCTGCAGAACCTGTGCGGGCCGCTGGATGAAAACCTGCGCCAGATCGAACAGGCGCTCGACGTGACGATCCAGCGTCGCGGCCACCGCATGACCGTGCGGGGCGAGCGCGCGCAGGACGCGGCGCTGGCGCTGGAGCGCTTCTACAACAACGCCAAGGTGACGTTGTCGATCGACGACGTGCAGCTTGGGCTGGTCGAGGCGCGCCAGATCGCCGCGCATGGCGCCTACCTGCCCGGCAACGGCGACGACGCCGGATCGCCCGATCTCGAAGACGATTCGCCGGTACTGCACACGCGGCGTGCCGGGCTGCAGGGCCGCACGGCCATGCAGCGCGAGTACCTGCGCAACGTCCTGTCGCACGACCTGACGCTGGGCATCGGGCCGGCCGGTACCGGCAAGACCTACCTGGCCGTGGCCTGCGCCGTCGATGCGCTGGAACGCGACGCGGTCAAGCGGATCGTGCTGACGCGTCCGGCCGTGGAGGCCGGCGAACGGCTCGGCTTCCTGCCCGGCGACCTGGCGCAGAAGGTCGATCCGTACCTGCGCCCGCTGTACGACGCGCTGTACGATCTGCTCGGCTTCGATCGCACGCAGAAGATGTTCGAGCGCCAGATGATCGAGATCGCGCCGCTGGCCTACATGCGCGGCCGCACGCTGAACCACGCCTTCATCATCCTGGACGAGGCCCAGAACACCACGCCGGAACAGATGAAGATGTTCCTGACGCGGATCGGCTTCGGCTCCAAGGCCGTGATCACCGGCGACACCACGCAGATCGACCTGCCGCGCGGCCAGAAGAGCGGCCTGGTGGAGGCGCAGCACG
Source organism: Cupriavidus sp. U2 (assembly GCF_009663685.2). Lineage (GTDB taxonomy): Bacteria > Pseudomonadota > Gammaproteobacteria > Burkholderiales > Burkholderiaceae > Cupriavidus > Cupriavidus necator_C. Next base: position 143,630 of record NZ_RCOG02000012.1, on the reverse strand, counting down.
TGCTGCGCGAGGTGCGCGGCGTCGCTTTTACCCGCTTTTCGAGCATCGACGTGGTGCGCCATCCGCTGGTGGCGCGCATCGTCGATGCCTACGACGAATATCACGCCCAGCACAAGGACGCCTGAACTTGACCAAGAAGTCTCCCGCAACCAAGACGCCCGACGCCACGCGCGTTGTCCTGTTCGATGCCGACGGCCGCGCCCGCAAGGCATCGGCACACGCGCTGCGCATCCAGCTGGCCGACGGCCGCAGCCTGACGCTCGACCTGTCGCAGGCCAATGACGGCGTGGTGGCGCTGCTGGCCGAGCACACCGACACCCGCCAGCAGGCCGGCCTGCTGGTGCGCCCCGACAACGGCGACGCGCTGTCGGTCGCCGTGACGGCCACGCCGATCGTGACCACCACGGGCACGCCGGCCACACCGGCCGAGGTGGAGCTCGACATCCAGTTCGGCGACGGCACGCGCAGGCGCCCCGGCGTACCGTCCCGCAAGCAGATCGAAAAATGCGTGAAGTCGGCACTGTATGACGATGCCGCGCTGACCATCCGCTTCGTGGACGAGGAAGAAGGCCGCGCGCTGAACCGCACGTACCGGGGCAAGGACTACGCGACCAATGTCCTGACATTTGCCTATGCCGAGGGCGCCGACGACCCCGTGACCGGCGACATCGTGCTGTGCTGCCCGGTGGTGGAAGCCGAGGCAAAGCAGCAGAAGAAGCCGCTGGAGGCGCATTATGCACATTTGATCGTCCACGGCGTGCTGCACGCGCAGGGCTACGAGCACGAGGACGACGCCGAGGCCGAGGAAATGGAGGCCATCGAAACCGAAACGCTGCAGGCGCTGGGCTTCAGCGACCCGTACCAGCCTGTGCGCTAATAAGCACAAAGGGGTGCCTCCCGTGATGCCGGCGCCATTGCAATCCGGCCGTCACGGGGCTGCAAGCCTTTTAGTGTATGCTTCAGACGATCTCCACCACGCGCTAGCCGCGACATGAACGACCCCTATCCCAGTTCGAAGCCTGCCAGCTACAGGCAGCCGGATCGGCCCCGATCCCTCCTCGAACGCCTTTCGGATTTCATCTCCCCCGAGCCGGACACCCGCGCCGAACTGCTGGAAGTGCTGCAGGACGCGCATGAGCGCAACCTGATCGACGCCGACTCCCTCTCGATGATCGAGGGTGTGTTCCAGGTGTCGGAGCTGACGGCGCGCGACATCATGGTGCCCCGTGCCCAGATGGATGCGGTCAACATCGCGGATACGCCAGAAGCGTTCATCCCCTACATGCAGCAGACGGCGCATTCGCGCTTTCCGGTGTACGAGGGCAATCGTGACAACATCATCGGCATCCTGCTGGCCAAGGATCTGCTGCGCTACTACACCGACGAGAATTTCGACCTGCGCGAAACGCTGCGCCCGGCCGTGTTCATTCCGGAGTCCAAGCGCCTGAACATCCTGCTGCGCGAATTCCGGATCAATCGCAACCATATTGCAATCGTTGTCGACGAGTACGGCGGCGTGGCCGGGCTGGTCACGATCGAAGACGTACTGGAGCAGATCGTCGGCGACATCGAGGACGAATTCGATCTGGACGAAGACCAGGACATGATCCTGCCAACCGCGGACGGCGCCTGGCGCGTACGTGGCCTGACCGAGATCGAGCAGTTCAACGAGGCATTCGGCACGGCCTTCCCGAACGAAGACGTCGACACGGTGGGCGGCCTGCTGACCAACCACGTGGGCCATGTCCCGCATCGCGGCGAGGTCATCACCTTGCCGCCGATCCGCTTTGAAGTGCTGCGCGCCGACGCGCGCCAGGTGCATCTGCTGCAGGTACACCGCGAGGCTCCGGCCGACACCAACGGCGTGGCCGACGCATGAAGCGCGCCGGCACGCCCGACGCCGTGGGCACCCGTCGCGCCGATCCGCTGATCGGTGCCGGTCCATCTTCCCCTTCCTCCGCTTCGTCCGCTTCCGCTGGCGCCCTCGGCGCATCGCGCCAGGGCATGCTGTTCCGGCTGCTGATCGCCGCCGCGCTGGGCGTGGCCCATACGCAGGCATTTGCGCCCCATGACTGGTGGTGGCTCCAGATCCTGTCGCTGGCCGGGCTGGTGGCACTGGTTGCCGATGCAGGCCGCCCGCGTGCGGCAGCCGCCACGGCCTACGCATTCGGCATGGGCTGGTTCCTGTCCGGGATCTGGTGGCTCTATATCAGCATGCACGTCTACGGCGAGATGCCGGCGTGGATGGCCGCGCTGGCCGTGGTGCTGTTCGGCGCGTACCTGTCGCTATGGCCGGCGCTGGCCGCCGGCGTCTGGCACTGGCTGACGGGTCGCGGCCGTGGTGGCGTCCTGGCCGCGCTGGCATTCGGCGCGGCCTGGGCGCTGTCGGAATGGCTGCGCGGCGTGCTTTTCACGGGCTTCCCCTGGCTCGGTAGCGGCTATCCCCATACCGACGGCCCGTTGTCGGGCTTTGCGCCGCTGCTTGGCGTCTACGGCATCGCATTCCTGGCGGCGGCGACATCGGCGTTGCTGGTCACCGCCGTACGCGCCGCACTGCACCGTGCCGAACCGGGCGCCACCCGCATCGCCGGATGGTCGGCGGGGCTGGTGGCCGCCACGCTGGGCGGCGGCCTGGCACTGGTGCCGGTGGCGTACACCGCCCCGATCGGCAAGCCTGTCAGCGTGCGGCTGTTGCAAGGCAACGTGGCGCAGGACATCAAGTTCGAGCCGGTGGGCATCCAGCGTTCGCTGGAGCTGTACCGCGACATGATCACGGCGGCGCCGGCGGACCTCGTCGTTACGCCAGAAACGGCGTTCCCGGTGATCCTGCAGGACCTGCCGGTGGATATCGCCAGGGATGTGCGCACCTATATGGAGAAGACCGGCACCACCGTGGTCTTCGGTGCGGCGGGCGCCGATTCGCCCGTCGACTTCACCAACAGCGTGTTCGCCATCGGGCCGGAGCTGGAGGCGCTTTACCGGTACAACAAGCACCACCTGGTGCCGTTCGGCGAATTCATCCCGTTCGGCTTCCACTGGTTCGTCAACATGATGAAGATGCCGCTGGGCGACTTCCGGCGCGGCACGCTGGATCAGCCGGCAGTGCCGGTGCGCGGCATCCATGTGGCGCCCAATATCTGCTACGAGGATCTGTTCGGCGAGGAAATCGCGGCCACCCTGCGGCAGCAGGCCACGCCCGCCAACCTGCTGGCCAATGTGACCAACCTGGCCTGGTTTGGCGACACCATCGCGCTGGACCAGCATCTGCAGATCTCGCGCATGCGTGCCCTGGAAATGCGCCGGCCGATGCTGCGCGCCACCAATACCGGCATGACGGCCGTGGTCCGGCCGGACGGGACGGTGCAGGCGAAGCTGCCGACGTTTGAAGCGGGTACGCTGACGGCGGACGTGCAAGGCACACAGGGCCTGACGCCGTATATCCGCTGGGGCAACGTGCCGGCACTGGCCGGCAGCGTGCTCGTGTTGTTGCTGGCGCTGCGGGGGCGGCGCCGGTTGCCGGATTAACCGACCAGCGCGCTGGCCATCGACACGGCGGCGGCGGCCACCATCACGGCGATGGCGACGATATAAGGTTTGCGAGACAGCAGCGACATGACCAATCCCCTAAAGTTGTTGTTTCGAGCCCGCATCGCGTTATCGGCTGCCCCGGCCCAAAGCTGATGCTTTTGGCCCGGGCCCGGCAATCCGGCCTGGCGGCCATCTGGTTTTTGATTCGGTGACCGCGTGCTTTAACTGTATACAAAAACGGTATCGGCACCTATCGGACAGTTCTGAAACCCGTGTCAGGATTTACCCGACCCGTTGCGCCAAGCCGACACCCCCCGCATGCACGATTCGTGCCCTGCGACACCGTTTTCCTGCGGCAACCCGGCTGAGACAGGCCAAAAACCCGATAGAATCCAAGGTTTGGCAAACCCGGCGCGAGACGCTTCGCGCACTTGCCGCCAGCTTTTCATTTCGTCTTCCTATGCTGACCTTCCAACAAATGATTCTGACCCTGCAGGCCTACTGGGACCGGCAGGGTTGCGCATTGCTGCAACCGATCGATCTGGAGGTCGGCGCCGGTACATCGCACGTGCATACGTTCCTGCGCGCGATCGGCCCCGAGCCGTGGCGCGCCGCCTACGTGCAGCCGTCGCGCCGGCCCAAGGACGGCCGCTACGGCGAAAACCCGAACCGCCTGCAGCATTACTACCAGTACCAGGTGGTGCTGAAGCCCGCGCCGGAAAACATCCTGGAGCTTTACCTGGGCTCGCTGGAGGCACTGGGCCTGGACCTGAAGCAGAACGACATCCGCTTCGTCGAGGACGACTGGGAAAATCCGACGCTGGGCGCCTGGGGCCTGGGCTGGGAAGTCTGGCTCAACGGCATGGAAGTGACCCAGTTCACGTACTTCCAGCAGGTGGGCGGCATCGACTGCAAGCCGATCACCGGCGAAATCACGTACGGCATCGAACGCCTGGCGATGTACCTCCAGAAGGTGGAAAACGTCTACGACCTGGTGTGGACCGAGTGGGAGGAGAACGGCGTGACGCGCCGCCTGACCTATGGCGACGTCTACCATCAGAACGAGGTGGAGCAGTCCACCTACAACTTCGAGCACAGCAACACCGAGATCCTGTTCCGCCACTTTGCCGAGCACGAGGGCGAAGCGCGCCGCCTGATGGGCGATGCCGGCGAGAAGAACGAAGACGGCACGCCGAAGCTGACCGACACCCGCCTGGCGCTGCCGGCGTACGAACAGGTGCTGAAGGCCGCCCACACGTTCAACCTGCTCGATGCGCGCGGCGCCATCTCGGTGACCGAGCGCGCCGCCTATATCGGCCGCATCCGGAACCTGTCGCGGATGGTGGCGCAGGCCTATTACGATTCGCGCGAGGCGCTGGGCTTCCCGATGTGCAACAACGGGGCCCGCGCATGACGGCCCGCGTGCGCGGCGCGCTGGCACTGCTGGCTTTTGCCGTGCCGGTTGCGCTGTCGCCCGCCGGCAGCGCGCTTGCCGCCGCGCGGACGTCGCCCGCGCCGGCGCCGCAGGCCCTGTACCTGCCGGCTGACCTGGCCAATATCTGCGAGGCGGACAGCCAGGCGCTGCAGCAGGCCATCACGCGGCACTGGCGGCCGTCGCTGTCGTCGATCGACCAGTGGGCGCAGCTGGTGCGCTCGTTCTCGTGCGACCTGTCCGGGTCGCGAGACCTCGGCTGGCACCGCGTGCCGCTGCGCGCCTACGAGAGCGCCATCCGCTACCCGCTGCAGTGGGTCGAATGGGAAGACAACGCCGGGCGCTCGCGCCGCACGGTGCGGACCTACTATTCCGCCGCGCAGCTGCCCGCGAAGATCGATTTCTGGGTGGGTGGGCGCATCGACGAGATCCGCTACGACCGCCGGTCCCATCGCATCGACGCACGCTTCCCGGCCGCGGGCACCCGCGGCGCTTCCGGCGTGGCCGCGCAATGCGCCTACACCACGCTGCAATTCCGCCAGCAGAACGGCCTGTGGCTGCTGTCTGGCGTGGAACCCAATCTCGCGCCGCGCTGCTGACGCGCGCGCCCATACCTGTTGGATAGATTCATGTCGCAACCCATGACCGATTCGCTGCTGATCGAACTGTTCACCGAAGAACTGCCGCCGAAGGCACTGGCCCGCCTGGGCGACGCCTTCGCACAGGGGCTGTTCGATGGCCTCGGCGCGCGCGATCTGCTCGAAGCCGGCGCCGCCGTGACGCCGTTTGCCACGCCGCGCCGCCTGGCCGCCCTGGTGACCGGCGTACGCCGCACCGCGCCGGACCGCGAACAGCGCGAAAAGGTGCTGCCGCTGACCGTGGCGCTGGACGCCAACGGCGCCCCGACCGCCCCGCTGGCCAAGAAGCTGGCCGCCCTGGCCAAGTCGGTGGGCGTGGCCGAGATCGACTGGCAGACGCTGGAGCGCGCCTCGGACGGCAAGGCCGATGCGTTCTTCTACCGTTACACCGCCAGGGGCGCCGCGCTGGCCGACGGCCTGCAGGCCGCGCTGGACGACACACTGGGCAAGCTGCCGATTCCGAAGCTGATGAGCTACCAGCGCCCGGACGGCACCACGGTGCATTTCGTGCGCCCCGCGCACAGCCTGATCGCGCTGCACGGCGCCGAAATCGTGCCGGTGTCGGCGCTCGGCCTGCCGGCCAGCAACATCACGCAGGGTCACCGCTTCCTGTCGCAGGGCGCCATCGAGATCCCGCACGCCGGCGAATACGCGAGCCTGCTGGAATCGCGCGGCCGCGTGATCGCCAGCTATGCCGACCGCCGCGAACGCATCCGCACCGCCCTGCTCAAGGAAGCCGGCGCCGACCAGGTGATCATGCCCGAGTCGCTGCTGGACGAAGTCAATTCGCTGGTCGAATGGCCGGTGGTCTACCCGTGCCACTTCGAGGAAGCCTTCCTCGCCGTGCCGCAGGAGTGCCTGATCCTGACGATGCAGACCAACCAGAAGTACTTTGCGCTGACCGATGCCGCCGGCCACCTGCGCAACCGCTTCCTGATCGTCTCGAACCTGGCCACCGACACGCCGCAGTCGATCATCTCGGGCAACGAGCGCGTGGTGCGCCCGCGCCTGGCCGATGCCAAGTTCTTCTTCGACCAGGACCGCAAGAAGACGCTGGCGTCGCGCGTGCCGCAGCTCGGCAACGTGGTCTATCACAACAAGATCGGCAGCCAGCTGGACCGCGTGCAGCGCCTGCAGCAGATCGCCGGCCATATCGCCGACGCGATGAACGCCGCCGGCGCCCAGGTGGACAAGGCCGCCGCGATGCGCGGCGCCGAACTGGCCAAGGCCGACCTGCTGACCGACATGGTGGGCGAATTCCCCGAGCTGCAGGGCACCATGGGCACGTACTACGCGCGCCATGACGACGAGGCCGAGGACGTGGCGCTGGCGTGCTCCGAGCACTACCGCCCGCGTTTTGCCGGCGACGCGCTGCCCGAAGGCAACGTCAGCACCGCCGTGGCGCTGGCCGACAAGCTCGAAACGCTGGTGGGCATCTGGGGCATCGGCCTGCAGCCCACGGGCGAGAAGGACCCGTTCGCGCTGCGCCGCCACGCGCTGGGCATCCTGCGCATGCTGATCGAAAAGCCGCTGGCGGTGTCGATCGACACGCTGCTGGGCCTGACCGAGCAGGCGTTCGCGGGCATCGCCACCGTGAAGCCGGCGCGCGACGCGATCTCCGACTTCCTGTACGACCGCGTGCGCGGGTACCTGAAGGACAAGGGCTACACCACGAACGAGGTGGAAGCCGTGGTGAGCCTGCGTCCGCAGAGCCTGCACGACATCCTGGCCCGCATGGAAGCCGTGCGCACGTTTGCCGCGCTGCCCGAGGCCGAGGCCCTGGCCGCCGCCAACAAACGCATCACGAACATCCTGAAGAAGACAGACGAGGCCATCGGCACCGTTGACCGCGGCCTGTTCCAGGAGGCCGCCGAAAGCGCGCTGTTCGACGCCATCGAACGGGTGCGTCCGGGCGTGGAAGCCGCCTTCGCGGGTGGCGATTTCACCGCCGCGCTGCGCGACCTGGCCCAGCTGCGCGACGCCGTGGACCGCTTCTTCAACGACGTGATGGTGATGGCCGAGGACGCGAAGCTGCGCGCCAACCGCCTGGCGCTGCTGGCCACGCTGCACGGCCTGGCCAATCGCGTGGCAGACATTTCGAAGCTTGCCGCCTAAGCTGTCCAAGCCGTCTTCCAGCCGCCCCGGAGCCGCCATGCCACAGTCCCAGCCGAAGTTCGTGATCCTCGACCGCGATGGCGTGGTCAACCTGGACAGCGACCACTTCATCAAGACCCCCGACGAGTGGGTGCCGATTGCCGGCAGCCTCGAGGCCATCGCCATGCTGAACCAGGCCGGCTATCGCATCGTTATCGCCAGCAACCAGTCGGGCATTGGCCGGGGGCTGTTCGAGATGAGTGCGCTCAACGCGATGCACGAGAAGATGTACAAGGCGCTGGCCGCGCTGGGCGGGCGCGTGGAAGCCGTGTTCTTCTGCCCGCATACGGCCGCCGACAACTGCGACTGCCGCAAGCCGAAGTCGGGCCTGTACGAGCAGATCGGCGAGCGGTTTGGCATCGAACTGCGCAACGTGCCCACGGTGGGCGATTCGCTGCGCGACCTCGAAGCCGGCGTGGCCGTGGGCTGCGTGCCGCACCTGGTGCGCACCGGCAAGGGCCTGCGCACGCTGGACAAGGGCGGCCTGCCGGCCGGCACGCGCGTGCATGACGACCTGGCCGCGTTCGCGCGCTGGCTGATTGCCGAAGGGGCCCACAAGGCGCCCGCCCCGACCGCCCACGCGGCGCAGCCCGCTCCCTGAGGCCTGCCCGCCTCCTGATTCTTCGCCCCCATCGATGACCTTTATCCGCTCCCTGCTGTTCGCGCTGTACCTGGTGGTGCTGACACCGCCCTACGCGTGCATGTGTTTCATCGTCTTCCCGTTCATGAACGCGGAAAACCGTTTCCGCTTCGTGCGCGGCTGGCCGCGCCTGGTGATCTGGGCCGCGCGCCTGATCTGCGGCATCCAGTACCGCATCGAAGGCATGGAGAAGATGCTGGCGATGCTGGACAAGCCCGTGGTGCTGCTGTCCAAGCACCAGTCGGCCTGGGAAACCGTGGCCTATGTGGCACTGATGCCCAAGCCTCTGTGCTTCGTGTTCAAGCGTGAACTGCTGTTCGTGCCGTTCTTCGGCTGGGCGCTGGGCATGCTCAAGATGGTCCACATCAACCGCAAGGACGGCACCCGGGCGTTTGCCTCGGCCGCCCGGCAGGGCCGCGAGCGACTCAACGAGGGCGCCTGGATCATCATGTTCCCCGAGGGCACGCGCACCCCTGCCGGCAAGGAAAACCCGCGCTACAAGAGCGGGGGCGCCCGCCTGGCCGTGGAAACGGGTGCCTGGGTGTTTCCGATGGCGGTCAACTCGGGCCGCCTCTGGCCGCGCAATTCGTTCCTGAAGTACCCGGGCACGATCACGATCTCGATTGGCGACGCGATTCCGTCGGCCAACAAGACCGCCGACGTGCTGAACCAGGAGGTGGAAGCCTGGATCGAGGCCGAGATGCGCCGCATCGATCCGGAAAGCTACCGCCGCGCAGGGAGCCAGGCCACCGCATGAAGCTGTTGCGCCCCACCGCCGACCCGAACGCGCAGCTGGAGCTGCCGCTGGCCGACGCCACGCCGCCCGTTCCGCCCGCGCAGCAGCACCTGCTTGCGCCGGCGCCCGACGCGCAGCCGGGTACCGGCCCGGCGGGCGAGCGGACTGGCGAGCGGGGTGGCGATATGTGGCCGCCGATACTGCCCAATGGCCGCATGCTGCAGGTCGGCGAGCGCACGCTGCACTATTCGCTCAAGCGATCGTCGCGCAGGACCATCGGGTTCACGGTGGATGACCGCGGGCTGTCGATCACGGCCCCGCGCTGGGTCACGCTGGTCGACATCGAGTCGGCCATCCTTGAAAAACAACGCTGGATCTTTGCCAAGCTTGGCGAATGGCGCCATCGGGAGTCGCGCCGCGTGCTGCCCACCGTGCAGTGGCGCGACGGCGCCGAACTGCCGTTCCTGGGACAGCCGGTCACGCTGCGGCTGGAATCGCCGGCCGGCGTGCTGTGTTTCGATGCCGATACGCGCGTGCTGCATCTGGCGCTGCCGGCACACGCCGAAGAGCAGCAGATCAAGGACCGCGTGCAGGGCTGGCTGCAGAACCAGGCCCGCCGGCTGCTGGCTGAACGGCTGGACCTCTACGCCGCCAAGCTTGGGGTTCGCCATACCGGCTTTGCGCTGACGTCGGCGGCCACGCGCTGGGGCAGCTGCACCGCCGACGGCAAGATCCGGCTCAACTGGCGCCTGATGCATTTCCCGCTGTCGATGATCGACTACGTGGCCGCGCACGAGCTCGCGCACCTGAAGGAAATGAATCACAGCCCGCGCTTCTGGGAAACCGTCGAATCGATCTTTCCCGAGTTCCGCGACGCACGCGCCCGCCTGCGCGCGCATCCGCCCGAACTGCTGCCCACGTTCTGACCGGCCGACGGGCTGGCTGGCTGAACCTGCGCGGCTCACCAGGCATAGCGCGCGCCCAGCCGCAGCGCGTACTGCCGGTAGCCCTGGTTGCCCCACTGCCCGCCGATATTCCCCCAGCTGCTCCAGCCGCGTGACAACCTCGCGTCGATGCCGAGCTTGAGCTCATAGCGGTCGCGCGGAAACAATTGCCCCAGCACCGTCTCGCTGAATCCGACCGACGTACTGGTCTGGTCGTGCCACCAGTTCAGCGTGGCATAGGGCTGCAGCCGTCCGCCATCGTCCCGGTCCAGCGTGCGGAACATCCGCATGCCGAGCCGTGTCACCAGCCCATTGGTATCGCCACCGCTGACTTGCGTGCCGCCGGGCTCGGTCACGCTGACGCCACGGTGCCGCAGCCATACCACCTGCGCCTGCGGCTCGACCCGCCATGACGACGCCGCCAGCGGCAGCGCCCATCCCCCTTCAAGCGACACGTTCCACGCCTGGCTGTGATAGCCGACCTTGGGCAACTGGTCGCCGCGCACGTTGCTGTCGAACCAGGCGTACTGGAACCAGGTGTCGACATAGGGGCCCAGGTCCGACGCGGCCTGGCCGAACCACGTCGCGTACACGCCGGCGCCATAGCCGTTCACTTCGCCTTGCGCCCGGGCGGTGTTGCCTGCGGCCAGGCCGTCGGTGCGCACGTTGCCGTAGCCGAACATCGCGCCCACGTGCAGCCGGTCGGCCGCGCCGAACAGCGAGCCGCGCGCAAAGTCGCCGCCCCCCTGCAGGATCACCGTATTGGCCCGCGCGCTGTAGTCGTTGCCACGGCTGCCGCTTTCGGCGGTCTTGCCCACCACGCGCAGCCATCCAGCCGGTGCCGACGAAAACGGCAACTCGCCCAACCGGTCATGCAGGCTGTGCAGGAACAGGCTGGCCGCCGCGTGCTCGTTGGCGATGTAGGCGGGCACTTCGGGCCGGTACATCGGCTTGGGCGGGGTCGGAGGGGCCGGCGGGTCCGGAGGCGCGGGAGGCGTGGGCGGGTCGGGCGGTGTCGGCAGTTGCTGCGACCTCAGATACCAGTTGCCATCGGCGGGGCTCTGCGTGCTGCCGCGATACAGCCGGTATTCGTAAGGCCCGGCCACGGCGCGGCCCGCCAGCACGAACGTGCCGGCCGGGGCGCTGCCGCCGTTGATGGCCTCGATCACGCGGATCCCCTCGCTCGTCAGCGCCCCCTTGCCGCCGGCATTGACGATGCGCAAGGCCGTCGCGCCGGTTACCGTGCCGGCGTCGATCACGAGCTTGTCCGCCGGCGATCCGTCGCCCGCCAGCGCCGCCGTCAGCCCCATAGTGCCGCCCTGGCTGTGGTACTGGCTGACCGTGAGCGAATGAAACACGCCGTCCGCAGGCGGCACGAAGGCCACCGAGCTGCCGATGTTCTCCAGCCGCGTCAGGTTGGAGTCGCCCGTCACCAGCCAGGCCGAGTTGTCGCGCAGGGCCAGCCGAACCGCGTGCTGCCCGCCCCCTTCGGCCGGCAATACCAGCGAGGCACCCCGCAACGCCGAGCCGCTGGCCGTGACATCGACGACGATCGGGGCGGTCCGGGAATCGACGATCAGCATGTAGTGGCCTGCCACGCTGCTGCCAGTGATCGCCACCGCTGCCGGACCGCCCAGGAACGACAGCGCGCTGCCCTGGCTTGCCAGGAGCGTGCTGCGCGTGATCTCGGCGGTCTGCAGCATCGAATCGTCGGTGCTGTACATCGACAGCGCACTGCCACCGGTGCCGGTGCTGACGGCGCTGCCGTTGCGCAACGCGATATGGGCCTGGTCGATGACCTGCATCGCCGACGTGGACACGCCTGACACCGTCACGGCCGTGCCATCGGCCGCGATCTGGCTGCCCGTCCCGCGCGCGGACAGTCCGTGCGCGGCGCGCATCAGCGTGGTAACGCTGCCGCCGGTCATCGTCGCGGTGCCGCCGTTGATGGCCTCGACACCGACAGACCCAAGCCCGGTCGTGACGATTGTCGTGTCTTCGGCCTGTACGGACGTGGCGCCCTGCGCCAGCACGCCGAAGGCAACGAGCCCACTGGTGGCGATATCCACGCCGCGCAGCGTGATCGTGCCCGATCCGTTCGCCGATCCGGCACCCGGCGATTCCTTGCCGCTGGTCCGGATGGGAATGCGCGCGCCCTGTCCATCGACCGTGACACTCGAATTCGATGAAGTCAGCGCCACGCCGGGTGCGATATCGCCGGTCGTGGTGATCGAACTGGCGCCGAGCAGCGAAACGGAGCCCGTGGCCACGGTAATGCCCGCTGCCTCCGCGCCCTGCGTCAGAATCCTCGAATCATGCATCTGCAGGACGCCGCCATAATCGGCAAACAGCGCATGTCCGCGCTCGCCCGACGTGGAGATATCGACCTGTCCGGTGACTGTCGCGCTGCCGAATGCATGGACCCCGTTCGAATGCGCACCCAGCATCGTCAGGGTGCTGCCGGGCGCGTTGAAATGGATGGCGCCGCCCGATTCGGCGTAAGCGCCTGTGGATTCGTTGCCGCCCGAGTGCAGGGTGACCGGTCCCGTGACGGTGATCGATCCGTGGTTGGCCGCATGAAAGACCGAAGCGTAGCCGCTGGCGCCCGTGTCGAACGTGCCGCCGGCAACCGTCCCGTCGCAGTTGTTGGCAACGTAGGACCTCGCGGTCGGTGAGGGTGGCACGCAGTCCGCGGCGTGGGTGCGCGGCGCCGCCAGCGCCATGGCCAGCACGCATGCCAGTGTGCCGCAGGTACTGCCTGGGAAGCATCGCGTCATACAGTTTCCCCTCTGTCAGAGAAAGCCTGTCGCGCGACCTTCGGCGCTGCCGCGCCGTGATGGACCGGCGTAGGCATTCGTGCAGCTGTCGAAAGCAATCGGCAATGTAGCAACTTCCGGGCCTCCGCGCCCGCGCTGCCGATGTGAAATTTTCTTTGCCGCGTGTTCAGCAGTGCCACGGCGCGCCATCCGGCACGATGGCGCGCGCAGGACTAAAATGACGGACTCTGTTGTCTCAACAACCCAAAGAAGGTCCCCCTATGCGACTCCTCCACACCATGCTGCGCGTTGGCGACTACCAACGCTCGATCGACTTCTACACGCGCGTGCTGGGCATGCAACTGCTGCGCGAAAGCGACAACCCCGAGTACAAGTACCGCCTGGCCTTCGTCGGCTACGGCCCGGAAAGCGAAACGGCCGTGCTGGAACTGACCTACAACTACGGCGTCGACCAGTATGACCTGGGCACCGCCTACGGCCATATCGCGCTGGAAACCCCCAACGCCGCCGAAGCCTGCGACCGCATCCGCGCCGCCGGCGGCAAGGTCACGCGCGAGGCCGGCCCGGTCAAGGGCGGCACCACGGTGATCGCCTTCGTGGAAGACCCGGATGGCTACAAGATCGAACTGATCGAGCGCAATTCGACCCGCGACGCCGCCCGTCCGTAAGCGACGCGGCGATGTCCACACAACTGATAACAAGGCGCCCGCTGGACAGCATGGCCATCGGACTGATGGTATTGCTGTGCGCCGCATGGGGACTCCAGCAGGTGGTCATCAAGGTCACCGCTCCGTTGATGGGCGCCGTGCTGCAAGCCGGCGTCCGCTCGGCCATCGCCGCGCTGCTGGTGTTCGCGTTTGCCGCGTGGCGTGGCACCCCGCTCTGGGAACGCGATGGCACGCTGCGCGCCGGGCTGGTTGCCGGCCTGCTGTTCGGCGCCGAGTTCTTCTGCATTTTCGTCGGGCTGGGCCACACCACGGCATCGCGAATGGCCGTGTTCCTCTACACGGCGCCGATCTTCACCGCGCTGGGCCTGCACCTGTTCGTGCCGGGCGAACACCTGCGGCGCGGCCAGTGGGCCGGCGTTGCGCTGGCGTTCCTGGGCATGGTGCTGGCATTCGCCGATGGCATTGTCACCGCATCCGCGCAGTCGAGCACGCTGCTCGGCGACGCGCTGGGCGTAGTGGCCGGCGCACTGTGGGCCGCCACGACGATCGTGGTACGGGGCAGCAAGCTGTCTCACGCGCCGGCCAGCAAGACGCTGCTCTATCAGTTGGCGGTGTCGGCGGTGCTGCTGCTGGTGATGGCGGTGGCCGCGGGCCAGGTCCATCGCGTGGAAGTCACGGGTTTCGTGGTGGCCAGCCTGTTCTACCAGTCGGTGCTGATCGCCTTTGCCAGCTACCTGATCTGGTTCTGGCTGCTGCGCCAGTATCTGGCATCGCGACTATCGGTATTCTCGTTCCTGACCCCGCTGTTCGGGGTGGCCTTCGGCGTGCTGCTGATGCACGACCACGTCGGCATGCGATTCGCGCTGGCGGCGGTGATGGTGCTCGGAGGCATCGTACTGGTGAACCGGAAGGCCTGAGCGGCCTTCGGGGTTCGCCCCTCCCGGCTGGCGGGAGGGACGCATGGCGCGTGAAAGGCCCGATTACTTCGGGAACGAGAACATGCCCACCGCGCCGCGCACTTCGTCCAGCGTCTGCTGGGTCAGTTCGCGGCCGGCTTCCGTGCCCTTCCTGAGAATGTCGAACACGTAGCCTGGGTCCTGCGCCAGTTGCTCGCGGCGCTCGCGGATCGGGCGCAGCATTTCCTGGAGGATGCCTTCCACACGGCGCTTGAGCACCATGTCGCCCAGGCCGCCGCGCTGGTAGTGTTCCTTGAGCGCCTGCACTTCCTCCACGTTCGGATCGAACGCGTCCAGGTACGTGAACACGACGTTGCCTTCGACCTGGCCCGGGTCCGACACCTTCAGATGGTTCGGATCGGTGTACATCTTGTGCACCGCTTCGCGAATCTGGTCCGGCGATGCGCCCAGCGGAATCGCGTTGCCCTGCGACTTGCTCATCTTGGCCTTGCCATCGACGCCCGGCAGCCGGCCATGCTTGGGAATCAGCGCGGCAGCCTCGGGCAGGATGTCGCGGCCCACCTGATGATTGATGCGGCGCACGATTTCGTTGGTCTGCTCGATCAGCGGCGCCTGGTCCTCGCCCACCGGCACCAGCACGGCCTTGAAGCCGGTGATGTCGGCGGCCTGCGAAGCCGGATAGCACAGGAAGCCGGCCGGAATGTCGCGGCCAAAGCCACGGGCGTGGATCTCTTCCTTGATCGTCGGGTTGCGCTCCAGGCGCGACACCGTGACGAAGTTCAGGTACATCAGCGTCAGTTCGGCCAGCGCGGGCAGGTGCGATTGCACCGTGATGGTCGTCTTGGCGGGGTCGATCCCCACGGCCAGGTAGTCCAGCGCCACTTCCAGCACGTTGCGGCGAACCTTGTCCGGATCGTGCGCGTTGTCAGTCATCGCCTGCGTGTCGGCCAGCAGCACGTACTGCTTGTGCGTTTCCTGCAGGGCCACGCGGCTCTTGAGCGAGCCAACGTAGTGGCCCAGGTGCAGCGGGCCGGTGGGACGATCGCCAGTCAGGATGACGGGACGCGGATCGGTCTTGGTCTGTTCGGTCATGAGCGTCGCGATTGCTTCAGGATGTTCGGAGATTCAGCGGGAAATTCGAATTCGGTATCGGCTGCCCTTGGGGCTGCGGTGTCAGGCGGCGCCGCGCGCAGGCGGCACGGCGCTGTTGCCGACGATGCGGGCCAGTTCGACATACTCGGCCACCGGCACTTCCTCGGCGCGGCGGCCCAGGTCGAAGCCGAGCGCGTCGAAGTCCACCTGGTCGCGCAGGAACGACAGCGTGTTGCGCAGCACCTTGCGGCGCTGCGAAAACGCGGCGGTCACCACGTCGCCCAGCACACCGGGATCGCACGCCGGATACGGCGAACGTAGCGTACCGTCTTTGGCGCGCGGCCAGGGAATCATGCGCACCACGGCCGAATCGACCTTGGGCGGCGGGTTGAACGACGCAGGCGGCACGTCGAGCACGTGTTCCATGTGGTAGCGCACCTGCAGCATGATCGACAGCCGGCCAAACGCCTTGCTGCCCGGCTCGGCCACCATGCGCTCGACCACTTCCTTCTGCAGCATGAAATGCTGGTCGCGCACGTGATCGGCGAAATCCATCAGATGGAACAGCAGCGGACTGGAGATGTTGTACGGCAGGTTGCCCACGATGCGCAGCGCGCGGGCCGGCTCCTTGAGCTTGCCGAAGTCGAACGCCAGCGCGTCGCCGGCATGCACGGTCAGGCGGTCGTTGTAGCGGTTGCGCAGGCGCTCCACGAGATCGCGGTCGAGCTCCACCACCTGCATGCTGGGCAGGCGTTCGAGCAGCGGGTTCGTCAGCGCGCCCAGACCGGGCCCGATTTCGACGACGACGTCGTCGGGCTGCGGATCGATCGCGTTGACGATGCCGTAGATGATGCCGTCATCGACCAGGAAGTTCTGGCCGAATCGTTTGCGGGCCACATGGCCCTGATGCACGTTTGGACGCATAAGTCAGTGCCGGCCGTTGGCGGACGCGCCGTTGCCGTGGCGTCCGCTGGCATGGCCGGCCATGGTAATGGCACACCGGATGGCCTCGATCATGCTGCCGTGCTCCGCCCGGCCGGTGCCGGCCAGGTCGAGCGCGGTGCCATGATCCACCGATGTGCGGATAAAGGGCAGGCCCAGTGTGATGTTGACGCCGTGGCCGAAGGTGCCGTACTTGAGTGGCGCCAGACCCTGGTCATGGTACATCGCCAGCACGCAGTCGGCATCGCGCAGGTGCCGCGGCTGGAACAGCGTGTCGGCGGGATACGGCCCGCGTGCGTCGATATCGGCGTCGCAGGCCAGCGCCAGCGCCGGGCCGATGACGTCGATTTCCTCGCGGCCCATATGCCCCGATTCGCCGGCATGCGGGTTGAGCCCCGTCACCAGGATACGGGGGCGGGCAATGCCGAAGTGGCGCCGCAGATCGTGGTCGACGATCTTCAGCGTCTCCTGCAGCATCGGAATGGTCAGCGCGTCGGGCACGGCGCGCAGCGGCAGATGGGTCGTGGCCAGCGCCACGCGCAGCATGGCGTTGTCATGCGCGGGCTGCGGGCCGGCCAGCATCATCACCACGCGCGGCACCGCGGCGCGTTCGGCCAGGTATTCGGTATGGCCGGTGAACGGCACGCCGGCGTCGTTGATCGTGCTTTTCTGCACCGGCGCGGTGATCATGGCCGCAAAGCGACCGGCCTGCAGGCCGTCGATGGCGGCATCGAGCAGCGCCAGCACGTAGCGGCCATTGCGGGCATCGAGCTGGCCGGCCTCGCAGGCCACGCCCAGTGCCACATCCTCGACCACCACGTCGCCATCGGCCAGCCGGCGCTGCCACGCATGCGCCACGCCCAGCGCCTGGGCGCGCCGCGCCAGCAGGCGCGCGTCGCCGATCACATGGAACCGGTACGCGCCATGGCCCATGCCATTGGCCGCGCCGCCAAGCTGCAGCAGGGCCCCGATCGTGATGTCGGGGCCGATGCCGGCGGGTTCGCCGGTGGTGATGGCAAGCGCCAGGGGCGCAGGTGCAGGGTCGGGCATGGCAGGAGCGGCGCGCGTCAGCGTTGTCGGTTGATCCGGTATTCCACGTACGCCGCGCTGCGCAGCTGGCGCACCCAGTCATCATAGGCGGCGCGCAGCTTCTGTTCCCGCACTTCCTGCCGGGCGAAGTCGCGCTGCTTCTCGGCGGAGACCTCGGTCTCGCGACGGTTTTCCACCTGTATCAGATGCACGCCGAACTGCGTGACCACGGGCTCGGATATTTCACCCGGACGCAGGCGGTTCATGGCCTGTTCGAACGCCGGCACCAGTTCGCCCGGCGACACCCAGCCCAGTTCGCCGCCCTGCTGGGCGGAACCGTCCTGCGAGTAGCGGCGTGCCGCATCGGCAAAATCGGCGCCGTGCATGAGACGGTCGCGCAGCGTCGTCATCTGGCGCCTGGCTTCCGCCTCCGGCATGTTCGGGCCGGTACGGATCAGGATGTGGCGCACCTGGGTCTGCGTGATGTGATCGGCAGTGGCCTGCTGCGCCGGAGCCGCCGTGCGCTTGGCCGCCAGCTTGAGCACATGGAAGCCGTTGGCCGATTCCACCACGTCCGGCACCACCTTGCCCGGCTGCAGATCGACCACGGCATTGGCGAACAGCGCCGGCAGGCGGCCGATCTCGCGGAAACCGAGCGCGCCGCCCTGCGACGCTTCCGGCGCGTCCGAATTGGCCTTGGCCAGTTCGGCAAAGTCCGCGCCGCCCTGCGCCTGCTTGAGCAGGCCTTCGGCCTTGGCCTTGAGCTGTGCCTTCTGGGCCTCGGATGCGTCATCGGGCACGCGCACCAGGATCTGCTGCACGTTGTATTCGGCCGGGCCCACGGCGGCGGGCTGACCGCTGCGCGCCGCCAGGAAGTTGTCGATCTCGCCGTCGTAGACCTGCACCTTCGAGTCCACTTCGCGTTCGCGCAGGCGGATCACCTGCACCTGCTTGCGCAGTTCGTCGCGGTACTTCGTCCAGCTCATGCCGCTGGCCTCCACGCGGCTGCGCAGGTCAGTCGCCGACATCTTGTTCTGCTGCGCGACCGATTCGATCGCACGGTCCACTTCCTGGTCGGTGACCTTGATCCCGGCGTCCTGCGCGGCCTGGGTCTGCACGCGCTCCATCACCAGCCGTTCCAGCACTTCGCCAAGCAGGTCCGGCCGCTCGGGAATCGGGCGATTCGCGGCCCGGAGCTGGTTCTCGATCTCGTCGGCCCGGTCAAGCAGCTCGCGACGCGTGATCACGCTGTTGTTGACGATGGCAACCACCTCGTCCACCAGCTGCGATCGCTTCTGCGCCGGCTGCGGAATGCCCATCTGCGGCTGGCTGGGCGCCACCGTGCTCGTCTGGCCACTCTGCTGCGGCACGAAGATGCCCTGGGTGCGCGCGCCCGGGGCGCGCAACTGCGCGGCGGCCGGAGCGGCCAGCGTGACGAGCACCGCGGAGAGCAGCACCTGCTGCCAGGGATTCAGGCGGGACATAACCGAAAAGGCTTGACGTTTCATCTTGGTCCGTCATTCATAGTGATCGTACGGGGACGTGGGCACCGGTCGCGCGGTCACGGGCTCGTAGCCCGGCACGTTCAGGCGCAGCATGTCCAGCGGATTGGAGCCGACTTTCGACAATCCGCGGAATTCCACCTGCAGGAAGACCCGGCCGGTGTATCCGTTCGTGGTGTTGCGGAAACGCTGGTACACGAAGCGGCCGACCCAGCAGTCGGCCGTGTATTCAAAGCCGGCCAGCGCATCCACCAGCTGGTTGGCCGACTGGTCGTACGCCACGCGGCCAATGCCGTAGACGCGCTGGGTGATCGGCCACTGGCCCGAAACCTCGAACTGGTCAATGGCGGTATTGTCCGTGACCGACGTGGGCCGGCGGTAGCGATAGCCCATGTTGAGCAGCTTGCGCGACTCCGGACGCCACTGGAACGCCACGTTCGAGTAGTTGACACGGTTCTGGTCCGGATTCCACTGGATGCCCGCGTCAAGGTAGTAGCCGCGGAACAGCTGGATGGTCGTCGCGGCCAGCAGGTCCGAATACGTCGGCTTGGTATCGTTCAGCGTGCCGCCAATCTGCACGCGCTGGCCGGTGAAGTCGATCCGTTGCGCGATCGTGCCGCGGAACCGCTCGACGCCGGTCTCGGACTCGATCAGGCGGGTGGTCAGGCCTGCGGTCAGCTTGTTGTTGTCGGCTATCCGGTCATTACCGCTGAACGGGTTCTCGGTAAAGATCTGGCCATAGCTGAAGTCCGACTGTACGGTGTCGAACAGCGGAAACTGGCTCTGGTCGCGGAACGGCGTGTAGACGTAGAACAGGCGCGGTTCCAGCGTCTGCGTGTAGTTCACGCCAAACAGCCGGCTAAGGCCCGGCGCATCGCGCTCGAACGTCATGCCCGAATCGACGCTGACGGTCGGAATCGCACGGCTCAGCGTGTTGGACGCGCCGGTCGTGTTCGTGCCCGCGTCCATGTTGTACTGCGCCGCGTTGAAGATCAACTTCGGCGTCACATACCAGCCGGGCCGGATGATCGGGTAGCTGATCGAAGGGTTGAAGTAGGCGCGGCTGCCTTCGGGTTGCTGGAATCCTGTAGATGTCAGCGGAATCTTGAAGCGCGTGTAGTCGGTGTCCAAGGCGATATCGAATCCGCCAAGGTCATAGCGTGTGTACCTGGCACTGATCTGCGGCTCACGCTCGTACGACGGCTCGCTGGGCAGCAGTGTCTGGAATTTCTGCACACGGGCCAGGAACGTCCAGTTCTGCCAGCCGTAAACCACGCCCCCTTCCTGCGTGTACTGACGCAGGGTTGACTGCGATACACTCCGCGTCAGGTCATCCGGATACTGGTCATCCGAGACCTTGCTGACGTTCGCGTACGCCGTCATGCCCGGGATGATCGCCTGGTTGTGTTGGACCGAGTACGCCCAGCGGTCGCGGCCGGCCTTCTTGTCGTCGGGCAGGATTTCCGCGCGGATGCGGCCGCTGTAGCCTGCGCCGATATACCGGAAATCACCGCCCAGCTGCACTCCGCGCGACGACAGGATACGCGGATACACGGTCAGGTCGCGGTTCGGCGCCAGGTTGAAGTAGTACGGGACCGTGAGGTCCGCGCCCGACTTCGAGCTGTAGCCGAACAGCGGCGGCAGCACACCGCTGCGGCGATCGTTGTTCAGCGGGAACGAGAACGCCGGCGCCGCCGCCACGGGCACGCCGAAGAAGTTCAGCACGCCGCCGTACGCCACGCCCACTTCGCGATCGCTATCGAGATCGAGCTTGCGCGCGCTGAAATACCAGTCGGCATTGTCGGGCGAGCAGGTCGTATAGGTGGCCTTCTTGAGCGTGCTGCGGTCCGGATCAAGGAAGTCGATCCGCTCGGCGCTGCCCGATCCCCCGGTCTGGTCGAAATAGTAGTCCGGCGACAGCATGTAGCCTTCGTTGGCCTGCACGCGCAGCTTTGCCTCCGGGCCCACAGCCAGCGTGCCGCTCTTGGACAAGCGCACGTTGCCCGTCGCGTGGGCCTCGTCGGTGTCCTGGTCGTAGGTCAGCTTGTCGCCCTTGACCACGCCGCCATCGCGGCGCAGTTCGGCGTTGCCTTCGAGATCGACGCCCTTCTCGTTGTACCCGGTCATCCGGTCGCCCGAGACATAAGCCGGCGCATTCGGATTCGAGGGCGTAGACGAGGGCGTCACCCCCAGCGCGCTGCTGCCCGCATTGGCGGGCTGGCGCGGCGGTTCGGTCAGGCGCGGCACCAGCTCGCCCGCCTCGGGCGGCGGCGGCTCGGGCTCGGCAGCCTGGGTGACCACCGGCTCGATCATCTCGATATTGGGAATGGTGGACGCAGCGCCGTACTGCGCATGCGCGTTGACCGAAAGGCCGGCCATGGCCAGCACGAGCGGTCGCAGGGCGCTGGCGGGCACGCGGGCGCGCCGGGGCATGCCCTGGAGCGCAGGCGGTCGGGTGGCCGGATGATGCGGTTGTCGTTGTTCGGTCATGCAAACGGTTGTCGGTCGGCTCGGCGGCGGGCGCTGCGCGGGGCGCCGCAATGCGGCTCCCGCGCCCCTCAGCCCAATGCCGGAGCGGGCTGCGGGGCGACAAAGGCCCCTCCCGAGGGCCACCCGGCGCCCGGGTCTGGTCGGGTATTATACGGGGCATCGTATTCTCCCTTTCCGGCATGGCTGCACTTATTGACGACCCGGGTCACGACCCGCGTATCGAACAACTGAAATCGTGGGTGGCCGGACTCGGCACAACCTGGTCGATCGACCCCGCTTCGTGCGTGCCGGCATCGGCCGATGCCAGCTTCCGCCGCTACTTCCGGGTGCGGACCGGCCATGCCGGGCATCCGACCGCCATCGTGATGGACGCGCCCCCGAGCCATGAGGACTGCCGGCCGTTCATCCACGTGGCAAGGCTGTTCGGCGATGCCGGCGTGACGGTGCCCACCGTGCTGGAACAGGACCTGGCGCAGGGTTTCCTGCTGCTGGCCGACCTGGGCAGCCAGACCTACCTGTCGCGGCTGGACGCCGCTTCGGCCCGTCCGCTGTATGGTGACGCCGCCGCCGCGCTGGTGCGGATCCAGCTGGCCACGCGGCCCGGCGAACTGCCGGCGTACGACCGCCCGCTGCTGCAGCGCGAGCTGGACCTGTTCCCGCAGTGGTATGTGGGCCGGCACCTTGGCGCCACGCTCGACGACCGCCAGCAGGCCGACCTGCGCGAGGTCTTCGACACGATCCTGGCCAACAACCTGGCCCAGCCACAGGTCTACGTCCACCGCGACTACCACTCGCGCAACCTGATGGTGCTGCCCGAAGGCGCCACGGTGGGCGCCAATCCGGGCATCCTGGACTTCCAGGACGCCGTGATCGGCCCGATCACCTACGACGCGGTGTCGCTCTGGCGCGACGCCTATATCGAATGGGAAGAAGAGCAACAGCTCGACTGGCTGATCCGCTACTGGGAACAGGCGCGCAAGGCGGGCCTGCCGGTGGCTGCCGATTTTGGCGATTTCTACCGCGATTTCGAATGGATGGGCCTGCAGCGCCACCTGAAGGTGCTGGGCATCTTCGCGCGGCTGTACCACCGCGACGGCAAGGACGGCTATCTGGCCGACATGCCGCTGGTGCTCAAGTACACGCGCAGCGTGGCGGGCCGCTATTCGGAAATGCGCAAGCTCGTGCGTCTGCTTGACGCCCTCGAAGGCACCGAGCGGCCCACCGGCCTGACGTTCTGACCGTGTCCGCGCCTGTTGAAACGCCCCCGGACCCTTCCATCACGCGCCGCGGCGAGTGGTGGGCCGGGGTCTGCGCGCTGGCGCCGATGCTGCTGGGCGTGGTGCCGTTCGGGCTGATCTACGGCGTGCTGGCCGTCAACGCCGGCATGCCGGCCTGGCTGGCCTGCGCGATGAGCGCCATTGTCTTCGGCGGCGCGTCGCAGATGATCCTGACCCAGTTGTGGTCGGCCGGCACCCCGGCCCTGGTCATCGCGTTCACGGTGGCCATGGTCAACCTGCGTCACGCGCTGTATTCCGCCACCATCGCGCCGTCGCTGGCGCCCCTGCCGCGCCGCTGGAAGGCGCTGGTGGCCTACCTGCTGACCGACGAGGCATTTGCCGCGATGACGCGGCGCCTGGGCGATACCGGCCCGCGTGCCCGCTACCGCCACTGGTTCTACTTTGGCGCCGGCATCGCGCTGTGGTCGAGCTGGCAGCTGTCGACACTGGCCGGCGTGCTCGTGGGCGCCCAGGTGCCACGCGACTGGCCGCTCGATTTCTTCCTGCCGCTGACCTTCATCGCCATCATCGTGCCGAACCTCAAGCACCGCGCACAGGTGGCGGCCGCGCTGGTGGCTACCGCGCTGGCCGTGGCCTGCTACGCGATGCCGCACAAGCTCGGCATCATGGTGGCGGCGCTGGGCGGCATTGCCGCGGGTATGCTGCTGCTCGAACGCAACCGCCGCGGCGGGCACCACGCGGCCGGCGCGCCCGACCGCAAGGAGCACGTGGCATGACGTCGCTGACGCTGCTGTGGGTGTTCCTGGGCGCGGGCCTTGCCACTTACCTGATCCGGCTGTCGTTCATCGCCGTCGAAGGCCGCGTGCGCCTGCCGCCGTGGTTCCGCACCGCGCTGCAGTTCGTGCCGGCCGCCATGCTGTCCGCGCTGATCGCGCCCGACCTGCTGATGCAGGACGGCGCCTTGTACCTGAGCCCCTACAACGCACGCCTGGTGGCTGGCCTGGTGGCCATCGTCGTGGCGGCCCGCACCCGCAGTGTGGGCTGGACGATTGCCAGCGGCATGGCCACCCTGATCGGCCTGGAGACCCTGTTTTGAAAGCGATGATCTTCGCCGCCGGGCGCGGTGACCGCATGCGCCCGCTGACCGATACCACGCCCAAGCCCCTGCTGGCCGTGGGCGGCAAGCCGCTGATCGTCTGGCAGATCGAGGCGCTGGCCCGCGCCGGGTTCCGCGACATCGTCATCAACCATGCGTGGCTGGGCGACAAGCTCGAAGCGGCGCTCGGCGACGGGCGCCAGTTCGGCGTGCGCATCCACTGGTCTGCGGAAGGCACCGCGCTGGAAACCGCGGGCGGTATCGCCCATGCGCTGCCGCTGCTGACCGCCGGGGGCGGCGACGGGGTCTTCCTGGCCGTGTCGGGCGACATCTTCTGCGATTTCGACTATCGGCAGCTGCTGCCGCGCACCCGTGCCATGGCGGCCGCCGCGCGCCCGCAGATGCATCTGGTGATGGTGCCCAACCCCCCGTTCCATCCGCAGGGCGATTTCGTGCTGGGCGATGACGGCCATCTGCGCATGCCCGCCGACGGCGCGGCCGGCCAGGCGATGACCTTCGGCAATATCGGGCTCTACGACACGCGCCTGTTCCGCGATGTCGCGCCGGGCCAGAAGGTGGCCATGTCGCCGTATTACCGCGAGGCGATCCGCCAGGGTACGGCAACCGGCGAACGCTTCGATGGCCGATGGGAAAACGTCGGCACGCCCGAGCAGCTGGCGGCCCTGGACCGCGCGCTGCGCGGCTGAAGGTCCGGATTCGCACGGCGCGCACCGCCCGCGCAGACATTCAAGCGCCTTTCAGGTCGCACGTCGCGCCCGCATCGCGCGCCGTCGGGTTTAGAATCGGCACATTCCCCTCACCGGCTTCCCTTCATGTCCGCACCCGATTCCGCTCTCCTTGGCGCGTGCCGCGACCGCCGTGCCCGTGTGCTGCAACACCTGCGCGCCCATGGCGGCGGCGTGGCCATCGTGCCGACCGCCCCGGAAGCCATGCGCAACCGCGACAGCGACTATCCGTACCGGCACGACAGCTATTTCTATTACCTGACCGGCTTCACCGAGCCCGAGGCCGTGCTCGTGCTGGTGGCCGGCGCGGGGGGCGAAGGTGAGGACCGGAGCATCCTGTTCTGCCGTCCGAAGCATGAAGAGCGCGAGATCTGGGACGGTTTCCGCTTTGGACCCGAAGGCGCCCGCGCGACCTTCGGCTTCGACGAGGCCCATTCGGTCGAGGAGATCGACAAGCTGCTGCCGCCGCTACTGGCCAACCGCGCGCAGCTGGCCTACCCGCTGGCCGCCACCCCCGACATCGACGCGAACGTGCGCCGCTGGCTCGACGCCGTGCGCATGCAGGGCCGCGCCGGCGTGTCGTCGCCGTCGGTAGCCGTGGATGTGCGCACGCTGCTCGACGAAATGCGCCTGTTCAAGGATGCCGGCGAAATCGCCACGATGCGCCGCGCCGCCGAGATTTCGGCCCAGGCCCATGTGCGGGCCATGCGCACATCGCGTGCCGGGCTGCGCGAATTCCACCTCGAAGCCGAACTGCTCTACGAATTTCGCCGGCACGGCGCGCAGAGCGTGGCCTACAACTCGATCGTTGCGGCCGGCCCCAACGCCTGCGTGCTGCACTACCGCGCCGGTCCGGCCGAGCTGCGCGACGGCGACCTGTGCCTGATCGACGCCGGCTGCGAACTGGACGGCTACGCGTCGGACATCACGCGCACCTTCCCGGTGTCGGGCCGCTTCACGCCTGCCCAGCGCGAACTGTATGACCTGGTGCTGGCCGCGCAGGATGCCGCCATCGCCGAGACACGCGCCGGCGTGCCCTACAACGTGCCGCATGACGCGGCGGTGAAGGTGCTGGCGCAGGGCATGCTCGACACGGGCCTGCTCGACCGCAACAAGGAAGGCACGCTCGATGACGTGCTGGCCAGCGGCAGCTATCGCCGCTTCTACATGCACCGCACGGGCCACTGGCTCGGCATGGACGTGCACGACGTGGGCGAGTATCGCGTGCCCGGTCCGCTGCCGGCCAGCCAGGAAGGCGAACGCCCGTGGCGTCCGCTGGAACCGGGCATGGTGCTGACCATCGAGCCCGGCATCTACGTGCGCCCGGCCGAAGACGTGCCCGAACGCTACTGGCATATCGGCATCCGCATCGAGGATGACGCCGTGGTGACCTCGGGTGAATGTGAACTGATTACGCGCGGCGTGCCGGTAAAGGCCGACGAGATCGAGGCACTGATGCGCGGCAATGGAGGATCGTCGCGATGAAGGCGTTGTTGAGCAAGCTGTTTGGCGTGGGCGTACCGAAGCACCGGCACACCGTCCAGGCCGTGGACCCGAACCAGCCATTCGTGGTGAACCTGTATGACGACCGACTGGTCGTGCATCGCCCGGATGGCCAGCGCGAAGAACTGGCGTGGGACGGGCTGGAACGCGTGGTGGTGCGCGTCTCGGACCGCGCTCCCTGGGCGGGCACGCCGTGGCTGATCCTGGCCGGCGACGCCGACAGCCAGCAGGGCTGTGTGGTGCCGATGACGGCGGCCAACCACGATGCGCTGGTCGAACGGCTGCGGCAACTGCCCGGCTTCAGCCAGCAGAAGCTCGATAACGCGATGCGCGATGCCGCCGCCGGCAAGTCGCGCACCGATGCGAACCTGTGGAAGCGCGGCGCGGCCGAGGCGGCGCCCGTGCAGGAGGAAGCCAGCCATGACGCAAGCGGCCAGCCCTGACACTGCCGGTGCCGCACCGGTGATGGATGCCGAGCCGCGCGATATTGCCATCGTTGGCGGCGGTCCGGTGGGCCTGGCGCTGGCCTGCCAACTGCTGCGCACCACGCACTGGCGCATGACGCTGATCGACGCGGCGACGCCCGCCCGCGCCGCACGCGATCCGCGTGCCATCGCCCTGTCGCACGGCAGCCGCCAGTTGCTGGAGCAGATCGGCGCCTGGCCCGTGCCCGCACAACCGATCGAGCACATTCACGTGTCGCAGCGCGGCCGCTTCGGCCATGTGAAGCTGCATCATGACGACTATGGCGTGCCGGCACTGGGCCACGTGGTCAAGTACGGCGACCTGTGCCAGACGCTGGAACGCGCACTCGCCCGTGTCGCCGACGCCGCGCCGGGCCGCCTGCAACGCGTTTTCGAGACCCGCATCGCGCATATCGACCAGCAAGGCGACCGGGGCGAACGCGAAAACGCCGCCCTCGTGCGGCTGAGCGGCACCACCCATGTCGACCAGGAAAGCCTGCCAGTGACGTATGCGCCACGCATCGCCATCCAGGCCGAAGGCGGACTGTTCCACCAGCAGGTGCAGCGCCTGGCGCGCGGCACCGAAGTTACCCGGCGCCGCGACTACGGCCAGACCGCGATCATTGGCCATGTCAACTGCTCGCAGTTGCAGCCGGGCTGGGCCTGGGAACGCTTTACCGACGAGGGGCCCCTGGCGCTGTTGCCGCACGAGGATCATGGCGTGCCGGGCTATGCGCTGGTCTGGTGTTGCGCGCCGGAACAGGCGCAACGGCGCCTGGCACTGTCCGACGCCGAGTTCGCCGAGGAACTGGGCCGGGCCTTCGGCACGCGCCTGGGGCGTTTCACCCTGGTGGGCAAGCGGCACGCCTTCCCGCTGGGACTCAATGCCGCGCCGGTCACCGTCAGCGGCCGGGTGGCCGCCGTCGGAAATGCGGCGCAAACGTTACATCCGGTAGCCGGCCAAGGCCTGAACCTGGGTTTGCGCGATGCCTTTGCGCTGGCCGATTCGCTGAGGGCGGGGTGCACGCCGCAGGCATTGCAGACATTCGCCACCCGCCACCGCCTGGACCGTGCCATGACGATCGGCATTACCGATCTGCTGCCGCGCGTGTTCGGTATCGGCGGGCCGCTGGCGGCCCATGCGCGCGGCGCATCGCTGGCAGCCCTGGCGTGCGTAGCACCGCTCAAGCATGCGCTGGCCCGGCAAATGATGTTTGGCGCACGCCGATAGCACCACTCGCGGGGGGCGGCGCCCTGCCGCCCCACGATATTTGCTCATTTATTGGGCAACCGTATCAGTTTGGCGGTAAAATCCCGGCCTCGCCCATGACCCCGACCACGCCGACAGCTGTTCCGGCAGGGGCATGTTTTTGCCAGTTCCCAGCCAGATTCCAGCCTCGCCACCGTGCAGATCGGTCCCCACCAGCTCCGCAACAACCTCTTTGTCGCCCCCATGGCCGGGGTGACGGACCGGCCGTTCCGGCAACTGTGCAAGCAGTTGGGCGCGGGTTACGCGGTGTCCGAGATGGTGGCGTCCAACGCGCAGCTCTGGAAGAGCGAGAAGACCATGCGCCGCGCCAATCACGCGGGCGAGGTCGAGCCGATCTCGGTGCAGATTGCCGGCGCCGAGCCGTCGATGATGGCCGAGGCGGCGCGCTACAACGTTGACCGGGGCGCGCAGATCATCGACATCAACATGGGCTGCCCGGCCAAGAAGGTGTGCAATGTGGCCGCCGGATCGGCGCTGCTGCAGAACGAACCGCTCGTGGTACGCATCGTCGAGGCCGTGGTGGGCGCCGTGGGCGACCGCGTGCCGGTCACGCTGAAGATCCGCACCGGCTGGGACCGCGAGCACAAGAATGCGCTGCGCGTGGCGCGCATGGCCGAAGACGCCGGCATCAGCATGCTGACGATCCATGGCCGCACCCGCGCCGACCTGTACCACGGCGAGGCCGAGTACGAGACCATCGCCGCGGTCAAGGCGGCGCTGCGCATTCCGGTGGTGGCCAACGGCGACATCACGTCGCCGCAGAAGGCGAAGCTGGTGCTGGAAGCGACCGGCGCCGACGCCATCATGATCGGCCGTGCCGCGCAGGGGCGTCCGTGGCTGTTTCGCGAGATCGAGCACTTCCTGAAGACCGGCGAACTGCTGCCGGCGCCCGAAGTGGCCGAGATCCGGGCGATCATGAACCATCACCTGGCCGATCACTACGCGTTCTACGGTGAATTCACCGGCGTGCGCACCGCGCGCAAGCATATTGCCTGGTACACGCGCGGGCTGAAGGGCGCGAACCTGTTCCGCCATCGCATGAACACGCTGGAAACCACGGGCGCGCAGCTGGAAGCGGTCAATGCGTTCTTCGACGAGCAGGCGGCCATCTCGGATCGCCTGGTCTATGTCGACGACACCGCCGCCGCCACGGACGAAGAAGAAAACATCCACAACAAAAAGAAACGGGAACTGCTTGCCGCATGAGCCGCAACGCTATCGACCAATGTATCCGGGACAGCCTGGATACCTATTTTCGTGACCTGGACGGCGAAGAGCCGTCCAACATGTACAACATGGTGCTGGAGGCCGTGGAACGGCCGCTGCTGGAAGCCGTGATGTTGCGCGCGGAGCGCAACCAGTCGCTGGCGGCCGCGTATCTCGGCATCAACCGCAATACCCTTCGCAAGAAGCTGCAGCAACACGGATTACTTTGAAGCGTTCCCCCAAGCCATGATCAAGCAAGCCCTTCTCTCTGTTTCCGACAAGACCGGCATCGTCGATTTCGCCCGCGACCTGAACGCGCTCGGCGTCACGCTGCTGTCCACCGGCGGTACCGCCAAGCTGCTGGCCGACGCCGGCCTGCCCGTCACGGAAGTTGCCGACTACACCGGCTTCCCCGAAATGCTCGACGGCCGCGTCAAGACGCTGCACCCGAAGGTGCACGGCGGCATCCTGGCGCGCCGCGATCTGCCCGAGCACATGGCCGCCCTGGCCGAGCACGACATCCCGACGATCGACCTGCTGGTGGTGAACCTGTACCCGTTCCAGCAGACCGTGGCCAAGGATGACTGCACGCTGCCGGACGCCATCGAGAACATCGACATCGGCGGCCCGACCATGCTGCGCTCGGCGGCCAAGAACCACCGCGACGTGACCGTGATCGTGGATCCGGCCGACTACGCCGTGGTGCTCGACGAAATGCGCGCCAACGCCAACAGCGTGGGCTACGACACCAACTTCCGCCTGGCCACCAAGGTGTTCGCCCACACCGCGCAGTACGACGGCGCGATCACGAACTACCTGACCAGCCTCGGCACCGACAAGTCGCACCAGGGCCGCAGCAGCTATCCGCAGACGCTGAACCTGGCCTTCGAGAAGGTGCAGGAAATGCGCTATGGCGAGAATCCGCACCAGTCGGCCGCGTTCTACCGCGACCTGAAGACCGTGGACGGCGCGCTGGCCAACTACGTGCAGTTGCAGGGCAAGGAACTGTCGTACAACAACATCGCCGACGCCGACGCCGCGTGGGAATGCGTGAAGTCGTTCGACGCCGCCAACGGCGCCGCCTGCGTGATCATCAAGCACGCCAACCCGTGCGGCGTGGCGATCGGCGCCAACGCGCTGGAAGCCTACGACAAGGCCTTCAAGACCGATTCGACCTCGGCCTTCGGCGGCATCATCGCCTTCAACGTCGAGCTGGACGAGGCCGCAGCCCAGGCCGTGGCCAAGCAGTTCGTGGAAGTGCTGATCGCCCCGTCGTTCAGCACCGCCGCGCGCAACGTGTTTGCAGCCAAGCAGAACGTGCGCCTGCTGGAAATCCCGCTGGGCAAGGGCGTCAACCAGTATGACCTCAAGCGCGTGGGCGGCGGCCTGCTGGTGCAGGGCCCGGACGCCCGCAACGTGCAGCCGGGCGAACTGCGCGTGGTGACGCGCCGTCATCCGACCCCGAAGGAAATGGACGACCTGATGTTCGCCTGGCGCGTGGCCAAGTTCGTGAAGTCGAATGCCATCGTGTTCTGCGCCAACGGCATGACGCTGGGCGTCGGTGCCGGCCAGATGAGCCGTGTGGATTCGGCCCGCATCGCCAGCATCAAGGCCCAGAACGCCGGCCTGACGCTGGCCGGTTCGGCCGTGGCTTCGGACGCGTTCTTCCCGTTCCGCGACGGCCTGGACGTGGTGGTTGACGCTGGCGCCACCGTGGTGATCCAGCCGGGCGGCTCGATGCGCGATGACGAAGTGATCGCCGCCGCCGACGAGCGCGGTATCGCCATGGTGCTGACCGGCACGCGCCACTTCCGCCACTAAGCGTAGGCGGCCCCTCTCCCCGCTGTGCGGGAGAGGGGCGCAAACCTGCAGCATTGCAGGCGTGGGCAGCGTACACTACGCCCATCTGTTTCCCCCTCCCCGCTTCATGCGCATTCTCGGCATCGATCCCGGTCTGCGGACCACCGGCTTCGGCGTGCTCGAAAAGCACGGCAACAAGCTCGCCTATGTGGCCTCCGGCACGATCCGCAGTAATGGCGACGAAAGCCTGCCCCAGCGCCTGAAGACGCTCTATGACGGGATTGCCGAAGTCGCGCGCACCTATGCGCCCGATTGCGCGGCCATCGAGAAGGTCTTCGTCAACGTCAATCCGCAATCGACCCTGCTGCTGGGCCAGGCACGCGGCGCCGCCATCTGCGGCCTGGTGGGCCAGGGCCTGCCCGTGTTCGAATACACGGCACTGCAGCTGAAGGTGGCCGTGGTCGGTTACGGGCGCGCCAACAAGGACCAGGTGCAGGAGATGGTGATGCGCCTGCTGGCGCTGTCCGGCCGCCCCAGCAGCGATGCCGCCGACGCGCTGGGCGTGGCGATCTGCCATGCCAACGGGGGCGACACCCTTGGCACGCTGGCCACGATGGCGCCGGAACTGGCGCGCAAGGGGCTGCGCGTGCGGCGCGGCCGCCTGATCGGCTGACACATCTGCCCGGCGACTGACCGGTCCATGCGACGGGCCTGACGCCTGCGTCGCTTAGAATCGGCGTTCGAGCCCCCGCCCAGGAACGGCCCAGATGCCGCAATCCCTCGTTTTCCGATTTTCACTGGCTGCCGCCACGGCGACGCTGGTCGCCGGCTGCGTCACGGCGCCGCGCGCTCCGGTTGCCACCGCGACGCCGCCGGCCACGGCACCCGCACCGGCCGCCCCGGCCCCCGCGCCCGCCGCCCCGGCGCTGGTCATCGGTCATCGCGGCGCCAGCGCCCTGCGGCCCGAGCACACGCTGGCGTCGTACCAGAAGGCCATCGACGACGGCGCCGACATCATCGAACCCGACCTCGTGTCCACGAAGGATGGCGTGCTGGTGGCGCGCCACGAGAACGACATCACCGGCACCACCAACGTGGCCCAGGTGCCCGAGTTTGCCGGGCGACGCCGCATCAAGGTCATCGACGGCGAGCGCATCGACGGCTGGTTCACCGAGGACTTCACGCTGGCTGAACTCAAGACGCTGCGCGCCCGCGAGCGCATCCCCAGGCTGCGGCCCTACAACGCCAAGCTCAATGACCAGTTCGAAATCCCCACCTTCGACGAAATCCTGAAGCTGGCAGCGCAGGCGTCGGGCCGCCGCGGCAGCCCGGTGGGCATTTATCCCGAACTGAAGCATCCGAGCTACTTCCGCGGCATCGGCCTGCCGCTCGAAGAAAAGCTCGTCGCCACGCTGAAGGGCAATGCCTATGCGAAGACCGCCCCGGTCTACGTGCAGTCGTTCGAAGTGGGCCCGCTGCGGACCATGAAGCGGTTGCTGGGCAGCACCATGCCGAACGTGAAAATCGTCCAGCTGATCGGCAGCGCCCGGCAGCGTCCGGCCGACTGGCGGCTGGCGGGCGACAGCCGCACCTATGCGTCGATGCTGATGCCGCTGGGGCTGCGCGAGGTGGCCACCTACGCCAACGGCATCGGCCCCGAGAAGAGCCTGGTGATTCCGCGCGACGCCCACGGCCGGCTGGCGGCGCCTACGCCGCTGGTGGCCAACGCCCATGCCGCCGGCCTGTTGGTGCATCCGTACACGTTCCGTCCCGAGAACAGCTTCCTGCCGAAGACGCTGCGCGCGCCGGGCGACGATGCCACCCGCAACCCGGACGGCATGGTGCGCGAAGTGCAGGCCTTCCTGGCGGCCGGCATCGACGGCTTCTTCACGGACGACCCCGCACTGGGGCGTCGCGCCGTGGCCACGCCGGCCGGCCAGTAACCCCAAGGGCCGCGCTACACTTGCGGCCAGAATTCGCACCTGACCCCATCCATCATGATCGGACGCATCGCCGGCACCCTGCTTGAAAAGAATCCCCCGCATCTGCTGGTCGACTGCCACGGCGTCGGCTACGAGATCGATGTGCCGATGAGCACCTTCTACAACCTGCCTGCCACGGGTCACCCCGTGGTGCTGCTGACGCAGCAGATCATCCGCGAGGACGCCCACCTGCTGTTCGGCTTCGGCACCGCCACCGAGCGCAACACCTTCCGGGAGCTGATCAAGATCACCGGCATCGGCGCGCGCATGGCACTGGCCGTGCTGTCCGGCCTGTCCGTCCCGGAACTGGCGCAGGCCGTGACCATGCAGGAAGCCGGCCGGCTGACGAAAATCCCCGGCATTGGCAAGAAGACCGCCGAGCGCCTGCTGCTGGAGTTGAAGGGCAAGCTGGGCGCCGACCTGGGCCATGTGCCCGGTGCCGCGCCCGTGCCAGACAGCGCCGTCGATGTGCTTAACGCGCTGCTGGCGCTGGGGTATTCGGAAAAGGAAGCCGCGCAGGCGATCAAGCAGGTGCCGGCGGGCACGGGCGTGTCCGAGGGCATCAAGCTCGCGCTCAAGGCGCTGTCAAAGGGATAACGCTGCCGGCGCGGGATGACGCTGCGTGCTGGCGGGGCGTGCGCACTGGCAGCGTAGAATGGCGCCATATTGCCTTCCACTGCCATGATCGAAACCGACAAGCTCACCGGCGACCGC
Source organism: Cupriavidus sp. U2 (assembly GCF_009663685.2). Taxonomy (GTDB): domain Bacteria; phylum Pseudomonadota; class Gammaproteobacteria; order Burkholderiales; family Burkholderiaceae; genus Cupriavidus; species Cupriavidus necator_C. The sequence continues at coordinate 110,122 of NZ_RCOG02000012.1, read as the reverse complement.
CCGCCGGAGCGCGTAATCTCCGCCACCCCCGCCTCCACCCAGGAAGAAGCCTTCGAACGCGCGCTGCGCCCGAAGCTGCTTGACGAATACGTCGGGCAGGAAAAGGTGCGTGGCCAGCTCGACATCTTCATGCACGCGGCCCGCAAGCGCCGCGAGGCGCTGGACCACGTGCTGCTGTTCGGCCCGCCGGGCCTGGGCAAGACCACGCTGGCCCACATCATCGCGCGCGAAATGGGTGTGAACCTGCGCCAGACGTCGGGGCCCGTGCTGGAGCGGCCCGGCGACCTGGCCGCGCTGCTGACCAACCTCGAAGCCCACGACGTCCTGTTCATCGACGAAATCCACCGCCTGTCGCCCGTGGTGGAGGAAATCCTGTACCCGGCGCTGGAGGACTACCAGATCGACATCATGATCGGCGAGGGCCCGGCCGCGCGTTCGGTCAAGCTCGACCTGCAGCCGTTCACGCTGGTGGGCGCCACCACGCGCGCCGGCATGCTGACCAACCCGCTGCGCGACCGCTTCGGCATCGTGGCACGGCTGGAGTTCTATACGGCCGACGAACTGGCGCGCATCGTCACGCGGTCGGCACAACTGCTCAACGCCACCATCGATGCAGGCGGCGCGCTCGAAATCGCACGGCGCGCGCGTGGCACCCCGCGTATCGCCAACCGGCTGCTGCGCCGGGTGCGCGACTTCGCCGAGGTCAAGAGCGACGGCACGATCACGCGCGAACTGGCCGACGCGGCGCTGGCGATGCTCGACGTGGACAGCGTCGGCTTCGACCTGATGGACCGCAAGCTGCTGGAGGCCGTGCTGCACAAGTTCGATGGCGGACCGGTGGGCGTGGACAACCTGGCAGCCGCCATCGGCGAAGCCCGCGACACGATCGAGGACGTGCTGGAGCCCTACATGATCCAGCAGGGCTACCTGCAGCGGACCCCGCGCGGCCGGGTGGCCACCGCCGCCGCCTATCGCCATTTCGGACTGGCGTCGCCGCAGAGCGACCGCGGCGACGGCGACGGCACCCTCCTCTGACATGCACCACGGCCCCGTTGCAGCGGCGGCGCAACAACCGCCCTTGCCGCCCGTTCGCGCGGCCACCTGACCCGGGCCACAACCGGCTGCGCGTGCGGCCGGGCGCCAATTAAACGTTTTCGGCAACCCCTGCAAGTTTTTTCGAAGTGGATTGATGGCTTATGGCCAGTTGTCCACAATGGCTCCATCCTTTTTACAAAATGCGCACGCGCGCCAACAAGGACAGCCATGAAAATCAGAGCCCAGCACGCCCTTTCCATTGCCGCCTGCCTGATGTTCGCCTGGGGCGGCGCCGCCCAGGCCCAGAAACCGTCGACCCCCGCGCCCATCGGCGTGGCCGAGGAAGCGGTGGTCAGCGGCCGGGTCGTCAATGTCGATCCCGACTCGAAGGCCGTGCTGGTCAAGGGCCCGGGCGGCAATCTGGTCGAAATCATCGCCGGTGACGAAGCCAAGAACATCGGCAACGTCAAAAAGGGCGACATCGTCACACTGACGCGCGGCGCGGCCGTGGTGGCCGGGCTGGAGCCCATCGGCAGCAAGGACACCGCGCTGATGGAGCAGGTCGAGCGCATCTCGCACGCGCCCGAGGGCGGCAAGCCCGGCGTCATGCGCGAAATCACGACCACCATTACCGCACAAGTCACCAATGTGGATGTTGCCAAGCGCACAGTCACGTTCCGCGGCCCGCGTGAGACTCTGCGCACCGTGAAGGTCCAGGACCCGAATATCGATCTCGCCAGTATCAAGAAGGGCCAGATGGCCAAGTTCGTGATCAAGGAAGTCGTGGCGATCACGGTCAAGGCACCAACCGCTGGCTGACCGGTCCGGCAACCCTGCCGCATCGCCTCTGACGCAGTACCTTTCCCCTCCAGGAGAACAACAAATGGATCGACGTCAGTTTGTCACCCGGGTCGCCGGGTCGGGCCTGCTGGTCGCCACGGCAGCATTTGCTGCCGGTTGCACGACGACGGGCACCAGCGCGGGCACCGATGCCGCGGCCCAGCGCCGGGAAATCGACGCCGGCGCCGATGGCGCGCTGAACCGGCTCTATTCTTCGGTGAAGAGCGCCCAGGAACTGGGCAATCGTGCGCAAGGCATCCTCGTGTTCCCGCGCGTGCTGTCAGGCGGCCTGGTGATCGGCGGCGAGTATGGCGATGGCGCGCTGCGCAGCAAGGGCGTCACGCAGGGCTACTACCGGACGATTGCAGGCTCCATCGGCCTGACCGCCGGGGGCCAGTCCCGCTCGGTCATCATCATGTTCATGACGCCCGAGGCGTACAACAAGTTCGTGCAGTCGAAGGGCTGGACCGTCGGCGCCGATGCCAGCGTGGCACTGGCCAAGGTGGGCGCCAACGGCACCATCGATACCGTGACGGCGCAGCAGCCTGTCATTGCCTTCGTCCAGACCAACGCCGGGGCGATGGTCGATGTGTCGCTGAACGGCGCGAAGATCAGCAAGCTCGACATCTGACGCCCGGCTCCGGCCCCGCCCTGTCAGGGCGGCAAGGCGGGACAGCGGATGGAAACGCCCGGCTTCGGCCGGGCTTTTTCATGGGCGCGCCACGCGCACGCGTCGCCACTGGCATAATCGCGCGAATCACGCCGCCCCTGCGCTGCCCGCCCCCGGATGCCACCCATGCAAGAACCGCTTGCCGCCACCGCCGCCCCCGGCCATTCCGGGCGTGTCTATCGCTACTACGACCTCGTGATGGTGGCCTTTGTCACGGTGCTGCTGTGCTCGAACCTGATCGGTGCGGCCAAGGCGGCGCAGGTCACGCTGCCGGTGATCGGTCCGGTCACGTTCGGCGCGGGCGTGCTGTTCTTCCCGGTCTCGTACATCTTTGGCGACGTGCTCACCGAGGTCTACGGCTACGGCCGCGACCGGCGCGTGGTCTGGGCCGGCTTCGCCGCGCTGGCGTTTGCCACGTTCATGGCCTTCGTCGTGCTGCGCATGCCCGTGGCGCCGTTCATGATCGATTACCAGAAAAGCCTGGAAGACGTGTTCGGCAACACCTGGCGCATTGCGCTGGGGTCCCTGATCGCGTTCTGCTGTGGCAGTTTCGCCAATAGCTACACCCTGGCCAAGATGAAGCTCTGGACCGGCGGCCGCTGGCTCTGGACGCGGACGATCGGCTCGACCCTGGCGGGCGAGCTCGTCGATTCATCGCTGTTCTACGTGATTGCGTTCTACGGCATCTGGCCGCTGGAAAAGGTCATCCAGGTGGCCATCGCGCAGTACATCCTGAAGACCGGCTGGGAAGTCGTGATGACCCCCGTGACCTACAAGGTGGTGGGATTCCTGAAACGGGCGGAGAACGAGGACTGGTACGACCGGAACACCAATTTCACGCCGTTCCGGCTGCGGGTGTAGGCGTTCGGCCCTGACGGCGCGCGCCGCGTCTCACGGTACGCGGCGATCGACCTCGTCCAGCGTCAGCGCCTCGAGATGGCTGACATCGGCCCATTGCAGCAGCGTCAGGTTGGCGCTGTCGCACCGCAGCCGGTTGACGCTGGCGTTCAGCAGCTCGTGCGAGCGCGGCGCCTCCAGCGTCATGCCGGTGGCCTCGCGATAGAGGCAATCGAGCACACCGCCGTGGGCCACCAGCGCGATCCGTTCGCCCGGATGGCGGCGCGACAGCGACAGCGCCACCTCCACCGCCCGCTCGTGGAATTCACGCAGCGACTCACCGGCCGGTGGCGCATAGTCGGGCACGCGCGCCTGCCAGCGGGCAAAGTCGTCGGGCCGCTTTTCCGCCACTTCCGCGTAGGTCATGCCTTCGAGCTCGCCGTAGCAGCGTTCGCGCAGGCGCGGCTCGGCGCGCACGGACAAACCCAGCGCATGCGCCAGCGGCGTGGCCGTTTCGAACGCACGCCCCAGATCGCTGGTGTACACCGCATCGATCGGCTCGCCGGTCAGCGCTTCGGCCAGCGCACGGGCCTGGGCACGGCCCGTGTCATTGAGCGGAATGTCGATCTGGCCCTGCAGCCGCCTTTCGCGGTTCCAGGCCGTCTCGCCATGGCGGATCACGATCAGGTGGGTGTAGGCCAGCGACTGCGGGCCGTTACTTTGCAACATGCCAGTTCCTTGGGGGCGACGGATTTGGGCGGTGTGTGGCGCGGCGACTGCCTGCTTACTTCACCAGCTTCGGGTTCAGCGTGTAGGTGCCGGTGTAGCTGGCCTGCGCCAGCACGTGGCCGTCGATCGCCCGGCGCACGTCGGCGCCGGTGAACTTGCCCTCCACCGGCACACGGTCGATGTCGAGCGCATACACGGTGAACACGTAGCGGTGCACGATGGCATCGTTCCACGGCGGGCACGGGCCGTCGTAGCCGAAGTAGTCGCCCTTCATGTCAGGGTCGTTGGCGAACCAGCCCGTGTAGTCGTTCAGGCCGTGGCGCAGGCCGCCGGCCGTGGCGGTGCCCACCAGCGCCTCGGGGCCCGGCTTGCCGCGCGCGATCACGCCGTCGCTATGCGTGCCGGCCGAGATCGTGCTCAGCCCGGGCGGAATATCGACCAGCACCCAGTGGAAAAAGTCCACGCGCGGCAGCGACGCCGGCACCTCGCGGCCCTCCTGGTTCACGTCGTCGCCCTTGCTGGGCACATCGGGGTCGTGGACGATCAGCGCAAACGACCGGGTGCCGGCCGGAAAGTCTTCCCAGTGCAGGTCCGGGTTGCGGTTCGCCGACAACGCCACATGGCTGGCGGCATCGGGCACGCAGAAGGCAAACTCGCCGGGAATCGGCGCGTTGTCGGCAAAAGCCTTGCTCCAGAGTTTCATGAAGATCTCCTTCGATATGTCAGGCAGTTCCGGCCGGGGGCACGCGCAGCCAGAACGTCACGGGGCCATCGTTGGTCAGGCTGACCTGCATCATGGCGCCGAACTCGCCGGTCTGGACCGACGGATGCGCGGCGCGCGCGCGGGTCACGAAATGATCATAGAGGCGGCGGCCGTCTTCCGGTGCCGCCGCCGGGGTGAAGCTGGGGCGCGTGCCGCTGTTGGTATCGGCGGCCAGCGTGAACTGGGACACCACCAGCAAGCCGCCCGCCGTGCCCTGGCCGTCGATGTTCTGCACGGGCAGGTTCATCTTGCCCTCGGCATCGGAAAACACCCGGTACGACAGCAGCTTGGCCAGCAACCGTTCGGCCTGTGCCTCGGTGTCGCCGCGCTCGGCGCAGACCAGCGCCAGCAGGCCGGCGCCGATTTCGCCGGTGGTGCGGCCATCCACGGTCACGCGCGCCTGCGATACGCGCTGGATCAGGGCGATCATCGCCGCGTCAGGACAGCGTCACGCGCGCAAAACGGCGCTTGCCCACCTGCACGACATACGTGCCTGCAGCGACCTTGACCGCCTTGTCGCTGACGGTCTCGCCATCGATCTTCACGCCGCCCTGCTCGATATTGCGGTTGGCCTCGGACGTGGATGGCACCAGGTTGGCCAGCTTGAGCAGCTGGCCGATGCCCAGCGGGGCGCCTTCCAGCGTCACGGCGGGGATGTCGTCGGGAATGCCGCCACGGGCACGGTGGTTGAAGGCCTCGAGCGCGGCTTCGGCAGCGGCCTGGCTGTGGAAGCGCGCGACGATTTCCTGCGCCAGCAACACCTTGCAGTCACGCGGGTTGCGGCCCGCGGCGATTTCTTCCTTCATCAGGTCGATCTCGCTCATCGGACGGAACGACAGCAGCGTGAAGTACTGCCACATCAGGTCGTCCGAGATGCTCATCAGCTTGCCGAACATGTCGTTCGGGGCTTCGGTCACGCCGATGTAGTTGTTCTTGGACTTCGACATCTTCTCGACGCCGTCCAGACCCACCAGCAGCGGCATGGTCAGGATGCACTGCGACTCCTGGCCATATTCCTTCTGCAGCTCGCGACCCACCAGCAGGTTGAACTTCTGGTCCGTGCCGCCAAGTTCGAGATCGGACTTCAGCGCCACCGAATCGTAGCCCTGCATGAGTGGATAAAGGAACTCATGGACCGAAATCGGAATCCCAGTCCGGAACCGTTTGGTGAAGTCGTCGCGCTCCATCATCCGGGCCACCGTGTATTTGGCTGCCAGCTGGATCATGCCGCGCGCGCCGAGCGGATCGCACCACTCGCTGTTGTAGCGGATTTCGGTCTTCGCCGGATCGAGCACCAGGCTCGCCTGCTTGTAGTAGGTCTGGGCGTTGGCCTCGATCTGCTCGCGGGTGAGCGGCGGGCGGGTCGAATTGCGGCCGGACGGATCGCCAATCGTCGACGTGAAGTCGCCAATCAGGAAGATCACCTGGTGGCCCAGGTCCTGGAGCTGGCGGAGCTTGTTCAGCACCACGGTATGCCCGAGGTGGATGTCGGGTGCCGTGGGGTCCAGACCCAGCTTGATGCGCAGCGGCACGCCGGTGGCTTCGCTGCGTGCGAGCTTCTGGAGCCACTCGCCTTCAACCAGGAGCTCGTCGCAGCCGCGCTTGGTGATCTCCAGGGCGCGCATCACCGACGGCGTAAGTGGATAATTGGGCGCGGCGGCCGAGGACACTTCACTCATGACGTAAGTCTTTGAAATCTATAAGGAAACTGCGACGGACGACCAGAGCGGTTCTGGTATAATCCGCGCTTCGTGCCAGACGGGCCATCCGTCGGCAAACCGCCGCTCCAGGCGGCAATCAGACAACGCCCGCACCGCACCTCGAGGGAGGAAGGCAGACGAGAGATATCGTCGCGGCAGCGGCCCTGGCAATACCGAAAGCTTGAATTCTACGTGATGTGGTCTAGTCTCCGCGAAGTTTTCGCGCGTGAGCTGGTGGTCCTTGTTGACCCTACGAATCCCCAGCATACGCGCCGCCGCAAGCAGTTGACCGTTGCCGTCGGCACGGTCTTCACGCTCGGCATGGCGGCTGCAATGGGCGTTGCCCCCCGCAACGCCTACGACGATCCGCTCGCGCCGCGCGTGCTGCAGCCGCTGCGCATGCCCGACGTGCGCGAGCAGCTTGAACAGTTGACCGAAGTCGACGGCAACAACGTCTACGTGCGCCAGGAACGCATGCAGCGCGGCGATACCATCGCCACGCTGCTGCGCCGCCTTGGCGTGGACGATCCGGACGCGCAGTCCTTCATCCTCAAGAATTCCACCGCCCGGGGCCTGTTCAGCCTGAATCCCGGCCAGACCGTGCAGGCCGAGATCGACGACAGCAACCTGCTGGTGTCGCTGCAGGCCAACCTGGGCGGTGACGCCGCGGCCTCGCGCGAACTGGTGATCGAGCGCGTGGCGCCGGCCAGGGAAGGCGGCGACTACACGTACAAGGCCCGCATCGCCACGGTCGAGAACGACCTGCACTACGAAATGGCGTCGGGCGCCATCGACACCAACGGCTTCTTCAAGTCGATGGACGCGGCCAACGTGCCCGACGAAGTGGTCAGCCAGATGATCTCGATCTTCTCGGGCGTGATCGACTTCCACCATGACATAGCGCGCGGCGACCGCTTCCGCATCGTCTACGAAGCCGGCTTCCGCGACGGCGCCTTCGTGCGCAATGGCCGCGTGGTGGCGATCGAGCTGATCAATCGCAACACTTTGTACCAGGCGCTCTGGTACGCGCCGCAGGACGGCGAGCCGGGTGCCTACTACACGTTCGACGGCCGCAGCATGAAGCGCCCGTTCCTGCGCTCGCCAGTGGAGTTCTCGCGCGTGTCGTCGGGCTTCGGCGGCCGCGACCATCCGCTCCACCACAAGTGGGCGCAGCACAAGGGCGTGGACTTCGCCGCGCCGCAGGGCACCAAGGTGCTGGCGTCGGGCGAAGGCACGGTGGACTTTGTCGGGCAGCAGAACGGCTACGGCAACATCATCGTGCTGCAGCACGCCGGGGGGTATTCGACGTATTACGCCCACCTGTCCGGCTTTGCGGGCATCCGCGAGGGCCAGCACGTGAGCCAGGGCCAGGTGATCGGCTACGTGGGTTCCACGGGCTGGGCCACCGGGCCGCACCTGCATTACGAATTCCGCTATAACGATGTGCCGCAGAACCCGCTGACGACGACGCTGATGGAAGCGCCGACGCTCACCGGCAAGTCGCGCGCCGAATTCCTGAACTATTCGAGCGCCATGCTGAGCCGCATCAACATGCTGCGCACCTATAACGTCCTGACCGCCAGCAACTGATCCATGTCCATGTCCCCGGTGCCCAGCGATTGCTATATCGGCCTGATGTCGGGCACCAGCATGGACGGCGCGGACGGCGTGCTGGTGGATTTTTCCGGCGCGCACCCCGTGGTGCTGGCCGCCGCGCACGCGCCGTTTCCGCCTGCCTTGCGCGAAGCGTTCGGCGCGCTCCAGCAGCCCGGCGACGACGAGATCCATCGCGAGGCCCTGGCCGCCAACGGACTGGCGCGCGTGTATGCCGAGTGCGTGGCAAGCCTGTTGCACCTGGCAAATGTCGCGCCGGGGCACGTGACCGCCATCGGCGCACATGGTCAGACCATCCGCCATCGTCCCGGCCTGTATGACGGGACGGGCTACACGCGACAGACCCAGCATCCGGCCCTGCTGGCCGAGCTGACCGATATCGATGTGGTGGCCGACTTCCGCAGCCGCGACATCGCCGCCGGCGGCCAGGGCGCGCCGCTTGTACCGGCCGTCCACGCGGCGCTATTCGGCGCGCGCGATGAAACGCGCGTGGTCTGCAATATCGGCGGCATCTCCAATATCAGCATCCTGCCGGCCGCCCATTCCGGCCACCCGGTGACGGGCTTCGACTGTGGCCCCGGCAACGCACTGCTGGACCACTGGGTGCAGCAGCATCGCGGCCAGCCGTTCGACGATCGCGGTGCCTGGGGCGCCAGCGGCAGCGTCGATGCCGACCTGCTGTCACGCCTGCTGGCGGAGCCCTACTTCCGCGCGCCGCCGCCCAAGAGCACGGGGCGCGACCTGTTCCATCCCGAATGGCTGCAAGCGGTGCTGAACGGACTGCCCCGACAGATCGCACCCGCCGATGTTCAGGCGACCCTGGCCGCGCTGACGGCCACGGCCATCGCCCAGGACGTGCGGACGCATGCCGGCAACGCCCGGCGCCTGATCGTTTGCGGCGGCGGCGCGCGCAATGACTCTCTGATGGCGACGCTCGGCCAGCTGCTGCCGGGCATTGCCGTGCAGACGACCGAGGATTTCGGGGTGCCGGTATCGCAGGTGGAAGCCATCGCCTTTGCGTGGCTGGCGCGGCAGTGCGTGCGCAGGGCGCCCGGAAACGTCCCGACGGTCACGGGTGCGGCGGGGCCGCGCGTATTGGGCGCGGTCTATCCGCGCTGACTGGCGGCCTGGCCGCGCTTTCGGGAATAAAAAAAGCGCACCGTAGTGCGCTTTTTCCTGGGCGATGCCGATCAGACCGAGAACGACGAGCCGCAACCGCAGGTGGTCGAGGCGTTCGGGTTCTTGATCACGAACTGTGCGCCGTTGATGTCTTCCTTGTAGTCGATCTCGGCGCCCACCAGGTATTGGTAGCTCATCGAATCGATCAACAGGGTGACGCCATTCTTGACCAGCGTCGTGTCGTCTTCATTGACGTCTTCATCGAACGTGAAGCCGTACTGGAAGCCGGAGCAACCGCCGCCCTGCACGAACACGCGCAGCTTCAGCTCGGCATTGCCCTCTTCCTCGATCAGCTGCTTGACCTTGTCGGCGGCGCTGTCGGTAAAGACGAACGGTGCCGGCATTTCCTCGGTAACAGGTGCCTCTGCGACTGCGTTCATGGGGAATTCTCCTGGTTAGATACGCCCGTATTCTACGGGCTACTCACAAATCGTGCCGAAGCCCTGTGTTTTCAAGGGTCTCTGGGCGAGTGCGTCACCTCAGGCCGGCACGCTGGCGCCTTGGACCGCCTTGCCTTCGCTCGCCTTGGCTTCAGCCGCATCGTCGTCAGCCGTCTTGTCTTCCGCCGCATTGGCTTCCGGCGTCACTTCCACTGTCTCGGCCCGCGCTGGCTTGACCTCGGCGGGCGGTACATGGTTCGGCAAGGCACGAATTTCAGCTTGCACCAACGGCACCAGCCGGCCTTCGACAATCGCTCCCTGATGCATTTCAAGAGCCGCATAGCGCACTTCACCATAGACGCGCGCATGCGGCTGCAACTCCAGGAGTTCGGCGGCATGGACCGGCCCGGTCACCGTGCCGTTCAGGATCAGGTGGTCCACGCGCACCTCGCCCTCGACCACGCCCTTCTCGCTGATCACCAGCATGCTCGACTTGCCCTCGGCGGCCACGACGTTGCCACGCACGCGACCGTCCAGACGCAATCCCCCGGAAAAGGTCACATCGCCTTCGATGGCGGCGTCCTGCCCCACCAGCGTGTCGATGGACAAGCCTTTCTTCTTCGAAAACAGCATGTTGTACTCCTCTTTGCGCTGACTACGGCGTGGCCGTCTGCGTCGTCCGGACCTGGCCGTTCTGGACGATGCGGACCGATACGGCGCGGACTTCGGCGTCCTGCGGAATCGCCAGGTCGCCTTCGATGCGTTGGTAATGCGTCAGCCGGATTGCCGGCAGTGGCGCATCGCCCGGCTGCGGCAACATCAACGTTAACGGCTTGCCATGCCGATTTCCCGAGATTGTGAATTGCACTTCACCTCTGAACTCGGGCTGCTCGACAAAGGCCTTCGACCCACCCTGCATGACCAGCAGCCGGTAACGCAGGGCGCGGGGCTGCGTTTCATCCATGGCCACCCGGAAGCTGCGGACGTGGATACCGGACGTGTCCCCCGAAGCCGGCAACAGGGATTCGAAGAATCCCAGATCCTCTTTCAGCTGTGCCACCTCAGCCTCGGCCGACTTGACCTGTTCAGCCATGCGTTCCTGCGCGGTACGCGCGATCTGCAACCGGGCCTCGGCCGTGTTGGTGCTCTGCCGGAGGCTGTCGCGCTCGGCGGACACCTCTGCCAGTTGCTGTCGCAACCGTTGATGGGCCGCCTCCAGACCGGCATCGGTGGCGGGCAGCGGCGCCGAACGGCGCCCGGCCTCATAGGCCGACAGGCCCGCGACCGCTCCGACCACGCCCACCAGCACAGCAACGAGCAGCCAGTTTCGCCACGGTCGATAGGTCCGGACAATGGCCCGCCCTGCCCGCAGCCTGCCGCTTGGGCGCAGCGGCCGGTACTTCACCCCCATCGCGATATCCGCCAGGCTTTCCTGTGACCCATCGTCTATCTCCCCGATCCGCAGGCCCGTGATTGTATCGCCGGGCGATCATCGCGCGAATGAAAAGTGTAAGAAATGGCAAGTTTGCATCAGGGTTGAGACGATGTCGCGGGGCCGGGTGGACGGGCAACAGGCGAAAAAAAACCGCACGACGAATCGTGCGGTTTTTTGGGCTGCCGGACCCGGCGAGGCCGGATCGGGACAACAGCGAATTAACGCTTCGAGAACTGCTTCCGGCGACGTGCCTTGTGCAGACCGACCTTCTTACGTTCGACTTCACGAGCGTCACGCGTCACGTAGCCAGCCTTCGACAGGGCCGACTTCAGCGTTGCATCGTAGTCGATCAGGGCGCGGGTGATGCCGTGGCGGACAGCACCGGCCTGGCCGGTTTCGCCACCGCCGGTCACGTTGACCTTGATGTCGAACGTTTCGGCGTGAGCCGTCAGTTCCAGCGGCTGGCGCACGATCATCAGCGAGGTTTCGCGAGCGAAATACTCTTTGATGGGCTTGCCATTGACGATGATGTCGCCCTTGCCCGACTTGATGAAGACACGAGCCACTGCGCTCTTGCGGCGGCCAGTACCGTAATTCCAGTTACCGATCATGGATATTGGCCCCTTTAGATTTCCAGCACCTTGGGCTGCTGTGCGCCATGCGGATGCTCGCCTTCGGCATAAACCTTCAGCTTCTTGATCATCGCGTAGCCCAGCGGACCCTTCGGCAGCATGCCCTTGACAGCCTTTTCCAGGGCGCGGCCCGGGAAACGTTGCTGCATCTTGCCGAACGTGGTTTCGTAGATACCGCCCGGGTAACCCGAGTGGCGGTAGTACTTCTTGTCCTGTTCCTTGGTACCCGTCACGCGCAGCTTGGCTGCATTGACGATGATGATGAAATCACCGGTGTCGACGTGAGGAGTGAATTCCGGCTTGTGCTTGCCGCGCAGTCGGCGTGCCACTTCGCTGGCAACACGGCCGAGGACCTTGTCCGTCGCGTCAATCACGTACCAGTCGCGCTTTACCTCTGCAGGCTTGGCGGAAAAGGTCTTCATGATTTTTTCCTGATTTTGAAAACTGCCCGAGATGACGGTCGCCGTTTTAGCGTCCTGTCAGCGGCCGGCCCTTTGGACCTGGCCTTCCTGCTTGTATCTGCAGGCTCTCCCTGAATCTTTTTCCGGGGGCAATGACCGGAAAGCCGACGATTATACTGGGCGTTCTCGCCATCGCACAAGCAAAGTTGTGGCTTTTCGTCAAGCAGGCAGCACCAGGCCGCGGGAAAAAGCGCCGCTTGCGTCCCAAAGACCGGCTGCCACGGCCCTGAACCTTGCAATCGACGAAAAAAAACCCAAGTCGTATTGGACTTGGGTTTGAATCCACCAAAGGAGGAGGGTGGAGGAGACACCGGGCGATCGACGGGGCCGGTCAGGGCGGGCGGTGCGGCGAGCGATTCGGGTACGTTACCGGCTTTCGCTTTCGCACTCTGGCGCGCTCATCAGCGCCGTCGTTCGATGGAATGAATTATACATGGGGCCCTCCGGGATGCAAGAAAATTTGCACTGCGAAATGCAACACCACGATGTGAAATGAATAAAGCCGCTCTCACGATCCGTGAATATGTTGAAAAATCAATGAGTTAAATGGAATCTCGGGGTGGTGCATGGACACCACACTAGAGGAAACCTTCGGAATATTAGGGGTAATCCCGCACCCAGGGCGCATGTGGCGATTGCCCTATACTCGCGGAATGCAAGCACTACGACGCGCGCCGCCGCGCGCTTCAAAACACCATCAGGTAACGAGGAACGAAAAAAATGGAATGCAAAGTGACATGGTCGGGCCCGGAGGGCATGAGCTTCATCGCCCAGACCGGCAGCGGACACCTTGTGGCGATGGACGGTGCGCCCGACGGCGGTGGCAACAACCTGGCACCGCGTCCGATGGAGATGGTGCTGTTGGGCACCGGCGGCTGCACCGCCTATGACGTGGTGCTGATCCTCAAGCGCGGCCGGCAGGACGTGCGCGGCTGCTCGGTCAAGCTCGAGGCGGAACGCGCCGACGCCGACCCGAAGGTCTTCACGAAGATCAACTTCCACTTCACGGTGACCGGCAAGAACTTGGACCCGGCCAAGGTGGAGCGCGCCATCGAGCTGTCGCACGAAAAGTACTGCTCGGCGTCGATCATGCTGGCCAAGACCGCTGAGATCACCCACACCACCGAGATCATCGAAGGCTGACCGGCCCGCGCGGCAGCCGGGCCCGCCCGGAAAGCCGCCTTGAAAGCAAAACGCCCGACGCAGGACTCCCTGCGCCGGGCGTTTTTGTATCCGAAAGAGCAAAGCAGGCCGATAAGCCGGATTCTGTGCACACCGCATGCCTTTGCAGGCACACGGCATGTGACAACCATTCCTCTAGGCCGGCCGTTACCGGACGGCTCCAGCTCCCTACCCGCAGACTCGGCGGGCCGCTTCATCGTCTGCCTATTTGGGATTGCTCCAGGTGGAGGTTACCGCGTTTCACCCTTCCCGCCAGCCGAAGCCGGCGGCAAGACTCGTCTCTGTGGCCCTATTCCGCACGTTGCCGTGGATGGCTGTTAGCCAACACCCTGCCCTGTGGAGTCCGGACTTTCCTCCCCTCACCCCCTTGCGAGGGCAAGCAGCGATTGTCTGGCCTGCTTTGCGGGCCGCAGTCTAACACCGAAGCGGGCGACGGTCAGCCCTGCGTGGCCGCCACCGCTATCCGGCGGCCCGGCCGGAACACGCTGGTATCGGCGTAGAACGACGGATCGGCATTGCCATCGCACCAGCCCGGAATGCCCAACACCGGCAATGGCGCGAAACTGCGGCCGCCGGCAAGGCGACCGGCGTCGGCCGCACCGGCGAGCGAATCCGCCAGCAGCCGGTCGAGCTGGTCCAACGGGGTATCGGGCGCGGCCGGAATCCACCAGGCATGGGCCGTGACCGACTTGTACGGTTGGACCAGTTTTTCCAGCAGCGCATGGCCGAACGGCACCACGGTACATCGCGCATGCCACGCGTGGCGCTGCGAGACAAACAGCTCGTGCCACGCAAACCCGCACAGCGCGTCGGACAGCGAGGCATCCCGACTGACGAAGATGACCGCGTTCTCGTCGAACAGCGTCGCTGCATCGCGCAGGCCGCCCCGCACGTGGCCGACGCCGTCGCGCGCGATGGCCTCGGCCTGCAGCCGGTTCAGCAGACGCTTGGTTTCGGGGAAATGCAGCCACACAAGTGCGTTGAACGCATCGTGGAGGTTATCGCGCGTCGGCACATGGCCAGAGGCGTAGATATGGGCCTCGTAGGCGACGCCCTCGGGCAGGTCGGCCTGCGGCACGAACCGCAGCGGCAACCCGCGAGCGTTCCGTAGGTGAGGCAGATGCGCGGCGCACGCGTTGAGCGCCTGGCGCAGGTCCCCGCCGGTGAAGGCCGGGGCGGACGCGGCGGAACCCGCAAATGGCCGGAACCACGGCCGCGTCCAGTCGATGGCGGACAGCAAGCCGCTCAGCTCGCCTTCCAGCGCAGCGTTTCGCCGGCGCGCAGCGGCACCAGCGTGGTATCGCCGTACGGCAGTTCGGCCGGCAGTTCCCAGTCTTCCCGCGTCAGCGTCAGCGTGCCGGTGTTGCGCGGCAGGCCGTAGAACGCCGGGCCGTTGAAGCTGGCGAACGCTTCGAGCTTGTCCAGCGCTCCGGCCGTGTCGAACGCCTCGGCGTACAGCTCCATCGCGTGCAGTGCCGTGTAGCAGCCCGCGCAGCCGCAGGCGTGTTCCTTCAGGCCGCGAGCGTGCGGGGCGCTGTCGGTGCCCAGGAAGAACCGTTCGCTGCCCGACGTCGCTGCCTTGACCAGCGCGTCGCGGTGGATTTCGCGCTTGAGCACCGGCAGGCAGTAGTAATGCGGACGGATGCCGCCGGTGAAGATGGCGTTGCGGTTGTAGAGCAGATGGTGCGCGGTGATGGTCGCGCCGATGGGGCCTTCGGCCTCGGCCACGTACTGGGCGGCATCGCGCGTGGTGATGTGCTCGAAAACCACCTTCAGCTCGGGCATGTCGCGGCGCAGCGGCTTCATCACACGGTCGATGAACACGGCTTCGCGGTCGAAGATGTCGATGTCGCCATCGGTCACTTCGCCGTGCACCAGCAGCGGAATGCCTTCGCGCTGCATGGCTTCCAGCGTCGGATAGCAGCGGCGGATATCGGTCACGCCGGCGTCGCTGTTGGTGGTGGCACCTGCCGGGTAGAGCTTCACCGCATGCACGAAGCCGCTGGCCTTGGCCGCGACGATTTCCTCGGGCGGCAGGTTGTCGGTCAGGTACAGCGTCATCAGCGGCTCGAACGCCACACCGGCCGGCAGCGCGGCCAGGATGCGGTCGCGGTAGGCACGCGCCAGCGCGACCGTGGTCACGGGCGGCTTCAGGTTCGGCATGATGATGGCGCGCGCGAACTGGCGCGCCGTGTCGGGCAGCACCGCCGACAGCGCGGCGCCGTCGCGCACGTGCAGATGCCAGTCGTCGGGGCGGGTAATCGTAAGCTTCTGGGTCATGGGGACAAGCACAACTTAGAGAATCAGGATGGCGCGGTAATCGTTCACATTGGTGCGCGTGGGGCCCGTCACCACGAGGTCGCCCACGGCGTCGAAGAAGCCCCACGCGTCGTGCGTGTCGAGCTTCTGCCGTGCCGAGACACCGGCCGCTTCGGCACGGGCCAGGGAATCGGGCCCGAGCAGCGCCCCGGCATTGTCCTCGGACCCGTCGATCCCATCGGTATCGGCCGCGATCGCGTGGATATCGGCCGCGCCGTCCAGTTCGATCGCCAGCGACAGCAGGAATTCCGAACAGCGGCCGCCACGGGCCCGTTCCGACGCACCACTGGGCAATGTGACCGTGCATTCACCGCCCGAAATCAGCACCACCGGCGCGGAGAACGGCGCATTGTACTTGCGAATCTCGCGCACCAGTGCCGCGTAGACGCGCGCCACCTCCTGCGCCTCGCCGGTCACGGTATCGCCGAGCAGCACGGGCTGGATGCCCTGGCGGCGGAACTGCGCGGCGGCGGCGGCCAGACTGCCATGGGCCGTGGCGATCATGCGATTGTCCACGCTGGCGAACAGTGGATCGCCCGGCTTTGGCGTTTCGGCGATCTCGCCGCGTGCGCCGCGATCCAGGTGCGCCTGGACGGTCGACGGCACCGTGGCGCCGTAACGCTTGAGGATCGCCAGCGCATCGGCATAGGTGCTGGGGTCGGGCACGGTCGGCCCCGATGCGATCGCGCTGGGGTCGTCGCCCGCCACGTCGGACACGATCAGCGTGGTCACGGGCGCCCGGCTGGCCTGCGCAAGCCGTCCGCCCTGGATGCGCGAGACATGCTTGCGCACGATATTCATGTCGGTGATCGGCGCGCCACAGCGCAGCAACTCACGGGTGGTGGCCTTCAGGTCGGCCATCGGAATGCCTTCGGCCGGCAGCGACAGCAGGCTCGATCCGCCGCCCGATACCAGCACGATCAGCCGGTCGTCGGGGCCCAGCGACTGCACCTGCGCCAGGATGTCGGCGGCGGCCTGCTCGCCGGCTTCATCGGGCACCGGATGGCCAGCCTCGATCACGCGGATATGCGCGGTCGGCAGGCCGTGCGCGTAGCGCGTGACCACCACGCCTTCGAGCGCGGCGTGGCCGGCGTAGGCCCGTTCGACCGCCAGCGCCATCGACGCGGCCGCCTTGCCGGCACCCACCACCAGCGTGCGGCCGCCTGCATGGGGCGGCGGCAGGTGGCTGGCGACGATTTCCAGCGGATCGGCGGCCGCCACGGCGGCGCGGAAGCTCTCAAGCAGCAACGTGCGGGGGCAGCCCTGGAAGTTCACAGTGCCTCCGCGATGGCCTGGCCCAGATCGGCCGTGGAGGCGGTTCCGCCGATATCGCGCGTTAGCGGCGCATGTCCCGGCCCGGCCGCCAGCACCTTTTCGATGGCCTGCAGCACGGCTGCGCCGGCCTCGGCGTGGCCCAGGTGTTCCAGCATCATCGCGCCGCACCAGATCTGGCCGATCGGATTGGCGATGCCCTTGCCGGCGATATCGGGCGCCGAGCCGTGCACCGGCTCGAACAGGCTCGGATAGACCTTGTCCGGATTGATGTTGCCCGACGGCGCCACGCCAATCGTGCCCGTGCAGGCCGGGCCCAGGTCTGACAGGATGTCGCCGAACAGGTTGCTGGCCACCACGACGTCGAACCAGTCCGGGTGCTGCACGAAGTGCGCGGTCAGGATGTCGATGTGGTACTTGTCGACCTTCAGGCCGGGGTAGTTGGCGGCCATCGCCTCCACGCGCTCGTCCCAGTACGGCATCGTGATCGAGATGCCATTGGACTTGGTGGCCGACGTCAGATGCTTCTTCGGTCGTTTTTGCGCCAGTTCGAACGCGAATTTCAGGATGCGGTCCACGCCGTGGCGGCTCATCACCGTTTCCTGCACCACGATCTCGCGGTCGGTATTCGGAAACATGCGCCCGCCGATGCTGGAATATTCGCCCTCGGTGTTCTCGCGCACCACGTAGAAGTCGATGTCGCCGGGCTTGCGGTCGGCCAGCGGGCTCTTGATGCCCGGCATGAGGCGCACGGGCCGCAGGTTCACGTACTGGTCGAACGAGCGCCGGAACTGCAGCAGCGAGCCCCACAGCGACACATGGTCGGCGATCTTCTGCGGCCAGCCCACTGCGCCGAAGTAGATGGCGTCGTACTTGACCAGCGTGTCGAACCAGTCGTCCGGCAGCATCTTGCCGTGGCGCTCGTAGTAGGCGTAGCTGGAAAAGTCGAAGTGGTCCCACTGGAAGTCGATGCCGAAGCGCCGCGCCGCGGCGTCCATGACACGGATGCCTTCCGGCATCACTTCCGTTCCAATTCCGTCTCCGGGAATGACAGCGATCTTGTATTGACTCATGGCTGGGAAGGGCGAGGTGGCGGGGGGGCGCAGGCGCCCGGCTTGGCAGCATCGGGCACGCGCATGATAATGTCTGCATTCTATTGCAAAGCGGCAGTCCCCTGCCGCACGGTGCCCTCGCCATGTGCCAGCTGCTAGGCATGAACTGCGCCACGCCCACCGACGTGACGTTTTCCTTTACCGGCTTCGCCGCCCGCGGCGGCGTGACAGACCATCACGCCGACGGTTTCGGCGTGGCGTTCTTCGAGGACAAGGCCTGCCGGCTGTTCATCGATAACCAGTCGGCCGGTACGTCGCCGGTGGCGGACCTGATCAAACGCTACCCGATCAAGTCGAAGAACGTCATCTCCCATATCCGCAAGGCCACGCAGGGAACGGTGCTGCTGGAGAATTGCCACCCGTTCATGCGCGAGCTATGGGGCCGGCACTGGATCTTTGCCCACAACGGCGACCTGAAGGGCTTCACGCCGTTCCTGTCCGGGGTCTACCAGCCCGTGGGCGATACCGACAGCGAACTGGCCTTCTGCACGCTGATGCAGGGGCTCAGAAAGCGATTTCCGGGGTCGCAGCCACCGCTCAACGAGCTGGGCCATGCCCTGGCCGACATTACCCGCGACATCACGCTGCATGGCGTTTTCAACTTTTTGCTATGCAACGGGCAGGCGTTGTTCGCGCACTGCTCCACGCGGCTGTACTACATCGTGCGGCAATGGCCGTTTTCGAAGGCCCATCTGATCGATGCCGACTTGTCGATCGACTTCTCGCAGGTCACCACGCCTGACGACCGCGTGGCGGTGATTGCCACCGCGCCGCTGACCGACAACGAGACGTGGACCCAGTTTTCCCCGGGTGAGCTGATCATGTTCGAGGACGGCAGGCCCACCATGACGTGGACGGTGCCAATTCCGCCGGAAGTGCAGGCGAAGAACGCGGCCAATACGGCGTGTACTTGAACTGCTTCCGTGTCCGCGAGCTGCCCTCACGATTGAGGGGCTGCTTGTTATTGGATGGCCAACGCCGTCGAACACGCCCAAGCGGTGACAGATGGTGAGGTCTTGGGTCCCTCTCCCCTCAGGCGCGAGAGGGTGCGGGAGAGGAGTGGGCTAACAACGAGCCACGCTGAGCGAAGCCGTCGGTTTGTTCCAGCACGCGGGCCCCGGAAAAGGCTGTCGGTTTTGCGCCCCCTCGCCCTCTCCCCCAACCCCTCTCCCGCGCAGCGGGAGAGGGGAGCAAACCAGCGGTCTGCTTCAGTGGTGCAGGATCTTCGACAGGAACTGGCGGGCGCGCTCCGAGCGGGCGTCGATGTTGCCGAAGAACTCTTCCTTCGGACAGTCTTCGACGATCTTGCCGGCGTCCATGAAGATCACGCGGTTGGCCACCTTGCGGGCGAAGCCCATCTCGTGGGTCACGCACATCATGGTCATGCCCTCCTGCGCCAGCTGAACCATCACATCCAGCACTTCGTTGACCATTTCGGGGTCAAGCGCCGACGTCGGCTCGTCGAACAGCATGCAGATCGGATCCATCGACAGCGCACGGGCGATGGCCACGCGCTGCTGCTGGCCACCCGACAGCTGGCCCGGATACTTCGATGCCTGGCTCTTCAGACCCACGCGCTCCAGGTACTTCAGGCCCTTGGCCGTCGCCTCTTCCTTCGAGCGGCCCAGCACCTTCATCTGGGCGATGGTCAGGTTCTCGGTGATCGACAGATGCGGGAACAGTTCGAAGTTCTGGAACACCATGCCCACGCGCGAGCGCAGCTTGGGCAGGTTGGTCTTCGGGTTGCCCACCGACGTGCCATCTACCAGGATGTCGCCCTTCTGGAACGGCTCCAGTGCGTTCACGGTCTTGATCAGCGTCGACTTGCCCGAGCCCGACGGGCCGCACACCACCACCACTTCACCCTTGGCAACCTGGGTCGTGCAGTCCGTCAGCACCTGGAAGGCGCCGTACCACTTGGAAACGTTATTAATTTCGATCATACGGCCACCTTTTTCTGATAACGCTTGACCAGCAGCGAAGCGGAGAAACAAATGATGAAGTACACGAGGCCGGCGAACAGCAGCATCTCCACGATGCGGCCGTCACGCTCGCCAATGCCGTAGGCCTGGCCGAAGAAATCAGCCAGCGCGCTCACGTAGACCAGCGACGTATCCTGGAACAGGATGATGCCCTGCGTCAGCAGCAGCGGCACCATGTTGCGGAACGCCTGCGGCAGCACCACCAGGCGCATGGTCTGGCCATAGGTCATGCCCAGCGCCTGCGCGGCGAACATCTGTCCGCGCGACACGCTCTGGATACCGGCGCGGATGATTTCCGAGTAGTACGCGGCCTCGAACAGCGAGAACGCGATCAGCGCGGACGTCATGCGCAGGTCGGACGCTGCGTTCAGGTTGAACACCTTCTGCAGCAGCTGCGGGATGATCAGGAAGAACCACAACAGCACCATCACCAGCGGGATGGACCGGAACAGCGTCACGTACCCCTGCGCGAACCAGTTCAGTGGCTTGCTCGACGACAGGCGCATCATCGCCAGGATCGTGCCCCAGACGATGCCGACGATCACCGCCGTCACGGTGATCTTCAGCGACACCATCATGCCCTCGCCAAGCACGTGGAGGGTCGATGCATTGATCGAGCTGAAATCGAATTCGTATGCCATGTTCCAGCTCCTTACTTGCCGCCGATGAAGCCCGGCACGCGGGTACGGCGTTCCACCCAGCGCATCAGGAACATCACCGTGAAGTTGATCAGCGCGTACAGCAGCGTGACCGCGATGAACGATTCATACGGGCGCGCGGTGTAGTCCACCAGCTGGCGGCCTTGCGCGGCCAGTTCCAGCAGGCCGATCGTCGACGCCACGGCCGAGTTCTTGAAGATGTTCAGGAATTCGGACGTGATCGGCGGCACGATGACGCGGAACGCCATCGGCAGCAGCACGTGGCGATACGTTTGCGACAGGGTGAAGCCCATGGCCAGGCCGGCGTTCTTCTGACCGCGCGGCAGCGAATTGATACCCGAGCGCACCTGTTCGCAAACCCGGGCGGCGGTAAACGTGCCCAGGCAGATCATGGCGGCCAGGAATTGCTGCGTGAACGGGTTCATCTGCTTGATGGCCTCGCCGCCGGGCAGCAGCTCGGGACCGACGAAGTACCAGATGAACAGCTGCACCAGCAGCGGAATGTTCCGGAAGATCTCGACATAGGTGGCGGCGAAACCCGACAGCCACTTGTTCGGCACGGTGCGCAGCACACCGAGCACGGAGCCGACGACGAGCGCGATCACCCACGAGGACAGGCCCAGCGCGATCGTCACCTTGAGACCGGAAATCATCCAGTCCAGGTACGTCTCGTTGGCGGCGGCCTGCTCGAGGAAGACTCCCCAGTGAAAAATGTAATCCATAGTGCGTCCTCAAAAAGAAACGGAAGGACTGCTCCTTCCGTTTCGCACTGCTCCAATCGCGCAGATCAGTCGAGTGCCTTGTCGTTCGGGTTCTTGAAGAGCGCCTTCATGTCTTCGGACAGCGGGAAGTCCAGGTTCAGGCCCTTCGGCGGCACCGGTTGCTGGAACCACTTGGTGTACATCTGGTTGATAGAGCCGTCCTTCATCAGGCCGGTGATCACATGGTCGGCCAGCTTCTTGAACGGCACGTCGTCCTTGCGGATCATGCAGCCGTACGATTCACGCGACTGCGGCTTGCCCACCACGATCCAGTCGTTCGGGTTCTTGGCCTTGGCGCGCTCGCCGTACAGCAGTGCGTCGTCCATCATGAACGCCACGGCACGGCCCGATTCCAGCGTCAGGAACGACTGGCCATGGTCCTTGGTGCTGATGATGTTCATGCCCAGCTTCTGGTCGTCGTTCATCTTGCGCAGCAGGCGCTCGGACGTCGTACCGGCCGTGGTCACCACGTTCTTGCCCTTCAGGTCGGCCCAGTCCTTGATGCCGCCGTCCTTCTTCACCATGATGCGCGTGCCGATGATGAAGATGCTGGTGGTGAACGAGGCCTGCTTCTGGCGCTCGAGGTTGTTCGTCGTCGAGCCGCACTCGATGTCGATCGTGCCGTTCTGCAGCAGCGTGATGCGGTTCTGCGAGGTGATCGGGATTTCCTTGACCTGCAGGTTCGGGAGCTTCAGCTGGTCCTTGATGGCTTCCACGATCTTCATGTTGATATCGTAGGAATAGCCTACCTGGCGCACACCGCCCAGGTTGTAGTTGAACGGGATCGAAGAGTCCCGCACACCCAGCGTAATGACACCCGTATCCTTGATCTTCTGCAGCGTACCCGTCAGCGGCTCGGCTGCCTGTGCGCTCGCGCACAGCATGCCTGCCGCAATCATCAGGCCGGCCAACTTGGCAACATTCATAACATCTCCTTGACCATGAAGAGAGAAAGGCGCGACTGTAACAGACAGTCCCGCCGGCGAAACAGTATTGCTTAGCTCGTCACCCAAGACAACGGGTTTTTCCCCTAACTGGTGCCATTTCAGGCAGCGTTTCGCGGCAATGCGCCAAAATGAGACACGACTGCCAACGTCGGATTGCAAGTTTCCGGAAGCGGCGTCAATAGAAAAACGGCGACCGGAACAAGTCCGGTCGCCGTTTCTCAGTGAATCAGGATGGGTGCAAGATTTGCTGCGTTGCAGCAGCCCTGGCGTCCCGTTCCTTGACCCGCCTGCATCATGGATACAGACCGCGCATTTCGCGCGCCTGCAGGATCCGCGAGCAGGCGACGATGAACGCGGCCGTACGCAGCGTGACCTTGTTGTCCTGGGCAACCTGCCAGATCGCCCGGAAGGCTTCTTGCATGATTCGTACCAGGCGTTCGTTGATTTCCTCTTCGGTCCAGAAGAAGCTCGAGAAGTCCTGCACCCATTCGAAGTAGGACACCGTCACGCCGCCGGCATTGGCGATCACGTCCGGGCAGACCAGAATATTGCGCTCGCGCAGGATGTCGTCGGCCTGCGGGGTGGTCGGGCCGTTGGCACCCTCGATCACCAGCTTCGCCGTGATCTTCGGTGCGTTCTCCGCCGTGATCTGGCCTTCCAGCGCGGCCGGGATCAGGATGTCGCAATCCACTTCCCAGAACTGGTCGCCCTTGATGACTTCGGCACGATAACCCTCGATCGTGCCGCTATGCGATGCGTATTCCATCATCGCCGGCACATCCAGGCCAGCCGGGTCGAACAGCGTCGTGCGGTGATCCTGCACCGCCACCACCTTGGCGCCGGCCTCATGGAACAGCTTGGCGGCCACGGCGCCCACGTTGCCGAAGCCCTGCACGGCCACGCGTGCACCCTTGACGTCCATGCCCAGGTTGCGGGCGGCCTCGGAACCGACCACGAACACGCCACGGCCGGTGGCCTCGTGACGGCCCAGCGAACCGCCCAGCGAGATCGGCTTGCCGGTCACCACGCCGGTGGCCGTGCTGCCAGAATTCATCGAGTAGGTATCCATCATCCAGGCCATGACCTGGGCGTTGGTGTTCACGTCCGGCGCCGGAATGTCCTTGGTCGGGCCGATGATGAGGTTGATCTCGCTGGTGTAGCGGCGCGTCAGGCGTTCCAGCTCGCCGTGCGACAGCGTGCGCGGGTCCACGCGGATGCCGCCCTTGGCGCCGCCGTATGGCACGTTCACGGCCGCGTTCTTCACCGACATCCACGCCGACAGCGCCATCACCTCGGACAGCGTCACGTCCTGGTGAAAGCGCACGCCGCCCTTGCCCGGGCCACGCGACAGGTTGTGCTGCACCCGATAGCCCTCGAAGTGGGCGATGGTGCCGTTGTCCAGTTCGATGGGTACGTCGACGATCAGCGCACGCTTCGGGCGCTTCAGGGTTTCAACCCAGCGTGCCAGCGAGCCCAGGTAGGGCGTGACACGGTCGACTTGCTGCAGGTAGATGCCCCAGGGACCGAGATTGTCGGCGTTCAGGTACGAAGGCAGGGCGTGAGCATTGGAGACGTTTTGCGTCGGTGCTGCGGAAGACATCGTTGGTTTCCGAGTGAAGGTGACACGGAGCATATCGGCGCCCCCTTTCCCGAATCCAATGCCGTTTGCTCATCCGCCACACGATGGTTATGCAAGACTTGCATAACGATGTCGGGATGCCTGGCCTCTGTCAGGCGGCGGTTGACGGGGCAACCAGGGTCGCCCATACCTTGTCCACCAGCTGGCGCTTGCGCCGGAGCTGGCTGCCGCGCCGTTCGCCGCCGTCCGACGGACGCTCGCGGTAGAGCCGGATTTCCATGTCGATCGATTGCGGCAGGCCGCGCGCGGCTTCGGCCCGCACCAGGCGGCCGGCGGCGACGTCCTCGCGCACCGTGCTTTCCGGCAGAAACGCCATGCCGTGGCCCGCCAGCGCCATGACCTTGAGCGCCTCGGCCATATCGGTTTCATAGCATTTGTCGAGCTTGAGCGAATCGGTGGATTCCGCCAGCAGCATGTCCACCATGCGG
The DNA here is from genome assembly GCF_009663685.2 of Cupriavidus sp. U2. Lineage (GTDB taxonomy): Bacteria > Pseudomonadota > Gammaproteobacteria > Burkholderiales > Burkholderiaceae > Cupriavidus > Cupriavidus necator_C. Next base: position 85,546 of record NZ_RCOG02000012.1, on the reverse strand, counting down.
CCCAGGAACGCATTGGGCGTGTAACTGAGGAACGGCACCGGCTTCTTGTCGGTGCCCGGCAACCGAAACAGCGGGCGGCCCGTGGCGTCGGGCACGCTGTACGGCGACAGCCGTTCCGTGCCCAGTACCAGCATGTCGTAGTGCGCCGGATCGAGCTGGATGGCCTGACGCGGATGGTGGTACACCATCACAAGGTCGCAGCCGCCTTCCACCAGCATCAGCACCGCATCGTGGACATTCAGCGCACGCAGGCGGCATGGCAGCGTGCCCAGCTTGCGCTCCACGCCTTTGAGCCATTCCGGGAAGAATGTCAGCGACAGCGTGTGGGGCACCGCGAATTCCAGCACCTGCGCGTTGGCCGACCGCTGGCCGCGCATCAGTGCACGCGTTTCGCTGACCTGCGCCAGCATCGCCAGCGCCTGTTCGTAGAACACCTTGCCAGCCTCGGTGAGACTGGTGGGATAGCTCGACCGGTCGATCAGCTCGGTGCCCACCCAGGCCTCCAGCGACTGGATACGCCGGGAGAACGCCGGTTGCGTGACATGCCGCAGTTCCGCCGAGCGCGAGAAGCTGTGCGTCTCGGCCAGGCTGACGAAGTCTTCAAGCCATTTGATTTCCATGGCGCGGATTATCGCCTGATGGAGCAACGCCGGCGCAGTCGGAAAAAACATTCTACAAAATTGCGATCTGCTGGAATGCAATTACAATGCAGGGCAACTTGGGACGACATTTCGCATGCTGGTGCTCCGGACGCGCTTTTAAGATGAACGCTATCGCACATATCGCACATCAAGAAGAACGCGCCCGCCATGGAAGCCGCCGCATCCCGCATCCGCTCCACGCCGTCCCCGTTGTCCTCGCTGGCCTCGGGCATGGAAGCCACGCTCTCGCAGAGCGCCCGCATGGTCGCCGCGCACGTGGCGGCCAGCCTGCCCGACGCGGACACGCTGCTGGCCAGCCTGCCGCCCGGCGCGCTCGATGGCAGCCCCGACAACTACACGCGCCATCTGGTCTACGCCGATCCCTACGAGCGTTTTTCGGTGATGGTGCTGGTCTGGCGCCCGGGCCAGTACAGCCCGGTGCACGGCCATCGCACCTGGTGCGCATACCGGGTGCTGCGCGGCACGCTGTCCGAACGGCATTACCGCTGGAATCCCGGGAATCGCACGGCCAGCCAGACCGGCGCCGCGACGCGCAAGGCAGGCGACACGTTCAGCGTGCCGGCCGGCCTGCAGCATATCCACGCGCTGGGCAACGACAGCCACGCGGTGGCCGTGTCACTGCACATCTACGGCGTGGACCAGGACCGCATTGCCACCGGCGTGAACCTGCTGGTGGATACCATCGTCAGCTGACATCCGCCCTGGCAGGGTGGCCTGCGGCTGGCGCCCAACCACCTTACCTGACCTGACAACGATGGACCGCTATGACCGCCAGATCCTGGGCATCCTGCAGGAAGATGCCTCCGTACCCGTTGCCGACATCGGTGAACGCGTCGGCCTGACCTCCACGCCCTGCTGGCGCCGCGTACAGAAGCTGGAAGAGTCCGGCGTGATCCGCAAGCGCGTGGCACTGCTCGATGCCGCCCGGCTCAATGTGGGCGTGACCGTCTTTGTCTCGATCCGCACGAGCCAGCACAACGTGAAATGGCTGAAGACCTTCCACGATCTCGTGGCATCGATTCCGGAAGTCACCGAGTTCTACCGCATGGCGGGCGACACCGACTACCTGCTGCGCGTGGTGGTGCCCGATATCGCCGCCTATGACGCCGTGTACAAGAAGCTGATCCAGGGCGTGGAACTGGCCGATGTCAGTTCCAGCTTCGCGATGGAGCAGATCAAGTACACGACGGCGCTACCGCTGGACTACGCGTAGCGCCTTGGGACTACTTCGGCGAATGCACGACATCGACACCGAGCCGGAACGTGCCGATCTTCGGTTGCTTCGGCAGATCGGTGCCGATGGCGTCGATGACCAGACGCATGCCCGGCTTGGTCCGGTATCGTCCGCCGGACTGCAGCCCGGGATTGTCGGCCGGGTCGTACCACACGATCAGCGTGCCGCGACCGGCATGCCCGCCGACGGCATCCAGCGGGCCCAGCGTCCCTTCCTGCCCCGAGCCGCTGACATTGCGCTGCGCACGCAGCCATAGCGGATAGACGCGGTTTCCATAGGCGTCGCCCTCCATGCTCGCCAGCACCTTCAGCGCGGTATAGCCGTCCCGCGGCACCGCGACGACCTGCTTGCGCTGGGTGCCCTTGGCGACGAACTGGACGCGCGAGCCATGCCACGGCGCCTCGGCGGTGTAGGTAAAGACCGTCGGCTGCGCAGCCGCGCTGGGAGCGACCATCACGTTCAGGTCGTCCAGCGTGTTGTCGCCGATCTTGTACCACCGCCGGTCATCGGCGCCAGGCCGTTGCCCGGCTTCGGCGTGGGCGTCATTGGCCCAGATGTACCTGCCGTAGGTCACGCAGCTTCCCAGCGGATACTCGCTCTTCTGCTGCCACCGCTCGATCGCGCTGCAATCGCCAGGGCGTTCTGGCGAATCTGCCATGGCATTCGCCGCGGATGACAGCAGCAACACCAGCGCCGCGGACGAAGCCGCCGCTCGCCGGCAAATCTGGCTCTTTCTTGGCATGGTCGAACCTTGAGTTTTTGGTTGATGGACGGCCAGGGCAAGTCGCCCCGGCGTGCACAACTCTAGGTATCGGACCACGCGCCAACAATCGCCATCCGTCCAAAGATGGCGGTGTCTTGCTGCCGTCCCGGCCCGGCGGGACGGCGCGCCGCGATCAGCCCCGATGCGCCCAGCCTGTCATCCGCTTTTCCAGCACGGCAAACAGCTCGTACATGACCATCGCCATCACGGCGATCACCACCAGGCCGGCAAACGCCAGGGGCATCTTCATCGCCGATCCGGCCGACACCAGCAGGTAGCCGATCCCTTCGTTGGCCGCGTTCATTTCCGACACCGTGGTGCCCACGAACGCCAGCGTGATGGCTACCTTGAGCGACGCGAAGAAGAACGGCAGCGCGCGCGGCAGGCCCACCTTGATCAGCACGTCGCGCCGCTTGGCGCCCAGCACGCGTAGTACATCCTCCAGTTCCGGTTCCAGCGTGGCCAGCCCCGTGGCGATGTTGACCATGATCGGGAAGAACGAGATCAGGAACGCGGTCAGGATGGCCGGGCCGGCGCCCAGGCCGAACCACACCACCAGGATCGGCACGAAGGCCGCCTTGGGCAGCGCGTTGAATGCCGTCATCAGCGGGTACGTGGCCGCGTAGGCCAGCCGCGACGAGCCCATCAGCATGCCCAGCACCACGCCCACCACGATGGCCACGCCGAAGCCGACCATGGTGGTCCAGAACGTACGCCACGCGTGTCCGGCGATCACGCCGGCGTACTCGAACAGCGACGCCACGATCGAAGACGGGCTGGGCAGGATGAAGTCGGATACGTCGAAGACCAGGCACGCGCCCTGCCACAACAACAGGCAGGCGCCAAGCAGGACCCAGGGGGCGACGCGCTGTACGCGCTTCGCCTGGAGAGAAGACATCGTCGTCATGTTCAGGGCCGTCCCGCGTTGTCAGTGTGGTTGCCAGGCTTGTGGCCGATTTTCTCGCGCAGTTCGTGCACGCGTTCGGCAAACGGTTCGGTATAGGTGATGTCCAGCGGGCGTGGACGTGGCAGGTCGATCTCGCGGCGCAGCACGATCCGTCCCGGGCGCGCGCTCATCACGTAGACGGTGTCGGCCAGGAACACGGCCTCGCGCAGGTCGTGCGTGACCAGGATCACGTTGAAGCGTTGCGCCTGCCAGAGGTCGCGCAGCACGCACCAGAGTTCCTCGCGCGTGAAGGCGTCGAGCGCGCCGAACGGCTCGTCCAGCAGCAGCATGCGCGGCTCGTGGATCAGCGCGCGGCAGATCGACGCACGCTGCTGCATGCCGCCCGACAGCTGCCACGGATACTTGTCCTCGTAGCCGGCCAGGCCCACCGTCTTCAGCAGCGCACGGGCGCGCTCCACATATTCGGCGCGCTTCTTGCGCATGGTCGACCGGTACGGCTCGACGATCTCCAGCGGCAGCATCACGTTGTCGAGCGTGGTGCGCCACGGCAGCAGCGTAGGGGCCTGGAAGGCCATCCCCACCTGCTTGAGCGGCCCCGTCACCTTGGCACCGTTGATGCTGACCGCGCCGCGCGTGGCCGGCCGCAGCCCGGTGGCCAGCTTCATGAACGTGGACTTTCCGCAGCCCGACGGCCCGACGATGGCGATGAATTCGCCTTCGCGCGCCTGCAGCGAGATATCCTCGACCGCGAACTCGCCGCGGCGGGCCAGTTCGTCGTCGTAGGCCAGCCAGACGCGATTGAAATCGACGAATGGCTTGGCGGGCTGCTCGCCGACCGGCGTGCCCGAGGCGGGCATCAGGGCTTCGCGCGCCATCATCGCAATACGTCCAGTTCGGCGGCCGAAGGCAGGTAGGCGTCGGTCCACAGCGCATCGGGATTGATACGGCCCTTGGTGCCGAACGCGTCGGCCACCTGCGAGGCCATCAGCGACAGGCGCGGCTTGCTCACGCGGCCGAAGCCTTCGGCCTTGGCGTCGGGCGACTTCACCACGCTGTCCAGCGCGATCTTCAGGCGGCGGAGCTCCAGCTTCTCGTCGATGATCCCGTCGCGCGCCTTGACGGCCTTGACGCCGTCATCCGGCCGCGCGATCACGTCCTTCGCCGATTTCGCAAACGCGCGCAGGAAGGCCTTGACGGCCTCGGGGTTGCTCTTCAGGAACTGTTCGGACGCGATGACCGCGTTGCCGTAGAGCTTCACGCCGTACTGCGGGTACGGCAGCACCACGATGTCCTCGTCCTTCACGCCGCGCGCGTTCAGGTTCAGGATCGACGTGAATGAGAAGCCGGTGATGGCGTCCAGATCGCCGCGCGCCAGCATGGTCTCGCGCAGCGTGGGGTCCATCGCCTGCCAGTTGAACGCCCCGGCCTGCAGGCCGTTGGCCTTGGCGAAGATCGGGAAGGCGCGGCGGCCGGCGTCGAACACCGGGGCGCCGAGCTTCTTGCCGGCCAGGTCCTTCGGCGCCTTGATGCCCGACTTCTTCAGCGCCAGCACGGCGGCCGGCGTGTTGTTGTAGACCATCATCACGGCCACGGGGCGGTTCTTCGCGTCGGGGTTGTTGCCGTAGAACTCCATCACCGACGCCAGGTCGGCAAAGCCCATGTCGTACGTGCCCGAGGCCACGCGGTTGACCACGTTGCCCGACCCGTTGCCGGCGTCGATGGCCACGTCGAGCTTCTCGGCCTTGTAGTAGCCCTTCTGCTCGCCCAGCAGGAACAGCGCCGACGGGCCTTCGAAGCGCCAGTCGAGCTGGAAGCGGATCTTCGTGGGGGCCTGCGCCTGCGCGGTGCCTGCGCAGAGTGTCGACAGCACCATCGTGGTGCCCAACGCGGTGCACAGCTTCAGCAGATGACGGCGCAAGGGGGTTTGCGGCATGAACCTTCTCCAGTAGTTGATCTCTCTGGAGAGGGCTTTTCGCAAGGGACGTGCCAGCTTTTCACCACCCCGTCATGCACCGGCGCAAGGCGTGCGCGCGGTGCATTGACGAACCATGATTGTGCGCGGCCCGCTGTCGGCAGGCGTTGCCGGCAGCAATTGTCGACAATCGTCAGGCGTCCTGCGTGGCGTCGCCCACCTCGACGTCGCGCGCGTCGGCATCGGGCGAACCCTGGGCGGCGTTGCGCGCCTGGATCTGCCACATCTCGGCGTAGCGGCCGTTGGCACGCATCAGGTCGGCATGGGTGCCGCGCTCGACGATGCGGCCGTGGTCCATCACCAGGATCTGGTCGGCGTGGACCACGGTGGACAGCCGGTGCGCGATCAGCAGCGTGGTGCGGTTCTGCGCCAGCCGCATCAGTTCGGCCTGGATGGCCTGCTCGGTGCGCGAGTCCAGTGCCGAGGTGGCCTCGTCGAACACCAGGATCGGCGGGTTCTTGAGCAGCGTGCGGGCGATGGCCACGCGCTGCTTCTCGCCGCCAGACAGCTTCAGGCCCCGCTCGCCCACCGGCGTGTCGTAGCCCTGCGGCAGTTCGCGGATGAAATGGTCGATCTGGGCAGCCTGGGCGGCGGCGATGACTTCCTCGCGCGTGGCCTCGGGCCGGCCATAGGCGATGTTGTAGTAGATGCTGTCGTTGAACAGCACCGTATCCTGCGGGACGATGCCGATCGACGCACGCAACGTGGACTGGCGCACGCGGCGGATGTCCTGGCCGTCCACCTCGATGTCGCCCTGCGTCACGTCGTAGAAGCGGAACAGCAGCCGGGCCAGCGTGGACTTGCCCGATCCGCTGTGGCCGACCACGGCCGTGGTGGTTCCTGCCGCAATCGTGAAATCCACATCGTGCAGGATCACGCGATTCGATTCGTAGCCAAAGCCGACGTGGCGAAAGCGCACCTCGGCGCCGCTGACGCGCAGCGGCGGCGCGTCGGGGCTGTCGGCCACCTCCTGGTGGGTGCCCAGCAGCACGAACATGCGGTCCATGTCGGTGGTGGCCTGCTTGATCTCGCGGTAGATCACCCCCAGGAAGTTGAGCGGGATGTACAGCTGGATCATCAGCGTGTTGACCAGCACCAGGTCGCCCAGCGTCAGTTTGCCGGCCGCCACGCCAACCGTGGCGCGCCACAGGATCAGGATCAGGCCCGTGGCGATGATGGCCTGCTGGCCGAAGTTCAGAAACGACAGCGAGTTCTGCGAGCGGATGGCCGCGGTGCGATAGGTGCGCAGGTTCTCGTCGTAGCGGCGCGCCTCGTATTCCTCGTTGCCGAAGTACTTGACCGTCTCGAAGTTAAGCAGCGAGTCGATGGCCTTCTGGTTGGCGCGCGAATCCAGTTCGTTCATCTTGCGCCGGAAGTGCGTGCGCCACTCGGTCACGACGATCGTGAACGCGATGTAGCCCACCAGCGCGCACAGCGTGATGGCCGCGAACCAGATGTCGTAATGCAGGAAGAAGAAGCCGATGACCAGCGACATCTCCACCAGCGTCGGCAGGATGCTGTACAGCGAGTACGAAATCAGCGACTGGATGCCACGGGTGCCGCGCTCGATGTCGCGGCTCATGCCGCCGGTCTGCCGCTCCAGGTGGAACCGCAGCGACAGCGCGTGCAGGTGCCGGAAGACTTGCAGCGCGATCTCCCGGACCGCGCTTTGCGTCACCTTCGAAAAGAGGATTTCACGCAACTCGGTGAACAGTGAGCCCGACAGCCGCAGCACCCCGTAGGCAATGATCAGGCCCACCGGCACCACCAGCAGCGCCGTGGCGTCGCCCGGCTTGATGTCCATGGCGTCGACGAGCTTCTTCATCAGCACCGGCACGCCCAGATTGGCCACCTTGGCGGCCACCAGGCAGGCCAGCGCCAGCATCACGCGCCACTTGTAGTGCCAGACGTAGGGCAGCAGGTTGCGGACGGTCTGCCAGTCGCTGCGGGGCGCACCGGCGCCCTTGAACAGTGCATTGGCCGGCTCCGTGGGGGCGGGCTCGGCGGTCGTGGAATAGCGGCGCATACGTTAGAATTCGTGCCAATGCCGCGATTGTCGCAGAGATCGCCACGGCCGGCAGACCACCGTCCTGTTGCCTTATGAATTCCCCGTATTTCCCGCTCTCATCGATCGCCGACATGTCCACTTCCGCCCCCCTCTCCGAACTGCCAGCCGGCAAGAACCCGGCCCTGCGTGTCGTGCCGATGCCCGCCGACGCCAACGTGCACGGCGACGTGTTCGGCGGCTGGATCATGGCACAGGTGGACATCGCCGGCTCGATCCCGGCGGTGGAGCGCGCCCAGGGCCGCGTGGCCACGGTGGCGGTGAACTCGTTCCTGTTCAAGCACCCGGTGTTCGTGGGCGACCTGGTCAGTTTCTATGCGGATATCGTCAAGACGGGCCGCACCTCGATCACGGTGTCCGTGGAGGTCTACGCGCAACGGATGCGCCACAGCCACGAGATCGTCAAGGTGACGGAAGCCACGCTGACATACGTGGCCACCGACGAAAGCCGGCAGCCGCGCGTGTTGCCGGCCTGATTGCTTGCCTGACATCGGTTTCTGCTTGCCGGTCGTGGCATGCTGAACCGGCTTTCCCTCTCGCCCGCCCTCTCCCGCGAGCGGGAGAGGGGCGCAGACCCAGACAGCCGCCTCAGTCGAACTTCGAGAAATCCGGCTTGCGCTTCTCGAAGAACGCCGTGAACGCCTCCTTCGCTTCGGGCGCCACCAGCATGCGGCGGAACACCTCGCCCTCCTCGGCCATCTTCCTCTCGATGGTCGCCACATCATCCCCCTTCATCAGCCGCTTGGTCTCGCGCAGCGACGACGCCGGCAGCGCCGCCAGCTTCGCCGCCTGCTGGCGCACGTAGTCCGACAGCTCCGCCACGGGCAGCACCTTCGTCACCAGCCCGATCGCGAACGCTTCCTGCGCACTGAACGCTTCGCCCAGCAGCAGCTTCTCGGCGGCCCGCTGATAGCCGACCAGGCGGGGCAGCAGCAGGCTCGACGCCGCCTCGGGGCACAGGCCCAGTTGCGCGAACGGCAGCGACAGCTTGGCGGTGTCCGACGCGTAGACCAGATCGCAATGCAGCAGCAGCGTGGTGCCGATGCCCACCGCCGCGCCACTGACCGACGCCACCACGGGCTTGGTGGCATGGCTGATGGCGTGCAGGAACTGGAACACCGGCGGCTGGACGCCGTCGCTGCCCTGCGTCGGCGGACGCTTCATGAAATCCTCCAGGTCGTTGCCGGCCGTGAAGATCTCAGGCTTGCCCTCGATCACGATCACGCGCACGGCGTGATCGGATTCGGCGGCGCGCAGCGCGTCGGCCATGGTCTGGTACATGGCGGCCGTAATGGCGTTCTTCTTGTCGATGCGATCGAAACCAATGGTCAGGATGCCCTGGTCGATGCGGGTGGCAATGCTCATGTCTTCCTCGTCTCGGTCGTGATGCAGACTGCCGCTCACACAAACGGTGGCGGCATGTCGGAAAGATAACTGAGGCCGAACGCGCCAGCGCCCACGTTGAGCGCGACGGTCAGGCTCATCGGCGCGAGCATCAGCTCCACGCCATACTTCGCGGCGGTCTCGGCCAGCGACTGCCATGCCGGCCACGATTCCACCTCGTCCAGATCGCCCGCATAGGCGGCGGCCACGGCGGGCGTCAGCAGGCACCTGGCCCGGATACAGGCTTCCGCATGGCCCAGCAGGCGGCGCACGCCGTCCTCGGCCCCGCGCACCTTGGCAATCGCCTCGGTCTCGCCCTGGTGCATGCGGATCACCGGGCGGATATTGAACGCGCTGCCCAGCATGTAGCGGCTCCAGGTGATGCTGTTCTCGCCCTTGTGCCTGGCGCGCGTGTACATGTACAGCAGTTCGTCGGGGATCAGGAACATGTGCGCGGCGTCGCGCAGACGGCTCTCCACGGCATCCACCACCTCGGATGCCTTCGCGCCATTGGCCAGCATGCGGGCCGCCTCACGCACGATCAGCGCCTGGCCGGGGCCGATGGCGCCGGTGTCGATCACGGTCAGGTCGAACAGTCCGCTGCGGCCGGCGTCCTTGCGCAGCTTGAAGCTGCGGGCAACCGTGCCCACCACGGCGCCCGTGGCATTTGCGTAGAGCTTGCTGCGGCTGCTGGCGATGGTCAGCAGGATGGCGCGGTCGCAGCCAGCCACGACGTTCTTGAGCAGATGGTCTTCCAGCTCGCGTTCGAGCAGCGGGATCGATTCGGCGTAGTGGTCCTGCTTGCCGACCAGGTACTGGTGATAGAGGTCCGGCAGCGCGGCCTCGTCGCGCGTATCGACCACGAAGCGGTCGCCGGCGCGGATGCGGAACGGGATGGTGCGGACGCCCAGCGCGTCCATCATCGAACGCGGCATGTCGCATGCCGCGTCGGCCAGAATGGCGGTCTCCTGCATGTTGTTGTTCTCCTCCGGGTCAGTGCGTCAACGTGTTGGCATCTTCGTGTCCATACATTTCTTCATCTGATCGAAGGTTGGGACAGCCCTGCCCCGGGCTGTCCCTGCGGCGCGTTCAGACGCGCTCGAAGATTCCTGCGGCCCCCATGCCGGTGCCCACGCACATGGTGACCATGCCGTACTTCAGGTTGTGGCGACGCAGCGCATGCACCACGGTGGCAGAACGGATCGCACCGGTCGCGCCAAGCGGATGGCCCAGCGCAATGGCGCCGCCCATGCGGTTCACGCGGGCCGGATCGAGTTCCAGGTCGCGCATCACCGCCAGCGACTGCGCGGCGAACGCCTCGTTCAGCTCGACCCACTCGATCTGGTCCTGCGTCAGGCCACCGGCCTTCAGCGCGGCCGGAATCGCGGCCTTCGGACCGATCCCCATGATCTCCGGCGGCACGCCCCGCACCGCGAACGATACGAAACGGGCCAGCGGCACCAGGTTGAACTGCTTGAGGATCTTTTCCGAGACCAGAATCAGCGCGCCGGCGCCATCCGACGTCTGCGAGCTGTTGCCGGCCGTCACGCTGCCCTTGTTGGCGAACACCGGGCGCAGCTTGGCCAGGCCTTCCACCGACGTGTCCGGGCGCGGACCTTCGTCCAGCGAGATAGTACGCGTCTTGACGCTGACCTGGCCAGTGGCAAGGTCCGGAAACTTCTCGACTACCTCGATCGGGGTAATTTCGTCGTTGAATTCGCCAGCCTGCTGCGCGGCGATGGCCTTCTGGTGCGACGCCAGCGCGAACGCGTCCTGGTCTTCACGGCTCACCTGCCATTGCGTGGCCACCTTCTCGGCGGTCAGGCCCATGCCGTAGGCAATGCCGACGTTCTCGTCGCGCGCGAAGATCGACGGCGACATCGACGGCGAGTTGCCCATCATCGGCACCATGCTCATCGATTCCACGCCGGCGGCAATCATCACGTCCGATTCGCCCACGCGGATGCGGTCGGCCGCCATCGCCACGGCCGACAGGCCCGAGGCGCAGAAGCGGTTCACCGTAATGCCGCCCACCGTATTGGGCAGGCCGGACAGCAGCGCGCCGATACGCGCCACGTTCAGGCCCTGCTGGGCTTCGGGAATGGCGCAGCCAACAATGGCGTCTTCGATCAGCGCCGGGTCCAGGCCCGGCACCTGGGCCACCGCGGCCTTCAGGATCGAGGCCAGCAGGTCGTCGGGGCGGGTGTTCTTGAACGCGCCCTTCGGGGCCTTGCCAATCGGCGAACGGGTAGCCGCAACGATGTAGGCGTCTTGCAGTTGTTTCATGATGTCGGTTCCTCGTTGGCGGATTAGTTGCGCACCGGCTTGCCCGTCTGCAGCATGCCCATGATGCGCTCCTGCGTCTTGCCGTTGCCCAGCAGGTCGATGAACGCCTTGCGTTCCAGCGCCAGCAGCCAGTCTTCGCTGACCAGCGAGCCCGCCTCCACGTCGCCGCCGCACACCACTTCGGCAATGCGCGACGCGATCAGGAAATCGTGCGCCGAGATGAAATTGCCATCGCGCATGTTGACGAGCGATGCCTGGATCGTGGCGACGCCCGAGCGGCCCGCCACCGGAATCAGCTGGCCCGGCAGCGGCGCGCGGTAGCCGGCATTGGCCAGCGCACGCACTTCGCTCTGCGCAACGTACAGCAGTTCGTGGACGTTGTAGACGATGGTGTCGGTCGGCTGCACGTAGCCCATCTTCTGCGCATCGAGCGCCGACGTCGACACCTTGGCCATCGCCGCCGCCTGGAAACGGCTGGTGACGAAGTTCAGGTAGTTCGTGCTGCCGGCAGCCTGCGCCGCCTTGGCCGCCGCAATCGCGGCTTCCTTCAGGCCGCCGCCGGCCGGCACCAGGCCCACGCCGACTTCGACCAGGCCCACGTAGCTTTCCATCGCCACCACGCGCTTGGCCGAATGCAGCATCAGCTCGCAGCCGCCGCCCAGCGCGATACCGGACACGGCCGGCACCACCGGCACCGCCGCGTACTTCACGCGCATCATCGTGTCCTGGAACTTCTTCACGAACGGCTCGATGCCCTTGGCGCCGCCCATCATGAAGGCCGGCATCGCGGCTTCCAGGTTGGCACCGGCCGAGAACGGACCGCCCGGCGCGCCCAGCTGGAGCGACGTCGGCTGCCAGACCACCAGGCCCTTGTACCCGGCTTCGGCAAGGTCCACGGCGCGCACGATGGTGTCGAGCACGTCCGGGCCAATCGTGTTCATCTTGCTCTTGAACGAGATGACCAGCACATCGTCGGCGCCTTCGCTGGTCCAGATGCGCGCACCGTCGTTCTCTTCGATGGTCTTGCCGGCGCGGCGCGGATCGGCCGCATCGGTGCCCTTGATGGCGGCACGGAACACCTGGCGCTCGTACACCGGCAGCGCGGCACGCTTGACGAAGCTGCTGGTCGCCGGCGACCACGAGCCCTGTGCCGTATGCACGCCGCCGTTGTCGGCCACCGGGCCTTGCAGCACCCAGGCCGGCAGCGGCACGTTGGCCAGCGCCTTGCCTGCGTCGATGTCTTCCTTGACCCACTGCGCCACCTGCGTCCAGCCGGCGGCCTGCCAGTCCTCGAACGGACCCGAGTTCCAGCCGAAGCCCCAGCGAATCGCCAGGTCGATGTCGGCGGCCGAGCCGGCGATCTGCTCCAGATAGACGCCGATGTAGTGGAACACGTCGCGGAACACGGCCCACAGGAACTGCGCCTGCGGGTTGGTCGATTCGCGCAGCAGCCTGATGCGCTCGGCCGGGTCCTTCTTGAGCATGCGCACGACGATCTCGTCGGCCTTCTTGCCCGAATCCACGTACTGGCCGGTCTTGGCGTCCAGCACCTTGATGACCTTGCCTTCCTTCTTGTAGAAGCCCGCGCCGGTCTTCTGGCCCAGCGCGCCGGCATCCACCAGGCCCTTGAGCACGGCCGGCGTCTTGTAGACGGCCGCGAACGGGTCGCCGCCCAGGCCGTCCTGCATGGTCTTGATCACGTGGGCCATCGTGTCCAGGCCCACCACGTCGGCGGTGCGGAACGTGGCGGACTTGGCACGGCCCAGCTTGGTGCCGGTCAGGTCATCGACGATATCGAACGGAATGCCGTACTTTTCGGCTTCGGCGAACACGGCCAGGATCGAGAAGATCCCCACGCGGTTGGCAATGAAGTTCGGCGTGTCCTTGGCACGCACCACGCCCTTGCCGAGCGTGGTGGTCAGGAAGGCCTCCAGGCGGTCCAGGATCTCGGGCTTCGTGGTGGCGGTCGGGATCAGTTCCACCAGGTGCATGTAGCGCGGCGGATTGAAGAAGTGCACGCCGCAGAAGCGTGCCTTCAGGTCGGCGTCGAAGCCGTCGGACAGCGACGTGATCGACAGGCCCGAGGTATTCGTCGCGAAGATCGCGTTCGGCGCCAGGTGCGGCGCCACCTTCTTGTAGAGATCGTGCTTCCAGTCCATGCGTTCGGCGATCGCCTCGATCACCACATCGCATTCCTTGAGCAGCTCGAGATCGTCCTCGTAGTTGGCCGCGCGGATCAGGCCCGCTTCGTCCTTGATGCCCAGGGGCGCCGGCGACAGCTTCTTGAGGTTCTCGATGGCACGCATGGCGATGCCATTCTTGGGGCCTTCCTTGGCCGGCAGGTCGAACAGCACCACGGGCACGCGGGCGTTGACCAGGTGGGCGGCAATCTGCGCCCCCATGACGCCGGCACCTAGCACGGCGACTTTCTTGACGATGAAATTGGACATGCGCGCTCCTAGAGTCGTGAGCGTTTGAGGAGAGAAAAATCCAGTGCTATCTGGGTCGGCTGCCCTCTCCCGCCTTGCGGGAGAGGGGAGACACCTCCCGATCAGAACAGATCGGCGTCCAGCGCCATCAGCGTGGCCGAACCCGCGCGCGCCTTGCGGATTTCGGCGGCCGTTTCGGGCAGCAGCTTGGCAAAGTAGAAGCGCGCCGTGGCCAGCTTGCTGACGTAGAACTTGTCGCCGCTGTCCTGCTTCTCCAGCGCGATCTTGGCCATGCGGGCCCAGAAGTACGAGAACACCAGGTGGCCCACTACGCGCAGGTACGGCACGGCGGCGGCGCCCACCTCGTCGGGGTTGCCCATCGCCTTCATGCCGATTTCCATCGTGAGCTTCTGCACCTTGTCGCCGATGTCGGCCAGCGGGTTCACGAATTCCTGCATGGCTTCGTTGGTGCCCTCTTCCTCGACGAACTGCTGCACGATCTTGCCGAAGGCCTTCAGCTTGGCGCCCATGTCGCCCAGGATCTTGCGGCCCAGCAGGTCCAGCGACTGGATCGTATTGGTGCCTTCGTAGATCATGTTGATGCGCGCGTCGCGCACGTACTGCTCCATGCCCCATTCGGCGATGTAGCCGTGGCCGCCGAACACCTGCATGCCCTCGTTGGTCGACGTGAACGCGTTGTCGGTCAGGAAGGCCTTGATCACCGGCGTCAGCAGCGCCACCAGATCGGCGGCTTCCTTGCGCACGGATTCGTCGGGGTGCGACAGTTCGCGGTCGATCTGCAGCGCGGTCCAGTAGCTGAACGCGCGGCCACCTTCGGCGTAGGCCTTCTGCGTGAGCAGCATGCGGCGCACGTCCGGATGCACGATGATCGGGTCGGCCGCCTTCTCGGGCGCCTTCGGGCCGGTCAGCGCGCGCATCTGCAGGCGGTCCTTGGCGTAGGCCAGCGAGTTCTGGTAGGCCACTTCGGTCAGGCCCAGGCCTTGCGCGCCCACGCCCAGGCGGGCCGCGTTCATCATCACGAACATGGCGTTGAGGCCCTTGTTGGCCTCGCCGACCAGCCAGCCGCGGGCGCCGTCCAGGTTCATCACGCAGGTGGCGTTGCCGTGGATGCCCATCTTGTGCTCGATCGAGCCGCACTTGATACCGTTGCGCTCGCCCGGGTTGCCGCTGGCGTCGGGGATGAACTTCGGCACGACGAACAGCGAGATGCCCTTGGTGCCTTGCGGGGCGTCCGGCAGGCGCGCCAGCACCAGGTGGATGATGTTCTCGGCCAGGTCGTGCTCGCCGGCCGAGATGAAGATCTTGGTGCCCGTGATGGCGTACGAGCCGTCGGCCTGCGGCTCGGCCTTCGAGCGCAGGATGCCCAGGTCGGTGCCGCAGTGCGGCTCGGTCAGGCACATCGTGCCCGTCCACACGCCCGACACCAGCTTGGGCAGGTAGGTCTGCTTCAGTTCCGGCGTGCCGTGCGCGTGCAGCGCCTCGTAGGCGCCGTGCGACAGGCCCGGGTACATCGTCCATGCCTGGCCGGCCGAGTTCAGCATCTCGTACAGCGCGTTGTTGACGACGATCGGCAGGCCCTGGCCGCCGAATTCGGGGTCGCAGGCCAGCGCGGGCCAGCCGGCCTCGACATACTGCTGGTAGGCTTCCTTGAAGCCCTTGGGTGCGCGCACCACGCCGTCGCCGACGTAGGTGCAGCCTTCGCGGTCGCCGGGCTGGTTCAGCGGAAACACCACGTCCGCGCAGAACTTGCCGGCTTCTTCGATAACCTGGTTGATGGTGTCCGCGTCGATGTCCGCGTGTTGCGGCATCGCCTTGAGTTCGGCTTCTGCGCCGAGCAGTTCGTGGAGCACGAACTGCATGTCGCGCAACGGTGCGGTGTACTGGCCCATCAAAGACTCCTTGGAGGTTTGCCTGGTGCCGCCACACGCGCGTGCCGCACGCCCTGGAGGGGACGCGTGCGGCCGTTGCCGGGGGCGGCTCAGGTACGGTAAGACTGAATCAGTTTGTTGAGCGCGACCATGGCAAGTTCGGCACTGTCCGGCAGGCGCAGAAATCGGGCGTCATGATGCAAGCCTAGTTCAAGGCTGTACATCTCGAACAGCATCAGGCGCGGATCGCAATCCGCGCGCAGGTGCCCCTCTTCCTTGGCCTGGTCGATGGCACGCAACAGCGCGGCCCGCCAGATCGTGACGCTCTTGACCAGTTCGTCACGCACCGGGCTTTCCGCGCGGTCGTCGTACTCGACCGCACCGCTGATGTAGATGCAACCCGTGGTCACTTCCTGGATGCGCTTTTCCATCCAGCGCCGCACCATCGACCACAGGCGAGGCAGACCGCGCGGCTCCTGCAGCGAGGGGTAGAACACCTCCTGCTCGAACCGCCGGTGATACTCGCGCACCACTTCCACCTGCAGGTCTTCGCGCGAACCAAAATGCGCGAACACGCCGCTCTTGCTCATCTGCATGCGTTCCGCGAGCAGGCCGATGGTCAGCCCTTCCAGCCCGTCGCGGGACGACAGTTCCAGTGCGGCATCGAGAATCGCCACGCGCGTCATCTCACCCTTTCGCAAGGGCGTGGGCGCGGCGGCGGATTCAAGACGAACTGACTGGTGTCGCATGGTTTTCTCTCCGTTCTCTGCAGCATCCCGCGGATGCTGTTTCCTGGCTTGACGCTGCTTTCGGCAGGCGCCGCGACAGCAAACCGCCATCGCAAATGCACGAAGTCTAAGCCAAAAAAGAACGGTCGTTCAGATTATTCTGGCGAGGCCGACTGGCATCAAGTATTTAATTAGACCCGTGTTTCTAAACACGCGGCCCCGATGGGGCCGGCCGCGGCGTCCGTTCGGCGCATTGCAGCAACGGCTTAAAACCCGCATCGAATCGCGGCCCGCGCGAAACGGTGTATGGCAGCACTGCGGCAAGGCACCATGTTACCGTGTGGCGCCTGGTCGGCGCCTCAGTAGCGCCCCGTCACGCCCGCGATGACGACGCCGAGACGCAACACGTAGTAGGCCGCCCAATTGGCAAAGCGCCGCAAACGCGGCAGCCGGGCATGCACCTCGGGCATCACCCGCGCGCTGCGCTGGACCATGGCGCGCTCCAGCCTGAGCCGCAGCGTATTGGCGAATGCGGCGTCGTAGACCGCCACATTCGCCTCGCGGGCCAAGAGCAGGCTGAAAGGGTCCATGTTGCTCGACCCCACCGTGGCCCACGTATCGTCCACCACCGCCACCTTGGCGTGCAGGAAGCTTTCCTCGTACTCGTAGATCTCGACGCCGGCCTCCAGCAGTCGCGCGTAGAGCGCGTGGGTGGCGTAGTGCTGGAGCCGGTATTCGACCATGCCCTGCAGCAGCAGCCGCACCCGCACGCCGCGCTCGCGGCAGGCCAGCAGCGCGCGCCGCATCTTGTGGCCCGGCAGGAAGTAGGCATTAGCCAGGATGACGTCGCGGCGCGCCGAGCCCAGCGCGTACAGGTATTCGCGTTCGATGGTGCGGCGATTGCGCAGGTTGTCGCGCAGCAGCAAGGCGGCCGGCACCCCATCAGGCTGGACGTCATTGCGCGCCTGCCGCGCGCCGCGCGTCAGCGCCTCCACTTCGGCAAACGCGTTCGCGGTTTCACGCAGGCCGCGCCGTTGTGCGATGCGGAACCAGAGCCGGGCCGATGCCAGCGCAATCTGCGCCACGAGCGGACCGCGCACGCGCACCGCGAAGTCGTAGCGCGGCCCCAGTTCCGGCAGGTCGATCGGCCCGTGGTTATGGTCGTCGATGATATTGATGCCGCCGACGAACGCCACCTTGCCGTCGATCACGGCGATCTTGCGATGGAGCCGCCGCAGGTGGCGCCGCGCAAACTTGAATCCGCGCACCGGCCGGTAGATTTCCACATTGACGCCGCCTGCACGAAGGCGATCCAGCAGCGCGGCGGGCATGTCGCCGGCGCCAAACCCGTCCACCACCAGCCTCACATCGACGCCACGCCGGGCGGCCGCGATCAGCGCGTCGCCCACGCGCGCGCCCACGGCATCGTCGGCGTAGATATAGGTCTCCACCACCACGTGACCCTGCGCCGCATCGATGGCGGCGATCAGCGCCGGAAAGAACTCCTGGCCGTTACGGAGAAGTTCGACGCGATTGCCCGGCACCGGGCTGCCGCGGCGGCGCACCCAGTGCATCAGCCGGGCCTTGGCATGGGCCCCGGCGCTGCGCAACTCGTGGACGGGCCCGCTCGGGCCGGGCTCGGGCGTCGGCGGCGCGGCGGCGTCCACTGGCGCCAGGCGCCCATCGGGTACCTCGGGGGTCGGGGGCAATTCGGGTTCGGCGCGATCGTAAGTCCGTGACATGGCTCGATTATCGGGCAACGGGCGGCTCCTGCACATGGCCCGGCCGAACTCTGCTATTGTCGGGCCATTGTGACGCCCAACAGGGAAAGCATTGTGAAGGTATTCGGTATCGCCGGTTCTTCGGGCAGCGGCAAGACGACGCTGCTGGACCAGTTGATCCCCCGCTTCGTGGCTGGCGGCCTGCGCGTCGCCGGCATCAAGCACACGCACCACGGTTTCGATCCGGACACCCCCGGCAAGGATTCGTGGCGCATGCGCCAGGGTGGCTGCGAAAACGTCGTGCTGGTGGGTGCCCGCCACCTGACGCTGATGCGCCACTATCCGGAAGACAAGCCGTCCCCGGAAATCGGCGAAGCCCTGGCCGTGCTGCCGCCCGACACCGACCTGGTCATGGTCGAGGGCTACAAATGGAGCGATTTCCCCAAGCTGGAAATCTATCGTCCGGCCAACGGCAAGGCGCCGCTCTGGACCGAAGTGCCGGGCGTGGTGGCGGTGGCCACCGATGCGGTGGAACAGGTGGCCGGGCAGACGACGCTGCCGGTGATCGACCTGGCCGACGCGGACGCCATCTACCGCTGGATCCGCGACTACCTGGCATCGCACTGACGCCAGATTCAGTAGTCGTAACGGCCCCTGCGCTGTCTTTCCGCCCTACGCTTCCGGGATCGCCACGCGATGCGCCAGCTCGGCCATCAGCGGCACATGATCCGATCGCTGCGCCCACTCACGGCCAGTCAGCGCCTGCGTGCGTTCGATATCGAAGCCGCGCACGTAGATGCGGTCGAGTTGCCACCACGGCATATGGCTCGGAAAGGTATGAATGCGCCCGTTCTTGGCGTGGGCCGATTCCACGGCATTCAGCGTGTTGCAGATGCGGGTATCGAGCTTGTGGTTCCAGTCGTTGAAGTCGCCAGCGATCACCAGCGGCGCGTGGTCGGGCACCACGGATCGCACCCGGTCCACCAGCGCACTGGCCTGCCGCACCCGGCTGCGCGCGAACAGCCCGAAATGCACGCAGATCAGATGCGCCTCCACGCCGTGGATGTCTGCAACGGCGTGCAGCAGCCCGCGCTGTTCGAAGCGATGATCCGAAATATCAAGATTTTCCGACATCAGGATCGGATGCCGCGACAGGATCGCGTTGCCGTGGTGCCCGTGCTCGTACACGGCGTTGCGCCCGTAGACCGAATGTGGATAGGCGTCGGTGGCCAGGTAATTGAGCTGGGTGTGATCGGGGTCGAACAGTTCGGCGGCGATCAGGCGGTCATTGCGATCCTGCACTTCCTGCAGGAACACGATATCGGCGTCCATCGATTGCAGGCCCGTGCGCA
Organism: Cupriavidus sp. U2; assembly: GCF_009663685.2. Classification (GTDB taxonomy): domain Bacteria; phylum Pseudomonadota; class Gammaproteobacteria; order Burkholderiales; family Burkholderiaceae; genus Cupriavidus; species Cupriavidus necator_C. The sequence goes on along the minus strand of NZ_RCOG02000012.1, from coordinate 66,155 downwards.
CGCTCTGGATGCGCGGCTTGCCCGAAAAGCCCTTCACGCCCTTGTGGATGTTGTAGGTCACGACGCGCAGTTTCATCGCGCCTCTCCACGTACGGCCCCGGCTTCCACGCCCTGCGCCCCGGCCATACGCCAGGCCAGCTGGCGCACCGCCTCCGCATTGCTGCTGGAAAAACAGCGTTCGGCGGCTGCCTGCCATGGCAGCCACTCGAACCGCAGGTGTTCACGGGGCGCCAGCGTCACCGGCAGCGGCTCCGGTACACACAGGCCGAACCAGTGCTCGGTATTGCGGGTGACGCCGGGCGCATAGCGATGACGCCATTGGGGGTAGATTTCGTAGTCGATCGTATGCTGCCAGTCGGTCAATTGGTAGTGGCTGGCCACGATGCCGGTTTCCTCGGCAACTTCGCGGGCGGCGGTCGCCATCAGCGGCTCGTCGACGGCATCGAGGCTGCCCGTCACCGATTGCCAGAAGCCTGGCCGGTCGGCACGCTCGATCAACAGGACTTGCAGGTCTGGCGTATGAATGACGACCAGCACCGATTCGGGGATCTTGTAGCGCATGGGGCGGTGGAAGCAACAGACCCCAAGCATAGCGCAGCGGCGCCGCCTTCGGCGTCATCCGCTGTCTGAATACCGCGATGTGGAATCACGCGACGGTCTGCTCGCCCGCCGCCCTCGGCGTCAGGTAGTGCCCGCCGGGCACGGGGCTGGCCACGCCGTCCGGCCCCGTGCCGGGCATGCTGCCCAGCCAGGTATCGAAGACCTCGGGCGAATCGCCGTGCCCCCAGGCGGCGCGCAGTTGCTGCATCAGCGGCGCCAGCGCCTGGGTATAACGCTGGGACGCCACATGGGCATGTTCGGCCAGCGCATCGGTGCTTTCACGCACCTGGGCAGCGAGATCCGCGCGTTCCTGGCCGATCTCCTTCTCGCGCATGCCGAGCTGGTTGTATTTCTGGATCAGGAACCGCTGGTAATCGCCCGCCTCCACGCCTTGCGCGGCCTGGGCATTGACCTGTTCGAAGCGCAACACGATGCTGGCCGTTTCCTGCTCGACATGGGCGGCCTCGGCGTTCACCTGCTGCAGGGCTTCCTGCAGGCGGAGCGCCTCGCGCCGGTGGGTCTGCAGGCGCGTCGCTTCGTCGTCAAACGTGCGCTGGGCGGTCAGGTAGGCCTGCACCACGGGTTGCGGCGCCACCACGAGCAGCGGGTCGGCACCCCCGGCACGCCGGCCCGACAGCAACGCGTCCTCGGCCAGCCGCAGGTTGCCGACATCCTCCAGCCAGCGACCGCGGGCCATCACGGTTGCCACGGTGTCCAGCGCCAGCTTGCGCAGGGCGTCGGCACGCTGCGCGGCAACGGGGCCTTCGCCCTGCACGGGCTGGGCGTAGTCGGAGAGCGGCTGCGCGCTCTGCACGGCATGCGCGATATCGGGCACGCAGGCCGCCACGGTGGTCGCCACCGATTCCGACATGGCCTGCGCCGACTTGCGCACGGCGCGGCGCAGCTCGAAGCGCGCCAGCAGCATCATGAGCAGCCCGGCCACCAGCCAGGTCAGGATGGTTTCCGCATGGGCCAGCACGAAGGCCCGGATCGTTTCCGTATCGAGTTGCAGCATCTGGTGTTGTCCTCCCACGTCACGACCGGCCTTTCGGGTGGGCCGGCTTCGCGCGCATCAGGCAGAAAGACATCATCCGGGGTGGCTTCGTTTCGAGTGGTAACAAATGGAAACGCATCCTTGCGCCGAAAACAAAAAAGCCGCGCTGGTGCGCGGCTTTCGTACCGGAACCGGAATGATCGGGTCTCGGGTCGGGCGATCAGGCAGTCGTCTTCGGCTCTTGCGCGCGCAGACGGATATGCAGTTCGCGCAGTTGCTTCTCGTCGACCGAGCTCGGGGCCTGCGTCAGCAGATCCTGGGCGCGTTGCGTCTTCGGGAAGGCGATCACGTCGCGGATCGAATCGGCACCGGCCATCATCGTCACGATACGGTCCAGGCCAAAGGCCAGGCCGCCGTGCGGCGGCGCACCATATTGCAGCGCGTCGAGCAGGTAGCCGAACTTGGCACGGGCTTCCTCGTCGCCGATCTTCAGCGCGCGGAACACCTTGCTCTGCACGTCCTCGCGGTAGATACGGACCGATCCGCCGCCCATTTCCCAGCCGTTCAGCACCATGTCGTAGGCCTTGGCGATGCACTTGCCCGGGTCGGTTTCCAGGTACTGCAGGTGCTCGTCCTTGGGGCTCGTGAACGGATGGTGCATGGCCACCCAGCGGGCATCTTCCTCGTCGTACTCGAACATCGGGAAGTCGATCACCCACAGCGGCTTCCAGGTGTCCTCGAACAGGCCGGTGCTCTTGCCGAATTCCGAATGGCCGATCTTCAGGCGCAGCGCGCCGATGGCGTCGTTGACCACCTTGGCCTTGTCGGCCCCGAAGAAGATGATGTCGCCATCCTTGGCTTCGGTGCGCTTCAGGATTTCGGCAATCGACGCGTCGTGCAGGTTCTTCACGATCGGCGACTGCAGGCCATCACGGCCCTTGGCCACTTCGTTGACCTTGATCCAGGCCAGGCCCTTGGCACCGTAGATCGCCACGAACTGGGTGTAGGCATCGATCTCGCCGCGCGAGATGGCGCTACCGCCCGGCACGCGCAGGCCCACCACACGACCGTTGTCGCTGTTGGCCGGACCCGAGAACACCTTGAAATCGACGTCCTTCATGACGTCGGTCAGCTCGGTGAATTCCAGCTTGACGCGCAGGTCGGGCTTGTCCGAGCCAAAGCGGGCCATGGCTTCGCGGAACTCCATCACCGGGAACTTGGAGACCAGGTCCACGTCGATGGCGTTCTTGAACACGGTGCGCATCATGTCCTCGAACAGGTCACGGATCTCCTGTTCGGTCAGGAACGACGTTTCGCAGTCGATCTGGGTGAATTCGGGCTGGCGGTCGGCGCGCAGGTCCTCGTCACGGAAGCACTTGGTGATCTGGTAGTAGCGGTCGAAGCCCGAGACCATCAGCATCTGCTTGAAGATCTGCGGCGACTGCGGCAGCGCGAAGAAGTGGCCCGGGTTCACGCGCGACGGCACCAGGTAGTCGCGGGCGCCTTCGGGCGTGCTCTTGCCCAGCATGGGGGTCTCGATGTCGATGAAACCCTGTGCGTCCAGGTACTTGCGCACTTCCATGGCAACCTTGTAGCGCAGGCGCAGGTTGTATTGCATCTGCGGACGGCGCAGGTCCAGCACGCGGTGCGTGAGGCGCGTGGTTTCCGACAGGTTGTCGTCGTCCAGCTGGAACGGCGGCGTGACCGACGGGTTCAGCACGGTCAGCTCGTGGCACAGCACCTCGATCTTGCCCGAGGTCAGGTTGCTGTTCTCGGTACCGGCCGGACGCGGGCGCACCTTGCCGACCACGCGGATGCAGAATTCGTTTCGGATCTCTTCCGCGGCCTTGAACATCTCCGGACGGTCCGGATCGCACACCACCTGCACCAGGCCTTCGCGGTCGCGCAGATCGACGAAGATCACGCCGCCATGGTCGCGACGGCGCTGCACCCAGCCCGTCAGGGCCACTTCCTGGCCGGTCAGTTGTTCGGTCACCAGACCGCAGTAATGTGTACGCATGGAAGACATAGGAGAGAGTCCCTGTAATGCACGGCCGCCAGGCAGCCGCGCGCAAATTCAGTTGGTATGGGTGTCGGCGACTTCGTCGGCAACCAGCGCGCCGTCGTCCGCGCGGGCATCGCCGCCGGTGCGGCGCGGCAGTTCGGTCGGCGCCACCACGCCCATCGACACGATGTACTTCAGCGCCGCGTCAACGGTCATGTCGAGCTCGATGGTGTCTGCCTTCGGCATCATCAGGAAGAAGCCCGACGTGGGGTTCGGCGTCGTCGGCACGTACACGCTGACGTATTCGCCCTGCAGGTGATTTTGCACGTCGCCGCCCGGACGTCCAGTCAGAAACGCAATCGTCCATGACCCTTCGCGCGGATACTGCACCAGCAGCGCCTTGCGGAACGCGTTGCCCGACGACGACAGCAGCGTGTCCGACACCTGCTTCACGCTGGTATAGATCGGCCCCACCACCGGGATATGGCCCAACAACGCTTCCCACCAGCGCACCAGGCGCTGGCCGATGAAGTTGTGCGCCAGCACGCCCACCAGCAGGATGAACAGCAGGGTCAGGATGGCGCCCAGCCCGGGGATGCGGCGCCCGAAGATGTTCTCGGGCTGCCACGCCAGCGGCAGCAGCGCCATGCTCTGGTCCATCGTGCCGATGATCAGGTTGAGCACCCACAGCGTGATGCCCAGCGGCACGAGCACGAGCAGACCGGTCAGGAACCAGGTCTTGATGGCGGACGTTTTCTTGGTAGCCACGGCTTGCCGGCGCTCAGTTGCTGCCGGCGGCCGGCGTGGCCGGTGCCGCAGGCGCGGGAGCCGGCGCGGCATCGGCTGCCGGCGAACCGGCCGGTGCGCTGGCCGGTGCGCTGGTGCCGCCGCTGCCGCCACGGAAATCCGTCACGTACCAGCCCGAGCCCTTGAGCTGGAAGCCAGCTGCGGTTAGCTGTTTCTTGAAGGTCCCCGCGGTGCCGCAGGATGGGCAGTCTGTAAGCGGGGCATCGCTCATCTTCTGCAGCACATCGCGCCCGTGGCCGCAGGCGTCGCAACGGTAGGCATAGATCGGCATGGTTCTTTCGTGGAATCTGAAACGTAAAGCAGGTAAGTGGCTGCGCCCGGTCGGATCGACAAGGGCCTGCGCACGAAAATACCCGCGCGGCGGTGCAAAGCCGTTGATTATAAACCGTCGGCGGGGCGTCTACGGGCTGGAAATGCGGGCTTTCGGGGGCGTAATCGTCACGATATCGCCGCGGCGCTTAAAAGTTAAGCAATGTGCACTTCGCGGACGGGTGGCCGGTCGCTGATCCATTGCGGCAGCAGCGAGCCGAACACCATGCCGCCAATCGAGCACAGCAGGCCCACCATCTGCGGCGGCACGGTAGCGTCGGCAAACGCCACCTCGCAGGTCAGCCACGAACTCAGGCCCAGCACGATGGCCAGCAGGCCGCCCTGGCGCGTGGCCGGCTTCCAGAACAGGCCGAACGCCAGCGGCACGAACGCCGACACGAGCGTCACCTTGTAGGCGTTTTCCACCATGTGGAAAATCGACAGGTGCGAATTCAGCGCGAACAGCGTCACCAGCGTGGTAAAGACCAGCACCACCGCCTGCATCACGCGCAGGAACTGCTTGTCGCTCAAATGGCGGAAATACGGGCGCAGGATGTTCTCCGCGAACGTCACCGACGGCGCCAGCAGCGTGGCCGACGCGCAGCTCTTGATGGCGGACAGCAGCGCGCCGAAGAACATCACCTGCGCGAACATCGGCGCGTGGTTCAGGATCAGTTGCGGCAGGATCAGCTGCGAATCCGCATGGATGTACTTCTCGACCATCTGCGGGTCGATCAGCGTGGCCGAATAGGCCAGGAACATCGGGATGAACGCAAAGAAGAAGTACAGCACGCCGCCCAGGACCGACGCGCGGCCGGCGATCTGTTCGGTTTTCGACGAGGTCACGCGCTGGAACACGTCCTGCTGCGGAATCGATCCGAGCATCATGGTGAACAGCGCCGCCGCAAACCCGATGATCTGCACCAGATCCAGCGACGGCAGGAACTCGAACTTGCCCGCCGCCGCCGCGTGCGACACCACGGCCGTCACGCCGCCAGCCTGGCCGCTGACCTCGTAGCCGATATAGAGCATGCCGACCACGATGATGATCATCTGGATGAAGTCGGTCACCGCCACCGACCACATACCGCCGAACAGCGTATAGACCAGCACGCTGGCCGCGCCGATCATCATCCCGGCTTCCTGCGACAGCGCGCCGTCCGACACGGTATAGAACACCAGGCCCAACGCCTTGATCTGCGCCGCCACCCAGCCCAGGTACGACACGACGATGCACAGCGTGGTCAGCACTTCGGCCAGCCGGCCGTAGCGGTTGTGATAGTAGTCGCCGATGGTCAGCAGGTTCATCCGGTACAGCGGCCGGGCGAAGAACAGACCGACGAGGATCAGGCAGAGCGACGAGCCGAACGGGTCGGACACCACCCCCGACAGGCCTTCCTTCAGGAAGACCGCCGGGATGCCGAGCACGGTTTCAGAGCCGAACCATGTGGCAAACACCGTGGCGGTGACGATGTAGAACGGCAGGCTGCGGCCCGCGACGGCGAAGTCGGCGGTGCCCTTGACGCGCAGTGCCGCCCACAGGCCGATGCCGACCGAGATAACCCAATAGATGATGACGAACCAGATCAGCATGCCGCTGCCCTATCCCAAATAGCCAGAAATGCCCTGGTGGCGAAAAACCGAATGCCGGCCGGATGCCTTGGAACATGCCAGGCTGACTCCGCCCGGAGTCCAATTCATCGGTCGGGGCCGCTGGCGCCCGGGAGGGGGCATAGGCGGTCGTAGCCGAATCAAAACGCGGATTATAGCGACGCAGACCCCCCGGAATGAAAAAAATTCCCCGGGGCGCGGTCAAATCCCCACACTCGCACCGGCACGGTGCAGCGTGGGGCGCACGGCATCTGGCGCAGCCTTACCAGTAGCCCGCCCAGGCCAGCGCCTGGACGATCACGATGCCCGCCAGGAAGCCGCCCATCAGCATCAGCGCGGTGGAAAGCCGGCGGTTGGTACGGCGCTGCTCGTGCACCAGCTGGGTCAGCAGGCGCTCCTGCTCGCCGTTGTTCAGCAGCGCACGGCGCTCCAGGAACTGATGCGCCAGCCGCGGGAAGTCAGGCAGCATCTTGGCCCATTGCGGCGCCTCGACCTTGACGCGCTCCCAGGCGCCCTGCCAGCCGACCTGCTCGTACATCCAGCGTTCCAGGAACGGCTTCGCGGTCTTCCAGAGGTCCAGATCGGGGTCCAGCTGGCGGCCCAGGCCTTCGATATTGAGCAGCGTCTTCTGCAGCAGCACCAGCTGTGGCTGGATTTCGACGTTGAACCGGCGTGACGTCTGGAACAGGCGCATCAGCACCATGCCCAGCGAGATTTCGCGCAGCGGCTTGTCGAAATACGGCTCGCAGCAGGCGCGCACCGCCGATTCGAGTTCCTCGACGCGTGTCTCCGGCGGCACCCAGCCCGACTCCACGTGCAGCAGTGCCACCCGGTGGTAGTCGCGGCGGAAGAAGGCGATGAAGTTCTGCGCCAGGTAATTCTTGTCGAACTCGGACAGCGCGCCGACGATGCCGAAGTCCAGCGCGATATACCGGCCGAAGGTCTCCGGCTGCACCGACACCAGGATGTTGCCCGGGTGCATGTCGGCATGGAAGAAACCGTCGCGGAACACCTGCGTGAAGAAGATCTCCACGCCTTCCTCGGCCAGCTTGTGCATGTCGACGCCGGCCGCCTTGAGCGATTCGGTGCGCGAGATCGGGATGCCGTGCATCCGCTCCATCGTGAAGACGGTGCTGGTACACCAGTCCCAGTACACCTCGGGCACGCACAGCAGGTCGCTGTCGGCAAAGTTGCGGCGCAGCTGGCTGGCGTTGGCCGCTTCGATCATCAGGTCCAGTTCGTCGTGCAGGTACTTGTCGAACTCGGCCACCACCTCGCGCGGCTTCAGGCGGCGACCGTCGACCCACACGCGCTCCAGCCACGTGGCCATGTCGCGCATCAGCGCCAGGTCGCTGTCGATCACGGGCAGCATGCCGGGGCGCAGCACCTTCACGGCCACCTCGCGGCCATGGTTCGGGCCGCCGCGCAGCGTGGCGAAGTGAACCTGCGCAATCGACGCGCTGGCCACGGGCTGGTGTTCGAAGTTCTCGTACAGCTGTGCCAGCGGCCGGCCCAGCGACTTCTCGATGATCTTCACGGCCACCGCCGAATCGAACGGCGGCACCTGGTCCTGCAGCTTGGCCAGTTCGTCGGCGATATCGGGTGGCATCAGGTCGCGCCGGGTAGACAGCACCTGGCCGAACTTGACGAAAATCGGCCCCAGGGTCGTCAGCGCCAGGCGCAGGCGCTCGCCGCGCGGCTGTTCCAGCTTGCGGCCGATAGTGATCACGCGCACCAGGAACTTGATGCGCCGACTCTTGAAGCCGGACAGCACAAGCTCGTCGAGCCCATAGTACAGGATGACGAAAATAATCTTGCAGAGACGCAGCAGGCGGGTCATGCGGGGATTTTCAAAAGACGGCGCCGCGCGACGCGGCAGCGAAGAGTGACATGGCGATTAACGGTGGGCCGACGGAAGCTGGCCCGAAGCCCCCTCCCCCTGTCCACCCGTGCGTTCCAGGCGTTCGAGCCGCTTTTCCAGCCGCGCCAGGTCGTCCCGCACACGCGCCACGTCGGCACCGAACCCATCCAGCGCGGCATGGCGCACGAGGGTCGGCTGCTCGTCGAGCAGGTATTCGGTCACATTGTCCAGCAGTGCCCGGCCCACGCGCGTGGCACTTTCATGCACCTGGCGCGCCCCGTCCACCATGCGCTGGGCCACGCTGTCGCTGACCGGGCCGCCCATCACGCCACGCAGCGCCCGCGACAGGTCTTCGGCCGCGTCCCAACGCAGGTTGCGCGCCAGCGTCGACACCGCATTGGCCAGTTCCGCATCGCCTTCGATCCGGACATGCCGCATGGCGGCGGCCTGGCCGCCCTCGGCCACGTCGGCCACCACCAGCGGCCACTGCTGCAACGGCACCCGCAGCGTCACGGCGGGCGTATCGGCTTCGGTCGCCTGCTCGATGCCGCCCCGGTCCGTGATCCGCAGGGACAGCGCGAATGCCGCGGCGTCGAACCGGATGACACGGCCGGCAAATGGCGCCAGCAGGCCGCAGGCCCAGGGCTCCTGTTCGATCAGGTGATTCAGTGCGGCGACGATCGGCGCGGCCAGGGGTGTCGGCAATGCGTTCATGGCGTCCGGTTCCGGGCAGTCTGCCCAATAAAAAAGGCCCACGCGTACGTGGGCCTCCATTCTAAGCTACTCGGCCGCCGCTTCATGTCATCCATGCGGCGGCGGTCGCGCCGCTCAGGCTTCCTGCTGGATGCCAGCCAGCAGCCAGCCGCCGCCGGACGCCGACTTGGCCAGGTTCCAGACCTCACCGAACGGTTGCGCCGCTTCGCCGGCCGTCTCGCGGATCATGCCCGAGAAACGCACGCTGGCAATATGCTGGGCCGGCGTGGTCTCGATGCCCAGCAACTGGGCATCCAGCGTGACAACGTCGGTCTTGTTGACGGACTCGCCGCGCTCGGACAGGTCCATCTTGATCTCGGCAAACATTTCCGGCGTGGTGAATTCGCGGATGTCGTCCAGGTTGCCGGCATCCCAGGCGGCCTGGAGGCGCACGTAATGTACCTTGGCGTTGCGCAGGAAGGCTTCGGTGTCGAAGTCGGCCGGCACGCCCCATGGCTGCTGCACTGCAGCAGCGGCGGCCGCGCCGCCCATGACCGGGTTGGCTGCGGCGCCGTTGTAGCCGGCCGGCTGCACCGGTTCGGCCTGACGCAGCGTCGGCTCGGCATTGCGTGCCGCACCGCCAAACGGCGAGTTGTTGCCGTTGCTGCCCATGCCGGCGTAGGCCGGCGTCTGCGTACGGGCCGAGCCGCCACGGAACTTGCGGAACAGCCACAGGGCGATCATCGCGATCACGGCAAAGATGATCACGTTGGCCAGGAAGCTGGCTGCCGCGCCACCGAGACCGAAGTGCGACAGCAGGTAGCCCAGGCCCAGGCCAGCCGCCAGGCCGCCGAGCATACCGCCCCAGTTACGCTTGGGCGCCGCAGCCGCTGCGCCACCCGCGGCACCCGCGGCCGCCGGCGCAGCCTGCTGCTGCGCGGGCTGCTGCTGGGCCGGCGCATTCTGCTGCGGCGGCGTGGCCTGACGCTGCTGCGTCACGTTCGACGATTGCTTGCCGACGCTGCGCGACCCGCCGAGGCGTTTCGCATTGGCGTCGAGTGCGGCCCCCATGGCTACCGTCATGATCAGCGCGGCGGCCAGGAATTTTCCACGAAAAGAAGACATTTGAACTTTTCCCCTGTCATTTTCGGCCATTAGCGGCCGAACATGGCGAATTAGTACTTTCTCCCGACGTGGAGCGCCACGACTCCGGCCGTCAGGTTGAAGTATTCGACTTGTTCCAGCCCAACTTGTTCCATCAAGCGTACAAGTGAACCCTGGTCCGGATGCATTCTGATGGATTCCGCGAGATAGCGATAGCTCGGGGCATCCCCAGCCACGCGCTCGCCCAGCCAGGGGAGCACCTTGAAAGAATAGACGTCGTAGAACTTCTCGAGCGGCTTCCAGACCTTGGAAAACTCCAGCACCATCACCTTGCCGCCCGGCTTGACCACACGGCGCATCTCGGCCAGGGCGCGGTCCTTGTGCGTCATGTTGCGCAGGCCGAAGGCGACCGTGACCAGGTCGAAATAGTTGTCTGGGAACGGGATCTTTTCGGCGTCGCACAGCGCCACCGGCGTGACGATGCCTTTGTCCAGCAGGCGGTCGCGGCCGACGCGCAGCATCGATTCGTTGATATCGGTCAGCCAGACCTCGCCCTTCGGGCCGGCCTGCTTCGCGAAGGCCTTGGCCAGGTCGCCCGTGCCGCCGGCGATGTCCAGTACCTTGTGGCCCGGCCGCACATTGGCCTGGGCGATCGTGAACATCTTCCAGACGCGGTGCATGCCACCGGACATCAGGTCGTTCATCACGTCGTATTTGCTGGCCACCGAGTGGAACACGCCGGCAACCTTGCCGGCCTTTTCCGATTCGTCGACCTTGTCGAACCCGAAGTGGGTTTCGCTCATTCTCAGACTCCAGGTACTAGATTCAGTGATGATGGCCGCATGCGTGGCCGCCGGCCGCCGGCATCGGCGCATCGCGGTCCAGCCCGGCCGCCTCCAGCCGCTTCAGATAGCCATCCCACAGCGTGTCCTGCTGGTCGCCCAGGCGGTACAGCAGTTCCCACGTGTAGATGCCGGTGTCGTGGCCATCGTCGAAGCGGATCTGGATCGCATAGTTGCCCACCGGCTCCACCGCCGCGACGCCCACATGGCGCTTGCCGGTCTGCAGCGTTTCCTGGCCCGGGCCGTGGCCCTGGACTTCGGCGGACGGCGAGTATACGCGCAGCAACTCGAATGGCAGCCGCCAGGTGCGGCCATTGTCGAAGCCGATTTCCAGCACGCGCGACTGCGTATGGACGGTCAGCGCGGTGGGGTGAGGAGTATCTTTGTCGAGGCCTGCCATGATCGATGGTCGGGGCGCCCGCCTGGGCGGCCCCCAAAGGGCCGTTACAGCGGCGCCGTCATGCGTCTTGTACGACCCGATAGCTTACTCCACCCCCCTCGGCTTGCCCATCCCGCGGGCCGCCGCCGCTTTCGTCGTTGCCCCGGTTCACCGGCACGTAGCGCAGGCGCCGGCCATGGAAGGCCGCCACGGTGCTGCGGTGCGCGATGCTGACGATGGCTGCCCCGGGCAGTTCGTCCACCATCAGCTGGTACATCGCGCTTTCGGTTTCCTCGTCCAGCGCGCTGGTGGCCTCGTCCAGGAACAGGTAATCCGGCTTCTGCAGCAGGGCCCGGGCAAAGGCCAGGCGCTGCTGCTCGCCGGGCGACAGGCGCAGCGACCAGTTGTCGAATACGTCCAGATGCTTCGTCAGCATGCCCAGCCGCGCCTTGCGCAGCACGGCCACCAGCGTCTCGCGCGAATGGCTGTTGCCGGCGTCGGGGTACGACAGCGCGTCGGCCAGCGTGCCGATCGGCAGGTAGCTGCGCTGTGGCAGGAACAGCATGCGCCGGTGCGGCACCGTGATACGGCCGCTGCCATAGGGCCAGATGCCGGCCAGCGCGCGGAACAGCACGCTCTTGCCGCAGCCCGACGGCCCGTGCACCAGCCAGCGTTCGCCCGGCGCGATCGACAGCGAGAACGGCGCCACCAGCGGGCGCTGCCCCGGGTGGCTGTCGGGATCGACACCTTCGTCGTCCACGCCGAACCCGCCGCGCACCGGCAGCGCCAGGGCCAGGCCGCTGATCGAGATATCGCCCTCGGCCGGGCTGGAGGACTGCACCACCTCGATATCGCCCGGGCCTTCGTGCGTCAGTTCCTGGCGCTCGGCCACCCGCATGGCGTCCTGGAAATCGATCAGACGGTTGGCGGCGGCCTTCCAGCCCACCAGCGTCGAATAGCTGTCGACGAACCAGGACAGCGCGCCCTGTACCTGGCCGAACGCGGAGTTGATCTGCATGAGGCCGCCCAGCGTGAGCTTGCCCGAGAAATAGCGCGGCGCGGCCACCAGCAGCGGGAAGATGATCGCAAACTGGCCGTAACCCGAGTTCACGAACGTCAGGCGCCGGGTGTAGCGCATGAGCTGGTTCCAGTTTGCCCGGATCCGCTCGAAACGGGCGCGCAGGCCCGCCTGCTCGGTCGGCTCGCCGCGATACAGCGCCACGGGCTCGCTGTTTTCGCGCAAACGCACCAGCATGAAACGGAAGTTTGCCTCGTACTGTTCCTGCTGGAACGACAAGCCGATCAGCGGTCGCCCCACGAAGTGGGCAATCAGCGAGCCCACCACCGCGTAGCCGATGGCAAACCAGACCATGTAGCCGGGGATCGTCAGGTCCGTGCCGCCCAGCGCCAGCGTGATCGGGCCCGACACCACCCAGAGGATGCCGATGAACGACACCAGCGTCACCGCCGAATTGAGCAGCCCCATCGACAGCGTCAGCGCGCCGTCGGTGAACTGGCGCAGGTCATCGGCCAGCCGCTGGTCGGGGTTGTCTGTGGCATGGGTCTGCTCGATGCGGTAGTAGGCCTGGTGCCCGAGCCAACGCTGCATGAAGGTGCCCGTCATCCACGTGCGCCAGCGCATCTGCAGCATCATCTGGTAGTACTGGCGCGAGATCGCCAGCACGATGAAGCAGGCCGCGATCCACGAAAAACGCAGCAGCAATGCCTTGAACGAGACGAAGTCGCGCTGCTCGATGGCGTTGTAGAACACGCGGTTCCACTCGTTGAGCAGCACGTTGATATAGACGATGCCCAGGTTCAGCGCCACGACCAGCGTCAGCAGCCCCAGGCCGGCCTTGCGGTCTTCCGAGCTCCAGTACGGCTTGATCAGCGCCCAGGTGGCGGCCAGGCGCAGCCGGCTCTGGTTCTTGAGGGCCTCGGCGGGTACGGCAGGACCGGGCACGATAACGGACGACGGTGTGGATGACATGGCGCCAGCGGTTGGCCCGCCGCGCAAGGCCGGCGGGCATGTTGTTGTTCGACCGGAGTCAGACGCACCGCCCGGCGGGCGGGTTCCGTACCAGACTGCTACGGCACTTTACAAGGGGATGGGAAGCATTGCAGCGGAACCGGTCAATAGCGGCCGCAAGTCGCCGGCAGCGGGCTGGTTGTCGGTTGCCCAACGCAGGCTGCACCGGCTTCAGTCCGGATCGGACAGCATCGAAAGTGCCGTGCGCAGCGCCGGGAGCCGGCTGCCCAGTTCGGCAATGCGCGCGGCATCGGCGGCCCGCTGGGGCGTGGCCCACACAGACTCGGGGAAATGGGTGTCCCAGCGGTAGCGCGGAATGATGTGCCAGTGCAGGTGCGGCACCATGTTGCCGAACGCGGCCAGGTTGACCTTGTCCGGCGTCATGACTTCGCGCACCACGCGCTCGACGCGTGCCACCAGCCGCATCAGCCACGCCTGGTCGGCATCGTCCAGGTCGGTCAGCTCGGCCACATGGTCGTTCCAGACCACGCGGCAGAAGCCGGGAAAGCGGTCATGCTCGACCAGGATCACGCGCGCGCGGTCGCCCATCCAGACCAGCTCGCCGCCATCGGCTTCGCAGAGGGGACAGTTGGGGAATCGGGTCATTGGGTCACGTTTGAATTTGGCGATGGCTTGCTCCCCTCTCGCTCATGGGAGAGGGGAGCGCATATCCACGGCTCGTGGTTTAAACCAGCACCCGCTCGATACCACCCGCGTTCGCCCTGGCGACATACTCGGGCAACCAGTTGTCGCCCAGCAGGTGCTTGGCCATTTCCACGACGATGTAATCGGCCGTGACCGACGCATCCTCGTTGTACCGCGACAGGCCTTGCAGACACGACGGGCAGCTGGTCAGGATCTTGACATCGCCGTTGAAGTCGTCGGTGCGCAGCTTGTCCGCACCCTTGCGCATCTCCTCTTCCTTGCGGAACCGGATCTGCGTCGACACATCCGGACGCGTCACGGCCAGCGTGCCCGATTCCCCGCAGCAACGCTCGTTCTTCTCGATCTTGCCGCCGCCCTGGTTGCCGCCCATGAGGTCGTTCACCAGCCTGGTCGGGTCCATCGTCTTGATCGGGGTGTGGCAGGGGTCGTGGTACATGTAGCGCGTACCGGTCACGCCTTCCAGCTTGACCCCCTTCTCCAGCAGATACTCGTGGATGTCGATGATGCGGCAGCCCGGGAAGATCTTGTCGAACTCATACCCGGCCAGCTGGTCGTAGCACGTGCCGCAGCTGACCACCACGGTCTTGATGTCGAGGTAGTTCAGCGTATTGGCCACGCGGTGGAACAGCACGCGGTTGTCGCTGACCATCTTTTCGGCGCGGTCATACTGGCCGGCGCCACGCTGCGGATAGCCGCAGCACAGGTAGCCCGGCGGCAGCACGGTCTGCACGCCCACGTGCCACAGCATGGCCTGCGTGGCCAGCCCCACCTGCGAGAACAGGCGCTCCGACCCGCAGCCCGGGAAGTAGAACACGGCCTCGGTCTCGGCCGTGGTCGTCTTCGGGTTGCGGATGATCGGCACGATCTCGTTGTCTTCGATATCGAGCAGCGCGCGCGCCGTCTTCTTGGGCAGGTTGCCCGGCATCTTCTTGTTGATGAAGTGGATCACCTGCTCCTGCACCGGCGGCTTGCCAACCGTGGCGGGCGGATGCTGGGTCTGCTTCTTCGCGAACTTCTTGAGCACCTCGTTGCCCAGGCGCTGCGCCTTGTAGCCCCAGCCGATCATGGCCGCGCGGGTCATGTTGATGGTCTGCGGATTGGTCGCGTTCAGGAAGAACATCGACGCGGCGGTGCCCGGGTTGAACTTCTTCTGGCCCATCTTGCGCAGCAGGTTGCGCATGTTCATCGACACGTCGCCGAAGTCGATCTTGACCGGGCAAGGCGTCACGCACTTGTGGCAGACGGTGCAGTGGTCGGCCACGTCCGAGAACTCGTCCCAGTGCTTGATCGACACGCCGCGGCGCGTCTGTTCCTCGTACAGGAACGCCTCCACCAGCAGCGACGTGGCCAGGATCTTGTTGCGCGGGCTGTACAGCAGGTTGGCGCGCGGCACGTGCGTGGCGCACACCGGCTTGCACTTGCCACAGCGCAGGCAGTCCTTGACGCTGTCGGCAATGGCGCCGATGTCGCTCTGCTGCATGATGATGGACTCATGTCCCATCAGGCCGAACGACGGCGTGTACGCATTGCGCAGGTCGGCGCCCGGCAGCAGCTTGCCCTTGTTGAAGCGGCCCTGCGGGTCCACGCGCTGCTTGTATGCGCGGAATTCCCCGATCTCTTCCTCGGTCAGGAATTCGAGCTTGGTGATGCCGATGCCGTGCTCGCCCGAGATCACGCCGTCCAGCGAACGCGCCAGGTCCATGATGCGGGCCACCGCGCGGTGCGCGTCCTGCAGCATGTCGTAGTCGTCCGAGTTGACGGGGATGTTGGTGTGCACGTTGCCGTCGCCGGCGTGCATGTGCAGCGCCACGAACACGCGGCCGCGCAGCACCTGCTTGTGGATCTTCTGCGCCTCGTCCAGGATCGGCTTGAATTCGCCGCCGTTGAAGATCTTGCGCAGTTCGGCGCGGATCTCGTGCTTCCAGCTCACGCGGATCGTGCGGTCCTGCATCAGGTGGAACACCGTGGCGTCCGGCTGCGTCTGCAGGCGCTGCTCGAAGGCCGGGCCCAGGAGGCCCAGGCCGTGGCCGATCAGCGACGCGCGGGCGGTCTGCAGCGGCGTATCGAGGTGATCCTGCAGATAGCGCCAGCGCGCGCGGATCTCGCGCAGCAGCGTCAGCGCATGCTGCACGCGATCTTCCAGCAGTTCGGCGCTCGGAATCTCGTTGGCGTCGTCGCTGCGGCCCAGCGGCAGGTTGCCGCGCGCGAAGAATGCTTCCAGCTCGTCCAGCAGCTTGAGCTTGTTCTTGGTCGACAGTTCGATGTTGATGCGCTCGATGCCGTCCGTGTACTCGCCCATGCGGGGCAACGGAATCACCACGTCCTCGTTGATCTTGAAGGCGTTGGTGTGGCGCGCGATGGCGGCGGTGCGCGAGCGGTCGAGCCAGAACTTCTTGCGGGCCTCGGGGCTCACGGCGATAAAGCCTTCGCCGCTCTTGCCGTTGGCCATGCGGATCACTTCCGAGGTGGCGCGCGCCACGGCGTCTTCGTCGTCACCGACGATATCGCCGATCAGCACCATCTTCGGGAAGGCATTGCGCTTGCTCTTGGTGGCGTAGCCGACCGCGCGCAGATAGCGTTCGTCCAGATGCTCCAGGCCCGCCAGGATGGCACCGCCCTCGCGTCGGGATTCGGCATCGAGGAAATCCTTGATCTCGACGATGCTGGGAATGGCGTCGCGCGGCTGGCCGAAGAACTCCAGGCAGACCGTGCGGATGTGCTTCGGCATGCGGTGCAAAATCCAGCGCGCGCTGGTGATGATGCCGTCGCAGCCTTCCTTCTGCACGCCGGGCAGGCCGGCCAGGAACTTGTCGGTGACGTCCTTGCCCAGGCCTTCCTTGCGGAACTTGCGGCCTTCGATGGCCAGCGTCTCGGTGCGCAGCACCTTCTCGCCGGGGCGGCGGTTGCCGTCCGACCACTTCAGCTCGAACGTGGCCACCGGCACGTCGTGGATCTTGCCCAGGTTGTGGTCCATGCGGGTGATCTCGAGCCAGTTGCCCTCGGGATCGACCATGCGCCACCACGCCAGGTTGTCCAGCGCCGTGCCCCACAGCACGGCCTTCTTGCCGCCCGCGTTCATCGCCACGTTGCCGCCGATGCACGATGCATCGATCGACGTCGGGTCCACCGCGAACACCAGTCCAGCGCGGTCGGCGGCATCGGCCACGCGGCGCGTCACCACGCCGGCGCCCGAGAAGATCGTCGCCACCTTGTGCGGCACGTTGGGCAGGTCGGACATCTCCACCGCGTCCAGCTGTTCCAGCTTTTCGGTGTTGATGACGGCCGAGAACGGCGTCAGCGGCACGGCGCCGCCGGTGTAGCCGGTGCCGCCCCCGCGCGGAATGATGGTCAGGCCCAGCTCGAAGCAGCCCTTCACCAGGCCGGCGATTTCTTCCTCGGTGTCCGGGGTCAGCACCACGAACGGGTATTCCACGCGCCAGTCGGTGGCGTCGGTCACGTGCGACACGCGCGACAGGCCATCGAACTTGATGTTGTCCTTCTGGGTCACCTTGCCCAGCACGCGCTGGGTGCGCTTGCGCAGCGCGTAGGCGTCGGCGAATTCCTGCTGGAACGACTCGATCGCCTGCTTGGCGAACGCGACCAGCTGCTCCACGCGGTGCGAACGGTCTTCCGCGGCGGGCTCGGCGTGCTCGGCACGGTCGGCGGCGCGGCGCTTCTCGATTTCGTTCAGGCGGTGGTGCAGCGCGCTGACCAGCATCTGGCGGCGCTTGGGATTTTCCAGCAGGTCGTCCTGCAGGTAGGGATTGCGGCGGACCACCCAGATATCGCCCAGCACCTCGTAGAGCATGCGGGCCGACCGGCCGGTACGGCGTTCGCCGCGCAGTTCGTCGAGGATGCGCCAGGCTTCTTCGCCCAGCAGACGGATGACAATCTCGCGATCCGAAAACGACGTGTAGTTATAGGGGATCTCACGCAGGCGCGGCGGGGCGTCCTGCGTGGCGAGCTTGGCATCGAGCACGAGTGGGGCGTTCATGGGCGGGACCGCTTCGAAGCTGCGCACGGGGACGGTGCGCGATTTTCGTCATTAAAGGGCGATTGTACTGCAACGCCCAGTTTCGCCGCACCGCAGCAAGCCCGTTTTGGGGGAATAACCCCTGAAAGTGTCCGGGATCGGCATCGATTGCATGCAATTTCGCGCATTTCCGGCATTTCCGGCGCCTGCCCGGCCGCGCCTAGAACCACTGCCGGATCGCCGCGCCCACGCCATGCCAGAAAGAGTTGGGAATCCAGAGCAGGCTTGCCGTCATGGCCAGGTAGCGCAGGAACTTGCCGATCGCCATATAGAACAGGCTGCGCCAGAACGGCAACCGCAGCCAGCCGGCCAAAGTGCACAGTGGATCACCAATACCAGGCAGCCACGATAACAGCATCGTCGGCGGCCCGTAACGGCGCATCCATCGGAAATATCTGGCGTCCAGCCGGGGCTTGTGCCGCTTGCGAGGGTGTTTGCGGTGCTCGGCATGTTCGCGCTCATGCTCGTGGTGCTGGCGCCGCTGGCGGTAGCGCACCACCGCCAGCTTGGCGGCGTACCCGAGCCACCAGTCGATGGCGCCGCCCAGTGTGTTGCCGGCCGTTGCCACCAGAATCGCCGGCCAGAACATGTCCGGATCGAGCTTCACGTAGCCGAAGACGGCGGGCTCCGACCCCAGCGGCAGCAGCGTGGCCGACACCAGGCTGACCACGAAAATGGCCGGCAGCCCGACCTTGGGCAGGGCTACGGTCTCGAACAGCCAGTCGATGAAGGCTTCCATGCGTGGGGACGTTGGACAGGCCGCTCAGGGCAGGGGAACCCGCATGGCAGCACCGAAGGTTTTGTGATTTACTTTTAGAGCCTGTGGCGGCGGATCGTTCATTCCGCCGCAAGACCGGGCGAACCCGGCAGCACCAATATCACGAAATAGCCGTCTCAACCAAGCGGCAGTACCGCGTCGTGGCCCGTCCCGCGCAGTCTTTCATTCGGGGATCGGCGGAGCTGGCCATGCGCGCACCACCCCACATGGAGACAAGCATGGCGATTCCGATCCGCCTGACGGTCAACGGCAAGCCCGTTGACTCGCAGGTCGAACCCAATACCCTTCTGGTCCAGTTCCTGCGCGAGCAGCTTCGCCTGACCGGCACCCACGTGGGCTGCGACACCGCCCAGTGCGGCGCCTGCACCGTCCACCTGGACGGCCGTGCCGTGAAGTCCTGCAACATGCTGGCAGTCCAGGCGGACGGGGCCAGCGTGACCACCATCGAAGGTCTGGCGGCCAACGGCGAGATGCATCCGATGCAGCAGGCGTTCCGCGAATGCCATGGCCTGCAATGCGGCTTCTGCACGCCCGGCATGGTGATGGCGGCCACGTCGCTGCTGCAGCAGCAGCCGCATGCCGATGCCCAGGCCATCCGCGAGCAGCTCGAAGGCAATCTGTGCCGCTGCACCGGCTACCACAACATCGTGCGTGCGGTGCAGCAGGGGCAGGCCGCCATGCAGGGCGACCGCGCCACGGTCAGCGCCGAATAAGGGAGGCCCGTCATGAACGCACCCGAAAAGCACCCGTTCATCGGCACGCCCGTGCGCCGCAAGGAGGACTACCGCTTCCTGACCGGCAATGGCCAGTACACCGACGACGTCACGCTGCCGCACCAGAGCTACGGCTACTTCGTACGCTCGCCGCACGCGCATGCGCGCATCCAGTCGATCGACACGGCGCAAGCCCTGGCGTCGTCCGGCGTGATCGCCGTGCTGACCGGCGACGACATGGCCGGCGACAAGGTGGGCGGCCTGCCCTGCGGCTGGCTGATCCACAGCATCGACGGCTCGCCGATGAAAGAGCCGCCCCACCCCGCCCTGGCGCACGGCAAGGTCCGCCACGTGGGCGACCAGGTGGCGCTGGTCATCGCCGAGTCGCTGCAGCAGGCGCGCGATGCGGCCGAGCAGGTCGTGGTCGATTACGACGAGTTGCCCGCCGTGGTCAACCCGGCCGACGCCGCCGCGGCAACCACGCTGGTCCACGACGACGTGCCGGCCAACACCTGCTACACCTGGGGCCACGGCGACCGCGCCGCCACCGACGCCGCATTCGCCAGGGCTGCCCACGTGACCACGCTGGAGATCGTCAACAACCGGCTGATCCCGAACGCCATCGAGCCACGCGCGGTCAACGCCAGCTACACCCGCCAGGACGACAGCTACACGGTCTACGTGTCCAACCAGAACCCGCACGTGGAACGGCTGCTGATGGGCGCCTTCGTGCTGGGGCTGCCCGAATCGCGCCTGCGCATCATCGCGCCCGACGTGGGCGGCGGCTTTGGCTCGAAGATCTTCCTGTATCCGGAAGACGTGGCGCTGACCTGGGCGTCGAAGAAGGTCGGCCGGCCGGTCAAGTGGACGGCCGAGCGGTCGGAATCGTTCCTGACCGACGCACACGGCCGGGACCACGTGACCCGCGCCGAACTGGCACTCGATGCCGATGGCAAGTTCCTGGCCATGCGCGTGCACACGGTGGCCAACATGGGCGCATACCTGTCCACGTTCGCCAGCAGCGTGCCGACGATCCTCTACGCCACGCTGCTGGCCGGCCAGTACGCCACCCCGGCCATCTACGCCGAGGTGCAGGCGGTGTTCACCAACACGTCGCCCGTCGATGCCTATCGCGGCGCGGGCCGGCCCGAAGCCACCTACGTGGTGGAGCGCCTGGTCGAAGCCGCCGCGCGCGAGACGGGCACCGACCCCGCCACGCTGCGCCGCAAGAACTTCATCCGCACCTTCCCGTACGCCACGCCCGTGGGCCTGACCTACGACACCGGCGACTACGAACCCTGCCTGGCGCGGGCCCAGGAACTGGCCGATGTGGCGGGCTTCCCGGCGCGCCGCGACGCCGCAAAGCAGCGCGGCAAGCTGCGCGGGCTCGGCTATTCCTGCTACATCGAGGCCTGCGGGCTGGCCCCGTCGAACATCGCCGGGGCGCTTGGCGCGCGTGCGGGCCTGTTCGAAGTCGGCGAGATCCGCGTCCACCCGACCGGCACGGTGACCGTCTTCACCGGGTCGCACAGCCACGGGCAGGGCCACGAGACCACGTTCGCGCAGATCGTGGCGGACCGGCTCGGCATTGCAATGGATGCCGTGGAGATCGTGCATGGCGACACCGGCCGCGTGCCGTTCGGCATGGGCACCTACGGCTCGCGCTCGCTGGCCGTGGGCGGATCGGCCATCATGAAGGCGCTGGACAAGATCGAGGCCAAGGCCAAGAAGATTGCCGCGCACCTGCTGGAGGCCTCCGACGCCGACATCGAGTTCCAGGACGGCGTGTTCCGCGTGGCCGGCACCGATCGCACCAAGACCTTCGGCGAGGTGGCGCTGACCGCCTACGTGCCGCACAACTACCCGCTGGACAAGCTCGAACCGGGCCTGAACGAAAACGCGTTCTACGACCCGACCAACTTCACGTATCCGTCCGGCGCCTATATCTGCGAGGTCGAGGTCGACCCCGACACGGGCGAGTCGCACGTCGTCAAGTTCACGGCGGTGGACGACTTCGGCAACGTCATCAACCCGATGATCGTCGAGGGCCAGGTACACGGCGGCATCGGCCAGGGGCTGGGCCAGGCCATGCTGGAGCAGTGCATCTACGACCCCGACAGCGGCCAGTTGCTGACCGGCTCCTATATGGACTACGCCATGCCGCGCGCCGCCGACCTGCCGGACTTCACGGTGGAAACCGCCAGCGGCACGCCCTGCACGCACAACCCGCTGGGCGTGAAGGGCTGCGGAGAGGCCGGTGCCATCGGGTCGCCGCCGGCGTTCATCAACGCGCTGGTCGATGCGCTGTCGCCGCTGGGCGTGCGCGACGTGCAGATGCCCGCCACGCCGCACCGCGTGTGGCAGGCCATCCAGGCTGCCCAGGGCAGCGCCGCATAACGGAGGAGACGACCATGTACGCATTCCAGTATGAACGCGCCACGGACGCCGGCACCGCCGTGGCCAAGCTCAAGGCCGATGGCGAGGCCAAGTTCCTGGCCGGCGGGCAAAGCCTGCTGGCGGCCATGAAGCTGCGCCTGGCGGCCCCGTCGACACTGGTCGACGTTACACGTATTCCAGGCATCGCAGACATCACGGTGCAGGGCAACGAACTGGTGATCGGCGCGGCCGCGCGCCACGCCGACGTGGCCGCCAACGCCGACGTCATGCGCCGCATTCCGGCGCTGGCCGCGCTGGCGTTCGGCATCGGCGACCGCCAGGTGCGCGCGATGGGCACGATCGGCGGATCGCTGGCAAACGACGATCCCGCCGCGGACTATCCGGCGGCAGTGCTCGGCCTGAACGCCACCGTCGTCACCGACCGCCGCAGCATTGCCGCCGACGACTTCTTCAAGGGCCTCTACGAGACCGCGCTGGCGCCTGACGAGCTGATCACGGCCGTACGGTTCCCCGTGCCCGATCGCGCTGCCTACATCAAGTTCCGCAACCCGGCGTCGCGCTTTGCGCTGGTGGGCGTGATGGTGTCGCGCACCGGCCAGTCCGTACGCGTGGCCGTGACCGGCGCGGCCGACAGCGTGTTCCGCGCCCCGGCGCTGGAGCAGGCGCTGACGGCCATCTTCACCGTGGCCGCGGCACGCGCGGTGAAGGTCGATCCGTCCGGCCTCAACGGCGACCTGCATGCGTCGCCCGAGTACCGCGCGCACCTGATTCCGGTGCTGACGGCCCGGGCGGTGGAGCAGGCGCTGAAGGGATAGTGTCGCCTGCGGCTCACCCGCCCCTTCGGCTTGCTCCCCTCTCCCGCAAGGCGGGAGAGGGGCCGGGGGAGAGGGCACGGCATGTCAGGCACCACCATGCTGAATCACACCGACGGCTTCGCCCGCCCGTTCGGTTTGCTCCCCTCTCCCGCAAGGCGGGAGAGGGGCCGGGGGAGAGGGCACGGCATGTCAGGCACCACCATGCTGGATCACACCGACGGCTTCGCTGGATGTGGCCGCTTGCTGTACCACCCCTCTCCCCTGCCCTCTCCCCATGAGGGGAGAGGGAGCCAGGACACTAGTGTCTGCGTCCACCTGGGCGTGGCTCGCGGCGGTGGCCGTTAAACAACCGTCGGCTTCGTTGAATTGGCTTCGTTGAATTGGCTTCGTTGAATTGGCTTCGCTAACCTGCTTGCTGCCGTGACAATGCTCCCGACCTCCATCGACCAGACCCTCACCCAGCTCGAAGCCCAGCAGTACTTCGCCGATCGCGAGGCCGCCACCGTGCTGTACCTGGCCCTGCGCATGCAGCGCCCGCTGTTCCTGGAAGGCGAGCCCGGCGTGGGCAAGACGGCGCTGGCGCAGGCCATGGCCGGCGTGCTCGGCACGCGGCTGCTGCGGCTGCAGTGTTATGAGGGGCTCGATGCCGCCAGCGCGCTCTACGAGTGGGACTACCCGCGCCAGATCATGGCGCTGCGCCTGGCCGAAGCGCGCGGCGAGCGGCCCGAGCAGCAATCGCTCTACCATGACGACTACCTGCTCAAGCGGCCGCTGCTCGAATCGCTGCTGCCGGACCCTGCCCGGCCCGATGTGCCGCGCGTGCTGCTGATCGACGAGATCGACCGCGCCGACGAGCCGTTCGAGGCGTTCCTGCTCGAAGTGCTGTCCGAGTATCAGGTATCGATCCCCGAAATCGGCGTGATCCGCGCCGAGCGCCCGCCGCTGATCGTCATCACGTCGAACCGCACCCGCGAGGTACACGACGCGCTCAAGCGCCGCTGCCTGTACCAGTGGATGGGCTACCCGGGCCGCGACCGCGAACTGCAGATCGTGGCCGCCCGCGCGCCCGAAGCCGCCGCGGCGCTGCAGCACCAGGCAGTGGACTTCATCCACCGACTGCGCGGCATCGACCTGTTCAAGGCACCCGGCATTGCCGAAGCCATCGACTGGTGCCGCGCGCTGGCCGCGCTGGGCGTAACCGAACTCGATCCGCAGTCGGTACGCGACACGCTGGGCGTGCTGCTCAAATACCAGGACGACCTGGCGCGCGCCGATGGCCCGACCATCGCGGAACTGCTGGCCGGCGCCGCCCCGGCCGCCTGATATGCCGCCCGACATGGTGCCCCGCCCCGTCGCCTTGCCGATGCTGGCACGCAACGTCACCCATTTCACGCGGCTGCTGCGCGATGCCGGCTTTGGCCTGTCGCCCGCCCATGCCGTCGATGCGCTGGAAGCCTTGCGCCACATCGACATTGGCGCGCGCAGCGAAGTCCGTGCCGCGCTGGCCGCGTTGATGCTGTCCGGGCCCGACCAGCGGCCGCTGTTCGATGCCGCCTTCGACCTGTTCTGGCGCGATCCCGACTGGGAAGGCAAGCTGCGCGCGATGCTGCTGCCGCGCGTGGATGCCGGCGCGCCGCCGCCCAAACGCAGCAATCGCCTGGCCGATGCGCTGGCTGCGCGCCAGCCGGCCGCCGCCAGGCCCGCCCCGCCGGTGCGCGAGGAACGCTTCACGGCGCCGCTGACCTTCTCGGACCGCGAGCGGCTGGCCAGCCGCGACTTCGAAACGCTGTCGGCCGACGAATGGCGGGCGCTGCAGCATCTGGTGCGCACGCGCCGCGCCCATCTGGCGCTGCAACGCACGCGCCGGCTGCGGGCCGCCGCCTGCGGCACCCATGCCGACCTGCGCGCCAGCGCGCGGCTGGCCGTGCGCCAGCATGGCGAATGGCTGCGCTGGAAATACCGCAAGCATGCCGAGCGCAAACCGCCCGTGGTGCTGCTGCTCGACATCTCGGGCTCGATGAGCCAGTACTCGCGCGCGGTGCTGTACTTCTGCCATGCGCTGATGCAGTCCCGCGAACGCATGCACGTGTTCCTGTTCGGCACGCGGCTGACCAACGTCACCCGGGCGCTGCGCGAACGCGACCCCGACGACGCCGTGACGCTGATCACCGAACAGGTGCGCGACTGGGCCGGCGGCACCCGCATCGGCGCCGCGCTGGCCGCCTTCAACCGGCAGTGGGCACGCCGCACGCTGAGCGGGCGCGCCACCGTGCTGTTGGCCAGCGACGGCATCGACCTGGAACACATCGACCTGCTGGAACGGGAAATGGCCCGGCTGCGGCGCTTCGCGCACCGCATCGTGTGGCTCAATCCGCTGCTGCGCTACACGGCATTCGCGCCGCAGGCGCGCGGCATCCAGGCCATCCTGCCGCATGTGGACGCACTGCGCCCGGCGCACAACCTCGACAGCCTGCTGGCACTGGAAACGCTGCTGGCGGACACCGGCAGGCCACCGGACAGACCCACCGCCCCCCGACAAGGAAATCCGCCATGGAAATGAACCAGACCCAGCGCCTGCCCGTGCCGCAACAGGTGGCATGGGAGGCGCTGAACGATATCGCCCTGCTCAAGCAATGTATTCCCGGATGTGAGAGCATCGAGCCCGATGGCGAAAACGCCTACCAGCTTGCGCTGACCGCCGCCGTGGGGCCGGTCAAGGCGCGCTTCAAGGGACGCATGGCCCTGCAGGACATCCAGGCGCCGGACAGCTACACGATCCAGTTCGACGGACAGGGCGGGGCGGCCGGCTTCGGCAAGGGGTCCGCCAAGGTCACGCTGACGCCCGAAGGCGACGAGACACTGCTGACGTACGCGGTGCAGGCGCAGGTGGGTGGCAAGATCGCCCAGATCGGCTCGCGGCTGGTGGATGCCGCCGCGCGCAAGATGGCCGATGCGTTTTTCGCGCGCTTCACCGAGGCCGTGGGCGCCAGCTCCGGCGACGATGACGCGCCGGACAGTGACAACAACGACAACACCCAGAGCAACGGGGCCGCCGGGGCCGGCAACGGCGACGGCGGCGAGGAACAGACGAAGCAGCGGAAACGATCATGGACAGCGTGGATCTCGAAGTCCTGAAAAGCAGCGTGAAGTGGCAGCAGGAAGGACACGGCGTGTTGCTGGTGACGGTGGTCAGGACATGGGGCTCGTCGCCCCGGCCTGAAGGCGCGATGCTGGCGGTACGCGACGACGGCCTGGTGGTCGGCTCGGTCTCGGGCGGATGCATCGAGGACGACATCATTTATCGCGTACACAAGGAAGGCATCCGGGCCACGCGTCCCGAAACCATGAAGTACGGCATCAGCGCCGAGGAAGCCCATCGCTTCGGCCTGCCCTGCGGCGGCACCATCGAACTGGTGGCCGAACCGCTGGCACCCCACAGCGGCCTTGCCGAACTGCTGCAGGCAGTGGAAAGCGGCCGGCTGGTGGCGCGCTCGCTGGACATGGCCACCGGCCGCGCCACGCTGGGCCACGCCTTGGCGACCGACGGCCTGGCGTTCGACGGCCAGACGCTGATGACCATCCACGGGCCCCGCTATCGCATGCTGGTGATCGGCGCAGGCCAGCTGTCGAAGTACCTGTGCCAGATCGCCGTCGGCCTGGGCTTCCAGGTCACCGTCTGCGACCCGCGCGAGGAATACACCGAGACCTGGGACATCCCCGGCGTCACGATGGTGCGCACGATGCCCGACGACACCGTCGAGGCGATGCAGCTCGACGAACGCTGCGCGGTGATCGCGCTCACCCACGACCCGAAGCTGGACGACCTGGCGCTGATGGAGGCCCTGCGCACTCCCGCGTTCTACGTGGGCGCGCTGGGCTCGCGCCGCAACAACCAGGCGCGGCGCGAGCGGCTCAAGGAATTCGACCTGACCGATCAGCAGCTGGCCCGCCTGCACGGGCCGGTGGGCATCTATATCGGCAGCCGCACGCCGCCCGAGATCGCGATCTCGATCCTGGCCGAGGTGGTGGCCGCCAAGAACCACGTATCGCTGCCCGACATCCTTCAGGTGGAAGGCGCCAAGGCCGCCCGCGAAATCGCGGCCGGCGAGGCCGAGTGTCCGATCCTGCCCGGCGGCGTTCCCGCCGCACAGCCATGAGCAAACCCGCCCGTGCCCCGCTGACGCAGACCGACCTGCCCACCGGCATCCTGCTGGCCGCCGGCTTCGGCCGGCGTTTCGATCCCGCCGGCCTGCGCAACAAGCTGCTCGAAAAGCTGCCCGATGGCCGTACCGTGGCGTGGCGCAGTGCGCGCACGCTGGCAGCCGGTCTGCCCAACTCGATTGCCGTGGTGCGCCCCGGCATGCCGGAACTGGCCGAGGAATTGCGCCGCGGCGGCTGCAAGGTGATCGAGGCCCCGGAAGCCGAAGCCGGCATGGGCGCGGCACTGCGCGCGGGCGTGGCGGCCTGCGCCGATGCGCGCGGCTGGGTGGTGGCCTTGGCCGACATGCCGTGGCTGTCGATGGAACTGGTGCGCGCGGTGGCCCTGACAATCACATCGCGCGACACCATTGCCGCGCCGTGGCGCGACGGACAGCGCGGCCACCCGGTAGGATTTGGCGCGGCCTGGAAAGACGAACTGCTGAAGCTCGATGGCGACGAAGGCGCGCGCGCGCTGCTGAAGTCGCATCCGGTCACGCGCATCTTGACCGAGGATGACGGCGCGTTCCGGGATATCGACCTGCCGGGGGATCTGGTCTAGCGGACGACATACCGCCCGCTGCTTTCTGGCTCCCCTCTCCCATGCAATGGGAGAGGGGTTGGGGGAGAGGGCCTTGAGGTTCTGCTTGCCGATCCGTCGCATCCGGGACAGCCAGCCCTCTCCCCCGCCCCTCTCCCGCCAGCGGGAGAGGGGAGAAAACCCTCGACGTTCCGGGCCATCAGCCCCCCTCCGTCTCCATCAGCGCCCGCAGATACTCGCTGCTCCACCAGTGCACGTCCTGCTGGCGGATGCGTTCGAGCAGCTTCTGGTGCCGGGCACGGCGCTCCGACAGCGGCATGTGCAGCGCCTGCTGGATCGCCTGGGCCGTGGCGCGGGTATCGTAGGGGTTCACCAGCAGCGCCTCCTTCAGCTGCTCGGCGGCGCCGGCAAAGCGCGACAGCACCAGCACGCCCGGATCGTCGGGGTCCTGCGCGGCGATGTATTCCTTGGCCACCAGGTTCATGCCATCGCGCAACGGGGTGACCAGCGCCACGCAACTGGCGCTGCACAGGCCCGGCAAGCGCCGGCGCGACGTGGACCGGTGGATGTAGCGCACCGGCATCCAGTCCAGCTCGCCGTATTCGCTGTTGATGGCGCCGGTGATGCCTTCCATCTCGCGGCGCAGGTCGGCATAGGCGTCCACCGATTCGCGCGACGGCGCGGCAATCTGGATCAGCGTGGCGCTTGACCGGTTCTCGGGATACTCGGCCAGCAGCGTCTGGAACGCCTTGAGCCGCTGCGGCAGCCCCTTCGAATAGTCGAGCCGGTCGATACCGAGCAGCAGCCGGCGCCGCGCATACTGGCCGCGCATCATCTCGTAGGTTTCCACGGCCTCATGGCCGCGACCGAGTTCGGCAAATTCGTCGACATCGATGCCAATCGGGAACGCCTGGGCGCGCACGGTGCGGTGGAACGCGCGGAAGCGGTACTCGCCCATCGGCTCCGCGCCGGCCTCGCCCTGCACGTAGCGCGAGAAGTGGTCCAGGTCCGCCTGGCTCTGGAAGCCGAGCAGATCGTAGGCGAACAGCGCGCGCATCAGCCATTCGTGCTGCGGGATGGCCGCCAGGATCAGCGGCGGCGGCAGCGGCACGTGCAGGAAGAACCCGATGCGCTGGCCGCAGCCGATGGCGCGCAGCTCGGCCGCCAGCGGGATCAGATGGTAGTCGTGGATCCAGATCACGTCGTCAGGCTTCAGCATGGGCGCCAGCTTGCGCGCGAACAGCTGGTTCACGCGGCGGTAGGCGTTGAGATTGCCGCCGGCGTCGAAGTCCGCCAGGTCCACGCGGTAGTGCAGCACCGGCCAGAGCACGCCGTTGCTGTAGCCGAGGTAGTACGCGTCATGATCTTCGCGGCACAGGTCCACGGTGGCCAGCGTCACGTTGCCCGCCTGCACCTGGTGCACTTCGCCTTCGCCGGGCGTGCCGCCCTGCGCGGTTTCCAGCACCTTGCCGCTCCAGCCGAACCAGAGGCCGCCCGTCTTGTTGAGCGCCTCGGAAAGCGCCACGGCCAGGCCGCCCGCCGCATGGTTGCGGGGGTCCGCGACCCGGTTCGATACCGCTACTAGTCTGCCCATATATCGTTTTTTGTTGTTGCCAATCCTTTCTTCAGATCACGGTGTCCCAGGGTGCCGACAACCGCATGGCACCGTTGATCAGGCCGACCATCGAATAGGTCTGCGGGAAGTTGCCCCACATCTCTCCGGTGACCGGGTGTGTGTCTTCCGACAGCAATCCCAGCGGATTGCGTGCGGCCAGCATGGCCTCGAAAATTTCGCGCGCCTCCTCGCGCCGCCCGATGCGCGCCAGCGCGTCGATGCGCCAGAAGGTGCAGATGTTGAAAGCGGTCTCGGGCTTGCCGAAATCGTCAGGCGCCTCGTAGCGCCGCATGTACGGCCCGTCGCACAGCGATTCCTCCAGCGCCTTGACCGTCGACACGAAGCGCGGGTCCTTCGGATCGATGAAATTGACTTCGGCCATCAGCAGCACGCTCGCGTCCAGCTCCTTGCCGCCGAAGCTCTCCGCGAACGCCTGGCGCTTTTCGTTCCACGATTCGTCCAGGATGCGCTGCTTCATGCGGCCGGCATGGTCGTGCCAGTAGGCGGCCCGCGCGGGCTGCTCGAGCTTCACGGCGATCTTGGCCAGGCGGTCGCACGCCACCCAGCTCATCAGCGCCGACGACGTGTGGATGCGGGCGCGCGTGCGCAGTTCCCACATGCCCGCGTCGGGGGTGCCGAACACGCGCACGGCCTGCTCGCCCACATCTTCCAGCCGCCGGAATTCGGCGGGCCCGCCGCGATAGAGCAGGCGGTGGTCGTGAAAAGCCTGCGCGGCGGCCAGCACCACGTTGCCATAGACATCGTGCTGGAAGTGCTCCTGCGCCTGGTTGCCCACACGCACCGGCCCCATGCCGCGGTAGCCGCCCAGGTGATCGAGGATGCTTTCCGGCAGCTCGCGTTCGAGCCCGATGCCGTAGAGCGGCTGGATATGCCCGTCCTGCGACTGCATCACCACGTTGGACAGCCAGCGCAGGTAATCTTCCATCGTGCCGACTTCGGACAGGCTGTTCAGCGCCCGCACCACGAAGAACGCGTCGCGCAGCCAGCAGAAGCGGTAGTCCCAGTTGCGGCCGCTGCCGGGCGCCTCCGGGATGCTGGTGGTCATCGCCGCCACGATCGCGCCGGTTTCCTCGTAGAGCGACATCTTCAGCGTGATGGCCGCGCGGATCACCGCGTCCTGCCATTCGCGCGGCACGGCCAGCCGGCGGCTCCACAGCCGCCAGTACGAGGTGGTTTCCTGCTCGAAGTCGCGGGCGATGTCGTCCACGCCGTGCGTGAGCGTTTCATCGGGCCCGAGGATGAAGTTGTAGCCGCGCGTGACCAGGAAGGGCGTTTTCGACAGCACATAGGCCAGCGGCGCGTCGGTGGTCAGGCGCAGCGTCATGTCGTCGCCAACAAAACGCGCGTGGCTGCTGCCGCGCGTGACCTGCGGCTGGATGCGGCCCCAGTTGAAACGCGGTGCCACCGTCACGCGCACGCGCGGCGCACCCCGGATCGGGCGGATGCGCCGCACCAGCGTCAACGGCCGGAAGTAACGGCCCAGCCGGAAGAAGCGCGGGCAGAAATCGGTGATTTCCAGGCAGCTGCCATGCTGGTCTATCAGCCGGGTGCGCAGGACGGCCGTGTTGGGCTCGTACCACTGCGTGGCCTCCTGGAAGTCCTCGATCTCGATATTGAAGTGGCCGGCGTTCTCGCTGGTATCGAGCAGCGCGTTGAAGACGGGATCGCCGTCGAAGCGCGGCATGCAGCACCAGACGATGCGGCCGCGGCCATCGACCAGCGCCGAGAACGCGCAGTTGCCGATCATGCCGAGCGACAGCGACGGATCGGCCTGGCGGCAGGAGCTGTCCGAATCCGTATTGACCGCCGGCGCCTCGGTAGCAATGGCGGGGTTCAGGTTGGCAGGGTCACTCACAACGGTTCCTCCCTTGCAGGCGATGGGGTTGAGAGGGGATCGGCGGGTGCCTCGCGGCGCGCCATCAGATGGGTCAGCGCGTGCGCGGAACGATGCAGCCAGTCGCGCAGGACGGCGGGCGCAGGCACGCTGACCGACGCCGCGGTGGCCCGCTGGCCCACCAGCAAGCCCACGCCGCCCAGTTCGCGCACCACCGTAAAACCGGCCTCGTCGGTCACGTCGTCACCGGCAAATAGCGGCATGCGGCCGGCAAATGGCGCCGAGCGCATGAACGTGGCAATCGCCCCGCCCTTGTCCACGCCGGCCGGCTTGATCTCGATGACCATCTTGCCGGGCAGCGCATCGAGCCCCACCGCATCGCGCAGCACATCGGCCACGGCGGCGCGCACCAGTGGTTCCAGTTCGGGCACCTGGCGGTAGTGGATGGCCACGGCCACCGACTTGCGCTCCAGTTGCAGGCCCGGGTGCCTCAGCACCAGCGCCTCGAGCTTCGGCAGCAGCGGGCCGATGCCTGGGGCGGGCGGGCGCACGATGCTCTCGGCGCCATGGCGGAATTCCGCGCCATGCACGCCGGCGGCCGGCAGGCGCAACGGTTGCAGGAAATAGTCGAGTTCGTCCACGGGACGGCCCGAGACGATGGCCAGCGCGCCGTCCAGACAGGTGTGCAGCGCACGCAGCGTGCCAACCAGCTCGGGCTCCACCTGCACCAGGTCGGGGCGTGGCGCAAGGTCGGCCAGCGTCCCGTCGAAGTCCAGGAACAGCGCGGTGTTGGGTTCGATGAGAGGTAGGGGGGGCATCGCGTGAAACCGTAGCACGCCGATTTGACGAGCGTCCACCGGGCGCTGTCCTACAACAGTGGCCCTTGCGGCACCTGAGGCGCCACCACGCGGTGCCGGGGCCCGCATGTGCGCCATCCATTATCATTGGCGGTTTCCGCCGATTTTTCCGGCTTTTTTTGCCACGGCCAGCGTGGCGCCCGCAGACCATGACCCGCACCCCCGCCAAGCCCGACTATTTGAAGAAGATCCTGACCGCCAAGGTCTACGACGTGGCCCAGGAAACCGAACTGACCTACGCCCCCGCGCTGTCGGCGCGCACGCACAATGCGGTCTGGTTCAAGCGCGAGGACACCCAGCCGGTGTTCTCGTTCAAGTTGCGCGGGGCGTACAACAAGATGGCGTCGCTGCGCCCCGAGGATCTCAAGCGCGGCGTGATCGCCGCGTCGGCCGGCAACCATGCCCAGGGCGTGGCGCTGTCCGCCGCCCGGCTGCAGTGCAAGGCCATGATCTGCATGCCGACCACCACGCCGCAGGTGAAGATCGATGCCGTGCGCGAGCGCGGCGGCGAATGGGTGCAGGTCGTACTGCATGGAGATTCCTACAGCGACGCCTACCTGCACGCGGCCGAACTGGAAAAGAAGCACAAGCTCACCTTCATCCACCCGTTCGACGATCCAGAGGTCATCGCCGGCCAGGGCACCATCGCCATAGAGATCCTGCGCCAGCACCCGGGCCCGATCCACGCGATCTTCGTCGCCATCGGCGGCGGCGGGTTGATTTCGGGCATTGCCAGCTACGTGAAGGCCGTGCGTCCGGACATCAAGGTGATCGGCGTGCAGACGCTCGATTCCGACGCGATGAAGCGTTCGGTGGACGCCGGCAAGCGCGTGGAGCTGAAGGACGTGGGCCTGTTCTCGGACGGTACCGCCGTGAAGCTGGTCGGCAAGGAGACCTTCCGCATCACGCGCGAGCTGGTGGACGACATCATCCTGGTGGATACCGATGCGATCTGCGCCGGCCTGAAGGATGTGTTCCAGGACACGCGCAGCATCCTGGAGCCGGCCGGCGCGCTGGCCGTGGCCGGCCTGAAGGCCTACGCCGAGCGCGAGAAGCTCAAGGGCCAGCACCTGGTGGCCATCGCCTGCGGCGCCAACATGAACTTCGACCGCCTGCGCTTCGTGGCCGAGCGTGCCGAGGTGGGCGAGGCCCGCGAGGCCATCTTCGCGGTCACCATCCCCG
This sequence comes from Cupriavidus sp. U2, assembly GCF_009663685.2. GTDB lineage: Bacteria > Pseudomonadota > Gammaproteobacteria > Burkholderiales > Burkholderiaceae > Cupriavidus > Cupriavidus necator_C. The sequence continues at coordinate 33,272 of NZ_RCOG02000012.1, read as the reverse complement.
AGGAACGCGGCAGCTTCAAACGCTTCTGCGAACAGGTCGGCACCCGCAGCGTGACGGAATTCAACTACCGGATCGCCGATACCGGCGTGGCGCACATCTTCGTGGGCGTGCAGATCGCCAGCCGGGCGGAAAGCGACAAGATCGCCGCCAACTTCCGCCGCCATGGCTTCGACACGCTGGACCTGTCCAACGACGAGCTGGCCAAGCAGCACATCCGCTACATGGTGGGCGGCCATTCGCCGCTGGCACACGACGAACTGCTGTACCGCTTCGAATTCCCCGAGCGCCCGGGCGCGCTGATGCGGTTCCTGTCGAGCATGAGCCCGAACTGGAACATCAGCCTGTTCCACTACCGGAACCAGGGGGCGGACACGTCGAACATCCTGGTCGGCATCCAGGTGCCCCGCAACGAAAAACGCGAGTTCCGCACGTTCCTTTCCACGCTCGGTTACGTACACTGGGACGAGACCGACAACCCCGTCTACAAGCTGTTCCTGTCCTGAGACCGATCATGACGCTTCCTGAGCACTCGCCGCTGGGCAAGCCCTCGGCCTACAAGACCGAATACGACCCGACGCTGCTGTTCCCGATTCCGCGCCAGCCCAAGCGCACCGAGATCGGCCTGCCCGAAGGCAAGGCCCTGCCCTTCTTCGGCGTCGATATCTGGAATGCCTACGAGGTGTCGTGGCTGAACCTCAAGGGCAAGCCGCAGGTGGCGCTGGCCACCTTCATCATTCCCGCCGATACGCCGAACATCGTCGAATCGAAATCGTTCAAGCTGTACCTGAATTCGTTCAACCAGAGCAAGCTTGCGTCGGCCGAGGCGCTGCAGCAGTTGCTGCACCACGACCTGTCCGACGCGACGGGCGGCACGGTGCAGGTGCGGCTGGTGACCGAATCGGACCTGGGCACGCAGAAGATGGGCGAACTGGACGGCCTGCTGCTGGACCGCCTGGACATCGAGACCGACGTCTACGAACCCGATCCGACGCTGCTCAAGGCCGACCAGGACGAATCGCCGGTGGAGGAATCGCTGGTGTCTCACCTGCTGAAGTCGAACTGCCTGGTGACTGGTCAGCCCGACTGGGCCAGCGTGCAGATCCGCTACGTGGGCGCACCGATCGACCAGGAAGGGCTGCTCAAGTACCTGATCTCGTTCCGCAATCACAACGAGTTTCACGAGCAGTGCGTGGAGCGGATCTTTACCGACGTGATGCGCATGTGCAAGCCGGTGAAGCTGGCGGTCTACGCCCGCTATACGCGCCGTGGGGGCCTGGACATCAACCCGTTCCGCACCAACTTCAACACGCCGTGGCCGGACAACCGGCGCAACGCGCGGCAGTAAGGCAACCCGCCCGAAGCCGGCCGGGCCGGTTCGTCAGAACTCCGCGTGCGCGCGGATGCCGATGAATTTGGCCGGCCCGCGGTCGCGGTTGTAGCCCGGATTGCGCACGTACTGGAAATCCGGGCTCAGCGTCAGCGTCTTCCATACCGCCACGCTGTAGTAGATCTCGACGATCTGCTCGGGCCCGTAGCGCAGCGCGCCATCGCCCAGGAAGGCACCCAGGCCGCCGGCGGCCAGGTAGTTGCGGTGCCCCGATCCCAGCATGTTCACGGCCACGGCCAGGCCCACCTCGTCCTTGGGGCGCCCCCAGCGCGCGCCCTTCATCGTGCCGCCGGCCGATACCTGCCGGCCGATTTCGGTAAACGCATAGGTCTCGGTCTTGTCGTCGGACCAGTTGGCACGCAGGAACACGCCGGCGTCGTCGGCCACTTCCTGCAGGAAGGCCAGCCCGACGCCCCACTTGCTGTGCTCGCGCCGCACATCGGCCACATCGGGCGTCACGCCGTTGGCCTGGCCGAACGCAAGCGCGTCGTTGAACGCACCCATGCGCGCCTTGTTCCGCCATAGCAGCAGGCGCGCCTGGCCGGGCCGCTCCGCGATGGTGTAACGCTTTTCCAGCTCCAGCATCTGGCCATAGTGCTGGAACAGCCGGGTATCCAGCTCACGCCCGTTCGATTCGACCGGCTGCAGGAAATGGCCCACGCGGGCCGACCAGCCATCGCCGATGTATTCGAGTGCCGCACCCCAGTTATAGCCGCGCGAGTCGGCGGGATAGTCCCAGGAGCCATGCGTCATGAACGACCAGTTCATGAACTGCGTGCGGGGGTCGGAGCCATACGGGTTCTGGTCGAACACGTCGATCACGCCAAAGTTGCCGGCGGTCAGCACCAGGCGCTGCTTGTCCACCGTGCGGGCGAACTGGTTGAAGTCCGAGTCCAGCGTTTCATCGCCGCCACCCAGGCCCCAGTACTGCCGGATAAAGGCGCGGGCCCGGTAGACCTTCGGGCTCGTGCTGGCCGTCTTGGCCAGTTCGCCGTTGGACAGGCCGCCCATGCCGTGCAGGTCGGAAAACGGCACGCCCTGCGCCACCTCGGGGTTGAAGTGGAATTCGGCCCCCTTCCACAGCCGCAGGCCCAGGTCGAGGGTGGCCGTCCACGAATAGCTCTTGGCACGGTTTGGCGTCAGGCTGTTCTCGCCCGAATAGGGCGCGCTGAACGCGGGCTTGCGCTGCCAGATATAGGTGGTCTGCCCGTGGAACGCGAACGGGCTCTCCATATCGTTGACGAGCGGCACGCTGGCGGCGGGCGCATTGGCCGCCGGGATGGCCGCGGGCGGCGTTTCCTGCGCGTGCGCCGCCCACGGCAACGCCGTACTCGCCACCATCCAGGCGACAAGCTGACGGACAAAGCGCGGGCGTGGCCGCAGCACGGCGGCCAGGAAACGGAAGCACTGCATAGGAAAACCCGGGATGCGGATGCACCACCCACGGGCACCCTTCTGGACAGGCGCGAGCATAGCCAAGCCGACATGACATGTCTACCTCTTTTTGCTGCGATGCAGCATTCTGGCGACGCTTGTTTTGTCAAGCCTTGCGGTGGCGCAAAGCCGACGTTGTAACCGCCCTTGTATTAATTAATCCGAAAATTAATATGGTTCGGAACTCCGCCATTTTGTGGCGCTTCCGAAGTCTCGCACTGGCACGATGCCCTCCCGCCCACCGACCGATTCCCCGCGCCGTCCCGGCCGCCCAGCCGCGCAGGCATCCGATGCCGGGCAGCGCGACCGCCTGATCGATGCCGCCGTCACGCTGTTCGCCCGCCACGGCGTGGCGGCCACCTCGACCAAGGCCATCGCCGCGGAAGCCGGCGTGACGCCGGCTCTGGTGCATTACTACTTTGGCGACCGCGACACGCTGCTTGACGCCATCTTCGAGGAACGGCTCCAACCGCTGATCGAACACGTGTTCGGCGCGCTGCAGGCTGGCCCGCCCGACCCCATCGCCCGCATCCAGGCGCTGGCGGAGCAGCTGATCCGCACGGCATCGGCAACGCCATGGTTTCCGGGGTTATGGATCCGCGAGATTGTCGGCAGTGAAGGCCAACTGCGCGAGCGCCTGCTGCAGCGGGTGGCCCTGCAGCGCGCGCATCTGATCGCCGGCCCGCTGGCGGCCGCCCATGCGCAGGGCCAACTCAACCCCGGCCTGGCGCCCGCGCTGGTGATGGTGTCGCTGATCGGCCTGACACTGCTGCCGCTGGCCACCACGCACATCTGGCGCGCGCTGCCCGGCGCCGCCGACATCGACACCGACACGCTGGTGCGCCACGTCACTGCCCTGCTGGGTCATGGGCTGTCCGTGCCGCCCCAAGCCCCTGCCTGAACCTGGTATCCCGGAGCCCGCATGATGCTTCCCGTCCCGCACCATACCCGGCCCCTGCTGCTGGCCGCCATGTCTTTGCCGCTGCTGGCTGCCTGCGGCAACGACAAGCCCACTACCTGGCAGGGCTACGTCGAAGGCGAATTCGTCGCCGTGGCCTCGCCATTCGCGGGCCGGCTAGAAACGCTGTCAGTCGATCGCGGCCAGCAGGTCAGCAACGGTGCGCCGCTATTCGTACTGGAATCCGATGACGAACGCGCCGCGCACCAGCAGGCCGCCGAACAGGTGCGCGTGGCCGAGGCCCAGCTGGCCGACATCCAGACTGGCAAGCGCCCCGTGGAAGTGGCGGTCAGCCAGGCGCAACTGGTGCAGGCCCAGGCGCAGGCCGGCCGCAGTGCCGCCCAGCGCAAGCGCGACGAGGCGCAGTTCGACATCGGCGGCATCTCGAAGGCGCAGCTTGACGAAAGCCGCGCCACGGCCGACGCCGATGCCGCCCGCGTGCGCGAACTGCAGCGCGATATCGACGTGGCCCGGCTGCCCGGTCGCAAGGACCAGCTGGCCGCCCAGTCGGCCCAGGTGGACGCCGCGCGCGCCGCGCTGGCCCAGGCCGAGTGGAAGCTGTCGCGCAAATCGGTCAATGCCACGGTGTCCGGACTGGTCTACGATGTGCCGTTCCGCCCCGGCGAATGGGTGCCGGCGGGCAGCGCCGTGGTGCGCATGCTGCCGCCCGGCAACGTCAAGGTGCGCTTCTACGTGCCCGAGGCCGTGGTGGGATCGCTGAAGAACGGCCAGGCCATCACGATCCATTGCGATGGCTGCGCGGCCCCGGTGGCGGCCAAGGTCACCTATGTGTCGAACCAGGCCGAATACACGCCGCCCGTCATCTACAGCAACGAAACCCGCCGCAAGCTCGTGTTCCTGATCGAGGCCAGACCCAGCGCCGCCGACGCGCCGAAGCTGCGTCCAGGCCAGCCGGTGGAGGTGACGCCATCATGAGCACCCAGCCCGGCAGGCGGCCGGAACCGGGCCAAGGCGACGGCAGCACCACCGCCAACGGCCACCGCAACGGGGAACTGGTCATCGACGTGCACGACCTGAACAAGCACTTCGGCGACAAGCACGTGGTCAACAACCTGACCATGCAGGTGGCGCGCGGCGAGATCTTCGGCTTCCTGGGCCCGAACGGCAGCGGCAAGACCACCTCCATCCGCATGATGTGCGGGCTGCTGACGCCCGATTCCGGCTCCGGCACCTGCCTGGGCTACGACATCCTCAAGCAGGCCGCCGACATCAAGCGCAACGTGGGCTACATGACGCAGCGGTTCTCGTACTGGGAAGACCTGTCGATCCGCGAGAACCTCGACTTCGTCGCCCGCGTCTACGACATGCCCAACCGCAAGGACGTGGTGGCGCGCGCGCTGGAAGACCTGGGCCTGCAATCGCGCGCCGAGCAGCTGGCCGGCTCGTTGTCCGGCGGCTGGAAGCAGCGGCTCGCGCTGGCCGCGTGCCTGCTGCACGAGCCGCAACTGCTGCTGCTCGACGAACCGACTGCCGGCGTCGATCCCAAGGCGCGCCGCGATTTCTGGGAACAGCTGCACCAGTTGGCGGCACGCGGCATCTCGGTGCTGGTCAGCACGCACTACATGGACGAGGCCGAACGCTGCCACAAGCTGGCCTATATCGCCTACGGCACGCTGCTGGCGCAGGGCACGTCGGATGAAGTGGTCGCCAGCCAGCACCTGAGCACGTGGAGCGTCGAGGGCGACAACCTGGCCGAGCTTTCCGCGCAGCTGCAGGGCAAGCCTGGCGTGGACCAGACCGTGGCATTCGGCACCGCGCTGCATGTGACCGGCAAGGACGCCGTGCAGCTCGAACGGACGCTCAGGCAATACGCGGGCGCCCACCACCGTCTGGTGCAGACCGAGACCAGCCTCGAAGACGTGTTCATCCACATGATGGGCGGCGCACAGGACAACATGGCCGCCCCGCCGCAAAAGAAGGCCGCGCACGGGCGCAGGGAGGCATCATGAGCGCCGCGCGCCCGTCCGCCCGCAATCCTTCGCGGCCGTCGCACACGGCGTTCTCGCTACAGCGATGGTGGAGCATCGTGCTGAAGGAATTCCTGCAGCTGCGCCGCGACCGCATCACGTTCGGCATGATCGTGGCCCTGCCGATCGTGCAACTGCTGCTGTTCGGCTTCGCCATCAACAGCGATCCGCGCCACATGCCCACGGCGGTGATCGTGGCCGAGCACAGCGATTTCTCGCGCACGTTCATCGCGGCGATGGAAAACACCACGTACTTCCGGGTGGTGCGCACGATGCCCGACGAGACCGCGGGGCGCGAGGCGCTGCTGCGGGGCGACGTGCAGTTCGTGGTCAATATCCCGCACGACTTCTCGCGGCGGCTGCTGCATGGCGACCGCCCCCAGATCCTGGTGGAAGCCGATGCCACCGACCCGTCCGCCACGGGCCAGGCCATCGCGGCGCTGGCGCAGTTGCCGGACACCGTCGCGCGCATCGACCTCAAGGGCGCGCTGGCGCCGCTGGCCGGCGGCAAACCGGCCTTCGACGTCAACGTGCACCGCCTGTACAACCCCGAAGGCATCACCCAGTACAACATCGTCCCGGGGCTGATGGGTACCATCCTGACGATGACGATGGTCATGATGACGGGCCTGGCCATGACGCGCGAACGCGAGCGCGGCACGATGGAAAACCTGCTGGCCACGCCGGTGCAGCCCATCGAGGTGATCTCGGGCAAGATTGTCCCGTACATCTTCATCGGCCTGATCCAGGCCACCATCATCGTGCTGGCCGCGCACTACGTGTTCTCGGTGCCGTTCCTCGGCTCGGTGCTGGCGGTGTACCTGGCCACGCTGCTGTTCATCGCGGCCAACCTGACGGTGGGCATCACGCTGTCGTCGCTGGCCAGCAACCAGCTGCAGGCGGTGCAGCTCACGTTCTTCTACTTCCTGCCGAACATCCTGCTGTCCGGCTTCATGTTCCCGTTCGCCGGCATGCCGACATGGGCGCAGTGGATCGGCAACGTACTGCCGATGACCTATTTCAACCGGATGGTCCGCAGCATCATGCTCAAGGGCAGCGGCTGGACCGAACTCTGGCCCAACGTCTGGCCCGTGGCGCTGTTCACGGTCATCGTCATGGGTATCGCCGTGCGCTTCTACAAGCGCACGCTGGACTGACAAGCGGAGCCTTGCCATGCGTACGTTTCCCACCTTGCTCGCCCCGGTCGCCTCGCTTTGCGCGCTGCTGGCCGCCGGTTGCGCGGTAGGCCCGGACTTCCGCAGCCCCGACGCGCCTGCCGACGCGCGATACACCGCTGGCCCGCAGCCGCTGCAGATGCCGGCCCAGGGCTTCCCGACGCAAACGCTGCAGCCCGGCGATGTGCCCGCGCAATGGTGGACGCTGTTCGGCAATCCTCAGCTGGACGAGACGATACGCATGGCGCTGGCCAGCAGCCCCACGCTGACGCAGGCGCGCGCCCGCCTGCGCGAAGCCCAGGAGAACCTGGCCGCGCGCACCGGGGCCACGCAATTTCCGCAGGTCGATGCCAAGTTCAACGCCACCCGCCAGCAGGTGGACCTGACCTCCGTCGGCATCACCCAGTTTCCGAGCCCCGGCCCGTTCACGCTCTACAACGCCAGCGTGCAGGTGTCCTACGCGCTGGATCTGTTTGGCGGGCAGCGGCGCGAACTCGAAGGCCTGCGTGCTGCGGTCGACTATCAACGCTACGAACTGGAGGCGGCCCGCCTGTCGCTGGCGGCGAACGTGGCCACCACGGTGATCCGCGAAGCCGGGCTGCGCGCGCAACTGGCCGATACGGTGGCCATCGCCGAAGCGCAGCAGCGTCAGCTTGGCATCATGCAGCAGCGACTGAAGGCAGGCGGTGTGGCGCGCGTGGACGTACAGCGGCAGCAATCCGAACTGGCGCAGACGCAGGCGCTGCTGCCGGGGTTGTCGCAACAGCTCGACGCCGCACGCCATCAGCTTGCCGTCTACACCGGACAGACGCCGGCCAGCGCGCATCTGCCCGAGTTCCGGCTTGACGATCTGCACCTGCCCGAGACGCTGCCGGTCAGCCTGCCCGGCGAACTGGCACGGCGCCGCCCCGACATCCGCGCGGCCGAGGCGCTGCTGCACCAGGCATCGGCCGACATCGGCGTGGCCACCGCCAACCTCTATCCGCAGATCACGCTGACGGCCAGCGGCGGCACCCAGCAGATGCGGGCGCGCGACCTGTTCAGCAGCATGAACGTCTGGAGCCTGGCAGCCGGCGTGGTGCAGCCGGTGTTCCACGGCGGCGAACTACGCGCGCAGAAACGCGCCAAGGAAGCGGCGTACGAACAATCGCTGGGCGCCTACCAGCAGGCCGTGCTGCAGGGGCTGCAAAACGTCGCGGACACCCTGCGCGCTCTCGACGCCGACGCCGGCACCCTGCAGGCCCGCGCCGACAATGCCCGGCAAACGCGCGACACGCTGGCCATCGTCAGCGAGCAATACCGGCTGGGCGGCGTGAGCCAGTTCACGGTGATCGACGCCGAACGCCAGGCCCGCCAGGCCGCGCTGGATTTGTCGCAGGCCCGCGCGGCCAGACTGGCCGATTCGGCGGCGCTGATGCAGGCGCTGGGGGGTGGGTGGTGGGGGGAAGAGGCGACGGTGGGGAGCCTGAAATAGAGGCTCTCGGTACCGGAAACGCCCGCCCTCTCCCCCAGCCCCTCTCCCGCTCGCGGGAGAGGGGAGCGAACCGACCGTGCTTGTCATGCGGTGGCTCGCGGGTCAGCGGAGCGAACCGACAGTGCTTGTCATGCGGTGGGTGTTCTCCCCTCTCCCGCATGCGGGAGAGGGGCGGGGGAGAGGGCAAGCGCATCAAATGCTATGACCGCAGATACGCGCGCAACCGCCTCACCCCCTCATCCAGCCGCGTCACGTCGCACGCGTAGCACCATCTGACAAAGCCCTCGCCCTCGTCGCCGAACGCGCTGCCGGGTGCCAGCCCAAGGTGCGCCTCGCGCACCAGGCGTTTGCAGAGCGCCAGGCTGTCCGCGGCGCCGGCCAGCCGGAAGAACACGTACATGGCGCCGTCGGGCGCGTGGGCTTCCACGCCTGGCAGGGTAGACAGCGCGCCGACCAGATGATCGCGCGACGTGCGCAGCCGTTGAACCAGGTCCTGGGTGAACGCCTCGCCCTGCTGCACGGCCACGATGCCCGCCTCCTGCACGAACGAGGGCGCGCAGGACGTGTTGTATTCGATCAGCTTGCCGAGGTCGTCCATCAGCGATGCGGGCAGCACCATCCAGCCCAGCCGCCAGCCCGTCATCAGCCATGCCTTCGAAAACGAGTTCACCGCGATCACGCGTTCGTCGCGGCTGGCGATATCGAGGAACGACGGCGCGTTGCCCCCTTCGCTGCCGTAGTAGAGCCGTTCGTACACCTCGTCGGCGATGATCCAGATGCCGTGGCGGCGGCAGTGGTCCAGCACGGCCTGCTGCTGGGCGCGCGGCATGACCCAGCCCGTGGGATTGTTGGGCGAGTTGATCATCACCGCCCGCGTACCGGGCGTCAGGGCGCGCAGCAGGCGGTCGATATCGAGTGTCCAGCCTTTGTCGCCGAAGTCGAGCGATACGGTGTCCACGGTGGCGCCGAGGATGCGCGGGATTTCCACCAGGTTGGGCCAGAGCGGCGTGACGCAGACCACGCGGTCCCCCGGGCCGGCCACAAGCTGGGCGGCCAGCATCAGCGCGTTGACGCCGGCGCTGGTTACGGCGATGTTGTCGACCGGCGTGGCGCCGTGCAGCCGCGTCACGTAGTCGGACAGCGCGACCCGCAGCGGCGCGATGCCCAGGTTGTGCGTGTAGAACGTGGCGCCGCTGGCCAGCGCCTGCGCGGCGGCGTCGCGGATGAAAGCCGGGGTCACCTGATCCGACTCGCCGAACCAGAACGGCATGACATCGGGCAGGCCGATGCCCGCGTTGGCCACCTCACGGATGCGCGAGGCGCGCAGGCCGTGGACGATGTCCCGCGCCAGCGGCACGGCTTCGTTGGAAGAAGGCAGGCGAGACGGACTGGCGGACATCGGCACTCCTGGAACGAAAAGCGGATGAAGCGCCTAGCGTACCGGAATCCCGCCGGGGCTGCCGGCGGGAATGCACTGGGGATTACGCGAAGCGGGCGCGCAGGTCGTCGGCCGTCATCGCCGCATAGCCCAGGCCGCTCAGCGGCGTACGCACGGCACGCAGCAGGCCGGCGTTGTCGGGCGCCGTGCTGCCGTCGGGCAACGTCATGTTGTTCTCGAAACCAATGCGCGCATGCCCGCCCAGTATCACGGCCGCCGCCGCGCAGTCGGCTTCCTGCTTGCCGAACGCGCAAACCGCCCATTCGACGCCGCTCTGGTCCAGCCCCACGTCGCGCCATGCGGCCAGGAACGGCAGCAAGTCCGTGGGCGACGACTTCTGGCCGGCCGAGTAGCGGCCCAGCACGAACAGCACCCAGTGCCGCCCGGCCGGAATGGCGCCGCTGGCCCGCAATGCGGCATAGCGGCGCACATCGTCGGCATCGTAGAGGATGTACTGCGCCACCACGTGCTCGCGATGCATCCACTGGAAGAACGACTCGGCCGCCGGCAGCGCCGCATCGTCGGGCACCAGTTCGCGCACCGCCACCGACGCAGCCTCCGGCCGCAGCGCCTGCACCATCGCGATCTGCTGGGCCGGCTGGTAGATGCCCACCGCTTCGGTGGTCAACTGCAGCACCAGTTGCTGGCCGACGGCCTTGCGCACGGCCGCGATGGCCGGCTCGTAATCGGCGACTTCGAGGCTGTGCGTCGCGTCGGCCTTGCGTACATGCAGGTGGATCATCGCCGCACCGGCCTCCACGCAATCACGCGCGCACTGCGCCAGTTCGTCGGGGGCGATAGGCAGCCGGGCGTGGTCGGCGTGGGTCTTGCGCGCGCCGTTGGGTGCCACGGCCAGCGCGAAGGGACGGCGCAGGGTATCGATCGTCATGGGTCGTTCCTCAGGCCGGCAGTACGGTGTTCACCGACTGCACGAAGCGGTCGACGATGTTGTCGATATCGGCCGGCGTGCAGATGAACGGCGGCGCGAACAGCACGTGGTCGCCATGGATGCCATCGACCGTGCCGCCCATCGGGTAGACCAAAAGGCCATTCTCCATGCAGGTGCGCTTGAGCACCGCGTGGGTCTTCTTCGCCGGATCGAGCGTGGCCTTGGTGGCGCGGTCGGCCACGAACTCCACGCCGACGAACAGGCCGCGGCCGCGCACGTCGCCCAGGTTCGGATGGCGGCCCAGCGCCTCGCGCAGCCGTGCACGCAGCTGGTCGCCACGGGCCAGCACGTTGTCGAGCAGCTTGTCTTCGGCAATCGTGCGCTGCACGGCCAGCGCAGCCGCGCACGCGGTGGCGTGGCCGATATAGGTATGTCCGTGCTGGAAGAAGCCGCTGCCGCCGACGATGGCATCGTAGATGCGCGCGGTGGACATCATCGCGCCGATCGGCTGGTAGCCCGCGCCCAGGCCCTTGGCGATGGTCACGATATCGGGCACCACGCCGTCTTCCTCGCAGGCGAACAGATAGCCGGTGCGGCCCATGCCGGACATCACCTCGTCCAGAATCAGCAGCACGCCGTACTTGTCGCACACAGCGCGGATGCGCTTGAGGTAGTCCGCCACCGGCGGCACCGCGCCGGCCGTGGCCCCGACCACGGTCTCGGCGACGAAGCCGGCCACCGAATCCGGCCCCAGTTCCAGGATCTTGGCTTCCAGTTCGTCGGCCAGGCGCTGTGCATATTGCACGTCGGTCTCGCCGGCAGCCTGGTCGCGATAGGCATAGCACGGCGACACATGGTGCGCGGGCACCAGCAGCGGCAGGAACGGCTCGCGGCGCCAGGCGTTGCCGCCAATGGCCAGCGCACCCAGCGTGTTGCCGTGATAGCTCTGGCGGCGCGCGATGAAATGGCGGCGCTGCGTCTGGCCCGTCTCGACGAAATACTGCCGCGCCAGCTTCAGCGCGGCTTCCACGGCCTCGGAGCCGCCGGACACGAAGTACACGTGGTTCAGGTCGCCCGGTGCGGCATCGGCCAGCGTCTGGGCCAGCGTTTCCGACACCTCGGTGGTAAAGAACGACGTGTGGGCATAGGCCAGCGTATCCACCTGCTGCTTGATCGCCGCGATCACGCGCGGATGGCCGTGGCCCAGGCACGACACCGCCGCACCGCCCGAGGCATCCAGGTAGGCGCGGCCGTTGCTGTCGAACAGCTCGATACCCTTGCCGCCAACGGCGACTGGCAAGGTTTGCTTGGGATTGCGATGGAAGACGTGCGTCATGGTCGGCGTGCAAGAAAGCGCATGGGGCGCGAAACAGGTAGCCAGTATAGGAACAACACACCGGCTGCGCAACAACTGTTTCATATTTGCAGCCATACGAAACATACGATTCCTGCAATTCCGCCGACACCGGCCGGCGACCTATGCAACAATCGTTGCAGATCCCGCTTTTTCATCACATCGATGTCCGACGCCCAGCCCAGCCCTCCCGAATCGCTCGACGCCCTGCTCGAACAACTGCGCACGGAATTTCCGAATCTCAGCGTCCAGTTCCAGGGCGGCGCGCGCTATCTGCTGGACCATCCGCGCGACATCGCCATCCAGTCGATGCGCAAGGTGGCCGCCAATGCCGGCGTGCAGCCGGCGACACTGGTGCGCCTGTCGCAGTCGTTGGGATTCGACGGATGGCAGGGTCTGCGGGAGCTGTTCGTGACGGCCGTACGCGAGGGCGGCAGCCAGCCGTACGCGCGCCGCGCGCGCAAGGTGGTCAAGGATTCGGACAAAGCCAGCGGCCCGGGCAAGATGCTGGCCGAGATGATCGAGGTGCAGCACCACAACCTCGACGCGCTGCTGGCCAACAATGCCGACACCCTGCCCCGCGCGGCCGACCTGCTGGCCGCCGCGCCCATCGTGCACGTGGCCGGCTTCCGCTCGTGCTTTCCGATCGCGTTCACGTTCCACTACATCTACGGGCTGTTCCGCAGCTCGGTGCGACTGATCCGCGGCGACGCCGGCACGCTGGAAATGGAACTGCGCGCGCTCAACGCCCGCGACGCCGTACTGGTCGCCGGCTTCGCGCCCTACTCGCACGAAAGCCTGCGCGTGGCCCAGGCGGCGCGCGAGGCCGGCTGCAAGGTCATCGCCCTGACCGACAGCACCGTGGCCCCGATTGCCCTGGAGGCCGACTGCACGCTGCTGTTCGCCATCGACAGCCCGTCATTCTTCCCGTCGATTACATCCGGCGTGACGATGGTGGAGGCGCTGGTCGAGCAGCTGCTGGCCCGCAAGGGCAAGGGGGCGATCCGGGCGCTCGAGCAGACCGAGGGGCAGCTTCATCGCACGGGGGCTTATTTGCCATAGCCGCTTTGGGCGGCGCCATGACGGCGAAGCGAAGCGGTTCCGGCCAGGGGCGTGGCCGCAGACAGTACGAGTGGTACGGCCAGGCCACGCACAACGCAAGAATCGTCTTGGTAGTGGCGCTTACTCGAACGCCTCGTCATTCGGATTCGCATACGCCTTCTTGATCTGCTCGCTCTGCGGCAGGTCGAACGAAATGTTCTTCGGCGGCACCGGCTTCTGGAACCACTTGGCGTAGAGCGTGTTGATCTCGCCGCTGCGCATCAGGCCGGTCATGGCGTTGTCCACCACCTGTTTGAAGCCGGGGTCGTCGCGGCGCATCATGAAACCATAGGCTTCGAAGGACTGCGGCGTGCCCACCACGGCCCAGTCGTCGGGCCGGGGCGCCAGCGTGCGGGCGCCGGATAGCAGCACGTCGTCCATCATGAATGCCGCCACGCGGCCCGACTGCAGGATCAGGAACGATTCGCCGTAGTCCTTGGCGCTCTGGATCGTCATGTTGGCGCCCTTTTCGTCGTTCAGCTTGCGCAGGATGCGCTCCGACGTCGTGCCCGCATTCGTCACCACGGACTTGCCTGCCAGGTCCGCGAAGTCGTGGACCGGGCTGCCCTTCTTGACCAGCAGCCGGGTGCCCGCCACGAAGTAAGTGGTCGAGAACGCCACCTGCTGCTGGCGCGACTTCAGGTTGGTCGTGACGCCGCACTCCAGGTCCACCGTGCCGTTCTGCACCAGCGATTGGCGATTTTGCGATGTCACGGGGACCATGCGCACCTGCAGGTTCGGCGAACCCGTTTCCTTCTTGACGGCATCGACAACGCGGTCGCAGATGTCCTGGGCAAACCCGATCACTTTCTGGTTGGCGTCGTAATACGAAAACGGAATCGACGACGTCCGGTGCCCGATCGCGATCGTGTTGGACGACTTGATCTTGCTGAGCGTCGGGCTGGCGGCCACCGCCGCTGCGTCGGCGGCCAGCGCCGAACCGGCGCCACTGAACGCGGCCAGCAGCACCGCGGCACGGATCGGGAAGGACTGGGTCATGGAAACACTCCTGTTGAATGAAAGCGTCAGCTGTTGCAATGCTAGTCATTGAGCAACAAGTGTTCCATCATGGATAACCATGAAACAAATGGATTTTCCCCGAAGCCGGGCATGCGGCGCCCGGCTTTGGGGAAATGTGGCAATGCGGCGAGGCGGCCAGGCGGTCAGTGCGCCGCCGGGGTGCGTGGGATGCCCTTCCACATGGCCAGTCCGCTTGCCAGCAGCAGGCCCGCCAGCAGGTACAGCGCGTTGTCCATGCTGCCCGTGTGGGTCTTGATCTGGCCGATCACCCAGGGGCTGACGATGCCGCTGGTGATGCCGATGCTGGAGATGAACGCGATACCGGTGGCGGCGGTCTGGGCCGGCAGGTGGCTGGGCGGCAGCGACCAGAAGATCGGCAAGGCGGCGAAAATCAGCACGGCCGCCACCGAGAGAATCGCCAGCGACACGCCCAGGCTCGGCACGTGCAGCGTCAGCGCCGCCAGGGCCAGCGCGCCGCCGGCGGTGCAGCACAGGAAGTGCCCATGGCGCTCGCCCAGCCGGTCGGAGCGGCGTGCGATCAGGATCAGCCCAACCGCGCCGATCGCATTCGGGATCACCGAGTACAGGCTGATCGCCATCACGTCGCGGATGCCGAAGTCCCGGATCATCAGCGGCATCCAGAACGACAGCGTCAGCGATCCGCAGGTCAGCGCGAAGTAGATGAACGCGAACAGGTACAGGCGCGGATTGCGCAGCGCCTTGCCCAGCGCCTGCAGCGAATGGGCGTGGCCGCCCCGCCCTTGCGTCCCGGCCGCGCGCTGGGCCACCAGGTAGTCCTGCTCGGCAGGCGTCAGCCAGCGCGCCTGGCGCGGGCCATCGACCAGACAGAACGCCGCCACCAGCCCCAGCAGCACGGCCGGTGCGCCTTCGATGGCGAACATCCATTGCCAGCCGTGCATGCCCAGCACGCCGGCCATGTCGCGCATGATCCAGCCCGATACCAGCCCGCCCAGCACCCCGGCCACCGCCACGCCGGCAAAGAAGATCGCCATCACCGCGGCACGGCGGCGCGCCGGGAACCAGTAGGTCAGGTACAGCACGATGCCTGGGAAGAAGCCCGCCTCGAACACGCCCAGCAGGAAGCGCAGCAAATAGAAGTGAGACGGCTGCGACACCAGCATCATGCCGACTGACGCCATGCCCCACAGCACCATGATGCGCGTGAACGTCCGGCGCGCCCCGAAACGCGCCAGCAGCATGTTGCTCGGCACCTCGCAGAGCACGTAGCCCACGTAGAACACGGCGGCGCCCAGGCCGTACATCGCGTCGCTGAAGCCCAGGTCCTGCTTCATCTGCAACTGCGCGAAACCGATGTTGATGCGGTCCAGGAACGACACCACGTAGCAGACGAACAGGAACGGGATGATGCGCAGCCAGACCTTGCGGTACAGCGCGTCTTCCTGCGGCAGCGGCAGGCTGTGTGGCAAGGGTTCGGTCGGGATTTCTGGCAAGGCGGGGGCGGCGCCCAGGCTCTGGGTGTGCATGGTTGTCTCCGGATTCAGCAGGGTGGCAGGCGCGAGTCGCCCCCGGGGCGTCGGATTGCGCCCCTGCGGAGGTCGATCGCGGATTCGGTGGTGGTTAGGCGCGACTAGGCCGGCGTGGGCGCTTCGGCTGCCGCACGGGCCAGCTGCATGGCCTCGACCAGTGTGTCGTGGTCGCCGATATGGTTGGCCAGCAGCAGGATCAGCCGCGCGTTGACGGCCTGGCTGGCGGCGTCGTCGAGGCCGCGGTGCATGTCGATCAGCGCCTCGTAGAAGTCGTCCGGGCGCGCAAGGTTGGGGGCGGTATTGAGCGGCATGGGGCCTGTCTCCTTCGGATGGCTGGGTTCAGGGCTTCAGGCCAGGGCCGCTGCCTGCACCGGGGCGGATGGCGTCAGGGTCCGGGATACCGGCGCGTTGCCGGTGGCACGGGCCAGTGCAGCGGCGATGGCCGCCACATCGGCACCGCGCCAGCGCGCACATACGTGCTGGTCCGGTCGGATCAGGTAGCAGGTGCCGGCACGCGCGTCGTAGCGGCTGGCGGCCAGGCCCTCTGCATCGCGCAGCACCGTGGCGCCGGGCCAGGCCTGTGCCGATGCCGAAATGGCCGGGTCGGTGACAAACACCACGCGCAGCGGAATGCCGCCCTGCTGCAGCGTGCGCAGCGCCTCGGCCTGCGCGGCATCGAGCCCGGCCGGCGGGCCGAACACCAGCACCACGAACGCGTTGCCCAGGTGCTGCAGCAGCCACGGCTTGGCGGCCGCATCGGCAACGGGTGCGTCCACGCATGCCGCCCCCGGCGCCATGGCGCCGCCGAATGCATCGGCATCGGCCGTGTTCAGCGTCGAATCGTGCAGCACCGCCGGCACCGACAGGCGACCGCTGTTGACCAGTTGCCGCGCGAACGCGTGATCGCGCGCCAGCGTCAGCACGGCATCGCGGAACACCCGGCTGACTGCGCTCTTCGGCGTGATGAAATCGGTGGCGCGCGTGGAATTGCGGATGTTCTCGTCGGCCGCGTATTCGCGTTCGCTGGCGTAGGTGTCCAGCAGGCTGTCGGGCGCCTTGCCCTGCAGCACATAGGCCAGTTTCCAGGCCAGGTTCTCGGCGTCCTGCACGCCGCTGTTGGCGCCACGCGCGCCGAACGGGGACACCCCGTGCGCGGCATCGCCGGCGAACAGCACGCGGCCATGGCGGAAGCTGTCCATGCGCACGCAGGCAAACGTGTACACGCTGACCCATTCCAGTTCGAACTTCGCGTCGGGACCCAGCAGCGCCTGCACGCGGGGGATCACGCGCTCGGGCGCCTTCTCGGCCACGGGGTCGGCATCCCAGCCCAGCTGGAAGTCGATGCGCCAGACGTTGTCGGGCTGGCGGTGCAGCAACACCGACTGGTTCGGATGGAACGGCGGGTCGAACCAGAACCAGCGTTCGGCCGGAAACGGCGCCTCCATCTTCACATCGGCAATCAGGAAGCGGTCGCGGAACGTGTGGCCATGGCTTTCCTGCCCCAGCATCCTGCGCAGCGGGCTGCGCGAGCCGTCGGCCGCCACCACGTAGCGGCCGCACAGCGTGTAGCAGCCGGCGGGGGTCTCGATGGTCAGCGCCACGTGGTCGGGGTGCTGCTCCACGGCCACGGCGCGGCTCTTCCAGCGGATGTCGATATTGGGCATCGCCCGCGCGCAATCGAGCAGATAGCCCTCGACGTAATACTGCTGCAGGTTGATGAACGCCGGACGCCGATGGCCGGCCTCGGGCAGCAGGTCGAACGCGTAGATCTGGCGGTCCTGCAGGAACACCTTGCCCACATGCCAGCGCACGCCCTTGTCGACCATGCGGTCACCGCAGCCCAGGCGGTCGAAGATGTCCAGCGTGCGCTTGGCAAAGCAGATCGCCCGCGAGCCGGTGGACAGCGTGCAGTCGTCATCGACCAGCACCACCGGCACGTCGTGGCGCGCCAGGTCGATCGCGGTGGCCAGCCCCACCGGCCCCGCGCCCACCACGATCACGGGATGCGGGCTCGCGGCCCGGTGGCCCGGCTGCTGCTCGGCACAGGGCATGTAGGCGTACGTCTGCTTCTGGTAGTCGATGTCGACTTCGGTACTGCTCATGGTGTCTCCGTCCACTTGTATGTGGTTGCGTTCTTTTGCTCCGCTCTCCCCCGCAGTGGAAGAGGGGTTGGGGGAGAGGGCCTGGCGGTTCTGCCTGCTACCCGTGGCCAGTGGAACTGCCCTGCCCTCCCCCCCGCCCCTCTCCCGACGTGCGGGAGAGGGGAGAAAACCATCGCTCCGGCTCGCGCCTGCTTATGCCTGCTTATGCCTGCAACGCCGCCCACATCTCCTGATCGCGCTGCGCCGTCCAGATGCGCGGATGCGTGATGCCGGACGCCTCGTCGAACGCGCGCGACACGTCGAACGGCAGGCAGTGCTCGTAGATGAACACGTGGCCGAACTTCGGATCCATCAACTTGCGCGTATGCGCCATGGCGGCCTTCAGGTCGAGCTTGTCGGCCACGGCTTCGCGGCCGGCCTGCAGCAGCGTGGAGACGAAATCCTTGGTGTAGGCCAGACCCTTGGCCACGTCGGCCGGGGTGGTCAGCGCGGGGCCGCGGCCCGGCACCAGCTTTTCGGGCTGCAGCGCGGCCAGCGCGTCCAGCGTGGCCGGCCATTGTTCGAGCTGGGCGTCGCCGCAGTAGCAGGCGGCGTCGTACTCCACCAGGTCGCCCGAGAACAGTACCTTCTGCTGCGGCAGCCACACCACGGTGTCGCCCTTGGTGTGGCCGGCGCCCAGGTGGGCGATGCGCACTTCGAGCTTGCCCATGAACAGCGTGATCTCGCGCTCGAAGACCAGCGTCGGCCAGGTCAGGCCCGGCACGGTTTCCACGCCGGCGAACAGGCGCGGAAACCGTTCGATCTCGGATTTCATGTCGGCCTCGCCGCGCTCCACGATCATCTCGTAGGTGCCCCGGCTGGCGATGACCTGCTGCGCGCCCTCGGCAAAGTAGGCCGAAGCGCCCAGCACACGCACCGCGTGGTAGTGCGACAGCACCACGTACTTGATCGGCTTGTCGGTGATCTCGCGGATGCGGGCAATCAGGTCCTGCGCCATGGCCGGCGTGGCGGTGGTGTCCACGATCATCACGCCGTCGTCGCCAATGATCACGCCCGAATTGGGGTCGCCCTCGGCCGTATAGGCCCAGGCGTTTTCCGAAAGCTGGGTGAAGGTGATCTGCTTGGCTTCCAGGTCGGCCTGGGATGCGAATGCTTTTGCCATGTCTGCCTCGTTGTCTTGTGTAGGGGGATGGGTCGGGCGATCACGCGGGGGATCGGCGTGAATGAATCTTAGGAAGATGGCTATTTTTAGTCAATGGCAAATACAATTGCTATTTGCTAAATTACCCGCCAGGCCTTGTCGCAGCGTAGGCGACGCGGGAAAACCCCGATGCCGAGGCGCCGCGACAAGCGCCTGACAGGCCGCCCGCTGGCGATGCATCGCGTACCATTGGGCTCTTTCCGACAGACAGCAGCACGCAGGCATGGCAAGACCCCCGGGCGAATCCGCCGGCAAGACCCAGCGCGGCATCCAGAGCGTGGAGGTGGGCGGCCGCCTGCTGCAGGCGCTGGCCGATGCACGCCGGCCGCTGGCACTGGCCGAACTGGCCGCCGCCGCGCAACTGGCGCCGGCGCAGGCGCATACCTATCTGGTCAGCCTGACGCGCCTGGGGCTCATCAAGCGCGATCATCTCGACGGCAGCTACGAACCGGGGCCGCTGGCCTTGCGCCTGGGCATGCTGCATCTGGACCACACGCCGGCGTACCGCGCGGCCGTGCCGCACGTGCAGGCGCTGGCCTCGGCCATCGGCTGGAACGTGGCCGTCAGCCTGCCCACGCCGCAGGGGCCGACCATCGTCCACTACGCGTCCGCCGGGTCGCCGCTGCACGTCAACCTGCACGTGGGTACGGTCATGGCCCTGGCCACCACGGCCACCGGCCGCACGTACTGCGCGTTCCAGCCGCCAGCGCACTGGCAGCCGATCTGGCGCCAGCAAGAGGCCGGTGCTTCTTCCGCGGACACCCTGCCCGGTTTCATGGATCAACTGGCCGCCGTGCGCCAGCGCGGCATGGAACGCAGTATCGATACGCCCAGCCCGGCAGTCAGCAGCCTGGCGATGCCGCTGGTCGATGCCGACGGCACGCTGCGCCTGGTACTGACCGCCATCGGTTCCACGGGCGCCATCGACGTCGACTGGCAAGGCCCGGTGGCGCGCACACTGCGCGGGGCCATCGACGACATCGCGCGGGCAATGGAGGCGACATGACCGAACTGGAAGACAGCAAACCCCAGCGCGGCATCCAGTCGCTCGACAATACGGGCCAGTTGCTCAATGCGCTGGCCGACGCCGGCCGTCCGCTATCGCTGGGCGAACTGGCGCGCGCCGCCGGCATGGCGCCGGCCAAGGCGTTCCCGCATCTGGTCAGCCTGCAGAAGATCGGCCTGCTGACGCGCAATGCCGACGGCGACTTCGAGGCCGGCATGCTGGCGCTGGAAATGGGCCTGGTGGCGCTGCAGCGCCTGTCGCCCACGCGCGAGGCCGAGCCCGAGGTGGTGGCGCTGGCGCATGCCACCGGCCTGTCGGTGGCGATGGCGGTGTTCGGCCCGCTGGGGCCCACGGTGATCCGGCTGGAAGAAGCGTTGCGTCCGCAGCACGTCAGCCTGCGCGTGGGCACGGTGCTCTCGATGGTCAACACGGCCATCGGCCGCACGTTCGCCGCCCATCTGCCCGATGACGTACTGACACAGGCGCTGGCGCAGGATGCGATCCGCATGGCGGGTGTGCCCGTGGATGCGGCGATCCGGCAGGCCGCCACCCCGCGCTGGCGCAAGATTCGCGACGATGGCATCGACAACGCCGTCAGCCGCCCCGTGCCCGGCATCGACACCCTGGCCGCCCCGGTGTTCGACCACACCGGCGCGCTGGCGCTGGTCATCGCCGTGATGGGCAGCAGCGGCAGCTTCGACAGCGCGCTGGACAGCGAGGTGGCCCAACTGGTCAGGCAGGCGGCGCGGCGGTTGTCGTGGCGGTTCGGGGCGATGGGCGCCAGCGGGGGCTGACGCGGCATACCCGCCAGCCGCTGGCCGTGCCTCGCCCCATCGTCATTCGTCCAGTTTCCGGGCGCCGATGCTGGCCAGATAGTCGTCCACGGCGCTGCCCACGGTGGGATGGAAGCAGGCATTGGGGAATGTCTCGGTCAGCTCGAAGCGCCGCAGCTTGTCTCGGACGGGGTCCTTCATTTCCGCGAAATGCAGGGCCACGCCGTCCTGGGCCAGGTTCTGGCTCAGTTCGCGCAGCATGTCGGCCGACGTGACGTCCACGCTGGTGACCGGCTCGGCCGCCACCACCACCCAGCGCACCGGCTTCGGCGCCGCCTCCACGGCCTCCGTCAGGCGCTGCTGGAACAGTTCGGCATTGGCAAAGAACAGCGGTGCGTCCCAGCGGAACAGCACCAGCCCGTCGATCAGTGCCGCATGGGGATAGCGTTTCAGGTCGTGGTAGCCGCGCAGGCCCGGCACCCGGCCCAGTACCGCGAAATGCGGCCGCCAGCCGTCCCACAGGAATTCGATCACGGCCAGGACCACGGCCAGGCAGATGCCGGGAATCGTGCCGAATACGGCCACGGCGGCAAAGCACAGCATCGACAGCCAGAACTCCCACTGCTGGATGCGATAGATGCGCTGCAGATCCTTGAACTCGAACAGCCCGATAGCCGCCGCGATCACCACGGCGGCCAGCGCGCTGTTGGGCAGGTAGCGCAGCAGATTGGGCGCCACCAGCAGCAGGGCCGCCACGGCAATGGCGCCGACCACGCCAGTCAGCTGCGTGCGGGCGCCGGCTGCCTCGGCCACCGGCGTGCGCGACGCGCTGCTGCTGATCGGAAACCCCTGGAACAGCCCGGCCGCCAGGTTGGCCACGCCCAGGCCCACCATCTCCTGATTCGGGTCCACCCGCGTATGGGTGCGCGCGGCATAGGTGCGCGACAGCACGCTAGTATCGGCAAAGGCGATCAGCGCCACGGCACAGCCGCCCAGCGCGATGCGGACGATATCCACGCCGCTGAACCACGGCAGCGCGAAGGTCGGCAGCCCCTGCGGGATCTCGCCCAGCACCTTCACGCCCTGGGTATCGAGCCGGAACACACTGACCGCCAGCGTGGCCAGCACCACGGCGATCAGGATGCCCGGCACGCGCTCGAATCTCTTCAGGAACAGGATCAACACGAGGCTGGCCGCGCCCACGGCAAAGCTGTACCAGTTGGCCTTGCCATCGGCGATGGCCTGCGCCAGCCACCACAGCTCGCGCAGCGGCCCGGCATCGTCGACCTTGATGGCGAACAGCTTGGGCAACTGGCTGACCAGCACCGTCAGGGCGATGCCATTCATATAGCCGTAGCGGATCGGCTTGGACAGCAGTTCGGTAATGAACCCCAGCCGCAGCAGGCCCAGCACGATGCAGAACAGGCCGGCCACGATGGCCATCAGGCTGGCGGTGGCCACGGCGCGCATCGGGTCGCCGCCGGACATGCCAACCACCACCGCCAGGATCGGCGCGGCCAGCGCGGAATCGGGCCCCAGCACCAGGATGCGGCTTGGCCCGAACAGCGCGTAGGCCAGCAGCGGGATGATCGTCGCGTAGAGCCCGTACACGCCCGGCACGCCCGACGCCTCGGCATAGGCGATACCCACCGGCACCAGCATCGTGGTCAGCACGAGCCCCGCCGCCAGGTCACGCGGCAGCCAGGCTGCCTCGTAGGTGCGCAGCATGGCCAGCCCGGGCAGCCAGCGCAGCCAGTGGGGGGCCGGCGCGTGGGCGGGCGTTGGAGTCGGCGCGGTGGATGCCATGGGACCCTTTTTGTGTTGGTGACACGCCCGAGAGCGGTGTGATTCAGCATAGGTCCCGCATGCGCCAAAGCAAGCGCATGAATGTGGCGCATGCCACACCCGTTCAATTGGCACCCGCGGACGGCCTTGCCCGGCGGGCGGGCCGGGCGATCACCCCGTCAAACGAGGCGATCCGGTATCCGGGACGAAGGGCGACCAAGGAAGACGCCAGGTGAGCCGGCGGTGCCGGTGGCTCAGCACAGGTGCAGCGCCACGCCGGCGCGCTCGCACAGGCCTGGCAACGATGGCAGCGCGTCGGTGGCTTCGGCGTCTGTGAACAGGTGGTCGATCTGGTCGAGGCCGGCCACGCGGCACGGCGCGTGGCGCAGGCACTTGCTGCTGTCGGCCAGCAGCACGCGCAGATGGCTGTGCGACAGCAGCACCTGGCTCAATTCGGCCTCCTCCGGCTGGAATTCGTAGAACGTGCCGTCCGCGTCGATGCCGGCGGCGCCGCAGATCGCCACATGCGCACGAAAACGTCGTACGAAATCCAGGGTGGCACTGCCCATCACATCGAAATCGCCGGCACGCAGCCGTCCGCCCGTGACCCAGGTTTCGATGCGGGGCATGTCAGCCAGCGCATGCACGGCACCGAGGTTGTTGGTGATCACGCGCAGCGGCAGGTCGTCCGGCAGCGCGCGGGCAAAGTCGGCCACCGTGGTGCCATAGCCCAGGAACACCGTGGCATCGGCCTCGACGATGCCAATGGCCGCCTCGGCAATGCGCCGCTTGCGCTCCACATGCGCGGTACTGCGTTGCAGGTAGCTGATGTTGTGCTGGCTGGCCGGCAGGCTCAGCCCGCCGTGCATGCGTCGCGCCAGCCCCTGCACGCTCAGTTCGTTGATGTCGCGCCGGATGGTCTGGCTGCTGACGCCAAAGCGGCTGGCCAGTTGTTCGGTACTGAGGTAGCCGGCATCATTCAGCCAGCCGAAGATTTCACGTTGCCGCAGGGTCAGGCTCATCGACGCTCATTCGCTCACTTTGCATGGTCGAACGAAAATGTAAGCGCGCGATATGACACTTCCGTGACAGTCGTGCCCTCCCCGCCGTTGGGGCGGGCTGGGCGGCCACCGACCGCCCGAGGCCACTCAGAAGTAGAAGTTTGCCGACAGTTCCGCCGAGCGTGGACGGCCCAGCAGCCACTGCTGGCCGCCGTTCGAGAACGATTCGGCGTAGTCGCGGTTGAACAGGTTGTAGACGCGCAGGGTCAGCGCCGCCTGCCTGGTCACGCGCCACGACAGCGCGGTATCGACCGTCGTATAGCTCGGCACGCGCACGTTGTTGGCGGTGTCCGCGTAACGGCCGCCCACGTAGCGCAGGCCCGTGGCGAACGTCCACTGCGGCATGACGTTCCAGCTCAGCCAGGCGTTGGCTGCCTGCTGCGGCACGCTGGTCGGCACATTGCCGGCACGCGACACCGCCACGCCCCCTACCGACTCGGTGAAGTCGTCATAGCGTGCCCGCAGCACCGTGCCGTTGATGTCCAGTCGCAGGCCGCGCAGCACTTCCACGCTGGCCGATGCCTCCAGCCCGCGCGACGACTGTTCGCCCACCTGCTGGGTGATCGTCGGATTGACCGGGTCGCGCGACAGCAGGTTGTTCTTGCGGATCTCGTAGGCCGCGACCGTCCATTCGCCGCGATGGCCCCAGAACGCCTGCTTCACCCCCACTTCCACCTGTTTGCCGGTAGCCAGCTCGAAATTGCGCTGCGCGTCGTTGGTCGTCACCAGCGAACCAAGCGGATCGGTGGCCGTGGCGTACTGCGCGTAGACCGACAGCGCGGGCGTGAACTGGTACACCGTGCCCACGCGCCACGTGGTATTGGCGAAGGTTTTCTCCCAGCCCGTGTTGGCGACCAGATCGGTGCGATACAGCCGGGCGTGGTCGAAGCGCACGCCGCCGATCACCGACCACTGCGGCGTAAAGGAAATACGATGCTCGCCGAACAGCGCGTACTGCGTGGTGTGGGTCCGCAGGCGGGGCGAGGTGACGATGCCCGTCGGGCTGAAGAACATCCCCGGATCGAAGTCGTACGCATTGACCGTCGACGATCCGCCATACGGCGAATTGTTCGAATGCGTGAAGTTGATCTTGTTGATGTCGAAGCCGACCGTCGTGGCGTTCTCCAGCCCGAACAGCCAGCTCTTGACCGTCAGGTCCGCGCGATTGCCCACCTGCTCCTGGTCGTGCAGGATTTCCAGATAGTCGGTGCGGCGCACCTGCGAGGTTGCCGGCAGGAACGCGTAGGTCTCGCTATCGCGCCAATGCCGATGGCTGGTCAGGTAATAGAACTGGTTACGCACGGTGACGCGGTCGTTGGGCGTCCATTCGGCGTTCAGGCGCGTCCAGCGGTCGCGGTAGCTGATCTGGGCATCGCCCACGTTGTAGTTCTTCTTGCGCAGCGACGTGTCCAGGCTGCCGTTCACCAGCGGCACGCCGAAGTACTGCTGCGGATGCTGGGTGCCGTCGTCATAGGACAGCGTCAGGTTGAAGTCCGGATTGACGTCCAGCCGCACCGACGCCGACACCATCAGGTTGTTCGAATCCCCGCGATCGACCCAGCCGGCCGAACGGTTGTACGCGGTGGCGAAGCGGTACGACAGGTTGTCGTTGACCTTGCCGCCACTGTCGAACGCCACGCGCGCGGTCTTCTCGGTACCGCCCGTGATCTGGAGTTCGTTCTCGATGGGCCCGCGGATGGGCTTCTTCTGCACCACGCTGACCACGCCACCGATAGCACCTTCGCCATACATGACCGATGCCGGCCCGCGCAGCACTTCGATGCGGTCCACCGACCAGGTATCGAACGGGAACGTGACCGTGCCCGAGGCCACGTACATGCGCGTACCGTCGAGCAGCTGCATGACCGAGCCCTGGCCGGCAAAGCCACGGGCCGTCAGCGACGTGCCACCGTTGCCGGGCGCCGGGTTGCCGGTGATGCCGGTGGCCCGCGTCACCGCTTCGCGCACGGACTGGTCGCCGCGCGCACGGATCGTCTCGCCGCCCAGCACTTCGACGCTTGCCGGTGTTTCCAGCGGGGTCAGGCCCAGGCGGCTGCCTGTGTATTCGGGCGTGGACAGGGCCAGCCCCGGCGGGTCAAGCTGAGCCGCCCCGCTGACCGTGACAGCCGGCAGCGTACCTGCCTTCCGGTCGGAAGCGGCCTCCTGCGCCCATGCACCCGGGAAATGGAGACTGGCGACGGTGCCAAGCGAGGCAGCCAGCAGATGTGGCCGGCGCGCACGCGCGGAGCCAGGGCGAAACGGGGCCGAGCGCAAGCGGCCGGCGGAGTGCGCGGACAGATTGTGTGTCATCGTCAAGCCAGGCGACCCCGCCCGGGCAATGGATTTCGATGATGACAACAGGCCGGTATCCGGGCTTGCAGGGCGGCGCGTCTCGCGCCGGGATGCCATCGCCTTCCCGCGCCATGTGCTGGCGCAGTGACCGCCGACCCGGATGGATCGGCCTGACGGTTCCCACCTGCTTACCGTTGCGGGGGCAGCACAGGCATGGCCGCTCTCGTCGAAATCTGGACGATCGGCGACGCACCTGTTTCCCGTTTAACCGGCGAATGGCTCGCCGGCACCTGCAGTCACGGTCGGCACACGAGAACCGTGTGCCGCGGTGCGCATTCTACCTGCAACAGTCTTGATACAAACGCGACAAAACGACACGCGCCCGGCGTGCCGTCCGTGGTGGGCGACCCACGCTCAGAACACGCGCGTCAGGAATTCCCGCGTCCGCGCCTGAACGGGCGCCCCGAACAGCTGCGCCGGCGGGCCCTCCTCGACCACCTTGCCGCCGTCCATGAAGACCACATGGCTGGCCACCTCGCGCGCGAAACCCATTTCGTGCGTGACCACCAGCATCGTCATGTGCTCGTCGGCCAGCTGGCGCATGGTGCGCAGCACTTCGCCGGTCAGTTCGGGGTCGAGCGCCGAAGTGGGCTCGTCGAACAGCATGATGTCCGGCTCCATGGCCAGCGCGCGGGCAATCGCCACGCGCTGCTTCTGGCCGCCCGACAGACGCGACGGATAGCTGTCGCGCTTGTCGAACAGGCCGACCTTGCGCAGCAGATCCTCGGCCAGCGGCACGATGCGGTCGCGCGACATGCCCTTGACAGTCATCGGGGCCTCGATCAGGTTCTGCAGCACGGTCAGGTGCGGGAACAGGTTGAACGACTGGAACACCATGCCCATCCTGGCGCAAATACGACGCAGATCGGCACCCTTGGCGTAGCGCACACCGCTGGCGTCGGTGGCCGCGAGCACTTCGCCCTCGATTTCCAGCGTGCCGCGGTCGATCAGTTCCAGATGGTTCATGCACCGCAGCAGCGTGCTCTTGCCCGAGCCCGATGGGCCGATGACGGCGGTCACGTCGCCCTTGCGCAGCGACAGGGACACGCCCTTGAGCACCTCCAGCGCGCCGAAGGACTTGTGAATGTCGCGGGCCGACACCATCAATGGGCGCTCGCGCACGCCGGCGTTCTCATTGATCGTATCTTGCATAGCGTTTTTCGAGGCGTTGGAAGAGCCACGTCAGAACCAGCGTCATCACCAGGTAAAACAGTGCGGCCACCAGGAACGGGGTTGTCGTGAAATCGCGCTGCACGATGCTGCGCGCCGTGCGCAGGATGTCATTGAGCGCCAGCACATAGATCAGCGAGGTGTCCTTGACCAGCGTGATGGTCTCGTTGCTCACCGGGGGCAGCACGCGGCCGATCATCTGGGGCAGCACGATCCGGCGCATGGTCTGGAAGTAGCTCAGGCCCAGCGTCTTGCTGGCCTCGTACTGGCCGCGCTCCACCGACTGGATGCCGGCCCGGAAGATCTCGGCGAAGTACGCCGCGTAGTTCAGCGCGAACGCGACCACGGCAGCGGGGAAATCGGGCAGCCGGATGCCGACATACGGCACGAACGGCAGCGCGAAATAGATGAAAAGCATCTGCAGCATCAGCGGCGTGCCGCGCATCAGCCAGATATAGCCATTCACCAGGCCGCTGACCGGCGCCCACGCCGAAATCCGCAGCAGGGCCAGCGCCAGGCCCAGCGGCACCGACAGCCCGAGCGTGATGGCAAACAGGGTCAAGGTGACCTTGGCCCCTTCCATCATCGGAGGCAGGAGAGAAAGAACGTAGTCCATGCTGAAACATTACGATGCGGGTGCAACAGGGCCGGTGCAATTTGCTTGCTTTCCCGAACCCTGCGCCACTTGCAAGGTGGCTGTCCTTACTTCGTGATGTCCGCGCCGAACCACTGGGTGGCGATGCGTGCGGCCGTGCCGTCCTGCTTCATCGCGGCCAGCGTCTTGTTCAGCTTGTCCAGCAGTTCGCCGTCGTCCTTGCGCACGCCCACGCCGTAGTCTTCGGTGCCGAAGTTCTCGGTCAGGATGCGGTATTCGCCCGCGCGCTTGCTGGCCAGGTAGCGGCCCACCACTTCGTCGACCACCACGGCGTCGAGGCGGCCTGCCGACAGGTCCATCAGCGCCGTCACATTGTCGCCAAACGACTTCAGTTCCTTCAGGCTCGCCGCCACGGCTGCCTCTTTCTTGATCGCGTCCACGGCGCTGCTGCCGTCCTGTGCGCCAACGATGCGGCCGGCCAGGTCGGCCTTGGTCTGGATCGGCGACTTTTCGGTCACGATGACGATCTGGTGGTTCGTCATGTACGGCGCGGTGAAGCTGATGTTCTTCTTGCGGTCCTCGGTGATCGTCAGGCCGTTCCACAGCACGTCAACGCGCTTGCCGTTCAGTTCGGCTTCCTTGGCGCTCCAGTCGATCGGCTTGAAATCCACCGTCATGCCAAGCCGCTGCGCCGCTTCCTTCGCCATGTCGATGTCGAAGCCCACCAGCTGGTTGTTGGCATCGCGGAAACCCATCGGCGGAAAGTTGTCGTCCAGGCCCACGACGATGCTGGTGCCGGCGCTGGCAGGCTTTGCCGCCGGCGTCGGGTCGCTCTTGCCGCAGGCGGCCAGCAACGAAAGACCGGAGATCAGGAGAACGGCTGCTATTTTTTTCATGATGTCGAGGAGAGATTAAGGGTGCGGCAACGCGTGCCGCCGCACCGATGGCAGGATCGCCGCCACCGGCACCATTCGCGCCCGTTGGCGCAACCTGGCGCTCACAGCCAGGCAATGCCCGGGTGCCGCGCACAATTGCCCCGCCGCGCCGGGTGGTCTGCCGGCATGGTGTGAACATCGGGAAGTGGGCGCGGAATCGAGGCGATCCGGCAAGGCGATCCGCAGAGGTCGCTGAACGCGTGAGCCATCGGCCATCTGGCGTCCTGGCCCACCGGGTTGACCGATGGGCAGCGCCGGGTGGCCAGCCAACAGGCCGACATTCTACAGGGACGCACGGCGCGGCAGGCCGTGATCGGCGCCGCGCCTGATGTCATCCGTGTTGCGATTGATACCTAAAAGTCACTTTTTGCGAGGATCGTTCAGGCCGGCATGATCGGCGGCCAGTTGTGCGTCTCGGCCTGGCAGTGCTTGCACCAGGCGTACAGGGCGTCGTACATCACCATGCCCTGCCGCAGCATGTCATGGTCGTCGGCAAAGGTCTGCGACAGGCCCAGCGATATCGCATAGAGGCCGCCGGACTCGCGGGTGAGGTCCAGCCGCGACGTGTCGGCACCCCGGACGATGGCGGCAAGCTGGTCGAGCGAAGGGTCGGCCAGGCCGTACTTCTTCAGGAAGGCATCGAAACTGCACAGGTCGCCTTCGTGCGACAGCTCGACGCCGGGTATGTCGTAGGGAATCGCCCCGCTGCGCTGCGCTTCGGCCAGTACGTCGCCGGCGGGTACATATAGAAACTCCGGCGAAGGATCGATAAACCGGGCCACCAGCCAGGGACAGGCAATCCGGTCGATCTTGGGGCGTTCTCGCGTGATCCATTTCATGATTGGCTCCTGAACATCCCGCCGACGCCGGCCGACATCAGCCGCGCAGCAGCGGATAGACGATCAGCCCGATGACGGCCGCACCGAGCACGATCACCGGCTCTGGCAGTTTCTTGAAACGCCAGAGCAACAGCACAGTCACCACGGCAAGCGCCACGGTCGGGACATCGACCAGCGAACGCCGGGCCAGCACGATCACGGCGCCCGTGATGGCGCCGACGGCCGCGGCCGTCACGCCGTCCACGAAGGCGATGATGGCCGGCCGCTTGCCGTACTTCTTGAAGTAAGGCGCCGGGATGACGGTAAACAGATAGCAAGGCAGGAACGTGGCCAGCGCGGCCACCACCGCGCCGGGCAGGCCAGCCACCAGATAGCCGATGAAGCCCACGGTAATCACCACGGGGCCAGGCGTGATCATGGCCACGGCCACGGCATCGACGAACTGCTTGTCATTGAGCCAGTGGTGCTCGGTCACCACGCCGCCGTACAGGAACGGCACGATGGCCAGCCCCGAGCCGAATACGAACGCCCCGGCCTTGGCGAAGAACACGCCGATCTGTATCAGCAGCGGCCAGTCCAGGCTGCTGGCGAACCCGCCGGCCATCGGCAACTGCGCGGCGGCAACGGCATTGACGCCCCGCTCGCGCAGCCACTTCGGCGGCGCGCGCCAGAACCACACCAGCAGCCCGGCGGCCAGGAACAGCCAGGCGATTTCGGATTCGGTGATCACCGTGACCGCGCCCAGCACCAGATAGATGCCCCACAGCAGCGGGTCCCGGCCCACGCTCTTGTTGGTCAGCTTGTACGCGCTGAGCGTGATGATGCCGATCACCGCCGCGCCGACGCCGTAGAACACCGACTGCATCCACGTCAGGCCGCCGAACTTCGTATAGGCCCAGCCCAGCGCCAGCACCATCAGGAACGACGGCAGCACAAAGGCCATGCCGACCAGCGTGGCGCCGACGATGCGGTAGTGGACATAGCCCAGATAGATGGCAAGCTGCGCGGCCATCGGCCCGGGCGCCAGTTGCGCCAGCGCGATGCCCTCCTTGTAGTCCCCATCGGTAATCCATTGCCTGCGTTCGACCAGATCGCGATGCATGTAGCCGGCCAGCGCCACCGGCCCGCCAAAGCCGAGCGTGCCCAGGCGCAGCATGTAGCAGACCAGCTGCCAGAGGCCATAGCGGGGGCCGTCCTGGCCGATGTCCCCAGTGGGGGTCGTGTCTTGCGGATTCATGTGCAGTGTCCCCAGGGTGCTACCGTTTGCGGCGGCTGGCGCTGCCGTAGTGGGTGTAAAGGGAGTCCAGTACCGGGCTCATATCGCGCAGCAACGCGTCGTCGTCCGGCATACGGGTGCGTGCCCCGGTCAGCACGGCCTCGAAGCCGCTGGCCTCCGCGACCGGCGCGCCACCGACATCGAGCACATGGATCAGTTGCGCCAGCTTGGCCAGCCCCTTGTCCTCGTCCAGCCCGAAGCTCGCCATCAGCACCTCGAACGACACGCGGTCGCCGATATGCGTGAACGTCGCGCCGTCGAAATCGAATCCGAGCGCATCGGCCGGGCACTGCCGCACGTCATCGAGCCACAGGAACCTGGCATGGGGGTCGATAAAGCGCTGGATCAGCCAGGCGCACGCGACGCGGTCTACCCAGAGGTGCTTGCGCGTGGCCCAGCAGCGCCCCTGGTATTGCGCGGGATCGCGCCTGGCGATGGCACCGGAGACGCCGTGCGGCTCGCCCGGAGACAGCGCGGCATCCACGGCGGCATTGAAATCGCGCCACTTTGCCTCGGCAATTGCCGCGGGCTCGCCGGGGAAGAAGTCGATCTTCCGGATCGCGTCATAGCCACGTCCCAACCGGCGCGCGACGCGCAACAGCTCGGCTTCGCCCAGGCCCGTGATGGCCTCGCGGGCGGCTGCCAGTTCAGTGGTCCAGTCGGCATATTCGGCCGACCGATCGAACAGCCGCCGATAGTCGGCTTCCTGTTCCTGCGTGGCCACGACCGATAGCAGCCAGACCTTGCCATCCTGATCCGCCGCATCGTCGGCAAGTGCCTGCAGCGGCGGCTGCAGTTCAGCCCGGTCGGGTACCAGATAGACGCCATCGCGCAGCGCCGCGCCGCCCAGCGCCTTGATCGCGCGCCAGAACCGCATGCGGGCCGTGGCTGCCGACGTCGGCAGGCTGATGACAAGGAGCCGCCAAGTGGCGGAGTGAAAAGTGTCCATGCCGGGCATCGTAGATGGCCGCAACATGCACTTCAAGTCTGTCACAAGCTCTACAGCGGGAGTCCCCTCCCGGCCATGCGATCAATGCGCTACCCGGGCCAGTCCAGTAGGGGCGGCGCGCCTGCCGAGCGCGCTGCGGGCGACCAGGGCACACACCGCCAGCGTCCCGGCCAACATGCCAAGGGACGACGAGGTGTGCCCATGCGACGAGAATCCCGTCGCAAAGGCGACGGCGGCCATTTCCAGCCTGCGACCGATTTGTTGAGGGCGTGTCATAGTGGTTGCGCCTTTTGCCTATGCGCTTGTTCCGGGTGGCCCGACTCCGATGCCGCGCCACCCACCGTGGATGTCAGTACTCGATCACCGGCGCATGCACCGGGGCGATCGACGGATGGGCGCTCTGCGTGCGCTGGGCGGCCTTGTGCACCATCGTGTAGGCGTAGTCGATGCCCATGCCGTAGGCGCCCGAGTGTTCCTTCGCCAGGCCCGTCACCGCGTCGTACGTTTCCTTGTTCTTCCAGTCACGCTGCCATTCCAGCAGGACCTGCTGCCACGTCACCGGTACCACGCCGGCCTGGATCATGCGCTGCATGGCGTAGTCGTGCGCTTCCTTGGTGGTGCCGCCCGAGGCGTCGGCCACCATGTAGATCTCGTAATNTCAGTACTCGATCACCGGCGCATGCACCGGGGCGATCGACGGATGGGCGCTCTGCGTGCGCTGGGCGGCCTTGTGCACCATCGTGTAGGCGTAGTCGATGCCCATGCCGTAGGCGCCCGAGTGTTCCTTCGCCAGGCCCGTCACCGCGTCGTACGTTTCCTTGTT
This sequence comes from Cupriavidus sp. U2, assembly GCF_009663685.2. Classification (GTDB taxonomy): domain Bacteria; phylum Pseudomonadota; class Gammaproteobacteria; order Burkholderiales; family Burkholderiaceae; genus Cupriavidus; species Cupriavidus necator_C. The sequence goes on along the minus strand of NZ_RCOG02000012.1, from coordinate 679 downwards.
CTTCCAGTCACGCTGCCATTCCAGCAGGACCTGCTGCCACGTCACCGGTACCACGCCGGCCTGGATCATGCGCTGCATGGCGTAGTCGTGCGCTTCCTTGGTGGTGCCGCCCGAGGCGTCGGCCACCATGTAGATCTCGTAATCCCCTTCGAGCATGGCGCTCAGGGCGAAGGTGGTGTTGCAGACTTCGGTCCACAGGCCCGCCACGACGATCTTCTTGCGGCCGTTGGCGGCCAGCGAATCGCGCACCTTCTGGTCGTCCCACGAGTTCATCGAGGTGCGTTCGAGCGTTTCCTTGCCCGGGAAGACGTCGAGCAGTTCGGGGTAGGTGTAGCCGGAGAACGATTCGCTCTCGACGGTGGTGATGGTGGTCGGCACGTCGAAGATCTTCGCGGCCTTGGCCAGGCCCACGACGTTGTTCTTCATGGTCTGGCGGTCCATCGACTGCACGCCAAAGGCCATCTGGGGCTGGTGGTCGATGATGATCAGCTGGCTGTTGCGCGGGGTCAGGACTTGCAGTTTGGCGTTCGACATGATGGGCTCCGGTATTAAAAACGATTCAATAAGTTTGAGGTTTATCGGGCGGCGCTGGCTTCGCTTCGTTCGTTTCGCTGCGTTGCTGCGCTGTCCATGTGCAGAACTATAGCGACCGCCGCCCTGCATAAAGTGGGCTATCGTC
>NZ_RCOG02000004.1 GCF_009663685.2 Cupriavidus sp. U2 | reverse complement strand
TCGGCACGTCGAAGATCTTCGCGGCCTTGGCCAGGCCCACGACGTTGTTCTTCATGGTCTGGCGGTCCATCGACTGCACGCCAAAGGCCATCTGGGGCTGGTGGTCGATGATGATCAGCTGGCTGTTGCGCGGGGTCAGGACTTGCAGTTTGGCGTTCGACATGATGGGCTCCGGTATTAAAAACGATTCAATAAGTTTGAGGTTTATCGGGCGGCGCTGGCTTCGCTTCGTTCGTTTCGCTGCGTTGCTGCGCTGTCCATGTGCAGAACTATAGCGACCGCCGCCCTGCATAAAGTGGGCTATCGTCGTCATAGTTATTCAAAATTATTGAACATTGCCCCGGGGCCCGACTCCGCAACGAGCGGGAAACGAAAAAGCCGGCGGAGGCCGGCTTATCGATACGTGCGCACAGGACGGACAGACCAAAGAAAAAGCCCCGCACTGGGCGGGGCTCTTCTTTTCAACCGGTATGAGGCGGGATCAGAACGGAATATCGTCGTCCATGTCCTCGAAGCCGTTCGACGGGGCCTGCTGCTGACGGCGCTGGCCACCCTGCTGGCCGCCACCGCCGCCCTGGGCGCCCTGGCCGCGGCCGCCACCGTAGCCACCGCCACCGCCGCCTTGCGATTCGCGGCTGTAGCCACCGCCACCGCCACCGCCGCCGTAGCCGCCTTCGTCGCCGCCGCCGCCACCCTGGCGGGCGCCCAGCATCTGCATCTGGTCAGCCACGATTTCGGTGCTGTACTTGTCCTGGCCCGACTGGTCCTGCCACTTGCGGGTGCGGATACGGCCTTCGATATAGACCGACGAACCCTTGCGCAGGTATTGACCGGCGATCTCGGCCAGCTTGCCGAAGAAGGCGATGCGGTGCCATTCGGTCGCTTCCTTGAACTCGCCACTCTGCTTGTCCTTGTAGCGGTCGGTCGTCGCGAGCCGGATGTTGGTCACGGCGTCGCCGCTGGGCATGTAGCGGGTTTCGGGGTCGGCGCCCAGGTTGCCGACGAGGATGACTTTGTTGACCGATGCCATATAAGAGTTCTCCAAGGACCGCGCCCTTTCAGCGCGGCGTTAAACGTAGTGCGAGATTCGCAGAAATTAATCGGGCCCGCGACCGTCACCCGGCACAGGCCCATCACTGGACGACCGTAAACGACATCACGCGCCGTCCGGAATACTCCGTCGGGCGCGTGTCGAATGCTACCGCCGATGCCGGGAAAAAGCGTGTCGGGCTTTTGCGGATAGGTGAAAATTTGTGTCTAGGCCGCCACTGCCGAGGCGCCCTCCTTGCTGCGAGCCGGCGGCGCCTTCATGCTCCAGGCGATTATAAGCCACAGCAGCAGCACCGCCGCGCAGGCCACGAACACCGCCGGACGGCCCTCGTGCTTGAGCAGCCAGCCGCCCGCCACGCCGCCCAGCGCCAGGCCCAGCGACTGCGTGGTGTTGTACACGCCGAGCGCGGCACCGCGGCTGGCGGCCGCGTAGCGCGACACCAGCGATGGCTGCATGGCCTCCAAAACGTTGAACGCCACGAAGAACAGCAGCAGCACGCCCACGATCGGCCACAGCCCATGCACGGTGGCGAACAGCAGTTGCACGGCAGTCATCAGCGCCACCGACGCCAGCAGCACCGGCCGCACCTTGCCGTAGCGTTCGGCGGCCATCATCGGCGCCAGCATCAGCAGGAACGACACCAGCACCACGGGCAGGTACACCTTCCAGTGCTGGTCCAGCGGCATGCCGGCATCGCCCAGCATCGCCGGCACCACCATGAACATCGCCACCTGGCTGGCATGCAGCGCCAGCACGCCAACGTTCAGGCGGATCAGGTCGGCATTGAGCAGGACCCTGCGAAACGGCATCTGCACAGGATGAGGCGGCGGCGGGTTCGGCACCACGAACAGCGTCACGCCGATGGCCAGGGCACCCAGCACGCCCATCAGCCCGAAGATGCCCGACATGCCGATGCTGTGCAGCAGTGGCGAGGCAATCACCAGCGACAGCGCAAACGTCAGGCCGATGCTGCCGCCAACCATCGCCATGGCTTTTGTACGATGCCGTTCGCGCGTCAGGTCGGCGATGCAGGCGGTAATGGCTGCCGAGATCGCGCCCATGCCCTGCAGGGCGCGGCCGATGGTGATGCCGGTCAGCGTATCGGAAAAGGCGGCGACCAGCGCCCCGGCCACGAACAGCAGCAGGCCGGCCACCATGACCGGCTTGCGGCCCACGCGGTCGGACAGCCAGCCCAGCGGAATATGCAGGAAGGCCTGCATCAGGCCGTAGATGCCCATCGCCACGCCCACGCGCTGTGCGTCGTGCCCGTCGGGCAGTGTCCGCGCGTATTCGGCGAAGACGGGCAGGATCAGGAACAGCCCCAGCATGCGCAGGGCAAAGATGCTGGCCAGCGACAGGCTGGCGTGCAACTCGCCGCGGGTCATGCGGTCGCGCACGGTTTCGGTGCGGGTGGGCTCGTTGGAAAGACTGGGTGAGGAAGGGGGGATCGACGGCATTGCGGTCGTGGGTGGAATTCTGGCTCGGTCGCGGGCTCGGTCAGCCTGGCAGCTTCGACACGCGCTGGCGCCCGGAAGTTGCCCGGACGTTGCCTTGTCTGGCATCGCAGACATCCGTGCAACAGACGCTGCCGCGATGCCTGCGGCCCCGCCGGCACGTCGCCGTCTTCCGTCCGTTTGGCGCCGGGTAACCCCGGAAACCGAAGTTCGGTATATTAGCAGGTTTGCTTCCCGCGCTTGTTCCATCACGTCCGGCTTCGGCCAGGCGTGAAATGTGCGTGAAGCGGCGGGCTGCGCCCTTGTCCGGGGCGCCCCAGGCGTCTGGCCAGGCACATCGAATTTCCGCGGGACCGACCTGCTCGCAGGCCGCCCACCGGGCGAACGAACGGTATATGGAAGAAATCAAGATCCGTGGGGCGCGTACCCACAACCTGAAGAACATCAACCTGGACCTGCCGCGCAACAAGCTCGTGGTGATCACGGGCCTGTCCGGCTCCGGCAAGTCCTCGCTGGCGTTCGACACCCTGTACGCCGAGGGCCAGCGCCGGTACGTGGAATCGCTGTCCGCCTATGCCCGCCAGTTCCTGCAACTGATGGAAAAGCCCGATGTCGACCTGATCGAAGGGCTGTCGCCCGCGATCTCGATCGAGCAGAAGGCCACCAGCCACAACCCGCGTTCCACGGTCGGCACGGTCACCGAGATCCACGACTACCTGCGCCTGCTCTACGCCCGCGCCGGCACCCCCTACTGCCCCGACCACAACATTGCGCTGCAGGCCCAGAGCGTGTCGCAGATGGTGGATGCCGCACTGGCACTGCCCGAAGACACCAGGCTGATGATCCTGGCGCCCGTGGTGTCCGACCGCAAGGGCGAGCATTCCGACCTGTTCGATTCGATGCAGGCGCAGGGTTTCGTGCGCTTCCGCATCCGCTCGGGCGGCGGCACGGCGCACGAGGCCGAGGCGAAGGTCTACGAAGTGGACAGCCTGCCCAAGCTCAAGAAGACCGAGAAGCACTCGATCGACGTGGTGGTGGACCGCGTGAAGGTGCGCGCCGACATCAAGCAGCGTCTGGCCGAATCGTTCGAGACCGCGCTGCGCCTGGCCGACGGCCGCGCGCTCGCGCTGGAAATGGATACCGGCCGCGAGCACATGTTCAGCTCGCGCTTTGCCTGCCCGATCTGCTCGTATTCGCTGCAGGAACTGGAACCGCGCCTGTTCTCGTTCAACAACCCGATGGGCGCCTGCCCGAGCTGCGACGGGCTGGGCCAGATCACGTTCTTCGACCCGAAGCGCGTGGTGGCCTTCCCGAACCTGTCGCTGGCCTCGGGCGCCATCAAGGGCTGGGATCGCCGCAACCAGTTCTACTTCCAGATGCTGCAGAGCCTGGCGGCGTTTTACGACTTCGACACCGAGGCCGCGTTCGAGGACCTGCCTGCCGAAGTGCAGCAGGTGGTGCTGCACGGCTCGGGCGAGCAGGAAATCCCGTTCACGTATATCAACGAGCGCGGCCGCACCACGGTGCGCTCGCATGCGTTCGAGGGCATCATTCCGAACCTGGAGCGCCGCTATCGCGAGACCGACTCGGTGGCGGTGCGCGAGGAACTGGCCAAGTATCAGAACAACCAGGCCTGCCCGGTGTGCCACGGCACGCGCCTGCGCACCGAAGCCCGCCACGTGAAGATCGGCGAGGACGAGCAGGCGCGCGCGATCTACGAGATCAACGGCCTGCCGCTGCGCGACGCGCTGACGTGGTTCCTGACGCTGAACCTGCACGGCGCCAAGCGCGAGATCGCCGACAAGATCGTCAAGGAGATCTCGGCGCGGCTGAACTTCCTGAACAACGTGGGACTCGACTACCTGTCGCTGGAGCGCAGCGCCGACACGCTGTCCGGCGGCGAGGCCCAGCGCATCCGCCTGGCCTCGCAGATCGGCTCGGGCCTGACCGGCGTGATGTACGTGCTGGACGAGCCGTCGATCGGCCTGCACCAGCGCGACAACGACCGCCTGATCGGCACGCTCAAGCACCTGCGCGACATCGGCAATTCCGTGCTGGTGGTGGAGCACGACGAGGACATGATCCGCGCCTGCGACTACGTGGTCGACATCGGCCCCGGGGCCGGCGTGCATGGCGGGATGATCGTGGCCGAAGGCACGCCCGCGCAGATCGAGCAGTCTCCGGCGTCGCTGACGGGCCAGTACCTGTCCGGCCAGCGCAGCATCGAGGTGCCGAAGAAGCGCGCCGCGCCCGACCCGGACCGGCTGCTGCGCATCGTCAATGCCACGGGCAACAACCTGCGCAACGTGTCGGCCGAGATCCCGGTGGGCCTGCTGACATGCATCACCGGCGTGTCGGGCTCGGGCAAGTCCACGCTGATCAACGACACGCTCTACAACGCCGTGGCGCGCCACCTGTATGGCTCGACGGCCGAACCGGCGCCGCACGACCAGATCGAGGGGCTGGAACACTTCGACAAGGTCATCAACGTCGATCAGAGCCCGATTGGCCGCACGCCGCGCTCGAACCCGGCCACGTACACGGGCCTGTTCACGCCGATCCGCGAACTGTTTGCCGGCGTGCCGGCGGCCAAGGAGCGCGGCTACGATCCGGGCCGGTTCTCGTTCAACGTCAAGGGCGGCCGCTGCGAGTCGTGCCAGGGCGACGGCGTGATCAAGGTGGAGATGCACTTCCTGCCGGACGTCTACGTGCCGTGCGATGTCTGCCACGGCCAGCGTTACAACCGCGAGACCCTGGAGGTGCTCTACAAGGGCAAGAACATCTCCGAGGTGCTGGACCTGACCGTGGAGCAGGCCCACGAGTTCTTCAGCGCCGTGCCCGTGGTGCGCCGCAAGCTGCAGACGCTGCTCGACGTCGGTCTGGGTTATATCCGGCTTGGACAATCGGCTACGACGCTGTCAGGCGGCGAGGCGCAGCGGGTGAAGCTGTCGCTGGAACTGTCCAAGCGCGACACGGGCCGCACGCTGTACATCCTGGACGAGCCCACCACGGGGCTGCACTTCCACGACATCGAACTGCTGCTGGCGGTGATCCAGAAGCTGCGTGACCATGGCAATACGGTGGTGATCATCGAGCACAACCTCGACGTCATCAAGACGGCCGACTGGCTGATCGACATGGGCCCCGAGGGCGGCGCGGGCGGCGGCCAGGTGATTGCCAAGGGCACGCCGGAGACCGTGGCGGCCAGCAAGGCAAGCTTTACCGGCAAGTACCTGGCGCCGCTGCTCAAGCGGAAGTAAGGCGCCGGACGGGCGGGCGGCGTGCCTAGCGCGCCTCCGCCACGTCGCCGATCTTGCCCGGCGTGTCTTCCTTCATGCGGCTGCGGTTCATCAGCCCCGCCTGCTCCAGCACCGGGTAGGCGGTGGCGCAGAACAGCGAATTGAGCCGCTTCATTTCGCTGATCACATCGAGGTGCAGCGAACTCGTCTCGATACTTTCGACCGTCTGGACGGCCACGCGCTGCAGGTGCGAGCGCGCGTACTTGCGTTCCAGGTCGCGGAAATTGGCCTTCTCGGCCATCAATTGCTGTGCGCTGCGGATGTCGCCGGTCAGGAATACCGACAAACCCAGCCGCAGGTTGCTCACCACGCGCGCGTGCATTTCGGCGATTTCCTGCATGCCGGCCTCGGAGAACGACAGGTTGTGCGCGATCTTCTTCTCCCGGGCATCGACGATGACACGCTCGATGAGATCCCCCGCATGCTCCAGGTTGATGGTCAGCGAGATGATTTCGGTCCAGCGCTGGCCGTCGCGTTCGTCCAGCGCCTCGGTGCTGATCTGGGTCAGGTAGAGCTTGATCGCGGTGTACAGGTCGTCCACCTCGTTGTCGATCCGGCACGTAGCGTTGGCCAGCTTCAGGTCGTTGGTGCGCAGCACGCGCAGCAGGTTGTCGAGCATCTGCTCCACGCGGTCGCCGATGCGCAGCACCTCGCGCGCGGCATTCGACAGCGCCAGCGTGGGCGTGGACAGCGCTGCGGGGTCCAGGTGGCGCGGCGTCACCTGGCTGTCACCGGTGTTGCGGCCGGGCAGGATCGCTTCGCACAGGCGCGCCAGCGGCGCCGTGGCGCCCAGCAGCACTACGGCCAGCGCCACATTGAACAACAGGTGGAAATTGACGATCAGCCGTTGCGGGTCGGCGTCGATGTGGGCCAGCAGGTCCTCGGCCTGGGTCAGCAGCGGCAGCGCGATCACGCAGCCCAGCAGGCGCGACAGCAGGTTGCCCAGCGTCACGCGCTTGCCGGGCTGGTTGTTGCCCGACGTGGTCAGCAGCGCCGAGATGCCGGACCCCAGGTTGGCGCCCAGCACCAGCGCCAGCGCCACGTGGATCGACACCACGCCGGCCGACGCCAGCGCGCCGCAGAACAGCACTACGGCCAGGCTGGAATAACAGAGGATGGTCAGGAAGGCGCCGATCAGCATGTCCAGCGCGGCGTCGCCGGTCAGCGTGCTGAACAGCACCTTGACGCCGGCGGCCTGCACCACGGGGCGCGTGGCAATCGAAATCAGTTCCAGCGCCAGCGTGATCAGGCCCAGCCCGATCAACACCCGGCCCACGTGGCCAGCCTTGCTGCCCTTCCAGCTCAGATGGAGGATCACGCCGACGAAGATCAGCAGCGGCGACAGCCATGACAGGTCGAGCGAGAACACCTGCACCATCACGGCCGTGCCCACGTTGGCGCCCAGCATGATGGCCAGCGCCGGGGCCACGGCGATCAGGCCCTGGCCGACGAAGGAACTGACGATGACGGCGGTGGCATTGCTGCTCTGCACCAGCCCGGTCACGCCCAGGCCGGCGACGAATGCCTTGAACCGGTTCGACACACTGGCCGACAGCACATGACGCAGATTGGCGCCGTACACGCGCAGGATGCCGACCTTGACGATATTGGTGCCCCAGACCAGGAGCGCCACGCCAGAGAGGAGATGAAGCAGTACGCCCATTGTGCGTCCCTTGTGACCGGTGCCGGCGGGTGGCAGGAGGCGTACCGCCCGGTCATCGCGTTGTTATCAAGGGGGCATTATGCGCCCCGCTGTCATGTGGGGCAATTGGACGGGGTCCGACGTCCGCCGAAGCGTTGCGCCGGCGTCAGTGGCCGTCGAACTTGCAGACCGTGAACAGCGGCAGGCCGCTGCCGTGCAGCAGCTTCGACCCGCCCAGTTCTGGCAGATCGACGATTGCCGCGCCCTCCACCACCGTGGCGCCCAGGCGTTCCAGCAGCTTGCGGCCGGCCATCATGGTGCCGCCCGTGGCGATCAGGTCGTCGATCAGCACGCGCAGCGTCTTGGGGTTCTGCAGCAGCGGGGTGATGTCCCGGAACTGGACACCGGGCTGCGGCCAGTCCGGCACGGTACGGATGCGGTCACGCAGGTAGCCGGTGACATCGCCGAGATCGGGGGACTGGATGATGGGATCTGCCATGGGGAATCTGTCTGGAAAGAGTTCACGCGGTAACGGGCTACCACCCGCGCCCCGCCTTGCCGCCGCACAATGGCCCGGCTGCTTGGGCGTCCGCAACCCGTAACCATACAGGAGACAGCTATGGCAAAGAAGATTCTGATGCTGGTCGGCGATTTCGCCGAGGACTACGAGACCATGGTGCCGTTCCAGGCACTGCAGATGGTGGGCCACACGGTCCACGCGGTCTGCCCCGACAAGAAGGCCGGTGACGCCTGCGCCACCGCCATCCATGACTTCGAGGGCGACCAGACCTACACCGAAAAGCGCGGCCACAATTTCACGCTCAATGCCACGTTCGCCGATGTGGACCCGGCCAGCTACGACGCCCTGGTGATTCCGGGCGGCCGCGCGCCGGAATACCTGCGCCTGAACGACCGCGTGATCGAGATCGTGCGTCACTTCGCCCAGGCCAACAAGCCGATCGCGGCGGTCTGCCACGGCGCCCAGTTGCTGGCTGCGGCCGATGTGCTGGAAGGCCGCACCTGCTCTGCCTACCCGGCCTGCGCCCCCGAAGTGCGGCTGGCCGGCGGCAAGTACGCCGATATCCCCGTGGACCAGGCCCATACCGATGGCAACCTCGTGACCGCCCCGGCGTGGCCGGCACATCCGGCCTGGCTGGCGCAGTTTCTTGCCGTGCTGGGAACGCGGATCGTAGAGTAGAGGCTTCCGAACGCGGCCAGCCCGGTCGCGGCGCACGGGAGTTCGCATGTGTGAGATCTTCATCCGGGCCAATCCGGATTCGTACCAGACCCAGTCGCGGTCGCTGCGCCTGCACGGCGTGGCGACCAGCATCCGGCTCGAAAACCTGTTCTGGGAAGTGCTGGAAGAACTGGCGCAGCGTGACGGCATGAGCATCAACCAGCTGCTGGCGCGCCTGCACGACGAGTTGGCCGAACATCGCGGCGAGGCGTCGCTCACCGCCAACTTCGCGTCTTTCCTGCGCGTGTGCTGCATGCGCTACTTGTTACTCCAGAACGAAGGCCGTATCCCCGCCGATACCGATGTACCGATCCGGTCGCTCGACGCCCGGGCGGTACTGAGTGATCTACCCGCCTCCTGGGTCGACGGCAACAGCCCGCGCCGACAAACTCCGCAAGACGGACGGCAAACGCGCAGCGCCTGATCCGTCCGACCGGGTGAAACGGTAAAGCCGGCGCCTACTGCCGCACCAGCCGTTCTTCGGCCGATTCCAGCGCCTCGGGCGTGCCGCGCAGCACGACGATGTCGCCCGGCTCCAGTACGGTTTCGGGCTCGGGATCGAAGGCCCGGATGCCGCGCCGGCGCACCGCCGTGACCTCCACGCCGATGCGCTCCAGCCCCAGCGTGCCCAGGCGCCGCCCCACCGCCGTATGCTCGGGCCCAAGCGATACCGAGTGCAGCCGCACCGTATCGCGCTCCACCATGTCTTCCTCGTCGTCGCGGCCGTGGAAGTAGCCGCGCAGCAGGCTGTAGCGCGCGTCGCGCGCCTGCTGCACGCCGCGCACCACCCGGCGCATCGGCACCCCCAGCAGCACCAGCGCATGCGACGCCAGCATCAGGCTGCCCTCGATGATTTCCGGCACCACCTCGGTGGCCCCAGCCTTCTGCAGCGTATCGAGTTCCGAATCGTCCACCGTGCGCACGATCACCGGCATCGCGGGCGCCAGTTCCTGCACGTGGTGCAGCACCTTTACCGCCGAGGGCGTATTGGCATACGTGATCACCACCAGCGCGGCCCGGTGGATACCGGCGGCAATCAGCGATTCGCGCCGCCCGGCATCGCCATAGACCACGGTGTCCCCGGCCGCGGCCGCCTCGCGCACGCGGTCGGGGTCGAGGTCCAGCGCCACATAGGTAATGCCCTCGCGCTCCAGCATGTGCGCCAGGTTCTGCCCGCTGCGACCATAGCCGCAGATGATGGCGTGCTTTTCGGTCTGCAGGCTCTGGGCCGCGATACGGGTCATGTTCAGCGACTGCATCAGCCATTCGTTGGCGGCAAAGCGCAGCACGATGGCGTCGCTGTACTGGATCAGGAACGGCGCGGCCAGCATCGACAGGAGCATCGACGCGAGGATCACCTGGATCAGCACCGGGTCCACCAGCCCCATGCCGTCGATCTGGTTCAGCAGCACGAAACCGAATTCGCCGGCCTGCGCCAGCCCCAGGCCGGTACGGATGGCCACGCCCTGGCGCGACCCGAACAGCCGTGCCAGCCCGGTGATCAGCACCAGCTTGAACAGGATCGGCACCACCAGCAGGCCCAGCACCAGCCAGATATGGTCGAACACCACGCGCACGTTGAGCAACATGCCGATGGTGACGAAGAACAGCCCCAGCAGCACGTCGCGGAACGGCTTGATGTCTTCTTCCACCTGGTGGCGGTACGGGGTCTCGGAAATCAGCATGCCGGCCATGAACGCGCCCAGCGCCATCGACAGGCCCAGCCGTTCGGTCAGCGCGGCCATGCCCAGCGTGACCAGCAGCAGGTTCAGCATGAACAGTTCCTGCGACCGGCGCGCCGCCACGATGTGGAACCAGCGGCTCATCAGCTGCTGCCCGACGAAGAAGATCAGGCCCAGGGCCACCACGATCTTGACCGTGGCCAGCCCCAGCGCCCAGGCCAGGTCGCCGGGATCGCGCGACAGTGCCGGGATGATGATCAGCAGCGGCACCACGGCCAGATCCTGGAACAGCAGCACGCTGATGATGTTGCGGCCGTGCTCGCTTTCCAGCTCCATCCGCTCGGATAGCATTTTCACGACGATGGCCGTCGACGACATGGCCAGCGCGCCGCCCAGCGCCACCGACGCCTGCCAGGTCAGCGGGAACGCCCAGCTGAACAGCCAGCTGGCCGGCAGCACGGCCAGCAGCGACAGCGCCACCTGCGACCCGCCCAGCCCGAACACCAGCCGCTTCATGGCGCGCAGCTTGCTCAGGCTGAATTCCAGGCCGATCGAGAACATCAGGAAGACCACGCCGAATTCCGCCAGGTACTTGGTCTGGCCCGTATCGCTGGCCAGCCCCAATGCGTGGGGGCCGATCAGGATGCCAACCGCCAGATAGCCCAGCATGGGTGGCAGTTGCAGCATGCGGAAGGCCACCACGCCAAAAACGGCGGCGGCCAGCAGCACGAGGGTCAGTTCCAGCGGAGAATGCATTCGGCAGGCTTCAAAAACGACGGCCGGGCACGCGCCTGAGCCGGCATCTGCACCCCGCCGGCAAAAGACGGCAAGCGCGGCGGTCGTCGTGGCAGCCGGGCGGGTTGCCGGGCCAGACGCCATCGCATTCGTTGGTATACTCCAGCGCCATGATAGCCAATTTCGATGCGAATCGAGCACTCGCGCTCGCTCGCCACACCCTCCAGATCGAGGCCGACGCCGTTTCGGCGCTGGCCGGCCGCCTGACCCCCGCCTTTACCCGGGCCGTCGAGATGATTCTCGGCTGCACGGGCCGCGTGGTGGTCTCGGGCATCGGCAAGTCCGGCCATATCGGCCGCAAGGTGGCCGCCACGCTGGCGTCCACGGGCACGCCGTCGTTTTTCGTCCATCCGGCCGAGGCCAGCCATGGCGACCTCGGCATGATCACGCGCGACGACGTGCTGATCGCCTTCTCCAATTCCGGTGAAACGGCCGAACTGCTGTCGATCGTCCCGATCGTCAAGCGCATTGGCGCCGGCCTGATCTCGATCACGGGCAACGCCGAATCGAACCTGGCCAAGCTGTCCGACGCCCACCTGGACGGCGCCGTGGCGCAGGAAGCCTGCCCGCTGAACCTGGCCCCCACGGCCAGCACCACGGCCGCGCTGGCCCTGGGCGACGCCCTGGCGGTGGCCGTGCTCGACGCCCGCGGCTTCGGCGAGGAAGACTTTGCCCGGTCGCACCCGGGCGGTGCGCTGGGCCGCAAGCTGCTGACCCACGTGCGCGATGTCATGCGCACCGGCAACGCCGTGCCGGAGGTGCGCGAAAGCACGCCGCTGGCCCAGGCGCTGATGGAAATCACGCGCAAGGGCATGGCCATGACCGCCGTGGTGGACCCCGACGGCCGGGCCGTGGGCGTCTTCACCGACGGCGACCTGCGCCGCCTGCTGGAAACCCCGCGCGACTGGAAGACCGTGCCGATTGGCGAGGTCATGCACCACAACCCGCGTACGGTCCATCTGGACCAGCTCGCCGTGGAAGCCGTGCAGATCATGGAAACGAACCGCATCAACCAGTTGCTCGTCGTCGATGGCGACGGCCGCCTGGTGGGCGCGCTCCATATCCATGACCTGACGCGCGCCAAGGTCATCTGAACGATGCCGGACTTCCTGTCCAGACTCATCGGCATGATCATGCGGCTGCTGCCGCTGCTGCTGATGGCCATCGTCGCCGGCAGCACGTTCTGGCTGGTGCAGCTGAACTCGCCGCGCGAGGCCAGCGAGCAGTCGCGCGTCAAGCGCCATGAGCCCGATTACTGGATGGACCGTTTCTCGGCCACAGAACTGGCCGAGGACGGCACCACCAAGCTGCGCTTCACGGGCGTGAAGATGGTGCACTTCGAGGACGACCAGACCTACGAGGTAACCACCCCGGCCATGCGTTCGTACGAGCCGGACCGCCCGCCGGTCACCGCCAATTCCCAGCGCGGCACCATGAACGCCGAGGGCTCGATCATCGATCTCTACGGCAATGCGTTCGTGGTCCGCCAGGCTGGCGTCGACCCGTCCAAGGACCCGCGCATGACCGCGGCATCGCAGTACTTCCAGTTGCTGGTCAATGACGACATCGTCAAGACCGACAAGGCGGTGGAGCTGACGCGCGGCCCGTCGGTCATGACGGCCAACGGCATGATCTTCAACAACGTCACCCGCGAAGTACAATTGCTGGGCAACGTACGCGGCACCATCATCATGAACCCGCCGCAGGGGCAGGCCAGGACCCAGTGACCCCGGGGGACGCAAACGCTCCGGCGCATCCTGGCCGCCGTCTTTATCTCACCATTCGCCAAACATGACTGCATCCCTGACGACATCGCCCTGTCGCCGCCTCGCGCCCGCCCTGCTGGCGTCCATCGCCGCCCTCGGCCTGACGCTGGCCGCGCCGGCCTTTGCCGAGCGCGCCGACCAGGGCAAGCCGCTGGTGCTGGAGGCCGACAACGCCAGCTACGATGACGTCAAGCAGATCTACACCCTCACCGGCAACGTGGTGCTGACCAAGGGCACCATGGTGCTGAAGTCCGACGCGGCCGAGCTGCGCACCGACCCCGAGGGTTACCAGTACGCCATCGCCACGTCCAAGCCCGGCCGTCAGGCGTATATCCGCCAGAAGCGCGACGGCGTGGACGAGTACATCGACGGCTGGGGCGACCGCATCGAATACGACGGCAAGTCCGAGATCAACAAGCTGATCGGGCATGCCCGCGCGGCGCGCGTGTCGGGCGTGGGCGCGAAGATCATCGACGAGATCCGCGGCGCCGTGATCACCTACGACAGCCGCAACGAGTACTACACCGCCACCGGCGGCGACAACAACACCACGGCCGGCAATACGTCGGGCCGCGTGCGCGCGGTGCTGTCGCCGCGCTCGGACGCCAGCGCCCCCGCCGCTGCGGGCGCACCGCTGGATCTGAAGCCGTCCACCGCGCCCAAGCCTTAACGCCTTACCTCCAGCCAGTCCTGATGAACGATTCCGCCACGCTCACCGCCTCTGCCACGTCCTCCGCATCCGCCGTCCGCACCGACAGCAGCACGCTGGTCGTGCGTCACCTGAAGAAACGCTACGGCACGCGCACGGTGGTCAAGGACGTATCGCTCGATGTGAAAAGCGGCGAGGTGGTGGGGCTGCTGGGCCCCAACGGCGCCGGCAAGACCACGTCGTTCTACATGATCGTGGGGCTGGTGGCGCTGGACGAAGGCGACATCGTGCTCGACGACGAGCACATCAGCGGACTGGCCATTCACGAACGCGCCCGCATGGGCCTTTCGTACCTGCCGCAGGAAGCGTCGGTATTCCGCAAGCTCAACGTGGAAGAGAACATCCGCGCGGTGCTGGAACTGCAGGTGGAAAACGGCAAGCCACTGCCCAAGGCCGAGATCGAACGCCGCCTGGATTCGCTGCTCGACGACCTGCAGATCGCGCATCTGCGCAACAACCCGGCACTGTCGCTGTCGGGCGGCGAGCGGCGCCGCGTGGAAATCGCGCGCGCGCTGGCGTCGTCGCCGCGCTTCATCCTGCTCGACGAACCGTTCGCCGGCGTGGACCCGATCGCCGTGGGCGAAATCCAGCGCATCGTGAGCTTCCTGAAGGCGCGCAATATCGGCGTGCTGATCACCGACCATAACGTGCGCGAAACGCTGGGGATCTGCGACCACGCGTACATCATCAGCGAAGGCACCGTGCTGGCCGCCGGCCAGCCCGAGGAAATCATCGCCAACGAGTCGGTACGCCGCGTCTACCTGGGCGAAAACTTCCGCATGTAAGGCCCGGCCGCCTCCGCGGCCACACTGCCGACAGGTTTTCGGCAGGTCATCGGCAGGTCATTTTTACCGCACTTGCCTACGGCTATTTCAAAGCCGTTGCCGATCACGAAGCCGAAGCGATAGGTTGTAGCAAATTCCGTTCCAACAACGGAAAGATGCGCATAGAATAGGTCGCATGAAACCTTCGCTTCAGCTACGCCTCTCCCAACATCTGGCCCTGACGCCGCAACTGCAGCAGTCCATCCGGCTGCTTCAGCTTTCCACGCTCGAACTGCAACAGGAGGTGGAACAGGCGCTGACGGAAAACCCGCTGCTGGAACGCGAGAACGACTGGATCGAAAGCCCGCTGCGCGTGGCGGCCGACGGCTCCGTCAACCTGCAAAGCGCCCCGGCGCCGGCACCGTCCGAACCGCAGACCAACGGCGACGACCGCAGCGAACATGCGTCCGGCGGCGAGGAAGAAGGCTTCAGCGATTCCGGTGGCGAGGACTATGGCAACGACTGGAGCCTCGACGACTTCGCGCGCCGTCCGCAGAACGACGAAGACGAAAAGACGCCGATGCAGTTGCGCGATGCGGACCCTACGCTGCGCGAATACCTGATGGAACAGCTGACGCCGCTCAAGATTTCGGCGCGCGACAAGGGCCTGGCCATCTTCCTGATCGAATCGCTCGACGACGACGGATACCTGAGTGCGTCACTCGAGGAAATCTGCACCGAACTGCCCGAAGAACTCGAATTCGAGGTGGAAGAAGTGCAGGCGATGCTGACGCTGCTGCAGAGCTTCGATCCGCCGGGCGTTGGCGCCCGCAATGCCGCCGAATGCCTGAGCCTGCAATTGAAACGGTTGCAGCATCCGCAGCGCGAACTGGCGCTGTCCATCGTCAATCATCATCTTGAACTGCTGGCGGTCAGGGATTACACGCGCCTCAAGAAAGCGCTGCAGGTGGACGAAATTGCACTAAAGGCGGCGCATGACCTGATCCGCTCGCTGGCGCCGTACCCAGGGCATGCGTACAGCCGCCCCGAGGCCGATTTCGTGGTGCCGGACGTGTTCGTGCGCAAGAGCGGCAGCGGCTGGATTGCCCAGCTGAATCCGGATGTGATGCCGCGCCTGCGCATCAACGACATGTATGCGCAGATCTTGCGCGGTGCAAAAGGCGAAGCGGGGGCTGCGGGACTGCAGCAAAAGCTGCAGGAAGCGCGGTGGCTTATCAAGAACATCCAGCAAAGATTCGACACGATCCTGCGTGTGGCGCAGGCAATTGTGGAGCGTCAGAAGAACTTTTTTTCGCACGGCGAAATAGCGATGCGGCCCTTGGTTTTGCGGGAAATTGCCGATACACTCGGTTTACACGAGTCGACCATTTCCCGGGTGACCACGAACAAATACATGGCCACGCCAATGGGTACTTTCGAGTTGAAGTACTTCTTTGGTAGCCACGTCTCCACGGAGACGGGCGGCGCGGCCTCTTCCACGGCGATCCGCGCGCTGATCAAGCAACTGATAGGAGCCGAAGAACCCAGGAATCCTCTTTCCGACAGCCGCATCGCCGAATTGCTGGGCGAACAGGGCTTTGTGGTCGCACGCCGCACGGTGGCCAAATATCGCGAAGCACTGAAGATCCCCGCAGTCAATCTCCGCAAGTCTTTGTAGCCGAGCCGCAACCGCCTGCCTGGTGCGGCTCTTTCAGAAGGAGAAGCGCTATGAACTTCAAGATCAGTGGACACCACCTCGACATCACGCCGCCGCTGCGTGAGTATGTGGAAACGAAACTGGAGCGAATTGTCAGGCATTTCGATCAGGTCATTGGCGTGAGCGTGCTGCTATCTGTCGACAACCACAAGGAAAAGGACAAGCGTCAGTACGCGGAAATCAATCTGCATCTCAAGGGCAAGGACATCTTCGTCGAAGCGCACCATGAAGACCTGTACGCGGCGATCGACTGTCTGGTCGACAAGCTCGACCGGCAGGTGATCCGCTACAAGGACCGCGTGCAGGGTCATGACCGGGAAGCGGTCAAGTACCAGATGGCTGAAGCCCAGCTACAGCAACAATAGGCTGGCAAATCCTTAACTGCCCCTTGAGGCGGACGTCAGCGTCCCCGAAAGGACTGACAGGAAGAGAGCAAAGCCGCGCATCTGCGCGGCTTTTTTGATGGGCACGCGCCCGCGTGGGGCTGAAATTCTCCGTTACCTTCGCACCACGGCCGAAACCAATTGATTCGCCGGGGGTGTTCGCATCTTGCGCGGCTCGGTGTATGCTGCGCCATACAAGAACGACAGGCAGAACGGTCCCGGTAATCCGAACGGCAGGCCGCGTGACGGAAGATCATGCGGGCGCCGGCGGCAATATCCGGGTGGGCAATCCGGCCGGCCAATCCGCGGCACCACCCGCGGCGCCGGCGCTGCAGTGCACAAGCGCGCTGTGGCCCTGCTCTATAATGAGCCGGACGTTCCAATGCGGGCGTCCACCAAGCACTCGATATCCTGAATTGCCCCATCCGGCGGGACGGCATTTGTGCGCCGTATCGCCAACCTGACTTCTCGTGCATCGCCCATGAATCGTTTGGCCAAATTGCTGCCACCCGGCAACATCCATCTCGACGTCACCGTCACCAGCAAGAAGCGGGTCTTCGAGCAAGCCGGGCTCCTGTTCGAGAACAACCATGGTGTGGCCCGCGCCACCGTCACGGACAACCTTTTCGCCCGCGAATCGCTGGGGTCGACCGGCCTGGGTGCCGGCGTCGCCATCCCGCACGGCCGTATCAAGGGCCTGAAGCAGCCGCTGGCCGGCTTCATGCGCCTGGCCGAGCCGATTCCGTTCGAATCGCCCGACGGCAAGCCGGTCTCTCTGCTGATTTTCCTGCTGGTGCCCGAACAGGCCACCCAGCAGCACCTCGAAATTCTCTCGGAAATCGCACAATTGCTGTCGGACCGCGAGATGCGCGAAGGCCTGGCCACGCTGCCCTCGCCCGAAGCCGTCCACCAGTTGCTGACCGAATGGCATCCGTGACGATCCACAGGCCGGCCTGGCTGGCCGCCTGAAGCCATACCGCCCCCCTCGTAGAAAGCATCCCGCATGGAACTCACCGGCGTCACCTCGCAGTCGATCTTCGACGACAACGCAGCCGACATCAAACTGTCGTGGGTCGCCGGTCTGGAAGGTGCCGACCGGGCCTTTGACGTCGAATTCGCCCGCGAAGCCACTTCCGCCGCCGATCTGGTGGGCCACCTGAACCTGATCCACCCGAACCGGATCCAGGTGCTCGGCAAGCCAGAAATCCAGTATTACCAACGTCTGGACGACGAACCGCGCAAGCGCCAGATGGGTGAACTGATCCTGCTGGAGCCGCCGTTCCTGGTGGTGGCCGACGGCATGGAGCCCCCGCCCGACCTTGAACTGCGCTGCACGCGCTCGTCGACCCCGCTGTTCACCACGCCGGTGTCCTCGGCGGCCGTGATCGATCACCTGCGCCTCTACCTGTCGCGCATCTCCGCGCCGCGCGTGACGATGCACGGGGTATTTCTGGACATCCTCGGCATGGGCGTGCTGATCATGGGCGAATCGGGCCTGGGCAAGAGCGAGCTGGGCCTGGAACTGATTTCGCGCGGCCACGGCCTCGTGGCGGACGATGCCGTCGATTTCGTCCGGCTGGGCCCCGACTTCATCGAAGGCCGCTGTCCGCCGCTGCTGCAGAACCTGCTCGAAGTGCGCGGCCTGGGCCTGCTCGATATCAAGACGATCTTTGGCGAAACGGCGGTGCGCCGGAAGATGAAGCTCAAGCTCGTGGTGCAGCTGGTACGCCGCAACGATGGCGAATTCGAACGGCTGCCGCTCGATTCCCAGTACCTCGACGTGCTGGGCCTGCCGATCCACATGGTGAAGATCCAGGTGGCGGCCGGCCGCAACCTGGCCGTTCTGGTCGAAGCCGCCGTGCGCAACACGATCCTGCGGCTGCGCGGCATCGACACGCTGCGCGACTTCATGGACCGCCAGCGCGCGGCCATGCAGGCCGACGTGGTATCGCGCGGCCAGGGTCGCCTGCTCTGAGCCGCTGCCGCGCCCGTCTGCAAACGCCCGCTTCATTCGCGGGCGTTTTTCATTTGCTTACAAGCCTGGCATCGCCCTTCGTCAACGAACTGCGGGCGGCCGCCGTTTTGTGCTGTAATGGGCGCCGAGCCCAGGTTCCGCCAGACGCCCGCATGGCGCGCGGCCACGATGTGTTTCCACAGCCAGGAGAGAAGCATGAAAAAGCTGATCGCGATGTGTTTGCTGGTTACCCCCCTGTTCGCCACGGCCGCGTTTGCCCAGGGCGCCTCGGCTCCGGCCGCTGCCGAGAAGTCTGGCAAGACCGCGCAGCAGGAAAAGATGGCGGCCTGCTCCAAGGCCAACAAGGGCAAGAAGGGCGACGAATACAAGAAGGCGCAGAGCGAGTGCCTGTCGGCCAGCGGCCCCGCCCCCGCCGCCGAGCCGAAGACCCAGCAGGAAAAGATGGCCGCGTGCGCCAAGGCCAACAAGGGCAAGAAGGGCGACGAATACAAGAAGGCACAGAGCGAGTGCCTGTCGGCCAAGCCGGCAACCTGATCGGCGCGGTTCGCAACGCCGGGTTTCATCACTCCGGGGTTCACAAACCGTTACGCGGCCCGATCCGGGCAATGTTCCCTCGGAAAATGGCGAATCCTCTGCGATTCGCCATTTTTGTCTGGGACAAGCTGTCATGACGCGGTTACCTTGCGGTGCTATCCTTGCGTCGCTATGCGGATCATTCTCATCACCGGAATTTCCGGCTCCGGCAAGTCGGTCGCCCTGAACGTCCTGGAAGATGCAGGCTACTACTGCGTCGACAACCTGCCGGCCCAGTTCATCCCCGAACTCACGGCCTATCTGGCCGACCAGGGCTATACCCATCTTGGCGTGGCCACGGACATTCGCAGCCGCGAGTCGCTGGCGCGGCTGCCGGACACCGTCCGCGAGCTTTCCGCCCATCATCAGGTGCAGGTGCTGTTCCTGACGGCCAATACCGATGCGCTGGTGCAGCGGTATTCGGAGACGCGCCGCCGCCACCCGCTGTCGACCCGCGTCGGCGTAGGCCCGGACGGTGCGCCGCTGGGCGTCCCGGAAGGTGCCGGGCCGGGCGGACCGGGCGCAACGGTCAGTACATCGCTGATCGAAGCCATCGAAATGGAACGCGGGCTGCTCAGCCCGTTGTCCGAGTCCGCCCATCGCATCGATACCAGCAATGTGCGCACCAACACGCTGCGCAGCTGGGTCAAGGAACTGATTCGCAACGACAGCGCCAGCGGCCAGTCGCTCACGCTGCTGTTCGAATCGTTCGGCTTCAAGCACGGCGTGCCGAGCGACGCGGACATGGTGTTCGATGTGCGCTCGCTGCCAAACCCCTATTACGATCTGGCCCTGCGCCCGCTGACCGGCCGCGACGCGCCGGTGGCGGACTTCCTGCAGAGCCAGCCGATGGTGCTGGCCATGGCCGAGGACATTCGTGCCTATGTCGAGAAGTGGCTGCCGAGTTTCATTGCGGACAACCGCAGCTACCTGACCGTGGCCATCGGCTGCACGGGCGGCCAGCATCGGTCGGTGTTCATTGCCGAACGACTCGCCAACTATTTCCGGGCCCATGGTAATGTGCTGGTCAGACACCGCGAATTGGCCCCGGCCGGCTGACACGCGGGCTTGAGGGAACGGCCCCGGCGCCGTCCCGCCACTGGAGCGGCCAATCGCATGTCGACACTCCCCCCAGACACCGCATCCCCGGGCGCCATCATCGAGGCGCTGCCACTGTTTCCCCTCAACACGGTACTCTTCCCCGACGGCCGCCTGCCTCTGCGGGTGTTCGAGAAACGCTACGTCGACATGGTGCGCAACTGCATGCGCGATGGCACGCCGTTCGGCGTTTGCCTGATCACCAGCGGCGAGGAAGTCGCACGTGCCGGCCACGAAACGGTGCCCGAGGAAATCGGCTGCCTGGCGCAGATCGTCGACTGCAACATGGAGCAGCTGGGCGTGCTGCTGATCGAGACCCGCGGACGGCGGCGCTTCCGCGTGCTGTCCCATGCCACGCGCGACGACGGCTTGCTGGTGGCCCAGGCCGAAGTGCTGCCCGACGATGTCATCGACTGCAAGCTGGAGCTGCTGAGCGAGTGCCTGGAGGCGCTGCGCCGCATCGTGGCATCGGTGCATAGCGAACAGCCCGACAAGTCCCGGCTGCCGTTTGCCGAACCCTATCTCTGGGACGACCCGACCTGGGTGGCCAACCGGCTATGCGAACTGCTGCCCGTGCCGCTCAAGGCCAAGCAGATGCTGATGGCGCTGCCCGATGCCGGCATGCGCATCGAAATCGTCCACCGCTACATGCGGCAGCACCACATCGTCTGACGGCACCGATCGTCAGAACGCCGGAAACTCGGGAATTCAGAAATTCAGAAAAGTCCGATGCGCGCCTGGTCTTCCAGCAGGCGCCGCACGGGTGCCGGCGTGCCCAGCGCGTCAAGGTCGTCCAGCGACAGCCAGCGCCGCGCCTGGCCCATATCGCCGTTGGCGGGCCGCGTTGCAGCGTCCAGGTCCACGCGGACCGCACGGATCAACAACCGGAAGTGCGTGAAAACGTGCGTCAGTTCGCCAGCCAGATGCGCGCGCACGGGCTGGCCGAATTGCCGCGCCGTCTCCAGCGCGGCATCCTCGGCGGCTTCCGCGTCGAACGGCAGGCTGTCCACGGCGATCTCCGGCAGGCTCCACAGCCCGCCCCAGATGCCGCTGTCGGGCCGCAGGTTGACGAGCACATCGCGGCCATGGCGCACGATCAGCATCACGGTGCTGCGCTCGGGAATCGCGGCACGCGGCCTGGGCGTGGGCAGCAGCGCCGTCAGGCCGTCCCGGCGCGCCACGCAGTCCACCGCGAGCGGGCAGCTGTCCGCATCGCCCAGGCACGCCGGCTTGCCACGCGAGCAGATCGTCGCACCCAGATCCATCAGCCCCTGCGTATAGGCCACCATGTCTTCGGCCTGGTTCGGTCCGGCCGGCGGCAACGCCTGGCCGGCCAGCGCCCACATGCGCGTCTCGACGGCACGTTCGCCGGGGTAGCCGTGGATGCCGAACACGCGCGCAAAGACGCGCTTGACGTTGCCGTCGAGGATGGGCGAGCGCACGCCCGCGCTGAACGCGGCGATGGCCGCCGCCGTCGAGCGCCCGATGCCGGGCAGCGTGACGAGCACGGCCGGATCGGTGGGAAACACGCCGCCGTGGTCTTCCATGACGGCCTTCGCACAGCGATGCAGGTTGCGCGCACGCGAGTAGTAGCCCAGGCCGGCCCACAGCGCCATGACCTCGTCGGCCGGCGCGGCAGCCAGCGCGGCCACGGTGGGCAGCGCCGACACGAATCGCCGGAAGTACTCGATCACGGCCGCCACCTGGGTCTGCTGGAGCATGATCTCCGAGAGCCAGATGCGGTACGGGTCGCGCGTGTTCTGCCACGGCAGGTCATGCCGGCCATGCTGGCGCTGCCATGCGACCACACGCATGCCGAAATCGGCAGGTACGGCGGTTTCGTCGTGGAGCACGGGCACGGGAGCAGGCTTGCGGGGCATTGCGGGAGTCTGGAAAAGAAAAGGCGCCGCTCGAAGGCGGCGCCACATGATACCAACGATGGCGGAACGGCTATGCAGCGCGGGCCGCAGCCTGGACGGGGACCTCCACCAGCTTGCGCGTGAAGGATTCGATCCGGGTGCTGCGCTCGTCCAGGCCGTTCAGCACATCCTCCAGTTCGGCGATGCGGCTTTCCAGCGTGTCGGTGGCCTCGTGGATGCGCTCGATCGAATCCACGCGGCGGCGCAGCTGCTTCTGGTGCTCTCGCACCTGCGCTTCCAGCGGCGTCATCACCGACTTGAGCCAGATCTCGATGTCGCGGTTCAGGTCGCGGAAGTTTTCCAGCACGCGGCTGGCCATCGTCGCAAACGCATTCTGGACCAGTTGCGGACGCGAACGCGTCAGCATGTTGACGGTGCCGAAGTGCGCGTTGACCAGCGCCAGCGTCTCCTGCAGTTCGGCCGCGTAGCGCGACGTCACGAACTGCATCGGCGACGGCAGCGTGAAGCCATGCTCGGCGTTGAAGCGGCGATACATGCTGTCCACCAGCTGGTGCAGGCCGGCGATCTTCTGGTCGGCGTCCTGGATCAGCCCGGCAAGCTGGCCGAACAGCGCCTCCATGTCTTCGCGCAGGCCGCGCGAGAAGAATCGCTCCTTCATCTGCTCGCGCTTGTCCCGCATGGTGCGGCGCACGTCGCGCAACTGCAGGCTCTTGATGATGTCGGCGCTGTGGCGGCCGAACACCAGGCGCAGCGCCTGGAATTTGGCGATGCTCTGCTCGAACTCTTCCTTTTCGCTCTGCACGCGCATCAGCATGTGCTTGACCATCGCGTGGTTCTTGCCGCGCAGGCCGCGCAGTTCGAACAGCTGCTCGACGATATCGCGCCGGCGGCTCTGCAGCAGCTGCTGCGCACCGCGCGACATCTCCTGCACCAGGCGATGCACCTGGTCTGACACGATCTCGCGCCGCCGCGGAATCAGCTGGTCGGACAGCACGTTCTCGAACTGCATCAGGTTGCTGCGCACCAGCATGGGCTGATCGTGCGTGACCTTGGCCACCAGGCCCTTCTGCGCCGACACCGGATACACGCGGCGCTCCTCGATGCCGAGCGTCTGCGCCGTGGTGCGAACCTGGCGCGCGATCTCGCCCGCGATCTCGGGCGACGACTTCAGCGGGTCCCACAGGCCGTCGATCTTGTTGAGCACGGCCAGGCAGCCCCGGCGATGGCCTGCGCCCACGTGGCTGCGCCACAGCGCAAGGTCGCTCTTGGTCACGCCGGCATCGGCGGCCAGCACGAACACCACCACGTGCGCATCGGGAATCAGCCGCAGCGTCAGTTCCGGCTCGGTACCGATCGCGTTCAGGCCCGGCGTGTCCAGGATCACCAGGCCCTGGCGCAGCAGCGGATGCGGGAAGTTGATCACCGCATGGCGCCAGCGCGAGATCTCGACCATGCCGTCGGCATCGACCGAATAGGCGGCATCGGGGTCGTTCTCGTTGTACAGGCCAAGCGATTCGGCCATGGCCGGCGTCACGCGCGTGGTTTCCACCACGTGCTGGAAAGCGGCCAGCATGCCCTCGGGCGACGACGGGTCCAGCGGCACCGTGGTCCAGTGCGAATTGGACGAGCCGGGCTCCATGAAGTCGGCCGTCGAGGCGTCCTGCAGGCGCGTTTCGATCGGCAACAGCCGGATGCAGGGCGGCTCGTGCTCGTCGTAGCGCAGCTCGGTCGGGCACATCGTCGTCCGTCCGGCGGACGAAGGCAGGATGCGGCGACCGTAGTCGGCAAAGAAGATGGCGTTGATCAGCTCGCTCTTGCCGCGCGAAAACTCGGCAATGAACGCCACCTTGAGGCGGTCGCTCTTGAGCACGCTCTGGATGCGCTGGGCGCGGTCGTCCGCGGTGGCGTCATGCAAGTCGTACTGTTGCAGCCAGGACTGGAATTCGGCGAGTGACTGAAGGACCCCGGTTCTCCAGGCGCCATATTGTTCGAATTGTTGGGCGAGGCTCGTCATGAGTGATTCGCTGTGTCGGCTTGGATTTATGGTGTTGGGCGCGTACTGCACGACTGGCACCGGGCTTGTCCGTTGACCCGCGGACCCGAAGCCACTCGTCTTCGCCGGACGCCGTTGTCATGGGGGCGAATCCGGCCGTTTTTGTAACTTTTTATGACTGGGCACACGATACAGGTTTCCGGACACATTTTGTGGAATTCACGTCCCTTGTTACGGTTCTGTGCACGGAGTGTTGCGCCGACCCATCGGCAATGTATTGCGACAAGGTTTCGCCATCGGATTGCCATGGTCGGCGCCGTGCCAGCCAGCGCCGGCCGTTGCCGGCTCAACAACGCCGGACGGCAGTTCCGGGGGACAGTTTCAGTGCTGGCAATGCGGGCAGTAGAAGGTGGAACGCTGGCCCTGGACGATCTGCCGGATTGGTGTGCCGCAAACGCGACATGGCTCGCCTGCGCGGTCATAAACCAGGCAGTCGAGCTGGAAGTAACCGCTGCTGCCGTCGCTGCCCACGAAGTCGCGCAGCGTGCTGCCGCCCCGCGCAATGGCTTCGGTCAGCGTTTCCCGCACGGCGGCGGCCAGCTTGTCGTACCGCGCCAGGCTGATCTTGCCCGCCGGCGTGGTGGGACGGATACCCGCGCGGAACAGGCTTTCCGAGCAGTAGATGTTGCCCACGCCGACGACGATCTCACCGGCCAGCAGCGCCTGCTTGATCGCCACCGAGCGGCCGCGCGTGAGCCGGTGGAACCACCCGCCGTCGAAACGCGGGTCGAAGGGCTCGATGCCGAGGCGCCGCAGCAGCGGGTGTTCGGACAGCGCCGCTTCGGCCAGCGGGGTCCAGATGATCGCGCCGAAGCGGCGCGGGTCGCGGAAGCGCAGCACCATGAGGGAGCCGTCTTGCACGCCACCCGGGGCGCTGGCCGGTGCCAGTGCGATGTCGAGGTGGTCGTGGGGGCCTGCCGGCGGCGCGTCGGGGTACACACGCAGCGTGCCGGTCATGCCCAGGTGGACAAGCAGCCAGCCGGGCGAATCGTTTTCGGGCCCCGGGCTTCGCCCGCCAGCAGGCGCCGGCAGGCATTCCAGCAGCAGGTATTTGCCCCGCCGTTCGATGCGGCCGATCACGCGGCCGGTCAGGCGCGCCTCGAGTTCGGGCTCCACGGGCCAGCGCAGTCCGCGATGACGCACGGTCACCTGGACGATGCGGCGCCCCACCACGTGCGGCAGCAAACCGCGCCGCGTGACTTCGACTTCCGGTAGTTCTGGCATGGCACCCCGTGATTTTCGGCCGGAATCCGGCCCCGCTTTCCCAACCTCGCAGAACCTATGGACGGCTTTTGCGCTCCAATGACGCAGGGAATTCCCTGCCGCCAGGCCTGCATGTGCGGGTTCCCATACGTAATCGCCCCGCGGGGCAAGCAGCGCATTGTAGCGGCAGGCTACAATGCCCCCATCCATTCCCACGCCCCGTGCGCCGGAGCTTTGCTTTCATGCCGGACAAAATCTTGCCCTCTCAAGCCATGCGCCCGGAACCCATCCAGATGAACACTTTCCGTTTCCGTCGCCATGCGCGCGCCCTGGGCGTGGCCGCGTGCCTGGCGTTTGCATCGCTGGCCCACGCCGCCCCGGCAACGGTCGCGCAGGACGATGACGAAGTCATCGAAGTGCCTGCGCCGTCCACCGGCGCCAAGGCCCCACGCACGCCGCTGCCGAACGTCGCGTTGACCCCGGACATCCTGTACCGCGTGCTGGCTGCCGAAATCTCGATGCAGCGCGGGCTGGTGGGACCGGCCTACCGCACCTACATGGACCTGGCGCGCGAAACGCGCGATCCGCGCCTGGCGCAACGGGCCACGGAAATCGCCTTCAATGCGCGCGTCGCGCAGCAGGCACTCGACGGGGCGCGCCTCTGGGCCGACCTGGCACCGAAGTCGCCCGCGGCGCGACAGGTCCTGTCCACGCTGCTGGTGCTCAATGGTCGCTGGGAAGACGCCGAACCGCTGCTGGTGCAGCAACTGGCAGCCGCCCCGGCCAACCATCGCGGCGAAGCGATCCTGTTGATGCAGCAGCAGATGGCCCGCACCAGCGATCCGGCTGGCGCAGTGGGCGTGCTCCAGCGCATCACGGCCAACGACGCGAAGCTGGCCGAAACGCATCTGGCCCTGGCGCGTGCGCGCGAGGCCGCCGGCGACAATGCCGGCGCGCTGGCCGAACTGGACCAGGCGCTGCGCATCAAGCCCGACCTGGAGCCCGCCGCACTGATGGCGGCCGAACTGCAGGCCGAGTCGGCCACCGACAAGTCGATCGAGGTGCTCAAGCGGTTCCTGGCCAAGTCGCCTTCGTCGGTCAATGGTCACATCACGCTGGCGCGACTGTATCTGCAGAAGAACGACATGGAAGCCGCCCGCGCCGAATTCGAGGTGCTGCGCAAGGTGGCCCCGAACGACCCCCGCGTGCCGCTGGCGCTGGGACTGACCAGCCTGCAGGCCCGCAACTACGACGACGCCGAACGCTATCTGAAGGAATACCTGCAGATGGCCGAGAAGTCGCCGGCTGCCAGCCCCGACATCGCGTACCAGTACCTGGCCCAGATCGCCGAGGAAAAGAAGGACTACCCGGCGGCCATCGGATGGCTCGACAGGATCGAGGACGGCCGCCTGGCCACCGCGGCGCAGGCCAAGCGCGGCCAGCTGCTGGCGCGCATGGGCAAGCTCGACGACGCCCAGGCCGTGTTCGGCGACCTGCTGGCCGATGCCGAGGATATTTCCGATCCATTGCAGCGCGCCCAGCGCATGACCGCGATCCGCCAGGCCGAAGTGGGCGCACTGCTCGAAGCCAAGGCCTACGATCGCGCGCGCAAGGTGCTGAACGAACGGGTGAAGGTCGAGCCCGAGAATGCCGACTGGCTCTATGAGCTGGCCATGCTCGACGAACGCGAAAAGCGTTACGACAGCATGGAAAAGGGCCTGCGCAAGGTCATCGCACTGCAGCCCGAGCAGAAGCAGGGCTACAACGCGCTTGGCTATTCGCTGGCCGATCGCAACGAGCGCCTGCCCGAGGCGCGCAAGCTGCTTGAACGCGCATCGGAACTGGGGCCCGACGATCCGTACATCATGGACAGCCTGGCGTGGGTCAAGTATCGCCAGGGTGAACTGCAGCCCGCCGCCGACCTGCTGAAGACCGCCTACAGCAAGGCGCCCGAAGCCGAGATCGGCGCGCACCTGGGTGAAGTGCTCTGGCAACTGGGCCAGCACGAGGAAGCGCGCAAGACGTGGACCGAGGCGGCCAAGGTGGAGCCCGAGAACCCCACGCTGGTCGACACGCTGCGCCGCTACAACCAGAGCGTATCGCTGTCGAAGTAGCCCGCATTTGGTATCTTGTCTGGCTGCCCGGGCCCCGCGCCCGGGCGCTGCTTTCTGGCGATCCATCCGGTGCCAGGCCATCGCCCCGGCCACCGCGTTGTGTCGCCAGCGAACATCGAACGCCGTCCAACTCCCGACATCTTGCACATGCTCCGATCCCGACGCCTGGCCCTGCTCTGCGTGGCCGCCCCGCTCTGGCTTGCCGCGTGCAGCACCATCACGCCATCCCGCAGTTTCGACGCCAGCGAGACCGCGCGCAGCGAGCACTACACCGGGCGCTTCGCCGCCAACTACACGCGCTACGGCCGCAGCGAGGGCGTGCAAGGCAGCTTTCGCTGGCAGGAACAGGGCCGCAACGTGCGGCTCGACCTGATCTCGCCGCTGGGTCAGACGCTGGCCGTGGTGACCAGCACCCCGTCCGGCGCCACGCTCGACCTGCCCAACGAAAAACCGCGCAATGCCCCCGAGGTGGACAGCCTGATGGAGCAGGCGCTGGGCTTCTCGCTGCCGGTCTCCGGCATGCGCGACTGGCTGCATGCGCGGCCCGCGCCCGGCGCGCCATCCAGCGTCACGCGCGACACCAGCGGACGGCCCGATACGCTCAAGCAAAGCGGCTGGACGGTGCGCTACGTGACCTGGCAGGACGCGCCCGAAGGCACCCCTGCCCCTCCCGCCCAGCCGCGCCGCATCGACATGGCGCGCGACGGCAACGAAGCGCCGCTGTCCGTGCGGCTGGTGATCGATCCCAAATCCGAACAATGACGCAAGCCATGACCGCAGGCACCGCCCTGCCACCCACCGAACTGCGCAACTGCCCCGCGCCGGCCAAGCTCAACCTGTTCCTGCATGTGACGGGCCGCCGCCCTGACGGCTACCACACGCTGCAAACGGTGTTCCAGCTGATCGACTGGTCGGACACCCTGCACTTTCACCGCCGCGACGACGGCGTGATCGCGCGGGTCACGGACATCCCCGGCGTGCCCGCCGATACCGACCTGGTGGTGCGCGCGGCACGCGCGCTGCAGCAGGCCTGCGGCACGCGCTTCGGCGCGGACATCGCCATCGACAAGATCCTGCCGATGGGCGGCGGCATCGGTGGCGGATCGTCAGACGCGGCCACCACGCTGCTGGCGCTGAACCATCTCTGGGGCGCGGGCGTGCCGCGCGAAGAACTGATGCGCATCGGTCTTGCGCTGGGCGCCGACGTGCCCGTTTTCGTGTTCGGCCAGAACGCCTTCGCCGAAGGCGTGGGCGAGGAACTGACGCCCGTGGCACTGCCCGAGAGCTGGTTCGTGGTTATCCATCCGCGCCAGCATGTACCGACTGCCGCAATTTTTTCGGATGAACGCTTGACAAGGGATTCCCCGATCTCTATAGTTGCGGACTTCGCTGCTTGCACAAACAAATTCGCTTTCGGTCGCAACGACTTGCAAGCGATAGCAACAGCGAAGTTCGGCGAAGTTGCCCGAGCCCTTGAATGGCTGAGACAATATAGTCCGCATGCAAGGATGACCGGTTCCGGAGCCTGCGTATTTGCCCGTTTCGAAGACGAGCAGGATGCGCGGAAGGTGATGGAAAGGTTGCCGTCCGATTGGGATGGCAGGTGTGTGAAAAGTTTGTCTCACCACCCGCTCGCAACGTTCGCATAGCAGGTTTTCGTTTGGCGAAGTACTGAAGTAAAGTTCGGTTCGGCGACAGACGTTAAAGGTTGTGTAGGGGAGTCGCCAAGTTGGTCAAGGCACCGGATTTTGATTCCGGCATTCGAAGGTTCGAATCCTTCTTCCCCTGCCATTACTTCCTATAGTGTCCAGACGGACATGCAGATATCGCTACCGGCGCTGGCCGGTGGCGCAAAGCTCCCCCAGCAGCAAGACAGGTGCCCCGAATGAGCGTCGAAGGCTTGATGGTATTTACCGGCAATGCCAACCCTAAACTCGCGGAGGCTGTCGTACAGCACCTCGGCATTCCGCTGGGCAAAGCTCTGGTCGGCCGTTTCTCCGACGGTGAAGTCCAGGTAGAAATCCAGGAAAACGTTCGCGGCAAGCACGTCATCGTGCTGCAGTCCACCTGCGCGCCGACCAACGACAACCTGATGGAACTGATGGTGATGGTCGATGCGCTCAAGCGCGCCTCGGCACGCAGCATCACCGCCGCCATGCCTTACTTTGGCTATGCGCGCCAGGATCGCCGTCCGCGTTCCGCCCGCGTGGCCATCTCGGCCAAGATCGTGGCCAACATGCTGGAAGTCGCCGGTGTGGAGCGCGTCCTGACGATGGACCTGCACGCCGACCAGATCCAGGGCTTCTTCGATATCCCCGTCGACAACATCTACGCTTCGCCGGTTCTGCTGGGCGACCTGCGCGAGAAGAACTACGGCGACCTGCTGGTGGTTTCGCCGGACGTCGGCGGCGTGGTGCGTGCCCGTGCGCTGGCCAAGCAGCTCGACTGCGACCTGGCCATCATCGACAAGCGTCGTCCCAAGGCCAATGTGTCCGAGGTGATGAACATCATCGGTGAAGTGGCCGGCCGCAACTGCGTGATCATGGACGACATGATCGATACCGGCGGCACGCTGTGCAAGGCCGCCCAGGTGCTGAAGGAACGTGGCGCGCTGAAGGTGTTTGCCTACTGTACGCACCCGGTGCTGTCGGGCGGCGCCGCTGCCCGCATCGCCGCTTCGGAGCTGGACGAAGTGGTGGTCTGCGACACGATTCCACTGTCCGACGAAGCCCGCCAGTCCGGCAAGATCCGCCAGGTTTCGACCGCCCCGCTGTTGGCCGAGACCTTCACCCGGATCGTCAAGGGTGACTCGATCATGTCGCTGTTTGCCGACCACTGATCGGTAAGCAAGCGCAGGACGGGCAAAAGCCTGCTAGAATTTTGGGTTTACCGCATTGGCCACCTCAGGGTGGCCAATGTGATTCATGCGGTACGGTTTGAGTGTCGTATCGTCAGTCGAGGCTGTCTGGTCGCGGACAGCCTTCTTCACATCTGGAGTTGAACATGAAAGTAGTAGCTTTCGAGCGTAGCGTACAGGGAACGGGTGCGAGCCGCCGCCTGCGCAATTCGGGCAAGACCCCCGGCATCATCTACGGCGGCGCCGCCGAGCCGAAGATGATCGAACTGGATCACAACGCCCTGTGGCACGCCCTGAAGAAGGAAGCGTTCCACTCGTCGATCCTGGACCTGGAAGTGGCTGGCAAGGCTGAAAAGGCTCTGCTGCGCGCATTCCAGATGCACCCGTTCAAGCCGCTGGTGCTGCACGTTGACTTCCAGCGCGTGTCGGCCACGGAAAAGATCCACGTGAAGGTGCCCCTGCACTTCATGAACCAGGAAACCGCTCCTGGCGTGAAGCTGGGCCACGGCATCGTGAACCACATCCTGAACGACCTGGAAGTGTCGTGCCTGCCGGCCGACCTGCCCGAGTTCATCGAAGTGGATCTGGCCGCAGCCGAACTGAACCAGACCATCCACCTGTCGGACCTGAAGCTGCCGAAGGGCGTGACCGCCATCACCCACGGTGACGACAACCCGGCCGTGGCCAGCATCTCGCTGCCGGCTGGCGCCCAGTCGTCGGAAGCCGCTGAAGGCGAAGGCGAAACGCCGGCTGCCTAAGCTGCCCGCGCTTCACGAAAAGACCGCCGGTTCGCCGGCGGTTTTTTTTCGTACGCGGTTTTCGCGTATCCTTTCACGCCTGCTTTTTCGCTTTTTTCAGCCCATGATCAAGCTCATCGTCGGCCTCGGCAATCCCGGGGCGGAATACGAGGCCACCCGCCACAACGCCGGTTTCTGGCTGGTCGACCAGCTCGCCCGCGTGGGCAGCACCACGCTGCGCGTGGAAGGCCGCTTCCACGGCCTGGCCGGCCGCGCCCGGCTGTGGGACCAGGACATCTGGCTGCTCAAGCCGTCCACGTTCATGAACCGCTCGGGCCTGTCCGTGGTGTCGCTGGCGCGCTTCTACAAGATCCTGCCCGACGAGATCCTGGTGGCGCACGACGAGATGGACCTGCCGGCCGGCTCGGTCAAGCTCAAGCGCGGCGGCGGTTCGGGCGGCCATAACGGCCTGAAGGACATCTCCGCCCATCTGACCACGCAGGACTACTGGCGCCTGCGCCTTGGGGTGGGCCATCCCCGCAACACACCGGGCGGCTCCGCCGGGGGGCGCGAGGACGTGGTCAATTATGTGCTGAAGCCGCCACGCAAGGAAGAACAACAGGCGATCGATGAAGCGATCGACCGCTGCATGGGCCCGCTCGGCGTCCTGGCGCGCGGCGAGAGCGAGCGCGCGATGATGGAACTGCACACGAACCGCTAGACCGGCGCGCGCCAAGGCGCCATGAAAAAACCCCGCCGACCTTGCGGTCGTGCGGGGTTTTTCGTTTCTGCCTGTCTGCTTTGTGGGGCCGGAACGAAGTGGCCGGATGTGTCTCCGGCTTCAGGCCACATGCTTGGCCGCTGTCAGCAGCCGGTAGCGTTGCATCAGCACCTCGTGCGTCTCGATGCGGTTCGGATCCTTCGGAATGCAGGCCACAGGACAGACCTGCTGGCATTGCGGTTCGTCGAAGTGGCCGACGCACTCGGTGCACTTGTTGGGGTCGATCTCATAGATCTCGGGCCCCATCGAGATGGCTTCGTTCGGGCACTCGGGTTCACAAACGTCGCAATTGATGCAGTCGTCGGTGATCAGTAGCGCCATGATGGTTCCTTCCAGCGATCCCACCCGCACCCGGACTGGCCACGTCGGCGGAATCGAAGCCCGTATTTTATTCCGGTTTGCCGATCTTCTCCTGAAGCCAGCGTTCCACTGAGGGGAAGACAAACTTGCTGACATCACCGCCGAGCACGGCGATCTCGCGCACGAACGTGCCGGAGATGAACTGGTACTGGTCGGACGGCGTCAGGAACATCGTCTCGACATCGGGCAGCAGGTAGCGGTTCATGCCTGCCATCTGGAATTCGTATTCGAAATCCGACACCGCGCGCAGGCCCCTTACGATCACGCGCGCATTGTTCTTGCGCACGAAATCCTTGAGCAGGCCCGAAAAGCCTTCGACCCTGACATTCGGATAATGGCCAAGCACCTCGCGGGCAATGCCGATGCGCTCTTCGAGCGAGAAGAACGGGCGCTTGTTGGGGCTGTGCGCCACGCCGACCACGAGTTCGTCGAAGATATTCGACGCACGACGGACGAGATCCTCGTGTCCCCGGGTCATGGGATCAAAAGTACCGGGATAGACGGCGACGACCATGTTTCCTCCTTTGGGGCTGCCCGTTGCCGGCCCGCGATGCCGGGGCCGCTCTCGAATACTGCCTGCGTGACGGGCGTTGGACAAACAGCAGCGGCGTAGTGTAACCCCAAACGCAGCTTTTGGAAGTCCGGCCGGCCGGCCTTTTTGCCGCATCGCAGCAGGCCGCAAACGCTTGCCCGGCGCGGCACCCCGCCAGGCAGTCGTCATATGACCCGCATCATCTGACGATGCGGGTTTACTGGTCCGCCCCGTTGCCGATACGGTGCTGCAGCAAGTGAAAATGCACGGCGCCGGCGCGGGCCTGGCGAATGATTTCCAGCGACGCCGGCACGGGCGCATCGGCGCCGATCAGTGCCTTGTCCGACTCGACATAGACTACGCCGCCCGGCCTGGTCAGGCGCGCCGCGTGCTCCAGAGCGGGTCCGATCCAGTCCTCGGCAAACGGGGGATCCAGGAACACCACGTCGAAACCGCTGGCCGGCATCTGTGCGGCCGCGGCGAATGCATCGGCCTGGACGATCCGCACCTGCGAAGCGTCGAGCTTGTACTGGTTGTCGCGCAGTTGCTTGGCCACGCGCGGATTGGCTTCGACCATCGTCACCGCGGCCGCGCCGCGCGAGGCGGCTTCGAATCCCAGCGCGCCCGAGCCTGCGAACAGGTCCAGGCACACCAGGCCGGCCAGATCCTGGCCGAGCCAGTTGAACAGCGTTTCCCGGACGCGGTCGGGCGTAGGGCGCAGCCCTTCGGCTTCCAGCACTGGCAGCAGCGATCGTTTCCAGCGGCCGCCGATGATGCGCACCTGGGCCGGTGCCTGGCGGGACAGAGAAGTTCGCCCGCGCGGTGCGGGCGAAGGTCGGGATTGCGGATTCATGCCGTGATTGTAGAGCCTGCCACGCCCCGGCACAGGGCCATGGCGTGTCCTGCCCAACGATCCGGCCCGAAGATCACTTTTCCGGGCCGCCGACGATGACCGTCGCCATGACATCGGGATGCACGTGGCGCTGGAAGGCGGCACGCACCTGGTCCCGCGTCACCTTGTTGATCTGCGCGGTCCAGGTATCCAGATAGTCGAGGGGCAGCCCGTACCAGCCGATGTTGGCCACGTTGGTCAGCAGCTTGCGGTTGCTGTCGATGCGCAGCGGGAAGCCATTGACCAGGTTGTCCTTGGCGGCCTTCAGTTCGGCATCGGTCGGGCCCTGCGCCACATACAGGGCCAGGATCTGACGCACCAGCCCCAGCGCCTCGTCGGTGTTTTCCTTCTTGGTCTGCAGCGTGATGCTGAACGGCCCCGCCTGCTTGGACGGCGCGAAGAAGCTGTCCACGCCGTAGGTAAGCCCACGCTTCTCGCGCACCTGATCGGTCAGACGCGAGCTGAAACCGCCGCCGCCCAGCACGTAGTTGCCCACCAGCAGGGCAAAGTAATCGGGGTCGCCACGCGCGATGGCTGGTGCGCCGATGGCCACGCTGGCCTGCTGCGCCGGGTGCGGAATGCGCTTCTCGCTGGCCGGAATCGACATCTGCACGTCGGGCAGCTTCGGTGCCGGGGTGCCCTCGGGCAGTCCGCGCGTCATATCCTCGGCAATCTGCTCGGCCTGCTTGCGGTCGATGGCACCGATCAGGGTCACCACCGCGCGCCTGGCCGTGTAATTGTCACGCCAGAACTTCAGCAGGTCATCGCGCGTGATGGACCCCACCGATTCCGGCGTGGCCGAAACGCCATACGGATGGCTCGGGTAGATCGCTTTCGACAGCGTCTTGTCGGCAATCACGCCGGGGCGCGTGTCGCCCTCGCGGATGGCGGTAATCAGGCGCTGCTTCTCGCGCGCCACGACGGCATCGGGATAGGCCGGTGCCTTGATCAGCTGCCCCGCCAGCCGTAGTGACTGCTCACGTTCCGGCGAAGCTGTCAGCGTACGCAAGCCGATGCCGCCCCGGTCGCCGCCGGCTGCGCCGCCAAAATCGGCGCCGGTATCGGCAAAGGCGTCGGCAATCTGCGCCTCGTTGCGGGCGGGCTGCCCATCCTGCGCGTTGGCGCCCTTGTCGAGCAGCGCCGCGGTCAGCGTGGCCAGGCCCGACTTGCCGGGCGGGTCATAGCGGCTGCCGGCGTCGAAATCGACGTCGAGCATCGGAATCGACGGGCTCGGCACGAAAAACACCTTGGCGCCGGTGGATGCCGTCCAGCTTTCGATGGGAATGGCGGCATGGGCAACCGAGCCGGCCAGCAGCGCGGCCGCCCCGCATGCGGCGGCAGCCAGGCGGCGCAGCAGACGTGGGGATGCAATGGTCATGGCGGACAGGGACATTGTTTCTCCTTGGACTCTGTCCTCAGTGGCGCAGCCCTTCGGGCGCGGCGGTCTTGGGCTTGTTGGGGTCGATCGGCTGCGGCAGCAGCGTGGCCACGGTCAGGTTGTCGTCGCTGAAATACTTCGCGGCAACCGCCTGCACCTGGGCCGGCGTGACTTCCTTGATCTTGTCGAGCATGCGGTCGATCTGGCGCCACGAGATGTTCGAAATCTCGGCCACGCCGATTTCCATGCCCTGCCCGAACACCGAATCGCGCTTGTAGATCTGTCCGGCCACCACCTGCGCCTTGACGCGCTTGAGCTCTTCCTCGGACACCCCGCTCTTTGCAATGCGCTGCAGTTCCTCGCGCAGCGCCTTCTCGATTTCCTCGGTGGTGTGGCCGCTGGCCGGCGTGCCGTCGAGCACGAACAGCGATTCGTTGCGGTTGATGCTGTCGTAGCCGACGTTCACGTCGTCGGCCAGCCGCTGCTGGCGCACCAGTTCGCGCGTCAGGCGGGCGTTGTCATAGCCGTTCAGCACAGCCGACAGTACCTCCAGCGCATACGGATCGACGTCCTTTTCCACGTCATGCAGGCGCGGCACCTTGTAGGCCAGCACGATGTACGGATTCTCGGCCGGCGCCTTGACCCAGATCCGCTTGATGCCCTGCTGGGGCGCCTCGAGCTGTGTCTTGCGCAGCGGCAGCGGGCGCGCCTTGAGCTTGCCGTAGTAGCGTTCGGCCATCGCGCGCACCTCGTCGGCCTTCACGTCGCCGGTCACCACCAGCAGCGCGTTGTTCGGCACGTACCAGGTCCTGTACCAGTCCTGCACGTCTTCCACGCGCATGTTGACCAGGTCGTCCATCCAGCCAATCACCGGGTGCCGGTACGGCATGGCCGTGTAGACCGTGGCCAGCAGCTGTTCGTAGACCTTGCCGCGCGGGGAGTCGTCGGTCCGCAGGCGGCGTTCTTCCATCACCACCTTCATCTCGCGGTCGAACTCTTCCTTCTTGATGATGAGGTTGGCCATGCGGTCGGCCTCCAGCTCCATCATCTTCGGCAGGTACTGCTTGGCGATCTGCTGGTAGTAGAGCGTGAAATCGCGGTTGGTCAGCGCATTCTCGCGGCCGCCCAGCAAGGCGATCTGACGCGAGAACTCGCCGATCGGCACCTTGGGCGTGCCTTTGAACATCATGTGTTCGAGCATGTGCGCCACGCCGGTGGTGCCGCTGACTTCGTCGCTGCCGCCGGCCCGGTAATAGATCTGGTGCGCCACCGTGGGCGCGCGATGGTCTTCCTTGACGATCACGCGCATGCCGTTGGACAGCCGGAATTCCGTGGTGCCGGCCTCGGTCTGGCCCACCTGGCCAGCGGTGGCCATGCCGGAAGGCGGCCCCTGCGGGGTGGTTGCGCGAGCGGTCTCGCCCTTGGCCTGCGCCCAGGCGGTGCCCGCCAGCGGGGCGGCAAGCGAGGCGACGATCAGGGTGGAAAGAAGGCGCCGCGAGAATCTGGCGGTGCCGGTGGACGGCGATGCAATGCGGGCGGCGCCCGCCTGGGACAAGTCAGCGCAATGGTTCATGCGACCCCGTCTGCTAGAATTTTGGCGATTGATTCTACCGGGGTATTGACCCCTTTCCCAATGTTTAGTTTCTGGAAGAAGCGCAAGGCCGAGCCGGCTCCCGCGCCCGTCGAGCCGCCCGCGGCTGCGCCTTCGCCCGCACCCTCGCCCGCGCCGGTACCCTCGCCGGCCCCTGCGCCCGCACCACTTCCTGCCCCCGCTCCTGCGCCCGCTCCTGTGCCGGCGCCTGTTCCCATCCCGGTGCCGGTTCCGGTCCCCGTGCCGATGCCCACGCCCGCACCGGCGCCTGCACCAGCCCCGGTGCCCGTGCCGGTGCCTGTGCCCGTGCCGGCCCAGGTGCCGCCGCCCCCGCCCGCCCCGGTTGCCTATGAGCCGCCCGTGGTCGAGGAATTGGAACTGGTGCCGCCGCCCGCGCAGACGGCCGAGGCCAAGCGCGGCTGGATGTCACGCCTGAAAGCCGGGCTGTCGAAGACCAGCCGCAACATCGGCGTGCTGTTCGTCGGCGTGAAGGTCGACGAAGCCCTTTTCGAGGAACTGGAAACCGCGCTGCTGATGTCGGATGCCGGCGTGGAAGCCACCGAGTACCTGCTGGGCGAACTGCGCCGCCGCGTGAAGAGCGATCGCATCGAGACCGCCGAAGGCGTCAAGGCCGCGCTGAAGGATCTGCTGGTGCAACTGCTCAAGCCGCTGGAAAAGACCATGGAGCTGGGCCGCGAGCAGCCGCTGGTGATGATGATTGCCGGCGTGAACGGCGCGGGCAAGACCACCAGCATCGGCAAGCTCTGCAAGCACTTCCAGAGCTACCACCAGTCGGTGCTGCTGGCCGCCGGCGACACCTTCCGCGCCGCCGCGCGCGAACAGCTGACCATCTGGGGCGAGCGCAACAACGTGACCGTGGTGGCCCAGGAAAGCGGCGATCCGGCGGCCGTGATCTTCGACGCCGTGAACGCCGCCCGCGCCCGCAAGATCGACATCGTGATGGCCGACACCGCCGGCCGCCTGCCCACGCAGCTGCACCTGATGGAAGAACTCAAGAAGGTCAAGCGCGTGATCGGCAAGGCCATGCCCACGGCCCCGCACGAATGCCTGCTGGTGATCGACGCCAACACGGGCCAGAACGCCCTGGCACAAACCCGCGCCTTCGACGACGCGCTGGGCCTGACCGGCCTGATCGTGACCAAGCTCGACGGCACGGCCAAGGGCGGCATCCTGGCCGCCATCGCCCGCCAGCGCCCGGTGCCGGTGTACTTCATCGGCGTGGGCGAGAAAGTGGAAGACCTGCAGCCGTTCAAGGCCGAGGAGTTCGCGGAGGCGCTGCTGGGGTGATACCCAGCCGGCGTTCCGGCCCTGCAAAGGCAAAGCCCCGCTGACGCGGGGCTCCTCCTCAAAATACAAGGGCACGACCAATTGCTTGGAAAACCCCTGTCTCGCTGGCGAGTATAGTGACAGGGAAGAAGAAAAGCAATTTGGGGTCTGGATGCTGCACCACTTCGCCGTACCGCGACTCTCGGCGGTCGAGAGATTTTTTTCCACACGCTCGTACAAGGACCTGATTGGCGCTTACTGCTGGAATCAGGCCGTCTCCGCGGCACTGCTGCCTATCCTCGGCGATTTCGAAGTCGCGCTCCGCAATGCACTGCATCGCGCGTTGTCACAGTACTGCGGGGGTACGGACAGCGCCCCCTGGATGACAAGACGCGATTGCATGGCGAGTTCTGGCGACCGCAAGCTTGATGCATATCATCGATTGTCCCCGCGAACCCAGCAGGATATAGAAGCGGCTATCGCGAAGAAGAAAGGTAGCCGGGGGGGCGATACCGCCGTCACGCCAGACGATATCGTGGCGGGCCTTTCCTTCGGCTTTTGGGAGCAGCTGGTCAAGGGTCTGGGGCATCCATCGCATCCCCCCGACCTCCAGGCGATCGTGCTTCGGCAGGCATTTCCCTATGCGCCCGAGACCGCGCTCACACCGCATGGTTCGAAGAACTTTCGTGAACGCCTCGTGAGATTGCTGGCGCGCGTCCGGGATATCCGAAACAGGATTGGCCACCACGAGGCCCTCTGGGCATGTCCAGAGTTCGACCTTCATGGCAACGTAGGCTTTATTCCCCGCCGACCTCGGCATACCGTTGCAAGTCTGAGTGCGGCAATGGAAAGGGTCAGTTGGATCGCCGGCTGGATATCTCCCAAGGTCGCCAACCATATCCGCGCCACCGATCACTGGTGCAAGCTTCGCTCCTTGCTGAGCCGACATGCGCTGGCCACGTACAGAACGATGGGCGGCACTGCAGGCACATATCGGAGAGTGCTCGATGCGCTATCCGAGGCAAGCGAAGTCTCGAACCACCGTTCCCGGCGATATCCCTCTCCTGCAAGCAAGCGAAGGCGGCAGCTCGCAGCGTTCCACTTCTGACAAGAAAAACCCCGGCATCTACGCCGGGGTTTTTCTTTGCTGGCCAAAACGAACCGCCGAAGCCTACTCGCTATCGGGCTGCGCGGCCGGTGCCGCCTTCTGGAACGCTTCCAGTTCCATGCAGTTGGCGTGGATCTTCGCGATGGTCGGGAACGGGGTCAGGTCCACGTTGAATCGCTGCGAGTTGAACACCTGCGGCACCAGGCACAGGTCCACCAGCGTCGGCGTATCGCCAAATGCGTAGCGGCCCACACGGCCCAGCTGCTGCAGGTTGATCTCCAGCGAGGCGAAGCCCTGCTCGATCCAGTGCCGGTACCAGCCGTCCTTGGCCTCGTCCGATACCTTCAGTTCGTGCTTCAGGTACTTGAGCACCCGCAGGTTGTTCAGCGGATGGATCTCGCAGGCGATTTCCTGGGCCAGGCCGCGCACCACGGCGCGCTCGAACGGGTCTTTCGGCAGCAGTGCCGGCTCGGGATGGGTCTCGTCGAGGTATTCGATGATGGCCATCGACTGGATCAGCGGACGGCCGTCGACCACCAGCGTCGGCACCACGCCGTCGGCGTTCAGCGCGCGGTACTCGGGCTTGAGCTGCATGCCGCCGCCCTTGAGCAGGTGCACGCCCTTGTAGTCGTAGGGCAGCCCCTTCAGGTTCAAGGCGATGCGTACGCGAAACGAGGCCGAGCTGCGGAAGTAGCTGTGGAGCGCAAGCATGGCCTCAGACCACCTTGACGGTCAGGTCGCCCACGCCGGCCACGTGGCACTGCATGACGTCGCCCCTGACCACCGGGCCCACGCCTTCGGGCGTGCCGCTGTAGATCAGGTCGCCCGGCTGCAGTTCGAACAGTTTCGACAGGTACGACACCATTTCCGGCACCGACCAGATCAGGTCCGACAAGTCGCCGCGCTGCTTTTCCACGCCGTTCACGGCCAGCGTCACGGCGCCCTTTTCCGGGTGGCCGATGGCGGACACCGGCACGATCGGGCCGATCGGTGCCGACTTGTCGAACGCCTTGCCGGTTTCCCAGGGGCGGCCGGTCTTCTTCGACTCGTTCTGCAGGTCGCGGCGCGTCATGTCCAGGCCGATGGCGTAGCCGTAGACGTGGCTGGCGGCCTGTTCCACGGGGATGTCCTTGCCGCCCTTGCCGATGGCCACCACCAGCTCCACCTCGTAGTGGCAGTTGCCGGTGCCCGGCGGGTACGGGAACGTGCCTTCGGTGTTGTCGGGCACGTAGCTGACCGCGTCGGACGGCTTGCAGAAGAAGAACGGCGGTTCGCGGTCGGGGTCCGAGCCCATTTCACGTGCATGCGCGGCATAATTGCGGCCCACGCAATAGACCCGGCGCACGGGGAAGCTAGCGCTGCTGCCACGGACCGGCACCCCGACGGGGGCCTGCGGGGCGAATACGAACTCGGTCATCCAAACTCTCCTGCTTTCTCTTTTTGATGGGACGCCGCGCCGGTGCATTCGGCGTGCCCCGGTTTCGATGCGGAAACCGGGGGCGCGGCAGGGGCAAAGCATACACCCGGCGTACGGTGGCATACAGTGCAGGCAACCCCGGCGCGAATCTTGCATATTGCAGTGCAACCAAGCGACCGTCATGAACCGCCGCACCTCGCCCCCACCTGCCAGTCCACCGCCGGCCGCAGGCTCCCGCACCCTGAGCATCCTGCTGGTGCGCGACCCGCACGACGCCGATCCGCTCAATGTGGAGACGATCCGCGCCGGATTGGCGCAGGCCGGCTTCACGACGGTGCAGACCGTGGACGCCGACCTGCGGCTGCCCGATGTGATCGCGGCCACGCTGCCCGACCTGGTCATCATCGCGTCCGAATCGGCCGCCCGCGACACCATCGAGCATGTCTGCGTGTCCACCCAGCACGCGCCGCGCCCGATCGTGCTGTTCACCGACAACGACGATTCCCAGCGCATCAAGGCCGCGCTGTCGGCCGGCATCACGGCCTATATCGTCGACGGCCTGCGCGCCGAGCGCGTCAAGACCGTGCTGGACGTGGCCTATGCGCGGTTCGAGCTCGACCAGCAGCTGCGCGCCGAGCTGGACGCCACCAAACTCAAGCTGGCCGAGCGCAAGACCGTGGAGCGCGCCAAGGGCCTGCTGATGGAGTCGCGCGGCATCACCGAGGACGAGGCCTACAAGCGGCTGCGTTCGATGGCGATGGAGCGTGGCATCAAGCTCGTGGAAGCCGCCCAGCGCGTGATCGACGTGATGGGCTGACGCCTGTCCAGACCTTCCGCCATACGTTCCGCCACACCTTCCTCCCGCTTCCCTCCCCCACACCAGCCCGGTGCATGCGCGGGCGCGGCGCTGCACCAGTTCCGCCACCCGCCGCCTTCCCCGCACGGTTTCGCGCTGACTTTCCGCTCCCGGGGACCTGCGCCGCAGGCCCCCGCGTGCACCGTCCGCACGCGTGGCGCCTCGGCCTGGTGAAAAGCGCCGCCGGCCGCACGGTGTTGTGCACCGCAACGGGCATGGCATGACGCTTGCGTAATGGCTGGCAAGGCCAACGACGGCCGGCATCACCCTGTAGTGCCCGGTATCAACCACAACATGCATGCACGCGCGCCAACGACGGCCCGCGCGGCATCGGACAACGGCGTCCTGCACCGCACCTCCCGGCTTCTGTTGAAGCCTGGGGCTGCGGTCGGGACGCCTTTTTTCTTCTCGGAGCCATCGCAATGCCCTCTCGCCTCAAGATTGCCAAGCCCAACGTCGCCGACAACGCGGCCGCCGACCGCGCTCCGGCCAGCCACGGCCGCCGGCGCGCGCTGGCCACCCTTGCCGGCGCCAGCGTGATGACGCTGGTCGATCCGCTGGTGCGCAGCGGTGCCTGGGCAGCCGGCTCCGATGCGCCCGAGAAGGCCGAAGTCAGGATCGGCTTCATCCCGCTGACCGACTGCGCGTCGGTGGTCATGGCGTCGACGCTGGGCCTGGACAAGAAGTACGGCATCAAGATCACGCCGAGCAAGGAGGCGTCGTGGGCGGCCGTGCGAGACAAGCTGGTCAATGGCGAACTCGATGCCGCGCACGTGCTCTACGGCCTGGTCTACGGCGTGCAGCTTGGCATCGGCGGGCCCCGGAAGGACATGGCGGTGCTGATGAACCTGAACCACAACGGCCAGGCCATCACGCTGTCGCAGAAGCTGGCGGAAAAGGGCGTCAAGGACGGTGCCAGCCTGAAGGCGCTGATGACCCGCGAAAAGCGCGAGTACGTGTTCGCGCAGACCTTCCCCACCGGCACGCATGCGATGTGGCTCTACTACTGGCTGGCCGCCAACGGCATCAACCCGATGCAGGACGCCAAGGCCATCACCGTGCCGCCGCCGCAGATGGTAGCCAACATGCGCGTGGGCAACATGGACGGCTTCTGCGTGGGCGAACCGTGGGGCGCGCGTGCCATCGCCGACAAGATCGGCTTCACGGCCGAAACCACCCAGGCCATCTGGAAGGATCATCCCGAGAAGGTGCTGGGCACCACATCGGATTTCGTCCAGAAAAATCCGAACACGGCCCGCGCGATGGTGGCGGCCGTCCTCGAAGCATCGAAGTTCATCGATGCATCGGCCTCGAACCGCCGCAAGACCGCCGAGACCATCGCGGCCAAGTCCTATGTCAACACCGACATGGACATCATCCTGGACCGCATGCTGGGCCGCTACAGCAACGGCCTGGGCAAGACCTGGGACGACCCCGATTCGATGAAGTTCTATCAGGACGGCCTGGCCAACTACCCGTTCCTGTCGGACGGCATGTGGTTCCTGACGCAGCAGAAGCGCTGGGGCCTGCTGAAGGACCACCCCGACTACCTGGCCGTGGCCAGGCAGGTGAACCGCATCGACGTGTTCAAGCAGGCCGCCGCCGCCGCGCAGGTGCCGCTGCCCAAGAGCGATTTCCGGACCGCGAAGCTGATCGACGGCGTGACCTGGGACGCCGCCAAGGACCCGAAGGCCTACGCCGACGGCTTCAAGATCAAAGCCGGCGCCCTCTGACCCCGCACGCGTTATTCGCGACCTGATCGCCCTCTGGAAAGGAGCCTGCCGTGAATGCCCTCGCCCCTGCCGTTACCCCCACTACTCCGCAAGGAGCCGCCATGGATGCCGATGTCCTCGATACGGAAGCCAAGGAACAGACGCGCCGCCGCGCCCAGGAGCTTGCCATCCAGGCGAAGCAGGCCGCGCGGCGCGAGGCCGTAGCCGGCTTCGTGCTCAAGTGCGTGCCGCCGCTGGCCGGCTTCGTGCTGTTCCTGCTGGTCTGGCACGGCATCGCCACGCTGATCCCGGCATTGCCGACGCCCGGTGCCACGTGGAATGCCGCCGTGCCGCTGTTTGCCGATCCGTTCTATCGCAACGGCCCGAACGACCAGGGTATCGGCTGGAACGTGCTGGCGTCGCTGGCGCGCGTGGCGGCGGGCTTCGGCCTGGCGGCGGTAATCGGCATTCCGGCCGGCTTCCTGCTGGGGCGTTTCGCCTTCCTGAACGCGATGGCGGCGCCGGTCATCAGCCTGCTGCGGCCCGTGTCGCCGCTAGCCTGGCTGCCCATCGGCCTGCTGCTGTTCAAGGCCGCCAACCCGGCCGCCATCTGGGCCATCTTCATCTGCTCGATCTGGCCGATGATCATCAACACGGCGGTGGGCGTGACGCGCGTGCCGCAGGACTACCTGAACGTGGCGCGCGTGCTGGACCTGTCCGAATGGAAGATCTTCCGCAGCGTGCTGTTCCCGGCCGTGCTGCCGTACATGCTGACCGGCGTGCGGCTATCCATCGGCACCGCGTGGCTGGTGATCGTGGCCGCCGAGATGTTGACCGGCGGCACCGGCATCGGCTTCTGGCTGTGGGACGAGTGGAACAACCTGAAGGTCGAGCACATCGTCATCGCCATCTTCATCATCGGCGTGGTCGGCCTGGTGCTGGAGCACCTGCTGCTGGCCCTGGCGCGCCGCTTCAGCTACGGCAACACCTGATCGGAGCCCCGTCATGGAAAAATTCGTCAGCATCGAACACGTCGGCCAGACGTTCAAGACGCGCAAGGGCCCGTTTGTGGCATTGCGCGACATCAACCTGTCGGTTGCGGA
The DNA here is from genome assembly GCF_009663685.2 of Cupriavidus sp. U2. Classification (GTDB taxonomy): domain Bacteria; phylum Pseudomonadota; class Gammaproteobacteria; order Burkholderiales; family Burkholderiaceae; genus Cupriavidus; species Cupriavidus necator_C. Next base: position 90,065 of record NZ_RCOG02000004.1, on the reverse strand, counting down.
AGGCGAGTTCATCACGCTGATCGGGCATTCGGGCTGCGGCAAGTCCACGCTGCTGAACCTGATCGCCGGGCTGACCACGCCCACCGCCGGCGCGCTGATCTGCGCCGGGCGCGAGATCGCCGGGCCCGGGCCGGAGCGCGCCGTGGTCTTCCAGAACCATTCGCTGCTGCCCTGGCTGACGTGCTTCGAAAACGTCCACCTGGGCGTGGAGCGCGTGTTCGGCGCCACGGAGAGCAAGGCGCAGCTGAAGGCCCGCACGCACGACACGCTGGCGCTGGTGGGCCTGACCCACGCCGAAGGCAAGTATCCGCACGAGATCTCGGGCGGCATGAAGCAGCGCGTGGGCATCGCCCGGGCGCTGGCGATGCAGCCCAAGGTGCTGCTGATGGACGAGCCGTTCGGTGCGCTCGATGCGCTGACCCGTGCCCATCTGCAGGACGAACTGATCAAGATCGTGGCGCGTACGAAGAGCACCGTCGTCATGGTCACGCACGATGTGGACGAGGCCGTGCTGCTGGCTGACCGCATCGTCATGATGACCAACGGCCCGGCGGCCACCATCGGCGAGATCGTCAGCGTCGATATCCGGCGACCGCGCGACCGCGTGGCGCTGGCCGACGACAAGACCTATCACGCCTGCCGCACGGCCGTGCTGGACTTCCTGTACCGCAAGCAGCGCAACCCGGCGCTGCAGGAAGCCGCCTGAGGCCCGGTGGGACCCATTGCCGGCGGCAATCGTGGGCTATCATGAACCCCACCCCCACGATTCCGGCAGTCATCATGACCACAGCAGCAGATTCGCCATTTTTGGCGGCAAAGTACATCAAGGAAATCGGCCGCGGCGTCAACGGCGCCCGCGCGCTGCCGCGCGAGGATGTCCAGGCGCTGTTCGACGCCATGCTGGCAGGCCGCGTTTCCGACATTGAACTGGGCGCGGTGCTGATGGCGTACCGCATCAAGGGCGAGGCCCCGCACGAACTGGCCGGCATGCTTGAAGCCGCGCACCAGCATTGCCAGCCGCTGGCGGCGCCGCCCGACAAGCCCGTGGTGGTGATCCCCAGCTACAACGGCGCGCGCAAGCAGCCCAACCTGGTGCCGCTGCTGGCGATGCTGCTGGCGCGCGATGGCGTGCCGACGCTGGTGCATGGCGTGCGCGCGTTCCACGGCCGCGTGACCAGCATGGCCCTGTTCGACGCGCTGGGCGTGCCGCTGTGCGCCACCACCCAGGCCGCGCAGGACCAGCTGCGTGCGGCAACGAACCCGCTGGCCGTGCTGCCTATCGACGTGCTGTCGCCCGCGCTGTCGGCCCTGCTCGACAAGCGCGCCATCATCGGCCTGCGCAATTCGTCGCACACGATCGTCAAGATGCTGCAGCCGGTGGGCGCCCATACGCCGGCCGAAGCCCTGCGTCTGTACAGCTACACCCACCCCGAATATCGCGAAACACTGACCGATTATTTCTCGCACGAGCCGGCCAACGTGCTGCTGGGCCGGGGCACCGAGGGCGAGGTGGTGGCCGATGCCCGCCGCACCACGCGCATCGACTGGCTGCACGACGGGCATCAGCGCACGATGGTGGACCCGGTGGGCGGTTCCATCGCCGAAGTGCCGGCGCTACCGGCCGGCACCGACGTGGCCGACACGGCGGCCTGGATCCGCAAGGTGCTCGATGGCGCCGAGCCGGTGCCCGCCCCCATCGCCACCCAGATCGCCACGATCAAGGATTGCCTGCGGCAGGCCACGCGCGTGGCCTGGGCCAGCCCGCTCTGATCGCCCAACCCGGCCAGCGCGCTGATAGGCGGCGGGGGCAAGTCGGCCGCGCTGCGGCCTAACGCCGCACCGGCAGCGGGATGCGCTCCGTTTCGCCGGGCACGTGGGGGAACTGGTCGTCCTGCCAACGCTGGCTGGCTTGCTCGATGGCCTCCTTGCTGCTCGCCACGAAGTTCCAGAAGATAAAGCGGCGGCCGTCGGTCGGGTCGCCGCCAAGCAGCATCACGCGCGACGGCATGGTCGCCGTGATGGTCACCGGCTCGCCCGGCGTCAACACCACCAGATGCTCGGCGGGCAGCGTCTCGCCATCCATTTCCAGGTTGCCGTCCACCGGATAGACGCCGCGTTGCACATGTTCCGCCGGAATCACCAGGCTGGCGCCGGCATCCATCTCGATGGCCACGTAGAGCGTGCGGCTGTATACCCGCACCGGGGATTCAGCGCCGAAGGCATCGCCGGCAATCACCGTCATCCGAACGCCGGGCAGTTCCAGCTTGGGCAGCGTTGCGCCCGGATGGTGGTGGAACGACGGCGGATCGTTCTCATGGGCCAGCGGCAGTGCCACCCAGGTCTGGATGCCATGCAGGCGCGGGCCTGCCTCGCGGGCCGCATCCGGCGAACGTTCCGAATGGACGATGCCGGTGCCAGCCGTCATCCAGTTCACGTCGCCCGGCCGGATCACCTGTTCGCTACCCAGGCTGTCCCGGTGCATGATCTCGCCTTCGAAAAGGTATGTCACCGTGGCCAGACCGATATGCGGATGCGGGCGCACATCCATGCCCTGCCCCGGCGCCATTTCCACGGGGCCCATGTGGTCGAAGAAAATGAACGGCCCGACGGTCTGGGTCGTGGCGGCGGGCAGCAGGCGGCGGACGGTGAACTCGCCGATATCCCGCACGTGCGGCTTCAGCAAGTGTTCGATAGCAGACATGGAAACGTCTCCAAGGAATGGTGCAATGCGGCTGGAAAACAACTTCAGTGTAGCGAATGCCGCAATTCACCATCCCGAATTTGCAGTGAATTCGTCGGAAACCGATTGACCTTCGCCTTCTCTAATATTCCTGTCGGGCGCACGCTACCCGCCAGGCCTTGTGGGGACTCGGGCGCGAACCGAAGCCAACGACGATCGGATGCTATCGGGATTGCGGCCTCGATGTGACGGAACTATCAACCCTATCGGCCCTCTAACTTAGCACTCGTCCGGTTCGAGTGCTAATATGCGTTGCAATGCGGTGTCCTTCCGGGACACACCGGCAACCCACCGCCGGATGCGAAAGGAGTCATAGTGAACGCAGTCCTGTCTGCCGATCAAAACCAAGTTTCCCGCCGTCTGCCGACGGCGCCCCAGAGTGCTGCCGCGAACAGCCTTGCGCTGACGTTCCCGGGCACGCTGGGCAATCTGGACAGCTATATCCAGGCGGTTCATCGCATTCCGATGCTTACCCCCGAGGAAGAGCTGAGGCTGGCCCGCGACCTTCGTGACAACGATTCCGTCGATGCCGCCCGCCGTCTGGTGATGTCGCACCTGCGCCTGGTCGTGTCGATCGCCCGCCAGTACCTGGGCTACGGCCTGCCGCACGCCGATCTGATCCAGGAAGGCAATATCGGCCTGATGAAGGCCGTGAAGCGCTTCGACCCCGAGCAGGGCGTGCGTCTGGTGTCGTACGCGATGCACTGGATCAAGGCCGAGATCCACGAATACGTGCTGAAGAACTGGCGCATGGTCAAGGTGGCCACCACCAAGGCCCAGCGCAAGCTGTTCTTCAACCTGCGCAGCCACAAGCAGGGTGCGCATACCTTCACGCCCGAGCAGATCGAAGCCGTTGCACGCGAGCTGAACGTGAAGCCCGAGGAAGTGATGGAGATGGAAACCCGCATGTCGGGCGGCGACATGGCGCTCGAAGGCCAGATCGACGATGGCGAGGAAGAATTCGCCCCCATCGCCTACCTTGCGGACAACCACAACGAGCCGACCAAGGTCATCGAGGCCAAGCACAACGACCGGCTGCAGGTTGAAGGCCTGGAAGAGGCGCTGAGCAAGCTCGACCCGCGCAGCCGCCGCATCATCGAAGCGCGCTGGCTGGACGTGAACGACGACGGCTCGGGCGGCTCCACGCTGCATGAGCTGGCCGACGAATTCGGCGTGTCGGCCGAGCGCATCCGCCAGATCGAGACGGCCGCGATGAAGAAGATGAAGGGTGCGCTGGCGGCATTTGCGTGATCTGCGCCCATTTGGTAACACGCTGCAAGCGCAACAAGCAAAAGGCCGGTCGATTGACCGGCCTTTTTGTTTCCCGGCGTGCCGGCATCGCCGCCGCACGCCCGGCACGTCCGTCAGGACATCAGGACATCAGCGCCTTCAGGTCGTGGGCGATCGGCTCCGGGCCCTGGCCGTGGCGGATGAACAGCCGCAGCTGGCCGTTCTGGTCGAATACGTAGCTGCCGGCCGAGTGATCCATCGTGTAGTTGTTCGGCGAGGAACCCGGCACCTTGGCGTAGTACACCTTGAAGTCCTTGGTCACCTGCTTGAGCGCGGCCTCGTCAGCCGGGCGCAGGCCCAGGAAGCGCGCGTCGAAGGCCGGCACGTACTGGCCCAGCAGCGCGCCGGTATCGCGGTCCGGGTCCACCGTGACGAACAGCACCTGCACCTTGTCGGCATCGGGACCCAGTTGCTCCATCACCTGCTTGAGCTCGACCATGGTGGTCGGGCAGACGTCCGGGCAATGCGTGTAACCGAAGAACATCAGCACCACCTTGCCCTTGAAGTCGCCCAGCGTGCGGGTCTTGCCGGCGGGGTCCTGCAGCGCGAAATCCTTGCCGAAGTCGCTGGCGCCCGAGATATCGACGTTCTTGAACGACGGCTTCGGCTGCCCGCAGGCGGCCAGGAGCGCGGTGCACAGGGCGAGCAGGCAAAAGCGGCGAAATGTGGCGAAAAAGCCAGAGGCGGAGGTCGGCATGCGTCGGAGCGATGGGAAGCAAGATACGCCCGGAAGTATCGCCGATCACGCCGGCCGTGGACTCCGGGCGCGGCAAGATGCCGCAGGCAGACCGGTCAGACCTGCGGCACGAACTTGAAGTAGTGGTCCACCAGCAGCGCCGCGAACAGCAGCGACAGGTACAGGATCGAATAGCGGAAGGTGCGCTGCGCGAGCTGGTCCGAGTAGTTGCGGAACAGCTTCCAGGCGTAGCCCAGGAACACCAGGCCCAGTGCCAGCGCGGCCACCAGGTAGATGACGCCACTCATGCCGTAGACGAACGGCAGCAGCGTGGCCGCGATCATCACCAGCGTGTACAGCAGGATATGCAGCAGCGTGTAGCGCTCGCCGTGGGTAATGGGCAGCATCGGCAGGCCGGACTTGGCATAGTCCGCGCGGCGATATAGCGCCAGCGCCCAGAAGTGCGGTGGCGTCCACGTGAAGATGATCAGCACCAGGAACCAGGCCTCGGCCGGCACGGTGCCCGCCACGGCGGCCCAGCCCAGCGCCGGCGGCATGGCGCCCGACAGCCCGCCGATCACGATGTTCTGCGGCGTGGCCGGCTTCAGCAGGATCGTGTAGACCACCGCGTAGCCCAGGAACGTGGCGAAGGTCAGCCACATCGTCAGGTCGTTGGCGAACACGTGCAGCAGCCACATGCCCGCGCCCCCGAGGATGGCCGAGAAGATCAGCGTCTGCGTGGTGGTGATCTCGCCGGTGGCGGACGGGCGCCAGGCCGTGCGGCGCATCAGCGCGTCGATCTTCTGTTCCACCAGGCAGTTGATGGCGAAGGCCGCGCCGGCCAGCAGCCAGATACCGGCGGCGCCGCCGATCAGGACCGACCAGGGCACCATGCCCGGCGTGGCCAGGAACATGCCGATGACCGAGCAGAACACGGCCAGTTGCGTCACGCGCGGCTTGGTCAGTGCGGCGTATTGGCGGGCCAGGTGACGAATCCGGCCCACGGAAGAGTGGGGGTGGGTAGCGGTAACCACGGGGGGCATCTTGTCCTTCATGTGGCGCGCGCCGCTATTGCGGACTGGGCGGCGGCGCCTGCGGAGCGGGTCGCGAGGCCGATATTGTAGTTGAGACGGAGCAACAGCATCAGCAACAGGGCTGCTCCGCCGTTATGTGCCACCGCCGCCACCAGCGGCCAGTCGAACACGATGTTCGACATCCCGGTGGCCAGTTGCAGCGCCAGCACGGCCAGCAGCCACTTGCCGTGGCGCGCCAGCCCTTCCAGCCGGCGGGCGCGCAGGCCGAACCACAGCAGGTAGCCCAGCACCACGAACGCAAAGCCGCGATGCACCCAGTGGATGGCCACCAGCGCCGTGTGCGGGATGTAGTCGCCATCGGCCGTCATGCCCAGCTGGCGCCACAGCGTGAAGCCATGGCGGAAGTCCATCTCGGGCACCAGCTGGCCGTTGCAGAGCGGGAAGTCGGTGCAGGCCAGCACTGCGTAGTTGGTGCTGACCCAGCCGCCCAGGAAGATCTGGACCCCCAGCAGCACGATGGCCAGCAGGCCCGCCCAGCGCAGGGACGCCGCCTGCGGTGCCACCACGTGCGGCTGGTCGTTGCGCGAGCCCAGCCAGATCAGCGATGCCAGCAGCAGCATGGCCAGCATCAGGTGCGTGACCACGATGATCGGCTGCAGCTTCATGGTGACCGTGAGCATGCCGAAGGCACCCTGCACACAGACCAGCACGAAGACGCCCGTGGCAAACCATGGCGACTGCCTGAGTTCGCGCCGCCTCACCCAGGCCAGTACCATCAGCGAGATGATCAGCACACCCACCGCCATGGCGAAATAGCGATGAATCATCTCGATCCAGGCCTTGACCAGCGTGACCGGGCCGCTCGGCAGCGCCGTCTCGGCCGCGCGGATCGGCTCCATCGCCGCATGCGGGTTCGAATGGCCATAGCAACCCGGCCAGTCCGGGCAGCCCAGGCCCGAGTCGGTCAGCCGCGTAAAGCTGCCGAACATGATCAGGTCCAGCGTCAGGAACGCCGTGATCCACACGAGCTTGCGGTATTTGTCACGGCTGCCGCGCACCATCACATAGGACAGTGGCAGCAGGGCGATCAGGATGCCGATGATGGCGAGCTGGAGCAGCATTTGGGTACAGCCGGTAATTCAACGAAAAAACGATCGGGATGGGATCGGTCGGTGCGCCAGGATGGTTCCGGCGCGCGTCAGCCGATGCGCGAATACTTGAGCAGCTTCTTCAGGTCGCCGCTCACCTTCTTCGGGTCGGGGTCCTTCGGCCAGCGCATCATCAGATTGCCCAGCGGATCGACCAGGAACAGCGTGTCCTCGACGCGGCCGCCTTCCTGGGCCGGCAGCCATTGCGCGATGGCCGCACGGTCCATGCGCAGGAAGCGCACGCCGGCATAGGGTTCGTTGTAGGCGGTAGATAGCCGATCGTCCACTTTACCGGCGTCCTGGATGAGCCAGACCGGCACGATCCGCTCGCGGTCCTCGCCCTGCCCCGCGCGGATCTGGCGCATCGTGAACAGCTTGCGCGCGCAGGCTTCGTCGCAGGCGGACGGATCGGTCATCAGCATCAGCCACTTGCCGCGCATCGACGTCAGCGGCACGGCCTCGCCGCGCTCGTTGACCAGTTCGACGGCCGGCATCGGGCGCTGCGGGTCCACCAGTGCGCCATAGTTGGTGCTGCCGCCGGTCGGCTTGATCACGTAATAGGTGAAATACGAGAACAGCACCGGCGATGCGCACACCAGCAGCAGCATCAGCATTTGCAGACGGCCACGGCGCGTGCGGGCATCGATGCGGGGGTCGGGCGTGGCCGAGGGATCTTGCTGCGGCATGGAGGATGTCTGTACGTTCATCGTTCGATCAATCTGATCACTCTCGGGTCATTCGGTGGCCGTGGCCGGTCCTGCCTCGCGCCGGGCACGGCGCCACCCCAGCACGGCCACCAGCACCACGGTCAGGGCGGCCAGGCCGAACCACTGCGCGGCGTAGCCATAGTGGCGGTCGGCGCCGGAATCGGCGGGCGCCCAGTCGCGCGCCAGCCCGTCGCCCGTATCGCTCGACTGTTCCAGCACCACTGGCAGCAGTGGCGTACCGATCTCACGCGCATACGCGGCAAGGTCGATATTCTGACGTATCTTGCGGCCGGCTTCCGCGGCGGGGTCCTGGCCGAGGCTGTACACGCGCGGCACGGCGGCCAGCGCGGTGCCTTCGAGGGTGACCTCGCCGGCCGGCGTCGGGAAAGGCGCGATGCGCGTGCGGTCCTGCGCGTCGCGTGGCAGCCAGCCGCGCAGCACCAGCACCTGCCCACCCGTGGCCAGCCGCAGCGGCGTCAGCACCAGAAATCCGGCACGGCTGTCGGTGCCGTTGCCATGCGGCCGGTTGTCCAGCAGCACGGTGCGGCTGTCGTCGAAGCTGCCGCGTGCGCGCACGTGGCGATCGACCAAAGCCGCGGGATTCCCCTGCCCTGCTGTCAGATCGACCGGCGCCTGCGCCGCTGCCGCCGCCAGCCGCGCGGCGCGGCCGGTCTTCTCGTGCGCACGGCCCAGCTGCCAGTTGCCCAGCGCGCAGGTCACCGCGATCACCACCAGCGCGGCAATCGTCGGCACCGCGCCCGGCGCGCGCCACCGCCTGCGGGTCGTCACGGGTTTCCTCCGGCGGCGGCGATGCCATAATGGGCGCTTGCCGAAAAGAGCCCCCACATGCGCTTTGTCATCATCGTCGCCTTTATCCTGATCATCGGCAGCCTGGCGTCCGCGCTGTTCTTCATGATGCGCGACCGCGGCCGCACGCCCAACATGATGCGCTCGCTGATGCTGCGCGTTGGCTTCTCGATTGCACTGTTCCTGTTCATCCTGTTCTCGCACTGGATGGGCTGGATTCAGAGCACCGGCATCCACATGTCCCCCTGAGCCGTCCGGATGCCAAACAAAAAGCGCCGCTGAGTCTGACCTCACGCGGCGCTTTTCGTTTGTGGCTGGCTGGCTTCGCTCTCCCGCCGCGCGGGAGAGCGGCTGGGGGAGCGCGCAGACACCACCCGGTGTTACAACCAGTACACGACCACGTACAGACCCAGCCAGACCACGTCCACGAAGTGCCAGTACCAGGCGGCGCCTTCGAACGCGAAGTGGTGGTCCGGCGTGAAGTGGCCCTTGAGCACGCGGCCCAGCACCACCGCCAGCATGATCGCGCCCATCGTCACGTGGAAGCCGTGAAAGCCCGTGAGCAGGAAGAACGTCGAACCATAGACACCCGACGTGAGCTTCAGGTTCAGCTCGTGGTAGGCGTGCATGTATTCGTAGACCTGCAGGCACATGAAGATCGCGCCCAGCAGGATGGTCAGCACCAGGCCCTGGATCAGCTGGTTGCGCTTGCCGGCCAGCAGCGCGTGGTGCGCCCAGGTCAGCGTCACGCCCGAGGTCAGCAGCAGCGCCGTGTTGATCGTCGGGATCGGCCACGGACCCATGGTCTGGAAGGTTTCCACGGTGCCCGCCGGGCCCGTGTTCGGCCACACGGCCGAGAAGTCCGGCCAGATGATCTTGTTGTTCAGGTCGCCCAGCCACGGCATGGCGATGGTGCGGGCGTAGAACAGCGCACCGAAGAACGCCGCGAAGAACATCACTTCCGAGAAGATGAACCAGCCCATCGACCAGCGGAACGACACGTCGATGTTCTTGCCGTACAGCCCGCCCTCGGATTCGCCGATGGCGTCGCCGAACCAGCTCTTGAGCACGAACAGGAACCAGATCAGCCCGAAGCCGCACAGGTACGGCGCCCACGGCTGCCCGTTGACCCAACCGGCCGCTCCCGCGCCGGTCATCAGCAGGCCGAACGCCGCCGTGATCGGATGGCGCGACGGGCCCGGCACGAAGTAGTACGGGGCGTTTGCGCGATTCGCACTCATTCTTCTATCTCCAGCTCAAAGTCTCGATTCATGTTATCCGCCCGTCCGGCCCCGACATCTGGCCGGCGGCGTGCTTGCTTTGTATCTGCTGCCTTGCTATGCCTGGCTGACCACGACGCGCACGATGGCGATCAGTACCGCCACGAACACCGCTGCCGCAATCAGCCCGGCGATGATCACATGCACCGGGTTCAGGCGCGCCATGTCGGATTCATGCTCCGACCCCTTGCGCAGCCCGATGAACGACCACAGCACCGCGCGCACCGTCTGTACGAATGACGCCTTGCGATGCACCGGATCGTCCGTCGCCATGCCCAGCCTCCTCAGCTGCCCTGCTGCGTTGCCGTCACCCCGGCTTCCGGGGCCTGCGCCACCGGCGTGCCGATCTCGAAGAACGTGTACGACAGCGTGATGACCTTCACATCCTTCGGCAGCTTCGGATCGACCACGAAGACCACCGGCATCTCGCGCGCCTCGTTCGCCTTGAGCGTCTGCTGCTTGAAGCAGAAGCACTCCACCTTCTTGAAATACTCCGTGGCCTGCTTCGGCGCGTAGCTCGGGATCGCCTGCGCCGAGATGTCGCGCGACTGGCCATTGGCCACTTCGTAGACGATCGTCGTCAGCTCGCCCGGGTGCACCTCCATCGAATGCCTGACCGGCCGGAACGCAAACGGGCCGCGCGCATTCGAATCGAACTCCACGGTAATCGTGCGGGTCGTGTCGACCTGGGTATTTTTTACCGCCGCGCCGGCGCCATACAGGTCGCGCGTGGTCACCACGTTCAGCCCGGTGATGTCGCAGATGGCCTTGTACAGCGGCACCAGCGCGTAGCCAAAGCCGAACATCAGCGTCACCACGACCAGCAGCCGCATCATCATGCCGCGGTTGAAACGCTTCTCGAGGGCTTTGTCCTGCGCGTCCACTGCCTTGTCTCCGGCGATTGCCTTGTTCTTATCGGATCAGCCGCCCAGGAACTTCATCTTGGCGACAAATCCCAGGAAAAAAACCAGCGCCACCGACAACAGGATCCATCCCAGGCGCCGGTTGGCGGCTTTCTGGCTGGCCTGGCGTTCCAGTTGCGACGGGCTTTTTGCTGAGGGCTGCATGATTCGGATCTCGCTGGCCGGACGCCCGTGGGCATCCGGCCGGTTCGCGCTACTTCGCAATATTTCGTAAAACTACGACGTCCCTGCGCTTACTTCACCACCGGCGGCTCTTCGAAGGTGTGGAACGGGGCCGGCGACGGCACGGTCCACTCCAGGCCTTCGGCGCCATCCCACGGCTTGTCGCCGGCAGCCTGGCCGCCACGGTACGATGGCAGCACCACGGCGAAGAAGAAGTACACCTGCATCAGGCCGAAGCCCAGCGCACCCAGCGACGCCACGGCGTTGAAGTCCGTGAACTGGGTCGGGTAGTCGGCATAGCGACGCGGCATGCCGGCCAGGCCCAGGAAGTGCATCGGGAAGAAGGTCACGTTGAAGAAGATCAGCGAGCCCCAGAAATGGATCTTGCCGCGCATCTCGTCGTACATGAACCCGCTCCACTTCGGACCCCAGTAGTAGAAGCCCGCGAACAGCGCGAACAGCGAGCCGGCCACCAGCACATAGTGGAAGTGCGCCACGATGAAGTATGTGTCCTGCAGCTGGATGTCGATCGGCGCCACGGCCGGCATCAGGCCCGTGAAGCCGCCGATCGTGAACACGAAGATGAAGCCGATCGCGAACAGCATCGGGGTCTCGAACGTCATCGAGCCGCGCCACATCGTGGCAATCCAGTTGAAGATCTTCACGGCCGTGGGCACCGCGATCAGCATCGTCGCATACATGAAGAACAGCTGGCCCGTCACCGGCATGCCCGTGGTGAACATGTGGTGGGCCCACACGATGAACGACAGGATGGCGATCGACGCCGTGGCGTACACCATCGAGCTGTAGCCGAACAGGCGCTTGCGCGCGAAGGCCGGCACCACGTGCGAGATGATGCCGAACGCCGGCAGGATCATGATGTACACCTCGGGGTGCCCGAAGAACCAGAAGATGTGCTGGTACATCACCGGGTCACCGCCGCCGGCGGCCGAGAAGAAGCTCGTGCCGAAGTGGCGGTCTGTCAGCACCATCGTGATGGCGCCAGCCAGCACCGGCATCACGGCGATCAGCAGGTAGGCGGTGATCAGCCACGTCCAGCAGAACATCGGCATCTTCATCAGCGTCATGCCGGGGGCGCGCATGTTGAGGATGGTCACGATGATGTTGATCGAGCCCATGATCGACGACGCGCCCATGATGTGCATGGCGAAGATGGCCATGTCCATGCCCGGGCCCATCTGCACCGACAGCGGCGCGTAGAGCGTCCAGCCGGCGGCGGTGGCGCCGCCCGGTGCGAAGAAAGAGCCCACCAGCAGCAGCGCGGCCGGCGGCATCAGCCAGAAGCTGAAGTTGTTCATGCGCGCGAACGCCATGTCCGAGGCGCCGATCTGCAGCGGGATCATCCAGTTAGCAAAGCCCACGAACGCCGGCATGATCGCGCCGAACACCATGATCAGGCCGTGCATCGTGGTGAACTGGTTGAACAGTTCGGGGCGGAAGAACTGCAGGCCCGGCTCGAACAGCTCCAGGCGGATCAGCAGTGCCAGCGCGCCGCCCGACAGCAGCATCGTGAACGAGAACAGCAGGTACAGCGTGCCGATGTCCTTGTGGTTGGTCGCGAACAGCCAGCGGCGCCAGCCATGCGGATGATCGTGCGCGTGATCGTCATGGCCGTGACCATGGTCGTGATCGTGCGCGTGGTCGTGCGGATGGCCCAGTGTCTCCGGGGTAGCGGTACTCATCGCAATGACTCCATCAATTCCTGAATGCGGGGCTGCCGCGGGTCAGCCTGCGACGCGGTTGCCCGCGAGGCTGGCCTGCTTGTCGTTGGTCGGCGTGGCGGCCTTCCTCGGGGCCGTGTCGCCGGCTGCGGCCTGTGCGCCGCCGCCTTCCGGGAACTTGCCGGCGCGGGCTTGCGAGAAGTCCGCCGGCTGGATCACTTCGCCGGTCTTGTTGCTCCAGCTGTTACGCGTGTACGTCATGACCGCGGCCAGCTCGGTATCCGAGAGCTGCTTCCACGACGGCATGCCGCCCTTGCCTTCCAGCAGGATGTGCATCTGGCCGGCCTTCGGGCCGTTGACGACCTTCGAGCCGTCCAGCGCCGGGAACGCGCCCGCGCCCTTGCCGGTCGGCTGGTGGCAGACCGCGCAGTTCGCGGCGTAGACCTTCTCGCCGCGCACCTTGATTTCGTCGAGCGTCCAGGTCTTGTTGGGATCGTCGGCCGCCGCGGCCATCAGCTTCTTCTTGTCGTCGACCCACTTGGCGTATTCGCCATCGGACACCACGCGCACCACGATCGGCATGAACGCGTGTTCCTTGCCGCACAGCTCGGCGCACTGGCCACGGTAGACGCCGGTCTTCTCGGCGCGGAACCACGTGTCGCGCACGAAGCCAGGGATCGCATCCTGCTTGACGCCGAACGCCGGGATCATCCAGGCGTGGATCACGTCATTGGCGGTCGTGACGATGCGGATCTTCTTGTTGACCGGCACCACCAGCTCGTTGTCCACCTCCATCAGGTAGGTGTTCGACTTTTCCTGCTGGTTGTTGATCTGCTCGCGCGGCGTGGTCAACGTGGACACGAACGAGATGCCCTCGCCCTGGCCCTTGAGGTAGTCGTACCCCCATTTCCACTGGTAGCCGGTGGCCTTGATCGTGATGTCGGAGTTCGTGGTGTCCTTCATCGCCACCACGGTCTTGGTCGCCGGCAGCGCCATGGCGATCACGATCAGGAACGGCACGATGGTCCAGACCACTTCCACGGTGATGCTTTCGTGGAACGAGGCCGACTTCGCGCCCTTGCTCTTGCGGTGCTTGAAGATGGAATAGAACATCACGCCGAACACGGCGATGAAGATCACCGTGCAGATGATCAGCATCATCCAGTTCAGCCAGTGAATCTGTTCGGCGATCTTTGTAACGGGTTCGGCCAGGTTCAGCTGTCGGACGGCTGGGCCACCCGGCATGTCACTGACCGCGGAGGCCGCCTGGCTGACAAGCAGGGACGTGCCTGCAAGACATGCTGCGGATGCCTTCTTCCACATTTTCATTGTTTATCTACCCAATTTACAGATTCAAATCTGTCCCCGCCCTGCGCCGCACCCCGTCCGGTCCGGACGTCATGCAGGGCCGCTGCGAGTTCCTGCGCGAACTTGCGCCGCCGGTGCGGGTCCAGATACGACCCCACCCGCACGGTGCGCTTGCCCGACCGCAGAACCACGAGCGCCCGGAACGATTCACCCAGTTCAATCCGCACCCACTGTGGATTGAAGACTTCCCGCGTGACCCGACTGGCGCTGGCTGTCTCCACGACCAGCATGCCGTCGGTCACACTCACGCGTTCATGATCCGTCGCATGGCGCGCATACGCCAGCAGGGCAATCCCCAGCCCGGTCAGTTCCAGGCCAGCAAACGGCAGCACGAGCCAGGCCCCATGCCACACGGTCAGAAACGCCGCGATGGCAATGGAAAAACATGCGATGGAGAAGTAGAACCAGCCGACCTGGCGCGGAGAGAGCGAACAATTCCGCTTCATCAGCCAGTCGTTGGCCGGCAAGGGGGTACGTCCGCCGGGATTTCCGCCGGAGTCACCTACTGCCGTCTGGAATGCGATACCCAAGTCTTGCATCGCCAACCACTCTGCATCGGATGCACGCCCGGGACGAAATCCGCCCCAGGAGCGCACGTGCGGAGTGCCTTCCAGGAACGTTCTTGTGCCAGGGGACCACTGCGACAAACCGGCCCATTATATGGCGCTTCGCATACTCGAACAACATAGGATTTGACCGAAGTGCTTGCCATCGGCACAAATTTGTGCATGAGCTTTTTAGCCCCGATAGGCAACACAAACGGCAAGCCCCGATTGTCGGGCAACCGTCCTGCTGGCGCGCCTCAGCGGCGCGCCTGGGCGCGGCCGATCTTGTCGACGGGGATGATCGCGCGGCCCTGATCGTCGGTGGCCTGTTTGCCGCGGGCCGGGATTTTCCATGCATGGCCGTAGACAATCTCGAACGTCAGCGGGATCACGCCATCCTCGTTGCGCATGCGATGCAGGGCAGCAATCACGGCGCGGTGCCACTTGCGCCCGCGCAGCCCGACCGGGCCCGGCCGGCGCATGCCGCCGAAGGCGCGCACTTCGTCCAGCAGCTTTTCGGGCGATTCGTAGGTGACGGTCAGCGTCTCCATGTCCATCACGGGCGTGGACCAGCCGCTGTGCACGAGCATGTCGCCGATGTCGTGCATGTCGACGAAGCGCAGTGTGTGCGCGTCGAGGTCCACGTCGGCGAATGCGGCACGCAGTTCCTTCAAGGTGTCGGGGCCAAACAACGAGAACATGACGAGCCCGTCGTCGGCGGTGACCCGATGCCATTCCGGGAACACGCGGTGCGGCTCGGGATGCCAGTGCAGCGCCAGATTCGACCACAGCAGGTCGAAGCTGGCCGCGCCAAAGGGCAGTGTGGCAAGATCGCCCTGCACCAGGTCGAACATCGGGCGCTTGCCCAGCAGCCGCCCCACCCAGCCGGGCCGGCGCTGTGGGTCTCGCCCGGCGGCCTGCTGCAGCATCGCGCCGGAGATATCGATCCCGGCAATCTGCGCATCGGGAAACCGCGCGCGCAAACCCGCCAGACCCTGGCCATGGCCGCAGCCGATATCGAGCGCGCGGCCCGGCGACAGCTTGACCACTTCCATCCGCTCCTGCATGCGCTGGCCTATCTCGCCAAGCAGGAAATCGAGCTGGCCGAAGCGCGGGCTACGGCGATCGAAGGCAAGCCGGGTCAGCCGCGCGGGCGGCAACCAGGCATCTGGGGAGTCGGAGGCATGCAGGGACACGGACAGGCGAGGCAGCAAGGGTCGAATCAGCAGGTGCGGCAAAGTGTCGCACCCTCGGAGACCGCACGGGGCGGGCCGGCGGAAGTATACGCGCCGGGACCCATGCGTGCCCGAAGGGTCTTTGCCGGACCGGCCGCGCGGTTGTGGCGCGCGCTGTTGCCATCGGCCTGCCTGGTCTGCGCGGCCGTGCAGCGCGACGTGGTGTGCGCCGCATGCGCCGATGGGTTGACGCGGCCCGTATCGCGCTGCCCCCGGTGTGCCACGCCGGGCAGCCACGGGGCTTGCGGGCTGTGCGCGGACGACGATCCGCTCGATGCCACGCTGACGCTTGGCGACTACGCCGCACCGTTCGACCAATTGATCCTCCAGCTTAAATTCGGCGGCCGGCTGCCCGCTGCGGGATGGATCGCGGACCGCCTGGCCACGGTGGCCCGCACCGGCCACGCCACCGACCTTCCCAACCTGCTGGTGCCGATCCCGCTGTCACCGGCCCGCCTGGCAGAACGCGGCTTCAACCAGGCCTGGGAAATCGCCCGCCCGCTGGCGCGTCACCTGGGCGTCCGCGCATCGGCCACGCTGCTGTCGCGTCGTCGCGACACAATCAGCCAGCGCACGCTGGACCTGGCCGCGCGCCAGGCCAATTTGCGACAGGCGTTTGTCGTCAGCCACAACACGTCACCGCACGGGCTGCATGTCGGCCTGATCGACGATGTGATGACCACCGGCGCCACGTTGCGCGAAGCCGCGCGGGTGCTGAAAGCGCACGGCGCGGCCCGCGTCACCGCGCTGGTGGCCTTGCGCACGCCGTGACACGACGGGGCGCACGCGGTAAGCTGCGCTCCGGTTTTCTGCTGCCATCCCATGTTCAACGTCGTCCTTGTCGAACCCGAAATCCCGCCGAATACCGGCAATGTGATCCGCCTGTGCGCCAATACGGGCGCACAGCTGCATCTGGTCAAACCGCTGGGATTTCCGCTGGAAGACGCGCGCATGCGGCGCGCGGGGCTGGACTATCACGAGTACGCGACGATGCGCGTGCACGAAAGCTGGGACGCGCTGATGGCGGCCGAACAGCCCGACCCCACCCGCATGTTCGCGCTGACCACGCACGGGTCCACGCCGTTCGGCCAGGTCAGCTTCCAGCCGGGCGACTGGTTCGTGTTCGGATCGGAAACGCGCGGCCTGGCGCCCCAGCGGCGCGAGTGGTTTCCCGCCGCGCAGCGCATCCGCCTGCCGATGCGCCCCAACAACCGCAGCCTCAACCTGTCGAACACGGTCGCCGTGGTCGTGTTCGAGGCCTGGCGCCAGAACGGCTTCGCGGGCGGCGCCTGAGCGCGCCCACGCCAGACGCGTCCGGCGTCAGTCCTCCGGCTGCACGTTGGCCGCGCGGATCACCTTGTCCCAGCGTGCCTTCTCGCTGACCATCGTCTGCCGCAGCGATGCCGGCGCCGTACCGGCCGGCACGAAATACTGCGCGCGCATCTTGTCGCGCACGTCGGCGCTGCCGATGATCGTGACCAGTTCGCGATAGAGTCGGTCCACGATCGGCGCCGGCGTCCCGGCCGGCGCAAGAATGGCCTGCCACGAGATCGCCTCGAAGCCCGGATAACCCGACTCCGCCACCGTCGGCACCGAAGGCAGCAAGCCGGTGCGCCCCGACGACGTCACCGCCAGCAGCCGCAGCTTGCCGGCCGTCACGAGCGGCATGGCAATCGCCGGCACCATGAAGCCCGCCTGCACCTGGCCGCCGACGATTGCCGTCGTGATCTGCGGAAATCCCGCATAGGGCACGTGCTGCAGGTCGATGCCGGCCATCGCCTTGAGCTGCTCCATCGCCAGGTGCGCCGCGCTGCCGTTACCGACCGATCCATAGTTCATCACGCCCGGCTTCGACTTCGCCAGCGCCACGAACTCGCGCAGGCTGTGCACGGGCAGCCGGGCATCGATGACCAGCACGTTGGGCGACGTGGCCACCAGCGTCACCGGGGCCAGCTGCTTCATCGGGTCATAGCTCAAATGGCGATACAGCGACGGCGCCGTCACCAGCGGGCCATTGATCGTGAACAGCAGCGTGTAGCCATCGGGCGCGGCCTTGGCCACCAGCCCCGTGCCGATATTGCCGCCCGCGCCGGGCCGGTTCTCGACCACCACGGCCTGCCCGAGCACGGCAGCCAGTTTCTCGGTGACGATGCGGGCGATCAGATCCGGCGACGAGCCGGCCGGAAACGGCACGATCATGCGGATCGGCTTGGCGGGCCAGGTGTCGGCCTGCGCCAGCGCGGGCCACGCGAGCGCGGCGGCGCAGGTGGTCAGGGCCTGAAGCGCCCGGCGGCGAGTGAATATGTCCATGCGGTTCTCGATGCGCTGGCCCTCTCCCCCGGCCCCTCTCCCGCCAGGCGGGAGAGGGGAGCCAACCGGCAGCCTTTGCTATGCGTCCTGTGTGCTCCCCTCTCCCGCGCGCGGGAGAGGGGCGGGGGAGAGGGCCGGCCGTTCCATCACCCGATGCGTTACTCGTCCCGGGCGTCGCGCTGCAACAAGCGGTCGACGGCATCGGCCGCCGGCAAGCCGTCGAACAGCACCGCGCACACCGCCCGCGTGATCGGCATCTCCACGCCCTTGCGCGCGGCCAGTTCGGCCACCGCCCGCGCGCAGCGCACGCCTTCGGCCACGTGGCCCAGGTCATGCAGGATCTGTTCGAGCGTCTTGCCGCTGGCCAGTTGCTGGCCCACCTTGCGGTTGCGCGACAGGTCGCCCGTGGCGGTCAGGATCAGGTCGCCCATGCCCGCCAGACCCATGAAGGTCTCCATGCGGCCGCCGAGCGCCAGGCCCAGGCGCGTCATTTCAGCCAGGCCCCGCGTCACCAGCGCCGCGCGCGCATTGAGGCCCAGTCCCAGCCCGTCGCTGGCGCCCGTGGCGATGGCCAGCACGTTCTTGACCGCACCGCCGACCTCGACGCCGATCAGGTCGTCGCTGCCATAGATGCGCATCGCGTGATGGTGGAACGCCGCCTGGGCCCGATCCGCCAGCGCGTGCGTCGAGCCCGCCACGGTCAGCGCGCACGGCAATCCCTGCGCCACCTCCCTGGCAAAGCTCGGCCCGGTCAGCACGCCGTATTCGATCTCGCCGGGCGCCACGCCCAGCGCGTCGAGTTCCTCGCGCACCATCTGGTGTGGCAGCGCGTGGGTATCGGCCTCGAAGCCCTTGCACAGCCACAGCATGGCCAGCGGCCCGCGGCGGCGCGCCGCCAGCCGGCGCGTCATCTCGCGCAGGCCCGATACCGGCGTGGCCACCACCAGCAGGCCCTGTGCGTCGGCCAGCGCATGGTCGACGGCGCGGTCGAAATCGGCTTCGCAGGCCAGCCGGGGTGACAGCGTCACGCCGGACAGGTAGGTCGCGTTGGTACCTGTGGCGGTGATGTCGGCCAGCTGGTCCGCATCGCGCCCCCAGAGCACCACGTCGTGGCGGGTATCGGCGGCAGCGTGGCTGGCCAGAGCGGTGCCCCATGCTCCGGCGCCCAGGATGGTCAGTTTCATGGCAGATCGAGGATCGGGCCGCACGGATGCGCGGTCATGCAGACAGTATGGATGTCACGGGACCGTGGGCCATCAGAAAGCGCAAACGGGGCCGAAGCCCCGTTTTTCGTCTAATCCGGCCGTGGCGCGGATCAGTGGCGAGCCTGGCTGCCGTCCGGCAGCACGATGCCCGAGTTGCCGCCCTGGGCTTGTGCCTCTTCCATGGCAGCCTGCAGGCGTTGCTCGTACAGCGCCTGGAAGTTGATTTCCGACAGGTGGATGGCCTGGAAACCGGCACGCGTGATCACGTCGGCGATGTTGCCGCGCAGGTACGGGTACAGGATGGTCGGGCAGGCGATGCCCAGCAGCGGGTCCAGCTGCTCGGCCGGCACGTTGCGGATATCGAAGATGCCGGCCTGATGGGCTTCCACCAGGAATGCCACCTTGTCCTGCACCTTGGTCGTCACGGTGCCCGTCACCACCACTTCGAAAATGCCTTCCTGCAGCTGAGCCGCGCCGACGTTGACCTGCACTTCCACCGACGGGGCTTCCGATTCGAGGAAGATGGCCGGCGAGTTCGGCTGCTCGAGCGACATGTCCTTCAGGTACACGCGCTGGATGTTGAAGAAGGGCTGGTCGTCCTGCTGGGTGGCTTGTTGCTGGTCGCTCATGAAAGGCTTCCGGATGGATCGGTTTGGGCGCGCTGCGCCATGCGCAGCCGGATGCCGAAGCCCCGGCTGTTTGGAAAGCGCATATGGTACATGACGCCGATGGCGAATTCACCGTGCTGCGGCATTATCAGATTTATCGCTTGATCTGCTGCAGCGCAGCGAAGCCGGCGCCCCTGCACCCCGCCGCGAGCTTCCGGCCGGCTCAGGCGGCCAGCAGCGGGACGAGGCCGCCCTGGCGATCCAGCGCGGACAGGTCGTCGAAGCCGCCCACATGGGTTTCGTCGATATAGATCTGCGGCACGGTACGACGGCCCGTACGGGTCATCATTTCCTCACGCCGGCCCGGCTCGCGGTCGATCAGGATCTTCTCGATCGTTTCCACGCCACGCTGCTTGAGCAGGCGCTCTGCCATCTGGCAATAGGGGCACACAACCGTGCTGTACATGACGACGCGGGCCATGCGGATTCTCCTTGACTAAAAAACAGCGGCGCGGACCGCCCAGGGCAGTACCGCGCCGCGTGCTGCATGTTGAAGGGGGCTGTTGAATTACTTGATCACCGGCAGGCCGGCCTGCTGCCACGCAGCCATGCCGCCTTCCAGCGCATATACCTCACTGTAACCGGCTTCCTTGAGGGCTGCTTGCGCCTTGCTCGAACGCTGGCCGTTCTGGCACACCACGATGATGGGGACCGCCTTGTCCTTTGCAAGGCCGGCCGCGCGGTTGCCGATATCGGCAAGTGGCGCACTCTTGGCCTGGGGCAGATGGCCCTTGGCAAATTCGGCGGCGTCGCGGATGTCCACCACCACCGCGTTGCGCTTGTTGATCAGCTGCGTGGCGGCAGCCGTATTGACGCGCTTGCCGCCCGTGCCGGCCTTGATTTGCGGCCAGGCCAGCAGGCCGCCCGAGACCACGGCGATCGCGATCAGGGCCAGGTTGTTGTAATCGGCGAAGAAATTCACGTTGGCATTCCGTTGGGTTGGGTCGGCGGCATTATAAAATACGCGGTTTCGCGCCAGCGCCGATTATTTCGGGCGGCGCCTGCCACGCCCGGGCGTGACGCAGGCGCCGCGCGCCGCAGGTTACTTACTACCCTGGAAGCTGCAATGTACAAGCTCGTCCTCATCCGCCACGGCGAATCCACGTGGAATCTCGAAAACCGCTTCACCGGCTGGGTTGACGTCGACCTGACCGATACCGGCGTGGCGCAGGCCAAACAGGGCGGCCAGCTCCTGAAGGAAGCCGGCTTCACCTTTGACGTGGCCTACACGTCGGTGCTCAAGCGCGCCATCCGCACGCTCTGGCACGTCCAGGACGAAATGGACCTGATGTGGATTCCGGTGCGCAACGAATGGCGCCTGAACGAACGCCATTACGGCGCCCTGGCCGGCCTGAACAAGGCGGAAACCGCCAAGAAGTATGGCGACGAGCAGGTGCTGGTGTGGCGCCGCAGCTACGACACGCCGCCGCCCGCGCTGGAGCCGACCGACGAACGCGCCTCGTTCAACGACCCGCGCTACGCCAATGTGCCGCGCGAGCAGGTGCCGCTGACCGAATGCCTGAAGGATACGGTCGCCCGCGTCATGCCGCTGTGGAACGAATCCATCGCTCCAGACATCAAATCCGGCAAGCGCGTCGTGATTGCCGCCCACGGCAACAGCATTCGCGCGCTCGTGAAGTACCTGGATCAGATTTCGGATGACGATATCGTCGGCCTCAATATCCCCAACGGCACCCCGCGCGTCTACGAGCTGGACGCCGACCTGCGCCCCCTGCGCCACTACTACCTGGGCGACCAGGAAGCGATTGCCGCTTCGCTGGCCGCCGTGGCCAACCAGGGCAAGTCCCGCTGACCGCCGCTGGTGCGCGCACGCGCCGGCCCGGGCAGCATCCGGGTAGGCGCGACACGGCCTTGTGTGGCCGCCCCCACCATGGTGTGGTGGCCCGCGGGTCTTTTTCTGCGCACCCTCTTATACTGTCGGTCAATCCGCGCCGGGCGTAACCCCTCCGGCCACGGATTTCCCTTTCGCATCATCCACAAAAGCTCAGGCAGCCCTCATGCGTAAGACGCTCAAGAACATTAGCCTCGTCTCAGTCGGCGTCGTCGCCGGCGTGCTGGCCACGCTGCAAATCTCGGCCACCGCGCAGAACAGCTCGGGGCCGCTGCCGCTCGACCAGTTGCGGCTGATGTCCGACATCTTCGGGCAGATCAAGCGCGAGTACGTGGAGCCGGTCGACGACAAGAAGCTGCTGACCGAAGCCATCAAGGGCATGGTCGCCAGCCTCGACCCGCACTCGGCCTACCTGGACGAGAAGGACTTCAAGGAACTGCAGGAAGGCACCCGCGGCCGCTTTGCCGGCCTGGGCATCGAGATTTCGCAGGAAGAAGGCCTGGTCAAGGTCATCAACCCGATCGAGGACACCCCCGCCTTCCGCGCCGGCATCCAGCCGGGCGACCTGATCACGCGTATCGACGACAAGCCCGTGCGCGGCCTGCCGCTGGAACAGGCGGTCAAGCGCATGCGCGGCGAGCCGGGCACCAAGGTCACGCTGACCATCTATCGCAAGAGCGAGGAACGCACGTTCCCGGTCTCGATCACGCGCGCCGAAATCCGCGTGCAGTCGGTCAAGACCAAGATGCTCGACAACAACACCATCGGCTGGGTGCGCCTGACGAGCTTCCAGGAACGCACCGTGGCCGACCTGGGCCGCCGCCTGAAGGACATGGCGGACAAGAACCCGAACCTGAAGGGCATCATCCTGGACCTGCGCAACAACGGCGGCGGCGTGCTGCAGGGCGCGGTGGGCGTGGCGGCAGCGTTCCTGCAGGACGACGCGACAGTGGTGTCCACCAACGGACAGGTGCCCGATGCCAAGCGCGTCTACAAGGCCACGTTCAACAACTACCGCCTGTCGTCGCTCGAGGACGATCCGCTCAAGGACCTGCCCGCGCAGTTCAAGAAGCTGCCGATGATCGTGCTGACCAATGCCTACTCGGCATCGGCCTCGGAAATCGTGGCCGGCGCGCTGCAGGATCACAAGCGCGCGCTGATCATGGGCAAGACCACGTTCGGCAAGGGTTCGGTGCAGACCGTGCGCCCGCTGACCAACGACACCGGCATCAAGCTGACGATTGCGTACTACTACACGCCGTCGGGCAAGTCGATCCAGGCCAAGGGCATCCGCCCGGACATCCCGGTCGACCAGAACCCGGAAGGCGATCCGGATGATGCACTGATCACGCGCGAGATCGACACCGAGCGCCACCTGCACAACAAGCAGGAGTCGGAAGAGCCGGAAATGAACGAGCGCGAACAGCGCCGCGTGGACGAGCTGCGCCGCCTGGAAGAGGAAAACGCGAAGAAGACGCCGGAAGAACGCGAGAAGGATCGCAAGAAGAAGCCGGTGGAATTCGGTTCGGCCGAGGACTTCATGCTGCAGCAGGCCATCGCCCAGCTCGACGGCAAGCCGGTGCAGAAGTCGAAGTCGCGCCTGGAAGCCACGGGCACGGCCGGCAAGCCCGACACCAAGGAAGAAAAGGCAGGCACGGCCCCGGCCAAGCCGGCCGCCAAGCCCGCTCCGGCCCCGGCCAAGCCCGCGCCGGCCAGCCAGCCGCCCGCGAGCGCGCCGATCGGCCAGCCCTTGGGCACGCCGACCGGTCAGAAGTAACGGACCCGCGCCGCCCGCGCTGGGCGCGCGGCGCGCTTTCCCCTCATCCTGCGGCCCGCGGCATGCCACCGTCGGGCCGTTTTTCATTTGCCGCCAAACCATGAACGACGATCAGCTGCTGCGCTATTCGCGCCATATCCTGCTGGATGAAGTGGGCATCGAGGGCCAGGAGCGCCTGCTGGCTGGCCATGCGCTGGTGATCGGCGCAGGTGGCCTCGGTGCGGCCGCCCTGCCCTACCTGGCGTCGGCCGGCGTGGGCCGCATCACGATCGTCGACGACGACGATGTGGACCTGACCAACCTGCAGCGCCAGATCCTGCATACCACTGCCAACGTGGGGCGGCCCAAGGTGGAGTCCGCCCGGGAAGGGCTGCTGCGCATCAATCCGGACGTCGATATCCGGCTGGTGGCGCAACGCGTCGGCGATGTGGAGCTTGATGCACTGGTAGCACAGGCCGATGTCGTGCTCGATTGCTGCGACAACTTCGCCACGCGCCAGGCCGTCAACCGGGCCTGCCTGAAGCATCGCCGGCCGCTGGTTTCCGGCGCGGCGCTGCGCTTCGACGGCCAGGTCAGTGTGTACGACCTGCGCAACCCCGACGCGCCGTGCTACGGGTGCCTGTTTCCGCCATCCGAACCCGCCCCGGAAGCGGCCTGCGCCACGATGGGCGTGTTCGCGCCGCTGGTCGGCATGGTCGGCACCGTGCAGGCGGCCGAGGCGCTGAAGCTGCTGACCGGCGTAGGCGAAACGCTGGCCGGCCGGCTGCTGATGGTCAATGCCATGACGATGGAATGGACCACGATGCGCCTGGCGCGTACGCCCAGTTGCGAGGTCTGCGGACAGGCGCACTAGGACCAAGCGAGGCCGAACCGCGCAGGAAAACGGAAAAACGCAGGAATGTTGCCTGGAAACCTGGCGACCCGCGGTGGAGCCCCCTCCCCGCCGGGTCGCCATTTTTTTGGCGCAATGTGACTGGATGGAGACAAGAATCCGAATGAGAAGGGTTACCAACCCGCTCCACACCGGGGCGTGGCGCCATCCCGCGCCACGCGCTTGCCCGGCCGCGCCCGCCGGTGATCGGTCAGGCCGCGGCTGGGTCGGAAGCCAGCGCGCTTATTGCTCGCCCGGTTCCAGCTGCGACTGCAGGTAGTTCTGCAGGCCGACCTTGTCGATCAGGTCCAGCTGCGTCTCCAGGTACTCGATATGCTCTTCGGTGTCCGTGAGGATATCGACCAGGAGTTCGCGGCTGACGTAGTCGCCAACGGATTCACAGTACGCAATGCCTTCCTTGACCGTGGCGTGCG
This sequence comes from Cupriavidus sp. U2, assembly GCF_009663685.2. Lineage (GTDB taxonomy): Bacteria > Pseudomonadota > Gammaproteobacteria > Burkholderiales > Burkholderiaceae > Cupriavidus > Cupriavidus necator_C. The sequence goes on along the minus strand of NZ_RCOG02000004.1, from coordinate 65,351 downwards.
CGGTCTGCTCCAGCTTCAGGTCGCACTTGAGCATTTCGGGCGTGTCTTCGCCGATCAGCAGCTTGTGCAGGTCCTGCAGGTTGGGCAGCCCGTCGAGCATCAGGATGCGGTCGATCAGCCGATCGGCGTGCTTCATTTCGCCGATCGACTCCTTGTACTCGACATCACCGAGCTTCTTCAGGCCCCAGTGGCGGTACATGCGTGCGTGGAGGAAATACTGGTTGATCGCGGTCAGCTCGTTCTTGAGCTGTGCGTTCAGATGCTGGATGACCTTCTTGTCACCTTTCATTCGGGGCTCCTGATGCGGATGTTGCAGACAACAAACGAACCCGGCGAATGGACGAAGGCGACGAAATGCAGCGAGATGCAACGGTCTGGAACGACAAAACGCGCCGCGGACGAATCCGTGGGCGCGCTTTTCAATTCACGCGTTGTTCGGTGTGAACGCTTCCTGAATCAGGCAACCAGCGCGTTACGCTGGTCGTTCGCGACTGCCGGGTCACGAGCGTCCATTATGGCATGTGACGCAGCCGGCGAACAGGCTGAAATGTCAACGATCTGGATGGTCTTCACGGCGGCAACGCCTTCGCAAAGCACTTGCTGCGCGCAGTCGCGGCAGCGGCCGCAGCAGGTTCCCACGCCTAGCGTTTCGGCCAGCTCGTCGAGCGTGGTCACGCCAAGATGAGCGGCACCATGAATCTCATGGTCGGTAACCTGATTGCAGATGCAGACGTACACAACTTGCCTCCTGAGGGCTGGCGGCACCGGCATGCCGCACGCGATGAGAGGCAGAATAACAGAGATCGAAAATGATAACAATTCCCATTAATCCACATGGGAAGCGTCGTGCACAGCGCCATTGAAATGACCGGAAAAGGCATCCGGCACGCCACTTTTCGTATGGAAAAGTGGCGTAATATCCGCCAAGACGGCGGCAAAAACCCTAAGGATTTAAGGGTTGTGCTATGCCGACAAGAGCTTCAGGGCCGCCGCCTGTTCCTCGGGCTCGTAGCAGGTCAGGATCTGGTCCACGACCTTGCACAGCCGCCCGCAATCGGCGTGGATGACTTCCTGCTTCACCCGCAGCAGCTGGGCCGGATGCATCGAGAATTCGCGCAGGCCCATGCCCAGCAGCAGGCGGGTCATCGCCGGATCGCCTGCCATTTCGCCGCAGACCGCCACCGGCACGCCGGCGTGGTTGGCGTCACGGATGGTGCGTGCAATCAGCTGCAGCACCGCCGGATGCAGGGGGTCGTACAGGTGGGCCACGGCGTTGTCGGCGCGGTCGATCGCCAGCGTGTACTGAATCAGGTCGTTGGTGCCGATCGACAGGAAATCCATCCGCTTGAGAAACAGCGGCAGCAGCAGCACGGCAGCGGGGATCTCGATCATGGCCCCGATCTTGATGCCAGGATCGTACGGCTGGCTGCGCTCGTCCAGCTGGCGCTTGGCCTGCTCGATCAGGTCCAGCGTCTGGTCGATCTCGCTGGCGTGGGCCAGCATCGGGATCAGCAGCCGCACCGGCCCGAACGCCGACGCCCGCAGCAACGCGCGCAACTGGGTCAGGAACATCGCCGGTTCCGACAGCGACCAGCGGATGGCCCGCAGCCCCAGCGCCGGGTTCAGCGCGGTCTCGAAGTCTTCGCCCAGGCCGTCCAGCGGCTTGTCGGCCCCCACGTCGATCGTGCGGATCGTCACGGGCAGGCCGTGCATGGCCTCCACGGCATTGCGGTAGGCCAGGAACTGTTCGTCCTCGTCGGGCATTTCGTTCCGGCGGTTCATGAACAGGAATTCCGAGCGGAACAGGCCCACGCCGACCGCACCGGCGGCCAGCGCGGCACCGGCATCCTCGGCCAGTTCGATATTGGCCAGCAGCTCGATTTCCAGCCCGTCCAGCGTGACGGCCGGCATGTGCCGCAGCCGCTGCAGCCGCTTTTTCTCCAGCGCGCGTTCGCTCTGGCGGTGGCGGTATTCCTCCAGAATGATGGCCGACGGATCAACGATGACCAGGCCGGCATCGCCGTCGATGATGATCCAGTCGTCCTGGCGGATCAGCTCGCTGGCGCTCTTGACGCCCACGGCGGCCGGGATGTCCAGGCTGCGCGCCACGATCGCGGTATGCGACGTGCGCCCGCCCAGATCGGTCACGAACCCGTGGAACACCGTGTGCTTGAACTGAAGCATGTCGGCCGGGCCGATGTCGTGCGCCACCACGATCACGCCGGGCGCGGCTTCGCCATCGGGGGCCAGGGCCGGCACCGGCGCGGGGGCCAGCACGGGCGCGCCGGCCAGCACCTTCAGGATCCGTTCCACCACCTGCTGGATGTCGGCCTTGCGCTCGCGCAGGTACTCGTCCTCGATTTCATCGAACTGGCGCATCAGTTCTTCAAGCCGCGTGGTCAGCGCCCACTCGGCGTTGTACCGGCGCTGGAGGATCAGTTCCTCGGGCTCGCGCGACAACGCCTCGTCGTCGAGGATCATCGCGTGGACGTCCAGGAACGCGCCCATTTCCTCGGGCGCGTCGCGCGGCAGGTCGCGCTTCAGGGTCACCAGTTCCGCCCGCACGGCCGCGCGCGCCGCGCGTAATCGCTCCACCTCGGCGTCGAGACGGTCTTCGTCGACCAGGTAGTGCGAAACATCCAGCGCAGCCGGCGCCAGGATATGGGCCCGCCCGATGGCGACCCCACGAGAAACCGGAATGCCGTGCAAGGCAAAGGGCATGACCCGCTCCGTCAGGAACGTTAAGGAATTCTGGGTGTGGCGCCAGGCCTCACTCGCCTTCGCCGAAGCGGTTGGCAATCAGCGCCAGCACGGCGTCCATCGCCTCCTGCTCGTCGGGGCCGTCGATTTCGATCGTGACCGTCGAGCCAATGCCGGCAGCCAGCATCATGACGCCCATGATGCTCTTGGCATCCACCTGGCGGCCGTTCCGGGACATCTTGACCTGGCTTTTGAAATTGCCCGCCAGCTGCGTCAGCTTGGCGGATGCGCGGGCATGGAGCCCGAGCTTATTGATGATGGTGGTGTCCCTCTGCAGCATATTTGTCGGGATGATTTGCGGTTTGATTCTGGACGGCGGTCGTGCCAATCTGCAGCACCCCTTGCGAGCCGCCGGCCAATGCCTTGGTGGCCAGCTGGTCAAGCTTTTCGGCGCGATAGCAGATCGCGCGCACGAGCATCGGCAGGTTCACGCCAGCCAGCACCTTGACGCGGCCCGGCTCGGCCAGGCGCGCGGCAATGTTGGCGGGCGTGGCACCAAAGATATCGGTCAGCACCAGGGCACCGTTTTCTTCGCATACCGCGGCCAGGCTGCGCTGGGCCTCGGCCAGCACCGCGGCCGGATCGGCGTCGGCGACGACGTCGATGGCTGCCAGCCGGGGCGGCTGGCCACAGTAGACGTGGGCAGCGCAATCGCGCAGCGCCGAAGCTAGCGGCGCGTGCGCGATGATCAGAATTCCTGCCATGATGGTGAATCCGTTGGACTGCCCAAATTGTAGCAGGCAGCCTTGCGGCCTCTCCCGTGTTTATGTGCGCCCCCGCGACTGTGGCGCCTTCGCATCAACCCCGGCGTACCGCGCCCTGCCGGCTCAACGGCGGTCGCTGGCCACGGCCTCTTCCAGCGCGTCGATGAACATCGCCCCCACGTTGAAGCCGGTCTGCTGGGTGATTTCCTGAAAACAGGTCGGACTCGTCACATTTACCTCGGTCAGGTAGTCGCCGATCACATCCAGGCCCACCAGAAGCAGGCCCTGCTTGAACAGCCCCGGCGCCAGCGTCTCGGCGATCTCGCGGTCGCGCGCGCTCAGCTCCTGGGCCCGGCCCACGCCGCCGGCGGCCAGATTGCCGCGAATCTCGCTACCTTGCGGAATGCGCGCCAGCGAGTACGGCACCGGCTTGCCGCCGATCAGCAGGATGCGCTTGTCGCCCGCCTTGATTTCGGGGATGTACCGCTGGACCATCAGCGTGCGGGCGCCGTTGTCGCTGAGCGTCTCGACGATCGAGCCCAGGTTCATGCCGTCGGCCCCCACGCGGAAGATGCCCATCCCGCCCATGCCATCGAGCGGCTTGACGATGATGTCCTTGTGCTCGGCGTGGAAGGCGCGGATGCGGCCCGCGTCGCGCGTGACCAGCGTCGGCGTGACGAACTGCGGAAACTGGGCAATCGCCAGCTTCTCGGAGTGGTCGCGGATGGCCTGTGGCTTGTTGAACGCGCGCGCGCCCTGCTTTTCCGCCAGTTCCAGCAGCCAGGTGCTGGTCACGTATTCCATGTCGAACGGCGGGTCCTTGCGCATCAGCACCGCATCGAAGGTGGCCAGCGGCAGCAGCGCGGCCTCGCCCAGGCGGAACCAGTCGTGCGCATCGTCAAGCAGCGTCAGCGGCCGCGCCACGGCCTCGACCACGCCGGCCGACAGCGACACCTGCGACTGCAGGCAGAAGAACAGCTCGTGCCCGCGCGCCGCCGCCTCGGTCATCATGGCGTAGGTGGAATCCTTGTACGTCTTGAAGGTTTCCAGCGGGTCGGTGATGAAAAGGATGCGCATGATGGCTCGTCGCGTTGGCGTCAGGTGAAAAGCGTCCGGCGGGTTCGGATCGACCGCGCCGGACCGGGGGCGTGCGTGACAGGCGGCGGGCGCCGCAGGTCAGAGGATCGGGTTGGGATCGGTCTTCTCGAGCTCCACCGAGGCTGCCAGCAGCGCCAGGCGAGCCACCACGCCATACATGTAGAAGCGGTTCGGCACCGCCGCGCCGGGCTTGGCGTGGCTGTCCGGAATACCGTTCGGGGCAAACGCCAGCGGCACGAAATGCATGCCCGGCGCATTCAGGTTCTCGTCGTTGCCGCGGCCCGTGTGCACGCGGTAGAAACCGCCCACCACGTAGCGGTCGATCATGTAGACCACCGGCTCGGCCACGGCCTCGTTGACCTTCTCGAACGTGTGCACGCCTTCCTGGATGATGACGTCGGAGACCTCCAGGCCTTCCTTCACCACGCTCATCTTGTTGCGTTCCTTGCGGTTCAGGCCCTTGATCTCAGACGGGTCGCGCACGGTCATGATGCCCATGCCGTACGTGCCCGCATCGGCCTTGACCACCACGTACGGCGTTTCCTTGATGCCGTACTCGCGGTATTTCTTGGCGATCTTCTTGAGCACGCCTTCGACGGAATCGGCCAGTTCTTCCTCGCCGATGCGCTCGTGGAAGTTCACGCCCGACTGGCGCGCGAAGTACGGATTCACCATCCACGGGTCGATGTCGATCAGCTTGGCGAACTTCTTGGCCACTTCGTCGTAGGCGGCAAAGTGGCTGCTCTTGCGGCGCGTGGACCAGCCGGCATGCAGCGGCGGCAGCAGGTACTGCTCGTTGATGTTCTCCAGGATCGGCGGAATGCCGGCCGAGAGGTCGTTGTTGAGCAGGATCGAGCAGGGATCGAAATCCTTGAGCCCCAGGCGGCGGCCCTTGGTGCCCAGCCGCGCCAGCGGCTCGACCACCAGCGTCTGGCCGTCGGGCAGTTCGATCGGGGTCGGTTCGGTGATTTCCTCGGACAGCGAGCCCAGCCGCACGTTCAGGCCGGCCTGGCGCATGATGAGCGACAGCCGCGCCACGTTCTGCAGGTAGAACATGTTGCGCGTGTGGCGTTCCGGGATCAGCAGCAGGTTCTTGGCGTCCGGGCAGATCTTCTCGATCGCGGCCATGGCGGCCTGCACGGCCAGCGGCAGCATCTCGGGCGCCAGGTTGTTGAAGCCGCCCGGGAACAGGTTCGTGTCGACCGGGGCCAGCTTGAAGCCGGCATTGCGCAGGTCGACGGAACAGTAGAACGGCGGAGTATGTTCCTGCCATTCCAGCCTGAACCAACGCTCGATGGACGGGGTAGCGTCCAGGATCTTCTTTTCCAGTTCGAGCAGCGGACCGTTCAGCGCGGTGATGAGATGCGGGACCATATCCATCCTAAGGAATCAGCTTTATTGTCCGCCCCGATTGTAAGGGAACGGCTATCTGGCTGCAGGCTCGCCTTGCATAACCTTATGCGGAACCTGGCCAGGGATGGGGATATGGGGCTGATCGGCGGTTTTCAAACCCCGGGGCCCCAAAGGGCCGCAGGCAAAAAAAAAGCGCGGCGTGGTGCCGCGCTTTCAAATGGCCTGACAGATACGGGGAGCGTTCTGCAGGTGGAGGAAACTGCCTCACTGGCACTCTATGCGCGCACCCCATTAAATACAATTGAGACTTTTTAAGATCCGATTTAAGCACCCTGCGAATAGGGCCGGCAGCCCTTGTCCCGCTTGAGGTCTGCACATCGGGCGGTTCCGCAACGCGGAATGTCGGCCGGCAATCACACACCAGTTGCGCACCTGCCAATAAAAAAGCCCCGGCGCAAGGCCGGGGCAAAACTCCTGAGAGAAGATTCCCAATCAGCTCTCCAGCACAACTCTGTTGTGGATATCAGCCTTCATAGGCGGTTTCGCCGTGCGAAGTGATATCCAGGCCTTCGCGCTCTTCCTCTTCCGGCACGCGCAGACCAATCAGCATGTCCACCAGCTTGTAGGCCACCAGCGACACCACACCCGACCACACGATCGTGGTCAGCACGCCTTCGAACTGGATCCACAGCTGGCCGGCGATCGAATAGTCGTCGGCCACCTTGTTGGCCACGTAGTCGTAGATGCCCACGCCGCCCAGGCTCGGTGCCGCGAACACGCCGGTCAGCAGCGCGCCGACGATACCGCCCACGCCGTGCACGCCGAACACATCCAGCGAGTCGTCCATGCCCAGCATGCGCTTCAGGCCGGTCACGCCCCACAGGCACAGCAGGCCAGCCACCAGGCCCATCACGATGGAACCCATCGGGCCGACGAAGCCGGCTGCCGGGGTAATGGCCACCAGGCCCGCCACGGCGCCCGAGGCACCGCCCAGCATCGACGGCTTGCCCTTGCCAATCCACTCACCGAAGGTCCAGGCCAGCACGGCGGCGCAGGTGGCCAGCAGCGTGTTGACGAAGGCCAGCGCGGCACCGCCGTTGGCTTCCAGGCCCGAACCGGCGTTGAAGCCGAACCAGCCGAACCACAGCAGCGACGCACCCACCATCGTGAAGGTCAGGCTGTGCGGGCGGATTGCCTCGCGGCCGAAGCCGATACGCTTGCCGAACATGAAGGCACCCACCAGGCCCGCCACGGCGGCGTTGATGTGCACCACGGTACCGCCGGCGTAATCCAGCGCGCCCTTCTGGAACAGCCAGCCCGACTTGGCCGTGGCTGCGGTTGCGGCAGCGGCGTCGGTGTAGGCGTCCGGGCCCGGCCAGAACCAGACCATGTGAGCCATCGGGATGTAGGCGAACGAGAACCAGAGCACCACGAACACCAGTACGGCCGAGAACTTGGCGCGCTCGGCGAAGGCGCCGATGATCAGGCCGCAGGTGATGCAGGCGAACGCGCACTGGAACGCGAAGAACACCAGTTCCGGGATCACCACGCCCTTGCTGAAGGTGGCCGCCACGGCATCGACGTTCAGGCCCTTCATGAACAGCCGGTCCGTGCCGCCGAAGAACGCGTTGCCCTCGGTGAACGCGAAGCTGTAGCCGTAGATGGCCCACAGGATGGCCACCAGCGAGAAGATCACCAGGCACTGCATCAGCACCGACAGCATGTTCTTGGACCGGACCAGGCCGCCGTAGAACAGCGCCAGGCCGGGCAGCGTCATCAGGATCACGAACGCCGTGGCCACCAGCAGCCAGGCGGTATCGCCCTTGTTGGGAACAGGGGCCGGCGCGGCGGCGGGCGCGGCTTCGGCCGGCGCGGCGGCGGCCGGAGCCGCTGCCGCCGCAGCCGGGGCCGCTGCGGGCGCGGTGGCCGCTGCCGGGGCCGAAGCCTCGGCGGCGGGCTTGTCCTGCGCCGCGGCATGGGTGGACAGGCCGAGGCCGGCCGTGCCGAGCGCCAGCGTCATCGCGCCAGCCGTCAGGAATCGCTTGAACCAGGTTTTCATGGGTCTAACCTCTGTCTCTCGTAGTTCTGTTGTCACAGCGCATCGCCGCCGGTCTCGCCGGTGCGGATGCGGATGACCTGTTCAACGGGGGCGACAAAGATCTTGCCGTCGCCGATCTTGCCGGTGCGGGCCGACTTCTCGATGGCCTCGATGGCGCGTTCCACCACATCGTCGGGCACCGCCACCTCGATCTTCACCTTGGGCAGGAAGTCGACGATGTACTCGGCGCCCCGATAGAGTTCGGTGTGGCCCTTCTGGCGGCCAAAGCCCTTGACCTCGGTAACCGTGATGCCCGATACGCCCACGTCCGAGAGGGCTTCGCGCACCTCGTCGAGCTTGAACGGCTTGATGACTGCAATGATCAGTTTCATTGGGGTTCTCCTTGAGGCAGCCCGATGGGCTCGGGCTGCCCGGCTGGGATGTGTGCTGTTTGCGTTAGAACGTCTTGGTGATCGATGCCCAGGCGGCTGCCTTGCCCAGGTAGCGGCCACGGTTGGCGCTGGTGTAGAACGACTCCTTGGCGTTGGTGTCCACATAGGCCACCGACAGCGCAAAGCCCTTGCCCAGGTCCTTGGTCAGGCCGATCTTCCAGTCCGTGTACGACGCATCGCTGTGATGCGTCACGCCCTGGTAGCCCACGTGCGCGTTCAGGGTCAGATCCCAGAAATTCAGCGGCACGTTGGCGGACAGGTCGACGTAGTAGCTGTTCTTGCTGTCGTCGATGCCGAACAGGTTGGTCACCGCGTGCGAGTACTTCAGGAACACCGGGCCCCAGCCGATGCCGGCGTAGAGTTCGGTCGTGTACGGGCGGGTGGTCGTGTAGCCGCCCGGGTAGTAGTACTGCAGCACGCCGACGTCGTAGTTGAATTCCTCGCCGCCGACGCCGAACTTGTTCTTGTAGCCGCCGTAGAAGTCCATTTCCACGGGCGCCGAAACCGACGAGTCCGCATCCTCGAGCCAGCTGATGCTCGAGTTCCAGTTGCCGACGTAGAAGCCGCTCTCGTGCGAATAGTCGAACCCGCCCTGGATGGCCGGACGCAGGTTGGTCTGGCTGATACCGCGATAGCGGTAGTCAGACACCAGCGACACGTTGGCACTGAATGTGTGGGGCGATGCCGGCTCGGCGGCGGGTGCGGCTGCGGGCGCGGCGGTGTCCGGGGCGGTCTGCGCGAACGCCATCGGGGCTGCCAGGCTCAACAGGACCGCAGCGGCGCTGACTGCGAGGCTCGACGTCTTCATCTGGTTCTCTCCTTTTCCTTGAAATCTTCGCGGGCTCGTTTTGAGGATCTGCTGCTTTATTGCTTTGTGGTGTTGACGCTCCTGGCAATCGGTACTGCAACTGCCGTGCCAGCTATCGTCGCCCTGCTGCAGCGCATGCCGGCCGCGGCGTTGGCGCGGCTCTGGAACCACATGGAAGGCGACCGGGCAGTGCCCTCGGCCGCGCCCGGAAAGCGTTAAAAGATGTGACCAGCCCTTGTCAGAGCTTTCATGGCGGGCGCCGAAGCGCCATAATCCGCGTCATGACGGGTCAAGTGCTGCGTGCGTGGCGTTCCGGTGAGACAGCAGGGCCAGCCCGGCGGGCAAGCGGCGCGATACGCCCCAGTCGGGTGCATCGGCCTGCTGGTCCCGTGTGCCAGGCGCCCCGCGCCTCCGCCCCAATGCGGTGCATGGCTGGCCGATTCGCCACTGCCGGGCGCGTGGGCCATTGCCTGCCCGGCGCGGCCTGACCCGAACGATCCATTGGTCACAACAGGAGCTTCACCATGAAACCGACCGATCTCTTCAACGACCTGCAGCAAAAGGTCAGCGAGGCGCTGCGCAATTCGCCGGCCAAGGACATCGAGAAAAACGTGCGCAGCATGATGACCCAGGGCTTTGCGCGGCTGGACCTGGTCACGCGCGAGGAATTCGACGTGCAATCGCAGGTACTGGCACGTACGCGCGCCCGGCTGGAGGAACTGGAGGCCCGCGTGGCCGCCCTGGAAGCCCGCGCCGGCGTCAATCCGCCACCTTCTACCGGGGTATGACCCCAAGGCGCCAGCCGCCTGCCCCGCATCGCCAGAAAGGCCACCGTCACCCGGTGGCCTTTTTCTTTAACAAATCCGCAAACGTATGAGCCTTGCAGTCCTGCGCAGCCGCGCGCTGAGCGGCATCGACGCGCCGCCGGTGTCGGTGGAGATCCATCTTGCCAATGGCCTGCCCGCATTCAATATCGTCGGGCTGGCCGATACCGAAGTCCGCGAAAGCCGCGAGCGCGTACGGGCGGCGCTGCTCAACAGCGATTTCGAGTTTCCGAACCGGCGCATCACGGTCAACCTTGCGCCCGCCGACCTGCCGAAGGAGTCGGGGCGCTTCGACCTGGCCATCGCGCTGGGCATTCTGGCCGCTGGCGGACAGTTGCCGGTGGAAGGGCTCGATGCGTTCGAGTTTGCCGGCGAGTTGTCCCTGGCTGGCGATCTGCGCCCCGTGCGCGGCGCCCTGGCCATGGCGATGGGCCTGGCGCGCGACAACCGGGCACGGGTGGCCGCCGGCCAGCCCCCGCGCGCGTTCATCGTGGCCATGGAAAACGGCCCGGAGGCTGCGCTGGTGGAGGATCTGACGGTCCATGCCGGCGCCACGCTGCGCGAGGTGTGCCATCACGTGGGGCTGCCGCCGGAACAGGCACTACGGCGCGCCCGTCCGCCGCAACGGGTGGCCGATACGGGCGATGCGCCCGACCTGCGCGACGTGCGCGGGCAACTGCAGGCCCGGCGTGCCATGGAAGTGGCTGCGGCGGGCCAGCATTCCGTGCTTCTGGTGTGGCAAAATCCCCCACATGACACCGAAAGCCTACAGCTACATTAGATTCAGCTCTCCCGAGCAAGCACGCGGGCATTCCAAGCAGCGCCAGATTGACGCCTGCGATGCCTATTGCGCGAAGCATGGCCTTGCTCTGGCACGCGAGCAGGAATACTCATTCTTTGATGAAGGCAAATCCGGCTTCAAAGGCGATCATGTTGGGAGTAACGGTCAGCTTGCTCGTTTCCTCAGCATGGTCGAGCAAGGCAAGATCAAAAAGGGCTCCTACCTAATCGTTGAGAGTTTGGACCGGCTCAGCCGCGAGCACGTCATGACGGCGCTACCACGCTTCATCGACCTACTCAACGCGGGTATTAATGTTGTCACCTTGGCAGATGACCGTGCCTACGTCAGCGGGAAGGTCAACGAGATGGAGATCATGTATTCGCTCATGATCATGGGCCGAGCGCATGAGGAAAGCACCACCAAACAAATGCGCGTAGGTGCTGCGTGGAGGGCCAAGCAAGATAAGGCGCGGGAAGGCATTGCGGTTGCCAAAACGCTTCCGTCTTGGATCAGCTACAAGGATGGCGAATACCAAATCATCCCTGACCGTGCGGCGACAGTGCGGCGAATTTTCGACCTTGCCCTAGATGGCTACGGTAAAGGTAGGATTGCGATGATGCTCAATGCTGAAGGCATCCCGTCCTTCAAAGCTGGCTTGGGTAAGTTCTCCGGCACATGGGGCACGAGCAGCATAGACAAAGTGCTAAGCAATAAGGCCGTCTTCGGTGTGTACCAGCCAAAGTCCCGTAATGGCGGTGAAGGCAAGTTGGAGGCCACCGGCGATGCTGTGGAGAACTACTTCCCTGTCGTTGTACCCGCCAACACCTACTATGCCGCTCGTGATGCCATTGAAGCGCGTAGGACCACAAGGGCGACCAAACAGTCCGACAACTTTAACGTTTGGCAAGGAATTGCACGGTGCGCCCTATGCGGGGCTGCCCTGCACATGACAGACAAGGGTAGGCCACCAAAGGGCAGTAAGTACCTTAGCTGCGCCAACAAGCGCAAGGGCACCTGCAGCGCCTCTCTCATCCGCCTAGACCAGTCTGAGCAACTGTTGCCGCTGATCCTGGCTCGTCTGGATTCGATGGCGCTGGTAAAGGACTCTGGTGGGAAGCTGACCAAAGATTTGGCAGAGATCGATGGGCGAATTTCTGAGCAGCAGGCGAAGCTGGACAAAGCTGTGAAAGCCTTCGAGTCAGAGCCGTCCCCTGACATTGCCGCGTCCGTTCGCCGTATGCGCGATGCCATCAACGAACTTGGAAGCCAGCGTGAGCACGTCCAAGGGGAGTTGGCAGCAGAGGATGCCATCGGGTTCGATACGTTCATGCAACGACTTGACCTAGCTAGCCGGAATGGTCGCCACCGGGCTAATTCGCTACTGAAACGTCTGGGTGTGCAAGTGTTCGGCGCAGGCCCGCGCGCGATGGTCGCGCAGGATGGATATCTACGCTTTGGCGTTGCGTACTTCGATGGGAAGGCCGGGTATCTCGAACTTAGCGCGTGGAAGTCTCAACGCCAGTCTCCCGACGATCCTGTGCATGTGGCCGCGCTGAAGGCATTGAAAGCCATCAATACGATTCACTACATTCCTCCTTCGCAGGCTGGGGCTGGTGCGTACGGACAGGAGGAAGACGGAGACCAAGCGCGCCAAGATGCATTAGAGGACGAAGGCCAGAGACTCCAACCCGGCGAATACTGAAAAGGCGGTATTGCTACGCCTCCCATCGGCTAGGGACTGGTGGCCCGCTGCGTTAAGGAACAAACATGAATCAACAAAGAGCAACCCGACGCGCCCTGACTGGCGACCGCAACCAGTGCCCGACATGCGGCGAGTATTTCAACAGTATGTCGGCCTTCGATAAGCATCGCATCGGTGAGTTCGGTACCGACCGCCGCTGCATGACGGAAACTGAGATGAATTCGGCAGGCATGGTCAAGAACGCCGAAGACTTTTGGCTGACAAGAGCCCGCACCCAGCAATCCGTTTCTAGCCTTACCCGCAAGGCAAAACAGCCACGATCAGAGGTGGGCCGGTACTACCCTACGTGCTCGGCAAATCGAGGCTCAAATGCCATGTTTGCCCACAGCATCACCCGGGCTACGGTGCAGTCTCCTGCAGACCATCTCCCGTAGTTACAACGACGCCAGATTTGACTACCTGAATTGCCTTCCATGCCTTGCCATGCTTGAGCTTCAGGGCGCTCGACCCACCCTGATTCGCCTGTAGCCCAAGGGTTCCGGCAACTCCCTGCAACCCCATATCCCACAACGGCTACCCTTCGTATGCACGTATCCGTCGCGCTGCGTCATATGGAAGAAGGCTGAGGCTTTGCTTAGGGATGTCCTAGGGCTGAGCCAAGGCTACCGCTTGAACACAACAAAGGAGAACCAGACCCACAGATGACAACAGCAGTAACCGAGAAACAGCTAGTCCACTACATACCCACCATCGAGGGGAAAAAGTGGGTAACGAGGAACACTAGGAATCACGGTGGCATCCACCGGCAGGAAGAGTTCAAGAAGGGTATTGAGATGCTGGAATACTGCGCCCACCACTGGCGCAACCCTCGCCTCTTCCATCTTTGCTTTACCGGCGCTGACCTAGCCATCTACCAGCTTGCGATGACCCGCTTCTGCCGGGTGCTCACTGCCGAAGGCATCGACTATCGCTACAAGGCCGCCGTTGAGAAGGACAGCCAGAAAGGGGAACACTTCCACGTCATGATCGTACTGGGAGCGGGAGACAGGCAAACCCACCGCTTCATCACCTCCGTCAACGAAGAAGGAAGGCACGAGAACGTATCGGCATTGCGGAAGGCCATCATGCACACGTGGAACGAGTGCCAGACGCTCAAATGCCGGGTCAATCCACCGCGAAGCTCCAGCGGTAGAACAGCCTTCCTTCAGTTCAACCAGTCAAACATGGACAAGTTCCATGAGGCTGCTGAGTGGATGAGCTACATCTACAAATCGCGGTCCAAGCCTGCCAGCGGCACGGTCTATTTCTCTGGGCGCCCGGCCCGCAGTGTCAGCCAAGCGTGATGGTGCCTCCATTGGTCACAGTCACCGGCCCGGGGGTCACAGTCACCGGCCCGGGCGAGCGGCACGTGACATTTTCTGTCACCCAGAGCCCTCGATTGTCAGACGGCAAGTGCTGAAGTGACAATTTTTGTCAGCCCCGCTCGTACAAACGGTTACAAATTGACAGAATTTGTCACCTATCCCTCAAGTTGTGGGGTGGCACATCAGTTGCTTAAGTATTCCCGACAGCGCAGTTTTGCTGTTCCAACTTAATAAAGGGGTCAATCCATATGAAAAAAGCACGGATGGGAATCAAACAACGGGTCCAGAGGGGTTTCACGCTGATCGAACTGATGATCGTGGTCGCGATCATCGGTATCTTGGCTGCCATCGCAATTCCGCAGTACCAAGACTATGTGTCAAAGTCGCAGGTTGCACGTGCCGTGAGCGAACTGTCTGCATATAAGACTGCTGTCGAAGATCGTCTAAACCAAGGTGACGTCACCATTAGCAACGATGACCTTGGCTATACGGTTTCGAACCTCACGACCGGCGCTCTTGCAACCAACATCGGCGCGTTTAACGCTGACGGCTCGGGCACTTTGGTCGTTACTCTTGGCAATCAAGCCAACAAAGCGATTTCGGCTGCTGTGATCACGCTGAGCCGCGACAAGACTGGCGCATGGACCTGCGGTATCTCGAAGAAGACCGCCGCTTCGTTCAAGGACAGCTACGGCCCGCCGAATTGCACGGTTGGCGCGTAAGTGTGAATCAGCGCGCTGCGCCAGCAGCGTGCTACCCTAAAAGAGCGCCACTATTGGCGCTCTTTTTCATTGGAGTGAAGTGTGGCATTACCGACAACGACGGAGCTTATCGAGTCACTGGACGACGAACTGGTCGACCTGCTGGCAGAGCGCATGCGCCTGGTTGCCGCTTTGCCGTCTACCCGAAGCGCAGCCGAGCTAGACGAGTTCGTTAGCCGCATGCGTAGCAAGGCGCTCGTGTACGGCGTCCCCCCTGATCTGGTTGCTTCAATTGCACGTACTCTGGCAGACCACGAACGCAATAAAAGCTGAACACGGCCAGCAAGGATGAATTCGCCAATTGGCTAAGTAACTCCGCATCCCTTTTCTTCGTGATTTTGTCCCGAGACGCGTCCACCGGACCCCAGACCGCCCGCAAACCGTTGCTACACCGTGCCTCAGGGCTGGCAAACGTGCTCGCACGTACCAAAATCATCGGTATAAAACGCCATAAAATCAATGATTTAGTGCGAAATCTAGCTGTTTTCATGACCCACAAACCCGCATTTCACGGTTAAATAACCCGGGTAAAATGGCCCATGCAGATAAATGACCCATTGGTCATTTATCGCACATCGGGTGTCAGGCTGAGGTAAAGCCTAGACAGGCGTCAGGCGTACTATCCGCACAGCGTCAGATTAGGGTCTATTTCACATTTTCTTGACACTCACGCACAAGGGTCTTAGACTCTATCCTGACAGTTCACACAGGAGATGGGACATGCAAGCACGTGTGGGGTACGTAAGGGTTAGCTCGGTGGACCAGAACACCGAACGCCAGCTAGACGGCGTACAGGTAGACAAGACCTTTACGGACAAGGCCAGCGGCAAGGACACCGACCGTCCACAACTGCAAGCTGCCCTAGAGTTTGCACGTGAGGGAGACACCCTTGTCGTACACAGCATGGACAGGCTGGCCCGTAACACTGAAGACCTGTTGCGCATGGTGCGTGAGCTAACAGGCAAGGGTGTGAGTGTGCAGTTCGTGAAGGAGAACCTAACGTTCCGTGCTGACACCGAAGACGCTATGGCTACCCTGATGCTCACCATGCTCGGTGCCTTTGCCACCTTCGAACGTGCATTGATTCGTGAGCGTCAGCGCGAAGGTATCGCCATTGCAAAGACCAAGGGTCTGTACCGTGGCCGCAAGGCTGCACTATCGGACGAGCAAGCCGCCCAGCTTCGCCAACGGGTGGCCGCTGGTGAGGCCAAGGCCGCTGTAGCCCGTGACTTTGGTATCAGCCGGGAGACGTTGTACCAGTACATCAAACAGGCCACCGCCTGATACGTGCTAGGAACGCTCTACAGCCTCGTGGAGCGTCTGTCGTGCGTGGGGGTAGGCTGGGCTAGGGCCGACGATCCTGGCCCGCCTCAAATATTCCTACGGCTTAGCCAGCCGATTTGCCCGGTGCCGGTTCGCGTTAAGTGCCGTCACGCCTCGCGCAGATATTCCCGGCCAGCCACACCAGACACACCCCCCCACCCCTAAGGAGTTCGCGTCTCGAAATTTTCAGGTTCTGCCCTTCCGGCAGGTGGCAATCAGTGCTTGCTTGTCGGGTGCGCCTTCCTTCTGCGCAAGGACACGCTCCACTCGCTGAATCTGTCCGACGCACTGGTCAAAGGCTTTGCCAATCTCGTCTGAGTTTGCTGACGACATGCCTTGGAGCACCTTGAACCTTTCGTCAAGAATCTCCCTCTGCGCGGTGGCGTACTTGCACCACTCTGCCGACAACTGATCGGCAGACATGTCCTTCAATTCTTGATAGTCCAGCGGAACGCATGATGCGGCAAACGCAGACAGCGAACTCGCAGACAGAGCAACAGCTACAGCCCACTTTCTAAACCGACGACCCATGATGTATTTGTGAGGATGATGGAGCCTCAAAGGCTACCAATACATCACATGGATTCAAACCCTACTTTGGTCGTTGGGTGTACTCGGTCAGAGCAAGCACTAATATGACTACCCAAGGGCTTTCTCTGCTTCCACCAGAAATACGATGGTTGCGGCAGCCATATGCAATACGTACGACACGATGTGCAACGGGACTTCGACAACCTCGGTCCCTTGCCCGTGCCCGCCAAGTCTATTGCGAACAGTAGGGACACCACTTTCCAACGTACTACGGATTCCAGAAAAGTGCTTAGCCCAGAATTCAGGAATCAGGCCATTCTTAATACACACCTCTATTAACGGGTTAGCCGTCGCATTCGCAGGATAATCCCATTTACGCTTATCACAAATGGCCTTCATCGTGCTTTCCAAGGACTTCAGCGCCTCCGCCAAAGCCTCCTTGGTATTCCCGTGCCGATAATGCTCGTGTGCGCCAAGAAATTCGGCCTGCGCTCCGGCGTACTCCTTCCCACGCAGCAGCGCCAGTGCAGGCTTTACTACTTCGGCGTGCAGCAGTTCAGAATCTACGCGGATTACCTCGCCGTTGTTAATCTGATAACCTACACCGTGCTCACGAAAACGGGTATTTAGTTCTTCTATCGCACCCTTTGCAATCATTGATGCGTTAGCATTCCTCAGATATTCGTACTTGGAGGTGTATCTTTCAATAATGTAAGATGCCAACTCAACGGCATCCATTATTTTCTCCGCAGTCGGTTCAACTAAAATAAAATCGATAAGCTCCTTTCGATAATTTCGATTATCGCGCTGCGCACCATTCAACGTAAATAATCCGTACTCACGGCACAGCTTTTCAACAATATTCCGGTAAACCGTTTTCACCTCATTACCATAACCATGGTAATCGTTCTGATCGCCGAGGGTTTCTTCGAAAATATGGACGATTTGTACGCGCAACGGCTTGGGAATGTCGTCATAGGTGTAGACATCGGGTGCTTCACCACGCAAACGGCTTTGACGTTTTGAGAAGAGATCGATGATCACAAGCGCCTCTTAGCTGGCTCGTTATTGATGTAGCGACTCTAGCACGCACCCCACTGCCTCATTGCCGAACGGCGTAATCCTTTACTCTAGGCTGCTGGTGGGCCCGCCCGGCACGGGGAAGTCGATGCTGGCCCAGCGATTTCCGGGGCTGCTGCCGCCCATGACCGAGGCCGAGGCGCTCGATGCCGCTGCCGTGCTGAGCCTGACGCCGGGCGGTTTCCAGCCATCGCAATGGGGCCGACGGCCGTTCCGCAGCCCGCACCACACCGCGAGCGGGCCCGCGATGGTGGGCGGCGGCGGCAATCCTCGCCCCGGAGAGATATCGCTGGCCCACCATGGCGTGCTGTTTCTGGACGAATTGCCAGAGTTCGAGCGCCGCGTGCTGGAAGTCCTGCGCGAACCGCTGGAAACCGGCCACATCACGATTTCCCGCGCGGCGGCGCAAATCGACTTCCCGGCCCGCTTCCAGTTCATCGCGGCAATGAACCCGTGTCCGTGCGGCTACCTGGGACATCCCACCCGCATGTGCCGCTGCACACCGGACCAGGTGCAACGCTATCAATCGCGGATCTCGGGCCCGCTGCTCGACCGCGTGGACCTGCAGATCGAGGTGCCCGCCCAGGGCCAGCACGACATCCTGGACGGCCCGCCCGGCGAACCGAGCGAAACGGTCCGCGCCCGCGCCGTGACCGCCCGGGACCGCCAGCTGGCGCGCCAGGGCATGCCCAACAGCGAACTGTCCGGCCGGGCCATCGACACCCACTGCCCGCTCGACAACGCCGCGCAGACCCTGCTGCGCGGCGCGATGGACAAGCTGGGCTGGTCGGCCCGCGCGTACTTCAGGGTGCTGAAAGTGGCCCGCACCATCGCCGACCTGGAATGCGCCGAAGTACTGAACGCCGCCCATGTGGCGGAGGCGATCCAGTATCGGCGGGTGTTGCGGGCGGCTTAGCTTGGGGATTGAACGATGACTACTTTCGTTGCATTCGAATGGTTTTCCGAGTTCTGGTGGTGGATCGTGTTCGCGACGATCCTGACGGCAGCGAGGTGTTTAGCTGGCTCTTCAACGCCGCGTGCTATCGCGCGCTAATCGATACACCATTTATCCAGATCAAACCCCTGCTGTTGCGAGCGTGGCACTGTGCCACGGCAAGCCAGCGCGACTGGCTTGTCGCCGCGCTCACGTCCGAGGACGATCTCGAGCGCGTGCGTCAGGATCCGGAATTCTCTGCCCTTGTCTCAATATTCAAAAGGAATGCCACATGAGCGACACCCCTCCGACCCATTAAGCATGACGTCTCCCCAGAAAAAAAGCCCGCATCGCGGGCCTTCGTCATGTCACACCGGCGGTTCCAGCGGCGGTGGGGGCGGCTCCTCGATGGGCGGCTGGTCCGCCGGGAAGCCGGGCGGGGGTGGCTCGTCGGGAGGGGGTTCGCGGTGGGCAGTCAGGGGGGCATCGTGCATCGGGGGCTCCATGTACGCCGGGTCACTCCCCATTGAAGCAAACGCTGCCGCACTACGCCAGCCATTCGGCCGCCGGGGTGGCTTCAGGTGTGATGCCGGCGCACAAAGAACAGCGCGGTGCCCACCGCCACCAGCACGCCGCCGAAAAAGCGGTTCTGCCAGCGCACGGCGCGGGCATTGCGGAACAGGCCTTGCATGCGCGACGCCAGCAGCGCGTAGCCGTGCATCACGATCAGGTCCACAAAGCACATCGTGGCGGCCAGGATGGCCAGTTGCACGCCCAGCGGATGGCCCGGATCGATGAACTGCGGCAGTACCGCCACCATGAAAATGATGCCCTTCGGATTAGTGACATTGGTCAGCAGGCCCGTGGCAAAGCGGCGCCGACGGCTCATGACCGCCGTGCGTACCGCGCCGCCCTGGCCGTTTGCGCCGTCCTGCGGGGTCGTCTCCACTTTGGATCGCCATTGCTGAATGCCCAGGTAGATCAGGTACATCGCGCCAATCGTCTTGACGACCAGGAAGGCTTCCTCGGACGCCAGCAGCAGCGCGCCAAGGCCACCGCCGGCCACCAGCAGGATGATGACCAGGCCGGTCTGCAGGCCCAGGATCGTTGTCGACGTCTTCTTCAGGCCATACGACAGGCCATGGCTCATCGACAATACCGCGCCCGATCCTGGCGAAACGGCGATCACCCAGCACGCGGCAAAATAAGCCAGCCACACTTCCCAACGCATCACTGCACTCCTGAAGGTAACAACGGTTAAAGGCAAAAGGCTCAAAGCGGTTCAATCGGATCAAGCGGTCGAGTCTGCCTCAGAACGGGTGGAATCCGGTCAGGAACTGTTCGACCTGCTCGGCCTGGCGCGTATCGCGTGCGGCATCGCCCGCTTCCAGCACCACGGCCTGGTAGACGCGGGCGCCCGACGCCACCAGCCGCGCGGTGAGGCGGCGCGGCGCCTTGTCCTGCGGCGATACGCCGGCCACCGACACTTCCACGCCAGCGAGCGACACAGGCGGCTGGGCTGCCGACATCACCGTGACGGGGTGCGCCTGGGCCGGTGCCCCGGGGTGCGCACCCAGGTTAGCCACCAGTCCCGCCTGCATGGCGTCCATGGCTTCGCGACGCATGGCGACATCGTCGCTGGGCAACGTCACCACGCCCACCGCGAACAGCGTGCCCTCGATGTTTGCGGCATCCATGGTCATCGGCAGCTTGTGGCCGGCAATCGATACATCGCGCGCGGCGCTGGTCGGCTTGGCCGGATACATGGCGGTGTACTTGCCGTCGTTCGAGACGATGGTCCGCCAGTCATAGCGCGGCGAGCAGCCAGCCAGTGCCAGCCACAGCAGGGCGAGCAGCGGCAGCAGGCACTGACCGGGGCGCAGCAGGCCGGGACGGGACGAGCTGGACGAATTCGACGAACCGGACGTACGGGGGCGGAGCGTGGATGGGGGCATCGGCATGGGCGGCGCATTCGTGCGCAAGCCGGTATTATCCGGGAAGCCGCCCGCCCGCGCATGTCCGACCCGTGGCTTTCATCGCCCATCGTCCCTTGCCGACCACCCAGGCGCCGGCCGGCCCGTTTTCCCGTGAGGTGACCATGCCCTTCCGTTCCCTGCCCCGTCTTGCCGCACCGTGGCTGGCCAGTCTGGCCGCAGTGGCCGGCTTCAGCGCCGTGGCTGGCACCGCGCACCTGCCTCCGGTGACCGATATCGGCGCCCAGTCGGCCGCAGCCGCCAGGCAGGGCGAGCCGCTGGTGGTGCTGGTCAGCCTGCCCGGCTGTACCTATTGCGAGACGGTGCGCCGCAACTATCTGGGCCCGCAGGTGGCGGCCGGCGACATTGCCGCGCGGGAAATCGACATGACGGCCGATACGCCGATCCGTGACGTCGATGGCACGATGACCACCGCCAAACGCTGGGCGCAGGCCCACAACATCTCGGTCGCCCCGACCGTGATGTTCCTGGACCCGCACGGCCGCAACCTGGCCAAGCCGCTGCGCGGCATGCAGCCCGATTTCTATGGTGCCTACCTGGAGCAGGCCATCGACGAGGCCCGCGCCAAGGTGGCCGCCCGGCCCGGCGCGCAGCAGTAGCGCCGGCGCAAGCTTCCATATTGCGGCGAATTGCCGCAGCCCCGGCGGGCTTGACCGTCCACGATGCCGGCTTCCACGCCCGGCAGTAGAATAGCCGCTGTCCGATGGCTGTCCCGGTACCGTTATCCCATGACCAATACTGCTGCTTCCGCCACTTCCCCGCGCAAACGCTGGCCGCTCGCCATCGCGGTCGTGATCGTCGCCCTGCTTGGCGTCTTTGGCTATCGCGCCATGTCGCCAGCCAGCAAGGTGCCCGATGCCACTTTCACGCTGCTGTCGGGCCAGAAAGTCAGCACGGCCGATCTGAAGGGCAAGGTCTACCTGGTCAACTTCTGGGCCACCAGCTGCGCCACCTGCGTCAAGGAAATGCCGCAGATGATCGACACCTACAAGCAGTTCAAGGACAAGGGCCTGGATTTCGTGGCCGTGGCCATGAACTATGACCCGCCGATGTACGTGGCCAACTACGCCAAGACGCGCGAACTGCCGTTCAAGGTGGCCATGGATTCGGACGGCTCCGCGGCCAAGGCGTTTGGCGACGTCCAGCTCACGCCCACCACGTTCGTGGTCGACAAGCACGGCAAGATCCTAAAACGCTACGTGGGCGAGCCCGAGTGGGATGCGCTGCACAAGCTGCTGGACGGTGCGCTGGCCAGCGCGGCCTGATTGCCTGCCGTTCCCGGTCGAAAAGGTGCCCATGCGGCACCTTTTTTGTTGCCCGAACGCCGCGCAGGCACGTCCGGCTTGCCAGTCGAAGCTGTATGGATATACAGTGGGCGCCAGATTTTTCTCAATCCTCCCCTCTGCCCTTCCCGCTGTGCTACCGGATCTCGCCCCTGAAGCCGACGTGCCCGCCGACCTCTCTCCGGAGACGGGCGACGCGGCTGCCTACCTGTCCAAGCTGAATCCGGAGCAGCGCGCCGCCGTGGAATATGCCGGCGAGGCGCCGCTGCTGATCATTGCCGGCGCGGGCTCGGGCAAGACCAATACGCTGGCGCACCGGGTCGCGCACCTGGTGGTAGGCGGCGCAGACCCGCGGCGCATCCTGCTGCTGACCTTCTCGCGCCGTGCGGCGTCCGAGATGGGCCGCCGCGTGGAGCGCATTGTCGATCAGGCACTGGGCATCCAGTCCGGCGCAGGGCGTGCGGCGCTGCAGTGGTCGGGCACCTTCCACGCCATCGGCGCCCGGCTGCTGCGCGAATACGCCGAGACGCTTGGCCTGGCGCCGAGCTTCACGATCAGCGACCGCGGCGATTCGGCCGACCTGATGCACGTGGTACGCCACGACCTGGGGCTGTCCGAGCAGGCGTCGCGCTTTCCGCGCAAGGAAACCTGCCTGGCCATCTATTCGCGCGTGGTCAACACCCAGTTGCCGATCGAGGTGGTGCTCAAGACCCAGTTTCCGCGCTACGCGATGTGGGCCGACGCGCTCAAGACGCTGTTCGCCGGCTATGTCGAGGCCAAGCAGAAGCAGCAGGTGCTCGATTACGACGACCTGCTGCTGTACTGGGCGCAGGCCATGACCGAGCCCGCGCTGGCGCAGGACATGGGCGCGCGCTTCGACCACGTGCTGGTCGACGAGTACCAGGACACCAACGCGCTGCAGGCGTCGATCCTGCTGGCGCTGAAGCCGCAGGGCCGTGGCCTGACCGTGGTGGGGGATGACGCGCAGTCGATCTACGCCTTCCGTGGCGCCACGGTGCGCAACATCCTCGATTTCCCGACGCAGTTCACGCCGGCGGCCGAACAGGTCACGCTGTCGCAGAACTACCGTTCCACGCAGTCGATCCTGCAAGCCGCCAACGCAGTGATCGGCCTGGCGGCCGAACGCTTCACCAAGGACCTCTGGTCGCTGCGCGAGTCGGCCGAAAAGCCCGGCGTGGTGGTGGTCAACGACGAAGCCGACCAGGCGCGTTTTGTGGTCGAGCAGGTGCTGGCGCGACGCGAATCGGGCCTGGCGCTGATGCAGCAGGCGGTGCTGTTCCGCGCGGCCGACCACAGTGCGCAGGTCGAAATCGAACTGGCCCGGCGCAACATCCCGTTCGTGAAGTTCGGCGGCCTGAAATTTCTGGAATCGACGCACGTGAAGGACGTGATGGCCGTGGTGCGCTGGCTGGAAAACCCGCGCGACCGCATGGCCGGCTTCCGCACGCTGCAGCTGCTGCCCGGTATCGGGCCGAAGACCGCCGCGCGCGTGCTCGAAGGGCTGGAGGCGGCCACCGAGCCCCTGCTGGCGCTGGAGGCGTTCGAGGCCCCGCCCGCTGCCGCGCCCGCGTGGGACGACCTGCTGACGCTGGCCCGCACGCTGATGGCCCCCACGTCGCCGTGGCCGTCAGAGTTCGAGCAGGTGGTGGCGTGGTACGCGCCGCATCTGGAGCGCATGCACGACGATGCCGCCGCGCGCCAGGCCGACCTGCAGCAGATCGAGCGCATCGCGGCCACCTATGCGTCGCGCGAGCGTTTTCTGACCGAACTGACGCTGGACCCGCCCAGCGCGTCCAGTGACGAATCGGGCGTGCCGTCGCGTGACGAGGACTACCTGATCCTGTCCACCATCCATTCGGCCAAGGGCCAGGAATGGAAGGCCGTGTATGTGCTCAACGCCGTGGACGGCTGCATGCCGTCCGACCTGGCCACCGGCACCACCGAGGAAATCGAGGAAGAACGCCGCCTGCTGTACGTGGCCATGACGCGCGCGCGCGACCACCTCGACGTGATCGTCCCGCAGCGGTTCTACGTGCACAACCAGGTGGGTTTTGGCGACCGCCATGTCTACGCGTCGCGCACGCGCTTCCTGCCGAACCGCGTGATGCCGAATTTCTACAGCCGGTCGTGGCCGCCCCCGCCGATGCCGGGCGAAGGGCAGGATAAGGCATCCTTGCCGCAGGTCGATCTGGCATCCCGCATGCGCAACATGTGGAAATAGGCGGCCATCAGGCCAGCGCCACGCCCGCCTGGCGCACCACTTCCACCAGCGCCCCGTCGCGCAGCAGCGCGGCCACGCGTTCGATCTCGTCGGTCATGTAGCGGTCCATGTCCAGGAACGGCACGTGTTCGCGCACGAAGGCGAAGACCGCGCGGCCGGCAGGCGACAGGTGCTCGACCGCGCCGGCCAGTTCCGCCGCCTGGCACGCGGCCAGCAGTTCCAGCGCCAGGATGTACTGGTTGTTGTCGAGGATGCGGCGCGCGTTGCGGGCCGAGATCAGCCCCATGCTGACCACGTCCTGGTTGTCGCCGTTCGACGGCACGCTCTGGATGCTGGCCGGGCTGCAGATCGTGCGGTTCTCGGCCACCAGCGCCGTGGCCGGGTACTGGGCGCCGGCAAAGCCGCACGACAGGCCTTCGTTGGCGGCGGCCAGGAAGGCCGGCAGGCGATTGTTCAGGTGCGGGCTCAGCAGACGGTTCAGGCGGCGTTCGGCCATCACGCCCAGTTGCGTGGCGGCGATGGCCAGGAAGTCCATCGCGAAGGCCACCTGCTGGCCGTGGAAATTGCCGCCGTGGAACAGCGCGTCATCGTCAAAGAACAGCGGGTTGTCGTTCGATGAATTGAGTTCGCGCGTCACCACGTTGGCACAGTGATCCAGCGTATCGCGCACGGCACCGAGCACCTGGGGGATGCAGCGCAGCGTGTAGGCCTTCTGGATGAACACGCCCGTGCCGGTGTTCTTTTCGTCGCCGGCGCGATGCTTCATCTCCGCGCTGAGCGTGTCGTGCCCGGCCAGCCGCGTCGAGCCGGCCAGCAGCGCGCGCAGGTTCGCGGCGGAGCTGACCTGGCCCGGGTGTGGCTTGGCGATGTCGTGGCCGTGCGCCATGAACGCATCGGCCGATGCCGACAGCCCTTCCAGCGCCAGCGCCGCAATCGCTTCGGCCTGCCGGACCTGCGCGCGCAGCGTCTCCAGCAGCAGGCACGACACCCCGGTCATGGCCGAAGTGCCATTGATCAGCGCCAGCCCTTCCTTGTACGCCAGCGTGATCGGGGCAATGCCGTGCTGTCGCAGCACGTCGGCAGTGGGCGCCGTGCCGCCATCGGCGGTCAGCACCTTGCCTTCGCCGATCAGCGTGATGGCCACGTGCGACAGCGGCGCAAGGTCGCCGCTGGCACCGAGCGATCCCACCTGCGGCACGGCCGGCGTGATGCCGGCGGCCAGGTATTTGAGCAGCTGTTCGATCACCACCGGGCGCACCGCCGAATAGCCACGCGACAGCGCGTTGGCGCGCGCCACCATCATGGCCCGCACTTCATTGCGCGAGAACAGCGGCCCCACGCCGGCGCAGTGGCTGCGCAGCAGGTTTTCCTGCAGCGCGCGGCCGTGCTCGATATCGACCCAGTTGTGGACCAGTTCGCCAAACCCGGTGGACACGCCGTAGATCGGCACATTGGTGGCAGCGACCTGCTCGAAGCGGGCCCGGGCGTCGCGCACCTTGTCGAGGACGCCGGCAGGAACTTGCGCGGTCAACTTGCCTTGGGCGATGGCGGCGACGGCTTCG
This sequence comes from Cupriavidus sp. U2, assembly GCF_009663685.2. Lineage (GTDB taxonomy): Bacteria > Pseudomonadota > Gammaproteobacteria > Burkholderiales > Burkholderiaceae > Cupriavidus > Cupriavidus necator_C. Next base: position 39,757 of record NZ_RCOG02000004.1, on the reverse strand, counting down.
GGGCGGAGCTGGTAGCCGTCGATGGCGGCTTGGGATGCGGTGTGGGTCATGGGGCGTGCGGTAGGGATCAAGGCCGGGCGAGAGTGTACCGCGCCCGATTCGCCCTGCTGCAGCCGTTACAGTCCGTAGCGTTTGATCTTGTCGTAGAGCGTCGCCTTGCCCACCTGCAACAGATCGGCAGCCTGGCTGACGGCGCCGCCCGTGCGCGCGAGCGTATCGGCGATCACGGCGCGCTCGTAGCGTTCCATCCGCTCGCGCAGCGGAATCGATTCGTCGCCGCCTTCGGCCTTGCCGGCATGGCCACCCTCGGGCACGCCCAGCACCAGGCGGTCTGCCGCGTTGCGCAGCTCGCGCACGTTGCCGGGCCACGGGCGTTGCATCAGCTGCTGGCGCTGCATCTCGGACAGGATCGGCGCAGGCCGCTGGTAGCGCACGGCGGCCACAAGCATGAAGTGCTCGAACAGCGGCACGATATCCTCGCGACGCTCGCGCAGCGGCGGCAGCGGAATCGTCACCACATTGAGGCGGTACAGCAGATCCTGCCGGAACGCGCCCTGCGCCACCAGCGATTCCATGTCGCCCTTGGCGGCGGCGATGATGCGCACATCGATCGGCAGCGATGCGTTGGAGCCCAGCCGCTCCAGCGTGCCCTCCTGCAGCACGCGCAGCAGCTTCACCTGCAGCGCCAGCGGCATGCTCTCGATCTCGTCCAGGAACAGCGTGCCGCCCGACGCATGTTCGAGCTTGCCGATGCGGCGCTTGCCCGCGCCCGTGAACGCGCCCGCCTCGTGGCCGAACATCTCGCTTTCGAAGATCGATTCCGGCACCGCGCCGCAGTTCAGCGCGATAAACGGCGCGTCGCGGCGCGTGGACAGCGCGTGCAGGCTGCGCGCCACCAGTTCCTTGCCGGTGCCGGTCTCGCCGTTGATCATCACCGGCACATCGGTTTCGGCCACATTGGCGATCAGCCCGCGCACCTGGCCAATGGCCGGCGACCGGCCGATGATGCGCGTGCCGGCCGCCGGGCCGGCCAGTTCACGGCGCAGCGCCACGTTTTCGAGTTCCAGTGCGCGGCGCTCCAGCGCCCGGCGCACGGTATCGGTCAGGCGGTCCGCGCCGAACGGTTTCTCGATGAAGTCGTAGGCGCCCTCGCGCATCGCCTGCACCGCCATCGTAATATCACCATGCCCGGTCACCAGGATCACCGGCAGGCCCGGCGCCACGTTGCGGCAGTGGTGCAGCAGGTCCAGCCCCGACGCGCCGCCCAGGCGCACGTCGGTCACCAGCACGCCCGGGAAGTCGGCGCTCAGGTGCGGCATCGCCGCCTCGGCCGACGGCAGCGCCAGCACCGCGAATCCGGCCAGTTCCAGGCTCTGCGCCGTGGCCTGGCGCACCAGCGGTTCGTCTTCGACAAACAGCACGCGCAGCCCGTCTTGCATCGCAATCATTTCGCTTTTCCTCATCACGCCGCCACGGGCTGGCGCGCCCGCCGCAGCGTCACCACAAATTCCGCGCCGCCACCTTCGGCATTGCCGGCCACCAGCTGGCCGCCGAACTCGCGCACGATCGACGACGAGATGGCCAACCCGAGTCCCAGGCCCTGGCCGATTTCCTTGGTCGTGTAGAACGGCTCGAACAGGCGCGGCAACGCGTCCGGCGCAATGCCGGTGCCATTGTCGCGCACCGCGATACGTACCTGCTCCTCGGTGGCGGCGACGTCGATGTCCACCCGGCCATCGGGCCGGCCCACGGCGGTAATGGCGTCGAGCGCGTTGCCCACCAGGTTCAGCAGCACCTGTTCAAGCTTCAGCTCGTCGGCCCACACGGCCAGGTCGGCGGATTCGCCATCCAGCCCGCGTATGCGCAGCATCACCTGGCCCAGGCGCGGGGCGATCAACTGCAGCACATGGTCCAGCGCGGCACGCACCCGCACGGCATTGCGGCGCTGGCGCGCCTTGCCGGCAAACAGCTTGAGCTGGCCCGTGATCTTGCCCATGCGCTCGGTCAGGTCGGCGATGGCCGACAGGTTGCCCGTCGCGGCATCGAGCTGCCCACGCTCCAGCAGCACCCTGGTGTTGTCGGAGAACGTGCGCAGCGCCGCCAGCGGCTGGTTGAGTTCGTGCGTGATGCCCGCCGCCATCTGGCCCAGCGCGGCCAGCTTGCTGGCCTGCACCAGTTCGTCCTGGGTCGCGCGCAATTCGCCTTCGGCGCGCGTGCGCTCGGCCACCTCGCCTTCGAGCTGCTCGTTGATGGCCATCAGGTCGGCGGTACGGGCCTCGACGCGGCGTTCCAGTTCGTCGTAGGCCGCTTCCAGCAGGCGGCGGCTGTACAGCATGTCGCGCGCGCGCTGGCGGCGCTGGCGCAGGTTCACCAGCAGCAGGCAGATGCACGCGTACGCCAGCGCGGCGCCGATGGTTGCGCTGCGGGCATTGGCCAGCACCGGGTCCAGCGGCGCCATGACCTGCATGTTCCATCCGGCCGGGCCCACCGCGCGGTTGATTTCAAGGTAGCGGTCGCCCCCGGTGTCGGCCAGGCCGAAGCCCAGGCCCGCACCCTCCCCGCCATCGGACGCGCCCTCGCCATCGCGCCGGCCGGTCGGGCCTACCCGCACCAGGCGCTGGCCATCGGACAGCGTGTTGTCGGCCAGCCAGCGCATGACGGGCGACGTCAGCGACTGCATCGGCAGCGGCGTGACGTCCACATCGTGGTACTGCCGCGTGCGATGCAGTTCGGCCTGCAGCGCCGGCGGCAGCGGGCGCAGCGTGCGGTACTGCCAGCCGGGCACCGACGACAGGAAGATCACGCCGTGGTCGTCGGACACCATCAGCGGCTCGCCCCGGCCCGAGCCGGCGCGCTGGAACCATTCCAGGTTCAGCTTGACCACCGTCACGCCGATCACCTTGCCGCCGGACTCGATCGGCTGGGCGATGTAGTAGCCCGGTTCGTCGCTGGTGACGCCGATGGCGTAGAAGCGGCCCACCTCGCCGCGCGAGGCCATCTGGAAATACGGACGGAAGCGATAGTCGGTGCCGACAAAGCTGCCCGGCTCGCCATGGTTGCTGGCGGCCAGCGCCAGGCCGTTCGCGGCGATCACGTAGGTGGCCGATGCCCGGGCGCGCCGGTTGACCTCCACCAGGTAGTCATTGACGGCCGCGATGCGTGCCGGGTCTTGCGGCGAGGCCAGCAGCGCACGCACGGACGGGTGCAGCGACACCAGCGCAGGCAGGAATTCGTAGCGGTCGAGCGTGGATTCGAGAGTGCCCGCGTACCGGTCGGCACGCATGGCCGTGGACTGCTGCAATGCGACGATGCCGCGCTGCACCGACAGCAGCCAGGTCAGCGTGCACAGCACCAGCAGGCCGGCCAGCAGCGCAACGGCAAAGCCCCACCAGCGCGAACTGTGCTCCGGCGCGTGCACGGAGTCAGGCGGTGCGGGGTCATGCACGGCAAGGAAGTCGTCGGAATGGGGCATCGGCGCGGGCGAAAGCTCTCGCACCGATGATACCCGCTGGCCGCCCTGAGGCGCTCCCGAGCCAGCGGAGGGATGCTGCGGGGTGCCCGCGACGCCGTTCAGCGGGTCGGCGGGCACCTGGCCAGACATGTCAGGCGCTGGCGTCGGCGAGTTCGACGTTGTCATCGCCACCACCGCGCAGCACGCGGTTCAGGCGGGCGCGGTCAAGCTCGCGTTCCCAGGCCGACACCACCACGGTGGCCACGCCATTGCCGATGATGTTGGTCAGCGCGCGGCATTCGCTCATGAACCGGTCGATGCCCAGGATCAGCACCATGCCGGCCACCGGGATGGTCGGCACCACGGCCAGCGTGGCCGCCAGCGTGATGAAACCCGAACCGGTCACGCCGCTGGCGCCCTTGGACGTCACCATTGCCACGGCCAGGATGGTCAGCTGCTGCATCAGGGTCAGCTCGATGTTCGTCGCCTGGGCGATGAAGATCACGGCCATCGTCATGTAGATGTTGGTGCCGTCCAGGTTGAACGAGTAACCGGTAGGCACCACCAGGCCGACCACCGACTTCGAGCAGCCCAGCTTTTCCATCTTCTCCATCAGGTGCGGCAGCGCGGCCTCCGACGAGCTGGTACCCAGCACGATCAGCAGCTCTTCCTTGATGTACGCGACGAAGCGGATGATCGAGAAGCCGGTCAGGCGCGCCACGGTGCCCAGCACCACCAGCACGAACACGATGGCGGTGAAGTAGAACGTGCCGATCAGCTTCAGCAGCGGGATCAGCGAACCCAGGCCGTACTTGCCGATCGTGAAGGCCATGGCGCCGAACGCGCCGATCGGGGCCACCTTGGTGATCACGTGCACGATGTGGAAGAACACCTTCGACACCTGGTCGACCATGTCGTGGATGATCTGCGCGCGGTCGCCGATGATGGCCAGGGCCGAGCCGAAGAACAGCGAGACCAGCAGGATCTGCAGGATGTCGCCATTGGCGAACGCGCTGAAGATCGTGTCCGGGATGATGTGCATGAAGAACTCGACCGTGCTCTGGCCGTGGGCCTTCGACACGTACTGCGAGATCGTCTTGGTGTCCAGCGTGGCCGGATCGATGTTGAAGCCCACGCCGGGCTTCAGCACGTGCGATGCGATCAGGCCGATCAGCAGCGCGAACGTGGACACGATCTCGAAGTACAGCAGCGCCTTGCCGCCCACGCGGCCCACCTTCTTCATGTCGCGCATGCCGGCAATGCCGGACACCACGGTACAGAAGATGATCGGCCCGATGATCATCTTGATCAGCTTGATGAACGCGTCACCCAGCGATTTCATTTCCACGCCGGTGGCCGGCGCGAAATGTCCCAGCAGGATGCCCACGGCAATCGCGAACAGGACCTGCACGTACAGGATCTTGTAAAAGGGTTTCCTCATGATGTCGTCCTCGGTGTTTTGACCGGTGCCGGGCGCTCGGAAGGCGCCCACGTTGCACGCCTGGCCCGCGATGAGCGGGCGGCGCGTCTGGAAGTAACTATTTGCAACAGCCGTGCCACGCACGCCGGTGCCGCCAAGTCCTTGATTTGCAAGGGAAGACATCCGTACCGGCGGGCGGATCGATCCGGGAGTCCGGAAATCCGGAATCGGCGCCTCCGGGAATTCGGACGGCTACCGGCCGATTTCGGCCCACAAAGTGGCGCGTCAGGCACGCGAGAGGCGGTCTCTGGCCGCCGGAGCCCTCGCCGGGCGGCCACGCGCATCGCGATTTCCGGCATTCCGGGCAGCGCCGCCGCGCGGAACGGCGCGCGCGACCACGTATAATTCCGAGCTTCCTCGATTCATGCCGCGCCAGGCGCCCGCGTTACCGCGGTCCGGCGCCACGCAGTCCAGTTCGCCGCCATGAGCAGCTACTACAAGCACCACGTTTTCTTCTGCCTGAACCAGCGCGACGACGGCAAGGCCTGCTGTGCCGACCATAATGCCAAGGCCATGCAGGAATACGCCAAGAAGCGCTGCAAGGAACTGGGCATCGCCGGCGCCGAAGGCCGCGTGCGCATCAACAAGGCCGGCTGCCTGAACCGGTGTGAACTTGGTCCTGTGCTGGTGGTCTACCCCGAGGCAGTCTGGTACACCTTCGTCGACGAGCAGGACATCGACGAGATCATCGACAGCCATCTGATTCACGGCAAGCCCGTCGAACGCCTGATGGTCGATCGCTGATCCGGTACCCGCCGCGCCGCGCCGGGCCGCCTGCCCGGTTTTTTGTTGTGCTGCTTTTGTCGTGCCGCTTTTGTCGTGCTGTTGTTGTCGCCGAACCTTCCTGCCCCCTCGCCATGAACGCGCATACCCAGGTCACCACCATCGCCGGCCCCGTCGGCGCCATCGACATCTCGATCGATCTGCCGCAGAACGAGCCGGTGCGTGGCCTGGCGCTGGTGGCGCATCCGCACCCGCTGTTCGCCGGCACCAAGGACAACAAGGTGGCGCAGACGCTGGCACGCACGTTCGTGGCGCTGGGCTATGCCACGGTGCGGCCGAACTTTCGCGGCGTGGGCGGCACGGCCGGGGAGCATGACCAGGGCATCGGCGAGCAGGACGACCTGCTGGCCGTGATCGACTGGATGCGCACCCAGACCGCGTGGTCGCCGGACGTGGCCGCGCTGCCGCTGGCGCTGGGCGGCTTCTCGTTCGGCAGCTTCGTGCAGACGCACGTGGCACGCCGCCTGGCCGAAGCGGGCACGCCGGCGCAGCGGCTGGTGCTGGTGGGCACGGCCACCAGCCGCTGGGACGTGGCCACCGTGCCGGCCGACACCATCGTGATCCACGGCGAACAGGACGACACCGTGCCGCTGGCCAGCGTGCTCGACTGGGCCCGTCCGCAGGAACTGCCGGTCATCGTCATTCCCGGCGCCGACCACTTTTTTCACCGCAAGCTGCACCTGATCAAGCAGCTTGTCGTCAACGCGTGGGAACGGTGAACCGTCCCGCCCGCGCCATCCCTTTATCGTTGGAACACTACCCATGCTGAACAGAGCCACGCCGCATTTCGCATCCGCCCTTGCTCCCGTTGCCGTCGCCGCGACGCTTGCCACCGTGCTTGCCGCCGCCCCCGCCGCCGTCCTGGCGCAGGGCGTGCCGATGCCGCAGGTGGCCGCCAAGTCGTGGATGCTGTACGACGTGACCAGCGGCCAGGCCCTGGCGTCGCAGAATGCCGACCTGCGCATCGAGCCCGCGTCGCTGACCAAGCTGATGACCGCCTACCTGGTGTTCGAGGCGCTCAAGGAAAAGCGCCTGACGCTGGACCAGACCGTCACACCGACCGAGATCGTGCGCAAGGTCAAAAGCGATGAGTCGCGCATGTTCATCGAGGCCGGCAAGCCGGTCAGCGTGAACGACCTGCTGATGGGCCTGATCGTGCAGTCGGGCAACGACGCGTCGCTGGCGCTGGCCGAGGCCGTGGGCGGCTCGGAAGAAGGTTTCGTGGCGATGATGAACCGCGAAGCGCAGCGCATGGGCATGAAGGGCACGCACTTCACGAACACCGACGGGGTGCCCGATCCGAACCACTACACCACGGCGGTCGACCTGGCCACGCTGTCCACGCGCCTGATCAAGGACTTCCCCGAGTACTACGGAATGTACTCGCAGAAGGAGTTCACCTATAACAAGATCAGGCAGCCCAACCGCAACCGCCTGCTGTACATCGACCCGACCGTGGACGGTCTGAAGACGGGGCACACCAAGTCCGCCGGCTACTGCCTGATCTCGTCGGCCCAGCGCCCGCTGGCCAATGTGCCGAATGGCACGCGCCGGCTGGTGTCGATCGTGATCGGCACGGCCACCGAGCAGATCCGCACCCAGGAAAGCCTGAAGATCCTGAACTACGGCTTCCAGTTCTTCGACACGCTGCGCCTGTACGACAAGGGTCAGGTGCTGGCCACGCCCGACATCTACAAGGGCCGTGCCAGCACGGTCAAGATCGGTGTGGCCAACGAGACGTTCGTGACGGTGCCCAAGGGCACGGGCGGCCGCCTGAAGCCGGTGCTGGAGCGCCAGGAACTGCTGATCGCCCCGATCGCGGCGGGCCAGCAGGTGGGCACGGTCAAGCTGATGGACGGCACCAACAAGGTGGGCGAATTCCCGGTGGTGGCACTGGAGGAAGTGCCCGAGGCAGGCTTCTTCGGCCGGCTGTGGGATACGATCCGCCTCTGGTTCAAGCGCAAGTAAGCGCAAGCAGGCGCAATGAAGCGCGCACAAGGTTACGCAAGATGACGACAGATTCCAGCAACGGTCCGCTGATCCCGGGTGACATCCCGCCCGAGCAGTCGCTGATCGAATACCCGAGCGAATTTCCGATCAAGGTCATGGGCGCCATGCAGGACGGCTTTGCCGAGGCCATCGTGACGCTGATCCAGGAATTCGACCCGAACTTCCACGCCGGCAAGATGGAGATGCGTCCGTCGCGCAATGGCAATTACCTGGGGCTGACCGTGACCGTGTACGTCACGAGCCGCGAGCATCTGGACAGCGTGTACCGTGCGCTGACGTCGCACCCGATGGTCAAGGTGGTGCTGTAACCACATGAACGTCATCACCCTGAAGCCCGGCAAGGAAAAATCCCTGCTGCGGCGCCACCCGTGGGTCTACGCCACGGGCATCGCCTCCACCGAAGGCCGCTGCGAGGCCGGCTCGACCGTGGTCATCCGCAGCGCGGACGGCCGCTTCCTGGCGCGCGGCGCCTACAGCCCCGAATCGCAGATCCGGGTGCGCGTATGGACATTCGACGAAAACGAGCCGGTCGACCACGCCATGTTCAAGCGCCGCGTGTCGGCCGCGCTGGCCCATCGTCAGCGTTGGGTCAGCGACACCAGCGCGGTACGCCTGATCTTCGGCGAATCCGACCGCCTGCCGGGTCTGATCGTCGACTACTACGGCCAGGGCGAGACCGGCCAGCTGGTCTGCCAGTTCAACGCCGCGGGCGTGGAGCAATGGAAGGACGCGCTGGTCCAGGCGCTCATCAAGGAAACCGGCTGCCCGAACGTCTATGAACGCTCCGACGCGGCCGTGCGCCAGCGCGAAGGGCTGGAACTGGTCACTGGCGTGCTGGCCGGTGCCGAGCCCGATCCGCAGCTGTCGGTGACCGAACACGGCGTGCGCTACTACGTGGACGTGCGCAACGGCCACAAGACCGGCTTCTACGTCGATCAGCGCGACAACCGCAAGCTCGTGGGCGACCTGGCCGAGGGCCGCGACGTGCTGAACTGCTTCTGCTACACGGGCGGCTTCTCGCTGGCCGCGCTGCGTGGCGGTGCGAAGTCGGTGACGTCGATCGATTCGTCGGGCGAGGCGCTCAAGATCGCGGCCAGCAACGTGACGCTGAACGGCTTCGACGCCGGGCGCGCCACCTGGCTCGATGCCGACGTGTTCAAGATGCTGCGCGAGTTCCGCGCCGAAGGCCGCCAGTTCGACCTGATCGTGCTGGACCCGCCCAAGTTCGCGCCGTCGGCCCAGCACATCGACCGTGCCGCGCGCGCCTACAAGGAAATCAACCTGGTCGGCATGCAGCTGCTGCGGCCGGGCGGCCTGCTGTTCACGTACTCGTGCTCGGGTGCCATCAGCATGGAGCTGTTCCAGAAGATCGTGGCCGGCGCCGCCACCGATGCCCGCGCCGACGCCCGCATCCTGCGCCGCCTGTCGGCCGGCACCGATCACCCGATGTCGGCGGCCTTCCCCGAAGGCGAATACCTGAAGGGTCTGCTGCTGGAGAAGATCTAGTCAGGGCCGGGAAACGCGTCCGGTTACGGGTTTTCCGGAATTGCCTCGGAACTGTCTTCCGGTGGTCATATTCACCCTCTAAGATTCGTCTCACGGTAAGGCATTGGCAGGTGTCTGACCGTCTCTTCTTATCAGTCTTCGTGGTAATCGCCCCGCTAACCCAGCGGGGCTTTTTTTGCCCGTCGCCCTTCTTTCTCCCCTCTCCCGCTGCACGGGAGAGGGAGCGCATAGCTGCCGGCATCGCATAGACTGGAGCCTCTACCCCGACTCCGCGCCCCGCGAAACTCCCTATAATCGAACGACCGTGCATTTCGCACCGCTTGTCCGCGTCATTTCATCAGACGGATTCGAGGAGACACCATGCCTGCCGCCAAACACATTCCGCCAGCCCTGCAGAACCTGGCCCTGCCCGTCATCGCGTCGCCAATGTTCATCGTCAGCTATCCCGAACTGGTGCTGGCCCAGTGCAAGGCCGGCATCGTCGGATCGTTTCCGGCGCTCAACGCGCGCCCGGCCGAGTTGCTCGACGAATGGCTGACGCAGATCCAGGAAGAACTGGCGGCATTCCGGGCGGCCAATCCCGGCAAGCCCGTCGGCCCGCTGGCCGTGAACCAGATCGTGCACGCGTCCAACGCGCGGCTGGAACATGACGTGAAGGTGTGCGTGGAGCACAAGGTGCCGATCTTCATCACGTCGCTGCGGGCGCCGCCCAAGGAAATGATCGACGCCGTGCACAGCTACGGCGGCATCGTGCTGCACGACGTCATCAATATCCGCCACGCCGAAAAGGCCATCGAGGCCGGCGTGGACGGGCTGATCCTGGTCGCGGCCGGCGCCGGCGGCCATGCCGGTACGCTGTCGCCATTCGCGCTGGTCGGCGAAGTGCGCAAGATCTTCGACGGTCCGATCGCGCTGTCCGGATCGATTGCCACCGGCGATGCGGTGCTGGCCGCCCAGGCCATGGGCGCGGACTTCGCCTACGTGGGCACGCGCTTCATCGCGTCGCAGGAAGGCCATGCCAGCGCCGAGTACAAGCAGTCGATCACCAGTTCGGCCGCTTCGGACATCATCTACACGAACCTGTTCACGGGCGTGCACGGCAACTACATCCGCGAAAGCATCGTCAACTCGGGCCTGGACCCCGAAGACCTGCCCGTGGCCGACAAGAGCAAGATGGATTTTTCGAGCGGCAGCTCGAAGGCCAAGGCCTGGAAGGACATCTGGGGCGCCGGCCAGGGCGTGGGCCAGATCCACGACATTCCCACCGCCGGCGAGATCGTGGCGCGCATGAAGGCCGAGTACGATGCGGCGCGCGCCCGGCTGGGGCTGGTAGCATAAGGGCGTTTTGGCGCCCCTTTTCCTGAACCGTTGCCCTCTTCCGACCCCGAAACACCGACCGGCCCCGCCGACCTGCCCGGCACGCTCACGCACCGGGAGCGCGTGATCCGCGCATTCTGGGTCACGCTGGGCGTCATCAGCCTGGTGCTCGGCTTTATCGGCATCTTCCTGCCGCTGCTGCCGACCACGCCGTTCGTGCTGCTGGCGGCGGCGTGCTTTGCGCGCGGGTCGGAAAAATTCCACAACTGGCTGATCACGCACGAGCGATTCGGGCCGCTGGTGCGTGACTGGCAGGCCCATCGCAGCATACCGTTCCGTGCCAAGTGCCTGGCGCTGTCGATGATGTGGACGTCGATGAGCATCACGGCCTGGCTGCTGCGCGCACGGCCCGTGTCGTCGCTCACGCTGATCGCCATCGGCATCGCCGTGACGGTCTGGATGGTACGGCTGCCCACACGGCCGCGCGGCGGCTATCCCGAGGCCAGCGACGGCCCTTCGTCGCAAGCGTAGGGCCGCCGTCGGCCTTGCCCCACGGTAATCAGTCGTAGCTGCGCGCGTCCTCGATCGATTTGCCGTCCTGCGGCAGCGACCCCGGCGGGACGAAGCGCACGTCTCCCCGCAGCCGCATTACCTCGCGCATCGAGTCGGCCACGGCAAGCGCCAGGCCCTCGTCAATGCGCGTGGCATCGCAATGGAGCGTCATCACGTCGGCGCCAATCGTGCCGGTTACCACCAGCCGCGCCGCGCGGATTTCGGGGTGGCGCCGCACCACTTCGGCCACCTGCCCCGGATGCACGAACATGCCCTTGACCTTGGTGGTCTGGTCGGCGCGCCCCAGCCAGCCCCTCAGCCGGATATTGGTCCGCCCGCACGGGCTGGCGCGGTGCGACGATTCGGCCACGATGGCCGACAGATCGCCGGTGCCGAAACGGATCAGCGGGTAGTCGCTGTTGCCCAGCACGGTGACCACCACCTCGCCCACCTCGCCCTCGGGCATCGGCTTCGTGCCGCCCGGCTCGACAATCTCGACCAGTACGCCCTCGTCCACCACCCAGCCGTCGCCGCCGTCGGTCTCGAAGGCGATCAGTCCGACATCGGCCGTGCCGTACATCTGGCGCGCCGTGACGCCGTGGTCCTGCAGCCAGCCCCGCAGCGCGGGCGGGCAGGCCTCGCCCGACACCAGTGCCTTGGACAGGCTGGCGCACGGCAGCCCCATCTCGTCACCTTTCTCGATCAGCAGCTTCAGGAACGAGGGCGTGCCCGCGTAGGCGGTGGGCTGCAGGCTTGCCAGCGCCTGCACCTGCGATTCGGTCTGGCCGACGCCCGCCGGGAACACGCAGCACCCCAGCTTGTGGGCGCCCGATTCCATCATCATCCCGGCCGGCGTGAAGTGATACGAAAACGTGTTGTAGACCAGCTCGCCGGACCGGAAGCCGGCCGCGAACATCGCGCGCGCCGTGCGCCACCAGTCGGCGGCAAAGCCATCGGGCTCGTGGATCGGCCCCGGCGACTGGAACACATGGCGCAGGCCACCCAGCGCCGTGGCATTGAGCCCGCCCAGCGGCGGCACCACGCGCTGGCGCGCACTCAGTTCGGACTTGCGCGTGACCGGCAGCAGCGCCAGCGCATCGCGCGAGGTGATCTCGCGTGCCTCGAAGTCGCACAGGATTTCGGCAAAATACGGTGCATGTGCCTGCGCATGCGCGACCTGGCGCGCCACGGCGGCAAGCAGCGCGGCCTCGCGCTCCGCAGGCGCGCGCGTCTCCAGCGAATCGAAGTATTCAGCCATATCGGTGTCCAGGGGAGATTCAGGCCAGCCAGCGTTTGCGGCGGCGATAGCTTTTCACGTCGCGGAACGATTTGCGCGCGCCGCCTTCGGGGTCGTTGGCGGCCACGCCCAGGTAGAACTCCTTGACGTCCTCGTTCGTGCGCAGCGATTCGGCTTCGCCGTCCATCACCACGCGGCCGTTTTCGAGGATGTAGCCGTAGTCGGCATAGCGCAGCGCCACCATCGTGTTCTGCTCGGCCAGCAGGAAGCTCACGCGCTCGCGCGAGTTCAGGTCGCGCACGATCTCGAAGATCTCCTCCACGATCTGCGGCGCCAGGCCCATCGACGGCTCGTCGAGCAGGATCATCGACGGCTTGGCCATCATGGCCCGCCCAATCGCGCACATCTGCTGCTCGCCCCCCGAGGTATAGCCAGCCTGCGACTTGCGGCGCGTCTTCAGGCGCGGAAAGTAGTCGTAGATCTTCTCCAGCGCGTCGCGCGTCTCGCCACGCGACAGGCCGCGCGTATAGGCCCCGGTCAGCAGGTTTTCCTCGATGGTCAGGTGCGCGAAGCAGTGGCGGCCTTCCATCACCTGGATCACGCCGCGCTTGACCAGGTCGTTGGGCGTGAGCTGGTCCACGCGCTGGCCGCGGTACTCGATCGATCCCTTGGTGACATCGCCGCGCTCGGCATGCAGCAGGTTCGAGATGGCCTTGAGCGTGGTGGTCTTGCCCGCGCCGTTGGCGCCCAGCAGCGCCACGATGCGGCCCTCTGGCACATCGAGCGACACGCCCTTGAGCACCAGGATCACGTGGTCGTAGATGACTTCGATGTTGTTGACGGATAGAAGGGTCATGTCTCGTCCCTGTACTGTTTTTCCCCCTCTCCCGCGCAGCGGGAGAGGGGAGAAAACCGATGGTGCTTCAGATGCTGCTGATTCCACTCCCCTCTCCCACTTGTGGGAGAGGGGTTGGGGGAGAGGGCCCGGCGCATCAAGACTCGGCACGTCGCAATTTGAGCCTCAATGCCCTCTCCCCCGGCCCCTCTCCCGCGCGGCGGGAGAGGGGAGAAAACCGAAGGTGCTTCAGATGCTGCTGATCCATTCCCTCCTCCCGCTTTGCGGGAGAGGCGAGAAAACCGTCGGCAAGCCGACACTACGACTTCATGCAGGCCGGCGTGATGCCCTTCTCCTTCGCGTACTGCGCGGCCGTGGCCTTGAACAGCGGGTGGATCAGGTTCTTGTTGCCTTCGATCCAGTCCGACACCACCACCCACTTGGTGCCGTCCCACTGCTGGATCTTCACCTTGCCCGATCCCTCGTGGTTATCGCAGCTGGTCTTGATCTCGGGCAGCAGGCCTGTGGCGCCCAGTTGCTGCAGGCGCGCGCTGGTCAGGTTCAGATTCTCGAAGGCCCAGCGCATCTCGTCGCCGGTCATGACCTTGCCCTTGCCGAACTTGGCCTGCGCCACGCGGATCGCCTCCACCGTCACCACCGCCGCCGACACGCCGCGGTTATAGAGCACCGAGCCCACCTTGTTGCGGTCCTGCATGTTGCCCTTGTTGGCGCCGTAGACCACCTTCTCGATATCGGCGATCAGCGGCACGCTCTTGCCGGCCACATTCCATGTGGCGCTCATGTAGCCCTTGGCAGCGTCGCCGGCCGGCGTGGTGTCTTCCTCGGAGCCGGCCCACCACGACCCGATCATCTTTTCCCGGGGGTAGCCCACCTTCTGGGCCGCCTTCAGCGCGGTCTGGTTCATCACGCCCCAGCCCCAGAAGATCACGTAGTCGGGATTTTCCTGACGGATCTTCAGCCACTGCGCACCCTGCTCGTTGCCCGGGTGCGCCACCGGAATCTCCACCAGGTTGAACTTGCCGAGCCGGGCCTCGGCCTCCAGCGCGACGATCGGTTCCTTGCCGTAGGCCGAGTCGTGATACAGGTAGACGATCTTCTTGCCAGCCAGCGACCCGCCGTTCTTCGACGCCAGATACTTGACGATGGCCGACACCTGCATCTGGTACGTGGTGACCAGCGGGAACGCGTACGGGAACACCGAGCCATCGACGGCATCGGTGCGGCCGTAGCCCATCATCACCAGCGGCACCTTGTCGGCGGCGGTCTTGTCGACCAGCGCGTACGAAATGCCGGTAGACATCGTGTGGTACGCAGTGCCCTTGCTCTGGCCGTTCTTGGCCTTCAGGCGCTCGTAGCACTCCACGCCCTTGGCGTTGTTGTACTCGGTCTCGCACTCTTCCCACGACAGCTTCACGCCATTGACGCCCCCCTCCTTGAGGTTGACGTAGTTCAGGTAATCGACAAATCCGCCGTAGAACGATTGCCCGTTCGAGCCATACGGGCCGACGCGGTAGCTGGGCAGCGCCACGAACTGGTCATTGGCCTGGGCCAGTGCCGGCAGGGCCGGCGCCAGCAGCGCAGCCGCGACGCTGACCACCAGGGCGGCGCGCTGCACATTGCGGAATACGGTTGTCATCACAGTCTCCTTCACCTCGAACGGGCGTTGTTATGGGAACGACTAATGCGGGAATGGCCAGAGGCGGAGCTTCTCCTTGGCAATCTGCCAGAGCCGGGCCAGGCCATGTGGCTCGACGATCAGGAAGAAGATGATCAGCGCGCCGAATACCATGAGCTGGATATGCGACACCGTGGCGTTGGTGAACGGCAGGTGCAGCAGCGCGGCCAGCGTCGGCAGCACGTTATCGAGAAAGATCGGCAGCAGCAGGATGAATGCCGCGCCCAGGAACGACCCCAGGATGCTGCCCACCCCGCCGATGATGATCATGAACAGGATGCGGAACGACAGGTCCAGCGAGAAGCCGTCCGGCTCCACCGATCCCAGGTAGCAGAACGCGTACAGTGCCCCGGCCACGCCGCAGTAGAACGAGCTGACGGCGAAGGCCAGCAGCTTGGTGCGCATCAACGGGATGCCGATGACCTCGGCGGCCACGTCCATGTCGCGCACGGCCATCCAGGCGCGGCCCGTGGCCGAGCGCACCAGGTTCTTGGCCAGCAGCGCCAGCACCGTGACGATGGCCAGCACGAACAGATACTTCCTGATCGGGGTATCGATCGCCACGCCGAACAGGTCCAGCCGCTGCGCCGTGATCACGCCCGACGAGCTGTTGTTCGAGAACCAGGGAAACTTGGTCAGCGCCCACACCACGAAGAACTGCGCGGCCAGCGTGGCCACGGCCAGGTAGAAGCCCTTGATCCGCAGCGACGGCAGCCCGAATGCCACCCCCACCAGCGCCGACGACAGTCCGGCCAGGATGAACGTCAGCACCACCGGAATGCCTTCGATCCGCAGCTGGAAGTTGTAGGCGGCATAGGCCCCCACGGCCATGAAGGCCGCCGTGCCCAGCGACAGCTGTCCGGCATAGCCGGTCAGGATGTTCAGGCCCAGCGCCGCCAGCGAGAAGATCAGGAACGGCGTCAGGATGGCGTTGAACCAGTATTCGCTGCCCGCGAACGGGATGACCACGAACGCCACCACCATCAGCAAAGCAAAGAAAATACGATCTTGCCGGATCGGGAAGATCTGGCTGTCGGCGACGTAGCTGGTCTTGAACTGTCCGGATTCGCGGTAGAGCATGAAATTCTCCGATCTCGGCATGCGTGACGGCAACGCGGATGCTTTGGCTTCCGGCCGTCGCGGCGCGACTTCAATTTGCTACGCAGAGCCGGCCTTCGCCGGCAACACATGGCCCGCTATACGCGGTCGATGTGTTTTTCCCCGAACAGCCCCTCTGGCCGCACGAGCAGGAACAGCAACGCAAACACATACGGGAACCAGCCTTCGATCCCGCCGAAGTTGCCCCCGAACGCCGACTGGAACACGGGCGGGATATAGATCTCGGCCAGTTTTTCCGATGCGCCGATGATCAGCCCGCCGACGATGGCGCCCGGCACCGACGTAAAGCCGCCCAGGATCAGCACCGGCAGCGCCTTGAGCGCGGTCAGCGTCAGCGCGAACTGCACCCCGTTGCGCGATCCCCACAGCATGCCCGCCACCAGCGCGACAAAGCCGGCCACGCCCCAGACGATGGCCCAGATGTTCTGCAGCGGAATGCCCAGCGACAGCGCCGCCTGGTGATCGTCGGCCACCGCGCGCAGCGCGCGGCCCACCTTGGTGTACTGGAAGAACAGCGCCAGCACCGCCACCAGCACGGCGGCAATCAGCGCGGCGGCCAGGTCGAACTTCGACACCACGATATTGAAGTGGGTCAGGATCGATTCGATGGGCTCATCGACGATACCCAGCTGGATCGGCCGCACCTCGTTGCCGAACAGCAGCGGTCCCAGGCCTTCCAGAAAAAACGACAGGCCGATGGTGGCCATGAACAGCGTGATCGGCGGCTGGTTCACCAGCTTGCGCAGCACCAGCCGCTCGGTGCTCATGCCGACCACGATCATGACGATAAAGGCGCCGATCACGGCCGCCCACATCGGCAGGCCCTTGTCCATCAGCCCCACCACCGCCAGCGCGGCAAAGTACACCATCGCCCCCTGCGCGAAGTTGAACACGCCCGACGCCTTGTAGATCAGCACGAAGCCCAGCGCCACCAGCGAGTACATCAGCCCCGAGAGCAGCCCGCCGATCAGGATTTCGAAGAAGAATGTCATCGTAGTTTCCTGATTTCTTCAGTGGGAAGTACCCAGGTAGGCCTTGATCACGTCGGGGTTGGCCTTGACCTCGGCCGGCGTGCCGTCGCCGATCTTCTTGCCGTAGTCGAGCACCACCACGCGGTCGGAGATATCCATGACCACGCCCATGTCGTGCTCGATCAGTACGATGGTGGTGCCGAACTGCTGGTTCACGTCCAGGATGAAGCGGCACATGTCCTGCTTCTCTTCCACGTTCATGCCGGCCATCGGCTCGTCCAGCAGCAGCATCGACGGTTCCGCCGCCAGCGCGCGCGCCAGCTCCACCCGCTTCTGCAGCCCGTACGGCAGGCGCCCCACCGGCGTCTTGCGGATGGCCTGGATTTCCAGGAAGTCGATCACTTCCTCGACCTTGCGGCGATGCCGCATTTCCTCGGCGCGCGCCGGGCCCCACCACAGCGCATGCGCCAGCAGGCCGGTGCGGAACTGTGTGTTGCGGCCCGTCATGATGTTGTCGAGCACCGTCATGCCCTTGAACAGCGCGATGTTCTGGAACGTGCGCGCGATGCCCTGGCGGGCGGCGGCCGTCGGATGCATCTTGCGGCGCTCCTGCCCCCGGAACACGATGCGGCCCTGCTGCGGGTGATACACGCCGTTGATCACGTTCAGCATCGAACTCTTGCCGGCGCCGTTCGGGCCGATGATGGCGCGGATCTCGTGCTCGCAGACATCGAACGAGATATCGGTCAGCGCCTTCACGCCGCCAAACGACAGCGAGATGTTCTGCAGGTCCAGAATCACGTCGCCGCGCGTGCTGGCGTGGGCCGGGGCGTCGGGCCGATGGGCGTCGCCGGTGCGCGGGCTGTCGCCGTGGAGCGTGTCCGCTTGGCCGGGCGGGGCGAGGGTGCCGGGCGACGCCATGGCGCCCGTGGCATCGACGCGGGTCATGCCGCCCTGCCACGCTGTCTGGGTTGCCGTCATCTGTGCGTCTCCCTGTCTCACGCCGCGCGCGCCCCGCCCACGGGCGGGAATCGCTTGACGTCCACCAGCTTCAGCGTGGCCGACACACTGCCCTCGCGGCCATCCTCGAACTTCACGCGCGTGTCGATGAACTGCTCCGGCTTGCCCGCGAACAGCGCGTCCACCAGCGCCGCGTATTTCTCGGCGATAAAGCCACGCCGCACCTTGCGCGTACGCGTCAGTTCGTCGTCATCGGGGTCCAGCTCCTTGTGCAGGATCAGGAAGCGCGCCACCTGCGAGCCGGCCAGCATCGCGTCGGCGGCCAGGTCGGCGTTCACCTGCTCCACGCATTCGGCAATCATGGCGATGACATCGGGCTGGCCCGCCAGGTCCACGTAGCCGGCGTATGGCAGGTGGCGGCGCTCGGCCCAGTTGCCCACCGCATCGAAGTCGATATTGATGAACGCGCAGACGCGGTCGCGGCCGGTGCCAAACGCCACCGCCTCCTTGATGTACGGGAAGAACTTGAGCTTGTTCTCGATGTACTTGGGCGCGAACATCGACCCGTCGGCCAGCTTGCCCACGTCCTTGGCGCGGTCGATGATCTTCAGGTGCCCGTCGGCATCGATCACGCCGGCGTCGCCGGTCATGAAGTAGCCCTCGTCGTTGATGGCCTCGCGCGTGGCATCGTCGCGCTTGTAATAGGCCTTGAGCAGCCCTACCCCGCGCACCAGCACCTCGCCGTTGTCGGCGATGCGGATCTCCATGCCCGGCGCGGCCGGCCCCACCGAATCGAACTTCACCTGCCCGTCCGGCTGCAGGCACACATAGGCGCAGGTCTCGGTCTGGCCGTAGAACTGCTTCAGGTTGATGCCGATCGACCGGTAGAAGCGGAACAGGTCCGGCCCGATGGCCTCGCCCGCCGTGTAGCCCACGCGGATACGGCTCATGCCCAGCACATTGCGCAACGGGCCGTAGATCAGAATTTCGCCAATTCCGTAGCGCAGGCGATCCAGCAGCGGCACGGGGCGCTTGTCCAGGATGTCCGACCCGCACCGGCGCGCCACGCCCATGGCCCAGTGGAACAGGCGGCGCTTCACCCAACCCGCGTCTTCCATGCGGATCATGACCTGCGTGAGCAGCCCCTCATAGATCCGTGGCGGTGCAAAGTAGTAAGTGGGCCCGATCTCGCGCAGGTCGGTCATCACGGTTTCGCGCGATTCCGGGCAGTTCACGGTGAAGCCGGCCACCATGGCCTGCGCGTACGAGAACAGGTTGTCGCCTACCCAGGCCATCGGCAGGTACGACAACACGTCGTCATCGGCGCCGAGCCCGTCGAACTGGCAGCCGTTGCGCGCGGCACCAATCAGGCCCGCATGCGCATGGCAGACCCCTTTCGGCTTGCCAGTGGTGCCCGACGTATAGAGGATGATCGCGGTGTCATCGGGCGCGCCCGCCTGCACCTGCGCATCGTAAAACCCTGGATTTGCCTGATCGAATTCGCGGCCGATTTCCTGCACGCGTGCGTACGACAGCAACGACGGATGATCGTAGTCGCGCAGCCCGCGCGGGTCTTCGTAGATGACGTGGCGCACGGCGCGGCCGCGCGACGCCAGTTGCGATTCCACTTCCAGCAGCTTGTCGACCTGTTCCTGGTCTTCGACGATGGCGAACTCGATCTCGGCGTCGTCGAGCACGTAGACCATCTCGCCCGCGATGGCGTCCTGGTAGAGCGGCACGGGCACCCCACCCAGCGCCTGGGCGGCGGTCATCGCCCAGTACAGGCGCGGACGGTTGTCGCCAACCACGGCCAGGTTCATGCCCCGGCGAAAGCCCAGCGCCGCCAGGCCGCAGGCCAGCGCGCGCACCTCGGCCGCTGCCTGCTGCCAGCTGTAGGTCTGCCAGATACCGAGATCCTTCTCGCGATAAGCCGGATGATCGGGCCGCTGCCGGGCATGCGCCAGCAGCCATCGCGGAAAGGTCGTTGCCGACGATTCCTGCATCGCTGTCTCCTCTCCCCTTCGAATGGCCTAGGGACCATGCCGGGTATCAAGCCGCCAGACCGGTCGCTATACTGGGCGCCTTGTCCGGTGCGACGATTGCCGCACCGCATCACGCCCGCCTTGCCTTGTTGGGTGAGGAATGCTGGCAGGGGCGGTTCCGGGTGATCGTAAGATAGCCGATGCCATTCCGCCGGGTTGTCGCGCCGGCGACAATTCCGGGTTAATCCCTACGGGAGCGCAATGCCTGCCGCCGACCCCTTCTCGTTCATCGACCGCTGCGCCTGGGCCGCCGACCTGAGCCCGGAACAGCGCGACCGTGTCAAACGTGTGATGACCGTGCGCGAATACGCACAAGGTGATTACGTCTGTCACAAAGGTGAAATGGCCGAGCACTGGCTGGGCGTGGTGGAAGGCATCGTCAAGATCACCACCGTGTCGCCGTCGGGCAAGTCGGTCACCTTCACCGGCGTGCCAACCGGCGGCTGGTTCGGCGAAGGGGCCGTGCTCAAGCAGGAAATCCGCAAGTACGACGTGATGGCGCTGCGGCGCTCACGTATCGCTTTCGTCCCACGCGAGACTTTTCAGTGGTTGCTGGATACCAGCCTGCCGTTCACGCGCTTCCTGCTGATGCAGTTCAACGAGCGGCTCGGCCAGTTCATCGCGGCGGTCGAATACGAACGGCTGCTGGACATCGATTCGCGCGTGGCCCGCGCGGTGTCATCGCTGTTCAACGAACACCTATATCCCAGCATCGGCTCGACACTGGAAATTTCGCAGGAAGAGATCGGCCTGCTGGCCGGCATTTCGCGCCAGCGTGCCAACCAGGCCCTGAAGGTGCTGGAACAGCAGGGCCTGGTGCGCGTGGACTATGGCGTGATCGACGTGCTCGACCTGGAGGGGCTGCGACAGTACGGGGAGTAGTGGTTTCTCCCTTTCCCGCAAGGCGGGAAAGGGGAGCAAACAATCGGTGAACGACGCCTACTTGCTGTACACGTACACGCCGCGGCCGGTCTTGCGGCCCAGGTAGCCGGCGGCCACCATTTCGCGCATCAGCATCGCCGGGCGGTACTTCGGATCGGCGAACTCGGTGTACAGCACTTCCATCACCGCCAGCATCGTATCCAGGCCAATCATGTCGGCCAGGGCCAGCGGGCCGATCGGATGGTTGCAGCCCAGCTTCATGCCTTCGTCGATTTCTTCCGGCGACGCCAGGCCTTCGCCCAGCACGCAGAACGCCTCGTTGATCATCGGGCACAGGATGCGGTTGACCACGAAGCCGGGGCTGTTCTTCACCGTGATCGGGTACTTGCCCAGTTGCTTCGCCAAGGCTTCGACATCGGCGTGCGCGGCGTCGCTGGTCTGCAGGCCGCGAATCAGTTCCACCAGGGCCATCATCGGCACCGGGTTGAAGAAGTGCATGCCAATGAAGCGGTCGGCGCGCGACGTCACGGCGGCCAGCTTCGTGATCGAGATCGACGACGTGTTCGACGCAATGATCACGTCCGGGCCGACGAGGCCGTCGATCTGCTTCAGGATCTTGACCTTCAGGTCGAAGTTTTCGGTGGCGGCCTCGATCACGATGTCGGCGCGCTTCAGATCGTCGTACGACGTGCTGCCGTGGATGCGCGCGAGCGCGGCCGCCTTGTCGGCCTCGGTGGCCTTTTCCTTCTTGATCAGGCGGTCCATGCTGCCGGCCACCGTGGCGATGCCCTTCTGCACGGCGGCATCGCTGATATCGACCATCACCACGTCCAGGCCCGCCACCGCGCAAGCCTGCGCAATGCCGTTGCCCATCGTGCCGGCACCCACGATGCCCACTGTCTTGATTGCCATGTCTCGCTTCCTTGCTATTTCACTGATTGGATTGGTCTGCTTGATTCGGTGCGGCCGAAGGGCGCCGTTCAGCCCTGCAGCTTCGCCAGGGCCGCCACCACGCGTGCGGCATGCTGCTTGAGCAATTCCATGTCCTGCTGCTGGCGGGCATGGCCGCGCAGGGACTGGTCCGCATAGCGCGGCACGATATGGAAATGCACGTGCGGCACGGTCTGGCCGGCCGCCGCGCCGTTGAACTGGCTGATCACCACGCCGTCGGGCTGGAAGGCCTCGCGCACGGCGCGCGCCACGATCTGGGTGGCGCGGATCGCCGCGGCCGCGCCCTTTTCGGAAAGCCCGAACAGATCCACGGCAGCCTCCTTCGGCACCACCAGTGCGTGGCCGTCGGACTGCGGCATGATGTCCATGAACGCGATGGCGTCGGCGTCCTCGTAGATCTTGAAGCACGGGAGTTCGCCACGCAGGATGCGGGCGAAGATGTTGTTGCTGTCGTACTCGGCTTGCATGGGTGTCTCGGGAATGGATGGCCTGACGGCGACGGAGCAAAGAGTGTAGCCCCAGTGCTCCGTGCCGTGAACCGGCCGCCCGCCATTCACGGCGGCTTTTTCACATGTTGCGACGGTACTGGCCGCCTACCTCGAACAGCGCATGCGTGATCTGCCCCAGCGAGCACACGCGCACCGCATCCATCAACACCGAGAATACATTGGCATTGTCGATCACGGCCTGGCGCAGCCGGTCAAGCATGGCCTGGGCATCCCCGGCATGGCGGCGGTGAAATTCCGCCAGGCGGGTCAGCTGGCTCTGCTTTTCCGCCTCGCTCGACCGCGCCAGTTCCAGCGTTTGTGGCGTCGGGTCGCCATTCGGGTTCCGGAAGGTATTCACGCCGATGATGGGCAGCGTGCCGTCGTGCTTGAGCTGCTCGTAGTACAGCGATTCCTCCTGGATCTTGCCGCGCTGGTAGCCCGTTTCCATCGCGCCCAGCACGCCGCCGCGCTCGGCGATGCGCTCGAACTCCTGCAGCACCGCCTCTTCCACCAGGTCGGTCAGCTCTTCGGTCAGGAAGCTGCCCTGGTTGGGGTTCTCGCACTTGGCCACGCCCCATTCGCGGTTGATGATCAGCTGGATGGCCAGCGCCCGGCGCACCGATTCGGCCGTGGGCGTGGTGATCGCTTCGTCATAGGCGTTGGTGTGCAGCGAGTTGCAGTTGTCGTAGATGGCGATCAGCGCCTGCAGCGTGGTGCGGATGTCGTTGAAGTCGATCTCCTGCGCGTGCAGCGACCGGCCCGACGTCTGGATGTGGTACTTGAGCTTCTGGCTGCGCTCGTTGGCGCCGTACCTGTCGCGCATCGTCACGGCCCAGATGCGGCGCGCCACGCGGCCCAGCACGCTGTACTCGGGGTCCATGCCGTTCGAGAAGAAGAACGACAGGTTCGGCGCGAAGTCGTCGATATGCATGCCGCGCGCCAGGTAGGCTTCCACGAAGGTGAAGCCGTTGGCCAGCGTGAAGGCCAGCTGCGAGATCGGGTTGGCGCCGGCCTCGGCAATGTGATACCCCGAGATCGACACCGAATAGAAGTTGCGCACCTGGTGGTGGACGAAATATTCCTGGATATCGCCCATCACCTTCAGCGAGAACTCGGTGCTGAAGATGCAGGTGTTCTGCCCCTGGTCTTCCTTGAGGATGTCCGCCTGCACCGTGCCGCGCACATTCTGCAGCACCCAGGCGCGAATCTTGGCCTCTTCGTCGGCGGTCGGCTCGCGCTGGTTATCGGCTCGGAATTTGTCCAGATTCTGGTCGATGGCCGTGTTCATGAACATGGCCAGGATGGTTGGCGCCGGGCCGTTGATGGTCATCGACACCGACGTGCTGGGGCTGGTCAGGTCAAAGCCCTCGTACAGCACCTTCATGTCGTCGAGCGTGGCGATCGACACGCCCGAGTTGCCCACCTTGCCGTAGATGTCTGGGCGCTCGTGCGGGTCTTCGCCGTAGAGCGTGACCGAATCAAACGCGGTGGACAGGCGCTTGGCGTCCATGCCTTCGGACACCAGCTTGAAGCGGCGGTTGGTACGGAATGCGTCGCCCTCGCCCGCGAACATGCGCGTGGGGTCTTCCCCCTCGCGCTTGAACGCGAAGACGCCGGCCGTGTACGGGAAGCTGCCCGGCACGTTCTCGCGCATCAGCCATTTCAGGATCTCGCCTTCGTCCTCGAAACGCGGCAGCACGACCTTGCGAATCTTCGTACCGGACAGCGTGGTCGTCACCAGGCCGGTGCGGATTTCCTTGTCCCGGATCTTGACCACGTACTCGTCGCCGCTGTAGGCGGCCTGCATCTGCGGCCACATCGCCAGCAGCTTGCGCTCCACGCTGCCCAGCGACGCCTCGCGCTCGGCGGCCAGCGATTCCAGCGCCTGCCCGTCGGCATCGCTATTCGACGATTTCAGCATCGCACCGGCTGCGCGCAGTTGCTGACGTTCGCGCGCCAGCCGGCTCTGTTCGGCCACGCGCCGATGGTAGGCGCGCACCGTATCGGCAAGCTCGGCCAGATAGCGGTTGCGCGCCGGCGGCACGATGACGTTCTGGCCCGTCGAAATTCGGCCGTCCAGCTTCGGCAGCACGCCCGGCCCGACATGCAGGCCGCGCCCGGCCAGCGACGCCACCAGGCCCTGGTAGAGCATGGTCACGCCGTCGTCGTTGAAGCGCGATGCCTGCGTGCCGTAGACCGGCATCTCGTCGGGCCGGGCGTGCCACTGCTCGCGGTTGCGCTGCACCTGCTTGGCCACGTCGCGCCAGGCGTCCTGCGCGCCCTTGCGGTCGAACTTGTTGATCGCGACGAAATCGGCAAAGTCGAGCATGTCGATCTTTTCGAGCTGGCTTGCCGCGCCAAACTCGGGCGTCATCACGTAGAGCGACAGGTCCACATGCGGCACGATGGCCGCGTCGCCCTGGCCGATCCCGGACGTTTCGACGATCACCAGATCGAACGCGGCCGCCTTGCAGGCCGCGATCACATCCGGCAGCGCCTGCGAGATCTCCGAGCCGGCATCGCGCGTGGCCAGAGACCGCATGAAGATGTTCGGATGGTTGATCGCATTCATGCGAATGCGGTCGCCCAGCAGCGCGCCGCCGGACTTGCGCCGCGACGGGTCGATCGAGATCACGGCAATGGAAAGCGCGTCCTGCTGGTCCAGTCGGAAGCGGCGGATCAGTTCGTCGGTCAGCGACGACTTGCCCGCGCCGCCCGTGCCGGTAATACCCAGCACCGGCGTGGTGGATGCCCCGGCCCGCTCCTGCAGCGCGCCGACCAGCGCCGGCGCGGCCTTGCCGTTTTCCAGCGCGGTGATCAGTTGTGCCAGCGCGCGACGGTCGCCAGCGGTCACCGCATCGAGCGTGGACGGCGCGTAGCGCGTCAGGTCGATATCGCACCGCTGGACCATGTCGGCGATCATGCCGGCCAGGCCCATGCGCTGGCCGTCTTCGGGGCTGTAGATGCGCGCCACGCCGTAGGCCTGCAGTTCGCGGATCTCGTCGGGCACGATCACGCCGCCCCCGCCGCCGAACACCTGGATGTGTTCGCCGCCGTGCTGGCGCAGCAGGTCGATCATGTACTTGAAGTATTCGACGTGGCCGCCCTGGTAGCTGGAGATGGCAATGCCCTGCACGTCTTCCTGCAAGGCGGCGGTCACCACCTCGTGGACAGAGCGGTTGTGACCCAGATGGATCACTTCGCAGCCATGCGACTGCAGGATGCGCCGCATGATGTTGATCGATGCGTCATGGCCGTCGAACAGCGACGCGGCGGTGACAAAGCGCACCTTGTTGGCCGGGCCCTGCCCCTGGGTCGCCGGGGTCGCCCGCGGCCGGGCGGCCGCCGTCCTGCTCACATCCGAAAGATCAGTCATGGTCTCCACCGCTCTGTTATGTGGCTGGCTGCCCATGCTGGCGATGCGCCGGCGGTTCTGCGACCGCGCTGACAGGGGCCGGACGATTATATGACGTTTACGTTAACGTAAGTCCAGGGGCGCGGGAAAGCACCGATGGCATGGCTGGCATCGTCGCACAGCGTCAGGGACGGAAAAAGGGGGAAGGCGTGGAATACAGGGGAAGAATGCGCAAGAAGGGCCCGGAAGCCGCCGCTTCGCCGCGGGAGGTCGGCGAAGGTGACGATGGCGGCTCCGGATCCCAGGAGAGCGTGCCTGACGCCCGGTCAGGCGTGGATTTGCGGGCAGTCGCCGAAGGCGTCGGTCTTGCGGGCGTCCCAGCGGCGCTTGAACTGGCGGAGGACGCACCAGGCGCGGCGCAGCGACCATGGCGCCGGCGTCTCGGCCAGCAGGAAGCGGGACACCGGCGCCTCGCCGGACAGCCAGACGCGCTCGCCTTCGACCAGTGCGTACACATCGCCGGGGCGCAGCCAGATGTCGGCCCTCTGCCCTTCCAGGGTCAGCCACAGGCAGCCTTCCAGCGCGGTCACGCTCTGGCCGTGGCGCGCACGCCAGCTGACGGGCCGGCCCGGTTCGTCGAGTTCGAAAGTCCTGAGTTCACGCATGGGTGTCTCCTTGTCTTGCCGGTGCAGCCGCTCTGGATCAAGGGATCGGAGGCAAAAAGGGGGCGCCGCACCACGCTTCCATTATTCATGGCGGGGACTACAATCCCATGCACAGTTCCGAACAGTTTTCGTTGAACTGTTCAGTAGTTTTGACTGACAGTTGCCGTCCTCGTCACCCATGAAACTCGTCATCGATTCCTCTACCGGCGTGCCCCTGACCGAGCAGATCGTGCTCGGGGTGAAGGACTGGATCCGCTCGCGCGAGGCCGCGCCGGGCGCCCGCCTGCCGTCGATCCGCGCACTGGCCGCCGAACACGGCATCAGCCGCTTTCCGGTGATCGAGGCGTACGACCGGCTGGTTTCGCAAGGTCTGGTCGATTCGCGCCAGGGTTCGGGCTTCTACGTGGCCGAAAGCGCGCTGACGGGGCGCCGTGGGCGCGGATGGTCCGACCCGAGCCTGGCCGAAGACCTGTCGCTGCATATCATCGACCAGTTCCACCATCCCAGCGGCACGCTGAAGCTGGCGGGCGGCTTCGTGCCCGAGGAATGGCGCGATGTGGAGGGGCTGACGCAGGCCATCCGCCATATCACCCGGCACGACATCGACAGCGTGATCCACTACGCCACGCCGCTGGGCCACCCGGCGCTGCGCAAGCATGTGCTGACCCGCGCGCGGCAGGTGGGGATCGAAGCGGAACTGTCGCAGGTGCTGATCACGTCGGGCGCCAGCCAGGCGCTGGACCTGATCGTGCGCCACCTGCTCAAGCCCGGCGATACGGTTTTCGTCGAGGACCCGGGCTACTACAACCTGTTCGGGCTGCTGCGCATGCATGGCGTGCAGCTGGTGGGGGTGCCGCACACGCCGAACGGCCCCGACCCCGAGGCCTGCGAGCGGCTGCTGCGCGACCACAAGCCCAAGCTGTTCTTCACCAACAGCGTGCTGCAGAACCCCACCGGCTCCACACTGGCGCCGCCCGTGGCGTTCCGCCTGCTCGAACTGGCGCGCCGGCACAACTTCCGCTTCGTCGAGGACGACATCTTTTCGGACTTCCAGCTCAATTTCACCGACCGGCTGGCCACGCTGGACCAGCTCGAACACGTGATCTACATCGGCGGATTTTCGAAGACGGTGTCGGCCGCGCTGCGCGTGGGCTATATCGTCGCGGACAAGGCGCTGATCAAGGACCTGATCGACGTGAAGGTGCTGACCAGCGTGGCGGGATCGCATTTTGCCGAAGCCGTGACGGCGACGATGCTGGAGCGCGGCGCCTATCGCAAGTACGTGGAGCGGCTGCGCGTGCGCACGCGCGAGGTAACGGCCGATGCCGTGAAGATCCTGGGCCAGTACGGCTGGGAGGTGTTCTGCGAGCCGGCCGGCGGCAACTTCCTGTGGGCCCGCTCGCCCGCGATCGAGGACTCGCGCGACCTCGTGGCGATGGCCGAGACCCATGGCATCTCGCTGGCACCAGGGCATTTCTTCCGCCCCGGCGGCGAGACATCGGCCTGGGTGCGCATCAACTCGGCCTACGCCGGCGAGCCGCGCTCGCGCGCCTTCTTCGAGCAGGCCGGCGCGCGCTGATCAGCCCTGCGCGTCGCCGCCGTGGTTGTGCAGCACGGCGTTGCGGCGCGAATAGGCGAAATAGATCACCAGGCCCAGCGCGAGCCAGCAGAGGAACGCCATCCACGTCAGCGTCTGCAGGTGCGCCATCAGAAATAGACAAAACGCCACGGACAGCAGCGGCACCACGGGCACGCCGGGGCAGCGGAACGTACGCGGCAGGTGCGGCTGCGTACGGCGCAGGACCAGCGTGGCGATCGAGATCAGCGTGAAGGCCGACAGCGTGCCGATGTTGATCAGCTCCGCCAGCACGTTCAGCGGCACGAACCCGGCGATGGCCGAGAACACGATGCCCACCGTCCACGTGGCCGTGAACGGCGTGGCATGAACGGGGTGGACGGCCGACAGCGCCTCGGGCAGCAGGCCGTCGCGCGACATCGCAAAGATGATGCGCGTCTGGCCGTAGGTCATGACCAGGATCACCGTGGTCATGCCCAGGATGGCGCCCAGGTCCACAAACCCGGCCACCCAGTTCTGCCCCGCGTACTGCAGCGCCAGCGACACCGGATGATCGACGCCCTCGAATTTCATGAACGGCACGATGCCGGTCATGATGGCCGCCACCGCCACGTACAGGATGGTGCAGACCGCCAGCGATCCGATGATGCCGATCGGCAGGTCGCGGCCCGGGTTGCGCACTTCCTCGGCCGCCGAGGTCACGGCATCGAAGCCGATGAACGCGAAGAACACCAGCGCCGCC
This sequence comes from Cupriavidus sp. U2, assembly GCF_009663685.2. Lineage (GTDB taxonomy): Bacteria > Pseudomonadota > Gammaproteobacteria > Burkholderiales > Burkholderiaceae > Cupriavidus > Cupriavidus necator_C. The sequence goes on along the minus strand of NZ_RCOG02000004.1, from coordinate 11,139 downwards.
GCATTGAAGATGCCCGTGAAGCCGAACGGCGCGAACGGCTGCCAGTTGGCCGGCTTCACATGCCAGATGCCCACCACGATGAACAGCAGCACCACGGTGATCTTGATGGCCACCATCACGTTGTTGAGCCGCGCCGACTCGCGCACGCCGTACGACACCACCCACGTGATCGCCAGCATGATCAGGATGGCGGGCAGGTTCACCAGCGTATGGACGCCCGGCACCGAGCCCGGCGCGGCCGTGATCGCGGCCGGCAGGTGCAGCCCGAAGCCGGCCATCAGCGACTGGAAGTAGCCCGACCACCCCACCGACACCGCCGAGGTCGCCAGCCCGTATTCGAGCAGCAGGTCCCAGCCGATCATCCACGCGATGATCTCGCCCAGCGTGGCGTAGCTGTAGGTGTAGATCGATCCGGAAACCGGAATCGCGGACGCAAACTCTGCGTAGCACAGCGCTGCAAAGCCACAGGCCATGGCCGCAATCACGAACGACACGGTCAATGCCGGCCCGGCCGTCAGCGCGCCGGTGCCGGTCAGCACGAAGATGCCCGTGCCGATGATGGCGCCAATGCCCATCAACACCAGATCCACCGGCCCCAGCACCTTGCGCAATCCATCATGCTCGCTGACATCCAGCATGGATTCGATGTTCTTGGTGCGGAAGAGACTCATGGGCGGCTCCGGGCGAAAGTCCGTGCATTGACTATAGGTTGTACAAGTCGCACCGGCGGCCTGGACCGCACATCTTTTGGATCGTGGGAAGACAGGGGCGCCGGCGGAAGGGCGCGATGATACGCGCCGGCGGCCGCGTTGTCATGGCGGACCGGCCTCACCGCGATGCCCGCCACCGTGCCCGAGCACGAAAAAAAAGCGCCCTGTTCAGGGCGCCTTCAGGACGACGATGCCAGCCGGCATCGGGAAATCAGAGAAATCAGGAATCTGCGATCTACTTCGCCACCGGCATGGTGAATTCCGCGCCCTTGGCGATGCTGTCGGGCCAACGCTGCATCACGCTCTTGTAGCGCGTGTAGAAGCGCACGCCTTCCTCGCCGTAGGCGTGGTGGTCGCCGAACAGCGAACGCTTCCAGCCGCCGAACGAATGCCAGGCCATCGGCACCGGAATCGGCACGTTGATGCCGACCATGCCCACCTGGATCTGGCGCGCGAACGCGCGGGCGATGCCGCCGTCGCTGGTGTAGCACGACACACCGTTGCCAAACTCGTGACGATTGATCAGGTCCACCGCCTCGGCAAAGTCGTGCACGCGTACCACCGACAGCACCGGGCCGAAGATCTCTTCCTTGTAGATCGTCATGTCCGGCTTGACGTTGTCGAACAGCGTGCCGCCGACGAAGAAGCCGTTCTCGTGGCCGTCCACCTTGTGGCCGCGGCCGTCGGTGACCAGCTTCGCGCCCTCGGCCACGCCCTTGGCGATATAGCCCTCGACCTTGGCCTTGTGCGCGGCCGTGACCAGCGGACCCATCTCGGCGTCGCCTTCCATGCCGTTGCGGATCTTCAGCGATGCGGCACGTTCGGCCAGGCGCGGCACGAGCTTGTCGGCGACCTCGCCCACCGCCACGGCCACCGAGATCGCCATGCAGCGTTCGCCGGCCGAACCGTAGGCGGCACCGATCAGCGCATCGACGGCCTGGTCCAGATCGGCATCGGGCATCACCACCAGGTGGTTCTTGGCGCCGCCCAGTGCCTGTACCCGCTTGCCGTGCCTCGTGCCTTCGGTGTAGATGTATTCGGCGATCGGCGTGGAGCCCACGAACGACAGCGCCTGCACGTCGGGGTGCGCCAGCAGTGCGTCCACGGCCACCTTGTCCCCCTGCACCACGTTGAACACGCCATCGGGCAGGCCCGCCTGCTTGAGCAGGTCGGCGATCAGCAGGCTCGGCGACGGGTCGCGCTCCGACGGCTTGAGCACGAACGTGTTGCCGCACGCCAGCGCCACCGGGAACATCCACATCGGCACCATCACCGGGAAGTTGAACGGCGTGATGCCGGCCACCACGCCCAGCGGCTGGCGCAGGTTCCAGTTGTCGATGCCACCGCCGATGTTGTCGGTGAAATCGGTCTTGAGCAGGTTCGGAATGCCGCAGGCGAACTCCACCACCTCGATGCCGCGCGTGACTTCGCCCTTGGCATCGGAAAACACCTTGCCGTGCTCGCGCGTGATCAGCGCGGCCAGGTCGTCGTGGTGGCGGTCCAGCAGTTCCTTGAACTTGAACAGGATGCGCGCGCGGCGCAGCGGCGGCATCTCGGCCCAGGCAGGCCAGGCCGCCTTGGCGGCGGCCACGGCGGCGGCCACGTCATCAGGCGTGCCCAGGGCCACGCGGGCAGCCACGTCGCCGGTGGCCGGGTTGAAGACATCGGCAAAGCGGTCCGTGCCGGCGCGCTGCACGGTGCCGCCGATGTAGTGATGGATTTCGGCAATCTGCCGGTTTTCTGCGATGTTCACTGCGGTCTTCCTCTATGTCTCGGGCGGGTCTTACTGGATGCTCTGCAGGGCCTGGCGCACGGTATCGAACAACTGGTCGATCTCGGCCTCGGCAATGATCAGCGGCGGCGAGAACGCCAGGATGTCGCCGGTGTAGCGTACCAGCACACCGAGCTCCAGGCATTTCAGGAACGCCTCGTATGCGCGCGCACCCGGCGCGCCGGGGCGCGATTCCAGTTCCACGCCGGCCACCAGGCCCAGGTTGCGGATGTCCTTCACATAAGGCGCGCCCCGCAGCCCGTGCACGGCGGCCTCGAATTTCGGCGCCAGTTCGGCCGCCCGCTCGAACAGCTTGTCGCGCTTGTACAGGTCCAGCGTGGCGATACAGGCCGCCATCGCCAGCGGGTGGCCGGAATACGTGTAGCCGTGCGGCAGTTCGATGCCGCCCTGCGGCGTGGCGTTGATCACGGCGTCGTGGACTTCGCGGCGCACGGCCACGGCACCCATCGGCACGGCGGCATTGTTGATGGCCTTGGCCATCGTGATCAGGTCCGGCGTGACCTTCAGGCGCTCTGCCGCGGTGGCGGCGCCCAGGCGGCCAAAGGCGGTGATCACCTCGTCGAAGATCAGCAGGATGCCGTGCCTGCTGGTGATCTCGCGCAGTTTCTCCAGATAGCCGACCGGCGGAATCAGCACGCCGGCGGAACCCGCCATCGGCTCGACGATCACGGCGGCGATGTTCGACGCATCGTGCAGTGCGATCAGCCGCTCCAGGTCATCGGCCAGATGGGCACCCCATTGCGGCTGACCCTTCGAGAACGCCGCCTCGGCAATGTTCAGCGTGGCCGGCAGGTGGTCGGTGCCCGGCATCACGTTGGCCGACCACATCTTGCGGTTCGGGCCGATGCCGCCCACCCCCAGCCCGCCGAAGCCGACGCCGTGGTAGCCACGCTCGCGCCCGATGATGCGCGTGCGCTGGCCTTCGCCGCGGGCCCGATGGTAGGCCAGCGCGATCTTCAGCGCCGTGTCGACCGACTCCGAACCCGAATTCGTAAAGAAAATACGATCCAGCCCCTTGGGCATGAGGGCTGCCACCTTGGTGGCGGCCTCGAATTCCAGCGGATGACCCATCTGGAACGGCGGCGCATAGTCCAGCGTGGCCGCCTGCTGCGCGATCGCGTCGACGATCTCCTTGCGCGAATGGCCGGCAGCCACGCACCAGAGACCGGCGCAGCCATCGAGAACCTTGCGGCCATCGTGGGTCGTGTAGTACATGCCGCTGGCCGATGCCAGCAGGCGCGGGGCGGCCTTGTACTGGCGATTGGCGGTAAACGGCATCCACAGGGCTTCGAGATCGGGAATCACGGTCTTGGCGGCGTCCATAGGTTCTCCTGGTGCGGTATGCAGGGTGGCGCGCGAAATGCGGCGCCGAGGTTTCCGGCAACTCTACCGGCGGGGTTCGGCGTAAAGAATATACGGTCACGAGATCGCCGCCTTACCGTACAGTTTAGTCATCGGCAACCGTACAGGCATGCACGCCGCGCGCGGCACGGCCGCACTGCGGGCCGTACGCTGTGACAGCCCTGAAACCAATCAGGCACAAGGCCCGCCCGTTGCAGCGCACCAATTCGGGCATCCTGCCTGCGAGCCAGTACACTGTACAGGTTTCGCACCTTGCAGCCGTCCCATGCTGAACCTGAACCTCGCACGAAGCCGCCGTGGCGGTGAAACCCTGACCGAACAGATCGTGGCCGGCATTGCCGGGCTGGTGGACCAGCGCGCCCTGCGTGCCGGCGCCCTGCTGCCATCGGTGCGGCGCTTCGCGCAGCAGCACAACGTCAGCACCTTCACGGTGGCCGAGGCCTATGGCCGCCTGACCGCGCTGGGCTACCTGACCGCGCGGCCTGGCTCGGGCTACACCGTGGCGCATCGGCATACGCCGGCCGGCCAGGCGCGCACGTCGCAGTGGGAGGCCCCGGCGCTCAACGCCGCCTGGCTGCTGTCCGATGTCTTCGCCGACCATTCCGTGCCGATCAAGGCCGGCGCCGGCTGGCTGCCCGGCGACTGGCTCAACGAAGAAGGCCTGCACCAGGCCATGCGCAGCGCGGCGCGCGTGCCGGCCGCGCAGGTGTCCGGATACGGCCACCCGTACGGCTTCGGCGCCTTGCGCGAACACATCGCCACGCATCTGAGCCAGTACGGCATGCCCGTGCAGGCACAACAGGTGGTGCTGACGCAGGGCGCCACGCAGGCGCTGGACCTGGTGGTGCGCACCCTGCTACGGCCCGGCGACACGGTGCTCGTGGAATCGCCGTGCTATTGCAATCTGTTGCAGATCTTGCGGCTGGCCGGCCTGCGCGCCGTCGGCGTCAATCGTACCGAGGCCGGCCTGGACACCGATGCGCTCGAAGACGCCATCCGCCAGCACGCGCCGCGCGCCCTGTTCGTCAACACGGTGCTGCAGAATCCGACCGGCGCCAGCCTGACCAGCATGAACGCGTTCCGGGTGCTGCAACTGGCAGAGCAGCACCGGCTGCTGGTGGTGGAAGACGATATCTATCGCGAACTGGCGCCGGCCGGGTCGCCGATGCTGGCGGCCATGGATGGCCTGTCGCAGGTGATCTACGTCAACGGGTTTTCGAAGACGATCACGCCGTCGCTGCGGGTGGGCTACCTGGCGGCCAGTCCGGACCTGGCCAAGGCGTTTGCGCAGACCAAGATGGCGGTGGGCCTGACTTCATCGGAAGTCACCGAACGGCTCGTGTATTCGGTGCTGACCAGCGGCCACTACGGCCGGCACGTGGCCGCACTGGCCGAACGGCTGCGCGCGCAACAGGATCGCGTGGGGGAAAGGATGGAAGCGCATGGTCTGGAGATCATGCTGCGGCCCGACGGCGGCATGTTCGCCTGGGCCCGCCTGGCGCACGAAGATGGCGCGCCGGCACTGACTGGCAACCAGCTGGCAACGCTGGCGCTGGAGCACGGCATCTGGCTGGCGCCCGGTTCGTACTTCGAACCCGATGAAACCGATTCGCCGTGGATCCGCTTCAACGTGGCCACTGGCGATGCGCCCCAGCTGTGGGCGTTTTTCGACGCGCTGCGCGGCGGCCGGGCCCGCACCCGGGCCGCCTGACGCAGGCAATCAGAAGCGATAGCGCACGTAGCCGGTGTAGAAGTTGCTGCCCGGGTTCGGTTCCTTGATGCCGGCATTGGAAATGTGCTGGAACCGGAAACCGACTTCGGTATTGGCGTTCTTGCCAAAGCCCACGCCCACGCCAAGCATGTCGGAGAACTGGAACGCGCTGCCCATGCGATGCTCGTCCGACGTACCGGTGTGCGTCAGCACGCGCACGCCCACCGAGGCCTCGGCGAACGGCACGAAGTAGCCACCGCGCTTTTCGACGCGCAGGATCGGCGAAATGCCAAATTCGAACAGGTTTTGCTGGTTGGTGCCCCCACGCGCGTCCCAGCCGGCCACGTTGAACTCGGCCTGCAGCCTGAACAGCCAGCCTTGCGGGTTGCCGTACTGGATCGGCGTGTTGAAGTTGACGCCCAACTCGTACTTGTTGACGTCGTGGCTGGTATCGCGGCCATAGGCCACGTGCACGGCCGGATGGGCCCAGCCCACCAGCTCTTCGGCGCTGGCGGCCGAACTGGCACCAGCGACGGCTGCGGCAACGGCCAGGGTACGGAGGACGAACAGGGATCGGGGTGACTTGGCGAGATGCATGCGGCGTTCTTGTTGTGCTGTCTTCATGGTGAAGACATCGAAGAGAGTGACTCGGCAACTAGACGAAATCGACTGCCGGCCCCGCCGAAGCACCTTGGCGCCAGGGACGGGTCAGGCCCAGAGCCGCTCCACCACCCAGCTCGCGGCAACACAGATCCCGAGCCAGATGGCGAGGCAGCTTGCAATAAATCGGTACGTCATTGTGGGAATTAACAGCTGAGGAGAAGTTTTAACTGGAATTTTTGCGACGGATTATACATACATTCACGAATGCATGTAAATCGCCCAGCAGGCTGCCGATGTGCGGGCAACGCGGCAATTCCACTAAAAACATCCTCCAGCTCGCGATGATGCCAGCACATGGCCATCCGTGCAGACCGAAGGTGAAACAGGCGTATCGACGCATACGGCATCGCAACGCTGCCGGATGTGCCGCGAGCACCTCATCAGCGGGTCGCGCAGAGGCCGGCGAATGAGGCCTGTCCTGGTCCGCGCACGCAGCCGGGCGGCCGCGGCGCGCAAAGAAATCTCTGAGAAATCAGAGAGTTGCCGATCGTCAGTCGCGCAGGAACGGCAACACTTCGGCCAGCAACAGCTCCGGCGCTTCCTCGGCGATGTAGTGCCCGCACGGCATGGCGTGACCCGTCACCTTGCGTGCGACCTTGCGCCATTCTTCCAAAGGTGAAAAACACTGTTCCACGGCACCGTTGGCGCCCCACAACGCCAGCATGTCGCATTCGACCTTTCGGCCCGCCTCGATGTCGGCGCGGTCGTGCTCCAGATCGATGCCCGCGCTGGCCCGATAGTCCTCGCACAGGCCATGCGCGGCGCCCGGCAGCTTCAGGCAGCGCAGATATTCGGCCAGTGCGGCGTCGGTAAATGGCGTCATGCCCGCACTGCGGCCGCCCATGGTCTGGCGCAGGTACAGCGCCGGATCGGCCTCGATCAGCGTTTCGGGGAACGGCGCCGGGCGGATCAGGAAGAACCAGTGGTAGTAGGCCCGCGCAAAGGCCTCGGTGGTCTGGTTGTACATGGCCAGCGTCGGCGCGATGTCCAGCGTGACCAGCTTTTCCACGGCCTGCGGATGATCGACCGCCAGCCGGTGCGCCACGCGGGCGCCCCGGTCGTGCGCCAGCACCCGGAACCGCTCGAAGCCAAGCTGGCGCATGACGGCCAGCTGGTCGGCCGCCATCACGCGCTTGCTGTAGTTGCTGTGGTCCGGCAGCCCGGCTGGCTTGCCGCTGTCGCCATAGCCGCGCAGGTCGGTGGCTACCACCGTGAAATGGCGCGCAAGTTCGCCCGCCACCTTGTGCCAGATCACGTGCGTCTGCGGGTGCCCGTGCAACAGCAGCAGCGGCGGCCCCTCCCCGCCCACCACGGCGTGGATCTGCACGCCATCCTGGTCGATCCGTTGCGTCTTGAAACCTTCGAACATCGTCCTGTCTCCTTAGCCCGCCAGTCGCGCCATGGTAGTGCGGGCCACATCGCGAAGCCAAGGGCTGGCCGCATGGTGGCGGCCTGCGAATGCCGCAATGGCGTCGGCGTGGGTCAGCGACATGCCAATGATGTCCAGGCCGCGCCGGAACATGTCGAGGTGCCGGTCCGACAGCGTGAACGGTGCAGTGAAGTCGCCCGCGGCCACGGTCATCGTGTCCAGATCGATGCGGATCGATGCCGGTGCCGCCGGGTCGCTCACGGCGCGCATCAGCACATCCACCTGGGCCTGCGGCAGCATCACCAGCAACAGGCGGTTGTTCATGGCGTTCGAGTAGAAGATCTCGCCGAAGCTCGGCGCGATGACCGCGCGGATGCCGTACTGCTGCAGCCCCCAGACCGCGTGCTCACGGCTGGAACCGCAGCCGAAGTTGGGGCCGGCCACCAGCACGCCGGTATTGCGCCAGGCCGGCTGGTTCAGCACGAAATCCGGGCGCGGCACGCCATGCTCGTCGAAGCGCATGTCGTAGAGCAGGCCACGGTCCAGCCCGGCCTTGTCGATGCCCCGCAGGAACTGCTTGGGCATGATCTGGTCGGTGTCCAGGTTCGGCAGCGGCAGCGGCGCGCCGGTGCCTTCGATCAGGGTGAATGCGGACATTGTGGGTCTCCGGTCAGCGGGAATGGCCAAGCTGGCGCACGTCGGTGATGCAGCCCGTGATGGCGGCCGCGGCGGCCATGGCCGGGCTCATCAGGTGGGTGCGGCCCGCCCGGCCCTGGCGGCCCTCGAAATTGCGGTTGGTGGTGGATGCGCAGCGTTCGCCCGGCGCCAGCACGTCGTCGTTCATGGCCAGGCACATCGAGCAGCCGGGCTTGCGCCATTCGAAACCGGCTTCCCGCAGCAGCGCGGCAATGCCCTCGGCCTCGGCCTGCTCGCGCACGGCACCCGACCCTGGCACCACCATCGCCCGTACGCCGTCCGCCACCTTGTGCCCGCGTACCACATCGGCCACGGCGCGCAGGTCTTCGATCCGCCCGTTGGTGCACGAGCCGATGAACACGCGCTGCACCGGCAGGCCCTGCAGCCGACTGCCGGGCGCCAGGCCGATATAGTCGAGCGCACGCTCGGCCGAAGCCCGTGCGATGTCGTCCGCGGCGTCCGCCGGATGCGGCACGGCGGCGCTGACGGGGATGGCCTGGTCCGGGCTCGTGCCCCAGGTCACATAGGGTTCCACTACCGAGGCATCGAACACCAGTTCGGCGTCGAAGCCGGCATCGGCATCGGATACCAGTTGCGCCCAGGCCGTGCGCGCGGCCTGCGCCATGGCCCCGTCGATATCGGCGGCGCGCTCCAGCACATAGCTCACCGAGGTGGCGTCCGGCGCGATCAGCGCGCCACGCGCGCCGGCCTCGACCGTCATGTTGCACAGGGTCATGCGCGCCTCCATCGACAGGGCGTGGATGGCGCTGCCCGTGAACTCCACCACGTAGCCGCGCGCTCCCTGGGCGCTGATGCGCGAGATGATGTGCAGGATCAGGTCCTTCGACGTGGTACCGGGCGGCAGCAGGCCGTCCACGCGGATGCGCATGTCGCGCGCCAGGCGGTAGACCAGCGTCTGCGTGGCCAGCACGTGCTCCACTTCGGACGTGCCGATGCCAAACCCGAGCGCGCCAAAGGCGCCATACGTGGTGGTATGGCTGTCGCCGCACAACACGACCATGCCGGGGCGGATCATGCCGTGCTCGGGCGTGATGACGTGCTCGATGCCCTGCAGCGGGTCATTGGTATCGAACAGCGGAATGCCGTGCAGATCGCAGTTGCGCTTGAGGTTGCGCGCCTGCAGCGCCGACGCCGGGTCCTGGATCACGCGCGGCGACTCCGCATGCGTGGGGATGATGTGGTCGACCACGGCCAGCTGCTGGCCCGGCGCCAGTACCTTGCGGCCGTGCTCCGCCAGCCCCGCGAAAGCCTGCGGGCTGGTGTACTCGTTCATGATGTGCAGATCGGCGTAGAGCAGCACGTTGTCAGCGTCCAGCGTGACCACGGTGTGCGACTCCACGAGCTTGCGATACAGCGTGCGTCCGGCCATGTTGCTTGCCTGCCTGTTGTGGGGATGGAATGACAGGCAGTCTAATCGCGGAATCCATCGCTATAATTTCGCGAATCGCATTTCATTCGTGCCATAAATTCACCAGTCTTGCGGATGGATTTCCAGCACGATCCCCGCCATGGACACCTTTTCGGACCTCGCCTTCTTCATCCTGCTGGTCAAGCGCGGCAGCCTGGCCGGCGCCGCGCAGCAGCTTGGCCTGACGCCCTCGGCCGCCAGCAAGCGGCTAGCTGCGCTGGAGGCCCGCCTCGGCGTGCGGCTGCTGAATCGCACCACCCGGCGCCTGTCGGTGACGCCCGAGGGCGAGGCCTACCTGGACCAGGGCGCGCGCATCCTGGCCGAACTGGAGGAACTGGAACAGGGGCTGGGCGGCAGCCGGGTGGCGCCGCGCGGGCTGCTGCGGGTGAATGCCACGCTGGGCTTCGGCCGCCGGCATATTGCGCCGGCCGTGGGAGATTTCCTGCAGGCGTATCCCGATGTCGAAGTCCAGCTGCAGCTGACCGACCGCGCGCTGAACCTGGCCGAGGAAGGATTCGATGTCGGCATCCTGGTGGGCGACCTGCCCGATGCCCGGCTCAATGCGCGCAAACTGGCGCCGAACAGTCGGCTGCTGTGCGCCGCGCCGGCCTACCTGGCGCGCCATGGCGAGCCCGCGTCGCCGCGCGCCCTGCAGCAGCACCGCTGCATCGTCATCCGCGAAAGCGAAACCGCGTACGGCACCTGGCACCTGCAGGCGGCGGGCCGTCAGGAGACGGTCAAGGTGCGCGGGCCGGCGGCCACCAACGATGGCGAGGTGGCCGTGAACTGGGCGCTCCAGGGGCACGGGATCGTGCTGCGGTCCGAATGGGAGGTGGCGCCGCTGCTGCGCTCCGGGCGGCTGCGGCAGGTGCTGCCCGAGTGGTCGGCGCCGTCGGCCGATATCTACGCGGTGTACCTCTCGCGCGACAAGCTGTCGGCCCGCGTGCGCGCCTTTGTCGACTTCATGGCCGACCACTTTGGCGGGTACGACACGGCGGCCGATTATCACGGCTGGTAGCAGGCCCCCGCGCCGCGCACAACAACCCCCGCGCCCCCATGGTTGTCAGATGACTGTCGGGATGCGGCTGCTACCCTAGGGACAATACTGTTCAGATAGTATTTTTAAAGCCATAATCCTCATCCATCGAAGCTTCAATGGATGAGGGTGATGGCCAGAACACGCAAGACGCTGCCGTCGAGAGTTGACGTTGCGCATTTGATCAGCGCCGGGGTGCTGGCCAGCGTGTGTCCACGGACGTTGATCGAAGAAGTGTTGGCCGAGACCGGCAAGGCCAGCCAGCGGGAGCGGCTGCTGCCCGCGCCGGCAGTGGTGTATTACGTGATGGCGCTGGCGCTGTGGCGCGAAGCGCCGCTGGAGGAAGTGCTGCGCGTGGTGTGCGAAGGCCT
>NZ_RCOG02000014.1 GCF_009663685.2 Cupriavidus sp. U2 | reverse complement strand
TTGATGGCGCAGGCGGCCTGGGCGCGCGAACTCGATCCGGATCGCCTGAGCTTCATGCACGCCGTGCGCGTGATCAAGCGCAAGATGCCGCAAGCTGCGGCCGTTTCCCCCTGAGCGTTTGCCTGCCTGGCGCGAGGCCCTGCTGGCCGAGATCGCGCGCGGGCGCTGCGTGAGCAGTCGTGGGCGCCTGAACCCGCGCGGCGTCAAGCGCAAGATGAGCAACTTCAATGTTCGGCATCGCGGCGCAGCGCTCCATTTGCGGCATCAGCCAGTGCCGGTGCTTCGTATCTGAACAGTATTTACCCTAGGGACTGCATCCATCCCGCATCACGGACTTCCTCATGCATACGCACAATTTCTCGGCCTGGACCCATTCCCACGTCTTTGACACCGGCAACCAGGCCGCCGAACGCGGCACCCGCCTGGTGATGTGGATCACACTGGCGATGATGGCCATCGAGATTGCCGCCGGCCTGGGCTTCAATTCGATGGCGCTGCTGGCCGACGGCTGGCATATGAGTTCGCATGCAGTGGCCATCGGCCTGTCGGCGTTTGCCTACGCCGCGGCCCGGCGGCTGGCGCAGGACGCGCGCTTCACGTTCGGCACCTGGAAGATCGAGGTGCTGGCCGCCTTTGCCAGCGCCGTGTTCCTGCTGGGCGTGGCCGGCCTGATGGCCTTCGGCTCCATCGAACGGCTGTTCAGCCCCGCGCCGATCCACTACCGCGAAGCCATGGCCGTGACCGCCATCGGCCTGCTGGTCAACCTGGGCTGCGCGCTGATCCTGGGCGGCGCCCACCATGGACACGGCCACGGGCACGACCACGGTCACGACCACGACCACGGGCACGGGCACGGGCACGGGCACGGGCACGGGCACGGGCACGGCCATGGTCAGGATCACGGCCACCCGCATCACGACATCAACCTGCGCGCCGCCTACCTGCACGTGATGGCCGATGCGGCCACGTCCGTGCTGGCCATCGTGGCACTGGCCGGCGGCTGGTGGCTGGGCTGGAGTTGGCTTGACCCGGTGATGGGTCTGGTGGGCGCCGTGCTGGTGGGTCGCTGGGCAGTCGGCCTGCTGCGCCAGAGCGGCACGGTGCTGCTGGACCGCGAGATGGACCACCCCGTGGTAGCGGAAGTACGCGAAGTGCTCGACGCATTCGCCCACGGCGAAAGCCACACCCGCGTGGCCGACCTGCACGTCTGGCGCGTGGGCCGCGAGCAGTTTGCCTGCATCGCCAGCCTGGTCACCCACGACGCCACCCTGACGCCGCAACGCGTGCGCCAGGCCCTGTCGGTTCACGAGGAACTGGTGCACGTCAGCGTCGAGATCAACCAGTGCGACGATGGCCCGGCACCGGGCCGGACGCCGCACCGTCACTAGTTCCGGGCCGACGTCAGGGGCTCAGGGCTGCAGCAGGATCGCGCCGGTCGTCTCGCGGCGCTCGGCCGCCTCGTGGGCGTGCGCCACGTCGGCCAGCGGGAAGCGGGCGCCGATATCGACCTTCACATGGCCGGCGGCGATGGCATCGAACAGATCCTTGGCATTGGCGCGGAAGCGCGCCGCATCGGCGTTGTGCGGGAACACCGACGGCCGGGTCAGGAACAGGCAGCCCTTCTTGTTGAGCAGCTCGGGCTCGATGGCCGGTGCCGGCCCCGATGCCGCGCCGTACAGCACGACCATGCCGAAGGCCTGGGCGCAGTCGAGCGACCCAAGGAAGGTGTCCTTGCCCACGGCGTCGTAGACCACCGTCACGCCACGCCCGTCGGTGGCATCGCGCACCTGCTTGACCCAGTCGCCATGGCTGTAGTCGATGGCGATATCGCACCCGGCCGCCCGCGCGCGCTCGCACTTGGCCGCCGAACCGGCCGTGCCGATCACGCGCGCGCCCAGCGCCTTGGCCCAGCCGCTGAGGATCTGGCCCACGCCGCCAGCCGCCGCATGCACCAGCACCGTGTCGCCGGGCTTGACCGCATGGGTATGGCGCACCAGGTACTGCGCGGTCATGCCCTTGAAGATGGTGGCGGCGGCCTGTTCGTCGCTGACGTTGCCGGGCAGCTTGACGAGCTTGTCGGCGGCCACGTTGCGGCCTTCCGCATAGGCGCCCAGGCCCGCGTTCATGTAGGCCACGCGGTCGCCGACCGCCACGTCGGTCACACCCGGGCCCACGGCCTCCACCACGCCGGCTGCCTCGAAGCCGAGCCCGGTCCCGGCCGGCAGCGGATACGTGCCGCGGCGCTGGTAGATATCGATGAAATTGAAGCCGATGGCCGTGTGCCGTACGCGCGCCTCGCCGGGGCCAGGGTCCGGCAGTTCCACCGATTCCAGCCGCATGACCTGCGGCAGACCAAATTCGTGAAGGCGGATGGCGCGGACGGTCGTCGGCATGGGGTCTCCTCGATGGACTGGCTTAACGTGAAGGCCCGATTATTGACGCTTTTACGAAACCTTGCCGGCGCTCACATCAGATCAGTTCGGCGCTCATGCACAGCGCGCTGGTATCGCGCAGCCGCCGGAACTCCTGGCTCTCCAATACCTCGGTCGGCAGCTTCGACGCGTGGATCAGCGAGAAACCGTAACGCGCGAAGTAACTGGGGCAGGTGGACGTCAGCAAGACCGCGCGACGGCTGCCGTTGGCGCGCGCGCGCATCATCACGGCGTGTACCAGATGGCTGGCCACGCCCTGGTCGCGCCATTCGTGCAACACGGCCACCGATCGGATAATCGCCGTATCGCCAAATAGCTCGGCACAAGCGCAACCCACCAGTTGCGCTTCGAGCACTGCCACATGAAATTCGCCGACGAGTCGCGGCAGATCGTCTATCGGCAAGCCGCACCGCTCAAGAACGGTGCCGATAGCGAGCGCATCCGACGGCTGCGCCATCCGGATTCGCAGGTCTTTAATCATTGGGAGCCTCTGTTTCTCTCATCACGTTGCGACGGATACGCCATGGAAGCCCTGCATGGTGAAACGTGTGCGCCAGCGCCGTGCCGCCACGACCTGCCGGTCGTACGACAACGGCACCAAAGAGAGCGGTGATTTGCTGACGATTGGTGCACGCGGGCCTCACAGTATCGCAATCGCGTCGCGGTTTCCAGAGGGAAATCACCGAATGCGACGCGTGCCATGCATGACCGGAAAGCGAGCATAAATAGCGCCAGGCCTGCCAGTCAGTATCGGCATGTTTCGTGAAGATAATGCGTGCGCGGGAAACTTCGTCCGGCCAGGCGACGTCAGCGGAAAAACCGGGGAGAGAAGACGGGATACGCGTCGGGGAGTGGAGGCGGGGATACGGAATCGAACCGTCGTAAACGGCTTTGCAGGCCGTCGCATAACCACTCTGCCACCCCGCCCCGGGATGCCGGCCCGAATGGGCCGTTCTGTGGTGCGGGGCGCAGTGTAGCCGAAGTGAGAAAAGTCTGCTGGACGCGGATCTGTCCTGCCGGCCGGCGAAGGGGCCGGCGCCGGGACCGGGGGAAGGCGCCGGGGCCCGGCCCGGCTATTCCCGCCCCGGGCTATTCCCCCGGCTCTCCCATGGCCGACTGCAGGTAGTTCTGCACGCCGACCTTGGCGACCAGTTCGATCTGGGTCTGCAGCCAGTCGATATGGTCTTCGGTGTCATCCAGGATATCGGTCACGATATCGCGCGACACGTAGTCGCTCACCGATTCGAAGTACTTGATGGCTTCCTTCAGGCTGGCTTGCGATACCAGTTCGAGCTTCAGATCGCAGCCGAGCATTTCCTCGGTGTTCTCGCCGATCATGAGCTTGTCCAGATCCTGCAGGTTGGGCAGGCCATCGAGCATGAGAATACGTTCGATCAGCCGGTCGGCATGCTTCATTTCCTCGATCGACTCTTCATACTCATGTTTGCCCAGCGCCTGGAGCCCCCAATGACGGTACATGCGGGCATGCAGAAAATACTGGTTGATTGCCGTCAGTTCGTGCTTGAGCTGACCGTTGAGCAACTGAATTACCTTTTTGTCGGCTTTCATGACCTTGGTCCCCTTCCATCCTTAATACGGGCCGGCGACGATTTTCATGGTAATTCCCCCAACCGGAAGTTCAAGCTCCGCGCGGCTTTCCGGTCGATCATGGCGCGCAAACCAGAAAATACCTCACAACGATGATTATGCGAGTGATACTGATTCCGATTCAGATGAAATAAAAAGGCGCCCCCGCAATGGAGGCGCCTTCCTTATATTGGCCGGACCATTCATTCACCGCTGGCACGATAGCGATTGCGCAGATCCCGAATCAGGTCGTGATTGCGCAGCACGCCCTGATATTGCCGTTCGATCAGTGCACGAATATCGAAACTGAGATCGGGTTCCTGCAGCGCATCGGCGTACTTCTTCTTCGCAACGTCCTCGCCCTTCTCGGTTTCTTCCAGAATGGCCAGATCGGTGCGGTCCGTGACCGCCGTGCGCAGGCTCAGCCAACCGCGATGCAGCGCACCGGCCACGCTGCCGTGGTCTTCCGGTTTGCCGCCAAGCGCGGCCACCTGCCCCTGAAGCTCGCGCACTGCCGCACCGATCTCCATGGCGCGGCTCGAAAACAGCGTCTTCAGTTCCGGATTCTTGGCATCTTCGGCAGCCTTGCGAAACCCTTCCTCGCCGTCCCGCGAGACTTCAATCAGGTCGTTAAGCACAGAGATGTTGTTGTCAGCCATGTCGGACTCCTCTCATCAGCGCGCACGCACCGCGCGACGCGCGTAGAACATCCCGCACGGCGCCTGACGCCACGCGGCCCTTGTGTTCCAAGATAGAAGAGTGGCCCCGGGGGGGATGTCGGGGGGCCTCGCAAGCCGCTGTCGGCCTATGCCTACAGGCCGGCAGCGCGCCGGAAGTCAGTCCAGCAAGTGACCCATGCGCGATCGCTTGGTCGCCAGGTACTTCTCGTTTTCGGAGTTGGCCGGCACGATGTGACGCATCTGCTCCGTCACCTTGATGCCGGCGTCTTCCAGTGCCTTGATCTTGATGGGATTGTTGCTCATCAGGCGTACCGACGTGACACCCCATTGGCGCAGGAAATCGGCGGCAAACGCATACGTCCGCGAATCGATGGCCTGGCCCAGCGCCAGGTTGGCATCGACGGTATCGAGGCCGGTGTCCTGCAACGCGTAGGCGCGGATCTTGTTGGACAGGCCGATGCCGCGGCCTTCGTGGCCGCGCAGGTACAGCAGAACGCCGCGGCCTTCCTCGGCGATTTTCTTCATGGCCAGATCGAGCTGCTCGCCACAGTCGCAGCGGCACGAGCCGAACACATCGCCGGTGAGGCACTCGGAATGCAGGCGCAACAGCACGTCCTCGCCCGAGATATCGCCCATCGAGAGCGCCAGGTGTTCGGTGCCGGTGTCCACGCCCTGGAAGGCATGGGCGGTGAATTGGCCATAGCGGGTCGGCAGCCGGGCGGAGCCGATCAGCTCACTTTCTAGGTCTTTCATATTGATGTTCGCTGGAGGCGCCATGGTGCCCGCGCGGCATGATGCGGGCGCGGGGCAGGCGCGCCACGGAGCGCCGATTGGGAGAGGCGCCGACGCGGCATGCCGGCAAGGATACCGCGAAATGCAATCCGCCATCCGCCGAGGGGTTACCGGGCGGTAGGCCGCAGGGGTTGTGCAAGGCTCAATCGGGGACGAACAGGCCGCTCGACCGCGCGCGGCGGACCCGAACCGGCTGGTTGTTCCGGCCGATCAGCGTAAAGCGATACCGGAACTGGGCCGGCGTCAGAACCGCCGGATCGGGCACATGCTTGCGGCAACGATACCGCTGGAGGCCACGCTCGGTGAGCAGGAAGTCCAGGCGTTGGCGCCAGGAGGCTGCCCGAGGTCGTCCCGCATGGCGCGATCGATGAAACCGGCGGCGTCTTCGATCAACGCCAACAGCCCGCGCAGGCGGTCGATGCTTTCGGCAGGACTTCTGGAAGGGAGCCGGTTCGTGGCGTCCGGGGTCCCGGAGGCATCCCGCATCGCGCCAAATTTCCACAATGGCTCGTGATGCGCAAGACGGTTCCTGAATGCGTGCAGTTCAAAGACGAACGCCAGCGCCCGACGACGCACCTTCGTGTCACGCCATTGCGGCACCGGCGCACTTAGTGGATGAAAGGGAAATACGGCCGGCAGGATCAGATTGGCGTGCGCATGATCAATATTGCGTAGGACAGCGGGCCAGAAGCCCAGCGAAAGACTTGCCACCATCTCGTCCGCGTCAAGTGTCACCTTGGACCTGCGCTGGCGCACCTCTTGGATGCGCCGCTGAGTCGTCGGGCTCAGGGTCTTCCAGATCTGGTCATACCAGTGCGCGCTTGTGCTCCGGCCTCTTGTGCAGAACATCGACATCGCGCGATGGACGCTGTTGCGCAGCACGATCTCGAAGTATGCAAGGTGCGACGCGAAGCACGATGAAACCTCGCCATTCCACAAATACAAACCGATGGCTTCGTCCATCGTTTTTGTCTTGAAGTATCTCCGGTAGCTGTTCAGGCGTCGCGACGAAACGACGCGTTCAAAGTTCTCGATGGATGATGTCCGCATAGCGATTGACAGTGCCTATTGGGTTCTCTAGGATCCCTCCTGAGACGTCGATCGGCATACCCCGCAAGGGCGCCCCGGCGTAAGGAGTAAAAGGCCTCCCAAGCGGGAGGCCTTTTGCTTTGTAGCGCGCCAGAAACGCAACGGCTATGAGACAACGCCGCAATCGTGCGGGGCCTTGCGTCAGCGCTGGCCGGGACGCTCTCCAGACGGCCACTTTCGGCCCGACAGCCTGCCCGCCAAAGACAAAGGCCGCCCGGAGGCGGCCCTTGTTCGATGGGTCGACAGGTCGATGTCCCGGTGCCCCGATGTCCGGGGGCCAGACGGAGGATTACTCCACCGTCACCGACTTCGCCAGGTTACGCGGCTTGTCCACGTCGGTCCCCCGGGCGCAGGCCGTGTGGTAGGCCAGCAGTTGCAGCGGCACCACGTGCAGGATCGGCGAGAGCGCGCCGTAGTGCTCGGGCATGCGGATCACCTGGATGCCGTCCGACGACTGGATGTGCGTGTCCGAATCGGCAAACACGTACAGGCGGCCGCCACGGGCGCGCACCTCCTGGATGTTCGACTTCAGCTTTTCCAGCAGCGCGTCGTTCGGGGCTACCGTCACCACAGGCATGGCTTCCGTCACCAGCGCCAGCGGGCCGTGCTTGAGCTCGCCCGCCGGATACGCCTCGGCGTGGATGTACGAGATTTCCTTGAGCTTCAGCGCACCTTCCAGGGCAATCGGGTAATGCAGGCCGCGGCCCAGGAACAGGGCGTTCTCGCGGCGGGCAAAATCCTCGGACCAGGCGATGATCTGCGGCTCCAGCGCCAGCACGCCATGCAGCGCGGAAGGCAGGTGCCGCAGGTTGGTCAGCGCATCGGCCTCCTGCTGCGCGCTCAGGTAGCCGCGTACCTTGGCCAGCGCCAGCGTCAGCATATACAGCGCGGCCAGCTGCGTCGTGAACGCCTTGGTGGATGCCACGCCGATTTCGGTGCCGGCGCGCGTCAGGAAGCGCAGTTCCGTCTCGCGCACCATCGCGCTGGTGGCCACGTTGCAGACGGCTAGCGTGTGCGTGTGGCCCAGCGCGCGGGCGTGGCGCAGCGCGGCCATCGTGTCGGCGGTCTCGCCGGATTGCGAGATCACCACCACCAGGGCGCGCGGGTTCGGCACGGTATCGCGGTAGCGGTATTCGCTGGCCACTTCCACCTGGGTCGGGATTTTGGCGATCGATTCCAGCCAGTACTTGGCCGTGCAGCCCGAGTAGTAACTGGTGCCGCAGGCCAGGATCAGGATGCTGTCGGTCTCGGCAAACACCTGCGCGGCGTTGTCGCCGAACAGCTCCGGCGTGATGGCGGCGATGCCTTCCAGCGTATCGCCCAGCGCACGCGGCTGCTCGAAGATTTCCTTCTGCATGAAGTGGCGGAACGGGCCCAGTTCCACGGCGGCGGCATGCGCTTCCACCACGCGCTCCTCGCGCTGCACTTCGGCGTCATGGACGTCGCGGATCGTCGCGCCGGCGCGGGTCAGTTCGACCACGTCGCCCTCTTCCAGATAGATGATGCGGTTGGCGGTGCCGGCCACGGCCAGCGCATCCGACGCCAGGAACGACTCGTCGTTGCCCAGCGCCACCACCAGCGGCGAACCGGCGCGCGCGCCGACCATCACGTCGGGCTGGTCCTTGGCCACCACGGCAATCGCGTAGGCGCCATGCAGGCGCTTGGTCACCGCGCGGACCGAGCCGAACAGGTCGCCTCGGGTGGCGCTGCTGGGATAGGTGTAGGCCTGGTGAATCAGGTGGGCCACCACTTCGGTATCGGTCTGCGACTCGAAACCGTAGCCCACCGCGCGCAGTTCGTCGCGCAGCGGCTCGTAGTTCTCGATGATGCCGTTGTGCACCAGCGCGATGGTCTCGTCCGAGAAATGCGGGTGCGCGTTGACGGTATCGGGCTTGCCGTGGGTGGCCCAGCGCGTGTGGGCAATGCCCAGCTGGCCGCCCAGACCCGACGACTGGGTCTGCGTGTCGAGGTCGGCCACGCGCGACACCGTGCGCGCACGCTCCAGGATCGCGTCGCGCACCACGGCCACGCCGCACGAGTCGTAGCCACGGTATTCCAGGCGACGCAGCCCTTCAACCAGGACGGGAACGATATTGCGGTGCGAAACCGCGCCGACGATGCCACACATAGCTGAACCCCTTTATTTTTTCGGTTGCTTGACCGGACGCTGCCAGGCGTCGATCGTCATCTGTTTCGCGCGCGACAGCGTGAGCTTGTCGGCCGGCGCTTCCTTGGTCAGCGTGGTGCCCGCGCCGATCGTGGCGCCGCGGCGCACGGTCACCGGCGCCACCAGCTGCGTATCGGACCCGATGAAGACATCGTCCTCGATCACGGTGCGGTGCTTGTTCACGCCGTCGTAGTTGCAGGTAATGGTACCCGCGCCAATGTTCACACGCTGACCCACCGTCGTGTCGCCCACGTAGGCCAGATGGTTGGCCTTGCTGTGGTTGGCAATCTGGCTGTTCTTGACTTCGACGAAGTTGCCGATATGGACGTCCTGGCCCAGCTCGGTGCCGGGTCGCAGACGCGCGTAAGGGCCGATGCGGCCATCCGGCCCGATCTTTGCTTCCTCGAAGTGGCAGAACGGTTGCACACGTGCACCAGCGCCGACCACGGTGTTGCGGATCACGCAGTGCGCGCCGATGTGTACGCCATCTTCCAGGTGCACGCGGCCCTCGAACACGCAGCCTACGTCGATGGTCACGTCGCGGCCGCAGGTCAGCTGGCCACGCACGTCGATGCGTGCCGGGTCCAGCAGCGTGACGCCCGCTTCAAGCAGGCGTTGGGCGATGTTGCGCTGGTGGATGCGTTCGATTTCGGCCAGCTGGACCTTGCTGTTGACGCCCAGCGTTTCCCACAGTTCGGCGGGCTGGGACGACACGATCTCCACGCCGTCGGTGGCGGCGCGCTCGATGGTGTCAGTCAGGTAGTACTCGCCCTGCGCGTTGTCGTTGCGCAGCGTGGACAGCCAGCGGCGCAGGTGGGCGGTCGGGCAGACGATGATGCCGGTGTTGATCTCGCGGATGGCGCGTTCTTCCTCGCTGGCATCCTTCTGTTCGACGATGCGTACGACATTGCCGGCCGCATCGCGCACAATACGGCCATAGCCGGTGGGATCGGGCATTTCGACGGTCAGCACGCCCAGGCGTTCGCTGCCGGCGGCCTGCACCAGGTGCTGCAGCGTGGCGGTCGAGGTCAGCGGCACGTCGCCGTAGAGCACCAGCGTCGGCTGGGCGTCATCGAGCAGCGGCAGGGCCTGCATGACGGCGTGGCCGGTGCCCAGTTGCTGCGCCTGCTCGGCAAAGGCAACATCGTCGGCACCCACCGCCTGGCGCACCTGCCCGGCGCCGTGCCCGACCACGACCACCAGCCGCGACGGCGACAGCGTACGCGCGGTGTCGAGCACGTGGGCCAGCATCGGTTGGCCGGCTACCGGGTGCAGCACCTTGGGCAGCGCGGAGTTCATGCGCTTGCCCATGCCGGCGGCAAGAATGACGATATTCACAAGGAGGTTCCTAAGTGAGTGTGTCTGAGAAGAAGCTGAAGAATCCGAGCCTGGGAGCACTGTGGCCGATGTGGCTGAACCGTTGCCACGACTGGGCTGGCGGGCGATTCGCCGGCCCCGGAAACATGCGCGCCCATTCTAGCACGCGGGCCTGTGCCACATTGGGTCCATCACCTCGCGTTACCGTTGTTCACATTTGGTCACGCGGCGTTTTTGCATGGTTTGCAGCATTTACCATGCTCGTGGCGTTGGCTGGATGCAACGCCATGAAGCTCGGATACCAGCAGGGCGACCGCCTGGCCTACTGGTGGGTGGACCGCTATGTCGATGTCTCCGACGCCCAGGAGCCGCCCACCAAGGAAGCCATCGCGCGCTTCTTTGCCTGGCACCGGCGCGCCCAGCTGCCGGAAATCGCCACTGTGCTGACCCGCGTGCGGGGTGAAGTCGCGGGCGAAGTGACCCCTGCCATGGTGCGGCAGGTCCAGCAGGACTCCCAGCGCCTGGGCCGGCAGGCCTTCGATAACGCGGTGCCCGACCTGGCCGACCTGCTGCTGACGCTGGAGCCCGACCAGATCCAGCGGATGGAGGCCAAATTTGCCGAAAGCAACACCAAATACCGCAAGGAATTCCTGAAATCGGACCCGGCCGCCCGTACCGACGCCCGCTTCGACAAGATCATGAGCTACGCCAAGCTGATCTACGGGTCGTTCTCCAGCGAGCAGGAACGCGCCATCCGCGACGCGATGGGCCCCTACATGCAGAGCGCCGACGCGCGCTATGCCGAGCGCGTCAAGCGGCAGCAGGAATGGGTGGCCCTGGCGCGCGAAGTCTCTTCGACCCGCCCGCCCAAACCCCAGGTGGAAGCCATGCTGCGCAAGTATGCCGACGACTGGCAGCGGCCCGGCGGCGGCGAGCAGCGCAGTACCTCGGCCGGGGTGGATCTGACCGTCAGGATCGCCAACATGACCACGCCCGAGCAAAAGGCGCATGCCGTCAAACGCTTCGACGGCTGGATCAACGACACGCGCTCGCTGATGGCCGAGAGCGGACGGGCGCCCCAGGCAGCCAGGTAGCCGCCGGGCGCGTCCCCCCTATCGCCAGGAAAGCCCCGGGCCAGGCCACGGGGCTTTTTCTTTGCCCGGCGCGGCGGCGCGACTCAGGCCGCTGGCTGGCCCGCCGGCTCGGAAGCAGGTGCGGCGGCTGGCTCCGAGGTCGGCGCCGCCCCCTTCTGGATCTTGTCGAAGCGCACGAATTCCATGCGGTTCGGTTCCACGCTGCCGCTGAACTGCAACGCCTGCTGGCTGTAGGTGGTCTCGCCGAACAGCGACGCCTCGTCCACCTTGGCCAGGCCGGTGGCCAGCCCCGTGAACGGGAACAGCTCGGTATCGGCCAGGTGCGACGGCACCACGTTGCGCAGCGCCGAGAAGATGTTGTCGATGCGGCCCGGATGCTCGCGCTCCCACTGCTGCACCATCTCGCTCACCTTCTTGCGCTGCAGGTTTTCCTGCGAGCCGCACAGGTTGCACGGGATGATCGGAAATTCCATGGCACGCGCGTACGACGCGATGTCCTTTTCCGCGCAGTAGGCCAATGGACGAATGACGATGTGCTGGCCGTCATCGGTGGCCAGCTTCGGCGGCATCGCCTTCATCTTGCCGCCGAAGAACATGTTCAGGAAGAACGTGTTGACGATGTCGTCGCGGTGGTGGCCCAGCGCGATCTTGTTCGCGCCCAGTTCCTTGGCCGTGCGGTAGATCACGCCACGGCGCAGGCGCGAGCACAGCGAGCACGTGGTCTTGCCCTCGGGCACCTTCTCCTTGACGATCGAGTACGTGTCGGCCTCGACGATCACATACTCCACGCCCGTGGACTTCAGGTATTCGGGCAGGATGTGCTCCGGGAACCCCGGCTGCTTCTGGTCCAGGTTCATCGCGATCAGCTTGAACTGGATCGGCGCCCGCTTCTGCAGCGCCATCAGGACCGACAGCATCGTGTACGAGTCCTTGCCGCCGCTCATGCAGACCATGACGGTGTCGCCGTCCTCGATCATGCCGAAGTCGCCGATGGCCTTGCCGGTCAGCGACTGCAAACGGGTTTCAAGGCGATAGAAGTTAGCCGAGTGACTCATAAGACGTACCTGTAACGGGGTGCGGCGCTGAATAATGGCCGCGCGCCCGATGGAAATGCCGGAATTGACGGGGCGGTATTTTACTGGACCGGCCCGTCCGGCGCTGCAGGCGTCCCGAGTTGCCCCGGCCGCCGTCAGGCCTGCTTGATGTGGAACACCTCGACGCCGACCGAATCGCAATCGGGATAGACATCGGGCTTTTCGGTCGACACCCGCACGGCGCGCACCTTGGGATGCTGCAGCATGGCGCGGGCCACGTCGTCGCACAGCGTTTCCTGCAGATGGATATGGCCCTGGGCCATGCGGGCCGCCACCGTGTTGCGCATGAAGTCGTAATCGACCACTTCCTCCAGGCGGTCGGCGTGCGGGGTGGTTTCGGACAGCGACACGAACAGGTCGATGTTCACCAGCACGCGCTGTTCGCCCTTTTTCTCGAATTCATGCACGCCGATGTTGATCTGCACTTCGTAGTTGCGCAGGAACA
This sequence comes from Cupriavidus sp. U2, assembly GCF_009663685.2. Taxonomy (GTDB): domain Bacteria; phylum Pseudomonadota; class Gammaproteobacteria; order Burkholderiales; family Burkholderiaceae; genus Cupriavidus; species Cupriavidus necator_C. The sequence continues at coordinate 65,008 of NZ_RCOG02000014.1, read as the reverse complement.
TGCGGCGGCAGTCTTGCAGGCTGGGATGGGAAAGGGCGGCAAAGGTCATGGCAGGGTCAATCAAGGTACGGCTTCATTCAGTCAAAAACATCACGTCACGGGCCAGCGGCATCAGATGCTGCCCGCCATCGACGTACAGCGTGGTGCCGGTCACGGCGCGCGCCCCGGCCAGGTAGGCCACGGCCTGGGCGATGTCGTCGGGGGTACTCGACTTGCCCAGCGGCGTCATGCCGTGTGCCCGCACGAAGCCAGGGTCTGACTGGTCGCCGGACACCAGCGTGATACCCGGCGCCACGCCCACCACGCGCAGCCGCGGGGCCAGGGCCTGCGCCAGCTGCACCGTGGCAGTCTGCAGCGCGGCCTTCGACAGCGTATACGACAGGAAGTCGGGGTTCAGGTTGTTGAGCTTCTGGTCCAGCAGGTTGATCACCACCCCGCGCTGCTCGCCGGCATTGCCGGCATCGTTGCCGTCGGCGCCAAGCGCCTTGTGCATCTCACGCGCCAGCAGCAGCGGGGCCGCCACGTTCGTGCGCATATGGGTGTCGAGCGATCCATACGAAAAGCTCGTCGCCACGTCGTACTGGAACAGCGAGGCATTGTTGACCAGGCAGGTCGGCACGCCCAGCGCATCGACGCAGGCGGCCACCAGCTTGCCCGTGGCGGCCTCGTCGGACAGGTCGGCCTGCAGCACGGCGGCCCGGCGGCCAAGCGCGCGGATCTGCGTGGCCAGCACCTCGGCTTCGTCACGCGACCGGTTGCAGTGGACGGCCACGTCCCAGCCCTGCGCGGCAAGCTCCAGCGCGATGGCACGGCCCAGCCGGCGCGCCGCGCCGGTCACCAGCGCCACGCCGCGCGATTGGACGCCCGCGGCGCCCTGAGTATTCGATTCTGGCATTGCTACAATTCGCGGTATGCAGAAAGTCGCTAGTCTACCCCTTCCCTCCGCCGGTGCGCTTGACGCATCCAAGGCCCTTTCCATCGTGATCGGCGACGCCATCGCGGCATCCGGCGGCTGGATCGGCTTCGACCGCTACATGTCGCTTGCGCTCTACGCCCCGCGCCTGGGCTATTACAGCGGCGGCGCGGCCAAGTTCGGGCGCGGCGCCGACGACGGCAGCGACTTCATCACCGCCCCCGAACTGACGCCGTTTTTCGCCCGCACGCTGGCCCGCCAGTTCGCGCCGCTGGTCCAGATGTCGCTGCCGCGCGTGATGGAATTCGGCGCCGGCACCGGCCGGCTGGCCGCCGACCTGTTGCTGGCCCTGGAATCGGAAAATGCGCTGCCCGAGTCGTACAGCATCGTCGAGCTGTCCGGCGAACTGCGCGCCCGGCAGCAGGACACGCTGGCGCAGCGCGCCCCCCATCTGGCGGGCCGCGTGCAATGGCTCGATGCCCTGCCCGACAGCTTCGAAGGCGTCATCGTCGGCAACGAGGTGCTCGACGCCATGCCCGTGCGGCTCTTCGCCCGTATCGGCGGCCAATGGCACGAGCGCGGCGTGGTGCGGCAGGGCGATACGTTCGCGTACGAAGACCGGCTGCTCCACGCCGCGGCCGTGCCGGCGCAGCTCCACGAGATGCCCGGCGACCACGATATGGTCACCGAGACCCATGCCGAAGGCGAAGGCTTCACGCGCGCCGTGGGCGCCCTGCTCAAGCGCGGCGCGGCGTTCTTCATCGACTATGGCTTCCCGGCATCGGAGTACTACCACGCGCAGCGCGTGGGCGGCACGCTGATGTGCCACTACCGCCATCATGCGCACCCCGATCCGTTCCTGTACCCCGGCCTGCAGGACATCACCGCCCACGTGAATTTCAGCGGCATTGCCGAAGCGGCGGTCGATGCGGGGCTCACCGTGGCAGGCTTTGCCTCGCAGGCGCGCTTTCTGATGAACGCCGGGATTACCGAGCTGATGATGTCGCTCGACCCGACCGACGCGCGCAACTTCCTGCCGCAGGCCAACGCGGTGCAGAAGCTGCTCAGCGAGGCCGAAATGGGTGAGTTGTTCAAGGTCATCGCACTGGCACGCGATGTCGACGATGCCTTGCCGCTGGCCGGATTCGCTCGCGGCGACCGCAGCTACGCCCTCTGACCGATCCACACGCCATCACCATGTTGCGCTGGACCTTCACCATCTTCCTGTGCGTGATCGTGCTGTCGGCGGCGTTGCCGTGGCTGCAGAAGATCGGCCTCGGACGCCTGCCCGGCGACGTGCGCTTCCGGCTCTTCGGCAAGGAATACGTCTTGCCGTTCGCCTCGACGATCCTGCTGTCGCTGGTGGCGCTGGTGATCGGGAAGGTGCTGTAGGGCTGTAGGGCCTGCTCGGAAGCGATCTAGTCCGGCAGCCCCAGTTTTTCCGCCACGGCCGCCACGCGCGCCTTGTGCACCTTCTCCTTGATCAGGTCCACCCGATCGCCACACGCTTTCGCCACGGCCCCGGCATCGACCGATGCCGCCGCCTCGCGGGCCGCCAGCAGCCGCGCGGTCTGCGGATAGGCGCGATCCTCGAACCCCAGCCGGCCACGGGCGTCGGCCTCGCAGGCCTGCAGCGCCTCGGCGAACCGGTCGGGCTTGCGCAGCGCGTCGCTGCGCTCCACCAGCCGCGTCAGCGCGGCCGCGCCGAACGCTTCCGAGCGATGGATGTTGCCGTGCTCGCGCGCCACCAGCAGCGCCAGTTCGCGGCAGTCGTTCGGCACGCGCAGGCGTTTGCACACCGCTTCCAGCAAATCCACGCTGCGTTGCTCGTGGCCGATATGGCGCGGCAGCACGTCCTCCGGCGTGGTGCCCTTACCCAGGTCGTGGGTCAGCGCCGCAAAGCGCACCGGCAGCGACGCGCCCTGCGCGGCGGCGTAGTCCACCACCATCATCACGTGCACGCCGGTATCCACCTCGGGGTGGTAGTCGGCGCGTTGCGGCACGCCCCAGAGCCGGTCCAGCTCCGGCAACAGCCGCGCCAGCGCGCCACATTGGCGCAGCACGTCGAACATGCGCGATGGCCGGGCCTCCATCAGGCCGCGCGCCAGTTCCTGCCAGACGCGCTCGGGCACCAGGGCGTCGACCTCGCCAGCATCGACCATCTTGCGCATCAACGCGACGGTTTCCGGCGCCACCGAGAAATCATGGAAGCGGGCGGCGAAGCGTGCCGCGCGCAGGATGCGTACCGGGTCCTCGGCAAACGCGTCGGACACATGGCGGAACAGGCGTGCCTGCAGGTCCTGCCGGCCGCCGTATGGATCGATGATCGGACCCACCAGGTTGTCCTGGTCGTCCACTGCCTGCGCCATCGCATTGATGGTCAGGTCGCGGCGCACCAGGTCGTCTTCGAGCGTGACATCGGGCCCGGTATAGAACGCAAAGCCCTTGTAGCCCACGGCCGTCTTGCGCTCGGTCCGGGCCAGCGCGTACTCGGCCCGTGTCTGCGGATGCAGGAAGACCGGAAAGTCCTTGCCCACCGGCTTGTAGCCGGCAGCTTCCATCTGCTCGGGCGTGGCACCCACCACGACGTAGTCGCGATCCTGGCTCGGCTTGCCCAGCAGTTGGTCGCGGATGGCCCCGCCGACGGCGTACACCTGCATGATCAGCTCGTGACGATGATCGCGTCGGCCCGTTCAGGCTGCGTGCGGTAGGGTTCGTCGGCCGGCACGAAATCGCGCTCCTCGCGGGCGCCCGCCACCCATTCCTGCATGGCCGGCAAGGCCAGGATGAAATCGGCGTAGGTCTTGGCGGTTTCGGGCAGATGCACGCCATAGGTGGCGAAGCGGCTCACCACGGGCGCGTAAAACGCGTCGGCAATCGTAAATTCGCCAAACAGGAACGGCCCGCCGGCGCCGTAGCGCGCACGCAGGTCGGTCCAGATCGATGCGATGCGGTCCACGTCCTGCTGCACGGCTACGTTCCAGCCCAGGCCCGGCAGCACGGCGGTGCAGTTCATCGGCATCTGGCTGCGCAGGTTGCCGAAGCCCGAGTGCATCTCGGCGCAGATCGAGCGTGCCATGGCGCGTGCCGCCACGTCGGCCGGCCACAGCTGCTTGTGCGGAAACCGCTCGGCCGCGTATTCGGAGATCGACAGCGAATCCCACACGGTCACGTCGCCGTCGATCAGCGCCGGCACCTTGCCGGCGGGCGAGTAGCGGGCAATCTCCGTCCCGAAATCCTTCGTGAACAGGCGCAGCGGGATTTCCTCGAATTCGATGCCGGCGTGACGCAGCAGCAACCACGGACGCAGCGACCAGGACGAATAGTTCTTGTTGCCGATGACGAGCTTCATCGTAAATTCCTTGGGGGCGGAAACAGAGGCGGACAAATGCGACACGCGCAAAAACACAGGCGCGGGCGCCGGTCAATCGCCAGGCGCCCCGAACCAGACATTCTATCGATGCGGCGCGCGTCGTCCAAATGAATTGCGCTCGCAAGGCTGTGAGCGCCAATCACATCGGTGCAAATTGCGTGCCCCGTGGCCCGCCGGCGCTTCAGCGATGCACGCTGCCGCGCAAGGACTGGAGGAACGTGTCGCGGCTGCGGCCGGCCAGCACGTCGGTCATCACGACCTCCAGGCTCACCGGATGGACACCCAGTTCCGCCGCCATGGGCGCGCCGAGCACGTTGTCCAGGCGCATGGAATCGAGGTTGTCGCGCGACAGCACCGTGCCGCCGGGCATGTGTTCCAGCACGGCCGCCTGCATGCGCGCCAGCGCATCGGGCAGTGCGATGATCGGCCGCGGATGACCCGACGCATGGCCCGCGAACTTGACCAGTTCCTCCAGCGTGTACACCTGCGGGCCGCCCAGTTCGTAGGTCTGCCCGACGGTCGATCCATTGGCCATCGCGTTCACGAAAGCCTGCACCACATCCATCACGAACACGGGCTGGAAGCGCGCATGGGCGCACGCCAGCGGCACCACCGGCGCCATCTGTTGCAACTGGGCGAACAGGTTCAGAAAATGATCGTCGGGGCCGAACACGACCGATGGACGGAAAATGGTCCAGTCCAGTCCGCTCTCGCGCACGATGCGCTCGCCTTCGCCCTTGCTGCGCAGGTACATCGACGGCCCTTGCGGGTCGGCGCCAAGCGCGCTCATGTGGATCAGCCGGCGAACGCCGGTGCGGCTGCAGGCCTCCACCAGCTGGCGCGGCAGATCGACATGCGCGGCGGCAAACTGAGGGCCGTACGGGTCGCCGCGGTCGCCGTGCAGCACGCCCACCAGGTTGACGACGATGCCATCGACGCCCAGCGGGCCGATCGCATCGTCCAGCGAAGCCGCGTCGGCCAGGCCCAGCTCGGCCACTTCCACACGCGGCAACAGCAGCAGATGCTGCGCATGTTCGACGCTGCGCGAGCCGACCACGATGCGGTCGGGCGCGATAGGACTGTCAGGATTGGAGGCCGGATCGAGCGGCGCGCCGGAAGCGGTCGCCGCGCCGGCCAGGCGGGACACGAGGTGGCTGCCGATGAAACCGGCGCCCCCCACGACAAGGACGTTGCTGGTCTTCATGCTTCGGACTCCGTGACGATTCGTGTGACGCTGCGTGATGCACGCGTCCCGACAGTCACGGAGCCGCCGCCCCGCCGCCATGCGGGGCTTTGCAGGATCAGGGCAGGCTGGTCGTCGTGACAGAGGACGGCGCGACCACCCCAAGCCGGTCTTTCAGCGACTGGGGACGGCCACTCATCAATGCAGCATAGTACGTCGCGTTGGAAAGCACATTCTTGACATACGTTCGCGTTTCCGTGAACGGGATCGTCTCTGCAAAGATCGCGCCTTCCACGGGCCGCGACAGGCTCGAACGCCACGATTTCGGGCGTCCCGGGCCGGCGTTGTATCCGGCGGACGCCAGCGTCCATGAACTGTCGAGGTCCGTCAGTACCATGCTCATGTAATTTGTACCGAGCAGGATATTGATATTGGGGTCGCCCATCATCGACGGCGAGAAGTCGGCCATGCCGATCTTCTTCGCCACGTACTTGGCCGTGGCCGGCATCACCTGCATCAGGCCGTGCGCACCCGCCGACGAGCGCGCATTCATGATGAAGCGCGATTCCTGACGGATCAGGCCGTACGCCCAGGCCATGTCCAGGCCAACGTCGTCGGTGGCCCGCTGCATGATGTCGCGATACGGCATCGGAAAACGCTGGGCGAAATCGTGTTCGGCCTTCGTACGGTCCGACGTGTTGACCGTGCGGTCCAGCAGGTCGATCTTGCGCGCGTACTCGGCGGCGGCGATCAGTTCGCGATCGCTCATGCCGCGCAGTTCCCAGTTCCACTCGCGGTTGCCCTCGAAGCGCAGGTTCAGGTCATAGAACTTCTGCGCGCGGACAAAGCCGGGGCGCGTGCGCATGGCCATGGCCTCGGCGTCGCTGACCGTGGTGCGGGCCGGCAGCGTGATCCGGTTGCCCAGTTCCTCGCTGGCCAGCTGCCCGTAGAAATGGAACTGGCCCGCGATCGACTGGAATTGCGCCTGGGCTTCGGCGGCACGGCCGTCGGCCTTCAGCGCGCGGGCGTACCAGTATGTCCACGCCGGGTCCTTGGCGCGCAGCTCGGGGCGCATCAGTTCGATCGACTGGCGCACCTGCTTCCAGTCGCCCTGGCGCAATGCGGCGCGCACGCGCCACTCCTGCGTTTCGTCCGACAGCCACTGGTTGCCGCCCAGGTCCATCTGGCGGCGGTAGTAGCCTGCAGCTTCCGGCATCAGCTTCTTGGCCGCGTACTGGCCAACCACGCCCCAGGCGGCGCCTTGCTCGTCGCGCGACAGGCCCCCGGCGATGGTGTTCAGGTACGACGCGGCCTGCGACGGGTCGTTGCGGGCTATCTTCACCACGGTGGCCAGCGCGTCGCTGTCCACGCGTGCATCGGGCACGGCGGCCGCGATCTTCGCGGCCAGCGTCGTGTAGTTCTGTTCCAGCGCCTGACGTGCCTGGAACGCCACGTCGCTACGCTGGATCTGCTGGCTCTGCGCCAGGTAGCCCACCAGATCGACGCAGCCGTCGCCGTAGTAGCGCGGGTCCACCAGCGTGGCGCGCGCCTCGGCGGCCACGTTCTGGCCCTTGAGCGCCTTCGACAGCAGCGCGTAGCACTCCACCTGCGTGTCGTCCTTGAGCACGAACTGCGGGTACTGGATATCGAAATTGGCCCAGTCGCGCTTCTTGCCCAGCACCAGCAGCCAGTCGTTGCGCATGCGGTCTGCAATCGCCTCGCCCTGGTAACGCTGCAGGAACGCCGCCACTTCGGCGTCGGGCGCGTCGATGCGCGCCTGGCCGCCGGCATCGAACATCTGCGGCTTGATGCGGAAGTATTCGACGTACGAGGGAATCGGGTAATCGACCAGCGTGGCCGAAATGGCGGCGGCGCGGTCCACGTCGTTCTTGCGGGCCGCTTCGCGCAGCGCCACGAAGGCGTCGTCCGGGCTGGACGGAATCATCGTCGACGCGGCCGGCTGCTGCGGCGCCGGACGCGACGGCGCCGGCTTCTTCTGCGCGTATGCCGGCATGGCCAGCACCGCGCCCGCGAACGCGAGCCAGGCGAAGCGGCCGGCCCGGCGCAGATATACTCCCTTCGACATTCTTGGCTATCCCTTATGTGGTGGCGCGTGCCCATCCAAGAAGACAGGCGCGCATCCTTCATCTGTTTCTGATTGTCTGATCGCGGTCATTATTGCACGCCATGCCCCCATCCCAAGCCCCGGACAACGGGCCGGACGCCCGTCAATTCCAGGCCGTCACGGACCAGCCTGCCGCCCTTGCCAATGACCGGCGCGCCCTGCGCCGCGACCTGCTGGCGCGGCGCGCCGCGCTGCCCGATCGTGCCGCATCCGATACCGCCATCGACCATGCGCTGGGCGCCCTGCTGGAACGCCTGGGCGTACGGAAGCTGGGGTTTTACTGGCCGATCCAGCAGGAATTCGACGCCCGCGGCACGGTGGCCCGCTGGCTGGCCGGGATGCCCGGCCGCGTGGCCGCCCTGCCCGTGGTCTCGGCCCCGGGCACGCCGCTCGATTTCCATTTGTGGACCCCTGACACGACGATGCGCGCCGGACACTACGGCATTCCGGTACCCGACGGCACCGAGGCCGTGACGCCCGACGCGCTGCTCATTCCCTGTGTCGGTTTCAGCGCCAACAAGTTCCGCCTAGGTTACGGCGGCGGCTTCTACGACCGCACCCTGGCGGCCCTGGCCGGGCTTGGCGTCACGCCCATCGCCATCGGCATCGGCTTCGACGCCTGCGAGATCCCGCTTGTTGCACAAGCGCACGACCTGCCGATGGACTGGATGGTGACGGAGCGCGGGGTACGGTAGCAACCGCGCCGGGTTCCCGCCGGCAAGCCGGCTGGCCAGTCAGCCTGGCGCATTGTCCGGCGCGGGCTCCGTGGCGCGCACCAACCCCTCCACCAGCTCGCGCATCCGCCTCCAGTGCGAGCCTTCCCAGAACACCCTGCGGCAATGCGGGCAGGTGACAAAGCGGTCGTGGCGCGCGAACACGCCGTCGGGCACGCGGTCCTGTGCCTGGGCCTTGTCGATCCGTTCCAGCGGCACGTTGCAGGTCAGGCATAGCGAGAACGGGCGGGCGCTGCGTGCCAGGTCCAGCCGCGCGAAGATCTCGTGTGCCTGCGGCACCGGCTTGATCGCCCGCACATAGCAGCCGTGCGTGATCTCGCGGCGCTTGAGCAGTTCGCGGTCGCGTGTCAGCACGATGCGCTGCTCGTCGGCCGCGATACGGGCAATCTCGCTGTCTTCGAAGTGGTTGTCGTAGAGCGTGTCGAAGCCGGTCATGCGCAGCAGGTGCGCCAGGCCGCCCAGGTGCGCATCGGCGACAAAGCGGAGGTTGCGCAGCGGATGCTCGCGCACGCGCAGCAGCGGCGTAACGTCGAGCGATTCAAATTTTGGATAAACGGCGACGCGGTCGCCGTCCTCGACGAGGCGCTCGAACGGCACCGATTCGCCGTTCACGAGGATCAGTTCCACCTCGGTATGCGGCACGCCCAGCGCCTCGATCATGTGCTTGACCGTGGCGGCGCGCGCGCAGGGGCACGACAGGTCCCGGCGGCGCTGCGATGGCGCCAGAAAGTCGTTCAGTTCCTCGTAGAAACGGAAGGTGGCGGTGACCATGGCGGCGAGTATGCCACCATCGCCCACGGTTGCCGATATGCCTACTTCGCGTTTCCCAGCCGCAGCGCGGCTTCCACGGCCATGCGCGCCCAGGGCGTCATGGCGGACGGCGACTCCAGGCAGGCCGCCGGCAGGCTCATGTAGTGACGCATCGTCACCTCGCGCCGGGCCGACTGGTAGCGGAACGGCTCGCTGCCCTCGGCCGCGAAGCGGGGCAGCGTGACGTCGTCCGCCTTCAGGTAGCACTGGCCGCCGCTTGCCAGCGCGAACATCAGCCCGTCATAGAACAGGCCATGACCGCCAAACATCCGCCTGGCCGTGACCGGCCCGATGCTGGCCGCCAGCGGCGCCATCAGTTCCAGCAGATGCTCGACGAACGGGTCCGGACGGCGCGCGGCGGGCATGCGATCAGAGCTTCAGGCGCTGCCAGATGGCCTTGGTGGCGCCGGCCGTGTTCAGCGTGTAGAAGTGCAGGCCGGGCACGCCCGACGCCAGCAGGCGTTCGCACAGCGCCGTCACCACGTCCAGGCCGAACGCGCGGATCGATTCCTTGTCGTCGCCGAACGATTCGAGCCGCTTCGCCACCCAGCGCGGCACTTCGGCGCCGCACATCTCGGAAAAACGCATCAGCTGCGAGTAATTGGTGATCGGCATGATGCCGGGCACGATCGGCACTTCCACGCCCATCGCGCGGACATCGTCGACAAAGCGGAAGTAGGCGTCGGCGTTGAAGAAATACTGCGTGATGGCCGAGTTCGCGCCGGCCTTCACCTTGCGCACGAAGTTGTCCAGGTCGTGGCGCGGCGAACGGGCCTGCGGGTGGTATTCGGGATAGGCCGCCACCTCGATGTTGAACCAGTCGCCGGTTTCGGCGCGGATGAACTCCACCAGTTCGTTGGCGTAGCGGAATTCGCCGATCTCGCCCATGCCGGACGGCATGTCGCCGCGCAGCGCGACGATATGGCGGATACCGCCGTCGCGATAGGTCTTGAGGATGTCGCGGATGCTCTCGCGCGACGACCCCACGCACGACAGGTGCGGCGCCGCCTCGATGCCCTCGCGCTGGATTTCCAGCACGGCGTCGAGCGTGCCCTGCTGCGTGGTGCCGCCGGCGCCGAACGTCACCGAGATGTACTTCGGCTGCAACGGTGCCAGCTGGGCGCGGGTGTTGCGCAGTTTCTCGGCGCCCTCCGCCGTCTTGGGCGGGAAGAATTCGAAGCTGTAGTAGCGATCAGTCATGGTTGGCACGCCGCACGCGCGGCGCCCCGAAGAATTTCAGTCGCGCTTAGTCACGGTCGCCAAGCAGTACGCTGGCGAGAATCGTGGAGATCACGCTATAGAGAATCGAGCCAAGCAGCGCGGCGCCAAATCCGGCTACGACAAACCCCTGCAGCAGGTTGCCGACGAACAGGAACAGCAGCGCGTTGATGACGAAGATGAACAGCCCCAGCGTCAGCAGCGTCACCGGCAGGGTCAGGATGACCAGGATCGGCCGGATCAGCGTATTGACCAGACCCAGCACCAGCGCGGCAATCATCGCCGCGCCAAATCCGCGCAGTTCGATACCGCCGATCAGATAGCTCACCAGGAACAGCGACGCGGCGTTGATGATCCAGACGGCCAACAGTCTCATTGGGACTCCTTGTTATTGGATGACATCGGAACTGCGCGCTTCTGGCGGAGCCCGGTCGCGCAGTCAGCTCAACGCCCTCTCCCCCGGGCCCCTCTCCCGCCGGGCGGGAGAGGGGAGAACACCGTCGGGGAGAATCTCGGGCCGATCAGTAGCGGTAGTGGTCGGCCTTGTACGGGCCCTGCTTCTGCACGCCGATGTAGGCGGCCTGCTGGTCGGTCAGCTCGGTCAGCTGCGCGTTCAGCTTCTTCAGCTGCAGGCGCGCCACCTTCTCGTCCAGGTGCTTCGGCAGCGTGTAGACGCCCACCGGGTACTTGCCGCTGTCGCGCTCGGCCCACAGTTCGATCTGGGCGATCGTCTGGTTGGCGAACGAGCTGCTCATCACGTACGACGGGTGGCCCGTGGCACAGCCCAGGTTCACCAGGCGGCCCTTGGCCAGGATGATGATCTTCTTGCCGTCCGGGAACTTGACGTGGTCCACCTGCGGCTTGATCTCCTCCCATTCGTACTTCTCGACCGATGCGATGTCGATCTCGTTGTCGAAGTGGCCGATGTTGCAGACGATGGCCTGATCCTTCATCCGGGCCATGTGGTCATGCGTGATCACGTGGTAGTTGCCGGTGCAGGTCACGAAGATGTCGCCGTGCTCGGCGGCGTAGTCCATCGTCACCACGCGGTAGCCTTCCATGGCGGCCTGCAGTGCGCAGATCGGATCGATTTCGGTGACCCACACCTGGGCCGACAGCGCGCGCAGGGCCTGGGCGCTGCCCTTGCCCACGTCGCCGTAGCCGGCAACCACGGCGACCTTGCCGGCGATCATCACGTCGGTGGCGCGCTTGATGCCGTCCACCAGCGATTCGCGGCAGCCGTACAGGTTGTCGAACTTGCTCTTGGTCACCGAGTCGTTGACGTTGATGGCCGGGAACTTCAGTTCGCCGCGCTGGGCCATCTGGTACAGGCGGTGCACGCCCGTGGTGGTTTCCTCGGTCACGCCGCGGATGGCGGCCAGGTTGCGGCTGTACCAGGTGGCGTCCTTGGCCAGCTTTTCCTTGATGGCGGCGAACAGGTAGGTTTCTTCCTCGCTGGTCGGCTTGCTGATCAGCGATGCGTCCTTCTCGGCGCGGGCGCCCAGGTGCAGCAGCAGCGTGGCGTCGCCGCCATCGTCCAGGATCATGTTCGGCGTGCCGCCGTCGGCCCAGTCGAAGATGCGGTGGGTGAAGTCCCAGTATTCCTTGAGCGACTCGCCCTTGAACGCGAACACCGGCGTGCCCGATGCGGCGATGGCGGCGGCGGCGTGGTCCTGGGTCGAGAAGATGTTGCACGAGGCCCAGCGCACGTCGGCGCCAAGTGCCTTGAGCGTTTCGATCAGCACGGCGGTCTGGATCGTCATGTGCAGCGAACCGGCGATGCGGGCGCCCTTGAGCGGCTGCGCAGCGGCGAATTCGTCGCGGATGGCCATCAGGCCGGGCATTTCGGTCTCGGCGATCGCGATTTCCTTGCGGCCCCAGCCGGCCAGGCCGATGTCGGCGATCAGGTAGTCTTGCTTCAGGTCAGTCACAGCGTTCATGTTCACTCCGATGTAAGAGTGGCGCATACGCGGGACGGGAGACGGATAAGGCCCATGAAACCAGGGGCCTGGGCGCGTCACGGATACCTCACGGGAGGCCATGACGGACAGACAGGTCGACTCGCGCCCCGTGCGAACCACGGAACAGCGAGCGCCGTTGAGACATTCCGAGCCTGGCGGATGGCAGGGCATCCGTTGCAACGCTCCTCGGAGTGGCGGTATTGTAGCGTGCCTGTTCGCGCCGAGCGGGCAGAAATGCCAGATTTTTTCCCGCCTAATTGTTTCGGACTGTTCCCGTCCCGTTCCCGCCTTGCACATGCTCCCCACGCCACCCCGCACCCTGACCATCGCCGGTTCCGACTCCGGCGGCGGCGCCGGCATCCAGGCGGACCTGAAGACATTTGCCGCGCTGGGCTGCTTCGGCATGAGCGCGATCACCGCCATCACGGCCCAGAACACGCTGGGTGTGACCGGGGTACACGCCATTCCGGCCGACATGGTGGCCGCCCAGATCGATGCCGTGGCCAGCGACATCGGCGTGGATGCCGCCAAGACCGGCATGCTTGGCACGGCGGCCATCGTCGAGGCCGTGGCCGGCGCGGTGGACCGGCACGGCATCCGCAAGCTCGTGGTCGATCCGGTCATGATCTCCACGTCCGGCGCCACGCTCTCGGACGACGCCACCAGCCAGGCCATGGTGAAGCGGCTCTTTCCGCGCGCCATCCTGGTCACGCCGAACCTGCCGGAAGCCTCGTACCTGCTCGGGCGCCGCATCGCACGCCGCGCCGAGATGGAAGCCGCCGCCGCCGACCTGCTGGCGATGGGCTGCCAGGCCGTGCTGCTCAAGGGCGGGCACCTGGAGGACGATGGCCCCGACGCCACCGGCCTGGACGACCTGCTGATGCTGGCCGACGGCACCACGCGCATCTACACGCATCCGCGTATCGACACCCCCAACCTGCACGGCACCGGCTGCACGCTGGCGGCGGCCATCGCGTCGCAACTGGCGCGCGGCGACGCGCTGCCCGACGCCGTGGGCACCGCGCTGGACTACGTGGCCCGGGCCATCGCAGCTGGCGCGCCACTGCGCCTGGGTGCCGGCAACGGCCCGCTCAACCACAGCTTCGCCCCGCGCCAGCTAGGCTGACGCGGCATCGGATTGGACATGGAAACCCTGAAAGACATCGACCTGCGCGACGATCCCGCCGCGCGCTGGTACGTGAAGGACGAAACCGTGCAGGTGGCGTTTGCCGCCGAGCCCGGCGAACTGATCAGCCGCGAGGGGCCGAACCGCTACCAGCGCGGGGATGCCATCGTGACCGGCGCCACCGGCGACCGCTGGGTGGTGTCGCGCGGGCGTTTCGACGCGCGCTATGTGGCCGTGGGGCCGAACGCGCACGGCGAGGCCGGCCCGTATCGCAACAAGCCGGTGCCGGTGCTGGTCAAGGAAATGCCGGTCGCGTTCGCGCTGGAACGCTCGGCCGGCGGCGATGTGCTGACCGGCAAGCCGGGCGACTGGCTGATGCAATACGCGCCCGGCGACTATGGCATCACCGAGCGCGCAAGGTTCGTGGCGGTCTATCGCCCCACGGAAGGCCCGCCGGACGGGCCGGACGCCTAGTTCCCGCCGGCCAGCTGCACCAGCTTGAACGACGCGCGGGCCACGCAGCAGACCGTGCCCGATGCGTCGCGGGCCTCGCCCTCGCAGAAGGCGATCTTGGCGCCCCGGCGCAGGATGCGCGCCTCGAACGTCAGCGCGCCGCGCGCGGCGGCCAGGAAATGCGTGGACATGTCGATCGTGATCACGCCCACGTCCAGCGGGGCATGCGAGCGCGCCGCGCCGCTCAGCGTGAAGTCCAGCACGGCCATCAGCGTGCCGCCATGCACGTCACCACGGCTGTTCACCACGTTCGGGCTGGCCGGCAGGCGCGTACGGCATAGCCCTTCCTCCATATGCACCGGCTGCAGGCCCAGCAGGCGCATCAGCGGAATCTCGATACCGAAATAGGGCTTGTCGGGGGTGCCCGGGGCGGCGGGGATGATCTCGTTCACTGCTGTTTCCTCTCTGCGGGTCCCGTTCCGTACTGCGGAACCTCTATCCATTGGTGACTGGATGGAGAGGATATGCGGATTGTCCGGTCGCGACCAGCCGGCGTGGCCGGTCAGCGCCCAAACTGTGAGTTCTCGATACGCTAGCCCTCTCCCCGGGGGGTGTCCATTGCTGATGGTCCGCTCCCCTTGCTTGCACCGGAGGGAGCGGCTCCCCTCTCCCGCCTGCGGGAGAGGGGTTGGGGGAGAGGGCAAGGCGTGTCGCACTTGCCGAGCCGGGTTAGCACCCCATGCTCCTGCCCTCTCCCCCGCCCCTCTCCCGCGCGCGGGAGAGGGGAGAAAACCGCGGCAGCGAATCTTCGGGGAGAAAACCGTCGCGGCAGCGCAGCGGTGACGGATTTGCTTTGCTTTCAGGGCGCTTGAAGATTGCGGCCCTTGCTTGCACAGCAGGGCGCGGCTCCCCTCTCCCGCCTGCGGGAGAGGGGTTGGGGGAGAGGGCAAGCGTGTCGCACTTGCCGAGCCGGGTTAGCACCCCATGCGCCTGCCCTCTCCCCCGCCCCTCTCCCGCCATGCGGGAGAGGGGAGAAAACCGCGGCTGCGAATCTTCGGGGAGAAAACCGTCGCGGCAGCGAATCTTCGGGGGAGAAAACCGTCGCGGCAGCGCAGCGGTGACGGATTTGCTTTGCTTTCAGGGCGCTTGAAGATTGCGGCCCTTGCTTGCACCGCAGGGCGCGGCTCCCCTCTCCCGCCTGCGGGAGAGGGGTTGGGGGAGAGGGCAAGGCGTGTCGCACTTGCCGAGCCGGGTTAGCACCCCATGCGCCTGCCCTCTCCCCCGCCCCTCTCCCGCGCGCGGGAGAGGGGAGCACACCGAAGGGTTATCAAGCCCCGGCGGTTCGCTCGCTCAGAGCGGTTTGGGGGAGCGGGTAAAACCGTTCAACCAGCGACCATCAAACAAACAAGGCGTTGAGCCCCGCCACCGCCGCCGGCACATCGCTGGCTTCCGTGATCGCCCGCACTACGGCGGCGCTGCCCACGCCGACATCGAGCACTTCGCGCATATTGCCGGCGTTCACCCCGCCGATGCCCACCAGCGACGGCATCACCGGCTTCATCAGCGTCACATACGACTGGAAGCGGCCCATGCCTTGCGGCTGGGTCGGCATGACCTTGGTCGTGGTCGGGAAAATCGCGCCCAGCGCCAGGTAGCTGGGGCGGATCGCCGCCACGCGCAGCATCTCGGCGTAGCCGTGCGTCGACACGCCCAGGCGCAGGCCCGAGGCGCGGATGGCATCGAGATCCGCCTCGTCCAGGTCTTCCTGGCCCAGGTGGATGCCATAGATGCCGCTGTCACCGCCGCAGGCCGCGTGATGGTCGACCGCCACGCGCCAGTGGTCATTGATGAACAGGCGCGATGTCGAACCCCTGGCGGCGTTGGCTGCCCGCACCACTTCGGCCTTCACCTCGGCGGCGTCGGCCGACTTGAAGCGCAGCTGCACGGTTGGCACCCGCAGCGGTACGAGCTGTTCGATCCAGGCGGCGGTCGGCATGACCGCATACAGGCCCAGATCGGGCGGGCACGGCGCGAAGGCTGGCGCCGGCTGGTCGGGCGAAACCAGCGCGGCATGGCGCACACGCGGGAAGCGCGCGAAATCGCCGGGCCACGCGGTGCTGCCCGGCTCCCAGGCGCGGGCGATGCACAGCGCGTCGTGCGCGGGAAAATGCAGCGACAGCGCCGCCGCCAGCACCGCCACGAAGCCCGGCGAGTGCGCGGTGTCATCGTCGGCGTGCGAATCGAACACCCACGTACCCATCCACGAGCGCACCGTGTCGATCCAGCGGCCGCCTTCGCGCTCCGACACGATCAGCACGGCATTGGCCGCCGCCACGCGGTCGATGAGGTCGGCGGCAGCCTCGCCGTCCGCCAGCACCACGTCGTGACGGCCCAGCGTGGCCGGGGCATTGGCCAGCGGCCACACCTGCCACGGCGATTCGTCGCGGCCGAACATCGCGGCAAAGCGCTGCATCACGTCTTCGAACAGTGCGGCATCGATGGCCGCCGCAACCCCCTGGCGCGTCATGCGCGATCCTCCGCGCCTTCGGCGTGCCAGAACGGCATGCCGACCACCGGCGTGCTGGCCTGCGCCACCTCGCGCTCCGGCATCGGGCCGGCCAGGTAGGCGGTGCGGCCCGCTTCCACGGCCAGCGCAAACGCGCGCGCCATGTTCACCGGGTACGCGGCCTGCGCCACGGCGGTGTTCAGCAGCACGCCGTCGTAGCCCCACTCCAGCACCTGCGCCGCGTGCGACGGCAGACCCAGGCCGGCATCGACGATCAGCGGCGTGTCGGGCAGGCGGTCGCGCAGCGTGCGCATGGCGTGCGGATTCACGGCGCCACGGCCGGTGCCGATCGGGGCCGCCCAGGGCATCAGCGCCTGGCAGCCCACGTCGAGCAGGCGGCGGCACAGCACGAGGTCCTCGGTGCAGTACGGCAGCACTTTGAAGCCTTCCTTGATCAGCGTCTCGGCCACGGCCGGCAGGTTCAGCGTGTCGGGCTGCAGCGTGTAGTCGTCGCCGATCAGTTCGAGCTTGATCCAGTCGGTCTCGAAGACCTCGCGCGCCATCATCGCCGTGGTGATGACTTCCTGCGCGGTGAAGCAGCCGGCGGTGTTGGGCAGCACGGGCACGCCCAGCGAGCGCAGCATCTGCCAGAAGGTGTCGCCGCCCAGCGTCTGGCCGTCGCCGCTGCCAACGGCGGTCTGGCGGCGCAGGGCCACGGTGATCATGGCCGGGCGCGAGGCTTCCACCGCAGCCTGCAGCGTGGCCGGCGACGGATAGCGCGCGGTGCCCAGCAGCAGGCGCGAATCGAAGGATTCGCCGTAGAGCACGAACGGGTCGCGCAGGGTTTCAGCAGGTTCGAATGTCATGGAGGGTCCCTTTAGCCGCCCGTTACCGGTTGCACGAGGTCGATCTGGTCGCCCGCATTGAGCGATGTGGCCGCATGCGCGGCGCGCGGCACGAACTGGCCGTTCACCGCGGCGGCGAACGGCGGCGCGATGGCTGCCGCCGTCACGGCGTCGGCCAGCGTGGCGGCGTCCGGTACGTCGAGCGGTTGGCCATTGAGCAGGATTTGCATGATGGTTATCGGTTAATGCAGCGTGCCGCCGCCGGGGTTGACGACCACGCTCGGCGCGGGGCAGACCACCTCGCGCACCTGCTGGATCATGCCGGGCCAGCGCAGCGCGGACGGCACGGCATAGGCGGCCGGGTCGTCGTTGAGCAGGGCACGTACCACGTGGCAGGCCGCTTCCGTCACGGCCGGAGCGATCAGCCAGCCATGGCGATACAGTCCGTTGATGCGCACCACGCGCGCGCGCTGGTCCACGCGGATGGACGGCAGGTGGTCGGGGCGCGTCGGGCGGCGCTGCACGTTCAGTTCCAGCACCCGCGCCTCGCCAAAGGCGGGATGCAGCGAGTGCGCGGCCGACAGCAGCTCCAGCGCGGAGCGCACGCTCATCGGCGAATCGTCCTCGCTTTCGATTTCGGTGGCGCCGATCACGTACAGGTCGTTCGGCTTCGGTGCGATGTAGATCGGGTAGCGCGGATGCAGCAGGCGCACCGGCCGGTGCAGCTTCACGTCGGGCGCATGCACGCGCACCACTTCGCCGCGCAGGCCACGCAGGCCCGGGACGGGATTGCCCTGCGCGTCCAGGTCCATCCAGGCGCCCCGGGCGCCCAGGCCACGGCAATCGAGCACCACGTCGGCCTTGACGCCCAGCGATGGCAGCGATTCGGCGTCGATTTCGCCGGCTTCCCACACGCAATGCAGCCCTTCGTCGATGGCACAGTGGAGCAGGGCCCGCAGCGCGCCACGATTGTCGAGCTGGCCTTCGCCCTGCAGCAGCAGGCCCTGCGCGAAGCGGCCGGCCAGTTCGGGTTCCACATCGGCCACGCCCTTGCCGTCCAGCGCGCGCAGGCGCGCCTGCACCAGTTCCGGCGGGGCGACGGCGCGCATGCGGCTGGTGAACAGCGACACCTCGCTGCGGTCCCGCGCATGCCAGACCACCAGCGTGCCGTCCTCCTGGAAGAACACGGGCTCGGGCAGTTCCTGGATCCACGTGCGCCAAAGGTCGACGCTGGCAATGCCGAGGTCGACGATGCGCCGTTCGGCGATGGCCGATTCGGCCAGCGGCGCCAGCATGGCCGCGGCCACGTGCGCGGCCGAGCCGCTGCCGTCGGGGCCGCCACGCTCCACCAGCGCCACGCGGGCACCGGCACGCACCAGCAGCCAGGCGGAAATCCGCCCGGCCAGGCCGGCGCCGAGAATGGCGACATCGAAGGACTGTACTGCTGTCATGGGCTTGTATGCCGGCGGCATTGGCCAGGTGAGTGGCGCCGACCGGCCTCCGGTTGGGTGAATACCGCCGCGCTGCGTGGGGGCGCCGCGCGCGGAACTCTCGGTGCTACGGTACTGCCGGGCGGCGCCGCGTGGGCGGCCGCCCGTCCTGCAAGACAACGCTTACGAGTAGATCTTCGAGCCCGACTTCACGAACTCGATGGACTTCTCTTCCATTCCCTTCTGGGCAGCCGGCAGCGATGCCGCGTAGTCGCGCACTTCCTGCGTGATCTTCATCGAGCAGAACTTCGGCCCGCACATCGAGCAGAAATGGGCGATCTTGGCGCCTTCGGCCGGCAGCGTGGCGTCATGGAACGACCGTGCGCGCTCCGGATCGAGGCCCAGGTTGAACTGGTCTTCCCAGCGGAACTCGAAACGTGCCTTGGACAGCGCATTATCGCGCAGCTGCGCGCCGGGCCAGCCCTTGGCCAGGTCGGCGGCATGGGCGGCGATCTTGTACGTGATGATGCCTTCGCGCACGTCTTCCTTGTCCGGCAGGCCCAGGTGCTCCTTCGGCGTGACGTAGCACAGCATGGCCGTGCCCATCCAGCCGATGTTGGCGGCGCCAATGCCGCTGGTGATGTGGTCGTAGCCCGGCGCGATGTCGGTCACCAGCGGTCCCAGCGTGTAGAACGGGGCTTCGTAGCAGTGCTTCAGTTCCTCGTCCATGTTGGCCTGGATGCGCTGCAGCGGCACGTGGCCCGGGCCTTCGATCATCACCTGCACGTCGTGCTCCCACGCCTTGGCGGTCAGTTCGCCCAGCGTGCGCAGTTCACCGAACTGGGCGTCGTCGTTCGAATCGGCGATGCATCCCGGACGCAGGCCGTCGCCGAGGCTGAACGACACGTCGTACGCCTTCATGATTTCGCAGATCTCGTCGAAGTGCGTGTACAGGAAGTTTTCCTTGTGGTGCGCCAGGCACCACTTGGCCATGATCGAACCGCCGCGCGACACGATGCCGGTCACGCGGTCTGCGGTCAGCGGCACGTAGCGCAGCAGCACGCCGGCGTGGATCGTGAAGTAGTCCACGCCTTGCTCGGCCTGCTCGATCAGCGTGTCGCGGAACATTTCCCAGGTCAGGTCCTCGGCGATGCCGCCGGTCTTGTCCAGCGCCTGGTAGATCGGCACCGTGCCGATGGGCACCGGCGAGTTGCGCAGGATCCATTCGCGCGTTTCGTGGATGTGCTTGCCCGTGGACAGGTCCATGATGGTGTCGGCGCCCCAGCGGATCGACCACACCATCTTTTCCACTTCCTCGGCCAGCGACGACGTCACCGCCGAATTGCCCAGGTTGCCGTTGATCTTCACGCGGAAGTTGCGGCCGATGGCCATCGGCTCCAGTTCCGTGTGGTTGATGTTGGCCGGGATGATCGCGCGGCCGGCGGCCACTTCGCGGCGCACGAATTCCGGCGTCATGTCTTCCGGACGCAGCGGCAGCGCGGCGCCCAGCGCATTGCCGGGATGCTGGCGCAGCAGCGCCTTGTATTCGGGCTTGTCGTACAGCGCCTGCAGGTTCAGCGATTCGCGCAGCGCCACGTATTCCATCTCGGGCGTGATGATGCCCTTGCGCGCGTAGTGCATCTGCGACACGTTGGCACCGGCCTTGGCGCGGCGCGGGTTGGTCAGCTGGGCAAAGCGCAGGTGGGCCGTGGCAGGGTCGTTGGCGCGCGCCAGGCCATATTCCGACGACAGGCCGGACAGCACTTCGGTATCGTTGCGCTCTTCGATCCACTTGGCGCGCACGGGCGGCAGGCCGGCCTTCAGGTCGATATGCACGTCGGGATCGCTGTACGGGCCCGAGGTGTCGTAGACGGGAATTGGCGGATTTGCCATCTCGCCCTTTTCGGTGCGGGTGGCGGTCTGCAGGATCGTGCGCAGCGGCACGCGGATATCGGGGCGGCTGCCCGTCAGGTAGGTCTTGGTCGATGCCGGATAGGCAAATTTCTGGTCGAGATCGCTTTCCAGCGACTCAAACGATGCAGCGGGGGCAGTACGGGCCATGGGTGTCGTCCTCTCTCTTGCGGGGATGGACGAAACCAGGAGCCCTGTGAGCCGGCCTGCGCGGCATGGCCGGCGGCGGCGTCCCGGTGCGGCAAAGGCGGCTTTCCCGCGGGACAAGAGGCAAATCGGTTTTTGTGAAACTTCCCACGCCGGTACTAGCCGGATCGGGTTCGAAGGGACTCTCTCAGCGCGCCCGGCCCATCCGGACGGCACCCCTGTTTCATCCAACGGGGTGAATTTAAGCACAAGCCCCGGCCCCGCGCCACCCGAAATTCGGTTTCAGCTGTCTGCTTCACGGTATCGGAATCATGGTGCCTTGCAGCATTGCGAACGGGCGAGTTGCCGTACCATGACCGCAGCCCGCCGAAGTGCCGAGACGCATTGCCGCCCCAGGAGATGCCATGACCGCCACACCCGCCGCCGACGTCGATCACGCCCGCATCGCAGATACCCACAGCGTGTTCAACCAGGTGCCCGACCTTGCCCACTACAACCTGTTCGACGCCGACCCCGGCCTGCGTGCCGCGCTGGATCGGCTGGGCGGGACGTGGCATGCCGACGCGCTGTCCGGCTATGGCGCCCGGCTTGGCGACCCCGAGGTGCAGGCATGGGCGGCCGATGCCAACCGCCTGCCCCCCACGCTGCATACCCACAGCCGCACCGGCGAACGGATCGACCAGGTGCAGTTCCACCCCGCCTGGCATCATCTGCTGGCCCTGTTGCGCAGCCAGCAACTGCAGGCGCTGCCTTTCGCGCAACCGCGCGAAGGCGCCTGGGTGGCACGCACGGCCGGTTATTTCCTGCAGGCCCAGGTGGAATCGGGCTCGCTCTGCCCCACCACGATGACATTTGCCAGCATCCCGGTACTCGGCAAGGAACCGGCGCTCTATCGGGATCTGCGGGCCCGGCTGTTCTCGACCGGGCACGATCCGCGCGACCTGCCGTGGCGCGACAAGACCGCCGTGATGATCGGCATGGGCATGACCGAAAAACAGGGCGGCTCGGACGTCCGCGCCAATACCACCGTAGCCATGCCGGTACGCGGCGAAGGCCGTGGCGCCGAGTACGCGCTGACCGGCCACAAGTGGTTTTTCTCTGCGCCGATGTGCGATGCCCACCTGGTGGTGGCGCGCATGGGCGCGGCCGACGGTCCGCTGTCGTGCTTCTTCGTACCGCGCTTCCGGGACGACGGCAGCAAGAATCCGATCCTGATCCAGCGGCTCAAGGACAAGCTCGGGAACAAGTCCAATGCCAGCAGCGAGGTGGAATTCCGGGGCGCCACGGGCATCCTGATCGGCCCCGAAGGCCGCGGCATCCCCACCATCATCGAGATGGCCACCAACACCCGGCTCGACTGCGTGATCGGCAGCGCCGCGCTGCTGCGTGCGGCGCTGGTGCAGGCGCTGCATCACGCGCGCCACCGTATGGCGTTTGGCCGTCTGCTGGCCGACCAGCCGCTGATGCGCAACGTGCTGGCCGATCTGGCGCTGGAATCCGAGGCGGCCACGCAGATCATGATGGCGCTGGCCCACGCGTTCGAGCATGCCGGGCAGGACCCGCTGGCTGCCGCCTGGAAGCGCGTGATGACGCCGGCCGCGAAGTTCTGGATCTGCAAACGTGCGCTGGAAGCCACCGGCGAGGCGATGGAGGTCTGGGGCGGCAACGGTTATGTCGAGGAAGGCCCGATGGCCCGGCTGTACCGCGAGGCGCCCGTCAATTCGATCTGGGAAGGTTCGGGCAACATCATGTGCCTGGACGTACTGCGGGCGCTGCAGCGCAATCCCGACGATGGTGTCCGCATCCTGCACGACCTGGCGCGCCTGTCGAACGGCCACGCTCTTGTGCGTGCGGAGCTTGCATCACTTCAGGCGATGCTCCACGGTCCTGCCGACGCGCTCGAAGCCAGCGCCCGCCGGTTTGCGCAGGGCCTGGTGCTGACCGCGCAGGCCGCGCTGATGATCGCCCACGCGCATCGGGAATCGGCCGAACACTTCGCGGCCAGCCGCCTGGGCCGTCAGCATGGCCGCGTGTTCGGAACGCTGGATGCCGATATCGCCACTTTGGCCCGTATCGCCAATCGCGCCTGGCCTGCCTGACACTTATAGTGTGCGGACATCGCACATTGCATGCTGCACGGCAGTATCCCCACCTTCAGGGGATATGGCACCTGCCGTAAACGTTGTGGCGACGGGCCCCGGCCCGGCTGCGAAACCTTCCAAGTCGTCGTCACAACGGACGGTCCACGCCAAGTAACGTGGCCGCCAAGCCACCCCCATGAATATCAGCAAACGTCTGCTTCTTACGCTGTCCCTTGCATTGCTCGCGCTACTCTTCGTTGGCCTGGGCGGTATCTGGCAGCTGTCCAGGGCCGAAGACCGGTTCGAGTACTTCAACGACAACACGCTGGCGAGCGTGCGCGATCTCAACAATGTCAGCGGCGCGCTGGCCAATATCCGCGTCTCGCTTTACCGGCATGCCATGACCGCCGATGCCGCCGCCAAGACCGAAGCCAAGGGCATGCTCGACAGGTCCAACAAGCGTTTCGACGATCTGCTGGCCAAGTACGAGCGCGAAGACATCTCGGACGAGACTGACCGCAAGATGCTGGAAGCCGATCGCGCGGCCATCAAGGCCTATCGCGAGACCCTGGGCGCGTTCCTGGAGAAATCCCGCGGCAATGATTTCGATGCCACGCGGGAAATGATCACGTCGGGTCCGGTGCACCTTGCATCGACCGCCGTGCGCAAGGCCCTGGACGAGCATCTGGACTACAACACCAGGCTCGGCGAAGAGGCAGTGGCCTTCAACAAGGCCCAGTACCACACGTCGGTGCGCGTGTTCCTGATCGTCATCGTGGTCGCCGTGGCACTGACCGCGTTCCTCGCCTTCGGCCTGTACCGGCGCATCCGCACCAGCCTCGATGAAATTCAGGGCACTCTCGCGCACGTCAGCAACACGCTCGACCTCGACCACCGCGCCCCGGTGGACCGCCTCGACGAGATCGGCCTGACGGCGCAGTCGTTCAACGCGCTGATCGAGCGGGTGGCGGGCACGCTGCGCGAAGTGCGCCGTTCCACCGATTCGGTGAGCGTGGCTGCCGCGCAGATCGCCGCCGGCAACGTCGACCTGTCGTCGCGCACCGAAGAGCAGGCCGCGTCGCTGGAGGAAACGGCGTCGAGCATGGAACAGCTCACCGCCACCGTGCGCCAGAACGCCGAAAACGCCCGCCAGGCATCGTCGCTGGCGTCAAGCGCCGCGCTGGTGGCCGACCAAGGCAACCAGTCGGTACAGCAGATGGTGGGCACCATGGGCGCCATCAGCAGCAGCTCCGAGCGTATCGCCGAGATCACCAACCTGATCGAGGGCATCGCCTTCCAGACGAACATCCTGGCGTTGAACGCCGCCGTGGAAGCGGCGCGTGCCGGCGAACAGGGCCGCGGCTTTGCCGTGGTGGCCGGCGAGGTGCGCAGCCTGGCGCAGCGTTCGTCGAGCGCCGCCAAGGAAATCAAGGAACTGATCGAGGCATCGGTCGATACGGTACGGACGGGTTCCGGCCAGGCCGAGGAAGTCGGCAAGACCATGACCGACATCCGCCAGGCCGTGAAGCGCGTGTCCGACATCATCGCCGAGATCTCGGCCGCGTCGCAGGAACAGAGCGCCGGCATCGAGCAGGTGGGCCACGCCGTGGGCCAGATGGACCAGGTCACGCAGCAGAACGCCGCGCTGGTGGAAGAAGCCGCCGCCGCCGCGCAATCGCTGGACGAGCAAGCCGGCCGCCTGCGCGACATGGTGGGCCAGTTCCAGATGCGCGGGTAAGGCCGGTATCTGTGTTGTGCCTTTCTCCGCTCCCCCACTGGTGGGAGAGCGGAGAACATGCCTCTCAGTCCGCTACGGCCGCCTCGCGGAACCGCAGCGTCACATGGGGCGCGAAGCGGATGAGGTCGTGGGCTCGCTCGCCGATCATGATGGCCGGCGCGTTGGTATTGCCGCCCACCAGCGTCGGCATGATCGACGCATCGACCACGCGCAGCCCCTCCACGCCTCGCACCCGCAATTGCGGGTCCACCACGGCCAGGGCGTCCATGCCCATGCGGCAGGTGCCCACCGGGTGATAGATCGTGTCCGCGTGCCGGCGGATCAGCGCGCGCACCGCCTCGTCGTCGCTGCCATCGAGCCGCAAGGCGTCCGAATACAGTTCGCGGCCGCCGAAAACCGCCAGCGGCGCCTGCATGAAGATGCGCCGCACGATGCGCAGGCCTTCCAGCATCGTCGCCATGTCTTGCGGATCCGTCAGGTAGCGGGGGTCGATGCGCGGCGCCTGCCGCATGTCGGCCGATGCCAGCCTGACCTCGCCCCGGCTACGCGGACGCAGCACGCAGACATGGCAGGAATAGCCATGACCCAGGTTGACGCGCCGCATGTGGTTGTCGGCCATGCCGACCACGAAGTGCAGTTGCAGGTCGGGCTCGGCCAGGTCCGGACGGCTGCGCACGAACGCGCCGGCTTCGGCAAAGTTCGATGTCATCATGCCGGTCCGGTCGCGCCGATAGCGCAGGAATTCGGCCACCAGGCGCCTGGCCCCGCCCAGCGATATGCCGAACAGGTCGGACGCCGGCACGCGCTTGTGCAGGATGATGTCCAGATGATCCTGAAGGTTGCCGCCGACGCCGGGCAGATCATGCACCACGTCGATACCGTGCTCGCGCAGATGGCCGGCCGGCCCCACGCCTGACGCCATCAGCAGCTGCGGCGACCCGAACGCCCCGGCCGACACGATCACCTCGCGGCGCGCGCGCAGCACGATTTCCTGGCCGTCGCGCCACGCCAGCACGCCCACGGCGCGCCGTTTTTCGAACAGGATACGCAGCACCTGCGTGCCGGTCATCACATGCAGATGGCTGCGCCCGCCGTTGCAGTTGCGGTCGCGGACATTGCCGCCGTGCAGGTAGGCGCGCGCAGCGTTCCACCGTTCGCCGTTGTGCTGCGTGACCTGATACCAGCCCACGCCCTCCTGCTCCTCGCCGTTGAAATCGTCGTTGCGCACGATGCCCGCATGCTGCGCGGCATCGATGAAATGCTGGCCGAACGGATTGGGCGAGCGCAGGTCGCTGACATGCAGGGGGCCGGTGCCGCCGTGCAGCGGATCGTCGTCATGGCCGGCCACGCGCTCATTG
This sequence comes from Cupriavidus sp. U2, assembly GCF_009663685.2. Lineage (GTDB taxonomy): Bacteria > Pseudomonadota > Gammaproteobacteria > Burkholderiales > Burkholderiaceae > Cupriavidus > Cupriavidus necator_C. The sequence goes on along the minus strand of NZ_RCOG02000014.1, from coordinate 39,096 downwards.
CACTCGGCGCGGCGGAAGTACGGCAGCACATCGTCCCATGACCAGCCGTCGCAGCCCGCCGCGGCCCATCCGTCGTAGTCGGCGGGCCGGCCACGCATATAGATCATGGCGTTGATCGACGACGACCCGCCCAGGCCGCGCCCGCGTGGCTGATAGCCACACCGCCCGTCCAGACCAGGCTGGGGCGCGGTCAGGTAGCCGTAGTTGCGCGCGCCGGCGCGCGGCAGCATGGCCGCGCAGCCGGCAGGTGTGCGTACCAGCACATGATGGTCGTGGGCGCCGGTTTCCAGCAGCGCGATGGTGTCATTGCCGCTGTCGGCCAGCCGTCCAGCCAGCGCACAGCCTGCCGAGCCCGCACCCACGACGAGATAGTCAAAGGTCGTTTCCATCTGTCTCCCCGCGTGTCCGGCGCCGGTCCAGTCTCCCCGCGGACGCCCGCCGCGAAAATCCAGTGTAGGCGTTGCCGCCGGCGTGGTGAAGCGGGGCTGCCCCGGAATCCAGGCGGCCAGCGCGCGGTGCCGCACGCCCCGCGTTTGGGAGCCGTCCTCCATTGATATAACCGACGCTCTGCCTTATGGTGCGCGATGGCCTACGGAAAACAGATCGCGCCCCAAGGAGACCGCCGATGAGAGAAGTGCCCGCCATGTCCACGGTGTTCAACGCCATGCATGCCGCGTCGCGCCACGACCAATCCCCGGCGTGGCCGGTCCGGGCCCACCGGCTGCGGCGCCTCAAGGCGCTGGTGCGCGACAACCACGACGCCATCGCGGCCGCGATCAGCGCCGATTTCACCAACCGGCCGCGCCAGGAAACCGCGCTGCTGGAAGTATTCCCGAGCATTTCGGGCATCGATGACGCACTGCGGCATGGCAAGCGGTGGATGCGCGTGCGCCGGGTAAAGACCGGGCTCTGGTTCAAGCCGGGCAAGTCGCGCCTGATGCCGCAGCCGCTGGGCGTGGTCGGCATCGTGGTGCCCTGGAACTATCCGCTGTACCTGGCCATCGGGCCGCTGACCGGCGCGCTGGCGGCCGGCAACCGCGCGATGGTTAAGCTGTCCGAATTCACGCCACGGTTTTCCGACCTGTTCGCGCGGCTGGTACAGGCCACGTTCGCGCCGGACGAGGTGGCGGTCATCAACGGCGACGCCGAGGTAGCCGCCGCCTTCAGCGCAATGCCGTTTGACCACCTGCTGTTCACCGGCTCCACCAGTGTCGGCCATCACGTGATGAAGGCCGCCGCCGCGAACCTGACGCCAGTGACGCTGGAACTGGGCGGCAAGTCGCCGGCCATCATCGGCCCCGGCGCCGATTTCGAGCGCGCCGTGGAGCGCATCCTGGTGGGCAAGCTGCTCAATGCGGGGCAGACCTGCATTGCGCCGGACTATGTGCTGGTGCCGGCCGATCAGCGCGACCGGCTGGTCGACACCGCACGGCGCGTGGTGAGCCGGCTCTATCCCGACATCGCCCGCAACCCGGACTACACGAGCATCATCAGCCCGCGCCATTTCGACCGGCTGGTATCGCTGATCGACGCCGCGCAGTCGGCCGGCGCCCGCGTGGTGCCGCTGACCGATGCCGGCCCCAACGCCGCCGTCCGGCAGCTGCCGCCCGTGCTGCTGACCGACGTTCCGGACGACGTGCGCGCGATGCAGGAAGAGATTTTCGGGCCGGTGCTGCCCGTGGTGACCTACCGCAACCTCGACGACGCGATCGGCTTCGTCAATGCGCGCCCCCGGCCGCTGGCGCTCTACGTGTTCGACAAGGGCGGCGACGTGGTGGATCGGGTGATGCGCCAGACCGTGGCCGGCGGCGTGACCGTCAACGACACACTGTTCCATATCGCCCAGGACGATTTGCCCTTCGGCGGCGTGGGGCCCAGCGGGATGGGCGACTATCACGGCGCGGCCGGCTTCGAGACGTTCTCCAAGCTCAAGCCCGTGTTCTATCAGGCCGGCCTGAACGGGGCCGGGCTGCTCAAGCCGCCCTATGGCAAGCGGTTCGCGTCGATGCTGAAGATGCTGATGCGCTAGCTGGCGAACTCAGGCAGCCAGCATCGGCTTGCCCAGCATGCGCGACAGCACGGCCTCGGGCGAATGGGTACGGTCGCCGATGGCGGCCGGGTCCAGGTAGATCGTCTGTTCCATCATCGCCTTGCCGCGCATGGCGGCGTGCAGCAGCTGGTCGCTGAACACGATCCACGTGGCGCCCGGCGGGAAATGGAATTCCTGCTGCGGCACCGACTTCTGGTAGTCCAGGTCGGCCTTGGCCAGGTCGTGCAATTGCAGCATGCGGTGATCGTATTCGCTGCGCTCGCGCTTGGTGATGTGCAGCGTCTTCATCAGCCAGGCCTGGCCCGGCCACATGCCGTGCGTCTTCGGCACGAATCGCGCAGCAAAATCGCCAAATGGCTCGCCCACGCGCCAGACACGCGGCGCTTCGGGGTCGATGTTGTGGAACACGCGCAGCAGGCGCTTGCCCAGCATCGGGTTCGACGGGAACGAATCCACGTGCAGCCGCGTATCGTCCTTGCGCCAGCTGACCGGGCGGCCGGCGATTTCGCTCGGACGCAGCGACGTGCCCGCACGCGTCATGTGCCCCTCGTACTCGGGAAACAGCGTGCGGATCAGCAATTCGCTCGACGTGGCATAGCGATGGATCAGATTGTAGAGATCGGTCAGGTCCTGCTCGGTGCCGGCCGCCCCACGCACGGCGCGGTCGTTGGCGCGCAGGTTGATGTTCTTCGACTTGCCGTCGGAATAGCGCGGGTCCAGAAACCGCTCCTCGCCCGGCTGCAAGCGGAACGCCAGGTTCGGAAAGTACAGCACGGCGCCCTGCTCCAGTTCGCGGCGCAGCGTGGCGCGCGTCTCGGGCGTTACCTCGGGCGACCAGTCGGTATAGGGCTGGGTGCGGATCAGGTCCAGGGACATGGCAATTCCGATAATTTCAGGTTGACCGGATTCTACCTCCATGCGGGCGCCCGCCCTGGTGACGCCCGCGCAACAAAAAACCCCGCGGGTCCGTGAGGACCGGCGGGGTCTCGCAGCGTGAAGACGCCCTGGGCGCTTACAGGCCGGCGGCGGCGCGCAGCACGGCGGCCTTGTCGGTGGCTTCCCACGAGAATTCCGGCTCCTCGCGGCCAAAGTGGCCGTAGGCGGCGGTCTTTTCGTAGATCGGGCGCAGCAGGTCCAGCATCGCCACGATGCCCTTCGGGCGCAGGTCGAAGTGTTCCTGCACCAGCTGGGCGATCTTCTCGTCGGAGATCTTGCCGGTGCCTTCCGTGTAGACGGTCACGTTGATCGGCCGCGCCACGCCGATGGCGTAGCTGACCTGCACCTGGCACTGGCGCGCCAGGCCGGCGGCCACCACGTTCTTGGCCACGTAGCGGGCGGCGTAGGCAGCCGAGCGGTCAACCTTCGACGGGTCCTTGCCCGAGAACGCGCCACCGCCGTGCGGCGAAGCACCGCCGTAGGTATCGACGATGATCTTGCGGCCGGTCAGGCCGCAGTCGCCCTGCGGGCCACCGATCACGAAACGGCCGGTCGGGTTCACCAGGTACTTCGTTTCCTTGAGCATGTCGGCCGGCAGCACGGGCTTGATGATCTCCTCGATCACCGCCTCGCGGATCTGTGCCTGAGAAATGTCCGGCGAATGCTGGGTCGACAGCACCACGGTGTCCACGCTGTGCGGACGGCCGTCCACGTAGCGCACCGTCACCTGCGACTTCGCATCTGGGCGCAGCCAGGGCAGGCGGCCATCGCGGCGCAGTTGCGACTGGCGCTCCACCAGGCGGTGCGAGTAGTAGATCGGGAACGGCATCAGTTCCGGCGTCTCGTCGCAGGCGTAGCCGAACATCAGGCCCTGGTCGCCGGCGCCCTGGTTCAGGTAGTCGTCCGATGCGCGGTCCACGCCCTGGGCGATGTCCGGCGACTGCTTGTCATAGGCAACCAGCACGGCACAGCCCTTGTAGTCGATGCCGTAGTCGGTGTTGTCGTAGCCAATGCGCTTGATGGTGTCGCGTGCGACCTGAATGTAGTCGACGTTGGCGGTCGTGGTGATTTCGCCAGCCAGCACCACCAAACCGGTGTTGCAAAGGGTTTCGGCGGCCACGCGGGCGTACTTGTCCTGGGCAAGGATGGCGTCCAGGACGGCGTCCGAAATCTGGTCAGCGACTTTGTCGGGATGGCCCTCGGAAACGGATTCCGAAGTAAAGAGGAAATCGTTCGACACGATCTAGTTTCTCCAGGTTGGCTTCTCGGCTATTGCGTGCCACCTTCGGAAACGATGCGGCGACGCTTTAGCGGTATTTAGGCTGCTCGGGTAGAGCGGCATCGCCCCGCAAGTTGTCAGTTAACTCGGCGATGGCAGGTATTATACCGCCCTGCCGCTTCCGTTGCAGGCCGCTAATTCTTCAAATAACGGCAGGAAACGGGCGTATCTCAGAAATCCCTGACTGCTTTTGCGGTTTTTACGCTTTACTTTCCGCTTTACCGGCTTCGTCTCGCCCGCACCGACATGACCTTTCTGTTCTGGCTCGTCTCCCGCCTGCCACTGCGCGTGCTGCACGCCATCGGCGGTGCATTGGGGCTGCTCGTGGCGCGTCTGCCCGGCCGCTATGGGCGGCGCCTGGCGGAGAATTTTCGCCATGCATACCCGCAGGCCACCGACGCCATGATTGCGGAGTCGGCGCGCCACACGGGGCGCCTGATCATGGAGATGCCGTACTTCTGGAGCCGCAGGGCGATCACCGTACGCACGGACGATTTCGCTACGTTGTGGTCGGAAACGGCCCGGCTGGGCGCGGCCGGCAACGGCGTGATCGTGCTGACCCCTCACCTGGGCTGCTTCGAGGTATTGCCGCAGGACTACGCTCGGCAGTGGCGGGTGACCTGCCTGTTCAAGCCGCCCCACCAGCCCTGGCTGCGCGATTTCGTCGAGAACATGCGCACCCGGCCCAATATGGCCATGGCGCCTGCCACGCCGCGCGGGGTGCGTATGCTGGTCAAGGCACTCAAGCGCGGCGAGGCCATCGGCATCCTGCCCGACCAGGTTCCAAGCGGCGGAGAGGGCACCTGGGCGCCGTTCTACGGCAAGCCTGCCTATTCGATGACACTGGTGCATCGGCTTCAGCAACTGACAGGGGCACCGATCGTGATGGTCTTTGCCGAACGCCTGCCGCGCGGCGCCGGCTACCGTGGGCACCTGCGCGTCCTGTGCGGCGGCGGCATGCTGCCGGAAGACCCGGCCGCAGCGTCTGCTGTCATCAATGCAACGATCGAAGAGTTGATCCACATCGACCCGACGCAATATTTGTGGGGATATAACCGCTACAAACATCCGGCCGGGGCCGGGCTGCCACCGGACATGGCCCCCGCCATGCCGGCGGTTACCAACAACGAGAATCAATGAGCCGCATCCTTACCTGGCTCGGCATCGGCTTGCTGACGGTGCTGGGCAAACTCCCCTACGCCTTTGTGGCGCGCTTTGGCGAGGCCCTGGGCAGCATCCTCTATCTTGTGCCGAACCCGCGCCGCGAGGTGGTGCGCGCCAACCTGCGCCTGTGCTTTCCGGAGCGGTCCGACGCCGAGATCGAGGCCATGGCGCGCGAAACCTATCGGAAGGTGTTCCGCAGCTTTGCCGAAGGCGGCATCTTCTGGACCTGCGGCGAAGCCAAGATGCGCCGCCTGGTGCAGATCAAGGACCACGGCAACCTGCCGGCGCTAAACGGCACGCCGCATATCCTGGTGACGCTGCACCTGTCGGGCCTGGAAGCGGGTGCCATCCGCCTGACCATGCACCTGCGCGACACCGTCGGCCGCTCGGGCGCGTCGCTGTACACGGTGCAGAAGAACAGGCTGTTCGACGATTTCCTGAAGGTGGCGCGCGGCCGTTTTGGCGCCAACATGATCTCGCGCAACGACAGCGTGCGTAACATTCTGCGGGTTCTGAAGAAGGGCGAGGCGCTGCAGCTGATTTCCGACATGGACTTCGGCGAGCGCGACTCGGAATTCGTGCCGTTCTTCGGCGTGCAGGCGCTGACGCTGACGTCGGTGTCGCGCCTGGCGCGGCTTGCCGGCGCCCGCGTGGTGCCGATCTACACCGAGCAGTTGCCCGACTACCAGGGCTACGTGCTGCACCTGCTGCCGCCGTGGGAGGATTACCCCGGAGAAAGTGTCACGGACGACACGCGGCGCATGAATGCGTTCTTCGAAGAGGCGATCCGTCCGCGCATCGCCGACTATTACTGGGTGCACAAGCGCTTCAAGCACCGGCCGCCCGGCGAACCGGACATCTACTGATTACAATCGGCACCATGAAACTCCAGTTCACCAAGATGCACGGCGCCGGCAACGATTTCATCGTGCTGGACGGCATCCACCAGAAGCTCGACCTGACCGACGCGCAATGGCGCGCCCTGGCCAGCCGCCATTTCGGCATCGGCGCCGACCAGATCCTGATCGTCGAGAAATCGGCGCGCGATGACGTCGACTTCCGCTATCGCATCTTCAATGCGGACGGCGGCGAGGTGGAGCACTGCGGCAATGGCGCCCGCTGCTTCGTGCGCTTTGTCACCGACAAGGGCATGACCGACAAGCGGTCCGTGCGCGTGGAAGTCATGAACGGTGTCATCACCCTGACGCTGCAGGACGACGGCCAGGTCACGGTGGACATGGGCGCGCCCGAATTGACGCCGGCCCGCGTGCCCTTCATCGCCGACGGCCTGCCCACGCGCACCGAGGGCGACGACACGCTGTACGGCCTGGAAGTCAACGGCCGCACCGAGTGGATTTCGGCCGTATCGATGGGCAACCCGCACGCGGTGCAGGTGGTGGACGATGTCGAGCAGTTTCCGGTGCTGCAGGACGGCCCCGTGATCGAGCATCACAAGTCGTTCCCGAACCGCGTCAATGCCGGCTTCATGGCCATCGCCGATCGCCACACGATCAACCTGCGCGTCTTCGAGCGTGGCGCGGGCGAGACCCTGGCCTGCGGCACCGGCGCCTGCGCCGCCGTGGTGGCCGGCATTCGCCGTGGCCTGCTCGATTCGCCTGTCAAGGTGCATACGCACGGCGGCGACCTCAGCATTGCCTGGCAAGGCGTGGGGCAGCCGGTGCAGATGACCGGTCCGGCGACGACCGTGTTCGAAGGGTCTATTGACCTGGCGACGCTCCCTGCCTGACCATAAGGGCTCGCCTCCGCACCGGCGGGGGCCGTGTGGAACGCGGGACGACACCGGTCCCGTCACCGGAGAGCCCATGAGCCTGGACGATTTCCGCATCACCACGGGCAAGCAGTTCAAGCTTGCCGCCTTCGACGCCGCCAGCAAGCCGCTGTCCACCGGCAACAAGACTTCCGATAACGCCCATCTGGCCGAACTGAGCGCCCGGCTCGATGCCGTGCAGGACATCTTCTACGCCGAGCACAAGCACAAGCTGCTGATCGTGCTGCAGGGCATGGACACCAGCGGCAAGGACGGCACGGTCCGATCGGTCTTCCGCAGTTTCGATCCGCTGGGCGTGCGCGTCGCCAGCTTCAAGGCGCCCACCCCGGAGGAACTGGCGCGCGACTACCTGTGGCGCGTGCATGCCCAGGTGCCGCGCAAGGGCGAAATCGTGATCTTCAACCGCAGCCACTACGAAGACGTGCTGATCACGCGCGTGCACGGCTGGATCGACGAAGCCGAATGCAAACGGCGCTACCGGCAGATCCGCGAATTCGAACAGATGCTGGTGGAGACGGGCACGACCATCGTCAAGTGCTTTCTGCATATATCCAGGGGCGAGCAGAAGCAGCGGCTCGAGGAACGGATCGCCGATCCGCAGAAGCACTGGAAGTTCGACATGCAGGACCTGGCCGAACGCAAGTTCTGGAAGGAATACCAGCAGGCCTACGAAGACGCCATCGCTGCCACGGCCGCGCCCGAGGCGCCCTGGTATATCGTGCCGGCCGACTCGAAGAGCCATCGCAATCTGATGGTGGCGGAGATCCTGCGGGCCACCTTCGACAAGCTGCGGCCCGACTACCCGCCTCCCAAGCCCGAGCTGGCGCAGGTCGTGGTCGAGTAGGGGTCGAGTAGGGGTCGATTCAAAGCAAGGGCCCGTGTCATTGCGGGCTCCGCCCTCAGTCGCGGTCAGCCGTCGCCGTTGCCGCGATGCACGTCGTGCGTGACGAACGGGCGTTCGGGGCCGGGCATGGCCAGCCAGTGCGGATGCTTGAGCGTGTCGCGGATATCGTCGAGCCCACTGGACCAGTGCTCGTGCATCGTCAAAACGCCAAACTGGTAATCCTTGGCGCTGCCTTCGAAGCTCTTGTCGCGATAGATCAGCTGGATCACGTTGCGGCGCGCGTCGCAGGCGTGCTCGGCGGCACGCTTGTACCACGCGTCGTCGCGCTTTGACGGCGGCACCAGCGCCATCAGTTCGCTGAGCATGCGGCGATAGTTCTGCTGTTCACGCATGGCGTCGGTGATGGCGCGCGTTCGGCTCGAATACTGGATGTCCTTCTGGCGCTCGGCCACGTCAAGCAGGTTATGCGGCAGCTTGCCCCGCGCACTCCACAGGTCCACCTGGAAGATCAGCGCGTCGCGCCGTGGCTGGGCCGTCAGCACTTCCTGCAGCGGGGTGTTCGATACCAGCCCGCCATCCCAGTAATACTCGCCATCGATTTCGATGGCCGGAAAGCCGGGCGGCAGCGCGCCCGATGCCATGAAATGCTCGGCGCGCAGCGTCATGCGGGTGTTGTCGAAGTACGCGAAGTTACCGGTGCGCACGTTGACCGCCCCCACCGACACGCGCATCTCCTTCGGCCTGTTGATCCGGTCGAAGTCGACAAACCGCTCCAGCGTGGCCTTGAGCGGCGCAGTGTCGTAATAGCTGGCGCTGCCCGGATCGTCGAAGCGCGACCAGAGATCGGCGATGTTGCGCGGCGAGAAGAAGCCGCGCTGGCCTTCCAGCAGCGCGCGCGTGGCGTTGATGCCGTCGAACCAGATGCGCATGGGCTCCGGCCACATCGGCGCGGCCTCGGTGAGCAGGTCCAGCGGCAGGCCGGGCAGCCACGGCTGGGCGCAGATGTATTCCCAGAACGCCCGCAATTGTGCGACCCGCGTTTCGGGCGGGTTGCCGGCGATGACCGCCGCGTTCAGCGCGCCAATCGAAATCCCGGCAATCCAGTTCGGATGGATGCCGCCTTCGGCCAGCCCCTGGTAGACGCCGGCCTGGTAGGAACCAAGCGCCCCGCCGCCCTGCAGCACCAGCGCGCGGATGGCGTAGGCTTCATGGGCAGGCCCCGCGTGCGGCGGCGCGTCCGGGGCGCAATGTTCGTGCGGCAGCGCCTTGCGGCGGCTTGCGGGCCGTTTGGCCTTGGACGGTGTGGCGGCGTCGGCCGCCGAATCCTGGGGCGGCGCACCCTGTTCGCCAATCTCGCGCTGGATCGCTTCCTGATTCTGCCGCCGCTTTTCCGCCACGCCCCTGCTCCCCTCAAAATGAAAACGGCCCCGAGCGGGGCCGTGTGCAACACAACTGTCAGACGCCGTACTTCTGACGATAGGCAGCAACCGCGTCCCGGGAGTTCCCGAGCGCCGGGTCCTGCGACGCATCCAGATAGGCCAGCAAGTCCTTCAGCGACGCGATGGCGATCACCGGCACGCCGTATTCGCGCTGCACGTCCTGCACGGCCGAATGGGTGCCGATATTGTCGGCGGTGCCGCTCTTTTCCATGCGGTCCAGCGCGATCAGCACGGCGGCCGGCTCGGCGCCGGCGGCGCGGATCATCTGCATCGACTCGCGCACCGAGGTACCGGCGGAGATCACGTCATCGACGATCACCACCTTGCCCTGCAGCCTGGCGCCCACCAGCGTGCCGCCTTCGCCATGGTCCTTGGCTTCCTTGCGGTTGTACGCAAACCCGACATCGCGGCCCATGCCGGCCAGCGCGACGGCCGTCGCCGACGCCAGCGTGATGCCCTTGTAGGCCGGCCCGAACAGCACGTCGAACTGCAGACCCGAGTTGATGAGGGTCTTCGCGTAGAATTGCGCCACCTGGCCCAGCATCGCACCCTGGTTGAACAGGCCTGCGTTGAAGAAATACGGCGACTTGCGGCCAGCCTTGGTCACGAACTCGCCAAAAGACAGCACGCCTGCATCCAGTGCAAAGCGGATAAAGGTCTGGCTCAGGTCGGCCGGCGTCGTCTGCTGCGTCATCTTTTCTCTCTGAATTCAAAATTTCCCGAGATGTTACGGATTATCAGCGCCAACCTCAACGGCATCCGTTCGGCCCACAAGAAGGGCTTCTTCGAGTGGATGGGCAAGCAGAACGCCGACATGGTCTGCGTCCAGGAACTCAAGGCGCAGCAAGCCGACATGACCGAGGCGTTTCTGGCGCCACACGGCTATCACGGTTTCTTCCACTACGCCGAGAAGAAGGGCTACAGCGGCGTTGGCCTGTACACACGCCACCAGCCCGAACGCGTGGTCACGGGGTTCGGCTGTGCCGAATTCGACGCCGAGGGGCGCTACGTAGAAGTGCAGTATCCGCACCTTGCGGTCATTTCGGTCTATGTGCCGTCCGGATCGAGCGGCGAAGAGCGCCAGGCGGCCAAGTTCCGGTTCATGGAAGCCTTCCTGCCCCACCTGCTGCAACTGAAGGCCACCGGCCGCGAGATCGTCCTGTGCGGTGACGTGAACATCGCCCACAAGGAAATCGATATCAAGAACTGGAAGGGCAACCTCAAGAACTCCGGTTTCCTGCCCGAGGAACGCGCGTGGATCGGCGCCCTGTTCGACACCCACGGCTACGTCGATGTGTTCCGCCAGCTCGACCCGCGCCCCGAGCAGTACACCTGGTGGAGCAACCGCGGCCAGGCCTACGCCAAGAACGTCGGGTGGCGCATCGATTACCACCTGACCACCGCCAAGATTGCCGCCACGGCCAAAGCCTGCGCCATCTACAAGGACGAGAAGTTCAGCGACCACGCCCCGCTGTCGATCGACTACGACTTTCCGTTGTGATGGGCCGCCCTGGCGCAAGGGCCGGGGCGGCTGACGGATTCCGATCTCAGATGGAGCGGATTTCGTCGAGCAGGTTCGGGTGGCGGTCGAGCAGCTTCAGGAGCTTGACGAGCGCCAGCGGCGGTTTGGTGCGGCCGGTCTCGTAACGCGAAAACGCGTTCACACCGCCGCCGAAGATTTCGCCGGCCTCCTTCTGGTCCAGATGCAGCTTCTTGCGGACCGCGATGATGAAGGTGGGATCGACAAGGGACGCATTGACCTGCTTGTTGAAGGCCAGGGCGAGGCCGTCCAGCCTCTCGTGCGCCTCACGGGAAAGAATCCCTTCGCCGCAGAGCGGACACCACTCGCCGTCCACGTCCTCGAACACTGTCGACTCGCCGCGATAGGCATAAGGCAGATCACGCCGTCCCTTGACCAGTTCGGCGCCGCCACATTCAGGGCATTTCATTTCGTTTCGTCCCTTGGCCGTTGTCGGCCCTCCATCACCGATTTCCATGCAACATTAACCTACTTGGTTATTTTTCATCAGCCCGGAACGCTGCCCCGCCAACACGCCTCTTTTGGCGTAAACCCTGCGTCCGGCAGTCAATCTCGCTACAATGCAGGTTCTCCGCCCCCAAGGACAGGAGACTCTTCGCATTTTTCATAGTGAGTCCGCCATGGTTTTCAAAGTGTTCGTCGATGGTCAGGAAGGCACCACCGGTCTCCGGTTGCTTGACTATCTCTCGGGTCGCTCCGATGTGGAGCTGTTGCGCATTGCCGATGACAAGCGCAAGGACCCGCAGGAGCGAGCACGCTTCCTGAATGCCTCGGACGTCTCTTTCCTGTGCCTGCCCGATGTGGCGTCGCGCGAAGCCGTGTCGCTGGTCACCAATCCGGACACCTGCGTGATCGACGCCAGCACGGCGTTCCGCACCACCGACAGCTGGGCCTATGGCCTGCCCGAACTGACCCGCGGCCAGCGCGAGAAGATTCGCGCCAGCAACCGCATCGCCGTGCCGGGCTGCCACGCCAGCGCGTTCGTGCTGGCCGTGCGACCGCTGGTGGAAGCGGGCCTGATGCCGGCCGATTACCCGATCTCGGCGTTCTCGCTGACCGGCTACAGCGGCGGCGGCAAGTCGATGATTGCCGAGTTCGAAGCCGGCGGTAACCCGAAGCTGAACAGCCCGCGTCCGTACGCGCTGGGCCTGGCGCACAAGCACCTGCCGGAAATGCGCGTGCAGGCCGGCCTGGCCCAGGCGCCGATCTTCAACCCGATCGTCGGCAACTTCCTGAAGGGCCTGTCGGTGACGGTGCCGGTGTATCCGTCGCTGCTGCGCACGCAGGCCAATGCCGAAGCCATCCTCGACATCTACCGCAAGCACTACGAGGGCGAACAGTTCGTCCGCGTGCATCCGTACAACAGCGACGACAACCTGGACCACGGTTTCTTCGACGTCCAGGCCAGCAACGACACCAACCGGGTGGACCTGTTCGTGTTCGGTAACGAAGAGCGCCTGAACCTGGTGGCCCGTCTGGACAACCTGGGCAAGGGTGCGGCGGGCGCGGCGGTACAGTGCATGAACGTGCGAATCGGCGCGGACGAAGCGAGCGGCCTGAAGGCTTGACGGCCGCACGCCAGCGCATGAGGCACAAAAAAACCGGCTCCGTGGAGCCGGTTTTTTCATGGGGCGCCTGGCTGGCAGCAGGCTGGATCAGCCCCCCACCTTGACCAGCGTGGCCTTGAGCGCGACGCCGATATAGGCCGCGCCCTTGGCGCACACATAAGTCTTGTCGCTCGACGTTTCGTCGTCCTTCCAGTTGCTGCGGATCTCCATCAAGGCGTTGTTGCCGGTGCTGCTGGCCCGTTGCTGCAACTCCTGCAGCGCCTCGACAAACACGGTCTGGCACAGTTCGGCATCGGTCGGCACAGGCGTGTCCTGCACCCGGCTCACAGGCCGGCGCACGCGCTTCACCGTCTTGAACAACACCGGATTCTGTGCGCCGTCGAGCCTGTTGAAGCCCCACGACATCTGGATGCCCGGGTCGATCCGGGTCGCCGCCGTGGGCGACTTCAATGCGGCATCGATCGGCATGTTCATGAGTTGGTCGGCCGCGCTGGCGGCCCCCGATGCCAGTACGGCGGTTGCGACGAGGGCACTGCGCAATGTCTTGTTCATGGGCCTCTCCCTGGTTGAGTCGATCCTCGGCATCGGCGGCGCCACGCGCCTCGAACGCCACCCGAACCATGCTACCCGATCCGCCGCTGCACGAATCAGATTGAAGTGTTTACTTTTTTAGTGGCCGCCGCTGGTCTTCGTCGCCGGCGTCCACCGGTGCGCCGGCCAGGCCAGCCATGTTGGCCTGATGCGGCGCCAGCTTGTCCATCGGCATGTTCATGGTCTTGGCGTAGATCGGCAGCACCTCTTGCATGTGGGCCTCCAGCACCGCGATGCGGCTGCGGCCCGACGGATGGGTCGACGAGAATTCGTCGCCCGCCTGCAGGAACTTGCCCATCTTCTGCCACAGCGTGACGGCCGCGCGCGGGTCGTAGCCGGCGCGGGCGGCGATGTCCATGCCGATCAGGTCGGCCTCGGTCTCTTCCAGCCGCGAAAACCGCAGCGACAACATCTTGGCGTTGGACCCGATGTCCATATTGCCCAGGTTGCCGAAGCCGGTCAGCTGCGACACCACGTTAGCCCCCAGATTCGAGATTTCCGCCTGCGCCGCACGCTGGCGCGCGTGCTCTTCCAGCGCATGGGCAATCTCGTGGCCCATCACCACGGCCACTTCGTCGTCGGTCAGCTTCAGTTCGTCGAGCAGCCCCGTATAGACGGCCATCTTGCCGCCGGGCATGCAGAAGGCGTTGATCTGCTTGGCGCGGATGACGTTGATTTCCCACGGCCAGCGGCCGGCGCGCGGGTTCCAGAGCACGGTCTGCGGCAGCAGCCGGATGCCGATCTCGCGCAGGCGCTGCACCTGCGGATCGGCGTCGTCCAGCAGCGTATGTTTGGCGATGGCTTCCTGCTTGACCTGTTCGTATTCGCGGGCGGCCTGCTGGTCGATGACCTCCATCGGCACGATCTCGCGCACCTTCGAATAGCGCCGCTCCACGCGCACGCCATCGTCGGGGGCTGCCACCAGCGCCACCTCCTGGGCCACCACGGGCAGCGCGGGTGCCAGCGCCACGGCGGCCATGATGACGCGCAGGCAGGACTGACGCATGGTCTCGGGCATGATGGGATTCACGGCGGGGCTCGATGCGAAATAAGTCGTGACGGGTTCGGGGGCAGCGCGAACGGGTGATGCAATAATACACGCCAGCCCTGGCGCCACCCCATCATGAATTTCCAGACCTATCTCGACATCTTCCGCAACCGCCGCATCGGCGCCATGCTGACGCTCGGTTTTGCCTCCGGCCTGCCGCTCGCACTGACTTCGGGCACGCTGCAGGCCTGGATGACCGTGGAAGGGCTCGACATCAAGACGATCGGCTTCTTCTCGCTGGTGGGCCAGGCCTATATCTTCAAGTTCCTGTGGGCCCCGCTGATGGACCGCTACACACCGCCGATGCTGGGACGGCGGCGCGGCTGGCTGCTGGTGACCCAGCTGGCGCTGGTGGGCAGCATCGCGGCGATGGCCTTCTGCCCGCCGCACCAGGCGCTGTGGGCGCTGGCGGCACTGGCCACGCTGGTGGCCTTCCTGTCCGCGTCGCAGGACATCGTGTTCGATGCCTACAGTACCGACGTGCTGCGGCCCGCCGAACGCGGCGCCGGCGCGGCGGTCAAGGTGCTGGGCTATCGGCTGGCCATGCTGGTGTCGGGCGGCCTGGCGCTCTACCTGGCCGACCGCGTGCTGGGCTGGTCGAACATGTACCTGCTGATGGCCGCGCTGATGAGTGTGGGCCTGCTCACGCTGATGTGGGCGCCCGAACCGGACACCCCGGCGCGCGCGCCCAGATCGCTGGAAGAGGCGGTACTTGGCCCGCTGCGCGACTTCTTCGGGCGCCAGGGCGCCTGGTGGCTGCTGCTGCTGATCGTGCTGTACAAGCTCGGCGATGCCTTCGCGGGCAGCCTGTCGACCACCTTCCTGATCCGCGGGCTGGGCTTCGACCCCGGCGAGGTCGGCATCGTCAACAAGACGCTGGGCCTGGCGGCCACGATCATCGGCGCGCTGTTCGGCGGATCGCTGATGGTGCGGCTGGGGCTGTATCGGTCGCTGATGCTGTTCGGCGTGCTGCAGGGGGTGTCGAACCTGGGCTACTGGGTGCTGGCGGTGACGCCGCCCCACCTGTGGACCATGGCCGCGACCATCGCGGTGGAGAACATCTGCGGCGGCATGGGCACGGCGGCCTTCGTGGCGCTGCTGATGACGCTGTGCAACCGCTCGTTCTCGGCCACGCAGTACGCGCTGCTGTCGGCGCTGGCGTCGATCGGCCGCGTCTACGTGGGCCCGACCTCGGGCTACATGGTCGAGGCGTGGGGCTGGGCGCCGTTCTACCTCGGCACCGTCATCGCGGCCGTGCCCGGCGTGGCGCTGCTCTGGGGCATGCGCAACACCGTCCACCGCTATGAAGCCCAGGCACGCGAGCCGGCAGAAGCGGCGGCGGCCCGGCCGGCATAGTTCAAGGCGCCAGGCCGGCCCGGCCAAGGCGCACCGCGCAGGTCCCGGACTTACTCCTTGTAATAGACGATCTGGTGCGAGGTGGCGAGCAACTCGCCATCGGGGCTCCAGATCTCGGCGGTCTGGTCGAAGAAGCCCTGCCGGAACACGCGCGCCTGGGCGCTGCCCAGCACGTGGCGGTCGCCTAGCGCGGCCAGCGTGGCCGCATCGGCGTGGAAATACGTGGTCAGCGATACCGTGCCGGCCGGCACGAAGCCCGCGCGCTTGAGAAAGATGCGCGGATAGAACGCGTCGCACCAGGCCGCCATGGCAGCATAGTCGGGCGTGCGCGCCGGTTCGTCGCGGATCCAGAATTGCGTCAGGCTGTCCGGATTCTCCGTGCCCGGCGCGGCCGCGGGCTTGGCGCCCCGCACCGCGCGCATGTCATAGCTGTTGATCCATTTCACGGGTGCGAAGCCACCCATTTTCGGCAATGTCTGGGCGGCGGGCACGTCCGGCATCGCCGCTTCGCCACAATTCCATGTTTCGCGGCGCACCGCGAACACGGCGCTGCCGGTGGTGGTGACTTCGCCGTTCTGCTGCACCTCCAGATGCCAGTGCTGGGTCGACCGGTTGGTCCGCGCCGGCCGCGCGACGATCTCGAACGCCCCTTCCGCGATCGGGCCAGCAAAGTTGACGGTCAGCGCGCTGGGATCGCCCAGCCGCTCGGGATGGATCAGCGCCGCCTGCAGCATCGCTGCCGCCGTGGCGCCGCCGAACGGCCCGATCATGTTCCAGTAGGCCTGGCTGGTGTGTCCCCGGAAGCGGTGTTCGCCGGCCGGTTCCAGTTGCAGGGCGTGATCGAGCGGATGCAGGGGCGCTTGCGTCATGGCGGTGGATGCAGGAAAAAAGTACGGTCGTTCGGTAACGACGTACGGTATGCCCGCCGGAAGCTTGCGTCAAGCTAGGGACGCTTCGATTCCGCCCTGCAGCGCGCCGGGCGGCATCGGCGGAGCCCCATGTCAGGTGGCCGCCACCCGGTACACCGCCAGGCTGCCGCGCCAGTTGACGCCCCAGTTCACGGTCACGCCTTCGTGCATCACCACGCGGTCCAGCACGCGCAGGCCCACCTTGGGTGCCAGTTCCTCGAAATCGCGGATCGTCAGCACGCGCACGTTCGGCGTGTTGTACCACTGGTAGGGCAGCGACTCCGACACCGGCATGCGGCCCTGGAACACCGACAGCCGGTGCGGCCAGTAGCCGAAGTTCGGGAACGACACGATGCACTCGCGGCCCACGCGCAGCGTGTCGCGCAGCACCTGCGCCGTGTTGTGGATGGTCTGCAGCGTCTGCGACAGGATCACCGTGTCGAAGCTCTTGTCCTCGAACAGCGCCAGGCCGCCCTCCAGGTTCTGCTGGATCACGTTGACGCCCTTCTGGGCGCAGGCCAGCACCTCTTCGTCTCGGATCTCGATGCCGTAGGCCTTCACGTCCAGCTCGTCCTGCAGCACGCGCAGCAGGCTGCCATCGCCGCAGCCGGCGTCGAGCACGGTGGAGTTCGGCTCCACCCAGCGGGCAATCGCGCGAAAGTCGGGGCGCAGCGCGAGGATATTGGGATTGGCGGCGTTCATGCACCGATCTCCTCGGCAATGCGTTCGTAGTAGGCGCGCATCAGGTTGTGATAGCGCGGGTCTTCCAGCAGGAAGGCGTCGTGGCCATGCGGCGCGTCGATCTCGGCGTACGATACCTGCCGCTTGTTGTCGAGCAGTGCCTTGACGATCTCGCGGCTGCGGTTCGGCGCGAAACGCCAGTCCGTGCTGAAGCTGACCACCAGGAACTTCGAGTGCGTCTGGGCCATGGTCTTCGTCAGGTCGCCCTGGAAGGCCAGCGCCGGGTCGAAATAGTCCAGCGCGCGCGTGATCAGCAGGTACGTGTTCGCGTCGAAGTACTCGGCGAACTTGTCGCCCTGGTAGCGCAGATAGCTTTCCACCTGGAACTCGACGTCGAACGAGAACTGGATGTCTTCGGCCTTGAGCGTCCGGCCGAATTTCTCGGCCATGTCCTCGTCGGACAGGTACGTGATATGGCCGATCATGCGCGCCACGCGCAGCCCGCGCTTGGGCTTCACGTTGTGCGCGTAGTAGTTGCCGCCGTGGAAATCGGGGTCGGACAGGATGGCGCTGCGCGCCACCTCGTTGAACGCGATGTTCTGCGCCGACAGCTTCGGCGTGGAGGCCACCACGATGCAGTGGCGCAGGCGGTCCGGGTACATCAGGCTCCAGGCCAGCGCCTGCATGCCCCCCAGGCTGCCGCCCATCACCGCCGCGAACTGATCGATGCCGAAGTGGTCGGCCACGCGCGCCTGCGCGTTGACCCAGTCCTCGACCGTCACCACCGGGAACAGCGCGCCGTAAGGGGCGCCGGTGGCCGGGTTGGTGCTCATCGGCCCCGTCGAGCCGAAGCACGACCCGAGGTTGTTCACGCCGATGACGAAGAAGCGGTTGGTATCGAGCGGCTTGCCGGGGCCGACCATGTTGTCCCACCAGCCGATATCGCGCGGGTTGTCGGCGGCGATGCCGGCCACGTGGTGCGAGGCGTTCAGGGCGTGGCACACCAGCACGGCATTGCTGCGCGAGGCGTTGAGCGTGCCGTAGGTCTCGACCATCAGGTCATAGCCGGCGATCTGGCTGCCGTTGCGCAGCTTCAGCGGTTCGGCGAAATGCAGGCGCTGGGGCGTGACGACGCCGACGGAATCGGTCGGCACATCGAGCACGCCAGCGGGAGGAGCGACATCGGTCATGGAGCAGGCCCGCGTCAAGTCAGCAGGCGAAAAAAAACCCGACCGGCCAATGCGTAGGTTTCGCAGCCAAGTCGGGCTTTTCGCGGGATTCCGCGTGTCGGTGCTGGAGCGTGGAAGATTCCATCCGCGAGGCACCGACCCAACCTCTTTAGCCGCATTTATATTGGCAACCGGAGCGTTTTCCCCAGGTGCCGCGCGCCCGCAAGCCAGTCATCAAATCGGCGCGACCCGCACATTATAGTGCAAAGCGCCGGCCGCACGCATGACCGCTCGCCGGCGCGGGGCATTTACCCCAGCAGCACGCGCAGCTGCGCGTCGATGTTGTCGCTCGGCAGCTTGCGGAACCCGCTGCGGGCGTAGCGGTGCCAGTGGCCCTGCACCGTGGCGGTAATCAGCGCCACGCGCCCCGGAATATCGGCGTCGGCCGGAAACGCGGCCTGCGTGACCGCCACCTTCAGGCACTGGCGCAGCGATGCCTCGATGCGGTCCACCATCTGGTTGATGCGTTCCTGCAGGCGCTCGTGCTCGCCCACCAGGGCCTCGCCGGTCAGCACGCGCGTCATGCCCGGGTTCTTTTCGGCAAACGTCAGCAGCATGCGCACGATGGCCTGCACCTGGCGCAGGCCGTGTTCTTCCTGCGTGGTGATCTGGTTGATCAGGCCGAACACCGTCTGCTCGATAAAGCCGATCAGGCCTTCGAACATCTGCGCCTTGCTGGCGAAATGGCGATACAGGGCGGCCTCGGACACTGACAGCCTGGCAGCCAGTGCGGCCGTCGTGATCTTTTCCCCGCGCGGGTGCTCGAGCATGCCGGCCAGCGTCTGCAGGATCTGGATGCGGCGTTCGCCCGGGCGTGGCCGCTTGCGCGCCGGGGTCTCCGGCTCGATGGCCGATGGGGCGACTGGCATGAGAGCCTCTGCCTCGCGAGCGATGGTT
The DNA here is from genome assembly GCF_009663685.2 of Cupriavidus sp. U2. Lineage (GTDB taxonomy): Bacteria > Pseudomonadota > Gammaproteobacteria > Burkholderiales > Burkholderiaceae > Cupriavidus > Cupriavidus necator_C. The sequence continues at coordinate 19,777 of NZ_RCOG02000014.1, read as the reverse complement.
TGCGTCATGACCCGATTCTCCGCTTTTGTCGTAGGAGTTGATGCATCAATTGTACTTTTATGTCCACATATCCCGGGCGATTCACCACGCGGGCACGCATTCTGGGGGCGTGATCGGCCTGCATCTGTGGCGCCGTTGCCGCAGTCCGGGCACTTGACTCGCCGTCCAGGCCGGCCGACGGGTCCTGGCTTTCGGCCGCGACCAGCGTCACCGAACGCTCCTGGGCCGTGTGGCCCACATGCTGGCGATCCTCGGCCGACAGCATCGAGCGCGTGGCGGCATCGCGCGCGGCGCCAGCCTGGGCCGGCACCACATGGGGCCGCGACGGCGCCAGCGTGCGCAGGAAGCCGGTGACCCACGCCGTGCGGATGCCCATGGCCGCATAGTGCTTCAGGTGAGACACGGTGTCCTCCACCAGCACTACGCGGCGCCGCGCCACGCCAATCTGCGTCAGCAGCCGGCGCAGCATGCGCCGGTCGGGCTTGGGCCGCAGATGGCCATGCACCCACATGTCCTCGATCGCCACCACGCGCTCGAAGCAGCGGTCGATCCCGGCCACCGCCATCACCGCCATCGCGTAGTCGCGCGGCGCGTTGGTCACCAGGATCTTGCGGCCCGGCAACCGGCGCAGCGCGGCCACCAGCCCGCGGCGCACGCGCACCATGTCCGCCAGTTCGGGGAAGTCATGCGCGGCACGCAGGAAATCCGCCGGGTCCACCTGGTGATGGCGGATCATGCCAAGCAGGGTGGCGCCGTAACGCTGCCAGTAGTCCACGCGCACGCGGCTGGCCGTGGCCTCGTCGCTGCCCAGTACCCGTGCCACGTAGGCGGTCATCAGCCGGTTGATGGCCGGAAAGATCGCATGCGAGGCATCGTGCAGCGTGTTGTCGAGGTCGAACAGCCACACCGTATCGCCGGAGGCATTTCCTGCCGGGTCGCGCAGCAGATGCCGGCGCGGACGGTGGACGGAAGCCTGTCCGGACGTAAGACGGCGTGCGCGATCCCTGCCGCGACGCTGGGTGGGCTGACGGATAAACACGCCTGGATTGTGAACTGAATGGAGAGGAAGACCGGGAACCCGCACCGGGCGGGCTCCCTGACGGACGCGCTCAGTGCGAGCGGATCATCGTGCCGAAGGCCTGTTCGGTCAGGATTTCCAGCAGCAGCGAATGTTCGATGCGGCCGTCGATGATGTGGACCGAATGCACGCCGCTCTTGGCGGCATCCAGCGCCGACGAGATCTTCGGCAGCATGCCGCCGGAAATCGTGCCGTCGGCGAACAGTTCCTCGATCTCGCGCGCCGACAGGTCGGTCAGCAGGTTGCCCTTCTTGTCCATCACGCCCGGGATGTTCGTCATCATGACGAGCTTCTCGGCCTTCAGGATCTCGGCCATCTTGCCGGCCACGACGTCGGCGTTGATGTTGTACGCCTGGCCATCGTCGGAGAAGCCGATCGGCGAGATCACCGGGATGAACGCGTCGTCCTGCAGCGCCTTGACCACGGCCGGGTTGATCGCCTCGATATCGCCAACGTAGCCGATATCGATGAAGGTGCCCGGGTTCTCGCGGTCGGGCATCTGCAGGCGCTTGGCGCGGATCAGGCCGCCGTCCTTGCCGGTCAGGCCCACGGCCTGGCCACCGTACTGGTTGATCAGCATGACGATGTCCTGCTGGACTTCGCCGCCGAGCACCCATTCCACCACTTCCATGGTTTCCTCGTCGGTGACGCGCATGCCCTGGATGAACGTGCCGACCTTGCCGACCTTCTTCAGCGCCTCGTCGATCTGCGGACCGCCGCCGTGCACCACCACCGGGTTCATGCCCACGAGCTTCAGCAGGATCACGTCGCGCGCAAAGCCGTGCTTGAGCTTTTCCTCGGTCATCGCATTGCCGCCGTACTTGACCACAATGGTCTTGCCGTGGAACTTGCGGATGTAGGGGAGCGCCTCGGCAAGGATTTCGGCCTTGAGAGAGGGGGCGATGGCCGCTACCGACGTGGTGGCAGGCCCAGGATTGTCAGCGTTCATGGCTTCGGACATTCCGTGTGATCTGGAGCAGGTATCATGACGAACCGTCCGCCTGACAAGGCGGTACGGGGCGGGCCGGCATTGCGGGCAGGCGCCGATTCTACAAGAAACCGGCGGCGGCATTGCAATCGCGGCAATGCAAGAAGGATACAACGCCATGACCGACCCCTCGACGATACAGACCGGCCGGCTGCGCCCCGTGGAACATTGCAGCGCCTGCGGGGCGGCCTTCGTCTGCGGGTATGCGGCCGGGCTGCCGGAATGCTGGTGCGCCAGCCTGCCGCTGCTGCCGGCGCGCCAGATCGTGCCGGGGCGGCATTGCCTGTGTCCCGACTGCCTGAAACGTCGTCAGGCCGAGACACCTGCCGCTTCATCATGAAAATTTTCGCTCCTGCGTTCGGCGAATGACAAAACGGACGCGGTCCGGTTTAACATTCGCGACATGAATAGCCTACGCGGAATCGATCTCAACCTGCTGGTGGTGCTGGAAGCACTGCTGGCCGAACGCCATATCTCGCGCGCCGCGCTGCGGCTGCAGCTGAGCCAGCCGGCCGTGAGCCATTCGCTGGCGCGGCTGCGGCAGTTGCTGGACGACCCGCTGCTGGTGCGAGGCCAGGGCGGACTGGTGTTGACGCCGCGCGCCCACGAGCTGACCGGCCCGCTGGCCGAGGCGCTGGCGCAGGTGCGCATCCTGCTGGGACCGGGCGGCTTCCAGCCGGCCACGGCCCGGCGCACGTTCCGCCTGGCGATGTCCGACTATGGCGCCCTGGTGGTGTTGCCCCGCCTGCTGCGCGCCCTGCGCCGGGCGGCGCCCAATATCGACCTGGTGGTGACGCAGTCCAGCCGCGAGACCATGACCGCGCAGATCGCCGACGGCGAGCTGGACGTGGCGCTGGCCGCCTTCTCGTTCGAGCCCGAGGGCGTGCGTACGGCGGTGCTGTTCGATGACGATTTTGCCTGCGCGGTGGATGCAGCCACGGTGCGCGACACCGGCCGGCTCGACCACGTGGCCTACCTGGCGCGCTCGCATGTGCTGGTGACGGCCGCCACCGAGCGCGGCGAGGCCATCGACGCCGCCGTGACGCGGCTGGGCGGCCGGCGCAAGATTGCCTGCGCGGTGCCGCACTGGAGCGTGGCCCCGGGGCTGATCGTCGGCACCAACATGGTCCTGACCACGGCCCGGCGCAGCCTGGAAGCCCTGGCCGACCCACGCCTGGCCATCTTCGAGGCGCCGTTTACGATCCCGGGCTTCAGCTACAGCATGATCTGGCCCGAAAAGGCCGAGGCCGATCCCGGCCATACCTGGCTGCGCGAACGCGTGCGCGAGGCCGCCACGTCAGCCGACGCGGACGCCGAAGCCGCCGCCATCAGCCTGCGCGGCTGACCCGGCGGGCCAGCCCGGCGGCGCCGGCCCAAGCCGGTCAGTGCTTGGGGTCCCGGTCAGTGCTTGTGGTCCATGTGGCCAGCGTGGCCGCCCGACTGGGCCGACGCGGTCACGTCGCGCACCTCGGCCTTGACGGTCTGTTCCGTCACCTTGCCGTTCTGTTCGATCTTCAGCGTGATGGGCACCGTATCGCCGGCCTTGAGCTGCTGCTTCAGGCCCATCAGCATCACGTGATAGCCGCCCGGCTTGAGCTGCACGTCCTGCATCTTCGGCAGGTCCAGCGCCTGGACCTGGCGCATCCGCATCACGTTGTTGTCCATCTTCATTTCGTGCAGCTCGGCCGTGGCCACCGGCGACGACACGCCCACCAGCTTTGCCGCGTCGTGCGCGTGCAGCGTCATGAACGCGCCGGACGCGGTCTGGGCCGGCACCGTGCCGCGCACCCAGGCGTCGCTGACGTCGACCTGCGCCATGGCGTGGGCGCTGGCCAGCAGGCCGGCCAGGCCAAGAGTGACGATGGAAGCGGCACGCGCCGCACGGATTTTGGCTTGCATGGGAAACATCTCCACGATTCGGATCGAAGGCGACGATATTGGGGCGATCATTAGACCATGGCCGGCAGGACCCTGCCCGCCGCCCTGCACGCCGCCCTGCACGCCGCCCGGTAACCCCACAGTCTGGCAGCCCCGCCCACGGCCCAGAATGCGGCACGGTGTCGCATGACGGGCAACCCGCCGCAGCATTGCTACACTCGCGCCATGCACGCCTCGATCGACCTGTCCCCCACGCCGCTGCCGGCCATCTTCGGCATGCCGGCGCAACGCCATAGCCTGGTCAGCCTGCGCCGCCTGTGCTGGCTGCGCTGGGCCCTGCTGGCCGGCCAGGCCATGCTGCTGGTGTCGTGCGAATCGGTGGCCGGCATCATGCTGCCGTACAAGCCGCTGCTGTTCCTGTTTTCGGTCCAGGCCGCGTTCAACCTGTATTCGGTGGCGCGGCTGCGCTGGCACGCCACACGCGGCTCCATGCCCGGCGACGGCGAGCTGATGGTGCAGATGATGGTGGACCTGACCGCGCTGTCGGCCATCCTGTTCTATACGGGGGGCGCCACCAACCCGTTCGTGTCGTTCTACCTGCCCGGGCTGGCCATTGCGGCGGCCATCCTGCCTTGGCGCCTGGTGGTGGTGCTGGCGGTCTACGCGCTGTCCTGCTATTCGCTGCTGCTGCTCGAATACCTGCCGCTGCATCTGCACAACCCCGACAACGCGGTGAACTATCACCTGGCCGGGATGTGGCTGAATTTCGTGGCCAGTGCCGTGATGATCGCGTTCTTCGTGGCGCGGCTGTCGAACGTGCTGCGCCAGCGCGATGCCCAGCTCAACCATGCGCGCGAACTGCTGCTGCGCGAGGCGCGCGTCGAGGCGCTCAACGACCAGGCCGCCGCCGTGGCGCATGAAATCGGCACGCCGCTGGCCACGCTGGCCGTGATCGCCGGCGAATTGCGCGCCGATGCCGAGGACGCCCGGCGCGGCGCCACCGCCGTGGCCGGCTACCTGCCCGATTTGCGCACGATGGAGCAGCAGCTCGAACTTTGCCGATCGATCCTGGCGCGGCTGCGCGAGGACCACGAGACGCTGGCCCCGCAGCGCATCGACGCCTGGATCGCTTCATTTGTGGAACGCTGGCAGTTGCGCCATCCGCAGGCCAGCCTGCAGGCAGACGTGCTGCCCGATGCCGCGTCGCAGGCCGTGGATACGGCGCGCGTGAGCCAGATCCTGACCATCGTGCTGGACAACGCCGCGCGCAGCCAGTACGGCGAGGGCGGCGGCACCCGTCAGGCCCCGCCGCTGGCGCTGACCGTATCGGTGGACGCCGACGCGCTGGTCTGGCGCGTGACCGACCACGGCAGCGGCATCGCGCCCGCGCTGCGCGCGCAGCTGGGCGAAGCGCCGGTGGCCAGCAGTCACGGCGGCCAGGGCATCGGCCTGTATCTGGCGCAAAGCGCCGCCCGCCAGCTTGGGGGCGGGCTGGCATGGCTCGACAACCCCACGGGCGGCACGGTGACAGAGCTGCGCCTGCCGCTGGCCGGCGCGGCCGCAAACCCGCTCTCCCCGCAATCCGATTTCCAACCGTAATGACCGACGCACCTGCCGACGCACTGGCCGCCGTACCTGCACCCGACGCCACGCCCTTCCTCGTGATCGATGACGACGAGGTGTTTTCCGGCACGCTGGCCCGTGCGCTGACGCGCCGCGGCTACGCCGTGCAGGTGGCGCACAACGGCGGCAGCGCGCTGGCCCTGGCCGCGAAAACGCCGTTCGCCTATGTCACGCTGGATCTGCATCTGGGGCCGCCGCCCGAGGCCAGCGGCACCGCGCCGGCCGAATCGGGGCTGCATCTGGTGGCGCCGCTGCGCCAGGCGCTGCCCGACGCACGCATCCTGGTGCTGACGGGCTACGCGAGCATTGCCACGGCCGTGGCAGCGGTCAAACAGGGGGCCGACGAATACCTGGCCAAGCCGGCCAACGTCGATTCGATCCTGACCGCGCTGATGGCGGGCGTTTCGGAAGAGGCGGCCGAGGCCGCGCTGGAAGAACCGGTGCCGCTGTCGGTGGCCCGGCTCGAATGGGAGCACATCCAGCGGGTGCTGACCGAGCATGGCGGCAATATCTCCGCCACGGCGCGGGCGCTGAACATGCATCGACGCACGCTGCAGCGCAAGCTGGGCAAGCGGCCGGTGTCGCGCTGATTCCGGCTGGACTGACTTGCCGGGCTGGCGCGCGGTATTACAGGCGCAGTTGCACGTAGTCCCAGCCCAGGTCGTCGTCCGACGCATCGGCCATGCGCACGGCATCGCTGGCGTGGCGGTCGGCCAGCGTCACCAGCGCGCCCGAGGCCATGGCCGTGGCGGCCACGACGGCGCTGCGCTCGGTCTGGTCCGCGACCCTGGCCACGTTGGCGGCCGGCACCGCCGCAGCATGAGCGTTGGTCATCACGCCGGGGCGGATGCAGAGGAATACGGTGGCGGCGGTAATGGCAGCTACGACGCCCGTGGCGGCCATGGCCACCCGGCGCTTGCGCACGCGGTTGCGCTTGAAGAAGGTTGTACGCATGGCTGACTCCCTTTAGGTGTTTGCGCAGGATGCGGTGGCTCCCGCATCGGTCCCATCGACCAGGACGGTGACAGACAAGGTGCGCAAGGGTCGCATTTTCTTCAGGATCGGCGCCAGTGTGCTTACCAATGCTTACGAGGGTTACGGGTGCGACAACGGGCGGGCCGCCTTTGAAACACCGCTGACTTGAAACGGGCCACCCGCGACCGCCGACCGCGCTGCGGCACCACGTCGCACGCCGGCGCCCGGTGCGCAAAGTTAGACTGATGCACTTTGTTACCTTCTCGGACGACTCCCGCTCCATGATCCCGCGCCTCCTCGCTGCCGCCCTGCCCGCCGCCCTGTCCGTTGCCCTGCTTGGCACCGCGCCGCTGGCCTCCGCCCATATCGTCTTCGAACAGAAGCAGGCGCCCGCCGGCAGCTACTTCAAGGGCGTGCTGATGGTGGGCCATGGCTGCAATGGCAGCGCCACGAAGTCGGTCACGGTGACCATCCCCGAAGGCGTGCAGGGTGCGCATCCGCAGCCGAAGCCGGGCTGGCAACTCGATGTCCAGCGCGCGAAGCTAGCCAGGCCCTATGCCTCGCATGGCAAGACGGTCGAGGACGATGTGCGCACGATCCGCTGGTATGGCAACACGCTGGCCGACCAGCATTTCGACGAGTTCCGCCTGCTGATGAAGCTGCCCGAGCAAGGCGGCAAGCTGTACTTCCCGGTGGTGCAGGAGTGCGAGAACGGCAAGTCGGAATGGACGCAGGTTCCGGCGGAAGGCCAGAACCCGCGCGAGCTGAAGTCGCCCGCGCCGGCGCTTGAGGTGATCCCGGTCGATGCCCATGCCGGGCACGCCGGCCACGCGCACTGACCGGGGCGGCCTGGCCCGCGCAGGCAAAAAAAGAGCCGGACAGTGCAAATTGTCCGGCTCTTCTGTTTTGCGGCGAAGCCCCGCGCGTTACAGCACGTAGCGCGACAGGTCCTCGTTGCCCGCCAGGTCGCCCAGGCGTTCATCCACATACGCGGCGTCGATCGTCACGGTGTTGCCCGACGACTTCGTGGCATGGAACGACAGGTCTTCGAGCAGACGCTCCATCACCGTGTACAGGCGGCGCGCGCCGATATTCTCGACCTTCTCGTTGACCGAGAACGCGATCTCGGCCAGGCGGCGGATGCCGTCCGGGGCGAACTGCAGGTCGACCTCCTCGGTCTTCAGCAGCGCCTGGTACTGCTTGGTCAGGCTGGCGTCGGTCTGCGTCAGGATGGCCTCGAAATCCTGCACCGACAGCGATTCCAGTTCCACGCGGATCGGGAAGCGGCCCTGCAGTTCGGGGATCAGGTCGCTAGGCTTGGACAGATGGAACGCGCCCGACGCGATGAACAGGATGTGGTCGGTCTTGATCATCCCGTACTTCGTGTTGACCGTGGTGCCTTCCACCAGCGGCAGCAGGTCGCGCTGCACGCCCTGGCGCGACACCTCGCCGCCGCCCACGTCGCTGCGGCTGGCGATCTTGTCGATCTCGTCCAGGAACACGATGCCGTTCTGCTCGACGTTGGCGATGGCCTTGTGCTTGAGTTCTTCCTCGTTCAGCAGCTTGGCGGCCTCTTCGTCGATCAGCAGCCTGAACGCTTCCCTGACCTTCATCTTGCGGCGCGCCTTCTTGCCCTGCCCCAGGCCAGCAAACATCGTGCGGATCTGCTCGGTCATGTCTTCCATGCCCGGCGGCCCCATGATGTCCATGTTGGGCATGCCGGCGGCCACTTCCAGCTCGATGTCCTTGTCGTCGAGTTCGCCCTGGCGCAGCTTCTTGCGGAATACCTGGCGCGTGTTCGAGTCCTTGTCCTCCTGCTGCTGGAAGCCGATGTCGCGCGGCGGCGGCAGCAGCACGTCCAGCAGGCGGTCCTCGGCGGCGTCCTCGGCCTTGGTGCGCACCTTCTTCATTTCCGATTCGCGCGTCTGTTTGACGGCCATTTCGGCCAGGTCGCGCACGATCGTATCGACGTCGCGGCCCACATAGCCCACCTCGGTGAACTTGGTGGCCTCGATCTTGATGAACGGCGCGTCGGCCAGCTTGGCCAGCCGGCGCGCGATCTCGGTCTTGCCCACGCCCGTGGGTCCGATCATCAGGATGTTCTTGGGCGTGATTTCCTGGCGCAGCGGCTCTTCCACCTGCTGGCGGCGCCAGCGGTTGCGCAGCGCCACGGCCACGGCCTTCTTGGCCTTGTTCTGGCCGATGATGTGCTTGTCGAGTTCGGAAACGATTTCCGACGGGGTCATGGTTTGCGACATGGGAATCCGTTGGGGCGCGTCAGTCGATGGTCTCGATGACGAAGTTGGTGTTCGTATAGATGCAGAGTTCGCCGGCGATGGTCAGGGCCTTTTCGACCACGTCCTTCGGCGACAGCTCGGTGTTCTCGACCAGCGCCTTGGCGGCCGATTGCGCATACGCGCCGCCCGAACCGATGGCCGCGATGCCGCCTTCGGGGTCGAGCACGTCGCCGTTGCCGGTGATGACCAGCGTGGTGTCGCGGTCCGCCGTGATCAGCATGGCCTCCAGGCGGCGCAGCGCGCGGTCCGAACGCCAGTCCTTGGCCAGGTCCACTGCCGCGCGGGTCAGGTTGCCCTGGTATTTCTCCAGCTTCGCCTCGAAGCGGTCGAGCAGCGAGAAGGCATCGGCCGTGCTGCCGGCAAACCCGACCAGCACCTTGCCGTTATAAATGCGCCGGACCTTGCGGGCCGTTCCCTTCATCACGATATTGCCGAGCGTGACCTGGCCGTCACCGCCCAGTGCGACCTGATTGCCGCGGCGGACGCTGACGATGGTGGTGCCGTGATACTGTTCCATGGTGCCTTTGCGTGAGAGGTGTTCTGCGGCTAGGTGGCGCCACATGACCGTCTTTCAAGAGGCGGCCATGCCGGCGACGATCTTCCAATATAGGAAATCGCCGATCCGGACGTCGGATCGGACCCGACCGGCGCCGGCAGCACATCGCGCCCCGGCAGGTCTCCGCAAATGGAAAAAGGCCACGCATGGCGTGGCCTTTTCGGCACCGGAGCGATCCCGGGCGGGCAATCGGCAGGATCGGTCCGCCGGTCAGTCAGCGGATCAGTCAGCGTACACACCGGCCTTCTTGATCACCGGCGTCCACTTGTTGATTTCCGACGTCAGGAACGTGCGCAGCGAATCGGGCGTGGCGCGCTGGGCCGGTACGGCCTCGGCGCCCAGTTCCGCCATCTTGGCGCGGAAGGTCGGGTCTTGCACCGACTTCTGCAGCGCGGCCGACAGCTTGTCGATGATCGGCTTCGGCGTGCCCTTGGGCGCGTACATGGCGTGCCAGATCTTCACTTCCACGCCCGGCATGCCTTGTTCGGCGGCGGTCGGGATGTCCTTGAACGCTTCCACGCGGCGCGACTGCATCGCGGCGTACGGCTTCAACGCGCCCGCCTTCAGCTGGCCGGCGATGTTGGTGGTCTGGTCGCACATCAGGTTGACCTGGCCGCCGAGGATATCGGTCAGCGCCGGGGCGGTACCCTTGTACGGCACGGTGGTCAGTTCGGTCTGGAGCGCGCTCTGGAACAGCAGGCCGCACAGGTGCGAGGCCGAGCCGATGCCGGCGTTGGCCAGCGACAGCTTGCTGGCGTTGGCCTTGATGTACGGCACCAGGTCCTTGAAGGTGGCAGGCGGCAGTTGCTTGTTGCCCACCATCACCATCGGCACGTCGGCCACTTCACCGACCATCTCGAAATCCTTCAGCGGATCGAAGCCCAGGTTGCGGTACAGCGCCGGCGCCGTGGACATGCCGATATGGTGGATCAGGATCGTGTAGCCGTCGCCCTTGGCCTGCGCCACCTTCTTGGCGCCGATGGTGCCGCCGGCACCGCCCAGGTTTTCGATCACGATGGTCGTGCCCAGATGCTTGGACATGATCATCGTCAGTTCGCGCGCCACCTTGTCGGTCGGGCCGCCCGCGGCAAACGGCACCACCGCCTGCACCGGCTTGCCGCCGGGGTATTCCTGCGCCTGCGCTCCCGTGAAGACACCCACGCCGGCAACGGCCAGCGCGGCTGCAATATTCAATGCAACTCGTTTCATTACGTCTCTCCTGTTCCCTCTTGGATTCCCCGTTCCAACGCTGTGGGTGCCGCCGGGCTTTGTCGTGGTTCGCGACCCCCGAGCGCGTCGATCCATATCGGAAAAACGCGGTGACCATCGGCACGATGTATGGATTCCATGCAGCGTCCAGCCCCGCCGACAGGCGGAGCCGGAGGTGGATGTTAGCAATCGCGAACAAGCACCAGATATAGGGGCTAACCCGCGAGAAAGTGGCGTTTCTTACGAGAATGTAATGAAATTGAGGATTTCTTCGAGAAGCGGCTCGGGCGCTTCTTCGGGCAGGTAGTGACCGCACGGCAGCGTGCCGCCCGTGACGTTTGTGCCCACTTCCTGCCAGAGCTGCAGCGGCTCGAAGCAGCGGGCCACCACACCGTGCTCGCCCCACAGCACGCGCACCGGCATCTGCAGCTTGCGGCCGGCGTCGCGGTCCGCACGATCGTGGTCGAGGTCGATGGTGGCGGCGGCGCGATAGTCCTCGCACATGGCATGCACGCGCGCCGGTTCGCGCATCGCGGCAACGTAGGCGGCCATGGCATCGGGCACGAACGGGCTCGGCCCCGCGCCCGGATGCCGCAGCCCCAGCAGCCGTTCGATCAGGAACGCGGGCTCGGCATTGATCAGCGTTTCGGGGAACGGCGCCGGCTGGATCAGGAAGAACCAGTGCCAGTAGGCGACGGCAAATGCCATGTCGGTGGCCTCGTACATGGCCAGCGTCGGCGCGATGTCCAGCAGCATCAACTGGCTGACCGCGTCGGGATGATCCATGCAGAGCCGATGCGCCACGCGGGCACCCCGATCATGGGCGCACAGCGCAAAGCGCCGGTAGCCAAGCTGGCGCATCACCTCGACCTGGTCCTGCGCCATCGCGCGCTTGCTGTAGACATCGTGGGTGGCGCTGCCCGGCGGCGCGCTGCTGCTGCCGTAGCCGCGCAGGTCCGTGGCGATGACGGTGAAGCGGTCGGCCAGCGCCGGCGCTACCTTGTGCCAGATCAGGTGGCTCTGCGGGAAGCCGTGCAACAGCAGCAGCGGCGGCCCCGAGCCGCCCCGGACGCCCCCTATCTCGACGTCGCCCACCTTCAGGCGAAACCACTCGAAATTGGGAAACAGCAACGCGCTGGCGTCGTTCTGCATGACAAGGTCTCCGGGTTGTGGTCTGGCCTGCCTGCCGATCATAGGCTTTTTTCCGCGGACCAGAGGTTGCCCGGATACCGCCTGAATACTTCCCGGACGCCCCCGGACGCCGCCCGGCTGCCACCCGCCCTGGCCAAAAACCCTGTTTGTGCAACTGAATTGCAACTCGCCGGGGCCTATGGTTAAATCGTCGGCATGAACCGCCCCACCCCTCATCCGCCCGACATGCCCGCGCCCCCGCCCGATGACGCCGGCGCCGGCGCCGGCCGCCATGACGCGGCGCAGGCGCGCCTGCGCCAGCTTGGCGCCCGTGTGACGCAACCGCGCGTGGCCATCCTGGCGTGCCTGATCGACGCCCAGGCGGCGCTGACGCACCAGGAAGTGATCGACCGCCTGCCGGCCGATGGCGACGTGGACCGCGTGACGGTGTACCGGGTGCTGGACTGGCTGGTGGACCAGGGCCTGGCGCAGAAGCGCGCCGGCAACGACCGCGTCTTCCGTTTCACGCTGCTGGAGCACGAGGCCGCGCGCGCCGAAGTGCATCGCCAGCACAGCCACTTCCATTGCACGCGCTGCGATCGCACGTTCTGCCTGGAATCGGCCGGAAAGTCCGTGGCGCCGAAGGTCCCCAGCGGATTCGCGGTCGATCACGTGGAACTGACGGTCAACGGGGTCTGCGCGGAATGCGGCAAGGTGCGCGCGGAGCCCGGCGGCCATGCCGATCACTGAATAGATACTAGATACGGGCGACCTCTCGATCCCGGCTTTCCTCGGAGCAGAACAATATGTCCAAACTGATTCCGGTCACCATCCTGACCGGCTTCCTAGGCAGCGGCAAGACCACGCTGCTCAAGCGCATCCTCAACGAGCAGCACGGCATGAAGATCGCCGTGATCGAAAACGAATTCGGCGAGGAGAACATCGACAACGAGATCCTGGTGCAGGACGGCCGCGAGCAGATCGTGCAGATGAGCAATGGCTGCATCTGCTGCACGATCCGGGGCGATCTGGTGCAGGCGCTGTCCGACCTGGTCACCCAGCGCGACGAAGGCAAGCTCGACTTCGACCGCGTGGTGATCGAGACCACCGGCGTGGCCAATCCGGGCCCGGTGGCGCAGACCTTCTTCATGGACGAGGAAATCGCCTCGCGCTACCTGCTGGACGCCGTGATCACGCTGGTCGATGCCAAGCACGGCAACATGCAGCTGGACAAGCAGGAAGAGGCCCAGCGCCAGGTGGGCTTTGCCGATGCGATCTTCATCACGAAGTCCGACCTGGTCGACGCGGCCGGCATCGACGACCTGCGCCACCGCCTGAAGCACATGAACCCGCGCGCACCGATCCGCACGGCCAATTTTGGCGAAACGCCGATCGACACGATTTTCGACCTGCGCGGCTTCAACCTGAACGAGAAGCTGGAGATCGACCCGGAATTCCTGCACGCCGACGAGCACGACCATGACCACGAGCATGGCGAGCACTGCGGCACCGACTGCGGCCACGACCACGATCACGGCCACGACCACGATCACGGCCATGGCCAGGCGCACGACCACCATCATCACCACCACCACACCGACCGCATCGCGTCGTTCGTCTTCCGCAGCGACAAGCCGTTCCACTACGGCAAGCTGGAGGAATTCCTGTCGGGCATCCTGTCGGTCTACGGCGAGAAGCTGCTGCGCTACAAGGGCGTGCTCTATATGGAAGGCGTGGACCGCAAGGTGGTGTTCCAGGGCGTGCACCAGCTGATGGGCAGTGACGTGGGCGCCAAGTGGGAAGACGAAACCCCGGGCACCAAGATGGTGTTCATCGGCGTGGACCTGCCGCGCGACGCCATCCTGAAGGGCCTGGCCGCCTGCCTGGCCTGACTTTCCCCCGGGCGCGCCGCCAGGTGCGCCTGCCGCCGCTTGGGCGGCCGGGCGCCGCGCCACCCCCGGCAGCGCCCGCTACCCTCCCCTTGGGTGGGAATATCGGGAAAACTCCTGTCTCTTGTCGGTCTTTCTCCCATATCTCCGAAAAATTTGTTCAAGTACAATAGGCCGGATTTGATACGGGCGGCGCACCTCTGGGCGTAGCCGGTATTTGCAGGGCGGCGGTCGTCGTCAGCATGAGGCACAGCCGCCAGCAGGCGCGGTCGTTGGCTTCGTGCGGAGACCGCCCTCCGCGTGGGGACCAACGATCGATGCGCCGTCACTCTTCGACGCGTTGAGAGAGGTGTCCCCATGACAGCCGCAACAAAGACCAAGGAAAGCCGCAGCAAGACAGGTACCGCTGCGGCGGAGACGCTCAAGGCGCCGCCCGAAAAGGCGACGCCAGCTCCCCGCGGCAGTACGGCGCACGCCGATGCGGGCGAGGCCAAGGGAGGCACGCGAAGCAGCAAGACTGCAGCCAGCCAGAGTGAAACAGCCGCTCCGCGCAAGCGGGCGGCCACTGCACCCGAGCGGACGAAGACGCCGCCGGTCGCATCAACAAGAGAATCAGCAGGAACCATGAGCAGCAACAAACTTCTGACTGAAGCTGAAATCCTGAAGATGAGCGACAAGGATTACATGAACGAGGCGCAGCTCGCCTTCTTCAAGAATCGCCTTGAGCAGCTTCGCGACGAGATCCTCAAGAATGCGGACCAGACCACGGAACACCTGCGCGAGACGGTCATCGTGCCCGATCCGGCGGACCGCGCGACGATCGAAGAAGAACACGCACTCGAACTGCGCACGCGCGACCGTGAGCGCAAGCTGCTGAAGAAGGTGGAGCAGTCGCTGCAGCGCATCGAGTCCGGCGACTACGGCTGGTGCGAGGAAACCGGCGAGCCGATCGGCGTGCCGCGCCTGCTGGCCCGCCCGACCGCCACGCTGTCGCTGGAAGCCCAGCAGCGCCGCGAACTGCGCCAGAAGCTGTTCGGCGACTGATCGTCTCCGGCGGTCACCCGCGCGGCTGACCCGCTCCGACGCCCAACGGCCCGGTCTTCCGGGCCGTTTTGCTTTGCGCGCCCGCATCGTCCCGATTGCAATTGCCTTTGTGGCGTCACGGCTACGGCACTACCATTGCGGAATACCGCCAGCCTGTTGCCGCAGCCGGCTTTCTGTTACAGTCGCAACTTTGTTGCAATAACAACGTCCTTTCGTCATGGCCGCTCGCCTGCCCGTCACCGTGTTGTCCGGATTTACCGGCGCCGGCAAGACCACCGTGCTGCATCAGCTGATGTCGCAGCCCGGGGTACGCCTGGCCGTGGTCGACAGCCGTGCCGACCTGCTGGCCGAAGTGGACCGGCTGGCCCAGACCGGGCAGTACGACTTTGCCGTGATCGAAGCCGATCCGACCGACGAACCGCTCGGTATCGCCGAAGGCTTCGCGTTCGAGGACGCCCACGGCGAGCAGTCGCCCGGCGTGGCGCACCTGGACACGCTGGTGACCGTGGTCGATGCCAGCCGCTTCCTGACCGACTATCACGACGCCGACTTCCTGTCGGCGCGCGGCCTGGCCGCCCACGATGACGACGACCGCACGGTGGTGGACGTACTGATCGACCAGATCGAAGTCTGCGACGTCATCGTCATCAACAAGATCGATCTGGTCGACGCCGGCCAGCTGGGCCGCCTGCACGTGGTGCTGCGCGCGCTGAACCCGCGCGCCAGCATTGTCGATGCCAGCCATGGCAACGTGCCGGCCGCGCAGGTGCTGGGGACCGGCCGCTTCGACATGGAAGCCACGCCCAACGCGGCCGGATGGCAGGCGGCGCTGCAGAACGACGCAGTGCCCGATGCCGCCGGCATTGCCACGCTGGTGTACCGCCGCCGGCGCCCGTTCCATCCGCAGCGGTTTGCCGACCTGATCCACACCGAATGGATGCGCGAGCATGGCGACGTGCTGCGCTCCAAGGGCCTGTTCTGGCTGGCCAGCCGCATGGACATTGCCGGCGACTGGAGCCAGGCCGGCGGTGTCTGCCGCCCTGGCGCGGCCGGTGCGTGGTGGGCCGCGATCGATGCCGAGGAATGGCCGGCCGAGGGCCTGGCCCGTGCCGCCATCGAGGCCGATCTGCTCGAAGACGGCCTGCCCGCCGCCTATGGCGACCGCCGCCAGGAACTGGTGCTGATCGGCGCCGACCTGGACGCGCCCGCGCTCGAAGCCCGGCTCGACGCCTGCCTGCTGACCGACGACGAAATGGCGGCCGGCCCCGACGCCTGGGCGGCGTATCCCGATCCGTTCCCGGACTGGGGCGATGCGTTCGACGACGATCACGATCATGGCCACGACCACGGTTACGATCACGAGCATGGCGACGGGCCGTGCGACTGCGGGCATGCGCACTGAATTCCCGCTCCTCGCTCGCTGGCGCGCGCGCGGCATCGGCTTCTGGCCGGCGCTGTGCCTGGTTGCGTGCCTGCTGCTGGCGCAGCACGTGGGCCTGGTCCACCGCGTGGTGCACGGCGGGCTGCTGAACGCCCCGCAGGCCGCCGCACAGCTCGAATCCACCGATTCCACCGGCACCACCGATGCCACGGATGACGCCGCCGACGCGGGCCATGCCGAACCGTTTTCGCTGAAACTCGGCCTCCACTCGTGCGTGCTGTTCGACGGCGCCACGCTGGCCGACACCCACTTTGGCAGCTTCGTGCTGCCGTCGCTCGCCTTCGGCAAGCCGGTCAAGCCGGCCAACCTGGCCTACCGCTGGCCCGATCTGCCCGCGGCCCACGCCTTCCAGCCTCGCGCCCCGCCGGCCTCTTTCGCATTCGCCTGACTTGCAGCCGCGTGTGCGGGGTGACACCCCGCGCCCGCGCGCGCCTGACCGGGCGCGCCCCGCATTGCCGTGGCCGCGCCCGCCCATACCGAATTCGAATCGCGAGCCATGTACTCGAACTCCAACCGTACTCTGGCGGTGCGCCGCACCCCGCTGGCGGCACTTGCCGCATTGATCACCGCGGGCCTGTCCTCGCACGCCATCGCCCAGGCCACCACTCCGGCCGCCCCCGAGGCCCAACCGCCCGCACCGGCCGCTTCGGCACAACCTGCCGCGCAGCCAGCCACCCCGACACTGAAGGAAGTGGTGGTCACCGCGAACCCGCTCGGCAGCGACCTGAACGACATGGTCGCCCCGGTGTCGACGCTGGGCCGCGACGCGCTGGCCGTGCGCCAGGCCAGCACGCTTGGCGAAACGCTGAACAGCATGCCCGGTGTCACATCGAGCTACTTCGGCCCGAACGCCAGCCGGCCGATCATCCGGGGCCTGGACGGCGACCGCATCAAGGTGCTGCAGAACGGCGGCTCGACGCTGGACGCCTCCACGCTGTCCTATGACCACGCGGTGCCCATCGACCCGCTCGTGGCCGAGAAGATCGAAGTGGTGCGTGGCCCGGCCGCGCTGATGTACGGCGGCAACGCCGTGGGCGGCGTGGTCAACGTGATCGACAACCGCATTCCGCGCGATCCGATTACCGGCGTCAGCGGCGCGGCCAACGTCAGCGGCACCATTGGCGGCGACAAGGGCCGCAATGCCAGCGGCCTGCTGGAGGCCGGCAACGGCAAGTTCGCGGTGCACGCCGATGCCTTCGTGCGCCAAACCAGCGACCTGCGGATTCCGGGCTACGCCCGCAGCGGCACGCAGCGCGCCAACCAGCCGCTGCCCGAAGGCGAGAGCGAAGCCTACGGCAAGATTCCGAACACCAACGCCCACCAGGAAGGCGGCTCGATGGGCGGCTCGTACACGTGGGCCGACGGCTTCGTAGGCGCCAACTGGTCGACCTATCGCAACGACTACGGCACGCCAGCCGAGGAAGACGCGCGCATCAAGATGCGCCAGGACCGCTTTGCGCTGGAGGGCGAGTCACGCAACCTGGCCGGTGCCACCAACGGCATCTTCGAGTCGGTCAAGGGCAAGTTCAGCTACACCGACTACGAGCACCGCGAGATCGAGGGCGGCGAAACCGGCACGACCTTCAAGAACCACGGCTGGGACGCCCGCCTGGAAGCCACGCACGGCAAGATCGGCAACATGACCGGCGTGATCGGCACGCAGTTCGGCCATACCGACTTCTCTGCCCTGGGCGAAGAGGCCTTCGTGCCGAGCACGACCACCGACAACGCCGCGTTCTTCGTGTTCGAGGAACTGCCGCTGATCCCGTCGGGCGACCTGAAGCTGAACTTCGGTGGCCGCCTGGACCACAGCAAGGTGAAGTCCAGCGCCAACGGCAACGACCGCTTCAGCGATGCCGAGCGCAGCTTCAACGCCGGCAGCGCATCGGCTGGCCTGCTTTACAAGCTCAACCCGGTCTGGACGGTCACCTCGAACCTGTCGTACACCGAGCGCGCGCCCACGTTCTACGAGCTGTACGCCAACGGCCCGCACCTGGCCACGGGATCGTTCGAAGTGGGCGACCCGAACGCCGCCAAGGAACGCGCCACGTCGATCGACCTTGGCATGCGCTTCAAGCAGGGCAACCATAGCGGCAGCGTGTCGGGGTACTACAGCCGCTTCCAGAACTACCTGGCGCTGCTGAACACGGGCGGCTATCGCGACGCCGAAGGCAACGTGGTGGCCGCCGGCAGCGACGGCGCGCTGCCCGAACTCCAGTACGCGGGGGTACCCGCCACGCTGTACGGCTTCGAGGCCGAAGGCAAGACGCGCCTGCTGCAGAAGATGCTGACCACCAGCGATTCGCTCGACTTCGAAGCGCGCGCCGACTACGTCCACGGCGAGAACCGCAGCAACGGCCAGCCGCTGCCGCGCCTGTCCCCGCTGCGCCTGGGCGGGTCGCTGGTCTACGCCGCCGGCCCGTGGGGCGCCCGCGTCAACGTGGACTGGAATGCGCGCCAGAGCCGTGTGCCGACCGGCGATACGCCGACCGACGCGTACACGATGCTGGGTGTGGCGCTGACCTACAAGATGAAGCTGTCGGGCACGCAGACGCTGTTCTATGTCCGCGGCGACAACCTGACCAACACCGAGGCACGCAGCGCCACGTCGATCCTGCGCGATATCGCGCCACTACCCGGCCGCAGCGTGCGGATCGGGATGCGGACGCAGTTCTGACACTGAATTGCGGCTGCCTGGTTTGCTCCCCTCTTCCGCCAGGCGGGAGAGGGGCCGGGGGAGAGGGCGCGGCGCTTCCATTGACGGCATGTCGGCAAGCAGCGCCTCGATGCCCTCTCCCCCAACCCCTCTCCCATTGCATGGGAGAGGGGAGCAAAACGGCAGTGTGCGAACGCGCCGCAGCGTGCGGATCGGGATGCGGACGCAGTTCTGACGCTGAATTGCGGCTGCCTGGTTTTGCTCCCCTCTCCCGCCAGGCGGGAGAGGGGCCGGGGGAGAGGGCGCGGTGCTTCCATTGACGACATGCCGGCAAGCAGGGCCTCGATGCCCTCTCCCCCAACCCCTCTCCCATTGCATGGGAGAGGGGAGCAAACCGGCAGTGTGCGAACGCGCCACTACCCGGCCGCAGCGTGCGGATCGGGATGCGGACGCAGTTCTGACGCTGAATTGCGGCTGCCTGGTTTGCTCCCCTCTCCCGCATCGCGGGAGAGGGGCCGGGGGAGAGGGCGCGGTGCTTCCATTGACGACATGTCGGCAAGCAGGGCCTCGATGCCCTCTCCCCCAACCCCTCTCCCATTGCATGGGAGAGGGGAGCAAAGCGGCAGTGTGCGAACGCGCCACAGCGTGCGGATCGGGATGCGGACGCAGTTCTGACGGCTGGATTGCCGCTGCCTGGTTTGCTCCTGTAGTGGTCAAGTTTTTTCAGACAGGTGTTAGGGTGGTCTGTTGGAACTTGTCCTCGTAGTCTGTTGGCGACGCGTAGCCCAGTGTCGAATGCAAGCGCACCGGGTTGTAGAAGCCCACGATGTACTGTGTGATGTCGCGCCGGGCTTCGGCGCGGTCGGCGTACCGCCTTTGCCAGACGCGCTCCATCTTCAGGTTCAGGAAGAAGCGTTCGGCTACGGCGTTATCCCAGCAATCGCCCGACCGGCTCATGCTGCAAACCAGGCCGTGGCGCGCCAGCAATCCCTGGTACTCCTCGCTTGCATAC